>JAEUHC010000017.1 GCA_016794785.1 Opitutaceae bacterium | reverse complement strand
GGTCTGCGCCAGCAGGACGAAGCGGATGATCTCTTCCATCGGAGTGATATTTTGCCAGGGCATCTTGCCCGGCTTTTTCGGTTACTTTGGTGTAACCCATCACCCCGGATTGTTTGTCACCTATCTCGCCGGTTCATACCGACGAGCGTGGGCCCCGCGGTCTTCTGGCTGTCGCTCGCCGTCTTTGGCGTGGACATGATCCTCAGCCCGTCGTGGTCCTTCTGCATCGACATCGGCGGCAAGCACGCCGGCCAAGTCTCGGGCACCATGAACATGGCCGGCAACATCGGCTCCGCGATCATCGGCCCGCTGTTCCCCACGCTCCTCCTGTGGACCGGCAGCGCCAATGTCTTCTTCTACATCGTCGCCGGATGCAGCGTGGTCGCCGCGGGCTGCTGGATGTTCGCCGACTCGACGAAGAAAATCGCCGACCTTCCTGCCCGATGACCGCTCCCGCCCCTTCCGCTCCCGCCCGCCGCCTCCGCGGAGTCTGCCTCGGCGCCGGCTACTTCTCCCGCTTCCAATACGAGGCCTGGGCCCGCCTCCCCGAGGTCGAGATCGTCGCTGTCGTGAATCGCGATGTCGCCAAGGCGCGCGCCGCCGCCGCGCAGCACCGCATCCCGCGCGCCGCCGCGTGGAGCGAACTCGCCGCGGTGCTCGACACCGAGAAGCCCGACTTCGTCGACATCATCACGCCGCCCGAGACGCACCTCGAGGCCGTGCGCCTCGCCGCCGATCGCGGCATCGCGATCATTTGCCAGAAGCCGCTCGCACCCACGTGGGACGAGTCCGTCGCGGTGGTCGAGACCGCGCGTCGTGCCGGCGTGCGCTTCATGGTGCATGAGAATTTTCGGTGGCAGCCCTGGTATCGCGAGATGCGCCGGCTGCTCGACGCCGGCGTGCTCGGCGACCTCTTCTCGATCAACATCCGCATGCGCATGGGCGACGGCTGGCAGCCGGACGCCTACCTTGCGCGCCAGCCCTTTTTCCGCACCTACCCGCGGCTCTTCGTTTACGAGACCGGCGTCCATTTCCTCGACACCTTCCGTTATCTCGGCGGCGAGATCGCTTCCGTCTATACGCGCCTGCAGAAACGCAACCCCGACATCAAGGGCGAGGACGCCGCGCAAATTGTCTGCGGCTTCGCCAGCGGCGCCACCGCGATCCTCGACGCCTCCCGTTACAACGAGGCCGATACCGACAACGCCCGCTACACCTTCGGCCTCGTGCGCCTCGACGGCAGCAAAGGCCACCTGGAACTCGACCTCGAAGGCAACCTCACGCTCAAGCTCCTCGGCCAGCCCTCGCGCCGCCTCGACTACCCGCACACGCGCGAAGGCTTCGCCGGCGACTGCGTCTTTGCGATCCAGCGCCACTTCGTGGACCGGATGCGCGACGGCGCGCCGTTTGAAAACACCGGCGAAGACTACCTGAGATCCACCGCCCTGATGGAGGCCTGCTACCGCTCACATGCCACCGGTCAGGTCGTCGCCATGACTCAAACTTCTCCATGAAAACCCGCCATCTCACCCGCCTCCTCACGACCACGCTCGCACTCCTGGCCGCGCATGCGGCCGCGCTCTCCGCCGCACCCGCCGCCCCCAAGACCACCGTCTCCATCGACGGCGAACGCTTCCTGATCAACGGCCGCCCGACCTTCGAAGGCCGCACGTGGAAGGGCAAAAAGATCGAGGGCCTCATGACGAACTCCCGCATGGTCCAGGGCATCTTCGACGACCTGAATCCTGCGACCGTCTCACGCTGGGCCTATCCCGACACCGGCAAGTGGGACGCCGAGCGCAACACCCGCGAGTTCCTCGCCGCGATGCCCGTCTGGCGCGCGCACGGCCTGCTCTCGTTCACGATCAATCTCCAGGGCGGCTCGCCCGAGGGCTACTCCCGCACCCAGCCCTGGCGCAACTCGGCCATCGAAGCCGATGGCAGCCTCCGCTCCGACTACATGGCGCGCCTGAAGCGCATCATCGATTTCGCCGACGACCTCGGCATGGCCGTCGTGCTCGGCTATTTTTATTTCGGGCAGGACGAGCACATCAAGGACGAGGCCGCCGTCATCCGCGCCGTGGACAACGCCACCCGCTGGGTCCTGGACCATGGCTGGCGCCACGTGATCATCGAGGTGAACAACGAGTGCAACGTCCGCTACGATCACCCGATCCTTCAGCCCGCCCGCGTGCATGAACTGATCGAACGCGTGAAGGCCGCGAAGTCCGCCTCCGGCCACCGCCTGCTCGTCAGCACCTCTTATGGCGGCAACACGATCCCGCTGGAGAACGTCGTCCGTGCCTCGGATTACCTCCTCCTCCACGGCAACGGTGTCAGCGATCCCAAGCGCATCGCGGAGATGGTGCAGCTCACCCGCAAGGTCGCCGGCTACACGCCCAAGCCGATCTTCTTCAACGAGGACGACCACTTCAACTTCGAGGTGCCCGTGAACAATTTCACCGCCGCCATCGGCGAATACGCCGGTTGGGGCTATTTCGATTTCCGCATGAAGGACGAGGGCTTTGCCGAGGGCTACCAGAGCATTCCCGCCGACTGGACCATCAGTTCCCCGCGCAAAGCCGGCTTCTTCCGCCTCCTCGCCGAGATCACCGGTCACAAGCCCGCTTCCAAGTAGTCACCAGGAGACCATTCCCATGAAAACCCCCGCCCTGCTCCCCCTGCTCGCGGTCGCAGCACTGCTGACCGCTGTTCGTTCCCCCGCCCAAACCACCTCCACCGCATCCGCCCCAACCGCCGCCGGCACGTCGAATGCCACCACGGTCCAGATGTCCGCCTTCGAGGTCGAAGACGTGCGCACGCACGAATACCGCGCGACCAACTCCATGAGCGCCTCGCGCCTGCCGATGGCTCTCTCCGAGGTCCCGTTCAACATCGCAATCGTCACCGAGGATTTCATCCTCGATACCGCGTCGTTCGGCGGGGAGACCACCGTGGACTTCAGCGGCGGCGCCAACCGCGAGGCCGTCAACTGGAACGCCTCCGTCAACGGCAAGGCCGTGCGCGGCTTCAACACCCTCGAGTTCATGCGCAACGGCTTCCTGCGCTACTCTGACAACGGCTCCGCCACGATGGAGCGCATCGAGATCATCAAGGGCCCCACCTCCGTGCTCGACGCCGTGACCGAGGCCGGTGGCGTCATCAACGTCATCACCAAACAGCCCCAGCCCGCGAAGCCGTTCACCCGCGTGCGCGCGGCCTACGGCAGCTTCGAACGCTACGTCGCCACGCTCGACGTGAACGGCAAGCCGCTCTTCACCCGGGCCGATGGCAAGTCCCTCCTCAGCTACCGGCTCGTCGGCTCGCTCGAGGGCTCGCGCGGCCAGTCCAAGCACCGCCAGCGCAAGGTGGAGAACATCATGCCGTCGCTGCTCTTCCAGCCGACGCCCAAGACCAACATCCTCTTCCAGTGGGAATACTACTTCGTGGACGGCGAGCGCGGAAACAACATCGACGGCTTTGCCCGCACGGTGTCGGTTCCCGCCGCCAACGGCCTCACCGGCGACGTGCCGCTCTCCGTGCTCTTTGGCGTGGACCCTTACATGTCGTGGGACGGCCCCGATCACAAGCAGCCCGAGTTCGTCAACGACGTCCTCTTCCAGATCGAGCACCGCTTCACCAACAACTTCGTGGCGACGTTCGCCATGAACAACCACAACCGCAACCGGCGCTGGGGTCCGCAGGTGATCAACAACGGCATCTTCCAGGCGCCCGCCGCCAACGCCGCGCCCGGCGCCGCCGGCACCGCCTACAATCACGCCGCCGCCAACGCCAATCCCGTGATGCGCCGCTCGTGGCAGAACAATGTCTTCGACCAGGAGGTCGCCGGCATCCGCGGCAACTTCGCCTATCGCCTCGACGCCCTCGGCGCCACGCACCGTTTCGTCGCCGGCTATCTCTCGCAGATCGAGGATCAATACACTCGCACCGATCCGCTCCGTCGCCCCGGCGCGCTGAACGTCGTCGCCTACGAATTCTTCCCGGTGCGCGACCCCAATCCCGATCTGCGGATCCCTTCCAACCTCGTGGTCTCCCCCGGCACCACCTACGGCGAAAACCATTTCGAGGTCATCTCGACCTACATCAACCATCACGCCCGCTGGCTCGACGGCCGCCTCAACACCCTCTGGGGCCTCTACCGCGCCGAGAACAACACACGCAACGACAGCAAAAACGTCGCCGACAACACTTCGCGCCCCGGCTTCCTGCGCACCTACAAGACAACCAAAGTCACACCCCAGTTCGGCACCATTTTCGGCGTGACGAAGGGCATCAACGTCTACGCCAACTATTCGAAGTCCGTGAAGGGCAACCCTGGCTCGCTCGACGGCTTCGATCGCCCGTTCGGTCCGACCCAAGGCCAGATCTACGAGGTCGGCAGCAAGGTCTCCCTCTTCCGCGATCGCGTGATCGGCACGCTCAGTCTCTACAAAATCGAGGAGAACGACCGCATCATCAACGACCCCGAGGCCCCCAACAAAGACAACCCCACCGCCGATCCCAATCTCCCGCGCGGCGCCAACGTGCAGGTCGGCCAGGTCGTCTCCGAGGGCTTCGATGCCGACATGCATATCTACCCCATTCGGAATTTCACGACGGTCTTCAGCTACGCCTACAACCAGCGCGAGACCACCAAGGACCCCGTCGCCTCGCGCCGCGGCCCGCTCGCCGGCTACAAGCACAAGGCGACCATGGTGAACAAATACTCGTGGCGCGAAGGTTCCCTCAAGGGTCTCAGCGCCAACGTCAATGTCCGCTACGTCTGGGATCAGGTCCGCACCACCAACCGCTTTGGCCAGCCTGCCTACCTCGCAACCACGCCGTCGCTCTCCCTTGGCCTGAACTACGCGATGAAAGTGGCCGGAGCGACCTACCGCTTCAGCGCCCACGCCCAAAACCTCCTCAACAATCAGCGCAGCTCCGGCTACATCCCCGGCACGCGCAACGCCTACTATCTCGACAACCCGAAGACCTACCTCGCTTCGATCGACGTCGAGTTTTGACCCCAACGGAGCGGCGGCTTTCCAGCCGCCGCCTCATTCACCTGCCGCTCGCCATGACCATCTCCCGTCTCCTCCTCGCATTTCTCGTCTCGGTCTCCGTCTCGCTCGCGGCCCCGCGTCCCGCCTACGAGACGGAGTCGTGGCCCGCCGCCCGCACGCTCACGTGGGCGAAACCCGGCACGAGCGGCGCGTTCGCCGAAGCGGCCAACTGGCTCGAGCAGGGCCAGCCCGCGTCCGCCGCACCCGACCGCACCACCGATGTTGTCCTGCCCGCCGCCGCGCAGAACTACAGCGTCACCGCGCCGCCCAACGCCGAGGTCCGCCATCTCACCGTCGATAGGAACGCCTACATCGAGGCGAAGCACCGCAACGACCTGCAGGTCTGGGGCAACATCTGGGTGAAGGACGGCGGGCGTCTGCAGTTCGTCGCCTGCCGTGGCCCGAAGCACACGTTCTTCCGCGTCGATGCGGCCGAATTTCCCACGCCCGAGAACAACCTGACCTTTCTCGGCGGCGTCAAAGGCCGCTCCGACAAACCCCAGAGCCGCGCCCGCGTCTCCCACAAGTTCGAGATCGCCAAATACGGCGACGCCTCCGTCGAGCTCATCGGCAACATCGGCGTCGGCGACGAAATCATGGTGCAGCACGGCCGCTGCATCGTGAGCGGCGATCTGCGCTGGAGCGGCGTCACCGACAAGGGCGCGCTCGAGGTCTTCGACGGCGCCATTCTCGAACTCCAGTCCGGCGGCGCCGTCGGCCCGTTCATCAGCACGAACGCCAAACACGTTTACAACATCAACCTCTACCGCGGCGCCACGCTCCGCGCCGGCTCGCCCGAGCGCCCGCTCACCTCCGACGCGCATGTGTTCCTTGGCTACGGCCCCAACAAAGCCCCCGGCGACACCGGCCTCTATGCCGCCGCCGGCTCCGTCATCCGCGTCCACAGCGCCAATCCCAAGACCGCCCGCCTCGTCTTCACCGCCCTCACCGGCCAGCCCAACCGCTACGACGGCAAAGGCGCCCCGGTCTCCGCGCCCGAACGCGCCGCGCAGGGCACCGACGGACTCGTGCTCCGTCTCGCGGGCGACGTCGATCTGCGCGGCGCGCACTTCGACTATGTCAGCGAAAACGGCGTGCGCCTCGCCCGCCCCGAGGCCCGCGCTCGCTGGACCGACGTGACCTTCGGCTCCCACAACGCCGGCCCGCCCGACCGGCTCTTCGGCGCGTTCGATGTCGACGCCAACGTTTACTACCACAACCGCGGCGACGGCGAGAGCGAGTTCGCGCTCACCACCAAGGCGACCAAGTCGATGGCGGACTACATGAAGAAGTCCGATCCCTATCAGCTCAAAGTCTCGCCCGAGGCCGTCACCACCGGCCGCGACGGCGCCAAGTTCGACAAGCCCCTCAGCATCGTTTTCGAGCAACCCATCGAGGTCACTATCGCGACCAAGCACGCCGCCGCCGCCATCCACTACACGACCGATGGCTCCGACGTCACCGCCGCGTCCCCACGCTACACCGCGCCCATTCGCCTCGATCGCACCACCCGCCTCAACGTCCGCGCCTTCGCCCCCGGCATCGCGCCCAGTGCGCCGCTCACGGTCTCCTATGTTTTCGGAAAGAAATAAACTCTCCGGCGTGCGCCGGATCGCCTGGGTCACGTTCGGGGTTCTCGCGCTGCTCCCGGTTTCCCTGCGCGCCGTGATCAACGTCGGCCTCCAGCCGTCCGATCTGTTCCAGCGCCACGAGACCGTCCTCTCCGGTGAGATCACGCGCGTGGACCGCGACGCCGGGAAGTTCTTCCTCCGCGTCACCGCTCTGCACAAAGGCGATTCCCCAAAAATCGGTGACGTGATCGAGATTGCCGCGGTCGAGGCGATGGCCGGCGTGCTCAAGGCCGGCGCCACCGCGCCCGCCGACATCGCGGTGGGTCAGCCCGTGGCCGCCTTCGTCGGCAAACGCCAGCGTCGCCGCGAGAACGAACTCCTTTTCTACGCCGGCGCCTTCTACCTCGGCCTGCGCGAGTCCCCCACGCAATGGAAGTGGAATGCCGGCGACACCCAGCTCATCGGCACCGACGGCCAGCCCGTGCCCACCATGCTCGGCACCTGGAACGGCTCCACGCCCCAGCTCGTGCGCATGCTCGCCGACCTCGCGCTCGACCGCTCCTACTATCCACGCCGCGGCTACGCCGCTTTCAAACCGGACCTGCTTATCGAGAAGCTGCCCGGCCCCGTGAAAGGCGTCGCCCTCTACGATCTCGACCGCAACGGCCTCCCCGATCTCTACGCCTGCTCTCCGGCGGGTGACCGTGTTTTTCTGCAAATGGAGAAACTCGAATTCGTCGATGCCACCGAGTGGCTCGGCCTCAAGCAGGCCAGCGTCAGCGTCGCCTTCGCCGATTTCGACCTCGATGGCCTGCCCGATCTCCTCGCCGGCGCCACGCTCCTCCGCGGCGCCGTCGATGGCGAGCAACGCAGCTTCAAGCCCGCCCCGCCTCTTCCGCTCTCCGCCGCCGAGCACGCCACGGTTCACGCCGCCGCCTTCATCGAGGCCAACGGCGATGGCTTCCCCGACATCCTCGTCTCGCTCGTCGGCGGCGGTCTCCGTCTGTTTCTCAATCCCGGCAAGGCGGGCGGAGCGTTCACCGACATCACCTCCCGCGCCGGACTCGACCGCGCCGAGACCGGCGCGAAAAGCACCGGTTACTTCACCCTCGGCGATTGGGACGGCGATGGCCGCACTGATCTCTATTACGCTTCCGGCCCCGGCTTCCTCCTCGTGCAGGACAAGGAGGGTCGCTTCACCCCGCAGCCCGGCGCGCCCAAGCTGCGCTTCACCTCCGGCCAGGATGAAAAGCCCGGTTTCACCGGAGCGGGCGCGTTCACACCCATCCTCGGCACCGGACGCACCGATCTCATCGTCCCCGTCGAAACCGGCTGGCACGTAATCGAGAATCGTGCCGGCCAGCCCGTCGATGTCACCGAGCACGGCAACGAGATCAGCGAGGGCTCGTTCCTGCACCTCGCCACCGTCGCCGCCGATCTCAACCTCGATGGTCACGTCGATTTCTACACGGTCAGCCGCGCGAAGAACGGCCACAATCGTTTCATCATCAACCGCGGCTACGGCTCGTTCATGCTCGGCGACGTGCACCGGGCCTATGAGCACATGTTCCAGGGTCCTGCGCAGGAACTCGGCGGCTGGGGCCTCGCCGCCGGAGACGCCAACGGCGACGGCCAGCCCGATCTCCTTATCGGCAACGAGCACGGCCATCTCGTGCTCATCCTCAACGACACGCTCGCCCACCGGAAGCCCGTCGAAAACGCGCCCGACGAGATCGCGCGCATGCTCAAGACCAGCCTCCTCGCTGTCACCGTCGAGGGCCCGCTCGGCGTCGTCGGCGCCACCGTCCGCCTCGAAACTCCCGCGGGTGAAGTGCGCGATGTGCGCTTCATCGGCGGCAACAATGCCTCCGGCTGCCGCAGCCCCGACGAGGCGATCTTCGCCGTGCGCGAGCCCGGTTCCTACGTCGTGCGCGTCCGTCACGCCGACGGCCATGAGCGCACCTGGCCCGTCGATCTTACCGCCGCATCCTCGTCCATCACCCGCGTGCAAGCCGTCCGATGATGTTCGATTTCTCCCCGCCGCTCGCCGTCGTCCCCATCCTCGTCAACGCCGGGGCCGCCGTCATGCCGGCGCTCATCGCCGGTGCCGCGAGTCTCGTGGCGCTCCTGTTCAAGCCGCGCGAACTGATTGCCGCGTGCCGCCGCTACCCGGGCCGCGCCTTTGGTATCGTGGGCTGTGTCGCCGCACTCACTGCGCTCATTATTTTCTGGCCCGCCGCCGAGACACCCTCCGCCCTCGCCACTCGCACGCGCACCGGCGAGTCGTCCACCGACTGGACCAAAGTCGCGCTCGAACTCATCCGCGAGGAACAGCGGCAGAAATCATCGCCCGTCGCGGCCAGTGTCGCGACCGCTCCCGCCACTGCAGCGCCCGTCGCGTCCGCCGCTCCGTCGAGTGCCAGCAATTTCCGCGGCGGCTTCGACCGCACCGGCCATGCGGGCGGACCGGCACCGCTGGAGCTGCGCCCGCTCTGGGAATACGAGGAGGAGTTCGCCATGTTTCTCTCGGCGCCGGTGGTGCATGGCGACCGGGTCTTCGCCGCGTGGTGTCTGCTCGATCCGCCGAAAACCTTCGGCGCTGTCGTCTGCCTCGATGCGGCCACCGGGAAAAAGCTCTGGCAAGTCGAGGAGCGCAACGACAAGCAGCCTTTCAAGGGCATCTTCAGTTCGCCCGCCGTCAGCGCTGATGGCCGCTCGGTCGTCATCGGCCAGGGCCTGCATCCGGATTCCAACTGCGATCTCATCTGCCTCGATGCCCAGACCGGCCGCATCAAGTGGCTCGTCCCCACCCCGCTCCACCTCGAGAGTTCGCCGGCCATCGTCGGCAACCTCGTCGTCGTCGGGGCCGGCGCGATCGAGGTCGGCAACGACCACCGCGTGAGCGGCCATCCCGGCTACGTCTTCGCCGTCGATCTCGAAACCGGCCGCGAGGTCTGGCGCCACGATGTCGCCGACCCCGAGAGTTCCCCCGCCATCGTCGGCGACGTCGCCTACATCGGCAGCGGCTTCAACGGCAGCGCCATCGTCGCGCTTCGCACCGGGTCCGACGACGCCCTCAAGGCCGCCGGCCAGAAACGCGAACTCTGGCGGCGGCCCACGCCTCATCCCGCCACCGGGGCCATCACGGTCTCCGGTGATCTGCTCCTCGCCGGCTGCGGCAACGGCGACTTTGTCAACGCCGCCAAGGTGCCCGCGGGCGCCGTGCTCGCGCTCGATCGCGCCACCGGCGCCGTGCGCTGGACCGTCGCGCTGCCAGACGCCGTGCTCGGCCCGATCGCCATCCGCGGGTCGCTCGCGATTTGCCCGGTGCGCAACGGCGAGGTCGTCGCCCTCGACCTCACGAAGAACGGCGCGATCGTCTGGCGCCAGCGCATCGCCGGCAACTCCCCGATTCTCGGCGGCCCCGCCGTCACCGAAGAACTCGTCTATGCCGCGAGCGCCGACGGCTATCTCGGCGTGCTCTCGCTCGCCGACGGCACCCTGCTTGAGAAGCACTACCTCAACGCCAAGTCCCGTCCGGGCGCGCTTGGCATGTCGCTCAGTGCACCGTTCGTGAGCGGCGGCCGCGTTTTCGTCGGCAGCGAGACGGGCGGCCTGCGCGCCTACACCGGAGCCAAGTCGCGCCGATGAACGACCGGCCGTGGATTCTTCCGCTCGCCGCGGCCCACGATGCGGCGCTCGTCGGCGGCAAGGCCGCCAGCCTCTCGCGCCTCATCAACGCCGGCTTGCCCGTCCCGCCCGGGTTTGCGCTGACGACGGCGGCGTTCGAAGCGTGGCGCGACGCCGGTCGCGACGCGATCCCGGCGGAAATCCTCGAAGCGCTGCTCGCCGCCTACCACGCGCTTGGCGACGTGACGGTCGCCGTCCGCTCCTCCGCCACCGCAGAGGACGGTTCCGCCATGTCCATGGCCGGCCAATACGAGACGATCCTCGGGGTGCGCGGCCAAGCCGCTTTGCAGGACGCCGTGTGCCGTTGCTGGCAGGCCTCCCACTCCGAACGCGTCACCGGCTACCTCGCCGGCCACGCGGTCGCCGCCGAATCCGTTTCCCTGGCGCTCGTCGTGCAACGCCTCGTTCCTGCCGACGCGGCCGGCGTCCTCTTCACGGCCAATCCGCGCAACGGCCGTCGCCGTGAAATGCTGCTCGAAGCCGCCTGGGGCCTCGGCGAAGCCGTCGTGTCCGGCAAGGTGCAGCCCGACATCCTGGTCCTCGACCGCGATACCGGCGATGTGCGCGACGCCGTCATCGCGGAAAAGTCCGCCGTCTTCGACAGTGCCGCCGGCCGCCTGCGCCCACTCACCGGGGCCGCGCGCACCGCCCCTGTGCTCACCACCGGCGACATCCACGCGCTCGCCGATCTCGGCCGCCGGATCGAAACGCTTTACGGCGCACCGCAGGACATCGAGTGGGCGCTGCACGAAGGCCGCGCGTTCATTCTCCAATCCCGCCCCATCACCACGCTCGCCGCCGCCGCCGCGCACGAGGCCGTGCTCGGCGAGACCCGCGCCCGACTGCTCGCCGCCCTCGACGCCGGCCGCGGCCCGTGGGTGGAGCACAACCTCGGCGAAACCGCCCCGCGCCCCACGCCGCTCACGTGGAGCGTGCTCCAGCGCTTCATGTCCGGCGCCGGCGGCTATGGAAATCTGCTGCGCGAGATCGGTTTCACGCCGGGCCGAGACATCGGGCACGACGGTTTACTCGAGCTCATCGGCGGCCGCATCTACCTTGATGTCGCGCGCGCGCCCGGGATGTTCGGCGAGAATTTCCCCTTTCGCTACGACCTGGAGAAACTCCGCGCCGACCCCGCGGCCGCGGGCGGTCCGCCCACGATTCCGCACGGTTCGATGCTCGCGCTGCGGCGCGCCAGCCAGCTCGTCGCCGCGGTCGGCCGCCGCCTCGACAGCCTCGCAGTCGATCTCGATCACCGGCTCGCCTCCGAGATCATCCCGGCCTTCGACGCCTGGGTCGCCGAAGAACAAAAGCGCGACCTCAGCACCCTCACACCCGCCGCGTGGTCCGAGCTTTGGCGCGCGCGCGAACGGCGCACGATGGACGAGTTTGCCCCGCAGTCGCTGCTGCCGAGCATGCTGTGCGTGCTCGCGACCGATCGGCTGCGGCAGTTTCTCGCCGCGCATTGCTGGACGGAGGATTCCGACGCCCTGCTCGCCGCACTGTCCGTGCCGTCGCGCCCCGACGCCACCTTGCGTTCCAACGCCGGCCTCCGCGAAGTCGCCGAGGGCCGGTTGCCGCTCGAGCGCTGGCTCGCCGACTTTGGTCATCGCGCCCCGGAGGAGTTCGAACTCGCCACGCCGCGCTGGTCGGAACGTCCCGCCACCATCGCGACCCTCGCCGAGCATTGGCGCGGCCAGGAGGACCCCATCGCCAAACACGCCGCCCGCGAACACGCCGCCCAGGCGCATCTCGCGCGGCTCACCTCTCGCCTGTCTGCCGCCGACGCCGCGGCCCTGGGCGGTCATGTCTCGCTGCTCGCCCGGTTCCTGCCCTACCGCGAGGACGGCAAGCATCACCTCATGCTCGGCTACGGTCTCCTGCGCGATCTCGCGCTCGAAGCGGGCCGCCGTCTCGGGCTCGGCGAGAAAGTTTTCCTGCTCACGCGCGCGGAGATCGAGCACGCCTTTCGCACCGGCTACGCACCCGTCGCCCTGATCGAGGAGCGCCGGCTGCGCCGCGCCGCAGAGGAAAAGCTTGCGACGCCCCCGCTGATCACGCGGGCCGAGGCCGAATCCTTCGGTGTGCCCCCGCCCCTCGACACCGCCGCCGAGCAGTGGCCGGCGCTGCCGCTCGCCAGCGGCCGGGCGTCCGGCCCCGTGCGCGTCCTCTCCACTCCGGATCAGCTTCCCGTTGGCGAACGCGGCTTCGTCCTCGTCTGCCCCACGACCGACACCGGCTGGACGCCCCTCTTTGCCAGCGCCGCCGCCGTGATCGTCGAGTGCGGAGGCAGCCTGTCGCACGGCGCCGTGGTGGCGCGCGAGATGGGCGTGCCCGCCGTGACGCTGCCCGGCGCCACTCGTCTCTTCCGCGACGGCGAAACGGTCACGGTGGACGGCGCCCACGGCCGCGTCGCCCGCGGCGGAGCCGATTCCACGACGGCCGCAACGCCTGCGGATGCGCCGCTCCGGCGCGAACAAGTCCCGCCCCCGCCCGGCCCCGGCGAGGCTCGCTCCGCCCGCTGGCGCCGTTTCGGATTCATCGGCTGGGGCGGTTTCCTCGTCGCGTTTTTTCTGCTTCCGCCCGCGTGGCTGCACGACCCGGTTATCCAAGGCCTCGATTGGCTGCTCTGGCCGTTGGTCGCGTCGTGGGGCAAAGCCGCCACCGTCGCCGTCGTCGCGGCCGTCACCGCCACGCTCACCTTGGTAGGCCAACGTGTGCTCAACGACCACGCGCGACTCGTCGCCGCAAGAGCGCGCTCACAGATGTTACAGGCCGAAGCCGCGCTCCTCCCCGCCGCTTCACCGCGACGCGCCCGGCTCGCCGCCGCGTCAGCCGGCGTGCAAGCCCGGCTCACCCTCGCCTCCTTCACGCCACTCGCGCTCCTTCTCGGCCCGATGGTGGTTTCTTTCATGTGGCTCACCGAGCGCATCGATCCGGCCGTCTGGAATCCCGTCCCCGGCAGCCGCGCCGAGGTCGTCGCGCTCATCGCCGGCGATCATGTCCAACCTGTGCAACTCGATCTGCCCGAGGGACTGCGCTTCGCCGGCCACAGCTCGGCGGAACAACAACTCCCGCCCATCCGCCTGACGCTCGAGCGCCTGCTACAGCGCTGGCAGACCGCGCCGACGGATGACACCTTGCCGTGGGACGTGCGCGCCGCCGCGAAACGCACACGCTCGGAACTCCTCGCCGACTTGCAGTCCTATCTCGCGCGCCCGCTCCCGCCGCAGCCGCTGGCGTGGACGGTCGAGCTGCCCGCCGGCAAATCCGGCGCCTTCCCCATCACCCTGCGCACCGCCGATGCCACGCCCGCCGCGCTGACGCTCGTGGCCGGCGACGCTGCGCCACCCGCGCCGCGCGCGATCGAGCCCAGTGACTCGGGCCTCGTGCGCGCTTTCAGCGTGGACTACCGTGAAGCCCGTGTGCGCGGCGACCGCATCTTCTGGGCGCCGTTCGCGTCCCTCGGCTGGTCGTGGGACACTGGCTGGCTCGGCGTTTATCTGGCGGTGTATCTGCCGCTCATGTTTCTTTTGCGGCTCGTGCTGCGCCTGCCCTGACCCCTCTCCCAACATGAACCACCAAGGCCTCGACCACTTCGCGATCTGCGTGCCGTCCACCGAGGACGCGCTGAAAATCTGGCGCGACCAGCTCGGCTTCCCTGTCGTGTGCAGCGAAGTCGTCAACGGCGGCGTGGTCCGGCTCACCCACCTCGACCTCGGCAACACCCACCTCCAGCTCGTCGAGCCGCTCACGCCCGATCATCCGTTGCAGGGCTGGCTCGCCGCGCACGGTCCGGGGCTGCATCATTTCTGCCTCAAGGTCGCCGATGTCGGCGTCTCGCGCGTCGAACTGCGCGTCGCCGGTCTCGCCGGCGATGCCGCGCCCCACCAGGGCACGCAGGGAAAACGCGCTCTTTTCCTCGCCAAGGCCGCGACGCAAAACGTGCAGGTCGAGGTCACCGGGAAATGACTCCCACCTTGAAATCATCTTGCTGCCATTTTCCCGTCATTGCGCGGCACGTCGTGATGCGCGTCTTGGCGTGTGCCCTGGGCTTGGGTTTATCATGTGGCGGAGCCGCCGCGCCTGCGGAATCACGCACTACCGTCTCGATTCGCGGCGGCGATTTCCTGATCAATGGCCGTCCGACCTACGAGGGTCGCACGTGGCGGGGCCACCGCGTCGAGGGCCTGCTGATGAACAACCGTGTCGTGCAGGGCACCTTCGACGACCTCAATCCGGAGACCGTCAAGCGCTGGGCCTATCCCGACACCGGCCGCTGGGACGCCGAGCGCAACAACCGCGAATTCCTCGCCGCCATGCCCGGCTGGAAGGCCCACGGCGTGCTCGCCTTCACGGTGAATTTCCAAGGCGGCTCGCCCGAGGGCTACTCCAAGGGCCAGCCGTGGCAGAACCATCCCTTCAATCCCGACGGTTCGCTCCGGCCCGCCTTCATGACGCGCATGAAACGCATCCTCGACGAGGCCGACCGCCTCGGGATGGTGCCTATCGTCGGCTACTTTTATTTCGGCCAGTCGGGCCGCCTGCAAACCGACGAGAACACCATCCGCGCCACGGACACGCTCACGCAATGGCTCCTCGCCGGCGGCTGGAAAAACCTGCTCGTCGAAATTAACAACGAGTCGAATCCGAAATACCATCCGCCGATCCTGCGTCCTGATCGGGTGCACGAATTGATCGCGCGCGTGCGCGACACCCGCACCGCCGACGGCCGCCGTCTGCTCGTCGGCACCTCTTTTCCCGTGGCCACGATGCCGACCCTTGAGGCGATGCGCGCCTCCGATTTCGTGCTGCTGCACGGCAACGCGTTCAAGACCTCGGCGGAACTCGTCGCCAAAATCCGCGCCACCCGCGCGCTCGATCCGGCCCGCGTAATCCCGGTGCTCGTCAACGAGGACGATCACTTCGACTTCGAAGCCGACGACGGCCGAATTACCGCATCCGTGGCCGAGCACGTGTCGTGGGGCTGGTTCGACTGGCGCCGGCCGGGCGAGTCCTTCGCCGAAGGCTACCAGTCCGTGCCCATCAACTGGGGCCTGAGTTCGGCCCGTAAGCGCGCCTTCCACACCAAGGTCGCCGAGATCACCGGCACCATGCCCACCTGGCGGACCGTCGGGACCATCGGCAAGCCCCACCCGCGCCACGAGGCCGCCTTCGTCGGTCTCGGCTCCAAGCTCTATCTCCTCGGTGGCCGGCGTATTCAGCCCGTGGACATCTACGATCCCGCCACCAACACCTGGGCGGTGGGCAAGGCCCCGCCCGTCGAGACGCACCACTTTCAACCCGTCGTCTGGGAAAACAAAATCTGGCTCCCCGGCGCCATGACCGGTGCCTATCCCCGCGAGCAGGCCCTCGCGCAGATTCCCATCTACGATCCCGCGGCCGATGCATGGAGCCAGGGTCCGGCGCTGCCCGCTGATCGTCGCCGCGGCGGCTCCGGCGCTGTGATTCACGACAGCAAGCTCTACGTGGTCTGCGGCATCATCAACGGCCACTGGGACGGCCACGTCGCCTGGCTCGACGTCCTCGATCTCAAGACCCGGGAATGGTCGCGCCTCCCCGATGCGCCGCGCGCTCGCGATCATTTCCAGGCCGCGGTCATTGGCGGGAAAATCTACGTCGCCGGCGGCCGTCGCTCCTCCGCCGCGACCAAACAGGTCTTCGAACTCACAATTCCGGAGGTCGATGTCTTCGACCTCGCGACCAAAACATGGTCCACGTTGCCTGCCCCCGCCGGCAATCTCCCGCATCTCCGCGCCGGCACGATGAGTCTCGGCGTCGGCCCGTTGCTCCTTGTCGCGGGTGGCGAGAGCGTCACTCAGCCGCACGCCTACACCGAAGTCGAGGCGCTCGACACCCGCACGGGCACGTGGAGCACGTTCGCCCATTTCACCCGCGGGCGTCACGGCAGCGGACTCGCGCGCCTCGGCGACACGCTCTACGTTGCCGCCGGCAGCGGCAGCCGCGGGGGCAAACCCGAGCTCGATTCGCTTGAGTCATTCCATCTGCCCGCCCGCTGACATTCTTTTCCAACCGCCATCCTTCTTATTCCAATGAAAAGCACCCAAATCCTCCTCCTCACCGGCCTGTTCGCAGGCTTCGCGCTAGCGCCCGCCCGGGCTGCGGCCCCGTCCGCCGGGGTTCCGGCCGATCTCATGTTTGCCGAACGCGGCGGCCTCGTCGCCGTCGAGGCCGAACACTTCTTCAAGCAGGAGCTGACCGAGAAGCGGGCCTGGCACGTCTTCACGCCCACGCAGCGCCCGCGGCTCACGCCCGATACCGATGGCACCCATGTCGCAGGCGCGAGCGGTGGCGCCTACCTTGAGGCGTTGCCCGACACCCGCTGGACGCACGACGAGAAGCTGATCCCGGGCGAAAACTTCTCCAACGAGCCGGGCAAAATCGCCGTGCTCTCCTACAAGGTCCACTTCGCCACGCCGGGCCGCTACTATTTCTGGGCGCGCATCTACTCCACCGGCGGCGAGGACAACGGCCTGCACGTCGGCCTGAACGGCACCTGGCCTGAAAGCGGCCAGCGCTGGCAGACCATCAAGAAAAACGCGTGGGCCTGGGACAGCCGCCAGCGCACCGAGGCCGTCCATGTCGGCGTGCCCGGGCAGCTCTTCCTCGATATCCCCAGCGCCGGTCCGCACACCGTGCAGATCTCGATGCGCGAGGACGGCTTCGAACTCGACAAGTGGCTCATGACCACGGACCGCAACTACGTGCCCGAGGGCACCGGTCCCGCGCCCGTCGCCCATACCGGCCGCATCCCCGCGCCGTTCACCCTCGCCGCCAGTTATCAGGAACTGCCCGCTCCCACGCCGCTCGCACCGCCGGACGCGGCCAAAGCAAAGGCCAAGGCCAGCACCGCGAAAGCCGCCAAATCCGCGGCCGCAGCGCCCGCCCCCACGCCCACTTCGCCCGTTGCCGCGGCGACCCCGGCGTCCGGAGTGGTCACCGCCGCCTCGCTCAAGCTTGAGGGCACCGGCTACTACCTCGACAAGGGCAAGTGGGCCGCGATCAATCCAAACACTCACAAGGAAGCCGCCGTCACCTTCACCGCTCCCGCTGCCAACGGCCGCTATCGCGTCACGCTCCACGTCGTCGGAGAGAACGACGGCAACTCCACCTACGATGTGCGCGTCGGCGGCCGGAGCCTCGGTTGGTTCACCTGCCCGCCGAGCAAGGAGATGTTCGAGGAAGGCCCGACCTTCGCGAAAAGCTGGGGCGATATCGCCATCAACGAGGGTGATGTCGTCGAAGTCCGCTCCCGCATCGCCTCCAACGACGGACAGGAATACAGCCGCGCCCGCTGGTCGCAAATCGTGTTTGCCGCCGAACAGGCCGACCCCGGCAAGGAAGCCGCCCGCCTCGATATCGCCGCGAAGCAAAAAACCGCCGCCCGCCGGCCCGTCGCCCGCCAGCCCCACGGCAATGGCGGGGTCACGATCACCGGCGAGCTGAAGGCCTGGCACAAGGTCACGCTCAACCTCGCCGGCCCGTTTGCCGCCGAGACCGACACCGCGCCCAATCCCTTCACGGACCTCGCCCTCAACGTCACCTTCACCCACGAGTCGGGCGCGCCCTCGTATCGTGTGCCCGGTTACTTCGCCGCCGATGGCCGCGCCGCCGAGACCTCCGCCACCGCCGGCACTGTCTGGCGCGCGCACCTCTCGCCGGACAAGCCGGGCAAGTGGAGCTATCGCGTCTCGTTCACGCAGGGCCCGTCCGTCGCGACGGCCGGAGGCGGCCAGGCGCTCGCGCCTTTCGACGGCCAAAGCGGCACGTTCACCGTCGCCGCCTCGGGGAAGACCGGCCGCGATTTTCGCGCCAAGGGCCGCCTCACCCAGCGGGGCCACTACCTGCACCACGCCGGGACCGGTGAGATTTTCCTCAAGGCCGGCGCCGACGCGCCCGAGACGATGCTCGCCTACGCCGACTTCGACGACACCATCGCCCTCAAGCAAAACGTGCCGCTGAAAACCTGGGCGCCGCACCTCGGTGACTGGCGACCGGGCGACCCCACCTGGCAGGGCGGCAAAGGCAAGGGTCTCATCGGCGCCCTGAACTACCTCGCCGCCAAGGGCGTGAACGCGTTTTCGTTTCTCACCTACAACGCCGCCGGCGATGGGGACAACATCTGGCCCTTCATCTCGCGCGACGAAAAGTTCCACTATGACTGCTCCAAGCTCGACCAATGGGGCATCGTCTTCGACCACGCGACCAAGCTCGGTCTTTTCCTCCATTTCAAGCTGCAGGAAAATGAAAACGACGACCAACGCCTCGGCGCCAATCGCCGGCCCGGCACCTTGGTCGAGGCCCTCGACGGGGGCGCCACGGGACCCGAGCGCAAACTCTACCTCCGGGAACTGAGCGCGCGCTACGGCCACGCCCTCGCCCTCAACTGGAACCTCGGCGAGGAAAACACCCAGAGCACCGAGGAGCAGGTCGCCATGGCCAACTACATCCGCGCCACCGATCCCTACGGTCACCTCATCGTCGTCCACACCTTTCCCAACGACCAGGACCGGGTTTACGAGGCCCTGCTCGCGACGCCTTCGGCCCTCTCCGGCGCCTCGGTGCAGAACTCCTGGAGCGCCGCGCACGCCCGCACCATCAAGTGGGTGCGCGCCTCCGCCGCCGCCGGCCGCCCGTGGGTCGTCAACCAGGACGAGCAAAACTCCGCCGCCCTCGGCGTGCCACCTGATCCCGGCTACAAGGGCTACGCCGGAAAATCACGGGATGGAAAGGACGTCGGCTACGATCTCCACTCCATCCGCCAGAGCACGCTGTGGGGCACGTTTCTCGCCGGCGGCGGGGGAGTGGAATACTACTTCGGTTACCAGCTCCCCGAAAATGATCTCGTGTGCGAGGACTTCCGCAGCCGCGACCGCTCGTGGGACTACTGCCGCATCGCGCTCGAATTCTTCGCGGCGCAGAAAATCCCGCTCGCGCAGATGGCCAACGCCGACGAACTCGTCGGCAACACCAAGCACGACAACTCCGCCTACTGCTTCGCGCAGCCCGGCTCACTCTACCTCGTCTATCTGCCCAAAGGCGGCACCGTTCCTCTCGACCTCAGCCAGGCTTCGGGCGAGTTTTCCGTCTCGTGGTTCAATCCCCACGAGGGCGGCGCGCTCCAGCCCGCTGGCAAAGTCACCGGCGGAGCCAAAGCCACCCTCACCGCCCCCGGCGCCGACGACTGGCTCGCCGTCGTGCGGCGATAGACGGCTGACTATCCGCGCGGGCGACATATTCCCCTTCTCGCCCGCGCTTCGAACCGTTAGGCAGTGCGGCATGACTCGCCGCCTGCCCCTGCTGCTCCTCCTCTGCGTCGCCACCGCCTCGGCCGCCGCGCCCATGACGCTCCGCGTGATGAGCTACAATATTCACCACGCCGAAGGCCTCGACGGGAAGCTCGACGTCGCGCGCATCGCCCAAGTCATCGTCGACGCCAAGGCCGACCTCGTGGGCCTGCAAGAGGTGGACCGCGGCGTCGAGCGCACGCAGCGCCGCGACCTCCCGGCCGAACTGGCCAAGCTCACCGGCCTCACCGTGCAGTTCGACAAAAACATCGCCCACCAAGGCGGCGACTACGGCAACGCCGTGCTGTCGCGCTTCCCCATCAAGCGCGCGAAAAACACCCACCTGAAATCCTTCGCCAACGGCGAGCAGCGCGGCGTGCAGCAACTCATCCTCGACGTGCAGGGCCGCGAAGTCCTCTTCCTCAACACGCACCTCGACGCCCGCCGCGACACCGCCGAGCGCGAGCACAGCGCCACCGAACTGCGCGCCATCGTCTCCGCCGCGGGTGCGATGCCCGTGATTTTGGTCGGCGATTTCAACGCCACACCCGACGCCAAGTCCATCGCCCCGCTCCACGATATTCTCACTGATGCGTGGACGGCCGTAAGCCAGGAACCCGGCTTCACGATCCCAGTGAAAAAGCCCAGCAAGCGGATCGACTACATCTGGATCACCCCTGCCACGATCACACCGGTGAAAATGGCCGTGCTCCATTCCGAAGCGTCGGATCACTTGCCGATCGTCGTGGAGCTGCGGCTATAGTAAGGTCCTGCTACCCGGCAGCGGTCTCTGACCGCTACGGCCGTTTTTCAAATTTAGCGGCGCGGGCGTGCAGGTCTTTCATCACCGCGATGTCGGGGTGCGCCTTGACCGCTTCCTCCAGTCGATCACGGATGTCGCCTTGCCTTTCTTGATCGAGCTTCGCGAAGCTCGCCTCGAATCGCGCCGGAGCGGCCGCTTCCTTTTCCAAGGCCTGCGCGAGACTAAGGCACACAGCGACGTCGGCGGCTTCGCCGCGGCTCTGCTGGATTTGCGCAAGAAGCCTCCAGAGTGAGGCGTCGGTCGGCGCGATGCTTGTGGCGATATCAGCGTCGGAAAACGCATGGGCGTGCAGGCCGGCGGCGTGATGCGAGAGAGCGCGCTGCCGTCGCGCGGCGACAAATCCGCCATCGCCTTCGGCGTCCTCGACCGCTTGGTCCAGCTTCATCCGGGCCAGTGTCGTCGCGGCGCTTTCCGCGAGCACGCCCCGCGCCTGCATCAGAGCGTCGGCCCATTCCTTGGCATTCTTCTCGTCGGTCGGGTCGATTCGGCGATAGAGTTCGTCGATTAGCTTCCAGCGGGCATGCGCCACCTTGTCCTCGGCGTCGTAGTGACGGTTGCTCACGTAAAACGCCACGGTCTGCCCGCTGGAGTCGCCGAAATTCCGCGGCAGCACCGCGCCTTCGATGGCCGCTGCCTCCAGCCATTTCATGCCTCGCGCCCAATCGCGCGGAAGCCACTCAAACAAGCCGGGGTTCAATGCGTTGTCCGTGTCATCGTCTGGCTTGGCGACGAGCATGTCGCCGAGAATCGTCTGCGCCCACGTATCGCCCGTCTCGGCCAGCGCGCTGAGGCGCGCATCGCACAGCCTGCGGAACCGCCGGCTCAGATCGGCATCCTTGGGAAAGCCGCCATGCCCGCTGCCGAAGAAATATGCGAAGACGAGCGGCGCCATCGGCTGCCCGAGCCCTGCGCTCTGCGAAAAATAGTCGACCGCCTGCGCTAGATCGCGCTCGTCCTCATCGGCTCCGCGCCACGCTTGGTGGCCCTGGAGGTAGCGCGCATCGGCCTCGGGATCAAAATCCCGCGCATCGACGGTCGTTTCCCAGAGCGCCAGCTGTTCGGCCACCTGCCGGGCCGTGCCGGCGAGCGCGACGAATTGCGCGCGCATCCCGTCCACGGTCCGCAGCTCCTCCTCGCTCACCGTCAGTTCGGCCATCACCTGCTGGCCCGTGAGACCCCATGTGCGTGCGCGCGCGTGCCACGCCTCGTTTTCCACCAGGACGGCCGCGCGAACCTCAGCGCAGTGCGCGTCGCTCAGCGCGGTGTTCTTCGCCACCTCGAGCCATTGCGCGCGGCGCGGCGCGTGCGTGATCGCCTTGCCGCGCCATTCCTGCCCCAGCGCATAGATCGCAGTGGGAAAACTGAGAGTGCTGTTATAGCTGCCGTCGAGCACGACAGAGAGCACCGCCATCGCACCTGGGTCGCCGGCGTTGGCCGCGGCCTCGAGGCGCGCTTGCAGCGATTTGTAATAGTCGCCCAGGTGGATCCGGTTGCGCTTGGCGTAGAGATGCAGATGGACCTGCGCGGGCAAATCGCCGATCGCCGCCGCGTCGCGCCACCGATCCCGCGCCTGCTTCAGATCCGTGGAGGCAAGAGTGATGCCCTCTTCCCGCAATGCCGCGCCGCGCTCCGGATCGGCCGGAGTCTTGAGGCGGTTGAGATCGATCGTCTGGGCGGTCGCGCCCAGTTTGGCCCAGAGTGTCTTCACCCACGCCTCGCCTTCACGTGCGTGATGCAAGGCGATGGCTCCGGTTATCGCGGCCCGTTGGGCGGGTGGCGTCGTCGCCGGCAGCGCGGCGGCGTGGCGCTGCGCGAGTTCGAGATTGGGCGGGTTGCCGCGCGCCCCGGAGTAGTGAAATGCGAGAGGGACATGCGCGGATGCGTCGCCTGCCTGCGCGGCAGCCAGCCATTTCTTTTCCCAAGCGGGCCACTGTTCGCGCACGAAATCGCCGTGCTCCCTCCAAGCCGGATCACCGTCGAGGTCGCGAGTGTTGGAGCCGTTTTTCGCGGGGGAGAAAAATGCGCGCGCGGCCGGCTCGTGCCCGAGCTTGGCCGCGGCGAGGAAGTAAGGGAGGCCCACGCGGCCACGGGCAATTTCCTGTCCGCGCACATCCCTGATGTCCACAAACTCGCCGAGATCATGGAGCGCCTGCGCATCACCTGAGGCCACCAAGTCTTGGAACAACGACGTGGAACGCGGGGCTGCGTCGCCCCCACGGGCCCTGACAAACTCCTGCTCCGCGAGCGCGCGGGCGCGGCCGCTCTGCCGTTTCCAAAACTCCACGCGCAGTGCGCGAATCTCGTTATAGTCGCGCGTCATCAGGGTGCGGTTCTCCGCGCTGCCATACCATTGCAACGCGAGCGCCGCGTCCGCCGGCAAGCCCTGCCCGAGATCGTAAGCGACGGCGAGTTCGCGCCGGGCCAGGTAGGTGATGTCGCGAAACGCCTCGCCGCCGCCGGTGTATCGGGTCTTGGCCGCGGGTGCCTCCACGGCCGCTGCCTCGAGGTGCGTGCGCGCCTTGGCGGGGTCCGGCGTGACGCCGTAGCCCCGCAAGTGGCAGAGCCCGAGTCCGAGCTGCACCTCGGGCCACGACGGGTTCGACTTCGAGAAGAAGTCGAAAGCACGGCTCGGTTCCGCGCCCTCGCCTTGAAACAACAGGCACATCTCGGCGAGCCGGAGATTTTCCCAGGGCGTCTGCGTGGGGTTGGCGCGCACCACGCCGAGGAAATAAGCGAACTCGGCGCGTCGCGACTCCATCGCGCGACGAGGCGGCGCGACGAGCGGGGCCTTGCCGTTGGTCTCCGTCCGCAACGCAGCCCAGGCGGAGGCCGTGTAGGTGGGCCCGTTGAGCCAGCGCTCCCGCAGTTCGGCTTGGCTCGGCCCGGAATTCACTATGACGGCGGATCGCGGGACGCTTTTTGTTGCAGGCACCGATTTCCTCGCCGCGGAGCTGACCGACGATTTCTTCCTCTGCGCGGCCGCGAAGGCATCCTGTGCAGCCTTCCGTTCCTGCTCCAGCCGCCGCGACGTCTGCGCATACGACGAGGTGCTCACCGGCGGCGTGGAGCTGCGCGACGAGTAGGACGACGAAGACCGGGAGCCGGAGGAGTAACTTGAGCGTGACGAAGAGTAGGACGGCGGCGTGTAGGACCGGGTCGGCCGTGGAGGCGGTGGCGTGTAGGCCCGCGAGATGGCGTTGGAAAGCGACTTGTATTCGCGATCGAGCCGCGACTGGTAGGGATTGGCCCAGACCCACGTCGCCGCTCCGGCGACGGCAAGGCCCGCGAAAAACAAACCAAGGCGTGAGCGAATCATCGCGCGAACGTGGGCAGCGGCGGGGAAAAGAGAATCGGATATTTAGCGAAGCAGTTCGGCGCTTGAGGTGAGCGCGTTGCTGCCCCGACGCGCTTTCCCGGCCAAACCATCACGCTCGCACCGCCCGCGCGTCGATAAACGCCCGGATCGCATCCGGCGTCGCTTTGATCCGGTGCTTCACGATGGGCTTCGACTTCAGCGCTTCGAGGCTCGGGTGCGTGGGCTCGAGGCCGATGGCGGCTTGGATCGTGTCGGGGAACTTGGCGGGGCTTGCGGTCGCGAGGACGACGTTCAAGCGGTCGGGGTTGAGATCCTTGAAACCGCAGGCGGTGTGCGGGTCGCAGACGTAGCCGTGCTCGCGGTGGACGCGCGTGATGATGCTGGCGATCTCGGCGTCGGTCGTGCGTGAGGCGCTGAAAGTGTCGCGGTTGAAATTATCGAACTTGTAGGCGCCCGTCTGCTTGAAGGTGTCCATCACGGCGCGGACCTTGGCGGCGTCGCGGCCGACGGCGAACCAGATGAAGCGCTCGAAATTCGACGCGACCTGGATGTCCATCGACGGGGCGAGGCTCGGATGCACGTCGCCGACGCGATACTCGCCGGTCGTGAAGAGCCGGAAAAGGATGTCGTTCTGGTTGGTCGCGACGCGAAAGCCGCGGATCGGCACGCCCATTTTCTGGAGCATCCAACCGGCGAGCACGTTGCCGAAATTGCCCGTCGGCACCACGAACTCGACGTTGCCGCGCTCGCTCGCGGGCAGCTTCAGCCACGCGTGCAGGTAGTAAACGCACTGCGCCAGCACGCGCGCGAGATTGATGGAATTGACGGCGGAGAGCCGGTGCCGCGTGCGGAAATCCTGATCGCCGAAGACTTCCTTCAGTGCGGTCTGCGCGTCATCGAAGGTGCCGTCCACCGCGAGGGCGAAGACGTTGTCCGCGCCCGTGCAGGTCATCTGCCGCTCCTGGAGTGGCGACACGCGGCCATCGGGATAGAGGATGAAAATCGCGGTGCCCGGTTTGCCGAGCAGTCCGTGAATCGCCGCCGCGCCCGTGTCGCCGGAGGTGGCGCCGAGGACGTTGATGGTCTGCTTCCTCACCTGGCACTGATGCGCGTAGAGATAGCCGAGGAGCTGGAGCGCGAAGTCCTTGAACGCGAGCGTGGGCCCGTGGAAGAGCTCGAGGACGTAGAGGTTTTTACCGAGCGGCTTGAGCGGTGCGATCGCGGGATCGGAAAACTTGGTGTAACTCGCGTTGATCAGCGCGCGCAATGTGTCCGGCGGGATATCAGTCGCGAAGACGCGCAGGAACTCGAAGCACAGCTCGGCGTAGGAACCGCAGCGCTCGAACGCGGCGAGCTTGCCGGAGAGGTCGGGCAACTGCTCCGGCAGGTAGAGCCCGCCATCGGGCGCGAGGCCGGTGGCAACGGCATCGGAGAAGCCGAGGGCGGGAGTTTGTCCTCTTGTAGAAATGAATTTCATCAAGCCTTCGTCACAGAGTTCACAGAGGACCGAACCGAGGGCACAGAGGAAATGTTTCTGTGATCTCTATGCCTCCTTCGTGACCTCTGTGTCTCTATATCAGAGCTTCTCCAAAGCGAACGCCTTGTGCGCCGCGCGTGCGGCGTCGTCGGCCTTGTCCTTGGCGATTACGACGGAGATCTTGATCTCGGAGGTGCTGATGAGCTCGAGGTTGATGCCGGCGTCGGCCAGCGCAGTGAAGAGGGTCGAGGCCACGCCGCTGTGCGTGCGCATGCCCACGCCCACGACCGAGAGCTTCGCGATCTTGTCGTCGAGCGTGACGGTGCCGCCCACGGCCTTGAGCACGGGGGCGAGCGCCTTCTCGGCCTTGAGCGTCTCACTCTGCGGCACGGTGAAGGTGAGGTTGGCCACGCCGTCGTGGCCGACGTTCTGCACGATCATGTCGACGTTGATGTTCGCGTCGGCGAGGGCGCGGAAGACCTGGGCGGCGGTGCCGGGCTTGTCGGCGATGCGGCTCACGACGACCTTGGCTTGGTCCTTGTCCACGGCGACGCCGCGGACGACGACCTTTTCCATGTAGGCGACTTCTTGTTTCACGATGGTTCCTGGGTTGGTGTTGAAAGAGGAGCGGACTTCAAAAACGACGTTGTATTTCGAGGCGAACTCGACGGAGCGGGTCTGCATGACCTTCGAGCCGAGCGAGGCGAGCTCAAGCATCTCGTCGTAGGAGATTTCCTGGAGCTTCTTCGCATCCTTCACGACGCGCGGGTCGGCGGTGTAAACGCCGTCCACATCGGTGTAGATCTCGCACTTGTCGGCCTTCACGGCGGCGGCGAGCGCGATGGCGGTGAGGTCGGAGCCGCCGCGGCCGAGCGTGGTGACCTGGCCCTCGTCGTCGATACCCTGGAAGCCGGCGACGATCACCACCTTGCCGGCCTTGAGGTCCTTCTCGATGGATTTGCCGTCGATGCCGGTGATTTTGGCCTTGGTGTAGACTTTGTCGGTCGTGATGCCGGCCTGCGCGCCGGTGTAGCTCTTGGCCGGGACGCCGATGGCGTCGAGCGCGATGGCGGTGAGCGCGATGGTTTCCTGCTCGCCGATGGAAACGAGCTGGTCGAGTTCGCGGTCGGGCGGGCTCGCGTGGATGGATTTGGCCCGGGCGATGAGCTCGTTGGTCACGCCGGAGCGGGCGGAGACGACGATCACCAGCTCGTGGCCGGCCTCGCGAGCCGACTTGATGCGGTTCGCGACATTCTTGATGCGATCGACGTCACCGACGGAGGTGCCGCCATATTTTTGGACGATGCGGGCCATTGGCTGAAGTTGGGAGCTGAGATTGGAGGGTTGAGAGTGCCGGGGGTGAGAGCGGTGTTTGGGAGATTGGAGGTGGGGCCTCTCAACTCTCAGCACTCAGCTCTCAACTTTTCTATCTTTCAAAATCCCCGATGCGCAGCAGCACCGGCTCGTCGAGCACGGCGGCGAGGGCCTTGAGTTGCTTGAGCGTGGCGCTCATCGAGCGCTCGTCGCTCTCGTGCGTCGTGAGGACGAGGGACGCCGCGGCAGGCTCATCGGCTGGGCCCTGGATGACGCTCGCGATGCTGACCTTGTGCTTCGCCATCACGGAGGCGACGCGCGCGAGCACGCCGGGCTGATCGCGCACGGTGAGGCGGAGGTAGTAGCGCGAGCGGATGTGCTCGGGCGGCGCGAGGCGGCACGAGACGCGCGGGGTCGCCGTGATTTCGCCGAGCAGGTGGCCGCCCTTCCCATGCTTGAGCAGCGACGCGGCGTCGGCGATGTCGCTGATGACCGCGCTCGCCGTGGCGTCGCGCCCGGCGCCGCGGCCGCTGTAGAACGTGGTGCCGACCACATCGCCCGTGACCGAAATGGCATTGAACACGCCGCTGACGTTGGCGACGACGTTGCCCGCGGGCAGCAGCGTGGGATGCACGCGCACGGAGAGTTCGTTCTTCGCGAAGTCGCGCGTGATGACGGCGAGGAGTTTGATCCCGAAGCCGAGGGTGGCGGCGGTCTTGAAATCGGCGGGCGTGATGCGCGAGATGCCCTCGACGATCATTTGGTCGGTCTTCACCCACACGCCGTGCGCGAGCCAGGCGAGCACGCTGGCCTTGTGGGCGGTGTCCCAGCCATCGACATCGAGCGACTCGTCGGCCTCGGCGTAGCCCAGACGCTTGGCCTCGGAGAGCACGGCGGCATAGGGCGCGTCGTGCTCCTCCATCTGCGTGAGGATGTAGTTACACGTGCCGTTGAGGATGCCGTAGATTCGCGTGAAGCGGTTGGCGACAAGCCCCTCGCGCAGGGCCTTGATGATCGGGATGCCACCGGCGACGGAGGCCTCGAAAAAGAAATGCCCGCCGTGCTTCTGCGCCGCCTCGATGATCTCGGGACCGTGCTCGCAGATGAGCGCCTTGTTGGCGGAGACGACAACCGCGCCGCGCCGGAGCGCCGCGAGGGTGACCTGACGCGCGAGCGTGGTGCCGCCCATCAGTTCGCACACGATGTGGATCGAAGGATCGCGCGCGATGGCGAGCGGGTCGGTGGTGAGCACACGCGCGGGGACCTTCACGTCGCGCTTCTTCTTCAAGTCGCGCACGGAGGCACGCGCGAGGTTGAGCGTCACACCCAGGCGCGCCTCAAGTTCGGCGCGGTGCGAAGCAAGGTGCTGCCACACGCCCTGCCCGACGGTGCCGAAGCCGCAAAGGCCGATGTTGAGAGTGGAAGGAACGCTCATGAAGATGAGGGAGGTGCGGCTTTTTTCTGGCCGACTTTGGACTCCGTGCCGGCGCGGATGCGCATGAGATTGGCGCGGTGACGGTAAATCACGAAAGCCGCGATCATCGCCGAAATGGAAATCATCGGCGAGCCGGCCTTAAACGCGAAGGCCGCAAACGGCAGCGACGCGGCGCCCAGCATCGAGCTGAGCGAGACGTAGCGGGAAATCGCGAGCGTCAGGAGAAACACGCCGAGCGCGATCGCCATGCCGAGCGGGAACAGGACGGCGAAACCGCCGGCACCAGTCGCGACACTTTTGCCACCGCGGAATTTGGTGAAGCAGGAAAAGCTGTGGCCGAGGATGGCGGCGACGAGGCCGGTCATCTTGAGGATGAGCAGACCATCGGCGTCGACGGGGCAATACTGGGGGCCCACCAGATGGAGGAGCGGAAACAATCCCACCGCCAACGCACCTTTCACGATGTCCAGCACCAGCACCACATTCCCCGCTCCGTGTCCCAACGCGCGGCGCACATTGGTCGCGCCGGGGTTTTTGCTCCCGACCTCGAAGATGTTCACGCCCTTCGCGCGCGCGACGAGATACCCGAAGGGCAGCGAGCCCAGCAGGTATCCCACGACGGCGGCGATGAGGAGCGGGATGAGCATGGCGTTCGACCTATGCTGAGCCTTCTCTTGTGGGAGCGAGCTTGCTCGCGACAGGGGCACCCGAGTCGCGAGCAAGCTCGCTCCCACAGGACTGGCGAACGCCCGCTGATGAAGAACAAACGCAGCCGCGAACCCAGGCCGGCTCGGAGAGACGGCCCCACCTCATGGCAAGGTTCGCGACGGGTTGCTTCATAGCTGCACAAACTTCGCCATCTTGATCGCGGGGTGGCCCTTGATTTCCTTGCGGGCGGACTCGCTCGGCTCGGTGTCCACGCGCACGACCATGTAGGCGGTGCCGCCGGGCGTGAGGCGCGAGAGGGACATGTCAGCGATGTTGACCTTGTCCTTGCCGAGCAGCGTGCCGACGGCGCCGACCATGCCGGGCTGGTCCACGTTCTCAAGGACGAGGAGCTTGCCCTCGGCGGCGACCTCGACCTCGCGGCCGTTGATGCCGACGATGCGCGGAAGGTTGGCTTTGCCGATGAGCGTGCCGGTGGCCAGGTAGCTCTTCCCGTCGGGCGCGACGGCCTCGACCTGGATGAGTTCAGTGTAATCGGCGGCGTCGGTGGACTTCACGACCTCGGCGCGGATGCCGAGGCGCTCGATCAGGACGGGGGCGTTGACGAAGTTGACCTCGTCGCCGCTGATGCGGCGGAGGAAGCCGCGCTCGATGGCTCGCGTGACGGCGTTGACGTCGAGCTCGACGAGCTTGCCCCAGTAGGTGATGCGGAGCTGCGCAATCTGCGCGGGCGCGATCTGCTGGACGAGGGTGCCGAGCTTGGCGCCCAGATCGAGATAGGGCCCGAGGACCTTGAGCGCTGTGGCGTCGATGGAAGGGACGTTGACGGCATTGCGGATCACGCCGCCGTTGAGCACATCGGCGATCTGCTCGGCGATCTCGATACCGACGGATTCCTGGGCCTCGGCGGTCGAGGCGCCGAGGTGGGGCGTGAGGACGACGTTGGGCAGCGCGCGAAACTCGCTCTCCTTGGCCAGTGGTTCGTCCTCAAACACGTCGAGGCCGGCGGCGGCGACCTGGCCGCTCTTGAGGGCGGCGATGAGGGCCGTTTCCTTGATGATGCCGCCACGGGCGCAGTTGAAGATGCGGACACCCTTCTTGCACTTCGCAAAGGCCGCCTCGTCGATCATGTAGTGCGTGTCGTCAGTCATCGGCATGTGGACCGTGATGTAGTCCGACTGCTTGAGGAGTTCGTCGAGCGTCACGCCCTCGACCTGCATCGCCTTGGCGCGGCTCGGCGCGAGATATGGATCGTAGGCCAGCACCTTCATGCCGAAGGCCTGCGCACGCTTGGCGACCTCGCCGCCGATGCGGCCAAGGCCGACGATGCCGAGGGTTTTGCGGAAAAGCTCGATGCCCGAGAAACTCTTCCGGTCCCATTGGCCGGTCTTCATCGACGCGGCGGCCTGCGGCACGGGGCGCGCCCCGCAAAGGATGTGGGTGAAGGTCAGCTCGGCGGTTGCGATGGTGTTGCCCGCCGGGGTGTTCATGACGACGACGCCATGGTTGGTGGCGGCCTCGACATCGACGTTGTCCACGCCCACGCCGGCGCGGCCGACGACCTTGAGGAGCGGCGCGGCCTTGAAGACCTCGGCCGTGATCTTGGTTTCCGAACGCACGGCGATGGCGTGGACGTCCTTGACCAACTCCAGCACCTTCTCCGGAGACGAGCCGTAGGCCTCGATCACTTCAATGCCCGGCTGCTGGCGCAGAAAGGCGACTCCCTTGGGTGAGATCTTGTCGGCAACGAGGACTTTCATCGGAGAAAAATGGTTCCGAGGGAAATCGGCGCGAGCCGGGCTGGCAAGGGAAAGGTGTGGCGTAAGGTTCGCCGACTCGCCGCGGGGTTCGTCCCCGGTCAAACCGCTCCATTCCCCGCCTTGGTCCTATGGTGCCTTCAACTCCGCGAGCAAAGCGGACCCGATGGCCCGAACCTCACGCGCGGAATAGGGCGACTCAACCAGTTTTTGGGCCAACAGCCGCGCCGTCATGTCATCACCTGAGCGCTGCATCGCCACCGCCAGTGCCGCCACTACTTCACCGGTGGAAGCCTCACCGGCCATTCGCCGGTAGGCATGTTTAATCGATTCCACGTTCGAGGAATCGACCACAGGTGCCAGTGCCCCGACCCAGGCCGCCACACGGTTTGCTTCGCGATGGCGGGGCTCCAGTTCCAGCGCCTTGGCCGACCAAGCGTGCGCATCCGCAGATTCAAGGCGGCTGCGCAGGGATATATCCGGCACATGGGCCTTGAACTCCAGCGCGGCGGCGAGCGCATACACATCGGCGCTGGTTGTGCCAGCGGCGATAATCCGGCGAAGTTCGACCAAGGCCAAGTCCGCGTGCCCCCTCGCAAGGCAAGCCTCGACGAGCAGCTCGCGAAGCGATTCGGCACGCAGCCCTCTTGCCAGGATGCCCGCGAGCGCCTGTTTGCTCTCCGGCGCGTGGACTTGGTTGAGAATCTGGACAAGAATGAAAAGCTCACGCATCTCCCGCACCGGGGGAGCGACACGAGTCGTCACGATGCCCAGCGCATCTTTTGGAAAACTCAGCGAACTGATCCTATATCTTCCGGTGCGCAGGTAGCCATCGAGCATCTTTTCCCACTCTTTCCAGCCCTTGCCAAAGATTCGGATGAACTCCGCCTCCGTGATCATCGTGCCAGCCTCTGTGATCGCCAGCCATTCAAGCAGCCGCTCGGCCCATTCAGGTTCAGGATGCGTGAGCAGGTGCTGCACAAAGATCATGCTGTGTCCGTTCAGCCGGCCGATGAGGTCAGACTTCACATACTCCGGCGATTGAAAGGTAACCCTGAAGAGGGCGTCCCAAGGGAGCCACCCTTGGTGGACGACATTTTGAGCCGTCACACTGATATGCCCCAAGGAAACCTTTTCCCGATCAAACGCCGCCGCCCCGAAAAAGGCCATGACCCCGCGCTGAAACCACAATGGTTCGGGCAGATTCAACCAACGGAGCTCAGCGCGCCCCAACTCGTGGAAAACCAGCATCAAATTTTCCTGCCAGTCGTAATGCGCGACGATCAGGTCGGCGAGCGTGTGAGCTGGATCTGAAATCGCCACCCGCCATTGCACACCACTCTTGCTCTCTATTTTACGCCAATCGGAGCGCGCGGTGGGCAGGACAAAGATCATCGGGGAGCGCCGGATCGCTTCACGCCTGAAGTAACGCTGCGCCATCACATGCAGCATCTCCATCTGCCGCAGGACCTGCTCGGCCTCCCTGGGTTTGGCGTCGGTGTAGATGATGAAGTTAGGTGATGAGAACCGCTCCCAGCCTTGGAATTCCACGCTGTTCGCGCTCACCTCGAAGGGAGACATCTGCACGGTCTGCTCCGCGGCAGCCGCGCGTGAATCGCCAGCCATAATCGCCGCCCAAAGCATCCAGCCTGCCCTGATCAACCTGGGGATTGCCATGTTCATCGCTGTTTATTTGCAGCGGGCGCAGTCAAGAGCTCCTCGGACAGCTCGATCGAAGGCACTTTCAGCCTCGGCCCGAAATTTTTCGCGTCGGCGGATATCTCGGCTGTGTTCTCGCGCGCATTGTCTGGCCGCGCCCTCCGCCGCGGCATGCGATTCTCCAGCTTCGCCAGCACAACCTCGCCCGCGTTGACCGCCCAGTCGTCCCACTCCAGCTTGTCCAAATCACCAAGCACCCTTTTCGCATCGTCTCGCTGACCAGCCCTGGCCCGCACAAGGGCCAAGGCGACCAAGGTGCGGGCCTGCTGCCGCAACAGGGGGAAGCGAGTCTGGACCACGTTAACGTTGGGAAAAATCGGCGCCTCCGCATACGCCTCGACCCACGCCAGCATCTCGTAGGCCGCGGTCTGCTCCGGTTCCAGCTGGATGGCGCGCGTGAGGCGCTCGCGCAGGCGCTCCACGCTCTCGAGCGGCAGGCGGAAATCGTGATTGAATTCCTGAAACCACTCGCGGCTCTCCAGCAACCCCAGCTCGCGCAGCACGGCGATGTTGGTCGTGCCCGCGGCGACCGCCTGCTCCCACCGATCGCGGGCCTTGGCGGGATCCTGATCGGTGATCGCGGCCGCACCGAGCGCCTCGAAGATCCGCGGCTCCGCGCCGGGTTTCGCCGCGGCATCGACCAGCATGAACGCCCCCATCGACGACCGCGTCGTGCGCAGCGCGAGCTCCGCTAGGCGCAGGCGCAATTCCTCCCGCGGCACAGGGCGCGCGGCGTAACTCGCGGCCTTGGGCACCTCGGGGATGGGCAGCTTGCCGAAGCGGTAGCGCCCGCCGCTCACGTAGCGCTCGAGGCGCTTCACCATGTCGGGGTAATCCATCCCGAAGCACTGCTTGAAATACGCTCGCAGATCGAAACCCGGGGGCGCGAGCTGCGGGTTGCTGGCGACGAGCGTGAACTTCGCGACCGAGTCCTTCGGCAGCTTCGACTCGCCGAAATTCCAATAGTGCAGCAGCGCCCACGACTGCGCGTAGAAGATGCCGGCATGCGCCTTGCCGCGGTAGATCGGAGAATCATGCGTGACCGAGAAAAGTGTTTCCAGCGGCAGCAGCTTCTCCGTCTGGAGCGTGGCGATGCGCCCGATGTGCGGCTGGCCGATCTCGAGCTGGCCCCTCTCCTCGCGGATGGCGGAGAACAGCTCGGCCATGCCCTCGTTGAACCACACCGGCGGCTCCTGCTCCGTGATGCGGAAGAGATGGTGGACATATTCGTGGAAGACGAGGCGCTGCGCCCCGTCCCAATCCTCGATGGGCGCGAGGTTGATGATCGCGCGGTCGGGCGAGGCCTGGTAGAAGCCCTTGGTGTCGGACTGCTCCATGCCACGCGGCGCATAGGCGTGGAAATCCTTCAGGTGGCGGAAGAGATAGACGGTCACGTCCAGCTTGGCGCGCTCCTTGAGCTTGAAACGGCCGAGAAACAGCGCGCGCAGCAGCTCGAGATCGTGGAGCAGCGTGCGCGACTCGTATTCGCGCGCGTGGGTGTAGAGTTCGAAGTTCGGCGAGCGGATGTGACGCCAGTTGTCGTCGATGGCGGCGAGCGGCTCGCCCGGGGTCGCGGCCAGGGCCGGCACCGCGGCCAAGGCAGTCGTCAGCCAAAATCGGACGCAGCGGAAGGGGATCATCGCGCGCCAGACGAAAAATCACCGCGCGCCGGGCGGCAACTGCGGAATCGCGCGCCATTTTCGCTCCCGCCGCGTCTTACTCCCGGCTTTGACAAATCTTGCGCACACGCCCCAGCTAGCACTTTCGCCGCGTCCGGCGGATTTTTTTCAACTGTCCCTTCGCCGCCCCCTTCCTCGATCCATTATGCTGTCGATTTCGCTCCGGCGACGCCACCACCTCGTCTCCCTCCCTGCCCTCGCCCTCGCCGCGCTGCTAGGCGGCTGCGGCGATTCCCAACCCGCCGGCCCGGCGACCAAGGCCAAGGGCGCAGCCGCCGCGCCCGTGCTCGTCGCCCCCGCCACCCTCAAGGCCGTGCCGCTCGCGATCGACGCCATCGGCGCCGTAGAGCCCATCCGCGGGACCATCGTGCGCTCGCAGGTCACGGGCGTGCTCCAGCGCATCGCCATCAAGGAAGGCCAGAGCGTGCAACAGGGCGATCTGCTCTTCGAGATCGACCCGCGGCCTTTCCAGAACGCCCTCGTGACCGCCGAGGCCGACCTCCACAAGGTCCGCGTCCAGCTCGAATCCGCCCGCACTCAGGTCGCGCGCTACAAGGCCCTCTCCACCGATCAGATGATCTCCAAGGAGCAGTTCGAGAAAATCTCCGACACCGCCCGCAGCCTCGAGGCGGAGGCGCTCTCCGGCGAATCGAAGGTCGCGAGCGCGCGGCTCCAGCTCGAATATTGCTCCATCCGCGCGCCCCTCGCCGGCCGCACCGGCCACATGCCCGTGCGCGAAGGCGATCTGGTTCGCGCCAACGAGGCGGGCGGCGTCCTCGTCACCATCAACCAGCTCAGCCCCATCTACGTGACGTTCGGCGTCCCGCAGCAATACCTCGGCCCGCTCAACCGCTACCGCGCGAGCGGCACCATCAAGGTCAGCGCTGTGCCGCCGGGCAATGACGAGGCGCCCGAGCACGGTGAGCTGACGTTCATCGACAACACCGTCGATGCCGCCACCGGCACGCTCCGGCTCAAGGGCACCTTTGCCAACACCGCCGAGCGGCTCTGGCCCGCGCAGTTTGTGAGCGTCACCGTCACCTTGGCGGCTCCCGAGGCCCTCACCGTGCCCGGCAGCGCGCTCCAAACCTCCCAGACCGGGCAATATGTTTACGTGGTCAAAGCCGACAAGACTGCCGAACTCCGCCCTGTCACCGTCGAACGCCACCACGGCGGCGAGGTCGTCATCGCCCGCGGCCTCACCGAGGGCGAGAGCGTCGTGATCGAGGGCCAGCTCCGCGTCGTCCCCGGCCGCCCCGTCGAGATCAAACAGTCCGCCAGCGGCCCGGCCAAGACCGGCAAGAAGAAAGGCGGCGAAAAGTCGCAGGAAAAGAAGCAGTCGCCATGAACATTCCCGAAGCCTTCATCCGTCGCCCGGTGATGACGACCCTCATCACCGCGGCGATCACGCTGTTCGGCTGGATGGCCTACCAGCGCCTCCCCGTCAGCGATCTGCCCAACGTCGATTTCCCCACCATCTCCGTCTCCGCCAGCCTGCCCGGCGCGAGCCCGGAGACGATGGCCGCCTCCGTCGCCACGCCGATGGAGCAGCAGTTCTCCTCCATTCCCGGCATCGACTCGATGACCTCGGTCAGCTCGCTCGGGAGCACCTCGATCTCAATCCAGTTCAACCTGGATCGGAACATCGATGGCGCCGCGCAGGACGTGCAATCCGCCATCGCCGCCGTGCAGCGCCGCCTCCCGCGCGACATGCCCAATCCGCCCTCGGCGCGCAAATCCAACCCCGCCGACGACTCCATCCTCCTCATCGCCCTCACCTCGGAGACCGTGGCGCTCTCCGAAGTCAACGAATGGGCCGAGACCATCCTCGCGCAGCGCATCTCGACCGTGGACGGCGTGGCCCAGGTGAACATCTTCGGCTCGCAGAAATACGCCGTCCGCGTGCGCATCGATCCCCGGGCCCTCGCCGCCCGCGGCATCGGCATCGACGAGGTGCGCACCGCCCTGGAGGCCAACAACCCCAACCTCCCCGCCGGCGTCGTCGACGGCACCTACAAGTCCACCACCCTCGTCGCCACCGGCCAGCTCAAGCGCGCGGAGGAGTTCGGCAAAATCATCGTCACCTACCGCAACGGCGCCGCCGTCCGCCTCAACGACGTCGCCAAGGTCATCGACAGCGTGGAGAACGAAAAATCCGGCAGCTGGTTCGACCCGCGCTTCCGCGACGGCGTCGAGGATCCCTCGTTCGCCGACAAGCACACCCGCACCATCATGCTGTCGATCCAGCGGCAGCCGGGGACCAACACCATCAAGGTCGTCGACTCCATCAAGGAACTTCTCCCCGCCTTTCGCGCGCAATTGCCCGCCTCGATCAACCTCGAGCTCTTCGTCGATCGTTCCGTCTCGATCCGAGAGTCCGTGGACGACGTGAAGTTCACCCTCGTCCTCGCGATCATCCTCGTGGTGCTCGTGATCTTCCTCTTCCTGCGCTCGCTCTCCGCCACGGTCATCCCCGGCGTCGCGATGCCCATCTCGGTCATCGGCACGTTCGGCGTGATGTATTTCTTCGACTTCTCGATCGACAACATCTCGCTGCTGGCGCTCACGCTCTCCGTCGGCTTCGTCGTGGACGACGCGATTGTGATGCTCGAAAACATCATGCGCCACGTCGAGAAGGGCGAATCGCCGATGGCCGCCGCCCTCAAAGGCTCGCGCGAGATCGGGTTCACGATTCTCTCGATGACGATCTCGCTCGTCGCGGTCTTCATCCCCGTCCTCTTCATGGGCGGCGTGCTGGGCCGGCTGCTCTACGAGTTCGCCGTCACGATCAGCGCGGCGATCCTGGTCTCCGGCTTTGTCTCCCTGACGCTCACGCCGATGTTGTGCAGCCGTTTCCTCAAGCCGGTGCGGCACGACGCGAAGCACGGCATGATCTACACCGCGCTCGAAAATGTCTTCCTGTGGAGCGTGCGCGCCTATGAGCGCACCCTACGCGTCTCCCTGCGCTGGCGCGCGACCACGCTGATCATCGCGGCGGCGACCGTCGGCCTCACGCTCTGGCTCCTCGTCGTGGTGCCCAAGGGCTTCATCCCCACCGAGGATTCCGGCCGCCTCAGCATTTCGATCGAAGGCCCGCAGGACGCCTCGTTCGACGCGATGACGCGCTACGTGACCGCGGTTCTGACCGCCGTGAAGCAGAATCCCTACGTGGACAACGTCTCGGGCTTCACCGGCTCCTCGCCGCGCGGCGGCAGCAGCGGCGGCAACACCGGCCGCATGTTCGCCGGCCTGATTGACCGCTCGAAGCGGCCGCACGCCAGCGTCATCGCCGGCCAGTTGCGCGCCGCCACCGCGGGCATCCCCGGCGTGAAGGTGTTCCCCCAGGTGCCGCCTGCCATCCGCCTCGGCTCGCGCTCCTCCTCCTCCGTCTATCAATACACCCTCTACGGCCCCGATCTTGATGAACTCTATCGGGTGACGCCCCAGATGCTCGACCGTGTGCGCGAGATCCCCGGCCTCATCGACGTGAACTCCGATCTCCAGATCACCAGTCCCCAGATGATCGTGGAGATCGATCGCGACAAGGCCTCGTCGCTCGGCCTTACCGCGCAGCAAATCGAGGACACGCTCTACAGCGGATTCGGCTCGCGCCAAATCTCGACCATCTACACCTCGACCAACCAATACGCCGTCATCCTCGAGCTCGACGCCAAATACCTCCGCGATCCCGCGGCGCTCTCGCTGCTGCACCTGCGCAACCGCGCGGGCAACCTCATCCCGCTGGAGGCCGTGGCCAAGTTCAAGCCATCGGTCGGACCGCTCACGGTCGCCCACCTCGGCCAGACCCCCGCGGTCACGATTACCTTCAACCTCGCGCCGGGCACAGCGCTCAGCCAGGCGACCGACGAGATCGGGCGCATCGCGCGCGAGGTGCTGCCCGCGTCGGTCAGCGGCACCTTCCAAGGCACCGCGGCGGCGTTCGCCAGCTCGCTGCAAGGCCTGGGCTGGACGCTGCTCATCGCCGTGCTGGTCATCTACATCGTGCTCGGCGTGCTCTACGAGGACTTCGTCCACCCGCTCACCATTCTCTCCGGCCTGCCCTCGGCGACCTTCGGCGCGCTCGTGACGCTGCTGGCGTTTGGCGAGGAGCTGAACATCTACGGCTACGTGGGCCTGATCATGCTCATCGGCATCGTGAAGAAAAACGCGATCATGATGATCGACTTCACGCTCGATGCGCGGCGCACCCGCGGGGTGAGCGCCGAGGATGCGATCTTCGAGGCCTGCATCGTGCGCTTCCGGCCGATCATGATGACCACCCTCGCCGCGCTCGCCGGCACGCTGCCGATCGCCCTCGGGCACGGCGCGGGCGCGGATGCGCGGCGCACCCTCGGCCTCGCGGTCTGCGGCGGCCTCGTGGTCTCGCAGGTCCTCACGCTCTACATTACGCCGGTGTTCTACCTCTTCATGGAGAAATTTGCCCGCTACGTGACGCCGAAGCGGGTCGAGGAATTCGAACGCGAGGCGGCCGCCGCGGCGGCGAAGACGGCGGAGTGAGTTTGTAGCCCTGCTCGTGAGAGCAGGGATCGACGGGACTTACAGTCCATTCCATCCCGCCTCTCACGAGGCGGGCTACCGGTCAGTTTAATCCCGTGAAATACGCGCCGAACGCCAGTCGATCGGCGGCTTCCTCGATGGCCTTCGAAGTGGGTTTGCCGGCCCCGTGTCCGGCTTTCGTCTCGATTCGGATCATCACGGGACGCTGCTCGAGATCCGTCGCGACGGCGGCCTGCATCGCGGCGGCGTATTTGAAGGAGTGCGCCGGATGCACCCGATCGTCGTGATCGGCGGTGAGGACGAGCACGGCGGGGTATTTCGCGCCGGCCTTGATCGTGTGCAGCGGTGAATAAGCCGAGAGATACTTGAAGCCGGCCGCTTCGTCGCTCGATCCGTAGTCGCTGGTCCACGCGTAGCCGACGGTGAATTTGTGGAAGCGCAGCATGTCCATCACACCCACCGCTGGCACCGCGACGCGGCAAATGTCAGGCCGCTGGTTGATGACGGCGCCCACGAGCAGCCCGCCATTGGACCCGCCAAACAGGATCAGTTTTTCGCGCGACGTATATTTATTGGCAAAGAGCCACTCGGCCGCGGCGATGAAGTCGTCGAATACGTTTTGCTTTTTCTCCTTTGTGCCGGCGTCGTGCCAAGCCTTGCCGTATTCGCCGCCGCCGCGGAGGTTGGGCTGCGCGAAGATGCCGCCCGACTCCATCCAGGCGAGGTTCGCGACGGAGAAGGACGGAGTGAGCGAGATGTCGAAACCGCCGTAGCCGTAGAGGATCGTCGGGGCGGCGCCGTCGAGCTTCAGGCCCCGGCGGTGTGTGATGAACATGGGGACGCGCGTGCCGTCCTTCGAGGCATAGAAGACCTGACGCGTCTCGTAGTCGCCGGGGTTGAAAGCGACTTTCGGCGTCTGAAACACCGCGCCCTGGTTGGTCGCGACATCGTGGCGGAAATTGGTGGTCGGGCGGGCAAACGAGGTGAAATTGTAGAAAAACTCATTCTCGTCCTCGCGGCCGCTCACGCTGCCGACGGAGCCGAGGCCGGGCAGCGCGATCTCGCCCAGCGGCTTGCCGTCCTTGGCAAACACGGAGAGGCGGCTGCTCGCGTCGCGCATGGACTTCACCACGAATTTGCCGCCCACGATCTCGACCGTGTCGATCACCTCGGCGCTCTCGGGCACGAGCGTGCGCCACTTCACCGGCGCCGGGTCCGCGAGGTCGATGGCGACGATTCGTTTGCGCGGGGCCTGATGGTTGGTGACGGCGTAGAGCGTCGCGCCGTCGTTGCCGACGACGCCATGCTCGCCGATCCACTCGGTGGTGAGCGGTTGCACGGGCGCGTCGAGCCGCGGTTGGCGCGCGTCACCAAGGTCGACGTAGCGCAGGAGATTCTCCGACGACGATCCGCGATTGATCGTGATGACGAGGTAGAGCCCATCCTCAGTGACGCCACCCCGCACAAACCACCGGGGCTCCTCCTTCACCTCGTGGATCAGGCGATCCTCGCTCTGCGGCGTGCCGAGCCGATGGTAATAAAGGCGCTGGTGGGCGAGGCCGCTGAAAGTCTTGGCGGTGCCGGCCTCGGCCGACGGCGCCGGATAACGGGAGTAGAAGAAGCCCGCGTTGTCGCGCGTCCACGAGACGCCGGAGAACTTGACCCACTTGATCACGTCGAGCGCGTCCTGGCCCGTGTCCACGGAGCGCACGCGGAATTCGTTCCAGTCTGATCCGGCCGCCGCGATGCCGTAGGCGACCCACTTGCCGTCGGGCGAGGGGCGCGTCGCGGTGAGGGCAACCGTGCCGTCGGCGGAGAGCGTGTTGGGATCGATGAGGACACGCGGCGGAGCCGTGAGGCTTTCCTGCACATGAAAGACCGCCTGATTCTGGAGGCCGGTGTTTTTGGAAAAGAAATAGCGTCCGCCCTCCTTCACGGGGAGGCCGATGCGTTCATAGTTCCAGAGCTGCGTGAGCCGCGCCTGGAACTTGGCGCGCTGCGGGAGTTTTTCGAGGAAGCCGAACGTGAGCTTGTTCTGCGCCGCGACCCAAGAGGCCGTTTGCGGCGAGTCGAGATCCTCGAGCCAGCGATAGGGATCGGCGACCGTCGTGCCGTGATAGGAATCGGTGTGCGCGCCGCGTTCTGCAGCGGGATAAGGCGAAGCAGCCAAGGTGATGGAGGAAGATGCGGCCATGAGGAGGAGCCCGGGGAGGAGAAAGCGCATGATTTCGACGCTGGGCATGACTGCGACCTTGGCAAGACGGTGGGGCCGGTCCTCAGCGCGGGGCCTCGCGCCGGAGCCGCGCCCCCTCCTCCAGCTGCTCATAAGCCTCGCGCGGCCGGCGCAGCACGCCGAGCACGCGGCCGAAATTCTCCCGCAACTCGGCATCACGAGGATTGAGCCGGACCGCGGCCTCGAAGTGCGGCACGGATTCGTCGAGTTGGCCCGCCTGCGCGAGCGCGACGGCCAGCGTCGCCCGGACAGGCGCGGAGCCGGGCTCAAGGTCCGCCGCGCGTCGGAGCAGCCCGATGGCATCGGGCCAGTTCTGCGCTGCAATTTGGCCGAGCGCCTGGCGATGAAGAGCGCGGACGAGATTCTCGCGGACTTTGGCATCGGCGGGCGTGGTGCGCAGGGCGGCCTCGAAATGAGTCGCGGCCTCGGCGAAGCGCCCCGTCTCGGCGAGCTGGATGCCGAGGTTGTTGTGCGCGCCGCCGTAGGTGGGCTCGAGTTCCAACGCGCGGCGAAACTGACGCATCGCCTCGTCGCCACGCCCGAGATCGCGGAGGGCGTTGCCGAGGTTGCAATGGGCCTCGGCATAGCCGGGGCGCGCGGCGAGCGCCCGCTCGAAATGCGGCACCGCATCGGCCGGGCGGCCGCTCAGGACAAGGAGGTTGCCGAGATCGTTGAGCACCGGGGCATCGTCGGGGAGGAGTGTGAGCGCGGAACGATACGCGGCCATCGCCTCGTTGGGGCGGCCGGCCAGCCGGAGGGTATCGCCCAAATTGGCCCAGGCCATGAAGGCGGCGGGATTGCGCGCGAGGGTGTGGCGCCAGAGGGCCTCGTTGCTGGCGTAGGCCGGGATCTGGCGCAGGGTGAGAAAGGCGAGCGCCGCCACGAGCGCCCCGCCCGCGCCAATCGCGAAACGGCGGGGCAAGCGCGCCAGCCCAGCCGCCAGCAGCGCCAGCGGCCCCATGCTGGCCAAATACTGAAAGTGATCCCCGACGAAGGAATACCGGAAAAAGTAGACGTTGAAGAACCCGAGGACGGGAAAGAGCAGCGCGCCGAAGTAGAGCGCCGCCAGCACCACCGCCCACCAGCGCCTCCAGATGAAGACCGCCAGCACCGCGATGATCGCCACGCCTCCGAGATACGAAGCCGCATTCGCGGGATCGATTGACCAGCGCGGGTAGATGAAGATGAGCGGCTCCGGCCAGACGAGCTTCCCCAGGTAGAACCACACCGCACGCCCCGCGATGGCGACACGCTCGAGCCCGGTCTGCGCCCACTCCGGCCCGATCGCGCCGGAGTTGAACTTCTGCTCCCAGATCGTCCAGCCCGCCACGGCGGCGGACAGCGCCAGGAACGGCGCGAGCGGCGGTAGATCGCGCCACGTGAAGCGGCCCCTCCGCCACCACGTGCAGAGCGCGAGTGCGACCGGGAGCATGACGGTCGAGGGCTTGCTCAACACGGCGAGGAGGGCGCAGAGGAGGGCGAGCGTGTAGCTGCGAGCGTGAGCGCGTGGAAATCCCTCCACTCGCTCACGCTCGCGGCTACGGGCCTCCAGCCAGCGCAGCCAGAACAGAATCGCCGCTAGAAAAAATACCGCCGACTGGGTGTTCTTGAGCTCGCAGATCCAGGCGACGGACTCGACCTGCACCGGATGGAGCGCCCACAGCGCGGCCCCGAGCCAGGCCCCGGCCGGCGGCACGCGCAGGCGGAGCAGGACGCGCCAGAGCAACACGGCGGCGAGCGCGTGGCACGCGAGCGTGACAATCCGGTAGCCCAACGGCTCAAGCCCCCAAAGCGCGTGCTGCGCCTTAAAATTCGTCAGCACGAGCGGGAAATAATTCGCCCGCGCCGTCGTCCATATCTCTTTCAAGCCAAGCGGACCAATGATCGTGGGGTTGGCGGTGATGTGCAGGTCGTCATCCCAAAGAAAGCCGCCGCGCAGGGAGGGCGCGTAGGTCGCGACAATCGCGGCCACGAGGAGGAGGCCGGCGACAAGCGTGCGACTGCGGGTCATGCGGATGATTGCTTCGGGGGACGCATCGGCGCGCAACGCCAAAGAAAAAGCGCCGGCGTTCAGCCGGCGCTTGAACTGATAAAACCTGCGGTGGAATCAGAATGTGCCGCGGACGCCAAAGACCCAGTTGGCGCCGTATTCCTGAATCTGGCGCAGCACGCGCTGCTGGCCTTCCACGACGCCCGGAGGGGTGTGATACCACTTCACGGGCTTGCCGGTGAGATTGCGCACCTGGGTGTAAAGCGTCGTGTTGCGGGTCAGGCGCCAGTTGATCGCGGCGTCAAACTGCGTCTGCTTGCCGAAGTAGTCGCCGTAGGTCGTGCTCGCGGGAGTGTCGGGACGGTGGACCATGCCGATGAAGCCGTTGAACTTCCGGTAGGTGTAGCTGAAGCGGGACGAAACGCGGTAAGGCGCAAGATTGCCACGACGGCGGTCGGCGTAGGCGCGCGAGACCGCGACATTGAAGTTGATGCCGCGGAGATACTCGCTGGGCAGGAAGCCGAGCGTCTGATTGTAGGCGAAGTCCAGGGACTTGAAGGTCTGCTCGTCCGAGCTGTTGACCGTCGTGCGGAAACGGTAAGGCGCGAAATCAGGATCGGTGACACCGAACTCGTCGGCCGAGAACTCAAAGGTCTGGCGGAAGTTGGTCGCCTTGTTCTGCGTGAGGTCGAGCGTGAGCTGGCCAGGCGAACGCCCGCGGAAGTAGTAGGCGAAGCGCGATTGGATCTTCTTGTGATACTCAGGCAACAGGGCGGCATTGGGCGCCGACACGATTTGGTTGACCTCATCGATGCCCCACAGGCCCGTGATGCTGTCAATGGGCGGGCGGGAGATCGCCTTGTTGTAGCCGATCTGGAATTCAAAATCGGGCGTGATGTAATACTTGAACATCACGGACGGGAAATAATTCCGGTAGGTGCCGACGCGGGTGACACGGGGGTTGGCGGTGTATTGGTGGATGATGCCCGGGAGCGTAAGGGCGCGGCCACCGGCGGTGCCGGGGGCGTTGACCGCATAGCCGGCGGCAATCATCTGCGCGCGCGTGAGGGGATCGAATTCCTTCACGGCATTCTCAGTCTCTTCCATGCGGACGCCGCCGAGCATGGTGAGCTTGGGGCTGAATCGCACCGTGGCTTGGGCGTAGCCCGAGGTCAGAGTCTGCTTGAAATCGCGCGGGTTCGCGAAGAACGCGGTATAATAGTTTTCCGGGGTGCCGGTGTGGACAAACTGCTCGGGATTCGAGCGGAAGAGCCGGAGAACCTCCTGGCGATTGACGCGGGGCGGCATGCCCTGCTGGCCATTGATGTTAAACACCGTGAGGCCGTTGGTCGTGCCCATATCGAACGGATGCGGCGAGATGAACTTCGGCCCGAGGTTACCCCAATTGCCGAAGGTCACATTTTGGAAAGCGCCGGTGTTGGGGTTCTGCGTGACGGTGTTGCCGCCGGGCCCGACGTAGGACCAGATATCCCAATCGGAGATGATGTTATTGTTACGGGATTCCTCCGCGAGCTTGCCACCCGCCTTGAGGGAGATCGGGAAGCGCTGGAGGAATGGCACGGCCCAGCGGGCGTTGAGCTGCGCGCTGCGAATCTCGGTGATCCACGTGCGGTTGTCGTTGTTCACGCGCGTGCCGCCGGAGCGAGTGTTCGTGTCGGTGAAGCTGGCGCGGTCATACCAATCGGCGCCGGAGTTCTGGCGAATGGTCCACTCCCACGATTCCTGATGGGGGCGCGTGGCCGTCCACCCACTGGCCACACCGCCGCCCTCGCTGTTCGAGAAGCCGCGCTCCAGCGACTCGTAATTATTGACCGAACGGCTGTAGCCGAGTCCGCCATCCACGACCCAGCGGCCTTCCTTCCATTCGAACCGGGGGGAGAAGGTGCGGGTGTAGGTCAACTTGGCGGAAGTGCCACCGCCGTTGTTGAGCGTGGCGGCGTTGGCCGTGCCTTCACGGCGGGCAATGACAGTGTTGATGCCATCGCCACCGACGGAGTTGCGTCCGTTGTTGACGTTGGCGTTGTCGTTGGCCGCGACGAAGGTGAAATTGCGGTTCCAGAACTCACCCTCGGTGTAAGTGTAGATGCCAGTAAGGGAGAGCACGAGGCTGCGGGTAGCCTTCCAATCGGCGGTGAAAGTCATCGCGTCCTTGAGGATGGTTTTGTTGCCATCCTTGAAGTCGATCTGGCGGGCAACCATGGGCCGCGAGTCGGTGGCGTTGGGCGTGCGGTTGTAGCCCATGCCCACGATGTATTGCTCGGTGTAGGAGTTGGCGCGGCTGGCGCCGAACAACACGCCGAGGCGCTGGTCGAAGAAGGACTCGGCGTAGTCGAACTGGTAGTTCGGTTTCCACTTGTAGGAGGTGCCGTCGCGGGGACCGGCGGTCTTGTTAAGGGTGAACTCTTCGGCGTTGAAGTTGAGGCTCGTGTTGTAGGCGAGCGTGCGGCCCTTGCGGTCAAAGGCGCGCTTGGTGCGCATGTTGATGGTGCCGGCCGGATTGTCGGCATCGGAGTCCGGCGCCGTGGTGCGGTTGATCTCGATGGACTCGATGGCGGTGATGGAGAAGCCCTCGAACGAGGTGGCGCGGGAATTGGCTCCGCCGCCGCGGTTGGCATCCGCACTGGCGGAGCGCATGCCATCGAAAGTGACGCCGACATATGCGGCATCCATGCCGCCGAGGCGGGGTCCACGCGCCTCGGACTCGACGTAGTCGAGGTCCACGCCCGGGAGATACTTCAGGAACTCGCCGACATTATTGTCCGCGACGTCGCCGAAGATGTCGGACGCCACGGAGGTGGTGATGCTCATCGTGGCGCGCTGCGCGGCGATGGCCTTGGCATTGCCCTCCCGCTCGGATGAGACCGTGAAGGCCTGCAACTGCACCACGCCGTCCTTGGTCGGGCCGGTGGCCGCGGTGCTCGTGAGGTTTATGTCACGAACGGCAGTCTGGCCGGCGGCGACGGCAAGAGTCTCCTTCACCGGAGTGTAGCCGGAATAGTTGACCGAAATCGTGGCGGAACCGGCGGGGACGCCGATGAAGCGGAAGGATCCGTCGCCCTCGGTGTAGGTCACCTGATTGGTGCCCTCCAAGCGAACCTCGGCGTTGCGCACGTATTCGCTGGAGGCCGGGTTGAAAACCCGGCCTTGGATGGTGCCGGTGCCTTGAGCCTGGGCCATCAAAGTGGCGGAGAGCCACGTAAGTGCCGCTGCGACGATGCGCAGGCAGCCTCGGAGTTGTGGGGTCGTTGTTGTCATAGGTAGATAGGCACAGCTACCGCGTTGTGAGCGGCGACCGCTTCGTTGGGTTAGTTCGAGTTGGGGTTCGGTTTGGGATCGGGGAAAAAGGCCTCCCATGCGATCTCAGGGAAAATCAAGATGCTAATGTCTTCGCCTCTGCAAGAAAATCGTTTGCCCAACGGTCTGTCATCACGGCCTCCCCCAAGATTGCAGGCGAGCATGCGGCTGACAAAATCGGCGGCGCATGACACCCCTTCGCCCCTGATTGGCCTGATCACCGCCCTTTTTTCCCTGTCTTGCGCCTTCGCCACGCCCGAAAAATGGACCGCCGCCATCGACAAATTCACGCAAGCTGAAGCCAAGCAGGCGCCGGCTCCCGGCGGCATTGTCTTCGTCGGCAGCTCTTCGATCGTGAAGTGGACCATACTGGCGGAGGACTTCCCCGGACTACCGGTCATCAACCGCGGCTTCGGCGGCTCGGAGCTCGCCGACAGCGTGTTCTACGCCGACCGCATCGTGCTCCCCTACCGCCCGCGGACCGTGGTGCTTTACGACGGCGACAACGATCTCAATGCCGGCAAGACCCCGGAGCGCGTGCACGCGGACTTCCGCGCCTTCGTCGCCAAAATCCACGCGGCGCTGCCCACGGCGAAAATCGTCTTCATCGCGATCAAGCCGAGTCCGTCGCGCTGGAAGAACATCGCCAACATCCGCGCCGCCGACACCCTCATCGCCGCCGACTGCGCCAAGGATCCGCGGCTCGCCTACGCGGACATTTACACTCCGATGCTCGGCGCCGACGGCCAGCCGAGGCCGGATCTTTTCGTGAAGGACATGCTGCATATCAACGCCGCTGGCTACGCCCTGTGGCAGCCGGTGATTGCACCGCTGCTAAAACCGTAGGCAGGGCGGGCATGGTGGACTGTGAGGCTTCCGATCGGATCGAACGGGATAAAGTGCTCGAAACCCTGCGCGGGCGGAAGCCACGCGCTACCATACATGGAGTCCCGCCTCTCCCCCTAGGCGAGGTTCCACCGCCAGTGCGAGATTCCTTGGACTTATCCCGCGCTACACGCCCTTCACGGCACCGCTGGAATCGCCGATGCGTTCGACGCCCTTGACGCCCATGCGCTCGGTCATCGAAAGGAAGAGATTGCTCATCGGCACGCCGCCCATCTGCACATAACGGCCCGATTGCAGTGTGCCGCCGCCACCGCCGGCCAGGACGATCGGGAGATTGTGGTGGGTGTGGCGGTTGCCATCGGAGTTGCCGCAGCCATAGACGATCATCGAGTTGTCGAGGATCGTGCGGCCATCGAGATCCTTTTTCTCGTTCAGCTTGGTGAGAAAGCGCGCGAACCGCTCCATGTAATAACGGTCGATCTTCCCGACTTTGGCCATCAGCTCCTCGTTGTTGCGGTGATGCGAGCAATAGTGGTGTCCCTCCGGGATGCCGATTTGCGGATAGGCGCGGTTGCTGCCGTCGCCGGCGAGCAGGAGGGTCGAGACGCGGGTCGAGTCGGTCTCGAACGCAAGCGCCAGCAGGTCGAACATGAGATCCATGTGTTCGCCATAATTGGCCGGGATGCCGGCGGGCGTGTCGGCCCGGACCTCGGGCAACGCGCCGAATTTTTCTGAGCGCTGGATGCGCTGCTCGATGTCGCGGACACCGGTGAGGTATTCGTCCAGCTTTTCCTGATCGCGGCGGCCTAGGCTCCGCTGCAGTGAGCGGGCGTCATCGAGCACGAAATCAAGCAGCGACTTCTGCGTGGCTTGGCGCGCCGCAAAGTTGCTGGCGCGATCACCGGGCGCGCCGGCGCCGAATAGCCGCTCGAACACCAGGCGCGGATTCGCCTCCGGGGCCATGGGCGTCGTGGCCGAAGCCCACGAGAGGTTGTATTGGTAGGCGCAGGAGTAGCCGGAGTCGCAGCGGCCGGACTTGCGCACCGCGTCGCAGGAGAGTTCGAGGGAGGGGAATCGCGTCGTATGCCCCATCCTCTGCGCCACGACTTGATCCACGGAGACGCCGACCCGGATGTCGGCGCTGTCGGTCTTGCGGGCCCGGGCCCCGGTGAGGAAGGTGGCGTTGGCGCGCGCATGGTCGCCCGCACCGTCGTTGCCGGCCGTGGCGTTCTTGTGATCGAGGCCGCCCAAAATCTGAATCGAGCGCTTCAGCGGAGCGAGCGGCTCCATTGTCTTGGCCAAGGTGAAGTCGCTCCCCTCCCCCGTCGGCCACCAATGGTCTTGGAGCGCACCGTTGGGGAAATACACAAACGCCATGCGCAGGGGCGCACCGGTGGCGGTGACACCGAGGCCCTCGCCGGCAAGCGGCGCCGCGGCGCGGGCCACCGGACGCAGGCTGGAGGCAAACACCGGCAAGGCAACGGTCGCGCCCAGCCCGCGGAGGAACTGGCGGCGGTTCAGACTGGGACGACGGGAAGGGGCAGGATGGTTCATGGGCGGGTCTCCGGTGAAAGCGACGGGGCGGGAACGTGGGAAGTGATAGCCTTTTCCGGCGGCAAATGCACGCGCAGTTTTTGAAACGCCGCCGACTCGAGCACGCCGGTCAGGAGCACCGACATGCGGCCGTTCTCCTTGGCGAGCCGGTCGGCGATGACATCGACCGTGTGTGTGTCAAAGTGCTCCAAGCCGCGTCCGAGGGCATACGTGAGGAGCTTTTCTGTCAGACAACGGTAGAAATCCATCGCCCGGTCCCGCGCGAGCACGCGCTTGAGTTCGCGCACATCCGAGAATTTCTCGCCCGTGACGAGCTGGCCGGAGGGATCGATCGTCTGGCGCGCCTCGGTGTCGCGCCACGTCCCGAGCGCGGTGAAGTTCTCCAGCGCGAGACCGAGCGGGTCCATGCGCTCGTGGCAGGAATTGCAGAGCGGATTGCTGCGGTGCGCGGCCAACATCTCGCTCAGGCGGGGCTCGCGGTCGCCAAATTTCTCCTTCGACTCCTCGAGGTCCGGCACATCGGGAGGCGGCGGGGGCGGCGGCGTGCCGAGGATGTTTTCGAGGATGAAAAGCCCGCGCTTCACGGGCGACGTGCGCGTGGGGTTCGACGTCACGGCGAGCACCGTGCCTTGGGTGAGCACACCGCCGCGGGGGCTGTCCGCGGGCAGCTTCACGAGGCGCAGCTCGTCCCCCGAGACATCCGGCACACCATAAAAACTGGCGAGCCGCTCGTTGAGAAACGCATAGTCGCTGTCGATCAGCTCGAGCACGCTGCGGTCTTCGCGAAGCACGTGCTCGAAATACATCTCGGTCTCGCTGCGCATGAGGCGGCGGAACGTGCCGTCGAACTCGATGCGCCCGTCGCGATTCTTCGGCGCATTGGGCCCGAGCACGACACGCATGTTGATGGGCACCGACTCCACATCCCGAGCCTGCAGCCACTGGCCGGTGAAATTGCGGACGAACGAGCGCGCCTTGGGATCGGCGAGCATCCGAGTGAGCTGCGGCTTGAGCTGGCGACGCAGCTCGCCCCGGTCGGCGAGACGGAAAAGCTCCTCGTCCGGCATCGACGACCAGAGGAAATAGGAAAGTCTCGACGCCAGCGCGTGCTCATCAATCAAGGCGAAGGCGCCCGCGGCGCCAGCCTCCGCCCCCTCCACGCGAAAGAGAAATCGCGGCGACCCCAGCACGGCCATCATCGCACGACCGACCCCTTCCTCAAAGGTCCGGTCGGGCTGGGCATACACCTCCCGCGCGAGGCCGGCGAGTCGCTCGACCGTGCGACCATCGACCGGCCGGCGGTAGGCGCGGGTGGTGAAGTCCCGCAGCAACTCCGCGGCATAGCGATCGCGGCCGGCGGCATCGGCCGGGGCCGGTCCCTTGGGGAAAAACCGCTCGTAGTTTTCCGGCGTTATCCAGTGCTCGGGACTCAGCGGACCACGCACCTGCACATTGGAGATCCGCATCGTGACACTGGTCGAGCTGGGGCGCGGCGCAGGCGTCCGTGCTTTCGGCGCCGCTTCGACTGACGCCCCGTTGGCGCCCACCGGCTCCAGCGGCACCACTTCAAATGAGACGGTGTGCGCGCCCGGTTTCCAATCGAGCGTAAAGCTGTGTTTGAGTGTCCGAGGCTCGGACCACACGACGCGTTCACGGAAGCGCTCCTCGCCGTCGATGCGACCGATGAGATCGCAGCGGCCCGCGTCGAAGTCGAACGAACCGCGCGTCTCCAGCTCAATCGAGACCTCGTAGCGGTCGGCGCGGTCCACATTGAATGTGCGGGCCACGGTGTTGGCCCGGCGGGCGTTGAGGGCATCTCCGGCCGCGCCCCCTTGGGTGGAGCGAAAATCCCGGCCGGTGGCCGAGCGCTCGCGCACGAGCTTGGGCACCTTGGGCACCGCGCGGTCGATGATGTGCTCGGCCGCGGCCAGATACTTTTCGAGATGCAGCGGCGAGAGCGTCAGCACGTCGCCGTTGTTGTCGAAACCGTTGCCGGTGTCGTCAGCTGGAAACTCCGCCTCCGCGTTGAAATCGTAGCCAAGCAGATCGCGGATGGTGTTGCGGTATTCGATCCGATTCAGCCGGCGCGCCGTCACATGGCCGGGATCAGGATTCTGCGGGTCGATGCCGAACGCCTTGTATTTGATCCAGTGCTCAAGCGTCGCGATCTCCTGCGTGGTGGGGCGCGGGGCGTCTTCCTCGCGCGGCGGCATCAGACCGCCACGGACATTCTTCAGGGCGGCGAGCCAGAGATCTTTTTTTCCCAGCATCTCGGCGTCCGAGGCAAACTCGTCGAGCGTCACACTGCCCTTGCCGATGCCGTTGCCGTGGCAGTCGTAGCAATATTTCTCAAGCAGCGGTTTCACGCTGGCATGGTAGGAGGCCGCCGCATCAGGCGTCGCCGCCGGCAGCACGGCACCTCCCCAGCAGAAGACCGCGCAGGCGAGCACGGCCAGCCGCGAGAATGACGCTGATGACTCAGGAAGGGGAAGCACGGCCGATAGACGATTCAAAGTGGGGATGGTAACGCTACACCCAACTTGGCAAACCGCCACATCCCGGCGAGCAAAATGCCCGCCCCGCCGGCATCCTTCGCGTTGCATTTGGCGTCGCGACCGTGACACCTTTGGTGCCAAAGCACATGAAGAAGACCTTTCCTCTCACCAGTGATCGCCTCGCTCCCGCCCGCGTGCGCGACAAGATTCGCCAGGAACTCAACCGCTACTCGCGGCGCCAGCACCATCGGCGTCCGCCCGAGGGCTTCACGCTCTGGAACTTTATCTGCAAGATCGGACCCAGCGCGGCGACGGCGGAAGTGCGCCCCTTCAATGAACTCGGCGCCGTCGTCGAACGGCTCGCCGAGACCGGCGCGACCGAAGTCTATATCGAAATCAGCGCCCAGCCCGGCACCCGCTAGGCAGACGCAAAGGCGCTACGGTTTGGCCGCCAGCGCGGCTTCGACCGCCGCGATGAGTTCGTCCGCGTCGGGCTCCACATCGGCCGCGAAACGGCGCAGCACCCTGCCATCCCGGCCGACGAGGAATTTTTCAAAGTTCCACCTCACGTCGCCGGGAAACGCCGCGGCCTTGCCCGCCAGCATCGCGTAAAGCGGATGCCGGCCTGCGCCCTTGACCTCGATCTTGGCAAACATCGGGAAAGTCACGCGATAGTTCGCCGCGCAGAATTTCTTAATCTCGGCATTCGTGCCGGGCTCTTGCGCGCCGAACTGGTTGCACGGGAAACCGAGCACCGTGAGGCCAACCGAGGCATACTTCTCAAACAGCGCCTGCAGTCCCGCGTATTGTCCCGTGAGCCCGCATTCGCTGGCGACATTCACGACGAGCAGAACCCGGCTCTTAAACGCCGCAAGTGTCCTTGGACGGCCATCGATATCTGTCACCGCGATTGTGTCCAGCGGCTGGGCACAAAGCAGCGTGCCGCCAATCACCATCAAGGCGGCAAGGCGGGAAATCGTTCTCCTCATGGGTGCAGAACTCACGTCAATGCACCCGGGGCAGGCCTCGTCTCGGGCTGCGGCATATGCCACCGCATCGTGAAGCGATGCCGAAGCGGCAATCTTCGCAGGATTGCTGCGCCCGCGTGCAGCGGGCCTCCACATTTTGTCCGGGAACTGGACGAGTCAGCCATGCCGAAGTGCCGCCGTCCTGCGCGTCTGGAGCGCAGGACGGCGGCCGTCCGACGGCAAGGCGGCGTTACTTCTTCGCGCGCTTGGCGGGCTTCTTCGCCTTAGCGGGTTTCTTGGCGGAGGATTTACGGACGGTTTTGCGGGCGGGTTTCTTTGTGGCCATGGCTTCTTTGTTGTTTGCGTGATCCGGGCGGGATGCCCGGGTGAAAGTGGATGCAGCGGATTCGGATCAGCCGTGATGCGCCGCGATCTCGGCGGGCGTCGCCAGTTCGTAGCTGATCTTGCGCTCGATGATTTCGCGGAGCGCCGTGTCCTCCGGTGACAGCTTCTCGAGCGACTCGACCAGCGCGCGATTGCCGCGCTTGAGCTGCTTCACGCGGCGCGAGACGACATTGATGAGCACATTGGGATCGCCGATGACCTCAAGGGCGCTTCGCACGTATTCGTCTCGCATGGTGGGTAGATTGGCCGTGCGTCCGGACCGATTCGGCAGAATGCCTCGTCGCCGCGCGGATGCTGGCTGAGTTGACGATCATAAAACGACCGCATCACAACACGATGTCGAACACGAAAATCAATCGCGTGTGATCGCGCCGCGTCGCGTGCGCAGAAAAATGAAGCGGGCGCGCACACGTCAGCCGCGTCCGGCGTAGGGCATCTTCGTCGCCATGACCGTAATCGTCGGCACGTTCGCGTCGAGCGGCAGGCCCGCCATGTAGAGCACCGCGTCCGCGACATGCCTCACGTCGAACGTCGGCTCCGGCGCGGTCCTGCCGTCGGCCTGGAGCACGCCCGCCTTCATGCGCCCGGCCATTGGCGTCTCCGTATTTCCGATATCGATCTGGCCGCACGCGATGTCGAAGGGCCGGCCGTCGAGCATGAGCGTCTTCGTGAGCCCTGTGACGCCGTGCTTCGCCGCGTTGTAGGCCGCCGCGCCCGGCCGCGGCACGTGCGCGGAGATCGAGCCGTTGTTGATGATGCGCCCACCGCGCGGGCGCTGCGCCTTCATCAGGCGAAAAGCCTCCTGCGCACAGAGGAAGACGCCGGTGAGATTCGTGTCGATGACCTCGCGCCATCGCTCAACCGGCAGATCCTCGAACGGCATGGCGGGAGCGTTCACGCCGGCGTTGTTGAACAGCACATCGAGCCGGCCGAACCGCTCGCGCACGCGCGCAAACACCGCGCGCACCGCCACGGGATCGGTGATGTCCGCCGGAGCGATGAGGATGCGATCGGCGGGAACGCCGGCCTCCTTCGCGGTGCCTTCCAATGCCTCGGCCCGACGCCCGACGAGCACCACGGCATAGCCCGCGCCAAGCATCGCCTGGGCAACCGCGCGGCCAATGCCTGATCCGGCTCCGGTGACGACGGCGACTTTCGGGGAGGGTTGCATCGCAGCGAGCGTGCGCACCGGCCGCGCGGAGCCGAGGATTTTCCGAGGATGGCGCGCTCCGCTCCTCCGCGTCATCGCCCGGAAATTTGTTTGCGCTCGCCCGGCGCGTCGCGTTTTCCCTTCGCGGCAACAGGGGCTCGGATGCGCCGGTTGCACTTCACGCACCATGTCCCTGCTTCCTTTCACCAGCCGGCTGATCGCCGACGTCGGAATCTCCCTCGGCGACGAGGGCAAGGGCCGCCTCATTCCCGAGGTCGCCGATGAGCTGCGCGGCACCGCGCATCCCGTCTCCGTCGTCCTCAAGGTCAACGGCGGCGCCAACTCCGGCCACACCGCCGGCGGCATCAAGCTCAACCTCCTCCCCGCCGGCGTCGTCGTGCGCGACGCCGCGCATCTCTGCATCGGCAGCGGCGTCGTCGCCGACCCGCGCAAAATTTGGTGGGAGACCAAGCCCCTCGAGCGCAAGGGCCACGCCATCCTCTCGCGACTCCTCATCGACGAGCGCACGCTCGTCTCCGATCTCACGCACCGGCTGCTCGATCTCGCGTGGGAAGACTACCGCGTCAACATCCTCGCCGAGGAGCCGCGCGGCTCCACCGGCCGCGGCATCACGCCCGCCTACCTCGACGAAGTCGGCCAGCAGCAGATCACCTTTGCCGATTTTCTCGGCGGCCCGAATTACTTCGCCCGCAAACTCGCGCAGCGCGCCGACCGCGCGTGCCGCACCATTCAGCACGTGTGCCGCGTGAGCGAGGCGACGTGGGCGTCGTTTTTCGACAAGCTCACCGCCGCCGAGCAGCGCGCCAACGCCGAGGCGATCGAGCTCGGCGTGTTCTCCAAGGACGAGTTCGACTTCACGCGCTTCCGCGGCGCGCAGCCCTTCACGCTCAACCTCGATGCGCTGACCGCGACCTACTGGCAGGCCGGCACCGCCCTCGCAAAAAACATCGGCGAGGTCCGCGAGCTCATCCTCCGCGAGCTGCATGCCGGCCGCACGATCATCGGCGAGTTTGGCCAAGCCTACTGGCTCGACAAGCGCCACGGCTTCTCGCCCAACGTCACCGCCTCGCACACCTACACGCCGGAATTTTTCGAGAGCGCCGGCATCCCCGTGCAGCGCATCCACACTTTCGGTGTCGCCAAGGCCTACGACACCAAGGTCGGCACGCACACCTTCCTCACGCAGATGGACGACGCGCACCCGCTCGCCGCGAAGCTGAAGCAGCTCGAGTTCGGCACGAGCACCGGCCGCCAACGCATGGTCGGATGGTTCGACGCCGTGGAAAAAGGCGACGCCCTCCGCTACGGCGGCTTCCAGGACGTGATGATCAACAAGTCCGACGCCCTCACCCACTCCGGCGAATGGCGCGGCGAACTGCTCATCTGCACTTCATACCAGGATGCCGGCGGGAAAATCCACCGCCACGTCCCGCGCAACGACGCCATCCGGAAGACGCTGCGGCCCGTTTACACGCGTCACGCCGGCTGGGCCGAGGACATCTCGCAAATCCGGCACTTCGCGGCGCTGCCGCAGAACGCGCAGCGCTACGTCGCCGCCATGATGAAGGCCACGCTCGACGTCGCCTACGAAGGCCGCGCGTGGCCGGCGGCCTCCGAGCTGCCCAACCTCCGCTACCTCGGCGTCGGCCCCGAGCCGTCGCAGATCATCAAGGACGTGCCGGCAACGGCGGAGCTGGTTAAGCTGACCTAGTCCCACGATCGGTGCCTACTTCGGCCCAACAAGTGCACCAACTATCAACACCGCTAAAATACCGTCTGGAGCGAAATTTCTGCATATGTCCAATGCAAGCGCCTATTCATTTAGAGAAAGGCCTGAATTGTATGACTTCTCGCCGATAGTTCGCCACGAAGCAGCTGTCGAAATTTGTGCCAGAGAGCCCAAGCGCGAATTGCGATGGCCTTTCGGCTATTGGGGTGCGGCAAACTCATGGCTCGTATTGTTGGGACCGTCGCCAGGCAAAGACCCTAAACGAAATCGCGGGCTCGCATCGGACCCATGGACTGAGGCTAATTTCGTGGGATACGGCCCAAAAGCGCGTGAAATCATCTTCGACGACGGTCTGAAGGAGCGAAGGAATAGACACTGGCGTTTGCTTCGAATTGCGGCGTTCCAAGCCGCAGGATTGAGCCCAGAGAGAGCAGCCAGTGTTCAGGTCCAGCTCACAGCACTGATGAACTTAGGGTTTGAGAATTCCCCGATCGCGGAGCAAGGCGCTCATCATCACGCGAGGCGCCTTATGGCCTTCGAGCAAATGCTGTTGCCTCGGTTGGCTGAGGCACGACCAGCCGTGATAGTGGTTCTATCGAAGGCCGCGTGGACTCCATTTGAAGAAGCGTTGGAACAGTCCGGTCGCCTGATTCAACGATGCGAGGCTATTGATCATCCGCAACCATCTCGTGTCCGAAAGCCGATGAAACGACTCCTCGCCCGAGTTGCTGATGATCTGCCATATCACACGTCTGTGATTCTTGCGTCAGTGCATCCGTCGATGGCCTTCACGCCGGATGTTGACGACCGCGCCATTATTTCTCCGCTAGCTGATTTACTCGCACAATCTCAGTTAGCGACGCAACAGCCGCCACATCGCGGTCTGCCATAAGCCGCCCTCGAACAACGTGGACAAACCGGCGACGGCGGAGCTGATAGTTGTGACCAGAGCTTACCTCCGCCACTTCTGCTCCAGCATGCGAAGGCTGGAGATTATCTCGGGAGCTTCCTTCACTTCGGCGAGCGGCTGCAGGTTTTCGTAGATGTAGGGCCAGTCGAGCCGGCCCTGCTGGCGGATGAGTATTCCCTCCACATCGATCTGATCCTGCGGCCGGGCGGCGAAGGCCTTCATCACCACGAGGTCCTCCGCCGTGCAGGTGCGTAGCACGACGCGGTCGGTATAAGCGTAATCGCTCGCTCGCCTCACCGCATTCTCTTCAAATGTAAGTCCGCCGAGCGCGATGTCAGCCTTGAAACCCGACTTGGTGCGCACCGGCAGAACGCGATTGCGCAGAGCGAAGTCCATCGCGTTGGCCGGCAGCGGCTCGAATTCCGCCAGCAGGGCGCGAACAAAGACTTCCTCGCCGCCAAAGCCGGTAAGCAGCGTGAGGTCCACGTCTTTCGTCATCCGCTGCTCGCCCCATCGGAGCAGCGCCATCCCGCCAATCACACAATGCCGCCAGCCCATGCGCCGGCAAAAGCCATCCACCTCGGCAGCCGCATCAAGCAGATCTGGCATGGCGCAATTTTACGAACCACGCCTGTTGCTCGACGAGCCCGGTCTCCGCAGAAATCACCACGCCGAGCCGCACAAGCAAATCCGCTGCCGGAATCACGGCGGCGATGCCAGCGGCATCGCAGTTGCGAATCTCCTCGTAGCGCAGCGCATCGAGGGCCGGCCCGGCCAACCGCCATGCTCGTATGGCTTGGGCCTGAGCCATGCGCTCGCGTTTATCGTTCATGCCGCCACGTTGGCAGATGCGGCGGCGATTCCAAGCGCAAGAATTGCCTCTGCTCCTTGCGCATTCCTCAACGCATCTCACCGCGAATATTATAGTGCATCCCTTTTCCTAAAAAACTCGTCATTGCCACCCGCCACGGCGCGGCTTTTGTGGCGGCGATGATCCTCCTCCCCACCTCGTCCTGGCGCGTCGCGTGCGCGCTCGCTGTCCTCGTCCTCGCCTCGGCCACCGCGATCGCCCAGGGCAAGAAGAAGCAGTCCGAGGCCCCGCCTGCCACCGCCAAACAGGCCCCGCAGCCCACCATCGATCCGCCGCAGGCCTTTATCCCGCCCGGCATGTTCGCCCTGCCCGATGACCTCGAGGTCAAGCTCTGGGCGCGCACGCCGCTCTTCCGCAATCCGTCCAACATGGACATCGACGCCCAGGGCCGCATCTGGGTCGCCGAGGCCTACAATTACCGCCGGCACAACGGCAAGGACCCCGAGGGCGATCGCATCATGATCCTTGAGGACACCGATGGCGACGGAGTCGCCGACAAGAGCAGCGTCTTCGTGCAGGAAAAGGCCCTCCTCGCCCCGCTCGGCATCTCTGTCATCGACAACAAAATCATCGTCGCCTGCGCGCCCGATCTGATCGTTTACACCGACGTGAACCGCGACGGGAAGTTCGACCCCGCCGTGGACAAGCGCGAAGTGCTCCTCACTGGCTTCGACGGCCGCAACCATGACCACTCGCTGCACTCGGTCACCTTCGGGCCCGACGGCAAATACTACTTCAACCACGGCAACGCCGGAGCCCTCTTCACCGACAAGTCCGGCCGCACCTTCCGCAACGGCAGCTTCTACGATCCGGCGCGCAGCGGCGGCGGCATCCCCACCAACGAGCGTCGTCCGCCGGACTATTCCGGCGAGAAGAGCGACGACGGCCACGTCTATGCCGGCGGCACCGCGTTCCGCATGAATCCCGACGGCACGCAGGTCGAGCCCATCGGCTACAACTTCCGCAACAGCTACGAGCAGACCATCACCTCCTTCGGCGATGTCTTCCACAACGACAACGACGACCCGCCCGCCGCCCGCACCTCGTTCCTCCAGGAATACGGCAACCTCGGCTTCACCTCGCGCGACGGCAAGCGCACGTGGAACGCCGACCGGCGACCCGGCCAGACCACGGCGATCGCCGAATGGCGGCAGGACGATCCCGGGGTGATTCCCGCCGGCGATGTCTATGGCAACGGCGCGCCCACCGGAATCGTGTTCTACGAGGGCGACGCCCTCGGCGCCAAATGGCGCGGCGCCCTCCTCAGCTGCGAGACCTCGCGCAACATCGTGTTCGGCTACTTCCCCAAGGCTGAAGGCGCCGGCTACAAGCTCGATCGCTTCGCGTTTCTCACGACCAACAAGGAGCAGGATCTCGCCGGTATCGATGGCATGCGCGGCAAGCTCCGGGCCGACGATTTCAAGACGTGGTTCCGTCCCTCCGATGTCTCGGTCGGCCCCGATGGCGCCATCTACGTCGCGGATTGGTTTGATCCGCGCACGGGCGGCCACGCCGCGCTCGACAGCAGCTTCGCCGGCGCGATCTACCGCATCACGCCCAAGGGCAAGAAACTCACCACGCCGAAGATCGACCTGAGCACCACCGCCGGCCAGATCGCCGCGCTCAAGAATCCCGCCGTCCACGTGCGCGCGCTCGGTTTCATGAAGCTCCGCGACGCGGGCGCCGCCTCCATCCCCGCTGTTTCCACCCTGCTCACTGACGAGAATCCCTACGTGCGCGGCCGCGCCGTGTTTCTCCTCGCGCATCTCGGCCCGCAAGGCCTTGCCAAGACCGAGGAACAGCTGAAGCACGGCGACGCGCAGATGCGCATCGCGGCTTTCCGCGCCATGCGTCGCGCCAACCACCGCGTGCTCACCCACGCCAAGGCCCTCGTCAACGACTCCTCGCCCGCCGTCCGTCGTGAAGTCGCCATCGCCCTCCGCGACGTGGGCCTCGACGGCGCCCGCGAACTCCTTCTCACCCTCGCCAAAGGTTACGACGGCAAGGACCGCGCCTATCTCGAAGCCTGGGGCACGGGCTGCACCGGCAAGGAAAAGGAAATCTACGCCGCCCTCGCCAAGCAGGCCCCCGGCGCCGACGCGGCGAAGTGGCCCGCCAGCTACGCCAACCTCATCTGGCGCCTCACGCCCGTGGGCGCGGAATCCGCCTTTGCCGCCCGCGCCGCCGCCGCCCTCGCCGAGCCCGAACGCCTCGCGGCCGTGACGGCGCTCGGTTTCATCCCCACGAAGGCCTCCGCCTTCGCGCTCCTCGACCTCGCGCAGAAGACCACCGGCATGGTGAAAGCCCACGCCCTGTGGTGGCTCATGAACTACAAGGATCTCCGCTGGCCGGATGCCGGCATCGACGCGGAGCTCAAGACCCGCGGCCTCTACGATCCCGGCACCGTGACGATCACGCCCAGCATCGTCCCCGAGGCGCCCGCCACCACGCTCCCTGCTTCCGCGGAAATCGCCAAGCTCAAGGGCGACGCCGCCAAGGGCGCCACCACCGCGCAAGCCTGTCTCCTCTGCCACCGCATCGGCGACAAGGGCAATGACTACGGCCCCAGCCTCACCGGCTACGCCAAGGGCCAGACCACCGAGGTCGTCATCAACGCCATCACCAATCCCTCGGCCGACATCGCGCACGGGTTCGATGGCGTCAATGTGAAGCTCAGGGAAGGCGGCGAGGTCCACGGCGTCGTGCTCAGCGCCGGAAATCCCGTCATCATCCAATCGATGGGCGGCCTCACGCAGATGATTCCCGCCGCCAAAATCGCGAGCCGCCAACCGCTGGGCCGCTCACTCATGCTCAGCGCCGAGCAACTCGGCCTCAGCGCACAGGACGTGGCCGACATCGTCGCCTACCTCAAGACGCAGTGAACCGAGAGGCGCCGCGGCGCAGGAGCGCCGCGGCCATGCTCCTCGCGATGGCCGCCATGCCGGCGGCAGGGCGGCGACTCTGTTCGCCGCCTTTTTTCTGCGCACGGACCAAGGCACGAAGCGGAGTCCGCCCCGTGCCTTGGCCATTTCTGCCGAGAATTTGCGTGCGCCCGATCATGCCGCGCGCCGTTGATGGATCACGAGCGAGTTGCCGTCCGGATCGGCGATGATGGCCATCCGGCACACCCCCGTGTCCATCGGATCGATCAGGAACGTCACGCTCGCGGCCCGCAGGGCCGTGATTGCGGCGTCAAAGGCCTCGACCTCCAGCGCCACCGCGGGGCCGTCGGCGGAGGGCTTCCACTTGTCGGCCGACATGTTCGAGATCGCGAGCGTCGCCGGCCCGACATCGTATTCGACCCAGTGGCGGCCTTCGTGCTCGAACTGGGTCGTGACTTTGAGATTCAGCACGCCTTCATAAAAGTGGCGCGCGCGGGCGAGGTCGGTGATCGGATAGGCGGTGTAGGCAATTTCTTTGATGCGCAGCATGGGTGTGGTGGGTTGTCGGTCCCAGCCTACCACACGCTGTGACAACATCCTGTCAGGAGCCGCGCCGCGCATGTCGCCGCACGACATCGCTCGCCTCCGCGCGCACCCGTTCACGCAGCTCCGCCGGTTCGATCGCCTCGGCATCGCGGCCAAACGACAGGATCCAGCGCGCCAGCCATTCGAAGGAAAAAGTATAGAGCGAGAACTCCGCGCCCCCGTCGCGCCGCGCCTCCCCGGCCAGCGTAGCGTAGCTCTCGCTGCGCGCGCGTTCCTGCGCCCGGTCCGCAAACCACACCCGCGCCGGCATCGTCTCCGCGTGCGCCTGCTGCTCCTCGAGGTGGCGCGTGAGCGAGAAGTCCGGCCGCGGCGGTATCGTCTCCGGCAGCGCCTCCAGCCGCACGATCCGATCGACCCGAAAGTGCCGCACGCCCGCGCGCAGCCGGCACCACGCGACCAGATACCACGCACCGCCGTAGAAAATCACCCCCAGCGGCTCCACGTCGCGCCCGGTTTCCTCCGCGCGCCCCGCGCCGCGGTAGGCGAGCCGCAGCACCCGGCGCTGCGCCACGCCCCGTTGCACCGCCAGCAGCCATGGCTGCGACGCCGGATCGATCCGGATGTCGCCCCGGCGCCCCAGCACCACAGTCTGCCGGGCAAGTCGCTCAACATGCTCCTGTCGATCGCGCGGCAGCACGGCGCGGAGCTTGTCGAGCGCCGCGTCCACCGGCGCGCTCAACGATGCATCGGTGAACCGCCGCACCATCTCCGCGCCCACATAGAGCGCCGCGACCTCGTCGGCCGTCAGCATCACGGGCGGGAGGTGGTAGCCCTTGACCAGGCTGTAGCCCACGCCCGCCTCGCCCGCGATCGGCACGCCCGCCTCGCCGAGCGCCGCGATGTCGCGGTAGATGGTGCGCACGCTCACGCCGAAATGCCCGGCCATGTCCTCCGCGCGCACGAGCCTGCGCCCTTGCAGGTGCATCACCATCGCGACGAGCCGGTCCGTTCGGTTCATTCGGCCGACGCTACGCTCCGCCCGATGGCGCTCCAGAATTTTCCCGAACGACCGGTGTGTTTCCTGTGGGAGCGAGCTTGCTCGCGACTCCGCGTCGGATTGTCGCGAGCAAGCTCGCTCCCACAAAATCCGCCCACCACGCTCGCCGGCAACATGCCCGTTCTCGCACTGCCCCGCGGCACCTGCCCCTGGCCCCGCAACCCTCTCGACCTCGCCTACCACGATCACGAGTGGGGCGTGCCGCTCCACGACGACCGCGCGCTCTTTGAGCTGCTCATCCTCGAGGGCGTGCAGGCCGGGCTGAGCTGGTCCACTGTCCTCGCGAAGCGCGAGAACTACCGGCGCGCGTTCGACAACTTCGATCCCGCGAAAGTCGCCCGCTACGATGCCAAAAAAGTCGCCACCCTGCTCGCCGACGCCGGCATCGTGCGCAACCGCCTCAAGATCGCCGCCGCTATCACCAACGCGCAGGCTTTTCTCGCCGTGCAAAAGGAGTTCGGCTCCTTCGACCGCTACGCGTGGTCGTTCGTGAACCACACGCCGATCGTGAATCACCCCCGCCAGCGGGAGGATGTGCCGACCCGCACGCCCGAGAGTGATGCCTTCGCCAAGGATCTCGCAAAACGCGGCTTCAAGTTTGTCGGCACCACGATCATCTATGCCTTCATGCAGGCCACCGGCATGGTCAACGACCACTTCGTCACCTGCCCGCGCCACCGCGTGTGTGCGCGAATGAAGTAATACCACGTCCGCTTCCTTTTAGTCCTTTGTCATTGCGAGGTGCGCGCCGCGCGCCGTGGCAATCCAGCTGGATGGCTTCGTCCCTGCACTCCTCACAATCACAGTCCAAAAGCGATGTGACGTTGGAATAATCACGCTTACCTCTGCGGCCGCCCGCGCTGGAATGACTCCAGCCGAGCAACGTAGGGCCGCAAAAGCGACTTCATCCAGGTGAGATTCTTCTCCAGTGCATGGCGCATGGAGGGCGTCATGACCTTGCTTTTCGAGTTCGAGTCCGAGCGCCCGCTATCGCGGTTGCGCGTCTCGTGGCGCTTGATTTCACGCTCCATGTCTTCGCGCAGTTTGCCGACGCCGGTCGCAAGGGTATCGAGGGTCAGCGCGTCCACGGCTTTTCGGAACTTGGTGTAGCACTCGATGACCAGCGGGTCGCTCTGGTCGGTCACTTCGCCGGTCGTGTGGCGCGGGAAGGCCATCTTCAGAGACTGCAATTCGGCCGCGCGGTCTACGGCGGCAAAGCACGACGCGGCACCCATCATGAGGAGGAAGAGAAACCTCATGCCGCAGTGAATGCGTCCGGCAATCGTCGGGTCAAGCTGGCTAAATCCGGTAGTGGGTCAGTTTGGTTGTGGGAGGGGCTTTACGCCCCGACTTGTCGCGGGGTAAACCGCTCCCACAGGTTCGGTCAGAAGCGATCTGACCCGCTAACAGTCGTCACCATTTCGCTTGAGCGCTGGTTCACGCACTGTCGCACTCGCCCGCCCCATGTCTTTGCCCAGCTCCGCCCCGGCTCGCGAGGCCACCCGGCTTCGCGAACTCACCCCGCAGCAGTGGCGCTCGGGCATCGCGTCGTGGCTCGGCTGGCTCTTCGACGGGCTCGAGCTCCATCTCTACACGCTCATCGCGCTCCCGCTCGTGGTGCAGCTGCTCGACGTGCCGAGCGCCGCCGATCCGGCCGTGAAGGAAAAGAGCGCCTACATCCAGGCGGCGTTTCTTCTCGGCTGGGCCGTGGGCGGCGCGTTCTTCGGCCGGCTGGGCGACATCCTCGGCCGCAGCCGGGCGCTCGCGCTCACCGTCCTCACCTACGCCGTCTGCACCGGGTTGTGCGCGTTTGCGCAGACGTGGTGGCAGCTGATGATTTTCCGTTTCATCGCGGCGCTCGGCATCGGCGGCGAATGGGCGGTGGGCGCCTCGCTGCTCGCGGAGACGTGGCCGCGCGCGTGGCGGCCGTGGCTGGCCGCGGTCCTGCAAACGGGCGTCAACCTCGGCATTTTGCTCGGCGCCGCGGTCGTCGGCATCCTCAGCCTCGTGCTGCCGCCGGGCGGGGAGCGCTGGGTCTTCCTCGTGGGCGTGCTGCCCGCGCTGATGGTATTTTGGATCCGCCGGCACGTGCCCGAGCCGGAGACGTGGCGCCAGGCCGTGACTGTCGCCCAACCGCGCGCGCGTGATCTTTTTCGCGGCGCCGTCGCCTCGACGACCCTGCGCACGACGCTCGTCTGCGCGCTCGGACTCTCGGCGTGGTGGCTTTTCATGTTCTGGCACCCGCAGCATTTCCGCAAGCTGCTCGCGGCCGAGGGCGCGCCCGCCGGCGAAATCACGCGGCTGATCTCGGCCTCGTTCTTCCTCGTGAACTTCCTCGCGATCGCGGGCAACTTCTTCGCGGGCTTCCTCGCCCGGCACCTCGGCAACCGCCCGGCCATCGTCCTGCTTTTCGCCGGGCTCGCGCTGGCGATGGGCGGCGCGTTTGCCGTGCCTCGGGACTTCGCGGCGCTGGCGTGGTTCTGGTGCCCGGCGATCGGATTCTTCTCAGGCGTCTTCGGCTTGTTCACGATGTATCTGCCGCCGTTGTTCCCGATCTTGCTGCGCACAACCGGCGCGGGCTTCTGCTACAACATCGGGCGGGTCGCCGCAGCGGTGGCCTCATTGGTCTTCGGGCTCTACGCGCCGGTGGGCGATTTCCGCGGCGCGCTGCTGTGGTCGGGCGGCCTCGCCCTCGCCGCCGCCCTCGCCTCATGCTGGCTGCCGGTCCGCACGCACGAAGACGAGGCGACCTAAATCACCGGGGGCCAGGCCAAATGGACCACAAGGAAAATCCAGCACCAACTGACATTTTTGTCAGCTGACGGCCCGAGACAGGGCTCGACCCGCTTTTAGTCTCCCCTAGAAACCCAATCCCCTCATGGATCGCGCCACGCCTCGCTCTTGGTCCCCCGATTCGACTGCCCGGCGGTTGCCCGCTGTCCCAGTCCGTTTGAGCGTCGTGCTGCTTGCGCTGCTGACCGTCACTCGGCCCGCGATGAGGGCGGAGCCACTCATCAGCGAGTTCATGGCCAGCAACACCGCCACCCTCGCCGATCAGGATCAGGCTTTCTCCGATTGGATCGAGCTGCACAACCCGGATCCAACCCCAGTCAACCTCGCCGGGTGGTATCTCACCGACACGGCCACGAACAAGACGCGCTGGCAGTTTCCCGCGGTGACAATCCCCGCCGGCGGCTACCTCCTTGTGTTTGCCTCGAATAAAAACCGCCGCAATCCGGACGCGGAGCTTCACACCAACTTCGCCTTGGCGGCGGAAGGCGAGTATCTCGGCCTCATCAAATCCGACGGAGCGACCGTCGTTTCCGAATACGCCCCCACCTACCCGTCCCAGACGAACGACATCTCCTTCGGCCTCGCTCCCCAGGCCGGCGGCGGAACGGCCGTGGCGTATTTCCCGACCGCCAGCCCCGGCGCCGCCAATATTGCGACCGGCGCGGTGTCGCTGGCCGCCACGGTGCGATTCTCGCGGCCCGGCGGTCCTTTCACCGGATCGTTCGCGTTGACCCTGTCTGGAGCCGGTCCGGGCCAGCACATCCGTTTCGTCACCGTGCCGCCAGGCCCGACCGGACCGCTGGCACTCGAGCCCACCGAAAACTCTCCACGTTACGAAAGCCCGCTGTCCATCTCCACCCCCACCCTGATCCGCGCCGCCGTATTCTCCGACGATCTGAAGAGCCGGGGACTCTCCTCCATCGCCCAGTTCTTTCCCCTTCAGCAAACGGGACCACAGAGCGTGGCCGCCTTCACGACGAAGCTCCCGGTCCTCGTCATCGAGCAGCATGGCTACGGCGGCTTGAACCGGGAGGATCTCGCCCAGCCCGCATGGCTCTACGGCTTTCCGGGCGTGTCGTCCGGCGCGGCTCCTTTCTCCACCACCGCGGAATTTATCGCGCCCGTCTCCGTGGCGGTGCGGGGTTCTTCCTCGGTCAATTTCCCCAAGAAGAACTACAACGTCGAGATTCTGAACGATCTCCGCAAGAAGACCGCACGGGCGCTCTTCGGCTCGCGGCCGTTCGACGAGTGGTCGCTCATCGGGCCCTGGCTTTACGATCCCTCGTTCCTCCGCAACAGCTTCGTCTATGCGTTGAGCAATCGCATCGGCCGCTGGGCGCCCCGAACGCAGCCGGTCGAGGTTTTTCTGAATGCGGACGGCCTGCCGTTGGACACCTCCGCCTACGTGGGCGTTTACGCGCTGACCGACAAGATCGAGTTCAACTCTGAGCGGGTCGCCATCTCCCGCGTCTCGGCCAGCGCGACAACCGAACCTGACATCACCGGCGGCTACATCCTGAAGATCGATGAGCCCGATGCCAACGAGTATGCCTGGACCACCGATTACGGCCTGGACATCGACAGCCTCTCCTCGGTGGTCGTCGCCTCGCCCAAAGCGGATCGGCTCCCCAGCGCGCAACGCGCCTACATCCGCGGCTACGTCCAGCAGATGGAGAACGCTCTGCATTGGGATCGGGCCAGTGGCTGGCGGACGCGCACGCACCTCAACTTCCTCGATCGTCCCTCGTGGATCGACCACCACATCCTGAATACCTTCGTCGCAAATCCCGACGCCTTCGAGCGCAGCGCCTTCTTCTACAAGCCGCGCAACGGCAAACTCGTCGCCGGCCCGGTCTGGGATTTTGACCGGGCGCTGGGCTCGAGTGAGGACGAGCGCTCGTTTCAAACCGACCTCTGGTCAGGCGAAGGCGCGGTGCAGCCGTGGCATTTCGGCTGGTGGGGCGTCCTCGCCACCGATCCGGACTTCCGGCAGGAGTGGATTGACCGCTGGCAGTCGCTGCGGCGCGAGGCGTTTGCCGATGCAAATCTCACGGCCCTCGCCGATCAACTCGCCGCGGCCATCGGCCCGGAGGCCGCGGCCCGTGATGCCGCGCGCTGGGTCGATAATGTCAGCACGTTCGGCGGCACCCATGCCGGCGAAATGGCCCACATCAAAAGCTGGCTGACGCGCCGCGGCCGGTGGATCGACTCGCAGTTCGTGCCGCCGCCGAGCGTCACTGTGAGCGGAACCCAATTAATCCTCACGGTGCCACCGGGCACGCAGATCGCCTACACGCTCGATGGCTCCGATCCCCGGGCGGAGCGCGGCGACATCGCGCCCAATGCCACGGTCGTCACGGGGCCCGCCACCATCGCCGCCTCGGCCAACCTTCACGCCCGCAGCTATCGCGCCGCGGATGCGAATGCGTTTCCGGGCACCCCGTGGAGTTCTGTCGTCGGCGGCGCGGCTTCCACGCCGCTGAGCCCGCCGTCGCGCGTCATCAACCTCTCGACCCGCGCAGTCGTCGGCCGCGACGAAAACGCGTTGATCATGGGCGTCGTGGTCGCCGACTCGCCGCGCAAGACCTATCTCTCCCGCGCGATCGGACCGACGCTCGCCGCCTTTGGCACCCCCGGCACGGTGCCTGATCCTCAGCTCGCCGTGTTTTCGTCGGACGGCCGCGAGCTCGCCCGCAACAATGGATGGAGCGTCGGGCCCGGCGCTGCGCGCGTGGCGCAACTGGGCCAGGCCTCGGGGGCCTTTGCGCTGCCCGACGGCAGCGCGGACTCCGCCCTCGTGATCGACGTCGGCACCGGCGCCTACACCCTGCAGGCCACCACGCCGAGCGGCCGCCCCGGCATCGGCCTCGCCGAACTCTATGAGACCGATTCCACCGGCCGCACCGTCAACGTCTCGACGCGCGCGCAAGTCGGCACGAATGACGACGTGCTCATCGGCGGATTTGTCGTGGCGGGCACGGCCTACAAGCGGATGCTGATTCGCGCCATCGGCCCCACGCTGCGCGCGTTTGGCGTGAACGACGCCCTCGCCGATCCGGTGCTCACGATTTATTCCGGCACCTCCGTGCTGGCCTCCAACGATCGCTGGGCCGCCGGCACGCAGGCGGCGGCGGTGACGGCGGCGAGCTCACGCGTAAACGCCTTCGCCTTGGCGACCAATACCGAGGATGCGGTGCTGCTGCTCACCGTCGCGCCGGGCGCGTATACCGCCGAAGTGCGCGGCAAAGGCGGCTCCACCGGCGTGGCGCTGCTTGAGATCTATGAGGTGCCGTAGGCCCGGTGCGATGCCTAGCGTTCTACGCTTGAGAGTTTCGTGCCTTCCGGGGCAGCCAGCAAAGCCGGGGCATCGACCGAACGAGGCGGGCCCGGCCGGAGTGCGACCGGAGGAGTAGTCTCGCTTGAGGCCAGCGCAACCGCCGACTGCTTCAGCCCAAACGATCGGAGCTGATTGTGCCCCGCCGGATCCCGTTCTGCCGGCGCGCGTGAATGCAGAGTGAAGCGATTCACCCCCGGCGCGAGTGTCACACCCTCAAACCGCACACTGCGCGGCTCCGGGCTCAGCTCGATCTCACGCAGGGGCTCATTCTCATGGGCGAAGACCACCACCCGCCGGTCGCGGGCGGTCAGCGACAGGGAGATATCCACCGCGACAGGATGCGAGAGATGGTTGTAATACGAAAGCGCCGCGTCCTCGTAGGCCCAGCGCACTCCGGCCTCACTCCGCAGATGCCAGCCTTGCCCGAGCGTCAGTTCCTCGCCCAGAGGAGGCTGCGGACGATCGCTCGGGCGCAGGAACACGACCACCTGATTGCCCAGCGGGCTTTCGAGGCGGCGCGAGTAGCCCATCCGCTCAAGGTCGTGCAGAAGGCTTTCCGCGCGATCCTTGTAGCCCTTCCGGTTGATGTAGAGTGCGGCGAAGCCGTATTGCTCAAGGCGCGGCACCATCTCGGCCACCGGCCGGCGCTCGAGGTCGCGTTGCCACCGGCTCCGCGCGCGGAATTTCGCCGCGCCATAGCTGAACTGCAGCGTGCTCGAGACAAGATAAGGCCGGAAGTGTTCGTAGTCGTCCAGTTGGTGGGGCGTCGCAACCTCGGGAAACCCGAGCACCGGCAGCTGGAAAACTTTCGCGCCGGCCGGCAGGGCGGACTCCAACTCGCGGCCAAACCGCCGGTCACCCTGCACCGCGGCGGCGAGCGCCTTCATGTCCGCCGCACCCTCGCGTTTCGGAATCTGCTCCCACACTCCAATCCCCGCGATGAGCGCCGCCATCGCGTGGCTCCAGCCCGGCCGCCAGTTCGCCGTCCAGCGCGAGAGCCGAATCACAACGAAGAACAGCAGGATCGCCGAGATGAAGATCACCACCCGGTTCGTCGCGCGGAACACCTGAAAGCCTCCGTAGAAGGCGAGCAGGTTGGTGATTCCCCCGATCGTGCCATAAGCCATCACCCAGCCGATCGAAAGCGCCTGCCCCGGCAGCGGCTCGCGCCGCACCACCCGGCGCAACACCAGCAGGGTGAGCCACACGAACCCCGCGATCCCCACCAGGCCGAGATAGGGCAGAAACACCTCCCCGCGCCAACCCGACCAGCGGGTGTAGCGGTGGCCGAAAAACGCGAGCCAGTCCCAGCGGTGATACGCCGGCGGGATGAACATCTCGACCGGCTTGAGCGCATACATCTCGGTGCCGGCGTAATTGCGGGCGAGCAACGGGAGGGCATTCGTATCCTCGACATGGAGCCAGCTCTCCGCGTGCATCATGGCAAACGCCAGGATACTCAGCGCGATGGTCGCGGCCCCGATCTGCAAGTTGAGCCGGCGGCGGGCGCCAAACCACTGGATCACCAGCGCCCAGCCCATGAGCTGCAGCCAGAACAATAGGTTGTAGGGATTGGAGACGCCGAGCGCGAGCGCCGCCACGCCGCAGAGCACCGCGCCGGCACTGCGCCATTCCAGGCGCTTGCTGCCCGCCACCAGCCATACCGCCAGCAGGCCGAGCGGCACCGTCCACGTGAAGACCAGCGAGAAGTGCGAGAGGCCGCGATGCACCGTGTGATAGGTGAACGCAAACAGCAGGGCGCCCGCGGCGGCCCACTCCCAACGGCACCGCATCCATCGTGCGACCAAGTAGAACGCCAGCGCCGAAGTAATCTGCGCCAGCATGAGCCCGAAATTGGCGGTCTCATGCAGGCCGATCAGATGCACGAGCGCGCCAAGGGCGAGCATCAGCGGTTTGTCAGGCGTCGGATAGGCATTCCAGCTCGCGCCGAAGGGCGCCCCCAGCCGCTCGATGATTTGCGATCGCAGCGGCACGATGTCGCCTTCGGAAGCCGCCTTGAGCCGCGCGAGTGTCTCCATCGCGTCCACGTAGTAGTCCGTCGGCACCGTCCAGCTCTCCAGCGTCCATCGCTGGTAATGGACAATCCAAATGGTCGCCGCCATGACGCCCACCAACGCCGCGCGCCACGACAGCCACCGCCGCCATCCATGACGACGCGTGCAGCCAGCAGGACGAGGGGCCATGATAGGTTGTGATGTGGGCTTCATCGCAGCTCCCAGATGCCGAGGTTTCCCGCCGCGGTGATTTTATGCCAGTTGCCCGGGCAACGTTGCCGCAGCGCGTCTTCCTCCTCGATGTCGAAGACGGCGGCGTAGATCGCCCGTCCGGCGCCCCGGGCCTTGGCCACATACTCCTCAAAAATCGGCGGCGTGATCGAGTCATAGACCAGAGTCGGCAGCTCCGTGTAGAAGTAGATTGTGCCGCTGGCCGCCGAGCACAGCACGATCGCCTTCGGCGGAACGAGGCCGCGGATTTTCTCCGCCGCTTCCGCATAGGCCCGCTCGTAGCCGGGCACATGCAGGATCGAGAGGTTCTGCGTCCAATACCATGAATTGGCGATCGCGCCCCCCACGAGCACCGCCGCGAGCGTGGGTCGCACTCCGCGCCAGCCCAGCTGATCCGCCCATCGCGCCATCGCCTCCGCTCCCATGAGGCCGGCCAGGATGAGCGCCGCCACCGCCGGGAGGATGAAGCGGAGGCACCACCAGGTGTCGTGCGACACGTTGTAGAAAAGATAGACGCCCGCATGCGCGGAAAACAGCAGCAGCATCGCGCCCCATGCCCGCGTGCGCGTCGCCCGGTGCGCGAGCGCCGCGAGCGGCCAGAGCAGCATGGCCGCCGGAAGCAGTTTGAGCAGCCACTCCGCGAAGTGCGCCGCCGTCGGCCAGCCGAATTCCCAGGCGAAACACGCCCAGATGTCGCCGTAGCCCGACTTGAACGCCCCGCCATACAAGGTGTGGTTGTAATAGGCGAACCACGCCGCGCCCGGCAGCCCGCCCAGCCCGAACGCGACGAGCCTCCGCACATTCCACCCGAGCAACACCACCAGCGCCGGCGCGATCAGCACGTTGGTCGGGCGCACCAGGACGCCCATGGCAAACGCCGCTCCCGCCGCCACCGCCCACGCGGTCGCCCCCCGGGCCTTCACCATGCAGGCCACGGCGGCCAGTGCCCACGTGGTCGCCATCGTGTCGCTCAAGGTCTGGATCGACGTGAAGATGAAGACGGGAAAGGTCGCGAGCACCACCGCGCCCGCGGCCGCGAGCGTGTGGTGCAGGCCCATCGCTCGCGCCGTGAAATAACTCAGCCACACCGCGGCCACGGCTGCGAGCAGCTGCACGAAGAACGGCCCCGCCGTCCACCCCAGGATCCTTGAGGCGAGGGCAAAGTGCAGCGGCAGCCCCGTGGGATACGAAGGTGGCAGACGCAGGTTGCCCTCAAAGACGCCGAACCCCTGCGGCGAGAAGTGCGCCCGATCCACGGTCGCCACCGCACCAAATTCCTCCGGCACGCGCAGGTCCACCTGGAGTTCGCCCGCCGCGAAGAGCCGCGCGCTGTTCAGGTAACCCGATGAATCCGACCCGCCCGCCACGACAGTCATGTGGCGCGAGAGAAAAAGCGCATACACGGCGAGCCCCACGCAGCCGATGACGGCAAACCAACGAGGCGCAGGCTTGCGCGCTTCGGATTGGGCTGCGTCCGTCACCTGCGCCCGCGACGGTTCAATGCTCAGGGATCTTTCTGGCACTGGCACGCGAAGCGACGAGCTGGAAGAGGCCATGGGGTAAACGTTCGGAGATATGCTCCGCAGGCAGCAGCTGGTATCGCCACAGGTTGGAGCGGCGACTTGGGATCGCGCGGCGCAGCACAGGCTGCACCGGCCAAGCTGAACAGGGGTAACCGCGCTGGATGCGGGGCAAGTGACAGGCAACCAATCCGCGCGGGTTTTCGCCCGCAATCGTTCCAGCCTGACAATTCTGTCAGGATTCTTCCCGTGAGCTGTTTCGACACCGAGTCTGGATTTTTCGCTCGCGCACCCCACAGTCCGCTTCGCGCATGGCCAAGGTCTATTTCTACTACTCGGCGATGAACGCCGGCAAAAGCACGGTGCTCCTCCAGTCGAGCCACAATTACCGCGAGCGCGGCCTGCGCACGCTGCTGTTCACCCCCGCCATCGACACCCGCCACGGCCCCGGCCGCATCGAGTCGCGCATCGGGCTCGCCTCCGATGCGGTTCCCATCACGGCCGCCGACGATATCCTCGCCCGGGTCACGGACGAACACGCCAGGGCCGCCGTGGCCTGCGTGCTCATCGACGAGTCGCAATTCCTCACTCCCGCGCAGGTGTGGCAGTGCAGCGACATCGCCGACACGTTGAAAATTCCCGTGCTCTGCTACGGCCTGCGCACGGATTTCCAAGGCCAGCTCTTCCCCGGCAGCGCCGCGCTCCTCGCGATCGCCGACGACCTCACCGAGCTGAAGACAATCTGCCAATGCGGGCGCAAGGCCACCATGAACCTCCGCATCGACGCCCACGGCCGCGGTGTGCGCGAAGGCGCGCAGGTCGAGATCGGCGGCAACGATCGCTACATCGCGATGTGCCGGCGGCATTTCAAGGAAGCTATCGCCGGACGCCTGATCGTGGCCACCCCGCCGCGCCCCGCGACGTGACCGCGCCGCGGCGGTCTTGCGGTGCATCGCCCCGTTGCTCCACGTTGTCCACCCGATGGCTTCCTCTCACCTCATCTTCTTCGGCACCTACACCAACAAAGGCACGAGCCAAGGCATCTACGCCGCCCGGCTCGACGGCGAGACCGGCGCCCTCAGCGCCCTTGTGCTGGCGGCCACCGCGCCCGACCCCGCATGGATCACCCTCACGCCTGACCGGAGATTTCTTTACGCCATCCATCCCTCTGCGGCGCAGGCCACCGGATTTTCCGTCGACGCCGCACGCGGCACACTGACTCCGTTGCCTGCCGCAGTCTCGCCCGCGGCCCAGCCCCCCTCGCATCTCGCCGTCGATGCCACCGGCCGCGTGCTGCTCGCCGCCAATTACCGCGAAGGCTTTGTCGCCGCGATGCCGATCGCGGCCGACGGCACCCTCGGCGCGACCAGCGTCGTCCGCCACACCGGCCAGGGCACACACCCCACGCGACAGGAGAAACCGCACGCGCACTCCGTCACCGTCTCCCCCGACAACCGCCACGTAATCGTCGCTGATCTCGGCGTCGATCGGCTCTTCAGCTACGCGCTTGATTCCGCCACGGCGCGGCTCACGCCCGCGCGCGTGCCCTACGTCGCCGCGACGCCCGGCGCGGGACCGCGGCACTTCAAATTCGGCGCCAACGGCCGCCACTCCTACGCGATCAACGAACTCAACAACACCATCACCGCCTACGACTATGTGGCCGACTCCGGTGCGCTCACCGCGCGGCGCACCGTCTCCACCCTGCCGCCCGATTACAACGCGCCATCAAGCACCGCCGAAATCCGGGTGCATCCCAACGGCCGTTTCCTCTACGGCTCCAACCGCGGCCACGACTCAATCGCGGTCTTTCACATCGACGCCTCCACCGGCGCCCTGAGCCCAGCTCCGGTCGAGTTGGTGCCGACCGGCGGGAAAAATCCGCGCAACTTCGCCCTCTCGCCCGATGGCCGCTGGCTCGTCTGCGGCCATCAAGACACTGAACTCGTGACTGTCTTCCGCGTCGACGCCGAGACCGGCCGCCTCACGCGCACGCCGCATAGCGCAACCGTGCCGTCGGCCGTATGCGTGCTCTTTTTCGACTGAGCTCTTGTAGGTTCACTGGCCAAGGGGAGAGGCGTAAAGCAAGCTCCCCTTGGCCAGTGAACGGGAGGGGCGGGCGGCCGCCCGCCCCTCCCCGCCTCGCGTCAGATCGATTGGCTCTCGGAGCGTTGACTCCGTGCGCTAGCAGGATCGGCGCGGGGCGCACCGGCCGCGCAACTCGAACCGTTGCCTGAGCGGCAGCCGGAAGGCCGTCAGCTCGCCTGACAAGAAGGAGTTTAATATGCCGAACCAAGATTGCCTCCAGTTCATCGGAGTGGATGTCGCCAAGCTCACGCTGGCAATCCAGTTTCCCGACCACCTTTGGTCCACGCCCAACACCGCCCCGGGCCACGCCGCCTTCCTCGCGCGGCTCCAGCCGCTCGGCGCGGTCCACGTCATCTGCGAGGCGACCGGCGGCTACGAGCGTGCCCTGGTCCTGGCGCTGCACCAGGCTGGCGTCGCGGTCAGCGTGATCAATCCGCGGCAGATCCGCGACTTTGCGCGCGCCTGCGGCCGCCTAGCCAAGACCGATGCGATCGACGCGTCCATCCTGCGCGACTACGGCGAGCGGCTGCGGCCCGCCGCGGACGCGCCGCCGGCCGCGGGCGAGGCCGAGTTCGCGGAGCTGGTGCGCGCGCGGCAGGAACTGGTCGCGCTCGTGACCGACGAGATCAACCGCCGCGAGCACGCGCGCCTGCCCGTGCTGGTGCGACTCTCGCACGCGCGGCAGCGGCAGCTTGAAAAGCAGCTCGCCGAGCTGGACCGCCTCATCGATGCGCACATCGCCGCCCAGGCGGAGCTGGCCGCCAAGGCCGAGCGCCTGCAGCAAGTCGCGGGTGTGGGCCGGGTGAGCGCGCTCACGGTGCTCGCGCTTGTGCCCGAGCTGGGCCGCATCGGCGACGCGCAGGCCTCCGCGCTCGTGGGCGTCGCGCCGCTCAATCGCGACAGCGGTCAGTTCCGCGGCCAGCGCCACATCCACGGTGGCCGCGCCGCCGTGCGCCGCGTGCTCTACATGGCCGCGCTCGCCGCGGTGCGCCACAACGCGATCCTCAAGGCCTTCTACCAGCGGCTCCGCGACCGGGGCAAACCCGCCAAGGTCGCCCTCACCGCCGTCATGCGAAAACTCACTGTCCTCCTCAACCGCCTCCTCAAAAA
>JAEUHC010000008.1 GCA_016794785.1 Opitutaceae bacterium | reverse complement strand
CTGCGCCTGATCGCCACCCTGTTCACCCTCACGTGCCTCGCGGCGCCACTGGCTCGCGCCCAGAACGCCGCGGCCGATCTCACGGCGCTGGTGTCCGACATCCAGGCCAAGCTTCGCGCCGGCCAGGGCTCGGCGGAGACGCTCGCGCCCGAACTCGCGCGCTTCGAGACTCTGCGCGAAAAATACCGCGGTCAAAAGACCGACGACGCGGCGCGCATCGTCTTCATGCAGGCCACCCTGTTTGCGCAGGTGCTCGACGACAGCGCGAAAGCGGTCGCCCTGCTGAAGAGCATCGCCACGGACTACCCTGGCACGCCCACCGCCCTCAACGCCGACCGTGCGCTGCGCGGCATCGAGGCGGAGGCGAAATCCGCCGGTGCCAAGACCGGCGTCATCGGCAAAGCCGCACCGGAGCTGCATTTCAACTGGTCCTCGCAACCCGGCCTCAAGACGCTGTCCGCCCTGAAGGGCAAGGTCGTCGTGATTGATTTTTGGGCCACCTGGTGCGGTCCGTGCCTCTCCTCGTTCCCGCAGGTGCGCCAGCTCGTCGATCACTACAAGGACGCCGACGTGATCGTGCTCGGCGTCACCAGCATCCAAGGTCGCGTCTCCAATTTGGAGGCCGCGACCATCAACACGCAGGGCGATCCCGACCGAGAGCGAGGCCTGATGCCCGCGTTCATGAAGGCGAGGAACATGACCTGGCCTGTGGTCTTCAGTGACGAGGAAGTTTTCAACCCGAGCTACGGCGTCCGCGGGATCCCGCACATGGCGATCATCGCGCCCGACGGCACCGTGCGCTACAACGGCATCCATCCCGCCACGCCCCACGCAGAGAAGGTGAAGAAAATCGATCCCCTCCTGCGTGAATTCGGCCTGAAGGTCCCCGGCGACAAGAGGTGATCAGACCGCGGCCCGCCCGTCGCGGGGCCGATCGCGCCCGCCGCCCCGCGCCGGCCACGCCACTCCAGCTTTGCGTTTCGCGCGAAACCCTGTCCTTTCGCTTCCCGTGCCTTCCCTCGGAACCATTGTCGTCGTCTGCACGGCCAACGTGTGCCGAAGCCCGATGGCCGCGGCGCTCCTCCAGCATGCGCTCCGGGCCGAGGCCGAGCCGCTGCGCTCGCTGAAGGTCGTCTCCGCGGCGGTCGCCGGCCGCGGTGGTCAGCCGGTTTCGGAAAACTCCGTCGTGGCGCTGCGCAAGGTCGGCCTCGACATCACCGCCCACCGCAGCCGCACGCTCACCCAGCAGATGCTCGATGACGCGCTCGCGGTCATCGGCATGACCGAGTCGCATCGTGCGATGGTCATGCTTCAGGGGGCCCCGGTGCCCGCGAACCTCTTCCTTTTCCGCGAGTTCATCCCGGGCCCGGTCGAGCGGGAAATCGGCGATCCCTACGGCGGCCCAATCCGGGCCTATGAGGCGGCGCGCGATGAGATGGTCGAGGCGATTCCCTCGCTCGTCGCGCACATTAAGACGCTGATCGCCGGAAAGCCGGCGTGATTTTTGATTTTCGATTCTCGATTTTCGATCCTAGCTCGGCCCTGCTCCGCGCTTAGCCGAATCGAATATCGAACATCAAAAATCGAAAATGTCCCTTAACGCCGCTCCCCTCCGCACCCTCGATCCCGAGATCCACGCCATCATCGCCGCCGAGCTTGGCCGCCAGCAGAGCCACATCGAGCTGATCGCGTCGGAGAACTTCACCTACCCCGCGGTGATGGAGGCGCAGGGCAGCGTGCTCACGAACAAGTATGCCGAGGGCTACCCGGCGAAGCGCTGGTATGGCGGCTGCGAGCACGTCGACAAAATCGAGCAGCTCGCGATCGATCGCGCGAAGCAGCTCTTCGGCGCCGAGCACGCCAATGTCCAGCCGCACTCGGGCTCGCAGGCCAACTTCGCCGTCTACACCGCGGTGCTCCAGCTCGGGGACAAAATCCTCGGCATGAACCTGAGCCACGGCGGCCACCTCACGCACGGCAACCCCGCCAACTTCTCCGGCAAGCAATACACGTTCGTCCAATACGGCGTGCGCGAGTCCGATGGCTTGATCGACTACGACGAGCTCGCCGCCATCGCCCAGCGCGAGAAGCCCAAGATGATCACCGTGGGCGCCAGCGCCTACTCGCGCGTGATCGATTTCGCCCGCATGGGCGAGATTGCGCGGAGCGTGGGTGCGCTGCTCTTTGCCGACATCGCGCACATCGCGGGCCTCGTCGCCGCCGGCGTGCATCCCTCGCCCGTGCCGCACGCGGACTTCGTCACGACCACCACGCACAAGACCCTGCGCGGCCCGCGCGGCGGCCTCATCCTCTGCCGCGCCGCGCACGCCAAGGCCATCGACTCCGCGATGTTCCCCGGCGGCCAGGGCGGCCCGCTCATGCATGTGATCGCCGCCAAGGCCGTGTGCCTCGCCGAGTGCCTCAAGCCCGAGTTCAAGGCCTACTCGGAGCAGGTCGTGAAGAACTCCCGCGCCTTCGCCGCCGCCTTCATCAGCCGCGGCTACAAGATCGTCTCCGGCGGCACGGACAACCACCTCTTCATGATCGACCTGCGGACGAAGTTCCCGGAGCTGACCGCGAAGAAGGCGCAGGAGACCCTCGATCTCGCCCACATCACCTGCAACAAGAACACCGTGCCCTTCGAGACGCGCAGCCCGTTCCAAGGTTCGGGCCTCCGCCTCGGCACGCCCGCGATCACGACTCGCGGTTTCGTCGAAAAGGAAATGGACGAGATCGCCGGCTGCATCGACACCGTGCTCGCCGCCATCGGCACGCCCGGCGAGGCCGCCGCGCTCGACGCCGTGAAGCAGCGTGTGGCCGTGCTCACCGCGCGGCATCCGTTGCCGTATCGGATGTAATTCTTGGTTGTAGAACCGGCCGCCGGCCGGTTGAGCCCGGCCAGCGGCCGGGCCTACAATTCAGAAGCTACGGAACGTTCATATCAGTTCCCATGCGCCTGCCCGCGCTGAGGCAATTTGCCCTCTCGCTCCCGCACACCACGTGGGTGAAGCAGTGGGGCGAGTGCCTCGTGTTCAAGGTCGCGGGCAAGATGTTTCTGATCATCGCGCTCGACGCCGAGACGATCGACGGCGTCGTGTTCAAGTGCACGCCGGAGGAGTTCGACGATCTCACGGACATCGACGGCATCACGCAGGCGCCCTATTGCGCGAAGCGCCATTGGGTGCGCGTCGGCGACCTCGGGGCGCTGCCCGCCGCGGAACTCGAGCGTCGCATCCAGCGCAGCTACGATCTCGTTGTCGCGAAGTTGCCGAAGAAAACGCGGGCGGAGCTGGGACTTTGAGATGCAGTGGTGTTTCGGACTCGCGATCCCGGCTCTCACGAGCCGGGCTACCCGATCTCCGGTGGCCCGCTTCGTGAGAAGCGGGAATTCGGCGCGGCGTCAGAACACCTCGTAGATCTCGACCAAGGCTTCGCCGGTGCCGTTGCCCGCGCCGGATACCTGAGCGGTGTAGGTGGCGCCGGCGGGGAGGGTGACGAGCAGCGCGGCGTCCCGGCTGCCGGTCGCGAACGGAAACGCCCCGACTTGGATGAAGACGGCCGCAAGCGATGCATCCCAATTGTCATTGCTGCCCACGGTCACGCCCTTGCCATCCGTGACCAACAGCACGGGATCGGCCAGCGGCCGAGGGACGCCAAACGTGCCCAAGGTCGGGCCGACGGCGCGGATCAACAGCTGTTTGCCACCGGTCCCGCCGAGGGCGAATCCGGCGATGAGGATGTTTTCGCCCGTGCCCACCTGGTTGCGGGCGGAGAGATTGACGAGGCGCGGGGAAAGGCCGCCGACGGTGTCGTAGGCTTCCACCAAGATGACGCCGGCGCCGATCCCGGTGGCCTGGACGCTGAACGCGCCGGAGAGCGTCGCGCCGAGGGCGGAATCCTTGGAGCCGCTCGGGAAACCAAACGCGCCCACTGCCGCGAAAACGCCGGAGAGCGAGCCCGGCCAGTCGTCGTTGGTGGCCAGCGGTGCCGTGGCGCCGGCGGCGTAAAGCTCCAGCTTGGGATCCGGCAGCCCGGCCAGTCCGAAGGCGTTGAGCGCGGGCCCGGCCGCGCGAATCAGCACGTTCTTCGCGCCGCCTCCCACCACGGCACCGACGGTGAGGGTTTGCCCGGCGGCCAGGGTGGCGCGGACCGAGAGATTGGAAAGCGCGCTCGCGCTCACCGCCCCGACAGGCGCAACGGTGCTGGTGACGGAACCGCCCGCGTTGGAGACGACGGCCGTGTAGCCGCCGACGGCCGAATGGGAGGCGATGTTCACCACGAGGGTGGATTTGGTGGCGCCTTGGATCGGCGCGCCATCCCTGAACCACTGATACCACATCGCGCCCGAGCCGCTGGCTGAAACGGAGAGACTGGCGGTTCCGCCAAACACGACTGATTGCGCGACGGGATGGGCCACGACGATCGGAGACGGCGGCGGGGCGCCGGGTTTGGCGAGCGCGACCGGGGTGCTCGCGTGCCAGCTGCTCGCGAGCGTGTGATCGGGATTCGAGTGCGGGTTGTTGAGCACAAGGCTCGAGCCATTGCCATCGGCCTCCTCCGGCCAGGGGAAGGAATCGCGATAGGTGAACTGCTTGATGATCGATCCGTCGGCGGCGCGGAGGGTCAGGCGCTCGCTGCTGTTGGAGAAATTCCCCATGTAGGCGCCGGCTACCGTGGGCTGGGCGCCGGGCTCCAGCCGGACCGCAAAGCCGGCGAGGTTCTCCGCGACCACCACCCGGCCGCCCGGCGGCAGAAAGCGCAGGGCCGGCGCGGCGGTCGAGAAATCGAACGCCACCGCCTCCTCCAGCTTCACGCCGCTGAGGTCGAGGGCCGTGGTGCGCGAGATGTTCATCAACTCGACGAACTCGAAATCGTTGTCCTGGTTGAGGCCCGCCGCCAGTTCGGCGGGCGTGGGATCGGGCGGGTGATAGTGCAGTTCGCTGACCACGAGGTTGGCCGCACTGGCGGGCACGGACTCCACGACGAACGTCGCTTCCGTGAGCGGCGACCATGTGTTGCCGTTCCGGATGCGGGTGCGCAGGGTGCGCGGTCCCGGGGTGTTCAGCACGATGGCGGGGCCGGGCGCGGACTCCGTGTGGCCGACAATCCGCAGGTCGAAGCGCAGGTCGGAAAAGTCGTTCCGGGGATAGGGATTCCCCGCGTTGGGCGGGAAGGAATAGATTGCCTGGTGGACCTCGACGGCGAGCGTGTTGACGCCCTCGCGCAGCTTGGTGCGATCGAACGGCACCGCGACGAACATGGTTTCGAGCGGGACATAGTTGTTGCCCGGATCGATGGGGCCGAGGGCTTCCTGCCCGTAGGTCGCCGGGGTGGGGGCGAGCGGAAAATTCACACGCGCGATCTCCGTGCCATTCAGATAAATCACGGCGCCGTCGTCCGCCATGATTTCCAGCTGCACTCCGGAGAGCGCTGCGGTGCCGGAGGCGGTGAAGGTCGTGCGGAAATAAGCCGGGCCAGGTTCGGCATCTGAGGAGGTGTAGTTGGGCGCAGTGGGCGAAATGTTGGTCGCGAGGCCCGTGGTCTCGCCGTAGCCGAGCGGCGCGAGGCCGGAATTCCACGTGCCGTCCGCATACGCCTCGGCCGTCCAGGGCGCGCCCGTGGAATCAGTGGGGGGCACGGCATTGGGCAGCAGCCATTTCCATGTCTGACCGCTGGCGAGAATCGGGGTGGCCGTCACGCTGCTGGTAGATGCCGTCAACGCGGAGCCGTCGAGCGTGCCGCCGGTTTGCCGCGGGTCCGCGCCATCCATCGTGTAGTAGGTTGTGCCGCCGGCGGGGTTGGGATTGTGGAGGCGGAACTGAAATCCGACCGGCACGCTGCCGCCATAGGCGGGCTGACCGGAGGTCACACTGAGCACGTCAGTAGGCTTGAGACGATCGGCGAGGGTGGTGGGGGTGATGGGTTGCCCCGCGCTGTCGATCCACTCGAGGCGCTCGGCGAGCCAGCTCTTCAGGGCGTCGACCTCCTGCCGCCACGTGGTGCGGTGCACCTGCCCAGCCTGGCCGCTGATGTTGACGCCGAGGATGGGAAAGCGCCGGAAGTGGCGCGCGGCCGGCACTTGCACCGCCATCGTGGCGGTTGTTGCCGCATTGCCGATGGCCGCGGGGCTGCCGTCGGTGAGGAGGCGGTAGACGTCCTCGATGCGATTGAAGAGCGTGTCCTTGGCGAAGTGGGAGCGGCGCAGCGCCGTCCACCGGTTCCAGTAGCGGTCGGTAAACTCAGGGTCCTGATGCAGCCGCGTGTAGTAGGTGTAGTTGGAGCCGACGGACCACCACTTCATGCCGAAGGAAGAGTTGGAGCTGGCGTAGTTGGCGTTGCCTAGGCTGCGGTCGACGTCCCAAAGCGGAAACGCCGTCATCGGGCCGTTGCGATCCTTGGAGAAGTAGTAGCTGAAGGTGTAGGCATCGACCTCCTTGCAGAGTTCAAGCCAGAGGGTGCGGTCGATGAAGCTGCGCTCGTGCAGCCAGCGACCGTAATAGTTGGGGCTGGCGGGGACGTTGAAATCGGGCGCGGCCAGCGCTGCGGTCATGCGGTTGAGCCAGGCGACGAGGGCGTTGGCTTGGACCGCGGTCACGGGCTCCGGATCGAAGATGTCGTAGTCGCGGCTCGAACCGGGCACGGCGGCGACGGAGGCGGCGTTGATCTTGTAGTCGTAGGGGAGCTTGTCGTTCTTGAAAATAAATCCGCCGTTCGTGAGCGCGGGATCGCTCATGCTGTCGTTGAGCTTGGCCACGTCGACCCGCTCCTTGCCGCGGGAGACCTTCTCCATGAGCAGGTAGACGCCGCGGTAGTCGGCGTAGTCCACGGTGCCGTTGCCTTGGTTGAAGAACACCTCGACGAAGCGGCAGCGCACGCCGGCCCCGGGTCCGTTGGCGTCGAGCATCGCCTGCTGCATGAGATAATTTCGCATGAGCGACTTGTCCAAATAGAGGCTCATGAGCACCCAGTCGCTGTCGCTCGGCATCCCGAGGAACGGTTCATTGCGATCGTCGTCCTCGTCCTCCTTCCAGAATTCCAACGCATAGGGGCGCTGCGCCTGGCCGGAGGAGCTTTCGCCGCGGACGTGCGTGCCGGCGCGCAGCACTTGATCGGGCGGGTTGGCGAAGCTGGCCCGGTTGGCGCCCGGCTTCACATCGTAAACGGCGAGCTGGGAAAACCGATACGGGCGCAGCCCCGCCGGATTGGTGAGCGCGTCGACGTTGCGCAGGTAGCTGTCGAGCACAAGCACCGGCAGCGGACTGCTGAAGGGCTGGCCGGAGGAGTTGTAGTTGCTGGCCACGTTGAGCAGCGCCGTTGCGCTGGTGTCGGGTGCGTCGGAGAGCCAGATGAACGCGCGGTTGCCGGTCTTGGAGGGCAGGTGACCCGGCGCGTAGACCTTGGCCTTGATGCAGGTGCCAGCCGCGATGGCGAGCGGTCCGGTGTAGAGGGCCGAGGTCTCGGTGGGCTCGGCGGTGTTGAGCGTGTAGCGGATCTCCGCGCCTGCCGGGGCATTGGGCGGGAGCTGAAGGCCGAGCGTGATCAGTGCGGTAATCACCGCGCTTGGCTGATCCGTGAGCGGTGAGAAACCGGGCTTGAAGAAGACCGGCGCCGGCGCGCGCCGGGCCGGGGCCTGGCGGCCGCGGTTGGTGGTCCCAGGGGTCGCGATTTCAAAAAATCCAGTCGTCTGCGTCGCACCCGCCCCGCCGAAAGAGACGTCCTCCTGCTGCGGCCCGTAGGTGAGCGAGTGGACCGCGGTGGCGCCGCCGGCTTGGAGCAACGTCAGCGTGCCGCCCTCCTTGGCCAGCTTGAAGCTGGCGTGCGGGCGCACGTTGGTGAACCGGTTCTTGCCCGAGGCAAAGATGATCTGATGGCCGTAGGCGGGGACGGTCAGATTCGGCAGAGTGTAGGTGACGGGTTCCGCTCCCGCGGCGACGTAATCGAGCCGCCACCCGGAGAGGTTCACGGGCGAGGCGGTGCCGTTGTAGAGGTCGATCCAATCGGGTCGGTCGAGGTCCTCGTCCTCAAGGCCCGTGGAGTTGTCCGCCATAATCTCCTCGATCACCACGCCGCTGGTCGCCACGGGCGCCGAGGCGGTGGTGACCGTGGTGACGGCGAGATCGTCGATGAACACGTCGTGCATCAGGCCGCCGGTGGCGGCGTTCAGGGCGAAGTTGCCGCCCACCGTCGGCACAAATCCCGGCGTGGGCAGCCGCGTGAAAATCGCGATGCCATCGTAGGTGAGGTCCAGACCGTTCACCGCATCCCAGCGCAGGGTCACGGTGCGGAAGGTCTGATCGTAGGTAAAATTGCCGCCAGGGAGGTTCGTCGCCAGGTAGTTGCCCACGCTATTGGCGTCCGCGAAGACCTCGATGCTCCGCGGATCGGCGGTGGAGTTTTGGTAGGTGTCGAAGTTCACCACCAGACCGTAGGCGGCGACATGCCCGCCGGCGCCGCCCGTGCCGCTCAGGCCCGGGCCGAAACTGATGTTGAAACCATCGGCCGGGATCGCGCCCGCAGTTCGGTCCATCATGAGCCGCAAGGTGAGGGTGAACTCCGTCACGACGGCATTCGCATCAATCACCGGCAGCACGAGGGCGGCCGTGCTGCTGCCCGTGACCTTGTCGGCCAGCCGGAGGGCGGTGGCGCTGCCGGTGCCGATACCGGTCTTCACGATGCCGACGTTGACGGTGCCGGTGCCGTTGTTGTCCTTCCGGTTCGAGATCAGCGTGGCGTTGGCCGCACTGCCGTTCAGCAGGCCGCCGCCGATAGGGAGCGCGGTGTTGATGGCGCCGTTGGGCGTGTCGGCCGCCAGCGAGTTGAAATTGTGGGTGAAGGTTCCCGCCTGCAGTGCAGGCGCGAGGACGGCGGAAAACAGGATCGCTTTCCACCGGTGGGCGGCAGGGGTTCGGGACATCGGGGTGGGGAAGGTCGGGCGCAGTCTGATTTCATTCCCGCGAAAACTGCAAATCCATCCACCCTTTGCGCCTTGGCGTGCGGGCGGGGATGCTCTTTCGTGGCCGTTTCACTCGTGTCCAACGTCGCCGCTCCTGTTCCCGCCCGCCCACTTTCCCTCGGCGTCATCTTCCTCACGCTCTACATCGACCTGATCGGGTTTTCGATCGGGTTTCCGCTGGGGCCGGATTTGCTCGGGCACTATCTGGAGCAGGAGGGGCGGAGCGGGGTGCTGGGCTGGGTCGTGGGCCAGACCGAGGCACTGGCGCAGGCGTTCGGGATCGCGAGCTATGCGCCGGTGCTGTTCGGCGGCGTGGTGGCGTCGGTGTTCTCAATCTTGCAGTTCATCTTTGCGCCCTTCTGGGGCGCGCTCAGCGACCGGCGCGGGCGGCGGGGGGTGCTGCTGTTCACCGTGGCGGGGACGGCGGCGAGCTACCTGCTGTGGGTGTTCAGCGGATCGTTCTGGGTGTTTCTGCTGTCGCGCGTGGTGAGCGGGGCGTTCAGCGGCAACCTCTCGGTCGCGACGGCGGCGGTGGCGGATGTCACGACGCGCGAGGAGCGGTCAAAGGCCATGGGCCTCGTTGGCGCGGCCTTCGGGCTCGGGCTGCTCACGGGGCCGATGCTCGGGGCGTTCACGGCGCAGCTGAATCTCGCGGCGCGATTCCCGGAACTGCAGCGTTTCGGCATCAACCCGTTCTCGATGCCGGCGCTCGTGGCCTTTGCGATGTGCCTGGTGAACCTCGTGTGGATCTCGGCGAAGTTCAGCGAGACGCTTTCCCCGCAGGCCAAGGCCGAGTCGCGCGAGCCCCGGCTGCGCAATCCGCTCGCGGCCATCCTCGGCCTGACCAACCCCGCGCTGCGGCGGACGAACCTCGTGGCGTTTGTCTTCTCCGTGGCGTTCGTGGCGATGGAGGCGACGCTCACGTTCCTCGCGACGCAGCGCTTCGGCTACGCGGCGCGGGAGAACGGCTATCTGCTCGGCTTCCTCGGCCTCTGCGCGATTTTCACCCAGGGCTTTCTCGTGCGCAAGCTGCTCAAGGTCGTGGACGAGGTGCGGGTGCTGGCGATCGGGCTCGTCGCCGCGATCGTGGGCTTCGTGGTCGTGGGGCTCGCGGGCGCGACGTGGCAGCTCTACGTGGGCGTGGGCGTCTTGGTTTTCGGATCGAGTCTGGTCAACCCGGCGACGACGGGCCTCATCTCGCTCTATGCGCCGGCCGGGGAGCAGGGGCGCGTGCTGGGGATTTTCCGCTCGCTCGGTTCGCTTTCGCGGGCGTTCACGCCGGTGCTGGCGGGCGTGGTGTTTTGGGTGTGGGGCTCGCTGACGGTGTTTGTCGTGGGCGCGTTGCTCGCGGCGCTCGCCTTGGTGCTGGGCCTGCGCTTGCCTAAGCCGGAGAAATGAGGCGCGCCTTTGTCCAGGCCATGATCGTCGCGAGCGTCGTTATGCTCGCCGGTTGTTCATTGATGCCGAGACGCCGGCCGCCCGAGCCGGGACGCACCACGCTCGGTTCGCCGCTCGTGATCCTGCCGGCCCAGATGATCGGAAACTATCTGCTCCTCGAGGCCAAGTGGGACCGCAACGGCCCCTACCGCTTCCTGATCGACACGGGCTCCTCGGTGACGCTCGTGACCCCGGCGCTGGCCAAACGCTACCCGGGCCGCGAGCCCTTTGCCCCGGCGGCGACGCGCGTGCGCGTGACGGGGGCCGACGGCAGCGTCTCGGAGCTGCCGCGCGGCTCGCTGCGGCGGATCGAACTCGGCGAGGCGAAGTTCGAGGACGTCGAGGTGCTCGTCTATGACTGCGCCGCGCTCTCCGCCCACCTGGGGGTGAAGATCGACGGCGTGCTGGGATTCCCGCTTTTCCGCGAGACCGTGCTCACGCTCGATTATCCCGGCGCCCGCGTGATCCTGCAGGCGGCGAGCGATCGGCCGTTGTTACCGGGGTCCGTCGTGTCCTTCGACGACGCGCGCAAGACCCCTGTCATCCCGGTGCGGATCGCCGATCGCACGGTTCTGGCTCTGATCGACTCGGGCAGTGACGCGGTCTTCAGCCTCAATCCGGTCGGGTTGGAGCCGCGCTTTTCCGCCGGGCCGACCGAAGGAGGGACGGTCGGCACGCTCGGCGGCCAGCGCACGCGGCGGGTGGGCCGGCTCGCCGGCACATTGGCCATCGGCGCGCATACGGTGCACGAGCCCATGGTCGATCTTTCGGACGAATTGTCGGCCGTCGGCGGCGGGCTGCTCCGGTATTTTTCGGTGAGTTTCGACCAGAAGCGGGATCGCGTGACGTTTTTTCGCGACGAGCGGACGCCAATCCGGAGCCCCGCTTTGCGCAGTCTGGGCGTCAGTTTCAGCAAGACCCCGGCTTACTGGCGGGTTTCGGCGTTCGTGCCCAACTCACCCGCGGCCGCCGCCGGCGTGCAGACGGGCGATCTCGTGACGCGCATCAATGGCGAACCCGTGGCCAAGTGGGACTTGCGGCGCTACGAGCAGTTGGTGGCGACCGCGTCCGACGTCGTGTTGTCGTTCCTCAACGGCACAGCCGAGACGGAAAAACGCGTGGGGGTGTTTGATTTGGTGCCCTGAGCCAAAGGCCCCCGGCGCCGGAGGCCGTCCGTCTGCCCGTCATACCCGAATAATTCCTTGTCATAGGCGCCTGCCGCCGGATTTGCTTTCCCGCTGGCTCGGACGCTTAGCTCAGTTGGTTAGAGCACCTCGTTTACACCGAGGGTGTCGGGGGTTCGAGTCCCTCAGCGTCCACCATCCATTTTTCCATCAAAAACCTCCATGCGACATACGATCTCCGTCCTCGTTGAGAACCAGTTCGGCGTTCTGGCGCGCGTCTCCGGGCTATTCTCCGGCCGCGGCTTCAACATCGACTCCCTCAACGTCGCGCCCACGCACGACGCCTCGCTCTCGCGCATCACCGCCGTGCTCAAGGGCGACGAGGCGCAGCTCGAGCTCTGCATCCGCCAGCTGCGGAAGTTGATCAACGTCGTCGAGGTGATCGACTTCAAGGACGGGCAGTCCGTTGACCGCGAGCTCGTGCTCGTGAAGGTGCGCGCCGACACCCACACCCGCTCCGAGATCGTGCAGATCGCCGACATCTTCCGGGCGAAAATCGTCAACCTCGCCGCCGACAACCTCATCATCGAGCTCACCGGTTCCGACGACAAGGTGACCGCGCTCCTCGCCCTCCTGGCGCCCTTCGGCATCATCGAACTCGCCCGCACCGGGCGGCTCGCCTTGAAGCGCTGAGGAACCTCACCTTACCCAGACCCAAAACCCTAGATCCAAAATCCAAATTTCATCATGCCCGCCAAAGTCTACACCGACAAAGACGCCGATCTCGGCGTGTTCGCCAACAAAACGCTCGCCATCCTCGGCTACGGTTCGCAGGGCCACGCCCACGCGCTCAACCTGAAGGACAGCGGCTGCAAGGTCATCATCGGCCTCTATCCCGGCTCCAAGTCCCGCGCCGTCGCCGAGCAGCACGGCTTCGAGGTCTTCGACACCGCCGAGGCCGTGCGCCGCGCCGATGTCATGATGGTCGGCCTGCCCGACATGAAGCAGGCGGACGCCTACCTCACCGACATCCTCCCCAACCTTTCGAAGGGCAAGACCCTCCTCTTCTCGCACGGCCTCAGCGTCCACTTCGGCCTGATCAAGCTCCACAAGGACATCGACTGCATCATGGTCGCCCCCAAGGGCCCCGGCCACATGGTCCGCCGCCTCTACGCCGAGGGGAAGGGCATGCCCGCCCTCGTCGCCGTCGCGCAGGACAAGTCCAAGAAGGCGCTCAAGACCGCGCTCGCGTGGGCCAAGGGCATCGGCTCCACCCGCGCCGGCGTGCTCAAGACCTCGTTCAAGGAAGAGACCGAGACCGATCTCTTCGGTGAGCAGGCCGTGCTCTGCGGTGGCGCCAGCGCGCTCGTGCAGGCGGGCTTCGAGACCCTCGTCGAGGCCGGCTACCAGCCCGAGATGGCCTACTTCGAGTGTCTCCACGAGCTGAAGCTCATCTGCGATCTCATGTATGAGAGCGGCATCGCCGGCATGCGTTTCTCGATTTCCGAGACGGCCAAATACGGCGACATCACCCGCGGCCCCCGCGTCGTGAACAAGCGCACCAAGGCCGAGATGAAGAAAATCCTGAAGGAGATCCAGACCGGCAAGTTCACCAAGCAGTGGGTCGCCGAATACAAGGGCGGCCTGAAGAACTACAACAAGCTCCTCAAGGCCGGCGAAGCGCACAAGATCGAGAAGACCGGCGCCTACCTGCGCTCCATGATGCCTTGGATGACCAAGAAGAACATCAAGGGCGTGCAGGCTTCCTACTCCTGATCCGGGCCTCGGCTCAGTTTACGGAAGGCGCGGAGACCTGCTCTCTGCGCCTTCTGTTTTTCCAATGACCAAACTCGTCCTCGCCACCCGCAAAAGCCCGCTCGCCCTCGCCCAGACCGAGATGGCGGCGGCGCACCTGCGCAACCAGCTGGGCGTCGAGACCGAGCTGCTGCGCATCGTGACGACCGGGGACAAGCAGGCGGACTGGTCGCTCGAGCAGCGCGGCGGCAAGGGACTCTTCACCGGCGAGCTTGAGGCGGCGCTCCAGCGGGGCGAAGCCGATGTCGCCGTGCACAGCTGCAAGGATCTGCCGGGCGATTCGCCGGCGGGCCTCGCCATCGGCGGCTACCTGCCGCGCGCCGATCCGCGTGATGTGCTGGTGCTGCGCAGCGGCGTGGATCTGCCGGCCCTGCTCGCGACGGGCAGCCCGCGCCGCCGGCTGCAGATGCGACGGATATTTCCCGGCGTGGCCTTCACCGAAATCCGCGGCAACGTGGACACCCGCCTCCGCAAGATCGGCGAACAGCGCGTGGCCGACGGCACGGTGCTCGCCGCGGCCGGCCTCAAGCGCCTCGGCATCGACACCTGGCCCGGCGTGGAGTTTGCGCCCCTCGATCTCGACCAGATGGTGCCCGCCGTCGGGCAGGGCGCGATCGCGGTGCAGTGCCGCGTGGACGACGCGGCCAAGTTCTCGGCGATCTTCGATGCGCCCACGATGCGCGCTGTCACGATGGAGCGGGCCTTTCAGGCGGCGCTCGGCGGCGGCTGCCACACGGCGTTTGGCGCGCACGTGGCGGGCGAGATGTTGCACCTCTTTCACGAGACGGTGGGCGTCGTGAGCGTGTCGCTCCGCCCCGAGGACTTCGCCGATTCCGCGGCGGCCGCCGGCCGCATCCTGCACGATTTGAAACTGATCCCATGAGTGCTTCCATCCCTCTCTCCGGCCGTCGCATCGCCGTCACCCGGGCGCGCGAGCAATCGCCCGAGCTGGCGGCCAAGCTCGCCGCGCTCGGCGCCGCCGTGATCGAGCTGCCGCTCATCACCGTGACCAAGGACATCGACAAGCACTCGCTCCATGACGTGCTTTCCGAACTCGGTAGCTACGACTGGATCGTGTTCACGAGCGCCAACGGTGTGCGGTTTTTCTTCGAGGAGTTTCACCGCATCTACGACGACATCCGCTCGCTCGGCCTGCTCCGCTTTGCCGTCGTGGGCGACACCACGGCCGCCGCCATCCGCGCGAAGCACCTCAAGATCGAGTGCCAGCCCAAAGTCGCGACCGGCGCCGCGCTGGCCGACGATCTCATTGCGACCGGCAGCCTCGACAGCGCCAAGGTCCTCGTGATTTCGGGCAACCTCAACCGTGAGGAACTCGTGCAGAAGCTCGAGGAAGCCCGCGCGATCGTGGATCGGCTGCAAGTTTACAAGACCGAGCAGACCGACCTCAGCGGCGATCCCGCGGCGGCCGATTTTCGCGCCCGCGGCGCCGATGCGATTCTGTTCGCGAGCTCGTCGGCCGTGCAGTCCTTCGTCGATCAGGCGGCCGCGCTGAAGCTGGCAAAGGACGCCAAGCGTCCGCTCGCCGGCAGCATCGGCCCGCAGACGAGCGAGACGATGAAGCAGGCCGGCATGCCGATCGATTTCACGGCGAAGACGCCGAGCCTCGACGCGCTGGTGGAGGCGCTGGTGAAGAAGTTGGGCTGATTCCCCATGATCGACGGCATCCGAGTCAAAGTCTGCGGGCTCACCTCGCTCGTCGATGCGGAGTTTGCCGACCGCTGCGGCGCTGACTACCTCGGGTTCATCTTTCATCCGCAGTCGCCGCGTTGCATCTCGCTCGCGCAGTTTCAGGCGATGGCGCCGCGGCTGCCGATGCGCCGCAAGGTCGCGGTGTCCGTCGAGCCGACGCTCGAAACGCTGGCGGCGCAGAAGGACGCGGGCTTCGACTATTTCCAGATTCACCACCGGCTTGAGACACCGGAGTCTCAACTCGCCGCGTGGTCGCAGCTCGTCGGTGCCAAGCATCTCTGGCTCGCGCCAAAGCTGCCCCCGGGGACCGACGTCCCCGCCGCCGTGCGCGCTGCGGCGAAGTTCATCCTCTTTGACACGTTTCACGCCGCGGGCTTTGGCGGCTCGGGCCAGACGGGCGACTGGGTCGGCTTCGCGCGCGCGCAGGCGGCGCACCCGGAGAATTTCTGGATTCTGGCCGGCGGACTGAATCCCGAAAACATCGGCGCGGCGCTGCGCGCGAGCGGGGCGAAATTCGTCGATGTGAACAGCGGCGTCGAATCCGCGCCCGGCGTGAAGGACGAGGCGAAGCTCAAGCGCTTCATCGTCGCGCTCCATCAGGCCGCGACGGCGAAGCCGCAGGGTTAGGCGGCGCGAAACGCCGGGGTCCGCTCCAGTTCGAGCAGCCGCTGCTTGATGTCTTCGCCAAAGGCGAATCCGGTCAGTGATCCGTCGCTGCCGATTACGCGATGGCAGGGCACGATCACGCAGATGGGGTTGGTGGCATTGGCGCGGCCGACGGCGCGCGCGGCGTCGGGCTTGCCGATCTCACGGGCGAGTTCGCCGTAGGTCCGCGTTTCGCCTGGCGGGATGGCGCGGAGGGCGGCCCACACGCTGTGCTGAAACGGGGTGCCGCTCGCGGCCAGCGGCACGGTGAACTGCCGGCGCTGGTTGACGAAATACTCCGTGATCTCGCGACGCACATCGGCGGCGCGCTTGGGGTCGTGCACGACTTCGTCCGCGGTGAAGCGCTCGCGCAGCTCGGGCAAGCCGCCGAAGGCGGTGGCGATGACAGAGCCGGCGGCGTTGAGCGCGACGGAGAAGTCGCCGAGAGGCGTGGTGAACGTGTCGTAGAATTGTCTCATGGCGGAATTGGTTGATTGAATTGCCACAAATGCGCCGTGGCGAGGCTGCGGTAGGGAGAGAATAGCGTCATCAGCCGGCGCGTGGCGGGCACATCCGGCCGCTCGTCGAGCTTGAGCAGGTCGAGCAGGCCGCTGGTGACGCCGGTGTCGCCGAGCGGCACGCAGTCGGCGAAACCGAGCGCTCTCATCATGAGATAGTTCACGGACCACGGGCCGAGCCCGTGAATCGCCAGCAGGGTGCGCTCCGCGCGAGTGGCCGACATCGTGCGCAATGCCGTGAGATCGAGTTTGCCTTCGGCGATGAGCCGCGAGGTCGCGATCACATAGCCGGCTTTCTGGCGGGAGAATTGCAACGGCAACAGATCCGCCGGATCGAGTGCGGCGACGGCGGCGGGCGTCGGTGCGGCGATGAGGCCGTTGGGCAGCTTTTCACCTGCGCGCTCGAAGAGCCGGCGCTTCAGCAGGCAGGCAAAGGGAAAGTTGATCTGCTGGCCGATGATGGCCCAGAGCAGTCCGTCGTAGATCGAGGGCGTCTGGGCGATGCGGAGTTCCGGGCGTCCGGCGACGAGCCGCGCGAGCCCCAGCTTACGGGCGAGGCGCGCAAAGCCCGCCGCATCCTGATCGAGGCCGAGGAGACCCGCGACGAGCGCGTGGGCTTCGACGGCTGAGCCGGCGGAGATCTCCGCCTCGATCACGGTGGGTGAGAGGTTGAGGTGCAGCAGCGCGGGCCCGTCGCTCAGGCGGATGGCGCTTTCGTAGCGGTCGCCGTCGAGGTGTTCGCTCACGCTGTGGATGTCGCGACTCAGGGCGCGGCGCAGGTAGCCGAGGGGATAGCCCTCGGGCAGCGCGATCGTGAAGGTCTGGCTCGAGGGCAGCGCGCGATAGGCGGCGGGCGTGAGGCCGTTGAGCCGGCGGAAGTGCTCGTGGAAAACCGAGAGCGACTCGAAGCCGGCCTCCGCCGCAACGTGCGCCAGGGTTTCCTTGGTTTCGATGAGCCGGGTCTTCGCCGCGGCCAGCCGCGCGCGCACGAGCAGATCGGCGGGCGTCGTGTGATAGTGCAGCCGCAACAGCTCGAAGAGCCGCGTCGGGCCGAAGCCGGAACGGCGCACGATGGCGCGGGCATCGGCGAAATCCTGCGGAGCGGCCCGCACCTCGCCGACGAGGATCTCGACATCCGTGAGCACCGGATCGGCTCCGCGGGCGAAGTCGTCGGGATGGCATTTCTTGCAGGCGCGCAGGCCGGCGGCGCGGGCGGCCTCGCAGGTGGGGAAGAAGCGGACGTTCTCCGGTTTCGGCTTCCTCGCCTTGCAGGCGGGGAGGCAGTAGATGCCGGTGGTGGTGACGCCGAAGAAAAAGCGGCCGTTGCACGAGGCGTCGCTCTCCAGGACGCGGGCAAACATGGTGGCGCGGCTCAGTCTCATGCGGCCACGTTAGCACGGTGGGGCCGCGCTGTCGTCCGGTTAATTTCGGCGCAATTGCCGCCGCCGTGCGGTCTCCGGTCTCAGCGGTCTTTGGCCGTGATTTTTTCGGCTGGGCCCGGCTCTTTGTTTGAATTTGCGGCGGGGGAATCCTCCGCGGAACTCGCGCTCACCCCGCGGATCAACGCCTCGAGCTGCTCGACCGCGCTGCGGAGACTGGTGACAATTTGATCCGGCTGGCTCGACAGCAATCGGCGGCCCAGCACTTCCAGGCTGGCGCGATGGCGCCACACCCCGACGAGGACGGGCTTGTCGGGCGAGCGGGATTTGAGCCGGCCGCACATTTGGCGGGCGGCGCTGACGGCCGACGGAGGCAGGGCGGAAATGAAGGTTGCGCGCACCTCGGCGCGCCGGACGGATTCGAACGCCTCGTCGAGTTTGACCGTGAGCGGAGTGACGGTGGCGTGAATGCCGCGGCGGCGCAGCAGATGGCAAAGCATGTGGGCCACGACTTCGTCGGCTTCGTCGCGGGCCGGCAAACCCACGATGGTCGGGATCGAGGGGAGGGCGGGCGCCGGCGGCTGCTTCCGGTGTTTTTTTATTTCGTCCTCGCGCTCGAGTTCGTCGATCAAGTCGCGGGCGGCTTGGAACATGAAACGCTGGCGCGTCTCCGGCAGCGTGCCCCGGTGGCGGTCCTCCTCGGCGAGCAGCAACGCAGGCACGAACACTTCCTCGTAAAAGACCTCCAGCGACTGCTTCGCGATGTGCTGGGCCGCGAGGTCGGAAAGTTCCTCCGCCTCGGTGGAGAGCAGTCGTTCATAGAATTGGGCCGGAGGTTCGGCGGTGGGCGCGCTGCCGAGCAGCGTGCTGAGAAAGTTCATCGCCGGAACGTAATTGCCGATTACCAGCACGCAGACTGTCAAAGGCGTCGAGAGCACCAAGCCGGCCGGGCCCCACAGCCAAGTCCAGAACACGGCGGCGACCAGCAGGGCGAGATTGGAAATGCCGGTGCTGGCTCCATACAGGAGGAGCTCGATGAAATTATTGCTGATCAGCTCCATGATCACGAACAGGGCGATGGTGTAGAAGGCCATGGTCCAGCCCGGATCGACCGCGAGCGCCAGGGTGATGGGAAAGGCCGCCGCGATCCACGGGCCCAGGAACGGGATGAACCGCAGCAGCATCGCGAGCAGGCCCCAGAGCATCGCATTGGGCACGCCGATGAAGAACAAACCGACGGCGATCGGGAGGCCGAAGGCGGCGTTCACGACGAGTTGCATGCCGAGGTAGCGCGAGACCCGCCCCGCCGCATCGTCCACGGCCTCCATCGCCACGTGTATTTTCCCCTGGCTAATCAGCCGGATGAAACGGTCGCGGAGATCCTCCCGCTGGAACAAAATCGCGACCACAAACACGGCGACGATCCCGGCGGTGCCGAGTGGCTTGAGGAAGGGAGTCGCCAAGTCGCGGGCGAATTCCAGCGGGGTTGGCTCGACGGCCTTGACCTCGACGGGGACGGGTTTGGGTTCGGCGGGGACGGCGGGAGTCGCGGGAGATTCGGGTGGCGGGGTCTTTATTTCACGCCGCAGGCTGGCGACCATCTCGGACATCGGAGTCGGCACCTCCGACGAGAAGGGCGATTTTAGCGCCCGCACTTTGAGGCGAATGTTTTCTTCATACTTCGGCAGCTCGTGCGTGAGCGCGATGACCTGGCTGGTCACAATCCAGCCAATCGCGCCGATGACCGCGAACGCGACGCTGACCGTCAGCACGATCGCCAGGACGCGCGACACGCCCCAGCGCATCAGGCGCACGACCAGCGGGGACAGCAGAAAGGCCAGCAGCAACGCGTAGGCGATGGGGAGAAGGACCTCCTCGGCCAAGCGTAGCATCGCGACGACGAGGGCAAACGTCGCCAGCCGCGGAAACCAAAACATGGATGTGGTGTTAGCTTGCAAGGAACTAGAGGGGCGGGGGGGAAGGGAGCTGGCTGCGGATGCAGCTCGGCAATTTTTTTGGGATGCCAATATGTGCTGACCGCTGGGCAGTGTGGAAGTGCCCGAACCAGACTAACCTGGCGATAGCTGGAAAGGCGATTGGCAAGCAACCGACGCTTGGAACGACGTCAGCGACCCGCAGATTCGCCGCCTTCTTCCTCTGGCGTGGTCCTATTGCTATTGTTGCAGGCTGATCAATCTGGCCCTGACGGAGGCCGCATCATGCAGCGCGTTGTGCGGAATCGGAAACTCGGCGGTGAAGACTCGCAGCTGCGCGGCCTTCTCGAGCGTGACGCGCGACTCGTCGATCTTGCCGTCGGCGCCCTGCACGGCGGCGAGGTTGAGCCGCAGCTTGTCCGCGAAGAAGCGATAGACGGCCGCGCGCTTGGACGGGCCGTAGTCGTGGCCTTCGTCGGGCAGGTGGACGTTGGCGACTTGATCGCGCGCGCCGTGGTAGGCGTAGATTTTTTGGAGAAAGGGAAACTCGATCTCGGGGTTGTGCTGGGTCCAGTCCTTGCCGTTGGAGACAAGGAGCAGTGGCCGTGGCGCGGCGAGCGCGGCGATCATGGCGTTGTTGGCGAAGTGATCCGCGCTGCGATGCAGGGGCAGACCGCTCTCGCAGGCGCAGCCGCCGAAGAAATACGACGATACCATCACGACCGGGGCGCTCACGGTCACGCGCGGGTCGAGCGCCGTCAGCAGGAAGGTCTGCGTGCCGCCGCCCGACTCGCCGCTCACGGCCACGCGGGTCGCATCCGTGCCCTCGAGCGAGAGGAGAAAATCGAGCGCGCGCATCGCATTCCACGTCTGGAGGGTGATCGCGAGCGGTTGCTTGTGGGCGTCCGCCCCGAAGATCGCCATCGATTCGCCCGCGGCGAACATGTCGATCGAGAAGACCACCGCGCCCATGCGCGCGAGGCTGGCGCAGCGGCTCTGCATCGTGGGCGAGAAGCGCGCGTGGTTGTCGTAGTCCTCCGGTTTTGTGATCGCGCGGTAGTGGCCGTGCGTGGAGAGGATGACCGGGAGGGGGCCGCGAGCGGTAAGGGGGCGATAGAGGTTGCCTGTGACAAAGTAGCCGGGGATCGACTCGAAGGCGACGTTCTCGACCGAGTAGCCGTCGTGGGTGCGGCGCTGGCGCACGACGGCGTTGAGCGGAGTGCGCTTGGGCCAGGGCGACAGGTTTGCGCCCTGTTGGATGCGCGTGCGCAGGTGCGCGGCGTAGGCTTCCCACGACGCGCGGTCGGGGAATTGTTTCAGCGCCGCGTCGAGCACGGCCCGGCCTTGCTCGGGCTTCAGGTAGTTGCCTTGGGTGAGGGCAGGGCCGGCGGCGGGCTTGGGCGGGAAGCCGGGCGGCAGCCATGGCACATCCGCCTGAACCGACACGGCGAACGACAGGGCTAACAGGCAGGCGAGGGCGCGAGGTTTCATGGGAAGGGGTGAGGGCATGAAATCACGGTTGCCCCCCGCGATGCACGATCCGATTTTTGCGCATGGCCACGACCTACGAAACCCTCCGCGCCGACATCATCACTGCGATGAAAGCCCGCGACAGCGCGACCACCACCGCCCTCCGCACCGCCGATGCCGCGATCAAGCGCGCCGCGATGGATGCCAACAAGGACATCGATGAAGCGCTGGTGATCGCGACGATGCGCAAGGCCGTGAAAAACTTGATCGACGCCCGGGCTGAGTTCGAGAAAGGCGGCCGCGCCGATCTCGTGGCGGCAAACAATGCCGAGATTGCCATCCTCGAGAAATATCTCCCGAAAGCCCTCGATCCGGCGAAACTCGATGCGCTGATCGGCGCGGCCATCGCCGAGACGGGCGCGGCCTCGAAAAAGGAAATGGGCAAGGTGATCGGCGCCCTGAAGCAGCACCCGGACGCGGCGCTCATCGACTTTGGTGTCGTGAGCAAGCTGGTGCAGGCCAGGCTGCCCTGAGCCGAGTCAATGGGCCTGGGACACGTGATAATTTCGCAAAAAATCCGTGGCCTGAGCCATGCGTGCCGTGGTTCGTTCGCGGATGGCGTGTCATTTTGCCTATTGATACCAGCCCTTGATGCCGCTACTCGATTGCACGTCCTGAGCCATCCCGCGTAATTCGCCTCAATGAGAACCTCCCGCAAGACCTTCGCCCTCCTCGTTGCCAGTGTCTTCGCCATTGTCCTGCTGCCGGCCACGGCGCTGGCCCAGATGACCGCGAAAATTGTCCGCATCACGGGAAATCCGCAGCAGGCCACGATCACCAGCCCGACGGGCGCCAGCAGCCCGGCGGCGGTGAATCTGCCCGTCGTCGAAGGCTCGACCATCGAGACGCGCGCCGGTGTCGATCTCTATGTCGAGACCTTCCCCGGTGCGGTCGCGACGATTCGCCAGAATTCTTTGGTGAAACTCTCCGGTCTCCGTCTCCTCAGTGCCGGCGCCGATGCCGGCAAACGTCAGGCCGAACTCGATCTCCAGCGGGGCAAAATCATCTCGACCCTTGATCCCACCAAGCAGGCGATCACGAAATACGGCATCAAGACCCCGCGAGGCGTGGCTGCGGCGCGTGGCACGGTCTATGGCGTTTCGGCCGTGGCCGCGGGCACATCGGCCTTTGTCGTCGATGGCAACATCGTGATCGATCTCGGTCCCGGCCAGCCGCCGATCTCCATTCCCTACGGGCAGGCGGCGCTTGATAATGCCGGCTCGGCCGCGGCCCTCGCGGCCCTAGTCTCCGGCTCTCCCGAACTGGCCGCCGATCTCCTCGCCGCCGTCCAGATCGTCGCCGCCAATGTCGCGGCCAATACCTCGGCGGTGGGCGGCCCCGACGTCGCGACCGCGATGCTCCAAGCGGTGACCACGGCCGTGGTCACGGCGCTCCCCGGCCAGGCGGGCGCTGTGGTGCAGACGCTCGTTTCAGCCATTGTGACTCCCGGCTCCGCCACGAGTGGGAGCCAGCAGACGATGCTGAACGCCATCACCGCCGTGACCGGCGCGGCGGCGCAGGCCGTGGCCGCCGCTGGCGGCACCCTCACGCAGTCGGCCGCCGCCGCTCAGGGCGCGGCCCAAGCGGTGGCGCAAATCGCGCCCGGCGGGGCCGGCAGCGGCACCGTGGTCGGGTTCCTCAGCGCCATCGGCGATGTGGTGGCGGCCGCAGCGATTCAAGGCACCGGTGGCAACAGCGCCGGAGTCATCACCACCACCATCGCGAATGCGGTGACCGCGGGTGCGGCGACCGGCAGCGGCACGCCGCCCGTCGTGAGCATCGTGGCCACGCCTAACGCAGGCACGGGCACGATTGTCGTCACCACCACCGTGACGGCGGGCAACGCCGGCACCGGTAATAACGCCAGCTCCAGCACGACGATTTCGAATGCGGGACTCGGCTCGGTCACGACTCAGATTAATACCCCCGGTGGTTCCTCGACGCTGACCTCCACGCCACCGGCGGGCACGCCGCCGCGGCCGGGCCAAAACACCGTTTCGCAGCCGGCGCAGACCACGATCACGCCCTTCGCGCCGATCGATCCGTCGGCGAACGTGAGCCCGTCGGGGCTCTGACCACACTGCCGGCTTGATTTTCAAGGGCGCGTCGCATGACGCGCCCTTTTGCTTTTTGGCGAGCGAGGGTCCGCGGTTCGGCTAATCGAGGAAGTTCGCCTGTTTCGGCGCCTTGGCGGCCCGTTTGGCGGCTTCTTCCTCGGGGGTGGCATTGAGATGGCGCGGTGGCTTGGAGGCCTTGGCGGCCACCGCCGCCTCGCGATCCGCGACGATGCGATCGCAGATCTGGTGGAGATGCAGACGCAGCCATTGCGCGGTGCTGGAGCCGGCGCGATAGTCGGCGGGGCCGTAGCCGTGGATGCGGCCCGACTGGAGCAGCCGGTCGTTCTGCGCGAACTCCTCCGGTTTGTCCGGGTTGTAAACGGCGTAGGCGCGGCCGCCGCCGCCCTTCACGACGGAGAAGCTCGGCACGTCGCTCGGGCCGTCGGCGATGTAGATCATGTTCTGGACCGGGATGCGGCGATCCTCGGCGGCCATCTTCGAGTTTACGTCGATGGCGGGATTCTTGTTCGTGCCCTTGTTGATTTCGAAGATGGCACGGGTCTTGGTCGTGTTGTCGATGACCATGCCGATCTGGGCGATTTCGGCGCTGGCCTCGAGGCCGAGTTCCTTCTGCTTGAGAAAGCCTGGCTGGAGAGGATTCTCGACAAACTCGCAGGCCCAGACGCCCTCCACGTGCGGCGCGATCGCGCTGCCGCGCACCATGGGCGCGATGCCGGTGCTCACGATGTAGTGCTCCACCGTGATGTCGTGCTTCTGATATTCGGGCTTCTCGCGGGCGTAGCTTTTGGCGAGGCCGAAGAACTCGGGCAGGCCCGGGTAGAACTTAATCTCCGCGCCGCACTCGGTGAGGATTTTGTTGTTCAGCCCGGCGAGCGGGCCGGCGAGCACGTAGGTGAGCAGGTGGTTGAGGTAGGCGATCTCGGGCGAGAGATGATAGCCGCGCTTGCGGTAGTGCCCGGCGAGCTTGTTCGTCTCCTCCCAAAACGTGGCTTCATCGAGGCCGTAGCGCCGGAAAAGCGGCGACTGCATGTAGTCCGGGATTAACGTCTTGTCGAAATCCCAGATGCAGGCGATGGTGTTTTGAGTGAACAGTGTCGTGGCCATTGCAGATCAGCACCGCTAGGCAAATCGCCTCGCGTGATGCTGGCCGCCATCCGTAGAGCAACGGGCGGCCCGAGCAATTCGCAAATCGCCCGCCGCCGTCTTCGCACTTCATGGACGAACTCCCCGAAATCGCACCCTTTCAACGCCGTCTCGACGAACTCGCGGCGCAGATGGCGGAGCCTTCGTTCTACGCCAATGCCCGCCGCGCCGCCGAGGTGACCCGCGAGCACCAGAAGATCACCCAGTTGGTCGCCGATCACGAGGCGCACTCCCGCATCGAGCGCGAGATCGTGGAGGCGCACGCGCTGGCGAAGGGCGCCGGCGCCGATGCGGACCTGCGCGAACTGGCGGTGGCGGAGCTGCCCGACCTCGAAAAGCGCCGCGCCGATCTGCGCGAGCGCGTGCTGCTCGCGATGATCCCGCCGGAGCCGACGGACTCGCGCAACACCGTCATGGAAATCCGCGCCGGCACTGGCGGGGATGAGGCGAGCCTGTTTGCCGCGGAGCTGTTCCGCCTCTACTCGAGATATGCCGACGGCCGGGGCTGGAAAATCCAGCCGATGAGCAGCAGCCCCTCCGAGCGCGGCGGGCTCAAGGAAGTGATTTTCCTCATCACCGGCAGTGATGTTTACAAGCAGCTCAAGTTCGAGAGCGGCGTGCATCGCGTGCAACGCGTGCCCGTCACGGAGGCCAACGGCCGCATCCACACCTCGACCGTCACGGTCGCCGTGCTGCCCGAAGCCGAGGAAGTGGACATCGACATCAACCCGCAGGACCTCGAGATCACCGTGCAGCGCGCGAGCGGGCCGGGCGGGCAGGGCGTCAACACCACCGACTCCGCCGTGCGCATCATCCACAAGCCCACCGGCATGATTGTGTATTGCGCCGACGGGCGCTCGCAGCAGAAGAACAAAGCGAGCGCGATGGCCGTGCTGCGCTCGCGCCTGCTGCAGCACCGCGAGGAGGAGGAACGTGCGAAATACGCCGCCGCTCGCAAAAGCCAGATTGGCTCCGGCGATCGCAGCGAGCGCATCCGCACCTATAATTTCCCTCAGAACCGCCTCACCGATCACCGCATCGGCCTCACGCTCTACTCGCTGCCGCAGGTGATGGAGGGCGCGATCGAGCCTGTGATTACGGCGCTCCAGAAGGCGGACTACGAGGAGAAGCTCGCCGCGCTGACCGGCCACGTCTTCACGCCGCGCGCCGCGGCGACGGACGACGACTGAGATGCTCACCGTCCTCGAAATCATCAAGCGGACGACGGAGTTCTTCGCCGGCAAGGGCATCGAGTCGCCGCGGCTCAACGCCGAGTTGCTCATCGGCCACGCGCTCGGGCGCACGCGGATGCAGCTCTACATGGAATTCGAGCGGCCGCTCGCGGAGGCGGAGCTGGAGAAGATCCGCCCGCTCGTGCGCCGCCGCGGCCAGCGCGAGCCGCTGCAATACATTGTGGGTGAGGTGGAGTTTCACGGCTTGAAGCTGAAGGTGGACAAGCGCGCGCTCATCCCTCGTCCCGAGACCGAGCTGCTCGTGGCGCATGTGGTCGCGCTCTGCGCGGCCAATCCGCCGACGCGCCTCCTCGACCTCGGCACCGGCTCCGGCGCGATCGCGATCGCGCTGGCCACAATGCTGCCGACGGCGGCGGTGACGGCGGTGGATGTGAGCGCCGAGGCGCTCGCGATCGCGCGCGAAAACGCCGCGACGGCGGGCGCAGCCGGGCGGATCGAATTTCTCACCTCGGATTGGTTCGCCGCGCTCTCAGGCCAATCCTTCGATGTGATTGTCGGCAACCCGCCGTATCTCTCCGCATCCGAAACAGCGGAAACAGCGCCTGAAGTGCGTGGCTTCGAGCCCGCGATGGCGCTCACGGCGCCCGGCGACGGCCTCGAACATCTCGCCCGAATTATTGCAGACGCTCCGCGGTATTTGAATGACGGCGGCCTGCTCGCGCTGGAGACAGGCATCGCCCAGCACGCGCGGCTGCGTGAGCTGCTGGCTGCGGCTGGTTTCACCCGCACCGAATCACGCCAAGACCTGACGGGGCGCGATCGGTTTGTGTTTGGGTGGAGATGAAGGCTGCTCCAAGTGCTGTGTCATTTCATCCGCACTGGCATTGAGCGACCTGTAATTAGCCCTTCACCCGCCCGACCGCGCCGTGATCGGTGCGTGGTTGCTGACCCACATGTCGCGGTTGCCGCCGAGGTCGATGGCGTCGCTTAGGATGCGGAGGGCTTCGCGGAGATGCACGTCAGCCTTGAGGTAGGTCTCGTTTTCGTCGGCATCGAAGTCGTCATCCTCGTCCTCTTCTTTCTTCGGCGCCTTGATTTTCTTTGGCGGGGGGCCGCCGAGATAGAAAGGTGTGAAGGGAAAGTCGCTCTTCGCGATCAGCTCCTTCTCGGCCTTCATCTCCTTGCGGAAGGCGTCGTCGTTGGCCTTCTGGCGCTGGCGTTCCTCCAGGTTGAGCGAGACCAGCTTCTGCTCCTGACGTTGCTTGAACCAATCGACGTTCTTCCGGAGATAGGAAAACTCCTCGAGTTTTTCCTGGCGGGCGAGACTGGCGGCTTTGAGCGGGGAGAGGATTTTCTGATCGAGCGGCGAGCCGTCGAATTTGCTCGTCGCGATGCTGTCCCAGACCAGCGCGCGCGGCAGGTCGCCTTCGCCGATGGGGAGGTAGTCCTCGATGGAGGGCAGGGTGATGTCGGGCACGACGCCCTTGAGCTGGGTGGAGGCGCCGCTCGGCAGGTAGTATTTCTGAATGGTGAACTTCACGGCGCCGGTCTTTTGCGGGGAGAAGGCGAATGACCGGTTGATCTGCCGCATCTCGACGACCTGCTGCACCGTGCCCTTGCCGTGGGTGGAACTGTCGCCGACCACGACGGCGCGCCCGTAGTTTTGCAGGGCGCCGGCGACGATCTCGGAGGCGGAGGCGCTGAAGCGATCGACCAGCACGGCCAGCGGGCCGGAGTAGGCGATCTTGCCATCCTTGTCGCCATCCACGTTGAGCTCGCCGGCGAAATTCTTCACCTGCACGACGGGGCCCTTGGCGATGAAGAGCCCGGCGAGGTCGATGGCTTCCTTGAGGAAGCCGCCGCCGTTGCGACGCAGATCGAGGGTGATGCCTTGCACGCCCTGAGCCTTGAGCTGCTCGATGAGCTTGGCGACGTCGCCGGAGGCGGAGCTGCGATCGGAGTCGGTGTCGCCTTCCTCGGACTCGTTGTAGAAGGTGGGCAGGGTGATGACGCCGAGCTTGCGCACGGGGGCCTCGGGCGTGGCGCCGGGGAGGTCGAAGACGGCCGCGCGCGCACGGGCGGAGTTGAGCTTAACCGTGTCGCGCACGATGACGATTTGCTTGCGGACGGAGCTGTCGGCGGCATCGGCGGGCTGCACGGTGAGGTGGACCTCGCTGCCTTTGCGGCCGCGGATTTTCTCTACGATCTTGCGGAGTTTCATGCCGACGATCTCGACGGGTTCCTGGCCCTTTTCGGCGACGGCGAGGATGCGGTCGTTGGGCTTGAGCTGGCGCTCAAGGTCGGCGGGGCCGCCGGGGACGATCTCCTTCACGACACAGGTGTCCTCGTCGAGGCCGAGCACGGCGCCGATGCCGACGAGCTTCAGTTTCATCTGAATGCCGAAGTCCTCGTAGGTGGAGGCGGAGAAGTAGCTCGAGTGCGGGTCGTAGAGCTTAGCGATGGTGGTGAGGAAGAGTTCGGCCAGCTCGGGGCCGTCGATTTCACCGAGGTTTTTCAGCATGCGCTCGTAGCGCTTGCGGACGACGGTCTTGGCCTCGTCCACGGTCTTCTTGTTGAGGATTTCCTCCAGGAGTTCGAACTTGAGCCGGCGTTTCCACAGGTCGTCCGCCGCGGCGGGGTCGGCCGGCCACTCGGCGTCCTTACGATCGCGGCGGTAGGTGTCGCCGGCGGTGAAATCGAAATCCTGCTTCAGTTGCTCAAAGATCCACGCGATGCGCGCCTCGACGCGCGATTGGTAAACGTAGAAGATGTCGTAGGCGGCGTTGATGTTGCCGAGGAAGGCGACGTTGTAGTAGATGTTTTTGCCGAGTTCGGCTGAGAACTTGGCGCGGTCGGTGGCGAGGAAGAACAGCCGCTGGCCGTCGAGATCGCTCATGAAGTCGGGGACCACGCTGGCGTAGTCGGCGCTCTTCACGGCGTCGTGGTTGTAGTGGAGCTCGTCGAGCAGCTTGGTGAGCGCGGTGGCCTCGTTGCCGAGGGTCGTCGAGGTGGAGAACTGCTTTCGGTCGGCACCGAGGACGAGCGTGCAGGCGGCGAGGGCGACGAAAGCGGCGGCGAACGGCCGTAGGATGCAGATCATGGCGAAAGGTGGGATGCGCGGGGCGGGAAATTGTTTCGGGGAGTGATGAGGAAAGATCAGCGGCGCGGGAGCTTGGACCGGGCGTCATCAAGCAGTTGACGCTCGGCGGGGGTCAGCGAGGCGAGGCCCTGAAGGCCGATCTTATCGAGGATGCGATCGACCTCGGCGCGGAGTTCAGCGGGGGTGAAAGACGGCGGCGCGAGATCGAAGCCCGGCGCGACCGGCGGGGTGGCGGTGGCCGGGGGCGCCGGGCGCACCGGCAGCCAGCGGGGAAGGGAGGCTTCGGCGCGATCCTCGGGATTGAACCACGGTGCGTTGTGGACCCAGCGGAAATAGGCGTAGCCCACGAGCATTCCGCCGAGGTGGGCGGAGTGGGCAATCGTCAGTTGAAACGGCAGCTCGGTGGCGGGCAGTTCGTGCAGCACAAACCCGAGCAGCGTGAAGCCCAGCCACGCGAAGGCCGCATGCTTCATCTTGAAAGAAACCGGCCACAGAAAAAAGAGGAGGAAGTCGATCCGGTGCGCGGGATTGAAGCAGGCAAAGACCACGAAGAGTCCGCTGACGGCGGCGGTGGCCCCGAGGTGCAGGTCGCCCGGCCGCTGCCAGTGGAGGGCCAGCCAAGTGAAGGCCCCGAGGACATTGGTGGCAATGAGCAGCCCGGGCAGCCGCCGTGGACCGAGGATGGGGATTAGTTCACGGCCGAGATACCAAAGCAGGAGGCCGTTTCCGAGCGCGTGAAAAATAAACGTCGTGCTGTGCAGGAAGCCGTGGGTCAGCAGGCTGAGACCCCACGTGGCGCGAAAGTTTGCCGGGGTCAGCCCGGCCAGCTGCTCGATGCGTCCCGGGCCGGCAACGGGCGAAATGAGACTGAAAAACAGCTGCACGAGGAAGCCCGCCGCCAAAGCTGACAACAGCCATGTGAGCGCCGAGGTCTTTTCCCCACGGTATTCGCCCCGCATATAAGGCCGCTCGGCAAGCATCACGGGACCGTAGCGGTGGCCCGCCCGAACACAAGCCGCCTCCATGAATTGATCGCGCCTAGATGCGGAGCAGCGGACGTTGGTGCTACTGCTTGAGGCGGCTGGCGGTGCCCGCTTGACACACTGCGGAGGCATCGCTTTGTCCCAGCATCCTTAATTCCTCCTTATGGCGAACAAAGCAGACAAATGGGACCAGAACGCAGGCGGCAAATTCTACGTCGATCAGCAGTGCATCGACTGCGATCTCTGCCGCGAGACCGCCCCGAATTTCTTCACGCGCCATGACGAGGGCGGCTATTCGTTTGTGCACAAGCAGCCGACGACCGAGGAAGAAATCGCACAGTGCATGGAGGCGCTCGAGGGCTGCCCGGTCGAGGCCATCGGCAACGACGGCGACACCTGAGCGGTTTCGCCCAGCCACCACCGCACATTTTCCCACCCCGGCCCAGTGCCGGGGTTTTTCTTTTCCCGGGCCGAGGTCATTGTTAACTGAAATTATCTGATGATATAAACAGAAGCTTGTTTTTGCCCCTGTGCCTGCTACCCCGGCGGCGATGAAGTTTGTTTCGATCGCCCTTCTCTTGTCCGTGCCCGTGGCGCTGTTCGCGCAGGGCGCCGTCAGCCTCCCCGAGGTGACGGTTCATTCGCCGCGTGTGGCGAACCAGACGCCGGCGGGCACGTTTGCGATGCCGGTCTCGGTGCTGCGCTACGAGCCGCGCGTCGATATCCAGGGCCGCAACCTCGCCGAGGCCCAGGCCGATGTGACGATCCGCGGCGGGATTTTCGAGAACACGGGCTTCCAAGTCGGCGCCGTTTCACTGCTCGACCCGCAGACAGGGCACTACGCGGCGGAAATTCCGATCGCGCCCGCGCTGCTTACGGCGCCGGAGGTGCGCACGGGCGCGGCGCTGGCGCTCGGTGCGACCAATGCCACCGTGGGCGCGCTCAGCTACGGCTGGCGGCCGGTGCGGACTGCGGGCGCGGCGGCGGTGGGCGCGGGCGAGTTTGGGCTGCGCCGGGCGGAGCTTTATCAGGGCTACGCGACCTCTGCCGGAGCGGGCGCGCAGCGCTTCGGCGCGGATGTGGCGGTGGCGCATTCGGAGTCGAATGGCGTGGTGCGCTACGGCGAGCACGAGTTCGATCGGGTCAATGTCCGCCTGCAGCGCGCGGATGCGACCTCGCAGACGGACCTGTTTGCCGGCTACCAGGCGAAATTCTTCGGCTGGCCCAATCTCTACACGCCCTTCAACTCCAACGAGACCGAGCGCCTTCAAGCCGTGCTCGTCGCGCTCAACCACCGCGCCGACCTCGGGCCCGGACAGTTTTTCGAGGCCGGTGTGTTTCACCGGCGCCACAAGGACGACTACGCGTTCAACCGCTTCGCCCCGCTCGGCCCGGTGCATCCGTTTCAGCACACGACTTGGGTGCAGGGTGCGGCGGCGAGCGGGCGATGGGACCTCGGGGAAATCGCGGTGAACTTTCGGGGCGAGCTGCAACGCGACGAGCTGCGTTCGACTTCGCTGACGTTTGGGCGCTACTCCGAGCGCACCTTCACCAAGTTCGCGATTGTGCCGGAAAAGACCTGGACGGACTCCGCGGGGGTGCGCACGAGCCTGAAGGCCGGCCTCGCGCACGAGGACACCAACCGCGAGGGCGGGGCCTTCGCCCCGGTGTTCGAGCTGGCGCGCGAATTTCAGCGCGGCGATCTGCGCCGCCTCCACCTCAGCTATGCCAAGACCTCGCAGGTGCCGACCTACACGGCGTTGAACTCAAACCCGGCGGCGGGCCTTTTCCGCGGGAATCCCAACCTCGGGCGCCAGCGCAGCCATGCGATCGAGCTGGGCGCCAGCGCGGTCCTCGCCGACTGGACGATCGAAGGCGCGGTCTTCTGGCGCCGGGACGACGGGTTGGTGGACTGGACGTTTCGTCGCGGGGTGACAGCCCGGGCGGCCAATCTTGTGGATATCGACGTGGCGGGTCTGGAATTCGTCGCGCGCCGCAGCTGGTCGCACATCGATCTCGTCGTGGGCTACACCGGGCTGGCGAAGGACGCCGACTACCGGGGCGCGTCGGTCGATGCCAGTTTCTATGCGCTCAACTACGCGAAGCACCGCCTGACCGCGGCTGTCACCGCGCGGCTCGGCGGCGGACTGGAGGTGCGAATGGACAATGTCGCCCGGGTGCAGGCTGAGAATCTCCTTCGCACGATCGGCGGCCGCCGGGCGCTCTCGACCACGCTGGCCATCGCATACCGGCCGAAGGAATGGCGCGGGGTGGAAGTCGCGCTGCAGGCGGACAATCTTTGGAACGAAGCCTTCCAGGATGTGCCCGCGGTGCCGGCCGCGCGTCGCCAGCTTTCGGCGACGATCAGCCACGCGTGGTGAGCGCCGGGTTTGCGGTTTGACTTTGGCGGCGGTGCTTGGGTCTTTGCGCCTCGCATGGCCGAAAATCCCTTTCTCGATCCCGCGTTTCACATCCGTTGGTCGGCGCTCGCGCCCGAGCTGATCGCGCCGGCGATCGAGGCGGCGCTCGCGCGCGCGCAGGCGGCGATCGATGCCATCGCGGCGGGCGAGGCGGGAAAGCAGACGTTTGAGAACACGTTTCTCGCGCTCGAGGAGGCGACCGAGGAACTGACGCAGGCTTGGGGCAAGGTCACGCATCTCCAGTCCGTCGCGGATTCGCCGGCCCTGCGCGCGGCGCACAATGCCATGCTGCCGCGCGTCTCGGCCTTCTACGCGGCGATTCCGCTCAATGTGGCGTTGTGGTCGCGGCTGAAAGCCTTTGCCGAGTCTCCGGCCGCGGCGCGGGTCGCGGGCGTCCATCGCCGGTTTCTGGAGGAAACGGTGAAGGATTTCCGGCAGGCCGGGGCGGATCTGCCGGTGGAGAAGCGGACGCGCCTCGAGGCCCTGCAAAGCGAGCTGGCGCAGGCCACGCAGAAATATTCCGAGCACGTGCTCGACGCCACCAACGCCTGGCAGCTCGTCGTGACCGACGAGGCGCGGCTCGCCGGCCTCCCGGCGCTCGCCAAAGGCGGCGCGCTCTCCGCGGCGGCGAAGAAGGGCATCGCCGGCTGGCGCTTCACGCTGCACCAGCCCTCGCTCGAGCCCTTCATGACCTACCTCGAGGACGACGCGTTGCGCCGCGAGATGTGGACGGCGAGCGCGGCGGTCGGCGCGCAGGCGCCGCATGACAACACGGCGCTCATCAGCCGCATCCTCGCCCTGCGGGCGGAGAAGGCCGCGCTGCTCGGCCAGCCGCATTTCGCGGATGCGGTGCTGGAGCGCCGCATGGCGCGGAGCGGCGCGCGGGCGCTCGCGTTCATCGAGGACTTCCAAGGCCGCTGCGCGAGCGCCTTTGCCCGCGAGAGCCGGGAACTCGAGGAATTCAAGGCGAAGGAAACCGGAGGGAAAACCGCGCCGCTTGCGCCGTGGGAGATTATGTTCTGGGCGGAGAAGCTGCGGCGGTCGCGCTACGCCTTCGACGAGGAGGCGCTGCGCCCGTATTTCCCGATGGATCGCGTGATCGCCGGGATGTTCGAGTTGGTCGGGAGAATCTTCGGCCTTCGCGTGGCCGAGCGGCCGGCGGGTGAAGTCGAGGTGTGGCACCCGGAGGTGAAATTCTACGACGTGCATGATGCCCGCGGCCGGCACGTCGGTTCCTTTTATGCCGACTGGCATCCGCGCGAGGCGAAGCGCGGCGGGGCTTGGATGAACTATCTGATCACGGGCGGCCCGCGGCCCGACGGCACGCGCGCGCCGCACCTCGGCCTGATGTGCGGCAACATGACGCCGCCCGCGGGCGGCAAACCCGCGCTGCTCACGCACCGCGAGGTCGAGACGGTGTTCCACGAGTTCGGCCACCTGCTGCACCACCTGCTCGGCGAGGTGGAGATCAAGTCGCTCAACGGCGTGAACGTCGCGTGGGACTTCGTCGAGCTGCCCTCGCAGATCATGGAGAACTGGACGTGGGAGCGCGCCAGCCTGGATCTGTTCGCGCGGCACCATGAGACCGGCGCGCTGATCCCCGAGGACATTTTCCAAAAGATGATCGCGGCGAAAAATTTCCGCTCGGCCACCGCGACAATGCGGCAGGTGGCGTTGGCGAAGATGGATCTGCTGCTGCACATGCGGACCGCGGAATTTGCGGCCGCGCCCGATGTCGAGCCGCTGGCGCGGGCGGCGGTCGCGGATTGCCTCATCCCGACCGAGCCGCCGGCGCCGACGCTCGTGAAGCGGTTCAACCACATCTTCTCGGATCCGGTGGGCTACGCGGCGGGCTACTATTCCTACAAGTGGGCCGAGGTGCTCGATGCGGATGCGTTCACGCGCTTCAAGCGCGAGGGGATTTTCAACGCGACCGTTGGCGCGGAATTCGTGGAGAAGGTGCTCAGCCGAGGCAATTCGCTCGATCCCTCGGAACTGTATCGCTCCTTCATGGGTCGGGATCCTGATCTCAACGCACTGCTTCGGCGCAACGGTCTGGCTCCGGCCGCCTGAGGCCGGCGGCGGTCCGACAGGTTCTTCTTGATGCGCCGCCGTGTTCTCATCGTTTTTATCGTTTTGGTCGCCGTGCTCGGGCTGGGCGCGGCGGCGCTGCCGTGGTGGCTGAGTGCGGCGCTGGGCGGGGCGGGCGCCTCGCGCGGGCTGACGTTTGCACGCTACGAGCGGATCGGTTACAGCCGGTTCGCCCTGCATGACGCGGAGCTGAACGTGGCGGGCGTCCGCGTGACGGTGTCGCGGATCGAAGCGGACACGCCGCTCGTGGCTTGGTGGCGGCGCGGCGCGGTGAGCGCGGGCCGTTGGACCGTGGAGGTGGCGGAGCGCAAACGCGCCGGGCCCGCGAACCCGGCGAACCGCGGCTGGATGCCGCTGCGCGCGACATTGGAAAAAATCGCGGCGCAGCTTGCGCGCTGGGCCCCGCGAATCGCGGCGCAGTCCGGCGCGGTGCGGTGGCCGGGCGGGGAGCTGACGTGCGCGTCGGCGACCTGGGCCGAGCGCGCGCTGGCCGTGCAGGCGCTCACATTCCGCGCACTCAAGGCCGACGTGACGGTCGCGTTTGGGGCGGATGCGCTGCGGCTCGTGGCGCGGGCCGAGGATGGCGGGGCGACGCTCGAGGGACGAGGCGCTGACGTGAAAGGAGAACTGGCGTGGTGGGGCCAGCGCGCGGCGATTAGCGCGCGCTTTGGCGCGAGCGGCTGGCTGCCGGCGGAGGCGGCGCTCCAGGCCGACGACTGGAATGTGCCCGGCGAGAAACTGCGGCTGGACGCGGCATACGCGGCGGTGCGTGGGCGCGGAAAGATCGAATGGCGCGAGCAACGGCTCGTGGCGGATTTCGCGGCCAAAGGCGAACCCGTCAGCGGAAAATCGGTGCCGCCATTGGAGGTGACGATGCGCGGTCAGGGCGATGCGGCGGCGTTCACGGTGGAAACGCTCCACGCAGATTTGCCAGGCATCGTCGCGCGGTTGAGCGAACCTGTGACTGTGGAGCGGAGCGGAAAATTCCGGCAGAGCGGCGCGCGGTTCTCGCTGGAGGCGGATTTGACGAAGCAGCCATGGTTCGCCGCCAAGGGCGCTGTGAGCGGCGAGGCGCGCTGGGTCTCAAGCCTCGGGCAGGCGCCGGTGGTGGAATTTCGGCTGGCGGGGCGCGATGTGGCGGCGGCGGATTGGGCGGCCGCGTTGGTGGAGGCCAAGGGCCAGTTCGCTTGGCCGCGCGTGACGGTGAGCGAAGGCACGCTGGCGGGGACGGCGGGCGAGAAACTCACCTGGCGAGGCGGATGGGATTTTTCGACGAAGGAGGTTTTGGACGCCGCAGCCGAAGGAACGATTCGACGCGCGACCGTGGCGCGATGGGTGCCGGCCGGAGTCGCGTTTGAATCCGTCACGCTCAAGGCGCAGGCGGCCGGAACTCCCGGAGATCTGCGCCATGAAGGGCGAGCGCAGGCCGAAGGGGTGAAGTTTCAAATGCTGAATCCACTCGTGCTCGACCTGACTTGGGCGGGGCGAGGCTCCGCGGTGGAATCGGTGAGCGTTTCGGCGACGACGGGCGCCGCGGTGATCTCGGCGGACGGCGGGGTGAGTGGAGAGTCCGTGCGGTTGACGAAATTGGAGCTGACCCAAGGCGGCGAGGTGCGCCTGCGGCTGAGGGAGCCCTCCACGCTCCGGTGGCGGCCGCCGCTTGCGGTGGAAGGGTTGCACCTCACGGGATCGGAGGGCTCGATCTATGCCGCGGGGACGTGGGGCGAGAACGGCCGGCTGGAGCTGACGGCGAAGAATTTTTCCTCCGCATGGCTGGCCGATTTCGGGCTGTGGTCCGGGCCGGCGTGGCAAGTGATCTCCATGGAAGCCAAAGGAGCGTGGGATCGCGGGCCGATGACTTTCTCGCTGCAGACGAAGGCGGCGATCGAACTGGGCGAGGGAAAGTCGGCGCTCATCGCCGCGAGAGCGCAGGGCGACAAGAGAGGGGTCCGCATCGAGGAGCTGAGCGTCGTCGAGGCGGAGAAGAGCGTCGTGAAGGTGGTCGGGAAAATTCCGCTGCGGTTGAGCCCCGGCGGGGCGCGGCCGGTGGAGTTTGAACCGGAGGGCGCGCTCACGCTCGATGCGGCGACAGACGCGAGCGCCGCGTTTTGGCAGGAGTTGAGAGGGCTCACGGGCTTTGAACTCAAGGAGCCGGAAGCAATCGTGCGCATCACGGGCACATGGGCGCAGCCGAAGGGAAGCGTGCGGGTGAAGGCCGCGCGCGTGGCGGCGGACGCGGCCCGTTTCAAGCGGCCCATGCCCACGATCGCGGCACTGGTGGTGGAGCTGACCGGTGACGATGCCGGGCTGCGGCTGGAGCAACTTTCGCTGAGCGTCGAAGGGCAGGCCGTGCGGGCGAGCGGCCGGCTGCCGGTGAAAGAAGGGAAGTGGCGCGAATTTTTGGCGAAGCCGATGCTGGCCTTGCAGGGTGGAGCCGAGGGGAAAATCGAAGTGCCCGATGCGGACATGGCGGCGGTGGCGCGGTTTTTGCCCGTGTTCGTGGCGCCGAAAGGACGGTTGTCCGTCGATGTCAGCTTCCGCGACGGAGCCTTGGGCGGCGCGCTGCGACTCCGCGATGCGGCCACGCGTCCGCTCGGGCCGCTCGGCGTGTTGCAGGAGATCGGGGCCGAGCTGGCGTTGGCCGGGCGCAGGCTGGAGCTGCGTTCGGTGACGGCGCAGACTGGCGGGCAGACGGTGACCTTGAGCGGGAGCGTCGAACTGCCGGCCGTCGCGGATGGCGGTGGGGCGGCGCTGGCGGACGGGTTGAAATACGATTTGGCCCTGAAAGGGGAGAACCTGCCGTTTGTGCGTCAGACCGGTGTGCTGGTGCGGGGAGATTTGGATCTGAAACTGACCTCGCCCGCGAGCGGCCCGCCGTTGATCGCGGGGACGGTGCGCCTGCGCGACAGCCTGTTTTTATCGGATGTGCGGGCGCTGCTGCCGGGCGGCGCGCGGTCCAAGGCGCGGACGCCGCCGTATTTTGCGGTGGAGGTCGAGCCCTACGACGCGTGGCGGCTCGATGTGGCCGTGCACGGCGAGAAATTTTTGAAACTGCGGACAGCGTTGTTCAACGGCCTGGCGTCGGCCCGGTTTCAGCTGGGTGGCACGCTGGGCGAACCGCTGGCGCGCGGCGAGGCGACGATCGATGAGGGAACGGTGAAGCTGCCGTTCGCGACGTTTGTGGTGCAGGAAGGTCGGGTGAGCCTCTCACCGGAACAGGGCGTCGATCCGCAGGTGTGGTTCGTGGGCACGGTGCGCCGCCTGAGCTATGATTTGCGGATGGAGGCGAGCGGGCCCGCCTCGGCGCCGAACCTGGTCTTTTCGTCGAGTCCGCCGCTGGAGTCGGGACAGGTCCTGCTGATGGTGATGGCGGGCGAGTCGCCGCGCGACGATGTGAACTACTCGGACCGGCAACGGATGGCGCGGCTCGGGACTTTTCTTGGGCAGAGCCTGCTCGCGAGCTTCGGTGGCGACAGCGATGCCAGCGAGCGGCTAAGCATCTCGACCGGTGAGAATGTCTCACGGCAGGGGCGCGAGACCTACGGCATCGAATATCGCCTGAGCGAGCGCTGGACGGCCGTGGGAGAGTATGACGAATTCGACGACTTCAACGTCGGCCTGAAATGGCGGGTTTTCTCCAAGGGCGGGACGAAAGAGCAGGACAAAAAATGAGAGACGCGCGCAGGCAAAGCGGCCGGCGAGGCGCCGCCTTCATCCTTGGGCTTGGCTTGGGATGCCTGGCTCTGTCCGGATGCTCGACTCCGGGGGCGAAAGGGCCGGCTTCAGCGACATTGGAGGTGGACGGGACGGGCTGGCTCCGCGATCGCGAGCTGAGGACATCGTTGGAGCGGTTGCTCGGCGAGGAGCGGGGCGAAGTGCTGCAGGCCAATGCGGTGGAGGACGCGATGTTTCTGCTGATGTCGGCGGTGCAGGCGGAGGGTTTTCTGAAACCGGTGATTACGGTGGAGTGCGTCGAAGCTTCGGGGAAGAAAACGGAGTTAACGCTCGACGCGACCATGACCACCACGGTGCCGCGGACGATGGCGGCGCGCGAGGTGCGCTTCCGGGTGGAGCGGGGCTTGCGGTTCTTTGTGCGCGATGTGAAGTTCGAGGGGCTGCACGCGCTGAAGGAAAGCGCGGCGCGGAGTTTTTTTGCGGGTGACTCGGCGCTCTTTTCGGGGAAAGCGGGCCGCGCCTACACGCCGGCGCGGCTGTCGCGGGCCTTGGATGGGTTGCAGGCGGAACTGCGCCAGCTCGGTCATGCCGAGGCGGAGGTCCGCGCCAGCGATGTGGCCGTGGATGAGCGCACCGGCGAGGTCCAGGTCGTCGTGGCGGTGACCGAGGGCGCGCGCTGGCACGTGGCGGCGGTGCGGGTCGAGGGCGCGGATGGCACGGACGTGACCGTGGAGGGATTGGAAAAATACTCCGGCAGACTGTGGACCGAGGCTCTGCAGCAGACTTTGGCGGGCGAAGTGAGAATAGCCTTTTACGCGCAAGGCTACGCGGATGCGCGGGTGCACACGACGCGCGCGGCGGGGCCGGCGCGGGAAGGAAAGAAGGAAGCGGCCGTGACGCTGCGGGTGGAGCCGGGCGAGCGCGTGCGGATCGGCGAGGTGCGGTTCGAAGGCGCGGAACACATGCACGACGGGGTAATGCGGCGGCGGGTGCAGGCGCAGCCCGACGCGCCGCTCAACCCGCTGGAGATCGATCAAGCGCGGTTCCGGTTGGCGCGACTCGGTGTGTTCGAGAAAGTGGCTTTGCGCTACGAACCGCCGCACGGACCCGTGCGGAGCCCGGTGTTCACCGTGCGGGAGGGGCGGACGCTGGAGACGAATCTGTTGTTTGGTTACGGCAGCTACGAGCAGGCGCGCGGGGCCGTGGAGCTGCGGCAGTTCAACCTGTTCGAGCGCGCGCATCAAAGCCGCCTGCTTTTGGCGCAATCGATGAAGAGCAGCCGGGGCGACTATTCCTACACGGTGCCTGAGATTTTCGGCGAATCCATCGACGGCACCGCGAGGGTGTTCGGCTTGCAGCGCGAGGAGCTGTCGTTTTTGCGGCAGGAGTATGGCGCCAATGTGGCGGTGAGTCTGCCGGTGCGATGGCTCGGCGCGCACGGCACGGCGGGCTACACCTTTCAGTCGCTGCGCAATCGCGACAACGAGCTGGCCACGCGGGCGGCGGACGACACGCAGGTCACGGTGGCCAGCCTCGACGCTGGGCTGACCCGCGACAGGCGCGACAATCCGCTGCGGCCGCGGCGCGGCTACCGGTGGTTTGCGCAGATGGAGGCGGCGAGCCGCGGGCTGGGCGGCGGCGCGGAGTTTCAACGCTTCGAGGGCGGCGGTGCGTATCATACCCCCTGGGGTGCGGGCCGCTGGGTGCATGCGGCGTTCACGCATGGTCTCATCACGACCTGGGGCACCAGCGATCGCCTGCTGCCGGTGAACAAGCGCTTTTTTCCGGGCGGCGGGAGCAGCATCCGCGGTTATCGTGATGGCGAAGCCTCGCCGCGCGGAGCCGACGGGCGGTTTGTCGGCGCGAAGAGTTACGCGCTCGCGAATCTCGATCTGGAGCAGGCGTTGTTCGGAAAATGGACGGCCGTGATCTTCGTTGATGCCTTGGCGACCGCGGCGCAGTTGCGCAACTATCCGCTGGCGGGCGAGCGGCTCTACACGGCGGGGCTCGGGGTGCGTTATCAGACGCTCATCGGCCCGATTCGGGTGGAGTATGGGCGAAACCTGAATCCGCGCGCGGGTGATCCCGGCGGGACCTGGCAGATTTCGGTGGGCGCGCCATTTTAGGCGGGGAGAAAATTTTTTGTCGTCGCGCGGGGCAAACGCCGCGTAATGCGGGGTCATATGATTATCGCCGATCTCGCTAAGCTTCCCGGTGGCACCTTTCCCGCGCGTCGTTGGGGCCGCGGGCTCGTCGGACAACTCGGCCAACCCATCGCGGCCAAGGGGTTTTCGATGGGATACTCCATCCTCGAGCCAAAGGGCGGCCAAGTGCCGTGGCACAATCAGGAGCAGGAGGAGGTTTACTTCATCGTGCAGGGCGAGGGTGAAATCTGCGTCGGCACGGAGCGCAGCCCGATCAAGGCGGGGCAGGCGGTCTTCATGCCGCCGACGGTGTTTCACCAGCTGACCAACACGGGCGACGAGCCCATGCACATGATTTATGTCTATTGTCCGGGCGGCGACGTTGCGCACTGGCGGCAGGAGTTGAACGGCACGCTGCCCAAGGCGGGCGAAGGCGGCATCCCGCCGCTCCCGGCCGGCGCGCAACCGCAGTGCACCAAAAAACCGGGCGAGTGATCCGCGGGCCTCAGCCGCGCCATGCGCTCGGTGTCTGGCCGGTCTGGCGGCGGAACCAGCGCGCAAAATAGTTCGGGTCGTCGAAACCGCATTGCGTCGCGGCCTCGGCCACCGTGGGCAGCGAACGCAGTGCTGCCTCGGCGGCCTCGAGGCGCACGCGGTCGCGCAGCGTGCGGAGGCCGAGGCCGGATTCGCGTTTCAGCTTCCGGCTGAGGTGATCGGGATGGTAACCGAGGCCGCGCGCGATCCGGTTGAGCGGGGCGGGGGCGCGGACGTGCTCGCGCAGTGACTCGAAGAGCGTGGGCGCCGGTGCCGGGTTAGCAGGGGCATGGCCAAGCAGGCGCGCGACGACCGCGAGGATCGCGGAATAGTCGGTGAGCGTGAGGCGGCCTTTGCGCGGGACGCGGGCGAGAAGCGCATGCAACTCGTTCAGCGTCGCGGGCGAAAGCATGCGGTGCGCGGCGCGCACACGCCCATGGCCTTCGAGTTCGTAGTCCAGCACCAGACAGAGCGGCCGGCTGTGTCCGACGGTGGAGAAACCGTGCGGTGTGCCCGCCGGGATCACGAAGAGGTCGCCCGTGTGGGCCCGATGGCGGCGGGCATTCACGGTCTGCACGCCTTCGCCGGTGAGGTAGAGGATCAGCTGCGCGTAGTCATGGCCATGCGCGGCGACCTCGGCGTCGCGGTGGCGGTTGAGCTGCAATTTTCTCAACACGAAACCGAGCGCATGGATTTCAATCTTCTGGATGAGGAGGGGGCTCCAGGCGAGCATGGGTCGGATTCGTGCTAGCAAAGGTCGGAAGTGTGCTAACGCAAGCCGCGGCTTCAGCGTATGATTTGGGCTCAATCCTCAACCCCTCGGAATACCATGACCACTCACAAAGTCGGCATCATCATGAACGGCGTCACCGGACGCATGGGCACCAATCAGCATCTGCTGCGCTCCGTCAAAGCCATCATCGAACAGGGTGGCATCAAGCTCGGCGACAGCGAGGTCATCATGCCCGACCCGATTCTGATCGGGCGCAGCGAGGCCAAGCTCGCGGCCCTCGCGGCCCGCGCTGGCGTCAAGCGCTACTCGACCAATCTCGACGCGGCCCTCGCCGATCCGGCGAACCAGGTTTATTTCGACGCGACGCTGACCGGCCAGCGGCCGACGGGCGTGCGCAAAGCCATCGCGGCGAAGAAACACATCTACTGCGAGAAACCCTCGGCGACGACTTCGGCGGAAGCTCTCGCGCTCGCCAAGGAGGTCACCGCCGCCGGGCTGAAGAACGGCGTCGTGCAGGACAAGCTCTGGCTCCCCGGCCTGCTGAAGTTGAAATACCTGATCGACACCGGCTTTTTCGGGAAGATTTTGTCGGTCCGCGGCGAGTTTGGTTACTGGGTCTTCACGGGCGAGCACGAGAAGTTGCAGCGGCCCTCGTGGAACTATCGCAAGGAAGACGACGGCGGCATCATCGTCGATATGCTCTGCCACTGGCAGTATGTGATCCAGAATTTGTTCGGTGAAGTGAAGTCACTCACGTGCCTTGGCGCGACACACATCCCGACGCGTTGGGACGAGGCGGGGAAACCCTACAAGTGCACGGCGGACGACTCGGCGTATGCGACGTTCGAGTTGGCCAATGGCATCGTCTGCCAGTTCAACTCCTCGTGGGATGTGCGCGTGCGCCGCGACGATCTTCTGACACTCCAAGTGGACGGCACTCACGGCACGGCGGTCGCGGGCCTGCGCGATTGCACGGCGCAGCATCTCTCGGCTACGCCGCGTTGCATCTGGAATCCCGACATCGACAGCCCGATCAAATACTTCGACGGCTGGACGCGGGTGCCGGACCAGGGCGTTTACGACAATGCGTTCAAGATCCAATGGGAGCTCTTCCTCCGCCATGTGGTGAAGGGGGATCCGTTCCCGTGGAATCTCTTTCAGGGAGCCAAGGGTGTGCAACTCGCGGAACTGGGCCTGAAGTCTTGGGCCGAGCGCCGTTGGGTCGATGTGCCTGCCCTGGCTTGAGGTCAAGGCGGCTGAAACCAGCGGTCGGGCGATTGGAAGCGCGAGGCGCGCTTTCCAATCCGGTCGAATACGCTGGATAATTTCCGGAATTGATTAAGGTGCAGGGTGTGTGCGGCACAACGCCGCGCCCTTTTCGTTCACCTTTTAAACCACCACTACCATGCTTATCTGGATCATCCTTATCATCGTTCCGATGCTTTTCGGTTTGTATGCCCAGTTTCGCATCCGGAGCGCCTACGCCAAGAACGTCGAGATTCGCTCCCGCGGCGGCATCACTGGCCGGGAGGCAGCTCAAGCTGTGATGGATTCGGCCGGCATTGCGGACGTCGAAATCGTCGAAGTCCCGGGCGAATTGACCGACCACTACGATCCGATGAACAAGCGGCTCGCGCTGTCAGAGCATAACTATCACGGCACGAGTCTGGCCGCGCTGGGTGTTGCTGCCCACGAGGCGGGCCATGCGATCCAACACAAGGTCGGTTATTCCATGATGACGATTCGTCAGACGCTCGCGCCGGCGACCCAGATTGCCGCGGGGGTGTCGAACCTCGTCCTGATCCTCGGCATCGTGCTGATCGGATCGGCGTTTGGAGGGATGCTGCTCACGATCGGCGCCATCGCGCTCGGGTTGATCTGCCTATTCCAGCTCGTGACCCTGCCGGTGGAGTTTGACGCGAGCCGTCGCGCCAAGGCCGAGTTGGTGAATCTCGGAATTGTGGATAGAGACGAGATGCCTGGCGTGCACCAGACGCTCGACGCCGCCGCCCTCACCTATGTGGCGGGCTTTGTGGCGGCCCTCGGCAGCTTGCTCCACATCCTGCTGCTACTCTCCGGCCGTCGGGAGGATTGACCGGTGTTGGCCGCGCCCGACGGGGACAAGTGAGGCATGATAAAGGCGGACTTAATGGTCCGCCTTTTTTGCGCCTCGTTACTTCACGATTTTTGGGCCGGTGCGGTAGGAGCTCTTTTCCATTTCCTCAAGAGCCTTGGGCATGGCATCCATGAGCTGGATGATGCGTTCGGGACCGGTGGGATGGGTGGAGAGAAAGGCCGGCGGCATCGGTTCGTTGGCGGATGTGGCGTCGAGCGCTTCCATGACGCGGATGGCGGCTTGCGGGTCGTAGCCGGCGCGGGCCATATACATGAGGCCAATGTAATCGGCCTCCTTCTCGGCGCGGCGGTCGTAGGCGAAGCCGCCGAGTTCGGTCGTGAGCCCGTAGGCCGCGCCCAGCATGTCAATCGTGAGGCCCGGCGCGCCAGCGACTGCGCCGCCGATCATGCCGACGGCCCCCACGGTGCGCACGGCGAGTTCGCGGGAGAGTCGCTCATGCACATGTTTGGCGGTCACGTGGGCGATTTCGTGGGCGATGACGGCGGCTACCTCGTCGTCTGTCTTGGCGACTTTGTAGAGGCCGGTGTAGACGCCGACTTTGCCGCCGGCCATGGCGAACGCATTGACCTCCGGCCGGTCGAACACGACGAACTCCCAGTCGGCATCAGGCATATCCCAGAAGACGACCTTTGAGATGCGTTCGCCTACGCGCTGGAGCTGGGCGATGCGGGCCGGATCGCGCGAGACCTTGGTGCGGCGTTTCTCATCGTCGAACATCGTGATGCTCATCTTGGTGAGCTCCTTGTCGTCAACGAGGCTGATCGCGCTCCGGCCTGTCACCGGCACCTGATAGCATGAGGAGAGGGCCAGGGCGGCGAGGGCGGACAAGAGCAGGCGGGCCGGAATGTTCATGGCGGGGGGGAGTGCGGGGCTCAGACCGGGATATATGAGCGGAAGGTGAAAATTGGCAAGCGCCCGGCCTTCGAGCCGACCGAACCGTTACAAAAAAGCTCCGTTGAATTTGGAATGCCCTTTGCATTTTGGGGCCATGCCCGCATGTTCACCTCGCTTCAGATTCCGACCCCAATCTGAACAACAGAAACCAGTGTTCGTCTAACCAAGTGCCGGCTCAGCCGTCCTAGCACTCACGTTTCAGTCTTCCAACCCGCCACCCCCATCCGCCATGGCCGAGGAACCCGATCACAACTCCGCGAAGAAACGCCGTATCATTCATTGGAACCCCGACGCCGGGCGCGAGCAGGCCCGATCAAAATGGACTGTGCCCCGCATCGCGGCTTGGAGTCTCGGCGGTTTCGTCGGGTTGCTCGTGTGCGCAGGTCTCGTTATCCGCGGCGTGAAGCTCGTGTTCGGCCCGGAAGTATTTTCTTCGCGCGCCGTGGCGACGGCGGAGGACGAGACCGTGGCCGATGCCAACGCATCATTTCGTGCCCAAACCAAGGCCGAGCAGCTGCGTGATCTCGCGACCAAGTCCCTCGGCGAATTGCGCCGCATGCCCGCCGACCATCCGCGGCAGGTCCAGGACTTGGTGCGCATGGAGACTGAATACAACACCGGCTCGCACCTGCTTTCCGAGCGCCAGTGGGGCCGGGCGCTCAAGGTCTTCGAGACCTTGCGGAACGATATCGAGGCCTTCAGCGCCAACGTCAAAATCCGGGGCGAGGCCCAGCAGGCCTACAACAAGATACTGCTGCGTGTAAAAGAGCTCGAAGTCGCCCGTCCGCTCGCGGCCGAGGCGCTGGATGAGGCTTTCTCCGCGGCCGCCGCGGGCAACCGCCTGCTCAATGACGGCAACTTCACCGGCGCGAAGGAAGTTTTCGACTCCGGCTTTGTGCAGCTCAAGCGCGCCGAGGATGCCCTCGCCGACTTCGTGCGCGAACGCCTCGTCGCCGGCCAACGGGCTTTGACCCGGGGAGCCAAACTTGAGGCGCAGCAGGCCTTTCAGGCGGTATTGGAGAAGGCTCACGGCAACGAGATTGCGGTCGCCGGCCTCAAGCGCGCAGAGAATATCGATCGAGTCTATGCGTTGCTCCAGCAGGGCGAAAAGCTTGAGCGTGAGGCGCGTTTTGCCGACGCGGCCGAATCCTACAAGAAAGCCTTTGCCCTCGACGGCCAGTCGGCCGCCGCGCAGGAAGGGCAATCGCGCGCGAGCCGGCTGGAGAAGGAAACGAAGTTTGCCGCCGCCAAGAATGCCGCCGACGCCGCCGTGAAGGAGAAGGATTGGGCGAAGGCCATCGCCGAGTATCAGGCCGCGCTAAAAGTCTATCCGCAGAAGTCGGACGTGCAGGCGCTGCTCAAGTCCGCCCGTGAGAGCGCGCACAAGGAATCCGTGCAGAAGACCCTCGCCCGTGGCTTTGCCCATGAAAAGGCCTTCCAGTGGCGTGAAGCGCGCGACGCCTACAACGAAACCCTCGAACTCGAGCCGGAGAACACCGACGCCAAGGAAGGCTATACCCGCGCCGGCACCGTCATCCGCGCCCTTCTGCAATACGAAAAATACATCGAGGCTGCCGAGCAGTTTGCCAACAAGGCCGAGTTCCAGTCCGCCATCAAACGTTTCAACGAAGCCATGGCGGTCAAACCGTCCTACCTCGTGAACAGCGATCGCGTGCAGCAGCTCCATGCCCTGCTCATGGCGCAGAACAAGCCCGTCGAGGTCACTTTCCGATCCGACGGGAATACTTGGGTCTCCATCGCCAATTTCCGGCAGCCCTCGAAGTTCGAGACCAATGTCATCAAGATGCTGCCCGGCGACTACCAAGTCGTCGGTCGCCGCAAGGGTTATCGCGATGTCGAGATGCTCCTTCAGGTCCGCAGTGGCACGCCGCCGCCCACGGTCACGATCGCGTGCACGCTCTCCAACAGCCGCGGTTGATTTTCACCATGCGAACCATCTCATGCCGTTTTGCCGCCGCGTCTGCGCTCGCTGGCTTCATCTTCGCCAGCGTGGCGGGCGCGGCCGATGCGCCGTCGTCCGCCTCGCGGTCGGGTTCTTCTGCTGCGGCCAAATCAGGCTCGGCCCGCGGCGCCGCCCGCGGTCCGGTGCCTGATCCGGCGTTGTTGGATGGCTCGACTCATCCCGTCGCGAAAAAGTCCGAGCACGGCATGATTGGGGACTTTGAATTGCCGGGGGACGAGAATGCCAACCCGAGCAAAGTCGGGGGCAACGGCCCAGGCAGCGGTGGCGGCGCACAGCCGAATCAAGGGCAGAAATCGCCGCAAATTTCCGTGCCCGGTCTCCCCGGCGTGCCTAATCCCCTGGGCGTGCCCGGCGGCCAAGGGGGTTTGCCCGGTCTGCCCACGCCCGGTGGTCTCGGCATTGATCCTGCGCAGCAAGGCGGGGGCCTGCCGCAGATTCCCAATCCTTTGGGCGGTGCGGGGGCTGGCCAGCAGGGCGGACCGCCTCCGGGCCAGCAAGGCGGCCAGCAGGGTGGCGGCGCGCAGGGTGGGGGCCAGCCGGGCGGGGTGCAGGTGGGCGGGCTCCAAGGTGAGAGTGCCGCGGGCAACAACCCCGCTGGTGCTCCCGACGGCAAGCCCTCCGCTGTTTCCATCGGCGATTCCGCGATGCGCATCGAACCCACGCCTGGCATGGCCGGATCGACCTCAGCCACGCAGCAGAACGCCGGCAACACGCAGCATCACGAAAAGGGCACGGGCACCGGGGGGCGCCAGCCGACCGGCGTGCAATCAGGCAATCGCGTTGAAAAAGGCCGCGCCATCCCGGCCGGTCTGTAGCAAACCGCACTGCATCCCCCTCTGCGTGAAAACCCTCTCCACTTTCCGTCTCGGGCTCGCGCTGGCCGCGGGCCTCGTGTCATTCGCCCGCGCCACCACCATCATTTATCCGGTCGAAGCGATTCCTGATTTGATGCAGCTGCCGGCGGAGGAATTCCGCGGCAAATATGCCGGCATCAACGCCACCGGCCTCGGCCCGAGCGACGAGGGCTGGTATGTCCGCTATCGCCACGAGAATCTCATCTGTCTTTTCGGGCCCATTGCGGATCGCGAGGAAGCGCGCCGCCGCAAATGGGAAATGGAAACCGTGCGGGACGCCGCGATCCGCCACCGGGCCACGCTCAGCACGAGCCAGGTGGACTTTGTGCGCTTCACGTTTTCCGGGGTGATGGGCCGGCGTGGCGAGGGTGGCGAAGGCGGCGGTGGGAGCGCTCCCGAATTGGGCCGCATCTCGGCCGACGGCCGCAGCGGTCCCGACGGCGATCTTGATGGCGATGGCATTCCCAACGCGAAGGACAACGACATGGACGGTGACGGCATCCCGAACGACCGGGATGATGACGTCGACGGTGATGGCGTGCCGAACGGCAAGGACGACTACGGTTTCGGCACGATGGACGACAAAATCCGCGCGGGCACCGGACTCGGTGCCGATGGAGCGGGGAAATCAGGTCAAGACGGCAAGGGCGATGGTTCCGGGCAAGGCCTCGGTGCGGGTGGTGAAAGCGGCTCAATCGCCGACAAGGCCGCCGGCCGCGGCGGCAAAGGCGGCAAGAGTGGCAAATCCGGCCAAGGCGGCGAATCCGGCGACGGCGGTGATGAAGGCGATCCCAACGGCATCGTCGGTGCTGGCAAAGGCGGTCTCCAAAAAATAGCTTCAGTCGGGGGCGGCCAAAGCGGGCAAGGCGGCCAGAGGGGCCAGGGAGGTCAGCAAGGCGGACAGCAAGGGTCCGGGCAGTCTGGCAGCGGCCAGCAAAGCGGGCAGCAAAGTGGCCAATCCGGGGGCAGCTCCGGCGGCTCTAGCAGCAGCAGTGGCGGAGGCGGCGGCGCCGGCCAGCCCAGTGGGGGCGGCGGCGGAGGAGGCGGCAGCCCGATCGATATGGCGATGGCGGTCCTGCGTGCGATCCTGGGGCTCTAATTTTTTTGCGGCGCTGCTGGCCTTGGCGGGCGTTTGCCGCGTCCCGGCGGCCGAGTCCGCCACGGCGCTGGCGCTGCGGCTCGCGCGTGAGGCGACCGTAGCCGCGGAGGAGAAAGACACGGCGACCTACTTGGCCAAAATGGAGGAAGCGGTCGCGTTGCGGCCCGACTATCCCCGCATGCTCGTCAATCTCGCCGCCGCGCAGGTCGCCGCCGGCCAGCCCGACGAGGCGATCGCGACGCTTGGGCGGCTCGCGAAGCTCGGCGTGAACTCGCCGGTGGAAAAATCCGCGGACTTTGCGCCGCTGAAGGCGCGCAAGGATTTCGAGGCCGTCGTCAAAAAACTCGCGGCCAACGCCCACCCTTCCGGCCCGGGCGAGATCGCTTTTTCCCTGCGTGGCGTGACCGGGCTCATGGAGGGCATCGCGTGGCGGGCGAAGACGGGTGAATTCTTTTTCGGCGATGTCCACGGCCGCGCCATTTGGGTGCGGGGCAAGGACGAGACGTTGCGCCGTCTCACGCCCGAGGGTGAGGACCTCTACGGCGTGTTCGGCCTGGCGATCGACGAGGCGGGCGAAACGATTTGGGCGGCGACCTCCGCGGTCCCGGCGATGCGCGGCTTTGCCCCGGATCTCGACGGCCGCGCTGCTCTCGCTGAGATCGATCTCACGAGCGGCGCGGTGCGGCGTGTGTTGCCGGCCGGGGGCGGCGCCGGGGACCGTTATCCCCATGTGCTCGGCGATCTCGCGTTGGGCGAGGATGGGACGGTCTGGGTCACCGACAGTGGCGCGCCGATCCTGTGGCGGCTGGCCCCCGGGGGCAGCGCGCTTGAGCCTTGGGTGGAGAGCAACGAATTCATGTCCGTCCAAGGCATCGTGGTCCTGGGTGATGTCGCGGTGGTGTCTGATTTTGCGGGCGGCCTGCTGCGGGTGGATCTGGTGGCGAGGCAGGTGCGGCGGCTGGAACCACCGGCGGACACGTCGCTCATCGGCATCGATGGTCTCGCTTTGGCGCCGAGCGGCCACTTGCTCGCGGTGCAGAACGGCCTGCGCCCGAGCCGGGTGCTGCGCATCCAAATGGAAGGCACGGCCGACGCGATTCTGGCGGTGAAAGTGATCGAATCGGGTCATCTCGCGATGGCCGCCCCATCGCTGGGCTGCCTGGGGACTGGCGGCGACTTTTTCTACATCGGCAATGCCGGCTGGTCGCGTTTCGATCAGCACGACAGCCAGCCGACTCCGCCCCGGGCCGTGCCCATCTATCGCACCAAGCTCCCGAAGTCGGGCAAGTGAGAGCACCGTCACCTGGCTTTTAGGCTCCAGGCCGGCCGCTGGCCGGGCACCGGCCCAGCAGGCGGCTTCACCACCGAGCGAGGCGGCCGGTCGGTTGGAGTTCGCCGCTTGGCAAGGGCAGGGCAAAAGCGGCCACGGCGCCGTCGAGCAGCAGCCGGCGTTGCGCGGGCGAGAGGCCGGGTTGGAAGACCGCGATGCGATAGTCGCCGTAGAGCCCGGCGGTCTCGCGCGCGGCGGCGACGCGGGCCGCCGCCGCAAACGCCGCATCGAGGGCGCTCCCGCGCGTGGTGCCGAGCGTCCGGGTGATCTCGGCGCGGAGGGCGTTGGTCTCGTTCACGATCTCGGCGATTTGGCGGCCGTAGTCCTCGGCTATGGCCGCGGCCTGCGTGCGCACGGTGGCGATACGGGTGAGGTTCTCGGGTTGCTTGCCACCGCCGCCGCGACCGGATTGCGTGGCAATCACGATCACCTTGAGCCCGTCGGGATCGAAGCGCACCGAGGTCCGCATGGGCACGTCGCGATTGGCGGCGAAGAGTTCGTTGAGCCGGGTGGTGGCATCGCGCTGGAGCGCCGTGTGGCGGGCGATGAGTGTGCCGACCCGGGCCTGCAGCACGGGCGGGAGCGGCGAGCGTTCGGCGATCGCCGAGGGTGGGGCGAACTGCACAAGGCCGCGGCGGATTTCCTCCGCGATTGTCTCGAGTTCGGCGAGGGCGGATTCCTGGGCGGCGGCGAGAGTCTTGAGTGGACTGGCGCGGAGTAAGCCCAGCTTGAGCCGCTCCTCGGCGAAGACCGCGTCGTAGAGCTCTTTTTTGAGGAGCGATTTCTTGGTCTGGTAGGCGGCTACTTTCGCCGCGACTTCGGCCGGCAGATCGTCGGGCAGCAGGACACGCGCGGGCTCGGGCGGGAAGAACAGGTAGGGCTGCGCGACCGCGGCGTGGGCGGTGTTATGGGCCGCGGCGGTGAGTTCGAGATGGATTTCGCGGAGCAAACGGCGCTGGGCGGGCGAGACGGAATTGGAGTAGAAGGCGTAGCCGCGCATGGTTTGCGCGATTTCGTTGGGCGAGAACCCGCGCTCGACCCGCTCGCCGAGGCGCCATTCACGGAGAGCGGACCAGGTCTCATCGCCACGGACGAGATCGCGGCGCAGGTCCTCGGCCGACTGTTCGAGTGCAGCCAGACGCGGGGCCTGGCTGCGGGCGAGCTTTGAAAGCTCCTGGTCGCGCGTCGCGGGTTCGGCGTCGTGGAGCTTCTCCAGCGCGACGCGGAGTTCCTGTTGCAGCGCGGCCTTGTCGGCGCGGTAGCGATCGAGGCGGGCGCGCTGTTTCTCGCTCAATGACCGCGATGCCAGGCGGACGCCGAGCGCGGGGTAAAAGATGTCGCTGACGAACTCGGCGAGGCCCGCGGGGGCGGCGTTGCGGCCCGGCGCCGCTCCGACCGATGGGATCATCTGGCCCAGCGGGGGAGGGCTCGGCGGGAAATAAAGCAGGATCGGCCGCGCGCGCGGGATATCCATCGAAGGCATGCCGTCGCCACTGCTTCGGCCGGAGCCTGACGAGGTGTCGGACTGCGCCCGCAACTCGCCCCGCAGCACCATGCAACCGAGGAACCCCGCGACGAGCAGACGCCCGAAGACGCGGGCTGCGAGGGGAGTGGGGCGGGGTTTCATGGAACGGGCCGCGGGGCTAGACGCAGCTTCGCCCTCAAAGTCGCGTGAGCGTGGCCCGATCCGGCGGTCCTGAAATTCAGCTCCCGCGAGCCGCGCGGGGGGATCGTGCTGCGAGTCTGGCCAGGAGCGGAAATGGAAGGCTTGCGGCGGCGCGCATAACTTCGCCCGATTGCGACCTTGCCCTTCTCCATGACGCCGGTAGCCGTCATCGTTTTGTCACCGAAACGCAACTCACGCTCATGACCGTCGGCCTACTTTCTCTGCTCGGCAGCCTCGGGATGTTTCTCTTCGGCATGAAGATCATGTCGGAAGCGCTCCAGCGTCTCTCCGGCGAGCGGCTGCGGGCCATCATGCGCGCCGTGGCCAGCAATCGTTTCGCCGGGGTGTTCACCGGCTGCCTCGTCACGAGCATCATCCAATCCTCCTCGGCCACGACGGTCATGATCGTGAGCTTCGTCAATGCGCAGCTCCTCCGCCTCCACGAGGCCATCGGCCTGATCATGGGCGCCAATATCGGGACAACCACCACCTTCTGGCTCGTCTCTTTCTTTGGCTTCAAGTTCAGCATCTCCGCCGTCGCCCTGCCCGTGATGGGACTGGCCCTGCCGATGATCTTCATTCGTCGCGCGTTTTGGCGCGACCTCGGGGAATTCCTCATGGGCTTCGGCCTGTTGTTTCTCGGGCTCATGTTCCTCAAGGACTCGGTGCCCGACATCAAGAACAACCCCGAGGTGCTGGCGTTCATCCAAGCCTACACGGGCAGCGGCTTGGGTTCGACGCTGCTCTTCCTCGTCTTCGGGGCCATCCTCACCGTTATCGTCCAGTCCTCGTCCGTCGCGGGTGCGATCACCCTCACCATGGCTTTCAAGGGCTGGATCGACTTCCCCACGGCCTGCGCGATCACCTTGGGCGAAAACATCGGCACCACCATCACCGCCAATCTCGCCGCCATCGGCGGCAATGTGGAGGCCAAGCGCGCCGCGCGCGTCCACTTCCTCTTCAATATCCTCGGCGTGGTCTGGGCGGTCGGGCTCTTCAGCCAGTTCACCGGCTTCATCGACTGGCTCATGCCCGGCGACGCCACCGCCAAGGAGCACATGCCGCTGCACATGGCGGCCTTTCACTCCCTCTTCAATATCTTCAACACCGCGCTGCTCATCTGGTTCGTGCCGCAGCTTGCGCGGATCTCCGAGCGCATGGTGCGGGCCCCGGCTCCCGGCGAAAAAGGCCGCGACCACGTCGGCTACGAGTCGCCCCTCGTGCCGCATACCGGCGAACTGGACTTCGCCGAGGCCGAGCGCAACGTCGTGCGCGTGGGCACGCTCGGCCGCGAGCTGCTCGAGGGCTTCGGGACGATCTTCGACTCGGATGGCTCCGACCTGCCCGCGCTCGAAAAACGGCTCGCCGAGCTGAAGCTGCTGGAAAAGGAGAGCGACCGCCGCGTCGTGACCACCACCCAGCATCTGCTCGCCTGCGCCGCCGGCGGCGTGAGTGAGGCGACCCGCGTCCGCGCGACGACGCACTTGCGCGTGGTCGCCGAGCTGGAGGACATCTGCGACTGCGGCTATCGCCTGGCCGTGCTCGCCGAGCGCAAGCACCGCAAGCGCCGTGTGCTCCCGCCCAAGACCCGCCAGGAGATCCGCGACTTCACCCTGCTCGTGCTTCAGTTCATGGAGTTCTGCAATGCGCGCCTGATGACCGGCGTGACCGCCGCCGACATGGAGCCAGCCTACCAGCTGGAGAACCAGATCGACGCCTTCCGCAAGGAACTCCGCCGCGAATCCATCCAGCGGATCCAGCACGGCGCCGACAAGCTGAAGGCCGAGATGCTCTACATTGACATCGTCAACACGCTGGAGCGCGTCGGGGATCACGCCCTGAACATCCTCCAGGCCCTGCGCCACGGCTACGAATCCCCGCTGCCCCCGTCGGTCAAAAATTGATCCCGCGAGCTTGCGCCCGGGTTGCGGAAGCCCGGCTGGGCTTGCGTTTCACGTTTTGCCCCGCAGCCAAATCCAGAGGTAGCCGAGGCGCTCGCGCACCGCGAGGGTGCTGCGCTCCAGCGCCGGCAGCTCCCAGCGGAGCAGGGCGGCGGGCGTGTCGCTGTCCCGGTGCGAATGAAAATCCGTGGGTGCCGGGAGCGCGTCGATGCCCTCGTGGCGAAAGAGCGCGGCCGCGCGCGGCATGTGCCAGGCTGAGGTGACGAGCGCGATGGGTGCGCCAGCCACGACGCGGCGCACGGCCGCGGCCTCCTCCTCGGTGTCGCGGGCATGGTCGATCACCACGACGCGTTTTTCATCGAGACCGAGCGAGATCGCGGTGCGGGCCAGCACCAGTGCATGGCTTTCGACGGGCCCGAAGATCGGGCCGCACACCACGAGCTTGGCGCCGGGCACGACGCGCAGCAGCCGCACGGCCTCCGTGATGCGGGCGAGCGCGCCCGACGAGAGGAGGTGGTTGGCCGCGAGGCCCGGGGCGTAGCCGTTGCCGCCGCCGAGCACGACGATGAACTCGCTTGCCGCCAGCCGCGCCGGCACCGGGGCTCCAGCCGCCAAGTCGGGGATTGCCGGGTGCGCCGTTTCGAGCGGCGTGATGAGCGCCCGCCCGACGTAGCTGTTGCTATAGACGAGCAGCAGGGCGAATCCGCCGATCGCGAGCCGCCGGCCCGCGCGCATCCGGCGCCGCGAGAGCATGAGCAGCGCGCCAAGCGTCATCAACCCGAGGCAAAACGGCACCGGCATCAGCCAAAACCCGACCGTTTTCTTGAGCCAGAAAAGCATCGGCCGAGCAAAGCGCCGTTGCCGCGCAGGGCGAGCCTTGGGATTATCATCACGAGCCTGTCTTGACGCATCCCTCCGAATCCGCGTGCTTTCTCCTCACCCTATCCCCTTATGCGTTCCCTTCGCTCCCTCCTGTTCCTCTTCCTCGGCGCGACCCTCGCCACCGCCGCAGAATCTTACAAAATCGCCGTCATCCCCAAGGGCACGACGCACGAGTTTTGGAAATCCATCCACGCCGGCGCCCGCAAGGCCGAGCTGGAACTCAAGGCTGCGGGTGTCAACGTGCAGGTCATCTGGAAAGGCCCCCTCAAGGAGGACGACCGCGAGCAGCAGATTCAGGTCGTGGAGAACTTCATCGCCCAGCGCGTGAGCGGCATCGTGATCGCTCCCCTCGACAAGCGCGGCCTCGTCGCCCCGCTTGAGACTGCGGTGAAGGGCAAAATCCCGATCGTCGTGATCGACTCCGGCGTCGATTCCAAGGCGCCGACCAGCTTCATCGCCACCGACAACCGCGAGGGCGGACGCATCGCGGCGCGCGAATTGGGGAAGGCCCTCGGCGGCAAAGGCAACGTCATCATGCTCCGCCTCCAAGTCGGCTCCGCCAGCACCGAGGAGCGCGAGGAGGGCTTCCTTGAGGTGATGAAAAAGGATTTCCCCGCCATCAAGCTGCTCTCCACCGATCAGCACGCCGGCCCGACGCGCGACACCGCCAAGCGCGTGAGCGAGAACCTGCTGAACCGCTTCGGCCGCCAGGTAAACGGCATCTTCGCCTGCAACGAGTCCGGCGCCGCCGGCATGCTGCTCGCCCTGCGCGACGCCGGCCTCGCGGGCGGCAAGGTGAAGTTCGTCGCCTTCGATTCCGGCGAGACCCTCAACGCCGGCCTGCACGCCGGCGACATCCACGGCCTCGTCGTCCAGAATCCGATGAAGATGGGCTACCTCGGCGTGAAATCCATGGTCGCCATTTTGCGCGGCGAGAAGGTCGAGGCGCGCGTGGACACCGGCGTGGGTTTCGTCACCAAGGCGAACTTCAATTCCCCCGAGATGGCCGACATCGTGAACCCGCCGCTCGACAAGTATCTGAAGTGACGGCCCGCGCGCCTCTACTTCCCATGTCATTGCGAGGAGTGAAGCGACGAAGCAATCCAGCTGGATTCCCACGCCCGGCGCCGCCGGGCTCGGCATGACAACAACCCCCGCAATCGCCGCCACCTTGCGGCTGGCGGGGATCCAAAAATCCTTCGGCGCGACCCGCGCCCTCTGCGGCGTGTCCCTGGAGATCGCGCCCGGCGAAGTCCACGCCCTCATCGGCGAAAACGGCGCGGGCAAGAGCACGCTGATGAAGATCCTCAGCGGTGCGCATGCCGCCGATGCCGGCACGATGGAACTCGCCGGCCAGCCCTACGCCCCGGCCAGTCCCCATGATGCGCGGCTCAAGGGCGTCGCCATGATCTATCAGGAGCTGAACCTCGCGCTCCACCTTTCCGCGCAGGAAAACATCCTCCTCGGCGCCGAGTCCGCCCTCGCCGGCTGGATTGATCGCTCGGCCTCCCGCGAGCGGGCCCGCGCCGCGCTCGCCCAGCTCGGCCACGAGTCCCTCGATCTCGCGCGGCCCGTCGGCGCGTTTTCCATCGCCACCCAGCAGATCATCGAGATCGCGCGCGCGCTGCTCACCCGGCCCCGCGTGCTCATCATGGATGAGCCGACGAGCAGCCTCACGCAGGCTGACACGGAGAAACTCTTCGCCGCCATTGCCCGCCTCCGCGCGCAGGGCGTGAGCATCATCTACATCAGCCACTTTCTGGAGGAGTGCCGCCGCATCGCGGATCGCTACACGGTGCTCAAGGACGGCGAGACCGTCGGCAGCGGCGAAATTAAAACCGCCACCCTCGATCGCATCGTCACGCTGATGACCGGCCGCGAGGTCAAGGACCTCTACCCCCGCGCCGCGCACGCGCCCGGTGCCGTCCTGCTCGATGTGCGCGCCGTCGCCAACGCCCCGCGCCTGCGCCGGGCCACCCTGCAGGTCCGCGCCGGCGAGATCTTCGGCCTCGCCGGCCTCATCGGCGCGGGCCGCACCGATTTGCTGCGGGCGATATTTTCCCTCGATCAACTTGATGCCGGCGAGGTCGCGATCGTGGGCGCCCCGACCGCCGCGGCCACGCCGCGCGCCCGTTGGGCGCAGGGCGTTGGGTTTCTCAGCGAGAACCGCAAGGAGGAAGGCCTCATGCTCACGCAGTCCATCGTGGACAACCTCACGCTCACCAAGTCCTCCGCCTTTGGCCGCTTCGGCTGGATTAACGCCCGCCGCCAGCGCGCCGCGGCGCAGCATTGGGTGGACGAGCTGCGCGTAAAATGCCGCGACGCCGCCCAACCCATCGGCCAGCTCTCCGGCGGCAACCAGCAGAAGGTCGCGCTGGCACGCCTGCTCGAGCACCCCGCGCGAATTTTCCTCCTCGACGAACCGACACGCGGCATCGACGTCGGCAGCAAGGCGCAGATCTACGAACTCATCGGCCGGCTCGCCGCCGCGGGCAAGGCCGTGATCGTCGTCAGCAGCTACCTGCCCGAGCTGCTCGGACTCTGTGACACCGTGGGCGTGATGTGCCGCGGCGAACTCGCCGCCGTGCGCCCGCGCGCCGAATGGACCGAGGCCGAGATCATGCGCGTGGCTACGGGCAGCGCGGCCGACGAATCGGAGAGCCCCGCTTTATGAACCCCACCACCCGGAGTGTCCTCGCGAAAGCCGGCCCCTTCCTGGGACTGATCGTGGTCATCACGCTCTTCTCGATCCCGGCGGAGTCGCGCGAGTTCTTTCTCTCCTACCACAATTTCAAGACCATCTTCACCCAGACAGTCATCGTCGCCATCGGCGCCCTGGGCATGACGATCATCATCGTGAGCGGCGGCATCGATCTCTCGGTGGGGTCAAGCATCGCGTTCACGAGCGTCGTCGGCGCGTTGCTGCTGCAAAAAGGCTGGAGCCCGGCGCCGACCGTGCTCGCGATGATCGCCGCCAGCGGGCTGATCGGACTGCTCAACGGCGCGGCCATCGCGGCACTGCGGCTCGTGCCGTTCATCATCACGCTCGGCGCGCTCGGTGTCTGGCGCGGCTCGGCGAAGTGGCTCGGCGACAACCAGACCGTCAACTACGACGCCTCGCCAATCAACGGCTGGATGACCACCGCCGATCCGTTCAGCTACGCGCTGCCAGTGGGCGTGTGGGTCACGCTTGGGCTCGCGGTCGTGACGGCGGTGTTTCTCCAGAATACCGTCTTTGGCCGGCATGTGTTTGCACTCGGCTCCAACGAATCCACCGCGCGCCTCTGCGGCGTGCCGACCACACGGCTCAAGGTCGGTCTCTACGCGCTTGCCGGCTGTTTCTTTGGGCTCGCGAGCGTCTTTCAGCTTTCGCGTTTGCGGCAGGGTGACCCGACGGTCGCGGTCGGGCTCGAACTCGACATCATCGCCTCCGTGATCATCGGCGGCGCGAGCCTGAGCGGCGGCGTGGGCACCGTGCTCGGCTCGATGATCGGCGCGCTGATCATGGCCGTGCTCCGCAACGGCTCCCAACAGATGGGCTGGCCCACTTATTTTCAGGAAATCATCATCGGCCTCGTGATCATCGTGGCGGTGCTCGTCGATCGCCTGCGGCAGGGGAAGCAGGCGTGAAGACGACGCGCGTCACGCTGCAATACGGGCGCACCGGCCTGCCGCTCGAGTTGCCGTCAGAAAACGTGACCGTCGTCGAGCCGCGCTTCGTGCCCGGCATTCCCGACGAGGCTGCGGCTTTCCGCGCCGCCCTGCGCGCCCCCATCGGCCGCCCGCCGCTCCGCGAGATCGTGAAGGCGACGGACCGAGTGGCGATCGCGATCCCGGATCACACGCGGCCGCTGCCGCGCGAGCGGCTGCTGCCGTGGTTGTTCGAGGAGCTGGCGCACGTGCCGGCCGAGAATTTCACCATCATCAACGGCACCGGCTCGCATCGCGCCAACACGCCCGACGAGCTGCGGCAGATGGTGGGCGACGCCGTCTTCGGCCGCTACCGGATCATCAATCATGATTCGCGCGATCCGGCCACGCTCGCGCGGGTGGGCGCGACGGCGGATGGCCGCCCGGTGTGGTTCAACCGCGCCTATGCCGAGGCCGACCGCCGCATCGTGATGGGCTTCATCGAGCCGCATTTCATGGCGGGATTTTCCGGCGGCTACAAAGGCGTGTTCCCCGCCGTCGCCGATCTTGAGTCGATCAAGCACTACCACCGCGCGCAGGTGATCGCCGATCCGCGGAGCACCTGGGGCGTGCTCTCTGGCAATCCCACGCAAGCGCAGGTCCGCGCCAACGGCGCGCTGCTGCCCGTGGACCTGCTCGTCAATGTGACGCAGAACCGCCGCCGTGAGATCACGGGCTTTTTCTGCGGCGAGCCGATCGCGGCGCACGACGCGGGCTGCGCCTTCGCGAAGCAGACGGCGATGGTCGCGTGCCCGCAGGCGTTCCCGATCGTGATCACGTCGAACAGCGGCTTTCCGCTCGACCAGAATCTCTACCAGACGGTGAAGGGCATGTCGGCCGCCGCGCAGGTTGTGGCCGAGGGCGGACTCATCCTCGCCGCCGCCGAGTGCGGCGACGGCTTTCCCGATCACGGCAGCTTCAAGAGCTTCCTCTTCTCGCACGCTTCCGCGCAGGCGATGCTCGACACCATCAATGCTGCGAAGACCCCCATCGAGGATCAGTGGCAGGTGCAGCTCCTCGCGTTGATCCTCGTGCGCGCCCGCGTGGGCGTGCATTCGCGGATGGCCCCGGAGGAAATCCGCCGCGCCCACCTCGAGCCCGTGGCCGACCTCGCCGTGCGCGTGACTGAAGAGTTGAAGCGTGTCGGCCGCGACGCGCCCATTGCCGTGCTGCCCGAAGGGCCGATGACGATTCCTTACTTGGCGTAGGGCCGGGCCTGTGGCGCTCGGAGCGCCTGCAAAATGCGAATGCTGCCTCTGGGCGCATTGCATAATGCCCAGCAGCAATGGAGGTCTGGGGTGGTGCGTTGTCCCCAAGCGGGCACGGGTCATTGGGTTACATCCAGCGCGCCGCCGTGGCACCACACCTGCGACCATCGCTCATGCAGCTCTCCAGCTCCCTCAACCTCAACCTGCCTGCCAACTCACCATCACCATGCTCGAAACAATCGCGATCATTTTGGTCCTCATGTGGCTGCTCGGAATGGTCTCCTCCTACACCATCGGAGGTTACATCCATCTCCTCCTGCTCATCGCGTTGATCGTGGTGATCCTCCGGCTTATCCGCGGTCGCAATCCGCTCCGGTGAGGAGCGCGACGAACTCCTCACGCGTTTCCACCACCCACTGTCCCGTCTGCCCTGCTTCGTCTTTCCCTCGCAGCTCAACCATAACCATACCACCACCATGTCACGCATTCCCTCCATCGCCTTCCTCGTCGTCGGGGTCATCCTGCTCGTGTTCGGGCTCAATGCCTCCGACTCCGTCTCCTCCGAGGTGAGCAACGCCGTCACCGGCACACCGACCAACAAGAGCATCTGGCTGCTCGTCCTCGGCGCCCTTGGCATTCTGGCCGGCGGAGCCGGCCTTGTCATGGGTCGCAAGCCCTGAGCCGATCCGCGCGCCCGCCGCGCTTTCAATTTTTCCTCACCTTTCGATTCCGTCCCTCCACCTCCATTCCATTACCATCATGTCTTCCTCCAAATCCACCGCCACGCCCCGCAACCAAGCTGACACCACGGCTGAAGATCTCAAAACTCTCCTGCACGAGGCCGAGCAGGCGCTCAGCCGCGCCGGTGACAACGTCTCCGACGATGTGCAGGCTCTCCGCGAACGCCTCCGCGACGCTCTGGCCAATGGCCAGGCGACGATGAAGAATCTCACCGCCGCCGCGCGCCGCCAGGCTCTCCAGGCTGACGAAACGATCCGCAGCCACCCGTATCAGGCCATTGGTGTCGCCGCCGGTCTGGGCCTGCTGGTCGGCTACATGATCTCGCGGGGCTGCGGCACGCGCCACTGATCGCCCGTCCCGCGGGTGTTTGTCCACCGCACGAACCGTGCGGGTGCGTGATTCAGCGCCCTTCCGTCGCGTGACTCCGAGTCCCGCGCGGAAGCCGCGGTGAGTCTCGGAGATTCCGTCCCTTGCTTTCCGCTTTAACCATGAATGCTGCTTCCGCTGATCCTCTCACGTCTGTCCTTGGTCCCGCCGCGCGCATTGTCGTCGAAGGCCTGGCGCACCGGGGCGAGCTTGCGGCGCTGGAATTTGCCGAGGCTCGCGATCATGTGGTGAAATCCGCCGCGGTGATGCTGGGCGCCACGGCGTGCGCGCTGCTCACCGGGTTTGCCGGCACCTTCGCGATTGCCGCCCTGGTGTGGCAACGCGAGGACCGCGGTCTCATCCTCGGACTGGTGACGCTCGCCTACGCGCTCGGTGCGGCGGGCCTTGGCCTGCTCGCCGCGCGCCGGCTCCGCGCGTGGCGTCCGCTGGCCGAGACGCGCCATCAGCTGGGTGAAGATTGCGCCTGCGTGCGGGACATGCTGCCGGCTGCCAAATCATGAACGCCGCCGCCCCGCTGACCCTCGAGGAACGCCGCCGCCGGCTCGCGCTCATCTGCGAACTCGATCGGCTCCACCTCCGCCTCGCGCTCCGGCCGGCCGCCCGCGGCTCCGGCGCGGCGATCGGCGGGGTGCCGCTTTCGGTGCTCAACAAGGCGTTTTCCTTCGCCCAATTTCTGCCGGGGAAAATCGGCCGCTGGGCGCGGGGCGCCGCGTTGGGCGCGGACTTAATCAATCTGCTCAATCCCTTCTCGCGCTGAGGCGCCCCTCACCATGCACATCCGTTTCGGCTACGACATCGCCTATGATTTTCCCGTCCCGACTCCGGTCGTGCTCATGCTGCACCTGCGGCCCGAGCTGACGCCCTGTCTGGTGGTCCCGGAGGAGTTCAAGGTAGTCCCCGATGTCCCCATCCGGACTTTTCGCGATGATTTTGGCAATCACTGCACTCGGCTCCTGGCACCGGCCGGGCTGCTGGAGCTGCGCAGCGAGGGCCTCATCCGCCGGGGCGATATGCCGGAGCGGATCGAGGCCGGTGCCGCCGAAGTGCCGGTGATGGCGCTGCCATCCTCCGTGCTGCCGTTCCTGCTGCCCAGCCGCTATTGCGAAGTGGACCTGCTGGGCGACGTCGCCTGGTCTCGCTTTGGCGCGGTGAAGCCCGGCTGGTCGCGCGTGCAGGCGGTGAGTGACTGGGTGCATCATCATCTGCGCTTCGATTACGCGCAGGCCCGCCTCACGCGCACGGCGGCGCAGGCCTACGAGGAGCGCACGGGCGTATGCCGCGATTTCACCCATCTCGCGATCACGCTGTGCCGTTGTCTCAACATCCCGGCGCGCTACGCCACGGGTTATCTCGGCGACATCGGCGTGCCGCCCGATCCGGCGCCGATGGATTTCAGCGCGTGGATGGAGGTCTATCTCGATTCGCGGTGGCACATCTTTGACGTGCGGCACAACGCGCGCCGGATCGGACATCTCGTCATGGCGCGCGGCCGTGACGCCGCCGATGTCGCGTTTACGACGAGCTTCGGCCCGCACCTGCTGCGGCGCTTCGTGGTGCGGACGGAGGAAGTTGCCGAGGCTGCGGTCGCCGCCTAGCGCTCTGGTTTTCCCTTGGGCCAGCCATGTCATGTCCCATCCCGTTTCTTTGAGCGAGCGGGCCCACCCGGGTGATTGCGCCGCCGAGTTGCAGGCGTGTCTCACGGCGAGCGATCGAAAAACGGAGGCTACGCTGCGCGTTATCCGAACTGCACTGAGATCGGCCGAGGGCCGGGATCGCGGAAAAAACGTGTGCCGCGCTTGGGATAACTGGTAGCCATACTCCTGTGCTTGATCGCCTCGTTCCTCGCAGCGTGTTTCGGCGGTTGCTCATTCGCGCGGTCGTCGTGCCTTCGCTGCTCTCGGTTGCATTTGGCATCGTGCTGGTGTGGCAGATTTCCGAACTCATCGGGGATTCCGGCCGCGTCGAGCACACCAACCGGGTGATCGCCCAGGCCAATCGCCTTGAGAAACTGCACATTGATCTCGAAAGCGGTCTGCGTGGGTATGTCTCCACGAATGATCGGCAGTTTTTGCAGCCGTATGAACGCGCCTTGCCACAGCTGGGTCCGCTCTCCGCGGAACTCCACCAGATGGTCGCCGACCGGCCTGATCAGCAGGCCATCCTGCATCAGATTGAGGGGTTGCTCGAGCGGTGGCGCATTTTCGCCGAGACGGTGCTGCACCCAGCGGCTGCGCCCGCTGATGCCCTGACCATCTTCATGGCTGGTGAAGGCAGGCTGATCCGGGACGAAATTCGCGCCCTGTTTGCCCGTTTCATTGCCGTCGAGGAAGAATTGCGGACCTCGCGCAGTCTCGCCGCCCGGCGTTCTGCGCGCCTCGCCGTCACCGTCATTTGCACGCTGGCCCTCGCGTTGGGGGCGGGCACGGCGCTGCTCTCGGTGCGGCAGCTACGGGTGCTCAGCCGCAACTACGAGAGCGCCCTCACCACGGTGGCGCAGCTCGCCGCCGATCTGGAGCAGCGCGTGGCTGAGCGCACACAGAAGCTGGTGGCGACGAACGCGGCGCTCGCCGAGGCGAATCAGGAACTCGAGGCCTTCGCCTACTCGATCTCGCACGATCTGCGCGCACCGATGCGCCACATCGCGGGCTTTTCCGACCTGTTGCGCGGCGCCATCGGCGCCGGCCTCAAGCCCGAGGATGCGGAGAATCTCGCCACAATTCACGACACAGCCCTGTTCGCTGGCCGGCTGGTGGATGACTTGCTTGGTTTCTCCCGCATCGGCCGCACGCAGCTCGGCGTGACCGAGGTGGACATGACTGAACTCGTCGCCCAGTGCCGCCTCGCGCTTGAACCGGAGACTGGCCGCCGGGAAATCCGCTGGCAGGTGCAGCCGCTGCCTCCCATCCAAGGCGACCGAGGGTTGTTGAAGGTGGTGCTGCAAAACCTGCTCGCCAACGCCGTCAAATACACCGGCCCGCGGCCGATCGCCGAAATCGAGGTCGGTGCGCGGGCGGAAGACGGCGGCGTCACCTATTGGGTGCGCGACAACGGCGTCGGCTTCGACCCGGTCTATGCGCACAAGCTCTTCGGTGTGTTCCAGCGCCTGCATCGCGCGGAGGAGTTCGAGGGCACGGGCATCGGCCTCGCCAATGTCCGGCGCATTGTGCAGCGCCATGGTGGCCGCACCTGGGCGGAGGGTCGTCTGGGTCAAAGTGCTACTTTTTATTTTTGGCTGCCCTTGATAAGCTCGTTCGGGCCTACTGCCGGTTCCAATCCTCCCCAACCATGAGCGATCTCCGAAGAATCCTGTTGGTGGACGACAGTGTGAATGACGTGAAGCTCATGATCTCAGCCCTGCGCGGCGCGGGTCTCGCCAATCCCATTGAGACCTGCCGGGACGGCGCCGAGGCGCTCGACTACCTCTTTCGCCGTGGCCTCCATGCCGGGCGGAGCGACGCCACCTGCCCGTGCGTGGTGCTCCTCGATCTGAAGATGCCGAAGGTCGATGGACTCGAGGTGCTGGCGCAGATTCGCCAGGATCCCCACTTCAAGACCCTTCCTGTTGTGATGATCACCTCCTCGGCCGAGGAGAAGGACATGCTCAAAAGCTACAAGCTCGGCGTAAACGCCTATGTGGTGAAGCCGGTCACGCACGACCAATTCCTTGAGGCGATCAAGAACGTGGGGCTCTTCTGGGCCGTGGTAAACCGGCCTTCGCCCGAGCTATGAGAGCGTCCCACTAAAGACCTCCCGCCTGATTGTCATTCTTAGCGGAGCGAAGAACCTATTGGGGGGAATTCGTATCCCATAGGTTACGCAGTTCCTGCGGGATTCTTCGCTGCACTCAGCATGACAAAAGGATTTGTGCCAACCTCTCCCGACCTGATCCGGATTCTCCACCTCGAGGATAGCGTGCCCGACCACCGGCTGGTTTGCGCGCGGCTGCGCGCTGAACAATTCCCGTGCGAGGTGGAGCGGGTTGAGACGGAGGCGCAATTCCGGGCGGCGCTCCTCGCTGGCTGTCCGGACGTCATCCTCGCGGACTACCGCCTGCCGGGCTTCGATGGCCGGGCGGCGCTGGAGATCGCGCACAAGCTTTGCCCGAGCGTCCCGTTCATAGTGCTCTCCGGTGCCATCGGCGAAGCGGGCGCGGTGGAAATCCTCAAGGCGGGCGCGACCGACTGCCTGATGAAGGATCGGCACGAGCGCTTGGTGCCCGCGATTCTCCGTGCGCTGGAAGAGACGCAGGAGCGTCGCGCACGCCAGGCGGCCGAGCAGGCGCTGCGCATCAGTGAGTCGCATCTCGCCGATTTTTTTGAGAACGCCACCATCGGCCTCCACTGGGTCGGTCCCGACGGCATTATCCTCCGCGCCAACAAGGCCGAGCTCAACATGCTCGGCTACTCACGCGAGGAGTATGTCGGCCGCCACATCACCGAATTCCACGTCGACCGCCATGTCATCGACGATATTTTTTCCCGGTTGCTGAACGGCGAGATTGTCCACGAGCAGGAAGCCCGGCTCCGCGCGAAAGATGGCACGATCAAGCATGTCGCCATCGCTTCCAGCGTGCTGTGCGACGCCCAGGGCGATTTCGTCCACACCCGCTGTTTCACGCGGGACATCACGAAGAAAAAGGCGGCGTTGGAGGAGGCGCACGCGCGCATGGAGCAGCTCAAGCTGATCGCCGACACCGCGCCCGTGCTCATCGCGCACTGCGATGCCGCGCACCGCTACAAGTTCGTGAACGAATTATATGCCGCGCGCTTTGGCCTGCGCCGCGACCAGGTGATCGGGCGGCACATCTCCGAAATTCTGGGCGAGACCGCCTACGCGGGCCTCCGGCCCTACGTCGAGCGCGTGCTGGCCGGCGAGACGGTCGAATTCGAGATCTCCCTGCCTTACGAAAAGCTGGGGGCGCACTTCATGCGCTGCGCCTACGCGCCGGAGCGCGACGGGGAGGGCCGGGTGGTGGGGCTCGTCGCCGCGATCATCGACATCACCGAGCGCAAGCGTTCCGAGGAGGCGCTGCGCGCGGCGAAGGAGGCGGCCGAGGAGGCCAGCCACAGCAAGGATCGCTTCCTCGCGGCGCTGAGCCATGAGCTGCGCACGCCGCTCACGCCGGTGCTGATGACCTTGGGCGCGCTGGAGCAGGAGCCCGGGCTGCGGCCCGAAGTGCGCGAGGACCTCGCGATGATCAAACGCAACATCGAGCTTGAGACCAAGTTGATCGACGACCTGCTCGACGTCAGCCGGATCACCACCGGCAAGGTGACGCTGCGCCTCGCGCCCGTGGACTTGAACGAGCTCGTGGGCCACGTGTGCGGCATTTGCCGGCCGCAGCTTGACGAACGGGAGGTGCGGCTGGACTTGAGCCCCGCGGGCGAGCGCCTCGTGGTGACGGCCGATGCGGCGCGGTTGCAACAGGTGCTGTGGAACGTGCTGAAAAACGCCGTGAAGTTCTCCCTGCCGCATGGCGCGGTGCGCGTGAGCACCGCGGTGCTCGTTGCCGGCCGCTGCGAGGTGCGGGTCCGCGATGCGGGCATCGGCATCGCGCCCGAGGTCTTGCCAAAAATCTTCGACGCCTTCGAGCAGGGCGACCCGGGCATCACGCGCGAGTTCGGCGGCCTCGGGCTGGGGCTGGCGATTTCCAAGGCGCTGGTCGAGCTGCAGGGTGGTTGCATCCGCGCGGAGAGCGCGGGCCCGGGCCAAGGCGCGACCTTTGTCATTGAGCTGCCGTTGCACTCCGGTGCCACGGGCGTCGGGAGGCCGGAGGGCGCAGCGCCCGCGCCGCGCGCCCGGCCCGCGCCGCTGCGCCTGCTCGTGGTCGAGGATCACGCCAACACGGCGCGCGCGCTGCGGATGCTGCTCACCCAAGCCGGCTACACGGTCGGCCTCGCGACCAGCGTCGCGACGGCGCTCGACCTCGCCCGGCGCGAGACGTTTGATCTGTTGCTCACCGACATCGGCCTGCCCGACGGCACCGGCTACGACGTGATGGCCAGGCTGAAAACGATCCAGCCGCTGCGGGGAATCGTCATGAGCGGCTACGGCATGGAGGAAGATTTGAAGCGCAGCACGGCGGCAGGCTTCGTCGAGCACGTGGTCAAACCCTTCGAGGGCCCCGAACTGCTCGCCGCGATCGCCCGGGTGGGCGCGGCGGGGCGGCAGGTGGCGGCTGCTCCGCGGCCGATTTGATTTCGAGCTTCCCGCAACACCCTAACCAAGCCGGCGCGCCAGCTCTTGCCAGATATCCGCCCCTTGGGTGTGCCATTCGGGCCACCACTGCGCGCGTTTGAATGCCGCGGCCGCGGGTTCCCTCCGGTCCGTCATCTGATGGATGAGTCCGCTCAGCAGTTGAGCCGGCTGCTGCCGCTCCGCATCGGGCCACGTATCGAGTTCGCGCAGCGCTTCGTCCCACGCGCAGTTTTGGCAATGCCCAAGGGCGCGCGCCAGCCAGGCGTCGGGGGCTTTCGCATCGTCGCGCCGGGTCAGGAGCCGGCGCACGCGCCGCCTCAGTTCGTCGGGCACGAGGGGTTTCGCCAGGAAATCCCACACGCCCAGCTTCAGGGCTGCGCAGGCCACCGCGCCGTCCGCATGGGCGCTGGCCAGCAGGGTGGGCGGCCGGGTGCGGGGATCGAGCGCGGCGATGAGTTCCAGCCCGTTCATGCCCGGCATGGCGTAGTCCAGCACGAGCACGTCGTAGTGCTCGCCGCGAGTGGTCAGGCGCTCGAGCGCGCCGCGCGAAGAGCTTTCGCCCGTCGCATCCCAGCCATCCGATCGCAACGCCAGCACGCAGCCCAGCCGGACCGAGGCCTCGTCGTCGACGACGAGCACTCGGGGCCGGGCGGCCTCAGGCTGAGGGTGGGGTGGAGAGTTCGGGGACATGGTTTCGGGATGAGGAGACGATGCGCAAATCCAGATAAAAATCCACCAAGTCGCCCGAAGCCCAGACCCCGATGCGCCCGCTGTGCGCGGCGGCGATCTCGCGGCAGATGGTGAGGCCGAGGCCCGTGCCCTCCGAGCCCTCGCCTTCCCGGCGATAGAAAGGATCGAACACCTTGGTCTGCTCCGCCTCGGTGAGCGGCCGCGACGTGTGGTTGCGCACGCTCAGGCGCACGAAGGAGTCGGCCCGCAGCTCCGCGCGCAGCGTCACGGGCTTATCAGGCACGCCATATTTGGCGGCGTTGTTGAGAAAGTTTCCCAGCACGCGCACGACGTGGATCGCGTCAGCCAGCACCGCGGGCAGGGTGGGGGTGATCGGCTCCGTCACGATCGCGACGCCCAGGCGCCGCAGATAGTCGCCGTGCATGGAATCGGCCTGAGCGAGGAGATCCCCGGGCGGCACGGGGACGAGACGCATGGTGACCCGGCCGCTCTCGAAGCGCGCCAGCTCCAGCAGCGCTTGCAGCACCGTGAGGAGGCGCTCGCAGTCGTCACGGCCCGCCTGCACGAGCTCCCGCTGGTCGGCGGTGAGCGGGCCGATCTTCTCCTCGAGGAGGAGGTGCAGCGTCATGCGGATGCTGGTGACGGGGGTCTTGACCTCGTGGCCGATGATCGAGAGCGCCTTCGATTTCGCCAGGTCGAACTGACGGAGTTTCGTCACATCCATCAGCAGCACGGCCCAGCCCTCGTTGAGCCCCGCGGCGCCCGCCATGCGAAAGACCTGGGGCAGGAACGTGGCGGGCGTGCCGGTCGCGGCCGGGAGGGCAATCTCGACGGCGCGGTGCAGATCATCGCCGATGAGTTCGCCGCCGATGGCCGCCGCGTCGTCGATGGCGCGGCGCACGGCTCCGGGCACGGCGTCCGGAATCTCCAGCGCCGCGGAGAGCTGCTCCGCGCGGGGATTCATCAGCTTCACCGCGAAGCTGTCGTCCACGATGTAAACCGGGTAGGGCAGGGCCTCGAGGATGGCGCGGCTCACGCGGTTGGCCTCCACGACGCGCTGATCGCTTTCGGCGACGTAGGCGCGCAGCTCGGCCGCCATGGTGTTGAACGTGGTGGCGATCTGGGCGAGTTCGTCGCCGCTTTTCACGGGCACGGCCACATCGAACTGGCGCTGGCCGACCTTCACGATCGAGTCGCGCAGCTGGCGCAAGGGGTCGAAGATCGCGCGGGTGAGCCGGATCGAGGTCCACACGTAGATGCCGATCGAGAACACCGCGATGCCGAGCGCGATGTAAACCACGCGCTGGCCCTTGGCCGTGGCGAGGGCGCGGCGGTGCAGCACGTCGCGTTCGTTCATGTCGGAGAGTATGACGGTCACCTCGGTGATCTCCGCGGCATTCTGCGCGAGGCTGCGGGTGAGGGCCTTGAAGCGGTCACCTTCAAAACGGCCGAGGGCCAGATACTCGTCGTAATAGGTGAAGTAGTCCTTCACCAGCGTTTCCAGGCGGGTGACCAGCTTCGCCTCTTCCGGCGCCTCGGAGGAGGTGCGGCGGACGATGGCGACATGCTGATCCATCTCCGCGCGGGCGAGCTCGTAGAGGCCGAGGGCGCGCGGGATCTCGCCCGTGGTCGTGCTGCTGCGGTATTGCGCGTCGATGCGCGACGTGACGAGACGGATGCCGCGCAACGCGCGCAGGGTGTCGAAATTGCTGGAGATTATTTGATCGATGTCGCCGCTCAGCGTGCGCGCCGTCCACACGCAGAATCCGCACAGCACGAGCAGCAGCAGGAGGATTACGGTCAGGCCGCTGATGAAGTTCCAGCGTCTCACGGCGAGGTCTCCTCGACGGCTGCGGCGGGGGGAGCCGCCGCCGCGGCCCAGCGCTTGCGCTTGCGGTAGAGCGTGGCGATGTCGATGCCGAGCACGCCGGCGGCGTCCTCGAGTTTCACGGTGCGCGCGATCACCCGGCGCACGTGCTCCTGCTCCAGGGTATCAAGCGACACCAGCGCGCCCAATTCAACGGTGGCCGTGCGCGTGACGCCAAGCTCCGCCGGCAGATCGCCGAGCTCGATCTGGTCGCCGCGTGAGAGGATGACGGCGCGCTCGATGGCGTTGCGCAGTTCGCGGAGGTTGCCAGGCCAGGGATGCGCCCGAATGGCGGCCCATGCGCCTGGGCTGAAACCGGTCGCCGCGCGGCCGGCATCCTCGGCGAAGAATTTAAGAAAACTCTGGGCGAGGCGCTCGAGGTCCGCGGGCCGTTCGCGCAGCGGCGGGACGGTCACGGTGATGACGTTGAGCCGGTAGAAGAGATCCTCGCGGAAGGCGCCGGCCTTCACGGCGGCGGCGAGGTCGCGGTTGGTGGCGGCGATTACGCGGGCATCGGAGTGCCGGGTCTTGGTGTCGCCCACGCGCTCGTAGGTGCGCTCCTGGAGGAGGCGCAGCAGCTTGGGCTGAAGCTCGGCCGGCAGCTCGCCGATTTCGTCGAGGAAGAGCGTGCCGCCACGCGCGGCCTCGACCTTGCCCCACTTGTCCTTCACCGCACCGGTGAAGGCGCCCGCCACATGGCCGAAGAGTTCGCTTTCCAGCAGCTCGCGCGAGAGCGAGGGGCAGCTCACGGTCACAAAGGGTCCGTCGGCCACCGCGCTGTGTTCGTGGGCATGGCGCGCGAGCTGGGTCTTGCCCGTGCCGTTTTCGCCCAGGATCAGCACGGTCGCCTTCGTGCCGGCGGCGCGTTCGATCACTTCGACCACCGCCTGCATCGCCGGCTCCGCCGGCGCGAAATCCGCCGGCGGCGCCGTGCGCGCGACCTGATCGGCTAGGCCTTCGGCCCGCTGCCGCAGGCGCTGGGCGCGATCGACGCGGGCGAGCACGGTGCGGAGCTGCTCCGGCGTGAAAGGCTTCTCGAGGTAGTCGAGGGCGCCGCGCCGCATCGCCTCGACCGCGGTGTCGATGCTCGCCTGCGCCGTGAAGATGACCACGCCGAGCCCCGGGGTCACTTTTTGCAGCTTCGCCACGTAGTCGAGCCCGTCGGCCGAGCCGTCGAGATGCAGATCGAGCAGCACCAAGTCGAAGCGTTCCTCCTGCAGTTTCAGGAGAGCCACCCGGCCGCTGTCGGCGGTGTCCGCCTCGTGGCCTTCGGCCTTTACCGCTTGGGCGGTGGTGAGGCGCACGGTGCGCTGGTCATCGACGATTAAGATACGCACAGGAGGGGCGTGGGAGTGAAGGAGTTGAAGCCAAGGCTCATGATGGACACGCGTTTGGGGCGTTCGCTCCCATAGTGGGGTGAGATATCCGGGCAGCGGATGGCGACTGACGGGCGAATTGCCGGGTTGGGTCGTCGCTGGCTTTGCAAAACGCCCGATGCAGTGGATGGCGTGCAAGCGTTCATATCGCGCAAGCAATTGGCCGGCTGTTGTTAGAATGCCAGTTAATTTCCCGGGCACGGGATGGGCGTAAGCAGTGGGACTTGACCGAAGTGGCGCCGCGTCACCCGGGCAAAACCAACCATCGCTAAGCCCAATCACAACGTCCCGAACCCCGGCGGATTTTCCGCCCTCGTTCACCTTCCATCACCCATCATGAAAACGAAAACATCCCAGTCCCTGCTCCGCTCCCTGCTTCCCGCTTCGGCCCTGCTGCTCAGCCTGCCCTTGGTCACGGTCCTCCACGGTCAGTCGGTGGAGGGTGCGGTCGCCGAGGCCAAGGGCGATGCGCTCAAGGCCATGCTCAAGGACATCGACAACCAACTCGATGCCTTGGACAAGCTCGAGGAAAACGCTCCTACGCGCGAGGAACGCGCCGCCGCCAAGCAGCGCATCAAGGCGCTCAAGGAGCGCCGCAGCGAACTCCGAAAAAATTTTGTGCAGGCCCGCTACGATAGCCTGAAGGCCGACATCAAAGCCGAATACGACAAGCTCTCGGCTTGGACCAAGAAGACCTTCTCCAGCAGTCCCGAGGCGCGCCTCGACCGTCAGCTCAACGATGCCCGCGAAACCGACGAGGCCGCCCGCAAGGCGCGGGCCGAAGCCGCCGCCGCCGCGAACCCGGCCGCCGTCAACGTCAACGCCGACATCGCCGCCTACAGGAACAACCCCACGGACGTGACGAAAGCGGAGGTCAAGGCCTCGCTCGCACACCTCGACACCGAGATCGAGCGCCTCGAAGCGCGGGTGGACAAGCTGCCGAAGGGCGCCGATCGCGATGCGGCCAAGCGCCGCGTCAAGGCCCTCAAGGATCGGCGCGGAGAGCTGAACTCGGATTTCCGCAAGGCGTGGTTCGACTCCCTCTTGGCCGATGTGAAGGCCGAGTGGCAGAAGCTCGTCGATTGATCCGCTCCGAGCAGGACTCGCCTCCTGCAATTTGAATCCAACCAGCGGAACGGCGGGCGGGACCAAGCCCGCCGTTCCCTTCCGGGCTCAGGCCACTGTAGGCCGAAATCCCATCGCCTGGCATCGTGCTGACGCTCACCGAGCGGCCTGATGATCAGAGGTGGGGTGCCCGCACACTTTCCAGCAGAAGCCACATAAAAACGAAAAACAGAGAATAACACCCATCATGAACAAACTGACCATCAAGGGGGACTGGAACATCGCCAAGGGTAAGCTGAAACAGCGCTGGGCAAACCTCACCGACAACGATCTCACGTTCGCTGAAGGCCAGGAGGATGAGCTCATCGGCCGCATCCAGAAGCGCACGGGCGAGACCCGCGAAGCGGTCGAGCGCGCGCTGTCCGAATCGTGCGACTGTGATCGTCCGGCGAATCGCACCAACGAGAAATCGTCCGTCCGCTACGGCGAGCCGGCCTCTCGTTATTGATCGGCGCCGCGCGCCCGTCTCTTCCGTGGTGGCATTCCAGCGCTGCCACGGAGGAAACGGGTCCTCGCTTCTCTTCCGTCCAATTTTGCTTCGCTCCCTCTCCCTAGCCCAATCCTGCATCCATTTCTCCCATGTCCTCGTTGCCTACGCTCCACGCCTTGCTCGTCGATGAGCTCAAGGATCTCTTCCACGCCGAGAACCAGCTCATCAAGGCCCTGCCCAAAATGGCCCGGGCCGCCACCCATCCCGATCTGAAAGCCGGCTTCACCGCCCATCTTGCGCAAACGCGGGAACACGCTGCTCGCCTGGCCCAGGCGTTGAAAACTCTCGGCCTGCCGCCCAAGGGCAAGATGTGCCACGCGATGGCGGGCTTGATCGAGGAAGGCGAGGAGGCCATCGGGATCAAAGGCCCGGATGCCGTGCGCGACGCCGCGCTCATCGGTGCCGCCCAGCGCGTCGAGCACTACGAGATGGCGGGCTACGGCACCGCGCGCGCCTTTGCCCAAGCCTTGGGCGAGACCCGCATCGTCGCGTTGCTGACGGCCAGTCTCGACGAGGAAGGTGCCACGAATCGGGAACTCACCGACATTTCGACGGTGGTGAATGCCGAGGCTCTCGCCGCGGGAGGCAAGATTCCCGCGGGCCGGACCACCAAGGCCAAATAAATAATCCAAGGCCCGCCCAACCTCCGATTCCTCATCTTCACCATGCTATCACTCCTCACTCTCGCGCTGCCGCTCGCGGCCGCTGGCTACTCCCTGATCTATTTTCTTTTAGGCGGTGGTCTCTTCGGCGCCATCTTGATCTTCATCGTTGCCAAGATGCTTGGCAAATAGCCCGCGCGCGGACCCGGGTGAGCCGGGCCCGCGTTGCATTTCCTGTCTCCATCTCAATCTCAGCCTTTCGATCCCACTCCACATCACATGCCTCCCGATACCCTCCATCCCACTGCCGGTGTTTCGATTTCAGAAATCACTATTCCACCGGGTTCTGGTCCCGTGCGATTTAGAAACTCAGTCTCTTGGGCCGCTATCTTGGCCGGACTGGGCACAGCCATGGCCTTGCAAGTCCTCTTCATGATGCTCGGCGCGGGACTTGGTTTCGCCATCTATAATCCCATCACCGAGGAGAATCCCGTCGCCGATCTGAGCATGGGCGCAGCGGTAATTCAGGGTCTCAGTGCGGTCCTCGCGCTCTGGTTTGGCGGGTGGGTTGCCGGGCGCTTCACTCCGGTCGCCGCGCGAGACACGGGCGCCCTCCACGGCTTCAGTGTGTGGTGCACGGCGACAGTAGCGGGCGTGCTGATTGTGGCATTGGGAGCAGGCTGGGTGCTCGGCGATCTTTCGAAGCTCGTAGGCGGAGGCCTGTCACTGGCCGGTAAACCGATGGCAGCCGTGGCAGGTGGTGTGGCTGATCTCGCCAAAGATGCAGTGAAACAATCCGGCGACACTCTAGCCAGCTTCGCCGAGGAAGCGCTCGCCCATCGGCCCGCAAACGCCGCCACCCGCGCCCCCGCCGCTGGCATCCGAGCTAAGCGCGAGCTGGGGTTTGCCCTGGCACGGTTTTTCAACCCCATTCACGAGGCGGAAGAAAGCCCGGCGGGAGACAAAGCCGCCAAACGCGCCGCTGTGCAAAAAGCTTTGGTGGAGGCCTCCGGCCTGAGCGAATCCGAGGCCGAAAAGATGGTCGCTGACTGGACGGCTTCTTACGATCGCCTGCGGGCCGATCTCGCCGCAGCCAAAAATGCGGCTGCAGCCAAGGCTCGCGTGGCCGCGGACAAAGCCGCCGGCACGCTCGCGCTCCTCTCGCTCTGCGCTTTCGCTGCGTTTCTCTTGGGCGCGGCCTCCGCCGCTTACGGCGGCTATCAGGGCGCCCGCTTCGCCTCAAAGGCCGAGAACGAATTCTAATCTACCGCTGGATGAAATTCCATTCCTTCAGATCGGGCCAATATGATGGGGCTCCAGGGCGACTTCTGGCTTGGGCGCTGCTTCTCATGATCGGTCCGGTTGTCACGATGGGTGCCGATCAAACCGGGGCCAATAGTGGACCAGACACGGCGCGCGCCCGTTCCGCCCCGGTGTTCACGGTGTATTTCGAGAACGACACGTTTGCCGGCACGGATCGCCACTATACCAATGGCGTGAAATTCTCCTGGCTCTCGGCCGATCTTACCGGCTGGGGCCAGACCGGCTGGCGGCAGGCTTTCCTTGAGGCGCTGCCGTTCGTGAACCGCTCCGATGGGCAGAAAAACATCGGCTTCGCCTTCGGCCAGAACATTTACACGCCGAACGACGTCAGGGTCACCAATCCCGATCCGACCGACCGGCCCTACGCGGGTTGGAGCTACCTCGAGCTGGCCTTCGTCAGCAAGACGCTGAATGTGGCCGACACCTTTGCGCTGCAGGCCGGCGTTATCGGCCCGCACAGTCTCGCGGAGGATTCGCAGCGCATCGTTCATCAGTGGAACGGCAGTGTGCGCCCGCGCGGCTGGGACTATCAGCTGCGCGACGAGATCGGCGTGAACCTGGCCTATGAACGCCGCTGGCGCCTTTACGGCCGGGCGCTCGTTCAGACCTTGGGCGTTGACCTCGTGCCGCACGCCGGTGTGAGCCTCGGCAACGTGCAAACCTACGCCAACGCCGGCGGCACGCTGCGCCTCGGCCTGAATCTGCCCAGCGATTTTGGCGTGCAGCTCGCCCGGCCCGGCAGCGTCGGCGGCGGGCCCACCGACGACCTCGATCCACGCGTCGCGCTCGATCGCAACCTGAGCCTCTTTGTCTTTGGCGCCGCCGATGGTCGCGCCGTGGCCCGCGACATTTTTCTCGACGGCAATACCTTTCGCGCGAGCCGCTCCGTCGACAAGGAGCCGTTCGTCGCCGACCTGACCGCCGGCGTGGGTCTCATTGCCGGCCCTTGGCAGCTCACCTACACGCAGGTGTGGCGCACCAAGGAATTCAAGACCCAGCGCAACAACTGGACGAATTTCGGTTCGATCACTCTCTCCCGCGCGTTGTGACGCAAGTCGCAGACGCTTTCGGCTCCTGGCATCCCGCCACCCCTCCCATCACCCACAACTCCCTCCCATCATGCTCCGCTGGACTCTCATCTTCCTCGTCATTGCCATCATCGCCGGCGTGCTCGGGTTCGCCGGCGTGGCCGGTGCCGCCGCCGGCATCGCCAAGATTCTGTTCTATGTGTTCGTCGTGCTGCTGATCGTGTCGCTCCTCGCGGGCGTGATTCGCGGAGGGGTCAAGTAGGCGCGGTCTGATACCAACGTCCTTTCGCTTTTGGACAGTCATTGCGAGGAGCGGAGCGACGAAGCAATCCAGTTGGAATTGCCCCGGCGTGCTGCGTGCACCTCGCAATGGCAGAGGTCTAAAAGGAAGCGGACGTTGGTTGGGATGAGACGTGCCCACTGGCGATCGGGGGCGACGGGTTTCCCGATTCCGGCAGCTTCAAGAGCATCCTCTTCTCGCACGGCTCGGCGTCAGTGATGCTCGACAACATCGACGCCGAAAAGACCTCCATCGCCGTTCTGCCCGAGGGGCTGATGACGATACCGTAGTTGACGTGAATGATAGTCGCCGGCCGCCGCTTGCGGGCTACGGCGCGTAGGGCACGGTGCCGCGGGCGTCCACCTTGTAGCCCCATTTCGCGACGTAGGCGGGGCCGGGGAGGAATTCGTCCTTTTGCTCGGCGAGCTTCCCCTTCAGCAAGGCGTCGAGCTCAGCCTGAAGTCTGGCGTGCTCGGGCTTGTTCACGAGGTTGTCCAGCTCGTAGGGATCGCGCTCGTGATCGTAGAGCAGCCACGGCCCCTCGAGATCGCGCACATAGCTGTAGCGTGCGGTGCGGACCTGGCGGTATTCCTTGCCGCCGTTGCTGCGCTGAAATTCGCCGAAGGGCGACGTGCAGCGGATGATCGTCGCGCCGCCGGAAGGATCGGCGCCGCCGCGCAGGTGACCGCTGAAATCGAAACCCTCGACGGTTTGGGGAATAGCTCGCCCGCAGAGGGCCAGCAGCGTGGGCATGATGTCCTCGGTATTGATCGTCGCGGCGGTGCGCTGCGGAGCGATGCCGAGGGCTTTCGGCAGGCGCCACAGCATCGGGATGCGCACGGACTCCTCCCACGGCCGCTGCTTCCGCTGCTGCGCGTGTGAGCCGATCATGTCGCCGTGGTCTGAGGTGAAGACGACGATGGTGTTGTCCGCGACACCGGCCTCGTCGAGCGTGCGCAGCAGATCGGCGAAGCAATCGTCGAGCGCCGTGCAGTGCGCGTAGTAGCCGGCAAGCGCGGCGCGCGTGGGCACGGCATGCGAGGGCGGGACATTCGGGCGAAGCTGGATTTTTTCGGCGGAATACATCGCGCGGTAGTTCGCGGGCGCGGTTTCATAAGGATTGTGCGGCGGCCCCCAGGAGAGCTGGAGGAAGAACGGCTTCGCGGATGCCGTCTTCGCGCGGTCGCGGATGAACTGCTGCGCATCGCGTGTCTGGGCCTGCGCATCGTAGCCCTCCCACATGAGTTTCTCGGGGCCGTCGGCGTAGTAGGGCGACTTGTTGTAGGCGTGGGTGCATTCGAGAACCTTCCAGTAGTCGAAGCCCTGCCGGCGCTCGGGCGGGATGTAGCTGGAGCGGCCGTGGCCATCAATGTGCCACTTGCCAATCATGCCCGTGGCGTAGCCGGCGGCCTTCAGTTCCTTGGCGAGCGTGATGGCCTGCGGGTTGAGCGGCACGTCGTTGAGGAACAGCCCGTGCGTCTGCGGCCGCTGGCCCGTGAGCAGCGTGGCGCGCATCGGCGTGCAGACCGGCATGCCCGAGACGGCCTGCGTGAAATGGACACTCTCGCGCTCGAACCGATCAAAGTTCGGGGTGCGGACGTTGGGATCGCCCGCATAGCCAAACGCCTGCGCCCGCCACTGGTCCGCGACGACGAGGAGGATGTTGGGCGGACGCGCAGGCGTGGCCGCGTGAGCGGCGAGCGTGGCGAGGCATAGGGCGAAGAGTAGACGGAGAGTCATGGGGGAAAGAGACAACGTGCTACTGGCGCTTCAAAGACGAATCCTTCCGATGAAGCTCATCATCGTAGCTCATGACCTATCGGCCAGCTTCCACGGCTTCGACGAGATCTCGGACATGAATTTGTTTTTTGCGCGCCAAGTCGCGCCAGAACGGTGGCCAGAAAATCAGAAAATGATCCAATCCTTCATCTCCGAAATGTCTCTTCCATTGAATTCCAGTCAGGTTGACGCCAAACTGCTGTTGGAACCCGTCGAAAAAATTAACGGCGTCATCGCCATCCAATCCCAAATCCTTGGTCAGCGACGTGTCGTATCCTATGCGACCTCGATCGAATCGGACTTCATCCACGATAAAGTCAGCAACTTTTTCAAACGTGGCGCGGCGGCTCATTGTCTTTGGGAAACTGGCACGAGGCAGGACGCCTCGTCCACGACCGCTCACGCGATCAATTCCTTGATCACCGCCCCCCCGAATTGGCTGAGCTGCTTGAAGCGGCCGCCGTGGAAGTAGGTGAGCTTGTTGTCGTCGAGGCCGAGGAGATGGAGGAGCGTCACGTGCAGGTCGCGGACATGATGCACAACGTCGACGGCCTTGTCGCCGAGTTCGTCGGTCGCACCGATGGTGTGGCCTGCCTTCACGCCGCCGCCGGCCATCCAGATGGTCATCGCAAAGGGGTTGTGGTCGCGGCCGTAGGCGGTGCCGCCGCGCACGCCGTTGTCGGGCGTGCGGCCGAACTCGCCGCACCAGACGACGAGCGTGTCCTCGAGCAGGCCGCGCTGCTTCAAGTCGGCGATGAGGGCGGCGATCGGCTGGTCCACGTTGCGGACGAGGTTGCCGTGGGCGCGCTCGATGTAGTCGTGGCTGTCCCATGTGCCCGCGTAGACCTGCACGAAGCGCACGCCTTTCTCGACGAGGCGGCGGGCGAGGAGGCATTTCCGGCCGAAGGCATCGGTGGCGTCGGCGCCGAGGCCGTAGGCCGTTTTCGTTTTCTCGTCCTCCTGCGCGAGGTCGAGGATGCCGGGGACCTGGAGTTGCATGCGGAACGCGAGCTCATAGGACTCGGTGCGCGCGGCGAGTTCCTCGTGCGTGGGGTGCGCGGCGGCGTGCGCGGCGTTGAGCGAAGCGAGGAGGTCGAGGTTGGCGCGCTGGTGATCGCGCGTGATGCCGGCGGGCGGCGTGAGGTCGAGGATGGGCGAGCCTTTGGGGCGCAGCGCGGTGCCCTGAAAACTCGCGGGCAGGAAACCGTTGCCCCAGTTGGGCGATCCGCCCTGCGGAAACGACACCTCGGGCAGCACGATGAAGCCGGGGAGGTTCTGGTTGAGCGTGCCGAGGCCGTAGTTGACCCATGAGCCGAGCGCGGGGTCGCCGCCGAAGCGGTTGCCCGTGTTCATCTGATACATCGCGGTCGGGTGGTTGACGCTGTCGACCTGGCAGCCGCGGTAGAAACAGATATCGTCCACGACCTTGGCGAGGTGCTCCCAGTTGGTCGCGATGTCGGCGCCGCTCTGGCCTGCCTTCGTGAAGGAGAATGGCGACTGCACGTAGTAGCGTTTGCCGCTCTCCATCGCGGACTTCATCTTCCCCTCGCGCGTGAACTCCTGCAGGTGGAGCTGCGCGAGCTTGGGCTTGGGGTCAAAGGTGTCGATGTGCGACGGGCCGCCCTCCATCATGAGGAAAATGCAGTTCTTGGCGCGGGCCTTGTGGTGTGGGTTCTTCGGCGCGAGCGGGCCGGGGGCGGCGGCGGGCGTGTTTTTGTTTTCCGCGGCGAGTAGCGACGTGAGCGCGAGGCTGCCGATACTGGCGCCGAGACCGTAGATGAAGTCACGGCGCGTGGGAGCGTGGAGGGCTCGGAGGCCGGCGCAGGGGAAGCGAGGGTTCATGGCGGGGCGGAGGTGGAGGTTTTCAGTAAACGTAGGCGAATTCGTTCGCGTTCAGCAGCACGAGGCAGAGTTCGGCGAGGCCGCGCGTCTCGGGCGGGAGATCGCTGATGTGAAGATCGGCCACGAAGTCGGCGGCAACTTCGAGCGGTTCCTTGAAGGTGAATTTTGTGCCGGTGTTTTCCTCGACGGCTTCCCGCAGGAGCTCGCGCAGGAGGACGGGCTTGGGCACGGAGATCGTGCGGTGGCGGGCGCTCATCGCGTCCCAATGCGCAAGGCTCGCCTTGATCTCAGTGGCGCTCGGCGCGCGGCCGAAGGCGAGAGCGTAGGCGCGCGCGACGGCGGCTTCGCGGGAATTCGTTTCTTTGGCCACTCGCGCGGCCCAGGCGGTGGCGCGGGCGAGCGTCGCCTCGCTGTTGAAGAGCGAGAAGGCCTGCGGCGTGACGGTGGAGGCATCGCGCGCCTCGCACGAGAGATCGGGGCTGGGGGCGTTGAACACCTCCATGAACGGATCGGGCTGGCCGCGGATTTTCAGGGCGTAGAGCGTGCGGCGGTGGCGCTGCGCGGGGAGCGGCGAGGCCTGCCAGGCCTCGGCAAACGTGCCCATGACCTGGCGCGGCTGGAACGCCGCCTCGCGGTTAATCTCGGGGCGGACGGGGATGCCGCCGAGCGCGGGGTTGAGCTCGCCGGTGACGCGCAGCATCGCGTCGCGAAATTCCTCGGCGGCGAGGCGGCGCGGCTTGAACGCGGCGTAGCTCGTGCCCGCCGGATCCTTTTCGGCGAGGAGCTTGGGCGCCGGGTGTGCGCTCGCACGGCGGTAGGCGGCGGAGGTCATGATGAGGCGGTGCAGCGCCTTCACCGACCAGCCTTGTTCGACAAACGTCGCCGCGAGCCAGTCGAGCAGCTCGGGGTGTGTGGGCTTCTTGCCGGTGGCGCCGACGTTGTTGGGGTTGCCGGCCAGCGCGGTGCCGAAATGCCAGAGCCAGATCCGGTTCACGGCGACGCGCGCGGCGAGCGGGTTTTGAGGCGACGCGATCCAGTCGGCGACGACGCGGCGGCGGCCCTCGATCTCGGCGGGCACGGTGGGCGCGGCGGACATTTTTCCGACGGAGGTGGGCGCGCTGAGCACGGCCGGTGTGACGGGCGCGCCGTTGGCGAACGGGTCGCCGCCGGTGAGGATGTGCGTCTGCTCCAGCTCGCCGGCGCTCATCCGCGCGGCGGGCATGCGCATGGGGGCACTCACCGTCTTCACGTCGGGCGTGCGGCCCGCGTAAACGGAGAGCGCCATCGGCTCGTAGCGGTCGAGTTCCCAACGGATGCGCTCGAGGCCTTTGCGGGCGACCCGTTCCTTGCCCAAATCCTCCTCGCTCAGTCCGGCGTGACGCGGCGGGATCTGGTCCTCGGGGATCTTTTTCCGCTGGAGCGCGGAGCGGATTTCGCCGTAGCCGGCGTCGCGGCCGCGCGGGTTCTTGCGACCGACCACCTCCTCGGCGGCCTGCTCGAACGGCGCGGGGTCGAGCTTCCTTGCCGCATACCAGGCGCGGGCCGCGGCCATCGAGATCGCGTCGATGCGCTTGAGCTCGGCGCGGTAGTGCTCCTCGCGCTGGAGCAGGTATTTTTTCTCGTCGAAGCCGGAGGTGTTTTCCGTCGGCAGAAAGTCGGCCTTGCGCTCGGAGAGTTGCGTGGTGGCGAAGGCGGCCTGGAAGGAGTAGTAGTCGCGCGTCGGCACGGGATCGAACTTGTGGTCGTGGCAGCGCGCGCACTGCAGCATGTGGCCGAGGAAGGCCTGGCCCACGCCGTCGGTCACATCGTCGAGGAACCGCTGGCGGGCGATCCTGGGGACTTCCATGCCGGTGAGTTCCCAGGCGCCCATGCGCAGGAAGCCGGTGGCGACGATGGCCTCGGCGTTGTCGGGCGCGATCTCGTCGCCGGCGATTTGCTCGCGGATGAACTGATCGAACGGTTTGTCGGCGTTGAAGGCGCGCACGACGTAGTCGCGGTAGCGCCAGGCGCTGCCGCGGGCGTAGTCGTTGGCGAAGCCGCTCGTGTCGGCGTAGCGCGCGACATCGAGCCAGTGCCGGCCCCATTGCTCGCCGTAGTGCGGCGAGGCGAGCAGGCGATCGATGAGGTCGCGCGTGGCGGCGTGGGGATCGCGGCGGTGCTCGGACTCGAACGATGCGATTTCCTCCGGCGTGGGCGGGAGGCCGAGGAGGTCGAAGGTGGCGCGGCGGATGAAGGTGCGGGCGTCGGCGGGCGGGGCGAGCGGCAGATCGGCGGGCAGGCGGGCGGCGAGGAAGGCGTCCACTGGACTGACGATTTCAGATTTACGATTTACGATTGCTACAGCCGCCGGCACCGCCGGCTTTTTCAGCGGTTGGTAGGCCCAGAGGTCGGCGGGTTTGTAGCGGCGATGCGTCCAATCGTCGGAGAGGCCGCCGCTGGTCGGGACTGCGATGCCGTCGTCGGCGGACCACTTGTCCTTTTGCGCGAGCAGTTCCTTGGCGCGCGCGGCGTCGGGCCACGGCGCGCCGGCGGCGATCCAGTCGCGCACGTAGGACACCTGCTCGGCGGTGAGCTTGTCGTTTTCCTTGGGCGGCATCGCCTCCCAGTCGTCGTGGGTGCGGGTGATCGCGAGGTAGAAGGGACTGAGTTCCGGCTTCCCGGCGACGAGGGCGGGCTTGCCGCTGTCGCCGCCCGCGAGCGTCTCGGCGAGCGTGCGCAGATCGAGGCCGCCCTTGATCTTGGCCTCGTCCTTGCCGTGGCAGGCGAGGCATTTGTCGTGCATCATCGGCAGCACGCGGCGGACGAAGAGCGCCTCGGCGTCGGCGTTAGTCGCGGCGCGCAGCGGCATCGCGGCGAGGATGAGCGCGGCGGCGCCGGCGAACAGAGGAAGAGGGCGGGGCGAACTCATGCGAGCAGTGAAAGGCTTTTTTCCCGTGGTGCAATGGAGCGCAGCGAGGATGCGCCCGGCGCAAGCGACGGCCGGTGAGAATCAAAAAGAGAAGCGGTGCATCGGGAAAATCAGAACTTGCCGCGCAGGCCGAAGGTCCAGAGCGAGCCGTAGTTTTGCCTCATGCGGAACTGCGCGACCTCGGGTGTGGCCGGGCCATAGACCTCGTTGTCCACGGGATCGTTGAAGACGTTGTTGAGGTTTGCGAAAAGCGTCAGGCGCGCAGTGAGGCGGTAGTCGGCGTTGAGGTCGGCGACGAGGCGCTTCGAGCTCCAGTTGAAGGTGCCGGGCGCGATGCTGCGGCCGGCGGCGACGGGGCCGAGGCGCTTGCGGCCGGCGTAGTTCCAGTTGGCGCGGATCGTGAACTTCGGGCGCGAGAGGCTCAGGCCCCAATTGTAGAGGCGCGGCGTGTAGCCGCTGAAGCTGTTGGAGGTGTCGCCCGTCACGCGCTGCGCGGAGGCGTTGGCAAAGACGCTCACGCCCCGCGCCCACGCGGGCAAAAACGTGAGCGCCTGCTTGTAGTTGAAGCTCACGCCCGTGGTCTTCACGGCATCGGGGAGGTTGGCTTGCGTGGCGACGTCGTAGTCGCCGTAGGTCGTGGGATTGAGCCCGTAGAGCGCGAGGAATTCCGGCGTGGCGCGGACGACGGTCGCGCCGAACATATCCTTGAACTCGCGCTGAAACGCCGTGACCGAAACGAGGCCGACGGGCTCGAAATAATACTCGAGCGCGACCTTGGTGGTGCGCGCGGACCACGCCTTGATGCCGGCGTTGTTGATCGCGAGCCGGTTGTTGGGGCCGGGCGGGTTCTCGGTGTTGGGGAGCGTCACGTTGCCGCCGTATTGGTTGAAATCGGGCCGGCCGACGGACCAGTAGTAGCCGGCGCGCGCGATGAGGCCCCCGGTGAACGCGTAGGAGGCGTTTACGCTGGGAAACCAGCGCAGGTATTCCTTCTCCGCATGGAAGCCGCGGTCGATGTTCGTGAGGCGCGCGGCCTCGAGCGCGTCGGTCGCGATGACGGCGGGCGTGCCGTTGGGGTTGAGGATCACGCGGCCGCCGGCGTCGCGGCGGAAATTGCGCGTGGGATCGGCGAGGCGGCTCTGCGTGCGGACGTTGGTCTGCTCGGCGCGCACGCCGCCGACGAGGCGGAGGCGGCCCTCGGCGAGGCGCGTGTCGGCGCGGAGAAAGCCGGACGAGATCGTCTCCTGCGCCCAGCGCGAGAGGGCGGTCTGCTGCGTGTAACTCGCCGCGCGGTTCTCGGTGAAGTAGCCTGGGTTCGCTTGGTAAATGTCCCAGAGGTTCTCGTTGCTCGTCCACTCGGTCGCGGGGAAACCGAACGGCGCGACCTTGCCTGAGTAGCTGGCATCGCGTGCGATCGCGGCGGCATCGTCGGCGTTGTTGGCGATGCCGTCGCGGCCGACGAACGTGAGCGTGGGATTCGTGTTGCGCGTGTCGCGCGTCTGCCGGCGCAGATCGAGGCCGGCCTTGAGCGTGAGCGGGGTGCGGCCGGAAAAACTGCGCCGCACATTAGCATACGCGGTCTGCTGGCGATCGAGGGTCTCGAAGGCATTCGTCGAGGCCGTGTTGAACAGATAGCCGTCGAGCTTGTGCGGATCGAAGGGCAGGCCGGTGGTGCCGTCGGTGACGGTGATGCGGCCGGGGCGCAGATAGAAGATGTCGTCGTAGGAGATGGTGAGGTTCTGGCGCCGCGCGACGGAGTTGAAGAAATTGCCCCGCGTGGCGTCCTTGCGCCAGCGCAGCGACTGCGAGAGGCCGGCGCCAGCCTCGGCCTGCCACACCGGGCCATTGTGCCGCCACGTGAGCGTGGGCATGTAGAGGTTGCCGCCGAGGCCGTTGACGGTGTTGTTGATTCTCACCTCGCCGGCGCCGTTCATGCCGCGCGTGAACGTCGTCGAGAAATTTCCCGGCGCGACGCGGTTCACGAAGAACTGGAGCACGCGCTGCGTGAGCGCGAAATCGGAGAATGCCCACTGGAAGGCGAACGAGAGCTGGTCGTTGGGTCCGACCTGCCAGTCGATGGTGGCGCCGAAATTTGCGGCGGTGACCATCGCGCCGCCGTCGCGGACGCTGTAGTCGGTAAGGTAGGGGCGGTCGGGCGTGGTGTCGGGATACTGCGCCGCGGGTGCGGCGGTGAGGACGGTGGTCGGGAGCGCGGTGCCGCGCCAGCCGGGCTGCGACATGTCCTGCACGCGGTAGAGCGTGGAGGCGCCGGCGGAGAGGGCGAAGCCGAAGCGCTTGTTGACGGGCACGACGCCGGTGAACTCGAAGCCCGGCCGGATCTTGTGGCTGGGATCGCGCGTGGGGCCGGGCGTGCGCCGCAGGCTGCGCGCCTCGTCGCGGAACGACAGGCTCGTGCTCAGCGTGTAGGAGGGCCGCGCGCGCTCAAACGCGCTGAGCGGGACCATGTTCACGGAGCCGGCGAGCGCGGCCCCGCTGGTCTCGGGCGTGGGCGTGTTCACGATCTCGATGCGCGAGATCACGTTGATGGCGGACTGGTGCAGGCCGACTTGGCGCGCGGTGCCGGCGAGCGAGCTGGCGAGGCTGAAGCCGCCGATCGTCACGGGAACGTTGTCCGGCGGCACGCCGTCGAGCGAGACGAGAAACGGCTCGCCGCCGCCGCCGAGGCCCATGGAGACGCCGGGCAGCGACTTGAGCACCTCGCCGATCTTGCTCTCGGCGGCGCCGCCGAACTCCTCGGCCGCGACGACGTTCATCTGGTTCGCGGCGAAGCGCTGCGTGTTGATGGCGTAGGCGGCGTTGTCCATCTCCTTGGCCGAGGCGACGACGAACGCGTCGAGCTTCACCGTGGCGTCGCCCGCCGCGCCGCTCCGCGGTGAGCCGAGCGCAAAATCGAGCTGCACGGTGCCGCCCGCCGCGACCACGGCGGGTTGCACCTGCTCGGCGGCGCCGGTGCGGAAAACCTTCACGCGCGCGGAACCGGCGGGGACATTTGTGACCCGGTAGCGCCCACCCGCCTCGGTGAACGCCTCGAGCGGCGTGCCCTCGACGGTGACGCGCGCCAGCTCGAGCCCCTCGCCCGTGACGGCGCTGGACACGCGGCCCTCGATGATGCCGGTGGCCCGTTCGGCGGGCTCAGGGCGGGCCGCGGGCTGGGCGGGAGCCGCGGTGGCGGCGCCGAGGGCAAACCAACCGGCGATCGCGGCGAACGTGGATTTTGTTTTCATGGGTTTGGAGAAAGCGGGTGTATCGGCGGTGCCGTCGGGTCCGGATGCGGCCGGCGAGATGACGAAGCCGCCGGTGTCGGCCGCCTCGAGCGCGCGCAGGCGGGTGCCTGCGAGCAGGCGATCGAGCGCCTCGCGCGGCGGGTAGTCGCCGAAGAGGCGTGGGGTGCGCACGTCGGCGACGGATTCGGACGGAAAGAGAATCTCGCGCTGCGCCTGCTCGGCGAACTGCTTGAGCGTCTCGCTGGCCGATCCGGCGGGGATGCGAAACGGCCGGGCGGTGTGGTCGGGTGCGGCGACGGCCCAGGAGAGCGTCAACAGCCAAGCCAGCCACGCGGCGGCCATGCGGGGAGGCGCGGCAAGGGCGAGGGAGGCTAAGCGGGCGGGGTTTGAGTGGGGGTTGGTCAAAACGGACGAGAGGAAGGCGTCAGGGCGGGCGGCTGAGCACAATCTCGGCATCGCCGCGGTGCTCGGCGCGCACGCCGAAGCCGGTCTCGAGCAATTGCACGAAGCCATGCACATTGTCGGAGCGCAGCGCTGCGCTCACGCGCAGCGCGGCGAGCCCCGGATCGGCGAGCACAAGCTGGGTGGCATTGCGGCGGTTGAGAGCGGCGACGACTTCGCCGAGCGGGGTCGCGGTGAAGTTGAGGAGCCGGTGCTGCCACGCGAGCACGCGGGCGATCTCGCTCGGCGTGAGGGTGGCGACCTCCGGCGCGCCGCCGACTGCGGCGGGCGTCGTGGCCACGACGGCGCGCTGGCGGGCGGCGAGCGTGCGCTCCGGGGCGGCAGCGGCCGCAGGCTGGGAGGAGGCTGAGCTTGCGGGAGCGGCCGGGGCGGGCGGCGGTTGCAGGCGCACCTGGCCTTCCGTGACCAGCACTTCGACGGCGGCGCCGGCGAGCCGGACGTTGAACGCCGTGCCCACCGCGCGCACGCTCACGCCCGCCGCCGTGACGGTGAAGGGGCGGTTGGCGTCCTTGGTCACGGTGAAATGCGCCTCGCCGCGCTCGAGCCGCACGCGGCGCTCCGTGGCGGTGTAGTCGGAGACGATGATGGCGGCGCCGTTGAGCTCGACCACCGTGCCGTCGGCCAGCACTTGCGTGCCGGGCGCGAGCGGCTGCCGCGCGGAAAGCGTCCCGAAAAAATAAGTCGCCACACTCAGGGCGAGGGCCGCCGCGGCGGCGAGCGGCCACCGCCAGGGGCGGAAGAGCGAGGCGGACTCGCGGGCGGGGGTGGGGGCCAGCGTGGGTTCCGCATTGTTCGCACCCGCCCAGGCAGCGGAGAACTCGTGGCGCGTGGCCCAGTTGCGGAGTGCCGAGTCGAGGTTGGCGGCGCGGCGCAGCGCGGCGCGCGCGGCGGGATCGGTGCGTAGGCGCGCGTCGAGGGCGCGGAAATCCTCCGGGGAGATGGCGTCGCCCAGCCAGTCGGCGACGAGGCGTTCAATCGGATCGGCGGGGCTCATGCGGTGTCCCGTTTCAGTTCGCCCTCGACGCACGCGAGCAAGCGGGCGCGGAGGCGTTGCACGGCCTTGTAGTGGCCCTGCACGCTGCGGCCGGCGCGCGCGGCGACCTCGTGGAGGCGCGCGCCGGGCTGGTAGGAGAGCAGCAGCAGTTCGCGCTGCGTTTCGCCCAGCTTGGCCAGGCACCGGTCGAGCGCGCGGCGCTGGGGCTCGAACGTGTCGCCTTCTTGCGCGGCCTCCTCGGCCATCATGTCCGCGACCGCGTCGGAAAACACCAGATGCTCGCGCCCGCGGCGGCGGAGATGGTCGAGCGCCTCGAAGCGCGCGATCGTCGCCACCCACGCCATGAAGTTCGTGCCGCGCTCGAAGCGGCCGAATTTGCGCCACGCCACGAGGCTGGTCTCCTGCATCACCTCGTCCACATCGGCCCACGATGGCAGCAGCGTGCGCACGAAGCCGCGCAGCCGTCCTTCGTGCGCGACGAAGAGGCGCACGAATTCCTCGTAGGGCGGATTCAGATGGCCGGCGGGTTCGGGCATGGTGGGCATCGCTCGGTATAATACCGCGCCACCGGGATAAAGTGGACAGAGGATTCTCCCCGCCCCGCCGCCCGCGGGCGATCATTTGCCCGGCCACGGGTCCGCCGCTGCGGATCCTCCCGCCCGGGCCTGGGCGCCGAGAGCCGGGGATCGTGGGCGCGCGCGGCGCGGGGCGTTGGCCCGTCAGAACGCGCGCGGCCGCCCGGGTGCGGGCAGGAAGCCGCTGCGGGGAACGTCGGAGTTCGCCAGTTCGTCGTTGAGCGGATCGTCGAGGGCGAGGAGGCGCCGCACATCCGCGGGGAGCGCGGCCTGCACCTCGGGGCGGAGGAGTTTTTTCTGGTATTGCTGCTGGGGCTTGTCGCGGCGGCAGTAGAAAGCGTGGAGCGCAGTGCGGTGGCCTTGGGTGCGGTTATCGAGACCGCCGTGCCACGTGTGGGCGTTCATGACGACGACGGAGCCGGCGGGCGCGGTGACGGCGATCTCGGCCGGGTGGTGCGCGCGGAGATCGGGCAACTCGCTGGCGGGGAGGCGGCGCCAGCGGTGCGAGCTGGGGACGACGCGCACGGGGCCGTTGTCGGGCGTGTAGGCGTCGAGCATCCAGATGATGTTGCAGACCCAGGCGCCGTGCCCGTCGGCGACGCCGCCCATGTCGGCGTGGAGCGGCTGGGGCGCGCAGCCGGGCAGCGCGGTGCGGCAGTTGAGGCTGCTGAGCTTGAACTCCGGCCCGATCACGTGCGCGACCAGCGCGAGCAACTCGGGCGCGGCGATCACGCGCTGGAAGACGGCGCCTTTGTCCACGAGGTTGGCGAGCCGGAGGCAACCGGGCTCCTGGCGGAACTCGCTGCCGGCCTTTTCGCCTTCGATCGCGTAGAGCCGCGCGACGGTGGCGCGCAGCTCGGCGAGCAGATCGGCGGGCACCCAGTTCGGCAGCAAAGTGTAGCCGAGTTCGTCGAGCTCGGCGGCGGGGCGGGTGATGGCGCTCATGGGAGATTGGGGGCGGTTCGACGGGCGAATCGGCGCAGAATCTAGGGTTGCCGGGCGGCGTTCATCTCCTCCTGGAACAGCACCGCCATGCCGCGGAGGCGGCGCGTCGTCGCCGCATCGCGCACGGGCCGTTGCTCGCCGGGGTCGGCCTCCAAGTCGAAGAGCTGGAGGTTCGGACTGAGGCTGAGTTTCCATTTGCCGGAGCGCACGGCGGCGAACTGGCCCTCGGCGCCGTGGTAGAAAAAGGCGTTGAGGTAGTCGGTGCGCGAGACGAGCGGCGCCCACTCGCGTGGTGGCGACCACGGCCGGCGGAGCGGCACGGCGGCGTTGCGCGAGAGCCCGGCGGCCGGATCGGGCACGGTCTCGACCTGCCCGGCGAGCAGGGGAGCGAGGTCGCGGCCGTCGAGGATGCGCTCCGCCGGCACGTCGATCCCGGCGAGCGTGGCCAGCGTGGGAAACCAGTCCATCGCGTGCACCACGGCCGGCGAGACGCGGCCGCCGCGCACACCGGCGCCGGCGGCGATTGCGGGCACGCGGATGCCGGCTTCGAGCGTGGTGAGCTTGCTGCCGCGCAGCGGCTGCGCGGGCGTGCGGCCGGGACCGCGGCCGTTGTCGGAGGCATAGACGATGGTCGTGTTGGCCGTGAGGCCGAGGCGGTCGAGCGCGTCGACGAGCCGGCCGGTGTGGTGATCGAGTTCCATCGTGGCGTCGCCGTAGAGACCCCAGCCGGAGCGGCCCCTGAACTCGTCGCTCACGCCGAGCGGCTCGTGCAGCATCGTGTGCGCGAGGTAGAGGAAGAAGGGGCGCGCGCGTTGCGCCTCGATGAAGGCGATGGCCTCGTCGGTGTAGCGGCGCGTGAGCTCGGCGGCGAGGGCGGGGCGCTGCACGACGGTGTCGCCGCGCAGCAGCGGCACGCCGCCTTCGCCCTCGAAATGGATCGTCTCGACCGGGTCGAGGTTGTGCAGCAGGCCGAAGTAGTGATCGAAGCCCTTGCGCTGCGGGCGCAGCTCGGGCGTGAAGCCGAGGTGCCATTTGCCGATGCAGGCGGTGGCGTAGCCGCGCGTTTGCAGGAGCTGGGCGAGGGTCAGCTCGGCCGCCGGCAGCCCGCGGGTGGAGTCCGCGCGCTGGACCCAGGCCTCGAGGCCGGAGCGCCGCGGATAGCGTCCGGTGAGAATCCCCGCGCGCGACGGGCTGCAGATCGGGGCGGCGGCGTAGTAATCGGTGAAGCGCACGCCGGCGGCGGCGAGGGCGTCGATCCGCGGTGTCTTCACCTCCGTGGCGCCGGTGCAGCCGAGATCGTAGTAGCCCTGGTCGTCGACGAGGATGAAGACGATGTTGGGCGGCGGCGGTGGCGCGGCACCGAGGGCGGCGGGCAGCGGCGCGACCAAGGTGGCCAGGGCGGCGAGCAGGAACGCGAGGGGGCGCGGCATCGCGGCGAGAAAATTCCCTTTCGCCGCCCGCGTCCAGTGCGATCCTCCCGCGCCCCGCGCCAACGCACCCCTTGACGCGCCCGCGCCGCGCGTGCCAGCGTGCGCGCTTTCTCTCCTCCCTCTCGCGCGCAATGCCCAAGAAAAAGACTTCGAAAAACTCCGATCAACCCGAGCTGCCGCTCGACGCCGCGCCCGCGCCGGCCGCCCCCGAGGAGAAATCGGCGCCCACCGCCGCCAAACCGCCGGCCACTCCCGCGCCCCCGGCACCCGCGGAGGTGCTCGTCCCCGTCGCGCCGCCGCCGACCAAGCGCCGCGGCGGCGACAACGTCCAGACCGAGGACTCCCCGCTCGCGAACAGCTACCGCGGCTGGTTCCTCGAGTATGCGAGCTACGTCATCCTCGATCGCGCCGTGCCGCACCTCGACGACGGCCTGAAGCCCGTCCAGCGCCGCATCCTCCACACCCTTTGGGAAATGGACGACGGCCGCTTCCACAAGGTCGCCAACGTCGTCGGCCGCACGATGTCGCTCCACCCGCACGGCGACGCGTCCATCGGCGCCGCGCTCGTCGCGATCGGGCAGCGCGCCTTTTTGATCGAGCCGCAGGGCAACTACGGCAACACGCTCACCGGCGACGATGCCGCGGCGCCGCGCTACATCGAGGCGCGCCTCACGAACTTCGCGAAGGACGTCCTCTTCAATCCCAAGACCACCACGTGGCAGCTCAGCTACGACGGCCGCGCCAAGGAGCCCGTCACGCTGCCCGCCAAGTTCCCCGTCGTGCTGCTCGACGGCGCCGAGGGCATCGCCGTCGGCCTCTCGACGAAGATCCTCCCGCACAATTTCAACGACCTCTGCCGCGCCGCGATCAATCACCTGCAGGGAAAAACGTTTCGCATCCTGCCTGATTTCCCCTCGGGCGGCACCGCCGATTTCTCGGAATACAACGACGGCGAGCGCGGCGGCAAGGTGAAGGTCCGCGCCAAAATCGAGCAGCGCTCCAAGTATCTCCTCGCCATCACCGAGCTGCCCTACGGCACCACGACCGAGACGCTCATCGAGTCGATCCTCGCCGCCAACGCCAAGGGCAAGATCAAGATCAAGCACGTCGACGACAACACGGCCGACGTCGTCGAGATCCTCGTCCACCTCCCCCAGGGCGCCGATCCCGAGCAGGTGATCCAGCAGCTCTACGTCTTCACCGGCTGCCAGCAGAACATCTCGCCCGCCGCCTGCGTGATCGTGAACGACGCCCAGACGGGCCTCGATCGCCCCGAGTTCCTCGGCGTGCGCGAGATCCTCAAGCGCTCCGTCGACAAGACCAAGGCGCTCCTCAAGCAGGAGCTCGAGATCAAGCTCGGCGAGCTGGAGCAGCAGTGGCACTGGGATTCGCTCGAGCGCATTTTCATCGAGGAGCGCATCTACCGCCGCATCGAGAAATCCAAGACATGGGAGAGCGTGCTCGCCGAGATCCGCGAGGGCTTGCAGCCGTTCCTCAAGCAGCTCCGCCGCCCGGTCACCGACGAGGACATCACGCGCCTCACCGAGATCCGCATCAAGCGCATCTCCGCCTACAACCGCTTCCAGGCCGACGAGGCCCTCAAGAAGATCGAGGAGGGTATCAAGGAAACCAAGGCCAACCTCCGCAACCTGACCGCCTACGCCGTCGCGTGGTTCGAGATGCTGCAGGAGAAATACGGCAAGGGTCTCAAGCGCCGCACGAGCTACGACGAGATCGAGCAGATCGACGCCTCCGAGGTCGTGTCCGCCAACCAGCGCCTCTACGTCAACCGCGAGGACGGCTTCATCGGCCTCAACTGGCGCCAGCACGAGTTCGTCACCGAGTGCACGATCCTCGACAGCGTGCTCACGATCATGCGCGACGGCTCGCTCAAGGTCGCGAAGGTGGCCGACAAGGTTTTCATGGGCCGCGAGATCATGCACGTCGCGATCTGGCCGAAGGACGGCGACACCAACTTCTACACGATGGTCTATCAGGACAAGGAGAGCGGGAAGGCCTTCGCGAAAAAATTCCAGATCGGCGGCCTTTCCCGCGACAAACTCTACCCGCTCGTGAAGAGCGAAGGCTCCAAGGTCGTGTATCTCGAGGTGAGCGCGAAGGAGAAGGACATGCCCAAGACCCTGCACATCTCCCTCGACGGCCGCAGCGGCGCCCGGGTGCGCGAGCTGGACTTCGACCTGACCCCCGTCCCCGTGAGCACCCGCACCGCCAAGGGCCTGACGATCACGAAGTGGGCGATCAAGGAAGTGAAGCGGACGGATTTGGAACTGAAGTGAGTTTGCATGAGTTCCGCGTCGCCAACGCCCAAAGCATTCATTTCGTATAGCTGGACGTCGCCTGGATTTCAGAATCAGGTGCGTCTTTGGGCTGAGCGACTCGCGGCCGACGGCGTGGATGTCGTCCTCGATCAATACGATCTCAAAGAGGGGCAGGACAAAAACGTCTACATGGAGCGCATGGTGATCGATGCCACCGTTACGCATGTCCTCATGTTCATGGATCGGGTTTACGTGGAAAAGGCGGACAGCCGGAAAGCGGGCGTTGGCACTGAATCTCAAATCATCTCACGCGAGGTCTACGACAAGGTTGAGCAATCGAAATTCGTGCCCATCGTCTGTGAGAAGGACGAGCGCGGGCAGCCTCACCTTCCTGTTTTTTTGGGATCGCGCATCTGGCTCGATTTCTCGTCGGAAGACGCTGTGAACAAGAACTGGGAGCGGCTAATTCGGCTCCTTCACGGCAAGCCGCTTTACGAGAAGCCGCAAACAGGCAGGCCGCCGGCGTATATCAGTGATGAAGCCGCCACGCCATCGAGTCCGGCTTTGGGCAAATTGAGCGTTTTCAAGAACGCTTTTATGGCGGGCCAGAAGGGCGTTAAGGCGTATCGCAGGGATTTTCTCGATGCATGCGCGTCCTTCATCGATGAACTTAGGCCGCGCAGCACACCACCGGGTTCAGATGTCGCGCACAAGATCGTGGAGGACTTCCGCAAGCTGATACCAACGCGCAACGCGATCGTGGATTGGGTTCTTCTCGAAGCCGAAACCGATCCTTCTGATGAATTCGACTCAGCACTCGTGGAGTTCATGGAGCGTTTCTTGGACTTGCGTGGCAAACCTCGTGAAGTCTCGCAGTGGAGTAACTGGTGGTATGAGGGGCACCGCCTCTTTGTCTATGAGACGTTCCTCTACATCCTTGCCGCGCTTCTCAAGGCCGGGGCGTTCAAGACTCTCAATGCGGTCCTGATGGGCAACTACCTCGTTCCCGAAAATGCTGAAGACGAAGCCGGAAAATTTGTCTCGTTTGCGTCGTTCTACGCTTACTCGGAGAGCATCAACCCAGCACTTTCTGCCAAAACCAACCAGAGATACTACAGTCAAGCGGCCGAATTGGTCAGCAGAAGTTGCGATCGCCGCGATCTCACGTTTTTGGCTGTCAGGGAGGCCGATGCCCTCGCGTATCTCGCTTCGGTAGTGCGCGAAGTTGGTTGGTATCCTCAGACGCGCTATTATTCCGGCTTTGGGAGGTCAGCGCTTCCGTTTTTCGTTCGCGCGTCGCAGCGCAGAAATTTCGCAAAGCTCGTTACGATCCTCGGGATCCCGAATGGCGACAAGCTGCGCGAGATTTTCAAGCAGCGTAAGCAGCGCGATGACAGTTCCGGATCTGGTCGGCATCCTTCATTCGAGCATCTCATCAATCTCGACGCGCTAGACACAATCCAGTAGCAGCAGGCACTTCAATCGAGCGGGACGAACGATGACTCATCTCGCTCAATCCAATTGGTCCCGTCGCGGCCTGGCTGCCCTGCGCTCAAACTCGAATGTTCCGCCCCTCGGGATACTGCGAAGATAGGTGGTAAAACTCTCTTTCGGCCTCGGCTGATCCCGACGGATATCCTCGGTGGTCAGTTTCCCACCGGGACCGTCGAAGCCGAATTTGTGCAAATTCAGCAAAGGATCATCAGGCGAAAGCGGCGGGCGCTGCGGCGCGACGGGGGCCGGCGCGATCACGGCCACGGGCTTGCCGGCACGGGCGATGGTGATGCGCTCACCACGCTCCACGCGGTCGAGCAGCTTCGAAAGATGGGTCTTCACCGCCTTGATATTGAAGACCGTCGGGCTCGTGCGCCGGGATTGCGGACGACGGGCGGATTTAGCGGCGGCGGGCATGGCGTGATAGTGGCCGGCGGCAGAGGCATGGCAAGGTGCAAGGCCGCGGACTGTGCGCGGAGCGCACGGCGCGTGTCTCATGATTGGATTCGTGCCCGGCGGATGACTATAACTGCGCGCGGAATTGTTCCGGTGTCAGCCCGGCATCCTTGGCAATCGCGCCCATGGTGATGGCGTTGATGGGAGAGTGGCGCGGGATGATCAAACGGACCTTGCCGTTGCTCATGACGATGTGGCCGCTTTGGCGCACGATTCGGTAGCCGAGCTTGGTGAAGACCCGGACAGCGTCGTGCTGACTGACTCCCGGGATCCGCGGCATCGCCTTACACCATGACCTCGGTTTGCTCGATGCGCTTGAGGCCAGTCTCCTCGGCCTCGACTTCCAGCCAGAGACGAATCGCGTCCTTGATGTTCACGAGGGCTTCGTCGCGCGTGGCGCCTTGCGAGTGGCAGCCGGGCAAATCCGGACAGCTCACCGACCAACCTTCGTCGGACTCGAACAGCGTGACGCGGTAGTGCATGGCGGGAAACAACGCGAGTTGTGGGGCATCGTCAAATGGAGAAGCCGGAGGCGGGACCGCCTCGGATTCTTGGCGATGGGGACGCGCTGCCCACGGCGCGTTGACCCGACCGCGGCGAGGGCGCCGCGGCTCCAGGCGCTTCGCAACGGCCTCACGGATGCCGACGTCGTCTTCCATTTAGACCTATGTCAGTGCGAGGTGCGCGCAGCGCGCCGTGGCAATCCAGCTGGATTGCTTCGTCGCTCCGCTCCTCGCCATGACAGGCCAAAAGGCAAGGGTCGTCGGCATGATTGAATGGCTTGCGCTGGAAAACTGAGCTGCGTTCCAGCCGGCTCGGGTCGCGGCGCAGGCTTTCCACCGCTGGGAAAACGCTCATGCTCGGGATATGTGGTTTCGTTTCTTGCCCCGTGCGTTCGCTGGATTCCTCACTGCTTGGTCACTTGCATTGGCCGCTGACCGCCCGCGGCTGGCGGTGTTGACGGACATCGGTGGCGATCCGGATGACCAGCAGTCGCTGGTGCGGCTGCTGGTGTATGCGAACGAGTTTGAGATCGAGGTGCTGCTGGCGAGCGCGTCGGGGACGCGCGGGGAACTCAAGGAGTCGATCACGCGGACGGATTTGATCCGGCAGATGGTCGACGCCTACGGCGTGGTGCGGCCCAATCTGCTGCTCCATGCGACCGGGTGGCCGACGGTTGAGCAGCTGCGCGCGTGCATTGTCTCGGGCAACCACCGGCGCGGGCGCGAGCACATCGGCGCGGGGCACGACACCGCCGGTTCGCGGGCGCTCATCGCGCGGATCGATGCGGGCACGGCGGAGCGGCCGCTCAATGTCTCGATCTGGGGCGGGCAGACGGATCTCGCGCAGGCGCTTTGGCGCGTGAAGACGGACCGCGGCGCGAGGGGGTTGGCGGAGTTCGTGGGGAAATTTCGCGTCTATGATATTAACGATCAGGATGGCATCGCGGGGTGGATGCGCGGCGAGTTTCCCGGGATGCGCTACATCCTGGCGCACGCGGCGCCGGGCCGCGACAAGCGCGAGGGAGTCTATCGCGGCATGTATCTCACCGGCGACGAGGCGCTGACGAGCCGGGCTTGGATCGAGGCCAATGTGCTGAGCCGCGGGCCGCTGGGCGCGCTCTACCCGACGAAGACCTGGACGGCACCCAATCCGCACGCATGCCTGAAGGAGGGCGATACGCCGGCGTGGTTTTTCTTTCTGCCGCGCGGCGGCAACGACCCGGATGACCCGGCGAAGCCGGGCTGGGGCGGGCAATTTCGCCGCGAGGCGGACGGATGGTGGCGCGACTGGACGCCGCCGGCCGGCACGGATGCGCGCACGGCGGTGAGCCACTGGCGGCCGGAGTTTCAGGCCGACTTCGCGCGCCGCATGACGTGGTGTGTGGCGATGCCGTGATGCGGCGAGCGGACAGAAAAGAGGCGGGGTGAGGGCACCCCGCCTACTGTGATGCGATTGAGCGATTCGGCTGCGGTTCAGTTCCTCCGCGCCTCGACGATGACGCCGGCGCTTGTGCACGTCCAATAGATGCGGCCGTTGCGGGCGACGGTGATGTCAGTAGGCTCGGGGTCGCCGCTGTGGACCAGCGTCTTCACTTTTCGCTTCAGGTCGTAGGACCAGATTTTGTTCTGACCGCCGGCGGTGCCGGGGACGCCGGGCGTCGGGACTTCCGTCCAGAAAAGCAGCTTGCGTGGCTCGTCGAGCGCGATGCCGACGGGTTTGTTGAGGCCGGTGAGGAGCGGCGAGATCTGGCCACGCTCGTTGCGCGTGAGAATCACGTTGGCGCTCTTGCAGGTCCAGTAGAGTTCGCCGTCGTCGGAGGCAGCGATGTCGGTGGGCTCGGGTTCGCCTTGGCTCACGAGGCGGACGCGCGAGTGGTTGTGCGTCGAGACGGAGGAGACGGTGTTGGTGCCGCCGGCGGGGCCGGGGACGCCGGGCGTGGGAACCTGCGTGAAATAGACGCGGCCATCGTCGTCGATCGCGATGCCGGTCGGCTTGGCGAGGCCGGTGAGGAGCGGCATGGCCGTGGTCGCGGGGGCGTAGGGGCTCTGCTCGAGGATCACGCCGGCCGACCGGCAGGTCCAATAGAGGATGCCGTGGCGGTCGACGGTAATGTTAACCGGCTCGGGCTCCCCTTGGTGGATGACGCGGGTGGTGCCGTTGTGGAGTCGCAGCTCCTTGACGGCGTTGAATCCGCCGCCGATGCCGGGCGTGGGGATCTCGCTGAAGTAGAGCCGGCCGGTGCGACACGCGGCGATGCCGGTGGGCTTGGCGAGGCCGGTGGCGACGACCTTGAACGTGTAATCGGTGGCGAGGGCCGCGTGGGCGGTGACGAGGGCCAGCGCGAGGCCGGCGAGGGGACGGAGGAGGTGCATAAGCAGCGGGTGTGGGTTGATGCGAACCGACCGGGATTGGTCGGGGCGCCGCAGGGTGAACGAGTGGGCGCGCCATTTGATTGCGCGGTTCGATCATCGCCGGGAATTTTTTCGCGTGTCCCGGCTCTCATGCCCGCGTGGATCGCGATTTCGCCCCAAAGTCAGAGAGTGATGCGTCCGAGCTGGAGCTGCTGCAAAGCGGCTTCCGCTACGCCTTGTCGCTGACGCACCACCGCGCCGACGCGGAGGACCTCGTGCAGCAGGCCTGGCTCAATCTATGCCAGCGCTACGGTGCGGCGACCTCGCGCGCGGCGCTCTACACCGCTATCCGGAATCTCTTCATCGACCGCTGCCGGCGCGCGCGGGTGGTGGCGTTTGATTCGCTTGAAGAGGCGCCGGCGGACCTGGCCATGCCCGCACCGGCCACGCCCGGGACGAACGACGATCTTGAGTTGTTGCTCGGTGCGCTGCGGCCCGGAGAACGGGAGGCGATCTACCTCCACCACGTCGCGGGGCACACGGCTGAGGAAATTGGTGTGCTCACCCGCCAGCCGCGCGGCACGGTGTTGAGCCTGCTGCACCGGGCCTTCAAGAAGCTGCGCGACGCGGCCGCGACAGCCCGCGGCGTCACGCCTTGACGCAATCCAACGCCGCCCTCCTTCGTCTTTCCATTCGCAACGCCATGGCCGACCTCGAATCCAACCTTCGCCGCCACTACGAGGGCCAGCAGCTTCCGGACGAGCGGGCGCGCGCGATCCTCGCGGCGGGGCGTGCGGCGGCGGTGCGGCGCACGGCGCGGCGGCGGTGGCTGATGGGGATGGCGGCGGCAGTGGCTGTCGGGGTCGGTGCGGCGGGCGTTTGGCGGAGTAATCGCGGCCGCATCACGGCTCAAGACGCGGTGGCGGCGGTGCAGGCGCACTTTGCCGCGCCGGGCTACACGATGGCCGCCGTCTCGGCCGATCCGGCGGAGCTGGAGCGCTGGGTGCGCGAGCATGGCGGGCCGGAGCGTATCGAGGTGCCGGCGACGATGCGCGGTCTGCAGAGTTTCGGCTGCCAGGTGCTCGAGGCGCGCGGAGAGAAAGTTTTCCTGCTTTGTTTCTTCATCGATTCCACTCCGGTGCCGCCGGGAGCGATGCCGCTCAAGCAGGAGATGGTCGTGACCGCGCCCGATGGCACGATGATGAAAAAGAGCCGACCGCTCGTGCATCTCGTGATTGCGGCGCGCGCGGCGTTTCGCGACGCGCCGGCGCCCGGCGCGCGGGTGCGGATGGCCGCGGACGGCGAGTGGAATCTCGAGGCCTGGTCCCGCGGCGAGCTGGTGTATCTCGTCGCGGCGAATGTTCCGGCGGAAAAGATCGCGGAGTTGGCGCGGGCGCTGTGAAGCTGTCGGCAGTAGGGCGCGCCCTCGGTGCGAACACTCAACACGCGAAAGGGCGGGTCACAGACCCGCCCTACTTCAAACACCGTGATTCGGTGGTGGTTTTCCCGGCTCAGCCGTGCAGGTAGCTCATGAGCAGGTTTTCGAGATACTCCTGCTTGCCGGACTTGGGTGTCGGTTCGCCGAGCTTCGTGAGGACGAGTTTCTCAAGCGACTTGAAGTTGACCTTGCCGGTCTCGATGTCGCGGCCGAAGCCGGTGTCGTAGCTCGCGTAGCGCTCCGCGACGAAACGCTCGAACTTGCCCTCGGCGAGAATGCGGTGCGCGATCTTGAAGGCCACGGCGTAGGCGTCCATGCCGCCGATGTGGGCGTGGAAGAGATCCTCGGCGTCGATGCTGGGGCGGCGGAGCTTGGCGTCGAAGTTGAAGCCGCCGGTGCCGAGGCCGCCGGCCTTGAGGATGCTCGTCATGGCGAGGGTGAGCTCCTTGACGTTGGTGTTGAACTGGTCGGTGTCCCAGCCGAGGAGTTCGTCGCCGGCGTTGGCGTCGATCGAGCCGAGCATGCCCTGCGACGCGGCGACCTCGATCTCGTGCTGGAAGCTGTGGCCGGCGAGCGTGGCGTGGTTGGTCTCGATATTGAACTTGAAGTATTTTTCGAGGCCGTAGGTGCGGAGGAAGGCGATGCCGCTGGCGACGTCGAAGTCATACTGGTGCTTCGTCGGCTCCTTCGGCTTGGGCTCGATGAGGAACTGGCCCTTGAAGTTGATGCTGCGCGCGTAGTCCACGGCCATGTGGAGGAAGGCCGCGAGGTGATCCTGTTCGCGCTTCAGGTTGGTGTTGAGGAGCGTCTCATAGCCCTCGCGGCCGCCCCAGAAGACGTAGTTCTCGCCGCCGAGCTGCTTGGTGACGTCGAGCGCCTTCTTCACCTGCGCGGCGGCGTAGGCGAAGACGTGGGCGTCGGGATTCGTCGAGGCGCCGCACATGTAGCGCGGGTTGGAGAAGAGGTTGGCGGTGCCCCAGAGGAGCTTCACGCCGGTGGCCTTTTGCAGGGCGGCGGCGTGGGCGACGACGGCGTCGAGGTGCTTGTTCGACTCGGCAAGCGTGCGCCCCTCGGGCGCGATGTCGCGGTCGTGGAAGCAGTAGAAAGGCGCGCGGATTTTTTGGAAAAACTCAAACGCGGCATCCATGCGGACCTTGGCGACGGAGACGGGGTCCTTGCCGCTCTCCCACGGGCGCACGATGGTGCCGGGCCCAAACGGGTCCGAGCCCGTGCCGCGGAACGCGTGCCAGTAGGCGATGGAGAAGCGCATGTGCTCGGCCATCGTCTTGCCGCCGACGACCTCGTCGGGGTTGTAGTGGCGGAACGCGAGGGCGCGGTCCGTTTTCGGGCCTTCATAGGCGATGGCGGGGATGCCGGCGAAGTGGGTGCGGGATTTTTTGCTCATGGGTGGAGGGGGAGGGAGAGAAGGAGAGACGGAGGGAGGGGAGAGGGGAGACTTGCGAGATAAGAAGACGTAGCGAGACCTGAGAGCATAGAGTGTAACGGATGAGTGCGGGCCGATGGTAGCAAAGATCCACACATTTCTTTTGAAATTTCGTATGCCTCCGGCGGAGTGGGAGAACGAATGTCCGCCAAAGCGAACACCGGCAGCAGCCGCAAAGTCGCGCTGCTCATCGAGACCTCCAACCGCTACGGGCGGGATCTGCTCTACGGGGTGCGCGACTGGATGCGCGAGGGCGGGCGCTGGGCGGTGCGGTTCACGGAGCAGGCGCGGGGGGCCGCGGTGCCCTCGTGGCTGGCCGACTGGCGCGGCGACGGGATCATCGCGCGCGTCGATTCGCCCGCGATCGCGGCGGCGCTCCGGCGCACGGGACTGCCGGTGGTAGACGTGAGCGCGGAGCGCGACGCCTCGGAGTTTCCGCGCGTGAGCATCGACAACGCCGCCGTGGCGCGGCTCGCCGCCGAGCATCTCGCGCGCAAGGGGTTTGCCCATTACGCCTATTGCGGCGACGAGCGGTTCCTGTGGTCGCGCCAGCGCGGCGCGGAGTTTGCGCGCTGTGTGACGGCGGCCGGCCACTTGTGCGCGGCCTTCGCGCCGGGCGCGCAGGTCCGCCGCGCGCCGGGCTCCGATGCCGAGCACCGCGCGATCGCGGAATGGCTGGCGGGGCTGCCGAAGCCGGTGGGCGTCTTCGCGTGCTACGACGGGCGCGCGCAACAGGTGCTCGAGGCCTGCCAGGCGCGCGGGCTCCACGTGCCGGACGACGTGGCGGTGCTCGGCGTGGACAACGACGAGGTGCTCTGCGAGCTGTGCAGCCCGCCGCTCAGCAGCGTGCAGCCCAACGCCCGTCGCACGGGCTTCGAGGCCGCGGCGATGCTCGCGCGCATGATGGCCGCGCGCCGCAGCGTGCGCGCTGAGACGCGCTTCGTCGATCCGGTGCGCGTGGTGGAGCGGCAGTCAACCGATGTGGTGTCGGTCGCCGATGCGCGCGTGGCCGCGGCGCTCAAGTTTATCCGCCAGCACGCGTGCGAGGGCGTGAACGTGGCCGACGTGCTGCGCGCCGTGCCGATGTCGCGCACGTTGCTGGAGAAAAAATTCCAGGCCCTGCTCGGCCACTCGCCCCACCGCCAGATCGTCCACGCCAAAATCGAGCGCGCGCGGCATCTGCTGGTGGAGAGCGAGGTCTCGATCGCCGTGGTGGCGGAGCTGGCGGGCTTCAGCGACGCGAGCTACCTGAGCGTGGCCTTCCGCCGCGAGACCGGCGAGAGCCCTTATGCGTTTCGCGCCCGGCACCGCACGAGCCGGGCCGGGGCGTAGAGTGCGCTGCGGGGTGAGGGCACCCCGCCTACAACGCCGCGTCGGTGGGCGCGGCGGATTTCTGGCCGAAGAACCGTCGCCAGCTCAGGGCGAAGCCGGTGTAAACGAGGAAGCAGCCGCCGAGGCAGGCGAGGCCGGCGACGAGCTGCCCGATCCAGCCGAGCGCCTCGCCCGTGTGGAGGAAGCGCGTCCAGCCTCGGACTTGCCGGGCGGCGTTGAGCTCGGCGTGGCCGTCGCGGCGCAGGAGCTGCGCGGTAAACGGATCGAACTGGAGCGTGGTCAAGGCGGTGCGCGGCCAGCTGCCGTGCTCGCGCACCGTGAGCACCACCGGTTGCGTGGCGGCGCCGGGGATGCGGAGGGTGAGGGTTTGCCAGGCCGGCAGGAGGCGCTGGGCCTCGGCGACCAGACGGTCGGGTGATACGCGCGGGGTGTCGGCCGGTGCCGCGGGCACGGTGGCGGCTGGCGGCTGCGCGCCACTGCTCTGCGGGCCGGAGGCGGGGAGCGGCGTGCCCGTGAGCGTGTAGAGGAGCTCGCCGCCCCAACGGAAGGAGATCGGCACGGCCGTGAGCGTGAGCACGATCAGCACGGGCGCGCACCAAAAGCCGATCGTGGTGTGCCAGTTGAAATCGCGGGCCTTGGTGGTCGCGTTCTGGCGAAACCAGATCACGGGCTGCACGGCGCGCCACGACCAGGTGCGCGGCATCCACAGATAGAGGCCCGTCACGGCGAGCACGAAGAACGCGAGGTTGCAGATGCCGGTGATCAGTTTGCCCCGCGGGCGGCTTTCGGGGCCGGAGAAGCCGAGATAGCGGTGCAGCTCGGTCGTGCCGCGCATGAAATTGGCCATCGCGCGTGTGGCAGGCTGGCGGGCTTCGCCGGTGTAGGGGTTGACGTAAAAGGTCCCCGCGCGGTCCACGGTGAACGCGACCGCGGCGTGCGGGTCGGATGAGAACACCAGGCTCGTGACCTTGGCGGTGGGGTGGGCGGTGCGGAAGCGGGCCTGCAGCTCCTCGCCGGTCAGGCGGGTCGCCGCCGCGGCGGGCGGAGCGATCTGGCGGGCGTCGCGCTCGGCCCACGCGACGAGCTGTTTTTCAAAGGAGAGCAGCGTCCCCGTGGCGCAGAGGAGCGCGATGACAAGGCCGGCGACGAGACCGGAGGCGAGATGGAGCCAGAAAAGGACGGAGCGAAAAGTCATGCAGACCGTAAGTGAGCGCGGAGAGAGGCCGCCCTTCAAGGGGCATCAGAACCGGGTCGTCAGGCTGACGCGGAAGGCGCGCGGCGAACCGGGCGTGATGTTGGTGTTGCTGTGCGCGGTCGCGGAGTAGCCGCGGTCGAGCAGGTTCTCGACGTTGAGCTGCGCGCGGAAGCGTGCGCTCAAGCGGTAAAACAGCGCGCCGTCGAAGCGGACGAAGCCGGGCAGGCGCACGGTGTTGTCGGCGGAGGCGAACATCTCGTCGCGATAAATGGTGCCGAGGCCGAGGCCCCACTGCGGGTTGAGGTCGTAGCGATGCCACAGGGAAAACGTGTGGCGCGGGAGCTGGGCGAGGCGGGCGCCGGCCACGACGGTCGCGGACTGCGTGGTTTTGATCGTGCCATCCTGATACGCGTAGCCGCCGACGATGCTCCAGTTGGCGGTCAGCCGGCCCGTGAGGCCGAGTTCGACGCCCTGGGCGCGCTGGCCGTCCACGAGCAGCGACTTGGTCGGATCGGCGGGATCGGTGATGGCGACGTTGCTGCGATCGAGGCGGTAGGCCGCCGCGCTGAAGGCGAGGTCAGGGCGCAGATCCCATTTCACGCCGATCTCACGGTTCTCGAACTCCTCCGGGTCAAGCGAGCGGTTGGTGAGGCTGAGGGAGGACAGCTGTTCGCCGGCGCGCGGCACCTGCGACATGCTTTGGCTGGCGTAGATCGAGACGTGCTCGGCGGGCTTGAAGATCAGGCCGGCGCGCGGGGAGACGAAGTGGTCGGTGTTGGCGACCGGCGCGCCGGTCCGGCGGTTGCGGAAATCGACGGAGAAGCGTTCGAGGCGCACGCCGACGATCGCGTGCAGCTGCGGCAGGAGGGCGATTTGATCCTGGGCGTAGATGGCCGCGGTCTTGGCGACGCCCTGGTTGCTGGCATCGGTGGCGTTGGGTTGGAACATGAGCGGCAACGTGGAACGCGGCGCGGCGAGCGGCACGCTGATGGAGGTGGTCGTCGGGCTGATGGTCGTGAAGTAGCCGGTGAGGCGGAGGTTTTCGGTCTCCTGCCGGGCGAGTTCGAGGCCGGCGAGCACCTGGTGCTGCACGGAGCCGGTCGCGAACGGCAGGATCACGTCGGTCTGGTTGAACAGGTTGTCGCGGTCGGTCGCGTTGCTGTAGGCGGAGATCGCGACGGTGGTGCCGGCGGCGTTCACGGCGCCGGGATAGACGTTCTGGTAGAATTTCTCATAGCGGCCGAAGCGCGTGTGGTTGCGCAGCGCGATCTTGTTCGTGAACGTGTGGTCGAGCGTGGCGAAGGCGGAGTTCACGGTCGCGTCGCTCGTGCTCTGCGCGGGGTCGCCGAAGAACGTGGAGGCGGCGGTGCGCACGGGGCGGCCTTGGAACGACGAGACCCCGCGGTCGGCCACGCGCTCATCGTGGAAGTGCTCGACGCCGGCGCGGAGCGTGGTGCGCGGCGCGAGCCGCCACGCGAGGGTGGGATTCACGCCGTAGCGGCGCAGCGTGACGTCGTCGCGATAGCTGTCGGCATCCTCGAACAGCGCTGTGAGGCGGAAGGCGAGGGTGAGGCTGATCGCTTCGCCCGCGTCGAGCGTGGCGCGAAATTGATTCCACGAGCCGAACAGCAGGGACAGTTCCCGCGTCGTGGCGCCGGTGGCCTGCTTGCTCACGCGGTTGACGAGGCCGCCGGAGCCGCCGCGGCCGAAGATCAGCGCGTTGGGGCCCTTGAGCACCTCGACGCGATCGACCGTGTAGAGGTCGCGGAAATATTGGACGTCGTCGCGGATGCCATCGACGAAGAAGTCCGCCGTGGTGCTGTTGCCGCGGAGGACGGGCGTGTCGCGGTTGCCCTCGCCCTGCGCGATGCCGGCGCCGGGCACGTAGCGCGTGACATCGCCGATGCTGTGCATCGCCTGATCGTCGATGAGCTCGCGGGTGACGACGCTGATGGACTGCGGGACATTGACGAGCGCGGTGTCGGTCTTGGTGGCGGAGACGCTGCGCGGGGTGACGTAGGTTTTCTCCCGCCGGTCGCTGACCTCGAATTTTTCCAGAGCCACGGCCGGCTCCTTGGCGGGGAGGTAGCTCGGGGTCGTCGGCGCCTGGGCCAGGGCGACCGGAGCAAAGCCTGGCGTGGCGACGAGCACGGCGAACGCGAACGCGCAGGCGTTGAGGCGGTGCGGGATGAGAGTGGCGGTCGTGGCGGCTTTCATGGGAAAGCCAGAGTATCGCAAAATGAGCGCGGGAAATTCCACCCGCGCGCGGCGGATTTCTACCTGCGGGCGGTCAATTGAAACGCCTTCGGGTTGACGCCGAACTGGAGGCGGAAGGCCGCGGCAAAGTTGCTGGGGTTGCTGTAGCCGACCATGGCGGCGGCCTCGAGCACGGTGGCCTCGCCCGCGGCGAGCAGCGCATGCGCATGCTCCAGGCGGCGCGCGCGCAGGTAGGCGAAGGGCGTGGTGCCGAAGACTTGGCGGAACCCGCGCTTCAGCGTCGTCTCGCTCAGTCCGACCTCGCGCGCGAGCGCGGACAGGGCGGGCGGCTGCTCGAAGCGGCGCTTGAGAATATCGGCCGCCGCGTGGATGCGGTCGGCGAGGGCGCGCGTGATCGGGCCGGCGGGTGGCGAGGCGGAGTTGGCGAGCGCGGTGAGAAATTCGAGCAGCAGATCGTGGCCGCGTGCCGTGAGGGCCATCGCCCGGAACGAGCCGGCAAACGGGCAGCTCTGGATCGACTCGGCGGCGAAGCGCGCCGCGGCGGTGAGGGGCAGCGAGAGGACGGGCGCGGCGGGGGCGCGCAGCAGCGCGGCGCCAGGCGTGGCATCGCCCGCCAGCAGATCGCGCAGCGCCGCGGCGTCGAGCGCGATGCAGACGCAAAACGCACAGGCGGGGGGCGCGGATGTGCCGAGCGCAGGCAGGAACTGCATCACGCCGGGCGCGGTGCGCGTGGCGGGCAGCAGGAAGGCAAAATGCGCCGCCGCCGCCGGATCAGTCGCAATGGCCAGGCTGGGCGCCCACCGCAGGGTGGTGCCGGGGCCGAGCGGATGCTGGCTGAGGGTGCTGGAAGGTGAGGTGCGGTCGGTCATCGGCGTGGCGGCGCGGGCGGGGCGCGAGTCGCTCGCGCAGGTCGCCGTGGCGGGGCAGTGCGGCGTCACGCGCGTCTTCTCCCCCGGCCGGTCGCGAGTGGTGATGGCGGCGGGGACGGGGCGAGGGCGAGAAAATTTTTCCGGGCGTGGCGGGCGGAACTTCTCCTCGACGCGTGGCGCGGGCGCGCGTTTGACTCCTTCGATGGCCGACACGCTCCGCGTCAACCTTGGCGAACGCAGCTACCCGATCCGATTCGGGACGGATTTGCGCGCGGAGGTGCGGGCCGCCGCGGATGACTTGGCGGCGGCCGGACGGCGCATCGCCGTCCTCACCGACGAACGCGTGGCGGCCGCGCAAGGGGAGGCGTTGCGGGCGATGTTCGGCGCGGCGCCGTTGCTGGCCGTCGAACCGGGCGAGGGTGCGAAGTCGCTCGCGGGGCTCGGCCGGGTGCTGGATTTTCTCGCGGCGTCGAAACTCGACCGCGGGGGCGCAGTGTTCGCTGTGGGCGGCGGTGTCATCGGTGATCTCGGGGGCTTTGCGGCGGCGAGCTACCTGCGCGGCGTGGATTTCTTCCAAGTGCCGACGACATTGCTCGCGATGGTGGACAGCTCCGTGGGCGGCAAGACGGGCATCAACATCGCCGCGGGCAAAAACCTCGTCGGCGCGTTTCACCAGCCGCGCGGCGTGTTCGTCTCGACGGGCCTGCTCGCGACGTTGCCGGCCCGCGAGTTCGCCGCCGGCATGGCCGAGGTGATCAAATACGGCCTGCTCGGCGATGCGGCGCTCTTCGCGCAGTTGGAGAAAACCCCGCTCACCGTGGCGAGCGCCGAGCTGCCCGCGGTGATTCACCGCTGCTGCGCGATCAAGGCGACGATTGTCGAGGCCGACGAACGCGAGACGGCGAAGGAAGGCGGCCGTGCGCTGCTCAACCTCGGGCACACCTTTGGCCATGCGATCGAGAACGCCGCGGGCTACGGCGAATATCTGCACGGCGAGGCCGTGGCCATCGGGCTTTGCGCGGCGGCGCGACTTTCGCAGAAGCTCGGGGCAATCACCGCCGCCGAAGTCGCGCGCATCGAGCGCGTGATCGCGACGCACGCGCTGCCGGTGCGGCTGCGCGCGCCGCTCGCCCATGCGGCGCTGCACGCGGCGATGACCCGCGACAAGAAAGTCCGCGCCGGCGGCCTGCGCTTCGTGGTGCTGCGCAAGATCGGCGAGGCCGCGACGCAGGGCGATCTCGCGCCCGCGTTGGTCGAGGCGAGCTTTCGTGAAGTGGGGGCGGCGTGAAGTAGCGAGTAGTGGGTAGTGAGTAGTGAGCATCCGGCGGGACGGTGCTTTTCAAAATGCTCGCTACCCGCTACCCGCTACTCACTACTTTTGCCCTATGTCCGCGATCGACGAAGGCATTGTCCGCGAGTATTTCGAGCAGAACGGATTCCTCGTCCGCCAGGCGCGGAAATACCAGGTGCAGTCGCGCCGCAAGGCCGCCGAGGAGGAGATCGATCTCATGGTGCTGAACCCCGCGTGGCAGCGCGGGACGCGGAAGCCGGATTTTTTCCTGTTCCCGAACGAGCTGCCCTTCGTGCATCGGGCGATTGTCGCCGTGAAGGGCTGGCATACGGGCGTGTTCACGCCCGGCATGCTGAAGAGCAGCCCGGAGATCTTCAGCTTCCTCCAGAAAAACGTGCTCAAGGAAGCCGCGCGCTTTTTCCCGCCCGACGCCCACGAGGACCCGGCGGGCGCGCTCACCAAGATACTCGTGCTCCCCAGCCTGCCGACGGCCGAGCCCTTTCGCTCGCAAAGTGTGGAACTCCTGAAGCAGAGCGGCGTCGATGCCATCCTTTCCTTCCGTGCCATGCTGCTCGACCTGATCGACAAAATCGAAATCAACCAGAACTACAGCAAGAGCGACACCCTCCAGGTGATGCGCCTGCTCAAGAACTACGATTTGCTGAAAGACACCCAGCTCGACCTGCTGACGGAGCGCGACAGCGCAACCCCAGTGCGGCGCGTGCGGGTCGTCTCCTGAGCCATGGCCACCACGATTCATCCCACGGCCATCGTCGAGCCGGGCGCGCAACTCGGCGCCGACTGCGAGATCATGGCGCACGCCATCGTCACGAAACACTGCGAGCTGGGCGACCGGGTGGTCGTGCATCCCTTTGCGGTGGTCGGCGGGGATCCGCAGTATTTGAAATTTGACCGCACGCTCGATGCCCGCGTGCGCATCGGCGCCGGGACGGTCGTGCGCGAGCATGTCACCATCAACCGCTCGATTCACGCAGGCAAGGCGACCGTCCTCGGTGAAAACTGTTTCCTCATGGCGGCCAGCCATGTCGCGCACGACTGCGAGGTGGGCAGCCACGTCGTCTTCGCCAACGCCGCGCTGCTCGCGGGCCATGTGAGCGTGGGCGACCACAGCTTCCTCGGCGGCGCGGCGGCGGTGCACCAGTTTTGCCGCATCGGCGACAGCGTGATGGTCGCCGGCCACGCCGCGATCACGCGCGACGTGCCGCATTTCACGATGGTGGCCGAGCGCGACGACGTCATCGGGTTCAACATCGTCGGCCTCAAGCGCCGCGGCGTGCCGCGCGTGGCGATCGCGGAGCTGAAGGCCGCGTTTCAGGAGGTGTATTTCACGCCGGGCAATATCCGCGATGTCGCGGCGGCCCGGCTCGCGGCGGGAGCCTTCGAGACGGCGGAGGCGCGAAAATTCCTGGAATTTTTCGCGGGCGGGAAACGGAGCTTTGCGCGGGCCCGGCGCGCCAAGGAGGAAAATGAGGAATAGGACTCCGCAAAGTAGCCTCATTCGGGAGAGCAGGGAGGATTGCGTCTTTGGTGTCCTCACGGTCCCGCCGCACACGCGGGGGGCTGCCAAAACCGGAGTGTCATGAGCGCCAAGCTCGCCTTCACGTGCGGCGACCCGGCCGGGGTCGGCCCTGAGATTATCGCGGCGTGGCTGGCGGCAAACCGCGAGGCGGCGGCCGATGTCGCAATCGTCGGTCCCGCCCGCTGGCTCGCGACGCTCGACACCGCCGCGGAACAAATCTCCGCGGGGCTCGAGGACTTTGCCGCCGTGCCCGGCAAGCCCGATGCTGACGGCGCACTGGTGGCGTGGGCCGCGATGGAGCGGGCGGCCGAAGGCTGCCGGCGCGGGGAGTTTGCGGGCGTGGTCACCGGTCCGGTGAGCAAGGAGCGCCTCGCGCGCATCGGCTATCCGTTTCCGGGGCAGACGGAGTTTTTTGCGGCACGCTGGGGCGGCGAGCCGGTGATGGCATTCTGCGGCGGGCGTCTGCGCGTCGTGCTCGCGACGTGGCACATCCCGCTGCACCAAGTGCCCGGCGCGCTCGGCCCACATGTCCTGCAGCGCACGATCGCGGCGGCCGACGCGCTCTGCCGGGCTGAAGGCATCGCCGCGCCTCGCCTCGCGGTCTGCGGTCTCAACCCGCACGCCGGGGAAGCCGGCCTGCTCGGCCATGAGGAGCGCGACCTCATTAATCCGACGCTCGACCGGCTGCGCGCGCAGTTCCCTGGTCTCTCGCGGTGCGAGCCCGGCGACACGCTGTTCGGTCGCCAACTCCGGGGCGAATTTGATGCCGTGATCGCGCTCTACCACGATCAAGGCCTCGCGCCGCTCAAGGTGGTCGATTTCGACGAGGCGGTGAATGTGACGCTCGGCCTGCCCCACGTGCGCACGAGCCCTGATCACGGCACCGCGTTCGGCATCGCCGGCCAGGGGCTGGCCCGCGCCACGAGTTTCATGAACGCCGTGACGGTGGCACGCAGGCTCATTGCTCAACGCCGACAGACCTGACCGCGCCCGCCCGACGGAACCCTTGTCGTGCAGCGCTCTGTCGGAGGTCCTGACTTTGTGGTTTCTCCGTCCTAGGCAGAAAAATGGGGCGGCCCACGGGACTCGAACCCGCACCCTAGGATTCACAATCCTGTGCTCTAACCAACTGAGCTATGACCGTCGTAAAGGGAAGCGCGTGAAACGTGCGTCACGAAGCCATCAGGGCTTGCGGATGTTGCAGTCGGACACGGTGCGGATGGGGCGGGGCGTTTGGCAGCATCGGGAGCGCCAAACAGCACATCGTGTTTTTTCGGGATGCCGAAGCCAAGGCCGGTGAGCGTCTCGATTTCCGCGACCGTCACCTGGTAGCCTTCGAGCTTGGCGGGCAGCTGGCGAAACGCTTCGCCGCGTTTTTCCGGCTTCGCCCTCACGAGCTTCGTCTGGCTCGCCCTCAGCGCGATCACGCTCAGGCCATCCTCGGCGAGCCGCGCGACCGCTTTGCGCGCGCGGAATTATATCAAAGTCCCTTGGTTTTTAGACTGTAGGCCCGGCCGTTGGCCGGGTTGCACGCCCAGCGGGCGGGCCTACAACGGAAATGTCTAGGACATGGGGACGTTGGTATTATTTCTCGATCACCCAATCCGTGGGGGCCTTGAATCCGGCGCGGCCGGCGCTGTATTCGGCGACACCCTCGCCCTGCTGCCAGCCGCGGAATGTCGCGAGCTTTGCGGCGAGTTCGCGGACGAGTTCCGGGTTTTCGCGGGCGACGTTGTGCTCTTCGCGCGGATCGCGATCGAGTCGGTAGAGCTCCTGCGTCTGGGCCTCGCCGGCGGAGAGCACCTCCCCGCCGATCTGAACGAGTTTCCAGTTTCCCCGCATGACGGAGGCTCCGGGCGGGCGACCGCCCTGCGCGAAGTAGGAAAACCAGTCGCGCTCCGGCGCCGGCGCGTCGCCGCGGAGCAGCGGCATCATGTCGATGCCATCGAGCGCGTGGGCGCCTGTGGGAGCGGCGACACCGGCGGCGCGGAGGACGGTCGGCACCACGTCGATGTAGCCGAGCAGGGCGTCGGAGCGCCGGCCGCCGGTGAGGCCGCCGGCGGGCCAGCGGATGGCCGCGCACACACGGATGCCGCCTTCGTAGACGGAGAACTTGCCGTCGCGCCACGGGGCGTTGCTCGCGAAGGCCGGCAGACCGCCGTTGTCGCTCATGAAGAGCACGAGGGTGTTGTCCGCATCGCTGCGAGCTTCGACGGCGGCGAGCAGCCGGCCGACAGCCTGGTCGAGGTTGTCGACCATCGCGGCATAAGTGCGGCGGCGGCCCGGCACCTTGGGATATTTGGCGAGATCGGACTCCTTGGCCTGGAGCGGGTCGTGCGGGGCGTTAAAGGCGGCGTAGAGCAGCCAAGGCTGGCGGGGGGGTGCTGCCTCAATGAAACGCACCGCTTCGCGGGCGAGCAGATCGGTCGCGTAGCCCTCCTCGCGCACCGTGCGGTCGCCGTCGTGCCAGTCGATTTCGTTTTCCCGCTTATGGGTAAAGTAGTCGATCGCACCGTTGTAGTGTCCGTAGTAATGGGTAAACCCGCGCTGCGGCGGCAGCATGCTGCGCGCGGCGTGGCCGAGGTGCCATTTGCCCACCATGCCGCGGTGCGCGTAGCCGGCGTCGGCCAGCAGCTCGGGGAGGATGCGCTCGGAGGGCGGCAGCCCGAACTCCGACCAAGGCGGAATCACGGCGCGCATCAGCCCGTAGCGGATCGGCCAGCGGCCCGTGAGCAGGCCGGCGCGCGTCGGCGAGCACACCGGGCAGGCATAGAAACGCTCGAGCTGCACGCCGGTGGCGGCGAGCCGGTCGAGGTTGGGGGTGCGAATATCCTTGGCGCCGGTGAAGCCGACGTCGCCATGGCCCAGGTCGTCCGCGAGAATGACGAGGACATTGGGCGGGGCGGGGCGCTTGGGCTGCGCCGCCTCCGGCTGTGCGAAACCGGACGCGGCAGTGGAAAGGGTGAGCAGAGTGAGGACGAAACGTATCATAATAAAATGTCACGGCGTGGCGCCGCAGGGCGGTCCCGCGGCCAGCGTGGGTAGTGGCGCAGCGAAACGAGAAACACGAGCGAGGCCACGAAATTGTCTGACGCGGAGAGCGGTGACCGGCCGCACCGAGAGGTTGCGGGGCAGGGGATGATTTGACGTGCCAGTGGACGGGCGTTGCCGATGGAGGCCTGGAACCTATCAAGTGCCTCGCCATCAAAATGGGGCGGCCAACGGGACTCGAACCCGCGACCCCAAGATTCACAATCTTGTGCTCTAACCAACTGAGCTATGACCGCCGTAAAGTGAGGGGCGCGGAATGTCGCGACCGCTGGCGGCACTGTCAACCACGCTCTCGGGGGACGCCGGCACCGGGTGGATCTCTGTTTTCTGGCCCGCTCGGTCGAACCAGCTAGGCAGTCGCGAAGCGCTGGGAGCCGCGGAGCTCTTGCCGTGTTCGGGTCCACGCGCCGAGGGCGGCGCCTCTCCGTCGCCAGAAAATTGAGATGCGGCCCGGTGTCGGGTTTTATAGCGCCGCCACGTTGGCCTTGCCGGTTGCAATGGGCCCTCCACGGCGCTTCAATGTTGGCGGTCATGCCACGCCTGCGCCTCGTCACTTTCAACATCGCCCACGGCCGCGGGTTGTCTCCGATCCAAGGCCTCACGAGCCAGCGCAAGCTCCGCGTCAACCTCCGCAAGATCGCCTCCCTGCTTGATCGGCTGGAGCCCGATGTCGTCGCGCTCCAGGAGATCGACGAGCGTTCGCGGTGGGCGGGGAACTTCGATCATCTCGACTACCTGCGCGTCCACACGAAGTTTCCGCACGCGATCTTCGGCGTGCACAACCGCAGTGCCGGCCTGCTCAACCTCTCCTATGGCAACGCCGTGCTCTCGCGGCACCCGATTCGCGCGGCGGAGACGGTGGCGTTTGGCCAACGACGGCTGGGCGAGAAGGGGTTTCTCTACGTCGAGTTTGATGTCGGCGGCCGCTGCCTGCCGGTGGTGAACCTGCACCTGCATTTCGGCTCGCGCCTGCAACGCTTGCGCCAGCTGGAGCTGCTGCTCGGCTGGCTGCGGGAAAAGCATCGCATGCATGTCGATCGCTGGGAGGTGCCGCCGATCATCTGCGGCGACTTCAACAACCCGGGCGATCGCGACGACGCCACGGCGTCGCTCCTGAGCCACCTCTCGGACTACTGCGACTACGTGCTGCACCCGGCGGGCGGGCTGACGTTTCCCTCGCCGCTGCCGCGGCGTGCGCTCGACTTCGTGTTTCTGCCCGCCGGCTGCATGAAGGTGAAATCCGAGGTCGTGCGCTCCATGCTCTCGGATCACCGGCCGGTGGTGGTGGACTTCGATTTCTGACGGCAAAAATTAGGGTGTCATTCGCGCGGCTTTTCCGCAAGTTGGCCGTTCCATGTCCCGCATTCAGCAAGCGTTTGCCCGCGCCCGGGCCGAGAATCGCGCCGCCTTTGTCGCCTACGTCTGCGCCGGCGATCCTGACTTCGAGACCTCGGTCGAGGTCTGCCGCGCGCTGCTGGCCAACGGCGTCGATATCCTCGAACTCGGCGTGCCGTTTTCCGATCCCCTGGCGGACGGGCTGACCAACCAGCTCGCCGCGCAGCGCGCCCTCGAGGGCGGGATGACGGCCTCGCGCGTGTTCGAGCTAGTGCGCCGCGTGCGGGAGTTCAGCCAGGCCCCGATCGTTTTCTACACTTACTACAACCTTGTCTTCGCCAATGGCGTGGACGGCTACGTGCGCGCCGCCAAGGCCGCGGGCGTGGACGGCATCCTCACGCTCGACCTGCCGCCGGAAGAGGCGGGCGAGGTCGCGGCGGCGTGCCGCACGCACGGCGTCGAGACCGTCTTCATCATCGCGCCGACCACGCCCGATGAACGCATCGCGACCATCGGGGCGGCCACGACCGGATTTATCTACTATGTCTCGCGCGAAGGCGTGACCGGCGTGCGGGATCAGGTAGCAGGCAACATCCCGCAGGCCGTGGCCCGCATCCGCGCGCGGACGACGCTCCCGATGGTGGTCGGCTTTGGCATCGGCACACGGGCGCAGGTGGCCGAAATCGCGGCGCATGCGGACGGAGTCGTCGTGGGCAGCGCGCTCGTGAACTGCATCCGCGATCATCTGGCGGACCGGGCGAAGATCGTGCCGGCCATCGCCGCCCGCGCCGCCGATCTCTCGGCGGGTGTGAAACGCGGCCGCAGCTGAGTCCTCCGCCCATGTCGCGCCGCATCCTCCTCATCGACGACGACCGGCTGCAGCACCGCCTGTTGCAGGCGCATTTCCAGACCTTCAAGACCGGCCTCTACACGCTCGACGGGGCGGCGACCTACGAGGACGGGCTCGCGAAACTCCGCTCCGGCGCCTACGCCGCCTGCCTGCTCGACTACCAGCTCGGCGAGCGCGACGGGCTGCAGCTCATCCGCGACGCGGTGGCCGCCGGCTGCCGCACGCCGATCATTTTTCTGACGGCCGAGACGGCCGACGACATCGACCTCGCCGCGATGAACGCGGGCGCGCTCGACTACCTGGTGAAAGGCGAGATCACCCCGCGCATGGTCGAGCGGTCGCTGCGCTATGCGCTCAAGCTGGCCGACACGCTGGAGGCGCTGCGTCGCCTAGCCACGCACGACGAGCTCACCGGGCTCCTGAACCGCCGCGAACTTGACCGTGTGCTGGCCGAGGAATGCGAACGCGACCTGCGCTTCGGCCACGAGTTCGCGCTCATCATGCTCGACGTCGATCACTTCAAGGCGGTCAACGACCGGCACGGTCACCCGGCCGGCGACGCGGTGCTGCGGGAAGTCGCGCGGCGCATCGGCGCGCAGGTCCGCACGGTGGATCGCGTCGCGCGGTTCGGCGGCGAGGAGTTCGCCATCGTGGTCACCGAGAGCAATGCGGCGACCGCGCTCGAGATCGCCACGCGCATCTGCGCGATGGTGGCCCGCGAGCCCGTGGTGCTGCCCTCGGGGGAAAAGCTGCCAGTCACCATCAGCGCGGGCGTGGCGGCCCTGCCGCGCGATTCGCGGACCGATGGGGCGCTGATCGCCGCAGCGGACAAGGCGCTTTACGCGGCCAAGCAGCGCGGACGGAACCGCGCGGTCGATTTCACGGCCTTGTGAGCGATCAGGCCGGCGCCATCACGCGCAGGCTGGCGGGGCGGACGGCAAATTCGACGCGCGCGCCGGCGTGGTGGAGTTCGCCGTCGGTGTGAAGCGGGCCGGGCGCGGCGCGCTCGACGAGGAAATGCGGGGCGCTGTGCGAGATGACGCCGGAGGCGCGATCGATCGTGCCGCGGAACAGACGGAGGGCCAGGGGCGCGCCATTCCAGACCGTGACGCGCGGGAGGGCGCACAGATTGAGCCGGCCGTCATCGAGGGTGGCGGCGGGAGCGATGAAAGCGTTGTTGCCGTATTGGGCGGCGTTGGCGACGGCGAGGGTGAAGGCGCGGAGGGATGTGCGGCCCGCGGCCGTGGTGATGGCGAATTCCTCCGGTTCCCACTCGCGCCAAGCCGCGAAAGCCGTCGTCAGGTAGCGGGCGAAGCCGCGCCGGGCGAGGGCGTTGAAGCGGCGCGCAATCTCAGCCTCGAAGCCGAGGCCGGCGGCGGTGAAAAACGGGTGGCCGTCGGCGAGGCCGGTGTCGATGAGACGCGGCCGGCCGGTGAGGAGAATTTCAAGCGCACGCTCAGGGGAACCGTGGATGCGCAGGTGGCGGCCGAGGCCATCGCCGGAGCCGCACGGCACGAGTCCGAGGGTCGCGGGGGTGCCGACGAGCGCCGAGGCGACCTCGTTCATGGTGCCATCGCCTCCGATGGCCGCGATGACATCGCAGCCGTCGTCCAGGGCGGACTTCGCCAGTGCGGTGGCGTGGCGCGGGCGCTCGGTGAGGACGACCGTGGCGCCGTGGCGCGCGGCAAAGGCGCGGACGGCGGGCAAGGCGCGGGCGGCGCGGCCGGAGCGGGGATTGAGGATGAGGCGGAGCTTCAGCGGAGGAAAAGTTTTCTCAGGCATTGCATGGGTGCGGCGGATGGAAAGAACAAATCCGTGCCGTCACTGCCCGTCCTCCATGTGCTCACCGGCCCGACCGCGGTCGGGAAGACCGAGTGGGCGTTGCGCTGGGCCGAGCGCCGCGGGGCGGAGATCGTGTCGTGCGACTCGCTGCTATTCTACCGAGGCATGGATCTCGGCACGGCGAAACCGACCGCGGCGGAACGCGCGCGGGTGCCGCACCATCTCATCGATGTGGGCCCGGTGACGGATCGGATGGACGTGGCGCGCTACGTCGCGCTGGCGCGCGCGGCGGTGGACGGGATTCTGGCGCGGGGGCGGGCGGTGCTGGTGGCGGGTGGGAGCGGATTCTATCTGAAGGCGTTTTTCGCGCCGGTGGCCGACGAGGTCGCGGTGTCCGCGGAGCTGCGGGCGGAAGTGGCCGGGCTGCCGCTGGCGGAAGCGCTCGCGCGGTTGCGGGCGTTGAATCCCCACGGGCTCGGGACGCTCGACACCGACAACCCGCGGCGGGTGGTGCGGGCGTTGGAGCGGTGTCTGGCCTCGGGGCGCACCCTGGCGGAACTCGCGGCGGAGTTTGCGCGGCAGCCCGGTCCGTTTGCGGACTGTGAGGCGAGGATCACGCGGCTGGAGCGGGAGCCGGCCGATCTGGAGCGGCGGATTGAGGCGCGGGTGGAGGCGATGCTGCGCGGCGGGTTGGTGGACGAGGTGCGGCGGTTGCGCGGCGAGGGGCTGGAGCAGAATCCCAGCGCCGCCGGCGCGATTGGCTACCGCGAGGTGCTGGCGATGCTCGGGGGCAGGCTGGCGCCGGCCGCGCTTGCGGCTGAGATGGCGAAGAACACGCGGGCGCTCGTGAAAAAACAGCGCACGTGGTTTCGCACCCAGCTGCCCCCGCATCGCGTAATCGCGGCGGACGCGCTGCGCGACGAGACGGAATTGTTTCCGGCGTGACGCCGCGCGAAATCAGCCTTCGCCCCGCTCCGTGCGGGCGAGGCGCACAAAGATGATGATATGCGTGGCGATGATGAGCGGCACGAGCAAGGTCGGCAGCAGGCTCAGCGGCAGGCGCAGCAGGGCGCGGAGCTGGCCGGGGTCGGCGAGGTTGAGGCGCACGGCGGTGGCGACGACCAGGAGGATGTCCACGAGGCCGACTACGTTCCAGATGCGGATCACGCGGCGGCGCGCGGCCGGCTCCAGCGGCGCGAAAGCGACCGGCAGCGCCACGGCGGCCACGATGATGTCGCCGATGCCACCGGGCACCGCGAACGCATAGGGCAGCTCGCCCCGCTGGTGCAGCACGAGAAAGTAGATGCCGACGAAGCGCGTGAGGTGCAGCAGCACCAGCGCGCGGAGATCAATGGCATCGACCCAAGCGCGGACGGCGCCGACACGGAGATAGGCGGAAATCAAAATCCCCGACAGACCGAGGACGATCGCCGGCACGGCGAGGGGTGGCAGCTTTTGAAGCCAGCCGAGGTAGCCGGCGGCCAGGGCCGCACCGAACCACAGCCAGAAAAAAAGACGGGCGAGAAGGGACGCGGCCATGCGGGCGCGAATGAAGGCGCGGCCTTGGGCGGCGGCGAGCGCGTAATCGCGCGAAGCGCTTTCCCGTTCCGCGCCCCTTACTGCGGCAGTTGCACCCGGAAGCGATCGAGCGAGGTGCCTTCGAGGCGGTGGAGCTCGGCGACGGCGCGGCGGAGGGCGACCCGGGCGCTCAGCTCCTGGAAACGGCTGGTTTCGAGGTCGTCCTGGGCGAGGAGCACCAGGCGGCTCGTGGAAAGTCCGGCGTCGAAGCGCGCCTTTTGTTGTTCGTATTGGCGCGCGGCGAGTTCGGTGGCCTTGCCGGCGATCTCGACGGCGGCGAGGTTGCTCTCGACGGCACGGACGGAAGTGCGGACGTTGACGAGGAGGGTCTGCTCAAGCTGCTCCAGCTGGAGCTTGCGCGAGGCGAGGTTGGTCTGCGCGGTGCGGTAGCGGGCCTTGTCGGCGTGGCGGCCCCAGGGCGTGGAGTAGGTGAGGCCGACCGACCAGTTGTTGCCGTGATCGTTCGGGAGATTGGCGATGGCCTGGCCGTAGCTGACGTTGGTGGCCCGCGCGGTGTAGCCGAGGGAGGCGTTGAGATCGAGGGTCGGGAGCTGATTGCGGCGGGCGGTCTCGAGGTCGAGCTGGAGTTGCTTGATGGCTTCCTCGGTCGAGAGGCTTTCGGGGTAGAAGTCGCGGGCGCGTTTGTAGGCCTCGGCGAAGGTCGGGGCCTTTTCGCGATACTCGTCGAAAGCCACGGCGCCGATGCGCTGATCGAAGTTGGGCAGGTTGATCAAGTTCAGCAGGCGATCCTCGGCGTCGCGGGCGGTCTGCTCCGCCTGGACGATGCCGCGGCGCGCGTTGGCGACACCGACTTCGGCGGAAAGGACATCGAGATCAGTGGCGACGCCGGTGGTGCGGCGGGCTTTGTTTTCCTCGAAGAGCTTCAGGTTGTATTCGTGGGTGAGCTGACGGATGCGGAGGGTCTCCCGGGCGGCGACGAGGTTGTAGTAGGCGTTCTCGGTGTCGGCGATGAGGGAGAGGACGCGGCTCTTGTAATTGATGCTCGCGATGTTGAAGCCGAGCTTGGCGCGCTCGAGCGCGGCGGTGGCGGCGTGGCGGCCGGCGCCATTGAGCAAGGGCTGGTTCAGGGAGGCGGAGACGCCGTGGCCGAAACTCGGATTGACGAGTGAATTTCGCGAGTTGGTCGCGCTGCGCGTGAGATTCGTGCTGACGCTCACGCTGCCGTTGGTGGCGGCGATGCGGGGCAGGGTGGCGCCGACGCTCATCGTCGTGCCGTCGTTGCGCGGGCCGGTCGAGGCGGTGCCGTCGAGCGCGCTGGTGGTGGAGGCCTGCTGATTCAGGTTGCGGCGGACGTTGGCATTGATGGTGGGGTCAAAGGCCGCCTCCTGAATCGCGACGGTGTCCTTGGCATTCTCAACCGTGAAGGCCTGCACTTGCAGATCGAAATTCTTCTTGAGCGCGAGCGCGATGGCCTCCTCCAAGGTGAAGGGCTTTTCGCCGGTAGTCTGGCCCACGGCGGGAGCAATCAGGAGGGCGAGGACGGGCAGGGTGCGGGCGAATGAGCGAAGCATGAGAAGTGAAAGGGGCGGTCGGAAGGTGATGCAGGGGACAACACAGAGGGCGAGAGAAAGTTACTGCCTTTCATACTCACCCCCGGGCGTGCGCTTGAGCACGGTGAAGCCGGCCTGCTTGGCGCGCGAGACGGAAAGCGGCGCGGAAAGTTTCGGCGAACTTACCGGCTGCGGGCCGGCGGGGCGGACGGCGAGGCCGCATTTCGGGCAGGCCTCGAGATCGGGAGCGCCCGCGGGCAATCGATGCTCGAATCCCGGGCCGCAGAGTTTGCACGGCGGTTGGAGCGGCGCGTAGAAGCGAATCGGCATGGCGCACCAGTCATGCACCAACACTGTGCAAAATAAAAGCCCGTGCTGCGCGGTGGCGGCACGGGCGGAAAGGAGACGCCGACGGGAGGTCCGGCGGCGGAGAAGGGTTACTGACCCTTGGGCTCGGAGCGCTTCAGCTCCTGCTCGACCAGCTCCCGGAGGTAGGCGTTGCCGGCGAAGCTGCCGAAATCGTCGGCGAACTGGGTGCGGGCGTCCACATATAGCGGGTTGGCCTCGGAGGTGTCGGGGGCCTTTTTCTCCAAGGCGTAAACGAAGACGCCCTTGTCGGCGGCGGAGACCATGTCGGAGAGGCGGCCCTTTTCGAGTCGGCCGAGGGCGCCGAGGATGGTCTGGTCGACGCCTTGCGCGCGGGTGCGGGCGGAGAAGGGCTCGAAGGCTTTGGCCTCGAGTTTCAAGCCCGCGCCGGAGGCGGCGGCCACGGCCTGCTCCATGGTGTCGCCGGCCTTGAGGCGCGCCTCGAGCTGCGCCTTCACGGCGCGGCCGGCCTCGATGAAGCGTTTGCGCCGCTCACTCTCGATGTAGTCGGCGGTGACAGCGTCGCGCACATTCTGAAGGAGGGGCTTGGTCGACGGCAGCGATTCGCGCCAATAAAGCAGGACGGCGCCGGTGGGCGTCGCGAGCGGATCGGAGATGAGGCGGTCCTTGTTCAGGCTGAAGGCCTCGGCGGCAATCTGCGGGGAACCGCTCAGCTCCAGCGGCGCGGCTTCCCGTGCGAAGGGCGGGAGCGCCTTGAGGGTGAGCTTGCGTTCGGCGAGAAAGGCCTCGATGGCGGCCGGGGTCTTGGCTCCGGCGTTGTGGAGGGCGAGCTGGGTGTCGCTGGCGGCCTTGGCGGCGAGCTTGCGGGCGCGGTCAAGTTTCAGCTCGGATTCGACCTGGGCGCGCACTGCCGCGAAGTCGGCCGAGGAATCAATCGCCGGTGTGATCGCGGGGGCCGCGGGTTGCGCGGCCTTGGCGGCATCGGCGGGCTTGGGGAAACGGGCGGGGTTCTGGTCGTAGAACTTCCGCACTTCCTCGTCGGTCACCTTGATGTCGGCGACGAGCGGGAGGGCGGGGAATTCGAGATAGCTGACGGCCACGCGGGGGGGCGTGTCGTAGCGGCTGCCGGATTGCTCGAAGAACTGCGCCAGCTCGGCGTCCGTCGGTTTGATCTCGGGTTTGAAGGCGGTGTAGTCGGCCGTGGCGGTGGCGATCGTCCAGAGCGTGTCCTGATCGTTGAGGTAGTTTTTGATCTCAAAGGGCTGCACGTAGCCCGGGCCGACGAGGAGCTTCTGGACCTTCTCGGCGCGGACATCGTCGCTGATGACACGCAGCACATCAGCCTCGGTGAGGCCGGAGGTGCGGGGGCTGGCCTTGAGCCGGTCGCGGTAGCGGGAGTAGGCGGCTTGGTCGAACTTGCCGTCCTGGCCGGCGAACTCGCGCAGGCCGGAGATCTGTTTTTTCAGCTCTTCCTCGGTCGCGGGCGGGATGTGCCACTGGTCGGCGAGGTGCAGCATCGCGGTGCGGTTGAAGGCAAACATCTGCAGCTGCTCCGCGCCGATCTGGAACATCATCATCGAGCCATAGCGCAGGCCCACGCTGATTTCGGCCTCACGCGAGATTTTCTGCACATCGGATTGCAGGTTCAGGTTGTAGCCGAAGAACGGCCGCGGCACCGAGAGTCGGTCTGACGAACTGGTGCCGCCGCCGGCGCCGATCGTGAAGACAAACGCAACGATGAGAACCCCCAGCAAGACGGCGAAGACGCCTTTGAAGTGATGCTGGAAGTATTTCTGGATCCAAGTGATCATGGAGGGGAAAACGTCGGAAGCTAGGTCGGACCCCGCCGCTGGCAAGGGCGAAGTGCCTCGCCGGCCCGGATGAGGCGCCGGGAAAAGGAAGCTTGCCGAATCGCCCGGCCCGGGCGTCTTTGGCCGAACCGCATTTTGCCCATGCCGATGTCTTCGCCCACCACCCAGCACCGTCGCGTCGTTATCACCGGTCTCGGGGCCGTGACCCCCTGTGGCAACACCGCCGCCGAGACCTGGGGTTCGCTCGCCGCCGGCCGCAGCGGCATCGGGCGCGTGACTCGCTTCGATGCGACCGGCTGCACGGCGCAGATTGCGGGCGAGGTCAGGCATTTCGATCCCGCCAGGCCGTTGCCGGCTCCCTTGCGTCCGCGCGGGGCGGCGGGCGAGCCGATGATGCAGGCGCTCACCCAGAAGGATGTGAAGAAGTTCGGCCGGTTCACGCACCTCGGCGTCGGCGCGGCGGTCGAGGCCTACGCGGACTCGGGGCTGGATGCGCACCGCGGGGCCTTCGCACCCGAGCGCATGGGCGTGAACCTCGGCGTCGGCTTGGGCGGCCTGCCCGAGATGGAGGCGATGCACGACACGTGGAAAGCCGGCGGCTTTCGGAAAATCTCCCCCTTCTTCATCATCCAAATCGCGCCCAACCTCCTCGCCGGCCAGGTCAGCCTGCTGCTCGACGCGCGCGGGCCCAACATGAGCGTGGCCTCCGCGTGCGCCACGAGCGGCCATGCGCTCGGCGAGGCCGCCGCCGCCATCGCGCGCGGCGATGTGGACCTGATGATCGCCGGGGGCGCGGAATCGACCGTGACGCCGCTCGCGATCGGGGCCTTTGCCCAGATGCGCGCGCTCTCCACGCGCAACGATGCGCCGGAAAAAGCCTCGCGCCCCTACGACAAGGATCGCGACGGCTTCGTGCTCTCGGAGGGCGCGGTGGTCTTTGTGCTGGAGGAGCTGGAGCATGCCCGCCGCCGCGGCGCGCGCATCTACGCCGAGCTGCGCGGCTACGGCGCCTCGGCCGACGCCTATCATCTCTCCTCGCTCGCGCCCGGCGCCGAGGGCTCCGCCCGCTCGATGCGCATGGCCCTCGACCGCGCCGGCCTCGCGCCGACCGAGATCGACTACGTCTCGGCGCACGCGACCTCCACGCCCGGCGGCGACGGCGAGGAAGCGACCGCGATCGCGACCGTGTTTGCCGACGCCAAGGCGAGCCTCAACGTGAGCGGGGTGAAGTCGATGACCGGCCACCTCCTCGGCGCCGCGGGCGCGATGGGCGTCTTCGCCGCCGTGCAGGCGATCCACCACGGCCTCGTCCCGCCGACGATCAACTTGGAGAACATTGATCCGGTGATCGCCGAGCTGGGGCTGAACGTCACGCCCAACATCGCCGTGAAGCGAGACGTGCGCGCCGCGCTCGCCAACAGCTTCGGCTTCGGCGGCACGAACGCCTCGATCGTGGTGGCGCGGGTGTGAGGTAATCCTGCTTCTGCCGAAGAGGGCTGTTCCGGACAGGAACAGACTCGCATCCGCACCGCGCGGTGGTTCGCATTCGCGCGATGACGCCTGAGTCCACTGCGCCGCCCCAGCCTGCAACCGTGCCGCCGACGCTGCGCGCGGCGCTCGGGCTGGCGGCGGGATTTTTTGCGTTCGTCGCTTGGGACCAGAGCGCGTGGTGGCGGGCCAAGCCCGACTACGCGTTCGGCTGGCTCGTGCCGTTCTTCGTGTTCTTCGTCGTGCGCGACCGCTGGCCGCGCATCGTGGCGGCGGTGCACGCGTGCGCGGCGGTGGGCAGCCCGCGCGCGAGCGGCGCGGGGGCCTGGCTGGGGCGCGGCGCCGCGACGGTGGCACTCGCGGGCGGGGCGCTGATGTTTCTTCTGGGGGCGCTGTTGCGCGCGAGTGCCGGAGCGTCGCAACCGGCGACGCTGGCGCTGACGCTCGGCGCGGCGGCGATGGCGCTGCCGTTGATTTTTTTCTCCGCGCCGGAATCGCCCGCGCCGCTGGCGGCGGGTTTCGGGAGCGATGCGCGGGTCCGGCTGGCGGCGTGGTTTCTTTTTCCCGTGCTCGTGTGGATCGTATCGGCGCCGCTCGTCTCGGCGGTCGAGACCCAGCTCAACCTTTTCCTCCTGCACAAGGTCGTGACGGTGGTCGCGTTTGTCTTCGACCTGCTCGGCCTGCCGCTGGAGCAGCAGGGCAACGTGCTCGTGCTGCCCAATGGCAACGTGGGGGTGGAGGATGCGTGCTCCGGCATCCGCTCGCTCACGGCCTGCCTGTTCGCGGGTTCGTTCCTCGCGGCGGTGTTCCTTGATCGCTTCTGGAAAAAAATCGCGCTCGTCGCCGCGGCGCTGCTGCTGGCGTTCGTCACGAACCTCGGCCGCAGCCTTTTCCTCACGGCGTGGGCGTGGCACCACGGCCCGGAGTCGATCGCGGGCTTCGTCCACGATGCGGCGGGCTACGCAGTGCTGGGCCTGACGACCGTCGGGCTCCTGGTATTGCTGCCGGTGCTGAACCTCCGGCTCAGCGCGGTGGGGAAGCGGGCGTGACCGCCACCGGCAGACCGAGGAAGGTGAACATGCCCTTCGCGGGCAGGTGCCGTTTCGCCAAGACGGCGAGTTCCTCCCGCCGCATGGCGGCGACATCCTCCACTCGGTCGCGGGCGGCGGTGAGCCGCGCGGGATGCTGTTGCGCGTCGTCGAGCACCGTGCCGCCCCAATAGATGTTGGTGCGACGGTCGGCGGCCATCTGTTGCATGTAGGGTTGGTGCGCGCGGGTGAACTCATCGGCTCCGGGTCCTTGGGCGACGAGCGCCGCGACCTCACGGTGGATGACTTGGAGCACCTGCTGCGCGCGCGCGGGCTCGACCTCGGCTTGGAGGGAAAAGTAGTTCACGTGGGGAAAGCCCGGCGTAGTGGCGAAGCCCGCGCTGGGGGTGTAGGTCGTGCCGAGCTCGTCCCGCAAGCGGAGGCGGAGCCGGTCGGCGAGGACGTGGGCGAGCACGCGACAACGGCGTTCCTCGCGGTGATCGACGACGCTGGCCACCGGCCAGAGACAGACGACGGATGCGCGGCCCAGCTTCGGATCGATGGCGATGATGTGCGGGGCCGGGGCCGGCGCGGCGAACTTCACCGCTTGGGCCGCAGCACGGGTGTCGGCCCGGGGAACGCGCGCGGGCAGTGCGCCGAAAGTCGCGGCCAGCGCCGGCGCCGCTTCGTCCCATGGGACATCGCCGACCACGCTCATCTCGATGGCGCCGCTTTTGAACTGGGGTTCGAGCCACGCGGTGACCTCTTTCAACGTGCGGGCGCTGGTATCGTTCGGCAGCGGCGGACCGAAACGCGGGTCGCCGCGGAGCAGCAGGCGTGGCGCGAGCATCATGAGCGGCCCGCTGGGGGAGGCGAGGAGCGAGCCAAACATCGAGCCGAGGCGTGCGTTGGCCTCACGCTGCGTCTCCGGCCGGTAGGCCGCGTCCGTGATCTGGGCGGCCAGCAGCTGCAGGCCCAGGAGCAGATCGCGCCGCGCGCAGCGGGCGGTGAACACAAACGCGTCGGCTTCCACCTGAAACGCGTAGCCGACAGAGCGGCCCGCGATGATGCGCGCGACCTCCGGCGCCGGGTGGCGGCCGAGGCCCCCGCCCACCAAGGTGGCGCTGGCAAAGGTGTCGAGGCCCGGCTGGTCGCGCGGCTGCGTGAGCCGGCCTTCGCCGACACGCACACGGATTTCCACCACATCGGGCGCATAGGCCGTCGCCTTGAAATTGCAGCGCACGCCGTTCGCAAATTCCGTGAGCCGCACGTCGAGGTCGGCGAGCACCTCGTCGCGCAAGAATCGGCCCGCGGGGCCGAAATCGGTGTAGGCAAAGGGCGGAGGCGGCCGGTCGTCGCGCGGCGCGGCCTCGCGCTCGCGGCTGGTGTTGAGCGCCGCCGCGAATTCGTGCCGCGTGATGCGAAACGCCGGGTTGGCGTTCACGAACACGTGGAGCGCCGAGTGGGTCCACGCCTCGCGAAACGCCCGCAGGCAATCCTCGGGCGTGGCGGCCGCGAGCGCCGCCGCGATGGAGCGCTGGTAGGTCTCGGGCGGCACAAACACCTCGCCGCTCACGAGCGAGGCCGCGATGCGGCTCGCCAGCCAGCCCGACTGCACCCCGGCCATCGAGCGGACCGCCTGCTCGATGCTGTTGGCATGGTTCGCGCGCGCCTCGGCGATCTCGGAGGCGGTGAAGCCGTGGAGAAACGCGCGGCGATGCTCGATCTCGAGATCGCCGGCGACCTTGCGCCAGTCGTCGATTTTCCCGGAGGCGACGAGGCTCGCCATGCGCCATCCGGGCAGAAACGGCCCGATGGCCACCGCGGGGCTGACGAACGACGCCTCGGGCGAGACCGCGATCTGGTTGAGCCGCGCGGCGAACGCCGTGAACGCCAGCGATTCGTGCAGCATTGTCACGCGCCGCGCCAGAGTGTCGGGCCCGCGCGGACTGGGGATAGGGTGCTGAAACATGAGGCCGACGCCGATGAGCCCGGGATCGGCAAAGATCTTCACATCGGGCTCCGCGGCCGTGGCGGGCGCCAGGTCCGCGGGCTCGGGGCGCGGTTCACCGCGAGGTTTCATGCGCCCGAGTTCCTCGGCGACGAGGCGCGCGAGAGTGTCCGGGTTCACCGCGCCCACGGCCACCACCGCCATGCGCTCGGGCCGATACCACGCGTCGTAGAAGGCCGTGAATTGCGCGCGCTTCATGGTGCGGAGGGTCTGCACCGTGCCGATCGGCGGCCGGCGCGCGTGGCGCGAATCCGGGAAGAGGAACTCGAGGTTGGCCAGGCCGCTGCGCTGGGCGGGCGAGTTGCGCGCGGCCATCTCACTGAGGATCACGCCGCGTTCCTTCTCGATCAGCGCGGCGTCGAATGTGAGTTCCTCCGCATACTCGCGAAACACGCGCAGGCCCTCCCGCAGCGTGTCCTCGCCCGCATCGGGCAGCTCGAGGTGGTAGATTGTATGGTCGGGCAGGGTGAACGCGGTGTTGTCGGGGCCGAGCCCGAGGCCCATGCGTTGCAGCGCGGCGACGAGCGAGCCGGCCGGATGCGTGCGGGTGGAGCGGAAGGCCATGTGCTCGACGAAGTGCGCGAGCCCGCGTTCGTCGTCGGCCTCATGGAGCGAGCCGACGGCGACGACGAGGCGCAGCGAGATGCGGTCGCGCGGCTCCGCGTTGGCGAAGGCGTAGTGCCGCAGGCCGTTGGCGAGCACGCCCGCATGCAGCCCCGGGTGTGCCGGCAAATCGCTCACGGCCTCGGGCCAAGGCGCGGCCCGCAGGCCGGCTGCGAGGCTGAACGTGAGGAGCAGAAGGCGGAGGCTGGGGTGCAAGGGGGATGTGGGACGTGCGCGGAACGAGCCGCGCCTTTCGATCAGCGCATCACTCGGCATCCTCGATTTCTGCGATCATCACCCACCGTGAGGATAATCGACCCAGTAGGAAAAGACCTCCCCATCGATCAGAAATATGCTCAAGCATGCGCCCACTGGCATCGGCGATCCGGCAATTGCTTTCAAGCCAGGGATCACGTGCCAGCACATGAGCCCGGTCCATCACTTGCTTTTGACGGCGCTTGGTCAGCCTCAGGATAAACTCCGCGGCGAGATCGGAAAAGCTCGGCCGATACCGGGTGATTTCAGCCAAGGGCGATTCGTCGGTCCGCTCGTTGTTTGTTTCAGTTCGCGGGGTTCAAGGCACGAGCTTGGCGCAGATGTGCTGTGGGTCAAAATTCTGCAGATAGAGCCGTCACTTCTGCTTCCCCGCCGGCGCGATGATCACGCGGCTGGCGCGGTCGGCGCCGAGGTAGGTTTTGGCGAGGGCGTTGAGGTCAGCGACGGAGATGGACTCGTTGTCGGCGTAGCGGGAGCGGCACCAGTCGAGGACCTCGGGCTTTTCCTGCGCGCGGGCGAGCACGTTGCCGAGCCAGTAGCCGTTGGTGCGGGCGCTCTCGCGGAGGCTCGTGAGCACGGGCTCCTTGGCGCGTTTCAACTCGTCCTCCGTGATGCCTTGCTCGGCGAGGGTGCGGCCGATCTGCACGATGGTGTCGGTGACGAGCCGGGCCTTGGCGGGTTCGACGGTCGTGCCGGCGATCAGGTAGCCGTAGCCGGGATAAACGTCTCTCGCGCTCAGGCCGGCGCCGGGACTGTAGGCGTCGCCGAGTTCCTCGCGGATTTTCAGCCGGAGGCGATCGGTCAGGACGGAGGTGAGAAGGTTGAGGCGGCGGGTGCGGTGGATGTCGCGCGAATCAGTCGCGGGCCAATAGACGCGGACCTCGCTCTTCTGAATCTCGGTCGCGACGGTGTAGTCCTTGGCAAACGGCTCGCGGGGGAAGGCCACGCGCCGCTGCGCGTCGAGCGCGGGGCGCGGCTCGCGGGCGGGGAGGGCGCCGAGCGTGCGCGCGACAGCGTCGATGGCGGCCTCGGGATCGAGGTCGCCGACGATGGCGATCTCGATCGCGCCACGGGTGAGCTGCGGGGTGAGCCAGGCGCGGACTTCGTCGGTGTTGCGTTTCAGCATCTCATCCTTGGGCGGCAGGCCGAAGCGGTGATCGCCGCCGGCGAGGAGCGGCGCGACCTCGAGGGTGAAAGGCCCGCCGGCCGTGTGCTCGAAGCGCGCGTAGGTTTGCTCGATGCCCTTGAGCGCCTGCCGCGCGGCCTCAGGGCGGTAGCCGGGGTCGGTGAGATAGGCGGTCATGAGCTGGAGCTGCAGCAGGAGATGCTCGCGGGTGGTGCCGCCGCCGAGCGAGAAGGCATCGTCGCCGATGCCGAGGCCGGTGCCGACATTCTTGCCGGCGAGCACGCGGCGCAGATCGTCGGAGCTGTGCTGGCCCAGGCCGCCGGCGGTGAAGATGCGGCTGGCGTAGTGCGCGAGGCCGGGCTGGTCCTTGGGCTCGGTGAGCTGGCCGGTGCCGATGCGGGCGTTGAGAATCATGCGATTCGCCTCGAAGTCGGTTTTCTTCAGATTGAGCCGCACGCCGTTGGCAAAGGTGACGAGCGTGATGTCGAGATCCTCGACGCGCTCGCGTTTCGCGACTTTCCCGGGCGCCCCGAAATCCGTGTAGGCCCACTGCAACTCCGCCTCGGCGGCGGGCGCGGCGACGGGTGTGGCGCGGGATTTTTCAAATGCTTCCGTGATCTCGGCGAGGGCGGCGTCGCCGGGGGCGAGCTTGGCGTTGCCGGTCACGAGCACGAGGCGGTGCGCGGGACTCCACGCCTCGCGGAGGCCGGCGAGGCAATCGGCGACGGTGACGCGATCGAGCGCGGGGCCATAGAGTGCGAGATCATCCTCGGGCGAGGTCCACACGTCGCGCTCGAGGAGGGAATCGGCGAGCTCGTCGGCGATGTCGCTCGAGCGGCGGGTGGGGGCGGTCTTGACGGACTGATCGAGGCTGTTGCGGAAATTGGCGATGACCTCGGCGAGCTCGGATTTTTGGAAGCCGTGCTCAAGCGCCCGGCGCAGCTCCTGATCCGCGACGCCGAGGGCGGCGTGCCACTGGTCCGCGCGGCAGGTGATCGAGATCTGCGACTGGCGGTAGAAGCTGTAGGCTTCGTAGGCGCCGGCGCGGCCGCTCGAAAATGGCGCGCCTTCCTGCTTGGCCAGGATGGAGAGGCGGCGGTTGAGCATGCGGTGCGCGATGTCGCGGGGCAGGGTCTTGAGACGGTTGGCGGCGGTGTCACGGGGCTTGGTATAGGAAGTGAGCGTCGCGAGCGAAACCTGCGTGGTCGGCGCCTCGGACTCGTGGTGATGAAACGCCCGCACGCCGGAGAACACGGGCAGCCGGCCATAGTCCGGCGTGGCGCGTGCGGGGCCGAGTGGCTGGAGCGAAGTGAACGCGGCGGTGAGTTTTTTCACGACCGTGGGCACGTCGATGTCGCCGACGACGACCACGCTCATGACCTCCGGGCGATACCACGTGTGGTAGAAGTCCACGAAGCGATCGCGGCCGGCCTTTTGGAGGACCTCGGCGGGCCCGATGACGTCGCGTTTGGCGAACACGGTGCCGGCGAGGAGAAAATTGTTCACCGCGAGGCGCGTGCGCTCGCCCACGGAGTCGCGCGTGCGCTTCTCGCTGAGGATGATGCCGCGCTCCTTTTCGATTTCCTCGGGCTTGAGCAGGAGGCCGCCGGCATAGTCGCCGAAGATGCGGATGCCATCGTCGAGCGTGGCCTCCTGGGTGTCGGGCAATTCGAGGAGGTAGAGGGTGCGCGTATACCACGTGCTGGCGTTGGTGTCGGCGCCGAAGCTCATGCCCATGCGCTGGAGTTTTTCGATGAGCGTGCCGGGGGCGTAGTGCTTGCTGCCGTTGAACGCGAGGTGCTCGAGGAAATGCGCGAGGCCCTGCTGGTCGTCGGCCTCGTGCACGGCGCCGGCCTCGACAAGCAGGCGCAGGGCGACGCGGCCCTTGGGCTCCTTGTTGGCGCGGACCGCGTAGCGCAGGCCGTTGGGCAGCGTGCCGAAGGCAACCGCCGGATCCATTTTCAGATCGCTGGTCTCGTGGGGAAAGGGAATCGGCACGGCGGCGAAGGCGGCCGCGAGGACGAGCGGGGCGAGGGCGAGGCGGGCGAGGGTGCGCATGCAGGGAGTGCCGCAAAGACACCCGGCGGGCGCAAAGGCAAAACGGCGCGGAGCGCAGCGCCGGCACGGCTGAATTACTTTGCGCCGCCCGCGGGTTTTCGGCCAATGGGCGGCGACCGCGATGATTTGGGTTTACCGCCTCCTCTTTTTTCCCGCGCTGCTGGTGCTGGCGCCGGTCTATCTCTGGCGCATGCGCCGGCGCGGCGGCTACGGCGCGGGCTTCATGCAGCGCTTCGGCGCCAATCCCGGCCTGCCGGCGAAAACGCCGGGCCGCCCGCGGGTCTGGCTGCAGGCCGTGAGCGTGGGCGAGATGCTCGCGATCGCGCCGATCCTGGAGGCGCTGCGCGGCGCGGGGGCCGAGGTCTATCTCACGACCACCACGAGCACCGGCCATCGGCTGGCGCGCGAACGCTACGCGGCGCTGACGGCCGGCATCGGCTATTTCCCGATCGATGCGTGGCCCTTTGTCGCGCGGGCGTGGCGGCACATCGCGCCGGATATGTTGCTTCTGGCCGAGGGTGAGCGCTGGCCGGAGCACCTGCACCGCGCGGCGGCGCGCGGCGTGCCGGTGCTGAACATCAACGCCCGCCTCTCCGACCGCAGCTTTGCCCGGCTGAAAAAATTCCCGCGCGCAGCGGGTCTTACGTTTCGCGGCGTCACGCGGCTGCTCGCCGTCTCGGCGGAGGATGCGCAGCGCTTCATCGCCTGCGGCCTGCCGGCGGAGTGCGTGGTCGTGACGGGCAACATCAAGCTCGATGTGACCATCCCGCGCCTCGCCGAGCCCGAGCGCGAGCAACTGCGCCGCGAACTCGGCCTGCCCGCCGGCGATCTCGTGCTGCTCGGATCCTCGACCTGGCCTGGCGAGGAGGCGGCGCTTGTGGCGGCGTTGCAAGGCGCGCGTGCGGCCGGCCTCCGTTGCTCACTGCTGATCGTGCCACGCCACGCGGAGCGCCGCGTCGAGATTGAAACGGAGTTAAAGGCGACCGGCTTGCGCCATCACTTTCGGTCGCGCGGGGCGGCGGCCGGCGAGGTGGATATCGCGGTGGCCGATACGACGGGCGAGCTCCGCCGGCTCACGCAGCTGGCGGACGTGGTGTTTGTGGGCAAGAGCCTGCTCCCGCACACCGAGGGCCAGACTCCCGTCGAGGCTGCGGCGGTGGGGAAGCCGATGATCTTTGGGCCCGGCACGAGCAATTTCCGCCTCATCACCCGCGACCTCGTCGCCCGGGGGGCGGCGCGCGAGGTGCCGGACGCCGCGGCGCTGGGCCCGGCCACGCGTGAATTGCTCGCCGATTCCGCCGCACGCGAGGCTTTGGCGGCGGCGGCTGCGCGATGGCACGCGGCCAATGCCGGGGCCGCTGCGCGGACCACGGAGATAATTCACCGGGAACTTACAAGGCGGCGCTGAGGTCACCGCGCGATGCCATTACGAGTGATAAACCGAACAGCGGGTGTAATTTCGGACGGGCGGGAGTCCGATAAAATTGGAGATTGCCCCGGGCGGGGCCGATTCTAGGGTTCACTCTTTTAGCCTGATGCAGTCGCACGGCCCCAAGCGCGTCTACACTCCTCATTCACTCGAATTCTGGTTCGGCAAACTGGAAACCGAATGGGCCGCCGCGTTTTCAGATGCGCAACTGGCGCACGGACGGCAGCTCTACATCGACAGCGAGGTGCGCGAACTCGAACTCACGGACAAGGACGCCATCGTCCACCGCCGGGTCGAGAAACGCGATGAATACGCCGTCATCGAATGGACGGCCGAGGGCCTGAATGTCCGCTCCTCCTCCACCGATCCGGAGCGCGCGCGCGCGTTGGCGGTCGCGGGCCTCCATGAAATCGAGGAACTCGTGGCCGACGAAATTTCCCCGCTCCCCATCGATCCGCCCAAGGCGAATCGCACGGGTGGGAGCAACGGCCATGGCAATGGCCATGCGTCCTCACCGGCCGCGCCTCCCGCCCGCACTTGGGGTGGGGGCATGGCCAAGAGCGCCGCGCCCGCCGCGGGCCATGGCACCGCCAGCGGCAACGGCCACGGCAAAACCGCCAGCTCGGGTGGCAATGGCCACGCTTCGGCCGAGCCGGCGCGCACCCTCGTCCTCGTCTTCAAGACCAAGACCGCCGGACTCTCGTTTCAGGCCGTCTGGCTCGACGCCGACGGCAAGACGAAGCATCCCGCGCTCGGCCCCGACGTTCACGCCAACGGCAACGGCCACGTCTCCTCCAGCGAACGCTCCAAGCTCATCGGCCTCGCCGCCTATGCGCGCAAGGCGCACTTCCACTACAATCAGGACTCGGGCGTCTACCTGATGGAGTCGCTCGTCGAGATCCCGAACTTCCTCAAGACTGTCCTGCCCGCGTGGAAGAAGCTCTTCACCGTCGAGCTCGACGAGAAGTCGCTCAACCTCCTCAAAGGCACGCGGACCGTCGAGATCGAGGCCGTGGCCGAGCGCGTGGCGGCCTCGGGCGGCGGCGGCCCCGACCACGCCGGGCTCAACCTCCGGTGGATCTTTCGCGCGGGTGAGCGGATGCTCACCGACGCCGAGGTCAATTCGCTGCTCAAACGCGGCGGCCAGCCGGTCATTCTGCCCAACCTCGGCATCGTCGCCCTCCCGGCCGACAAGTGGCAGACCTTCAGCGCCTGGCAGAAAAACGTGGAGGAAACCCAAGGCGTGGGCGACGCGCGCGATGCGGTTCTCTCGCCCTATCTCGTCTTCTCCCTCTTCAACGACACCCGGCTGAAGCTCACGCTCTCCCCGGAGATTGAGGCATGGCGCCAGACGGTGCTCGCCCCGCCCGCCGAGCCGCCGCCCTTGCCGGAGCTGCTGCGCCCCTACCAGCGCCGCGGCGTCGAGTGGATGCACCACCTCGGCCGCGTGGGTTGCCATGGCCTGCTCGCCGATGAGATGGGCCTCGGCAAGACGATGCAGGTGCTCTCGCTCCTGGCCGCCCAACCCGCCTCGGATCGGCCGACGCTGATCGTCTGCCCGGCGAGCGTCGTCCCCGTGTGGCGCGAGGAGATCGCCCGCTATTTCCCGCAGCTCGCCGTCGATGTCCTGAAGACCGGCCACGACTTCACGCAGCGGACCGACCCGGTCGTGTGGCTCGCGAGCTACACGCAGCTGCGCAAACACCGCGCGCTGCTCCCGGGCGTGGAGTTTGCCTACGCTGTGCTCGACGAAGGCCAGTTCATCAAGAACCCCGACGCCAAGATCACGCAGACCTGCTTCGCCGTCCGCGCCGCGCGCCGCATCGTCCTCACCGGCACACCGCTGGAAAACCGCCAGCTCGATCTCTGGAGCATCTTCCGTTTCCTGCTGCCGGGCCTGCTGGGCTCGCGCGCCTCGTTCGAGGCCGCGCTGGCCGCCGACCGCGAGGGCACTTTCACCCGCCTGCGCGCGCAACTCGCTCCCTTCATCCTCCGGCGCACGAAGAACGAGGTCGCCACCGAGCTCCCGCAAAAGCTGGAGATGGACCTGCTCTGCCCGCTCACCGATGTGCAGCGCACCGAGTATGCGCGCATCTGCTCCGAAGGACTCGATCGCCTCGGCGATGATGTCGGCGCCGCGATGCGCGAGAAGAGCTTCGGCTTCCTCGCCCTCCTCACGCGCCTCCGCCAGACCTGCTGCGACCCGGACATGCTGCCTTGGCTCAAGGCCCCGCTCACCGATTCGGGCAAGATCCAGCTTCTCGTCGACAAGCTCACGGAGATCGTGGGCAGCGGGCACAAGGTCGTCATCTTCTCGCAGTTCGTGATGCTGCTTGATCGCGTGCGCGAGGCGCTCGCACAGCATTTCCCCGATCTGCCGCGCTACGAACTCACGGGCATGACGCTCGACCGCCAGAAGCCCGTGCAGGGTTTCCAGCAGGCGAGCGGCGCCGCCGCGATGCTCGTCTCGCTCAAGGCCGCCGGCACCGGCATCACGCTGCACGCGGCGGACTATGTGTTCCTGCTCGACCCGTGGTGGAATCCGGCGGTGGAGGCGCAGGCGGTCGATCGCGTGCACCGGATCGGCCAGACCAACACCGTGTTTGTCTACCGCATGATCACCGCGGGCACGATCGAGGAGCGCATCCAGGCGCTGAAGGCGTCGAAGAAGGATCTGTTCGACAAGCTCATCGGCGGCCTCGGCGGCGACTTCGATCTGAGCCAGCACTTCACCTCGCTCCGGAGCCTCGTGACGCTCACGGCCGGCCAAGTCGACTCCGACGAAGTGCAGGAGCCCTATACGATCGACTGAGCGGAGAGGGCAACGCCGGCCGCGCGCGTCTGCCGCGCGGCTTACGACCGTGCAATCGGCATCTCCAAGGTGAACGTGGCGCCCCGGCCGTAGCCTTCGCTGTGGGCGGTGAGCGTGGACTTCATCTCGGTGGCGGCGTTGGCCGCCGCGTGCAGGCCGAAGCCATCGCCGTCATGGCGGCGGGTGAAACTGGGCGCGAAAATCTTGGTGAGGTTCTCGGGAAGGATGCCCACGCCGTTGTCCTGCACACTCAGGCTGACAAAACCGGGCCGACCGGGCTCGACGCGGAGGATGACGCGTTGGTCGGTCCGGCCACTTTCGGCGCATGCATGGTTCGCGTTGCTGACGAGGGTGCGGAAAATATGAGCGGCCTTGGAGCGCACACCGAGCACGGGCGGCACGGGTTGGAACTGCCGCTCAATGTGGGCCAGCTGGGCGGGGGGGAGCTCGCGCAGGGTTTCCTCCACGAGGGTGGCGGGAGCCAGCGGCTCCAGCAACGGTCCGGTGCTGGCATGGGCCTGCTGCTGTGAGATGGTTGCACTGATCTGGGCGACATGCTTCTGCAACACGCTGATTTCCCCGAGCAGCATCTCGCGCTCCTGGTGGGTGGACTGGGCGAGGGACTGCAGGTAGCTGGGCACGACTTTGCCCTTGGGATCGTGGGTCAGGAAATCGGGGAGATCGGCCGCGTGTTCGCGCAACAGGGCCGCGACCTTGGACAACTGCCCGGTCCTTGATTTCTGGACGGTGCCGGCGATCAGCGCGGCGGAGACGTTCACACTGTTGAGGGCATTGCCCACGTTGTGGAGGACGTTCACCGCCACCTCCGCCATGCCGGCTTGCCGAGAAGCCTCCAGCAATCGCCGGTGCGCCTGCTCGACCTCCGCCTCCATTTTCATGCGCTGGATGATTTCACCTTCGAGCTGCGCCTTTTGCTCCATGAGCTGGCGGCTGCTTTGCTCCAGCTGCCGATTGTTGTGCCGGAGGCGACGGCTGTGACGCACGACCCGGACGGTTTGCGTGGCGATGGCTCCCACGAGGAGGGTGATGACGCCGATGAACCACGGCTCCTGCCAGACGGGCGGCAGCACTTCAAAATCGAGCCGCGCCGGCGTGGTCTCGATGTTGAGATCGCGGTCCTGGGCGCGGACTTCGAGCACGCGTTTGCCGTGCGGCAATTCCAAGAAAACGTGGCTTGTGGCATGGTCGAAGCGCGACCACGGGCCGCCATCCAGCCGATATGAATACTTCAGGGTGGCCTCTGGAGAATGCCACCAGGGCGAGATTCCGCGCCAGGACACGACCGTGTTGCCGGGCTGCGACACGCGGGGCAGCGCGAGGGTGAATTCGGTTTTCGGCGGAGCCCGCTCCGGCCGGTAGCGTATGCACCAAAAATCCTTGGCGATCGAATCGGTCATCCGCGCTCCGGGGAAAACCCGGCGCAGCCACTCGCGCGAGAGCCGGTTGATCCAAAGTGTGCCGTCGGACGACCGCTTCAAGCTGCCGCTCTCGTTCCCCATGGTCAGCGTCCCTTCGCGGAAGACGTGAGGAGTCCATTCCTGGCCGTCGTAGTGGCTGATGCCCTTGCTGGTCGCGGCCCACACGCTCTGATTGTTCTCGCACAACAACGCCGTCACGCCGTTGGAGGAAAGACCGTCCTTGATGCTGAACTGGGTGAAGGTCTTGCCATCGTAACGGAAGAGACCTTGGCCTCGTCCGGCGATCCACACTGCGGTGCCGTCGGGTGAATTGGTGACAGTGTCAAACTGCGTGGCGCCCTCGACCGTGAAGGGCCGCCATTGCTGGCCATCGTATTCCATCATGCCCGGGGCCGCGGCGGAGAACAGGCGGCCGTCAGCCAGTTGCCCAAACCCCTGCGAAGTCCGGAAGTCGGGCATTTGCACGTGGGTTTTCCACGCGCGATCGTCCTGCGGCTGCCCAAGGCTCGGATTGTATTGCAGCAGTCCGCCCGAGCCCGCGTCGATGTAACAGGCAAACCACATGGAGCCATCGGCCGACTCGAAAACGGCGCGGTAGTCCAACGTGGAACCGAAGGGTGGAGAATCGCGATCGTGGAGTTTTGGACTCCAGCGGCTTCCATCAAAGCAGGCGGTCGCGGCTTTCCCGTGGTGGCTGCCCGCAGCCCACAGTTGTCCGCTGCGGGACGCGAGCAGGGCGCTTGGCGCGTCGATCAGACCGTCCTCCGCTCCATAACGCTGCCAAAATTTTCCGTCGTAGCGCACGACGCCGTTGTCGCTGCTGATGAACCACTGGCTGCCGTCGGCCGTGTCGCACTGGTAGTTGAGGCCTTCGTATCGCGTCCAGCGCCGGCCGCGGTAATCGATTTTCTGGACGCCATCCCGCATGCCGAGCACCCACAGGAAGCCGTCACGCGACTCCATCAGCACATTGCGGGAAGCAGAGAGGGGTGCGTCGGTCGCACGGTAGATGCGCCAGGCGCCGGCATCATATCGGAATAACTTGGACAGACCGCCGGCCCAGACGGCGCCATCGGTGGTGCCGATGAGAGAGGCCACGACATCATCGGAACCGAAAAGCTCTGAAAAGCTGACATATGTGCAGCGTCCCGTCGCGGGGTCGTATTGGTTCAATCCGACGCGCGACACCATGTTGCCGATCCACAGCACGCCATCTCGGCCTTCGTGGAACACCACGCCCGGACCCGGGTGGAAACCCTCGGCGGCGGTCAGGCGGTGAAATGCCCCCGGAGAATCCAAGTCCCCACGGCTGGCGTCATAGCGGAAGACTTCGCCGTAACAAAGACCCAGCCAGATTGCGCCCTCCCTTGTCTGGTGGACGGCGCGAACCTGTCGATCGGGCCGTTCATCCAATGGCCTTGTGGCGGGCAGCGTGATGACCCTGACGGTGGGAAACGCAGCCTTCACCTCCGGGGCAAACAGTCTCTCTGCGAGAATGATGGTTTCTTCGGCGGTAATTTTCACGAAGCACTTGTCGGTCGCCGCCCAAAGGGCTCCGTCCGCAGCTTCGATCATGGAGTAGGTTTGCAGAGGATAGCCGACCGGAGTCTGGAATAGTCGGGTCCACGTTGTGCCGTCGAACTTCATGATGCCCTGCTCGGATGCCGCCACAATGTGGCCCGCTCGGGAACTCAGCAGTGCTGTGACAGGTGAGTCGACGGCGCCTTCCTTGGCTCCAAACGCAGTCCACTTCATCCCGTCGAAGCGCATCAGGCCTTGGCTGACGCCAAACCACACCGCTCCATCCTTCCCTTCCACGAGGCACTGCGGACTCCGGCCATCGAGTTCCTCGATTTTCTGCCATTGGGATGAATCCAAGAGCGGGTCCGTGATTTTCGGGACATAGGATTGCGCGGCAAACATGACCTGCGCCGCCGCACTGAGCAGCAGGTAAAACAGCCCGGCTCGAATTGACGTCACGGCAGGTGATTATTTGGCGGCTCCATGCGGCTTTTCATTTCGGCACTGGAGGCGGCCAAATGAAGTCCGCTGCTTCTCCCGTGAGGGGAAGTGGGAGCGACTCCCGCGGGAGGTTCATTGAACTGCGTCAGTTCAGCGTGATGGGGAAACCGGACGAGTGGCTCGAAACGTGAAATTTCCTTGAATCAGGCGTTATTCCTGAAGCCGCCAAGGATGGCATGCGGGGCATGGACTCAATTCGCCGGCACTGCGGGGAAGCTGAAAATGGCGGAGAGAGAGGGATTCGAACCCCCGGTAGCCTTTCGGCTACACGCGCTTTCCAAGCGCGCGCATTCGACCACTCTGCCATCTCTCCGATGATTGGACGGGCACCCGCAAGTGGCGCCGCCCAATGGACGAAGGGCGAAAGAACGTGACCGGCCCGCGGCGGTCAACGGTAAATCCCGCGCGGGCGGCGCGGGTCAAAACTCCGCTCCGATCGTGAGCCGGTAGTTGCGCGGCTCGTTGAGGTAGATGCGGAGGTAGCCGTTTTCCTGGGCGTTGAGGCGGCCGACGCCGACGAGGTAGCTGTTGAACATGTTGCGGATGTTGAGCTGCACGTTCATCGGGATTTTCCGGCCCGGGAACGTGAAGCGATAACCGGCGAAGGAATCGGCAAAGAGCGTGGGCGTGCCCCAGATCTCGCGGCGGTCGATTTGGGAGATGCGCGTGAGGTTGCGGCTCTGGAAACGCCCGGCCCCGCCGATGAACGCGCCCTTGAGCTTGCCCTCGGCGATGCGGTAGCGGGCGGTGAGGTTGGCCTTGTAGGGGCGGGTGCCGAAGCCGCTGTTTTGCAGCGCGGCCATAGCGTCGATGTTCTCGTGCGCGGTGGCGAGTTGCTGGTTGACGGTGGCGAGGAGCGTTGGGTCGCCGGCCGCGGCGGCGCGCCACTTGGGCTCCCACTCGGCGAAGTAGCCGTAGACTTCCTCAAAGAAGTTCTCGCGCTTGCGCTTGGAGTAGGAGACGCCGAGACGGAGCGTGAGGGTCTTGGTGGGGTTGGCGATGAACTCGGCCTCCCAGCCCTTGGTGACGGCGTCGATGGTGGCGGCGTTGTAGAACTTCAGCTCGGAATCGAACTGCGCCTGGGAGATGCGGCCGGCGGCGAGGAGGGCGTTGTAGATGTTGACCATCGCGGTGCCCCCAAGGGAGGTCGAGGTGTTGACGGAGAGGCCGTCCGGGATGATGGCGGCATCCTTGGTCTGGCGGGTCTCGTAGGCACCGAAGCGGAAGAAGAGCCGGTCGTCGCCGAGCACGTCGATCATGAGGCCCACGTCGTGGCCGAGGCCCTCGGTGGGCGGCGGGGTCTTGCCGGTGGGGAGCACGGTGCGGTCGAGGCGCGGTGTGCCGCTGTTGCGCGACTCGTTGTAGAAGAGCGAGAGGCGCGGGAGGACGTGGAGCACGGCCCCGGCGGTGAAGGTCTTGGGCCGGTATTTGTTCACGGCGATGCCGCCGTTGAAATCCCACTCGTTGAGCGCGAATCGGCGCGAAGTGTAACGCGGGTCGCGGGGATCGGTGATGCGCGCCTGATCGTAGGTCTGGAACTCAATCGGATCGACACGGTAGCCTAGCGTGGTGACGAGACGTTCCTTCCACCAGTAGCTCTGCGAGGCGAACATGAGCGAGCGGGCGTCCTGAATCGTGTGGGAATTGGAGCGCGTGCGGGAGGCGAAGTGCGAATGGTAGGTGTTGGCGCCGATGGTGAACTCCGGGATTGTCTGCGAAGGGTCGCCGGCGAAGTAGGTCTCGAACTGGCCCTCGGTCACGTAGCGGCGGCGCCACGGCTGGTTGGCGGCGGCCTCGGGGTTGGCGGCGTTGGAGATCGCGAGGTTGTCCTGGTTGACGAGGATTTCGTTTTGCCAGCGGCGGAGCCGATCCTGCCGCGTGGCCTCGGCGAGGCCGGCGAGGCGGTGGCGGCCAAACCATTTGCCGAGGCTCACCTCCCACGCGGCGCTGAGGCGGAGGATTTCGTTGCGGTCCTTGAAGGGATCGCGGCTCCAGTTGTCCTCAAGGTAGAGCTGGCGCACGCGAGGATTGGGCACGACGGCGAGCGTGTGGGTGGGGATGTTGGGATTAGGATCGCCGGTGAGGAAGAGATTGGGGTTCACGTTGCCCCGCGTAAGGATGCGGTTGACGTTGTGGAAATAGGCGAACTCGGCGACGAGCGTGCGCGTGAAGCGCTGCTCGATCTTGAACTGCCACTCGTTGAAGTTCTGCGTGCGCAGGCCGCCGGGACCGGTGAGGTTGTAGGCGTAGCCCATGAGCGCAGGCGAGACGAGCGTGGTGCTCGGGGCGCGGGCGCTGAAGAGTTCGGAGCGGAAGTTGTAAACGGCGTTGTCCTGGCCGACGAAGGTGTAGCGGTTGGCCGTGCCAAAGGCGGTGGTCGTCGGCACGGCGGCACCGTCGGCGGCGGGGCGGTTGGCTCCGAGCCATGAGGTCACGGAGTCGGTGGCGTTCCACGGCAGGTTGATGTTGTTGGCCGAATTTCCGCCCTGATAGCTGCCTCGGATGGCGGTGTTGGCCCACGGCTGGTAGCTGAAGGCGGCGGTGAGGCGGCGCTGCTCGTTGAGGTCCCATTTGCGCCAGCCCTTGGCGTCCTGATAAAGGCCGAGGAGGCGAACGCCCAATTTTCCGCGGATGAGCACATGGTTGTGGTCGAGCTCGTGGCGGAAATAATCCCAGGAGCCGACGACGGACTTGGCGGAGGTGGCGGTGCGGCGGAGCTGGGCGAACTTGCTCGAAAGCGCGACGGTGCCGCCCGGCGCGCCCAAGCCGAAGAGGATGGAGTTGGGGCCGCTGGCGACCTCCGCGCGCTCGATGTTGTAGAGATCGACCGGCACGGCGGACTGGGCGTAGTTGACGGACGAGGAGCCGGCGACGCCGCGCACGCGGAAACGGAAATCGTTGCCCGTGGAATCGCGGCCGGGCGGGTTGTTGAAGCCGTTGGTGGAATCCTCGACCTCGCGCTCGACGTTGGTGGCGTAGGCCAGCATCGACTCGAGGTCGGTCGCGCCGATGTCGGCGAGAAATTCCTTGGTGAACGGCGAGACGGCCGCGGGCGTGTCCTTGAGCTTGGAGTTGAGGCGCGAGCCGGCGGTGGTGTTGGCGGCCTGATAACCGGAGTCGTCCTCGGGCCGGACCTCAAAGGGAGACAGCTGGATAGTGACTTCGTCCTTTTCGGTGGGCTTGGGTGTGGGGGCGGCGGGCGCGATCTGGGCAAGGCCAGACACGGCCGAGGCGCCAAGGCCAAGCAGCACAACGATGGCGCGCGGGTGGGGAAGGGGACGGTAGTTCATGCGAAGCGGGGTGCGGGGTGCGGATTGAAAGACACCGAGGTGGTCTGCCTCGTCCATGACAAAAATCCGTGTCCACACTCAGGCTGAGGATTGAGTGCGAGCCCGGTGGGCTTCATTCCTCCCCCCATGAGAAATCTGTTTCTCGTTCTTATCCTTGTCGCCGGAGTTGAGGCCGTCCGCGCCGCCGATGCTGCGCCCTACACGCCACCAGCCGACGCAAAGGGCGACTGGAGTTTCACCCCTGACCCGACGCTGCCCAACGTCCTCCTCATCGGCGACTCCATCTCGATCGGCTACACGCGTCTCGTGCGTGCGAAACTCGCCGGCAAGGCCAACGTGTTCCGCCCGATGCGGGCACAGGGCCCGGATAACTGCGGCGACACCTCGATCGGGCTCGAACGCATCGACCTCTGGCTCGGCGAACGCAAGTGGGACGTGATCCATTTCAACTGGGGCCTGTGGGATCTCTGCTACCGTAACCCGGCATCGAAGAACCAGGGCAACCGCGACAAGGCCGGCGGAAAGCTTTCGACACCGCTGGATGCTTACGAGCGCAACCTCGAAAAGCTCGTTGCTCGCCTGAAAACCACCGGCGCGAGGCTTGTCTGGGCCAGCACCACCCTTGTGCCGGAGGGCGAGGCCGGCCGATTCGTCGGCGATGACGAAAAATACAACGCCGTCGCTGCGCGCGTCATGCAGCGCCACGGCATCCCGACCAACGACCTTTTCGCGCTCACGAGGAGTTTTGCCGGACAACATTTCATCAGGGAGGGTGACGTCCACTTCACCTCCCAAGGCTATGCCCGTCTCGCCGGCCAAGTGGCTTCAGCAATCGAATCGATCATCGGTGCGAAGGGCGGGAGGTGACGGGAGGAGGCTTGGGACGCGTGGCTTCTGCCGCGCGCTTCGCGACGGCCAAGCCTGATGACAACATTTGCCGGGGGAGGCGATGTGAGACGCCTTTATGGCGATTGTTGGAAACTCTACTGGCCTCACCCCGCTGTGCTTTTCTGGAAAAGCGACTTGCGCGGCGGGAGGGCGGAGCCAAGCCTGCGAAGGATTTTCATTTCCGCCACCTCCACCTCACCACGTTCCCATGGTCACCGCCAACAGCGAACTCGGCTACAACAGCAAGGTTGAGGGCGGCGTGATCGTCTCGCGCGCCGATGCGGCCATCAACTGGATCCGCACCAACTCCATGTGGCCGATGCCCATGGGCCTTGCGTGCTGCGCCATCGAGTTGATGGCGGTGGGCGGGGCGCGGTTCGACATCGCGCGTTTCGGCGCCGAGGTGATGCGTTTTTCGCCGCGCCAATCGGACTGCATGATCGTGGCCGGCACGGTGACCTACAAAATGGCGCCGCAGGTCCGCCGGATCTACGATCAGATGGCCGCGCCGAAATGGGTGATCGCCATGGGCGCGTGCGCCAGCTCGGGCGGCATGTATCGCAGCTACGCCACGCTCCAAGGCGTGGATCGCATCGTGCCGGTGGACGTCTATGTCAGCGGCTGCCCGCCGCGGCCCGAGGCGCTGCTCGATGCCTTGATGAAGTTGCAGAACAAAGTGCGGTCCGAGCCCTCGGCCAGCCGCCTCATGTCGGCGTGAACGCGAGCGTGAAACCCACTTTCACTCTCACTCTCCCTTTCACTTCCTGATGTCCGCCGACGCCCTCACCGCGCTCAAAGCGAAATTCCCGCAGGCCACCGACCGCGCCTCCGCCGATCACCCGGCGGCCAACGTGCCGGCCGGCGATCTCGTGGCGGCGTTGCGCTTCCTGCGCGACGAGTGGGCGTTTGATCTGCTGATGGATGTGACGGCGATTGACTGGGCCGAGGGCGCGGCGCCGCGTTTCACGGTAGTCTATCACCTGCTCTCCACGACGCGCGCCGGCAGCTACGTGCGCATCGCGGCGAATTGCGCGGGCACCGACGCTGAGCCGACGGCGCCGAGCATCGTGAGCCTCTGGCCCGGCGCCAACTGGCACGAGCGCGAGTGCTTCGACATGTTCGGCATCAAATTTGAGGGGCATCCTGATCTGCGCCGCATTTTGATGTGGGACGGCTATCCCTATCACCCATTGCGCAAGGAATTCCCCCTCGCTGGCATCGAGACCGAGCTGCCGGTCGCCGACATTCAGGAGGAAACCGGCACCAAGGTCATCGCGGCGCCGATGGCGGGCGGACCGTTTGTCGCCTCGCCTGGCGAGATGAACCTCACCGACGCCGAGCCGCGCGCCAAGGACGAGAGCTGGGAGGATCGCCGCGCGCGCCCCGATCAAACGCCGCTCCGGCAAGTGAAAGACTAACCGCGATGGCCACCGAATTTTCCTATCCCGACAGCGCGGCCAAGGCGGCCGCCGGCGCCCAGGCCGCGCCCGCGGAGTTCCAGACCGAGAAGATGTCGCTCTCGATGGGGCCTTCGCACCCCTCGACCCACGGCGTGCTCCGCCTCCAGATGGAGCTCGACGGCGAGATCCTCACCAAGGCCGATCCGGTCGTCGGCTACCTGCACCGCGGCGACGAGAAGATCGCGGAGAACATGACCTACAACCAGTTCGTGCCCTACACGGACCGGTTGGACTACCTCGCGCCACTCGCCAACAACATGGCCTACGCCATCGCGGTGGAGCGCCTCGCCAAGCTTGAGGTGCCGGCGCGTTGCCAGGCCATTCGCGTGCTCACCGCCGAGATGGCGCGCATCTCCGCGCACCTGATGGGCCTCGGGGCCTTTGCCCTCGATGTCGGCGCCTGGAGCGTGCTGCTCTACGCGCTCGAGGAGCGCGAGAAACTCTACAAGCTCTTCGAGGAGCTCACCGGCGCGCGCTTCACCACGAGCTACACGCGCATCGGCGGCGTCACGCGCGATGTGCCCGAGGGCTGGCTCGGCCGCGTGAACGCGTTCTGCGATCAGTTCCTGCCGATCCTCGAGGAGATGCTGAAGCTCCTCACGCGAAACAAAATCTTCATGGACCGCACGGTCGGGGTCGGCGTGATCTCGAAGGCCGACGCGCTCGCCTATGGCCTCACCGGCCCGAATCTCCGCGGCTCCGGCGTCGGACTCGATCTGCGCAAGGACAAGCCCTACTCGGGCTACGAGCAGTATGAGTTCGATGTGCCCGTCGGCACCAAGGGCGACTGCTATGACCGCTATCTCGTGCGCGGCGAGGAGATGCGCCAGTCGGTGCGGATCATCCGGCAAGTCACCGGAAAATTCCCCGACGGCCCGTGGTATGCGACCGATGCGAAGCGCATTTTCGCGCCGCCGAAGGACAAGGTGATGACCTCGATGGAAGAGCTCATCCAGAATTTCATGATCGTGACCGAGGGTCCGCAGATTCCGGCCGGCGAAGTCTATTTCGAGGCGGAGAACCCCAAGGGCATCCTCGGCTTTTTCATCGTGAGCAAGGGCGGCGGCGTCCCTTATCGCCTGAAGATCCGCTCCCCCTCGTTCTGCAACCTCTCGATCCTTCCGAAGGTCTGCGTCGGCAATTTGATTTCCGACGTCGTCTCGATCCTGGGCTCGCTCGACTTCGTGATGGGGGAGTGCGACCGCTGATGGCCTCCGCGATTTCCAGTTCGATGAATCTCAAGCCCGCCACCCTGTCGCGCATCGACGAGCTGATCACCCACTACCCGGTCAAACGGAGCGCGGTGCTGATGCTGCTGCACGCCATCCAGGAGGATGTCGGCTTCATCTCGAATGAGTCCATCGAGTGGGTCGCCGCCAAGCTCGAGCTCCAGCCGATCAACGTGTATGAGGTCGTGACCTTCTACCCGATGTTCCGGCAGAAGCCGATCGGCCGCCGCCACATCAAGGTCTGCCGCACGCTCTCCTGCGCGCTGCTGGGCGGCTACAAGACCTGCGCGACGTTTGAGAAGGAGTTCAACACCCACCGCGGCGAAGTCTCCCCCGACGGCGAAGTCACGATCGAGTTCGTCGAGTGCCTCGCGAGCTGCGGCACCGCCCCCGTCGTGATGATCGACGACGACCTGCACGAGAACGTCGATTGCGCGAAGGCGAAAAAGCTCAGCGAACAAATCAAGGCCGAGGCCAAGCAACGCTGATACCCATGCCCGCTCCCGCCCAACGTCGGATCATCTTCAAGCACATCGGTGCGCCGGGTTACACCAACGACCTCGCGTGCTACGTGCGGCACGGCGGCTACGAGATGCTGCGCAAGGCGGTCACGATGCAGCCCGCCGCGATCATCGACGAGGTGAAGAAGTCCGGCCTGCGCGGCCGCGGCGGCGCGGGTTTCCCCTGCGGCGTGAAGTGGGGCCTCGTCGATCGCAAGAGCGGCAAGCCCATCTACCTCGTCGTCAACGCCGACGAGTCCGAGCCCGGCACGTTCAAGGACCGCTACATCATGCACGACGATCCGCACCAGCTGATCGAAGGCATCATGATTTCCGCGTGGGCCAACAACGTGAAGCAGGCCTACATCTACATCCGCGGCGAGATGCCTCACGGCGCGCGCATTCTGGAGCAGGCCATCGCCGAGGCGCGGGCGGCGAATTTCGTCGGCCCGAAAATCCTCGGCACCGACTACGGCTGCGAAATCTACGTCCACCGCGGCGCCGGCGCTTACATCTGCGGCGAGGAGACGGGCCTGATCGAGTCGCTGGAGGGCAAGCGCCCCTATCCGCGCATCAAGCCGCCGTATTTCCCCGCCGTGCTCGGCCTCTATCAGTGTCCCACGATCGTGAACAACGTGGAGACGCTCTGCCACGTGAAGCACATCGTTGAGATGGGCGGCGACAACTACGCGAAGATCGGCACGCCCAACAACACCGGCACGCGCATCCTCTGTGTGAGCGGCCACGTGCAGAAGCCTGGCTATTTCGAATACGAGGTCGGCAAGATCACCATGGGCGAGCTGCTCAACGAGGTCTGCGGCGGCCCGCTCCCCGGCCGGACATTCAAGGCCGTCATCCCCGGCGGCTCATCCGCCAAGGTGCTGCGCTTTAGCGAGACGTTTACCCTGAAAAACAAGGATGGCTCCTCGCGCACGCTGACGGTCGAGGACATCCCGATGGACTTCGACACCCTCGCCGCCTGCGGCACGATGGGCGGCTCCGGCGGCGTGATCGTGATGGATGACTCGGTCAACATGGTCGAGGCCCTCGCCAACATCAACGCGTTCTACGCCCACGAGAGCTGCGGCCAGTGCACGCCCTGCCGCGAAGGCTCGCTGTGGATGAAGAAAATCACGAACCGCATGGTGCATGAGAACGCCCGCGCTGAGGACGGCCAGCTCCTCAAGAGCGTCGCCGACCAAATCGCCGGCCGCACCATCTGCGCCTTCGGCGAGGCGTGCTCGTGGCCCACGCAGAGTTTCGTGGCGAAATTTGGGGAGGAATTTAAGTCGTATTCCGCAACGAAGGAACAACCGCGGACGGGGGCGCTGCCGTTGGTGTGATGTTTGTCATGGAGACCAGAATCCAGAATTCAGAATCCAGAAGGGCTCCGGCCAAGTCCTTCGAGGATTTGGTCGTGTGGCAAAAGGCGCACGCGTGGGTGCTGGGCGTCTATCGCTTGAGCGATTCATTTCCGGCCAAGGAGAATTACGGACTCACGTCCCAGCTCCGTCGTGCGGCAGTGTCGGTGCCGGCGAATATTGCGGAGGGTTTCAAGAAGCGTGGCGGGCGTGACAAGCTCCGTTATTTCAACATCGCGCAGGGCTCGCTTGAGGAATGCCGGTATTATTTAATTCTCGCTCGCGATCTCGGCTACGGCGACATGGCCAATCTGGCCGCCAACCTTGAGGAGGTCAGCCGCCTGCTCGACTGCTACTATCGCACCATTCTGGATTCTGAATTCTGACTTTCTCGAATTCTCCCTTCATGATCGCACCTCCCAAACCCGACCTCGTCACCGTCAACATCGACGGCAAGGAGATCGCCGTGCCGAAAGGCACCAATGCGATTGAGGCCGCGCGCCTCGTGGGCGTGGACGTGCCGTATTACTGCTACCATCCGAAGCTCACCATCGTCGGCAACTGCCGGATGTGCCTGATCGAGATCGGCATGCCTGCCGTCGATCCGGCGACCAAGGCGCCGATCATGGACCCGGCGACCGGGAAGCAGAAGATCAACTGGATCCCGCGCCCGCAGATCGGCTGCGCGACCAATGCCTCGCCTGGCCTCCACATCCGCACGCAGACCCCGCAGATCAAGGACTGCCGCGAGGGCGTGATGGAGTTCCTCCTCGTCAACCACCCGCTCGACTGCCCGATCTGCGACCAGGCCGGCGAGTGCAAGCTGCAGGAGCAGTCCACCGGCTACGGCCGCGGCTACTCGCGCTACATCGAGCAGAAAAACGTGAAGCCCAAGCGCACGCAGCTCGGGCCGCGCGTGATGCTCGACGACGAGCGCTGCATCCTCTGCTCCCGCTGCATCCGTTTCTCGAAGGAGATCGCGAAGGACGACGTCCTCGGCTTCATCGATCGCGGCAGCTACTCGACGCTCACCTGCTACCCGGGCAAGAAACTCGAGAACAACTACTCGCTCAACACGGTGGACATCTGCCCCGTGGGCGCGCTCACGAGCACGGATTTCCGGTTCAAGATGCGCGTCTGGTTCCTGAAGCAGACGAACAGCATCGACACCGAGTCGTCCGTCGGTGCCAACACCGTCGTCTGGTCCCGCGAGGGCGTGATCTACCGCATCACGCCGCGGCAGAACGACGCCGTGAACGATACGTGGATGGCCGACAGCGGCCGCGAGCTCTACAAGCAGGTCAAGGCCGACACGCGCCTGACCGCGTCCTCGCTCGAGGGCGCGCTCAAAGCGGCCGCCGAGGTGCTCGCCGCCCACGCGGGCGCCGTCGCGGTTGTCGGCTCCGGCCGCAGCTCCGTCGAGGAACAGTTCCTTACCAAGAAGCTCGCCGATGCGGTGAAGGCCGTGTCGACGCATCTCGTCAGCCGGGTGGGGGAGGGAGACAAGCTCCTCATTTCCGCCGACAAGAATCCGAACGTCCGCGGCGCGCTCCTCACCGGCCTGATCAAGGCCCTGCCCGCCGCCAAGCTCGCCGAGCTCGGCGCGCAAATCGATGCCGGCAAGGTCAAGGCCGTCGTCGCGATCAACGAGGATCTCGCCGCGGCCGGGCTCAGCGCCGCGCAGCTCGCCAAGGTCGCCATCGTATATCTCGGCACGCACGCCAACGCCACCAGCGCCGCGGCGAAGGCGGTCATTCCGACGCTCACCGTCTTCGAGAAGGGCGGCTCGTTCGTGAACCAGCAGTTCCGCATCCAGAAGTTTGCCAAGGCCGTCCCCGGCCCGGGCGGTGCGGTCGATGACCTCGTGGCTCTCTCGAATCTTGCCAACATCTCCGCGAGCGACGTCGCGGGCGTCTGGGCCCTCATAGCGGCCGAGATTCCCGCGCTCGGCACGATGGCCTACGCGAACATACCCGACACCGGTCTGCTCCTCGACGCGACGCCCTTCGCGGGGCTGCCGTTCGCCGAGGGCGAGACGCTCCACTTCAAACCCGCGGCCAAGGCCGCCGCCCCAGCCTGACCATGCGCTCCATCGTCCTCATAGGCCTCGGTCTCGGCTTCGTCCTCATGGGCGCAGGGCTCTACGCGCTCACCTTGCGCAAGCCCGAGAAGCCGGCGCCGGCCAATCCGAATCCGAAGCAGCAGCGCGAGCTCGACGCGCTCGCCGAGGAGAAAAAGAAGATGCACATTGGCGCCGCCTGCGCCGCGGGCTTCGGCGCCGTGCTCATCGGCCTCTCGTTTCTCTGAGCGATGATCGATCTCTGGCAAAACCTTCACCCGGCCGTGCAGGGCGTCCTCAAGGGCCTCGCCGTGATCATGGTGATCTTCCCGATCGGCGGGGCTTGCTCGATGGCGGAGCGCAAGATTTCCGCTTGGATTCAGGGCCGCCCCGGTCCCAACCGCGCCATCGTGCCGTGGGTCGCGTGGATTCCGATTCTCGGGCCGTTTCTCCAGCGCCTCGGTATTTTCCACGTGATGGCCGACGGCGGCAAGATGCTCTTCAAGGAAGACGCGCTGCCCGGGCACGTGAACAAGTTCTACTTCGTCCTCGCGCCCATCGTCGCGATGATCCCCGCGCTCACGACCGTGACGGCCGTGCCGTTCGGCGCGTATCTTGATGAAGCGGGCCGGGTGCTCCCGATCGCGCTGGCCAACGTCGACATCGGCCTGATTGCCGTCTTCGCCGTGTCGTCGCTCGGTGTCTATTCGCTCATCCTCGCGGGTTGGGCGTCGAATTCGAAGTATCCCTTCCTCGGCGGCGTGCGCGCCTCCGCGCAGCTCATCTCCTACGAGCTGTCGATGACGCTCTCCGTCGTCCCGCTCTTCCTCTGGGTTAACGCCCCCGGCCGCGAGGCCACGTTTGGGCTCGCGCGGCTCGTCGAGTTTCAGAGCGGCAGCTGGGCGGGCTTCACCTATGCATCATGGGGTGGGGTGTGGTTCATCTTCATCATGCCAGTCTCGGCGTTCATATTTATCACCGCGCTCTTCGCCGAGACGAACCGCCAGCCCTTCGACATGCCCGAGTCCGAGGCCGATCTTGTCGGTGGTTTCCACACGGAATACGGCGCGTTCAAGTGGGGCCTCTTCTTCGTCGCCGAGTATGCGCACATGTTGATCGGCTCGGCGGTGTTTACGCTCATGTTCCTCGGTGGTTGGAACCCGCTCCCGTGGTTGCCGCTAGCCGACCTCGTTGGATTGCTGGCGAAGCTCTCACCCATTCTCGCGCATCCGATCGCCGTTGGTCTGCTTTCAATCGGCATCTTCCTCGGCAAGGTGCTCGCGCTGATCTTCTTCTTCATGTGGGTGCGCTGGACCGTCCCGCGCTTCCGCTACGACCAAGTCATGGAGATCGGCTGGAAGAAACTGCTGCCGCTTTCCATCGCCAACCTGCTCGCCTACGCGATCGGGATCGCGCTCATCCAGAAATAACCACCGCGCGCCATGGCCACTGGAATTCCCCTCGAACGCAAACCGCTCACCTTCGCCGAGCGCACCTACGTTCCGCAGATCGTCTCCGGCCTGAAGACGACGTGGAAGCACCTCGTGCGGCCGAAGGAGACAATGGAGTATCCGGAGCAGCGCCCCGCGATCCCGCCGGGTTACCGCGGCGTGCCCACGCTCGTGCGCGATCCGCACGGCCGCGAGAAATGCGTCTCGTGCCAGCTCTGCGAATTCGTCTGCCCGCCCAAGGCCATCCGCATCACGCCGGGCGAGATCGCACCCGATGCCCCGACCGGCCACGTCGAGAAGGCGCCCAAGGAATTCGAAATCGACATGCTGCGCTGCATCTACTGCGGCATGTGCCAGGAAGTCTGCCCCGAGGAGGCGATCTGGCTGCAGAACCAGTTCTCGATGACCGGCTACACCCGCGAGGAGATGGTCAACAACAAGGCCCGCCTCTACGAGATCGGCGGCACGCTGCCCGACTCGCACTTCAAGTGGGACAAGAAGAAAGCCGCCGAGGAGCACGGCAACGACCGGCACTGATGATGAAAAGCAGCGAGCATCGAGTAGCGAGTAGCGAGCACCGCGCGTTTGGGCGCGGCGAGTGCCCGTGGCTTGGTTCTACCCGCTACCCGCTACCCGCTACTCGCTACTGACCCCGATGGGCTCACTCCTCTTCACCACCTTCGCCTTGTTCACGCTGATCGCCGCGGTCGGCGTCGTCGTGAACAAGAACGCTGTCAACGCCTCGCTCTGCCTGCTGCTCTCGCTCGTCGGCGTGGCCGGGCTCTTCGTCGGCCTCGAGGCCTACCTGCTGGCGTTCCTGCTCCTGTTGGTCTACGCGGGCGCCATCGTCGCGCTGTTTCTCTTCATCGTCATGCTGCTCGACACCAAGGGCGACGCACGGCCGACGCTCAACCGCCTGCCGATCGTGGCGCGAATCCTCGCCGTCGGTCTCGTGGGTGCGGGCGTGATCTCGTTTGTCGCCCGCGGGCGGTTGCCCGAGCCCGACTTGGCGAATGTCCCCGCACTGGGCGCGAACCTGAAGCTCTACGCCTACCAGCTCTTCACGACCTACCTGCTGCCGGTGCAAATCCTCGGTTTCCTTCTCTTGATCGCGATGCTTGGCGTGATCGTGCTCAGCAAGAAATTCGAGGGCCTGGAGGACATCAAGTGATCACTCCGTCGCTCAACTCCTACCTCGCGATCGCGGTCGCGCTCTTCGCCATCGGCCTCGTCGGCGTGCTCGTGCGCCGCAACACGCTGATCGTCTTCATGTGCCTCGAGCTGATGCTCGTGGCTTCGACGCTGGCGCTGGTCGCGTTCTCGCGGTTCAACGGCACGATGGACGGCAACGTCTTTGTCTTCTTCATCCTGACGGTTGCCGCCGCCGAGGTCGCGGTGGGCCTCGCCATCATCGTCGCGCTCTTCCGCAAGCGGCAGACGATCCAGGTCGACCAGCTGAACACCCTGAAGCATTGATGCCGATGGACCCCGCCCAACTCGTCTTCGCCGTGCTTCTGCTGCCGCTCGCCTCGGCGGCGATCATCGCGCTCTTCCTGCGCCGCGCCGGCGGCGCGGCCGCGGCCGTCTCGGTGCTCGCGGCCGCGGGCATCTGCGGCGGCGCGCTCGCGCTTGCGCTCGGGGGCGCGCGTGATTTCCCCGCCTCGATTGAGCTGATGCGCCTCGGTGACCTCGCCTTCACCATCGGCGTCAAGTTCGACGACCTCGCGGCGCTGATGCTCGTGATCGTCGGCGTGGTCGGGCTCTGCGTGCACGTGTTCTCGCTCGGCTACATGCACGACGACGAAAACCGCGCGCGCTACTTCGGCGGCCTCTCGATCTTCATGTTCTCGATGCTCGGCATCGTCTTTGCCGACAATCTTTTCATGATGTTCATCTTTTGGGAGCTGGTCGGTTTCAGCTCCTGGCTGCTCATCAACCACTATTTCGACAAGCAGTCGGCGGCCGATGCCTCGAAGAAGGCTTTCATTGCGAATCGCGTCGGCGACTTCGGTTTCCTGCTCGGCATCGTGTGGTGCTACGCACAGTTCGGCACCGTCAACCTCACTGAGCTCGCGAAGCTCACCGAGGGCGGCGCGGTCGTCGTGACCGGCATCGCGCTGCTGCTCTTCTGCGGCGCGGTCGGCAAGTCCGCGCAGCTTCCTTTGCACGTCTGGCTGCCCGACGCGATGGAGGGCCCGACGCCCGTCTCCGCGCTCATCCACGCCGCCACGATGGTCGCGGCCGGCATCTACATGCTCTGCCGCATCAACGTCCTGATGACCGCCGATGCCCTGACCGTCATCATGTGGGTCGGAGTCGCGACCGCACTCTACGCGGCGCTCTGCGCCATCGTGCAGAGCGACATCAAGAAGATCCTCGCTTACTCGACGCTCTCGCAGCTCGGCTACATGGTCGCGGCCTTCGGGCTTGGCTCGGTGCAGCAGGCCCACGGCGATCACTTCCAT
>JAEUHC010000004.1 GCA_016794785.1 Opitutaceae bacterium | reverse complement strand
GAGCGTGACGGCGCGGGTTTCCAGCTCACGCTCACCGACGGCTCCCCGGTGCGCTGCGACCGCCTCTTGCTCGCCACCGGCGGCAACCGTTCGTCCGCGGGATTCACGATCGCGGAGAAATTCGGCCACACGATCGAGCCGCTCGTGCCCTCGCTCTTCACGTTCAACATCGAGGACCCGCGGCTCACCGGCCTCGCGGGCGTCTCGCTGGAAAACGTCACCGTGAGCGTGCCCGGCACCAAGCTGCGCACCGAGGGGCCGTTGCTCATCACGCACTGGGGCCTGAGCGGCCCCGCGATTCTCAAGCTCTCCGCGTGGGGCGCGCGCGACTTGGCCGCGTGCAACTACCACTTTTCGCTCCTGCTCAACTGGACGGGCACCCAGGCGCGTGACGCGCTCGTGCGGGAGCTCGCCGCCGTGCGGCAGCAAAATCCGAAGAAACAACTCACGACGTGGAGTCCGCTCGCGATGCCGCGGCGCCTTTGGGAGCGGCTGGTCGTGAACGCGGGCATCGCCGCGACGACCCCTTGGGCGCAGGTCAGCAACGCCGTGCTCGACACCCTGGCCGCGCAGCTCACCGCCGCGGAGCTCAAGGTGACCGGCAAGAGCACGTTCAAGGACGAGTTCGTCACCTGCGGCGGCGTGCGGCTGAGCGAGGTGGATTTCCGCTCGATGGAGAGCCGCTTGTGCCCGGGCCTGCATTTCGCCGGCGAGGTGCTCGACATCGACGGCGTGACGGGTGGCTTCAATTTCCAAGCCGCCTGGACCACGGGCTGGATCGCCGGCCAGGCGATGGCGGGCGCGGCGTGATTTTCCGGCGATGCCTTCCTTTTTCCAACTCCTCCTCCTCGTCGTCCCCGTCTTCGCCATCATCGGCGTCGGCGTGGCGGTGCGCCGCGTGCACTGGATCGAGGGCGAGGCGGAGACCAGCCTCATCCGGCTCGCGGTGAATGTCTGCTATCCGTGCCTGATCTTCGAGTCGGTCGCGGGCAACGTCGCCTTGCGCGAGCCGGGCAATCTCGTGCTGCCGCCGCTCGTGGGTTTTGGCGTCACCGTCGTCGGCATCCGCGTGGGTTTGCTCGTCGCGCGTGCGATCGGGCTGCAAGTGGGCACGGGCCTGCGCACGTTTGCCCTCTCCGTGGGCATCACGAACTACGGCTACCTGCCGCTCCCCATCATGGCGGGCATCTGGGGCGCCGACAGCCGCGCCGTGCTGATGGTGCACAACGTGGGCGTCGAGGTCGCGCTGTGGACGATCGGGCTCCTCACGCTCAGCGGCGAATCGCTGCGCGACGGCTGGCGCCGCATCCTCAGTCCGGTCGCGATCACCCTCGCGCTCGCGGTCGCGTGCAACCTTTCCGGCCTCACGCCGCACCTGCCCAAGGTCCTCACCGACACGATTCACGCGCTCGGCGTGTGCGGCATCCCGCTCGGCCTGATCATGACGGGCGTGAGCCTGGCGAGTTTCGTGGATCGTCCGCGCGAGCTCTTTGACGCCAAGGTCTCGATCGCCGCCGCGCTGCTCCGGCTCGGCGCGCTGCCCGTGGCCATGCTGCTGCTGGCGAAGTTCCTGCCGTGTTCCGTCGAGCTTAAGCGCGTGATCGTCGTGCAGGCGGCGATGCCGACCGCGATGGTGCCGGTCATCCTGGCGCGCCTTTATGGCGGCCATCCGCCCACGGCGGTGCAAATCGTCCTCGGCACGACAATCGTCGGCATCCTCACGATCCCGCTGTGGCTGCGTGCGGGGCTGGCGTGGGTGGGCGTGTGAGCCACGCGGGGCGCGGGTTCACTTCGCGGGATCGCCCAAGCGGACGCCGCGCCGGGGAGCCGCCGCGAGAAGGTTGTCCGCCTCGGCGATGAGCGCCTGAAAGCGTGGCTTCCCGCGGAACGCATCGAGCGCCGGGTGGACGCGCAGGAGCGCCGCGTTGTAGAGCGGGAGGTCGGCGGGTTTTCCTTTCAGCCGTTCGCTGAAAAAATCGGCGACCTCCGCTTCGCGGCCGAGCGCCGCGTAGATGGTCCACGTCGCGCCGTTCGCCCGACCGGCGGGCAGGCGCCGGAGCTGCTCATAGGTGCGCAACGTCTCCTCGGCGGCGGCGCGCTCGCCGAGCAGCGCCTGCAGGATGGCTTTGTCGCTCAGGTAGCCCAGGGAGGTGAGGTTGGACACAAAGCGTAGCTCGATCACGCGGAGGGCTGCGCGCCACTCGGCCATGGCGGCGTCGCGCCGGCCGGCGAGTTGGTGCACGAGTCCCGCGAGCAGCGCCTTCGGGGTCTGCACGACGTTGGAGTCGACGTAGTCCTGCGTGACGTAGCGCAACGCTTCACTGGCCTTGTCCGCGTCGCGGAGCATCAGCCAAAGGTAGCCCGCCACGGCGGCCACCCGCTCGTCTTTCATCACGCGCGCGGGGATGCGCTGCAACGCGGCCTTTGTCGCGTCGATCTGGCCGTGGAATTGAAGGAGGAGCGCGGCCCGCATGATGTGCGCGAGCCAGTAGTCGGGACGCGCGGCCAAGGCCTGCTCGATGGCGGCCTCCGCCTCGTCGAGGCGTCGCAGGTCCATCAGCTTGGTCGCCCGGCCCATGCGGGCGATCGCGTCGCCGCCGGGCAGGGCGAGGGCGCGGTCGTAGGCGGCGAGGCACTCGTCGTGCCGGCCCTTGGCGCCGAACGCACTGGCGAGCTGGCGGAGGATGAACTTGTCCGTGGGGTGGCGCTCCGCGAGCTCGCGCAGGAGCCGCAGGGTCTCGTCGTCGTTGCCGGGACTGCGGCGATAGTGCAGCGCGAGCGCGAGTTTAGCCCGGTCGGACTCGGGCGTGAGCTTTGCCGCGCGGTCCGCAGCGCGGCGGAGCTGGTCGTCCCGGGCATCACTGCGATCGAAGCCGAACGCGTGTTGCCCGTAGGACTGAATCGCGAGTGCGGCCCAGGCGTCGGCGTTGAGTGGCTCGAGGTCGGTCGCCTCTTTCAGCAGGCGATCAGCGAGCTTGAAGTCGTCGGCTGACGCGAAATCCCACGGCTCATACAACGCGCGCGCCCGTGCGACGAGCTGCTGCGCTTTGCCCGAGGGGGCGGCGGGGTTGCCGGCGGCGGACGGCAGCGCTCCGGCACTTGCGTTCGGCGCGGGCCGCAAGGCGAAGTAGAGCGCGCCCGCGGCGACGGCGGCGGCCGCAGCGATCCACGCCGCTGAGGGGACGCGACGGCTCGTGCCCGGCGAGGCTTGGGCAGAGGATACGGTGCTCTCACCGTGTTTTCGGTGGTCGGAGGGCCCCGCCTCAAGCCCGGGGCCGACGAGCAGCGTTTTCACCCGCTCGCAGAATTTCCCCGGGGTCTCGCCACCGGGCAGACGCGTCCACTGCACCTCGCGAAACTCGTCCGGCACATGAGCCTCGGCATCGTGCGTCGCGTCGATGACAACCGGGAGCAGGAACGCCTTGGCCGTGGCCATCGCGTGCGTGCGGCGCGCGGCGAGCTTCCACTCGATCCGGAAATATCCCTCGAGCCGCGCCTGGGTCGCCGTCGAGATCACCGGCACGAAGAGCGTGCACTCGGCGATCTGCCGGCGGATTTTCGCGTCCCAGGCATCGCCACCGGCAAGTTCGTTCCGATCGAACCAGACCTCGATCCCCGCGGCCCGCAAGGCCGTGCAGATGCGGGCCGCGGCGTCGGCGTCCTGCGACGCGTAGCTGAGGAAGACCGCGCGGCTGGGTTCGATGGGCATGGGGCGGAGGAGCGACGCGGTGAGCGTGAGAGTCGCGACCGGCGAATCAAACTTTCCGAGTGCGACCGGGCGGCGGCTCGAAACGCGACGCGGTTTTCCAGTCCGCTACGCGTTGACCGCGCGACGTCGCACCGCCTTGCTCTCCGGCCATCATGGAATGGCTCACCAACCCGGATGTCTGGATCTCGCTGCTCACGCTCACCGCGCTCGAGATCGTGCTCGGCATCGACAACATCATCTTCATCTCGATCCTCGCCGGCAAACTGCCGGTCGAGCAGCAGGAGCGGGCCCGCAAGCTCGGCCTTTCGCTGGCGCTCATCACCCGCATCCTCCTTCTCCTCAGCCTCACGTGGATCATGGGGCTCACGAAGCCGCTCTTCACGCTGCCGATCATGAACCAGCCGATCTCCGGGCGTGACCTCGTGCTGCTGCTCGGCGGGCTCTTCCTGATTTGGAAGAGCGTGAAGGAGGTCCATGAGAAACTCGAGGACGCCGACGGCCACGCGAATCCGGGCAAAGGCCGCGCGACGTTTGCCGCGGTGATTGTGCAGATCCTGATCCTCGACGTCGTGTTCTCCCTCGATTCGGTCATCACCGCGGTCGGCATGGCGGATCGGATTGGCGTCATGATCGCGGCCGTCGTGATCGCGCTCGGGGTGATGCTGGTCTTCGCCAAGTCGATCAGCGATTTTGTGAACCGGCACCCGACGCTGAAGATGCTTGCGCTGAGCTTCCTCATCCTGATCGGCGTCGCGCTCGTGGGCGAAGGGCTGGGGCACCACATTCCCAAGGGCTACATCTATTTCTCGATGGCGTTCGCGTTTGCCGTCGAGATGCTGAACCTGCGCCTGCGCTCGAAGCAGAAGGCCAAGCCGGTGGAACTGCACCAGCCCTATCGGTAGAAAAATGGCGGAGAGGGAGGGATTCGAACCCTCGGTTGCCTTGCGACAACACATGATTTCCAATCATGCGCATTCGACCACTCTGCCACCTCTCCGGGTTGCACGATCAGTTGTCGTTGGAACAGCTGCTCGCTGGGCGAAGGGGAGGAAGAAGGGTGATGCGTCAGGGGTGGTCAACGGTAAATCCGGCCTCGCTTCCCGCGGCGGCGCGGCGTGAACATTTCCGCGCCCCGCCCCATGAATGCCCCGCGCGTCGTTTCGGCCTTCGTGCCGCTCCTTTTTGCCACGTCTGCATTTGGCGCCGCCGATCCCAAGGCCAGCCATCGCGAGTGGCAGACCTACCACGGCGACTACGGCGGCCGGCATTACTCCGAGCTCGATCAAATCAACCGCTCGAATGTGAAGCGCCTCCAGCTCGCGTGGAAATGGAAGGCGGGCGACGTCGGTGCGACGATCGAGTGCAACCCGATCGTGGTGAACGGCGTGATGTTCGTGACGACCGGGCAACTCCACGCCGCGGCGCTCGACGCCGCGACGGGCAAGCTGCGGTGGCGCTTCGATCCCTGGGAGGGCGCGGTGGGCCGCGGGCTCAACCGCGGCGTGGCTTACTGGACCGACGGCCGTGGCGATGAGCGTATTTTCCACTCGGCGGGCGACTGGCTCTACGCGCTCGATGCGAAGACGGGCAAACCCGTGCCGAGCTTCGGGCGCGGCGGGCGCATCAGCCATCGCGATGGCTTCGACACCGATGTGTTCTACCTGCGCGTCGGCAACAACTCGCCCGGCATCGTGTGGAAGGACCTGCTGATCCTCGGCTCCACGACCGGCGAAGGCCCGCAGCCGACGGCGCCCGGGCACATCCGCGCGTTCGACGTGCGCACGGGCGAGCGCAAGTGGATCTTCCACACCATCCCGCATCCGGGGGAGTTTGGCTATGACACCTGGGCGAAGGACTCGTGGCAGAAGGTCGGCAGCGCCAACGTCTGGTCCGGCTTCACGCTCGATCACGAGCGCGGCATCGTGTTCATGGGCACGGGCTCGCCGGCGAACGACAAGTGGGGCGGCAACCGGCCCGGCGCGAACCTGTTTGGCAACTGCACGCTCGCGCTCGATGCCGCGACGGGCCGGCGCCTCTGGCATTTCCAGGCCGTGCACCACGACCTCTGGGACTACGATCTGCCCACGCCGCCGGTGCTCGCGCAACTCGGCCGCGATGGCCGCGTGATCGATTGCGTCGTGCAGCCGACCAAGATGGGGCACCTCTTCGTGCTCGATCGGGTGACAGGCCGGCCGCTTTTCCCGGTCGAGGAATTGCCGGTGCCCAAGTCGGACATCCCGGGCGAGTATACGCACCCGACGCAGCCTTTTCCGCCGCCGTTCCTTCGCCTGACAAAACAAGGCTTCACGCGCGACGACGTGACCGACCTCACCCCCGCCGCGACGGCGGCCGTGCTCAAGCAGCTCGACGAGATTCACCCCGCGCCGATCTTCACGCCGCCTTCGTTGCAGAAGAAAGCGGTGCTCCCGCAGTTCAACGGCGGCTGCGAATGGGGCGGCGCGGCCTTCGATCCGCAAAGCCGGATCGTGTTCGTCAACACGAGCAACGAGGTGGAATACACCGCGATGGTGCCGTCGCGGCCCACGCAGCGCGTCTCGCTGAACGACCTCGGCAAGCGCACCTACCAAGGCGTGTGCTCGGCGTGCCACGGCACGAGTTCGCCGCTGAACCCGGCCTCGCCGTCGCTCGAGCGCGTGCGCGAGCGGCTGACCAAGCCGCAGGTGCTGGCGCTCATGGAGACGGGCCGCGGGCAGATGCCGTCGTTCGCCAGCTTCAGCGCGATGGAGAAGAACGCCATCGTGGCGTTCCTCTTCGACGAAGGGCAGGACGAGATGATCGAGGCGAAGGATCTGAAGCTGAGCTTCGCGAACGAGATTCCGTTCGTGATGACCGGACACCACGAGTGGAAGGACCCGGAGGGTTTCCCGGTGAACAAGCGTCCGTGGGGCCAGCTCCACGCCGTCGACCTGAGCGCGGGGAAGGTGAAGTGGTCGGTGCCGCTCGGCACTTATCCGAAGCTCGAGGCGCGCGGCCTGCCGCCGACGGGCACGTTCAACATCGGCGGCCCGATTGTGACGAAGGGCGGGCTCGTGTTCATCGGCGCGGCGATGGACGAGCGCTTCCACGCCTACGACAAGGACACGGGCGAGCTGCTCTGGGAATTCCAGATGGAGTTCGGGGGCTACGCGACGCCGTCGACCTTTGAGGTGGATGGCCGGCAGTTTGTCGTCATCGCCGCCGGCGGCGGTGGGAAGCCGGAGACGAAGGCCGGCGACATGTTCTACTGCTTCGCGCTGCCGAAGTAGGGGCGCCTAGAACATCTGCACAGGGCGCGTCTGCATCGCCCAGAACGCCTCGGCGTGCGTGGCGCCGCAGGCGGCGCCGCGGTAGCGCGCGAGCGTGGTCTTGGTGCGCACGGCGGGGTCGATGTCGGCGGGGCCGAGCGGTTTGTTGCGGACGAACTCCATGAGCTGGCCGAGCCACTCCATCGCCGGCGGCCAGACGGCGCCCACGTCGACAAATGTGTTGGGCTCAAAGCCGATCGTGTGGCCGGGGCCGTTGTCGTAGAGGTAAATCTGACCCGGCACCTTCACGTTGGCGTCGAGGATCCGGCCGGCGAGTTTCAGCGCGACCTTGCTGATCACGGACGCGGCCTCGTGGTCCGGGTGGCGATCGTTTTGCCAGAGCATGAACGCGACGTCGGGCTGCACGTCCGCGACGACCTTGGCGACGGCGAGCTTCGTCTCCTCGTTGAGATGAAACTTGCCCGAGGCGTAGGGCAGGAAACGCATCTCGATCCCATGGTAGTGCGCGAGCTCCTTGCTGACCTCGAGGAGCTGGCTGGCGCGGCCCTTGACCGGCGGCCAGTTGGTGTAGTCGCCGATTAGCGAGAGCACGACGACGCGGTAGTCCTTCTGCACGGCCTGCAGCAGCGTGCCGGGGATGCCGAACACGCAGTCGTCGTAGTGCGCGCCGAGGGCGAGGAGGGTGCGGGGCATGGTGTGATTCAGGGGGAGTTCGGGAATCGTGGGATGGGGTGTCGGCTTGGAGACCAAGAAGCGCGAGGCAACGCGCTTCATCCACGACTAGGAATCCGCGCCGAACGTGAGACGGGCGCAGCGTGGCGGTGCGGCACGGCGAACTCAAGGTTCTCGTCGATCGGCAGGTGTGGTTATGGTCGTTTGCGGGCACGCTACTAGCGCGGCGGGGCCCGAGCTTTTATATAAAAGCGACTTGCGCAGCGAGAAACCGGAGCCAAGCCTGCGAAAGATTTTCATTTCCGCCTCCTCCCTCCACTCCGCGCACCATGGTCACCGCCAACAGCGAACTCGGCTACAACAGCAAAGTTGAGGGTGGCGTGATCGTTTCCCGGGCCGATGCGGCCATCAATTGGATCCGCACCAACTCCATGTGGCCGATGCCCATGGGCCTGGCATGCTGCGCGATTGAGCTGATGGCGGTGGGCGGGGCGCGGTTCGACATTGCGCGCTTCGGCGCCGAGGTCATGCGGTTTTCCCCCCGCCAGTCCGACTGCATGATCGTGGCGGGCACCGTCACCTACAAGATGGCCCCCCAAGTCCGCCGCATCTATGATCAGATGGCCGCGCCCAAGTGGGTCATCGCGATGGGCGCCTGCGCCAGCTCGGGTGGCATGTATCGCAGCTACGCTACGCTGCAGGGCGTCGACCGCATCGTGCCGGTTGACGTATATGTCAGTGGTTGTCCCCCGCGCCCGGAGGCGCTGCTGGATGCCCTGATCAAGCTGCAAAACAAGGTGCGGACCGAGCCCGCCACGAGCCGCCTGCTCTCGGCCTGAAACGCGACCACGAATCGCCCTCGAACCACGCGATGTCCGCCGAAGCCCTCACCGCGCTCAAAGCGAAATTCCCGCAGGCCACCGACCGCGCCTCCGCCGACCATCCCGCGGTGAACGTGCCGCTCGGCGACTTGGTCGCGGCGCTGCGGTTCCTGCGCGACGAATGGGCGTTTGACCTCTTGATGGACGTCACCGCGATCGACTGGGCCGAGGGCGCCTCGCCTCGCTTCACGGTCGTCTACCACCTGCTCTCGACCACGCGCACGGGCAACTACGTCCGCGTCGCCGCGCCCTGCGCCGGCACCGAGGCCAAGCCCACCGCGCCGAGCATCGTCGACCTCTGGCCCGCGGCCAACTGGCACGAGCGCGAGTGCTACGATCTCATGGGCGTGACCTTTGAGGGCCACCCCGACCTGCGCCGCATCCTCATGTGGGACGGCTATCCCTACCACCCGCTGCGGAAGGAGTTTCCGCTCGCCGGCATCGAGACGGATTTGCCGGTCGCCGACATCGCGGAGGAAACGGGCACCAAGGTCGTGGCTGCGCCGATGGCCGGCGGGCCGTTTGTCGCCTCGCCGGGCGAGGTGAATCTCACCGATGCCGAGCCGCGCGCCAAGGACGAGAGCTGGGCCGACCGTCACGCGCGCCCGGATCAGACGCCGCTCCGCCAAGTGAAGGACTGACCGCATGGCCTCCGAACTTTCCATCCCCGACAGCGCGGCCAAGGCGGCCTCGGCCGAATTCCAGACCGAGAAGATGTCGCTCTCGATGGGCCCGTCGCACCCGTCGACGCACGGCGTGCTCCGGCTCCAGATGGAGCTCGACGGCGAGATCCTCACGAAGGCCGACCCGGTCGTGGGTTACTTGCACCGCGGCGACGAGAAGATCGCCGAGAACATGACTTACAACCAGTTCGTGCCCTACACGGACCGGTTGGATTACCTCGCGCCGCTCGCCAACAACATGGCCTACGCGATCGCGGTCGAGCGCCTCGCGGGGCTCAAGGTCCCGCCGCGCTGCGAAGCCATCCGTGTGCTCACGGCGGAGATGGCGCGCATCTCGTCGCACCTCATGGGCCTCGGCGCCTTCGCCCTCGATGTCGGCGCGTGGAGCGTGTTGCTCTACTGCCTCGAGGAGCGCGAAAAACTCTACAAGCTCTTCGAGGAGCTCACCGGCGCGCGCTTCACCACGAGCTACACCCGCATCGGTGGCGTCACGCGAGACATCCCCGACGGCTGGCTCGGCCGTGTGAACGCGTTTTGCGATCAGTTCGTCCCGATCCTCGAGGAGATGCTCACGCTGCTGACGCGGAACAAGATCTTCATGGATCGCACGGTGGGCATCGGCGTGATCTCGCGCGAGGATGCGCTCGCCTACGGCCTCACCGGCCCGAATCTCCGCGGCTCCGGCGTCGCGCTCGATCTGCGCAAGGACAAGCCCTACTCGGGCTACGAGCAGTGGGAGTTCGACGTGCCCGTGGGCACCAAGGGCGACTGCTACGACCGTTATCTCGTCCGCGGCGAGGAGATGCGCCAGTCCGTGCGCCTCATCCGCCAGGTCGCCGCCAAGATGCCCGATGGCCCGTGGTATGCCGTCGACGCCAAGCGCATCTTTGCCCCGCCGAAGGACAAGATCCTCACCTCGATGGAGGAGCTGATCCAGAATTTCATGCTCGTCACCGAAGGCCCGCAGATCCCCGCCGGCGAAGTCTATTTCGAGGCGGAAAATCCCAAGGGCATCCTCGGTTTCTTCATCGTGAGCAAAGGCGGCGGCGTGCCCTACCGCCTGAAGATTCGCTCCCCCTCGTTCTGCAACCTCTCGATCCTGCCCAAGGCGTGCGTCGGCAACCTGATCTCCGACGTCGTCTCCATCCTCGGCTCGCTCGACTTCGTCATGGGCGAGTGCGACCGCTGATTCCCGCGCGATGAACCTGAAGCCCGACACGCTGAAACGCATCGACGAGGTCATCACCCATTACCCGGTGAAGCGCAGCGCCGTGCTCATGCTGTTGCACGCGATTCAGGAGGACATCGGCTACCTCCCGCCCGAGACCGCCGAGTGGGTCGCTGCCAAGCTCGAGCTCCAGCCGATCAACGTCTACGAGGTGATCACGTTCTACCCGATGTTCCGGCAGAAGCCGATCGGCCGCCGCCACATCAAGGTCTGCCGCACGCTCTCCTGCGCGCTCATGGGCGGCTACAAGACCTGCGAGACGTTTGAGCAGGAGTTCAAGACCCACCGCGGCGAGGTCTCGCCCGATGGCGAGGTCACGGTCGAGTTCGTCGAGTGCCTCGCGAGCTGCGGCACCGCGCCCGTCGTGATGATCGACGACGATCTCCATGAAAACGTGAGCTGCGCCAAGGCGAAGCAGCTTTCGGATCAGATCAAAGCCGAGGCCGCGAAACGCCGCTGAAGAAAGGAACCACCTATCCTCACTAATCACCGGAAAAACCAGGAACTCAGCATTCCCGCCCTTCCCCCGCATTAGTGCCCATTAGTGGTCAAAAATTCATGCCCGCCCCCGAACAACGCCGGATCATTTTCAAGCACATCGACGTGCCGGGCTACACCAACGACCTCGCGTGCTACGTGAAGCACGGCGGCTACGAGATGCTCAAGAAGGCCGTCACGATGCAGCCGGCCGCGATCATCGACGAGGTCAAGAAGTCCGGCCTGCGCGGCCGCGGCGGCGCGGGTTTCCCTTGCGGCGTGAAGTGGGGCCTCGTCGACCGCAAGAGCGGCAAGCCGATCTATCTCGTGGTGAACGCGGACGAGTCCGAGCCGGGCACGTTCAAGGACCGCTACATCATGCACCAGGACCCTCATCAGCTGATCGAGGGCATCATGATTTCGGCGTGGGCCAACAACGTGAAGCAGGCCTACATCTACATCCGCGGCGAGATGCCCCACGGCGCGCGGATCTTGGAGAAGGCGATCGCGGAGGCGCGCGCGGCGAATTTCTGCGGCCCCAAGATCCTCGGCACCGACTACGGCTGCGAAATCTACGTCCACCGTGGCGCCGGCGCCTACATCTGCGGCGAGGAGACGGGCCTGATCGAGTCGCTCGAGGGCAAGCGTCCCTATCCGCGCATCAAGCCGCCGTATTTCCCGGCCGTGCTCGGCCTCTACCAATGCCCCACGATCGTGAACAACGTGGAGACGCTCTGCCACGTGAAGCACATCGTCGAGATGGGCGGCGACAATTACGCCAAGATCGGCACGCCCAACAATACCGGCACCCGCATCCTCTGCGTGAGCGGCCACGTGCAGAAGCCCGGCTATTTCGAATACGAGGTCGGCAAGATCACGATGGGCCAGCTGCTCAACGAGGTCTGCGGCGGCCCGCTGCCCGGCCGGAAGTTCAAGGCCGTCATCCCCGGCGGCTCGTCCGCGAAGATCCTGAAGTTCGGCGAGACCTTTAAGCTCAAGAACAAGGACGGCACCGAGCGCGTGCTCACGGTCGAGGACATCCCGATGGACTTCGACACGCTGGCGGCCTGCGGCACGATGGGCGGCTCCGGCGGCGTGATCGTGATGGACGACACGGTGAACATGGTCGAGGCCCTCGCGAACATCAACGCGTTCTACGCCCACGAGAGCTGCGGCCAGTGCACGCCGTGCCGCGAAGGCTCGCTCTGGATGAAGAAGATCACGACGCGCATGGTGCACGACCACGCGCGCACGGAGGACGGCGCGCTGCTGAAGAGCGTCGCCGACCAAATCGCCGGCCGCACGATCTGCGCGTTTGGCGAGGCCTGCTCGTGGCCCACGCAGAGCTTCATCGCGAAGTTCGGCGAGGAGTTCAAAGCGTATCCCGAGGCGAAGAAAACCAAGCCGGCGGAAAGCCGCGAGCTCGTCTGAGTTTGCCCGCGAATCACACGAATGCTCACGAAACAAAAACAGGCTCTCCTTCATCCGCGTCGATTCGCGTGATTCGCGGGCAACTCGTTTTTCCTTTTCAATGATCGCACCTCCCAAACCCGACCTCATCACCGTCAACGTTGACGGCAAGGATGTCGCCGTGCCGAAGGGCACGAACGCGATCGAGGCCGCGCGCCTCGTGGGCGTGGACGTGCCGTATTACTGTTATCACCCCAAGCTCTCCGTCGTCGGCAATTGCCGGATGTGCCTCATCGAAATGGGCATGCCGGCCGTCGATCCCGCGACCAAGGCGCCGATCATGGACCCGGCGACCGGGAAGCAGAAGATCAACTGGATCCCGCGCCCGCAGATCGGCTGCGCGACCAACGCTTCGCCCGGCCTCCACATCCGCACGCAGACCCCGCAGATCAAGGACTGCCGCGAGGGCGTGATGGAGTTCCTCCTCGTCAACCACCCGCTCGACTGCCCGATCTGCGACCAAGCCGGCGAGTGCAAGCTGCAGGAGCAATCCACCGGCTACGGCCGCGGCTACTCGCGCTACATCGAGCAGAAAAACGTGAAGCCCAAGCGCACCCAGCTCGGGCCGCGCGTCACGCTCGACGACGAGCGCTGCATCCTTTGTTCCCGCTGCATCCGCTTCTGCAAGGAGATCGCCAAGGACGATGTCCTCGGCTTCATCGACCGCGGCAGCTACTCGACGCTCACCTGTTACCCCGGCAAGCAGCTCACGAACAATTACTCGCTCAACACCGTCGACATCTGCCCGGTGGGCGCGCTCACGAGCACGGATTTCCGGTTCAAGATGCGCGTCTGGTTCCTGAAGCAGACGAACAGCATCGACACCGAGTCGTCCGTCGGCGCCAACACCGTCGTCTGGTCGCGCGAGGGCCAGATCTATCGCATCACGCCCCGCCAGAATGACGGCGTGAACGACACGTGGATGGCCGACAGCGGCCGCGAACTCTACAAGCAGGTGAAGGCGGACACTCGCCTCTTCTCGCCGACACTCGATGGCCGCGCCGCGCCGCTCAACGCCGCGCTCAAGGCCGCCGCCGATTTGCTCGCCGCTGGATCGGTCGCTGTCGTCGGTTCCGGCCGCAGCTCGGTCGAGGAGCAGTTTCTCACCAAGAAACTCGCCGCCGCACTTCAGGCCCCGGCGTATCTCGTCAGCCGGGTGGGGGAGGGCGACAAGCTCCTCATCTCCGCCGACAAGAATCCCAACGTCCGCGGCGCCCTCGTCACCGGTTTGATCGCGACGCTGCCCTCGGCCAGGCTCGCCGAGCTTGCCGCGCACATCGACGCGGGCCGGATCAAGACGGTCGTCTCGGTCGGCGAAGACCTCGCCGCGGCCGGCCTCACGGCCGCGCAGCTCGCGAAAGTCGCCATCGTCCATCTCGGCACGCACGCCAACGCCACGAGCGCCGCGGCCAGGGTCGTGATCCCGACGCTGACCGTCTTCGAGAAGAGCGGCACGTTCGTGAACCAGCAGTTCCGCATCCAGAAATTTGCCAAGGCCGTCCCCGGTCCGACCGGTGCGATCGACGATCTCGCGGTGCTGGCCAAGCTCGCGAAAATCGCCGCGACCGATCTCGCCTCCGTGTGGACGCTCCTCGCCGCCGAGGTGCCGGCGCTCGGCACGATGAGCTTCGCGAATATCCCCGACACCGGCCTGCTCCTCGATGCCACGGCTTACGCCGGGCTGCCCTTTGTCGAGGGCGAGTCGCTCCATTTCCAACCCGCGGCCAAGGTCGCCGCCACCGCCTGATCATGCGCTCCATCGCCCTCTTCGGTCTCGGCCTCGGCTTCCTTCTCATGGGGGCGGGGCTGTTCGCGCTCACGCTGCGCAAGCCGGCGAAACCGGCGCCCGCCAACCCCAACGCGAAACAGCAGCGCGAACTCGCCGTGCTCGCCGAGGAAAAGAAAAAGATGCACATCGCCGCCGCCTGCGCCGCTGGCTTCGGCGTGGCGCTCATGGGCGTTTCCTTTCTCTGAGCGATGATCGAACTTTGGCAAAGTCTTCATCCGGTCGTGCAGGGCGTCCTCAAGGGCCTCGCGGTGATCATGGTCATCTTCCCCATCGGCGGCGCGTGCTCGATGGCGGAGCGCAAGGTCTCCGCCTGGATTCAGGGCCGCCCCGGTCCCAACCGCGCGATCGTGCCGTGGGTTTCCTGGATTCCGATCCTCGGGCCGTTTCTCCAGCGCCTCGGGATTTTCCACGTGATGGCCGATGGCGGCAAAATGCTCTTCAAGGAGGACGCGCTGCCGGGGCACGTGAACAAGTTCTACTTCGTGCTCGCGCCCATCGTCGCGATGATCCCGGCGCTCACGACGGTCACGGCCGTGCCCTTCGGCGCCTATCTCGATCAGGCGGGCAAGGTCATCCCGCTCGCGCTGGCCGATGTGGATATCGGCCTCCTCGCGGTCTTCGCGGTCTCATCGCTCGGCGTATATTCGCTCATCCTCGCGGGTTGGGCCTCGAACTCCAAATACCCCTTCCTCGGCGGCGTGCGCGCCTCCGCGCAGCTCATCTCGTATGAGCTGTCGATGACGCTCTCGGTCGTGCCGCTGTTCCTCTGGGTCAACGAACCCGGCCGCGAGGCTACGCTCGGCCTCACGCGGCTCGTCGAGTTCCAGAGCCAGCCGGGGTTCCTCGGCGGCATGTGGTTCATCTTTTTGATGCCGGTGTCGGCGTTCATCTTCATCACGGCGCTCTTTGCCGAGACGAACCGCCAGCCCTTCGACATGCCGGAGTCCGAGGCCGACCTCGTCGGCGGCTTTCATACGGAATACGGCGCGTTCAAGTGGGGCCTGTTCTTCGTCGCCGAGTATGCGCACATGGTGATCGGCTCGGCGGTGTTCACGCTGATGTTCCTCGGCGGCTGGAATCCGCTCCCTTGGGTGCCGCTCGCTGACCTCGTCGGCTGGCTCGCTCACCTCTCGCCGCTTCTGGCGCACCCGATTGCGGTCGGCCTGCTCTCGATCGGCATCTTCCTCGGCAAGGTGCTCGCGCTGATCTTTTTCTTCATGTGGGTGCGCTGGACCGTCCCGCGCTTCCGCTACGACCAAGTCATGGAGATCGGCTGGAAGAAACTCCTCCCCCTCTCCATCGCCAACCTGCTCGCCTACGCGATCGGGATCGCGCTCATCCAGAAATAACCACCGCGCGCCATGGCCACCGGAATTCCCCTCGAACGCAAACCGCTCACCTTCGCCGAGCGCACCTATGTCCCGCAGATCCTCTCCGGCCTGAAGACGACGTGGCAGCACCTTGTGCGGCCCAAGGAGACCCTCGAGTATCCCGAGCAGCGCCCGGCGATCCCGCCCGGCTACCGCGGTGTGCCCACGCTGGTGAAGGATCCGCACGGCCGCGAGAAATGCGTCTCGTGTCAGCTCTGCGAGTTTGTCTGCCCGCCCAAGGCCATCCGCATCACGCCCGGCGAGATCGCGCCCGATGCGCCGACCGGCCACGTCGAGAAAGCCCCGAAGGAGTTCGAGATCGACATGCTCCGCTGCATCTACTGCGGCATGTGCCAGGAGGTCTGCCCCGAGGAGGCGATCTGGCTGCAAAACCAGTTTTCGATGACCGGCTACACCCGCGAGGAGATGGTCAACAACAAGGCCCGCCTCTACGAGCTCGGCGGCACGCTGCCCGACGATCACTTCAAGTGGGATAAGAAACTCGAGGCCGAGAAGCACGGCAACGCGCACTGAGCGGCAGAAGACAGAATCCAGAATTCAGAATGAAAGATCCCGCACTCATCTTCCCGAATAAATCCGCGTTCGCGGGTCGCGGCTGGACTGCTTCTCGCCTTCTGGATTCTGGATTCTGAATTCCGTTCCTTCAGCAATGGGCCACCTCCTCTTCAACATCTTTGCCCTGTTCACGGTGATCGCCGCCATCGGCGTCGTCGTGAACAAGAACGCGGTCAACGCCTCGCTCTGCCTGCTGCTCGCGCTCGTCGGCGTGGCGGGGCTCTTTGTCGGGCTCGAGGCCTACCTCCTGGCGTTCCTGCTGCTGCTGGTCTACGCGGGCGCGATCGTCGCGCTGTTTCTCTTCATCGTCATGCTGCTCGACACCAAGGGCGATGCACGGCCGACGCTCAACCGCCTGCCCGCCGCCGCGCGCATCCTTGCGGTCGGCCTCGTGGGCGCAGGGGTCATTTCGTTCCTCGCGCGCGGACGCCTGCCCGAGCCCGACCTGGCGAAGGTCCCCGCACTCGGCGCGGACCTGAAGCTCTACGCCTATCAGCTCTTCACGACCTACCTGCTGCCCGTGCAGATCCTCGGCTTTCTCCTCCTCATCGCGATGATCGGCGTGATCGTGCTCAGCAAGAAGTTCGAAGGCATGGAGGACATCAAATGATCGAGCCCACGCTCAACGGCTACCTCGCCATCGCGGTCGCGCTCTTCGCCATCGGCTTCGTCGGCGTGCTGGTGCGGCGCAACACACTCGTCGTCTTCATGTGCCTCGAGCTGATGCTCGTGGCCTCGACCCTGGCGCTCGTCGCGTTCTCGCGGTTCAACGGCACGATGGATGGCAATGTCTTTGTCTTCTTCATCCTCACCGTGGCCGCCGCCGAGGTCGCGGTGGGCCTCGCCATCATCGTCGCGCTCTTCCGCAAGCGGCAGACAATCCAGATCGATCAGCTCAACACGCTGAAGCACTGACGCCATGACGATGCTCCAGCACGCCATACTCGTTCTCGGCCTGCCGCTCGCCTCGGCGGCGGTCATTGCGCTGTTCCTGCGCCGCAACGGCGGCGTGGCCGCCGCGATCTCCACGGCGACCGCGACGGCGATCGCCGTCCTCTCGGTTCTCCTCGCCTTGGGCGGCGAACGCTTCGAGGAGTCGATGACGTGGCTGCAGCTCGGGGACTTCACGCTTTCGCTCGGCCTCAAGTTCGACGACCTCGCCGCCCTGATGCTCGTGATCGTGGGGATCGTGGGCGTGTGCGTGCATGTGTTTTCGCTCGGCTACATGCACGACGACGCGAACCGCGCGCGCTACTTCGGCGGCCTCTCGATCTTCATGTTTTCGATGCTCGGCATCGTTTTTGCCGACAATCTTTTCATGATGTTCATCTATTGGGAGCTGGTCGGTTTCAGCTCCTGGCTGCTCATCAACCACTACATGCACAAGCAGTCGGCGGCTGATGCGTCGAAGAAGGCGTTCATCGCGAATCGCGTCGGCGACTTCGGCTTCCTGCTCGGCATTGTGTGGTGCTACGCGCAGTTCGGCACGGTGAACCTGACCGAGCTGGCCAAACTCGCCGACGGCGGCGCGGTTGTCGCGGCGGGCATCCCGCTGCTCCTTTTCTGCGGCGCGGTCGGCAAATCCGCGCAGGTCCCGCTCCAGGTCTGGCTGCCCGACGCGATGGAGGGCCCCACGCCCGTCTCCGCTCTCATCCACGCCGCCACGATGGTGGCCGCCGGCATCTACATGCTGTGCCGCATCAACGCCCTGATGGTGCCCGATGCGCTCACCGTCATCATGTGGGTCGGCACCGCCACCGCCCTCTACGCCGCGCTCTGCGCCATCGTGCAGAGCGACATCAAGAAGGTCCTGGCTTACTCCACGCTCTCGCAGCTAGGCTACATGGTCGCGGCCTTCGGCCTCGGCGCGGCCAATTCCACCCACTATCACGGCGACACCCCGCACACCGTGCTCGTCCAGTTCGGCGTGGGTGCGGCCATGTTTCACCTGACGACGCACGCCTTCTTCAAGGCCCTCATGTTCCTCGGTTCCGGCTCCGTCATCCACGGCTGCCACCACGAGCAGGATATTTTCAAGATGGGCGGGCTCGCGAAGAAGATGCCGCTCACCTTCGTTACCTTCACGATTGGCGTGCTCGCCATCATCGGGATGCCTTTCCTCGCCGGCTTCTTCTCGAAGGACGCGATCCTCTTCCTTGCCTACGTCAACAGCACGCCGGTCTTCGTCCTGCTCGCGCTCACGGCCGTCCTCACGGCGTTCTACATGGTGCGCATGTGGAAGATCGTCTTCCTCGGCGCGCCGCGCACCGAGGAGGCCGGCCACGCCCACGAGGGCGGGCTCACGCTGACCGCGCCGCTCGTGCTGCTGGCGGTGCTCTCAATCGTGGGTGGCTACGGCTGGTTTTACAGCCAGGTCTGGCGCGATGCGTTTGAGGACGTGATGGCACTCGTGCCCCACGCGGAGGGCACCGACCACACGGTGATTCTCGCGACGAGCCTCGCCGTGATGCTGCTCGGCGGCCTGGCCGCGCTCTTCTTCTACAAGACAACGGCCACCGACACGCTGGCGGAGAAGGCCCCCGGCGCCTTTGGCCTCCTCACCGCGCTCCGCAATTCCTTCGACCTCGCCTACGACTACTATGTCGCCAAGGTCCAGCAGCGCTTCGCGATGCTCGTGAACTTCCTCGAGCAGATCCTCCTCGCCGGCGTGATTGTGCGCGGGCTGGCGGCGGTCGTCGGGTTCTTCGGGCTCGGCGCGCGCGCGCTGCACACCGGCAACGTCAACGCCTACGCCTACTGGTTCCTCCTCGGCGCGGTCGCGCTCTGGGCCTTCGCCGCGGGCTGGATTTCCCTTTACTGACGCAATGAGCCACCTGCCTTTTGATCCGCTGCTCGTCGCCATCGCGGCCCCGCTCGCGCTGGCGCTCGCGATTGCGTTCGGTCTGCCCAAGCGCTGGTCGGTGCGCCTCGCCTATGGCGCGTTTGCCGTGCCGCTGCTGATGGCCCTGCACACGTGGTGGCACTACTCGGCGCAGACGCAGACCGCCGGCTACGCCTTCCTCACGAACTATTCCACCGGGCTCACCGGCCTCGGCATCTCGCTCAAGCTCGGGCTCAACGGCATCTCGCTCCCGCTGTTCGTGATGGCGGGCATCGTCGGCTTCGCGGCCGGCCTCTACGCGATCCAGTCCCAGGCCGAGCGCCTCAAGATCTACCTGATGCTCCTGCTCATCATGCAGGGCGGCCTCATGGGCGTGTTCGCGAGCGTGGATGTGTTCTTCTTCTACTTCTTCCACGAACTCGCGCTCATCCCGACGTTCATCATGGTCGGCGTCTGGGGTGGCAAGGACCGCGGCTACGCGGCGATGAAGATGACGATCTACCTCACGGCCGGCGCGATGATCTCCCTCGTGGGCCTGATCGCGCTCTATGTGAAGAGCGGCGCGACGACCTTCGACCTCATCGAACTCAAGCGCTACCTCGCCTCGAAGCCCCTCTCCGAGATCACGCAGAAGAACCTCTTTGCCGTGCTGACGGTCGGCTTTGGCGTGCTGGTCTCGCTCTGGCCCCTGCACACGTGGGCGCCGCTCGGCTACGGCGCCGCGCCCAGCTCCAACGCCATGCTCCACGCCGGCGTGCTCAAGAAATTCGGCCTCTACGGCCTCATCCAGATCGGCCTGCCGCTCCTGCCCGCGGGCGCTCTGCATTGGGCGCATCCGCTCGCCTGGCTCGCCGTGCTGGGCAACGTCCTCATCGTCGGCTTGATCACCATCGCACAGCGCGACCTGAAGCAGATGCTCGGCTACAGCTCGGTCATGCACATGGGCTACGCCTTCCTCGGCATCGCCGCGGGCTCGACGCTTGGCGTCGGCGGCGTGGTGCTGATGATGGTGGCGCACGGCCTGTCGGTCGCGCTGCTGTTCCTGCTCGCGACGAGCGTGCATCACCGCACGCACACCTTCGCGATGGATGAGATGGGCGGGCTGGCGCAAAAGACGCCCGTGCTCGCCGCGCTGTTTGTCGCCGCGACGTTCGCCAGCATCGGCCTGCCCGGCTTCGCCAACTTCTGGGGCGAGCTCACGATCTTCGTCGCGCTGTGGAAATTCTCCCCGGCCATCACCGTCTGCGCGGTCGCGGGGGTCGTCATCTCCGCGATCTACGGGTTGCGGGCCGCGGCCCGCGTCTTCTTCGGCCCGGCGACGGATCACATGACCGCGGTCGCCACGAAATACCCGCCCGTTGACCTTCGCTGGGCCGAGCGCATCCCGGCGCTCGTGCTGCTGGCCGCGCTGCTTTTCGTCGGCTTCTGGCCCAAGTCCCTCAGCGACCCCATCAACGCCGCGCTCGCGCCGGCCGCCAAGGTGGCGGCGGCGAAATAACGTTTCACCGCGATGACCCTCGAAGCCGTCAAAGCCGCCGCGGAGTCCAATGTCTGGACCGCCATTTTCCCCGAGCTGATGCTCGGCTGCATCGCGCTCCTCCTGCTCGCGCTCGAGGTCATGCTGCCGAAGCGCCTGCATTCGCTCATTCCCGATTTGGCCGCGGCCGGCCTGCTCGGCACGCTCATCGGGTTTCTATTCAACTGGAACAGCGGCACCGTCGGCACCTCGACGTTCAACGGCCTGCTGCAGCACTCGGCGGGCGGCCAGTTCATGCGGGCGTTTTTCCTGCTCGCGGCGCTGCTCGTGTGCCTCCTCGGCCGCGTGGCCCTCGCGAAGCAGAAGATGCCGCGCGTGGAGTTTTTCCACATCGTGCTGGTCGTGACGGCGGCGATGATGCTCCTCGCGCAGGGCAGCCACTTCGTGATGCTGTTTGTCGCGCTTGAGACGCTCACGATCGGCCTCTACATCCTCGTGGCCTACCACCGCACGAGCCCGGCCTCGCTCGAGGCGGGTTTGAAATACCTCGTGATGGGCGCGCTCAGCTCCGGCATGCTGCTCTTCGGCATCGTGCTGCTCTACGGGGTGGCCGGCAACGCCGCGCTGCCCGGCCACACGGCGCAGGCGATGAACTACGCGGAGCTGTCTCGTTTCCTTGCCGCCAATCCCGCCAATTTCGTCGCCAGCCTCGGCATCGTGCTCGTGCTCGCCGGCGTCGCCTTCAAGATCGGCGCGTTTCCCTTTCAGATTTGGGTGCCCGATGTCTACCAGGGAGCGCCCACGCCGGTGACGGCGTTTCTGGCCGTGGCGTCCAAGGGCGCGGGTTTCGCCGTTCTGCTCGCGCTCTGCGGGCCGGGCGGGGCCTTCGCGCCCTACGGCTGGCTGACCGAGCCGATCCTCCTCGCGATGGCCGCGGCCACGATCCTGTTCGGCAACATCGCCGCGCTCACCCAGCACAACGTGAAGCGCCTCATCGGCCTCTCCGGCGTGTCGCACGCGGGCTTCCTGCTGCTCGGCGTCGTGGCGGCGCGGCACGTTCCGTCGGCGGTCGGCGCGATTCAATTCTACCTCTTCGCCTACCTCATCGCGTCGTTCGCGGTGTTCGGCGTGATGACGCATCTCGCGGGCGCCGAGGATTCCGATCAGGAGCTCGACCACTACGCGGGCCTCGCCAAGGAGCATCCGTTCCTCGCCACCGTGCTCGCGGTGGGCCTCGGCTCGCTGGCCGGCATCCCGCCGCTGGCGGGCTTCATGGGCAAGTTCCTGGTGTTCGTCGCGGTCTTCAAGGCCGGCCACGGCTCCTCGCTCATCATCGCGGCCATCGGCGTGGTGATTTCGATCTACTACTACTTCGGCTGGATCAAGGCGGCGTTCTTCGAGTCGTGGGCGCCCGCGGCCGACGCCGCGCCGGCGCGCCCCGCGCGGACGCCCGTGGGTTTCGCCGCCGGCCTCGCCCTAGGCACGCTGGCCGTCGCCTCCGTCGTGCTGGGCTTCTGGCAGGGGCCGCTGGGGTCGTGGCTGGTGCTGAAGTGAGCCGGAGCAGTGGCTGATGGTGGGGACGCGACGCCCTCGTCTTGTTGGTTCGGCGGAGTTCACCACAGAGACACAGAGGCACGGAAAAAACCAAGCGCTCGGATCGGGATTTCTTCTTTGTGCCTTCGTATCTCTGTGGTGAACCGGTTCCGACCGTGTCCCGCCTTGCCTCGTCGCTCGTCTCACGCACGCTTCCTTCCGCGATGGAGACAGCCGTCAAAACTTGGACTGAGGAGGAGCTGATGCGCTTCCCGCATGAGGGCTGTAAATGCGAGCTGGTGGACGACGAGCTTCGCCTGACTCGTGCCGGTATGGACCACGCCTTAATCGGAGCCAGCCTCGCGGCGCAGCTTGGCGACTATGTCGCGACTCACCGCCTCGGCATCGTGTGCGGCCCGAACCTCGGCTGCTGGATGCGCTCCGGGAACCTGCGTTGCGCCGATGTCAGCTTCATCGGCGTCGCACGCACGCCCCGGACCGCCGCGGCTCGCGAGGGATTTTTCCGCGGCGCGCCGGACTTGGTGGTCGAGATAGTCGAGTCCTCGGATCGTCCGCAGCGCATCGGCGAGAAGCTGGCGGAGTATTTTGCGAGTGGCGCGCGCCTCGCGTGGGTGATCGACCCGGCGGAGAAAAGCGCCGTGGCCTACCGCTCGCCCGAACAAAGCCGCCTGCTGCACGTGACCGACGTGCTCGACGGCGATGATGTGCTGCCCGGCTTCCGCCTGCCGTTGGCGGAGCTGTTTGCCGAGCTTTTGCTCGATTGAACGAAATGGCTTTTGTTAGAGCCATTCTGACGGCGACTGCGCTTCTCGCTGCCTCCCCTTGGTTGGTTGCCCAATCATTGCCCGCGCTAACGTCTTTGGCGCGCACCTCCGCAGCAATCGTCTCCCCGGGTGCCACGGCAACCTACACGGTGGGTTATTCGGTCGGCAGCAGCCCGCTCACCATTGTCCAGATATCACTGACGGATGCCGCCGGCACGACGCGCACCTTGAGCGCTGTTCCGCCCACTTCTGGTGGAACTTTGTCACTAGCAGTAGATTCTTCGTGGCTGAATGGTAGCTACGCTGTGACGAGCATAACCTTTGGCGACAACACGAGTCGGATTACGATTTATCGCCGCGACGGGTCAATCTTGGTATCGCCAGCGCTGGTAGGCGCGCCCGTGACCCACACCGTCAATTTTGCCTCGCAGGATTTTCAGGTCACTGGCGGAGCTACGTCTGCTTCACTGCCCACACTGACGTCGTTGGCGCGCACATCTGCACCGTCCATCTCACCCGGCGGCACGGTGACCTACACTGTTGGCTTCACGGGAGGGTCCAGCCCGTTAACTATTGTGCAGATATCCCTCACGGATAGCGTCGGCACGACACGCACGTTGAGTGCAATCCCGCCCGTGTCGGGTGGCACATTGTCGCTGGTGGTAAACTCGTCTTGGTTGAACGGAAATTACTCCGTGGCGAGTGTCTCCTTCGGAGACAATACGAGCCGCCTGACGATATATCGCCGCGACGGGTCTATTCTTGCCTCGCCACCACTGGCCGGTGCGGCGACGACTCACTCAATAAATTTTGCTCCGCAGGACTTCCAAGTCACGGGAGGAGTGACGTCCACTTTGTTGCCATCCCTTACGATGCTGACGCGAACTTCCGCTGCGGCCGTCTCTCTTGGCAATAACGTAACCTACACTGTTGGCTACACCCTTGGCAGCAGTCCGCTCACCGTTTTGCAGGTAACCCTGACGGATAGCGCCGGGACTAGGCGCATTTTGAGCGCAGTCCCGCCCAGTTCGGGTGGGACCCTCTCATTGATGGTGGATTCGTCGTGGCTGAATGGAAGTTATTCGGTGGAGACAGTAAGCTTCAGCGATAACACAAGCCGGATCACTATTTTCCGCCGTGATGGATCGATCTTGGCGTCGCCAGCGCTCCCCGGAGCGCCGACCACACACGCCATTAATTTCGCATCGCAGGACTTCCAAGTCTCGAACGGTTCCTCGCCAATTCCGCCGTCAATCTCCGTTCAGCCTCAGAGTCAGGCTGCAAATTTGGGAGGCTCCGTTAATTTTTCAGTGACGGCTTCAGGTTCAGGTCCACTCGCCTATCAGTGGCGCAAGAACGACGCGGCCATCAGCGGCGCCACCAGTGCAGTGCTCACGCTTCCAAACATCCGAATTAGTGACGCTGGCGGCTATTCTGTGATGGTCAGCAACACCGTGGGAAATGTCATCAGCACATCGGCAACTCTATCTGTCGGCAATGTGAGCGGGCTCGCCCCCGTCTTTGTGACTCAGCCTGCCAGCGTCACGGCGACGGATGGCGGATCGTTCAACGTCAACGTGCAAGTAACCACATCGAATTTCTCTGCGGTTGCGTGGAAAGTGAATTTCGGTGGCAGAAGTCTTAACGCTGCCGCCACAGCCAGTTCTCAGGCTAACAATTCGATTGTGGCGGCCATTGCGTTTGGCCCCGTCACGTTGGTTGATGCTGCCACCTTTCAAATTGTGGCGACGAACGACTACGGTTCGACGCTCAGTCAGGCTCGCACACTCACGGTGACGGCGGCTGCGCCCTCGATTGGGACTCAGCCTGCCGGTCAGACAATTTTTGTGGGCAGCCCGGTGTCGTTTACAGTTTCTGCCGTAGGCACAGCCCCGTTGGCTTACCAGTGGCGAAAAAACGGCGCGCCGATTCCGGGAGCGACGACCGCTACGCTGGCGTTCTCCAGCGCACAAGAGAGTGATTCGGGTAGCTACGCCGTGGTGGTTTCCAACGGCGTTGGTTCGGTGACGTCCGCTTCAGCGACTCTCATGGTTGCGGCGATAATTCCGCCTGCGATCGCGGTTCAGCCCGCATCGCAATCGGTGGTCGTGGAAAACAATTTCACTATTCAGGTAGTCGCTACCGGAACGGCTCCATTGAGCTACCAGTGGCGAAAAGACGGCCGCCTCATTCCGGGCGCTACGGGCGCAACATTTAGCTTAGGCAATGTGCAGGCTAGTGATGCTGGAGCTTACAGTGTCACGGTTGGGAATGCGGTGGACAGCATCACCAGCAATGAGGCGATTCTTGCGGTCACGGTGCCAAATCTAGGCCGGCTCATCAACCTCTCCGTCCTCACCGATATCGCCACGGCGGGCGACGATTTCACGCTTGGCTATGTGGTCGGCGGTGCGGGCACGTTCGGTGCGAAGCCGCTCGTCATCCGCGCCGCCGGCCCGTCGCTCGGGGCGTTCGGCGTGGCTGGCGCGCTCGACGATCCCAAGCTGGAACTCTTTGCCGGCACGACCAAGACGGGCGAGAACGACAATTGGGGAGGCTCCGCCCATCTCGCGGCCGCCCTATCAGCGGTGGGCGCCTTCGCGTTTACGGGCCCGACTTCAAGGGATGCCGCGACAGAGGTCAGCATCGCCACGCGAGACAACTCCGTGAAGGTCTCCGCCTTCGGCAACGCCATCGGCAAGGTCATGGCCGAAGTCTACGATGCCACTCCGGCTGCCTCGTTCACGACGACCACGCCGCGGCTCATCAATGTCTCCTTGCGCAAGCACCTTGGGGCCGGTCTCTCAGCTGGCTTCGTGATCGGCGGCGCGACCCCGCTCAGGGTTCTCGTGCGCGCCATCGGCCCGAGCCTCGGCTTGTTTGGCGTGCCCGGAGTTGTCGCCGACCCGCAACTTGCCCTCTTCAACGGCTCCTCGGTGAAAATCGGCGAGAGCAATGACTGGCTGGGCACCGCCGAACTCTCTGCGGCTTTTGCCGCGGTGGGCGCTTTTCCGCTGCCTGCGACCTCAAAAGATGCCGCCTTGGTGGCGACGCTGTCGCCCGGGCAATATTCCGTTCAGGTCTCGGGCGTAAACAACACCACGGGCGTTGCCCTCGTGGAGGTTTACGAGGTTCCTTAGGCATAGCGCCTGAGAGAATCTGGGAAAGCCGCCCCGGCTGGCTGATTCGCCGTGCGCTGTGGGAGCAGTCCTGACCGTAAAAAGTGGCGCACCCGTAGGGAGTCGAACCCCAAACCTTCTGATCCGTAGTCAGACGCTCTATCCAATTGAGCTACGGGTGCGTGAAAGGGGGCTAGAAGGAGCAAGGAATGGACGCGGAGCGCAAGCGATAATTTGGCGTCTCCTCTTCCGAGGCGTGAGCCTGGCCGGCGCTCCCGCGCTAGGCCGCCACAGCGGCGAAATTGCGGTAGATTTGCAGGCCCTTGGCCTGGCTCTTCTCGGGGTGGAATTGCGTCGCGAACACCTTGCCGCGTGCGATCGCGGCGCAGAAGTTGCCGCCGTAGTCGCACTCGGCGAGCACCAGCGACGGGTCGGCGGGCGCGCAGTGGAAGCTGTGCACGAAGTAGAAGGCTTCGCCTTCGGTCGCGAGGCCCGTGGCAAGGGGCGAGTGTGGCTGGGTAAACCGGACGGTGTTCCAGCCCATGTGGGGAATCTTGAATTCCGGGGGGCGGCGGAAGCGCACGACGCGGCCGGGGAAAACGCCGAGGCCGGTGATGCCGCCCTCCTCGGAGTGCTCAAAGAGCGCCTGCATCCCGAGACACACGCCGAGAAACGGCCGGTCGGCTGCGATCCAGTCGCGCACGGTGGCGTCGAGCTTGGTCGCGCGGAGCGAGGCCACGCAGTCGCGCAGCGCGCCCACGCCGGGCAGCACGAGGCCGCGCGCATCGGCGGTCACGTCGGCCGGCGTGCGCACGACGCGGATGGATGCGCCAACCGCCTCCAGCGCCTTGGTGACGCTGCGCAGGTTGCAGATCCCGGTGTCGATGACGGCGATCATCCGGACTTCAACGCAGCGTGATCTGCGACGGGAAGTCCGGGCAAAGCTTGGACTTGTTGAGCGGAGCGGTGCGGCCCGCGATGAGCGTGAAGAAGGCCATCTTGCCGGACTTTGAGCAGTGCCAGACTTCCTGCGCGCCGGCGTCGAAGTAGAGCGCGGCTTTTTCGCGCATCTCGGGGGCTGTGTTGTCTGGGGAGAGGACTTCGACGCAGATTTCGGGGGCGGTGGGAAAAACGATGAGTTTGCCGCGTTCACGGACGCACTTGGGAGACGCCCACGCTACATCGGCCACGCGCACTCCATCCGCCGTGGAAACGGGGCATTCCACATGCACACGGCCTTCCTTCAAAAGTTGCCGGAGGAAAAACGAAATCTCGGATTGGAATCCACCGTGGTCGGCGGCGGCAGGGGGGCTCATAAAGGCATGGCCGTAGCGGTCGGTTTCGACCCGGCCCACGAACTTTTGCATCGCCGGGTCCGCCAGCAGCTCCGCCCACCGCCGCAGGTTGAAGTCGGTCTGCGTGCGCTGCGGCGGAAGCTCGATGGTCAGCGTGCTCATGCGGAGGAGTGTGATGCGTGAGGAATCGCCCGCAAGCGGGCTGCTAGATTTTGCCCTTGGTCGAGGGCAGTTGATCCGCGGCGCGGGGCTCGATCTGCGTCGCGATGTCCAGCGCGCGGGCGAGGCCTTTGAAGATCGCCTCGGCCACGTGGTGCGGCTCCTCGCCATAGACGAGCTGCACGTGCAGGTTGCAGCCGAGGGCGTTGCTGAAGGCGCGGCAAAATTCCTTCACGAGCACGATGTTGAAATCGCGCACGAACATCGTCGGGGCGTTGGCCTCATAGACGAGGTGCGGCCGGCCGCCGACATCGACGACGATGCGCGCGAGCGATTCGTCCATCGGCAGCAGAAAAAATCCGTAGCGCTTGATGCCGAGCTTGTCGCCGAGCGCTTCCTTGAAGGCCTGGCCGAGCACGAGGCCGACGTCCTCCACGGTGTGGTGGTAGTCCACCTCGACGTCGCCCTTGGCCTTGACTGTGAGGTCGAAGAGCCCGTGCTTCGCGAAGAGCGTGAGCATGTGGTCGAAGAACGCCACGCCGGTGTCGATCTTGGCCGCGCCGCGGCCGTCGATCGCGAGAGTGAGCGTGATGTCAGTCTCCGCGGTTTTGCGGGTGACGGTGCTTACGCGTTGGGAGATTTTAGCCATGCGTCGAGTGTTTCGCTGAGGACGGCCATTTCGGCATCCGTGCCGACGCTGATTCGCAGGAACGGCGCGGTCAAGGCGTGGCTCGGGAAGTGCCGCACGAGGACCTTGTGCGCGCAGAGGAAATCGTAGGCGGATTTGGACACGGCGGGGCCGGTCGTGCCGCGGGCGTCCTTGGGCTCGGTGAAGACGAAGTTCGCCTGCGACGGGTAGGTGAACCATCCGCGCCGCGCCGTGAGGTCGCGCACGAAACGGTCGCGGGTGGCGACGACTCGGGCGACCACGCCGTCGTAGTAGGGCTGATCGCCGAGCGCGGCGACGGCGGCGGCTTGGGAGAGGCGGTTGACGTTGTAGCTGTCGCGCACGCGGTCGAGGAGGCCGATGACTTCGGGATGCGCGAGCGCGTAGCCGACGCGGATGCCGGCGAGCGCATAGGCTTTGGAAAGCGTGCGGACCACAACGAGGTTTGGATAACGGGCGAGGAGCGGAAGCGCATTTTCGCGGGCGAAGGGCGCGTAGGCTTCGTCCACCACGAGCAGGCCGCGATACGACGCGAGCACGCGCTCGAGGTCGGCATTGGCAAACGCGACGCCGGTGGGGGCGTTGGGCGAGGTGAGGAAAAACGCGCGGGCGGACGAGGCGGCGATTTTTTCCACGGGCAGGCGCATCGTGCGGTCGAACTCGATGATGCTCGTCGCCCCGTCCTGGATGCCGACGAGCACCGGGTAGAGCGAGTAGCTCGGCAGCGTGAAGCCGGCGGCGGCGTCCTGGGTGCAGAACGCGCGGACGAGGAGGTTCAGGATGTCGTCGGAGCCGTTGCCGATGCAGACGTGGGCCTCGCTGAGGCCGTGGCCGTGGAGCTGCGCGACGACGGCGCGGAGCGGCGCGCTTTTCGGATTCGGATAGAGCCGCAATGAAGCGCCGGCGTCGGCACCCGTGCCGATCTCGCGGAGGAGGGCCTCAGCCACGCGCGGGCTGGGCGGGTAGGGGCACTCGTTGGTGTTGAGCTTCACCCAGCCGGCCTCGGTCGGCTGGAGGCCGGGCGTGTAGGCGTGGAGCTTCGCGATGTGCGGGAGCGCGAGGGACGTGGGCGACATGGAGGAGAAACGGGCGATGATTCGGGAAACGCCTCCGACGGCGAACCGATTTTCGCGGCGCAGGAGCACAGTGCCGGCGTTTGCGGTGGGGCCGGCTCTCCGCAGCCGGCCTGGGTTGCAGGGTGATTTGCCGGCTGGAGCGCAGGCCCGCTCGGAGAGCGGGCCCCACCTCGGAGTTTATTCTACTGCGCGACCGCCGCCGGCTTCGCGTTGAACTTCATCTTCTCCTCGTCGCGCTCGATGTAGGGGATGCCCTTTTCGAGCCATTCGGGCGCGGGCGCGCCTTTGAGGAAGTGATCGAAGAATTGGCTCATGCGCTTGGACCAGTCCTTCTGATTGGGGCGGCGGCGCAGGCCGTGGAATTCGCCGTTGTAGTTGAAGAGCCAGGCCTCCTTGCCGTGGCGGCGCAGCGCCAGGAAGAGCTCGATGCCTTGATACCACGGCACGGCGTCGTCGGCGTCGTTGTGCAAAATGAGGAGCGGCGTCTGCACCTTCTCGACGTGAAAGACCGGAGAGTTGGCGAGGAACGCCTTCGTGTCGGACTGCAGCGGGCGGCCGATGCGGCTTTGGCCGGTCTCGTATTGAAACTGCCGCGGGAGGCCCGTGCCCCAGCGGATGCCAGAGTAGGCGCTCGTCATGTTCCCGACGGGCGCGCCGGCCTCGGCCGCGCGAAACCGGTTTGTCTGCGTGATCATGTAGGCGATCTGGTAGCCGCCCCACGAGTGGCCCTGGATGCCGACGGCTTTTTCATCGACGAAGCCGCGCGCCACGATCGCGTCGAGCGCCGGCAGCACGCAGCGGAGCGCGCTCTGGCCGGGGCGGCCCGTGCGATACACGATGTCGGGCATCAGGACGCAGTAGCCGTTGCTGACATAGAACGGGACGTTGATGCTCGTGCCGGGCGCGGGGTTGGTGAAATTGTGCACGTTCTGCGAGAGGCGCTCGTAGAGGTAGATGATGACCGGGTATTTTTTCTTCGGGTCGAAATTGGCCGGCGTGTAGAGCGAGGCTTGCAGCGGGACACCGTCGGTGCTGCGGAAGCTCATCAGCTCGCTGCGACCCCACGTGAACGCCGCGAGCTGCGCGCCGCCGTCGGTGAGTTTCCGCGGCTTGGCAAACGACGAGTCGGTCACCTGCACGTCGGGAAATTCGTCGAACCGCGTGGTCGTGATCATCAGGGCATCGGCATCGCGGGCGCGGCCGAGGTAGCGATGGTTCTTGTCGTCCCAGAGCAGGCTCTCGGGCGCGGTCGTCGCGGTGAAGGTCGTGCGAAAGAATCCGCTCGCGCGCGTCTCCTCGCTCTCGCCGCGGAGGATGAGGGGTTTGGCCGGATCGAGGCCGCGCTCGTCGTCGTCCTCATCGATCGGATCGATGCGCTGCACGCGGAGCTGGACCTTGGTTCCGCGGCCGTAGCCGGCGGTCAGGTTCCGCGCGGGCCGGCCGTCGGGGAAAAGCTGCCACACATCGTGGCGCTCATAGGCGACGAACGACGCGCTGTCTTTCGTCCAGCCCGCGGCGCCGTAGGGGCTGGGCGGCTGCGGGCGATCGTCCTGTTCGTTGTGGAAGGCGGCGCGGACCTTGGCGGTGAGCGATCGCGATTCGCCGGTCGCGGTGTCGAGCACGTGCCAGTGCTTGCCCTGGTAGTAGGCGGCCCACTTGCCGTCGGGCGACCAGAGGAGGGCGGTGCCGCCCTCGCTGCGGAGTTTGGTGATCGCGGGTTTGCGCGCACCGGTGGTGGCATCGACGAGATGCACGTCGGTGTAGCGGCCGTCGTAATCGACCAGCGAACGGTAGGCGCGGTCGTCGTAGCCGATGACGCGCCGGCCATCGTCGCTCGTCGAGATCGTGGTCATCGTGGCGTCGGCGAGCTGCACGTAGCTCATCGTCGCGAGATCGAGCGCACCGCGGTAGGTGCGGTTGCGGTCCTGCGTGGCGCGGACCTTCTGCATCGGCTGCACGTAGCCGTCGCGCCAGTGCCAGAGATCGGCGGTGACTTTGTCGTCGTCCGCCGCGGCACCGCCGGCAGGCGTGGCTGGGCGGGCCGCGCGGCTGGCGCTGGCGACGGGGACGTAGAGTTTCTTTCCGTCGCGCGAAAAGGAGGCGCTGGCGTTGCTGCTGACGGCGAGCGTGGCCGGCAGGCCCTTGGTCTCGGCCGACACAACCGCGACCGCCGCCGAGGTGCCGCGGTCCCAGAGGTAAACCTTGTAGCGCGCGGGCGTGCGGCTCGCGGCACCGCTGCCCGTGCCCGGACCCTGTGATTCTGTGTCACTCACAAACACCGCCTGCGTTTGCTCGCGATCCCAGGTGAGGCGGCTGAACCGCCCGCGGCCCGCAAGCAGCGTGACGGGCGCGGCGTCGTTGCCGGGGGTGGCGCGATAGACGCCGTTCTCGGTCGGGGTGCGCGCGGAGACGATGAAGAGCAAGGTGCGGCCGTCGCGCGCCAGCGAATAGTCGGTCACGTGCGCAAAGCTCCGTTCGCTGCCGGCCGCGAGGTCGCGGAGCACGAGCTCGGTGCCGAACGTGCGTTCGCCGGGGGCGGCCGCGGTGTTGGCGGGTGCGGTCGTGGCGCGGCGGGGCGCGGCGGCATCCTCCGCCTCGGCCTCGTCGGCGGCGGGCTCGAACTCCTCCGGGTCTTGATCGGGGGGCGGAGCGGCGGTCGTGGCGGCGGCGGGATCAGGTTTCTTTTCCTCAGGCTTGGCCTCCTTGAGGTAGGCGACCCAAGCGCCGCCTTTCGCGGGCACCTGAAAACTCTTCACGTCGGCCACGCGTGTCACCGCGCCGGTCGCGAGGGAGAGGATCACGAGGCCGCCCTTGGGCATCTCCTCGGGTTTCTTCTTCGCCTGCTTGGCGGCGGCGATGTCGCCTTTGGCGGGGTGGGTCGTGGCGACGAGAAATTGCCCGTCGTTGGTGAAGGCGAGGCGGATATTGCGGAGCGGCGGCGGCGCTTCGGGGTTGGCGTTTTCCTCGGCGGGTGCGGCGGTCGGCCGCGGGATGGAGCCGACAGGCACCCGATGCTCGCGGCCGGTCGCGACTTCGCGCGCGATGAGATCGCCGTCGCCGTCCTGGGGCATGAACGAGTAGGCGAGCCAGCGGCCGTCGCTCGAGAGCTGCGGCGTGGCGATGCTGCGCCACGCGTCGAAATCCGAGTGGGCGAGGGGACGCGGCGCGGGCTGGGCCGAGCCCACGATGGCAACGGCGAGAAAACCGAGCGTCCAATTCAAGGGGGTGCGGAGGGGAAGCATGGTGCGCGGACGATGCGCCCTGCTCCGGCGGCCGGCAATGCGTGATTCGCGACCTTTGCCCGGTGGGAGCGCGGCGGCGGGCCTCGTCACACTTTCGTGCGCCGGAGGTTTTGCGGCTGGCTCCGCGGCGGCGGACCGGTTTGTTCGGGTGATGCCATCGCGTCCCCTTGTGCGGTGGCCATCCACCCCACTGTCGTTCCCCGATCGATGAAGCTTCCCCGCCTTTTTTTCGTGACGTGTTCCGCCGCGACCGCGTGGGCCGCCGTGCCCGTGGCCCGCTGGGATTTCAATGAGGAGGACACCTCGCGCGCCGTCGCTGTCGGCGCGGTGCAGCGCGACGTGCCCGGGCCGCGGCCGCCGATGTTTCCCGATTTCGAGCGCCGCAACACCGCCGCGAAGTTCGGCGGCGCAGGCGCGCACCTCGCGCTGGCCGACCCCGGGCCGGGGAGCGTGTTCGATTTCACCCAAGGCGACGCGATCACACTGGAGGCGTGGGTCGAGGTCGATGGCCACAACGCGAGCGACAACCTCTACATCATCGGCAAGGGCCGCACCGGCGCGCCCGGCTTTGCGGCCGACAACCAGAACTGGGCCCTGCGCGTGCGCTCCGTCGGCGGCAAGTTCGCCGTCAATTTCCTCTTCGCCACGCCGCGTGATCCCGCGGCCAAACAGCGCGACGCCCACTGGCACCGCTGGACCTCGACGCGCGCCTTTGCGCCGGGCAGCGGCTGGCATCACCTCGCGATCACCTACCGCTTCGGCGATCCGGCGAGCATCCGCGGCTGGCTCGACGGCGCGCCCACCGACGGCAAGTGGGACATGGGCGGTCCCACCACCGCCGCGCCCGTGGTGGACGACGACGCGATCTGGATCGGCTCCTCGATGAAGGGCGCGGCGAACGCGAGTTTCCGCGGCTCGCTCGATGGCGTCGCGATCTACCGCGAGATTTTGCCCGACGCGGAATTGAAGACGCGCTACCGCCGCGTCGGCCCCGCCACGATCGCTGCCAAGCCCGCGCCGGCGGTGATGCCCGATCTCGGCGCGATTCCGGCCGGGCGCGTGCTCGCCACGTTTCACGAAGGCATGCCGACGCATGACCGCTGGCTCAACGAGGGGGAAAAACTCCCCGCCGAGATCCTGCGTTGGTCGGCGCGCGAATTTCTGCTGCCGCGTTTCCCGCTGCGCTACGACGACTGGGGCATCCGCGCGAGCTGGAAGCCGCCCGTGCTTGCGCGCCTGGCGGCCGATGTCTCGCTGCCGCCCGGCAAGCACCGGGTGGTTTTCCGCGCCCGCGGCTTGGCGCGCCTCTGGTTCGAGGGCGCGCTCGTCGCGAGCACCAAGCCCCACCGGCCCGACTCCGGCGGCTACGATCCGGTGGAGCCGGTGCCGGCGCCCCCCGCGCCGGGCCTGCGCTCGGTGGCGTATGGCGTGCAGGAAGTATTTGGGGAAATCACCGTGCAGCCCGGCGCGCCGCAGCGTGTCGTCGTTGAGAACATCGTCGGCGGACGGCGCTACCGCGTGGAATCGGGCGAGTTCACCGTCGCCGTCGAGACGGCCGACGGCCGCCCCTTCCACGTGCTCCAGCCCGCCGGTGCGAAGCTCGAGCCCGTGCCGCTCACCGACGCCGCCGTGACCGCCGCGCTCGCGCGGACCGAGGCCGACCTCGTCGCGTTCGACGACACCACGCGCCGCGCCGCTGCCCTTTCCCAGGAAGCATTCTGGAAAAAGCGCCACGAAGCCGCGCGCTCGTGGGCCGCCACGCAGGCCGTGCCCGTGCCCGCCGGGGCGGCGCACCCGATCGATGCCTTCCTCGGCGCCAAGATTGATCGCGCGGTCGCCGAGGCGGCCAAGACGCCGGCGGCGGAGGCGAAGCATTTCCACGAAAACGTCCTCCCCATCCTGCGCGACGGCTGCTTCCGCTGTCATGGCGAGAAGGACAAGGGCGGCCTTAAGCTCGACACCCGCGCCGCCGCGCTCGCGGGTGGCGAGTCGAAGATCCCCGCGCTCGTCCCGGGCAACGCCGCCAAGAGTGAACTTTTCGCGCGCATCATCCATGCCGACGAGGAGGAGCGCATGCCGGCCAAATCCCCGCCGCTCACCCCCGCGCAGATCGCCACGCTCAAGGCTTGGATCGACGCCGGCGCCGCGTGGCCCGCCGCGCCGCTCGCGCCGGAGACCGTCGCGCGCGCGCCGGTCGTGGACGACGCGGCTTTTCTGCGCCGTGTGTATTTCGACACCGTGGGCGTGCCGCCCGGCGAGAGCGAGTTGCGCGCCTTCCTCGCCGACCGCGCGCCGGACAAGCGCGCACGCGCGATCGACCGCTTGCTCGCCGACGAACGCTGGGCCGACCACTGGGTGAGCTACTGGCAGGATGTGCTCGGCGAGAATCCGAACATCGTGAAGCCGAGCCTCAACAACACCGGCCCCTTCCGCTTCTACCTCCACGAGGCGCTGCGCGACGGCAAGCCGATGGACCGCCTCGTGACCGAGTTGATCATGCTGCGCGGCAGCGAGCGCGAGGGCGGCAGCGCAGGCTTCGGGCTCGCGGCGGACAACGACGCCCCGTTCGCGGCCAAGGGCCACATCGTCGCGACCGCCTTCCTCGGCATCGAGCTCCAGTGCGCCCGCTGCCACGACTCGCCCTACCACAAGACCAAGCAGCAGGATCTCTACTCGCTCGCGGCGTTCTTCGAGCGCAAGCCGGTGACCGTGCCCGCGTCGAGCACCGTGCCCGCGGAGTTCTTTGAAAAGAAAGCCCGCGATTCGCTCATCAAGGTCACGCTGCCGCCCAAGCAACCGGTGCCGCCGACGTGGCCCTTTGCCGACATCACCGGTGCAGCCGACGACGCGTCGCTCGACGCGCTCGTGCAAAATCCGCGCGACACCCGCGAGCGCCTCGCCGCCCTCGTGACCGCGCCGCACAACACGCGCTTTGCCCAGGTCGTCGTGAACCGCGTGTGGAAGCGGCTCATGGGTGCCGGCATCGTCGAGCCCGCGCATGATTGGGAAGGCCGCGAGGCGAGCCATCCCGAGCTGCTCGCCTGGCTCGCGCGCGAGTTCGTCGCGCACGGTTTCGATCTGCGGCACATCGCGCGGCTCGTGCTCACCTCGCAGGCCTACCAGCGGCCGGCCACCGGCGCCAATCTCACGGCCCCCGCGGGCCAGCGCTTCTTCGCCGCACCCGATGCGCGCCGCCTCTCGGCCGAGCAGGTGGTCGATGCGCTCTTCGCCGTCTCCGGCCAGCCGATGCAGGTTGAGGAAATCACCATGGACCTCGATGCGCGCCGCTCGCCCGACACGTTCATCACGCTCGGCACGCCGCGCCGCGCGTGGATGCTCGCCAGCCTCTCCAACGAGCGTGATCGCCCGAGCCTCAACCTGCCGCGCGCGCAGGCCGTCGCCGATGTGCTCGAGGCCTTCGGCTGGACCGGCGCGCGCCAGAACCCGCGCACCGATCGAGAGGCCGATCCGAACGTGCTCCAGCCCGGCGCGCTCGCCAACGGCATCGTGTCCTCCTGGCTCACGCGCGCCGCCCACGGCAGCGAGATCGCCGAGCTCGCGGTCGCCGCCGCCTCGCCCGAGGCACTGGCGGAGAGCTTGTTTGTGCGCGTGATCGGCCGTCTCCCCACCGCCAGCGAGCGCGTCCCGCTCGTGCGTTCGCTGAGCGAGGGTTTTGCGACCCGCGTCCTCCCCGCCGCCGAGGTGGTGCCGCCCAAGCCGCTCCCGCCGTTGCCGCCGCTCTCCTGGTCCACGCACCTCATGCCCGAGGCGACCAACGTCATGCTCGAGATGGAGCAGCGCGCGCGCCTCGGCCCGCCCCCCGACGCCCGCCTCCGCCCCGCCTGGCGCGAGGCCTTCGAGGACGTGGTGTGGAGCCTCGTGAACACCCGCGAGTTCGTGTGGCTGCCGTGAACACCAGAATGAAGACAGTCACCGATTGGGACACAGAGGGCACGGAGGAGACACAGAGATCACAGAGGAAGATGCTGTGCTCTGTGACCTCCGGTTCGATCTCTGTGCGCTCTGTGACAAAATTCGTAGTTTGATATTTTAGTTTCCATTTCCGCCATGAACCGCCGCCAATTCCTCGCCTCTACCGCCGCCGCGTCGCTTTTGCCGCATCTGTCCCGCGGTGCCGTTTCCGCGCCCGCCACGGCGCTGATCAAGGGCAAGGCCGAGCACGTCATCTCCATCTGGCTCGGGGGCGGCATGTCGCAGATCGACACCTTCGATCCCAAGCGTCGCGGCGATCCCGCGAAGAAGATCGCGGGCGCCTACTACGACGCCATCGACACCGCCGTGCCCGGCGTGCAGGTGTGCGAGCACCTGCCGCGCACCGCGCGGCTCATGGACCGCGTGACCGCGGTGCGCACGGTTTTTCACGACGTGATCGACGAGCACGCGGCCGCCACCAACCGCATGCACACCGGCCGGCCCGTGAGCGGGACCGTCGTTTATCCCTCGCTCGGCTCCGTTGTCGCGCACGAGCGCCGCGCCGTGGCGGATGGCGTGCCGCCTTACGTGCTCATCGGCTACCCGAATCTCACGCGTGGCCCGGGTTTCCTAGGCGCCAAGGCCGGCTACCTCTATCTCACCGACACGAGCCAAGGGCCCGCCGGGCTCACCCGGCCCGAAGGCATCGCCGCGGCCCGGCAGGAACGCCGCGACCACCTCCTGGCCGAGCTGCGCCGGCAATCCCCCGTGACCGCCAGCGGCGCGCGCGCCGACTACGACGCCGCGATCGACCAGAGCCTCAAGCTCAGCAGCCCGGACTTCATGCGCAGCTTCAAGCTCGACGAGGAAAAGGCTGCGCTCCGCGAGGGCTACGGCGGCGAGTTCGGCCAGCGCTGCCTGCTCGCGCGCCGGCTCGTCGAGCGCGGCGTGCGCTTCATCGAGGTCTCGCACAACCTGAATTTCGTCAACGGCACCGGCTGGGACGTGCATAATGGTGGCATCAAGCAGCAGCACGTGCTCATCGCCGACCTCGACATCGCGCTGGCTGCGCTCATGCGCGACCTGCAGGCGCGCCGCCTGCTCGACCGCACGCTGATCGTGATCACGGGCGAGTTTGGGCGCCCGCCGGAGTTCGACAGCGGCGGCGGCCGCGGGCACCAGGGGCGGACCTTCAGCTGCGTGCTGGCCGGCGGCGGCCTGCGCCACCGCGGCGCCTACGGCGAGACCGACGAACTCTCCAAAAAAATCGCCCGCGATCCCGTGAGCGTGCCGGATTTCTTCGCCACGATTCACGCCGCGCTCGGCATCGACTACACGAAAAACCTCCACGACGGCGACCGCCCCGTGCCAATCACCGACGGGGGCAAGCCCATCGCGGCGCTGTTTGGGTGACAGTTTAGCGGGTTCGCGTGAAATAATCTTACCATTTGAACGCTACTTTCGCAGGGAGTGAGCAGTGAAAATTCAACGGAGAAGTGAGGGCTCTCGGTCGGAAAATGGGTTGGCGGCGGAAGGGGGCTCTGATGGTATGCGTGGGTGAATCTTCCACGTTTTGGCTTCGGAATTGTTTTGGCCGGAATGCCTTTTTTCGCGCGGGGCGCAGCGGCTGAAGCTCCCCAAGCGCCGGTTGCGGCTCCGGAGTTTCGAGACGCGGGTCCGGTTGTCGTGTCACGAGAGAGCCAATTCGATTTCACGTCGCGGATCAATGGACTCGCCTATCGCGTTATGATTTCCGTGCCAAGGGGAGCGCAGCGCGATACGGCTTATCCGGTCATCTACCTGCTCGACGGGAATCGGTATTTCCGGGCTTTGTCTGACACTTTGACGAGTGAGCGGGGTAGTGACCTGCCGCCCGCCATCGTTGTTGCAATTGGCTATCCGACGGAATCGACCAAGGAGATTTCAGAGCGACGGCGGTTCGATTTTAGCCTGTCTCCCGAATCGCGTAGCATGCCCGCGGGCAACTACGGCGGCGGTGATGGCTTCATTCGTGTGATCGAAGAAGAGATAAAAGCCTTCGTGGCTACACGCGTTACCGTGGATCGGGCGCGGCAGGTTCTTTACGGAAAGTCTCTCGGTGGTCTGCTGGCCCTTCGGGTGCTCTTGCGGCATCCCGAGACGTTTAGCACTTACATCATCGCGAGTCCCTCTATCTGGTGGAATGACCGGCAGGTGCTGGAAGATGAGGCGGCATTTGCGAGCCGACTAAAGGCCGGTGGACTGAATCTGCGGGTGCTGATTACGTCGGCCGGAAATGAACAATATCGCGGCCCCGACCCGGCCCTCCGTGAAAAAGACGAAGGGCGTATGATCGACAATGCTATCGAGCTGGCCGACCGGCTGAAGGCGCTCGCGCCCCACGGGCTTGTTGTCATGTGGACGCTTTTTCCGGACGAGAGTCATGATTCCGTTTCGCTTGCGGCGCTCAGCCGAGGCCTGCGATTTGCTCTGCCGATGCCGAATAAACGGTGACGGTAGCGGCACGGCCAAAACGCTGGGACGTCGGCGCAGAATACCCCGGCACTGGGAGCTTGACCATCCGTCAAGCTAAGAGCCGTGGGTCTTTCGACCGTTGACACTTTGCTCGCAGCCGCCGTTCCACTCCACACGAACTCGGTCATGCCAACTTCCCGCTGAGAGGCATTTCCTCAACGATAAACTATGAGCACATCATCACGATCGAGGCTGACAAGCTTGGGGGTAAACGCTGCATCCGCGGGCTTCGTATCACGGTCTACGATGTCCTCGATTACCTCGCCGTCGGGATGACCGAACAGGAAATCCTAGCCGACTTTCCTGATTTCACCGCCGAGCATCTGAAGACCTGCCTCGCGTTCGCCGCCGACCGTGAGCGTCGGATCTACCGCAGCCACGCGGCGTGAAACTGCTATTCGACGAAAACCTCTCGCCGACACTATTTACGAGCTTGGCGGATATTTTTCCCGGTAGCGAACACGTGCGAAACCTCGGTTTGGTCCGCGCGGCCGACCCGCTTATCTGGCGGCACGCATTGGAGACCGGCTTCACGATTGTCTCGAAGGACGAGGATTTCCACCACCTCAGTTTCCTGCGCTGAGCGCCACCCAAGATCATCGGCGTCTCTCTCGGCAACTGTTCCACGGCGCGGACGGAAGCTCACCTGCGCGATCGACTCGATGAAATCATGTGGTCAGCTTCTGATCTTGCGGCCACTTTTCTCCCGTTGCCGCAGTGGGAGTATGGGTGTGCTCCCTTCTGGAGCCAGGTGTTGAAACGACCCTTGCGGTCAGCCGTTTGCTCCGTTCGCATTGGGCTGCCCACCGACACGCTCTCGTTTACCCCATGTCACCCGGCCTCATGCTTGTTTCGTCCCGTGCCTTTCGCTTGCTGGCGACGATTGGCTGCGCCGGCTCCGCGTTCGCTGCACTGCCGTCCGCCGCCGACCTCGAGTTTTTCGAGAAGAAAATCCGCCCCTTGCTGATCGAGCGCTGCTACGAATGCCACGCGGCCGAGAAAAAGGTGAAGGCCGGCCTGCGCCTCGATCACGCGGCCGGCTGGTTGCAGGGCGGCGATTCCGGGCCCGCGGTCTTGCCGGGCAAGGTGGACGAGAGCCCGCTCATCAAGGCTATCCGCTACACGGGCCTCGAGTTCGAGGAGATGCCGCCGAAAACCCAGCTTCCGCGCGCCGAGATCGCGCTGCTGGAGGAGTGGGTGAGGCGCGGCGCGCCCGCACCCAACGAGCCGGCCCCGGCCGCGGTCGCCGCCACGGCGGAGGCCGGGAAAAAATCGGGCATGACCGTCGAGGAGGGAAAATCATTCTGGTCGTTCGTTCCGCCGGTAAATCCGCCCGTGCCCAACGTCGCGGGCACCTGGCCGCGCACCGACATTGATCGGTTCATCGCGGCAGAGTGGGGCAGCAAGGGCCTGCGGCCCGCGGCCGACGCCGAGCGTGCTGCGCTGCTGCGGCGCGCGACGTTCGATCTCACCGGCCTGCCGCCCGCGCCCGAGGCGATCGAGGCCTTTGTGCGCGACGCGCGGCCGATGCCGGACGCGTTTGCGGCGGTGGTCGATGGCCTGCTGGCCTCGCCGCACTTCGGCGAGCGCTGGGGCCGGCGCTGGCTTGATGTGGCGCGCTTCGCCGAATCGAGCGGCGGCGGGCGCACGCTGATGTTCAAGGACGCCTGGCGCTACCGCGACTACGTGATTGATGCGGTCAATCGCGACGTGCCTTTCGACCGCTTCATCCGCGAGCAAATTGCGGGAGATTTGCTCCCAGCGGCCACGCCCGAAGCGCGTCGCCGGCAGATCGCGGCGACGGCGTTTCTCGCCCTCGGCCCGACCAACTACGAGGAGCAGAACAAGGATCAGCTCCGCATGGACATCATCGACGAGCAGCTCGACACGATGGGCAAGGCCTTCCTCGGTCTCACCATCGGCTGCGCGCGCTGCCACGACCACAAGTTCGATCCGATCCCGACGCGGGACTACCATGCGCTCGCGGGCATCCTCCGCAGCACGCACACGCTGCACAATTACACCGACAACGTCGCGCGCTGGGTGGACGCCGAGCTGCCCGTGGAAGCCGAGGCCGAGCTGGAAATCGCCGCCCACGCCGCGAAGGTGGCCGCCCTCGAAAAACAGATCGCCGCCGTGCGCAAGGTCGCGACCGCCGCCCGGCCCGCCTCCCTCGCCACGCTCCCCGGCCTCGTGCTCGACGACCAGCGCGCGAAGATCGTGGGCGCGTGGAAGTCATCCACCGCGGTGAAGCCCTTTCTCGGTGAGGGCTACCTGACCGATAACAACGAGGAAAAGGGCCAGCGCACGATTACCTTCTCCCCGGTGATCACGCAGGGCGGGCTCTACGATGTGCGCCTCGCCTACACGGCGCAGCCGAACCGGGCGTCCAACGTGCCCGTCACGATCCTGCACGCCGATGGCGAGAGCACCGTGACCGTGAACCAGCGCCAGGCTCCGCCGCTCGACGGGCACTTTGTCCGCCTCGGGCAGTTCCGTTTCGAGAAGGACGGCGCCGGCTACATCCTTGTCTCCACCGAGGGCACCGATGGCCATGTGATCGTCGATGCGCTCCAGCTCATTCCGGCCGAACCCGCGACCGTCGTGCTTGCGGGCACGGCTGACGGCCCGAAGAAGGCTGCGAAGAAAACCGCCGCCGAACCCGCCGATCCTGTGGCACGCAAGGCCGCCGCCGAGCTGCGCACGCTCGAGGCCGATTTGAAGAAGCTCGTCGCCTCCGGCCCCAAGCGCCCGGTCGCGATGAGCGTGCGCGAGGCCACCGGTGAGATCGGCGACACCGAGATCCGGGTCCGCGGCATCGCGCGCAACCTCGGGCCGAAGGTCCCGCGCGGTTTCCTCCAGGTCGCGATGCGCGGTGAATCGCCGACGTTTTCCCCGACCGAGAGCGGCCGCCGTGAACTCGCCGACTGGATGGCGAGCCCGGATAATCCGCTCACGGCGCGCGTCGCGGTCAATCGCGTGTGGGCCTGGCTCATGGGCGCGGGCCTCGTGCGGACTGTAGATAATTTCGGCACGACCGGAGAGCGACCCTCGCATCCCGCGCTGCTGGACCATCTGGCGCAGCGTTTCGTGGCCGACGGCTGGTCGGTGAAAAAACTCGTCCGCGCCATCATGCTCTCACGCACCTACCAGCTCGCCTCCGCGCCCGCGCCTGATGCCGCGCGCCTGGATCCGGACAACCGCCTCTTCACCCACGCGCCCCGCCGCCGCCTCGAAGCCGAGGAGATCCGCGATGCGATGCTCTGGGCCGCCGGGCAACTCGACCTCACGCTGGGCGGGCCCAACATCGGTTCCGGCAAGGCCGCGCCGGGCGCGATGGCCACGAGCGAATACGGCTACGTCTTCACCGACACGCGCCGCAGCCTCTACACGCCGGCCTTCCGCAACACCCGGCTCGAGCTGTTCGAGGTCTTCGACTTCGCCGACATCAACGCCCCCATGGCGCAGCGCGCCGCTTCCGCCGTCGCCCCGCAGGCGCTTTTCCTGATGAATCATCCGTTTGTTCTCGAGCAGGCGCGCCACGCCGCCGAGCGCACGCTGCGCGAACCCGCCGCCGATGCGGCCGCGCGCATCGATCTCGCCTACCGCCGCACGCTCGGCCGCGCGCCGACGGCGGGTGAAAAGCAAATCGCCCTGCGCCACGTCGCCGACGCCTCGACCGAGGCGTGGACGGAGTTCCACCAGGCGCTCTTCGCGAGCGTCGATTTCCGTTACCTCAATTAATCCTGCTTTCCCATGACCCCGCTCTCCCTCTCCCGTCGCGAAGCCCTGCGCAATCTCGCCTGCGGTTTCGGTTACCTCGCGTTTGCCGGCATCGCCGCGCAGGCCGCCGCGCGCTCGACCGGACGGGTGCCCGGAGCCGCGCCGCACCACAAACCGCGCGCCAAGCGCGTCATCTTCCTCTTCATGGGCGGCGGCGTAAGCCACCTCGACAGCTTCGACTACAAGCCCGCGCTCTACACGCACGACGGCAAGATGATGGAGTTCCTCGACCAGCGCGCCATCGCCAAGACCGGCATGGGGGCCACGGGCCGCGTGATGAAGCCGCTCTGGTATTTCAAGCAGCGCGGCCAGAGCGGACGCTGGGTCTCGGAGCTCTTTCCACACATCGCGCGGCACGCCGACGATTACTGCGTCGTCCGCTCGATGCACACCGAGGGCGTGGCGCACGGCCCGGCCACGCTCTTCCTCCACACCGGCTCGACCAACATGATCCGCCCGTCGATGGGCTCGTGGGTCAACTACGGGCTCGGCACGGAGAATGAAAACCTCCCCGCCTTTGTCTCGCTCAGCCCCACGCTCGCCAACGGCGGCCCGCGCAACTACGGCAACGCATTTCTTCCCTCCGTCTTTCAAGGCACCGCCATCGGCCGCTCCGGCCAGAAGGCCGTGGAGGCCGGCTTGCGCAATGTGGGCAACCCCGCGCGCGACGCCGCGGCGCAGCAGCGGCACTTCGAGCTCGTCCGCGCGCTCAACGCCGAGCAGCTCCGCGCCCGCCCCGGCGACACGGAGCTGGAGGCCGTCGCCGGCTCCTACGAACTCGCGTGGCGCCTCCAGAACCACGCGCCCGACACGCTGGATATTTCCAAGGAATCCGCCGCGACCAAGGCGCTCTACGGCATCGGCGAGGAGCCGACCGACGACTACGGACGCCAGTGCCTCATGGCCCGTCGCCTGGCCGAGGCCGGCGTGCGCTACATCCAGGTCAACTACTCGGACAACACCAACAATCCCGCGTGGGACCAGCACTCCAACATGCCCAAGCACCTCGATCACGCCCAGCGCGTGGACAAGCCGGTGGCCGGGTTGCTCGCTGACTTGAAGTCGCGCGGCCTGCTCGACGACACGATCGTGTGGTTCGGCAGCGAGTTTGGCCGCACGCCCTACGCCGAGCGCAACGGCACCGGCCGCGATCACAACCCCACGGGTTTCTCCGTGCTGCTCGCCGGCGGAGGCTTCAAGCCGGGCTTCGCCTACGGCGAGACGGACGAGTTCGGGCATTTCGCCGTGGAGAACAAGGTCCACATGCACGACCTCCACGCGACGATCCTGCACCAGCTTGGTCTCGACCACGAGAAACTCACCTTCCGCCACGACGGCCGCGACTTCCGCCTGACCGACGTGCACGGGCGCGTGGTGAAGGACATCTTGGTGTAGGGCCTGACCTTGGTCAGGCCTTCGACGGGCTTCGGCCTGAGCAAGCTCAGGCCCTACAGCGCGAAAATCCGATCGAGCCGCTGCACCATATCGCGGGCCGTCTCCACGTCCGCCGCTTGGTTGCCCGGCTGCTCCGTGATCGCCCATCCGCTGTAGCCCGCGCGATCGAGCGCGGCCATCACGGCCGGCCAGTTCGTGTCGCCCTCAAGCAGTTTGGGGCGATCCGCGGCCTTCGTCGTGCCGGTGGCGGGCGCGGCGCGGAAATCCTTCACGTGGATCCGCACGATGCGCTTCCCGATCGTGTCGATCCATTTTTCGGCGGGGTGGCCGGTCCGGCCCACGTTGCCGATGTCGAAGTGAAAGCCGACCCACTCGCTGTTGATCGCGTCGAGATAATCCACGGCCTGCTGGGGCGCGTTGATGAAATTGTTGCCGACGTTCTCGATGGAGATTTTCACGCCGAGATCTTTCGCGACCGGGATCGCCTTTCTGATCTCGGCGATGGAGCGCTCCCAGCATTCCTCGTAGGTCGAGTCCCCGGGGCGCACGCTCGCACCGCGCACGATGCCGGGCACGAGCAGGACGCTGCCGGCGCCATAAGCCTTCGCGTCGTGCAGGCTGTGGATGAGGCCATCCAGGCCGAGCTGGCGCGTGGCCTCGTCGGGCGCGGAGAGCGGCTTCACCCAGTGGATGTGGTCGCACACGCTCGCGGCGTGCAGGCCGGTGTCCTTGAGCGCGGCGAGCACCTCGTCGCGATTCATCGCGCCCATCGGCTCGACGCCCTCGAAGCCGGCGGCCTTCATCGCGCGGAATTTTTCGAGCACGCTGCCCTTCACCCCGATGGTGGAATACATGATCGCCTTGCGGAGTTTCCGCTTGGGCGTGGGGGCGGCGAGGGCAGGGGAGGCAAACGCGGCGGCGGTGGCGCCCGCGCCGACGGAGAGGAACGTCCGGCGGTTCATCCGCCGACGCTCGCGCCGCAGGTGGACGACGGCGAGCTTGGAATCACTGGCTGCTTTTGAAGTTTGCGCCCGCCGTCCGGGCGCCGAAGCTCCGTGGCACCCCTCCCCCTCATGAAGCACGTTTCTTCCCCGGTGATTTCGCGTCGCAAGTTCCTCAGTCGTTCCCTGGCCACGGCCGGCGTCATCGCCGGCGCGCCCGCGTTCCTCCGCGGCCAGAACCTCAACAGCAAGCTGAACATCGCCTTCATAGGCGCGGGCGGACGCGCCAACACCAGTTTCAACGAGCTCACCCTCACCGGCGCCGCGGCGGCTCCTGCCGCCGCGAAGAAGAACTCCGCGCGCGCGCTTGCTGACCTCGGCCGCGAGCCCGGCCCGCACCCCGACGAAAACGTCACCGTCCTCTGCGACATCAACCAGCAGACGCTCGACGGCGCCGGCCAGCGTTTCCCGAAGGCCCGCAAGATCGTCGATCTCCGGCGCGTGTTTGATCACGCGAAGGAGTTCGATGCGGTCGTCGTTTCCACCGCGGAGCACACGCACGTCTTCGCCGCGTGGCTCGCGCTCACGCACGGCAAGCACGTGTATTGCGAGAAGCCGCTCGCCTACAATATCTGGGAGACGCGCCTCATCCGCGAGACCGCCGCGAAATATCCCAAGCTTTCCACGCAGATGGGCAACCAGGGCCACGCCTCGCAGGCGCGCCGCACCATCCGTGAGATCCTCGACACCGGCGTGATCGGTCCGGTGCGCGAGGTCCACGTGTGGGCCGATCGCGCGTGGGGGCTGCAGGACGCCGCGTCCGCCGAGAAATTCGACAAGCCCCACGGCTTCTACCTCGGCACCCAGATCACGGAACGGTTTAAGGAGGAGATGCCCGTGCCCGCGCACATGAACTGGGATCTGTGGATTGGGCCGGCGCCGATGCGGCCGTTTCACGCGACGTATTTCCCCGGCCCGCGCTGGTATCGCTGGTGGGACTTTGCCAACGGCACGATGAGCGACCTCGGCAGCCACGACAACGACGTGCCCTTCACCGTGCTCGATCTCTGGCGCACCGACGCCAAGGGCCACCGCGTGCTCGCGCCGATTTCCGTCGAGGCTTCGTCGCCCAACGTCCCGGTGCCTCATCCCGAGCTCGCGCCGGCGACGCTGAAGGCGACGTTCCAGTTTGCCGCGACCGGCGCGCAGCCCGCGCTCAAGCTCGTCTGGCACCAAGGCGACTCCAAGCCGCCGGGCTGGACGCCCGCGTGGGGCAACCGCTCGAGCATTTTCATCGGCGACAAGGGCATGCTCCTCGGCAACGGCAAGCTGCTGCCCGAGGAGAAATTCAAGGGCTTCACGCCGCCGCCCGCGCGCCTCCCGCGCTCGCCCGGCCACTGGATCGAGTGGGTCGACCACGCCAAGGGCAACGGCCCGGTGCCCGGCTCGAATTTCCAATACTCCGGCTGGACCACCGAGTGCAATCACCTCGGCAACGTCGCCTACCGCGCCGACAAGAAACTCGAATGGGACTACGCCGCGCTGCGTGCGCCCAACGCGCCCGAGGCCGCACCCCTCATCAAGCGCCCGGAATTCCGCAAAGGGTGGGAGGGGATTCTCAAAGTTTAGCGCTCCCGAATCGCTGGGCTTCTTCTCCCCGTCTCTCCATCCCTCCCTCTCTCCGTCTTGCTCCGATGCACCTCCGTCTCCTGATCCTCGCTGCGTCAGCCACGTTTGCCGCCGCCGCCCCCTCCTACGACCAATCCCTCGTCCCTCTCGAGGTCGATGCCCCGCGGCCCGGCCTCGCGAAGATTGTGCTGCTCGCCGGCGGGCCGAGCAGCAAGGCGATGGCGCACGAGTATTTCGCCGGTTGCGCGCTGCTCATGGAGTGGCTGAAGCAGCAGCCTGGCGTCTGGCCCGTGATGGCGCGCGACTGGCCGACGAACGAGCGTGTGCTCGAAGGCGCGAAGTGCGTCGTCTATTTCGGCGACGGCGGCGGCAAGCAGCCCTTCGCCACGCCGGAGCGCTGGGCGAAATTATCCCAGCTCATGGAGAGCGGCGCCGGCCTCGTGCTGTTGCACCAAGGGATGGATTTTCCCGCTGGACCCGACGGGGCCAAGATCAAGGGCTGGCTGGGCGGCGTGTTTCACAGTGATATCGGCAGCCGCGGCCACTGGGACATGGACTTCACGCAGATTCCCGCCCACGAGGTCACGCGTGGGGTGAGGCCCTTTGCCGCGCCCGCCGACGGCTGGCTCTACAACCTGCACTTCGCGCCCGGCGCCGTGCCGCTCCTCACCGGCGCCGTGCCCGACAAATCCCGCTCCACCGCCGACGCCAAGAAACACCCCGGCCGCACTGAGGTGATCGCATGGGCTTACGAACGCCCGGGCGGCACCGGCCGCGGTTTCGGTTTCACCGGCGCGGACCTGCACGCGAGCTGGGCTTACGCGAGCCAGCGCACGCTCGTCCTCAACGGCATCCTCTGGGCCGCGCGCGTGTCCGTGCCAGTCGGCGGCGTGCAGGTTGCCCTCGATCCCGCGCAGCTCGATCTCAACCTCGATGATAAACGCGCCGCCGCCGAAGCCGCCGCCAAGGCCGCCGCCGCAAAGAAGAAAAAGAAATAACGCCATGCACCTCCGCTCACTTTTTCCGCTCCTGGCCCTTGCTCTCGCGCCGGCCGTCTTTGCCGAGATTCCCGGCGTGAAAATGCCGCCGGCCGGCGACGGCAAGCTGCGCATCATCGCCTTCGGTGCGCACCCCGACGACTGCGAGATCCAGCTCGGCGGCGCCGCCGCCCTTTGGGCCCGGGCCGGCCACCACGTGCTGCTCGTCTCCGTCACCAACGGCGACATTGGCCACTGGCGCGAGGCCGGCGGCCCGCTCGCGGTTCGCCGCAAGCGGGAGGTCGACGCCGCGCACGCGATCCTCGGCGTGCAGGGCGTCGTGCTCGACAACCACGACGGCGAACTTGAGCCCACGCTCGAGAACCGCCGCACGCTCACGCGCCTCATCCGCCGGTGGAACGCCGACCTCGTGCTCGGCCCCCGCACCAACGACTACCACCCCGATCACCGCTACACCGGCGTGCTGGTGCAGGACGCCGCGTTCATGGTGACCGTGCCCTTCTTCTGCCCGGACGTGCCGGCGATGAAGAAGAACCCGGTGTTCATGTATTACACCGACCGCTTCCTAAAACCCGCCCCCTCGCGCGCCGACGTGATTGTGAGCATCGACGCCGTCGTGGAGAAGAAACTCGACGCGCTCGCCGTGATGATTTCGCAGTTCGCCGAAGGCGGCGCCAACGGCCACGCCGGCCTCTATCCCGCCGATCCCGCCGGCCAGGCGCAGCGCCAGCGGCAGGTGCGGGAAAATTTCTCGCGCCGCTTCACCGCCACCACTGCCCGCTTCGCCAAGGAACTCGCCGCCTGGTATCCCGGCGACGCCGCCGCGAGAGTGAAGCACGCCGAGGCCTTCGAGATCTGCGAATACGGCACGCAGCCCGACAAGACGGAGCTGAAGCGGCTGTTTCCGTTCGTGCCGTAGATCGGTGGATATTTCATTCTCACATGAAGCGCATCGCCCTCGTTATCGGCCTGCTGGTCTCGCTGAACCTGCTTCACGCCGCGCCGCCCAACTTCCTCGTCATCCTCGCCGACGATCTTGGTTACTCCGACCTTGGCTGCTACGGCGGCGAGATTGCGACGCCGCACCTCGACGCGCTCGCCCAGGGCGGGCTGCGCTTCACCCAAGGCTACAGCACTGCCCGTTGCTGGCCTTCGCGTGCCGCCATCATGACTGGCTTCTACGCGCAGCAGGTGCGGCGCGATGTTGTGCCCGGTGTCCCGAGCGGCGGGGGCAACCGCGGCATCCGCCCCGGCTGGGCGCCCTTGGTCACCGAGTTCCTGCGCCCGGCCGGCTACCGCAACCACCATGTGGGCAAGTGGCACATCGACGGCCGGCCACTCGGCAATGGCTTCGACCACAGCTTCGAAATCGGCACCGGGCAGAACAATTTCTTCAAGGCCCCCGGCAACACCGATGACGAGCGCCCGCTCACGCAGACGCCGGACTACTACGTCACCGTCTCGACGGCCGACCATTCGATCAAATACCTGCGCGAACACGCGGAGAAATTTCCCGGCCTCCCTTTTTTCCAATACCTGTGCTTCACCGCGCCGCATTTCCCGCTGCACGCGCCCGCGGCCGACATCGCCAAATATCGCGACACCTACGCGCCCGGCTGGAACGCCATCGCCGAGGCCCGTTACGCGCGGCAGAAAAAGATGAACCTCGTCTCGCACGCGCTGCCCGCGATGGAGCGCGACGTCGGTCCGCCCTACGCCTTTCCGGCCGACATCGCGAAGCTCGGCCCCGGTGAGATCGACCGCCCGGTGCCGTGGACGGAACTCACGCCCACGCAGCGGGAGTTCCAAGCCACCAAGATGGCCATCCACGCCGCGATGGTGGACCGCATGGACCAGGAGATCGGCCGCGTGATCGCGCAGCTCAAGGCCATGGGCGCCTACGAGAACACCCTCATCCTTTTCGCCTCCGACAACGGTGCCAGTGCCGAAATCATGGTGCGGGGCGACGGCCACGATCCGGCGGCGCCGATGGGCTCGGCGAAAACCTACCTCTGCCTCGGGCCCGGTTGGTCGAGCGCGAGCAACACGCCTTTCCGCCGCCACAAGACCTGGGTCCACGAGGGCGGCATCGCGACGCCCTTCATCGCGCACTGGCCCGTGGGCATCAAGGCCCGGGGCGAACTGCGCCGCACGCCCGTCCATCTGATCGACGTGGTGCCAACCGTGCTGGAGCTCGCCGGCGTCACCAAACCCGCCGCGATCAAGGGCCACGCCGTCCCGCCGTCGCCGGCGCGCAGCCTCGTCCCGGCTTTCGCCCGCGATGCCGCGGTGCCGCACGACTACATCTGGTGGGAACACGAGGGCAACCGCGCCCTCCGCCGCGGCGATTGGAAACTCGTCGCGCTCAAGGATGCCCCGTGGGAACTCTACGACCTCGCCGTTGACCGCGGTGAGACGAACAACCTCGCCGCCGCGCGCCCGGACAAAGTCCGCGAACTGGCCGCGCTCTGGCAGAAGCACACCGAGGAGACGCGCGTGCTCGCCCTCACCGATCCTGCGCCCGCCGCGCCCGAAGCCGCGGCGAAGAAAGGCAAAAAGAAAGCCGAATAGACGGCGCTTGCCCTCGCGTCACAGCTGGCGACAGTCCGGGTTCTTTTCGTCCCCGCTGCGTCTTCGTTTTACCTCCCATGAAGCTATCCCGTCTTTTACTCGTCGCCTCTTGCTTGGCGACCTCGGTGCACTGCCTCGCCGCCGATGCGGCGAAGAAAAAAGCCGGTCCCGAACGGCCCGCCACCGTCGGCCCGGCGATTAACGAGAACAAGGCCACGCCCGTTAGCCGCCTCAAGGTCGCGCCCGGCTTCGCCGTCGAGCTCATCTACTCCGTGCCCGGCGTCGAGCAGGGCTCGTGGGTCAACCTCTGCGCCGACGACAAGGGCCGCATCTACGCGAGCGACCAATACGGCGGGCTCTACCGCTTCACGCCGCCGGCGCCCGGCAAGACTCTCGAGCGCTCCGCCGTCGAGCAGATGCCCGCCCAGATCCGCGCGATCAACGGCATGGTGTTTGCCTTCGGCGCGCTCTACGCCGGCGTCAACGACTACGAGCAGAAGTTCCAGAGCGGCGTCTATCGCGTGACGGACAGCGATGGCGACGACCGCCTCGACAAGGTCGAGCTGCTCCGCGCGTTTCAGTCACGCGGCGATCACGGGGTGCACGCCATCGTGCCGACGCCCGACGGCCAGGCGCTTTTCCTCATTTCCGGCAACAACGCCAAGCCCACCGAATTCGCGCCGACCTCCCAAGTCCCGCGCCACTGGGGCGAGGATCACCTCCTGCCGCGCATGCCCGATGGCCGTGGCCACAATCGCGACGTGCTCGCGCCGGGCGGCATCATCTACCGTTTCACGCCCGACGGAAAATCCTTCGAGGCCTACGCCTCCGGTTTCCGCAACATCTTCGATGCCTCGGTGAATCGCGACGGCGAGCTCTTCACCTACGACGCCGACATGGAGTATGACTTCAACACCTCCTGGTATCGCCCCACGCGCATCAACCATGTGACGAGCGGCGGCGAGTATGGCTGGCGCAACGGGGCGGGGAAGTGGCCCGAGTTCTACCCCGACAACCTCGGCGCGGTCGTGAATGTCGGCCCCGGCTCGCCCACCGGCACCGTCTTTGGCTACGGCGCCAAGTTCCCGGTCAAATACCAGCGCGCGCTCTTCGCCCTCGATTGGAGCTGGGGCAAGCTCTACGCCGTCCACCTCACGCCCGACGGCGCGAGCTACACCGGGACCAAGGAGGAGTTCATCTCCGGCACGCCGCTTCCGCTCACCGACGCGATCATCAACCCGAAGGACGGCGCGATGTATTTCGCCATCGGCGGCCGCCGCGTGCAGTCCGGCGTCTATCGCGTGACCTACCGCGGCACCGAGTCCACCGCTCCGGACACGGAGAATCCTGCGCCCAGTCCCGCGCGCGACCTGCGCCGTTCGCTTGAGGTTTTCCACGGCAAAAAGGATCCGGCGGCCCTCGCCAAAGCCTGGCCCCATCTCGCTCACGCCGATCGCCACATCCGCTGGGCCGCGCGCATTGCGATCGAGCATCAGCCGGTTGCGACTTGGGCGGGCAAAGCCCTCGCCGAGCGCGATCCCGCGATCCAGGTCGAGGCGCTGCTCGCGCTCGCCCACGCCACGGGCGTTTGCCCGTCGCATCGCACGGCCGAGACTCCTCCGGTTGACACCGCCCGCCGCGCCGCCCTTCTCGCCGCGCTGCTGAAGATCGACTACGCCAAGCTCGACGCCACGTGCCGCCTCACGCACCTCCGCACCATCCAGATCGTGCTCAACCGCTTCGGCCAGCCCGACGACGCGACCGTCAAGTCACTCATCGCGAAACTCGATCCGCTTTTCCCAGCCAAGTCCCGCGAGGAGAATTGGCTGCTCTGCGAGACCCTCGTCCATCTCCAGTCTCCGACGGTCGCTGCCAAGGCGATCGCCCTCATCCAGTCCGCCCCCACGCAGGAGGAGCAGCTCGAGTATGCCCGGTCGCTGCGCATGCTGAAGGCCGGCTGGACGATTGCGACCCGCACCGCCTACCTTGAGTGGCTGCTCAAGGCGGTGAACTACCGCGGCGGCGCAAGCTTCGACAAGTTCATCGAGTTCATCCGCAACGACGCCCTCGCCACCTTCACCGCCGCGGAGAAAACCACGCTCGCCGACCTCCTCGCGCGCAAGCCCGAGCGGAAATCCGTCCTGGAGAACCTCGGCGACGTCTTTGCCGGCCGCACGCCCACCAACTGGACGCTCGACGAGCTGAGCGCCGCCGCGAAAAACGGCATGCGCGGCCGGAACTTCGAACGCGGGCGGAAGATGTTTGGCGCGACGGCCTGCTTCGCCTGCCACCGCTTCGGCAACGAGGGCGGCATGACCGGCCCCGATCTCACCGGCGCGGGCGGTCGCTACAGCGCGCACGACCTGCTCGACCAAATCATCAACCCGAGCAAGGAGATCAACGAGCAGTTCGTCCCCAGCGTGCTCACCAAGCTCGACGGCACCACCGTCGTCGGCGTCGTCACCAACCTCCAAGGCGACACCGTCGTCATCAACACCGATCCCTCCGAGCCCAACAACCTCACCCGTGTGGACCGCAAGGAAGTGAAGAGCATCGAGCCCTCGCACATTTCCCCGATGCCTCCCGGCCTGCTCAACATGCTGACGAAGGACGAGGTCCTCGACCTCCTCGCCTACACGCTGAGCGGTGGCGATCCGCAGCACGCGATGTTCCGACGCTGAGGCCGGAGCCTGGGGGGGCCGAGAACCGCGCGCTTGCGCACCTGCACGCGCGCGATTTCCTTGGGCTGGCGCTCTGCGCCATCCGTCGATGCCCCTTCTCACCCGATTTCGCCTGTGCGCCGCCGCCGGGTTGTTTGCCTCGGCCGCCTCACTCGGGGCGGCCCCGCTGGACTACAACCGCGACATCCGCCCGATCCTCGCGGAGAATTGTTTCGCGTGCCACGGCTTCGATGAAAAGGGCCGCAAAGCGGAGCTGCGCCTCGATCTCGCCGAGTCGGCCTACGCGACGCGCGAGGGCATCACCCGCATCAAGCCCGGCGATCCGGCCGCGAGCGAGGTGTGGCAGCGCATAACGAGCCCGCATGACGACGAAGTCATGCCCCCGCCCGAGTCGCACCTGAAGCTGACGGACGCGCAAAAACAGAAACTGAAGACTTGGATCGAGCAGGGCGCGGTTTACGCACCGCACTGGTCGTTGGTCGCGCCGGTGAAGTCCGCTCTGCCACACATGACTTCCGCCGTAGATGGAGAGACAGAGAGAAGGAGAGACGGAGAAACCACAACTTCTCCCCCTCTCTCCGTCTCTCCTTCTCTCCACCTTACCTCGAATCCCATCGATGCCTTCGTGCGGGCGAAACTTGCCGCGGAAAACCTCACCCCGTCCGCACCCGCCGATCGTCCCACGCTCATCCGCCGTGTCGCGCTCGACCTCACCGGCCTGCCGCCTTCGGCGGCCGAGGTCGCCGCGTTTGTCGCCGATCGTTCGCCCGAGGCCTACGCCCGCCTCGTGGACCGCCTGCTCGCCAGCCCGCATTTCGGCGAGCGCCTGGCGCTCGATTGGATGGACGCCGCGCGCTACGCCGACACCAACGGCTTCTCCATCGACGGCGGCCGCCACATGTGGCTTTGGCGCGACTGGGTGATCCAAGCCTTCAACGACAACAAGCCCTACGATCAATTCCTCGTGGAGCAGCTCGCCGGGGATCTCCTGCCCGGCGCGACCGAGGCGCAGCGCATCGCGACCGGTTTCCAGCGCAACAACATGGTCACCCACGAGGGCGGCACGATCCCCGAGGAGAACCTCGTCAACTACAACGCCGACCGCGTGAAGACCCTCGGCGAAGCCGTGCTCGGCCTCACCTTCGCCTGCGCCCAGTGCCACGATCACAAGTTCGATCCCATCACGCAGCGCGATTACTTCAGTCTCTTCGCGTTCTTCAATTCGCTGCCCGACCGCGGACTCGACGGCAACGCGGGCGTGAATCCCGGCCCTAGCATCCAAGCCCGCACGGTCCTGAAGACCGACGAGGTGCCGGCGTTGCGGCAGCAGATCGCCGCGCTCGAGCAGCGCCTCGCCCGCCGTGACGACGCGATTCTCGCGACGTGGGAACAGCGGGAGCAGGCCCGCCTCGCGGCGCGAGGGAAGGGGCTCCGCGTGTTTCCGCTCCGCGCCACCAAAGTCTCGACGCCCAACCGCGGAGCGGGCTTCGAGGTCACCGAGGAAGGCCGCGTGAAGCTCCGCAACCCCGGCGATCTTGCGGCGTTCGATATCCTCGCCGAGCTGCCGCGCGACGCCGGCCCGATCACGGGCCTGCGTTTCGTCATGCACCCGCAACCCGATCTGCCGCTGGGCGGGTGGGGGAATGGTCCCGCTCGCGCCACGCCGCCGCGCCAGCCGGCCGGCAAGAACGCCGCCAAGAAAATGGCGCCGCCGCCCGAGCCGACGCAGAAGGGCACGTTCAAGCTCACCGCCGTCGCGCTCTCGGCCGACGCCGTGCCCGGCGATCAAGTCAACTTGCACAAGCTGGAGAAAATCGCCCGCGTCACCGCCAGCTCATGGGAGCCCGCCAATCCGCCCGCCGGCTGCCTCGATCCGCGCAACGACTCCGGCTGGTCGCCCGATCTCGCCACGGAAGGTCCCGTCCATCTCACCGCCACGCTCGCCCGCCCGATTGATCCCACAGTCGCGCCGTATCTCACCGTCCAGCTCAACTTCGGCGCCGGCAAGGTCATGATCCCCGGTCTCATCGAGGTCTGCGCCCTCACCGGCACCGACGACGGCACGGATCTGCCCGCCGAGATTGTCGCCGCGCTCGGCGTCCCGGCCGCGCAGCGCACGCCGGCCATCACGGACGCGCTCTGGCGCCATTGCGCGGCGCAAGGCGAGGAACTCGCGCGCGACCGCATCGCGCTCGCCAATCTCCGCGACCGGCTCGCGGCGCTCACCGAGCCTTTCCCGACGATGGTCATGGAGGTAGCCGCCAAGCCGCGCGACACGTTCATCCTCAACCGCGGCGACTACGCGCAGCCCACCCTCAAGGTCGGCGCCGCCACGCCGGCCGCGCTCCCGCCGTTGCCCGCGGGCGCGCCCGCTGATCGCCTCGGCCTCGCGCAATGGGTGGTCATGCGCGAGAATCCGCTCACGGCGCGCGTGGCGGTGAACCGCCTCTGGAAACTGTTTTTCGGCACGGGTCTCGTCGCGACGCCCGCTGATTTCGGCGCGCAGGGCGAATGGCCGAGCCATCCCGAGCTGCTCGACTGGCTCGCCGTCGATTTCATGGAGCACGGCTGGGATGTGAAGCGCCTCGTCACGCAGATCGTCACCAGCGCGACCTACCGGCAGTCGTCTGTCGCGACGCCCGCGCAGTTCGAGCGCGATCCGCAGAATCGCCTCCTCGCGCGCGGGCCGCGCTTCCGCCTCGCGGCGGAGTTCGTGCGCGATCAGGCGCTCGCGGTGAGCGGCCTGCTCGTCCCGCGGCTCGGCGGCCCCAGCGTCAATCCCTACGCCCCCGGCGACCTCTGGCGCGAGGTCAGCCATTACGGCAGCTCGCCCGCGACCGCGCAGACTTTTGTGCAGGACCACGGCGAGAAACTCTACCGCCGTTCCCTCTACACCTATTGGAAACGCACCGCGCCGCCGCCGGGCATGATGGCCTTCGACGCGCCCAACCGCGAGGTCTGCACCATCGAGCGCGGCAACACCACGACCCCGCTCCAGGCCCTCGTCACGCTCAACGACCCGCAGTTCGTCGAGGCCGCGCGCGCGTTTGCCGAGCGCATCCTCGCGCGGCCCGGCGACGACACGGCGCGCCTCGGCTGGGCCTTTGCCGAATGCGTCTCCCGTGCGCCCAAGCTCCGCGAACTCGGCGTGCTCGCCGCCGCCCTCGAGCGCGAGCGCGCCCGCTACGCGAAGGATGAGCCCGCCGCCCGCGCCTTTCTCAGCGTCGGGGAGTCCCCGCGCAACGAAACCATCCCGCCCGCCGAGCACGCCGCCTGGGCACAGGTCGCCACGATGCTCCTCAACCTCAGCGAAACCCTCACGAGGAACTGACAGCGTCATGCCCTCGATCTTGCCACAGAGTTCACAGAGGCCCGATCCGGAGGCTGCGGGAGGCCGTGCAGCGTCCGGCTGCTCGGGTTACCAAGGCAGCATTCACTCCCCGCCGCGCGTCTTTTATTTCTCTGTGCTCTCTGTGTCAGCGCTCCGTGCCCTCTGTGGCTAAATTCAGCCCGTATCGATGACCATGCAGCCTTCCGCTCCGCTCGCCGACTACCTCACGCACCTCACCCGGCGCACCTTCATCGGCCAGTCCGCGCGGGGCATCGGCGGCGTCGCGCTTGGCTCCCTCCTGTCGTCCTCGATCGCGCGGGCCGTTGAGTCAAAGGCCAAGGGCCAGCCCGGTCTCCCGCATTTCAAGCCCACCGCCAAGCGCGTGCTTTGCCTCTTCCAGAGCGGCGGCCTCTCGCACGTCGATCTTTTCGACGACAAGCCCATGCTCCACCGGCACGCCGGCCAGGAAATCCCCGCGTCCGTGAAGGGCACGCAGCGCCTCACTGGCATGACGAGCGGCCAGAGCGCCTATCCCGTCGTGCCCCCGCTGAAAACCGGCAAGCTCTGCGGCAAACACGGCACCTGGATCAGCGACCTGCTGCCGCACACGCAGACGATCGCGGACGACATCTGCATCGTGAAGAGCCTGCACACCGAGGCGATTAACCACGATCCCGCGATCACTTATCTCAACACCGGCAACCAGCTCCCCGGCTACGCCAGCATGGGCGCGTGGGCGAGCTACGGCCTCGGCACGGAAAACGAAAACCTCCCCGCCTTCATCGCGATGGTCTCGCAGGGCACGGGAAAAAATCCCGGCCAGCCGATCTTCTCGCGCCTGTGGGGCAGTGGCTTCCTGCCTGCCTCACACCAAGGCGTGGGCCTGCGCCCCGGTGCCAATCCCGTCCTCTACCTCAACAATCCGCCCGGCGTGGAACGCGCGCAGCGCCGCGCCGTGCTCGACGATCTCGCCGCGCTCAACCACTCCCGCGCCGCCGAGCTCGGCGACCCCGAGACGATCGCGCGCATCGACGCCTACGAGATGGCGTTTCGCATGCAGACCTCCGTGCCGGAGCTGGCCGACATCTCCGGCGAGTCCGCCGCGACGCTCGACGCCTACGGTCCCGAGGTGCGCAAGCCCGGCAGCTACGCCGCCAACTGCCTGCTCGCGCGCCGCCTGCTCGAGCGCGACGTGCGTTTCGTCCAGCTCTTCCACCGCGGCTGGGATCAGCACATCGCGCTCGCGCGGCAATTGCCGAACCAGTGCCGCGACATCGACCAGCCCACCGCCGCGCTGATCAAGGATCTCAAGCAACGCGGCCTGCTCGAGGACACGTTGGTGGTCTTTGCGACCGAGTTCGGCCGCACGGTCTTCAGCCAGGGCAAGCTCGGCGATCCCGCCGCAGGCCGCGATCACCACGGGCGGGCGTTCACCGTCTGGCTCGCGGGCGGCGGCATCAAGGGCGGCATGACCTACGGCGCGACCGACGATTTCTGCTACAACATCACGGAGAATCCCGTTCACCTGCGCGACCTGCACGCGACGATTTTGCACTGCCTCGGCATCGACCACGCGCGGTTCACGCACAAATTCCGCGGCCTCAACACCCGCCTCACCGGCGTCGAGGAAGCGCACGTGGTGAAGGCGATTCTGGCGTAGCGTCCGCGGCGCGCGGGGCCGCGGAGTTCGAGGGCAGCACGCGCGAGCGGGGCGAGTTTTCCTTTGCACCGAGCGCTGGCATTTGCGGCGATGCCGGTGCCGCCCCATGATCATATCTCGCCTCCTCCGCCTCGCCCTGGCCCTTGGTGCCGTTTCAACCGTCCTTTCCGCCGCCTCCCGCCCGCCCAACATCGTCTTCCTCCTCGCCGACGATCTTGGGCAGCGCGACCTCGGCTCCTACGGCAGCACGTTCTACGAGACGCCGCATCTCGATAAACTCGCCAAGGAGGGCGCACGCTTCACCTCGGCCTATGCCGCGTGCCCGGTGTGCTCGCCCACGCGCGCGAGCGTCATCACCGGAAAATATCCGCAGCGCACCGGCATCACGGACTTCATCGGCGCGCCGCAGCCGCCGGCTTGGAAACGCAACACCCGCCTCCTTCCTGCGCCCTACACGACTGAGCTGGCGCTCGCCGAGACGACCCTCGCCGAGGCGCTGAAGCCCGCGGGCTACGCGACGTTTTTCGCGGGCAAATGGCACCTCGGCCCCAAGGGCCGCTGGCCCGAGGACCAGGGGTTCGACATCAACCTCGGGGGCAATGACCGCGGCGGCCCCTACGGCGGCGACAAATATTTTTCGCCCTACGGCAATGCCAGCATCCCCGACGGCCCGAAGGGCGAGCATCTCCCTGACCGCCTGGCGCGCGAGGCCGCGGCCTTCATCGCGAAGAACAAGGCGCAGCCGTTCCTCGTCTATTTGCCGTTCTACGATGTCCACACGCCCTTGATGGCGCGCGCCGATCTCCGCGCGAAATACGAGGAGAAGCGCCGCCGCCTCGCCCCCACGACGCAGTGGGCCCGCGAAGGCGAGCGCGATGTGCGCCTCACGCAGAACCACGCCATCTACGCCGGCATGGTCGAGGCGATGGACCAGGCCGTCGGCACGATCATGCAGGCCCTTCGCGATCACGATCTCGAGCGCGAGACCATCGTCGTCTTCACCAGCGACAACGGCGGCCTTTCGACCAGCGAGGGCTGGCCGACCTCGAATCTTCCGCTGCGCGGCGGCAAAGGCTGGCTCTACGAGGGTGGGGTGCGCGAGCCGCTCATCGTGCGCTGGGCCGGCCGCATCGCTCCCGGCCAGGTGATCGACACGCCGGTGAGCAGCCCGGATTTTTTTCCCACGTTCCTCGCGGTCGCCGGCGTGAAGCCCGCCGCCGATCTGCCGGCCGACGGCGTGAACCTCCTGCCCCTGCTCACCGAGGCTCGGGCGCTGCCCGACCGCGCGCTCTTCTGGCACTACCCGCACTACGGCAACCAAGGCGGCGCGCCCGGCGCGGCCGTGCGCCGTGGCGACTGGAAGCTCATCGAGTGGTTCGAGGAAGGCGCACTTGAACTCTACAACCTCCGCGCCGATCCCGGCGAAACGAAGAACCTCGCCGCCGCCGAGCCGGCGCGCGTGAAGACCCTGCGCGCCGAATTGCAGGCGTGGCAGAAAAACGTCGGCGCGAAATTCCCCACGCCCAACGCCGCCTACGATCCCGCGAAGCCCAGCGGCCGCTTCGCCGCGCGCCCGCCCGAGCCGGGGGAGAAGCGCTGAGAGGCCGGCAGTGGATCAGTTTGCTTCTCATCGAAACTGTGGGAGCGGGTTTACTCCGCGACCCGTCGGGGCATAAAGCCCCTCCCACAACCAAGCTGACCCAGCACCGAGAGGCCCGCCTCCGTCGGAACCAGCGAGCGCCGTCCTTGGGGCGGCGCTTTTTTGTGTCCGAAAATCCCCCCGCGCGACCTTACGGGGTGCCGAGTGGTGCTCTCCGGGGCGCCTGCGGCCCCGCTTTCCCCATCATGATTCGCCCCACCACCCACCCCGTCGCGGCTGCTTGCCGCTCTCTCCGCCCCTGCGCGCTGCTTCTCGCCGTGGCGTTCTTCACTGCCGATCTCGTCGCGCAAACGCTCCCCCCAGGCAGTGGCGCACCTCGGCCCGCGGCGGCCGGTGGCGACGAGACCATCGTCCTCTCGCCGTTCACGATCACCTCGGCCAAGGACGTCGGCTACGAGGCGAGCGAATCGCTAGCCGGCACCGGCCTGCGCACCAAGCTCACTGATCTCGGCGCCTCGGTCTCGGTCATCACTTCGAAATTTCTCGAGGACACCGGCTCCAAGAACCTGAGCGACATCCTCGTTTACCAGACGAACATGGAGGTCCGGGGCTTCGGCGGAAACTACTCCGGCGTCACTCCGGCCGGCGGCGGCTTCGCCTCCGAACCCACCCTCGGCAACGGCCCCACCGGCACCCGCGTGCGCGGTCTCGCCGAGGCCACGCAGGCCCGCAATTTCTACCGCTCCCTCATTCCGATGGACGGTTACAACACCGACCGCGTGGAGATCAACCGTGGCGCCAACGCCCTCCTCTTCGGCGTCGGCAGCCCCGCGGGCATCATCAACACCTCCACGGTCGCCGCGGAACTCCAGCGTTCGCGCGGTGAGGTCGAGGCCTCCGTCGGCAGCTATGGCAGCTATCGGCTGACCTTCGACTACAACGCCGCCCCGCGCCGCGGTGAGTTCGCGGTGCGTGTCGCCGCGGTGAAGGACGAGGAGAAATACCAGCAGGAGTTCGCCTTCACCGACACCGAGCGCAAATACGCCGCCGCCACCTGGGACGTCGCCCCGCTGCGCAAGCGCGGCATCCTCGACTCCACGGTCATCCGCGCCTCCTACGAGCGCGGCCGCATCGTCTCAAACAATCCCCGCGTGCTGCCGCCCGCCGACCGCCTGTCGTCGTGGTTCGACGCCACGCTGCCCGACAGCCTCAAGGCGCTCGGCGCTCGCGCCAAGGTCACCTACGATCCCGGCATCAATCCCGGCCTGTTCAACGCCGCCCTGCGGACCGCCACGATCGGCACCATCCAGCAGGTCAACCGCTCCGCGACTTTCGTCTTTGCCAACCCCGACGCCACCGCGCCGCGCGACACCATCCCGAGCTCACCCGCCGGCCAGACCGTGCTCGGCCGCGCCATGGTCTCCAACAACGTCTATTTCCCCTGGTCCGGCCTGACCAACACCGCGCAGCACGCCGGCTCCCGCGACATGGCCCGCATCCGCCTCGACTACGCCTTCCCCGATCAGGCGTTCTACACGTCCGAGAGCCTGACCGACCCGTCCGTCTTCGATTTCTTCAACCACCTCGTCGTCGGCCCCAACTCCGAGCAGAAATCCCGGCTCGAAGCCATCGATGTCTCGCTGCAGCAGCTGCTCCTCCGCGGCACCCTCGGCTTCGAACTCGCGTTCAACCGCCAGCGCTGGACCGAGAGCCTCCAGAATCTCATCAACGAGGCCGCGCCCTACATCTCGATCGACGTGAACACCCGGATGTGGACCGGCGAGCCGAATCCCAATTTCGGCCGCCCCTTCATTTCCGAAGCCGGCGGGGCCAGCTACAACCGGCAGCAGATCGAGACCTCGCGCGCGAAGCTCTTCTACGAACTCAATCTCCAGGAAAAAGTATCCGGCCGCTTCGGCCGTGTCCTCGGCCGGCACGTGTTTTCGCTGCTCGCCCAGCGCGAGGAACTCTCCACCCGCAACCACTCCGGCGGCAGCCTGTTCTACACGCCCGACTTCTGGGTCAACGGCAACAACCAGAGCCGCTCCGCCCCGCAGAGCAAAGAGCCCGTGGCCTGGATCTACCTCGGGCCCTCGCTCGCCAATGTCGACACGCCCGCCGGCGCCCACCTTTCCGGCCTGCGCGCCAACCTCATGAACTTCCACCAGGCTGTGACCGGCCAGGGCGTCGTCCTCACCCGCACGCCCGCGCCGTCCGCCGCCGTCTCGCAGCAGGCGCAATACGCTCCCTTCTACACGCCCATCGACCTCCGCCGCGAAGACGAGCGCGTGACCAACACGGCCACCGGCGCCGGACTCAACCGCCGCATCCTCGATTCCCAGGCGTTCTCGTTCCAGAGCCACTGGCTCTCCGACACCCTCGTCTCCACGGTCGGCTGGCGCAAAGAGAAGTCCTCCATCCGCGGCATCAACGCCCCGATCATCGCCAACGGCGAAAACTACGCGCTCGTCGATGATCCGTCCTTCTCGATCGAGAACCCCTCGATCGTCCCGCAGAACTTCGAGGAGACGCTCTTTGCTTGGAGCGGCGTCGCCAAGACCCCGCAGAAATGGCTCCGCCGCATCCCGGTCGTCTCCGCCTTCAACGTTTACTACGGTGAGTCCGAAAACTTCAGCCCGCCCGCCGGCCGCACCGTCAATGCCTTCGGCACCGCCATCGCCCCGCCCGCGGGCATCACCAAGGAAAAGGGCCTCTACCTCGAGGTGTTCGACGGCAAGCTCAGCGCCCGGCTGAACTTCTTCGAGACGACGCAGACCGGCAGCTTCAACGGCTCCGTCGGCGGCCTCGCCGCGCAGATCGTCGGCATGCACACGGCCGCCTACAACGCCGTTTTGAATCGCTGGATCCCGGCCGGCCCCGGCGGTTTCCCCGTTGGCTACGTCGCGCCGCCCGCGGAACTGCTCCAGCTCTTCAACTGGCGGCTCAACAACGGCACGCCCGCCTCCACCAACCCCGGCGTGCAGGACACCAGCGACTTCGTCACCAAGGGCACCGAGATCGAGCTCATGTTCCGCCCCACGCGCGGCCTCTCCTTCCTCTTCAACGTCTCCGAGCAAAAATCCGTCCGCAGCAACACCGGCGCTGTCACCCGCGCCCTGATTTTCAACACCCCCACCGCTTCGGGCGATCCCCTCGCCACCGAGTGGCGCAAGGACTGGACCTACCAGATCCCGCTCTCGCAGGTCGCGATCAACTTCCTCGGGAGCCGCACCGACATCAATATGTTCGGCGTGGCCTTCCAGCGAAACGTCCTCAACCCCTACAACATCGCCGCCTCGGCCGATGGCGCCGCCGTCCACGAACTCCGCCGCTGGCGCGCGAATTTCGTCGGCAACTACGAGTTTCAGGGCGAGCGCCTGAAAGGCTTCGGCGTCGGCGGCGGTGTGCGTTGGCTCGACAAATCCGCGCTCGGCTATCCGCTCGCCAACTTCCGCGCCGATCTCACGCCCATCCCCGCCGGGGCCGCGGCGCAGCCCGGCGACATCCGCATCTCCGACGTCCGCAATCCCTACTACGGCCCGTCCGAGACCCGCTACGACGCGTGGGTTTCCTACGGCACCAAGATTCTCCGCGGCAAATACGGCTTCAAGCTCCAGCTCAACGTCCGGAATCTCCTCACCGAGGACGAAATGGTGCCCGCCGTGATCAACCCCGACGGCACGATCCCCGTCTGGTCGATCGCCGAAGGCCGCAAATACACCCTCACGGCGCGGTTCACGTTCTGATCCCAACGTCCGGTAGCGGCTTAGTTTGGTTGCGGAGGGGCTTTGCGCCCCGACGTGTCGCGCGGTCAGGCCGCTCCCTCAGTTTTGATCAGAAGCAAACTGATCCACTGCCGTGTTTTGCGGCAGGAGCCTGCTTGCAGGCGAAGGGATTGATCGGCGGAATCTCCTGCCAGCAGGCACCTGCCCCAATCCCTCCGTTTGTTCGCTGATTCCCCATGGCTCGCTTCCGCTTTTTCCTTCCCGCGTTCGCGCTGCTCGCTCACGCCGCGACCGCGCAAGACTCCTCCCTCCCGCCCGGCGCGCCGCTCCTGCCCGAGACTGCGCTGCCCGACTACGAAAAGTCGCTCGACCACGCGCGCCTGATCCGCGGCTGGGACAAGGCCTCGCTCGCGCGCGGCGAAAAAATGTACCAGTTCCACTGCCACAGCTGCCACGGCGACCTCAACCTCGCCGGCTCGATCCCCAATGCGCTGCGTTTCGCCGAGGGCAAATTCGCCCACGGCGCCGATCCGCACACGCTCTACCGCACGCTCACCCAGGGCTGGCGCTTGATGGCGCCGCAGCCGCAGCTCGTGCCGCGTGAAAAATACGACGTCATCCACTACCTCCGCGAAACCTTCCTCGCGAAGCACAACCCGTCGCACTACGTCGCCGTCACCGAGGCGTATCTCGCCGGCCTGCCGAAGGGCGACTCGACCGGCCCCGTGCCGGTGAAGCGCGAGCCGTGGCGCGAGATGGACTACGGGCCGTTTCTCATCGGGACCTTCGAGCTGGCCGACGCCGCCCGCCGCGCCGAGGCCGCGAAACTCCCGTTCGCCAAGCAAGACTCGCTCACGCCCGACGCGAACCTCGCCTACAAGGGCATCGCCGTGCGCCTCGACGCCGGCGCGGGCGGCATCTCCGCGGGCAAGGCGTGGCTCGTCTTCGAGCACGACACCGCGCGCATCGCCGGCGCGTGGACCGGCGAGGGCTTCATCGACTGGGAGGGAATTAACTTCAACAGCCGCCACGTCGTCCATCCGCGCACGATCGGCGAGCCGCAGTTCGAGACCGCCGACGGCCCCGGCTGGGCCAATCCCGCGACCGGCACGTTCGACGACGCCCGCGTGGTCGGCGCCGATGGCCGCCGCTACGGCCCGCTCCCGCGCGCGTGGCTGCGCTACCGCGGGCTCTTCCGCCTCGGCGACGACGTGGCGGTTTACTACACCGTGGGCGACACCGGCGTGCTCGAGAGCCACGACCTCGAGTCGCTCGACGGCCAGCCGGTAATCGTCCGCACGCTCAACGTCGGAAAATCCACCCGCGATCTCATCGTGCGCGTGGCCAACACCGGCGCCACCGTGGCGCTGTCCGGCCCGCCCTCCCTCGCGCTCGCGGGCGACGAGCGATTCATCACGCTGCGCATCCCCGCCGCCGCCACGCCCGTGCGCCTCGCGCTGCGGATCGCGAAAGCCGGCACGAACACCGCGGCGCTCGAGGCGTTCGCCGCCACCGCCGCCCCGCCGCGCGACCTCGCGCCGTTCACGCGCGGCGGCCCCGCGCTCTGGCCCGAGAAAATCGAAACGCCCGTCGTGCGCAGCGCGACCGAGGGTGCGTTTGCGTGGGAGCGCTTCACGCTGCCGCAGACCAATCCGTGGCGCGCGCGAGTGCGCCCGGGCGGCTTCGATTTCGCGCCCGACGGCAAGTCCGCCTTCGTCTGCACCTGGGACGGCGACGTGTGGCGCGTCGAGGGCATCGACGGCGCGCCCGCGACCGTCACGTGGCGGCGCATCGCCTCGGGCCTCTATCAACCGCTCGGCCTCAAGCTCCGCGGCCCCGAGATTTTTGTCATGTGCCGCGACCAGCTCGTCGTGCTCCTCGATATCAACGGCGACGGCGAGACCGACTACTACCAGAGCGTGAACAGCGACCACCAGGTCACCGATCACTTTCACGAGTTCGCGATGGGCTTGCAGACCGACGCCGCGGGAAATTTCTACTACGCCAAGAGCGCGCGCCACGCCCGCACCGCGCTCGTCCCGCAGCACGGCACGCTCCTGAAAATCCCCGCCGACGGCGCGACGACCGAGATCCTCGCCAACGGTTTCCGCGCCGCCAACGGCGTGTGCCTCAACCCCGATGGCTCGTTCTTCGTCACCGACCAGGAAGGCCACTGGATGCCGATGAACCGCATCAACCGCGTCACGCCCGGAAGTTTTTTCGGCAACATGTGGAGTGGGGGAGCGCCCGCCGATACCGCCGACACCGCGATGGCCCCGCCGCTCCTCTGGGTGGACAAAGCCACCGACCGCTCGCCCGCCGAACTCCTCTGGCTCAACCACGCCGCCTGGGGCCCGCTCAACGGCGCGCTGCTTAACCTCTCCTACGGCCAGGGCCGCCTCGAAATTGTCGTCACCGACGGCACCGGCGCCACCGCGCAAGGCGCGCTCTGCCGCCTGCCGATCCCCGATTTCCCCACCGGCATCATGCGTGGCCGCGTGCATCCGGAGAACGGCCAGCTCTACCTCGCCGGCCTCTCCGCGTGGGCCACTTCGCAGACCGAACAGGAAGGCGGCTTCTACCGCCTGCGCCCGACAGGCAAACCCGCCTCCTTGCCGACCGCGTGGCGCGTCCTCCCCGGCGCGCTCGAACTCACTTTCAGCGAACCGCTGTCCTCCACCACCGCCGCCGACGCCACGCGTTACGCCGTGAAAGTCTGGGACCTGAAACGCAGCGCCAACTACGGCAGCCCACGCCTCAATCAACGCCAGCTCCCCGTCAACCGCGCCGAACTCCTCGCCAACCCGCGCACCGTGCGCCTCGCGATCCCTGATCTCGCGCCCACGCACATCATCGAAATCACCGCCCGCCTGCAGGACTCCACCGGCGCCGAGGTCGAGCGCGTGATCAGCGGCACGATCCACCGGGTGCCGGACCCGCACTGAGGCGCGGGAGATTTCCCGCGTTCTCCGAGGCGTGGAACTCATCCGGGTGATCATGGTTTCGGGCTTCCGCTCTATACAGCTTGTGGCTTCGTCCTTGCGCTGCGGACGTGTGGCTCATGATGAATGGGCGTGTCGAATATTCCTCCACCGCTACCGGCGGATGAGCGTCGCCGGGCCACGGCGACTACGGAGGCGTTTATCTTCCAGTGGTGGTTATCCGTTTCGGCCTGGCTGGAATTGGGTGACGACGAGGCGCTTTATCTCGAGTCCTCAGAGGATTTCGAAGTTACGACGTCGAACGCGGCCACGACGACACAGGCGAAAGCCGGATTGAGTCGATCGCTTACCCTTCGGTCAGAAGAGGTCACTGAGGCGTTGAATCATTACTGGGAGCTGACAACTCATGAAAAGAGAACGGTGCGCTTCGTCTTGCTCGCGCGGGCCGAGGCCGGTGTGGAACAGGGTGCTCCGCTCGGCGAGGGGATCGCGGGCATAAAGCTCTGGCAAGAGGTCGCTCTATCTCGCCAGCCGCAAGCGATCGAACGCTTGCAGCGTTTCCTGCACGAAGACTCGCACGTGGTCTCGAAGCTGGTGCCGGGAGTGCGGGATTTCCTGCGCACAGCGTCGGCCACGGAGTTCTTCGCCCGCTTGGTGCAGCCGATAACATTCGACCTTGGACGCGAACCCAGCGGCGACGTCCAACAGCTGGTGCGGAATCGTTTGGTTGTGCTGGCTGAGGATCGCCACGGAGCGTCAGTCGCGGAAGCCGAACGGATCGCCGACACACTTTTCTCTAACGTCGTCCATGTCGCCGCGGCCCACGAGCGAGTTCCGCTGACTCGGGCTCAATTGCTGCGCCTTCTCGAAGAGCACATTGTCAACTATCGCGAGCGGGTTGGGCTGGCATTGCCCCGAGCCGCCGCGCCGGGTGCTTGCCCGGGCGGTGCGCTGTGGGAGGCTCCCTCCGACGAACTGAACCTGCCGCCTCTGCCCGTTCAGCTCCTCCAACGGCCGGAACTGGTCGTCAAACTCCGTGGACACTTGGCGGCAACACCCGTGCTCGTGTTGTTTGGCTCGACGGGCATGGGCAAAACCACGCTCGCCAAGCAGGTGGCGGGATCGATGGCAGGCTCATGGTGGTGGCTGGATCTACAAGGATGCCCAGGTCCGGCCGCGCAGGTGTCGTTCCGCCGCGTGCTCAGCATCGCGGATCGCCACCGTGGAGTCCCGTTCAACCTCGTGCTCGATGGCTTTTCGCCCGAGGGATTGACGACTGCGGCGCTCCACCAGCTGCGGGCGATTGCGCTCCTAGTTCGCGCGCGAGACGGACAGATTATCATCACTGCGCAAAGGCCGTTGACCGCGACCGAAATCGCGGGGCTGGGTTGGATAGACATCACGCCAATTACCGCTCCGCGCATGGAAGCGGACGAAATCACGCGTTTCGCAACAGAACTCGGGTGCACCGACCCGAAGCGGGCGGCAGTTTGGGGCACCGCGGTGCACCTTCATACCGACGGACATCCTCAACTGGTGCACGCGGCCTGCCTCTGGTTGCAGCAGAACGGCTGGCCAAAGTTCGATGGGCAGACGTTCCGCGATTCGGCGACCACGATTGAATCGGAGCGTGCCCAGGCGCGGCGCTTGGTCGCCCGCCTGTCGAGCGAAGAGCTCGAATTGCTAACCCGGCTGAGCGTGATGGGCAGCACGTTCCGACGCGACCAGGCGCTCGCACTCGCCGAAAAACTGGAACGGCTGCAGGGCGCGGCGTTTCGGTTCGATTCCCTCCTCGGCCCTTGGATCGAACCGGGCGACGCCAGCGGCTACCATCGGCTTTCGCCTCTGCTGGACGACAGCACGGCGACCCTTTCACCGGCGCGGAGGGCTGACCTGGAGGTGGCGTGCGCTGTCGCTCGGCTGGAAAATGCTCCCGTCTATGTCCACGACGCGGCGCGGGCGTTGCAGCACGCGGTTGACGCCCCAAACGCGCTTCTGGCCGCAGACATCGCGGCCAAGTTTCTGCTCACTCCGCAGCGGCAGCGGGGCCAAACCTACGTGCACCTGCTTTGGCTCACGGGAGTCGCCGAAGCGGAGTTGGAGAAGAAGTTTTCAGGCAAGCCAATCCAGGCGTCATTCATTCATCTGCTCCGGTTCCAAGTCGCCGCGGAACTGCTGCCGACTCACGTCGCTCCGTTCATCGCCGCTGCTGAGAGGTCGCTGACGCACCTGCCGTCGGAGCTTACGCCAGGTATGCGTTTCGCGTTCCTGAGCGAAGTGCTGCTGATCTGCGCGAAACAGGTGCAGCCGCGTGACCTGCTGCGTTATGTCGACGAGGCGGCGGCTCTCGCCTCACAGCTGGCGCCGGAAGCCGACGTGAGCGGTTGGTTCCCCCGGGCCATGCTGCCGCCCATGTTGCGGACCGTGCCGCTGCAAGAGCACGCGAGAATCTCGCTCGTCGGCATGCTGCTCGTAAACCTGAAGGGGCGGCAATTCCTAGACGCGCTGATGGAGTCCCTCGCGGCTTTGCCCGACGAACGCCGCCGACCGCTGCTCCGCGCGTTCGGCGCTTGGCCCACCCGCTTCTTCCTCAGTTGGGATAAGACCTGGCTCGACGAATCGGAAAAAGCGTCTCCGGACTGGGAGTCCCTCCTTGCATGGCTGGCCGCCGCAGGTGCTACCGCCAAGCAGTGGAACTCGGAGGAGATTGCTGTCGCGGTGGCACGCGCGGCGTCCGTGATCTGCAACGAATACCTCAACGACCAGAACCGGGCGGAGCGCGCCCTTGAGGGCCTCACCGCGACAACGCCGGGCCTTCTCGCCGCATTGTTCGATCAGCGAGCCATGATTGCGGCTCAGCGGAAGCAGTATGCCGAGGCCGTCGCCACGATCCGTGAGGCGTTCCCTCGTTGGGACGAATCGGACTACGGAGTGCACGGCAAGATGCTAGCTCTACAGCGCGCGGGCGTCTGGGCCGGCAAACTCGAACGTTGGAAGGAATCCGCCGAGTTCTTCGCGCAAGGAGCTGACTTTGCCCGAAAGGCGAAACAGGTCGTCCGGCAGGCCGGACTTGAGACGGACGCTGGCGTCGCCCTCTGGCGTGCCAACGAGAAAAAGACCGCGGTTGATGCGTTCGCCCGCGCCATCGAATTGTGTTCGCAGATGCGTCCGTTCACGGAGGACTTGGCGACCTTCCAATTCCAGAAGCTCCTCGGGCATATTCTCCTGTCGCTGGCGGCAACCGCACGTTCACCGAGCTCGCCACCGCAGGCTCCCATCGTGCCTGGAATGGCCAGCGAGTCGGTGGTGAACGAAAAAGTGAAGACCATGCCGCCGCCTCAGCTCACGGCCTGCAAAGTTTTCGTGGCAATGCTCGAGCACAACCACCAGCTCGGCGAGACGTATTGGGCGCGCTACCGTGAAGACGTCCTGAACAGCCGGTCGATATCGACCCGGAGGTTTGCGGTTGAATTGGCGATTCGAAAAGCGGTTGCTCGCGGTGCCCTCGGCGACCTCCCCGCATTGGCAGCGCAGCACGCCAGTATATTCGCAGTTGTTCAGAAGCTCGCGGCGAAACTGGACGAGGCACCCGTCGACGACTCGGATTTCCCACCGGTGAGTAGCCCGTTCGACGACCAAGTTTCCGGATATTTCATTTACCTCGCCGGGCTCGCGAGCGTAGCTGCGCACCGCGAGGATTTGGCCGCGGCTTTGCAGGACATTGAAGCCAACGCCGACAAGTCACCTTACCCCAGGGAACTCCGCCAATGGGCACAACGAGCGCGGGGCATCATCACCGCGCCCGAAGCCGAGCTGACCTCACTCAGCCGGTCCGGAGATTCCCTGGAGCGCCTCGTGGCGGCTGTCACAGTGTTGAGCCAAGTCAAACTTGTGCCCGAGTCTCTGTGGGGCGCGCTCTATGTCGTCGCGTCCTCGCTCAACGCTATGTATTGGGGCATGGATGTTATGCGACCACTGGATCAGCTCGCCGGCCAGCGGTGGCGGGAGGCAGCTGAGAATCGCTTTGCATTTCGAAATCCCACGTTGTGGTTGCCGGACCTGAAATCGATTTGCGGCGAGCCCGTAACTGGCAGCAAGCGCGTCGCCGGACTGTTGCTTGCCGCACTGCCTGCCTTGGACCTGAAACTGGACGCCAACATCGTTCAACAACTGAAGCAAATGCGTGACGACACGCTGGACACTGGTTGGCGAACACTCGCGCCGCGGATTGCGGGGACGTGAGGACAACGTTCCCCACTTTTTGTCCGACCCTCGGTGTGCGCGCTATATCGTCGGCAAGTATCGCGATCTCTGCACTAGCTGGAGGGGAGAAAATCAGGGCCCGGCTTTGTAGTTTGTGGGGAGTCCAATTTCTTCCCGAGCGCGACAGCGGGTTCTCTCAACCCGTCGCCCACCTGCCGACTGACTTCGTGCAGGTCGCCCATGTTCAGGTTCTAACCCAGCCCGCGGTTGGTTGCGCCCGAGCGCGCTTCCATCGAAGCGCCGCCAGCCCGACTTTGTCGGTCCGGAAGATGGCGTGACCGAGCATCACTTCAGCCGCTTGACGTTGTTGGCCGAGAGGAGTGTGCGCATCTGGGTGATGGCGATTTCGTTCAACTTGAGCAGGCGCTCGGGCTGGGGCAGGCCCTGGCGGATGAGGACGGAGTTGAGGCTTTCGAGGTTGGTGAGGACGACGAGCTGTTCCAGCGGGGCGTGGTCGCGGATGTTGCCATCGGCGTCGGGATGGGCGTCGCGCCATTGCTTCGCGGTTTGGCCGAAGAGGGCGACGTTGAGCAGGTCGGCTTCGGTGGCGTAGACGAGCGACGCTTGGGTCTTGGTGACAGTGGGCGGGAGGAGCGTCTCCTTGATCGCGTCGGTGTGGATGCGGTAGTTGATCTTGGCGAGGGTGCGCTGGAGGTTCCAGCCGAGCTGGAGCCGGTCGTTTTCCTCATCCTTGAGGCGACGAAATTCTTTGACCAAGTAGATTTTGAATTCCGGGCTGATCCACATGCCGAACTCGAAAGCGATGTCGGGATGGGCAAACGTGCCGCCGTAGCGCCCAGGGGTGGCTTTGAGGCCGATGGCGTTGGTTTTATCGACCCATTCCTTGACGCTGATCTTGTAGCTGTTCAGGCCGGCCTGACTTCTAATTGTGGCGAATTCGCCGTAATTAAAAGCTGGGTTGAAGACGGACTCCCAGATGCCGAGGAATTCCACGGTGTTCCGGTTGCGGAGCCAGTCGGAGATGAAGAAGTCGCCGTCCTTGGCGCGAAGCATATCGGTGAGGGAGATGTAATCCCCGTCCTTGCTGGAGAGAACCGCCACGGTCGTGCCCTTCACTTCGATGGTGCTGCTCTTGGTTTTGCTCATGGGGCGGCCGCTCGGATGAGTTGAACGGGATTCCGGCGCACTAATCAAGGTTCGGGGCTTCCGGGCACGTTGCGGCCCGCCCGTCCTCGATTTTGTTGTCCAAAAATCCCCGCAGCGGACCTTATCTTTTGCCCGCTCCTGCCACCCCATGGACACGCCCCCGCCTTCCGATTCCTCCGCCCGCGACGAGGCCTACCTGCGCCTCCTCGCCGAGCATGAGCGCGCGCTGAGCGCCTACGTGTTCAGCCTCGTCGGCAGCGCGGCGGACGCGGCCGACATCCTGCAGGAGTGCAAGCTCGCCCTCTGGCGCATGTTCGACCGCTTCCAGCCGGGGACGAACTTCCTCGCCTGGGCCCGCACCGTCGCGCTGCACCAAATCCTCAATTACCGCCGCGCCGCCAAGCGCCGGCCGGAGTCGCCCCACGAACGCGAATTCATCGAGGCTGTCGCCGCCGAGATTGACCGCCGGGGCGACGATCTCGATCGCCGGGCCGAGCTGCTGCGGCATTGCCTGAAGAAACTCCCCGAGCGCCACCGCGCGATTGTGCTCTGGCGCTACTACGAGGAGTGCGACGTCGAGACCATCGCAGCCAAGAGCGAGCGCTCGGTCCTCGCGGTCTATCGCCTCCTCAGCCGCATCCGGGAAACCCTCAACGGCTGCATCAGCCGCCAGCTGGCCGCGAGCCGCACGCCATGAACTCTCCCTCCCACCACGAGTCCGCCGACCGCATCGCCCGCGCGATCGAGGGCCTGCTCTCGCCCGAGGAACTCGCGGCGTTTCACGCCGACGTGGCGCGCGACCCTGTCCTGCGCGCGGCCTATGTCGATCGGGCCTGGCTGCACGGTGCGTTGCGCGCAGAGCGCGAGGACCTGCCGGAGCTTTTGCGCCCGGAGGCCCGCGCGGCCTCCGTGGTCCGCTGGCCGTGGATCGCGGGCTTTGGTCTGGCCGCGGCGGCGGCCGTGGCGATGGCGTTTGTCGGCGGCCGCCGCGTCGCGCCCGCGCGGCCGGTCGCGACCTTGGTGCAGGCCGACAACACGAAGTGGGGCGGCTCCACGCTTCCCACGCTCGGCCAGTCGCGCCTGGGGCGGGGCATGCTTTCCCTGGCCGAGGGGATCGCGACCGTGCGCTTCGAGAGCGGCGCGGTCATCACGCTCGAGGCGCCGACGAAGCTGGAGATTCTCAGCGCCATGCGTTGCCGGCTCATCGAGGGCTCCCTCACGGCGGATGTGCCGCCCTCCGCGCATGGCTTCGCGGTCGAGACGCCCGATTTTCAGGTCGTCGATCTCGGCACGCGGTTCGGCGTCACGGCCAGCTCGACGGGCAACTCGCACGTCTTTGTCTTCGACGGCGTGGTGGAGGTCGCGGATCCCCGGCGCGCCGGGGTGCAGCAGCTGACGGCCGGGCGGAACTATCATGCCGGGGGCGGCGCCGGCGTCGCGATTGTCGAGCCGAACCGCGTGGAGGCGCTGCAATGGATCGATGGCTGGACCTCCATTTCCACCTCGTTCGGGCGGGGGCGCGACGGCTTTGTGCGGCGCGGTTATCCCGAGGCCATGGGCCGGCATCCCCTGCTGATGGTGAAGCACAGCGAACTTGAGAAAGGCCGCCCCAACGAGCGCCGCGCCATCCTCACCTTCGATCTCGCGAAGGTCAGCCCGTCGGAGATCGTCGAGGCGCAGCTCGTGCTCGATCCGGAGCCGAGCGGCTTTGGGTTTGTCACGATGGTGCCCGATTCGCGCTTCGCCATTTATGGCGTCAGGTCCCCGGCGGCCGACACGTGGGACGAAGCCTCGCTCGCCTGGGGCAATCTGCCGGGCTGCGACGATGCCGGCGTGATTCCGGGCCAGGCCGAGAAGCTCGCCGAATTCTGGCTGCCCCGCGGCGCCTCCGGCGATCCGCTCACCGTGCGCGGCGACGCGCTCGCGGCCTTCGTGCGCGGCTGCCGCAGCGGCCTCGCGACCTTCCTCATCGTCCGCGAGACCGGGGAGACCGATCCGTCGGGGCTTGTGCATGCGTTCGCTTCCAAGGAGCATCCGACCGCGCGGCCGCCCACGCTGCGGGTCCGCTGACGCCATCATCCCTTGCCCCCAGTGAATAACCCGATGTTGCAACGATCCGATGTAGGCGGGGTGCCCTCACCCCGCGGATTTTCGCGTGCGCCTGTCGCATCCCGCGGGGTGAGGGCACCCCGCCTGCAAGTTTTGATGGTTTTCGCCGTGTGCGGGCTTTTTTCCGCGCCCGCGGCCGACGACACGGCGGTGCGCGCGCAGCACGCGTTTTTCGAAAACGAGGTTCGCCCGCTGCTCGCCAACCGTTGCTACGAATGCCACGGCGAGAAGAAGCATAAGTCCGGCCTGCGCCTCGATTCCGCCGCGCGCTTTGCCAAGGGCGGCGACGGCGGCCCGCTCTTCACCGCGGGCCAGCCCCTCGGCGATTCGCTCCTCATCCAGGCCGTGCGCCGCACGGATCCCGACCTCGCGATGCCGCCCGATGATCCGCTGCCGGCCAGCGAGGTGGCGATTTTGGAAAAGTGGGTGGCGATGGGCGCGCCGTGGCCCGCCGGCCCCGAAGCCGTCGCGGGCGCCGCCGTGGACGAACACGGTTTCACCGCGGAGCAGCGCGCATATTGGACCTTTCAGCCCCTCGCGAATCCGGCTCCGCCCACGCCCGCCGGTCCCGCCGCGCAATGGGTCCGCGGCGACCTCGACCGCTTCATCGCCGCCAAGCACGCCGAGCTGAAACTCGCGCCCGCGCCCGAGGCCGGCCGCGAGGAATTGCTGCGGCGGCTCACGTTCGATCTTCACGGCCTCCCGCCGACGGCGGAGCAGTTGCAGGCCTTTGTCGCCGACCGCCGGCCCGACGCCTACGCGCGCCTCGTGGACGAATTGCTCGCGAGTCCGCGCTACGGCGAGCGCTGGGCGCAGCACTGGCTCGACCTCGTGCGCTACGCCGACAGCGACGGCTACCGCGGCGACTTCCTCCGCCCGGCGGCGTGGCATTACCGCGACTGGGTGATCCGCAGCCTCAACGCCGATCTGCCGTATGACCGCTTCGTCCGCGCGCAGCTCGCCGGCGACGAGATCGCGGCCGGCGATCCCGAGGTGCTCGTGGCGACCTCCTACCTGCGCAACGGCATCTACGAGTGGAACCAGCGCGACGTGCGCGGCCAGGCCAGCCTCATCGTGGACGACATCACGGCCAACGCCGGCGAGGTTTTCCTCGGCCTCAGCTTCCAGTGCGCACGGTGCCACGACCACAAGTTCGACCCGATTTTGCAGAAGGATTATTTCGCGCTGCGCGCCTTTTTCGAGGGCGTGCTCTGGCGCAGCGACCTGAAGCTCGCCACGCCCGCCGAACAGGCCGCGCACGCGCAAAAACAAGCCGCGTGGGAAACCGCCACCGCCGGGATCCGCCGCCAGATTGAGGAACTGATCGGCGCGGAGCGCGCCCGCCTCGTCCGCCGCGCGCACGAGCGATTCACCGACGACATCCAGGCCATGATGGACAAGCCCGTCGCGCGCCGCGATCCGCTGGAGCATGTGCTCGCGACCATCGCCGAGCGCCAGCTCGACTACGAGATCGAGCGCTACGATCCGCAGAAGGCGCTCAAGACCCCCGAGTCCAAGCAGCGCTACGCCGAGCTGCAGGCCGAGCTGAAGAAATTCGACGATCTCAAGCCCGCGCCCCTGCCCGAGGCCTTTGTCGCGACCGACGCCGGCCGCACCGCGCCGCCCACGCTCATGAAGGGCCGCCGCGGCGGGGAGCGCGAGATCGCCCCCGGTTTCCTCACGCTCATCGCGCCCGAGGCCCCCGCCATCACGCCGCTCGAAAACTCCACCGGCCGCCGCACCGCGCTCGCCGCCTGGATCACGCGGCCCGACAACCCTCTCGCCACGCGCACCATCGTGAACCGCGTGTGGCAGTATCATTTCGGCCGCGGGATCGCCGGCACGCCCAACGACCTCGGCAAGCTCGGCGAGAAGCCCACGCACCCCGAGCTGCTCGACTGGCTCGCGCGGCGCTTCGTCGCGTCGGGCTGGAGCTTCAAGCAGCTGCACCGCGAGATTCTGCTCTCCGCCACCTACCGCCAGACCGCGCGCGTCCCCGTCGCCGGCACCGCGGCCCTCGTCGATCCCACGAACAAGTTCCTCTGGCGCTTCAGCCCCCGCCGGCTCGACGCCGAGCAGGTGCGCGACGCCATGCTCGCCGCCTCCGGCGAACTCGATCTCGCCGCCGGCGGCCCGCCCGCCGACGCCAACCTCTCCCCCCGCCGCACGATCTACACTACCAAGCGCCGCAACGCGCCCAACGAACTCCTCCGCGTGCTCGACGCCCCCGCCGGTTTCTCCAGCAGCGCCGAGCGGCAGGTGACCGCGACGCCGTTGCAGGCGCTGCTATTTGCCAACGGCGACTGGCCGCTCGCCCGCGCCCGCCGGCTCGGCGCGCGCGTCACCTCGGTCGAGGGCGCGTGGCAGGCCGTGCTCGGCCGGCCGCCGACCGCGGACGAGAAAAAGGGCGCGGAGGATTTCCTCGCGCGCCGGCAGGCCGCCGGCCGCCCCGCCGCCGATCAGGCCTCGCCCGCCATCACGGCCGAGCACGCGCGCGCCGCGGCCGGCCTCTTCCACGAGAACACCGCGCAGGAGCGCCTCCTCGTGCGCGGCGCGCCGCGCGAGGGCGACGATTTCACCGTCGAGGCCGTCGTGAATCTCGCCAGCCTCGACCCCGCCGCCTCCGTCCGCGTGATCGCCTCGCGCTGGAACGGGGAGAAACTCTCCCTCGACTCGCACGGCTGGGCGCTCGGCGTGACCGGGAAAAAATCCGCCTACAAGCCCGGCAACCTGATCGTGCAGCTCGTCGGCGAGGATCCCAACATGAACACCGCCTACGAGGTCGTGCCGTCCGGCGTCGTGCTCGATCCGGGCCGGACCTACCACGTCGCCGCGCGCATCTCGTGCACGGAGGGCGCGGTGTCGTTTGTCGTGCGCGACCTCGCCACGCCCGAGGCCGCGCCGCGCACCGCGACGGCGAAGCACTCGCTCGTCGGCAAGCTGGGCGCCGGCGCCGCCTCGCCCGTGATCGGCGGCCTCTACCGCCGCGGCCCGCACCAGTTCGACGGCCGCATCGACGCCGTGCGCGTGGCTCCCGGCCTGCTCGACGAAGCCGCGCTCTCCGCCGAGCCCTCGCGCTGGCCCGCGCTCGGCGCGATGACGTGGGACGCCCGCCGCCCGCTCCCCGCCGGCTACGAATGGCAGGCCGGCGCCAGCAACGCCGAGAGCCCCGACCCGCGCATCCGCGCCATGACCGACCTCGCCCACGTGCTGCTGAACTCGAATGAGTTTTTGCACCTGCACTGAGGCGGCATATGGAAATGTCACAATCGAGACATGAGAATCGGCCTTGATGCGTGGATCATCCAAGATGGCAATTATCCCGATTTCTCGGTCGGCGACGTGCGGTGTTTTGCCTTAGAGTTCTACGCAAAGAACTTTTCCATTAGGGGCGAAGGCGTCAGCAGATGCACCCTTCGGAAGGGTTGTGACTACGACCTTTCCGCGCGCATCACGTTTAAGAAGGACAACCTTACCGTAATCGACTTTGGTCACCTCGCCTATTCTGAACAGGGGATCGCGGCCGATGTTGGAGTATGGATTGACGGAGATTTTTTTGTCGGCATCGACCCGTTCATGTATTCCGAAAATTGGGAGCGATCGCCTAATATCCCGAAGATCAAATGTGAATGGAGGATTGATCGCATTTTTAGGCAGACCACACCGCTCATAGAGGAGAAACCTAGATATTTCGTGCGAGACGAAACCCGGTTCTCGGAAATTGAAATCGATCGCACGAATGCTTGGGAAGACGACAATGGAAATGCTTCGTATGCGCTTGAGTGCTCGAAGGTCGGTGCGGTTTGAACACGAGTAATTCTCAAGCCCATCGCAATTTTTAGAAATCTACTCCCCATGCCCTGCCACAACTACACACCCGTTTCCTCCCGCCGTGATTTCCTCCGCACAGCCGGCTGCGGGTTTGGCGCGGTCGCGCTCGCGGCGCTCACACGGTCGCCGTTGTTCGCGGCGGATGGCGGGCTCACGCGGGCGAGCGCCGCGCTCACGGGACGCGCGGGCCGGGCGAAGAACGTCATCTTCCTTTTCATGGAGGGCGGGCCGAGCCACCTCGACACCTTCGACCGCAAGCCGCTCATCAACGAGCTCAATGGCCAGCAGCTCCCCGCGAGCTTCAAGCCGCCGATTCTCGCGATGGGCGAATCCAAGTCCCCGATCATGGGCAGCCCGCGCAAATGGGCGCAGCACGGGCAGAGCGGGCTCTGGGTTTCCGACTGGTTCCCGCACGTCGCCACGCACGCCGACGATCTTGCGGTGATCAAGTCGTGCGTGTCCGACGGCATCAACCATGCCGGCGGCGTCTGCCAGATGAACACCGGCTCCGTCTTCGGCGGCCGGCCCTCGCTCGGCGCGTGGGTGGACTACGGCCTCGGCACGGAGAACAAAAACCTCCCCGGCTTCGTCGTCATCAAGGACAGCGAGAAGGAAGTCGTGAACGGCGTGCGCAACTGGGGCACGGGCTTCATGCCCGCCGTGCACCAAGGCGTGGAGTTCAGCGCCACCGGCTCGCCGATCCGCAACCTGCAAAACCCGAAAAACCACGACGACGCGCGCCAGCGCGACAAGCTCGACCTCCTCGCGTCGCTCAACCGCGCCCACGCCGCCCCGCGAGCCGACAACACCGAGCTCGAGGCCCGCATCCGCAGCTACGAACTCGCCTACGCCATGCAGGCCGAGGCCCCCGGCACCGTCGATCTCTCCAAGGAGACCGCCGCAACGAAGACGCTCTACGGCCTCGACGAAAAAGAGACGGCGGTCTTTGGCCGCAACTGCCTGCTCGCGCGCCGGCTCGTCGAGCACGGCGTGCGCTTTGTGCAACTCTACAGCGGCGCCGGCAGCGGCTGGGACAGCCACACGCAGCTCGAAAAAAGCCACAGCGCCCTCTGCCGCTCCGTGGACAAACCCATCGCCGGCCTGCTCGCCGACTTGAAGGCCCGTGGCCTGCTCGACGAGACGCTCGTGATCTGGGGCGGCGAATTCGGCCGCACGCCGATGGCCGAGCAGACGGGCGGCCGCGATCACAACCCCGGCGGCTTCACGATGTGGATGGCCGGCGGCGGCGTGCGCGGCGGCCAGAGCATCGGCGAGACCGACGACCTCGGCCTCTACGCCGTGAAGGACAAGCTCCACGTCCACGATCTGCACGCGACCATCATGCACCTGCTCGGCGTGGATCACACGAAGCTCATCTACCACCACCAAGGCCGCCCCGAGCGCGTGGATCTGAACGAGGGCAAGGTTTACCGCGGAATCGCGAAGGCGTAGGTAGGGCGGGTCTGTGACCCGCCCTGGATCACTCAACGCGCGAAAAGGCGGGCCACAGACCCGCCCTACGGCTGACGGCGAGCGCTCATGGCTCGCGTCTGGCGAGGCGGGACGTTTCCTTTTTCTCGCGATGACCACCCTCCGCCTTGCCCTCGTCGCGCTCGCGACGCTCGCCGTTTCCTGCGCCTTCGCCGCGCTGCCCCTCGACCAGCGCCCGGCGCGGCCCGACGAATGGGGCTACCGCCCGGCCGATGGCGCGAGCGTGCCGCTGAACCCGCCCACCTTCACCTGGATCGCACCCGCCAATGCCGTCACGTATGCCGTGCAGCTCTCCACCGATCGCGCGTTTCCCGCCGCGGGCACGACCACCGTCGAGGGCGTCGCCTGGCCGACCTACACGCACGACCGCGCGCTCGCGCCCGGCGCGTATTTCTGGCGCTACCGCATGGCGGACAAATCGGGCGCGGTGTCGGTCTGGAGCGTGGCCCGGCGCGTCGTGGTGCCGGCCGAGGCGACCGTGCTGCCGATGCCGACGATCGCGCAGCAGCGGGCCAAGGTGCCGGCGCAGCATCCCCGTCTCTTCATGCGCCCGGACGACGTGCCGCGCCTGCGCGAACTCGCGCGCGGCCGCGAGGCGGAGTCGTTTGCCGCGTTGAAGAAGGCGGCCGACGCCTACCTCCGGGCCGGCCCCACGCCGGAGCCGCCGCACAAGGGATCGGCGCGCGACAAGAACAACGCCGAACTCGTGAAATACTGGTGGCCCAACCGCGAGCAGACCGAGCGCGCGTGCACGGAGGCGGAGACGCTCGCGTTTGTCTATCTGCTCACCGGCGACAAGACCTACGGCGAGGCCGCGCGCCGCTGGGTGCTGCACCTCGCGGCGTGGGATCCGCAGGGCAACACGAACTTCGGCCTCAACTGCGAGGCCGCCAAGCCCATGCTCTACCGCCCCGCCCGCGCCTACGACTGGGCGTGGGACATGTTCACGCCGGAAGAGCGCGCGAAAATCGCGGCGGCCTTTCGCGAACGCGGAATCGATGCCTGGAACAGCAGCGAGATCGGCCGCGGGGTGGGGCATCTCCAGCGGCCCTTCAGCAGCCACGGCAACCGCACCTGGCACAAGATCGCCGAGGCCGGCATCGCGTGGCTCGACGAAATCCCCGAGGCCCCGCAGTGGCTCGACTACGCGGTGAACAAGTTTTTCTCCTGCTATCCCGTGTGGTCCGACGACGACGGCGGCTGGCACGAGGGCGTGAGCTACTGGAGCAGCTACCAGAACAAGGCCGTGTGGTGGCTGCAGGTCGCGCAGGCGGCGCTCGGGATCGACGGGCTGAAGAAACCGTTCTTCGCGCACGTGGGCGACTATCCGCTCTACCTCGCGCCGCCGCATTCGCCCAACGCCGGCTTCGGCGACCTCTCGTTCCGGCCCCTCACGCCGCCGAGCTTTCTCGAATATCACCTGCGGGCGCGCAGCGCGAGTGGCGACGGCGGCCGCGCCGCGATCTGGCATTGGTGGGCGCAGACCGGCGGCATGAAGCCGAACGGCGGTGTGCTCGGTTTCCTCTACCGCGCCAACCTCCCCCCGCTGCCCGCCGTGCGGCCGCCGATGGCGATTCCGCAGTCCAAGGTCTTTCGCGGCATCGGCGTGGCGAGCCTGCACACCACGCTGCTCGACAGCCGCGACGACGTGCACTTCGCGCTCAAGGCGAGCCCGTTCGGCACGCAGAGCCACGGGCACAACGCGCAGAATGGATTTTTCCTGAACGCCTACGGCGAGGCGCTGCTCGTCGCCAACACCTACCGCGATCTCCACGGCAGCAAGTTTCACTACCAGTGGGTCCACAGCACCCGCGCGCAAAACGCCGTGCTGGTGAACGGCGAGGGCCAGATCCCGCACTCCGTCGGCTCGACCGCGCGGTTCATCCGCGAGGAGATCAAGCCCGGCTACGACTACGTGGCCGGCGACGCCACGCCCGCCTATGGCGGGAAACTCGAGCGCGCGGTGCGGCACGCGGTGTTCGTGAAAGGCGCGCACCCCTTCATCGTGCTTTACGACGAACTCGTCGCGCCGCAGCCGGCGAAGTTCCAGTTCATGCTGCATGCGCTCAGCGCCTTCGCCATCGACGAGCGGGCCGCGCGCTTGCGCGTGGCGCAGCCCAAGGCCGGCGTCGAGATCGCCTGCCTCTCGCCGGTGCCGCTGGCTTTCACGCAGACCGATGGTTTCGTGCCCGCGCCGTCCCGGGAATTTCCCAACCACTGGCACGTCGAGGCCGGCACGACCGAGCCACGACGCGAGCTGGGCGTGGTCACCGTGCTCGTGCCGCACCGCGCGGGCCAGGCCGTGCCCTGGGAGGCGACGCGCACGAGCGATGCGCGCGGCGCGACCGTCGAGGTCGCGATCGGCGGCGCGCGCCACACGCTGCGGTTTCCCGCGCCGGGTGGGGCCGAGCCGGTGACGCTCACCTCGCGTTGAGGTCAGCGCGTGGCGCCGCGGCGCTTTTCCCACATGGCGGGATCGATGAGCAGCGGGGAGCGTTCGCCGCGCAGGATCGCGAGCACGCCCTCGGCGGCGGCCACATGGCTGCGGCGGCGGCCTTCGTCGGTGTAGGCCGCCATGTGTGGCGTCGCGACCACGCGCGGGTGACGGAAGAGCGGATGATCGGCGGGGACGGGCTCGCGGTCCCACACGTCGAGGCCGGCGCCCGCGAGTCGGCCGTTTTCCAACGCGGCGAGCACGGCGGACTCGTCGATGAGCGGGCCGCGCGCGGTGTTGATCAGGATTGCGCCCGGGGCGAGCAGCGCGAGCTGCGCCGCGCCGATGAGGCCGCGCGTGGCCGGCGTGGACGGGGCGTGCAGGGAGAGCACGCGTGTCCCGCGCAGGAGTTCCTCGAGCGAGCCGCACCGCGTTGCACCCGCGGTCGCCATCGCCGCGGCGGGCACAAGCGGATCAAAGGTGCTCACCTCCATGCGGATGGCGCGGGCGATCTCGGTCACGCGGCGCGCGATGCGGCCGAAGCCGACGAGCCCGAGCGTCTTGCCCGCGAGGTCGAAGCCGAGCACGGACGCGTCGGTCTTCCAGATGCCGGCCTTGGAATTGTGATCGGCGGTGGCGACGCGGCGAGCGACGGCGAACATGAGCGTGATGGCAAATTCGGCGGTGGATTCGGTGGGCGCATCGGGTGTGTTGAGCGCGCAGATGCCGGCCGCGGCGGCGGCGGGCACATCGACGTTATCGTAGCCGATGCCCGTGCGCGCGATGACGCGCAGCCGCGGAGCCGCCGCGAAAGCCGCTGCGTCCCAGGCGCGCTGCACCCCCACGATGGCGGCATCGGCCACCGCCGGATCACCTGGCCCGGTGAGCGCGGCGGGCAGATTCGGCCCGGCGAGCCGCACGTGCGGGGTCAGGACCGCCAGCGCATCGGCGTGCAGCGGCACATCGGTCCAAAGCAGGGGCAGATCGGGCTTCATGGGGAAGGGCGGCAGGAGACTGCGGCGGCAGTGCCATCGCAACGCGAAATCCGGTCCGCGGCCTGGCGTAAACGTCGACGTGCGCAACCGTGGCGCACGCGAAGCGTCTCGCTCGCGCCAACCTCTTTCAAACTTTGACCTTTGCGCCCGCCTTGATGACGTTCCTTGTTCTTCCGTTCGGGCTGCAGCTAGGCTCTCGATTCCACCCAATCCCTGTGTTGTTCCTCATTTCCCGATTCTTCCGCGTGCGTGTGCTCATTTCCCTGTCGTTCTGCGCTGTCGCGACTTGGGTTTCAGGCTGCAACCGCAGCGCTCCAGAGGCTGCGGCCGCCGCTGGGGCACCTGCCCCGGTCGCTTCCGCTCCGGCCGCCAGTCCGGCGCCCGCGGCCACAACCACCACCACCACCACTGCCACTGCCACTGCCACCGCGCCAGCTCCGCGTCGATCGGGCGAAGGCGAACGCCCGCGGCAGAGCACGCTTGAGCGCGTGCCCGTGGAGACCGCGCCCATCGTGCGCGGCCCGATCTCGGCATTCCTGCCTTTCAACACCACGCTCGAGACCGAGGCTGTGGTTGACATCTTCCCGCAGACCACCGGGCAGGTGGAGGCGCTCCTCGTCGAGGAGGGCAAAATCGTGAAGGCCGGCGATCCGCTCCTTAAAATCGAGGACACCGAGATGCGCATCGACGCCGACGAGAGCCGCGCCAACTACGAGCAGCTCAAGCGCAACTTCTCCCGCTCCGAGGAGCTCTTCGCCTCCAAGCTGATCAACAAGCAGGACTACGAGACCCAGTCCTACCAGCTGGAGCAGGCGCGTCTGCGCTACGAGCGCGCGAACCTCCGCCACTCCTACACGACGGTGCGCGCGCCCTTCGATGGCGTGATCTCCTCGCGCGAAGCCCAGGTCGGCGCCCGCGTCGCTACGGGCACCAAGCTCTTCTCCATGGTGAAGCTCGACGAGATCGTGGGCCGCGTCTTTGTGCCTGGCCGCTACCTCTCCGTCGTGAAACTGGATCAGCCGGCGGTGGTGACTTCCGAGTTTCTGGCCGACCGCGTGTTCAAGGGCTGGGTCAAGCGCATCAGCCCGGTGATCGATCCCAAGAGCGGCACGTTCAAGGTCACCGTGGGTGTGCGCGGCGACCGGCCGGCCGAGTTGCCGCCGGGGCTGTTCGTGAGCGTGCGCATCGTCACCGACACGCGGCCCGAGGCGGTCCTCGTGCCCAAGCGCGCGATCGTCTATGAGGGCGGGGAGCGCTACTTCTTCACCGTCGCCAATGAGATTGCCTCAAAGCGCAAGCTCCAGGCTGGCTACGAGGACCCGCAGAACATCGAGGCCGTCGCGGGCGTCGAGCCCGGCACACACGTCATTGTCGTGGGCCACGCGGGCCTGAAGGACGGCGCGGCCGTGCGGACGGTCAATGCGCTCGCGCCTGTCCCCGTCTCGCCGGAGCCCGGCCTCGCCAAGGACGTGCCGGCGCCGGCCGTTTCCGCCAAGAAATCCTGAGCGCGCGGCCGCCGCCTCAATCCGCCGCCGCATGAGCACGCCCCCCGTCAAGTTCCGGGCTGACGATTCGTTCTACGCCTTCACCGTCCGCCGTCCCGTCTCGATCCTCATGGTCGTGATGGCGGTGGCCGTCTTCGGCTGGGTCTCGAACCAGCGGCTCCCGCTCACGCTCATGCCCAACATGAGCTACCCCACGCTCACCGTGCGCACCGTTTACCCCGGCACCGCACCCGAGGAGATGGAGAGCGTGGTCTCGCGTCCGCTCGAGCAGCAGCTCGGCGTCATTCCCAAGCTCGTTTCGATCAATTCCGTTTCCAAGGCGGGGCAGAGCGACGTGATCCTCGAGTTCCAGTGGAAGACCGACATGGACCTCGTCGCGCAGGAGGTCCGCGAGAAAATCGATCGGCTCCGCCTCCCCGAGGGCGCGCAACGACCGCTGCTCCTCCATTTCGATCCCTCGCTGGATCCGATTTTGCGCGTGGGCCTCGCCGGCCCGCAGTCGCTCTTCGAGCTCCGCCATCTCGCGGAGCACGAGGTGAAGCGCCGGCTCGAGTCGCTCACCGGCGTCGCCGCCGTGCAGGTCAAGGGCGGCCTCGAGGAACAGTTCCTGGTCGCGATCGACGAGAGCAAGCTTGCCCAGCTCCGCCTCGACATCACGCAAATCGGCCAGCGCCTCCAGTCGGGCAACGTGAACATGCCCGGCGGCAACCTCCGCGAGGGCCAGACGGAATACGTCATCCGCACCCTCAACGAATTCAAGACCATCGAGGAAATCGGCAACCTGATCATCTCGCGCAGCACCAACGCCGTGGACATCCGACTGCGCGACATCGCCAGCGTCACGCGCTTCCACAAGGACCGCGATGTCATCACCCGCGTCAACGGCCGCGAGAGCGTCGAGATCGAGATCTTCAAGGAGGCCGACGCGAACATCGTCAAAGTCGCCGAGACCGTCCGCAACGCGCTCTTCGGCACGGCCGAGCAGCAGGCCTGGATCGCGCGGGACAAGGCGGGCGAGCACAGCCCCGCCGCCGTCGCCGCGCGCGAAAAACGCGGCGCCACCTCCGTCTTCGACATGAAGGCCGTCGCCAGCGGCAAGGGCGACAGCGGCCGCTCCAGCGGATCGAAGAAGACGGAGAAGACGAGCACGTCCTCGGCCCGTTCACGCACCGAAGCGCAACTCGACGCCCGCAAGGCCGCCCTCGCCGAAGTCGAGCGTCAGCGCGCCGCCGCGCAGGAGCAAATCACGCGGCGGCAGATGACGGCTTTCATCGGCCAGCAGCTGCCGCCGGGCGCCACCGTCGAGCTGCTCGCCGATCAGTCCGTGTTCATCAGCAAGTCCATCGCGGAGGTGAAGGACAACGCGATCTTCGGCGCCATCATCGCGGTGGTCGTGCTCTACCTGTTTTTGCGCAATCTGGTGCAGACGCTCATCATCGGCGTCAGCATCCCGATCTCGATCGTGGCGACGTTTGCGCCGATGCACATGGCCGGAGTCTCGCTCAACATCATCTCGCTCGGCGGCCTCGCGCTCGGCGTGGGCATGCTGGTGGACAACGGCATCGTCGTCCTTGAGAGCATTTTTCGCTGCCGCGAGGAGGGCGATGAACTCTGGGCCGCGGTCGTGCGCGGCACCCACGAGGTGGGCATGGCGGTCGGCGCGTCCACGCTGACGACGGTCGCGGTGTTCCTGCCCATCGTGTTTGTCGAGGGCGTGGCGGGGCAGGTGTTCGGTGACATGGCGCTGACGGTGGTGTTCTCGCTCCTCGCCTCGCTCGGCACCGCGCTGTTTTTGATCCCGATGCTCGCCTCGCGAAAGTTCGAGGCGCCCGCGGCCGGACTGAGCACGCGGTCGAGTGCTTATCTGGGCTTCACGCCCGCAGCGGCGGGCACGTCCGCCTGGCGGCAGAGCGGCCGCATCGTCGCGCTGGCGATCGGGCGCGTCGTGTGGGCGCCGGTGCTGATGGTCGCGGTGGTGCTCAAGGCGGTCGCGGTGGTGCTGTTCCTCGCCCTGTGGCCGCTGTTCGCCGGAGTGTCGATCTTCGCCTGGCGCGGACTGCGCGCGTGGTGGCCCGCGTTTGCGGCGTGGGCCGCGGCGGATCGTTTCGGGCGAATCGAGGGTGGGCGGATGTGGCCGGGGTTGCTGGCGTTTTCGGCTCCGGCCTCGCTGGCCGCGGGGCTGGGAGGCACGTGGCGCTGGCTCACGGCGCGGCACTGGCGCTGGATCGGTCTGCTCGTGCTGCCGGCGATTGCGGTGGGATACGTTTTGTGGCGCGCCCGCGATTTTACGCCTCCGCCGGCTGCGCAGATTTTCTCTGCGAGTTCGTCCGCCTTGCCCAAACTTGATCCGTTGCCCGACGTGATTTGGCGCTGGCTCGCCACTCAGCCCTGGTGGTGGCTGGTGATTCTCTTTGTGCCCGGCGCGGTGCCGCTCGCCTTCAGCCTCGCACGGGCCGTCGTCGAGGTCGTGCTGCGGCTCGTGGGCTCGATCGTGCTGGCCGCGATGCTGGCGGTCGCGGTGCTGGCGCTGGGCATCGGGCGGCTTTCAGCTGTGTTGGGCGGCACGGCGGCGGGCCGGGGGCTCGATGGCTTCGAACGCGCCTATCAAAGGCTGCAAGGTCTCTATCCAGGCATCATCGCGACCGCGTTGCGGCGGCGTTACACGGTGCTGGGCGGATCGGTGGCGGCGTTCGTCGTATGCTGGTTTGTCCTCGTGCCGCGCCTCGGCAAGGAACTGATCCCGCAGGTGCACCAGGGTGAGTTCAACCTCGATGTCACGCTGCCCATCGGCACGCCGCTCGAGCGCACGGCCGAGGTGGTCGCGCAAATCGACGAGGCCGTGCGGGAGCAACCGGAGGTCGAGCGCACCGCCCTCACCGTGGGCGCCGAGGAAGGCGCGAGCACGTCGATCTCGGCGGGCGAGCACACGGCCCGGTTGGGCGTGAAGTTGAAATCCGGCCTCCCACCGCACGCCGAGCCGGACCTCATCGATCGCATCCGCGGCCGGTTCCGCGAACTCCCCGCCGCGAAGATCGAGGTCTCGTATCCCACGCTCTTCAGTTTCCGGAGCCCGGTGGAGGTCGAGATCCGCGGCCACGATCTCGTGCTGCTCAAGCGCCTGAGCCGGGAGGCCGAGGCGCTGCTCGCGGAGACGGTGCCCGGCCTCGTCGATGTGCGTTCCACGCTCCAGAGCGGCCACCCGGAAATCCAGGTGGTTTACAAGCGCGACCGGCTGGCGGAATACGGACTCAACCTCCGCACCGTCGCCGATCTCGTGCGCAACAAGGTGCAGGGGCGCACGGCGACGGAGTTCCGCAAGGAGGACCAGATGATCGACATCGTGGTGCGGCTGCAGGAGCAGGACCGCCTCGGCATCGAGGAGCTGCGCAACCTGATCGTCAATCCTTCGGGCCCGGTGCCCATCCCGCTCGCCGTCGTGGCCGACCTCACGATCAACGAGGGGCCGAGCGAGATCCGGCGGGTGGACCAGCAGCGCACCGCGTTGATCACGGCGAATCTCCGCGATGCGGATCTGGCGACCGTGTCGCGCGACATCGTCACGGCGCTCGACGGCCTCGAATTTCCCCCGGGCTTCACCTACGTCGTCGCCGGGCAGAACAAGGAGATGCAGACTTCGCTCAACAGCCTGCTGCTCGCGTTCGCGCTCGCGCTCTTCCTCGTCTATATCGTCATGGCGAGCCAGTTCGAGTCCTTGCTCCAGCCGCTCCTCATCATGGCCACGGTGCCCCTCGCGCTCGTCGGCGTGATCGTGGCGCTCTGGATCGGCGGCATCCCGGTCAGCATCATGGTGTTTCTCGGCCTGATCATCCTGGCCGGCATCGTGGTGAACAACGCCATCGTCCTCATCGACTACATCAACACCCTGCGCGACCGCGGCCTGCCGCTCGAAACTGCCATCAGCGAGGCCGGTCGCGCGCGCCTGCGACCCATCCTGATGACGACGCTGACGACCGTGCTCGGCCTCGTGCCGATGGCGCTCGGGCTGGGCGAGGGCGCCGAGATTCGCGCCCCGATGGCGATCACCGTGGTCGTGGGGCTCAGCGCCTCGACCCTGCTCACGCTCGTCGTGATTCCGACTCTCTACTACCTCTTCCCCGGCAAACGCGCTTCGCTGCCGATTGAAGGCGCGGCCCCGGTCGGCTCGCCGATGCCCCAGGTCAAATGAGCCCGCCGGCCGCCACGCCCCCGCCCGATCCGCGCGAGCCCGCGGCGTATCGCATCCCGCGGTTCGCGGTGTCGCGCCCCGTGACGGTCGTGATGATCCTCGCGGCCATCCTCGTCGTGGGGTTCATCGCCCTCGATCGGATCCCGCTCGCACTCTACCCGGAGGGCTACGAGGGCAACCAGCTCAGCATCTACACGCGCTACCCCAACGCCTCCCCGCGCGACGTGGAGGAGAAAGTCACCCGCAAGATCGAGGACATGATCGGCACCGTGCCGAACGTGAAGCGCCTCACCAGCTACTCCTACAACGGCTACAGCAACGTCCGCGTCGAATTCCAGACGGGCACCAACCTCCGGACGGCATACGCGATGCTCACCGATCGCATGGACCGGGTGAAACCGCTCCTGCCGGAGGACATCGATCGCATCGATGTGCGGCGCTACGATCAGAACGACATGCCGATGATGAACCTCGTCGCGTCGATCCCGCCGGGCATGGACGACGCGGCGTTCCGGCTGGAGCACTTCATGAAGCCGGTGCTCCAGCGCATCGAGGGCGTGGGCAACGTCGAGATCTGGGGCACGCAGTCGCGCGAGATTCAAGTCGAGCTGATCGACGAACGCCTGCGCAGCCACCGCATCGATGTGGGCGCGATGCTCGGCCTGCTGCGTAACCAGAACTTCGCCATCTCGGGCGGCTGGGTGATGGACGGCGGGCGCAAAATCTACGTGCGCTCGATGGGGCGTTTCCAATCTGTCGAGGACATCGCGGCCATCATCGTCGACCCGGAGCGGCGGCTGCGGCTGAGCGACGTCGCCCGGGTGCAGCTCCGGCCGCCGCGCCGCGAATGGGTCTATCGTGTGGACCGCCAGCCGGCGATTGGCATCCAGGTCACGCGCGACTCGACCGGGAACATCGAGCGCATCAGCCGCGAAGTCCGCGCCGCGATCGCCGAACTGCCCAAGCTGCCGCAGCTCGCCGGGATGCAGTTCAACGTCTTCTTCGATCAAGGGACCCAGGTGAAGCAGTCGATCGACAACCTGTCCGACTCGGGGCTCTGGGGCGGTCTCTTTGCGGCGCTGATCATCTATCTCTTCCTGCGCGCGCCGCGGATGACGGGCATCCTCACGCTGTCGATCCCGCTCTCGCTGCTGTGCACGATCATCGCGCTGTTTTTCAGCGGCTGGTCGTTGAACATGGCCACGATGATGGGGCTGCTCCTCTCCATCGGCATGGTCGTGGACAACTCGATCGTGATTGTGGAAAACATCTACCGGCTGCGGCAGGAGGGCGTGGAGGCCACGCGGGCCTCGATTGTCGGCGCGGGCGAAGTCGGGCTCGCGGTGGTGATGTCCACCTTCACCTCCATCGTGGTCTTTTTGCCGCTGATTCTGATGCAGGGCGGCGGTGATTTTTCGTTCTGGATGCTGCGGCTCGGCCTGCCGGTGATCGTGTCGCTGCTCGCGTCGCTCTTCATCGCGTTGATCTTTGTGCCGCTGGCGGCGCAGCGGCTCTCGCGCGGGCGCCAGCATCCTGAGCTGCGCACCGTCGCGTGGGTGCGCGATCGGTATGCCGGGATGTTGCGCTGGGTGCTGACGCACCGCATCGAGTCGCTCGTGGTGGTGGGCGCGCTCATGTGGACGCTGCCCTACGCGCAGGCGCGGCTGCGGATGCCGACGGGTGGATTTGGCGGCAGCGGCGAGACCACCATGTGGTTCATGTTCGAGCTGCCTTCGGGCGGCACCCTCGAGCGGGCGGAGGCTTTTTTTCTGGAGGTGGAGGGCTTCCTGGCCGCGAACGCCGGGCGCTACAACTTCGACCGCGTCGAGACGCGGTTCACCTACAACAACGGGCGCATCCAGATCCGCCTGCGCGACAACACCCGCACGCAGTGGTATGAGAGCGCCTGGGATTCGCTGGTGCGGACCGATCTCGCGCGCCGGGTGCAGGGGGTCTTCGGCCTGGAGCCCAAGCCCGGCCCGATGGATCGCAACGACATCGAGGCGGACTTCCGCGAGAAATTCAAGCTGCCCGCCGGCATCGTTCATCGGGGCCGCTCCACGGGTGGCGGCGGAGTGCAGGACGCCGGCATGTCGATCAACCTTTACGGCGAGGACACGGGCACCCTGCTGCAGATCGCGGAGGAGGCGGTGCAGCGTCTGCGCGGCATCCCCGGGCTGGTGGGGGTGGACATCGACACGGAGCGCGGCGGCCAGGAACTGCAGGTGCAGCTCGATCGGGATCGCGCGCGGCGGCTGGGGGTGGATCCGCGGTCGGTCTCCAGTGGCATCGGCTACACGATGCGCGGGCAGGAGGTCGGCCGTTTTCCCGGGGCCGACGGGCGCGAACTGCGCATCTTTGCCCAGCTGGGCGAGGCCGACCGCGCGGGCCTCGACGACGTGCGCAGCATGACCTTCCGCACCGACACGGGCATCGAGGTGCCGCTTGAATCGATCGCCGATCTGCGGGTCTCGCGCACGCTGGGCTCGATCCGGCGCGAGGCGCGGCAGACCATGTTGCAAATCACGGCCAAGGCGCCGCGCGCGGATTCGCGCCGCCTGTTCGAGGCGGTGGACAAGGCAATGGCGGATTTCGAGATGCCCCGCGGCTACCGGTGGGACAAAGGCCGGGAGTTCCGCGACATTTCGGAACAGGACAAGGCGATGCGCTTCGCCGGCGCGCTCGCGATCGTGTTCGTGTTTCTGCTGATGGGGCTGCTCTTCGAGTCGTTCGTGCTGCCGCTGGCGGTCATCATCGCGGTGCCCTTCGCCTACCTCGGCGTGGTGTGGACGCTCTACCTCACGGAGACCCCGCTCGACATGATGGCGCGCATCGGCCTCGTGATTCTCGTCGGCGTGGTGGTGAACAACGCGATTGTGCTCGTGGACATGGCGAACCGGCTCCGGGCCGAGGGCAAGTCGCGGTTCGAGGCGCTGGTGGAGGCCGGCCGCGCGCGCTTCCGGCCCATCCTGATGACCACACTCACCACGGTCTGCGGCCTGATCCCGATGGCCCTCGGCACTTCCAAGGTCGTGGGCATGCCCTACGCCCCCCTCGGCCGCACGATGATCGGCGGCCTGCTCGCTTCCACGCTCCTGACCCTGGTGATCGTGCCGCTGCTTTACGCATTGCTCGACGACCTGCGGGAGTTCACGGGCCGCGTGTGGGCCTCGATTTTTGCCAAGGACGCACCGGCTCCGGGCGCGGGTGGCGCCGCCGCAGGCGTGGGGCGGGCGAGCCGGGTGGAGTGAAGCCAACGTCCCGTGACGGGCAGACTATTTTCCGAGGTGGGGCCGGTTCTCCGAACCGGCCTGGGTTGAAGGGCGATGCGCCGGCTGGAACCCAGGCCGCTGGCGGAGAAGCGGCCCCACCGCCCATCGTTCCGAAGTCCAAGCTTCAAGTCACGTCGGGCTCAGCCGGTTTCCAGCATCAGCAACGTGTGCGGATCGGTCGTGAGATCGGGCCGCGGATTCGGCACAAGCAGGTCGTGCCCGGCCCGGGCGGGGCGCCACAGCGGCCGCAGGTGGGTGGGCTCGGGCCAGGGGGCGCGGTCGCTGAGCGGCGCGGGATTGGCGGGCAGGGGGAGTTCGAGGAGCGTGGGCGATTTCATGGTGAGTGAGCGCCCGCTCACGGTGGCTTCCAGTGAGGCCAAAAAAAAGCCCCTCCGGTGTGGCACCGGAGGGGCAAAAGTCGTTTCGACGTTTACGAGCCTCGCGGTGCGCCAATAACGGCGGAAATAATGGCTACGACGGAGACGACGACCACGGAGACGTGGGCGAAGCGCGAGGAAAGCGTCGTGGCGGCGAGGTTCATGCGAACGGTGATGAAGAAGGCTGCGGGCGGCGCCGAGTCAAGGCGCCGTTGCAGGAGGTCTGCGGCTCGGTCGGCGGCGGACTTGAGCGTGAAGTGGCTCAAATCCGCCATCGCGAGCTGCTCCGACTGGAAATCACCCTGAGCGCCGAACTCCGTCCCTCGCGCGCTCCGCCGTTCCAGAGGACCGCGCAGGCTTCGTTGCGCGTGGTGGTGCCGCGTGAAGGTTATTACGCGCCTGACGCGGGTGAGTTGGATACTCCCATGTTAGGTGTTGCGGGTGTTTGGAAAACGCGGGGCATGGGCTGCTTGCTCATCAAACAGATAGTTCGGGTGTGTTCATGCCGTATCTGCGCTGCAAAAGCATCCCAAGCTCCATCCTCTCGTGGTCAATGCGCTGCATGGTCTCAGTGAAGACGATGGGGCCGTGGTAGACAGCAAGCTCGCCTCTGTTTTGTTCGCGGTGCATGGCGGTAGAGAGGTCGCAAAACCGCTTGATTGCAGGGTCGCGGTCGAGCGGTTTGCGGATGTTGTCCACTTGCCGTCCGGTGTAATTACGGCGTGGGTCGGGCAGGAAGAGAATGCGTGGAATCGGTGCAATCTTGGGCGTGGGGTCGAGAAGCTGACCATCGGGATGCCGCCAGACGGCGTGAAATTCCGCCTCGATATAAACTCGCGGCCACTCCCATATAGCCCAACCGATAACCTGCTCGCCACCGTGCTGCGCGACGTGGCTTGGAAGGATAGAAAAGCACTCGTTCTCGGGTGCGCCAGCCAACGGACGGACGGGAACATAGATAGGCTGCGGCTCGGCAACGATGGAGCGGCAGAACGAGATGACATACGGCTTGATGATTTTCGGCGGTCTCACACGGAATGGCTAGCAACGCCTAACAGTTAGCGACCAACTTCGGGTTGCTCATCTTGCTTGGCTAACTTGGGAGCGCCGTTTTGCGGCTCAAGCTCGAACCGCGGCGTTTGCCTCATGCGGCGCCTTGGCGTGGCCTGCCACTTTATGGGATGCGGTGCTCGTCGCCACTCGCGCGGCCGGCAATTACTCCGTCCAAGGCTCCGGCTGAACATCACTCCGGGCGTAGCGCCGGGTGAGGTTTATGAGGTGCCCTGAAAATCAGGGACTGCCAGCGGGGCAGATTGGGCCGACCGCTCGGCGCCAGGCCGACGAAAGACCAAGTCCCCAAGCGCAGTATGAAGGGCATCATCTCTTCTTCGCGTCGGCCGCCTTGGCCTTGGACGCGGGCTTGGGGTCGAGATTGGCGGCCAAGTCCGCGGGCGTGACCGTGGAGACAAAGCCGTCGCGCGGCACTTCGAGCTTGGCGAGCCAGAGGACGGCGTTGAGGACGAGTTTGCGGAAGTCGTCCTGCGCCCAGTTGCTGTGATAGTGCCCGCCCGTGGTGCCGAAGCCGCGGCCGCCATCGGCGCGCTCGTAGGCCCAGGCCACGGTCTGCGGTTCGCCGCGCGCGACGGCGGCGCGGACGGCGGGGTTGCCCGAGTGATGGCCGTCGGGCCGGCTCATCGTCGAGGCGTCGGGCACTGCGCTGAGGATGGGGGTGAGCCCGCGCCGATCCTCGGCGAAGCGGAGGTGGAAATACCATTCGTCGCGCAGCGTGAAAGGCCGCACGCCGCGCGTGATGGGGTGATTGGGCAGGTTTGAGAAGGTGGCGTCCCAGTGCGGATTGACCGACCAGTGAATTTCGAACGCGGCGCCGACCCAGCGAAGAAATTCTTTCTGCCCGAGCTCGAGCGTGGGCTCGGTCGCGTAGTGGAGCAGGCCGAGGCCGGTGCCGCGTGCGAGCACGCGGTCGAGTTGCGCAAGGCGTTCGCTCTGCAGCGCGATGTGCTTCGGGCCGCCGTCGCCGTAGATCACAATCGCGGCGGCTGCGGCGAGCTCGGCCTCGGCGGGCCAGGCGTTGTTGAAAACGGTGGTGCGCAGGCCGGCTTGGCCGGCCAGGCATTTTTCAAGGAGGCGGACACCCGCATGGTGCTCGTGGTGCCCGGGGCCGTGGCTCGGTGCGCCGGCGATGAGGAGGACTTTCTTCTCCGCCGCGGCGAGGCCGGGCGCGACTAGACTGGCGAGGGCGGCGAAGGCGAGGAGACGGGCGGCGAAAGTGGTGCGCATGGGCGGGGAGGGGATGGTGCAGTGTCCGCCGTGCGCGGTGAGCTTGGCAACGGCGAAGCTCCGGATGTGACATTCCGTTTGACTCGCGCGTGCGAGGAGAAGAAACGACGCGCAACCCCATCACCCCATGCCTGCCTCATCTGTTTCCCGCCGCCAATTCCTCTCGCGCTCCGCCGCCGGTGCCGCCGCGGTCACGCTCGGAGCCGCTCCTGCCACTGCGCGCGCCGCCGCGTCCGCACCCAAGCCTGTCCTCATGCACGCGGGCCACCAGCATGATCACTCTGAGCCGACCTTGCAGGCGCTGGCGGCGTTTGGCGTGAAAAACATCTGCAGCGGCAACCTCTCGCGCGACATCGCGAAGGACTGGACCGTCGATGCGCTCACCCGCCTGCGCAAGCACGTCGAGTCATTTGGCATCAAGCTCGACTGCGTGCCGCTCCCGCTGCCCTCCAGCAACATCACGCGCGCTCTGATGCCCGAGATCCTGCTGGCCAAGGACCCGGAGCGCGACCGCGCCATCGAGGACATCCGCACCATGATTCGCAACGCCGGCCGGGCGGGCATCCCGATGGTGAAATACAACCTCACCTTCATCGGCGTCGTGAGCACCGATCCCGTGCCGAGCCGCGGCGGCGCGATGTCGCGGGCGTTTGACTACGCGGCGGCCAATGATCCCGGCCCGTATCCCGAGGCCGGCCGCATCACCGAGGAAATCTACTGGGATCGCATCGCGTATTTCTTGAAACGCGTCGTGCCCGTGGCCGAGGAGGCCAAGGTGAGGATCGCCTGCCATCCGCAGGATCCCGCGATGCCGCCGGGCAAGGGCTGGCGCGGCGTCGAGACCGTGCTCGGCTCGCCCGCGGGCCTGCGAAAATTCCTCACGATCGCGGAGAGCCCGTATCACGGCCTGAATTTCTGCCAGGGCACGGTGAGCGAGATGCTGCAGAAGCCCGGCGAGGAGATTTACGGCGTGATCCGCGAGTTCGCGGGCCGCGGGAAGATCTTCAACGTCCACTTCCGCAACATCCGCGGCGGCTTCCTCAAGTTCCACGAGACCTTCCCCGACGACGGCGATGTGGACATGCCGCGCGCCCTGCGCGCTTACCGCGACGCCGGCTACGCGGGCATGATCATGCCCGACCACGTGCCGACCATCGCCGGCGACCCGACGCGGCAGAAGGCGTTTGCGTTCTGCTTCGGCTACATCCAAGCGCTGCTCCAGGCGGTGCGCGCGGAGGTGTGAGGCGCAGGGCGGGTCTTTGCCAGCCCTACTGGCAGGACTGTCCGAGGCCGGGACGTTTGTTGGCGCACGCGTTGTCGCGCACGGATCGACATGTAACCCAACCCCCCATGAAATTCACTCGCACCCTCACCGCGGCCATCGCCGCGTTTGTTTTCTCCGCTGTCGTCGCGGTCGCGGCCGACTCTGTCGCCGGCACCTGGAAATGGACCCAGGCCGGCCGCCAAGGCGGCCAAGGCACCGAGCGCGCCCTCATGCTCAAGGTCGATGGCGGCAAGGTCACCGGCACTCTCAAGGGTTTCGCGATGGGCCAGTTCGAAGTGCCCGACACCGCGATTGGCGATGCTTCGTTCAAGGATGGGAAGCTCACCTTCACCGTCACGATGGAGTTCAACGGCAACAAGCGCGTCTCGAAATACGAGGCCACGCTCGCGGGCGACAAGCTCACCGGCACGGTCGAGGCGCCGGGCCGCGATGGCGCAACGGCCAAGCGCGAGTGGGTCGCTTCGCGCGCGAAGTAGGCGCGGCCTCCGCAATCATTCTGCCCGCGAATCCCGCCCTTTTTTGGGCGGGATTTTTTGTGGACGAAGACCGCTAGACGGCCCGACTGTCCGGCGGACCGATTCGTTGCGGGGCCCGGGTCCAGACCGTGCCCTGTGGCCTAGACGGCACCGCTCACTTCGCCATGTCCGATACGCCCTCCCGCCCTGCAGCTGCCCTTGCGCGTCGCCGCTGCGTCATCGTGGGTGTCGGCTCGCGGAGCGCCCTCTATCAGGATGCGATTGAGACGGTGCATGCGGCAGCGGCCGAACTGGTCGGCCTGTGCGACGCCAACGCCGGGCGGATCGAGCTCGCCCGGCGGCGATCCCTCGCCAACGGCGCGCGGCCCGCGCCCGGTTATGCCGCGGCGGATTTTGATCGCATGCTTGCGGAGCGTCGGCCGGACACGGTGATTGTCACGACACCGGACGCGACTCACGTCGATTTCGTCGTGCGGGCGATGGAGGCCGGGTGCGATGCGATCACGGAGAAACCCATGGCGACGGACGCCGCCCAGTGCCGCCGCCTGCTTGAGGCGCGGCGCCGCACCGGCCGCCAGTGTCGGGTGACCTTCAACTACCGCTACTCGCCGGCCCGCTCGCAGGTGAAGGACCTGCTCATGGCGGGCACCATCGGCGATGTGCTGTCGGTGGACTTCCACTGGATGCTCAACACCCACCACGGCGCCGACTACTTCCGCCGCTGGCATGCGGAGAAGAAAAATTCCGGCGGCCTGTTCGTCCACAAGGCCACGCATCATTTTGATCTGGTGAATTGGTGGCTCGGCGCCTCGCCGGTCTCCGTCATGGCCACCGGCAAACGCGAATTCTACACTCCAGCGACCGCGCGACGCATGGGCTTGGCCGGCTCGCATGAGCGCTGCCACACTTGTCCCGAGGCCGGCGCGTGCGCCTTTCGCCTCGATCTGGCGGGCAACGAAACGCTCCGCGCGCTCTATCTCGAGAACGAGCGGCACGACGGCTATTTCCGCGATCGCTGTGTGTTTCGCCCGGGCATCGACATCGAGGACACGATGAATGCCCTCGTGACCTACGATACGGGCGCGACGCTCAGCTACTCGCTCAACGCCTTCAACGCGTGGGAGGGCTACACAGTCGCCTTCAACGGCACGCTCGGCCGCATCGAGCACCGGATGGTCGAGTCGGTCTACGCCGACGGCGTCGAGTCGGCACCAGGGGGCGGCACGCAAGCGGTCGTGACGACCCGCGTGGTGCCGCTGCGCGGCGCGGGCTACGAAGTCGAGCCTTGGACCGCGACCGGTGGCCACGGCGGCGGGGATCGACTGATGCTCGAGGATATTTTTTCCGCGGCGCCTGCGGCGGACAAATACCTGCGGGCCGCCGACGAGCGGGCGGGCGCCTGCTCCGTGCTCGTGGGCATCGCCGCCAATCGCAGCCTCGCGAGCGGCGGACGCATCGACGTCGCCGATCTCATCGGCCCGCTGCCGCATCCCGATCATGCGCCGATGCCCACGCGCCGGGACGCGCTGCCTATGCCGGCGGCCGCGCGCGGTTGAGCGAGGTGATCGTTTTTTCAGGCCGGGCGGTGAGGGCACGCCGACGTTGCCACCGCCGCGACGCGGCCTATGTTGCGTGGCATGAGAATGTCGCTCTTCCCCGCCGTTGCGCTTGTCGCGGCCTGCCTGCTCCCCGTCAGCGCCTACGCCGATCCCTCGGGCAACTGGTCGTGGACGCAGACGGTCCGGCCGGGCGTGGTGCGGGAGTCACGGCTCACCTTGGTCCTGAAGGGCAAGCGCGTCGTCGGTGGCCTCACTTCGCCCGGCCCGCGCGGAGAGCACATCTACGCTGACTTGGTCGACGGGACATTCGATGGCGACATCGTGGCGTTCACCGTGGTGCGCGACATCAACGGCCAGAAGATGACCTCGAAGTATCGCGGCAAGCTGCTCGGCCCGTTCATCAACGGCACGATCGAGGAGCCTGGTGTCACGGGCCTCACGATTACGCGGGAGTGGTCGGCCAAACGCGTGATGTAGCGAAGGCGGCTGCGGCCGGGTCGCGCGCGGCGCGGGCCGGCGCCTACTTCAGCAGCGCGGCGAGCGGCGCCTTGATGGCGTCGGCCCAAATCTCGTAGCCGAGTTCGCCGGGGTGGAGGAAATCCGGCATGAATTCCTTGGGCATCGTGCCGTCGGCCCGGAGGAAACGCGGGCCGATGTCGAGGTAGTGAACCATCTTGCGGTCCCCGAGCTTGGCGATGGCGGCGTTGATCTCGGCGATCTGGAGGCGCTGGGGATGGTCTGGTTTCTCGCCGCGGGGGAAAATGCCGAGGAGGAGGATTTTCGCCTGCGGCAGCGCGGTGCGGAGCTTTTTGACGATGGCGGTCACGCCTTCGACGACCTCGGCGGGGGTGTTGCGCACGGTTTTTCCGTCGCGCTCGAAGCCGGTGTTGTTCGTGCCGATCATGAGGACGACGGCCTTGGGCGAGATGCCCTCCAGCTCGCCGTTCTCCAGCCGCCACAGCACGTGCTGCGTGCGGTCGCCGCTGATGCCGAAGTTGGCGGCCTTGAGCGGCGCAAAGTTCTGATCCCAGATTTTCTTTCCGCCGGACTTCTTGTCCTCGCGCCGCCAGAAATCCGTGATCGAGTCGCCGATGAAGAGCACGTCGATGTCGCCCTGCTTGGCGAGGGCGACGAATCCCTCGTGGCGTTTCACCCACGCGGCGTCGCGCGGGCGGGGCTCGGTGGCGGACTCCGCATGCGCCAGCGTCGCGGCGACACAGAAGATGACTGGGCTGAGAAGAACTCGAAGGGCGCGGGGCGACATGGGGCGGGGCGGGCCTCAGAAGTTGAATTGATCGATGTTACCCTTGTTGAAGGCGAACGGCTTTCCAAGGAGGATGTTGTCACCTTGGATCGCGAAGGTGCCGAGGGAGCCGGCCTTGAAGCTTTTCGCGCCGGGCTTGAGCTCGCCCTTGGCCAGGGCCACGCCGGCGTGGATCGTGAGGTAGCCGAGATCGCCGGTGTTCCAGAGGATGACGGTGTCGGTCACGCCTTCGTGGACGTAGCGCCGGTTCTCATTGGGCAGGCCGAGGCCGATGACTTTCACGCGGCCGGTCTTGCCCGCCTGCTTCACGGCCTCGGCCGCGCCGGGCACGCCGGGGGAGCAGATGGCCATGATGAGTTTCAGGTTGGGATGGGCGCTCATCATCGCGGTGGCCTCGGACTGCGCCTTGTCCTTCAGGTCGTCGCAAGGGCGGACGGCGACGAGCTTCATCTTGGGATATTTTTCCTTCAGGCGCGCCTCGATGTGCTTCTGCCACTCGCGCTGGTTGGCGGCGGTGAGAGTGGCCACGATCATGGAGAATTCACCCTCGCCGTTGAGGAGGCGCGCGGCCTCGTCCATGAGCGCATGGCCGATACCCTCGGGGGTGGCCTGGTTCACGAAGAACGAGCGGGCGTCCGGCATCGCGTCGGCGTCGTAGGTCACGACCTTGATGCCCTGCTTCTGCGCTTTGCGCAGCGCGGTCGAGATGCCCTCGCGGTTCTCGGCGGCGACCGCGATCACATCGACGCCGAGCGTGATCCAGTTCTCGACGATTTCATTTTGTTTGGCCGCATTGGAGTCCGTCGGGCCGTCGAAGAGCAGCTCGACGCCGAGTTCCTTGGCGGCCTTTTCGGCGCCGGCCTTGCAGGAGATGAAGTAGGCGTTGCCTTTCGATTTGGGCAGGAAGGCGACGATGAGCTTCGACGAAGCGGCGGCGGCAAACGCGCCGCTGGCCAAGGCGAGGGTCAGCGCGGCGGCGAGGAGGGGGCGGAGGAGGGATTTCATGCGGGGAAAGAAAGGAGCAGGAAGCCAGGAAACCAAGAATCAAGCCGAGGTCAGCCGGGATTATTCATGGGTTCTTGGGTTCCTGCTTTGATTGGCTAGGGGGAACGGCGCAGGCGGGTGATCAGTCTTGGCAAAACACCCGCCGTCAACGCGAGCAGCAAGAGCGCGCCGGTGAGCAGGCCGGCCATTTCCTCGGCGGCGTTCATGCGCATCACGACGGGCAGGGAGGCGAGGCCGTTTTTCAGGACCGCGATGGCCGCCACGCCGAGCAGCGTGCCATGGACGCTGCCTGTGCCGCCAAAGATGCTGGTCCCGCCGAGCACGACCGCGGTGATCGCGAAAAGTTCGTAGCCCATGCCGGCGTCGGCCTTGGCCTGCCCGAGCCGGGCCGTGTAGATGATGGCGGCGAGCGCCGCGATCAGCCCCGCGAGGATGTAGGCCAGCGCGACGCGGCGATCCACGGGCAGCCCCGCGTAGCGCGCGCCCTCGGGCGCAAAGCCAATCGCGCGGAACGACCGGCCGAACGTCATCCGATGCACGAGCACCCACACGCCGGCCGCGACGGCGAAAAACAGCCACGCCTGCACCGGCAACCCGAGCCACCGCTCCTGCCCGAGGAAGAGAAAGCTCTCGGGGAAATTCGTGTAGGTCACGGAGCCGCGCGTGATCGCCTCGGCCAGCCCGCGGAAAAGCGAGTAGGTGCCAAGCGTCACGATCAACGGCGGCAGGCGGAGCGTGGTGATGAGCGCGGCGTTGAGCGCCCCGCCGAGCGCCCCGCAACCGAGGGCGAGCGCGGCCGCGAGCGGGATCGGCAGGCCGGCGTCGTGCCAGAACTTGCCGAACAGCACCGCGCACAAGCCCAGCAGCGAGGCCACGGAGAGGTCGATGCCCGCCGTGATGATCACCGGCGTGAGCGCGAGGGCGAGCAGGCCGATCTCGCACGAGTGCCGGAGGATGTCGAACTGCCGGTCGAGCGTGCCGAAGCCCACGACGATCCCGCGGCGATTCACCGTCGTGCCCGCGAAGTAGAAAAACAACCACATCGCGATGAGCACGTAGAGCAGCAGCATCTCGTGCGAGAGCAGGATCGTCCTCCAGCGAGGGGCGGAAACGTTGCGAGGGGCGCTCACGTTTGCCTCCTTTGGCGCACCCCATCCGCCACGACCGCGAGCAAGATGATCGCGCCTTGGATCGCCTTTTCCCAGTAGGCCTCGATGCGCAGGTGCGTTAGCGCGGGCGCCACGCACGCGAGCAGCAGCAGCCCCGCGAAGGCCCCCCACAGGTTCCCGCGCCCGCCCGAGATCGCGACGCCGCCCACCACCACCGCGGCGATCACCTTCAGCTCGAGACCCATGCCGGAGAGCGGCTGGACCTGGGGCGACTGCACGATGTTCATCATCGCCGCGAGACCGGTCAGCGCGCCCATGAACACAAACACACCGAAGGTCACCTGCTGCGGCCGGATGCCGGCGAGGCGCGCCGCTTCCGCGTCGGTGCCCACCGCATAGACAAAGCGTCCCGCCGCCAGGTGGCGCAGCGCGAGACCGAGCGCCGCCAGCAGCACGAGCGAGCAGCCGACGAGCAGCCATTGCCCCGTGGCCTGCGGCAGGCCGAACCACTGCACGCTGTCGGGCATGTTCACAAACTCGCCCTGCCGCACGAGATTCAGGCCCTGCCGCAGCGCGACCATCGTCGCGAGCGTGACGACGATCGAGGGCAACCGCAGGCCGGCGACGAGCAGGCCGTTGATCGCGCCGAGCGCCGCGCCCAGCGCCCCCGCCACTGGCAGCACCAGCAACAGCGGCCAACCCCGCGCCGCGAGCAGCCCGGCGCACACGCTCACCACCGAGAACATGGAGCCCACCGAAATATCGATCTGCCGGCAGATGATCACGAGCGCCATGCCGCAGGCGACGACGAGCGTCGGTGCCTCGCGCGTCGCGAGGGAAAGCAGCGGCTGCGGCTGGTAAAACGCCGGGGCAAAAAACGCCATCGCGAGCAGCACGGCACCTAGTGCGCCCACCACGGATAGTTCACGGAAGTGGCGGCTCATGCTGCGCCCTTCTCCTGGCCCAGCGCCGCCGCCATCACATCGTGCGCATCGGCCCCTCCGGGCAGCATCGCGGCAATCGTGCCGCCGCGCATGACGCCGATGCGGTCGCTCATGCCGATCACCTCGGGCAGGTCGCTCGAGATGAGCAGCACCGCGAGGCCCTCCTTCGCGAGGCGGCGGACGATTTTGTGAATCTCGCTCTTGGCGCCGACGTCCACGCCCTGAGTGGGCTCGTCGAGGATGAGGATCTTGGGCTTCGTCGCGAGCCAGCGGGCGAGGGAGACTTTCTGCTGGTTGCCGCCGGAGAGGCTGCCACCGGGCGCGTCCGGCCCGGTGCATTTCACGGCGAGGTCGCGGATGTAGTCGAGCGCCAGCGATCGCTCCGCCGCGAAGTGGAGCCATGCGCCGCGAAACAGCCGCCGGTGCACCGCCATGGTCATGTTGTGCGCGATGGGCATCTCCAGCACGACGCCGTGGCGCCGCCGATCCTCTGGCACGTAGGCGATCCCGCGGGCGACGGCGTCCTGCGGCGAGTGCAGCGTCACCGGCTGCCCGTGGAGGGAAATCTCGCCGACATCCGCGGGCGTGAGGCCGAAGAGCACGCGCGCCAGCTCGGTGCGGCCCGCGCCGACAAGTCCGGCCAGCCCGACGATCTCGCCGGCGCGCACGTCGAGCGTCACGTCGCGCACGCCCGAGGCCGTGCAGCCCACGCCGCGCAGCGCGAGAACGACGTCGCCCGGGGCCGACTCGCTGGGCGGATAAATCTGCGCGACCTCGCGGCCGACCATCAGGCGGATAAGTCCCGCCTCATCCATCGCGGCCACCGGATGTGTGCCCACGCTCTCGCCGTCGCGCAGGACGGTCACGCGATCGGCGAGCGCGAAGATTTCCTCCAACCGGTGGGAAATGTAGATGACGCCGACGCCGCTCTGGCGCAGGTCGCGGACGACGGTGAAGAGCAGGTGCTGCTCCTGGTGCGTGAGCGAGGCTGTCGGCTCGTCCATGATCACGATGCGCGCGCCCGACCCAAGCGCGCAGGCGATCTCCACGAGCTGCTGCTCGGGCATCGAGAGCGAACGCACCTCGGCCTCGGGCGAGATCTCTGCGCCGATGCGGCGCAGGAGATCCCGCGCGCACTCGCGCCGGGCGCGCCAGCTGACGGTGCGCAGGGCACCCCCGCGCTCGAGCCGCAACGCGATGTTTTCCGCCACGCTGAGATCGGGAAAAAGCGCGGGCTGCTGATAGACACACGCGATGCCCAGCGCCTGCGCCCCCGCTGGCGTGAGATCAGACACCGGCACGCCATCCACCGTGATCGTGCCGTCGTCGGGTTGGTGCGCACCGGTGACAATCTTGATCAACGTGCTCTTGCCCGCGCCGTTTTCGCCGAGCAATGCATGCACTTCGCCGGCTCGCAGATCAAAATCCACGCCCCGCAGCGCGCGCGCGCCGCCAAACGATTTGGCGAGCTGGCGGAGTTGGAGCACGGGCGTGGCTGACATTGGGGCGACGGGAAAGGTCGAGAGCGCCCGGCAGCGCGGCGAGCGTCAAATGGCGGCGCGGGCTGACAGTCTGTTGCCGCGGCTAGGATGCGGACTGCGCCCGCAGCGGCGCGAGATCCGGATCGGTCCCCGCGAGGGCGCGGAAATTTGTGTCGAGCGCGATCGCGCGATCGACCCGCCGCCGCGCCTCCGCGAGATCGCCGCGCTGGCAGGCGTAGCAGCCGAGGTTGAACTGAATCGTCGGTTCGGCGGGGTGCAGCGTCTCGGCCTTGAGCAGGATTTTTTCCGCCGCGATCAGAGTCTCGGCCCGGCGCGTGGCATAGGCCCAGGTGACCCACGCAGCGGCCTCGGTGGGCGCACGGCGCGCGAATTCCCCGGCGTGCGTGGCGAGGGCAGACCAGTCGCCTTGCTCCTGCAGCACGGCCACGCGCAAGCCGAGCACCTCAAGCGAATCGCGCTCGGGCAGGGGAATGAGCTCCAGCTCCGCCGCCGCCTCCGCGACCATGCCGAGGGCGAGGTAGCCCTGGACGTGGGAGAGGCGGCGCTGCGGTTGCATGACCGCAGTGAAGCGTCGCGCCGATCGCGGTCAACCGGTCCCGGATCACGCCGCCGGCGGGCCGCCGAAGTGGGCTTTGAATGAAGCGTAGGCCGCGGTGTCGGTGAGCATCGCGTCGATCGTCGCGGCGAGCGGCTCGATCCGCACGAGGCCGGAGAAGACGGCCTTGTCCCCGATCTCATCCTCGATCACGAAGGCCGGGCGCTGGTTGATCTGGTGGGCGAAAAATTCCCGCGTGCTCGTCTCGATGCGCGCGGCGACGGCGTGGGACTCAGCGGCGAGGCGGAGCTTGACGGGGTCGAGCTTTCCGCCGCTCGCCTGCACGGCGACGGCGATGGCCTCGCCCATCTGGCCGACCTTGCGGCCCTCGCGATCGGCGGCGTGGGTCAGGGCGAGACGGATTTCGTCGCCGGTGAATCCGAAGTCCCGCGCGGCCTCGGCGACGAAGCTCGCCGCTGGATAGCTGCCGGTGGGGTAGGGTTCATACCACCCTGAATTGAGCATGAAAGGCGAGCGCATGACCGTGCCGCTGCGGCGGTAGAACCACTCGCACTGCGCGCGTGACACGGGCCAGTCGGCGGCGGTCATCTTGGCGATCTTCCAGTCGAAGCTGACGCGGCCCTCGTAGCGGCGCTTGAGTTCGGCCCACGCCGGTTCGCTCCAGTAGCACCACGATGAAATGACCTCGAGGTAGTAGGTGATTTTCATGCGGCCAGCGGAGCGCGCCACCAGCGCGTGGTCAACGGATGAGGCGCCGCGCGGCGTTACAGTCGCAGCGGGCGACGCGCGGCACACTTGGCCTCGTGCCACGGCTTGATCTCGGCACGTCGGTTCGCGAGAGTCGGGGCGTGTCGGCCCACCCCCTCGACCTCACGCGGCGTCATTTTCTCGGGCAGATGACGACTGGATTGACCGGCGTCGCGATCTCCGGGCTGCTCGCGCGCGATCTCGCGGCGGCGACGGCGCGTGCGCCGCACTTTGCGCCCAAGGCGAAGCAGGTGCTGCAAATTTTCTGCCCCGGCGCCGCCTCGCACGTCGATCTGTGGGACTACAAGCCGATGCTCGAGAAGTTCGACGGCACTCCATTGCCCGGCGAGGCGGAGGTCACGTTCCAGGGCAAGAATGGCAACCTCATGCGCTCGCCCTGGGGGTTCGCCCCGTCCGGTCGCAGCGGCAAAATGATCTCCACGCTGCTGCCCCACGTCGCCCGGCATGCGGACGAGATGGCGTTCATCCACAGCATGACGTCGCGCACCAACACCCACGGGCCCGGCTGCATCGCGATGAACACGGGCTTTGTGCGCGAAGGGTTCCCGAGCGCCGGTTCGTGGGTGAGCCACGCCCTCGGCAGCCTCAACGACAACCTGCCGACCTTCGTGACGATCCAGGATGTCCGCGGCGAGCCGCCCAATGGAAAGGCGAACTGGGGCAATGGTTTTCTCCCCGCGCAGCACCAGGGCGTCGCGCTCTCGGCGCAGCAGCCTTTGCGCAACCTCACGCGCCCTGCCGCAATCTCCGGCTCCGAGGATCAGGCCACGCGCGCCTACCTCGAGCGCCTCAATTCCGAGCATGCCGCCGCGCATCCCGGCCACGACGAGCTGCGCGCCCGGCTGGCCGCCTATGAACTCGCGGCCCGGATGCAGCTCGCCGCGCCCGAGGTCGCCGATCTTGCGCGCGAGCCCGCGCACGTCCACGCGCTCTACGGCACGGCCGACGCCAACAAGCTCAAGGCCGCCTACGCGCGCAACTGCCTCCTCGCGCGCCGCCTCCTTGAGCAAGGCGTGCGCTACGTGAGCCTCTACTGCTCGTCACGGGCGAGCGCGGTGGACGGCCTGCTCAACTGGGACGCCCACAAGACTCTCAAGGCCGACTACGATCGCCACGGCCCCATCTTCGATCAGCCGACGGCGGCGCTGCTCACCGATCTCAAGCAGCGCGGACTGTTGGAGGACACGCTGGTGCTCTGGTGCACGGAGTTCGGCCGCATGCCCACGCATCAGGAAGGCACCTCGGGGCGCGACCACAACCCCGACGCCTTCACGACCTGGATGATGGGCGCCGGCGTGCGCGGCGGCGTGAGCCACGGGGCGACCGACGACTTTGGCCGCCGCAGTGTGCAGGACGTCGCGACGGTCTATGATTTCTATGCGACCGTGCTGCATCTCCTCGGCCTCGATCACGAGAAACTGACCTACTACCACAACGGCGCCGAGCGCCGTCTCACCGACGTGCATGGCCACGTGATCAAATCGATTCTCGCGTGAGCCCTCGCAATATGATCGCCGCGGTCCGTGGGCACGGGCTGCTGATTCTTGGGCTCGCCGTGCCGGGATTCGCCGCCGATCCCGTCGGCCTCGCCTTCTTTGAGCAGAGAATCCGTCCGGCACTCATCGAGCATTGCTACGAATGCCACAGTGCCGACGCGAAGAAACTCCGGGCCAACCTGCTCCTCGACACGAAGGCCGGCTGGCAGAAAGGCGGCGACAGCGGCGAGCCCGCGATCATCCCTGGCCAGCCGGAGCGCAGCCTGCTCATCCGCAGCATCCAGCACCTCGAGGACGATCTGCTGATGCCGCCGAAGAAACCCAAGCTGCCGGCGGCCGTGATCGCGGATTTTGTGACGTGGGTGAGAAACGGCGCGCCCGATCACCGCGAAGGGGGCGCGATTGCGGCCAAGCGCGCCGACAAATCGTGGTGGTCGCTCCAGCCGCTCGCGGCTTTCGACGCGACGCGCTCCATCGACGATTTTGTGCGCGCCCAGCTCGCGGAGAAGAACCTCACGCTCAACCCGCCCGCCGACGCGCGCACGCTCATCCGGCGCATGAGCTACGATGTGACCGGGCTGCCGCCATCGGCCGGGGAGGTCGAGACCTTCGCCGCCGCGATGGCGCGCGATCCCGACGGCGCGGTCGTGGCGCTCGCGGATCGGCTGCTGGCTTCGCCGCGCTACGGCGAGCGCTGGGGCCGCCACTGGCTCGACGTCGTGCGCTTTGGCGAGAGCGTGGGCTTTGAGCGCAACGTGATCATCGACGACCTCTGGCCCTTTCGCGACTATGTGATCCGGAGCCTCAACGCCGACAAGCCGATGGACCAGTTCATCACCGAACACCTCGCCGGCGATGTGATCGGCAAAGGGGATCCGGCCATCGAGGTCGCCAGTGCCTTCCTCGTCGCCGGGCCCTACGACGACGTGAAGAATCAGGATGTGGCCGCGATGGCCCACATCCGCGCCGCGACTCTCGATGACATGATCACCGCGACCGGCGGCGCGTTTCTCGGCCTGACTTTTAACTGCGCGCGCTGCCACCACCACAAATTTGATCCCATCCCGACCGAGGACTACTACCGGCTGCGCGCGGCGTTCGAGGGTGTCACGCACGGGCGGCGGGTCGTGGCCTCGGACGAGGAGCGCGCGGCCTTTGCCGCGGCCACGGCCGAACCCGAGGCGACCAAGGCCAGACTCACGCAGCAGATTGAGGCGTTGAACCGCGTGATCCAGCAGCGCGCGAAAGATGAGCTGGCCCGGCATCCCGCGACCCGCCCCAAGATCGATCCGGAGCTGACGGAGGAGCGCTTCGAGCCGGTCGCGGCGCGTCATGTGAAGTTCAAGGTGCTCGCCCACACCGGCGGGCCGCGTGGCGTGCGCCCCGGCGCGAGCCGGCTCGTGGAGTTCCAGGTGTGGAGCGCCGGAGCGAATCCGCGCAACGTCGCGCTGGCCGCTAACGGCGCCCAGGCCGCTGGGGCGCGCTCGGCGGTCGCCGAGGATTTTCCCGAGGCCTACGGCCCGCAGGTCGTGATCGACGGCGAGTTTGGCGAGCAGTGGTTCATCGGCATCCCGCCGGAGCTGACCATCACGCTCGCCCAGACGGAGACGATCGATCGCATCGCCTTTTCCAACGCCAAGGGCCGGAACATCTCCGAAGGCACCGCGCGCGGCGAGACCCCGTGCGAATATGAGGTGCTGGTGTCGGCCGACGGCCAGGCGTGGCAGACCGTTGCGAGCAGCGCCGGCCGCGAGCCCTGGACCCTCGCCCACGGCATCGAGCGCGTGCGCCCCGAGGTCACCACGCCGGCCGAAGCCCAGCAGCTCGCCGGGCTGCGACGCGAGCTGGCGCAGGCGAACGCCCGGCTCAACGCCGTGCCGAAGCTGCGCCAAGTGTGGGCGGGCAACTTCACGGAGCAACTCGAGCCCACGTTCGTCCACCAAGGCGGCGATCCGATGAAGCCCGCCGCGCCGGTGCCGCCCTCGAACCCGAGCGTGCTGGATCGGGTGGCCGGCCGTTATGAGCTGTCGGCCGATGCCAGCGACGCCGCTCGCCGCCTCGCGCTCGCCCGTTGGATCACGGGCGCGGGCAATCCGCTCACGCCGCGGGTGCTCGCGAACCGCGTGTGGCACTATCACTTTGGCACCGGCATCGTGGACACGCCGAGCGACTTCGGCTTCCTAGGTGGCCGGCCCACGCACCCCGAGCTGCTCGATCAACTCGCGCAGCGCCTCGTGCGCCACGGCTGGCGGCTCAAGCCCCTCCACCGCGAGATTCTCCTCTCCCAAGCCTACCGGCAGTCGTCCGCCCACCGCGCCGACGCGGCGCAGGTGGACAAGGAGGCGCGCTTCCTCTGGCGCTTCCCGCCGCGCCGGCTGAGCGCCGAGGAAGTGCGCGACACGATGCTGAACGTCGCCGGCAAGCTCCGTCTCGAGCCGATGGGCGGCCCGGGTTTTCGGCTCTACAAATTCACGCAGAACAACGTGAGCACCTACTTTCCCCTAGATGAGCATGGGCCCGCGACCTACCGTCGGGCGGTTTACCACCAGAACGCCCGCGCGAGTGTCGTCGATGGGCTCAGCGATTTCGATTTGCCCGACACCGCGTTCGCGACGCCCGTGCGGGCCCACACGACGACTCCCCTGCAGGCGCTCACGCTGCTCAACCACAGGTTCACCCTCGACATGGCCGAAGCCTTGGCGGCCCGCCTGGCCGGCGAGCCTGAGGCGCAGGTCAGGCAGGCCTACGCGCTGGCCTTTCAGCGGGCGCCTTCGGTTACAGAGCGCACGGCGGCGGCCGATCTCATCGCCGTGCACGGTCTGCGGGCTTTCTGCCGCGCCCTGCTCAACGCGAGTGAGTTGATCTACGTGGAGTAGGGCGGGGTCTGTGACCCGCCCTTAGTTCGGAAATCCAACGCGCGAACGGGCGTCTCACTGACCTGTCCTCCCTCGATTCTCCTGCCAATCGCAGGGCGCGCCCTGCCTTTCCAGCGGTTCAGGGCTCCTTCTTCGCAGGATCTTTGCCGCCGCCGAAGAATCCTTTGATCGCTTCGCCGGCCTTTTTCATGCTCTCGGCGCTGGCGGCGCCGCCGGTCTTGAGCAGGTCGGACGCGGCGCCCGCCGTGGCGCCGACAATCTTGCCGATGACCTGGTTCATCACGACCGAGGCGGCCTGGGCGATAGTGATGCCGCCCTCCTTGGTGCCGAGTTCGTCTATCTCGATGGCGGGGAGCGGGACGATGGTGGCCGCCGGGCCGAGGCCGACCCGCACGCTGCCGTTGAGCAGGCGGAATTTTTTCACCGAAAACTTCACCGGCGCGCCGCCGGCGGCTGGCTGGGTTTTTCCATCCACGGCGGGTTTGGCGCCACCGAGCGCCTGCTCGATGTTGGCCAGCAAATCCGCGACGTTGCTTGAGATGATCTTGGTCTCGTAGTTAAAGACCGGCGCCTCGATGATCACCTCGTTGATGATGATGTGATCGCCGCGCAAAGACGATGGCACCACGTCGAGATGGATTTTGCCGAGCGAGGCAAGGTTGGCGTCGCTCCAGCCTTTGGGGTTGCCGATCACGAGGCCGTTGAGCGTGCCCACGCCGCTGAAGGGCGAAATCCGGGCGCTCTCCAGCGTGAGCTTCGTCTGCGTGAGCTGCGGGCCGTAGCGGTTGACGCCCGCCGTGACGATCTCGCCAAGATTCATCGACACATAAATGACGGCGGCGACGGCGAGAACCGCGAGGAGGCCGAGGATGATGAGAAGTTTTTTCATGACTGGGCGTGATGGTGATTGGAGGGTAGATCGCGCCTTGGGCTAAGCAAGACCGCAGGCTTTTCGCTTGTCAGGATCGTCTGTGATCGGACGCTGTCGCACCATACCCATGGCCCAAGCCTATACCGAAGCCTCCATCAAGACTCTCAGCTCGCTCGAGCACATCCGTCTCCGGCCCGGCATGTATATCGGCCGCCTCGGCAACGGCTCCCACGCGGAGGACGGCATCTACGTCCTGCTCAAGGAGACGATCGACAACTGCATCGACGAATTCACGATGGGCCACGGCAAGAAGATCGAGATCGAGCTGCACGAGCGCACCCTGCGCGTGCGCGACTACGGACGTGGCATCCCGCTCGGCAAGCTCATCGACTGCGTCTCGATCATCAACACGGGCGCGAAATACGACAGCGAGACCTTCCAAAAATCCGTCGGCCTGAACGGCGTCGGACAGAAGGCGGTCAACGCCCTCGCGTTTGAGTATCGCGCGCAGGCGTTTCGCGACGGGCAGACGAAGCTTGTCGAGTTCGAGAAGGGGAAGCTCAAGAAGGAGCACAAGATCACAAAGAGCGACGAGCGCGCCGGCACGCTCGTGGAGTTCACGCCCGACGAGGCGCTTTTCGGGAAGGATTTCCGGTTCCGCGCGGAGTTCATCGAGGACATGCTCTGGAACTACGCCTTCCTCAACCGCGGGCTCACGCTCACCTTCAACGGCAAGGCGTTTCGCTCGGAGAATGGCCTGAAGGACCTCCTCCAAAAAAACCTGAGCGGAGAGCCGCTCTACCCGATCATCCACCTCGAGGGCGACGACATCGAGGTGGCTTTCACCCACGGCGGGCACTACGGCGAGGAGTATCACTCCTTCGTCAACGGACAGCACACGACCATGGGCGGCACGCACCTCGCGGCGTTCCGCGAGGCGCTGGTCGAGACCGTGCGCAATTTTTTCAAGAAGGACTTCGACGCCGCCGACATCCGCCAGTCGATCGACGCCGCGGTGTCGGTGCGCGTGATGGAGCCGGTCTTCGAGTCGCAGACGAAGACCAAGCTCGGCTCCGCCGCCGTGGGCCCCAACGGCCCGAGCCTGAAGGAATTTGTCGGCAAATTCATGCAGCAGTCGCTCGACGTCTATCTCCACAAGAACAAGGAGACCGCCGAGGCGATGAAGCGGAAGATCGAGGAGAGCGAAATCGAGCGCAAGGAGCTGGCCGGCATCCGCAACATCGCGCGCGAGCGCGCGAAGAAGGCCTCGCTCCACAACAAGAAGCTCCGCGACTGCCGCCTCCACCTCGGCGACCGCAACGAGCGCGCCGAGCAGAGCACGCTCTTCATCGTGGAGGGCGACAGCGCCGCCGGCTCGCTCACCGCCACGCGCGACGTGCAGACGCAGGCCGTCTTCGCGCTGAAGGGCAAGCCGCTCAACACCTACGGCCTCTCGAAGAAAGTGATCTACGAGAACGAGGAGTTCCACCTGCTCCAATCCGCGCTCAACATCGAGGAAGGCATGGACGGCCTGCGCTACAACAAGGTCGTGATCGCGACCGATGCCGACGTGGACGGCATGCACATCCGCCTGCTGCTGATTTCGTTTTTCCTCCAGTTCTTCCCCGACCTCATCCGCAACGGCCACCTCTACATCCTCGAGACGCCGCTCTTCCGCGTGCGCAACAAGAAGGAGACAATCTACTGCTACTCCGAGGAGGAGAAGCAGGCCGCGATGCTGAAGCTCCGCGCCGGACATGAGATCACCCGCTTCAAGGGCCTCGGCGAAATTTCCGCGGGCGAGTTCAAGGACTTCATCGGCGAGAATATCCGCCTCGAACCCGTGACCCTGAACCACCTCCACAACAGCGACGAACTCCTCGGCTTCTTCATGGGCAAGAACACGCCGGAGCGGCAGGACTTCATCATTGGGAATCTGAAGGTGGAAAAAGACCTGGTGGAGGTGTGATGCGCCACGGTGCCGAAATCGCCGCCGGCCGGGCGATTCTCGCGGCGTTCTGCCTGCTCACGCTGGCCGCATGCGTCTCCACGCCGCCGCCCCGCATCTCGCTGGCGGCGATTCCGGCGGAGGAAACGGCGCGGGCGCAGGCCAACCTGGCGGTGTTTGAGCGCGCGTGGTCGCTCGTCGCCGATCGGCACTACGATCTGAAGCTGGCGGGGATCGATTGGAAGACGGCGGGGGAGAAGTTTGGCGCGCAGGCGGTCGCCGCCAAGGACGAGACCGCGCTCTACGCGGCCCTCAACACCATGCTCGCGCCGCTCAACGACAGCCACACGCATGCCATCGCGCCGACGCAGGCGCGCGAGCGCCGCACGCAGCAGCGCGCGCGGACGGGCTTCGGGATGACGCGGCTTGAGGGGCGCTGGGTCGTCAACGAGGTGCTGCCGGGCAGCCCGGCCGCCGAGGCCGGTGTGCAGGTCGGCTGGATCGCGGTTTCGCGCAACGGCGAGCGGCTGGGCGAGCGCACGCGCTTCAACGCGAAGGAAGGCGAGACGCTGGAGTGGGTTTTTCTCGATGCGCAGGATCGGGAGGTCCGCGTGAGCGCCGTGGCGCGGATGCTGCCGACGGCGGCGCGGCAGGAGACGCGGCTGCTCTCGGATGGCTTCGTCTATCTGCGCTTCGACGAGTTTGACGGCCCGGACCGACGGTGGCTGGGGCGCGAGCTTACGAAACACCGCGCGGCGCCTGGCGTCGTGCTCGATCTTCGGCGCAATCCGGGCGGGGAAACGTTTTCGCTCGGGATCACGATTGGGGAATTCTTCGACCGCAGTGTGGACTGCGGCACGTTCATCACGCGCAGCGGCAGCCGCAGCGTGAAGCGATCCTGGCAACTGGGTTCCTCAAACTATGCGGGCAAGGTCGTCGTGCTGGTCGATGGCGCGACGGGCAGCGCGGCGGAGATCTTTTCCGCCGTCCTGCAGGATCACGGGCGCGCGACCATCATCGGCCGGCGCACCGCGGGCGCCGTGCTTGCGAGCCGTTTTTATCGCCTGCCAGATGGCGGCGAGCTGCAACTGAGCCGCGAGGACTACCTCGCGCCCAAAGGGCGGCGCATCGAGGGCCGGGGCGTCGAGCCCGATGTAAAGGTCGAGCGCACACTCGCCGACCTGCGCGCCGGGCGTGATCCGGACTTGGAGGCGGCGCTGCGCGTGCTGCGTGGCCCTCAGCCTCCGTAGCACTCGAGGTATTTCAGGCCGGTGCTGGTGTTGAAAAGGACCACGACCTCCTCGGGGAGCACCCGCTTCTCGGCGAGGAGTTGCTTCAGGGCCGCGTAGCACGCCGCGCCTTCGGGCGCGACGAAGACGCCCTCGGCCGCGCCGACTTCGCGCGTGCATGTGATCATTTCGTCATCGGTCACGGCCATGGCGCCGCCCCCGGATTTGCGCAGCGCGTCGAGCATGATGAAGTCTCCGATCGCCTTCGGCACGCGCAGGCCCGAGGCGCGCGTTTGCGCGCCGAGGTGCTCGGCGGCGAATTTCTCGCCCGCGTGAAACGCCCGCACGATGGGCTGGCAGCCCGTGGCCTGCACGCTGAACATCCGCGGGCGCGCCGAGCTGATCCAGCCGAGGCGTTCCATCTCGTCGAAGGCCTTCCACATGCCGATGAGGCCGGTGCCGCCGCCGGTAGGGTAGAGGATCACATCGGGGAGTTTCCACGCGAGTTGCTCGGCGAGTTCGTAGCCGAGCGTCTTCTTGCCTTCGGCGCGGTAGGGCTCCTTGAGCGTCGAGACGTCGAACCAGCCTTCGGCCACTTTCCGTTTCGCGACCTCGGCGCCGCAGTCGGTGATGAGGCCGTTGATGAGCGTGACGTGCGCGCCCATCTGCTCGCATTCGATGATGTTGGCGCGGGGCGTGTCGCGCGGCATGAAGATATGCGCCTCCATGCCGGCGCGCGCAGCGTAGGCGGCGAGGGCTCCGGCGGCGTTGCCGGCGGAGGGCACGGCGAGTTTTTTCAGGCCGAGCTGCTTGGCCATCGAGACGGCGGTCGTCATCCCGCGGGCCTTGAAACTCGCGGTGGGATTCTGCGCCTCGTCCTTGATGAAGAGCTGGGCGAGCCCGTGCTTCGCGCTGAGCCGCGGTGCGGGCAGGAGCGGGGTGAAGCCCTCGCCGAGGGTAACGATGTCGGCGTCGTTTTTGACCGGCAGGACTTCCCGATAGCGCCAGAGGGATTTTACGCGGCTCGCGAGCGAGTCCTTGGTGAGCGTGCGCCCCGCGGCGGCGAGATCGTAGCGCGCGAAGAGCGGCTTGCCGCACGCGGTGCAGACGTTCTGGGGCACGGCGGCATCGTGGGGCTGGGCGCAGGCGGTGCAGGTGAGGTCGGTGAGGTGCATGGAGGGAAGTTCGCGGAAAGACGGAGAGGGACGGCGCAGCTTCGCGCAAGATTAGGCGGTGGCCCCGGCAGGGTGCGCCTTGTTTTAAGGCCTGTTTTCGTGGTGGCATTCGTGTTAAGAAAATGGCTCCCGGAGTCATAGTCATGAGAAGCACTTGATATGAAAAACCCCGACGACACCCGGACTGAGGAAACCCGGCGCGCGCACGCCTCGGAGGTCGAAAAACTCTTCCTCGCCAAGTCGGCCACCATCAAGGGCGCGATTCATGCCCTGCTGCGCAACCACGCGATGGTGGAGGATGTGCTGCAGGAAACCTTTCTCACCGTCTCGGCCAAGGCCGGCTCGTTCCGGGCGGGGACGAACTTCGTCGCCTGGGCCTGCACGATCGCGCGGCTCAAGGCCCTCGAGGCGATCCGCAAGCAGGCGCGGGCTGATTTCAGTCTCCGGCCCGAGGTGGTGGAGGTGCTCGTGGCGGAGGCGGAGGATGACCGCGATCGCGAATCCAAGCTCCGCGTGCTCGAGACCTGCATCGCCAAGCTGCCCGGCAGTTCGCGACGGGTGATCGATCTGAGGTATTTTCAGGCCCGCGATCCGGGCGACATCGCGCGGCTGCTGTCGCTGACGCTGGAGTCGGTCTATGTGACGCTGTCGCGGGCGCGGCGTGCGCTGCAGGTCTGCGTGGCCGGCAAGCTGAAGGAATCCCAATGAACGAAGCGCGACTGGACGAATTGCTCGACCGCTACATCGACGGCCGGCTGACGGCCGACGACAAGGCGGCGCTGGAGGCGCGGCTCCTGGAGTCGGCGGAGGCGCGGAAGCGTTTCTGGGCGCGGATGAATTTCGAGGGTTTGATCGAGGAGGCGGCCGAGTTGCACTGCGCGCACGAATGGGTGGCGGCCCGCCCGCCGGAACCTGTCGCCGAGGCGCGCGGCGGCTGGGCTGTGCTGTTGTCATGGCGTTGGGTGGGGCTGGCTGGAATCGCTGCGGCGGCCGTCTGGTTTGCGCTGGTGTTTCGCCAGCCCGACATCGGGCCGCCCCGGGCGGAGGCGACGACCAACGGCGTCGCGCTGCTCTCGGCGACGTGGGACGCACAGTGGAAAGAGCCTCAGGCTGCGCTCGCCGCCGGCGCGATTCTGTCGCCAGGCCGGATCGCGATCACGGCGGGCGTGCTGGGCATCGAATTTTTCAACGGCGCGCACATGACGGTTGAAGGCCCGGCGGAGATCGAGCTGACGCGGGTGGACGAGGCGATCTGCCATGCGGGCAAGATCCGCGTGGAGGTGAGCGGGGTGACGCGCACGTTCCGCGTGCTCACCTCGCGTCTCGAAGTGATCGATCTTGGCACCGAGTTTGCGCTCGAGGTGGGGAAAGAGACCGGCACCGAGGTGCATGTGTTCAATGGCAAGGTCTCGTGGGCCGAGCGTGGGAAGCCGGCCGCGGCTGCGCGGGAGGAATTGGCGGCAGGGCAGGGCATCCGGCTTAATCCGCAGGGCGTGGCGCGCATTTCGGCGCGGTCCGATGATTTTGTGAGCGCCACCGTGCTGGAGCAGCGTCTGCACGCGCAACAGACCGAACGGCAGCGGGCTTGGGCCGCGGCGGCCCAACGGCTGCGCGACGACCCGCGGGTCGTGATGTATTTTGATTTTGAGCGCGAAGCGTCGTCGCCCCGGGTGTTGCGCAACCGGGCGAGCGCCACCGCCTCCGCGCTTGATGGCATCGTGGTGGGCTGTGAATGGGCGGAAGGCCGCTGGTCCGCCCGGACGGCGCTCGGCTTTCGCCAGCCGAGCGATCGGGTGCGGGTCTCCGTGCCGGGTGAATTTGATGCGCTGACCTATGTCGCCTGGCTGCGCCTCGACCGCACGGAGCAGTCGTTCACCTCCATCTTTCTCACGGACGGCTTTGAGCCGGGCGAACCCCACTGGCAGTTTTTTGAAGGCAAGGTGCGCCTCGGCATCGGCGACACCGCCAAGCGCAAACCCACCGTGCACCTGCGGCCGGGGGTGTGGCTCGGCCCTTCGGGCGCCAACTATACCAGCGGATTTTATCCCACCACCAGCGGGCCCGCACGGTGGCACCACCTCGCCGTGGTGATGGACACCCTCAAGCGCGAGGTCGTCCACTATGTCGACGGCCGGGAGACGTTTCGCGCGGAAATGGTCGTGCCGCAGAAACTCCGGATTGGCGACGCGGAGCTGGGCAACTGGGGCCTGCCGGCCTCGACCGATCCGCAGCCGGTGAGAAATTTCAACGGCAGCATGGATGAATTCATGATTTTCAAGGCGCCGCTGACGGCCGACGAGATTTTGGACATTTACGAAAAGAGCCGCCCCGATGGCGGCAATCCCCCCGCAGTGGCGGCGCGGTAACATCCCGGATGGGGGTAGGGGGCGCGTCCGCGTGCCTGCGCGGTTCGGTTTGTCGAGGATGCGCCTGCGGGCGCGAGACCCACGCGCCCCTCTTTTGCCTTGCCGAAAAAATCTTCGCCCACCGCCGCTAACCTTTGCGCGTTTCCGGCATATATCATTGCCCCATGACCGATCCTGAACGCGAGAGTCGCATCGTCGCGCTGCTGACCGAGGTTCAGCTGCCGCTGCGGCTTTATGTGCGTTCGCTGCTCCCGGGCGATCCGGCGGCGAGCGATGTCGCGCAGCAGGCCAACGCCACCCTCTGGCTCAAGCGCGGCGAATTCACGCTGGGCACGAATTTCAAGGCATGGGCCTTCAGTGTAGCGCGCTATGAAGTGCTCAACTACCGCAAGCGGCAGGCCCGCGACGCTCGCCTGGTGTTCAGCGAGCGGTTGGAGGAAACCTTTGCGGAGGATCTCGCCGGCCAGACCGAGGACACGGAGCGGAAACACGAGGCGCTGAAACGCTGCCTCGCGAATCTGCGCGGCAAGGATCGCGAGCTGCTGATGCAACGCTACGCAAGCGCCGGCACCTTGGCGGCGTATGCGGAGAGGACCGGGCAGAGCGCGGGCGGGCTGAAAGTCACGTTGCACCGCCTGCGCAACGCGCTGCTCGCCTGCATCCGCGGCCAATTGCAGCAAACGGAGGAAATGACATGAACCCACAGGAACGAAACCGGCTGATCGACGCGTTGATCGAGGGCGATATTTCCGAGGCGGATTTTCTGCGGCTTGAGGCGGAGTTCTCCGTCGATCCTGCGGCGCGGCGGGAGTATCTGGAGCGGCTGACCTTGTCGTCGCTACTGGAGGAGGAGGCCCGGGCGCTTGAGCCGGCGAAAGTGGAAACCGTGGCGTTTCGCAGATATTGGCCCTTGGCCTTGGGTGGACTGGCGGCGGCGGTGGCAGTGGGATTTTTTGTCATTGGCGGGCGCTCGAATCGAACGGGGCTTCCGGCGGTCGCGACTGGGCCCGTGGTGGAGCAGCGGGAAAGCGGCTTCGCCGTGCTCGTCGGGCAGGCCGGCGCGGTGTGGCAGGGCGCGACGCAATTGGCCGACGGCGCGCTCGTGCCCGCCGGCAAGCTCACGCTCGCCTCGGGTTGGGCGCAGATTGAACTTTTCAGCGGGGTGACCGTGGTTGTTGAAGGCGACGCGCAGTTCGAGATCGTGTCGCCGATGGAAATGGTGCTCGCGCGCGGCAAGGTGCGCGCCCAGGTGCCCGAGCCGGCCCGTGGCTTCACCATCACCACGCCCAAGGGCAAGGTTGTGGATCTCGGGACGGAATTTGCCTTGGATCTCTCCAGCGAGCGTCCGGAGATGCACGTGCTCAAGGGCGACGTCGAATGGCACCCGCACGCCGCCGCCATGCGGCACTTGGAGAAAGGCGAGGCGCTGCGCCTGGACGCGCCGGCCAGCAGCCCGAAGCTCGTCGCGAGCACCGGCAGCTTCATCGGCATAGAAGAAATGGGCGAGAAACTCGCCGCCGTGCGCCTGGCGCGGCGCACGAGCTGGGCGAATTCGATCGAGACACTGCGCCGCGATTCGCGCCTGGTGGCGTTGTTCCAGATGAGCGCCCCCGATCCTGCCGACCGCCGGGTGCCGAATGATGCGATCGCCGGTCAGACCGTTTTGTCCGAGGGTGCCGTGGTGGCGGCGGCGCGCGTGGCCGATCGTTGGGGCAAGGCCAGCGGCGCGCTCGATTTCAGCCCGGCCGGCAGCCGCGTGCGGGTGAATGTTCCGGGCCGCTATCACGCGCTGACCTTTGTGACGTGGGTGAAAATCAACAGCCTCGATCGCTGGTATAATTCCCTGTTCCTGACCGACGGCCACGATCTGCACGAGCCACACTGGCAAATCATGAACGACGGGCGGCTGTTCTTCTCCGTGAAGAAGCGTGATACGTGGGACGCGTCCAAGGGAGAAAAGGACAAGCATGTCTATTTTTCCCCGCCGTTCTGGAGCACCGCCCTCAGTGGTCGATGGCTGATGATTGCCACGGTCTACGATCCGGACGCGCGGCACGTGACGCACTACCTCAACGGCCAGCAACTCAGCCGCGAAGCGGTGCCGGAGCACTATCTCGTCGAGACCGTCAGCATCGGCGCCGCCTCGATCGGCAACTGGGATCTGCCCAACCGCGCCGACCCCCACTACGCGGTCCGCAACCTTAACGGCAGCATGGATGAATTCGCCCTGTTCGGCACGGCGTTGTCGCCCGCCGAAATCGCCGCGCTCTATGCGCAAGGCAGGCCCTAGGGCATGACACCGCGGCCGTCATCACCGGCCAATCCGACGCACCGAAGTTTTTGAACCCAACCCATGAATAACCCCCACCGCCCCGTAGTTCCCTGCCCGAAGCTGCCTCGCCCCATTGCCGTGGCACTGACCCTCGCCGCGCTGCCGTTGGTGGCCTTCGGCCAAACCACCTCGCCGACTCCGGCTGGTGCTTCCACCACCTCGGAGCCGGTGCTACTCACCCCGTTTGAGGTGTCCTCGGAAAAGGACACCGGCTACGCCGCACAGAACACCCTTTCCGGCACCCGCATCAATACCGACGTGAAGGACATCGGCGGCACGCTGTCGATTCTCACCAAGGAGGTGTGGGAAGACTTGGGTCTGACCAGCACCAACGATCTGCTTCGTTTCACGCCGGGAGCGGAGAAAAACGACGTGCAGGAGGCGGACGGCCCCGGTCAAGCGCTGTTCTTCGGCGACAACACCCGCGTCCGCGGCATTCAGTTCGAGGGCATCGTGCGCAATGGCTACCGCACCAACATCCCGTCGGACACCTACAATACCTCGCGCTTCGAGTTCCAACGCGGCGCCAACGCCGTCATGTTCGGCACCACCGGCTCAGGCGGCGGTGTAGCCGGCCTCGTCAATCGCACCACCCAGGACGCCGTCTTCCAGAACGCCGGCCGCTACCAGCTCCGCCTCGATGAGCACGGCAGCGTGCGCCATGTCCTGAGTTACAACCAGGTGCTCGTTCCCCAGAAGCTCGCGGTCTTCGGCGCGCTGTTGCGCGACGACACCGAGAATTGGATCAAGCCGACCTACCAGAATCAGAAACGCGCCTACGCCGCCCTCCACTACCGGCCGACGGTCAAACTCACGTTGCTCGCTCGCTACGAGAAACTGAACTGGCTCCGGACTGCTGCCGAGCCCGGCATGAACTACGACGGCGTGACCCAAGTGCTCAATGCCGCCGTGGCCGCCGGCACGACCCCTGCCGGAATCGCCATCGTATCGAACTCGAACTTGGCACAGACCAATGCGGGTGGCTTGCCGGCTTATTACCAGAACCTCGGGTATCGGAATCAGAATACGACGTCTCTCGTATATGGCTCCGCGGGCACGGGTCCTTCCCTGCAAAACTGGCGCTACAAGATCGTCGGTGCCAACGTCAACGTGTCTACCCTGCAAAACGTCTCGCTACCCGCAGGAATCGTCCCCCTCGACTTCAATCCCGTCGGCGAGGCGTCGACCCAATGGTTCGACGGCCATAGCATCCAGGGCAATGTCCGCTACCAGTTCAGCCGCAAGCTGGGCTTCGAGTATGCCTACAACTACGAGTATACGGACTACGAGTTCATCGGGGCCGGCAACAATCGTCTGCTGATCGACGGTGCTGCCACGCTCCAGGATGGCGTGACGCCGAATCCGAACCGGGGCCGCTATTTCGTTGATATCGGCGGCGGCAATTCCTTCACCCTGTTTCAGGATCGCTATAACAAGAATCACCGCGCCACCGTCACCTTCAACCACGACTTCAAGGAGGGTAAAACCCTCCGCTGGCTCGGCCGGCATGACGTGGTGCTGATGTTCGAGCAGCAGAACCAAACCCACTACTGGGATCAGAAACGCCTGCTCAACACGACTCCTCTCGCCGGCTATCCCTCCGCGCTGCAGGAAGCAACGCAGGCCAACTGGGTCCGTTTCGTCGCCTATGTGGACCCGAGGGCCGGCACCTTCTCCGGCGTCACCAACTCGCGGCAATTCGAGGCCGAGGCCAACAAGGTTCCCGGCGTAAACGCCAAGTGGCTCCCCGTCATCGGCTCGGGCCAGGCCTTCGACGAGACCACGGATTCTCTCCTCGCGGTTTGGCAGGGGCGCTTCTGGAACGGTCGCATCGTCGCCACGGGCGGCATCCGTCAGGACTCCTTCACCAAGTTTGAGGGTCAGGAATTTCAGGACCCGACTCAGCCGATCGGTGTAGCCATTTCGGGACGGCAAATTCCGATGACCAAGAACGTCTTCCAGTCCTCCCTTAAACCGAAGACCAAGAACTACTCGGTCGTCATCCACGCCCTCCGCAACAAGGGCCTCCTCGACTACCTGTCTCCCTACTACAACTACTCGGACGCGTTCTCCTCCAATTCGTTCGTAAACCTCGTTGACGGCACGGTTGCGCCCAATGCCTCCGGGGAATCCACCGACTACGGCCTGAAGTTCGGCCTGTTCAACGGAAAGATCCAAGGCGTCGTCAGCTGGTTCGATGCCTACAATCTGAACAATCCCAACGAACGCTCGATCAACTTCGCCAATCTCAGCCTGCTGTTCGAGCATCTCGATCCGGTGAAGTATGCCAGTTACATCAACGTCAGCAACGTCCGTGAGACACGCGACACCAACTCCAAGGGCTGGGAGTTCCAGCTGACGGCCAACCTGGCCAAGAACTGGCGGGCCTCCGTGTCCGTCGATCATTTCAAAACGGTGAACACGAACATCGCTCCGCTCACCGGCAAGGTGATCGATCAGTTCCGCAGCCTGTGGCTGGCGAATCCCACCGCGTTGGTCCCGGGCGGCGCGCGGACCGTGCAGGAAGTGTTCGATACCTTGAATTTCAGCTACCTCGCCGCCAAGGCGCAGGAAAATACCATCACCGCCAACGAGCGGGCCTATCGCGCCAGCAGCTTCACCAACTACTCCTTCACCCAGGGCCGGCTCAAGGGCTTCGGCGTCGGGGCGAACGTAAGTTGGCAGGATAAGCCGGCCAATGGCTATGGGTTGAAGCTGGTAGGCACGACCGTGGTTCCGGACCGCACCGTGGTGTTCTACGGGTCCACCCTCATGCGCGTCGGTGCCAACGTCAGCTATCAGCGCCGGATTTGGAACAACAAGATCAACTGGCGCGCCCAGCTCAACGTGCAGGACATCGGCGACGTCGAACCGTATGCCGTCCGGAAAAGCGCCGTCATCGCCGCTCCCAAGACGCCGATCACGACTTACTGGCACCGCGGATTTCCGCAGACATTCGTGCTGACCAACACGTTTGATTTCTGAGGCGAGGCGCGCCTTGTTTTTCACACCCACTCGCTCCGTCTGCAAAGAGCCTAGCCGTCCCATGAGCATGGAAACCCGCCCAATCTTCTTCCGCCTGATCGCCGCCCTCGCGTTGTTCGCGAGTGGAGCGCCACGCCTGTCCGCCGCCGTGGATGCCGCTGCGGCCGAGCGCGACTTCACCCTCAAGGTGCTGCCGCTGCTCAAGGGCAAGTGTTTCGCCTGCCACGGCGAAGACCCGAAGAAGATCAAGGGCGGGCTCAACATGCTCACGCGCGAGGGGCTGCTGAAAGGCGGCGAGGGGTTGACCGATGTGCTCGTGCCCGGCCACGCCGCCAAGAGCCAGATGTTCGTCGCGATCACCTGGAAGGATCCGGACCTCGAGATGCCGCCGAAGGAGAACGACCGGCTCACCCCCGCGCAGATCGAGATCGTGCGCGCGTGGATCGACGCCGGCGCACCGTGGCCGGGCGAGGCAGAGCAGAAAAAACACCGCGAGATGGAGCGGACCATCGCTACCACCGACGATGGCGTGATCGTGCCGACCAGTGGCGGGCTTTCCGAGGATTGGACGTATCGCCGCTACAAGCCGGAGGACATCTGGGGTTTTCAACCGGTGCGTCAGCCGGCGGTGCCGGTGGTGGCGGAGACGACGAACCCCATCGATGCGTTCGTGCGGACGAAGCTTGCCACCGCCAAGGTGGCACCCGCGCCGCAGGCCGATCCGCGCACGCTCATTCGGCGCGCGACGTTTGACCTGATCGGCCTGCCGCCGTCGCCGGAGGAGGTCGATGCGTTTATCGCCGCCTCGAGAAAGGATGCCGCCAAGGCCTGGAGCGATCTCATCGATCGCTTGCTTGCAAGCCCGCACTACGGCGAGCGCTGGGCGCAGCACTGGCTCGATGTCACGCGCTACGCCGACACCGGGGGCATGGCCAACGACTTCGAGCGCTCGAACATGTGGCGCTACCGCGACTACGTGATCCGGTCGTTCAACACCGACAAACCCTACCACCGCTTCGTGCTGGAGCAGCTCGCCGGCGATCAGCTCGCCGACGCCTCGGCGCGTCAACGCCTCGGCGGCGATGAGGCCGCGGTCGCGAAGGTGCGTGCGACGGGCGACTACACGCCGGAGGAGGCGGAGCAGATCGTAGCGACGGGCTACCTGCGCATGGGCCCCTGGGACAACGCCATGGTCAAGGACGACGAAGCGCGGCAAATCTACCGCGACGATCTCGTCAACAACGTGGGCCAGACTTTCCTCGCGACCACGCTCCGCTGCTTCAAGTGCCACGACCACAAATTCGATCCGCTCCCGACCCGCGACTACTACCGGATTTACGCCGCCTTCTCCGCGACGCAGATGGCCGAGCGACCGCTGCGTTTCCTGCCTGAGGAAAAACAGGAGGGCTTCGAGGAGGGCAGGGCATTCGTTGAGCGGATGCTCGCGTATGCGAGCGGCGAAAAGGACAAGCTGGTGGACAAACGCGAGACGGCGGCGCGCGCTTGGTTCAAGGAGCATGGCCTGGACTACAAGACGTTGGAACAGCGCAAAGATCTACCCGACGACCAGAAACCGGCGCGTGCGGTGGGCCTCGACCACGTCGAAGAAGGCCAGCTCAAGGTGCGCGAGCAGGACGAGTGGATCTGGACGCGCACGCGGGAGCGCTACCAGCCGATGGTGCAGAGCGTCTACGATGGCCCGGATCCCAAGTGGAATTTCAAGAGCGCCCGCGAGCTGCGGATGCCGAAATCGATCAACGCCGCGTGGCGGCCGGAAACTCACATCTTCATGGGCGGCTCGCTCGAGGCGCCGGGCGAAAAAGTCCAGCCGGGCGTGCTCAGCGCGATTGGCCTGCGCGTCGAGGGCGCGGACACCGATCCGTTTGTGCTGCCCGAGGACCTGACGAACCGCCGTCTCGGCCTTGCGAAGTGGATTGCCGATGCGCGGAATCCGCTGACGACGCGCGCCATCGTGAATCGCGTGTGGCAGTATCACTTCGGCCAAGCGCTCGCGGGCACGCCGAACAATTTCGGCGTGAAGGGCGCGAAGCCCACCCATCCCGAGCTGCTCGACTGGCTCACGGCGGATTTCGTCTCGCATGGCTGGACGTTCAAGCGTCTGCACAAACTCATCATGTTGTCGGAGACCTACCGGCAATCGGCGCAGCACCCGGAGAGCGAGAAGCTCCGCAACGACGATCCGAACAACCACCTGCTCGCCTTTTTCCCACACCGTCGCCTGACGGCCGAGGAGCTGCGCGACGCTATGCTCCGCACCACCGGCGAACTCAATCCCACGCTGGGCGGCCTGCCCGCCATGCCGGAGATCAACTTGGAGGTCGCGCTTCAACCGCGCATGATCCAGTTCTCGCTGGCACCGGCTTATCAGCCGTCGCGGACGCCGGAGCAGCGGAATCGCCGGAGCATCTACGCGTATCGCCTCCGCGGCCAGGCCGACCCGTTCCTCGAGGTTTTCAACCAGCCCAATCCGAACGAATCGTGCGACCATCGCGATTCCGCTGCGGTGTCACCGCAGGCTTTCACGATGATGAACAGCGACCTCGTGACCGATCGCGCGATCGCGTTTGCGCGGCGGGTAGAGAAGGAAGCCTCCACCGTCGATAGTCAGGTCGTCCGCGCCTTCGCGCTTGCTCTGCATCGCACGCCGACCGACGCCGAGGCCCGGCGCATGACCGCCTACGTGCGGGAAATGCAGGCCTACCACCGCGGTGTCACGCCGCCGCCGGTCAAGTATCCGACGCGCGTCACGCGCTCCTTGGTGGAAGAATTTTCGGGCAAGGTTTTCGAGTATGAGGAGATCCTGCCCGTGTTCGAAAACTACGTCCCCGACCCGAAGCCGGCCGACGTGACCGCCGAAACCCGCGCGCTGGCCGACCTGTGCTTGGCGCTGTTCAACACCCACGAATTCGCCCACCTCTACTAAAGGCTGACCATGGACCCGCTTTGCTCCCGCCCCGTCTCGAACGCCCACACGCGCCGCCAGTTCTTCCACGGCCTCGGCGCCACGCTCGGCTCGCTCGCCTTCACCAACCTGCTCGCGAAGGAGGGGCTCGCCGCCCCCAATCCGCTCGCGCCGAAGAAGCCGATGTTCCCGGCCAAGGCCAAGAACGTGATCATGCTCTTCATGGAGGGGGGGCCCGGCCACATGGACACCTTCGATCCCAAGCCGAAGCTCAGCGCCCTGCACAAATCCGAGTCGAAGTTGAAGGAAGGGCAGGAGACGGGCTTCAAGTTTTTCGTCGGCAGCCCGTTCGAATTCCGGAAGGTGGGCCAGTCCGGCATCGAGATGTGCGACCAGTGGAAATATCTCGCCGATCCCTACGTGGCCGACGAGCTGTGCAACTACCGCGGTTGCCAGGCCGAGTCGCTGAACCATCCCGAGGCGCTCTACCACATCAACACCGGCAGCCGCCTCGGCGCCGATCCCGCGCTCGGCGCGTGGGCGACCTACGGCCTCGGCACGCAGAACCAGAATCTGCCCGGCTACGTCGTGATGACCGAGCTGGCGTTTCCGCAGGGCGGCTCCGGCAACTGGAGCAACGGATTTCTGCCCGCGAATTTCCAGGGCACGCGGCTGCGCACCGAAGGCTCGCCGATCCTCGACCTGAACTCGCAGCCGTTCAAAACCCGCGAGCACCAGCGCCGCTTCCTCGACGAGATGGCGTTTCTCAACCAGCAGCATGCCCAGTATCACCCCGAGCATCGCGATCTGGCCGCGCGCATGGAAACCTACGAGCTCGCGTATCGCATGCAGATGGAGGTGCCCGACGTGATCGATCTCAAAGGCGAGACCGAGGCCACGCGCGAGATGTATGGAATGAACGACCAACACACCGCGACCTTTGGCCGGCAATGTCTGCTCGCGCGCCGGCTCGTCGAGAAGGGCGTGCGCTTCGTGCAGATCTTCAGCGGCGGTTGGGACAGCCACGATTACCTTGAGCGCGCCCACACCGAGCGCATTCGCAGCGTGGACAAGCCGATGGCCGCGCTCATCCGCGATCTCAAGCAGCGCGGGATGCTCGAGGACACGCTCGTCATCTGGACCGGCGAGTTCGGCCGCACGCCCGACAACAACAAGCGCGGCGGCGTCTATTCGCTCGGCCGCGGCCACAACAACAAGGCGATGACGATGCTCTTCGCCGGCGGCGGCGTGAAGAAGGGCTCGATCATCGGCGCCACCGACGAACTCGGACTGAAGGCCGTCGATGTCGTGCATCCGATCCGCGACCTGCACGTGACGCTGCTCCACCTGCTCGGCCTCGACGACAACAAGCTCACCTACTACCACGCCGGCCGCTACAAGCAGCTCAGCCAGTTTGGCGGTCAGGTCATCAAAGAGCTGATCGCGTAGGTTGCCCGCGTTTTCGTCCCCTCCGGCAGCCGCTTGGGCTGCACGTGGCGTGAGCTTTGCCCGTTTCCATCATTTTTCCTATCCCATGAAATCCCATACCCCATCCCGTTACGCTCGCTGGTTGCTGTCTCGCCCTAATATGCCGATTGCGGCCCGGCTTCACCGTCTGCCGATGGCGCTCCCCGGGGCTGTTTTTGTCGCGCTACTTGCTTCCCAGCATGTGCTCTGCGCCCAGGCTCCTGCGCTGCCGGCGCGCACATCGGAACCAGCGGTTGAACTGAAGCCCTTCGTCGTCGATTCCACGAAGGACACGGGTTACGCGGCGCAGAACACGCTTTCCGGCACGCGGCTCAACTCGCCCGTCGCCGATTTGGGGGTCACGCTGACCATTTTCACGCCCGAGGTTTGGACCGACCTGTCGCTGTCCTCGACCAATGAGCTGATCAACTACACCCCGGGCGCCGAGATCAATTACAGCAATACGTTCTTTTTCGGCGATGCGGTGAAGTTCCGCGGCATCCTCGTCGAGAATATCCTGCGCAATTCCTTCAAGTCGAACGTGCCGAACGACAGCTATAACGCGGACCGCATGGAGTTCTCGCGCGGTCCCAACGCGATCCTCGTCAACGGCTCGAGCACCACGGGCGGCGTCAACCGCTCGACAGTCCCCGCCGTTTTCAAGGACCAGAACCGCGTGCTGTTCCGAGCCGACAGCCACGGCACGTTTCGCACCGAACTCGACGTCAACCGCGGCCTTATCCGCGACCAGCTGGCGGCCCGCGTTGTCGTCCTGCATGAGGACGCGAAGACGTGGCGCGAACCGATCGGGTTCAAGGAACAGCGACGCTACTACGGCGCCTTGAAGTGGAAGCCCGTCGCAAAAGTGACGGCGGACGCCAGCTACGAGAAGATCGACTGGGGCCGGAGCTTGAACAACCCGTATCGCGCCATCGATCGAGTCACTCCCTTCCTCAATGGACCGCAAACGGGGCGGGCCTCCAATTCGGCCGGCCCCGCCCCGGCCCAGCCGCAAGGCGTGGCCAACTTTGCGGGAGCCAACACCACGGTTTTCGTCGATGACGGCAATCCCGCGACGCCGGCCGTGCAGAACTGGCGGAACTACGCGGTCGGCGCGCCCCGGCGCGCACTCGGCACGGGCTTCGATCTTTCCGTGCCCGCCGGCATCCTCGCCGATGAGTTCGACATCGTCGGCAACGGCCGGACGCAATATTTCGACGGGCATGTGCTGAACCTCGGCGTGCAGGTCGACCTTGCGCGCAACCTCTACGCGACCTTTGGCTACAACCGGGAGTTCATGCGGTATGATTTCGTGCAGGACCCGAATTCGTCCTTTCTGCAGGTCGATGCGAGCACGACGCTGCCGGACGGCATCACGCCGAACCCGAATTTCGGCAGGTTTTTCATGGGTGGAGACAGCGCCAGCAACCGGCAGGATCGGAATTTCGGCCATCACCGTCTGGCGCTCGCCTACAAGCTCGATCAAACGAACCGATCGGACGCCCTGAAATGGGTCGGCCGGCATGATTTCTCCGTCGCCGTGGAGCGCGAGCGCATGGACCAGAAGTGGGATCGCCCGCGCCTCATCAACTCCACCCCGCTGCCGGGTTATGCGCCGTTGCTCAACAACGCGGAGAATCGCGTGCGCGTCATCACCTATCTGGAGGTGAAGAACAACACCCTGGTGTCCGATCACAGTCCGCTGCGTTTCACCGGTAATCTCGCACCCGGCGTGGAGTCGCGCTTCCTGTCGGAAACGGCCGGCGACACGTTCAGCCGGCGGCTGAACTCCGCGCTGGCAGTCTGGCAAAGCCGTTTCTGGAACGATCGCATCGTCGGCACGGTGGGCTTCCGCAAGGACTATGTCCTCGAGTATCAGGCGGCACCGTTCACGGCCGCCGCGAACGGACTCGCGCCCAACGGGCATGAGCGCGGCCGGATCAAGTCGGCTAACTCGGGCACCAGCCCGGAGACCAGAACCACCGCGGTGGTGTTTCACGCCATCAAGGAGCAGCCCGGCGTGCTCAACGGGCTCAGCTTCTACTACAATCGCTCGGATGCCGTCACCTTGCTTTTTCCCGAACTCCTGATCGACGGCCGGGTCCGGCCCAACACGATCGGAAAAACCTCCGACTTTGGGCTGCGCTTCCAGGCGCTGGGCAATCGCATCGGCGGTGTCCTCACGGTGTTTGACACCAAGAGCCAGAACGAGCGCATCAACGCCGGCGACTGGCTCGGACGCGCCATCGCCATCGACCGGGCCTTGGGAAACTTCGCCAACGCCCAGCCGGCTGACGTGCAGGACTTGGCGAGCAAGGGTTACGAGTTTCAATTGACCGCCAACCTCACGCGGAACTGGCGGCTCTCCGCGAGCTACAACCATTTTCAGACGTTGGCCGGGCGCATCGGCTCCCGCGCGCTGGGCTACATCGCGCAGCGGAAGGATGCCTGGCTGGCCCGGCCGGATGTCCAGGTGCCCGACTACAACTTCGCCCGGGTGGCCGATGTCTATCGCGACCTGCTCACAGCGCAGACAGTGGTGTTGGCGCAGGAGGGCACGCGCACGCTGGCCGAACGCCGCAACAAGTTCACGCTGCTGACGAACTATGCGTTCACTGAAGGTCCGCTCAAAGGCTGGGCCATCGGTGGCGACGTGATTTGGACTTCAGCCCCCAACGTGGCCTTCGGCAACAAGTCGCTCAACGGCCTCGTGGTCGTCGATCCCAATGTCGTCTTTTACGGCTCGACCACGCTGACCGGCGGACTGCACGCCTCATACGTGGTGAAGAACTTGTTTCGGAGGGTGGATTGCAAATTCCAGCTCAACATCACCAACGTAGCCAATTCCCGCAGCGCGCAGCTGGAATCCGCCTTGGTCCAGCCCGGCAGCTTGCAGAACGTGCCGGTGCCGCTCCTCTACCGCGTGCGCGAACCGCGGGCCTTTGTGCTGACGAGCACCTTCCGGTTCTGAGCGCGGCATTCGGCCCGGCCGCGCCGGGCCAGACTCAAGACATGAAAATAGCTCTCTCGCATTTCCTCACACCGCTTGTGCTGACGGCGTCGCTGTTTGCGCATAATTCCCTCGTCTATGAGGGCGCGTCCGGCCCCGGCCGTGGGCGGCACATCGTGTTTCTCGCGGGCGATCACGAGTATCGCTCGGAGGAAACGGTGCCGGCGCTGGCGCGCCTGCTCGCGAAACACCACGGCTTCAAGTGCACGGTCCTCTTCACGGTGGATTCTGTTTCGGGCGAGATCGTCCCGGGCAATTCGAACATGCCGGGGCTGGAGGCGCTCGCCACCGCCGATCTCGCGGTCGTGTATTTGCGTTTCCAAGCGTTTCCGCCGGAGCAGATGAAGCACTTCATCGCGTATCTGGATCGCGGAGGACCGATCGTCGGCCTGCGCACGGCCACGCACGCTTTCAGGTTTCCTGATGGCAGTCCGTTCGCGAAATACTCCACGGAGCACAAGGGCTCCCACTATGAGTTCGGTTTCGGCCACCAGATCCTCGGACAGACGTGGGTCGGGCACTACGGAAAGAATCACGTGCAGAGCACCCGCATCACGCCGGTCGAAGCCCACGGAAGTCACCCGATTCTGCGCGGCGTAAGAAATGTCTGGGTTCAGGCCGGCGGGTATGTTGGCAAGCCGGTCGGCGCCGAGATTCTTACGATGGCGCAGCCACTCAACGGCATGACGCCGGATGCCCCGATCGACACGACCAAGCCCGCCCAGCCGTCGGAGTGGACGCGGACCTACCGAGCCGCGAACGGCAAGACCGCGCGCGTCTTCACGTCGCTCTACGGCGCATCCGAGGATCTCCTCAACGAAGGGTATCGCCGCTTGCTGGTGAACGGCTGCTTCTGGGCCGTCGGGATGGAGAAGGACATCAAGCCCGATTTGCCGGTCGGACTCGTCGGGCCCTATCATCCCGTCACGTTCGGCCCGCGACATCGCCTCGGCGTGCGACCCTCCGATCTCGCGGGCTGGGACGCGCCCATCATGCCGCCGGATCGGCCGCTCAAGCCTGCGCCGCCAACCAAGGCCAAGAAGGCGGCCAAATGACACTTCGCCGCCCTCTCCCTTCGTTCGCAACACTGCTCGCGCTCACAACGACGATCGCATTTGCGGCCGCTTCGAGGCCCAACGTCATCCTCATCGTCACTGACGATCAGGGCTACGGCGACATGGCTTGCCATGGGAATCCGTGGCTCAGGACGCCGAACCTCGACCGGCTCCACGCGGAGGGCGTGTGTCTCAAGAATTACCACGTCGATCCGCTCTGCACGCCGACGCGCGCGGCGTTGATGACCGGGCGGTATTCGACGCGCGTCGGGGCCTGGGCGGTGACGGAGGGGCGTCAGTTGCTCGATGCGCGCGAGACGACGATGGGCGACGTGTTTGCCGCGTCGGGCTATCGCACCGCGATGTTTGGGAAGTGGCACCTGGGCGACACGTTTCCCTTCGCGCCGCAGTATCGGGGCTTTCAGGAGGTCGTGTGCCACAAGGCCGGCGGCGTGGGCGAAATTGGGAATCCGCCCGGTGAAAATTATTTCGACCCGACCTATTTTCGTAACGGGCGGCCGGAGAAGTTCAGCGCTTACTGCACGGACATCTGGTTCGACGAGACCCTGCGCTTCATCGGCCGCGCCGCGGAGCAAAAGCCGTTCTTCGTCTATCTGCCGCTGAACGCCATGCACGGGCCGCACACCGTGGCGGAGAACTATTCCGCGCGCTTTCTCGCCCAGGGCATCCCGGAGGAGCGGGCGAAGTTCTTCGGCCAAATCGAAAACTTTGATGAGAACCTCGGACGACTGACGACGGCGCTGCGGGAGCGGAATTTGGAGCGCGATACGATCGTGATCTTCATGGGCGACAACGGCACGGCGGCCGGCACCGACGGCCGCATCCCCGCCGATGGCTTCAACGCGGGGATGCGCGGGAAGAAAGGCATGGTTTACGAGGGCGGCCATCGCGTCGCGGGCCTTGTGCGCTGGCCGGAGCGGCTGGTAACCGGGCGCACCGTCGCACAACTCACCTCGCTGCGCGACTGGTTGCCGACGCTGATTGCGCTCTGTGGGCTGACTCCTCCCGCAGGCGTCGCGTTTGACGGCGCAGACATCACCCCGCTGCTGACGGGCGCGGCGAAGGACTGGCCGGAGCGCACGATGTTCGTGGACCGCCAGGCCGATCGCTTGGAGCAGTGGCGGCCAGGCGCGAAGCAAGGAGCGACCCCGCAGTTTGCAGTGCTCACGGAACGGTGGCGGTTGGTGAACGGCGAACTCTACGACATTCGTGTGGATCCCGGGCAGACGAGCAACGTGGCGGCATTCCACCCTGAGGTCGCGCTACGGCTGCACGCGGCATACGTGGATTGGTTCGCGGACGTGACGGCGCATCGTGGCGCCTACACGCGGTTTCTGCTGGGCGCTGGACAGGAGAATCCCACGACTTTCACCGTGCGCGACTGGCACCCCACGGTCGGCCGGGTGATCTGGGAACCCCGTCATCTCGCCGACGACACCCTGTTTCCCAACGGCTTTTGGGCGGTCGAGATCACGCGGCCCGGCCGCTACGAGATTCGGCTGGCCCGTTTTCCGACAGATGCGCCGCGCCTGATGGGCGCGAATGAGGCCCGTTTGAAAATCGGTGACGCCGAGGCGCACCTCGCGATCGCTCCGACGGACGCGGCGGCGAATTTCACCCTCAACCTGCCGGCCGGCCCGGCACTGCTGACCACGTGGTTGAAGGACGCTTCGAGCGGCCGCGAACGCGGTGCCTATCATGTGTCCGTCCGCTGGCTCGGACCGTAAGCGGAGGCCCTGTCTGTTACTTCGCCAAACAGCGCAATGCCACCACGCCAGTCACGACCCGCTGACACCGCGATTCCCCGCAAGCTTTCGTGCTGATGAACTCATTCAACTTCTGAACGGCGGAACTTTCTCACCGTGGCGGTGGTGTTGGCGCCGTTAATTGATTAAGTTTGGCTGCTCCTGACGAAATGAGGGCAGCCACATTTTTTCGGTAGTTGGATTCGTTCGGCAACCGCCCGAGCCTAACGGCGTCTGTCTCGCGTCCATTCGCGACCGAATCCTTGTTCATGAAATTCCCACTGCTTGCCTGCCCCTCCTTCCTCCTGCTGGGCGCCCTGTTGTCCGCCGCCGTGCCGACGCAGCCGCTCGCGGCCAAGGGTGACCTGCTTTTTTCGGACGACTTCGGGCGGACGGATCTCGGCGAATGGAAATCCGTGATCCCGGCGTTTACGGTCGCAGACGGCACGTTGCACGCGACGCAAGCCCGCGCGGATCATGGCGCGGTGGGCCGGGTGCATCGCCCCATGCGCAACGTGATCGTCGCTTTCAAGTTCATGCTCGAGGGCTCGACCACCTTCAACGCCGTCTTCGATGATCAGGCCTACAAGGGCTCCCACGCCGGCCATATCTGCCGCGTGGCTTTCACGCCCAAACAGGTCCGTCTCGGCGACGACAAGGAGGGCGTGATGCGCAACGACATCTTCGCGCTGCGCAAGGATCCCGCCCGCCGGGCCGAGGCCGATGCGCTGTCGGTCGGTCGCAGCGCGGCCGGCCCGATCCAGCTTGAGCAGAAGCGCTGGCACCACGCGGAGATCGAGATCGTCGGGGATCGGATGCGGGTGAGCGTGGACGGTCGGCCCGCGGCTTTTCTCCAATCGCCGGGTCTCGCGCACGAGACCAAGAGCAGCTTCCATTTCACCGTGAATGGCCCCGGCCTGCGTTTCGACGAGGTGCGCATCTGGCAGGCGCGCTGACCGTCTTGCCTTAAGCAGCCCATGCGTCTCTTTCCCTTTTCTCCCTTCACGCGGCCGCTCGGGCCGGCCATGTGCGCTGTGCTGTTCGCTGCCACCCTGTCTGCAGCGACTCCGCCGCCCGAGCCGCTCCGCGCCTTTTTGGATCGGCATTGCTACAACTGCCACGACGCGGACGAGAAAAAGGGCGACCTCGATCTCACGGCGCAGGCCTTCAACCTTTCCGATCCGGCGAACTTTCAGAAATGGCGCTACGTTTTTGACCGCGTGCATGAGGGCGAGATGCCTCCGAAGAAGAAGACGCAGCCTGCGCCCGACGAGCGGGCGGCGTTCCTCGACGCCTTGCGCAGGCCTCTGCTCTCCGCCGATCAGTCCGACATCGCCGCGCGAGGCCGGGTGCGCGGCCGTCGTCTCACACGCAACGAATACGAGCACACGCTCCATGATCTGCTGGGTATCGATCTCCCGTTGAAGCCGCTCTTGCCCGAAGATCCCAGCGTGCAGGGCTTCGAGACTGTCGCGGAAGGCCAGCAGCTTTCCCATCACCTGCTGGCGCGCTACCTCGATGTGGCGGATCAAGCGCTGCGCGAGGCCTTCCAACGCGCGCTCAGCGGCGACGTGGTTTATCGCACGCACTACACGCCGGAGATGCTGATGAAAAACCCCAGCGGCAATTTCCGCGGGCCGGAACTGCGCGACGGCCGCAGCATCGCGTGGCCGATGGGTCTCGCATTCTACGGTCGCACTCCCACGTGGGTGCCCGAAGCCGGCTGGTATCGCATCACCCTCCGCGGCGTCCAGGCGATCAATCCCGGGGCCGCCGGCGCGGTTTGGGGCACCCTGCGCTCCGGCGAGGCCGAGGCCAACGCGCCGCTGCTCCACCTCATAGGCTTGGTCGAGGCCACCGCGAGTTCGCGCGACATCGTCTTCGAGGCGTGGATGCAGAAAAACCACCGCCTCGAGTTCAAGCCGAACGACAACACGCTCAAGCGACCCCCGCCGGGTCGGACGGGCGGCAACGTCTCCTACGCCGGCCGTGACCTGGCCGCCGAGGGCTTCGCGGGCATCGCACACCGGGGCATCGACATTGAGCGCATCCACCCGCACGCCAATCAGGCGGGCGTGCGCGAGCGACTCTTTGCCGACGCGAATCCGGAGCAGCTCGACGCCGCGACGCTCGACCGGCTCGTCGCGCGTTTCGCCGACCGCGCGTTTCGCCGGCCGGTCACGGCGGATCAGCTCGCGCCTTACCTGAAGATCGCGCGCGCGGCGCGCGGGGAGGGCGCCGCGCCGGCCGATGCGCTGCGCACGGCCTATCGCGCGATCCTGTGTTCCCCGCGCTTCCTGACCTTGGTCGAGGCCCCGGGCCGGCTCGACGACCATGCCATCGCGGCGCGGCTCAGCTATGCGTTCTGGTGCTCGCTGCCCGATGAGACGTTGCGGTCCCATGCGGCGTCGGGGCGGCTCCGCGTTCCCGCCGTGCTCGCCGCCGAGGTGGACCGCCTGCTCAACCATCCGCACGCGCGCCGCTTCGTCGTCAGCTTCACCAACCAATGGCTCAAGCTGGGGCAGATCGACTTTACGACCCCGGACACGCGGCTCTTCCGCGAATTCGATCCGATCGTGCAGGAGTCGATGGTGCAGGAGACGCGGGCCTACTTCACTGAGCTGCTGCGCGCCGATCTCGGTAGCACTTACCTGGTCGATTCCGACTTTGCGTTCCTGAACGGCCGCCTGGCCCGGCACTATCGGGTCAACGCGGCGATTCGTCCCGGGGAGGGCCTGCAAAAAGTCGCGCTGCAACCCGGCGACCGGCGCGGCGGCTTCATCACCCAAGGCGCCATTCTCAAGGTCACCGCGGACGGCACCAGCACCTCGCCGGTCACGCGCGGCGTCTTCATCAACGAGCGCATCCTCGGCGTGCACATCCCGCCGCCGCCGCCGGGCGTGCCCGCCATCGAGCCGGACATTCGCGGCGCCGTCAGCATCCGCGATCAGCTCGACAAGCACCGCAACAGCGAGTCCTGCGCGAGCTGCCACCAGAAAATCGATCCGCCGGGCTTCGCGCTCGAGAATTACGATCCCGTCGGCGTCTGGCGCACGAACTACGGCCAGGGCGGCAAGGGTGTGAAAGTGAGCGGCGAGGGCATCACCCCGGACGGCGCGAAATTCTCCGATGTGGCCGCGTGGCAGCGTCTCCAGGCGCAGCGCGGCCGCCAGCTCGCCCGTGGGTTTGCCGGCCAGTTTCTGGTCTATGCCACCGGTGCGCCGTTGCGTTTCAGCGACGAGGCGGCGATTGATGCCATCGCCGCCCGCACCACCGGCCTGCGTTCGCTGATTCGCGAGGTCGTCCTGAGCGGAACCTTCCTCATCAAATAACACCCCGAAACCCGCCATGAGCACCTTTACGACCCGCACCCATATTTCCCGCCGTGCCATGCTGCGTTGCGCCGGCGTGGCGCTCGGCCTGCCGTTGCTAGATGCGATGACTCCCGCCTTCGCGGCCGCGCTCCCGGAAAAACGGCGTGCGAAGCGGTTCTTCGGCATGAGTCTGTCGCTCGGCCTGCACAACCCGAACCTCGTGCCCGAGGGCGCGGGCCGCGATTACAAGCCCTCGCGCTACCTCGCGGGGATCCAGGATATCCGGGAGGATTTCACGATCATCTCCGGCTCGTCGCACCCGGGCGTGTCGGGCGGGCACACTGCGGAAGGCAGCATCTTCTCCGCCTGCCCCAACGCCCGCGGCTCCACCTCGCGCAACACCGTCTCCCTCGATCAGTTCATGGCGAAGCAGCTCGGCCACGAGACGCGTTTCCCGTCGCTCGTGCTCAACACCAACAGCCAGACGAGCCCGAGCTACACGGAAAACGGCTCGATGATTCCCGCGGAGAACAACGCCATGCGGCTCTTCACGCGGCTCTTCGTGGACGACACGCCCGCGGAGCAGACGCGCCAGGCCGAATTGATCCGCCAGGGCCGCAGCATCATGGACGTCGTCGGCGGGGAGGCCAAGGCGCTCCAGCGCGAGCTGGGCGCCGCCGACCGCGACAAGCTCGACGCCTGGTTCACCGGCGTGCGCGATCTCGAGCAGCGTCTCGCGGCTAACGAGAGCTGGACCCACCGGCCCAAGCCTAGGGTAAAGATGCAGCCCCCCGTGCGCGTGCCGCGCGACAACGAGGTCGTGGTCGAGCGCATCTTCCTCGACATCGTCCACCTCGCCCTCGCCACGGACAACACGCGCTTCGTCACGCTCCATGTCGCCGGCAACGGCGTGCAGGGTATCGAGGGCGTCGATGAAAATTACCACAGCCTCAGCCATCACGGCCTAGACGCCGCCAAGCTCAAGCAGCTCGCTATCGTGGAGCAGGGCGTGATCAACGAATGGGCCGCGTTTCTGCGGAAGTTGAAAGCCGACCAGTTGCTCGACGAGACGATGGTGCTGCTCACGTCGAACCTCGGCAACGCGTCCTCGCACGACAACAAGAACATGCCCGTGCTCTTTGCCGGCGGCGGCTTCAAGCACGGCCAGCATCTCGCGTTTGACCAGGGTGACAACTATCCGCTGCCCAACCTCTATCTCACCGCCCTGAACCGCCTCGGCCTCAACGAGCGCCGCTTCTCCACCAGCACGGGGGCGATGAAGGGGCTGGCGGTCGCTTAGTCCGCGGGCCAGTCATGCACGATCGCTCTCGTGCATGGCCGGCTTACCAGCGCGAGGGCTCGATCACTGTTCTTCCTCGGCGCACGGTGTCCAGAATGGCTGCGTCCGCCCTGCCACATTTCCGAGCAACCAAGGCTCGACCTTGGTCGATGCCCAGTCTCGGTTCCCGTCGTCAGGCCTGACCGTCCAGAAGATTGGGACATTGATGTGATCCAAATTTCAGAGCCCCGCCGTTCATCCCCAACTCTCTTGGTTCCGCCCATGCTTCATCTCCCCCGGATTGTTCTTCTCGCTTCGTGGCTCGCGACCGCCGTTTCCGCCGCGGTTTTTCAGGGCAATGGCCTCAAGATAGGCGAAGTGACCGCCGACTCCGTCGTCATCTGGACGCGCCTCACCGTCGCCGCCGAAGCCAACTGGTCCGGCACGCCGTGGCTCGCTCCCTCTCTCGGTCCAAACCAGAGGCCCACCGCCCGCGCGGAAGGAGGGGGAAAGAAAAAATCCGACGGGGAAGCCGCCCTGCGTGACATCGTCAACCGCGCCGACTGGCGCTCCCAGATTCCCGCGGGCCGCACGCTGGCAGAAATGCACGGCACACTGCCCGGCGCCGCCGGCCATGTGCGCGTCACGCTCACGCCCGCGCCCGGCGGCCCGCCCAGCGTCACGGCTTGGCTGGCGGTCGACCCAACCCGCGACCACACCCGCCAGTTCAAGATCGACTCGCTTCGCGCCGGCACCGCCTACCGCGTCGTGGTCGAGTCCCGCGATGCGCAGGGCGCCAGCGGGCCGACGATCGAGGGAGCGTTTCGCACGGCGCCGGCCGCGGCGGCGGCGGCGCCCGTCACCTTCGCTGTCGTGACGTGCGGGGACTATCCGCGCCGCGACGACCCGGCCAACGGCCACCGCATCTACAACACCCTGCGGCGCCTGGCCCCCGACTTCGCCGTCCACACCGGCGACGTCGAGTATTACGACAAAGCCGATCCGTGGGCCACCTCGGCCGAGCTCGCGCGGGTGAAATGGAACCGGCTTTTCGCGCTGCCGTTTCAGCGCGCGTTTCACAACCGCACGCCGGTCTATTTCACGAACGACGACCACGACATCCTCAAGAATGACGCCTGGCCCGGACAGACCTATGGCTCGCTCACCTGGGACGAGGGGCTCGCCATCTTTGCCGAGCAAACCCCGTCGTCGCCCCTTCCGTATCGGTCCTTCCGGCACGGCCGGGATCTCGAGGTCTGGGTGATCGAAGGCCGGCGCTTTCGCACGCCCAACAGCACCCCGGACGGTCCGACCAAGACCATCCTCGGCGCCGAGCAGAAGGCGTGGCTCTTCCGCACCATCGCCGCCTCCACGGCCACGTTCAAGGTGCTCGTCTCGCCGACACCGATCGTGGGCCCGGACCGCGGCAACAAAAACGACAACCACGCCAACGCCGGCTTTAGGCACGAAGGAGACGAACTCCGCCGGTTCCTCGGCGCGCAGAAGAATCTCATCGTCACCTGCGGCGACCGCCACTGGCAGTATTGCTCCATCGATCCCGTGAGCGGCACGCGGGAGTTTGGCTGCGGGCCGATGTCCGATGTGCATGCCGGCGGCTACAATCCGCAGCCCGGGGATGAAGCCATCCAGAAGTTTTTTCGCCTGAAAGGCGGCTTCCTCACCGTCGCGACCAAGCCGGCGGGCGCCACGGCCACGTTGGAAATCCACCATCACGCGGTGGACGGCACGGTGACGCACTCGGCTACGCTCAAGCCGGATGGCACCTTGGAGCGCAAGCTGCCGCGCTGACCCCAAAATGCCGGCGGGCTCGCCTCAGGGTGCGGCGGCGAGATCGGCGCAGACGAGCTCGCGATCGCTACGGGCGAAGATGTGCCGGTAGGCGAAGGCGGGGTGGGCCCACGTTACCATGCGGCCGCGCGGGCCTTGCTCCGGCGTGGGCTCCAGCAGCCGGGCGCGCGCCAGCTCGTGGTAACCGGCGGCGTTCAACCGAGCCAGAATCAGGTTGCCTTGTTCGGTGAAAATCCAGGCGCGATCGCCGGAATCGCCCGCGCGCACGAGGTGCATGGTGGCGTGCCACGCCTTCGGCATGGGCTCGATCGTTTCCCAGTGGCGCTTGCCGGTCATGAGATCGAGGCAGCGGAGTTCGCCGTCGGTCTGCACGCCGATGACGAGACCGTTCATTAGCAGCGGATCGGGAATGACCGGACTCAACGTGTCATCGGTGCGCGGCCGGCGCCCGCGCTCCCACACGACTTCGACCGCGGGGCGATCACGCAGGAGCCGCAGGAGGTGGGAGCCGGCGTGCGCCGTGGTGTAAAACAACAAGTCGCCGACGACGGCCGGCGCGGGAATCGCGATCGGCCAGCTGCCTTTCGGTTGATCGTGACTCCATTGGAGCGCGCCGCTCGCAGGGTCGAAGGCGACAAGGCGATAGCCGAGCCCGATCACGATGAGCCGACGACCGGCCTGTTCGATGGCGATGGGCGGGGAGTAGGAGGCCTCGTCGCCAAATGCTTTCCAGCGCTCCGCGCCCGTCTTGCGGTCAAAGGCCACGACGCAGGCGTCGTCCGCGCCGCCGATCTGCGTGATCATGAGGTCGCCCTCGATGATCGGGTGGGCGGCGATGCCCCAGCGGGGCATCCGGATGCGGTATTCAGTCCGGAGGTCGCGTCGCCAGAGGATTTTTCCCGACACTGCGTCGAGGCAGTGGAGGTGGCCTGCGGCGCCGAGGGCGTAGGCGCGCCCGTCGTGGACGGTCACCGAGGCGCGCGGCCCGGCCTCATAGGTGAAATTCTCATACGAGCACGGGTAGGCGACTTCCCACAGGCGCGCGCCGGTTTTCCAATCGAGGCAGAGCACGCGCTCGGTTGCTTGGTCCTTCAGGTAGTCGGTGATGTAAACTCGTCCGTGGGCAACCGTCGGCCCCGAGTAGCCGGCGCCGATCCGGGCGGTCCAGCGCAGCGGGATCGTCTCTCCGGCGAATTTCTCCCGGATGCCCGTTTCGCGCCAGACCCCATCACGGCGCTCGCCCCGCCATTGCGGCCAGTCGAGGCCATCGGCGGGGGCCGGTTGCGCGATGCCGGCGGTCGTCGCGCCGGCACATCCAAGGAGAAGCAGGGCAATCGAACGTGGCATCATGGGGAACGCGGCGAAAGCGCCCCCGACCTCTCGGCCAATTCGGCGAACACGTCGAGGACGAACACCCAGCCTGCGGCCGACCGCCCCGCGTCTGTGACGGCCTCCTGTTCCACGAGCGGAGCTTCTTGTCAGCAACGGCAGCATTGAGCCGCGTCTTGTTTCGGTTGTGGCTGAGTTCGCAAAGCAAAGCTCACGACCCGACTCAAGAAAACCGACTCCAAAGTCCGGCCCTTGGCTCGTGCTGTGGAGTTGCGAAAGGGGGCCGGACTGCAACCGTAGCCCGATGAATCGCACTTCGCCGGCGGTCGCCGGCCTGTTGATCGTGAACATCGTCTTGTTTGTCGCGGGGCTGCTGCTGCCCCAGGCTCGCGAGCGTTTGATCGACTTCGGTGCGCTCTGGTATCCGGCCAATGGAAATTTCGGCGCATGGCAGGTGGTGTCGCACATGTTTTTGCACGCGGGCCCGGGCCATATCTTCTTCAACATGTTCGCCCTTTTCTCCTTCGGCACGATTTTGGAGCGGGAGTGGGGCATGGGGCGCTTTTTGATCTTCTATTTTCTCTGCGGCGTGGGCGCCGGACTGATCCAGACGGGCGTCAACTGGCAGGAATTCAGCGGCCTGCATGACCGCTTGGTCGCGGCGGGGCTGACCCCGGCTGCGATCAGTTCCTTGCTCGCGACCGGGAGCGGCGCGATGCCCTCGGATCCGGCCGTCAAGGCGGTGCTGTTCGAGCTCTATGGGATCTACGCGAGTCCGATGCTCGGCGCTTCCGGGGCGATCTACGGGCTGCTGGTGGCTTTTGGGTGTCTCCATCCCAACGCGAAGCTCGCGCTGATGTTTGTGCCGGTCCCGGTCGCGGCGAAGTATCTCATCCCGGGGCTTCTGCTCCTCGACCTGTTCTCGGGCGTCACCGGATTCTCCCTCTTCGGCGTCAGCATCGCCCACTACGCGCACCTCGGCGGCGCCGCGATTGGCTTTCTCCTGATGCTGCTCTGGCGGGACCGCAGCCGGAGACCGGCGATGGCACCCATGGCCGGGTAATAAGTGTGGTCGAGGACTGGGCGGTAAACGCCCCTGTTCGGCGGGGGCGCATTTCATCCGGATTTCGCGTTGGCTTCATCCAGACTTCACACGGACTTGGGATACTGGACTTCCTGATGAACAAGAAAAACCTGCTCCCGGTCCTGCTCGTGCCGTCGATCGTTTTGCTGATTCCTTTGGCGGCCATGTTGCTCCAAGCCGAGGGATGGGCGTGGGACGCGGCTGATTTCATCGTCAGCTGGTTTCTCATCGCCGGGGCAGTCCTCGCTTATCAGCTCGTGGCGCGCCATGCCGTCACCCGGGCCTATCGCTTCGCCGTCGGCCTCGGTTTGGTGACCGGGCTCATGCTCGTGTGGATCAACGGGGCGGTCGGGCTCATCGGCAGCGAGGACAATCCCGCCAACCTGCTGTATGCCGGCGTGCTGGCCGTCGGCGCGATGGGCGCAATGCTCGCGCGGCTGAAGCCTTGGGGCATGGCGCGGGCCTTGGGGGCGACGGCGCTCGCGCAATTTCTGGTTCCCGTGGTCGCGGTGATCTTTTGGCGGGAGGATTTCAGTCCGGGCGAGATGCCGGTGTTTGCGCTGAATTTCTGCTTTGTGCTGCTGTTTTCCGGATCGGCTTTCTTGTTTTGGCTCGCAGGCAAAAAAGCGCGCGACGCGGGCGCGAGCCTGCCGACGTGATGCCAACGTCCGCTTCTTTTTAGACCTTTGTCATTGCGAGGTGCGCGCCGCGCGCCGTGGCAATCCAGCTGGATTGCTTCGTCGCTCCGCTCCTCGCCATGACAGGCTAAAAGCGATGGGACGTTGGTATGAGTCGTTCAGCACGTGCTGAAAGCGCGGCCTCAGCCCACCAGTTGCTTCACCAGCGCCTGAATCATGCGCGGCAGATCGTAGGGGAAGCGCGCGGTGATCAGGTTGCCGTCCACCACGCAGGGTTCGTCGAGGACGGTGGCGCCGGCGTTGGCGAGGTCGGGATGGATGTTCCAGACGGCGGTGGCCTTCCGGCCCTTGAGGATGCCCGCGCTCACCATCACCCACTGGCCGTGACAAATCGCGCAGGTGGGTTTGCCGGCCTCCCACATGTCGCGCACGAAAGCCCGGGCCAGCGGGTCGGCGCGCAGGGCATCGGGGTTCCAGCAGCCGCCCGGGAAAATGCAGGCATCGTAGTCTGCGATCTTCGCCTGATCGAGATGGCGGTCGATCGCGATCCAGCCGGCATTTTCCATGAGGCGGATCGCGAGAACGTGGGTGGCGCACTGCGCAGGAAAACGCAGGCCGAGGGTGGGATGAAATTCGCCGATCCTGGGCGAGACCACATGCACCGTGGCGCCGTGCTCGGTGAGCCAGCGGATTGAGCCGGTGATTTCGACTTCCTCGACGCCGTTGGTGCAACAGATGGCGATGGTTTTTCCCTTCAACAGCGTGGGGTTCGACGGCGGGTCGAAGAGGAAATGGTGCAGCTCGCGGTTGAGTTCGCCATCGGCCGTGGTCAACAGCTCGGTTGAAATCGACGGCACGAGCGCGGGCGTCATCAACGCCTGGGAGCGCAGAATCGCGGCGTTGCGAACGGAAAGGGAGTCATGGGGCGAATTCATGCGGTGGCGCGCGGAATGGAGCGTCCATCTGAGGCTCTGGCAAGGCCCGCCCGCGCGCAGCTGGCTCAGGCCACTTGGGTGGCGCGGTCCCGCAACCCGGATCGGTCCGTGGCGCGATCGTGATGATCTCCGGCGGAGAGGCGTGCATCGGGCAAGGTCGAGCCGTCGCGCCATGAGCCGCAGACTTGGGTGCCGACGGCGATTTCGCCGATGCCGCGCTGGCTGGTGAGGAGCCGGCGGTGCAGCAGATCGATGGCGAGCTGGCCGAGCAAATCGAAGCGTTGCGTGATGCCGCTGGCATCGGGGCGATCGGCGTCGGTGTTGAGGCTGATGTAGCCGAGGTCGCGGGGGATGACGAGGCCATCGGCGGCGACGGCGGCGGCGAAGCTGAGGCTGCGGTTGATGACGACGTCGGGCTGGTGCTTGCGCAGCCAGCTGCGAATCTGATCGACCGGGCGCGGCTCGGTCACGACCAGCGTGGGCACGCGCTGACTGCGGGGCGTGTGCTGAAGCTGGAGCTGGCCGTGCGCGGCTTCCCAGCGGTGGCTCCAACGGGCGGTGAAATACTCGTCCACGACCAGACCGGGGCGGCGGTAGCCACGCGCCTGCAACTGCTCCCAGCAGAGGGCGATGGCGTGATATTGGTCGGGTTCGACGAAATCGAACGGGCCTATGCGGCCCGGGCGCTCCAGGCACATCACGGAATAGCGGTCCCACTCGAGCTCCAGTTCGTCGCCCGGGCATTCGGGCGGGGCGAGGACGAGGCCGCGGATGCCACGGGCCTGGAGGATCTGGTTGAAACGGCGGGGCGAGATGCCGCCCTCGCGCGCCCAGAAATGTTGCAGCGAGTAGCCGAGTTCGGCTGCGCGCTCGGTGGCGCGGGCGACGAAGAGCCGGGGGTTGGGATGCTCGATCCACTTTTCCTTGTCGCGCCAGTTGGTGACGAGCGCGAGGGCTGCGCCGATCGGCGGGCTGTTCAGCCGTTTGCGGTAGGTGGCGAGGGCGGAGAGGGTGGGATCGGGCCGGTAGCCGAGCGAGTGGGCGATGCGCTTCACGCGATCGATGGTGCCGCGCGAGACGTTGGGGCTGTTGCGCAGCGCCATGGAGACGGATGCGACGCTGAGGTCGGCCAAGGCGGCGATGTCCTTGAGGGTGGGGCGAAAGGTCGCGCCGGCGACGGGCAGACGGGGTGCGCCCTCGCTCGGGGCGCGGCCAGCATAGGCGCCAAGGGTAATCATATCCTAGAGGAATGACCCCGGCGGCCGAAGTCTTAACACAAAATGTGGCCTTGCGGGCAAAAAAGAGGCGCGGCCCCGGGAAGGGAGCCGCGCCTTGTGACCCTGACTGTGACCCTAACCAAAGCGGATTGTCCGCCGTGCCGGCGGCACGCTCAGAAAGAGAAGGTGTTGGTCAGGAACCACTGTTTCTCCGGCGCAATGCGATAGACGGAGCGTTTGCCGTCCGGATCGGCTGCGACGGGGATGTCGGACGAAGAGCCGATGGCATTGCGCAGGTTGAGCTGCGCCTTCCAGCGGATCTTCTCGGTGAGCTTGCGGGAATAGCTGAGCCATAGGTCGCCGTTCAGCTCGTCCGGGCCGAAGAACGGCCGGCTCAGGATCGGGACCTGTTGGTTGAGGTTGTTCAGCTGCGTGGCGTAGCCGATCGCGACCTTGGACTGCCAGCGGAGCGAGCCGCCGACACCGAAGCCCTTGAGGCGGCCTTCGGGGAAGTCGTAGTTGGTGGACACGTTCACGCGGTGCTTGCGGAGTTCCTGGCTGGCGGCGCCGTCCTTGGAGCGCAGCAGCACGAGCGGGGCGATGTCTTCCTGCGTATAGCGACCGAGGAAGGTCGTGATGCTGGCGGGCCCCTCGACGATGTTGGCGAGTTTCGAGTCGTTCAGGTTTTTGACGTAAGCGGCCTGGAGCGCCACGTGATCGGTCGCTGAGTTGGAATTGACGGCCTCGACTTGGGTGGCGTTGAGCGAGATGCGCCAATTGCGGATCGGATTGGCGGTCAGCTCGACTTCCCAGCCCTTGGCGACGACGTCCGTCGTGGCGGCCAGGCCCTGGATGCCGCCCCCGTTGGGCAGCTGCCAGGTGTTGTTGATGATCTGGTAGTCGTAGAGCGCGCGGGTGGGCTGCGGAATCAGGTTCTTGATCGCGGTGTAGAGCTGATCGTAGGACGAGTAGCCGGCCGCCGAGAGGGACGGGAAACTGGAGAGCTGGTTGAAGGCCAGGCCGGAGTTCTCCGCGGCGCGGTAGTTGTTCAGCGCGCGGGTGACTTCCGTGATCGAGGTGCTGACGAAGCCGGCGTTGACGCCCGCATAGCGGCTGTCGGACTCGAACCGGTTAATCTTCAGCGTCCACTTGTTGCTCATGAAGCCGATCAGGACGCCCTGCTCGGTGGTCGTGCCGGAGGGGCTGGGGATCGCCTGGTTGTTGACGCTGCGGCGCTCCGAGATCGCCTGGAAATTTTCGCCGACGCCATAGTGCGCGGAGACACTGGAGATGAAGCTCGGGAGTTTTTCGACCCACTTCCTCGGCAGATGCCCGACAGCGCTCCACGTGAAGGTGCGGCCGGTCGAGGTTGTCGCGGGGACGTTGTTCACGCGCAGGTTCGACGCGAGATACTCGTTGTTGGCGGCGCGGCCGTTGGTGACGATCTGGCGGAAATTCTCGATCTTGTCCTCACGCCAGCCGACGAGGCCGACGATGTTCTCCCCCAGCAGGCGAGACTGCCAGGCGAGCGCCTTGCTCGTGACGTCGGTGCGGAAGGCCTGGCCGCCGTTGGCGAGCCGGCGATAGACCACGGTGCCGGTCTTGAAGGTGCGCGGCTGCGTGCCGACCGGAGTGCCCAGCTGGGTGTTGAGGTCGTAATAGGACGTCGTGAAGGTCTCGCCGTCCTGCGGGCGCGGCAGCACGAACGGGTTGAGACGCACCTGGTTCATTTCTTTGCCGCGTAAATCATCGCTGATGTAGGCGAACAGAATCGCGGGATTCTGGAGGGCGTTGGAAAGTCCGGTGCCCGAAGTGATGCCGTTCAGGGAGCGGTTGAGGTCAAAGTTCACGCCCTGCAGATACATGTTATAGTTGAGGCCCTTGGTCTCGACGCTCTCCTTTTGCCAGAGGCCGGTGAAGGTGTGGCGGCCGAGCCATTTGCCCAGCGTGGGGCTGAGGTCCTTGAAGTTCAGATCGAAGAAGCTCGTCACGCGCTGGTTCGTCCGGGCGGTGTTGCGCCATTGATCGGACGTGTTCTGGGAAAACATGAACGCGCGGCCGACGTTCGGATTCGGCGTGCCGTCGGAGAGGTAAAGCGTGGTGTCCACATAGACCGGCACGTTGCGGTTGTTGCCGCCGAAGGGCTGGTAGTAGTCGATGTGGAAAAATTGCTTGTCGAGGGTGGCCTCGAAACCGAGGCGGTTGCGGAAAAACGATTGTTCCAGCGTGACGGACGCCGCGTCGAACCGGCGATTGATGTCCTGCAGGCCGGCGGTGAGCAGGTTGTTGCGATAGTCAAACACGCCGGTGTCGGTGAGCGTCGGAACCTTGAAGCCCACGCTTTGGCCACCGTCTTGATAGGCACGGGTGTTGATGTGTCCGGCGGTGAAGGCGTTTTGGCCCGGCTCCTGGGAAATCCAGCCTTGGAAACCTGCGGCCGTCGAACCGGGGATGCCGATACGGGCTGCGCCGGTGCCGTTGTAAACGATGCCGATTTGCTGGAAGATGTGCGAGGAGGAGTGATTCTGGGCGACCAAGTCCGGGCGGCCGTCACGCACGGCGGTGGCGAAGGACTCATACCAGCCGGGTTGGAAGACACCGGGTGAAACTTCGCGCCGGCGGGTGTCGTTGACCGCCCACTTGCGCCAGTTGGCCGTCAACATCGCGTAGCCACCGCCGAGAGGATAGTCCTGCCCGGTGTAGGGAGTGTAGTTCGGCGGCGGGAGAAAAAAGGACTCATAGGCGAGCTGGGGCGCAAAGGCGCTGGGCGGATTGCGCGAGCCCTCGCCGGCCTCGAAATTGGCGCGCACGATGGTTTTTCCGAGCACGTTGCTGTTCTTGTTCTCAAACACCACGGCGTTGAGTGCGGCGTAAACCCGGCTCTCACGATCATAGGCGGGCTCCTGCTGATAGTTGTCGTTCTTGTGCATCAACGACACGCGCAGGGCCACGCGGCGCGGGACGAGCGTCGTGTTGTAGTCGGCCGTGGACCGGTTGGAGCCCTGGGAGCCGAAGCGGAAGGAGACCTCGCCGGAGTTGCGGCCGATGATGGCGGACTTGAGACCGGTGTCGATCACACCGCCGGCGCTGCCCAGGCCGAAGAGCAGCGAGTTGGCGCCGCGGCTGAAGGTGACGCCTTCGACATTGTAGGCATCGCTGCTGATGCTCGTCGAAAAATAGCTGCGGGTGAAGTTCGGCGAGGCGAAGCCACGCACGCGCGCGCCCGACTGGGGATCGCGCCGGGCGCTGTCCTGGTCGGCCCGGCCCGCGGAATCCACAAAACCACCCGCGGAATAGTTGCCCAGCGGGCCGCCGATTTCCGTGCTCGGCGTGTAGGTGAGCAGCTCCTCGAGGTTGGTCACACCCGTGTCCTTCATGAACTGGGAGGTGACGACAGTGATCGCGGCGCCGAGATCCTTGATTTCGGTCTTGAGCCGGGTGCCGGCGAGCGTCGAGGTCGCCGCGTAGCCGATGTTATCACTCTCCACGATCACGAATGGGCTCAGGACGACCGTGGTGTCTTCCTCGGGTTTGGGCGTGGTGGCGGGCCTGGGCGCGGTCGCTTGGGCGAACATCGCGGCGGGCAGGAACACTGCGAACGCGGCGCACCGGGCGGTGCGGAACGGGTGCAGGCGGCTTCGGGGACGAGCGGAGGCAGTCATGGAGTGTCAGGAGGGTTTCAACTAGGGTGGGGAAGACGGCGGGCTCGACGCCGCTCGGCCGCCGTTGCGCTCGGAGGGGGCGCGACCGGAAGCCATGCGGCGGAAAGCGGACGCCGACGAGGCGGCGAAAACGTGCTCAAAACCAGCCTCGCCGCTCAACGGTCGCCGCACTTAACCAGTTAACGCTGCCCGGTCGGCTCATCGCCATGGGGCAGGCGGAACCGCTTAACTGATTAACGTCCCCGTCCGTTTCGTCGTTGGATGTCGATCGTAGAAACTACAGCTTGCAGGTCCGCTGCGTCCCGCCCCTCCCATCGTCCCATGAAATTATCCCTCCGCTGTTTTCTGCCGGCCCTCGCCGCCTTCTCCGTTGCCGTCGCCGCCGAGCCCGGGCGTCCGAACATCCTCTGGATCATGTCCGACGACCATGCCGCCGAGGCCGTCGGAGCCTACGGCAGCCATCTCGCGAAACTGAATCCGACGCCCGCGCTCGATCGCCTCGCCGCTGAAGGCATGCGGTTCACCAACACTTTTTGCACCAACTCCATTTGCACGCCGAGCCGCGCGACGCTGCTCACCGGCCAATATTCGCACACCAACGGTGTCCGCACCCTCAGTGACCCGCTGCCCATCGCGCGACACGATCTGCCGCGCCTCGTGAAGGGCGCCGGCTACCAGACCGCGATTATCGGCAAATGGCACCTGCACGAGGAACCGGCCGAATTCGACTACTACTGCGTGCTTCCGGGCCAAGGCCGCTACTTCAATCCCGTTTTCCACAAGAAGGGCGCCGGCGTCTGGCCGAAGAACCTCGTGAACTCGCCTGACACCTACGACTCGCAGCACTCCTCCGACGTCATCACGAAGTTCTCCCTCGACTGGCTCAAGCAGCGCGACCGCTCGAAGCCGTTTTTTCTCATGCATCATTTCAAGGCGCCGCATGACAACTTCGAGAACGCTGAACGCTACGACTTCCTCTACGACGATGTCACGATTCCGGAGCCGGCCAGCCTGCGCGATGTCCCCAACTCCGCGTCCGAGGCCACCAAGGGCACCGGCACCTCCATCGGAAAGCGCAACGCCCGCCGCAACATGGGCCATCACATGTTCGTCGATCCCAATCTCCCCGACGACGAATACCTGCGCATCAGCTATCAGCGCTATTTGAAGAAATATCTCCGCACCGTCCGCGGCTTGGATGACAACATCGCGCTGCTGATCGCCTATCTGCGCGAGAGCGGCCAGCTCGAGAACACGATCATCCTCTATACCTCCGACCAGGGATTCATGCTCGGCCAGCACGACTACATCGACAAACGCTGGATGTATGAACCCTCGCTGCGGATGCCCTTCATCGTGCGCTATCCCGCGAAAGTCGCCCCCGGGTCGCTGAGCGATGCCCTCGTCAACAACACGGACTTCGCGCCCACGCTGCTCGCCCTCGCCGGCGTGGCCGCTCCGGCCTCGATGCAGGGGCGCAGCCTCGTGCCCATCCTGGAAGGCCGCCCGCCCGCCGATTGGCGCACGGCCACCTACTACCGCTACTGGATGCACATGACGCACCACGACAATCCCGCGCACTACGGCATCCGCACCAAGGAATTCAAATTGATCTTCTATTACGGTCTGCCGCTCGACGCGACCGGCGCGCTCAAGAAGACCACCACGCCCGGCTGGGAGCTCTTCGATCTCGCCAAGGACCCTGAAGAGCGCCGCAACGTCTACGGTGATCCCGCCTACGCGGCCACCGTGCGCCAACTCAAAGCCGAACTCGTCCGCTTGAAACAGGAGGTCGGCGACACCGACGACCGCTACCCCGATCTGCTGAAGATCCGCGAAGAAAATTGATCCGGCGGCTCCTCGGACCACCCGCTTCACATCCACTGCTGTCGGCCTCATGTCCGTCCTGAGCATGCGACTCGAACTCAGTCCCTGAGCGATGAAGCAAAGCTGCCCGCGGCAACCTCCCGGCCTTTGATTGGGTTTGCTTTGATTCCACGCTGCGGGAGCGAGCTTGGTCACGAGCGCCGCGCGCTCAGGGTTCCGGCCTTGGGGAGGGTCGCTTATATTCTGACTCGATGCGCGCAACTTGGCTGGCCACCTCGCGGTGCGTGGCCCAGTTTCGCGAACCCTTTTCCCCATGAGCGCTCCCGCTGATCCCTTTCGCCAGGCCCGCACTGAAAACGGTGTCCTCCGCTGCCCTTTCCAAGGCGAAGCCATTCCCATGATTCTGCGCCACGAGGATGTGCGCCGCGCGGCCAAGGATTGGCAGACCTACAGCTCGGACGCGCCGTTCCGCGTGCCGATTCCCTCCGAGGAGCAGGACCGCACGATGCGCCAGCTCCCCATCGAGACGAATCCGCCCGAGCACACGGACTACCGCGAGATCGTCGAGCCCATCTTCCGCCGGCCCAAGGAACCGGCCGTGATCGCCCAAGTCGAGGCGCTCATCGCGCGACTGCTCGGCGAGGCGCTGGCCCGCCCGTCGATTGAGGCCGTCCACGAATTTGCGCTGCCGCTGCAATCGCGCGCGCTCGCGTGCCTGCTTAACGTCCCCGAAACCGAGGCCGAGATCTGGATCGGGTGGGGGACGCACGTGTTTCACGACGGCGGCGGACCTACGAAGGGCGGCGCGCTTGAGGCCTACCTGCACGGCGCGTTCGACCGCGCCGCGGCGTCGCCGGGCGAGGATTTTTTCAGCGTGCTCACGCGCGCGCAATTCCGCGGCCGGCCGCTCACGCGCGAGGAGATGATGGGCTTTGGCAACCTGGCCTTTGCCGGCGGCCGCGACACGATCATCTACACCGTCGCCTCCGTGCTGCACTACTTGGGGGAAAATCCCGCGGCGCTCGACTATCTGCGCGCCGAGCCTGCGCGCGCGGTGCACGCGGCGGAGGAGTTTTTCCGCGTGTTCATGCCGCTCACCCACATCGGCCGCGTGTGCCCGGTCGAGACCAAAGTCCACGGCGAGACCGTGCCGCCCGGCGGCCGCGTGTCGCTCGGCTGGGCCTCCGCCAACCGCGACGCCGCGGTCTTCCCCGCGCCCGATGAGATCCGCCTCGACCGCAAGCCCAACCCCCACCTTGCGTTTGGCTTCGGCGCGCACCTCTGCCTCGGCGCCGCGCACGCCCGCCTGCTCGTGCGCACCCTCCTGCAGCTATGCGCCGCGCGTCTCGCGCGAATCGAGATCATCGAGGCGCGCGAGCGCGTGGAGCGGAATCCCGCCTATCAGCGCCCGGTCGGTTTTGAAGCGCTCGTGCTCCGGCTCGTGCCGCGGTGAGAGGGCGGGCTATGCCAACTCCGCTTCCTTTTTGATCTTGTCATTGCGAGGTGCGCGCAGTGTGCCGTGGCAATCCAGCTGGATTGCTTCGTCGCTCCGCTCCTCGCAATGACAGTCCAAAAGCGAAAGGACGTGGGTAGTATTGAAATGCTCCGGAGAGCTTGCTCCGGGGATCGTTACTGCCCGTCGGGGCCGGCATCGAGGCCGGCGAAACGGTCCAAGGCGATTTCGCGTTCAGTGACCTTGAGCGAACCGACGGGATAATGCGGGAGGGGCTCGAAAGGGGTGTGCGCTACGATTTGCACGATGCGCCCTTTGCGCTTCACGAGCACGGGCTTGCCAGTGCGCAGCGCGCGATCCGCGAGCCGTCCAAACTTCGCCTTGGCCTCGTTGACGGTGAGCGTGCTCATGGCGGAGGTGTGTTTGGGCCAAGGCGCTGTCAAGGTGTGGGGTGATTGGGTGAAACTCACCGAGGTTCGGGCACCGTCTTCTTCAATTCCAGTTTGGAGAGGTCGAAGACGAAATTATAGGACACGGATGCGTCGTGACCTCGCATGACAGTGAAAGAGCTGCCCCAGCCCCTGATTCCGCGCGCCGGGCCGTGGAGATAGAGCGCGCCATCGAGGATGGTCCCCTGCTCAAGCCACTGCAGCGTCGCTCCGGTCCGGGCGCAGCCTTCGATTTCCGTCGCGGTGAGCAGGTCCTCGATTTTCCAGCGTTTGGCGAGCTTCCCGTCCGTGAAAATCCACACGCCCAGACCGCGTTCGCCCATGTAGGCGCCGATGCCAGCAAACACCACATGCCGTCCGTCGTCCGAGACGAACATGAACTCGCCGGCATGGGCGTCGGTCAGGACGAAGCTGCGAACAGCGAGATAAGCATCTTTGGCCTTGTTGAAGGCATACACAGTGACTCGCTCGGTCTGCTTGGGCGCACCTTCGCGCGAGACACGGACGACCTTCGTGCCGTCGGCTGACGCAGCAAACAAAGCCGCCGGCGGAGGAAAGAAATCGGCAAACGCAGCCGACGTGATCAGCGACAGAATCAGAAGCAGCCGGAATGATTTCATGGCCGGCTGCGGGAATTATTTCAGCACCACACCCTTCGCCTTCGCCGCACGGAGGAGCGCGTCGGCCATGTCGCTCGGGGTCGCGGCGACCTCGATGCCGCATTCCTTGAAGACGGCGATCTTGGCGGCGGCGGTGTCTTCGGCGCCGCCGACGATGGCGCCGGCGTGGCCCATGCGGCGGCCGGCGGGGGCGGTCGCTCCGGCGATGAAGCCGGCGACGGGTTTCTTGCAGTTCGCCTTGATCCAGCGCGCGGCCTCGACCTCGGCGGTGCCGCCGATTTCGCCGATCATGATGATGCCGTGGGTCTCGGGGTCGGCGTTGAAGAGTTTGATCACGTCGAGGTGGCTCGTGCCGTTGACGGGGTCGCCGCCGATGCCGACGCAGGTGGTCTGGCCGATGTTTTTCGAGGTGAGTTGAAACACGGCCTCATACGTGAGCGTGCCGGAGCGCGAGACGACGCCGACGTGGCCGCGCTTGTGAATGTAGCCGGGCGCGATGCCGATGCGGCAGCCGCCCTTGGAGCCTTCGCCGGTGCCGGGTGTGACGACCCCGGGGCAGTTGGGCCCGAGGAGCCGGGTCTTGCGGCCCTGCATCGCGCGCTTCACGCGGATCATGTCCTTGACCGGGATGCCCTCGGTGATCGCGACCGCGAGATCGAGCTCGGCATCGACGCACTCGAGGATGGCGTCGCCCGCGAAGGGCGGCGGCACGAAGATGGCGGAGACGGTGGCGCCGGTGGCCTTGGCGGCCTCGGCGACGGAGTTGAAGATCGGGACCTTGTGCCCGGCGTGCTCGAAGAACTGGCCGCCCTTGCCGGGCGTGACGCCGGCGACGACCTGCGTGCCGTAGTCGAGCGAGAGCTTGGTGTGGCGCGCACCGAATTCGCCGGTGATGCCTTGGATGAGAATCTTCGTTTCAGGAGTGATCAGGATAGCCATGGAGAAGGTGGTTTGGGTTAAGCGCGAAGACGCGAAGTCGCCAAGGTCGGAGCAAGGAGCGGTCTATGCTTGGCGTTAGCTTTGCGTCGTTGCGGCTTTGCGCTGCTGGTTTGGGTTCCGATTAGGCGGCGACGAGCTTCACGATTTTCTGGGCGGCGTCGGCCATGGTGTCGCCGGAGACTAGCTTGAGGCCGCTGGCGTTGAGCGTGGCTTTGCCGGCGGCGACGTTGTTGCCCTCGAGGCGGACGACGAGCGGGAGCTTGAGGCCGACTTCCTTCACCGCCTCGACGATGCCGGTGGCGATCACGTTGCAGTCCATGATGCCGCCGAAAATGTTAACGAGAATCCCTTTCACGTTCTTGTCGCCGAGGATGATTTTGAAGGCGGCGATGACCTGGTCCTTCGAGGCGCCGCCGCCCACGTCGAGGAAGTTGGCCGGCGTGCCGCCGTAGTGCTGGATGATGTCCATCGTGCTCATGGCGAGGCCGGCGCCGTTGACGAGGCAGGCGATGTTGCCGTCGAGCGCGATGTAGCTGAGCGAGAATTTCGAGGCCTCGATTTCCTTCGGGTCCTCCTCGTTGAGATCGCGGAGGGCGACGATCTCCGGGTGACGGTAGAGGGCGTTGGAGTCGAAGGAGACCTTGGCGTCGAGGGCGAGCACGTCGCCGGTGGGCGTGGTGATGAGGGGGTTGACCTCGACCATCGCGGCGTCGGTCTCCCAGAACATCGTGTAGAGATTGCGGATGAGCTTGCCGGCGTTCTTCGCCTCGGCGCCCGCGAAGCCGAGCTTGAAGATGAGATCGCGCACCTGGAAATCCGCGAGGCCGTAGGCGGGATCGACGATGACCTTGTGGATTTTTTCCGGGGTGTCGTGGGCGACCTTCTCGATTTCGACGCCACCCTCGGTGGAGGCGACGATGACGGGCTTGGACGAGGCGCGGTCGAGGAGGATGGCGAGGTAGTATTCCTTTTTGATGTCGCTCGCGGCGGTGAAGTAGATCGTCTGGACCTTGCGGCCGGCGGGGCCGGTCTGGATGGTGACGAGGGTGTTGCCGAGCATCTTGCCGGCGATCTCCTTGGCGTCGTGCTTGGTCTTGCAGAATTTCACGCCGCCCTTGAAGCCGTCGGTGAACGTGCCCTTGCCGCGGCCGCCGGCGTGGATCTGCGACTTCACCATCGTCGGGCCCTCGGGGAGTTGGGCGAGGGCGTTGACGAATTCCTCCGGGGTGGTGGCCGCCGCGCCCTTGGGGACGGGCACGCCGAATTTCTCGAAGAGGGCCTTGGCCTGATACTCGTGGATGTTCATTTGGAAAAAGCGGGTTGAGGGAACGCGCAGTTAGCCAGAACGCCCGCCACAGACGCACGAAAAAAAGGGCTGGAACGCGAAGTTCCGCCCCGCCGAAGCCGGGTGCACCCTGGGGCCACTTCCGATGTTGCGCCGAGATTCTCCCGGGGCACCCTCGCGCCTCATGCAAGCCCACGAGGTGATGAAGGAGCTGCTCAAGCACACCAGCGCGAAACAGATCGCGGCCGACATGAATCTGTCGCTCTCCCTGATCTACAAGTGGGCGGAGCCGCCCGAGGACGACAGCGGCAGCGGCGCCAGCAGCCCGCTCGATCGCGTGGGGCAGCTTGTGCGCAGCAGCGGCGATGCGCGCGTGGCCCAGTGGGTATGCGAGCAGGCCGATGGCTTTTACATCCGCAATCCCCACAGCCTGCCGCCCACGGCCAACGTGATCCCGGCGACCAACGGCATCATCCAGGAATTCGCCGACATGCTCGCGACGATCGCGACCGCCTCGGCCGACAGCACGATCTCCAAGGAGGAGGCGCGGACGATCCGGCGCCGCTGGGAGGAGCTGAAAAGCGTGACGGAAAGCTTCGTGAAGGCCGCGGAGAGCGGCAATTTCGGCCCGATCAAGGCGGAGGGCGGGGCGCGGCGGGATTGAGGGTAGCGCGAGGCTTCAGCCCGCGCAGGCACGGGATGAGATGTTCGCACCGCTGCGCGGGCTGAAGCCGCGCGCTACTTGCCCAACAACTGTTGCGTGAGAAATGCCCCCTGCAGCGCCGCGAGTTCGGCCAGGCCGGCCTGGGAAAGGGCGAGGAGGCTTTGCAATTGCTCGGCGGAGAAGGTCGCCTCCTCGCCGCTGCCCTGCACTTCGACAAACTGGCCGCGCCCCGTCATCACGATGTTGGCGTCCACCTCGGCGTCCTTGTCCTCGACGTAGTTGAGATCGAGCAGCGCGCGTCCGCCGAAGATGCCGGCGCTGACGGCGGCGACGGAATCGGTGAGCGGGTTCTCGGGGATTTTCCGGGCGTCGAGCAGTTTTTGCACGGCGAGGCGCGCCGCGAGGTAGGCGCCGGTGATGGCGGCGGTGCGCGTGCCGCCGTCGGCCTGCAGCACATCGCAGTCGATCCAGAGCGTGTTCTGGCCGAGCTTCTGGAGGTCGAGCACGGCGCGGAGCGAGCGGCCGATGAGGCGCTGGATCTCGATGTTGCGGCCGTCGGGCTTGCCCTTGGAGATCTCGCGCGGCTTTCGGTCGAGCGTCGAGTAGGGGAGCATCGAGTATTCCGCGGTGAGCCAGCCGCCGGGCACCCGCTGCTGCTTCATCCACGTGGGCACGTTGGGCTCGATCGTGGCTGCGCAGATGACCCGCGTGAGGCCGAACCCGACGAGCACGGAGCCCGTGGCGTGCGGCGCGATGCCGGCCTCGAACGTGATCGGGCGCAATTGCGCGGGTTGACGACCGTCGACGCGGAGGGCGGGTGTGGACATGCGGCGGGAAACGTCCGCAGGTGCGTTTCCAAACGCCAGCCCCAAATCAGCGCGCGGGGCGGCGGAGCCGGCCTGCTTCGCGGGAATCCGGACCTAGGCGCGCTCCTCGCGCTCGATGGGCCGGATTTTCGCGGCTTTGTTCGCCTCGTTCTTTTTCGCCATGTGGGCGATGAGGCGCTCGTTGAACTCCACCGCGGGATCGTGGCCGATCTTGCGGAGCGCGTGGGTGAGGGCGGCGACCTCGACGAGGCGGGCGATGTCCCGGCCGGGGCGCACGTAGAGTTCCACGTGCGGCATCTGGCGGTTGAGGAGCGGGTAGTAGTGCTTCTCGAGGCCGGTCCGCTCCTCGTGCACACCTTCCTTCCACTCGCGGAGCGAGACCACGAGATCCACGCGTTTCTCGGGGCGGATGCTCTTCACGCCGAACATCTGCTCGATGTTGATGATGCCGATGCCGCGGCACTCCATGTAGCCGCGGTTGAGCTCCTGCGAGGAGGCGATGATCTCGCGCTCATCGACGAGGCGCAGGAGCGTGAGATCGTCGGAGACGAGCGAGTGGCCGCGCTCGATCAGGGCGAGGGCGCATTCGCTTTTGCCCACGCCGGAATCGCCGCGGATCATCACGCCCACGCCCTTGATGTCGAGGGTGGTGGCGTGCTCGCTGCCGCGCGGCGCGAACTCGTTGTCGAGCGCGAGCGTGGCGAGGTTGATCCAGGCGAACGTGATCATCGGCGTGCGCAGGATCGGGAGATTCATCTCCTCGGCCACGGCGATCATCGGCGGCGTGGGCTGGTAGTTGCGCGTGAGGACGATGCAGGGGATCCCGCGCCGCACCATCTCCTGAAGCGCGGAGGTCTGGGCCTCGATGGTCTGCGTCTTCATGAAGCTCCACTCCGCCGCGCCGAGCACCTGCACACGGCGGTGCGCGAAGTATTTGAAGAAGCCGGTGAGGGCGAGGGCCGGGCGGTTGATGGTGGTCTCCTCGATGAGGCGGCCGAGGCCGCGCTCGCCGCAGGCGAGGGTCAGATGCAGCTTGTCGCGATGGGCTTCGAAAAAGTGCGCGACGGTGATGCCGTTGAGAGGCTTGCTCATGGGGGTAGTCTCCGGTTCGGGGCTGGGCGCTGGGCTCAGAGATTGAAGCTGTCGCCGAGATAGAATTTCCGCGCCTGATCGTCCTTGATCAGGAAATCGCCGGTGCCTTCGGTGAGCACCTTGCCTTGGTGGATCAGGTAGGCGCGATCGACGATGCGCAGGGTCTCGCGCACATTGTGATCGGTCACGACCACGCCGATGCCGCGCGCCTTCAGCTGAAGGATGATCTTCTGCACCTCGGCGACCGAGATGGGATCGATGGCGGCGAAGGGCTCGTCCATCAGGAGAAACTTGGGCTTGGTCACCAGCGCGCGCGCGATCTCGAGGCGGCGGCGCTCGCCGCCGGAGAGGGTGTAGGCCTTCTGCTTCGCCACGTGCTCGAGGCTGAGTTCGGCGAGGTGGGAGGCGACGGTGGCTTTGCGCTCGCGGCGCGGCACGCCGACGGCCTCGGCGATGGCGAGGATGTTTTCCTCGACTGTCAGCTTGCGGAAGACTGAGGCCTCCTGCGGCAGGTAGCCGATGCCGTGGCGCGCGCGCTGGTGCATGCGCTGGCGCGTGATGTCGGCGCCGTCGAGCCGCACGCGGCCGGCGGTGGCGGGGATGAGGCCCACGACCATGTAGAAGGTGGTGGTCTTGCCTGCGCCGTTGGGCCCGAGCAGGCCGACGACCTCGCCGGCGCGGAAGTTCAGGCTCACGCCGTTGACGACGGTGCGCGGGCCGAAGGCCTTGACGAGGTTCTCGGTGCGGATCTCCGAGTGCGCGGCGGCGGGCGCGCTCATTGCGGCGGTGGAGCGATCGGCGGCACCGAGATGACGGGAGTGGTCGCGGCGGGGGCTTCGGTTTTGGCCGGGGCGGCGGTCTCGGGCTTGGGCGTTTCCTTGGCCTTGTCGGGATCGAAGCCGAGGTCCTTGAGCGGCGGCAGGGTGAAGTGCGGGCGCTTTCCATCCTCGGAGAGCATGCGCACGATGCGCTCGCCGCGCAGCAGCTCGATGCGCGGGCTGCCACCTTCCCACTGGCCGTCGCCGGTGCGCACACGGGGATTGCCGGTGAGGACCACGCGGTCATCGCTCGGGAAAATCTCGGCGCGCTCGCACGTGGCCTCGCGGCCGGCCTGCACGATGCGGACGGAGCCGGTGGCGACGAGGGACTTGAAATTCTGCGGGTCGCCCACGGTGTCGGCGGTGTCGCCGCGGCGGCGCATGACGACGACAAGTTGATCGCAGGTCATGCGGAGATTGGTGCCGGTGACGGTGACGCGGTCGCGCAGAATGAGGGTGTTTTCCTTGTCGCCGCCCAGCATCTCGGCGGAGCCGGACTCGATCTCGGTGGGGACGGGCGGCGGCGCGGGGGCCTTGGCCGCCGGCGCATCGGCGGCGCGGGTGAATGACAGGGCGGCGAGCGGGAGCGCGGCCAGCAGCGGCAGGGCAAGGCGGAGCAGGGCGGGGCGGCGCGTCATTTGAGGATGTTGTTGATCTGGGCGCGGAGGATGATGCGCACGTTCTGCCGAATCGAAATCTTTTTGGTCGTGTGGTCGTAGGCCCAGCCCGTGCCCGTGACGTCGGCCTGATCACTGATGTAGCGGACGGCGCCGTCGCCGCTCGCGCGGTTTTCCTTGGGGAAAAACACCGCCGTGGGACTGAGGAGCATCGACTCCACCCGCGACGCGGCGTCGCCCGAGAAGATGGTGATGCTGAGATCGGTCACGGCGATGTTTTTGCCGGCCGGGCGGACCTCGGTGCCGCGGAGCGTCATCGAGCGGAAGCCCTCCTTGTCGGTGAAGATGGGGAGCACCCAGTTGATGGCCGGGGCGGAGGAGGCCGGTGCCGCGGACGCTGGCGGCGGCGGTGCGTCGGCGCCCGGGAGCGGGCATGCGGGAGCCAGCAGGCAGGCCAGAATCACAAAGTGGGCGAAGCGGCGCGCTGGTAGCCCTGCTCGTGAGAGCAGGGATGGAGTAGGGATTAAGCGTAGGCCGTCCCACCTCTCACGGGGCGGGCTACCGGAGGCGAAGCGCGCGCGCATCATGGCTGGGACTTCCTTCCCGCGGTTTTGCTCCGCGCGACGAGGATGCGCTCGCACACGTCGCGCACGGCTCCCAGACCCGCCGGCCGGCGCGGCACATAGTCTGCGGCGGCGAGGGCGGCCGGCATCGAGCCGGCGGGTGCGATGCCGACACCGGCCCACGCGAGGGCGGGCGCGTCGATGTCGTCGTCGCCCATGTAGGCGCACTGTTCGGCCGAGAGCGAAAGCCGGGCGGCGAGTTCCTGGAGCGCGGCGAGCTTGTCGGTGCGGCCTTGAATGACGTGCGGGATTTTCAGCTCGGTCGCGCGCACCGTGGTCGCGCCCGAAGCGCGCCCACTAATCCACGCGGTGGCGATGCCGGCTTTGTGCAGGCGGACGAGCCCCATGCCGTCGAGGATGGAAAAGGTCTTCGTCTCCGTGCCGTCGGAGGAGATTTGCACCGTGCCGTCGGTGAGCACGCCATCGACATCCATGGCGAAGAGCCTCACGGCGGCCCAGCGGGTCGCGGGGATTTTCGATTTTCGATTATTGATTTTCGATTGAGGCATGGCGATGTGCGGGACGTTTGGTGCAATCGAAAATCGAGAATCCAAAATCGAAAATTCCATCAGCCCATCCACGCCGCGATCGCGTCGATGATTTTTTCCTTCGTGGGGCGGTAAGCCGCCTCGAGCTCGGGCGCGAAGGGCACGGGGAGGTCGAGCGAGGCGATGCGCAGGGGCGCGGCCTTGAGGGAGGTGAAGTGCTCCTCCGTGAGCCGAGCGACCAGCTCGGCGCCGAAGCCGTGTGTGCGCCGGCCTTCGTGCAGCACCACCAGCCGGCCGGTGCGCGCGAGCGACGCCTTGATGGCCTCGAGCCGCAGCGGCGCGAGCGCGCGCAGATCGAAAAGATCGAAGGCCGTCTCGTATTCCGCCGCGAAATAATCGGCGGCTTCCTCGGCAAGATGCACCATCTCGCCGTAGGTCACGAACGTCGCGTAGTCGCCGGCGCGGAGTTTTTTGGGCGACCACACGTCGCGGTAGGCCGGGTCCCAGGCGACTGGCGCGCGGCCGCGGCGGTAGAGCGCCTTGTGCTCGAAGAGGATCACGGGGTTGTTGTCCTCGTAGGCGGCCAGCAGGGCGTTGAACGCATCCTGCGGCGTGCTCGGGTAGAGGCCCTTGACGCCCGGCATCGAGAGAAACAGCGACTCCAGCTCCTGCGAGTGGAACGACCCGAACGTGAGCCCGCCGCCGCAGGGAAAGCGCAGCACGAGCGGGCACGCGGCGCCGGAGCGGAAGTGCATGGTCGCGGCGTTGAGCGTGATCTGGGTGACGGCCTCGGTGGAGAAATCGGAAAACTGAAACTCCTCGATCGGGCGGTGGCCGTTGACCGCGAGACCGATCGCGTATCCGGTGCAGGAACTCTCGGCGAGCGGGGTGTTGAGCACGCGCGGGCGGCCAAAATCCTTGAGCAGGTTCTCGGTGACCTTGAACGCCCCGCCATAGGTTCCGATGTCCTGGCCGAGCACGAGCGACTCAGGGCGCTCGGTGAGGATTTTGCGCAGCCCGAGATTCAGCGCCTGCGCGAAGGTGAGCGTGGCGGGCGCGGCGGGCGCGGGTTTCCACGGCAGGGCCGGCGCGGCGGGCGCAAACACATCGGCCTCCATGCCGTCAGGCGTGGGGCGCGGCGTGGCGAGCGAGATTTGCACGCACGCCTCGAGGTGCGTGCCGAGCTCGGCATCGATCGCGTCGAGGCGGGCGGCGTGGCGCGGGGCCAGTTGCGCGCGGAGCTTGGGCAGGGGATCGCGGGCGAAGAATTCCTCGCTCTCGCCCGGCTTCAGGTAGTCGCAGGTGTCGTAGGCGGCGTGGCCCCGGAGTCGGAGCGTATGCGCCTCGATCAGCACGGGCCGCGAAGTCCGGCGGACTTTTTCGATGGTGGCCGCGAGGGTGCGGGTGATGGCGGCGAGGTCGCCGGTGGCGTCGAGCGCAAAGCCCTCGATGCCGTAGCCGGCGGCGCGGCGCCACAGCTCGGTGCCGGGGGCGAACTGCTCGCTTACGGGCGTCGAGTAGGCGTAGCGGTTGTTCTCCACGATGAACACGACCGGCAGCGAGAGCAGCGAGGCCAGGTTGAGCGTCTCGTGGACGTCGCCCGTGCTGGAGCCGCCGTCGCCGAAAATCGCAAACCCCACCGCGGGCCGGCCGAGGCGGCGCTGCGAATCGGTGGCGCCCGCGACATTGGAGAGCATTGTGCCGAGGTGGCTGATCATCGGCAGCGAGCGCGTGCGGGGGTCGCCGTGGTGGATGTTGCCCTCGCGCGCCTTGGTCGGGCTGCCGGCGTTGGCGCAATACTGGTTGAGGTGATCGCAGAGGTGGCCGCTCCAGATCAGGTGGCCGCCCAGGTCGCGGTGCGTGAACGAGACGACATCGATCGCCTTGTCCGCCAGCAGCGCGAGCGGGACGATCAGGCCCTCGTTGCCTTGGCCGCCGGCCACGGTGCCACGGATCAGGCCTTGGCGGAAGAGCTCCAGGATGCGGTTGTCCGCACTGCGCGCGAGCTGCATCCAGGCGTAGATGCGCAGGAGCGCGTCATCGGGCGTGGAATCGAGAGAGGAGAGGCTGAGATCGCGGGCCGTGAGGCACGCGGGAAGAGTCGGAAAAGCCATGAACTTTGGCGCGGACGCTGAGGGTCAGGCGTGGCGCGGGCAAGCGAAGGATTCGCTCTCAGCTCGCGCGCGTAAGCGCCTTGATCAGGCCGGCACGTTCGGGATAGGCGTCGATGAGCGCGGCCCGGTCGCCGGGCTCGTAGTCGGCGTAGTCGAAGCCAGGGGCGAGGGTATTGCTGATCAGCGCATAGGCGCCCGGCTCGGAGCCCAGCGGGCGCGCTCCCACCCACGATCCGCGCGGCACGCAGGCCTGGGGGCGCTGCCCGCCGAGCACATCGGCGCCCACGATTACGATTTCGCTGCGGCCGCCGGGATGGAGGAGGAGCAGTTCGAGCGGACTGCCGGCGTGGAAGAACCACAGCTCGTCCGTCGCGAGCCGGTGCAGCGCCGAGAAGTTCTCCGCCGTGATCAGCGCGAGGATCGCGGTGCAGCCGGCGCGGGTGCCGGTGTAGCGCGCGGGCAGGGCACCGAAGGTCTCGGCCGACTCATAGGTGCGCACGAAAAGCGGCCCCTCGTGCGGTATGGGGGCCATGCCCAGATGGGCCGCGAGCCGACTGGCCGCATCGGGCTGGCGGTCGGTGCTCATGCCAGCAGCGCCTGCGCGAGCGCCTCGTCGATGAGCAGTGATTTCAGCAGACCGCCGCGCAGCGCCCCCGCGAGGGCGGGGGCCCGCTCGGGGCCCGCGGCCACGCCGATGACCTGCGGAATCTTTTTCAGCAGCTCGAGTTCGATGCTGATGACGCGATCCCGCCAGCGCGAGGCGCACTCCCGGCCCTTGGCGTCGAAGAAGCGCCCGCAGATTTCGCCGACGGCGCCGCAGCCCCGGAGATGAGCGAGATCGGCCGCGCCGAGCACGCCGCGCTCCAGGTAAACCGAGAGATCGAGGGGCCCCACGCCCACGATCGCGGCGTCGGCCTGCCGCAGGCGCTGCCAGACAAACTTGATTTGCTGCGAGGCGAGGAAGAAGTCGCGGGTCTTCTTGTCGGACACGAAGGCCGGCGTGCTGAGCGTGAGGAACTCGCCGCCCCAGAGCTTCACCATCGCGCGGCCCAGCTCGAGCGCATCCACGTGAGAGATGTTGGAGTCGATGCTGCCCATCGCCTGCACGACGGTGAGCCGGCGCGACTCGCCGCGCCGGAACCGCTGCACGACCTCGGCCACGCTGCGCCCGCCGCCGACGGCGATCACGCCGGTCTTGGGAAACACCGAGGCCACGAAGGGCGCGCCAAAATGCCCGACCGTCTGCCGCGCGGCCTCGGCGCCGGCGTTGCGCGCCGTCTTGATCACCGCGGCGCTGCGCAGGCCGAAGCGGCTGCAGAGCTGGTGCTCGAGCTTGTCGTTCCGGGCGTGGTATTCCTCCACGGTGATGCGCACGATGCCGCGCTCAAGCGCGGCGGCGAGGAGCCGGGAGATTTTCGTCTGCGAGACGCGGACGAGCTTGGCGACCTCGGTCTGGCCCAGGCCGTCCACGTAGTAGAGAGTGGCGGCCATGCGGAGGATGTCGTCGGGGTAGGCGGCTTTGGCGGGCATGGGCGGGCGGGGTAGGGCGGCGGGAATTCACCGGTTTGTCACCTTATTGTCACTAGAATATTTACCCGCATAAACGTTTTACTCGACGTTATGCCATCCCCTGCGTTGCCCTATCGCCGTATGAGAAAATCCCACCCCCTTCTCCTGGCCTTCACCGTGGCGGCCCTGGCATTGCCCGTTGTCGCCCAACCCGCCGCGCCCGCCGCTCCCGCCCGCCCGGGCGCGGGCGACGACGAGCCGCTGAAGCTCGAGGCCTTTACTGTCACCGGCTCCAACATCCGCCGGGTCGACGCCGAGACGGCCCTGCCGGTCACCGTGATCGAGCGGGCGGATCTGGATGCGCGCGGCGCGGCCACCATGGCCGAGCTGTTCGAGTCGATCGGAGCGGCGGAGATTTCCGGCATCAGTGAGATCAACAACGGCCCGCAGCTCGCGCGCGGCGATGTCGCCTCCATCGATCTGCGCGGCATCGGCTCAGGCAGCACGCTCACGCTACTCAACGGCCGCCGCATGGCGCCGCACCCGATCTCGATGGCGGAAAACGGCGTGCCGTCCCTCGCCGTGAACATCAACACCATCCCCCGCGCCCTCGTCGATCGCGTCGAGATTCTCCGCGACGGCGCCTCGGCCATCTACGGGGCCGACGCCGCGGCGGGTGTGATCAACAGCCGCGTTTCCCGCGATGCGGTGGGCCGGGGCGTTACCCTGAAGGGCTCCGTCACCCAGCACGGCGGCGCCAACGAGTTCAACGTGACGACCTACGAGGCCTTCAAGCGCGGGCGCACGCATATCGCCGTCTCGCTCGACTATTTCCACCGCGACGCGCTCGCGGCCCACGACCGCAGCTTCTCGCGCAATTCAGATTACCGGGCGAGCCGCGCGCTGCCCGCTCCGTGGAACGGCCTCCCGCTCGTCGATCCGTCGTCGCCGACCGGCGCGTTTTTTGCCCGCGACAACGATTTCCGGAATGCCAACGGCGTGAACCAGTGGGGCCAGTGGCAGCGCGGCACGATCCAGCCGGATTTTCTCACGTTTGTCGGCTCCCGCCCCACGGGCAACGTCGGCATCACGACCAGCACGACTCCGCCGGTCGGCGTCGCGACGATGTCCACGGCCGGCATGTTCTATCTCTGGCCGAGCGCCGACGGCGTGAACTTCAAGCAGACCGCGCCCTCCACCAACATCGACAGTCCCGAGAACGCCGCCTACTCGAACTGGAACAAGTGGAAGATGCTCGTGCCGGCGACGGACCGCGTGCAGTTCGCGACCTTTGTCGATCACCCGATCAATGAAAAGCTCAGCGCGTTCGGCGATCTGCTCTTCTACCGCGCCTACAGCCGCACGGGCCGCGAGCCGGTGAATTTCAAGAACACCGACGACCAAGGCATCTACTTGCCGGCGGCGAATCCGTTCAATCCCTTCGGCACGCGCTTCTATCACCCGACCGGCGCGCCCAACGCCGACGGCACGCCGCGCCTCACTGGTGCGCCGGCCGATGTCTCGCTCTGGACCGGCATCTCGCCCGGCCAGAACACCGGTGGCGGTTTCAAGCCCCGCGTGACCGAGGTTTACACCTATTCGTGGCGCGCCATGGGCGGCCTGCGGGGCAAGCTTGGCGACAGCTGGGAATGGGAGTCCGCGCTACTGGCCTCCGGCTCGCAGACGCACGAATACGAGCATTTTCAAGTCCGCGAGTCCCGCCTCCGCGCGGCGCTCAACCGCACGGACGCGACGGCCTTCAACCCGTTTCCCGTCACCTTCAAGATCACCAACAACCAGATCGTGGTCGATAAACTCTTCGACAATCCCGTGGCGATTACCGACGCGCTCTACGACGACGAGGATCGCTTCGGCCGCACGGGCCTCTTCCTCTGGGATGCGAAGTTCAACGGCCAGCTCGGGCGCCTCTTCGGCGGCGGCCGCATCGGCGTCGCGACCGGCACCGAGGTGCGCTACGAGACCTACGCCGACAAGCGCGCGGCCTTCGTCGGCCTCAACCCGCCCGGCTCGGGCAGCCAGTTCCCGCTGCTGCGCGAAGGCGACAACGACTTCCTCGCCCTCAGCTCCAACGTCCCGATCTCCGCGGACCAGACGATCTACGCGGCCTATCTCGAGACGGCTCTGCCCTTCGTCACGCGAGAGAACCGGAAACCGCTGATCGAGGCGCTCGAGCTCACGCTCGCGGGCCGCTTCGAGCATTTCTCAATCTTCGGCCAGACCACGAAGCCCAAGGCGAGCCTCGTGTGGAAGCCGGCGACCTTCCTCAAGCTGCGCAGCTCGGTCTCCGAGTCGTTCCGCGCCCCCAATCTCGTGCAGACCAACATCACGCCGCTCCGCCGCCAGATCGGCGCCGACGACGGCTACCGCTTCGAGGTCACGGCGCTGCCCTCCGATGGCACCGCGCAGCGCACGGTCTTCCGCCAAGGCAACCAGAACCTGGAGCCCGAGGAGGCCAAGACTTGGGTCGCCGGCTTCGTGCTGGAGGTGCCGCGGGTGCGCGGGCTCTCGTTCTCCTTCGACTACTTCCACCTCAACCAGAACAAGGTGATCGAGAACGTCGGCGCGGCCAACGCCATCGACCGCGACGAGGTGCTCCTCGACCTCGCGACCAAGGCCGCGCTCGCCGCCGGCACGCCCATCGGCTCGATCGATCTCGGCTCTGGCACCGCAAACTACAAGGGCTCCAGCAAAATCATCCGCAAGCCCGTGACCGCCGCCGACCGCGCGGCGTTCGATGCCTACAACGCCCGGCAGACGAGCAACAACTCGCGCCGCGCCGTCGTCGGCGAACTCGAAAGCGTGATCGACGACTACCTCAACCTCAGCGGCCGCGATATCCAGGGCTACGAGTTTGGCGTGCAGTGGCGCGGGCCCAAGACCCGCCTCGGCCAGTTCTCCTTCAACGGCGAGGCCACGCACTACGTGCTCCGCCGTTCGCAGGGTGACGATGCCTCGCCGGTCCTCGACGAACTCGAGCGCAACGGCCGCACCAAGTGGCGCGCCAATGCCTCGCTCTCGTGGCGCCGCGGCCCGCTCGCCGCCGGCTGGTTCTCGAATTACTTCGGCTCTTTCGTGGACACCTCCGCCGCCACGACCGAACCGATCTACCGTGCGCTCGGCGGCCCCGGCTACATACGAGTCTTCAACGACAATGGCATCACGCGCTACTTGCTGCGCGTGGACCCGATGATCACGCACAACGCCTGGCTCTCCTACCGCGTCGAGCCCCGTGCCTCCCGCTGGCTCGCGGGCACCACCGTGCGCGTCGGCGTGAACAACGTGCTCGATCGCGAGCCGCAGCTCGCCGACGAGCAATACGGCTACTTCACCGGCAGCGCCAATCCCCGCGGCCGGCAGTTCACCTTCGAGGTGGCGAAAAAATTCTGATGCATCACGCGGCCTTGAGAGTATGCGCGCCGCTTTACCGCCGCGTGGCGTGGTGGTCTGTGGTAGCCCGCCTCGTGAGAGGCGGGATGGACCGCGGTGCTATCACTCGTCGGTCCCTGCTCTCACGAGCAGGGCTACCAAGCCCACGTTTCGCCGCTCATGAATCGTGACCCAGCTCTCGCCCGGCTCCGTGCCGGCGCCGAGGTCTTCGACCTCGTCGTCGTCGGCGGCGGCGCCAGCGGCCTCGGCGCCGCGGTGGATGCCGCCGCGCGCGGCCATCGCGTCGCGCTGATTGAGCGCGACGACTTCGCCAAGGGCACCTCGAGCCGCGCCACCAAGCTCGTGCATGGCGGGGTGCGCTACCTGAGACAAGGGGACATCTCGCTCGTCATGTCCGCACTGCACGAGCGCGGCCGCATGCGCCGCAACGCGCCGCACCTCGTCCACGATCTCGAGTTTGTGATCCCCGGCTACGCGTGGTGGGAGGCGCCGTATTACGCCCTGGGCATGACGATCTACGATCGCCTCGCGGGGAAGTGGTCTTTTGGCCGCTCGCGCAAACTCTCCCGTGCGCAGACCATCGAGCTGCTGCCCACGCTCGAGCCGCACGGGCTCGCGGGCGGCGTGCTTTATCACGACGGCCAGTTTGACGACGCGCGCCTCGCCACCAGCCTCGCGCGGACCGCGGTCGATCACGGCGCCATGCTGGTGAACTACTGCGCGTGCACCGGCCTTCGCAAGGAAAGCGGCCGCGTGGCCGGCGTGCTGGCGCGCGACCTGGAGACCGGGGCCGAGTTCGAGATCCGCGCCAAGGCTGTGATCAACGCCACCGGCGTCTTTGTCGATGAGGTGCGTCGTTTCGACGAACCCGAGGGCGCGCCGCTCGTCGCCGTGAGCCAGGGCGTGCACGTGGTGCTGCCGCGGCATTTTCTCCCCGGCGAGACGGCCCTGATGATTCCCAAGACCGCCGATGGCCGCGTGCTTTTTGCGATCCCGTGGCACGACCGCGTGGTCGTCGGCACGACCGACACGCCGGGCCTCCCCGCCGCGATCGAGCCGCGCGCGCTGCCCGAGGAGGTGGCGTTCATCATGGAGCACGCGCGGAAATACCTCTCGCGTGATCCGCTGGAGAGCGACGTGCTCAGCGTCTTTGCCGGCCAGCGCCCGCTCGTGAACCGCAGCGGCGCGGGCTCCACCGCCGCGCTCTCGCGCGATCACACCATCGTGGTCTCGCCCAGCCGGCTCATCACCCTCACGGGCGGGAAATGGACCACCTATCGCAAGATGGCGGAGGATGTGATCGACCAGGCCGAAAAGGTGGCCGGCCTCGCGCCGCGCCCATGCGTCACCGCTGATCTGCCGATCCACGGCGCCTCGGAAACGGGGCGGGTCTTTGAGCCGTCCTCGAACGCTCAGCACGCCAAAGGGCAGGGCACAGACCTGCCCTACCTATCGATCTACGGCAGCGATGCCCCGGCCATTGCCGCCCTCGCGAATTCCGAGCCGGCGCTCGACGTTCCGCTCGTCGCCGGCCTGCCCATGCGCCAAGCCGAGGTGGTGTGGCACGCGCGCCACGAGATGGCGCGCACGGTCGAGGATGTGCTAGCGCGCCGCACCCGCGCGCTCCTGCTCGACGCCCGCGGCTCCATCGCCGCCGCGCCCGCGGTCGCGCACCTACTCGCCCGCGAGCTCGGCCGGGACGAATCCTGGATCGCGGCCCAGACGGCCGCCTACACGGCGCTGGCCCGTGGTTATTTGTTGCGCGCGCCCGCGCGCGCGGAGCTTGTGGCGCCGCCCGGACTCCCCGCACACTCCTGAGCGTGATCTCGTTTCTCCAGCCTGCCCCGGCCGTCCCTCCGCTGCCGCCCGATCGCACCGAGGCCGAGTATCGCCGCCTGCGCTGGCAGGTGTTCCTCGGCATCTTCATCGGCTACGCGGGATTTTATCTCGTGCGGAAAAATTTCGCGCTCGCCCTGCCCGACATCCTCAAGGCTCATCCCGAATACACCAAGGCCGCGCTCGGATCCGCCATGACCGGCCTCTCCGTCGCCTACGGCGCCTCGAAGTTCATCATGGGCTCCGTCTCGGATCGCAGCAATCCGCGGTGGTTCATGTCGCTCGGCCTGCTGCTCACCGCCGGCACCACGTTTCTCTTCGGCACCGTGCCCGCGATCTATGGTTCGCTGACCGCGATGATCGTGCTGCAGACGCTCAACGGCTGGTTCAACGGCATGGGCTGGCCGCCGTGCGGCAAGACGATGGTGCACTGGTGGAGCACCAAGGAGCGCGGCCTGACCGTCTCGGTCTGGAACGTCGCGCACAACGTCGGCGGGGCGCTCGTCGCCAAGCTCGCGCTGCTGGGCGTGTGGCTGTTTTCCGACTGGGGCGCGACGTTCTACTTTCCCGCGACCGTGGCGGCGCTGATTGCCGTGCTGATCGCGGTCCTGCTGCGCGACACGCCGCAGAGCTGCGGCCTCCCGCCGATCGAGCAGCATCGCAACGACTACCCGGCCGACTACTCCGTGGCGCACGAGCGCACGCTGTCGTTCCGCGAGATTTTCCTCGGCCATGTGCTGAATAACAAATTCCTCTGGGCCATCGCGGTCGCCAACGCCTTCGTCTACTTCGTGCGCTACGGGGTGGTGGACTGGGTGCCCACCTATCTCCAGACCGCCAAGGGTTTCTCGTTCAAGGAATCCGCCTACGCGTGGAGCGCCTTCGAGTATGCGGGCATCCCGGGCACGATCCTCTGCGGCTGGATGTCGGACCGCCTGTTCCGCGGCCGGCGCGCGCCCGCGACGATCCTGTTCATGGCGCTCACGCTCGCGGGCCTCGTCGTCTATGGCCTCAACCGCCACGGCCCGCTCTGGATCGACATCTGCGCGCTGATCGCAATCGGGTTCTTCGTCTATGGCCCCATCATGATGATCGGATTGCACGCGCTCGACCTCGTGCCGAAAAAGGCCGCGGGCACGGCCGCGGGCTTCACGGGCTTCTTCGGCTACGTCTTTGGCTCGGCCATCGCCGGCACCGGCGTGGGCTGGATCGCGGACACGTTTGGCTGGGGCGGCGTCTTCGGCACCATGATGGCCTGTTGCATCCTCACCATGGTGTTCAGTGCTTTCACCCTCGGCCACCGCACCACGAGCGCCTCCGCTGCCAAATGAAAACTTTCTTCGCCTCCCTCGCGTTCGCCGTCACCGTGGCCGCCGTGGAAACCAAACCCCTCGTCATCGCCCACCGCGGCGCGAGCGGCTACCTGCCCGAGCACACGCTCGCCGCCAAGGCCTACGCCCACGCGCTCGGCGCCGACTACCTCGAGCAGGACCTCGTGCTCACCAAGGACGGCGTGCCCGTCGTCCTCCACGACATCCACCTCGATACCGTGAGCGATGTCGCGAAGGTCTTCCCCGGCCGCCAGCGCGCCGATGGCCGCTACTACGCCCTCGATTTCACGGTCGCGGAGATCAAACAGCTGCGCGCGAGCGAGCGCTTCAACGCCAAGACCGGCGCGCCCGTCTATCCTTCGCGTTATGCCTCGGCCGTGGCGCCGTCCGATTTCCGCATCCCGACGCTTGAGGAGGAACTGCAGCTCATCGCCGGCCTCAATCGCGCGACGGGCCGCACCGCCGGCATCTATCCCGAGCTGAAGCAGCCCAAGTGGCACCGCGCGCAGGGCCACGACCTCGCCAAGGCCGTGCTCCCGATCCTCGCGCGCCACGGCTACGCCACGAAGGCCGACGCCTGTTTCCTCCAGTGCTTCGAACTCGCTGAGGTCAAGCGGCTGCGCAACGAACTCGGCTGGCGCGGCCGGCTGATCATGCTCATCGAGGGCAAGGCCAAGGGCGATGACGGCACCGACTACGCCGCGATCTGCACGCCCGCCGGCCTGAAGGAGCTGGCGAAGATCGCCGATGGCATCGGCCCCGCCATCAGCCGCATCGTCACGTGGCCCGCCGCCGGCGTCGCGCCGAAGTTCACCGATCTTGTTGCGCTCGCGCACGCGGAGAAACTCGCCGTGCATCCCTACACGGTGCGTCGCGACGACCTCCCGAAAAATTGCCCGTCCATCGACGCGCTGCACGCCGCGCTCTTCCGTGAAGCGCGGATCGACGGCGTGTTCACGGATTTCACCGATATCACGGCGGATTGGCTGAAGCAGGCTGGCTCGCTCCCCCGCATCCCGTAGGCAGGCCCCGCCCGGTGCCGGGTGCTTGGCAGCCATGTTGGCCGAGGGATGACTTTCATCAGAAAGGAATGGGCGCGTTCCCTAAGAATTATGTGTTCGGTGCGTTGAAGGATCGAACCCCGCGTATCCCATGAACACACGATTCCTCATTCCCGCATCCGTCGCGCTCGCCATCCACGGCGGGCTGTTTTTCGGGTTTCCCGATTCGCCGCGCAAAATCACTGACGGTGCAGTGCCTGTTGAACCTGATCCGCGCCAGTTTATTCCGGTCACGCTCGAGCCCGAAGAACCTGAAATCGTCGAGGTTGTTATTTGCGGTCCAGCGTTACCTAAACCACCTGACGTTCCGCGTCCAGAGGGTGTCGAGCCAGTGGTGTATGAAACCAACGACCGTATGATTATGGACCCTCCCCGGATTCGGCCTATGGCGTTCGGTGACGCGCGCGAAATTGTGCCGCTGGATTTTCTACCGGGAGAAGGCGGAGTGGATGGCGATTGGAGGAAGAATATTATCCCGGGCGGTGCGCTGGACAATCCGCCGCGCGCCCGCTTCCAAGCGGCGCCGATCTATCCTTTCGAGGAAAAGAAAAACGGCATCCCCGGCGAGGTCGTGGTGGAGTTTGAGGTCGATGAGACCGGCGCCGTGCACAATGCCCGTGTCACTCGATCTTCCTCCCGGGCCTTCGAGGAGCCGACGCTGCGGGCGGTCGCGAAATGGCGGTTTGAGCCAGGCAAGCGCCACGGCAAGGTCGTGGGATTTCGCATGACGGTGCCGGTGATCTTCAGCCTCAACGATTGAGTTTGGGGAGGGCGCGCCGCCGCGGCGCTCAGCGGACCGACACGATCCTCTGCGCCGCGGCGGCGCTGCGTCCGGGGGCGGCGAGGGTGTCGCCGGCGCGGCGACCTAGCAATTGCCGGCCGAGCGGCGATTGCGGCGTGAGCACCAGAACGTCGCGACCGTCGATGCTCAGTTCGAGCCCGCCGGAACGAGGCCCGAGAAAATACCACGCGTGCTTGCCGCCGCGTGCGGCCTCCAATTCGACGAGTGCCCCGACCGCGATGACATCGCCGGGCGCAAAATCGGGCAGAGGGAGCGTGCCGTAGAGGGCGATGCTTTCCCCGATCTCATGGACGATCCGCGACTGGCCTTGGGCGAGGTAGGCGGCCTCCTGGCTATGGGTGTCCCATTTGCTCTCGGCGCGGCTTTCCTCGCTGATGGCTTCGTCGCGCGAGTTCTCGGCGGCGCTGGCCTGGCGCCCGAGTTCGGCGCGGAGTTGCTGGAGGATGGCGGTGCGCAGGGCTGATTTGTTCACGAGCGAAATTTTCGGTAAATTCCCGGAAGCCTGCTTTTTTCTGGCGGAGCAGAAATGCGGGACGCAAGTTCACGCGCTGCCGGTCCGATAGGCTCTGGGCAACAAGACGCATGGCGCGAAAAATCAGCTTCATCAACTACAAGGGCGGCGTCGGCAAAACGTCGCTCGTCGTCAACACCGCTGCCGCGCTGGCCAAGCAGGGCAAGCGCGTCCTCCTGTGCGACTTCGACACGCAGTCGAACGCCAGCATCTGGCTCCTGAAGCTCGACCGCTGGAACAAGATCAACACCTCGGACATCGGCTCAGTTTTCTCCATTTTCAACAAGGGGGCCCAGCTGCGGGAGCTGATCCACCAGGATGTGGTCGAGGGCCGCGCGGGCGAGAAGCTCCTGCCCGGCCTCGATTTGCTGCCGACGACCTTCAACCTCGTGGACTTGGAGAGCGATTTCGAGTTCGACCCGGCCCAGCCGCCCTACCTGACGTTCTACGAACAACTGGCGACGGTGGAGAAGAACTACGATTTCATCCTCTTCGACTGCCCGCCCAATATCCTCCGCGCGTCGCAGTGCGGCGTGTTTTCGTCCAACGAAATCTACGTCCCGGCCAACCCCGACGCATTGAGCCTGATCGGCTTCACCCTGCTCGTGGAGAAATTGCAGAAGTTTCACCAGCTCACCGCCAGCTTCCGCAAGGGGACGATGGGGCCGCCGGCGCAAATTCAGGGAATCATATTCAACTCCATCAAGACCGGGGTCGATATTGAGGTGCCCAAGATGCGAATGCAGCTTCGCCTGAACCAATTCAAGACCGCCAAACGCGCCGCGCCCACGGCGAAGATCTTCGACGCGCAGATCCGCGACGCGATGGTCGTGCGGCGCGCCGTGGCCCTCGGACTGCCGGTCGCGCTCGTCAGCTCCGAGTCCGCCGACTCCGCCGCGGCCGGAGAGAACGTGATCAACGATTACCGCAAGGTCGCCGCCGAGCTGCTTCAGCACGTGAAGTCCTGACGCTTCGCCGGGCAGCCTGCGCCGATCCCGGTCCTTTTCCTTTCGCACCATGCTTACCATGAAATCCACCGCCAAGCAATGGGACGACGTGCGCACGGCGTTCTCGACCTCGATCATGGCCGAGACCTCGCTCCAGAGCCTGGCTGAGAATCTCGACCTGCCCGCGTGGCCCATCAAGGGCCCGGGCCAGACCCCGTCGACCTACATCGATCTCACGTTTGACGAACTGGTGGAGACGTTCGCCGCCAAGGGCCAGCCGCCCGAGCTCGTCGACAACCTCATCCTCATCATCAAGGAGACCCTCGCGTTCGACAGCCCGTTCGCCGACATGGTGGAAAATGCCGAGTCGGCCTCCGCCCGCGAGAATCCGCTCCTCAAGAACATGACCAAGCTCGGCATCTCCGAGAACTTTCCGATCGCGCTCACCGTGCTCGATGGGGACACGCTGGAATTCTGCAAACTCGAGCAGCTCTCCACGCTCGGCGAGTTCGCGGTCTTTGCGCAGGGCATGTCGCAGAACGTGATCGTCGGCGGTGATTTCAAGAAACTGCTCAACGCCCTCTCCCACGTCGACGAGGCCATGCTCGCCCAGGTGCTGCCGTTTCGCCGCGGGCACCGGGGGCTGCACCTCATCGAGGCCGTCGGCCAGGCCGCGCGCGCCAAGGATGGGGAGACCCGGGTCGAACTCGCGACTGCATGGTTCAGCGACGATGTCGCGACGATCGAAAAGGATCTGGCCGCAGGCGGCACCCTGGAGCGCCAGTTCAGCGCCATCACCAATCCCGAGATTGCGCGCCGGGCCGCGGATCTCCTGCGGCCGCATCTGCGCCTGCCCGTCGCGGCGCAGGCCACGCCGAAACGCTCCGGGTGGTTTGCCCGGCTGTTTGGCCGGTGATCGCGATGCCCGCGCCTGTTCCAGTGCCGGCGCCCGTTCCCCGGCCGCGGCCGGCGGCGCAGCCGCTCGCGCTCCCGCGCCGACGAGCGGCGTCCAAGACGCCGTTTGCCGCGCTTGATGCTTCGGTCGCCGCGCGCGAGTCCATCATGGCCGTGGTGGCCGAGACGCGTTCGCCGTTCAACGGCGCGGCCAATCCCGCGGCCGCCAAACTCATCGAACTCGAGCGCACCTTGAAGCAGCTGGAGGTGACGCTCGCCGAACGCGAGCGTGCCCTGGCCGAGAGCGAAGCGCGCCTGGCCGAGCACGAGCGCGATCTGGCGGAGATGGAGGCGCTGCTCTTTGCCCGTTCCCAGTTGCTCGACGTGGCGCAGAAGCCAGCGGCGGCAGGCGCAGTGGTGTCGCCCGCCGAACGACGCGCCCTCGACCAGGTGAGGGCGGAACTCGACCGCCAGGAGGCGACGATCAAGGAGACCCGCCAGTCGCTGGCGGAGCGCGAGCGGTTCATCGACGAATCGGAGACCAAGCTTTTCGAGAAAGTGCAGGCCCAGCAGGAAAAGGAGATCGAACTCGATCAGCGTGAGGAAGATCTCCGCGCGCGGGAACGCCGCCTGCGCGAACGCGAAGCCGAGCACGATCCCGTGCTGGCCGCGGCGCTCAAGGCCGACGACGAGCGCGCCAAGCAGCAGCGCGACGAATTCAACGAGTAGGGCGGGTTGGATGGCGGAAGGGGGCGAACTCCGCCCCGGTGTAGCCCGATGCAGACTGCGCCCGGCGCAGCGACGAGCCAGGCTTTGACACCTGTGTCCCGAATTCTATCTCAGATCGTAGCAGCAAACCCAGAGGTCTGACCCTGTCTCGCTCATATGAGAACTGTCACTTGGATCGCATTCGTATTTGGATTCGCCACGCTGCGAGGCGAGGTGGTGCGAGTGCGCGTGACCGACGATGACGCGCGCCCCATTGCCGGCGCGCAAGTGCGGGTGATTTTCGGCGCCACGCTTGCCGATGGCACGCGCGACGTGACCGTGCCTTTCTTGACCGACCAACTGGGCACGGGCGTGGCGCGGGGTCGGGCCGAGTTCAGAACCTCGGTCTTCGTGGCCAAGCCCGGCTCCTACGACGTGCGCGTGGACGGGTTGCGTGCAGGCCAAGACCATGATGTGACTCTCGTTTTGCGCGAGCGCAAGAGTCCGATCCCATTGCATGTGGCCCGTATTGGTTTTGATCGAGTGGAACACTTTCCGAAGCAAGGCGTGTGGCTGGGATTTGATTTCTCAGCCGGAGACTGGATCGCGCCACACGGACGCGGTAAGATTGAAGACCTTCGTTTTCGCTTTCGGAATATCTTTCAAGGGTATGGTGAGAACCTCCGCAACAGGCTCGCCGAGAGCATGGCGAGGAACAAACAAGCGGTTGAATCTGGAGGTGAAGTCTGGACTGAAGAGAAATATAAACTCCAAGTCGGCAATTGGGACGCCGTGTTCGAGGTCTCCTTCCCCGGAGATAAGGACGGAATAATCGAAGAGACGCTGCGCTATCTGCCCTACAATGTGATGAGGCTGCCACACGCGGCTCCCGACTCGGGCTATGTTCCGTCTTGGCGCGTGGAGGCGAAAAGCTATGTGCCACCCCAGCTCCGCGAGAACGTGGGCTTCTTCCTGCGCACCCGCACCAAGCTCGACAGCCGCGGCAACATCGTCTCCGCCCACTACGCCAAGATAACCGGCGACATTGAGGTCGATGCGCGCGGCTCCATCCGGTTCCACTACTATTTTAACCCCGTCGCCAACGACCGCAACCTTGAGTTCGACTATGAACGGAATCTCTTTCCCAAAGACATGGTCGGAGCCCGCAACGTGCCGCTTAGGCCCTGACGATGCACGCCTCTCGGCAGTTATCCTTCCACCATGAATCTCACTTTTTCTTTTTTGGCTCTCGGGTTTCTGACTTCAGGCCTTTGCGCGCAGACTCCCGCGCCGTGAAACCCCGCTCTAGGTCTGCACGAGTAGCCGCTGCGCGATGGGCGTGGCGTTATTGTGGCTGTTGATCTTCGCGATGGTGGCTTCGTTGAGCCGTTCGCCTTCGCTGATCAGCAGCAGACCGTGCGGGCTGAAGATGCCGCTCGCCAGGACCATCCCGGGCGCGAGTTCGGAGAGCGTGATCTCACGGACTTGCTTGGGCAGTTGCACGAGATGCGAGACCTTGGCGAAGAGCCGCACCGCCTCGGGATCGTAGTCGCGGCCGGAGCGTGAGAGCACGGATTGCAGGGCCGCGGCCTTGGGCAGGCCGGATTCGACGAAGCCGACCGCCACCGCGAGGCACCGCGCCGCCCAAGGGATGGATTTGCCGGCGAGCCCGTCGGGGTAGCCGAGTCCGTCGAAGCGCTCGTGGTGGGCGCGGATGACCTCGCCCACTTCGGTCCGGTGATCGACCAGCGCGGCCAGCGTCTGGCCGTAGATGGGATGGCTTTGCAGCTGGCCGCGCTCGCGCTCCGAGAGACGATCGATGCCGTTGCGCAGGGCGCGCACCATCTCGCGCGGCATGCCGATGAGACCCAGGTCGCAGAGGCGCGCGGCACTGCGCAGCGCATGGCGCTCGCTGTCGGAGAAATGATCCGTCGCCGCCATCAGGTCGGCAAATTCGACGACTGCCTTGGCTTGGTTGCCGAGAATCGGATCGTAGGTCGTGAGGATGCGGCGGCAGAGCTCGAGCGAGTTTTCGTAGCGGGTGGCCAGCTCCTGGTTGGCGGCCTCGACCCGGCGCTTCTCGGCCTCGATGGCGTGGACCTTGCCCTCGAGGGCGGTGTTGGCCTCGCGGAGCTGCTCGTTGAGCGCCTGCGTCTCGGCATGCAGGGCCTCGTTGCGCGTTACGAGATCGTGGCGCTGCACGGCGTTGCGCACCGTGGCGACGAGTTCCTCGCGGAGCCAGGGCTTGGCGACAAAGCGGAAAATCTCCCCGCGGTTGATTGCCTCGATGATCACCGGCAGGTCGAGCACCGCGGTCATCAGGATGCGGGAGCAGTGCGGGCGGAGCTTGCGGCTCTCGACGAGGAAATCGAGGCCGAGCATCTCCGGCATGCGCTGATCCGAGATGATGGCGGAGAAATCCTGCTCGCCCAGGATGGCGAGCGCCTTGAGGGGATTCGTCGTGGCGACGACGTGGAAGCCCTCGCGCTCCAGCGAGTGCTTGAGCATCTCAAGCACCAGCGACTCGTCGTCGACGAGCAGGAGCTTGGGCGGAGGCGCGGACGGGACGGCCGGGGTGTGGGCGGATAGGTTCACCGAGTGGAGTTGCTCAAAACATCGGCGCGTAATTTGCGAAATGAAGGCCCGGGAAAAATTTGCCGCACTCAATCGCCGAACTGGAATCGGTGAACGAGCTGCCGGTTAAGCGAGCTATAGTAATATGAATAATAGGTGTTTGCGCGTGTCAGGCTCGCCGTGGCACCGGCTTTGCTAAATCGTCGGCATGATCGATCCCATCTTCCAAACCGACAACTACCAGTTGGCGCGGAAGCTTCTCGATGCCTCGGTGCTGCGGCAGGAGGCGATCGCGACCAACATCGCGAACGCCGAGACGCCCGGCTTCCGTCGCATTGACTTGGCTCCCGACTTCGCGGTGCAGCTCAAGGCTCGCATGGCCGCCGGCGATTTTGGCAAGACCGCCGATTCGATCCGTCCCCAGCTCGCGGCCGACCCACTCGCCCGCACGGTGCGGCCCGATGGCAACTCCGTCGAGCTTGAGCACGAACTCATGGCCATGAACCGCAACGCCGTGGAGCACGATTTTCTCAGCGAGATCGTCTCCAACAACCTCAAGCGCCTGAAGCTCGCGATCACCGGCCGTTCGATGTGAACGCGCATACCGCTGACTAATCCGCCCCATGAACCTGATTTCCGGCATCGATATTTCCGCCGGCGCCCTGAGCGCCCAGAAGACCCGGCTCGACATCGTCGCGCAAAACATCGCCAACGCCCACACGACGCGCGGCCCCAACGGCGCGCCGTTTTCGCGCCAGGTCGTTTCCTTTGAGTCCGAGCTGCTCCGTCGCGCCTCCGGCGGCGGCGTGCCGCTCCAGACCGTGCGGGTCGGCAGCATCACGGCCGACCGCTCGCAGGGCGAACAGGTTTACAACCCGCAGCATCCCGACGCCGGCCCGGACGGCCTCGTGCAGATGCCCAACGTGAATCTCTCCTACGAAATGGTTGACCTCATCACCGCGTCGCGCGCCTACGAAGCCAACCTCTCGGTCGTGAAAAACGCCCGCCAGATGGCGATGAAGGCGCTCGAGATCGGCAAGTGAAGTGAACTGATCGCCCGTCACCATGAATGCCATCGGAACCATCGCCCCGCTCAACCTAGGGGGCATCGCGCGCCCCGGTGCCGATCTGCCGCTGCCGAAAATCGGCCTGCCGCAGGCCGCGCCCGGCGCCGTGCCTTCGCAAGGCTTCGGGCAGATGCTCGAGGGTTTGGTTGGCACCGTCGAGGCCAAGTCCGCCAACGCGCAGCAGCTCACCCGCAAGGTGCTCCTCGGCGATTCCGATCAGCTGCACCAGAGCGTCATCGCCATGCAGGAGGCCTCGGTGGCCTTCACGATGATGGTCGAGGTGCGCAACAAGCTCGTCGAGTCCTACCAGGAACTCATGCGCATGCAGGTGTGAGCCCGCCGTGCCCGTAACCTATTTCGTCCCACGTCTCCGCCCGCCCGATGAAGAATTTCTCCCAATCGCTCCTCCTCCTCTGGAAACAGCTCGGTCTCAACCAACGCGTCTCGCTCGTCGTCGCCACCGTCGCCGTCATCGGCGCCATGGCGGGTGTCGTGATCTGGTCGCAGCGGCCCGACTACCAGTTGCTCTACGCCCGCATGGGTGAGAAGGACGCCGCGGGCGTCATCAGTCACCTCCAGACCCTCAACATCCCGCACCAGCTCACCGCGGGCGGCACGGGCGTGATGGTGCCCACCAACATGGTGCACAAGATCCGCATGGACCTCGCCGGCAAGGGGCTCCCGAGCGGCGACGGCGTCGGCTTCGAGATTTTCGACAAGGGCCAGTTCGGCCTCTCCGACTTTGTGCAGCGCACCAACTACCTTCGCGCCGTGCAGGGCGAACTCGCCCGCACCATCATGCAGGTCGCCGGCGTGCGCTCCGCGCGCGTCATGATCGTGCAGCCGGAGAATCGCCTCCTCCTCACCGAGAACGGCGTGAAGTCCACCGCTTCTGTTTTCATTGATGTCGGCGGCGGCCGGCTTGACGCCGATCAGGTCAACGCCATCCGCCACCTCGTGGCCAACGCCGTGCAAGGCCTCGGCCCTGATCAGGTGGCCGTGGTGGACAACCGTGGCCGCACGCTCTCCGAGGATTTGAAACAGGACCCGATGCTCGGCAGCGCCAACTCGCAGATGCGCTACCGCCAGCAGGTCGAGGACTACTACGCCAAGAAGGTGGAGACGATGCTCGCTTCCGTCATCGGCGCGGGCAACGCCGTCGTCCGCGTCGCCGCCGAGATCGAGTCCGAGGCCACCACACAGACTTCCGAGAAATATGATCCCGACGGGCAGGTCGTGCGTTCCCAGACCAACACCGAGGACATTATCAACAGCAGCGAGGCCCGCACGGGTGGCGGCGCCACCGGCGTGAGCGCCAACGTGCCCGAGAAAGCCGGCACCACCGCCGGCGCCGAGGCGCGCCCCACCTCGCTCTCCGAGCAGAACCGGAAAAACCGCACCACCACCTACGAGATCAACCGCGTCACGACCAACACCACGCGCAATCCCGGCACCGTGAAGAGCCTCACCGCCGCGGTGATTGTCGCCCCGCGCATGGTCGCCCAGCCCGCCGGGGCCGACGGCAAGCCCGCCGCCCCGCAGGAGCAGAAGCGCACCCAGCAGGAACTCGACGCCCTCCGCCAAGTCGTGATCAACGCCCTCGGGCTCAAGCCCGTGCCCGGCCAGCCCCTCGAATCTATCGTCTCGATCCAGGAGACCGCCTTCCAGGGTGTCGATCTCCAGGCCGTCTCGACCGATGCCGTGCGCTCCGCCGGCGGCGGCGTGCAACCCTACCTCGAGCTCGCCAACCGCTACATCGGCTTCGCCGGCGCCGCTCTCGTGCTCCTCGTCTTCTGGCGCATGCTGAAGAAACAGCAGCCCGAGGCCGTGCCGATCGAGGTCCTCCAGCTTGCACCCGAGACCGGGGGCCGCGCGACCTCCAACGGCGCCAACGTGACGCCGGAGATGCTCACCGAGCTCATCCGGCAGAAACCCGCCAACGTCGGCACCGCGCTCCGCGAGTGGGTCGCCGCCGACGCCGCGCCCGCCGGGAAAAACTGAACTGATCGCACTCCGCGGCCATGACTGAATTCGACTACGGCAAGCTCACCCGCCAGCAGAAGCTCGCGGTCTTCCTCATCCTCGCCGGCCCGGAGACGGCGGCCGAGGTCCTGCGCCAGTTCGACGACGCCGAGATCGAGCTGATCTGCCGCGAGATGTCGGCCTTCAAGGTCGTGCCCGCCGAAATCCAGCGGCTCGCGGTCGAGGAATTTTCCGGGCTCATCATGCGCAGCGCCAGCTCGGCGCTCGGCGGCATCGCCTACGCGCAGCGCACGCTCGCGATCGCCAAGGGCGATCAGAAGGCCTCCGCCATCGTGGGCCGCATCGGCCCCGGCTCCGCCAACGCCGGCGATGTCGCCAAGGACATCTCCGAGATGGATGCCATGCAGATCTTCAACCTCGTGAAGCACGAGCAGCCTCAGACGGTTGCCTTCCTGCTCTCGTATCTCGACAGCGCCAAGGCCGCCGAGGTGTTCTCCCTGCTGAACCTTGAGGTCCGCGACGAGATCGTCGAGCGCCTCGGCACGATCGAGAGCACCTCGCTCAACCTCGCCAACAAGATCGCCCGCGGGCTCGGCAAGCACCACGACGCGAAGGCCCGGCCCTCCTTCCACCGGAGCGGCGGCGTGCGCGCCGTCGCCGATCTGCTCAACCTCGTCAGCAAGGAGTCGAGCAAGGCGATTCTCACGAAGCTCGAGGAGCGCAACGCCTCGCTCTGCGCCGCGGTCCGCAAGAAACTCTTCGGCTTCGAGGACATCAACCGACTCACGCCCGCCGATCTGCAGCGCATCCTGCGCGAGGTCGACTCCGCCAATCTCACCATGGCCCTCAAGGGCGCCAGCGAGACGCTGCGCAACCGCATCTACACCTGCATGTCGAAGCGCGCCGTCGAGACGCTCAAGGACGAGATGGAGATGCTCGGCACGCCGCGCCGCAAGGAAATCGACGCCGCGCAGGACGCCGTCATCCAAATCGTCCGCCGGCTCGAGGAGGAAGGCCAGATCTCGCTCGATCCCGAGCCCGCCGAGACCGCTTCCGCCTGACCATGGCCTTCGCCCGACTCATCGCCTTTGATCGTCCGCTCGCCGGGGCCGCCGTGCCCGGCCAGCTCGGGAAATACTATTCCGAGTCGGAACTCGCCGCGCGCGAGGAGGCCGCCTACCGCCGCGGGCTCGACGCCGCGCGCGCCCTGGCCGATCAGCAGTTGGTGGAGCTGCGCGCCGACATCGGCACGCTCGCCGACGGCACCTTCAAGAAACTCATGGACGCCGAGCCTGCGATCGTGGCGCAGCTGCGCGACACGCTCCCGGCCCTCGCGCTCGACATCGCGCGTCGCCTGCTCGCGGGTTTTGAGCCTTCGGCCGAGATCGTCGGCCGCATCTGTGAAGAGGCCCTCGCCGAGCTTTTCCCCGAGCGCGAGAACCTCGAGATCGTGCTTTCGACGCGCGACGCCGCGCTCCTGGTGAAGCTCAACCCCGCCTGGATGGCCCGGTATCCTGACCTGAAGATTCGCACCGACGACAGCTTCGCCCCGGGCGACTGCCAGGTGCGCAGCCGCTTCGGCCTCACCGATGCGCGCTTCGAGACCAAGCTCGCCACGCTGGAACATTCCCTCGCCCCGCAATGAGCGCCACCGCCCACGCCGATCTTTCCCGGAGCGTCGCCCCGCTCGTCGAGGTGCTCCGCACGCAGGTGCGGCATCTGCCGCCGGTGCAGCGCGTCGGCACCGTCACGGGCGTCGCGGGCCTCATCATCGAATCCGACGGTCCCAACGCCGGTCTCGGCGATCTATGCATCGTGCGTTCGGTGCGCGATGATTTCTCCGTGCGCGCGGAAGTGGTGGGGTTCCGCGAACACCGCGTGCTCCTCATGCCGCTCGGCGAAACCGCCGGCCTGCATGTCGGCTGCGAAGTCGCGCTGGGCAACCGGCCTCCGCTCCCGCGCATCGGCCCGGAGATGCTCGGCCGCGTGCTCGATGCGCTCGGCAAGCCGATGGACGATTACGGCCTGCTCCCGATCGATCCGACGGCCACGGGTGCGGGCACGCCGCCGCATCCGCTGCGCCGCCAGCGCATCAAGACGCCCTTTGTCACCGGCGTGCGCGCCATCGACGCCTTCATCCCGTTCGGCCGCGGCCAGCGTCTCGGTCTTTTTGCCGGTTCCGGCGTCGGCAAATCCACGCTCATGGGCATGGTCGCCCGCGCCTCGGAGGCGGACGTGGTGGTCATCGCGCTCGTGGGTGAGCGCGGCCGTGAAGTCCGCGAGTTCATCGAGAAGGATCTCGGTCCCGAGGGCATGAAGCGCGCGGTCGTGGTCGTCGCGACCTCCGACACGCCGGCGCCCCTGCGCCTGCGCGCCGCCTTCACCGCGACCGCGATCGCGGAGGCCTGGCGCGATGCGGGCAAGAACGTGCTTTTCATGATGGATTCGGTCACCCGCTTCGCGATGGCGCAGCGCGAGATCGGCCTCGCCATCGGGGAGCCGCCGGCGACGCGCGGCTACACGCCGTCGGTCTTTGCCATGCTGCCGCGGCTCCTGGAGCGCGCCGGGGCAGGGGAGGAGGGCGCCATCACCGCTCTCTACACCGTGCTCGTCGAAGGCGACGACATGAACGAACCCGTGGCCGACGCCGTGCGCGGTATCCTCGACGGCCATATCGTGCTTTCGCGGCAGCTCGCCCATTTCAACCACTATCCCGCGATCGATGTGCTGGAGAGCGTGAGCCGCCTCACGCGCGATGTGTGCTCACGCGAGGAGGTCGCGCTCGCCGCGCGCGCCCGCGAGCAGCTCGCGCTCTACCGCAAGAACGAGGACCTGATCTCCATCGGCGCCTACACCAAGGGCTCCAACGCCGCGCTCGATCAAGCGATCGCGCTGCACGAGCCGCTGCGGGGCTTTCTCCGCCAGCGGGTCGAGGAGCCGGTGTCGCGCGCGCAGACCTTTGCCAGCCTGAAGCAACTCTTCCCGTGAAACGCTTTCGCTTTCCCCTCCGGCCCGTGGCTGTCCTCCGCTCGCATCGCGAGACGCAGGCGCGCGATGCGTTTGCCGCCGCCGTGCGCGAGTGCACGGTCGCCGAGCTGGAGGTGCAGCAGGTGCGCGAGCGGGTGGGGCAGTTCGAGGCCGCGTTGCACGCCGGTCGGCGCGAGTGCTTTTCGGGCGCCGCCGAGGCCGCGGCCCTCGCCGCCTACCGCCGCGAATGCGAGGCGGAGGCCGAGGCGGAGCGTGCGTGCGCCCGGGCCCGGGCTTTTGTGCAGCAGCGTCGCGCCGAATACGCCGAGGCCCACCGCCGCGTCAAAGTCATCGATAATCTCGAGCACAAGGCCCGCGCCCAGCACCGCGCCGATGCGGCGCGCGAGGAGCAGCTCGGCTTCGACGAGCTCGCCCTGCGCCGCTTCACCGCACGCGTCGAAACCCTTTCACCATGATCGCCAAACTCCAGAATCCCGCCGTGGCCGCCGCGCTCGGCCTTGTGGTCAGCGTCGGTGTCGGCATCGGCACCGTATGGCCGGCCCTCACCAAGATGATCACCGATGTCGCGAGCCAGGCCGCGCAGGCTGCGCCGGTGCTGCCCGTGGAGTTCAAGCAGAAGGGCTGGGATTTCTGGACGATCGAGGTCGAGAACCTGGCCAAGGACCTCAAGGCCGAGCGCGAGAAAATCAAGAAGCAGGCCGAGGTGCTCGATCAGCGGGCCGCCCGTGTCGCCACGGAGGAGAAGGAACTCGCCAAGACCCGCACGGAGATCGAGGGCCTGCGCCGCCAGATCTCCGAGCGTATCCTCGAGATCTCCGCGGACGAGGCGAAGAACCTGCGTTCGCTCGCCTCGACCTATTCGGGGCTCACCCCAAAGGCCGCCGTCGCCATCTTCAAGGAGATGGATGACGCCACGGTCGTGAAGATTTTCTCCCTCATGAAATCCGATGTGCTCACGCCGATCTTCGAGGAGATGAGCAAGGGCGGCACACCGGAGAGCCCGCTTGCGAAGCGCGCCGCCACTCTTTCCGAAAAGCTCCGCACCATGAAAGCCGCCAAGCCGGCGGGCAGCTGATTCCGTTTTTCCTCCCTTCAATTTCAGGCCGCGTCACGGAGCGACGCGGTTGCACGCCATGGATGGCGCCATGACATGCAACTCGCCAACTCCACCACTCTCCCCACTGATCCCAATCTGCTCGCACTGATGTTTTGCGGCGCGATGCCCGCGCAGGCGAACGGCGTGCCCGCGATGCCGGGCGAAGGGGCCGGCTTCGCCGAGCTGCTCTCCGAGTTTGCGCCCGCCGCCGGTGAGTCTTCGCCGGTGGAGACCCCCATGCTCGATTTGAGCTTGGGCGTGCCGCTCGCTTATCAGGCCCTGCCAGGGAAGGGGACAAATGCCCCCGCTGTGACCTCTTCCGAAATCGGTGAGGCTCCGGACATCCTGCCCGCCACCGGGGAGGGCGAAGCGCCGGCGGTTTCTTTGCCGGCTAAGTCTGACACTGTGCAGACCAAGCGGAGTGGGCGTAGTCGACCCGCGTCGGCCTCGTGCACGGGCGCACCGGAGTTGCCCGAAACGGCTTCGCGTGCAGACGCACCGGCCAAGCTTGCCGAGGCGACGCCGCCACAGGCGCAAACACTGACGCTACCGCTGCCACTGTCACCTGAATCGGTGGCTTTTGCGACCGTCGCGGTCGTCGATCTCCCGGATGCCGTGATTGAGGAGGACGTGGCCACGTCGGAGGAAACCTTTTCAGATGATACGGACGAGACATCGACCGGTGCCCAGCACGACGCACGTTCGGCCGATGACACCGCCTCCGAACCGCTGGGGCCCCCGCTGCGGAGCAACCCAGTGGCACCCGCCGCGACGCCGAAGATCGATGCCGAGCGGCCGGTCTATCGGGCGGACAAGCTGCCATTGACCAAGGAGCTGCCTGTGACCGCCATGTCTGTCTTCGGCGACAAGCTCGTCGACCAAGATGCATCAGAGATTCCAATTCAGCAGCCCGGGATGCGGCTGCCGACCGAGCTACTGCCGAGCATGGTGGAGAGGCGGACAAGCTTCGATTTCCGGCCGATGGCCGCATCTCCCAACGACCGGGAAAAAGTTGCCGCTGCGGTGGCGGAATTGAGCGATGAGCTCACGGAAGGATTTTTGCTTCCTGAGAAAACATTTGTAAGCAATGCCAGCGAGCTAGTTGCGAAACCTCGGCAGGCGCTTGGCATCGGAGTTGCAAATTCGACGCCAACAATGCCCGCGTCCAATTCTTACCCCACAAGCCAAACCCCCGCTCATGATGTCACCACGACCTTGATCGCGGCGCCGGGCGGTTTGGCGGAGCGGGTGGAATCGCACAACGTGCTCGGTCTTCAGCTCGATGGCGTGAGTTCGGCGCATGAAGCCGTGGAGGTCGTGCTGCGCACGGCGGACCGACTGTCGTCCCTTGTGCATAAATCGGTGCGCCTCGAATTTTCGGTTGGTGGCGAAGCGCTCGACGTGCGCGTGGAGCTGCGCTCCAACGAAATTCGCACGACGTTTCACACCGAGTCCGCCGAACTGCGCACGGCCCTCGCGTCGGAATGGCAGACGGTCGCGGCGTCCGCCGGCAGTGGCGAGCGCACGCTTCGTATCTTGCCCGCGCAGTTTGGATCCTCGGATTCCGGGGCCAATGGTTTCTCAGGCGACAGCTCCCAGCGCCAGCGCGATGCACACGCCCAGGCGCAGGCCGAGGCGGCGCATTCGTTTTCATTTGGCGGCCGCGGCCGTTCGTCTCGCTCCACTCGCGGCGCCGCCGCGGTGCCGGTCGTGGCCGCGGCCTTCGCTGCGCCCGGCACGGCTCTCCATCTGCACACGCTCGCCTGATTCTCCACCATGCCCACCATCTCTTCCATCGCCTCGAATTCACAGGCTGGTGCCGCGGCGGACGCCAGCAACTCGACGGCTTCACGTGTGCCGCAGAAGGCGCTCGGACAAGGCGATTTTCTCACCCTGCTCGCCACGCAGTTCCAAGCCCAGGATCCGTTGAAGCCGATGGAGGACACGGCGTTCATCGCGCAGATGGCGCAGTTCTCCGCGCTCGAGCAGTCCAGCGCGATGGCCAAGGAGCTCGTCTCCCTCCGCGCCGATCAGCAGCGCACGGCGGCCAATTCCTACCTCGGCCACCAAGTGACCGTCGATGCCGGCAAGGGCACCACCGTCACCGGCGAGGTCACCGCGGTCGATGCCTCGGGCTCCGAGCCCCGCCTGATCGTGGGCGACAAATCGTTTTCCCTCTCCGCGGTGCTCCTCGTGGAACCCCGCGTAATTTCCGCACCTGCTCCCGCCCCGGTTCCCGCCGGCGGAGTCCAATCCTAAACCAGCATACACATCATGTCACTCATCGGCACAATGGGCAGCGGCGTCAGCGCGCTGCGGACGTTCATGAAGGGTCTCGAAGTCATCGGCAACAACATCGCCAACGTGAACACCACGGGCTTCAAGGCCTCTGAGGCCCGCTATGCGGACAGCTTCAGCAACATTCTCCAGCGCTCCGCGCCTTCCGGCACGGCGACCCCGAGCACGCCCTCGACCTCGATCGGCACCGGCGTCGCGCTCGCTGGTGTGACGACGAACTTCGGCCAAGGCTCCATCTCGACGACCGGTCGCGACACCGACCTTGGCATCTCCGGCAACGGTTTCTTCCAAGTTAAGAACTCCGTTGACGGCACCATCTACGCCACACGCGCTGGCGATTTCCGTTGGTCCGACCAAGGCTTCTTGATCAACCAGCAGGGCCTGCGTGTGCAGGGCCTCACTGGCACCGGACTCACGACCGTCGGCGACATCGAGCTCGGCACCCCGCCCGTGGGCACGCAGCGCCAGTCCATCGCCATCGATCGCGTCGGTAACGTCGTCGAGTATTACTCCGACGGCACCTCCGCCACGACGAACCAGATCCTCCTGCAAAATTTCGCCGATCCCTCCGGCCTCACCAAGGAAGCCAACAATCTCTACTCGAGCCTGCTCGCCGCCGCGCCCATCGGCGCCGCCGCCGGCACGATCACGTTGCAGGCCAGCGTCAACGGCCCGGGCTCGAATGGCCTCGGCGCCATCCAATCCGGCACGCTCGAACTCTCCAACGTCGATCTCACTGACCAGTTCGCCAACCTCATCACCACCCAGCGCAGCTTCCAGGCGGGTTCCCGCCTCGTGACCGTCTCCGACACCTTGCTCGAAGACATCGTCAACCTGAAGCAGCGCTAATCCGTGAAGTTGAGGGGCGCATCTGCGCCCCGCCCCCGGCCAAAACCACACCGTCTCACCACGTCCCATGTCCACACCCGCGAAAGCCGAAGCGCCCGCCGCTGCCGCCAAGCCCGGCGCGAAACCCGACGCGGCACCCGCCGCCGAAGGTGCTCCCGCCGGCGGCGGTGGCGCCAAGTCGCTCCTGCCCGTCATCATCGCCCTCGTGCTCGCTCCTGCGGTCACGTGGGCGACGGTGGAGTTCGTGCTTGTGCCTCGTCTCCAAAAAAAGCTCGCGGCCGCCGCCCCACACGGTGCGACCGCGGGTGGAGACGAGCACAGCGCGCCCGCCCCGGCTCCCGCGCCCGCCGCCCAAGGCGGCAAAGAAGCCAAGGGTGGCAAGGACGCCAAGGGTGGCGGCCCCGCCAGCGGCTACGAGTTCACTAACGTCGTCGTGAACCTCTCCGGCACGATGGGCACGCGCTACCTCAAGACCTCCTTCCTCATCACCGGCTCCGATCCGCAGCTGAAGTCCACCTTCGAGGGGTCCAAGCCCAAGCTCACGGATGTCACGCTCAACGTCCTCTCCTCGCTTACGCTCGCCGATCTCGAGGAGGCCGGCGCGAAGAACATCCTGCGGGAGAAGCTCGTGAACGCCTACAACCAGGCTCTCGGCCGCAAGATCGCCGAGCAGGTCTACTTCTCGGATTTCGTCATCCAGTAATCCGGCTCCGGATCGTTCGTCCCACCCGATGTCCGAGGAAAACACCAAGCCCGCAAGCGAGTCGTTCGACCAAAAGGAGGTCGAGCAGCTGATCGCGCCACCCCCGGCCGAGGTGCCGCAGGGTGGGGTGGTGGCCGCCACCCCCGTCGCGCAACAGAGCGTGAAGCCGATCGATTTTCGCAATCCGGTCTTCCTCTCCGAAGCCGAGCTGCGCCGCCTGCGGATCAGCCACGATGATTTTGTGCGCTACCTTTCCGCGCGCCTGTCGCTCTTCCTCCGCATGGAAGTCGGGCTCAAGGTCGCCAGCCTCCTCACGACGACCTACGGCAAATTCACCGACGGCCTGCCCAGCCCGACGCACCTCAGCCTGTTCAAGATCGAGCCGCTCATCGGCGCCGGCATCCTCGAACTGGGCCCTCGGCTCGCCCTCTCCTTCACCGATCGGCTCCTCGGCGGCCGCGGGATCGAGATCAATGGCGACCGGACCCTCACCGAGATCGAGACCGCGCTCGTCGAGGACGTGCTGCTGATCATGCTCGAGGAATGGTGCAGCCAGTGGAAATACGAGCAGCCGCTCAAGCCCGCGGTCATCGGCACCGAGAGCAGCGGCCGTTTCCTCCAGACTTCCCCGCGCGACGCCATCGTCCTTGAGCTCACGCTCGAGTGCGTGTTTGGCGACTGCACCGAGCAGATCCGCCTTGGCCTGCCCTACTACACGGTCGAGCCGCTCGCGAAAAAACTCTTCGCCCGGCGCCAGAAAGAGGCGACCGTCGCCCCCGCGCCCCGCCGCGCCGAGTGGCAGCCCGCCTACGACCGCATCAAGGTCCCCGTCCGCGCCGAGTGGGACGCCCTCGAACTTTCCCTCCGCGAAATCGCCTGCCTCCGCGTCGGCGATGTCGTCGAGATGCCGCCCACCCTCTGCGCCGAGACGCGCGTGCTCATGAACGGCGCGCCCAAGTTTGTCGGCACGGTGGGTCTCGACACCGATCGCGTGGCCGTCCAGCTCACCCGCAAACTTCACCCCGAGGAAACTTCCCATGACCAACCTGACGGACGAAAAATCACTTGATATCCTGCTCGACGTGAAGGTGAAGGTGACCGTGCAGCTCGGCTCGGTCATGCTCCCCATGCGCGATGTGCTCGAGCTCGCGCCCGGCTCCGTGGTGCAGCTCAACCAACGCGCGAGCGATCCCGTCGGGCTCTTCGTCAACGACAAGCTCGTGGCCTATGGCGAGGTCGTCGTCGTCGAGGACAACCTCGGCATCAAGATCACCGAGCTCGTCGGCAGCGTGAAACAATGAGCCGCGTGCGCGCCACGCTTGCCGCGTTTGCCCTGCTGTGCGCCACCGGCGCCTTCGCGGCCGATGACGACAAGGTCATCTACCCCGGCACCTCGCGCGCCGAGGCCCCGGCCCAGGCCGCCACCGGCAGCGTCAACACGATCACGCTGGTGCTCGGCCTCGCGCTCGCGGGCGTCGGCGGCTGGCTCGTCTGGCGCAATCGCCGGGGCGTGCCAGTCGGCCGCGAGGCCCGCCTGCTCAACGTCGAGGAGACACGCTCCCTCGGCAACCGCCAGTATCTCGTCGTCGCCTCCTACGAGGATCGGAAATTTCTCATCGGTGTCTGCCCCGGGCGCATCGACATGCTCTCGCCGCTCACCGACGACGTGGCGCCGGCGAAGCCCCGCGCATGAAGCGCCTCCTGGCCATCGCGCTCTTCGCGCTGACCGCCGCTCTCGGCGTCGCGCAGACGCCGCCCCCGGCCGCTCCGGCCGGCGCGCCCGCGACCGCCACCGCCGCTCCGGCGAGCGGTGCGGCCGCCCAGCCTTTCAAGCTCAACATCGGCCTCGAGGGCGCCGGCACGCCCGGCGGCGAAGTGAGCGTCGCGCTCCAGATCGTCGTCATCATGACGCTGCTCTCCGTCGCGCCGTCGATTGTGCTCCTGATGACGAGCTTCACGCGCATCGTGATCGTGCTCGGTTTTGTGCGCACGGCGCTCGGGGCGCCCAGCGCGCCCTCCAATCAGATCGTCGTCGGGCTCTCGTTGTTTCTCACCTTTTTCCTGATGGGCCCGGTTTTCGATCGTGTGAACAACGATGCCATCCGGCCGTATCTCGATGGGAAAATCACCTCGGTCGAGGCGCTCGACAAAGCCTCGGTGCCGTTGAAGCAGTTCATGCTGAAGCAGACTCGCACGCGCGATCTCGAGTATTTCCTCGAGCTCGGCGGCTTCGGCCCCACGGCGGTGAAGGATCTGCCGATGCGGGTGGTCATCCCCGCCTTCGTGATCAGCGAGCTGCAGACGGCGTTCCAGATGGGTTTCCTGCTCTTCCTGCCCTTCCTTGTGATCGATTTCCTGGTGTCGTCGGTGCTGATGGCGCTGGGCATGATGATGATGCCGCCGGTCACCGTGGCGCTCCCGCTCAAGCTGCTGCTCTTCGTGCTCGTGGACGGCTGGCACCTCGTCGTGCGGTCCCTCGTGCAGAGTTTCGGCTGAGTCCATTTCCTTCCCGCCCATGAATCCCGACGTCGCGATCGACCTTTTCAAAACCACGGTGGTGTTTGCCCTCTACGTGGTGGCGCCGTTTCTCGGTGTGGTGCTCGTGGTCGGCCTCGCGGCCAGCCTCATCCAATCGGTGACGAGCATGCAGGAGCAGACGCTCACCTTTGTGCCCAAGCTCCTGGCGCTCGCCGGACTGATTCTCGCTCTCACGCCGTGGCTGCTGCGCTCGCTCACCGAGTTTACAATCACGATCCTCTCGCGCATGGGCGGGATCGCGCAGTAAGGCGCGGCGGCCTGGCGCCGGAGCTTCCCGAAGCATGAGCCTCGACTACGGTTTTTGCTGGATGATGGTGCTGCTCCGTTCGATGGGGCTCATCCTCCAGCTGCCGGTCATCGCGGGGCGGCCGATTCCGATCCCCGTGCGCATCGCGCTCGGCGGCGCGCTCGCCACGCTCATCACCGGCCTCGTGCCGGTGGCGCCATTGCCACTCGATCTCTGGACGCTGGTGGCCGCTTCCATGAAGGAAGTCATCCTCGGCCTCGCCTTGGGCTTCGTCGCGCGCTTGGCGTTTGCCGCGATAGAAATGGCCGGACGCGTGATTTCGACGGAAATCGGCCTGATGGCCTCGCCGGGCATCGGTGTCCCGGAGCCTGCGAGCGAGCCGCTGGCAGCCTTTCTGTCCTCATTTGCGGTGATTCTCTTTTTCCTCTTCGGCGCGCACCAGACGGTGATTGGCGCGTTTGCCCGCAGCTTCATGCTCGCACCGGCGGGGCAGGGGGGCTTCGACCCCCAGGTGGCGACCTCGCTGATCATCGCGACCGCGCACGTTCTCGAACTGGGCCTGCGCATCGCGGCGCCGTTCATCGCGATGAATTTTCTCATCACGCTCGCGTTTTCCGTGCTCGGTCGCGCGGTGCCGAAGATGAACGTGTTCATCGTGAGTTTCTCCGCCCGCGCGCTCGTGGGTTTCGGCCTGCTCAGTGCCGCTGGCGCGCTGATCGCCCGATACCTTTTTGTGGAGTTTGGCGAGACCCCGATGCGGATGCTCCAGCTCTTGCCGGCGCGCTAAGAGCAGCGCGGCAAATCTTGCCGCCTGATTTTTTTCGCGGGTCATTTGGCGATGTTTGCAAATTCGATAGAATCGCAAATCGCTTATACAATGATGATAACATAGGTCTGAAATCTCTTGGCACCGGCGTTGCTAAAGTTCGTGCACGACCGCATGGCCGATCAAGAACAAGACCAAAAAACCGAGCAGGCTTCCGAGAAAAAACTCTCCGAGGCCGCCGAGCGCGGTCAGTTCGCGAAGTCGCACGAGGTCACCGTCCTCTTTCCGCTCGCCGCGGCGCTCGGCGTGCTGGCCCTCACCGCCGGAGACGCGTCGCGCAGCATCGCGGAGTATGCGATTGGCATGTTCACGCGCTTCACTGTCACCCCGGTCGAGATGGACACCGTGGTGCCGCAGATCGGCGAGGCGATGATGGTGTTCGGCGAAGTGGTTGGGCCGGTGCTCATCGCCGTCGTCGTGGGCGTGCTGCTCGCGCTTGGGCTGCAAAGCGGTTTTCGTCTCTCGCCAAAGGCAGTCGCGATCAAGTTTGAGAACCTCAATCCGGCGGCCGGCTTCGGCCGCCTCTTCTCCAAGTCCGTCTTTGCGCGCAGCGGCATCGATCTGCTGAAGCTCGTCGCGATCGGATCGGCGCTCTGGCTCGGGGCGCGTGGCTTGATGAGCGACCCGCTGTTCAGCGCCCCGGTCGAGGCGGCTTACCTTGGCCAGTTCCTCAACAACTCCACGATTCTGTTTCTCACGCGCCTGCTCTTCGCCCTGGCGATCGTGGCCGCCATCAGCTTCGGCTACGAAAAGTTCAAGACGACGCGCGAACTCATGATGACCAAGCAGGAGGTCAAGGATGAGCGCAAGCAGGCCGAGGGCGACGCCAACACCAAGTCCGCCATGCGCCGCATGGCCCGCCGCCTCGCCCAGAAGCAGATGCTCGCCGCGGTGCAGACGGCGGATGTCGTCGTGACGAACCCCACCCACTTTGCCGTCGCGCTGAAATACGAGCGCGGCGTCGATCAGGCGCCGGTGGTCCTCGCCAAGGGCGAGAACCGCTTTGCGCAGCGCATCAAGGCCCTCGCCGCCGAGCACGGTGTGCCGACCGTCGAGAACAAGCCCGTCGCGCGCATGCTCTTCGCGATGGGCAAGGTCGGCGAGGCCATCCCCGCCGAACTCTACCAGGCCGTCGCCGAGATTCTCGCGGTCGTCTACCGCACCCACCGCTACTACTTCCACCGCCTCAAGGCCCGCCGCGTCGAGACCGGCGCACTCGCATGATCGCGGTCGCTCCCACTCCCGGCTCGAGTCCGGTCGCGATGCTGATGAAGCGCGCGGACCTCGTCTTCACGGCGGGGCTTTTCCTCACGGTCCTGCTGCTTCTCGTCCCCGTCCCGACGCTGCTGCTCGACACGCTGCTCGCCCTGAACCTCGGGCTCTCGTTGCTCGTGCTGCTCGCGATCGTCTACGTGAAGGATCCGCCGGAGTTCTCGAGTTTCCCGACGCTGCTGCTCGCGCTCACGCTCTTCCGCCTCGCGCTCAACATCAGCACGACGCGCCAGGTGCTCGTGCAAGGCTACGGCGGCGAGGTGATCGAGGCTTTCGGCCACTTCGTGATCCGCGGCAACTACATCGTCGGCGCCGTGGTGTTCCTGATTCTCGTCGTCATCAACTTCGTCGTCATCACCAAGGGCGCGGGCCGCATCGCCGAGGTGAGCGCGCGTTTCACCCTCGATGCGCTGCCCGGCAAGCAGATGGCCATCGATGCCGAGTTGAACGCCGGCATCATCGACGAAGCCACGGCCACCGCCCGCCGCCTTAAGGTCCAGAAAGAGGCCGATTTCTACGGCGCGATGGACGGTGCCTCCAAGTTCGTGCGCGGCGACGCCATCGCCGGCATCATCATCACGCTCGTCAACGTCATCGGCGGCTTCGCCATCGGTGTGATGCAGATGGGCCTCTCACTTGGAGAGTCGCTCCAGAAGTTCACGCTCCTCTCGATTGGTGACGGCCTCGTCTCCCAGATCCCGGCGCTCGTTCTCTCCGTCGGCGCCGGTCTTCTCGTCACCCGCGCCTCCGACAACGCCAATCTCGGCACGCAGCTCGCCGGCCAGCTCCTCCGCTACCCGCGCGCGATGAAGATCTCGGGCGGGATCATGGTGGCCTTCGGGCTCATGCCCGGCATGCCGGCGCTGCCGTTTTTCATCCTGGGCGGTCTCGCCGGATTCCTCGGCAAGCTTCTGGAAGATCAAGAAACCAAGACCGGGCACCCGCTTGGGGCCGAGGCCGCCTTGGCCGCCAAGGGGCCGACTCCCATGGCCGCCAAGCCCGGGGCCGGGGCCAAGCCCGGTGCCCCCGGCGCCACGGCCGAGGCCAAGCCCGGCTCGGCTGAGGATGTGCGTAAGCTGATCGACGTGGACATCTTCGCCATCGAGATCGGCTACGGCTTGCTGAATCTCGCCGACGCCAAATCGGGCGGCGAGCTGCTCGCCCGCGTGACGGGCGTGCGCAAGACGCTCGCCCGAGAGAAGGGCATTGTGATCCCGCCCATCTCCGTGCGCGACAATCTCGAGCTCGAGCCCAACGACTACCGCTTCCTCCTCCGCGGCAAGCCTGTCGCCCGCGGCCAGCTCACCCCCGGCCGCTGGCTGGCGATGAATGTTTCCGGCAGCAAGGTCCGCCTCAAGGGCACGGCCACGCGCGAGCCGGTCTTCCAACTCGACGCCACCTGGATCGACGAGTCCGAAAAGCGGAACGCCGAGGTCAACGGCTTCACCGTCGTCGATCCGGCCTCGGTGCTCATCACGCACCTGTCCGAGACGCTGAAGCTGAACGCGCATCACCTGCTCGGCCGCCAGGAGGTCCAGGCCATCGTCGATCACATCAAGCTCACGCAGCCCGCGCTCGTTTCCGAACTGCTGCCTGACCTCGTGACGCTCGGCATCATCCAGCGCGTCTTCCAGAATCTCCTCCGCGAGAACGTCGCGATCACCAACCAGCCGCTCATTCTTGAGGGCATCGCGGACTTCGCCTCGCTGTCGAAGAATCCCGACGACCTCAGCGAGCTCGTGCGCCGCCGCCTCGGCCTGTATTTCGTGCCTGAATTCGAGTGCCGGCCGGGGGTGGTGCGCGGTGTCACGCTCGATCCGCGCCTGGAGCAGTGGCTCGCCTCCAAGATCCACCGCTCGCCCACCGAGGTCGGGCTCGTGCTCGATCCCGCCACCGGCCGCCACATGCTGGAGCAGATCACGCGGTTCACCTCCGAGATGATCGCCCAGGGCCAGCCCGCGCTGATCGTGGTCTCCGCCGAGATCCGACTGCCGCTGAAGCGCTTCTTCGAGTCCTCCTTCCCCCGCGTGACCGTGCTCTCCTACCAGGAGCTGCCCTCGGCCACCGAAATCGAAAATGCCGGCATCATCTCCGCGCCCGTGCATGTCGCGCGCGCCGAGCTGCCGTTGAAAGCCGCCGCCTAAGATGTCCGCCACCGCCCAATTCTTCGCCCCCGGCACCTACAAGTTCACGGTGCGCACGACCGACGAGGCCGTGGCGCTCATCCGCGAGAAGCTCGGTCCGGCCGCGCGCGTGCTCTCGGTGCGCAGCGCCGCGGCGCCCGGACTGAAAAAACTTTTCGCCGCTCCGCGCATCGAGGTCATCGCGCAAGTCGACGCCCCCGTTTCCGAGGAGGCGGCCGTGATTGAGTCCGAGGATGATGTCGGGCTGACCGCGCCCGTGGCGGTCGTGGCCGAAGGCCAGTCCGCCGCCCGCAGCCGCCTCACGCCGTTTCCCTCCTCGATTGGCCTCACGGGTTTGCTGCGGCGCACCGGAATTTCGGAGACGGCGCTCCAACGCCTCCAGGCCGGGCCCAACTGGCCGGAGTTGGATGCGCTGCCGCTGCATCGCGCCTTGGCCGAGACCGCGCGCCTCCTGCGCTCCGAGGTCGAGGCGCGATCCGTGCGCGCACCGCTCTCCCGCGCCGCCTTCCTCGGCGCCGCCGGGGTGGGGCGGACCACCGCCCTCTGCAAATGGATCGCGCGCGAGACCTTCCGTCGCGCCCGCACGGGCCACGTGGTGAGCGTCGAGTTTGACCGGCCCAATCCGCTCGGTCCGCTCCCGGTCTTCAGCGAGGCGCTCGGCGTGCCGCTGGCGCATTTCCCCTGTGAGACCGGCCCGGCCGTGCCCGGCGGCTTTGTCTATTTTGATCTGCCGAGCATATCGGTGCGCCGCCCCGCCGACAATGCGTCGCTCGAGTTCTTCCTCGAACGCGAGAAGATCACCGAGCGCGTGCTCGTGCTCAACGCCGCCTATGACCGCGCCTCGCTGCGCGACGCCTACGCGGCGGGCCGTGATCTGGGCGCGACTCACCTGGTCTTCACCCACCTCGATGAGGTGCCGCAGTGGGGCAAGCTCTGGGATTTCCTCTTCGACGACGTCGTCGAGCCGCTGTTCCTCGCGACCGGCCCTTCGCTGACCGGCGACTGCGAGGAAGACGTCCCGGGAGCGATCATGCGCCGCACGTTGCCTGACGACGAACCCTCCGCCGCGTAAACCATCATGCGCTTTGTCTTTCTCGCCGGCGGCTTCGCCGGATTCCTCCTCGCCGGTGCCTGCAGCCTTTCAGCCGGGCACGACGGCAACCGCACTTTCCTTGATGCCGCGGTCGGCTGCCTCGCGGGCGCAGTTCTCAGCCGCTGGCTCTGGGCCCGGCTGCTGCAGGGCGTCATCGAATCCCGGATGCACCGGGCCCACTCGGCCGCCGCCGCCGCCACCACTCCCATCGCCAAGACCAAATAGCAATTTCCACCACACCACATGAATACCGCCACACTCCCCGGCACGGATGCCCCCAACACCTCAACCGCCACGGCCAACATCTGGCGCACTTACCAGGGGGTTTCCCCCGCCGCGATCGACGAAAAGGAACTTATCGTTCGCTATCTGCCGATCGTCCGCAATGTCGTCGATCGCATCAAGCTGAACGTGCCCGCGCACGTCGACGCCGATGATCTCTACAGCGTGGGCATCACCGGCCTGATTGCAGCCGTCCGCAAGTTCGACCCCGACCAGGGCGCCACCTTTGCAAGCTACGCCGCCATGCGCATCCGCGGCGCGATTCTCGACGAGTTGCGCCGCATGGACTGGTGCCCCCGCCGCGCCCGCGCCCGCTCCCGCAAGCTCAAGAACGCCATCATTGAGGCCGAGCAGAAGCATGGCCGCGCCGCCACTCCGGCCGAGGTGTGCGAAGTCCTCAACATCGGCCCGAAGGAATACGAAAAATGGGTCGAGGAGGCCAAGCCTGTGACCTTCATCGCCATCGACCAGCAGACGGAGAACGACGAGGGTCCCGGCGCCTCCCTCCACGAACTGCTTGCCGACGAGTGTGATAAAACCGGCCGCGACAACCTCGAAAAGGCCGAGCTGCTCCAACTTCTCACTCAACGAATCGCGGAGTTGCCCGATATACCGAAGAAGATCCTCGCAATGTATTACTTCGAAAACATGCGGCTGGCCGAGATCGCTGAGGTATTCCACCTCACTGAGTCCCGGATCTGCCAGATTCACGCTCAGACCATCCTCGGTCTGCGGGGCTGGCTGCAGCGCATGCGCGATCGTTAACCGCCGTGGCCGCACCGCACCCGACACCCCCAGGGCTTAGGGCGCGCCGGCTGCAACGAACCCCACCCTTTATCGCATGCTGATCATCGTCGGTTCACTCATCGTGATGGTCTCCACCATCGGAGGGTTCATGATTGCGGGTGGCAATCCGGTGGTGCTGCTGCACGTATCCGAGTTTGTGGTCATCCTCGGCGTCGCCGCGGGAGTGCTCGTGATCGCGAGTCCCGGCCACGTCATCAAGGAGATCATCCACAAGATTAAGGATGCGCTCGGCGGAAAGTCGCCCGGCGAAAAGGAGTTCAGCGATGTGCTCAAGCTGCTCTACGAGATCTTCATGGTTGGCCGCCGCAACGGCCTGATCGCGCTTGAGGAGCACGTCATGGATCCGGCCAAGAGCCCCATTTTTCAGCGCTACGCCTCGGTGCTCAATCATCACGAGCGCCTGGAGTTCATCTGCAACGGCCTGAAGCCGGTCATCGACGGCAAGATCAAGCCGGACCAGCTCGAGGAGCTGATGGACGCCGAGCTCAAGACCAAGACGAACGAGGCCGAGCACCCCATTCACATTCTGCAGCTGGTCGGCGATTCGCTCCCCGGCATCGGGATTGTCGCGGCCGTGCTCGGCATCATCAACACGATGAACGCCATTGCCGAGGGTCCCGAGAAGGTCGGTGAAAAGGTGGCCGCGGCGCTCACCGGGACGCTGCTCGGCATCTTCGTCGCCTACGGGTTCGTGAACCCGCTGGCGAACCGCATCAAATTCAACAACCAGAGCGACGAGCAGTTTCTCAAGTGCATCAAGCAGGCGATCGCCGGCTTTGCCAAGGGCCTCGCCCCGCTCACCGCGGTCGAAGTCGCCCGCCGCTCCCTCGACAGCAACGTCCAGCCCGGCTCCGCCGAGCTCGAGGCCGCCCTCAAGGCGCTGCCCGCCAAATAAGGAGAACCCACGACCATGGCCGGCGGCGGAGGAGGTGCATGGAAGGTGGCTTACGCGGACTTCGTGACCGCGATGATGGCGCTATTTATGGTGCTGTGGATTTCCGCGCAGGATAAGGAAATCCTCATCTCCACCTCGCAGTATTTCCAGAGCCCGTTCCGCTCCCCGCTGGAAGCGACCTCGGGGGTGATGCCTTTCAACAGCAACAAGACCACGCAGAGTTCGGGCAAGGGGGCCGAGAAGGACCAGGAGAAGGACAAGCATATCAACATGACTTTCCTTAACTCGGTCGCAGCGGACTTCTACCGGCTGCTGCACCTCGACGAGGCGCTTGAGGGCAAGCCCATCGACATCCAGGTCACGACCGATGGTCTGCGCGTGAGCCTCTTCGATCGCGCCAACCGCCCGCTCTTCGTGCCGGGCACCACCGAGCTGACGGAGTGGGGGAGCTTTGTCCTCCAAAACATGGCTTGGACGATTGAGCGTCACGGTTTCCAAGTCACCATCGATGGTCACGCCCGTCCCCAAGCGGTCGGCGCCAAGCCAGACTACACCATCTGGGAACTCTCCGCCGACCGGGCCAACGCGGCGCGCCGCGGCCTTGTGCATTATGCCGTCGCGCCGAGCCAAATCGAACGCGTCACCGGCTATGGCTCGACCAAACCGGTCCCGAATGAGCCGCCGGTCTCAGACTCGAATGATCGGGTGACGCTCAATTTGACCCTCTCAGCCAAACAACGGCCGAAGGACGGCAAATTGGTCGACAAGAAAGTCCCGATCATGCCTTCCGAAGCGCCCTCCTCATGAAGTCTTTTATGCAGGGCAAGAAGGCCATGATGGCCGAGCAACTCCGGCCGCCGCCCCAGTTTGCCGCCGAACGCGGTCAACTTGGCTTGCAGCAATTTGCCGCCGCTTCGACCGCCGATTCCGGCGCCCACGTCGAGATCGTGAAGGAAGGCGACAAGGTCGTGCGTCTCGTCGTTACTTGCGCCTGTGGCGAGCGCGTCGAGGTGGAGTGTCTTTACTCGGCGGGTCGCTGACCTCCGCTGTTGAGGTCCAAGGCTTGAGACAGGGAGGGCTGTCTCAAGCTCGGCAAAAGCTGCCGCTGATCGCTGGGGTTTTTGCCGGCTAGGTGTCGATTGGTGATTTATCCTAGTTTAGAAAAGTTTAATAATCGGAAAATCAAGTGGTTAAGGTGCTATTGGTATTCCGGGCACGCCGTTAGCAATATGGCCGGCAACCATGAACATCGGCATCTACCAAAGTGCTTCCGCCCTCTCGGCGCTTGAGCGTTGGCAGGAATCCGTCTCCCAGAATATCACCGCCAGCCAGACTATCGGCTACAAGAAGCGCGTGGTAAATTTCTCCGCGGAGATGGGCGGCGAGATTCTGACCGAGCGTGGTGGCGGCCGGAAGGGGGGCGAGACGGCGATGCAGATGGCGTTTCCGCGCATCAACCAGAGCCTGAGCTTCAAGCCCGGCGAAACCCAGGCGACGCGCCGCGAGCTGGATGTGGCCATCGCTGGCGAAGGTTTTTTCGAAGTGCAGCGTGAGGACGGTTCGCGGGCTTACACGCGCTCCGGCTCCTTCGCGATCAAGTCCGACCGCACTCTCGTCACCGGTGACGGCTCCGCGGTCCTCACGGAGGGCGGTTCGCCCATCACGATGATCGCGGGGGGCGGCAACCTCGTCATCAATCCCGACGGCACCGTTGTCCAAGGCGACACCACCATCGGTCGTCTCTCAGTGCAGAAGTTCGCCAACACCGCGCTCCTCCAGCACCAGCCGGGCGGCTACTTCCTTCCGGGCAGCGCCGGCGCTCCCACGCCGGTCGAGAAACCCGAGCTGATGCAGGGCTACCTCGAGGGCAGCAACGTGAGCGCGCTCCGCGAAATGGTGGACCTCGTCCTCATCTCCCGCGCCTACGAGGCCAACGACAAAATCATCAAGACCGTCGACGAGCAGATGGGCAAAACGCTCGAGGCGCTCGGTTGAGCCGCGACGACGCACCCGCACTTCCCATGACTTCCCCAGGCAGACAACCGCAATCACGACTGACCGGCCGCGCGCGCATAGGGGGCGCGCCGGCCCCAGTCGCGATGGCCCTCGCAGCGGCCTCGGTGGCGATGAACTTTAACATGAACCGCGCATGAATCTCTCGCTCTACTCAGCCGCCACCGGCATGGAGGCGCAACAGCTCAACCTGAACACGATCGCGAACAATCTCGCGAACGTGAACACCCCCGGTTTCAAGCGCAGCAAGATCGAGTTTCAGGATCTGCTCTACCAGAAGCCTCGCGCCTCGGGCACCGATTCCGGCGGCGGCAACCTCGTGCCCACCGGCGTCGAGGTCGGCAACGGCTCGCGCGTCGCCGCGACCTCCAAGGTTTTCACGCAGGGCCAGCTCACCAACACCGGCGAGAAGCTCGACATCGCTATCCAAGGCGACGGCTTCTTCGAGGTGCAGCGGCCCGACGGCACCGTGGGCTTCACCCGCGCCGGCTCGTTCAAGCTCAGCGCGCAGGGCCAGGTCGTCACGGTCGACGGTCTGCCGATTCTCAGCGGCTTCCAACCCATCCCGCCCGGCGCCACGAGTGTCGCCGTCGCGGAAGATGGTTCGGTGAGCGTGCAGAGCGCCAATGGCACCCAGCGTTTCTCGATCACGCTCGCGCGCTTCGCCAATCCCGCCGGCCTCCGCAGCCTCGGTGGCAATTTGTATGAGGAGACCGCCGCCTCCGGCACGCCCGAGGTCGGCAAGCCGGGCGAACAAGGCTACGGCCGCACCGTGCAGGGCTACATCGAGGCCTCCAATGTGAACATCGTGGAGGAGATGGTGAACCTCATCGTCGCCCAGCGCGCCTACGAGATTAACTCCAAGTCGATCCAGACCTCGGACGAGATGCTCCAGAACATCGCCAACATGAAACGCTGATGAGCACGTTCACCCGCACCCGCCTCTCCCTCATTCTTGCCGCCGCCGCGGCCGCCTCGCTCGCGAGCCCCGCCTGGCTGCGCGCCGAGACGGTGCCAGCCGCCGCGCAGGAAAACGCGGGCAAGACCTTCACCCGCGAGCAGGTCGTCGCCGGCCTTACTCGCGCGCTCGTTTCCCATTTTAATCTTGAGGGCGACTTGCAGCTCGAGCTGCTCCGCCCCTGGACCGCGCCGACGCGCACGGCGCTCGTTTGGGATCTGGACATCATCGAGTTTCCTCAGGTCGCGACCTCGTCGATGATGCTCCGCGCCCGCATCCTCGCCGATGGCGTCCAACACGCGGAGGTTAACTTTATCATCCGGGCCCAGCTTTGGCGCGACGCTTGGGCCGCCCGCCAACCGGTCGCGGTCGGCGCTGCGTTCGATGCCGCCGCGCTCGAGGCCCGTCGCGTCGATCTTTTCCGCGACCGCGAGGCCTTGCCCGCCTCGGTGGGCGACCGCTCGTATGTCTATGCCCGCGCGGTTTCCGCCGGCCGCATGCTCACCTGGCGCGACGTCGCCCGCCGCCCGCTTGTCCGCAAGGGCGATTTGATCGAAGTCACCGCCACCGATGGCCCGCTCCTCGTCACCATGAAGGCGCTCGCGATGGAGAACGGCGCGCAGGGCGACACCATCACGGTGCGCAATCCCGAGTCTCGCAAAAATTTCTCCGCCCTCGTCGTCGACGAGAGCCGCGTGCAAGTCCGCTTCTGAATATCTCTCCTGTGAAAACTCCTCGCACCGCCCGTCCTTTCCGCTCGCTGTCCGTCTCTCGCGCTACCGGCGCGCTGCTCCTCGGCGCCGCCGCCGTTGCATTTATATCTCCGGTCCGGGCCGACTCGCTGTGGACCTCCGGCGGCCAGAGCGGACGCAGCATGTTTGCCGACCGCAAGGCCGGGGCCAAGGGCGACATCCTCACCATTGTCGTCGCCGAGTCCGCCGTCGCGCAGAGCTCGCAGAACAAGTCTTCCAAGCGCGAATCCTCCCTGGAGGATGCCATCGCCCGCTTCGTCTATGCCGGTGTGGGCACGGCGCGCGGCGGCCAGCTCCCCGGTTCGAGCGGGTCCGGTAAAGCCAGCTACTCCGGTGGCGGCGATGTCAGCAACACCCAGAGCCTCTCCGCCCGCGCCGCCGTGCTCGTCACGGATGTGCTGCCCAACGGCAACCTCGTCGTCGAGGGCGTGCGCGTCGTCACCTTCTCCGGCGAGACCCAATACGTCGTCCTCCGCGGCATCGTCCGCGCCGACGACATCTCACGCGAAAACAGCGTCGTCTCGACCAACATCGCCGATGCGCGGGTCGAGTTCCACTCCGAGGGCTCGCTCACCGACGCGCAGAAGCGTGGCTGGCTCGCCAAGGTCTACGAAAAACTCCGCCCCCTCTGAACCGGATTCGTCCCCAGGATTTGGAACGGATTCCACCGAACATGATGTTCACGCTCTGCAAAACTCCCGCCCTCCGCGTCGTCCTCGCCGCGATTCTCGCGCTCGGCTGCACGGCTTCGCTGCGCGCCTCCCGTCTCAAGGACCTCACCCTCGTAGAGGGCGGCCGCGAGAATCAGCTCGTCGGTTACGGCTTGGTCGTCGGCCTGGCCGGCGACGGCGACAGCAACGCCATCGCCACGCTGCGCAGCGTCGCCAACCTTCTCCAGCGCTACGGCCTCACGGTCAGCGCCGCCGATCTCAAGGCGAAGAATGCCGCCGCGGTCATGATCACGACCGAGATCGGACCGTTCATGAAGCCCGGCTCGCGCATTGATGTCCACGTCGCCTCCATGGGTGATGCCAAGACTCTCCAGGGCGGCGTGCTCCTCCAGACTCCGCTGCTCGGTGCGGATGGCCGCGTCTACGCCGTCGCTCAGGGCCCGGTCGCTGTGGGCGGCTTCCTCGGCGGCGCCGGCGGGGCAGGGGGCTCCACCGTGCAGAAGAATCATCCGACGGTCGGCAACGTTTCCTCCGGCGGCATCGTGGAGCGCGAGATCCCGGCGACCTTTGTGCGCGACAACACCGTCCGCCTTCTCCTGCACAATCCCGATTTTACGTCGGCGGCCCGCATGGCCGACGCGATCAACCTGAAGTGGGAGGCTTCCGCGCTCCCCATCGATGCCGCCACGATTGCCGTGCAGCTGCCCGCCTCCTACCGCGGCCGCGACGTCGCCTTCATCGCCGAGCTCGGCCAGATTCAGGCCTCGCCCGACACCCTCGCCCGCATCGTCATCAACGAGCGCACCGGCACCATCGTCGCCACCTCGACCGTGCGGCTCTCGCAGGTCGCGATCGCCCACGGCTCACTCACGATCACAGTCAGTTCCAACGTCGGCATCAGCCAGCCCAACGCCTTCAGCGGCGGGCAGACCGCCGCGGCCCAGAGCACCAAGACCGACGTCAATGAGTCCAAGGGCGGCTTCCAGATTATCAACGAGCCGCCGACCATCGAGCGCCTCGCCGCCGCCCTCAATGCCCTCGGCGTCTCCACGCGCGAGATGATGGCGATCTTTCAAACCCTGAAACGTTCGGGCGCCCTCCAGGCGGAGCTCGTCATCAACTGAGCATGAACGTCGCCCCGCTCCTTTCCACCGCGACCGCGCCGACCGCCTTCAACGGCGCGGCGATGCGCAACGCCGACCCTGCGACCCAGCGCGTCGCGGTCGCGCAGCAATTCGAGGCCGTGCTCGTGCGCCAGCTCCTCGGCAAGACCATGTCGTCGATGCTCGGCGGCGAAAAGGGCGGCGTCTCCGGCAGCGTTTACGGCGACATGCTCACCGACATCCTCTCCCAAAAACTCACCGCCGGCCCCGGCCTCGGTCTCGGCCAGATGATTCAGCGCCAGCTCACCCCCCGCGGCGAAGCCGCCGCCCAACCCGTCGCGCCCGCGGCGAACAACCCGGCGCCCACCGCGCCGCAATCCACATGAGCATTCACTGGCAACAAATCGCCGACTGTCTCCGGGCCGAGCTCGCCGATTACGGCGGTCTGCTGCACCTCATGGAGACCCAGCAGCGCAGCCTCTTCGACCGCGACGCCAACACCGTCCTGCGTTGCGCCAACGAAATCGAGACCCAGACCCGCGCCGCATCCGAGAGCCGGGTCCGCCGCGAGCAGACCGTCTCCACGTTTGCCACCCAGTGTGGCGAAGCCCCGGGGGCCACGCTCCGTTCCCTCCTGCCCGCCATCGAGGCCGACGCGCGCCCGCTGCTTGAGGCCCTCATCAGCGAGGTCAATCTCCTCATCCACCGGGTGCGCCGCACCAGCCGCCACAACCACACGTTGCTCGCCCGCGCCGTGGAGGTGCACCAGGAGACGCTCCAGCACCTCCGCCCGCAGTCCTTCACCAAGACCTATTCGCCCGCCGGCCGCGTGGCCGTCGCTGTCGCCGCGCCCGCGCGCACCCTCGAGGTCGCCGGTTAACCGCCACTCCCACTCCTGCCATGCCCGGCCTTTACGCCAGTATCAACACGACGGTCAAAGCGCTCACCGCGCACAGCCGGGCGATCGAACTCACGGGCAAGAACCTCGCCAACGTCAACAACCCGGACTATGCGCGCCAGCGCGTCATCTACGGCGACCGCGGCATGATCGAGACGCCGATGGGGCCCGAGAGCCTTGGCCTCGAGGCGATGGGCGTCGAACAGCTGCGCGATATTCTGCTCGACCGCCAGGTCGTCCGCGAGGTCGGCCTCAAGTCTTCCTACGAGGCCCAGCAGTCGGCCTACCGCCGCGCGCAGGCCAGCCTCGGCGAGAGCATCGACCGCTCGACGAGCGCGAGCGCCACGGGCGCGGCGAGCGGCAACGGCGTCGCCGCCGCCATCGACGATTTCTTCAACGCCTTCCAGAGTTTCGCCGCCCGCCCGACCGACGATGGCGAGCGCCAGACCCTCCTGCAAAAAGCCGGCATCCTCACCGATCGTTTCCAACTTGCGGACACACGCCTCGCCCGCGTGCAGACCGACATCGATGCCTCGATCACCAATGACGTCGCGGACATCAACCGCACTCTCTCCGCCATCGCCGACCTCAACATCCAGATCGGACGCTTCGAGCTCCATGCGCCCGGATCCGCCATCGATCTCCGCGATCAACGGCAGGCCCGCCTCGAGCAATTGTCGGCTAAACTCCCGATTTCCTACACGGAGGCGCCCAACGGCCAGCTCCAGGTCACGGCCAAGGACGGACTCGGCAACGATGTTGTCCTCGTCAACTACGCGACCGTGCAGGGCAGCGTGGCCTTCACCGGCACCGGCCTCACCGCGGGCTCGCCCGCCACCGCTCTCGCGCTCAATGCGGGATCAGTGCACGGCTCGCTCACCGCGCGCGATGGCGCCATCGCCACGCTGCGCACTGAACTCGACCAGCTGGCCAACCAGCTCGTGACCGCGGTCAACGCCGCCTACAACCCGACGGGCACCACGGGCGACTTCTTCAACGCCGGCGGCCTCACCGCCGGGGCCATCCGCGTCGATTCCTCCGTCACCGCGGCCAACCTCAAGGCCAGCGATGGCGGCGCCGCGGGCAGCAACACCATCGCCCTCGCCGTCGCGGCCATCGCAAACCAGACCTTTTCCACCGCCGGCGGCGATGTGATCGACGGCACGCTCTCCAGCTTCTTCGGCAGCAGCGTCATCAAGCTCGGCGAGGCGATCGCCACCGCCACCTCGCGCGCCGAGGATCAGGCCAACATCGAGCGCCTCGTGCGCGGCCAGCGCGACGCCGTCAGCGGTGTCTCGCTCGACGAGGAGATGGCCAACCTCGTGAAATACCAGCGCTCCTTCCAGGCTTCGTCGCGCGTGTTCACCGTGCTCGACGAACTGCTTGATGGTGTCGTCAACCGTCTCGGCCGCGTCTAACCCGCCATTCTTCCATGCGCGTCACGACCAACATGCTTTCGGAAAACATGCTCCGCCAGATCCAGAATCTGGGCAGCCAGCAGTCCAAGCTTCAGACGCAGGTCGCGACCGGCCAGCGCATCTTCCTGCCCGAGGACGACGCGCCCGCGGTCGGCCGCGTGCTGGCCCTCGAGACCGAGCAGCGCGCGCTCACGCAGTTCCAGCGCAATCTCGACCGCGCGCTCGAGCTCAGCCAGGCCTCCTTCGGCGGCCTCCAGCAGCTGAAGAAAATCTCTGATCGCGCCGGCGAGATCGGCACGCTCGGCACCGGTTCGCTCAACCCCGACGCCAACCGCGCCTACGCCTCCGAGGTCAATCAGCTGCTCGAGCAGACGCTCCAGTTTGCCAATACCCGCTTTCGGAACGACTATGTTTTTGCCGGCACCGCGATCGATGCCGCGCCCTTCACCGCCACGCGCGATGCCAACGGCGTGATCACCGCGGCCGCCTACGTCGGAAATTCCGAGCGGGCCGCCGTGCAGATCTCGGAAAACTCCTCCATCACGCCCGGCACCCCCGGCGCCACCAACGCCGGCATCGGCGATTTCATCAACCGCCTCGTCGCCTTGCGCGATGCGCTCAACGCCAACGACACCGCCGCCATCCGCACCGCACAGTCGGACCTCATCACCAGCGAGGACCTCCTCGTCTCCTCGCTGGCTGAGCACGGCGGCGTGCAGACCCGCATCGAGGCCAACCGCGCCCAGCTCCTCGACCGCGCGCAGAACCTCGAGCAGCTCGTCTCCGGCGAGACGGACGCCGACCTGCCCACCACCATCGTGCGCCTCAACCAGAGCCAGACCGCCTACCAGGCCGCGCTCCAATCGGCCGCCAACATCATGCGCATCTCGCTCCTCGACTATATCCGCTGAACGCCCGCAATTTTTGAAATCAAACCCGCATCACCATGAAGGTCATTCCTGACATCTACCCCAGCACGTTCGACTCGGCGCCGAGCAACCAGCTCATCCTGCCGCAGGGTCTCATCGGGTTCGGCGCCTATCGCCGGGCCGAGCTCCTTTACCTCCCGGACCACCTTCCGTTCCTGTGGATGAAGCTCCGCAACGACGCCGAAGAATTGCACTTCGTCGTGATCGAGCCGGGCGGCATCGTCCCTGGCTACGAGCCCGAGATCTTCGACGCCGACGCCGAGGACCTCGATCTCCGTGATCCCGCCGAGGCGATGATTCTCAATGTCGTCACCCTCCGGCGCCGCGATCCAGTCGAGGCGACCGTCAACCTCATCGGGCCGCTCGTCGTCAACCGCCGCACCCGCGTTGGCCGCCAGCTGGTCATCTCGAACTACTCCCGTTACAGCGCTCATCACGCGCTGGTCGAGACGCCGCAGGCCCCCGTCCTCACCCGCATCGCCTGAGCCACACTCGCCATGCTCGTTCTATCCCGCCGGGTCAACGAGGCCATCGTCATCGGTGACTCGATTGAAATCCGCATCACCCGCATCGAGGGCGACACCGTGAAAATCGGCATCGAAGCCCCCCGCAACATCGCGATCTTCCGCAAGGAAGTCCTCGCTGACATCGCCGCCAGCAACCAGGCCGCCGCCGTCCGTCACGGCAAGCCCGGCGCGCTGCCCGTCCTCCCGCCCAAAGCCGCGCCCGCCACCGCCGCGCCGGCTTGATCAGCCCCCGACAGCCCTTCCACACCCAAAGACCATGAGCGTTATCAACACGAACATCCAAGCCATTGCCGGCGCGCGTAACCTGAACAACAGCCAGGAAATGCTCGGCCGTTCCCTTGCCCGACTCTCCTCGGGCTCCAAGATCGTCAATCCCTCGGACGACGCCGCCGGCCTGGCCGTATCCGAGAAGCTCGATGCCCAGGGCCGCCGCGTGAAAGCCGCGACGACCAACGCGCAGAACGCCATCTCCTACGTCCAGACCGCAGACGGTTTCATGAGCGGCATGACGAAGATCCTCTCGCGCCTGAGCGAGCTCGCGATCCTCTCGAAGGACGTGACCAAAAACACGACCGACCTCGATCTCTACCAGCAGGAGTTCAGCGCCCTGCAGGAGCAGCTCCGCGCCACCATCGGCGGCACGACGACTGAGATCGGCGGCACGGCGAACGTGGACGCGCCGCTCGGCGCCTTCAACGGCATCACGCTCTTCGGTCCCAATTCCGGCGGCCTCACCGTCACCATCGGGCAGGCGGTTGGCCAGGAGATGATCATCAGCGAGTCCGATCTTCGGAGCACGGGCATGCTGGAAATCATCCAGCAGGACAGCTCCGGCGCCTACACGCTCTCGGCCACAGACACGGATGCGATCCAGAAGATCACCGACGCGATCCAGCACGTCGCGACGGAGCGCGCCACCCTCGGTGCCGCGCAGTCCCGCCTCGAGCTGGCGGCGCAGACGCTGCAGGTGGAGTTCGAGAATCTCTCCTCCGCGATCTCGCGGATTCGGGACGTCGATGTCGCCGAGGAATCCACGCAGTTCGCGAAATACAACATCCTTGTCCAATCCGGCACCGCGATGCTCGCGCAAGCCAACCAGACGCCCAACACGGTGCTCCGCCTGCTCCAGAACGGCTAAAGCTCCGCTTCCACTATCACACCCCCCCCGCCAACAAAGGGCCGGTCCTCGCGACCGGCCCTTTTTCTGGGCAGGTCTCGTCAAGCGCCTCGGGCGCCGCGGCCTATCCCATGAACCCGAGGTTCGGCACCGTGAAATTGGCCAAATTCGGAAACACCGCGGGCATCGTCGCCTCGTCCACGCCGAACCAGCGCGCAATCGTCGCGCCGAACTGATCGAGGGAGGTCGTGGGGATCAGGACGCCGCGCGTGCCCGTGTCGTCGGGGCCGCCGAGCGCGAGGTCCGGGAAAGTGCCGTAGAGTTCGCCGCCGCGCACCGCGCCGCCGAGCATGAGCTGGTGGTTGCCCCAGCCGTGATCGCTGCCGCTGCCGCTGGGCTGCAGCGTGCGGCCAAATTCGCTCGCGGTGAAGCTCGTGACCTGGTCCGCGACGCCCATCTCGGCAGTCGCGTGGTAAAAAGCCGCGAGGCCCTCGCCGACTTGGCGCAGGAGATCCCACTGGGCCCAGCTTTGCGCCGAGTGCGTGTCGAAACCGCCGATCGCGCAGAAAAAAACCTGCCGCTTCATGCCCGTCGCGGCGCGCAGCTGGATGACTTGAGCGACTTGCTTCAACTGGTTACCGATCGAGGTGCCGGGAAACGCGGTGGCGAAAGGTGTGGCGCTGAGGCCGCTCAGGAGGCCGTTGAGTTCGATGCCATCGGCGCGCACATCGTTGGCCGCCTGCACCATCGCGAGGCCGCTGTTGAAGGTGAGGATTTCCTGGAGCGCCTGCTTGCGTGCGGCGGTAGCGGTCGCGGGCCAGGTATTGAAGCCGTCGGCCGAAAGCGTGTTGCCGGGGAGGAGGCTGGTGGACTGGACGATGTTGCCCGAGCAGAACAGCGCCGATCCCGCGACGGAGATAGCGGGCGGAAAAGTGGAGGCGGCATTGAGCGAGCGAGTCGCATCGGCGATGCGGCCGGCCCAGCCGGTCCCGCCCGAGCCGTTGGGATCACCCGCCTGCATCGAGATTGTTTGGTCGGAGTGCGAGAAGAGGTTCGAAGGTAGCCCGACGCTGGCGGCGAGATATTGCGCTCGTGTCGTCGGCCGCACGAGCAGACCGACATTGGCGATGGCGGCGAGGCGGCCCTGGGCCCAGAGCGGATGCAGTGCGGCGAGGCCGCTGTTCAGGCCATAGGGCGTGCCATCGCGCGCGGAGATCGCGAGGAGCTGTGCGGTCTGGTCGGGCAGGGCGAGCGAGCCGCGCGCGGCACGAAAGGCCGCGTTCTGCGGGCCGTTGAGCGGCACGATGAGGTTGTGGCCGTCGTTGCCGCCGAGCAGGAAGACGCACACGAGGGCCTTGTAGTCGGGCGCGGCGGCCTGCGCATAGGCATTGATCTGGCCGAGGCGGCTCAGGCCGGTGGCTCCGGCGGTCGCGAGCAACGTGCTGTGGCGGAGAAAGGCGCGACGAGAAAGGGCGTGAGGCTGTTTCATGGCGAAATGGGTTTCTGCGACTTAGTGCTGGACGGCGTAGAGGCCGGAGAGCGCGGTGAGGTAGAGAGCGGTCTGCGCCTTGGCGCGCGCGTCGGATTGCGCGGCGATCGCGTTCGCCAGACTCTGGCGCATGGCGGCGGGCATGCGTCCGTAGAGCAGCGCCTGATCGACGGCGTCGATGAGGGCGGGGGTGTTGCCGGCGAGGGCGGTGAACGGCGCGAGGTCCACGGTGAGGTCGCCGCCGGCGCCGCCGGAGATGATGCCCCAAAACAGGTTGCCGCGAAGCACCGCCTCGGTGGGGCCGTAGATTTGAAACTCGGGGCCGGAGAGCGTGGTGCGCGGGATGCGGAAGAGCGGCGAGTAGTAGCCAAACACCGATGGCGGGGCGAGGGGCGCCTGCCCCATCTGGCTGAAGTGCCACGCTTGCCCGTTGGTCGGTGAAACCGTGCCGCCGAGGGCGCGCACGAAGGAGACGACGTGGTAGATCGCGTCCTTCAGGCGGCCGTCGTTGCCGGTCGCAGTGTCGTTGCGCGCCTCGGCGTCCGTGAGGATCGCACGCACGACGGCCTTGAGATCACCACGGACGCCGACGCCGTTGTTGTCGAAAACGGCGGAGACACGGGCGACGTAGGCGGGCGTGGGGTTGCTCTTCACGAGCGCGAGGATGAGCCGCGACGAGATGAACGGGCCGACGTTGGGGTGCACGAAGAGCCAGTTGAGCGTGCCCTCCATGTCGGCGATGGTCGACTGGCCCGCGGGCAGAGAGGCGCCGACGAAGGTCTTCGCGCTCGAGTCGTGGTTGAGCTCGCGGGATTGGAGCGGGCCGGAGAAATTTTCCCAGTTGTTGTTGCCCGGGCCGGGGAAGGTCCAGCCGGTGAGGGCGAGCGCGACCTGCTGCACGGTGAACTGGCTGTAGGCGCGGAGCGGATTGCCCTGCGCGTCGAGCTGGCGCGTGCCATCGGGATTGAGATGATAGAGCCCGATGGTGAAGAGCTGCATGAGCTCGCGGGCGTAGTTCTCGTTGGCGGCGCCACCGGGGCCGGGCTTGTTGCTGTTCGCGAGGTCGAGGTATTTGCCCATCTGCGCGCTCGTGGAGATCTCGCCGAGCAGCGCGCGATAGTTGCCGAACGCGTGCCGGCTGAGAATTTGGAGATAGGGGACGAGCTCGTCCGGGTAGATGTTCTTGTTGGCCGAGATCACGATGATGCCGGCGAGGGCCGCGGCGACGCGTTGGCGCAACTGATCGGGCGCGGTCGCGAGGCGGTGGAGATGCGCGGCCTGCACGGCGGCCATGCCCTGGCCGCCGGGGTTGATGATTGCGGTCTCGGGCAGGGCGAACTGCTCGTCGAGCCACGCCTCGACACCAACGGACTTCACGCGGGCAATCGCCGCGGGTGTCGGCCCAAACGCCGCCTGCTCCAACAGGCGGGCGGCGGCGAGAGTGTCGGTTCCCGCGCCGTTGCCACCGCTGATTGGGATGATGGTGACACTGGCGGTGGAAGACGCCGAGGGGTTGGCCGCGCTGGTCGCGCGCACCGTGACAGGGACGGAAGCAGGCACCGCGGATGGCGCTGTGTAGAGTCCCGTGGCAGAGATGGTGCCGACGGTGGTGTTGCCGCCGAGGTTGCCGTTGACGCTCCACGTCACCGCCGTGTTTCCGGTGCCGGCTACCCCCGCGGCGAACTGCTGTGTGCCGCCGACCGTAAGCGTCGCGGCGGCTGGCAGAACCGCGACTGTGACAGGCGGCGCCGCGGCGATCGACAGTTGCATCGCAGGACTTGTGGTGCCGCCCACGCCGTTGTTGACGACGCGGACCGGGATGCTGGCCCCGGCTTGGTTGGGCAAAGCCGTGCCGGTGGCGGTCAGCCGGGTGGACGAGACAAAAGTCGTCGTGAGCGCGACTTCACCGAAGCGCACAATGGAATTGGCGGTGAAATTGGAGCCGTTCAGCGAGATTGAAAACTGACCGGCGGGAACCGTGCGCGGGGAGATGCTCCAGAGCTGCACGGGCGGTTGGGTAATCGTGAGACTCACCGCGTGCGACTTCGCCGGATAGGCGGTGCTAGTGGCACGGACCGACACAACGTTGCTCGCGGGTATCACGGCGGGGGCGCGGTAGAGGCCGCTGCCGCTCACCGTGCCGACCGTGGAGTTGCCGCCCGTGACGCCATTGACCGACCAAGTGACGGTGTTGGGGCTCAACGGCACGTAGGCCGTGAGCTGGCGCGTGGAGCCAGCCGTGACATTGCCGCTGCTGTAAACGGTGATAGACTGCGCGTGGAGCGGGACCATCACCGCGACGGCCAGCGCCAGAAAGCGTTTCGTCATGATGCCGATCAATGGCACCGCTGGCGAATCCTCAAGCGCGCGTCAGTAAACGGGAAATGAATACGAAAAAGGGCGCGAGAGCGCCCTTTTTCTTTACCGGCCCTTGACAGAAAGGGCCGGGCGCATTGCGCCGCTGACTATTTCTTGACGGTTGCGATCCGCCCCGGTTCCCGCGCACCGCGACCCACGCGCTTTGTCAGCGAGTCGCCGAGCTCGTCCCGGCAGGTCTCGGCGAAGGCGAGCAGGCGCTGCACGATGGCCGGTTGGGCCGCCGCCACGTCGTTTTGTTCGCCGAGGTCGGTGCGCAAATCGTAGAGTGCCGGGGCGCCCTGCGTGCGGTTCTCGTATTTGACGGGTAGGCCGTCGCGCCCGCCGGGCTTGCCGCCGAGTGAGCGGTAGCGGTGGGGCAGCACAAGCTTCCAGCGACCGTCGCCGCTGACGACGGCCTGCAGCTCGTTCTGCGCATACCACATCCCGTAGCCCTCGTGCGGATTTTTGGCGCCGGGTTGCCGCGAGAGCAGCGGCCACACGTCAAGCCCGTCGATGGGCAGTGAGGGCAGTTTGGCGCCGGTGAGACCCGCCAGCGTGGGCAGCAGGTCGATCGTCATGAGGAAGTCGTCGCTCACAGAGCCCGCCGGCAGACGGCCGGGCCAGCGCATGAGGCAGGGCACGCGCGTGCCGCCTTCCCACGCGGTGCCTTTGCCTTCACGGAGCGGGCCGGCGCTTCCGGCATGGTTGCCGTAGCTGAGCCAGGGGCCGTTGTCGCTGGTGAAGATGACGAGCGTGTCGCGCACGAGGCCGTGCTTTTCCAAGGTGCGCAGGACTTCGCCCACCGACCAGTCGATCTCCATGATCACATCGCCATAAAGGCCCTGCTGCGACTTGCCCTTGAACTTGTCACTGACGTAGAGCGGCACATGGGGCATCGGGTGCGCGAGGTAGAAGAAGAAGGGCTTGGCCTTGTGGCGCTCGATGAAGGCCACCGCGCGTTCCGTGAAACGGGTCGTGAGCTGCGTCTGATCCTCGGGCGTGACCTCGTCGTCGATGACCTTGCCATCCTCGAGGAGGGGCAGCTTTGGGTAGGTGCCGGCCTTGGCCTCGGGATGGTGCGGCCACATGTCGTTGGAGTAGGGCAGGCCGAACGACTCGTCGAAGCCGTGGCGGTTTGGCAGGAAAGGCTCGCGGCTGCCGAGGTGCCATTTGCCCGCCATGCCGGTCGCGTAGCCGCGCGCCTTGAGCATCTCCGCGATGGTCGTCTCGGCTGCGTTGAGGCCATGGGTGGCTCCGGGCCCGAGCGCGCCGTGAATGCCGATGCGATTCGGGTAGGACCCGGTGAGCAGCGCCGCGCGCGAGGCCGAGCACACCGCCTGCGCCACGTGGAAATTGGTGAACTTCACACCGTCGCGCGCGAGGCTGTCCAGGTGCGGCGTGGCATAGCCCTTTGCGCCGAACACACCCACATCGCCGTAGCCCTGATCGTCGGTGAAGATGACGACAATGTTGGGCAGCCGCGGCGCGGCGGAAAAGAGCGGCACGGCCAGGAGCAGGAAAACGAGCAGACGAGCGGGGTGTATGAGGAGCATGAGACGAATGAGTGTGTCAGATTGGGTGGCTAGGCCGGAGGGGCAGCCTGGGCCGGGAAGTTGGGTGAGGCGGATTTTGGCGCTTCGTTGGCGCAGCGTGCAATCCCCCACTTGGGGATTTCAAGCATCACCGGATTTCCATTGGCACGCCGAGGCATTAAAGTAACGCTGCGGTTACAAAGGCACTGTCCTTGCTTGGACCCATTTTAGCCATGACCACACCACTCGCCTTGTTTCGGATGTTTTGTTTCGCGGGGTTTGCCGGCCTGCTCTTCGCCGCCGTTCCCGCTTTTGCCCAGTCGTCCGGACTTGTCATCGGTCAGGTGCGCAATGCCGCCACATCGGTCTTTCTCGAGGGCGCCGAGGTGTCCGTCGAGGGCAGCGGAAAATCCGCCGTCTCGGATCGCGAGGGGCGCTACGAGTTGTCCCTTGCGCCTGGCCTCACGACGCTCGTGGTTCGCTACACCGGGCTGGAGGTCGAGCGGGTGTCCGTCGATGTGCGCGCTGGCGTGCGGCTGACCCAGGACATCGCGCTTAATGCCGGCATCTACAAGCTCGACGCCGTCACCGTGTCCGGCCCGCGCGAGGGCAGCGCCGCCGCCATCACCAAGCAGCGCGAGGCGCTCAACGTGAAGAACATCGTCGCCTCAGATTCGTTCGGCAACATCGCGGACGGCAACATCGGCGACTTTCTCCAGCAGCTCCCCGGCATCACGGCCGTTTACGTCGGCGCCGATGTGCGCTCGGTGCAGATCCGCGGCATCGACGGCGCGCTCAACTCCGTGACGATGGACGGCGACCGCATGGCCAGCTCGCAGTCGGCGGGCGCGGGCCGGACGTTTGAGTTCGAGCAGGCCTCGCTCAACAACATCGAGACCATCGAGGTGACCAAGGCCCCGACGCCCGACATGGACGCCGACTCGATCGGCGGCAACGTGAACATCATCTCGAAGAGCGCGTTCGACCGCAACCAGCCGCGCCTCTTCCTCTACTCGCTCGGCGGCGTCTGGCGGCCGAAATACTACACGCGCTCCGACAACTGGCTCCGCGAGCCGATCAAGAACGTCGGCCCTTCGCTCAATTTTTCCTACGCCGACCGTCTCGGCGCGGAGCGGCGCATCGGCGTGTCGTTAAACTTCACCTACCACTCGCAGCCCGGCGGTGACACCGCGGCGCTCGCGACCTACCAGAACTCCCTCGCCGAGCCCTACTACACCCAGAACATCACCGTGCCGCGCCCCGCCGGCGCGCCCCGCACGCGCCTCGCGACCGGCGCCAAGGTGGAATACAAGCTCAGCGAGACCACCGTCCTTTCGCTCAACACCGCCTACAACTGGTTCCACGAGACCAACGACACGCGCGCCATGGTTCTTGGCACCACGGCCAGCGTCGCCAACTTCCGTCCGGGCTACACGAGTTTTTTCCAGGAGGTGCTGCCCAATAACAATTCCTCGAGCGCCATCACGCTCACCACCGACGACAAGTCGGGCCGCACGCTCCAGTTTGTCCCCACCGTCCGCCATCGTTTTCCCGGCCTCGAGATCGATTACGGCGTGAGCTGGTCCAACTCGGAGACGTATTACGACTACGCGCCGGACGGCCGGAACTTCCAGTCGCGGCCCAAGGGCCAGGTGACCTACCGCGTCGCCAACATCGGCTTCACCGTCGATCGGCGTCAGAGCCCCAAGTGGCCGAAGTATGCCCACACCGCCGGCCCGGACTTCATGGACCTCGCGAACTACGGCACGATGCGCCTCACGCAGCTCGATCGCACGGGCGAGGACGAGATCCGCACCGCGAAGTTGAACGCGAAGAAAACCTTCGTGATCGGTGCGGTCCCGCTGATCGTGAAGACTGGCGGCGTCATCCGCCAACAGCAGCGCGAACTCGACAACTTCACCAAGCGCTACGACTACACCGGCGCCGACGGCATCCAGAACAATGCCGACGACCTCGGCACGCTCGGGCAGTTCCTCGACCGGACGCCGAAGTGGAGCGACTCGAACGAAGGCTACCGCCAGCCGCCGTGGGCAAATCCGTTCGCCGTCGCGCGGCACCAGGCGCTCTTGCCGAATCTCTGGCGCGAGGACGTCCCGTTCACCGCCACGTCGCGGCTGACGGGCGACCGCGGCATCAAGGAAACCGTCACCGCGGGCTACGCGATGGCGAATGTGCGTTTATCCCAGCTCTCGATTCTCGGCGGCGTGCGGATCGAGAAAACCGAGACCGATGCTGAGGGCCCGGTCACCGTCAGCGGTGTCATCCGCCGTCTCAACCGCAAGGGCTCCTACCGCGACGTGTTTCCCGGCCTGCACCTGCGCTACGCGCCGACGCGCAACCTCCTCGGACGTCTCAGCTATTCGTCGGGCATTGGCCGTCCGTCGTTCGACCAGCTCATGCCGGCCGACACCATCAACGAGACCGCGCAGACCGTCACGATTCGCAACGCCGCGCTGCAGCCGCAATACTCGGACAACTTCGACGCGACCGTGGAGTATTACTTCGAGCCCGTGGGCCAGCTCTCCGCGAGCGCCTTCATGAAGCAGGTCGACGGCTTCCAGTTCACCGACAGCAGCCAGTTCGTCCAGCCCGGCAACGACAACGGCTTCGACGGCCAGTATGTAGGCTACCGCATCTCGACCACGCGCAACGGCGGCAGCGCCAAATACCGCGGCCTGGAACTCGCCTACCAGCAGCAGTTCACCTTCCTGCCCGGATTCTGGCGCGGCTTCGGCGTCTACGCCAACTACACGCGCCTGCTCACGCGCGGCGATTACGGTGGCGCGACCACGATCTCGACGGTGGCGGGCTTCGTCCCCAAGACCGGCAACGTCGCGCTCACCTACCTCGGTCACGGCCTGAACATCCGGCTCAACGCCGTCTGGCGCAGCGAGTATCTCGTCACCAACAGCGCCAACCCCGCGCTCCTCGTTTATCAGGAACCCAAGCTGCAGGTGAACCTGAAGACGCGCTACAACCTCAGCCGCCGCACCGCGATCTACTGCGACATCGAGAACCTCAATAAATCACCCATCACCGAGACCTGGGTCGGCTCCAAGGATCGTCCGAACCAGACCCGCATCGTCGTGGCCAAGGTCGTGGCGGGCGTGAGCGGGCGTTTCTAAACTCCGCGTTGCCCTGCTCGTGAGAGCAGGGACGGAAACTCGCGTAACGGATCGCCCTCCCGCTCGTCTTTGGCTGCGTTCGCCCCATGAAATCCCTCCGCTTCGCCGCCTCCTGCGCCTGTGCCATTGTTTTTGTGAGCGTGACCTTGCCGCTGTTTGCAGCCGACAGTGACAAGATTCCCAAGGGTGAACGCCGCGAGCTGCGCCGGGCTGCTGACGGCGACCTGCCGGAACTCAAGAAGGAATTCAAGAAAGAGGGCAAACCGGCGCCGAGTGATGCCCAGGCGCGCACACTGGAGCGCCTGCGCGAGCGTTTGGAGATTCCCGACGACGAGGAATGGGCCGTGGTCGCTGAGCGGATCACTCGCCTGGATGAGGCGCGGCGCGCGGCGGGCGGAAATGTTTCTGTCCCTTCTTTGGATCGGGGTAAAAAGCCGGATCGCAAGGACGGCGGCGGTCCTGAGCGCGAGGCGCTCCGCGTCGCCGTGATGGATCGTCTGCCGGATGCCGAAGTGCGCTCCCGGCTCTCTCGACTTGGCGAGGTGCAGCGGCAGAACGCCGAGAAGCTCGCCCGGGCCCAGCAGGATCTCCGCGCCGTGCTCTCCGTGCGGCAGGAGGCGATTGCGGTGATGTTCGGGCTTCTCCCGCCGTAGTGCGCGGACCGGATGAATCGGGGTTGTCATCGCGCGCCCCGCTCCAACGCTCCGCCCATGCCCCGCTTCCCTTTCGCGCGCGCGCAGTGCGCCGCCCTTGTTGTCTGCTTGCTGGCCGGTGGCCTGGGTGCCGCCGAACCCCGTTGGTTCAAAGGCAACCTCCACACCCATTCGCTCTGGAGCGATGGCGACGACTATCCCGAGATGATCGCCGACTGGTTCAAGCGCGAGGGCTACCATTTCCTCGCCATCTCCGATCACAACGTGCTTCAGCAGGGCCAGCGCTGGCTGGAGCTGAAGCTGCCTGTCGCGATCGGCGGCGTGCCCAACGATCGCGGCGGCGGCATGGTGCTGGAAAAATATCTGCGGCGTTTCGGTCCTGATTGGGTCGAAGTCCGCGAGGCCAACGGCAAGCGCAGTGTGCGCCTCAAACCGCTCGACGAGTATCGCTCCCTCCTCGAGGAGCCCGGCCGTTTCCTCATGATTCCCGGCCTCGAGATCACCTCAAACTGGAAACGCCCGAAGACCGACACCCTGCCCGAGCGGACCGGCCCCGTGCACATGAACCTCACCAACCCGCGCGAGAACGTCGCGGCCATCGCCGGCGAGGATGCGACGGTCATCATGCAGCAGACGGTCGATGCCGTGAATGAACAGCGCAAGCGGACCGGACAGCCGATGCTCCTCCATCTCAATCACCCCAATTTTCGCTCCGGCATCACCGCGGAGGAACTCATGCGCGTGAAGGGTGAGCGGTTCTTCGAAGTCTATAACGGTCACCCGGGCGTGGACAACGAGGGCGACGCCGCCCGCCTCAGTATGGATGCGATGTGGGACGCGATCCTCACCGTGCGGCTCGCGGAGCTGGGCCTTGAGCCGATGTTTGGCGTCGGGACGGACGACTCGCACCACTACCACACCATCGGTCTGGGCAAGAGCAACGTGGGCCGTGGCTGGGTGATGGTCCGGGCGCGGCATCTCACGGCCGAATCCATCGTGCTCGCGATGGAGGCCGGCGATTTCTACGCGTCGTCCGGCGTCACGCTCGACGACGTGAAGCGCGAGGGCCGCACGCTCAGCCTCGCGATCAAGGCCGAGCCGGGCGTGACCTACCGCACGCAATTCATCGGCACCCGCCGCGGCTACGATCCGAAGACGGAGCTGCTCGCGCCCATCGGCAAAGGCCCGGCCCGCACCTTGCCGCACCGCCGTTACAGCAAGGATGTCGGGGCCGTGCTTGCCGAGGCCGACGGCGCCCGCGTGAGCTACACCTTGCAGGGCGACGAACTCTACGTGCGCGCCAAGATCGTTTCGTCGAAGCCCAAGGTGAACGGCAGTGTCGCGGGCGAGTTTGAGACGGCCTGGACGCAGCCGCTGGTGAACGAAGCCAAGCGATGATCCGGGGCGTGTGGCTTGGGCTGCTGGCGTCGGCTGCGCTGGGCGTGGTCCCGCTTCGCGCGCAGGAGATGCCGGCGTCGCTGCGGCCCTTTTTTTCCCCCCCGCCGGAGCACGCCGGTCACTTTGGCGGCTATGCTTCGCCGCTGCGCTTCCACGATGGCCGCGCGGTCGCTTCGCCCGCGGAATGGCCCGCACGGCGCGCGGAGATTCTCGCCTACTGGCAGACGCGCATGGGTGAGTGGCCGCCGCTCGTGGCGCGGCCGCGGGTCGAGCTCTCCGAGCGCCAGCTCCGCGGCGACATTGTGCAGCACCGCGTGGAGATCGAAGTGGCGCCGGGCGTGATGCAGCACGGTTTTTTGCTCGTGCCGCCGGGCGCCGCGGGCACACGCCGTCCGGCGGTGCTTGTGGTCTTCTACGCGCCCGAAGTGAGTGTCGCCTACGACGGGCCGCGGCCGCTTGAGGGACAGGCGAAGCGCATGCTGACGACCGGCGAGCGCGGCCAGGGCCGCGACTTTGCGCTCCAACTCGCGCGCCGCGGCTTCGTCACCCTCGCGATTGGCACGCCGGGTGATGATGCCTACCAGCCGGATCTTCGCGGTGCTCGTTGTCAGCCGCTTAGCTACTACGCCTATCTCGCCGCCAATTGTCACACGGCGCTCGCCCAGCGCCCCGAGGTTGATCCGGCGCGCATCGGCGTGATGGGGCACTCCTATGGCGGCAAGTGGGCGATGTTCGCCTCGTGCCTGTATGAGAAGTTTACCTGCGCCGTGTGGTCGGATGGCGGCGTCGTCTTCGACGAGACGCGGCCCGGGGTGAACTACTGGGAGCCGTGGTATCTCGGTCTCGACCCAGCGCGCACCCGGGCTCGCGGGCTGATCACACCCGCCAGTCCGCGCACCGGCGCCTACAAGACGATCGTCGAGGAGGGCCACGATCTGCATGAGCTGCACGCGCTGATGGCGCCGCGGCCCTTTCTCGTGTCCGGCGGATCGGAGGACGGGCCGGCGCGCTGGCGGGCGCTCAACCACGCCGTAGCGGTGAACCGCTTTCTCGGCTACGAGCAGCGCGTGGCGATGACGAATCGGCCGGCGCATTCGCCCACGGTGGAATCGAACGAGCAGGCGTTTCAATTTCTCGCACACTTTCTCCAGCCATGAAACCGATTCTGCGGACGTCCTGCTTGTTTCCCCTCATGGCGGCGGCTGCGGTCGCTGTGGAAACGCCGCGCTACGAATGCCGCTGGGCCGCCACGCCGCCCGTGATTGATGGGCGAGGCGACGACGTCGTGTGGCGCGACGCGCAGATCGTCGACGGCTTTCGCCTGCCGTGGCTCCCGGATGCGCCCGCCGCGCGCGAGGGCACGCGCGCCCGCGTGCTCTGGGATCGCGAGTGGCTCTATTTCCTCGCGGAGATGGACGACGTCGACATCGCCAACGCCGTCACCGCGCACGACGGCCCGATGTGGAACGACGACGTGTTCGAGATTTTCCTGAAACCCTCCGAGCGGCACGCGGGCTACTACGAGTTCGAGTTCAATCCGCACGGCGCGATCTTCGATGCGTTTTTTCCCTCGGCCGAAAGCGTGCGCACTCTGGCTGACGTGGTGAAACGCGACCGCTTCCACGTCGAGCTGCGCGTGTCCGTGCGCGGCACGATCAACGATGCGTCCGACCGCGACCAGGGTTGGATGGTCGAAGGGCGCATCCCGTGGAGCGACTTTGCGCTGACCGGCGGCCGGCCCGCGGTGGGCGAGACGTGGCAGGTGAATTTCGCACGCGTCAACGGTGCGCGCGCCGCGCAGGAACTCTCCACGGCCGTCGCGCTCACGCGGCCGAGCTACCATCGCACGGCGGAATTCGCGCCGCTCACGTTTCTCGGCCCGCCCGCCCTGGGGCGGCCGGCGTGGACGGGCACAAGCCTGCTCACGCCCCCCGATGCCCCGACCGGCTTCGCCACCGCGCGGGCGTGGCCGCGGCTCGCCGCCCGATCCATGGTCGCGCTCGCGCCAAGTCCCGACGGCCAGTGGATGTGGTTCCTCGATCAGGAAGGCGGGTGGGGTGGTGGGGTGAGGCTCGGTCGCTTCCGCCACGAGAGCGACGGCGGCGATGCCGAGGTGCTCCTCGATCCCGGCGAACAGATTACCAGTCTGGTTTTTCATCCGCGCTTCGCGGAAAACGGTTTCGTCTTCCTCGGGGCCAACGGCCCGCGCGCGGAGAAGCCGCGCTTCTCGCGCCTCGTGCGCTACACCGTGCGCGAGGGCCGGCCTGATCCGGCGACCCGGCTCGTGATCATCGAGTGGCCCAGCGACGGCCACAACGGCGGCGCCCTTGCCTTCGGGGCGGACGGGATGCTGTTCGTGACGAGCGGGGACGGCACGTCCGACAGCGACAAGGATCGCGTGGGCCAGGATCCGCGCACGCTGCGTTCGAAGATCCTCCGTCTCGACGTGGATCGCCCTGCGCCGGGAAAGAATTACGCGGTGCCGGCGGACAATCCGTTTGTGGGCGACGAGCGCTTTGCGCCCGAGACCTGGGCCTATGGCCTGCGTAATCCATGGCGGCTGACCTTCGACGCCGCGAGCGGCCAGCTCTGGTGCGGCGAGAACGGGCAGGACGCGTGGGAGTATGCGCACCTCGTGCGGCGCGGCGCCAACTACGGGTGGAGCGCTTACGAGGGCAGCCGGCGCTTCAGCACCGCGCGTCCCGTGGGGCCGACGCCCGTGACACCGCCGACGCTGGAGTTTTCGCACGCGGAGTTTCGCTCGCTGACGGGTGGCATCGTTTACCGCGGAAAACTTTTTCCCGAGTTGGTCGGTGCGTATGTGTTTGGCGACTTCAACACCGGTCGTATTTGGGCGGCGAAGCACGACGGCACGAAGCTGGAGTGGACGCGCGAACTCGTGGACACGCCGCTTGCGCTCACCCACGTCACGGCCGACGCGGCCGGCGAAATCGTGCTCACGGACTACGGTTCGCCCCGCGCCAACAAACAAGTTTCCGGAGGCGTGCATCGCCTGGTGCGCGCCGGACCGGTCGTGGCGCCGGTAGCGCCTTTTCCACGTCGGCTGAGTGCGACGGGACTGTTTTCTGACACCGCCGGACTGACGCCCGCGGTCGGCGTGCTTGCCTATGCCATCAACTCTCCCGGCTGGCACGATGGCGGAACGGGAACCCACCATCTCGCCGTGCCGGCGGGCGGTGCCATCGACATCAACGGCAAGACCTGGGAGGCGCCTGATGGCACCGTGCTGGCGCAGACGCTCAGTGTCGCGGGTCGCCGGATCGAGACGCGAATTCTCGCGCGGGCGCAGGGTGATTGGGCAGGCTACACCTATGTGTGGGACGCAGCGCAGCGTGACGCCACGCTCGCCGACAAGGGCGGCGCGGATCTCACCTTGCGCGACGGCAACCCGTGGCGCGTGCCGAGCCGCGCCGAGTGCCTGATGTGCCACACGCGCGAGGCGACGTTTTCACTCACTCTGCGCGAGGCCCAGCTCAACACGGGAGACCAGCTCGCGCGCTGGGAAGCGATGGGGCTCCTGCACGACGCAGCGCCGCGCCCGGCGGGCGGGCGTCGCCGGGGAGGGCAGATCGCGGAGGACTATGGCGAGCAACGCACGGCTCCGGCCACGACCTTGCTGCCGCGCTCCCCGGAGCTGCTGGCGCGCTATGCGGCGACCGCGGACACGAAGGCTTCGCTCGAGGTGCGGGCGCGCAGCTATCTCGCGGTCAACTGTGCGCACTGCCACACCGTCTCGGGCGGCGGCAACAGCGCGATCAACTTCGAGTGGGGAGTGCCGCGTGATCGCATGGCGGCGCTCGGCGAGCGCCCGGAGCACGGCGATCTCGGCATTCCCGATGCCCGCGTGATTGCGCCGGGCGCGGCGGGCCGGAGCGTGATTCTGCCGCGCATGGCGCTGCGGGGCCCCGGGCAGATGCCCCCGGTCGCCAGCCGCGCCTCCGATCCTGACGGCGTGCGCTTGATCGCGGAGTGGATTCAGTCGCTCGCGCCGTGAACGACTGCGCGGAGCAGGCTCAGAAATTCCTCACGTAGGTAAACCCGTTGGCGTCGGTGAACGTGAGGCTGTCGGTGGCGATTTGGGTGAGCTTAAGGTTGAGGCTGCGATCGACAGTGTCGTTCACGCGGTAAACACGGTTGTTCATCAGCACGCGGCCGTCGGCGCCCGCGCCGCGGATGCTCGTCAGACGGATTGATTCCACGAAATCGGCGATGCGCGCGTCTGGTTTGGTGGGAGGCAGCACCGCGGTGATGACCGGAGCGACAAATGCGGGCTTGGCTGGCGGCGTCGCTGCGGTGGCGGGTTGTGCGGGTGGAGCGGGAGGAGGCGGGGTCGCTGCGGCCTTCACGGGCTTTTCCGGGCTGGGCTCGACGGGTTTCGTTTCAGCGACCGCAGGCAGCGCCACGGAGACGGTGGCGGGCTTCGGCGCCGGGGTGATAATTTCGGCGGGGCGAGCCATCACAGGTGCCGGCTCCGGCTCTGGCTTGACCGCCACGGGTTCAGGGACGGAAACCGGCGGTGGCACGGCGGCGACGGCTGCAGCGGGTTTGGGTGCGGCCGGCCGGTTCACAAGGAAAACAGTGGCGATCACCGAGAGCACCACGATGAGCAGCGCTCCGGCGCCGAGGACGAGTGCGGTGCTGGATTTTTCCGCCGGTCGACGGATGGCAGGTGCAGGGGCGTCGCCACCGATGGCGGCGAGTGTGTCTTCCGTGCCGTCGTGCCGGGCGCGTTGCGCTTTCTTCAGGGCTTCGTTGATGAGACTCATGGCGGCGGCGTTCAGCGGGTGAGCGTGTCGGCTTCGCGGGCGGCGCGCCGCACATCCCAGAAATTCACCTCGTCGGAGTCGCGGATGAAGGCTGAGAGCATGGCCTTGTCGCAAAGGTTGTTCAGGATGCGGGGGATTCCGGCGCTGCGGCGGTGGAGGGCGCGCAGGGCCCAGCGGGTGAACGTCGGCCGGCCATTGCCCCCGGCCAGCGTGAGACGGTGCTGGATGTAGTGCGCGAGGTCACTCGGCGTGAGCTGGCGGAGTTCGTAGTGGACGAGAATGCGCTGCCGGAGCTGGCGCAGCTCATCGCGGGCGAGCATCTGCTTCAGCTCGGGCTGCCCCATGAGCACGATTTGCAGGAGCTTTTGCTTGTCGGTCTCGAGATTGGAAAGAAGCCGGATCTGCTCGAGCACCTCGAAGGTCAGGTTCTGGGCCTCGTCGATGATCAGCACGATGTCGCGGTTGCGCTCGATGCGATCGAGCAGCACGCGGTTTACCTGCGACACGAGATCGTGCGGGTTGCTGCCGTGATCCGTCTCGCCGAGCTCAGTGAGGATGGCCTTGAGCATCTGCGTCTCGGTGAGGCGCGGATTGAGGATGAGCGCGGTGTCGAAGCGCGCGGGATCGAGCTCGTTGAGAAACCGGCGGCAGAGCGTGGTCTTGCCGCAGCCCACCTCGCCCACGAGCACGATGAACCCCTTGCGCTCCATCACCCCGTATTTCAGGTGCTGGAGCGCCTCTTGGTGAGTCGGACTCAGGTAGAGGAAGCGTGGATCCGGGGTGATGTTGAAAGGCATCTCCGCGAATCCGTAGAAACTCTGATACATCGTGGGTAGTAACCCTGCTATCGGCACCCGAGGGGCCGCGCTTTAACCCCGTCTCAGCCCCGGTTTTTAAATGTCCTTTACTCGCCGCGGGGCCGCGCCGTTGATCCGGGGCCACCGTGACGTCGCGCCGCTTCATCGTCCTCCTCTACGCCGGTTTGCTGGCGGGGTTCGGCGTGTGGGCCGGGGCGATGTTCCTCGAGGCGCGGGCGGAGTATCGCCAGCTCAAACAGCTGCAGGCGGCGGGCGAGGCGCGGCTGGCGGCGGCGCAGGCGCGCTTCCGTGATCAGGAGGAGACCCTGCGCCGGCTCAAAAGCGATCCGGACTTCGTGGCGCGCGTCATCCGCCAGCAGCTCGGCTACGGCCGGCCGGACGAAATAATCATTCGCTTCGATCCGGCGCGCTGATTCGCTCCGCAGCTTTCCATGGGAAGCTATCCATTGATTGAGCAATTCGCGCGGGCCGGGCAGGGGCAGGTGTTCGCCCATTTTGATCGCTGCAGCCCGCTTGAGCAGCAAGCCCTGCTCGCCGAGGCCGCGGAGATCGATCTCGCGGAAATCGCGCGGCTCACGCGCACCCTGCTGGCAAAAAGTGCCGGCGCCGGCGCCAGCCTCGACGGCTTGGCGCCCGCGCCCTACGAACGCCACCCGTCCAACGGCGGCGACGCCGCGGCGTGGGCCCGTGCCAAGGCCGCGGGCGAGGTGGCGCTGACGGCCGGACGGGTCGCGGCCTTCACGGTGGCGGGCGGGCAGGGGACGCGGCTCGGCTACGACGGGCCGAAGGGCACGTTTCCCGTGACGCCCGTGTTGCGGAAGCCGCTGTTCCATGTCTTTGCCGAGAAGATTCTCGCCGCCGGCCGCCGCTACGGAAAACCGCTGCACTGGTTCATCATGACGAGCCACGCGAACCACGACGCGACGGAGGCGTTTTTCGCGGAGCACAAGTGGTTCGGCCTCGATCGGGCCCGGGTGCATTGCTTCCGTCAGGGCCGGATGCCGGCGGTGGATTTTTCCGGGAAGATTCTCCTCGAGGCCCCCCATGCGATCGCGCTCTCGCCCGACGGCCACGGCGGATCGCTCCGCGCGCTGGAGCGCAGCGGCGCGCTGGATCTGATGAAGCGCGAAGGCGCGGACATCCTGAGTTATTTCCAGGTCGATAATCCGCTCGTCCGCTGCATCGACCCAGCCTTCATCGGCTGGCACCTCGCGCGCGGGTCCGAGATGTCCAGCAAGATGGTCACGAAGGCCTACGCCGAGGAGAAGGTGGGCCACTTCTGCACGCAGCACGGCAAGCTCGTCGTGGTGGAGTATTCGGATCTGCCGATGGCGATGCAGCGGGAGACGGATGCGGCCGGCGGGTTGCGCTACCCGGCGGGCAACATCGCGATTCATCTGCTCGACCGAGAATTTGTGCGACGCATGGCCTCGGGCGGCGAGGGCGTCGCGCTGCCTTTTCATCGCGCCGATAAAAAAATTCCCTGCCTTGATGCCGCGGGGCAGCTCGTGAAACCCGAGAAGGCCAACGGCGTGAAGTTCGAGATGTTCGTCTTCGATGCGATCCCGTTTGCGCGCCACCCCATTGTGGTCGAGACGCGGCGCGCGGATGATTTCTCGCCGGTGAAGAACGCCGAGGGCGTCGATTCTCCGCAAACCTGCCGCGACGATCAGCTGCGGCAGTTTGCGCGCTGGCTCGCGGCCAATGGCGCCGCGATCGAGACTGACGCCAGGGGGCTCCCCGGCTTCCCGATCGAGGTTTCGCCGCTGTTTGGCTACGACGAGGATTCGTTTGCCGACGCGTGGCGCCGCCTCGCGTCCAAACCCGCCGTGCAAAGCGGCCTCGTCTTGGCCTGAAAAACCGCCTTCGCTCATCGCCCAACATGACGCTTACCGATGCCATCACCGCCGCCACCAAGGCGGGCCACCTGCTCCCCGCCACGGCCGAGAATATCGCGGCGTTTCTCGCCGCGAAGCTGCCCGGCTGGGCCGAGCAGAGCATCGCCGAGCTGGTTTCCAAGGGCGCGTGGGGCGAGCTGAACGACCGTTTCTACCGTTTCCTCGAGTTCGGCACCGGCGGCATGCGCGGCCGCACCATCGGGGTCGTCCCCGCGAGCGCGGAGACCGGCACGCTGTCCGCCACCGGTTCGCCCGAACACGCGGCGATCGGCAGCAACATGCTGAACGACTTCACGCTCATCCGCGCCGTGGTCGGGTTGCACCGCTACACGGCGAAATACCTCGCGCAGAAAAAATCTTCCGCGCGCCCGCGTCTCGTGATCGCGCACGATGTGCGGCATTTCTCGCGGCATTTTTCCAATCTCGCGGCCTCGACGTGGACGCAGCTCGGCGGCGAGGCCTTCGTGTTCGACGGCCCGCGGCCCACGCCGCAGCTCAGTTACTCCGTGCGCTGGCTCAAGGCCCACGCGGGCGTCGTGATTACGGCGAGCCACAATCCGCCCCACGACAATGGCTTCAAGGCCTACTTCGACGACGGCGCGCAGGTCGTGCCGCCGCACGACAAGGGTATCGTCTCCGAGGTCAACGCCGTGCCGCTCGCCGAGCTGGGCCGCTTCCTCGCGCCGAAGCTTGACGGTGTCACCACGCTGGGCCGCGACGCCGACGAAGCCTACCTTGCGGTCGCCGCCAAGGCCGCGCTCGACGTCTCCGTTTTCAAGAAAACGAAACTGAAGGTCGTCTTCACCAACATCCACGGAACGGGCGCGGTGCATTCGCTGCCGCTGCTCAAGAACGCGGGTTGCGAAGTCGTGCCCGTGCCTGAGCAGCTCGCCGGCGACGCGCGGTTCCCGACCGTCAAGTCGCCGAACCCCGAGAACGCCGAGGCGCTGTCGCGCGCCGTGGCGCTCGCGGAGCGCGAGGGGGGCGACGTCGTGCTCGCGACCGATCCCGATGCGGATCGCATGGGCTGCGCGGTGCGCAACCGCGCCGGCAAGCTCGAGCTTCTGTCCGGCAATCAAATCGGCGCGCTGCTCACCGATTACCGCCTCACCAAATACAAGGAGCTCGGCTGGATTCCGCGCGAGGGTTCGCCGCGCGCCGCGATCATCAACACGTTTGTGACGACGCGCCTGCAGGACGCCATCGGCCGCGGCCACGGCGTGAAGGTCATCAACACCCTCACCGGCTTCAAGTGGATCGCGGCAAAGATGGGCGGCTACGAGGCGCAGCTCCGGGCCGCGATGGGGCCGGGCTTCGACTATGAGGCGACGCCGTTCGAGCAGCGCGCGAAGCTGCTCCAGCAGCACAGCACTTTCTACGTCTTCGGCACCGAGGAGAGCTACGGCTACCTGCCCAACGACTACCTGCGCGACAAGGACGGCAATTCCGCCTGCCTCATGTTTGCCGAGGTCTGCGCTTGGGTGAAGGCCCGCGGTCTCACCGTGCCCGAGTATCTCGACGAGATTTTCCTCCGCTACGGCTTCTACCTCGAAGGCGTGATCAACATCTACTACGAGGGCGCGAGCGGCAACGCGAAGATCAAGCGCATCCTCGAGACCTACCGCGCGAGCCCGCCCAAGGCGTTCGGAGATGTGGCGGTGGCCAAGTTCCAGGACTTCGGCCGCGAGGACATCCGCGACGCCGACGGCGAACTGATCCCGAAGCAGGATCTCTATGTGGTCACGCTGGCCAACGGCTACTCGTTCGCCGCGCGCGGCAGCGGCACGGAGCCCAAGATGAAGTTCTACCTTTTCGCCAACGAGAAGGTGGCCAGCGCGGCCGAATTGCCCGCGGTCAAAGCCCGCGTGCGGGCGACGCTCGACAAGCTCAACAAGCTCATCGAGGCCGACGCCAAGGCCCGCGCCGAGAGCTGATCCGGGCCCGCCCGCGGCGCGTATTCTTACTTAGGTTTCGGCGGTGGGGGTCGATTGGAGGAACAATGTTTCTCTCCCGTCGCCACTTCCTCGCGCTCGCGATCCTGGCCGCTCCCGCGGCTAGTGCGGCGGCGGATTCGTGGGAGAAGTTGAAACCCGGGATGACCCCCGAGCAGGCCAGCGCGGTGCTTGGTGATCACCTTTTCGCCAGCCGCGGCCGCGACTTCGAGGTCGGCATTTACGACTGCAAGGCCGAGGTGGTTTTCCTGCGCGGCCAGCTCGTCGCGTGGACGAGCCCGGCGGACCAGCCGGCTGTGCCTTCGCCGACCGACCTTTTGAAGTTCGAGCAGCAATTGCGCCCTGGAGCCGCGACTCCGCGTGTGCCGGTGCAGCGCATCGAGCCGCCACGGCGTGGTTCGCTGCTGCCTTCGTATCGTCTCTGAGTTGGCTCGGTTTTCAGCGGGCCGCGCCGGTCACGAGCACCGGCACGGAGTAGAGTGATTTCCGGGCGGTCATGAACAGGGTCTTTCCGTCGCTGCCGCCGAAGCAAAGGTTGGCGGCCGCCTCGGGCGTGAGAATCTTGCCGATGCGCCGGCCGTCGGCCGCGAAGATTTGCACCCCGTCGCCCGCGCTGGACCACACGCGTCCGTCGCGATCCACGCGGATGCCGTCGGGTCCGCCCTTGTCGATCGTGCAGAAAACGGCGCCGCCGCTCAGCGTGCCGTCAGGCGCGACGGCGAAGACACGGATGTGCCGCGGCGTGCCGGAGTCGGCCACGTAGAGTTTTTTCTCGTCGGGGGAAAACGCGAGGCCGTTGGGCTGCACGAAATCCTTCACGACGGCGGTGGTCTTCCCGGTCTTGGGATCGTGGCGATAGACGTAGTTGCCGGGCTGCTCCTTGCCGACGCGCTGCTTGGTGGCCGGGTCGGTCTTCAGCCCGTATTCCGGATCGGTGAACCAGAGCGTGCCGTCTGACTTCACGACCACGTCGTTGGGCGAGTTGAGCTTCTTGCCCTCGAAGTAATCGACGACCGTGCGCAGCATGCCGTCCTTTTCAAGCACGGCCACGCGCCGGCCGCTGTGCTCGCACGTCACGAGCCGGCCCGTGAGATCGAGGGTGTTGCCGTTGGCATTCTGGCTCGGCTGGCGGAAAGTCGCGAGGCCCCCGGGGCGCTCCAGCGTTTGAGCTCGTTGTTCGGAATATCGCTGAAAACGAGATGACCGCCGTCGGTCTTTACCCAGACGGGGCCTTCGATGAAGCCCATGTCGCCGGCGAGTTTGGCGACCTTGGCGCCGGGCGGCACGAGGCGCGCAAACTCGTCGGCTTGATCAACGTGGAATTCAGCGGCAGGGAGCGGAGCGGCGAGCAGCGCCGCGGTGGAGAGGAGGGTGGGGAGGAATTTCATGGGGAACGCTTGAGGTGTTGCCGTGACTTTCGCCCGGCGCAAGCTGCCGCGCATGGCGGACGTTCCCAAAATCAGCCTCCGGGCGCTACGACACCGAGGCCTGCCTCAACCTGACGATCGCGGAGCTCTTTGAATTGCAGGTGCGCAAGAGCAACCTGGCCGCCGAGCGGCACCAGCGGCGCAGCGCCCGGTTTTTCTACGGCATGCTCGCGGCGCAGATGGGCGTGATCCTCTCGACGCTGGCGATCGCGGCGCAGCGGCGGAACCTGCTCTGGGCGATCGCCGCCGGCGCCTGCGCCGTCGCGCTCGCGATCACGGCCTGCGTGCTGGTTTATCTGTGACCCGCGCCGCGCCGAATGGCGCGGCGCAGGTTCAGCAGCGGTGGTGTGAGCCGCTCACCCGAGCAGCACCTGCCACTGGTTCTCGCGCGCGGAGCGGGCGGCCTTGAGGGCGCCGATCGCGACGTAGCGTTTGAAGTCCTGGCCGGCGAGTTTCACCTTCGGCGATTCGTAGCCGTCGTCCGTCAGCTTTTTTTGCAGCACGGCGTCGATGCCCCGGATCTGCGAGCCGCCGCCGGTGACGACGATGTTCTGGAGCAGGGCGAGCACCGAATCGGAGGACGCGCGCTCGATCAGGCGCGTGAGGGACGGATAGATTTTCTCGATGAGGGCGTTGCCGGCGCGGGCGAGCGCGTCGCCGAGTTCGAGCGTGTGCGCCTTGCCGCCCATGACGACCTTGACCTCGATCGGTTTGCGCGAGGGGCCGACGTAGCCGTGCGTCTCCTTGAGCTCACGGACCCGGTGGCGGGAGAGGCCGTTGTTGGGATAGACGCGATCGAGCTCCGCGTGGAGCGCGGCGTCGATGGCGTCGCCGGCAAAGGGGACGCTGATCTGATCCTCGGCGGTCGGGAAGTAGCCTTGCACGAGGCAGAGGTCGCTGGTGCCGCCGCCGATGTCGATGAAGAGCGAGTTCACCACGGGATCGAGGTAGTTGGGTTGGTTGACGCGCGAGTCGTCGCGGAAGCCGAGCGCCGCGAGAAACGGCTCGGGGATGAGCAGCACGCGATCGAAGATGCCCTGGGCGCAGCGGCGGATGTCGTCGCGGGCGGCGGCCCCGGCGTTGGCGGGCACGCCGATGACGGCGCGGATTTCCGCCTGCCCGCTGGGATCGACGAGCGAGCGGATGTGGCGGAGAAAATCCCGCGCCACCGCGGGATCGGCGATCACGCCCTCGGCCACCGGCGCGACGAGTCGCACGTGCAGCATGTGGCGGAGCGCCTCCTCGCCGTGGAGGACCTGGGCGTTGCCGGCGATGATGCCGTCGACAATCCCGTCCTTCACGTAGCCGACGACGGTCGGGACGACCTTGCTGACCACGATGTCGGTGCTCCCGGGCGGACCGGCGAGGGCGCAGGACTTGTTGGTGCCGAGATCGAAGCCGAGCAAAATGATCTTGGCCGCGGCGGCACGGGACGGAGGGGAGGCGGGGGCGCCGGGGGCCGTGGTGGCTGCGGCGGGCTTTTCCAGGGTGGCTGTCGTCATGGATGGATTTCTTTGTTGGGTGGTGGTTGAGGCTGAGCCGGGCTGGAATGGTTCATGAGGCGCGCTGATCGCGGGAGGCGGGCGCGGGGTGTTCGCGCGCGAGCATTTCGTCGATGAAATCAGCGATGTTGCCCGGAGCCGCGGAGCGGGCGGGCGCGGCCGGTTCCGGCGTCAGCGCGGCGATTCGTGCGAGAGACGGAGCCGGCATGTCGCGCCGCGCCGCGGGCTGGAGGCGCGCGGCGAGCAGGGGCGCGAGAAATTCGGCGATCAGGGTCGCGTGCGCGAGGCGCTCGGCCTCAATCGCGAACATCGCGCCGTCCGTGCCGGCGGCGCGGAGCGCCGAGACGGCCGCGGAGAATTCCCCGGTGCGCAGGCGATCAGCCTCGGCGATTTCGCCGCGTTCGACGAGCAGGCAAATCCGCCGGCACAGCCGGGCCACATCGATCCAATCCGGCGCCGCAGTCGGCTGGGCGGAAACGGTGGCGGGCGGGGGAATGGGCGCGACGAGATGGGACAATGCGTCCTAGACCCACGCCGCGCGCGGCGGTTCGGGAAAATCTCCGGCGCGTGCGCTTACTTCGGGCCGAGCGTGAAATAAAAAAGCGCCACGACCGCCGCGACGGCGAAAAGCGCGAGGGCGAAATAGATCAGGCAGCCCTTGCGCACATCCTGTTTTACGGTGGCCGGCTCCTTGCGGTAGTGGGCGAGGACATCCTCCACCCGCGTGTCCAGTGGCGCGCTGGCCTGGGTGGCCGCACGCATCGCGGGAAGCGGCGTCGCCACGGTTGGTTTGTTGGGCGCGGCTTTGCCTTCTGTCGCGGTGATTTCGCGCTCCAGCCAAGCGAGATGTTCCTGCACGAGGGCGCGCTGGCGGCGGAGTTCGTCGAGGCGATCGGGCATCGGCGCAAACTAGGGCGAGGGTTGAAACCCGGGCAAAACAAAAGGCCGGTCTGGCGACCGGCCTCGAAAAACGAGATGAACTGTCGGACTGCTCAGGCGGCGGTGACGACCGAGACGGTGCGCTTCGCTTTGTTGAACTGGACGTGGCCGTCCTTGAGCGCGAAGAGCGTCCAGTCGCGGCCGATGCCGACGTTCTCGCCCGCATGGTGCTTGCTGCCGCGCTGCCGGACGATGATGCCACCGGCGCGAACCGACTGGCCGCCAAAGAGCTTCACGCCCAGGCGCTTTGAGACGCTGTCGCGTCCGTTCATCGATGTGCCCTGACCCTTTTTATGTGCCATGGTAGTGGTCTCCTTGGTTTAGCTTAAGCCTTGATGGACTCGATCTTGATCACCGACAGATCCTGGCGGTGGCCCTGCTTGCGCTCCATGCCCTTGCGCTTGGTCTTCTTGAAAACGACGATCTTCTTGCCGCGCTTGTTCTCGACGATGGTGGCCGAGACGCTGGCGCCCGCAAGACGCGGGGTGCCCACGCGATACGACGCGCCTTCGCCCGCGGCGAGCACGTCGGTGATCTCGATGGTCGCGCCCTTCTCAGTGCCGGGGTAGCGGTTTACGGTAAGGATGTCGCCCTCGGTGACAGTGAACTGCTGCCCTTGGGTCTTGATGGTCGCTTTCATAAAAGAAAACCGGGGAATAAGCGTTTCGGCGAAAGCGAACGCAAGGCTTTATTTGGCGTGCTTACACCTCAGAGGGCCACGGAAACTCGGCGATGCCCGGATGCGCGGCGTTGGCCGCGGCCAGCGGGAGCGCCTCGAGCACCGCTTCGCGCAAGGGCCGGCCGCGGACAAACAGGGCTTCGAGCACCACCGCCAGCAGCACATCGCCGGACCCGGTGGGAGAGATTTCTCGGACCGGCGGGGGAAATAATGTCTCCTCAGCGCCAGCGCCGTCGCGCAAGCGCACCGTCCGCGGCCCGTCGGTCACGATCCAGCGATGTAGCGCGGAGGGGAGCGCCGCGGTCGCTCCGCCGGGCAGGGTGCGCGCTTCGTCGGCGTTGATCTTCAGGAGCGCGAGTGGCTCGGCGACGAGGTCGTTCAACGGCGGGCCGTAGGTGTCGGCGACGAGCGCGCCGCGCCGGGCCCAGCGCTGCAGCGCGGCGCGCAGGGGCGCGGCGTCCGGGCTCGTCCAGCCGGGAAAACTCCCGCACAGGGCGAGCACCTGTCCGTCGGGCTGGGCGTCGAGAAAATCGCCGCACGCTTTCAACGCCGCCGCGTCCGCCGGGGAGTCGGCGCCGAGAAACGTCGTCTCCGCATGCGCGCCCGAGCGGTCGCGCACGACGGTGCCGCGCCGGGTGGGCGTTGTGGTGGTGAAGAGCCGGCACGCGAAGCCCTGCGCGTGGAGCCACTCCTCGCAGGCGCGGCCGGTCGCGCCGCCGGTGAACGCCAGCGCGGTGTGCGCCGCGCCGAGGCGGCGGAGCATCTTGGCGACGTTGATGCCCTTGCCGCCGACCTGGAACGTCGCGTGGCGCGCGCGCTGCGTTTTGCCCGGAGTCCACGTCTCGAACTCCAGCGTGTCCTCCGCCAGCAGATTGCCGGTGAGCGTGAAGAGGTGCGGCGGCTTGCTCATTTGCCGGGCCGCTGGGGCCGGTAGAAAATATAGTGGGTGAGGAAACTCAGGCCGAACACGCCGCTCAGCGTGCGGATGTTGCGCATCGCGCCAAACACCATCGTGAGCGGGCTGGCCTGCGGTTCCTGCACGCGGATCAGAATCAGGCAGCCCAGGACCGCGAGCGTGGGCTGGAGCGCGAAGCACACCTGATGCACCGCCAGCGCGTTGTCCCAGCGCGCGAGCGCCCAGGTCAGCACTTCCCCGCCGGTGATGGGCGCGATGGCGGCGACGAGCGAGACGACCGCCACGTTGACGCCGATCGCGAGGTTCTTCGCCTGCGGCGGGATCAGTTTCAGCAGGAGCGTGAACTGCCCGAGGATGAAGCCCGCGCTCACGGCGCCGCCGAACAGCCACATCGGGTAGAGCATCAGGCGGTTCTCCGGCGTGAGGATGCACCAGAGGAAATTCTGCGCCTGCCACACGAGCAGCGAGAGCGTCATCACCGACTTGTTGCCGAACCGATCCAGCAGCGCCCCCCACGCGGGCATCGAGAGCGCGCCGCTCAGTAGCGCGAGCACCGAGACCACGCCGACCTCCAGCGCCGACATCGCGAGTTGCTCGAACATGAAGGTATGGTAGAACGGCCCGAAGCAATTCGCCGCAAACGCCCACACCGCGCCGAAGGCCACGAAGCCCAGGAGCGAGCGCGACCCGAGCACCACCGCGAGCTGCGCCCGAAACGGCAGCGGCGTGGCGGCCGCCCGCGTGCGTGATCCGGTCGGGCTGATCCACTGCCAGCGCAGCGAGAAATAGCGCAGGAATACCGCGCCCACGATGATGACCTGGAAGACCCCGATCCCATAGTCCCAGTGCGCCAGCGCCCATCCGGCCACGAGGAGAAAGGTGAGCGTCGAGACCTGGAGGATCGCGTTGCGCCGGCCGAAATATTTCCCGCGGATGCGGTGCGGCACCCACTCCTGAATCCACGCGTTCCACGACACGCCGGCGATCGCGCCAAAGATGCTCGTGAGCAGAAACCACGCGGCCAGCCAGCGGCCCGCCGCGCCGGGATCGTCGCGCGGGAGGAGCGGCAGCAGCGCGCCGAGCAGCGCCCACGACACCATGTGCAGCGCGGCCGCGATCACGCAGACGGTCTTGGGCGGCTTCCAGCGGGCGAGGAAGGGCGCCGCGAAGATCTGGAGGAAGTTGCCGAGAAACGGCAGCGCGCTGATGAGCCCGATGGTCGTCTTGGGCAGCATCAGGGTCTTGGCCACGAGCGCGGTCATCACGACATTGACCGGCAGCGACATGGTCACGATGGGCATCGCGACGATGCCCTCGGTCGTGCACAGCCGCAGGGCGCGCAGGAGGTCCGCCTTGCGGGCGGGGGCGGTGGAGCGCGGGACGGTTGCGTTCAAGGTGTGGTCGGGTCGAATGGCCGGCGATGAAAGCGACGGTAGCGCCGGAAGTTTTCCAGCAGAAAAAGCCCGTGGCCCTCGCGCGCTGGCTGATCGGCAGGCATCTCGTGCGACGCCTGACCGACGGCGCCACCGAGGCGCGGATGATTCTGGAGACGGAGGCCTACGTGGGCGAACGCGACCTCGCCTGCCATGCCCGCGCCGGCCGCACGGCCCGCACCGAGGTGATGTATGGCGCGGGCGGCGTCTGGTATGTCTATCTCTGCTATGGCATCCATGAGATGCTCAACCTCGTGGTCGGTCCGCGCGACTGGCCGGCCGCCGTGCTCATCCGCGGAGTCGAGGGCGCGAGCGGCCCCGGGCGCGTGACCAAGACGCTCGCCATCGATCGTTCGCTCAACCGCGCCGCGGCCGACGAGGCGAGCGGCCTCTGGATCGAGGATCGCGGCGTGCGCGTGCCGCGCGGAAAAATTCTCGCGACGCCGCGTATCGGCATCGACTACGCCGGGCCCGTCTGGGCGGCGAAGCCGTGGCGGTTTGTGCTGGCGGGTAGCGCGAGGCTTTAGCCCGCGCCGAACATGATTCCGCCGGCCTGCGCGGGCTAAAGCTGCGCGCTACCTTGGATGGCCGCCAGCACGTCCGAAACTGCGATGCAGTCGAGGGTCGGGCCTCGTCTGATCACGTTCACGCGTGGAGCGGGCGGCGCCCACACAGCCGGATCGGTCGGGCCGAAGAGCAGCACGCAGGGCGCTCCGCAGGCGGCTGCGAGATGGCTCACGCCGGAATCGTGGCCGAGGAAGAGCCGGCAAACGGCGAGAAGTGCGACGAGCGTTTCGAGCGGTGGCTGCCGCAGCACGGTTACGCTGCCTGGCACCGGCCACGCCCCGCGTTCGAGTTCCGCTTCTCCGAGGATGAGCGTGACGGGCGCTGGCAGTTCCGCGATGAGAGCGAGCCAGCGTTCGCGCGGCCAGTTCTTGCGGGGCGACCCGCTGCCGGGATGGATCACGAGGCCGTGGCGGCGCGGCGCATCGGCGGCGAGGCGATAGACAAAATTTTCCGTGCCGACGCCCGACGGCTGCAGCGTTGCGCAGTAGTGCGCCGCGGCGGGAGCCTGCTGCGGCAGTGCTTCCCCACACACGAATGTCTGGCCGGCGTGCTGCGGAAAATGCCGCCGCAGCGCGCCGTCGGGGTCCGGCCACCAGCTCACGATGAGATCGAAGGCCGCGAGCCAGGTGGCGAATTCCTTTGGCAACGGCGGCGCGCCGAACAGCGCGCTCCATCGCGCCTCGTGCTGCGAATGCACCGCGTCCACCAGCCCGCGGGTGCGGGCGAGCTGAGCGGCGGTGGCGTTGCCGGCGATCTCGATGCGGGCTTCGGGCCACCGGGCCCGCAGCAGCGCCAGCGCCGGGAGCGTGACGATCAGGTCGCCGAGCGCGCCGCCCCTAAGGACCAGGATTCTTCGCATGCGGCGGCTCGTAGTGGACGAGCGTGGCGACGCCCCGGCCGACCTTGAACTCGACCTCGAACTTCACGGGCAGCCGGCGTTCGTCCTGCGAAATCCACACTCGCGCCGACGAACCGCGCTTGAACATCCCCTTGGGCGCGGTCCGTTCCATCCGCGGCTCGAGCACGATCGTGTTGAAGGTGCCGAGGGGGATCTTAACTTCCTCGGTGCGCGCGGCGTGGATGGTGAGTTCGTAGAAGTCGTCGTTGAAGAGCACGAGGGCGTCGCGCTTCTCGCCGGGCTGCAGTTTCCAGTCCCGCGTTTGCACGAGCTGCGTGATGAGGTCCATCGGATCGCCCTCGGGCAGCGCGAGGGTTCGCGGCGCGGGCTCGCCGGCGCGGGTGTAGAGCGCCTCCTTTTTGGCGTAGTCGAACATCACCGTGTGGTCGTTGCTCTTGTCGCGCTGCTGGCTCCACTCGCGCAGCGAGACCAGCCGGCCCGTGACGGGATTGAAGAGCGACTCGGCCCGCGCATCGAAGGCGAGGACCATGCGCGCCAGCCCGCGCGTCGCGGTGGTGGTCGTCACCCGCAGGCGCGGCTCGTTGAACGCGGGATCGTTTTGCGCCGCGATCTTGATTTCACCGGCGCCGGGCAGAATCGCCCACGAGACCTTGTAGGTGAACTTCTCCCCGTCGCGCAGTGCGAGCGGCTCCGCCGCCACGGTGGGCAGCGCGGAGAGCGCAAGTGCGAGGAGGAAGAAACAAAAACGCATGAAGGCGCGCACAGAAAACGATCGCGGCGCGGAGCGCGATGCCGAACTACGGCGACAGCGAAAACTCGAGCTGGTTGCCATGCCCGAGCGCGAGGGCGTCGAGGCCGCGGGCGCGGAGGGTCTGCGCAAACTCCCGCGCGAAGCCGTGCAGGGTGAGCACGCGCTTGGGTTGCACCTGTTCGACGAAACGCAGCAGGTCCGGGTAGTCGGCGTGATCGGAGAGGGGGAAGGCCGCGTGGCAGCGCATCCGGTAGATCGCGCTGGAGTCGAGGGCCCAGCCGGTGATGGCGGCCTTGCGCACGGAGGGCAGGTCGCCGAGCACGCTGGCCGAGTGAGGCGGGCAGAGCACGATGTGGCCCGCGACGTCCCGCACGGTCAGCTCGCGCCAGGGCGGGAAGACGACGCCGAGCTGCTCGTAAACTTGCGTGAGCCGGGCCGTCTCCGGGTGGAGCATCACCGGCAGTCCCGCCGGCGCGAGCGCGCGGAGGACTTCCTGGCTTTTGCCGAGGCTGTAGCAGAGCAGGACGGGCGTCGCGCCGTCCGCGATCGCCTGCTGGCAGAAGGCGATGATTTGCGCGACAACCTCGGCCTCGGGCGGGAACACATAGCGCGGCAGGCCGAAGGTCGTCTCCATGATCAGCGTGTCGGCGCGCGGCGTGGCGCAGGGCTCCGCGGCGAGGCTTGGGCGGAGCTTGAAATCCCCGGTGTAGAGCAGCGAGCCGTGGTCGCCCTCGAGCAGCACCTGGGCCGAGCCGAGGATGTGGCCGGCGGGATGCAGCGTCGCGCGCAGGCCGAACTCCAGCGGGTGCGTCTCGCCAAAATTCCACTCGTGCACGAGGCGCTTGCCCGGGATCCGCGCGCGGAGAAACCGCGCCGTGGCTCGCGTGCAGACGATCTCCCGATGCCGGGCGATGTGGTCGCCGTGCGCGTGGGTGACAAACGACCGCGTCTGCCGCGCCTGCGCGTCGAGCCACCAGCTGGCCTGGGGCAGCCAGAGGCCCTTGCCATGGCGCACGTCCCAGCCGGCGCTCATCGTCCGAAGACCAGCGTGGCGATCAGGGCGAGGAGCAGCAGGACGCCGACGAGCGGCCAGAGCCAGCGGGGAGCGGCCGTTTTCTTCGCCGGTTCGTCCTCAAACGCCGTCTCCGGCAAATCGAGCCCGTCATAGCGCGTGGCGTCGTTCTCGCGCCAGCCCGTGCGTTCGTCGGCGCCGCACTCGGGACACGCGCGCGCGCCGCGCGGGATCGCGGCGCCGCAGTTGGCGCATTCCGACGGCGCCGGCTCAGGCATGGACGTTGAAGTATTTCCGCTTCGCAAGGCGCCACGCGGTCACGAAGAAGGCCGTCAGCGGCACCGCCAGCAGCATGCCGAGCACCCCACCGAAGGCCGTGCCCCAGAAAAACACCGCCACGATGATCACCACGGGGTGGAGGCCGGTCGAGTGGCCCATGATGCGCGGAGTGAGGAACCAGCCCTCGATGCACTGCACGATGATTTTCACGAGCAGCACCAGCCCGAGGAGCTGCCAGCCGCCGCCGGGTTGGAAGAACGCCAGCGGCACGGTCACCGCGAGGCCGAGGATGGTGCCGAGGTAGGGGATGATGTTGAGCAGCCCGAAGACGAGGCCGACGAAGAGCCCGAACTTCAGCCCGACAATCGTGAATCCCACCGCGAGCAGCACGCCCATGCACAGGCCGATGAGGAGCTGGCCGCGGAAGAACGACTCGATGATGTCCACAAACTCGCTTACGAGGAACACCACGTCGTCGCGCACCCCGGGCGAGAGGAACGGCAGGTGGTCGGCGAGGCTGCGCGTGGAGGCGCCGCGCATCAGCAGGAAGAAGAAAAGATAGACCGGGATGATCGCCAGGTGGGTGAGGAAGGCGAAGAGATCGACCACGCCGCCAAAGGCCGCCTTGAGCGAGGGCACCGCGTGGGTGAACAGCGCCTTGCTCTCGGCCATCAGGCCCTCGACGGCGGATTTCACGCTGGGGTTTTCCAATTGTTTTTTCCCGAGTTCGATCCAGCCGGGGTAGTGCGCGACCACATAGTCGGAGGCCTTTTCCCAGAGCGTCGGCAGGTAGGCGATGAAGTCCACAAGCTGGCTGACGAGGGGCGGCACGAGCAGGCCGAGCAGGCCGAACACCACAAGCACGAACGCGCCATAGAGCACGATCACGGAGGACGTGCGGCGGAAACGCAGCCGCTGCTCGATCCGCACGACGAGCGGCCGCAGCAGCAGGGCGAGCACGCCCGCGACGGCGAGCGGCCAGATCACGCCGGAGAAAAACGCGGTCAGCCGCCCAAGCACGAAGAACGCGAGGATGATCAGCGCGATGGAGCCGAGAAAAGAGGCCAGCGTGATCGTGGTGCCGACCACGCGGCGCTGGCTGTCGGTGAGGAGGGAAGGGGGGCGCTCGGCGGACACGGCAGCAGACGAGCCGAGACGAGCCCGGCTGGCCAGAAAGAATCTGCGGGGCGGAAGGGCGGCGGTGGATGGCGGGAGTGTCGCGACTCCAGCGCGGCATCAACCCGGCGGACGAAACGCGAGCCATCCGCTTCGGAAAATTCAACCGGCCCCGGCGCGCTTTAAATCATCGCCTCTTTTTGAGTCGCACGGCACGTGCGGCGCGCAACATGGAAGTTCATTCCTGCTTGTTCGGCTTTTTCAGCCTGCGTCCAGGGATCTGAGGATCTTCCAAGCAAGTGGCTCTTTGACTTCGGTGTGGCGGGGAATGGCCTCGACGATGCCTGTCTTGGGATTGATCCAGAGCGAATGCGAACCGCCCTCGCGCTTCAGGTAGCAGCCGGCGTGACGGAGCCGCTTCTCCAATTCGCGCCGTTTCATCACACGGCAACAACCGCTTGAATCGCTTCTTTCGGAAGCCCGCGACGGGCATCGGCGACACGATCCTCGAAAATGAGCCGGATCGCATCACGGAGGCTTCGCTTGGCTTCTGTCACCGTCTCGCCCTGTCCATTCGCGCCGGGCACTTCCGGACAAATAGCCCAGTAGCCGCCTTCCGGCGCTTCCTCGATGATCGCGGTGAACTTGCCTTTCATGCGGAAGAGCTTGCTCGGCAAAACCAGCTCGTCAACCGCGCCGGAGTCAGGATGGCTCCCACGCAGCCAGATCGATTGAACTCAGACACGACCGGGAGCGAAGCTCCCGGTCGTTGTCTGTGGTGGCTGGATCGGCTCTTTTTTCATCACCAATCCAGTGGATCGCCATCCTTAAACTCGTGGCTGTGGTAGAACGCGCCGGCAAGACGAACACCATCTCCAATCGATCCAGCGAATTTCGTCGAGCACAGCGCAGCACCTCGAAAATCTGCGCCCGTAAGATCGGCTCCGGAAAAATCACACGTCTTCACATTCGCCTCTCGGAAAACGGCCCCGCGAAGGCGCGCTCTTCGGAAGGACGCGACAACAAACGACCGCGAAAGATCGATTCCGTCGAGGCAAGCCCCCGACAGATCATTGTCTGAATCTTCGTCTAAGTCTGCGCCTACGAAATTCCGCTCACCATCAGCATATCGCGAGAGCAGCTCTTTGAATGACTTTGGCGGTGGCGCTTCCATTTTCTTCTGCCGATCGTCAAAGATGAGCCACGACGGGGCTTGGCGTGACTCCTGGCTCTGCAGGAGGCATGACAAGTCCCGGCGTTGGCTCTTGTAGGTTCACTGGCCAAGGGGAGAGGCGTAAAGCAAGCTCCCCTTGGCCAGTGAACGGGAGGGGCGGGCGGCCGCCCGCCCCTCCCCGCCTCGCGTCAGATCGATTGGCTCTCGGAGCGTTGACTCCGT
>JAEUHC010000027.1 GCA_016794785.1 Opitutaceae bacterium | reverse complement strand
GCCTTCTACCAGCGGCTCCGCGACCGGGGCAAACCCGCCAAGGTCGCCCTCACCGCCGTCATGCGAAAACTCACTGTCCTCCTCAACCGCCTCCTCAAAAACCCCGACTTTATCCTTGTTTCCTGAACACCGTTGCTAGCGCAACTGGATCGTCTCGACCGTGACGACGATCTCCTTGCCGTCGGCAGCGGGCTTGGGGGCGCCGAAGAGCAGCACTTCGCGGTCGACGTATTTCGAGACTTCCTCGGTGGGCAGCAGGCGGGTGACGTCAAGGTAGGCGTAGCGCACACCCGACTCGTTCACCAGTGCGTAGTCGTAGGGGCGGCGAGGGGCGAGCGGCCGGCGCGTCGAGACGAAGCGGCCGGCGAACTGGCGGGGCAGTGCGGCGCCGCCGGCATCGGGTGACGTGACCGGCTGGCCGGCAACGGCCGGACCGCCCGGGGCAGGAGCCGCTGCGGCGGCCGGAGCGGCGCCTACGGGGAGCGGAGCCGGGGCGGCGGGGGAGGAGGTGCTGATGTAGCCGGTGAGTTTTTTCTGGAGGCTGATCTGGGTCCATTTGCCCCGCAGGCCGGTGATGGTGGTCTTGTCCTCCTTGGTGGCGACGACGAGCACACCGGCGTCGGCGCGCGGCGCGAGCCGGATGCTGGTGCCGGGCTTTACGTCGAGGTCCTTGGAAAGATCTTTGTTTTCGACATAGCCCTCGAACGGCCCATCGAGATCGATCGCAAGCCAGCCCTCAGGGGCGCTGGCGCCCGCGCTGGGCACGGGCTCGGTGCCGGCCTTGAGGAAGGCGATGGCAGGTGAGGCGGCGCTCGGCTGCGTGTGGACGGCGGTCGTGACGGCGAGCGGAGCGGCCGCAAGCGATCCGGCAAACGCGAGCAGGGCGAGCAGGGGAAGGCTAGTCTTCATGGGCGGAAAGTGCGGGACCGGGGGGGACAGCGCGTTCAGGTTTGGCCGGGCCGGGGGCCTGGTAGCGGGCGCGTGGTGTGCGAGGACTGACAAACAGCGACTCGATGCGTTCCGGGCTAAGCACCACGCCTGCTCCGGAAGGAATGGTGCGCAACTGGACGGAGCCGATCTGATAACGGCGGAGGCGATGCACTTGGTAGCCGAGCGTGAGGAAGAGCTGGCGGATCTCGCGCTTTTTCCCGTGGTGCATGTGCACGTCGAGCGTCGTCGAGCTGGCGCTGGCGTCGGGATTGACGAGCGAGGCGCGCTCGACCTTGAGTTTTTCGCCTTCGACCGTGACGCCGCGCACGAGGGCCTCGAGCCGAGAGGCGGGGAAGGGCTTCTTGAGCACGACTTGGTAGCGTTTCACGACCACGCTCGACGGGTGCATGAGGCGATTCGCCAGATCACCATCGGTCGTAAGGACAACGAGCCCCTCGCTCTCCAGATCGAGCCGCCCGGCGCAGAAGAAGCGGTGCTTCGCCAGATCGCGCGTGAGCAGATCGAAGACCGTGCGATCATGATGGGGGTCGTCGTTGGAGCAGACGAAGCCGCGCGGCTTGTGGACCACGACGGTGATGCGCGGTTGCGCCACCGTGCGGACGGGCTTGCCGCTCACCGTGACCTTGTCGACTCCGGGCGTGATCTTCTGGCCGAGGGTGGCGGCGGCGCCGTTGACCCACACTTCGCGCAAACCGATCAGCTCCTCGGCGGCCCGGCGTGAGCAGAGGCCGGAGTCGGCGATGTATTTTTGGATGCGGATGGGCTCGGCGGATGCCATCCGGGCATTGGGCGGCAAATCGCGGGTCGCTGCAAGCCTGCCGGCGTGCGAACGAAACGCGGGCTTGCCTGCCTCCGTTGCGCCGCCCTTCATCCGCGCTCGCATGTCCGAAGCCGCCGGCCCCGCTCCCGCCTTCACGAAGGATCGCCCGTTCCCCGCGAAGCTCACCGAAAACCGTCTCCTCAACCGCCCGGGCTCCGCCAAAGAGACCCGGCACTTTGTCGTCGATCTGCGGGGCAGCGGCCTCGCCTACAAGGCGGGCGACTCGCTTGGGGTTTTTCCGGCCAATGCGCCGGCGGAGGTCGCGGAAATCCTGGAGCGTCTCGGGGCGACGGGCGAGGAACTGGTTTCCCCTGCGGTCCTGCGCACGCCCACGCCGCTGCCACTGCGCGCGGTGCTCACCGACAAGCTCGCGCTCTCCAAGCCGACGCGGCGGGCCCTCGAGGTCATTGCGGCCAAAGCGACCAACGCGGCCGAGCGCGAGCGCCTCGCGTCGCTGCTCGCGCCGGAGACGAAGGATGACTTGCCAGCTTGGCTGGAAGAACGGGAGTTTGTGGATCTGCTGGCCGAGTTTCCGAGTGCGCGGTTCACGCCGCAGGAGTTTGTGGATCTTCTGCGCAAGCTGATGCCGCGGCTCTACTCGATTGCGTCGTCGTCGCGCGTTTATCCCGAGGAGATTCATCTCACGGTCGCCGTGGTGCGCTACGAGACCAACGGCCGCGCGCGCGGCGGGGTGTGCTCGACGTTTCTCGGGGAGCGGGCTGATATAGGCACGACGCCGGTGCCGGTGTTTGTGTCGGACTCGCACTTCGGACCGCCGGAGGACGGCGCGCGCGACTGCATCATGATCGGGCCGGGCACGGGCATCGCGCCTTTTCGCGCCTTCCTCCAGGATCGCGTGGCGGCCGGCGCGCGCGGGCGGAACTGGCTGTTCTTCGGCGACCAGCGGCGCGCGACGGATTTTCTCTACGAAGAGGAATGGCAGGGCTATCTCGCCAGCGGCGTCCTCACGCGGATGGACACGGCGTTTTCGCGCGACCAAGAGGCGAAAATCTACGTCCAGGACCGCATGCGCGAAAACGCGGCGGAATTTTGGGCATGGCTCAAGGGCGGCGCGCACGTCTGCGTCTGCGGCGATGCGAAGCGCATGGCCAAGGACGTCGATGCCGCGCTGCACGCGATCATCGCGGAGCAGGGCGGGATGGCGCCCGAACTGGCGGCGGAATACGTCAAGCAGCTGAAGAAGGAAAAACGCTACCAACGCGACGTTTACTAGGCGCCTTGTGGGCGAGCCCGCGGCGACGCCATGACGCACACTGAGAATATCATCGCCGCTCGCGGCGCTTCGCCTTTCTCCTTGTTATTTACTCACGCACCCATGCTCACGTTTACCAATCGCACCGCCCTCATCACTGGCGCCGGCCGAGGCATCGGCAAGGCCATCGCCGAGACACTCGCCCAGCACGGTGTCACCGTCATCTGCGTTTCCAAATCCGCTGAATCCTGCGGGGCCACTGCGGCTGCAATCACGGCGGCCGGAGGCAAGGCCAAGGCCCTGGCGGTCGATGTGGCGGATGGAGCCGCCGTCGCCCAGGCGGCGGAGGCCCTGCTGAAGGAGTTTCCGGCGATCGATATCCTGGTGAACAATGCGGGCATCACCCGCGACGGGCTGCTGTTTCGCATGAGCGAGACGGATTGGAACGACGTGATTACCACGAACCTCACGAGCTGCTTTCACTGGACCAAGCTCATCGGGCGGCCCATGACGCGCGCCCGCTGGGGCCGCATCGTGAACATCACCTCCGTCAGTGGCGTGATGGGGAACGCGGGCCAGGCCAATTATTCCGCCGCCAAAGCCGGCATGATCGGCCTGACCAAGACGCTCGCGCGTGAATTCGCCGGGCGCAGCGTGACCGTCAACGCTGTCGCGCCCGGTTTTATCAAGACCGACATGACCACCGAATTTGTGAACAACCCCGAGGCGTCGGCGAAAATTCTCGAAGCCGTGCCGCTGCGCCGCTTCGGCGAGTCCGCCGACATCGCCAACCTCGTGGCGTATCTATGCTCCGAGGAGGCCGGCTACATCACCGGACAAGTTTTTAACGTTGACGGTGGCATGGCGATGTGAAGCCTCCGCTCCAATTCCGTCCTCTCAATTTTTGCACAATGGCCGACCAAAAAACCATCGAACAACGCGTCAAGGAGATCATCGTCAATCAGCTCAACGTTAATGAGGAGCAGATTACGCCGACCGCCTCATTCCTCGACGATCTGGGCGCCGATTCGCTCGACACGGTCGAGCTGATCATGGCCTTTGAGGAGGAATTCAAGGACGAGATTAAGGGCGAAATCCCCGAGTCCGACGCCGAGAAACTCCAGAAGGTCGGCCAAGTCATCGACTACATCAAGGCGAAGGCCGGACAGGCTTAAGCGTTATTTTTCGACAGCCTTGGCGTTCTGCCGGTTTCCCAAGCGGAAATTACTGGCAGAACGCCATTTTGTTTTCCGAGACTCGCACTTGCATGGAAACACCTTCCTCAGGACGCCGTGTTGTCGTCACCGGGCTCGGAGCCATCGCCTCGCTGGGGCATGATGTGGAGCAATTCTGGGCCGGCCTCATCGCCGGCCGTTCCGGCATCGCGCGGGTTTCACTGTTCGATCCTGCGAACTGCGCGAGCCAGATTGGAGCCGAGGTGCGCGGGTGGGATGCGGCGCAGCACATGGACCCCAAGGAGGCGCGCCGCAACGATCGCTACACGCACTTTGGCATCGTGGCCGCCAAGCAGGCAGTGAAGGATGCCGGTCTCGACATGGGGCGCGAGGACGGCGACCGCGTTGGCGTGTTGATTGGCTCGGGCATCGGCGGCATGTATACCTTCGAGTCGCAGCTCAAGGTGCTCGCGGAGCGCGGCCCCCGCAAGGTCTCGCCCTTCACCATTCCGGCGCTGATCGGCAACATCTGCTCGGGGCTTGTCGCGATCGAGCACGGTGCGCGCGGGCCCAATTTCGGCGTCGTCTCCGCCTGCGCCACGGGCACCCACGCCCTCGGCGAGGCCGCCCACATGATCCGCCGCGGCGATGCCGACGTGATGATCGCCGGTGGCAGCGAGGCCGCGATCACACCGTTTGCCTACGCCAGTTTCTGTGCGATGAAGGCCATGAGCACGCGCAACGACGCGCCGGAAAAAGCCAGCCGGCCCTTCGATCGGAATCGCGACGGCTTCATCATGGGCGAAGGGGCCGGAGTCCTCGTGCTCGAGTCGTTGGAGCATGCCCGCGCGCGCGGCGCCCGCATCTATTGTGAACTCGCCGGCTACGCCGCGACCTGCGACGCGTTTCACATCACGCAGCCTGATCCCGATGGCAAGGGACTCTCGATGGCGATGAAGCGCGCGCTCGCCAGCGCCGCCGTCGCACCCGGGGAGATCGACTACATCAACGCCCACGGCACCTCGACTCCCTACAACGACAAATTCGAGACCCTCGCGATCAAAAAGGTCTTTGGCGATCATGCCCGCGCCGTCGCGATCAGCTCCACCAAATCCATGACGGGACACTTGCTCGGCGCCGCCGGCGGCATCGAATCGGTCGTGTGCGTGAAGACGATCCAGACCCAGACCCTCGCGCCCACCATCAATCTTGAGGAGCCGGATCCCGACTGCGATCTCGACTATGTGCCGAACACGGCCCGGGGGGCGAAGGTGCGCACCGTGTTGAGCAACAATCTCGGTTTCGGCGGGCAGAACGCCTCGATCGTGTTTCGCGCCGTCTAAGGTGCCGTCGCGAGGGCATAAAAAACCCGCGCCTGAATCGACGCGGGCGAGGGATAGGGAAGCAGCGAGGAGCCTTAGGCCTTCACAACCTTCTCCACGAGCCCGGCCTTGATGGCCTTGACCGAGACCCAGACGCGCTTCGTGCTGCCGTTAGGCATGCGAATGCGGATGCGCTGGAGGTTGGGACGGAAGAGGCGCGTGGTCTTGCTGGTCACGTGCGTGCCGATGCCGCCGCTCTTCTTGGACTGACCCTTGCGGTTGATGATCGAGCCCTTGGAGGGACGGCGACCGGTGATTGCACAGATTCTGGACATGGTGGTTTCGAATGGATGAAAGGTTCAGAGAAAAACTTCGGTGGCGGCGAAGCAAGGGCAATCTTGCCCGCGGGGCTTCAATGGATGCCGCCAGTTGGGCGTCGGGATTCCTGCTGAATATTGCTGTAGCCCAGCCTTGCCGGTGCCGATGCAAGGGACTTACAGTCATAGACTCCGCCGCATGAAAAAAGCTCTCATCACTGGTATCACCGGGCAGGACGGTTCCTATCTGGCCGAATTCCTTCTCGCCAAAGGCTACGAGGTTCACGGCGTCATCCGCCGCGCCTCGACCTTCAACACCAGCCGGATCGACCATCTTTACCGCGACCCGCACGTCAATGGCGTGAAGCTCCACCTCCATTATGGCGACCTCGCCGACTCGGTCCAGATGGTGAAGCTCCTCTACAGCCTGCAGCCCGACGAGATTTACAACCTCGCGGCTCAGTCCCACGTGCGCGTGTCTTTCGACATCCCGGAATACACCGGCGATGTCACTGGCCTCGGCGCCGTGCGCATCCTCGAGGCCATCCGCGAAGCCGGACTCGGGAAAAAATGCCGCTACTACCAGGCGTCATCCTCGGAGATGTTCGGCAAGGTGCAGGAAGTCCCGCAGGTCGAGACCACGCCCTTCTGGCCGCGTTCGCCCTACGGCTGCGCCAAGATGTATGCGCACTGGCTCACGGTGAACTACCGCGAGAGCTACAACCTCCACGCTTCGTCTGGCATCCTCTTCAACCACGAGAGCCCGCGCCGCGGCGAGACTTTCGTCACCCGCAAGATCACCCGCGCGGCCACGCGCATCAAGCTGGGGCTCCAGGAGTCGATCTATATGGGCAACCTCGATTCCAAGCGCGACTGGGGCTACGCCAAGGAATACGTCGAGATGATGTGGGTGATGCTCCAGCAGGACCAGCCCGACGACTACGTGGTCGCGACCAACGAGACCCACACTGTGAAGGAATTCATCGAGGAGACCTTCGGCCTGCTCGGCCTCGACTGGCAGAAGCACGTGAAGTATGACGCCCGCTACGAGCGCCCCGCCGAGGTTGATCTGCTCATCGGCAATCCGCTGAAGGCGAAAAAGCAACTCGGCTGGGAGCCCAAGGTCCGCTTCAAGGAACTCGTAAAGATCATGACCGAGGCCGACCTCGAACTCGCCAAACGCGAGGCCCAGATCGCGAAGCTGCCCGCGGTCTCGCGCGCGCCGTTCGCATGAAGCTCTTTATCGCGGGATCGAACGGCATGGTGGGCGGCGCACTCGTCCGCCGCTTCCGGCGCGAGCCGGGCGTGTCCCTGTTGCTGCGATCGCGCCGTGAACTCGACCTCACGAGCCAAGCCGCCGTCGAGGCATTCTACGCCGCGGAAAAACCCGAGGTCGTGATTGTCGCCGCGGCCAAGGTCGGCGGCATCCACGCCAACAACACCTATCCCGGCGAATTCCTCTTCGAGAATCTCGCCATCGCGGCCAATAGCATTCACTCGGCTTATCGGCACGGGGTGAAGCGCCTGCTCTTCCTCGGCAGCTCGTGCATCTACCCGAAGCACGCGCCGCAGCCCATGCCCGAGGATTGCCTTCTGACCAGCGCCCTCGAACCCACCAACGAAGCCTACGCCATCGCCAAGATCGCCGGCCTCAAGCTCGCGCAATACTACCGCAAGCAATACGGCGTCCTCTTCCACTCCGCGATGCCGACCAATCTATACGGCCCCGGCGACAACTATCACCCGCAGAACTCGCACGTGCTGCCGGCGCTGATCCGCCGCTTCGACGAGGCGCGCGAAAAAAATCTCCCCGAGGTCTCCGCCTGGGGCACCGGCACGCCCAAGCGCGAGTTTCTCCACGTCGATGATCTCGCCGACGCCTGCGCGTTTCTGCTCCGGCTCGAAAACCCGCCCGATTGGATCAACGTCGGCACCGGCACGGATGTCACGATCCGCGAGCTGACCGAGACCGTCGCCGCCTGCGTCGGTTATCAAGGTCGCATTGCGTGGGACTCTTCCAAACCCGACGGCACGCCGCGCAAGCTTATGGACGTCTCTCGTCTCACCGCCCTCGGCTGGCGGGCCAGGATCGCACTTCGTGAAGGGGTGGAGAAAACGGTCTCCGCCTACCGCTCTGAGAAGGCCGCGGGCACGCTGCGCGGATAAACGCGCTCCTTGTCCTGCCCGGAGCGTAGGCCCCTCAGGTTCGGCAAAACTCTAGGCTTTCCAAAGCTCCGTTCCAGCCTACGTTGACCCGTTACATATGCAGAGAACGTTCGTTATCTTTAAGCCCGACGCCATGGATAAGCGTGTCGTCGGCGCCGTGTTGAGCCGTTTCGAAGCGGCCGGTTTTGATGTGATTGGCTGCAAGATGGCCCGTCTCACGCCGGACCTGCTCCGCCAGCACTACGCGCATGTCGCCGACAAGCCGTTTTATCCCGAGATCGAGAAGTTCATGAGCTCGCGGCCCGTGATCTTCCTCGCCTTGCAGGGCATCAATGTCGTGCAACGCGTCCGCGATCTGCTCGGGCCGACCGACTCCCGCAAGGCCGCCAAGGGCACCATCCGCGGCGACTACGGCACCGAGATGATGAAGAACGTCGTGCATGCCTCCGACAGCGTGGAGAACGGCAAGGCCGAACTCGCGCGCTTCTTCAAGACCGACGAGCTGTTCGGCTGAAAAGCCGATCAGGCGTTCAAATCCTGGGGCGGCCATTCGGCCGCCCTTTTTATTTTTCCACCGCGAAGCGATACTCCGTCGTCGAGCGGAAGGTTTGCCCGGGCCGCAATATCGTCGTAGGGAAGTGCGCGTGATTGACCGAGTCCGGATAGTGCTGGGTCTCGAAGCAGTAGAAGCCAAACTTGTCCGCGACCGGCTGCGCCGCGAGCGGGCTGGTGTAGAGCTGGACGGCGGGCTCGGTCGTCCAGACCTCCATCGCGCGGCCGGACTTGGGATCACGCACGCGGGCTGCGCGGCGGAGCGAGGTGTCGCCGGCCGGACGCTCGATGATGAAATTGTGATCGTAGCGGCGATTGGCGGGCAGCTTGTCGAAGCGCGCGCCGAGCAGCGCCGGCCGGGTGAAGTCGAGCGGCGTGCCGGCGACGGGAGCAATCTCACCGGTGGGAATCAGCGCCGCGTCGTAGAGTGTGTAGCTCTGGGCGTGGATCACGACTTCATGGGCGAGCACGTCGCCTGCACCGGCGAGGTTGAAGTAGGCGTGGTTGGTGAGGTTGACCGGCGTGGGCTTGTCGGTCGTGGCGGCGTAGGCGATCCGCAGCGTGTTGTCGGGTGTTAGAGTGTAGGTCACGATCACATCCAACCGGCCGGGGTAGCCTTCCTCGCCGTCGGCGCTGACGTAGTTTAACTTCACGGCCGGGCCATCGCGCGATGAGACGACCGTGCCGGTCCAGTTTACCTTGGCGAAGCCCCGGCGTCCTCCGTGGATGTGGTTGGGGCCGGCATTGGTGGTCACCTGCACCTCGCGGCCATCCAGCATGAAGCGACCCTTGCCGATGCGATTGGCCACGCGCCCGATCACCGCGGCGGATTGGGCATAGGAAGCCGGCGCGCCCGGCGGCGGCGGGACGACCGGGTTGAGCACGCTCGCCAGCTGGCCCGTGCGATCCGGCATGCGGAGGTCGGCAACCGTGGCGCCGTAGGTGATGATCTGGGCGACGGCCCCGCGGGCGTTGGTCAGCGTGAAGCTTTCAATGGGTTCGCCCTCCGGAGTGGTGCCGAAGGGGGCGCGTTTCACGCTGTGCTCCGTGGCGTGGGCGAGTCCGGCGAGAAACAGCGCGGCCAGGCCGCGCAGGAGGGGAAGGGGGCGCAGGGGGTTCACAGTCCCGGTTGAACGCGGCCCGTCCGCTGGTCGCAAGGCTGATGTTCGGGCGGCATCTCCGGGCGTGACTTTGCGGAACCCCGTTCGTCAGACTGCCGCGTTCCCCTACATCCCATGACCAAAAAAATCACCTCCCTTGCCCTCACCGCCGCGCTCGCCTTCGCGTTCGCCGCCCCGGCCTTCTCGCAAGCCGAGAAACAGCCCGCCAAAAAGCAACCCGCCCCCGCCATCCCCGGTGCCGGCACCGGCGGCAATACACCGCACGCCACCACCAGCACCGTGATCGGGCCCAATCGCAACGACGGCAGCCGAGTCACCATCACTTACGGCCGGCCTTTTGCCGTCCATCCGCGCAAGGGCGGCGAGCCGCGCAAGATATGGGGCGGTCTCGTGGCTTGGGACAAGCCCGACCGCCTGGGCGCCGATGAGGCGACGACCATCCTGACCCAGCATCCGATCGAGATTGGCGGCGCCACGATTCCTGCCGGAATCCACACGCTCTACATCATCCCGTCGGAAAGTGGCGTGAGCAAACTGGCCTTCAGCAAAAAAGTCGGCGATTGGGGCGTGCCTGTGAACACCGCGAACGACGTTGCGCGTGTGGACCTGAAGAAGGAATCGCTCTCCACGCCCGTCGATCAGCTCACCATCGCGATCAAGAACTCGTCCCCCGCGACCATGGGCGGCACCATCGAGATCTCGTGGGAGAAGACGAAATTCTCGGTGCCGTTTACGGTGAAGAAGTAAACGCACCCACCTCGGCGGTTTCACTTTCAGGCGCGCCGTCTGCGGCGCGCCTTTTTCGTGGTCCGCCGGATGCGACAAACAAGCGCTTGACGCGCGCGTGGAAACGGGGACGCTCTCGCCTCCGATTTTCGCCCTCATCGTCTATCGGTTAGGACAGGAGATTCTCAATCTTCAAAGCGGGGTTCGATTCCCCGTGGGGGCACCAATTTTTAAGCCGAAAAAATACGATGTGCGACCGGTCGGGCGCACAGGTTTCGGACCACAGGCGGGCTGACGATAGGTTCAGCGCTCGTTACCGGGTCGCGGCGATGGCGGGCTTCGCCTCGCCGTGGGTTGCGAGGATCGCGCGAAGCTTGGCGACGACCTCAGGCTGCTCGGTGGCGATGTTGCGCGACTCGATGGCGTCGGTCGCGTAGTCGTAGAGTTCGATTTTGGCGGTGTCGGCGGGGGCGCCGGGCTTTTTCCATTCGACCAGGCGGTAGCGCTCCGTGCGGATGGCGCGGCCGAGGTCGCCGCCACGCGGATAGCAGTGATAGGCGTGATCGCGCACGCGGGCGGCGGGGTTTTTCAGGACGGGGACGAGGCTCGTACCGTCGATGCGCAACGGGCCGGTGGGCTTGGGCAGGCCCGCGAGTTCGGCGAGGGTGGGGTAGAGGTCCACCGTCTCGGCGAGCTGGCCGGTGCTGGTGCCGGGGCGGGTGACGCCGGGCGCGATCACGACAAGCGGGATGCGGTTGGCCTGCTCAAAGTTGGTGTGCTTGGTCCAGATGCCGAGGTCGCCGAGGTGCCAGCCGTGGTCACCCCAGAGGACGATGATGGTGTTTTCGGCGAGCTTGAGTTCGTCGAGCGCGGCGACGACGCGGCCGATCTGCGCGTCCACGTAGCTCGTGCTCGCGTAGTAGCCGTGGATGAGCTGGCGCTTGATCTCGTCGGGGTAGGGATGAACCGGCGGCTTGGGCACGGGGAAAAACGCATCGATCTCGCCGCCGCGTTTCATCGCCATCGGGACGACATCAACGGGCGCCGCCTCGCGCGCGGGCATGGGGAGCTTGGCCGGGTCGTAGAGATCCCAATATTTTTTCGGCGCGGAAAACGGCAGGTGCGGGCGGGCGAAGCCGACGGCGTGGAAAAACGGTTCGCCGGGATTTTCCTTTGCGGCGCGGAGGCGCGCGATGGCGTGCGTGGCGAGGCGGCCGTCGCCGTAGGCATCGTCGGGCACGTCGGGTGATTCCCACGCGGCGCCGCGCGGAAGCGGACCGGAGCCGGGCGGGCGGCGGAGGTTAGTGAAGAGCGCCTGCTCGTTGGTCGGCGTGCCGTCGCGCGTGCTCGCGAGATCGAGGTATTCGATCACGGGTTCCTTGTGGGCGGGGAGGCTCCAGGAGGCATCGTCGCCATAGGTGCCGTGGCCGACATGGAAGACCTTGCCCATCGACTCGGCGCGGTAGCCGTGGCGCATGAAGAACTGCGGCAGTGTGACGGCGTCCGGGTAGGTATCGCGGAAGTTGCGGCCAAACTGGTAGAGCCCGGTCGTGGTGGAGCGCGCGCCGAGCAGCAGGGTGAAGCGCGACGAGGCGCACACCGCCTGATTACAGTAGGCGGCGTCGAAGCGCAACCCGCGCGCGGCGAGCCGATCGAGATTCGGCGTGATCGCGGTGCGGTCGCCGTAGGCGCCGAGCGTGGGCTTCAGATCATCGACGAGGATGAGCAGGACGTTGGGCCGCGGCGCGGCTTGCAGGAGGCCGAAGGAAAAGAGGAGCGGGAAAAGCAGGCGCTTCATGGAGAGAATGGGCGAGGGCGGGCGAGGCGCGGCGCATCGTTGGTCCGCGCATGAACCCGCAGGGATGAGAACGCGCCGAGGCGAAAGCGGCGCCCGCTCATGATTTCTTGCGCGGCGCCTTGGGCGTGCCGCCCGGGGCGGAGATCGTCTTGGGCAGCACGCGGTGCGACGTGGCCCACGCTTCCCACGCGGCGGTGAGTTCGCGGAGTTTGTCCGCGCGCGATGCGGCGAGGTTGTTGAGCTCCGTCGGATCAGTGGAGAGATCGTAGAGTTCCCACGGCGAATTGGCCTCGGCGGGTTGCACGGCCTTCCAATGGCCGTGGCGCACGGCCTTGTTGTTGTATTGCTCCCAGTAGAGCCAGCGGTCCGCGGGCAGAGCGCCACCGCGCAGCACCGGGGCGAGGCTGCGGCCGACGAGCGGCTGGATGCGTTGGCCGCCCAGCTCCGCCGGATACGCCGCGCCGCTCAACTCGAGCACGGTGGGCATGAAGTCGGTGAGGTAGCCCAGCGTCGCCGTGGTCGATCCCGGCGCGGTCTTGAGGCCGGCGGGCCAGTGGGCGATGAGCGGCGTGGAGATGCCGCCCTGGTGCAGGCGCGCCTTGTAGCGGCGGAAAGGCGTGTTGGAGGCGTTGGCCCAGCCTGTGCCGTAGGAGGAGCCGTTGGTCCCGGCATTGCGTCCGCCGGAGCCGGCGGCGGCGGGCTGGTTGATCGCGCTGAACGCCCCGCCGCCGAGATCACTGTAGGGCTCGGCGCAGCCGCCGTTGTCGGTGAGGAAAAAGATCAGCGTGTTGTCGAGCTGCCCGCGCGCGCGCAGCTGCGCGACGAGCCGGCCGATGTTGTGATCCATGCGGTGGACCTGCGCGGCATACACCGCCATGCGGTAGTCGAGCTGCGTCTGTTCCTCCGCGCTCAGCGCATCCCATGCGCGTGCGCCGTCGTCGCGCGGCGAGAGCTTGGCATTGGCGGGCACGACCCCGAGTTCCTGCTGCCGGGCGAAGCGTTGCGCGCGGAGCTGATCCCAGCCGCCGCGGTAGCGGCCCACGAATTTTTTGATGTCCTCTTCCCGCGCATGGAGCGGCCAGTGCGGCGCGGTGAAGGCGAGGTAGAGGAAAAACGGCTCGGTGGCGCGCTGGGCCGCGAGGAATTCCAACGCATGATCGGTGAACGCATCCGTGGTGTAGTAGCCCGGCTGCGTGGGCGGGGGCAGCGGCGTGTTGTCGAGCGTGAGGCCGCGCGGATCCGTCGGCAGGTGGTAGGAACTGGCGCCGGAGATTAGCCCGTAGAAGCGCTCGAAGCCGCGCGCCAGCGGCCACTTTTCCACGCCGTGATAGCCGAGGTGCCATTTGCCCGCGAGGTAGGTGCGGTAGCCGGCGGGGCGGAGGACTTCGGCGATCGTGACGGCGTCGCGGCCGAGCACCTCGCGATAGCCCGCGGCGGCAGTCGGCTGCGCCTGTTTGCCGGGGTCCTCGGCCAGCGTGCCCATGCCGGCTTGGTGCGGGTGGAGGCCGGTGAGCAGCGCGGCCCGCGTGGGTGAGCAGCGCGCGGTGTTGTAGAACTGCGTGAAGCGGAGGCCGTTTTTCGCCAGCGCGTCGAGATGCGGCGTGGGAATCTCGCCGCCGTAGCAGCCGATGTCGGAGTAGCCCATGTCGTCGGCGAGGATGATCACGACGTTGGGCCGGGCGGCCGGCGTCGCCGCCACGACCAAGACCGGCGACAAAAACGAGAGGAGAAACGCAAAGGTGGAGCGCATGGGAAACGAGAGGAGTGGGACGGGAGGTGCGGGGTGGGGACGCGTCCGACCAAGGGACACGCAGTGAGGCATACGTTATCTTCGCCCCGCAGGAAAGCCCGGCGCACGCACATTCGGGTGACGGAAATCCACGCGACACGTCGGGGCGTAAAGCCCCTCCCACCACCAAACTTGTTCCACGGCACCCCCGCTGCGCAGGCTCGCCCACGGCCCCGCGACCTGACCCACTGCCAAGCTCCGCATGTCGTCCGCCGTCCTCCCGTTCTCCGCCTATCCGTGCATCCGCACGGTGGATAGTTTTGCGGCGCTCGCCGCCACGCCGTTCGCCGATGGGGTCAACGCCCTCTGCTGGCCGCGCCCGCTGCCGGAGGGCTTTGCCGAGATCGTCGCGCAGCTCGGCCCCGGCGAGGGCCTCGTCGCGCTCGATGAGGCGCGCCTGCGCGCGCTGCCCGTGGGCGCTGCCGCGTCACCCGCCATCGATCTGCTCCTCGCCGATCTGGAGCGCCTCCGCGCGCTCGACCTCGATCCGGTGCTCAACCTCATCCACGGCTACCCGCGCGACGATGCGCCGGGCCCGGTCGCCACGGATGTGTTTTCCTTCCACGCCGACAGCGCGCCCGTGCCGGCCGACACGTGGCTCTGCACCTACCACGGCCCGCCGAGCGAGGGCCTGCCCCACGCCGAGGCCCTGCGCCGCGTGGACGATCCCGCGACGCGCGCCGCGCTCCTCCGCGACTACGGCGGGCCGGACGACGCCGGGTTTCGCGAGCATCTCCACGAAAACTGTTACGACCTCCACTACGCGCCGCAGCCCGGCGCGCGGCCGTGGTCGTTTGGCGTCGGCCACCTCTGGCGCATCGCCACGGAATACCCCGGCAGCCCCGTGCCGCCCTGCGTCCACCGCGCGCCCACGCCGCCGCCGGGCGCGCCGCCGCGCCTGCTGCTGATCGCGTGAAACAACCGCGGCGCTCCTCCGGCAAAAGGCATCCTGTCGCTCCGCCCAACCCCCGCCCGGGCCACCGCGCAGTCGCGCGGCACGCGAGGCATTGACGCATGCGCCGCGGCCCCAAGCCTTCGCCGGTGCCCAGTGCCATGAAACCGCCCGCCCTGCTTCACCCGCCGCTGACCCTCACCCGCAGCGTGCTGGGCCTCGCCGGCTGGTTGGTGCTCTGCTTTTCGGCGGCGTCGCTCGGGGCGGTGTTCATGCCGGGCGAGTGGTATGCCGCGCTCAGGAAGCCCGCGTGGAATCCGCCGGGCTGGGTGTTTGGTCCGGTCTGGTCGGCGCTCTACACGCTGATGGCGGTGGCGGCCTGGCTGGTCTGGCGCCGCGGCGGCTGCGCCGCGCAACGCCGGCCGCTGGCGTGGTTCCTCGCGCAGCTCGCGCTGAACGCCCTGTGGACGCCGTTGTTTTTTGGCTGGCACCGCCCCGGCGTGGCGTTTGCCGAGATCATTCTCCTCTGGCTCGCCATCGCGTGGACCATCGTGGCGTTCTGGCCGGTGCAGCGCGTCGCCGCGTGGCTGCTCGCGCCGTATCTCGCGTGGGTGAGCTTTGCGGCGGTGCTCAACGGCACGCTGTGGCGACTGAACCCCTGAGCGGCGACGGGAGCATTTTCGGCGGTGCATCCGGACCAACCACCACCCGCGCCGCTGTGAAACGCATTGCCTCGTCCCGCGGCCGCCGCTGACGTGCTGCGCGCCCGCACTCCGCCTGCGCGCTTCGTCCACGCCCCTCTCCGTCCCATGCCTCGCGTCGCCCAAGAAAAAAAGCCAGCCGTTTCGAAGAACTGACCGCACCGCGAATGGCGAAAATCAAAAACCAACCCTAGCGAATCCCGCACCCTCGCCACCATGCGGGCACGCTGCCGCCGTAGCTGCTGAGCGGGGAGTTGAGCGTGATAGAACAAGACAAGAACTAACGATCCAAACTCATGAGCGAATCGACTACACGTTACGTCCAGATGCCACCAACGGGGAAATTTCCAGAAGGTCACAAGCTGGCGCTTCGTGATCGGGTGCTTGTAGTGATTGGCGCAAATGGATCTGGGAAGACGCGCTTCGGGGCATGGCTCGACGCACAGGATGTGAAGCTGAATCACCGCGTATCGGCACACCGCTCCCTCGTCTTTCCGGAGCGCGTTCAACCTATGGACTTTCTGGAGGCAGAATCCCGTTTGTTTACTGGCCATACAAACAGGGATAACCCTGCTCACCATCGGCAACACAACAGATGGCAGAACAAGCCAGCCACCGCGCTCCTCGATGATTTCGAGCCTCTCGTCACGCTCATGGTGTCCGAGAGCTTCACCGTGAGTGACCAATATCGCGTCGCGATGCAGGTGGAGGACAAATACGTCACTCCTCCGAAGACACGCTTAGACCTAGTCAAACAGATATGGGAGGCGGTTTTGCCTGCGCGCGAGTTAATCATCACCGGCAACCGAATCGAAACACGAAACCGGCAAGACAAGAAATCGTATCACGCCAAGGAAATGAGTGACGGAGAGCGTGGTGTTTTCCATCTCATAGGTGAGGCGTTGAGCGTGCCGAAAGACGGGGTCCTTATCGTGGATGAGCCGGAGTTGCATCTCCATCGAGCCATTCAAGCGCGCCTGTGGGACGCTGTTGAGTCCGCCCGGCCAGACTGCGCGTTCGTATACATCACCCACGACTTGGGTTTTGCTGCGTCGCGAAAGGATGCCACGAAAGTTTGGCTGCGGGAATACACCGACGGTAAATGGGATTGGGAAGAGGTTCCCGAATCAGACGCTTTCCCCGAATCAATGCTGTTGCAGGTGATGGGAAGTCGCCGGCCAATACTATTTGTCGAAGGTGATCGCAGCAGCTTGGACTATTTCATCTACGGCAAAGCCTTCCCTGAGCACACCGTTGTTTCGTGCGGCTCATGCGAGCTTGTCATCCACTCGGCTTGCAGTTTCACGCAGATGCCAAGCTTGCATCACAACAAATGCGGCGGGCTCGTCGATAACGACGGACGTTCGGAGGCGGATATTAAGATGCTCAACGGACTCGGTATCGCCGTGCTACCGGTTGCTCTGGTCGAGAATCTTTTCCTGCTTGAATCGATATTGGTCATTGCCGCTGAAAAGCTGGGACACAGCCCAACTGAGGCGGTCGCGAAAGTTAAGGAACGGGTGTTCACCAGTCTCAATACGAACGTAGTCCGCGTTATCTCGAATCTGACTCGGATGGAAATCGAGGCTGGCTTGCGCACGTTTGGAAAAGGAGGCGACGGGGCAGAAGCACTAACAGCCGCCTACAAGGGCGCATGTGCAGCGATAGACCCAGCGGCGATCTATGCGAAGTGGGAAAAGGAAATCGCCCGCGTTATCGGCGAGAAGGATTACCAGGCGGCGTTGCGCTACTATAAATCGAAGGGTCTGGCATCTGAGGCGGGTAGCGTCTTTGGCGTTAGATTCCACGACCAGGTGATGCGTTGGTTGCGAGGTAAAGACTCCGCTTCGACGGTGGCAGCTCTGCGCGCAGCGATTCCCAAAATACCAGCTATAGCTAAATGATCCTCAAAGGATCCATGGTCGAAGCCGCCGCCTCGAGTAGTTCGTAGAACTGGGGAATTTCCAGATCGTTTATTTTCCAAGCCGGACGACGATGAACCCATGAGCGATGACTCATTGCCCAAGTCCGAAATTATCCTCTACCAGACGGAGGATGGCCGCACGCGCATCCAGTGCCGGTTTGAGAATGAGACGGTTTGGCTGACGCAGACGCTCATGGCGGAGCTGTTCCAAGTGACGGTGCCGACCGTGAATGAGCACCTGAAAGGCATCTACGCCGAGGGAGAACTGGAGGCGGGGGCAACTATTCGGAAATTCCGAATAGTTCGAACCGAGGGTAAGCGGGAGGTGGCGCGGGAGATTGAGCACTACAACCTGGACGTTGTGCTCGCCGTCGGCTTCCGCGTGCGCAGCCATCGCGGCACGCAGTTTCGACAATGGGCCATCGGGCGCTTGAATGAGTATTTGGTGAAGGGCTTCACCATGGACGATGAGCGGCTGAAAACCCGCCGGGCAAGGGGCAGAAGGATTATTTCGACGAGCAACTGGAGCGCATCCGCGACATCCGTTCATCGGAGCGGCGGTTCTACCAGAAGGTGCTCGATATTTACGCGACGAGTGTGACTACACGCCGAGCACGGAGCAGTCGCAGCAGTTCTTTGCGACGGTGCAGAACAAAATGCACTGGGCGGCGCACGGGCAGACGGCGGCGGAGGTGATCCATGCGCGAGTGGATGCGGCCAAGCCCTTCATGGGCCTGCGCACCACGCGGCCCGGCGGCATCATCCGCAAGGAGGACGTCTCCATTGCCAAGAACTACCTCGATGGCGACGAACTCGGCACGCTGAACCGAATCGTAAACGCCTACATCGAATTTGCCGAGCTGCGCGCACTGCAACGCAAGGTGATGACGATGCAGGACTGGATTACGAAATAGGATGATTTTCTGAAGCTCTCGGAGCACGAACTGCTGGACCACGCAGGACAAATTTCCGCTGAACAAGCGAAGATGAAGGCGGAGCTGGAATACGAACGCTACCGGGCCTGGCTCGATTCGCAGCCACGCGCGGTGGATTCTGATTTTGAGCAGGCAACGAAGGTGCTGAAGAAGCTGGCGCGACCGAAAAAGCCCAAACCGCCGAAGCCGTGAGCCGCGCGCAAAGGCCGCCGCTCTATTTCTTCTTCGGCGCGGGGATGTCGGCGGACGAGGTCGTGCCGGGGCGGGTGGCGGCGGGGTCGGTGAGGAGGCGTGGTTCGTTGAAGACGGTTTCCTGGTCGCCCTGGGCTTTCATCCACGCGGTGAGCTGGGCGCGGAGCTCGGCGATGCGGGCGGCGTGCGCGGGATCGGCGGCGAGGTTGCGCTGCTCGTGCGGATCGGCAGCGAGGTCGTAGAGCTCAAGCGCGGGGCGCGCGTGGTAGCGGCGCACGAGCGCGGCCGTGGCGGGATCGGTCTGGGCCTTTTCGAACCACGAGATCCAGTAGCGGCCGCCGTCGCGGGCGAGGGCCTTGTCGATGTGCGTGGTGTGCGCGAATTCCGGGTGCAGGTTGAGGATGAGCTTCCACCCGGCGGTGCGGATGGCGCGGATGGGATAGACGTTCATGCGGCCGTCGCCGCTGTGGGTGGTGAAGATGGTGTCCCGAAAGGTGGCGGCCTCGCCGCGCAGCACCGGGAGAAAGGAGCGGCCGTCGATGCCCTCGGGCACGCTGCCGCCGGCGGCGGCGATGAGGGTGGGGAGGAGATCGGTCCACTGGATCATCGCGGCGGTGCGCGTGCCGGGGCGGATCACGCCGGGCCAGGCGGCGATGAAAGGGACGCGGATGCCGGCGTCGTAAAGGTTCCACTTGCCGAAGGGCCACTGCGCGCCGTGGTCGCTCGTGTAGATGAAGAGCGTGCGCGCGGGGTCGAGGTGGGTGCGGGCGAGGGCGCGGATCTCGCCGAGCTGGGTGTCGGCCTTGGTGACATCGGTGTAGTAGCGCGCGCGGAATTCGCGGGTCTCGGGCGTGTCGGCGAACGTGGGCGGGAGATTGAGCTTCGCGGGATCGTAGCCGGCGAGGTCGGGCCAGGGGACGTGGGGCTCGTGGGTGCCGATGAAGAGGCAGAGGGGCTTGGCGCGGTCGCGCGTCGCGAGGAATTTTTCGACGGTGGCGGCGGCGCCGCGGCGGTCGTGGACATCGAAGCCGTGGCGGCCGACATCGTTGGCGCCGTGGGCGACCTTGCCGAAGGCGGCGGTCTGATAGCCGAGGGCGCGAAGTTTTTCCGGCAGCGAGACGATGTCGTCGCGTTTGTAGCTGTGGTTGCTTTCGGCGCCGTTGCGCGCGGGCATGAGGCCGGTGAGCAGCGCGGCGCGGCTGGGGGCGCACGCGGGCGAGGCGATGTAGGCGTGGGTGAAGACGACGCCATCATCGGCGAGCCGCTGCATGTGCGGGGTGCGCACATCGGTCGCGCCGTAGGGCGTGGCATCGAGCTGGCCGTGATCGTCGGAGAGGAAGACGACGAGGTCGGGCCGCGGCGTGGCGGCGGCGAGCGGAGCGGCGGCGAACAGGGCGAGGGCTGCGAGCCGGCGGATCATTGCTTGGCTTTCTTCTTCGACTGCTTGGCGGCGCGCGTCTCGTTGTCGGAGGGGCCTTGGCGCTCGAGGGCTTTCATCTCGGTCGCCATGCCCTGATCGCCCTGCTGGGCCATCCAGGCGTCGAGCGCGGCGGAGAGGCGGGCCTTGGTCGCGGCGTGCGCGGGATCGGCGGCGAGGTTTTTCGTTTCCAGATCGTCGGCCTGGAGATCGTAGAGTTCCTCGGCGGGGCGGTGGTAGAGCCAGTCGATGCGGGCGGCGAGGGCGGGGTTGTTTTTGGCGTCCGCCTTCCACGAGGTGAGCGGCTCGGTCTGGTGGATGCCGCCGATGTCGTAGGTGTTTTGTGGCGCGAGATTGCGGATGTATTTGTAGCGGGCGTCGCGCGCGGCGCGGATGGGGTAGGGGGCCTTGTAGCCGTTGATGCCGACGGTGGTGTGCTGCGCAAAGACCACCTCGTGCAGACGATCGGTTTTGCCCGTGAGCACGTCGAGGAAACTGCGGCCGTCGAAGCCGCGGTGGCCGCGGGTGTCGGGGCAGCCGGTGTCGATTTTCGTGGGGTCCGCGCCGGCGGCCGCGAGGAAGGTGGCGGGGATGTCCGTGTATTGGAGGAGGGCGCGGGAACTGGAGGAGGGCGCGATTTTGCCGGGCCAGCGCGCGAGCGCGGCGACGCGGATGCCGTTGTCGTAAACGCTCCACTTGCCCGCGTAGGGCATGCTGCCGCCCTGCTCGCTGAGGAAGATCACGAGGGTGTTGTCGGCCTGCTTCGTCTCGGCGAGGAGCGCGAGCAACTGACCGACCTGCCAGTCGAGCTTGTGGACCTCGCCGTAGTAGTCGGCGAGGAGGCGGCGGGTCGTGGCGTTGTCGTGCAGGTAGGGCGGCACGGTGAGCTTGGCCGGATCATGCAGGCCGGCGGGGCCGCGGTTCCATGGGCTGTGCGGATCGTTGGAGGCGAAGACGAGGAGCCAGGGCTGCGCGGCGTCGCGGGTGAGGAAGGACTTCGTGGCGGCGAAGTCGTCGGCGTTTTTCCCGCCGAGGTGCTCGTAGGGGAACGAGGCCTTGGGCGCGATGTGCTCCTTGCCCTGGAGGCCGGTGCGGTAGCCGAGGGTGTTGAGATGGGTGAAAATGCTGCGCGTGCCCTCGTAGGCGCGCGTGTGGTTGGGGTAGGCGCCGGCGCGGACGCAGTGCAGGCCGGTGTAAAGCGCGTGGCGCGAAGGCGAGCACGTGGTCGCGGGCGTGAACATGCCGTGGAGCTGCATGCCCTCGGTGCGCAGGCGGTCGAGGTGAGGCGTGCGCACGTCGGGATTGCCGGTGAAGCCGAGGTCGCGCCAGCAGAGATCGTCGGCGACGATGAGGAGGAAATTGGGCTTCGGGGCGGCGGCGAGGGCGAGGCTCGCAAGCGGGAGAAAAGGCAGGACGAAGCGCGTGAGGAAACGGAAGAGGTGCATGAGGGGAGGGGGAACAGATGCAGTGATGCAGCGGTGCCGACCCGGGGGGAAGACCGCGCCGCACACATTCGGCTGATGAATTCGCACCTGGCGAGCACGCGTTGCTGAGTCGCGTCGTGGCGATCAGAGACGCAGCGCGAAAGGCCCGAGGGAAACGGGCTCGTCTTTACGGAGGATAGTCGCTGGATATTTTCCCGCGCCCAGACTGCGATTCCCCGGCCCGTGGCGCGTTTTCACCATGAGCGATGCAAGAGATCCGCGGTCCGACGTGTCTTGTGTTGGCGAGAGCATATCGCGCCGCGGCCGGCGCGGGCGGTGGTCATGGCGCGGCGCGTGGCTGCTGGCGGCCGTGGCCTGCTCGCTCCCGCTGGCGGCGCACGCGGCGTCCGCCAAGGGCGGCCCCGACCTCGTCACGAGCCTGAAGCAGAAAGCGCTGCAGGAAGCCGTGGGCACGCTGCTCGATCACCAGCTCCCGCTGAAGCTCGACGCCAGCACGCTCTATCCCGCCGTGAGCACGCTGCCGGGCGCCGGGCCGTTCAATCCAATGCGGTTCAAGGTCACGGCGGACAACTGGGACCAGCCGTTGCCGCCCGGCGACTATGTGGTGCGGGCGGTCGCGTTTTGCTCGGAGTATTCTGTGCACCGTGGCGGCGCGGGCGCGGCGTATCAGGTGGGCCCGGTGCAGGGCAAGGCGGCGGATGCCATTTCCACCCTGCTGTGGCGCGGCACCGTGGTGAAACGCAAACCGCCCCGCGAGCTGCAGATGGTGTCTTATGCCATCCAATCCGGGGTCAGCTACGCCAAGATGCCCAAGATGTATCAGGCGGTGATCGACGACGTCATCCCCGAATTCCGCGGTCGTTTGGCCGCCGACTTTGTGGAAAACTTGCAGGACCTCTATTCGGCGCGCGCCAAGGATCTGGGGTTGCCGCCGCTCAAAACGCTGCTCGCCCAGATGGGCAAGGCCGGCGAGCTCGTGATTGCCGCCAACCGCCAGCGCGAGGCGCTGCTCCGCCAAAACACGACCGACGAGCTTCGCGACCAGGTGCTCTGGGCCGGCCAGGAGCGCCGGATCGCTCCGATGCGGGCCGCCCAGGGCCCGTGGTCGGAGATCATCCGCGGCGTGGCTTATGTCCGCTACCGGGTCGTCGGGGGCAACATGAACTCGACCAACGAAATTCAGATCCGGATCTTGCCGCAGACGCCGACGAGGGTCGGGTCGATCGCGCCGACGACCCGGGGTGCCTTCGGGGCGCTGGCGCCGGAGCGCGGCCGCCTCGTGGCCGCGGCCGCCGCGCCCAAACCACGGGGGCCGACGCTCTACGAGCTCACCAAAGAGGGCATCGGCTATGCCGTCTCCCGCGCCTCGCAGGTCCTCTATTTTGCGCCGGCTCCGGCCCCCGGCGGGCCGAACAAGAACGCCGACGCCATCGGTCGCATCACGAATCTGCAAGGCACGGTGAACCTGACGCGGAACGGCGAGACACGTCCGCTTACCAAGGACGACATGATTCAGGCGGACGACACGATTTCGACGGGCGGTGACGGCAAGACCCAGGTGGAATTCAACGACCAGAGCACACTTGGGCTCGGACCCAACACCACCTTGCCGATCGACGCGCATGTTTATGATCCGACCAATCCGGACACGAACGGATCCAGCTACAGCTGGATGGAGGGACAGTTTCGTTTCGTCAGCGGACTGATCGCCAAGAAGGAGAATTCCGATTTCACGACGGTCTACGGGAATCTTGGCATTCGCGGGACCGAGTTCATCGGGCGTTACCTGCCGAATGCGGAAGCGCTGGAGATTCATCTGATCTCAGGCTCGCTGCTGCTGAGTCCCAGGGAAACCTCCACCAGCACGCTTGTGACAGCGCCCGTATCGGTGCGCTTCAGCGCCGATGCCGTAACGACGACCCCGCTCACCCGCCGGGCCTACAACGGACAGGCCGTGCCGATTCTAATCCGATGAAAACCGCCGGTGCGGTGATCAAGCGCCGGGCCGACATGCTCCTCTTGCCAAGAATGCTCTCGCTTGGCCTGCTGGTGTTTTCCTTGCACGCCGCCGACCCGCTCCCCACTGCGCGCCCTTTCGGGAAACTGCCCGACGGACGCACCGCGCAACTTTTCACCCTCCGCGCCGCCGATGGCTTCGCCGTCGAGATCTCCGACTACGGCGGGATCATCGTGCGGCTGCTCGCGCCGGATCGCGCCGGGAGATTTGCCGATGTCACGCTCGGCTACGGCGACGTGGCGGGCTATGCGGCGAAGACGCCTTACTTTGGCGCGATCGTCGGCCGCGTGGGCAACCGGATCGCGGGAGGCAAGTTCACGCTGGATGGAAAAACCCACACGCTCGCGACCAACAACTCGCCGGGTGGCATGCCGTGTCATCTCCACGGTGGCGTCGAGGGCTTCGACAAGAAGCTCTGGACCGCGGAGCCGCTCGTGCGCGACGGACGCGCCGCGCTGCGCCTCACGCTCACGAGCCCGGCGGGCGAGGAAGGCTATCCGGGCACGCTGCGCGTCGAGGTCATCTACGCGCTCACCGCGGGCCGCGGCCTGCGCATCGATTATCAGGCGACGACCGACGCGGCGACGCCCGTGAGCCTGACCAACCACGCCTACTTCAATCTCCGCGGTGAGGGCAACGGCGACATCCTCGGCCACGAACTCACGCTGCACGCGCCGCGCTACACGCCGGTGAACGCGGGGCTGATTCCCACGGGCGAACTCGCCCCGGTGGCGGACACGCCGTTCGATTTCACGAAGCCGCACGCGATCGGCGCGCGGATCGGGCAGAAGCACGAGCAGATCGAACGCGGCCTCGGCTATGACCACAACTTCGTGCTGGCAGACGCACCGCGCCGCGAGCCTACGCTCGCCGCTCGGGTCAGCGAGCCCACGACCGGCCGTGTGATGGAAGTGCTCACGACCGAGCCCGGCGTGCAGTTTTATACGGGCAATTTTCTCGACGGCACGATCACGGGGAAGTCAGGACACGCCTATGCCCAGCGCGATGGCTTCTGCCTCGAGACGCAGCATTTCCCGGACTCCGTCAACCAGCCCAGGTTTCCCACCACGATCCTTCGGCCGGGGCAGACCTATCGCAGCACGACGATCTATCGGTTCTCGGCGGAGTAGGGTGCGGGTGACTGGCGTTGGGAGGCTGATGGCGACCTGCTCAGGAGGGTGAGGCCCGGCCGAGGAGTTTATTCCAGGCCGCCATTTTCCCGAAGTTAGGTTGTAGGTTGGTCTGTTGCCTGCTTCGCGTGGCGGGTGATCCACCATCAACCATCAGCTCTTCTCCGCACCGTGCCGGTGATTGCGGGCCTCGTGCTCGCCTCCGCTGCATCCGCCGCTGCCGCCCAGGCGCCGGCCAAAACCGATCCTGAAGTCACCACCATGGCCAAGTTCGAGGTGAAGGATGTGCCCATCGAGCGGCAGATTCTCCCCACGGCGCGGCCCTTCACCTCCGTGTTCGGCACCAACGACAACATCGTCGATGTGCCGCGCAACGTCACCATCATCTCCCGCCAGCAGCTGAGCGACATCAGTATCGGCAGCGTGCTCGATTTCACCAAGCTCACCTCCAGCGCCTATTCGACGACGAACTTCGGCGCGCCGGCCAATCCTGCCATCCGCGGACTCACCGCCGACCTTTTCATCAACGGCGTGCGCGGCCGCATCACCTCCAACGGCAACGGTCTGCCTCTCGATTTCAACTCCGTCGAATCCGTCAACATCGTCAAAGGCCCCGCCACCGCGGTGCAGGGCACCTCGATGTATGTCGGCGGCTTCGTCGATCTCGTGACCAAGCGCCCGTATTTCGACGCCCCCAAGCGCTCGATCAGCATCACGGTCGGCTCCTATTCGACCAAGGAATGGACGATCGATCAGGGCGGGCCGATCTCGCCCACGGCGGCCTACCGCTTCAGCTACTCCGGCACCGACTCCAAGGGCTACTCCTGGGACTACTACAATAAAAACCACTCCATCTACGGCGCGCTCACGCTCCGCCCGACCAAGGGCTGGGAGATTTTCCTCAACGCCACAGTCGGCATCTACGACTACACGGAGAACTGGGGTCTCAACCGGGTCACGCAGGACCTTATCGACAACGGTCGCTACCTCACCGGCGTAAACAGCAACGCCGCGCCCGACTTCAGCCGGTATCCCTTCGGCTACGCCGATGCGAACGGCGTGCCGATTTCGTTCACCAACCTCGCCACCATCGGCGGCCCCGCCGCGCCGGTCTCCGATCCGCAGAACTCCCGCTGGGTCACCTCCGGCTTTCCCGCCAACAACCGCGTCGTCTTCGGGCCCGCCGTCAAAATCAGCCGTCACCAGCGTCTGCTCAAGCCCGGCGACCACTCCACCGGCCGCGAATACAATGCGCAGGCGATCCAGACCTTCACCGTCAGCCCCGAACTCCGCGTGACCAACAACAGCTTCGTCAGCTACACCAAGCGCAACACCCTGAGCAGCTACTACTATTCCGAGATCATCGATCCCTCCTGGTTTGCGCAGAACCGCACGGAGTTCGTCTTCACCAAGCCGGACTACTCGCTCAACACCGGCCTCGACCTGCGCTACCAGCGCACGAAGGCCTACGACGACTACTTCTTCGAGCCCGCCAACGTGTGGGATCTCACCCGGGACATGAGCTTCGTGAACGTCTACAACTCGGTCAACTTCCCGAATCCCTTCACGAGCCTGCCCGTCCCCGGCTGGCCCGGCCGCTACGCGACCGACGGCATCCAGAATGGCGACACCAACGATTCAAAGGGCATCACGATCGGGCCGTTTGCGCAGGGCACCTACCGCTTCTCCGAGCAGTTCAGCCTCGTGCTCGGCGGCCGTCTTGATCGCTTCCATGCCGACGTCACCGAGCCGCTCCTCGCCCGCCGCCCGAGCGCCAGCATCAGCGTATGGATTCCCAACTACAACGCGTCGCTCATCTTCAAGCCCACGCCCACGACGAGCGTCTATGCGACCTACAACAACAGCCGCAACACCTCCGGCGCGGTGGGCAATGGCGGCGGCATCACCGGCTGGAACGCCGCGGGCACCGCGCTCTTCAAGGACAACTTCCTCCAGCCGAGCGAACTAATCGAACTTGGCAGCAAGTATGCGCTCATGGACGCGAAGGTCTTCCTCAACTTCGCGGTCTTCGACCAGAAGCGCACCTTCAAGAGCACGAGCAGCACTATCATCCAGCAGTTCCGCACCAAGGGCTTCGAGGCGGAGATGAATTACCAGCCCAACAAGCACCTCTACGGCACCGTCTCCTACTCGTATCTCGGGGCCAAGACCTCGCCGGGCTTCCAAGCTGATGGTGGCGTCGGGCAGTTCTTCGCATCGAAGGGCACGGAGGGCCGTGTCTCGGGCCTGCCCCGCCACCTCTTCAACGCGCTCGCCTCCTACACCCTGGACAGCGGCTGGAGCTTCACGCTGAACGGCATGGTCACCGGCGAGATGATCAACAACTTTGCCGGCACGCTGACGATCCCGCGCCAGTATCAGCTCGACGGCAGCGTGGCCTACCGCACCCGGCAGTGGGAATTCCGCGTGAACCTCAGCAATCTCACCGACGAGAAAAACTGGGCGCCGCCGAATGCCGTGTATGGCAACGCGTCCATCCTCGCGCTCCCGGGCACGATGGGCCGCCTCACGATCAAATACACGTTCTGATCGGAGCAGGCTCTCGAGCGCCATTCCCCAGCCTCACGGCCGCCCTCTCATGGGCGGCCTTTTCATTCCCTGTGGGTCCGGCATCCCGAAGAGTGCCTCGGCTTGGATTGACCCTGTGGGAGCGTGCTTGCACGAGACAGTCGCGACCAAGGTCGCTGCCACAAAGTCGGATCGTGGCGGTTTGACGGGAATGTCCGTCGACTTGGTCCTAGGCCCGGAACGGCCAGAGGTGGAAGAATTGCAGGAAGAAAATCGCGGCGATGCCGTAGCCGAGCGGGGTCAGCTTCTTCGGCTCGCCGAGCGCGAGAGCGAGAATGGCCGTCATGATGAGACCCAGGCCGATGCCCTCCGCGATGCTGAAGGTGAGCGGGATGGCCAGCAGCGTCAGCACGGCCGGAGTCGCGACCTTGAAGTCGCTCATCTCGATTTCCGTCACCGATTGCATCATGAACACGCCCACGATCACGAGCGCCGGGGCGGTCGCGGCCGCGGGCACGATGAGAATCAGCGGGGTGAAGAACAGCGCGAGCAGCATGAGCGCCGCCGTCGTGAGCCCGGTCAGGCCCGTGCGTCCACCGGCCTCCACCCCCGAGGCCGATTCGATGTAGCTCACCACGGTCGAGGTGCCAAAAAGCGCGCTCAGCAGCGTCGCCAGCGAATCGGCCACGAGGGCGCGACCGGCCTTGGGCAACGTGCCATCGGGTCGGAGGAAGCCCGCGCGCTTCGTCACGCCGATGAGCGTGCCGATGTTGTCGAACATATCGACGAGCAGCAGCGTGAGGATGAGCGGCAGGGCGAGCAGGAGGGCGTTGCTGTTGGTGAGAAACTGGAACGTGAGCTTGAGGAAAACGGGCTCGGGCGAGGCCGGCAGGGCGACGAGACTCGCGGGGAGCGCGGTCACCATCGCGCCCTTGCCCGCCGGCACCAACAGCCCGGCCAGCGTCACCACCGCGATGCTGATCACGATGGCGCCGGGCACGCGGTAGGCGATGAGCACGGCGGTGAGCGCGATGCCGGCAAGGCACAGCGCGACCGGCCCGGAGGCGAAGTCGCCGTGCGAGACAAAGGTCGCCGGATTGGCCACGATCACCCCGCCGTTTTTCAGGCCGATGAAGGCGATGAAGAGCCCGATGCCGCAGGTCACCGCGATTTTCAGCGCATGCGGGATGGCCGCGATGATCTTTTCGCGCACGCCCGTGACGGAGAGCGCGAGGAAAACCGCGCCGTTGACGAAGACCATGCCGAGCGCCTCGCTCCACGGCACGCCCTTGCCGAGCACGATGGTAAAGGTGAAGAACGCGTTGATCCCCATGCCCGGCGCGAGCGCGATCGGGTAGTTGGTGAGAAGCGCCATGATCGCGGTGGCGACGGCGGCGGAGAGCGCGGTGACGGTGACGAGGGCGCCCTTGTCCATCCCGGTGTTGGCGAGGATCGCGGGGTTGACCGCGAGGATGTAGGCCATCGCGGCAAAGGTCGTGAGCCCGGCCTGCAATTCACGCCCGACGGTCGTGCCGTGCTGGGGCAGTTGGAAGAAACGGTTGAGCATGGTGGCGCGCAGGGGAGGGAGGCGGAGGCAGCGAACGCCACTACCACGTGCAATGCCAATCATGAAACGCTGGGCCATATCGCGAGCGAACGACGGCGAGCTGACCCGGGGGCTGCCTTACGTTCCGGCAGAAATTCGCCAGCATACAGGTGGCGTCTTGCGGGTGCATCCGGTAATTTTGCATCGAAGATCTCCCAACGCGCCGGCTTCGGCCGGCCCTTAAACCCCAATACCATGAACCTACCTGATAAGATTGTCCGTCGGCCGCTCCCGCTGTTCGGAGCGTATGCCAGTCTGGCGCTGGTGAGCGCCGCCTCGTTGTGGGCGCAAGCGGCGCCTGTTCCCTCGGCCACCGCGGCCCAGGCCGCGCCCACCGTCGCGAAGCCGGAAGGCGACGAGACGATCAAGTTGTCGCCGTTCGAGGTGGTGGCCGAGACCAAGGGTTACTTCTCCTCCAACACGATGTCGGGCACGCGCCTGAATTCGAAGATCGAGGACTTGGGCCAGTCGATTACGGTGATGACCAAGGAGCAGATGGTCGATTTCGCGATGCTCGATATCAACGACGTCTTCGATCACATGGCGAGCACGGAGGGCACCAATTCCTACTCGGACTTCGTCCTCGATCGCACCGGGGCTGTGACCGACAACGTCAGCCTCGATCCCAACAACGCGAACCGCGTCCGCGGCATCGGGTCGGCCAACATTGCCTTCAACAACATCGCGACCTCGGGCCGGGTGCCGGTCGATCCGCTCTGGATGGATTCGCTCGAGCTGAGCCGCGGGCCGAACGCCAACATCTTCGGCTTGGGCGGTTCCTCGGGCACGGTCAACCAAGTGCCGGCCACCGCCAGCCTGTTCAAGGACTTCACGAAAGTGGAGACGCGCGGCGACAGCTACGGCGGCTGGCGCGCCTCCTTCGACGTGAATCGCAAACTTACCAACAAGCTGGCCGTGCGCGCGAGCCTGGCGCACCAGCACACGGGTTTCGTTCGCAAGCCCTCCGGCCAGGATGAACGCCGCACCAGCGTCCAATTGAAGGCCCGTCCGTTTCGGAACACGACCCTGTCTCTTTCCTACTATGGCTACGACGCCAGCGCCACTCGCCCCAATTACACGACGCCGCGGGATTACATCTCCGGTTGGCTCGCCGCGGGTAAGCCGGCTTGGAATCCCGTCACGCGCCTGATCACGCTCAACGGCGTGACCTATGGCCAGGGCATGGTCGCGGGCTCCACGACGCCGATCACGACGCTGCCGGCCTTTTTTGCCGGCGCCGATGCGCGCGCCGTCTTCCGGGTCGGCGCACCGGGTGAGGCTCCCTATTGGTCCGCACCGACCGTCAACACCAATGTGACGTCGCCCTATTTGAACATCGTGAATAACACCGTGCGCTTTGTGCAAACGGCGCCGGCCGGCAATTTCGGCGACAGTCAGCCCCTGTTCGCCACGCAGCCGGCGCTCGCGGACAAGTCGATTTACGACTGGTCGGAGTTCAATCTGCAGTCGGCCAACAAGCAGTGGGACAATGTGGACACCTTCGTCGCGCAGCTCGACCAGATCTTTCTCAGCTCGCGCAAGCACACGCTGGCCGCCCAGGTCACTTTCATGCGCGAGGACGCCAAGCGCATCGCCGACCTTCCGATGGGACCGGCGAGCGTCAACGGCATCATCGGGGCCATCTATGCCGACCCCAACATCGTGAACCTCGACGGCACGCCCAATCCCTACTTCGGCCGGCCCTACCTGAAGAGCACCGAGCCCTATCTGCGCGAACAGCCCCTGCTTTGGGACACCACGCGGGCGCAGTTTGTCTATCGGGTCGATTTCTCGCAGGACAAGGGCCTGACCAAGTGGATCGGCACCCAGCAGTTCCTTGGGTATTATGAATACAAGGACCAGCAGAACCGCCACTATGCCTACCGGCATACCGCCACGTCGCTCGACCAGCAGTGGCAGAGAGACCTCGCCGCCGCGGGCGTCCCGCTGGCCAACCGCACGACCGGCGGCAATCGCTATCCAATCGCCCCGGGCAACGTCTCGCGCATGTTTGAGCAATACTACGTCGGCAGCACGCCGGGCGGTGGTGTCGAGTATGGTTCGAGCCGTTTCCCGGAAGGCGCCACGCTCCCCTTTGTCTGGGGCAACACCGGTGCCTTTCGCCGCGATCCGACGCAGGTCGGCTTCACGCCGAGCCCGGACGGATCAGGCGGCAATGCCTCGAAGCAGACGATCGTCAAGACTCAGGGCGGGGTGCTGCAAAGCACCTTTCTGGACGGCCGGTTGGTCACCACGTTCGGACTCCGCAAGGACAAGGTTTTCGACCGCAACGCTCCCTTTGCCACGTTGACGCCCGATCTGCGCGCCTTCGATTATGGTGCATCCGATCAGTGGCTCCCCGTGTGGCGTCTGGCCGAGGGCGAGACCAAGACCGCCTCGGTCGTGGTGCGCCCGTTCCGGGATCTCAAGTTCCTGAAGAACCAGACGACTGGCGGCGGTGGGATCGGCAAGTTCCTGGCCGACGCCGTGAGTAGCGCCAGCCTCACTTACAACAAGTCGGACAATTTCATCGCGCAGGGGCCGGCCTTCGATCTGTTCCTGCGTCCGCTGCCCAACCAGACGGGCAAGAGCAAGGATTTGGGCCTCTGGATGACCACCCTCGAAGGCCGGCTTACGGTTCGCTACACCTACTTTAAGACCGACCAGATCAACTTCCGCAACGGCGACATCAGCACGATCGCCCAGCGGGTGCTGCGCGCCGATGGGCTCAACGCGGCCGATGCCTGGAATCTCCAGGACCGCTCCACCGAGTGGATCACGCAGCTCAATCCCACGTGGACCACCGACCAGGTAAAGGCGGAGGTGGCCAAGACGATGGGGCTGACGCAGGACACCATCGATCGGATGGAAGCCGCCATTGCCGCCGGCCAGCTCGCCGCCACCCAGGACATCGTCTCGAAGGGGCACGAATTGGAAATCAACTACAACCCCACGCGGGCCTGGACGATCAGCGCCTCTGCCACCCAGACCGAATCGATCAATCAAAACGCCGGCAACGTAATCGAGGAATGGATCGCCACCCGCATGCCGATCTGGACTACGGTCGAGGATCCGCGCTTTCCCGACCCGGCCCGGCCCGGGCGGAATCTGCTTTGGCGCAATATTTCCGGCACGGCCTTCACCGGCTTCGGCTACAATGCGACCAACTCGGCCGCGACGAACTACGTCACCTTTGTGGAGGGACCGCTCGCGGTCTTTCGTCAGCTCGAAGGCCGTCCGCGCCCGCAGATCCGGAAATACTCAGCCAAATTCAACACGCGCTACCAGCTCTCCGGCCTGACGGATAACCGAATCCTCAAAAACATGAGCGTGGGTGGCTCCGTTCGCTGGACCGACAAGGGCGCCATCGGCTTCTACGGCGTGCAATCGCTGCCCGCCAAGGTCACGGCACTCGATGTCACCCGGCCCATCTACTCGAAGGCCGAAACCTACGTGGATTTGTTCCTCAGCTACCGCACGAAGCTGTTTCACGACAAGGTGGGCGCGAGATTCCAGCTCAACGTCAAGAATCTGCAGGAGAGCGGAGGCCGCTTGCAGACTACGGGCGTATTCCCCGACGGAACGGGGCTCTCCTACCGCATCATCGATCCGCGGCAGTTCATCCTGTCGGCGTCGTTCGATCTCTAGTCCACGTCCCTTGTCAGCCGCAACCGGCCAGGCCCATCGCCGCCACTCACCGGAGTGGCGGCGATTTTGTGCATGAATCTGGAGATGGGTCCCGACTGCAGGTTCGCGCCATCGGTGCCAAACAGATTGCGCGAGCGTGCTGAGGCTGGTTCGTTGCCCTCTCACCGATGAAGCGATCGAAACGATCTGCCGTGCTCCGTGCGGTCGCGGCACCCGCGCCGGAGGCCAGCCACTGGCCGTTGGGCGTGGTCTTCGTGCTGCTGCTGCTCGTGACGATCGTCGCCTATTTCCCGGCGCTAGGGGGCGATTTTCTCTGGGACGATGCGGGGCACGTCACCCACCCGGCCCTGCAATCGTGGTCCGGGCTCTGGCGCATCTGGTGCGAGGTCGGCGCCACGCAGCAGTATTACCCGCTCCTGCACACGGCATTTTGGCTTGAGCATCAAATCTGGGGCGACGCCCCGGCTGGCTACCACCTCATCAATGTGCTGTGGCACGCCATCTCGGCGTGCCTGTTCGCCGCGATACTGCGGCTGCTGGCGGTGCCGGGTGCGGTGGTGGCGGCGTTCATCTTCGCGCTGCATCCCGTGTGCGTCGAATCGGTCGCGTGGATCTCGGAGCAGAAGAACACCCTCTCGACGCTCTTCTATCTGGCGGCGGCGCTGGCGTGGCTGCGCTTCGAAGACGAGCGCCGTCCGGCGCGCTACGTGGTCGCGAGCCTCTGGTTCGTCGCCGCTTTGCTGACGAAGACCGTTACGGCCACGCTGCCCGCGGCCTTGCTCGTCGTGGCGTGGTGGCGGCGCGGCCGGCTCTCGTGGCGCGATGACGTGCGGCCGCTGCTGCCTTGGCTTGTTGTCGGCGTCGTGGCCGGGCTCGGCACGGCGTGGTTCGAGCGCGCGCACATCGGGGCGGCGGGCGACGATTTCAGCCTGGGCGCCGTGGAGCGCGGTCTGCTCGCGGGTCGCGTCGTCTGGTTCTATTTCGGCAAACTGCTCTGGCCCGCCGGGCTGACGTTCTTTTATCCGCGGTGGACGATCGACGCCGCGGTCGCATGGCAGTGGATCTTTCCCCTCGCCACGATCGCTTTGCTCGTCGCCCTCGTGGGTTGGCGTAAGCGCAGCCGCGCGCCGCTCGCCGCGGCCCTCTTGTTCGGGGGCACGCTCTTTCCGGTGCTCGGTTTTGTGAACGTCTATCCGTTTGTGTTCTCCTATGTCGCGGACCATTTCCAATATCTCGCGAGCCTGGGGATGATCGCGTTCTTTGCCGCGGCGGCCACGCGCGGATTGGCGCTTCTCGCCTGGCCGCGCTGGAGCGGAATGGCGGCGGCCACCGGCGCACTGCTGCTCCTCGGGGGGCTTACTTGGCGACAGAGCGGCATGTATCGTGACGTGTTTGCACTCTACGAGACGACGCTTGAGCGCAATCCCGCGAGCTGGGTGGCTCGCCTCAATCTCGGCACCGCGCTGGCCGACGCCGGGCGTCCGCTGGACGGGCTGCCTCATCTGCAGCGCGCCCTCGAACTCAAGCCCGATCATCCCGAAATCTTAAACAGCCTCGCTGATGTGCTGAACCGGCTCGCGCGTCCGCGCGAAGCCCTGCCCCTCATCGAGCGGGCCTTGCAGCTCCAGCCCCGTTTTGCCGCCGCGCACAACACTCACGGCGCGATCCTGATGGCGTTACAGCGGCCCGACGAGGGCATCGCCGCGTTCAAGCGGGCCCTGGAGCTAGGACCGACCCTGGTCGCAGCGCGGGTGAATCTTGGCTGGGCGCACGCCAATGGTGGCCGTGTCGCCGATGCGGTCACGCAATTCGAGCAGGCCCGGCGCGAGCGACCGGATCTCGCCGACACCGAGTTCAAATGGGGTCTCACTTATGCGATGCACGATCGTGTGGCCGAAGCCGTGCCGCACTTTGAGCGGGCCGTCGTCTTGCAGCCGGAGAATGCCGAGATGCGCCACGCCCTCGGCCGCGCCTTGCTGGAGGTGGGGCGGCGCGGCGCAGCCCTGGAGCAGTTCCAGGAAACATTGCGCCTATCACCAAACCACGCCGGCGCCCGGGAGGCTCTCGGTGGCCTCGGACGCGCGCCCTAGGTATCCGCGCAATCGCATGCGCAGGTGCGCTTCATGATGCAATCTCCACCACTGGGGCTGCGATCGCGCGGTTCAGCGCCAGCTTCCACGCAAATCCGCGCGTGGGCGGACTTGATGGCGTGATGAGCACAAACGCGCAGGCGATGTGAATCTAAATTCGTCAGCTGAGTTGTCCATTGGCCCGATATAGGCACTCAACCACGTGAAATCGGGCGCGCTCGATTCAGCGCTGAGGCATCCACACGCTCATCTCGGTGTCGCCGCGGTTGCCCCAGGCAAAATAAGGCACGAGCTTGAGTGGGAACTCGCGCGGCGTCGGCGTGGAGGCCGCGCGATACAACTGGCCCGGTGCCCACGGCCGGCGGTCCAGCGCAAACGCCGGCAACGTCAGCGTGACGACATTCGCGCCCGCAATCGTCTCGCGCCGCGGCTCGAATCGTCCGTGAGCTTTGTCGAGCGCCAGCGCGACATCCGTCAGGCGCACACCTTCCGGCAGGTCGTTTGACTCAAGACAATAGACGAGCGGGCCATGGCGCACAGTGAGCTGATTCAGGGTTTCCTCGACGAGCGGATTGGCCTCCCACAGCGCGGGCTGGAAGTTGAGGGCGAGCGTCACGACATCGCCCGCTTTCCACGTCCGCTTCACCTCACAATAACTGCCCGGCGTGAGCTCACCAGCGATCGGCTGTCCGTTCACCTGAAGTGTAGCCGCCCCCGAAGGCAGCCAGCCGGGGATGCGCAGCTTGAGCGCGATGTCGCGCGTTGGTGCTGCTCCGATGGTGAGACGCACGGTCCCGCTCCATGGGTAATCGGTTTCCTGTTTGAGGACGATGCGTGAACCGTCGGTCCAAGCCGTGTCGAGCGTGCTGGCACCGTAAAGGTTCACCCAAAACGCATCGGGCGAGAGCGAGTAGGCGTAGTTGTGCGCCTGGGCGATCATCCGGACGACGTTGGGCGGACAGCAGAAGCTCGACTTGATGTTCGGCGTGCGGGTGCGGGACCAGCGCATGGGCCATTTGAAATCGTGGAGCTTCTTCAGCGCGTTGACGTAGAGATAGTCTTTCCCCTCCAGGCTGATCGCGGGCAGCACACCGTTGTAGAGCGCCTGCTCAAACAGGTCCGCGTGGTGCGCGGCACCCGTCAGCGTGAACATCCGCCATTCCCACATCACGTAGCCGACGGTCGCACAGCTTTCGTTGTAGGCTGTGAGGTTGGGCAACTGGTAGTCACGGCCGTAGGCTTGGTCCACTTTCTTAATGGCACTGTGTTTTGATCCGCCATCGGGCGAGGCTCCGTCGTAAAGCGCACCGGTTGCGCCGGTGATGGCGAGCTTCCGCCCGGCCACGTTTTCCGAAATCGCCGCGAGGGTTTTGAAGAGCGTGACGTCGCCCGACTCGGCGAAAACATCGGCCGCGCCGGCGTAGAGATAATTCGCACGCACGGCGTGACCGACCGCCTCGGTCATCTGGCGAAACGGCATACGATCCTGGTTCATGTCGCTGCCGACGTCCGCGGGCACGAGGCTGCGAATCTCGATCAGCTGCTTCGCGAGTTCGAGGTAGCGTGGCTCGCGTGTCGCCCGGTAGAGTTCGACCACGCCCATGTAGTGCGACGGACAGATCGCGTTGCGCGCGAGATCGGCGGGCGCGGTCGCGCAGAGGCGCTCGATGTAGTCAGCCGCTTTGCGCGCGCAGGCGAGCAGAGTCGTCTTGCCGGTGGCGCGGTAATGCACGCACGCCGCAGTCATCAGATGACCCATGTTGTAGGTTTCGAAATGATCGCGGTCGGCAAACTCCTTGGCCTTCGCGTTGCCCTGACGCTGCGGAATGATCGTCCTGGTGTGCAGGTAGCCGTCCTCCCGCTGCGCCTTCGCCACCACCGCGATGATTTCATCCATCTGGCGGTCGATCGCCGGGTCGCGGGTGACGGCGTAGATCTGCGCGAGCGCTTCGAGCCATTTAAGGAAATCTCCGTCGTTGAACGTCGGGCCGGCGAATTTCCCCGGCTGCAGGCCGGCGGCGATGCGATAGTTGGCCCACGCATGGCTGTCCTTCTCGCTGCTGAAAATCGTCCAGAGGTGCGGCACCATCGTGGTCCGGCACACGTCGAACCGCTCCGCCCAAAAACCTTCCGTCCAGCGCACGTCGGCGAGATCGGTCATATACATCTTCGCCGACGGTGAACGCGTGGTGTCGATCAATCCGCGTTCGCCGGCGCGGACGGTGCAGCTCAAGGCGACGCTGGCGAGCACGAGCAGACGGCCAACGAGGGTGGGGATTGACGTCATGGGAGGAATGGGAGGGCTACTGCAAAACCGAGCGAACGCTGCGATTCCAGCCGGCCACCAGGGCCTCGACGCGCTCCTGCGGCAACGCCGGTCGATAGACCGTTTCAGGCCGCACCTGCGCAGCAATCGAATCTAGGGAGCGATGCACGACCAGGCCAAGTTGTCCGGCCAGCACCGCGCCATAGGGGGAACAATCGGCCATGTCCGACACGCGCAACTCCGCCCCCGCGAGATCGGCACAGAGCTGCATCAGAAATTTGCTGGCGGTGGGACCGCCGTCGCCGTGGATGACGGCGGACTGCACTTGGGCCTCGCCGCGCATGGCGGCGAGTGCATCGCGAATTTGGAACGCAATCGACTCGAAGGCGGCCCGCGCGATGTGCCGGCGGTCGCTGTGCGAGGAAAGCCCGGTGATGGCGGCGCGGGCCGCGGGGTTCCAGTGCGGCAGGCCGAGGCCGGTGAATGCGGGCACGAGATAAACGCCGCCGTTGTCCGGCGCGGCGACGGCGAGTTGCTCGATGGCCGGGACATCGGCGGCGAGGCCGAGTTGGTCGCGCAGCCACGTGAGAGTCGAGGCCGAGGAAATAATGATGCCCTCGAAGGCATAGGTCGGCACGCCGCCATGCGTCCACGCCAGCGCGGTGAGGACGCCTTTTTCGGAAAAACGCGGCCTATCTCCGATGTTGAGAAGCAGTGACGAGCCGGTCCCGAACGTGACCTTGGCCGCGCCAGGCGCGAAACAGCGCTGCGCGAAGAGTGAGGCCTGCGAGTCGCCCATGACGCCGCGAATCGGGAGCGGCTGGGCGAGCAGTCCGTCGAGCGTGGTGTCACCGAAGTGTGCGGAGCTGTCGCGCACTTCGGGCAGCGCGCGGATCGGCACCTGCCAGAGATCGCAGAGGTCCTGGTCCCAACAAAGGCGCGTGATGTCGAAGAGCAGCGTGCGGCTGGCGTTGGTGGAGTCGGTGGCGAAGACGCGGCCCTGCGTGAGGCGGTAAATGAGATGGGCGTCGATTGTGCCGATGAGGGCGGAACCGTCGGCGAGCTTGGCGACGAGGTCCGGCCGGTGGCGCACCAGCCACTGGAGCTTCGAGGCGGAGAAATAAGCGTCGAGCTTGAGTCCGGTTTTCTTGTGGACGAGCGGTTCGCGGCCGGCGGCAGCGTGCTCGGCGCAGAACGTGTCGCCGCGGCGGCACTGCCAGACAATCGCCGGATGCAGCGGCTTACCTGTGTCGCGTTCGAAAACGACGATGGTCTCCCGCTGGTTCGTAATACTGAGTGAGACGATGTCCGCAACGCGGGCAGTCTGACGGGAGAGGAGCGCAGAGAGGACAGTGAGGGTGTTGCGCCAGATTTCCTCGGCGTCGTGTTCGACCCAGCCGGGCTGCGGATAGTGCTGCTGATGGTCGCACGCCTCGCGGTCGAGCGAGCGGCCCTCGGCATCGAAGAGCAACGCCTTCGTCGCCGAGGTGCTTTGGTCGAGGGCGAGGAAGAGCGGCATGATGCTCAACCGAGTAGCTTCTGTGCGGTCGCGGCGAGTCCTTCCATCGTGAGCCCGTAGTGCCGGAAGATGTCAGCCTGGCTGCCGGTCGCGGTGTATTCGTCGGGGATGCCGGCGATCTTGAAGCGCGTGCCGATGCCGGCCTGGGCGATGACGCCGGCCACGGCTTCACCGAGACCACCGTTGATCATGTGTTCCTCGGCGGTGATCACGGCGCGGCATTCGCGGGCCGCGGCGAGCACAGCGGCGGTGTCGAGCGGCTTCAGTGTCGGCAGACTGATCACGCGGCACTTCAGACCCGCGGTGGCTTCGAGGTGCGCCGCGGCCAAGAGGCAGTGGATTACGGTCTCGCCAGTGCCGAGGAAGGCGACATCGCTGCCCTCGCGGAGCACGCGGGCTTGCCCGAAAGCGAAAGGCTGGGAATCGGCGCCCGGGAGCGTGTAGAGCGCAGCTTTGCCGAAGCGGAGATAGACGGGCTTGTCGTGCGCGGCGGCGGCTTTAACGGCTTCGCGCGTCTCGAAATTGTCGGCGGGGACCACAATCGTGAGGTTGTTGATCGCGCGCATGACAGCGAAGTCGTGCAGCGAGTGGTGCGTCGTGCCAAGGGCGCCGTAGCTGACGCCGGAGCTGATGCCGACGACGGTCACGGGGTGATCGGAATAGCAGATGTCGTTTTTCACCTGCTCGAGCGAGCGGGCCGTGAGGAAGCAGGCCGGGGAAACGGCGAAGACATTTTTCCCACAGGAGCCGAGGCCGGCGGCGATGCCGACGAGGTTTTGCTCCGCGATGCCGACCTCGACGATCTGCTTGGGCAACTCCTGGCCGAAGGGCCCGAGCTTGCCGGAGCCGCGCGAGTCGGAAGTGACGGCGAGGATATTGCGGTCGGCCTTCGCGAGCGTGAGCAGCGTGCCGGCGAATTCCTCGAGGTTGGCGCGGCCCATTTTGAGGCCGAGTTTCTCCGCGACGGCCTTGGCGGCCGGAGAATACGTGGACGGAGCGGGCGCACTCATGCGGCACCTCCGTTCAGCTTGGCGATTGCGGCGTCGAGCTCGGCGATGGCCTTGGCGTATTCGTCGTCGTTCGGGACGCCGTGGTGCCATTTGCAGACGTCTTCCATGAAGCTGATGCCTTTGCCCTTCGTCGTGCGCGCGATGATGCAGGAGGGTTTGCCTGGCTCGAGGGGCTTTTCCAGCGCCGCAGTGAGCGCGGCGAAATCGTGACCCGGGACGGTGCGCACGGCCCAGCCGAACGCGGCCCATTTCTCGGCGAGGGGCTCGTGATTCATCACGTCCTTGGTGCGGCCGGTGATCTGGAGCGTGTTGCAGTCGATGATCACGGTGAGGTTGTCCAATTTGTAGTGGGAGCCGGCGAGCGCGCCCTCCCAGTTCGAGCCCTCGGCGAGTTCGCCGTCACCAAGGAGGGTGAAGGCGCGGAAACCGGCATCGTCGAGCTTGCTGGCGAGCGCGGTGCCGACCGCGATGGGCAGGCCGTGGCCGAGCGCGCCGGTGTTCTGCTCGACGCCGTGGACGTGACGCGTCGGGTGGCCGACGTAATCGGACTGGTAGCCGCAGAGCGTCTCGAGGTCCGACTCCGGGAAAAACCCTTTGTCGGCGAGCACGACGAACAGCGACTCGACGCTGTGTCCCTTGCTCTGGATGTAGCGGTCGCGCTTCGGATCGGAGAACGTCGCGGGCGAGACGTTGAGGATGCGGTTGTAGAGCACGTTCAGGATGTCCACGCACGACAGGCTGCCGCCGGTGTGGCCGGCGCCGGCGTGCTTGATCCAGCGGAGGGTGCTCTTCCGGTAGTGGAGGGATTTGAGCGCGAGCTCGTGATCGGTCGGCATGTTAGTCCTGCGGAGCTTCGTGATGGTAAACTTCCCAGCCGAGATAGCGCTCGAATGCCTCGGCCAGAATGCCGGCGGTGTGGGACGAGTTCATCACGACGTGATGCTCGAAACCCTCGCGGCAGACATGGTGCATGAGCTTTTGCAACTTCGGCACGCGGGCGACGGCGCGGTTGCCGAAGGTCTTCAACTCGTCGTTCGTGAGCTCGCCCTGGCCGACGTAGGTGCGGATGACGCCGGCCGTGTCGTCCGTGGTGATGCGTCCGTAGGTGAGCGGCGTGGCGGGCGTGCGGCCGTCGAGCGCGCCCCAGGTGTTCTCGACGCCGGCGATGGTGCCGAGGATCGGGGCGGTCGCGATCTTGATGTCGGGCAAAAAGGACTTGGCCCAGTTGCCGCAGTGGAAGAGCACGCATTTGTCGTCTTCCGCACCGTAGTTGTTGTTCCAATCGACGAGCGCGCTGGGTGACGACGAGGCGAGCTGCATCGCATACATCGTGAGCACGCCGGTGACATCGACCTCGCAGGCGCTGGGGAGCAGATTCTCGCTCATCATGCTCATCGAGGTGCAGATGTTGCAGCCGTGGTTGGCTTGCACAGAGGTCCAGCACTGGATGGCGGTCGCATCGAGGTGGTGGGCGGCGACAAAATCGTCGAGCACCACACCGAAGCGGGCCATCTGGATAAGCTTCGCGGGCGGCACATGGGCGGTCGTGGCGTAGGCGTGGATCTCCGCGATTTTGCCGGTCACCCGCGCGTGGTTCGCCTCCAGCTTGGCGGCGGCGCCGAGGATTTCCGAGAGGTCCACGGTGGTGACGGAGATGCCGTTGCGCTCGAGAATTTTTTCCGAGTAGCGGACGGTGTTGAACGCGCCGGGCCGTGCGCCGACGGCACCGATGCGAACCTTGCGCAGACCCTGCACCACGCGGCAAACGGCGAGAAACTTTTGCAGGTCGGCGCGGAACGACGCATCGAGGGGATGGACGACGTGCTTCGTGGTCAGCGTGTAGGGGATGCCGGCCTGGCGGAGATTGTTGCAGACGGAAATCTTGCCGCAGAACGTGTCGCGGCGACGGATGACGTCGAGGCGGTCGAGGTCGTCCGGGTAACCCTGGACGAGGACAGGGACGTTGAGACCGGCGAGTTTGAGCGTATCGGCCACGCCCTTTTCGTCGCCAAAGTTGGGGAGGCACACGAGCACCCCGGAGATGCGGTCGCGGTTCTTGCGGAAAAGATCGGCGCACTTGCGGGCGTCGTTATGCGTCTCGACGCCGCCGAGCTTGCTGTCGGCCGGGTCGAGCATGACGGCATCAACGCCGAGCTCGGCGAAGAGCTTGGTGAGATCGGCGCGGGCTTCGGCGACGAGTTTATCGGGGAAAAAGTCGCGGTTGCCGACGATGACGCCGAGGACGCTGCGGGAAGTGGACATGGAAGGTGAAAGGGTTGAACCGGAAAGGCGGGATTCAGGGACGGCTCAGAAGGGGAGCCACGATACCAGTATGGGCCGGGGATTTCTCCCGTGCTTTAGCCGATTTGTCATGGGAAAGTAAGGTTGCTACGGCAGCCGATGCTTCGCGCGCCAGCGGGGATAGTCCTTGGCGAGGAGGTTGGCCGGCCAGGTGCCGTGATAGCCGTAGCCGCTGCGGCGCTCGTAACCGATTTCGGCGAAGTCGTAGCGAAACACGGAATCGCGATCGAGATAGAGGGGACGATGGGTCCCGAGTTCGTAGAAACGCGCCCACAACGGCGGGGCTGCCGGGTCCTTGGCCAGCATCCTCTCGGTGCGTCCGTCGGCCCGCTTGACCGAATCCAACCGCACGCCGCGCATCGTGACCTTCTCGAGCCAGGTGACTGCACCTTTCACTGCCGCGATGATTTCCGGCGTGGGATTCTCGATCGACATCAGAAAATCGACGATGCCCACGCTTTCAGAGCCCGAGAGCGACGGCGGCTCGTAGGCACGAGCCCAGGCGGGTTCGAGGGTTTTCTCGTCGTGCTGCGCGCACCAGGCGGTGAGGACGCCGTCCTGCCTGATTTGCGTTTTGAGGATGCAGTCGATGCCACGTGCGACCGCGGCAGCGGCTTGGGCGCGGCGTCCGGCGTCAACGAAACCATAAGGCGCCTGGCCCTCGGCAATGTCACGCAAGGTTTCCAGCACATTGACCATGGCGCCGTCGTTGTAGGTGATACGGGAGTAATAGCCCGCACGGAGCGGAAAGAACTGGGGAAAGCCGCCGTTGGGATACTGGCTGGCGAGCAGATAGTCCACGCCCCTGAAAACCGCGGTGCGATATTTCTCGTCCGGCGAGCCGTGGTATACCAGCGCGAGGAACCGCATCGGCACCGTGGTGGCGTTGTTGTCGATGGTGTTGGCCTTGCCGCCCTTTTCCACCTCGGCCAGCGCCGCGGGCGTCGCCGGCGTCAGCAGGTCGGTGTTTTTGGGCCACGCGCCGAACTGAGACTGATAGCGGAGCACGGCATCCGCGGCGCGCCGCGCGTCGGCCGTGGCATACCATTCCGGCTTTTGCTTCAAGAGGGCGCCGCTCCATCTCAAGGTGGATTCGGCGGCTGGAACGGAAATCGCCAGGACCAGTCCGGCGAACATGCAAGCCAGGCGGAGTTTTTTGGAGCGCGACATCTTGAGGGTTGGTTCGAGGAACGATGGTCTAGGGCTTTACGTCCACGATCACGCGTTGGTAGCGCGTGAGACGTGGCGTGCCGTGATCGGTCACGGCGAGGATGATGTGCATCGTGCCGGTGCCGGGCGGCATGACGCGGCTCGTCTTTACGGTGAGCCAGGCCTTCGGCCCATCAAAGCCGATGATGTCGTGCTTCACGCCGGTGCGCGAGTTCGACATCCGCCGTGTGCCCGGCTCCTCATAGCAGAACCATTCGAACGACAGCGGGTCTCCGTCTGGATCGAAGGTGGCGGTCGCGCTGAGATCCACGCGCTCGCCTGCCTTGGCGTTGATGTGGGCCGGGTGGTCGAGCTTCACGACCGGGGGGTGGTTGGCCTCCTTGTAGGGCTTGATCGTCCAATCCATGCGCGCGGCAAAGTCGTTCTGATACGCCTCACGCCAGCGCCAAATCGTGGCGTGATTGGTCGTGTGCCACTGGCCGTCCTTGCCGAGCACCTCGTCCTGGACGTTGGTCCAGATCGGACGCGTCTCGGGTTCGAGAAACCACTTTTCCGTCCGGGGCGTGTAGAGCTCGTAGCGTCCGCCCCAGCCGCCCCAGTCGGGCCGCTCGGGCACGTTGAGGCCGTTGTTGATGAGGCCGAGGAAGCTGGGTGTGTCGCCTTCCATCATGTATTCCCAGTGGGGATAGACGGCGCCGAGCGGACCCTTGCGGCGGATGTTGCGGTCGAGCCACTCGTTGCTGACCAGCTCGAAATCCGCACCGCCGAAACGGCCGTGAAATCGGTCGCCGCCGATCGCGATCCAAGTCGCATGGTGGAAGCCGCCGCCGGCATTGACGCCGGGAGTGACAATGTAGAAGAGGACGGGGAAGTTTTTCCGGATCCACGGGCCGGAGTTGTCCTGGTCGGAGATGGCATGCACACGGAGCTTCGCGACGAATTTCGCCAGCGCCGCGGGCGAACGGGTGGCGCGGATCTTCCACAGGGCCTGGGCGAGGACGTTGGGGCCACCCCAGACGGCGACCCAGAGCGGACGAGGATCATCGCGATCCGTGGCCCGGATCAGGAGATCGGAGCCAGGCGAATCCTTGCCTTCGCCCACGGCCTCCATGTCGCCGAGCGGCAGGCTCGCCGCGATGCGTTCCTGTAGGTAGGCTTCCGTGGGAAACCCAGGTTCATGCAGTTCCAGATTGTCGCGCACCTTGCCATAGGCCGCGACGATCTTCCGGATCTGCTCGGGATGGACCGGACGGGAAGCTCCGCCGGGCGGCGTGGCGACGAGCCCTTCGATGTCGAGGTGGTTGGCGTAGGTCATCAACCGAACCATGGACATCTGGTCGTCGGGATCGCCGCCGATGTCGGTGAGGACAAAGAGGCGGGGTTTGTCCGAGGCGCCGGCGTAGTTGAGGACGGTCAAGAGCGCGCCGAAGAGAAACAGCGAACGGAGTTTCATGGGGAATGCAGCTTAAGGCGCGACCGTCACGATCACGCGTTGGTAGCGAGTGAGGCGCGGCGTGCCGTGATCAGTGACGGCGAGAATGAAATGCATCGTGCCTGCGCCGGGTGGCATCGAGAACTTTGACGGAATCACGACCCAAGCCTTGGCTTGATCAAAATCGTGGACCTCTAGCGGCGCGCCCGTGCGCGAGTTCGACAGCGCGATCGTGCCGGGCTCTCCGTAATAAAACCAAAGATAGGAAAGGGCGTCGCCATCGGGATCAGTCGAGCCTTCGGCACTGAAATCGACGCGCTGACCAGGCTTGGCGGTGAGCGTGTTGCCCGAGGCCACCCGGGCCACTGGCGGATGGTTGGCGTTCGCATACGGCTTGATGGTCCAGTCCATGCGCGCGGCGAAATCGTTTTGAAATGCCACCCGCCACCGCCAGATCGACTCGTGATTGCCCGTGTGCCATTTGCCGTCGGTGCCCATGACTTCATCCGCGGCGTCGGTCCAAATCGGGCGCGTCTCGGGTTGCAGAAACCATTTCTGCGTTGGCGGCGTGTAGAGGGTGTAGCGCCCGCCCCAGCCGCCCCAGTCCGGATGCGCGGGGTCGTTGAGGCCGTTGGCGATGAGGTTGAGAAACGACGGGGTGTCGCCCTCCATCAGATATTCCCAGCGTGGATATTCCGCTCCCAGTGGCCCCTTCCTCCGGATATTCGTTTCGAGCCACTCATTGGTCACGACGGAGAAATCGCCGCCGGCAAACCGTCCGCTGAAGTTGTCGCCGCTGATGCCGCTCCACGTCGCATGGTGGTAGGCGCCGCCCGCCCCCAAACCGGGACTCACAATGTAAAACAGCGTCGGAAAATTCTGCCGAATCCACGGACCGCTGTCGTCCTGATCGGAGATCGTGTAGACGCGGAGCTTGGCGACGAACTTTGCTAGCGCCTCGGCGGAGCGGGTGTGTTGCACCTTCCACAGCGCTTGCGCGAGCACACTAGGACCGCCCCACACCGGCACCCACAACGGCCGCGGGTCGTCGCGATCCACGGCGCGGATCAACAAATCGGAGCCGGGCGAATCCTTGCCCTCGCCCACTCCAGCCATGCCGTAAACGGGTAGTCCTTCGGTCACCTTCGCGAGAAGTTCGTCTCCGGTCGGAAATCCCTTTTCGTGCAGCTCAAGATTATCCCGCACCTTGCTGTAGGCTGAAACGATCTGGCGGATTCGCTGCGGGGCAACGCGCGCGCGCTGATGAATCGACGTGGTCGCGACGAGACCATCGATGTCGAACTGGTTCGCGTAAACCAGTAACCGGACCATCGACATCGCGTCGTCGGGTTCGTTCTCGATGTCGGTGAGGACGAGGACACGGGGCTTGTCGGCGGCGGTGAGTTGCAGGCAGCAACCCAGCAGCGAAATAGCCAGGAGGCGGAAGAGAAAGTGCTGTCGCATGGGCAGGAATCTGAGGTCGGGTTGCGGAGGCTCGGGATGAGGCCCGGTTTAGAGCGAGTTGAGATAGACCTCGAGGTTGTCGTAGCGCGGGTCGAGGTCGCGGCCGTTGGCCTTGCACTTCGAAAGATCGAGGCCGCGTGCCAGTCCCCACGCGTCGGGGATGCCGTTGGCGTTGGTATCGGCCGGCGCCTTCGCCGGAGCATAGGTCGGGAATCCGCCGTGCGGCCAGTCGTCCGGCGTGCCGGGGACCGAGCCGGTGCCGTCGAGGACGGTCTGGGCGACCCAGGCGGTGATGGCATCGCGAACGGGTTTGGTCGCGCCGCTTTGCGCCACCACGAGCTTGAATGCTTCAGCGGCCGAATGAGTGGTCACCGGGGCGAATGGAATGGGGCGTGACAGTGGACCGACTTTCTCCGCCTCTATGACGCCTTTGAAATCGGCCGGCACCTTGTTGTCCACGGCGAAGTATTGCCAGTAGGGCCCTGTGCCCGAGAACGCATACGCTGTGTTGCCGGTCGAGTCGGGCCCCTTCTTCAAGGTATTGCCGACGTAGTTCAGCCGCCGCGTGTCGTTAGGGGAGCCGTAGCCGTTGCCGTAAAAATTATAGATGACGTTATTGCGGAAATCGTAGGTGAGCATGTCCAGCCGCGGGTTGCGGAGCCGGGTGTGGGCAAAAAGATTGTGGTGCAGCGAAACGAAGGTCCAACCGACGGCGACCGTGCTCATCGAATGGTTGCCCTTCTCGTGCGTAGATTTCGTTGGCCCGCCATAGATCATGGACCACTGGAGCGTGGCCGCCTCGCGATACACCGAACCGTAGGTGTTGAAAATCTGGTCGTTCGCGAAGGCCGCCTCGCAGTGGTCGGCGATGACGTTCATGCCGGCGAGGTCGAGCGCATGGGTCTGCTCGCCGAGCACGCGGCGGAGCTGTCCCGGTCCCTTGACCTCGCCGACGCGGATGCGCAGGTGCCGGAGGATCACATCGTGGGTCTCGACCCTGACACCCCAGTTGCGGATCTGCACGCCTTCGCCTGGCGCGCTCTGGCCGGCGATGGTGATGTAGGGGTTGCGGATGATGAGGTCGCTCTTCAGCGCGATGTCTCCCGCGACTGCGAAGACTACGGTGCGCGGGCCCTTGGCCTCGACGGCCTCGCGCAAGGTCCCCGGGATGACCGGCTCGGGTGGCAGCGCCGGAAAGCCCGGCAGGAGCGGCTGGCCTTGGCCGGGTTGGGGGTTGCCCAGCGCGTCGACGTGGGGGCGCCATTTGCCTTCACCCAGAGTCAGGGCGTGTTCACTGGCCTGGCCATAGCTGCCTTCCCTGCGGCCCGGGCGCCCCCTGGGGAGATAGTCTTCCAGCGAAGTGACGACGTAAACCTTCCCGCCGCGCCCGCCCAAAGCGAAGCGTCCCGCGCCCTCGGCGCCGGGAAATGCGACCGTCTGCGTGCCCTCGAACCTTCGCACCGGCTCGGCCGGAGTGAGCATGATTTCGACGTAGGGCGTTTCGTTGGTCGAACCAGTGAGGTTGGTCACCGTCATGACCACGTCGTTCGGCAATGCGTAGGTGGAAACGAGCGGGTGCTCGGCGGACAGCTTGCGCGCGCCGAACTGGGCAAGAGCACTTGCGACGTGGTCCAGCCGCTCCAGCAGCGGCGGGATCACCTTGGCATCGAGGACCGGAAAATGAGCGACGCCCCCGCGCGAGGCGGCGCGCGCTTCGACTCGGCCATGCTGCATGGCAAAGGTCAGGGGGCGCCCGACGTGCAGCTTGATGACGGGTCGCGCCCGGTCGAACGCATAGTATTCCGTTTCGTAGGACAACTGATCGAACACTTTTTCTCCGGCCCAGCCACTGAGTTCGCGCTGGTCCTGCAGGAGCAGCGGGTAGGCGGCGCTGCCCTGGGCGATTTTGGGCGGGCGGCTGAATAGTTTCCCAGCCAGAGCCGCCGGCTCCTGCTCCCAAGGTTTCTCTGCGGTCAACAGGGCCGCCAGGGCCGGGAACTCGCGTCGCAGGCATACGATCTCAGGCGTATCGCGCGGCATGGCCGCTGCAAAGGCGGGGCTCGCGAGCACGATTGAAAAAACGAAACCGATGAGGCGGGTTTTCATGGAGATCAGACCGGTGTTGCCGGTCATTGCGTTCTTCCGGGCCACTGGCGCTTAACGGATGGTGAAGACGAGGCGCTGATACGACGTGAGTTTGGGGGACCCGCTGTCGGTGACCTCGAGGATGATGTGGACCGTGCGGCCGGTTTCATTGGGCACCACGAAGCTCGCCCGATCAGGCGAACTGGCATCGGTGATCGCCACCTTGGAGCTGGCAGTGCCAGCGTCGGCGTAGTGCCACCATTTGAAGGCGAGCGTGTCGCCATCCGGATCGGTGGCCGTCGCGGCGAGCTTGACGGTCTCGCCGGGACGGACGGTGCGATCGAGCGGCCCGACGACGCGGGCGACGGGGGCGTGGTTCGCGTCCTTGAACTCCTTCACGCACCAGTCGGCGCGCGCGGCGAATTCGTTTTGGAGCGCTGCGATCCAGCGCGTCTGCGGATCGAAATAGGCGCGCATCAACTCCTGGTCCGCGGGATAGCGCTCGCGCATATACTTTCGGCCCCAGGCCGAGCTGGTGAACCAGCGACCTTCGGGATACCGGTAGCCGGGCTCCGGCACAGGATCGAGCCAGGTGTTGTCGCGCACCCGCACGAAGCGGCCGCCCCAGCCGCCGAAGTCGGGCGACTCCATGTTGCGCAGGCCGGTCGGGATCGTGTGGAGGAAGGCCGGCGAATCGCCCTCGGAGCGGAAGTCGCCGGGTTGAAAATCAAAGTCGTCCTTCAGGCCGTAGCTGCCGGGCACGTGCGCCTTGTAGAGCGCCGTCAGCGGCCCGTGGCTCTCGAGGATGTTGGCCTTCATCCAAGCCGCTTTGAAATAGGCCTGCTGATCGGCTGGCAGGATTTTCTTCCACTGATACGCAATGGCCCAGAACTGGTCGCAGATGATGGTCGGGATATTGAAGCGGCCCCAATGGGGGCGGATGTAGCTCTGATAGGTCTTGTCCTGCTCCCAGATGAAATAGAAACGCATCTTCATCGCGGCCTCGGCCATGCGATCCGGATGCTTTTCCTCGATGGTCTTCAGCGCGCGGGCGATAGTGTTGGTGCCGCCCCACGCTTGCAGCCAGATGGGGCGCGGGTCGGCGTCGAGCAGGGCCTCGACGATGCGCTGCGAGCCGGGCGTGACTTCGTCCATCTCGCCCTCGGCTTTCACGTTGCCGAGCAACGTGCGCGATTGGAGCAACTCCGGTTTCGGGAAACGCGGGTCGTGCTTGATCAGGTTCGGATAGACTTCGGCGTAGGCTTTCAGATACGGCTGCGCCCAGTCGTCGCCGGCCCAGCGGTGACCCTGCCAGTGGTATTGGGAACTGGAGGTGATGATGCCCTCGACATCCCACTCGTTCGTGTAGAGGAGGAAACGGACCAGCGAACACTCGTCGTCTACCTCGCCATCGCTGGTGACTATGACGCGGAGTTTATCGATCGCCGGGGCGGCGCCAGCACTGCCGGCAGTGATGACGAGAAGGAGGGCGAACAGGAGTTGTTTCATCGGAGGAGACGAGTCAGTTGCCTGGGAGCGGCGCGGGCGTGTTGGTGGGCTTCGCAGTCGCTTCCAAAACGAGCACCCAATCCTGTCCGCGACCCGAGATCGGCGGCGTGTAGGTCTGAAACGTCTGCTGGTCCCACGCGCGCCCCGAGAGCCGAAATTCATGGCTTACTCCGTAGCGCGGATCGAACCACGACTGCCGCACGTAGGCCGCTTTCATGACACTCTGGTCGAGCGTGAAGGGCTCGCCGCGCGCCGAATAGACGATCACGCGCGAGCCGTCGGTGGCGCGCATCGCGCGAATTTTCGCCGGGCCGTTGATCGGGCCGTCGAGGATAAGCTTCTGGTCGGGCACGAGCGCTTGAAAGGCGTTCGCCTCCATGAACCGCCGCATCAACCCCATTTGGCGCGCGCCGGGATGATCGAGCGCCACGTGCCAGGGAATGTTGGCGTTGATCGCCGGGGTGCGGCCGGGCTGCCACATCTGCCAGATGTTGTTGTCCCCATAGGTATGGCCACAGGCGCCGGCCATGACCGACCACCACGCCGCCTGGCGGACATCGTAATCGTCGAAGCGATCGAGGCGGTTGTGATCGCGCAGGTAAAATCCCACCGGAATGCTCTCGTAGCGCGGTTCGCCGTCGAGCGTCGGCCGCAACGGGCTGAGCGCGAGGTCATGCTCGGCATAGAGCCCGGTGTCGTGATCGCGCGCCGCGTGCGAGGACTGCGACATGTGGAAGTCAAGCCACGGGGCATCGTGCAGTTGCCGCGACGACTGCCCCGGCCCGCGCGGGTGAAATGTGATCAGGTGCGTGCCGCCGTCGCCCTCGCGCAGTCCAGCGGCCATCGCATCCATGATCGCGCGCTCCTCGGGCGTGACGACATTCTGATCGCCGCCGAGGATCCAGATGATGGGCCGCGCGCGGTAGCGCTGGCCGAGAAACCGGCCGAAGGCGCGCGCGTTTTCCGGCGTGAAGACTCGTGTCGGGTCGCCGGTCTTCCAATACTTGCCCCAGGTCGGCAGGAAACCGAGGTGCAGCCCGAGCGCGGCGGCGCGCTCGACGACGAAATCGACATGCTTGAAATAGGCCTCGTTCGACCGTGCCGGGTCCTTGTCGATCAGCGGCAGGGCGCCGTAGGCGTTGGGCACGGTGAGTCCGTCAATCTCGGCGAGGGCGACGGCCTGGATGACCGTGAATCCTTTCCGCGCGCGATCTTCGAGGTAGCGGTTCGCCTCCTCGCGGTTAAGGCGGTGAAACAGCTCCCAGGCGGTGTCGCCCAGATAGAAGAACGGTCTGCCATCCGCGAACTGCAGCGTGCGGCGATTGGGGGAGACTTGCAGGTCGCCTCGCCCGGCAGCGTCGGCGGCCATGGCGGCAGCCGCACCGATTGCAGCGAAGAAGAGAAGCGCGCAGGTTTTCATCGGGTGGAAGGTGCAGGTTGGGCGCAGCGTCGCATCCGCTCCGCGAAGTCGCGCAGGTAATCCTCGCGCCAGCGGTTCACGGTCTTCGTGCCATCGTGCGCGCCGTCGGCGAACTCCGGCGACGGATCATCGGTCCACCAATTGGGCCGCGAGGTGTCGGGCCGATTGGCCGCATCCGGCGGGGTGCGAAACGCCGTGATCTCGCCAGTCTTGCCGTCGAGCGCAGGGATGTTGCCGTGGATCGTGTAGCGGAAGACTTGGGCGGCCTTCGCACAGAAGCGGAAGCGCACATGGCCCTGGACGTCGAGGTGGCCGGGGAGCGCTTGGTTCTCGACCTTCATCACGACCTCGGGCCGAGCAGGCGCATTCGCCCCGAGGGGCAGGACCAGTTCCATCACGCCGAAGATTTCCATCTGGTCGGCCTTGGTCGTGAGCCGGTGGAAGACGACGTGCGGCCGGTCCCACGCGCGCACGAAACGGCCGCCCCAGCCGGGCCGTGACGGGTCACCGGGCGTGCCCTGCAATACCCAGCCGAGGGACGGCGTGTCGCCCATCTTGATCGTGCCACCGAGCTTGGTCGCAAAGAAATCGCCCAGCGCGCCGTGGCCCGCGACGTGTTTCGCCACAAAGGCTTGATTGCCCAGATCGCCGCTCTGGTTGCTACCGACAAACCAGCCGCGATAGGTCGAGTTGGATTCGATGATGAAGAGATTCTTGTGATGGTCCGCGATGTATTGGTAGGCCGACGGTCCCCATTTCTTGTTGGGCCCCCCGATGTAGTAGACGCGAAGTTTTGGCAGGATGTCGGGGGCGTCGTGCAGCGCCTGCGCGAGGTCCTCGATGCCGCCCCAGATCAGAATGTGCAGCGGCCGGGGATCGTCTTTGCGCGCGCATTGGACGATCCACTGCGAACCTTCGGTCGGCTGGCGGAAACCCGCATACGGCGCGACTTCGGTTTCGCCCTGCTTGGTGATGGCGCGCAGCGTGTCCGGTGAAGGGTATGTTTCGGAGTAGGTCCGGAGGTTGGGATAGTCGCGGGCGTAGACGTCGATGACGTCGAGGATGTCCTTCATCCGGCCGGCTTCGAAGGGCGATGAGATCAAGCCTTCGAGATCGATGCGATCGGCCTCGATGAACAGATGGACCATCGATTGGAAATCGTCGGGATCGGTGCCGCCGATGTCGGTGGAGACGATGACGCGGGGTCGCGCGGTCGATGGCGCCGCCACGCACAAAGTCGCGAGCAGAGCCGTGAGTGCACTGAAGAAAAAAAAGCGAAGAAGCTTCATCAGGAGTCACGCCCGCGGGCGTTCATTTTGTCGATGGCGACCGCGAGGAGGATCACGCCGCCCTTGATGACCTGCTGCCAGAAGGGTGACACGTTGAGGAGGAAGAGCCCGTTGTTGAGCACGCCGATGATCAGGCAGCCGAGCACGGTGCCCCAGATCGAGCCGCGGCCGCCGGAGAGCGAGGTGCCGCCGATGACGACCGCGGCGATGGAATCGAGTTCGTAGCCGAGGCCGGCGTTGGGCTGCGCGGAGTCGAGGCGCGCCGTGACGATGAGCCCGGCGACACCGGCGAGCGCACCCGCGAGCGTGTAGACGGCGAGCTTGATGCGCGGGACGTTGAGCCCGGTGAGACGCGCGGCGCGCTCGTTGCCGCCGACGGCGTAGATATGCCGGCCGAAGCGCGTGCGGCGCGTCACGACCACGAAGATCCCGACGAGCGCCAGCATGATCCAGACGGGCATCGGCATGCCGAGAATCGCTCCCGTGCCGAGAAAGCCGAATGTCGAACCCAGTGAGGTGACGGGGAAGCCGCCGGTCCACAGCATCGTGAGGCCGCGCGCGATGGAGAGCATGCCAAGCGTCGCGACGAACGGCGGAAGCCTAAACCGAGTGATCGCGAAACCATTGAACCAGCCCGCGGCGCCACCCACGACAATCCCGGCGACGATCGCGCCGGTCACGGTGAATTCGAGGCGCGCATCCAGGCCCCCGAGCGCCAGACCGTTTTTCAGGAGTCCGGCGGCAACCGCCCCGGCCAGACCGAGGATGGCGCCGACGGAGAGATCGATCCCACCGCTGAGGATGACGAGTGTCATGCCGATCGAGAGACAGAGATTCACGGAGATCTGCCGCAGGATGTTCCAGCCATTGTCGGCGGTGAGGAAGTTGTCCGAGAGCAGGGAGAGCGCGATGACCATCAGGCCCAGTGCAAAGAGCGACTGGAATTTGCGCAGGGAGAAGGTGGATTTCGATTCGCTCATATCAGGCGGCGGTAGCGGTCTTGGTGGGAAACGCGGCGGCGAGCACTTTCTCCGGCGTCGCGTCGGCACGGGCGAACTCCGCCGTCTGCCGGCCCTCGCACATCACGAGCACCCGGTCGGACAGCGCGAGAATCTCAGGCAACTCGGAAGACACGACGATCAGCCCGAGGCCGTTGCGCGCGAGCTCGTCGATGAAGGCGTAGATTTCACGCTTCGCGTTCACGTCGATGCCGCGCGTGGGCTCGTCGAGGAGGAGAATCTTCGGCCCCGTCGCGAGCCACTTGGCGAGAATGACCTTCTGCTGATTGCCGCCGGAGAGATTGACGATCAACTGGTCGAGCGACGGGGTCTTCACCCGGAAGCGCTCGATGTAGGGCGTGATGTAGGCGGCCTCGCGCGCTTGGCTGACAAAGCCGGCGTGAAGCGTGCGGTCGAGACTCGCGAGACTGGCGTTGGCCGCGACGCTCATCGGCAGCACGAGGCCGTCGCGCTTGCGGTCTTCGGGCGCTAGGGCGAGGCCGGCGGCGACGGCGGCGGCGGGCGAGGCGAACTCGATGGGTTTCCCTTCGAGAGTGAACTGCCCGGTCGCGCGACTGGCGTGCAGGCCGAACAGCGTTTCAAGCAGCTCTGTGCGACCGGCGCCGACGAGACCGAAGACGCCGAGCACTTCCCCGCGGCGCAGGGTGAAGGAGACGTTTTCGACGAGGAAAGGACGACCCACGCCATCCCCGGGCAACGAAATCGCTTCGGCACGCAGGAGTTCGTCGCCGAGCGCGGCCGGCGATTTCTGGAACGTTTCCTTCGATTCGCGGCCGGCCATCAGCTGCACAAGTTTGTCGCGCGTGAGGTCGGCATAGAGGGACTCACCGACGACGCAGCCGTCACGCATGATCGTCACATCGTCGCAGACGTGCGCGAGTTCGTCGAACTTGTGGGTGATGTAAATCATCGCGACGCCGCGGCTCTTGAGTTCGGCGATGACGCCGAAAAGCACTTCCACCTCGTGCTCAGAGAGCGACGAAGTGGGCTCGTCGAGGATGAGCACGCGCGCCTCTTCCGAAACCGCGCGCGCGATCTCGACGAGTTGCTGCTGACCGACGCGCAGGTCGGCGATGAGCGCGGTGGGCTCGACCGCGAGGGCGAGCCGCTTGAGCACCGCAGCGGCAGCGGCGTTGAGTCGCGGATAGTCAATCAGGCCGAAACGCGTGTGCGGCTCGCGACCGAGAAAAATATTCTCCGCGACCGAGAGATGCGGGATGAGATTCAGCTCTTGGAAAACGATGCCGATGCCGGCGGCTTGCGCGGCGCTCGGGTTGGGAAAACTCACCGCGTGACCGTCGAGATGCAGCGTGCCCTCGTCCGGCGGAAAGACGCCGGCGAGGATGTTCATGAGCGTGGACTTTCCGGCGCCGTTCTCGCCGAGCAGAGCGACGAGCCGGCCGCGGCGCGCGCGGATCGACACACCGCCGAGCGCCCGCACGCCGGGAAAGGATTTCATGATGCCCTTCGCTTCGAGCACGATGTCAGTGGCGGCGGACATCAGCGCACCTCGGCCTGGACGGGAATGATCGTGAGGAGCGGCTCACCGGCATCGGCGGCGCTCTCGGGCACTTCGGCGCAGCCGGAGAAATGAATCGTGGCGCCCACCACGGCCTTCTCGCGGAGCAGCGGGAGAACGTTTTTCTCGGCGAGGGCGTTCAGCGCGGCGGAGAGGTCGTTGAATTCCTGCAGGCCGGGAAAAGCGTTGACGTCGAGGAGGCCGGAGCCGTCGCGCACGGTGTTGCCGAAGATCGGCCCGATGCGGAGCGCGACGATTTCCGCGGCCGCGCCGTCGGGAGCAATGTGGAGGTAATTGCGATCGCGAAAGACGACTTTGCCGCTGCCCCGGAGGAAGAAGTAGGCCGTGCCGAGGCCGGCAGATTTCGAAAATTGCGTCTTCGCGCTCTCGGCATTGGCGCGAATGGCTGGGGCGAGGGACTTGAGTTCGACGGCGCGCGGGATCGCGGCCGGCAGATCGGTATTCCAGAATTTAGCCGCCGCCGTGATGGGATCGAACGCCGCGGGTGCGGCCGCGGCGGCGGTCGCAGCGGTCGCGGCCTGCGTCTTGAGGGAGACGACGCGGAAGAGCGGGAAGAAGTAGAGCAGCACAACCAGCGCGACGGCGAGGAGCAGGGCGGACTTCAGTCCGCTGCGGCGCGCAGTGCCATGCTGCGGGCGGGCTGAAGCCCGCCCTACTGGTTCACTTGCGGCCATAATCGCCGAACTTTTTCACGTTGGCCTTGGTCACGAGTTCGACGGCGACGGGGGTGCGTTGGGGAAACTTGCGTTCGCCCTTGATGTATTTGTCCGCGTTTTCCGCGGCGGCGCGCGCCATCGTTTTCGGAAACTGCATGACCGTCGCGGCAATTTTTCCCTCGGCGACCGCCTTCACCACATCGTCGGCACCATCGAAGCCGAAAACTTTTACTTTGCCGGCCTTGCCGGCGGCGAGCAGCGCCTGATACGCGCCCATGGCCATCGCGTCGTTGCCGCAGAAGACCGCATCGATGTCGGGATTGCGCTGGAGCAGCGCCTCGAGGACTTCGAGGGCTTTGCTGCGGTCGAACTCGGCGCTCTGCTGCGCCACCATTTTCAGACCGGGGAAGCGATCGACGACGGAGTGGAAGCCCTTGGAGCGGTTCCACGTGTTGGTGTCGGCGACGATGCCGAGCAGTTCTATATACTTGCCGGTCTCGCCTACCTGCTCGACGAAATATTGGCCAAGGGCGACGCAACCGGAATAGTTGTCAGAGAGAATCTGGGACGTGGCGGCATCATTGGCCTCGATCTCGCGGTCCATGCAGAAGACCGGAATGTTGGCGGCCTTGGCGCGGCGGACGTTGGCGATGGAGCCCTTGGCGTCGGTGCAGTTGAAGAGCACGGCGCGGTAGCCGGAGGAGATGAGGTTGTCGAAATGCTGCGACTCCTTCGCGGGGTCGTTTTGCGAATCGAAGATCGTGGCCTCGTAGCCGAGCTCCTTGGCGCGGTCGCGGGCCGTCTCGGCGAGGACGACGAACCAGGGATTGTTGAGAGTGGAGACAACGACCGCGACTTTGCGACCGGCGGCGGCTTTGGCGTCGGCGGCGGAGCCGGTCGACGACAGGAAGCCGATGACGAGAATGGCGCAGGCGAGCGCGCGGACCAGGCGAGGGAGTTTCATGGGGAAGGGTGACGAACAGTGACTGATAATCGAGCCGAAGGCACAACGCCGCACTCGCGAACGAGGCACGAGCAGGACAGAGGCATCCAACGTAATAGTCACATCCTAGCACATCTTTTTGCTAGCGGTCTGCCGTGCATCTGGATTTTTATCACCACATCCTAAGGTCCCATCGTGGCAGCTAAACCCTCTCCTCTCTCGTTTGATCCAGACCGGCCCGACTTTGCGCCGTATGGGCTGACGTGTGTGCACTGGCGGCCATCGCCGATGCGGCGGCCCGACCACCACAACGAAGTGGAGCTCAACTTTCTCGAATCAGGCTCCGTCACCTACCTCCTTGGTGGCACGAAGACAGTGGTCGAGGCTGGTAAATTGAGCGCCTTCTGGGCGGCGATTCCGCACCAGATTATCGATTACGGAAACGAGCCGGCCTACTACGTGGCGACGATTCCGCTCCAGTGTTTCTTGCAGTGGCGGCTGCCGGAAAAATTCGTGCAACCGTTGATGCAGGGTCACCTTGTCAGCGAGCCGACGACCGACCGGGCGGACTCGGATGCACACTTGTTCGAACACTGGGAAGGCGACTTGGCGAAAAAATCTGCAGAGCTGGAGCGCCCGGTGCTGCTTGAGATTCAGGCGCGATTGATTCGCCTGGCGCTCACCATGCCCGCGCGGCAAACGGCGCGCACGAAGCGGGATCGCATTGCGACGATCACCGACACGGGGCTGAACAAGGTCGAGCAGATGGCGTGCTTCATCGCCCAAAACTATACCGAAAAACTGACAGTGGAGCAGATCGGCGCGGTGGTGAAACTGCATCCCAACTACGCGATGAACCTGTTTCAAAAAACTTTTGGCACGACCCTGATCAACTACCTCACGCAGCATCGTGTCTCCCACGCGCAGCGCCTCCTCGCCACGACGGATCAGACGGTGACCGAGATCGCGTTTCAGTCCGGCTTCCTCTCGATCAGCCGGTTCAACGATGCCTTTCGCCGCGCGTGCGGTTGCTCTCCGCGTGACTACCGGAAGTCGCATGAGCTAGCCGATCCCGCAGCACGAGGCACCGACTGAGGCGCCCGCATTTAATTACAATCCCGGCAGTATTCGCCGGGGAATCGGTAGCTGCGCCCGGAAGATTAAACTAGGGTGCGGACGATCTCCGGCCGGCAACCGCACCCTCCCGGCGCGTTACCCACCGGGTCCCTTAACCCGCAACCCCGTATGAATACTGTCCTCTTCCGCCTCTCGTGGACGCAGACGGCCGCCGTGCTGCGTCTGTCACACCGGTCTCGCTTCGCCCGCACGTTGATCGCCGCCCTCTCCGGATGTGTCCTCGCAGCCGCCGCCACAGCGGCGACGATCCAAGGCACCGTGCTTAACCAGAACACCAAGCGGTTTCTCGAGCGGCCACCGTGCAGGTGAAGGGCACCGCGTTTCAAACACTCACCGACAAGGACGGCAGCTTCCGCCTCGCGGGTCTGCGAGCCGGAACCTACACCGTCGTGGCGAGCTACGCCGGCCTCGACGACGTGACGAAGACCGTGACCGTCACCGGCGACCAAACGGCCCGGTCCGACTTTGAGCTGACGGCCGGGGAGGTTTATACGCTCGGACAATTTGTGGTCACGTCCACCCTCGAAGGCAGCGCCTACGCGGTCAACCAGCAGCGCCGCGCGGAGTCGTCGCGTAGCGTGACCTCCATTGATGCGTTTATCGACCAGACGACCTGCAATCCCGGAGAATTCCTGAAGAGCGTCGAAGGCATTCAAATGGATTATTCGCAGAACGAGCCGCAGGTGATCCGCGTGCGCGGTTTCGATCCACTTCCCACTACTGCAATTCTGGATTCAAATTTGGGGACTACCGAAAAGTTCGTAGTGTCGAACACGCCTGGCAGTCACGTTGATATCGATGAGGAGTTGCGAGCGCATCACCGGCGTTCGGCGAGAAAGGCAAGCAGCCGCGTTTCATAATCCCGCTTGGCGAAACCATGGAGATCGACATGGCCTGCGCCTGGGACGATCCACCAGGATTTGGGTCCCGGTGCTGCGTCGAAAACCTCACGGGCGTCAGCCGGGAGCGTCTGGCGGTCAAGTTCGCCACTCATCACAAGAACGGGACAGGCAAGCTTGGCGATGCCGGTGCGTGGGCTGATCTGGGCGGCGGTCACGCCGAGGCGGTGTTCCGCGATCGGCACCATGAGTGAGCCGGCGAGCCAGCCGGGAACGCCCAGCGTGCGGCGAAAGCGCCGATCAATCGCGTTTGGCAGAGTCGGGTAAACGCTTTCGAGCACAGCCCAGCGCACGTCGCGCAATTCCGCCGCGGCGAGCGCGATGGTCGCCCCGCCTTGAGACATCCCGATGCAGCCAAATTCGGCGAAGCCCCGCGCCCGCAACCAATCGAGTGCTCCGTGCAGGTCGCGCGTCTCGAACCATCCGAACGAGACGAGTTCCCCGGCACTCGTGCCGTGGCCGCGCGCGTCGTAGAGCAGCACGGCGAAGCCGTGCTCTCTCAGCAATCCCGCCCGCGCCAGTCCTTGCGCCCGGGTGCTGCCGTGGCCGTGAAGGATCACGACCGCCTGTTTCGCACCGGGACAGGGCACAAACCAGCCGCCGAGGTTCACACCATCGCGTGCGGGGAAACGGACCGCTTCGAACTCAGGGAGAAACTGCTCCGCGCGCGCGGCCGACAAGCGTCGTGCGGGCCCCGTGAAATCATAGGCAAAGTAAACCGAGACGGCGGCGAAACCCACGACGCATGCCGCCAGGGCCATGAAGGCGAGACGAACTGCTTGCCGGGTTTTCACCACCCGTAGCTCCGCTTCATCCGCAACGGCTGATAAAGTTCGGGCGAGAGTTCGGTGAGGAAGCGGCTCGGAGTCTGGAGCATCGCGGGACCGCCCTTGGTGTTCACCTTGGGGAAGCAGAGGTAGAGTTCGTCGCGGGCGCGCGTCACGGCGACGTAGAAGAGACGGCGCTCTTCCTCGACATCGCCGGCCTCGATGGCGCGGCGCAGGGGAAACGATCCGTCGGCGAGGCCGATGAGGAAGACGGCCGCGTATTCGAGGCCCTTGGCCTGGTGGACGGTCGTGAGGCGCAGCGCATCGGCGTCGGGATCGGCGGAGCGGTCGCTCGTCTCGCTGTTGAGCAGCATCACTTCGACGAGGAGCTGGTGCATGTCGTCGTAGCGGCTCGCGAAACCGATCATGGATTTCAGGTCGTCGAGGCGGGAAACGTAGTTGGCGAAGGCGCCCTTGAGGTAGTCGCCATACCAACCGTCGATGGCGATCTCGACGGCGTTGTGGGGCTTCATCGTGCGCATCATCTCCTTCACCTGCTGGAGGGAGGCGACGAACTTGGGCCACTCCTCCTTCGCGTCCTTCGGGACCTTCGACGCGACATCGTCGGTGGCGAGGGCGTCGAGGAAGTCCTGCTGAAGCAGCTTGGCGTGCTCGAGAGCGGCGGCGTGGAGCTTCTGCGCGTTTTTGTCGCCGACCTTGGGCAGGAGCACGGCGATGCGGTTCCACGCGGCGATGTCGGACGGGTTGTAAACGAAGCGCAGCAGCGCCACGAGGTCGCGGATGTGCGCCTGCTCGAAGAACCGCACGCCGCTCGTGATCTGGTAGGGAATCTGGAGGCGCGAGAGCTCGAGCTGGATGTCGAGCGCGTGAAAGTGCGCGCGGTAGAGGATCGCGATGTCGGCGAGCGCACAGCCTTCGTCGATGAGCCCGCGGATGCGCTGCACGATGAACTGCGCCTGCTCGCGGCCATCCATCGTCTGCACGAAGTAGGGCTTCTCGGAATTGGCGCGGTGCGGGCGCAGCTCCTTCTCGAAGGCGCGGCCCTTGGGCTGGGCGAGCAGCACGCCGTTGGCCAGAGCGAGGATCTGCGGGGTCGAGCGATAGTTCGTCTCGATCCGGTGGATGACCGTGCCGGGGTGGCGGTCGGGAAACGTGAGGATGTTTTCGACGTTGGCACCGCGCCACGTGTAGATGCACTGCGCGTCGTCGCCGACCGCCATCACGCGATGATGCGAGCCGATGAGATCGACGATCTGGGACTGGAGGACGTTGGTGTCCTGGTATTCGTCCACGAGCACGTGACGGAAGCGGTGGGCGAAATACTCGCGGGTCGTCTCGGACTTTTTCAGCAGGTCCAGCCACAGCTCGAGCAGGTCGTCGTAGTCGAGCACGCTGGCGTCTCGCTTCTTGTCGGCATATTTTTTCGCGAAGAGCGGCAGGCGCTCGATGATGCCCTCGTGCTGGGGAAAGAAGCGCTGCGTCGTCTCATCGAGCGAGAGCTGGGTGTTGCGCGCCATCGAGAGCAGCGAGTGGAGCGGACCGGGCTTGGGGTGGGTCTTGTCCTTGAAAAAGCCGCGGTCGGCCTCTTCCACCGCGTCGCGCAACACGCCCTCGGATTCCTCGGCGTCGAGGATGGTGAACGAGCGCGGCAGCCCGATGGCCTCGCCGTGCATGCGCAGCGCGCGGTGCCCGATGCTGTGAAACGTGCCGCCCCAGAAACGCCCAGGCTCGACGCCGGTGAGCTCGTGCACGCGATGGAGCATCTCCTTGGCGGCCTTGTTGGTGAACGTGAGGAGGAGAATCTCGCCGGGCCGCACGCCCTGCGAGAGCAGGTAGGCGACGCGGTAGGTGAGGGTGCGGGTCTTGCCTGAGCCGGCGCCGGCGAGAACGAGGAGCGGGCCGGGCGGCGCGGTGACGGCGGCGAACTGCTCGTCGTTCAGCGCCGCGCGAAAATCGATCGGCGGAACGCCGGAAGAGGCATATGAAGGCTGGGCGTCGAGCGGGAAATCCATGAATGGCGAGGGGAGATGGCCGCAAAGAGCCGCGGCCGGCGCAAAGGAAAACGGTGGCTAAGAAACATCGCCGTGGTTCGTCTGTCGGATGAGCCCACCTCATTCACCATGAAGACCCTGTTCGCTTCGCTTCTACTCGTGACCGCTGCGACGGCCAGCGCCCAGCCGGCCCTGACCATCTACAACCAGAACTTCGCTGTCGTGCGCGAGCGCGTTCCGCTCGATCTCAAGGCAGGGGTCAACGTGGTGAAGTTCACCGGTGCCACCCGCATGCTCGAACCTGATTCGGTCGTGCTGCGCGATCCCCGGGGGCGCGTGGCGCTGCGCGTGCTCGAGCAGAGCTACCGGGCCGACACGCTGTCGCAGGGTTTTCTGCTCTCCCTCCACGAGGGGAAGGAACTCGACTTCCTCGTGCGCGATCAAAACGGCCGCGAGAATGCTGTGCGCGGGAAAGTGATTCGGAGCGGGCACACGCCGGGTGGCGGAGGCGGAGAGACGCCCATCATCGAGGTCGACGGGAAGCTGCGGTTCTCACTGCCGGGCGAGCCGATTTTTCCCGCGCTGAGCGACGCGGGCGTGCTCAAGCCGACGCTCACTTGGCAGCTCGAGGGCGAGCGCACGGGCAAGCTCGAGGCCGAGCTGGGCTACGTGACCGGTGGCTTCAAATGGGAGGCGGCCTACAATCTCATCGCGCCGGAAAAGGGCGACACGCTCGACGTCGTCGGCTGGATCACGGTGGAAAACACGAGCGGCCAGAGTTTCGCCGACGCGACGATTAAGCTCATGGCGGGGGATGTGCAGAAGATAAAACCTGCCGTGCCGGCAGTGATTGATACGGGCCTCGCACTCCGAATGGAGGCATTTTCCATGGCGCCGGCCGTCACGGAGAAGGCCTTCGACGAATTCCACCTCTACTCACTCCCGCGGGCCGTGACCCTGCGTGATCGCGAGACAAAGCAGGTCGAGTTCATGCGCGCTGCCGGGGTGAAGGCACCGGTCGTCTATGTTTACGACGGAGCGCGTCATTCGACCAAAGTGGCGGTGATGCGTGAATTTCGGAACAGCGAGCAGAGCGGCTTGGGCCTGCCGTTGCCCAAAGGTCGCACCCGCTTCTATCGCAAGGACGATGCCGATGGGCGCATTGAGTTTGTCGGCGAAGACACCATCGACCACACGGCGAAGAACGAGTGGGTGCGGGTAAAGACGGGCGACGCATTCGACATCGTGGGGGAGCGGCGCGCGTTGGATTTGAGCAGCAGCAAGTCACAGGGCCGCGCGGAGCAGCGATTCGAGATCAAGGTGCGCAATCGGAAGGCAACGCCGGTCGAGGTGAAGATCGTCGAACGCCTCTACGGCATCGGCTGGGAGATGATCCAAAAATCGGACGATTTCACCAAACGCGACGCGACCACCATCGAGTTCAAGGTCGAGGTGAAACCCGATCAGGAACGCATCGTGACCTACCACGTGCGCTACGACTGGAAATAGGCGAGGCGCTTTTCTTTCCCCCCCCCCGACATGGTCGGGTGTAATACCAACGTCCCATCGCTATTGGACTGTCATCGCGAGGAGCGGAGCGACGAAGCAATCCAGCTGGATTGCTTCGTCGCGCTACGCGCACCTCGCAATGACAAAGGGCTAAAAGGAAGCGGACAGCTGGAATAAAGCCCGACCTACAGCAGCACGAGGTCGTTGCGGTGCACGACTTCGAGGCGCTTGCGGGCGGGGTAGAGGGCGGCGACTGCGGGGCCTTGCTGCTCCGCGATAGCCGGAATCTCCTCGCTGGCGTAGGCGCTTTTGCCGCGGGCGAAGATCGCGCCGTCGGGGCCGGCGATGTTGACGATGTCGCCGGCGGCGAATTCGCCGGTCGCACCCGTCACACCCACGGCGAGGAGGCTGCGGCCTTGCTCGCGCAGCACGGGCACGGCGCATTCGTTCACCGCGATGGTGCCGGCGGGACGCTGGAAATAGGCGAGCCAGCGTTTCTTCGCCTCCATCGGCAGGCCGCTCGGCACGAAGAACGTCCCCGGGCCGCGGCCGGCGAACAGTTTTTCGAGGATGCGCGGCACCGAGCCGCTCGCGATGAAGACGCCGCAGCCGGCCTTGGTCGCGAGCTTGGCGGCGGTGATCTTGGAAATCATCCCGCCGGTGGCGGTCTCGCTCGTGGTGCCGCCGGCCATCGCCTCGATCTCGGGGGTGATGCGCTCGACGACCGGCACGATTTCCTTCGTGCCCTTCATATCGATGAGGCCGGGGGCGGTGGAGAGGATGACGAGGTGCTGGGCCTCGACGAGGCTGGCGACCATCGCGGAGAGCGTGTCGTTGTCGCCAAACTTAATCTCGGCGGCGCTCACGGTGTCGTTTTCGTTGATGATCGGGATCGTGCCGTAGGCGATGAGCTGGCGGAGGGTATCCTTTACGCCGAGGTAGCGGGTGCGCACGCGGAGGTCGTCGTGCGTGAGGAGGACCTGCGCGACGGTGAGGCCGTGCGGGGCAAAGCCCTCCTGCCACACCTGCATGAGGCGCGACTGGCCGATGGCGGCGCAGGCCTGCTTGCGCGCGATCTCCTTGGGTTTCTTGGCGAGGCCGAGCGCGCCCATGCCGAGGCCGACGGCGCCGGAGGAAACGACGATGACCTCGGTGCCACGCGCGCGGAGCGCGGTGATCTCCGCGCAGACGGCGGCGATGCGCGTGGTGTCGAGCTGGCCGATGCCGGTGGTGAGGACGCCGGTGCCAAGCTTGATGACGACGCGCCGCGGGGCGGCGGACGAAGAATTATTTTTGGTCACAGTGGACACAGAGGACAGACCCTGAGTTCACAGAGCCGAGGAGGACGCGCTGTGAGCTCGGTATCTCCTCGGTGCTCTCTGTAACCCGATCAGATCACACCGTCAGCAAATCCTTCTCCTTGTGGGCGAGGTGGGAGTTGATTTCGGCGATGGACTTGTCGGTCACGGTCTGGATGTCCTTTTCGAGGCGTTTGGCTTCGTCTTCGGGGAGCTTGGCCTTCTTGACGGCTTCCAGCACGTCGCGGCGGACGTTGCGCACGTGCACGCGGCCTTCCTCGGCGAGGCGGTGGGCGTTCTTCACAAACTCCTGCCGGCGCTCACGGCTCATGTCGGGGAGCGGGATGCGGATAACCTTCCCGTCGGGCACGGGATTGAAGCCGAGGTTGGCGGCCTGGATGCCGGAGATGATGGATTTGATCAGCGAGGTGTCCCACGGCTGGATCTGGATGAGGCGGGCATCGGGCGTGGAGATGGCCGCGCACTGCTTGAGCGGCTGCATCGAGCCGTAGGCCTCGACCATCACGGTCTCGACCATGGCGGGCGTGGCCTTGCCGGTGTGAATCGAGCTGAACTCGTGCAGGGTGTGATCGACCGCCTTCTTCATGCGGGCCTGGGCGTCGTTGAGAATGGGATGGGACATGGGATTTACGATTTTGGTTTTACGAGTTTCGATAGCGATGACGAGGGCGCACTCAATTTCGCACGAGCGTGCCGATTTTCTCGCCCATGATCGCCTTGCGGATGGCGTGCTTGTCGTTGAGGTCGAAAACGAGGATCGGCAGGTTGTTGTCCATGCAGAGGGAGAAGGCGGTCGAGTCCATGACGTTGAGCCGTTCCTTCAGGGCATCGACGAAAGTGAGCGTATCGTATTTCACGGCGTCGGGGTGCTTCTTGGGGTCCTTGTTGTAGATGCCGTCCACTTTCGTGGCCTTCATGATGATGTCGGCGTGCATCTCGGAGCCGCGGAGGGCGGCGGTGGTGTCGGTGGAGAAATAGGGGTTGCCCGTGCCGGCGACGAAGATGACCACGCGGCCCTTCTCGACGTGGCGGATGGCGCGGCGCAGGATGAACGGCTCCGCGATCTGGTTCATTGGGATGGCGGATTGGACGCGGGTGTTGACGCCGATTTTCTCCAGGCAGTCCATCAACGCGAGGCCGTTGATGACGGTGGCGAGCATGCCCATGTAGTCGCCGGTGGTGCGATCGACGCCGCGCTTCTCGCCGTTGAGCCCGCGGAAGATGTTGCCGCCGCCGATGACGACGCCGATCTGCACGCCGAGATCATGGATCTCTTTCACTTGGTTGCAGACCTCGAGGAGCGTCACGCCGTCGATGGGATCGCCGGACTTGCCGCCACGGAGCACCTCGCCCGAGAGCTTGAGGATGACACGTTTGTATTTCGCGCGAGGATCGACGGACTTGGCTTTGCTCATCAAGGGCCAACAAACGACCGGGGAAAATCCGCGTCAATGCCCGAGATAGCGGGCGCTCGACAAGGCCGGTGCGCAACCCTCTAGTCCCGCATCGTTTTTCGATTCCCTACGTCGTCCCGCCCCGGAGAACACGCCACCCCCATGAAAACATCCGTCCTCGCCCTCTTCGCCTTCGCCTTGCTTGCCCCGCTCTCGGCCGCCCACTGGCCGAGTTGGCGCGGGCCCAACGGCGACGGCACCGCCCCGTCCGCCAAGAACCTCCCCGCCACCTGGAGCACGTCCGAAAACGTGAAATGGAAGATCGAGATGCCCGCGTGGAGCGGATCTTCGCCGACAATCTGGGGCGACAAAATCTTCCTCAACTCACCCTCCAAGGAAGACGCCACGACGCCCGCGCCCGAGGTCGCCGCGCCGGCGCCCGGCAAAAAGAAACGCCCGGCCCCGGGCGGGGTCCGCGGCCCCGGCGGCCAGGACATCCTGCTGCTCTGCCTCGACCGTGCCACGGGCAAGGAACTCTGGCGCCGGCCTTATGATCGCGGCAACGACATCAAGATGAAGCACAACATGTCGTCGCCCTCGCCGGTGACCGACGGCAAGCACGTGTGGGTCGTCTCCGGCAACGCCATCGTCGCGTGCTACGATTTTGCGGGAAACCAGAAGTGGACCTTCGACATCCAGAAGGCTTACGGAAAAATGGGCATTCAGTTTGGCTACGGCTCCTCGCCGCTGCTCGTGGACGGCAAACTCGTCTTCCAGATGCTCCAGGGCCTCTACACCGACGATCCCTGCTACCTCTTTGCCCTCGATGCCGCGACGGGCAAGCCGCTCTGGCGCGTCGAGCGCCCGACCGATGCCGAGCATGAAAGCCCCGACGCCTATTCGACGCCCGCGCTGCTGGTGCAGGACGGCAAGAAGCAGTTTGTCGTCGGCGGAGCCGACTACATCACCGGCCACGATCTCGCGACGGGCAAGGAGCTGTGGCGCGGCGGCGGGCTGAATCCCGACAAGTCGAAAAATTTCCGCGTCATCGCCTCGCCGCTCGTGAAGGACGGCATGATCTTCGCGCCGACGCGCGTGAAGCCGTTCATCGCCTTCAAGGCTGGCGGCTCCGGCGACATCACCACGAGCCACCAGGCTTGGAAATGGACCGAGAAAGGATCGCCCGACGTGCCGACGCCCGTGAGCGACGGCGAACTCCTCTACATGGTCGATGATCAAGGCGCCATCACGTGCGTGAAGGCGAAGACCGGCGAGCGCGTCTATGGACCGGAAAACACCGGCATCGGCCGCATCAGCTCCTCGCCGATTCTCGCCGACGGGAAAGTCTATTTCATCAGCGAGACCGGCGAGACCGCCGTCGTGCAGGCCGGCCCGGCCTACAAGCTCCTCGGGAAAAACGCGCTCGATGGCAGCTACACCCTCTGCACTCCGGCCTTCGCCGACAGCGAGATTTTCATCCGCACCGGCACGCACCTCTATTGCGTGACGAAACGCTGAGCCGCCGCGGCGCGCCGCCTCCCGCCGCATGAGCAGCCTCCAGCTCGCGATCCATTTCTTTTTCCAGATCGGGCTCATCCTCCTCGTCTGCCGGCTCGTGGGACTCGTCGGACGCCGCGCGGGCCAGCCGCAGGTCGTCTCGGAGATGATCGCAGGCGTGCTCCTGGGGCCCTCGCTGCTCGGGTTGCTGTTCCCGGAAGTGTCGAAGGCGATCTTTCCGCCGGAGACCCTGCGCGTGCTTTTCCCGGTGTCCCAGCTTGGGCTGGCGGGCTACATGTTTGTCGTCGGGTTGGAATTCCGGATGGACATCGTGCAACGCCAGCTGCGCAGCGCGGTGGCCGTATCGGTGGCGGGGATGGTCGCGCCGTTTGTGCTCGGGGCCGCGCTAGGCTGGTATTTCCACGGGCACACGGAGCTGTTTCCGGCGAAAGCCACACGCATTGAGGCGATGATCTTTCTCGGGGCGTCGATGTGCATCACGGCGTTTCCGATGCTGGCGCGCATCATCCATTTCAAGGGGCTGGCCGGCACGACGATGGGAACCGTCGCCATCGGCGCGGGCGCGATCAACGACGCCGCGGCCTGGGGGCTACTCGCGGTCGTGCTCGCGAGCTTCGATGGGAATCTCGCCCACGCATGGGGCAATATCGGCGGCGGTGCCGCCTACGTGGCGGCGGTGCTGCTGGTGCTGCGGCCGCTGCTCGCGCGCTGGGCGCGCGGCATTGAGGCGCGGGGCGAGCTGGCGGACGGCGAGTTTGCGCTTTGCCTCGCGCTGATGGCGCTCGGCGCGGGCTTCACCGATTGGATTGGGCTGCACGCCGTGTTCGGCGCTTTCGTGGTGGGCGTGGCGATGCCGCGCGGGTTGGTCGCGCGCGAGCTCATCGCGCGCATCCAGCCGCTCACGGTGGCGCTGTTGCTGCCGCTGTTCTTCACCTACTCGGGCCTCAACACCCAGATCGGCCTGCTCGACTCCGCCTATCTCTGGGGCATGACCGGCCTCGTGATGGTCGCGGCGGTCGGGGGCAAAGGCGTGGCGTGCTGGCTCGCCGCGCGCGCGACCGGCCTGCCCCAGCGCGAGGCACTCGGCATCGGCACGCTGATGAATGCCCGCGGCCTGATGGAACTCATCATCATCAACATCGGCCTCCAGCGCGGCATCATCACGCCGGCGCTCTTCGCGACCCTTGTCATCATGGCGGTGATCACCACGCTGATGGCCTCACCCCTGTTCGATCTGCTCGTGGGCAAGCCACGCGCCTCATCGGCTCCGTCACCGGCCTAGCGGCGATCAATAATTCCCCCATCATGAAATTCCTCCAACTGCACGAAACCCCCGGCGCGCGACCCGGCCCTTCGCTCATGGGCGCGATGGTCGGCTCGGCCATCGGCCTCTCAGCCGTGTTTGCCGCGGGCTACTCGATCTGGGCGTTCCGGCTGATCCGGGAGTCGGCGCTGCAATATGCGGCGATTGCGGCGGTCATCTTTTGCCTCGGCGGCTTCGTGATCCAGCGCGCGGTTGTGCGGCGCGGCGCGGCGTGGAGTTTCCCGGTCTGCTTCGCGATCGGCTTCATCGCCTATGCGGTGCTCTGGTCGGCCGCGTGGATCGGGCTGCGCGGCAAATATCAGGCCGATCTCATCGGCGCGGTGCTCGGGCTGGCCGCGCTTGTCTGGCTGTGGCGGCGCGCGTTTGGCGGCACGGCGGGCTTTGTGGAATTGTTTCTCGTGCTGCTCGTCTGCCACAGCATCGGTTATTACCTCGGCGGCGAGTTGCACGCCTTGGTTCCGGGCCGGACGGGAAAATTATTCTGGGGCGCATCGCACGGCCTCGGCTTCGGGGCCGGCATGGGCTTCGTGCTGCACCGGCTGCAGCGGCCGGCTAAGCCGGCGGCCGGGCGCTAGCCGGCACGCGCACGATCCACGCGGCGGCGCCGAGCGCCGCCACCACGCCCGCGAGCACGTAGAAGACCGTCGCGTAGGAGCCGGTGAGCGCATGGCACTGCGCGAGCAGCAGCGGCCCGAGGGCTGACGCCAGCACGGTCATCATCTGCGCCGTGCCAGTGATGCGACCGAGGTGGGCGCGGCCAAACGCCTTCGCCCAGAAGCTGAAAAAAATCACGATCACGAAGCCGCCCGCGAGGCCCATCACGATCGAAAACACATCCACGTGGGCGAGGGTGGTGAGCGAGGGCAGGCTGAGCAGCGCGAGCGCGAGCAGCGTCATGGCGAGCGCCATCAGGCGGCTCATGCTCCAGCGTGAGGCGAGCCAGCCGCCGAGGAAATTGCCGACCAGCGAAAACAACGCCACGAAGACTAGGCTCCGATGGTAAATCTCGGCCGGGAAGCCGCGCTCCGCGAGAATGGACTCGTTGAAGAGACCGACGCCCGAAGCCACGAGATTGTAGGTCGAACTCGCGACCGCGAAGACCCAAAAAGCCGGCGTGCGCAGGGCCTGGCCGAGGGTGGCGCTTGGCGCCGCGGCCTCGTCGGCCGTCTCCGCCGCGCCTTCGCGCGCGAGGCCGCATTCCTCGGGGCTGCGCCGGGCGAGCCACCAGGCGAGAACCACGAGTCCGGGCAGGAGGCACCAGCCGATGGTGGCCCAGGCGGTGCGCCAGCCCTCGCTTTTCACGATCTCACCGACGATCGGGAAGGCGGCCATGAAGCCGATGCTGAGCGTGATTGAGTAAAAGGCCATCGCGGCCGGCAGCCGGCGCCGAAACCACTGGCCGACCATCGCGAGGCTCACCACGGAGAGCGCGCTCTGCCCGAGTCCGCGCGAGAGCACCAGCAGGGCAAACATCATCACAGTCCCCGTCGTGATGCTCATGAGCAGCACGACCGCGCCGAGCAGCGCCGCGACCGAAACCAGCACGATGCGGCTGCCAAGCCGATCCTGCAGGCGGCCGATGCCGATGCAGCAGAGCGAGCCGAGCAACGTGGCCCAGAGGTTCATGTTCGCGAAGTCGACGCGGCTCCACTTCAGGTCCTTGAGCAACGACTCCGTGATGAGCCCGAGGCCTTGGGTGCGCCCGGGCAAAGTCCCGACCATCGCAATCGCCGCCAGCGTGACGACGACCCATCCGTAGTAAAAGCGGGTGCGCCCGATCAGCGCGGGCAACTTGGTGGGAAGGGCGGCGGGCAGGGTCATGATGGGTTGGCGAGGATATCGTAGCACACGACGGTATCGTGATAGCGGAGATAAAGACGGCCCTGATGGATCACCGGATGCGCCCAGGCATCGCGCGTGCGCTCGCTTGTGCCGGGGAGGCGGTAGCGTCCGCGCACCTCGAATTTCTCCGCGGTGGGTTCGAGCAGCAGCATCCAGCCATCCTCGGTCAGCGTGTAGAGGCGGCCGTCGGCAAACATCGTCGAACCCTTCGCAAACTCGGCCGTCTCGTAGAGGGTCGTGCCAGTCGCCGCATCGATTGCGGCCCAGCTGCCGCGGCGCGGATAGGTCGAGCCGTAGAGCCGCCCACCGACATGCACGATTCCGCCTTGGCAGGTGTCGATGGGATTGGTCCAGGCGTCGCTTACGCCCACGGTATCACCGGGTCGGGCAGGGGCGATCAAACGGTAGAGCTGCCCGGGCGGGCCGAGGGGCGCGGCCATGAAGACGGCGTCGCCCACGAGCACGGGCGCCATCGCGAGCACGCCGTAATTGGTGGGGCGCGGGCGCGTCCATTGGATTGTCCCCGTGCTGGCGTCCACGCAGTAGAGCGCGCGGTTGCCGCAACCAATGATCAGACGGCGATCGGCAAACTCGATGAGGATGGGAGCGGCGTAGGAGGGCGTTTGGGCGGCATTGGGATCCTTGTCGGAAGGCACCGGGGCGCTTTTCCAGAGCAGGGCGCCGGTGGTGCGATCGAAGGCGACGATGAGCGCATCCCGGCCGCCGGCGGTGGAAAACACGGCGCGGTCATCGACAAGCAGGCATTCGCTGAGGCCCCACGTGATGTTCTCGCCGCGAAACCGCGCGAGCAGATCGACGGCCCAGAGTTCGCGTCCAGTCGCAGCCTCGAGACAGGCGAGGCGGCCGTGGGCGTTCTGATGGTAGAGGCGGCCATCGCGATAGGTCACGGACGAGCGCGCGCCCGGGTATTGGTTCAGCCACGCGTCGCCGTTGCGCGCGGACCACAACGGCTGGCCGTCGAGCGAGTAGGCGAGGATGCGCACCTCGGCCTCGAAGTCGCCCGTGACGTAGAGCCGCCCGCCGCCGATGATCGTGGAGGAGAAACCGCGGCCGGCACCTTGGGCGGTCCAAAGAAGCTTGGGGCCAGCGGCAGGCCACGACTGGAGGAGGTTTTTCTCGTCGCTGATGCCGTCGCGTCGCGGGCCGCGAAACTGCGGCCAGCCCGGCTCGGGCGACGCGACGAGGGTGGCGGAAGAGGCGAGCGAGGAAGGCAACGCCGCAGTGACGAAAAGCAGGATTAAGGCGGTGAGCCCCGCAGCTCGCCGCGGGAGTAGCGGAATGAGTGCGAAGCCGCCATGCCCTCCGGCCCTCCTCACCTGAGGCGGGCTGCCGAAGACGCTGCCGTTCACTGTCGCCCGGCCGATCATTTCTCTCCGATGCACCAGAGAAATTCTTCCCGTGTTTCGCCCTTTTTCGCGGCGCGGAGATAGATGCGGCCGCCGCAGATCGCCGGGGTGGCGAGGGCCTCGTCGCCCAGCTGGTTTTGCGCGAGGAGCGTGAACTTCTGCGGCGTGGCTTCAAAGACCGATGTCACGCCGCGCAGGCTCGTCGCGTAGATGCGCGAGCCGAGCATGACGGGTGAAGCGTAGAAATCCTTGTCGACCTTCTCGCGCCAGAGTTCCTCGCCGGTGTCGGACCGCCAGCAGACGGCCTGTCCCGCATCGAGCACGGCGTAAAGATGGCCGGCGCGCACGAGCATCGAGGGCACGTAGGCGCGCGTGGGATTTTGCCAGGCGATTTTGCCGGAGCCGTCGGCCTCCACGGCGACGACATGGCTGCGCGGGTAGCCGCCGCTGGTGAAAACGCGGTGCCCGTCGGTGACCGCGGTCACCACCGTCTCCTCGGTCGAGCCTTCGACCTCCCAGAGTTTCTTCCCGGTCAGGGGATCGAGGCTCACGAGGAGGTTGCAGCCACCGAGCACGACCTGCGTGCGACCGGCGGCGGTGATGATCGCGGGCGAGGCATAGTTGGCGATTTTCGGGCGCGCGTGCTCCCACACGAGCTGGCCGGTGCGGCGATCGAGGGCGGCGAGTTTGCCGCCGCCGCGGTGGTCGGCGGCGACGAGGACCAGTGACTCATGCACCACCGGCGACGCGCCGAACCCTTGGTGCGGCACATAGCTGTCGACCCGTGTTTGCCAGAGAATCTTCCCCGCGGGATCGAGTGCGGTGGTGTGGATGGCCTTGGCGTTGAGAAAATTAATCAGCAGGCGATCGCCATCCCAGACCACGGATGCGGAGGCCTGCGAGCTGTTGCGATGGCCGCCGGTCTCCAGCCCTCCGCGATGGACGACCGTGGCCCAGACTTCGCGGCCCGTCGCGCGATCGAGCGCGAGGACGAGTTGCTCCTGCGTCGCGTGGTCCGCGGTGGCGAGATAGATGCGGTTGCCGACCACCGTCGGCGAGCCGTGGCCCCGGCCGCGAACCGGTGTGCGCCAGAGAACGTTTTCGGTCTCGCTCCATTTGATGGGCGCCCGCTGATCGGCGGCGGCGTGGCCGTCGCGCGCCGGACCGCGCCAGGCCGGCCAGTCGGTGGCGAGCGCGGCTGGGATGAGCGTGAAGAGCAGGGCAGTGGCGAGAGCGCGGCGGGATTTCATGCGGAGAGGGGAACTGCAGTCCGGCCGATTCGCGGCGGAGCGGCAAGCGCAAGACGGGGCGTAATTCGCTTTGACCGCGCATCGTCCCGGGCCTGTCCTGCGTCAGGTGCCGTGGAGATTTTTCCCGCCCCATCCCCATCCTATGAACACCCTGTCCCGCGCCGCGCTTCTTGCCTTCTTTGCCCACACTCTGCTCGCCGGGTCGGCGGGGGCGCAGGAGTGGACGCGTTTTCGCGGGCCCAACGGCACTGGGCACAGTCCGGCCAAGGGCGTGCCGGTGACGTGGAGCGAGGGCGATTTCCGTTGGCGTGTGCCGATTGCCGGTTCGAGCCATTCGCAGCCGGTGATCTGGGGCGACAAGCTTTTCCTCCTCACCGCCCTCGATGCCGGGAAGGAGCGCGTGCTGCTCTGCCTCGACAAACGGGACGGCAAGGAACTCTGGCGGCAGAGCTACGTGCTCCCGACGCATCGCCCCGGCAGCAAAAACTCCGGCTACGCCAACACCTCCGCGGTGGTGGACGCTCAGCGTGTGGTGGCGGTCTTCGTCTCGGAGCAGCACCAGTGGGTGCGCGCCTATGACCACGCCGGCAAGGAACTCTGGGCGCGCGATCTGGGGCCGTTCAAGTCGCAGCATGGCCACGGCGCCTCGCCGATGATTTTTGAAAACACCGTGATCGTGCCCAACGACCAGGACGCCGAGAGTTTTGTCGTCGCGCTCGATCTCAAGACCGGCGCCGAGGTCTGGCGGTCCGCCCGCAATCCGGGGCGCAGCACCAACATCGCCGCCGCCTACTGCACCCCTGTCATCCACCGCCGCGCCGACGGCTCGGAGGAACTCTTGTTCACGAGCCAGTCCCACGGCGTCTCCAGCCTCAATCCGCGCACGGGCGCGCTGAACTGGGAGTCGCCGGTCTTCGACAAGCGCATGGTCGCCTCGCCCATCGTGGCCGGGGATCTCGCGATTGGCAGCTGCGGCTCCGGCGCGGGCACGGGTAATTATCTTTCCGCGATCAAGCTCGGTGGCAGCGGCAACGTCGCCAAGACCCACGTGGCCTACACGCTGCGCCGCGCGACGCCCTACGTGCCGACTCCGCTTTATCACGACGGACGCCTCTACCTCATCAGCGACGGTGGCATCGCCAGCGCGATCGAGGCGGCCACGGGCAAGGAAATCTGGTCCGAGCGCCTGCCGCGCGCGGAGTTCTTTGCCTCGCCCGTCCTCATCGAGGGCAAGCTCTATGTGCCATCGACCGCGGGCGACATGTTCGTGCTGGCGACGGGCGACACCTTCAACGTCATCGCGCGCAATCCGCTCGGCGAGGGCACGCACAGCACGGCCTGCGTGGACGGCGGCCGCCTCTACGTGAAGACCTTCACGCACCTCGTGTGCATCGGCGGGAAATGACACGCCTCCATTCCGCGCTCTGCGGCTTGTTGCTGATCGGCGCAGCCCGCGCCGACGACTGGCCGATGCTCGGCGGGCGGCCCGATCGCAACATGGTCGCGCGCGAGTCCGGACTGCCGGCCGTGTGGGACACCAGCGACAAGGCGCCCAAGCACGTCAAATGGATCGCGCCGTTGGGCCGCACGACCTGGGGCGCGCCCGTGGTCGCCGGCGGCCGCGTCTTTATCGGCACTGACAGCGATGCCGACACGCCCACCGAGCAGCGCGGGGTGCTGAAATGTTTTGCCGAGGCCGATGGCAAACTCCTCTGGTCCGCCACGCACGAGAAGCTGAAGAATCCCGCCGAGGACGACGGCTCCCTGGGGATCTGCTCGACACCCTGCGTCGCCGCGGATCGGGTTTACTACGTCAGCAACCGCGCCGAGCTCGTGTGCCGCGATGTGGCCGACGGGCGCCTTGTCTGGCTGCTCGACATGCGGGAGAAGCTCGGCGTGGCGCCCAACCAGGCCTCGTCGTCCTCGCCGCTGGTCGTCGGCGATCTCGTGTTCGTCGTCACCGGGCACGCGGCCGACTACAAGACGGGCAAGGTGAAGAACCCCGCGGCGCCCAGCTTCCTCGCGGTGCATCGCCAGACTGGGGTCGTGGCGTGGCAGGATGCCTCGCCCGGCGCGAAGATTCTCACGGGCCAGTGGGGCTCGCCCGGCTACGGTGTGGTCGCCGGCGTGCCGCAGGTGGCCTTCCCCGGCGGCGACGGCTGGCTCTACAGCTTCGAGCCCGCGACGGGCCGGCTGCTATGGAAGTTCAACGGCAAGGCGCACGAAAAGCCGTCGGCCGACGGCGAGCCGGCGACGGTGTTTCAGTTTGTCGCCGCTCCCGTCTTCGTCGGTGATCGCGTCTATGTCGCGATTGGCGAGCCCGAGGCGGGCACCGGGCCCGGGGCCCTGCGCTGCATCGACGCGCGGCAGCGCGGGGATGTGACTGCCACGGCGGAAATCTGGCGCGTGGACGGGGAGCAGTTCAGCGACAGCATCTCGATGCCCGTCGTGCACGACGGGCTCGTGTTTGCCGCCGATGCGCCGGGCTTTGTGAGCTGCTTTGACGCCGCCACCGGCGCGCGCCTCTGGCAGGCGGACACCAAGTCGAACATCTGGGGCTCGCCCCTCCTCGTCGACGGCAAGCTCTACGTGCAGGGCGGGGAGGGCAACGTGCTCGTGCTGGCCGCGGCGCGGGAGAAAAAAATCCTCGCGACCAACATGACGATGAATGACGGCGGCCACGGCACGCCCATCGCCGCCAACGGCGTGCTCTACCTCACCGGCCAGAAACGACTCTACGCCATCGCCGTGGGAAAATAGAGGAGTGAGAGTGAGCAGGCCGGATGATCGGCTGCGAGGTGCGCCGGAGGGTGCAGAGGGTTGAGCGGAGGCAGGACTATAATCCGCCCGGACAGCTCGCGGTGCGGCATGCCAAGGCGCGCGGGGCCACTACGTATCCGCTGCGTGGAAACCGTGGCGCCGGCACATTGACCCTGTGGCGCGGGATCGCAGCCTAGGGACTTCAACCCATCCCGAACTCGGAAATTTACATGACTCTTAATCCCGTCTCCTCCCTGCTACCTGTGCGTGGACTGCTTGTCTTGGGCGCGCTGGGTTTGTCCAGCCTCAGCGGCATCGCCGCCACCTTGACGATCACCTCCACCCCCTATTCCAACGGCAACGGGCTTGGCGGGGGTGAGTTTTCGGTGGTGTCCGCCACGCTGAGCAACACGGGCTACAGCCCGCTCGTCACGACGGGTTTTGCCGCCGGTGCGCTGCAGACGTTCTGTCTGGAGTTTTCCGAGCACATTTCGTCCGGCTCGAACTACAATTATACGATCGGAAATGCGGCGACGCTGGGCAGCGGCGGTGCGGTCAACGGCTCCGATCTGATTTCGGCCGGCACGGCTTGGCTCTACGCGCAGTTTGCGACAGGCACGCTCGCGGGCTACAACTATGCGTTGGGCGCGGGGCGGACCTCCTCGAACAACGCTTTGCAGCTGGCGTTTTGGTTTCTTGAGGACGAGACGCAGCTGATCCCGGGCTATGGCGCTTACAATCCGAATACCAATCCCTTCCTCGTCTCCGCCATCAGTCACTTTGGCACGATCGCAGGTGCGAAAGCCGATGCCACCAACTCCTATGGCACGGCGGTTCTCAACCTGACGGCCGGCCAAACGCACAAGCAATCGCAGCTCTTCTATGTCGGCCCGCCCAGCACTGGATCGGTGCCTGATGCCGGCGCCTCGGTCTGGCTGCTGGCAGGCACACTCGTCGCAGCCATTGGTCTGCGCCGCAGGTTCGCCTCGCGAGTGTGAAGCTTTGCTGCGCGTAAGCGCGGCAGTGCGGACGGTGCCGTAAGCTGCGGCTGCGATGTGCGCGGCTCACCTGTTCATTTCGCATTGGATTAGTTAGCCGCGCCACGTAAGAAACGCGGCGTGAAATTTTTCCCCAGCGAGTTCAGGCTGCTTCTAGTTTGTCTGGCCACCATTCCATGTGGAGCATCCGAGCTCACGGATTGGCCTGAATTTCGCGGCCCGACGGGGCAGGGACACGCGAGCGCCAAGGCGCTGCCGACCGAGTGGTCGGCGACGAAGAATGTCGCGTGGAAGGTTCCCGTGCCCGGCGCGGGCTGGTCCTCGCCCGCGATCGCGGGCGGGCGGATTTTTCTCACCACGGGCGTCGAGAACGGCAGCGGCGGCGTGTCGCTGCGCGCGCTGGCGTTCGACTTGGCGAGTGGACGCGCCCTCTGGGACACCGAGATCATCCCCGCCAGCGAGGCGAGCGTGAAGCCCATCCACACCAAGAACAGCCCGGCCAGCCCGACACCCATCATCGAAGGGGATCGTGTCTACGTGCACTTCGGGCACCACGGCACCGCATGCTTGGATCGCGACGGGAAGATTCTCTGGCGTCAGACCAGCCTCCGCTACGATCCGGTGCATGGCAACGGCGGCTCGCCCGCGCTCGTGGGTGACTTGCTGGTGTTCAGCGCCGATGGGGCGAAGGAGCCGGCGATCGTGGCGCTGCGCAAGGGGACGGGTGAAATCGCGTGGAAAGTCGCGCGCGAGGCCGATGTGCGGCAGAAGTTTTCGTTCTCCACGCCGCTCGTAATCGAGGTCGGCGGCCGGACTCAGATTATCACGCCCGGCAGCGGCGCGGTCTCGGCGCTCGACCCGCGCGATGGTCGCGAGATTTGGCGCGTGCGCTACGGCGGCGGTTACTCGGTGGTGCCGCGGCCGGTGTTTGCGCACGAGCTCCTGTTTGTCGGCACCGGCTACAACCGCGCCGATCTCCTGGCGATCCGCGCCGATGGCGAGGGCGACGTGACCGATACGCACATCGTGTGGCGCACGACCAAGGGCGCGCCGCTCACGCCCTCCGTGCTCGCCGTCGGCGACGAACTTTACGCGGTGGCCGACAGCGGCGTCGTGACGTGTTTCGACGCCAAGACCGGCACGGTCCACTGGCAGGAGCGCATCGCCGGCAACTATTCGGCCTCACCCATCCATGCGGAGGGCAAACTCTATTTCCTCAGCGAGGACGGCATCGGCACCGTGCTCATGGCGGGGCGGACCTTCGAAACGATCGCGGTGAACAAGATCGAGGAGCGCACTCTGGCCTCGTATGCCGTGGCGGACGGCGCGCTGTTTCTCCGCAGCGCAGCGCACCTTTACCGGATTGGCCGGCCGTAGTTTCGCATCTCCCCTCCAAAATGAATACCCCAAGAACCGCGCTCGCCGTCCTGGCGACGCTCGGCGCCGGCGCACTTTTCGCCGCGGATGCCTCCGCCCATTGGCCGCAGTTTCGCGGGGCCAATGCCTCCGGTCTCGCCGCGGGCGCGAACCCGCCCCTGAAGGTCGGCCCAACCGATGCGGTCGTGTGGAGTGTCGAGGTGCCCTGGTCGCCCTCGTCGCCGGCCATCTGGGGTGACCGGATCTTTCTGACGACGTGGCGCGACGGCTTGCTGGAGACCCGCTGCCACAATCGCGCCGATGGCAAGCTGCAGTGGGCGCGCGGCGTGAAGCCGGCGGCGGTGGAGGATTTTCACCGCTCCGACGGCAGCCCGGCGGCTTCGTCGCCCGCGACGGATGGCCGCCATGTCGTGAGCTACTTTGGTTCCTTTGGCCTCATTTGCCACGATGTGGACGGCCTAGAACTCTGGCGGCTGCCGCTCCCGCTCGCGCTCAGCGCCGGCCAATACGGCTCCGGCACTTCGCCGATCATTGTGGGTGACAGGGTCGTGCTCTGCCGTGATCTGCATCGGTTTTCGACGTTGCTCGCCGTCGATGTGAAGACCGGAAGAAAACTTTGGGAGACACCGCGCCCGGAGGCCTCGGGCAGCTTCGGCACCCCGGTGCATTGGAAAAACAACGGTGTGGACGAGGTCGTTATCGCGGCCAATTCGCGCCTGAAGGGCTTCGACCTCAAGACGGGCCGGGAGCGCTGGGTGGTAGAAAATGTCACCGGCTACGTCTGCACGACGCCAGTCATCGAGGAGGGCATGCTCTTCTTTGCCGCGTGGTCCAACGACACTGCCGATTCTCCACTACCGACGTGGGAGGAGTTCTACAAAAAATACGACAAGAACGGCGACGGGATCGTGACGTTTGATGAAATCGCCGAAGCCAGCATCGACTACTGGCGGGGCGTGGACGCCAACCGCGATGGCAAGTTTTCCAAGGAGGACTGGGACATCATGAGCGCCGAGGCGAAGACCATGCGTTCGGAAAACGTAATCGTGGCGGTGAAACCCGGCGGCACTGGAAACATCACGGAATCGCATGTCGCCTGGCGTTTCCGCAAGGGGCTGCCCTACGTGCCCTCGCCGGTCGCCTACGGCGGGCGCATCTACTTTGTGAAGGACGGCGGCATCCTGACCTCGCTCGACGCCAAGACCGGCGAGCCCGCCTACGTGCAGGAGCGCATCGCGAATGCGCCCGGCGGCTATTACGCCTCCCTCGTCGCGGCGGACGGCCGTCTCTACGTCGCTTCGCTGCCCGGAAAACTCACTGTGATCAAAGCCGGCGGCGACAAGCCGGAGATTCTGCACCAAGCCGATTTCGGCGAACGCATCCTCGCCACCCCCGCCATCGTCGGCGATCAGCTCTACGTGCGCACGACGACGAAGCTCTGGGCGTTTGGGAAGTGATCGGATGTAGGCGGGGTGCCCTCACTCCGCGGTCTTGATCAGCGGCTTGTCCATGCGGGGTGAGGGCACCCCGCCTACAACGATCCGAGAGCGTTGGTTGCGCCCGCCGCTTACAGCGCCTCGCGCGCGACTTGCACCGCGAGTTTTTCGAGATCGAGCGACTGTCCCGCCGCGGGAAACGCGTGCTCGATCAGGTGCCAGTGCTCCGTGTAGCTGGCGCTCGCGCCGGGCGAGATGGTGTTGCGCGGGCCGTGGGGCTCCAGTTCGCAGGCGCGTAACTGGCTGGCCTGGGGATACCAAAAACACAGCGTCATGCCGATGGCCTCGGGATAGACGGCATCGCGCGGTGAGGCGTAGCGCTTCACGAACGCCTGCCCGTGGGGCATCACGTAGGCGAACCAGCCGGCGTGCGAGTCGAAGCCGATCTTCGGGAAGCGCGGCGGGCCCAGCACCTCGATGAATGATCCGCGCAGGCGCACGTTGGGATCGACGGGCCGGGTCTGGATTGCGGGCTCGCCGCCCTGCGCATACATGATCCAGCCGTTGGGGAAACGCTTCACCTCGGGCGTGAGCGGCACGACGCCGATGCCGCCATGCACCGCAAACGTGCGGCTCCAGTGCGCCCAGTATTTCGTCTCGCGGGAGACGTTGCGGATGATCTGCTCGCAGCTCAGGTGCGTGCCCTGGGCCGCGAGGCGAAATTCGCGGATGAGTTGCACGCCCGTCGCCTCGTCAGGCTGGCTCGTCAGCCGCGCGGCGCGCGGGCCGATGGCCTCGGCCGTCCAGGCCCCGGCCCAGAGCTTGTCGCGCTTCGGGATGATCATCTCGGGCCCGATGTCGAAGCGCCCGGCGCTCGACGGATTGGCCGGCCCGCCAGGCGTGCCCCATTTCGCCTCGGCCGGATCGAGGTAGAGCGCGTTCTTCCCGCGCCATTCGTATTCGAGCACGCGCCCGCCCACGTGATGGCCGAGCGTGACGCGGGTCTCGCCGTTGGAGAGTTCGAGGCAGTCGGGATAGTTGAGCACCTGCACGCGGCGGACGCCCTCGGGCAGGGCTTCGGCGGCGAGGGCGACGCTGGTGGCGAACAACGCGAGGACGGCGAGGGCAGGGGAATGAAAGCGCATAAGCCATCGTGAGCGGCGAAAGGGACCGCGGCGCAACCGTGAATTTGCGCCTGCCGGCCCCACCGCCACACCAACGAAATCAGCATCGCCCTCCGTGCCGTGGCAGGCACTCTGCGACCAACCCCGGCCTTTCCCATGAAACTCTGCCTGCTGCCGCTGCTGGCCGCCATCGCCTCCGCCGCCCCTGTGATCACCGTCACGCGTGATGTGCGCTACGCCGAGTCCGCTCACCCGCGCCACGTGCTCGACATCCACGCGCCCGCCGGCGCGAAGGATCTGCCTGTGGTGTTTTGGATCCACGGCGGCGGCTGGCAAGCGGGCGACAAGGGCGATGTGAAACTGAAACCGCAGATGTTCACGGAACGCGGTTTCGTTTTCGTCTCCACCAACTATCGCCTCCTGCCGCACGTGCCGATGGGCGACATCATCCGCGACGTCGCGCAGGCGTTCGCCTGGATGCACGCCAACATCGCGCGTCACGGCGGCGACCCGCGCCGCGTGATTGTGGCGGGCCACTCGGCCGGCGCCCAGCTCGCCGCGCTCCTCTGCACCGACGAGAAATACCTCCGCGCCCACGGCCTGTCGTTTGCGCCGATCAAGGGCTGCATTCCGGTGGACGGCGACACGTTCGACATTCCCGCGATCATCGAGGTCGCGGAGACGCGGGCGCGCGTGCACAGACTGCCCATGCCGAGCTACGGCCACCGGAAAAAATTCGGCGACGATCCCGCGCTGCACCACGATTTCTCCGCCGTCACGCACGTCGCCAAGGACCGCGGCATCCCGCCGTTTCTCATTCTGTTTGTCGTCGGCCATCCTGACACGACTGCGCAGGCCCAGCGTTTCAACGCCGTGCTGAAAGCTGCATCCGTGCCCGTGCGCCTCTTCGGTGCCCGCGACACCGATCACGTCCGCCTCAACGACAACCTCGGCGTGTCCGGAGACCCGGCGACGGCGGCGCTGTGGGAGTTTGTTAACTCGGTGGTGAAGTAAGCCACCGAAACCGCCGTTCACGCCTCGGCTCCGGTGGCTAGGTTGCAGTCCATGAGTGTGCAGGAAATCCAGTCGCAGCTGACCAAGCTCACCCCTGAGGAGCAAGCCGGTGTCGCCCGCTTCCGGGAAAGCCTGCGCGAGGCGCAGTCGCCGGAGTTTGCCCGCGAGCTGGCTCAGGGGCATCGCGAGATGAACGCAGGTCGCAAGATTTCGGAGACTGAACTTGCCCGCCTCCTCGCCGCCCATCGCGCGACTCCCCGCGCCCGTGATTCCCGGCACGCCTAAACTCGGGCGCGGTCAGGGCGTGGAGACGGACCATTGGGCGACGACAGCGGCATCGACTTGCGAAGTTGCCAACCGCGGCACGTTCGATTGATTGACGGGCATGAAAACCAGCGCCGCCGTCGTCATCGATCCGGAAATCATGAGTGGCGAGCCATGCTTCGCCGGCACGCGTGTGCCGGTGCGGGCCCTGCTGGATTACATCGAAGGCGGCGATACCTTGGACGAATTCCTGGCGCAATACCCCACCGTGTCGCGCGAACTGGCGATCGCCTTTCTGGAGCAGGCCAGCGAGCGGTTGGTGGCCTCGGCCTGAATGCGCATCCTGCTCGACGAGTGTCTCCCCAAGGATCTCGCGCGCGAGCTTCCCGGCCACGAGGTAAAAACCGTGCCGCAAGCCGGCTGGGCCAGCATCGGCAACGGACGGCTGCTCCGGCTGGTTGCCGCCTCCGGACGGTTCGAGCTTTTCTCACGGTGGACAAACGGCTCCCGGTGGAAAACGAAGCGACCAACCTTCCCTTCGCGATTGTCGTGTTGCGCGCCAAATCCAACCGCATCGGCGACATCTTTCCGTTCGCTCCCGAAGTTCTCCGCCGGCTGCCTGAATTCCAGCCTGGCCGGGTTTATGTGCTGACGCCGCAGGCTTGAGCAGCGCAGCCGCCTCCCTGAGCGTCAGGTGGTGCGAAACGCCGTGAGGGCGGCGGCCTTCACGGGCTCGGGGACGAAAGGGGAGGGTGTCTCGCCCCGACAAAGTCGGCCCAATCGGGCGAATCTGGATAGTCGGAAGTCGGGCTTGGGATGGGGGTGAACTCGGGCCCAGGCAAACGAACATCACGGGTTGGCGGACGCCGCTATGGCTCGGCGTTGATGTTCCAGATTGGAGCTTCAAAGCGCGAAGTTACTCGCGGAGTTGCGCGAAACGCAAAAACATCTGCGAAGTGAACGGAGTATCCTCAGCCACGAGCGCGATTCGTTTCGGATCGCTCACAAGCGCCTCCAGCGCGGCTCACTTGGTCGTGGGCTTTCCTTCGTCGTCAGCTCTTCGCCTTCGGTGATTTTCAAAAAACTCTGCGTCGAGCTAGGGTAACTCGGCGGCGTTTAGGCTGAGCTTGGAAATGCGGCTCTCGTAGTAGAGCGGCACTGTGGCCTTATCGGTGACGATTCAAATCAACGAGGCCAACGAACCCGGTTGCACGCTGGCACCAGGATACTGGGCGAGGATTTGGCCTTTAAGGCTCCGAAGAAAACTGGCGGGACCAAATTCCGGAAGAAGGATTCGGTGATTCGGTTTCTTCCCGTTGATTGACTCGTCGGTGACGATGAACGCACCGGCATCGTATAGGCGCGCGCCCACACTTTGTTTCATGAATATCTTGTAGCGCTCGGCGTAGGACGGGCCTTTGAATGTCTCAACATCATCACTGCCGGTCATCCGAAAAGGAGGCATGGTGAGAAAGTGAGGTTGCCTGATTTTGACAGGTTTCCCGTCTGAGTCTGGTTGATATTTGCCCACGAAGAGATAACCGAGCCAAGGGCGCGGCTGCTGACGTTCAAAACCAGACTGTCCGTAAGTGACCCAGAAGTCATGAGCATTGCCGATACTCTCTTCGAGCCGGTTGTTCTGATTGTTACCGATACTCTTGTCCTGCGATTTGAACTCCACTGCGGCATATAGCACCGGGCCGACCGCATCACCTTTTGCGGGAAGAAAGCGGCTGCTTGCTAGGACGATCAAATCCCAGTTCTTGGACGCACGAAAGTAGGACGGAAGGATCGATGGCGTCGCGGAAAGGTGGCCACCGGCAAAGATGTGGGCCGGGTTTACTCCCAGTCCGATCAGGAAATTGCGAATGGTGGTCGCGAATCCATCCATGGTTTTGCCATGAAGGTTCACGTCGCGAGTCCCTCCCTGGCTCTTCTTGGACTTTATGGTGCTCTTCGAGCTCCACCAATGTTTGACGGCGTTGTGAAAGAGTTCTGTTTCTGCAGACATGCTCATAGTGGCAGGGAATCAATCTGGTATGCTTCCAAGGCGGCGCGCGTTGCCAGCGCCACGTCTTGCGTGTCGAAGGCTTGCCGGAGAGTCTCCGCGAGTTCGTGTGAGATGTTCTCAGGGGGCGGCACACGGATTCGACGGAGGTATTGAGCCTGAAAGCGCAGGAATCCACCTCGCATTCGAACGCCGTAGCAGTGAATGAAAAACTCGCCAACCGCTGACATGAGCAGTCCGCCAAGCACGCGCAGATCCCACTTTTCGGAAGTAATCCAGTAGAGGTTGTGCTGCGGATAGGTTTCTCCGAGGTCGAGCGTCGGGAGCAGTCGATCCTTGATGTCCGCGATGTAGAGTTTTTTCTTCGCAAAGAGCCGCAGGTTTACCCGGTCAATGGTCTTGTGCCATTGCAACGGGCGTTCCTTAGCCGTGTGTCTGCTCGTCAGCAGATCATAATGCGGCCTCAGATAAGCCTCGAAACGCGGATAGGCCTGAAGATCTATCAGGCCTTGCTCGTTCCACGGGTTTACGAGGTAGCGACCAGACCACGCCACTTTCCCCGACTTTAAGTCCGAGGCCATGGCGAGCGGGAGCAAGCGATCGGGCTCAATGTCCGGTCGGTCATCCGTGATGAATACCCGGTCGGCACCGGTTGCTACGCCAATGCCAATTTGGGTTCCCGTGGTTTTGCATTCAAGAGGCAGACACGTTGCTTCGAGGCGTTTTAGCAGTTGCAACGCTGCGAGTGAAGAGCACGGCCATGGCTCACTGCCGCGGAACCAGTCGGGGAAGCGTGCCGCTCGCATAATCTTGCCGGAACAGGCTTCGCTGAGGAGCCTTAGCACTTCATCGCGGCTGGCCCTCTCAATGCCGGGCAGAGCTTTGGCTACGATGACGGGACCTTGTTTCTCCTGAGCGATGATCGTTACCGCAGGATAGGCTGAAACGTCGGTTTCAAAGGCAGGGACATCATGCGCGTCAATCACGCAGCGAACATTGTAGCCTCCGGTCGTGATGAACTCGCGCAAAGCACTGCCGTAATCGTTGAGCATCCAACGGTCGGCACAGATGAATGCGCATACACCACCGGGTTTGAGTTGCAGTAGCGCAGCTTGGTAAAACGCCACGTAGATGTCAGCTCGGCCCCGCATGGCGCTAAAGCCACTGCGATAGAACGCAGCTTTGTCTTCCGGAATTTCTTCCAGCCGGATGTATGGCGGATTGCCGATGACGAAATCGGCGATGGGGAAAGCGAGAGAAGCCTCGAGGAAGTCGTCGATTCGAATCCAACTCCGTGCCAGCGAAGCAGCAGTCAGGGCGGGTATTCCGAGATCGAGAAGCGTAGCGCCGACAAGCTCCATGGCCTTTTCAGCCGCTGCGGGGTCAATCTCGAACGCGCCAATCGCCCGAGCGGCCTGCTCAACGGGAACGCCATGGAGGCGACAGGACTCAATCAGGCGTCGAACCATTCCTCGGAGAAAGGCACCGTCTCCCGCTGAAGGCTCCAACGCGACGAGGCGAGCAAGTGGACGCTCTGGCAAATACCCGGCCAGATCAAGGATCAGCTCCACCATCCAAGGTTTGGTGTAAACGACGCCGGCAACATGCGGCGGAACAAGGTCGATTGCGGCTGTGCTCACACAACTAAAATTCTTATTGGTAGATTAGAGAAAATGCGGCCCCAACTAGGGCCGCAATCGGAGATTGGCGATTCAAGCAGGTCCCGCGATGGCCAAATGATCCAACGGGGCGCACACCGCTGACACTCACTTTCCGGAACAACAATCGTGCAGCGGCTCCCGCGAGGGTTTCGTGAACGGACATCATTAAACGAAACCCTCGCGGAATGTTCGCAGTTTCGGAACGCCTACGGCACTGCGGCCACCACGGCTTCCTTGACCGATTTCTCGCCGAGGCGGGGGACGTTCTTGGGGGCGTCCACGCCGTCGCGGGGGATTTCGGTGGCAAACTGGCCGGTGTCGCCGAGTTGTTTTTGGAGGCGGACGATCTCGGTTTTGAGTTCGGCGATTTTGCCGGCCTGGGCGGGATCGGTGATGAGGTTTTTCTGCTCGGTCGGGTCCTTGGTGAGGTCGAAGAGTTCCCACGCGTCTTTTTTCCAATAGTGGATGAGTTTGTGCGTGGCGGTGCGGACGCCGTAGTGGGCGCGGGTGTTGTGGTGGCCGGGGTCGTGGTAGTAGCGGTAGTAGGCGCTCGTGCGCCAGTCGCGGGGCTTTTCGCCCCGCAGGATCGGGACGAGCGAGCGGCCGTGCATGTCGGCGGGGACTTTCACGCCGGCGAGATCGAGGAAGGTGGGGGCGAAGTCCGCGTTGAGCGCAAAGAGATCGGTCACGCTGCCGGCCTTGATGCCGGGGCCGCGGGCGAGGAGCGGGATGTGCAGGCCGGGCTCATACATAAAGCGTTTGTCATACATGCCGAGGTCGCCGAGATACCAGCCGTTGTCGGAGCTGTAGATGACTACGGTGTTGGCGGCGAGGCCGGTGCGGTCGAGATAGTCGAGGACTTCGCCGACGCCGTCGTCCACGCCCTGCACGCAGGCGAGGTAGTCCTGCATGTAGCGCTGGTATTTCCATTTCACGAGTTCGCGGCCGGTGAGGGTTTTCTTGCTGCCGTCGAGCTGCGTGACCTCGACTTCGGTGGGCTTGGTGTTGAGCCATTGCTGGCGCGCGGGGCCGGGAGCGAGATCGGCGGGCGGCGTGAGCTTGAGGTCGCGGCGCGTAAGATCGTTGGCGATGGTCTGCTGGTTTTCAGGGAGGGCGGCGGGGCGGGTGGCGTAGTCGTCCCAGAGGGTGGCGGGCTCGGGGATGACTTTGTTGGCGAAGAGCGCCTTGTTCTTCGGGTCAGGCTCCCAAGCGCGGTGCGGCGCCTTTTGGTGCAGCATCAGGAAAAACGGTTTGTCCTTCGGGCGCGTGTCGATGAATTCGAGCCCGAGTTTCGTGGTGATCTCGGTGGTGTGGCCCTTGATCGTGACGCGGCCGTGGGGCGTGAGGAAATCGGGATCGAAATAGATGCCCTGGCCGGGGAGGACGATCCAGCGGTCGAAGCCGGTGGGGTCGCTGCCGAGGTGCCATTTGCCAATCATGCCGGTGTGATAGCCGGCGGCCTGCAGCAGCTTGGCGACGTTGGGCCGGTTGCCGTCGAAGACGTTGAAGACCGGGACGCCGTTGGCGTGGGAATACTTGCCGGTGAGCAGCGTGGCGCGGCTGGGCGTGCAGATGGAGTTGGTGACGAAGGCGTGGTTGAAGCGCACGCCAGCGCGCGCCAGGCGGTCGAGGTGCGGGGTCTGGTTGACCTTCGACCCGTAGGCCGAGATCGCGTGCTGCGCGTGGTCGTCGGAGAAGATGAAGAGGATGTTCGGACGGGCCGGGCTGGCGGCGAAAGCGGACGCAGCGAGGCAGGCAAACAAGGCGGTCAGGAGGAATCGGTGCATGGTGGGTAGGGAAGGGTGAACGGACGACTCAGCGGATTGGTGGAGCGCGGCGCGACGTGAGTCAACGCGCGCGCTTGCTCCCGCACGATGTCCGCGCTGGATTCGCGGGATGCAACTCCGCCCTCTGCTGCGCGCCGTGCCCCTGATCCTGTTTGGCTGCGCTACGCTCACCGCGCAGCACTGGCCGCAATATCGCGGTCCGGCCGCGAGCGGGCTGGATGCCGCGGTCGCGCTGCCGACGACGTGGAACGCCGAGAAAGGCGAGAACGTGCGCTGGTCCACGCCCATCCCCGGCCTCGCGCACGCGGCGCCCATAGTGTGGGGCGATCGGGTGTTTGTCGCAACGGCGGTGGCCGAGGGCGCGGCGCCGGATTTGCGGGTGGGGCTCTACGGCGACATCAAGGCCGCGCCCAACACCGAGAAAAACCAGTGGCGCCTGCTCGCTCTTGATCGCGCGACGGGCAAAGTTCTTTGGAACACCCTCGCGCACGAGGCGGTGCCGCGCGTCGCCCGGCACACCAAGGCCACGCACTGCAACTCCACACCCGCGACCGACGGCCGGCGCGTGGTCGCGATTTTCGGGAGCGAGGGGCTCTTCTGCTTCAATGCCACGGACGGCGCGCTTGTCTGGAAAAAAGATCTCGGGCCGATGGACTCGGGCTATTTCCAAGTGAAGACCGCGCAGTGGGGCTTCGCCAGCTCGCCGATTATCCACGACGGAAAAGTCGTCGTGCTGTGCGATGTGCAGCAGGGATCTTTTCTGGCGACCTTCGATCTCGAGACGGGCCGCGAAGTGTGGCGCACGGCGCGCAGCGATGTCCCGACGTGGAGCACACCGGCCATCATCGAAAGCGCCGGCCGCAAACAGATCGCGGTCAACGGCTGGCACCACACCGGCGGCTACGATTTCGCGACGGGCAAGGAACTCTGGAAGCTCGACGGCGGCGGCGACATCCCCGTGCCCACGCCGATCGCGGCGCACGGCTTGATCTACTTCACGAGCGCGCACGGCCGCAGCCGTCCGATGCGCGCCATCCGGCCCGACGCCACCGGCGACATCACCCCGGACAACGCCGACTGGAAGCATCCCGCCATCGCCTGGAACCACGACCGCCGCGGCAACTACATGCAGACCCCCATAGTGGTCGGCGATCTGCTCTACGGCTGCGCCGACACGGGGCTCGTCACGTGCTTCGACGCGAAGACGGGCGAGGTCCGCTACAGCGAGAAACTCTCGCCGACCAGCGAAGGCTACACCGCGTCGCCGGTCTCGGATGGACGGCACCTGTATTTCACGAGCGAGCTGGGCAACGTCTTCGTCGTGCCCGTGGGTGATAAGTTCGCGGTCGCCGCCACCAACCCGCTGGGCGAAACCTGCCTCTCCACTCCGGCTATTGCCGACGGCACGCTCTTTTTCCGCACTCGGAGCAAACTCATCGCCATCGGTGCGGCGCGTTGAACGCGGTGCGGCATACGGGGCGAAAAAACTGGACGGTGCCCCGCACCTTCCGGCAGGGGTAAGCGTCTTGGCTTCCTCCGCAGCCGACCGCTTCAGAAGATACCGACACCAAACCCTGATCCTCGTGAACCACACCCTCGTTTCCCACCGGCGCACGCGCCTTTTTGTTTCTTCGCTGGGCGCGCTTGCCGCGCTCGCGATCCAGGCCTCTGCCGCCAGTGCGGGTGCGCCGACGACCGTGATGTCGCCTTTCAAGGTCGAGGCCGAGTTCGGCGTCGATGGCCTGCGCATCCAGAACTCCCAGGCGGTGCTCAACGCCCAGCTCCTCGAGCAGCACGGCATCGCTCAGCTGCAGGACATGACCGGCGCCGCGCCCAATCTCGCCACGAGCAACTCCGACACTCGCGGCTTTGGCGACGTGCTCTCGCTCCGCGGCGTGACCAACTCGATCTTTTTCACCACCCCTGGCGTCGCGCTCGTGATTGACGACGTGCCGGCGGGCTCGGTCTCGGCCTACCCGAGCGGACTGCTTGGGGTGGAGAATTTCGTCGTGAAGGCCGGCCCGCAGGGCACGGACTACGGTCGCAACGCCCCTGGCGGCGTGATCGACATCAAGACCCGCGCGCCTGGCAACCGCCACGCCGGCCGCCTCGTGCTCGACTACGGCTCCTACAACCACTCGGCGGCCCAGGTCGCGGCCGAGGGCCCGCTTGGCCCGCAATTCGGCTACAGCCTCAGTCTCGCCCTGGCGGACCGCGAGGGCTATATCCGGAACACATTTCAGAACAAGTCGGCGGATGACCGCCGCTCCACCGCGGGCCGCGGCGCGCTCTATTTCAAGCCTGACGCAAAGACCCAGCTCCGCGCCGGCCTCGCCTACGAGCGCACGCGGGACGACGCCAATCGCCTGAGCTCGCTCTTCAGCCGCAACCGCTACGAGGTCGGCTCCGATCTCAACGGAACGACCAATGTCGAGCGCCTCGATCTTTCCTTCCAGGCGCGGCGTCGCTTCGACTGGGGTTCGGTCGTCGCGACCACCTCGCGCCAGAAGTTCGATGTCGATCCGTCCGTGACCGATCTCGATCTCTCGCCGCTGCCGCTCGCGTTCTCGCGGGTGCTGCAGGGCGAGGAGACCTGGACGCAGGAGGTCCGCTTCGAGAGCGCGCCCGCCGCCAACCAGACCCAGTGGCGCGCCGGCCTGTTTTACTTCGACACCGCGGGCGAGGGCAACGCGCTGCGCCAGTTCATCGTGCCGCCCGGCGGCTTCATCCCGCCGAACTTCGTGCAGACCGAGCGCACCATCTACGACCTCGACCGCAAAAATTACGCCGTCTACGGCAACGTCGACCAGCCCATCGGCGCGCAGACGACGCTCAAGTTCGGCGTCCGTCTCGAGCGCAACGAGGCTGAAATCAGCCGCACCAAGGCCAGCTCGAACAATCTCGGTTTCCCCGCTCCGCAGGATCGTCCGCTCGTGGACGCGCAGGCGGGCAACACCGCCTCGGCCACCGTCGGCGTGCAGCAGGTCATCAGCCCGGCCCTCAACCTCGTCGCGCGCACGTCGGTCGCGCGGAAGCCCGAGGGCTACAGTGCGTTCACGGCCAGCCCGGCGCTCGCGCGTTTCGGCGAGGAACGCCAATTGGCGGCGGAGGCCGGCCTGACGTTTGGCCAGCCCAAGGGCCGCTTCGGCGGCAGCGTGCTGGCGTTTGCGACCAAGCTGCGCGGCTACCAGTTTGAGCGCACGGTGCCGGGTTCGACGGACTTTGTGGTGGTCAACGCCGCCGAGGTGCTGTCGCGCGGCTTCGAGGCCAAGTTCATGTGGAACCCGGTGGAGCGCGTGTGGTGGGATTTCCAGGCCGGCTACACCAGCGCGACCTTCGAGGATCATCGCGACGCGACCGGCGTGAGCATGGTCGGCAAGCGCGTGCCCTATGTGCCGCGCTCGACCCTGCGCACGGGCGTGACGGTGGATCTCGGCGGCGGCTTCACGGGCAACGCGAGCTACCAGATCGTCGGCCGCACGTTCTACGACGAGCGCAACACCGCGATGTTTGCGCAGGCGCGATATGGCGTCGCCAACGGCCAGTTGCGCTACCGCTTCGATCAGTGGAGCGTGGCGCTCTACGGGCATAATCTCTTCCGCAAGGGCTACTATCAGTTCATCAATCCCGAGATTGCCGCCGGAGCGCCGGGTGCGCCGCGCCGCGTCGGCGTGCAGCTGACGTTGCAATATTGAGCAAGCCCGGTTGCCTTTCGCACCTTCGCCCTGTCTTCTTTTCCTTCCCCATGAGCACTTCCGCCCGTCTCCTCGTCCTCAGTGCGGCCCTCGGCCTGGTTTCATCGTTGTCTGCCGCTTCCGGCTGGCTGCACTGGCGCGGGCCGACCGCGGACGGGGTTTCCCCGGCGAAGCAGAAGCTCACGACTGACCTCGCGCTCGGCGGGCCCAACCACCGCTGGACCTACAAGGCCCACGGCGCGGGCACGCCGGTCATCGCCGATGGGCGGGTGTTTGCGATGTGTTACTACGGGGAGAACGGCGAGGAGGTCGAGGAGGCTATCATCGCCCTCGACGTGAAGACGGGCGCGAAGCTCTGGGAACATCGCTTCAAGGACTTCATCAGCGACACGGTTTACAACCGCTACGCCATCGGCGCGCCCTACGTCGATGCGGAGACGGGCAATGTTTACTGCGAGTCCGTCGGCGGTGTCATCACGGCGCTCACGCGCGACGGGAAAATCATCTGGCAGCGCTCAATGATGGAGGAGTTTGGCCGCCTCACGTTCCCCAACGGCCGCACTGGCTCCCTCATCACCGACGGCGACTTCATGTATGCCAAGGCCATCACCGCCAACTGGGGCACGGATGGTCCGGCGCGCAGCCGCTACTACGCGTTCGACAAGCGCACCGGCGAGCTGATCTGGGCGAGCACGCCGGGCACCGAGCCGGTGGACAATCCCTTCGGCGCGCCGCTCTTCGCGGACTTGGGCGGGCATCGTGTGTTCTACGTTGGCACCGGCTGTGGGCATGTCGTCTGCATCAATGCCCGCACGGGCGAACCGGTGTGGCGGTTCAAGTTTTCCAATGGCGGTCTCAACTCCGACGTGCTGCTCGACGGCCCAGGCAAACTGATCGCCATCCACGGCAAGGAGAACATCGACTCTTCGTCGCAGGGTCGTCTGGTGGCGCTGAAGATTCCGACCGAGTATCCTACCGGCCCCAAGCCGGTGATCCTCGGCAAGGACGCCGAACTCTGGCGCAACGACGAGTTCAGCGCCTTCTCCAGTTCGCCGCTGCTGGTCAACGGCCGCGTCTATGCCACCAACGCCAACGGCACTTTCACCTGCGCCGATGCCGCCACGGGCCGGACGCTCTGGAGCGAGAAGCTCGGCGCCGATCAGGTCCACGCCTCGCCCGCATTCGCGGACGGCCGTTTCTACGTGCCGATGCACGAGGGCCACGTGTTCGTCATCGAGGTGAAGAACGACAAACCCGTCATCATCTCGAACAACAAGATGGAAGCCGGCACCGTGTGCCTCGGCGCCCCGGCGTTCTACGGCGATTCGATTTTCATCTTCACCAAGGATGGCCTGCACAGCTTCGGCCCCAAGGCCACCGCGCCGATCATCCCGGCCGCCGTGCCGCCGCCCGCGCCCTCCAAGCTTTCGACCGCGCCGATTGTCGCGCTGCAGGTCGTGCCGGCGGAGTTTGCGCTCTATCCCGGCCAGTCGCAGACGCTCAAGGTCTGGGGCCTTGATGCCACGGGTCGCCGCGTCCGCGATGTCACGAAGGAAGCGACCTTCGCCAAGTTTATCCCGCCCACCGCGCTCGTGAAGGCCGAGGTCGATGCCGAACTCACCGGCTCCACCATCAAGGCCGGCCCCGCGGCCAAGCTCTCCGCCGGTTCGATCCAGGCCAAGTGGAACAACCTCGCCGGCACCACCCGCGGCCGCGTGATTGCGACCTACGGGCACCGGGAGGACTTCGAGTCGCTGCCCCTCGGTCAGAAAAACAACGAGGGCACCGACGTCGGGTTCCCGCCGCTCGCGTGGCTCGGCGCGCGGGTGAAGTGGCACATCTTTGAAAAGGACGGCAACAAGTTCGCCGGCAACCGCCTCGATTCACTGCTCTTCATGCGCACGATGAACTTCATCGGCGGGCCCGACATGAAGAATTACACCTTCGAGGCCGACGTGATGACCGACGGCAACCGCCGCGTGATGTCCAACGTGGGCCTCGTGAACCAGCGCTACCTTTTCGTGCTCGCTGCCAACAATCGCGTGCTTGAGATCTCCAGCACCCACGAGCGTTTCCATGCCACGGTGCCGTTCGAGGCCACCGCCAACACGTGGTATCGCCTGAAGACCCGCGTGGATCGCGACAAGACCGGGGAGGGCGGTTTCGTCCGCGCCAAACTCTGGCCGCGTGGCGAACCCGAGCCGGCCAAATGGACCATCGAAGCCCGGCAAAACAAACTTCACCAGCACGGCGCACCCGCCGTCTACGCCTTCTCGCCCCAGAGCATGAAGCGCGTGTTCATCGACAACCTCGCCATCACCGCCAATGAATAACCTGCGTTTCCCCCTCTCCCTCGTCTCGGCCTTGCTCGCGACTGCGGCGTGCGCCACGGCGTCCGACTGGCCCATGTGGGGCGGCACGCCCTCGCGCAACATGGCATCCCCCGGCAAGGGCCTCCCGGCTCCCGAGGCGATCTCCGCGGGCAAGTTTCTGCCCAAGACCGAGACCATCGATCCCAAGTCCACCAAGCATGTGCGCTGGGTCTCCAAGCTAGGCTCGCAGGCCTACGGCACTCCCGTCGTCGCCGGTGGTCGCGTCTATGTCGGCACCAACAACGAGTCGCCCCGCGATCCCAAGCAGCACGGCGACCGCGGCGTGCTGATGTGCTTCGACGAGAAAACCGGCGAGTTCCTCTGGCAGCTCGTCGTCCCCAAGCTCGGCTCGGGCAAGGTCAGCGACTGGGAATACGTCGGCATCTGCTCCTCGCCCACCATCGAGGGCGACCGCGGCTATGTCGTCTCGAACCGCGGCGAAGTCGTGTGCTTCGACGTAAAGGGCATGGCCGACGGCAACCAGGGCTTCGCCGATGAGGCGAAGTTTGGCGCCACCGAAGGCAAGCCCATCGAGGTGACGCCGCAGACCGCCGACATCCTCTGGGTGAGCGATGTGCGCACCGAACTCGGCATCTTCCCGCACAACATCTCCAGCTGTTCCCCGCTCATTGTCGGCGACCGTCTCTACGTCGCCACCTCCAATGGCGTGGACTGGTCCCACCTCAACATCCCCGCGCCTTTCGCGCCCGCGCTCGCCGTGCTCGACAAGAAGGACGGCAAGATCATCGGCGAGGAAGTCTCCGGAGTGTCGAAGCGCGTGCTCCACTGCAGCTGGAGTTCGCCGTCGTTCACGACCGTCAATGGCCAGGGCCTCATCGTCTGGGGTGGCGGCGACGGCTGGTGCTACGTTTACGACCCCGTGCCCGTGCCGGACAAGGACGGCACTCCTGTGCTCAAGGAACTGCTCCGCTACGACGCCAACCCGCCCGAGTATCGCACCAAGGATGGCCAGCCGATCAAATACGCCACCTTCAATGGCCCGAGCGAACTCATCTGCACCGTCGTCGCCCAGGATGGCCGCGCTTACATGTCCATCGGCCAGGACCCCGAGCACGGCGACGGCATCGGCATGTTCAGCTGCATCGATCTCACCGCGCGCGGTGACATCACGGGCAAGGCCCTCTGGACCAACAAATCCATCGGTCGCACCATCTGCACGCCCAGCATCGCCGACGGCCTGATCTACATCGCCGAATACAACGGCAACATCCACTGCCTCGACGCCGCCACCGGCAAGACCCAGTGGATGCACCCCACCAACAGCCGCATCTGGTCCTCGACGCTCGTCGCCGACGGCAAGGTTTACTGCGGCACCGAGGACGGCGAACTCGTCGTCCTCGCCGCCGGCCGCGAGAAGAAGCTGCTCGGCAAGGTGGAGTTCTACAGCCCCATCTACTCCACGCCCGTCATCGCCAACGACACCCTCTTCGTCGCGACGATCACGCACTTGTTCGCCATCGCGAAATAAACGCCGCCAGCCCGGAAGCAGTTTTCACCGGCGCGCGGCCGGGCGCCTTTCATTAGTTTCCTTTCCTTCGTTTATCATTCCACATGTCCAGCAAACTCACCCCCACCCAAGCGCAAGCCGCCCTCGACGCCCACACGCGCAAGATGATCGCGTGGCATTTCTCGCCCGCCACCGGCTGCGACTACTGGCTCAAGTGGGCCAAGGCCGCGAAATGGGACCCGCGCAAGGAGATTACCTGCTTCGCCGACATCGCAAAGAAATTCCCGCACTTCGACGACGACGTGCTCCGCACCGAGCAGCCCGAGCGCTTCGTGCCCAAGGCCTACGCCAAGCGCCCCTACAATGTCTTCGAGACCGGCGGCACCACCGGCATGCCCAAGCAGCGCGTCGGCTGGGATGACTACAAGACCGACTACGAGGAATACAGCGACCACTACGGCCCCAAGTTTTTCCCCAAGGGCAACTGGCTCATGGTCGGCCCTACCGGCCCGCGCCGCCTGCGCCTCGCCGTCGAGCACCTCGCCAACTACCGCGGCGACTCCTGCTACTTCGTGGACCTCGACCCGCGCTTCGTGAAACGCCTCATCGGCGCCGGCGAGATGGCGATGGCGCGCAAATACCAGGAGCACGTCATCGACCAGGCCGCCACGATCCTGCGCCACCGCAAGATCACGAACATGTTCACGACCCCGCGCCTCCTCGAAAATCTCGCCGAGCGCATGTCGCTCGTGAAGGCGGGCCTGAAGGGCGTGTTCGTCGGCGGCACCACGATGACGCCCCAGTATGTCCGCTTCGTCGTCGAGGAGGTGCTCGAGGGCAAAATCAACTTCGCCCCCACCTACGGCAACACCCTCATGGGACTCGCGATTTCCAAGAAGCTCACCAAGGCCGACAACTACAGCCTCACCTACTACGCGCCGCAGCCGCGCGCCACGCTCCGCATCGTCAACCCCGACAAGCCCGAGGAGCTGATGCCCTACGGCGAGTATGGCCGCGTCGAGCTCACGACGATGACGAAGGAGTTTTTCGTCCCGCGCTTCCTCGAGCGCGATGAAGCCATCCGCCGCCCCCCGTGCGACGAGTTCCCTTGGGACGGCGTCGGCGACGTCCGCCCATTCCAATCCCTCACCAAGACGATTATCGAGGGCGTTTATTGAAAAGTAGGGCGGGTCTGTGACCCGCCCTCGGAATACTTCACGCGCACGCTGGGCGGGTCACAGACCCGCCCTACTTAAGCCTCCGACCACTCCTCTGCCGTCTTCGCCATGAGCGCCATCCACATTCCCATCCTCCGCCTCGGTCGTCCCTACCGCAGCCTCGACACGCAGCGGCATACCCTCGCCAACGGCGACACCCTCGAGGTCAGCGTCGCCAACTCCGGCCTCATCCGCCGCGATCTCCGCGAACTCGCCGCCTCCGGCGAGGCCCTCCGCGCGATCCCGACTGAGACCCTCGTCGGCTACATGGAAAAGGCCGCCGAACTCTACCTCCACGGCGATCTCCCGTGGGGCGACGGCGACCGGCTCCAATCGCCCGCCGACTACGCCGCCGCGCTCTCGCTCATGACCGGCCTCCCGCACAGCCTCGGCCGCTCCAACATGGGCAAGGTCCACGCCGCGATGTCCAACATCCGCGCCGTCCTCGCCGGCCTCACGCGCGGCCTCCCGCTCGAGCTTTTTGACTCCGGTGTCGTCGAGCAGGCGGGGCTCGCCGTGAATTTCTTTCCGCAGACCGACAGCCTTGGCGTCCTTCTGCCGAGCAATTCACCGGGCGTGAACTCGCTCTGGCTCCCGGCGCTCGCGATGAAAATCCCCGTCGTGCTCAAGCCCGGCCGCGAGGACCCGCTCACGCCCTTCCGCCTCATCCAGGCGATGATCGCCGCCGGGTTTCCGCGCGAGGCCTTTGGTTTCTACCCGACCACGCACGACGGCGGCGACACCGTGCTCTTCGGCACCGGCCGCGCCATCGCGTTTGGCAACGACACCACGCTGAAGAAATACGCGCCCTACCGCCACATCCAGGTCCACGGCTCCGGCCGCAGCAAAATCCTCATCGGCGACGACTACGCCGCGGAATGGCCCAGGCACCTTGATGTGATCGTCAACGCCATCTCCGCCAACGGCGGCCGCAGTTGCATCAACTGCTCCTCCGTCCTCATTGGCCACGATCGCGACACGCTCGCCGACGCCCTCGCGCGCAAACTCGCCGCCATCGAGCCGCTCCCGCGCGATCATCCCGACGCCATCCTCTGCGGCTTCGCCAATCCGAAGGCCGCCAAGGCCATCGATGAGCGCATCGAGGAACTTCTCAAGACCCCCGGGGCCATCGACCTCACGGCGAAATACCGCAGCGGCCCGCGCCTCGCCGAGCTGCATGGCCAGACCTTCCTCCGCCCCACGCTCATCGTGTGCGACGACCTCGATCACCCGCTCGCCAACACCGAGTATGGCTTCCCCTTTGCGAGCGTGCTGCAGGTCCCGCAGGAAAAGATGATCGCCCAGATCGGCGAGTCGCTCGTCGTCTCCGCCTTCACCCGCGACCGCGAGTGGAGCGCCGAGCTGATGACGAGCACCAACATCGAGCGCCTTAACCTCGGGCCGTATTCCACGATGCGCGTGCAGTGGGAGCAGCCGCACGAGGGCAACCTCTTCGAGTTCCTCTACCGCCGCCGCGCGCTGCAAGGCGACCTCGTTGCCGTCTGAGTTTGCGAGGCATGAGCCACAGAGGACACAGAGTTCTGACACAGAGAGCACTGAGCAAAGCACTGTCTTCCTCCGTGGACTCAGTGTCTGGGCTCTGTGTTCTCTGTGACTAAGATCGATTTCTCAATGCCTGAACCCTTCGCCTCCCGTCCGTCGCCCAAGCTCGTCTTCGGTCCCGGCGTGTTGCGCGAACTTCCCGCGCTCGTGCGCGAGGCGGGCGCCACGGGGGTCTTTCTCGTCACCGACTCCGGTCTGATTCGCGCCGGCCACGCGGCGCGCGCCACCGCCTTGCTCGAAGCCGCCGGCATCCCGGTCACACTCTACGATCACGCGCACGAGAATCCCACCGAGTCCGACGCCGCCGCATGCCGCGACGCCGCGCGGGCCGCAAAGTTCGACTGCTTCGTCGCCCTCGGCGGCGGCAGCAGCATGGACACGGCGAAGGCCGCCAATTTTCTCCTCACCAACGGCGGCGCGATGCGCGACTACCACGGCTACGGCAAGGCGACTAAGCCGCTGCTCCCGCTCATCGCGATTCCCACCACGGCCGGCACCGGCAGCGAATGCCAGTCCTACGCGCTCGTGAGCCGCGACGACACCCACGAGAAAATGGCCTGCGGCGATCCCAAGGCCCGCGCCTACGCCGCGCTCCTCGATCCTGAGCTCACCGCCACGCAGCCGCGCTCCGTCGCTGTGCTCACCGGTCTCGACGCGCTCTCGCACGCGCTGGAATCCGCCGTCACCAGCAAGCGCAACGCGCTCTCCGCGCCCTACGCCGAGGCCGCGTTCCGCCACCTCGCCGCCGCCGTGGATCGCGTCATCAGCGGCCCGGCGACGCTCGACGACCGCGGGCACATGCAGCTCGGCGCCGCCCTCGCGGGCCTCGCGATCGAGAACTCCATGCTCGGCGCCGCGCACGCCACGGCCAATCCGCTCACCGCGCGCCACGGTGTCGTCCACGGCCACGCCGTCGCGCTGATGCTGCCGGCCGTGATGCGCCACAATTCCGCCGATCCCGCCGTCGCCGCGATCTACGCGCGGCTCGGCGCTCTGCTCCCCGTAGGGCCTGAGCTTGCTCAGGCCGGCCCGACCAAGGTCGGGCCCTACGAAGACGCCCAGCGTCTCATCGCTTGGGTCGAAGGTGTGGTGCGCCGCAGCGCGCTCCCGCCGATCGACAAAGGTGCGTTGGACATTGCCGCGATGGCGGACGACGCCACGCGCCAGTGGACCGGCAAGTTCAACCCGCGGCCATTGCAAGCCGCCGACTTCGTGGCACTCTACCGCCATGCGTTCGGAAACGAAAAATAATTTGAGCCCCGTTGGCGATCGCGGCTCCTTCGGTAGCGCGAGGCTTCAGCCCGCGCTCGAACGCCCCGAGCGCGGGCTGAAGCCTCGCGCTACTTTTCGCCGCCGCCCGTCGCCTCTCTCCCTCTCCCTGTCTCTCCTTCTCTCCGTCTTTCTCATTACCGCCTGCGGTGATCGCTCCGCCTCTGACTCCGCAAAAAAATCCTCCGCTAAGCCCGCCGCCCCTGAAATCTCCTGGCCCATGACCCGCGGCGGGCCGGCCCTCAGCGGCAGCATCGCCGCGGCGCTGCCCGCCAATCCCGCGACCGCCTGGACCTTTGCGGCCAACGGCGGCATCCAGGCCGAGGCCTCGGTCGCCGGCGGCCGCGTCTTCGTCGGCAGCCTGAAGGGCACGCTTCACTGCCTCGCGGCCGACACCGGCAAGGAGCTGTGGCGCTTCGAGACCAAGGACGCGATCATGGCGGCGCCCGCCATCGCCGCCGGGAAAGTGTTTCTCTCTTCCAACGACGGCAAACTCTACGCCCTCGCCGCCGACACCGGTGCGCCGGTCTGGGAATTTTCCAGCGAGGAGAAGATCAGCTCCGGCGCGATCACGATCAAGGCGCCCGCCGGCTCCGCTACCCCGGGTGCCGATTGGGTGCTGCTCAACGGCTACGATGGCACCACGCGCGTGCTCAACGCCGCCGACGGCAAGCTCGTCTGGAGCTACAAGACCGACGACTACATCAACGGTTCGCCGGGCGTCGTCGATGGCCGCTGGCTCGTCTTCGGCGGCTGCGATGCGCAGTTGCACGTCGTGAATCTCAAGGACGGCACGCTCGTCCACAAAATCCCCACGAGCGCGCAAATCCCCGCCTCGATTGCCACGCACGGCACGATGGCCTTCTGCGGCAACTACGCCAACGAGGCCGTCGCCTTCGATGTCGCCGGCGGCAAGGTCGCGTGGACCTACCAGGATCGGCAGCTCCCGTTCTTCAGCTCGCCCGCGGTCAACGACCGCCTCGTGATCATCGGATCGCGCGACAAGCACCTCCACGCGATCGATCGCGCGAGCGGGCAGGGAGTGTGGACCTTCAAGACGGGCGGGCGCGTCGAGGGCTCGCCGGTGATTTTTTCCGACGGCGTGCTCTTCGGCTCGACCGACGGGCGGCTCTACGCCGCGAGCTTGGATCGTGGCACGGAGCTCTGGCAGCTAGACTTGGGCGAGGCGCTCGTGGCGTCGCCGGTCTTTGGCGCCGGGCTGATCATCGTCGGCGGCGAGAAGGGCACGGTTTTCGCCCTGCGCGCTGGACCGGCGGCGAAATAAGGCACAACGTCTGCGGTGCGCGGTGCGTCTTTCCCCGCGCGCTCCCGATGAATACCGCCATCCCCGCTCCCGCGCCCGCCAAGAGCTCCACCCTCGCCGGCAATTACTTCGTCTCGAACTACCCGCCGTTCTCCTTCTGGTCCGAGGAGCAGAAAGTCGAGGTCGAGATGGCGCTCAACTCCGAGCCCGTGCCCGGCGCCAAGCTCGGGCTCTACCACCACATCCCGTTTTGCCGGAAGCGCTGCCATTTTTGCTACTTCCGCGTTTACACAGATAAAAACGCCAAGGACATCCAAGCCTACCTCGACGCGACGATCACCGAGCTGAAGTCGCTCGCCGCACGCCCGCTCATCCGGGGGCGCAAGCCGCACTTCGTCTATTTCGGCGGCGGCACGCCGTCGTATCTCTCCACGAAGCAGCTCACCGAGCTGACTGATCGCATGAAGGCGATTCTCCCGTGGGACGCCGCCGAGGAGATCGCGTTTGAGGGCGAGCCCGGCACGCTCAACGCCGCCAAGCTCGCCGCGATCAAGCAGGTCGGCGTCACGCGCCTCAGTCTCGGCGTGGAGCACTTCGACGATCACGTGCTCGAAATCAACGGTCGCGCCCACCGCTCCGGCGAAGTTTACACCGCCTACGAACGCGCGCGTGCCGAGCAGTTTTCCCAGATCAACATCGACCTCATCGCCGGCATGGTCGAGGAGACCGAGGCGCTCTGGCAGCGCAACATCGAGGAGACGATCAAGCTGCGGCCCGACAGCGTGACCATCTACCAGATGGAGGTCCCCTACAATACGACTATCTACAAGGAGATGAAGGCCGAGGGGAAACTCGTCGCACCCGTGGCCGATTGGGCGACGAAGCGCCGCTGGGTGAAGGAGGCCTTCGCCGCGCTCGAGTCCGCCGGCTACACCATCGCCAGCGGCTACACCGCCGTGCTCGATCCCAAGCGCACCAAGTTTGTCTATCGCGACGAACTCTGGAGCGGCGCCGATCTGCTCGGCCTCGGCGTGGCCTCGTTTTCCCACGCCGCTGGCGTCCACTATCAGAATCTCACCGAAATCGAGGCCTACCACGCCGCGGTCGCGGCCGGCGAACTGCCGATCAAGCGCGCCTTCCGCACCACGCCCGAGGAGCGGATGATCCGCGAGTTCATTTTGCAGATGAAGCTCGGCCGCGTGGAGCTCGGCTATTTTCAGGAGAAGTTCGGCGTCGATATCGCGCAGCGCTTCGCCGCCCAGCTCGGGCACCTCGCCGCCGAAGGCTTCGTCACCGTCACGCCGACGCAGGTCACCCTCTCGCGCGACGGCCTGCTCTGCGTGGACACGCTGCTGCACGAGTTTTTCCTGTCGCAGCACCGGACGACGAAGATTGTGTGAGGTTTGAAGGTCATCACCTGGCCGATGAAGTCATCTTTCCCCACCGTGGCCTTTCTCACGTTAGCGAGCGTGTGTTTGGCTACGATGCCCGGACCTTGGGTCGCCGGGAATGGACAGTTTCGAAATGAACTCTACGAGGTTTGGGTGGACCCGATGGATAATCGTGGTCCTCGGTGGAATGCGGAGAAAGATACTTGGCCGGTATCGATCACGCGGGCGATCAGCCTCGCGCGTGAATCTCTGGCCAAATTCGTTGGTGACGACCAACGGCACTATGACTGCATGGAAGCGAAGCTGTGTCGTTTTTACTCCCCTAGTAACGCGGACAAAGCTACGTGGTATTTTTTGATCGTTTTCGAGAGTTCGCATGAATCGCAAATCACACGGACGCCGAATTCCGGTGGTTATGCCCCCGCGATCCTCCCCTTTGTTGTTTTCGGAGATGAAAGAGTAACATTGCCGCAGAAAAAAGTCCGGCGGGACGTGCTGGAGACGGACTCAAAACCTGTTGCTGCCCCTCCAGAGCGGCGGCCTTAACTGTTGCGATTCATTTCGACGTTCACCGTGCCCGCAGCTGAGACCTCACTCACCGCTAGCCTGCCAACGGCTCTGTGTCATTTCCTGCGTGCTGCGTGCTGTCTAGACGTTGCCGTGTTTCACGCCTGCCGCGGCGCAGACCTCCCTCAGCCCGCGCGCAGCCTCCTCGACCACGACCGCGATATGACCTCTACCCTCGCGACGTATCACGGCGACGCGCTGCGTGTCGAGGTGCTGCGCTGCCGCACGGACGGCGGGCTCTACCTGCGGGAGGTCTTCCTCCGCACACATGCCACCGGCAAGATCGTCGAGTATGGCGTGCTCGCCGTGGCACTGGCGCAGTTTGCGCCCGAGGCGCGCGCGGCCATCGAGGCGGGGCGCAAGCCGCTCGGTGCGCTGCTGCACGAGTTCAAGATTCCCTTCGTCAGCGCGCCCATCGGGTTTTTCTCGGCCGATGGCGCGGCGCTCTCGGCCACGCCGCTCGCAGTCCCGGCTGGCGCCCGGTGTTTCGGCCGTTTCAACTGTCTCTCGCTCCCGACCGGCGCGCCGCTGGCCTGGATCATGGAAATCCTCCCGCCACCTTCCGCCGCATGAATGCTTCTTCCCATGTCTTCGACGCGATTGTCATCGGCGGCGGCCCGGCGGGCTCGACCACCGGCGCGCTGCTCGCGGCGCACGGCCGCGACGTGCTCATCCTCGAGAAGGAAAAATTTCCGCGCTACCACATCGGCGAATCGCTCATGCCGTGGTGCTACTTCACCTTTGAGCGGCTCGGCGTGCTGCCGCAGCTGAAGGAGCGCGCGTTCGTCGAGAAGTTCAGCGTGCAGTTCGTCGGCCGCGAGGGGAAGGTCTCGACGCCGTTCTACTTTTTCCAGCACTTCGACCACCCGGCGGCCAAGACCTGGCAGGTGCCGCGCGCGGAGTTCGACGAGATGCTGCTCAACAACGCCCGCGCCAAGGGCGCGCAGGTCCGCGAGGAGACGGAGGTGCTCAAGCTGCTCACCGACGCCACCGGCACCGTCACCGGCGTGCAGGCGCGCGATCAGTCCGGCACCATCTCCGAGCTGCGCGCGCGTGTGGTCGTCGATGCCACGGGACGCGATGCGCTGCACCTCCGCAAGACCGTGACGCGCAAGCGCGACGCCAAGCTCAACAAGGTCGCCCTCTGGACCTACTACAAGGGCGCCAAGCGCGACCCCGGCCTCGACGCAGGCTCGACCACGGTCGCCTATCTCGAGGGCAAGGGCTGGTTCTGGCACATCCCGCTCGCCAACGACATCGTCAGCTCCGGCATCGTGGCCGAGCGCGACTACCTCTTCTCCGGCACGCAAGACCGCCGGGAAATTTTCGAGCGCGAAATCAAAAACAACAAGTGGATCGAGGATCACCTCTCGACGGGAAAACAGTTCGGCGACTACTGGGTGACGGGCGAGTTTTCCTACCGCGGCGAGCACTGCGCCGCCGACGGGCTCGTGCTCGTGGGCGACGCCTTCGCATTTCTCGATCCGGTATTTTCGTCGGGCGTCTTTCTGGCGCTCAAGAGCGGCGAACTCGCCGCCGACGCGATCCACGCGGCGCTCGCGACGCCGGGCCCCGTGCCCGCCGAAGCCTTCGCGGACTACGGCGAGCGCCTCTGCCAGGGTATCGAGACCATGCGCAAGATCGTCTATGCCTTCTACGATCCCAAGTTCTCGTTCGCCGATCTCATCCGTGCGCACAAGGACCAGCGCGGCCCGCTGACCGACTGCCTCATCGGCAACCTGATCGACCGCGACTACGCGCCGCTCTTTGCCGCGATGCAGGATTTCGCCGCGCTGCCCGCACCCCTCGCGCACGGCCGCGTGCCGACGCCGGTCCGCTGAGGCCAGAACTTCCGGCGCATGAAAATCGTCTTTCTCACCGCGGGCACCGGCAGCTACTACTGCGGCGCCTGCATGCGCGACAACGCCCTCGCGCGCGAGCTGCACCACCTCGGCCACGACGTCACGATCGCGCCGATGTATCTGCCGCTCATCCTCGACGAGACGACGCTCGACAACGCGAAGGACGTCCCGGTCTTCTTCGGCGGCATCAACGTTTACCTCCAGCGCCGCCTCGCGATCTTCCGGCGCACGCCGGCCTGGCTGCACCGGTTGCTCAACTCCACCGGCCTGCTCAAGTGGGCCGCGCGCCACAGCCACATGACCTCCGCGCGCACGCACGGCGAGATGATGCTCGACATGCTCAACGTGGACACGGGCCCTTTCCGCCGCGAACTCGACAAGCTCCTGGAGTGGCTCACCAACGTCGCGCAGCCCGATCTTGTGTGTCTGTCGAACGCGTTGCTCGCCGGGTTCACCGATGAGCTCAAGCGCCGGTTGCGCGCGCCGGTCGCGGTGTTTTTCCAGGGCGAGGACACGTTTCTCGACGGCTTGCCCGAACCCTACCGCACGGAGGCCTGGGCCGCGCTCAAGCGGCGCCTGCCCGCCGCCGATCTGCTCATCTCGCCGACGCGTTTCTACGCCGGCTACATGGCGCCGCGCCTCGGCCTCGAGGCGGGCGCGATCGCCGTCGTGCCCAACGGCATTCAGCTCGCGGGCTACGCCGCGGGCACCGAGCCCACGCCGCCGGCCATCGGCTACCTCGCGCGCATGAGCCGCGACAAGGGGCTCGATCTGCTAATCGACGCCTTCATCCTCCTCGCGCGCGACCTCGGGGATCGCACCACGCGCCTGCGCATCGCGGGCGCGGCCACGGCCGGCGACGAACCGCTCATCGCCAAACTTCAGCAGCGGCTCGCCGCCGCCGGGCTCGCAGACCGCGCCACGTGGCTGCCCAACGTCACCCGTGAGCAGAAGATCGCGTTCCTCCGCGGGCTCACGCTGTTTTCCGTCCCTACGGCCTATCCCGAGGCGTTCGGCCTCTACGTGGTCGAGGCGATGGCCTGCGGCGTGCCGGTGGTGCAGCCGGCGTCCGCGGCCTTCCCAGAGATCGTCGCCGCCACGGGCGGTGGCGTGTGCGTGCCGCCGCGCGATGCCGCGGCGCTCGCCGCCGCCTGGCGCGATCTGCTGGCCGATGCGCCGCGCCGCGAGGCGCTCGGCCGCGCGGGCCGATTGGGCGTTGAAAAATGTTTTTCCGCCCCGACGATGGCGGCGGATTTTCTCCGGGCCACGGCGCATCTCGCCCCCGCCTGAAGGGAAACCTGCATGGAAGCCGCCGCACCTTTTCATTTCCGCCACCGCCGCCTCGTCGAGTTCGCCGACACCGACCTCGCGGGCATTGTGCATTTCGCGAATTTCTTCCGCTACGTGGAGGCGGCGGAGCATGCGTTCTTTCGCTCGCTGGGTTTCAGCATCCACACATCCGAGGGCTCGCGCCACGACGGCTGGCCCCGCATCGAGGTCAGCTGCAAATATCTCCGCCCCGCGCGCTTTCAGGAGACGGTGGAAGTCTGTCTCCGCCTCACCGAGCTGCGCACCACGAGCCTGAGTTACGCCTTTGCCATCCTCGCGGCCGACTCTCCCGAGAAAACCGTGCTGGCGACGGGGACCTTTGGGATCATCCACGTCGAGATCGACAGCGCGACGCGCGAGATCCGCAAGACCCCGATTCCGCCCGCCCTGCGCGCCAAGCTTGAGGCCGCGATGAAAACTTCCGCCTGATCTTCCAACGTTTCTCCCTCAACCCTCCACTGCTTCATATGACTTGGCTCTTCTACGCCCTCCTTACCGTCGCGACCTGGGGTCTCTACGGCGTCTATCTCCACAGCGGCCAGATGGCCATGGGCGATCCCATCAATGGCCGCTACAAGGCGTTTCTCCTCGTGGGCGTGGCCTACTTCATCATCGCGGTGCTCGCGCCGCTCGCGGTGCTCAAGATCAACGGCGCGGACTTCAGCTTCCCCGCCAAGGGCGTGTGGCTCTCGCTCTTTGCCGGCGCGCTCGGGGCCGTCGGTGCCTTCGGCATCCTGCTCGCCTTCGGGGCGAAGGGCACGCCGACCGTCGTGATGGCGATCGTCTTCGCCTGTGCGCCGATTGTGAACGCCATCGCGGCGACGCTCATGCATCCGCCCAAAGGCGGGTGGGGAGGCATCGCCTGGCAATTCTGGGCCGGCATCGTCCTCGCCGCCGTCGGCGGCTGCCTGGTCAGCTACTACAAGCCCGCTCCTGCGCCCAAGACTGCCAAGGCGGTGCCTGCGGCCAGCGCGCCGGCGGCACCGGGCTTGCGCTGAGCGACATGGCGGCGCTGGCGCACACGCAGCTCGCGGCGCTCAACCGCCTCGTCGCCGAGGTCGCCGCGACCAACGCCTTCTACCGTCCGCGCCTCGCGGCCGCGGGCGGGCTCGGCGGCTTTGCTTCGCTCGCGGATTACACCGCGCGGATGCCGTTCACGACCAAGGCCGAGCTCGTGCGCGATCAGGCCGAGCATCCGCCCTTCGGGACGGCGCTTACTTTTCCGGCCGAGCGCTACACGCGCTACCACCAGACCAGCGGCACGGGCGGCCGGCCGATTGCCTGGCTCGACAACGCCGAGAGCTGGCAGTGGCTCCTGGAAAACTGGAAAGTGATCTGGCGGCACGCCGGGGCGCGGGCCGGGGACACGGCATTCTTTGCGTTTTCGTTTGGGCCGTTCCTTGGTTTTTGGAGCGCCTTTGATTCCGGCCAGCAACTCGGACTCCGCACGATCTCCGCCGGCGGCATGGGCACAGTGGAGCGGCTCCGCTTCCTGCTCGCGCGACGGCCGCGCATCCTGTGCTGCACGCCCACGTATGCGCTGCGGCTGGCCGAGGTCGCGCGGCAGGAATCGCTCGACCTTTCAGCCTCGGGCGTGGAACTCGTGATGGTCGCCGGCGAGCCCGGCGGGAGCGTGCCGGAGATTCGCGCACGCCTCGAGCGCGACTGGCCCGGAGCCCGCATCGTCGATCACCACGGCATGACCGAGGTGGGACCCGTCTCCTACGGCCTGCCGGATGATCCCGCGCACCTGCGCATCATGCACGACCGCTATCTCGCCGAGGTGCTCGTGCCCGGCGCCAACGAGCCCGCCGCGCCCGGCGCCACCGGCGAACTGGTCCTCACCACGCTGGGCCGCGCGGCGTGCCCGATTTTTCGTTACCGCACCGGCGATCTCGTGCGCCCGGTCGCGCTGCCGGGGGAGGCCGAGGGCGCGTATGCCCTCGCCGGCGGCATCCTCGGCCGCGTGGACGACATGGTGATCGTGCGCGGGGTGAATCTCTACCCGGCCGCGGTCGATGCGGCGCTGGCGACCTTCGGCCGGGTGCATGAATACCAGGTCGAAATTGATCGCCGGCCCACGTTGCCGGAGGTGCGGTTGCGCTACGAACCCATCGACGAGAAATCCGATCCGAGCGCCGAGCTGGCGGCTCACTTGCGCGCGGCGTTTCAGCTGCGCATCGCGGTCGAGCGCGTGCCGGCGGGCACGCTGCCGGTGTCGGAGTTCAAGTCCCGGCGCTGGAAAATCGTCGGCTGAGACCAACGCCCTTTGCTTTTGGACTCTTTGACCGTCTTGGGTAGGGCGGCGACTCCGTTCGCCGCCCTCGTCGTCCTTCGCGCCCGCGCGGAGCGGAGTCCGCGCCCTACCACAGGCAGAAATCCAAAAGCGAAAGGACGTTGGCAGGAGGCGGGCGTCAGGCCAGCCGGATGACGGCATACGTCCGCTTGCCTTTGCGCAGCAGGAGATGCTGCCCGAAGAGCAGATCGGCTGTCGTGACGGCGCGCGCGGCTTCGGCGACGCGGACATTGTTCAGGTAGATGCCGCCGCCCTCGATGTCCTTGCGCGCCTGGCCCTTTGAGGGACACAGGCCGGCGTGGACGAGGAGGTCGGTGAGCGCTGTGCCGGGCGAGGCGAGCTTGGCGGCATCGAAATCCTTCGTGGGGACTTCGCCGACGACGTCGCGGAAGATTTCCTCCGTCACGCCGTCGAGCGTGCCGCCGAAAAGGATCTCGCTCGCCTTGAGCGCGGCGGCGAGGGCCTCGGCGCCGTGGACGAGGGCGGTCACTTCGCGGGCGAGCGCTTTGTGCGCCTCGCGAGCGCCGGGGTTGGCGGCGTGCTTGGCCTCAAGATCCTCAATCTCGGCGCGAGAGAGGAACGTGAATTTGCGCAGATACTCGGCGACCTTCGCGTCCTCGGTGTTCACGAAGAACTGGTAGAACTTGTAGGGGCTCGTCTTTTTTGGATCGAGCCACACGGCGCCGCCCTCGGTCTTGCCGAACTTGGTGCCGTCGGCCTTGGTGATGAGCGGAAACGTCCAGCCCCACGCGGGCACGCCGAGTTTTTTGCGGATGAGATCGGTGCCGGCGGTGATGTTGCCCCACTGGTCCGAACCGCCAATCTGCAGTTCGCAGCCAAAGGTCTGGCGCAGGTGATAAAAATCATTGGCCTGCAAAAGCTGGTAGCTGAACTCCGTGAAGCTGATGCCGCTCTCGCCGCCGAGGCGCGATTTCACCGAATCCTTCGCGAGCATGACGTTCAGGGAAAAATGCTTTCCGATGTCGCGCAGGAAATCGAGCAAGTGTAGCGGGGCCGTCCAGTCGGCGTTGTCCACGAGGCGCGCGGGGTTCCCCAGGCGGTCGAACTCGAGGAGCCGCGCCAGCTGGCCCTTGATGGCGGCGACATTGTGGGAGAGCTGTTCGCGCGTCAGCAGATTGCGTTCGGCGGATTTTCCGGAGGGATCGCCGACCATGCCGGTGGCGCCGCCGGCCAGCGCGATGGCGTGGTGGCCCGCCTGCTGAAACCGGCGGAGGGTGAGCTGGCCCACGAGATGGCCGACATGGAGGGAGTCGCCGGTCGGATCGAAGCCGCAATAGAGTGTGACGTGGCCTTGGGCGAGGCGCTGCGTGAGCGCATCGAGGTCGGTGCAGTCGGCGAGGAGGCCGCGCCAGCGGAGGTCGTCGAGGATCGTCATTGCGGGAGCGTCGAATCAACGCGGCGCAGCGGCGGCCGTGCAAGAGCGTTTGTGCGCGGGCAATGCGCGGGGCTAATGGCGCGGGAGAGAAAAATAGAAATCGCGCTGCTAGCCGGCGCCCCGCGGAAAAACCATTTGCGGCGGCCCGTGGCGCGGCTCAACGTCGCTTTTCCCTTCCGTGCGCCCGCCGGCGCGCGGAGCCATTCAACCCACGCTCCCTTCCTCTCATGCCGCTCGCCGTTGGTTCCACCGCCCCCGATTTCACCCTGAAGACCAAGACCGCCGAGGGTCCGAAGGATGTGAAGCTGAGCGACAATTTCGGCCAGCGCCAGACCGTGCTGCTGTTTTTCCCGGCGGCGTTCACCGGCAACTGCACCCTGGAGATGTGCGATCAAACCAATGGGCTCGCCGAATACGAAAAGCTCGGGGCGACGGTCTATGGCATCAGCGTCGACAGTCCGTTCGCGCAGGAGGCGTGGGCGAAGCAGAACAAAATCGGGATCACGCTGCTCAGCGACCTGAACAAGACCGTAATCAAGGCCTATGGCGTCGTGTTGCCCACGCTCGCCGGCATGTATGAGTCGGCGGCGCGCGCGGCCTTTGTCATCGGCACGGATGGCGTGGTGAAATATGCCGAGCAGACGCCGACGCCCAAGGAGCTGCCGAATTTCGCGGCGCTGAAAGCGGCATTGGCCAAATGAGTCGTCGGCGGGCGGATCGACGCGCGATTCGCCGGTCTCTTTTCAACTGAATCGAAAATCTGAAATCGAAAATCACGTGAGTCTCCCGAATCCGTTCAATTCGCTGCAGTCGTTCTCCGCCAACGGCGCGGCGCACCAGTTCTATTCGCTGCCCGCGCTGGAGAAGGCCGGCTTCAAGGTCTCGCGCCTGCCGGTCTCGATCCGGCTCGTGCTCGAATCGTTGCTGCGCAACTGCGACGGCAAGCGCGTGGCCGAGGGCGCCATCCGCGATCTCGCGGGGTGGGGCGCCAAGGCGCCGCGCACGGAGGAGATTCCGTTCGTGGTCGCGCGCATCGTGCTGCAGGACTTCACCGGCGTGCCGCTGCTCGTGGACCTCGCCGCCATGCGCTCGGCCGTCGCGCGGATGGGCAAGAACCCGAAGATCATCGAGCCGCTCGTGCCCGTCGATCTCGTGGTGGACCATTCGGTGCAGGTGGATTTCGCCGGCTCGGCCGAGGCGATGGCGAAGAACCTCGAGCTCGAGTTTTCCCGCAACCGCGAGCGCTACCAGTTCCTGAAATGGGGCATGCAGGCCTTCGACACGTTCAAGGTCGTGCCCCCGGGCATCGGCATCGTTCACCAGGTGAACCTCGAGTATCTCGCCAAGGGTGTGCTCAGCGACAAGGACGGCGTCTATTATCCTGACACGCTCGTCGGCACCGATTCGCACACGACGATGATCAACGGCCTCGGCATCGTGGGCTGGGGCGTCGGCGGCATCGAGGCCGAGGCGGGCATGCTGGGGCAGCCGGTTTATTTCCTCACGCCCGACGTCGTCGGCGTCCACCTCACCGGGGCGCTGCGCGAAGGCGTCACGGCCACCGACCTCGCGCTCACGCTCACCCAGATGCTGCGCAAGGCGAAGGTCGTGGGTAAATTCGTCGAGTTCTACGGTCCCGGCGCCGCGGCGCTGCCGGTGGTGGATCGCGCGACGATTGCCAACATGGCCCCGGAATACGGCGCGACAATGGGCTTCTTCCCGATCGACGGCGAGTGCACCAACTACCTCCGCGCCACCGGCCGCGACGACAAGCACGTCGCGCTCTACGAGGCCTACTACAAGGCCCAGGGCCTCTGGGGCATCCCGCAGCAGGGGCAGATCGACTACTCGCAGGACCTCGCGCTCGATCTCGCGAGCGTGGTTCCGAGCGTCGCCGGTCCCAAGCGCCCGCAGGATCGCATCGAGCTGCCGAACCTGAAGAAGGATTTTGTCGCGACGTTCTCGCGGCCCGTCACCGAGTCGGGCTTCGGCAAGAAGGCCGAGGATTACGGTCTGCGCGTCAAGATCGTCGACAACCACCATCCGGTGAGCGGCGGCGGCAGCCAGGAGCCGGCCAGTGTGCTCCGGGCGAAAGCCAGCAACACAAACGTCCAGACCGAGATGGAAATGGCGAACAATCGCCCCACTCCCAACCACCTCGCCGACGGCCCGGCGATGAAGGGCGAGACTGAGATCGGGCACGGCTCGGTGCTGATCGCCGCGATCACGAGTTGCACAAACACATCGAACCCGAGCGTCATGCTCGCGGCGGGTCTGCTCGCCAAGAAGGCCGTCGAGAAGGGTCTCACCGTGAATCCGGCGGTGAAGTCCTCGCTGGCCCCGGGCTCGCGCGTCGTCACGGACTACCTCAACAAGACCGGCCTCACCCCGTATCTCGATCGCCTCGGCTTCCAGACGGTCGGCTACGGCTGCACGACCTGCATCGGCAACTCCGGGCCGCTCTCGGCTCCGATCGAGGATGCGATCGTGAAGAACGATCTCATCGCGGCCTCGGTCCTCTCCGGCAACCGCAACTTCGAGGCGCGCGTCCACCAGAACATCAAGGCGAACTTCCTCATGTCGCCGCCGCTCGTCGTGGCCTTCGCGCTCGCCGGGCGCGCCGACATCGACCTCACCACCGAGCCGATCGGCAACGGCAAGGATGGCCGCCCGGTGATGTTGAAGGACATCTGGCCCACGCTGAAGGAAGTCCGTGATCAGATGCAGGCCGCCCTCAAGCCCGAGGTCTTCCGCACCCTCTACAAGGACTTCGCCGCGCAAAACCCGAAGTGGAACGAGATCCCCTCGACCACCGGTAATGTCTACCAGTTCGACGCCAAATCCACCTACATCCAGGAGCCGCCGTTCTTCACGGACTTCTCGCTGACGCCCGGCTCGATCAAGCCGATCACCGGCGCGCGCGTGCTCGGCCTCTTCGGCGACTCGGTCACCACCGATCACATCTCGCCGGCCGGCGCGATCAAGAAGAGCTCGCCCGCGGGCAAGTTCCTCGTCGAGAGCGGCGTCGCGTTTGAGGATTTCAACAGCTACGGCTCGCGCCGTGGCAACGACCGCATCATGACCCGCGGCACCTTCGCCAACGTCCGCATCAAAAACCTGATGCTCGGCGGCAAGGAGGGCGGCAACACGATCTACCAGCCCTCGGGCGAGGAGATGTCGATCTACGACGCGGCGGCCAAGCACATCGCGGCCAAGACCCCGCTCATCGTCATCGCCGGCCAGGAATACGGCACCGGCTCGTCGCGTGACTGGGCCGCCAAGGGCACGAATCTCCTCGGCGTGAAAGTCGTCGTCGCCCAGAGCTTCGAGCGCATCCATCGCTCCAATCTCGTCGGCATGGGCGTGCTCCCGCTCCAGTTCAAGGAAGGCGTGACCGCGCAGACCCTGAAGCTCGACGGCACCGAGACCTACGACGTCGTCGGCCTCGACGGCTCCATCAAGCCGCAGCAGGACCTCACACTGAAGATCACCCGCAAGGGCGGCGCGGTCGAGAACGTCCCTGTCCGCTGCCGCATCGATACGCCCATCGAGATCGACTACTACCAGCACGGCGGGATTTTGCCCTACGTGCTGCGGCAGATCGTGGCGCGGAGCTGATGGAAGCAGGGCGGGGCTCGGATCCGCCTTCGCACGAATATTCCAGACGCGAAAGGGCGGGCCGCAGACCCGCCCTACTTGCCATCGTCAGAAATACCGCGAGCCTAGTCCCCATGTCCGAGCCCGCCAAGTCCTCCTATCTCGTCGATCCCCGCTCGGATCCGGTGCTGGTGCGCATCGAGGGTCGGGCGTCGTTTCAAAACTGCGGCGGACTGCGGGATTTCATCACAACGATGACAGCTGAGGGCCGGCGGCGCTTCGTGCTCGATTTGCAGGAGTGCGCCTCGATGGACAGCACGTTCCTCGGCGTGCTCGCGGGCGCCGCCCTCTCGCTTCGAAAGTTCGGCCCGGAGGCCAGCCTCGTGGTCGCTCGGGCAAGCCCGCGCCACGTTGAACTCATGCGCAGCCTAGGACTGCACCGGCTGCTCGTGATCGCGCCACCCGAGTCCGCTTTGCCGGCAGCGGGAAGTGCCACGGTGCTTGAGACGAAACGACCCGGTGAAGTGGACGGGGCGCGCCTGGTGCTTGAGGCGCACGAGAATCTCGTCTCCGCCGATGAGGCCAACCGGGCGAAGTTTGAGGATGTCCTGAGTTTTCTCCGCCAGCGCACGGGGCAAAAGTAACGACTGCCCGGTTTATCCTGCCTCGCACGATTCCGGTTTGCCTCGGCGCAGTTTGGCGCGTCAGTGTCGGCCCCTCATGTCCGCCTCCGCCGCCGCTCCGCTGAATCGCCTCTCACTGCCCGACTCCGGCGGGCATTTTGGCCGTTATGGCGGCGTGTTTGTGCCGGAGACGCTGATGACCGCGCTCTCGGAACTCGGCGCCGCCTACGAGGTGGCGCGCGAGGACCCGAAGTTTCAGGCGGAGCTGAGGCACCATCTGAAGGAGTTCGCGGGCCGACCGACCGAGCTGTATTTCGCCGAACGCCTCACGCAGCACTGCGGCGGCGCGAAGATTTATCTGAAGCGCGAGGACCTGCTGCACACCGGCGCGCACAAGATCAACAACGCGCTCGGCCAGGCGCTGCTCGCGCGGCGCATGGGGAAGAAGCGCGTCATCGCCGAGACCGGCGCGGGCCAGCATGGCGTGGCGACGGCGGCGGTGTGCGCCAAGTTCGGGCTCGATTGCACGGTTTACATGGGCGCCGTGGACATGGAGCGGCAGGCGCTGAACGTGTTTCGCATGCGCCTTATGGGCGCAAAGGTCATCGGCGTCGAGGCCGGCCAGAAGACGCTCAAGGAGGCGATCAACGAGGCGATGCGCGACTGGGTGACCAACGTCCGCGGCACGCATTACATCCTCGGCTCCGCGCTTGGCTCGCACCCCTATCCGATGATGGTGCGCGATTTTCACCGCGTGATCGGCCGCGAAGTGCGCGAGCAAATTCTCACCCGCGAGGGCCGTCTGCCCGACGAGATGATTGCCTGCGTGGGCGGCGGCTCCAATGCCATCGGATTCTTCTTTGAGTTTCTCGAGGAGCCCGGCGTGCGTCTTGTCGGCGTGGAAGCCGGCGGCCGCGGCATCAAGCGCGGCGATCACGCGGCGCGCTTTGAGGGCGGCAAGCTCGGCGTGCTCCAGGGCTGCAAGACCTACATCCTGCAGGACGACGACGGCCAGATCGAGCTGACGCATTCGGTGAGCGCCGGCCTCGACTACGCGGCCATCGGGCCGGAGCATGCTTTCTACCGCGACCGCAACCGCATCAGCTTCGCCTACGCCTGCGACGATGAGGTGATGGAGGCGTTCCAGCTCTGTTCACGCCTCGAGGGCATCATCCCCGCGCTCGAGAGCACACACGCCCTCGTGCATGGTTTCAAGCGCGCGAAGGCGATGCGCAAAGACGAGGTGCTCGTGATCAACCTCAGCGGGCGTGGCGACAAGGATGTGAACCAAGTCGCGAAAATCCTCGGGGTGAAGCTATGAGGAGCATGACCGGCTACGGCCGCGCGACGGCGGCGATCGAGCGATTCTCGCTCACCGTGGTCGTCAGCTCCGTGAACCGGAAGACGCTCGATCTCACGATCGGTTTGCCGGAGGAGTGGGAGAGCCTTGAGCCGGCCATTGGCGAGCGTGTGCGCCGTCATGCGTCGCGGGGCAAGGTCCATGTCGATATTGAGGTCACGGGCGACAAATCGGCCCCCGCCGTGACGTGGGATGAGGCGGCGGCGATCGAGGCGCTCGCGCGGCTGAAGGATCTTTCCGCGCGGGAGGGCATCGAGTGGAAGCCGACCGCGGAGCTGCTGTGGCAGGTGGCCAGCGCGCAGAAGCGCAGCAGCGATTTTCCGGCGGTCGATGCGGCCGAGGCGATCGTGCTCGCCACGCTCGAGACGGCGCTGCGCGCGTTTGCGGCGATGCGCGCCAAGGAGGGCGAGACCCTGCTCGTCGATTTTATCACCCGTTCGGAAACATTGGCCCGGCATGTCGAGGCGGTCGCCGCCCGCGCGCCAGAGGTGCCGCGCAATTACCGCGAGCTGCTGACAAAGCGGCTCCGCGACGCGGGCCTGGAGCTAAACCTCGACGACGAGCGCGTGCTGCGCGAGATCGCGCTCTTCGCGGATCGCTGCGATGTGACGGAAGAGCTGACGCGCCTGCGCAGCCACTTCGGGCAGTTTGCCGCGCTCCTGAAATCCGACGGCGAGATCGGCCGGAAGGCGGAGTTCATCCTCCAGGAAATCGGCCGCGAGGTGAACACCATCGGCAGCAAGGCGAATGACGTGACGATCGCGCGCGCGGTGATCGAGCTGAAGAATGAGCTTGAGCGCGTGCGCGAGCAGATCGCGAACGTGGAGTGAGGAAAATTTCTCGTAGGTCCTGACCTTGGTCAGGCCAATCGTGAGCGTGGAAGGCCTAAGCAAGCTGAGGCCCCACCGCGGAGTCAGAACCGGAATAGCTTCCGCGAGTTTTCGTAGAGCATCTTTCGCTCGGCCGCCTTGTTTGGCGCCCACTGGCGGATTTGCGCGATCTGGCGGATGCCGGAGCACACGGCGGGCACGCCGAGCTTATCACTGCAGTCGCTGCCATAGAGGAGCTTGTCCTGATGCCGCGCGAGGAAGCCGCGCGCCTGCTCGGGGTCGCGCTTGAAGGCCCGCTCGCCCGAGCCGGCGGAAAGATCGCCGTAGAAGTTCGGGTAGTCCGCCAGGTAGCGATCGGTGAGGCCGCCGGGCGTGACCTTGCCGTCGGGGTAGAGCGCCTTGGGGTTGTCCACGTTGGCCTTGTCGATATTGGCCCAGAAGGTCTGCGCGTGGCCGATGAAATTTGTCCGCGGATATTTTGCCAGCATCCGGTGGAACCGATCGTAGCCGAGATTGTAGCTGCCCGCCTGCCAGTGCATGAGGATCGGCACGCGGTAGGCGGCGGCGAGTTCGAAGAGCCGCTGCATCTCGGGCGAGTCGCACTGCACGCCGAACTTCTGCTCGGCGATCATTACGGCCCCCAGCTTCAGGTATTTTTCGATCACATCGGCCGCGCCGTCGGCATCGGGGACATCGTTGGCGGCGAACACGAACTCCCCCGGATACTGCTTGGCGATCGCGAGGCAGGACTCGTTGCCATGGCAGGTCGTGTCGAGGCCGTTGGCCTGGCCGTTGAGGGTGGAGGGCGTGAACATCGTCCGGCCCGCCGGCAGCAGTATCGTGGTCGTGATGCCGAGGGCACGCTGGTGCGCGACGAGCTCGGCGTCGGAGCGGGCGGGCCCGATTTGTTTCCAGCCCTGCTTGGCGTCGCGGGGACCGCCGTAGTTCGTGTGCTGGTGGATATCGATGATCGGCTCGGGCGCGGGCGCGGCGCGCAGCAGGGGCGCGCTGAGGAGGGCGGCGGTCGCGCCAGTGAGGAAATCGCGGCGGTTGAGGGGGGCGGGGTGGGGCATGGGAAAAATCAGCGGCGTTCCGATTGCTTCCGCAGCAGATCGGCGCGCGCGGCCTCGAGTTTGGCGCGTTCCTTGGCCGTCAGGCTGCCGATGCCGGAGGTGGCGATTTTATCGAGCAGGGCATCGACCTCGGCCATCGGGGAATCCTCGGCGGCGGCCGCGGGCGTGGCGGCGGCGGACATTTTTTTCGCCGGCAGATCGGGCAGGGTGCGGAGCTTGGGCTTGCGGTTGAACAGGCTGAGGGCCGGCAGTGAAAACGCGCCCTGCTGATGGCGGACAAAGAGGTGGGCGTAGCCGCAGGTCGTCCAGAGAAAGATCAGGCCGGTCCAATTGCGGGACGAGAGATGGATGAGGCTGTAGATGCCGACGAGGATGAGCGCGGCCCATTTCGCCAGCAAAGTGAAGAAGACCGGCGCCCCGGGGAAGTGGGTCGCGAAGGCGATGAAAAGCGACAAGGCGCCGGGCTGGCCCACCGCGAAGGTCGGCTCGAACACGCCGACGAGCAGGAGCACGAAAGTCGGCAACAAATAGATGCCACCGTAGAGCCACGCGTAGACGCGACGGCCAAAGGTGCGCTCCAGTTCCCCGCCAAACCACCACAGCATCAGCATATCCACCGCGAAGAACAGCGACGGCGGGTTGAACAGACCGTAGGTCGCCAGCCGCCAGACTTGGCCGGTCAGCACGCGTTCGCTGGAGAAGCCCAGCCAGGTGAAGATCGGCGCGGCAGCGGAGCCCAGCACCGCCACGACCACCATCAGCACGCAATAGGCGATCACGACGAATTGCGCCGCGTAGATTGGGTGCCCGCGCCAGTAGGTGACAGGCCTGTGTTCCTCGGAAAAACCGTAACCGCTCATGGATGGTGGATCACGTTGGTGCGCTGATCCGGCATCCGCAAGCAGCGAGCGGTTACACGACGGTTGCGTTTGGCGCGGCAACCGGGCAACAAGCCCGCGTTTTCCTCTCCCCATGACCATCCTATCCCGCTCCCTCCTTGTCCTCGGCCTCGCGTTTGCGCCTGCGCTGCGCGCCGAACTCAAGCTCCCCGCCGTCATCGGCGACTCCATGGTGCTGCAGCAGAAGCAAGCCAACTCCATCTGGGGCTGGGACACGCCCGGCACCAAGGTCACCGTGGCCTTCGCCGGCCAGAGCCACACCGCCACCGCCGGCAGCGATGGCAAATGGCTCGTGAAACTTGCGGCGCTGCCGGCCAGCAAGGTATCGCAGACGCTCACCATCTCGGCTGGCGCCACGACGCGTGAAATCAAGGACGTGTTGATCGGCGAAGTCTGGATGTGCTCGGGCCAGTCCAACATGCAGTGGTCGCTCGGCCAGACCTACACCGGCGACATCGAGGGCGCCGGTGCCTCGCGCCGTCCGCATCTTCGCCTCATCTCCGTGCCACAGGTCGGCACGCAGGAGTTGAAGACAGATTTCCGCGGCAAGTGGGAGGTCGCCAACCCGGCCAACGCGAAGGATTTTTCCGCCATCGGCTATATCTACGGTCGCTATCTACACGACATCCTCGATGTCCCGGTCGGTCTCATCGACAATGCCTGGGGTGGCTCCGCCGCCGAGGCTTGGGTGCGCCGCGAGACGATCGAGCGTGACCCGCGCTTTGCCACATTGATGGAATCCACTCGCAAGCGCGAGGCCGACCTCACGTCGCCGCAGGGCAAGGCCGCCACCGAGGCGCGCTACAAGGAGGCCGTCGAGAAGGCCAAGGCCGCCAAGACCAAGGCCCCCGTCAATCCGCTCGCCTGGCTCACCGGCAATGCGCGTCCGGGAAATATTTTCGCCGGCGTCGTTCATCCGACGCTCGGCTACGGCATCAAGGGCGTCATCTGGTATCAGGGCGAATCCAACGCCGGCCGCGCTTACGAATACGCCGACCTGTTCCCGTTCATGATTGAGCAGTGGCGGAAGGAGCAGGGGCAGGGGGATTTTTCGTTCTACTGGGTGCAGCTCGCCGATTACATGGCGGAAAAGCCGCAGCCGGGTGAGAGCGCGTGGGCGGAACTGCGCGAGACGCAGACCAAGACGCTGCGCCTGCCCAACACTGGCCAGGCCGTGATCATCGACATCGGTGAAGGCCGCGACATCCATCCGCGCAACAAATACGATGTTGCCTCCCGTCTCGTGCGCTGGGCCCTCGTGAAAGACTACGGGCTGAAATTTCCCTACCGCAGTCCCGAGTATAAACCCGGTTCCGTCCAGTTCACTGGCAACAAGGCCACGGTCACCCTCGATTGCTTCGGCAGCACCCTGCGGGCGTTTGACGTCACCGAAGTGCGCGGCTTTGCCGTCTGCGGCGAGGATCGCAAGTGGCACTGGGCCACCGGCAAGATCGTGGGCTCGGACAAGGTCGAGGTCACCAGCGATCACGTCGCCGCGCCGATCGCCGTGCGCTATGCGTGGGCCGACAATCCCGTCTGCAATCTCTACTCCGCCGACGGCCTGCCCGTGACGCCGTTCCGCACCGACAACTTCGACATGACCACGAAACCGAAGCCGACGGTCGTCGCGAAGTAACCCGTTTCGTAGTTTGGCAGCCCGCCTCGTGTGAGGCGGGAAGGCCAGCAGATGGCAGGTCCGAAAGTCCCGCGTCTCACGAAGCGGGCTACGACAAACGACAAACCCCGCGCCCGAAAAATCCCGGTTTACACCGCCGTGCCCCGCCGGTTGAGTCCGCGCATGCCCGACTCCGTTCCGCCCGAATCGGCCACGTTCAAGCTCGTCGCCACCAGCGATGCCCTGCCAGCCGGCGATCAGCGCTGGCGCGCGCAGGTCTCGAGCCTGCTCGCCGACTTGCAGCGCAACGGCGCCGAGGTGCGACGCGAGTCCACGCCGGTCGATGGCACCAAGGGCGGCATCGAGGACATCATCCTCGCTCTCGGCACCTCCGGCGCGATCGCGGGCGCGGTTACGGTTTTCCGCTCGTGGCTCACCCGCTCCGCCGATCGCTCCATCGAGATCGAGGGCGTGATCGCCGGGAAGAAGGTGAAGTTGAAGCTCACCGGAAAAAATATCGACGAGGCGACCATCCGCCAGGCGCTCAAGGGCGCGCTGAAATAAAGCGTCCGCCGCCATGCCCGCCGATCCCCGCTACAAGGCCCTGCTGATCGGCAACGGCAGCTTCGATCAGGATCCGCACACACTCACCCCCCTGCACGGCCCGGCCACGGATCTGCCGCTGCTGTTCGCTGCGCTCACGCATGCCGAGACCGGCCTCTTCGCCCAGGACAACGTGCGCCAGATCCTCGACGGCACGCAGCGCGAGGTGCTCGACGCCATCGATCAGTTTTTCCGCGACGCCACCGCCGGCGACCACCTCCTGTTCTACTATTCCGGCCACGGCTGGACCGACAAGCAGGAGAACCTCTACCTCTGCGTGCGCGACACGCGCAGCGACCGCCTCGGCTCCACGGCTATCCCCGACCAGACGATCAACCTCATTGCCGGCGAATCGCTCGCGCAGAAATACATCTTCGTGCTCGATTGCTGCCGGAGCGGCGGGTTCAAGGGCGGCCAGATGGGCCAGCACCTCGTCGAGGGCTCCGGCCGCTGCCTCATCACCGCCTGCGCCAGCCACGAGCTGAGCAAGGATGCGATGCGCCCCGGCACCGCGAGCGCGTTCACGCAGGTGCTCGCCGAGGCGCTCACCAACGGCGCGGTGGATGCCGATGGCGACGGCGTCGTCCTAACGAGCGAGATATTCAAATATGTCCAGCCGCGCGTGCGCGATGCGACCAAGCAGACCGTGCAGTGGTCCATGGACAAGACCTTCGGCGAGGCCGCCATCGCTCGCACCGCGGTCGCTGGAACAAAAGGCCGCGCCGTCCCTGCCCCGGAGGCGCTGCCGCCTGAGCATGCCCGCCCAGTGATCGAACTTTCCGAGACGAACCTCGAGTTCCGTGATGTGCATGCCGGTGAGAAGCTCCCGGTCGAGCGCATCGACGTCCACAACACCGGCGGCGGCCGGCTCGACTGGCTGTGCGAAACCGAGGAGCCATGGATCAAGGCCGAGCGTCAGGCGGATCGCCTTCACGTCACACTCGACACGGCCAAGTCCGGCCGGCACCGCGGCAAAATCACCGTGCGCGATTGCTCCGGTGTGGCCGCGCCGAAGGTCGTCCGGGTGTTTCTGCACGTCGCCGAGCCGACGGCGCCGCCGCCGCTCCGGCCCCAACCGCCCAACCCTCCGCCCCCGCCCAACCACGACGCTGCGTTCGTGCAAGCGCTGCAAGGGTGGTGGATGAACAACGCTGGCGCGATTCGCATCCGGCTCGAAGGCGGCGCGCTTGTGCTGCACGACTTCAACCTCGTCGGTCTGAAAGTCGGGCAGGGGACGATTCAGGTGCAGCACGGCGCGGCGCACGTGCAGGGCGTGAATTCGGTGGCCGGCCCCTACACCGGCCAGCTGGGGATTCAGGGCAACGTGCTCAACGCCTCCCTCATGGTCGGCGGCCAGATGGCCCACGTGATGTTCATGCGCCAGAGCCCGTGGTTTGCGGGTTTCGCCGGCTGAGGCTGGAGCACGTCTTCACGTTGCCCGCGGGGAGCGCGAGCGAAGCGTTCCTGCCCGCTCCGCATGGTATCCCCGAGTTTCCGTTTGCCCCGCGGGGGCGCGCGCGCCACGGTGCCCGGTTCCGTCCCATGAGCGACCAACCTCACGATATCTCCCACGACCAACATGCCGTCCGGCGCGCCAAGCTCGCCGAACTGCGGGCCGGGGGCTTCGATCCCTTCCGCGCCAACGTCACGCCCACGCATTTCTCTGCCGACGCCAAGGCGCTCTACGTCGAGGGCCAGGACTACGCGCAGCCCGTGACGGTCGCCGGCCGGCTCGTGACCTTCCGCGTGCAAGGCGGCAGCTCGTTCGTGAAGATCCAGGACCAGCAAGGGCCGATTCAGCTCTATTTCCGCAAGGACGTGCTCGGCGAGGAGCGCTACGGCGTCTTCAAGAAATCGCTCGATCTCGGCGACATCATCGGTGTCACCGGCGCGCTCTTCAAAACCAAGACCGGCGAGATCACCGTGCGCGTGGATTCCTTTACGCTCGTGAGCAAGGCGCTGCGCCCGCTGCCGGAGAAGTTCCACGGCCTCAGCGATCCCGAGATCATCTACCGCCAGCGCTACCTCGACGTGATCATGAACGCCGAGTCGCGCGCGCGGCTCATGACGCGGTCGCACATCGTCTCGCACATCCGGCGGTTCCTCGAGGCCCGGAGCTTTCTCGAGGTCGAGACCCCCGTGCTCGAGGCGACGGCCGGCGGCGCGGCGGCGCGGCCTTTCAAGACGCACCACAACGCGCTCAACGCCGACTTCGTCCTCCGCATCGCGACGGAGCTGCGCCTGAAGCGCATGCTCGTGGGCGGCTTCGACCGCGTCTTCGAGATCGGCCGCATCTTCCGCAACGAGGGCGTGTCGCGCCGCCACAACCCCGAGTTCACCATGCTCGAAGTTTACCAAGCCTACAGCGATTACCGCGGCATGATGACCCTCATCCGTGACATGCTGACGACGCTCGTGCGCGACGTGATCAAACCCGCCGACGGCTCGCTCAAGATCAAGCACGCCCAGAGCGGCCAGGAGATCGACTTCGGCGGCGAGTGGCGCGAGGTGAAATACAAGGACCTCATCCGCACCGCCACCGGCGACGCCGATTGGTTCGCTCGCAGCAAGGCCGACAAGATCGTGAAGGCTGAGGCGATGGGCCTGAGCATCAATCCAGCGTGGGAGGAGTTCGAGATCACCAATGAGATTTTCTCGAAGCAAATCGAGCCGACGCTCATCCAGCCGACTTTCGTGACGCACCTGCCCAAGGAACTCTGTCCGCTCGCCAAGATCACCGCGGACGACCCGACGACGATCGACGTCTTCGAACTGACCATCGGCGGCATGGAGGTCGCGCCCGCCTACTCGGAGCAGAACGATCCCGACGTGCAGCGGCAGATGTTCGAGGCGCAGGCCGGCGAGGAGAAGCAGAACATCGATCACGACTTCCTCCTCGCCCTCGAGCACGGCATGCCGCCCGCCGGCGGCATGGGCGTGGGCATCGACCGCCTGTGCATTTTGCTCACCGGAGCGGAAAGCATCCGCGACGTGATCCTGTTTCCGCAGCTCCGGCCGGGGGCGTAGGGCAAAGTTGAAAGAAGAAACTCGGAAACCGGGTTCCGTTTCCTCTTTCTCATTTTCACCGGTTTCTTCTTTGCCCGCCCATGCCTTGGTATCTCTACCTCGCCCTGAAGCAGCTCTTCCCGAGTGGGCGGCGCTTTCCGTTCTTCACGATCATCTCGATGACCGGCGTCGCGCTGGGCGTGATGGTGCTCGTGGTTGTGACGAGCGTCATGGGCGGCTTCGGCCACGAACTCCGGAAGATGATCGTCCAGACCGAGGGTGAGGTGCAGATCAAGTCGCGCACGCCGATCAATGATCCCGCCGGTTTGATGGCGAAAGTCCGCAATGTCCCGGGTGTGGTCGCAGCCACGCCGTATGTCGCCGGCGTGGTCGGAGTGATGGCCGAAGGCCGCCCGGCCTACCCGATTTTTCGCGGGATCGATCTGGAGACCGTCGAGCAGGTCGCTAACCTCCAGCGTTTCGTGCGCGTGGGGCTATTGAGCGAGCTCGATGACGACTCCGTGATCCTCAGCAGCGAACTGGCCCAGCAACTGGGCGTCCGCTTGGGCCACTCGATCACGATCGCCTCGCCTTTGCTGCTGGAGAAACTGAACAGCGACGAAGTGTTTTTGCCCCGGCGCTTCCGCGTCGTCGGCCTCTTCGAGATCGGCCACCAGCATCTCGACAGCTCGACGATCTATGGATCGCTCCGCGCGGCGCAGGAACTCTATGGCCTCGGCCAGGGCGTGCATGGCATCAACGTGCGCCTGCAACCCGGGCTCGGCGAGCCCGAGGCGGTGGCCCGCATCAACCGCGTGCTGCCGGCGGACACGCAGGCCTTTTCCTGGATGGAGAGCTGGGAGAGCTTCCTGTGGGTGCTGAACCTGGAGAAGACCATCAATTTTTTCCTGCTGCTCTTCATCGTGATCATCGCGGCGTTCTCGGTGATGAGCTCGCTGCTGATCTCCGTCGTGCGCAAGACGCGCGAGATTGGCCTGCTCGGGGCGCTGGGCGCGCAGCCGCGGCAGGTCGCCTGGTGCTTCTGCGCGCAGGCTTTCGTCATCGGCGCAGCGGGGACGGTGCTGGGCGTCGGGGTCGGCTTCGGCGTGCTCGCCGTGCGCAATGATATCGTCCACGGCATCGCGAGCCTGCTGGGCCGGCAGGACACGCTGCGGCAGTTCTATCAGTTCACCGATTTGCCGGCGCACACGCTGGCGAGCGACCTGATCTTCACCACGGTGGCGGCGATTGTCTTCTCGACCCTCGCCGGCCTCCTCCCCGCTTGGCGCGCGGCCCGGCTGCGGCCGGTGGAGGCGTTGCGGAGCGAGTAGGTCCGTGTTGCACCTGCCGTGATCATCGACGCGCACGTGCATCTTTATCCGCCCGAGGTCGCGCGTGATCCGGCGGGGTGGGCGCGGGCGGCCGGCGAATCGCACTGGGCCACGCTCTGCACGCGCACCCGGCGCGACGGGCGCGCGGTGCAGACCTTTCCGTCGGTCGAGGAACTCTTGCGCGACATGGATGCCGCGGGCGTGGCGCGCGCGGTGTTGCTCGGCTGGTATTGGGAAAAGGCCGCGACCTGCGCGGGCCAGAATCGCTTCTATGCGGAATGCGTCCGGGCGCACCCGGACCGGCTGTCGGCATTTGCCACGGTGCACCCCGCCGGCGGGCTTGACGCGACCATGGCCGAGATTCGCCGCGCCCACGCAGAGGGCTTAGTCGGCCTCGGCGAACTTTCGCCGCACTCCCAAAGCCACGCGATCGACGATCCGGTCTTCAGCGCCGTGCTCGCGCTCGCCGGCGAACTGCGGATGCCGGTGAACCTGCACGTGACCGACCCCGCGAGCCGGCCCTATCCCGGGCGCGTCGAGACACCGCTCGCTGATTTCACACGACTCGCGCGCACGTGGCCGCGGACGACGTTCGTGCTCGCGCATTGGGGCGGGCTCCTACCGCTGGTCGATGCAGGCGCGAGGGAGCTGGACAATGTTTTCTACGACACCGCGGCTTCACCGCTGCTCTACGATGCGGGTGTGTGGGCGCGTTTCCTCGACGCCGTGCCGCGTGAGCGCGTGCTCTTCGGATCGGATTTTCCGCTCACCCTCTATCCCAGGCTCGATGCGCAGCCAAACATGGCGCGCTTTGTGGCCGAGGCGCAGGGGGCAAAACCGGGCGATGCCGTCATGGGTGAAAACGTGCGGCGGGTGTTGCGACTGTAGCGCGCTTGCTCGCGTAGCCCTGCTCGTGAGAGCAGGGACCAACGGGAGTTGTAGCGGCATACAGTCCCGCCTCTCACGAGGCGGGCTACAAAGCGGCGATGTCCCGCTCTTTCACGGCGCACATTTTGCCAGTGCCCAATTTACCACCGGACTCCGCGGCTCCGGCACGATAATCTGCAAACCGGTTGTGAGCCCCGAGGGTAGCGGCACCGGCACGGTGAGCGCGGGCAAGCCGCCGATGCTGGCGGGCGCGGTGAGCGCGAGGATGCGCATGCGGTGTTCGAGGGTGCTTTCGGCTTTGGTCGGGGCCGCGGTGGGCGAGGCCGCCAAGATCAGGAAATCATGGGTTCGGAAATACTCCGCCCAGAGCGCACGAAGCGCGAGGGTGTCCTGGGCGGCCGCCGCGCGTTGCGCTTCAGTGATGGTGTGTGCCCGCGTGAGTCGCTGCCAGACTCCCGAGCTGTAGCGCTCGCGGTAACGCTCGGCCCAGGGGCGGTGGTAGTCCCACGCTTCGAGGGCCACCGTGGTGTTGTAGGTCTCGACGCTCCGCGCGAAACCGCGCAGCAAGGGTTCGGCCACGTCGCGCGTGGCGGGAGCGGCGATGCTCGCCGCCGCCGCGCGGCAAGCGTCGGCGACATCCGGGTTGAGCCCGGGCATCTCAAGGTAGCATCCGCGCGGCTCCCGCGCGAGGGGCGTGGCGGGCCCGAGCAACGCGTCGTTGACGAGTTTCAGCTCGGCCGCTGAGGCGGTGAACCAGCCCGCGGTGTCGTAGCTCGGGGAAAGCGGAATCGCATCACTCACCCACGCATCGCGCGGGGTGAGCCGGAATCCGAAGAGCCCGCAATACGCCGCCGGCACGCGCACCGAGCCGCCCGTGTCGCTGCCGAGCGCGAGCGGCACGATGCCCGCGGCCACCGCGGCCGCGGAGCCGCTGCTCGAACCGCCGGTCGTGCGCCCGGGAAAGCGAGGATGCTCGCAATCGCCGTAATGGGGATTCTCGCCGGTGATGCCGTAGGCAAACTCGTGCATGTGCGTCTTGCCTGCGACCACCGCGCCGCGCTGCGCGAGCGCGGCGACGAGCGCGCCGTCATGGGACGGCGTGGGTCGCAGCTCCGGCAAAAAAGTGGAACCGGCGCGGGTGGGCACGCCCGCGACATCGAAGAGATCCTTGGCGAGGTAGGGCGTGCGGGCGAGGGGGGCGTTCGGCGGCGAAGCGTCGAGGGCCGTGGCGAGTTCCGCCTCGGGGCGCAGCCACGCGAAGATGGCCCGCTGCTGTTCCGCCGACACGTTTGCCCGGGCACGGCGGTGGACTTCGCGGGCGGCGGCGGACGGGGAGAGTTTTTGCCAATCGCGAATCGACATGGCGCGAGTCTCCGCCCCGGGGGATATGACGCAATCCCGGGCTGATGTTGCTCGCCGGGCTGGCGTGGTCACGGTCTGTTGCCCGCCATGCCACGTCTCGCCTCTGCTCTGCTGTTCCTCTTCGTCGCGCTCACCGCGACGACGGGTTGCGGTCGCTCCGAGCGCACCCAGCCGCCGATCGGAACGGTGGCCGCGCCGCGCAAGGTCGTCCTGCAGACCGATTGGTTCCCGCAAGCCGAGCACGGCGGCTTCTATCAGGCGCTCGCGCGCGGCTTCTACGCGGAGGCCGGGCTTGAGGTTGTGATTTGGGCCGGCGGCCCGGGCTCCGGCATCAAGCTCAAGGTCGCGCGCGGCGACGCCGACTTCGGCCTGCAACGCAGCGATGATCTCATCCTCGCCGCGGCGCGGGGCATGCCGCTCATCGCCGTCGGCGCCTCGATGCAGCATGATCCGATGGCGCTGATGGTGCACGCGGGCAGCCCGGTGAAGGAGTTTCGCGACCTCGACGGCCGCGCGGTCATCGGCAACGTCGGCATGGCGTGGTTTCCCTTCCTCGAAAAGAAGCACGGCATCACGATTGCGCGCCGGCAGAACACCTACGGCTTGGGCGAGTTTCTCGCCAAGACTGACACGATTCAGCAGTGCGTGGTGACCAATGAGCCGTTCTTCGCGCGCCGGCACGGCCGCGAGGTGCGCACGCTGCCGTTTGCCGATTCCGGCTACGACTGCCAGCACACGATCTTCACCCGCCGCGAACTCACACGCACCGCTCCCGAAATGATCCGCGCATTTTTGGCCGCCTCGATTCGGGGCTGGCGCGACTACCTCGAGGGCGATCCGGCGCCGGCCGACGCGCTGATTCTCGCGCGCAACGCCCAGATGACGCCGGAGCTGCTCGCCTTCTCGCGCCGCGAACTCGTCGCGCGCCGCATCGTGCACGGCGATCCGGCGCGCGGGGACGGCGTCGGGCTCGTCTCGCCCGCCCGCATGGCCGCGGTGATGGACGAGTTGCTCGCGCTCAGGATTCTCGATGCTGCCGTGCCGCTAGCCACGGTGGTGACAACCGAGTTTCTCCCCGCCGCAACGGCGTTGCCTTGAGCGGGACGCCGCGAAAGCATTTTCCACCGCCATGAATCCCGAAGCCAAACTCGCCGAACTCGGCCTAACGCTCCCCAATCCGCCCGCCGCCGCCGGCAGCTATGTGCCCGTCGTGCGCACCGGCAACCTGCTCTTCTGCGCCGGCACGATCGCGGTCTTCAACGGCCAGCAGACCCACGTCGGCCAGGTCGGCAAGGAGCAGACGATCGAGACGGCGAAGAAAGCCGCCGAGATCTGCGTGCTCAACACGCTCGCCAACATCAAGGCCGCCGTCGGCTCGCTCGACCGCGTGACACGGATCGTGATGGTGAACGGCTTCGTCAACGCGGTGGACGGCTTCTCCGACAGCCCCTCCGTGATCAACGGCGCGAGCGACCTGCTCGTGAAAGTCTTCGGCGAGGCCGGCAAGCACGCCCGCGCCGCCGTCGCGACCAACGGCCTGCCCCGCGGCACGACCGTCGAGGTCGTGGTGGTGGCGGAGGTGAACTGAGTGTGCGGACGGGAGCGCGTTGGGACCAACGCGCTCCACTCGAGTCGCAGAAAGAAAAGGCCCCGGCTCAGAACGTCGCCCGCACGCCAGTGGACCAGATCGCGCCGGTCTCGACCCAACGGGTGCGGAGATCAGAGCGCAGGCGATAGGTGCCTCCGTCCTGGTTGAAGACATTGCGGGCGTTGAGAAACACGTCGAAGTTGCGCCGGAAGTTCCAGGTGAAGTCCACGGTGTGGGCCAGGCTCTCACGGACGTGGTTTGGCCAGCCGTTGCTGGCGGTGACGACCTCAGTGCGATAGCCGGGACGCCAGTTGGTGTTCCACTGGAGGCGGAACGCACGATACGGGATGAACCAGCTCAGGTTGGCGATGTTGGTTGGCCGGTAGTAGTTCTCGTAGCTGTCGTGGCGGATGCGGGTGTAGTTGGCGTTGACGCGCACGCGGCTGAGCGGACCGGGGAGGAAGCTGAGCTCGCGGGTGAAGGAGAGCTCAAGCGAGCTGAGGTGGGACTTGCCGACATTGTCCACGGTGCTGATTTCCCAGTCCTCCGGTGAGACCGTGGAGGGCAGGGGCTCGCCGTTCCATGAGCCGCCGGCAGGCACGAAAAACGTGCGAGTGCGAATGAGGTCCTTGAAGTCGCGGCGAAAGACGGACACGGAGATCTGCCCGATGCCGCGGGTGTAATACTCGAGGGTGACGTTGATGGTTTTGGAAAGCTCGGGCTTGAGGCTGGCATTGCCGGCGTTGGCCCGGTTGGGCAGCGGGTTGCTGGGATCGTCGTTGGTGACGACGAGGCCGCCGATCAGCCGGTTCATGTCGGCGCGCGAGATGGCTTGGTTCCAGGATGACTTGAGCACGAGGCTGTCGGTGAAGCGGTAGGTTGTGTGAAGGTAGCGAAGCCACGTGTCGTAGTCGGTGCGCGCATATTGGCGGCCGCCGCCGTAGCGAGTGGTCAAGTAGTCGGCCGACTGGCGCGCGGTCGCGAGTTCGGCGGCGGGGATGGTGAGGGCGGGGGTGGTGGTGCCGAAGATGCGGCGGTCGGTCTCGCGCTGGCCGATGTCGGAAGGGCCGGCCGCGCGACCGCGGGTGTGTTCGTAACGCACGCCGGGCGCGACGGTGAGCCGACGGCCGAAGCGCAGGACGGTCTGCTGATAAAGCGCGTCGATCTGCTCCTGCGCATCGCGGGCATTCTGGAGCTTGAAGGCCGTGATCTGCGCGGCGCTGGGGGGCGTCCACGCGTTGGGATTGGCTTGGTAGATCTTGTAGGCGGCCCAGCGATCCACGTTGGCCATGCCGTCCACATTGCCGCCGAAATCGAAGTTCATGCGGTAGCTCGGCTCGGCGAAGGCGGCGAGGGACTCGTCGGCCGAGGCGGCGATGCCGTCGCGACCGCGAAAGGCGACGGCGTAGTTGTTGATCGGGCGGTCGCTGTTGTTGACCCACTCGCTGATGTGGAGGCCCCACTTGAAGATGGCGGGCACGCGAGCCTGAAGGGTGTATTGGAAATCGGACTTGAATTGGTAGCGCTGGTCCTCGCCCTGGCGGTCGTTCATGCGGGCGTTGAAACCATTGGGATGATTGGCGAGGTTGCGGTAGTCGGGGCCGGCGGTCTGCGTGATGTAGAGCGCGGGATCGGCGGGGCCGTTGCGGTTGAAGCGCAGACCGAGGTTTCCGAGGGTGGCTGGCTCGATCGACCAGAAGAATCCAAACTGCTGGTCCTTATACCACGTCATCGAGCGCGAGAAGCTGGCGCCGAAGTCGGCGCGGAACGGGCCGCGCTTGTAGTAGGCGCCGAGCCCGTAGTTGGCGGTGGAGCCGTATTTGTTCGTCGCGCCGCCGCCTTGCTGGATGCCGACCCCGCCGCCTGTGGGCGTCGTGCTCTGGCTGCTCAGCGAATACTCGACGCCGGGTTGGAGGTTGGTGGTGGCTCCGGGGACGTTGAGCGTGGTGGTGAAGTTGAAGGCGAGGTCGCGGCTGAAAAACTTGGCGTGGTAGCTGTTGTATTCGGCGCGGGCCGACATCCAGAAGGCGTCCGAGAACTTGTAGTCGATGCGGACGTTGCCGTTGTAGCGGATCGTGGGCTTGGGCGAATCGCGGAAGCTGAAGCTGGTGACGCGCGGGATCTCGCTGTCGTTGTTGGCCAGATTGGCATCGAAGGCATAGTTCACGACCTCGGCCTTTTGCTCGGCAAAAGTGTAGGAGTAGTTGTAGCCGGCGCTCACGCCGAGACGCTTGCCGAGAAAGACGTCCGAATAATCGAGGCCCCAATTGGGCTGGAGGCGGTAATGGTTCTCATCGTCCCAGCCGGGATGCTCCTTCCACGGCGAACCGCTCATGGAGTTGAAGGCGAAGCCGGTGCGCAGGCCAATGCGCCGGCCGGAACGGTCGAAGGCGCCGCGGCTGCGGAGGTTCACGGTGCCGGCAAGCGCGCTGCCGGGATTCTCCGGCTGCGGTGTGCGGGTGAGTTCCACCGTCTCGATGCCGTTGATCGACATCTGCTCGAACTCGAAGGCGCGGTTGGCGGTGGCGCCGCTAGCGGCAGCCATGCCGGAGCTGGCGAGCGGCGATCCGTCGAGGGTGACGGAGGTGTATTTCGGATCCAGGCCGCCGAGTGAGACGGAGCGGGCGTCGGCCTCGACGTAGTCGATCAGGACGCCGGGGAGATATTTGAGGAATTCACCGACGTTGCCCTCGGAGATGGTGCCAAACGTGTCGGTGGCGAGCACGCGCTTGGCCTCGATGGAATTCTTCTGCTCCATGATGGCCTTGGCGTTGCCCTCGCGCTCCGTGGCGACGACAAACTTGCCGAGTTGGACGACGTTCTTGTCGTAGGCCGCGCTCGTCAGGGAAACCTCCAGACGGGCTGTCCCGCCGGCGGTCACGTTGACGGTTTCCTCCTTGGCATCGAGGCCCTCGAAGACGAACCGCAGGCGCTGTGCCCCCGCGGGGATGCCGGAGAGGGAGAAGTTGCCACCGTCTTCGGCCACGGTGCGCAGTTCGGTGCCGACCACCGTGACGATGGCGTTGCGGAGATAGTCGCCTGTGCCGGCATTGAGCACACGTCCAGCAACGGTGCCGCTGGCGGACTGAGCGTGGAGGCTAGCACCGAGTGACAAGAGCAGGAGCGGGAGCGCGGCGAGGAGCCGAAGCGCCGCATGCGTGGGGCGGTAACGACAAGGGGAGGGTGTGGTCATGGCGAGGTAGTCGGGATTCCAAGCGCCATGTCAGCCCAACAGGACAGACACTGGCGCTTGGCGGGCTGACAAGCGACCGCGAGCAAACACGCGACGCGACGCGTGCCGATGCCGGACAGTCTGCCAGCCAGACCCCGGACTAACCCAATCGACGCAACAGCACCTTCGCGTTGCGCCCGCTGTCCTCGTAGAGCTTCAACCGCGCTTCAGGCAGGGCGTCCTTGGTCGTCTCCTCGAAGCCGACGACATTCGTGAAGAAGCCGAAGCTCTGGGTGGAGAGCGCGAGCACGGTTGTCGCGCCGCCGTCGCGCCCAACGGCCTGCCCCGCGGCACAACCGTTGAGGTCGTGGTGGTGGCCGAGGTGCGGTGAAGGCCCGTCAGCGACGCGTTGGCGCTCGCTAGGAGGCTAATACCCGCCAGCCGATGACGACTGCCGTCGCCACCGCAGCAGCAAGAATCAGCCAACCATACCACGGCGTCTGGACGATGGGCTCGCGCGCCCGTGCCGCGCGATAGGTATCTGGCTGAGTGCGATTCAACTCGATGATGTCGAGAAGTGTCTCGGTCAGCTTATCAAAAGGCTGAACGTCGTCGCTGACTACGATTTTTCCCTGAGTGGTGCGCAGGCTGAAGTATGAGCGTCCTTTGTGGCGGGTTATAGAGCCCGCGAGCAGCTCGCCAAAGTCCAATTCAGCGAGGCTGCGATTGCGGTTCCCGACAAATTTGGAGACAAACGTGTAATTGCGAAACACCACGACGAGTCGCTTTCCGTCGATTGCGACTTCAGTCGCGCTGGAGTGATCGCTGTCCCGGGCCGAGAAAATCGAGCCCTGCGCTATCAGCGGTCCGACAATCTGGCCGGCTCCGGGACCGGCGGGTCGTTCTGCCGACTCCAAGTGCCTGCGGGTCATGTAAGCCCTATACTGGAAATAGAAAAACCAAGCGAACACCGTGATAGCCAGGCCAGCCATGACTTGGTTCTGAAGAGCGAGGATACGATGGCGGCGTTTCATCCGTTCCAATCCGGCTTCGAATACTTCAGGGTTTATGGGCTGAAGGTCAGGAAGCGGGGTGCGTTTGCCTTCCTTGCGCTCTTTCAGGGCCTGCTCGAAGGCGAGGGCCCGCTCCTTCTGCGCGGCCCACATGGGCACAAGGTGTTGCTCATGGTATTGCCGATCCTCGGCGGATTGCCGCCGATGTTCGAGGAATGTCCAAATTGCCACGCCAGCCAACACGACAGTGACAACCGCAAACACGCGGTGCGTGAAGCTTGCGGGACGTTTGAGCCTCCCGCTCACCCGAGTCGTTTCACCAGCACCTTCGCGTTGCGCCCGCTGTCCTCGTAGAGCTTCAACCGCGCTTCAGGCAGGGCGTCCTTGGTCGTCTCCTCGAAGCCGACGACATTCGTGAAGAAGCCGAAGCTCTGGGTGGAGAGCGCGAGCACGGTCGTCGCACCGCGCTCCTTCGCGACCATGCAGGCGTAGTCCACCATCTTCTTTCCGACGCCACGGTTGTGGTAGAAGGGCATCACGTAGAGCGAGCCGACCTCCGCCACCTGTGTTTTGTCGGGGTAGAAGTAGAGCGTGACGCAGGCGATGATGTTCTCGTCGATTTCGAAGACGAAGAATTGATCGATATTTTTCTCAATCGCCTGTTGGGTGCGGTGGATGAGCTCCTCGCGGCGCACGGCGGCGCGGGTGAGGTTGTAGATCATGCGGACGTCGCTCTTCCGTGCCTTGCGGATCTGAGCGTAGTCGTTGCCGTAAACGAGCGAGCCGACGCCTTCGTTGGAAAAGATTTCGTTGAGCAGGCCGTCGAAGATGCGGCCGTCTAGGATGTGGACCCGCGGCGTGCCGGTCTCGATGGCTTTGACGGCGTGCTCGGCCTTGCTGCGGCAGGCTTCGTCGATGCGGTCGGGCCGCTCGGCGAGAATCTTCCGCAGGGCTTCGAGCGAGATCTCACGGCGAAACTCACCGTCGATCTCGAGGCCGGTGGCCGGAGTGAGATAGATGATCTTGGTCGCGTGCAGCGCCTCGGCCAGCTCGGCGGCGAGCAGGTCGGAGTTCACGCGAAGCGACTTGCCGTCGGGCCCGAAGGCGACAGGTGAGACCACAGGCACGACCTGCCGGTCGATCAGCTCGGTGAGGAAATCCTTGTCGATGCGCTCGACCTTGCCGGTGAACTGCTGGTCCACGCCCTTGATGATGCCGAGGGGCAGGGCCCGGACGGCATTCGTGGTGGCGCACTTCAGCGCGTTTTGCGTGAGGCCCTCGATGAGCGCGTGCGAGACGCGCGATGAGGCGCGGATCGCGAGATCGAGCGTGCCGGCGTCGGTGACGCCTGTGCCGTCGGAGTTGGAGATCGTGATGTTGCGCGCGACAGACAGCTCCTTGATCTGGTGGCTGATGCCGTGGACGAGGACGACCTTGATCGCGAGCGAGCGCAGCACGGCGAGATCGACGAGCAGGTTGCCGAAGTTGTCGTCCGCCACGATGGCGCCATCGAGCGCGACCACGAAGATCTGGCCCTGGAAACGCGGCACGTATTTCAGGATGCCGCGCAGATCGGTCGGCTTGATCGTGGTGGCGTTGGCGGAATGGGTGGCCGGGCCGGTGCCGTTGCTGGTGCTCATCGAGTGGAAACGCGCGCTGTTGTCGGGCAAGCACCGCGGCGCGTCAATAGCCGCGCGCTACTTCACTTCGAGCGGCCAGACCCGGGAAGTGCGCTCGCCGACGACGGTGACCATGTAGCGGCCAGGCTTGAGCACGCCGGCGGGGACCGTCAGCAGCGCCACGGTCTGTTGCGAACGCGCCACGAGGCCGCCTCCCACGCGCTCCAGCGTGGGTGTGATCACGACGGTGTCGCCGCGCACGTAGATGTCGGCGCCGGCGAGCTGCTGGTTTTCGGCGGGCAGCGCGGCGGTGAGATGGATGAGGTAGATCTGCTGGGCGCCGATGGAGGGCGCGGCGGTGGCGCTCAGGATTTCGGAAGGGAGGAGCAACGGCTCGACGAGGGTCGTGCGCAAGTCCTCGGGCAGGCCGCCGGCCGCGGCCGGCGCAGGCGTGCCGCCCTTGGGCTTGCTGGGATCGGCGGGGCGCTGCGCGGTGATGGGCACGCGCTGGTAGCCGGCGTCGAGGAGCCGCTTCACATTGGCGCGGTTCTTCATGTCCTCGTAGGGCTGGAAGGCCGGGCCGGGCTTGCGATACACGAGCGTGATGATCGTGTAGGGCACGATGATCGCGATGATCGCGAGGACGACCCATTTCATCGGCCACGGGCGGCGCTGGACGGGAGCGGAGGACATAAAGGCGGGATTGCACGGGCGGGCGGCGGCACCCGCAAATAAATTTGCTCCGACTGGCACCGGCTGATTCGGTGCCCGGCTCCATGAAACTCTGGTCGCAGTTTTTTATCCCGACACTGAAGGAAAGCCCCGCCGACGCGGAGATCGCGTCGCACAAGCTGCTCGTGCGCGCCGGTCTCGTGCGCAAGCTCGGCGGCGGGCTCTACACCTACATGCCGCTCGGCCTCCGCGTGATTCAGAAGATCACCCAGATCTGCCGCGAGGAGCTCGACGAGTCGGGCGGGATTGAGCTGTGGATGCCGCACGTGCATCCCGTGGAGAACTGGCAGCAGGGGCCGCGCTGGGCCGCGGCGCGCGAGATCATGTTTCGCGCCGACAGCGCGGGCGACGGCAAGCGCGCAGGGCGCGAGCCGGAGTTTGTGCTCGGGCCGACGCATGAGGAGGTGATCACGCCGCTCGTGAAGGCCGAGATCACGAGCTACCGCGATCTGCCGAAGAACTTTTATCAGATCGCGACCAAGTTCCGGAACGAGATCCGGCCGCGCTTCGGCCTCATGCGGGCGCGCGAGTTCATCATGATGGACGCCTACTCGTTCGACGCGGCCGACGAGGGCGCGGTGAAGAGCTACCTCGCGATGAAGGCCGCCTATGAGCGCTTCTTCAAGCGCCTCGGCGTGCACGCCATCGCGGTCGAGGCCGACACCGGCGTGATGGGCGGCAGTTTCTCGCACGAGTTCATGGTGCCGGCGGAGATTGGCGACGATGACGTGATCTACAACGAGGCCAGCGGCTACGCGGCCAACCGCGAGAAGGCCACGAGCGCCCTTGTGCCCGCCGATTTGCCGGATGCGGCGCCGAGCGGCGCGGTCGAGGAATTCGCCACGCCAGGGGTCGTGACGATTGCCGCACTCGCGGCCGCGCCCTACGGCGTGGCGCCGGATCAGCAGTTCAAGACGCTCGTCTACATCGGCGACGGCAAGCCATTCCTCGTGATTCTGCGCGGCAACGACGAACTCGAGGAGGCGAAGCTCGGTTCCCTGGGCTTCGGCTTGCTCCGTCCGGCCACGCCGGAGGAAATCGTGCCCGTGCTGGGCGCGAAGCCCGGCAGCCTCGGAGCCGTCAAAGGCACGATCAAGGATCCGACGGCGCTGGCGGGGGTGTTTGCCGACCACGCGATTCGCCTGATCGGCAACGGCACAACGGGCGCGAACAAGGATGGTTTTCACCTGCGTCACGTGAACGTGACGCGTGATCTCGCGGTGACGAAGTTCGGCGATTTCCGCCGCGTGCGCCCGGGCGAGCCGGACCCGAAGTCGGGCCAGCCGCTGCAAGTGAAGCGCGGCATCGAGGTCGGGCACATCTTCAAGCTCGGCACGAAATACTCCGAGAAGTTTGGCGCGGTTTACACCGACGACCAGAAGCAATCGCACCTGATGGTGATGGGCTGCTACGGCATCGGTATCAGCCGCACGATGCAGGCCGTGATCGAGCAGAGCCACGATGCCGATGGCATCGTCTGGCCGTGGAACTGCGCGCCGTTTCAGGTGCTCGTCTGCGTGCTCGACCCGCAGCTCCCCGAAGCGATGGACCTCGCCAAGAAACTGGCCGCCGCCGCCGAACGCGCCGGCGCCGATGTGCTAATCGACGATCGCGCAGAGCGGCCGGGCGTGAAGTTCAAGGACGCCGATCTCATCGGCATCCCGCTGCGCCTGACCATCGGCGGCAAGGGCCTGAAGGAAGGCATCATCGAGCTGAAGGCACGCACGCTGAAGGATGTCGCCAAGGTCCCGGTCGCCGAGGCCGAGACGCGGGTGGCGGCCGCGGTCGCCGAGGCGAAGGCCAAAGCGGGCGCGTGAGCTGCGCGCTGCGCCGCGGCTAGCGCTTCGGTAGGTTTAGTTTGATTACCGGCTCCTCCTTTGCGGGAGGTGGCTGGGGCGCACTGCTCGTCGCAGCCCGCGGTGCGGGCGTGACGAGTGAGTCGGAAACCTTCGGTGCTGCGGCGGCGGCCACAGGCACCGCAGGCAGGGCGGCGAACCCGCGCCCAAGCCACTCGGCGGCCTTGAGATCGCGGGTCTTTCCTTTGTCAATCTCGCCGCCCGGGCCGAGCGAGCCCATGATGACGACAAGAACGCGCCGGCCGTCCCGCTGGGCGGTGACACTCGTGCAATAGCCGGCGGCGGTTGTATAGCCGGTCTTGAGTCCATCCACCCCGGCGACTTTTCCCAGGAGCTTGTTGTGGTTGTCCATCTTGAGGGGCCCCTTGGTGCGATTGGGGCCGAACGCTCGCTCGCGGACCGAGGTGTAGGCGAGGATGTTGGTGTTCTGGACGAGGTGGCGGCAGAGCAGCGCGTAGTCGCGCGGGGTCGTGAGGTCGCCATCGGCGACGCGGCGGCCGGACGGCGGCAGGCCGTGCGGCGTGCGGAAGGTGGTGTGCGTCATGCCGAGGGCGCGGGCTTTGGCGTTCATCTGCTCGACAAACGCGGGGACCGAACCGGCGGCCGTGCGGGCGAGGGCGTGGGCGGCGTCATTGGCCGACTGGATCATCATCGCGTGGATCAGATCCTCGACGGGAAAGGTCTCGCGCGGATCGAGGTAAACCTGCGTGCCGCCGATCTTCGAATCCTCGACAGTGATCTTCACGGGCGTGGTGAGTGCGAGGGCACCGCTCGCGATGCGATCGTGGAGGACGGCGAAGGTCATGAGCTTCACCATGCTGGCGGGTGGGCCGGAGTAGTCGGCGCGATCCTCGTGCAGGACTTTGCCGGTGGCGGCGTCGACTACGATGGCTCCCTTGAAGGCGGTGGCATCCTCGGGCGACGCGGGGCGGGAGGGTGGTTTCCGCGCGGTGGCGGCGAAAAGCGCGGGGGCCAGCGCAAAGGTGGCGGCGAGGAGGAGGCGGCGCGAAAGGAGCATCCGCGCGAGCAAGGGAATTCCGCGGCGGGCGGCGAGCGGAATTTGCGCGCCGCGAAGATTGCGCGAACGATTCGCGGCGGCGACAGGTGCGCGTCAGCGCGGGCGGGAGGTCCGGCGACTGGTCGCAGGCTTCGGCTTGGCCGGCTTGGCGGCCTTGGCCGATTTGGCGGGCGCGCGTTTCTTTTTCGGCTTGGGCTCGACACCGATGCGCGGATCGCGGTGCCGGGCGAGGCTGACGAGGAGCGTGCCTGAACGCTCAAAGGTATCGACGCTCTCCGGCAGATAGAGCCACTTGGGCAGGACAGAGTGCGGCCTGAGCTCGGGAAACTCGCTGATCAGCGCCGCATGATGCGCGCGATCGGTGCAGATGAGCAGGCCGCGCCAAGGTTCTTCGCCCGCGCAGAAGCAGAGCATGAGGTTGCCGTCGAGATAAGCGGCCTGCGCGCCGAACATCGGTCGCAACACGAATCCCGCATCCGGCTCCAACGGCTCCCAGAGCCAGGCGTGCCGATGCACGACCCGGGCGTGGCCGATGTCAGCGGAGCGTTTCATGAAGATGGTGGCCGCGCGGAGGGCGACTGGTCAGCGGGTCTGCTCGATGGGCAGTTCGTGGAGTTTCAGCTCCGGGTTCTTTTCCTTAAAATAACGCAACGTCCAGTCGTTGGGGAAAAGCACGATGGGCTGATCAAACTTGTCGGTGCCGAAGCTGACGCCGCTCGCGACGATCAGCGAGGAGGAATTGGCCAGGCTCGGGTGCGGCTCGACCCAGCGCAAAATCGTCCACGGGGTCGGCGTGAGGCGCGACTCCGCGTTGTATTCGGCCTGCAGGCGCCACTGCACGACTTCGAATTGCAGCGGACCGACGGCGGCGAGCAGGGTGGCTCCCGGCGGAGCGTTCTTGGCTGTGAACGACTGGACGACGCCCTCCTGCAGGAGCTGCTCGAGACCCGCGCGATATTTCTTCGCGTCGCCGGCGTGGGGGTTGGAGATGTAGGTGAAGACCTCGGACGGGAAGCGGGGGATTTCGTCGTAGAGGATGGACTTGTCGGTGGTGAGTGTGTCGCCGATGCCCAGCGCGTCGTGGCCAACGAGGCCAATCACATCGCCCGGCCAGGCGACATCGACGGTCTCGCGCTCCTGGCCGAAAAGCTTCTGCGACGAGGAGAGGCGGATGTTTTTTCCCGAGCGCGGGTGCGTGACGATCATGTCGCGCTCGAACTTGCCCGAGCACACGCGGAGAAACGCGATGCGGTCGCGGTGCTTGGGGTCCATGTTGGCCTGAATCTTGAAGACGAAACCGGAGAACTTCTCCGACTCCACGGGGACTTCCCAGTTTTCGACTTTGGCTTTCGGATTCGCGACCGAAACACTGCGCCGCTGCGCCGGTGGCACGGAGTCTTTTAGGAAACCGTCGAGCAGAAGTTGGATGCCGAAATTGTTTACGGCGCTGCCGAAATAGACGGGCGTCTGCTTGCCCGCCTGCACCGCGGCGAGATCGAAGGGATGTCCCGCGCCGTCGAGCATCGCGAGCTGTTCCTTGACCTCGTTGAAGGTGTAGTCGTCGAGCCGCTCGCGCACGATCGGATCGTCGAGGGAGGCGACGCTGACCGGCGCCTGAAACTTGCCCCCGGGCACGCGCTCGAACAGATGCACCTCGCGCGTGCGCCGGTCGAAGACCCCGCGGAAGCCCGGGCCATTGCCGAGCGGCCAGATGACGGGCGAGGACTGGAGGCCGAGCACGGTCTCAAGCTCGTCGAGCAGTTCGAGCGCGTTGCGCGTGGGCCGGTCGCACTTGTTCATGAACGTGAAGATCGGCACGCCGCGGCGGCGGCAGACCTCGAAGAGCTTGCGCGTCTGCGCCTCGACGCCCTTGGCCGCGTCGATGACCATGAGCGCGGCATCGACGGCGGTGAGGACCCGGTAGGTGTCCTCGGAGAAGTCCTTGTGCCCGGGCGTATCGAGCAGGTTGACCGCGTAGCCCGTGTAGTCGAATTGCAGGACGGTCGAGCTGATCGAGATGCCGCGCTGCTTCTCGAGTTCCATCCAGTCGGAGGCGGTCGCGCGCTGGTTCTTGCGGGCGGTCACCGAGCCGGCGAGGTGGATGGCGTTGCCGTAAAGGAGGAACTTCTCCGTGAGCGTCGTCTTGCCCGCATCGGGGTGCGAGATGATCGCGAAGGTGCGGCGGCGGGCGATTTCGGCGGCGGGTGACATGGACAAAAGGACAGCCAACAGCGAACGTGCGGGTGAGGGAAGTGCGAATTCGGCGGCGTTTGGGCCGGGCGCGGGCCCACTTGCGCACATTTATCTGGCGACACGCGCCAATCGGGCAAACGTGGGAACGTGGCTGTCCAAACTTTCCTCAAGCTCAAAGCCAACGCCCGTTCGCGCGTGCTCCACGGCCACCCGTGGGTTTTCGCCAACGAGGTGGAGATGCTGCTTCCGCCAGAGCACGACGGCAGCGTGGTCGAATGCCGGGACCGCACGGGCCGGCTGCTGGGCACCGGGATTTACAACTCACGCTCCCAGATCGTCTGGCGCCGGCTGAGCCGCGACCGCGTGACCCTCGACGCCGCCTATGTGCGGACGGCGCTGGAGCGAGCCATCGCGCGACGCGCCAAGGAAAGCGCCTGCCGGCTGGTCTGGAGCGAGTCCGATGACCTGCCAGGCGTTGTGGTCGACCAATTCGGCGACACCTTGGTCGTGCAGATCCAGTCGCTGGCGATGGAGCAGCGTTCCGTGCTGATTGGCGATGCGCTCGAAGAGCTGCTGAAGCCCGCGGAGATCATCTTTCGCAACGACGCGCCGATTCGCCGCCTTGAGGGTTTGCCGATGGAGGTGCGCACGCACTCGGGCCGGGCTTGGGAGCCGCGCTGGGTGCGCATCGAAGGTTTCGATTATTGGCTCGATTTGCAGGGAGGGCAGAAGACGGGGTTCTACCTCGATCAGCGCCGCCAGCATGCGGCCGTGGCGAAATACTGCTCGGGTGGCCGAGTGCTCGATGCGTTCTGCAACCAAGGTCCCTTCGCCTTGCACGCAGCGCGGGCGGGGGCGATCGAAGTGCTCGGCCTCGACAGCGCCGAGGATGCCATCGCGGCGGCGTGCAAGAATGCGGAGCGCAACGGAGTCGCTGCGACGACCGAGTTCCAAGTCGCCAACGTCTTCGACTGGTTCAACGCCCCCGAACGCAACGTCGAGCCGCTGTGGGATGTCATCATCCTCGATCCGCCGCCGTTCGCGAAATCACGCAGTGCGCTCGAGGGCGCGATGCGCGGCTACAAGGAAATCAACCTGCGGGCGGTAAAACGCCTCGTGCCCGGCGGCGTGCTGGCGACCTACACGTGCTCCCACCACATGCAGGACGCCGAGTTGAGGCAGGTGCTCGCCGAGGTCGCGACCGACGCGCGCCGCAAACTGCGCGTGCTCGAGTGGTGCCACCAGCCGCCGGATCATCCGGTGTTGCCGACGATGGCCGAGAGCGAATACCTCCGCGGCTACATCGTGCGTGCCGAATAACCCAGCTGCAGAAGCCACGTTAACGCGCGCCTTGAACCTGCCGCAGCAAGCGCCTCAATTCCTTCCATGCCTGATTCCGCCACCGTGCTGATTGTCGATGATGAAGCCCACGTGCGCACCTATGTCCGCATGTTGCTGAAGGAGCTCGGCATCGAGTCCTGCTGGGAAGCCGCCAATGGCACCGAGGTGCTGCCGCTGGTGGCCGAGCACAATCCCCGGCTGGTCCTGCTCGATCTGAACATGCCGGGCACCGATGGCTTGAAAGTCCTGGCGCAACTCGCAGAGGCGCATCCGGACCTGCCCGTCGCAATCATGACGACGCAGAACTCGATCGAATCGGTCAACGAGGCCGTGCGCCTCGGCGCCTGCGCATTCATCCTCAAGCACAAGCCCCGGCCGCAGGTGCTCGCCGAATTACGCGAGCTCATCGATTCGCTGGGTGACGGCGAGGACGAGTAGCCGCACGCCGGCAGACCCAAATCGCCTTTGACTTTGGGGGGGCGTCGGGCGAATAACGCCGGCGAAGAGTTCGATTCCTTCGCCCTCATGAATCCCCCCGTGAGCGATCGGCCCGGGACGCTGCCCCTGTTTCAGGGCGCAGCCAGGCCCACGATCCGGCAAGCGCGGCAGGCCGCGCGCCTGCTGTTGGGTCTTTGCCTGGCAGGGACTTTGTTCGCGCAAGGCGGGGTTGCCGCCTCCGGCCCGACCGGCCCGGCGCGCCGAGGATTCCAGCGACCCGGTGCACCCGCATCGGGACCGGCGCCGTTTCTCACCGAGGCGGTTTCGTGGGACTTTCCCAAATACAGCGCAATGTCGCGGCAACTCGTCTACCCCACGAAGGCCAGGACCGAGGCTCCGTTTTACGACATCCCCTTTGCGGTCAACATCCCTTTCGAAGTGCCCTTCGACGGCGGCATGGTGCGCGTGTTCTGCGACGTGAATATAATCTGGGACGCGCCCGAGCAGGCCGCCCAGGTTCACGCCGCCGGCCGGCCGCCGCAACCTTGGCTCCAGCCCGGCTCACTGAACTGGCATTTCCACCACCAGGGCATCTATCGCATGGACGGCGCGCCGATTGCGCCCGGCAGCGTGACGTGGGAGGAGAGCGCCGCGCCGGGCTCGCCGGAGATGTCCTGGCAGACCGACGCACCTTTTCCGCTCATGCTCAGCGGGGCGCTGCCCACGGCGGCATCCAACGGCAACCGGCCCACGCGCATCGACGTGTCCAGCGCCGTCAGCACTCCCAAGCCTCGCCGTGCCTTCACCAATCGCAGCAACGAGCACGACGGTTTCATGCTCGACCGCCCGGTGGTGCTGAGGCCGGCGGCGCCGGGCTGGTATGCGCTCTGGTTCACGATGAATCCCGAGCTGCCGTGGTGGCCGCCGGAGCGGCTCCGGCCTGACGACACCCTGCGCGCGCGGCTCATCGTCCACTACATGGTCACCCGCCGGGAGCGATTCAATGGAACCGGGGGCTATTTCACGCGCCCCGATCTGGCTTGGCTATGGGAAGGAGCGACCGAGCCGCCAACCCGCGCCATCGATCCGAATCTGGTCCGCGCGCACACCGTTGAAATCCCCCTCGTGTTGCGGCGCGACGGCTGGGTGTTTGACCGCGCGGTGATCACGCGAGCGCGGCCGGCCAACGATTACCTCGACAAAAAACTGCCGGGGCCTGGATCGGGCGAACTGACGGGCGCCGTAATCAAGGCCAGTGCCCAGCCTTCGTCACGTGGCATGACGGCGACCTACACCAGCAGCATCTTTGAACGCCGTGATCGATCCGCGGGCTTTCCGTCCACGCCAGCGCGCACAGCCACGATGACGTGGGACATCGCGTTTCCGCCCGAGATCATGGACGGCGGCGCCGCCCTAATCGAAGCCCGCGGCGGGCTAACCAAGACCGGCGGGGATAGCCTCTTCCAGAATCGCCCTCCCGCATCTTTCCACGAGGATTTTCTGCCTCAGTGGATCTATCCGCCCGTCAAGGATCCCTCCGGCGTCGGAATGTTGCTTGAGGTGGTCCGCAACTACGATCCCTCGGCCAAGGCGGAGTTTCTTTCCTCGTGGGCCGGACGGCTGGGTGATCCGGATGGCGCGCGTTACTGGCACTTGGCACGGGGCGGTGAGTTGCCCGCCCCGGGACAAAGCACGCGATTCACGCTCATCGCCCGGCCGATCAGCCCGTCCTATGTCAACGCCCACAACCGGGCGTGGCTGCCGTTGCTTTACAAGGATCTCGGCCCGCAGCCGCTGTTCACCCTCGACGCCGGCCCGTGGCGCATAGAGGCGCTCTACCGGCGCAAGAAGGATCCGGCCCGCGTGGTCACGGGCGCGCCCGTGGCCGGCCCCGCGAACATCGCGAACGAGAAGGACGAGTTCTGGGCCTGGTTTCCCTCCTACACGCGCCTGCTGCACCAAGCCGACACCCTGACGGGCCAGCTCACGAAGGAAAATGCCATCGACCGCACATTGATGCTCGCCGCCCGCCACCGCGCGCGTCTGCTCCTGACCGCCTTCCAAGCCGCCAACGATCCCGGCGGCTTCTCCGACTGGTTCGCCTCGAGCGGCACCCGCGCGACCATGAGCGACGCGATGATCGCGCGCCTCGCCGCGGAGGCCGGCAAGGCCAACACCGAGGCCTTCGCTCTCAAGACCGCGATCCTGCAGCGCGTCGAGAAGATGCGGGTCGCGCGCGAGGCCGTGATCGCGGAGCTGCGGCGCGTGTCTCCGCAGTTCATCGATCGCCATCCCCAACTCACACTCTATGAACGCGACCAGCGCGCCAAGCTCGAGGCCATCGACATCCATGCCGCACTCGGCACGGGCGATCTCGGGCTCTTCCAGTCGGTGATGGCGCGCGCCAGCGCGCAGCCGGACTCGCTCCAGCCGGAGGCCCTGCTCGCCCTCGCCCAGTTGCAGCTCGAGAACGGCGACACCACCGGCGCGCTCGAGTCGCTGCGCATCGTCACGCGCCAGCAACCGCAGAACCGTGACGCTGGCGAGCGCCTGCGCGACCTGGAGTGCTCGTTTCTCAAGGTCGCGTTGGAAAAATCCCAAGGCGCCATTGCCGCGGCGCGGAAGCATTTCTACGGCTACCTCAATGAACGCGGCTACGCCGAAAAAGATCAGGCGTGGGTCGGCGGGGTGCGGGCGCGCGGGCTCTCCGCCTATGACACCGAGTCGGCGTGGGCGGTTTTCTCGACCGGTGTGACCGGCGCCGTCTCCGGCCTGCTGGGGCGCGCGGAGGAGGAGGCTCGCGCCCTGGACGCGACGGAGCGCGACATGACAGTGGCCTTTCTGGGCGCGCACGCGATCCTGCGCCTGCGGACGCGCGGGCATACGCTCGCGGAAATCAAGTCGTTCACGACCGAGCGGATTCAGCAGACGATGCAGGAGGGCGCGCCCAAGGCGCCAGCGCTGACCCGCGAGCGGGCGCTGCACCTCGGGCTCGCGATCCACCAGGCGTTTCTGCTGCCCGAGCTCAAGGCGCTCCTCAGCGAGAACTCCGTGGATCTGCGCGCGGGACTGGCGCAGGGCTATTGGAACGCACGGGATGTCGGCAACACGTGGGCCGAGTGGGTCGGCGATCTCACCAGCCCAAAGAACCTGCTCATGAATCTCCTGCCGATGTCGATCGGCAGCATCGGCGGGCAGGGCGCGGCCATATCGTATTGGTCGCGCGCGGAGGCGGCGTTCATCAAGGAGGCGACAGGCACAGGATATGTGGACACCGGCACAATGATGATCGCGCGGTTGTTCCAGATGGATCGCGCGCTGGGCGCGATCGGCGCCACCGAGTCCGGGGTGAAATTCATGCAGCTCGTCGAGCGCAGCCAGAAATACCAGGAGTCGTTCGGGCTCCTCGGGCAGGCCGGGTGGACACTCGGAAAGATGGTCGCAGCCTCTGTGCTGCAAGGGCTCGCCACCTATTCGGCCGAGACGCTCGGCGGGCCGCGCGCGGCGGCACTGGTCGAGGCGCTGCTCCTCTTCGGCGGCGACACGGATCTGTTGATTAAGTTTCTCGACGGCGCGCGCATCTCGCGACGCAGCGCGCATCTCGCGCTCGATCGATGGTTAGTCACCGCCGAGGGGCAAGAGCGGGACCTCCGCCGCATGCAGCTCCGCATGGTGGAGCTGCAGCATATGCTTGAGCAGCGCCACCAGGGGAAGCAACTGCCTCCCTTGCGGCGCATGCCGCCTCCGGGGCTTCCGCCTGGTGCGCCGCCGCCCCGCGCGCTCCCACCCGGAGCGCCACCGCCGCTGGCGCTTCCGCCCCCGTCGCCACCTTTGCGGCCCACCGGCGCAGCGACCAAGACGGCGCCGTTCACGGAAGTGGCGCCGACGATTGACGCGCCCAACCTGCCGCCCACTGGCCCGCGCCTCCCCAATGGCCAGCCGGGCAACAACACCAGCATTCTGCTTGAGGCGGCGGAGGATGGGCTGCTGAACAACACTGATAACGGCGCGGCCGCCGCGGCCAAACAACTCGAGGCTGATCTGATCAAGGAGGCGGATGAACTCGCGGCCAAAGCGAAGGAGGCGAGGCTGCTCGCCGCGAAGCTCGCCACCGAGCCGCCCACGCCCCCGCTGCCGTCCCGCGTGGAAGGATCGAAGGCTCGGGCACCCGAGGAGTTCGGCGGGTATGAGCTGCCGCCCCAGCCAGCCGGTGGCTCATACTGGGAGAGGGCTACGCGCGCAAAGTTCGCCGGTGACTACAAGAAGGCCGAGGAAAATCTCCTGCTGATGAAGAAGAAGAGCGCAAGCGACGCGCTCGCGGGAAAACCACTGGGCGCGTATGATATGCCGCTCGATCTGATCGATGATGAATTGGCGCTCGTGCGTGAGTTGCACCTCGCTCCCGGCAAGCCCACCCCGAGTGCCGACACCGCCAAAAGGATTTCGGAGGCGATTCCGGACGACCAAGCCACGGCGATCTTCGCGCTGAATCGGACTCCGCTGGCCAAAGGCGGCGCAACGGCCCCGGTCAAGATGACGGAGGGCGGCGGATACATCATCAAGGAGATGGTCGCGGGCAAAGGGATCATCGTCGCCCAGGAGAGGGCGAGCGCCGAGGAGGTCTTGGAATGGATGGTCAATGCGGAGATCATCGGGACTGCGCTCCGGCACGCCGCGGACGCGCCGATGCCAGGAATCCACGTTAAGCCCGTCTGGAGAACGGAGGGCGGCGTCCACAAGCTGGTCAGCGCCGAAATGGCTTATCGGCGCGTTCCGGGACGGACGATGGAACAGCTCACGCCGGGGGAGCAGTTTCTTTTCCACGAGCAGCTTTCGGAGCACCACGGCCTCGACGTGCTGTTCGGTGACTACGACGGGAAGTCGGATAATTTCATGGCCCATGCGGGCGTCGCTTTCAAAATCGACTCCGGAATGGCCGACCCGCGCGGCCTTCGCGCGCGATTTTTCGAGGCTCCGGCCAATCACCCAAGGCTGGTGCACGGGCTTAGCAACGGCGAGTATTGGTATATCAATGCGTTCAATCGTCGACTGTCAGGAAAGCCGGAGGAAAACGCCGGCCTACGGCACATCTGGCGCCTGCACACCGCGATGACCTCCGAGCCCGCGCTACGAGGAGTGAACCGGCTGAAGACGAAATTGGCCAACCCGGTCGAACGCGGCAAAATCCACGAGAGCGTGCGCGAGGCCTGTCGCAAAATCTACGGCAATCATCCGCAGTGGGGTAAACCCGACCTGCTCGAGGGAAAGCTCACAGGGTTTGCCGACGAGACCCTCAAATTCCTGGAAGTTCGCTTCGCGGAGGTGGAAAACGCCATCAGGCAATTGAATAATCGCAATGGCATGCCGCCCGTGTCTGCGAGCAGCACGCCGCGGCGGCGCGGCCGAGTCTTCCCCAGCGCCACCGTCCATCACCTGGGGTGGTTTCACCCGGAGGAGCGACAAGCCGCATGAAAACAAGCCTGCCCACAGTCACTCTGCTCCTGCTCGCTTTTTTCGCTTCGCCGCTTTTCGCCCTAGAGAACGAATCGGCGCGCCGCGCCCAGCTCCAACGTTTGCGCGGCGCGATCTCGGCCTACGGCCTGTTGCACGCGGGTCGGGCGCCCGCGCGCCTCTCCGACCTCGTGAACGAGAACCTGCTCGACGGCCCCGGCTCGCTCTTGCGACCCGGCGCCACCGCCGTGCCGCCGCAGGCGGAGCTCGATGCGCGTGCCGACTACACACTGGAACCACTCGAAGCAGCGAAGGACATGATCGTGCGCGAGAAGACGCCGCTTGCGGGCGAGAACGAGGTGCTCGTGGCGTTCAAAGATGGCAGCATCAAGCCGCTCGCGGCAAATGCAGGGACACGCATAACCGCAACTTCGGCTGCTGCCGTAACACCGCCACCGGTCACGCCGCCAGTGAAAGCTGACTCGCCGGTATATGAAACTCCACCGCCGGTCCTGAACCCCAACCCCAGGCATCCCGCGCGCCCGCCGCCGCCGCCACCCGTGCTGGGCACGCCGACGCCCGATCACAGGGGACCGATCGACGATCTTTCCGGAGCGCGAAAGGCGCTTGAGGAAGGGCGTGTGGCGGAGGCGCGCGCCGCATTCACCGCGGTAACGCAGCGCGACCCGCAGTCAGCCGAGGGGTTCCGCGGGCTAGGTGACTGCGCGAGCCTCGCGGGTGATCTCGGCGCGGCGATGCTGGCGTATCTTAACGTGGCGCGGCTGGCGCCCGACACGCCAAACCTGCAGGTCGCGCTCGCGGAGGTGTATCTCGCGCGCGGCAACCTTCGCTCGGCGCAGCAGTGGCTCGACTCCGAGGTAAAGCTACGGCCGAACTCGGCGTGGGCGTGGTCGTGGCTGGGCACGTTGCAAATGGAAGCGGGTGAGCGCGCCAAGGCCGCGGCTTCAATGGCACGTGCGGCGGCGCTTGACCGGGAGGTGACGGCGTGGCGTTTCAAACACGGTGCCGCGTTGCTGAGCCAAAACCAGCCGAAGCGAGCCGCCGCGGAGTTTGCCGCCGCACTGATGCTCGATCCTCGCGGGATAGGCGCCCACTACCAGCTCGCGGAATGCCACGCGCGGCTTGGCGAACGCGACAAGGCGATGGAGAGCTTCAACCGCTTCCTGGAGGGCGATGCGACCAGCGAGTGGGCAACCCGCGCCCGCAGCCGAATCGAGGAACTGCGACGGGGGCGGTGACGATGCCGGATCAGCGCAGGGTCTTGTCCAATTCGCGCCGCGCGGTGCGGAGTTCGTCGAGCTGTTTCTGCAGCTCGGCTTTTTCCTCCCTCGTGCGCGCGCGCTTCATGGCCTCGAGGATATCCTTCTCGGCCTCCATCAGCTCGACGCGCTCGGCGGCGACGCGCTGGCGAAACTGCGCCGACTCTCCGCCGAAGATGGCGAGCGGCTTCGCGACCTTGAGGTCGTTGAGCGCGAAGTCGGTCTCGGTGGTCTTCAGGTTTTTTCGTTCGCGGGCGATGGCTTCCTCCTGCTTCGCGATCTCGACGTCGAGGACGGTGAGGCGCTCTTTCTTGACCTCGACCTTGGGCAGCAGCGTCGCGGGTTCCTTGCCCGTGGTGGATTTATTGGCCGGGGCCGGAATGGGTTGGGCGGGCGCTTCTTCCTTCGTGGAAGTCGGCGCCGGGGCAGGCGCCTGAGCCGGTGCGGCCTTGGCCGCGGGTTGAACGGGGGCCGATTTCACTGCCGGGCCTTTCTTCTTCGCATCCTCGGCGACCCTAGCGCGGAGGATTTCCCGCGCGCTGGGGCGCGGCGCCTCTGGCTCATCCGCGGCGCGGGCGGCGACCGCGAGAACTAAGGCGATGAACAGGCGTAATTTCATGAGAGAGGAGAGGGCGGACGGTAGGGAGCGAGCGTGACGTGTCGAGGGTGCAAAAGAAAAGGGCCGGTCAAAAAATGACCGGCCCGATAGGATGATGTTTCGCGACGACGCGAATGAACTCAGAGCCCCTTCATCTTGCCGCCGTAGATGGCGCTGGCGCCGAGCTCTTCCTCGATGCGGAGGAGCTGGTTGTATTTTGCCACGCGGTCCGTGCGGCAGAGCGAGCCCGTCTTGATCTGGCCGGCGTTGGTCGCGACGGCGATGTCGGCGATGGTGACATCCTCGGTCTCGCCGGAGCGGTGCGAGATGACGGCGGTGTAGTTGGCCTCCTTGGCCATCTCGACGGCGTCGAAGGTTTCGGTGAGAGAGCCGATTTGGTTCACCTTCACGAGAATCGAGTTCGCGGTCTGGGTCTCGATGCCCTTCTTGAGGAAGGCGGTGTTGGTCACAAAGAGATCATCGCCCACGAGCTGCACGCGGTCGCCGATGGCGTCGGTGAGCTTTTTCCATGTGACCCAGTCGCCCTCGGCGCAGCCGTCCTCGATCGAGATGATCGGGTATTTGCTCGTGAGCTTCTTGTAGAAGGCGACGATGTCGTCGCCCGAGAGCACCTGGCCCGTGGACTTCTTGAAGACGTAGTGCTTCTTCTCCTTCACGTAGAATTCGGAGGCGGCGACGTCGAGGGCGAGGTTGATGTCCTTGCCGAGCTTGTAGCCGGCGTTCTTCACCGCGAGCGCGATGGCGTCGAGGGCGGCCTCGGCCGACTCGAGCTTGGGGGCGAAGCCGCCCTCATCGCCGACGGCGGTGGCGAGGCCCTTTTCTTTCAGCACCTTTTTCAGCGAGTGGAAAACCTCGCAACCCATGCGCAGGCCCTCGGAGAACGTCCGCGCGCCCGTGGGCATGATCATGAATTCCTGAAAATCAATCGGGGCGTCGGAGTGCGCGCCGCCGTTCATGATGTTCATCATGGGGACGGGGAGGACCTTGGCGTTCGGGCCGCCGAGATACTTGTAGAGGGGTTGACCGAGGGCGGCGGCGGCGGCGTGGGCGGTCGCCATCGAGACACCGAGGATGGCGTTGGCGCCGAGCTTCGACTTGGTGGGCGTGCCATCCAGCTTGAGCATCGCGCGGTCGATGCCGACTTGGTCGCAGGCGTCGGCGCCGATGAGGGCGGGGGCGATGCGGGCCTTCACGTTGGCGACGGCCTTGAGCGTGCCTTTGCCGAGGTAGCGCTTCTTGTCGCCGTCGCGGAGCTCGATGGCCTCGTGTTCGCCGGTGGAGGCGCCGGAGGGCACGGCCGCGCGGCCGAGATGGCCGGAGGCGAGGCGGACATCGACCTCGACGGTCGGATTACCGCGGGAATCGATGATCTCGCGGGCGGTGATGGCGTTGATGGTGGTGTTCATTGGCTGGTAAAAAGCAAAGGTGCGGAGACGGAAAACCGACAGCGTGCAGCAGAGGCCGCGCCCCGGGCGAGCGGAAAAACGCGGCGCGAAAAAACGCGCCGCGACGGATCGTGAGGCCGAAGGCGGCCGGGCTCGCTCCAAATTTGGCTCAGAGCCGGGTCGTCAGCGTGAGGGTGTAGCTGATCGGCTGCTTGAGGGCGTAGTAGCGCGGGACGGTCTCGCGGGCGGGCGACGTGTAGTCGTTATTGAGGGGGCGCATCACATGGGCGTTTTGCGCACTCGCGGAATACGTGGGGCCGCGGTCGTTGAGGAGATTGTTGATGACGAGGTTGAGGCCGACTTCGCGGCGGTTCTTGAAGCGCCAAGTGTAGGCGAGCGTGGCGGTCACGATCTTGTAGTCGTCGGGCGTGTAGGCGGGCGTGTAGGCATCCTTGGTCGGGTCGTCGATGGCGACGCGCGGGTTGTTGGGATCGGGGATGGTGTCCTCCACCTTGGACCAGAAGATCTGCTTCCCGCGGTAGCGCACGCCGGCGCCGACGCGCAGGCCCTTGAGTCGGCCGGACTGGAGCGTGTAGTCGGCGAAGAGATTCGCGACGGGCTGGTCCTGCTGGAGGCGCTTGCCGTCGACGATGTTTCGGCGGAACGAATAGATGTTGTTGTAGGCGGTGACGGCGCTGTTGACGTCGGACGAGCGCTCGTTGAGCGGGATGCTCTCGTCGACGCGGGCGATGTTATCGGAGCCGATGAGGACGCCGGCGTCGCGGGCGATCTGGCGGAAGGCGTCGGCGTTGCGGTCGATGTAGGCGCGCACATCGGGATAGGCGTTGGCCTCGTAGAGCTTGGGGAAGCCGATGTTACCGGTAAGGCGAAGGGCGCGAGTGGGATTGAATGTGATTTCGATCTCGTAGCCATCGCCGCTGCGCGTGCGGGTGTCGCGGTATTGGTTGGGCAGGCGGCCGAAGCCCCGGATGTTGCGGCCGGTGGAGGAGGTGTCGCCGACGACGTTGGCGTCGTAGAGCGTGTTGAAGAAACCGGGGCCGTCCTGGGGGATGGTGTTGTTGACCTCCTCGGTGGTGTAGTAGGTGAAGTTCAGGTTCAGCTTATTTTCGAAGAGCTCCATGCGGAGCGAGTAGTCGATGCCGGTGGCGACGGTGGGCTCGAGCGAGCGGCCGTCGATGCGGACAATGGAGCCGGGCGGGTTGAAGGTCTCGGAGAAGTTGACCGCGGGATTCAGCCACGAGGCGAGGTGGATGACGGTGCCGATGGAGCGGGTGACCTGTTTGCCGCTGACGGGCGGTGGGTTGAAATCGTCCTTGAAGCGGACGTTGGCGTATTGCGGGAGGCGGTCGCCGGCCACGGGATCGCGGGGGCGGATGGCGGCTTCCTGCTCCGGGCCGGTCGGGCGGCCGGCGGTGTCGCGCGGAGTGAACATGAGCGTCGCGTAGTCGGCGGGCGCCTCGGGACGGAGGATGCGATGCTGGGCGTTCCAGTCGGACGGGTAGTCGCCCTGGTGGATCTGCTGGCGGGACTGGAACGAAAAACGGTCCTGGCGCACGGCGCCGAGGACGACCCAGCGGCCCTTGAGCAGCTTGGCGTTGAGCGAGGCGAGGCCGTAGTTGAAACGCTGTTTCGTGATGTTCTGCGTGTCGCGGCGATCTGCCTCAATCGCCCAGATGGGCTGAATGGTGGCGCCGGAAGGGAATGCGGGATTGGGGTTGGGATCGAAGTAGGTGAGCGAGCGCAGGGAAAGGTCGGGCGTGGGGCGGGAATGGTTGTTCCAGTAGCGGCGGATGCGGATGCGCTGGTTGGAGAAGGCCCAGCGGCGCGGGTCGTTGCCGAGCTTCATGCTGAGGTAGCGGTGGTCGCTCGTGTTCTCGGAATTGTTGGAGCCGCCGAGGGAGTTGACGGTGAAGTGTCCGAAGCGCGTGGGCCAAATGTAGGCGATGGCGGCGCGGGCGTTGTTCTCGGAGAAGGTGCGGAAGCCGCGCATGAACTGGCCGTCGCCGTAGGGGACGAGGAAGTTGGGGTTGGGCCGGCCGTCGGGGAGCACGCGGTTGATGTCGATGAAGGTGTCGTTGATGCCGCGGTTGGGCTCGCCGTTGGTGACGGCGGAGGTGCGGTTGATGTCGCCGGCGATCTCGAAGTGGAGGTTGCCCCAGCGCTGGTTGAAGGTGAGCTGCAGATCCTTGAAGCGCTGCGCGAGGATCGGGAGATCGGGCGACATCGTGAACTCCTCCGGCGGCGTGCGGAACGACGAGAAGCGCTCCGCGTTGGCGAAGCGGCCGGCGGGGACGTTGATCTCGTGGAGCAGATTGCCGCCGGCGGTGTTGAACGAGAGATTGGTGCCGTAGGTGTAGCCGGCGATGGGCGTTTGCGCGGTGTTGCCGCCGGCGACGGTGATGGGGTCGTTCTGGTAATGGAAGAGGGTGTCGGGCGCGCTGAAGGGCTGGTAGATGAAGTAATTCGCGCCACGACGATTGAGGCCCTGGGCGTTGGCGGTGGTCGGAAGCGTGGCGAGGGGGCGCGGGGCGTTGAACGTCGTGCCATCCCAACCGGAGAAGCGGTCGTTGATGAACGTGGAGGCGGTCTGGCGGGAGTTGGTGCCGTATTCGCCCTCGACGCGGAGCTCGGCGTTGCGCCAGGGCTTGTAGGTCGTCGTGAGGAAGATCGCGTCGCGCTTGTCGAAGTCCTTCATGCGCCAGCCGGAGGCGTCGCCCCAGACGCCGACGGCGCGGACGGCGAGCTTGTCCGAGATGGGCTGGTTGACGTCGATGGTCCCGCGGTAATTGCGCCACGAGCCGACGGCGAACTGGACTTGGCGCGAGGGCCGGCTGGTCTGCGCGCGTTTGGTGGTGGAGGAGCTGATGCCGCCGAGGGAGCCGTTGCCGAAGAGCACGGCGTTGGGGCCACGGCCGAAGTCGTAGCGCTCGAGATTGTAGGAATCGCCGTTGTTGAACTGTGGGAAGAAATTTCGCTGCGGGCGGCCGGCGCCGGCGCCGCGCACCGTGTATTGGATAGGGTTGAAGAAAAAGAGCTGCTGGCCGTTGTCGGGATAGCTCGTGGAGGAGGTCGTCCACTCGGCGGCGCTCTGGAGGTCGGTGAGGTTGAGTGCGTCGATGAAATCGCGGGTGATGACCGAGTAGGCGACCGGCGTGTCGCGCAGATCGGTGGCGAGGCGGCCGCCGGCCATCGAGCTGGACGCGGCGAAGCCGGTGTCCTTGTCGGTGTTGACCTCGAAGGGAGAGAGCTGGACGGGCGAGGAGCTTTCCTTGGGCTCGGTAACAGCGGGCGAAACAGGCGCGAGGGCCTGGCCGTGCGCGATGGGGAAGACGGCGATGGTGAGCGCAACCGCGCACACGCCGTGCAATAGGGATCGATTCATAGGGATGGGGTGGGGTGCCGCGCGGGATGCGCGTAGGGGTGCAGGACACCCGGACTTATAGGACAGGCACCCGCCGCGACTAGCTAAATGTGGCGAGGTGGGCGGCGCGCAAGCCGACGCTCAGAGCGAGGACCGCGCGTCGGGGTTTGGGTTCTTCAGCTGTTCGCGCCAGTCGGCGATCTTGGCCTGGGCGCCGAAGTGTTCGGCGCGGGCCTTGTCGCCGCGCTCCATCCAGATGCGTGAGAGAGTGGTGTTGATGAACAGGTCGGCGGGACGCAGCGCATGCGCGCGTTCGGCGGCCGCGAGTGCGGCATCCAGCCGGCGAAGCGAAAAATTCACCTCGGCAAGCGCATGCCAGGCTTCAAATGAATCGGGCGCCGCGGCGGTCGCGGTGGCGAGTTTGGCGAGAGCCTCGTCACTCGCGCCCGACGCGTAGTCGGCGGTGGCATCTTCGATCAGGGTCTGGAGTTCGTCGTCGGTCACATCGTGAGGGGTAACGGCCGCGCGGAGAATTGGAAGGACGGCCTTGATCTTGCGGTTGGCGGGGTGGTCGCCTTCAAAGAATCAGCATCGCGTCACCATAGCTGAAAAAGCGGTATTCGCGTGCGATGGCTTCGCGGTAGATCTCTTGGAGCCACACGATGCCATCCGTTGAACCAGGCGCGAGAAACGCGGATACGAGGCATAGCAGCGTGGAGCGGGGTTGGTGGAAATTGGTGACGAGGGCATCAACCCCACGAAACAGCCGCGGCGGAAAAATGAAGATGCCGGCCTCGGCGAAGCAGGCGCGCTCGTCCGGCAGCGGCGCTGCATGGTGCGAGAGAAAATCCTCGATCGTGCGCACGGCCGTGGTGCCGATTGCGATGCGCCGGCCCGGCAATGGCGGAAAGAGCGCACGCTGGGTGGCCGCGGGCAGTTCGTAATTCTCGCGATGGATGGCGTGAGCCTCGATGGTCTCGCTAGTGATCGGCTTGAAGGTGCCGAGACCAACGTGGAGCGTGGCATCCGCGAAGTTCACGCCGCGAGCGGCGAGGGTGGCGAGCAGTTCGGGAGTGAAGTGCAGGCCGGCTGTGGGTGCGGCTACCGCCACCTGTTGTCCGCGATCGGCGTAAACTGTCTGGTAGCGCTCGCGATCGGCGGCGGATGCTCCGTCGCCGGCCCGGACGATATAGGGCGGCAGCGGGACGGCACCGAGGCGATTGGCGAGGGCAACGACTGATTCTCCGCTCGCAATGACGAAGCGCACCACTACGGATCCATCGTCGTTGCGCAGCGTGACCGTGGCGGAGTAGTTGCCGGCAGGATCGCCAAATGTAGCTCCGACGGGGAGCTTGCGGCCGGGTTTCACGAGACAGCGCCAAGTGAGGCCGTCATCGAGCGGGTGCAGGAGCAAGCACTCGACCTGCCCACCGGTCGGCCGTTGCGCATGGAGTCGCGCGGGCAGCACTGCGGCGTTGTTGCGAATCAACGTGTCCCCGCTCCGGAGATATTCGTGCAGATCACGGAAGGTGCGGTGCTCGAGACGGTGCTCGGCGCGATGGACGACCAGCAGTCGCGATTCGTCACGTCGGGCGACGGGCGTCTGCGCGATGAGGCGAGGCGGGAGTTCGTAGTCGAAGAGTTCGGCGGCGAGCGGAGGCACGGGGACGACTCGGCGTCAGGCGCACCGGGGCGCTGGAGCCAACAATCGGATTTGAACCGATGACCCACGCTTTACGAAAGCGTTGCTCTACCAGCTGAGCTATGTTGGCACGCGCGAGAAGTGCGGAAAAAAGACTGCGTCGCGCGGAGCGCAAGCACCATTTTCCCCGGAGCCGTCCCGCTCAGGCGCTCTTGGCCGTGAAGTTGGCGAGGGCGCTCGCGATGCCGCGTCGCACAGTCTCGCAGTCGAAGGGCTTAACCACGGTAGCGTGCGCACCCAGTCCGCGTGCGAGCGAAAGGCAGTCGTTGCCGGGGATGTAGCGGCCACCGCCCGAGATGGCGAGGATGCGGGCCTGTGGCTGAATTTTCCGGATCGCCGGGATAAGTTCAAAGCCGTCTCCATCCGGCATCACCACATCGGTGATTACCAAATCAAATGAGTTTTGCTTGAGGAGTCGCAACGCCTGCTGGCCGCCTTCGGCGATCTGCACTTTGTGTCCCGCCGCGGTCAGCCAGTGCTCGAGCAAATTGCAGATGCCGGTCTCGTCGTCGGCGACGAGAATGTTCATGGGTGCGGCGTTGAGACTCATGGCGCGAAGCGGAGAATGACGCCAAGGCTCCGGCGTCACCAGACGCAATCGGAGCGGTTTGGCCAAAATAAAGTGAAATATTGCATCGGCGGCTGGGGTGTCGCCTCTCAGTTTTCTCCCACGCGATCGTCGGACAAGGGTCCCTGCAATCTGTGCTGCAGTTTGATTTCGGCGATTTGGGCGCGCAGGTGATCGGCGAAGAGATGCATGCGCCGGTTCACGTCGAGAATTTCGAGCAGTTGCTGTTTGAAGGCTGGATCGTCACAGAGGCTAAAAGCCGCGATGTCGGAAAACGCCTCCGGGTCTTTCACGGTTTTCAAGAAGGCTGTGATGCCACGGTTGTCGCCTGGTCTTAGCTTTTGTTTTATGGACAGGAGCCGGGAGAGTTCGCCGCGCTGCCACTCGTTGTCGTCTGCGGAGCCTCCGGGCTCGCTCGACAGCGCGCGGATGCGGATGAGCCGGTAGGGTTGCTCCCGCTCGATGCCTTGGATCTCAACGCGGCAAAGACCTTGAAGAAGCAGGTTGGATGTTCCGTTCGAGTTTTTCTGGCAGGCTCGGATGATTCCCACGCTTGCGATTTTATGTGGCGGCTCAGTGATGTCGGGCTTCAGTCGTTGTTGCGCCTCGTCCAAGCCTGCAACCGCAAAGAGCCGATTGGCATCCAGTGTGTCGCTCAGCATCGCACGATAACGTGGCTCAAAGATATGCAGGGGCAGCAGAGCTTGCGGGAAAAAGGTGACGTTGGGCAACGTCATCACAGGCACGAGGTCCGGGAGGGTGATTTCCATTTCCACGGTGCGACGCTAGCGAAAACGCTCCACACTTCAACTGTGCCAGTAAGTTCGGACTTGGCTCGGGAAGTGGCGCACAACTGTGACACGATGGCGTATGCCTGCGTCGATGCGTGTGGGCACTTGAGCGACTAATAACTTTTTAAGCATTGATAGACAGTATCTAAACATATTCCGATAAGTCAGGGGCACCCGCGTTGCTACTCGAGGCGCATGAGCCGCATTCTCGGAATCGATCTTGGCACCACCAACTCCTGCATGGCGATCATGGAGGGCGGCGAGCCCGTCGTCATCCCCAACGCCGAGGGCGCACGCACGACGCCGTCCGTCGTGGCGTTCACGAAGTCCGGCGAGCGGCTCGTCGGCCAAGCCGCGAAGCGACAAGCGGTGACCAATCCGCGCAACACAGTTTTCTCCGCCAAGCGTTTCATCGGCCGCAAATTCACCGAGGTCCGCGAAGAGGCTAAGAACATGCCCTTCAAGACCGTCGAGGGCAAAAACGGCGACGCCTACATCGAGGTGCAGGTCGGCGACAAGACCGAGCAGTTCGCGCCGCAGCAGATCGCGGCATTCGTGCTCGGCAAGCTGAAGGCCGACGCCGAGGCCTATCTCGGCGAGAAGGTCACACAGGCCGTCATCACAGTGCCCGCCTATTTCAACGACTCGCAGCGCCAGGCCACCAAGGATGCCGGCAAGATCGCGGGCCTTGAGGTGCTCCGCATCATCAACGAGCCCACCGCCGCCTCGCTCGCCTACGGCCTCGACAAGAAGAAGGATGAGAAGATCGCGGTGTTTGACCTCGGCGGCGGCACATTCGACGTCTCCGTCCTCGAGATCGGCGACGGCGTGTTTGAGGTGAAAGCCACCAATGGCGACACCCACCTCGGCGGCGACAATTGGGACGAGGCGCTCATCGGCTGGCTCGTCGATACTTTCAAAAAGGAAAACGGCATCGACCTGCGCAAGGATCCCATGGCGCTCCAGCGCCTGAAGGAAGAGGCCGAGAAGGCGAAGATCGCGCTCTCATCTGCGCAGTCCGTTGACATCAATCTCCCGTTCATCACCGCCGACGCTTCGGGCCCCAAGCATCTCAACGTGCAGCTCACGCGGGCGAAGATGGAGCAGGTGTGCGAGCAGCTCTTCGAGCGTTGTGTCGCTCCGTTCAAAAACTGCCTCAAGGACGCCGACCTCACGGCCGCAAAGATCGACGAACTCGTGCTCGTCGGTGGCATGACGCGCATGCCCAAGGTCGTGGAGATCGCGCACAAGCTCGGTGGCAAGCAGCCCCACCAAGGTGTGAATCCCGACGAGGTCGTCGCCATCGGCGCTGCCGTCCAAGGCGGCGTGCTCAAAGGCGAAGTTCGCGATGTGCTCCTCCTCGACGTCACCCCGCTCACGCTCGGCATCGAGACCGCCGGCCAGGTTGCTACGGCGATGATTCCGCGCAACACGACCATCCCGGCCAAGAAGACCCAGACGTTTTCCACCTACAGCGACAGCCAGCCGTCGGTCGAAATCGTCGTCCTCCAAGGCGAGCGCCCCATGTCGCGTGACAACAAAATCCTCGGCACATTCCGGCTCGACGGCATTCCTCCGGCGCCGCGTGGTGTGCCTCAAATCGAAGTAACCTTCGATATCGATGCCAACGGCATCCTCCATGTCTCCGCCAAGGACCTCGGCACCGGTAAGGATCAGAAAATCACCATCCAGGGTTCGTCCGGCCTCTCCAAGGAAGAGGTCGAGAAAATGACCAAGGAGGCCGAGCTCCACGCCGCCGAAGACAAGAAGCGCAAGGAAGCCGTCGAGACCAAGAACCAGCTCGATACTTCGATTTATCAGCTCGAGAAGGCCGTCAAGGAAGCCGGCGACAAGCTCGCCTCCGACGTCAAAGGCAAGGCCGAGTCGGCTCTCACCGAAGCCAAGAAGGACTTGGAGAGCAACGACACCGCGCGCATGAAAACCGCGCTCGAAAAGCTCACCGCTGTCGGCGGAGAAATTTACGCCGAGGCGCAGAAAGCCGCGCAGGCGTCCGGCGCTCCCGCGCCCGAAGCCGCCGCCGGCGGCGAAGCGTCCGGCCAGCCCGAGGGCGCGCCGAAGAAGACCGAGAAGAAGGCCGACGTGGTCGATGCCGACTTCGAGGTTGTCGACGAAGAAAAGAAGAAGTAGTCCTCACCTTCACCCTTTGCGTGCCGGCCGTGTTCTCCCGCGGCCGGCGTGCCATGCTCACCACAAAAACAGTAAACTCACCCTTCAACCCAAACCCAAATCCATATGGCTAACGTCAAAATCAAGCCGATCGGGGACCGCGTCCTCGTCGAGCACATCGAAGAAAAAGAGCAAGTCCGCGGGGGCATCATCATCCCGGACAGCGCCAAAGAGAAGCCGCAGGAGGCGAAGGTCATCGCCCTCGGCACCGGCAAGAAGAACGAGGACGGCAAAGTGACCGCCTTCGAGGTCAAGGTCGGCGACCGCGTCCTCATCTCCAAATACGGCGGCACCGAGGTGAAGCTCGACGACAAGAAATACACCCTCGTCCGCGAGGACGACATCCTCGGCGTCATCGCCTGAGTCGGGTCGTTTTTCCAACTTTCAACACTAACTAATCACACACTACAATGGCAGCTAAACAACTCTTGTTCGACGACGCAGCGCGTCAGAAAATCCTCCGCGGTGTCGAGCTCCTCTCCAAGGCCGTCAAGGTCACCCTCGGTCCTAAGGGCCGCAACGTCGTCATCGACAAAAAATTCGGCTCGCCGACCGTCACCAAGGACGGCGTGACCGTCGCCAAGGAAGTCGAGCTTCCCGATCCCTACGAGAACATGGGCGCGCAGATGGTGAAGGAAGTCGCCTCCAAGACCTCCGATGCCGCGGGCGATGGCACCACCACCGCCACTGTGCTCGCCGAGTCCATCTACAAGGAAGGCCTCAAGAACGTCACCGCCGGCTCCAACCCGATCTTCCTCAAGCGCGGCATCGACAAGGCCGTTGAGGCCGCGATCACCGAGCTCGCCCGCATCTCGAAGAAGGTGAACGACCGCGAGGAAATCCGCCAGGTCGCCACCGTTTCCGCCAACTGGGACACGGAGATCGGTGACATCATCGCCGATGCGATGGACAAGGTCGGCAAGGACGGCACCATCACCGTCGAGGAAGCCAAGTCGATCCAGACCACCCTCGACGTCGTCGAAGGCATGCAGTTCGACAAGGGCTACCTCTCGCCCTACTTCGCGACCAATGCCGAGGCGCAGGAAGCCGTCCTTGAAGACGCCTACGTGCTCATCCACGAGAAGAAGATCGCCAACCTCCAGGAGTTCCTCCCGCTCCTCCAGGTCGTCGCCAAGAGCGGCAAGCCCCTCCTCGTCATCGCCGAGGAAGTCGAAGGCGAAGCCCTCGCGGCTCTCGTCGTGAACAAGATTCGCGGCACGATCAACGTGTGCGCCGTCAAGGCCCCCGGCTTCGGCGACCGCCGCAAGGCCATGCTCGAGGACATCGCGATCCTCACCGGCGGCCGCTGCATCACCGAGGACCTCGGCATCAAGCTCGAGAACCTCGCGATCAGCGACCTCGGCCGCGCCAAGCGCATCGTCGTCGACAAGGAGAACACGACCATCGTCGAGGGCTCCGGCAAGTCGTCCGACATCCAGGGCCGCGTGAAGCAGATCCGCCGTCAGATCGACGAGACCACCTCCGACTACGACCGTGAGAAGCTCCAGGAGCGTCTCGCGAAGCTCGCGGGCGGTGTGGCCGTCATCAACGTCGGCGCTGCCACCGAAGCCGAGATGAAGGAGAAGAAGGCCCGCGTCGAAGACGCGCTGCACGCCACGCGCGCGGCTGTCGAAGAGGGCATCGTCGCTGGCGGTGGTGTCGCGCTGCTCCGCTGCGCGAAGGCCATCGACGGCGTCAAGCTCGAGGGCGACGAGGCGATCGGCGCGCAAATCGTGCGCCGCGCGATCGAGTCCCCCATCCGCATGCTCTGCGCCAATGCCGGCGTCGAGGGTGCGGTCGTCGTCGGCCAAGTGCTCGGCGGCAAGGGCAACTTCGGCTACAACGTCGCCACCGGCGAATACGAGGACCTCGTGAAGGCCGGCGTGGTTGACCCGACGAAGGTCACCCGCACCGCGCTGCAGAACTCGGCGTCCATCGCCGGCCTGCTCCTCACGACCGAGTGCATGATCACCGAGCTCCCCGAGAAGAAGGAAGCTCCGGCGGGCGGTCACTCGCACGGCCCGGGCGGCATGGACTACTAAGCTTATCCAATCGGGCGGAGCGATCCGCCCCTTTGTTTCCCAAAAAGCGCGCCGCGAAATCGGCGCGCTTTTTATTTAGCGACCGCTCGCAGAGCAGCGAGGTTGCCCTGGGCTTCGCGGTGGCTGGGATCGATTTGTAGCGCGCGCTCGAATTGAGCCATCGCCTCCCTCGGCCGCCCCAAGCCCGTGAGGCACAGTCCGACGTAGTTGCGAATATCCGCCGTTTCCCGGCCGAAACGCAGCGCGTTTTCAAAGCTCTCCAATGCCGCCGGGAAATTGCGCGTGTGAAGCAGCACGGTGCCGCAGTTGCCGTGCAGTTCCGCATTGCCGGGCTTCAGCTCGATCGCGCGCCGAAACCGCTGCAAGGCCTCGGCGGCGCGGCCAGCCTGAAAGAGCGCGACGGCGAGATTATTGAGCATCTCGGGCGAGTCCGGCCGCGCCTTGATGCGTGCTTCGAGGATGGCGAGCGCCTCCCCATGCTGGCCGCGCCGTTTCAGTTCCTCTGCCCAAAAGACGACGGCTCGATCGTTGAGCGGACGCTTCACGTAAGTGTCGGCCCAGATCGAGGCAGGGCTGTGATAAACGTGGTTACGCTGATAGCTAAGTGTCGCGGCCGCGCCGAGCGTCAGCACCGCGAGAAGAGGTGCCGCGCGCGGCAGCAGCCGCATGACGCCCAGCACGACGGCCGCGACCAGCACCGCCAGCGGCAGATACATCCGGCTCTCGGCAATCGGCTGGCCCGCGAGAGGCACGATGCTTGAGGTCGGCGCCAGCAGCAAAAAAAAGGCGGTGCCAAGAAACCCGGCTATCGCGCCGCTCCATAGCGCTCGAATACTCAGCATCAATGCTGCCCCTAGTAAAATAGCGGCGCCCGCCAGTGCCCCCAGCGACGGCGGTGGAAGATTGCTGCCATAGTCGAAGACGAGGTTCGCCGGCCAGAAAGCGCGCGCCACATAGAGGCACACCGCCTGTGTCTCGATGCAGAGGTAGCGAAACCATGATAAGCCATGCTCCCAGCCGACTGCTCGCTGATCGAGCCGCGAACCAATCATCAACGCCGCCAGCAGGAGCCACGTCGCCGCATGCAGCAGATGCCAGGTGCGCCGCTGGGCCCACGCGTCGCGCCAGGAACCCGCGACAAATACCCGATCGAACAAGAACACCAGCACCGGCGCGGTCACCATCACTTCTTTGGTCGCCATGCCCAGTGCACACGCGGAGGCGCCCGCCGCCATCCACAGCGGACTCCGGCGCGGGGCACCACGGACGAAGGCGTAGAGGGTCAGCAAATAGAAAAGGCCCATCAGACTCTCGGCTCGTTGGGAAACATAAGTGACCGCTGACGTGAGCAACGGATGCGCCGCCCACAGCGCGGCGATGGTGAAGCTGATGCCAGCCGAGCCGCCGCTTAAAAACGGGCGGCAGCGCGGCAGCGCCAGCGTGCGCCGCACGATGGCGAAAAGTGCAAGCGTGGCCGCCGCATGGATTGCGAGATTGACCGCATGATAGCCGCCGACGCTGTGACCTCCGATCGCGTAGTTGATCGCGAAGCTCAGATTCAGCACCGGTCGGCCTGCGGAGTAGACCTCGCCCGGGGGAAACAACACGTCACGCAACGGTGCCAGCTGCCGGATGCTCGGATTCGCCAGAATGGTGGTGAGATCGTCGAGCAGGAAGGGCACCTGCAGGCTGTTCACGTAGCACCCGCCCACGATGGCCATGAGCAGGACGGCGAAGACTGGAATCGGGATCGCGGGCCATCGCGCGAGCCACGGTGGAAGACGCACGGCGCGGAAATGCCCCAATTTGTCGCGGTCGGGCAACTGAAAACATTTCGTCGCGCCGGTGCCGGCACATCGTTTGCCTCCGGGCATGGAAGTCGTTTTCCTCGGCACTGGCACCTCACAGGGGGTGCCCATGATTGCGTGCGGGTGCCGCGTCTGCATGTCAGCCGACCCGCGTAACAAGCGCACCCGCGCCTCCGTGCATGTCGTCATGGATGGACTGCGCGTGCAGGTTGATGCTGCGCCCGAACTGCGTCTGCAATGCCTGCGCGAGCGGATCGAGTGGGTGGATTTTTTCATCCTCACCCACGGCCATGCCGACCATGTGTGTGGCATGGATGATCTGCGGCGTTTCTGCGATCTCCACGGGAGCGAGGCGCTGACGGTTTATTCGACGGAGGAGGGGATGGGACGCGTGCTGGCCATCTATCCCTATGCGATGGCGGAACGGCCGATCTCGCGCGGGTATGCGGCCTTCAAGCTCGCCGCGATGCCGCCGTTGCTCGAACTGCCGCAGGGCACAATTCACTCGACGCTGTTGCCGCACGGCGGACTCAACACTCTCGGCCTGATTTTCACGGAGCGCAGCAGCGGCAAAAAATTCGCCTACTACACCGACTGCAAACGCGTGCCACGCGAAGCGGTCGCTCTCGCGCGTGGCGCCGACGCAGTCGTGCTCGACGGCCTGCGCCCGCAGCCGCATCCCTCGCACATGTCCATCGACGAAGCGGTGGCGGTGGCGGCCGAGATCGGTGCGCCCGTCACATGGCTCACTCACCTCACTCATTTGAGTGATCATGCGGAACTCGAGGCGACCCTGCCCGCGGCGGTGCGGGTGGCTTATGATGGATTGCGCCTAAGATTGTGAGCCATACGGCGCCCCTCAAGTAACCCGTTGCTCACGCGAGGCGTCCGTCCTAGTCTAGAAAAGCCCATGAACCTCGCGGACGTTTCCACAGTCATCTTCATCATCGTCGGTCTGCTGCTGGTGTTCGTCGCGTGGTGGCTGGCGGTGGCCGGACTGTTTCCTCGTTTGGTCGAGGGCTGCGCGGAGAAGCTTGGTGCGGCTCCTTTGGTGTGCTGGCTGATTGGCTTGGGCTGCGCCGTGCCCTTGATTGTCGGCGGCATCGTGCTGGGCAACGCGATGCCGAGTGCTGCGGGTAATATTATCCGGGGCGCGATAATTTTAGTGACGATCTTTGCCGCGCTCACGGGCACCGCGGGGCTGGCCCTTCGCATCGGGCGCGGTCTGCCCGCGGCGCGCGACGCCAGCGATCCGTGGCGCCGGGTGCTCCGGGGCTCGGTTGTTCTGGCGCTCACCTATCTCACGATCATCTGGCTCCCGCTGACTCTGCTGGCCGGGCTGGGTGCGGTGGTGCGGCTGGGTTTCTCGCGTCGGTCTGCGTCCGCACCCCACGCATGAACCTGTCGCGCCGCCAGTTTATCGCGGCGGGTGCCGGCGCCGCGGCATTGGCAGGTGCGGGCTGCGGGCGACCCAGGGATTGGGCAACGGATGCTCGCCGCCTCATCGGAATACCGACCGCCCCGCCGCTCGCCGATGCGCTCACACCCTCTGCGTCTGACGAGATCGATGCCGTGGCGCATGCGATCAGTCGCCTGACCTTTGGCGCGCGGCCGGGTGATTATCGACGGGTCGCGACGATGGGCGTGGGCGCGTTCCTCGATGAGCAACTCGCGCCTGGGCGCATCGAGGACACGCTCTGTGCGCGCGTCATGCGGCACGAGTTTGACAGCCTCGCGGATCCCGAGGGCAGCTTTTTTCGTCGCGAGGGCAACTCAGGTGATCCGCTGCAGCAGCTCTTCCCGGCGTTGCGTGATCGCGGTGCGCGGGTGGGGGACCTCTACGAATTCAAGGACAAGGTGCTGCTCGATGATCTGACGCGCGCGACGGTGCTGCGCGCGGTGCTGAGCGAGCGCCAGCTCTTTGAGGTGATGGTCCAATTTTGGAGCGACCATTTCAACATCGACCCCTCGAAGGCGGAGGCAAAGTGGCTGAAGGCGGCCGACGATCGCGATGTGATCCGGGCCCACGCGATGGGCAATTTCCGTGAGCTGCTGCGGGCAAGCGCGGTGAGTCCGGCGATGCTCTGGTATCTCGACGGCCGGGCGAATCGAGTGACCAGACCCGGTGACAAGCCCAACGAAAACTACGCCCGCGAGCTGCTCGAACTCCACACCCTCGGTGTGCATGGCGGCTATTCGCAACAGGACGTGATGGAGGTGGCCCGCTGCCTGACCGGCTGGACAGTGCGCGATCGGAAGAAATTCTTCAAAGGCCGCGTGGAGTTCAACGCGCGCCAGCACGACCATGGAGCGAAACGCGTGCTCGGCGTGGAGATTCCGGCCGGCCTCGGCGCCGCCGACCTCGATCGCGTGCTTGAGATCGTCGTCAGCCATCCGGCCACCGCGCGGCATCTGGCGCGCAAGCTCTGCCGGCGCTTCATCGCCGATGAGCCTCCCGAGGCGGCCGTGCGAGCGACCGCGGCGAGTTTCACTGCCTCGCGCGGCGACATTCCGGCGACGCTGCGAGCGCTGTTTGCGACGCCTGAGTTTTTGGCTCCGGAGCGTCGCGGGACAAAGTTCAAGCGGCCTTTTCACTTCGTCGTTTCCGCACTGCGAGCGACGAATGCGCAGACGGACGCCTCGAAGCAGTTAATCGACTATTTGCTGCGGCTGGGCCACGCACCGTTCCGCTACGCGACACCCGAGGGCTACCCCGAGCCCGCGTCGCACTGGCAGAGCACGCTGCTCTGGCGCTGGAATTTCTCCACGGCACTGGCTGCCAACCGCATCAAGGGCACACGCGTCGCGTTGGCTGAGTTGCGGGCGCGCGTAGGCGGAGACGAGGCGCTGATGGCGACTGTGCTGGGCCGCCGTGCGACGCAGGCCGAACGGACCGCGTATCGCGAGGCGGGATCAGATGTGGCGCTGTTGATCGCGGCGCCGGCATTTCAGCGCTGCTAAAACCAGGGAGCGATATGGCGACACAGGCTCTTATCACCGGCAATGGCGACAACCGCCGCACCCTTGTGGTGATTTTTCTACGCGGCGCGGCCGACGGGCTGGCGCTCGTGCCTCCCGTCGAAGATCCGCACTACCACCGCGCCCGACCGCGGCTAGGCATCGCAAAGAAGGACGCGGTGCGGCTTGATGATCAGTTCGGGCTGCATCCCAAGCTGGCGCCTTTGGAAGCGGCGTGGCGTGATGGTGAGCTGGCCATCGTGCATGCCTGCGGCACGGAGGACCGCACCCGTTCTCATTTCGAAGCGCAGGATCTGATGGAGCATGGCGGGGTCGTGGCGGGCGGTTGGCTCGCGCGATTCTTGCGCGTGCGCCCGGCCGCGGTGAACGGCGCGCTCACCTGTGTCGCCGTCGGAAAAGCGCTGCCCGAATGCCTCATCGGTGCACCGTCTGTGACGGTGATGCAGGGATTGGATGACTTTGCGCTCGGAGGGCGGACACCCGCTTTTCGCACTCAGTTGGAACGGCTCTATGCGATGGAAAGTGGTCAGCTCGGGGTGGCCGCGCGCGATACCTTCGAGGCGCTCGTCCGCATCGACGCGATGCGCTCCACGACCTACAAGGCGGCGAACGGCGCTACCTACGGGCGCGATGATTTCGCGACCGGACTCAGCCAACTCGCGCGGCTCATTAAAGCCAACGTGGGCCTCGAGGCCGCGTCGATCGACCTGCCGGGGTGGGATTCGCATTTTGCGCAGCAAGGGCAGGTGGAGTCACTAGCCGTGCGGTTTGCGGCCGGCTTGGAGGCGTTCCGCCGGGATCTCGGCCCGCGCATGGCTACGACCACGGTGGTGGCGATGACGGAGTTTGGCCGCACAGTGGAGGAGAACTCCGCCTTCGGCACCGATCACGGACGCGGATCAACGCTGTTTGTGCTCGGAGGTGGCGTCCGTGGCGGGCGAATGCACGGCGAATGGCGCGGCCTCGACCCGGCCGGGTTGGAGCCGCGTGGAGTCTTTGAAGGCTACGGCGACTTGCCCGTGTGGAACAACTACCGCGATGTGCTTGCGCCTGTGCTCTTGCGCCATGGGACTGACGCAGCGGGCCTGGCGACGGTGTTTCCCGAGTGGTCGCTCAAGCCGTTCTCACTCTACGGCTGAAAAACAAAGCTGCCGCCAGTGCGAGCGGTATGAATGCAGGCAGACCATCCCGAGCACTGTGAGTGACACCGCTAGAAAATGGAGTGAGCGAAAAATCATCAATGCCAAGACCGTCATCGGACCCCGTGGCGTTGAAATCACTCCAACGCAGCCAGAACATGCCGCCGGCGGAAATATTAAGCCCGCTGATTGTGCTGGTGATCGAGGTCCGGTTGGCGGCGAGATTGCCGTCGAGCAAACCGACCGTCCCCGCTGAAACGGGAGCGACGAAATTGAGCGTCGTATCGGAGGTCCAGGATCCGCTTGTCAGCGATGTAGCGTTGGAACTGTAGGCAAAATCGAGCCGGTCCTCGCGTCCGGTGGCACCGAGCCGCCATTGTTCTCCTGTATAGGAAACTGTGATGCTCGATATCGTGGCGCCGGTATTGTTGATGAATCCGGCGCCAATGGTTGAGGTGAGGTTGCCGGTCAAAAGTGTTCCGAAGGCACGATCGGAATTAGTGCCGAAGCTGTAAGTGTTGCCGGTCGTGCTGCTGCCAGTGCCAGTGCCGTAGGTCGTGTCGTTGGAGACACCCGTCTCGCTGAAGGCCCAGCCGGTTGGCAGCAAAGTGCTCGTGCCACTCGTGGCCAAGGAGTTGAAATCTTGGGTGTAAGCGACGCCGATTGTTGTGAGGGTAGTTGCCGAGACCGGGGACAGCGCCCAGCCGAGTGAGAGCCCGAAGGCGCACGCGCGAACTGTTTTCATGGGGTGGTGAGGGGAGAGAAATTAATCGCGCTGATACGGAAAAGTGGTCAAGCCCGATTGTGTCGATTCTGCTGCTACGGACACGGCTGAAGTCTTGCGAATGCGAGTTGAACGGTCGCCGGAGCGAGGTTGAGAAAACCACGTAAATACCTGGTGCAGTGAAAAAGTAAGTGAAACAACGGTTATGCTACTGCCTTTTATTCAATCCATTAAGAACGTGCGGTGATTCCCCAGGGCCGGCTTGCGTAGTGTTCAGGGTTTCCCGCTTGTGCGTGCGGCGCGATTGGGTGCCAATGATTTTTTCTGGCGTGATGTCTCTTGGTGCAACTTTCAAGTCGAGCGGTCGTTGGCGGCGGCTCGCATTCGCCTCCCTCTTGGCTGCCTTCGCGACAGGTGTCTCGCACGCGGACACGACCGCGACGGTCGGCCAACGCGTGACCTTCATGGTGACCGCCGACGGTTGGCCGACGCCCACGCTCCAATGGCGGAAAAACAGTGTGCCGATCGCGGGTGCGACGAATGCGACCTTCGTGATCGCTTCGGTCACTTTAAATGACGCGGGGGCTTATTCAGTGATCGCGACGAATACGGTTGGGTCGGTCACCAGCGCCGATGAGGTGCTCAGCGTTATCGCGGCGCCCTCCAATACGGCACCCACGATCCAGACACAGCCGACCTCGCCGCAGACGGCACTGACCGGCGGTTCGGTGAGTTTTGGCATCTCTGCCAGCGGAGTTCCGACGCCGACCTACCAGTGGCAGAAAAACGGCAACAGCCTCAGTGGCGCGACTGGTTCCACTCTCGTCCTCACCTCGCTTACGCCCAACGATAGCGCAAGCTACACGGTCATTGTTTCGAACTCCGCAGGCTCCGTCACGAGTTCACCAGCTTTGCTGACGGTCAATGATCCAACGCCGAGCACGCCGCCCCCGGTCAACGCCGCTCCGGTATTTACGAGCAACCTTGCGGCCGCAGAGTCTGTGGCCGCGGGTGGCGCAGTGACATTCACCGTTGGAGCTTCTGGCACGCCCGCCCCGAGCTACCAGTGGCAAAAGAACGGTGTCGCGATTGCCGGCGCAACCGAAGCTACTTTATCGCTTATAGGCTTGGGGTCAGGCGACGCAGGCAATTACACAGTGATTGCCACAAATGTGGCCGGTGCGGTGACCAGCAATACGTGTGTGCTTACTGTCGTTGTGCCGCCGCCTCCTCCGTCAAATCCCAATCCGCCGAGCAATCCGACGCCGCCCCCGCCACCCCCGCCGCCTCCGGGCAATCCCCCCGGCCCAGGCCCCGTGAACACCGCTCCGTCGATCATTGTTCAGCCCACTTCTCTCCAGACGGTCGTTGCCGGCACTTCCGCATCGATCTCGGTCGTCGCCAGCGGGAGCCCGACACCCACCTACCAGTGGCGGAAGAACAACGTGAACATCACCGGTGCGACGGGATACAGTCTTTCCCTTCCGGCCCTCACAGCCGCTGACGCAGCAGTCTATTCGGTGGTGGTTTCCAATTCCTCCGGCTCGGTCGTGAGCGGCAACGCGACGCTGGTGGTGCAAGCCAAACCAGCTGTGGTGCGGCATCCCGCGGCCCAGGCGGTATCCATCGGCGCACGTGCCTCCTTCACGGTCAGCGTGGCGGCAATCCCTGGGGCAAGCTATCAATGGCGCAAGAATGGCGTAGCCATCCCCGGCGCGACAGCATCCGCCTTGCAGCTTCCTTCGGTTAGTGCGGCGGATTTTGGAAATTATAGTGTGGTCGCCACAAATTCGCTTGGCACCGTGACGAGCTTCGATGCGCCCCTCCAGTTGGCCGCGCCACCGGTGATTATGGCACAACCTGCCAGCCAGACGGTGGCCGCCAAATCCAACGTCACCCTCACAGTCGAGGCTTCAGGTGCCCCGACGCCGACATTCCAATGGAAGCGCAACGGCGTTGTCATTCCCGGCGCCACCGGCTCCGTGCTCACGCTCAAGGGAGTCACGACGGCCGATGAAGGCGTTTATTTGGCCGAAGTCTCCAACAGCATCGGTTACGCGCTGTCGGCGGCGGCCACGCTCACGGTTACCGATTCGACTGGGGTCGGTGGATCGACCGGTGGCGGCGATGGCGCAGGGCCAACTCCGCCTACGCAGCCCAGCGTGGTTGCCTCAAAGATCGTGAATCTCTCGGTCCGCTCCACCGCGGGTTCAGGTGCGGATGTGCTCATCGTCGGCTTTGTCGTCGGCGGCGGCACCTCCGGAAAGCCCGTGCTTGTCCGCGGCGTGGGCCCGACCCTCGGGCTCTTCGGTGTGGCCGGCACGCTCGGTGATCCCACGCTCTCGCTCCACACCGGAGCTGTGATGACCGCCGCGAACGACGACTGGGGCTCCAATGCCAACGCTACCCTGATCGAACAGACCTCCGCCCGTCTCGGCGCGTTTGCATTGCCGGCCCTGAGCGCCGATTCCGCGCTCATGTCCACGCTGCCCGCAGGAGCCTACACTGTGCAGGTCGCAGGCAAGGCCAGCGGCAATGGTGTCGCGCTCGTAGAGGTTTATGATGCTGCTGCGGCCAATAGCGGGACGTTCATCAACCTCTCGGTCCGCGCCCGTGTCGAAGCTGGCCCCGAGACTCCGAATCTGGGCTTCGTGATTACCGGCACCACCTCCAAGCGCGTGATGATCCGCGCGGCAGGCCCGACGCTCTCGGCTTTCGGCGTCGGCGATGTGCTCGCCGATCCCAAGGTGCAGCTTTACCAAGGCAGCCGGCTCGTCGCCGAAAACGACAACTGGGGTGGCGACGCGATCATGACCGCGATTTTCGCGCAAGTGGGAGCCTTCGGTTTTGCCGAACCCACTAGCCGTGACGCCGCTTTGATTGTCACGCTTGCGCCCGGAGCCTACACCGCGGTGATTTCCGGCGGCGGAGAAAGCTCGGGCGTTGCTCTCATCGAAGTTTACGACGTTCCTTAAGGAGCAGCGGCGCGGTTGACCTGGGCCGCACCTTCCCGCAGTGAAATGGGGCGCGTCGTGTGCCGCGTCCCCATGCCCCGCTTCTTTGTTCTTCTCCCTTGGTTGCTCCTGCACGTCTTCGCCGCGGAGGAGCGAGTGACATTCAACGCGCACATCCGCCCGATCCTAGCTGACAATTGCTTCGCTTGCCACGGCGTGGACCCCACGCACCGCAAGGCCAAGCTCCGGCTCGACATCGCAGAGGGAGCGACCGCCGCCAATCGCGAGGGGGTTCATGCCATAGTGCCAGGTAATCTGGCTGCTTCCGAAGTCTGGCAGCGTATTGTAAGCAAACACGAGGACGAGGTGATGCCGCCTCCCGAGTCCCACAAGCCCCCGCTTTCCGCCACCCAGCGCGATCTCATCCGCCGCTGGATCGAGCAGGGCGCGGTCTACCAAAAACATTGGGCCTACGAACCCATCGTGCGCGCACCGCTACCGCCTCCGGCTGGCGGTGCGGCGAACCACCCTGTTGATCGTTTTATTGGAGCCAAACTCGCCGCCAGACACTTGGCTCTCGCAGCCGAAGCCCCGCGCGCGGTGCTGCTCCGCCGTGTCTCACTCGACCTGACGGGCCTCCCGCCGACCGCACAGGAGCTGGATGCCTATTTGGCCGACGCATCACCCGTGGCATATGAGCGCGCGGTGGATCGCCTGCTGGCCTCGCCGCGTTATGGCGAACACTTTGGCCGGCACTGGCTCGACGCTGTGCGCTACGCCGATACCCACGGCCTGCACCTCGACAACGTCCGCATGATTTGGCCCTACCGCGATTGGGTCGTCGGCGCTTTCAATCGCAACCTGCCTTTCGACCAGTTCACGATCGAGCAACTCGCCGGTGATCTGTTGCCCCATCCACGCACTGATCAGCTCGTCGCATCAGGCTACAACCGCAACCATCTCACCACTTCGGAAGGCGGCGCGATCGAGGCTGAGGCGGAGATGCGCAACACCGCTGATCGCACCGACACCACGGCCGCGGTTTGGCTCGGCCTTACCGCCAACTGCGCCTCGTGCCACGACCACAAGTTTGATCCGCTCACGCAACGCGAATATTATTCGCTGGGCGCATTCTTCAAGGGCCTCGCCGACCGCGTCTGGGACGGCAATATCCGCGTGCCCGGTCCCATCGCTCTCCTCGCCGACTCACCCGCGACGCAGAAGCGCATCGACGAACTAGCCACCGCCGTGGCCCCGCTTGAGACCGCTCTGACCACCGCGGTCGACCGCGCAATCGCCTCAGGAACCCCCTACACAAAGCCAGGCAAAAAAGCGGCAACCTACGAGGTGATATGGGCGGAAGATTCAGATCTGCCCACCACCGCAGGAATTTCCCAGCCGGCCCTTCCCGGCACGTGGCGGGAAGGCGACGGCGTGCCATTGGCCGGCGGGCGTCGGGCGCTGCTCCTTGAGGGCGCAGTGGCGCGACCGTTTGTCTTCACCGCCGGAGACATCGATCTCACGGTGAAGGGCGAGGTGAAACCTTTTGTCCATTTCCAGCCCGATGCGGCACGCCCGCCGCGCGCGGTGAGCCTTGAGTTCGTCACTCCTGAAACGACGAGGCGGTTTGTCTGGGGTGATTCCGCGGCGTTTGGCCCGGAAGCCGCCACGAACGCTATTCTCGTTGGACCACTCCCTCCGGCCGGGGCCTATGCGCGGCTTGAGATTTCGGCGACGGATGCCGGCCTCGCCACAGGCAAAGCCTACACCGCATTGCGCGTCACACAGAGCGACGGTTCCGGATGGTGGGACCGCGCGGGCGCGATAATTTCGAGCCCCACTGGCGATGCCGATCCGCTGCTCTCGAGTTCCGCTTGGGCAAGTGCGCTACGCGGCACGGCGCGATTTGCCGAGAGCGCGCCGCTGCGGCACGACATCAAGTTTCTCATCGGCCTTTCCCCCACACAGCAGAACGAGGAGGAGAAAGCCCGCCTCGCGCGTTACCACCGCGACTTCATCCACGGCCCGCTCCGCGCCGCCGTGGAGGCCGAAGCGCATGTGGCGCGTGCGGTCATGGCCGAGCAGATCCGCTACGAGCTGGCTTTCCCGATTACGCTCATCTCGCGCGAACGCGCCGAACCGCTTCCTGCCAACATCATGATCCGGGGGCAATACGACAAACCGGGCGAGCGTGTCGAGCCGGGCACCCCGGCCTTTCTGCCGCCCTTGGCCAAGTCCGGGGCCCGGGCGACCCGGCTCGACCTAGCCCGTTGGCTCGTCGATCCGCGGCATCCGTTGACCGCGCGCGTAACGGTTAACCGTTTTTGGCAGCAGCTTTTTGGCGCGGGCCTGGTTCGCACCCCGGCGGACTTCGGCTCACAAGGCGAGCCGCCGACACATCCCGAGCTGATCGACTGGCTCGCCTCCGAGTTCGTGGGCACGGGCTGGGATGTGAAGAGGCTCGTCCGCCTGCTCGTCACATCGCGCGCTTATCGGCAGGACGCCGCCGCCAGCCCGCCGCTGCTCGAACTCGATCCCGATAACAAGCTGCTGGCCCGCGCCGCGCGCCCGCGCCTCGATGCCGAGGTGCTCCGCGATCAAGCGCTCGCGCTCGCCGGCCTATTGCGCCCTGAGATCGGCGGACCGCCGGTGCGGCCCTACCAGCCGAGCAACATCTGGGAACCCGTCGCCTTCGGCGGGAGCAACACCAAGGTTTACGTGCAGGAGCAGGGCGCGGCGCTTTATCGCCGCAGTCTCTACACGTTTTGGAAGCGCACCGCGCCCGCTCCGGCGATGGTGACTTTCGATGCGCCTTCGCGGGAAAATTTTTGCGTCGGCCGCACCCGCTCCAACACCCCGCTCCAAGCCCTCGCGTTGATGAACGATGTGCAGCAATTCGAAGCCGCGCGCGCCTTCGCCGAGCGTCTGCTCCTCCGCCCCAGCAACGATGCCGATCGCATCGTGCATGCATTTCGCAGCGTCCTCGCCCGCGAACCCGCGAAAAGAGAAGGCGAAATCCTCGCCGATTCGCTCGCACGGCACCGGTCGCATTTCGAGAAGCATGCCGAGGCCGCCAGCCAGGTGATCTCCAACGGTGAATCGAAACCCGATGCGTCGCTGCCGCCCGCCGAACTGGCGGCGTGGACGATGGTGGCCAATCTGCTCTTGAACCTCGACGAGGCCGTGTGCCGCAACTGATCGGCCGGCGCGTAGGAAATTTTTCAGGTGGCAGGCCACTCTGGCTTGCCTGAGTCGAGGGCGTCTGACTTGGTCGCGAGCAGCGACCTGGTTTCCAAGGCGAATATCCCCTTCTCATGTCCTCCAACCCTCCCAGCAAACGCCAACTCTACTCTGTCCTGATTGCCGCCTTCCTCGGGTGGATGTTCGATGGTTTCGAGATGGGCCTGTTCCCGCTCATCGGCCAGCCTGCGCTGAAAGATTTGCTCGGACCCGAGTCCCCCGCCTCGGACGCCGCCGCGTGGTTTGGCGCGATCATAGCCGTCTTCCTCGTCGGGGCCGCGAGCGGCGGTGTGTTGTTTGGCTGGCTCGGCGACAAAATCGGACGGGTGCGGGCGATGTCGCTGAGCATTTTCACGTATGCGATATTCACCGGCCTCTGTGGGTTTGCCACGGAAGCCTGGCACATCGCGGTGCTCCGGTTTATCGCCTCGCTTGGCATGGGTGGCGAGTGGTCGCTCGGCGTGGCGCTGGTTAACGAAGTTTGGCCGGGCAAATCACGGGCGCTCATCGCCGGATTGATCGGCGCCGCGGCCAATGTGGGCTTCCTCTTGGTGGCGCTCCTCAGCATGGGTCTGGGCGAGGTGATTGGGGGGGTGGAGGTGTTTCTCAAGGCCATTGGGCTTTCGGATGCGACGACCAACAACCTGCTGGCCAATTCCGCGTGGCGTTTCCTGATGATCAGCGGCGCGTTTCCCGCGCTGATTATTTTCTTCATCCGCCTTTTCGTCTCGGAGTCCGAAAAATGGGAGGATGAGAAGGCCAAGGGTGCGACCTCACACTGGAGCAACACCGACCTCATCGGCGTGTTCATCGCGTGCGCGGCGGCTTTGGGCATCATCTGGGTGTGGTCTCCGGCGATGGCCAATCTACACTGGGTCTGGGCCACCTTGATCACCTTTGTGGGCTTGGCCGTGGCGTTGTGGGGCTACCTGCATCCGGTGAAGCAGTATCTTGCCCGTGCCATTTCAGCCGGCTCATTGAACGCGGAGACGCAAGGGCGGGTGATTCGGATGATGCTCTTTGGTGCGGCCCTCGCGGGCGTGGCATTGCTGGGCACATGGGGCTCGATCCAATGGGCCCCTCGCTGGGCGGCGGAACTGATGCCCGACACCGCCACGGTGAAGCACTACGCCAAGGAAAAGACCCAATTGGCCACCTCCATCGGCGCCATCGTGGCGACGATCATCGCCGCGGTGGCGGCGGGGCGCTATGGCCGCCGGATCACCTACACTGTGCTGTGCATGGGGTCGATTGCCTCGGCGCTCTATTTTTATCAGGGCAACTCGACGTTCGGATCCGGTTTCTTATTCGCCGCCTTTCTCGCCGGGGGCGTAACGGCGTCATTCTACGGATTTTTCCCGCTTTATTTCCCCGAGCTTTTCCCGACCAGCGTGCGTGCTACGGGCCAAGGCTTTGCCTACAATTTCGGCCGCATCTTCGCCGCGATCGGCGGCTTGCAGACCGCCATGCTGATGAAGGCCTTCGACGGTAGTTTCGCGAAGACCGGCTCGACCCTGGCCTGCATCTATCTCATCGGGATCGTTATCATCTGGTTCGGACCGGAGACGCGCGGCAAGGAGCTGCCCGAGTGAGTTTGGCGCGGACTAGCCTGAGCCCGTGGGCTGCCGCGCCCGATCAACCGCCTGCAGCAGCTCGGCGGAGGTGAACGGTTTCGCGAGCAGCTCAAAGCGTCCCAGTTTACCCAATGTTTCGGGCGGCAGTTTTGTGAAGTAACCTGACATGATCACGACTGGCAGGGCAGGGTGCCGCCCGCGCAGTTGCGCCGCCAGTTCGGCTCCGGGCGCTCCAGGCATGGTCTGGTCCGTCACCAGCACTGCGCATTGCGAGGGATCCTCGCCAATCGCGGCGATGCATTGTTCGGCGGAGGCAAAGGACAACGTGCGGTAGCCTTTGCCTTCGAGCACAAGCTGCGTGCAGCGGTTCACCACCTCATCGTCGTCCACGATGCACACATATTCGCCTTTGCCGCCCGGCGGCTCGGGCGGAGTGTCCATCAGCGCGGTGCGATCTTCGGTCCCGGCCGGCAGATAGATGTGGAAAGAAGAGCCCACGCCCGGCGAACTTTCCACGTCGATGGCGCCATGATGGGCCCGCACAATCCCGTGGACCACCGCGAGCCCGAGACCGGTGCCGTCGCGCGCCCGTTTTGTGGTGAAGAACGGATCGAAGATCCTGCTGCGCGTCGCTTCGTCCATCCCGCGGCCGGTATCGCTGACAGTGAGGCACACATAGCCCCCGGGCGAGAACCGGTCCAAGGCCAGCGCGAGGTCGGACGTGACCTCGGCGCGGGCAAGCGAGATGCGCAGGGTGCCGCCTTGCTCGCGCATGGCGTAGCCGGCGTTGGCTCCGAGATTGAGGATCACCTGCTGCATCTGCGTCGCATCGCCGCGGATCGTCCCGCTGCCTGGCTCACAGTGGGTTTCGATTGCGATATGCGCCGGCAGCGTCACGCGCAGGAAACGACGCGCTTCGGCAATCACGCCCACAAGATCGAGCGGCGCATGATCATCCGAGGTGCGTCGGCGCCCAAAGCTCAGGATTTGCTCGACGAGCTCGCGGGCCCGCAGGCTGGCGCGACGGGCCTCCGCAAGAAAAGCCCGCGCCGGATCAGTTTCGTTGAGGACTTCGGCCGCCAGCTCCTGGTAGCCGATGATGCCGGTGAGGATATTGTTGAAATCATGGGCGATTCCGCCTGCCAGCGTTCCCAGGGTTTCCATCTTCTGCGCTTGGAAGAGCTCAGCCTCCAGTCGCTGGCGCGCCTCTTCGCCCTCCCGGCGCGCCGTCACATCCTGGATCGTGCCACGGAGCGCCACGCAACGCCCGTCTTCAAAGTCCCCTGAGCCGATTACGCGCATCCAGCGTGGTGGCGTGGCTTGATTCGCGACCTCAAACTCCAGCTCGAAGGAGGGAGCGGCGGGCGTCAGGCCTGCGATGGCGGCCCCGAGCGCGGCTTGCGCCTCGGGAGTGAAGAATGGCCAAGCCGTGCCGGCGGGCAGCGGCTGGGATTCTTCAAAACCGAAGAGACTGCGGGTGCCTTCCGACCAAGTCGGCGTCCCTGTCGCCACGTCGATCTCCCAGGCACCGATTTTGGAGAGACGGCCGATTTCCCGTGTGATTCGCTCCAAGCACTGGAGTTTGCGTTCAAGCTCGGTGGATTCCGTGCCGATGCCCGCTCGGGCTTTGCTGTGCGTATCGGCGGGAACAGCTTTGCGGGTGGACGGCTGAAAGGGAGGGCGACTAGGCATGGGACGAATCAAGGCCGCCGGTGGTAGTCTCCGCAACCAAACAGGAGTCACGGAGCTTAAGCGAGTTTCGCACGCGGTCGATTAACCTTGGGTTATCCGTCTCCAGCCGGAGCGGATCGATCGTAATGTCTCAAACCAGGGAAACCCGTTTGGCCGGAGTTCTCTTCGTCGTCGGCGTTGCGCTGATCGCGATGGGGTGGGTGCTCCGCACCTTGGTCACGACTGTGATTACGGACATCAGCGCCGCAGCGTGGGGATTGGTAATCTTCACCGTGGGCCTGGCGATCGCGGGTGCTGCTGTTGCCTCCGCGAGAGTGTGGCAGCGCGCCGCCACTCGACGCGCCACGCTTCCGGACCCATTGATTTCCGAGGAGCTCCGCGCGGGGCGACATCACACTGACGCTGAGTTGCGCCTTGGGAAGCTCGGCGCGCATGTGCCGGGCATGATTTTCGAACTGCGCCGCGCAGCAGGCGGCCAATGGTCGCTGCCTTTCGCGAGCGCGGGCATCCGCCAGCTTTTCCGTCAAACCTCCGACGCCGTCCGGGAAGACGCGACCTCCCTGTGGGAGGCCCTGCATCCGGAAGACGCGGACCGAGTCACCGCCTCACTCGAACAAGCGGCGGCAGCGCTCACGCCATGGGAATGCGAGTATCGCGTGCGTTTCCCGGATGAGACGGTGCTGTGGTTGCGCAGCACTGCCACGGCGGAAAGCCTCCCCGATGGCGTGGTGCTCATGCACGGATTCACCACGGATGTGACCGACCGCAAACGCGCCGAGCAAGCGCACGAGGAGGGACGGGTCTTGCTCCAGAGCGTGTTCTCCAGCGTGGATCTGGGAGTGTTTGTCATCGAGGTCACGAGCGGCGGCGGTTTCCGCTATGCGGAGATTAATCCTGCCTACGAACGCCTCACGGGCCTGTCATCCGCGGAGATGCGAGGCCGCAGCCCTCGCGATCTTGCGCCGATTATCACGGAAGAGCTGGCGGAGTCGTTGTGCGCGAGTTTCCGCCGTGGCACCGAATCGGCCGGACCGCTGGAGTATGAGGAAATGTTCAACGCCTGCGGCCGTTCCCTCTGGCTCCTGACCCGGCTGACTCCGCTGCGGGACCCGGCGGGCAATGTCGTCCGTCTTGTGGGTCGTTCGCTTGATATCACCGAGCGCAAGGCCATCGAATTCCGCTTCCAATCTCTCACGGAACGCCTGCAACTCGCGACCGAAGCCGCCCAGGTCGGCATCTGGGATCACGACATCGTTCAGGATCGGCTTATTTGGGACAGCCGCATGCACACGCTCTACGGCATCGCTCCGCGCGAGTTCAGCGCGACGTTCAGCGCCTGGAGCGAGCGTGTGCATCCCGATGATCGGGCGCGGGTGACGGCCGAGCATGGTGGCGCGATCGAGGGCAAGGGCGCGTTCAACACCTCCTTCCGCATTGTGCGTCCTGACGGCCAGGAGCGCCAGATTCGCGCCCGCGCCCATGTGCAGCGCAATTCCGCCGGCCGCGCCACGCGCATGGTCGGGGTCAATTGGGATGTGACGGCCGAGCGCCGGGCGCAGGCCGACATCGAAAAGGCCCGCGACGAAGCCGAGGATCTGAACCGCCAGCTCGAGGATGCACTCGACCGCGCCCAGCGGCTCGCGCAGGAAGCCGCGGCCGCCACGGTCGCGAAGTCCGAATTCCTCGCCAACATGAGCCACGAGATCCGCACGCCCCTCAACGCGGTCCTCGGCATGAGCAGTGTGCTGCTGGGCACTGAACTCTCCCCGGAGCAGCGCGAGTATGCGGAGACCATCCGCTCAAGTGGCGACGGACTGCTCGAACTGCTCAATGGCATCCTCGATTACTCAAAAATCGAGTCGGGACATCTTGATCTTGAGATGCGGCCGTTTGACCTGCGTGAGTGCGTGGAGTCAGCGGTGGATGTGCTCGGCGCACGCGCCGCCGAGAAGCGCATAGACCTGCTGTGCGAACTGGGACCCGGTGTGCCTGAGACGATTGGCGGCGATGACACCCGCTTGCGGCAGGTCTTTGTGAACCTGCTGAGCAATGCCGTGAAGTTCACCACCCAGGGCCAGGTGATTCTCACTGTGGACTGCGTGCAGCGCGTGGACGCGAAGGTGCGCCTGCGTTTCGCGGTGCGCGACTCGGGCATAGGCATCCCAGAGGATCGCATGAATCGGCTTTTCAAAAGCTTCAGTCAGGTCGATGCCTCCACGACGCGCCAATACGGCGGCACGGGCCTGGGGCTCGCGATCTGCAAACGCATCGTCGAACTGATGGGCGGGCGCATCTGGGTCGAGAGTGCGCTCGGGCAGGGCAGCACCTTCTTTTTCGAGATTGAGGTCGCCGCAGTGGAGGAGAAGGAGAAGCCGTTTGTGACAACTTCATCGCCGGTTCTCGACGGCCGCCGGGTTTTGGTCGTCGACGGCAATTCGGAAAGCCGGCGTATCCTCTGTGCGCAGCTCGCTGCATGGGGACTCGTGGCGCACGGGGTCGGGACAGGCCATGAAGCGCTCGAGGCGATCGCGGATGGTCCTCCTTGCGATCTCGTGTTGATGGAGACCGAACTTCCAGCGATGAGCGGTGCGCAGGTGCTCGCCCGTATCCGCCTGAAGCACAAGCCTGCTCACCTCCCCGTGGCGATGCTGGTTCGGCCAGGCCAGGCCCGCGATGACGCAGACCTCGGTGTCGCCGCCTATGTCTCAAAGCCGATCAAGGCTGCAGCCCTCCTTGAGACTCTGGTCGCTGTCTTCCACGGCCGCAGCGCGCACTCGACCGAGCCCGCCAGCGGCGACGCCCCGCTCGGTGCGCGGCATCCGCTATCCATTCTGCTCGCCGAAGACAACCCGGTGAACCAGCGCGTCGCCACACTCATGCTGCAGCGCATGGGCTATCGCGCCGATGTCGCGGCAAACGGCTGCGAGGCGCTGGAGGCTGTGGCGCGCCGCCGTTACGACGTTGTGCTGATGGATGTGCAGATGCCGGAAATGGACGGGTTGCAGGCCACGCGCGAACTCTGCGCTCGCTACCAACCCGCGCACCGGCCGCGTATAGTCGCGATGACGGCCAACGCCTCCACGTCCGACCGCGACGAGTGCCTGGAGGCGGGCATGGACGCTTTTCTGTCAAAACCTGTTCGCCAAGCTGATCTCCGGCTGGCGCTGGAGGCCACGCCGGCGCGTTGGGCGGCGGAACAGGCTTCGATCGCGGGTTCCTCGGCCGCTTGAAACCGGCGCAAAAAAACCCGCCGGCAATCCGGCGGGTCTGTGGAACGGAGACCGATGCGGACTTTATGCGACGGCCTTGGGGATTTCCGCGTCGAGTTCCACCGCGTGCGGGTGGTTGCGTTTGACGCGATGCAGCTGGTGCCGGCGTTGGAGCATGCGGTCGAGCTTGTCGACGAGCATGGAGACCGCCTTGTGGCACTCGTCGGCGCACACGGAGGCGTTCATGTCGGGGCCTTGGATTTGGATGTGGCCCTTGGCGGTGAACTGCATTCCTGACGCCTGATTGCGATCGCATTCCAGTTCCACGCGCATCCTGATGATGCGCTCCTCATGCCGAAACAATCGCTCCGTCTTCTCGCGGACGAACGTCTTCAGGGACGGGGTCAGCTCAAGATGAATGCCGGAGACAATTAGATCGTGTTGGTTTTGGCTGTTCATGTTTCTGCGTATGGGTTCGGGTGACGCGAAACCGGGAACGTGTCCCGGCCCGCGGTAAATTCTAAACTCAAATCCAAACGCCGTGCCCTCGCTTAGCGAAGCGCTCCCGTCATTCGCGGCCGTCATTGTGACGGGCGGATCTTCCGGCATTGGAAAATCGTTCATTCGTCTGATTGGGAGTCTGGCCGGCGGCCCCGTGATTTGCAACCTATCCCGGCGATCTCCTGAAAAAAATTTATTCCCGGACGCGGAGAAAAAATTGAACCATTTTTCATGCGATCTTGCTCAAGCGGCTGAGATCACGCGCGCGGCGGAGGCTGTGCGGCAATGCGTGGAGCGCACCGCCCCGCCGGGGCGCGTGCTGCTGATCAACAACAGCGGGATCGGCGCGTTCGGCGCCTTTGCCGCGCGCGACGTTGAGCGCCAGCTCGCGATGGTCGACGTCAATGTGCGCGCGATCGTGCAGCTCACGGGCCTGCTGCTGCCGCTGCTGCACGCGCGAGGCGGGGCGATTATGAACGTGGCCTCGACAGTGGCGTTCCAGCCTGCGCCGTTCGCCGCCACCTATGGGGCCTCCAAGGCCTTCGTGCTGCACTGGACAATTGCACTCGATCACGAGTTGCGCGGCTCCGGCGTGAGAGCGATCGCCGTGTGCCCGGGCACGACCCAGACCGATTTTTTTCAGACGGCGGGGCTCGCGCCCGGCGTGGAGAATCAAGTCGGCGCCATGTCGGCCGACGCGGTCGTCGCAGCGGCCTTCCGCGCCCTCGCCGCCGGACGCAGCCAGGTCGTGCCGGGATGGTTCAACAAGGCCTACACCTTCGCCGCGTCAAAATTGCCCAAGCCGGTGGCGGCCGGCCTGGCGGCGAAGGTGCTCCGGCGCCGCAGTGGCGAGGCCCGCGTGTGATCGAGCCGGACGATCTGTTTTCGCTGCGCGCCTGCGCTTGGCCGCGTCGGCCCCGCGGCCAAGGGCCGGTGCGCATGATTGCACCTGAGGAAGTGCCGTCCTGGATCGTTTTTGAGGACGATCGTTTGCTCGTGGTGAACAAACCAGGGGATGTCGTCTGCCATCCGTCGAAGGCCGGCCCTTGGTCAAGCCTGGTGGGCGCGTTGCGTGAGTATGCGCGCCTGCCGACGGTGCACCTCGTTTTCCGCCTCGACCGTGAGACGAGCGGCATTGTTGTGATGGCGAAGGATGCACGGATGGCGAGCCGCCTTCAGATCGCGATGCAGGAGCGCAAGGTCGGCAAGCGTTATGCCGCGATCCTGACCGGCAACCTTGCTGCGCCTGTCACGGTCGATGCCCCGCTCGGCGACGATGTGTCGAGCCCGGTCTTCATGAAGTCAGCCGTCGTCGCGCCGGGCGAAGGGCAGCGCGCGGTGACGCATTTCACGCCCGAGGCGCGAGGCGGGGGCTTCACGCTCGCGAGCATCGTGACGGAGACGGGCCGCAAGCACCAAATCCGCGCGCACGCGCAATGGCTCGGGCACTCGCTCGTGGGTGACAAAATCTACGGTCCCGATGCACGCTGCTATCTCGACTTTATCGATCACGGTTGGACAGAGGCGTTGGCCGCGAGGCTCCTGCTGCCGCGGCAGGCGCTCCACTGCGCCGAGATAGATTTCCGTCCCGCGAAGCTGGAACACGTGTTCACCGCCCCGCTGGCGGCCGATCTGCGGGCTTTTATCGCGGCCCGAAATATCGCGTCGGTAATTAACGTCCCGCCAGCGCCGCCCGCAGCACCGGTTCAAACTGATCGGCCTGGCGCATGAAGCCGAGGTCGCTCGGGTGCGAGCCATCGGTGGCGGCCTCGGCGTCGTGACCGAGCAGGTCGTCACCCGCGAGGTAGTGGAGATGTTTCCCTCCTTCCTTTTGGAGAGCAGCGAACGCCTCCCGCAGAGCCGCATGGTTGTCGGTGTGGTGTTTGTCCCGCGCCGGAAGAATCCAAGAGTTGGTGTTGCGCCGATCCTCCACGAGGACGATGGGCGTGTCGGGCCGCGCGGCGCGGAGCTGCTTGACGAGCGGGAGCGTGCGCTCGCGCACCATGGCGGCGCCCATGTTGGGCAGGCAGTCGATCACGAAGACGGCCGCATCAATGGTCACCAGCAATTCGCCCACGGCGGCGTCCATGCGGCCGTTGCCGGAGAATCCGAGGTTGATCACCGGGCGATCAAAGCGCCGGCCGAGGATCGCCGTGTGGACCATGCCGGGCCGGGTGGCACTGGCGCCGTGCGTGATGGAGGTGCCGTAGAAAACAATGGGCTTGGCCGCGCGGGGCGGGAGCGGTTCGAACTTCGATCCGGGAGGCACGCCGAGGGAGAGTCGCTCGACGCCGTTGTAGAGCGGCAGATAGACGGCGTATTCGCGCAGGCCCGGCTTCAAGCCCGAGATGATTTCCTGGCGCACCTGCTGCCCGTCGGGCCGCGTCACGCCGACCCAGCGCCATTTCCCCGCGTCGTCGCGCGCGTAAAGATCGAGGCCACTGGCGCCGATGGCGGTCATGTTGGCGCCGGCGAGTCGCGACTTGTTGAGCGCATAGTCGGCCCAGAGGAGCGTCGCGTCGGATTTGAACCGCACCATCATGCCGGCGCTGTCGCGGCTGAGACCCCACACGGCGTCGGTCACCTTGCCTTCGGCGACCGCCGGCAGCCGGTCAAACCAACGCTTGCGCGTCATCTCGCCGAAGGCCCGGCCCTCGACGCCCCACGTCGTGACATCGTGCCAGGCAAGTGCCGGCTCCGGTTGCTTGGCCTTGGCGGCGGGCGCGGGGGATTTCTTGGCGGCGGGCGTTTGCGCGAGAAGCGCGGGCGCGGCGCAGAAGGCGACACTCAGCGTGAAAAGGACGAGGCGGGTGGGGGAGCGCATCGGCGGAACTTGGGTGGACGCGGTGCGCATGGCAAGGGGGCGTTGCCGAACACAGCGCAGCGCGGTGATCCGGGGCACAGCTCGACTGCGATTGCACGGTGCCGGCGCGCGCCTTATCGCAACGACATGAAAACCCTGCTCAACGACGCCGCCGCGCGCGCCATCCGCTACATCGAAACCCTCGATCAGCGCGGAGTGGCGCCGACGCCCGCGGCCATCGCGGCGCTCCGCGGTTTCGACGAGCCGTTGCCCGAAAAATCCTCCGATCCTGCGGCGGTGCTGAGGCAACTCGACGAACTCGGCTCGCCGGCGACGACGGCGATGGCGGGCCGCCGTTTTTTCGGTTTCGTGATCGGCGGTTCGATCCCGGTGACGCTGGCGGCCAACTGGCTCGCCGGCGCGTGGGATCAGAATGCCGGGCTGGGCAAGCCGACGCCCGGGGTTTCCTATCTTGAGGAGATTTCCCTGCGTTGGCTGATTGAACTGCTGCGACTTCCCCCAGGCAGCGGCGGGGCGTTTGTGACCGGCGCGACCGTGGCAAATTTCTGTGGTCTCGCCGCCGCCCGCCATGCGGTGCTGCGCCGCGTGGGTTGGAATGTCGAGGCCGACGGGCTCTTCGGCGCGCCGCCCATCACCGTGATCGTGGGCGCGGAGGTTCATCCTTCCGTGACCAAATCCCTGGGTATGCTCGGCCTCGGCCGATCGCGTGTCGTCAAGGTGCCGGTCGATGGCCAAGGCCGGCTGCGGCCCGATCAGATTCCGCCGATCTCCGGGCCGACGATTCTGATCGCGCAGCTGGGCAATGTGAACACCGGCGCGTGCGACGACCTCGCCGCGATCTGCGCCCGCGTGAAACCTGCCGGCGCGTGGGTGCATGTGGACGGGGCGTTCGGCCTTTGGGCCGCGGCGACTCGCACCCATGCGCATCTGATCGCCGGGGTGAATGAGGCCGATTCCTGGGCGACGGATGCCCACAAGTGGCTCAACGTCCCCTATGACTGCGGCCTCGCCTTCGTGCGCGATCCGCACGCGCTCAAGGCCGCGATGGCGATCACCGCCGAGTATCTGCCGACCGAGGGCGAGATTCGCAACCCGAGCGACTTCACGCCTGAGCTTTCGCGCCGCGCGCGCGGGGTCGAAGTATGGACGGCGCTGCGCACACTCGGCCGCGAGGGCATCGCCACAATGATCGAGGCAAACTGTGCGCAGGCGCGGCGCTTTGCCGCGCAGCTGGCCGCCGGCGGCTGCGAAATCCTCAACGAGGTCGCGCTCAACCAAGTGCTCGTGGCCTTCGGTGATGCGGAGAAAACGAAGCGCGTGATCGAGCAAGTGCAGCGCGACGGCACGTGCTGGGCGGGAGTCACGGTCTGGCAGGGCCGCACCGCGATGCGGATCAGCGTCTCGTCGTGGGCCACGACCGAGGCCGACATCGACCGTAGCGCCGAGGCGATCCTGCGCGTGGTGCGCGCGACGAGTTAGAGGCTGGCTTGCCAGCGATGCGTCGCCTAGTGCTCGGCGCATGAAGATCACGCGCGCGGCGGACCTCGGTAGCAATCCCGGCCCGGCCGCCTATTTCACCGGGATCGTCAGGATCGATGAACTTGCCGGGGCCGCGGCGCCGGGTTCCCGGGTGCGCGTGGTGCGGGTGACATTTGAGCCGAGAGCCCGCACGGCCTGGCATACGCATCCGCAGGGCAGCTCTTGCAGATTCTTAGCGGAGTCGCACGCGTGCAGCGCGCGGGAGAAAAACCAGTCGAGGTCAGTGCGGGTGATGCCGTGTGGTTCGAGCCCGGCGAACGCCACTGGCACGGGGCCGCGGCCGGCGGCCCGATGGTGCACCTCGCGGTGCAACTCGCGGACGATACAGGCAACGCCGCCACGTGGCTCGAACCCGTGACCGACGCCGAATACGACGCGTGAAATTTATCCCCACCTCGCCATGCCCACCTTACGAATTTTAATCTCCGTCCTCGGTCTGCTCACCGCGGGCTCGGCTTGCGTCGCCGCGACGTTGCGCGCGGGCGCCCATGCCACGGACATCACCCCCGCCTCCTTTCCGTCGCCCATTAACGGCGGCATGAAGGGCGCGTTCTCCAGCACCGTCCGCGATCCGATGCATGCGCGCAGCCTGGTGATCGAGAGCGGCGGGGCGTCGCTCGTGCTCTGCATTGTCGATGCCTGCATGATTCCGCGGGAGATTTGCATGGAAGCCCGACGCGTCGCGGCCCGTGCGACGGGCATCGCCGAAAGTCGCATCCTGATCAGCGCGACCCACGCGCACAGCTGCGCTACGCTGACCCCCGCATTTCAAAGCGATCCTGATCCCGCCTACGTGGCGACCGTGCCGGCGCGCATCGCCGAGAGCATCATCCGCGCGCATGCGAACCTCGAACCCGCCGAGATCGCGTGGGGATCGGACCGCGATCCCACTCAGGTTTTCAACCGGCGCTGGTTCGTGAAGGAAGGCCAGAACTACGAGAACCCTTTCGACGGCAAAGCCGATCGCGCATGGATGAACCCGGGCCACCAGAACGCCAAGGTCGCGGGCTCCGCCGGGCCGGTGGACGACGAGGTGGCGATTCTCGCGGTCCGGGCCAAATCCGGCGGCCGGCCGCTCGCGCTCTGGGCGAACTACAGCCTGCACTATGTCGGCGGGGTGCCGGCGATCTCGGCGGACTATTTCGCGGCGTTCGCGCGGGAAACGGCGGTGCGTCTCGGAACCGGCGATGACCGCTATGCGGGCAAGCCTGCGTTCGTCGGTGCGATGAGCAACGGCACGAGCGGGAATATCAACAACGTCAACTACGCCCGCCCCGCGCCCTCCCCCCGGCCCGCGCCCGGGGCTCAGGTCGAGACGGTCGCCCGGAGCGTGGCGAACGCGGCCATGCGCGCTTGGGCGCGGCTGGAGTGGCGCGCCGACGCGCGCGTCGCGACCGCCGAGCGGGACATTTCGCTGGCCGTGCGCAAGGCCGACGCCGCCGAGCTCGCACGCGCCCGCCGCATCGTCGAGACGACGCCACGCGACAAGGACGGCCAGTTTTCCGACCGCAAGGCCATCTACGCACGCGAGGCGCTGCTGCTCGATGCCTATCCCGATCGGGTGCCGGTGGCGTTGCAGGCGCATCGCATCGGTGATCTCACGATCGCGGCGATTCCGTGCGAGGTGTTCGTCGAGATCGGGTTGGAGCTGAAGGCGGCCAAATCGCTTGGCCAGCATTTCACCATCTCGCTCGCCAATGGCTACAATGGCTACCTGCCGACTCCGGAGCATCACCGGCTGGGCGGCTACGAGACATGGCGCGCCCGCAGCAGCTATCTTGAGACCGACGCCTCAACCGTGATCGTGGCGACGTTGCGCGAACTATTGGCCGAGGTGGCGCGATAGCCCACCCGCTGCCCCTCACACCCGGAAGATCGCGCCGAGTTTTTTGCCGAGCATCAGGCTCATGCCGACGATGGTCACGCCGAGGAAGGCCATCGCCCACACCCCGAGGGCGCTGGCGATGAACTTGCCGTCGCCGAGGAGCTGGAAGAGCTCCATGATCGCCTTGGTGATCGGGTAGAACGCCTGCTTTTGCGCGAGGATAAGCGAGTCGCTGACCTCAAGCATCGCAAAGGCAAAGGCCAGGAGTCCGCCCGCGATCACGTTGGCCATGATGAGCGGCAGTGTGATTTTGATGACGGCCTTCAACGGGGTCGCGCCGAGGTTCTGCCCGGCCTCCTCGAGGGTCTCGCTCGTCTGCTGGAAACCCGCGGCCGCCGCGCGCACCACGTAGGGCAGCCGGCGCACGGAGTAGGCGATGATGAGGAGGATGGTGGGATCACGCGTCGGATTGAGGAACGAGAAAAACTTCCCGTCCTGCGCCATCGCGAGGTAGCCGAAGGCCAGCACCAGCCCGGGCACCGCGAGCGGCAGCATCGCGAGGAAGTCGAGGATCTGGCGGCCCGCGATTTTGCTGCGCACGACGACGTAGGCGATCGCGACGCCGAGCACGAGGTCGATGACGGTCGAGATGCTCGCGAAGCGCAGGCTGTTGGCGATCGCCGGCACCGTGAGATCGTGGCCTAGCGCGAGCTCGAAGTTGGCGAGCGTGAATTGGTGCGGCACGACCGTCCCATACCAGTCGCGCGAAAACGCCACGAGGATCACACCGATATGCGGCAGCACGGCGAGGAACGTGACACCGCCAAAAAGTAGCGTGCAAAGCCAGGCGCGGGAGCGGGGCAGGGCGCGCGCGCCGCCGCTCGAGGTGGCCTTGGCCATCATCGCGTGGCTGGAGCGGCCGAAGAGCAGCTTGCTGAGCGCGTAGATCGCGACCGAGCAGAGGAGCATCACCGCCACGAGCGCGAAGGGAAACGGGTTGGCGCCGATATCCTTCAGCCCATGGTAAATCTGCACGCTCGTGACGCGGTCGTAGTCGAAGATGAGCGGCGTGCCGAGTTCCGTGAACGCCCAGATGAACACAATCGTGCCGCCCGCGAAGAGCCCGGGCCGGATGAGCGGCAGCGTGATCTTGATGAAGCGCCGGAGGCCGGTGCAGCCGAGGTTCTGGGCCGCCTCCTCCAGCGCCGGATCGACATTGGCGAGCGCGGCGACGGCGTTGAGGTAGATGATCGGGTAGAGCGAGAGCGCCTCGACAATCGCGATGCCCCAGAACTGGTTCGCCGCAAACCAGTCGATGGTGGCGCCCGGGGCGAGCAGCCCCATGTGGTGGAGCAGGGCGTTGAGCGCGCCGTATTGCCCGAAGATCTGCTTGATGCCGATCGCGCCGACGAAGGGCGGCAGGATCATGGGCACGAGCACCACGGAGCCGAGCAGGGCCTTGCCGGGAAAGAGAAACCGATCGCTCACGACCGCGAGCGGCAGGGCGATGAGCAAGGCGAGCGTGGTGGCCGTGCACGCGAGCAGAAAGGAATTCCGCAGCCCGCTAAGGTAAACGGGGTCGGCCAGCAGCGCGCCGAGGTAGGCGAGAGTGAAGCGGCCGTCGGCGTCGATGAATCCGCCCTGGAGGATTTGCCAGACGGGCCAGAGGAAGAAGGCGAGGAAGAAGAGGACCGTGCCCGCAAAGACGAGGCGCGCGAGGGACTGCGACATCCCGCGCAGTGTGCGGCGGGCGCCAAGGCGGCGGCAAGTGCGATGTGGCCGCACCGGAAGGCGGGGCGCAAATTGGCTGGCGCGCCCGCCGAGATTCACCCGATGCTCCCGCGATGATGCACCGCGTTTTCCTCGGAATGATCGGGCTGGGCCTGGCGACCACGGGCCTCCGCGCCCAGGTCACCGAAACGCCGGAGACGGTGGCACCGGGGAGCTTTTTCCTGCGCATGGATGCGATCACCGTGGGCGTGAACCGTGACACTACCGAGCCCAACCGCTTCACCGCGCTGGGCCTCGCCTCGTCGATTCTGTCGATCGGGATGACCCAAAACGTCGATGTGCAGATCGGCGCGCAGTTTTTCGTGCGCGAGACCTTCCAGTTTCGCGGCGCACGCAATTCCCGCTCGGGCTGGGGCGACACCTCGCTGCGCGTCAAGTGGCGATTCTGGAGCGATCCGGCCTTTGGCGCCTCGGCCGCGGTGATTCCCTATGTGAAGCTGCCTTCCAAGACGACCGGCGTGGGCAACAATCACGTGGAAGGCGGCTTCATCGTGCCATGGGCGATGAAGCTCGGCCTCGGTTCGGAGCTGGGCGCGATGGCGCAGTGGGAGCTGAAGCGCAACGACGCCAACAACGGCTACGATTCACGCTGGTTTGCGAGTGCGTTCATCCGGCAGCACATCATCGCGGGCTTCGGCGCCTACGGGGAGGCGACCGTCGAAGCCAATTCGGCGAGTTCGTCGCGCTTCGTGGGCTCGGCGGGCGGCGGCGTGACGCTCGACATGTCGAAGCACCTGCAGTTCGACTACGGCGTCAGCCGCGGCCTGGGCGGGCGCGCGACGGACTGGGTCAATGTCCTGCGGTTGCGCTGGTCCTTCTGACCGCGCGCGTCATTTGATCGGCGCGACGAGAATGTGGCCCGCCGCCGAAAGGCTGAGCGTGACGGTGCGGTCGCGATCCATCTTCAGCGTGATCAGGCCGGCGGCCAGGTTGCGCTCGGAGACGCGGGCCTTGGCGCCGGGGTGCAATCCGTGCTGCTTGGCAAACTGGAGGAACTCCCCGGATTGCTCCGTCACGCGCACGATGCGCAGCGGTTTCTCGACGACGCAGGTGGCGAGCGTGGCATAGACCTGCGAGTCGAGCTTCCCCAGCCGGGTGGGAATCGGATCGCCGTGAGGATCAGTCGCCGGATGGCCCAGCAGGGCGTCGAGCCGATCAAGCACCGTGTCTGAGATGGCGTGCTCCAGCAGCTCGGCTTCCGCGTGGACCTCCGTCCAGTCCATCTTCAGCACATCGACGAGAAAGGTCTCGATGATCCGGTGGCGGCGCAGCACCCCGAGCGCGACCCGGCGGCCCTCGGCGGTGAGCCGCACGCCGTAGCGCGGGCGGTGGGAGACCAGGCCCTCGGCGGCCAGCGCCTTGACCATGGTCGTCGCCGTGCCCGGCACCACGGCCAGCGCCGCGGCCAGCTCGCCCATCGAGACGAGATCGTCGCCGCCCTCCGAGAGGAGCAGCACGTGCTTGAGGTAGTTCTCGACCGCGATTGTCGCCATGTCCGACGAGGCATAGGCGGAGGTTTGTTTGAGGCAACCAAAGATTTATTTTGACTAATCAAAATAGAAACCAATGCATTTCCGGCGAATGACGACCCGCCGCCGCCTTCTCCTCCCTGTTGCCCTGGTCCTGATCCTTGATGCCGCATCGGCGGCACCCGCCGCCCCGGCGCCCCGCGAGCTGACGACCGATCGGCCCGACGCGACCGAGAGTCCTTTCACGGTCGATGCCGGCCGGGTGCAGCTCGAAATGGATGTGGCGGCCTTCACCCGCAACCGGCTCGACGGGGTGCGCACGACGGAGTGGGTCGTGACTCCCTTCAATGTCCGCTATGGGCTCACGCGGAATCTCGAGGCCGGGGTTTTCATCACGCCTCATGTCCAGGCCACCGAACGGGTGCGAGGCGGGGTGAAGACGACGCTGCGCGGGCTCGGCGACACGACTCTCCGCGGCAAATACAATTTCCAAGGCAACGATGGCGGCGGCACCGCGTTTGGCCTGATTGCCGATCTCAAGCTGCCGACCGCGGCCGAGGGGCTCGGCAACGACAAGGTCGAGGGTGCGCTCACTTTTCCCGTGGCCTTTGAGGTCGGGGCCGGCTGGGAAGGGGCGGCCATGACGTCCCTCGGCGTCAATCATCTCGGTCCGCGCGGCTACCGACCGGTGTGGTCCAACACGATCACCTTTGCCCGCGAACTCGCGCCTGATCTGGGCGGATTCCTCGAGTTTACCTCGTCGGCCGGTGACGGGCGGCATGTGGCGACTTTCAACTGCGGGCTCACGCGCGCCATGGGCCCGGGCGTGCAGCTCGACCTCGGCGCCTACATCGGACTTTCGCGCACCGCGCCGGACCTCACGGTATTCGCCGGATTCTCCCGGAAATTCTAAAGTCATTCGGCCCATTTATGAAACGCCTCCTCCTCCTGTTCGCGGCCATTGCCGCCGCAGCCGCCACCCTGTGCTCAGCCGCCCCTGCGAAGAAGCGCGTCGTCACGACGTTCACCATCATCCAGGACATGGCGCAGAATGTCGCGGGCGACGCCGCCATCGTGGAATCGATCACCAAGCCCGGCGCGGAGATCCACGGCTACGAACCCACGCCGCAGGACATCGTGAAGGCCCAGAAGGCCGACCTCGTGCTTTGGAACGGCCTCAATCTTGAGCGCTGGTTCGAGCGCTTCTTCGGCAACCTGAGCAATGTGCCGAGCGCCGTGCTCACCGCCGGCATCGAGCCCATCGGCATCGACGAGGGGCCCTACACCGGCAAACCCAATCCTCACGCCTGGATGTCGCCGCGCAACGCCGTCATCTACGTCGAGAACATCCGCGCCGCGCTCGTGAAACTCGATCCCGCCAATGCGCCCACCTACAACGCCAACGCCGCGGCCTATTCGGCCAAGTTCACCGCGCTCGAGCAGAGCGTGCGAAGTGAGCTCGCAAAGATTCCCGCCGATCAGCGCTGGCTCGTCACCAGCGAGGGCGCCTTTCCCTACCTCGCGCGCAACTTCGATCTGCGCGAGTTGTTTCTCTGGGCTGTCAACGCCGACCAGCAGGGCACCCCGCAGCAGGTGCGGAAAGTGATCGACGCGGTGCGCGCCAACCGGATCCCCGTCGTGTTCAGCGAGAGCACGATCAGCGACAAGCCGGCGCGGCAGGTCGCGCGCGAGACCGGGGCGCGCTACGGCGGTGTGCTCTATGTCGATTCGCTCACGGACGCCCGCGGCCCGGCGCCGACCTACCTGCGCCTGATGGATTACAACGCCAAGACGATCGTGCGCGGCTTCACCGGAAAATGATCGCCGCGACCGCCGAGCTTTCCATCGACGTTGTGGGCGTGACCGTCAGCTATCCCAACGGCCACGTCGCGCTGCGCGATGCGTCCTTCCACCTCGGCGGCGGCTCGATCTGTGCGCTGGTGGGCGTCAACGGGAGCGGCAAGTCCACGCTCTTCAAGGCCATCATGGGCATCGTCGTGCCCGCGGCCGGCATGGTGCGGATCGCGGGCCGGCCCGTGCGGGAGGCGTTGAAGCAGAATCTCGTCGCCTACGTGCCGCAGGCCGAGGAGGTGGACTGGAGCTTCCCGGTGAGCGTGTGGGATGTCGTGCTGATGGGCCGCTACGGCTACATGAATTTCCTGCGCATCCCGCGCGCCGAGGATCGGCGCATCGCGGAGGAGAGTCTCCGCCGCGTGGGCATGCTCGACTATCGCGACCGCCAGATTGGCGAGCTTTCGGGCGGGCAGCGGAAACGCGTCTTCCTCGCGCGCGCGCTCGCGCAGCGGGGCCGCGTGATTCTGCTCGATGAGCCGTTCACCGGCGTCGATGTCACGACCGAGGCGGCGATCATCGCGCTGCTGCGCGAACTGCGCGACGAGGGTCACATCATGCTCGTCTCGACCCACAATCTCGGCTCCGTGCCGGAATTCTGCGACCACGTCGTGCTCATCAATCGCACGGTGCTCGCCGCCGGTCCGACGATCGAGGTCTTCACCGAGGAGAACCTGCTCCGCGCCTTCGGCGGCGTGCTGCGGCATTTCCGCTTCGACGAATCCACCGTGCAGAAGCACGACGGCCGCGCGGTCACGCTGCTCACCGACGACGAGCGCCCGCTGGTCTTCGGCAAGGGCGGCCACGTGGAATACAGCAAGCGCGAGGGCCGCGAGGACGTGATCCGCAAGCGCGCGGAGGACGAGGAGGACAAGTGAAGCCTTCCAGCGTTGCCATGGCGAGGCGCACAGCGACGAAGCAATCCGGCTGGATTGCCACGCCCGGCTGCGCCGGGCTCGCAATGACAAGGAGAGAAGAGGACATAAAGTGATCGAGACGCTCCTCACGCCGCTGCACTACGACTACATGCTGAAGGCCATCGGCGTGAGCGCGCTGATTGGCGGGGTGTGCGCGTTTCTCTCCTGCTTCATCACGCTCAAGGGCTGGTCGCTCATGGGTGACGCACTCTCGCACTCGGTGGTGCCGGGCGTGGCCATCGCCTACTACGCGGGCCTCCCGTTTGCGGCGGGGGCGTTTGTCACCGGTCTGCTCGCGGCCCTCGGCATGGGCTTCGTGAAGGCCAAGACCCGCCTGCGCGAGGATGCCGTGATCGGCGTGGTGTTCACGGCGTTTTTTGCGGCCGGGCTGCTGCTGATTTCACTCTATCCGAGCCAAATCGACCTGCGCTCGATCGTCTTTGGCAACATCCTCGGCATCGCCGACGCAGATGTCCTCCAAATCGTGATCATCTCGGTGGTCACATTGCTGGTGCTGGGGCTCAAGTGGCGCGATCTGCTCCTCTATTGCTTCGACGCCAACCAGGCGCGCGCGCTCGGCCTCAACACCACCGTGCTCCATTTCACCCTGCTCACGCTGCTCTCGGCGACCGCGGTCGCGGCGCTCCAGACTGTGGGCGCGTGCCTCGTGGTCGCGATGCTCGTTACGCCGGGAGCGACCGCCTATCTGCTCACCGATCGCTTTGGCAAAATGATCGGCATCGCGACGGCGATGGGCGCGGGCACCTCGATCGTGGGCGCGTATGCGAGCTACTTTTTCGACGGCTCGACGGGCGGCTGCATCGTCACCTTGCAGACGCTGCTCTTTGTCGCGGCGCTGGTCTTCGGGCCGAAGCACGGCCTCGTCGCGGCGCGGGCGCGGCAGCGGCAGGCGGCGGAGGGTCGCGCATGAGCCGGCTGCTCGAGCCGTTCCAGTATGGCTTCATGGTCGATGCCATGATCGTGGGCGTGGCCGTGGGCGCGGTCTGCGCCGTGCTTTCCTGCTACCTGGTGCTCAAGGGCTGGTCGCTCATGGGCGACGCCATCTCGCACGCCGTGCTACCCGGCATCGTGATCGCCTACGCGATCGGCGTGCCGCTGGCGATCGGCGCGTTTGGCTCCGGGCTGCTCTGCGCGGTGCTGACCGGCTACATCAAGGCCAACAGCCGCGTGAAGGAAGACACCGTGATGGGCGTCGTCTTCACGGGCCTGTTCGCCTTCGGCCTCGTCCTGTTCACCAAGATCAAGAGCGATCTCCACCTCGACCACATCCTCTTCGGCAACATCCTCGGCCTCGCCGCCGGCGATCTGCGCGACACGCTGATCGTGGGCGGGCTCACGCTCGCCATCGTCCTCGCGCTGCGGCGCGACCTGCTTCTCTTCTGCTTCGACCCCGGGCAGGCGCGCACCATCGGCCTGCGCACGCAGCTGCTCTATTACCTGCTGCTCTCGCTGCTCGCGGTCACGATCGTCGTCTCGCTCAAGGCCGTGGGCATCATCCTCGTCATCGCAATGCTCGTGACGCCCGGCTGCATCGGCTACCTGCTCACGGACCGGTTCAACACGATGCTGCTCATCGCCGTCGTGAGCGCGACCGGCTCGAGCTTCGTGGGAGTGTATGTGAGCTTCTTCCTCAACGCCTCGACCGGCGCGTGCATCGTGCTGCTGCAAGCGGCGCTCTTCCTCGCGGCGCTGCTTTGGGCGCCGAAGCACGGCCTACTCGCGGCGCGGCGGCAACAGCGGGCGGCGGCGCGAGTCTCGATGTAATGCCAACGTCCCTCATGTTCCGGGCTTTTCCTCTGTGGATCCGCCCGCCGGGAGTGCCTGCTATCCAAAAGCCAAGGGACGTTGGGTAATATCGACCTTTGGAATCGTGAAGCGCTTACCTACCGAAACTCCAGCCCCCACGTCCGCTTCGCATAACCGTAGGTAACGGGCTTCACTTTTTCCACCTTTCCCAGCGCGTCGCTGATCGTGGGGGAGCCGGCGCCGTATTTTTGCTCGAAGGCCGCGATGCGCGTCTCGTAGGCGGCGAGGAGCTTGGCTTTCACCTCGGGCTGCACGAAGGCGCGGGCGAGGGAGTTGCGGCCGAGTTGCACGACTTCGGGCCAGGAGAGGCGGTAGGTCGTGACGGCGGTGAAGTATTCGTCGGTCAGGTTGCTGTCCCACATCCCGCGGTCGTCGGTGTTGAGGCATACGGGCACACCGGTGCGCAGGTATTCGGGGAAGGGGTGCTGCGTGAGGTCGGGGACGTAGCCGAGCAGGCGGTTGGAGATGAGATTGATTTCGACGAGCACGCGCTGCTGCTGCTGCAGGAGCAGGAGGGTGTCGGGGTCCTTGATGAGGTTCACGGCGTGCCCGAGGCGGCTCGCGCCGAGGAGCAGGGTGTCGCGGACGTGCGAGTCGGCGCCATCCATCTCGCCGGCGTGAAACGAGAGGGACAGGGTGGGGTGCTGGGCGCGGAGGCGGCGCAGGGTAGAGAGAAAGCGCAGCGGGCGCCCGCGCGGATCCGACTCGATGCCCGCCATGTTGATTCCAACCCACCGGTCGCGGTGGGCGGCGACAAAGGCGTAGATCTCCGAGAGCCTGGCCTCGGCGTCGGGGCGGAAGCGGATCACGGTGTCCTGAAATCGCACGACCACCCCCGTGGCGACGACATCGGGCTGGGCGAGGCGCCGCTCGATCAGCGGCGCGGCCTCGGCCGGGGTTAGGGCGCGGCCATCGGGCGTCACGAGACCATCGAGGCCGAACTGCGTCTCGAGATAGGCCAGGCCCTCGGCGGCGAAGGCCTGGAGGTTGACGACGAGGAGCTCGAGGCGGGCGTCGAGATTCTGGCTGAGGTCGCCGCGGCGTGGCCAGATGACGTTGAAAAACTCGTCGCGCCCCTCGCCGGGGGCATCGAGGCGGAAGGCGTTGGCCCAAGCGATGCGCTCGGCGGGGGAAAGGTCGGCCAGCGGCACGTAGCCGGCGCGCGCAGCGGGTGCGAGTTGCTCGTAGGTGCGGCGGCGGATGAGGCGATAGCGGGCGGCCGGCTCAGTCTCCGGACCGAAGCGCGCGCGGGTGTAGAAGGCATCGCCGCCGTTGCGCGCCGGGTCCGTGAGAATCTCGAACATCCACTCGGGCCGGTCGGAGCCGCCGGCGTGGTTGTGGAGGTCTCCGCCCTTGGGCAGATCGTAGAGGAGGGCGTAGAGCTGGCGTGGCGTGGCAGTGCGGACGAGATCGTCGAAACGAGCGGCGAAATCGGCCGCTTTTGCGACGGATGCCGCCACCAGCAGCAGCAAGAGCGGGAGCAGGCAACGCATGGGCGGGAGGAAAATCCGCCGCCGCGGCGCACGCAAGCACGCGGGCTCCGCCACAAAGAAGCGTCTGGCAACAACTCTTTCACGGTCTGGCTTGAGAAAAGGTGAGGGCCTCGCATGACTCTTTTGCACCGCCTGCGTCTTTCCCGCCGGCCTTGTCTCCCCGCATGAATTTTCTCCGCCGCTCCTCATCGCGCCTGATTGTGCTGCTGGCGGTGCTTTCGGTCTCGGTCGCGGCGCTGCGGAGCGCGGATGTCGCCGAGGCCCAGCGCGCCCTGCTCGCGGGCAACCACGCCGCCGTCATCAAGCTCGCCCAAGGCGAGATCGGCGACGGACCCGGGCAATCCGAGTGGTCGATGGTACTCGTGCGCGCCTTGCTGGAGGTCGGGCGCCATGGCGAGGCCGACACCGTGATGAAGGCCGCCCTCCTGCGGGACACCCGCAGCATCCGCCTGCGCTGGCTCGCGCGCGATGTCGCCTACGCCAACGGCCGGCCCGAGGAAGCCGCGCGCTACGTGAAGGACATCATCGCCGCCGTGCGCGACAGCGGGTGGCAATACCGCGCGCCGGCGGACTTCCTGGTGTTTGGCCGCGCCGCGCTGCTCGTGCCGGGCTACGATCCCAAGGACGTGCTCGAGAAAGTCTTCGCCACGGTGCAGAAGGCCGACCCCAAGCTGCGCGACGTCTACCTCGCGCGCGGCGAGCTGGCGTTGCAGAAGCACGACTTCGCGCTCGCCGCCAAGGCCTTTGAGGAGGGGCTGAAACAGCTGCCCGATGATCCGGATTTGCTCAGCGGCCGCGGCCGGGCCTACGCCGGCGGCGATCGGTCGGTGGCGATCGCGTCGCTGCAGGCGGCGCTCAAGGTCAATGAGCGCCATGTGCCGACCCTGCTCCAGTTCGTCAGCCACCACATCGACTCCGAATCCTACGACGAGGCCGGCAAAGTCCTCGACCAGATCCTCGCGGTGAATCCCGTGCAGCCCGACGCCTGGGCCTACCGCGCCGTGATCGCCCACCTCAAGAACGACGCCGAGGGCGAGACCTTTGCCCGCGAGCGAGCGCTCAGCTCCTGGCCGCGCAATCCGAGGGTTGACTACCTGATCGGCGAAAAGCTCTCCGCGAAATACCGTTTTGCCGAGGGCGCCGCCTACCAGCGTCGGGCCCGCGAGTCCGATCCTTCCTACCTGCCGGCCACGGCCCAGCTCGCCAACGATCTGCTGCGGCTCGGCGAGGAGAAGGAGGGCTGGGCGCTCGCCCAGGCCGTGCATGAGCGCGACGAGTATGATGTGGAGGCCTTCAACCTCGTGACCCTGCAGGACACGATGAAGAAGTATGCCGCGATGCAGACCGAAGACTTCGTCATCCGCATGGCCGCGCCTGAGGTCGCGGTCTATGGTCCGCGCGTGCTAGCCCTGCTTCGCCGCGCCAAGGATGCGCTTGTGACCAAGTATGGCGTCGAGCTCGCCAAGCCCACCTACATCGAGATTTTCGCGGACCAGCGGGACTTTGCGGTGCGGACCTTCGGGCTGCCCGATGTGTCGGGCTTCCTCGGCGTCTGCTTCGGCCGCGTCGTGACCGCCAACAGCCCCGCGACGGCCAGCTCGCCCACGAATTGGGAATCGGTCCTCTGGCACGAGTTCTGCCATGTAGTGACGCTGCAAATGACGAAGAACAAAATGCCGCGCTGGCTGAGCGAGGGCATCTCCGTTTACGAAGAGTGGCAGGCCGATCCGTCGTGGGGCATGCGGCTCGACGCGAAATATCGCGAAATGCTGGTCGGCGACGACCTCGTGCCGGTGAGCCGGCTGAGCGCGGCCTTCCTCGCGCCCAAGACCGCGCGGCACCTCCAATTTGCCTACCTCCAGTCGGCGCTCGTCGTGGAGTTTATCGTGGGCCGATTCGGCCTCGACAAAATCCGCGCCATCCTCGCCGACCTCCGCGCCGGCGTGGAGATCAACACCACCATCGCGAAGCACACGATCGAGATGGAGCAGCTAGAGAAGGACTTTGCGGCCTACGCGCGCGAGCGCGCCGACAAGCTCGCCCCGGGCCTCGATTGGGAGCGCATCGATCCAGAGCTGCTCGCCCCGGGGGCCGACGCCAAGCTGGCCGAGTGGGGGAAGAAGCATCCCGACAACTATTGGTTCCTCCGCCACCAGGCCCAGCGCGCCATGGAGAAACAGCAATGGGCCGAGGCCAAGGTGCCGCTGCAGCGCCTGATCGAGCTCTACCCGCGGCAAAAGGGCGGCGACTCCGTCCACCGCCAGTTGCATGCGGCGTTTCGCGCGCTGAACGACACGGCGGGCGAACTTGAGGTTTTGAAGAAATGGGTCGAGGCCGACGACGAAGCGCCCGAAGCCTACGCCCGCCTGATGGAACTCGCCGCGGCCGACAAGGACTGGGCCACCGTGCGCCGAAACTCCGAGCGTTATCTCGCCGTCAACCCCCTCGTGCCCGCGCCCTACCGCTATCTCGCCCAAGCCGCCGCCGGCAGCGGCGACGACTCCGCGGCGGTGGTCGCGTGGCGCACGCTGCTCCAGCTCGATGTGCCGGAGCGCGCCGACGGCCATTTCCAGCTCGCGAGCCTGCTCCACAAACGCGGCGACAACGGCGAGGCCCGCCACCACGCGCTCCTCGCGCTGGAGGAGACGCCCCGCTTCCGCGCAGCCCTCCGCCTCCTGCTCGATCTCGACCGCGCGCGGGCCACGGCCCCGTCCGAAGCGATCTCCATTCCCACCCGGCAACCATGAAGCGCGTCGCCCTATTCCTCGCCTTCGCGCTGCTCTGTTCGGGCCTCCTGCTGGCCCAGCGACGCTTCGGGCGCTCCTACACGGAGAGTGGCGTCAACGCGGACGCGGTGCGCACCCCGCGGGAAATCCCCTCGCACAGCACCGGCACGCCCACTTGGGAAAACACCCGCGGCTTCGAGCGGGATGTGTTTACCTTCACGCGCGTCCGCTACTCCAGCGGAGGCGGAGGCTACCGGATGCGCGGACCCGGCTGGACCACCGACACCCCGGACAGCGACCTCAACCTCTCCTACCGCCTCCAGCAGATGACCTCGATGCGCACCGATCCGGATGGGCGCTTCATCAACCTCACCGACGACGATCTCGGTTCCTTTCCGTGGATCTACATCGTCGAGCCTGGCAGTCTTTACTTCACCGACGAGGAGGTCGTCGCGCTGAGAAAATACCTGCTCAACGGCGGCTTCCTCATGTTCGACGACTTCTGGGGCGAATCGGCTTGGAGAAATGTCGAACGCGAGATGAAGCGCGTGTTTCCCGACCGCTCCTTCGCCGAACTGGAGCTGGACCATCCGGTTTACCACTGCGTCTTCGAGATCAAGAGCAAGGGCCAGGTGCCAAACGTCCGCACCGGTGAGGAGAGCCAGCATACGGGCGTGACTTGGGAAAACCACGACGGCGACTCGCGCACCGTCCACCACCGCGCCATCCACGACGACAAGGGCCGCATGATGGTCTTTGCGGCGCACAACACCGACAACGGCGACGGCTGGGAGCGCGAGGGCGAATACGAATACTACTTCAAGAACTTCTCCGAACGGATCGCCTATCCGCTCGGCATCAACCTCATCTTCTACGCGATGACCCACTGACCATGCTTCGTCGCGCCCATCTCCTCTTCGCCGGACTCTGCGCCGCCCTTGTGGCGCAGCCGGCGCGTCCGCCCCGCGGCGGTGGCAGCGGGGGCCCTCCGCCCGGCTGGGGCGGCGGCTGGGGCAACGAAAACGATCTCGGAGGCTCGCTCGTGCGCACGGAAGGCAGCGGCGTCATCGACGAGGATCAGGTCAAGACTGCGCGCGAGGTCGCATCGCACAGCACCGGCACGCCGATGTGGGATAACCCGCGGGGCTTCGAGAAGGACGTGTTCACCTTTGCCCGGGCCATCTTCAAGGTCGGTCCCAATTCCGCCCCGGGTTACGGCCGGGGCCGACGGCTCGGCTGGTGGGTCGATTTTCCCGACGCCGACCTCAATCTCTCCTACCGTCTCCAGCAGATGACCTCGATGCGGACGGACCCCGATGGCCGGGTGCTTAAGCTCACCAACCCGGATATCCATAACTACCCCTTCCTTCTGATGGAGCACCCCGGCTACATGATGCTCAAGGAGCCGGAGGTCGCCGGTCTGCGCAAATACCTCCTCGCGGGCGGCGTGCTCGCCGTGATCGATTTCTGGAATAGCACCGAATGGGCGGGCTTCGCCGCGCAGATGAAGAAAGTGCTCCCCGAGCGCGAGTGGACGGAGCTGACCTTTGATCACCCGCTCTTCCACTGCGTCTTCGATCTCAAGGGCCCGATGCAGAGCATCCAGGTGCCGACAATGCAGTTTTGGAATCGCAACCACGATCCCAAGAACCCCGATTCGCCCATCCAGATCGACCGCGGCGAGGGTTCGCAGAAAGTCAGCGTGCGCACGCTGAACGACGACAAGGGCCGCATCATGGCCATCGCTTTTCACAACACCGACATCACCGACGGCTGGGAGCGTGAGGGCGAGCAGCCCGACTACTTCGCCGTCTTCTCCGAACGCGTCTCCTATCCGATCGGCGTAAACCTCATCTTTTACCTGATGACGCACTGAGCCGGCCGCCACCACCGCACCTTTTTCATGAGCATCGCCCCCACCTCCGCCACCCCGCCCCAGATTGCACCCGCGAGTCCTTTCGAGGCCGAGCGCGCCGCCGCCGAGCGTCTCATCGCCGGCCGCGCCCGCATCGAAGCCGAACTCGGCAAGGTGATCATCGGCCAGAAGGATGTGATTGAGCAGATCCTGATCGCGTTACTCGCGGGCGGCCACTGCCTCATCACCGGCGCGCCGGGCCTCGCGAAGACCCTGCTCGTGAAATCCATTGCGCAGATCTTCCACCTGAAGTTCCAGCGCATCCAGTTCACGCCCGACCTCATGCCGGCCGACATCACGGGCACGGAGATTCTCCAAGACACGCCGGAGGGCGGGCGCCAGCTCACGTTTGTCCGTGGGCCCGTGTTCGCCAACATGCTCCTCGCCGACGAAATCAACCGCACGCCGCCAAAGACGCAGGCCGCCTTGCTCGAGGCGATGCAGGAGCATCAGGTCACGGCGTCGGGCGTGCGCCACCCGCTCGAGGAGCCCTTCTTCGTCCTCGCCACGCAGAATCCGATCGAGATGGAGGGCACCTATCCGCTCCCGGAGGCCCAGCTCGATCGCTTCATGTTCAACGTCGTGATCGACTACCTGCCGATCGACGACGAGGTGAAGGTCGTCGCGCAGACGACGGCCGGCCGCTCCTCCGCGATCGAGGCGCTGTTCACGGGCGAGGATGTGCAGTCCTTCCATGATCTCGTGCGCAAGGTGCCCGTCGCCGAGGAGATGGTGCGCTACGCGGTGCTGCTCGTGGCGTCGTCGCGACCGCACCAGCCCGGCGTGCCGGACTTCGTCAACGAGTGGGTGAGCTGGGGCGCTGGCACGCGCGCCGGGCAGTTCCTCATCCTCGGGGCGAAGGCCCGTGCGCTCCTGCGCGGCCGCGCGCATGTGACGGTCGAGGACATCCAGGCGCTCGCCGTCCCCACGCTGCGGCACCGCATCCTGCTCAACTACCGCGCCGAAGCCGAAGGCACCAAGGTCGACGCTGTGATCAAGCGCCTCGTGGATGGCGCCAAAGTCCCCGTGAAGACCGCCTAGTTTTAGCGTAGTTATCCCCATGTCCGCCGCCGCCAATCCCGCCCTCGCTGCCGCGAAGCTCATCGACCCGCAGGCGTTGATGATGATTCGCAGCCTTGAGCTGCGGGCGCGTGCAGTCGTGGAGGGTTTCTGGAGCGGCCTGCACCGGAGCCCCTATCACGGTTTCTCGGTCGAGTTCTCCGAATACCGCCAATACAGCCCCGGCGACGATCCGCGCTACCTCGACTGGCGGGTCTATGCGCGGAGCGATCGCTATTTCATCAAGAAATACGAGGACGAGACCAACCTCCGCGTCCATCTCGTCGCCGATCTCAGCCGCTCGATGGCCTATGGCTCGCGCGGCGTCACGAAGGCCGCCTATGCGGCGACGCTCGCGGCCACGCTGGCCTACTTTCTCCACCTGCAAGGCGACGCGGTGGGGCTGATGACCTTCGACGAGCAAGTGCGCGAGTATCTGCCGGCGCGGCACCGGCTCGGCCACCTGCGCCAGCTCATGCTCGCGCTGGAGAAACCCGCGGGCGGCCACGCCACCGATCTGGTAACGCCGCTGGAGCGCATCGCCGGGCTCATCCGCAAGCGCGCACTCGTCGGGCTCATCTCAGATTTTCTCGCCCCGCTCGACAAGCTGGAGCGCAGCCTGGTCGCACTCGCGGCCGGCGGACACGAGCTGAGCGTGTTTCACCTCGTCGATCCGGCGGAGCTCAACCTGGGCCTCGACGCGGCGGCGCTCTTCGAGGATGTCGAGACCGCGCGCACCGTTTACATCGATCCGGCGGCGGCGCGCGACGGCTACATGAAGCGATTCCGCGCCCACGCCGAGGCCCTCCAGGCCATCTGCCGCAAGCTCGGCGTGAGCTACCACCAACTCTCCACCGCGCAGCCGCTGGAGATCGCGCTGTTTGAATTCCTCCAGGCGAGGATGCGCCGCGGCCGGATCGTGCGCCGGGCGAACAGCGCGGCGAAAGGAGCGGCCGCATGAACTTCCTCACGCCGCTCTTCCTCCTCGGCGGCCTCGCGCTCGCCGCGCCGATCATCTACCACCTCGTGCGGCGCACCACGCGCGAACGCACCGCGTTCAGCTCGCTCATGTTTCTCCAGCCGAGCCCGCCGCGCATCTCCAAGCGCCAGCGGTTCGAGCATCTTCTGCTCCTCCTCCTGCGCTGCGCCGCGCTCGCGTTGCTCGCGCTGGGTTTCGCGCGGCCCTTCTTCACGCAGGCCCCCGTCGATGATCCCACCGCCGCACAGCCGCGGCGCACGGTCGTCCTCGTGGACACGAGCGCCAGCATGCGCCGCGACGGCGTGTGGGCCGCCGCGCGTGCTCGGGCCGAGGCGGTGCTCCGCCGCGCCGCGCCGGTCGATCAGGTGGCGGTGATTTCTTTCGATCAGAAGGCGACCACGCTCCTGTCCTTCGAGGATTGGAACCGCGCCGCGCCTGCCGAGCGGGTCGCCTTGGCCATCGGGCGCCTGGCCGCGCTCTCGCCTTCGTGGGGAGGCACCCAGCTGGGCAACGCGCTCGTCACCGCCGCCGAGGCCCTCGCCGAGGGCGAGGATGGCAAGAACGCCGCCGGCCCGCGCGGCATCGTGCTCGTCAGCGATCTGCAGGCGGGGAGCCGGCTCGATGCGCTGCAGGCTTACGAATGGCCGAAAGGCGTGGAGCTCACGCTCGAAGCGGTGAAGGCCCGGCAACCCACCAACGCCGGCGTGCAGATCGTCGCCGATGGACCGGACTCAACGCGCACGGCTGATGCGCCGGTGCGCGTGCGCGTGACCAACGCCGCCGATTCCACCCGCGAGCAGTTCAAGCTCGGCTGGGCGCGCCCCGCCGCGGTGGCCGGCGCGGCCCCGGACTTCATTGTGCCCCCGCTCGATGCCTACGTGCCGCCGGGCCAGAGCCGGGTTTTTGCCGTGCCAGTGCCCAAGGGCGTCGCCGGACTGGAGCAAATCTCACTCTCGGGTGACGACGAGGGGTTCGACAACACCGCCTACGTCATCCCGCCCGCGCAGCAGCGCACCAACGTCCTCTGGATCGGCCGCGACGTGGCGGAGGATCCGGCGCAGCCGCTCTTTTTCCTGCGCCGGGCCTTTGCGGAGACCCCGCGGGTCACGGTGCAGGTGACCGCCGTCGCGCCCGGTGGCCCGCTGTCGCCCGCCGATGTGGCGGCGGCGAGTGTCATCTTTGTGAGCGATGCGCTTTCGCCCGCGACTGCCGCCGCCCTGCGCGAGCAAGCCCAGGCCGGCAAGACGATCGTCGTCGTGGCGAAGAATCCCGGCATCGGCCCGACGCTCGGCGCGTTGCTCGGCCGTGAGCCCGTGTCAGTCGAGGAGGGACGGACCGGCAACTACGCGATGTTCTCGGAGATCGATTTTCAACATCCGCTCTTTGCGGCGTTCGCCGATCCGCGGTTCAGCGATTTCACCAAGATCCGTTTCTGGAAATTCCGGAAACTCGACCTGAGCGGCGTCGCCGGTGCACGCATGGTGGCCAAGTTCGACCACGGCGATCCCGCGGTGGCGGAAGTGCCCGTCGGCCGTGGCCGAATCTACGCGATCGCGAGCGGCTGGCAGCCGGACGACAGCCAGCTCGCGGTGTCGTCAAAGTTTGTGCCGCTCATGTGGTCTCTGCTGGAGCAGGCGGGTGGCGTGGCGAGCTTCGCTTCTCAGTATTTCGTGGGAGACGAGGTCGTGTTGCCGACTGATCGCGCGCCGATGTCCATTGATGTAGGAAATGGTGCGCCCGTGGTGGTGAAGTCTGAGGATGTTATGCTTACAGTTAAGCCGCCGGGTGGTGGCGTCGTTACGATCACCAAAGGTGAGTTTCTGGCGACGACGCAGCCGGGCATCTATGAGGTCACCGGCGGTTTGCGCCCGCGGCGCTTTGCCGTGAACCTCGACGCCAACGAAAGCCGGACTGCGCCGCTCGGTCCGGACGAGCTGGAGCAGCTTGGCGTGCCCGTGGCCAAGGCGAAGGTCGAGGCGGTGGTGCCCGCGGAGAAGAAGTCGCTGTTGCAAGGCATCGAGGCCGAGAGCCGGCAGAAACTTTGGCGTTGGTTTATCGTGGCGACGCTTGCCGTCCTGCTGATCGAGTCGGTCCTTGCGGGCCGCACCGCCCGGCGCGCCGCCCTCGCAACCGAAGGAGCAAACCCATGAAAGAAGACTTCCTGAAATCCCGCCTGCTGCGTGTCGCCAAACGTTTCCGCTGGGTCGCCGTGTGGCGCGCGCTCGCCGTCTGCTGGGCGGTGGCGGCCCTCGTCACCGTGGCCTTGGTCTGGGCGCTGGGCGCGACGGGCGGCGCCTCGCGCCACGTGCTGCCGATCGTGATGGCCCTCACGGCGGTCGCCGCGACGATCGTGATCTTTGTGCAGTTCTCGCGCGCGCCCGATTTGCGCTGGATCGCGCGACGGATCGAGCAGCAGAACCCGGAACTCAACGGCGTGCTGCTCACGGCCGTGCAGCAACAAATCGAATCGGGCCAGGAGCCGGGCTATCTCCAATATCGCGTCATCCAGGAGGCGGTGAGCAAGAGCCAGCAGAAGGATTGGCGCGGGGTCGTGCCCAGGTCGCGGCTGGTGGCCGGCGCGTTCATGCAGGTGCTGGCGCTCGGCGGTTTCATCTACGCGCTCTCCCACCTGCGCGTGACGACGATCCACGGCGAGAAGCCGCAATGGGTCGGCGCCGACGGCGTGGCCGTCACACCCGGCGATGCGAGCGTGGAGCGCGGGGATTCGTTTGTGGTGCTCGCGCGGTTCGGCGGGGCGCTGCCGCCGAATGTCAGCATGGTGATCCGCGAGAGCGGCGCCGCCCCGCGCGCGGTGACGCTCGTGAAAAGCCTCGGCGATCCGGTCTTCGGCGCCAGCCTGCCCGAGGTCACGAAGGAATTCTCCTATCACCTCGAGTATCGCGGCGAGCGCACGCGGGATTTCAAGGTGACGGTCTTCGAGCACCCGAAGCTCGTGCGCTCCGACGTGGAGCTCGCGTTTCCCGGCTACACCAAGCTCGCGCCCAAGCGCATCGAGGACACGCGCCGCGTCAGCGCCGTCGAGGGCACGAAGATGGACTTCTCGCTCCAGCTCAACAAGCCCGTCAAGTCCGCCAAACTCGTCGCGCGCGACGGCAAGAAGACGGAAATCGCGCTCACGGTCTCGCCCGACCAGGCCGTCGCGACGCTGCGTGAACTCTCCCCGGCCAAGAGCCTCACCTACGATCTCCAGCTCATCGACACCGAGGGTCGCGCCAACAAGGTGAACTCGACCTTCGTGATCGATGTGCAGCCCAACCGGCCGCCGGAGCTGCGCCTCGCGTCGCCGCGCGGCGATGTGCGCCCGTCGGCCATCGAGGAGGTGGCGTTTGAGGGCACGGTGTGGGACGATTTTGGCACGGCGGCGTTCGGACTGGCCTATTCCATCGGCGGGGCGGAGCCGAAGTTTCTCGAACTCGGCAAAGACGCTGGCGCGAAGGAAAAGAAAGGGTTCTCGCACTTGCTGAAGCTCGAGGAGCTCGGCGCCAAGCCCGACGACCTCGTGTCGTGGTTCGTCTGGGCCGAGGACATCGGGCCTGACGGCAAGCCGCGCCGCACGCAGGGCGATTTGTTCTTTGGCGAGGTGCGGCCCTTCGACGAAATTTTCCGCGAGAGCCAGAACATGGAATCCGGCGAGGGCGAACAGCAGGGCGGCGGCCAGGGGGCCGAGGCCCGCAAGCTCACCGAGCTGCAAAAGCAAATCATCAGCGCCACCTGGCGCCTTCAGCGTGAAGGCCGCACGCCCGCCTATGAGGCGGATGCCAAGATTGTCCGCGAGAGCCAGGAGCAGGCGCTCGAACAGGCGCAGGAAGCCGCTGAGGAGGCCCGGTCGCCGCGCGCGCAGGCGAATTGGAAGACCGCCATCGCCGAGATGGAGAAGGCGGTCGAGAAACTGAAAGACGCTGCCAAGGACCCCGCGTTGCTCGCGCAGGCGCTGCCCGCGGAACAGGCCGCCTACCAGGCGCTCCTCCGCCTCCAGGCGCGCGAGACCAACGTCACCCGCAACAAGAAGGGCGGCGGCGGAGGCGGCGGCAAACAGGGCAACCAGCGCCAGATTGATCAGCTTGACCTCAAGCAGGCGGACAAGCGCTACGAGACCCAGCGGCAGGCCAAGGCCCCGCAGAGCCAGGAGCGCCGCGAGCAGCAGGCCGTGATCAACCGCCTCCAGGAACTCGCCCGCCGGCAGCAGGACATCAACGAGCGCCTGAAGGAACTTCAGACCGCGCTGCAGGAGGCGCAGACCGAGCAGCAGCGCGAGGAGCTCAAGCGCCGCCTCAAGCGCCTCGAGGAGGAGCAGCGCCAGATGCTGGCCGACGCCGACGAGGTGAAGCAGCGCATGGACCGCGCGGAAAACCAGTCGAGCATGTCGCAGCAGCGGCAGGAACTCGATCAGACGCGCGAGGATTTGCAGAAGGCCGCCGACGCCGCGGAGCAAGGCTCCGTCGCGCAGGCGCTCGCCTCCGGCACGCGCGCGCAGCGCCAGATGCAGCAGATGCGCGACGACCTCCGGAAGCAGAACTCCAACCAGTTTGCCGATGACCTCCGCGAGATGCGCAACGAAGCCCGCGAGCTTTCCCGCGAACAGGAGGAACTCGGCCAGAAGATCGATCAGATGGCCAACGGCGGCGAGCGCAGTCGCCGCAAGACCCTCGGCGACTCCGACGACCGCAAGGAACTTGACGACAAGCTCGGCGAGCAGCGCGACCGCATGAACCGCCTCGTCGATCGCGCCACGCAGCTTTCCGAGCAGGCCGAGAACACCGAGCCGCTCCTCTCGCGCCAGCTCTACGACAGCGTGCGCAAGGTCTCGGGCGATGATGCCGCGACGGTGAAGCAGGCCCGCAACGAACTCCTCAACAGCGGGCGCATGACCCGCGACCTCTATGACCGGCTCAACAAGACCGCGGAAAGCGAAGAGGGTGGCAAGGCCCTGCAGCTCACCCGCGATCTGCTCAAGGACGGCCATCTGCCACAGGCGCGGCAGGCCGCGCAGAGCGCGCGCAACGAAATCGACGATCTACGCCGCGGCGTCGAGCGCGCCGCCGAAAGCGTGCTCGGCGACGATGCCGAGCAACTCAAGCTCGCGCAGAACGAACTCGACGCCCTCACCGATCAGCTCCGCCGTGAACTCGCGCAGGCCGGCGGCCAGCAGCCCGGGGGCGAGCAGTCCAACGCCGAAAAGCAAGGCAACCGCCCCGGCCAACGCCGCGGCGAAGGCGACCAGCGTCAGGCCGGCATGCAGCCGGGCCAGAATGATCCTTCCCAGCCGGGACAGGGTGAGCAACCCGGCGAAGGCCAGGGCCAGAGTGAAGGGCAGGGCCAGCAACCCGGCCAGCGTGGTGAGCGTTCCCAGCAGAAGACGGCCGGTCGCGGCAATCAGCCGGGCGGACAACAGCCCGGTCAACAACCCGGCCAGGGTCAGCAGCCCGGTGAACAGACCGCACAGGCCGACGGCCAGCAACCGGGCGGACAGCAGGGCCAAGGTCAGCAGCCAGGCGAGGGTTCGGCCGAGGGCGGCCAAGGAGGCGGTCGGGGCGGCCAGCGTCAACTCGCTGATGCGCGCAACCGCGGGGATCTGAATCCCCGCGAAGGCCGCGACGGCAACGAACGCGGAGGACTGGACATCGGCAATGCCTTCAACGTCGGCAACGATCGCGGGGGCGGCCTTGGTGGCTGGGAGGGTGGGCGAGTGAATGTCGGCCCCCTCACGAGCGAGAATTTCAACCGCTGGAACGAGCGCCTGCGCGATGTCGAGGACCTCGTCGAGACGCCCGAGATGCGCAACGCCCTCGCCGCGGCCCGCGAGCGCGCCCGCACGCTGCGGCGCGATTTCCGCCAGGATCAGAAGAAGCCCGACTGGACGGTCGTGCAGCTCGAGATCATCAAGCCGCTCGTCGAGGTGCGAAACCGCGTGGCCGAAGAGCTGGCGCGCCGCGACTCGAAGCAGACCCTCACCCCGATCGATCGCGATCCGGTGCCGAACCGCTTCGCCGAATCCGTGCGCCGCTACTACGAGGAACTGGGGAAGGACAAATGAGATTAGTCGATTTCAGCCTCTCTGCAGCGGCCGGCGTCCCTGCCCGCCGGTTCGGGATGCTCGTCGAACCTCGGCGGGCAGGGACGCCCGCCGCTACGAGGAGCCGGTTTTTTGTAGCCCGGCTCGTGAGAGCCGGGACCGACGTCGGTTTGAGCGCGAGAGAATGCCGCCTCTCACGAGGCGGGCTACCGAAAAATAATCCGCCCGTCCGCGCATGACCTCCTCCCTCACACTCTCCGCCCTGCACTGGCTTGTGCCTGTGCTTCTATTCGCGGCCGTGGCGGCATTGGTGCTCACGTGGAGCTATCGCGCCGCGGCCGGCCATCCGCTGCGCTGGGTCTGCCTCGGACTCAAGGCCCTGGGCCTCGCGGCGCTCGCCCTCTGCCTGCTCGAACCGCTCTGGCTGGGCCAGCGGGCACGGCCGGGCGCGAACCTCTTTGCGGTTGTGGCCGACAATAGCCAGGGTCTCCAAGTCCGCGATCGCGGCGAAAGCGCGACGCGCGGGGAGGGCCTGCGCCAGCTCGTCGATGCCACTGACTCCGCCTGGCAGGGGGCGCTCGCGACGAACTTTGATGTGCGTCGCTATCTGTTCGACGCGCGGCTGCAGGCGACGCGGGATTTTTCGGAGCTGACCTTCGAGGGCCGCTCGACCGCGCTGGCCTCGGCGCTGAAGACCCTGGGCGACCGTTTCCAGGGCCGGCCACTCGCCGGCGCTTTCCTCTTCACCGATGGCAACGCCACCGATCTCGCCGGCGGAGTGCTGCCCGACCTGCGGGGCCTGCCGCCGATCTATCCGGTCGTGATCGGCCGCGCGGGGGCGGTGAAGGACATCGCGGTGCAGCAGGTGGCGGTCACGCAGACCTCGTTCGAGGATGCGCCCGTGTCATTGCAGGCCGATGTGATGGCCACCGGATTCCGCGGCCGCCCGATCAAGGCGCAGCTCGTCGATCGCTCGGGGCGCGTGGTGCAGGAGCAGACGGCTGATGCACGCGGGGACGGCGAGGCGATTGCGTTTCGTTTCCAGCTCAAGCCGGAGAAGCCCGGCCTCTCGTTTTATCAAGTGCGGGCGAGCACGCCGACCGAGACGCCCGTGCCCGGCGCGCCGACGCCGCCAGGCGAGGAGGCGACACTCGCCAACAACGCGCGCGTCGTGGCCGTTGACCGTGGTCAGGGCCCGTATCGCGTGCTCTACGTCTCCGGCCGGCCGAACTGGGAATTCAAGTTCCTCAACCGCGCCGTGCAGGAGGACGAGCAGGTGCAGCTCGTGGCGCTCATCCGCATCGCGAAACGCGAGCCCAAGTTCGAGTTCCGCGGCCGCGCCGGCGAGACGAGCAACCCGCTCTTCCGCGGCTTCGGCCAGCAGGCGCCCGAGGATGTGCAGCGCTACGATCAACCCGTGCTCATCCGGCTCAACACCCGCGACGAGCACGAGCTGCGCGCCGGTTTCCCGCGCCTGCCCGAGGATCTCTACGGCTACCATGCGGTGATCCTCGACGATGTGGAGGCGGAGTATTTCGCCCCCGATCAGGCGCAGCTGCTCAACAAGTTTGTCTCCGAGCGGGGCGGCGGCCTGCTGATGCTCGGTGGCATGGAGAGTTTTCGCGAGGGCAACTACCACCGCACGCCGATCGGCGACGCGCTGCCCGTTTATCTCGATCTGCCGGAAGGCGGGGCCGAACCACCCGGCCCGGTGAATTACCAACTGGCTCGCGAGGGGTGGCTCCAAGCCTGGGCCCGGCTCAACGAAACCGAGGCCGACGAGCGGACGCGCTTGGAAGGCATGCCGAAATTCGAGGTCTTCAACCGCGTGCGCGGCCTCAAGCCAGGCGCGAGCCTGATCGCCACCGTGCGTGATGAGCGCGGCGCCGAGCTGCCGGCGCTTGCCACGCAGCGCTTCGGCCGTGGCCGCAGCGCCGCGCTGATGATTGGCGACATCTGGCTCTGGGGCATGCGCGACGCCGTCAAGCGCGTCGATGCCGATCGCGCGTGGCGCCAGATGGTTCGCTGGCTCGTGTCCGATGTGCCGGCGCGCGTGCAATGCACGGTCGAGCCCATCGCGGCGGATGCCAATGGCGCAGTGCGCGTGCAAGTGCGCGTGCGCGACGAGAAATTCCAACCCGTGGACGAGGCCGCGGTGCTCGTCGAGATTGAGCCGGTCGTCTTCGAAGGCACGACCGGCGCCGCGGGCGCCGCCATCAAGCTTGAGGCGGAGCCGGCGCTGAGCGAGCCCGGCCTCTACCAAGTCACCTACGTGCCGCGCCAGACCGGCGGCTACCAGGCAGTGGCCACGGTGAAGAATAATACCGGCGCGGATCTCGGCCGCGCCGAAGCCGGCTGGAGCACCGATCTCGCGGCGGAGGAGTTTCGCTCCCTCTCGCCCAACGTCGCCTTGCTCGAGGACATCGCGCGGAAGACCGGCGGCCAGGTCGTGGCGGCGGCAGACCTGGAGAGCTTCGTGAAGCGCCTGCCCGAATTGCGCGCGCCGGTGATGGAGACGTGGTCCTATCCCGCGTGGCACACGCCGCTGATGTTTGGCTTCGCCCTCGCGTGCCTTCTGGCCGAGTGGGGCCTGCGCCGCTGGAAAGGCCTGCCATGATCATTTCGCGTTTGATCGGAATTTTGTGTTTCGCGGCCCTCGCGCCGCTCGCCGCCGCGCAGCAGGCCACGGTCATTTTCGTGGCCGGTGCGGCCGGTGAAGCCGACTTCGCCCCGGAGATCACCGCGCAGGCCGAGGCGTGGGCCAAGGCCAGTGCGCAAGCCGGCGCGCGCCACGTCGCGATCGGCCTCGACGCCGGCGGCACGGCCGACCGCGAGCGTCTGCAGCAGGTCCTGGCCGCCGAACCGAAGGAAGGCGAGGGGGAGCTGTGGCTCGTCATCGCCGGCCACGGCACGTTCGACGGCAAGGAGGCGAAGATTAACCTTCGCGGCCCGGATGTCGCCTCGGCCGAACTCGCCGAATGGCTCAAGCCCTTCAAGCGTCCGCTCGCCGTCATCGACACGACCTCGTCCAGCGCGCCGTTCCTCGCGCGGCTCTCGTCGCCGCAGCGCGTCGTGGTGAGCGCCACGCGCAGCGGCAACGAGCAAAACTACGCGCGCTTTGGCAAGTTCCTGGCCGAGGCCATCACTGATCCGAAGAGCGACCTCGACAAGGACGGGCAGATTTCCCTGCTCGAGTCCTTCCTCAGCGCGTCACACCGCACGACCGAGTTCTACAAGACGGAGAACCGCCTCGCGACCGAGCACGCCCTGCTCGACGACAACGGCGACGGCCTCGGCACCCCCGCCGACTGGTTCCGCGGCGTGATCGCGACGAAGCGCGCCCGCGACGGCGCCGCGCTCGACGGCGTCCGTGCGCACCAGTTCCACCTCGTGCGCAGCACCGCAGAACTCCAGCTCCCCCCCGCGATCCGCGCGCAGCGCGACAAGCTCGAGCTGGAGATATCAGCCCTGCGCGAACGCAAGGCGAAGATGAATGAGGAGAAATATTTCAAGGAGCTGGAGAAACTGCTTCTCGCTCTCGCCGCCCTCTACGAGGGCACGTAATCACGGCTGCCGCTCGCGAAAAAGCGCTTCGCCATGGGCGCGAAGCCTGCTCTGTTGGACTCATGCTCACGCGCTTCTCCGTCGCCCCGTTGCACACGATGACCCGCACGCTCGCCGCCGTGGCGATGGGGCGCGAAGCACCGGACCTCGTGATCACGGGGGCGCGCGTCCTCTCCACCTACACCGAGCGCATGCACCGCGAGCGCGAGGTCTGGATCAAGGGCGGTCGCGTCGCGGTGGTGCGCCGGGCCGGCGACTACAAGAAGTCCAAGCTCACCGGCGCGCAGGTCCGGGATGTGCGCGGCGGCATTGTCGCCCCCGGGCTTGTCGATCCGCATGTGCACATCGAGAGCAGCATGATGACCGCGTGCGCCTTCGCGGAGGCGGCGCTGCTGAATGGCACGACCACCGTTTTCTGCGATAGTCATGAAATCGGCAATGTGTGCGATGTCGCCGGCATCGAGTGGATGCTCCAGGATGCGCGGCGCGCGCCGCTCTCCATCTATCTCACCGTGCCCAGCACGGTGCCCGCGACGAATGCGAAACTCGAGACTGCCGGGGGCGATCTCACGGCCGCGAAGATCGGCCGGATCTTTGATCGCTGGCCCGAGGCCGCGGCGCTGGGCGAAAAGATGGACTACATCTCCGTCGCCATGGGCGACGCGCGCAGCCATGCGATCCTGGCGGCGGCGCTCAAGCGGGGCCGGCCCGTGTGCGGCCACATCTACGGGCGCCAGTTTGTCGCGGCCGGCGCCGCGAGCGGCATCACCGACACGCACGAGGCCATCGATCGTGAGATTGCGGGGGATTTTCTGGAGAACGGCGTGTGGATCTTTCTCCGCGGCGGCAACCCCCTGACGCCTTGGCATTCGCTGCCGCAGGCCATCAAAGCCGTCACCGAGCTGGGCGCGAATCCCAAGCGCGTTTGCGTCTGCACCGACGACCGCGACGCGGATGATCTGTTTCTCTTCGGCATGGACTGGGTCGTGCGGCAGGCGGTCGCGGCCGGGCTCAAGACGACGACAGCGTGGAGCCTAGGCTCGCTGCACCCGGCGACGCGCTACGCGATGGACGGCGAGTTCGGCGGCCTCGCTCCGGCGCGCCGGGCGGACATGGTGTTGTTGAACGACGCGCTTGAGGTGCAGAGCACTTGGTATGGCGGCGAACTCGTCGTGGACCGGCGCAAGCCAACCGCCCTCCTGGATCAGGCGATGACCAAGCGCTACCGCTATCCCCGCGCGGCCTATGCGACCGTGAAATTGCCGGCGCGCGCCACGCTCACGCCGGCGCTTCCGAAGCAGGCCGTGACGGCCAACGTCATCCGGCTCGTCCCGCCGGGCATCCTGACGGCGCACGACACTGTCGCGCTGCCCGTCGCAGTGTCATGGGCGGATCACTTTGAAAAGACCGATCTCTGTTTCCTCACGGTCATCGAGCGCCACGGGAAGAACGGCGGCGTCGGCCATGGCCTGCTCCGTGACTTCGGGCTCAAGGATGGCGCGGTCGCGAGCAGCGTCGGCCACGATGCGCACAACATCGTCATGGCCGGCACCAACGAACCCGACATGCATCTCGCCCTGGCCACCGTGAAGCGTCTGCGCGGCGGTGTCTGCGTGGTGCAGCGTGGCAAGGTGATCGCGAGTGTGGCGCTGCCGATCGCGGGCCTGTTGTCTGACAAGCGTGCGCCCGTCGTCGCCAAGGAGACGACCGCGCTCAAGCGCGCGTGGACCAAGCTAGGCTGCAAGGTGCCCTACATGGGCTTCAACCTGCTGCCGCTCTCCGTCATCCCCGAGCTGCGCCTCACCGACAAGGGCCTGATCGACGTGCTGGGGATGAGCGTGGTGCCGCTATTCACACGGCGTTGAGCAGGCGCCGCGCTACTTGGCTTTTTTCTTCGCTTTCGCCGCAGCGGGTTCGGCGGCGATCTCGGGGCCACGGTCGGGTGGGAGCGAACGGTGCCAGGCAACGACCGTGGTTGTGAGCCGGGCTACAATCGCCGGTTGGGCGGCGGCGACATTACGCGTCTCACCCCGATCGGTGGCGAGGTCGTAGAGCTGTGGTTTCGTCCCGTCGTAGTCGCAGAGGAGTTTCCAGTCGCCGTCACGGATGGACAGGTCGGGCAGAGGCTCAGTGAAAGCCGGGGGCCACGTTTTTCGATCGGGCGGACGACGCCACATGATGGGGGCGGCGCGTTTGGCTGCGCCTCGGCCAAGGAGAGCGGGGGCATGATTCTCGCCGTCGAAGGCGATCTCGCGCGAAGCGGGCACGCCGGCGACAGCGAGCAAGGAGGGCGGCAGGTCGAAGGCCGCGAGCACCGAGGTCTCGTCGTGCGAACCGGCCGAGCGGGCCGCAATCAGGCCCGGACCCCACACGATCAGGGGTGAGCGCACACCGCCTTCGTAGAGTGTGGTCTTGGCCCCGCGGAAAGGCCCGGCGCTGCCGGCCCCGGGCTCGGGCCCGTTGTCGGAGCAGACGAGCACGAGCGTGTTGTCACGCAGGGCGGGATCGGCGCGGAGGCGGTCGAAGAGTTTTCCGAATTGCCGATCCATGGCCTCGAGCACGGAGAGATAGAGACCGCGTTTGGTGCCGTCGCGCCATTCGCTGACCGGGGGCCAGAAGGGACTGTGCACATCGTCCGGCCAGAGGTTGACGTAGAAAGGCTTTTTCTCGTGCGTAGCCTGATCGATGAAAGTGAGCGCGGCATCCACGAAGCCCGTGGTGATTTGCGAGCGCTGCATCCACGTGACAGGCGAGCCGAGGCGCTCGGCGTCGGCCCAGATGCGGCCGGCGACGGTTTCGCCGGGCTTGAGCGTGAGCGGCAGAAGCTTGGGACCCATGCCCTCGAAATTGGTCAGCGAGGCATCGAAGCCGTAGGCGGTGATGGGCGGGGCATCGGCGACGTCGCGCTGGCCGCCGAGATGCCATTTCCCAAAATGCCCCGTCGCGTAGCCCGCTTGTTGCAGCAGGCGCGGGAGTGTCGGAGCCTGGGGGTCGAGCCAGTCGGCGACGCCGCGGCGCGCATTGTCGGCGCGGTTGTTCAGAAACGAAGTGATGCGCCAGCGTTGGGGATATTGGCCGGTGGTGAGCGCGCAGCGTGAAGGCGAGCAGATCGGCGAGTTGACATAGAACTGCGAGAAGCGGATGCCCTCGGCGGCAAGGCGGTCGATGTGGGGCGTCTTGGCGTCGGGATTGCCGAAGCAGGAGAAGTCGCCCCAACCCATGTCATCAATGAAGATGACGACGATGTTCGGACGGGCACGCGGTGCGGCGGCGGCGAGGTGCAGGGTGGCCAGGAGAACCAGTGCTAAGGCAAAAAACGAGCGGCGCATAGGGATGAGATTTATTGCGCCGTCCAGCCGCCATCGACGGCGAGGGCGGCACCTGTGACATAGCTCGAGGCGTCGCTGGCGAGGAAGATGGCCGCGCCCTGAATTTCCTCGAGGCGGGCCCAGCGTTTGAGCGCGGTGGCGCCGACGACAAATTTTTTCCCGTCCTCCGTGTCGGCAATGGCGAGATTCATGTCGGTGAGGAACGGCCCCGGGCAGATGGAATTGGCGGTGACGCCGTCCGCCGCGCCTTCCAGGGCGAGCGTGCGCGTCATCTGCACGATGGCGCCCTTGCTCGCCGTGTAGGGCGTGCGCCCGGCGAGACCTACGAGGCCAAGGGCGCTCGCGAGGTTGACGATGCGGCCCCACTTGCGCGCGCGCATGCCGGGAAACACCGCGCGGCAGCAGAGCCAGGTGCCGGTGACGTTGACGGTCATCACCTGCGTGAACTGCTCGGGCGTGAGCTCGGCAATCGGGCCGCGGATGTTGATACCGGCGCTGTTGATTAAGATATCCACGCGGCCCATGGCGCGCTCGGCGGCGGCGAGCATGGCGTCGACCTGCGCCGACACGGTGACATCCGCGGCGTGGCCAAAGGCGCGCCGGCCATGGTCGCGCGCGAGCGCGGCGGCGGCGGCCTCGGCCTCCTCGCGGTGGCGGCTGACGAGCATCACCTCGGCGCCGGCGGAGGCGAGGCCGGCGGCCATCGCGAGGCCGAGGCCCTTGGAGCCGCCGGTGACGAGGGCCGTGCGGCCAGTGAGATTGAAGAGTTTGAGGCCCGGGAGGGGAGCGTGTTGGGTCATGTGCGAAGATGGGTTTTCATCCAGCCGAGGCCGTGGCGATTGTTGGCCTCTTCCTCAGCGAGGATTTGATCGGTCGATTTGCCGGCGACGACGGGGACGGGGCCGCGGGGCGGATTGGCCTTCACGCGATCAAGCGCGGGGGCGAGGAGGCGGGCGCGGTAGTCGGCGGGAAAAGTGGCGTAATAGCCGTCGGTCAGGCACGGGATGCGCAGCGGGTCACGCGTGGCCATCTCGAGGTTGAACACGAGCGCGGGATTGGCGCCCCGGAGCGTGGACACGATGCGTGGCAGATCGAGGAAACCGGTGCCGAGCGGGACCTCGCTCAAGAGGAAGCCATCTGGGGCGGGCTGCAGCGCCATGTCCTTCAGATGCACGCTGAACGCAAACGGCGCGAGCGCCTGCATCGTCCCGTAGGGCTCCTCGAGCAGCGCGAGGTTGTTGCCGGTGTCCACGAGCACGCCGATCCATTCGCTGGAAAGGCCGCGGATCAGCGCGACCTGTTCGTCGGCGGTGAGGTCCTTGTGGTTTTCGATCGCGATCTTCAGGCGGTGGCGGCGGGCGATGGGCTCGATGCGGGCGAGGCTGAGACGGGCGCGCGTGTAGGATGCCTGAAAGTCGGCGGCGGTCTTGAATTCCTCGTAGCGCCGACCGCTGGTGAAGACGGCGCGCGCGACGGTGGCCCCGGCCTCGCGGGCGAGCGCCACGTCTTTTTCAAATGCCTCGGTCTCGCTGTCCTGTCGCGGCAGACGCAACTCGGCCTCGTAGTAGCCGCCGTCGCGCTCCACCTCCGCCCGCAATTCGCGCGCGGTCGCGGCCGTGGCGCCGCGCAGGCCGGTCTGCACCCCCATGCCGCCAAGTTCACGCGCGTAGCGGTAGAAACCGAGGGCATCGGAAAACTTCACACCGGGGTGTTTCACGCCAACGGCGCGCCAGTGTTGATGGCTGGAAAAAGAGCAGAGCCCGATCCGCGACGCCGAGGCGCCTCCCGCGGCGAGGACGGCGCGAGCGGAAGCGAAGACAGAAAGGGCTGTGAGAAATTCGCGGCGATGCATGGGGCTGCGGCGCGGAGCAGGATGCGCGCACGGTGGGGACCGGCGGCCGGCGGGGCGACAAGAATGTCGTGCAGGCAATGAGAGCGCCGCCGCTACTTCTTCTTGTTGGCCGCCCGATCGGCGTCCCGTGCGGCGGCCCGACCCGTCAGCGGCCACTTCGGATCCGGCTTGTGCGCCGCCTTCATCAACGACTCGGCCCGCGCGACGAGATCGGGTTTCGTGGCGGCGAGGTTGCGCGACTCGGCGGCGTCCGTCGCGAGATCGTAGAGCTCGATCGGGCGGTCGTGGCGCGGCTTCACGGCCTTCCACTGGCCGAAGCGCACGGCCTGCACCGGGGCCTGCTCGTGCAGCTCCCAATAGAAATACTCGCGCTGCGGCGCGGGGCCGCCGCGCAGGAAAGAAACCAGCGAATGGCCGTCGGTCTGATAGCCTGCGGGGAGCTTGGCCCCGGCCAGCTCGACGGCGGTCGGCAAGACATCCCAAAAGGCCCACGGCTCATCGGTGACGCGGCCGGCGGGAATCACACCGGGCCAGCGCGCAATCGCGGCCTGGCGGAGCGCGCCTTCGTAGATGCCGCGTTTGTAGCCGCGCAGGCCGTTGCCCGCTTGATCGAAGAGTTTGCCCATCTCGGAAGTCGGCTCGAAGGAGGAGCCATTGTCGCCGGCGGTGATGACGAGCGTGTTCTTCTCGATGCCGAGTTCGGCAAGCAGATCGAGGAGCTGGCCGATGTCGCGGTCGAGGCGGGTGACTTGGGCGGCGTAGGCTTTCTGCGTCGGCGACCAAGGTTTGTCGGCGTAGATCCCGAAGTCGTCGATCTCGTGGCGGCCATGCGGGAGCGTGATCGCGTAGAAAAGAAAAAACGGCTGATCCTTCTTGGCGCGCACCCACTGGAGCACGTCGTTCTGGATCAAATCCTGCGCGAATGTCCGGCCGACACCCTTGCCATCGTTGCCGGGGAGATCGAAGCGCCGACCCTCGCGATAGAGATAGGTGGGGAAATACGAGTGCGCGTGCCGCTGGCAGTTGTAGCCGAAGTGATGATCGAAGCCTTGCTTGAAGGGGCTTCCGGTGGTGTCGAACATCCCCATGCCCCACTTGCCCATCACCGCGGTGGCGTAGCCGGTGGACTTGAGCACACTGGCGATCGTGACCGTGCCGGCGGGCAGCGGGAGCTGGCCCTCGACGGGGACTTCCCAGTTGCCGCGCACCGGGGCGTGGCCGCTGTGCAGGCCGGTCATCAGCGAAGTGCGTGAGGGCGCGCAGACGCTCGTGCCGCAGTAGGCCTGCGTGTAGCGCGTGCCCTCGCGCGCCATGCGATCGAGCCGCGGGGTCTGGATTATTTTCTGGCCGTAGACGCCCACGTCGCCCTGCGCGAGATCGTCGCTGAGGATGAAGATGATGTTGGGCTGCCCCGCGCGGGTGGCGGAATGCGCCATCGTGAAGGACGAAAGAAGCAGGGCGGAGAGAAGGAAGAGGGAACGCATGGGTGGATTATTTTGGAGATGATGGGGCCGCGGCGCGTTGCCACCAAGCAGGATTATCGGCGCGGTAGGTCGGGTTGGGCACGGGTAGGGCGGCGCTGGTCTCCAACCAGAATCTTTTCAGTGCTGCCATGAGTTCGGCGGCCTTGGCTGGATCCTTCTCGGCGAGATTGTGCGTCTCGGAAGGATCGGCGTCGAGGTGGTAGAGTTCGGTGCGGGCGCCAAGGATGAGCTTGCCGTAGGCCCCTTGGTTTTCAGGCACCGCACCGGCGACATCGAGGAAGTCGCCGAAGTAGTGGATGAGTTTCCAGCCGTCGCGCAAAATGACCGAGCTGGGGGTGCGTCCAAACGGCGTCGTGTAGGTGGGCATGTGCCAGTAGAGCGTATCGCGGGCGGGGCGGCCCGTGCCGGTCAGCAGCGGGACGAGATTCTCGCCGTCCAATCGCTGGGTCGTCGGGAGCTTCGCGCCTGCAATCGCGGCAAAGGTAAGATACCAGTCGATGAAGTGGACGGGCACGGCGTTGGCCGAGCCGGCGGTGATCCGACCGGGCCAGCGCACGAGCAGCGGCACGCGCACGCCGCCTTCGTAGGGCATGCCCTTGTTGCCGCGGAGCGGGGCCATGTCGGCGGCGCGGTTGAGGCCGCCATTGTCAGACGTGAAGATGACGATCGTGTTCTTTGCCAGGTCGAGCCGGTCGAGAAGCGTGAGCACGCGGCCGATATGGGTGTCGAGATGCTCGATCGTCGCGTAATAGTCGGCGGTGGTGCGCTCGGCATAGACGGTTTCCGGTGTGGAGCTTTTCCGCAGGCCGCGGGCGACGTATTTCTCGACCAGCGCCCGGGGCGGTTCGAGCGCGGTGTGCGGCGCATGATGGGAAAAGAACGCGAAGAAGGGGCGGCCGCGATTCCGCTCGATGAAGCCCAGCAGATCATCGGTGATGCCGGCGACGGACTTGTCCTTCTCGGGGGAGGCGTTGGCGCCCGTGCCGACGAAGTCGAAACCGTAGCGATCAAAATATTTCCCGCTATCACGGGCCCGCAGCTGGGCGGCGTTCGTGCCGTCGCCGATGTGCCACTTGCCGCTCAGGCCGTTGGCGTAGCTGGCGGAGCGAAGCATGAGCGCGAGCGAGGCGGTCGAGGGCGGCATCGCCATCGCGTGTGGCGGCGGCGTGAGCGGCGCGGCGAAGGGATCCATTTCGCTCGTGACGGCAAACATGCCGGTGCGCGCGGGCCACTGGCCGCTAAAGAAAGCGCCGCGCGTGGGCGAGCACTGCGCCTCCGCGTAGGCTCGGTGAAATGTCATGCCCTCGCGCGCGAGGCGGTCGAGGTGCGGCGTGTCCACGTGCTTGTTGCCGTAGGGCCCGATGCCGTTCCAGCCGAGGTCGTCGGCGAGGATGAAGACGATGTTGGGCGGCGCCGCTCGAAGTGACAGGCTGGCGTCGAAGCAGAGCAACGACACCAGCAGCAGCAGGGATTGGCGGAGCGAAGGGGGCATCGGATGACCGCAGATGAAATGAGCCCAGGCCCCCCGGAAACTCAAAACGTGAACGTGGTGTTGAGGACGATTTGCCGAGGGACGCCGCGGGCCCAGTCGAGGACACCGCCGCCGAGGTTCGCGCGGATCGGCTCAAGATCGTCGGCGTCGAGGAGGTTGCGGACGTTGAGTTGCACGCGCCAGCCGAGGTTGCGACCGCCAAACAGCTTGGTTCTTCCACCGTAGCCGAGCAGCACATCGACGTAGAACAGGGAGGGCCCGAAGATCGGCTGGGTCACATCATCGCCCCTCGATCCGTCCGGAAACGTCCGCTGGCGCAGGCCGATCATGGTGTGGTCGAGCCAGCGGACGCCGCCGCCGAGGTTCAGGCCCTTGAGCGCGCCGTCGCTGAAGCGATAGTTGGTGAAGAGGCTGCCGCGCCACTCGCGCTGGCGGAAACGCGGGAGGTTGTTGCGCAGCTGCTGGCGCACGATCTCCGCGGCGATCATCTGATCGTAATACTGCTGCACGGTGCGCGGATCGCTGGTCGAAATCGACACGCGATCCCAGCCGAGGCCGCCAAACTGCTGCCAGACCGGCAGCCGGCGCGCTGTCCACGTGGCGAAGTCGAGATCCTTGTTGAAGACGCGGGTCTGCTGCTTGCCGCCGGCAATGCGCAAGTCCCAGTTGGCGGTGACGCGGGCCACGAGCGTGACGTCGATGCCCTTGCCGATCTTGTCCTCGACGGAGCGATAGACATCGCCGCGGGTGACGGGATCGTAGCCGTCGGCCGGCACGGTGGCGATGCCAGCGGGGCGATCCGTGCCGCGCAGGCGTTGCTCGATGACGGCTGCGGCATTGCGCACACCCTGCCCATCGCCGATCAGGTTGTGCTGGTTTTCCTCGTAGAAATTCACCCGCAGCGAAATCGCGTTTTGCCGCAGCCCGATGCTGAAGCCGACATCATGACCCTCGCTCGAGATGCCGGGCAGGAGGCGATTGTCGGGGTCGAGGAAGCCGGGCGGGAGCGCGGTGTTGTTCGAGCGGCTCCCGAAGAGTGAAAGCCAGCTCAGCGCGTGCACGACGGTGCCGTAGGAATACGTCGTCGTGCTGTCGTCGAGGGCGGCCGTGCTGGAGAATCCGGTGCCAGACAGCGGAGTGTAGAGCCCTTGTCGATCACCGGGCGTCACACGGTCGCCACGCACGAGGGCGGCCGGATCGATCAGAAAACTTTTGAACTGATCGATGCGCCGGCCCGCGAAGATATTGAGGCGGTCCTTCAGGAAGAAACTTTGGAGCGCGAGCATCCCGGTGGTGATTTCCTTGCGCGAGCCGCCGGTCGCGGAGGAGCGGCCGGCCGGATGATCGAACATGGTGGCTTGAAACGACTCGTTGCGCATCGAATCCGTGAAAGTCCACGGGCCGAACAGCCGGCTGTCGCCACCTGCCGAGCCCGGCAGGGCGCGGGCCGTGAACGAACCGCCCTCGGGATTGAGATAGAAACGGGAGCGGATGAAGCGGCTGTTGTTAAGCAGGTCGCCGGTGACGAACGAGGGCGTGCCGAGAATCATGCCGCGCGAGACCTGCGAACGATCCTCGTCGATGCGCTGCGAGACGAGCCCGGCCAGCCGGTAGCGGCCGAAGTGGCGGGCGACACCCGTGAAGTGCTTTTGTGAGTCGAACTCGTAGGAGGTCGTGAGGCGAAGCTCCTTGGTGAGGTTGCGCACCTCGCTGCCGGTGGGAAACGACTCGATGTAGAGGCGGCCGGCATCGGGATTCAGCGCAGTCTGGCGCACGGCGGCGGTGCCGCCGGGTAGGTAGCGATTGGGGTCGGCGAAAATGTTGAGCGATTCCGCATTGTCGAAAGAGCCGCCCAGCAACTCCGCCACGGATTCGTAATTAAAGCCCAGCTCCACGAACAAATCGTTCGTGATCTTTTGCTCAAGCGCGCCGCGGAGCAGCGTGCCGTGGAGGATGTTCATGCGGCCGCCGACGCGCACGTCGCGATCGGTCGGGAAGATCGAGTTGTCGATCAACGAGGAGTCGCGAGTGTCGATGGCGCCGGCCAGCTGATGGGGCCCGCGGGTGAGACCGGAGCCGTTCCAGACGAGGACGGAGGGGCTTCCGCCGCCGTAGGAGTAGACGCGGAGCGCGTTCGTGTTGCGGTTCAGGAGAGGTAAGGCGGCGGCGGTGATGGCGGCGTTGCCGCTGGAGTTGTCGTAGAGCGGCCGGCCGGCGGCGATCCACGGACTCACGAAATCCTGCGCGATGAAGTTGCTGGCGTTTGAGGCGCGCTGGCCGCTTTTTTCCGCGGCCAGCCGCAGGGTCGTCGTCGGTGTGATTTTCCAAGTGAGGGCGCCAAAGGCGCGCGTCTGCCGGTTGAAGGCGTCCTCGACGTGGGTCTTGCCGTCGTTGCGCACGGCGACGAAACGCAGGGCGAACTTCTTCGGCACGAGCACGCGATTGACGTCGAGCGTGCCACGGACGGAGCCGTAGTCATCGGCGCGGACGCCGATTTCGTTGGTGTCGCGGAAGAGCGCGCGCTTGGTGGCGATGTCAATGGCGCCGCCGGCATTGCCGAGGCCGAAGAGGATCGACTGCGGGCCGTTGGCGAAGGTCAGGCGCTCGACGTTGTAGAGATCGCTGGGGAGATTCGTGGCGTAGAAATCGGCGGAGTTGGTGATCGCGTCGAAACCGCGGGCACGGCCGCTCGCGCGGGTGGTGGTGATGCCGGCGTTCGGGCCGGTGTTCTGATCGTTCGCCCCGCCGTTGTTGGTGCTGAAGGCGACCGCCTCCTCGATGGTCGTCGCCCCGATGTCGTTAAGAAAGTCGAGCGTCATCACATCGATCTGGGCGGCGATGTCCTTGAGCGGGGTGTTCACGCGGCTGCCGGCGAGCGAACTCGTCGCGACGTAGCCTTGGTCCGAAGCCGCGGTGGCTACGAACGGCGAGAGCTCGATGATTTCGCCAGACCCCGCCGGCGGGGTGGCTGGCTTGGGCGCCACCTGAGCCGAAAGCGGAGCGACGCACATGGCGGTCAGGAGGACAAAGCGCGGTGGGGAGCAGCGCCAAGCAGCCAAGATGGTCAGGGGGGACGGGAGCAAAGGGAGGGGGAGTTTCATGGTCGATTGCGCGGTGAGGGAGAAATCAGGGCTTTGTCGGCTTCGGCTCCGGGCGCCAGGTGCGCTGCCAGGCCGCCAGCTTCGCTTGAAGAGCCGCGGCCACCTCGGGATGGGCCGAAGCGTAGTTCTTGGTCTCAGCGGGATCGTCGTGGAGATGGGAGAGCCACGTCTCCGGCCTCACGGTTTCACCGAGCGCCTCGCATAGTCCCACCTGGAGTTTCCATGCGCCCTCACGCACGGCGGCGCGACCTTCATAGTCCCAATAAACTGCCTGATGAGGCGTTTTTTCGCGACGCTGCACCATGCCCGCAACGTCGGCCCCGTCGAGGCCGGCCGGCACGGCGCCGCCCGCCCAGCGCAGGAACGTGGGAAAAATATCCATGGCCATGCCGAGTTCGGCGACGACCTGGCCGCCGGGAATTTTTCCCGGCCAGCACATCAATGCCGGCATCCGGTGGCCGCCCTCCCAGAGGCTGCCCTTGTAGCCGCGATAGGGGCGGTTGCTCCCGCCGCGGTAGGGGCGCCCGCGATGGTCGGAGCGGTCTTCCGCCGTCGCGCCGTTGTCGCTTTGGAAAAAAATGACCGTGCGCTCATCGAGGCCGAGTTTCTGCAACTGGGCGACGAGCAGCCCGACCTCGTCGTCGAGGGCGGCGACCATGGCACAGTGCATCCGGCGGTCGCGATCCATCGTGACCGGAAAGCGGTCGAGGTATTTTTGCGGGGCCATCATCGGGTAGTGCGGGGCGCCGAAAGCCAGGTAGAGGAAGAACGGCCGGTCCTTCGGTTGCCGCGCGACGAACTCGCGCGCCTCACGGCCCAGCAGTTCCGTCTGATATTCCGGCTCGGCCGAGACCTCCTCGTCATTTCGCCACAGGTCGTGAAAAACCGCCTGCCCGCCGAGCGTGTAGAACCGGTGGGAATAGTAGTCGATCCAGCCGGAGTAAAAACCGAACCACTCGTCGAATCCTTGGGCGCGCGGCCGGCTGTGCGGCGATGAACCGAGATGCCATTTGCCCACCGCGGCGGTGCGATAGCCCAGCTTGCGCAACTCGCCGGGCAGCGTGGTCTCGCCCGCCCGCAGGCCGGCCACATCAAAGCCGGGCTTCGAATAGAGGATTGAGGGGATGCCGGCGTTTTGCGGATATTTCCCGGTGAGGAGCGAGGCACGCGACGGTGAACACACGGTCGCATTCGAATGCCAATCGGTGAAACGCACGCCCCTCGCGGCCAGCCGGTCCAGGTGCGGTGTCTTCATGTCCGCCGCGCCGTAACAACCGAGATCGCCGATGCCCTGATCGTCGGTGTAGATGATGATGAAGTTGGGGCGGTCCGTCGTCCCCGCCGGGGCTTGGGCGGAGGCTGACGTTGACGTCGAAACCGCGGCGAGAACCCAGAAAGAACTGGCGAGATTGGCGAAGACGGACGCGAGGCAGCGGGGAAGCGGGGGGAGTTTCATGGTGGAAGGGGGGCGACAGCCACCACCACGCTCAGACTACACGCCCAGGCCAAACACTGAAGCCCCGGCTCCACACATTCGTCTGACGAAATTCCACTTTGTCATGCCGCGAGAGGGCGCGCGTTGCCCTCAACGCGCTCAGTCTGTGGCACGGCCCTTGAAAGCGCGTCGTGGCCAACGCGCTCCGTCTTCAGCGAATCTTCGCGTCGGGCAGCTCGGTGCCGATGCCGGCGTCGAGGGGCATCTTGTCCGTCTCGGGCGTGAGGCCCGCGGCGGCTATCGTCTGGGCCAGCATCGCGCGGAGCTCGGCGACGGTCGCGGCGTGCTGCGGCAGGGCGGCAAGGTTGCGCGTCTCGTCGGGATCGACCGAGAGGTCGTAGAGTTCGGCGAGGTGACGATCTGGCGAACCGTCGCCGTGCGGGTAACGGATGTATTTCCAGCGGTCCGTGCGCAGGGCGCGGACGTTGGGCGTGTAGGGAAACTGCTTCTCGTAGTTGTATTCGTAGAACCAGGCGCTCCGCCACGCGGGATCGGCGCCGGTGCGGGCGAGCTTCACCCAAGAGGCGCCGTCGATTTTTCCAAGGCCGGGAGCGCCCGCGAGCTCGAGCAGGCTCGGCGCGAGATCGCAGGTGAGGACCTGTTTCTCGACGACACGGCCGCGCGCGAGGGTGGGGTAGCGCACGATGAGGGGAATGCGGATGCTGGGCTCGTGGGCGGTGCGCTTGTCCACCATGCCGTGCTCGCCTTCGAGCAGGCCGTTGTCGCCGAGGAACACGATCACGGTGTTGTCGAGCTGGCCGGTCTGCTCGAGCCAGGCGCGGAGCCGGCCCACGCTGTCATCGACGCTCAGGATCGTGCCCCAGTAGCCGCGGACCATGTTTTCGAAATCGACGACGGCCTCGGGGCGCGAGTCCGGGAACTTCTTTCGCCATTCGAAGAGGGGGCCGTAGATGCCGTGCCAGGTGTTGATGCGCTGCTTCATCCAGGCCGGCTTGTCGTCGAGCTGGAAGGCCGTAACCGGATAGGGGATGCGGACAGAATCGAAGGTCTTGGCGTATTTCGGCTCGGGCGTGTAGAAGCTGTGCGGGGCCTTGTGGCCGAGCGCCATCACCCAGGGCTTGCCGGGTGTCTGCTTGCGCAGCCAATCGAGCGCCAGGTCGGTGACGACGGTGGTGTAGTAGCCGGGAACGACCTCGCGCTTCTGGCCGTTGAGATTCCACTCGGTGTCGAAGTATTTGCCCTGGCCCTTGTGCGTGACGAACCAGTCGAAGCCGGGGCGGGGCGCGTCGTTGTCCTCGCCCATGTGCCATTTGCCGACGTAGGCGGTGGCGTAGCCGGAGTCGCGCAGGCGCGCGGGCCAATGGGGCCGATTGGCGGGCAGCTCCGTGAAATTGTCGCGCACGCCGTGCTTGTGCGCATAGAGGCCGGTCAGGAGGCTCGCACGGCTCGGCGAGCAGAGCGACGTGGTGCAAAAGGCATTCGCGAATCGCACGCCTTCCGCGGCGAGACGGTCGATGTGCGGCGTCTTCACGTGCGCCGAGCCATAGGCGCCGACGGCGGCGGGCCGGATATCGTCGCAGAGGATGTAGAGGATGTTGGGCCGCGCGGCCGGGGCGGCGTGCAGGGCGCCGAGGGAAGATGCAAGGAGGACGAGGATGCGGAGGTAGCGGTGCATGGTAAAAGAGGTTTGCGTAGGGCCCGTGGTCGCCGTCGGCCGTTACGGTTTAACCGTGACGGGGGCTGCGGCTGCCGACAAGCGGCAGCCCTACAAATCACGCTTAATCAATTCAGGTGTTCACGGTGTCGCGGTCTTGCCGGGACCGGGGAGGTTGATGAATCCGCCGAAGGGATTGTTGAACCAGACGGGCGCGACGAGGCCGCCGTTCCACTCGGCGACGCTGGCGGCGAGCCGGGCCGCGACCTCGGGATGCTTGGCGATAAGATCATTTTTCTCACTCGGGTCGGCGACGAGATCGTAAAGCTGCGGGGCGTTTTCGTAGGTTCGGAACCACTTCCATTTGCCCTCGCGCACCGCGAACGCCGCGCCGTCGTCCATGCGCCAGAAGAGCCGCGCATGCGGCGGGGTCTTGGTCTCGCCGGTCAGGAAGGGCAGCAGGTTCACGCCATCGAGCGGCGGCAGCTTGGAATCGTGTTTCGTGCCGGCGGCGGCGAGCGCGGTCGGCAGCACATCGAGCGCGATCACAGGTTCGGAGTAGATGCGGCCAGCAGGCAGCCGGCCGGGCCACGAGACGACGAAGGGCACGCGGATGCCGCCCTCGAAGATATCGCCCTTCTGCCCGCGGAGGATGCCGTTGTGGGAAGCGTTGGCGTTGCGCTTGGTCATCGGGCCGCCGTTGTCGGAGAAGAAAAAGACGAGCGTGCGCTCGCGCTGGCCGGTCGCATCGAGCGCGCCGAGGACGCGGCCCACGGCCTCGTCCACCGTCGCGACCATCGCGGCGTAAGTGCGGCGGCGCTCGTCGGCGATGTGGGCGAACTTCGCCAGCATGTCGGCGCGCGCCTGGAGCGGCGTGTGCGGGGCGTTGAACGAGAGGAAGAGGAACCACGGCTTGGCGCCGCGCGCGTGGCGCTCGACGTAATTGCGCGACTCCTCGCCGAGCTTGGTGGTGAGCTCGGGCGGCTCCGGCTCCTCGACGCTGTTGCGCAGCATGGGCGAGGCGTGCTCCGCATCGGCGTGGGTCTCCATCTTCTTGCCCGCGCCGACTTCCACATCGACGTGCGAGCCGGGCAGGAAACGGTGGCCGCCACCGAGGAAGCCGTAGAACTCATCGAAGCCGCGCCGGTTCGGATGGAATTGCGGATGCGCCCCGAGATGCCACTTGCCGACGATCCCGGTCTTGTAGCCGGCGCCGCGCAGCGCATCGCCGATGGTCGATTGCGAGAGCGGCAACCCGTCGATCGTGCTCGCGGGATTCCAGCGGGGGTTGAACTCGTGGCCGAAGCGTTGCTGGTAGCGCCCCGTGATGAAGCCCGCGCGCGACGGGCTGCACACCGGATAGCTCACGTAGCCGCTCGTGCAGCGCACGCCGCTCGCGGCGAGTTTGTCGAGGTGGGGTGTCGGGATGTCGCGCCCGCCTTGGAAACCCACGTCGTTGTAGCCGAGGTCATCGGCGACGATGAGTAGGATGTTGGGCTTCGCGGGCGCCGCCGCTGCGGCCAAAAGGTTGGAGGCGGCAGGGAGCAGGCAGAGGAGAACAACGAGCTGGAAGGGGTGTTTCATGAGAAGGGGAGCGGGGTGGAGTTATTTCTTCGGCGCAGCGGGCGGCGGAGCTTTGGGCGCGGGTTGATCGGGCACAACGACGGGCGTGCCGATCTGCACCTCGGCCTTCCGGCGGTCGGCATCGTCGACGAAGACGGGCAGCTCCGTCGCCGCACCGAAGAAAGGCGCAGCGGTCTTGAGCATCACGTGCAGCGAATCCGGCAGCGACTGACGGCGCGACTCGATCGAGATGCGGGTGCGCCAGACGAGTTTCTTCTCCTTGCGCTTCGCGAGCGCCTCCACGTCGAGCGCGGCAACGAAAACGTAGAGCCGGTCCTCGCGCGCCGCCTCGTTGATGCGGTCGGCCTCGGACGACATGAGCAGGCGGCGGCTGGCCTTGTCGGCCCCGACGAGCGCCATGATCTCGCGGTGGTTGAACGTGATCGTCGAGGTCGTGGTCTCGCCGGTCGTGGGATCGGTGTCGTCGAGATCGACGGTCGAGAGATTGGCTGAGCCGTAGGTGAACACGATCGCGAGCTGCGGCACGGGACCCCCGAGTTGGGTGAGGCGGAAACCCTGCGACCCCAACGCGGAGACCAACTCGCGCGTGATCTCCTCGCGCTTGGGCATTTTCTCGCCCGCGATGGAGTCGCCCAGAGTGCGCTCGCCCCCGCCGAGGATGATGTAGTGGATGGGTTTCTCCTTCGTCGGGCGCGCCGCCTCGGGCGGGGTGACGAGCACATCGGCCACGACGAGCACCTCGGGGCCGGGCTTCTTTTTCTTGTCCGCCGCGAAGGCCGCGACGGCGGCAAACGCGATCAGGAGCAGCAGGGGCAGGCGGCGCATGGATCAAACGCAACGGATCGGCTGGCGGGGGGCGAGTTTGATTTGTGGGAGGGGCTTTAGGCCCCGACTCGTCGCGGGATAAACCCGCTCCCACGGTGGCGGCGCGCCGACAAGCGGCGGACCTGCAAAGGCGATTAGGGTTTTGCAGCCGCGCGCCTGAACGACTCCGCGTGGTAGTCGAACCACGTCGTGCGATACATCGTCACGAGCTTGTCGTGCTCGTGGGCGAGGCCCTCGACTTCGAGATACGTGTGGTCGATGCCGGCGGCGAGCAGGGCGGCGTGATAGTCTCGGATGGTCGGCAAGTGGCCGTCGTCGCGCGTGCCGCAGGTGATCGCGATGCGCAGGCCGGACTTGATGGCGGCGGCGTTCTTTTTGATGAGCGCGTAAACATCGTTCTCCTCGTAGCGCGCGCGGTCGGGGCCGAGGTAGTTGTTGGGGTAGGTGTCGGGCTTCTTGGGATCGTAGAGGTCGAGCAGGTGGATGACGTTGCCGGCCTGGTTGTGCAGGGAACAGAAGAGCTCGGTGTATTTCATCGCGAGGCGCGTGGCGCCGCGGCCGCCCATCGAGAAACCCTCGATCGCGCGGCCGGCGCGCGTGGCGACGGTGCGATAGGTGGCGTCGATATGCGGAATCAGCTCGCGGATGATGAGGGTTTCGGCGGGGAGTTTCCCGTCGGCGGAGTTCTTGTAGAACGTGTGCGAGCCGCCGTTGGGCAGCACGAGAATCATCGCGGGCCAGCGGCCGGAGACGATGCCATCGTGCAGGGCGCGCGCGGAGGAGAAGCTGTGCAGCTCGTTGCCGCCGGCGCCATGGAGATTGTAGATGACGGGATAGCGGCGCGACGGGTCGGTCGCGTAGCCGGGCGGCAGGTAGATGCAGTAGCCGACGTCGCGCCCGAGCGCCGCGCTGTGAAACGTGTGGTGCGTGACGCCCTCGGGGAGCTGGCCGGGCTTGGGCGGATTGACCCACTTGATCGCGCGGTTCTTCGCGGCGTCGGCGGCGCTGGGGATGCCGGGAGTTTGGGCGATGGCGGCCGCCGAGATGGAGAGAAGGAGAGAAAGAGGGAGGTAGAGACGCATTGGGTGGAATTTCTAGAAGCCAAATAAATACGATGCAGTCACCCTGGTGGTGTAATCGGGAACGATTTTGGAGACACCTTACAAAGCACCCAACCGAGCACCACCATGAGAACACCGATGCCAGCACCCCATGCTGCAATGTTTTCAAGATGTTCTTTGTGAAACTTCCTGAGGTCTAGTCTCAGTTCCTCAAAGGATAGAAACTCGTAGAGGCCCCGTAGTCTGTCTTCCGGGTAAAATACCCCGAGCTTATACGGTGGTGTCAGGAAAATGGTGCCAGCCCTCGTCCCGCCGACTTCAAAAGAGATTATCGTTTTCACTCTCATAAAATTAACCTGAGGAATGAACTTGGATTCATCAGAATCAGGACCGGCGATTTTTCGTTCCAGGCGCTCATTTTGCGTCCATTTTTGGCGGGCTACATCGGAATCAAGAAAAGTAATGAGCGGCGAAAATCCCGGGTCAGTTATCGGTAAGGCAGCGACTTTGATTTCAATTGGCTCCTTGGCGCCGTCGTTCAACACCTTAAAAGGCAATTCCGGGTTTGATAGTGCCCGCACTCCGACCAGCGCTCGATTATACGAAGGACGAAGGCCGAGCATTAAATTGGCAGTTGTGTCCCACTTTAGCCCGGCTGTCATTAAAGCGGCGACCCCCGCGAAAACAGCACCCGATCTCTTTAGAAGAAGAGAAAAAAATGACAGTTGATTTCGCGGACTGTGACTCGCCGGAGCCGCGCTAGCGCTGGAGGAATCGTCCATGGCCCGAGAATTTTGGCCAGCATCCGACGGTCAACTCAAACCATACATATAAACTACAAAGCCAGTTCAAGAAAACGAAGATTTGGACCTTCGTGAATCTCAAACCCGTGAGATCTGCCACTCATGAATCCAGTGGATTTTTGCAGCACTATCGTAGAGAAGAGTTTTCACCGCCCTCGAAACGCATCGCTCAGCACAATCTGCTCGATGAGGTCGCGGAAAGGGTAGTCGTTGGGTTTGGTGGCAGCGAGGATCGCGTCGAGGGCGGGGCGGTCCATCGCCTCGATGCGGCGGCCGCAGGCGTAGGTGAGGAGGCGTTCGGTGAGCATGTGGGCGAACTGGCCTTTGCGCTCGACGAGCAGGGCCTTGAGGCCGGCGAGGTCGGCGAAGCGCTGGCCGTTGGGGAGTTCGCCGCTGGTGTCGATGGGCACGCTCTTCGCGTAGGTGGTGCGCGCGGCGCCGATGGGATCGAAGGTCTCGAGCGCGAAGCCGAGGGGGTCGATCTTGCGGTGGCATTCGTAGCAGGCGGGGTTGTCGCGGTGTTTGGCGAGGAGCTCGCGCATGGATTTGGCGCCGCGCACGTCGGGGTCGATGGCGGGGACGTTGTCGGGGGGCGGGGCGGGCGGGGTGCCGAGGATGTTTTCGAGCACCCAGACGCCACGCGTGACGGGCGAGGTCTCGACGCCGTTGGCGCTCACGGTGAGCACGCTGCCCTGGCCGAGCAGGCCGCCGCGGCGCGGATCGACGAGCGCGATGCGGCGAAACTCGTGCGCGGACTCGGCGGGCACGGCGTCCTCGGCGCCGTAGAGGCGCGCGAGCGGGCGGTTGGCGAAGGTGTAGTCGGCGTCGAGGAAGCGCACGATGGAGGCGTTGCGGTCGAGGAGGTCGCGCGTGAAGAGCTGCGTCTCGCGCCGCATCGCGGCTTGCAAGCCCTGCGCGTAGTAGCGGGTGAACGTGCCGCGATCGGGCGCCATGTCGCCGAGCGTGCGGAGGTTGAGCCAGCTATCGAGCAGGCCCGCGACAAATGCATCGGCGCGCGGGCTCGCGAGGAGGCGGCGCGTCTGCGCGAGCAGCGTGGCAGGCGAGATCAGTTCGCCGGTGTCGGCCGCGCGTGTCAGTTCCTCGTCCGGCGTCGTGCTCCAGAGGAAATAGGAGAGGCGCGCGGCCAAAGCGTGGGGAGACAGGAGGCGGGAGGCGGCAGGCAAGGAGGAGGGTTTGGGGTCTGGGGCCTCGGGTCTGGCGGATTGCGAGCCCAGAGGCGGGACGCCTCTGCCATTACTCGCTACCGGATCCGCGAGATAGAGAAAAGCGGGCGAGCAGAGCGCGGCCTTGAGTCCGTCGCGCAGGGCCTCGTGCGGGGTGCGGCCCTCGGCGCGGCGCTTGGTGACGACGGCCATGAGGCGATCTACTTCCTCGGTCGTGGCGGGGCGGCGGTAGGCGCGCTTGGCGAAGGCGGTAAGGATCTCGCGCGTGCGCTCGGGGGCGAAGGGCTTGTCGCCGAAGATGGCGCGCTCGCTCGCGGTGGGGCCGGTGGATTCGAGCGGGCCGCGGATTTCCACCTCGTGGATGCGAATCTGCGGGACAAAGCCGTGACGCTGCACGACCACGCGCGCCTCGACGATGCCGGTGGTCTTGCGCAGCTCGGCGGGGAAGCTGGAGTTGTATTGGCGCAGGATGCGGTTCCAGTTCTGGCGGGCGCCGATGGGGCCGTTGGGAAACGTGAAGCGCGGCGCGAAACCGCGATCGAGCCACACGCGGAAGGTCTGCCACTCGATTTTCTCGTCGGGCAGCGTGACTTCGCCGAGCGAGGGCTCGAGTGGTTGCTCGTGGTGGAGCGGGCCGATGCACGCGTTGCCGGGCACGACGCCCAGGCGAAAAGGCGCGGCCGGATCGTTGCCAAACACGCGGGGGTCGTAGGGATTCTTCCGGTTCTTCGCCTCGGCGCGCACGCGAATCTCATACCAGCCATCGGCCGGCACGCCTTCGGAAAACGCCAGCAACGGACCGTAGGCGCCCTCGTGCGACTCGGAATGCAGGCCCTCGTAGAGGACCATATAGCGGAAATTCTGGACCTTGCCGTGCGAGTGGCGGAGTTCGGGCTGCTGCTGGAAATTCTCGGTGAAGCGCCATGTGCGAGGCGCGGGCACGGGTGGCTGGCCGAGGGCTTTCTCGACGACGGCCTCGGCGGCCTCGACGTATTGCGCGAGCAGGTAGGAGGAGGTTTTCAGCGCGTCGCCGATGTTGTCCATGTGGTGGACGGTCTGGTCCCGCGGAAATTTCGCGGTGGGATCGAACATCGCCATGTTCAAGGCGAAGAGATCGCCGACGGTGTTGAGATATTCGCGGCGGTTGAGACGGCGCAGCACAGTCTGGCCGCCGGTGCTGGCCAGCTTCGCGCGCCCCTCGGCGGCCTGCTGCGTGAGGAGCTCCACGATTTTTTGGATCTCGGCGCGCGGCGGCTGCTTCTCCTCGGGCGGCGGCATCTCGCCGAGGTTGAGCTGGTCGATGATGTCCTGGAAATCGCCGAGCGTGTCGGGCTGATCGACGGTGGCCGGCAACTGATCGAAGCGCCGCTCGGCCTTCTGTTTCTCGGGGCCGTGGCATTTGACGCAGTAGTCGGCGAAGAATTTCTGCGCGGCGTGGGGCGTGGCGGCGTCGACGAACGGGGCCGCGGCAATCAAGGCAACGATGCCCCAAAGCATTTTGCCGGACCGGCCGTTGGCCGGTTGAGCCCGGCCAACGGCCGGGCCTGCAATCGAACGCCCGATCACGATCATCCTCACGCCTTCTCCAGCCCGCGCAGGGTGCCCGTGCTCGTCCCGAAGCGGTTCGTCTCCACGCCGAAGTCCTGCAGCAGCGAGAGGTAGAGGTTGCAGAGCGGCACGCGACCGGCGCCCGACGCGGGGAAGGCCCGATACTCGCCGTGCCGGTAGCCGCCGCCGGCCAGAATGATTGGCAGATTGCCGTTGGTGTGGGCGTTGGCGTTGCCCATGCCGGAGCCGAAGAGCACCGAGGTGTGGTCGAGCAGGCGCGCGTCGCCGTCCTTGATCGAGGCGAGCTTCTGCACGAAGCGGGCGAACTGCTCCATCTGGTAGTGTTCGATCTTCACGAGCGACTCGATGGCCTCCGGCTCCTGCCCGTGATGCGACAGGGCGTGGTAATCCTTGCGGATGCCAAAGGCCGACGAGTTGAAGCCGCCCGCGATCTCGAGGGTGGCGATGCGGGTGGAGTCGGTCTGCAGCGCGAGCGCGATGAGATCGTAGAAGACGGGCAGGTCGGAGACGAAATTCGTGTTGGGCGGCTCGGCTATGCCGGGCTGGGGCTTCGGGATTTTCGACCACTGGCGCGAGAGCGCGAGCTGCTGCTCCACGTCGCGCACGGAGGTGAGATACTCGTCGAGCTTCTCGCGGTCGCGCGCACCGAGCTGGCGGCCGAGGGACTTGGCGTCGCCATTCACAGCATCGAGGATCGAGCCTTGCAGGCTGAAGCGATCGGCCGAGCGCGACACCTCTGCGGCGCTGTCGGACACGAAAAGGGTGCGGAACAGCTCGCGCGGCCCGGGAATCGGCGGCACGCGCGTGCCGCTGCGCGTCCACGACATCATGCAGCCGCCGTGCAGGCCATCCTCCGATCCGATGGTGAGCGCGGGGAACCTCGTGGCCCCGCCGATGGTCTCGGCCGCGCGCTGGTCGAGGGTGATGTTGCCCTCGGGCATGCCCTTGGCGTCGATCGAGCGCACGCCGCTGAGGAACGAATGGATCGCGAAGTGCCCGCCCTTCACGCCGTGATCGAGGCCGGAGAAGACGGTCAGTTCGTCGCGCACCGGCGCGATGGGCGCCATGAGCGTCGGCAGGTCATAGTTGCGGCCGGTCTTTTTCGGGAAAAAAGCGGGCTGGTAGAACCCGAGCATGTTGCCGATGGCGACCATGCGCCGCGGTCGGGTCGCCCCGATGGCGGCGCCGGCCTTGGTGCCCAGCGCGGAGGAGGCGGCGCGGCCCGTGAGCGACTCAAACAAGGGCAGCGCGATCGTGATGCCGGCCGCGCGCAAAAAATACCGGCGGTTGATGAGACGGGATTGGGGCGTCATGGGCGGGGGGATGGCGACATGACGCAGCAGAACGTCCAACGGTGCAAGTCTTCCGGCCAAGAGGCAGCCGGGCAGTTTGATTGAGGGAGGGGCTTTACGCCCCGACCTCTCGCGTTTGGACGCGGCCCAGTTTCGCGCGCAGGTAGGGCGCGGTCGGGCTGCCTTTCACCTTCAGCAGACCAGCGAGCGGTCCTTGGTAGAGCAGTTCGCCGCCCTCGGGTCCGCCGACCGGACCGAGCTCGACGATCCAGTCGGCCTCGGCGAGGAGATCGAGGTGGTGCTCGATCACGACGACCGTGTGGCCTTGGTCCACGAGGGAGTGCAGGACGCGGATGAGTTTTTCGCAGTCGCTGAGATGGAGGCCGATGGTGGGCTCCTCGAGGAGATAGAGATTGCGGGGCAACTCGCCGCGGCTGCGCTCGCGATAGGTGGCGAGACCGGCGCTGAGCTCGGTGACGAGCTTGAGCCGCTGCGCCTCGCCACCGGAGAGCGTGGGCGACGACTGGCCGAGGGTGAGGTAGCCGAGGCCGCAATCGACCATGAGCTGGCACACCTGCGAGAGCTGCGAATGGAAATCAAAGAACTGCGCCGCCTCCTCGAATGTGAGCTGCAGGACTTGCGCGATGCTCTTTCCCTTCCACGTGATGTCGGCGAGCTCCGCGCTGTAGCGCCCGCCGCGGCAATCGTCGCAGGGCAGGTAGGTGTCGGGCATGAAGGCCATCTCGAGCTTGATGCGCCCCGCGCCCTCGCAGGCCGGGCAGCGGCCGCCGGCTGTGTTGAAGGAGAACCGCCCGGCCGTGTAGCCGCGGATCTTGGACTCGGGCAGCGAGGCGAAGAACTGCCGGATGAGATCGAAGATACCAAGGTAGGTCGCGGGCGTGGAGCGCGGCGTCTTGCCGATGGGCGCTTGATCGACCTCAACCACGCGCTTGAAACCAGAGGCGCCGTATAATTCCGCGAAAGGCTCGGTGATAGAGCGCGGGCGCCCTCTCCCGCGAGCGGCGGAACGCGGCGAAGGCGCCGCGTCCCCAGCAAAGTCGGAAGCAAAGTTTGTGGCCTTCACGAACTCGCGGCCGGTGAGCTTTTTCTTCTGCTCTTTGATCGCATGAGTGGCGGCGGGGTGCAGCACATCGCGGAACAGCGTGGATTTTCCCGCGCCGCTCGGACCCGCGACCATGATGAGGCGGCCGAGAGGCAGGCGAAGATCAAAGCCCTTGAGGTTGCGGAAGGTGACGCCGCGGAGATCGAGGAACGCGTTTTCCTGTAGGGGCGCACCTCGTGTGCGCCCTCGGGCGCGGACAAGCCGCGCCCCTACCTCGCGATACTCGCCGCGCAGTGGATGAGCGATGCCCTGGGCGAGGAAGATGCCCGTGAGCGAACGGGCGTCGCGCTTGATTTCGGCGGGCGTGCCTTGGGCGAGGAGTTCGCCGCCGTGGATGCCGGCGGCCGGCCCGAGGTCGATGATGTGATCGGCGCGCGCCATCAGTTCGTCGTCGTGCTCGACGACGAGGAGCGTGTTGCCCTTGTCGCGCAGCGTGAGGAGGGTCTCGATCAGGCGATCGTTGTCGCGGGCGTGGAGGCCGATGCTGGGCTCGTCGAGGACGTAGAGCACGCCGCAGAGATTGGAGCCGAGCTGCGCGGCCAGCCGGATGCGCTGGGCCTCGCCGCCCGAGAGCGTCTCGGTCGGGCGGTCGAGCGAGAGGTAGCCGAGGCCGACGTGGCCGAGGAACTTCAGGCGCTCGGCGATCTGTGGCACGATGTCCTGCACGATCAATTTTCCGCGGGCATCGAGGTCGAGGCGGGCCAGATGGGCGAGCAACTCGGACGGCGTGCTGCGCAGCAGAGCGGGGAGAGAAAGTGCGAGGGTAGGGCGAGGCGTCCTCGACGAGCCGCGGCTCACCGGGACGGTTCGCCCTGCCTTCAAATGCAGCTTCACGGCGCGGCCGATGCGATTCAGCCGCTCGCCATGGCATGCCGGGCAGGGTGTGCCCGCTTCGGAGAGATCGTCGGCGGAATCGACGCCGAACTCACGAAGGCGAGCTGCCGGATCGTCTTTCTCGTCGTCGGTCGGCTCGAGCATCCAGGGGAAGACGCGGCCATGGCCGCGACACGTGGGGCACCAGCCGCGCGGCGAATTGAAGGAAAAATTCTTTGGATCAAGCTCGGGAAAACTTTCGCCGGTCGCGATGTCGGTGCGCGTGGTCGAAAACCACGATAGGATGTCGCCTCGTTCGGTGAGCAGGAAACAAGCGCCCTTGCCGAGGCGGAGCGCGGTATCGAGTTCGGCGCCGGGCCGGGCGACCTTTTTGAGATCGGCGATGACGACCTCGATGTCGTGCTCCTTGTAGCGGTCGAGTTTCTGGAAGGCATCGACGCGCGTGAGGCGGCCGTCGGCGCGCATGAGTTCGTAGCCCTGGTTCTCGATCCACGAGGCGATGGGTTGGTGGTGGCCCTTGCGGCCGCGGATGAGCGGGGCGCAGAGGTAAAGGTGACGGGCATTTTTCGCCTTCGGCGTCGCAAACATCACGCGCGCGAGCAGCGCCTTCAGCGCGCCGGGCGAGAGTGGTTTCACCGGCTGATCGGTGTCGGGGTGATGCTGCACGCCGAGGCGCGCGTAGAGGAGGCGGAGGTATTGCGCGACCTCGGTGATGGTCGCGACGGTGGATTTGCGCGAGCCGCGCGTGACGCGCTGCTCGATCGCGACGGTCGGCGGGATGCCGGTGAGCCGGTCGATGGCGGGACGGGGGAGCTGCTCGACGAACTGCCGCGCGTAGGGCGACATCGACTCCATGAAGCGGCGCTGGCCCTCGGCAAACACGATGTCGAACGCGAGCGTGGACTTGCCCGAGCCGGAGACGCCGGTGACGACATTGAGCTGCCGGTGCGGGATGGTGAGCGAGAGGTTTTTGAGATTGTTCTCGCGCGCACCGATGATCGTGAGGTCGCCGGACCCGAGCGCGAGTGACTCGCCGTAGGGCGTGGCCGACTCGGCCGCGATGACACCGCGATCCCCGGTCGCCAGCGCATCGCGCAGGAAAGGCGAGGTCGCCGTATCGGCGGCGGCGACCAACTCGGGCGGACCCTCGGCGACAATGCGGCCGCCGTTCGCGCCGGCATCGGGCCCGATCTCGATGAGCCAGTCGGCGGACTTGAGCACATCGAGGTTGTGCTCGATCACGACGACGCTGTGGCCGCGATCAACGAGCGCCTGGAGGACGGAGAGCAGGCGCTTGACGTCGTGGCGGTGCAGGCCGGTGGTCGGTTCGTCGAGGAGGAGCAACGCGCCGAACGTCGGCGACGATTGCGCGGCGGAGAAATGGCCAAGATACCGAACGAGCTTGAGGCGCTGGGATTCGCCGCCGCTGAGGGTGTTGAGTGGCTGGCCGAGCGTGAGGTAGCCGAGGCCCACGGCATCGAGCGACTCGAGGCGCGTCCGAATCGCCGCGTGATCGGCGAAAAGCGTGAGCGCGTCCGTGACGGACGTGTTGAGCAGATCGGAGACGGAGCGGTCATTCCAGCGGATGGCGAGCACCTCGGGCTTGAAGCGGCGCGCCTCGCACACCGGGCACGGCACAAAGACATCGGAGAGAAACTGCATCTCGATGCGCTCGTAGCCGAGGCCCTGGCAATGATCGCAGCGGCCCTCGCCGCTGTTGAACGAGAACGACGAGGCGTTGAACCCGGCCTGCTGCGCAGCGGGGGTCGCGGCGAAGAGCTCGCGGATGAGTTCCCAGGCTTCGGTGTAGAGCGCGGGATTTGAGCGCGGCGTGCGCGAAAGCGGGGATTGATCGACGAGCACGATCTCGTCGAGGGCATCGTCGCCGGTGATGGCGGCGATGGTGGCGGCATCCTCGGTGAGCTGGAGGCGTTTGGTGAGGAGGCCTTGGTGGATGACGTGATCGAGGAGCGTGGATTTGCCGGAGCCGGACACGCCGCTCAGGCACACGAGGCGTTGAAGCGGGAGGCGGAAGGAGAGGTTCTGCAGGTTGTGCTTGGTGGCGTCTGAAAATTCGAGCCAGCCGGGTGAGGGCACCCCGCCTACATCGCGCCTCTGCGCAGGCGTCGTGATCGTCTCGCGGCCCGAGAGGTAGGCGCCGGTGATACTGCGCGGGGCGGCGAGCATGGCGGGGAGCGTGCCTTGAAAAACTATGTGTCCGCCGCGGCTGCCGGGTTCGGGTCCGACTTCGATGAGATGATCGGCGGCGCGGATCATCGCTTCGTCGTGCTCGACGACGACGACGGTGTTGCCGGCATCGGTGAGCGTGCGGATGATTGCGATGAGGCGGTCGATGTCGCGCGGGTGCAGGCCCACGCTCGGCTCGTCGAGGACGAAGAGCGTGTCGATAAGCGAGGTGCCGAGGCAGCTCGTGAGATTCACGCGCTGGACCTCGCCTCCGGAAAGCGTCTTCGACGTGCGATCAAGGGTGAGATAGCCGAGGCCTACTTGCGTGAGGTAGCGCAGACGGGTCCGAATGGAGTCAAACGCTAGATCGGCGCTATGCGCATCGCCGGTTGATGGGCGATCGGCGATGGGCGATGGGCTGAGCAAGCCGAGCAGTTCGGAGACGGGAAGTTGGTAGAGTTCGGGCAGGGTGCGGGCGTGCCATTTCCAGCAGAGGGCCTCGGGTTGGAGGCGCTGGCCGCCGCAGTCGGGGCAGGGGTTGTAGGCGCGGTAGCGCGAGAGGAAGACGCGCACGTGCATCTTGTAGGTGTTCTTCTCGAGCCAGCGGAAGAAACCCTTCACGCCATACCAATGCTGCGGCCAGGTCTTGCCGTTCTCCTCGCCGTAGCCGGGCTCGCCCTCGATCACGAAACGCTGCTGCTCCGGGGGCAACGAGGCGAACGGGACGTCGGTGCGGATTTTTTTCTTCTTCGCGAAGACCATGAGGTCCTTCTTCGAGTCGCCGTAGATTTCGCTTTCCCAGCATTTGATCGCGCCGTCGTCGATCGAGAGCGAGTGGTCGGGCATCGCCTGGCGGTAGTCGATCTCGATGACGCGGCCGAAGCCGCGGCATTTGGGGCAGGCGCCGAGCGGTGAGTTGAACGAGAAGAGCGCGGGGGTGGCCGCGCGGAAGGTGCGGCCCGTCTTGGGCGAGCGCAGCCCACGCGCATAGTGGCCAATCTCCGCAAGGGTGTCGGCGGCGAAAAAGCGCACCTCGCCCTGGCCGAAATGCAGCGCGGTCTCGATGGCCTCGAGGCCGCGGGCTTTTTGTGCAGCGTCGAGGACGAGGCGATCCTGCACGACGAAGAGGTCGCCGGCCGCAGCGAGCGGCTTCGCGTCGGTGAGGAGTTCGTCGAGCTTGTGGACGGCGTGGGCGTCCACTCGCTCACGCTCGCGGCTACGGACGAGGACGCGCACGTAGCCCTGGTTCTTCAGGTTAGTGAGGATCTCGGGCCAGGTGAGATTGGCGGGCTTCGCAATCTTGAAGGCGACGATGACGGTGCGGGCCGAATGGGCGGCCGCGGATTTTTCCCAGATCGACTGGGGGGAGTCGTCGTCGATTTTTTCCCCGGTGGCCGGATCGAAGCAGGCAGCGACGTGGCTGAACCAGACTTTGAAGAAGTCAGTGAGCTCCGTCATCGTGCCGACGGTGGAGCGCGAGGTCTTGACGGTGTTGGTCTGCTCGATGGCGATCGAGGGCCGGAGATTTTCGATCGAATCGACCTGCGGCTTGTCGAGCAGGTCGAGGAACTGGCGGGTGTAGGCGCTGAAGGTCTCGACGTAGCGGCGCTGGCCCTCGGCGTGGAGGGTGTCGAAGACGAGCGAAGACTTGCCCGCACCACTCAGGCCGGTGACGGCGATGTAGCGCCCGATCGGGACATCGAGGTCGAAGCCTTTGAGGTTATTCTGGCGCACGCCGCGCAGGCGGATGCATTCGGGCCGGGAACGGGCGGAAAGAGTCACGCGCCCACGAAGTGAACCGCGCGGCGAATAGCAATCCGACGTATGCAAACGAGGAGGGCTGCTGACATGACGCTGTCAGGGGTGCCGTGATTCGGTGGGAGCGAGCTTGCTCGCGACGGCGCGGGATGTCGCGAGCAAGCTCGCTCCCACACATGCAACCCAAGGCGCCTGCCGCTATCGGCCCGCGAGGGTGAGCGTGGCGCCGGCAGAGACGATGGCGTGCACTACCGGCGGCGCAGGCCGCGTGTCGGTGACGATGGTCATGCCGCGGCCGAAGGGCGCGGCGAGGCTGAGGGCCTTGCGGCCAAACTTGGTGGCATCGAGGGCGAAGAGCGTGCGGTCGGCCGCGGCGATCATCTTGCGCTGGATCGCGATCACGAGGGCGTTGTTGTTCCAGACGCCGCTCTCGGTGATGCCGGTGCCGCCGAGGATAGCGACATCGGCGTGGATTTCGTCGAAGGAAGCCTCGCAGAGGGGCCCGACCAGCGTGCCGAGGCGGCCGAGGATGCTGCCGCCGGTCACGATGGTCTCGGCGTTGCCGACTTCGCCGAAGAGACTGGCGACCGGCAGGGAGTTGGTGATCACCTGCACGCGCTTCTCAGCGAGCAGCCGCGCGACGGCGTAGGTGGTCGTGCCGCCGTCGAGGATGACTGTCGTGCCCGGCTGCACCTGCTCGGCGATCAGGGCGGCGATGGCGTATTTCTGATCGGCCTGGCGTTGGATGCGGCCGACGAAATCGTGCTCCTGCGTGAGCGCATCGGTTGCGATGAGCGACGCGCCGCCGTGGTGCCGGCGGATGACACCGCGGGCCTCCAGCGCGTCGAGCGCGCGGCGCACCGTGGAGAGCGATCCGCTGTAAAGCTCCGCGAGCGAGTGGAGGTCGGCATATTTGTGCTCGCGGATATGCCGCTCGATGAGATCGGTGCGCTGCTTGTTGGTCATCGGAGGGAAAGCAGGTGGGAGAAAAGTTCGAGGTAGGCGGCGACCTGGCGGGTGGGATCGAAGGTCGTGCGCGCGTAGGCGCGGGCCTCCGCGGCGCGGGCTTCGCGTTCGGCCGGCGGCTCGCCGATGCGCTGCACGAGCGCGGCGCGAAACGCGGCGCGCTCGTCGCGGGGAATCGTCCAGCCGGTGCGGCCGGGCACGAAGCATTCCGCGATGCCCTGCGCCTCGTAGGCGACCGCGGGCAGGCCGTGGGCCTGCGCTTCGATGAGAAAATTCGACAGCGCCTCGCTCCACGAGGCGTGCACGGCGAGATCGGCGGCGCGATAGAGCGGCGCGGGGTCGCGGTGGAAACCGAGGAACTTCACCCGGGCGGCGAGCTGCTTCTGGGCGACGAGTTGTTCGCACGCGGCCCGCGCGGGGCCGTCGCCGGCGAGCCAGAGCTGCCAGTCGGGCGCGGCGGGCAGGCCGGCCACGATCTCGATGAGTTCGCGCTGGTTTTTCTCGGGGCGAAACATTGCGACGCAGAGCAGCACCGTCGTGGCCGGACCGGCGCCGTGTGCGCCGCGAAGGGATAAACGAGGCGAGGGCGCTGCTTCTCCAGCGGGCAGCGGAGGGAAGACGAGGGAGTTGTGGATGACGGAGATTTTTTCCCGCGGCACCGTATGTTCGCGGACGAGCGTGTCGCGCGCATCGTGGCTGTTGGCGACGATGTGGCGGACGGCGTGGAGGGATGCGCGAAAGCGCGCAGGCAGGCGCTTGCCCGTGCGCATCGTCGCGATGACGGCCGTGCGCGGGAGCGCGGTTTGCAGGCGGCCGGCATAGCAGTTGGCCATGCGCCCCATGCAGAGCACGACCTCGGGCGCGGCCGCACGGACGCGCGCGACGAGCCGGGGCGCAAACCAATCCAGCCCGAGATCGAAAGGCTGGAGGCAACACCGCTCCACCCCGGCGGCGACGGTCGCGGCGAGCCGGCCGCCGGGGCGGAATGTGAGCAGCGTGACCGTGTGCCCCGCGGCCGCGAAGGCGTTGGCGAGCAGCACGGACTGGCGCTCGGTGCCGCCGCTGCGCAGATAATCCTGGACGATCAGGATTTTCATTGCCCGGCAGGAGGACGAGTCGGAGCGTGAGGGCTCACGCGATGAATTCCTCGTTTCTCCAACTGCTGGTGCGCTGGGCCGTGCTCGCGCTCGGCGTGACCATCGCGACCAAGATCGTGCCGGGCATCGAGTGCCGCGACGGCATGACACTGCTCGTGGTCGTGCTGCTGCTGAGTTTCTTCAACGCGATCCTGAGGCCGCTGCTGGTGCTGTTCACGCTGCCGTTCATCATTTTCACGATGGGCCTGGGCGTGGTCGTGATCAATGCCTTGTTATTCCTCATGGTGGGGCAGCTGGTGACGGGGTTTTATGTCGCGGGATTCTGGTCGGCCGTGGGCGGCGCGCTGGTGGTGAGCGTGACCAATCTGATTCTCAGCCTGCTCATGCAGCGGCGGGGTCCGCCTCCGCCACCTCCGCGGACGCCACCGGCCGGCCGGGCCCGCCGCGACGACGTAATCGACATCTAGGCCGCGGCCGGGCCGGGGCTCGGGATGACTTTCCGTTTGACGGTGCCGGAGGCATCGCGACCTTCGCGCCATGGCTGATACCATCGAATACGATCTCATTGTCATTGGCGGCGGCCCCGCGGGCTACGCGGGCGCGATTCGCGCCGGGCAGCTCGGGAAGAAAGTCGCGTGCATCGAGCTCGAGCGCGCCGGCGGCACCTGCCTCAACTGGGGCTGCATCCCGACCAAGGCGCTGCTGAAGAGCGCGGAGTTCTACCGCTCGCTCGCAAAGGCCGAGACGTTCGGCGTGGCGCTGAAGGGCGCGAGCTTCGACTTCGCCAAGGTGATGGATCGCTCGCGCGGCGTGGCCGGGCAGATGGCCAAGGGCGTCGAGTTCCTCTTCCGCAAGAACAAGGTCGACTACTTCGTCGGCAAGGCAACGGTGAGCGCCCCGGGCCTCGTCGAAGTGACCGAAGGCGAGCACAAGGGGAAATTTTTCAAGACAAAGAACGTGCTCATCGCCACCGGCTGCAAGCCGCGGACGCTGCCTGATCTGAAAGTGGACGGCCAGCGCGTGATGACCTCGCGCGAGGCGCTCGAACCTCGCAAGTCGCCACCGAAGTCGATCGTGATCATCGGCGCGGGCGCGATTGGCGTGGAGTTCGCGTATTTCTTCAACGCCTTCGGCACGAAGGTCACGCTCGTCGAGATGCTGCCGCAGATCGTGCCGGTCGAGGACGAGGAAGTTGCCAAGGGCCTGCACCGTTCCTTCGAGAAGCAGGGCATCGCCGTCCACGTCGGCACCAAGGTCGAGAACATCCGCGTGAAAAAGGACAAGGTTGAGTTGTCGCTGGTGAAGACCGGCGAGGCCAACTCGACCGAGGTCGAGGCCGAGTCACTGCTGCTCGCCATCGGCGTGGTGCCCAATCTCGAGGGCACGGTCGCCAAGGGCGTGAAGCTCGAGCTCGAGCGCGGCTACGTGAAGGTCAACGACCGCTACGAGAGCAGCGTGAAGGGCATCTACGCGGCGGGCGACATCATCGGGCCGCCGTGGCTCGCGCACGTGGCGACGTTTGAGGCGGTCAACGCCGTCAACGCGATGTTCGGCCACCACCACGCGGGCCGCGTGAAGATCTTCCCGGGCGCTACCTATTGCCAGCCGCAGATCGCGAGCACGGGGCTGACCGAGAAGCAGGCGAAGGAAAAGAAACTCGACTACAAGGTCGGCAAATTCCCCTTCACCGCCTCGGGCAAGGCTGTCGCGGCCGGCGACTCGGAGGGTTTCGTGAAGTTGATCTCCGACGCGAAGACCGGCGAAATCTACGGCGCGCACATCCTCGGCAACGAGGCGCCGGAGCTGATCGCGGAATACGTGCTGGCGATGAACACCGAGCTCTCAATCGACGAAGTCCACCGCACGATCCACGCGCACCCGACGCTGAGCGAGGCTCTGATGGAGGCCGCGGCGGCCACCACGGGCGAGGCGATTCACATCTGAGGTGTGAGCAAGGGCGTATTCGTTCCGAGAGCGGGTCAGAGACCCGCCCTACTGCGCCCTACTTTTTCTTCCGGAACGGCGTCGCGCTCTTGCCGGTGGGCAGGGCGCCGTCGGCGGCGAGTTCGCGGATGAGCGTCGTCAGGTAAGGGATGAGCTGCTTTTTGCGGCTCACGATGCCGGGCATGTCGAAAATCTCGTCCTGCTCGACGTGCGGGTAGCCGATGCGGCCGATGATCACCTCTTCGCCCTTCACCAGGAGCACGGAGTTTTGCGTGTTGATGTCGGTGACGAGCAGGGCGGCAAAGGCCAGCTTCTCCTCGTCGCGCAGGTCCGAGACGGCGCGCGCGATGGCCTTGGCGTGCTGCCAGAAGTTGCCGAAGCCCAGCTCCTCGACCTGCGAGACGGCGAAGCGGATGCCCTCCTCCTCGTAGATTTTGAAGTCGGAGCGGACGACCTTCTCCGGCGGCACCGCGAGGATGACGGAGCCGGAGTTGAAAATCTCGTCGGCGAGCTGCTTGGAGTTCACGCCGGCGATTTCGGACAGCCAGGCGAGGATGACGGCGTCCTTGCTGGTCGTGGTCGGGCCGTTGAGGTGGAGAGTGTCCGAGATGAGGCCGGACATCATGATGCCGGCGATGGCAGGCGAGGGGAGCAGGTTATGCCGGCGGAAAAGATCGGCGACGATGGTGCAGGTGGAGCCCACGGGTTCGTTGATGAACAGGATGGGTTGCGCGGTGTTGAGCGCGCCCAGGCGGTGGTGGTCGATGATCTCGGCGATGGTGACTTCCTCGGCGCCGGGCACGGCTTGGGTGAGTTCGTTGTGATCCACGAGCACGAGGCGGGTGGGCACGGGCTTGAAGATGTCGCTCTTGGTGAGGATGCCGATGAGCGCGCCCTCGTCGTTGTTCACGAGCACGGCGTGGTTGGTGACGGTGAATTTTTTCCGCACGTCGGCGATGCGATCGTCGGCGGCCACTGTGATGACGTTGCGATCGATGGTGCGCTCGATGCTCGAGGCGGTGCGCACGACCCAGGCGGTGGTGGCGGAGTCGTAGGGGCTGATGATGACGCTCACGCCGGCGGCTTGGGCGAGGGCGGCGGTCTCGTCGTCCATGCCGAGATTACTGGTGATGACGAGCGCGCGGATGCCGAGCTCGATGGCGCGGCGCTGCACGTCGCGCCGGTCGCCCACGATGATGATGGATTGGTCGGCGGGGATGCTCTCCTTCTCGGAAATGCTCCAGAACGAGCGGATGTCCATCGTGCCGAGGCGCACGAAGAGATCCTCGGCCTTTTTTTCCTCCACCAGATGGAGGGCGCGGCCCTTGAGGGCCCGGGCGATGCTGGCCAGAGAGGTGTGGACCTGGCGCATGAGGCGCGGCTCGCGCACCCGGGGCACGAAGACGCTGCCCAGCTGCGCGTGCGAGACGGTGCCGACGGGCTTCTTGCGCGCCGTGGTCACGGGGAGAAGCGTGATGTCGTGATGGTCGAGCAACTCGAGGGCCTCGGCGCAAGTGGCGGTTTCCGTCACGGAGATGACGGGCGAGGTCATGAGATCGCGCACGCGGGGCGAGACGTCGCTCAGATAATGGGGCAGGGGCTGGTGGAACCGGGCGAGGATGGTGTCGATGCGGGCGTTGGAGTTGCCGCAGCGGGCCGCGATGTAGCCGCGCTCACCGGAGGCCTCCTTGAACGCAGCGTAGGCGATGGCCGAGCAGATGGCATCGGCATCGGGGTTGCGATGACCGACGACATAGGTCGGCACGAGGGGCTTGGCGGCGGGCGCGGTGGCAGGCGGCGTCATGGGAGCCCGCGAACATGGAGCGCCGCGGGCGGCGGGGGAAGGGGGAAAAGAAAAACCCGGCCCTGAATGGGCCGGGTCGGGTCAAAAGGCGAATCAAGCGTGCTCAGGGTCCGCGCTGCGCGGCGGTGCCGGTGCCGGGGTTGCCGAGGATAGCGCCACTTGTGGGTGGAATGCCGTAGATGCGGGCTTGGCGCGGGGCAAACGGGATGCCTTGGAGGATGCTGCCCACCCGGCGGCCCGAGTTGTTGGAGGTGAAAGCGGGAGTGGGTGTCTGCGTGTTGGTGAACCACTCGACATTACCACCGAGGAAGGCGATGTAGCCGCCGGTATCCTTATAGACGCCGCTGTTGATATTCCACGTGCCATTGGCCTGAAGCCCACGGGTGAAGACTACGGGCGTGGTCGCCGGATCGCTGGTGCGGAGGCCGCCGACGAACTCGTAAGACAGTGAACGGCCGCTGGTGAACGTCGTGTCGAGGGTGCGCTTCGTGGTGTCCGTTTGGGCGATGATCGAGAGCGGATAGGTGCCGCTGAAGGCGGGATCGAGCTTGGAGAAATAGATCTTCGGGTCGGTCAGGATGTTGTTACGAGCCATGATGCCCGGCCAGAGGAAGGCGCGCTGGGTGGCGTTGAGGACGGTCGCCGGGATGCTGGTGGGCGAGGGATCGGGCAGGGCGTCGTTGTTATCCTGCGCAAAGATGGTCGCCGCCTTGGCGATTTCGCGGATGTTGGTCTGGTCGACGGCGCGCTTGGCCTTGTCGGTGACCGAGCCGACCGTCGGGATCACGATGGCGGCGAGGATGCCGATGATCGCGATGACGGTGAGCAGCTCAATGAGCGTGAAGCCGGCGGTTCGGCCGGAGCGGCGAGAGGGAATAAGCATGGGAGGGAAAGGGGCTGGGGACCGAGACTAGACGCAAAGTCCGGCGGACAGTTTCGGCGAAAAATGGCGGGCACAAGCAGAAATTCCCCGCGGCGGGCTCGACAAAACTTTTTGGCGACCCCTACGCTGCCGCACGATGAAGATCTATCTCGATGGCCAATTCGTCGACAGTGCCGACGCCAAGGTGTCCGTTTTTGATCACGGGCTGCTCTATGGCGACGGGGTCTTTGAGGGCATCCGTCTCTACGGCGGCAACATCTTCCGCCTCGAGGAGCACCTTGAGCGCCTCGAATACTCCGCCAAGGCCATCATGCTCAAGCTGCCGCTCACACGCGCCGAGCTGAGCGAGGCCACCTGCGAGACCTGCCGGCAAAACGGCCTGACCGACGCCTACATCCGCCTCGTCGTCACGCGCGGCGTGGGCGACCTCGGCCTTGCGCCGTGGCTCTGCCCCAAGCCCACGGTCTTCATCATCGCGAGCAAGATTTCCCTCTACCCGAAGGAATACTACGAGAACGGCCTCGCGATCGTGACCGTGCCCACGCGCCGCATCAACCCGGCCGCGCTGCCGCCCACGATCAAGTCGCTGAACTACATGAACAACATCCTCGGGAAGATTGAGGCCAAGCAGTTCGGCGCGCTCGAGGCCATCATGCTCAACGATCAGGGCTACGTGGCGGAGTGCACCGCGGACAACATCTTCATCGTCCACAAGGGGGAAATCATCACGCCGTCCGCCTCGCAGGGCGCGCTCAAGGGTGTGACCCGCTCGACCATCCTCGATATCGCCCGCGATCTCGGCATCCCGTTTCGCGAGGCCGACATGACGCGCTACGATGTCTGGGTGGCCGACGAATGCTTCCTCACGGGCTCGGGCGCGGAAGTCATCCCGGCCGTGAAGCTCGACGGCCGCGAGATCGGCAACGGCCGGCCGGGGCCCATCACGCAGCGCGTCCTGGCGGAATTCCGCCAGCGCGTGCTCGTTGATGGCACGCGCATCTGAGCGTGGTGCGAGGGAAGGGGGCTTCTCCCGGTTTGTCATTCTTCGCGCCGCTCAGAATGACAAAAATGCGCCCTCGGCGAGGGCAGCGCTTGAATCGGCTTTCGCGCCGTTTCATCGGCGCAAAGCGCGCCTGGCTTGAGCCGCAAATTTCCCGGCGCCCCGCGCGATTCCTTCAGTTTTCGGAGCGTGTCACGATTGCACTGTTGGCGCGCGCACGCGCGCCGGTTCGGCTCGTTCGCCGAGTCGCACGCGCGCACTTGCCAGCGTGCGGCTCTGTGGCATGGTCCGTGCAAATCGATTTAACTTCATGGCCAATCCGCTCAAATGCGACCTCTGCTCGAAGCCCGCGACCGTCCATCTCACCCAGATCGTGAACAACAAGGTTCACAAGATGGATCTCTGCGAGGCGTGCGCGCAGGCCAAGGGCGTGACTGATCCCGGCGGGTTTTCGCTGGCTGATCTGCTCATGAAGGCATCGCTCAATCCCGAGGCCGGCTCGGCCGGCGCCACGGGCGTCCGGTGCGAACGCTGCGGTTTCACGCAGCTCGATTTCAAGAAGCACGGGCGCTTCGGCTGCCCGACTTGCTACGAGACCTTCCACGGCTTGGTCGAGCCGATGCTCGCCAACATGCACAACGGCACGAAGCACTCCGGCAAGGTCCCGACGCGCGCCCTGGAGCGCAAATCCCTCTACGACCGCCTCACCAAGCTCGAGCTCGATCTCACCGAGGCGATCAAGAGCGAACGCTACGAGGACGCCGCGCGCGCGCGCGACGAGATCAACCAGGTGAAGCAGGCCTTCAAGCCCGACTCCGCCCGCTGACGCCATGACCATCGCGCAACTCATCGACACACCCTCCGAGCTCACGGACTCGTCGAGCAGCAAAACCGCCATCGTGTTGATGACGCGCATCCGCCTCGCGCGGAATCTCGCCGGCCAGCCGTTCCCCGGCTGGGCCAAACCCGCGCAACGCGAGGCCGCCCTTAAGGCCTGCCGCGCCGCCGTCGCCGCCACCGCGCCGATGAAGCGGGGCTTCAATCTCGGCATCGCCGAGCTCGGGGAGCTGGAGCGGCAGATTCTCGTCGAGCGCCACCTGATCAGCCGCGAGCTCAGCGGCGCCAAAAGCGGCGCGGGCGTGGTCATCAGCAAGGACCAGACCTTCTCCGTGATGCTCAACGAGGAAGACCACCTCCGCATTCAGGTCCTGCGCGCCGGCTTCAATCTCAAGAAGGCGTGGAACGCCATCAACGACCTCGACTCCAGCCTCGAGGAGTCGCTCGACTTCGCGTTTTCCGCGGACCTCGGCTACATCACCGCCTGCCCGACCAACCTCGGCACCGCGATGCGCGCCTCGGCGATGATGCACCTGCCCGCGCTCGTCATCTCCAACCAGATGGAGAAGGTCGTCCGCGCCGTGAACCAGCTCGGCATGGTGGTGCGCGGCCTCTTCGGCGAGGGCTCGGATGCGAGCGGCTCCATTTTCCAAATCTCCAACCAGACCACGCTCGGTGAATCCGAGGCCGAGATCATCAAGCGCCTCGACTCCGTGCTCCGGTCAATCGTCGAGAACGAGCGCAACGCCCGCGAGAAACTCCTCGAGGCCGACTCGAACAAGCTCCTCGACAAGATCGGCCGCGCCTACGGCATCCTGCAAAACAGCCACGTGCTCAGCTCGAGCGAGGCGATGAACCTCCTCTCCCTCATCCGCCTCGGCGTGGACCTCGGAATCTTCCCGGATGCAAGCCGCTCGCTCATCGACCGCCTCTTCATCGAGGCGCAGCCCGGCCATCTCCAGCACGCGCAGAAGGGCGAATTCGAGCCCGGCCAGCGCGATGTCCTGCGCGCCACGCTCATCCGCGCGGAGTTCGCCGCCTTTGCCCGCCCCGACAGCAATTTCAGCAACCACGAGAAGAACTAAACCTCCCTCCCACCATATGTCACAGGAACCGATGAACAATTTCACGCCCCGTGCCCAGCAGGTGCTCGCGCTCGCCCGCAAAGAGGCGGATCGCTTTCACCACAACTACGTCGGCACGGAGCACCTGCTCCTCGGCCTGATCAAGCTGGGGCAGGGGGTCGCCGTCAGCGTGCTCCAGAAGATGGGGCTCGACCTTGAGACCGTGCGCGCCGCCGTCGAGAAGCAGGTCGGCACCGGCCAGGAAACGAAGACGCAGAACAGCATCCCTTACACCCCGCGCGTGAAGAAGGTCCTCGCCCTCGCCGGCAAGGAAGCCAAGACGCTCAACCACTCCTACGTCGGCACCGAGCATATTTTGCTCGGCCTGCTGCGCGAAGGCGAAGGCGTGGCCGCCCGCGTCCTGAAGTCCCTCGAGATCGACATCGAGCGCACGCGCAACGAAATCCTCCGCGAGCTCGACCCGCAGTTCTCCGGCTCCCAAGGCCCCGGCGAAACCGGCGGTGAGGAAGCCGCGGCCGGCGGTTCGCAGCGCCCCGGCGCCCAGCCCGAGGACAAGAAGGAAGTGAAGACTCCCGCGCTGAAGGCCTTCGGTCGCGATCTCACCGAACTCGCCCGCAACGGCGAGATGGACCCCGTCATCGGCCGCAAGAACGAGATCCGGCGCGTCATCCAGATCCTCTGCCGCCGCTCCAAGAACAATCCCGTGCTCATCGGCGAGGCCGGCGTCGGCAAGACCGCGATCGTCGAGGGCCTCGCCCAGGAAATCGCCGCGGGCCTCGTCCCCGAGATCCTCGCCGAGAAGAAGGTCATCACCCTCGATCTCGCCCTCATGGTCGCCGGCACGAAATACCGCGGCCAGTTCGAGGAGCGCATCAAGGCCGTGATGGACGAGATCAAACGCGCCAAGAACATCATCCTCTTCATCGACGAGATGCACACCATCGTCGGCGCCGGCGCCGCCGAGGGCGCGATGGACGCCTCGAACATCTTCAAGCCCGCCCTCTCGCGCGGCGAGCTCCAGTGCGTCGGCGCCACCACGCTCAACGAGTATCGCAAATACATCGAGAAGGACTCCGCCCTCGATCGCCGCTTCCAGTCCGTGAAGGTCGAGGCGCCGTCGGTGGACGACACCGTGCTCATCCTGAAGGGCATCCGCTCCAAGTATGAGGATCACCACAAGGCCACCTTCACCGACAAGTCGATCGAGGCCGCCGCCAAGCTCTCGGACCGCTACATCACGGGCCGTTTCCTGCCGGACAAGGCCATCGACGTGATGGACGAGGCCGGCTCTCGCGCCCGCATCGGCGCCCTCAGCCGCCCGCCCGACGTCGAGAACCTCACGCAAGAGATTGAGACTGTCTGCGCCGCCAAGGAAAAGGCGATCAGCGACCAGCACTTCGAGGAAGCCGCCAAATTCCGCGATCAGGAGAAGCAGCTCCGCATCCGCCAGGAGCAGATCACCGATCAGTGGAAGAAGTCCCGCGACGAGAAGCGCGTCACCATCGACGAAGACCTGATGATGCAGGTCGTCGCCGACTGGACCGGTATTCCGCTCTCGCGCATGGAGAAGAAGGACAACGAAAAACTCCTCGCGATGGAGGGCGAGCTGCAGAAGGCCGTGATCGGCCAGGATGCCGCCTCGGTCTCGATCGCCCGCGCCCTGCGCCGCTCGCGCGCCGACCTCAAGGATCCGCGCCGCCCGATTGGCTCGTTCCTCTTCGTCGGTCCCACCGGCGTCGGCAAGACCATGCTCGCGAAGCAGCTCGCCGCGCAGATGTTCGGCAACCAGGACGCGCTCATCCAGATCGACATGTCGGAATACATGGAGAAGTTCGCCGTCTCCCGCCTCGTCGGCTCGCCTCCGGGCTATGTCGGCTACGAGGAGGGCGGCCAGCTCACCGAGGCCGTGCGCCGCAAGCCCTACGCCGTGATCCTCTTCGACGAAATCGAGAAGGCCCATCCGGATGCGCTCCAGCTCCTCCTCCAGATCATGGAGGATGGCCGGCTCACGGACTCGCTCGGCCGCGTGATCGATTTCCGCAACACGATCGTCATCATGACCTCGAACGTCGGCGCGCAGCTTCTGCAGCGCCAGACCTCGATGGGCTTCGCCGCGGCGCAGTCGAACTTCAACGACGCCGAGCGCATGCGCGAGAAGGTGCAGGAAGAGGCCAAGCGCGTCTTCAAGCCCGAGTTCCTGAACCGGATCTCGGACATCATCTTCTTCCGCCCGCTCGACAAGGCCGACCTCGTGAAGATCGTCGAGCTGGAGACGGAGAAATTCGCGAAGCGTCTCAGCGAGCGGAAAATCACCCTCGAGTTTTCGCAGGAGGCCAAGGATCTCCTCATTGAGAAGGGCTACGACGAGAAATACGGCGCGCGTCCGCTGCGCCGCGCCGTCGAGCACTACCTCGAGGATCCGCTGGCCGAGGCGCTGCTCAAGGGCGAGGTCAAGGACGGCGAACCGGTGCTCGTCGCGCGCGAGGGCGACAAGCTCATCTTCAAGCAGAAGGCGCCGCCCGCCGCCGCGACCGAAGTCTCCTCGTAAGCCCGGCGGCCCGACCGCCGGTGTTATTTGTGCAGCCCCGTCTCCGTTTCACCATGGAGCCGGGGCTTTTTGTTTTGCGAGTTGTTCTTCCGGCGGTGGGGCCGGCTCTCCGCAGCCGGCCTGAGTTGATGGGTGGTAATTGCACTGGAACTCAGGCCGCTTCGGAGAAGCGGCCCCACCTTGCCGTTCTTCTTGCGCTTCTGCTCGGGGCCGCACCGCTCGCCGCCCAAATCCCCGAGCCCGAATCACTCGCTGCGCCGGCTCCCGCCCGCATCGCCTCCGTCCATGCCGCCGCGCAGCGCGAAGGCTGGGCCCCGCAGGCGGCCATGCTGCGCGCGACCGCCCTGCGGGCCTACGAGCACGACAAGCTCGACGCGGCGCTGGCTTGGCTGCACCTGCACCGCTGGGCCGCGTTGTTCGGCCAGACCGAGGCGGAGTTTGTGCCGCGCTGGATTCAGGCCGTGCAGGCCGCGCGCGTCGCCCATCCCAACATGCCGCGCCACTACGAGGCGCGACCCCGGCCGCTCGCCGCCGGCGTGTCGCCGGGCTTGCAGGCGTGGCTGATCGGGCAGGCGGCGTTCTCCGCCGAATTTTTCTCCATCCTGTCGCCGCTCGATTACGCGCCGGGGGTGCTGGAGATAGTGGAGACATTGCATCGCGCCGATCCGGCGCGTTTCCGGGCCTACCCCTCGCTGGCGCTGGCGATCGCGGTCGTGGGCGATGTGCCGCCGCCACCAAACTGGCCTCATGGGCAGGTGACGCCCCAGGCGTTGCCACGCCGCCTCGCGGAGCCGGCGGCGGCCTTTGCTTGGTGGGTGAAGCAGGACCGGGCGGGCCGCACGCTGCACAAACTCGCGCGGCTCGGGGCCGACGAGCTCAAATTCGTCGTCGATTCGGCCGCCCCGGCGACCGAGCTTGAGTGGGCGCAAGGCGCGTGGTCGCATCCGCTCAGCCAACTCCCGGGCGCCTACCAAGCCATCCGCTACCGCAACGACCGCGTCGCCGCCGGCGCGATGGTCTGGCCGGGTGGCACCTACCGCCTCGCCGAGATCCTCGCGACGGGCGGCATCTGCTCCGACCAGGCGTATTTCGCCACGCAGATTGGCAAGGCCCGCGGCGTGCCGACCATTCTGATCTACGGCGCGGGCAACGACGGCCGCCACGCGTGGTTCGGCTATCTCGATGCGAACCAGAAATGGCAGCTCGACGCCGGCCGCTACGCGGAGCAGCGCTACGTCACCGGCCACGCCCTCGATCCGCAGACGTGGCGCGAGTTCTCCGATCACGAGTTGCAGTTTCTCACCGAGCGCTTCCGCGAACTGCCCGCCTACCGGCAGTCGCGCACGCACGGACTCATCGCGGCCGAATATCTCGCGCTGGGGCAGGGGAGGGCGGCCGGCAACGCGGCCCGCAAGGCGGTGAACTACGAGCGCCGCAACCAAGAGGCCTGGGAAACACTCATCGCCGCCGCGCGCGCCGAAGGCCGCGACGCCAAGACCGTCGAGGCCCTGCTGCGCGAGGCCGCGCTGGCCTTTCAGCGCTATCCGGACCTCGAGGCCGGCTACGTCAACCGCACCGCCGACAGCCTCCGCGCCCGCGGCCAGACCAGCGAGGCCGAGGCCGAGGTGCGCCGCATCGCCAACAAGAACAAAAACACCCGCGGCGACCTGAGCATCCAGCAGGCCCGCGAGATAGTGCGCCGCGCCATCGCCACCCAGCCGCTGGCCGAACAGGTGCGCGCCTACAATTCCGCCGTGGACAACTACGGCCGCGGTGCCGGCATCGGCTTCTTCGACGAAGTCGTCGTCGGCTTTGTTGAGCATCTGCTCGGCCTGAAGCAAAAAGCCGAGGCCCGCCGCGCCCTGGACCGCGCGCGCATCGCGCTGAAGGTCGAGCCAGGCAGCCAGCTCGCGGGCGAGTTCGAGCGGCTGGCGGGTGCGGTGCAGGCGGCAAAGTAGCGGAGTAGGGCGGGTCTTTGACCCGCCCTTGGTGCGAAGGCTCAACGCGCGAAAGGGCAGGTCACAGACCCGCCCTACTTGAGCCCCTTTTTCCCGTTGCTGCGCCTGTAACGTTCACACATCTCTCGCGTCCCACACCCAAATGCCGACCGCGAGCCCCCTCCGCCGCCGCGCCGCGTTCACGCTCATCGAGCTGCTCACGGTTGCCGCCGTGATTGCCATCCTGGCCACGATCGCGATCGGGGCCATCAGCGGCGCCAAGTCGCGGGCCCTGATCGCCCAGACCCGCTCCGAGCTCGCGGCCCTCTCGACGGCCTTGGAGGAGTTCAAGCGGCTCTATGGCGACTACCCGCAGCTCGGTGAGTTTGGGCAGGCCGCAGCCACGCCGACCACCACAACCACCGGTCCGGGGGTGAACACTGCGCAAGCCAAGCTATTCAATTGCCTCACCGGTGCCTTCGGCCATCGCGCCTCCAGCACCGCCTACCGGCTCAGCGGCCCCAATTTTCTCGGCGATATCGCCAAGTTCAAAATCAACGGCACGCTCACCAACCAATTTCTCGTCCCGGTGAGCAACGCCCCCAATCCCCCCTACAAACCCGAGCAGAACGTCTGCCTCCTCGACCCGTGGGGCCGCCGCTACCTTTATTACTACAAGAACGCCAACTCGCCGGCCTTGTGGCAGGCCTCGGGATATGTGCTTTATTCCGCCGGCCCGACGGTGGCGGTCAGCGGCGCCCAGACCCCGCCCCTTAATCCCACCACCGGGCTCCTGCTCGCCACCCAGACCGCCGAGATGGCCGACAACATCTACGCCAATTCCATCCCCTGAGCTGCCCCGCCCATGCATTTTTCCTCTCGCACCTCCGCGCCTCGTTCGCGCCGCTCCGCCTTCACCCTCATCGAGCTGCTCACCGTGGTCGGCATCATCGGCATCCTCGCGGCCATTCTGATTCCGACCACCAGCTCAGCCCGCAACGCCGCCAAGAAAGCCAAGACCCGCGGTCAGTTCGCGCAGTGGGGCGCGGCCATCGAGGCCTTCCGCCAGGAATACGGCGCCTATCCGCAGTTCGAGACCGCGGGTGCCGGGCAAAACAAGGTCAACGGCAACACCGCCGGCAGCGCCGTGCTCACCGGCCAGCACCGGTTCTATGAGACGCTCGTCGGCACCCGCCGCGACGGCACCGCGCTGCCGACCACGACCACGGGCACGCCTCCTCCACCGCAGGCGCAGAACACGCGCCGCATCCAGTTCATCACTTTCACCGAGGCTGACATCGTGCCCGTGAGCACGACTGATGCCTCGCTCCTCACCAAGCGCGGCCTCATCCGCGACGCCTTCGACGGCACCGACATCGCCGTGCTCGTGGACCGCAACCTCGACGGCTCGGTCAAGTTTGGCGGCGTCGGTGGCGACGGCATCACCGCGCTCCCCACCGTGTCGCCGCCCGACAACACCGCCGTGCGTTTCGCACCCACGACGGCGGACTTCCCCGCGGCCGCGCAGGGCGGAGTGCGCGCCGGCGTGGTCTTTTACAGCCTGCCGGCCAAGGCGACCTCGAACACCGAGTTCATCCTCAGCTGGAAATGATCGCGCGGCCCCCAGTCGCACGCGCGGCCCGCACGCGGGCCTTCACCCTCATCGAGCTGATGGTGGTGGTGGGCATCATCATCGTGCTCTTGGGCGGCATCGGCCTAGCCGTCGCCGGGCGGGGCGGGGAGGGCGTCGCGCTCTCCAACGCACAATCGACGGTCGCCAGCCTCGTCGGCGCGGCGCGGGCTCAGGCGGCGCTGCACCAAACCAGGTCGCGACTCCTCGTCTACGCGACCCTGCCGACGAGCAGTGGAGATTGGACGAAATATCTTCGCACCCTCCAAGTCGTGCGGGAAGACACGCTGCCCAACGGCACCACCGCTTGGGTCGCCGCCGGCCAGCCGGTCACGCTGCCCGCGCCCATCTGTGTGGTGCCGCGCTCACCCGTGCCGACCAACCACCTCAACCCCGGCGTGACCTGGAACAACAACGCCGCCACGGGCCCTGTCTCCACGCTCACGCAGCTCGCCGGCTTCTCCTACCGCGGCCAGGCTGATCCGCGCGCACCCACGCAATTTTTCGGAGAACAAGGCCGCAGCGGCACCGTGCTCTTCATCGAGTTCTCGGCCGACGGCACCGTGACTCCGAACCCCACCAAGATCGCCCTCGCCACCGCGGTGGTCGCCGCCAACGCGATCCCGCGCTTCAACAACGCCAGCGGCGTGCGCGGCCTCCATGTGCGCCGCTCAGGCGCCATCTCGCTGGTGAATGATGCCACCGGCTTCTGAGCATGCGTTACCGCCCGCCAACCGTGACTCGTGCCTCGCGCCTGCCGCCTTCAGCCTTCAGCCTGCTCGAAGTCGTCGCCGCCCTGGGCATCTTTGCCATCGGCATGGTGGCCGTGGTCGGCCTGCTCGCGCCTGTGACCAAGTCGGTGAGCACGGTGGGCGACGCCGAGGCCGCGGCCCGCGCCGCAGCCGCCGTGCGCTCGCGGCTGCAGGCCATCGCGGCCGTTGATTTCAATCGCGCCTTGGCCCTCGTGCAGGCCCCCGCCGCCATCCGCACCAAGGACGCCGATGGCGCCTACAATCCCAACGACGGCGCCAAGCATCCCGCCGTGCTCTTCGGCAAACCGAGCGGCGACGTCGGCCTCTACGATGCCACCGCCCGCGCTTGGCTCGACTCCACCGTGCCCACGCCCCGCACCGTGGCCAACGCCGAGAAATTTTTCGAAATCGACCTCATCCGCAACGAGACGCTCTCGCCCGTCGCCGCCGATGCCACCGCGCCGATGGTGGCGTTCACGATTCGCGTGCGCTGGCCGGCCTTCCTCGCCGCGCCGGGCGGTGCGGCCGTGCAAGTGGGCGCTAATCCCGCCGGCGGCGGCCCCGTGCCCTACGACCACGGCAAGAAACAAGTGCTGCTCTTCTCGGGCTCCATCGTGCGATGAGAACTATCCCCCTGTGTCAGTGCGAGAGGCACAGCGACGAAGCAATCCAGCTGGATTGCCACGCCCGCCTGTCGCGGGCTCGCAATGACAGAGAAGGGCGCTCCACCTCGCCCGCTTCCGCTCGCCCATCGCCCATCGGCCATCGCCCGCGCGCCGCGCGCGGCTTCACCATCGTCGAACTGATCGTTGCCGCCAGCCTCACGGTGGTGATGGCCGCCTTCATCGTCGTCATCGTGCGCAACGTCACAGCCTCCTGGTCCCGCGCCGGTGCCCGTCTCGGCGCCGATGCCCAGGCCCGGATCGTCCTCGACCAGCTGCAACTCGACCTCGAAGGCGCGATGTTCCGCGACGATGGCAACGTATGGTTCGCCGTTGATATCCTCAATGGCTCGAACGGCGGCACCACCGGTCTCTGGCAAATCGCGCAGCGCAACCCCAAGCCCGTCGGCGGTCCTTCGCTCCAGCTCACCACCCCCGACATCGCCAACGCCCGCTTCGGCACCGCCGGCGTGTGGCTGCGCTTCTTCACCACCAGTCGCGGCGCCAACACCGCTGCTTCCCCCGCCACCATCTCCGCCCCCGTCGCCGTGGGCTACCAGATCATCCGCCGCTTCTCGGCTACAAATCCCGCCAACAACACCAGTTTCGCCTACCTGTTGCACCGGGCCGAGGCCCGCCCAGCCACGGTCAACGGCCGCATCGGCGTGCTCGAGGCCGGCTACAACATCACGTCCGCCAACTACACCACGAGCACCTCCGGCACCAACAACGGCGCCACCACCGGAGATCCGCGCGGCATCCAGGTCCCCGGGTCCGCCCGCAACCTCGACGCCGTAATCGCCGAAAACGTGATCGACTTCGGCGTCCGCTGCTACGTGCGTGATGCCACCGTGCCCGGCGGCCTGCGGCTCACGTTTCCCGCGACCGCCACCGGCACACTCTCCAACGCCGCGACCTCCCGTCTCCGCGCGACATTGCCCCCGTCCATCCCGCCGGCCCAATGGGGCACCGCGCAGCCGATGCCCGACGTGGTCGACATCATGGTCCGCATCCTCACCGACGACGGCGCCGAACAGATCGCCAACATCGAGAAAGTGCAGAACCCGGCGCTCACGGTGCCGGTGAAGTATAACAGCAACGCCCAGCAGTGGTGGTGGGGCATCGCCGAGGAAAACTCCCGCGTTTACACCCGCCGCATCGTGCTCAACGCGAAACCGCTCTGATCCTTCGCCTTGGACTCTCAGCTCTTAACTCTCAGCTCTCAGCTCCGCGGTCGTCGCCGCGGCGGCTTCGCCCTGCTCATCGTCGTCACGCTGCTCGCGTTCATCGTGCTGCTGCTCGTCGGCCTCGCGGCCTACACGCGCGTCGAGACCTCCATCGCCGGCAACACCCAGCGCCAGGCCCAGGCGCGCGAGAACGCGCTGCTCGCGCTCAACGTCGCCCTCAGCCAGCTCCAGAAACACGCCGGGCCGGACAAGCGCGTGACCGCGACGGCCGAGGCGTTTTCGCCGCGCACCGGGACCACGCGCTACACCGGCGTGTGGTCCAGCGATCCAGCGGACGATCCCGATGGCGATCCAACGACCCCGCTGACGTGGCTGGTGAGCGGCAACGAAGCTTTCGATGCGGAAGGCAATCCTCTGCCGCTCGCGGTCACGCCGACGAGCATCGTCACCACCCTCAATGGCGTCGCAATGGTCGGCACTAACACTTCACGCACCGCCAACGATGTGCTCGCGCGCCTCGTGCCCATCACCGGCAACGGCGTGCCGGGCGCTGCGGTGGGCACGACACCGCTCGTCGGCCGCTACGCCTGGTGGGTCGGCGATCAAGGCGTGAAGGCGCCCGTCGCCATTGCCGACACCACGGGCGCAATCACCTATCCGCCCTACGACACTGCCGACGCCCGCGCGCGCCTGCGGCAGCAGATCACGCTCGGCGCCGGCGCGAGCGATGCGGCAGGCACTCCGGTCTTCGAGCCGCATGACGCCAACAACGCGCCCCTCGTCGCCGGCGCAAAGGTCGCGTCCAACCCCCAGATGGCCTTCCTCCGCAACGCCGCCAACGCGCAGCTCGGGCTAATCCGCGCGCAGCAAAATTTCCATGCTTGGTCCCCGAACAATTTCGCCGTGCTCGCCGACACCAAGAATGGCGGCCTGCGGCAGGACCTCTCGCTCGCGCCGTCGCTGCTCGGCAGTGCCTTCGCCGCGTGGGCCAACTACCCGGCCTACATGGAGCCTCTTGTGACCGCCGTCGTGGACTCAGCTTCGGAAGGGACGACGCCTGCCATCGAGTTTCCGATTGTGCCGGCGTATGGCGCCGAGCCCCTTCGCCGCCGTTACAAGATCACGCCTCCTCTCACGGATGGCGGTGTGATCCACAGTGTAGCGCCCGTGCTCAGTTTTTTCGGCCTCAGCTTCAGTGTCCGAGAAAATGAATCCAACGCACCGCAGATGGAGGTCGCCGCCCGCTGTGTGGTTACCCTGTGGAATCCTTATACGAGTGCGCTCGTGCCAGAGTCGCTGCGGATCGAGGTGACTGGTTTGCCACGCATCCAAGTGCACTATTCCGCGGGTGGAAATCACTCGTTGGATCTCCAGCAGGCAATGACCGGTAGCTCAAATCAGCCACTGAGGTTTGAACTGCCATGGAATATCGCCGAATCAGACATCGACAAACACTCGTGGCTCCCTGGTCGCGTTTATAGCTGGTCTGCTAAGGAGAATTTTAGCGAGCCGGCCGATGGAAACACCATGATATCGCATTATCCCGCTGCTGTTCCTCCTGGAGCAGGTCAAGGTATTGTGCGCCAAACCCCATTTCGCCATGGTTTGAATGTCCCACCAGAAACCAATCCGATAACACGTCACTGTCATTTTGACGGATCGACAGAAGTCCAAGTGCGAGTCTTGCGGGCTAGCGATGGAGAGGTGTTAGCAACTTACTTGTTCCGGGTGGAGGATTTTGGACCAACCTCGTCTTTGCCAGTCGACAATAAGTTCGTGGATTTCGCCATCATTCGCCGCCTGCCTGAGACGGACGAGCTCCCGACAGGCGCGAGTGAGAAATGGCTCAGTGCCATCGGGCGCGATCCACGGCGCTCGGATTTTCCATCGGGTGGGTTTGTCGGCGGCGTCAATGGCGAGGACCCGGCGCTCTACGGTGGCGACAATATAATTGGGTTCGCCGTGCGCAGCCCGGCGCGGCTCCTCGACCGCGGGGGTGGCGAGGTTTCCTACAATCAGGATGTCCCTGTGTTTGAATTGCCGCGCACGCCGCTCCTTTCGCTGGGCCAGCTCCAACACCTCCAGCTTGCCGAGGCGCGGCCTTTTTCGCCCGGTAATCCATGGGGTGCGCCGACGCTTATCGGAGGGATGCGCACGGGTGAGTTGTTCGACCGCTTTTTTTTCTCGGGGCTCGTCGAGGGCATCACCCCCGGCACCGACAGCACAGGCAGCCTCATTTTGCCCAGTCCATTGCTGCGTCCACTACGCAAACCAGATGGGACTAAAGTTTCCCTCGCCGACGTGCGGGCGCTGGCCACACCTCCTGTCACGACTGACGCCGAGGGCAATGTCGTCGCCACATCCCAGGCATCCGCGAGCTCGTCGAAATACTTCCTGCAAGGTGGCGCCTTTAACCTGAACTCATTGCAACCCATGGCGTGGGCTTCAGTGCTGCGCGGGGTGCGCTTTCCCGCGCCAAAATCATTCTCCTACCTTGATGCCGGCACCGCCACGGGGACGGCCGAGGATTCTGCCACGGCCAGCATTCAGTCGGGCGATGCGCAATTCTTTCGCTTCGCGCACTCGGCGCAGGAGACATTCCGAGCGGAAGCCGGTGCGGCCAGCGAAAACGAGACCGAACCCTCGCTGGCCAACACCCATCTGTTCCGCCAGGGGATGCGCACGCTCACACCGGCGCAAGTCGCCGCCCTCGCGGCGAAAATCACCGAATTGATCCGGACGAAGCACTCCGCAGCCGATGGAAACGGCGGTCCCTTCCGTTCGCTGGATGAATTTCTTTCGCCCCACGCGCTCTTTGCCGGCACCGATGCCGACGGTAATGCCCTCGCGCCGCGCAGTCTGCTCGAGGCCGCCATCGCCGACGCCGGCATCAATTCCATGATCGCCGAGTTCAGCTCCCAGTGGCTGACACAGGCTGACATCATGACTGCGCTCGCGCCCGTGCTCTTCCCGCGCTCCGACACGTTTGTGATCCGCGCATACGGCGAAGCCGTGAATCCCGCAACCAACGCCGCCGAGGGCCGCGCGTGGTGCGAGGCGCTTGTGCAGCGCATTCCCGATTACATGGACGCGAACACAGCGACCGGCGACGCCGCCGAGGTGCTGCCCGCGAATCTTGTGAACCCGCTCAACCAGCAACTCGGCCGCCGCTTCAAGGTCGTCTCCTTCCGATGGCTCACGCGCTCCGATATCTGAACCGGAGTCTCGCCCCGGAAGGTAGGAGCCTGCTTGCCGGCGATTCCGACGCCTATTCGGCTGGTGACGCCATATCCCATCGTGCGCCAGCGCGCTCATACCCGGGTTTGCTTCGATGTTCGTTGCAGCGCATCGCAGTCCTCTGCGTTGGCCTGTTCAGCGCTGGGCTGACAGCGACGGCCTTCGCCCAATCTGGCCCGCCCCCCGTGCGGTTTTCCGTATTCAGCCCCAAACCGATCGAGCACCTGACGTTTATCCCGGGCGCCGGCGCCCCGCCGCAGACGCTGCAGTTTTACCCGACCGCCCGCTCGGCGCGCGCCGAGTATCGCGGCCCGATGCCGCTGCGCTTCACTGATTCCACCTCCGGCACCGTGGTCGCCGAGGCGAGCATTCCGGCGGGCATGACGGAAGCCCTGCTGCTCTTTCTGCCCAACCCCGGTCCGGCGACGGCCACCGGCCTGCGCTACCAAATCGCCGTGCTGGACGACAGCGCGGCGCGCCATGCCTCCGGCGGGCTCGCGATCATCAATCTCAGCGGCCTCGCGCTGAGCGGCACTGTGAACAAGGAAAACGTCACCCTGCAACCCGGCCTCAACCCCGCGCTGAACGTCGGCCGCACCGCCACGATCGCCTTGCGCACGCAGGCCAAGGGCCGCTCCTACCAGTCGTATGCCGGCACGACGACTCTCAAGCCCGGCGAACGCGCGCTGCTGATCCTGTTTCCGCCGTTCTACCAAGGATCGCTCGAGGTGCAGTCGCGGCTGCTGCTGGATGTGCCGCCGGGTGCGGCGGCGGCAAAGAAAGGCCAGGCTCCCGCCAAATAGTTTTTGTGGGAGCGACCTTGGTCGCGACGGTCGCATGCCAGCTTCAGGCCGGCTGCGAATCTCCATCCCGCATGATTTGGTGCCAGAGGCCGGGGTTGAACCGGCGACCAAAGGCTTATGAGTCCTCTGCTCTACCACTGAGCTACTCTGGCGAAAACCGGCGCGAACCGTGCAGGTTCCCGGGGAAAATCCAACCAAAATTTCTCGTGTCGTTCCTGCTCATCCCGCTGACGCGGTCGGCATCACAGGAATTGCATCGCAATCCATTGTTGTCCGTCATGCTGCGCTTCGCCGGCTCCCGGCGTCTCCCACCAACCTCGTTGCACCGCCCCTCTTCATGCTTCCTTTTGCCCTGACCATCTTCACGGGGGCGTTCCTCCTGTTTCAGGTCCAGCCGCTCATCGGCAAATACATCCTGCCCTGGTTTGGCGGCGGGCCGGGCGTGTGGACGACGTGCCTGCTCTTTTTCCAGACGCTGCTGCTCGGGGGCTACGCCTACGCGCACTTCGCGTCCACGCGTCTCTCGCGCCGGCAACAGGTGGTCGTGCATCTCACGCTGCTCGCCTTGTCGCTCGCGCTGCTGCCCATCACGCCGTCGGCCAGCTGGCGGGCGCAGGTCGATGGCGATCCGAACCTGCGGATCCTCCTGCTCCTCGCGGCGACGATTGGCCTGCCGTATTTCGTGCTCTCCTCCACGGGGCCGCTCATGCAGCAGTGGTTCAGCGTCACGAACCCCGGGGTGTCGCCCTACCGGCTCTATGCGCTCTCCAACGTGGGATCGCTCCTCGCGCTGCTCAGCTACCCGGTGTTCTTCGAGGTGAAGTTCCCCCGCCACACGCAGGCCACGATGTGGTCGTTTGGCCTCGGGCTCTTCGTGCTTTTCTGCGGCTACTGCGCGTGGAAGCTCTGGCTCAGCGCCCCCGCCGCGGGCGCGCCGGCGAAGGACGCCACGGCCACCGCGGGCGTCGCCGACGAACCCGCGCCGCCCTCGGCCATGGACAAAACCCTCTGGGTCGCGCTGCCGATGATCGCCTCGGTGCTGCTGCTCGCGACGACCAACAAGCTTTGCCAGGAGGTCGCGGTCATCCCGTTTCTCTGGGTGCTGCCGCTGAGCCTCTACCTTGTCACCTTCATCATCTGCTTCGATCACGCGCGCTGGTATCACCGCGGGATCTTCACGGTGCTGGCGGTGCTCGGCATCGCGGTCGTGTGCGATCTGCTCCACGTGGCCAACGACGCCCCGATGAAGCTCCAGATCATCTGCTACAACGCGGCGCTGTTTGTGGCCTGCATGGTCTGCCACGGGGAGCTCTACCGCCTCAAGCCGGCGCCGCGGCAGCTCACCGCGTATTTCCTGATGATCTCGTTTGGCGGCGCGCTCGGCGGCTTCCTCGTCGCGATCGTGGCGCCCGCGGTGTTCAAGGACTACCGCGAGCTGCAGCTCGGCCTGTGGCTGCTCTCGTATGCGCTCGGCGTGCTGTGCTTTCGCCATCGCAGCCGGGAGCTCGCGCTCGCCGCGGGCGTCGGCGCGCTGGCAATCACGGTCGCGCTGCCCGCGCTGCGAACGCTCTTCGACGACAGCCCCGGGCTGAAGGAGAGCTACGTGGGGTTCTTCACGAGCTACTGGAAATACATCCTCGCGGGCGTCGGCGTGCTCGCGGTGTCCAGCCTCGACTGGCGCCGCCGCGGCCTGAGCGCGGAATGGACGCCGCGGCTCGGCAGCTTCGTCATGGCATTGTCCGTGGGACTCGGCGCGCTCTTTATCCACACGTGGGAAGAGCGCACGAGCACGCCCATCCTGAGTGCGACGCGCAATTTCTACGGCACGCTCAAGGTTTACGACTACGACCCCAACGATCCGGAAAACAACTACCGCTCGCTCCTGCACGGCGCCACCACGCACGGCCTCCAGTTCACGAAGCCCGAGAAGAGCCTCATCCCGACGAGCTACTACGCCGAGAGCAGCGGAGTCGGCCTCGCCATCAACGCGCTTCCGGAAGGCCCGCGCCGCCTCGGCCTGGTGGGCCTCGGCACCGGCACGCTCTCCGTCTATGGCCGCAAGGACGACTACCTCCGCATCTACGAAATCAACCCTGAGGTCGAGCGGCTCGCCCGCACCCATTTCAAGTTCCTTGATTATTGCCAGGCTCAGCTCGACATCGCGATGGGCGACGCGCGCCTCGTGATGGAGCGCGAACTGGAGAGCGGCAAATCCCAGAAGTTCGACCTCCTCGCGCTCGATGCCTTCAGCAGCGACGCGATTCCGGTGCACTTGCTGACCAAGGAGGCCTTTGACCTCTACCTGAAACAAATCCGGCCCGGCGGCGTGATCGCCGTCCACATCTCCAACCGCTACCTCGATCTCAAGCCCGTCGTCGAGAAACTCGCCGCGCACTACAACCTCGGCGTCGTGAGCATCGCCGACGACAACGCCCCCGATTGGTGGGTCTATGCCACGACCTGGATGCTGCTCTCGGCCGACCGGGATTTCCTCGCGAAGGACAAAATCCGCGACGCCGCCGAAGCCCCCGAGGAAAACGCCCGGCGCGATTTCCCGCTCTGGACCGACGACTTCGCCAGCCTCTACTCGATCATGAAGCAGTGAAGGTTGGTCTGACTGATGGGGACGCGGCGCCCCCGCCGCGTATCTCCCGACCGCGGCGAGGGCGCCGCGGCTCCATCCAAGCCACAGACCGGAGCGCGGTTTCGTCCCCCGCCATAATCCGCATTGCGCTCCGCCTCGCCGGGCGTTCACTCGTGACCCTTTCATGGCTTACGACTGGCTCAAAGGCGTCGCAGACGAGTATGATGTGATCGTCATCGGCAGTGGCTTGGGCGGCCTCACGGGGGCCAACGTGCTCGCCAAGGCCGGCCACCGCGTGCTCCTGCTCGAGCATCACTACCAGTTCGGCGGCCTCGCCACGTGGTTCACGCGCAAGGGCGGCCACATCTTCGACATCTCCCTGCACGGTTTCCCCGTCGGCATGATCAAGTCCTGCCGCAAATACTGGACCAAGGAAATCGCCGACGCGATCGTGCAGCTGAAGGACATTCGGTTCGTGAACCCGCAGATGGATGTGTGGACGACCTTCACCCGCGAGGACTACACTCGCGTGCTCGTGGAAAATTTCCGCCTCGATCGCGCGCACGTGGAGAAGTTCTACGACCATCTCCGGTCGATGAATTTCTACGACAACAACCCCGAGACGACGGGCGAGATGCTCGAGCGCTTCTTCCCCGGCCGCGACGATGTGAAGCGCCTGCTCATGGAGCCCATCGCCTACGCCAACGGCTCCACCCTCGACGACCCCGCGATCACCTACGGAATCGTGTTTTCCAATTTCATGGGCTCGGGCGTCTATACGTTCCGCGGCGGTTCCGACGACCTCATCGACAAAATGGCCGCCGAACTGCGCCGCAACGGCGTCGAGCTGCGGAAGAAGGTGCTCGTCGATAAAATCCTCGTCGAGGAGCGCGACGGCCAGAAGGTCGCCTGCGGGATCGTGGCCGCGAGCGGCCGCGTCATCCGCGCCAAGGCCGTGCTCTCCAACGCCAACATCAAGAACACCATCTTCCGGCTGGCCGGGGAGGGGAACTTTCCGCCCGACTACCTCGAGGCGGCCCGCGCCGTGCGCATCAACTCCAGCTCGTGCCAGGTCTATCTCGGGATTCGCAAGGGCGAGAGCATCCCGCACATCGGCGACCTCGTGTTTACCTCGGAGAACCCGAGCTTCAGCAGCACCGAGCTCACGGACTTCCGCACGACGAGCCGCACGTTCTCGGTTTATTATCCCGACACGCGCCCCGGCTCCGATCGCTACACCGTCGTCGTCTCGCTCAACGGCCAATACGGCGACTGGAAAAAACTCAGCGACGCCGACTACGAGCGCGAGAAGCAGCGCCTCATCGACGAGTCCGTCGCGGCGCTGGAGAAATACATCCCGGGGGTCGGCGCGAAGATCGATTGGAAGGAAGCCGCCACGCCCCGCACAATCGAACGCTACACACAGCACTTCGATGGCACCTCGTTCGGCACCAAGTTTGAGGGCCTCAAGGTTTCGATGGATCTACCCGATAAACTGCCCGGTCTCTTCCACGCCGGTTCCGTCGGCATCATCATGTCCGGCTGGCTCGGCACGATTAACTACGGCGTGATCGTCGCCAATAAGATCGATAAGACTCTCTTCGCGCTGAAGCGCTCCGCCACCGCCGCCTGATTTTCATTTCATGTCGTCCATCACCGTCACAGACCTTATCCCGCACCGTCCGCCTTTCCTTTTCGTCGACGAAATCTTGAGCCACGACGCCGAGGGGCTCGTCGCGCAGCGCCGGTGGCGGCCCGAGGAGGATTTCTACCGCGGCCACTATCCCGGCGCGCCGATCACGCCTGGTGTGCTGCTGTGCGAGGCGGTGTTTCAGACGGCCGCATGCTACATGGCGCTCAAGGCCCGCGCCGCCGGCGCCGCCCCCGGCGAGGGCGTGCCCCTCATCGCCAAGATCAGCGACGTGCGCTTCCGAAATCCCGTCTATCCCGGCGACACCACGGTGCTCGAAGTGAAGCAGAAGGACGCCCTCGGCGGCTTCACCATGCTCAGCGGGCACATCAAGAAAGCGGACGGCACACGGGTGATGAACGTGGATTTCGCCGTCGCCTGGAAACTGCCGGCGATTTCGGGCTAGCAGGCTTCCACCAGCCAATCCATGCCCGACTTCCTCCAGCTCACGGGAAAAACCTTCCTCGTCCTCGGTGTCGCCAACCGGAAGAGCGTGGCGTGGTTCGTCGCGCGAACCTTGGAGGAGCAGGGCGCAAACGTGCTCTACAGCGTCCGCTCCGAGGCGCGGCGGAAATCGCTGGAGACACAGCTCGCCGGCAAGCCCGTCTTCCTGTGCGACGTCGAGAAGCCCGGCGAGATCGAGCGCCTCGCGGCCGCCGTCGCCGTCACGGGTCACGCGCCGCTGCACGGCATCGTGCACTCGATCGCGTTCGCGAACTACAGCGAGGGGTTCAAGCCCTTCCACGAGACGAAGCGCGCGGACTTTTTGCAGGCCACGGCTGTCTCCGCCTTCTCGCTCGTGGAGATCGCACGGGCCTTCAAGCCTCACCTCGCGCGCGACGCCTCGGTCGTGACCATCGGCATCTCATCTCTGCTCGTGACGCCCGACAACTACGGCTACATGGGCCCGATCAAGGCGGCGCTGGAGTCGAGCGTGCGGTTTCTCGCCAAGTCGTTCAGCGCCGACACGTCGGTGCGCTTCAACGCCGTCGGGGCCGGGCCGCTGAAGACGAGCGCCTCTGCCGGCATCCCTGGCTACATCGAGAGCTACCTCTACGCGGAGAAACTCACGTTCCGGAAAAAGAATCTGGAAACCCAGGAGGTCGCCGACGCCACGGCCTTTCTCCTCAGCCCGCGCAGCAGCGGCATCAACGGCACGACGCTGGTCGTCGATGCCGGCCTCGGCTCAAACTACTTCGATCAGGAAATCATCCGCCTCGCGATGCGGCCGGAGAAGTGAGCCCGGGATGAATTTCAATCATGTGTGCATCGAGGCGCTCGCCGTGGCGCTGCCCGACGAAGTCTGGACCTCCGCTGAGATCGAGCAGCGCCTCGCGCCGCTCTACGAGCGTTTGAAGCTGCCCGCGGGCCGTCTCGAATTGATGACCGGCATCCGCGAGCGCCGCATGTGGCCCGCGGGCACACGCGCGTCGGATGCCAGTGCCGCCGCCGGCCGCGCGGTGCTCGCGCAATCGGCGCTGCGCGCCGGGCAGGTCGAACTGTTCATCCACGCCGCCGTGAGCCGCGACATGATGGAGCCCGCGACCGCGTCGTTTGCCCACCGCAAGATCGGCCTGCCGGCCACGGCTCAGATCTTTGATGTGTCGAACGCCTGCCTCGGTTTCCTCAACGCCCTCACGGTTGCCGCGGGCCTGATCGAATCGGGCCAGATCAAGTGCGCAATGGTCGTGGCCGGGGAAAATGGCCGGCCGCTGGTTGAGCAGACGCTGCGCACGCTGCTCGAGCAGCCGCTCACGCGCAACGCCATCAAGCCCTTCTTTGCCAACCTCACGATCGGCTCCGGTGCCGTCGGCGCGATCGTCTGCCACCGCTCGCTGGTCAAAGGCCGCGCCCACCGTCTGCTCGGCGGCGTGGCGCGGGCAGCGACCCAGCACAGTGAGCTCTGTCAGGGCGACACGCATGGCACGGAGGCGCTCGCGATGCAGACGGACTCCGAGCAGCTCCTCGTCGCGGGCGTGACCCTGGCGCGCGAGACGTGGGGTGATTTCACCGCAGGGCAGGGGGCTGCCTTCGATCGCTTCATCTGCCACCAAGTGGGCAGCGTGCATCGCCGGAAACTCTACGAGACCCTCGGCCTCGACCTCGCGAAGGATTTCTCGACGTTTGAGACTCTGGGCAACACCGGTTCCGTCGCGCTGCCCGCCACGCTCGCCGCGGCCGTGCAAGCCGGCGCGGTGCGCGAGGGCGACCGCGTGGGCCTGCTGGGGATCGGCAGCGGACTCAACTGCCTGATGCTCGCCCTCGAATGGTGACTCCGCCCGACATCCCCGCGTGGTTGGCGCGGCTCTATCCGTTTTCGCCGAGAAAATTTCTCACGCCCGGCGGCGCGAGCATGAGCTACCTCGACGAAGGGCCGCGCGCCGACGAGGCCGTGCTCATGCTGCACGGCAACCCGACGTGGTCATTTTACTATCGTGAACTGGTCCATGCGCTCGCGCCACGCCTGCGCTGCATCGTGCCCGATCACATCGGCATGGGGCTGTCGGCCAAACCGCAGGATTATCGCTACACCCTCGCTCAGCGCATCGACGACATCGCGGCCCTAGTCACGACGCTGAAATTGAAACGCGTGCACCTCGTTGTGCACGACTGGGGCGGGGCGATAGGCTTCGGCGTCGCCGCGCGCCACCCGGACCTCATCGGCCGGATTGTGATCCTCAACACCGCGGCCTTTGCCTCACCGCACATCCCGGCGCGCATCGCGCTCTGCAAGCTGCCGCTGCTGGGCCCGCTGCTCGTGCGCGGCGCCAATGGCTTCGCGTGGCCGGCGACGTGGATGGCAATGCACGCGCGGAGGCTCTCGGCCGACGAGAAGCGCGCTTACCTGTTTCCCTACGATTCGTGGGCGAACCGCGTCGCCGTGAGTGCGTTCGTGCAGGACATCCCACTCAACGCCTCGCACCTGAGCTGGCGGACGCTGCAAAGTGTGGAGCAGGGGCTCGCGCAATTCCGTGATCGGCCGGTGCTCGTGCGCTGGGGCGGCCGGGATTTTTGTTTCAACGACCGGTTCCTCGCACGCTGGCGGGAGATTTTTCCGCAGGCCGATGTGCAGCGCCTGCCCGATGCCGGACACTACGTGCTTGAGGACGCACGCGACAGCGTCGTGCCGGACATCGCGCGTTTTATTTCGGCTCCGGCGTGACGGGCACGCGGCCGTAGAGCGCCGCGAGTTCGCGGAGGTAGGGGCCGGAGCGCTGGGCGAGGGTTTGCAGTTCCTCCTCGTGATAGCGCCACGTCCAGTTGCCCTGTGGTTTGCCGGGGGTGTTAAAGCGCCCCTGAGAGCCGAGGCTCATCAAATCCTGCAACGGGATGATCGCGAGCTTGGCGGGCGAGGCGTAGGCGGAGCGCACGAAATCCCAGGCGATTTCCTGGCCGCTCACGCGCAGGTAGCGACGCAGGTGGTCGCGGGTTTTTTCATCGGCAGTGGCATACCAGCCGCGCGTGGTGTCGTTGTCGTGCGTGCCGGGATAGACCACAGTGTTGGCGCGATGGTGGTGGGGCAGATAGAGGTTGTCGGCGCCGCCGCCGAAGGCGAATTGCAGCACGGCCATGCCGGGCAGGCCGGTGGCGTCGCGCAACGCAACCGTGGCATCCGTGAGCAAGCCGAGGTCCTCGGCGATGAGCTTGGCGTCGGGCATCGCGGCCTTCACGGCGCGGAAAAAATCCAGACCCGGTCCGTCGATCCACTGGCCGGTGCGCGCCGTCGGCGCGCCGGCGGGCACGGACCAGTAGGCCTCGAACCCACGGAAATGATCGATGCGGACGATATCGCAGAGGGCGAAGTTGGCGCGCAGGCGGGCGAGCCACCACGCGTAGTTTTCCGCCGCGTGCGCCGGCCAGTCGTAGAGCGGGTTGCCCCAGAGCTGGCCATCGGCCGAAAAATAATCCGGCGGCACGCCCGCGACCGCCGTGGGTCGGAGCGTGCGGCGGTCGAGTTGGAAAAGGTGCGGGTTGGTCCAGACATCCGCGCTGTCGAGCGCTGCAAAAATGGGGGTGTCCCCGACGATGCTGATCCCCAGCCGCGCGGCTTTGGCCCTGAGTTCGGCCCATTGGCCGAAGAACAGATACTGGATGAACTCGTAGGCTTCGGCGCGCACCGACACGTCGCTCCGGAGCGAGGAACGCTGGGCCGCCTCGAAGGTCCGCACCGTGTCGGGCCATTCCCACCAAGGTTTGCCATCGAAATGATCCTTGAGGGCCGAGAACAACGCGTAGCCCTGCAGCCATCCGGCCTGAGCCGCGCGAAATGCCGCAAAGTCGCCGTATGGCAAGGCGCGCTTTGGATCTCGCCGCCATGCAGTGTGAGCGGAGAACAGCAGCGGAAGCTTGCGTTCGTAGATCGCGCCGTAGTCCACGCGGTCGCGGTTGAGGTAGCGCAGAGACTGGACGGCGCCATCAGTCAGCAAACCAGCGCGCACCAGCGCGGAGGGATCGATGAAGTAGGGGTTGCCCGCAAGCGACGAGAAGCACTGGTAAGGGGAGTCGCCGTAGCCGGTTGGTCCGAGCGGGCACGTCTGCCAATACCGCATGCCCGATCCGGCCAGAAATCTCAGGAACGATTCCGCCGATTTATCAAAGGCCCCGATGCCAAACGGGCTCGGCAGTGAGGTCGGATGGAGGAGGACGCCTGCACCACGGTCACGCAGCCAGTCGAAGAGGGGAAGGTCGTTTCCCCGGCCCAGCACTGCGGCTCGCTGCGATTGTGGTTCAGACATGGTATGGGGAAGCACTCAACTTAACATAATCGGTATTGTGCCTTACACGATGATAGCATCTGCAGGGACGCTGTGTAACGTCTGCCTAACGCTCATCGCGCCGGGCCCCAATGCCGATTGAATGGGAAATAAACGAAAATCGGCCGGCCGACGACGTCTGGTCCTGGGACGAAGCCCCAGTAGCGGCTATCGGCGCTGTTGCCCGAATTATCGCCCATCGCGAAATAGCGGTTTGCCGGGACAGTCACCGTTTCGCCGGGCTTCAGGTAACCATCAGTGACTGGTGGATGGTTATACCCAAGGTAGCCGCCGGTTCGCTTCGCGTTTGAATCAAACGCCACCGAACCGTCGATTGGCTTTCCATTCCGCATCAGCATCGGGGCGCGCACCTCCAAGATGTCGCCCGGTGTGCCGACGAGCCGTTTGATGTAATACTGATCGCCCATGTCTCGCGCGATGCCCGGGATGTTGCCGGTGCGGAAAACGAAACCACTGCCGACTTGAGGTCGCACAAAATGATAGCTCATGCGGTCCACCAGCAACTGATCGCCTGTGAGTTGATCGAATGCCAACATGCGCTCGCCGGCGCGGACCTGCTTACCCACCCGCACGCACCGTTGCTGATAGCCGCCGATGGTGCGGACCTCGAACTGGCGTTCGCGCAAAAGTCGATCAACTTCGGCCCGCATGGCGTCAGGCGAATACTGGGTGCCACGGTTGAGGAAGGCGTCGTAAATAACCCAGTCGAAATCGAAATCGAAAGGCAGTTTGACGGTCACACTGCGCTCGCCGACGAACAAAGTATATTCCCGCACTTCGGTCGGAATGACCAGCCAGGTATGACCTGGCACAGTGCGCGAAGATACGACACCGCGTGATTGCGGGCCGTGGACCGGTATGAGCACTTCCCCGTCGCCCGGCGCATCCAGCCGGTGCGGCCATGCGCCCAAGGCCACGCCGCGGACGGCAACCGCGGCAATGTTGGGCTCCTCGGCCGGCGTCTTGTAAACCTCGGCCGTCATGCCGTTGTAGGTCGGCCACATCGAGTTCGTGGGAATCTTGAAGGGCTGGACGAAATACGTGCGGATGCCCAGAATCACGATCGCGGCGACGAGGAAGAACTCCACGTTCTCCACCAAAGACGATTTCGGATAAACCGCTCCGCCGGTGCGGCGCAGGACTTCCTCCAAGCGCTCGATGGCGAGCTGCAGCTTCTCAGCGGCCGCCTTTTCCTTGAGCAGCACGCGCAGTTCGGCGCGGCGGCCGACGAGTTCGTCCAGCTGCGCGGGTGCGAGTTGATCGCGGCGGAAATGAAATACCCGATCCGCGACCTCAAGCCAGTTGCGGGCGTTGCCGCGCATCTTTTTTTCCGGAGAGGCAAATGGTCCGAACATGGGGCGTGGTGGATGATTTCCGGGCGTCAGTTGTTCTGGAGGACCTTGATGAAGGCGTCGGGCGGGATCGAGACCTTGCCGATCAGCTTCATCTTCTTTTTGCCCTCCTTCTGTTTGTCGAGGAGCTTGCGCTTGCGGCTGATGTCGCCGCCGTAGCACTTCGCCGTCACGTCCTTTCGCATCTCGCGGACGTTGTCGCGGGCGATCACCTTGCCGCCGATGGCGGCTTGGATGGCGACCTTGAACATCTGCGGCGGGATGATCTCGGCGAGTTTTTCGCAGAGCTGGCGCCCCTTCCCCTCGGCCTTGTCGCGGTGCACGATGCTCGAAAACGCGTCCACCGGATCGCCGTTGATCAGGATGTCCATCTTGACGAGGTCGGAGGCCTGGTAGTCGCCGAGCTCGTAGTCCATGGAGCCGTAGCCGTGGGTGATGCTCTTCAGGCGGTCGTTGAAATCGACGAGGATTTCATTGAGCGGCAGCACGGTGCGGAGCATCACGCGGTTCATGTCGAGCGTATCGGTATGTTCGCATACGCCGCGCTTCTCCATGATGAGGGCGAGGATGTCGCCCATGCTGTCATTGGGCGTGATGATGGAGGCGCGGATCGTGGGTTCGCGGATTTCGATCAGTTCGCCCGGGTCGGGCATGTTGACGGGGTTGTCGACCTCCAGGACTTCGCCGCCGTGCCTCACCATCTGGTAGATCACGCTCGGATAGGTGGAGATAATCTCGACGTCGTGCTCGCGGCGGATGCGCTCCTGGATGATCTCCATGTGGAGGAGGCCGAGGAAGCCGCAGCGAAAACCGAAGCCGAGCGCGAGTGAACTCTCGGAGGAATAGACAAACGCCGCATCGTTGAGCCGCAGGCGGCCGAGCGCGGCCTTGAGTTTTTCGTAGTCGTCGCTCTCGAGGGGATAGAGGCCGCAAAACACCATCGGGCGGACTTCCTTGTAACCGGGCAGCATCTCGGTCGCGGGTTTGGTCGCGAGGGTGATGGTGTCGCCCGTCTTCACGTCGGCGGGATTCTTGATCGTCGAGACGATGTAGCCGACGTCGCCGGCGCGAAGGATCTCCGTCTTCTCCATCTTCGGCATGAAGACGCCAACTTCCTTCACCTCGGATTTTTCGCCGTTGCTCATGAGGAGCATCATGTCGCGCACCTTGATGGCGCCTGAAAAAACGCGCACGTAGGCGATGCACCCGCGGTAGGAATCGTAGAGCGAGTCGAAGACAAGGATGCGCGTCTGCGGATAATCGGTCCAACGCGGCGGCGGCACGCGGGTTACGACGGCTTCGAGGATGTCGATGATGCCGATGCCGGATTTGCCGCTGGCGAGGATCGCCTCCTCGGCGGGGATCGTCAGGATGTCCTCGAGCTGGCGCATGCAAAGTTCGAGGTTGGCGCTGGGCAGGTCGATCTTGTTGATGACAGGGATGACCTTGAGTTTCTGGCCGAATGCGAGGTGCGCGTTGGCCACCGTCTGCGCCTCGACGCCTTGGGCCGCGTCGATGAGCAGCACGGCGCCTTCGCAGGCCGCGAGGCTGCGCGAGACCTCATAGGAGAAGTCCACGTGGCCCGGCGTGTCCATCAGGTTGAGCTTGTAGACCTGCCCGTCCTTGGCGCGGTAGCTCATCGTGACCGGATGCGACTTAATCGTGATGCCGCGCTCCTTCTCGAGGTCCATCGCATCGAGATGCTGATCGGTCATCACGCGCTGCTCGACGGTGTTGGTGTGCTCCAACAACCGATCGGAGAGCGTGGTCTTCCCGTGGTCGACGTGCGCGATGATGCAGAAATTGCGGGTGTTTTTGGCGGGCATCGTTTCAGGCGCTGAGGTCGGAGAACTCGGAAAAACTTTTCACAGCCCACGCCTTTTCAGTGCGGCGCGCGAGGCCCGCGAGCACCCCACCCGGCCCGAGCTCCCAAAACTCCGTCGCACCCACCGCGGCGGCGCTCCGCATGCAGTCTTCCCACAGGACCGATGAGACGACCTGCTTCACCAACGCCGTCTTGATCGCCATGGGATCGGCGAGGGCCGCGCCCGTCGTGTTCGTGAACACCGTGAATCGCGGTGCGGCAAAGGGCACGCCCTCCAAATACGCCGCAAACGCCGCGCGGGCCGGCTCCATGAGCCGCGAATGGTAGGCGCCGGCCACGTTGAGCGGGATCACCTTTTTCATGCCGCGGTCCTTGGCGGCCGCCACAGCTGCGGCGACTTTGGCCTTTTCGCCCGAGACGATAATCTGGCCGGGGGCGTTGAAATTCGCGGCCTCGATGTCGAAATCGCGGCAGAGCTCCTGCACCTTGGCCCGATCCTCGCCGATGACGGCGGCCATGCCGCCGGTCGTCTGCTCGCAGGCCTGCTGCATCAGCCGGCCCCGCTCCGCCACGATACGGAGTCCGGTCGAAAAATCGAAAACACCCGCGGCGCAATACGCCGTCACTTCTCCAAGGCTCAGTCCGAGCGCCAGCTTGGGCTCGGAGCCGGGAATCCTGCCTGCCTCGCGCAATGCCGCCAGCAGGGCGAGCCCATGCACAAACAGCGCCGGCTGGCAGACCTTCGTCTGCGTGAGCTCGGTCTCCGGGCCTTCGAAGCTCAAAGTCTGCAGATTCCACCCGAGCACCGTGTTAGCCTCGTCATAGAGCGCCCGGGCCGCCGCTGACTGCTCCCAAAGCGATCGGCCCATGCCGACTTTTTGGGCTCCCTGTCCTGCAAATAAAAGTGCCAGTGCCATGGTTGAAACCGGCAAGACAATCGCCCGGCGCGGACGAATCCAACCCTAATCTTCACCGCGCACGCAGGCGGGGCCACGGCAACCGGCGCCGTCCGCTCAGGATTTGATGAAGATGCCCTTGAGGTTCATCTCCAGCTGCTGCGGGTTCGGAGAGAATTTGAGCGCATCCTGCTTGCTGATCTTGCCGGCTTTCACGAGGCGGTAGAGGTCTTTGTTGAAGTGGAACGTCGCGGAGTCGGCGTTGCTCTCGAGCAGCGCCTGGATCTTCTCGTTCTGGCCCTCAAGGATCAGGTTCCGCACCGTGGCGTCGGCGTAGAGGATCTCGTTGGCGGGCACGCGGGCGTTGCCCTCGATGGTGGGAATCAGTTTTTGGCAGATGAAGCCGCGCAGCGATCCGGCGATGGCGCGCCGGGCCGTCACGACTTCCTCGGCCGGGAAAAACTCAAACAGGCGCGTGAGCGACTGCGCCACCGTCGCCGCGTGCATCGTGGAGAACACAAGATGCCCCGTCTCCGCCGCGCTGATCGCCGTCTCGAAGGTTTCCCGATCGCGCATTTCACCGATGAGGATGATGTCGGGGTTCTGGCGGAGGACGGACTTGATGCCGAGTTGGAAGCTTGGCACGTCGAGCCCAATCTCGCGCTGCTGGAAAAGCGATTTGTCGTCCTGAAACGTGTATTCGATCGGGTCCTCGATCGTGATGATGTGCTTGTCACTCGTCTGGTTGATCCAGTTAAGCATCGCGGCCATCGTCGAGCTCTTGCCGGAGCCGGTCGCGCCGCAGACGAGCAGGATGCCGTCCTTGGCCTGGGCGAGCTTCATGAGTGCGGGTGCCGTCTCGCCAAGGTTCAACTGATCGAAATTTGGCACGGTGCTCTTCACATGGCGCATCACGATGCTGACGAGTCCGCGCTGGTGGAACGCATTCACGCGGAAACGCCCGATGCCGGCGACCGCATAGGCGAAATCGATCTGCCCCTCGTCGTCCCACTTCGCGCGGAAAATCGAGGGCACGTGCTCGCACACCCAGGCTTCGGCCTCCGGGCACGATATCGGGTCCATGTCCACCGGCTTGAGCTTGCCGGAGATGCGCACGTAGCCGGGCTTGTTGGACTTGATGATGACATCGCTTACGCCGCTCTCGACCGCGAGCTTGAGCAGCTCGTTGATGATTTCGGTGTGCGGTGTGACGGCGTCGGCGGTGGTCATGATAGAAAAGCGTTGCGATGGAGTATTTCGCCGTCGTCGTCTGTGCGACAAGGCTACTCTGCCATTTTCATGAAACTTAGACCGTTCACCGGGACCATCACCGCCTTGGCCACGCCGTTTCGCAACGGCGAGGTCTCCTATGACGACTTGCGTAAACTGGTCGCCTTCCAAATCAAGGGTGGCATCGACGGCTTGGTGCCGGTCGGCACCACGGGGGAATCCCCTACCCTCGACTACGACGAGCACATCGACGTCATCCGCTGCGTGGTCGCCGAGTCCCGCGGCCGGGTGCCCGTCATCGCCGGCACGGGCTCGAACTCGACCCATGAGGCCCTGCACCTGACGAAGCTCGCGGACGAAGCCGGGGCCGACGCCATGCTCGTGGTCGCGCCTTACTACAACAAGCCGAGTCAAGAAGGCCTTTTCCGCCACTTCAGTGCCATCGCGGAGCAGACCGACAAGCCGATCATCCTCTATTCCATTCCGGGCCGCTGCGGCATAGAGATCAGCGTGGGTGTGGTCGCGCGGCTGCGGGCGAAATACAAGAACGTCGCCTGGATCAAAGAAGCCGGCGGAAGCGTCGATCGCGTTGACCAACTGAAGCAGGAACTCGGCGGCGACATCACCGTCCTGAGCGGCGACGACTCGCTGACTCTCCCCTTCATGGCCGTGGGCGCGGAGGGCGTGATCAGCGTCGCTTCCAATCTCTACGTGCGCGAGATCGGCAAGATGGTGCGCCTCGCGCTCGCCAACGATTTCACCAAAGCCACCAAGATCCACCGCCGTCTCTACCCAGCGTTCAAAACACTCTTCATCGAGCCCAACCCCGTCCCGATTAAGGCCGCGCTCAAGCGCGCCGGGATCATCGTGTCCGACGAGGTGCGTTCGCCGCTTTGCGAGATGACGCCCGCCAACGCGCAGGCGCTCAACAAGGTTCTCGCGCAACTCGACTGACCTACCATGTCACCGCGCATCCTCATTAACGGCGCCAAGGGCCGGATGGGCCAGGCGCTCGCCAGCGCCGCGCCCGAACTCGGCCTCGCGATCAGCGTGGCCGTCGATGTCGGCGACGACCTCGCAGCCGGCCTGGCCAAGGCGGATGTGGCGATCGATTTCAGTGCCCATTCCGCGACCCGCACGCTGCTCGAAGCCGCGGTCGCGCAAAAAAAGCCCGTCGTGCTCGGCACGACCGGCCACGGCGCCGAGGAGAAGAAGCAGTTGCTCGCGCTCGCCGCAAAAGTGCCGTGCGTATGGGCGGGGAATTTTTCCGTCGGCGTCAACCTGCTGTTCGCGCTCACGCGGCGCGCCTCGGCCGTGCTTGGCAGCGACTACGATGCCGAGGTCGTCGAGATGCACCACCGCTTCAAGAAGGACGCACCGAGCGGCACCGCCGCGCGACTGCTCGAAATCATCCTCGAGGAGCGAAAGCTCACGGCCCAGGCGCTGCGTCACGGCCGCGAGGGCATCACCGGCGCGCGCACACCGAGCGAAGTCGGCATGCATGCCCTGCGAGGCGGCGATGTCGTCGGCGATCACACGGTGATGTTTGCGGCGCTGGGTGAACGCCTCGAGCTGACCCACAAGGCGAGTGATCGCGGCATCTTTGCCCGCGGTGCGCTCCGCGCGGCGCAGTGGGTCGTCGGCCAGCCGCCTGGCGTTTACGACATGCAGGACGTGCTCGGCTTGAAGTGAGGCCATGATCACTTCCATCCAAGGCACCCTCACCTCCACGACACCGCTCCACGCGATTGTCGAGGTGGGCGGGTTTGGCTACGAAGTGCATGTGCCGGTCACGACGGCGGAGAAGCTGCCTTCGCCCGGCGCGATCGTGAAGCTCCACACACTGGTCATCTATCGCGAGGATGCACAGACCCTCTACGGTTTCGCCTCGGCCGCGGAGCGCGATTTTTTCCGCCTCATGATCGAGCATGTCTCGGGTGTGGGCCCGAAGATGGCGCTCACCATCATGAGCAAGCTCTCGCTGCCCTCGCTTGAGGGTGCGATTCGCATGGGCGACATCACGACCCTCGCGAAATGCCCGGGCATCGGCAAAAAGACCGCCGAGCGTCTCGTTGTCGAACTCAAGGCCAAGGTGGGCGGCGACACGAGCACCACCACGCTGGCTGGTGGCGAAAGCGCACCGGCCGAGTCAGCTCCGTCCGCCCACCGCGACGCCGTCTCGGCGCTGATTGCGCTCGGCTACAAGGCCGCCGATGCCGACACAGCCGTGCGGCGCTCCGCACTGGCGCTCGGCACCAAGGCCACGGCCGAGACGCTGATCAAGAAGTCGCTCGCGGGTTGAGCGCGCAGACCGACAAAAAAGGCGGCGCCTGCGCGCCGCCTTTTCTTGGTGAAAAGCCCTTTCGCTGTGGGCTCAGGGCCGAAATTCAAAGGCCGCGCGCTCGACAGCGGTCTCAACCGGCTTGCGCACCGTCATCAACGGGCGCGGCTCGGGGGCGACCTTGAGCAGCTTGGTTTCGAACCGCAGTTGGTCGGCCGAGGCCGCCAGATTGATGGGTGCAATCTGCACGCCTTGCATCCAGGCAAACTGCGGCGCGAGCGCGCCGCTGGCGGCCGGCACCGGGCGTGTGAGCGCAATCGAATCGCCGGTCAGGGCGGCCCGCTGCACAATGCCCCCGCTCCGGGAAACCGCGGCTTCGGTGCTTTGGACGGCAGGCATCGGAACAACGGCGACCTGGTCCCCATTGTTCGCCGGGCCGACGCGGCTAACGAGCACGAAGGCCACGCACGCGGCGGCTGCCGCCAGCGAGCCGCGAGCGAAAAAGCCCAAGGGACGGCGCTGTGCGACCACGGACTCGAAAGTGCGAATCTTTCCCGGTTGGGTGGCGGGCGCTTCGGCGGCGAAATCGGTCGCGAGCATCTTGCAGGCTTTCTGCATGCGGCAGTATTGCTCGTAGATCCGGCGGTGGCCGGCGTTGGTCCTTACTTCGGTCTCAAGCCGCGCCGCGTCAGCCGCCGACAGCTCGTGGTCGAGGTAGAGGTTAATCAGTTCGATGAACTCATTGTCTTTCATTTGAAGTCCTCGCCGAGCTTGCCGCGCAGGCTTTCGCGCGCGCGGGCAATCCGGCTTTTTACGGTTCCCACGGAGATCCCCAGGATGGTGGCGATCTCTTCATAGGACAGGTTCTTGATGTTGCGCAACACGAGGATTTCGCGGTGCTTGGTGGAGAGCCGCTCCATCCCTTTGCCGATGCGGGCGACAAACTCCTGGGTCACAGTGATGTCGTCGGGGGATTCGACTTCGGCGGGGATGATGTCGGCTAGGGTCATGTCGTTTTCAGCGCTGACGGGCGCGTCGATGGAGACGGATTGATCCCGCTTGCGCCGCCACCAATACCAGTAGCGGTTGCGGGCGAGATTGGTGGCGATCTGGTAGAGCCAGGTGGAAAAGGCCGAATCGCCGCGAAAATTGACCAAGCCGCGGTGCGCCCGGATGAAGGCGTCCTGCGTCACTTCCTCGGCATCCTGCTGGTTGCGGAGCAACTGGTGCACCATCGCGTAGATGCGATCCCAGTAGCGGGAGACCATCTCATCGAAAGCCGACTGATCGCCGCCCTTGAATCGGTCGACGAGCATCCGGTCGAGGGCTACTTCTTGAGCTTTGGCGGACATACGTTCTGCCTCGCTCAGATTGGAGTAATCTTGAAAAGTTCCCACGGATTTTGGTGACGGTCGCGTGGATAGGTAGGCTCCGCGCGGCGGTCAATGGTCACCAAGGTCGCAGGGGAGAAAATTCTTGCAACCCCCGACCGCGGAAACCCATTTTGCGCCTTTGCACGGGAAGGGGGTCGATAGCTCAATGGTAGAGCAGCGTCCTTTTAAGTCGTTGGTTCTGGGTTCGAATCCCAGTCGACCCACCATCCCGCGCTCCCAATTCCCACTTGATGAAACGCCTCGCCCTGATCGAAGACCAAACCGCCGTGCGCGAAATGCTCGTCGCGATTCTGGGCTCCGACACGAATTACGAGATTGTGGGTCAGGCCGGGGATGGCCAGGCCGGCGTGCAGCTCTGCCTCGATACGTCGCCCGACGTGCTCATCCTCGACGCCAAGCTGCCCGGCCTGAACGGCGTCGATGTCCTGCGTCGGGTGCGCAAGAAGCTCCCGGGGCTGCGCATCCTCATCTTCTCCGGCTACGAAAATCCCGTGCTTCTGCGCGAGATGCTCGCGGCCGGGGCCAACGGCTTCGTGGAAAAGACCGCCGGCCTCGCCGAGCTGAAGCAAGGCCTCGATACCGTCGCCGGCGGCGGGGACTACTTCGGTCCCGGCATTACCAAGCTCCTCCTCTCAGTCGCCGCCCACCCCGATCGCGCCGCGGGCCCCGCCGATCCGCTCACCGATCGCGAGCGTGAGGTGCTCCAGCTCGTCGCCGAGAGCCACAGCACGCGCGAGATTGCCGCGAAACTAGGCATCAGCGCCAAGACCGTGGACAACCACCGCACCAACCTCATGGCCAAGCTCGGTCTCCACGACGTCGCGAGCCTCACCCGCCACGCCCTCGAGGTCGGCTTGATCGAGCCGCGCACACCGGTGTGAAGAAGTTCGACGCTAAATTTCTTGCGACCCTGCGCGCGGTTGCCCCATAGCACTGCCCTCCCGTCGCACCACACCGCTCCCTCGCACATGAAACCTGTCTCGAAATATCTTCCGCTCGTCCTCGCTGGCGCCGCGCTCCTGTTCGCGGGCTGCACCAAGAAGCCCACGCGGCCCGCCCCGGCGGATACCAACCCGATCGGCACCGGCGGCCGGATTACCGACGCGGGCAATCTCGGCGGCGAACTCCCCCCCGGCTTCGAGCAGCGCACCGACGGCGACTGGGTCGGCAACCAGAACCGCGTCGCGCTGCAGGCGCAGACCATCTACTTCGACTTTGATCAATCCGCCATCAAGCCCGCCGAGCGCGAAAAGCTGAAAGTCGCCAAGGACTATCTCGACAAGAACCCCACGCATCGTCTCCTGCTCGAAGGGCGCTGCGACTGGCGCGGCACGGCGGAATACAATCTCAGCCTCGGCGATCGCCGCGCGATCTCTGTCAAAAAGTATCTCGTCTCCATTGGCGTCGCGGCGACGCGCATCGAGAGCATCTCCAAGGGCAGCCTCGAGGCCGCCAAGAATGCCGACGAAGCCACGATGGCCAAGGACCGCCGCGTGGACCTCATCGTCATCAACGCCGCCGGCGCCACCCCGCAGCCGCTTTGAGGCACGCAGCCAATCCTTCACAAAGCCGGGCCGCAAAGCCCGGCTTTTTTTGTGCCCGCCAAACCGGCCGCGCGCTTTGCCCTAGCGGAAACCCTCTTGTCGTTCGTTACTAAGTGAGCCGTCGCCATGCCCCCGCCCGAATCCGAAGACGCCCGCTGGTTCGCTCACGCAGTCCAGCCGCACGACGCGGCGCTGCGCGCTTGGCTCCGCGCCAAATTCCCTGCGCTGGGCGACGTCGATGATGTCGTGCAGGAAACTTTTGCGCGCGTGCTCCAGCTCCGCGCCCGCGACCCGCTCCGCGCGCACGCGGTCAAGCCCCTGCTTTTCACCACCGCGCGCAACCTCGCCCTCGATCTGCTCCGCCGCCGGCAGATCGTGCCCATGGAATCATTTTCCGAATTCGACGGCGAATGCTTCGCCGATGAGACGCCTGGCATCGGGGAGGCCGTGAGCCGCCGGCAGGAACTCGCGCTGCTTGCCGAGGCCATCCAGGCGCTGCCCGACCGTTGTCGGCAGGTGCTCACGCTCCGCAAAATCTACGGCCTGCCGCAAAAGGAAATTGCCCGCCAACTCGGCATCTCCGAGCACACCGTCGAGGCGCAAGTGGGAGCGGGCGTGCGTCGCTGCGCCGATTATCTCGCCCGCCTTGGCCTGCCATGAACGAAGGCTAACCCATGAGCATCCCGGACAATTCCCGCTCGGACGAAGCCATCGCCATCGAAGCCGGCGACTGGATCGCCCGCCGCGACCGCGGGCTTACCGCCACCGAGCAGGATGCATTTCTCCACTGGCTGCACTCCCACCCGCGCCATCGCGAGGCCCTCGCTCGCCTCGATCGCGCCTGGTCTGCGCTCGATTCTCTGGCCGCCTGGCAGCCAGCGGATGGCGCGCAGCCCAATCCCGATCTTCTCGCTCCACCGCGGCCCGGCCGGCGTTTGGCGTGGTGGACATCATTGGCCGGCGCGGGCGTCGCCGCTGCGATCGCGCTGTTCGTCTGGCGCGCAACGTCGTTCGAGCCCGAGGGTGTTTCGGTCGCGCCCGGCGTGCGCGTGATTGCACGTCCGGAGCGGCAGGCCTTGGCGGATGGTTCCGTCGCCGAACTCAACCATGGCGGCCGGTTCGAGGTCGCATTCGGCGCGACTGAGCGGCGCGTGCGCCTGCGCGAGGGCGAGATGCATGTGACGGTCGTGAAAGATGAGTCCCGGCCGTTTCTCGTCGAGGCCGGTGGCGTGACCGTGCGCGCCGTGGGCACGGCGTTTAACGTCCGTCGTGAACGCGATGGCGTCGAGGTCATCGTGACCGAGGGCCGGGTGCAGGTGGACTCGCCCGCCGCCGCTCCCGTGGCCGTGGCCAAAGGCGAGCGAGCGCGCATCGGCATGGGTGCGCGACCGATGGTGACCCCAACAGATGCCGAGGCGATAGAACGCGAACTGGCGTGGCGGGGCGTGCGGTTGGAGTTCGAGGCGCTCCCGCTCGAAGCCGTCGTCATCGAGTTCAATCTGCGCAATGTCCGCCAACTCGCCATCGGCGACGCCGCCGCCGGCCGGATGAAGGTGGCGGGCACTTTTCGCGCCGACGAGCCGGAGGCCTTCGTCCGCCTGCTCGAGGCCAGCTTCGGCATCGCGGTCGAACGCCGTTCCGAGGGCGCGTGGGTGCTGCGCAGCGCAGCGGAGACAAAATAACATTTCGTCGCTAACGGAAATAGCGCGGCCATTCGTTTCAGCAGATGGACCGGCGCCCCCGCTTTACCCACTTCCCGCGCCGACCATTGTATGACCACCCCATGATCCCCATTCGCCGCTTTGCGCGGCTCGGGCGTTTCACTTTCGCGTGGGCTTGCTTGGTGCTCGGCACCGCGTGGCTCGCCGGAGCCGATCCGCCCAAATACCGTTTCCGCCTGCCCGAAGGCGACGCCGTCGTCACCCTCCGGCAGTTTTCCCAGCAAGCGCGCACCCCGATCATCTACCCGATAGATCTCGTGCGCGGCGTGCGCACCAATCCCGTGCAGGGCGAATTCTCCGCCCGTGAAGCGCTGGACCGCATGGTGGCCGGCACCGAGTTGCTCGTCTCGCAGGACGCGAGCACCGGCGCCCTCACCGTGGGCCGTCCGGTGCGCACGCCCGGGCCGGCGCCCTCGCCGCGCACCACCACGCAAACAGATTCCTTTTACGACAAGAATCCCGCCCCCATGAAAACCCGCCCCATTCTCGCCTCACTCCTCGGTTTCCTCGCTGGCAATGCCACTGACGCCCAGACTGCCGCTCCATCGCCCGCCACCGCGCCCCGCGACTCCGAAATCATTTCGCTCAACGCCTTCACCGTTTCCGACACGCCGGCGAGCGGCTACCGCGCAGAGAAGACTGTATCCGGCACCCTCATTGCCACCGACGTAAAGCGCATGCCCGCGAGCATCCAGGTCGTGACCGAAGCGCTCATCTCTGACATGGACACCCGCCGCGTCGAAGACTCGATCCGTTTCGTCAGCGGTGTCGGCCTTGGCGCGCGCAACGAGGGCGGCGGCGGCGGCACGCGTAGCGAGCAATTCGTCGTGCGCGGCTTCCAAACCTCGCAGCTCCTCCGCAACGGCATCCGCCTCCAGGGCATCACCAACTCGGCCAACCTCGAGCGCATCGAGGTGCTCAAGGGCCCCAGCTCGATCTTTTTCGGCGCCTCCGATCCCGGCGGCGTCATCAACGTCATCACCAAGAAGCCGCTCGCCGAGCGCTACGGCTCCGTGCGCCTGAGCTTCGGCGACAACAACTACAAATACGCCGAGTTCGACTTCAACCAACCCATTGTCGGCAAGACCCTGCTCTTCCGCTTCATGGGCTCGCGGCTCGACACCGATGGCTGGCGCAAATTCTGGCGCGACGAGCAGACTTTTCTCAGCGCGGTCGCCGAGTGGAACCCCACCCCCACCACGCGCGTGACCGTCGACGCGCAGCACCGCAAGCAGGGCGGCATCCAGGAGCGGCTCGGCGACGTGTTTCTCACGAGCGACCGGCCCGCGCCCTTCACCCAGCAGCTTCTCACCGGCGCCGCGCACGCCCGCGCCGTCGAGCTTGGCTCGCTCACGCCCTCCGACACCTACGACGACGAGTCGAACTTCTACTCCGTCACCGTCACGCAGAAGCTCGGTGATCGACTCCTCCTCAGCGCCGTGCACGGAGCGAGCGACGGCAACCGCCTCCAGCGCACCACGGTCACCCGCAACCGGATCGCCGTGAACGACAACCACTCCTACTTCGATCGCCCTGGCATCTCCTCGATCGGCGCGATCAACCGCACGTTCAATCTCAATGTGCTCGGCACCTTCAACGTGCTCGGGACGAAGAACAAGCTCGTCGCCGGCTGGGACCGCTCCGAGATCGGCAACAAGGAGCTGCTCTTTGCGTGGGCCAACAACAGCCCGTTCACGACGAAGCGCTTTCTTTTCGCCCCCGGCACCGAGGCGGAAATCTTCGGCGTGCGCCACTACCCCGAACTCGCGGATATCGGCACGACCGGCGGTCCGGGCGCCGTGGTCAACTCACCATGGACCAAACCGGTCTGGCAGCAGGGCGCCTATGTGACCAACCAGATGACGTTGCTCAGCGACCGCCTCACCGTGCTCGCCGGCACTCGCTGGAGCGATCTCCGCGGGCAAGGCCGCACGGCGTGGACGCCGCAATACGGCGCCACCTTCGCGCTCAGGCCCGAGGTCTCGCTCTACGCGCTGCGCTCGGAGTCCTTCCGCCCCAACGGCCGCGCGAGCACCATCGATCCCACCGCGCCGTTCTTCCCGCCGGAAGCCGGCGTTGGCGACGAGGCCGGCCTCAAGTTCACCCTCCTGCGCAACACCCTCACGGGCACCGCCGCCGTCTTCCGCGTGGACAAGACCAACGTCCGCCGCGTCAACAGCGGCGCCGCCGTGCTCGGCATCAACGGCGCCTCGCTCACCGACGGCGAGCGCTCCGAGGGCTTCGAGTTCGACCTCGTCTGGACGCCCGTGCGCAACGTCAGCGTCATCGGCGCCTACGCCCACATCGACGCCCGGGTCGTCGCCGACGTCATCAATACCGGCGCCTCGCCCGATCTCAACGGCGACGGCCGGCCCGACACGATCGGCCTTCCGCTCCGCGGCAACTCGCCCGACTCGTGGAGCCTCTGGGTGAAATACGATTTCACGGCCAAGCCGCTCGCGGGCCTCTCACTCAGCGCCGGCTACCAGCGCCGCGACGGCCCGATTCCGCTCGACGCCTCGTTCGCGCGCAAGCTCGTGGTCGAGGATGGCTACAGCCGCCTCGACCTCATGGCCGGTTTCGCCACGCGCGTTTTCCAACGCCGCGTGAAATTCCAAGTCAACGTGGACAACGTCACCGACGAGTTCTACGCCGACAAATCCCTCGGCTACGCCAACCCGCGCACGTGGCGCATCTCGGCGACGACGACGTTCTGATTTTGTTCGCGCCACGCGCCGCCTCCGCGGCCACACTCCCCACTATGAAACGCCGCACCTTTATCTCCACCCTCGGCGCCGTCTCCGCCACGGGCGCGCTCGCCCGCGGCGCCTCCGCGCCCTCCTCGCCCCGCACACTCGAAACCGACGTCCTCGTGATCGGCGGCGGCACCGCCGGCACAATCGCGGCGATCCAGGCAGGGCGGCTCGGCGCCAAGACCATGCTCGTCGAGTCCGGCAGCCAGCTCGGCGGCACGACCACGACAGCCGGCGTCGATTTTCCCGGTCTCTTCCACGCCTGGGGCAAGCAGGTCATCGCCGGCATCGGTTGGGAACTCGTCACCGCCACCGCCGAAATGAACGGCGACGATCTGCCGGACTTTACCAAGCCCACGGGCCGCCAGCATTGGCGTCACCAAGTCCGGATTTTCGGCAACCTCTACGCGGCGCTCGCGGAGGAAGCCTGCGAAAAGGCGGGCGTGCAGCTCCGCTACTACGAGTTTCCCACGGCCGTCACGGCGACACCCACGGGCTGGCGCGTGCGGCTCGTCGGCAAAGGCACCGAGGTCGAGATCGTCGCACGCCAGCTCATCGACTGCACCGGCAACGCCTCCGTCGTGCGGCTCGCCGGAATCACCTGCCAGCGCGACAAGGAACGCCAGCCCGGCACGCTCATCTACCGCCTCGGCGGCTGGGACCCCGCGGCGGTGGACGTGGATCGGCTGCAGGCCAAGCTCGTCGCCGCGATGAAATCCGGCGCGATCAAGCTCACCGACGCACGCGGCAACATCGCGGGCTTCCTGCGCAACGGCGGCGACAACGCGATGCACGTCTCCGGCGCCGACTCCTCGACCTCCGAGACGCACACCGCCGCCAACGTCGCGGGCCGCCAGTCCGTGCTGCGCATGATTCGTTTTCTCAAGGAGGAGCCGGCCTTCGCGCTCATGAAAGTCGAGCGCCTGCAGCCGGAGACGGGCGTGCGCGAGACCTACCGCATCATCGGCGAGACCAACGTGAAGGTGGAGGACTACCAGACCGGCCGCGTCTTCGCCGACGCGATCGCGCACTCGTTCTACCCGATCGATCTGCACGTCGATGGGAGCATCGTGCCGAAGCACCTGCAGGAAGGCGTCGTGCCCACGATCCCGCGCGGCGCGCTGATCCCGCAGGGCAGCAAGAACCTGATGGTCGCGGGCCGCTGCCTCGGCAGCGACCGCCTCGCCAACTCAGCCCTCCGCGTGCAGGCCTCGTGCATGGCGATGGGCCAGGCCGCGGGCGTCACCGCCGCCCTCGCCGCCAAAGCGGGCACCACGCCGCTGCAAGTGGGCTTGGCGGAAATCCGTCGCGAGCTGACGAAGCACGGCGCGATCGTGCCGCGGACAGCGTAGCGCGGCACATCTCGCGCGCGTTTGCCGCGACGGGGGCGTTGGCGTTTCCGCGATTCTACCGGGCCGCTCGACCACAAAGGTGGCCGCGATTTACAAGTATCGCATGACAGACATGCTCACCATCCGCCTGCCGCGTGAGCTGGCACGGAAATTTCGCGCCAAGACCCGCGCCGCCAACACCAACCCCACCGCGGTCCTGCGCGATGCCGCCGCCGGCTACGTGCGCGACGACCCGGTCGCGCGCCACGCGGTCGTTGAGCATCTGCGCGCCCGCGCCGGCACGTGGGACGGCGACATTTCCGGCAAGGAGCTGCTGAGAAAGACACGCTGGTGATTCTGGTGGACACGTCAGTCATCGTGGCGCGGCTCGAGCCGCGCCACCTCACCAACGAGCGCCGCCGCATCCGCGTGTTCGCCGACTTGGACTTCGAGTTCGTGGGCTGAGCTGCCCCGCGCGACTCGCGCGTTTTCGGGCTTTCGCCGCGCCCGATCCTCCGCGAACCTCGGCTTGCGTGAAGTTACTCCGCCCTCCCCGCCTCCTCGCCCTGCTGCTCCTCCTCGCCGCCCCGTTGCCCGCGGCCGAAATTCCCGCGGCTCGCGCCCCGTGGAACACCTCCGCCATCCGCGGCACGCCCGAGGCACCGCCGCCGTTTCGGGTCGAGCGCGCCTTTCCCAACCTCACCTTTGCACAGCCAATCGAGGTCGCGCCGCTCCCCGGCACCGACCGCCTCGTCGTCGTCGAGCTCGGCGGCAAACTGCGCTCCTTCCGGGCCGGGGATGAAAACGCCTCCGAGACTGATCTGTTTGGCGACGTGGCCAGATTCGATCGCGAGCTCACTGATGCCTACGCCCTCACGTTTCATCCGCGCTTCGCTGAGAACCGCTTCGCCTACGTGCTCGCCTTGGTGAAGAAGCCCGGCGTCAGGAACAACGAAAACGGCACGCGCATCATCCGGTTCAAGGTCACCGCCGATCCCATTCCGCGCCTCGATCATGCAAGCGGCACCGTGCTCATCACGTGGCTGCAAGGCGGGCACAATGGCGGCAACCTCCGCTTCGGGCCCGATGGCATGCTCTACTTCGGCGCGGGCGACGCCGGCCCGGCCGAGCCGCCGGATCTATTCGTCACCGGGCAGGACATCTCCGATTTGCTCGGCAGCGTGATGCGCATCGACGTCGATCGCGCCGAGCCGGGTCTCGCGTATGCGATTCCCCGCGACAACCCGTTCGTCGGCGTGCCCAAGGCCCGCGGCGAAGTCTGGGCCTACGGCCTGCGCAACCCGTGGCGCATCGCCTTCGATCCCAAGTCCGGCGAGCTCTACACCGGCGATGTCGGCTGGCAGCTCTGGGAAATGATCTATCGCGTGAAACGCGGCGGAAACTATGGCTGGAGCCTCACGGAGGGCGGGAAACAGGACGTGCGGCCGGACCGCCTCATCGGCCCCTCGCCCATTCTGCCGCCGCTCGCGATCCATTCGCACGAAGAGGCCGCGAGCATCACCGGCGGGGAATTTTATCATGGCAAGGCACTGCCCGAGCTGCGCGGCGCCTATCTTTACGGCGACTGGCAGACGGGCGTCTTCTGGTCTCTCCGCGCCGACGGCGACCGCGTGACGGAGCTGCGCGAACTGTGCCGCACTCCGCTGTCACCCGTGGGCTTCGGCGTGCAGTCCGACGGCGAAATCCTCATCTGCGATTACGCTGCCGGCGGGCTCTGGCGTTTCGCGCGCAATCCCGCCGCGGGCGCTCCCTCCAAATTTCCCCGCCGCCTGAGCGAGACGGGGCTGTTTGCCGACACACCGCGTCAGCGGCCCGCGCCTGGCGTCGTGCCCTACGAAATCAACGCCCCGCGCTTCGCCGACCACGCGACCGCGGAGCGCTGGGTCGCGTTTCCCGGCGACGGCAAGATTACCTTCGCCGCGCGCCAGCTCGGCGTCATGCCCGCCGGCCGCTGGGTTTATCCCGACAACGCCGTGCTCGCCAAGACTTACACCCTGGAGTTCGAGCGCGGCAAGCCCGCCACCCGCCGCCGCATCGAGACGCAGCTCATGCATTACGATGCGCAGACGCAGCAGTGGGGCGCCTACAGCTACCGCTGGAACGACGCGCAGACCGACGCCGACCTCGTGCCCACGCGCGGCGACGAAGCGACCTTCGACATCAAAGACACCGCCGCGCCGGGCGGCACGCTCAGGCAAACGTGGCGTTTCCACAGCCGCGCCGAGTGCCTGCGCTGCCACAACCTCACCACCAACTACACGCCGGGTTTCAACGCCCTCCAACTGGACCGCCCCACCGCCGCGAGCCCCGGGCGCCAGCTCGACACGTTTCACGCGCTGGGCCTCGGCCGCCCCGAGCCCCGCATGGCCGATCCGCACGGCGACGCCGGCACGCTCGAAACGCGCGCCCGCTCCTACCTCCACGCCAACTGTTCCGCCTGTCACCGCCACAACGGCGGCGGCTCCGCCCCGCTCTGGCTCAACGTCGACGCGGTGCTCAAAGATTCCAGCCTCCTCGGCGCCAAACCCGTGCAAGGCGACCTCGGCCTGCCCGATGCCCGTGTGATCGCCCCCGGCGACCCCGCGCGCAGCGTGCTCCTCTACCGCATCGCCACGGAAGGCCGCGGCCACATGCCTTACCTTGGCAGCCGTCTCGTCGATGAGCGCGGGCTCATGTTGGTGCGCGACTGGATCGCCGGGATGAATCCCAACAATGACGACATCGCCCCCGCCGCCAAAGCCCAGCGCGACGCCGAGCGCGAGCACCTCCGTGCTCTCCGCCGTGGCGACACGGCCGCGCTCACGCCCCTGCTCGCCACCGGCAGCGGCGCACTGAGCATTGTCCTCGAACTACTGGATCGGCGCCTGCCCGCTCCTGTCCGCGCCGAGGCGATCGCGCAGGGCAGCGCGCTCGCCGATCCGGTCCGCCGCGATCTTTTCGAGCGTTTCCTGCCTGATGCGCAGCGCCGCCAGGTGCTCGGCGCGAATTTCAAACCTGAAAAGATCCTCGCGCTCAGCGGCGACACGGCGCGCGGCCGCGCGGTGTTCGCGACCGCGTGCATCGCGTGTCACCGCGCTGATGGTGCGGGGATCGACTTCGGCCCCGACCTCTCGCGCATCGGCGCGAAATACGATCGCGCCGCCCTGCTCGAACATATCGTCGCGCCCAATGCCCTCGTCGATCCCGCGTGGCAGCTCGCGACCATCGAGCTGAAGGGCGGCGGCGTGAAATCCGGCTTCGTGGTCGCGCGCGATGGCGACGCGCTCACCCTGAAGGTCGCGGGCGGCGCCACCGAACGCATCCCCGCCAACCAAGTGGGCAAGGTGAGCGCCACGCGCACCTCGATGATGCCCGAGGGGCTTTTGCAAAACTTCACCGCGGCCGAGGCCGCCGATCTGATCGCATTTCTCACCGTCCTGAAATAACCCATGCCCCTCCTTCGTTTTTCCGCCCTGCTTGCGTCGTTCACCATCGCGCTGCCAGCGATGCTCGCGGCCGCGGCTCCGGCTGCCACCCGGCCCAACCTCCTCGTTATCCAGACCGACGAGCATAATTTTCGCACGCTCGGCGCCTACCGCGCCCTGCTCCCGCCCGAGCAGGCCTACATCTGGGGCGACGGCGTGAAGGTCGACACTCCCAATATCGACTGGATCGCCAAACACGGCGCGATCGCGGACCGCTTCTATGCGACGTCCCCGGTGTGCACACCGTCGCGCGCCGCGCTCATGACCGGCCGCTATCCGCAGAATACCGGTGCGATTCAGAACGACCTCCCCTTGCGCGATGACATGGTGACGTTTGCCGAGGTGCTGCGCCGCCAGGGCTACGCGACCGGCTACGCCGGCAAGTGGCACCTCGACGGCGACGCCCGCCCCGGTTTCGCCCCCGCGCGCAAGTTTGGCTGGGAGGAAAACCGCTACATGTTCAACCGCGGCCATTACAAGAAACTGATCGAGGACGAAAACGGTCCGCGTGTCGGGCCGGTGGATGCGCGGGGCGTGCCGAGCTACGCGCTCGACGGGGCTGACGCCAAGACCTTCACGACCGATTTCCTCGCCGACCGCACGATCGATTTCATCCGACGGCACAAGGACGCGCCGTTTTGCTGGCAGGTGAGTTTCCCCGATCCGCACGGGCCCAACACCGTGCGCGCGCCCTACGACACGATGTTCCGCCATCTCGATTTCAAGCAGCCCAAGTCCGCACAGTCGCCGGGCAAGAATCTCCCCGCCTACGCCGCGACCCTCGCGGGCGTCTTCAACCAAAACCAGATGGCGCTCTACTTCGGCATGGTGAAATGCCTCGACGACAATGTTGGCCGCATCCTAGCCGCGCTGCGCGAGTCGGGCGTGCTCGGGCGCACCTTCATCGTCTTCACCTCCGATCATGGTGACCTCTGCGGCGAGCATGGTCGCGACAACAAGGGCGTGCCGATGGAGGCCTCCTCGCGCATCCCGTTTCTGCTGCACGCGCCGGGGGTCGTTCCGCCCGGCACAGTCGTGCGCCAGGCGCTGGGCAACGTGGACTTCAAGCCGACGATCCTCGCGCTCATGGGCATCGCCAACCCGCCGGGTGACGAGGGCCGCGACGCCTCCGCGCTCTTCCGCACCGGGCGCGCCCCGGCGGATTGGACCGACCTCTCGTTTATCCGCATCGGCGGCGGACCCCGGCGCGCAGCTGCCGCGGAAGCCGGCGAAGCCACCGCCGAAGGCGCCGGCTGGCTCGGCACCTTTGCCCGTGACTACAAGTTCATCGTCGCGCCTGGCGCCGGCCCGAGCCTCTTCGACCTCGCGAACGATCCCGACGAACTCACCAACCTCGTCGCCTCGCCCGCGCACCGCGCGACCGTGCGCCGCCTCGCCAACGCGCTGTCCGGCTACGCCCAGCGCTTCGGCGATCCGCTCCTCGCCTCGCCCCGCGTCAAGGCCGACCTCGCCTGGGCAATGTCCGCGAGCGCCGACTACACGGGGCCGGCCGAAGCGGCGCCGCCCGCCGCCAAGGCCAAGCGTAAATCCAAGCAACCATAGCGGCGCCCCAAAATGCGGACGTGACGCCGCACGGTCGGGCGCTAACTTGACCGCATGATTCACCCCGCCCGCCGCGCCGCGCGCCCGCGGCTCGCCCTGCTGGTCCTCGCTTCCGCAGTCTCGCTCGCGGCCGCCGAAACGCGGGTCGACTTTGTGCGCGACATCCAGCCGATCCTCGCGGGGCGCTGCTACGACTGCCACGGACTCGAGGAGCCCAAGGCGCGCCTGCACCTCACCACGGGAGCCCACGCGCGGGCCGGCGGGCGATCGGGCTTGCCCGCGCTGGTGCCCGGTGAGCCGGACAAGAGCGAACTTTTCCTCCGCGTCGTCTCGCCGCACGAAGACGAGGTCATGCCGCAGAAAGGCGACCGCCTCAAACCCGCCGAGATCGCGCTCCTGCGCCGCTGGATCGAAGAGGGCGCGGTCTGGCCGGATAACCTCCGGCACTGGGCCTACGTGAAGCCGGTGCGACCCGCGGTGCCAGCGTCCGCGCCCCGCGCCCCTGGCATTCGCAATCCGATCGACGCCTTCGTGTTTGCGCGGCTCGCGCAGGAAGGTCTCGCGCCCTCGCCGCCCGCCGATCGCGCGCGCTGGTTGCGTCGCGTCTCGCTCGATTTGATCGGGTTGCCGCCCACGCCGGGCGAGGTGGCGGCCTTCCTCGCCGATGCGGCGCCCGGCGACCAGCCGTTTGAGCACGTCGTGGATCGCCTGCTCGCCTCGCCGCACTATGGCGAGCGCTGGGCGCGGCCGTGGCTCGATCTCGCGCGCTATGCCGATTCCCACGGCTTCCAGCGCGACGATCTCCGCGACCTCTGGCCTTACCGCGACTGGGTCGTGCGCGCGATGAACGCCGACCTGCCCTTCGACCGGTTCACGATCATGCAGCTCGCCGGCGACCTCCTGCCCGAGGCTGATCCGGAAAGAAACCCCGACCCGCTCATCGCGACCGGCTTTCACCGCGCGGCCCCCACCAACGTCGAGGCCGGGACAGATCAGGAAGAGGGTCGCGTCAACCAGGTCTTCGACCGCGTCAACACCACCGCCACCGTGTGGCTCGGCTCCACGCTGGAGTGCGCGCAGTGCCACAATCACAAATACGATCCTTTCTCCCAGCGGGACTACTACCGGCTCTTCGCCTATTTCAATTCCACCGAGCGCGAGACGGAGTTCGCGAGCGCCAAGGCGCTGGCCACGCTCAAATTCACCGGCCCCTACCTCACCCTGCCCGTCCCGGCCGACGACACAAAACGCGACACGCTCGCCGCGCGCCTGCGCGAGATCGATCGCGAGATCGCCGTCGTCGCGGAGCGTTTGCGCGGCACTGCCGCTGAACTTGAGGCCGAGGCGCAGGCCCGGTTGGCCACCAGCGCCCAGATCCATCCGCTCGACCTCGCGACTTTCGAGTCCACGGGCGGTTCGGCCCACCGCCTGCTCGCCGACAAGTCGGTGCTGCTCGACGACGAGGACGCGCCCGAGCGCGACACCTACACCCTCACCGTGCGCACGCCGCTCACCGGCATCAGCGGCTTCAAGCTGGAGGCGCTGTCTGATCCGGCGCTGCCCGGCGGCGGACCCGGGCGCGCCGCCGCGCCGCGGCCCAATTTCGTGCTGAACAACCTGCGCGTCGCGCTCGTCCGCGCGGACGGCACCACCGAGCCGATCAAACTCGTGCGCGCCGAGGCCTCGTTTTCCCAGGCCCGCTATGCCGTCGCCAGCCTGCTCAAGCCCAACACCAAGCCCACCGAAGGCTGGGCGATCTCGCCGCAGTTCGGCCGCGATCATTGGGCCACGTTTGCGACGGAGCGGCCCCTCGGATCGGCTGACGGCGCGACCTTTGTTTTCACCTTGGAACAGAACAACGGCGGCAGCCGCACGATCGGCCGGTTGCGTCTCTCGGCTCTCACGGGTGCCGCGCAAGGCCCCGCGCTCCCCGCGGCGGTGGCCGCGGCGCTGCGCACGCCGGCACCGGCGCGCACGGCAGACCAACAGCGCGTCTTGGCCGACCACTGGCTCGCGCAAGATCCCGTCGGCGCGAAGCTGCGCGACACACGGCTGGCGCTCTCACGCGAACTCGACGCGATCGCCGGCCCGCGCACGCTCGTGATGCGCGAGCTGCGCGAACCGCGCCCGACCCACGTGCTGAACCGCGGCAATTTCCTCGATCCCGGCGAGCGGGTCACGCCGGGCACGCCGGAGATTCTCCCGGGCGCCCTCGCCGGCGGCACGCGCCTCGACCTCGCGCGCTGGCTGGTGAGCGCGGACAATCCGCTGGTCGCACGTGTGACGGTCAACCGCTGGTGGCAGGAGTTTTTCGGCCACGGCTTGGTGCGCACGCCGGAGGACTTTGGCATCAAGGGCGAGGCCCCCACGCATCCCGCGCTGCTCGACTGGCTGGCGGTCGATTTCATCGAGGGCGGCTGGAGCATGAAACGGATACACCGCTTGATCACCCTCTCGGCCACCTACCGGCAGTCGTCACGCGTCACGCCCGCCCTGCTCGAGCGCGACGATCAGAATCGCCTGCTCGCGCGCGGGCCGCGTTTCCGCCTGGAGGCCGAGGCCGTGCGCGACAACGCCCTCGCGGTCGCCGGCCTGCTCAACCCGAAGATCGGCGGCCCGCCCGTGCGCCCGCACCAGCCCGCCGGACTCTGGGACAGCAAGATCGGCGGCGATCGCGTGAGCTACGAGGTCAGCACCGGGGCCGATGCGCTCCGCCGCGGCCTCTACACGGTGTGGAAGCGAGCCTCGCCCTACCCGAGCTTCATGAACTTCGACGCCACGGCGCGCACGGCCTGCACCGTGCGCCGCTCGCGCTCCAACACCCCCCTGCAAGCCCTCACCCTCCTCAACGATCCGGTTTACGTCGAGGCCGCCGCCGCGCTCGCGCAACGCGTGCATCGCGAACAGCCCGATGCGACCGACGAGGCGCGCCTGCGCCACGCCTTCCGCCTCTGCGTCGCGCGCGAGCCGGCGTCCATCGAACTCGCCGCGCTGCACCGCCTGCTGGCGCAGCAGCGCGGCGCCCGCGACGACGCGACTGCCTGGCGCGCCGTGGCGAGCGCGCTGCTCAATCTCGACGAGACCATCACCAAGAACTGACGCGCCATGCATCCGCTCGAAGCCCACCTGCACGCCGTCACGCGCCGCACGTTTCTCCAGAAATCCGGCGTCGGCCTCGGCGCGATCGCGCTCGGCTCGCTGCTCCGTGGCACGGCCGCGGCCAACCCGCTCGCCGCCCGCGCCGCGCACTTTGCGCCCCGTGCCAAGCGCGTCATCTACCTGCACATGGTCGGCGCGCCCTCGCAGCTCGACCTCTTCGACCACAAGCCGGCGCTGGAGAAATTCGACGGCCAGCTCTGCCCCGAGGATTTCATCAAGGGCAAGCGCTTCGCCTTCCTCCGCGGCCACCCGAAGATCGCGGCGTCGCGCTACGCCTTCGCGCGCCACGGGCGGAGCGGTGCGGTGATCTCCGAGCTGCTGCCGCACCTCGCGGGTGTGGCCGACGAGCTGGCGTTCGTGAAGTCGATGCACACGGACGAATTCAACCACGCGCCGGCCCAGCTCATGTTTCACACCGGCTTCGGCCGGCCGGGCCGCCCGAGCGCCGGATCGTGGGTCACCTACGGCCTCGGTTCCGAAAACGCCGACCTGCCCGCCTATGTCGTGCTTCAGTCCGGGCCGCTCGCGGGCGCGGGCACGAGCCTGTGGTCGGCGGGCTTTTTGCCCAGCGTGCACCAAGGCGTGCCCTTCCGCAGCGGCGGCGACGCGGTGTTTTTCCTCGGCAACCCGCCGGATCACACGCCCGCCGATCGCCGGCAGGTGCTCGACACCGTGCGCGATCTCAACCGTGCGCAGCTCGCCGATGTCGGCGACCCCGAGATCGCCACGCGCATCGAGCAATACGAGCTGGCCTTTCGCATGCAGACCGCGGTGCCGGAGCTGATGGATATTTCCCGCGAACCGGCGTCCACGCTGGAGCTTTACGGGGCGGAGCCCGGCAAGGCCTCATTTGCCAACAACTGCCTGCTGGCCCGGCGCCTCATCGAGCGCGGCGTGCGCATGGTGCAGCTCTACGACGCCGACTGGGATCACCACGCCAATCTCGACGCCCGCCTGCGCACCAAGTGTCGCGACGTGGACCGGGGCATGGCCGCCCTCATCCGCGACCTCCGCCAGCGCGGGCTGCTCGACGACACGCTCGTGGTCTGGGGCGGGGAGTTTGGCCGCACCGCGATGGCGCAGACCGACTCGGGTAACGGCACCAGCACGCAGCCCGGCCGCGATCATCACAAGGACGCCTACACGATCTGGCTCGCCGGCGGCGGGGTGAAGCCCGGCGTCACCTACGGCGCGACCGACGACATGGGCTACCATCTCGCGGAGAATCCCGTGCATGTGCATGACCTCAATGCCACGATCCTCCACCTCCTCGGCCTCGATCACGAGCGGCTGACTTTCCGCTACCAGGGGCGCGACTATCGCCTCACGGACGTGCATGGCCATGTGGTGAAAGACCTGCTCGCCTGACAAATCGCGCTGGCGGTTTTCCGCCGCGGTGCCATGCACGGGACCATGTCCCTCCGCTTTTTTGCCCTTGGCCTCGCGCTTGTCGCGCTGCTCGTCCCGTCCGTCCGCGCGCAAGATGCCGCCGCCGACCTCAAGGCGCTCGTCGAGACCATCCAAGGCAAGCTCCGCGCCGGCCAAGGCTCCGCCGCGCAGCTCGCCCCCGAGCTCGCGCAGTTTGAGACGCTGCTCGAGAAATACCGCGGCCAGAAGACCGAGGAGGTCGCACGCATCGCGTTCATGCGCGCGACGCTGTTTCTCCAGGTCCTCGACGATACCGAGAAGGGCACGGCCTACCTGCAGCAGCTGAAGGCGGATTTCCCCGGCACCGCCGCCGCCGCCAATGCCGACCGTGCGATCGCCGCGGTTGAGGATCAGAAGCAGGCCGAGAAAGCGCGCGCCGGGCTCGTCGGCCAGCCCGCGCCCGAGCTGAACTTCAACTGGTCCTCTCGCGAGGGCCTCAAGACCCTCTCCTCGCTCCGTGGCAAGGTCGTCGTGCTCGATTTCTGGGCGACGTGGTGCGGACCTTGCCTTTCGTCGTTTCCTCAGGTGCGCGATCTCGTGGCTCATTATGCGAGCGCGGATGTGGTCGTTCTCGGCGTCACCAGCATCCAAGGACGCGTCGCAAACCTCGAGGCGGCGGTCATCAGCACGCAGGGCGACCCGGATCGGGAGCGCGGGCTCATGCCAGCCTTCATGAAGGCGCGGGAGATGACGTGGCCCGTGGTCTTCAGCGACGAGCCGGTCTTCAACCCGGCCTATGGGGTGCGCGGCATCCCGCACATGACCATCATCGCGCCCGACGGCACGGTGCGGCACAATGGCCTGCACCCCGGATCCCCGCTCGCGGACAAGACCGCGAAGATCGACGCCATCCTGCGGGAGTTCAAACTGCCCGTGCCGGGCACCGCGAAATCGTGAGCCGGCGCATGCCGAGCCTCACGGCTTGGCGTGCTGCTTGAAAAAAGTCACGATGAGCGCCGGCGCCGCCGCGGGAAAGCCGTGGCCGCCGGGGTGGATGTAGGTCACGAGTGGCGCGCCGATGGGCGAGGCATGGCGCGTCGCGATCTTCTCCCAGGGCTCGCCGGCGCCGCACTGGTTGATCCGTTTCAGGCTGGCGATCATCTGCTGCTGCCAGGCGAACTTCACGAGTTCGTCTTTCTCGCCCGCCACGTGCAGGGCCGGTTTCGGTTTTAGCGGAGGCGAGCGGCGCGACACCACCGCCCCGGAGGGTGCCATCGCGGCGAAGACGTCTCCCCGCACCGCCCACAGCAAGTAAGTGAAGCCGCCGCCGTTGGAATGCCCCGTGGAGTAGATGCGGCGGTCATCGACGCGATAGTCGGCGCGCAGGCTGGCCAGCACGGCATCGAAGAATTTCAAGTCGCGGTCGCCTTGGTCGCCGGGCGCGGGCTGCCAGCCAGGGCGTTTGCCTTCCGGGTCGGTCAGTTGGCCGGGAGTGTTGAGGCCCTGCATGTAAACCACGATCGCCTCCGGCCAGACCTGATGGTAACGGAACGACCGCGCGGCCTGCTGCATCGTGCCGCCGTGGCCGTGGAAAGCGAAGACGACGGGAGCGGGCTGCGTCTTGGCGGTCGCCGGCACGTGCACCAGCGCCTCGCGCGTCACGCCCTCGACCGTCCACGTGCGCCGGGGTGCGGCTTCGGCTGCGGAAATCCGGGGCACGGATAGGCCGCCGAGCAAAGATAGGAGGGTGATGCTGATGCGGAGGCTGAAAGCATTTGGCGTCATGGAATGCGGAGATGGGCACTATGACGCCACGGCCCGGCGAAATGTGACAGCCCGAAAGCCCACCGATTGCGCCTGAAATTTGCCTCGCCGGTGGTTCCGGGCAGCCTATGTTGCAGTCACCTAATCCGCGCCACCCCGCCTGCCCGCGTCCGATGCTCCCCACCCCCCGATTCACCGCCTTCGCTCTCGCCTCGATCTTTGCCGCGCCAGCGCTGTTTGCGGCCGAGCCCCGGCCTGACCCGGTGAACGCCCTGGTCTCAAAATACTGCCTCGATTGCCACGACGCCGGCACCAAGAAGGGCGGCCTCTCGCTCGAGGGCCTCGACTCCGCCAAGCTTCCCGCGGACGCCGCGATCTGGGAGCACGTTGCGCGCAAGCTCCACCATCGCCAGATGCCGCCGCTGGGTGAGGCGCGGCCTGACACCGCCAGCTATGAGCGGGTCGTCGCGGTGCTGACCGGCTCGCTCGACCGCGCCGCGGCCGCGCAGCCCAATCCGGGCCGCACCGACACTTTCCGCCGCCTCAACCGGACCGAATACCAGAACGCGATCCGCGATCTCCTCGGTGTCACCATCGACGCGACCGCGCTGCTGCCCAACGACGAGCCGAGCCACGGATTCGACAACGTTGCGGTCGGCAACCTTTCGCCCACGCTGCTCGACCGCTACGTCTCGGCGGCGCAAAAAATCGCGCGCCTCGCCGTCGGCACCCCGCGCAAGGCCCCCGGCGGCGACACGTTTCGCGTGCGCCCCGATGTCACGCAGGAGGAGCACGTCGAGGGGCTGCCACTCGGCACCCGCGGGGGCATTTTGATTCCCTATTTCTTCCCGCAGGACGGCGACTACGAGATCGCCGTGCGCCTCCAGCGGGACCGCAACGAGCAGGTCGAGGGCCTGCGCCGGCCGCACGAGATCGAGGTGCTGCTCGACCGCGAGCGGGTCGCGGTGGCCACCGTGAAACCGCCCGGCGCCGACAAGAACGCCGAGGCCGTGGACCGGCACCTCAAGTTTGTCCTCGCCGTGAAGGCAGGCACGCGCGACGTGGGCGTGACCTTCCCCAAGGATCCCTCGGCGGTGCTGGAGAACGAGCGCGCGCCGTTTGCCTCGCGCTTCAACATGCACCGCCACCCGCGCACCGCACCGGCCGTGTTTCAGGTGACCATCACCGGCCCGTTCGACGCCAAGGGCGCGGGCGACACGCCGAGCCGGCGGCTGATCTTCGGCAACTCGCCCACCGCGGCCAAACTCACCACCTCCGCGGAACAAGAGGCCGCCGCCCGCGAGATCCTCACGCCGATCATCCGCCGCGCCTACCGCCGGCCCATCACGGCCGACGACCTCCGCCGCCCGCTCCAGTTCTTCCACGAGGGCAGCGCCGAGGGCGCGGGCTTCGAGGCTGGCATCGAGCACGCGCTGACCGCGGTCCTCGTGAGCCCGCAGTTCCTCTTCCGCATCGAGGCCGATCCGAAGGACATCGCACCGGGCACTGCCTACCGCGTGAGCGATCTTGAGCTGGCTTCGCGGCTCTCCTTTTTCCTCTGGAGCAGCCTGCCCGACGACTCGCTGATCGACGCGGCCACTCGCGGTGATCTGCGCGATGCCGCCAAGCTCGACGCCCAGGTGCGCCGCATGCTGGCCGACGATCGCGCGAAGAACCTCGTCACCAACTTCGCTGCGCAGTGGCTGCACCTGCGCGGACTCGACGCCATCACGCCCGACGCGCGGCGGTTCATCGATTTCGACGACAACCTCCGCCAGGCCATGCGCCGCGAGACCGAGCTGTTTGTCGAAAGCATCTTCCGCGAGGATCGGCCGGTCACGGAGCTGCTCAGCGCCGACTACACGTTTCTAAACGAACGCCTCGCCCATCACTACAAGGTGCCCCACGTCTTTGGGAGCCAGTTCCGGCGCGTCTCCTTCGCCGATGATCCGGCGCGGCAACGCGGCGGTCTCCTGCGTCACGGGAGCATCCTCACGGTCACGTCCTACGCGACGCGCACTTCGCCCGTGATTCGCGGCCACTGGATTCTCGCCAATCTCATCGGCGAGCCGCCGCCCCCGCCGCCGCCCAATGTCCCCTCGCTCGACGAGGGCGTCGTCTCCGCCACGCTTCCCATCCGCCAGCGGCTCGCCAAGCACCGCGAGAACCCCGCCTGCGCGAGCTGCCACAACGTCATGGACCCGGTCGGCTTCGCCTTGGAAAACTTCGACGCCGTCGGGCGCTGGCGCTCCGAGGAGGATCACCGGCCGGTGGACGTGAGCGGCGGCTTGGCGGATGGCAGCATCTTCGAGGGCGTGGCCGGCCTTGAGCGCGCGCTGCTCCAGCGGCCGGAGTTGTTCGCGGAGACCTTCGCGGAAAAACTCCTGACCTTCGCGCTCGGCCGCGGCGTCGCGGCTCACGACGGCCCGGCCCTCCGCGCCATCGCGCGGCGCGCGCAGGCGGACAGTTTTCGCTTTTCATCCGTCATCCTAGGCATCGTTCACAGCGTCCCGTTTCAAATGAGGAAATCCCCATGAGCACCTTCATCACCAAGACCGCCCTGCCCCGCCGCACCTTTCTCCGCGGCATGGGCGCCGCCCTCTCGCTCCCGCTGCTCGACGCCATGGTGCCCGCCGCGACCGCCGCCACCCGCACCGCCGCCAAGCCCGCGCGCCGCCTCGGCTACGTCTTCCTGCCCATGGGCTGCGACCAGTCGCGTTGGACGCCCACCGGCCCCGACGGCACGCTCGCCAAGCTCTCGCCCATCCTCGACTCGCTCGCCCCGCACCGCGACCAGCTCACGGTTCTGACCAACATGGAGCTGCGCAACGCCTACCCCGGCTCGCACGCCACCTCCAACTCTTCCTTCCTCAGCGCCGCCAAGGCCAAGCACACCGAGAGCAACGACTACTACCTCGGCACCACCGCCGACCAGCTCGCCGCCCAGCAGATCGGGCAGGAGACGCAGCTGCCCTCCCTCGAGCTCGCGATGGACATGCTCCAGACCACCGGCCAATGCGACAACGGCTACGCCTGCGTTTACCAAAACAACCTCTCCTGGTCCTCGCCCACCACCCCGCTCCCCTACGAGGCGCACCCGCGCGTGGTGTTTGAGCGGCTCTTCGGCGAGGGCGGCACCGTGGCCGAGCGCCGCGCCGCGCTCCGCAAGCGCGCCAGCCTCCTCGACTGGGTCACCGAGGATATCGCCAGCCTCAAGCGCCGCCTCGGCCCCGCCGACCAGGCCAAGGTCGCCGAATACCTCGACACCGTCCGCGAAGTCGAGCGCCGCATCCAGAAAGCCGAGGCCGACGTCGCCAAGAACAACCTACCCGCCGACCTTGATCGCCCGCTCGGCGTCCCCGCCGCCTACACCGATCACGCCAAGCTCATGCTCGACCTGCAGGTGCTCGCCTTCCAGGGCGACATCACGCGCGTCATCACCTTCCAGCTCGCGCGCGAGACCAGCAACCGCACCTACATGGCCGAGGCCGGCGTGCCCGATCCCCACCACCCGCTCTCCCACCACGGCAACGACCCCGAGAAAATCGCCCGCATGGCGAAGATCAACGCCTTCCACGTCTCGCTCTTCGCCTACTACTTGGAGCGCCTCAAGGCCACGCCCGACGGCGAAGGCACGCTGCTCGACCACACGATGCTCCTCTTCGGCTCCGGCATCGGCAACCCGAACATCCACGATCACACCAACCTTCCCACGCTCGTCGCCGGCGGCGGCGCCTTCGGCATCAAGGGCAACCGCCACCTGCGCTACAACGACCCCGTCCCTCTCGCCAACCTGCACCTTACCCTCCTCGAGAAAGCCGGCGTGCGCATCGACTCCTTCGCCGACAGCACGGGCAAGGTGAACGATTTGTTCATGCCGCTGACGGTGTGAGGAATTTTCCGAACAAAAAAACGAAAGCGTGAAGACTTAAGCCGATGGAGACAGTGGAGGCGGGTTCGAATCCCGTCATGCATTCCGAATTCAGGTTAGACCTGACTGTGATGGCGGGCTCAAACCCGGAGTATGCCATGGAACTCGAAACCCATAACAAAAGGAAAAACATGAATGCCGGAGCTAAACTAAATGTAAGTGCGAATATGAGCGTCATGATTAGGTTCACGTTAGTGATAGTAATCGTGGGTCTGCTTGGATTCGGTGCAGGGCAGGTGCCTCCATTGGCTTAAGTTTTTACGCACACACAAAATGAACCACAAAGGCACAGAGACACAGAGCAGCCCCAATCCGCCCCGGCCTTTCTCAGCGCCTCTGTGCCTCTGTGGTTCACTCCTGCTCGGCTTGTTCTCCGCCGCCACGGCGTCCGCCGCATCGCCGCTCGCCGATGCCGTTGAGCGCCGCGATGCCGCCGCCATCCGCGCCCTCCTGACCGACTCGGCCATCGACGCCGCGCAATCCGACGGCACGACCGCCCTCCACTGGGCCGCGCGCCACGACGATCTCGCGACTGCAAAGGCCCTGCTCGCCGCCAAGGCCAATCCCAACGCCCAAAACCGCTACGGCGTCACCCCGCTCTCCCTCGCCTGCACCAACGGCTCCGCCCCGCTCGTCACCGCGCTGCTCGACGCCGGCGCCGATGCCAACCTCGCGCTCCGCGGCGGCGAGACGCCGCTCATGACCGCCGCGCGCACCGGCCGCCTCGCCGCCGTGCAGGCGTTGCTCGCCCGCGGGGCGCGCGCCGACACCAAGCTCGCCACCGGCGGCCAGACCGCGCTCATGTGGGCGGCGCACGCCGGCCACGCCCCGGTCGTCGAGGCGCTCATCGCCGCCGGCGCGGATTTCCGCAGTCCCGTCGATACCGGGTTCACGCCGCTCCTTTTCGCCACCCGCACCGGCCGCGCCGAGGTCGTGCGACTGTTGCTCAAGGCCGGCGTTGACATCAACGAAGCCACCAAGCCCCAGCGCAATCCCACCAAGAAGCAGCCCCGCTCCGGCACGAGCGCGCTCATCATCGCCATCGAAAACGGCCACTACGAACTCGCCGCCGAGCTCCTCGACCGTGGCGCCGATCCCAACGACATCCGCTCCGGTTACGCCCCGCTCCACGTCCTCACGTGGGTCCGCAAGCCCGACAGCGGCGAGGACGACGGCCAGCCCGTCCCCGACACCGCCGGCCTTTACACGAGCGACGATCTCATCCGCAAACTCGTCGCCAAGGGCGCCGATGTGAACCTCCGCCTCGCCGGCGGCCCCAGCGGCGGCGGCCGCGTCAACCGCAAGGGCTGCACCCCATTTCTCCTCGCCGCCGACACCGCCGACACGCCCTACCTCAAGCTCCTCCTCTCTCTCGGCGCTGATCCCACGCTCACCAACATCGACGGCATCACCCCGCTCATGGCCGCTGCCGGCCTCGGCACGCGCGCCGTCGAGGAGGAAGCCGGCACCGAGGACGAGGCCGTGGAGGCCGTCACCTTTCTTCTCTCCCTCGGCGCAGATATCAACGCCGTCGCCAGCACCGGCGACACCGCGATGCACGGCGCCGCCTTCGCCAATTTTCCGAAAGTCATCAAGCTCCTCGACGAGCGGGGCGCGAAGCTCGAGGTCTGGAACACGAAGAACAAGCGCGGCTGGACGCCACTGCTCATCGCCGAGGGCCACCGCTTCGGCAATTTCAAGCCCGGCTTCTCGACCATCGAGGCCTTCCACGATCTCTACCGCAAATACGGCCTGCCCATTCCGCCGCCCACCCCGCGCGTCGAGGTCAAAGGCTATGAAGCCCCGAATTGATCGCCCGTAGCGGTAGCGCCCGCAACCCGCGACGCGTCCAGTAGCCGCCAATCCAAGCTACTTCCCCGACCACCGCTGGGGCACCTTCCGGAGCTTGGCCACATCGTAGCCCTGCGCTTTCAATTCCGAGACCAACCGGTCGTAGTCGGCGGCCGGAATTTCCGGCGTGCGCGCCATAATCCAGACGTAGTCGCGCTTGTTTCGGCCCACGACCGTCTGCGTGTAGTCCGCGTTGATGTGAGTGACGAGAAACTCGGCCTTGAACGGCCAGACGAACCGCATGCCCCAGGTCGATTTGTTGACCGGATCGCGCACGAAGCCGCGCGGGTTGTAGCGCTTCAGCGGCCCGTCAAAACCACCCTTGTTGAACGTGAACACCGTGTCGATTGTGCCGTCGGGCTCGAGGCGGTAGGTCTCCACGGCGTTATACGCCTCCGTCTCGATGAAAGTCGGAATGCACGCGATGACATGCCACGGGCCCATGTAGCGGGCAAGGTCCAGCTTCTCGACGGTCTTCAGCGGGGGCATCGTCGTGGCGCAGCCGGAAAGCACAACCGCGAGCATCAACCCCACGATCCATGGTCCGGCTCCCCGCGGCCTGCGGAAACCGGACTGAATGCAAGCTGGGGCACGGTGAGAAGGGGCTTGTTCAAGCATGCCGAGAGCGGATGTGAAATCCGATCGCTGTCAAAGCACCCCCGCGCATTGCTGGCTAACCCACCCGGGCAAACGCCACGATCTCGTTTTGCTCGCGGTGATTGGTCCAGAATTTTTCCCCGTCCCACGCAAGCGCGCGCGCTTGGAAAGGAATGCGCGCCACGTCCTCGATCACCGGCGTCGCCGGCCGCGGATCGACCCGGGTGAGCCAGTAGTCGTTGGTGTCCTCGGCATCGGTGGTGACGAGCCAGAGGATCCGCTCGACGAAGACTTGCCCGCAAATGCCGTGCGGCACGCTGATGATCCGCTCGACTGTGCCGTCACTGGCGAGGGTGAGCACCTTTTTCGGATACCACTGGCTGACGTGCAGCCGCCGGCCGTCATAGCTCAGCTGGGAACCGCTGTCGTCGGGGCAAGGGATGGCGAAATTGGGATCGAACTTTTGTCCCGGGAGGCAGCGCCGGATGATTCGCCGGTCGTCGTCGCTCTCGCCGCACAGCACGCGGAGTTCGTCCTCCACCCCGGTCATGCCCCACGGCGTGCCGGGTGCGGCAATCTGCCAGCGCACGAGCCACGCGACGGGATCAATGGCGTAGATGTTCTTGGTTTCACGCGATCCCATCCACAGGAGCGGTCCGGCAAAGGCGAGCGACTGCGGCTTGGGGGCCGGTGACGGCAGGCGGTGGACTTCGCGGATGTCGTTCATTCCCTCCAGCCATTAAGCGACTGCCCCGTGTGATGAAAGCTCAACTTCGCGGCATGGGGCAAAGGGCCCGTTGCCCGGGGCCTCGCCGCGTGGGGCCAATGCGCCAGTCAACGAAGGGTGGCTTTCGCGTCCGGCCGCGGCAGGGAGTCCAATTCCGCATCGGTCCAGGCCTTCTCGCGGGCGGAGGTCGCGGCGCGCACCGCGGTGATCGTTTCCGGTGCGACGGCACTCGTCTGTCCGCCGAACTCGCGGCGCACGTAGGTGAGCACGGCGGCGATTTGCGCATCGTCGAATTGCCGCCACGGCGGCATGATGAAACCACGCGCGGGGCTTTCCTTGCCGTGCAGGACGATGCGGGCGATCACCTCGTCGCCGGCCTGCAGCCAGCGGGAGCCGACGAGGGCGGGAGCGAGCGCGTAGCGGCCTTCGCCGGCTTCCTGATGGCAGGTGGCGCAGGCGTTGTTGTAGGTGATGCGGCCGGCCTCGAAGGCCTGCTGCGCCGTGCGCAACGCCGGGTCTTCGGAATTTTTCTGCTGATAGGTCGTGAGCAGCGATGTGAGTCGCGGATCGTTGTGCGCGCGGATGGCGGCGACACTCGCGCTGCTGAGCACGCCCGCCTTGAACGTTCCGGCGTTGAGGCGCGTGAGCATCGCCTGGGCCCAGGCCGGCTTCTCGCTCAACATCCGCTGCGCCGTGGCTTGGAGCCGTGGCGGCAATGCGGGGAAAACCTCCATCGCCACATCGGCTGCGGTCGCGGTGTCGTAGCCGCCCAGCGCGGCGAGGCGCTTCGCGCGCCGGGCCTCGTTCTTTTCCGTGCGCAGCAGGTCCGCGATGATCGGCAGGCCCTCGGGCGCACCGGTGGAGGAAAATAGATCGAGGTAGGTCTGCTGATCGGACTCGGCCAGGCCGCCGCGTCGCATCGCCGCCACCGCTTCGCCCATCGCCTCGGACCGGCCGAGGCGTGCTCCCAGCGCAACGAGCGCCGCATTGCGGCCGCCCGCGGCCCAGGCGCGGGCGAGCGCCGCGCGCATCGCCGCCGGCACCGGCTCGACCACGCCGCCGGTCAGGCCACGCGCCATGCCGGCCAGCAGGCGGCCCGCGGCGGCCGCATCAGGCGCCGCTTCGAGCAGCCGGCCGCAGTAGGCGAGATTGCGCGCGAGGTGTTCCGGCGCCCGCTCAATGAGCCACTCGGAATACACCCCATGCTTCAATGTGTAGTGGCGGCGCGGCCCCTGATCGGCGGTGAAGCGCTGGCCGATGCGCTCGGCGGTGTGCTGGGCAAACATCCGCGACTGCCAGACCGCCGGGTCGCGCACGAGCGCGAGCAGCTCTTCGCGCCCGCGCTCGGCCTGCGCCTCGATCGCCCACCAGACGAGCAGCGGCAGATGTTTGTCCGCCGCGTCTTCATCCCGGCCGAGGAGGGCGCGGATAATGGGAAAAGCCTGCCCCGGCGGCAGTCGCTTGGCGCCGCTTGCAAGCTGGCTGCGCACCTCCACATCAGGCTCGGCCTGTGCGAGGTCGGCGAGCGCCTCACGCGTGGTCGCGCCGACGCTGTTGCGATCGCCAAGCAAACGCACGGCCCAGCGGCGGATGTGGGCATCCGGGTGCGAAAGCGCGGCGCGGAGCTGCGCTTCGGCGAGTTCTCCGCGCAGATTCAATACCCAGAAGGCCTCGAGCGCGGTGGCTTCATTTTTGTCCAGCATGGCCCGCAGCTGTGCGGCGATCGGCTCTGGGCGCGTGGCCAAAAGCCGGCGGGCCTGCTCCCGACGCTCGCGGTTGGGATGCGCCAGGACGGTCAGCAGCTCATCTGTCTTCAGCGTGCGCAAATCGACCGGGCGCGGTCGGGCGAAGTTTTCCGGCACGATGCGGAAGATGCGGCCGTTGGTCTTGTCCCACGTGTCGGCGGGCTGCACGTGCGTCATGCGCGCATCGGTCCAGTCGGCAATGTAGATCGCGCCGTCGGGCCCGAGCTCGACATCGACAGGTCGAAACGTGCGGTCGGCCGAATCCGCCAGCAGTGTGCTGTCGATGGTGCGGAACGTCGAAGTATCGCGCAGCACACGGCTGGCCTGCACGCGGTTGGTCATCGCCATGCCCGCGACCACCTCGCCTTCGAGCGCGGGGATCGCGCCGCCTTCGTAAAGGATGAAGGCCTGGGCGAAACGCGGGCTGTAGCCCATGTGCGCCATGTGCTCAAGAAAACCGAAGATGAAGGGATTCAGCGCCGGCCCGTGCTTCGGCCAGTTTTTCACGTAGGTCGCGCCCTGCGCGTAGTGCAGGCCGCGCGTCGCGCCGAAGTTGGTGCCGGAGAAGGCGCGGCCGAAACGGTCAAACTCCAGGCTGTGCGTGTTGCCGCCGCCCTCGGCGAAAATCTCAAAGACCCGTGTGCCGGGATGGTAGCGCCAGATGCCCTGCCCGAGCAGCTTGATGCCCTGCACGTCGAGCGTCGTCGTGCTGCCTGTCGCGCCGTAGAGCCAGCCGTCCGGCCCCCAGTGCAGGCTGGTCGCGAGCGAGTGCGTGTCCTCAAGGCCAAACCCCGCGAGATGCACCTCGGGGTCGCCGTCGGGCACGTCGTCCCCGTCCCGGTCGGGATAGAACAAGAGGTAGGGCGACATCATCACCCACACGCCGCCATCGCCGGGCAGGACGCTTGTCGCCATGTTCAGGCCGTCGAGAAATGTCTTCACCGTCTCGAATTGCCCATCGCCGTCGCCGTCCTCGAGAATCGTGATTTTGTCCGCGCCACGAAAATGCCGCGGGGGCGGCGGGGACACGCGGTCGAACTCCGCGCGGATGTATTGATCGTAGCCGGTGATGGTGACGCCCGCGGGAAACGGATACTGGAGATACTGGACCACCCACAGCCGCCCCCGCTCATCGAAGCGCAGGTCGATCGGCTGCCGCACCACCGGCTCGCTGGCGACGAGTTCAAGGCGGAAGCCCGAGGCCATCGTGATTTTCTTCAGGCTCTCGGCCGCAGGGAGAGGCGCCGCCTCCCCGCGCAGGTCCTGTCCCGCCGTCTTGAAACTCTTCACAAACTCCGCGATCTCGGGCGTGAACGGACCGGGTGCAGCGGCCGGCGATGTCTGACCCAACGCAGCGAAGGCGGGCACAAACAGACCGAGCAGGGAAAGAAAGTAGCGCATAAGGAGGAGGCTTGAGGGTGCGATGACAACAACACGGGCCAGAGCGGCTGCAAGCCAGACGCCCCATTCAAACGGCACCGCTCTTAATCGTCCGTCAATAATCCCGGAAAGGCCCGCGCGGCTCGGCGGCATCCATCTCGGCCTGCCAACGGGCAAAGGCTGCTTTGAGCTCGGCAACTTTCCCGGCGTGCGACGCGACGAGGTTTTTCGTTTCGCCGGGATCAGCGTCGAGGTCGAAGATTTCCTCCTTGGCGGGCACTTCGCCCCGCTTGCCGCGGGGCGTCGAGGCCAGCCATTTCCAGTTTCCGACCCGCGCGGCTTGGTAGCCGTCGGGCCAGTCCCAGAACATCTCGCGACGCGGCGACCCCGTCGTTCCCTTCAGGACCGGCAGCATATCGAAGCCGTCGTAGGTCACGCCCGCGGGCAATTTCGCACCAGCGGCGCCAGCCAGGGTGGGCAGAATTTCCAGCGCTGTGAGGAATTCGTGGGTCGTTTTTCCGGCGGGGATGCTACCCGGCCACCACGCGATCAGGGGCACGCGCAGGCCGCCCTCGTAGCCGGAGGCCTTGCCACCGCGGAGACGGACTTCGTCGATGCGCGCGCCGGTGCGGCCGTTGTCGGAGATGAAGATGACGAGCGTGTCGCGCTCGAGCGCCAGTTCGCGCAGCGTGCCGAAGATTTCCCCGATCGCCTCGTCCATCGCGGTCACCATCCCGGCGTATTTTGTCGCCGGCCTCGCGGGATCCAGCGCGGGGTAGTATTTTTTCAGGTAATGGGCAGGAACTTGGTTGCTGTCCTTCTCCAAGTTGGAAGCGCTGTGCGGAGCGTTGAACGGCAGGTAGAGGAAGAACGGCCGCGCGCGATGCGCCCGGATGAAGCCCACGGCCTCGCGCCGGAAAAGATCGGTGGCGTAGGTGCCCTGGTCGGCAATCGAGAGGCTGTTGCCGCGAAACATCGACGGCGCGCCGTAGCGTTCGTGCGTGTAGTAATCGATGCCGTTGTTGCCGTGGCCGACGAAGTCATCGAAGCCGCGCTGCAGCGGCAGAAAGCGGCGCGCCTGCCCCATGTCCCATTTGCCAAACACAGCGTTGCGGTAGCCCGCGGGACGGAGCACGTCGCCGAAAGTAAGCTCACGCACGTCGAGGCCGAGCGTCATCTCCGGCGAGATCGCATACTCAGCCTTGGTGTAGCGGTGGCCGTAGTTGACCATGTTGTTCCGGATCATCTCGTAGGTGCCGTTGCGCTGCGGGTAGCGGCCGGTGATGAGGCCGCTGCGCGAGGGCGTGCAGACGGAGGCGGTGACGTAAAAGTTCGTCGCGCGCACGCCTTCGGCGGCCATCCGATCGAGGTGCGGCGTGACGAACTGCTTCGAGCCAAACGCGCCGAGATCAAACCCCTGATCGTCGCTGACAATCAGGATGAGGTTGGGCGGACGGGCCGCGGCCAGCGAACCGAGCGCGACAAAGATCGCGGTGAAGACCAGTCGTCGAAAGGAGCACATGGGGCGGTGAGTTCCCGGCTTCAATAGGCCGGATTTGAGGAAGCGAACGCGGGGGCAAGTGCGGAGATTGGAATCGAAGAAAACTCCCCTCCCTGCCCGGCGCAACAGATCCATTCACGGATGACGGCAACGCTTTTGCCGACGCAGCGCGCGCTGGCCTTGCCACTCTGCGGCCATAATCGAATCCTTCGCGCATGCGCCCCGCTTTTTTCGCCTTCCTCATCCTGCCCTGGGCCCTCGCCGCCGCCGACACCGATGCGCGGCTCCAGGAACTGCTGAAGCGCTACCCCGAAGCCGACACCAACAAGGACGGCATCCTCACGCTGGAGGAAGCGCAGGCCCACGCCAAAAAACTCCGCCGCCCCAATTCGGGCGCGACGAGTGACGACGGCGGCGGCACCCCGCCCGACACCTCGAAGAAGCCCGCGCCCACGCACGCCGACGTGAGCTACGGCCCCCACGAACGCCACAAGCTCGACCTCTGGCTTGCGCTCCCGGGTGCGCCGACGCCGCTGATCGTTTACATCCACGGCGGCGGTTTTGTGAACGGGAGCAAAGCCGGGGCGAGCGCGACCATGATCCGGGAATCCCTCGCGGCCGGCGTCTCGTTCATGGCGATCAACTACCGCTTCCGCGCGAGCGCGCCGATCCAGGACATCCTGCGCGACTGCGCCCGCGCTATTCAATTCGTGCGCTTCAAGGCGCGTGACTATGGCATCGATCCCACGCGCATCGCTTCCTACGGCGGCTCGGCCGGCGCGACCGCCTCGCTGTGGCTCGCTTTTCACGACGACCTCGCCGATCCGAGCGCCACCGATCCTGTGCTCCGCGAGTCCTCCCGCATCGCGGGGGCTGGCGCGATCAACACGCAGGCGACGATGAATATCCTGCGCTGGCCCGAGTTCCTCGGCCCCGCGCAGGCTGAGTGGTCGCGACCCGGCGAGACCGTCGCCTTCTACGGCGCGGCCACCGAGGCCGAACTCTCGACGCCCAAATTCAAGGCGATCCTCGACGACGTCGATATGCTCGGCCTCGTCTCGCGCGACGATCCTCCGGTTTTCCTCTTCTCGGCGCAGCCCGACGGCCCGCTCGCCAACCGCGGCCACGCCCTGCACCACCCCAATCACGCGCGAGCCGTCAAGCGGGCCTGCGACGCCGCCGGCGTGTCCGCGACGGCGTGGTTTGGCATGGTGGAACCGCGAATCGAAGGAGACTATCAGCACGCGCTGCGGGAGTTCCTCTTCGCGCGACTCGGCGTGAAACTGGCGGGGCGTTGAAGTCCCGGCCGATCGCGCACCGGGCGCTCAGCCCGATTTTCTGCGTTCCCGATACTGCGAGGGCGTCAGGCCCACGCACCGCACAAACGCCCGCGAGAACACCACCGCGCTGTGGTAACCCACGCGCGGCGCGATGGCCTCGAGTTTTTCGTCGGTATTCTCCAGCAGCTCCTGCGCGTGCTGGATGCGCATGTAGGTGACGTGCTCCATCGGTGTGCGGCCCAGTTCACGGCGGCAGACGCGCCGCAGGTGCTCCGTGCTGAGCGAGCACTTGCTAGCCAAGATCGAGAGTTTCCAGTCCGCGGTGAGATCGGCGGCGACCTTGCCCCAGAGTTCGCCGATGCGGGAATCGCTGCGCCAGGGCCGCGCGGCCCGGGCCGCGAGACCGTGGGCCAGGCTCACCCAGTGGTGCACGAGCGCGGGATCGCGCGCGCCCTCCCACTCGGCCCGGAGGCCTTCCAACACGCGGCCAATCTCCTCGGCCCCTTGCGAGATACGCAGCGGCGAGCCGGCGCCGACGAGCGGCTTGGACCAAGCCGGCTCCTCGTAGCGAATCCACGCGAACGCCCAGCGCTTGCCCGGCTCCGCGTGGAAGGCGTTGAGCACGCGCGGCGGCGCAAGGAAGAGCGAGCCCGCGGTGACCATTTCCCAACTGCCCTCCAGCAGCACCCTCCCCTCTCCCTCCAAGGTCGCGTGCAGGAAACTGCCCGAGGGCGCGAGCCGCACCCGGCGGTAAGGCGCATGCACGACATCCAGCCCGAGCCAGGCAATCCGGTGCGGCGCGAGGTCGCCGCATTGGGTGCGATCCAGCGACCAACGCCGGGTGCGCGGGCCGTCGATGGTCGTCTCCTTCCAGTCGGCCTTCATCGGATCGGGGTGTGCGAAAACATCGGTTGAATGTGTGCAGCCGGAGCTTTTCATCCGGCCCGGCGACGCGCAACGTGTGTTTTCTCCGCACCCCACACGCCCCGACCAGCCCACGCCTTTCGGCCTTCAGTCTTCAACCCAACCATCACGCCGCTCCCATGCCCAATCCCTGGACAGGAAAAGGAAACCCTTACACGCGCGAGGAAGTGCGCGAGCGCCTCAACGCCACCCTGAAGAAAAACCAGGCCATCATCGCCGCCGGCGCCGGCACCGGCATCAGCGCCAAGTTCATCGAGAAGGGCGGAGCCGATCTCATCATCATCTACAACAGCGGCCGCTTCCGCATGATGGGCCACGGCTCCACCGCCGGCATGATGGCCTACGGCGACGCCAACGCCATCGCCATGGAGATCGGCGAATACGAGGTGCTCCCCGTCGTCGAGGAGGTCCCCGTGATCTGCGGCGTCCACGCCACCGATCCCCGCCGCCGCATGTGGCACTGGCTCGGGCAGGTGAAGGAAATGGGCTTCTCCGGGGTGAACAATTTCCCCACCCACACGATCGTGGACGGACATTTCCGCGGCGTGCTCGAGGAGACCGGCATGAGCGTGCAGAAAGAATACGAGATGATCGCCCTCGCGCGCCGCATGGACCTCTTCTCGATCGTCTATGTCGGCTCGCCCGAGGAGGCGAAGGAGATGGCCAAGGCCGGCGCCGATGCGATCATCGCCCACGTCGGCACCACGGTCGGCGGCAGCATTGGCGTGAAGAGCGCCGTCGTGAGCTGGAAGCACACCCTCAAGGTCACGCAGGACATCATCAAGGCCGCCCGCACCGTGCGAAACGACATTTTCTTCCTCTGCCACGGCGGGCCCATCAACACCCCCGTGGATGCCGCGCGCGTCATCGGCGGCACCGACTGTGTCGGCTTCGTCGGCGCCAGCAGCCTCGAGCGCATGGGCGTGGAAAAGTCCCTCACCGACCTCACGCGGAAATTCAAGAGCCTGAAAATCTCGAAGTAGCGAGCAGTGGGTAGCGAGTAGCGAGCATTCTGACTCCTACTCGCTACTCGCTACTCGCTACCCACTACTTCAATGAACCCCGACCGCCGCTTCGTCCAAATCGCCGACGCCCTCCGCGAGCCCAACGCCTGGACCAACAACGAGTGGCTTTGCCGCCCGGACCTCGTCGCCGCCGAGAAACTGCTCCTCGTCCGCGCCAACATGGATCCGATGCATTGCCATCCGTTCCACCACCACCCCCATCGCGAGGAGATTATCTACGTCCTCTACGGCCGCGCCGAGCAGTGGGTCGGCACCGAGCGCCGCATCCTGAGCGCCGGCGACATGGCGCACATCCCGGCCGGCACGATCCACGCCACCTACAACCCCCACTCCGAGCCCCTCGTCTTCCTCGCGATTCTTTCCCCGGCGAAGCTGCCCGACGCCCAGGCCTCCGTCGCCGATCCCCAGGACGTCTCCACGCAAGAGCCCTGGGCCTCGATTCGCAAAAACCTCCCTGCCTGCAAAACGCGTTTCTAATCTCAATGTTTGTCATTCTGAGCGCAGCGAAGAATGACAAAAAAGCCGCCCCTTCCTGCTGCTTCTTCCCTCCCCCTTCTCTCCTTCTCCCCGTCTGCCATGAAACTCCTCCTGCTGTTCGCCACTCTTTGCGCGTCCGTCCTCTCCGCTGCCGACGCACCGCTGCGCGTCTTCATCCGCTCCGGCCCCAAGACCCACGGCCCCGGCCAGCACGACCACCCGCGTTTCCTCCGCGAATGGACCGCGTTGCTCAATGAGCGCGGCGCCCGCGCCACCGGCGGCGACGCCTTTCCCACCGCCGATCAACTCGCGGCGACCGATGTCCTCGTCCTCCACGCCCCCGAGGCCGGCAATGTCGCCCCGGCCGATCGCGCCCACCTTGACACCTTTCTGAAGCGCGGCGGCGGCCTCGTCGTCATCCACGCCGCCGCCGTCTCCCGCGATCCCGATTGGTATAAGACCATCATCGGCGGCTCGTGGCGCTTTGGCGCCACGAAGTTCCTCGAGGCGCCCATGCATCTCTACATCGCCGACCGCGATCATCCGATCACCCGCGGCGCCTCCAACTGGTCGATGGATGATGAGATCTATTTCGACAAAGATCTGCTGCCTGAGGCGCGCGTCCTCGCCACCTCCTACACGCCCAAGACCATCGACACCGGCGGCCGCGGCAACCGCGAGGCGCAGGCCCGCGCCGCCGAGGCCGTCGCGAAAAACAAGGCCGTGAACATCTACGATCACCAGCCGCAGATGTGGACCTACGAGCGCATGGTCGCGGGCGGCGCCAAGCCCTACCGCGCCTTCGTCTCCATCCCCGGCCACCGCTACGAGAATTTCGATCGGCCCAACTACCGCGCGATCCTCCTCCGCGGCATCGCGTGGGCGGGCCAGCGCGCCAACGCCGACGAACTTTGCCGCGCCGCCGAACTCGGCGACGCGTTGCGCTACCCCGAGGGCGGCCCCACGCATCCCGCGAAGGCCGCCGCAAAAATCGAGGTCCACCCCGAGTTCAACCTCTCCCTCGTCGCCTCCGAGCCGCTCATCAACAAGGTCATGAATCTCGATTGGGACGAGCGCGGCCGCCTCTGGGTCTGCGAAACGCCCGAGTATCCCAACGGCCGCCGCAAGCCCAACACTCCCGCCAATTCCGCGCTCCGCCCGTGGGAGGACTCCGGCTCGCTCCACCCCGGCCAGTTTGACCGCGAGCCCGAGGATCGCATCTCGATCCTCACCGACACCAACGGCGACGGCATCATGGACAAGAAACAGGTCTTCGCCGACAAGCTCGAGCTCGTCACCAGTTTCGTCCTCTACAAAAACGGCGTCATCGCCGCGACCTCGCCCGATATCTGGTATCTTGAGGACACCAACAACGACGGCGTCGCCGACAAGCGCACCAAGCTCTACACCGGCCTCGGTATCAACGACACCCACGCCGTCATCAATAACCTCCGCTGGGGCCTCGACGGCTGGATCTACGCCTCGCACGGCTACTCGCGCGGCGACGTGAAGTCCGGCGACGGCAAGAAATCCTTCGGCCCCGATGGCAGCGGCGTCGTGCGCTTCAAGCCCGACGGCTCCGCCTTCGAGCAATACTCCAGCCGCAATGGCAACACGTGGGGCCTCGACGTCACGTGGGATGGCCAGGTTTTCTGGACGCAGCCCACGAGCGGCACCGTGTTCTTCCACACCGTCCTCCCCGAGAGCGTCCTCGCGAAAGGCAAGATCGCCGGGACGACTTCATGGAAAGGCATGATCACGAACCAGCCGACCTTCCCCGCGATGTCGTGGACCGAGCAGGCCTACGTGCAGATCGATCAGGTCGGCCGCTTCACCGCCGCCGCCGGCTGCGCGATTTACGAGGGCGGCGCGTGGCCCGCGAAATGGAACTACAGCTACTTCACAGGCGAGCCCACGCTCAACATCGTCCATCACCAGTTCGTGCGCCGCGACGGCGTGAGTTACACCGTCGAGAAGGAGAAGGGCCGCGAGGAAACCGAGTTCATGCGCAGCACCGATCTCTGGTTCCGCCCGATCGACACGCGCATCGGACCGGATGGCGCGCTCTACGTGATCGACTTCTACAACCAGGCCGTGATCCACAACGACACCCGCGGCCCCGTCCACAGCCAGACCAACGCCGCCGTCCGTCCCGACCGCGATCACTACTTCTCCCGCATCTGGCGCGTGCAGCACAAAGAGGCGCAGAAACTCGCCGTCCCCGTGCTCGATCGCACGAACCTCGCCGCGCTCATCAAGACCATCGAGACGAGCCCCAACGCCCACGTGAAGAAAACCGCGCTGCGCCTCGCGCAGGAGAGTCATGCCAACGCTCCCCAGCTCGTGAACGTGCAGCGTCGCATGGGGGGCGAGGCCCTCGCGGCGCATGACAAGTCACGCGCCGCCACCACCCCGGCCCTGCGCGCCGCAGTCCTGGCGGATTTCGTCGCCGCCACCGACGACTGGACGCGATCCGCCCTCATCGCCGGCGCCAGCGATCGTTCCGCCGAATTTGCCACCGATGCGCTCGCGCGCCGCGATGCCGCGCTTGTTCCTTTCATCAGCGCCCTCGCTCCCTCGGTCACGTCCGCGCAAGCGTCCGCCTTGGTGCAAAGCGCCGCCGCGTCACCCGGCCCGCTCGCTTCCGCCCTGCTCCGCGGCCTCGGCCAGTCCACCGCCACGCCGCCCGCGCTCGACGCCGCGACCTCGGGCGCGTTGCAGAAACTTCTCGCGGCCCCAGACACGGCCGCCGCCGCGCTCCTCATCGTCCCCAAGTGGGACACGGCCGGCACACTCGCCGATGCGGTCGCCCAGACCGCGCGCCGCGTCCTCGCGGACCTCGCCGATGCCAAGGTTCCCGAAGCCCGCCGGGCCGAGATCGCCACCGCGCTCGTCGCGCTCCCGCAATACCGCTCCGAGGCCCTCGCCAAAATCGGCGCCCTGCTCGGCGACCCCGCGACCGGCGACGCCGTGCGCCTTCCTCTCCTCGCCACGCTTGGCGAACTCTCCGGCCGAGAGGCCAACGATGTTCTGATCACGGCCTACGTGCAGTCCAAGTCCCCCGCGATCTTCGAGCAGATCCTCAAGCGCCAGGAGTCCGCCCTCGCCCTGGTCGCCGCGATCAGTTCCAACCGCATCACTCCCGCTGCGCTCGGGCCGGCCAACATCGCGCGCCTCCGCACGCATCCCACGACGCGCGTGGCCCGCGAGGCCGCTGTCGTGCTCGGCGCGAGCACCGCGTCGTCGAAGGAGAAGGACGACGTGATCGCGAAGCTCCTCCCTGAAGTCCAGAAGCCCGGCGACGTCGCCAATGGCCGGGCGCTCTTCGCCGCCGCCTGCGCGATTTGCCACAAGTTCGGCGATGTCGGCACGCGCGACGTGGGGCCGCCCCTCGCCGGCATCGGCGCGCATTCCGCCGCCGATTTGCTCGCCGCCATCGTGGACCCGAATCGCCAGGTGGAACCGAATTTCTGGCAGTGGAACATCACCACGAAAAAGGGCGATGTCCTCGCCGGCATCATCGGCGCCGAGACGACCGCCGCCTTGGTGATCCGCAACCAAGGCGGCGACACCGAGGTGAAGGTCGCCGACATCTCCGCCCGCGAAAACACGCGCCGTTCCCTCATGCCCGAAGGCTTCGAGGGTCTCGGCGCGGCCGGCCTGCGCGACATCATCGCCTACATGCGCGCGAGCACCGCCGCTCCGGCCGCCGCTGTCCCGGCCGTCACCGCCGATCCCACGCCCAAGACCGGCGGGCGCAACGACCGTCCGCTCCCGCCCGTGGAACCTGTGAAGTGGGAAGCCGGCAAGGTGCGTGTCCTGATCATCGCCGGTGGCAGCTCGCATAAGTTCACCGAGTTTTTCGGCGCGACCGATTCCGCGACGCTCAAGGCTGCCGGTTTCTCCGTCCACTACACCGAGGACCGCGATCAGGCGGCCGCCGAACTGGCCGGGGCCGATGTCGCCGTCATCAGCGTCAACCGGATGTTCTTCGACACGCCCGCCTACCGGAAGGCCGTCATGGATTTCGCCGCGGCCGGCAAGGGCCTCGTGATGCTGCACCCCGGCACTTGGTATGGCTACGCCAACTGGCCCGACCTTAACGCGAAGATCGTCGGCGGCGGCGCACGCGGCCACGACAAGCTCGGCAAGTATTCCGTCAACGCCCTCAAGCCCGACCACCCGATCCTCAAGGGCGTGCCCGCGAGCTTCGAGGTCGAGGACGAGCTTTACTACATCAACCCCGAGCCCGAGAAAATCCCGCCCGGCACCGCCGCCATCGACGTGCTCGCCGAGAGTTCGCCGAGCGTGCGCTTCAAGAAACCGCACCCCGTGGTGTGGATCACGAAGCACGAGAAAGCCCGCGTCGTCGGCCTCACCCTCGGCCATGACGAACGCGTGCATGACCATCCCGCCTACAAAGCGCTGCTCACGAATTCCGTGAAGTGGGCCGCAGGAAAATGACGGACAAATAAGAAACAGGGGAAAGAAGAAGTCAGGAACCCGCTCCTGCTTCCGTCGTTTCTCCCTTCTTCTTTCCCTCTTTCTTCTTTTCCGCTCATGACCATCGCCATCCTCGGCACCTTCGACTCCAAGGGCCCCGAACACGCCTTCCTCGCCGAACAAATCCGCGCGCAGGGTTTCTCGACGCTCCTGATCAACGCCGGCTGCCTCGACGCCCCGACGCTCACGCCCGACATCCCTTCCGAGGAACTCGCCGCCGCCGGTGATTCTTCGTGGCAAGCGATCCTCTCGCGTCGCGATCGCGGCGAGTGCGTTGCGCTCATGACGCGCGGCGCCACCGCGGTCGTCGCGCGCCTCGCAGGCGAAAAGAAGATCGACGGCATCGTCTCCCTCGGCGGCGGCGGTGGCACGGCCATCGCCACCGCCGCGATGCGCGCGCTCCCGATCGGTTTCCCGAAGCTCATGGTCTCGACGCTCGCGAGCGGCCAGGTCGCGCCCTACGTCGGCACCACCGATGTCACGATGATGCCCGCCATCGTCGATGTCTCCGGTCTCAACCGCGTCTCGCGCGTCATCTTCTCCAATGCCGCCGGCGCCATCTGCGGCATGGTCGCCGCCGCCGGGCGCCGCCGCTCCGCCACCGCGACGTCGGCCGAAAAACCGCTCATCGTCGCCAGCATGTTCGGCAACACCACCGCGTGCGTGACTGAGGCAAAAAAAATCCTCGAAGCTGCCGGCTACGAGGTCCTCGTCTTCGCCGCCACGGGCAACGGCGGTCGCGCCATGGAATCGCTCATCGCCAGCGGTCTCGTCGCGGGTGTGCTCGACATCACGACCACCGAGTGGGCCGACGAGCTTGTCGGCGGCGTCCTCACCGCCGGGCCCGACCGCCTCGACGCCACGGCCAAGGCCAGGATTCCCGCCATCGTCGCGCCCGGCTGCCTCGACATGGTGAACTTCGGCGAACGCGCCAGCGTGCCCGAGAAATTCGCCGGCCGCACCTTTTACCAGCACAACGCGCAAGTCACCCTCATGCGCACCACGCCCGCCGAGTGCGAGCAACTCGGCCGCATCATCGCCGAGAAGATCAATCGCTACACGGCTCCCGTCACAGTCTTGCTCCCCTTGCGGGCCATCAGCGTGATCAGCGCGCCCGGGAAACCGTTTCACTCCCCCGAGGCCGACGCCGCGCTCTTCCGCTCAATTCGCCAAAACCTCCGCCCCGATATTCCCGTCCTGAGTCATGACGGGGAAATCAACGACCCGGCCTTCGCCCGCGCCTGCGCCGAGACCCTGCTCGCCCATCTGACGTCCGTCGGCCGATCTCGCTGAGCGCACAGCGCAGCCGGTTGTCTCGTCTATCGCTGTAGCTCCCAACGCGCGCGGAGCTGTTCCGCGCTGGCGAGCTTGTGCCCATCCGCGATTAACGCGCGGGCGGTCGCCCGGACGAGAGCGGCGTTGTCGGCGGCGATCCGGCCGTCGGGCAGGTGGAGGTTGTTTTCAAACCCGACGCGGACATCCGCCCCCGCCTGCGCCCCGGCGACGGCGCAGGCCGCCTCGTTGCGGCCAAACGCGCACACCATCGTGTGGGCGAAGCGGCGGTGGCCTGCGCTGAAAAATGGCGCCAAATCCTCCGGAGCAGAAGTCTGCCCCAAGGTATAGCGCCCGAGCACGATCAGCACCGGGGGCTCTTCCCACGGCACCAGACCACGCCGACAAAGTTCATCCAAACGATCCAGCTCCGCCGGATTGTAGAGAATGAACTGCGGCATGATTTGAGCGCTCTTCAGCCAGCCAAGAAACTTGGCGAAGGCCGACTCCGCCGCGGCGCTCGGCACGAGCTCGCGCAGGGCAAGTGAGACGCCTTCGGGCCGCACGGAGCGCACCACGGCCATTTGCTCGCGCGGCCGGTAGGTGCCCAGGGACTCGGTCGTGATTTGCAGGAAAAGTTTCCTCCCCGTGGCCGCGCGCACGACCGCGAGCGCCTCGGCGTAGGCTTCGGCGTCGAGCAGGTGGCGCCCGTTCGAGTCACGCACGTGCATATGCAGCATCGCCGCCCCCGCCTCGAGGCAAGCCGCCGCGGTGCGCGCCATCTCCATGGCGGTGAGCGGCACCGCCGGATGATCCTTTTTCAAACGTCGGCCGCCATTGGGGGCGACAGCGATCGCCACGGTGGACGGAGCGGGGGCGGGCGGCGGCATGGCGCAGGTATGCGTGAAACACTTGGGCCGCACAATGGTATTTTGAAACAGATGTTGCACGGTTCCGTCGCCGGCTCCAGTGTCGCTCATCGTCCCCTGATGAACCAGGCATCCATCTCCGGCCGCATTGTCCAGGCAATCGATGGGCTGCCCGGGCAGCTTCAGTCGGCCGCGCGCTACGTGCTCGAAAATCCGCGCGATGTGGCCCTGCTCTCGATGCGCGAGCAGGCGCGACGCGCGGGCCTGACTCCCGCCACAATGACGCGTTTCGCGAAGCGCCTCGGCTTGGCGGGCTACGACCGGGTCCGGGAGCTGCACGCCGAGGCGATTCGGTCAAACGGCCTCGGCTTTGCCGGCAAGGCCAGCACCCAGGTCTCGACGCAGAAACTCAAGGGCGACCGCGCCCTCGCCGCGGAGATGGTGGAATCCCTCACGAAGCAGATGGCTGGTCTCGCGGATCCGGCGGTGCTCGATCAGCTCGTGGCCGCCGCCGGGCGGCTGCACTCCGCGCGGCGGATTTATGGCCTTGGTTTGCGCGCTTCCTATCCCGTGGCGTGGCAGCTCGACTACATTCTCTCCCTGTTCGGCGATCGGTCGGTGCTGCTCAACTGCGCATCAGGCGCGGGCCTTGATGCCATCCGGGGTGCGAGTGGAAAGGATGTTCTCCTCGTCGTGAGTGTGAAGCCCTACACGCGCACCACGATCGAGACCGCCCGCTACGCCGCGGAGCGTGGCGTGCCCATCGTGGCGCTGACCGACAGCCAGGCCTCGCCCCTCGCCCGGCTCGCGGCGCACGTGCTCCTCGTGCCCACGGGCAGCCCGTCCTTTTTCCACACGATGGCGCCCGCGTTCGCGCTCGCCGAGATTCTCGCGTCGCTGGCCGCGGGACGCGGGGGCGAGACGGTGGCCGCCGAACTCAAGCGCACCGAGGCACAACTGGCGGCGTTCCACACCCACTGGCAGCCGGGATCGGCCGGCACGCAGGCCCGCCCCTGTCGCTGAACTTCGATGACTCGCCTGCTTCATCGCCAAATCGCCGCGGCGCTGCCTATCGCCGCCGACGGCCGCGGCGCCGAGGTGTTCGATGCCAACGGCCGCGCGTATCTCGATGCCTCCGGCGGCGCCGCCGTTTCCTGCCTCGGGCATGGGCATCCCGCGGTGCGCGCGGCGATGCACGATCAAATCGACCGGATGGCGTTTGCGCACACGGCCTTCTTCACGACCGAGATCGCGGAACGCCTCGCCGATCGTTTGATCACGGACGCGCCCCCGGGGTTGTCGCATGCCTACCTCGTAAGCGGCGGGTCCGAGGCGATGGAGGCGGCGCTGAAGATGGCGCGCCAGTATTTCGTCGAGCGGGGACAACCCCAGCGCCGCCACCTGATCGCGCGCCGCCAGAGCTACCACGGCAACACCCTCGGCGCCCTCGCCGTCGGCGGCAACGAGTGGCGGCGCGCACAGTTCCGCCCGCTGCTGATCGAGACACATCACATCGATCCGTGCTTCGCCTACCGGCACCAGCGCCCGGACGAGAGCGACGCGGACTATGCGCGGCGCTCGGCGCAGGCCCTTGAGGAAAGGATTCTCGCCCTCGGGCCCGACACGGTGGCGGCCTTTGTCGCCGAGACCGTCGTGGGCGCGACGGCCGGCGCGGTGCCGCCGGTCGGCGACTATTTCAAACACATCCGCGAGATCTGCGACCGGCATGGCGTGCTCCTCATCCTTGATGAAGTGATGTGCGGCATGGGGCGCACCGGCACGCTCCACGCCTGCGAGCAGGACGGTGTGTCGCCTGACCTCATGGCGGTCGCCAAGGGCCTGGCGGGCGGCTACCAGCCAATCGGCGCCGTCTTGGTGGGCGCAAAAATATACGAGGCGTTCGCGCGGGGCAGCGGAATGTTTCAGCACGGCCATACCTACATGGGCCACCCGGTGGCGTGCGCCGCCGCGCTGGCCGTGCAGGATGTGATCCGGCGCGACGGACTGCTCGCCAATGTCCGGACGCAGGGCGCCTATCTTGATCGCCGGCTGCGTGAGCGGCTCGGCGCGAATCCGCATGTCGGCGACATTCGCGGGCGCGGGCTTTTCCGTGGCGTCGAGTTGGTCGCCGACCGAACCACGAAGCAGCCGTTTCACCCGGCCCTGAAACTGCACGCGCGCATCAAGCGCGAAGCGATGGCGCGTGGGTTGATGGTCTATCCGATGGGTGGCACGGTCAACGGTTCGATTGGCGACCACGTATTGCTCGCCCCGCCCTTCATCGTCGATGCCGCGCTCATCGACACCATCGTCGGCCGACTCGGCGACGCGGTCGAAGCGGCACTCGCGTCCCTCCACACCTGAGACGAAGAACCCTCTCCCGCCATGGCTTCCACGGTCATTCTCGCCGCCACCCGCACGCCGCTCGGGGCTTTTCAAGGCGCGCTCGCCGCCGTGCCGGCGCCCCGACTCGGCGCGGCCGCCATCCGCGGCGCGTTGGACCAAGCGAGAACGCAAGCGGCCGATGTCACCGATGTCTTCATGGGCGAGGTCTTGCAGGCGGGCGTGGGTCAGGCTCCGGCGCGGCAGGCGGCGATTCATGCGGGCCTGCCTCACGCCACGCGCTGCACCACGATTCACAAAGTCTGCGGCAGCGGCCTGGAGGCGATCGTGCAGGGACACCGGGCGCTCGCGCTCGGCGACGCCACGCTCGTCGTCGCCGGTGGCATGGAAAACATGAGCGCCGCCCCGTATCTGCTGCCGAAGGCGCGCACCGGGTTTCGCCTCGGCCATCAGCAGATGGTGGACGCGCTGATCCACGACGGACTCTGGGATCCTTATTCCGATCAGCACATGGGCAGTTGCGCGGAGCAGTGCGCGACGCGCTACGGCCTGACCCGGGAGGATCAGGATGCGTATGCGACGGCGAGTTTCCGCCGTGCCCAGGCCGCGCAGGCCGCCGGGCTTTTCGCCGCTGAGATCACCCCGGTGAAAGTCCCCGGTGCGAGAGACCAGGTGACCCTCGTCGAGCACGACGAAGGCCCGGCCAAGGTTAACTTCGAAAAGATTCCCACGCTGCGTCCCGCCTTTGAAAAGACCGGCACGATCACCGCGGCGAATGCCTCGACACTCAACGACGGAGCCGCCGCCCTCCTGCTCACGAACGACCGGCACGCCCACGAACGCGGCCTGCAACCCATCGCGCGACTCGTCAGCCACGGCTGCCATGCGCACGATCCCTTGTGGTTCACCACCGCGCCGGTCGCGGCCGCACGGCAGGCCCTCGCGCGCGCGGGCTGGCAGGTGGGCGACGTTGATCTCTGGGAAGTAAACGAAGCATTCGCGGTCGTGCCGCTGGCCTTTGCGCGTGAACTCGGTGTGCCAGCCGAAAAGATGAATGTCCGCGGTGGCGCCATCGCCCTCGGCCATCCCATCGGCGCGAGCGGCGCACGCATCGTGGTGACCCTGCTCGCCGCCCTGCGCGAGCGCGGCCTCAAGCGCGGCGTCGCCACCATCTGCATCGGCGGTGGCGAGGGCCTCGCGGTCTGCATCGAGGTGGGCTGACCAATCGCTATCGCATGAACAAAGTTTTCCCCGATGCCGCCTCCGCCCTCGCCGGTCTCCTGCGCGACGACATGACGATCGCAGCGGGCGGGTTCGGGCTCTGCGGCATCCCGGAGAATTTGATCCACGCGCTCGTGGCCAGCGGCGTGAAGGGCCTCACGATCATCGGCAACAATGCCGGCGTGGATGACTTCGGCATGGGGCTGCTGCTCAGGACGCGCCAGGTGAAAAAGGTCTTCGCCTCTTATGTCGGCGAGAACAAGGAGTTCGAGCGCCAGGTGCTCGCCGGCGAGCTCGATCTCCAGCTCGTGCCGCAGGGCACGCTCGCGGAAAAACTTCGCGCCGGCGGGGCTGGCATCCCGGCGTTCTACACGCGCACCGCCTTCGGCACCGCTCTCGCCACCGGCAAGGAGACGAAGCGTTTTGGCGACAAGGACTATGTGCTCGAGGAGGCGCTCACCGCCGACCTCGCGCTCGTGAAGGCGTGGAAGGCTGACCATGCCGGCAATCTCGTCTTCCGGAAGACCGCGCGAAACTTCAACCCGATGATCGCCACCTGCGGGAAGATCACCGTCGCCGAGGTCGAGGAACTCGTCCCCGCCGGCGAACTCGATCCCGATCAAATCCACACACCCGGCATCTACATCGATCGCATCGTGCGCGGTGCGAGCTACGAAAAGCGCATCGAGTTCCGCACCGTGCAGGGCAGCGCGGCCTCGAAGAAGGAGACGCCCATTCGCGAGCTAATGGCACGCCGCGCCGCGCGTGAGCTGCGCGATGGTTATCACGTCAACCTCGGGATCGGCATCCCCACGCTCGTGGCCAACCTCATCCCGCCGGGCATGAACGTGACGCTCCAATCGGAAAACGGCCTGCTCGGCACGGGCCCCTTTCCCGCGCCGGACGCAGTCGATGCGGACCTGATCAACGCGGGCAAGCAGACCATCACCACGATCCCGGGCTCGGCGTTCTTCTCCAGCGTCGATTCGTTCGCCATGATCCGCGGCGGGCACATCGATCTCTCGATTCTCGGCGCCCTCGAGGTCGCGGAAAACGGCGACATCGCCAACTGGATGGTGCCGGGAAAAATGGTGAAGGGCCCCGGCGGCGCGATGGACCTTGTAGCCGGGGTGCGCCGGGTCGTCGCCGTCATGGAGCACTGCGCCAAGGACGGCAGCCCCAAGATTCTCCGCCGCTGCGCCCTGCCGATCACGGGCCAGGGCGTGGTGAACCTAATCATCACGGACCTATGCGTCTTCGAGGTCGCGCCCGGCGGTGGGCTCGTGCTGCGCGAGCTGCACCCTGGTGTGCAGTTCGAAGACGTTCGCGCCAAAACCGGTTGCAGCTTCAGCGTCGCCCTGAACTGAATCCTCTTTGGTCCCCATGAAACTCCTGTCGCATCCCCTTTCGCGTGCGCTCCTGTGCAGCGCACTTTTGCTCGGCCTCGCCGTGCGTGCGGCGGCGGCCGGAGGCGTGATCTCGGCGGCGACGCCCGAGGCGGCGCAGGCCGGGCGCGAAATCCTCGAGCGCGGCGGCAACGCAATCGACGCCGCGGTGGCGGTCTCGTTCTCGCTCGCCGTCACGGAGCCTGCGATGTCCGGCCTCGGCGGCGGAATGCAGATGCTGGTGCATGCGCCGCAACGTGCGCCCTTCGTGATCAACGGCACGTCGCGCAGCCCGCACGGTGTGCCTGCCGGCGCGACCAAGGCCGACCTCGTGGCGCATCGCGCGACCACCATCCCGAGCACGGTGCGCACCCTCGCCTACGCGTGGCGCACGCATGGCAGCGGAAAAATCACGTGGGCGCAGCTGCTCGCGCCGGCGATTCGCTCGGCGGACGAGGGCTTCGTGCTCGGGCCGTTCCGCCAGCGCGTGCTCGCGCGCATGGCGCCGCAACTGACCCAACACGTCACCGGCCGCGCACTCACCCTGAATCCCGATGGCACCGTGCCACCGGCGGGCACGCTCTGGAAACAGCCGGCGCTGGCCGCCACCTTGCGCCGTCTCGCGACGCACGGCGCGGATGATTTCTACCGCGGGGAAATCGCCGGCGAAATCGCGCGCGACATGGCCGCGCACGGCGGCTGGATCACGGCGGCCGACCTCGCAAACCTCCCCGAGCCGCGCGAGCAGCCGGCTTTGCAGGGACGTTATCGCGACTGGGAGGTTTACACGTTGCAGCCGCCGGCCTCGGGTTGGGTGGTCATGCAGATTTTGCAGGTGCTCGGCCTTTCCGAGGCCCGTGCGCTCGCCCCCGGTGCGGCGACCCGGCCCGATCTCGTGATTGAGGCGCTTGATGTCGGGCACACGAGCAGCCGGAAAAATCCGGTGCGCGACATGGCCAACCCCGCGGCCGAGACCGCCGAGCGGACTTCACGCGCCACGGCCGAGCGGCTGCGCGCCGCGGCCCGCGAACGCCATCCCGGCGAGACGACGCACTACTCGCTGGTCGATGGCGCCGGCATGGCGGTGGCGGTCACGGCCAGCATCAACAACTATTACGGCGCCCTCGTCGCCAGCCCGAAGCTGGGATTCTTCTACAACGACTACATGACTGATCTGGTTGTCGGCGATCCCACTCATCCCTTCGCGCTGCGCGGCGACGCGATGCCGTATTCCTCGATGAGCGCGACCATCCTCGCGCGCGACGGCCGGGCGCACCTCGCGCTCGGCAGCCCCGGCAGCGCGCGCATCATCTCGGCCGTTTCTCAGGTGACCCAGCTCTGGGCCGACGGCCAACGCGACATCGCCGGCGCCGTGGCCGAGCCGCGCTGGCACGTGATACCTCCCAATCGCCTCTACGCCGAGGACCTGACCGCTCCTACTTGGCGGACGCGCCTCGAAGCCCGTGGCTGGAGCGTGCAAGGCTGGCCCGCGGACATGAACCGGCTCACGCAGCGCGACCGCAACGCCTACTTCGGCGGCGTGCATGCCGTGGCGTTGGAGAACGGCATCTGGACCGGCGCCGCCGATCCGCGTCGCGACGGAGCGACGGTGACCGCCAAATAGCGCCCCGCCTCACCGCCGCTCGCGGTAATGCGACGGCGGCACGCCCACATGACGCACAAACGCGCGCGTGAGGACATCGCTGCTATGGTAGCCGACGGTGGCCGCAATGTGGTCGAGCTTGTGGTCGGTCGTCTCCAGCAGGCTTTGCGCCCGGCGAATCCGCATGTAGGTGACGTGCTCCATCGGCGTCCGGCCGAACTCCCGCCGGCAGAGCCGGCGCAGATGCTCCGCGCTCACATGGCAGCGAGCCGCGAGCGAGTTCAGTTTCCAGTCGAAGGCCAAATCGTTGGCGACGACATCCCAGATCTGCCCCACCCGCGAATCGCTGTGCCAGGGCCGGGCCGCTCGCAGCGCCAATCCGTGCAGCAAGCTGATCCAGTGATGCAGCTGCGCCGCGTCGCGCGCCCCCTCCCACTCCCGGCGCAACCCGCTCAGCACGTGGCCGAAATCCTCCGCGCCCGCGCGCAGCCGCAGTGGCGAGGCCGCGCCTACCAGCGGGCTGACCCACGAGGGCTCGTCATAACGCACCCAGGCAAACACCCAGCGATGCCCGGGCGAGGCCACCAACGCGTTCAACACCCGGGGCGGCGCGAGGCACATCGTGCCCGGGGTCACATTTTGCCAACGGCCTTCCAGCAAAACCCGGCCCGCGCCTTCGAGCGTTGCCATCAGAAAACTGCCGGCCGGTCGCACCCGCACCCGCCGATAAGGCGCGTGCGCCTCGTCGATTCCCACTCGCGCCATATGCAGCACCGCGAGTTCCGAACAGTCCTTCGCCTCGATCGTCCAGCAACGGCTGCGCGGTCCATTGACCGTGGAGTCTTCGCTGAGGTTGGGAGGCGTGAACATCGCGCGCATGCTGCGCAATCCGTTTCACCCTGACAAGCAGGCGCTGACTCCGGCCGCCGTGCGCTGCGATGTGTGGAATCGTCGGGAAGTAGTGTGAGGCCATGTCTTCTAACTGACGGAAAGGAGAGGCACCCTCCCCGAAGTTTAGAACTGCGGCCAATTCCCTGATTCGTCGGCCCGTCTCAAGCAGACAACCCTGAAAAATCCCACCATGCACCCATCCCGTCCTCCCCTTGGTCCGCGTTTACTTAGCTCGCCGCTGGCCGCGCTCATCGCGTGCCTCGGCTGCCTTGCCCCGTTGCCATCGATTTCCTCCGCGGCCACGCCTGCCTCAGCCGCCCAAGCCGGCACGATTTTCGGCCGAGTGCAGCGGGCTGAGAACGGCGAATACCTGACGAATGCCCGCGTCGCCGTCAAAGGCACGGGCCTCGTCGTCTTTACCGACGCATCCGGCAGCTTCCGGCTCTCTGCCGTGCCCGTCGGCGCGGTCGTGCTCCAGGTTTTCTACACCGGTCTGCCTCTGACTGAGGTGCCTCTTCAGGTTGACGCGGCCGCTCCGCTGCAGCGCGACATCGTGCTCACCGCCGTCGCGCGCGGCCCGAGGGCGAATGAGACCCAGGTCGTGAAACTCGACGAGTTTCAGGTCTCCGCCTCGCGCGAGATGAGCGCGGCGGCATTGGCGATCAACGAGCAGCGCTTCGCGCCCAACCTGAAGAATGTCGTCGCCACCGACGAATTTGGCGACGTCGGCGAGGGCAATGTCTCCGAGTTCATCAAATTCCTGCCCGGCGTCTCCATGGACTCGCTCGGCGGCATTCTGATGGGCGCGTCGATCAACGGCGTGCCCTCCGACTACGTGCCGGTCACCGTCGGCGGCTTCGACTTCGCCAACACCCCGCTCATCGGCGGCACCGGCCGCAGCGTCGATCTCTCGATGCTCTCGGTCAACAACGTCTCCCGGATCGAGGTCTCCCTCTCGCCCACGCCGGAGTCGTCGGGCTCCGCGCTCGCAGGCTCGATCAACGCGATCCCGCGCAGCGCGTTCGAGCGCTCGCGCCCGGAGCTGAAGGCGAGCGTCTTCCTGATGATGCGCGACAACCAGCGCGACTTCCACAAGACGCCGGGCCCGCGGGTGGCCACGCGCAAGGTCCATCCCGGCTTCGACTTTTCCTACACCAACCCGGTGAGCAAGAATTTCGGCTTCACCGTCTCCGCCGGCACGACTCACCAATTCTCCGGCGAACCGGCCAGCACCAACACGTGGCGCGGTGCCGGCACGGCGACCAACGGCGCGGCGTTTCCGCACACCACCGTGGACAAGCCCTACCTCTCCGCCTACGCGACGCGCAACAGCGCCAAGGAGGAGCTGAGACGGAGCCTTGGCACAACCATCGACTACCGGCTGACGCCATTCGACCGTCTCTCCTTCGGTCTCCAAGCCTACACGTTCAGCACGTTCATCAACCACAGCCAGGTCGCGTTCAACGTCGGTCGCGTGCTGCCCGGTAATTTTTCCCCCACGTTCACCCGCGGCGACACCGGGGCGGGCGATCTCACCCTCACCTCCAACGGCAACGTGCGCCGCAACTGGAGCTACACCCCGACGCTCGTGTGGCGTCACGACGGCCCCTTGTGGAAGGCCGAAGCCGGGGCCGCGCTCTCCCGTGCCCGCAACCGCACGACCAATCTTCAGGAGGGTTTCATGCAGTTGACCACTTCCCGGCGCACGGGGGTCACGGTCTCATTTGCAGACAACTTCTACCTGCGGCCTGGCAGCATCATCGTGACCGACGGAGCCACGGGAGCGGCGGTCAATCCTTATATGCTCTCGACCTATGCCCTCGCCACCACCCGCGGCGCCGAGGCCTCGACCGATGACACTAAACGCACCGCTTACGCCAACCTGCGCCGTGACTTCAGCTGGCGCGTGCCGGTCACACTGAAGGGCGGGCTGGATGTCCGAATCAACTCGCGGGAGAACCGCGGCCTGACCCCGACCTACAATGTCGTGGGCGCGGACGGCCTCACCAGCACGTCACCGCTCACCGGCGACAACCAGGCCGCGCCGTTTATCGATCCGGTTTACTCGCAGCGCGTGGCGAGCTACGGTTTCCCGGCGATCCAGACCGTCTGGAACGAAAAGCTCTACCAGCATGTGCTCGCCAACCCGACCCACTACGCGCTCGACGCCAACGCCGCCTACCGCTCCGAGGTGAACGCCTCCAAGTGGTCCGAGGAAATGATCTCCGCGGCCTACCTCCGCGGCGATGTCTCGCTGCTGGAAGGGCGGCTGAAGCTGGTTGGCGGGCTCCGCGGCGAGCAGACCAACATCGAGGCCGAGGGCCCGCTCAACGACCCTTCGCGCAACGTGCAGCGCAGCGCCAGCGGCGTCCCGATTCTCGGCGCCAACGGACGTCCCCTGCCGATCACGACCAACGCCCTGGCCGCCTCGCGCCTCACGCTCCTTGATCGCGGGGCCAAGGTGGACAAGGAATACCTGCGCCTATTCCCCAGCCTCAACGCGTCCTACAATCTCCGCGAGAATCTCATCGCCCGCGTCGGGTTCTCCACCGCGGTCGGCCGCCCGAACTTCAACCAATACTCCGGCGGCATCACCTTGCCCGACACGGATGCGCCGGCTTCCTCCACCAACCGCATCGTCGTCAACAACGCCGCGATCAAGGCCTGGAGCGCCCAGTCCATGCAGGCTCAGCTCGAATATTATTTTGAAGGCATCGGCCTGATTTCCGTCGGCGGCTTTCGGCGCGAATTCGAAAACTTCTTCGGCACCACCGTCTTCACGCCCACTCCGGAGTTCCTCGCCCTCTACAGTCTCGATGCGGGGACTTACGGTGGTTACGATGTTTCAACCCAGTTTAATGTGGCGACCAAGGTCCGCATGGAGGGCTACAATTTGAATTACAAGCAGGCGCTCACCTTCCTGCCGCACTGGGCCCGCGGCGTGCAGGTATTCGCCAACGCCACCGTGCAGCGCGCGGTCGGCGACACCTCGGCCGAGTTCCAGGGTTACGTCCCTCGCGGGTTCAACTGGGGCGTCAGTCTCACGCGTCCCACTTACAAGCTCTACGCCAACTGGAGCTACCGCGGGGCCACCCGCGGGAATCCGGTCAACGGCACCGGCATCGAGGCCTCGACCTTCAACTGGACCTCCAAGCGGCTCTACATCGACCTTTCCGGCGAATATGTATTTTGGAAACGGATGGCCGTCTTCGCCAGCATGCGCAATCTGGGCGACGCGTCGGAGGACAGCAAAATTTACGGGCCCAACACCCCCGAGATTGCGCGCTTCCGCCAGCGCATCCAATACGGCTCATTGTGGACCATCGGTATCCGGGGCACCTTTTGAAAACATCGATCCTCGCGGGTTTCTGCCTGGCACTCGCCGCCGTCGTCGCGGCGGCGGACGCGCCGCTGAAAATCGGCAACGCCCAGGACGCCCGCGCGCTCTCTCCCGACGAACAGCAGGCGCGCTTCACCGTGCCTGAGGGCTTCGCCGTCGAACTCGTCGCGAGCGAAGAGACTGGTGTGCCCAAGCCGGTGACTGTCGCGTTCGACGCCAGCGGCCGCCTCTGGACCATCACCGCCATGGCGTATCCCCTCGACCGGGATGCCGAAGTCTGGCAGCGCCCGGGACGCGACCGCGTCGCCGTCATCGACTCACCCGCGGGACCAGGCCCCCACCAGGCGCGCAGCTTTGCCGACGGTCTGGTCATGCCCACCGGGGTGCTGCCCCATCGGAACGGCGCCTTCGTCGCACAGGGGCCGGAGTTGCTCTTCCTCGCCGACCGCGACGGCGATGGCCGGGCCGACCAGCGGACCACGCTGCTGCGAGGATTCGGTGTGCAGGATACCCACACCCTCCCGCATCAGCTCGCGCGCGCACCCGGTGGTCGTCTCGTCTTCTCCCAGGGCGTGCTCAACGACGGCGTCGTGATCGACGCCGGCGGCCGCGGGCACGCCTTCAACCGCACCATCGTGGCCTCAGTCGCCTTTGGCGGCGCCGATCTCCGCTTTCTCTCCACCGGCCTGAACAACATCTGGGCTTGGGCTCCCGATCGATTCGGGCGCGTCTTCATCCATGAGGCCAACGATCTCGGCTACAGCCTCATCCCTTTCGAGGAGGACACCTCGTTCCCCAGTTTTTTCCGCTCGAAGATTCACCCGGATGCGCCGCTGCACCCGCCCACGGCGCCCGGCCTCGATCTCGGCGGCACCGGCTTCAGCGGGATCGCGATTTGCGAGGACCGCATCGGCTCATTCCCGGCCCCGTGGTCCGGCCTCTTCTACGTCGCGAATCCGATTCTCGGCCGCATCCATGCGGTGCGCGGCACACAGCGCGCCGACGGCACCTGGGCTTTCGAGAAACACGCCGACCTCGTTGTCTGCGCCGATCCGATGTTCCGTCCCGTCGCGATCACCTTCGGGCCCGATGGCTGCCTCTACATCACCGATTGGTATAACCGCATCATCTCGCACAACGAAGTGGCCCGCGATCATCCCGCGCGGGACAAGGAGCACGGCCGCATCTGGCGCGTGCGCCACGCGAGCCAGCCGCCCGCGACTCCGCGCGATCTCACGCGCGCGTCCGCCGCTGACCTGGTTGCGGCGCTGCGCTCCGAACGCGCGTGGGAAATGCGCACCGCCTGGCATCAACTCGCGGATCGGCAGGACAAGTCCGTGGTGCCGGCACTCCTCGATCTGTTCGGCGACGGCAGCCGTGTGGACACGCGGATTCACGCCCTTTGGGCGCTCGAGGAACTGGGTCACTTCGACCCCGCGCTCTGGGCCCGGCTGGTCGCGCAACCCAGTCCCGACCTGCGACGCGAGGCCGTCCGCGCGCTCGGCACGCTCCGCGTTTCGCTTGCGACCGCCGCTCCGCTGCTGAGAGCGCTCCGCGAGGAGAAAGCCTGGACCGTGCGCTACGCTGTCCTCCGTTACCTTCGTCAGGCCGACGATGCGATTCCCACAGACATGCTCGCCTGGCTGCACCGCTGGCGAGACGAAGCCGCGCCCACGAACACCGTCACGGGCAGCGGCTGGGTCGGCACCGTGCCCGCGCTCGACGGCAGCTACCAGCACGCGTTTCAGAATTTCCTGCTGAAACTCGCCGAGACGAAGACCCGCCTGCCCGTCATCGAAGAAACCAAATGGGGCGGCGTAATCACGCAGCGCTCCGCGCCCACTGAGCCAAGTCGCCTCGCGGATCGAATCGCCGCCGTGAAGGCGGCCCTGCCCCGGGCGAATCTCGCCGAAGGTCGCGCCTTGACCGAAGCCATGTGTCTCACGTGCCACAGCATCGGCGCAAAGGGCGTGGGTTTCGCCCCGCCACTCGACGGCTCCGCGAGCCGCGAACTCGACGGGCTGCTGACGTCCATTCTCGCACCGGACGCCGCCGTGGAAAGTGTGTTTCGTGCCTATCGCATAGTGACCCGTGACGGCCGGACCCTCGAGGGCTTCAACCAAGGGGAAAGCCGCCGTGAGATCACGCTGCGTTTCATGGGCGGCGGCACGCTGACCGTGCCGATCAAGGACATCGCGTCCGCCGGCTATGTGGACGGCCAATCTGTGATGCCCGATCTCGCCGCCGCGCTGCCGCCCGAGAGCGTCGCAAGCATCGCAGTTTACCTTCGATCGTTGAAATAGTTTCTCCCGGCGCGTTCTGTGCCCAATACGCCCCGACGATGCGATTACCCGAACTGGCGGATGTGTGGAATCGTCGGAACATGGTGTGAGGCCGTTTCTTTTCTTCCGACCTTGAGAGCGGATACTCAGCGCAACCTTCGGAAGCCACGCCCGGCTAACCGTCGCCTCCCATCACCCCCATACCCCCTGTTCCATCCCATCGGATCTGGAATAGAACTCCTCTACCCATGAAAACCCCCTCAGCTCCCGCCTCCCTGCTGGCGCGCCTGCGCTTTGCGCTGATGTTCGCCCTGCTCTTCTCCTCGATCGCCTTGGGCCAGACCGGCACCGGGCGCATCACGGGCACCGTCACCAACAGCACCGGCAACGCCTATCTCGAAGGCGCGGTCGTGACCGTCGACGGCACCAACCGCACCACCACCACCGACCGCCGCGGTGAGTTCGATTTCGGCGCGCTGGCTCCCGGCGAGTATACGCTCCGCATCGCCTACACCGGCATGACCCCGGCCACGGCCCGCGCCGTCGTCGCCACCGGCCAGACCGCCACCCTCACCACCGCGCTGAGCGAGGACGTGATCAAGATGGGCGCGTTCTCTGTCGTCACCAACCGCAACGCCGACGCCCTCGCGCTCACCGATCAGCGCAACGCGCCCAACGTGAAGAACGTCGTGGACATCGCCGCCTACGGCATGCTCAACAACGACAATCCCGCCGAGCTCCTCCAGCTTCTGCCCGGCGTGTCCGGTTCCATCGCCTTCGGCGAAGTCGATCGCGTCTCCATCCGTGGGATCGATTCCTCCCTCAACACTGTGCAGCTCGACGGCAACAGCTTCGCGACGCCCTCGATCAACGGTCCCGCCACCGATCGCTCCGGTGTGCTCTCGACCACCAACACGAACAACATCAAGTCCGCCGAAGTCATCAAGGCCATCACTCCCGATCGTCCGGCCGACGCCATCGGCGGCATCGTCAATCTCGTGCAACGCACCGCGCTCGACTATCCGCGGGCCGCCGGTCGGTTTGAGTATCGGTTGGGCGGCCAATACGTCACCACCCGCAGCGGCTACGAAACGCGCCCCACGCCCAATCTGCAGCTGACCTACCACGACACCTTCGGACCCAAGCGCAACTGGGGCGTCTATGTCACCGGCGGTTTCAACAAGGAGGCGACCAACCAATTCCGCACCACCCAAAACGTCGTAAACAACGCCACCTACGGCTATCTGCCGAACAGCAACGCGACCATTGAGAACGATCGCTTTCGCCATCGGAGAAACTGGGCCATCACGGTGGATCACCGGCCCACGCCCGGTCACGAATTCGCCTTCAAGTATCGGCACGAGGATTGGTTCGAGTTCACCGACAGCCTGACCACGACGTTCAACTCCAGCGTTCCGTCGGCGGGTTGGACGCCGCAGCTCCGCACCTATTCCACGTCCAACGTCACCGTGGCCCACACCAACGCCAACCCCTCGGTGCGCAACAACTCGCTCACCTTCGAGGGCCGGCACCGCGGTGATCGGTGGCGGCTCGACTACACCGCCACTCATTCCAGCGCGATCACCGACACATTCCTGGAGGGCACGGACGACTATGCCGTCACGACCGCGACGCTGCTGACCGCGTTCCGGCCCAGCATCGTCGTCGATGGCACGCAGAGCCGCCTTTATCCGGGCATCCGCATCACCAGCGCCAATCCCGACGCGGTCTACAATCCCGACAATTATCAACTCGGCGCCGTCCAGCAGCACCGCAATTACTTCGAGAACGAGCGCAACGGCCTCCGCGCCGACCTCCGGCGCACGTTCGGCACCGCGTGGCCCGTAACCCTGAAAACCGGCGCGGCCCGCAACGAGCAGAGCCGCGATGTCTTTGTCCGCAATCACCAGCGCGCCTTTGTCGGCGAGGATCGCATCCTCGGCCTCAACCCCGCGACCGGTCGCAGCGACGACCGCCTCAGCCGCTTCGCCAATCCCAACCCAGCGCTCACCGGCTTTGACGACGTCGGCAACCGGCGGCCGTTTACGCTCGATATCCGGGCGCTGAACCGGAGTTACCGCGACCAGCCCCAGCTTTGGCTCGACGACACGTATGGCAACGCCCTCCGCGCCCTGCAGAGCAATTTCGACGCGAAGGAGACGATCACCGCCGGCTACTTCATGGGCGAAACCGAGTGGCGCGGATTCCACGTGCTCGCCGGCGTGCGCTTGGAAGAGACCAAGCTCGAGGCCACGGGACTGTTGCGCGACCAGCCGACGGCGACCGCCGCGCAGGTGCCCGATCCGTTCCGGCGCGCAGCCATCAATGCGGGCCGGCCGGTCAGCCGCACCGGCAGCTACGAGAACTATTTTCCCAGCCTGCACACGCGCTACCAAATCCGGCCCAACCTGCAGGCCCGCGCCAGTTTCTCGACCGGCATAGGCCGCCCCGGCTACGGCGCGATCCTCCCCAACACGACGATCGACGACATCAACGACATCATCACGGCCAACAATCCCGGACTCAAACCGCAAAGGTCCAAGAGCTATGATCTCAGCCTCGAGTATTTCACTGAGCCGGTTGGCGTGCTTTCCGTCGGGCTTTTCCGCAAGGACATCACCGACTACCTCACCAGCGAAGTTTCCACGGTGCCAGCCGGCTACTGGCTCGGCGAGCAATACGCCGGCTACCAGCTCCGCACCTCGGTCAACGGCGGCAACGCCAAAGTGCAGGGCATCGAATTCAACGTCGTCCATCAGCTCAACTTCATCCCGCGCGCGGTGGGGCTGGTGACCTTCAAGGGCAACCTCACCCTCCTCCGGGCCGAGGGCACGTTCGGCGGCAACACGCGGCTGAATTCCGGGGAAGTCCCGAATTTCATCCCGCGCACCTGGAATCTCGTCGGCGAATACGCCAAGGGAAAATTCTCCATGCTCGCGCGCTTCAACCAGCACGCCGGCTTTCTCTCCGGCGCGAATGCGAATCCCAACCTCGTCACCCGCACGCCCAAACGGGAAAAACTCGACGTGAATTTCAACTATCGCTGGCGTAAGGAAGCCCAGTTCTTCTTCGCGATCGACAACGTCACGGAGCAGCCCGTTTACCAAAACATCGGCGCCGGGGACCGCGTTTTCTCCGGCCAGCTCTGGGCCGGCTCCCGGCGCTTCAACCTCGGCGTGCAGGGGAAATTCTGACCGCGAACCGACCCTAGGCTTTTTCGCGACCCTCTGAAGGCGAACTCCCGGGCTAACACCCGCTGCACTCCCAAAATCTTATGCACTCCGCTCTTTCGACGCTTGGTGCGGTCACATTCATCGGGCTCGCACTCACCTCCGGCCTGCCGCTGGCCGTGTCCGCCGCCCCTACCCCAAACATCGTCGTCATCTTTACCGACGATCAGGGTTATCAGGACCTGGGCTGCTTCGGATCGAAGACGATCAAGACGCCCCACCTCGATCGGATGGCGGCCGAGGGGCTGAAGCTCACGAACTTTTACGCGCAGCCCGTGTGCGGTGTCTCCCGCGCCTCGCTGATGACCGGTTCGTATCCGATCCGCGTGGGCGAGCCGGGCAACCTCAAGCGGCTCCACACCGTCCCGCATCCGCAGGAGCTGACCATGGCCGAGGTGCTCAAGTCCGCCGGCTACGCCACGGGCATCATCGGCAAGTGGCATCTTTGCAACGCGGACGCGAAGGCTCCCGGCGGCTACGAAGTCGCGACCATGCCCAATGCGCAGGGCTTCGACTACTTTTATGGCACGCCGTGGTATAACGGCGCCACCGTCGCGGTCGCCGACATTGCCTTTCGCAGCCCCATCTTTCGCAACGGCGAGGTCGTGGTTCAGGCCGTCGACAACTGGGACCACATCACGGCCGACTACACCCGCGAAGCGATCAAGTGGATCACCGAGCACCGCACGCGGCCCTTCTTTCTCTATCTTGCCCACAACATGCCGCACGTCCCGCTCGGCGCCTCGCCGGCCTTCAAGGGAAAATCCGCGGGCGGCCCCTACGGCGACGCGATCGAGGAGATCGACTGGTCCACCGGCGAGATCCTGCGGACTCTGCGCGAACATGGCCTCGATGAGAAAACGCTCGTCGTCTTCACGTCGGACAACGGTCCCTGGGTCGAGACCACGCGCGGGATGAAGCCGGAGGCGGCCGCCTTCATCCCGCGTGATCACTCCGGCCACGCCGAGCCGCTGCGCGCCTGGAAGATGTCCGCGTGGGACGGCGGCTCGCGCGTGCCGTTTGTCGCCCGCTGGCCGGGGAGGATCCCCGCCGGCCGCACCAGCGACGAGATCCTCAGCACGATGGATCTGCTGCCGACATTTGCCGCCCTGGCGGGTGCTCGCCTGCCCGCCGCACTCCGCCTCGACGGACGCGACGCGACCGATTTTCTCCTTGGAAAATCGAGCCGCAGCCCGCGCGAAGATTATCTCTATTACACGGGCTGCCGGCTGATGGGCATTCGCGTCGGGCCGTGGAAACTCGTCTTGCCCCGGCCCGCCAATCCGCCCGGCACCGGCTGGTGGGGCCGCATGATCGAGGCCATCGAGGCACCGCAGTTGTTCGATCTCACCGCCGATCCCGGCGAGACGACCAATCGCGCTGGCGAGCACCCGGCTGTCGTCGCGCGACTGATGCAGCGCATCGAGGCCGCCCGCGCCGATCTCGGCGACATCGATCAGGCCGGCCGCGGCGCGCGGCTGTTCGAGCCTGGTCCGCGAAAACTGCAGATCCCGCTCCCGTCGTCGGCCACGCGCTAACAGCAATCAATCGCCGCTTGCCATTACCGACGCCCCGCCCCCACGCCCTTTCTTTTTCCAACCTCACGCAAAGCCCCTCCCCATGAATATCCAACCCTGTCGCCTGCTCGCTTTCACCTGGAAGCGTCTACCGACCATTCTGGCGCTCGTGGCCGCCTTCGCGTCCTCCGCGCTCGGCCAGACCGCAACCGGCCGCATCACCGGCATCGTCACCAACAGCACCGGCAACGCCTATCTCGAGGGCGCGGTCGTGACCGTCGACGGCGCCAACCGCACCACCACCACCGACCGTCGCGGCGAGTTCGATTTCGGCGCGCTGGCTCCCGGCGCATATTCGGTCCGCATCACCTACACGGGCATGACTCCCGTCACCGCCCGCGCGGTCGTGGTCGCCGGCCAGACCGCCACGCTCACGGCCACGCTCAGCGAGGACGTGATCCAGATGGGCGCGTTCTCCGTCGTCACCAACCGCAACGCGGACGCCCTCGCCGTCACCGAGCAGCGCCACGCACCCAACGTGAAGAACGTCGTCGATATCCAGGCCTACGGGATGCTGAACAACGACAACCCCGCCGAGTTGCTCCAGCTTCTCCCGGGCGTGACCGGCTCCATCTTTTTCAACGAGACGGACCGCGTGTCGATTCGCGGCATGAGTTCCGCGCTGAACAACATTCAACTCGACGGCAACAGCTTCGCCACGCCGTCGATCAACGGTTCCGTCAACGACCGCTCCTCGATTCTCTCGACGACGAACACCAACAACATCAAGTCCGCCGAGGTCATCAAGGCCATCACCCCCGACCGTTCCGCCGATGCGATCGGTGGCATGGTTAACTTGATCCAGCGCAGCGCGCTCGACTATCCCAAGTCGGCCGGGAGGTTCGAATACCGGGTAGGCGGCCAGTATGTGAACACCCGCAGCGGTTTCGAGACGCGCCCGACCCCCAACGCCCAGTTGACCTACCACTCGACCTTCGGTGGGAAACGCGACTGGGGGGTGTTTCTCACCGGCGGCATGCACAAGGAGGCGACCAACCAGTTGCGCGCTGCCCAGAATATCGTCGCCAACGCCACGTTCGGCGCGATTCCCACGATGAACCAGGGAATCGAAAACGATCGCTTCCGCTATCGGAAAAACTGGTCGGCCACCATCGATCACCGCCGCGGCGGCGCCCACGAGTTTGCGCTGAAATACAAGCACGACAACTGGACCGAGTTTACCGAATCGGTGATCACCACCCTCAACGGCGCCGTCCCCGCGCCGAACTGGACGCGGGACGTGAGGGCTTACTCCACCGCCAACATGGTCGTGGGCCACAACAACGAATATCCGTTCACGCGCGCCGATTCGCTTTCGTTCGAGGGCAAGCATCGCTTCGATTCGTGGGAGGTGACCTACACGGGGTTCCACTCCAAGGCCCGTCTGCGCAACATCCGCCCGTCGGGCGGCAGCGAAGGGGTGGTCAACTACGGCACGCACACCGCGACCTTGCTGACCGGTCTCCGCCCTTCCTATGTGGCCGATTCTTCCCGCGACCGCCTCTTTCCCAAAATCTCGTTCACGAGCGCCAACCCGGACGCCCTCTTCAATCCGGACAACTACACGCTGGCCGTCACCCAGAACTGGCAGTTCCGCGACGATCTGCGCAGCGGCGGGCGCCTCGATGTCAAACGCGCGTTTGCGTGGAAGCTGCCGACAACCTTCAAGGCCGGCATCAGTCGCAACGATCAGAGCCGGCTTAGCACCCTGAAGAACAATCAGCGCTCGTTCGTCGGCGAGGATCGCGTCCTCGGTCTCAACGCCGCCACCGGCCGCAGCGACGACCGGCTCAGCCGTTTCGTTAATCCCAATCCCTCGCTCACCGGTTATAGCGATGTCGGCAACCGCCGGCCTTTCATGTTCGATCATGCTGCGATCAACCGCAACTTCGCCCAGCAGCCCCAGCTCTGGGTCGACGACGTTTACGGCAACACGCTGCGGGCGCTCCAGTCCAACTACAAAGCCGAGGAAGAAATCTCCGCCGGCTATGCGCTGGCGGAGAGCGACTGGGGGAAATTCCGTTTTCTCGCGGGCGTCCGATGGGAGGAAACCAAGGTCACCGGCACCGGTGTGTTCACCAATCCGATTCAAGCGACCGCGGCGCAGATTCCCGATCCCGTCCAACGCGCGATCAACAATGCCGGGACCAATATCAAGCGCACGAGCACCTATCGGAACACGTTTCCCAGTGTCCACCTGCTCTATAAGTTTCGGCCTGAGCTCCAGCTCCGGGCCAGCTATTCGACCGGGATCGGCCGGCCTGGCTTCAGCGCCATCGTGCCCAACACCACCGTCAACGAACAGACCGATGTGGTGACGACGGCCAATCCCGGGCTTCGCCCGCAGTTCGCCGACAGCTACGATCTGAGTCTCGAATATTACACTGAGCCGGCGGGCCTCGTCTCCCTCGGCGTGTTCCGCAAGGACATCAGCGACTACATCGTAAGCCAGATCGGCGTGGTGCCACCGGGCTTCCCCCTCGGCGAACAATATGTCGGCTACGAACTCCGGACCTCCGTCAATGGCGGATCCGCCAAGGTGCAGGGCCTGGAGTTCAACCTCGTGCGGCAGCTCAATTTCATCCCGCGCCAGATCGGTCTGTTCACGTTCAAGGGCAACCTCACGGTGCTGACCGCCGAAGGCGATTTCGGGACCGGCTCGCGGCTGCGTTCCGGCCAGGTGCCGGGATTCATTCCCCGGGCTTGGAACATCGTGGGCGAATACGCCCGGGGCCGTTTTTACTCTCTCGTCCGCTATAACCAGCAGGCGGCGTTTCCGGTCGGCGCCACGGCCAATCCGGTGCTCGCGACGACCAACCCGCGGCGCGAGAAAATTGACGTCAACCTCGGCTATCGCTGGCGCAAGTCGTGCGAGTTTTTCTTCGCCATCGACAATCTGACGGAGCGCCCCTCCTACCAACTCCTCGGCATCGGTGACCGCCAATATGCCAGTGCCGTCTGGGCCGGTTCCCGCCGCTTCAACTTCGGCGTGCAGGGGAAATTCTGATCGCCCTGCTTCGACGGCTTTGTCGTCCTTGCCCTCACCCCAAACCCGCACCCCCGCATCATGAATGCCGCAAAAATATCTGATCAAAGTTTCCGGTGCACCGTCATCCGCCTCGCACTGTGCCTCCTGCCGATCAGCCACGTTGCGCTCCGCGCCCAGCCAACTCCGGGCAAGGAGCCCGCTGCCCCCGGGGCCCCGGTCAAACTTGATGCCTTCGTGGTCCAAAGCTACGCCGAAAGCCTGAAAAAATCCGCCGACGCAAAGCGGGCCGCCGTCGAGGTGAAGGATGTGATCGTGGCGGAGGACATCGGCGAGTTCCCCGACGCCAACGTCGCGGAGGCGCTTCAGCGCATCACCGGCGTCCAGATTCAACGCACCGACGGCGAAGGCAGCTACGTCTCCGTGCGCGGCGTCGAGCCCAACCTCAATCTGGTCACCATCGACGGCCGCACCGCCAGCTCCGGCGGCTTTGAGCGGGCCTTCGATTTTTCCACGCTGTCGGCCGACTTGGTCTCAAGCATCGACGTCATCAAGTCGCAGTCCGCCGATATGGTTGAGGGCGGCATCGGCGCGATCATCGCCATCAAGACGCCCAAGCCCCTCGACTACCGGAAAGATCGCGTCGCCCGCCTGAGTGCGCAGACCAATTACCTGAACATGACGGAAAAGTTCAGCCCCAAGTATTCGGGACTCGTCAGCCAGAAGTTCCTCGGCGGAAAAGCGGGCGCGCTGCTTTCCTTCACCTACGAGGACAAGGAGCAGCGGACCGACCGCATCGGCAACAACGGTTGGGTCCGGAACCCTGTCGCCAACGGCCCCGATCTTTTCACTCCGCGTTTTCTCCTGATTCAGTCGAATGTCACGCAGCAGGAACGGATCGGGCTGACGGCGGCCTTCCAATACCGGCCCAGCGACAAGCTGCTGCTCACTCTCAGCGCCAACGCCAACGAATACACGACCTCGCAGGCCAACAACGCCTTCAACATCGCCCACCCCGCGGCGACCGGGGCGGGCTCCGAGGGCTACGTTTACAACCGGAGTGGCACCGCAGTAAGCTTCTCCGGGCCTCCGGCCCAGGCGGTCCCCATCCAGACCTACAACAGCCGCGATGCCACCAGCCATGGTTTCAGTGTGGATGCGGTGTGGAAGCCGGCCGATCGCTGGCAGGTCGATCTCGGGCTGAGCCTGAACAAGAGCAAGAGCGACACGAACCCCGACGATTTGATCGATCTCCGCGTCAACCTTCTGACGCCCCTCACCGCGCTGACCACGACCTACACGCTCCACGAAGGTCGCGTCCCGGACATCGCCATTCCCGGCTTCAATTTTCTCAACCAAGCCCAATACGGCTTCCGCCAGATGAACCTCAATCGCACCCTCAACAAGGACGATGAGCTGGCTGCCAACCTCGATCTCGATTACACCTTCAAGCGGGGCTTCTTCACCAAGCTTGAGACTGGAATCCGCTGGTCCGACCGCAGCGTGAAGCGTCCCATGTCGGTGGCGGCGGCGCTGCTGCCACCGGCCGCCACCAACGTCGTGCCCGCCAGTGTGCTGACCGCGTTTCCGGCGAGCAACTTTCTGGAGGCCAGCAAGGCCAGCATCCCCCGCGCCTGGATGGTGGTGGATCAGGCCAAGTCGCTCGCCGTTCTCAAAGCCAACGGCTTCAGTATCGCGAGTTCGGACACCCTCGTGAGCAACCCGCTCAACCTGTTCGATGTCGGTGAAGCGGTCGGCGCGGCCTACGCCAAGTTTGGCTTTTCGACGCTGCTGGCCAACCGGCGCGTGCATGGAAACATCGGTGCGCGCTACGCCCGCACCGAAGTCGAGTCGAACGGCAGCCAGAGCATCAGCAACGTCGTGCGGCCGGTCTCGGTGAATCGCAACTATGGCGATGTGCTCCCCAGCTTCACGGTCGTCGGCGAGCTGCGGCAAAACCTGCTGCTGCGGCTCTCCAGTGCCCAGGTGATGACCCGCCCCAATCTCAGTTACCTGACCTTGTCCCGCACGGTGAATCTGGAGCGCATCCCGGTCAGCATCAACGACGGCAACGCCTACCTCGATCCCTACCGCGCCACGCAGTCCGATCTTTCGTTGGAATGGTATCCGGACGCCTCGAGCCTGATCTCGCTGGCGCTGTTCCACAAGAAGGTGAAGAGCTTCGTCTCCCGTGTCTCCGTCTCGTTGCCCTTCTATCAGGAACTCGCGCCCGGCGTCGCCATTCCCGTCGGGGACGAGGTCGCGTTGAACCAGCCCCGGAACATCGCCGGCGACACGGTCAAGGGGTTCGAGGTGAATTTCCAAAAATCGTTCACCACGCTGCCCGCGCCCTTCAACGGCCTCGGCGTCACCGCCAACTACACGTTCACCAAGAGCGGCGAGGCCCCGCGCAACTTGATCTTTGTCGATGCCGATGCGCGGCTCGCCAACGGCACCTACCCGACCAGCGCGTTCGTGCAGCTCCCGCTGGAGGGTCTGTCCAAGCATTCCTACAACGTGGGCGCCTTTTTCGAAAAGGGACGTTTCTCCGCCCGCGTCGCCTACAACTGGCGCGACCGCTATCTGCTCCAATCCGTGGGCCTGCAAAACACCCCGCTGCTGCAGGAGGACTACGGGCAGTGGGACGGACGCATGGCGTATCGCCTGACCAAGAAGCTCAAACTTACCTTCGACGTGGTGAACCTCACGGACGAAACGAGCTACGCCTTCTATGCGCAGGACAAGGGCAGCCCCACGCCCAACAGCGCCGAGCGCATCTCCTCCTTCGCGCAAACCGGACGGCGAATGGGGCTGGGCCTCTCCTACGATTTCTGAGCCCATGTTCCGCCCCATGATAACCAAGACGATTTTTTTTCTGTTCATGTCTCTCCTGACGACTGCCTCTGGTCTCTTCGCCGCCAACTTCGGCGACGATCTTCAGTTCCTTCGTCAGCACACCGGCGTCGTCCTGCTCCAGGACAAGGCGGGAGGCGCGCAGGTGGCCGTCGTCCCCGCATGGCAGGGACGCGTGATGACGAGCACGGCGCGCGGCGCGTCCGGCGCGAGCTTCGGCTGGGTCAACCGCGAGCTCATCGCGTCCGGCAAACTCCAACCGCACATCAACGTCTTCGGCGGCGAAGACCGCTTCTGGCTCGGGCCCGAGGGCGGCCAGTTCTCCGTCTTCTTCGCCAAGGGCGTGTCGTTCGATTTGAAAAACTGGTTCACACCGGCAGCCCTCGACACCGAACCGTTCGCCGTCGTCAAGCAGAGCGCCGACAGCGTGCTCTGTCGCCGCGACATTCAACTCACGAATTATTCCGGCACGCGTTTCAGTCTGTCCGTTGATCGCGAAGTGCGCCTCGTGCCCGCGAAAGAAGCGGTCGCGGGAGTCGGCGGCGTGCTCCCCGCCGGCGTGAGCGCAGTGGCGTTCGAGTCGGTGAACACCATCAAAAATACCGGCGCGGCGCCGTGGACAAAAACCACCGGGCTGCTCTCGGTTTGGATTCTCGGCATGTTCAACGCGTCGCCGGAGTCCACCGCAGTGATCCCGTTCGTGACCGGCCCGGAGGCGAAACTCGGCCCAATCGTAAACGACACCTACTTCGGCAAAGTCCCGGCCGATCGCCTCGTCGTGAAGGACGGCGTGCTGTTCTTCCGGGCCGACGCGCAATTCCGCAGCAAGATCGGCCTTTCGCCCCGCCGCGCGAAATCCGTGCTCGGCAGCTACGACGCCGCCAACCGCACGCTGACGCTCGTAAAGTTCACGTTGCTCGCCGGCGTCACCGACTACGTGAACTCGATGTGGGAGCTGCAAAACGATCCGTTCCACGGCGACGCGGTGAACAGCTACAACGACGACGGCAAGCTCGGCAGATTCTACGAACTCGAAAGTTCCTCGCCCGCGCTCGCCCTCGCGCCCGGCGCTTCCGCGACGCACCGCCACCAGACGATTCACCTGCAAGGCGACGAAAAGGAACTCGACGCCATCGCCCAAGCGACGCTCGGCGTGCGCCTGGATGCGATCAAGCGTGCCTTCAAATGATGTTTGCACGTAACCCGATTTTCTCCGCCGCAATATTCTTTGTCCTGCCACTTGCGGCGTGGGCACAGCCCGGCGGCGCAGCGCCTGCCAGGTATCCGGTTGATTTTTCCTATCACCCGGCGATCAGCCACGAGCCGGGCGTGACCCGCCGCGATCCCTCCGACGTGCTCAAGGAGCGCGGCACGTTTTATCTCTGGTATTCGAAGGTGACCAAAGGACCGGGCATCACCGACTATCCCAGCGGCTATTCCGCCTCGGTGTGGTATGCCACGTCGCCCGACGGGCATCGCTGGACCGAGCAGGGCGAAGCGCTCCCCAAAGGCGGCTCCGGCGCGTGGGACGAGCGCGGCGTGTTTACGCCCAACATCCTCCGCTTCGGCGGGAAATTTTATCTCTACTACACGGCGGTGTCGGCCGCGCACAACAACGCCACTCCCACGCCCACGCATATCGGTGTTGCTGTGGCCGCTTCGCCTGCCGGCCCGTGGAGAAAATTCACCGGAAATCCCGTCCTGGCGCCCAGCGCCGATCCGGCGCAGTTCGACTCGTTGCGCGTGGACGACGCCGCCCTCCTCGTCCGCGACGGGAAAATCTGGTTCTACTACAAGGGCCGGATGATGGGCAAAGCTCCAACCGAAACAAAAATGGGCGTGGCCTTCTCCGACTCGCCGACGGGGCCGTTCACGAAACACGGGGCGCCGCTGCACGCCGGTCACGAGGTCATGATCTGGCCGCAGGGAAAAGGCGTGGCGTCGCTCGCGACAGCGGCCGGGCCGCGCGTGGTTTACTTCGCCGCTGACGGCCTGAAGTTTGAACCGCGCATGGAGGTGAAAAATCCGCCGAGTGCACCGGGCGCCTGGCGTCGGGATGATTTCGCCAAAAACGCGGGCGGCCCCGGGCTCGAATGGGGCATCGGCCACAAGAACCAAAGCGGGGATCTCTACTTGGTGCGCTTCGATTGCCACTCGACGAGCGAGTCCGCGTCGGCCCAAACGAAAACCACCGGGAAGAAAGATACCCCATGATGAATCGAGGCACATTTCTCGTTACAGGCCTGCTCGGGCTTCTCGCGGTGTCGGAGCGTGGCGCCGCCGCTGAGGCATCGCCGCCTCCCAATGTCATCCTCATCTTCGCCGACGATCTCGGCTACGGCGACTTGGGTTGCTATGGCGCGACGAAGGTGAAGACACCCCACATCGACCGCCTCGCGGCGGAGGGCCGGAGGTTCACCGATGCGCATTCCTCGTCCGCGGTCTGCACGCCTTCGCGCTATGGTTTGTTGACCGGCCAATATCCTTTTCGGGCCGATGGACGCAAAGGCCTCTGGGGCCCGGCCCCGGTCACCTCACCCTTGGTCATTGATCCCGCAACGCTGACCATGGCCGATGTTTTCAAGCGCCGTGGCTACGATACGGCGGTGGTCGGCAAATGGCACTTGGGCTTCGGCACCGGGACGAATGACTGGATTAAACCGCTGCGTCCCGGTCCCCAGGACCTCGGCTTTGATTATTACTTCGGCATGCCGGTCGTGAACAGTGCGCCGCCCTACGTGTATGTGGAAAATGATCGCGTCGTCGGCGCCGATCCCGCCGATCCCTTGGTTTACCTCGGCCCCAATGCGAAAGGCGCCACTCCGATCACACCGATTCCCCCGGAGGCCGCCCAACGCACCCCGAATCAATTCGGCGGCGCCGTCGCGGCCCACCAGTTGTTCAACGATTACGAAGTGGGCACCAAGTTGACCGAGAAGGCGACCGACTGGATCAAGACGCGGGGGAGAAAGCCCTTCTTCCTCTTTCTCTCCACCACCAACGTCCATCACCCCTTCACGCCCGCGAAGCGCTTTCAGGGAACCAGTCAGGCGGGCTTGTATGGCGACTTCGTGCACGAGCTGGACTGGATCGTCGGCGAGGTGATGAAAACCCTCGGGGCGGCCGGGGTCGCGGACAACACCTTGGTGATCCTCACGAGCGACAATGGCGGGATGTTCAATCTCGGAGGTCGTCGTGCCGCCGAGCTCGGGCACAAGATCAACGGCAACCTTCTCGGCTCGAAGTTTGGCATCTGGGAAGGCGGACACCGCGTGCCGTTCATCGCGTGGTGGCCGGGTCGGATCAAGGCCGGCACCGTCTCCGATCAGTTGATCAGCCAGGTTGATTTGATGGCGACCTTCGCCGCCATCAGCGGCCGGAAGCTGAGCGCGGCCGAGCAGAACGACAGCATCAACATGGTGGAGGCGCTGACCGGAAATCCGGACCGGCCCCTGCGCACCGCGATGATCGTGTCGCCGAACAAACCCACCCACCTCGCGCTGCGAAATGGCAAATGGATGTATATCCCCGCAAAAAATGACGGCGGCTTCACAGGTTCAAAACCCGAGCAGCATGCCTGGGGCGGACCGTCGGTCACCAAGCTGGTCCACACCCCCAACAGCGACATCGAGAACGGCGAACTGAAAGCCGACGCCCCGCCGGCGCAGCTCTACGATCTCGAAGCCGACCGAAACCAGACGAAGAATCTCTACAAAGAATATCCGGAAGTGGCGGCACAGATGGCCGCCCTTTTGGCGGACTATAAGTCCGGCCGGAAATAGACCACGGCCACCGCCGCTGACCCATTCGGCCTGTTCCATATTGCCTCGGGACAAATTGACCACAGGAGATTACCCCCATGAAATCACGGATGAAAATGAGTCGAGAAGGCAGAACGATAATCTGTGCCATGCTCGGGTTTTTGGCCGTTTGCGGCGCGACCGATGGCAATGAACCCGCCAAAGGTGACAACATCGTGGTGTTTGAAGATTCATTCGAGCGATCTGAGCTGGGCGACCCTTGGCGAATCATCATCCCCTCGTTTTCGATTAAGGATGGACGGCTGGTGGGGCATGAAGTGCCGGAGCGAAAGCACACGACGATCTCCCGCGTTCCGCTCGCATTTCGAAATGCCGTTTTCGAATTTTCCTTTCGTCTGACCGATGGCGAGTCCCTCCATTTGGTCCTCAACGACGAAACCTGCGAAAAGGCCCATGCCGGGCATATCTGCCGCGTTTCCTTTTCGGCCTCGCAGGTGAGGATTTCGGACGATCGCGATGGGGCCTTCCGCAAGGATCTCTACCAGGCGTTCCTGGCGTCAGGCCGAAAGGGTGAACGCTTGTTATTGGGTGAATCGTTCCCGCAGGCGCTTGACGCGAAGCGGTGGTATCGCGCCCGCGTCGCCTTGAATGACGATCAGATGGAGGTGCTGATCGACGGAAAACGGATCGGATCATTCCGGTCGCCCGGCATCAGCCATCCGACAAAGTCTGATTTCGGATTCGTGACCAAGGGCAATATTGTCGAGATTGACGATGTCCGCGTCACGAAGCCGAAAAGCGACCAGCCGCCGACCCGCCCGGCGCCTTAGACTACGATCTGGTCCACGGTCTTTTCGCTGTCGCCGAAGCGTTCTCTTTCCACGCCCACGCGCTGCAGGAGCGTCACCAGGAGGTCATTGAACGGCCGCTCTTTTTCGAAGCGATGGAATGAGCCGTGTTTCAGGCCCAGGTTCTTGCCGCCGGCGAGCACGAGCGGGTAGTTTCGGCCGATATGCGTTTTGCTGGTCGCGCTCCCGTAGAGCACGATCGTGTTGTCCAGCAGGCTGCCTTCCGCCAACGGGTCCGGCGTCTTCGCCATCTTCGTCAGGAATTCCGCGAGTCGCTCAATCATGTATTGGTCGAACTTGGCCCAACGCTCCCATCCGCCTTCGTCACGCGAGGCGCTATGGCTGAGCTGGTGATGATGCAGCGTCAGACCTGCCGCGTAGGGCAGTTGATTGCCCCGATCACTGCCGCCTTCGACGGCGGTTTGATAGGTCACGACTCGCGTGGAATCGGTCAGCAGCGCCATGTGGATCAGGTCGAACATCGTGCGCAGATAGTTCGTTCCCAGTTCGCGGGTCGGCTCGGCGTTGAAATCAAACAGGCTGGGCTTAACTTCGGGTTTCGGAACGCTGAGCCAATCGTTGGCCCGACCAAGTTGCTGCTCCAGCGTTCGAGTGGCCGTCAAATAAGCATCGAGACGATCGCGATCCTCGGCGCCGAGCTTCCCATTGAGGCCGGACAACCTTGAGCTCACGCGATCCAGAATACTCCGATCGCGGGCGATGGCGCGCGCGCGATCTTTCACGCCAGCGGAGTCCACGACAAACAAGCGTTCGAAAATCTGTTTCGGATCCGCCAGGGCCGGGATCAAGGCACCCTCGCGGTTGACCGAAATGGTGGCCGGACGACCCAAGCTGCCGGTGCCGCCGGACGTGGACAACACCAGCGACGAGAATCGGGTCGCTCCGTCAATCGCCCCGGCGAACACCTGGTCGTAGCTGATGGAGTTCTTGTAGCCCTTCGACTGGTCGTCTCCGGTCAGGAACTGCGCGCTGCAGGAATGCGTGATATTCGAGCGCAGATGCGGATGAGAAAAACCGGAAAGGATCGAAAGATTGCTGCGAAGGCTGGCGAGCGGCTTGAGCGTATTGGTCATCACATATTCCGGGCCGGGATTATGCGGGAACCAGTGCCAGTCCTTATAGCTCTCGTGCCCCTCGGGCGGAAGCGAAACACCATTGGGGAAAAAGATCGTGACCAACCGGGCTGGTTTGCCCGGCTTGGCCGGGCCGGTGATTTTGGGCGCGCCCAGCAGCGACGTCAGCGGGGGTAGCGCCATGCCGGCCAATCCGAGCTTCAAGAATTCGCGCCGGTTGGGAAGAAAGGAGGGATTCATTTTTTCGTTGGGGTAAGGGTTGCGGTGGGGACGGACTTTTTCCGCGCGATATCGGTTGCTTCCGCCTTGGGCTCATCGGGCGTGGCCTGGAAGGCTTCACTTTGCACGATGGCCAATACGAGAGCCGATAATTTGTAGCCGGAAGTCCGGAAATGGCGATGGATCGATTCCAGTTCGGATTCATCGCCAAGATTTGGTGCGCGCGCCAACGCGTAGGTCATCAGGTGCCACGTTAAGGAGCGCGTGAACTCCTTTTCCCGGGCGCGAGCCAGGTAGGAAACAAGGTCCGCCGATCCCTTGATCTTTTCGCCGGTGGTCAGGACCGTGCTGCTGTCCACGGGCAGGAACGAGCGGGCTGCCGTGTCCGGGTTGACCACCAAGGCTTTTTCACGCCAAGCTCCGATGGCGTCGAAATTCTCGAGCGCGAGTCCCCATGGGTCGATCTTGGCGTGACAGGCGGCGCAGGCGCTTTGTTCGCGATGACGCTCGATCCGCTGCTTGAGCGTAAGCGGCCCAACACCCGCCGCGGCTTCCTCCAGGGAGGGGACTGCCGGAGGCGGAGGCGGCGGCGGATCATTTAGAATGCGTTCCAGAATCCAGACTCCGCGGTAGATCGGATTCGATTCAGCACCATCCGCCGTCATGGTTAGAATGGCAGCCTGATGCAGCAAACCGCCCCGCGTCCGATAATCAGGCACCTTCGCCGCTCGCATCTTCCCACCGGTAACCGGCGGCATTCCATAATGGCGTGCCAAGCGCTGGTTGATGTAAACCGTATCCGATGAAATCAGCTCCCGGGCATCCCGGTCGCCGTGGAATATCTCCTGAAAAGTGGCGATGGTCTCCGCGACCATGTCTTTGCCGAGGTCTTCATCATAGGTGCGATAGAACTCGGGATTGATTGCAACCAGGCCGAACTTATCCAGCCGGAGCCACTCCCGCGCGAACCTCTCGGTGAAACGGCGCGCGCGACTGTCACCGAGCATACGGCCCACCTCAGTCGCCATCACGGCCGGATCGCCGAGCTGATTGCGAGCCGCCAATTCGAGCAGCCGATCGTCGGGCGGGCCGCCCCAAAGAAAGTAGGAAAGCCGGGACGCCAACTGGCTGCGCTCCTCCTTGGAGATGTGGGGGTGATCTTCGGGAGGGATCGGCGCGGCGATGAACAAGAAGGAGTCCGAAACCAAAACGGCGCTGAACGTTTCTTTCAGCGCTTCCGTAAAGCCGGCTCCGTCACTCACGAATTTATCGTAGAGCGACATCATCGAGTCCAACTCGGTCGGCGAGATGGAGCGGCGATAAGCACGCTTCATGAAGGCCTGGAGCGATTCCTTGGCCACCGCCCGCGAGTCGGCGCCGGCATTCATGGCGGCGCGTTGCGAATCGATTCGCCACAGCCTGGCGCTGAGATCCAGGCCGAATGGCACGATATCAATCTCGACCGCGTCGAGGTAGAGTTCGTTCACGCCTGCTTTCCGCATCGCGGCCTTGCTGACGAGCGAATCGGCCAGCGTCTTCCGGTAGCGTGCCGTCAGCCCGAGCTGTTTTGGCGAGTGATTGTAGCCTTCCGGCACCACGTCAAAAATTGCGTCGGGATCATGCGACACATTCGACACCTGCAGGGTCAGTCTTGCCCCGCCATCATCTCCTCTCCGTTTCTCGGCTGGCACCTGTCGAAATGGAATCCGAAACGTGCTGATTTGCGGTTTCTCAATGGAAGCGGTGACATCGCTCTCGCCTTCGATGGGCGCGCCGAACTCGAAGCCCGCCATGTCGCCGATCTTGAATCGTAGACGAGGCGCCGAGCCATCGTCACCTAATTTTGCCGCCACGTGCACCCGGGCGATCAATTCGCCGGCCTTGTGCAGTTGGTTGCTCTTGAACCGGGCAAATTGCTCGTGGAATTTTTGCCGGTCCGCCCGATTCAATTCCTCGGAACGCAGATCAAGGGGGCCGTCTGGCAAAGGGAACAACGTTCGGTCGGAGTAGACGATCGGACCGGCCTTTCGGGCCCGTTGTTTTTCCAGCAACTCCGGTTCGCTCAAAGGCTCATCGGTGGTGTAACCGCCGGCCACCCCGGGGCGGTATTCAACTTTTTCGAATTCAATGAGGAAATGCTCACTGTCCGGGATTCGATCGCCAAAAATGACATAGTCATCGACGGCTTGCCGGGCGATGCCGAGAAAGTATTCCAACTCGAGCGCGGACACGCTGAGCAGGGCGGCATCACGCGAATATCCACGCTCGGACAAAGGTGCAGCCGGAAGTTTCTTCCCAAAGGGCACCGCCGCGCCAAATAACTCCTGCAGGGTGTTCTCATATTCATGGACGGTCAGCCGCCGCATCGGAGACGCTCGATTTGCCCGGCGCTGTTCGGCCACCTGCTTGAAGGACGCATCAATCCACGCCACGATCTGCTGTCGTTCTCGCTCGCTTGGTTGCCGCTCCTCTTTGGGGGGCATCTCGTGGGCGTTCAATACATCGCGAACGGACAGCCAAGCCTCCACGTCTTGGTCCAACGGCATGGCGGGATTTATCTGATCGAAACGCATCCCGCCCTTCTGCTTTTTCTCACCATGGCAGGCCATGCAGTGGCGCTCCAGGATCGGCCCGATCTCTCCGGCAAATGTCGCGAGCAGCGCATCCCCTTGCGGCGACATGGCCACCGCCTTGGTCGGCGCCGCCTTGGGTCCTTCCGCCGCCGGCAAAGCAGACCCCGGCAGAAACAGGCTGATGCTGAAGACGACGGCTATAAATTTTCGGCGCATAGGGTGCATGCTCGCCAAGCCACGGAGCCTGAGTGCAGGCCGTGCCCGCAGTCAATCCGCGGGTGGCTATTGGGCTGAAGTCACTTCCACCACCAGCCCCGTTCGCCAAGTGCTCGAAGGTCGTTCCATTCTGATCGCCCTAGAGCTGGCCCGCGATCGCGCACATCCGGGTTTACAAACCTTCACCACGCGTTTGCCTGCTCATCGTGCTTGATCGGCGTGAATTTCTCCGGGGCGGTTTTGGGGCGACTTTGCTGGCCTCGCTCTCCGCCGATCGATTGGCGGCGGCGGATGCGCCACCGCCGGCCCGGGCTTGGGATACGGGCAGCGTGATGCACCTGCTGCCGACCGTCAGCGATACGGCCCTGCTCATCAAGGTATCGTTTGCCGCGCCCCTGGCCCCGCCGCCGACTCTGCGGGTGACGCCCGCCTCGCTCACACTGCGGGGACAACCCAACGACACGCAGGGTCGCTTCTGGCAATTCCGCGCGGATGGCCTCACTCCGGGCCGAAAGTATTCGCTCGCATTGACCGCCGCCAGTGGCACCGCGCTGTGCGAGCCGTGGGAGCTGGCGACTTTTCCCTCCCCCGACGCCCGGCCGGAAAGTTTTCGGGTCATGTTTTTCTCGTGCGCCGGGGGACACGAGCGGCTGCCCATCGGATTCCTGCCCACTGCGGTCCGCAACCGCCTGTTGCGCCGCGGGCTTTCGTTCGGCCCGCAGGCGGTCGTGGCCAACGGCGATCACGTCTATTGGGATCTGCTGGCGCCCAAGGGCAGTTCGAAGCTCGGCGCGACCCCCGAGGCCGAGCAGCTCGCCGGAAAATTCGACCGCTCGGCGCTCGTTTTCGGGGAGAACAACGAGACGGTGCTAAAGCTCGCCGCCGGACCGCAGATCGTGCCCGTCTACGGCACCGACTTCCGCTCGACGCCAGTGTTTTTCCTGCAGGACGACCACGATAATTTCGACAACGACGAGGCGACCGACGAACTCGTCACGTTTCCGCCGTCGGCGTTCATGCTCCGCCTGGCGCGCGCGTCCCAGCGGATGTATTATCCTGAATTCCTGCCCGACGCCGCCCGGCCGAACGGTCTGCCTTGGTCCGAGGGCGGAGCCAACGCGGGATCCGAGAGCTTCGGCACGATCCGCTACGGGCGATTGGCGGAGATCAATCTCTACGATGTGCGGCGCACGGCCACCCTCGCGGGTCCCAGCGCGGTATTTGTAGATCGTGAAGTGGAACGCTGGCTGCATGCGCGCGCCGCCTCGACCGACGTCGCTCATCTCGTGCACGTCCCCTCCAATCCGCCGGGCTGGAGCGCCGGCAAATGGGGCGAGTGGTATCCGGATGTGCTGGGAGCGGACAAGAAGCTGACCACCTCCGTGCCCAAGCCTTATTGGCAATCGGGCTGGCTGCGGCAGCATGATCGATTGATGCAGTCGCTCGCAGCGATGAAGCAACGGGCGCCGCTTATCGTCAGCGGCGATCTCCACGCCATCGGCATCGGCCGGATGCTGCGGGCGGGCGCACTCGATTTTCAGGCCAATCCGATCACCACAGTGCTCGCCGGGCCGATCAGCACCGACCCGGGCGGCTGGCCGTCGGTGGGACGCGGCGTCGGCCCAACTCCGCCGGTGCATCTGGATCTGCGGGAGGAGGTCAAACCGATCGAGCAACACGGCTTCACGATCGCGGATTTTCTCCGGGACCGCATCGTGCTGCGTTTCTTCAAGTGGGACCAGCGCCGGCAGCCCATCGACGAAATCGACCGGCTCACGCCGTTTCATGTGACCGAGCTGGCCCGCCCCGGCTGAGGCGGGATGAAGCCGTCGTCGAGCCTTCGCACGAGCTGAGCACTGCCCGCGGGAGACACCGACCTGCGCCCTGCCCACGAGAAGAATCCCCACCCAGCCTGTTTCCTTCCGATTACCACTCATGAATACACCCTTGAGCACCACCGCGTCACGAGCGTTTCGCCCCTCAGTTAGATTGCCGCTGCTGGCCTTGATCTGCGCCGCGACTTTTCTGGGATTCCCGCCGTCGCGGGCGTTCGGCGCGGAGAACAGCGCGAGCCCGCTGCCACCCGAATCCCGGGATCCCAATTGGGTGAACCTGCTGGCAGGCGACAGCCTGGCCCTCTGGGAAAACGGGGCCGCCGCCACGAGGGCGAAAACGAAGGAGATTGGAAAGCTCTGGTCCGTGAAGGACGGCGTTCTGTCCTTGGACAAAACGGCGAAAGGACCCGGCGGTCAGATCGTGACGAAGCGGTCGTATTACGACTTCGAGCTCAGATTTGATTTCAAGATCAGCCACAACGGCAACAGCGGCGTCAAATACCGCACCGACGCGAATCTTCTTGGCCTCGAATATCAGATTCTTGACGACGCGCACCATCGGGATGCCAAAAATCCCACCCATCGCTCGGCTTCGATGTATGAACTGGTCGCGGCACCCGACACGAAGAAGCATTATCCTCCGGGCGGAGAGTGGAACACGGGCCGGATCGTGGCGAAAGGCAATCGGCTGGAGCACTGGCTCAACGGGGAGAAGGTGGTGAGCATCGAGTTTGGCTCGGACGATTGGAACACGCGCTTGGCCAAGTCCAAATACCGGACGATCCCTGGTTTCGCCGCCTCCGCCGGATCGATCCTCCTGCAGGACCATGGTGACTCCGTCTCTTTCCGGAATATCTATATTCGCGAGTTGAAGCCGTAGTCATTCAAAGATTGGCCTTAATCCCGTATTCGCATGCATCGCTTTCGAAACAAGACCCAGCGGTTGGGAGGAGTGCTGCTCGCCCTTTCGGCCGCGTCCATCCCGGCGGCGGAGCTGACACCGCCTGCCGCGTTCACGACGAACTGCCTGGCCTGCCACACGATTGACCAGGCGGTGGTCGGCCCCTCGTTGGTGGAGATCGCCGAACTCTATCCGGAGCGCAACCGGGCCAGCTTTATCAAGTGGTGCGTGGAGCCGGGCAAGAAGCGGGAGCACCTGCCGCAGATGCCCGCGATGGTGCATGTGGCCGAAAAGGACCTGCATGAAATCTTTAATTACATTCGCGAGGTCACGAAGGGCGTAAAGCGGGTCAGGCCTTCCGGCGCCGATCCCTATGCCCTGAGTCCCGGCAAGACCAGGCGGCCGCGCGTGGAAAGGACGTTTGTGCCGGACTCGGGTCCCGCCTCGATCATCGTCGCCCTGCCCACGGCGCGAAAGCACAACGTGATTTGGGACACGGACTCCTGCCGCCTCCGCTATATCTCCGAAGGGGAAACGGACAATTGGCCCTACCTGCGCAGCAACGGGAACGCCTTGGCGAAAGTGGGGGAGGTTTGCTACGTCGAGCACAGCCCGATCTTCGTCGCCGGAAAAACTCAATTCAAAGGCTGCCACTTGTCGGATGAAGGATATCCGACGTTCGTTTACACCGTCGGTGGGACGACCGTGACCGAGACCATCTCGACGGCGGGCGGCGCGATCGTCAGGACGATCAAAGCTTCACCGCGTCTCCCTGGTTTCAGCCTGCCCCGGGACCAGGGCGACAAGCTGAAAATCGCGGCCGAAACCGCCGGCGACACCTTGATCATCCAGCACCGCATCGGCTCAGGAACTTAACATGAAACTATCGCAGCCGATTCTCGCCCTTTTGGGCCTCACTTTTTTGGCCCCGTTGGGCCGGGCGCAGTTTTCGTGGGAGGATCACTACACCGTTGTGTCCATTCCCGCTCCCGCCGGGGTGGACAACCAGATCGGCGGGCTGGACCTCGATGCGGAGGGTCGGCTGGTCGCTTGTTTCCACCGGGGCGAGGTCATGAAATACGATGAAGTCACCGGCAAGTGGTCGCTCTTTGCCTCGGGGCTGCATGAGCCGCTGGGGCTCTATGTTGAAGCCGCGGGCACGATTCTGGTCCTCCAGCGGGCCGAGCTGACGAGACTGCACGACCGGAATGGCGACGGGGTGGCCGACTTTTACGAAACGGTCTCCAATGACTGGGGCCTGAGCGGAAATTATCACGAGTTCGCCTTTGGCCTGGTGAAGGATTCGAAGCAGAACATCTACCTCACGCTCGGCACGGCCTCGAATGGCAGCGGCGTCCGGGAGGAGGTGCGCGGGAAATGGAACAACACCGGCGGCCTGACCCTGGACAAGTTCCTCGGCGGCGGGAGGCACGGAACGTGGAGCGAAAAGAAGGAAGCGGTGCCGCGCATGTATTCGCGCGTTCCTTACCGGGGCTGCGTCCTGCGCATCGCGCCGGGCTCGTCGCAGGCGCAGGTTTACGCGACCGGGTTTCGCACGCCGAACGGACTCTATATGGATGCCAACGATCAGCTTTGGGTGACGGACAACCAGGGCGACTGGGTGGGCGCCTCCAAGTTGCATCGGGTCGTCCCGGGCGGTTTCCATGGTCATCCCGCTTCGTTGCTGTGGGGTGAGAATCCTCCCGACATGGAACCCAGCAGGCTGCCCGTGGCCCAGCTGGATGCCTTGCGGGTCAAGGCGGCGGGGCTGTTTCCGCAGGGCGATTGCGCCAACTCCATGACGCAGATTCTTCCCTACAAACCTAGTTTCGGACCGCTGCTCACCGGCGATCAAGCGGCGGAACAATTGATCACCGGCGAAATGAACTCCTCGCGGCTCATTCGCCATCTGCCCGATGTGGTGCACGGTCAGCATCAGGGGACCGGCGCCCATTTGTTGGAGACGGAAAGCATCGGCATGGGGAACAACCGCATCCTCTACACCCGGGACGGAGCGTCGCTTTATCTCGGCAAGACTCATCTGAGCTGGCCGGGCCGGGAGGGGATCAAAAAGGTGACCTATAATGGAAAGCCGTTCTTGCAGGTGGATTCGGTCAAGCTGACGCCGCAGGGTTTCGCGTTCACCTTCAACGCTCCGATCGAGGATCCGGCCGGGTTGCCCGCATATAAGGTGGAATCCTACCGAATCGCCTACCATGCAGCCTACGGCTCCCAGAAGTTTGAGTTGGAAACCCACGCCTGTGCCCACGTTGCCATCAACGGGAACGTATTGACTCTTCAGTTGGACCAGAAGCCGCGGGAGAATCGGGTGTATGATATCGTTTTGCCCAAGACCCTACGGTCAAAGTTGGGCGAAATCTCTTCGACTCGCTTCTGGTATACCGCCCATCGCGTATACTGAAAAATTCCTTACCGATACCGCCGTTGGGCCAGACATCGCGTTAACCCGTCAGGCCCGTGAATCTTGGCACGCCTGTCCGCGTCGCACGCGACGCCGCTCGTCCGCCGTGATGCCTTCGCCGGAAAAAACGTGTCGGGATGAACGGCGCGCACGTGGGTTCATCTCGTCCCAGCGGACCAAAGCACGCATCAGCGAAGGTGTGAAATCGTCGGGAGGTGGTGTGAGGCCGCATCTTCTCTTCTGCGTTCCGGAGCGCAAGTTCAACGCACCGATCGGATGCCGCACTCGGCAAACCGCCGCTACTCACCCCCGCGTTCCCTCCCCTCGGTCCCCGCCTCGCAATCTCCACCATGCCCCTCGTCAATCACCTCGCCCTGTTTCAATTCAAGCCCGAGTGCACGGCGGACGACATCGAGCTCGTCCGCCGCACCATCGCCGATTTGCCCAAGGCCATCCCCGGAATCGTCGCGTTCAACTGGTCGCCCGACGTGAGCACCGAGGGCCTGACCGACGGCTTCACGCACAGCTTCATCTTCACCTTCGAGAGCGTCGCCGCGCGCGATGCCTATCTGCCGCATCCCGTGCATCAGGCCGCCGTGCAGGTCGTGATCCCCCGGCTCGCACGCGTCATCGTTGTCGATCAGCTCGTCAATTAACCGCACTCCATCATGCCCAACCCTTGGACTGGAAAAGGAAATCCCTACACCCGCACGGAAGTCGTCGAACGTCTGCGCGCCACCCTCGCGCGCGGCGAGGCGATCATCGCCGCCGGGGCCGGCACCGGCATTTCGGCGAAGTTCATCGAGAAGGGCGGCGCCGATCTCCTCATCGTTTACAACTCCGGTCGTTTCCGGATGGCCGGCCACGGCTCGACCGCCGGCCTCATGGCCTACGGCGATGCCAACGCCGTCGCGATGGACATCGGCCAATACGAGGTCCTGCCCGTCGTGGAGGAGATTCCCGTCATCTGCGGCGTCCACGCCACCGATCCGCGCCGCCGCATGTGGCACTGGCTCGGTGAGGTGAAGGCCATGGGCTTCTCCGGCGTGAACAATTTTCCGACGCACACCATCATCGACGGCCAGTTCCGCGGCATCCTCGAGGAGACCGGCATGAGCGTGAAAAAGGAATTCGAGATGGTCGCCCTCGCGCGCCGCATGGACCTCTTCTCCATCGTCTATGTCAGCTCGCCCGAGGAGGCCATCGCGATGGCCGAGGCCGGCGCCGACGCCATCATCACCCACGTCGGCACCACGGTCGGCGGCAGCATCGGCGTGACCAACGCCGTCGTCAGCTGGGACCACACCCTCCAACGCACCCGGGCGATCATGGCCGCCGCCTCGACGATCCGGAAAGACATTCTCTTTCTCTGCCACGGCGGCCCGATCAACACGCCCGACGATGCGAGCCGCGTCATTTCCGCCACCGGCTGCGACGGTTTCGTCGGCGCCAGCAGCCTTGAGCGCATGGCCGTCGAGAGTTCGCTCGCCGACCTCACCCGGCGCTTCAAAAAGATCCCCGGCCGATCCTCGGTCCAAGCCTCCACTCCCGTGGCGAAAGCCATCTGAGGCCATGTCTCCCGTCACCTTTGTCCGGCGGTGCTCCCTTGTCCTGCGCCTGCTCGTCGCCGCGGGGCTCGGCGGCGTCGTCGACACCGCGGCAGCCCCGGCGGGCGCCACCCGGCCCAACATCGTTCTGATCAACATCGACGACCTTGGCTACTCCAGCACGAGCCCGTTCGGCGCGCCCAAGACGCAAACACCCCGGCTCGACCGCATGGCCGCGGAGGGCCGGATCTTCACCTCCTTCTACGCGGCCGCCCCGCTCTGCTCCCCCGCGCGCGCCGCCCTCATGACCGGGAGCTACCCGCGCCGCGTGGGGCTCGGCCGCGGCTCGGGCCACTCCGTCCTTTTTCCCGCCGACACTGTGGCGCTGCATCCTTCTGAGATCACGGTCGCCGAGGTGCTGCGCAAGGCCGGCTATGCGACCGGCTGCTTCGGCAAGTGGCATCTCGGCGACCAACCCGGATTTTTGCCCACCGACCAGGGCTTCGATGCGTATTATGGCATCCTCTACTCCAATGACATGTGGCCGGCACACCCGGGAGGCTGGCAATTTCCTCTCCTGCCGCTGATGCGTGGTTCCGCGGTCATCGGCGAAGTGCGCACGATGCAGGACCAGGCCGAGCTGTGCCGGCTGTTTACCGACGAGGCGACCGCCTTCATCCGCGCGAATCGCACGCGTCCGTTTTTCCTCTACCTGCCGCACGCGTTTGTCCACGGACCGCGCGCCGCCCGGCAGGAGTTCACGGCCAGCGACGATGTCCTGAAGGCGCAGATCCGGGAGGTGGACTGGAGCGTCGGCCGCCTGCTCGACACCCTCGCCGAAGTCGGCGTCGCGGAAAAGACGCTGGTGTTGTTCACGTCCGACAACGGTGGCGCGGGCCCGGTCAACAATGTCCCCCTGCGCGGCGGCAAGGGCTCCGCCTTCGAGGGCGGCCAGCGCGTGCCGTTGATCGCGCACTGGCCGGGTGTCATTCCGCCCGGCACCGTTTGCGACGAACTGGCCACGCAAATGGACCTCATGCCCACGCTCGCCGATCTCACGGGCGGAAGCGTGCCCACCGATCGCGTGCTCGATGGGCGCAACATCCGTGCCCTGCTCACCGGCGCGCCGGGCGCGCGCAGTCCCCACGCAGCCTTTTTCTACCATCAGGAAAACACGCTGCGGGCCGTGCGGGCGGGCCCATGGAAGCTCTTTGTCTCCGGCGAACTCTACGACCTGAAAAACGACATCGGGGAAGTGAAGGATGTGGCCGGCGCCCATCCCGACCTCGTCGCCGATCTGCGCCGACGTCTCTCCGATTTCGAGGCGGAGATCGCCGCGAACTCCCGGCCCGCGGGTCGTCCGGTGAATCCCCGGACGATTCTCCCCCGGCCCGGCGCCGAAGGCGCAGAAGCGCACCGGCCCACGCTCGACCTGCCCAAGGTCCCCCGCTGATCCCTTTCGCCTTGTCGGCAGCCTCCACTGCCGAACTCGAACCCCCTAAAAACAAAAAACCCCATGAAGCACTCCCTGCATGATGTCACTGTTCTCACTCTCGCATTGGTGTTCACCTCCGCTCTTGCTGCGGCCGAGAATTCCAGCGCGAAGCCGAACGCGAATCCCGACCAGTCCGTCGTAGTGTTGAGTCCGTTCACAGTCGAAGCCGGAACCGACCGCGGCTATCAAGCGACCAGCACCCTAGCTGGCTCCCGGCTCAACACGCCGCTCCGCGACGTCGGAGCGCCGGTTTCGGTCATCACCAAGGATTTCTTCACCGACATGGGCGCCACCGATGCGGCGTCCGTCCTCGCCTACACAGCCAGCATGGAAGTATCGGGCGTGCAGGGGAATTTCGCCGGCGGCGGTTTGGCCGGCACCCAGTTTTACACCATCACTGAGGAGCGCACGACCCCGCAGAGCAGCGGCCAGCGCGTCCGCGGTTTGGCCAAGGCGTCGATCACGCGCGGCTTTTTCCTCACCGATATCCCCTTCGACAGCTTCAACACCGATCGCGTGACGATCAGCCGCGGGCCCAACGCTTTGCTTTTCGGCATAGGCGAGGTCGGTGGGATCATCGACAACAGCGTCAAGCCGGCGGAAACGTTCGGAAACTTCGGCGAGGCCACGCTCCGCGTCGGCCTCCGCAGTTCGCATCGCGAGAACCTCGACTACAACTTTGCGTTGGTGCCGAACCGCGTCGCGCTGCGCATCGCCGGTCTGCGGGAAACGACCGAGTTCCAGCAGCGCCCGGCGTTTGAACAGGCCGACCGCCTCTACCTCGCGCTGAAGGCCGTCCTCATGCAGAACAAGAAATCCGAAATCCTTGGGCCCCTGACCCTCAAGGCCAATGGCGAGTATGGCTGGACCGTCGCCAACCCGCCCAACGTCGTCCCGCCTTTGGACGGCATCACGCCCTGGTTTTCGGCCCCGTCCTATTCCGCCAGCGACGTCCGGGCACTGAACGACGGCGCCTTGCCGGCCCGCATCGCTTGGATGGGCAACGGCGGATACGCGCCGAAACTCACGGTCGACAATCGAACGGGGCAGTTCACCGAAGCCAACATCCCCAATGCCGGCTTCACGCCCTGGTTCTTCCAACTACCCGTGACCTACAATTCCCCCGGTGCCCAGCGCGCGAGCGTCGGGCTGCCAGACGCCTCGATCGCCGGAGTGCTTGGGCGCGTGCAGTGGCAGCTCCTGAATCCGTCCTCGCCGCCCAACACCCGGCAAGTCGACTTTCTTGGCGTCGCGCCGCTCGAGTATCTCGGCCTCTTGCCCGGCTACACCAGCCCGGTCGTCCAGAACCGCGCCATGCTCGACAATACGAAACTCATGGTCGCAGGCGATGGCAGCAGGGTCCGCGAGAGCTTCGATGCGAAGAACGTGTCGCTCGATCAAGTGTTCGCCGGCGGGCGCGGCGGCATCCAGTTCGCCTACGATCGGCAACGCTACGAGAACAAGTCCCAGTTGGTGCATGCGAACACGAACAGCAACATGCTCATCGTGGACATCAATTCCTACCTGCCCGACCTCCAGCCCAATCCCAACGTGGGCCGTGCCTACATCATGTCGCAGGGCAACGGGGACGACATGGCCGAGCGCACCCGCACGACGAGGCGCGAAGCCGCGCAGGCGACCGCGTTCTACCGGTTCGATTTCACCGAGAAAGCCGGCGTGGCCCGCTGGCTTGGGCGGCACACGCTGACCGGCTTCTGGGGCACCCAGGAGATCGACCGCAGCTTCCGGCTTCGCAATCCGGTCTGGACCGATGTCCCCGGGTCCGGCACGAACATCGCGGGCGCTCTCGCCGGTCCCCTGTTGAACGGACCGCGCATGAAGGTCATGCAGGTCAACTACCTGACCCCGTCGCTCCAGCATCTCACCGCGGCCAATCAGGTCCGCATCACCGACTACGTGACCAATCCGATCCCGCGTAGCGGCGACCGGTATCGGCAAGTTTACAGCCACTTCGGAGCGCCGCGGCGCAACCCGCAGAATGGCACACCGACTTTCACGGATGAGTTCCAGGTTTACTACGCGCTCAACGAAGGCGACCGCACCGTCCAAAAAATCGAGTCAAAGGTCGCTAGCTGGCAGGGTGAATTTTGGCACGGCCATTTGATCGCAATGCTCGGCGCCCGCCGCGACATCTCGCGGAGCTACTCGAGCCCCGGCATCGCCCGGCTGCCCAACGGCGAGTGGGACCTCCGCAACATGGATATCGACTACGCCGCACCTTCGACCAACAGCGGCAACACCGTCACCAAGAGCTTGGTGCTGCACGTGCCGAAAGCGTGGACCAAAGCCCTGCCGACCAACCTGAGCGCGCACTTCAGCGAGTCCGGAAACTTCACGGCCGACCTTGCCCGCAACGACATCAAGCGCAACCCGCTGGGCAATCCGACCGGCAAGACCCGGGACTACGGGATCACGCTCGAACTCCGCGACCGCGCACTCTCGCTGCGCCTGAACCGCTTCGAGACGTCCAGCGAGGACGTTTCCGCAAGTGTGGGCGGCGGCGCCCTCGCCGGTGGCGCGATCACCACGATGCTGGAGCGGGCTTTCGAGAATTCGCGCACGCTGACGATCCAGCAATACCTCGGTGCCCCGGGGCAGCCCCCTGGCGCGGTCGGACGCTTCACGTCCTACCAACAACTCTACGATACGATTCTCAACCTCTCGCTCGCGAAGAGCCATGGCAACCGCTACAACACCGTGGATGGGGCGAACGGGCAGCCCTTCGGCGCTTCGCTGAACCCGGTCCAACGCCCCACAATCACGAATTCCTACACCGCGAAAGGCTACGAGGCGGAGCTCGTCGGCCGCGTCACCCCGAGCTGGAACGTGTCCTTGAACTACTCCCAGCAGGAAACCGTTCAGTCCGACACCGCCGTCGTTGCCGCCGCGGTCGCCCGGCTGCATCGGGAGGAAATCGCGGCGTCGGGGCTTAACGGCTTGCTCGATTCGGTGACGCGCAACGAGCCTTTCACTTACGAAAGCCGGTTTGTGGCCGGCACCTTCAACGCGCTCGCGGCCGTCCTCGCCCGTGATGGCGCCATCGCGGCCGAGCAACGCAAACATCGAGTCAACCTCGTCTCCAACTACCGGTTCACCGAGGGCCGGCTCAGGGGTTTCCAATTCGGCGGCTCGTTGCGCTGGCAGAGCAAGGCGGCGGTCGGCTACCGCTCGTTGAGCACGACCGCCGGCGTCGTGATTCCCGATCTGAAGAACGCCTTTTTCGACAACCCGCTGTTCAACGGCGACGTGATGATCGGCTACGAGCGCAAGCTGGGCAACCGGATCGGTTGGAAGATCCAATTGAACGCCCTCAACCTCATCGGCAGCAAGAAATACATCCCTGTGCTCATTAATCCTGACGGCCGCGTCGCGGTCGTGCGGAATCCGAATCCCGTCGATGTCTTTCTGACGAACACCTTCAGCTTCTAACCACCCCCATGTTCTCCCCAGTCAAATCGCTTTTTCTTTCTCGTCTGAAGAGCTCCTGCCCGCAGTTTACCGCCGCCGTGTTGGCTGTCGTCGCGGCGGCGAGCGCCGCGCAACCCGCGACCGCACCGCAGGCCACGCCCAACTTTGTCATCATCCTGGCAGACGATCTCGGCTACGGCGATCTGGGTTGCTACGGCGGGAAACGGATCCGCACACCGAATCTCGACCGACTCGCCGCCGAGGGCATGCGTTTCACCAGCTTCTATGCGCAACCGGTATGCGGTCCGTCGCGTGCCGCGCTCATGACGGGAAGCTATCCGCTCCGCGTGGCGAAACGAAAAAACCAGGTCGAACATCATCCACGGCTACACTCGCAGGAAATCACCATCGCCGAAATCCTCAAGACACGCGGCTACGTCACGGCGGCGTTCGGCAAATGGGATCTCGCCGGGCATTCACAAACGAACTTCGAGCCGGACCTGCTCCCGCCGCATCAGGGCTTCGACGAGTTTTTCGGCACGCCCTCCAGCAACGATTCCACCGTGAATCTGGTGCGCGGCACGACGCTCGTGGAGCGCGGCGCCGCGATGGCAAACTTGACCGAGCGTTACACCGACGAGGCGATTGCGTTTATCCGACGCAGCAAAGACCGCCCCTTCTTCGTGTATCTCGCGCACACGATGCCGCACACGCGCCTCGCCGCCACGCCGGCCTTCGCCGGGAAATCATCCGCCGGGCTCTACGGGGATGTCGTCGAGGAACTCGATGCGCAGGTGGGCCGGCTGTGGGCCGCGCTCCGCGCCGAAGGGTTGGACGAGTCCACCTATTTCATTTTCACCAGCGACAACGGGCCGTGGTTTCTCGACCGGCATCTGGTCGCGCCCGACGACAACCGGACGCGGGATGCGGCGGGGCAGCTCAAGTATCCGTTCAACCAACGCGATGAACGCGGCGCGCACTTCGGCTCCTCCGGTCCCTTGCGCGGCGCCAAAGCCTCGAGTTGGGAAGGCGGTTTCCGCGTGCCGTTTATCGTGCGCGCCCCGGGCCGCGTGCCGGCCGGAGTGACGAGCCACGAGCCGGCCACCACCCTCGATCTGCTGCCCACCGTGGCCAAGCTCGCCGGCGCCCGCGTGCCCACGGACCGGATCATCGACGGCCACGACATCACGCCGCTGATTCACGGCCAGACGGGCACGACCAGCCCGACCGAGGCGTTTTACTACTACGCCCACACCCGGCTCACGGCGGTGCGCGCGGGCCGGTGGAAACTGCATCTGCCCCGTCCGGAGGACGAACGCTGGGCCGTCTTCGTCGCTCCGGCGGAAAGCGCCGCGATTGCCGAGCCGCTGCTCTTCGATCTCGAGGCCGACATCGGGGAACGAAACAACGTGGCCGCGCAACATCCCCAGATCACCGCCCGGCTGCTCGCGTTCGCCGAGAAAGCGCGCGCCGATATCGGTGACTTCGACCGCGTCGGCGCCGGGGCGCGTTTTTTCGATCCCGAGCCACGGCGGCCTGACATCCCAAGCGCAAAACGCTCCAACGATTGAACCACTATTTATGAAGCCCCTGCCTGTATTTTCCAGAATCATCAGGAACCTCGTTCCTGCCCTGACCGTTCTATTGGTCGGCGCACTACCGGCCGCGGCGGCGCCGGCGGCGCTTTTTGACGGCAAGTCCCTCGCCGGCTGGGAGGGCGACCTCAAATGGTGGCGCGTGCAGGACGGCGCGCTCACCGGCGGCTCCACGACGGAGAAAATCCCGCACAACTACTTCCTCGCGACGACCCGTTCGTTCCAGAATTTCGATCTCCGCCTTAAGCTCAAACTCACCGGCGATCCCACGACTGGCCTCATCAACAGCGGCGTGCAGATCCGCAGCCTGCGTATGCCCGGCTCGACCGAGATGGCGGGCTACCAGGTGGACGCCGGCGACAAATGGTGGGGCAAACTCTACGACGAGTCCCGCCGCCGCCGCGTCATCGCCGAGGCCGCCGATCTCGCCGCCGTCAACGCCGCGATCCACCCCGGCGACTGGCAGGACTACCGCATCCTCGCCGACGGCCCGCGCATCCGCTCGTGGATCAACGGCGTCCCGGCCCTCGACTACACGGAGGCCGAGCCGGTCGCGCGCGACGGCCACATCGGCATCCAGATTCACAGCGGTGGCATCGCGCTCGTGCAGGTGAAGGACGTGACGATTGAGGAACTGCCGCCGACACCCGGCGCGCCGACGTGGGCGCAGGTGGGCCTCCCACCGCCGCGGCCGGCCCCCGCCGGGAAAAAACAGAAATCGGCTTCAACCGCACCCGCTGCTCCCACGAAGTCCGCCGTCAACGCCCAGACTGTCCCTCCGCCCGAACCCGCCGCCACCACCGGCGCCAAGGACATCAGCTACAACGCCGTCACCACCGGTCCGCGCTCGCCCGAGGAGCAGCGGCTTTCCTTCACCCTGCCGCCCGGCTTCGAGGCCGAGCTCGTCGCCGCCGAGACCGACGGCATCGGCAAATTCATCGGCCTCGCCTGGGACGCGCGCATGCGGCTCTGGACGATGACCGCGTTTGAGTATCCGGTTGACGGCAACGAGCAGAAGGCCGCCTCCGACGCACTCTTCGCCCGCGGCGGCCGCGACAAGGTCGTGGTCTTCGACAACGTCTATGGCGCAGACATCGGCGCCGACGCCAAGCCGCGCGTCTTCGCCGACGGCCTCGTGATGCCGCTCGGCGTGCTGCCCTACAAGGACGGCGTGTTCGTGCAATACGGGGCCGACATCCGCCTCTACCGCGACACCAATGGCGACGGCCGCACCGACCAACACGACGTGATTCTCACGGGCTTCGGCACGCAGGACTCGCACTTGTTTCCCCATCAGTTTCTTCGTCAGCCCGGCGAACAGGTCTTCGTGGCGCAGGGGTTGTTCAACTATTCGACCGTCCGCCGCCCCGGTGGCGTTCCGTTCGCCGACGGTTCCACGGAGGTCGTCTTCGACCAGTGCAAGCTCGCCGCCTTTGCGCTCGACGGCTCCAGCTTCGAGAACCTCACCGCCGGACCGAACAACATCTGGGGCCTGCACACGAGCCGCGAGGGCGAGACGTTCCTGCAGGAGGCGAATGATTTCGGCTACTCGGTGGTGCCTTACGCGTTTGGCATCCATATGCGCACCGGTTCGCGCAAGCTGCTCCGCCCCTACCAGCCGCTCATGCCGCCGCCGCTCGGCAACCAGTTGATGGGCGCCACCGGACTCAGCGGCCTCGCGCTCGCCGAGGATCGCGACGGACTCTTCCGCGCGTTTGGCGCGCCCGCCGGTGACACGGGCGCGAAGATATTCTTCCTCGCCAATCCGCTCACGAACAAGATCAACGTCGCGCGCGCCACGCCCGACGGGGGGCGCTACCGTTACGAGCGCCTTCCCGATTTCCTTTCGACCGACGACAAGTGGTTCCGCCCCGTCGCGCTGCACTTCGGTCCCGATGGCGCGCTCTACATCGTCGATTGGTATAACAAAATCATCTCGCACAACGAAGTCCCCCGCGCGCATCCCGACCGCGACAAGACCCGCGGCCGCATCTGGCGCATCCGCCATCGCGACCAGCCGCGCCTCACGCCGCCCGATCTCACGAAACTCGACGACCGCGCACTGCTCGCCCAGCTCGGCGGCCCCAACGCCCTCGTGTCCCGCCTCGCCTGGCTCGAGATCGGCGACCGCCGCGCCGCCGCCCTCGCACCCGACCTGGCGCAGATCGCCGCCGACCCGACCGTCGCCACCGACCGCCGTCTCGCCGCGCTCTGGGCGCTCGAAAGCCTCCAGCCCGTCGCCACCGCGCTGCTCCGCCAGCTCGCCGCCGATCCCGCCGCCACCGTGCGCCGGGAAGCGGTGCGCCTCGCCGCCGTCCAGCCGCGGCCAGAGGCGGAGTTTCTCTCCGTCGCCGCCCCGCTCGTTTCCGATCCGTCGCCGGCAGTCCGCGCCGCACTCGGCGACGCCCTGCGCCGGGTGCCTCGCGCCAGCGCGAAGATCATGTTGCTCGCCGCGAGACTCGGCGGCGAATCCCTGCCCGCCGACGCCGCAGACTGGCCGCGCTACGAGCGCGAGTTCGAGCGCTACCTCGCGCGCTGGGCGATGGAGCTGAATCCCGCCGCGACCGCCGCGCTGCTCGCCGGCTCCGAAGGCCGTGCGCTCCCGCTGGAGAATCGCGTCCTCGCGACCCTCGCTCTCGGCGGCAAAGACGCCGCGCTCGGCCTCACGCGCCTCGCCCCGCAGCTCAAGCGCCCCCTCGGCGACGAGGAGGTGCGCGCCCTCGCCGCGCATTTCGCCGAACCCGCCGTCCGCGACACCCTCGCCACCGCGCTCGCCACTCCCACCGGTCGCGTCGCCGTGTTGCGCGCACTGCTGGCGTTTCGCACGGGCCTCGATGCAACTCCGCTGTCCACCGCGCTCACGTCGGCGGCCCGACTCCAACTCGCCAGCGCCGCATCGGCGGATCAACTCCTTGGCGCCGAGGTCGCGGGTGCGTTCAAACTTGCCGCGCTCGCGCCTGATCTCACCAAGGCGCTCGAATCTCACTGGCGGCAGCCCAAGTCCGCGCTCGCGCTCGCCGCCCTGCGTGCGCTCCGCGAAATCGGCGCCGGCCCGCTGCCTCTGCTCGCGACGATCACCTTGGAGTCCGCCGAGGCTCCCTTGCGCGACGAGGCCGTCGCCGCGCTCGTCGCCAATACTGCGCCTGAAGCGCCCGCTTTCCTGGTCGGCCTGTTGCCCAAGCTCACCGTCGCCCAGCGCGGCCGCGCCCTGAACGGCCTCGCCGGCACTCCCGCCGGCGCCAAAGCCCTCGTCGCCGGCCTGCACGCCGGCACCGTGCCACAAGCCGACATCGGCCTCGCCACGCTCGACCGCCTGCACGCCGTGCTGCCGGACGACACCCATGTGGCCGCGCTCTGGAAAAAACTCGGCGGTGACACCGCGAGCGACACGCCCGCGCCGCTCACGCCGGCCGAAGCCGCGGCGGAGTCCGCGAAATTCGCGCAGTTCCGCCGGCTCGCCAACGCCCGCGGCAATCCCGAGCACGGCCGCGAACTCTTCACCGCCCTGTGCCTGAACTGCCACGCCTTCGCCGGCAAGGGCGGCCAGCTCGCGCCCCCGCTCGACGGCGTCGGCAACACCGGCGTCGAGGCCCTACTGCGCAACATCCTCACGCCGAGCGCGGCGATGGAGAGCGCCTACCGCACCTACCGCGTCACTCTCACCGACGGCAGCGTGCTCGACGCGTTTCTCGTCAACGAAGCCGCCGACGCGATCATCGTGCGCATTCCCGGCGCCGACGAGCGCCGCATCGCGCGGAAGGATATCCGCGCCGCCGGCTACACGCGCCGCTCGCTCATGCCGGAGGGATTGATCGAAACACTGCCGCCGGAGCACATCAGCGATCTCTTCTCACACCTGAAATCGCTGAAGTAAGGCGCTGCGCGGAGTAGAGCACCCATGGCGGGGCGGGTAGTTTCCAGTGGAAACCGGAACACGGTTGCCAGCTGTCCAGCGGGCTTTGTGCTGTGAGGGTCGCCCCACCCCGGGGCCCACCGGCCTGTTCACCCCGGCGTTAGCCACGCCGTTCCGCTCACCCTTACCCCATGAAGCCAAAGTCCCTGCTGACGTTCGTCCTGTTCGCCCTGCTCACCTGGCCCGCATTGGCGGCCACGCCGATCCGCGTGCTCATCGTGGATGGATTCACCAACCACAACGGTCCGCTCACCACCGCGCTCATCCGCGGCATGATCGAACCGACCAAGCTCTTCACCGTCGATGTGTCCACCGCACCGCCGAAGAAAGAATCGCCCGGCTGGGACGTGTGGCGCCCGAAATTTTCCGACTACGATGTCGTGATCCAGACGTGCAACGACATCGGCGGCGGCCCGTCGTGGCCGCGCGAAGTGCAGGTCGCGTTCGAGGACTTCGTCACCAAGGGCGGCGGAGTTTATGTCTGGCACTCCGGCAACAACGCGTTTCCCGATTGGCCCGCTTACAACGACATGATTGGCCTCGGCTGGCGCAAAAAGGATTTTGGCGTCGCCCTCGCCGTCGGTGAAGACGGGGCACTCATCCGCATCCCCGCCGGCGAGGGGGAAAACACGAGCCACGGCCCGCGCGTCGATACCGTCGTGAAGCGCCTCGGCGATCACCCGATCCATGCGGGGCTGCCGCGTGCGTGGTTCACGCCCGACATTGAGGTTTACAGCTACGCGCGCGGCCCGGCGAAAAATCTCACCGTGCTCTCCTACGGCTTCCACCCGAAAACGGCGATGAACTGGCCCCTCGAATGGACCGTGGCCTATGGCCAGGGCCGCGTTTACACCTCCACCTTTGGCCACGTGTGGAAGGGCGACACGCAGCCCGCGCGGATGCGCTGTGCCGGCTTGCAGACCGTCGTCGTCCGCGCCCTCGAGTGGCTCGCCCGTCGCGACATCACGACGCCCGTGCCCGCTGATTTCCCCACCGCCACCGCCGCCTCGGTGCGTGGTGAAATCCCGCTCAAGTGAGCCGTCCCCTCCTTCGCCATGTGCCCCAAATTCCCCGCCCTGTTTTGCCTCTGCGTCGCGAGCGCGCTGGCCGAAAACGCCACCGTGCCTGGAAAATTTCATGTCGAGCATCCCACCTTGTTGAATCTCGGCTTCGAGTGGCCCATCACCGGTGACGCGAATCGCAATGCCACCGTCGCCGTCAAGTTCCGGAAGGTCGGCGACGCGAAGTGGCGCGATGCCCTCCCGCTGGTCCGGATCGGCGGCGAAAAAATCTACCGCGCCCGGGAGCACCTCGACTATACCGTGCCCGAGGGTTTCGCCGGCAGCATCCTGAACGTGCAACCGGGCACGGAATATGAATGCAGTTTTGTCATGACCGACCCAGACGGTGTCTCGGGGCCGGCAACTCAGCTCGTCCGCGTGAAAACCCGCTCCGAGCCGCAAGCCTACATTGGTGGCCGCACGCTGCATGTTTACCCGCCCGACTTCACCGGCCCGAGGCAGGAACCAAGCTTCACCGGCATTTTGCAGGCCTACTACGGCGCCGGTCTCGGCGATTGGTCCGTCGTCTGGGAACGCCGGGCTCAACCCGGCGATACCCTCCTCCTGCACGCCGGGCTCTATCGCCCCGAACGCCTCGACTACGTTGACCCGATGATGGCGCCCTTCGACGGCCTGCTGTCCCTCACGCTCAAGGGCACCGCGGAAAAACCCATCACGCTGAAGGCCGCAGGCGACGGCGAAGTCATCCTCGACGGCGACAACAACCACCGGCTCTTCGACGTGATGGCCTCGCGCCATCACATTTTCGAGGGCCTCACCTTCCGCAACACCGACATCGCCATTTTCGCCGGCCAGAAGGAAGTCGCTGGTGCCGTCGGCCTCACGGTGAAAAACTGCCGCTTTGAAAACGTCGGCGCCGCTGTCTGGACCGAATACGCGGGTTCCGCCGATTTCTATATTGCCGACAACCTGATCCTCGGGCGCGACGATCGCTTCCGGCTGCTCGGCTGGGGCGGCCGGCCGCGCACACCCGATGGCATCAGTTGGAAGGAGCCGCTCTACAAATCTCACCGCCTCGTCAGTTACTACGGCATCAAAGTTTACGGCCCGGGCCATGTTATCGCCCACAACGCCATCGCTTATTTCCACGACGCCATCGGCATCTCGACCTACGGCACGCCGCCCGCCGATCCCGACCAGCGCGCCTCCTCGATCGACATTTACAACAACGACCTCCACCTCGTGAACGACGACTTCGTCGAGGCCGATGGCGGCGTGCACAATATCCGCCTCTTCAACAACCGCTGCGTCAACGCCGCGATGAGCGGCCTGAGCGCCCAGCCCGTCTTCGGCGGGCCCGCCTACTACATCCGCAATCTCATCTACCATGCCGTCCGCGGCGTGCCCTTCAAATTTGCCGGCAAGCCCGCCGGCCTCTTCGTCTATCACAACACCGTCATCGCGGAAAACCGCGCCGGCGGCACGGCGGCCAACGTCCATTATCGCAACAATCTCTTTCTCGGCCGCGATGAACCCGGGCGCGGGATCATGCAGGTGGGAAACTCCCACTCGATCAACTCCTCGGACTACAACGGCTACCGCCCAAACCGGGACGTGCCGGCGCAATACACCTGGTTTGCCCCGCCGCCGGGGCAGACGAACTATGAGCCCAAGGCCGGCGACTGGAAGTCCTTCGCCACGCTCGCCGAATTCCAGGCGGGCACCGGCCAGGAAAAGCACGGACGCGAAATCGACTACGATGTGTTCGTCCGACTCGCACCGCCGCAGCCGGGCAATCCCTACGCGGTCTATCACGCGATGGATTTGAATTTCCAACTCAAGCCCGGCGGCCGCGCCATCGACGCCGGCGAAGTGATTCCCACCGTGAACGACGACTTCAACGGCAAGGCTCCCGACCTCGGCGCGCTGGAAGCGGGCGCGACTCCGCCCCACTACGGGCCGCGCTGGCTCACGTGGCAGCCGTTCTATCGCTGAAGGCTCCACCGACGCCGCACCCTGATGCCACCTTCGATCCCAAGCACCCGTGGCAGCCGGGTTTGGCTGCTCCTCAGTGCGTGCCTTCCATTTGGGTTCGAAGCCGCCGCGCCCAAGCCCGGCCACGATTGGCCTGCCTACCTCGGCGAGGGCGCCGCGCACTACTCGGCAGCGCAGCAAATCACGACGGCCAACGTGGCGCAGCTCACGACGGCGTGGGTGTTTCGCACCGGCGATACGACGCCGGGCGTCCGCTCCGAAATCCCCTGCAATCCTCTCATCGTGGACGGGGTGCTCTACGGCACCACTTCGCAGCTCGCGCTCTTCGCCCTCGACGCGGCGACCGGCCGCGAGTTGTGGCGCTTCACGCCCGACCGCGGCAATCGAGGCGGGCCGGGCGGACTCGCTCGCGGTCTCGCGCTCTGGCGCGAAGGCGCCGAGCGGCGGTTGCTGTTTACCGCCGGCCCCACGCTGCACGCGATCGACCCGGCGACGGGGAAACTGATCCCCACCTTTGGCGAGCAAGGTCGCGTCGATCTCCGCGACGACCTCGATCACGACGCGCGCGGACTCTACCTCGCCGCCAACGCGCCCGGCGCGATTTACCGCGACCTCATCATCCTCGGAATGCGCGTCGGTGAGGGTCCGGCCGCCGCCGCCCCGGGCCACATCCGCGCCTACGACGTGCGCACCGGCAAGCGCCGCTGGATTTTCCACACGATTCCGCATCCGGGTGAATTCGGTTACGAAACCTGGTCGCCCGATTCGTGGAAAACGGTCGGCGGCGCCAACTGCTGGGCGGGTCTCGTCGTTGACCCCGAACGCGGACTCGCGTTTGTGCCGACGGGCTCGGCGGCCTTCGATTTCTGGGGCGGCGACCGCCTCGGCGACAATCTCTTTGCCAACTGCCTCATCGCGCTCGACGCCGCGACGGGGAAGCGCAAATGGCACTTCCAATTCGTCCATCACGATCTCTGGGACTACGACCTGCCCGCGCCGCCCGTGCTCTGCGAAGTCACGCGCGCGGGCAAAAAGATCGCCGCCGTCGCGCAGGTCACGAAGACGGGGCAAGTGTGGGTCTTCGACCGCGAGACGGGCGAGTCGCTTTTCCCCTGGCGCGAGGAACCGGTGCCGCCGTCGCTCCTCAACGGCGAGGTGGCCGCGAAGACTCAGCCGATACCCGCAAAGCCCGCGCCGTTTGCGCGCCAGCGGTTCACCGAAGACGAGGTCACGAACCGCACCCCGGCCGCGCGCGAGGCGGTGTTGCGCCAACTGCGCGACGCGACGCCCCACCAGCTCTACGATCCGCCCAGCGAACGCGGCACGGTGATTCTCCCCGGCTTTCATGGTGGCGCCGAATGGGGCGGGCCGGCCGTCGATCCGCGCGGCGTGCTCTATGTCAACAGCAGCGAGATGCCGTGGCTGTTGCAGATGGTGCCGGCCGCCGTGTTGGGCGCCGACGCCAAAACTCTCTACACCCAGCTCTGCGCGTCGTGCCACGGCGCGAATCGCGAAGGCAACGCCGTCGCGAGCATCCCCAGCCTCACCACGATCGCCGCGCGCTTGCAGCCCGAGGAGATCGGCGAGCGCCTGCGCACCGCCAAAGGAATGATGCCCTCTTTCAATTTCCTGCCTGCCGCTTCGCGCGACGCGCTCGTGCGTTTTCTGATTTCCCCGGAGACGGCCGCGGCGAACGAATCGCGGGAAGTCATCCCGGCCACCGCGCCCGCCGAGGGCACCAAGCTGGCCAGCCCCTATGTGACGACCGGCTACAACCGGTTTGTCGATCCCGACGGCTACCCGGCGCTGCGTCCACCGTGGGGCACGCTCAACGCGATCGACCTCAACACCGGCGACTACCTCTGGAAACGTCCCCTCGGCGAATCGCCGGAACTCACCGCGCCCGGCGAGTCGCCGACCGGCACGGAGAACTACGGCGGCCCGGTGGTGACCGACGGCGGCGTGCTCTTCATCGCGGCCACGAAGGACGAAAAATTCCGCGCGTTCTCCGCTGCGACCGGCGAAATTCTCTGGGAAACCCGTCTGCCCGCCGCCGGCTACGCGACGCCCGCGACCTATGAAGTCGGCGGCCGCCAGTTCGTGGTCATCGCCTGTGGCGGTGGAAAGTTGGGCACCAAATCGGGCGACAGCTACGTGGCGTTCGCGTTGCCTCCGGGCGTGCACTGAAATTTCTCCCGGATTAGAAATCCGGACCGGCGGCGCGGCAACCTGAGCAGGCTCAGCGTCGCCCTCTCAAAATGATCTCCAAATCCTCGACGCTCGTCTTGGGATCGCCGCGATCTCCACCCCGCTCGATCATGACGGGGAATACGGCGTCCCACCATTTGTCGTAGGCCGCAGCCATGGCCGTGACCCGCGGTGCATTCGCGGCATGCAGGTCGTGCTCGCACGCCGGGTCCTTTTTCACATTGAAGAGCGCCCACCGCCCCGCCGGGGTTGTGGCCCAATGAAACTGGGCGTTCGCGTCCGTGTAGTTCGTCTGCTTGAGCCCCTGCTCGACCTTCCGCAGCGCCGAACATTGGCTCAGGTATTTCAAACACTCTGGGTCGTCGCACGGCCGGCTGCTCACGAGCAGGTAGTCGCCCTGGCGGACCGCAGCCATGGCATATTTGTGCGACGCCGCGAGCCCACTCGGCCAGCGTCCATTGTGCTCGAACAGCATCCGATCCTCATGCCACGTGACCGGCGCAGTGGACTCGAGCAACGGACGGAGGCTGAATCCCTCCAACTCGGACGCAACTTTTGCCGGCAGGCGGACTCCGGCGAGATCGCACAAGGTCGGCAAGACATCGAGATGTGCCGTGAGGTGCCCGTCCGTGTGCGGTTTCCAGTGGCCCGGCCATCGCCACAGCGACATCGCGCGAGAACCACCTTCCCAGATCGTGCACTTCGTTCCGCGCATGCCGGCGTTGTAGACGTCCACGCCCCAGGTCCCGCCGTTGTCATTCATGAAAATGACGATCGTGTTCTCGGCGAGTTTGCGGTCTTCGAGGAAGTTCAACAACCGGCCCACATTGAAATCGATATTGGCCACCATCCCGAGGTAGGAGGCGGTTTTCTCGTCCGGAACTTTCCCGCGAAAAGGCGCGGTGAACTCCTCGGGCGCGCGCAGCGGGAAATGCGGTGAGAGCGTGGCGAGGTAGCAATAGAACGGCTGGTCCTTCTTCTCGTCGATGAACGTCATCGCTTCGTCGAAGAAAACGTCCTCCCGGTATCCCTTGCGCGGCATTCTCACCCCATTGCGAATCACGTCCGAATCGAAATGCACCACCGCCCCGCCCGAGGTGGTGGCATACCAGTCGAACCCTCGGTCCGTCGGCGCGTAGCCGCCACCGCTCCGCCCACTCCCCAAGTGCCACTTGCCGATGGCGCCGGTGCGGTAGCCGGCCGTCTTCAAGAGCGAAGGGAGCGTCACGGCGCCCTGGTGGAGATTGGTCCGGGGATCCATCGTGTGGGTGACGCCGTTGCGGAATTCGTGCATGCCCGTGATCAAAGCCGCGCGCGTGGGCGAACAGGACGGGCTGACGTAAAATCGGTCGAAACGCACACTCTCGTCGAACAGGCGATCGAGATTCGGCGTCTTCAACAGCGGATGCCCATGCCGGGCCAGGTCGCCGTAGCCCTGATCGTCGGTAAGGATGAAAATGATATTGGGCGGGCGCGCCGTGGCCACCGATGCACTCAAGCCAAGCGCCAGCGTGAGAGCCACGAATGCCATCCAACTGGGAGGCGTGGTCTTTATCGGAGCGATTTTCATCGCAGCGGCCTAGATTTTCTCAGCTGAAGAAAGCCGCGGCGCAAAGCGGCGGGCGTAGAGCGCTGTCAGCACGGGCACCGCGAGCGACGTCACAATCATCGACGATGCCACCAACGCCGTGGCGGCTGGGGCGACCGGGGCAAACTGGGGATACATCTGGGCGATGATCACGGGATTCGCGACGGCCGCTCCCGCCGTGGAGGACGCCGCCAGCCCCGCCGTGCCATTGCCGCCGCCGATCCACCGGTCGGCGAAGATCAAAGGCACCCCGGTGATCACGATCACGGCGCCGCCCAGCAGGACCCCGAGCAGGCCGGTCTGGCCGATCACGGCGAGATTGATCGTGTTGCCGAGCGCGAAGCCGAAGAAGGGAATGATCACCTGGATGCTGCGTCCGAAGAATTCCCGCAAATCGGGATCCAGGTTGCCGAGGACAAACCCCGCCAGGAAAGGCAGCACCACCCCCACGAAAAGCTGCGGCTCAAAACTGGCGAGCCCGGTGGCACCCAGAATGATCATCGTCACGAGCGGGCCGGACTCGACGCACATGAGGAGAAACGCGCCCGCTTCCTCCTTCGTGCCGTATTGGTTCATCAGGCTCGCGTAGAGTCCGGCGTTCGTCATGTCCATGGCCGAGACCAGCGCGAGCGTGGAGAGCCCGGCCAGCAATCCGGTCGTGATGCCCTGCTCCGGCATGATGCGCCCGGCGATGATCGCCACTACCCAGGCCACCGCGATCTTGGTGAAGACGAGCGTGCCGGATTTGCGCAACACGATCCCGGAGGCCCGCAGATTGATCGTCGCCCCGATGCAAAAAAACCAGACGGCGAGAATCGGGACCGTGCCGGTGATCAGGCCGTTGGTAAAAGAGCCGAAATACTTCCCGGTGCCCGGCGCGAAGGTGTGGAGCACGGCGCCCGCGAACATCGGCACGAGCATCAGCCCGCCGGGGATGCGATCAATCACGGCCTTGATTTTCATGGGGAGGCGGGGCGCGGCAGCGGCCGGATGCGGATGTTCCGCCACTTCATGACAAGTGGAGCCGGGGAATTGATGCCGTGGATCTGCAGGCCGATGAATCCCCGCGGGCACAGCCGGAAAACTTCCTCATTCACCACGTCCTCGATCAACTGGCCGTTGACCCAGGTTTGCAGGCGCGGGCCCTGGGCCACGATGCGCAGCTTGTTCCAGCCTTCATCGACGAAGTGACGGTGGCCCTGCGCGATTTTTTCCTTGGAGCTAATCCAGCCGGAACCGAGCGCTTCGCCGTAGAGCGTGCCGGTGGTGGGCTGGCCGGGGTAGTAACGGCGGATTTCGGCCTGCGGCCCGTAAACCCGCCCCGCCGCCGATTCGCCCGCGTTGCCGCCGGTGGCCATGGGCTTCACGCCGGAGCGAAACTGGATGCCCTGATTCGTCACCGCATCGACCGTCGTCTCCACCTCGAATTCGAAATCGGAAAACTCCTCCAGGGTGCAGAGGAACGAATTGACACTGCCCGGAACGGTGCGGCCGACGATCGCGCCGTCCTCCACCGCGTAGGTATGGGAGCCATTCAGATGCACCCAGCCGTTGAGCGTTCGCCCGTCGAAGAGATCGATCCAGCCGTCGGCACCGACACCGGTCGTGCGGGCAATCAGCGAGACGGGCGCGGGTGCGGTGGCTTTCTCATTTCTATCCGGCAGCGCAAACGCCACGACGGAGTCGCCGGTCTTGGTGGCGTTCTTGCCGCCGCCACCGGCCGCGATCACGACGTATTGCCGGCCATCCACCATGTAGACACTCGGGGTCGCGTAGCCGCCCGCCGGCAACGCATGTTCCCACAGCAACCGGCCGGAGTGCTGCTCGAACGCGCGGATTTTTTCATCCGCCGTCGCCGCGACAAATACAAGGCCGCCGGCTGTCGCGACCGCGCCGCCGAAGTTCAACGTGCCGGTGTGGCGAATGCCCTTGGCGACGAGATCAGGGTATTCGCCGAGCGGGACGCGCCAGAGGATTTCGCCTTTGACCAGATCGATGGCGTTCAACGTGCCCCAGGGCGGCGCGCTGCCGGGATGGCCGGCGCCGTCGTCAAAGACGCGATAGCCTTGGACCGTGAATCGATCAGCGGCGGCCACGCCGGCGGCAGGCGCGGATTCGGTTTCGGCCGGATCGAGCGGGCTGCGGAGATAGGCCACGAGTGCGTCCATCTCGCGCGGGCGCAGGTGGCCGAAGGCGGGCATGACGTTGCGTCCACTGCGAATGACGGCCGCGATTTCCTCCGGCGGACGCGGTGAGTTCAGCAGCGATGGAATCAGGGGCGGGACACCCTTGCGCCCCGCACCGTGGCAGGAGAGACAGTTGAGTTCGTAAATGTGGCGGCCGAGTTGAACCGGGGTGAGATTTTCGCCGGGCCGGCCGAGGACCGGGCGCAGACTGTGGATCGTCGGCGCGTCGTTGGCGTTGACGTAGATGACGTTCAACGACGGGTCAAAAGAACCGCCGTGCCATTCGACGCCGCCGAAGAAACCGGGCGTGGTGAGCGTGCCTTGCAGGGTGGGCGGCGTGTAGAACGGGCCGGCGCGATATTTTCGGAACTCCCGGAGCGCGTGCGCGTGCGCCTCGGGCGTCACGTGGGTGAGATCCGCTTCGCTGAAACTGAGGCGCGAAAGCGGGGCCGGCCGCAGCGGAAACGGCTGGGTCTTCGCGGCTGCCTCGCCGGGCATATTTGACGCGGGCACCGGCAGGTCCACCACGGGGAAGACCGGTTCGCCGGTGTCGCGATCCAGCACGAAGGTGAGGCCCATCTTGGTGAACTGGACCACGACGTCGCGCGTGGTCCGGCCGGTCTTGAGGGTGACGAGAATCGGCGCAGACGGATTATCGTAGTCCCAGAGATCGTGCCGGACGGTTTGGAAATGCCATTTTCGTTTTCCGGTCGCGGCATCGAGGGCGAGCACGCAGTTGCCGAACAGATTATCTCCGTGGCGAAACCCGCCGTAGAAATCGTCGGTCGGCGAGCCGGTGGCGCAGAACACAAGACCGCGCTGCTCGTCGATGGTGACACCGCCCCAGGCATTGACGCCGCCGTAGTTCTCGCCCGGCACCCATTTCCAGGTGTCGTGACCAAACTCACCCGGCTGCGGGATGGTGTGTAAGATCCAGCGGAACTCGCCAGTCACGGCATCGAAGGCCCGAATGTGGCCGGGCGCAGCGTCGTAACTTTCATTCACCCGCGAACCGAGAATGAGCAGGTTTTTATAGACCGCGCCCGGCGTGGTCATTTCCAACACAACCCCGGCCGGATCGACGCCGAGATGCTCGCGCAGGTCGATCCAGCCACCGCGACCGAACGACGGGATCAGCGCGCCGGTCGTGGCGTCGAGCGCGTAAACGCGGTCGCGGACGTAATGAAAAATCCGCGCCCCGCCCGGGCCTTTCCAATAGGTGACCCCGCGATTGCGCAGGTAGGTCGGCGCCTTGGACGGACTGAACGGCGCAGGATCGAAGCGCCAGACTTCTCGGCCGGTGCGCGGATCAAGCGCCACGGCGTTCAGCGCCGGCGTAGTGAGATACATCAGGCCGCCGACGATGAGCGGATTCGAATACATCGAAGAGCCGCGTTTCGCCGCATCGCCGGTGTGATATTCCCAAGCCGGGCGGAGTTGATGGACATTGGCCGCGTGGATCTGCGCGAGTGCGGCGTATTGGTTGCCCTTCGGATCGCCGCGATAGACGGGCCAGTCGACGTCGCGGCGAGGCATCAGGTTCATCGTCGCCGAAGCAGCGACCAGTCCGGTGCTCGAACAGAGGAGAAGGAAGAAACGACGCAGCATGCTCACGGGGTTTGGGGTGTAGCCAAGAAGAACGATCCAGACCGCAGGCTATGTCGAGACTCGCACGTGAGTCCGGCCGCCTGCCCCGCATGGCGCATACTGTCAGAACCGCCCATGCCCGCTAAGCTCTGATCATTGATCGCCTGATTCATGTGGGCGTCATAGTTGCCGACGTGGAGACGTTCACCGTTTTGGCGACATCCCTGAGTTTGGTCCGTGGTGTCCCCGGCGGTGCGGAGACCGATGCCGCGGAGTGGGCGCGGGCAGAGTCGAGCCGAGGATAAAACAGGAAACGTAGAGTCGGAGTGCTTTGAGGTTCATCGTCAGTGGAACACAGGGTGGCCAATCGCACGGAGGCTGGTGCGATGCCGAAGGGGGAAATCGGTGCAAACGGGCCCCATGTCGGCCCGCCGCATCACCAAGACAAGGGAGTCCGTGCTTTCATTGGTAACACCCCAAACCGTCGCCCGTTCATCGACCCGCGGAGCACCGAGACATCCACCCGCCGGTTACACGCGCCGTTCGCTCATGCGGGAGGGCTTGATCGAGGCGCTGCCGACGGAGCACATCAGCGATTTGTTTGCGCATCTGAAGTCGCTGAAGTAATCCCACGAGGGATGCCGCATTACGACGCCCTCTTCCTCGGCACCGGTCACAACGCCCTCGTCGCCCAAGCCTACCTCGCGCGTGGCGGACTGCGCACCCTGGCACTCGATCGCGCCGCAGCTCCCGGCGGCGGTCTGCGCACGCTGGAGAACCCGCGGCTGCCCGGCTTCATCCATCATCCGCATTCGTTCTTTCATCGCGCCATCACGCGCATGCCGTGGTTTCGGGACCTTGAGTTGGAGCGCCACGGCGTGCGCTATCTCCAGCCGGAGCTCAACGTAGCGATGCTCCTCGCCGACGGCCGCGCGCTCGAATGGTGGACGGATCCCGAGCGCACCGCCGCTTCGTTCGCTGAATTCTCGTCGCGCGATGCCGACGCGCTCCGTCGCTGGACGGAGGAGTTTCGCCCCATCGTCGAAAACATCCTCATTCCCGAATCGCAATGCCCGCCGCTGGAGCCCACGCGGCGTCAGCAATTGCTCTCGCGCAGCAAACTCGGCCGCCGCCTGCTCGAAGTCTCCGCGCTCTCTCCGCTGGAGTTTGTCACGCAGGAGTTCGAGCACGACGCCGTGCGCGCCGGGCTGCTCTTTTTCAACGGCCTCCGCGAAGTCGATCTGCGCCTCCCTGGCTTCGGCCACGCTATCCCCGCCCTGCTCGCCTCGCCGGCCAAGGCGCAGATGTGCGTCGGCGGCTCGGGCCAGCTGGCGCGCGGCCTAGTTGAGGACATTGCCAAACACGGCGGGGAGATTCGCTGCCGCGTCGAGTTGCGCCGCATTTTGGTCCGCGGCGGCCGGGCTAGCGGCATTGAACTCGCCACCGGCGAAACGATCACCGCCCACACCGTCGTCTCCGGGCTCAACCCGCAGCAAACCTTCCTCGATCTGCTGCCGGAAGAGTTTGCTCCGCCCGAACTCCGCGCGCACGCCAGGCGCTTCGAATACAATCTGCTCGCCCCGCTCTTCGCGCTGAATGTCGCGCTGAGCGAGCCTCCGCAGTGGACCGCCGCCGCGCAACGCCCCGAGCTGGCGCAGGCGTTCATGACCATCGTCGGCCTCGAGCGCTTCGGCCAGTTTCACGACATCGTCGCCGCACACGAGCGGGGCGAGATTCCCGCGACAGTCGCATGGGGCGCGTGCCCGAGCCTCTTCGATCCGACGCAGGCACCGGCAGGGAAGCACACGGCTTTTCTCTGGGAGAAGCTGCCCTACGCCTTGCGCGGCGACGCGCGCCACTGGGACGCCGAGCGCGAGGCCCACGGTCGCCGCCTGCTGGCCAAATGGAATGAGTTCGCGCCCAACCTCGAGGCCTCCGTGCTCGATGCCTTCACTCGCTCGCCGCTCGATACCGAACGCGAGCTGCCCAACATGCGCGGCGGAGACCTGTTGGTCGGTTCTTTCGCCCAGGGCCAGATCGGCTGGAACCGCCCTTTCGCCGGCGCCGGCAACTACCGCACGCCCATCCCCGGCCTCTACCTCTGCGGCGGATCGACCCACCCCGGCGGCAACGTCACCGGCCTCTGCGGCTATAATGCCGCCCGCGTGCTCGCCGCCGATGCGGGCAAAACAATCTGGTGGAACCCGCCGGACTTCGAGAGCGCCCTGGCGACGCTGCCGGCCTAAACGCACCACGCGTTTCGCCTCAGGCCAGAATCTCCCTCACCACCCGCGCCGGCTCCACGCCGGTGAGGCGCTGGTCGAGGCCTTGCGATTTGAAGCTGAACTTCGCGTGGTCCACGCCCATGCAGTGGAGCAGCGTGGCGTTGAGGTCGTGCAGACTCACGGGATCCTTCACGATGTTGTAGGAGAAATCGTCGGTCTCGCCGTAAACTAGCCCGCATTTCACGCCGCCACCCGCGAGCCACACGCTGAAGCAGCGCGGGTGGTGATCGCGGCCGTAGTTAGTCTTGGTGAGCGTGCCTTGCGAATAAACCGTGCGGCCAAACTCGCCGGCCCAGACGACAAGCGTGTCGTCGAGCAGGCCGCGTTGCTTGAGATCGGCGATGAGGGCGTAACAGCCTTGGTCCGTGTCGAGACACTGGATTTTGAGGTGTTCGGGCAGCGTGCCGTGCTGGTCCCAGCCGCGGTGGTTGATCTGGATCACACGGACGTTGCGCTCGGCGAGGCGGCGGGCGAGCAGGCAGCTCGCGGCAAACGAGCCCGGCTCCTTCACCTTGGGGCCGTAGAGCTCGAGCGTGGCCGGCGATTCGCCGCTGAAGTCTGTGAGCTCGGGCACGCTGGTCTGCATGCGAAACGCCATCTCGTATTGCGCGATGCGTGTGAGCGTCTCGGGATCACCGTAGCGGGCGTGCGAGAGCCGGTTGAATTCGCCGAGCGAGTCGAGCATCGAACGGCGTGTCGCGGGATCGACGCCGGCGGGATTCTCCAAAAACAGCACCGGATCGCCCTGCGCGCGGAGCGCCACGCCGGTGTGCGACGTGGGCAAGAACCCGCTGCTCCACATGCGCGTGAAGAGCGCCTGCGCCGCGACCTTCGGGGAGAATTTCGGCGTGAGCACCACGAAGGCCGGCAGGTCGTTGTTTTCGCTGCCGAGCCCGTAGCTCAGCCACGAGCCGAGGCTGGCCTTCCCGGGAATCTCGCTGCCCGTCATCAGGAACGTGCACGCGGGATCATGGTTGATGGCGTGGGTGTGGACGCTGCGCACGACCGCGATGTCATCCACGATCCGGGAGGTGTAGGGCAGCAGATCGCTGACCCACGTGCCGCATTGGCCGTGCTGCGCAAAAGGGAAAATGCTCGGCGCGACGGGAAAACGCGTCTGCCCGCTCGTCATGGTCGTGATGCGCTGGCCCATCCGGATCGACTCGGGCAGGTCCTGGTCGAAGCGTTCCTGCAGCTGCGGCTTGTAGTCGAACGTGTCGAGCTGCGAGGGCCCGCCGTTCATGTGGAGGTAAATGATGCGTTTCGCCTTCGGGGCGAAATGCGGAAAGCCCGCGAGCGGGGGATGCACGCGCGCCTCGAGCGCCGGGTGGCGGGCCGGAGCCCCGCGCAAGCGCGACGCGAGGAGGTTCAGCGCCACGCCACCCATGGCCAAGCCCGCCCCGGAAAAAAACTGCCGGCGCGTGAGATGATTCAGAAACTCGTGGGCGGGGTTCATCCGGGGCGCCTCCATGGATGCATGCGCGCTGCGCGACTGGCAAGCTCCCTACCCGCCCGACCCGGCCCTTGACTTTCACTCCTTCGCGCCGATATCTCAGCCCACCCAGATGCGAATTTCGCTCCAGGCCCTGCTTCGACTTACGAACGCGCACGACCTTTGAGGACGCCGCCTGGCGGCGGGTCGTGCGTTGGCCTGAATGTTTCCGTTGCCCGCCCTGCCGCGGGATGACGTTTCGTCTGCTCGCATTCTCCTGTCACTTTGGTTCAACCTTTCCGTTCGTTCGTCATGCAATCCGCTCCCGTCACCAAATACCGGCCCTTTCCGCCGGTAAATCTGCCTCACCGCCAGTGGCCAGGCCGCACGCTCACGCACCCGCCCATCTGGTGCAGCGTCGATCTCCGCGATGGCAACCAGGCCCTCGCCCAGCCCATGAGCGTCGAGGAGAAGCTCGAGTATTTCGAGATGCTCGTGAAAATCGGCTTCAAGGAAATCGAGGTCGGCTTCCCCTCCGCCTCGCAGATCGAGTTCGATTTCTGCCGCCGCCTCATCGAGGAAAACCGCATCCCGGATGATGTCGCGATCCAGATCCTCTGCCAGTGCCGCGAGGAGCTGATCACACGCAGCATCGAGGCGCTCCGCGGCGCGAAGAACGCCATCTTCCACCTCTACAACTCCACCTCGCCCGCGCAGCGGAAGCACGTCTTCAACGCCACCCGCGCCGACATCGTGAAGATCGCGACCGACGGCACCGCGTGGGTGAAAAAGCACTCCGCCCCTCTCGTCGCCGCCGGCACGCGGATGCGCTTCGAGTATTCGCCCGAGAGCTTCTGCAGCACCGAGCTCGATTTCGCCCTGGAGATTTGCGAGGCCGTCACCGACGTCTGGCAGCCCACGCGCAAGGACAAGATCATCCTCAACCTCCCCGCCACGGTCGAATACGCCACGCCCAACGTCCACGCCGACCAGATCGAGTGGATGTGCACGCACCTCACGCGGCGCGACCGCACGATCGTCTCGCTCCACACGCACAACGACCGCGGCACCGGCATCGCCGCGACCGAGCTGGCGCTGCTCGCCGGCGCCGACCGCGTCGAGGGCACGCTCTTTGGCAACGGTGAGCGCACGGGCAACCTCGATGTCGTGACCGTCGCCCTGAATCTCTACACGCAGGGCGTCCACCCCGGCCTCGATTTCTCGGACATCAACTCCATCCGCGAGGTCTACGAACGCACCACGCGCCTCGAAGTCCCCGCCCGCGCGCCCTACGCGGGCGAGCTGACCTTCACCGCGTTCAGCGGCTCGCACCAGGACGCCATCAAGAAATCGTGGGCCGCGCAAAAGCCCGCCGATCCGTGGGACGTGCTCTACATCCCCATCGATCCCGCCGACATCGGCCGCAGCTACAAGGCGATCATCCGCATCAACTCGCAGTCCGGCAAGGGCGGCGTCGCCTACGTGCTCGAAAGCGACTTCGGCTACTCGCTGCCGAAGGCGATGCACAAGGAAATCGGCAAGATCATCAACGATGTCGCCGACCGGAAGGGCACCGAGCTCACCTCCGACGAAGTGCATGCCGTCTTCCTCAGCGAATATCTCGAGCGCACCTCGCCCATCGTGCTCCAGCACTTCAAGACCACGGAGCGCGACAGCGCGGTGAAATGCGAGGCCACGCTCACGCTCGATGACGAGACGCACCACCTTATCGGCACCGGCAACGGCCCGATCGACGCCTTCGTGCACGCGATCGACGCCATCGAGATTCCGAAATTCGAGGTCCTCTCCTACGCCGAGCATTCGCTCGGCAAAGGCTCCGAGGCCCGCGCGGTGAGCTACATCCAGATCAAGACGGAGCGGAACCTCACCCTCTACGGCGCCGGCATCGACACCAACATCGAACTCGCCTCCATCAAGGCCATCGTGAGCGCGCTCAACCGCGTGCTCGCGAAGAAGTGAAGCAGTAGGGCGGGTCTGTGACCCGCCCTATCACGCTTTGAGTGTTCGGAGCGAGGGCGGGTCACAGACCCGCCCTACCTCCTGTCCGCTTGCAGTGTCAGCCCACACCAGCATCAATCGCCCCATGAACCGGCTTCCCCTCGCCGTCCTCACCCTCGCACTGGCTTGCGCCGCGCACGCCGCCGACACCCGCGCCGCCTTCCTCAAGCTCCTCGATCGCCCCCTCGTGCCGGTGGCCGCTGAAGTCGGCGCGCCCGCCGCGAAAGGAGGCCTGGCCGAGATTGCGTTTTCCTTTTCCTCCGAAGCCACCCAGCGCGTGCCCGGCCTGCTGATCAAGTCCGACACCGCCACGGGCCGGCGCCCTGCGGTGATCGTGCTGCATGGCACCGGCGCCAACAAGGAGAGTCAGCGCACGCTGATGGCCGAGTTGGCGCGCGACGGCTTCGTCGCCGTCGCCATCGACGGACGCCATCACGGCGCGCGCGCCCAGGGCGGATCGGCGGCCAAGTCCAAGGAATACGTCGAGGCCATCCTCCGCACGTTCCGCACCGGCAAGGGCCTCCCGTTTTTCTACGACACCGCGTGGGATGTGCTGCGCCTCCTCGATTACCTTGAGACGCGTGAAGACATCGACCCGCGCCGCATCGGTGCGATCGGGTTTTCCAAAGGGGGCATCGAGCTCTATCTCGCCGCGGCCGCCGATCCGCGCATCGCCGTCGCCGTGCCGTGCATCGGGGTGCAGAGCTTTCGCTGGGCGGCGGAGAACAATTCCTGGCAGTCGCGCATCGGCACCGTGCAGGCCGCCTTCGATGCCGCCGCCAAGGATCGCGGCGTGAGCAAGCCCGACGGCGACTTCGTGCATCACTTCTACGCGCTCGTCGCGCCGGGCCTCGACCGCGAGTTCGACTGCCCCGCTATGCTCCCGCTCATCGCCCCGCGTCCGCTCCTCGCCATCAACGGCGAAATCGATCCGCGCACGCCGATGCCCGGCCTGCAGCTCTGCGCCGACGCCGCGCGCGCCGCGTATCGCGCCGCCGGGGCCGACGAGAAGTTCGTCCTCCACGTGCAGCCCAAGACCGCCCACAAGGTGAATCCCGAGTCACTCGTGCTCGCCCGCGACTGGTTCAAGCGCTGGTTGAAGCCCTGAACCGCCGCACGCATCGCGCCGCTCCCTGAATACCATGGCCCAACCCTCCTGCCCCGCCTGCTCGCTCGACGATGTGCTCTCCCACCCTGATCACTGGGAGTGCGCCACCTGCGGCCACGAATGGCCGGTGGACGCCGCGCCCGAGACCGCGCGGGTCGTCAAGGATGCCCACGGCAACGTGCTCGCCGATGGCGACACCGTGACGCTCATCAAAGACCTCAAGCTCCGCGGCGGCTCCGGTGTGCTCAAGGGTGGCGCCAAGGCGAAGAACATCCGCCTCGTTGCCGGCGACCACGAGATCGACTGCAAGATCGACGGCGTCGCCCTCGCGCTCAAGGCGTGCTTCGTGAAGAAGGGTTGAAGCAAAGGCGCGGGCCTGCGCCTCCCTGCGCCCCCCCCTGGGACAAGCTCCTTCTCTCCACCTCGACCAGCCCGGCGTTTTCCATTCCCCAATTATCCCATGCCCTCGCCCGAGCTTTCGTCGCTTCGCCTCGCCCTTGGCCTGCTGTTCGCAACCGGCACACTCCTCCTCCACTCCGCCGACGCTGTCCCGTCCCCGCTGCCGAAACTTCCCGCGCCCCTCGGCATCCCCAAACCCGGCCCCGCGACGGACGCACCCTACGCGCCGCAGCCTATCCTCCCCGGCGGCGTGGTCGTGCCGCTCTTCCCGCCCGACTCGCCCTACCTGAAGCAGGAAAAAATCAAGGAAGCCGAGGTCTATAACATGAACGGCTCCGCGCCGGGCCGCATCGCGAGCATCGTCAACATCCACAATCCCTCGATCGAGTTTCACGCCGGCAACCGCGCGCTCACCACCGGCGCCGTCGTGATCGTCGTCGCGGGCGGCGGACACAACACCCTCAACGTCGGCGGCGAGGGCGCGGACTTCGTGCCCTTCTTTTCCAACCACGGCATCAACACCGTCATCCTCCGCAACCGCCTCCGCCGCGACGGCTACAACGCCCGCACCGACGCTGTCTACGACGCGCAGCAAGCCGTCAAAGTCGTGCGCGCCTACGCGGAGCAGTGGAAAATCGATCCGAAGAAGATCGGCATCATGGGCTTCTCCGCCGGCGCCGAGCTCGCCACGCCCGCCGGACTTTTCTGGGCCGAGTTCGATGAGAAGAATAACATCCCCGGCAATCCCTTCGCCGCGATCTCGTCGCGCCCGGATTTCGTCGGTGTCGTCTATCCGGGGCCGACGCCCTTCACCCAACCGCGCGGCCCCAACGCGCCCGCGCCCGGCACCGAATGGAAACCGCCCGCCATCCCGCGCGACGCGCCGCCGAGCTTCACCGTCTGCGCCGGCTTCGGCGACCGCATCCACGCGATCTGGGCCAACGACTGGTTCACCGCGATGCTCAACGCCGGCATCCCGAACATCGAGATGCACATCTACGCCCGCGGCCGCCACCCCGGCGACACGCCCTATGCCGGCGATCCGCCCTCGACCGGCGGCCTCACGAACCGCGGCGGCATCGCGATGGGCACCTGGCAAGACCGCTTCATCGAGTGGCTGCGCGACCTCGGCTTCCTCGGCAAACCCGGTGTGGAAACCCTCGCCGCAAAGGACGCCACGGCGAACCTCACGCGGCCCGCGCCGGGCACGGGAGGACGGCGCGGTGGCCAGGTCGTGCCCGGCACGGCCCCAGCGCCGACTCCGAAGTAGCGTCGGCCGTTTTCTCAGCCAAGAATGACGGAACGCTTCCAGCCGGGCGAGTGTCGCGAGCATCACCCCTGCGTATGCCGCTCTCCTCGATCCCTCGCTGTGCGCTGTTTGTCAGCTTCTCCCTCGGGATTGCGTCATTCACGTGGGGCAGCGAGCCCTCCTCCGGCCGCCCCGCACCGCAACCCCGGCCTCGGCTGACCGACGCTTTGCGCGCGCAAGCCGAGCGAGTCTCGCCGCCGACACCAAACCCCACGGCCGTGGTGATGGCCAAAGTCGTGGTGCGCGAATCCCCGTTGCCCAGCGGGCCGTCAAAAGCACCGCCTCTGACCGAGAAATTTTCTGTCACGCAGGGCGGATATTTCCTGAAGAGCAGAGGCGAGCGCTTTTCCACCGAGGTGGGCCTCTGGCGGCATATCGACATCATGGACGACCCCGCGGTCGCGCTCCGGCAGAGCCCGAGAATCAGGATGGCATTCTTGCGTTTCAGTTGGTGAACGTGCTGCGAGACATCGGCAGCAGCCGAATATTCCTCTCAATTGTCAGCTACCTCCCCATGAGCCGGTCCCGCCGCAAACACTCCATCGCCAGCGTCACCGCCGCGGCCAGCGGCAAGCAGGACAAGCGCGACGCGAACCGCGCCCTGCGCAAGGCCACGCACCAAGCCCTCGGCACTGTGTCCGACGACACCGTGCTGCCCGTGCTGCGCGAGGTCAGCGACGTCTGGAACACCGCGAAGGAGGGCAAGCGCTACTTCGATCCCGCCGGCGATCCGAAGCGGATGCGGAAGTGAGCGCCTAGGTTCGAGAAGTAGGGCGGGTCTGCGACCCGCCCAGGGTGCGAACACTCAACGCGCGAGAGGGCGGGTCACAGACGCCGCCCTACTTCGGCAGGCAGAGGACGCGCCGCCGCTACTTCCCCAGCGCCTTCTTCAGGTGCGGCACGAGGCGCTGCGTGAATTCCACCGACTGGGGGCCGGACAGATGCGACCACTCGGGGCAGTCGTAGATGAGCTCGGGATGATCCGAGTAGTAGATGTTGGGCGCGCCGGTCTCCTGCATGAGGCGCGCCCATGCGCCGGAGCGTGGCGTGGCCTTGTCCTCGAGTTCCTTGAGGTCGCCGCTGTGCGGGAAACGCACGAACACAACCTTGCCGCCGCGGGCCTGCAGTTTCTTCACGAGCGCCGCGACCTTCCCGAAGCGCTCCTCGACGGTGCGCGCCATGCCCTCGAGCACCTCCTTGGGGGTGTGGGCGGGAAACGGCGGCGGCGTGAAGAGCGGAATCCAGCCGTGTTTCACGCGATCCTGCAGGGGGCCGGGCTGGGCGCAGGCGTCGATCATGCGGGTGCGCCGCTCGCGGTCGATGGTCTGGAAATAGGGCGGCAGATCGGGCGGCAGGTAGGAGTTGGGGCGGTTGGGGACGGCGATTTTTTGCAGCAGCTTCGCGAGGACGAGGTCCTCCTGCTTCATGAAGGCGATGCGCTCCTCCAGCCACATGCCGAGGTGGTGGCCAGCGCGGTGCGCAATCGTGCGCTCGCGGTAGCGCTTGAGGGCATCCTCGGCGTTTTTCACCAACGGTCCGCCCGGGGCGAAGAACATGCCGGGCACAATGCTGCAGATGACCGTGCCGCGGAAGCGTTCGTCGTTGATGAGCTCCTCGAAGGTCACGTAGGCGCAGCTGCCGGCAATCGAGAGCTGGATGGGCCGGGCCCCGAAGCCCTTTTCCAATTCATCGAGGTCGAGATCGAACAGCGGGCGCGAGTCGCCGATGATGACTAAGGAGTCGGGCTTCACCGCTTCACGGCGGTCGGACCAAAGGTCGGGCGTGTCGTTGAGCGTGGGCGCGTAGCCGCGCACGCGCGCGGAGACCTCCCAGGCCACGGTGGCCGCGGCGGTGGCCAGCAGCGTCGCGATCAGCACCCCGCGCCAGGGCAGCGCCGGGATGGGACGGGAGAAATCAAAACTGGAAATAGATGAAGGCATTGCCGCTTCCTTGGGTTAGAATGATGGCGCCGAGCATCACGGTCCAGAGGGCGCCGATGAGCCAGGCGGGTTTGCTCGCGACGGCCGCCTCGAGCGAGGTGTCGCGCAGGCGCCAGTGAAAAATCCAGAGGATCACGATCACGAGCGCGACCTGCAGAATCTCGCGCCCGGAGAGGATCGCCTGGCCGACGGGGATCTGGCCGGCCATCGCGCCGAGCAGCATCGCGGCCGCGGGGAAATCCACCGCCCGGAAAAACACCCACGCGATGCAGACGAAGAAGTAAGTGACGGCGCAGATCAAGAGGTTGACCGGCAGCGTATCCTTCCACGTGGCGTCCTTCGTCATCGTGCGGAGGAAATGCTCCACCACCAGGCACAGGCCGTGGAGCAGACCCCAGACGACGAACGTCCAGGCCGCGCCGTGCCAGAGCCCGCCGAGGAACATCACGATGACGAGGTTCAGCGCGGCGCGGGCCGTCCCCACGCGGTTGCCGCCGAGCGGGATGTAGAGGAAGTCGCGCAGGAATGTGGAGAGCGAGATATGCCAGCGCCGCCAGAAATCGGAGAAGCCCACCGAGGCAAACGGGAAGAGGAAATTGTCCTTCAGGTGAAAACCGAGACACAGCGCCGCGCCGATGGCGCAGGTCGAGTAGCCGGAGAAGTCGAAGAAGATCTGCCCGGAAAACGCGATCACGCCCGTCCACGCATCGAGCGTATACACCGGGCTGGGATGGCCGAAGACATTGTCCGAGATCGGGGCGAGCAGCGTGTCGGCGAGCACGATTTTCTGGAACATGCCCAGCGTCATCATGAACAGCCCCCAGGCAAACTGGTTGGCCGCCAGCACCCGCGCGCTTACGAGCTGCGGCAGGAAATCCGCCGCGCGCACGATCGGGCCGGCCACGAGCTGGGGGAAAAACGACACCGCGAGCGTGAAGTCGCGGAGCGACTTCGTCGGCTGGCACACGCCGCGATAGACATCGAGCGTGTAGGACAGCGAGTGAAACGTGTAGAACGAGATGCCGATCGGCAGGAAGAGATCGAGGTGCGGCGGCTGGTAGGCGATGCCGGCGCGGGCGAGCAGCCACTGGGTGTTTTCGAGGAGGAAATTCCCGTATTTGAAGAAACCGAGGATGCTCAGGTTCGACGCCACGCTCGCCCACATCCAGCGCTTGCGCGCCGTGGAGTCACTCGCCGCCGCGATGCGCCCGCCGAGATAGAAATCGAGCGCAGTCGTCGCGAAAAGCAGCAGGGCGAAGGGCGGATTCCACGCGCCGTAGAAAATGTAGCTGGCGACGAGGAGCAGGTTCTTGCGCGCTTCCCAGCCGCGCAGCAGCCAGTAGCTGCCCACGACCACAATGAAGAAGACGACAAACGTGAGCGAATTGAAGAGCACGGCGGGAGCATCGGCGAATCATTCACCGACGGGCGGAGTGGGATACGTTGAAGTTGAATAACGGCGGCGGGTAACCGCGCGGTCGGCACGCGCTGGGGCGGCGCGGACGGGCTGGAGGAGCCGCCACGCAACCGGATCGCGCGGAAGCGGCAATCGAAATCTCGGGCTAGGCCGGAAAGAGCGGAAGGTGGGGCGCGGTCCGGAAGTAGGGCGGGTCTCTGACCCGCCCTCGAATACTCAATGCACAAAAAGGCGGGTCACAGACCCGCCCTACTCACAAACCTTCGCCATCACATCCTTGAGCATCGTGTCACGAGCGGCAGGACGACGGCGCCACCTCACCACCCCGCGCCTTTAGTGAGCGTCCTCACGCGCAGAAGAAACATGTTGGCGGTGATGTAGAGCGTGCCGCCGTCACCGCCCCAATTGCAGTTGGCGGTGGGCTGGCCGGTGTTGATGCGGCCGAGCAGTTTCCCCGCGGGAGAAAGCACCAGCACGCCGCCGGGGCCGGTGCTCCAGACATTGCCGGCGCGATCGACTTTGAGTCCGTCCACGAGGCCGCGATCGGTGGCCTTGAGGAGCGGATGCGCGTCGAAGAATGTGCGCTCACCCGCTAGCGTGCCGTCGGCCTGCACGTCGAAAGCGACGAGGCGCGTGGCCGCGGCGTCGCTCACGCCCACGTAGAGGATTTTTTCGTCGGGCGAAAACGCGAGGCCGTTGGGATAGGTGAGTTCCTTAGTAAGTAGCGTGACGCGGCCATACGGCGCGACCCGGTAAACGCCGTTGAACGGCAGCTCTTTCAGCGGCGAATCGTTGATGCCTTCGAGGCCGTAGGAGGGATCGGTGAAGTAGATGTCGCCGTTGCGCCGCACGCAGAGGTCGTTGGGGCTGTTGAAGCGCTTGCCCTCGTAACGGTCGGCGAGCGTGGTGAACTTGCCGCCCTCATAGCGCGCGACGCGGCGCTCGCCGTGCTGGCAAAGGAGCAGGCGGCCCTGCCGGTCGAGCGTCAGCCCGTTGCTGCCGGGCTCGCGAAAGCCGGGCTGCGGGGTGAGCAGTCCGCTCGGTTTTAGGAACACCTCGGCTTTCGTCATGCCTTCGCGCCACCGGTAAGCGGTGTTCTCCGGCACGTCGGAAAAGATCAGCTCGCCGTTGAGCCACACCGGTCCCTCGGACCACGTGAACCCTTCGGCGAGTTTTTCAATCGCCGCCTCGGGCGCGAGGAGCGCGTCGAGCGCGGGATCAAAGCGCTCGATGCGGGCGTGGAAGGGGTGCAGACTTTTTCCGGCAGTCATGATGGAAAGGGATGGAGATGTTGAAAACGCGGTGATGGCGAGAGCCCGACCAAGGCGGGGTGCCTTGAGTGATCGGGGCAATGAACCCTGTTTGTCATGGCGAGGAGCGCAATGACGTGGCCATCCATCTTAAATTTCAGCTGGATTGCCACGCCCGGCGGCCCGGGCTCGCAATGACAAACCGAGTGAGCGGATTGCAGTTTCGCGAAGAGCAAACTCGCGCTCAAGCCACGCCGTCGCCCCTCACCACCCCGCGCCCTTCGTGAGCGTCTTCACTCGCACGAGGAAATAATTCGCGGTGATGTAGAGCGTCGAGCCGTCGTCGCCCCAGCAGCAGTTGCCGGTGGGTTCGCCGGTGTTGATGCGGCCGAGGAGCTTTCCCGCGGGCGAAATCACGAGCACACCGCCGGGCCCCGTCGCCCAGAGGTTACCGGCTCGGTCCACCTTGAGGCCGTCGCACGAGCCCTTGAGGCCGGGGCCGCGGTGCGGCACGGCGTCGAAGAACGTCCGCTCGCCGGCGAGCGTGCCGTCGGCCTTCACGTCGTAGGCCACGATGCGCGGCGCGCGGCCGTCGCTCACGGCCACGTAGAGGAGCTTCTCGTCGGGCGAAAACGCGATGCCGTTGGGAAACGTAAGCGTGGCCGAGAGCAGCGTGACCTTGCCATCGGGCGTCACGCGATAGACGCCGTTGTGCGGCTGCTCCTTGAGCGGCGACGCGTTGATCTTGTCGAGGCCGTAGGGCGGGTCGGTGAAATAGATGTCGCCACTCTTGCGCACCGCGAGGTCGTTGGGGCTGTTGAAGCGCTTGCCCTCAAACCGATCCGCGATCGGCGTGAAGGTGCCGTTCTCGAAGCGCGCGATGCGCCGCTCGCCGTGCTGCGCGAGCAGCAGCCGGCCCTGCGCGTCGCGCGTCAGCCCGTTGCTGCCCGTCTCGCGAAAGCCTGGCGTCGTCTGCATCAACCCGCTCGGCCGCAGAAACACCTCGGCCCTCGTCATGCCCTCGGCCCACCGATACGCGGTGTTGGCCAGCACATCGGAAAACACCACGCCGCCCTCAAACCACGTCGGCCCCTCCGACCACCGGAAGCCCTCCGCGAGCTTCTCGATCTTCGCCCCCGGCGCGACGAGCTGGTCAAACGCCGGATCGAAACGCTCGATCTTCGAAACGAATTCATGCGGGCCATCGTCGGCGGCGAAGAGCGCCCACGGGGCGATCGCGAGGGCGAGGAGGAGGGATTTTTTCATGGGGTGTTTGGACTGTGCAGGGCGAGGCGAGTGCGGCAATCTCGGTTTGCAGAGCACTTCAGCCATTCCCCCCAGCCGCTAATAAAATCTCATCGTGTGAGCTTGGCCTTGCGCGCGTGCGCATCCTGCGTCTCTATCCCCAGCCATGTCACCTCGCCCGGCGGAGCGCTCTAGAAAGAGCGTATGACATGACTAATCCCATGCGGTCCTACTCTGCGATTTTTGCATGGTGCCTTATGCTCGTTTTTTGCACCTGCATTCGCAGTTTCGCAGCATCACATTCCAGTCCAGCGGACGAACTCACAAGGCTGGCTCGTGATGCGGACATCTTTGTTATCGAATTCTACGCTGACTCCACGAAAAAGAAAATCATCGCGGTCGATAAGACGTGGATTCTCCGCCTCGCCCAAGCTTTGCAGGTAATAGAATATGAGCCTGGAAGTTATTGTTTCTGCATCTCATATCCGATCGTTCATCTGTATCGCGGTGATGAGCGATTGCTCACATTTTCCGTTCATCATGGAGACAGACTTCGATTCAAGACATCCGATGATGTGAACCATGATTTCATCATCGGGCCGGCAGCAGGTAAGCATTTGGTATCACTCGCCCTTGAACGAAAGGGCGGCTAATAAGGCGTCGGCACTCGTGGCCGCTTGCGCCACGTGCGCGACAGCCCAACTTCGTGCATCCATGAAATTCACGCCGGCCAAAGCGCCGTTCACCGGCGACTCGCTCGGCTCACGGTAGGCACCCTCGCTTTCAGCCGAACAATAGCCGACGAAACTCGGCAGTTGAACCGCGCCCCCGGCCACATAAGTTTCCCGGCATGAGCACTGTCCAGGAAATCGAATCCGCCCTCCGTCGACTCACGCCCGCCGAGATGCGCGCCGTGCGTGACTGGCTTGATGAGGTAATCGAGGATCAACTGGAGTTCACCCCGGAATTCGCCGCGAAGATCGCGCGCTCCGAGCAGGAGATGGCGCAGGGCAACCAGCCGCGCACACGCCAGCCCTGATCGACTTGAGTCGCGCTCTTCAAGTCTATCACACGGCGTTCGACTCCGATTTTCTGGCGCTTCCGGAAGCCAGCCGGCGTAGGATCCAAGAGGCCATCGACGCGATGGGGCTCGATCTCGCGCGCTACCCGCACCACCGCTTGAAAGGCTCCGCGCATTTTCGGCTCCGGGCCGGCGACTATCGGATCATCTACACGTTCGACGCCCGGCTAAACGAAATTCATCTTCTTGCCGTCGGCCATCGCCGCGAAATCTACCGCTGACCCGACCCGCTCATGAAATTCACCCCCGCCAAACCTCCGCTCACCGGCGAGACGCTCGATTCGCTGACGGAGCGGCTGCGCGCGCAGGGGGAGCCGGCGTTCCGGGCGAAGCAGATCCTCGACTGGCTCTACAAGAAGCGCGTCCGTTCGTGGGACGAGATGAGCAACCTCTCCAAGCCGCTGCGCACCTGGCTCGCCGAGACGTTTGAGCTGATGCCGGCGACGCTCGTGCTCAACAAGCAGTCCGAGGATGTGACCGACAAGCTCCTGCTCCAGCTCGGCGACCGCTCGCTGATCGAGACGGTCATCATCCGCGTGCCGCAGGAGGGCGTGGGCCTCGAGCACTCGCGCAAGACCATCTGCATCTCGACGCAGGTGGGCTGCGCGATGGGCTGCGTGTTTTGCGCGAGCGGGCTCGCCGGGCTCAAGCGCGACCTCAGCGCGGGCGAGATCGTCGCGCAGCTCTTGCAGGTGTGTTACCGCGAGGATGCGCGCACGCCGCGCGCGCGGATGGAGCTGGCCTCGTTCGACAACATCGTGGTCATGGGCATGGGCGAGCCGCTCGCGAACTACGACGCCACGATCCTCGCCCTCACCATCCTCAACGCCGAGTGGGGCCTCGGCTTCGGCGCGCGCCGCATCACGATCTCCACGAGCGGGCTCGTGCCGAAAATCCTGAAGCTCGCCGAGGAGAAGCTCGGCTTCCGCCTCGCCATCTCCCTGCACGGCGCGACCGACGAGGTGCGCGAGAAAATCATGCCGGTGAACAAGGCCTTCCCGCTCGCGAAGCTGATCCCGGCCGTGCAGGCGTTCAGCGAGAAGCACGGCCGCATGGTCACGCTGGAATTTATTTTAATCGAGGACGTGAACGACATGCTCCCGCAGGCGGAAAAGCTGCGCGATATCGCGCGCGACCTGCACGCGCACGTGAACCTGATCCCCTACAACACCGTCGAGGGCCTGCCGTGGAAGCGCCCGAGCCTCACGCGGCAGGAGCGCTTTGCCGACGTGCTGCGCGCCGCGCGCATCTCGGTCACGCTGCGCCGCGAAAAGGGCCACGATATCGACGCCGCCTGCGGTCAGCTCCGGCTGAAGACGGAACTGGATCGCGAGGGGGCGGTTGCGGCGGCGGTGCCGGTGGCGTGAGCGAAGAATCGCCTCTCGACTGATGAATCTTCCGGTCGATCGTAGGGCCCGACCTTGGTCGGCGCCTCGGGGCGTTCAATCCGGCCCGAGCAAGCTCGGGCCCTACGCCGGAGTGTTTGCCGCATAGGTCGCATGATGGACGCCTTTTCCACGCTCGCCTCGTTTTTCCTGCTCGTCGCGGGCCTGCTCCTGCCCGGCGCGATGCTGATGCGCGCGCTCGACGTGCCACGCACGGTGGCGACGTGTTTCACCGGCTCGGCGGTGGCGCTGTATGCAACCGTGCTGGCGCTCCAATTGTGCGGCGTGCCGATCTCGCTGGGGACGATGGCGGCGGGGCTGGCCATCTTGTCCCTGGTAGCCCGCCTCGTGAGAGGCGGGACGGAACAGATTCAGACTCCCGCGCCATCCCCGCTCTCACGAGCAGGGCTACACCAGGCCCTCGGCCTCTTCGGCGGGTGGACGCCCCTCTACGCACTCTTCTGGATCGCGGTGCTGCTGCGGGTATGGCACGCGCCGCTCAACGGGCCGGACATTGAATTTCGCTGGGGCTGGCTGGCGGAGCAGATGCTCGCGCGGGGCTCGCTCGATTTTTATCCGCCGCGGTCGGCCGGGGATTTCTTCGACTACTTCTGGGCGGAGAGCATCCCGCCCGGCGTGGCGGCGCTGCATACGTGGGCGTTTGCGTGCGCGGGCGGCGCGAAGGCCGTCTGGACGATTCCGGCGACGCTCCTGCAAATCGTGGCGCTGCATGAAGCGATCTGGCGGGCGGCGCAGTATTTCGGCGGCGAGCGGGCGGCGCGGTGCGCGTGCCTGGCGGCGGCGGCGTGCCCGCTGCTCACGTGGGCCGTGCTGCTCGGGCAGGAGACGGGCCTGACGGCGCTCGCGCTCGCGGGCCTCGCTTGGTCGCTCATCGCATGGCGCAACAACCACAGCGGAGGCTGGGCCGCGCTCGCGGGGGTGTTTGCGCTGCTGGGCGCGAGCGCGCGGGAATACGGCCTTGTGTTTCCTGCGCTCGCCGCCGCGAGCTTCGTGGCGCTGCGCGCCGACCGCAAGTCGTGGCTCCAGTTTTCACTGATCGCGGCCCTGGCGCTTATCTGGCCGCTGCGGGCGTGGCTGCTCACGGGCAATCCGTTTCACAGTCTCGCGGTCGGCGGTATTTTTCCGGTGAACGAGCGCTTCGTCGCCTGGGTGCAGGCCGAGGCGGCGACGCTCGGGCTCAACTGGCGGGACGCCGGCCGACATCTGCTGCTGCTCGCGCCGGCGGCGGTGTTTGGCGGGGGCTGGCTCGTCCTCACGGCACTGCGCCGCGGACGCGCCGCATGGTGGGGCGTGGGCGCGATTGCGGCGGTGCTGGCCCTGTGGGCGATGTCGGTGCCCTACACAAACGGCGGGCTCTTCTACTCGCTGCGCGTCGCCGCGCCGGCGCTCGCGCTCGGGTGCATCGCGGCCGGCGAGGCGCTGGCGGCCACGGCGTGGGCGCGGGGCCGGCTTTCGTGGCTCGCGCCCTTGCTGCTCGGCGGGCTCATGGTGGCCAATCTCGCGCCCACCCTCGCCTTGCCGCTCGGCCACGCGCGCACGCCGTGGCGGGAGTGGCCGGCCTTCGCGCCGCAGCCCGAACTGGCGACCGGTCTGACCGACGAGGTGGTCGCAATCGTCGCGCGGGCCCGGGCCGCGCTGCCGGTCGGTGAATCGGTAGTCGTGCTGGCCGACGGGCCGGGATTTCAGCGGCGATTCGCACCGATCGGGATCGATGTCATGCCGCTCTGGAGCCCGCAGGCTGACTGGCTGTTTGACCGCTCGCTTTCGCGCGAGGCGACGCTACGGGCTTGGCGCGATTCGAGTGTGCGCTTTGTAATCATCGCGAAGTGGCAGCCGAACCTCGACTTCTTCAACCGGCATTCGCGCTGGCAGGAGCCGCCGGTCCGAGCGGACTTTGTGGGCGAGACCCGCGTGGCGGCGGTATTTGCCTTGCGTGCGGCGGAGTAAGCCCGCCCCCTGCGCGCGATGCCATTTTTGCTTGCCGAGCGCGCGCTTGGTTCATTTTACCCCACGCTCCCGGCGGAACCGTGGCGGCTCCAGGCCGTCTTTCCCGGCTCTCCGCCTCCCCTCCACCTTACCGATTCGCTCCATGATTGAAGTCAAAGGCCTCGTCAAAACCTACGGCGCCAAGCGCGCGGTCGATGGCATCACCTTCACGGTGAAACGCGGCGACATCCTCGGCTTCCTCGGCCCCAACGGCGCTGGCAAATCGACCACGATGAAGATGATCACGGGCTTCCTGCGCCCGGACGCCGGCACCGCCAAGGTCGACGGCATCGATGTCACCGTGGATCCCGTCGCCGTGAAGCAGAAGCTCGGCTACCTGCCCGAAAGCGCCCCGGCCTACCCGGAGATGACCGTCGAGGAATTCCTCGGCTTCATCGCCGAGGTCCGCGGTTTCCGCACCGCCGACGCCCGGCAGGCGCAGGTCGATCGCGCCATCCAGCTCACGCACCTCAGCCCCGTCCGCAAGCAGTCCATCGAGACGCTCTCGAAAGGCTTCAAGCAGCGCGTCGGTTTCGCGCAGGCCCTCCTCCACGATCCCGGGGTGCTGGTGCTCGACGAGCCGACCGACGGCCTCGACCCGAACCAGAAGAACGAGGTGCGTTCCCTGATCAAGAACATGGCCGTCGAGAAAGCGGTCATCCTCTCAACCCACATCCTCGAGGAGGTCGATGCGATCTGCACCCGCGTGATCATCATCTCGCAGGGCCGCGTCGTCGCCGACGAGACGCCCGCCCAGCTCCGCGCCCGCAAGCCCGGGGCGCGCACCGACGAAATTTTCCGCGACCTCACCCGCGGCGATATCTGATCTGAAGAACGCGAGACCGGCGGAAGAACGCGAGAGAGCGAGACCTTCTTCCGCCGTCTTCCCGGTCTCCCAACGTCTTCTCCTCTTCCAAGTTTTTTTCCTCCATGCGCCAAATCTCCCCGATCTTCAAACGCGAGTTCCTCGGCTACTTCCGGTCGCCGGTCGCGTATGTGTTCCTGATCGTGTTCCTGTTCGCCTCTGTCGGCCTCGCGTTCTTCGCCGGCGGATTCTTCAAGGGTGGCATCGCCACGCTTGAGAGCTACTTCGTGTTTCACCCGTGGCTGTTCCTGTTCCTCGTGCCCGCCGCCGGCATGCGGCTCTGGTCCGAGGAAAAACGCGCGGGCACCGTCGAGCTGCTGTTCACCCTGCCCATCACCACGCTCGAGGCCGTGCTCGGAAAATTCCTCGCCGCGTGGGCCTTCCTCGCCATCGCCATTCTGCTCAGCTTCCCGATGGCGCTCACGCTCGGCTACCTCGGCTCGCCTGACTGGGGCGTGATCGTCAGCGGCTACGCCGGCAGCATCCTGATGGCTGCGGGCTACCTCGGCGTGTGCTCGCTAATGTCGGCGCTAACCAAGAATCAGGTGATCAGCTTCGTGCTGAGCGTGTTCGTCTGCGTGATGCTGGTGCTGCTCGGCACGAGCATGTTCTCCGGATTCCTGACCGGGTTCCTCGGCCTGCCGGTGGGCGTCTCGGACCTCATTGCCAATTTCAGTTTCCTCACGCACTTCGACGCCTTCACCAAGGGCATCATCGATCCCAAGGACCTCATCTTCTTTCTCTCGCTCACCGGCCTGACGCTCTTCCTGAACGTCGTCGCCTTGGAGCGCTAACCCTCTCGCTGCCGCCATGAAATCCGGAAGCAAAACCATCGCCATCGTCCTCCTCCTCGTCGGGCTCCTGCTCGTCAACTACCTGGCCTCGTCGATCCCCGTGCGGATCGACGCGACCGCGGAGTCGATCTACTCCCTGTCCGACGGCACCAAGCGCATGCTCGGCAAGATCGAGGAGCCCGTGACCATCGATCTCTATTTCTCCAAGGACGCCAGCGGCCTGCCGATCAACTACAAGAACTACGCCGCCCGCGTGCAGGAGATGCTCCGCCAGTATGTGCGCGCCTCGCGCGGCAAGCTCACGCTCAACGTCATCAACCCCCGCCTCGACACGCCCGACGAGGAAAAGGCCACCGCCGCCGGCCTCCAGCAGCAGGTCGCGCAGCAGGGCGGCGAACCCTTCTTCTTCGGTCTCGTCGTCACCCAGGCCGACCAGCAGAAGAGCGTCCCGGCCTTCACCCCGCAGCGGGAGCAGTTCCTCGAGTATGATCTCTCGAAGCTCATCTACAGCGTGCAGCAGCTCGACAAGCGGAAGCTCGGCCTGATCACCAGCCTCCCCCTCCAGGGCACGAGCCCGCAGGAGATGCAAATGATGATGATGATGCGCCGCCAGCCGCAGCCGTCCCAGATGGTGATGGAGGAACTCGCGCAGTCCTTCGCCATCACGACCGTCGAGGCCTCGGCCACCGAGCTGCCCGCCGGGCTCGACGCGCTGTTCATCGCGCATCCGCAGAATGTCTCGCCCAAGCTCCAGTTCGCGATCGACCAGTTTCTGCTCGGCGGCAAGCCGGTCTTCCTCGCCGTCGATCCCTCGTCGCAACATTTCAAGCGCCAGAGTAACCCGCAGCAACAGATGATGGGGCAGGGCCCGCAGAACGTCTCCAGCGACCTCCCCACCCTGCTCACCGCCTACGGCATTCAATACGATCCGCAGAAGGTTGTCGGCGATCTGGAGAACGCCACCACGGTCACCACTGGCGGCGGCGGCACCGCGCGCTACCCGATCTGGCTCAGCTTGCGCGGCAAGGAGGCCTTCAACCAAAAGTCGCTGCCGACGGCGCAGCTCAACTCGGCGATGTTCATCGAGTCGGGCAGCCTCGCGAAGCGCGAGGGCGCCGATGTCACCTTCACCCCGCTCGTCGAGACCTCCGCCCAGGCCGGCGACATCGCGAGCCTGATGCTCCAGTTTGCGCAGCCCGACGATGTCGCTAAGCAGATCACCCCGAGCGGCAAGAAGACCATCGCCGCGATGGTGACCGGCAAGCTCAAGACCGCCTTCCCCAATGGCGCGCCCGCCGACGACAAGCCGGCCGACCCCACGAAGCCCGAGGAGAAGAAGGAGGAGCCGAAGCCGGCCGCCGATTCCCTGAAGGAATCGAAGACGAGTTCTACGCTCTTCATCATCGCCGACACCGACTGGCTCTTCGATGACTACTCGGTGCGGAAGTATAATTTCTTCGGCCAGACCGCCGCGCAGCCGATCAACGACAACCTCGCGTTTGCGGCCAACACGGTCGAGTTCCTCGGCGGCTCGCAGGATCTCATCTCGATTCGCGGCAAGGGCTCATCGCTGCGCGAGTTCACCGTCGTCCGCCGGATGGAGGCCGAGGCCCAGAAGCAATATCAGGCCAAGCTCACCCAGCTCGATACCGACCTCCAGAACGTGCAGAAGCAGCTCACCGAGCTGCAGGGCAAGAAGGGCGAAGGCAACCGCCTCATCGCCACGCCCGAGATGGCCAAGGCGATCGAGAATTTCCAGAAGCAGCAGGCCAAGATCCGCGGCGAACGCCGCGAGATCCGCCTCAAGCTCCGCGAGTCCATCGACGCGCTCGAGAACAAGCTCCTTGTCATCAACCTTCTCTCCACCCCGCTGCTGGTGGGCCTATTCGGCTTCTGGTTCTACCGCAGCCGGAAACTCTAACCGCCTCCGCCTACCATGAGACTCAAGACCCTGATCGTCTCCATCCTCGTGCTCGCCGGGTTGTCGGTCGTCGCGTTCATCGCCACCCGCCCGGAAGCCCCCGCGTCCGCCGACGCCCGCCTCAACCAGCCGCTCGTCGCCTCCGCCGCGATCGAGAAGGCGATGAAACTCCGCATCGCCGACGGCGGCAAGACCGTCGAGCTCACCCGCCAGGCCGACGGCACGTGGCGCGTGCCGAGCTACTTCGACTTCCCGGCCGACTTCAACAAGCTCTCCGGCTTCGTCAGCAACCTGACCGACGCCAAGGTGCAGCGCCTCGTGACCACGAGCCCGGAGCGCATCGCCCGCCTCGACTTCAAGGATACGAAGATCGAGCTGCTCGACGCCGCGGACAAACCCGTGCTCTCCCTCGTGCTCGGCAAGAACCCGGAGAGCGGCGCGGGCCGCTTTGTCCGCTATGGCGACGAGGCCAAGGCTTATCTCGCCAGCCTCAGCGCGTGGCTCGACACCGAGCCGAAGAACTGGGCCAACGCCGAACTCCTCGCGCTCAAGGCCGACGACATCGCGAAGATCGAGATTCCGTTTGCCGACGGCCCGGCCGTCACGCTCACGCGCGCCAAAAAGGAAGATCCGTGGACCGCGGAGAACACCCCCGCCGGCCAGCGCGTGAAAGGCGACCGCATTTCCACCGTGCTCTCCTCGATCGGCACCCTGCGCTTCACCGAGACGACCTCGCCCGACGACGCCAACGCCAAGGCCGCCGCCGCGCACCAGCGCGTGTTCAAGGTCGAGACCTTCGACAAGAGGACCGTGACCATCGCGATGGGCCGCAAGCCCGAGGAAAAGAAACTCAAGCCGCCCGCGCCCGTTGATCTCGGCAGCGTGACCGACCTGCTCAAGAAGGATGATAAAAAGGCCGGCGACGCGAAGAAGGACGACAAGCCGCTCACACCTGAGTTCGAGACCATCCCCGCAGGCCCGGTCTTCGTGACCATCGCGCACAGCGACGCCGCCGCTCCGGTGAATGCGCTGATGGCCAAGCGCGCCTTCCAGATCGCGGACTACACCTTCACCGGCCTGCCGCAGAAGGCTGAAGAACTCTTCGAGCCTGCTCCCGCGCCGGCACCGGCCGCCACGCCTGCGCCCGACCAGAAGAAGGATACCGAAGACAAGAAGCCCGCGGTGACGAAGTAATCCGTAGTGCAGCGTAGGGCCTCAGCTTGCTGAGGCCTTGACCGAATCCGGCCTGACCAAGGTCAGGCCCTACGAACATCCCGCAGTCCCCGTGCAGTGATGCCGCATTCATCGCTCGACGCGGCGGCGCGTTTTCCCTTCCGTCGCGCACCGATGACGCCCGACCGTCCCATCTCCGAACTCTTCGCGCTTCAGCGCCCGCTGCGCTCGCTCGAATTTTTCCCGCCTAGGGACGACGCCGGCGTCGAGGCGCTCCGCGCCACCGCTACCGCGCTCAAGCGCATGAACCCGGACTTCGTGTCCGTGACCTATGGTGCCGGCGGCACCACGCGTGATCGCACCGCGCAGGTCAGCGCGCTGCTGAAAAACGAATTCGGCTTCACCGTGATGCCGCATCTCACGTGCGTCGGCCACGCGCGGCCCGAACTCGACGCGCTCGCCGATCGCATCCACGCGGGCGGCTTCCGCAACATCATGACGCTGCGCGGCGACCCGCCCAAGGGCTCGACCGAGTTCAAAGTCGCGACCGATGGCCTGCGCAACGCGAACGAACTCGTCACCCTGCTCAAGGCCCGCCACGCCGATTTCTGCCTCGGCGTCGCCGGCTACCCGGAGAAGCACCCCGAGGCCCCGTCGCTGGACGCCGACCTCACGCACCTGCGGCGCAAGGTCGATGCCGGCGCGGCGTTCGTGACGACCCAGCTCTTCTTCGACAACGCCGTCTATTACCGCTTCGTGGAAAAATGCCGCGCCGCCGGCATCACCGTTCCCATCGTGCCTGGCATCATGCCGGTGCTGACGCTGAAGCAAATCCAGCGCTTCACCGCGATGTGCGGCGCGACCCTGCCACAGCAGCTGATCACGCGCCTCGAAGTCGCCGCCGACAACGCCGATGTGCTCGAGACCATCGGCATCGACTGGGCGCTCACACAAATCCGCGGTCTCCTCGCCAACGGCGCGCCCGGCTACCACCTCTACATTCTGAACCGCGCCCGCGGCGCCCTCGCGCTCACGGCGGGTTTGGCGGCGTAGCCAAAAGTCCCCGTAGGGGCGCAGTCTTGCTGCGCCCTTCTCCCTATTCTCCCGTCACCAAGCTTCGCGGAATCGCCTCGCCAATCCACTCCCCCGGCGGCGAACCGTTGGGATTGAGGTGGGCGGTGAACGCGAGCAACTCGGTCCGGCCACTCCACCACGCCGGCCAGATTTCGGCCGCTGGAATCAATCCCGCCCGATACGGATTGAGGAAAACATAGCGCGCGTAGTGCTCGGCGAACTCTTCGCCCTCAAGCGATGCTCGAAAAAATCCCGCTGCAAGTGAGGCCGGCGTCACTCAGGATCTCACGGGTCTGCGCCTTCAATCGCGCGATGATCCGTCCAAGTGTCAGGCGGCGCCCGAGAGCGAAAAGCCAGTGAACGTGATCCGGCATCACGCAGCACGCCAACGTTTCACTATCACCGAGCGCATCGGATGCCTTGATGCCATTGAGTATGCAGTCCGGAAGCGGATCGATGGTGAGGTCGGCTTTTCGTGCCTGGGTGCAAATGGTGACGAAGTAGCGGACCGCGGGCGCAGAAAAACGATGCTGATGCAACGCACTCGTTTGGCGTGTTGGCATGCGCTGAGAAAGGCGGCCTCAAGAGGGCGCGGCAAGACCGCGCCCCTACAAAGGCTGGCAGCCGGTCACCCTCCCGCCATCACCGCCCGGAACCCCGCCTCGGTCAGAATCCGCGCCACCGTCTCACGCTGGTCACCCTGAATCTCAATCGCGCCGTCCTTCACCGTGCCGCCGCAGCCGCAGGCGGCGCGCATTTTTTTGGTGAGCGCCTCCTTTTCCGGCAGGCCGATGCCGGTGAAGCCATCAGCGACCGTCACGGTCTTCCCGCCCCGTCCTCCGGTCTCGCGGCGCACGTCCACGCGTCCGCGGTTCTTGGCCGGCGGGGTGGGTTTTGAAGGCGATGCCGGAGCGGTCAGCGGCTTGGCGGCAGTTGGCAGACCGGCCCCGCTCAGAGCGCCAAATGGATTCTGCCCCAGGTTCTGCCCGCCATCGGTGGAGATTTTGCCCGTGCTCATGGATCGTCGCTCCCTTGCGTTGGTCGGTTCACTTTTGCCCGGCCCGGCCGCCGCACACGCCCACCGGGATGCCGGTCTCGCCACCGAGGAACATCGCGGCCTTGGCATAGCTACGGTTGGCCAGAAAATGGACCAGCTGCGGGTGCAGCCCAGCCCGGCCGCGGGCGAGATACTCGTCGAGTTTGGCCATCTCGGTGGCCACGGTCTGGCCATCGGCGGCCTTGATGGCGGCGAGCAGGGATGTAAGGGATTCCTTGATTTCAGTTTCCATGGCGGTCGGAGTGGATGCTAATCCGGCTCTGGCCCACGTTAAGGCGGATTGCAATCCCGGCGACAGGCCGCCGCGCTCTTGTCTAGCCGCCCCGGCTGTGGTCCAGTCCGCGCTCATTTTCTCCCGCGACCGCCCTCCGGCGAGCGCTTTCCCTCCATCCATGAACCGCAGTTCCCTTCCCGCCGCCGCCAACGCCGAGCTTATCGAGGCGACTTATCAGGCGTGGCTCAGCGATCCCAATTCCGTCGATCCGACGTGGCGCGCCTTCTTCCAAGGCTTCGCCCTCGCCTCCACCGGCGCCTCGCCCGCCGCCGCGCTCGCCAGCGCCGCCGCGGCCGACTCCCCCGCCGTCGCGGCGCCGATCATCGACAGCCTGAAGCAGTCGCACGTCCACCGGCTCATCAACACCCACCGCGCCATCGGCCACTTCGAGGCGCATCTCGATCCGCTCGGTGACCGGCCGCCCACGCATCCGAAGCTCGCGCTCTCCAATTTCAGCCTCACCGAAGCAGACCTCGACACGGTGTTCGACATCGGCACCTACCTCGGCGGCGGCCAGATGAAGCTCCGCGACATCATCGACGCCGTGCGGGCGACCTACTGCGGCCACATCGGGGTCGAATACATGCACATTCAGGACGTCGAGGTGCGCCACTGGCTTCGCGACCGGATGGAGTCCACGCGCAACCAGCCGAGCTTCACCACCGCCGAGAAAATCCGTATCCTCCGCCGCGTCCACAAGGCCGAGCTTTTCGAGCGTTTCCTCCACACGAAATACGTCGGGCAAAAACGCTTCTCGCTCGAGGGCGGCGAGACGATGGTCGCCGCCGTCGACACCATCATCGAGCACTGCCCGCGGCACGGCGTCGAGGAAGTCGTCATGGGCATGGCCCACCGCGGCCGGCTCAACATCCTCACGAGCGTCATGCGGAAGCACTTCGATGTGCTGTTCGAGCAGTTCTCCGAGAACTACATCCCCGAGCAGGTCGGTGGCGACGGCGACGTGAAATACCACCTCGGCTACGAAGCTGTCCTCGACACCGCCTCCGGCAAGAAGGTCGAGGTCCGCCTCGCCGCCAACCCCTCCCACCTTGAGATCGTCAACCCCGTCGTCGAGGGCAAGGCCCGCGCGCGCCAGCGCATCCGCGGCGACATGCAGAAGCGCACCGCCGTCCTCCCGCTGCTCATCCACGGCGACGCCGCGTTTGCCGGCCAAGGGATCGTCGCCGAGACGCTCAACTTTTCGCAGCTCCCCGGCTACAAGACCGGCGGCACCCTCCACATCGTGGTCAACAACCAGATCGGCTTCACCACGCTCCCCCGCGACTCGCGCTCCACGCGCTACTGCACCGATGTCGCGAAGATGATCGACGCGCCGATCTTCCACGTGAACGGCGACGACCCCGAGGCCGTCTGCCACGCCGCGTGCCTCGCCCTCGAGTTCCGCGTCAAGTTTCAGCGCGACGTCGTCATCGACATGTATTGCTACCGCAAGCATGGGCACAATGAGACCGACGAGCCGGCGTTTACCCAGCCGCTCCTCTACAAGAAAATCGCCACCCACCCGCCCATCTCCGCGATCCTCACCAGCAAGCTCGTCGCGGACGGCGTCATCACCGAGGCCGCCTCCGAGACTATCCGCGCCGATTACTCCGCGGCGCTCGAAAAGAATCTCGAAATGGCCAAAGCATCCGAGGTCGCCAAGTCCGCCAAGCGCGCCGCCGCTGCCGAGGTGCAGAAGTTCGAAGGCTCCACCGCCGTCATCCAGCCCGACTATCATTTTAAGAGCGTCCCCACCGGCACCACCCGCGCGATTATCGACCGCGTGGTCGCGGGCCTCACCACCCTGCCGGAGAATTTCAAGCCCAACCCCAAGATCCGCCGCTTCCTCGACACCCGCGCCACCGCCCACCGCGAGGATGGCCCCATCGACTGGGGCTTTGGCGAGGCGCTTGCCTTTGGCTCCCTCGTGCTAGAGGGCATCCCCATCCGCCTCAGCGGCCAGGATTGCGAACGCGGCACCTTCAGCCACCGCCACGCCGTGCTCCATGACATGGAGACCGACGAACTCTACTCGCCGCTCAAGAATCTCGATCCGCAGCAGGCGCGTTTCTGCGTTTACAACTCTCTGCTCTCCGAGGCCGCCGTGCTCGCCTTCGACTACGGCTACTCCCTCGATTATCCCAATCTCCTCTGCATCTGGGAGGCGCAGTTCGGCGACTTTGCCAACGGTGCGCAGGTCGTGATCGATCAGTTTCTCGCCGCCGGCGAATCGAAGTGGGGCCGCACCAGCGGCATCGTGCTCCTCCTCCCGCACGGCTACGAAGGCCAGGGGCCCGAGCACAGCTCCGCGCGCCTCGAGCGCTTCCTCCAGCTCTGCGCCGAGGACAACATCCAGGTCGCCAACATCACCACGCCCGCGAACTTCTTCCACGCCCTCCGCCGCCAGGTGAAGCGCGACGTGAAGAAGCCGCTCATCGTGATGTCGCCCAAATCGCTCCTGCGGCACCCCGCCGCCGTATCGCGCCTCGACGATTTCACCAGCGGTTCCTTCCAGGAAATCATCGACGACCCGCTGATGGCCGAGACGTCCGCGCCCACGCGGCTCATCCTCTGCTCGGGCAAGGTCTATTACGATCTCGCTGATTATCGCGCCAAACAGAAGCTCACCGATGTCGCCCTCGTGCGCATCGAACAGCTCTACCCGCTGCACCGGAAACGCCTCGCTGAGCTCGCCAAGAAATATTCCGCCACCCGCCTCGTGTGGGCACAGGAGGAATCCGAGAACAACGGCCCGTGGACTTGGATCGCGCCGCAACTCGAGGAAACCTTCGGTCGCAAGGCCGCTTATGCCGGCCGCGACGCCTCGGCCTCCCCGGCCGTCGGCTCACTGGCCTTGCACAAACTCGAACTCGCCGCCCTGCTCAAGCAGGCCTTCACCCTTTAAGCCCACACCCGCCATGCCTCTCCTCGAAGTCAAAATCCCGCCCATGGGCGAGTCCATCGCCTCCGGCATCCTCGCCAAGTGGCACGTCGCCGACGGCGCGATCGTCAAAAAGGATCAGCCGCTCTTTGAACTCGAGACCGACAAGATCACGAGTGAAGGCACCGCCGCCGCCGCCGGCAAAATCTCCCTCAAGGCCGCCGCCGGCGCCGAGGTGAAGATCGGCGCCGTCGTCGCCACCATCGACAGCGATGCCGCGGCGGGCACCAGCGAGCCGAAATCCACCGCACCTGCCCCAGCCGCCGCAAAGGAAGCGACGCAATCCCCTGCCGTCCGCCGCCTCGCCGCCGAGACCAACGTCGATCCCGCCAACGTCTCCGGCACCGGCAAAGCCGGCCGCGTCACCAAGGGCGACATGCTCGCCGCAGCCGACAAGCCCGAAGCGGCGAGCGCCAGCGAGCCGAAGCCCTCGGCCGCGCCCGCACCTGCGGCGAAGGCCGCCGTCCCCGCTCCGGCTGGCGAACGCCAGACTCGCCGCAAGATGTCCCCGCTCCGCGCCAAGATCGCGCAACGCCTGGTCTCCGCCCAGCACGAGGCCGCGATGCTCACGACCTTCAACGAAGTGGACATGTCCGCCGTCATGGCGCTCCGCGCCAAGTATCAGGACGACTTCGTGAAGAAGCACGGTCTCAAGCTCGGCTTCATGTCGTTCTTCACCAAAGCGGTCGTCCACGCCCTCCGCGAAGTCCCCGGCGTCAACGCCCAGATCGACGGCGATAGCATCGTCCAGAACCATTACTACGACATCGGAATGGCCGTCTCGACGGAGAAGGGACTCATGGTCCCCGTCATCCGCGGCTGCGACACCCTCGGCATGTCAGACATCGAGAAGGCCATCGGCGACGTCGCCAAGCGGGCCCGCGAAGGCAAAATCACTCTCGACGATCTCAACGGCGGCGTCTTCACGATCACCAACGGCGGCATTTTCGGCTCGATGCTCTCGACGCCGATCATCAACCCGCCCCAGAGCGCCATCCTCGGCCTCCACGCGATCAACGAGCGCCCGGTGGCGGTCAACGGCCAGGTCGTCATCCGCCCGATGATGTATCTCGCCCTGAGCTACGATCACCGCCTCGTCGACGGCCGCGAAGCCGTCACCTTCCTCGTGAAGGTGAAACAGGCCATCGAGGATCCGGCCCGGCTCATCATCGGAATCTGAAACTCTCCAATCTTAGTCACAAAGAACACGGAGCCCAGACACAGAGTTCACAGAGCAATTCTCTGAGTTCTGGTCTTTCCTCTGTGATCTCTGTGTCTGGGCTCCGTGACCTCTGTGGCTAAAATGTCTTCCTCCGAATCATCTTCCTTCGATCTCATCGTCATCGGCGCCGGCCCCGGCGGGTATGTGTGCGCGTTTCGCGCCGCGCAGCTCGGCCTCAAGGTCGCGCTCATCGAAAAACGCTCTACCCTCGGCGGCACGTGCCTCAACGTCGGCTGCATTCCGTCCAAGGCGCTGCTCCACTCCAGCGAGCACCTCGCGTGGGCGAAGCACCACGCAGCCGAACACGGCATCAAGCTCGGCAGCGTTGAACTCGATCTCGCCGCGTTCCTGAAGCGCAAGGACGACGTCGTCACCAAGCTCGTCGGTGGCGTCTCCCAGCTCGCCAAGGCCCGCAAGATCTCCGTCATCACCGGCGCGGCTAGTTTTGTCGCCGCCAACACGGTCGCGGTCGGCGATCAAAAACTGACGGCGAAGAACATCGTCATCGCCACCGGCTCGGCGCCGGTCGAGCTGCCGTTCATGAAGTTCGACGGCAAGACCGTCGTCTCCTCCGATCACGCGATCGCCTTCGATTCCGTCCCGAAGAAGCTCGTGGTGGTCGGCGGCGGCGCTATCGGCTTGGAGCTCGGCTCCGTGTGGTCGCGCCTCGGCAGCGAAGTCACCGTCGTCGAGTTCCTCCCGAAAATCGCGGCGGGCTACGACGATGACATCGTCCGCAATTTCACCCGCATCCTCCAAAAGCAGGGCCTCAAGATCGAGGTTGGCGCCAAAGTCACGGGTTTTGCCAACGGCGTGCTCACCGCCGAGCGCGGGACGGAGAAACTCTCGTTCCCCGCCGACAAGGTGCTCGTCTCCGTCGGCCGCCGCCCGTTCACCGATGGCCTCGGTCTCGACAAGGCCGGCGTGCAGCTCGACGAGAAAAAGCGCATCAAGGTCGATGCCCACCTCAAGACCACCGCGCCCGGCGTCTGGGCCATCGGCGATGTCGTCGCCGGCCCGATGCTCGCGCACAAGGCCGAGGAGGATGGCGTCGCCGTCGCCGAGTGGATCGCCGGCAAGGCCGGCCACGTGAACTGGGATCTCGTGCCCGCGATCGTTTACACCAATCCTGAGGTCGCCTCGGTCGGCCTCGGCGAAGACGCCGCGAAAGCCGCCGGCCGTGCCGTGAACGTCGGCAAATTTAATTTCGCCGCCAATGGCCGCGCCATCTCGGCCGGCGCGACCGACGGCTACGTGAAAATCATCGCCGACGCCAAGACGGACAAAATCCTCGGCGCGCAGATTCTCGGCCACAACGCCGGCGAACTCATCAGCGAGGTCGTGACGCACATGGAATACGGCGGCAGCGCCGAGGACCTCGCGCGCACGATCCACGCCCACCCGACGATGAGCGAGTCCGTGAAGGAAGCCGCCCTCGCCGTGAGCAAGAGCGCGCTGCACGCGATCTAGACTGCGCGCAACTCGGCCTTGCCAACCACCCGCTCCGTGTTGGAGTCGTGTCCTTTTCCCGCCCCTCTAAATGAACGAAAACTCCTCCTCCCCGACCCGCTGCGACTACACCGCGGCGTTCCTGCTCCTCCGGCTTTTCCTCGGCCTGCGCACGCTGATCGCCGGGCTCGAAAAATTTGAAGCCAACAAAAGTTTCTCGTTCTCGAACTACACCGAGAACATGAACCGCGTCGCCACCGCAATCGCCAACTACTCGATTATCCCGGGCTGGGCCACGCAGGCGTTTGCGATGTCGCTCGGTTTCCTGCTCGTCATCTTCGGCGCCGCGATCCTCCTCGGCATCAAGACACGCGCCGCGCTGTTCTTCGGCGGCCTCGTCTATGTCGGCCTCGGCTTCGGCCTCATGGCAGTGCAGGAGGGCGAAGGTGTCGCTTGGATCGGCATGCAGGTGCTGATGTTCGCGGTCGCCCTCACACTCGTGCGCAACAATCGCTTCGCGCTCGTGGCCGACAAGCACTGTGCCTGACCCGCGCCGGTCGCTTGCGAATCAGGGCCTACCCTCCAACCTGTTTTCTTTTCAAAATGTCCGCCCCGTCTCCCTCCCCCGGTTCACCCCTCTCCCGCCGTGATTTCCTGAGCACGGGCGCCAAGCTCGGCGCGTTCGTCGCCGCCGCCCCCTACATCGCGCGCGGCGCCGAGGTTGGCGCGGCGCGCGGGGCCGACACCGTCAACGTCGCCCTCATCGGCTGCGGCGTCGAGGGCAGCATCCTGACCAATGCGTCGCGCCCCATCCCCGGCATCCGCTTCGTGGCCGTCTGTGATATCTGGCCCTACAATCTCAACAGCTCGCAGCGGCGCCTGAAGGCCTTCAAGCAGGACGCGCAGGCCTTCGAGGACTACAAGGAGATGCTCTCCACCGTGAAGGACATCGACGCGGTGATCGTAGCGACACCGGACTTCGTGCATGCAGAGCACACGAACGCCGCGCTCAAGGCCGGCAAGCATGTCTATTGCGAGAAGCTCATGGCCCATACCATCGAGGCCGCCCGTTCCATGGTCGTCACTGCCCGCGAGACCAAAAAACTTCTCCAGATCGGCCACCAGCGCCGCAGCAATCCCCGCTACCAGCATGCCCGCGACAAGATTGTGCGCGATGCGCGGTTGCTCGGCCGCATCACCAACATCTCGGGGCAGTGGCACCGCGCCGTGACCGAGGACTTCGGCACCCCGCGCGGCCAGGAAATGTCCGCCGAGAAGCTCGCGAAATACGGCTACGCCAACATGCACGAGTATCGGAACTGGCGCTGGTTCAAAAAATACGCCGGCGGCCCCATCTCCGACCTCGGGGCCCACCAAATCGACATCTACAACTGGATGCTCGGCGTGAATCCCCAGATGTGCATCGCGAGCGGCGGCGTGGACTACTACAAGACCCACGAGTGGTATGACAACGCGATCGCCATCTACGAGTATCCGACCAAGGAGGGCATCGTGCGCGCCACCTACGATGTGCTCACCACCACGAGCGCCGGCGGCGGCTACCACGAGTATTTCATGGGCGACGAAGGCTCGATGAAGATTTCCGAGAACCCCAAGTTCACGAAGCTCTACCGCGAAGCCCGCGCCCCCGAGTGGGAGCAGCACGTCACCAGCAAGATTATCTCCCGCCCGGATTCAGGCGAGGGCGTCCTCGTCGGCCTCAAGCCGTGGGAAAAGCCGCGCCAGCGGATGGCCATGCCGGAGAAAGTGCCCGTCTCAGGCGCGGGCGGCGCCGCCGGTCCTGCAAAGGTCGACGTGCGCGAGACCGCGCAGCTCTCCGCTTGGGACATTCCCGTCACACTCGACAAGGCCATTCATCAACCCCACCTCGAGAACTTCTTCGATGCCATGCGCAAAGGCGCCAGCCTCAACTGCCCGCCCGAGGATGGCTTTGCGACCGCCGTCACAGTCCTCAAGGTCAACGAAGCCATCGCCGCCCGCCGAATGCTCAATTTCGCCCCTTCCGACTTCGTCGTATGACGGCCAATAGTTGAATCTTCGCATTTCCACGCGCGTCTCAGCGGCTCAGCATCCCCAACCCATCTAAACCACCATGCGCACTCGCATCCTCACCGTCGCCTTCACCTCCCTCGCGCTTGCGGTCGCCGCCGGCGCCGCCGAAGTCCTCAAAGTGGACTATCCCAAGCCGCTCTTCGCCGGCACCCCGCGCCCCATCTCGCTCTCCAACCTGGAGCCCGCCGGCATCAAGCGCCCCGACATCATGGTGCCCGCCGGCACCAAGCTCCTGTCCAAGGGCAAGAAGGTCACGAGCAGTGATTCGCTTCCCGTGATCGGCGAGCTCTCCTTCATCACTGATGGCGACAAGACCGGCATCGACGGCGCCTACGTGGAGCTCGGGCCCGCAACGCAGTGGGTGCAGATCGACCTCGGCGCCTCCGCCAAGATCGGTGCGGTCGCGGTCTGGCACTTTCACTCGCAAGCCCGTGTTTACCACGACGTCGTGATCCAGATTTCTGACGACGCCGAGTTCAAGAAGGGTGTCACCACCATCTTCAACAACGACGACGACAACTCCTCCAAGCTCGGCAAGGGCAAGGATCTCGCCTACGTCGAGACCAACTTCGGCCGCGTGCTCGACGCCAAGGGCGCCACGGGCCGCTATGTCCGCCTCTACAGCAACGGCAACACCTCGGACGAGTTGAACCACTACTGCGAAGTCGAAGTCTTCGGTGTCGCAGGCAAGTAAGCGCGGCACGTCACATTCTCAACGAAAGCCGGAGCGCGCGCTGCGTGCTCCGGCTTTTTGCTTTTGGTCTCTTGGTCAATCTTGAGCGGGGGACATCGCGCGTCGCGATCACCGTCCATCGAGCCGGTGCGGAGCGGAGTCCGCGCCCTACCACAGGTAGAAATTAGAAAATAAAGAAGCGGTGGTTAGTGGGTCAGTTTGCTGCAGATCGAACCTCTGGGAGCGGGTTTACCCCGCGACACGTCGGGGCGTAAAGCCCCTCCCACAATCAAACTGACCCACGACCAGATTATCCGCCCTCCTCTCCGCAAGCAGACTGGGTTCACTCCTGGGAATCGTTTGGCACCGGAACGCTGGCCCGCAAGCCATGCGTCACCGCGATCGAGGATCTTTGAGCATCACGCATCAGAAGCTGAACGTTGCGGTCAGCGAATAGTTGCGCGGCGTGATGAACGCGAATTGGCTCGGCGTCGCGGTGCGCGCCGGGTTCGTGATGTCGCCACCCAAGGGACGCTGCGTGGTTGTGTAATAGAGCAGCATATCCTCGTCGAGGAGGTTGCTCACGCGCAGATCGAGCTTGGCCCGGACCCGTGAATTAAGCCGGAAGCTGTAGCCGAGGACGCCGGTCACAAGTGTGTAGGGATCGCGATAAACGGGCGTGGTGGCATCGACAGTGGGATCGTCGGTCGCGGTCGTCGGGCCCGTGCGGATGGTATCGCCGCCCCGGTAGCCGATCACTTCCTTGCCCCGGTAGTTGACGCCGACACCGAGCCGGAGGTTCTTCAACCGGCCCTCGCGGATCGTGTAATCGGTGAAGATATTCCCGGTCCGCTCGACGAGGCGCGCGACCTTCTGCTCGGAGGCCGTCAGATTGCGTGCGATCTCGTTCATCTGGTTGTATGAGGAGACGGCACCGGCGGCGTCAGGCGAGTTCTGACCGGTCGTGCCCGCCCGCAACACAGCCTGACCGTTGACCACATCGACGCCCGCGTCGCTGAGGATGCTGCGGAACAATTGATCGTTGGCCGCGATGTAGGCCCTGGTGTCGGCGTAGGCATCGACCTCGAATGCGTTCTGCAGCGCGAGGTTGGCGGAGAGGCGCCATTGCGGGGTGATGTTGGCGGTGAGTTCGAACTCGTAGCCCTTCGACTTGCGGCTGGCAGTATCGAAGTAGTTGCCGGGGACGTTCAACATGCCGCGGGCATTGACGCCGCCTCCGGTGAGGTCGCCAAGGACGTTGGTGTTGGCAATCGAGTTGAACAGGTTGCCGAGCGCGTTGGCGAGGCCGCCATTGGTGCCGGTGCCGCGGCCAATATTGTCCTGCTTGCTGGTGTATTTGGAGGCTGTGAGGGAGATTTTGTCGCCGAGCAGCGAGAAACGCACACCGGCGTCCCAACCTTCGGAAACGGACGGGAGGAAGCGCTCGCCGTTGATGCGCAGTTCGCCGGCAGGCGGGAGCCACGTCTCGGCATAGTTGCCGAATACGCTGGCCCATTTCGTAACGTGGAAGACACCACCGGCAGAGTAGGTATCGACCTGCCCCTCGAGCGTGGGCAGCGAATAGTCGTCGCGGAAGCGGTCGGCGGCGTATTGGGGCTGCGGAACGTTGGCGGTGCGCGGGCGGGCTAGCGCCTCGGTGCGCGGGCCTGTCGGCTGGCCGGCGGCGTTCTTCGGCACGTAGGAAAGCGAGAAATAGTCGGCCGGCGGACGCGGGCGAAAGTGGACCTTCTTACCGTCCCAGCCGTCGGGCTGGTCGCCGCGCAGCACCATGTGGTTGGTGATGCTCTCGAAGTCGTCGCGCCGGATGGCGGCAAGGAGATTGAGCTTGTTCTTGAACAGCTTCGCGCCGAACGCGGCCTGTTGGTAGCTGAAGAGGTCCTCGATGGAGTTGGTGTCGTTGGGACGGCCGACATCGATCGCATAGTCGAGGCGGAGATTGCGACTGACGCCGGTGACGGGATTCACGACATCGTAGTTGCCGGGCGTGATTTGGGCGAGCGGCCCGCCCCAGTAAACGCGCAAGCGGGCGATTTGGTTGATCCAGTCGCGCGAGGCCAACAGCGGATCCTGCACTTCCATGCGGAACTTTATGCGCGAGAAGCTCGCGTCCGAGACGCCAGCCTCGAAGTTGAAGCGGAAGGAACCGAATCGGGTGTCGTCGAACACAAGCGCGGCATTGGCGCGACCATTGCGGGAGCGGCGCGTGACGTGGTCGAAGTCCTGCGTGGATTCCGAGTAGGGAGTGAGGTAGTTTGGGTTGGCCTGCCCGTTGGGGAGGAGCCGGTTGATGTCGATATAGACGTTATTGAGGCCGCGGGCGACGGTGAAGTGGGTCAGGACGGTGCTGTAGGAATAGTTGCCCGAGAGGCCGACGAAGAGAAATTTTCCGATCTGTTGATCGAACCCCAGATGGAGATTCTCGAATTTGGTCGCCCAGGAATCCCCGCCCAGGGAAGTGGACTTGCGGCGGCTGGGAATGCTGAACTTCGGCGCGCCGCGCAGGACGTTGTCGAAGGCGAAGTCGGGCCGGTTGATCGTGCCCAGCAATGGCTGGGCGTCGATGTTGGCGAGCGGGCCGACGACCAGGCGACCGCCCACCGGGACCGCGGCGTTGGCGTTGCCCCCGAGCGTCTGCGCATGTCCGTTCCAATCGACGAGGGCGCCACCCATCACACCGGGCGAGAAGATGTAGTTGTTTACGCCAAACACGGAGAAGCCGCGAGCGTTGGCGTCGGTGGGCGTCGCAGTGAGCCGACCGTTGGTGGAGTAGAGGCCGTCCCAGCCAGTCACACGGTCGCCCATGCCGGACAAGGAGGCGTTGCGGTGGTTGTGGCCCTTCTCGCCGGTGAGGCGGAAATTGCCCCCGCGCCATGGCCGGTAGGTTCCGGTCATCGTGGCGGCACGACGGTTGTAGTATTCGACCTCGCGCCAGGTATTGGAGTCCTCCCAGAGGCCCATGACGCGCAGGGCCACTTTCGATCCGAGCGGACGGTTCAGGTCGATGGTGGAGCGAAAACTGTCCCACGAGCTGACGGCCAGCGCGGCCTCTCCGCTGGCCTTGCCGGTCTGAGCGCGTTTGAAAAGGCCGTTGGCCGTGCCGCCCATCGAACCACTGCCAAACAGGATCGAATTGGGCCCGCGGGCGAAATCGAAGCGCTCAAGGTTGTAACTGTCGTAATCGTAGTAGGCCGGGAAAAACTCGATCTGCTGCTGATTGCTGCTCACGCCGCGAAACGTGCGGCGGCCGCGTTCGCCGTCGCCAAATTGATTTTGCCGCCCGTCGTCCTCAATCTCGTTGAAACCGGTCGTCCACTGCTGGGCCATCGTGAGATTGGTGAGATTGAGCGCCTCGATGAAATCGCGCGTGAGCACCGAATAGGCGGCCGGCGTGTCCCGCAGGTCGGTCGAAAGGCGCCCACCCGCCAGCGCGCTGGCCGCGACAAAGCCACGGTCCCGTTCCGAGTTCACGGTGAACGGCGAAAGCTCCAGGATGTCCTTCGTGCCGTTGCCTGCGCCGGCGCTGGTGGAATCGGCTCCGTCTGCCGCCCCGCCGCCCGTGCCCACCTGGGCCGCCGGCCGGCGCGTGACACTCAAACCGCCCGTGGCCTGATCACGCCGCCCAACGAGCCGCGTGCCATCGAGCATCTGGTTGAGGGCATCGGGCGGGGCCAGGACGCCCTTCACGGCATTCGTCGAGACCCCTGACACGGCTTCCGCCGAGTAGAGCAAGGGCCCGCCGGCTTGGGCGGAAAACTGTTTCAGCGTGCTCGCTGCCGCACCAGCCGGGATGTCGAAGGATTTGCGACCGGCGTCGGCGGCGTGGCCGGAAAACGCCCCGAGAACAAACAGGAGCGCAGTCGCAAGGACCACGCGAACGGAAGGGATGGCTTGAGGGGTCACACCCATACAACGCATCGAGGCCTTAAACTCTCTAACGCTGCGGGCGCGAATTATTCTGCCCTTCGGCCCGTGCCTAGGGTGTCCGCTGCCGCAGCAGGGTCCGGTTCGCCGCCCGTTCGACCACGACGCCAAAGTCCTTCTCGAGCATCCGCACAAATGTCGCGTAGTCGGCCACCGGAAACGATCCGCCGAAGCGCACGGACCTCAGCGGTTCGTCGGCAATGACCAACTCGTGCCGGTTGTGGCGGTTGAACTCCTCCACGATCTCGGAGAGCGGGGTCGCGTCGAATTCGAGGCGTCGTTCCTGCCACGCCAAAGTTTGGCGGATAACCGTCGGCGCCACCGCCACGGGCTGGACCGTCACCGGCGTCACCGGGCTCAGCTCCACGGAAAGCTTCTGCCCCGCGACGAGCTCAGACCAGCCCGGGGTCGCCACAGCGGTGGCCGCGGGGCTTGCGACCACGCCCACGGGGGACTGCACGCTCACCTTGCCCTCGGTCACCAGCACGTCGACCGAGTCGGGACGCAGCCGGACATTGAAGACGGTGCCCAACACGCGCACATCGACTCCGGCCGCGTTCACGATGAAGGGACGCCCGGGATTCTTCGCCACGGTGAAGTAGGCCTCGCCCTGCGTCAGGTGCACCCGGCGCACGTGCGCCTCGTAGCGCACCGCCACGGCACTCCCCGTATTGAGCTGGATCACCGAGCCATCCGGCAACTCGACCTTGCGGAGCGCGCCCACGTCTGTCGCCGCGGCCAGCTCATAATCGGGCCCAGAAACCGGGCTCGCTTTGCGCCCCCCCGCTCGCGACCAACCGGCAAACGCCACCGCGATCACCGCGGCGGCGGCCACCGCGACCGGCCACCACGGGATAACCCGTCTCCTGACCGATGATGCGGAACGGCCTGCGCCCGGACTCGCCTCGCCCATCAAAGCCCACGTGGCCGCCAATGCGTCAAACGCCGCCGCGTGCCGCGGATCACGCGCCAGCCAGCGAGCAAACTCGCGCTCCTGTTCGGGCGTGAATCCGTGATCCTGCCGAATCAGCCAGTCCGCCGCCGCCGCCTCGACTGCGTTCATTTCGCCGTGGGTGTTCATCGGTTGGTGTTTTTGTCGGGGACATGGATGCCGGCTCGCACCACCCCGTGTTCGCAGAGATAGCGGCGGCAGCGAATCACGCCGATGGCGAGCTGGGCGTTGACCGTGCCTTCGGCGATGCCGAGCCGCTTGGCGATGGCACGGTGCGAGAGGCCCTCAATCCGGCGCAGATGCAGGATTTCCCGGCAACGCGCCGGAAGCGCGCGCATGGCGTCGGCCAGCAGGGCGAGTTCTTGTTCATGGCTGAGGACCTCGGCGGCATCGGGCCCCTCTTCTACAACGGACAGCTCCTCCACATTGCCTAAAAACTCGATCGCGACCGTGCGCCGGCGGCGGATCAAATCGAGGGCGAGGTTGCGCGCGACCACAAACATGTAGCCGCGTGTGAGCGTGGCCCGGCCGGTCGCCCGCGCGTTCAGCAGCCGTGCGTAGGTTTCCTGCACCAAATCGTCCACCTCATGGAGCATCGGAAACCGCCCGCGCAGGTAGGCGCGCAACTCAAGCTCGTGCGGGCGGATCTCCTCCGCAAACCATCGCGATTCACCCGGTGCGGCGAGCAGGCACGGAGGTGTGCAGGTATCAGGGGTCGCTGGGCTCATGGGGGTGCGGCGCCGCAATTCAACGCCGGCCACGGAGTGATTTACGCCGCGCGCCTTGGCGAGATGTTTTTTCCCCCCGGCGGGATTCGGCGACGTTCGAGGTGACAAACGCCCTGCAATGGGCCAACTCCACTGCCGTGCTTCCGTTGTTCCTCCGCTGGCTGCCGCTCGCTTTGATTGCGCTGGGCTCGCTCTGGCTGCGCACGCACGAGCTCGGCCAGCGGCCGATGCATGCCGACGAGGCCAACCAAGGCGTGAAGCTCGGCGAACTGCTCGACACCGGCCGCTACGCCTTCGATCCGCGCGATCATCACGGCCCCACGCTCTACTACGCCGCGCTGCCCGTCGCGTGGCTGCGCGGCGAGCGCTCGCTCGCGACGCTCACCGAAACCACGGTGCGCCTCGTCCCGGCGATCTTCGGCACGGTTGCGGTCCTGCTCATCGCGGCGCTCGCGGCCCCGCTGGGACGCTGGCCGTCTTTGGCCGCGGCGTTGTTTTTCGCGGTATCTCCGCCTGTGGTCTATTACGCACGCGATTTCATTCAGGAAACGCTCCTGCTCACCTTCGTCCTCGCGGTTTTTCTGTCCGTGCGCACATGGTGGCGCACGGGACTCGCGCGGTGGGCCGTCGTCGCCGGCCTGTGCGCCGGGCTCGCCCAGGCGACCAAGGCCAGTGCGCCGCTCTTTCTCGCCATCGCGCTGGGCGCTTTGCTGCTGACGCGCGGGGATGCCCGCCCCGCCTCGCGCCGCCCGCGCCGCGATCTTGCGGCCGGAGTGCTCGCGGCGCTCGCCACTGCCGCGCTGCTCTACTCGTCGTTCGGCACGCATTTCGCCGGCCTGCGCGACGCCCTCGGGGCCTATGCCCACGCCGCGACCCGCTTCGGCGCCGACGCCGCGCCCACCGGCCACGAAAAACCATGGTTGTATTACCTGCGGCTTTTCGGTTGGTGGCGCGAAGGCGGCCTCGTGTGGCATCAGGTCGCGTTCTCCTTCCTCGCCATCGCGGGCCTCGGCGCAGCCCTCGCCCAGCGTGATCGGTTTCTACGCGGCGTTGCGCTCTACACCGTGCTCGTCGTCGCGGCTTTTTCATTTTTCGCCTACAAGACCCCGTGGCACGCGATTCACTTCGTGCCCGGCCTCACCCTCCTCGCCGCCACGACCGTCGCCGCGCTCTCACGGCTACCGACCGGGCGGCTCCTCGCGGTCGCCTTCGCACTCATCACGGTCTCGACGCTGTTCCAGCAGACGGGGCGGTCTTCATTTCTGCGGCCAGCCGATCAGCGCAATCCCTACGCTTACGTCCACAGCTCGCCCGATGTGCGCAAGTTCCGCCCGCTCGCCGATGCCGCTCTCGCCCGCGCGCCCGATCAGCCGGTGCGCGTTGTCGCCGAGGAATACTGGCCGCTCCCGTGGTATTTCCGCGGCCTGCCCCGCGTGGGCTTCTACGCGGCGCCGCCCGATGACTGCGACGGCGCCCTCATCGTCGCCTCGCTCGCCCAGGCCGAGGCCGTGCGCGCCAAGCTCAGCCACACCTACCGCGAATCCATCCTCGGCCTGCGGCCTGGCGTGCTGTTGATTGTCTTCACCCCCGAACCGTGACGCCCGCGCTTTCACTCGTCATCCCCGTCTTCAACGAGGCCGGCAACATCCTGCCGCTCGCGGAACGGTGCGTGGACGTGTTGCGCGAACTGGGACGGCCGTTCGAGTGCATCTTTGTCAACGATGGCAGCACCGACTCCACCGCCGCCGAGATCGCCGCCGCCGCCGCGCGCTGGCCCGAGGTGCGCGAGCTGCGCATGGAAAAAAACTCGGGCCAGGCCCTCGCGCTGCTCGCCGGCCTGCGCGCCGCGCAAGGCGAGTTTCTCCTCATGATGGACGGTGACGGCCAAAATGACCCGCGCGACTACCCCGCCCTGCTCGCGCTCGTGGAATCCGGCCGCGTCGATCTCGCCTGCGGCTGGCGCGTCGATCGACACGACTCGACGCTCAGGCGCATCATGTCGCGCATCGCCAACATCGTCCGCGGCGCGATTCTGAAGGACGGCGTGCATGACTCAGGCTGCCAGCTCCGCGTGATGCGCCGCGAAGTCCGCGAGGCGTTTTTCCCGATGGAGCTCATGCAGAGCTTCATCCCGGCTCTCGCCGTTGCCGCCGGTTTCCGCGTCGGCGAGACGCCCGTGCGCCACCACGCCCGCACACACGGCGATTCGAAATACGGCCTCGGCCGCCTCTGGTGGCGCCCGGCCGCCGCCATGCTCGGCCTCCGCTGGAAAATCTGGCGCGGGCAGACGCCGCACTGCCGATGAGCGACACGCCAGCTCCCCACGCCTTCCAGCACGAGGCCATGGCGACCCACTGGGAGATTTCCATCGCTAGCCAGGAGCGTGACTATGCCCGCCACGCGGCCGAAGCGGCCTTCCGCGAACTTGATCGTCTGGAAACCCTCCTCAGCCGCTACGTCGAGTCGAGTGACATCGGCCGCGCCAATCGCCTCGCGCGGGGCGCGACCGCCGGCATCTCGCCCGAGACGCTGGAGTGCCTCCTCATCGCCGCCGACATCGCCCTCGCCACCGGCCGCGCCTTCGATCCTGCCTACGCCTCGACCCGCGCTCCCGACCAGCCCGCGGACTCACCGCCCTTCACGCTCGATCCTGCCACACACACCCTCACCTCCCATGTCGAGCGCCTGCACCTCGATCTTGGCGCAGTGGGCAAAGGCTACGCCCTCGACCGCCTCGCCGACACGCTGCGCGAGTGGAAAATCGACGCCGCCTCCCTCAACGCGGGCGGCAGCAGCGTCCTGGCTTTTGGCACCCCCGGCCCCGGCGTGCGCGGCTGGCCGGCGGGGCTCGGCGAAGGCCCCGGCCACCGCATGGTCACGCTAAGCGGGGTCTCGCTCAGCGGCTCCGGCACCGCCGTCAAGGGCGACCATCTCATCGACCCGCGCACCGGCGCACCCGCCCCCCGCACCACGCGCACCTGGGCGCTGGCACCGACCGCCGCGCAGGCCGACGCACTCTCGACCGCGTTTTTCGTAATGCCGGAACCCGAGATTGCCGCCCTCTGCGCCGCGCACCCCCAGATCGGCGCCGCACTGACCGATCCTGCGGGTGGCCTGACGCTGCACGGCGCCCTCCGCCCTTCGGCCGCGCCCAGGCGATAAGTTTCCGGCCCGACGCGGATAGCGGTTAATTAGTTCCGCGCGATTAAAATTCACGCGCCCGGGTGTGCATTGAAATCGGGCGGGCGGTCGTTTGACTGCGATCACCGTCCGCGTAGCCACGCCCCATGGTAACGCCCCTCCCACTTCCACCGCGCCTCTCCCGCCGATGAACGCCCATCCTTACGCGTTCCTCGCTCTTTTTGCCGCCGCTGCGGTCGCGTTTCCACTGGCCTTGCTGGGCGTCGCCCGGCTCTGGGCGCGCTATTTTTCCCCCGCAAAGCCTAGCGCGACCAAGAACGCCGTTTACGAATGCGGCGTCGCGCCCACAGGCGACTCGTGGATTCAGTTCAAGGCCCACTACTACCTCTACGCGATCCTGTTCCTGATCTTCGACGTCGAGGTGCTGTTTCTCCTGCCGATCGCGGTGGCGTTCACCGGACTGCCGGCGGGCGCCTTGCTCGCGGTGCTGGTTTTCATCCTGCTGCTCGCCGAGGGCCTCGTGTGGGCCTGGCACCGCGGCCACCTCGAATGGAAATGACACCCGCCGCCGCCAAATCCATTTTTGTGATTCACCGCCTTGTTGGAGACGCGGCGCCCTCGCCGCGTTTCAGGAACCTCGCGCCGCGGCGAGGGCGCCGCGGCTCCAGCCGATCCCGCGCATGAACGACCAAGCCACCACCCTGCCCGAGGGCATCTCCGAGGTCGATCGCACCGAGCTGCGCCGACAGGGCATTTTGCTCACGAGCATCGAGGAGTTCTACAATTGGGGCCGCAGCAATTCCGTCTGGCCGCTCCAGTTCGGCCTCGCCTGCTGCGCCATCGAGATGATCGCGACCTCGATGGCGCGCTACGACATCGCGCGCTTCGGTTCTGAAGTCTTTCGCCCGTCTCCACGACAAGCCGACCTCCTTATCGTGTCCGGCACGGTCACAAAGAAAATGGCCCCGCAGGTCGTGCGCCTGTGGAATCAGATGCCGGAGCCGAAATACTGCATCGCGATGGGCGCCTGCGCGATCTCAGGCGGACCTTTCAAGCAGGGCTACAACGTCCTCAAGGGCATCGACCGCTTTATCCCCGTGGACATCTACATCCCCGGCTGCCCGCCGCGCCCCGAGGCGCTGCTCCATGGCCTGATGGCATTGCAGGAGATAATCCGCGGCCAGAAACTCACCGGCCCCGCCGCCCCGCGCCATCTGCAGCCCGACGCGACCTGCGACTACCCCATCCCGGAATTCGGCGCCCATGATCTTGAGCCGACAAAAAACCCCGCGGTTTTCCAGCCGCCCGTGATCGTGCGCAAGGAGTGAGCATGATCTTCACGCCCAAAGTTCAGCCCGTTTTCGTAGCTGCGAGCGTGAGCGAGTGGCAGATCGTCCACTCGCTCACGCTCGCGGCTACCAAGACCGAGTAAGATGGAATCCCTCGAACAGCTCCACGCCCGCCTGCTGTCCGCCTTCTCCGGCGCGGAGATTTCCATCGTCACCAATCCCGGCCCCGCTGCCCAGCACTCGCTGCTCCTCCCCGCCGCGCTCGCCCGCGAGATCGCGTATTTCCTCCGCGATGATCCGGTGCTGCGCCTCGACTACTGCTCCAACGTCACCGGCATTGACTGGCCCAAGGCCGGTCACCTCGAGGTCGTCTATCACCTCTACTCCATGGCGCTGAAGCACGGCCCCGTGATCATCCGCGTGCGCACCGCCAACCGCACCGACGCCGTCACCCTGCCCTCGCTCACCCCGGTCTGGCGCGCGTGCGAGTTTCAGGAACGCGAGGTCTTCGACCTCTACGGCGTCGTCTTCTCGGATCATCCCGATCTCCGGCGCATTTTGATGTGGGACGAGTTCAAGGATCACCCCATGCGCAAGGACTACGTCGAGCCCGACGACTACGAGTGGGAGCCGACGCCGCATGGCGGCGTGCTGGCGAAAGCGAAAGCCCACTACCTGCCTCCGGAATCTGCAACTGTGGGAGGGGCTTCACGCCCCGACCTCGGCACGTCCGCAATTCCGTCGGGGCATAAAGCCCCTCCCACCGCCCCGATCACGGAGGAGAAGCCATGATCGCCGCCGATCTATCGCCTCTCGCCCCTGGCCTCTCGGCCGGCGCGCACACGCGCGCCGTCACCGATCCCTTCCACGGCGATCTGCTCGAGGTCAGCATGGGGCCGCACCACCCCTCGACCCACGGGGTGTTTCGGATGCAGGTCACGCTCGATGGCGAGACCATCGTGAAGCTGAAGCCCGTCTTCGGCTACCTGCACCGCAACCACGAGAAGCTTGGCGAGAACACGACCTACCTCTCGTCGATGCCCTACACCGACCGCCTCGACTACCTAAACTCGATGACGAACAACTGGGCCTACGCCCTCGCCGTCGAAAAGCTCGCGGGCCAACCCGTGCCCGAGCGCGCCGAGTATCTCCGCATCATCCTCGCCGAGCTCACGCGCCTGCTCAACCACACCTGCCTCGCCGGCTTCTTGCTCCAGGACTGCGGGTGCTCGGGCACGCCACTCATGTATGCGTTTCGCGAGCGCGAAAAAATCCTCGATCTCTTCGAGGCGCTCAGCGGTTCGCGCATGATGTGCAATTTCCAGCGCTTCGGCGGCTGCCGCACCGACGCCTCGCCCGAGTGGCTCGCCGCCGCCCAAAAACTCACCGACGGCTACGGCGCCTTCCTCGACGAGTATGAGCGGCTCATCACCGGCAACGAAATCCTCATGGCCCGCACCCAGGGCGTCGGCGCGCTCAAGCCCGATCTCGCCATCAGCGCCGGCATCACCGGCCCGATGCTCCGCGCCACCGGCGTGGATTACGATCTGCGCAAGGTCGATGGCTATGGGTTCTATCCGCGCTTCGAGTTCCGCGTGCCGCTCGGCGATCACGGCGACACCTACGACCGCTACATGATTCGCGTCCTTGAGATGCGCGAATCGATCAAGATTCTCCAGCAGGCCTTCGCCACCCTGCCCGCCGGTCCGGTGATGGACCCCAAGGCCAAGCTCCGCAGCTTCCGGCCCAAGCCCGGCGAAGCCTATGGCCGCATCGAAGGCCCCAAGGGCGAGATCGGTTTCTATCTCATCAGCGACGGCACGCCAAATCCATACCGCTACCGCGTGCGCCCGCCGTCGTTCGTCAATCTCACCGTGCTCGAGGACCTTTGCCTCGGCCACACGGTCGCCGACGCCGTGATCATCCTCGGCTCAATCGACATCGTCCTGGGGGAAGTGGATCGCTGAACACCATGCTCGGCTCCGGTCTCATCCAAGGTCTCGCGGTCACAGCCAAAAATCTTGTTGGCAGTTTTCACGATCCCGCGCGGCTCACGACCGTCGAATATCCCGAGCAGCAGGCCAAGCTCCCCGAGGCCTACCGCAACTTCCCGTTCCTCGTCGCCGAGAACGCCACCGATCCGATGGGCACGCTCCGCTGCGTCGCCTGCCAGATTTGCGAGAAGGAATGCCCGCCGCAGTGCATCTACATCGAGAAGAGCGCCGACAAAAAACCCGACGCCACCGGCAAGCAGCAGCTCTATCCCAAGGTCTTCGATATCGACACCTCCGTCTGCATGAGCTGCCAGATCTGCGTCGAGGTATGCCCCTTTGAGGCAATCAAGATGGATCAAGTCTTCGCCATCGCGACGACCGATCGCTTCGACGCGCTGCTCTTGAAACGCGAGCAACTCGCGAAGCCCAACGACTACTACCACACGATCCACCCGACCGAAGCCGCCGAGGTCGATGCCCGCCTCGCCGCAGAGCGCAAAGCCGCCGCAGAAAAGGCCGCGGCTGCCGCTGCCGCCAAAGCCGTATCTGCCGCCGCTGGAGCCGCGGCGCCCTTGCCGCGGCCGTCAACCCCGCCCAGCCCATGAATACCGCCTTGCTTGTAGCCGCGAGCGCCAGCGAGTGGACAGGCCTGCGAGCTCCCCACTCATTGGCGCTCGCGGCTACCACCGCCGATTCCTTTCTGGAGCGACTGCCGCTTCTCGCCCGCGATTTCCTCATCGGCTTTCTGCCGGAGTCTCTGCGCTGGCTCGCCGGCAGCCTGCTCGCCATCGGCGCCGTCATCGTCGCCTTCGCCTCGCTCTTCGCGCTGCTCACGCTCCTCGAGCGCAAGGTCCTCGCGCGCGTGCAAAATCGCCCCGGTCCCAATCGCGTCGGCATCCCGCTCACGAAGATTCGCCTCTTCGGCCTCGGTCAGCCGCTCGCCGACGGGCTCAAGATGCTCACCAAGGAAGACATCGTCCCTCGCAGCGCCGATCGTGTGCTCCACTTCCTCGCACCCGTCGCGCTCCTCGCGTTTGCGATTCTCACGCTCGCCGTCATCCCCTTTGGCCGCCACCTCGTGCCGGTGGAGCTGGAGGCGGGCGTGCTCTACTTCTTTGCCGCGGGCGCCGCGACGGAACTGGCTGTCTTCATGGCCGGCTGGGCGAGCCGCAACAAATACTCTCTCCTCGCCGCGATGCGCGCTCTCGCGCAGCTCATCAGCTACGAGCTACCGCTGCTGCTCTCGGTCGTGCCCGTCGTGATGCTTGCCGGCACGCTCTCCACGACCGGCATCGTCGAACGGCAGGGCGGATGGACGTTTGGCGTGCTGCCGCAGTGGCACGTGTTCACGCCGTGGGGCGCGGCGGGGTTCGCGATTTTCTTCGTCGCGGCGCTCGCCGAGTCGAACCGCTCGCCCTTCGATCTGCCCGAGGCGGAGAGCGAACTCATCGCCGGCCACCTCACGGAATACTCCGGCTTCAAGTATGCGCTCTTCTTCATGGCCGAGTATTTCGGGATGTGCGCGCTGTGTGGCATGGGCGTGACGCTCTTCCTCGGCGGCTGGCAGGCGCCACTGCCCATCCTCGCCGTTGTTCCGTCCTACGTGTGGTTCACCGCCAAGCTGCTGACGCTGCTCCTCGCCTTCATGTGGGTGCGTGCGACGCTGCCTCGCCTGCGCATCGACCAGCTTACACGGCTCGCGTGGAAATTTCTCGTGCCGCTCGCGCTCATCAATCTCGGCGTCGCGGCCTTCTGGGCGCTGAGCGCCGATTGGACCGGAGCCGTGCGCGCCACGCGTTGGCTCATTGCCGCCGGGCTGCTCGCGGGGCCGTTTGTTCTGCTCGGACGCAAACTCACCGCCGGCCTCGCGCCGCGCACCTACCGCTACGCATGAACGGAATGATCACCGCATCTCTGGTAGCCCCATGATCGCGTTTGTTGCCATCGCCGCTGTCACCCTCGCCTCAGCCGCCGTGGCGATGCTGCTGCGCAACTTGATTCACAGCGCGCTGCTCCTCGTCGCGAGCTGGGCGGGCATCGCAGCGTTTTACCTTTGGGCCGGAGCCGAGTTCGTCGCGTTTGCGCAGGTGCTCGTGTATGTGGGCGCGATCTCGATGGTCGTGCTCTTCGCGGTGCTCCTCACGCGCCCGCCCGAGCCGATGCCAGTCGCGCCGCCCAACACCCTCGGCCGTGCCTTGGTCGCGTTGCTCACCGGCGGCGCGGTGCTCGGCGTTTTCATCGGGGCCATCGTCAGCAGCCCACTGCCCACCGCGGCCACACCCGCCCCAGCGGTGTCCGTGAAACAGCTCGGCCTCGAACTCGCCGGCCGCCACGCCGGTGCGCTGCTCATTATCGGCGCGTTGCTGACCGTCGCGCTGCTCGGCGCCATCGTGCTCGCCGCGACGGATCGCGAAACCGTAGGGGCATCGCTCGACGATGCCCGAGGACGCCCGCAAGGGGCGCCCCTACAAAAGGCGGAGGACGCGCCGTGAGCCTCTCGCCGCTCCACCTCTGCTTGCTCTTCTCAAGCGCGCTCTTCTGCCTCGGGCTCATGGCGGCGCTCTCGCGCAGCAACACCATCCTCGTCCTGCTCGGCGTGGAGCTGATGCTCAACGCCGCCAACATCAACTTCATCGCCTTCTGGCGTTATGGGCCGAACCCCGAGGCCGCGACCGGCGTGGTCTTCGTGCTCTTCGCGATCGCCGTCGCCGCCGCCGAGGCCGCCGTGGGCCTCGCCCTCGTGATCGCGATTTACCGGCATCAGAAAAATATCCGGCTGCAGAATGCGAGCCGGCTGAGAGGTTAAAGATGAGCCTTCCCGTCGCGAAACTCTGGCTCATCCCTGCGCTGCCTTTTCTTGCTGCCGTCATCGGCGCAGTGCTGCCACATTCGGGACGAAAGCTCGCGGCGGGCTTCTCAATCGGTGCGATGGCTCTCGCGCTCCTGCTATCGCTCGATGCCTTCCTTTCCGTTTTCCTGTATGCGGGTTTCGTCACCTACAAAATCCCGACGGCTGACGGTTCGCTAACTTCTTTGTGCGTTGTCGAGTATCCCGCTCAATTCTTTAACTTCACCTGGTTCAATCTCGGCCACGGCGCGGTGCAGCTCGGCTGGCTGCTCGATCCGCTCACCGCGCTCATGTGCGTCATGGTGACGTTCGTCGGCCTGCTGATCTTTGTCTTCAGCACGGGCTACATGCGCGACGACGCGCGCGCGAAGCAGTTCTTCTGCTTCCTCAGCCTCTTCGCCGCCGCGATGCTCGGACTCATCATTGCCAACAGCCTGCTGCTGCTCTTCGTCTGCTGGGAGCTTGTCGGCCTCGCCTCGTATCTGCTCATCGGTTTCTGGTTTCAGAAACCCGAGGCTGCCGCCGCGGCGAAAAAGGCCTTCATCACGACGCGCATCGGCGATCTCGGCCTGCTGCTCGGCTTGCTCTGGCTCTATGATTCGACCGGCACGCTATTGCTCTACGACGACGGCAAGGGCGTGCTTGAGCCCGCCGTGCTCGCCGGCCTCGGCGGCTCGACTGCGATTGGGTTGCTGATTTTCTGCGGCGCCGTCGGAAAATCCGGACAGTTTCCGCTGCACGTCTGGCTACCCGACGCGATGGAGGGGCCAACACCTGTTTCTGCGCTCATCCATGCGGCGACGATGGTCGCCGCCGGCGTGTTCCTGATGGCACGGGTCTTCCCGTTGCTGACGCCGGACGCGCTCACGGTCATCGCGTTCACCGGCGCGATCACTGCGCTGCTCGGCGCGCTGATCGCCTGCGCGCAACACGACCTCAAGCGCATCCTAGCCTTCTCCACCGTCTCGCAGCTCGGCTACATGATGCTCGCCATCGGCGTCGGCTCGTGGGTTGCGGCCATCTTCCACCTGCTCACGCATGCCTTCTTCAAGGCCCTGCTTTTCCTCGGCGCGGGCTCGGTCATCCACGCGGCGCACCACGAGCAGGACATCCGCTCGCTCGGCGGCCTGCGCGGGCAGATGCGTGTGACGTTCGCGACGTTTGCGGTCGGCACGATGGCACTCGCCGGTGTGCCGTTCCTGTTCTCCGGCTTCTGGAGCAAGGAGGCGATCCTGCACGCCGCGCACGGTTGGGGCGTCTCCCAAATCCCGCTCTACGTCGGGCTCTCCGCCGTCGTGCTCACGGCGTTCTACATGACGCGCCTCGTCGCGGAGACCTTTTTCGGCACGCCGCGCTCGGACCACGCCGCTCACGCACACGAGAGCCCGGCCGTGATGATCGTGCCGCTCGTGCTGCTCGCCGCCTGCGCGGTCCTGTTGAGTCTGCTCGCGTGGCCCTCGCCGTGGCTGCAACACCTCCTCGATCCTATCTCGGCAGCCAACGACCATACCGACGGCTTCGGCCTAATGGCGCTCTCGATCATGTTGGTCGCGGTTGGTCTCGCCGCGGGTTGGTTCGTGTATGGTCGCAAGCCCCGCGAAAAACCTGCAGCCGCCGATCCGCTGGCGGCGCGGGCGCCGCGGGTCTTCGCGTTCCTCGCCGCGCGCATGAAGTTCGACGAACTCTACGCCGCCACCTTCGGCCGTGCAGCCGACGCATTTGCCGCATCCGCCGACGCCCTTGATCGCCACATCTGGGATGGCGTGGTGCGGCTGCTCACGCGGCTCGGGCGATTCACCGGACTCGTGAACCGCGAAGCCGACGAGGAAGGTCTGAACGCCGGCTTTGACGCCACGAGCGATTCGCTACGCAAGACCGGCCAGGCCTATTCGCGCGCACAGACCGGCGATGCCCATGGCTACCTTCTGATGATCGCGTTCGGCTTTGTGGTGCTCGTCTTCGCGGTGCTGGTCGGAGGTGCGCGATGAGAATACCTCGATTCCTGCTTCCCGTAGCCCGCCTCGTGAGAGGCGGGACGGAGTGCCTCTTCAACTCCCGTCGATCCCTGCTCTCACGAGCAGGCCTACCAGCAGTGACAGCAGCCCGATGAAGTCGCTCCCACTGCTCTCTCTGATCGTCTTCGCGCCATGGGCGGGCGCGGCGCTGCTCGCGCTGTTGCGCGGGGCGAGCCCGCGGACGTGCCGCAGCGTCGCGCTCCTGTTCAGCCTCTCTACCCTCGTGCTCTCGGTCTTCGTGCTCGCGTCCTTCGACCCGGCGCGCACGAGCCCGCAGTTCGTTGAGCGCCACGCGTGGATCGCGGCGCTCAAGGTCCACTACCACCTCGGCCTCGATGGCCTGAGCCTGGTGCTCGTCCTGCTCACGGGCCTCATCGCGCCCGCGGCGCTGCTGGCCTCGTGGCGCACGGGGCGACCGCGGCTTTTTGGCGCGCTGCTGCTCACCCTGCAAGGTTCGGCGCTCGGCGTGTTTCTCGCGCTCGATTTTTTCCACTGGTTCTTGTTCTGGGAGCTGAGCCTCGTGCCCGCCTTTTTCCTGATCAAACTCTGGGGCGGCGCGGGTGCGACGCGCGCAGCCTACCAGTTCGTCATCACCACGGTCGGCGGCAGCGCCTTCATGCTGGTCGCGTTTGCCGCCATCTTTGCCACGACCGGAACGCTCGATTTTGGGCAACTCGCGCAGTTCGGCGCCGACGGCTCGCTCACGGCAAAGCTCGGCGCGGAGGGCGGGCGGCTCGTGTTTTTCGGCGTGCTGCTCGGCCTAGCCGTCAAGGCGCCGCTCTGGCCGCTGCACACATGGCTGCCGCCAGCCTACGCGGAGGCACCGACGGGCGCATCGATGTTCCTGACCGCCGTGATGTCGAAAATGGGCGTCTATGGCTTCCTGCGGATTCTCTGGCCCCTCTTCCCGCAGCAACTGCACGACTCCGCGTCATGGCTGCTCGCCCTCGCGCTGGGCGGAGTGGTGCTCGGTGCCTGGGCCGCGCTGCGGCAAACCGATCTCAAGCGCATGGTCGCCTATTCGTCCCTCAACCACGTGAGCTACTGCCTCGTCGCGCTTTTCACGGTCGCCTGTGCCGCCGGCCGGCCGGGCCTGTCGAGTGAGGCGGCCACCGCCGCGCTAGCCGGCACCATCCTGCAGATGTTCAACCACGGTCTTTCCGCCGCGGCCCTGTTCTGCTGCATCGGGGTGCTCGAGTCGCGAGCGGGAGGGAAACGCGGCCTGCATGATTTCGGCGGCGTGCGCTCGGCCGCGCCGATCTTCGCGGGGCTGTGCGGCGTGGCGCTGTTTTCCTCGCTGGGCCTGCCGGGACTGAACGGCTTTGTCGGCGAGTTTCTGATTTTTCTCGGCGTGTTCGGCCTCAGCCCGATCAGCGCGGCGATCGCGTGCCTTGGGCTGCTCGGCACGGCGATGTTTCTGCTCACGTTCTGGCAACGCGTTTTCCATGGCCCGCGGGCCGGCGCAGCGACGGGAGAGTTCGCCGATGCCCGCGGCCACGAACTCGCCGTGCTTGTGCCGCTCGCCGGACTGATGCTCGTGCTGGGCGTCGCGCCGCAATTGCTGATGAGGCTCATCAACCCGCTCGTGACGGCCTGGGCCGGTCATCTTGTGCTGCCATGAAACTGAAACAGGGAGCACAACATAGCCAAACCGCAGGGGTGCAGTCTTCCTGCGATTTTCCGATCGGGCGCAGCAAGACTGCGCCCCTACCCATTTCATGAGCGTGCTGCCGTTCACGATCTACGTCTCGTTCGCCGGCGCGTTGCTCGCGCTGGCGGCGGGCGCACGGGCGCGAGTCGTGGCGCTCGTCACGGCTTTGCTCGGCTTCGGACTCGCGCTCGTTGCGGCCAACGCGTTCACCCCTTCACCGGGACTCCAGACGCTCATTGATCTCCCGTGGATCGCCGAGCTCGGCATCCGCTACCATCTCGCGGCCGACGGCATCAGCCTCACGCTGGTCGTGCTCACCGGGATCGCGGCGACCGCGGGCGTGCTTTTTTCGTGGAACGTCTCCCACCGCGCCGGCGAATTCTTCGCGCTCTACCTCGCGCTGATCGGCGGCGTCTATGGCGTGTTCCTTAGCGCCGATGCCTTCACGCTCTTCGTCTTCTACGAGATCGCGATCGTGCCGAAGTATTTCCTGATCGCGATCTGGGGCTCGACTAACCGCGAGCATGGCGCGATGAAGCTCGTGCTCTACTCGTTTGCCGGCAGCGCGCTCGTGCTCGCGGGGCTGCTATGGGTGCATGCGGCGGGCGCGGCAACGGGCTTCGGCCTCGCGGAACTCATCGCGGCGGCCGCGCGCGTCTCGCCGGGCGAACAGATCGCGATGTTCTCGCTCGTGTTTCTTGGCTTCGCGGTGCTCGCGGGATTGTTTCCGTTTCACACGTGGGCGCCGACGGGCCATGTCGCGGCGCCGACCGCGGCTTCGATGCTGCTCGCGGGGGTGGTGATGAAGCTCGGCGCCTATGGTTGCCTGCGCGTCGCGCTGCCGCTCTTTCCCGCGGGCTTTGCCTTCTGGCAACCGACCATCGCGTGGCTGGCGGTGGCGGGCATCCTCTACGCGGGCTTCGTCGCGCTGGTGCAGGACGATTTCAAGTTTGTCATCGGCTACTCGAGCGTGAGCCACATGGGCTTCGTGCTCCTCGGCCTCGCGGCGGGCAATCCCCAGGCGGTCGCGGGCGCGGTGCTGCAGATGTTTTCGCACGGCGTGATTGCCGGGCTGCTGTTCGCGGTCGTCGGCCGCATGATTTATGAACGGACGCACACGCGCCGGCTCGCCGATCTGCGCGTGCTGCCGCTGCACCGCGTCCTGCCGTTCGCCACGCTGGTCTTCGTAATCGCGGGACTCGCCTCGATGGGGATGCCGGGCTTCAGCGGTTTCCCGGCCGAGCTCTCGATTCTCGTCGGCGCTTGGAAAACTTCCCCACCGTGGGCCATCGCGGCCGGGGCCGGCGTGGTGATCGCGGCGGCCTTCACGCTCCGCGCGATCCAGGTGGCGTTTTTCGGCACGACGGACAAGTCCACCCCGCAGGGCGCGGCGGCGACGCTGCATTGCGAGCCGATCACGCGGCCGGAGCGCGCGGGGGCGCTGCTGCTCGTGGCAGCCACGGTCTATCTCGGCCTGAATCCCGACGCGCTCCTTGACTGGATTATCCCGGCGCTGCAATCGCCAGCCATGCAGGCGACCCTGAAGGGAGGCGGGCTGTGAAACTCAGCTACGCCGAACTCTTCGCCGCGCTCAGCCCGGAGGCGGCTCTCATTGTCGGAGCGCTGCTGGTGCTCGCGCTAGATCTCACGATCGGCCGCAGGAAAATCGCCGAGGCGCGGTGGCATGCCTCCGTGCGCATCGCGCTGCTCGCGATCGGACTGGCGGGGTGCTTCACGTTTGCCGCGGGCAGAAATGGCTCCGCGTTCGAGGGCACGCTCATGCTCGACCCGCTCGCACGCGCTACGCGGTTCGGCGTGCTGGTGCTCGCGGCGCTCTCGCTGGCCTTGCTGCCGGGGACGACGCGGCTGCGCCATCCGGCGGAGTTCGTCGCCGTGATGCTCTTCGCGACCGCCGGATTCACCCTCATGGCGGCGGCCCAGAATCTCCTCGTGGCCTTCCTCGCGCTCGAACTCGCCAGCCTGTCGCTCTACGTGCTCGCGGGCTTCGACAAGACGCGGCCCGAATCGGCCGAGGCGGCGTTGAAGTATTTCCTCTTCGGCGGCGTGTCGGCGGCCTTTCTCCTCTTTGGCTTCAGTCTGCTCTACGGTCTCACCGGCTCGATCGAGCTGCCCGAAATCGCCCGCCAGATTGAAGCCGCGCCTGCGAGCCCGCTGCTCGTCGTCGCGCTCGTGATGGTGCTCGTCGCCTTCGGCTTCAAGGCTGCGGCTGCGCCGTTTCATCTTTGGGCGCCCGATGTCTATCAGGGCGCGCCGGCACCTGCGGCGGCACTGATCGCGTCAGCCTCGAAGGTCGCGGGCTTCACGCTGTTCGCGCGCCTGCTCTGGAACGCCGTCGGCGATCCGACCGGGCAGGCGCCGCAGTGGATGCTGACCGTCGCGATCCTCGCCGGCGCCTCGCTATTGCTGGGCAACCTCGTCGCGCTCGCGCAAAAAAATCTTCGCCGGCTCCTCGCCTACTCCGCCATTGCGCACGCCGGCGTGATGCTGCTCGGCGTGCTGACGGGCGCGCGCTTTGGCCCGGGGGCGCTGCTCTACTACACGTTCACCTACGGACTCGCGACGCTCGGGACATTCGGCGTCATCGCGCTGGTGGAGCGCGCGGGGCGTTGCCAGGACCTCGGCGAGCTCGCTGGCCTGCACCGGCGCTCGCCTCTGCTGGCGGGTTGTCTGGGCGTGTTCGTGCTATCGCTCGCCGGCATCCCACCGCTCGCGGGGTTTTTCGGCAAGTTCCTCCTCTTCAGCCAGGCGCTGCGTCTCACCGGCCTCGCCGGCCCGGCCGGGTGGCTGGCGTTGCTGGCCATCGCCCTGAGCGCGGTGGGGCTTTACTACTATTTGATTGTGCTGAAGCAGGTGTTCGTCGCGCCCGCCTGCGCTGGCTCCGACACGCGTATTTCCGTGCCGCTCAAGCCCGCACTCGCCCTCATCCTGGCCGCAGTGCTGTTGCTCGCCCTTGGGGTGTTCCCCTCGTCGGCCCTTCGGCTCGCAACTTAAGTGCGGGTTGTCCGGACAATCCCCCGCTTGTCAGTCGCCTGTTTCGCCCCATCTTCCCGTGGTTTCTTCCTCTTGCACCGCGCCGTTTTCATCCTCCTTGCCGCGCTCTCCTGCACGCTGTTCGCCGCCGAAGAGCCGTCGCCGTCGATAGAGCCATTCACGGCCAAGGAAATCGCCCAGGGTTTCAGTGATCGCGTTGTGTTTGCCAAACCCCGCGCCGCACGCCGCGCCGAATCCGACCGGGAGGAGAAGCGCGAGGGCCGCAGGGTCCGCCGGCACTGGGATCGGTTCGACGGCTTGCGCCTAATCGAACTGCGCGAAGGCGAAACGGTCGCCCAAGCGCGCGAGCGCCTGATGGCGACGGGCCGCTACGAGTTCGTCCATCCCGACACGATCCGCCATGCCACGGCGGTGCCCAATGATTCCAGTTTTGGCCGCCAGTGGGGCCTGGCGAACAACGGCGCCAACAATGGCATCGCGGGCGCCGATATCGGCGCCACATCCGCCTGGGATTTGCGCACCGATGCCTCGAACGCGATCGTCGCCGTCATTGATTCCGGCGTCCGCCTTGATCATCCCGACATCGTCGCCAACCTCTGGCGCAACCCGCGCGAGATCCCCGGCAACGGCATCGACGACGATCGCAACGGCTACATCGACGACGTTCACGGCATCAACGCCATCGCGCGCAACGGCAATCCCGCCGACGATCTCGGCCATGGCACGCATGTGGCGGGGATCATCGGTGCCACCGGCAACAACGGCACAGGGATCACCGGGGTCGCCTGGCGCGTGCAGATCATGGCCCTCAAGTTTCTCCGCGGCGGCACCGGCCTCGGCCTCACCTCGGACGCCATCACCTGCATCGACTACGCGATCGCCAATGGCGCGCATATCGTGAACGCCAGTTATGGCGCCGCCTCTGGATCTATCACGGCGTTCGATCCGGCGGAGTTCGCCGCCGTGCGACGCCTGCGCGATGCCGGGATTATTTTCGTCGCGGCGGCGGGCAACGAAGGCGCGGACCTCGATCTCCTGCCCCATTATCCGGCAAGTTTCCGCCTTGAGAACATGGTCGCCGTGGGCAACTCCACGAACCGCGATGATTTGCCCGTGGGCACGAATTTCGGCTCCGGCGCGGTCGAGCTGTTTGCGCCGGGCAGCGACATCTTTTCCCTCGCGCTCGATTCATCTCTCTACGTCTCGCGATCGGGCACGTCGATGGCCGCGCCCCACGTGACCGGAGCGTTGGCGCTGCTCACCGCGCAGTTTCCCAACGACAACTACCGGCAACTCATCAACCGGGTGCTCCGCACGGTCGATCAGCCTGCGACTCTGGCCGGAAAATCCCAGACCAACGGCCGCCTCAATCTCGACCGGGCGCTGCGCTCCACGGACAACCGGCCCTTCAACGACGACTTCGCGACCCGCGCCCGCGTCACCGGCACCAACCTCGCCATACGTGCCGTCAACACCGGCGCCACGACGGAAAACGGCGAGCCCGCCATCGCGGGTCAGAGCGGTGGCGCCACGCTCTGGTGGGAATGGCGCGCACCTACCGCCGGTCTGGTGCGCATGACCACCACGGGCAGCAGCTACGACACACTGCTCGGCGTTTTCACCGGCGATGCCCTCGGTGCGATCACTCCCGTGGCGAGCAACGACAACGACGGTGCCAGCGCCACTTCGCGGCTGGAGTTCAGCACCGTCGCCGGCACGACCTATCAGATCGTCGTTGCCGGCAAGGGCGCGGCGACAGGCCTCACGCTCGTCGATCTCGGATCGATTCCGGCCAACGATGCGTTTGCCGGGGCCCAGGTGATTGAGGGCCGGAGCGCGCTCGTCAGTGGCACGAATGCGCAAGCGACCCTTGAGGCTGGCGAGCCACAGATTCGTGGCCGCACGGGTGGGAAATCGCTCTGGTATCGCTGGACCGCGCCAGCCACGGGCCGCTTTCAATTTAGCCTCGTGAGCGAAGGCTTCGATCCTCTGCTCGCGGTTTACACCGGCACCACGCTCGGCACGCTGCGGCTCGCCGGCGCGAGTGACGATGCCGACAGCGAGGCGGGCGGCGCCTCGACCTACACCACCGCCATTGTCACCGTCGATGCCACCACGGGCACGACTTATTACATTCAGGCAGACGGCGCCGCCCGGGCCGGTGTTCCGCCCATCACCGCACGGTTCAGCCTTACACTCAACGATTCCTCCTGGACCGGTGTCACGGGCGGCAGCGTGACCAATGCGCCTGTGATCGGGCCCGACGGCGCCGTCTATGTCGCAAGCAACGACGGTCTCCTGCATGCGTTCAATGCCGACGGCACGCGCCGCTGGCCCGCCCTCACTCTCAATGCCCAGATGGACACCTCGGCCGCGGCGCTCGCTGCCGACGGCACGCTCTACATCGCGACGGGGCCGAGCTTCACCTCGGCCAACGGCTCAAAACTCCACGCCTTCAACAGCGCCACCGGCGCGAAGAAGTGGGAGATCCTCGTCGGCACGAGTGGCAACGCCAACAACGCCGTCGCGATCGGTGCAGACGGCACGCTTTTCGTGCATTCGGACTCGGGCCGACTGCACGCGTTTCGCGACAACCAGACGAGCGTAACGGAGCGGTGGGCCGCAAACGTCCCGGGCGAATCCTATGCCTCGGTCGCCATCGCGCCCGACGGCACGATCTACCTCGGCACCGACGATCCGGGTGACAACCACCGCCTCTACGCGATCAATGCTGGTGACGGTTCGGTGAAGTGGACCTTTGCCGCCGACAACCCGATCTACACCACCGCGGCGATCGATGCGGCGGGGAATATCTACTTCGGCACACTCTCCTCGGGCCGGCTCTACTCCGTCACCCCCGCCGGAGCGCGGCGCTGGGTTTACGCAGGCGCCAGCCTCGGCACCTCGTCGTCACCAGCGCTGAGTCCGGATGGGGCGACGGTTTATTTCGCGGGCTATGATGGCCTGCTCCATGCCGTCAATACGACGACCGGCGGTGTGCGCTGGACCTACCGCCTCGGGGCCGAAGTGCGCGCGTCATCCCCTGCGGTCGATGCCAATGGCGTGGTCTATATCGGGTGCTACGACGGCCTCGTCCATGCGATCGATGGGGACGGCCGGCTCGTGCGAACCTTTGCGACGGGCAGTCTCATCCGCTCATCGCCAGGCATCGGCGGTCGCACGCTGGCCTTTGGCAGCAATGACGGGAATGTTTACGCCTTTGACCTCGGGGTCGGTGTCGCCGTCGGCAACGCCTGGCCGCAATATCGCCAGAACGCCCGCCGCACCGGGCAACGATTCACGCCCGCCCTCACGGTCGTCACGCAGCCGCAATCCCAGGTCGCGGTGCTCGGCCAGTCGCTCTCCCTCAGTGTCATCGCCTCCGGCGATGGTCCAATCACCTATCAGTGGCGCAAGGACGGCGTGGACATCGTCGGCGCCACGACTCCAGTCATCACGGTAGGCACCGTCACTCCGGCCGCTGCGGGTCGCTATACCGTCGCGGTGATCAGCCCGACAAGCTCGATCATGAGCACGCCGGCGGATGTGACCGTGGAGGCGGCCAATCCCGGGCGTCTCATCAATCTGTCTGTGCGCACAACCGCGGGCACGGGCGATCAGATGCTGGCGGTTGGCTTCGTGCTCAGCGGAGCATCGGCGAAGCCGATGCTGCTGCGCGCCATCGGCCCGTCGCTGACGGGCTTTGGCGTCACGGGCGTGCTCGCCGATCCACGGCTGCAGTTGTTTTCCAGTGCGGGGCAGCTCGCCTTCAACGACAACTGGGCCGCACCCACGGCCGGCACCGCAACGGAAGTCGCCACCGTGTTCAGCCAAGTCGGCGCCTTTACGCTTCCCCTCAATTCCCTCGACGCGGCGATCCTGCGATCGATGCCAGTCGGCGCCTACTCCGCCCAGATTTCGGGCGCAGCCGGTGCCGGCATCGCGCTCGCGGAGATCTACGACGCGGAGCCACTCAGCGGCGCGCGGCTCATCAATGTCTCCGCCCGCGCACAGGTCGGCACGGGAGCCGGGGTGTTGATCGCGGGTTTCACGATCTCGGGCAATCTTCCGCGGCAGATTCTCATTCGAGGCATCGGGCCGACACTCGGCTCGGCTTTTGGCGTAGGCGGCGTCCTCGCCAACCCGCGCCTGGACCTTTACCGCGGCAACACGATCGTCGGCAGCAACGACGATTGGGGCGGCTCGGCAACACTCGGCGCGGCGTTCGCACAAGTGGGCGCATTCTCACTGCCGAACGCGAGCCGTGACGCCGCGTTGCTGCTTCATCTAGCTCCCGGGAGCTACACCGCCCAAGTCAGCGGCGTGGGCGGCACGACGGGCGTCGCGCTCGTCGAGGTTTACGAGCTGCAGTAGAGCTTATCGCCAGTGATCGGTCATACGCACGTATGCGTATGGTGCGTCGCCATGAGCGGGTGCAAGATGACGTGGCTTCATCAACCCTTCATCGCCATGAAAGACATCTCCCTCCTTCGCCGCATTCTCTCACCCGGCCTGTTGCTCGCGGCCTCACTGCTCCTGCCTGCGACGCTGCACGCGCAGGCCCAGTTTGCGGGCACCTACATCGGCACCCTTAACACCCGCGTCACCGTGCCCGTCGTCGGCACCATCGAATCGGGCTTCGGCGCCTACATCGCCGTGGTCGATGCCTCGGGTGCGTTTAATCTGAGCCAAGGCGCGCTCACCGGCAGCGTGTCCGCCAGCGGCGCGGTCACCATCACCGGCGGCACCAGCTTCGCCCTGCTCGGCATCACCTCGGCCACGATTGCCAACAACCAGCTGAGCTCCGCCTACGGCCCGCCGACCGCCGCCTCGAACAACACCTCCTCATACCGGATTAATCCCAGCACGTCGTTCAATGCGGCGCCCGGCGGTGGCGGTGGCGGCGGTGGCGGGGGGGGCGGCGGCGGTGGTGGCGGCACCACCGGCGGCGAACTGCTGGCCTACTACTCTTTCAACGACGCCAGCAATCTCCTGCGCGACGACTCAGGTCGCGGCTTCACGCTCTCGCCCGTCGGCGGCACTGTCACCTCGACGACCGGCCGCTATGGCGCCGGCGCCTTGCGCACCAATGGCGTCCGCCTCCGCGCGCTCGTCAACAACACCTTCAGCACCTCGGCCATGACCATCTCGGCCTTCGTCCGTCCGAGCGGCCCCGGCAACTGGAATCCGCGCCTCGTCGCCATCGGCTATCCCGGCCAGTCCTCGCACTACTACGGGGTTTTCCTGGATGGCCTCACCTCGTCGCGCCGCTTCGCCTTTCTGGCCAACACCCAGATTTCGCAGCAGATCAACAGCACCGGCCGCGTGGCCAACGACTCGTGGACGCACATCGTCGCCACCTTTGAGGCCGGCACCCTTCGCCTCTATCGCGATGGCCAGCTCGACAGCACCACCAACACGGGCCGCGCCCTCACCAGTTTCAGCTCCGCGATGATGATGATCGCCGGCTCCGACAACGGCCTCGACCTCTTCCAAGGCGACCTGGACGAGATCCGCATCTACAATCGTGCCCTCACCGCCGCCGAGGTCACCTCGCTCAACAGCGGCACCGCCGTCGGCACCGCCGCCACGGGCGTCAACACTGCCGCCGCCATCTCCGCCAACGTGATTGCCGCGCCCCTCAATCTCACCGGATATCGCAATCGCGTCGGCCAGGCCTTTGAGTTCACCCTGACCGGCGCGACCAGCGGCGCCGTCTGGGGCACCGAAGTCTACACCGACGACTCAAGTGTCGCCCGCGCCGCGGTGCATGCCGGTGTGATTGCCCCCGGCGAGACCAAGACAGTTACAGTGACCATTCTGCCCGGTCAGGCCAGCTATCCGGGTAGCACCCGCAACGGCGTCACGACGAGCTCATGGGGTTCATGGTCCGGCAGCTTTTCCTTTGCGGGCAGCTCCGGCACCACCTTCACGACCGCGAGCGCCGCGGTGGCTCCCGCGCTCCCGACGGGTTTCGTGCCCTCCTCGATCAACATTGTGCCGGGCGGTCGCTTTGTGTGCCCCATCAACGTGACCGGCACCGGACCTTTCACCTACCAGTGGTTCCTCAATGGCATCGCGATCGCCGGTGCGACCGCCAACCCTTACATCGTCAACTCCATCACCGCCGCCAACGCCGGCACCTACACCGTGCGGGTGACGAATCCCGCCGGCACGCAGACCTTCACCGCTGGCTCGCTCAGCGTGCCTGCGTCCGCCTCCGCGCCACAGATTGTGCTGCAACCCTTCAACAAAGTCGTGTCGCCGGGCGGGACGTTCGCGCTCGCGGTCGCGGCGCAAGGCAGCGGTCTCTCCTTCCAGTGGTTCCGCAACAACTTGGCCCTGAGCGGCGAGACCCAGAACATCATCCTGCGCCAAAACGTGAACGCAGCCGACGCCGGCTCCTACTTCTGCCGCGTCTCCAACTCCTCCGGCACGGTCAACTCCGCGGCCTCGACCGTGAGCCTGAATCCTCTGGCCTCCACGCTCCGCAACATCTCGGTCCGCGCCGACGCCGCTCCCGGCCAGCTCGTCACGCCCGGTTTCTACATCGCAGGCGCCGGATCCAAACGCGTTTTGATCCGCGCGGTGGGGCCCGCGTTGTCCGCCTTCGGGCTGCCGGCCGCCAGCCTCATGGCCAACCCGCGGCTCGCGGTCTTCGACAACGAGACCGGGATACGGCTCAACAGCAATGACAACTGGGACAGCTCTCCCGCCACCGAGGCTGCGATGGCCGCAGTGGGCGCGTTCCCCCTCACCCGCAACAGCAACGACGCCGTCCTGATCATCACGCTCCCGGCCAACAAGCCCTATAGCGTCCAAGTGGACAGCGCCAACCCGTCCGCCGGTGGCCTCGTCCTCATCGAGGTTTACGACGCGGACGGCGCGACCGCCACCTCCAAGCTCGCCAACGTCTCCGTGCGCAGTGTTTCCGCCCCCGGCGACCGCGTGCTCACGCTGGGCTTCAGCCTCCAAGGCGTCGGCGCCCGCACCTTCCTCGTGCGCGGCGTCGGCCCCACCCTGGCGGCCTTCGGCGTCGGCGGCACCCTCACCGATCCCGCGCTTACCATCTACGACACCAGCACGCCTCCCCGCGCCGTGCTCGCCAACGACGACTGGAACGGCGCCGACTTCGTGGGCGAGATGCTCCAGGCGCAGACCTACGTGGGCGCCTTCGCGCTCCAAGGCGGCAGTGCCGACGCCTCCACGCTATCCCTCCTGGAACCGTCCAACTACACCATCCAGGTCGGCGGCGCTAACCCCGCCACCGGCGAGGCGCTCGTCGAAGTTTACGAAGTGCCATGATTCTCCCTGCCGCGCGCAGCATCGCGGCAGGTGGTGAAGCAGGGCCCCGGTGCCGTGAGGCGCCGGGGCCTCTTTGCGTCCGGAATTTGCGCCCGGCCGCCGCCAGAAAATCCTTCCCTCCGCCCGCGCCAAGCGTCACAACCCCACGCGGTGCCCACCGCCAAGACCATCGATCCCGACGCGATTGAGACCGCGATTGAGCGGCTCGCCGCCGGCATTCGCGCCCGCCACGCTACTCCGCGCCGCCTGCTCCTCCTCGGCATCGCCAATGGCGGCGTCGAGCTGGCCCGCCGCCTCGGGCGCCGCCTGGAGGCCCGCGCCGGCACGGTGGATATTTCCTTTCACCGCGATGACATCGGCCGGCACCCCATCCCCAAGGAATTCTCCCCCACACAGATTCCTGCCGATGTCACGGGCGCGACCGTCATCCTCGTCGACGACGTCCTCTTTTCCGGCCGCACCGTCAAGGCCGCGCTCGACGAACTCTTCGACCACGGCCGCCCCGCGAAGGTTGAACTCGCCGTCCTCGTCGATCGCGCCGGCCGCCTGATGCCCGTCGCCGCCGACTACACCGGCCTCGCCCTCGACGCCCGCCCTCAGGAAAAAGTGGTCGTCCGCCTCGATCAACAGGATCCCCGCCGCGACACGATCCGCATCGAGCCCGCGAAGTCCGCGCCCAAATCATAAATCGCAAATCGCAAATCACCCCCGTGTCCTGGACCCGCCGCCATCTCCTCACCGTCGAGGAACTCTCCCTCGCCGAGATCGACCAGATCCATGCGACCGCGAGCGCCTTCAAACGCACGCTCACCCGCAGCGTGAAGAAGGTCCCCGCGCTCCGCGGCAAGACCATCGTCAATCTCTTCCTCGAGCCCAGCACGCGCACGCGCATGGCCTTCGACATGGCCGCCAAGCGCCTCAGCGCCGATGTCATCTCCCTCGACGGCAACAGCAGCAGCACGACCAAGGGCGAGACGCTCCGTGACACCGCCGAGAACATCCAGGCCCTCCAAGCCGACATGATCGTCATCCGGCACGCCGCCGCCGGCTCCCCGCTCTACCTCTCTCGCATCCTCGACATCCCGGTGATCAACGCGGGCGACGGCGCGCACGAACATCCCACGCAGGGCCTGCTCGACACGTTCACGATGAAGGAGCACCTCGGGTCGTTGCGGGGCCGCAAGGTCGTGATCCTCGGCGACATTTTGTTCAGCCGCGTCGCCCGTTCGAACATCCATGCGCTCACCAAGCTCGGAGCCGCCGTCACGCTGGTCGGCCCCGCGACGCTGGTGCCCGACTGGTTCACGGCCATGGGCGTGAGCGTCTCGCACGATCTCAAGTCCGCGCTTGCCGACGCCGAGGTCGTGATGCTGCTCCGCATCCAGCACGAGCGGCAGGCCGCCGGCCTGTTTCCCTCCCTCGGCGAATACACGGGCATGTTCGGCCTCAACAAGACGCGCGCGAGCTGGCTCAACCCCCGCGCGATCATCATGCACCCCGGCCCCATCAACCGCGGCGTCGAGATCGACAGCGAGCTCGCCGATGGCGACCGCAGCGTGATCCTCGAGCAGGTGAGCAACGGCATCGCCGTCCGCATGGCCGTCCTCTACCTCTGCGCCGGGGGCCAGCCCGAACTCGTCACCCCCGTCGAATAATCCCGCGCCATGCCGATTCTCTGGATCAATAACGCCCGCGTCATCGACCCCGCCGCCAAACGCGACGCCGCCGGCGATGTGTTTGTGCGCGACGGCAAGTTCGTCGCCTCGCTCTCGGCCGCGGACAAAAAACGCGCCAGGAAAATCGACGCCCGCGGCCTCGTCGCCTGTCCCGGCCTCGTCGATATCCACGTCCACTTCCGTGAGCCGGGCCAGACCCACAAGGAAACGATCGGCACCGGCTCGCGCGCCGCGGCCGCGGGCGGATTCACCACCGTGGTGATGATGCCCAACACTTCGCCCGTCGCCGACAACTCCGGCACCATCCAGCTCATGAAGGATGTCGTCGCGCGCGACGCGATCATCCGCGTCTATCCCACCGGCTGCATCACGGTCGGGATGAAGGGCCAGACCCTCGCGCCCATCGGCTCGCTCAAGCGGGCCGGCGTCGTCGCCATCACCGACGACGGCGACTGCGTGCAGTCCAACGACCTAATGCGCCGGGCCGTCGAATACGCGAAGATGTTCGACCTGCCTGTCATGGATCACTGCCAGGATCATTCCATGACCCAGGGCGCCGTGATGAACGAGGGCATCGTCTCGACGCGCCTCGGCCTCCGCGGCTGGCCCAACGCCGCCGAGGATCTGATCGTCGCGCGCAACGTCATCCTCTCGGAATACACCGGTGCGCACATCCACCTGCAGCACATCTCCTCGAAGTTCTCCGTCGATGTCATCCGCCGGGCGAAGCAGCGCGGTGCGCGCATCAGCGCCGAGGCCACGCCGCACCACATCGCGCTCACCGACGATGCGCTCGCGACCTACGACACCAACTTCAAGATGAACCCGCCTCTGCGCACCGAGGAGGATCGGGTGGCGCTCATCGCCGGCCTGCGTGACGGCACGCTCGACATCATCGCCACGGACCACGCGCCGCACACCGACTACGAAAAGGACAAGGAATTCGACTACGCGCCCAACGGCATCCTCGGCCTCGAGACCGCGCTGTCCGTCACGCTCGATGTCCTCGTGCGGCAAAACAAATTCAAGCTGCCCTTCGTCGTCGATCTCATGACCCGCCGGCCCGCCGAACTGATGAAGCTCCCCGGCGGGACGCTCACGCCCGGCACCGCCGGCGATGTTTGCCTCTTCGATCCCGCGGAAAAGTGGCGCTACGACGCCAAGGCGGGCTTCAGCAAGTCGATCAATTCCCCTTGGTCCGGCCAGACGCTCACCGGTCGCGTCAAGACCACGATCGTCGGCGGCCGCATCGTCTTCGACGGCGGAAAAATCACGGCGTAGCAAGGCCTCGCGCCCATGCACGTTTCCGCGGCCGAGGTGATGGGCTACGTCCAGGCAGCGCTGCTGGCAGGCGGCCTGATCGTGCTCTGGCGCGTCGCACTCAGTCCCGCGGCGCGGGCCCGCTGGGGCGACTCGCCGCTCCCGCATTGGAATCTGCCAATCGTCGATTTTCTGGTTTTCGGCGGCTGCGTGCTTTGCGGCGCGTTCGGCCTGCTCGTGCTCGTGGCCTTCGGCGCCAAGTTCGCCGGCATCAGCGGCGATGCCGCCACCCTGCTCGCGGGCGCCGCCATGCAGGTGGGGATGCTGGCGGGCGCGCTGCTCGCCCCCGTGAATCGCGGCCTGCACTCCGCGTCCGCCCGCCCCGGGGCAGTGGTTGCAGCCGGCTTCGCAGTTTTCCTCGCGAGCTTTCCCCTCATCGCCGGCACGGCGGTGGTCGCACAGCAACTCGCGCAGGCCGCCGGATTGCCGCCGCAACCACAGGACACGGTCTTGATGCTCACCCGCCTGGAATCCCGCGGCCTCATCGCCGCGATGATCCTGCTGGCGGTGGCGGTCGCCCCGATTGTAGAGGAAGCGGTGTTTCGCGCCGGAGCCTTTCGGTTTCTCCGCGGCCGGGTGCCCCGCTGGGTCGCGCTGCTGCTCCCGGGAATTTTTTTCGCCGCATTGCACGTGAACTGGGGGACTTTTGCCGGGCTCGACAGCCTTGCACCGCTCGTCGTGCTCGCTGTGCTCTTCTCGCTCGCCTACGAACGGACCGGCCACATCGGTGTGCCGATTATCGCTCACGCGCTGTTCAACCTGAATACGGTCATCGGAATCCTGACCGGATTCGTGCAACCGCCATGAACCCCTTTACCGCCAATCCGCAGGAATCCGTCGCCGCGTGGGGCGAGGAAAAGGTCATCGCCGCGATCCGCCGCTGGCTTGGCCCTGCCTCACCGCGCGCGCCTTTCGGCATCGGCGATGATTGCGCCGTGCTCGCGCCTTCACGCGGCCGTCAGCTGATCACGGTCGATCCCGTGATTTTCGGGCAGCACTTCGACGACACCATCGCGCCCAAGTCCGTCGCTGAGAAACTGCTCAAGCGCAACCTGAGCGACCTGGCCGCGATGGGCGGCCGACCCGTGGCCGCCGTGCTCGCGCTCGCCCTCGATCCTCGCACGAAGCAACTTTGGCTGGAAAAATTCTACCGTGGCCTCGCCACCTGCGCCCGGCGCCACCGCGTCGCCATCGTCGGCGGCGACATCGCGCAGGCCACCGGAGGCCTCGTCGCCAGCCTCACACTCCTCGGCGAAACCACGGGGCCGCGTGTGGTCACCCGCACGGGGCCGCGTGTGGTCACCCGCACGGGGGCACGCACGGGCGACCGCATTTTTGTGACCGGTGTGCTCGGGGGCAGCCTGCGCAGCGGCCACCACTTTCGTTTCACACCGCGGCTGGCCGAAGGCCGCTGGCTGGCGCGGCAGCGCGATGTGCGCGCCATGATGGACGTGAGCGACGGCCTCGCGAAAGATCTCCGCGCGCTCACGCCGCGAGGATGCGTTCCCGCGCTTGTGGCCGCGGCCCTGCCCCTCCGCGCCGGGTGCGATGTGCGCGCGGCTGTGACGGACGGCGAGGACTACGAACTGGTCTTCGCTTTGGCCCGCTCGGCCGACTCAGAGACGTTTCAACGCCGCTGGCGCCGGGCTTTTCCCCGCACGCGTCTCAGTTGCATCGGACATTTCGTCGCGGAAAGAAATCCCCCGGCCGACGCACTCAAGCTCAGCGAATATCATGGCTACGAGCATCTGCGATAGACTGCGCGCGGGGGCCGTCACCGCCTCAGCCGAGGAAACGCAGGCCATCGCCGCGGAGTTTGCGCGCGCGCTGCCGCCTGACTCCACTCTCGCGCTGCATGGCAACCTCGGCGCGGGCAAGACGACCTTCGTCCAAGGTCTCGCTCGCGGTCTCGGCGTAACCGAGCATGTCACGAGCCCGACCTTCAATATCTTCACGCTGCACCGCGGCCCCGTCCATCTGCTCCATCTCGACGCCTATCGGCTGGAGAGCGATCGCGAGGTGGAGGACCTGCTGCTGGAGGATTTTTTAATCTCGCCCTGGTGCCTCGCCATCGAGTGGCCGGAAAAAATCTCCGCCTGGCTGCCCGCCGGCGCACTGCACCTCGATCTGGAAATCACCCCGGATCAAAGGCACAGCATCCGACTACGGTAGCACGGCGGCGAGACAGCCTCTTCTGGCTGTCTCCACCGTGGGCGAGCGACTCGCCCCGCTTACGAAGCCGGGGCGGGATCGACGGGCTTTTCCTCCGCAGGAGTTGCTTCGGCGGCCGGCACAGATGATTCGGTGCTCGGCGCGGGCGACTCTGCAGTGGCTGCAGGAGCAGGCTCGGCCTCACTCACCGGGGCTTCGGGGAAGTTCTCGGGATCGTGCTCCTCGCTTTCGATTTCCTTTTTCCGCGCCTCGACCATCGGCGGCGGCGCAAAGAGCCGGCCATCGATGAACTCGGTCACGTAACCTTCGCGCACGAGCCACACGAGGTCACCCTGCATACGAGCGAGCCGCGCGCGATCATCGATTGAAAGGCTCGGCTCCGCCTTGGGTGCCTCGCCGGCAGGAGCTGTGGAAACCTCACCCTCAGCGGGGAGCGGAGGCGTCGTCTCGGCCGGCTTGGGCGCCGGCGCGAACACGAGGCCGAGGAACTTGGGCGCAAGTTCACTCGCGCGCACCATCGGGTTGGCTTCGATGAACGAGATGAGGGCGCCGATGCTGTCGGCAAAGGTCTGGCCCGGGACGCGGAATTTCCGCTTCACCGCGCAGACGTAGGACACGCCCTTGGAGCCCTTCTTGAAAATGGTGAAATGCTCGCGGCGCAGCCGGCCGCGGAGGGCGTTCGCCGTGTCGAGCGGGAAGCGGCGCTGGCGCTCTAGCGCCCCCTCGACGGCGTGCCGAATTTCGCCAGGCGGCATCGTCTCGGCGACTTTGCCGTGGAAACGCGCGGTGTCGCTCGTGCGCACGACCTTGTCGCGCGCCTGCGTGAGCAGGAAGACGCGCGCGTCTTCGAGGGCATCGAATGCAGGTGCTGGCGGCGTGGCCGGAGCCTCGGCCACGGGCGCAGCGGCGGATGGGTCGCCGGCCGGCGCTGGGTCCGCGGCGGGAGCGGCCTCGGAGTCGGGTGCAGCGGCAGGCTTGGCGGCAGCCAGCTTCCACGTGTAGCGCGTGGTTTTCTTCATCTTGGCCAGCCATTGGTTCACGACCTCCGGATCGCGGACTGTCTCAATCCGGCTGCGAAAGGCCTCGGGCCCCATGCGACTCGCGAGCGTGGCGGTGTAGTGCTGCTGCACAATCTGGTTGTAGCGGTGATAATTCGGCGGCCCGAGCAGCTCACCCGTCACGCCGCAACGATTGATGACTTGGAAGTTCCCCTTCGGAGGCTCGACCTCGACTTCAGAGGTATCGAAGAATTTATCGAGATGCTTGCTGAGGACGTGCGCAACCGCGGCATCATCGCTTTCGAACGGGAGTCCATCCGGCACCGAGATGTGAAACACCGGGCGAGATGCGGGCTCGGCCGAAGCAGCTCGGTCACCTGCATCCGCACCGCCGCGGGGCTTGTGCGCGACGACGACCACGAACCGATCCGTCTTCGCGACGACCGTGCGCGCGATCTCGAAAAGCTCCACCGTGCGGCAGGACTTGCGGATGGTCTGCACGAGGGTGTTGAAGCTCGTGTCCTCCGGATAAAACGTCGTCGCGTAATACGGACTGTCGTAAGGCCCCCGATCCTGCGGGGCGCCACGGCCTTGGTAGCCACCGGACCCGCCATGGCCGCCGCCGTAGGGTGCGCGTGAACCACGGTCACCACCGCCTCCGCCGCCATAGCCGCCTTCTCGCCGCGGACCACCGCGGTAATCGCCGCCACCTTCGCGCGGAGCCCGACGCTCACCGGAAGGATCCACAGGGCCACCGCCCTCGCCACCCGGGCCTGCCGGCCGGCGAAAAGCGCGCCGATCCCGCTTGTCGGCTCCCGCCCCGTCACGACGCGGGCGATCATCACGGGAGTCGCCTTCGCGTCGGCTGCCGGGCGCGGAAGGCTTCTCCTGCGTCCACTGGGTGCCGAAGCTGAACCCCTGAAGCTGGGTCAGGTCGAGTTTGTTGAAATCCGCGGGCGGATTCTCCTTGGGTGCGTTGTCGTCCATGTCGTCCGAAAAAAGCGGGCGTGCGCCCGCGTGTTGGCTTGGTGTCGTTGGGCGCCGTTAATGGCGCGGGCAGTCTCCGCACCTCGCCAACAGTGGCAAGCAGTTTCCCGGCGCCCCATTCCTACGGCAGATGGTAGATCTCCACCAGCGCCTCGCCCGTCGTATTCCCGACACCCGACACCTGGATGGTGTAGTTGCCGGGCTCGACGGTAACCACCATCGCGCAATCGGCGCTCGATTCGAGCAGCGGAAAAGCCTGCACCAGCCGAGCCGCCGCCGCGATGTCGTAGACAGCGCCGCTGCTCGTCCAGCCGGTGTTGGTGCCCAGCAGCGTCTGGCCACCGCCCGCCGCCGGAGTAAACAGCATCATGGTCGGCCGAGCCAGCACGCCGCCGACGCCAAACTGTGTGAGCCCCGGCCCGATCGCGCGCATGAGCAGCCGGCTGCGCCGTGGCCCGCCTACGCTCACACCGGCGAACAATGAGTCCGCGCCCACGCCCACCCGGCCGCGGGTTGAGACGTTGACGAGCCGTGATCGAGGATCGCCGGCGGGAGCATCGTAGGCCTCCACCAGTGCGACGCCTCCGCGCCCATCAACGCTGGTGATATGGGTGTAATAGAGCCCGGCGGAGAGGGGCAGCACGATCGCCGCGTCGTTGCTATCGATTGGAAGTGGAAACGCGCCCACGGCCGCCGCCGTTTCGCTCACGGAAAAACCACCGGTATTGGTGCCCCAGTCCTCATTCGTCGCGATTACGATATTGCCCGAGAACACTTGCAGCCTGGGATCGGGCATGCCGGCCAAGCCGAAGGCGGAAAGCGCCGGACCGATGCCACGCATCAGGTGGACGCGCTCGTCACCGCCCTGCACCACAAAGCCCGCAATCAGCGTCTCGGAGCCGCTTACTTGGGCCCGCGTCGAGAGGTTCAGCAAACGACCACCGCCGCTCACGGTGGACGCACGACCACCCCGGGCGGCATCGCGCCGAAAGGCCGGCCAGGTGCCGACGCCCGACAAACCCGCGCCGTTGCCGTTAATCTTGTAGAGAAATCCGTCGAGTGAGCCCACGTAGATCGAGCCGTCACTCACGACGATGGGTGACGATTCGATCAGGTTGCCCGGCCCAGTCGCCGTGTTGTAGCCCCAGCGGATCGAGCCGTCCCCCGGATTGAGTGCGCGCACGATCCCGTCGTCGGCGCCCACGATAATCACGCCGTCGTTGCGCACAGCCGCGGTCGACCATATTTCAGCGGGGAACGTTGCGCGCCAACGCTCGCTCCCATCCTCCGGACGCAGCGCGTAGAAATTTCGATCGAGCGAGCCGAGGTAAACCGTGCCGTCGGCGCCAACGACGGGCGAAGCGCGCACCTCGCCGTTGGTCAGACGCTGCCACTTCACCGAGCCATCAACCGGATTCAAGGCGTAGATGCGCTGGTTCAGTGAGCCGATGTAAACGGTGCCATCCGCTCCGATCGCAGGTGAGCCGGGCACCGGGCTGCCCGTATCGAAACGCCATTTCTCCAGGCCGGCGGACGTCACCGCATAGACGATGCGATCATTGCACCCAAAATAGATCGTGCCATCCGCTCCGATCGCCGGCGAAGAATCGATCCAGCTTCCTGCCGCAAACCGCCAGCGCACCGTGCCGTCACGGTTGACTGCCCAAAGATTTGAGTCGCCTCCACCGAAGTAGATCACGCCACCCTCGCTGACAGCGGCACTGCTCGTGATGAAGGCCCCGACATTGATTTCCCAACGGGGGACACCGTTGGCGGGATTGAGCGCGAGAAACTTTCCGTCGTAGCCGCCGATGTAAACCGTCCCGTCGGTGTCAACCGTGGGCGAAGCATCGATGCCTTGCGGGCGATTCACCACCCATCGCGGCAAGCCGCCGTTGCTCGGAATCGCGAGAATGCGCCCCGCACGACCCGTGGTCTCCGTGCCGATATAGATCGTCTGCCCGTCGGGGCTCAGGGCCGGAGATGAAACGGTGAAACCCGACAAAGCATAGGACCACTGCCGCGTGCCCTCGGTCTGGCCGAGCAAAGCCGTCAGGCTGCCCAGCAGGCACGCGAGCAAGGCAAAACTCTCGCGCGCACGACGACGGCGGGCGGAAGGTTCAACGGCAAAAGCCCGGAGATGTGCGCGGCATTTTTGCAGGCTGGGCTCGAATCATGCCTCGCTGTCCAACACAAGTCGGAAGCTCGATCCGGATTCTCCGTTGCGCACGAGTTCTAGGCGTCCGGCCACCTGTTGCGCAAGCCGCTGGCTGATGGCGAGGCCGAGGCCGCTGCCGCCGGGCTTGGTGCTGACACACGGCTGAAAGAGCCGATCGCGCACCGCGGCCGGCAAGCCGGGGCCGTTGTCGTCGACGAAAAATTCCGCGCCGCCATCGGGCAGCGCGCGGGCGATGAGCTTGACGCGTCCGTTGCGCGGCGCGGCCTCGATCGCGTTCTGGAGCAGATTGCGCAGAACGAGGATCGCGAGGTTGGCCCGCCGGCCAGCGATCGGTGCGTCACCCTGCACCACACTTTCAACGGAAACGCCGCGCGCGCCGGCCTCGCCGCGGACTTTTGCGACGGTAATCTCCGCGATTTCCGCACAGGTCAGCTCGAATTTCGCACCGGTCTGCTCGTCGTGCAGCACCGCGGCTATGTCGTTCACCATCGTGCGCAAGCGTCGCGTAAGCTCAGAGGCCGCGGCCAGCTCGCCGCCGTTGTCACTGCGCATCGCAGGATCGCCCTGCCCCGCCACGATCAACTCAAGTCCGGCGAGTGGATTCTTTATCTCGTGCATCAGATGCGCGGCGACAGCACCCAGGGCGGAGGTCTTGGCCGCAAGCACGAGCTCGCGGTTGGCGCGCTCCAAGTCGTCGCGACGCGCCCGCAACTGGGCGTTGGCGGCCCGCAGGCGACGCAGCGCCGCCAGCAGGGCGAGACCAATCACAGCCGATCCGGCAGCCCATGCCAGCGCTGCTTGGACGAGGAGCCGACGGTCGTGCTCAGCAAGTTCGGCCATCGTGGCGCCGGCCTCGATCCAGAAATGCGCGGCACCGAGGAAGTCCGCCGAAGCACCGCGGCGCAGCGGCACCCATGCTTCCACCAGACCTTCCGGGATTCCCTCGGAAGGAAGACCGTCGATTTCCTCGCGCGCCATGCGGGGATGGAGACGCGCCACGACATTGCCAGCCGCGACCTGCGCCCAATCCACAGCTGACGGCGGCGCCTCGGACCAAGCATAGGGAAACGACGCGTTGAGTCTTCGATCCGAGTTGAACACCCTGACGCCGACAACACCGCGAAGCAGTGAAGATTTCAGCACGGCCACTAGCAGCGCACCCGGCACCTCCGCCGGAGCGAGCCCCCCCAGATCGGCGGCACTGTTGTCAATGTGGTTGGAGGCGACGGCTCCGAGAGTCATAGCCTCCCGATGCAGAATCTGATCACGCAGGTCGGAGCGCAGACCGAATGTGACCGCGAGCACCACGCCGCCAAACACAAGCACCGTCAAAGCGAGCACGCCAAAGTGCGCAAAGCGGCCGGAGCTGGGGTGGAGGGTGGCGGACATCGCGCGGAAACGGGACTACTTGTCCCAATTCCAGCGCAAGCCAAGCAAGCCTTCGTTCATCACATACGATGACAGGTGGTCATTCGAACGGCTGCGTTCCCAGATAAACTTGGCCAGCACAGTCCAGCATTTACTGATTTTCCGTTCCACCAGCAAATCAGCGTCGAAGTCTTCGCGGATAAGCGGCGGCGGAGAGCCAAAGCCCACTTTCTGCACATCGTAAGCGGCCCGACGGGCCGAGGCGCCAAGCCGCACCAGCCATGGCCCGCCATTCCACTCCAATTCATGGCTCACGAAGAATTGCCCATAGTTCAGAAACCCGGAGGCGTTATCGCGATAGTCGAAGGCACCGGAACGCAGCGAGGAACTCCACTTGCCCGATCGATCCCAAGTGAAATCAACGCGCACCTCACCCCGGCGCTCGGCGACCTTCAAGCGCTGATCCAACTCGCGGCCGGCGCTCGTGAGACCGAGGCGCGAATCGTAATCGCGCCAACGACGTTCAGCTGTGAATCGGAGTTTCACGCGCTCACTGGGTTTCCAGCCTAGCCTTAGCGCACCCTCGCCTATGTCGCTGTCATTGGAGCCGACGCGGAAGCGCTTGCGCTCGACCCCGCCCTGCGCCTCCAGCCACCAATCCGGATGAAAGGTCCACCGCACGGCGGGGCCCATATTGACACCGCCGACCTTGATCGCCGTCAAGTCGCGGCGGAAATCCGTATCCGATTGGTCGATGACCTCATCGCGATAATAGCCGATCACTGGAAACGAGAACCGCAACGTTTTACGCGGCTTCCAGCCGATTTCGGAGAACAAGTATGCGCGGGCATCGTGCTTCGTGGCCTCCCCGGCGAAATAGCGGGTGCCGCGAACCTCAGTCAGCATGGAATAGTCAAATGCGCCGGTTGGCAGCCGCAGCACAACGAGTTCGGCGCTGCCGCGGATGAACGAGCTGCGCTCCTCAGCCGTGCTGCTGAGGAGCAGGTTGTCCTTGAAACCAAAGCTCGTCTCGACGCGGGATGAAACGCCCCACGGGGAAGGAGGCACAAGGAGCGCCGCGAGCTCCGGGGGCAATTCGGAAATCCTCACGGACGAGTCACCTGCCGCTCCCGCAGCGAGGGTCGGGGTCAGGACTCCAAGAAAAGTTATGACGATGCGGGGGAGAAACGACACAATCGGACAGGAACAGATGGCACCAAAGTGTGCGGTGCAGACCGGACGGCTCAAGCCATGTTCGGAAAAAGACGAGGTAAAGAAGAAAGGGCGGCCGCCGATGGCGACCGCCCCTTTTGACTGACATTACGCCGAGATATTACGCCTGAAAAAGTTATCGCTTGCCCGGACCCGACACGGCGTTTTGCCGGCGCTTCCGGTCATCCTCGCGCATCGCCTTGTGCAGCGCGTCCATGGTTTCCTGAAAGTTTTTTTTCTGCTCCTCCAGCTTTGCGATGATTTCTTTCCGCTGAGCTTCCGTAGCATCCTTGAGCTGCTTCGCGAGCGCCTCGTAGTCGGACACCATCTTGCGGCGCTCGGCATTGATCTGCTCTTGTGCGGCTTTGCGGCTGTCAGCCGCCGCTGCTTTCGCCGCATCTCTAGGCGATTCCGCCGCACCCACCGAAGTCAGCACCATCGCGAAAAGCGCGAGGGCGGTGAAACGGCGGATAATGTCGGCGAGCATCATGTGTGACCCAACCTTTGCAATGGCTGTGCCAACCCATGGATATCACATTTCTATTTATGTATGAACATTTAATGCTGTTTCATAGGGTCAGGTCCACATGACCAGAGTGGGTAATGTGACCCATCCGCCATGCGGAGGCGCGGACTATTCCCCATTTGGCATGTTCTCCTGCCCGTTCTTGAGCCTATACCGCACGACATCACGCGAAACGCCAAGCAGACGCGCCGCAGCAGACACGTTGCCCTCGGCTTGTTTGACAGCGAGCGCCACCAACTCGTCGATCGCCGCTTCCATCGAAAAACCGTTCGGAGGAAAGACGAAGTTCGGTTTCATCCAGCCCATCGCGCTGCCTCCGTTCCCGCCACCTCCGAGATGCGAAAAGGCGAGGCCGCCGGCGCCACCAAACACGACCGCTCGCTCGATTTCATGGGCGAGTTCGCGGACGTTACCCGGCCAGCGATGAGCCAGCAGGCGCTGCCGCCCCTCCGCCGGAATCTCCGGCGCCTTTTGCCCGTAGCGCCGGCTCACCCGTGCGAGCAATTCCTCCGCAAGTGTGATGATGTCCTGCCCGCGCTCGCGTAACGGAGGCAGCCGAACGCGAAACAAATCCAGACGATGCAAAAGGTCGGCGCGGAATTTCCCTTCCTCGACCAAGACGCCGAGATCGGCATTCGTCGCTGCGATGATGCGGGCATCCACCGCAATCGTGCGCGATGCGCCGACCCGCCTGAGCTGATGATCCTCGATGGCCGTGAGGAGCTTGGCCTGCAAGCCGGAGGCGAGGCTTGGCAATTCATCGAGGAAGAGTGTGCCGCCGTCGGCCGCCTCCATCAGGCCAATTCGCGCCGCTTTGGCGTCGGTAAACGCCCCCCTTTCATGACCAAAAAGCTCCGCTTCAGCCAGCGCATCGGGCAGAGCCGAACAATTCAACTCGATCAGCGGTTCGTCGGCGCGCGGACCGTTGCGGTGAATCCAGCGGGCGATGGCGGTTTTGCCTGTGCCCGTCTCGCCTTCGATTAGCACCGGGGGGAGATGGCCGCTCAAGCGGCGATCGGCGGCGGTGATCTTGGCGAGCTGCTCCCGCACGGCGGCGAGGCTCTCGCCGAAAACCAAATCATTTTCCTGGCCGCGGCGGAATTCGTCCGCGCGCTTGGCCTGCCGGCTGCGCCGCGCCTGCGTAAGCCGCACCGGCAATTCCTCCGGATCGAACGGCTTCACCAGATAGTCCGCCGCGCCCGCCCGCACGGCTTCGACTGCGCCGGCAACCCCGCCCTCGGCCGTCATCACGATCACGGTCGTGGTGGGCGCGAAACGTTTTTCACGCAACAGATCGGTGCCGCGGCCATCGGGCAGATTCACGTCGATGAGCGCCGCATCGAAGGCCATCGACTCAAGGGCCTGCCGCGCCGCTGCGACCTCGGGCACAGCCGTCACCTCCGCACCCTCCTTTTCGAGAAAACCCTGCAGGCGCTTGCGCAGCAGCACCTCGTCCTCGAGCAGCAACACACTCAGTCCGGCGAGCGGAGATTTGGCCATGCGGCGACTGTGGCGCCGGCGGCGCCTTGCTCCACTAAATTTTCTCCGGGCTACTTGCCGGGCGCCGCCACCCGCTCGATGAGCGGCGCGAGCCGGCTAAGCCGGATGCTCGGATGCGGTGTCGCATCGAGCAGCGCAAAATATTTCGTGCGGCGCAGCGCGAGCAGCGATCGCACGCTCGTCTGCTGGGCGGCGTTGAGCGTATAGTCCTTGGTCAGCTGCTCCAGGCGCGGCGTCACCGTGACCTGCCAGTAGATGGAGGTGAGCGGGCGTTCCTGCGCCATCTGGATGTCGCGATCGCTGAGGGGAGTGCGGTCGGCGATTTTCTTGGCGTCGCGTTCGGCGTATCGCTTTTTGTCCGCAATCCGTTTCTCGCGTTGCACGGGGTTGAGCAGTTTCACGAACTCAACCTCGAACTCATCCTCAATTTCGGTGACCTGAGCGGTGTAGGCCACGATCTGCGGGCGCAACTTGGTGATCTCGGCCACGAGCTTGGCGCGGTCGAGGGCCGGTGTGGACGACTTGTTGACGGTCCCTCCGGCCGAAGGAGCCAGCTCTGTGGTGATGGCGGCGGGCACCGGTGGCACAGCCTGCGAGGGCTCGGTGAGCACGCGCGCCGCATATCCGGCCAGGAAGACCGCGATCGTTAGCAATGCGACTAGCACTCTCATCGTCATACCGATTCGTCGTCGGCGATCTCAATGATACGCCCCCACTCCGCGAGATTACGGGCGTCGTCCCGATCAACGGAGCGTTTGTGCACGAAAAGGACCGCGGCCAGGCAGACGATGGCGGTGGCCGCGCTCACGGCAATATGGCTGCCCAGCGACGGGAGTTCCGTGGCCACCCGGGCCGCGCGCAGCACACGGTCGGCGAAACCGGGGCTGAGACGTCGGGCCCCGGCGGCAAACAGACTCCGCCAAGTCCCGTCGGCAGGGCCATGGGCATGGCGAAGGACACGATCGGCGAACCCCCCGTGCAGTTGCGCGGTGGCGTGGCGGCGGAGGGCTTCCCAAGCGGCGGGTTCAGGTTTCATGTTAAGGCGTGTAGTGTTCGCGGAGATGTTCGCGCGCACGGTGGAGACGGGCCTTCACCGCGGCGACGCTGACGTTGAGAATATCGGAAATTTCGGCGTGACTCCGGCCCTCCTGCACAAGGGCGAGCAGCGCGCGGTCCTGTGGGCGGAGTTGCGCGAGCGCGTGCCGGAGCGCATCCAGTTCCTCGGAATCAACCGCCCCGGGAGGTTCGGGGATGTTTTCGTGCTCGTCGCCAAAGGGGAGGAAAATTCGCCGCAGCTTCTGCCGCCGCAGCTGGTCGATGCAGGTGTTGCGCGCGAGCCGAAACAGCCACGATTCAAACTGGGCCGGCGCCTGCAAGCGATCTATCGCCCGCACCATCTTGATGAAGACCTGCTGGGAAAGGTCCTCCACGTAATCGCTGCGGCTGGTCATGGCGTAGACGAATCCCGCGACCCGGTGCTGATAGAGGATGATGAGCTCACGCTGCGCGGATTCGTTGCCCTTTTGGGCACGGCGCACAAGGTCGGCCAGATCGGTCGTTGAAGTTGATTCCATGCGGAGCGCATCGTTGTGATGACGCAAGACGCGCTTGAGGCCAGAAAGATTCGATTCCACGCGGGCGTGCGCGCACCCTTGCGTTCCCGGCAACCTTTGCCTCCGCTTGACGTCCAACGCACTCCCATGAAGCACCCGGTCCTCCTCCCCGCCGTCCTCGGCGCCACCAGCACGCTCGCCGTGGTTCTCGCCCTCGCGGGCTGCAATTCCCACACTGGCCCGCGCGATCTCATGATGGAGGAGGCGACCAAACAGTCCGTCGAGCGCCCCGTCGCGATGCGTGGTGAAGGCACCTTCCTCGACGGCAAAATCACCGCCCTCGCGACCGTCAGCCGCGGCTTTGATCGCGGCCCGGGCGCCGCCGGCAAGCGCCGGCCCGGAGGCTTCGAGGACGAGGGCCGTCGCAATCGCCGCGACGAGGCCGGCGCCTTCACCGAGGTTTACAACATCGGCGGCGGCGATTCCGAGGAAGAGCAGAAGGAGGCGATGGCGGAATACATTCGGCAGGCCCGGGCGCGGCGCGCCGCCGGCAGCCCGATGCCGCCGGTTACGCTCCGCGTCGCCTTCGAGAACCGTGGCGCCGAACCCATCGAAATCGAGATCACCGAGGTCAACTCTGACTTGGGCAATTTCGCCGTGCGCCCGCCCAAGCTGAAGCTCGCCCCGGGCGAGAAGGGCACGCTCGATCCCATGATTTCCCAACTCGGCGTCACCAGCGACGAAATCCCGCTCAAACTCGCCGTGCGCACCGGCGGCAAGAAGGAGCAGCAGGTCGTGATCGTGAAAAACATCATCGCCGACTCCCTCCGCAAGGAATTCGAGCGCCTGCAAAAATAGCGGAGCCCGTCCGCTACTTCAGCATCCGTACACGCCGGTCCTTGCGCGGGAATTGCAGCGTCACGATCGTGCCGACGCCCTCCTTGCTCTCGATGCCCACTTGCCCCCCGTGTGCGCGCATGATGCGCTGCACGATCATCAGCCCGAGCCCGTGGCCGCCGGACTTCGTCGTGTGATAGGGCTGAAAGAGCCGCACGAGATCCTCCTGCTTGATGCCGCTGCCCGTGTCGGCAAACAGGAGAAACACCGAGTCGTCGTCCGCGTGTGATTTGATTTTCAGCGCCCCGCCAGGACGCATCGCCTCCATGGCATTCTTCGTGAGGTTGAAAAACACCTGCTTGATCTGGTTGCGATCGGCGAGCACCGCCGGGAGTCCGCCGGTCTCCGCCTCGACGGTGATGCCGCGATCCTCCAGCTCGCGGTGCTGAAAGCGCAGCACCTCGGCGAGGATGTCGTTCAAGTCTGCATTCGCCAAGTCCGGTGGCCGCGGGCGGATCGCCTCCAAGAAGTTTCCGATGATGCCGTCGAGCCGCGTCACTTCCTCGTGGCAGATGCGGACCGACTCGGCGAGCGACTCCGCCTCCTTGCCCGCGCGGAGCTTCTTTAGCTTTCGCTTCATGAGCTGCAGATGGATCGTGAGCGAGTTGAGCGGATTGCCCAGCTCATGGGCCACGCCCGCGGCCAGCAGCAGAATCGAGGAGGTGCGCTCGCTCTCGATGCGATCCTCGGTGGACTGCTTTTCCCGGCTCACATCATTGAGGATCACGGCGAATCGCCGCTCGCGCGTGCTGGTCGCCGTGCGAAACGGCACCATGTAGAGCCGCACGGTGCGCGGCTCCGGGTAGGTCAGCTCAAACTCCCGCGCCGCGATCGGCGCCGCCTCCGCGGAATCCTCGTCGAGCGCCCCGCCAAACGAGGTGCGCAACCCTGGCACCAGCCGCCACAACGTCTGTCCCGCCAGCCCCTCCTCGCCCACGCCTAGCAGCCGGTGCGCGGATGAATTGGCGTAGTCGATTGCCCCGTCGTCGCGCACGACGAGGATGCCCTCCTGCAGCGTGTTGAAGATCTCCTCGAAGAGCCCGCGTTCGCGCGCGAGGCGCTGCACGAGGTTCGCGAGGTTGACGGCGTCGAGCGTGTCGAGCCGCCCGAGCACGCGGTCGAGCGAGGTGTGCTTCTTTCCGGACATGGCGCGTCGTTGTGGCGGCGCGCGGCGAGCCGGTCAATCGCCGCGCAAACTCACTCCGCGTCGTAGATCTGGACCTTGTTCCAGAAGGTCTTGAACGCGTTCACAAACTCCAGGTGGATCGGATCAATCTGGTAGGCATCGTGCGCGGCGATATCGCGGCATACGACGGTCAGCGCCACCGAGTAGGAGTCCTCGATGATCGGGCGCTTCACGGTCTTCGCGGGCGCGCCGACGTAGATTTTCTCCACCGACTTGATCTTGCCGAGCGATTCGACGCCCTTGCGAAAATCCGCGCGCTGCGCGGCGGTGAGTTCAGGTTTCAGCCAGAAATAAACGGTGTGGACGAGCATGGGAAAACCCAAGGGCTTGCGCATTCCTCGCGACTGCCGCAATGGAAAAGTCCGTCATGGACCTCACCGCCCTGCCCCGCACCGATCCGCTCGAACTCTACCGCTACCGCGACGGCCTCTACGCCGTCGATTTGATCGCCGCTGCGATCACCGAGTTCGATTTTTTCACGCGGCTCGCCGCCCGCCCGGCTACACTTGGGGAGATTTGCCGCGAGCATGGCATCACACCGCGGCCGACGGACGTGATGCTGACGCTCTTCGGCGCGAGCGGCTATGTGCGCGGTGAGGGCGGCGTGTTTCATGTCACCGAGCTGGCGCGCGAGCATCTCGTGAGCACGTCGCCGTTTTTCCTCGGGCCCTACTATGCCTCGCTCAAGGAGCGGCCCGTCGTGCGCGACTTCGTGAAGATCCTGCGCACGGGCCGCCCCGCGAACTGGGGCAGCTACGCCCACGAAAAACCGTGGAGCGAGGCGATGCTCACCGACGAATTTGCCAAGACCTTCACGGCGGCGATGGATTGCCGCGGCGCCTACCTCGGGGCGGCGATGGCCGCCAAGCTGGGCGTCTCCGGTCGCAACCGCCTGCTCGATATCGCCGGCGGCTCGGGCATCTACGCGTGCGCCGTGGTCGCTCGACACCCCCACCTTTCCGCCACGGTCTTCGAGCGCCCGCCCGTCGATGGCATCGCGCGCACGATGATCCGGCAACGCGGCTTTGACGAGCGCGTGGATGTGATCGCCGGCGACATGTTCAGCGATCCGCTGCCTTTGGGCTGCGACCTGCATCTCTACTCGAATGTCCTGCACGATTGGGACACCGACAAGGTCGCGCCCCTCCTCGCCGCCTCTTTTGCCGCGCTCGAGCCCGATGGCATGCTCATCGTCCACGACGCGCATCTCAACGCCGACAAGACCGGCCCCCTGCCCGTCGCAAAATACTCCGCGCTCCTCATGAGCGTGACCGAGGGAAGGTGCTACTCGATCGCCGAGATGGCGGAGATGCTGGAGGCGGCAGGCTTCGTCGGCTTCACCTACGAGCCGACCGCAGCCGACCGCAGCATAGTGACGGCGCGGAAGCCCGCGTAGAGGCCTATCCCTTGGCCACCGGCCGCGCGGGGTCGGCGATCCATTCGCTCCACGAACCGGCATAGAGCTTCGATCCGGAGAGCCCGGCGTATTCCATCGCGAAGAGATTCGCGCAGGCCGTGATGCCGGAGCCGCATTGGTGGCCGACCTCCTCGGGGCGCCGCCCGGCGAGCAAGGTTTCGAATTCGCGCCGCAACTCCGCGGCCGGCCGCAGTGTGAGATCGGCGTTGAGGTTCGCTTTGTAGAACCGGTTCAACGCACCCGGGATGTGTCCCGCCACGCGATCGATCGGCTCTACTTCGCCGCGGTAGCGTTCGGCGGCGCGCGCATCAATGAGCGCGGAGGTCGGTTCACTGATTCGCCGCAGCACCTCGTCCGCATCCCACAGCACGCCAGGGGTCGGACGCGCCCGCAGCGTGGCGGCGCGCGGCACGGGTATCTCTTTCGTCACCGCACGTCGTTCAGCGATCCACTTCGGCCAGCCGCCGTCGAGCAACGCCACGTTGGCCAAGCCGATCCAACGGGCCATCCACCACAGGCGCGCGGCGTAGAGGCCCCCGGCGTCGTCGTAGGCGACCACGGTCGAGGTCTCGCTCACGCCGTGGCGCGCGAGAAACGCCGCGAAGGCCTCCGGTGTCGGCAGAGGATGACGGCCGTTGCGGCCCGTCTTCGTCCCCGAAAGATCGGTGTCCACGCCCGCGAAGTGCGCGCCCGCGACATGGCCCTCGGCGTAGAGGCGGGCGCCCTTCGCCGGGTCGGCGAGATCGTGCCGGCAGTCAAAGACGATCCATGCGGGATCGTCGAGGTGGGTGGCGAGCGTGGCGGTCGAAACAAGCATCATGGTGGCAGCGAAACGACTCGTCCGGTGCGAATCACGCGAATTCATCGCGACCTTGCCTCGCCTGGAGCCGGTGCAAAAGCTCACGCGCATGGAACAACCCAAATCCCGCGACCCGCTCCACGGCGTCACGCTGGAGCGCCTGCTCACCGAGCTGGTCGAGGAATTCGGCTGGCGCGAACTGGCCGCACGCGTGCCCGTGCGCTGCTTCATGTTCGACCCGACGGTCAAGTCGAGTTTGGTGTTCCTGCGCAAAACGCCGTGGGCGCGGACAAGGGTCGAGGAGATCTACGTGAACTGGAAAAGAGCCAGGCCATGAAAATGCATTGGCATGTAACGGTCGTGCTACTCGGAGTCGCGATGCTACATCTCGCCGCGTGGGCGGCGCACAGCCTTGGCGCGAGCTACAATTCTGTCCTCCAAGCTATCACTTTTTTCCCATTTATGGCCGGAGTGTTTGTGGCGCATTGGCTCGGCCAAGGCGGTCATCCAGCAGTAAATGAACCTGCCGCTTTGGCTGCATGGGTAATGCAGTGCCTTGCCTTCGGTTTGCTGCTCGATGCGGCCGTCGTGTTTATCCGCCGGCGTTTCAGACGGGGCGCATAGACTTCAACTACTCGAGGTTCGGCTCACCCGCGCGCGATCGCGAGCAGGTCCGGCAAGTCGACGCGTTTTTCGTAGAGCGCTTTGCCGACAATTACGCCGTCGAGGTTGGCGTGCTGGCGGGCGAGCGCCGCGAGTTTCACCACATCCTCCCGGCGGCTGACCCCGCCACTGGCGATCACGCGGAATTTGCCGGCGGCGAGCATCGCTTCCTGCGCGGGGAAGTTCGGGCCGGTCAGCATGCCGTCGGTCCCGATGTCGGTGTGGATGAGGGTGGCGACGCCGAGAGCGTCCATGCGCTGGGCCAGCGCGATGGCGGTCATCGCCGCGGTGGCGACCCAGCCCTTCACGGCGACCTGGCCGTTCTTCGCGTCGATCCCGACGGCGACTTTGTCGCCGAAGGCCTGCACGAGTTCGCCGACGAACGCCTCGCTCTCGGCCGCGCGCGTGCCGATGACCACCCGGCTGACGCCGAAACCCAGCGCGCGCTCCACGCTCGCCCGGGTGCGCAGGCCGCCGCCGAGCTGGACCTTCATGCCCAGCGCCGCGATGGCCTGCACGGCGGCGAGATTCTGCGGCTCGCCGGCAAACGCGCCGTCGAGGTCCACGACATGGACCCACGCGCTCCCCGCGGCGCGAAACTGCGCGGCGACCTCCGCCGGATTCTCGGCATAGATGGTCTCCTGATCGGCGCGACCCTGCGTGAGCCGCACACAGCGGCCGGACTTGATGTCGATGGCGGGATAAATCGTCATTCGGCAAAAACGCTTTGCCCCCTCGCCCTGCGGCGCGAGACTAAAACCCATGTCGTCCTACCGCGTCCCCGAGTTTCTCGCCGAACTGCTCCATGCCCGTTCGCCCTCCGGCTACGAAGGAGAGGCTCAGGCCGTCTTTGATCGGCACGTAAAACCGGCCGCCGATACCTACGCCAACGACGCCCTCGGCAACCGCATCGCCACGCTCAACCCCAAGGGCGACCCCGTGCTCATGCTCGCGGGGCACATGGATGAACTCGGCCTCATCCTCACCTACGTCAACAAGGACGGCTTCATCTATTTCGACACCATCGGCGGCCACGATCTGAGCGTGATCTCAGGCCGCCGCGTCATCATCCAGACTGCCGGCGGACCGGTAAAGGGCGTCACCGGCAAGCGCGCCATCCACCTGATGGACGAGGAGGATCGCAAGAAAGTCCCCAAAAAACACGAAATCTGGATCGACATCGGCGTGCGCTCAAAGGCCGAGGCTCTCGACCGCGTGAGCATCGGCGACGTGGCCACCTACGACCATGAGTTGGAGCTGTTCAACGGCAGCATCGGCACCGCCCGCGCCTTCGACAACAAGGTCGGCGCCTACATCGTCGGCGAGACGCTCATCCGCCTGGCGAAGGAGAAAAAGCCTCTGGCGGCCAAGGTCGTGAGCGTCGCGACTTCGCAGGAGGAGATTGGCACCCGCGGCGCGATTACCTCCACCTATCTGGTCGATCCGCACATCGCCGTGGCCATCGACGTCGGTCACGCGACCGATCACCCGGATTGCGACAACCGCAAGTATGGCGAGACCAAGCTCGGCGGCGGCCCCATCCTCTGCCGCGGCGCGAATATCAACCCCAAGATTTACGACCGCCTGCTCAAGGCCGCCAAGAAGGCCAAGATTCCCTATCAAATCGAGGCCGACCCCCGGCCGACCGGCACCGATGCCCGCGCCATCCAGATGGGTCGCGGCGGCGTGGCGACCGGCCTCGTCAGCATCCCCCTCCGCTACATGCACACCCCGAGCGAGGTCGTGGACCTCGAAGACGTGGAACGCTGCGTGCGCCTGCTGGTCGAATTCGCGAAGGGGCTCGAAAAGGGCGACTACGCCCATTGGTGACCCCCTGAAAAAAAAGGAGGGCCGTCTCGACCCCTCGAGACGGCCCAATGACCTAACACCAAGCAAACCGTAGAACTGACTACCACGGAGAAAGACGCGGCCACCCTGATAGCGTTCAAAACGTCGAAAACTTTTTTTCGTTTTTTCTATCCGGCTTGGCGAAGGCCGTCCCGGTGTCGGACCACAGGAACGCCCCCGTCACTCCGTGCGCCATGGACAAGCCGCGAAAGGCGATGCCATGTGCGACGGAAGCCGACTTTTCGCAAATCGGCGGCCTATCCCGTAAATGACGGACCCACTTGGGTCTCCGCCCTCAGCTCCATTATGGGCCTGGGCCGTAGTGCGCAGGCAGACCACGCGTGTGGAAGCGGCTCAAGCCGCGTCCTGCTTCGGCTCGGCCTTCTCGGCCCGCCGCAGCGTAGGCTTGCGGCGCCCGGCGACGACCGCCGAGTCGATGACGACTTCAGTCACGTCATCGCGCTGCGGCAGGTCATACATCACCTCGAGCATGATGTTTTCCATGATAGAGCGCAGGGCCCGGGCGCCGGTCTTCAGCTCGATGGCCTTGGCGGCGATGGCCTTGACCGCATCGGGGGTGAAGCGGAGGCGCACTCCGTCCATCGCGAAAAGCTTCGAATACTGCTTCACCATCGCGTTCTTGGTCCTCAGCAGAATCTTCTCGAGGTCCGCGACGACGAGCTGATCGAGCACCGAGACCACCGGGAGCCGGCCGATGAACTCCGGGATCATCCCAAAGCGAATCAGGTCCTCGGGTGCGAGCGACTTCATCATCTGCTCGGGATCGAGCGCCTGTTCCCGCTGGGCCGCGAGCGCGGTGAAGCCGAGGCTACGGGTGCCCTTGCGGCGTTGCACGATGGCATCGAGCCCCACAAACGCGCCGCCGCAGATGAACAGGATGTTCGAGGTGTTGATCTGGATGTATTCCTGATTGGGGTGTTTGCGGCCGCCCTGCGGGGGGACGTTGCATGTGGTGCCCTCCAATATCTTAAGCAGCGCCTGCTGCACGCCTTCGCCCGAAACGTCGCGCGTGATTGAGACGTTCTCCGTCTTGCGGCCGATCTTGTCGATTTCGTCGATGTAGATGATGCCGCACTCGGCCTTCTTCACGTCGTAGTTGGCCGACTGGAGCAGACGGAGCACGACGTTCTCCACATCCTCGCCGACGTAGCCGGCCTCGGTGAGGGTCGTCGCGTCCGAGATCGCGAAGGGCACGTCGAGAATCTTGGCGAGGGTGCGCGCGAGCAGGGTCTTGCCGGAGCCGGTGGGACCGACGAGGAGGATGTTGCTCTTCTCGACCTCGACGTCGTTGAACTCGGGTGAGAGCGCCGGCGAGTCCTTGCTCTGGCCGGAATCGAACATCAGGCGCTTGTAGTGGTTGTAAACCGCCACCGAGAGCACCTTCTTCGCGTGGTCCTGGCCGATGACATGCTCGTCGAGCGTCCGGCGGATATCGGTCGGCTTGATGAGGCGGAAGGCGGGCTTGGCCTCGGCGGCCGGCGCCTTGATCTCGCGGTCGATGATCGTCTTGCAGACGTTGACGCAGGAGTCGCAGATATAAACGCCCGGGCCGGCGATGATCTTTTTCACCTCGGCCTGCGACTTGCCACAGAACGAGCAGAGGGTCATGCGCGCCGATTTTGCCATGGGCTGAGAGCGTGGCCGGCCGATCAGTCGAGTCGAGGCCTGAGTTGGGCGGAAAACACCCCGATCAGGCGGCGCTTTGCACTGCGCGACCCGTCTCGCGGGTGGACGTCACGACATGATCGACGATGCCATAGGCCTTGGCCTCATGGGCGTCCATATAGTAGTCGCGGTCGGAATCCTTCTCAATCTGCGCCGGGGTCTTCCCGGTGTGCTTGGCGATGGTCTCGTTGAGCACCTGTCGCCAGCGCAGGATCTCGCGGGCTGCGATCGCGATGTCGGCGGTCTGGCCGCCCGCGCCGCCGCTCGGCTGGTGGATCATCACGCGGCTGTTGGGCAGCGCAAACCGCTTGCCCTTGGTGCCGGCGGCGAGGAGCACGGTGCTCATGCTCGCGGTCATGCCGAGGCAGTAGGTCACGATGTCGCACTCCAGGAAGTTCATCGTGTCGTAGATCGCCATGCCGCCGGTCACGACGCCACCGGGCGAGTTGATGTAGAGGTGGATGTCCTTCTTCGCGTCAACCATCTGGAGGTAGAGCATCTGGGCGATGACCAGGTTGGCGACATGGTCGTCGATCGGCGTGCCGATGAAGAGAATGCGGTCCTTCAGCAGGCGTGAGAACACGCTCATGCCGTGGGTTTCACGGCCGTTATTGTCCCAGACGGTTGCGTCGTAGCTCACGGTTCGGTGGTTGGTTGGTTGATCCCGCTCACGCTTTGGGCTGAGCGGTGCGGACGCTAGCCTTGGAGACGAGGAAATCAACCGCCTTGTCGAAAATGATCGATTGCTGCATCGCGCGGAGCTGCTCGCGGTTCTCGGCCAGACCACGGGCGAGCTTGTCGGGCTTCTGGCCGGAGCGCATCGCCTCGTTGTAGATCGCCTGGTTGAGATCGTCGTTGGAGATTTCAATTTTCTCCTGCTCCGCGATCTTGGCGAGGATGAGCTGGAGCTTCACGCGATTCGTCGCGGCCTGCTTCGCGCCGGAGAAGAGCTCCTTCTTGTCCTTCTCGAACTGCTCCTCGGGCACGCCGCGGCGCATCTGCTCCTCGATGTATTGGCGGAGCACGCCCTGGGTCTCGGCCTCGACGAGCGAATCCGGCACGGGGAAATCGACCTTGGCCGCGAGTTGCTCGGTCACCTGCCGGCGCTGCGCGGAGCGATTCTGATACTCCTTCTGCATTTTCAGGTTCGTGCGGACCTGCGACTGGAGCCCGGCGAGGTCATCGACCTTGTGGGCCTTGAAAAACTCCGCATCAAGCGCCGGCAGCGCGCGCTCCCGGACCTCCAGCACCTCGACACTGTAAACGGCCTGCTGGCCGGCGAGCACCGGAGCCGCGGGGAACTCCGCCGGAAAGGAAATCGTGAGATCGCGTTTCTCGCCCGTCTTGAGCCCGGCGAGCTGCTTGCCAAGGCCGGGAATGACGCCTTCGCCCGCGCCCTCGACCTCTTCCCACGTCTGCGGGACGTGGCCGTAGAGCTCCTTGTCGGGCACGATTTCGGTGATGGGCTTGCCGCCCACGCTGCCGGTGTAGGAAAGCTTCACGTAGTCACCCTTCTGGGCGGCACGATCCGTGGCTTTGAAATCAGCGCGCTCCGTGCGGAGGCCTTCAATCACGCGCTCCACCTCGGCATCCGTCGCCTCGACCGGGAGGACCTCGGTCTCGAGGCCGGTATATTCCGGCAGCGCAAACTCCGGCCGCACATCGAGCGTGATCGTGATGGTGGCGGGGCTGCCGGTGGCGATGGTGCTCTCCTCGACGTCGACGACGTTGAGCACGTCGAGCTTCTGCTGATCGAGCCCCTCGCGATAGGCTTTGCCGACGACCTTCTGGCGAAACTCGTCCGCGATCTCCTTCTTGAACCGCGCCGCGACCATCGCCGCGGGGGCCTTGCCGTGGCGAAAGCCCGGGATCCGCGCGACCTTGGCGATCTCGGCGACCACGGCCTTGTGCTCGGCGTCGACTTCGCTCGGGTCAAGGGTGACGACGAGGCTCTTGCGGGTGAGGGAAAGACTGTTCAGTTGGACGTTCACGACGAAGGTGCGGAGAGGTTTTGTGCTGGTAGAATTGTCCAAGCTAGGCCGCGAGGAAGGCCGGTCAATGACGGATTCTGCGGGCCATGACCGGCCAACGACCCGACGAATCAGGGTGCGGTTTGCCCGGCAAGAAACCGCTGCAATCCCAGCAAATCATCGGTCCCGATGTAATCCACGCCGGCCTGATGCAGCGCCTGCCACACATCGGGCCGATCCGGCGTGTTCCAAAAACGCACCCGCCTGCCCTGCCCGTGGGCCCGCGCGATCCAGCCGGAGAGCACCACGCGGGCCTCGGCCGGCATCGGCCCTGTCCAACGCCACGGGAAAACCTTCTGCCAGTTCTCGCTCACCCAAGGCACCAGCGTGGCCGGCGGGTTGGTCTCCAGATCGATCGCGCGGCCATCCACAAAGGCATGGCGCAGGGGCTGCGCGGCCATCTCCGCCTGAGCACGATTGCCCGACACGATCACGGTCACGGCACGCGGCTCGATTTTTCCTTCGCGGCAGGTCGTGAGCATGGCCGCGTAGCCTGCGAGCTGCGCGTGGAGCACAGCGTAGGTCGCCGCCGCCTCGGATTTCACATCGACGAGCAGCACGAGCGGCGGGCCATCGGCATAAACCCGTCCGCCATTTTTTCCGACTCTCTCGCGCAGCGGCTCGAGGTAGAGCGACGCGAGGGTGCGCGTCGGGTGCACGTCCTTGCGGTCGTGCGCGACGAGTAGCGCGCCGTCGATGAGCCAGATATCCGCCTCGACGCTGCCGAATCCTCGCTCCAACGCCTCCGCCAACGGGCGCGGGTGCGCGTAGTCGTTGTGCGCGTGGGCTCGGACAAGAACCGCAGGTTCGGCCGCGATCAGTCTGACCGCCACGAAGGCAAAAAACAGAAGCCCACGTTTCATGAAGAAATTGTCAGGCATCCTTGGTCCTACCGATACAGCGCCGTGGTCGGCGCCGTGGTGAGCACGTTGTATTGGCGCATCGCCAGACGCCACCATTCCGCCAGCTCCTCCGCGGGGCAGCCCCACAGATCGCGGTGCAGGGTCATCATCGACTCCGCGTCGAGCAGCAGGGACATCTTTTCCTTCACCGTGAGCTTGGCCGGCCCATCGCGCAGCAGGCGCGCCCGAAGCAATGCGAACCAGTCCCGCGACTCCTCCGTGGGCCGGCGGAGACGCAACAGCGTCACATGCATTGCATTCACATAGGGATCGAGCACGGCCTGCATGAGGCCGTAGTCCGCGCGCAGGGGCTCGATCGGCGGTAGGTGGCGGTAGCACTCGGCCAGGTTCTGATGCAGGCGCTTCAACTCGTAGGGCGTCGCAGTCTCCTCCGGCGTGAGAAACAGGCCCAGCCGTCTCGCGGCGGACCCGAGGCCGGCTTTGCTGAGGAGAATCGAAATCGGAATCGACAGCATGAGCGGCACCACCACCGGGCTCAGCCAGAAAAAGAACGGCGGCGACAGGATGAACGCCGAGACGCCCCACACCACGCCGAAGATCGTCTGCCCGCCGTGCGTGATGATCGCCTCGCGCCAGTCGGTGCCCTCGCCTTCCGCGTCGCGCCGCTGGGTGACCCACGACACGCCCTGGCCCAGCAAGGTGAAGAGCACGAACTTCGAGTTGAACGCCATGTTGATGGGCGCAAGCAGCGCCGAGATCAGCGTCTCCGTGATCGCGCTCGCGATGAGCCGGCCCTTGCCCCCGAAGCGCGCGGCCTCCTCCGGCCGGCCGAGCGCGCCGACCACACTCACGAACTTCGGCAGAAACAGCAGAAACATCGTGAACACGAAGAGCCCGATCGCCAAAGGCCAGCGCGTCGTGTCAGCAAACACGGCGGGCACGCCCTCCGCCACCGGCGCGCGCACCTGCGCAAAGACGTGGACCGTGGCGAGCAGCATGAACAACAGCCAGAGCGGCGCGGACACGTAGCCCATCACCCCCATCAGCAGATGGAAACGGCTTGCCGGCCGGAAACCCTGCGCCGAGAGCAGCCAGATGTGCTGCATGTTGCCCTGGCACCAGCGGCGATCGCGCTTGGCGGAGTCGATGAGCGTCGGCGGCCCTTCCTCGTAGCTGCCCTCGATTTCGCCGGCCAGCCACACGGCCCAGCCGGCCTTGCGCATGAGCGCGGCCTCCACGAAGTCGTGCGAGAGGATGCGCCCGCCAAACGGCTCCGTGCCCGGCAGGTCGGGCAGCGAACAGTGCGCGATGAAGGGCTCGACGCGCACGATGGCGTTGTGCCCCCAGAAATTTCCCTCGTGCTGCTGCCAGTAGTTGAGGCCGGCGAGGAAGAGCGGGCTGTAGAGCCGGCTCGCAAAGGACTGCACGCGGGCAAACAGCGTCTCGCCATTCACGATGCGCGGCGCGGTCTGGATGATGCCCACCGCGGGATTGCGCTCCATCAGCTGCACGAGCTGCACAAGCGCCTTGCCCGTCATGATCGAGTCGGCGTCGAGCACGATCATGTAGCGGTAGCGGCGGCCCCAGCGGCGGAGGAAGTCGGCGATGTTGCCGGCTTTCTTGTTAATCGAGTGGCGGCGCTTGCGGTAGAAAATCTTCCCGAACCCGCCGACCTGTTTGCACAGTTCGAGCCACGCGACTTCCTCCTGCACCCACTGCGTCGGCTGGTTCGAGTCGCTCAGGACGAAGAAGTCAAAGTGCTCCAGCTGGCGCGTCTCCTGCACCGAGCGGAAGACGACGCGCAGCCCCTCGAACACGCGGCTCACGTCCTCGTTGAACACCGGCATCACGATCGCCGTCGGGCCGAGCGGCGCATCTTCGTCGACCGTGAGGGTCTTGATGATCCGGGCGCTGTCGCCACCGCGATTCACCACGTAGAAGCCCACGAGCGCAGTGCAAAAGCCCGCCGAGATGTGCGCAAACAAGACCGTGAACAGCCCGAGCAGCAGCAACTCGATGCCGGTCAGCCCTTCCTGCCAGAGGAGGTCCGCCATGAACCACGTCGCCACGCTCGTGAAGGCAAAGATCGCCGTGAAAAACAGCAGGCGGCGCCGATTGAGCCGATCCTTCCCCATGCGATTTGCGAGGTGCAGGTCCATGGCGAGCGTCAGCGCGTGACGTAGAAGATCGCCGCGAGCGCGCCGGCGAAGAGCAGCCAGAGGAGCACCGCGCGCAGGATCGGCCAGCGCTCGATCCGCTCCATGGTCTCGCCCGCGACTTCCGGGATCGGCCCCAGATCGATCGGGCGCGGCGCCATGCTGGAGAACTTCATCTCCGGGCCGGCGCGCACGGCGACCGACCGCATGGCTTCCTCGAATTCCCGGGGAATCTGGTGATCGAGAAACGCATAGGGCCAGCGCTGCGCCCCGTCGCAGAGCAGCAGCGCCAGCCGGCCGTCGACCGCGATGCGTTCGTGGGGCTGATCGCGCTCATCGAAAATATCGGCAAACCAAAGATCCATGAGCGCCTCCGTCTCCTCGGCGGCCAGCGCCGTGGGATTGAGCGCGGGGTTGGCCTCGTGGCGGCGCGCGGCGCGCTCGAGCACCTGCTGGATCAGGCGGCTTTGGTGCAGGCGGTTGTGGATGCGGTGCGCACGCAGGTAGTCCTCGACGCGCACATACGCGGCGTTCCACTGCTCCATGGTGCCGGTCTTCGGGCGGAAGGCGGACGAAAGCTCAACCGGATTGGTCATGGTTGCCAAAGATAGGACCACGTCTCGGTGAGCACCTTGGTGCCGTGCTTCAGGAAACATCGCAGCTCGATCGGGCGGCCGCTGCCGTCGGGCTTCACCGTGAACGCGACGCGCCACGTGCCGTTGATCGAGTTTTTTTGCAGCGCGGCGTGATTGAGCTTCCCGCCGTCCCCCACTGTGACGGCGTGCTCAAGCTTGGCCTCCGCGCCAAGCGCCTCCAGCGGCGCCCCGGCAAAATCGATCACGAAGCGCTCGAAGCCGGGCTCGTAGCGGGCCGATTTGCCGTGCCGGGTGGCGCGCACGAATCCGGCGGGCGGGCCAATCTTCCCCAGGCCCCACGTCAGCCGATACTCCACCTCGATCGCTTCGCCGGGCGGCGGGAGTTTCTCGGGGACCCAGAACGCGACGATGTTGTCGTCGAATTCCGTCGTCGTGGGGATTTCCACGAGCCGCACCGCCCCGCGGCCCCACTGGCCGATCGGCTCGACGAGCAGGCTGGGCCGCGCGTGGTATAAGGCCTCGAGGTCTTGGTAGCTCTCGAAGTCGCGGTCGCGCTGCAGCAGGCCGAAGGCGCGCGGGTTGTGGTCGCTGAACGACGACACCCGCACGCCGCCGGGATTCGTGAGCGGCCGCCAGATCCACTCGCCGGCGCCGTTGTGGATGAGCAGGCCGTCGGAATCGTGGACCTCGGGGCGGAAGTCGCGCGTCGTGGCGGAATTCTCCGCGTGCCAGAACATGCTCGTGAGCGGCGCGACGCCGAAGACCTTGGCGTTTTTCCGGCAGTAGAGGGTGGCCTTCACCCCCACGACGGTGGCCGCGCCGGGCGTGACGGTGAAGCGGTAGGCGCCCGTCACGCTCTCGCCCTCGAGGAGCGCGTAGAGCGTCAGGCTCTTCGCGGCCGTGTCGCCGCGCTCGAACCAGAACTCGGTGAAGACGGGAAACTCCTCGCCCTCGGGCTCCCAAGTGTTGAGCGCGAGGCCGCGGGCCGAGAGGCCATAGGCCGCGCCCGCGCTGAGGAACCGGAAATAACTCGCGCCGGCAAACGATCCGATCTCGTTGTGCGGCGTGCCCGGGCCACCGAAGGGAAACATCAGGCGAAAGCCCGCGAAACCGAGGTCGGGGGGGATCTCGCCGGACTTCACGGTGCGGTAGTTGAAATACTCGCGGCGAAACGGAATCGGCCGCGCCTGCCCGCCGCGCACCTCGTGCAGGTGGACCATCTTGTCGAAGAGAAACCCGGGGTGGAGATACTGCACCTGGAAGAGCAGCTTCTCCTCGTGCCAGAGCGAGAGCGGCCCCTTGAACTCGATCAGCCGCAAATCGTCGTAGTCCAGCTGGCGCAGCCAGGCGGGCACCTCGCCCTGCGGCGGCGCGTGCGGCTTGGCGGCGAGCGCCCGGGCGCGGGCGCGCAGCGTGTCGAAGTCGAATTTAGATTCCGCCGCCCCGGCGGCGGGCCGGCCGCCGAAAACGAACAGGAGCGCCACCACCAGCGAGGGCAGACTAATCGCAGGTTTCATTTTTCCAGAAAAAATCCCCGTTGCCTCTCCGAGATGGGCAGCGCCGCGCGCTCCATGACCTTGAGCAAGTCCTCCCAAATCATGCGCTTTTTCCGGTTGGTCGGCTCGCGCAGGATGTAGCTCGGGTGATAGGTGACCATGAGCGGCTTGCCACCGAACTCATGCCAGCGGCCGCGCACATCGCCCAGCGCCTTGAATGATCCCCAGCCGAGCAGGCCCTGCGTGGCCGTCGAGCCGAGGGCGACGAGCACAGCGGGGTTCACGACTTCGATTTGGGCGCGCAAATAGGGGAGGCAGTAGTGCAGCTCGCCCTCGGTGGGCGGGCGGTTGCCGACCTGTTCGCGGCCCGGCGCGGTCGGCATCTGCGGGCGCCAGTTCATGATGTTGCCGATGTAAACCTCGGTGCGTTTCAGTCCCATGCCTTGAATCATCTTGGTCAGCAACTGACCCGCGGGACCGACAAAGGGCTCGCCCTGGATTTCCTCCTCCGCGCCCGGCGCCTCGCCCACGAACATGATCTTCGCCTCGAGATCGCCGACGCCGAGGACCACTTTCTTCCCCGGGCGCACGTTTGCGCGGCAAACGGCGTCGGCTTGCACAAGGGCGTGGAGGGCGTTCCAGCGGGTCTGCTTGTCGCCCTCCGGCAGCGCGACCATGGGCGGAGGCGGGAGCTGGGAGGCGGGAGGCGGGGAGCTTGGAATTTTGATCGCAGGCGGGAGCGGGGCTGCGGTCGGTTTAACAGGAGCGGCAGGCGTCGCAGTCTGCTTTCCGTCTCCCGCCTCCTGTCTCCCGCCTCCCGCCGCCACCGCGCGGCGCAGCGCCGCCAAGCTCGCGTCGGAAACGGCGACCGTCTTGACGCCGATGTTTTTCAAACGGCGGAGTTCCTCAGCGATGGCTTGGAGGGCGAGGCGCATCGGTCAGGGTGTCCGGGTGGCGAGCAGTTTCTCGACGTGCTTGCCGAGCAGGTCGAACTCGAGGTTCACGGGATCCCCCGCGCGTTTTTCGCGAAGGTTGGTGACCGCGCGGGTGTGCGGGATGATCCACACGGCCAGCGCATCGTCCGCGGTTTCCGCGACGGTGAGTGAGATGCCGTCGATGGCGATGCTGCCTTTGTGGACGACGTGGCGCATGAGCGGCGGAGCGACGCGCACCCGCAGGTAATAGTCTTTCCCCCGGGGCTCGAAGGTCGCGACGGTGCCCACGGTGTCGATGTGGCCCGTCACGAAGTGGCCGCCGACCTTGCCTCCGAAGCGCAGGCTGCGCTCGAGATTCACGGCGGCACCGGGCTTGAGCGCGGCGAAATTGGTGAGCCGGCGCGTCTCCTCCAGCACGTCGAAGCGGAACGAACCCGCATCAAACGCCGCGACCGTGAGGCAGCAGCCGTTAACCGCGATGCTGTCGCCGAGCGTCAGGTCCGCGAGGGCCGCGCGCGCGGAGACCGTGAGGCGCCACGCCTCGGCTTTCGGCTCGAAAGCGAGCACGCTGCCTGTTTCCTCGACGATACCGGTGAACATCGTGCGCGACAGCAAAGCCCGAAAGCCCGCCTCGCCAAGCCGCAAACGGCCCGCCGGCGGCTCCGCCCTGAATATCGCGCTGGATTTCCACGTCCCAAGGCGCGATGCCTGACTCTCCGCGATGCCCGATCCCGCCGAACTCACTCCCGAAGCCGAGCGCGCGCTCGTGCAACGCGCCCGCGACGGCGACGAGGAGGCCTTCGGCACGCTCATGCGCGGCCACTACGAGCCGGTGTTTCGCCTGGTGGTCTCGATGCTCCGCGACGAGCACAGCGCGCGCGATGTCTGCCAGGAAATCTGGCTCACGGTGTGGAAACACATCGGCACCTTCCGCGGCGAGGCCAAGTTCTCCACCTGGGTCCACCCCATCGCCACGCGCCGCGCGATCGATCATCTGCGCAGCCGCAAGCGCTGGTTCAGCCGGTTCATCCCGTTTGCCTCCGAGGTGGGTGAAGATGGGGGCAACACCGACCGCGTTTCCGCCGCGTCCGAGGCCGTCGAGCCCGACGACCCGCGCCAGCAGCTCGAGCGCGGCGAGAGCAACGCGCGTTTCGAGCAGGCCATCGCCTCGCTGCCGCCCAAGCACCGCGCCGTTCTGGCGCTGCGGGAAATCCAGCATCTGTCCTACGATGAAATCGCCGCCAACCTCGGCATCGCCCGCGGCACCGTCATGTCCCGCCTCTTTCATGCCCGCCGCCACTTGGCGCAAAAACTAGGAGAACAACCATGAGAACCAGCCGACTGTTCCTCGCCGTCGCGGCCCTCGCTTTGGCCGCGCCCTGCCTTGTCCCCGCCGCACCCGCACCCAAGGCCGCCAAGGGTGCCGCCCGCGCCGTGTCCGTGCAGGCGATCTTGATTACCGCGTCCAATCAGAAGGGCGGTGTCGACCGCAAGCTCGCCGCCTATGCCGAAAACCTGAAGCGCAACCTGCCCTTCGACACGTTTCGCTTCGCCGCCGAGAACCGCACCACCCTGCCCGAGGGCGGGCGCGCCACGGTCACCTTCGCCGGCGACCATCGCCTCGAACTCGAGGACAGCCCCGGTGACGGCATCCGCCTCAAGGTATTCTGGCTGACCGGGCCCGATGTCGTCATCAGCACGACGCTTACCTTGCAGCCCGGCGTGCCCGGCGTGCTCGTGCGGCGTGGAGCCGGGAGTGGTGAGGTGCCGGTGGTCCTGCTCATCGTGCGTTGAAGCGGTGGAATAGCCCGACACGAAAATTTTGAATAGCCACGGCCTCAGCCACGTCGGATAGGGCGAACCTCAACCAAGGAAAATCACCATGAACCGCATCGCCCTCGCCCTTCTCGCCGCCACTGCCCTTACGGCCGCCTCGGCCCGGGCCGACACCCGCGTCAGTTTCGGTTTCAGCATCGGGGCTCCGGCTTATCGCCCCGCCCCTCCGCCCGCCGTGGTTTACGCCCCCGCGCCGCAAGTCGTTTACGCCCCGCCGGCACCGGCGGGCTATTGGAAGGATGTGGTCGTCAAGACTTGGGTGCCGGAGCGGACCTACGTGCGCCACAACCGCTGGGGCCGCCCGGAGCGCGTCTGCGAGCCCGGCTACTTCACCTACACCACCAACCGCGTCTGGGTCCCCGTTGACACCCACTGCGCCCCGCCTCCCGCCTACAGTTACGGCTGGGGCCGCCGCTAAACTCACTCTGCCATCCCTGCCCCCGCCATGAACTGCCGCGAGGTCCAATCCGAACTCTTCGCCGACACCGAAGGCACCCCGGCCAATCCCCGGCGCGCCGAGGTCTCGGCGCACGTCGCGCACTGCGCGGCCTGCCAGAAAGTGCGCGACGACCTCTCGGCCGCCCTCGCGGCGTGGCGCAGTGATGTGGCCCAGGTCAGAGTGCCCGACGCCGAGTTGGAGTGGCACGCCGTCCGCCGCCGAATCCGCGGCGGCGGCGTGCCCGCCTCCTCGCGCTCGTGGCAGAAATGGACCGCTTGGCTTGGTCTGCCGCTGGCCGCCGCAGCCGCCGCGGCGCTGGTCTTCGTCTCCCGCCCGACTCAAGTCGGCGTGCCTGTTTTGCCGGTCGGCGAGTTCGTCCACGCCGAAAACATCGAGGCCCCGGGCAACAACGCCTCCACGATGGTCTTCGTGGACGATAAGAGTGGCTGGCTCATCGTGTGGGCCAGCGACACCGCGGAAGAGTAGTTCTGCGCGGGCCCCCTGGGCGCATCTCAGCAAGTGGTCGTGGGTCAGTTCGCTTCTGTTCGAACCTGTGGGAGCGGGTTTACCCCGCGACATGTCGGGGCGTAAAGCCCCTCCCACAACCAAACTGACCCACTAGCCAGCGAGCCCGGAGATTGACCGCCCCGCGCAACCTTCCCCACTGTGGCCGGCTCATCCGATGGCCACCACGTGCACCGACTATAACTTCCAGCAGATCGAGCCGCATTGGCAGGCCTTCTGGGAGCAGAACCATTCCTTCCGCGCCGAGAACCACTCGTCGAAGCCGAAATTCTACGTGCTCGACATGTTTCCCTACCCGTCGGGCGCGGGCCTGCACATCGGCCATCCCGAGGGCTACACCGCCACCGACATCCTTGCCCGCTACAAACGCGCCAAGGGCTTCAACGTCCTCCACCCCATCGGCTGGGATGCCTTCGGCCTGCCCGCCGAGCAGCACGCGGTGAAGACCGGCACCCACCCGGCCTCCAACACCCAGAACAACATCGTCAATTTCAAGCGGCAGATCAAAGCGCTCGGCTTCTCCTACGACTGGGATCGCGAGATCGACACGACGGACCCGAAGTATTTCCGGTGGACGCAGTGGATTTTCCTGAAGCTCTTCGAGCGCGGCCTCGCCTACGTCGATGAACGCCCCGTGTGGTGGTGCCCGGAGCTGCGCACCGTGCTCGCCAACGAGGAGGTCGTCGATGGCAAGAGCGAGGTCGGCGGCTTCCCCGTCGAGCGGAAAAATCTCCGCCAATGGGTGCTCCGCATCACCGCCTACGCCGAGCGCCTGCTGGCCGATCTCAAGGATGTGGACTGGCCCGACTCCACCAAGCGCATGCAGGAGGCCTGGATCGGCCGCAGCGAGGGCGCGGAGATTCTCTTCGATCTCGAAAACCAGGCGCTCGGGCAGCTCAAGATTTTCACCACGCGGCCCGACACGCTGTTCGGCTGCACCTACATGGTCATCGCGCCCGAGCATCCGCTCGTCGATGCGCTCACGACCACGGAGCAACGCTCCGCCGTCGCCGCCTATCGCCAGAAGGCCGCCGGCAAGAGCGACCTTGAGCGCACCGATCTCGCGAAGGACAAGAGCGGTGTCTTCAGCGGTTCCTACGCCGTCAATCCCGTCAACGACCAGCGTGTGCCCATCTGGATCGCGGACTACGTGCTCATGGGCTATGGCACCGGCGCGATCATGGCCGTGCCGGCGCACGACGAGCGCGATTACGAATTCGCCCAGCAGTTCTCCCTGCCCATCCCGCAGGTCATCTCAAGCGGCGCCGCCGAGACCAAGCTCCCCTACGTCGGCGACGGCACCTTGATCAATTCGCCCGGTTACGACGGTCTCCCGTGGCCCGAGGCGAAGAAAAAAATCACCGCCGATCTCGCCGCACGCGGCGTGGGCAAAGCCACCGTCAACTACAAGCTCCGCGACTGGCTCTTCTCCCGCCAGCGCTACTGGGGCGAGCCGTTTCCCATCGTGTGGGTGAGCGAGGCCGACTACCGCCAGGCCGCCACGCTGCGCCAGGATTTGCCGAAGCAGCCCGTGACGTTTGCCGAAAACGGCGTCACGCAATACGCGCTCCCGCTCCCCGACGCCGCGTTGCCGCTCACGTTGCCCGATGTGCAATCCTACCTGCCCAGCGGCACCGGCGAGAGCCCGCTCGCCAACGAGACCGCGTGGCTGGAAATCTGGTTCAACGTCCAGACCGGTGCCGCCGTGCCCGCCACCGCCGCGAAGCCCGCCGGCGCGGCGTGGGTGCGCGGCCGCCGCGAGACCAACACCATGCCGCAGTGGGCCGGCTCGTGCTGGTATTACCTGCGCTTCCTCGATCCGAAGAACCCCGACGCCTTCGCCTCGCCCGAGGCACTCAAGTATTGGGGCGTCCCCGATCTCTACGTCGGCGGCGCGGAGCACGCGGTGCTACACCTGCTCTACGCGCGCTTCTGGCACAAGGTGCTCTTCGACCTCGGCGTCGTGCCGCAGGCGGAGCCGTTCACGAAGCTGTTTCACCAAGGCATCATCCTCGGCGAGGACGGCGAGAAGATGTCGAAGAGCCGCGGCAACGTCGTGAGCCCGGACACCATCATCGCGTCGCACGGCACCGACACGCTGCGTCTCTACCTCATGTTCCTCGGCCCACTCGAGGCGATGAAGCCGTGGTCGATGCAGCAAATCGAGGGTGTGCATCGTTTCCTCCATAAAATCTGGCGCGAACTCATCGCCGCCGATGGCAGCGTGAATCCCAAGGTCTCCGCCACCGCCGCCGATTCCGCTGACTTCACCAAACTCCTCCACGAGACGATCAAGAAGGTCGGCGAGAAAATCGAGACGCTCCAGTTCAACACCGCGATCTCCGATCTCATGGTGCTGGCCAACGCCGTGCAAAAGGCGCCCGCCCTGAGCCGCGAGGCCGCGCTGACGCTGCTGCAATTGCTCGCACCGTTTGCCCCGCACATCGCCGAGGAGCTTTGGTCGCGTCTCGGCGCCGCCGGCACCGCCATGGCCGCCGCGTGGCCGACCTATGACGCCGCCAAGCTCGTCACCACCGAGGTGAAACTCGTCTTCCAAGTGAACGGCAAGCACCGCGGCGATCAGCTCGTGCCGGTCGGCACCACCGAGGAAGCCGCCGTCGGCCTAGCCCGCGCCGACGCCAAAGTCGCCCCGCACCTCGAGGGCAAGACGATCAAACGCGTGATCTACGTGCCGGGTCGCATTCTGAACATCGTCGTGGCCTAACGTAGGGCGGGTCGCAGACCCGCCCTACACCAGGCTCCGAAACATTTCCGCTTCTCATCTTTTTCCACCGCCGCAATCTCCCGTCGTGCCCGCTCCGTCCATCTTCCTCCCCGCCGGCTTCGACCCACGCCGCCCGGTCGCACTGATCGCGGGCCAAGGGCTCTATCCTCAGCTCGTGGCCAAGGCCGTGCGCGCGGCGGGGATTCCGCTGCGACTCGTCGCTTTCGAGGAGGAGACGCCGCCCGAACTGATGGCGACGTTTGCGAAGAGCGACTACCGCCTGATCAAGGTCGGCCAGCTCGGCCACATGCTCGATGCGCTGAAAGAGTTCGGCGCCGGCTACGCCTTCATGGCCGGCCAGATCACGCCGCGCCGGCTGTTCAAAGGCCTTCACCCCGACCTCAAGGCGATCCGCATCCTCGCCACGCTGAAGCGCCGCAACGCCGAGACGATCTTCGGCGCCATCGCGCGCGAGGTTGAGGCGCTCGGCATCGCGCTGCTCGATGCGCGCTCGTTTCTCGACGACCAGATGGCCACCGCCGGCTGCATGACGGGAAAAAAGTTTCCCATCGAGCAGGACTACCTCGACCACGGCATCCAGATCGCGCGCGAGTGCGCGCGGCTCGACATCGGCCAGGGCTGCGTCGTGCGCAAGGGCACCGTGCTGGCCGTCGAGGCCTACGAGGGCACCGACGAGATGTTGCGCCGGGCCGGCGGCCTCAAGGCCGATGACATGCTCTTCGTCAAAACCGTGAAGCCGAAGCAGGACTGGCGCTTTGACGTGCCGTGCTTCGGCCTGCGCACGCTAGAGACGATGCGCGAGGCCCGCATCGGCGCCGCCGCGCTCGAGACCGGCAAGGTCATCATGCTCGACCGGCCCGCCGTGATCGCGCAGGCGAAGACCTGGGGCATCCAGCTCCTCGGCTTCACGCCGTAGGGGCGCAGTCTCGCTGCGCCCATCATTCGTGGCTCCAAAGGCGCAGCAAGACTGCGCCCCTACTCGAAGGACACGGCATCGTGTCGGGTCCAACCGCACCTCACCGAGATCTTGATTAAGGCGGGCGCTTGCACGTGGGCGACGTCGGCCTCACATTGCCGACGCCATGCAAAACGACGCCGTCCTCGTCACCATCAAGGGGGTCATGCCCACCGCCAACGGGTGCGCCGTCTTCCTCGGCAACGACGACAAGACCTTCGTCATCTACGTCGACCATTCCGTCGGTAACGCGATCCAGATGACGCTCGATGGCGTGAAGAAGGAGCGCCCGCTCACCCATGATCTCATCGGCGCGCTGCTGCTGGGCCTCGACGCGCAGCTTGAGCGAGTGGTCATCAATGACGCCCGCGAGGGCACCTTTTTTGCCCGCATCCTGCTCCGCATGGAGAACGAGCTGGGCAAGAAAATCGTCGAGCTCGATGCCCGCCCCAGCGACTCGATCGTGATCGCGCTCCAGCAGAAGCGCCCGATCTACGTCGCCCGAGTCGTGTTCGACGCCGTCGAGGACATGACCGAGATTCTCGAACGCGTGCGCAAGCAGCAGGCCGCCGACTCCGACGAGGAGAAGGACACGCCATTCTGAGGGCCGCATGACGACCGACCGCGCCCGCCCTTCCCTCCCCGCGGGCCAGCAGCCTGGCGGGCCACTCACGGCGCTCGCCCCGATGCAGGACGTGACCGACCTCGCGTTCATGGGCGTGATCGCGCACTACGGCGCGCCGGATTATTTCTTCACGGAGTTCTTCCGCGTCCACGCGCAGTCGAAGCCGGAGAAACACATCCTCCGCTCGATTGACGAGAACACCACGGGCCGCCCTGTCTTCGCCCAGCTCATCGGCGAGGACCTCGGCCACCTCGCGCGCACCGCGGAGGAGCTGCTCCGGCACAACGTCGCCGGCATCGACCTCAACCTCGGTTGCCCCGCGCCCAAGGTTTACAAGAAGAACGTCGGCGGCGGCCTCCTTCGCGAGCCCGCCAAAGTAGGCGAAATCCTCGCCTGCCTGCGCGCCATCGTGCCCGGGCTCTTCACGGTGAAGATGCGCATCGGCTTCGACGACACGGCGAATTTCGATCGCCTGCTCGATCTGGTGAACGAGCACCGCGTCGATCTCCTCAGCGTCCACGGCCGCACGGTGAAGGAGATGTATCGCAGCGAGGTCCATTACGATTGGATCGCGCATGCCGTGGCCCGCGCGCGCTGCCCCGTGCTCGCCAATGGCAACGTGCTCTCCGCCCCGCGCGCCGCCGCCGTGCTGGCCGAGACGCGCGCCGCCGGCGTCATGATCGGCCGCCACGCGATCCGCAATCCGTGGATCTTCCGCCAGTGCCGCGAGCAATTCGCCGGCCAACCCGTGACGCGCCTCACGCTCGCCGATGCGCGCGACTACATCGAGCGGCTCTACCGCGCGACCCAGCCCCCGGGCCTCGCCGAGCGCTACCACGTGAACAAGATGAAGAAATACCTGAACTTCGTGGGCCAAAGCGTGGATCCCACGGGGGCATTTCTTCACGCCATGCGCCGCGCGGAGACCGAGGCCGGGCTATTCGCGATCTGTGATCGCCATCTCATGGCCGACGGCGCGGCGGAGCGCGAATTTGCGCCCGAGCCCTATCCCGGCGTGATTGCGCGGCCCAATTGCGAGACCCCAGCCGAGGCCGACGGATGCTCGCTGGAAACGGTCACGGCATGAGGCAATCGCTGCTCATTTTACTCCTGGCGACTCTCGCCATCGGCCGGTTGCTCGCGGCCAGCACACCGCCCAATCCCCTCGACGATCCCGCCGCGCGCGCGGCGCTGCCCGAGTTTCAAGTTATTCCCGCCGCGCTGCCGCACGAACTCACGCCGGCCGCCGAGGTGGACGCCGCGCAGTTTTCCCGGTGGCCGCGCTCGCAGGGCGACAACGGCTCGCGCCGCTATTCCGCCCTCACCCAGATCAACCGCGCCAATGTCCATCGTCTCGTTCCGGCGTGGACCTACCGCAGCGGCGACGGCGCGCGCAACACGCAGTGCACCCCCATCATCGTCGATGGCGTGATGTTCGCGCCGACGCCCGGGCGCGCGCTCGTCGCCGTCGATGCCGCGACCGGCAAAGAAAAATGGCGCTACCAACTCGCGCCCGCCCCGCGCGCCCGCGCCGAGGACTGGCCGGCGCGCCGCGGCCTCACCTACTGGCCCGGCGACGCGGACAATGCCCCGCGCATCCTCTTCGGCGGCGGCGACTGGATCTACGCGATCGATCCGCAGACCGGCAGGCTCCTGCCGGGCTTCGGTGAACGCGGACGCACGGCGTTGCCCACGGCAGGCACGGTCAGCGTGGTGGTTTACCGGCACGTCTTCGTCACGACCGGCGTCAACGGCGACATCTACGGCTACGATGTGCGCGACGGGAAGCCGCTTTGGCGCTTCCACACGGTGGCGCGCGGCGGCGAGTTTGGCGCGGAGACGTGGGACGGCCCGCAGGCCGGTGCCAACGGCTGGAGCGGCATCTCGCTCGACGATGCGCGCGGCCTCGTGTTCATCGCCCTCGGCGCGCCGCGACCGGACATGGTCGGCGTGGGCCGGCTCGGCGACAATCTGTTCAGCAACTGCGTGCTCGCCCTCGATGCGCTCACCGGCGAGCGCCGCTGGCACTTTCAACTCGTGCGCCACGACATCTGGGACCTCGACGCCGTGGGCCCGCCCAACCTCGTCACGATCGAGCGCGACGGGAAACGCATCGATGCCGTCACGATCTTCGCGAAGTCGGGCACGCTTGCGCTGCTCGACCGCACGAGCGGCAAACCGATCTTTCCGTTTCGCCTGCGGCGCGCGCCGGTGAGCACTCTGCCGGGCGAGCGCACCGCGCCCTACCAGCCGGACCCTGAGCTGCCCGAGCAGATTTCGCGAATGGAGTTTGAGCCTTCGATGATCACGGACCGCTCGCCCGAAGCGCGGGCGTTTGTCGAGGCGCAGGTCGCGCGGTCGAGCTACGGTTTCTACCAGCCCTTCACCGAGGGAAAGCCCAACCTCTTCATCGGCTCCCGCGGTGGCGCAGAGTGGTCGGGCGCGGCCGTCGATGTGGCGACCGGCCGGCTTTATATCACTTCCAACCGCTGGGTCTCGAAGATCACTGTGCTCGCCAACGACGAGCGTCCCCGCCATCCGCGCACACCCCCGACCGAAGGCGAAAAAATCTACGGCCGCACCTGCATCGCTTGCCACGGCGCGAACCGCGAGGGCGTGGGCGTCGCCCCGCCGCTCATCGGCCTCAAGTCGCGCTCGACCGACGAAGCTGTCATCGCGCTCATGAAAACCGGGCGCGGCGCGATGCCGCCGAGCCCGCCGCTCGCCCCCGCCGAGGAAAAGGCGCTGCTGGATTTTCTTTTCCGCCGCGATCAACCGCCGCCCGTGGCCAGCGCCACGCAGGACCCGAACCGGCCGCTCTACGTCTTCGATGGTTTCCAGTTTCTCGTCGATCACGAGGGATACCCCGGCATCAAGCCGCCCTGGGGTCTGCTCAACTGCTACGATCTCAGCACGGGAAAAATTCTCTGGCGCGTGCCGCTCGGCGAATTGGAGGAGCTCACGAAACAAGGCGTGCCGATCACCGGCTCACAAAATTTGGGCGGCGCGACCGTGACCGCGGGCGGGCTCGTGTTTGTCGCCGGAACGGAGGACGAAAAGCTGCGCGCCTTCGACGTCGACACCGGGAAGGAACTTTGGTCAGCGAAGCTGCCCTTCGCGGGCACGGCCGCGCCCGCGGTCTATGAGGCCGGTGGCCGGCAATTCGTCGTCATCACCGCGACAGGCGGCGGTCGCGTGGGTGGCAAGTCTGGCGCGGGCGACGCCTATGTGGCGTTTGCCCTGCCCCAGGACTAAAGCGCCCGGGCCGGCGCAAACCCGAGCTGCGCGCTCGCCGCGAAGCAACGGCGGTTATTTCCCTCCTCCAACGCAAGCACCTCGTCGGCGGTTTTGCCCGCGATGGAGGGCAGCACGCGCGCCGCATGGGCGCGCACGAAGCCGAGCGTGCGCTCGAGTTCGGCGCGCGGCTTGTCAGGAAAAGTCGCCCAATAACCCTCTTGCCGGCACCTCACCTCCAGCGGATCACGGGTGATCATTTCGAGGTGGTGCTCCACGCTCGGGTTGGCGCGCTCCACGGTCGCGAGCATCCGCGGCAAATCGAGGATGCCCTCGCCGAGCGGCACCTCGGCCATGCGGAAGCCCTCGGGGCTCTCCTGCACCGCGATATCCTTGATGTGAGTCGTGACCGCAAGGGGCGCGAGCGCCTCCACGACAGCGAGCGGGTCTTCGAGGAGCGCGAGGCTGTTGCCGAAGTCGATGCAGGTCCCAAGACACTCGCTGCCGATGCGGGTCAGCATCTCGACGAGCTCGGGCGCATGGAAATCCTTGTGGTTCTCGACCCCGAGCCGCAGCCCGTGGCGTCGGATGATGGGCTCCGCCAGCTCAATCCCGCGCCGCGCGCGCGCCTTGAAAGCATAGAAGGCTTCGCATGTCTGGAAATCCTCGTAGCGCCGGCCACCAATCCAGGTGCGCAGCACCGTCATGCCGGCCTGCCGGGCCAGCGCCACTTCATGCTCGAAACGCACTGCGTCGGCCGTGTCGCGCGGCAGATCCAAACTGGCCTCCAGTTTGACGCTCCCCGCCTCGGCTTCACGCCGCATCGCGTCGGCGAGGTCCGGACGCCAAGCCTTCACGGTAATCTGGAAGCTGCCCGCCCCGAGGTCGCGCACGTGTTTCAACACTGCCAGTTCCGAGTCAAAGGGAGGGAGCGCCGCTGTCGCCATTCCGTTGTGCCACCGCTGCCAGTAGGAATGTATGACCAAACCGAGGCGCTTTCGGCTGAGGGAAACCGGGACTGCGGACGGCGCTTCGGAAGACATGCTGATTCACAAAAAGCCCCCCGCATCGGAGATACGGAGGGCTGAAATTGGGTGCAGGGGTTGGATTTGAACCAACGACCTTCAGGTTATGAGCCTGACGAGCTACCAGGCTGCTCCACCCTGCAACAAGGGGACGCGCAAAGTCCGCATCGCCCGTGGCACTGTCAACGCCATTTTCGGATTATTCAGGAATTCGCGCTTGCCAGCGCCGAACGCGGGAGGTGTTTTGGACGGCTCTTTCGTCAGAAACGTCAGCCAACCAAAACCAAACCATAACCCAACGATCATAAGGCGGCCCTCCGGCCGACCTGTGTGTCGCCAGATACATCCGATCCACCATGAGCATCAGCATCACGCCCAAGGACCTGCTCGACGCAGGCGTCCACTTCGGCCACCAGACCAAGCGCTGGAACCCCCGTTCCAAGCCCTTTATTTTCGATCACCGCCAAGGCGTGTCGATCATCGACCTCGGAAAGACGCACGATGCGCTGACCAAGGCCTGCCAATTCCTTGAGGACGCCGTCGCCAATGGCGGCAATGTGCTCTTCGTCGGCACCAAGCGCCAGGCCGCCGACATCATGCGCGAGGCCGCGGCTTCCGTGAACATGCCCCTCTGCGTCGACCGCTGGCTCGGCGGCACGCTCACCAATTACGAGACTGTGAAGCGCTCGATCGCCAAGTATAAGAAGTATCAAGCGATGGAGACGAGCGGCGAGATGTCCAAGCTCCCCCGCAAGGAGGAGTCGGCCATCAAGCGCGAGATGACCCGCATGCAGAAGAATTTCGCCGGCATCGCCGAGATGCCCGGCCTGCCGTCGGCCATGTTTGTGATCGACGTCAACCACCACAAGATCGCGGTCGCCGAGGCGGCCCGTTGCGGCATCCCCTGCATTGGCCTCGTGGACACCAATTCCGACCCGACCAGCGTCTCGCACCCGATCCCGGGCAACGACGACGCGGTGAAGTCCATCCGCATCATCGTCGAGGCCGTGACGGCCGCGATCCAGAGCGGCCTCGCCCAGCGCGAGACCCGCCGCGCCCAGCGCGGCCAGGCCGACCTCAAGTCCACGACGGCCGGCATCGAGCCGACCGCCTCGATCGCCGCCGCCGGCGACGAAGATGTGCTCGCCAAGGTCGACCTCCCGGCCGATGTCGCCGCCGCTGTCGAAGGCGAGACTGATGCCGCCGTCGCGCCGAAGAAGAAACCTCTCCGCGCCAAGCGCCCCGCCGTCAAGGCCGAGTAACGCAACCGAGCATACGTTCACCATGAGTTCACCCATCACCGCCCAAATGGTCTCCGACCTGCGTGCGAAAACCGGCGCCGGTCTGCTCGACTGCAAGAAGGCCCTCACCGAGGCCAACGGCAGCATCGAGGAGGCGACCACGATTCTCCGCAAGAAGCTCGGCTCGAAGCTCGACAAGCTCTCGAGTCGCGCGACCAAGGAGGGTGTCGTCGAAAGCTACATCCATCTCGGCGGCAAAGTCGGCGTCCTGATTGAGGTCAATTGCGAGACGGACTTCGTCGCCCGCAACGATGGCTTCCGGGCTTTCGTCAAGGATCTCTGCCTGCAGATCGCCGCGGCCAATCCGCTCTACGTCTCCCGCGAGCAGGTCCCCGAGGCCGATCTTAACAAGGAACGCGAGATTGCCGCGGCTGCCGTCGCCGGCAAGCCGCCCGCGGTCGTGCAGAAGATCGTCGAGGGCAAGTTGGAGAGCTACTACTCCACGGTATGCCTGCTCGATCAGCCGTTCGTGAAGCAGGCCGAGAAATCCATCAAGGAACTTCTCGCCAGCCAGATCGCGCACATCGGCGAGAACATCCAGGTGCGCCGTTTCGTGCGCTACCAGCTCGGCTCCTGACGCACTCGCATCGGGTTGTCTTTCGGGCGTCCGGCCGTTTGGCTGGGCGCCCTTTTCTTTTTCCATGCCGGTCACACGCCTCCAAATCGTCGCCCGCGGGCTCACGCACCGCTGCCCCAACTGCGGGGCGCGGACCCTCTTCAAGCCCGGCGCGCTTTTCCGGATCAATGCGCAGTGCCAGCCCTGCGGCTTTAGGTTTGAACGTGACAAGGACGAGGGCTTCTACCTCGGCTCGCTCTCCTTGAACTACGGTGTCACCCTGGTGGGTTGCCTCCTGCCGGTGCTGCTGCTGTGGTTCAACCACGTCATCGGCGACAAGCTCGCCATCGGCCTGGCGGTCGGCGGAGCCGTGGGATTTCCCGTGCTCTTCTATCGCTCGTCGCGCAGTTGGTGGCTGATGAATTACTACCTTTTGTTTCCGCAGCATCTTCCCGCCAATGGCGGCACAGGCCGCGGCGACGAATCGACCAATCGCTGAGTCGGGCTAAATTTTCCTTTCGTTTTCCGCCCTTGGACCTACGGTCTCGCGTCCGCCCTCCGGTGCCTGCCCGCCGCGAGGTCGCAACGGAGAGGTGGCAGAGTGGTCTATCGCACCGCACTCGAAATGCGGAGTGTCGAAAGGCACCGTGGGTTCGAATCCCACCCTCTCCGCCATTTTTATCTCCTTAGGTAAATAGGTGAAGTGGACCCCGAAAATTGGACAGCGGGGGACGGTCCTCATAAGCCACAAGGAACTGTCCAACCTGTCCAAGAAACGACGTCAGCATAGTCCCGCGCTGAAGGCCCAGGTGGGGCTGGAGGCGCTCAAGGAAATCCAGCCCGTGCACGTGATCGCCGCGAAGCACCAGATGCATCCGACGCAGGTCCAGCAGTGGAAGAAAGAGGTGGCGGAGCGGCTGCCCGAGGTCTTCGCCAAGCAGGCCGATCCTGAGGCGCTCGCCGCCAAGGCGCGGGAGCAGGAGCTCTACGCCGAGATCGGCAAGCTGAAGATGCAGCTCGAATGGCTCAAAAAAACTTGGCCCGTAGGGGGACTGAGGAGCGCCGCCGCATGATCGAGCCCGACCACCCGAAGCTGCCGGTGACCGAACAGTGCCAGCTGCTCGGTCTGCCGCGTTCGAGTTACTACCATGAGCCGTTGCCCGAATCGGAAGACAACCGCCGGCTGCTGCGGGTGATCGACGAGACGTATCTGGCCTGTCCGTTCTTGGGTTCGCGGCAGATGACCCTGGCGCTGCGCCGGCAGGGCTATCGGGTGAACCGCAAACGGGTGCGTCGGCTGATGCGGCTCATGGGTCTGGAGGCGCTCAGTCCGAAGCCCCGGCTCTCGGCCGCCGACCGGGCGCATCCCGTCTACCCGTATCTGCCGCGCGATCTGTCCGTCACCCGGCCTAATCAAGTCAGGGCGATGGACATCACCTACCTGTCGCTGTCCGGTGGCCACGCCTACCTCTGTGCCGTCCTCGACTGGCACAGCCGGTAGTGCTGAGTTGGGAGCTTTCCAACACCCTCGACGCCAGCTTTTGCGTGCGGGCGATGCAGCGGGCCATCGCCCAATATGGCGCGCCGGAGATCGTGAACACCGACCAGGGCTGTCAGTTTACCTCGGCGGAGTTTACCCGGCCGTTGCGGGAGGCCGGCATCCAGCTGTCGATGGACGGCAAGGGCCGGTGTCTGGACAACGTCTTCGTCCAGCGGCTGTGGCGCACGGTCAAATACACGGAGGTCTATCTGAAAAGCTACTGCTCGCTGGGTCGATACTCACGCCCAACTCGAAACCTACTTCCGCTTCTACTACGAAAGCCGGCCGCATCACGCTCACGTCTGCGGCACACTCGGCGAGGCCTACCGCGCCAGCGCACCGCGGGCCGTCAACCAATGACCACCCCGCGGATTGGTCGCTTGTCCGGCCCTCAAAAATCATATCTTAATCTGCCGGCCCTCGTGTCCAACGGATGGGGTCCACTTCACTGGCTGCCCGACATGGATTCGAACCATGACTAGGCGAGTCAAAGTCGCCTGTGCTACCATTACACCATCAGGCAAAAAGCGCAGGCGGACAACGTGCTTCCGTCCCGCCCTCGGTCAAGGACGGAAAACACCGTCGGCCCAACTCAGCCTTCGGCGATGCAGTAGAGGTATTCGTGCCCGCGCAGGAAGAGCTCGCGGTCCACGGCTACCGGCGACGCGTCGAAGTTGTCGTTGAGCTTGTTGGTCGCGACCACCTCAAACTTTGCCGCGTCTTTTAGCACTGTGGTCTGACCGAAGCGACCGACGACGTAGAGGTGGCCGTTGGCGGCCACGGGCGAGGCGTAGATCCCCCGCATACCTTCGATGGGCTGATCCTGATAGTGAAATTCGCCGGTCAGCGCGTTCACACAGGAGAGGTAGGCGTCGTTGCTCTTGCTGAAATAGATCCGCTCTCCCGAGAGCACGGGCGACGGCACGTAGGGCGTGCTCCGGCGCACGTGCCACGCGATTTGATCGGTGCCCGTGACGTCGCCGCGCGCGGTGAGCTTGATGGCCTGCAACGAGGAACCTTGGAAACCGCTCGTGACGTAGACGAAGCCGTGGCCGGTCACTGGCGTGGGGATCACGTTCACCGTCTGGCCGGCCGCTTCCCAGACGAGCTCGCCGGTCACGGTGTCGTAGCTCCGGGTGAGGCTGGTCGCGGCGATGACGGCCTGCGTGCGGCCGCCGGTCTCGACGATGAGCGGCGTGGTCCAGGTGGTGCGCTCGTCGCGGGTCTTGCGCCAGACCTCGGCACCGGTGCGTTTGTCGAGGGCGACGACAAAGGAGCCGCTCTCCTGATCCCACGGCACGATGAGGTGGTTGCCGGCGAGAGCAGGCGAAGCCCCTTCGCCAAACCCATTGCGCGTGCGCATGTCTCCGAGGTCTTTTTCCCAAATCAGTTTTCCCTGGAGGTCGTAGCAGTAGAGGCCCCGGGAACCGAAGGAGGCGTAGAGCCGTTCGCCATCCGTGACCGGCGAACCCGAGGCAAACGAATTGGTCGCATGGCGTCCCTCATGCGGCACCTCGCGGCGCGCGGTCTTCTGCCACACTACTTTACCCGTCTTCCGGTCGAGCGCGATGACAACAAATTCGTGGACCTTGGTCGGGCGCGTGCCGCCGCCGAAGCCGCCTTTGCCCTTCCCGCCCTTGCCCCGGCCGTCGCCGCCACCCGGTGCGACAGCAGGCAACGCGGCCTCGGCCGGTGCGCGTTCCTCTGCGGTCTCAATCGCCGCGAGGAGAAAAATGCGGTCGCGCCACACGATGGGCGTGGAGAAGCCGTAGCCGGGCACCTTGGCTTTCCAGCGCACGTTCTTCTCCTCGCTCCATGAAAGCGGCGGCTGCGCGCCGGGCGCGATGCCGGCCCCGGTCGTGCCGCGCCACTCGGGCCAGGACGACAGGCCGGAGGCCACGGCACCCGAACCGGCGCAGAGGAAAAATGGGAACGCAAGGCAGGGAATGAGCAGGAGTTTTTTCATGGGCAACAGGCGGGCATCCGGGGCAGGACGCCCGCGCGGGGGAGAAGTTGCCGCGACCCCGGCATGGTCGCAGATGGAGAAATTCCGAATCGCCGCTTGAGTCCGTGCGTCTGTCCCCGGCACGCTCCCCCCGCATGAGTTCCGCCCCCTCCCCCGCCTCGCCGACCATGTCGCGCACTTCCTGGCTCATCTGCATCATCGCCGCGATCGGCTTTGCCTTCGACATCTATGAGCTGCTGATGCTGCCGCTCATCATCAAGCCCGCTCTCGCGGCCTTGAGCGCCCCGCTCGTGGAGGCGCTCGTGACCGGCGGCATGGAGCGGGCGAAAGCCGCGGCGCTGTGGTCGCCCGGCGGCGAGGAGTATGTGCGCTGGGCCCGCACCTTGTTCTTTGTGCCGGCCATCGCCGGCGGCATCTTCGGCCTGCTCGGCGGCTACATGACGGACCTGTTCGGCCGGCGCCGGGTGCTGACCTACTCCATCTTGCTCTATGCTTTTGCGGCCTGCGCGGCGGGCTTCGCGACCACGCTGCCCCAGCTCCTGTTTTTCCGTTGCCTCGTTTTCATCGGCGTCTGCGTCGAATTCGTCGCGGCCGTCGCCTGGCTCGCCGAGATCTTCACCGAGCCGAAACAACGCGAAAAGGTCCTCGGCTACACCCAGGCGTTTTCCTCGCTCGGCGGCCTGATGGTCGCGGGCGCCAACATCCTTGCCGCCAAGTGGGCGCTCGATCTGCCGGCGATTCACAACGGCCACGAAGCCTGGCGCTACACCCTCATCTCCGGCGTGCTCCCGGCGCTGCCGCTGATTCTGATCCGGCCCTTCCTGCCTGAGTCCCCGGCTTGGCAAAAGAAGCGCTCAGCCGGCACCCTGCGCCGCCCGAGCATCGCGGCGCTCTTCGCGCCGGAGCTGCGCAAGACCACCATCCTCACCACGATTCTCTTCGCTGGCAGCTACGGCATCGCCTTCGGCGCAATCCAGCAGCTTCCCCAGATCATCGGCGCGCAGCGCGTCGGCACCCCGTCCGAGTCCGGCCACGCCGCCATCCGCGCCATCGCCAAGGAGAAGGGCGCCGAGGCCATGGCCGCCGCCAAGGCCGCGCAGAAGCCCGATCCCGTCGCCCAGCGCGAGATGCGCCAGGCCGCCGGCAACGCCAGCGATCAGGTGGTCGCGGGCGTCACGATGTGGCAGGAGATCGGCGGCCTCGTCGGTCGCTTCCTGCTCGCCGTCCTTGCCGTCGTGATCGTGAGCAGGCGCGCGCTGTTCCGCGTCTTCCAGATTCCATCGCTGATTTTCGTGCCCCTGCTCTTCTGGTGGATCAGCGGACAGCTCGACGACGCCAGCAGCCTCGGGCTGATCAAGGCGGGCATCTTCGTCGCCGGCGTGCTGACCGTCGCGCAGTTCAGTTTCTGGGGCAATTACATCCCGCTCGTCTTCCCCGTCCACCTCCGCGGCACGGGCGAGAGCTTCGCCGCCAATATCGGCGGTCGCGTGCTCGGCACCGCCGCCGCGTGGCTTACCCTCACATTCTCCGCGTCCGACAAGCCCGATCCGGCGCGCGTCGCGCTCGTCGGCGCCTGTGTCGCCGGGGCCTATGCGCTCGTCGGGGCGATACTCACGCAGTTCCTCCCCGAGCCCAAGCCCGAGGACATGAAGGAGGATTAAGCGCCGCACGCGCTTTTATCCGGCCGCCAGCGCGACACTCGGCCGCAGTTCCCCGGTCGCGCGCCGGAACACCACCCAGCCGCACGCGAGGTTAAGGAGCGCGATGCCTACCAGCATCGCGCCCACCGCCGCGAGCGTGCCCGCCGCCGGCAGCGCCGCGAGGCTCGGCGCGATCGCGACCGACGACGACGCCGCGCCGATCGCGAGGCCCCAGGCGACGAGCGTGGCAAACTCGTGAAACACCATCCGGCCCAGCGCCGCGCGCGGCAGGCCGATGGCGGCCATCACAGCAAACTCCCCGCGCCGCTCGCGGAGATTCCGCGCGACGACGACCGCCAGCCCGAGGCTGCCGAGCACCACGCCCAGCGTCCCGAGCGCCGTGAAGATCGCGATGTAGGTGTTCTCGATCTGATGGAAGGCGGCGAGCACGTCGCGGGTGAGCTCGACCTTGCCGCCCGCATCCGCCGCCGAGACCGCGAGCCGATCACGCAGCGCAGGAAGATCGCCGCCGGGATTCTTCGCATCGGCGAGGAAGAGCGCGTAACCGCCGCTCGACGGAAATTTCTTCAGAAACAGCGCCTCGTCCACGATCAGGTGGCCTTGGAAAATCGAGTCCGGCAGCGTGCCGACGATGCGCACAGTGAAGGCACCGCCCGTCTCATCCGTATAGGCGAGCGTGTCGCCAACCTTGCGCTTCAACGCCCAGAGCAGCGTGTTTTCATCCACCAGTGCCGGAATCGCACCGTCGCCGGACAGCGCGCCCAGCTCGGCCCAGCCGGCGCTCTTCGTGCGAAATGCGCCGCGCGCCGCCAGTGCCGCGGCATCCACCGCGAGCAGCCGCGGCTGCAGCGTGGTGTTGAGATTGAAGCAATTCACGTTGTCGCCGGTGCCCACGCGGATCGGCACGACCGCCCCGAGATCGGCGGCGTGCTTGCCAAACAACTCGAAACCCGCCGCCCGCCCGTCGCGCGGCGGGTTCTGCGGCACCGTCGTCTCGATCCAAAACGCAAAGCCCCCCGTGCCGCTCGCGCGCACGAGCCAGTCGGCCCCGACGTGTTTCCGAAACGACGCCACCGAGAGAACCATGAACACCGCCGTCGCGATCAGCCCCACCACCGTGAGGCTGCGCGCGCGGCGCGCGGAGAGGTTGCGGCGCGCGAGTCTCCGCGCATCGAGCACTCCATCGGCCTGGAGTTCGCGAGCCAGCCACGCGCGGCAACCCGCGAGGCCCGCCACCAGCCATGAAAAACCCGCCAGGTAGAACGCGATCTGCGCCGGCAGCCCGCCTCTCGACGCGATGAGCGCCGCGACGCCCGCAACGGCGGCGAGCGCCGCGAGGATGATTGCATTGCGCCGCGCCTTCGCCGGCGGAGCCGTTTCCTCGGCGCTCGCGGCCAACCGGATTGAGAGCGCCCGCTTGGTCTGGCGGCGAATCGCGAGCCACACCGCGCCCAGTGAGATGAGCAAAAACGCTCCGAGCCCGCCGGCCACGCTCGACGGCTTCATGGCAAAGGCAAAGACCGCCCCGCCGCCCTGCCCCGCCCAGATGCGCTCGAGGAAAACAAGGATTCCCTGCGTGTAGAGCGCCGCGAGCGGCACCCCCGCCACCCCGGCCACGAGCAGAATCAACAGCGCTTCGCCGAGCCTCCATCGACCGATCTGCCGGGCCGGCACGCCGACCGCCCCGAGCAGGGCATCCTCCCGGTTGCGTAGCAGCAGCGAGAGCTGAAAGAGCATCGCGACCAACCCGAGCGCCGCGAGGATGAGGAAAAAACTCATCCCAAGAAACAGCCCGCCGAAATCCACGGCCGACTGCGCAGAGTCCGCGGCACCCGCGCGCACGTTGCGCACGATCATCTGGTTCATCTCCGGGCGCAGCGCGGCGAGGGCCTGACGCTCAAGGTCCGCGCCTGCCCCGGCCGGGGCCGTGACACGTAGCGCCGTCAACTCACCCCAGCGCGTCGCCCACATCTCGCGCCCAGCAGCGATCGCGAAAAACACCTTGGGCGTGCCGCGATGATCATCCCAGTAGCGCTCGTCGTGATCGCGGATGCGCTCGAGCTGCAGGGGCAGGCCCGGGTCCCACTCGCTCTGGTTCTTCGCATCACTGATGCCCGGAAATTCCGGCATCCACGTGCGATCCGCCGCGCCGCCCTCGATCGGCACCACGGCGCGCACGCGAAACGTCGCGCTGCGCTCGATGAGGGCGTCGCCCGCGCCCACTTGGAAGAACTTCGCCGCCAGTTCCGCGCCCGGCCCGATCTGGAGATCGTCGGCGAGCCAGCGGTTGATCACCACTTCACCGGGACCGAGATCGACGGGCAGAAACGGCGCCGCGGCTGGGGTGGTCGCCGTGCCGATGGAATACGGCGTTGCGCGTGCGCCCGACCGCAATTCGTTGACGAGATATGAAACCACCGGCTGCGCCGCGGGCACCGCGCCCGCAATCACGCGCGCGAGCGGCGGATCGATGAAGATGCGCTCCGAGGTAAAATCGAACGCCTGCGCCGCATCGCGCCGCTGCACTGCGAGCCCGTAATCGGCGAGCCGCACCGTGCGCGCGAGCGCGGCCGACAATTCCGAGTCGGTCTTCGTCCCGGCGAGGAGCAGCAGGTTGGCCCGCTGCGGCCGGTTCAGCGCGGTTTGCAGCAGCGCAATCGGCAGGAAGACGGACGGCGGCGGCACTTGGGTGGCCTCCAGATTGAAGCGGCCAAACGCACCGTCGCCCACGATCACAGCCACAGTGCAGCGCACGGCCTCGAGCTTGGCCTCGGCGCCCGCGATGGGCGCGTTGCCCGCGAGCACCCCGGGTTTTTGCAGGCGCACGACCAGCGTGTCGCCGACCTTGAGGGCGAGGCGCCGGGCGAGCGTCTCGTTGACGGCAACCTCGTTTTTCTCCGCGGCGAGCGCAAGCGCCACGGGCTCGGGCGCGAATTGCCAGAATGCGGATGTCACGCCCACGAGCTGCACCTGCGTAGCGAAGGCCCGCGTCGCGGGCTGCGTGGCCGTCCCGCGCGCCAGGAGCACAGGCGCCGCGCGCACGCCCGCCGCAGTCGCAAACTCGGCCGCCAGCGCCTCGCGGAAAAACCGATCGCCAGCGGCGACGACGTGGGTCGCCTGCCCGATGCGCTGCGCCGCAATCCGCCGCAGCGAGGCCGCCACAGAGTCGCCCGCGAAGAGCGCGCCGAGCAGCACGGTCGCGCCCAGCACCGCGCCGGCAAAAACGCCGAGGTAGGCAAAGCGATGATGCGCGACACTGCGCAGGATGTAGCGAAAGGCGGTCATCGGCGGGGCACGGTGCGGCTCACTCCACCAGGCGCCCGGCCTCGAGCCGCAGCGTGCGGCCGAGGCGACGCGCAAGGCCGGGGTTGTGGGTCACGACGACGAGCGCCGCGCCGGACGTGGCGTTGGTGTTTAGGAGCAACTCGGCGATCCGCTCGCCCGTCGCGGGGTCGAGAGAGCCGGTCGGTTCGTCGGCCAGGATGAGCTTGGGCTGGTTGATCAACGCGCGCGCAATCGCGACGCGGAGCTGTTCGCCGCCGGAGAGCTGCCACGGCCGATGAGTGATCCGGTCGCGCAGGCCGACCTGCTCCAGCAGGTTCTCGGCGCGGGCGCGCACTTCGGCGGCCGTTTCCTCCCAGCCGCCGGCGAGCCGCGGCACGAGGACATTCTCCAAGATCGAGCACTGCGGCAGCAGATAGTGGAGCTGAAAGATGAACCCAATCGCACGATTGCGGAAACGCGCCGCCGCCGTGGCGTCGAGGCCGCCGAGCGCGGTGCCGGCCACGGTGACCGTGCCGGAAGTCGGCTGATCGAGGGCGCCGAGAAGATTGAGCAGCGTGGTCTTGCCGCTGCCGGAAGGACCGACGATCGCGACCGATTCGCCCGCGGCCACGTGCAGATCGAGGTCGCGCAGCACGGACACCGGGCCGGCGGGGCTTTCGTAGGATTTGGCCACTCGGACTGCTTCGATCATGATGGGTGGGAAAGGGCGACGACGGCCACCACGGCCGCGCGAACCACTCATGTTTCGGGAAACGATCTCCGGAGCAAGCTCCGGCGTGCCGCGCCACCTCAAGCTCAAGGCTCGCTTTTCAGGAAACCGATCAGGTTGGCGAGTTCGTCGCCGGTCATCGTCTGCTCGAGGCCATCGGGCATCAGCGACACTCCGGAAGTCTCAAGTTTGGCCACGCCGCCGCGCAGAATTGTCTCCTCAGTGCCGACTGCAGTGCGCAGGGTGAGGCTGGTCTCGGTCTCGCCCGTGAGCGAGCCGGCGATCACGCGGCCGTCGTGTGTCGTCACGGTCGTCATCTGATAGCTGGGCGCGACCTCGTAATTGGGCACGACGATGTGCAGCAGAATCGCATCGGCTGGCTGATGGCGCAGCCCAGAGAGATCGGGGCCGATCGTGCCGCCCTGCCCGTGGAACGTGTGGCACGCCGCGCAGGCCCGCGCGAAGGCCGCGCGCCCGCTCGCGAAATCCCGGCCCGGCGCAAAGCCCGTGCGCAGGCGCTGGTAGAGCTTCATGCGATCGCCCGCCTCGACCTGCTGGAAAATCGCCTCGGCCTCCTTGCGCATCGCGGGGTCCGCGTGCTTTAACAGCGCCGCGCGCCGCGTGGATGAGATCTCAAGCGGCGAAATCGCGCCGGACTTGAGCGCCGCAAACAATGCCGCCGTCATCGCCGGCTTCGCGCCCAGCGCCGCGACTGCCGCCTCGCGCACCGGCGGCGTGAAGCGCGACCACGTTTCTTTCGCCACCAGTAGCTCTGCCCCGCGCTCGTCTCCGATGCGCTCGATGGCGCGGATGGCTTGCTGCTGGATTTCCGACGGCTGCCGCGCGCCCAGCGCGCGGGCTAGGGCCTCGCTCACAACCGCGAAATCGCCGTGGCCGAGCAGCGTAAGCGCAGCAATCCGCTCTGCCTTGGGCGCGTGCTCGTCGAAGGCCTGAACCTCAGCGGCTCGCTGCAGCTTAACGACCGTATCGGCATGCTCGGCGCCTAGAATCGCTTTGAGCCTTGAATGCGGGATAGTGCGACCGCGCCAACCTTCAACGATGCCAACGGCTGCCGCGATGCGGGGCGGTGCCTCGTCTCCTTCGCGCATGACATCCCTGATGAACTCGCGACACATGTTTTCGTCGCCCCGCCCACCGATCAGTCGCCCGAGTGATTCCAGAATCGCAGGATAGTTGCTCAGGCTGACATTGCGCTGCGCACGCACAGCGGTGGAGAACGCTCGGAGGTCGTGCCCCAAGCCACCGAAGACGACCGCCCTAGCCCAACGATCCGAACCGTCTCGCAGGGCCACTTCTGCGAGAACATCCGGCACGGTCGATTCGAGAGTAGCAGGAGCAATCAAGGCGGCGGCGAATCTCAAACGCGCGTCGCTGTCACGCGCGGCTGCCAGAATCAGTGGCTTGAGGTGCCGTTGCGCTTCGGCTGTTTCACGATAAACCATCAGTTCACTGCATAGAAGCACGCCATACTCGCGCACACGTGCGTTGTGGTCGCGCAACGCAGACTCGATCGCTGCGGGCGCGAGCTGCCTCATTACCCATAACGTCCACAGCGCACGCACGCGTGATTCGGCGAGTTTGCCCTGAGTGGCAATCTCTTCGAGCGCCAGGGTGAGCTCCTTCGCCTGCCGCTCGACGATCAGACGCTGCGCGCGCGCACGCCACCATTCGTCGGGCGACTCCAGCCCAGCGACGAGATCGTTGGGCTCGGGCGTCCTGATTTCGTTGCGGGGGCCGTCGCGCACGACGCGCCAGATGCGGCCGCGATCCCGCCCCGACTCGAAGTCGAGCAGCCCGCGCGACTCCTCCGGCACGTAGCGCGGGTGATCGATTTCGCGGCGATACATGTCGGCGATGTAGAGCGCGCCATCGGGGCCACCGACCGCGAATACCGGCCGGAACCACACGTCGGTCGAGGCCAGAAATTCACCGCCGCCTTCCCAGCGCGCCTCGGCGCGGAAGGACGCGCCCTCGGGCCGGAGCGTCTGCCGCTGCACGAGGTTTTGCGCCGGCTCGCAGATGAACGCGTCGCCGACGTGTCCCGGCGTGAGCCCCGTGCCGCCAAAAATCACGAGCCCGCACGCCGAGGTAAACGTGCCCGTGTGCGGCGCGCCCATCAGCTTCGGGATGAAGTCCGCCGTGATCGCTGCGCGGCTGATCGGGAGCACCTTGGCCTCGGCCTGCACCTTGGAGACTTCCTGCATCGTCTCGCTGAAGGCGAAGTGCGGGTTGCGCAGGTGCCACGGCTCGAGCACCACGTGCAGAATCGGGCGGCGGTTGTCGGTCACGAAGCGCCGGCCAAACGCATCGAACGCCAGCCCGAACTGCCCTCGCCCTCCCGTCTTCTCATAGACCAGCGTGTCGGGATCGAAGCGGCCGTCCTGCGCGGTGAACACCACCGGCGCGCGCTCCGGGTGTAGTGGCGAGGTGACCTTGCCGCCGTTGAGGCCGCAGGTGACGTAGATTTTTCCATCGAGCCCGAGCGTGGGGTGGCTCACGCGGATTTGCGCGGTCTTGGATATGTCGAAGCCTGTCAGCACCACGCGTCGCTCGTCGGCGACGCCGTCGCCGTTGTTATCTTTGAGCCAAAGGATGTCGGGCGCGGCGGTGACAAACATCCCGCCGCGCCACAGCGCGAGGCCGTTCACCAGGCCGAGGCTGGTCGCAAACTCCGTGCGCTTATCCATGCGGCCGTCGCCGTCGGTGTCCTCAAGCAACGCGATGCGCCCGGCCGTCGAATCGATGCTCCCCTCCTTCGCATCCGGATAGCCGCGATTCTCGACAACAAACATCCGGCCCGGCCCGTCGAAAGCGAACGCCACCGGGTCCACCGTGAGTGGCTCGGCCGCGACGAGTTCCACCCGCAAGCCGGGCTCGACGCGAAACGCCGCGAGCGCCTGCTCCGGCGTGAGTGCAGGATGCCGATCCGCCGCCACGAGCGCCGCCATGCTCCCGCAAATGCCGAGCACGCATGCCAGACTCATCGTCCGCGACATGATCGATAAGCGTGGAGCCAGCTTCATCATTCCGGGATGGAGGCGGGGGTCATCCGTGGCAACCATAGCCGACTGTGGGTGGTGGGTCAGTTTGCTTCTGATCGAAGCTGTGGGAGCGGGTTTACCCTTCGACACGTCGGGGCGTAAAGCCCTCCCACCACCAAACTGATCCACGAGCCGACTGCGTTCGCCGCCGCTTATCTCAGCTCCGTCTTGAGACGCTGCGCGACCGCGCGGGAAAATTGGTCCGCCCCCGCGGCGTTCAGGTGCTGGGAATTGTAGAAATTAGCCGTGCTCTGGCAGAGTGGCGACTCGCTGTAATCCCAGAACTCCGCGCCAAACCGGGCCGCGAGTGTGCGGAACTTGGCAAAGATCTCGGCGCGGTTCTTCAGGAGCGCCTGCGACTCCGCATACTCCGGCGAGTAACAGAGAATCGCGCGAATGCCCTGTTCCTGGCAGAGACGCAGCACTTCCTCGATGGCCGCGACTCCCGCGGGATCGATGCGGCGCGCCACGCCGGCGTCCTTCAGATTTTTCCGGTAGGCCTCAAAATCCTCCGTCCAGCTCAGCTGCCGCGGATTGAAGCCCAGGAAATGATCCTCGCGCGGCATGATGCCCACCCACGCGGCGGCGGCACGCGACCAGTTGAAATTCATGTCCTCGACCGCATAGCCATAGAGCGGGATGTGCCGCCATTTCCACACCGCAGGATTGACGGCCGTGAGGGCCCGGTAGAGCTCCGGTTCGTGGAGGTAGGGCACGAACATCGCCGGATCGTAGATGGCTTCCTGGCCGGTGACCTCGAAGGAGAAGCCTTCCAAGTTCTGGATAATCAGCGCGGGTTTCTTGTTGTGGCGGAGGTAGGTCTTGAGCACCGCGACCTGGAGATCGATCAGTCCGCCGTTGAGGCCGAGATTGTAGGCGCTGCGGCCGGTCGCCTCCTGGATCACCCGCGGATCATAATGCACGAGCGCGCGCGAGGAACCGTTGATGATGATGTCCGCGTTGACCTGCCCGTTCACCACCCGGTTGAACGAGCCGTATTTCGAGGTCTTGATGCGCCGCAGCCCGGCGTCGAAGAACGCATCGAGCCCAAACGCGATCACCGCCACGAGCGCAAAGAATCCGATTATTTTTCCAAGGCCGCGAAAGTTGTTCCGCTGATGGCGGACGACCGGACGCGCATCGGACGGGAGGGTGCCAGAGGCGGGCGGGACAGGCGGTGATTCGGCCATTTTGCGGTGGAAAGCAGCGTCAACGGCCGGGCTTGGCAATTCTTGAGTTGCGCGTTCCGGTCCAGATAGTCGCGCGGTGCTGCGTCCCATCTTCGCCTCCGCCCGGTTCAGCCTTCTCACTGCGCTCGCCATAGTGGCCGGCGGCCTCGCGATCGAGTGGTTGGCGAGTTCGCTCCTCTCGGCGGGTCATGTGCTATTGCTCCAAGCGGGCCTGATGAGTGTCGATCCCGAGGAGTTCATCGCGGCCACAGCCCTCCAGAGCATGATCGCCAAGCTCGTCGCCGCAGCCGCCATTGTCGCGCTGGCGCTGCATCTGCTGCGCGAGCGTCCGCGCGATCTGGGGCGGCTCGGGTTCGGCTCGTGGGTCCTGCCGCTGGCACTGCCGCCGATCATCGCAGGCACGATCATCGCGCTGTCGGAAATCGACAACCTGATGCGCGCGCTGCTCAGCGAGGACACGCTCGCCTGGCTGAATTTCTCGCCGTCGCTCGATCAAGTCGTGGAGGCTTCATGGCAGGGTCCGTTGCTCGCCATCGTGGTTGCGCCGGTGACGGAGGAAATCGTTTTTCGCGGCCTGATTTTGCGCGGGTTGCTGGCGCGCTGGCGCCCGTGGCCGGCGATTGCGCTGTCGTCGGTGCTGTTCGGCGTGATGCACCTCAACCCGGCGCAGCTGCCCGTCGCACTGCTGGTCGGCGGCATCCTCGGCTGGATCTACGTGCGGACGCGTTCGCTCGGCCTCTGCATCCTTGGGCACGCGCTCAACAACGCCTCAAGCTATCTGCCGGGCGAGGCTTTTGCGTTTCAAGTGCGGGGCTTCAACCTCGTGCCGGACGAGGCGGTGACCGGAGCGATTTTCCACCCGTGGTGGTTTGATGGCCTGGGACTCGCGCTCCTCGGGCTCGGCTGCTGGGTCATCCATCGGTTTGCTCCGGTCGAGGGGCCATGGCGTTTGCCTCCGATAGAGGAGCCGCCTCCCTTGCCGACAAAAACGCTTTGCGAACCGCCGGTTTTGGCCGACGCTTCCGCCTCCATGTCCACGGAACTCGCCTCGCTCGTCACCGCCCTCGCCCAACGCGCCCGCGCCGCGTCGCTCGTGCTGGCAACGGCCCCGCGCGCGAAGAAGGACATCGCCCTCACCGCGCTCGCCGATCTCATCGACGCCTCGCACGCGGTGCTGCTCGACGCCAACGCCCGCGACCTCGCTTCGCCGGAGGCCGCCGCGCTCACCGCCGCCGCGCGCGACCGGCTCACGCTGGATGAAAAGCGGCTGCGCCATCTCGCGGCATCCGTCCGCGAGGTCGTCGCGTTGCCCGATCCGGTGGGGACCGTGCTGGAGGAGATCACGCGGCCCAACGGCCTGCGCATCCACAAGGTTCGCGTGCCCATCGGCGTGATCGGCATCGTTTACGAGTCGCGCCCCAACGTGACGGTGGACTGCGCCATCCTCTGCCTGAAGAGCGGCAACGCCTCGATCCTGCGCGGCGGCAAGGAGTGCTTCCACACCAACACCACCCTCGCCGCGCTCATCCGGCGCGCCCTCGAGGCCGCCGGCCTGCCGGCCGACGCCGTGCAGCTCGTCCCGACCACCGACCGCGCGGCGCTCACCGCTTTGCTCAAGCTCGACACGCTCATCCACTGCATCATTCCACGCGGCGGAGAGAGCCTGATTCGCCACGTGGCGGAGAACTCCACGATTCCCGTCATCAAGCATTTCAAGGGCGTGTGCTTCGTCTATGCCGACCAGGCCGCCGACCTCGCAATGGCCGAGGCGATCACGCTCAACGCCAAAGTCCAGCGCCCCAGCGCGTGCAACGCCGCCGAGCAGTTGCTCGTGCATGAGGCCATCGCGGAAAAATTCCTGCCGTCCGTGGCCCGCGCGCTCGTCGCCAAAAACGTCCAGCTGCGTTGCGACGCTGCAAGCAGCGCGATTCTCGCCCGCGCGGGTGTCGCCACCACCCCGGCCGTGCCGGCGGATTTCACGACCGAGTTTCTCGACACCGTGATCGCGGTGCGCGTCGTCGATTCGCTCGACGCCGCCATCGCGACGATCAACCGCGACAGCTCCAACCACAGCGACGCCATCGTGACCGCCGATGCGGCGGCCGCGCGGCGCTTCCTCGCCGAGGTGGACAGCGCGACCGTTTATTGGAACGCCAGCACGCGCTTCACCGACGGCTACGAATTCGGCTACGGCGCCGAGATCGGCATCAGCACGGACCGCCTGCACGCGCGCGGCCCGATGGGCCTTCCCGAGCTGTGCAGCTACAAGTTCCTGATCGAGGGCACGGGCCAGGTGCGGGGGTGAATTTTAGTTCGCCACGTCCGGGCCCGTCGTTCGTCTTTCCCCTGTCGTCAGTTCTCCCAGTTGGTTTCCCCTCCCCCCTGAACCATGAAATACACGCTGAACGTTAATGGCCAGTCCCGCACCGTGGACGTGGCGCCGGAGACGCCCATGCTCTGGGTGCTCCGCGATAATCTTGAGCTGGTCGGCACCAAATACGGCTGCGGCGTCGGCCAATGCGGCGCCTGCACCATCCATCTCAACGGCGTTCCCACCCGCGCCTGCATGACGCCCGTCTCAACGGTCGGCCGCATGAAGATCACGACCATCGAGGGCCTCGCCCCCTCGCCCACCAAGCTGCACCCGGTGCAGCAGGCGTGGTGCGACCTCGATGTCGCGCAGTGCGGCTACTGCCAGGCCGGCCAGATCATGACGGCCGCGGCGCTGCTGAAGGACAACCCCAAGCCGACCGACGATGACATCGACGGCGCCATGGCCGGCAACATCTGCCGTTGCGCGACCTACACCCGCATCCGCCAAGGCATCAAGCACGCCGCCGGTCTCACCACCGGCGGAAAGGAGGTGGCCCAATGAACACTAACACCCTTGCGGCGCCCACTTCGCGCCGCGATTTCCTCAAGCTCACCGGCCTCGCCGGCGGCGGCTTCGCACTCGCCTTCTACATCCGCTCCGGCGGATCCGCTTCCGCCGCCACTGCGGCTGGCGGTGTTTTTTCGCCCAACGCCTTCATTCGCATCGCACCTTCCGGCGCGGTCACTATCGTCTCCAAGCAGCCCGAAATGGGCCAGGGCGTGATGACCTCGCTGCCGATGATCATCGCCGAACAGCTTGAGGTGCCGTGGAAGAGCGTCACGATCGAGCAAGGCGACTTCGACACCGCCAAATACGGCGCGCAGAGCGCCGGCGGCAGTAACTCGACGCCGAACAATTACGATAACTTCCACCTGCTCGGCGCCACCGCGCGCACGATGCTCGTCGAGGCCGCCGCGCAGACCTGGGGCGTGCCCGTCGCGGAATGCCGCGCGGAAAACGCGACCGTCATCCACACCTCAGGCAAGAAACTCACCTACGGCCAGCTAGCCGCCAAGGCCGCCACCCTCCCCGTCCCCGCCAAGGAGGCTGTGAAGCTGAAGGAACCGAAGGATTTCAAGCTGGTGGGCACGCGCGTGCCCCAAGTGGACAGCGTGAAAATCGCCACGGGCCAGGCGCTCTTCGGCTCCGACATCAAGCTGCCCGGCATGAGCTATGCCGTTTACGAGAAATGCCCCGTCTTCGGCGGCAAGGTCGTCAGCGCCAATATCGATCAAATCAAGACGCTCCCCGGCGTGAAGGACGCCTTCGTGCTCGAAGGCACCACCGACGTGAAGGGCCTCATGCCCGGCGTCGCGATCATCGCCGACTCGACATGGTCCGCGTTCAGCGCGCGCCGCCAGCTCAAGGTCACGTGGGACGAGGGCAAGACGGCCGAGCAAAGTTGGGACAGCTACGTGGCGAAGGCCCGCGCCGACGCCGCCAAGCCCGGCGCCCGCACGCTGCGCAAGGACGGCGATGTCGAGGCTGCGCTCAAGGGCGCCGCCAAGGTCGTCGAAGCCGAATACCTCTACCCCTTCATCTCGCACGCCAACCTTGAGCCGCAAACCACCACCGCGCACTGGAAGGACGGCAAGCTCGAGCTATGGTCGCCGACCCAGATTCCCACCATCGCGGCCACGATGCTCAAGAACGTGCTCAAGCTCGAGGCCAAGGATTTCACGCTCCACATCATCCGCGCCGGCGGCGGCTTCGGCCGCCGCATCAGCGTGGACTACCTCATCGAGGCCGCGGCCATCGCGCAGAAAGTCAGCGGCCCCGTGAAGCTCACTTGGAGCCGCGAGGACGACCTACGCCACGACCATTACCGGCCGGGCGGGCTGCATTTCCTCAAGGGCGGCGTCGATGCGCAGGGCAAGGTCGTCGCGTGGAAGAACCACTTCTTCACCTTCGGCCAGGGCGGCAACCCCGGCAGCGGCGGCAGCCTCAGCGCCGACGAATTCCCGGGCCGCTGGATCGCCAACTACCAAGCGGAACAGACGATGTTCGACACCGGCTGGCCGATGGGCCCGTGGCGCTCCCCGGGCAGCTGTGTGTTCGCGTGGGTCTTCCATTCGTTCATCGACGAGCTCGCCCACGCCGGTGGTCGCGATCCGCTTGAGCTGCGGCTCGAAATCCTCGGCGACAAGAACGAGATGCCCGCGGGTGGCGGCGGCGCGCAGGGCAAAGGCGGCGGCGCGCCCTACAATACGGCGCGTATGCGCAATGTGCTCAAGTTCGCCGCCGAGAAGGCCGGATGGGGGAAGAAGAAATTCCCCAAGGGCTCCGGGGCCGGCATCTCGTTTCACTTCAGCCACCGCGGCTATTTTGCGCAGGTGGCCGAGGTCACGGTGTCGAAAGACGGCCGGCTCAAGGTGGACCGTGTCGTCTGCGGCGTCGATGTCGGCGCCCAGATCGTGAACCCCAGCGGCGCGGAGCAGCAGGTCGAGGGCTCCATCGTGGACGGCCTCGGCGTGCTGATGACGCAAGAGCTGAATATCGATCGCGGCCGGGTCGTGCAGAGCAATTTCCACGACTACCCGCTGATCCGCATCACGGATTCGCCGACCAAGATCGAGACGCACTTCCTCAAGACCAACTATCCCACCACCGGCATGGGTGAGCCCGCCCTGCCCCCGGCCGCGCCGGCCATCTGCAACGCGATCTTCGCCGCCACCGGCAAACGCGTCCGCCAGATGCCGCTCACGCGGACGGATCTGCGGTGGAGCTGATTCGAGGCAAGGCACCTCAACATAAAAAGGGCGGCCCACGGGCCGCCTTTTTTGTATCACGGCTGTGCGTTGCCGCGAACGCCGACAAGGAATGCAGCTGGCGCTGCCTTGGCTTTTTTGCGTCGCTGCGCCCGTCCAATGTCCGTGCCCGCAGGCCATGATCCGTATGCGTCACTCCGTGTGCCGAATTTCCGCGCTTATCTCGGCGGCAGTTTCTTCGCGCTCGTGGGCCGGCAGGCGGTCGTGACCGCCGCGACGTGGCAGGTCTATCGCTGGACCAACTCGGCGACGGCCCTGGGCCTCGTGGGTTTGGTGAATGTGCTGCCCTTGCTCGCGCTGTCGCTCCCCGCCGGCGAGATCGCCGACCGGCGTGACCGCCGTCGCCTCATCATGCACGGCACCACGGCCATCGCCGCGGTGAACTTCCTGCTCGCGGCGCTCACCCTCGGCCGCGCTTACGTGCCCGACCTGGCCCCGTTACGGTGGGTGAACGGCGTGCTCCTGCAGATCGCGGAGTTTTTCGAGCGCCACGGCGACGGCGGCGGCATGCGTTTCGACGAGCCGGCGCTGCCGCTCATCTTCCTCCTGCTCCTCGTGCAGGCCTGCGTGCGCATCCTCATCTGGCCCGCGCGATCGAGCATCGCACCGCTGCTGGTGCCGACGCCGGTGCTCGGCAATGCGGTGACGTGGAGCGCCAGCGCCTTCGAAATCGCGACCGTCGCGGGCCCCGCGCTCGGCGGCTTCCTCATCTGGCTGGCCGAGGTGCCCTCGGTTTACGCGCTGGGCTGCGTGCTCGATTTGGTGTTCGTGCTGGCGCTGCGGCGCGTGCGCTACGTCCACGCGCCGCAAAGCGCCACCGGCAAACGATCGTGGAGCGATCTGCTGGCCGGCGGGCGCTTCATCTGGCGGCGCAAGGTCATACTCGGCGCGAGCACCTTGGATCTTTTCGCCGTGCTGCTGGGCGGCGCGACGGCCCTGCTACCGGTGTATGCGGACCGCATCCTGCACGTCGGCCCGGTAGGCTTCGGCTGGCTGCGCGCGGCGCCGTCCATCGGGGCGTTCGCGATGGCGATGTGGCTGGCGCACCGGGCGCCGCTGGCGAGGCCGGGCCAGGCGTTGCTGTGGTCGGTCGCGGGCTTCGGGGCGGCCATCGTGGTGTTCGGCTTCTCCACATGGTTCTGGCTTTCGCTCGTCGCGTTGTTTCTCACCGGCGCGTTCGACAACGTGAGCGTGGTCGTGCGCCAGTCGCTCGTGCAGCTGCTTACGCCCGACAAGCTCCGCGGCCGCGTGACCGCGGTGAACCAGATCTTCATCGGCTCCTCGAACGAGATCGGCGCGATGCGCGCAGGGCTGATGGGCGCGATGATGGGCCCGGTCGGTGCCGTGGTGTGGGGCGGCATCGGCACGATTCTCGTCGTCGGCGCAGTGGCGCGCCTCGCGCCGCAGCTGCGGCATCTGCCGCCGCTGCACACGCTCAAGCCGGACGAGTGAGGTTGATGCCTGTGAGAGCGAGCTTGCTCGCTCCCACAGGAGGAAGGCATGCGCCGCTCAGTAGCGGTAGTGCTCGGGCTTGTAGGGGCCCTCGACCGGGACGCCGAGATACTCGGCCTGCTCCTTGGTGAGCTTTGTGAGCTTCGCGCCGATCTTCTCCAGGTGCAGGCGCGCGACCTCTTCGTCGAGGTGCTTGGGCAGGCGATAGACGCCGACCGCGTAGGTGTCCTTGTTTTTCCAGAGGTCGAGCTGGGCGAGCGTCTGGTTGGTGAAGCTGTTCGACATCACGAACGACGGATGGCCCGTCGCGCAGCCAAGGTTCACGAGGCGGCCTTCGGCGAGCATGTAGATGCTGTTCCCCTTCGGAAACGTATACATGTCGTATTGCGGCTTGATGTTGGTGCGCTTGGCGTCGGACGTGTTGAGGCGGTCGACCTGAATTTCGTTATCGAAGTGGCCGATGTTGCAGACGATCGCCTGGTCCTTCATCGCGCGCATGTGCTCGAGCGTGATGATGTCCTTGTTGCCGGTCGTGGTTACATAGATGTCGGCGACGCCGAGGGTAGATTCGATGGTGTTGACCTCGAAGCCCTCCATCGCGGCCTGGAGCGCATTGATCGGATCGATCTCGGTGACGATGACGCGGGCGCCGAAACCCTTGAGTGAAAAAGCGGAGCCCTTGCCTACATCGCCGTAGCCGCACACGCACGCGGTCTTGCCGGCGATCATCACGTCGGTGGCGCGCTTGAGGCCGTCGGCGAGCGACTCGCGGCAGCCGTAGAGATTGTCGAATTTCGATTTCGTAACGGAGTCGTTCACGTTGATCGCCGGGACGCGCAGCTTGCCCTTCTCGAGCATCTGGTAGAGGCGGTGGACGCCCGTCGTCGTCTCCTCGGAAACGCCGCGCCATTCCTTGGCGATCGTGGTCCAGCGGAGTGGGTCCTCCTTGTGGACGCGCTTGAGCAGATTCTTGATCACCTGCTCCTCGTGGGAACCGGACGGAGTGTTGACCCAGTCACTGCCCTCTTCGAGCTCGCAGCCCTTGTGGATGAGAAGCGTGACGTCGCCGCCGTCGTCGACAACGAGTTGCGGGCCCTTGCCGCCGGGGAACGAGACGGCCTTGAGGGTCAGGTCCCAATATTCCTCGAGCGTCTCGCCCTTCCAGGCGAAGACCGGCGTGCCGGCCTTCGCGATCGCGGCGGCGGCGTGATCCTGCGTCGAGAAGATGTTGCACGAGGCCCAGCGCACATCGGCGCCGAGCTCCTTGAGCGTCTCAATCAAGACCGCGGTCTGGATCGTCATGTGCAACGAGCCGGTGATGCGGACGCCGGCGAGCGGCTTTTGCGGGCCGAATTTTTTGCGCACGGACACCAAGCCGGGCATCTCATGCTCGGCGACGGAGATCTCCTTGCGGCCCCAATCGGCGAGGCCGATGTCCTTGACGTGATAATCGTGGTTCTTGCTGGCGGCTGTGGCAGTGGACATGGCGAAAAGATGCTGAGGTTTACTTGAGTTTGAGGACGGACTTGAGCGCGGCGGCTTTGGCCGTGGATTCCCACGGGAGGCCGGCTTTGCCGAAGTGACCGTAGTTAGTCGTCTCGCGGTAAATCGGGCGGAGCAAGTTGAGCGCAGAGACGATATCAGCGGGCTTGAACGAAAACACCTGCGTCACCGCATCAGTGATCTGCTCATCGGAGATACCGAGGAGCGCGGTGCCAAAGGTCTCGACGCGCACGGACACGGGCTGCGGATGGCCGATGGCGTAGGCGAATTGGATCTCGGCGTGCGTGGCAAGGCCGGCGGCGACGATGTTCTTCGCGACCCAGCGGCCCATGTAGGCAGCCGAGCGATCAACCTTGGACGGGTCCTTGCCCGAGAAGGCACCGCCACCGTGGCGACCCCAGCCACCATAAGTGTCCACGATGATTTTGCGGCCCGTGAGACCAGAGTCGCCCTGCGGGCCACCGATGACAAAACGGCCGGTGGGGTTGATGAGATACTCGGTGTTCTTCGTGAGCATCTTCGCCGGGATCACCTTTTTGATCACGTGCTCGATCAAATATTTCTCGATGGTGGCGTGCGAGACATCCGCAGTGTGCTGCGTCGAGATGACGACGTTTACCACCTCCACGGGCTTGTCGTTCTCGTAGCGGACGGAGACCTGAGACTTCGCGTCGGGCCTGAGCCAGGCGACCTTCCCCGATTTGCGAATCTTGGTCAGCTCGCGACCGAGGCGGTGCGCAAACATGATCGGCGTCGGCATCAGCTCCGGGGTCTCGGTGCAGGCATAGCCAAACATGATGCCCTGATCGCCGGCGCCTTGCTCGGCGGTCTTTTTGCCCTTGGCCGCCTTGGCATCGACTCCCTGGGCGATGTCGGCCGACTGGGCTGTGAGATAGTTGTTGATAAACACCGAGTCGGCGTGAAACACGTCGTCATCGTTGGTGTAGCCAATCTCGCGAATGGCATCGCGGATGACCTTGCCGAGATTGATGGCCTCCTCGATGGGCTTGGTGCGCCCGGTCTTTTTGTCCTGCAGCTTCGGAATCGTGATCTCGCCGCCCACCACGACGATGTTGGACTTCACGAAGGTCTCGCAGGCCACCCGGCTGGTCTTGTCGACAGCCAGACACGCATCGAGGACGCTGTCAGAAATGAGGTCGGCGACTTTGTCGGGGTGACCTTCGCCAACGGACTCGGAGGAGAAAACAAATGATTTTGCCATGGTGGAATAAGAGGAGGAACAGAACCAACTCACCGCCACACTCGCAAGCGTAATATCAACATATCCGCATTCAGTGATGCGTGATGTGGCCCTCATCGGATTTACCACCGTTTTTACAGATACCCAGATAAGTTAGTGCTCCGGCGAGCCGTTACCTCTGCGGGATTCTAAGCAATGACCGCACCTCACATCTCGCCCACACCTGTCAGTCTTGCTGGCCGCAAGATCATGATCGTGGACGACGATCGGCTGAGCATCCGCATCCTGGGCGGCATTCTCAAAACCGAGGGCTATGTGTGCGCCGAAGCCCACACCGGCGAGGGAGCGATGGAACGCTACAAGGAATTCTCGCCCGACCTGATCCTCATGGACGTGTTGATGCCTGGCATCGACGGCTTCGAGACGTGCCGTCGCATGAAGCAGGCGTTCGGAGACACCAGCGCCCCTGTGATCTTCATCACCGCCAAGACCGACTCGGACGACGTGGTGAAGGGCCTCACCGCTGGCGGGGTCGACTACCTGCCGAAACCGTTCAAGCCAAAAGAAGTCCTCGCACGCATCCGCTCCCACCTGCAGAGCCAGGCACTCTTGGAACAGCTTACCAAAGCCAACGCAGCGAAGAACCGCTTCCTCGGCATGGCCGCCCACGATCTGCGCAACCCGCTTGCCTCGATCCGCGGCTTCGCGGAGTTCCTCGCCGAAGGTGCCGGCGGACCGCTGAACGCCGATCAGCTCGAGATGGTCCAGAGCATCCACGGCGCCAGCCAAGCCATGCTCGACATGGTCAACGAGCTGCTTGACGTCGCGACGATTGAAGCCGGCGAGCTCAAGTTGAACATCGATCAGCACAACCTCCGCGACCTGGTGGCAAAATCGGTGGCCCTCGCCAACATGGAGGCCGCGAAGAAGAAGACCCTCATCACCTTCGTGCTGCCCACCGAGGCGATTGCGCCGCACATCGACGCGGCCAAGATGAAGCAGGTCATCGACAATTTGCTGAGCAACGCCGTCAAATATTCCCCGCCGGGCTCGGCCATCACGGTTCTCGCCTCAAACGACACGGCCGCCGGCACCTGCAGCGTCGCGGTGCGGGACCAAGGTCCGGGCATTCCCGACAGCGAACGCGACAAGCTCTTCAAGGATTTCGGCCGCCTCTCCTCCAAACCCACGGGCGGTGAAAAGAGCACCGGTCTCGGTCTCGCGATTGTCCGCAAGATCGTCGAGGCCCACGGCGGCACCATCACCGCGGAAAACCTGCCCGACCGAGGCTGCGAGTTTCGCTTCACACTACCCCTCACCCAATGACCTTCACGGGCACCATCCTCGTCGTCGACGACGAGCCGCATATCCGGAAATTTGTCACGCTGATCCTCAAGCAGCAGGGCTACCGCTCGATTCTGGAAGCCGGCAACGGAGAAGACGCGCTCGCCACCTACGAACGGGAGAAGCCCGCCCTTGTGCTGATGGACGTGAACATGCCGATCCTCGACGGCATCGAGACCCTCGGCCGGCTGAAGCAACTCGATCCCGAGGCCGTCGTGATCATGCTCACCTCGCTCGTCAACCGCGAGACCATCGAACGCGCCCTGCAACTCGGCGCGGTGAACTACATCCGCAAGGACACCCCGAAGGACGAGATCGGCCAGGCCCTGCGCGAGACGATCGCCGACTGTTTCGGCGACCAAACCGAACCTTCCAGCCCATGAGCAAATCACCCGCCGGTCCCGAAGCCCCCTTGGTCCTCACCGAGGTGCGCTATCATCTTCCCACGCTGCTCGCCGAAATCCAAGCCGAGCGCGCCACCAGCGCCTTCGCCATGGAGAAGCTCGATCAGTCCGACATCAAGAAGCTGTTCAAAGCCAAAGCCACCCGTGCAAAGTCCAAAAAATAGCACCTTTCTTCAGCGCGTATGCGCGCTGCCGCGCTTCGACTATACCAAGGAGGTCACCGCGCTCGCGGCCCGTCATGGTGAGAACACGCAGCTCCTCCAGGCGATCATCGAGGAGAATTACCTGACCAAGGACGACGCCTGCCGCTACTGGGCGGACGCCCTCAATGTGGCCTATGTCGATCCGTTTGCCTCCCTCATCACCGAAGAGGCCGTCGAGAAGATTCCCCTGGAGGTCGCGAAGAAAGCCCGCGCCCTCGCGCTCTATCTCGTCGATGGCGTGCTCACCGTCGCGATGGCCGATCCGCACGACAAGGAACTGGTCCGCCGCCTCGGTCAAATCTCTCAGCACCCCGTCAGCCCGGTCTTCGCCCTCCCCCGCGAGATCGACGACGCCATCGCGATCCATTACTGCACCGAGAAAGGCATTGAAGAGGGCCTCGCCGACCTGGAAAATTCCAGCCTGTTCAACCAGCCCGACATGGCCGGCGAGAAAGTCGCCGCCCTCGCTGAGAACAACGCCCTCGTCCAGATCCTCGACGAAATCATCTATTTCGCCATCCGCGAGCGGGCGACCGACATCCACATCGAGGCGCAGGAGATGCAATGCCGCATCCGCTTCCGCATCGACGGCAACCTCCGCGAAATCCTCACCTACTCCCGCAAGCTCCACCGTGCCCTGCTCTCGCGCATCAAGATTCTTTGCAATCTGAACATCGCCGAGACGCGTTTCCCGCAGGATGGCCGCTTCTCCGTTCAGGTCGGCAGCCAATCCTCGAATTTCCGCGTCTCCACCATCCCCACGGCCTTCGGGGAAAAGGCCGTCGTCCGCGTCCTCGCCTCCTCCGGCAAGAAGACCATGGTCACACTGGAGAAGATGATGATGTCGCAGACCATGCTTCTGCCGTTCCGTCGCCTCATTCAAAACCCCAACGGCATCATCTTCGTCACCGGCCCCACCGGCTCCGGAAAGACCACGACGCTCTATGCCGCGCTCCATGAAATCAACACGCCCGGCGTCAACATCAGCACCATCGAGGATCCGATCGAAATTCAGCTGCCCGGCGTGACGCAGAGCCAGGTCAACGCCAACATCGATCTTAAGTTCTCCACCGTGCTCCGCGCGCTCATGCGCCAGGACCCCGATGTGATCCTCATCGGAGAAATCCGCGATCTCGAGACCGCGAAGATCGCCACCGAGGCCGCGCTGACGGGCCATATTGTGTTCGCGACGCTGCATACCAACAGCGCCCCGCAGGCCATCGCCCGCCTGATGGAGATCGGCGTGGAACCCTACATGGTCGGGCCCTCGGTCATCGGCGTGCTCTCGCAACGCCTTGCCGCCAAGATCTGCGAGGCGTGCAAGGAGCCTTACCAGCCGTCGCGCGAAGTGCTCGCGCGCTACTTCCACGAGGACGGCCTGACCGACGTGCCCTTTTACCGTGGGCGCGGCTGCCCTGCGTGCCGGCATACTGGTTACAAGGGCCGCATTGCGTTCCACGAACTTGTGCTCATCACCGAGGAGGTTCGCACCCTCATCGCCGAGCGCCGCAGCGCGCAGGAGATCGCCCGCGCCGCCGCCAAGGTGGGCTACAAACCCCTCCGTTACGACGGCCTGAAGAAAGTCCTGCTCGGCCTCACGACCATCGAGGAGATTGAGCAGACCACCTCCTTTGAATGGGCCGCCTGATTGCCAAAGCCATGCCTGCCGTCCAAAACAGCCTCGTGATCGACCCCAGTGCCATCGCCGAGCTTCGCGCGCTCAACCCGGACGACGGCGATGAGTTTCTTCGCGACATCATCGGCATCTATCTTGAGGACACGCCGGCGCGAATCGTCGAACTCGAGGAGTGTCTCACTTCCGGAGATGTCACGCGTTTCACGCGCGCCGCCCACAGCATCAAGGGCAGCTCCGCCAACCTCGGGGCCGTCGCGCTCCGCGCCGTGGCCGAGGAGCTTGAGCACCGCTCGCGAGTGCAGGGCCTTGGCGAGGTCGCCGGGCTCATTGCGCAAATCAAAGCCGAGTTCGCTCGCGCGCAGGCGGATCTAAACGTCCTCGTGGGTCGCTGAAAGTGCAGCCCGCGGATTGGAAGACGATCCGCGTCGTCGCTTCGCCCTGCCCGGCGTAACCACGGCGGATAAATACGCGTGGTGGTGCCGCGCGCCCGCGGCGGGCTCGCTCGAATTTTATTCAGGGTGGCGCGAACGACGGGTTCCAACCGCGTATTTGCGCCTAGCCATGGTTCCGCATGTGGGTTTGAGATGTGGACTCGCATCGTGACGGTATCCACGCGCAAAACCCACGGCTCCATAATCGCGCGAGCAAAATGGCCATGGAACCGATCATTGATGACGCTCGGGGGGATTCTGGCCATCCTCGCTGCGTATGCCGGGACGTTCAACGTGCCGCTGCTTCTGGATGATGAATTCACCATCATCGACAACCCCTCGATTCGGAATCCGTGGGCTCTTCACGATGTCTTCTCGCCACCGGCGACCGCAGGAACCGGCGGTCGCCCTATAGCCAATCTCACCTTCGCCCTTTCCCATGCTCTGAGCAGATTGGAACCATGGGGCCATCACGCGTTCAACCTGGCTTTTCATCTCCTGGCAGCACTGACACTCTACGGCGTGGTTCGCCGCACCTTGGCGACACCCCTTCTTTGCGATCGATTCGGCCGTGAGGCAGTCGTATTGGCGGGCGCGGTCGCGGTGTTGTGGGCGATTCACCCGCTGCAAACGCAAACCGTAACCTATCTGTCCCAGCGCACGGAGGGTCTCATGGCGTTATGCTACCTTCTCGTGATCTACTGCTTCGTTCGTGGAATCGAGGCGCACCCGCGGCTCTGGCATTTTCTCGCGGTGGCTGCCTGTCTGGTCGGGGCGATGAGCAAGGAGATCATCGCGACGGCCCCGCTCATGGTGCTGCTCTATGATCGCACCTTCATCACGGGCAGCTTTCGGGAGGCCCTGCGTCAGCGTTGGCGGCTCTACGGCTATCTTTCCATCAGTTGGCTGCTTCTAGCCGCGCTGGTCGTGGAGGTCGGAGACCGCGGAGTCGGATTCAACCTTGGTGTCAGTTGGTTCAAATACGCCCTGACCCAGTGTGAAGCGCTGGTTCGCTACGTCTCGCTCTGCGTGTGGCCCCATCCGCTCACCTTCGACTACGGCCCCATCTTGGTCGAGTCGCTTGGCTCCGCTTTTCCGAGCGTGATCCTCGCCGCCACGATGATTGCAGGAACGCTCTGGGCCGTCATCCGATGGCCCGCATGGGGATTTGCAGCCGGATGGTTCTTCCTTATTCTCGCCCCAACCTCGATCGTGCCCGTCACGGGAGCGCCCATCGCGGAGAATCGTGTGTATCTGCCCCTCGCGGGCATCATCGCGCTGTTCGTGATGGGCCTGCATATTCTGCGGGGCCGGCGAACCGTTGGTGTGGCCTGCGTTTGCCTCGTTACCCTCGGCATCACGATCACCGCGCGTCGCAATCTCGACTACCAGAGCGCGATTAAGCTTTGGACTGACACGGTCGCAAAAGCGCCGGCGAATCATCGCGCGCACAACTATCTCGCGAAACATCTCGCCGGCGTTCCTCACCGTCAGGCCGACGCCCTAAGGCACTACGCGGCGGCGCTCCGCCTGAGGCCGGACTACCCTCAGGCACACAATAATCTGGCGCTCTTGCATGCCCAGTCGCGCGGAATGCAATCCGCGGCGATCCGCCACTATGAAACTGCACTCCGGCTGAAGCCGGGCTTCGCAAAGGCACACTATAACCTGGCAAATCTGCTCACCCATATTCCGGGCCGGCAACACGAAGCTCGCATGCACTACGAGTCCGCTCTGCGGGCGAGGCCGGATTTCGCCGAAGCGCATCACAACTTGGCCAACCTGCTCGTGTCGCAAGGGGGGCGTGAATCGGAAGCCCGCGCCCACTACGAGACCGCGTTGCAACTCAAGCCCGATTACCCGGAGATGCATTACAATTATGCGAGCCTGCTGGCCCGGCACGCGGACCGCCAAATCGACGCCATTGGACATTACCAAGAAGCCGTGCGTCTGCGACCACACTTCGCAGAAGCGCATCACAATCTTGCGCAGCTATTGTCAGCACTGCCGGGGCGCCAGCCGGAAGCCATCGCGCACTATGAGCAGGCCCTGCTACACAAGCCGGGCTACGCCGGTGCTCACAACAATCTGGCTAACCTCCTCGCCCGTCTCCCGGGGCGCGAAGCGGAGGCGATCGCACACTACGAAGCGGCGTTGCGCTTCGCGCCCGATTTCGCGCAAGCCCATTACAATCTGGCGCAAGTTCTGGCTCGTATTCCCACCAGAAGAGCCGACGCAGCCGCGCACCATGAGGCGGCCCTGCGCCTGCGCTCCCCTTCAGCCCGCGTTCCCGTAAATCCGCCCAACAGACAAGAGTCTCTGTCGGGCGGCAGGGGCTAGGTTAAGTCGACACGATTCGCGCCGGGAGCTTACTTGAACGCCTTCTTGAGGAACTTCAGCCCCTTGACCGCGATCTCGTTGCGGGTGGGCTCCATCTTGCGCCAGATGGCGGCAGCGCGGGCGATGACCTTCACGTCTGTCGTGAAGCTCTCGATCACGACGTCGCCCTTGTAGCCGATTTTCTTCAGCGCCTTCACGATGGGCTTCCAGTCGATGTGGTCGTTGCCCGGCGTGCCTCGATCGCTGCCGCAGGCGTGGAAATGGCCGAGGTGTTTCCCGGCCTTGATGATGGAGGCGGCCTGGTTCTTCTCCTCGATGTTCATATGGAACGTGTCGAGGTGCAGCTTGAGCGCGGGGCTGCCGACGGCCTTGAGCAGCTTGAGGCCCTGGTCGCAAGTGTTGAGGAAGTCCGTCTCGAAGCGGTTGAGCGGTTCCACGCAGATCGTGACTCCGCGCTTCTTCGCGTAGGCGGCAAGCTGCTTGAGGTTTTTCACCACGAGCGCCCATTCCTTCTTCTGCGCGGCCGGCTCCACAGCATCCGCTTTGCCGACCACACTGTAAACCGGGCCGATGAGGCGCGGGCAGCCGAGCACGACAGCCTGATCGATGAGGGCCTTGCAGTAGTCCATCGCGGTCTTCTGCTCCGCTGCGGTGCCGCGGAAGTCACGGCCCGGCCCCATGCAGGCGCAGATCGAGCCACAAGCGAGGCCGGCCTTGTCGAGCGCGGCCTTCACGTGGGCGGGATCGATGTGCGACGGATCCTCGACAGGGATCTCAACGGTGTCGAAGCCCCACTTCACAAACTGGGGGAAGAGTTTCGTGCTGGCGTTGGTGAAGGGCGAAGCGAAGAGGAAGGAATTGATGCCGAAGCGCATGGCTTTATGAGGTGATGGGTTATGGGTGATGGGTAATTGGATGCGACCGCGCCACGCGGATCACTTTTTCAGCGTGGTGCAGAACCGTGCGAGTCGCTCGACGCCTTTCTTGATGATCTCGTCGCTCGTGGCGTAGCTGAGGCGGAGGTAGCCCTCGGCGCCAAACGCGCTGCCGGGCACGGCCGCCACTTTTTCGGTGTCGAGAAGCCGGTTGCAAAAATCGAGATCCTTGAGGCCGAAGCTCGTGATGTTGGGGAAGAGGTAAAACGCGCCTTCCGCGAGCAGGCAGGTGATGCCGGGAATCTTGTTCAGCTCCGCGTGGAGCATTTTGCGGCGACGGTCGAAGGCCGTCATCATCACCTTCAGCGCAGCCGAGGTCTTCTCCTTTTCCTTCAGCGCGGCGAGCGCGCCGAATTGGGCGAAGGTCGTGACGTTGGACGACATCTGGCTTTGCAGCTCCGAGATGGCCTTGGCGATGGGCGCGGGCGCGAGCGTGGTGCCGATGCGCCAGCCGGTCATCGCGTAGGTCTTGGAGAAACCGGCGACGGTGATGGTGCGGGCCTCGACCTCCTTGGAGAAGGTCGCGATGCAGGTCGGTTTCGCCCCGTCGTAGACGAGGTGCTCATACATCTCGTCGGAGAGGATGTAGAGGTTGTGCTTCAGCGCGACGGCGACGATGGCCTCGAGCTCGCTGCGCGAGTAAACCGCGCCCGTGGGGTTTGAGGGCGAATTGAGGATGAGCAGGCGCGTGCGCGGAGTGATGGCGGCCTCGACCATCTCGGGCGTGAGACGAAACCCGGTGCGGTCGTCCGCGAGCACGAACTTCGGCACGGCGCCCGCGAGCTTCACCATCTCGGGATAGCTCACCCAATACGGCGCCGGCACGATCACCTCGTCGCCGGGCGAACAGGTCGCGAGCACGCCGAGGTAGCAGTTGAACTTGCCGCCGGGCGACACGATGACCTGCGAGGGCGCGGCCTTGAGGCCGTATTCCGCGAGGTAGCGATCGACGATGGCTTGGCGCAGCGGCTCGATGCCGGGCGTGGGCGCGTATTTCGTCTTGCCCGCCTTCAGCGCGGCGATGCACGCCTCCTTGATGTGCTCGGGAGTGTCGAAGTCGGGCTCGCCGGCGGCGAAACCGCAGACGTCTTCGCCCGCGGCTTGGAGTGCCTTCGCTTTGGCGTCGACGGCGAGCGTCGGCGAAGGCGAGACATTGCGGGCCCAGGTGGACAGTGGCGCGGGAGAATTGCTCATGGACAATTGTCCCGACCAAAGGCGCGCGGCCCGCCAATGGCAAGCCGCCTGTCGCGCCATGACGCACCGCGGGGAATCAGCGCACGGCGGGCGCGGCCCACGGCGCGGGCTGCTCTTTCAGCGTGCGTTCGAGCGCGGAGAAAAACGCCGCGTAAAGCCCGTGCTCGCGCAACGTCTCTTGCTGCGGCCCCGCGCGAAAATCACCCTCCACGCCCTGCCGCAGCAGCATCGCCACCTCAGTCGGGCCCTCGGCCGCGCCGGAGAGCCGCAGCTCGATCACAAACTGGCGCGCGCCGCCGAGCGAGTCGGCGGGCATCACCCGGCTCTTGGCATGCACGATGCCCTGCGCGATGGCGGTCCGGGTGACCGTGTAGTCCATCTGCTTCAGGACGTGCTGCGCCGCATGGAAGACATCCGAGTTCGAGGCCTGAAACAGCTTCAACTGCGGCAAGACCGTGGCGAAGCGATCGCTCACGCGGGACGAGAGGGACTCGCAACCCGCGAGGCCGGCAAACACGATCAAGAAGGCCAGCGCCGGGACGCGAACGCTCATGCCGGTTGCTGCTGCGAGATGCAGTGCAGCGTGCCCAGGCCCCAGATGAGATGGTAGCAATCGATCGGGATGATTTCGCGGCCAGGGAAACAGGCGCCCAAGGTTTCGCAGACCTCTGCGTCGCGTCGCGGTTGGCGGAATGTCGGCACGAGCACCGCGCCGTTGATGATGAGAAAATTCGCGTAGCTGGCCGGCACACGCTGGCCCTGAAACGCGACGGGCTTCGGCATCGGCAGCGTGACGATGTCGAATTTCTTCCCGGCGGGCGTGCGGAACGATTTAAGCCGCTCCAGCACATCCTCGAGTATTTTATGGTTCGGATCGCGGGAGTTCTTCTCCACTGCGGTGACGAAGCCGTCGGCTTTGAAGAAGCGCGTGATGTCGTCGATGTGGCCGTCGGTGTCGTCGCCGACAATCCCCTCGCCCACCCAGAGCACGCTCTTGACGCCGAGATAGTCCCGGAGATTTTTTTCGATCTGTGCCTGCGTGAGGTGGGGGTTGCGGTTCTTGTGCAGCAGACATTGCTCGCTGGTGAGCAGCAGGCCCGCGCCGTTCACGTCGATGGAGCCGCCCTCCAGCACCATGTCGTGCTCAAAGCGCCGCAGCCTCAGCCGCCGCGCGATGCTCGGCGGGATTTCGTTGTCGAGATCGTAGGGCGGGTATTTGTCGCCCCAAGCGTTGTAGCGCCAGTCGGTGAGCGCGACCTCGCCGGTCTTTTTGTGCTTAACGAAAATCGGGCCGTGGTCACGGCACCACGCGTCGTTGGTCGGGTGGTTGTAGAACGTGACCTTCGCCATGTCTGCGCCGGCGGCGACGCAAAGGCGCTTCGCGCGCGCGTGCAGCGGGGCGGCGGCGTTGATGCGCACCTCCTCAAAGCGGCTGATCGCGGCGACGATCTTGGCGAACGTGTAGGGCACGGGCCGGAACTGGCCCGGCCATGAGGCGCGCTTGTGCGGCCATGAAAGCCACACGGCGGTCTGGGGCGCCCACTCCGCCGGCATGCGAAAGCCAAGCGCGGCGGGCGTCTTCGTTTTCAACGCGGCCATGCTCAGTCGATGAACCGCTTCGTGAGATCGCCGTAGGCGTCGATGCGGCGGTCGCGGAGGAAGGGCCAGTGCGTGCGCGTGACGTCCACCTTGCCGAGGTCGATCGGCACGATCATGACCTCCTCGCGATCGACGCTCGCCTTGGCGAGGATCTGGCCGCTCGTGCCGGCGACAAAGCTCTGGCCCCAGAACTCGATGCCCGGCGCACCCTCGGGCGTCTCAAGGCCGATGCGATTCACCGCGGCGACGTAGCAGCCGTTGGCCACGGCGTGGCTGCGCTGGATCGTCTCCCACGCGCCGTGCTGGTTCGGGCCGTATTCCTTTTTCTCGTCGGGATGCCAGCCGATGGCGGTCGGATAAAAAAGAATTTCCGCGCCCTGCATCGCGGTGAGGCGCGCGCCCTCGGGATACCATTGATCCCAGCAGATGAGGACACCGATCTTGCCGAACTTGGTCTCCCACGCCTTGAAGCCGGTGTCGCCGGGCGTGAAGTAGAATTTCTCGTAGTAGAGCGGGTCGTCCGGGATGTGCATCTTCCGGTAAACGCCGAGCAGCTTGCCGTCGGCGTCGATGATGACCGCGGTGTTGTGGTAGAGGCCGGACGCGCGCCGCTCAAAGAGCGAGGCCACGATCACCACTCCGTGTTTCTTGGCGAGCGCCTGAAACGCCTTGGTGCTCGGGCCGGGGATGGGCTCGGCGAGCTTGAAGTAATCGTGCCTCTCGGCCTGGCAGAAATACTGCGAGCGAAACAGCTCCTGCGTGCAGATGATGTTCGCGCCTTGCTTCGCCGCGCGCTCGGTGAGCGCGAGGGTCTTCTTGAGATTGGCCGCGGGATTGGCGCCGCAGGCGTGCTGGAGGAGGCCTAGTTTGACAGTGGGCATGGCGCGCAAAGGGGAATCAATAGACCACCTTGTTCAAGGGATACTCCACAATGCCCTCGGCGCCGAGCGCCTTGAGCTGCGGGATGATTTCGCGGACCACGCTCTCGTCGATGATCGTCTCGAGCGCGATCCACTCGGGCGAGCTGAGCTGCGAGATCGTGGGGTTGCGCAGCGCGGGCAGCGCCTGCACCACGCCGTCGAGGGCCTTCTTGGGCAGGTTCATCTTGAGGCCGACCTTCGATCCGGCCTCGAGGGCACCGCGCAGGAGCAGCGCGATGGTCTCGATCTTTTTGCGCTTCGCGGGATTGGCCCAGCTGGCTTTGTTGGCGATGAGCTTGGTGTTGGTTTCGAGCAGCGTATCGACAATGCGGAGCTTGTTCGCGCGGAGCGAGGAGCCGGTCTCGGTGATGTCCACGATCGCATCGACGAGGTCGGGCACCTTCACCTCGGTCGCGCCCCAGGAGAACTCCACCTCGACATCCACGCCTTTGGCAGCGAAAAACTTCTTCGTCGTGTTGACGAGTTCGGTCGCCACACGCTTGCCGGCGAGATCAGCGGCCGACTTGACCGAGGAGGCCTCGGGCACGCAAAGCACCCAGCGGGATTTGAGAGTCGAGGCCCGGCTGTAAACGAGGTCGCAGACCTCGACGACATCAGAGCCATTTTCGAGCACCCAATCGTGGCCGGTCAGCCCGCAGTCGAAAAAGCCGTGCTCCACATACCGGCTCACCTCCTGGGCCCGGACGAACCGCCCGTCCAACTCGGCGTCGTCGATGGACGGCCGGTAGCTGCGGGAGCTGGTCGTGATTTTCCAGCCCGCCTTGGCGAACAGATTCTTGGTGGATTCCTCGAGGCTGCCCTTCGGCAGGCCGAGCATCAGCAATGGAGCTTTTTCAGGCACAATCAGGAAGGCACACGCCACGCCGAGCCCCTTCAAGCCTCATTTTGCCCGTGATTTGCAGGGCCGTCCCGGTGAAATTTTTACCACCTGAGGCGATTTGGCAGTGCAGTTGACATGCAAATGGCCGATTGTAAAAAACAGATCGCTCTCACCATGACGACCACCCCTCCTCCCCGCTCCGAGCCGAAGCCGCTCATTGTCATTGTAGAGGATGAACCCGAGCTGGCTGCGCTGCTCGCCGCTCATCTGGAGAAGGCCGGCATGCATACCCAGATATGCAACCGCGCCCAGCATGCCATGAAGTTCCTCAAGAAGAACTTCGCGAACTTGGTCCTGCTCGACATCAACCTGCCCGACCAATCCGGCATTTCCCTGCTCGAGGAGCTGAAATCCGAGGACATTAGCGTCCCGATCATTTTCGTGACCGGCAACGTCGATGAGCCGGCCCGCGTCAAGGGCCTCGACATCGGGGCCGACGACTACGTCACCAAACCTTTCAGCTACACCGAGCTCGTCGCGCGCATCAAGGCCGTGCTCCGCCGCACCGAGTCGATCCGTGACCAAAACGTCACGAAGAATGTGAAGATCAGCGACGAACCTTTTGAGTTCTGCGGCGCGAAGATCACGCCCGTGCGCCTGGAGATCGCGTTTCCCGACGGCACCGTGATGAAGATCGGCCGCAAGGAACTCGGCATCCTCGCCTACCTCAACGCGCACCCGAGCCAGATCATCACGCGCAAGGCCCTCATTCATTCCGTGTGGGGCATCCATGCCGACGTGAAGAGCCGTTCCCTCGATCAATACATCGTGAAGGTCCGCGACCTCTTCACCGAGCACGGGCTCAGCCTCGAGAGTTTCCGCACCGTCCACGGCATCGGCTATATTTTCGATCCGGCGGGTGCGGTCAAAACGGCCGGAGTCTAGGCGTCAGCTTTGTCTCCGCCGATTGAACACGGCGGCTGAAACTCAGAACAGCTCGCTCTGCTGCGGCACCCCGGGCAACGGATAACGCTTCCGCGCCTCGGCGGCGGTTGAGCGCATCTCGTAGCCATCGAGCAGGCGGAACAGTTCCTCCGGCTGCGGCGTGCGCCACTCGGCCGCGACGGGTTCCAGCGTGAGGTTCAGCGTGGTGAGACGGAGATTGATCCGAAGTCGCTCCGCATCGCGGGCCACCGGCTCGCGAAAACGATCGGGCTTCAGTTCGGCGGCGTGGGCGATCACGCCCTCAAGGCTGCCGAATTCGGCGAGCCACTTCGCCGCGGTCTTCGGCCCCACCCCGTCGATGCCGGGGATGTTGTCCGAAGTGTCGCCCACGAGCGCAAGGTAGTCCGCGATCTGCGCGGGCGGGACGCCGAATTTCTCCTGCACCCCGGCGGCGTCGAGCAGGCGCCAGCCGAGCTTGGGATTGGCCGACGGCGGCGGCAGCATGATCCTGATTTTGTCACCCACGATCTGGGCAAAATCCTTGTCGCTGCTCATGATGGTCACGTCGTGGCCGGCTTGCGCGAGGCGCACGGCCTCGGCGGCCAGGAGATCGTCGCTCTCGACGCCTTGCCGCTCGATGCCGGCGAGGCCCATCGCCCGCGTGAGCGCCTTGATCGGATCAATTTGCTGCCGCAGCGCGTCGGGCATCGGCTGGCGCTGGGCCTTGTAGTCGGCGAGGAGCGCGACGCGGTCCTCGGATTCACCGAGGTCGAAGAAGACGAGCGTCGCGGCGGGTTGCTCGAGATCGATGAGCTTCCAGAGCGATTTCACCCAGCCATGCAGCGCGCCAGTCGGGAAACCGTCCGCCCGCGTGAGCTCGGGCAGCGCATGGTAGCAGCGGTAGGCGAGGTTAAAGCCGTCGACGAGGAGCCATTTCGACATCGTGTCAGAGTAGGAGCTGAGAGCTGAGAGTCTAGGGCTGAGAGCAAAGCCGCTTTTTCCTGCTCTGGACTCTGGGCTCTCAGCTTTCAGCCGTTCGTGCGGCTCACGGATCGACGTCGTAAACCTCGACGATGCCAACGCCGGTGCCGTTGTTCACGCCGCTGAGCGTGACGGTGTAGGCGCCGGGGGCGAGCATCACGATCATGGCGGCATCGCGGCTGCCGTTGGCGAGGGCGAAGGCGCCCGCGCCGGCCGCAGCCTGCGCGATCACACCGGCATCGACGTCAGAGGCCCAGTTGTCGTTCGTGCGAATCACGCGGCCCGTCGATTGCTCGGTCAGCGTGATGAACGGATCGGGGAGCACGCCGGGGACGCCGAACGATGACAGCGTGGGGCCGATGCCACGGATGAGCATCCGGCGGGAGACGGCGCCGTTGACCACAAAGCCGGCGATGAGGCTGTTTGCGCCGGTGCCGACATTGCCTCGGGTGGAGACATTCGAAGCGCGGGGGCCGGCGGCGGTGACCGCCCCTTGGCTGACATCGTAGATTTCGATGAGCACGATGCCGGAAGCGTTGGGATTGGCGGCCGGCGGCGAGGCGATGACGGTGTAGGGACCGGGCGGCAGCGTGACGAGCACGGCGGCATCGGCCGAGTTGGGACCGGCAAACGGGAAGGCTCCGGCGCGCTGGATGGCCTGCTGGATCTGGTTCACCTGCTGGTTGCCGCCGGTCTGCTGGCCCCAGTCGTCGTTCACGAGCACGGGCGTCTGGCTGTTGCCACCGGCGAAGAGCTCAAGCCGGGGATTGGCGAGCACGCCCGGGACGTTGAAGGGCGCGCCGGCCAGAGTCGGGCCGACGGCGCGGATGAGCATCTGGCGCGTCTGCGTGGGATTGGCGCCGCTGACGACGAAGCCGCCGATCAGGGCGTTGGCGCCGGCGGTGGTGACACCGCGCGTGGAGATGTTGGCGAGGCGCGTGGGCACGTTGCTGATTGTGAGCACGGCGCGGTCGCTGGTCGCGGTGGCGGCGTTGCTGGTAATCGCGACCGTATAGGTGCCGGCACGCGTGGCATCGATGTTGGTGAGGCTGAGGATCGTGTTGGTCGCGCCGGGGACCGGGGCGCCGTTGAGCAGCCACTGGTAGGCCAGCGGCGGCGCACCCTGCGCCTCGACGCTGAAGATCGCGCCGGAGCGCGGCGAAACGGTGAGCGACTGCGGGTGGCGCGTGATTGTGACGAAGCGGTAGCCGTAGTAGATGTCCTTGAGCACGGCATCCGCGATGGCCGCGCGGTTGGGCAGGCGCAGCAGCGCGTCGATGCGCGCGGTAATTTCCTCGACCGTGACCGTCACCGGCGGACGCGCCAACTGGTAGAAGAGCGCGGCGGTGCGCGCGCGCTCGAAGAGCGCGGTGTTGGTCGAGTTGGTGTTGGTGATGAACTCGGCGAGCGCTTGGTTTAGACCGGCGACGGCGTAGCCGCGGCCGCGGGTCGCGGAGAGCACGTTGTTGTCCCGGAAGCTGAGCCGGTCGATCGCCTCCGGCGGGCGCAGGCCGGCGGCGACATGGAGCCGGGCGAGGAAGTTGGCCGCGCTGTTGGGGCTGTTTTGGTTGTCGAGAATCGCCGTGGTGGGCACGAAGCCGTATTTGGCGAAATACTCGTTGGCGTTGAGGATGCCGCCCACGGCGGCCGCGAGGTTGTTGCGCGCGGTCGCGAGGAAAGTGGTGTAGTTCTGCGGCGTGGGCCACTGGCCCATGAGCACGTAGTAGGTGGCCAGCAGGTTCACCGGGGCTTGGAAGCCTGGGAGATCGATGAGCGCCAAACCTCCATTGGCGGTCAGCGGGCTCACGATGAGGTCGGCCCGGGTGAGCGTGCCGGCGCCGAGCTGCTCGTCGAGCTGGTCGAAGACGAGGGGGTTGATGTTCGTCGTGTTCGCGATGTCCTGGTAGGTCTGCAGGATGAAGGCGGCGTTCTCGAGCACGGGATTGTTGCGCCGCACGTTCACTTCCACGGTGTCGGCCACGCGCGTGATGCCGCTGTTGTCGGTCGCCAGGGCCCAGAGCAAATAGGTGCCCGACTCCGTGGGCGTCCAGTTGGTGAGGAAAAGCGAACCGGCGTTGGTGGAGGTCCCGATGGAGGTGGCGTTGGCGAAATACTGCACAGTGGTGACCGTGCCGTCGGAATCGCGGGCGTTGGCGCGCAACTGCACCGCGCGGTTGAACGCGGGGTTGACCGTCGACGGCGTGATGGTGATCGAGGGCCCGATGCTGGAGGGGGCCGTGATGTTGATGTTGCTGGTGGGCGAGGCCACGACATTGCCGGAGCTGTCGGTCGCGAGGGCGACGATCTCAATGTTGCCCGGCTGGAGGCCCGCGAAATCTGCCGTCAGGCGCCATGTGTTGCCCTGCGGATCGCGGCGGGCCTGGCCGATGCTGTTGCGGTCGAGGAAAAACTCCACACTCACGATCGATCCATCCGGATCGGTGGCCGTGGCGGCGAGATCGGCGGTGGAGGCCGTGGTGGCGGTGCCGGGGAAGCCGGAGACTCCGGGGGCGCGCGTGAGGGTGACGGTCGGCGCGAGGCCCTGGATGTTGTTGGCCACGACGCGGCGGGAAACCGGGCTCGTGCCCTGCACGACACCGACCGAGGCCTGCGTGGTGATCGTGTAGGTGTCGGGGTTCTGCGGGATGTAGATCGCGCGGTAGCTCGTCGAGGTGTTGTTGACCCGGATGCCGTTGATCACCTGCCGGGCACCGCCGGACGAGGTGGCGACAAACTGGAGCGTCGGCACCTGCGTGGTGGCGTTATTGACGGCTGTGCCTTCGAGGAAGATGGGGGCGCCGACCGAGGTGACGGTGGAGTTGTCGGCGGGGCGGGTGATGGTCGTGCTAGGGGCCGCGACGGCGGTCACATTGACCACAATGGAGGGCGAGGACACGGAGGTGTTGCCGGTATCGTCGGTCGCCACGGCGTAGAGGTTGAAGCTGCCGGGGTTGTTCGGTGTGTAGGTCAACAAAGCACCGAGCTGAGGATTGGGGAAGGTGCCGACGAGCTGCCCGTTGGCGTAGAGCTGGATCGTGGTCACCACGCCATCGGAGTCCGAATTGTTGGCCGCGATGAAGAACTGGGTGCCGACGGTGATGTTCGTCGGTGAAAGCGCGGTGAGCTGGATGCTCGGCGGGCTGCTGGTCGCGGGGTTGATGACGAGGTTGGTGGTCGCGGAGACGGTCTGGTTGTTATTGCTGTCGCGGGCGATCGCATAGAGCCGCACCGGATAGGTGACCGCGCCGGTGGTGTCGTTGATCGTGGGCGTGACGGCCGTGAAATCGAAGCGGCTGAAATCGTAGGCGACGCGATAGACGTTCGTCGTGCGCTCGCGGGCGGCCAGGCCGATGCTGATGTCGTTCAGGTAAATCTCGACATTGCTCAGCGTGGAGCCGCCGGTCGCGACGGCGGTGGCCTGGAAGTTGACGGTGGACGCTGTCTGCAAGCCGAGCCCCGCGGGAATCGGCGTGGCCACGACACTGACCGTCGGCGGCGAACCGACGACATTGGCGACGTTGAGCGTGAGCGGCGGGCTCGTGGCCGACTGCGAATTGGTATCGGTCACCCGGGCCGTGAGCACATGCAGGCCGAGGTTGGCCGCCGTGGGAATCCACGAAATCGAATAGGGCGCCGTGGTATCGGCGCCGATCTGCACGCCATCGAGGAGAAATTCGACCAGGAGAATCGAGGCGCCGGCACCGGTCTGGACGGTGGCGGTGGCGGAGAGCGTGAGCGGGACGCCGGGCGTGCCGCGCGCAGTCGCGTTGGGGTTGGGCGCGGTGAACACGACCGTGGGCGTGGCAAAGGCCGCGGTGATGGTGGCGGCGTTGGAGACGGCGGTGTTGCCGCGGTCGTCCGTCGCGATCGCGTCAATCACGTAGGTGCCGGCGGCCGTCGGCGTGAAGGCGTTGGTGTAGGGGGCGGCCAGGATGGCATTGACGTTGTTCAGCAGCGTGGGGCTGCCGTTCACATAGAACTGCACCGAGGCAATGGTGCCGCCGACCGCGGTGGCCGCGGTCGCGAGGCTCACGGGGGAATTGGGCACGGCGCTGGCGCCGTTGGCGGGGGTGATGAGATTTACCGTGGGCGGCTGGCCGATGGGCGAGACGACGAGGAGGGGCTGCAGCACATCACGCGCGGCACCGGCATTGTCGGTGGCGCGCGCGGAGAGCACGTAGGTGCGCGAGGTCTCGCCGGGCGCGAGCGGCGGCGCGGTGTAGCGGAAGCTGTAGGGCGCGGTGGTGTCCTCGCCGAGCTTGGTGCCGTCAGCAAAGAACTCGACGCGCACGACGGCGCGGCCGGCGGAGGGCGCGACGGTCGCGACGATGTTGCGCGTGGCGCCGCTCGGGAGCGTGGTGGTCCCGTTGGCAAAGGCGGGCGTGAGGGCGAGCGTGATGCCAGGCGAGCTGCTATCGGTGACGGTCACGCCGACGGCGGGGGCGGCGACCGCGTTGCCGCTGTTGTCGGTGGCGATGGCCGTGATGGAGGCCGTGCCGGCGAGCAAGGGAGTCCAAGCGAGTGACCAAGTGCCGCCGGTGATCGTGGCGGTGCCGATGGAGGCGCCGTTGACGAAAACTTGCACCGCCGTGATCGCACCGTCGGCATCCGAAGCGGAGCCGGCGATCGTGGTCGCAGTGCCAACGGCGAGAAACGAACCGCTCGAAGGCGAGACGACTCCCACGACCGGCGCCACGCCGATGGAAGAGCTGAGGCTGATCGGGATGACGTTGGAATCCGCAGAGAAGCCATTGGCATCCACGACCCGGGCGCTGAGGAAATGGTTGCCGCCGCCCACCGGGGCCGTGAATAGGAAGGTATAGGGCGCGCTAGTATCGGTGCCGACCAGCACGGTGTCGTAATAGAGTTCCACCCGATCATAGGCGCCGCTGCCACCGGAGACGGTCGCGGCCAAGGCTCGGGTCGAGCCGGCTGGGATCGAAGTGGAGCCGCTTAGCGTGAGAGTGGCGGCCAAGGCGGTGGTGCCACCGGTGACCGTTACATTCACCGCCGCCGAGGTGGTGGTGACGCCGAGCGAGTCGGTCACCTGCGCGGTGAGGACGTTGGAGCCGTTGAAAGCGGGCGTCCAACCGATCGTAAAAGGTGCAGTGAAGTCAGTGCCGATGGGTGCGCCGTTGACCAAGAACTGGACGCTCTGAATGGTGGTGCCGATGGCGGAAGCGGCGTTGGCCGTGAGCGTGATGGCGGCACCGGCCGTAAGTGACGAGCCGGCTGTGGGCGAAGTAATAGCGACCGTGGGAGCTGCGCCTACCGTGATGCTCACAGCACTGGAAGTCACAACGGCGTTGTTGGAATCAGTGACTCGTGCCGTGAGGGAGGCGGCACCCGGTGCCGTCGGAGTCCAGTTCACACTGGGCGTCGATGTTGGGTTCAACACTGTGCCAACGATCACGCCGCCGACGAGGAAATCGACCTTGGCGACAGTTGCGCCGCCGTTCGCAGTGGCGGTGGCTACAAGCGACACTGCGGTGCCGACGCCCACGACCGTCCCTGCGGTTGGCGCCGTGAGAGCCACCGTCGGGGCGACCGTGCCGACATTGACGGAAACAGGGTTCGAGTTCGCGTTGGCGCCGACGGTGTCGAGCACGGTGGCGTTCAAGACCACGGAGCCTGCACTCGCGGGCGTAGTCCATGAGACTTGGTAAGGCGGCGCTGTGACAGGAGAGCCAATCTGCACTCCAGCGGCATAGAATGTCACGCTATCGACCGTGCCGGTGGCGCTCGCCGTGGCGTTGGCGCTGACCGTCACCGTCGTGGCGGTGCCGAGTGACGCACCAGCTGTGGGCGATGTGATTACGACCGTGGGCAGTGACGCCGTGGCCGTGACCGTCACAGCTGTGGAAAGCGTGGTGTTGCCTTTGTCATCGGTCGCGAGCGCCCGCAGTGAGTATGCCTTCGGAATCGTCGGCGTCCACGCCACCGAATAGGGTGCGGTCAAATCCGTGCCGATCGGCTCGCCGTCGGCGTAGAATGTGACCGACTGGATGAAGCCGCCCGGGTTGGTGGATTGAGGGAAAGCTGTGATCGTCGTGGCAGCTCCGGTCGCCACAAATCCGCCCGTGGGCGATGTCACTGCCACAGTAGGGGGTGTGCCGACAGCAGTGACTACGCTGAAATTAAGCGTAGCCGAATCGTAGGTCGTGACGTTGTCACTGGCTGTTACACGAGCGACCAGCGTGTGTGCGCCAGTCGAGGCCGTGACAGTATAGGGAGCGTTGTAGGGCGCTTGAGTCGCCGTGCCGATGATCGTGTTGGACGTGCTGGGATCGAGGATGAAGTCCACCTTCTGGATGACGCCATCCGACATCGCCGCCGTGGAGCGAAGGAAAATCTGCGAGCCCACAGGCAGCGCCGCATTGGCCGTAGGCGCGAGCACTGTGGCGAAACGCGTCGAGGTGACCGTGACGGTTATGGGCGAGGATGTGAGGGTGTTGCCCGTGGATGAGCTGCTGTCGGCGGCGATCGCCGTCAGTGTGTAGGTGCCGACTGCCGTGGGCTGCCATTGGATGGTAAGCGTAGGATTGGCCACGCCGCCAACGAGCGTGCCGATCGAAGCCCCATTCACGCGAAAATCGATCGAGGAAATAACGGCGCTGCCCCCGCTGGCGGTAGCCGTGGCGGTGAAGGCGATCGAGGGGCTCGCCGACGTCACTGCAAATGTAGCATTGTTGGCCGGCGCCGTGATGACGACGCTCTGCGGAGGAGCGGCTTGGAGGAGCGGGACGACGGCGAACGCCGCAATCAGCACACCGCCGGTGCCGATTCGCTGAAAGAAAGTCTTCATGGTTGGGTGAGCCCGTCGCATGGCTTACTTGGCGTTGTTCCGCGTGCGCGCTTCGGCGCTGGCGGGGGTCACGATGGTGGGATTCTGGAAGAGCGAGTTGGCGGGCGTGCCCTTCAGCGACTGCTTCTTCGGGGAGCCGCCGGGGCTCACGAGGTTGGCGGTGACAAAGATCAGCAGGTTGCGTTTCTGCGCACTCTCGCCTTTCGAGCGGAAGAGCCGGCCCACGAACGGGAGGTCGCCGAAGAAGGGCACCTTGTCGTTGACCTTCTTCACTTCCTCGCGCGTCAGGCCGCCCATGACGAGCGTCGCGCCGTCCCAGATGGTGACCTTGGTGGCGATATCGCGCACGGAGAAGATCGGCTGGTAGAAGCCCGGGGGCACGGTGACGGTCGTGGTGCCGGAGATGGCGACCGAGGGGCCGCCGTATTCCACGAAGCCCTCGAACTCGGTCACGCGCGGGTTGAGGTCGAGGGAGATCGAGTAGTCGTCCTCCTCGACGGTGGGCGTGACCTTGAGCTCGACGCCGACGTTGCGGGAGGTGAACTCCTGCGGCGTGCCGGCCGTGATGGTGACGCCGGCCGCGCCGCCCGCGACCGCGCCGGTGCCAACCTGCGACTGGATTTCGCCGTAGCTCTGCGGGTAGCGCAGCTCCTGGGCGACCGTGATGTTGGCGGGGTTGCCGGAGAGCACGGTGAGCTTGGGCGAGCTGAGGAGGTCGGTGCCCTGTTTCTGCGAGAGCGCGCGGACGGCCGCACTGACATCGAACTCGCCCACGAAGCCCACGATGTTGCCGATGGCGCTGGCGGTGGCGGCGAGCTGGACGGCGCCCGGGATGTTGGTGGGGGCGACGGGCACGCGGAGCTGGCCGGCGGTCTGGTTGGGGTCCGAGGGAGAATTGGTGATCGCGGGGTCCTTGATCACGAGGGCGTTGGAGGTCGAGGTGCTGGGGAACGCGCCGACGAGCGAACGGTTGATGTTGTTGGTCGTGTAGGTCTCGAGCGGGTCGAAGATCTGGCGGCCGTTGGTGTCGAGCACCGGGGCGCCGTTGGCGGGGTTGATGCGCGGGACACCGCGGCGGGAGAGATTCCAGGTGACGCCGAGCTCCTCCAGCGCGCCCTCCTGCACCTCCATGAACTTGGCCTCGATCTCAACCTGGCGGACGTCGTTGTAGCGGGAGAGGATGTTGCGGATGCGCTCCATGTTGCGGGGCGTCTGCGTGACGATGATGGCCGAGCCATCGTAGGCCAGCGAGCTGCCCTCGACGGTGAAGCTCACGCCAGCCTGCTGGAGAAAGCCCTTCATCGAGGCGGCTTCGCTGCCGGAACTGGCCGAGGGCTCGGCGCCGCCCCCGCCGGAGGAGAAAGGATCGCGGCTGGCGGAACCGCCGGCGGTGGCGGCCATGCCGCTCATGCGCAGCACCGTGGCGCGGGTGATGGGGAAAAACTGGGTCTCGAGCGTGGAGGTCTCGCCGCCGGGGCGCACGACCACGGCATCGGCCTGCACCTCATACTGGTAGCCGACCTGCTCGGTCACAAAGTCGAGCACGCGCTTGAGGGAGGCGTTGCGGAGCGTGAGCGTGACGAGGGGCTTCTTGTTGGAAGGATCGAGGAGGACGATGTTGACGCCGCGCGGGCCGGTCGTGGCGGGATCGAATTGCTCGGACATCTCGCCGAGGGCGGCGACGACCTGGCCGATCTCGGCGTTGGTGAAGCTGAAATTTTGGAGAGTAATCTCACTGATCTTCTTGAGGAGCGGGGCGACCGCGGAGCCTTGATCGGCGTCGCGGGCGCGCTCCTGGTAGATGCCGGGGCGCTGCCAGCTCTTGGCGACTTCCTCGAGCAGCTGGGCGCGGGTCTTCTCGCGGTTGAGGGCGCCGGTCTCGGCTTTCTCCTCGGCGATGCGGAGGAGGAAGCCCTTGGCGACGGTGTTGTCCGGCTCCTGGGCCTCGATGCCGCGGAAGGTCTGCTGTGCGCCGTCGAGATCGCCGGCGACGTATTGGGCGCGGCCCTTGGCGATGAGCTGCTGCGTGGCGGCGCGGTCGGAGACAAAGCTGGGATCGACGGCGGCCACGACCGGCTTGGCGTCGGCGCGATCAACCTGGCGGGCCAGGCCGGCGGAACGCTGGCTCTCGGGCGCGATCTGGCTGTGCATCGCCAGGGCGGCGCGGGCGGCGGTGGTATCGCCGCGCTTGAGGGCGGCCTGGGCGCGGTCGAGGAGGCCGTTGGCCTTTTCGCGCTTGAGATCGGAGACAAGCCGCTGGGTGGTGGGATTGAGCGGCAGGGCGGCGAGCGCGGTGTCGAGCGTGGCGATCGCCTCGTCGGTCTGGCCGCGGCGCAGCTGGGTGCGCGCGGTGTCGAGCTGGATCTGGCCGGTGGCGACGAGCTGGGTGATGCGGCCGGCCTCGGCGCGGGCGAGCGCCTCGGCCTCGGATTCGGCGCTGGGCTGGCCGGGCTGCGGGATGGTGACATCGACCATCGCCGGGGGCGAGGTGCGCGCCGGAGCCGGAGCGGCGGCGGCGGCCGACTGCGCGGCGAGCTGCTGGGAACGCGCGGTGGCGGCGGCCTCGATCTCGGCGCGGAGCCGTTGGGCGGCGGGGTCGTTGGGCGCGATGGTGGCGAGCTGGGCGAGGGCCTTCTGCGCGCCGGCGAGATCACCGGCATCCCTCGCGCGCAGCGCCTCGGACATGAGGCGAATCTTGGCGTCGGTCTGGGTTTGCGCGAACGCCGGTTGCGCCGCGAAGGCCACGCCAAACAGGACAGCGGCGAGCACAGCGGACAGAGGCGTGGAGGAGGGGCGAGTTTTCATTGCAGAAAGGGAGACAAGGAACCGGGAGGGGAAAGGGGGGGTGGACTCAAGGGCCGGGTTCGCGCTCCGCATCGGCGTCGGATTCGCGGGGCGTGAGCGTGCGGCGATCGGGCTGCGTGAACGAGGGCGCCTCCTTCACGATCTCGATGGCAGGCGGCGTGGTCTGGACTTTTTCGATGCGGAAAGTGGCCTCGCCGATCTGGAACGAGTCCCCGGCGCGCACCTCGCGGGTGGCCGTGCTGCCGGGCTCGGCGACAAAGGCAAACACCGTGCCGGTGAAGACGCGCTCGCGGTTGGTGATGGTAGTCTCGCGGCGCGTTTTTTCGTCAAGGATCACGGCGGTCGCGACGGTCTGGCGGACCGGCATGCTTTCGCCGATGCGCACGGACTGCGCCGCGACCTCCAGCGCCTTGATCACGAGGCCGAGCTTGGCGACACGGTGGCCGGCGCCGGCGACAATGATCTCGCCGGTGAGCGCGTTGACGAAGGTGCCGCGCCAATCCCCCGCCCCACCCGAATAGCCGATCAGTTGAAGCCGGAACGGCTCCGGTTTCACGCTCACAAGCTCCACGCCAAAGACCTCCAGCTGATCTTCGTCGATGAGGCTCGAGGGCGGCTTGACGGTGAACTGGCGGGAGCGCGCGTTGTAGAAAATCTCCGGCGGCGTGAAGGTGTCGTAGATCCATTCACGGCCGCGCGACTGCGCGACGGGCGCGGCCCACGTCTCGGCCTTGATGGGCGGGGCGGCGGGCGCCTTGGCCTCGTAAGGGCTTTCAACCAGCTGCACCGGCGGAATCTCCGCGGGCCCGGCATGGCGCAGGGCAAACCAGCCAAACACGCCGGCGGAGGCGATCGCGAACGTGAGCGCGGCGCCGAGGAGAACCTTGTCCTGTTGCGTGAGGGCCATGATCAGGAGGGCGGAGCGGGCGCGGACGCATCGGCGGGCGGCGTGGCCGGGGCGACGAGCTCCACGAATTCCACGGTCACCGTATATTTGGAGAGAGGCTTGGAAACGATGGGCGTGACAGCCGGAGTGCGGGCGGCGGCCTTCGGCGCGGTTTTGGCCGCGGCTTTCGGAGCCGGGGGCAGCGCGGAAAGCACGACCGATGGAGCGAGCGATGGCTCGGCGGTGGGATCGGCGGCGGGAGTTTCCTCCGCCGCGGTATCCTCGGCGCTCGCGGTCTCCACCTCCACCTCACGGACCAGCACCGGCAGATCGAACGAGGCGAGCTTGTTCAGGAACACGCGCAGCGCCGCGGTCTGCCCGGTGAAGGTGAGCTTGAAGGGAATGGTGTCGATGAAGCCCGGCACGCGGGCGGTCACGCGCGGGTCGATCGTGAAGTAGTCGGGGCCATCCTCGGTGGTCGTGGCGTCTCCGGCCCCCGGGACGGGCTCGATCGGCGTGCCCGCGGCGGCGGCGGCGTGGGCGGCGGCGCGTTGCTCGCGCTGCTCCTTGCCGAGCGGCGGCTCCCGGCGGACCGCGAGGATCGCCTGGGGCCTGGCCTCGATCAGGGCCTCGATGAGATACTGCGCGATCTGGCGCTGGCGAAAGACGGGCTCGATGTGATCCGCCTCGGGGCCTTGGTTGGCGAAGGCGGCGAAGCCAAACCGCGAGGCGTCGCCGCGGACCGTGATGTCGTTCTTCTTGGCGAGTTCGCGGGTCCTTTCGACGAAGGTGGCCAGGTCGAAATAGGCGTCGGTGCGGTTGGTCGGCAGCTTGGCGGCGGCGATGCGTTCGGCGGCGGGGCCGCGGCCCTTGAGCTCGCCCTGCATGGCGGCGAGCGCGGCCTGCGCCTTGGCGAGATCGGCGGCGATGGCGGCGGCGACCTCGCGCTTCGGCGGAGGAGTGAGCGTCCCCATCGCCAGCAGTTCGCCCTGGCGCTGCGCGAGGAGCTTCTCGGCCTCGCGGGAGGCGGTGAAGCGCTCGTAGATCAAATACGCCTCGCCGAGGGCCACGACACCGCAGACGGCCAGCGCCGTGACGAAGAGAGGATTTTTTCTCACAGCGTCTTCCTCGGGTTGATCACGAGCGTGAAGTCGAACTTCAGCAGCCCGTTCTGGTTGGTGTCGAAGCGCTCGTTTTCGACGGCTTTCACGAATTGGGAGCCGGTGAAGCTGGCCAGCAATTGCTTCACGCGCTGCAGGGACTCGGGGCTCACCTTGGACTGCGGATTGGAGACATCGAGGAGGCGGCCGCTGAGGGTGAGACGAATCGGGGGCGGGGCCGGCGTGGCGGGAGCCGCATTCGGATCGGCCGGCGGGCTGCCGGCGGGCGGCGGCTCAGGCGGCGGGGCATCAAGCGCCACGGTCCCGGGCTCGGGCGGCGCCGGGCGCTCAACGTGGATCTTGTCGAGCCACACATCCTCGATTTTCACGAGGCGCTCCTGGAGGTCGGCGAGGAAGTTAATCCAGTTGGCCTTGGTCTCGTAGGCTCCGCGGAGCGCGTTGATTTGTTTGGCGGCGTCCTCGATTTGGGCGAGGTTCTCGGAATTGCGGAAACTGACGGCGCTCAGCGGGCGAAGCTGGTCGTTGACCTGGGCGATGCGCTCGTTGGTCGCGCTCGTGACCCGGTGAAAATAAAGGGCGGGCGGCGCGAGCGCCACGACCACCAGCGCGGCGGCGGTGATGAGCCAGGGCTGGCGCTTGCGAAATTCCAGCGCCGCAGTGAGCGCCGGGGGCAGCAGGCTGGCGCCCTCCTCTTCCTTTTGCACGAGCCCCGTGGCGAGCCCGATGAGGTCGGCGAGCACCGGTCCGGCGCTCTCGGCACCGGCGGCGCGAGCATCGGCCGAGACATCGACATTCTTCAGCGCATCATAGCGCTCGACCGGGAGCTTGAGCTTGTCGGCCAGCTGGGCGGGCAGCTCCTCAATCAAGGAACCGCCGCCGGTGAGATAGAGAGCGACGGGCGCATTGGCGCCGGCTTGGCGGCGATGGTTCACCGCGGAACGGGTGACCTCCATCTGGAGGCGCGCGGCAAAGGCGGCGGCGGCCTTGTGCACGGCGGCGCGCGACGGCGAATTGGCCGGCAGGTCGCTTTTGCCGGAGAGGACCTGAATCTTGAGCGCCTCGGCCGAGGCGAAGTCGATGCGGAGCTCCTCGACGAGGGCTTGGGTGACGGCGTTGCCCGCGAAGGCGAGCGTGCGGACGTAGAAGCGCTCGCCTTCAAGAAAGAGCAGGCTCGTGGTGCGCGCGCCCACATTCACCACGATCACGCTGTCCGTGATCTTCGGGTAATTGTAACGGAATCCGCGGCAGAGCGCCAAACCCGCGGGTGTCGCGCTGACGACCGGGAAGCCCGCGGCATCCGAAGCCGCGCACAGCGACTGCATCGCCTCAAACTTCACCGCCGTCAGCATCACATCCAAGTCGAAGCCATCGTCGGCCACCACGTAGCTGTCCCAGACGACCTCTTCGAGCGGATAGGGGATGTTCTCCGCCGCCTCGAAACCGATAATCTTGCTGCGCTTCTCCTTGGCGACCGAGGGGGTCTTGATGAATTTTGTCAGCGCCAAGTGCCCCGGCACTGCGATGGAAGCCGGGCCGGTGAGTTTGCGCCGCGCGCCGACCGCGCCGAGCGACTGGGTGATCTCCACCGCCCAGCGCGACTCGTGCGAGGGGTCCGAGCTGTGCGGTTCCAGCGCAAAATGCTGCAACACAAGCCGCCCCGAGGCCCCGACCGCGAACGATCCGCACGCGACATGGCCGGCTCCAATGTCAACGGCTAGGACGCGGGGGTTTCGCATAGGGGATAAAGGCAAATGGCGATTTCAGATGCGGCGAGACGCGGCAAGCGGATTGTGAGTTACTGATTCCCACCGGGGAGCTCAGCGCGCGTCACGGCGCACAAACGACGGCGTCGCGCGCGGATACTCCAAGGCGAAAGGCGTCAGATACTGCGGCACCAGCACCCCATCGTTGGCCGCGGCAGTCGAGCCGGCCTTGGCCTGGAAATTTTTCCGCTGCTCGGCCGACGTCAGCGTCGTGCTGTAGGCCGACCGCTCCGGCGGCTGGGGACGGCCCGCCGCGGTGAGTTCGACACCCCAGAATTTCGGGTCGCCGTGGAGCTGGTCGCGCTTCACCAGCTCGGGGGGCAGATAAAAACGCACGTGGGCGCGCCCCGGCTCAAGCGCGACGCACTCGGCGTCGGCCCGGTAGGACTCCAGCCGCCTTTCACCGCCCGCGGGGCCTGGCAGCTCAAACGCCATCAGCATCGCGACCCGCACCCGCGGCACCATCTGGCCGACCGCACCCGGCGCCGGCTTCACCTGAAGCGCGATCTCGGCCTCCAGCCACGTGCCGGTCGCGCCATTGGGCGCGCGGACATTGGAAAATCTCACGGTCGAGACCTCGACCTCCGCCGCCGCGAGTCGGGGGGCGACGAGCGCCAGCAAGCACAGCCAGACGCCTAGGGTAATCGGGGAAAGCTCACGCACCCGGACAACGTGAGGCGCGACCCGGCGGCGGTCACGAAAAATTTCCGGCCCATGCGGCGAACCGCGCAAGTGAAGCCTGCGGCCTTTTCCTTGCGCGTGAGGCCGCGGTCTCCGTCTCTCATGGCTGAGTCCTGCCACTCTCCGCGTCCACTTTCCTCACTTCCTTCATCTACCCTCTCGATGTCGCTCGCCTACAAAATCGCCGTCCTCGTCTTTTTGGAAAACGCCGCCGGCGAACAGCTCCTCCTGCTCCGCGCCAAGCCGCCGAACCTCGGCGTGTGGAGCCCCATCGGCGGCAAGCTCGAAACCGCCGTCGGCGAATCGCCCTTTGAGTGCGCCGTGCGCGAGACCTTCGAAGAAACCGGCCACCGGGTGACGACCGCCGACCTGCATCTCTTCGCGATGATCGCCGAGAAGGCCTACGAAGGGCAGACGCACTGGCTGATGTTTCTCTTCCGCTGCAAAGTCCCCCTCCCCGCCCTGCCCCCGCCGATTGACGAGGGCCAGTTCGCCTTCTTCTCCCGCGCCGCCATCGAGATGCTCGCTATCCCCGAGACCGACCGCCGCGCTCTCTGGCCCATCTACGATCGCTACCGCGACAAATTCGTGGCCTTGAAGGCCGACTGCCTCCCCGGCAAACCCGTTGTGGTCGAGATCGAGGAAATCACCCCTGCCCCATGAAAACCAAACTCGCGGCGCTGCTAGCGGCCCTGTGGCCGGCCATGCTGCCCGCGGCCCCGGCACCCGAATGGAAGGCCGGCGTCGCCGTCGCCGCGATCACGCCCACGCAGCCGCTCTGGATGGCGGGCTACGCCTCGCGCACCAAGCCCGCCGACGGGAAGGAAACCGAACTCTTCGCCAAGGCCCTCGCGCTGGAGGACACGCGCGGCGCGCGCCTTGTGTTCGTGACGCTCGACCTCATCGGCGTGCCGCAGGCGCTTCGCCTGAATTTGGAAAAACGCGTCGCAGCGGCGCACCGCCTGCCGCCCGAGGGCCTGCTGCTCAACGCCTCGCACACGCACAGCGGCCCGGAGTTTCGCGTCGGCCGCTCGCCCGGCGAAGATCGCGACCCGCGCATCGCCGAGGCCAGCCGCGCCTACGGGCGCGAATTGGAAGAAAAAATTTTCGCGCTCATCGGCGAGTCGCTCGCGCACCTCGCGCCCGCGCAGCTCGGCTACACCCACGCCCGCGCTGGCTTCGCGATGAACCGCCGCCTGCCCACCGCAAGTGGCTACGCCAACAGCCCCCATCCCGCCGGCCCCGTCGATCACGACGTGCCGGTGCTGCGCGTCACGGATACCGCGGGGAAATTGCGCGCCGTCGTCTTCGGCTACGCGTGCCACAACACCACCCTCGCCCTCCAGCAGTGGAACGCCGACTACGCCGGCTACGCGCAGACCTACCTCGAAGCCGCGCATCCGGGCGCAGTCGCGCTCTTCGTCACCGGCGCCGCGGGCGATCAGAATCCCTACCCGCGCCGCACCGTCGAACTCGCCCAGCAGCACGGCCGCGCCCTCGCCAACGCCGTCGAGACCGCGCTCACCGTCGCGCCGCGCGCCGTGCGCGGCCCGTTGCGGTCCGGCTACGCCACCGTCGCGCTCGACTACGCGCCGCTGCCCACGCGAGCCGAGTGGCAGGCACGCCTCGCCTCCAAGGATCGCACCGAGGCCGACCACGCAAAGCGCTTCCTCGCCAAACTCGACGCCGGCGAGAGCTTGCCCACGAGCTATCCCTGCCCCGTGCAAGTCGTGCGCTTCGGCGAAGACCTCGTGCTCGCCGCGATCGGCGGCGAAGTCTGCGTGGATTATTCGCTGCGCCTGAAACGCGAACTCGCCGGCCCCGCCGCCGTCTGGGTCGCCGGCTACTCCAACGACGTGATGGGCTACATCCCGAGCAGCCGCGTGCGCGAGGAGGGCGGCTACGAAGGCGAGACCGCGATGCGTTTCAGTTTCACTCACCCCGGCCCCTGGGCTCCGACGCTCGAGGAGCGCATCGTGGAAAAAGTCAACGCCCTGCACCGCCACTTGGCGACCGACGGCAATCGCTGATCGCAGCCCAAGCTCCCAAATTCTGTCGCGCAAAAGGACCGACGTTGGCGCGGATCAAGAGAGGGGCTGAAAACCTTCTCGACCAAGAATAGGTAGCGCGCAACGCTGAGCGCCGGGACGTCAGACGTTCGTGCCCCGCGCATCTCCCCCTTCGTGCGCCTCAACCCCAGCGTGCATCACCCCCATGAACCCACGGAATCGCTTCATTCCTCATGGTGCCTCGGGCACCGTTTCCCAGCCGGCCCGGTTTCTTCGCGTTCTGCCGTTCTTCGCGGTGCTGATGGGCTGGCCCGTCGCCGTCCTGGCTCAGACCGCGGCCCCCGCCAGCCCGCCTGCGACTTCGGAGAAGGCTGTCGAGCTGTCCCCCTTCGTGGTGAGCGAGCTGACGGAATCCGGCTACGCTGCGTCCAATTCGCTCGACGGCACGCGCCTCAACACGGCCCTGCGCGACACGCCCGGATCCATCAGCATTTTCACCAAGGATCTCCTCGACGATCTGGCCGCCACCACGCTGGAGGAACTTCTGCGCTACGACATGAATGCCGATGTGCCGCTCGGCGGCGACGAGCCCGGCGGGGCCGGCGCGCAGGCCAACATGTTTGGCGACCAAGGCTTCGCCTTCACGGTCCGCGGGCTCGCCGGCACGCTCTCGGTCGATGGCTTTCGCTCCGCCAGCGACGGCAACACCTACAACGTCGAGCGCGTCGGCTCCACCCGCGGGCCCAACGCCATCCTCTTCGGCACCGGCAGCGCGGGCGGCAACCTCAACTTCCGCACGCGCTCGCCCTTGCTCACCCGCCACCTCGTCTCGCTCGACTTCAAGGTAGCCGACGAGAGCACCCGGCGCGCGGTCGTCGATGTCAACCGGATGCTGCTGAAGGACCGCCTGGCGCTGCGCGTCATGGCCACTCGCGACCGCAAAGGCTCGGCCCAGCCCCACCAATACACCGATTTCCAAGGCATCACGGTCGCGGGGAAATACCGCTTCGGCAAGGACACCGACCTCACCACGAGCTATCAGCGCAGCCACACCGAGGGTGTCTCCGGGCGCGACTGGAACCACCTCGATGCCGTCACGCGTTTCCTCGGCGGGCTCAACGCCGGCCAGATCCGCTGGAATCAGGCGCTGGAGCGCTACGAAAACGCCAACGGCACCGCGCTCGTCAACGCCACTGCCGGCACCGGGAATCTCAGCCCGCGCACCGTCATTGTCTATGGGCCCGATCTCGCCGTGCCGCCGCAATTCTGGGAAGGCGCCTCCCCCACCGCCAACCGCACGACGTTCTCCAGTGTCGGCAGCATTTTCAACACCTCGACGGTGCCGACGCTGGACGAAAGCATCGAGCCCTACGGGGCGGTCACCTCGTCCGGTCCGGGCGAGTTTGCCGGCGTGAGCTTCGACAGCCTGACCGCCGTGTTCAACCACCGCTGGTTCTCGCACCTCTACATGGAGCTGGCGTATAACCGCTCGGAACGGCGCAGCGACACGCTGCTCGGCCAGAACCCGGACCTGCGCGCTGATCTGAATTACCGCCTCCCGGACGGCCGCCTGAATCCCTACTTCTTCGGCAACGGCTACTATTTCAGCCAGCAGAATTATTTCCGGCTCCAGCGCCGCAAGGCCGACGAGACCCTGCGCGCCTCCTTCTCCTACGAGCTCGATCTCGGGAAGCGCTGGGGCTTTCACCGCTTCGCCGTGATGACCGAGCGCAACATCGCCGATGACCGGCGGCTCCGCTCGCGCGAGGCCTGGGCCGGCCGCCCCTACGGCGGCAACCCGGAGGCGGCGGCCAACCAAGTGTTCCGCCGGCGGTATTTCCAGATCGGCGGGCCGTTCGCCAATTACACCTCGGGCTTCCAGCCCGGCAACCCCGCCAACCTCGAGTCGTTCCGCTCCGCGTTCGCCACCCTCGGCAGCCTCACGACGACCTGGGTCGCGGCCAACGACCGCGACTTCGACGACGAAATCACCACCGATTCCAACATGGTGGTGATGCAAAACTTCATGTTCGACCGCCGCCTCGTGACCACGCTTGGCTGGCGCGACGACACCATCTCCGCGGAGGGGCCGCGCACCCTGCGCGACGCGGGGACCGGGCTCTTCCGCTTCGCCACCCCCGCCGATCAGCCGCTCTACGCCCCGCTCGGCCGGCAGTGGTTCACCACCGACAAGAACGGCGGCGTCCGGCGATCGCTGGGCGCGGTCTATCACCTCACGCGCAATTTCTCGCTCACCGCCAACATGTCCAACGGCGTCGGCCTCGGGGATCGCAACCGTTCGGCGCTGCCCGAGGATCTCACGCCGCCTCCGTTCCGTGGCCGCGGCCACGACTACGGCATCGCCTTCAGTTTCCTCGACAATAGGATCAGCGGGGCGATCAAGGCCTTTGAGTCCAAAGCCCTCGGCGACCGCATCCAGGGAGGCGAGGCGGTCTTCGTGAATCCCAACAACGACGTGATGTCGTCGTTCGACTATTATTTCCGGCAGGCGGGGCTCACCACCTTCGGCGCCAGCGATCCCATCAAGGCCATCGGCGACCTGACCTCGGTTTACTTCAGCACGGCCGACTCTTATCTCAGCGATCTGATCAGCAAGGGCACGGAAGTCGAGTTGGTCGCCAACCCCACCCGCAACTGGACCCTGCGGGCCGGCTACTCCCACACGGATCGGACCCGCACCAATGTCTTTTACGAAGGTGTGCCATGGTGGGCCGATCGCGTCACCCTCTGGAAGAGTCTCGACACCTTCTACACCACCCGCACCGGCCGGCCGTCCATTTACAACCAAACCCTCTTCGATCGGAACCAGGCGTTTGCCAACCTCACCGTCGCGCAGCGGATCGCGCAGTCCGACACGGAGCTGGCGAGAATCCGGCTGGAGCAGCAGCAGGCCTACGGCAACCGGGCCCACAAGGCGAACCTCTGGACCCGCTATTCCTTCGCCACCGGTCCGTTGAAGGGCCTCGCGGTCGGCGGCGGCTGGCGTTACCAAAGCGCCAACGTGGCGGGCGTGGAACTCGCGACCGGCCGCAGGCTGATGGGCAATCCACGGTCGCTCGGCGACCTGTTCTTCCAATACCGGACCAAGGGCCTCGCGGGCCGGTGGCTCGATGCCACGCGCGTCACCTATCAGCTGAACGTCACGAACTTCCTCGACGATCGCACGATTAACGCGACCAAGCGCGACGTCGACTCGGTCAGCGGCGTCGTCTTCAACCGCCGCGCCTTCCGCGAGGATCCGCGGGCCTTCGCGTTTACGCTTCGCCTGGAATTCTAGCGGGCTGTTGGACAGCTGCGCGCAAGCGCGCCGCAGGTCCGAACGGCTCAGCCCATGAACCCGAGATTCGGTTTCGCGAAGCGGCCGATGTTGGGGAGGACGACGGGCAGGTTGGTCGCGCTCACGCCAAACCAGGTCGCGAGGGTGGCGTTGTATTCGTCCACGCTCGTGCTCGGAATCCATCGACCGCGGCCGACATCGTCGTCGGCGTTGACGGTGAGGCTGGGCATGCGGCCATAAATGTCACCGCCCTGCACGGCGCCTCCCATGATGAGCTGGTGGTTGCCCCACCCGTGGTCGGTGCCGCCGGAATTCGGGATGTAGGTGCGGCCGAAGTCGGAGGCGGTGAAGGTCGTCACTTGATTGGCGACGCCGAGTTCGACGGTGGCATCGTAAAATGCTTTCATCGCTGCGCTGAGTTCGGCGAGCAACGGGCCATGACCGTCAGTTTGGCCGCCATGGAGGTCGTAGCCATTGGCGGACACATAGAAGACTTGCCGCTTCAGGCCGAGGCTCTGCGAGACAGAGATGAGCTTGGCCACCATGGAGAGGGAGGAAGCCATCGACGATCCTGGAAAAACGGTCGCCAGCGGCGAGGCGTTGGCGAGAGCCGCACTGAGCGCTTCGCCGTCAGTAATGGTTTCGAGCATGATGTTGCCGAAGGCCGCAGCCAATGTATTCGGCTCCGTGTCATTAAAGATACCTCTCACCACACCCGCCACGTCCGCTGGAAACCCGATGCTCCCTCCGGTTTGGAGTCTGGCGGGGCCGGCCGACGAGGTGGCGAATTGGGCGACCTTGGTGCCGCGTTGGAACGAATTCGTGCCGCTCAGCGTGATGGACATGGAGACCTGGTTATTCGAGTTCATCGCATCCAACAGGTCGGCTAGGCGACCGCCCCAACCGGTCTCGAAGGGGCGGTCGGGGATGCTGCTTTGCCACTGCATCGTCTGGTCGTTGTGCGAGAAGAGCTGCGGCGGAAGATTGCGCCCGGCGCGGTAGTCGGCGAGTGTGGTGGGACGGACAAGCGTGCCGACATTGGCGAGCACCGCGACCTTGCCTTGGCTGTAGAGGGTTTGTAGCCCGGGGACGGAAGGGTGCAGGGCGTAGGAGCGTCCGTCCGAGTATTTCGTCGACGTAATCGGAAGGAGATCGGTCCGTCGGATGGACAACTCGGAACGGGCACGGGCGTAGGCGGCGTAGCTCGTGGCATCAGCAGGGATAATGAGGTTGTTCGCGTCGTTGCCGCCGTTGAGAAAAATGCAAACCAAGGCCTTGTAGTCGGCCGGTAGGGAGGCGGCCCGGCCGGGCAGGCCGTCGCCTGCAACCGCACCGATGACGCGGAGCTGACCGAGGGCCGAGAGCATGCCCGTGGTGCCGACCGCCGCGCAGCAGGCCTGGCGAACGAATGCGCGACGGGAAAGAACATCGCTTGGAATCATGGGACTTGGGAATGGGAGGGCCTGCTAACGCTGCACAGCACCGGAGGGCGAGATGACAGTGAGTTGGATGGCGGCTTGCACGCGCTGGGTGTCGGTCCGGGAGGCAGGCAGGCCGTTCAGTGTAGCGATGATCCGAGCGCGCGTGGCGGCCGTCATCTGGTTGGCGCAAAAAATCAGGTTCACCTGATCGACGAGCGCGGAGGGGTTGCGCGCGTTTGGCAAGAAGGCCGAATAGTCGAGCTCGATGAATGGCGACAGCCCGCTCGGGGGTTGCGGCAGGGATCCAATGTTGCGATACATGTAATTCAAGAGCTCGTTGGGCACCTGGAGGGAGTAGACGGAGTCGACGATCTCCAGTTCCGGAGCCACCAAGCCGGCCGCCGCCATCGGGCCTGGCGGAGAGTAATGCGGGGAGAAGAAGTTGAAGACCGTCGGTGAAGTCAGCGGCCCTTGCGCAAACCCACCAAGGGGATTGGCCATATACCCCACTGGCGCCCACGGCCTGCTGGCTCTCGGATCCTCAAAATAACTGTCCATGTAACGGCCGTTCGGAGCGGCGCCATTGAGCGCACGCAGAAACGAGGTGACGCGAATGACGGGTTCCTTGACCTTGCCGTAGCCGGTGTTGCCAAGGACATCCGGCGACCTGGCCTCGTAGTCGGTGAGGATGGCTCGAACCACCGCGTCGAGGTTTCCCCGGGTGCCGGTGCCGTCATTGGCAAAGACCTGCGCCACGCGATACACGTAGCCCGGACTCGGGTTGCTGGTGACGAGAAACTTAATCAGGTGACGGCTGACGAACGGACCAGTGTTCGGGTGGTTGAAAAGGGTATCGAGCAGGATCTTCAAATCCTGCGGTCCCGTCTGGTTGGCGGGAACCACGGTGCGATTCGCGTTCGCCAGCGGCACTTGCTGCAGGCTGACGATGCGCTTCTCTGTCTTGTCGTGGAAGGCGTCGAAGTAACGCATCGGCACCAGCCAGCCGTTGTCTTCGCTATAAACCGTGTAAACCGTGCTAGGCGGCCTCGAGCCTGTATAAACCGCGACGCTCGTTGTGTTCGCCGGGGCCACCGCGTAGCTCCAGCCGGTGAGAATCTTCGCGGTGTCGGAAACAATCGCCTGATCGTAGGTGGGAATCGGTTGGCCCGTGGAATCGAGCAGTAGGGTGCCGTCCGGTTGGAGTTGGACGAGACCGATGCTGAAGAGCTGCTGGACTTCTCGTGCGTAATTCTCGTCTGGCGCCGTGCCCTTGATCGGGTCGGCCTTTTGGTTCGTCACGTGCGTCAGCCATAAGCCCATCAGTGGGTTCAGCGTTACGTTTTCCAGAATTTGGCGGTAGTTCCCGAATGCCTGGTTGATCAATATGTCGTAGTATTTCGCCTTGGCCGGAGTTTCTTCGAGGCCGCCCACCACGAGGATTTCGCTCAGGGCAAAAGCCACGCGCTGCCGCAATTGATCGGCACTGGTGATGGCGTTTTTCCACCATGCGGCGCTTAGGTTGTGGACCGTCACATACACGCGATTGCTTTCTCCCGGTGGTGGCCTCTCGGTGTTCGGGAATGCCGCCAGATCGGCCCGGAGTGCCGCATACAAGCTCGTTGCCGGCAGCGCCATCTGGTCATCGATCCAGCCCGGGATGCCGCGGGCCATGAGGGCGGAGATCGTCGCCGGCGTCGGGCCGAAGGTGGCTTGGGTGAGGAAACGCGCCGCATCCGTTTGTGAAGGCGAGGTGAGCGCGCCAGCAGGCAGCGGCGGCGGAGCGGCCGGCGGCGTGAAGGTCTGCGAGCCGGTCGCGCGGATGAAGTTCCCGCGCAGTTCACCGGCGGGGTATTTCGCGGAGTCGAGGCCGACGGAGATGTTGCCGGTGTTGAGCGCGTTGATGAGGTCGTTGGTCGTGTAGGCCCCGCTGGGGGCGAAGGTCCACGTGGCGCCGTTGACCTGGCCGCGCGGGAGGTTGAGCACATAATCGCGCGAGGCACCAAGCTGGAGATGCGCGCTGGTCTGTGCCGAGGTGAGATTGCTGAAGGTGACGTTCACCGTCGCGGTGCCGTCGGGGTTGATGAGGATCGTCGCGTAGCCGGAGGCGAGTGAGCCCGTGGCCGCCGGATCGGGGCGGAGCGAAGCGAGGTATAGCGAGGCGTTGGGGCGCGCGCCGGTTTGGTTGACGGGCGTGAGGTCGTAAACCTCGACGAGCGCGGCACCCGTGGTCGCACCGACACCGCTGACTTGGAGGCTGTAGCTCCCTGCGCCGAGATTGAGGAGCAGCGCGGCATCCTTGCTGCCGTTGGACAGAGCAAAGGCGCCGTTGGCCGTGAAGGCCGCGGCGAGGGTCGCGGCATCAGCGGCCGCCGAACCGACGGGCGTGCCCCAGTTGTCGTTCTCCGCGATCTTGGTGGAGCCCGAGTAGAGTTCCAATTTGGGATCGGCGAGCGTGCCGGGCACGCCGAAAGCGCCGAGCGTGGGGCCGACGGCGCGAAGGAGGAGCCGGCGCGTGCCCGCGCCGGGCGCGATCGTGATGCCGGGGATGAGTAGGTTGGCCCCGGTGCCGACCTGGGCGCGCGTGGAGAGATTGATGAGACGCGTGGCGCCGCCGGTGACCTCGTAAACCTCCACGAGGGCCACGCCGCTCGTGCCGCCGAGGCCGGTGACCTGCGCACTGTAGCTGCCGGGCGCGAGCGTCGCGACGAGCGCGGCGTCCTTCGCGCCGGCACCGAGCGGAAACGCGCCGACCGCCGCGAAGGCCGGCGCATCGGCCGCGTTGAAGTTGTCGTTCTCCGCGATCTTGGTGGAGCCGGAGTAGAGCTCGAGCTTGGGATCACCGAGTGTGCCGGGCACGCCGAACACCCCGAGCGTAGGGCCGACGGCGCGCACGAGCACGGTTTTGTCCGGCCCCGGGCCGATCGTGAAACCGGTGATCAGGATGTCCGCCCCGCCGGCGGACGTGCGCACCGAGAGGTTGGAGAGCCGCGTGTCCTGCGCAACGAGGGGACAGGCGAGCAGGCAGGCGAACGCCAGATAAATTATGAATCGAATCGAATTCATACAAGTGGCAAGCGGGGCAAACCGTGGGGCGAAGCATCATCTGCATGCAGCGCCGTGCAGCCTGCGACAAGAGGATTCAAGTTCCGCGCACTCCGGCCCCTACTCCACGCTTGATTTCCCCGCCCGCCGACAAACACTTTCCCGTTTCCAAAATCCATCGACCTTCCGTGACCAAGAAACCGACTGCCACCGCCGAGAAAAAAGCCGCGTCTCCCGCCCCGGGCAAGGCCAAGGGGGCCAACCCGCACGCCCAGGCGCCGATCAACGCCAAGCTCTCGCGCGACGCGAAGATCGAGCTGCACCGGAAGATGGTGCGCATCCGCCGCTTTGAGGAACGCAGCCTCCGCGCCTATCAGGCGAAGAAGATCGGCGGCTTTCTCCACCTCTACATCGGCCAGGAGGCTGTCGCCGTCGGCTGCTGCTCGCTGATGGGGAAAAACGATCACGTCATCACCGCCTATCGCGATCACGGCCACGCCATCGCCGTCGGCATGGACACCAAGCCGCTCATGGCCGAGCTCTACGGCAAGGCCACAGGCTGCTCCAAGGGCAAGGGAGGCTCGATGCATTATTTTGCGCCGGATAAAAATTTCTGGGGCGGCCACGGCATCGTTGGCGGCCAAATCCCGCTCGGCGTCGGCCTCGCCTATGGCGTGAAATACAAGGGCCTCAAGGGCGCCGCGATGGCGTTCATGGGAGATGGCGCAGTCAACCAAGGTGCCGTGCACGAGGCCTACAATCTCGCCGCGCTGTGGAATCTCCCGTGCGTCTTCGTCATTGAGAACAACGGCTACTCGATGGGCACGAGCCAGGCCCGATCCTCCGCGGGCGAACTGGCCAAGCGGGCCGAGGGCTACCACATGGCCTGGGGCCAGTGCAGCGGCCACGACCTCTACGAGGTCCGCGCCACGATGGACAAATTCCTCACCGAGGCCCGCGAGAAGCACAAACCGGCCGTCGTCGAAATCGTGACGTATCGCTACCGCGGCCACTCCGTCGCCGATCCCGACAACACCTACCGCAGCAAGCAGGAGATCGAGGAATACCGGAAAACGAAGGACCCGATTCAGGTTTTCCAAAACCAGCTCATGGCCGAAGGCGTGCTCGACGAGGCGCTGATCGAAAAGATCGACGCCGAGGCCCGCGCCGAGGCCGACACCGCCGCGGATTTCTCGGAGGCCAGCCCCTTCCCCACACCCGACGACATCCAGAAGGATGTTTACTGGGAGACGGACAATCCCTCCGAGCGCAAATCCCAAGGCCGTCTCTTCTTCGACTGAGCCGCCGTTTCCCAATTTTCTACTTTCAAACTTTTCCGATTTTCCGCCGATGCCACAGTTTACTTACCGCGAAGCCATCCGCCACGCCCTCGCCGAGGAACTCACCCGCGACAAGAACGTCGTCGTCATGGGTGAGGAAGTCGCGCAGTTCAACGGCGCCTACAAGGTAACCGAGGGCCTGCTCGCGAAGTTCGGCCCCAACCGCATCGTTGACACTCCGATCTCCGAGGCCGGCTTCATCGGCATGGGCATCGGCGCCTCGATGCTCGGCGTCCGCCCCGTGATGGAGCTGATGTTCTGGTCGTTCTACTCCGTCGCGTTCGACCAGATCCTGAACAACGCCGCCAACGTCCGCTACATGAGCGGCGGCCAGATCAACTGCCCGATTGTCATCCGCGGCCCGGCCAACGGCGGCACCAACGTCGGCGCCACCCACTCGCACACGCCGGAAAATGTCCTCGCGAATCACCCCGGCGTAAAGGTCGTCGTGCCGGCCACCGCCGCCGACGCCAAGGGTCTGCTCAAGTCCGCCATCCGCGACAACGATCCCGTCTTCTTCCTCGAGAACACGATGCTCTACGGGGAAAAAGGCGAGGTCCCCGAGGGCGAACACATCGTCCCGCTCGGCCTCGCCGACGTGAAGCGCGAGGGCACCGATCTCACGATCGTAACCTATGGCCGCTGCGTGCTGCACTCGCTCGCCGCCGCCTCGATCCTGGAGAAGGAGCACGACGTCTCCGTCGAGGTCGTGGACCTTCGCACGATCCGTCCGCTCGACATCGACACCGTCCTCAAGTCCGTCGCCAAGACCCACCGCGTGCTGATCGTCGAGGAGCAGAAGCCCTTCGCGAGCGTCGGCTCACAGCTCGCCTACATGATCCAGCGCGAGGCGTTCGACGAACTCGACGGCCCGATCCACCGGCTTGCCACCATCGACGCGCCCGCGATCTACTCGCCGCCGGTCGAGGTCGAGCAGCTCCCCAACCCGCAGCGCGTCCTCAAAGCCGCCCTCGCCGCGCTCGCCTAAACTGTCCGGCTCTCAGCTCTCAACTCTCAGCTCTCAGCTTCACCGCCCATGGCCAATATCATCGAAATGCCGAAACTCAGCGACACCATGACGGTGGGCACACTGGTCAAGTGGCTGAAGAAGGAAGGCGACGCCGTGAAGTCCGGCGACATGCTGGCCGAGGTCGAGACCGACAAGGCCACGATGGAGCTGGAGAGTTTCTTCGACGGCACGCTGCTGAAGATCTTCGCTCCCGGCGGCTCGCAGGTCGCCCTCGGCGCCCCGCTCTGCGCCATCGGCAAGCCCGGCGAGAAAGTGGACGCACCTGCCGCCAAGGCCCCTGCCCCAGCAGCCGAGCCCGCGGAAAAATCGAAGCCGGAAGCCGACGACAAGAAATCCACGCCGAAGGCCGAGGAGTCCAAACCGGCCGCCGCTCCGGCTCCGGCGGCAGTTGTGGACGCGGCGCCCGCGCCGCGTTCCGCCAGCGGCGAGGGCGCCGCTGCTCCATCAAGCACCGACGGCCGCATCAAGATTTCCCCGCTCGCGCGGAAGCTCGCCGCCGAGAAGAAAATCGATCCCGCCAACGTTACCGGCTCCGGTCCCGGCGGCCGCATCGTGCGCGCCGACATCCTCGCGGCGGAAAAGAATCCGCCCGCGGCGAAGTCCGGCGGCGCCTTCACCGGCGGCGCCATCGCCAACAAGGGCCCGATCCAGGAGGAGCGCCTCGTGCCCGTCTCGACCATGCGCGGCGTCATCGCCAAGCGGATGCTCGAATCCACGACGCAGATTCCCTACGTCTATCTCGACATCGAGATGGACGCCGCCCCGCTCCTCGCGATCCGCGAACAGCTCAACACCGGGCTCGAAAAGGCCGGCGTGAAACTCTCGGTCAACGATTTCATCCTCAAGGCCAGCGCCGAGGCGCTCCGCCGCGTGCCCGCCGTCAACTGCTCGTGGGAAGGCACCCACATCCGCCACCACGGCGCGGCGCACGTCGCCTTCGCCGTCGCGATGGAGGACGGGCTGATCACTCCCGTGATCCGCGACGCCAACGCGAAGAGCGTCTTCCAAATCAGCACCGAGGCCAAGGCGCTCGGCAAAAAAGCCAAGGACAAGAAGCTCGTCCCCGCGGAGTTCACCGGCGGCACGTTCTGCGTCTCGAACCTCGGCATGATGGGCATCCCGAAGTTCACCGCGATCATCAACCCGCCCAACGCCGCGATCCTCGCCGTGGGCACGACGGTCACCAAGCCCGTCGTGAAAAACGGCCAGATCGTCGTCGGCCAGACCCTCACGGTCACGCTCTCGTGCGACCACCGGGTCTTCGACGGCGCGGTCGGCGCGCAATTCCTCGGTGCCTTCAAGCAACTGATCGAATCACCGGCCCTCCTGCTGGTGTAAGCCGCGCGGCGGCGGACATCGCGCGAACCCTCGCCATGCACGCCGCCCAGCCGTTGCGGATTGTCTTCAGCCTCCTCGCACTGGTCCTGGCCGGCTGCGAGTTTTCGGTGCCGATCACCGAGAAGCCCACGCAACCGACCAACGACAAGCTGGTCGGCACCTGGAAATCCGTCAAAGGCGGCGAAGTCATGAAGGTGCGGCAGCTCGATGCGGCGACCTATGTCGTGAGCTACGATGGGGACCTCTACGCCGCGCACCACAGCGATCTCGGTGGCGTGCCGTTCGTGAGCGTCCTGCACCTCGCGCCGGAAAACCGAAAGTATGCGTTCGTGACGTGGCGCCTCTCCGACGCCGATGACCGGCTCACGCTGCGCGTCGTGAGCAGCAAGGTAATTCCCCCCGACACCGCCGACTCGACGACCCTGCGGACCCTGCTGGAGAAGCACGCGAAGAACCCGGCCCTGCTCGGGCCGGATTTTCATTACACGCGCGAGCGCTGACGCCGGGGAGCGAGCCGCTTATTTCGCCTCCAGCCACTGCACCGCGTCGATCACGACGTAGCCATCGGTGCCGGCGTTGGTGATTTCGACGTAGCCAGATTTTCCCTGGGCGAATCGAAACGTGCCCACGGGCTCCAGCAGGCCGCCGACGCTCGGTTTCTTCTTCTGGTTCAAGGTCAGCTTCGTTTCGCCGTCGGCGTGGCGGATGACGACGGGGACGTTGGACGCGCGGTTGGCGTTCTGCGGATAGGCGATGGCCACGGTGTAGCGGCCGGCCTTCGGGAGATCAGGCGTGAAGCGCGCGCTTTGCTCGCCCTTGTTCTGGTTGCCGTCGTGCGCGTAGGCGGGCCCGACGAACGGCGGGTTTGCACTGCTCTGCGATTGAAAGCCCTTCAGCTGCGCCGACTCGTCGTCCACCACGATGCCGGGCGGCGTTACGCGGCTGATCGCGGCGCGCGGCGGCAGCGGATCACTGGCGAAGTCCAGCACCTGGCCATCCTTGAGAAGACGGGCCTCGAGTTTCTTGGGATCGATGGCCTGGACGGTCGTGCGCTCGTCGATGGCGTGCGCGGCGGCCGTGGCGGCGCTTTGGCCGAGCACCATGAAGACGGGCTCCATGCGGATGCTGCCAAAGGCGATGTGCGAGGCGCTCAGGCAGGTGGGCGCGAGGAGGTTGGTGCATTCGGCGGCCCGCGGGCGCAGGCTGCGGTAGCTGATCGGATAGGGGCGCACGCGCACCTGCACATCGCCCTCGTTGCGCACAAAACCCTCCTTGGTCACGTAGCGCTGGATGTGGTGCGAATCCATGTTGTAGGCCCCCATGCCCACGCTGTCCTCGGCGACGACCGCGCGCGTGCAGTTCTTCTCCGTCATCACGTAGTCGCTGATCATGCGGCGGGCCTCGCGCACATACATCTGGCGGGGCCAGTTGTCGTTGTCGGTGAACTCATCCTTGGCGAGGCCGAGGCGCTGGAACTCGGCGCGGATCTTCTCCGGCACACGCGGATGGTGCGCATAGGTCCACATGAGGCCCTTCTGCCAATCGACATGGGCCTGCACGATCTTCGCGCGGGCGGCGTAGTCCGCCTCGGGGTAGTCCCAATTCTGGCCGATGAAGTCCGTGCTGATCGCGAAATTGTTATTCGTGTCGGTCTTCCTGTTCGGCATCCAGACGGGATTCCAGGAGATGCGGTGATCGCCGGCCTCGACGTTGCGAAGTGCGAGCTCGAACCAACGCTCGTCGTAGTTCGCGGGCTTCTCCCACGCGCGCCGGTTCTCGGGCACATCCGTCGTGGTCATGCGGAAATTGTAGGCCTGCACCTTGCGGTCGCCGGAAAATTCCTCGCCGGGACCGCCCGCTTCGATGCCCGGGAGCAACCCGCTCGTCGGATCGCCCGGCCGCACATAGGGATCGACTTTCTTCGTGAACTGGTGGCTGACGGCGTGGCCGGCCTGCACGCCGTTGATGGTCTCGCCGTAAACGGCGTTGGCCTCGCGGCCGACATGGTAGCTCACGCCGGCCTTGGCGAGCAGGTCGCCTTCGTAGGTGGCGTCGATGAACATCTTTCCCGCAAACGCTCGCCCGCTCTCCATCACGATGCGCACAATGCGCGCGCCATCCTTGATCACGCCCTTGCCGGGCGCGAGGTCGAGGCGCTCGCCGCGGACGACCGTAACACGATCGGCGACTTCGCGGAGCATGTCGTCGAAAATCCTCGTCGCGACGTGGGGCTCAAAAGTCCACATCGTCTTCTCATCGGGCCCCGTGGTCTTGTTGCGGCGGTCGAAGTAGTCGGCGCGCGACTGGCGCGTCCATGCAGCCGGGTTTTGGTAGTGCTGCCACACCCGGCCATAGAATTCGCGCGCGAGTCCGCCGATGGCGCGCTTGTTGCCGATGTCGGTCGCGCCGAGGCCGCCGGTCGTGAGGCCGCCGAGAAACTGCGTGGGCTCGATGAGCACCGCCGTCTTGCCCATGCGGGCCGCCTGGACCGCCGCGGCCACGCCGGACGACGTGCCGCCGTAGATGACGAGATCATGGGACGAAGGCACGGCGGCGGGGAGCGACACCGTCGTGGCAAACAGAAGCGGAAGGAGAATGCGCATGAGGAAATTGTGGTGGATTGATGAGGCTGGTCTATTTGGCCGCCGCGACAAACACCGCGCAGACCGGCACCGGCACGGCGAGGCTTTGGCCGGAAGGCGTGAGGCGCCCGGTCTTGGGGTCGATGCGAAAGACGACGACGGTGTCGGTGCCTTGGTTTTCCGCCAGCAGCCAGCCGCCGCTCGGATCGATGGCGAAGTGCCGCGGGGTCTGGCCCTGCGTGGACTGGTGCTCGACGAGCGTGAGCCGGCCCGTCGCCGCCTCGATCGCGTAGACGACGATCGTGTTGTGGCCGCGGTTGGAGCCGTAGAGGAATTTTCCGCCCGGATGCACCGCGACTTCCGCCGTGCTCTGGCCGCGCTGGACGGCCTCGCCTGGTGGCAGCGTGGAGATGGATTGCACCGCGGTGAGCGCGCCTGACTTCGCGTCGACGGCGAACACGGCCATCGTGCAGAGCAGCTCGTTGATCACGTAGGCGAACTTGCCATCGGGCCGGAGCGCGATGTGGCGCGGCCCGGAGCCCGGCGGCAAGGAGACGGAATCCGGCGCCGCGGCCGCCAGCGTGGCCGAAGCCGCGTCGAGCCGGTAGATCATAACCTTGTCGATCCCTAGATCGGGCGCGTAGGCGAAGCGGTTGCCCGGCGCGATCGTGATGGCGTGGGCGTGCGGACCCTTCTGGCGGGTGGCGTGCACGCTCGAGCCCGCGTGCCGGAGATGCGATTGCACCGGGCCGAGCCGGCCGTCGGCTGCGATCGGCAGCGACACCACCGTGCCGCCGCCGTAATTGGCAACGAGCAGGCATCGTCCCGTCGCATCGACTTCGAGGTGGCACGGGCCGCTCGAGCCGATGCCCTGCTCGTTGAGGAGAGTGAGGGTCCCCGTGCGCGCATCCACGGCGTAGGCGGCGACGCCGCGCTTGGGGTCCTTCGCCGCGTCGGCCTTCTCGTCGATCGCGTAGAGGAACTTTCCGTTCGGATGCACGGCGAGGAACGAGGGCGAGCTGCACTCGGCCGCGAGTTCGGCGGCGGAGAGACGGCCTGTCGCCGCGTCGAATTTCGCGCGGTAGATGCCCTTGCTCTTCGGACCCGTGTAGGTGCCTAAGAATACGAAGGACTCGGTCGCCGCGGCGGACGCGAGGATCGGCATGAGGAAAAACGCGAGCAGGCGGGGGAATTTTTTCATGGGGCTGAGAACTAGCCGGAGCGGAATCACGGGAAAAAGGCCAGCGTTTGCTCGCCGCACGAAAAGTTTTTCTGGCCCTCACCCATCGCGAAGCATTTCGTAATACGGTCAGATCCCTGCTCCCCCGCCTGCCATCAGCCGCCGCGCTCAACCCCTCATCAATATATCATGATCACCTCCACCCCAAACCGCTGGCGCCCATTCCTCGCTCTTCTCTCTTTCGCCGCCGTGTTCCTCGGCGCGCAGATTTCACTCCCGGCCGCCGACGCCACCGGCAGCATCACCGGCCAGATCGCCAATACCTCCACCGGCAATCTCCTCTCCGGAGCGCGCATCGAGGTGCCCGCCCTCGGTCGCGTAATCCTCAGCGACGACACCGGCCGCTACGACATCGCGGGCCTGCCCGCCGGCCCGCATGAGATCGTCGCCAGCTACCTCGGTCTCGATCCGATGAGGGTCACGGTCAACGTCGTCGCCGGGCAGCGCACCGTGCGCAATTTCGATCTCACGACCGCCATCTACAAACTCGACGCCTTCAAGGTCACCGGCGAACGCGAGGGCAACGCCGCCGCGCTCACCGCCCAGCGCAACGCCACCAACGTCAAGAACGTCGTCGCCATCGACGCCTACGGCAACCTGCCCAACATGAATGCGAGCGAGCTCGCCGTGCTCCTGCCCGGTGTCGCCGGCAACCTCAGCGACGAGGGCAACATCGTGGGCTTCACCGTCCGCGGCATGGGCCCGGGCAGCAACACCATCACGATCGACGGCGCCCTGCTCGGCAGCCAAGGCGGCGACAGCCGCCAGACGCGCATCCACACGATCACCGGATCCATGTTCGAATCGCTCGAAGTCACCAAGGGCCACACACCCGACAAGGAGGCCGGGTCGCTCGGCGGCAGCGTGAATCTGAGGAGCCGCTCGACTCTCTCGATGCGGGAGAAACGCCGCCTCAGCTATAACTTTGCCGCCCGGCTCGCCCCGCCCGGCACCCAGCAAATCCCGATGCGAGAGGACCACCGCCTCCACCCACTGCTCAATGTGCAGTGGCAGGAGGTGTTCGATACCTTCGGCGGCGAGCGCAACCTCGGCATGGCGCTCAACTTTTTCTACAGCGAGCAGGCAGTCGGCTTCTTCAGCACGACCCGCGATTTTCAAAACACCACCGCCCAGCCCGCCTACGTCTGGGACTACCGCACGCAGGACAACTACAACAACCGCAAGCAATCGAGCGTCAGCGCCAAGTTCGAATACCGCCTCTCCCCGACCACGAAGCTCTCGTTCAACGCGATCTACAACGACGCCTTCGAGCGCTTCCGCCTCCGTTACTATTTCCGCGCGTTCACCGGCAATCAGAACACCGTGCCCAACGCCACCACCTCCGGCGTCATTCCCGGCTTCACCGACCGCATCACGCAAGTGCGCCCCGTCGCCGCCTCGACCGTCTCGATCCAATCGCAGATGTCGCACTTCTTCCATCGTCAGCGGCACTTTGACCTCGGCGCCGAGCAGCGTTTCGGCGACCTTGAACTCGACTACAATGCCGTGATTTCGCTCGACGCCATCAACAGCGGCTCCGGCGACGGCGGCGATCTCACCAACCAAGTCACCGGCGTGGGCTGGATACTCGACCGCACCAAGTCCGACCTCTACCCGAGCTTCACCCAGACGGCCGGCCCCGACATCCGCAACCCCGCGAGCTACCGTCCGAGCACGTATGCCTTCAACGACAATACCCCGATTCACGAAATCCGCGAACTGCGCGGCAATGCCCGCCATCCGCTGCCCTTCGCGCCGACCATCTTCGCCAAGGCCGGCTTCCGCTGGCGCGAGGAGGTCGCGGGCAGCACCAACCGCAACAAGCGCTACATCTTCACCGGCACCAATTCCTCCCAGCTTCCGACCGATCCCACCATCGAGACGTTCGGCAACCACAAGACCGGCCTCGTCATCCCTGCGTGGAATGCCAACGCCATCGGCCGCAACTATCGGCCCATCGATGGCTCGCTCTGGCGCGACGACGTCTATTTCCACGAGATGTCGAAATACACCGGCACCCGCCGCGTGACCGAGACCGTCACCGCCGGCTACGGCATGATCCAAGGCCGCATCGCCCGCACCGGATTCATCGCCGGCGTGCGAGTCGAGGAAACCGAGGACAAAGGCTGGGGCTGGGTGCGCGCCCGCACCCCGAGCACCGCCGCCCAGCAGGCCGCCGACCCCGTCGGCTCCGCTCAGCGCGACTACGCCAACACCCGCCGCGAGATTTCCGGCCGCTACCGCAACACGTTTCCCAGCGTCCACCTCACGCAAGACCTCACGCCGAGCCTCAAGGCACGCCTGAGCTGGTCCAACAGCTTCGGCCGCCCGCCGCTCAACAATTCGTTCCCCAGCGAGACTATCAACGAAACCGCCCAGACGCTCACCATCAGCAATCCGGCGCTCAAGCCGCGCCTCGCGGAGAATTGGGACGCCGCCATCGAGTATTATTTCGAGCCTGTCGGCAGCATCTCGCTCGGCTGGTTCCACAAGACCATCCGGGATTATTCGGTGAGCGGCATCCTCTCCGGCACGGTCGCCTCGGGCGCGAACAACGGCTACAACGGCGACTACGCCGGCTTCAGCATCCTCACGAGCCAGAACCTCGGCACCGCCATCGTGCAGGGCTGGGAGCTGGCCTACGCGCAGCAGTTTTCGTTTCTCCCCAGCCTGCTCAAGGGCCTGGGCGGCGGCGCCAACTTCACCGTGCTCGACACGCACGGCGATTTCGGCGGCACCGTGGACCGCAAGAAGGGTGAGGTGCCCGGCTTCATTCCGTTCACCGCCAACGCCAACCTGAGCTGGCGGCACCGCGGGTTCAGCGCCCGCGTGCTGTGGAATCGCACAGGCGAATACATCAACGCCTTCACCGCCTCCGGCTCCGGCCGCAACCAGTATATCCGCCGCCGCACCATCGTGAACGCCGGCATCGCATATCAATACAAGCCTTCGCTCTCCTTCTCGATCGATGTCGGCAATGTCTTCAACGCCTCGCAAATCTTCTACCGCGGCATCGCGGACCAAATCTCGGAATACCGGATCCCCGGCACGACCGTGACCTTTGGGGTGAGCGGACGCTTCTGAAACTTCCGTCGCGCGGCGGAGGCGCGCCGCTCCCAGGAAAGTTCACGTTGTTTCCGTTGATTCCCGACCCGCCGGGGATCGTTGGGCATTAATTGGATGGGCCTAGCCTATTGGCCCATTCGCGCTGTTAAGCGTTGAACATTCATCGTTGTTACAAGCAACTTGCGGCTGACCTCCGCCGTGCAAAAGACCCTAGCGCCAAATCCCCCACTCCACCTTCAAATCGAGCGCGTGCCCGACCTCACTGTGCAGCCATTCAAGCCGCAACTTGGGCGTTCCAGTGGCCACGCGACGCCCCCGTCCCCTCCCCCGTCCGCCCATCCCAAACGCACCGTGCTGATCGTCGACGACGAGGAGGCGGTGCGCACGCTCGTCCGGGTGCTCGTTGAGCGCCGCGGTGCCCAAGCCCTGCTCGCTTCCGACGGAGTCGAGGCTCTTGAGCTTTACGCCGCCCACTCCGCCGAGATTGGCGTAATCCTCACCGACATCCACATGCCGAATCTCAACGGCCTCGGGCTCATTCGCGCACTCCAAGCCAAGGTCTCCCCGCCACCCATCGTCGTCATGTGCGGTCAGCTCGACGAAAGGCTGCTCGCCACCCTTACCGCCGAGCACGTCGCATGTGTGCTGCACAAGCCCTTCCAGATTTCCGAATTCGAGGCCGTGCTCGCTCTCCTGCCCGCGCCCGCTGCGACCGCCTAGGCCTCCTGCACCGCGCGCATGACGCGGAGCGTGTTTCCGCCCCAGAGCTTCACCAGTTCGGGTTCACGCCAGCCGCGCGCCACGAGTGCCGCGGTGATGTTCGGAAACTCGGCCACATCGCGCAGCCCATCGAGCGCGCCTCCGCCCCCGTCGAGATCGCAACCGATGCCGACGTGGTCGATGCCCGCGACGGCGACCGTATGCTCGATATGGCGGATGAAGTCGGCGAGCGTCACCCGCGGGTTCGGCCACGCCGCGCAGGCCACATCGTAGTCGCGATCCTCGGCGGCCAGCGCTTCGGGGGTCGGCACTGTGTCTGTGTAGCGCATGAGCACTTCCGCGCACCCCTGGGTGCGGAGATTGCCGGGAGCATCCACAAGCGAAATCGGCAGGGCGTTGATGTGCAGCACGCCTCCCTTGCGCGCCAGCTCGCGCAGTAGATCGTCGCCGATGTTGCGCGGGTGATCCGCGCACGCGCGCGGGCCGCTGTGCGAGAGCACCACCGGGGCGCGCGACACCTCCAGCAGATCGCGCAGCGCGGCGTCGCTCGCGTGCGAAGCATCGAGAAGGATTCCAAGGCGGTTGCACTCGGCCACGACCTCGCGGCCAAAAGGGCTCAGCCCGCCCCACTCCGCCCCGCGCGGATCGGTGGAGGAATCGGCGAGTTCGTTGTTCGCCATGTGCGTGAGGCCGAGCATCCGCACGCCGAGCGCGTGAAATTTCGCGACGTGCGCAGCGTCGTGGCCGATCGAGTAGGCGTTCTCGATGCTCAGGTAGATCGCACGCTTGCCCTCGGCTTTGAGCCGCGGCCCGTCTTCCGCCGTCAGCGCCAGCGCGCACTCGCGCGCATTCGCCGCCAGCACGGCGCGCGTGCGCTCGAAACATCGCACCGCGCGCTCATGCACGACGCGCCACGCCTCGGGCGTCCGCGCCATCTGACCGACATAGACGGCAAACACCATGGCATCCATCCCACCCTCCCGCAGCCGCGGCAGGTCGATCTGCGAGCGATCAAGCGCATGGTCGTGACGCGCCGCGAAATCCCAGCCCTCGCGCATGAGTGACGCCGTCGGCGTGTCGCTATGCGTGTCGATCGTGAAGAGGCGCTCGTGAAGGGTGCGGGGGTCGGCAGTCATGTTGAAGAGAGGACTTCGAGGGATTGGCCGTAGGGTGGGTCTGTGACCCGCCCTTTCACGCGTTGAGTGCTCGCACCGAGGGCGGGTCACTGACCCGCCCTACTTTTCCCACCGCCCGCGCCGCTGCCCGAAAAACTTCTTCCCCGGTTTGGGCGCGCACTGTCCACCACCACCGACCTGCGGCCGCTGCTGCCCCATCGCGCCACGCGGCACCTTCATGCCGCAGGGCGTGATGTGCGGAGGCGGGGTGACGTCCTTGGTCGCACGCTTTTCGTCGAGCAACCGCTTCGCGATCGCGCCGAGCCCAAGCCGCTGCATCGACCGCCGGATCGCGTCGCGCATCTCGGGCTTATACCAAAAGAAAAAGCTCCGCTGCTCCTGCTTCTCCTCGGGCGTGCGCGCGACCTCGACCGGCTTCATGTCGTAGGGATGCACGCCGGTCGCGTAGATTTCGGTCGCGACGGTCATCGGCGTGGGCGTGAAGTCCTGCACTTGCTCGAGGCGGAAGCCGAGGTCCTTGGTCTTGAGCGCGAGCTCCGCCATGTCCTCGGGCCGTGAGCCGGGGTGCGAGCTGATGAAATACGGCACGACGGGCGTGTCGGGCTTGCCCGCCTTCTTCGTCGCGCGGTCGAACTTCTCCTTGAACTTGTAGAAGAGATCGAAGGTCGGCTTGCGCATGATGCGCAGCACGTGGTCGCTCGTGTGCTCGGGCGCGACTTTGAGACGGCCGGGCACGTGGTGCGCGGCGAGTTCCTCCACGTAGCGGTCGTGGCTGCGTTTCACCTGCGCGCGGTCGTCCTTGTCGTGCAGGAAAAGGTCGTAGCGGATGCCGCTCGCCACGTAGGCGTGCTTCACGCCCTCGGTCTCGCGGACGGATTTGTAGATGTCGAGGAGCGCGGTGTGATCGGTGTCGAGGTTGCGGCACACGTCGGGCCAGATGCAGCTCGGGCGGATGCACTCGTCGCAGATCCACTGCTCCTTGCCCTTCATCTTATACATGTTGCCCGAGGGCCCGCCGAGATCGCTGATCGTGCCGCGGAAGTCCGGCATCTGCTTGATCTCCTCCACCTCGCGGAGGATCGAGGCCTTGCTGCGGCTCGCGACAAACTTCCCCTGGTGCGCCGAGATCGTGCAGAAGCTGCACCCGCCAAAGCACCCGCGGTGCATGTTGATCGAGTGCTTGATCATCTCGTAGGCGGGAATCGGGCCGCGCTTGCGGTATTTCGGATGCGGCAGGCGCGTGTAGGGCAGCTCCCAGCTCCGGTCGATTTGCTCCTCCGTCATCGTCGGGAACGGCGGGTTGACGATCATCAGGCGGTCGCCCGTCTGCTGGAAAAGGCGCCGCGCCTTCACGCGGTTGGACTCGGTCTCGATGTTCTTGAAATTCGCCGCGTAGAGCGCGCGGTCGCCGAGGCACTCTTCGTGCGTGTGCAGCGAAAAGTCCTCCCAGTTCTGGTTCTTCGGCGCGGGCGCGCCGGGCGGCATCCACACCGCAGTCTGCGCGATGGTCGTGAGCGACGAAAACGGCACACCGCGTTTGAGCAGCCGCAGGATTTCGAGGAGCGGCAACTCGCCCATGCCGTAGACGAGCATGTCCGCGCCGCTCTCCGCGAGGATGCCGGGCTTCAGCGTGTCGGACCAATAGTCGTAGTGCGTCACGCGGCGCAGGCTGGCCTCGATGCCGCCGAGCAACACGGGCACCTCGGGGAAAAGTTTTTTCAGGATTTGCGCGTAAACGGTCGCCGCGTAGTCGGGCCGAAAGCCCTGCTCACCGCCGGGCGTGTAGGCATCCTCGCTGCGCAACTTCTTCGCCGCCGTGTAGCGGTTGATCATCGAGTCCATGCAGCCCGACGTGACGCCGAAGAACAGCCGCGGCGCGCCGAGCTTCTTGAAGTCGCGCAGGTCGTCGCGCCAGTTCGGCTGCGGCAAGATCGCCACGCGCAGCCCCTCGCGCTCGATGATGCGCCCGATGACCGCCGTGCCAAACGCCGGGTGATCCACATAGGCATCGCCCGAAACGATGATGACATCGACGTAGTCCCACCCGCGCGCCTTCACCTCGTCCGCCGTCGTCGGCAGCCAGCGCTTCGCGTCCCACACGGGCTCGTGGGAATAGACCTTCGCCGGGGCGCCGGCGGGAGGTTGGGTGGCGAGGTGGGTCGGGATGGATGGCACGGGAGCGCGCGAAGGTCAGCGCACAGTGCGGCGGGTGCAAGCAGGGGTTGCGAAGGTGATGCGGGCAGAATCCCTCGTTGACCTTGCACGGCAAATCCATCGACAAGACTTAGCCAGCGTGTCACCCCCCCCCGTCATGTTGCATCAACAGTCTACGGATATCATGCGAAAAAATGCGCATTGTTCCGTGCAGGTTAGTTTATGTTAGGAGCCACAACAATGTTTTGTTCCAAGTGCGGAAAATCTATTAATCAAGACGCGGCTTTTTGTTCATCCTGCGGGACGCGCGTGGGCCGCACTGGCGTAGAAAAAATCGCGCCTCTGACCGCTCCCACGGCCAGTGCTGGTGATATTTCATGGGGCACGGTTGCAGCCAATCTTGTCGGCATGATGCTCATCGCGTATTTGACCTACCCCGTTTCGGCTCACCTTGAGAGACCAGAGGCAATCGTCTATCTCCTAATTCGTGTTGGAATCCCTGCCGTGCTCGCCGTGATCGTGACAGGTCTTTTCTACATATTTCGCAGGAAAAAGGAGCGGCGCTTGCTGAGGCGCAGTTTCGTGATGGCCTCGTGGGTATTCCTTGGCCTCATTGTTCTCGGCGAGCGAATCTAGTCATAAGGTCGCGGCTCGGTTTCACTGCGTCCGATCTGCCAGATTGCTCAGCTTGGGATCCGAACCCGCAGAGATTTTCACGATCGGCTTTTCCGCGCCACTTCTTCCACCGCCCGCATTACGCGCAGGGTGTTGCCGCCCCAGATTTTTTCGATGTCGGCCTCAGAGTGACCACGATTAGGAGCACGTGCGCATCTCCGCAGTTGCGCTCCGGCGCGGCGTGAATTCATCTCGCAGTTCACGCCACCATGTCCACCCCCACCGTCGAAAACGTCGTCATCATCGGCACCGGCTGCGCCGGGCTCACGGCCGCGATTTACTCCGCGCGCGCGAGCTTGAATCCCCTCGTGCTTGAGGGCCCGCTGCCGGGCGGCCAGCTCACGACGACCAGCGAGGTCGAGAACTTCCCCGGCTTCGCTCACGGCGTGGATGGGTTTCAGCTCACGCAGAACATGCGCGAGCAGGCCACTCGCTTCGGCACGCGCTTCGAGCAGACGCTCGTGCAGTCCGTCGATTTTTCCACGATGCCGCGCAAGCTCGTCACGGCCGAGCGCACGATCCTGGCGAAAACGGTCATCATCGCGACCGGCGCCTCGCCGCGCCTCACCGGCATCCCCGGCGAAAAGGAGCTCTATGGCGGCAAGGGCGTGACCACCTGCGCGACCTGCGACGGTGCGTTCTACCGCAAGATGGATGTCGTGGTGATCGGCGGCGGCGACAGCGCGGCGGAGGAGGCGCTGTTTCTCACGCGTTTCGCGAGCAAGGTCTATCTCGTGCATCGCCGCGACACCCTCCGCGCCTCGAAGATCATGGCCGACCGCGCCACCTCGCACGAAAAAATCCAGTGCGTGTGGGACAGCGTGCCCGTGGCGGTCGAGGGTGTGGCCGAGGGCGCCGTCAGCGGCCTCAAGATCAAAAACGTGAAGACCGGCGCCGAGAGCGTCCTGCCGGTGAAGGGTGTCTTCGTCGCCATCGGCCACATCCCCAACACGGGGCCGTTTGCCCCGCCGCTTGCCGTGGACGAGGGCGGCTACTTTGTGCCCGAGGCCGGCTCCCAGGTGCGCACCAACGTCCCGGGCATCTACGTCGCGGGCGATTGCTCCGACCACGTCTATCGCCAAGCCATCACCGCCGCCGGTATGGGCTGCCAGGCGGCGATCGAGGCCGAGCGCTGGCTGGCCGAGCATAACGGTTGATCAAGCGCTAGCCGGCGTGGCTTGATTGTGGGAGGGGCTTTATGCCCCGACACGAGCTGCACCTGGCTTCAGTCGGGGCATAAAGCCCCTCCCACAACCAGACAGCTTCCGACACCAAGCCATCTCCTGACGGTGAAACCTGATCCTGTTCAAGCGAAGCCCGGCTATTCCTCGCTGCGCGTGCATCGCTGGTCGGCTTCGGGCGCAGACTACTTCGTAACCTTCAACCTAAAGCGACCGGCTTCAGGGCTGTGCGAGCGTGCCATGCTCGCAGCGCTCGAAGCGCAAAGCGTCATGCTTGAGTCCGAGGGACATTGGGTCGTGCGCACATGGGTCGTCATGCCGGACCATGTTCATGTGTTGTTCACGCTCGGGACAGACAGCGAGCTGGCGAAGGTGATGCGTCTGTTCAAGGGTCGGCTCTCGCCGAGACTACGTGCGCATCGCCTCGCTTGGCAAGATGGCTACTACGAGCATCACCTGCGCCCCGACGAGGATCGGCTGCCTGTGTTCCTCTACATCTTCCTCAATCCCTATCGCGCCGGGCTGATTTCAACCAACGAAAAGTGGCCGGGCTATTATTGCGCGGCGGAAGATTGGGATTGGTTTGGCGCGTTGACGAATTCTGACGTTCCGTTTCCCGAATGGCTCAAATGACCAACCGTCGCGGCATAAAGCCCCTCCCACAACTGCATCGCTCGCTCGGCATCCCCGCCGACTACGCGCGCACCCGCGGCCTGCCGCCGCACCGCGAGGCGCGGCGGCTCGTCTCGGTCGGTCGCGCGCCCGATGACGGCAAACCTGTCCGCCTCACCCCACGCGCCGCCGCCGCGTGGCGGCGAATGCACGCGGCCGCGGCGCGCGATAGCGTCACCCTCCTGCCTCTGTCCGGTTTCCGCAGCATCGCGCGGCAGACCCATCTCATCCGCCAGAAACTCGCAACCGGCCGCTCACTCGCATCTGTGCTGCGCTTCGTCGCCGCCCCGGGCTTCAGCGAACATCACTCGGGCCGCGCCATCGACATCGGCGATCCGGCCGACACTAGCGTCGAGGACTCGTTCGCACGCACGCCGGCCTACCGGTGGCTGCGCCGCCATGCCGGGAAGTTCGGCTTCACGATGACTTACCCGCGCGGCAATCGCTACGGCATCGGCTACGAGCCGTGGCATTGGTGCTGGTCGCGACGCTGAACCGGGAAACGCTTTACGCTTATGGCCCCGTGCAGGCCGGCTGTTTAATTTTAGAATAGTTCTAATTCTCGCTTGCACCTTGGAATCATTCCAATTGCGTGCCCCCTCCGACCCAAACCATGCGCGCCACCGAAACCAACGACGCCCTGACCCAACGCCTCGCCGACAGCGGCCTGCGCGCGACCCCGCAGCGTGAAGTCGTTTATGACGTGCTCCTCAAAAAGCGTGACCACCCGACGGCGGACGAGGTGTTTGCCCGCGTCAAATCTGAGTTGCCCACCATCTCGCTCGCGACGGTTTACAACTGCCTCGAGACCCTCGTGCAGTGCGACCTCGTGCGCGCGGTCAACTTTGAGCGCGGCCCCACCCGCTACTGCCCCAACCTCCGCCCGCATGCTCATTTTCACGACGAGAAGACCGGCCGCACCCACGACATCGATCTGCCGCCTGCCCTTATCGAGAAAGTGAAGTCGGTCCTTCCCGCCGGCTACGATCCGACCTCCGTCGAAATCATCTTCCGCGGCAAGGCCACCAAGTCCTGACCGCCCTCCTTTCAGCTTTTCCTACGTTTCATCTTTTCCGCGCATGTCCTCCCTCGTCATCCAAGACCTCCACGTCGCCATCGGCGAAAAGCAGATCGTCAAGGGCTTCTCGCTCACGATCAACAGCGGCGAAGTCCACGCCATCATGGGGCCCAATGGCACCGGCAAATCCACGCTCGCCAAGGCGATCGCCGGGCACCCCGACTACACGATCACGGGCGGCGACGTCCTTCTCGACGGCCAGTCGATCCTCGCGCAGGAGGCCGATGAGCGCGCACGCGCCGGCTTGTTTCTCGCTTTCCAATATCCGAGCGAGATTCCCGGCGTCTCCATCGCCAATTTCCTCCGCGCCGCCGTGCAGGCCCGCATGGCCGAGGGCGAGGAGATCGATGCCACCGGCTACTACAAGCGACTCTACTCCAAGATGGACCTCCTCAAGATCGACCGGAAGTTCACCTCCCGCTCAGTCAACGACGGCTTCTCCGGCGGTGAGAAGAAGCGCTGCGAGATTCTCCAGATGGCGATGCTCGAGCCCAAGTTCGCCCTGATGGACGAGACCGACTCCGGCCTCGACATCGACGCGCTCCGCATCGTCGCCGACGGCGTGAATGTCATGCGCGGACCCAATCTCGGCGTCCTCATGATCACGCATTATCAGCGCCTGCTCGATCACATCGTGCCGGACCACGTCCACGTCATGTGGGACGGCCGCATCGTGAAGAGCGGCGACAAATCCCTCGCCCTCGAGCTCGAGGCCAAGGGCTACGATTGGGTGAAGAAGGAACTAGCCGCCGTCACCGCCTGAACCCGCCGCCACCATGAGCCAGTCCTCCGCCACTCTTTCCTCCGCGCCTCCCTTTGAGGAGACCGCCAATCCCGTCGCCGGCATCGACCAGACCAAGGGCGACTTCCAATACGACGTCGCCTACGAGTTCGACGCCGGCACCGGCCTCACGGAAAACACCGTCCGCTACATCAGCTCGGTGAAGAAGGAGGCCCCATGGATCCTCGAGTTCCGCCTCAACGCGCTGAAGAAGTTCCTCTCGATGCCCATGCCCACGCACTGGGCGACGAAGGATCTCGAGAACATCAATTTCGACAAAATCCGCTACTATCTCGCCTCCGGCCAGAAGCCCAAGCGCACGTGGGACGAAGTGCCGGACGACATCAAGAAGACCTTCGAGCGCCTCGGCATCCCCGAGCAGGAGCGCAAGTTTCTTGCCGGCGTCGAGGCCCAGTTCGACTCCGAGGCCGCCTACTCCAACATCAAGGAAATCGTCGCCAAGCAGGGCGTCATCTTCGCCAACTCCACCGAGGCGCTCCGCGAGCACCCGGAGATTTTCCGCAAGTTCTTCGGCAAGGTCATCCCGACCGGCGACAACAAGTTCTCCGCCCTCAACAGCGCCGTGTTCTCCGGCGGCTCGTTCATCTACGTGCCCAAGGGCGTGAAGGTCGCGCAGCCGCTCCAGGCCTACTTCCGCATCAACGCCGAGAACTTCGGGCAATTCGAGCGCACGCTCATCATCGCCGACGAGGGCTCCGAGGTCACCTACATGGAGGGCTGCACCGCGCCCAAGTTCAGCACCTCGACGCTGCACAGCGCCGTCGTCGAGCTCGTCGCGCTCAAGGGCGCGAAGATCCAATACATCACCGTCCAGAACTGGGCCAACAACGTCTTCAACCTCGTCACCAAGCGCGGCGTCGCGCACGAGGAGGCCCACATCAAGTGGATCGACTGCAACATCGGCTCCCGCCTCACGATGAAGTATCCCGGCGTCGTCCTGAAGGGCCGCAAGGCCCGCGGCGAAGTCATCTCCATCGCCCTCGCCAACGACGGCCAGCACCAGGACACCGGCGCCAAGATGATCCACGCCGCCGACGAAACCACGTCCAACATCGTCGCCAAGTCGATCTCCGTCGGCCAGGGCCGCAGCACCTACCGCGGCGTCGTCCACATCCCGAAGCACCTCAAGGGTTGCAAAAACAACACCGAGTGTGACGCGCTCCTCATCAACACCAACAGCCGCACCGACACCTACCCGGCCATCACCGTCCGGGGTGACCGCAACTACGTGCAGCACGAAGCGAGCGTCTCAAAGGTGAACGAAGAAATGATTTTCTACATGCAGCAGCGCGGCCTCACCGAAGGCCAGGCGATGAGCTTGGCCGTGAACGGCTTCATCAACGACCTCGCCCGCGAGTTCCCGATGGAATACTCCGTCGAACTCAAGCGCCTCATCGACCTCGAGATGGAGGGATCGGTAGGCTGAGGAAGCCTTGAAGCGCAAAGCTGCGAAGGCGCAAAGATCGATCCAAAGCCCGATCCTTCTTTTCTCCGACCTTAGCGGCTTCGCGCCTTTGCGCTTAATTTTATTTTGAAGATGACCACTCTCACCGAGCCAAAATCCCTCGTCGGCGCCTTTACGCCCGAGGTCTTCGCCGCCCACCTCGCCTCCCTGCCGCCGCTCCCGCAGTGGTGGATCGATCGCAAGCGCGCCGCCTACGATCGCTTCGCCTCGCTGCCCATGCCGTCGCGCACCGACGAGTCGTGGCGCTTCAGCAACCTCGGCGGGCTCACGCTCGACGGCTTCACGCTGCCTGCCGCCGTGAAATCCTCGCCGCATACCTCCATCGGGATCAAGAAGGCCGCCAAGCTCATCTTCGCCAACGGCCGCCTGCTGTCGCGCGAGCTCCGCGCCGCCGATCTCGCGGCGCGCGGCGTGGTGATCGACTCCCTGCAAAGCGCGCTCGTGCAGCACGAGGCCGTCGTCCGCGAGCATCTGCTCGCGCAGCCCGCCAAGCTCGGCTCGGCCAAGTTCACGGCGTTGCACGAGGCTTTCCTCAACGATGGGGCGTTCGTCCACATCCCGCGCGGGGTGGAGCTTGATGATCCGATCGGCATCTTCTCCTACGCCCTGGGGGAGAATGCGGCGCTCTTCCCGCACACGCTGGTTGTCGCCGGGGACAATTCCCGCGCGAGCGTCATCGAGTATTTCGGCTCGGGCTCCGATGCGGAGACTCAGCTCGCCGTCGGCGCCAACGACCTCTACGCCGGCCACGGCGCGCAGCTCACCTACATCGGCAAGCAGGACTGGAGCCACCGCGCCCTCTCCTTCCAGTCCAACTCCACCGTCGTCCGCCGCGACGCCCGCGTGCAGTCGCTCAACCTCCACCTCGGCGCCCGCCAGGCCCGCCACGAGTCGCTCTCGCAGTTGCAGGCCCCGGGAGCCTTTTCCGAGATGCTCGCGCTCACGGTCGCGGAAACGGACCAGGAGTTTGACCAGCGCACGCTGCAAATCCACCAAGCGCCGAACACCAAATCCGACCTCCTCTACAAAAACGCTCTCCGCGGCACCGCGAAGACGATCTTCTCCGGCCTCATCGTCGTCGATCCCGACGCGCAGAAGACCGACGCCTACCAGTCGAACCGCAACCTCATGCTCAGTGAGGAAGCCGAGGCCAATTCCCTGCCCGGCCTCGAAATCCAGGCCAACGATGTCCGCTGCACGCACGGCGCGACCTCGTCGCGCATCGATCCCGAACAGGAGTTCTACCTCCAATCCCGCGGCATCGCCAAGGAGCAGGCCGACGAATTGCTCACCTTCGGCTTCTTCGAGGAAGTCCTCAACCGCCTCGCCAGCGACGAACTCCACGACGCCCTGCGCGCGTTGATCCAAACGAAATTCAAGAAATAGCATGAAGCGCAAAGCCGCGAAGTCGCAAAGGCTCAATGCCCGGGAATCCGCCAGGGATTCTTCTCGGCGCTTCGCGTCTTGGCGTCTTTGCGCTTAACACTTTCGCATGACCAACCGCGACCGCACCCTCTCCCGCGAAGTCACCGCCACGCAGATTCCCTCGGGCGACAAGACCACGCTGGCCACCGGCACCAAGGTGATGATTCACCAGACGCTGGGCGGCAGCTACACCGTGCAGACCGACTTCGGCCTCTTCCGCATCGACGGCAAGGACGGCGACGCCCTCGGCGAGCAGGTCGCCAGCCAGACCGTGGCTGCCCCGACTCTCGCTGGCGGCGCCCCCGATCCCGAGGCGGTCTGGGCGCAGTTGCGCCAAGTCTTCGATCCCGAGATTCCCGTCAACATCGTGGACCTCGGCCTCGTTTACTCGATGGACATCGAGAAGATTTCCGAACCCGAGCCCGGCCACCGCGTAAACGTCGCCATGACGCTCACCGCGCCCGGCTGCGGCATGGGTCCGGCCATCGCCGAAGATGCGAAGTCGAAAATTCTCCTCGTCCCCGGCGTCACCGATGCCGATGTGCGCATCACCTGGGAGCCCGCGTGGAACCAGGCGATGATCTCCGAAGAGGGGAAGATGAAGTTGGGGCTGATTTGATTCGGCTGTGTTCAGATCTGCATCGTCTCGAGTTCGTAATTCCGGCTTCAGCCACAACTACGAACCGGAACTAAAAAACAAAAAAGCGCACCCAGTTTGAGCGCGCCTGGGTTGAACTTGATTGCCTGCGTTTAGGCCTGCCGCGCGCGGCGGCCGAACCAAAGGCCGGCCACGCCGAGTGCGAGCAGTAGCGCCGTCGAGCCGCCGTCAGGCGCGCCGACAGCGTCACCGGTCACGCGGAAATTCGCCGAGGTATTGGGAAAAAACACGCTGCTTGAGGTGCTTGCAATATAGACCGAGCCGCCTGCGTAGGCGTTATTTCCGGTAATGGCACCTGCCGAGAAAGCAGCGTTGCTGTAGAGGAAGTATTGGGTGCCCGCCAAAAGCGATACTCCCGAACCAAAACTGTAGAAACCACTGGCGGCGGTGGCTTGACCGAGGTAACCCGTGCTACCACTGCTTAGCGCCGCTGGCGTGCCTGTATAGAGGGTGTTGAGAAGGAAAGCCGTTCCGAAAGCGGCAGGGGTTGTCGATCCGGTGTCAGAGAAAAAATTGAAGCTGATGTTCGTGAAAGATCCCGAACCCGTGACCGTGAAAGATTGACCCACAAAACCGACATTAGAATTAGAGAATGATCCGCCAGTGGCGGTGGCAATCGTGGCCGCACGAGCCGGCGTGGCAATGAAAGCCACCCAAGCGAGGGCGAGAAGAGAGGCGGTTTTGTTGACGAGCTTCATGACAGGGGTGGATATGAGGAATTACGAAGTTTAGGATTTCTGATGCGGCCAGCGTGATAGCCAACCGGGTGCCAGCCTCCTTTTCTGACTAGCAACTAATTCTTTGGATAACCTCTTATACGTTTTTCACATAGAAAACGCCGTTACCCAGAAATCCGAAAGTGTAAGTGCATCCGACAAAGGGCGGGCATGCTCCCACGCCGCGTTCGCGACAGCCGGCCAGCCAGCCGGGGCGTAGCGCCGGTTTCCGATCTGCTCTCCTCACGCCACTAGTATCAGCTCCCTCAGCCGCGCGCACATGGCAGGGCTGCCGGCGACATAGACGATTTTCTCCATCCGCAGGTCAAAGGTCCGCAGCGGCCGTTGTTCGCCGTTGAGGAAAGGCACCTCGCCACCGGCGGCGCGCATTAAGCTTCGCCCACGGCGAGCCGCGCCCTTGTCAAAGCTCTCCCTGCGCGTTCTATCTATCGCATCCCCTTGGCAGCCTCGCGCGCTTGCCCCTCGCGCTGCTCCGCCGCGCTCGCTCTTTTTGCTCAATCCCGTGAACCCCTTCCTTCGTTTCATTCTCGCCGCCACCGGAGCGGGACTGTTCGCCGTCCTCGAAACTCCTCTGCGCGCGGACATCCTTTACGTGTCCGCCCTCAGCACCGCCAACGCCATCGTGAAGGTGACTGCCAATGGCGCGAGCACCAGCTTTGCCGACAACACCGAATTATCCATCCCCTCCGGTCTGGCGTTTGACGGGAGCGGCAATCTCTACGTGGCGAACCAAGGCTTTGATACGATTGCGAAGTTCACTCCCGGCGGCGTCCGCTCGATTTTTGCCAGCGGCGTGGACTCGCCCTACGGCCTGGCCTTTGATGCCGCAGGCAATCTCTACGTTTCAAACTTCGTCTTCGACACGATCACCAAAATCACCCCTGGCGGCGTCAAATCGATCTTTGCCAGCAGTGGCCTCAACCGTCCCACGGGCCTGGCCTTCGATCGCGCGGGCAATCTCTACGTCGCCAATTTTCACGGCAACACCATCGTGAAATTCACGCCTGCCGGCGTCGGCTCGGTCTTTGCCAGCGCCGGTCTGGCCAGCCCGCAGGGCCTGGCCTTTGACAACGCGGGCAACCTCTACGCAGCCAACCAAGGCGGCAGCGGCTCGATCACGAAGTTCACCCCCGCCGGCGTGGATTCGGTCTTCGTGGACACCGGACTGGGAGCCCATCTGTTCGGCCTGGCCTTCGACAGCGCCGGCAATCTTCACGTGGCGAATTTGCAGGACGGCACGATCAGGAAGTTCTCTTCAACGGGCGTTGCTCTGGGAGTCATCGCGACCGTGCCCGCGGCGCAGTATATCGCTTTCACTGATAACGCCGGTGTGCCGCTCAGGCTGCCACCGGCCGGCGGCCCGGTGCCGCCGCCGCCCGACCCCGGCCGAATCGTGAACATGTCGATCCGTTCCCAAGCGGGCACCGGCGCCCAAACCCTCATCGTCGGCGTTGTGATTGGTGGCGCGGGCACCATGGGCACCAAGCCTCTGCTCATCCGCGGCATCGGACCCGCTTTGACGACCTTCGGCGTGCCTGGCGCGCTGGCCGATCCCACGTTGAGCGTGTTCGCCGGTGCAGCCGTCGTGGCCACGAACGACAATTGGAATGGCGACGCGCAGGTGAACTCCATCGGCAGCAGCGTCGGCGCGTTTCAGCTCGCCCCGGTCACAAGCCGCGACGCCGCGCTCTATGCGCCCGCATTCGCCGCCCGTGACTACACGATCCAAATAACTGGCGTGGGCGGCACCATCGGCGTGGCGCTTGCGGAACTCTACGACGCATCGCTCGGCGCATTTTCCGCGACCACCCCGCAACTCGTAAACGTCTCCGCGCGCACCCAGGTCGGCACCGGTGCCGATATTCTCATCGCCGGCTTCACGCTCGGCGGCGCCACCTCGCGCACCGTGCTCATCCGAGGAGTCGGCCCTACGCTCGGCGCATTCGGCGTGCCTGGCGCGCTCGCCGACCCACAGCTCGCTCTCTTCAGCGGAGCCACAAAACTGGAAGAGAACAACGACTGGGGCACCGCGGCCAACGCCGCGCTCATCGTCACCACCACGGCGCTCTCCACTTTCGCCCTCCCCGTGGGTTCGAAAGATTCCGTGATTCTCACGACGCTTCCTCCGGGCAGCTATACCGCGCAAGTCAGCGGAGTCGCCGGCACGACCGGCGTCGCCCTCGTGGAAATTTATCTCGTGCCATAAGCGACGCGCGGGAGATACCTGCGGCCCCGGTTCCAGGCTGCGAATCGCCCTGCAATCTAGGCCGGCTCAGAGACCAGCCCACCTCGTAGCCCTTCACCGGCCCATCAGCTCGCGCAGCCGCGCGCACATCGCGGGGCTGCCCGCGACATAGACGATTTTCTCCATCCGCAGGTCAAAGGTGCGCAGCGGCAGTTGTTCGCCGTTGAGGAAATGCACCTCGCCACCGGCGGCGCGCACGAGCGGGATCGCGGCGGCGAGGTCCCAGATCTTCACGTTGAAATCCACGCAGCCGTCGAGGAGCCCGGCCGCCACATAGGCGAGGTGCAGCGTGGCGCTGCCGAGCGCGCGAATCTTAAAGTTAGAAATCACGCCGGTGGCCGCCGGCAGCAGCGCCGGATTGCCCGGACTGTGGCAACCGACGAGCGTCTCGCGGGTGAATGCGGCCGTGCCCACCCGGACCGCCCGCTCGCCGTCGCGGACGCCGAAGCCCGGCCCGCCCTGCAGCAACGTGCGCCGGCTGAGATCGTAGATGACCCCGTAGATCGGCTCGCCGTGCTCGCAGAGCGCCAGCGCGATCGCGCAGTGCGGCAAGCCGAGGGCAAAGTTGTTGGTGCCATCGATCGGATCGAGCACCCAGGCGAAACGCGCCGTCACCGGAATCACGGCGCCCGTATCGGCCAGCTCCTCGCTGAGGAACTGGTCGGCGGGAAACTGCGCGGAGAGTTCGCGAAAGATCCCCTCGGAGATCGCCACATCAATCGCGGTCACGCGCGAGCCGTCGCGTTTCCACTGGCTCTCGGCGCGGCCAAATTCGCGGTGCATGAGCTCTGTCTGCGCCATGACGGCTCGCTCCGCGGCGGCCACACGGACGCGGACTTCCGACGTCGGGGTCGCGGCGCTCATGGGTAATCGTAGAGCTTGGGATCGCGGCGGGGCGCGGTGCGCCGCGCCTTGAAGCGATGGCGTGCCTCCTTCTTGGCCGCTTCGCCGAGCATCGGGGGCGAATCAGCATCAAGGCCCATGCCTCCGCTCTCGGGATCGCCGGAATCTTCATTGGGCAGGTCGGGGCCGAGCGCGTCCTCCAACGAATCGGGATCGGCCCCCTCCTCGAGTTTGCGCACGACCTCCTCGAGCTGGCCGTCGAGCTTCTCGCCACTGACCTCGGCCATGCGGCGCATCATGCGCGCCATGTCCTTCGGGTTGTCTTCGTTCATGCCGGAAAACTCGCGCTCCATCGAGTCCATCGCGGCCTCCAGGCGCCGGTCCTCCGCGCTCGCCGCGGGATCAGCGGTTTTCGTTTCCGAAGATTCGTCCCCCGCCCCGCCGCCGGTGATGGCAAAGGCGGAGAGCATTTTTTTCAGGCGAAATTTGGGATTGTCGGGACAAGGCGGCGTGGTCGCGCCCTGCGCCATCGTCTTGGCGTAAAATTGGTAGATGGTGTGGTTGTCCGGACAGTAATACTCGTAGATCGGCATCGGCTCCGTTTTGTATGCGCCCGCCGCGTCCGCGCAAGCGGCGAGCGCAGAGGTGCAGCAAGGAAACCACTGCGCGAGTCTCGCCTCACCGGCCACCGTCGTGCACGTTCCCTTTCCGATCATGCGCTTCGTCCTCTTCGCCGTTTGCCTTGTCGTGTTTTCTCCCGCACTCGCTGCAGCGGCAGCCTCCCCTTCGTTAAGCTGGACGCGATTGCCTGACATCCCCGACCGCGAAGGTTTCGCGGGCAGCTATGCGGGCGTGACCGGTGGCGCGTTGTTCGTGGCGGGCGGCGCGAACTTTCCCGACAAGCGCCCGTGGGAGGGCGGCACGAAAGTCTGGCACGACGATGCATTCCTGCTGGAACCCCGCGCCGCGGAGTGGCGGCGCGTGGAACGCTTGCCGGCCGCGGGCGGCTACGGCGTCGCGGTGACGCTCGACGAGGGCGTGCTGCTGATCGGCGGCGGCGACGCCCAACGGAATTTCTCCAGCGTCTGGCTCGCCCGATGGGACGGCCGCCAGTTCACCTACACGGCTTGGCCCGCCCTGCCCCGCCCGCTGGCGTTGATGGCCGGCGCGCGGGTGGGCCGGGCGATCTACCTCGCCGGCGGCGTGGAGCGACCCGACTCCACCACTGCACTGCGCACGGCCTACCGGCTCGATCTCGATCGTCGGGCGGAGGGCTGGCGCGAGCTACCCGCTTGGCCGGGACCGGAACGCATCCTCGCTGTGGGCGGAGCGCAGGGCGACGCGTTCTATCTCTTCAGCGGGGCCCGGCTAGTGACGGACGCCGCCGGCAAGGTGACTCGCGAATGGTTGCGCGACGCGTATCGTTTAACCCCCGCCGGCGGCTGGGAACGAGTCGCGGATTTGCCGCGCGTCGCGGTGGCTGCGCCGGCACTCGCACCAGCGGTGCACGGGAAACTCCTCGTCCTGGGCGGCGACGACGGGACGCAGGTCGCGACCGAGCCCACCGCGCACCGGGGTTTCCCGCGTGATATGCTCGCCTACGATCCGGCGACGAAGGCATGGAGCCGCGCCGGTGATATGCCATTCTCGCTCGTCACCACGCCGCTCACGATCTGGCGCGGACAGATTGTCGTGCCGGGCGGCGAAGCCCGACCGGGCGTGCGCTCAACGCAGGTGTGGGCGGCGCCGCTTGAACCGCGTTAACCGATGGGGTCAGCGGACGCCGATCGGAAAGCGGGCAAAAGTGATTTTCTCGTAGGGTCGCTTTTCGCCGCGCTCATAGAGGCAGCCCGCCTCGGTGGGGGAGAGCGAAATCAAGTTCGAGTAGGCTGAGGGACCGGCGTGCAACGTCACCACATCGCGCCAACTCGCGCCGTCGTCGGTGCTGGAGCGCACGAGGAGGTTCACGCGAGTCTTCGCCGCGGGATTCGAGAACAAGAGAAGGCCCGAGGTGTGCCGGATCAGGCTGGCTTGGCAGACGGGCTCGATCAACGCGGGGGCATCGGCGGGGCTCGTCCAAGTGAGGCCGCCGTCGCCGCTCGTGGCCTGCGCGCGGAGATTGCGGCCGTGGTTCGAGCGCATGTTCATGAGCAGCGTGCCGCGGCCATCGGCCAGCTCGACGACCTGGCACTCGTTGACCTTGGGCCGGATGACGCCGCCCAGTTTCCAAGTCTTGCCGCGATCATCGGAGTAGATCGTGTGCGAACCGGAGAGGTGTTTCTTCTCCACGGGATCATCGTAGTTGTGGTCGCACGGGATGACGAGACGGCCGGCATGCGGGCCGTGCTTGATCTGGATGCCGACGCCGGGGCCGGTGGCATACCACGTCCACGAGGGATCCTTGGTCGAGGCGGTGATCTGGGCGGGTTTGGCCCACGTGACGCCGTGATCGGTCGAGCTCGTCACCCAGACGGTGCGAGTGCCTTTGGCGGTGCGGGCGGCGATGTCGCGTTCGCGGTCAGTGCCGAGGTTGTGCGTGAGGAGGAGCCAAAGCGTGCCGGTGGTCTCATCGAGCACGGGGCACGGATTGCCGCAGGTGTTCGCGCCATCGTCCCACAAAACCTTCTCGGCGCTCCATGAACGGCCATCGTCGGTCGAGCGCTTCACGAGGAGATCGATGTCGCCCGAATCGCCGCCTCCGGCCTTGCGTCCCTCGCAGAAGGCCAGGAGCGCACCGTTCTGCGCCCGGATGATCGAGGGGATGCGATAGGTGTGGTAGCCGTCCTGACCTGACACGAAGACATCGAGCTGCACGGGCTCGGCCCCGCTTATGGTGAGCGAGGCGACGAGAAAGGATAACGCAAACGAGAGATGTGAAGCGAAGCGCATGGGGTGACTGAGCTGGTTTGATGGAGTGAAATAATTCTACGGCACCTTGGGCTTGAGCGGCGCGCGTGTCGTCTTTTCCACGGGATAAACGGCGTGTTGCGACTCAAGTCCGGCCGCGAGTTCCTGCATGAGACGACGCAGGTGGGCTGGCTCGGCCGCGGCGAGGTTGCGCTGCTCAAATGGATCCTGTGCGAGATGATAGAGCTGATAGTGAGAGCCCTCGGAGACCTCGCTCGGGTAATAGTGATAGATGACCTTCCAGTCGCCGTTGCGGTAGGTGGTGAAATAGTCCGAGCGGTGCGGCGCGTGCGGGTAGTGCATCAGGAAGGTCTCGGGCCGCGTGGTGTCACGCCGGCCCGCGAGCAGGGCATCGAGCCGCCGGCCGTCCACGGCATGGCCCGCCGGTGCGGACTGGCCCGTGAGCGCCAGCAGCGTAGGAAAGAGATCATAGACGGCGGCGAGCTGCGGCTGGACGGCGCCGGCGGCGATGGGCAGGCGCTTCTGAAACGCATTCGCGGCATTCGGCCGGGCCCAAGCAGCGATGAAGGGCACGCGCACGCCCCCCTCGTAGTGCGAACCCTTCTTGCCGCGGAGCGGCGCGGCGCAGGCGACCTCGTGCTGGTGGCCGAGCGGCGCATCCGAACCGTTGTCGCCCAGAAAAATCACGAGTGTGTTCTCGGCGACGCCGAGCTTCTCGAGGTGGTCGAGCACATCGCCGAGCGACTTGTCCATGCCCTCAATCAACGTGGCGAACGCCTGGGCGGGCGCAGGCTTGCCGGAATTGGCGTAGTGGGCGGCGAAGCGTGCATCCGAGTTGAAAGGCGCGTGCACGGCGTAGTGCGGAAAATAGAGAAAAAAGGGCTTCGTCGCTTTGACCGCGTCAGTGACGAGAGCGTTCGCCTCAAGAGTGAGTGCTTCGGTGAGAAAAATATCCTGCCCGTGGTATTTCTCCAGGCCGAGGACCGCGCTCGCCGCGCGTTTGCCAGTTTTACCAGCGGGATCGCCGAAGTTCTGTTTCCCATAATAGCTGGCGGGCGCGCCGATGGATGAACCGCCGATGTTCACATCGAAGCCGAAGTTTTTCGGGTCGGCACCCTCTGAGTTGCGTGGTCCGAAATGCCCCTTGCCCACATGGAAGGTGCGGTAGCCGCCGGCTTGCAGCAACGAGGCGAGCGTGACGTCGCCCCGCTTGAATCCACGCCAGTTCCAATCGGGCGCACCCTCGGGTCCGGCGTTGTCGCGATCAGGATTGATCCAATTGGTGGTGCGATGCCGCGCGGCGTTCTGGCCAGTGAGAATCGAAATACGCGTGGGCGAACACACGCTCATGGCGTAGAAATTATTGAAGCGGACGCCGCGCGCGGCGAGCCGCTCCATGTTGGGTGTGCGGTAAAAGTCGTTGAGCGGATAGCGGCGCGGCTGGCCGGAGGCGTCGGTCAGGAAAGGCACCGAAGTGTCCATGATCCCCATGTCGTCGATCAGCATGAGGACGATGTTGGGTGCGGCGGGGGCGCTTTGCTGGGCGGCAAAATTGCGGGGCCCGACAAAAGCCGCGACCAAGAGGAACGGAAAAACAACGGGGAGACGAGGTAAGCGCATAAGGTCACCAAGCTGTGGGATCAGCGTGGCGGCGTCGCTCAAAAACTGCCACGCACGCCGATGTTGGTGTAGAAGCCGAGTTCCTGCCAGCGAGTCGGACGGGCATACTCCGGAGTTGCAGGAGCGTAGCGCTGGAGATCCTGCACAAACCCGCCCCAATCCACCACGGAGACGTAGAGAGAATAGCGACGAGTGAGACTGTAGGTGGCGTTGATCCCGATTCGCGTGCGCTTCTTCTGGTAGTTGAAGGTGCCCGCCGGCACCGTGGCGCTGGCGGCGACGGCGGAGGTGCGCGTGTCGCCCAGATAACTGATCGTGCTCCTCAAGCCAAGGCGACCGCGGACGAAGTTGATTCCGCCGCCAAGAGACTTGGGGTTGTAACCGGAAAAGTCGGCCGTGTTGCTGCCGGCAAGGTTGAGTTTGGTGTAGTTGACGAAGACCTGAAAGCCGCGGGCCCAGGAAGGCAGGAAGGTGAGCGACTGGCGGTAGGAGACCTCGAAGCCGTCGATCTGGGCGTCGCCGGCGTTGGTGCGGGTGACGAAGTTGTAGGTGCGCAGCGCGGGATCATTCTCAAGGCCGTATTGTTCGAGCAGCTCGGGAGTGGCGGCGGTCGTCACGCTGCCGAAGAAATCCTTCACGCTTTTACGGAAGACGCCGATCGAGCCGAAGCCGTCCTTGATTTGGTAGGACTCGAGGGACAGATCGTAGCTCCGCGCACTCCAGGGGCGGAGCCCGGTGTTGTTGACCGAGATGGTGGGATTCGCGACGTCGGGATCCGAGATCGTGGTGCCGGGGATAATGAACGAGGTGTTGGGCCGGCCAAGCGTCTGCGCGTAAGCGGCGCGCAGGACGAGGTTCTCGGTGAGATTGAACGAGGCGTTCACGCTCGGGTAATAGCCATCGTAGCTGCGGTCAGACTGGGCCGCCCGCTCCTGGAAGCGGAGCTTCCGGAGCACAAGCGGGTCCGAGCTCAGTGGCACACGCTGGATGCCGGGCAGAGTCGGGTTGCCGTCGACGAAGGTGCCGTTGGGGTTCCGTTGGAACTGGGCGTTGATGTCGTTGAGCGGGCCGCTGCCCTTGTCGTCGGTGCGTTCGTAGCGCACGCCGGCGACGAGCCAGAGGCGGTTGCGGAAAAGGCGGGCGTCGGCGCGCACGTAGCCGGCCGAGATGGTCTCGCGAAGCTGGCGTGAGTTGTTGACGAAGTCCTGATGAATCTGCGCCTCATCGAGGATGAACCACGAGGGATTCTTCCGATGGAGATCGAACATCTTCTGGCCGCTGATCCAGCGGACCTTGCGGCCGAACACCGTGGGTGCGTCGGCGTTGAACGCCTCGTCAAACACGTCGAAGCGACTCGCCAGCCGATCAGCGGCGGCGGTGGAGCCATTGGGGCGAAAGTTCCAGGTCTTGGCGTAACGGCGTTGATCCGTGGCGAAACGATCAAGGGCGGCGCCCACCTTGATCGTGAACGGCACCTCGCGGCCAAAGTCGCGCGCGACATCGAGACGGAGGTTCTGCTTGTGGGTGTTCCAATCCGGCTGGTTGGTGGTGGGATTGCCGAGCGTGTAGTTGCCACCGTCATAGGGGTCGATTGGCACGCCACCGCGGGTCGCGCTGTAGCGCGTGGGGATCGTGCCGCCGGAGGACGGGATGTCGTCGCCCCGCAACACCACGCCGGTGAGCGTGGCAGGCGCGAGGTTAAAGAAGCCCTTGTCAATCTCCAGGCGATCGGAGGCCGAGATCGAAAACGAGCCCGCGGCGTCGATGCGCCACAGCGCGCCGCGGTGGCGGTAGCGGAGGTTGTAGTGCTTGGTCTCGGTGATCACATCCACATTTTCTCCGCTGCCGTTCATGGTGACCGTGCCTACTCCGGTGGCCGCACCCTGTGTGAACGTAGGCCCGCCGGTCGCACCCGCACCGTAGGCGAAGCCGAGCACGCTGCGCGTGATGTAGAGGTTGTAGTCGCGATACTGGACGCTCGCGGTGAGCATGTCGGTGTCGCTCAGCCGCCAGTCGACGCCAAACGAGCCTTGGAGCGTCTTGAAGGTCTGGGCGAGCGAGTTCCACTGACTCGTCGTCTGCACGAGGCGCACTTGATCCCAAGTGGGTGACTCGTCGGTCTCCTTGGTGCCAGTCTCCATCGGCTTGAAGCGCCAGGTGCGGGAGCCGCCGATGGTGAAGGCGAGACGCCGGTTCACGGGATGCTGGTAGCTGAAATCAAACGACGGCTGGATGAAGTCCGGCGAATTGTCGGAGTTGTGGTTGCGCGGTCCGCCATCAAACGTGAGGCCGTTGCGATTGTGGAACTGGGTGTAGGTGTTGAAAGCGAAGCGTCGCGTCCGCGACTCGAAGCCGCTGCGGGTGATCAAGTTGATCGAGCCGCCGAGGCCCGTGGCGGGCAGATCCGGCGTGGGCACCTTGGTCACCTCGACGCGCGAGACGTTGTTCATGGGCATCTCACGCAGATCGAGCGAGCGGGTGTTGCCGCCGAAGGAGCTCGCCATCTCACCGCCATCCACCGTGAGGCCGGTGTTGTTGCCGGGGAAGCCGCGCAGCGCGACGGTCGTCGGCTCCGAGCCCGAGGTCGCGATGGAGACGCCAGGCAGGAAGAGGAGAAACTCGCCGATGTTCTCGCTGCCGCGGTCGCCAAACTCGTCGATGGCGACGACATTCTTGATGTTCGGAGCGTTGCGCTGCTCGTTCATCGCGATGGCCTGCGCGCTCATCTGGCGATCTTCAACGACCGTGAAGGCGTCCAGCCGCACAGCCTCGCCGGGCGCGGGCGACCCGCGGGCCCCACGCGCGAGCGCAAGTTCGAAGTCGCGCTGGGCGACGCCGCCCGCGGACACACTGACGGTCGCGCCCTGCGGTGTCATCCCAAGGTAGGTGACGGCGAGCCGCGCCTCGCCCGCTGGCACGCCGGCAAAGCGAAATGAGCCGCTCTCGTCCGTGATGATCTCTCGCGCGGGCGCGGCGCCCTCAAGGACCACGCGAGCATTGACCAGCGCGGAGCCGGTGGCGGCGTTGAACACGCGGCCTTCCACCACGCCAGCGGCCGATTGCGCGCGGACGGGATTGGCGATCCAGACAAAGACAAACGCGACAAGCGCGCGCAGCGGCGACGGTAGGCTCATAGGAAGCGGGGTTGACGGGTGAGGACAGGCCAACCTGGAGCGTTGTCCTGCCGCCAACAAACGGAAACCAGTGGTATGCGCGCGCGACCACGGCCCAAATCCGCGAGCCACCTCCGCCGTGCTCAGCGCGCCGCGGACAGCTGGAATTTCATGAACTAGCGTGGGGGCGTGAGCTGTCGATCGTCAGCTAATGGGAGGTCGACGCTTGGACAAACGGCGCCATCGACATCGGAAGCAGGGCGCTGCGAAGCGGATTCGGAGTGGGCACATCACCACATGAGCCGGGCCAGCAGCACACGGTTGTAATCACGGCTGCCCTTGGTGGGTATCTCGGAAGTGATCACCCATTTTTCCCGGTCGCTTACGTCAAGCACGCCAAAGCCGGCGCCGAGGTCGGCGTTCTCCTCGGCGAAGACGACACGCTCGGTCGCGCGGCGCACGACGAGCCGCTCGGCGTCCACTTCGGCCATGAAGATGGGCGCGCGGTGGCGCATCACGTGGTCGTTGTTCGCGCCCCGGCGCGTGTAGAGCAGATAGAGCGTGCCGCCCTGCACGAGCCAGTGCTGCTGGGTGTTGTAGCTGCCCAGCACGGCACCGTCATCAAAGCGCCATTCGATGAATGGCTCGTAGTTCAGCCCGTCCTTTCCTCGCGCCACGAAAGCCGAGTGGTCCGCGCGCATGGTGAGAAAATAGCGCCCGCCAAAGGCCGTGACCGACGGTTCGTAGAGTCCACGCTCACGCGGAATCATGAATTCGGAGCCGTGCTCAATGTAGGTGAGCGTCGCGCCGTCGAAACGGCAGCGCGCGACCATCGTGGTGTAGTGGCGCACCTTCGGATCCTTGCGATACCGGATGGGCAGCAATATCTCGCCATTCGGCAAATCGACGCGCTGGTGGCACCCGGCGTTGGGCTCGAGGAAGGGCTTCCCTTCATGGTCCGCCGCGGGCAGATCGAGCAGGAGCAGACCACTCCACAAGTTGGCGCGCGGATCGAAAACGGCATAGGACACGCGCTCGAACCCGCGGTCCTCGGTGGTGCCGCCGCGGAAGCCAAAAGTTTTGCCCGTCGCCAGCACCCGCTGTGTCGCGGCGTGCCACTGCGGGCATACGTCGCCAATCACGAAATCGTGGCCCTCCGGCATCCGCGAGCGACGCAGGCTGTCGATTCGCGCCGGCGCCGACCATGAGCGGCCCAAATCCACGGACTCGACCATGAACATGTCCTTGTAACCGTGCGATCCGGTCGGGTCGGTCTCCTGCGTCGTGAGGATGACGCGCGGATTCCGGCCCGGAATCAGCGCGGCGCGCGACTGCGTGTAGAGCTGCCTGCCCCGGCCCGTCAGAATCGTCGAAACCTCGATGCGATAGGTTGCGGATGCATCCGCGGCGCAGCAGAGCGAAACCAGGCAAAGGATCAGGGCTGAGAGACGTGCGAAGCGCATAAGGCAAAGGCAGCGTGGCGGTCAGTCCCCCACTCGCAATGTCTGCGGCGTGGTATGCGCGTGCCACCTCAACGACCCGGCGGCGCGATGCTCGCACCACGCACAAACTGCGGCATGAGACGGCCGGCGCGCCGGCTGACCGTGCCGTCTTCCAGCAGCTCAAGCACCGGCTGCAAGAGGCTGCGCGCGAGCCCGCGGGGACTCGCCACGTAGCGCGCCGGCTCCGGCACCAGAAAATTCAAAAATGGATCCTCGTCGCGCGAGATCACGGAGATCTCGCCTGGCACACGCCGACCGAGCGCGGCCAGACCACTCACGACGCCGAGGCAATGGTAGGCGTTGGCCACCAGCAGCGCCGTGGTCGCGGGTTTCTGCGCAACCAGACGCTTCAAAGACTGCGCGATCCCCGCGGCTGTGCCATCATGGTGGCAGAGAACCACGCTCGCATCGGCGTGGCGCGAGCCACGCACTCCCTCAAGGAATCCCGCCTCGCTCTCAACATCCCCGGCCAAAAGGTCCTGCTGCGCGAAGAAAGCCAGCCGCCGGTGCCCCAGCCCGAGCAGGACGCCCGCCGCATGCCGGCACGTCGCCCGATGATCGAGATCGCGAAACGGGAGGTCGACGCCGGCGTGACAGGATCCGGCCACAAGGCATGGCAGTTTACGACGGGCGAACCACTGCTGACAGGCTTCGTTCGCCATCAGCAAAACCCACGCGCCGTGGGGGTGCTGGCACACCAGCTTCTCCAAGGCCGCAGCCGGTTTGGACCGGAAATACTGACGGCCATGAAGCACATGAAGCCTGCAGCCCCGTTCGCCAAGCATCGCCCGCAGTTCATCAATCCAGAGCGTCTGGGTCGGTCGGAGCCGCTCCAACGGCTCCGGCGCGAGGAGCGCGACATCATGCGAACGCATGCGACCGCCGCGCCCTGAAGCGGCCGAGATGATGCGATTGCCCAAGCCGTGCTCGGCCCGGATTGTCCCTTCCTTGCGCAGCAGCGCGAGCGCCCGGCGCAGGGTGCTGCGGCTCACCTGAAGCATGGCGCACAGCGCCCGCTCGGCCGGCAGCCACTCGCGCCAGACTCCGCTCGCGATCCGCGTGCGCAGAACCTCGACGGTCTGCTTTTCGAGCGGCTGGCGACGGGGCAGTCCTTGCATGGCTTGCTCGGGTCAGTTCTTCGCGCCCAGCTGATGGCCGTGACGCACAATGGTGTCGCGCCCGCGGTTGTTTAGGCGATCGAGCACACCGGCGAGACGGCGGCGCTTTTCGTCGGCTTGGGCAAACATCTCAAGTTGCCCCGCTCCGTCCTCAATGCCGGAAAAACGCACGCTGATGAGGCGCAGCGGCCGGCGCTGCTTCCATGCCGCGCGCAGCAGCGGCTCCACCAGTGGATAGAACGGCGCCTCGAGGTCGGTGGCGTCGGCGAGGCTGCGGCCGTGCGACTCTTGCGTGAAATCCGGATAGCGGACCTTGAGTGTCATCGTGCGCGCGCGTTTGCCGTCCTCGCGAACCTTGGGGAGGAGTTCGTCGATCATCCGCTTGGCGATGCGCTCGATTTCCGCGAAATCCCCGATGTCCGCGCCAAATGTCTCCTGCTGCGAGTAGCTTTTGGCGTCGTCGTGCTCTGTGCTCACGTCGCGCGCATCCTCGCCGTGCGCGGCCGCGAGCATGCTCCGCCAACCTGAGCCGAACAGCGACTCCAGCTCCGCTTCGCCGCGCGCGGTGATGTCGCCGATGAGCCGCACGCCGCGCTCATTGAGCGCGGCCTCGGTCTTGGCCCCGACACCGGGGAGCTTGCCGACCGCGAGCGGTGCGAGGAAATCGCGCTCCGTGCCGGGCGGCACCACGACAAAACCCCGCGGCTTGCGCAGCTTCGACGCGATCTGCGCGACGAGCTTGTTGGTCGCGAGGCCGAACGAGACCGGCACCTGCAACTCGTCCCACAACCGGGCCTGCAAGCCGCGCACCCGCGCCTCAAGTGCCGCGCCGTCCGCGAAGGCGCACGGCCCCAGGTCGAGGTAACCCTCGTCGATGGAGTTACGCTCGACGAGCGGAGTGAGCGTCTCGCACAGATCGAACATCTGCTGTGAAACCTTGCCGTAAAGCCCGCTGGTGTGCGGCAGCATAATGAGGTCCGGGCAAACCTTGAGTGCGCGCTGCGTGGGCATGGGTGTGTAAACGCCACACGCCCGCGCTTCGTAGCTCGCCGAGGAAATGATGCCGCGCTCACGACCACCCACGGCACATTTTTTTCCGCGCAGCTCGGGCCGCAAAGCCAGCTCGCACGAGACGAAGAATGCGTCGGCATCGAGATGGACAATGGTGGGCAAGGCGCGGATCACGGCGGCCGACGGGATTCATTTTCCCGGCGCGGGTCAATCCGGGCGCGCCCCGGCCCAGGCGTTCAAATTTTCCCGGAAAATAAATCTGACTGAGCCGATAAATACTGCTGGCCACTGCGACGTCAGACCTTTGCGCTGACCGGTAGCTTTCTCCCACCCACCCCGGTTGCCGCTCAACTAATGATGATTCTGGTCGCGATTTTTTCCGTCATTGTGCTCCTCATGTGCTGGCTGTGCTACAGCGGCGACTGCAAGCCCTGAGCGCGAGTTTGCCCAGGGCCGCCGAGGCAGCAATTCGGCATTGCCCGGCTTGTTCGTGTTCCCAATCTCGCGCCCATGGGACGTCAATGGCTCCACGCTAAGCGCGCAATCGTCAACCTGAAGAAAGGCCAGGTTGTCCAGAAACTCGTCAAGGAAATCACCGTCGCCGCCAAGCTCGGCGGGGGCGACATCGACGCCAACGCCCGGCTCCACGCCGCGGTCGAAAAGGCCAAGAAGGCGAGCGTCACCCGCGACGTGATCCAGCGGGCGATCGCCAAGGGCGCGGGCACAGGTGGCGAAGGCACCAACCTCGAGCACGTCGTCTACGAAGGCTACGCGCCGCACAAAGTCCCCGTGATTGTCGAGGTGATGACCGACAACCATAACCGCAGCTCCAGCGATCTGCGGGTGCTCTTCAAGAAGGGGCACCTCGGCGGCGCCGGCAGCAACAAGTTCCTCTTCGACCACGTCGGCATCGTCGAAGCCCACCACGCCGATCCGGCGGCGGATCTCGAGGCCGCGGGCATCGAGGCGGGGGCGAACGAATTTCAGGCGATTAACCACGCGCACAACGACGACATCCCCGAAGGCCACGCCGGCGCGCGCTTTCTCACGGATCGCACCGCCGTGCACGCCGTCGCGACGTGGTTGAAGCAAAACGGCTGGTCGGTCACCACGGCCGAGCTCGGCTACGTGGCCAAGACTTATCCCGAGCTCGACGACACCGCCCGCGCCGAGGTCGGCGAATTCCTCCAGGAGATCGAGGACAACGACGACGTGCAGCGCGTGTGGGCGGCGTTGAAGTGAGGCGCTGGCCTGCCCTGCCTTAGCCCGGCTCGGGAGAACCGGGACAATCGGCCGCTAGAGCAACCCGGGCCACCGCGGTTTCAATTCCCGCGAGGGCTCACGTCCGTGGCCTGAGAGGACCATCCGGTCGGCCGCGAAACGCAGCGTGGCGAAAGCCGTCGTGTCCTTGGTCTCCACCATGCCACGCATCGTGACAAACGGCAGGCCGTTGCGCTCGGCAAAGTTGCCGGCGTGGTTGTGACCGTTGATCCACGCCACGACGTGCGGGTGGCGATCAATCACGGCCAGGACTTCGCTGGCATTCCAAACGTTGTGGGCGTTGTCCGGCCACACGGGATGATGCGAGAGGATCACGACCCCACGGCGGTAGTGCATCTCCAGCGCCTGGGCGCAAGTGCGGTCCAGCCAGGCGAGCTGCGCCGTGCCGATGCCTCCGTTCCAAGGCTTCGCCTGGATCAGTTTGGCGGACTCGTGACGCTTGAGAACGTCCTCGGCCGCCGCGCGCTCCACCGTGCCGGCGGCGTGGGCGTAGGTGCTCACGTCATTGGTATCGAGCACCACAAAACGATAGCCACCGTGGTCGAACGAGTAGTAGCGGCGCTCCATCCCCATGCGACCGGGCACCTGCGGTTTCAGCTCGTCGAGCACGTCGAAATCGTGGTTGCCCAGCAGATGGTGCCAGCGATGCCGGCTTTTCGTCAGTGGCCGCAGAATCTCATCAAAGCTCCGCCACTCGCGATCGATGAGATCGCCGAGATGGACGCAGAAGGCGAGGTTCTGCCCGTTGAAGTGCTCCACCGCTGCCCCGAGCTTGCCGATGGATTGCCGGTAGAAACGCGTCCCCTTGGCGTCGATGTCGGCGAACTGCGCATCCGCGACGAGGCCGATTTCAAATTCCGGGATCGACCGCTCCGCGCGCATGATTGACGGCGCGGCCAAGCTGGACATCGCGGCGGTGCGGAGGAAGCGGCGGCGGGTGAGGTTCATTTGCGTGAGGTAGGAGCCCGCTTGCGGGCGATGGTTTGGATCATTTGCGCGAGGGAATCGCCCGCAAGCGGGCTCCTACATTCTCGGTAACCAGCCGTTGAACCGCATCCACGACTCGCAATGCCGCGGCCACTCGGCGGTCGGGCCGAGGGAGGGCGCCATGCCTGAGCCATGCGGGCCTTGCGGATAAAGGTGCAGCTCGATGGGAGCCTTGGCGCGGCGCATCGCTTGATAGAAGAGCAGGCTGTTCTCCACGGGGACCACCGTGTCCTCGGAGGAATGGACGAGAAAGGTGGGCGGCGTGTCCTTGGTCACTTGTTCATCGACGGAAAGACGGTGCTTCAACTCGGCCGAAGGATTCTCGCCCAACAGCGCGCGCCGCGAGGTGCCGTGCCCATAAGGTTCCATCATCGTGATCACGGGGAAAACGAGCACGAGAAAATCGGGCCGTCCGCTCACGGCGTCGAGCGGGGCGCCGGTCCGGCCCTCGGCCGCGGCGAAGAGCGTGCCAGCGCTCGCCGCAAGGTGCCCGCCGGCCGAGCCGCCGAACATCCCGATGCGGTCGGGTCGCACGCCCCACTCCGCCGCGCGCGCGCGCACCAGCCGCACCGCGCGCAGCGCGTCCTGGAGCGGCGCCGGGTGGCCGTAGTCGGCATGGCGGTATTTGAGCAAAAACACCGTGATGCCCGCGCGGGTGAGCCAGCGCACAATCTCGCCGCCATTCGCGCCCGCGGCCACCCGCACGTAGCCGCCCCCGGGGGCGTAGATGGCCGCGGTGCCGTTGGGCTGCACCGGAGCGTGAACGACCAGTGTGGGGTGATGGATGTTCGAGTAGCGGCCATTGCCGTCATCCTTCTCCGGCCCGGCATTTTCCTTCAGGCCCGGGACGCCTTCAGGCCAAAGCGGTATGACGCGGGAATCCGCCGCAGCAGCCATCCCCATGCAGGCCACCGCAAAAATCAGGAGCGACGCGCGGTGCATGGTGTCGCCATCGTGCGAGCGGCGGAGCGGGAGGCAAGCGCGCCCAGCTTACAGCATCGGCGAAAGCGGCCGCAGCGCGGCCTCAAGGAATTTTTTCCGAAACGGCCGCTTCGCAAACACCGCCGGATTGATCTCCTGCGCATCGGCGAAATCCCGCTCAAGAATCTCCGCGAGCCGGGCGTTGGCCTCGCGCGAGTGAAAGAGGAGGTTCAGCTCAAAGTTCAGGCGCAGCGATCGGTAGTCCAGATTCGTGGAGCCGATCATGCCCCAGTCGTCGTCGGCGAGCGTCACCTTGGCGTGGTTGAGGCCCGCGGAATACTCATAGATGCGCACGCCCGCGGCGAAGAGCTCGCTGTAGAAGGAACGCCCCACCCGCACGAGCCACGGGTGATCGTTGCGCTCCGAGATGAGCAGCCGCACATCGACGCCGCGGCTCGCGGCCAGCGCGATGGCCGTGAGCAGGATCTCGCTCGGGACAAAATAGCCGGTCGCGATCCAGAGGCGCCGCGACGACTCGTTGAACACGCTCACCAGTGATTTCCCGATCGGTCCGTAGCGCAGGTCCGGGCCGCCGAGCACGACCTGCGCGGGATGGCGGGCGGGCGCATGCGGAGCGGAATAATAACGGCGGGCCGATATGCGCTCGCCGGTCGCAAAGAACCAATCGTCCGCAAAGGCCGACTGCAACTCGGCCACGACCGGCCCCTCGGCCTCGACCTGCACATCGCGCCATGGGCCGAGCTCAGGGTTGTGCCCCTCGTATTCGCGGCCGATGTTCATCCCGCCGACGAATGCCACCGCGGCGTCGATGATCTGGAGTTTGCGATGATTCCGGAGATTGAGGAAAAATCGATTGCGCCGCGGATCGAGGCTCTGGAACCAGGAAAATTTGCCGCCGGCCGCGCGAAAATCCGCGAGGGCATCCTCCTCGAATCCATTGGAGCCCACTTCGTCGATCAGGAGACGCACGCTGACACCGCGGCACGCCGCCTCGGTGAGGAGCTGGAGAAAGCGCCCTCCCGTCGCGTCGGGTTGCCAGATGTAAACCTCGAAGTGGATGTGGTGCCGCGCGGCACGGATGCGCGCCTCGAGGGCCGGATAATACTCGGCGGCATCGCGCAACACCCGCAGCCCCGAGGCGGCGCTGATCGGCAGCTCATTCACCCGCGAGATGAGCCGCAGGAACTGGCGATCGCGCTTCGGCAGGGCCGCGACCAGGGACAACGTCTCCGGATCGGCCGTCAGATCAGGCGCACCCTCGCGTCCACCGGCAGTCGCCACCCGGCGGCGGCGCCGCAGGCGGCGGCGCTGCAGGCGGTCCGTGCCGACCAGGAGGTAAGCCAAGGCACCTAAAAACGGGATGAAGATAATCGCCCAGAGCCACGCGAGCGTGGCGGTCGGCCTTTTCTTCAGCAGCAGCAAGTGCGGGATAAGCGCCCAGGTGGCGAGGTAGCTGAGGAGCAGGGCGAGTTTCATGAAGGGGATCGCGCGCACAGGTTTCGGGCTGCGGGGCGGAAGACAAGCGCGCGTCCGCCGTTGCGCCGCCGGGCCGGCGCGGCACGCTGCCCGCCCATGCGCCCGCTCGCCCTGCTCATCGCCTGCCTCGCCTGCTCCCCCGCCCTGCTCGCCCGCATTGATCTGCTGCTCGTGCCGCCCGCCGAGGCCGTGACCGGAGAGGCTGGCCTGCGCTTCACGCTTTACCTCAACAATCCGACAGCCTTTGCGGGCGAAATCCTGCTGCCCCGGCTGATTATGGCGACTTGCTCGGCCGGGGACGGCCGCCAGCAGGTGCAACTGGAGGCCAGCGGGCTGGAGCTGGGCCTTGTGCAAGTGCCGGCCTACACGCGGAAGACAGTCCAGCTCCGCCTCAAGCAAGCCCTGTCGGGGCCGGGCCCCTTCGTGTCCCTCCGCCTCAATGGCCTCGCGAGCAACGCGATCATGTTTGAGCTTAAGCCGGCGGAGTCGCGCGGCGACCACCCGCCTGCTCCGCGCCCAGCCTCGGCGCGCGATCTCGACCTCTCCACCGACATCGAGACGGTGAGCCGCCACATCTCGGCCCACGATCCCATCTATTTCGCCGTGGGCTGGCGCGGATCGTTCAACGCGCGGTTTCAATTCAGCTTCAAATACCGCTTCCTCGAGGATCGACCCGACGAAGATCTGCTCGAAAGGGAATCCTCGCTGCGCCGCTTCGCCCGCGGCGTGCACTTCGGCTACACGCAGACTTCGCTTTGGGATCTGAGCTCGGCGTCCAAACCCTTCTACGATTCCAGCTACAAGCCGACGATCTTCCTGCTGCGCCGGCCGCCTCCGCGTCTCGCCGGCACCGGCCTCGTCTCACTGCTCTACGGCGTGCAGCACGAATCGAATGGCAAGTCCGGCCGTCTCGGTCGCGACGCGTCGCGCAGCCTCAACTCGCTTTACCTCGCGCCGACATTCCGCTGGAGCCTGGGCGGCGAACGCTTCCTCGAGGCCCGCCCGCGCGTGAGCGCCTACTTCCAGACCGAGGACAATCCCGACATCGCGCGCCAGCGTGGCCACGTCGAGCTGGCGCTGCGCGCGGGACTCGACCACAGCTGGCAGCTCGCGGCGCACCTCCGCGGGCATCCGCGCGGGCACGGCAGCCTGGAGTTGAACTTCACCTGGCCGACGGACCACATGAGGCTGCTCCCCGAGGAGCTGCGCGCCACGATTGGCGGCTATCTGCAGGTGCAGTATTTCAACGGCTACGGCGAGAGCCTGCTGGACTACAATGTGCGGCGGCGCGACCAGCTGCGGTTTGGGCTGACGCTGGTGCGCTGACGTCAAAAAAAAGGCCGGTCACGCCTCGCGCGACCGGCCTGAAATGAGCCACCGCTGCCCGCTCAGCGGAACTTGTAATCCACGCGCAGGGTGTAGCTCCGGCCGCGCGGATCCGCGATGCGGGGCTCCCAGCTGCTGCCGGAGCCGAAGTTTGTGTCGTAGGTGGCGGAGAACGGCGGGTCGGTGTTGAAGAGGTTCTTCACGCCAGCGACGATCGTGATGTTCTTGATGCCGCGGTAGGTCGCACTGACCCCGTAGATGCTGTAGGGCGCCACGCGCGGCTTCCAATCCGGCGGGCGCACCAGGCCGGCGGCCACACCGGGCAGCACGGCGTCGAGGTAGCTGTTGCGGTAAAGGTTGTTCACGAGGAACGACCAGTCGCCGCGGCGGTAGCCGAGACTCGCGGTGTGCTTCCACTTGAGGCCGATGTCGCTCGAGCGGGTGAAGGTGTTGATCTCGCTCAGGCTCCACGGCGCGGTGGGGAGGAGCTTCGATTTTTTGTTGAGCAAATAGGACAGGTCGAAGGTCGCGCTGAGTTTGCCCTTGGCGAAATCCGTGTCGCCCTTGAGGCCGATCTCAATGCCCTTTGTCGTCGTCGCGCCGGCGTTGACCCAACGGGTGTCGATGCGCTGGATGGTGCCGTCCGGGCGGCGCTGGAAGCGGTCCTGAAAAACCGCGTAGTTCTGGAGCATCTGCGTGGTGCCGAAGCTCTGGATCGTGCCGGTGCGGTTGACCTGCCACCAATCCACGTTGGCGCTGATGCGCTTGAACGGCTGCATGACGAAGCCGGCGGAATACATCTTGGCGTCCTCAGGATTGAGGTCGCTCTTGCCGCCGAACAGCGTGGTGGCCGTATTGGGCTGGATGAGCTGGCCGCTGGCGGGATCGATCAGGCCGGTGGCCGCCAGCGGGCTCTCGGTCACGGGGTCGAACATCTGCTTGAACGTCGGCACGCGGAAACCGGTGCTGTAGGCGGAGCGGACGAGGAACTTGTCGGACGGCGCCCAACGCAGCGTGAGCTTGGGGTTCTTGCTGCTGCCGAATCCGGTGTATTCGTCGATGCGGCCGGCCGCATTGAGATCGAGGCCCTTGAGCAGCGGGATCTGGAATTCAACGAACGCGGCCTTGACGGTGCGCTTGAGCGTGCCGGCGGTGGCGAGGGCGTTGTCGAAGGGCGCGTTGAAAATCAGCGCGTCGGACGAGTTGAGATTGGCGCGCTGGTCGCCATTGAAGAGGAAATTCTCCTCGCGCCAGTCCACGCCAACGGCGGCCTGGACACTGCCGGCGGGGAGCTTGAAGAGCGGGCCGCTCGCGGCGGCATCGAAGTTGTCGGTCATGTAGGTGCCGCCATACATCTCCACGCCGTCGGCGCGCGTCTTGTTGATCGCCTCCATTGCCGCGGGTGTCTGCGTGATGGAGAACACATCGACGACACCGGTGTTGATGAGGTTCACGAACGGCACAGTATAAACATAGCCGCTGGTGGTGCGGGACTTGCCTTGGCTTTCCGCGCGGGAGACGCCGATGCGGTAGTCCCATTGCGAGAGGAAGCCGAGAGGACCTTCGAGGCCGGCCATCACGCGATAAGTGTCGGTGACGGTGGTGTAGGCACGGTTGCCGAGCGGCACCGAACGCCAGCGGAAGGCCAGCGGCTGGCCGCGGTTGGCTTCGAGCGCGGGGAAGTAGGCGGCGAGGGCGTTGAAGACTTTGTTATAGCTCGCGCCGGTGGCCGGGTAGGCCATGTTGTAGAGTGGATTTGGGACGGTAGTGCGGCCGTCGAGCGCGGTGGTCGTGGCGCCGGTGTTGGTCGTCCACTGGTTGGGCGCAAAGCTCTTGTTAGACTCGGAGCGGCCGGCGACACCCTCGACGATGAGGCGGTGGCGGTCGGCGAGCTTGAAAGTGCCGCGCAGGACGGCGTTGGTGTTTTTCACCGGTTGCTGGATCACGGCGGCGCGGCCGGTGTCCCAGGCGGCACCATATTTCGAAGCGGCGGAATTCCACAGCAGCTCGTCGTAGGGGCCCATGCCGTCGAAACCCGCATAGCCGGGGCCGCCTGGCAGGTCGAGGTAGTTGATGCCGTTGACGCGAAGGTTGGGGTTCTGCGGGTCAATGGGGCCGGTGCTGCGGCCGGCGTTGTCGAGGTTGTCGCGGCTGAGCCCGGTATAGAGCGTGGTGACCGCAAACACGGTCGCGATCGGGGTGCCGCGCGTGTCGGGCGAAACGCCGCGGTTGGGCTGGAAGGTGTTGACGAAGCTGCGGTCGCTGCCGCGCAGGACCTTGTGGTCCGAGTAAGAGACGGAGGCCATTATGTTGTAGCCGTTGCGCTCGACGTTGCCCTGGCCGGCGACGAGGTTGTAACGGTAGATGTTTCCGCCGCCCTCTTCGGTCACGTCCATCGCCGCACTGGCGGCGGCGCCCTCATAGTTGTTCTTGAGGATGAAATTTATCACCCCTCCGACGGCGTCGGTGCCGTAGATGGCGGAGGCGCCATCCTTGAGGACCTCGACGCGCTGAATCGCGGCGAAGGGAATCGAGTTCAGATCGACCACACCGCCATTGAGGCCGTGGGAAGAGACGCGGCGCCCGTTGAGGAGGATGAGGGTCGCACCAGCGCCCTGCATGCGGAGGTTGGCGGAGGTGGCGCCGTTGTTGCCACGCTGCGCGCCGCCGACGATGTCGGCATTGGACGCGAGGTTGTCGAGGCCATTGCCGTTGATATTCAGCTCCATGATCATCTGCTCGGCGCTCGCGATGCCGCGCTCCTCAAGCTCAATGGGGGTGATTGTGAGGAGGGGCGTCGCGCCCTCGGCGTCAAGGCGCTTGATGAGCGAGCCGGTGACGAGGAACTTCTCGAGCTTCACGGTCTCCTCAGGCTTGGTCGGTGTCGGCGCGGGCGCTTGCTGCGCGAGCGCGGTGGTCAGACTGACGGCGGCGCAGGCGCAAGCCCGCGCGGCCTGTTTCCACAGGTGGCTTTGGTTCATGGTCGTTGTGTTGGAAGGAAACGGCCGTGGGGCGGGGGCCGCAGTTGGTTGTGCAACGCCGCGAAAACATTTCGCCCGGGCCGAATACGCAAGCGGAATGCTGCCCGGCTCGGCCTCAAGTTCCCCACCCTATCGGTTCGCTCCGCGTCAGGCCAGGATCGGGTTCACCACGTCGCCATGCACATCAGTGAGACGGAAGTCCCGGCCTTGGAAACGGAAGGTCAGCCTCGTGTGGTCGAAGCCCAGCAGGTGCAAAATCGTCGCCTGCAGGTCATGCACGTGGACCTTGTTTTCCGCGATGCTGAAGCCGAGTTCGTCGGTGGAGCCGAAGCTCAACCCGTGCTTCACGCCGCCGCCGGCGAGCACCAGCGAGTAGGCGTCGGGGTAGTGGTCGCGCCCGAGGATCTCGCTCGCGGCGGTGCGGCCTTCGCGGAAGGGCGTGCGGCCAAACTCGCCGCCCCACACGACCAGCGTGTCGTCCAGCAGTCCGCGCTGCTTGAGATCGCGGATGAGCGCGGCGACTGGCTTGTCGGTGCGCGCCATCTTGGCGGTCAGGCCGTCGCGGATATCCTCGCGCGGGCTCGTGCCATGGAAATCCCAGCCCCAGTCGAAGAGCTGCACAAAGCGCACGCCCTGCTCCAGCAGCCGCCGGCCGAGCACACAGTTGTTGGCGAAGCTGGCCTCGCCCGGCTTGGCGCCGTAGGCCTCCAGCACCGCGGCGGGCTCGCGCGAGATGTCCATGACCTCGGGCACGCTGGCCTGCATGCGGTAGGCGAGTTCGTATTGCGCGATGCGCGTCGCGGTCTCGGGGTGGCCGAGTTCGGCGGCCTGCAGTTCGTTGAGCTCGCGCAGCGCATCGAGCGTCTGCCGCCGGAGCGCGCGCGACATGCCCGGCGGATCGCTCACGTAGAGGACGGGGTCGCCCTTGCTGCGGCATTGCACGCCTTGGAAAACCGACGGCAGGAAACCCGTGCCCCACGCGCTCTGCCCCGCGCTCGGCTGCACGCCGCTGCTGATCAGCACGACGAAGCCCGGGAGATTTTCATTTTCAGATCCGAGACCGTAGGTCGCCCACGAGCCGAGCGACGGGCGCCCGCCGCGGGGCGATCCGGTGAAGAGCAGCAGCTCCGCCGGCGCGTGGTTGAACTGGTCGCTATACATCGACTTGATCACGCACAGCTCGTCGGCGATCGACTGGAAGTGCGGCATCGCGTCGGACATCCAGATACCGCCGTCACCGTAGCGCGCAAAGGTGCGCGGCGTGCCCATGAGCTTGGGGGTGCCGGTCGTGAATGCGAATTTCTTGCCCTTCACAAAATCGTCGGGGGCAAACTGCCCGTCGCGTTTCACCAGCTCGGGCTTGTAATCGAAAAGATCGAGGTGCGGCGGCCCGCCCGACATGTGCAGATAGATCACCCGCTTCACCTTCGGCGCATAGTGCGGCGGGCGCACCGCCATGGGATTGGCCGCAGGAGCCATCGCGCCGAAGGCCCGCGCGCCCAGCGCCTCAATGGCGATTGCGCCGAGGCTGAACTGGCCGGCGTTGCGGAGGAACTGGCGACGCGTCTGGTGCTGGAGTCGTTGGAGCGGAAGATTCATCGGGGGTGCGGTCAGCGCTTCATCAGTGTTTCGTCCAAGTTAAGCAGGACATTGGCGACGGCGATCCAAGAGGCCAGTTCGGCCGGGGCGAACTTCGCCGGCGGCGGGTTCTCCGCGTTGGCGATCGCCGCGACCGCCTGATCAGGCGTGCGTTCGTAGGCCGCGCGCGCCTCGCGTTGGAGTTCCAGCAGCGGTTTCAACTCGGCCGCGCCCGGGGCACGCAGGAGCACACGGCGGAAACCCGCCCGCGCCATTTCCTCCGCGCTGCCGCCGCCCTCCATCATCACGCGCGCGAGCGCCTGCGCCGCCTCGACATAGACGGGATCGTTGAGCGTCACGAGGGCCTGGAGCGGGGTGTTGCTGCGGTTGCGGCGGAGGGTGCAGACCTCGCGGTTGGGCGCGTCGAAGGTCACCATTGAGGGATACGGGCTGCTCCGCCGCCACTCGGTGTAGAGGCCGCGACGGTGGCGCTCTTCGCCCACGCTGGTTTTCCAATCAAGCGCGGAGCCAAAAGCGGCGTTGAGCCCGAAGGCCGGCTGGTAAGGCCGTGCCGAGGGCCCGTGCGACTTTCCGTTGAGAAGGCCGCTCACCGCAAGGGCCTGGTCGCGGACCATCTCGGCCGTGAGCCGGAAGCGCGGACCGCGTGAGAAGAGCCGGTTCTCCGGATCGGCTTCGAGGACCGCAGGCGTAACGCGCGAACTCTGCCGGTAGGCCGCGGAGGTCACGAGCATCCGGAGAAACTTCTTCTGATCCCAGCCGCCCTGCACCAGCTCCAGCGCGAGCCAGTCGAGCAGTTCGGGATGTGAGGGCGGCTCGCCCTGCGAGCCAAATTCCTCCGAGGTGCGCACGAGCCCCAGGCCGAAAATGGATTCCCACAGGCGGTTCGCGAGCACGCGAGCCGTGAGCGGATTCTCCGCACTCACGAGCCAGCGGGCGAGCGCGAGGCGGTCGGGCTTCTCGCCGGCGGGCAGCGGCGGAAACACCGCGGGCACGCCCGGGCCGACCTCGTCGCCGAGCGCGAGATGATTCCCGCGCAGCTGAATGTGGGTCTTGCGCAGCTTGTCGGTGGGCAGCTCGCGCATGATGGGCGAGGTTTGGAGGGGCATCTCGTCCAACGTGCGCTGGAGGACGGCAAGACGGTTGCGCTCGCCCCCCAGCTCAGGCGCGATCTGTCGCACATAGTAATCGAGGAGCAGCGCCGCCTCATCCGCCGTGCGCTCAGCCGCCGGCCGGCGCAACGCGGCGATCTGGGCCGGTGGCACGCTCAGTTGTTCGCGGGCCCGCGGGTCGGCCGTCGCATCGAGGCGAAAGTGATTGAGCGTCGCGCCCGCAATTTCCGATTGCTGCTCGATCGTCACGACCAACGTCTCGCCCGGGGCCAGCGCGATCGGCTGTTCGGGCTCAAGCGTGAGCGCGTGCGGTTCGGCCGTGGCGCCGGCCACGCCCCAGCCGCGCTTTGCGGTCGCTGGCTTGCGGCGGCGTTGCGCCGCGGGCCGCGCATCGGGCTCGGCACCCACCATCGTCTCGTCGTGATCGGTCTGCGCGTAGTCGGCCGCCGTGCGGGCGATTTTCAGCTCGCGCGGCTCGCCGGGGTTGAAGGCGAGACTCGGCTTCGGCGCGGCCTTGGCCGCCTGCTCCCACACGGGCTGCCGCGCCTCGTCGAGGACGACGACGCGCAGTCCCGCCGGCGTGGGTTCGAGCCCCGTGCGACCCCAGACCATGATGCGCTCGATGGGCAGCGTCGCGCCGAGATCGACTTCCCACCACGGGGCCTCGCCGTTCTCGGTCACGCTGAGGGACGCCTTCTCCGGCACGCCGTCCGTGCGGCCGTCGATCGCGCGTGACGCGACAGCGGCCTCGGCGGTCGTGCTCTGGGTCGCGGTGCCGCGCACCGCGACGTTCTCACCCGCGACAAACACCTCCACCTCCGCGAGCGCGAGCACACGGTTCGCCCCGGGAAACTCGATGCGCACGTGCCGCGCCCGCCGCACGGGCTCCGCCGGCTTCACCGCCACGCGCACGCGCGAGACGAGGAAATTTCCCTCCTGCCCCGCCCCCGCGCCGCCGCCCGGCAGCGAGGCCAGCGGCAGCGCCGTGAGGCGCAGCGCCGTGATTATCCCCGGGCCGAGGTCGGTCAACTCGACGGTCGTGGTGTCCTTTTTCCTGCCCGCGGCCACGCGCACGCGCCCGTCCGGATGCGTCTCGATTTTGGCCCCGCCGGAAGACTTCGCCGCGACGATGCGTGGCGTGCTCCAGGCGAGGTCGAGGGGGAATTTTTCCGCCCAGGCTCGCGCCGCCGCGGTGTGCGCCGGGCGCGCGGCACGAATCTTTTCGTCGAGCCGCGCGATCTCGCCCTCGGCTTCGGTGCGCTTGCGCAACTGATCATCACTGTAGAATTCCAGCACCGGCGTCTCGTCGGCGCGGTCGGCGTCCTCCGTCTGGTTGAAGATGGCGTAGAGCGAGAAATACTCCTTGTGCGTCAGCGGATCGTATTTGTGGGTGTGGCACTGGGCGCAGGCCATCGAGGTGCCCATCCAGACGGACATCGTCGTGTTGACGCGATCCACCACCGCGGCGATGCGAAACTCCTCGTCGTCGGTGCCGCCCTCGGTGTTCGTCATCGTGTTCCGATGGAAGCCTGTCGCGAACAACTGCGCCTGCGTCGCCCCGGACAGCAGGTCGCCCGCGATCTGTTCTGTGGTGAACAGGTCGAAGGGCATGTTCCGGTTGAACGCATCGATCACCCAGTCGCGGTAGCGCCAGATGCTGCGCGCCTGATCGTCGGCGTAGCCTTTCGAGTCGGCGTAGCGCGCGAGGTCGAGCCACGAGCGCGTCCAATGCTCGCCGTAGGCGGGCTTGGCCAGCTGGCGATCGACGAAGCGCTCGTAGGCGTCCTTGGCGCGATCGCGCTCGAACGCCTCGACCTCGGCGATGGTGGGTGGCAGCCCCGTGAGATCGAGCGCCACACGACGGGCCAGCGCCGCACGATCGGCCTCGGGCTGCGGCGCGAGTTTGGCGGCCTCAAGGCCGGCGAGGATGAACGTGTCGATCGGTCCGCGCGGCCAGCCGTTGTTTTTCACCGCCGGCAAGGCCGGGCGCTTCGGCGGCTCGTAGGACCAGTGGCGCGCATAGGCCGCGCCGCTGGTGATCCAGCGCTTCAACAGATCGAGTTCGGCGGCCGAGACTGTTTTGCCCGAGCTGCGCGGCGGCATCAGCTCCTCGGAATCGCTCGTCGTGATGCGGGCGATGAGTTCGCTCTTTTCCGGATGGCCGGGGACGATGGCAAAAGCCCCGCCGCCGAGGTCCTCGCGTGCGCCGGCCAGGGTGTCGAGCCGCAGGCCGTTTTGGCCGCCCTTGCGGTTCTCGTCGTCCGGCCCGTGGCAGCGGAAGCACTTGTCCGAGAGAATGGGGCGGATGTCGCGGTTGAAGTCCGGCGCGGGTTGGGCGGCGCGGGCCATGGTCGCGAGCAAGAATAGGAGCAGCAGAGTCCGCATGGGGTCTGAACGTATTAGGTCGCGGCCGATAATTCGCGCAACCCTGCAATCCGATCTTCCGGTTGAATTCCACGAACAGCGCCGGAGGCATGCTCCCGTGCGACGACGGGCGTTGCGGCCCCCACGACGCCGCGGTTTTCCCTCTCGACACCGCTCCCTCGCCGTCGCCAGTGCTAGGGCCGATGCCGGCCGCTCCCACCGTCGAGTTTAAGGAGGTCACCAAACGCTTTGGCGAGGGGCCGCTCGTGCTCGACCGCATCTCGCTGACCGCGGCGCCGGGCGATTTCATCTCCATCATCGGTCCGAGCGGCTGCGGCAAGTCCACCGCGCTCCGCCTGCTCGCCGGCCTGAGCCCGCTCACGGAGGGACGCATCAGGATCGACGGCCATGCGCCCGAAGAGGCCGCGGCGGAGACGGCCTTTGTCTTTCAGGAGCCGACGCTGCTGCCGTGGCTCAATGTCGCGCACAACGTCGAGCTGCCGCTGCGTCTCCGCGGTGTGCCTGCCGCCGACCGTGCCGCCACGCGCACCCGCGTGCTCGAACTCGTGCGGCTCGGCGAGCGGGGCGCGGCGCATCCGCGCCAGCTCTCCGGCGGCCAGAAGATGCGCGTCTCGATCGCGCGCGCCCTCTCCCTCTCGCCCCGGCTGCTGCTGCTCGACGAGCCCTTTGGCGCGCTCGACGAGATGACGCGCGAACACCTCAACGAGGAACTGCTCGACATCCGCGAACAGGAAAAATGGACGGCCTTCTTCGTCACGCATTCGGTGGCCGAGGCGGTGTTTCTCTCCAACCGCATCCTCGTCCTCTCCGCCAATCCCGGCCGACTCCACACCGAAATCGCGGTGCACCTCCCCTACCCGCGCACGCCCGAGACGCGCCACTCGCCCCGCTACCACGAGATCGTCGCCAACGTGTCGCGCGTCCTGCGCTCCGTCGTGGACGCCGTCGTCTGAGCCATGCGCCGCGCCTTGCTGCAGATCATTCTCCCCGTGCTCACGGCCGCTGTCGTGATTGTGATATGGCTCGCGATCAACCTGGGACTGTCGGACGACACCCGCTTCCTCCTTCCCGGGCCGGGCGCGGTGATGGATGCGTTTTTCGATCAGCAAACCGAACTCGGCCGCGCCGCGTGGAACACGAGCCAGGGCGCGCTGCTGGGCTTCGGGCTGGCGATTGGCGTGAGCGTGCTGGCGTCGCTGCTGCTGTCGCTTTCGCCGCTCGTGCGATCCAGCCTTTATCCGCTGCTGATGGCGTTGCAGATGACGCCGCTGCCCATCCTCGCGCCGATCTGCGTGCTCTGGGTGGGAGCGGGGCTGAAGAGCGTGGCGTTGCTCACGTTCGTCATCGCGTTCTTCCCGCTCGTCGTGAACACGACGCAGGGCCTCATCTCGACGGACCGCAACCTCGTGGAGTTTTTCAACCTGTGCCGCGCGAGCCGCTGGCAACAGTTGTTTCATCTGCGCGTGCCGGCGGCGCTGCCGTATTTTTTCACCGGCCTGCGCATCGCCGCCACTCTCTCGCCCATTGGCGCCGTCGTGGCCGACATGAATGCCGGCACTTCCGCCAACGACGGCGGCGGCCTCGGCTTCCAGGCCGTGATCTATGCGAGCCAGGCAAAATACGCCGCGCTCTTCGCCACCGCGATCACGACCTGTGTCCTCGGCTTCCTGCTCAACGCCGTGGTCCTCGCCCTTGGCTGGTTCGCCCTGCACCACTGGCACGACTCCTACGAACGCCGCGATCACTGAGGCCAAGAATCAAACCGCTGAAATTCTTTCCTGGCCTCTTGGCTTCCTGCTCCAGTCGCCTTCTCTCCCTCCCATGAGATTCCTCCGCCCGTTTGCCGCCGGCTTCGGTTGCTTCACCGCCCTGACCCTCCTTCTGCCCGCCGCGGAGAAGGCGCCCTTCAAGCTCATCGTGCAGCTCGATTGGATGGCCGAGCCCGAGCACGGCGGCTTCTACCAGGCGCAGGCCCGCGGGTGGTTTCGCGAGGCCGGCCTCGACGTCACGCTGATCCCGGGCGGCCCGGGCGCGCACGTGATGCCGAGCGTGGCCACCGGCCGCGCGCACATCGGGCAGGCAGGTGACATCGACACGCTCCTTCAGCAAGCCGAGGGCCTCCCTGTCGTGCAATTCGCCGCCGTGTTTCAGGACGATCCGGCGGGCATCTTGGTGCATGCCGACAGCCCGGTGCGCCGCTTCGAGGACCTCCAGGGCAAGACCATCATCGCGCGACCCGGCTGGCCGTTCCTCGCTTTCCTCAAGAAGAAATACGGGCTGAACGTGAACATCGTGGCCCAGAATTTTTCGAGCGCCGCCTTCCTCGGCAATCGCGAGGCGCTCCAGCAGGGCTACAACATCGCCGAGCCCTACCACATCGTGCAGGCCGGCGGACAGCAGCCGCGGTTCCTCTCCACTTGGGACGCCGGGTTCCGCGGCTACGCGGTGCTCGTGACCGGCCGGCGTTTCGCGCGCGAACACCCGGCCGAACTCACCGCCTTCACCCGCGCCTACATCCGCGGCTGGCGCGACTACCTCGAGGGCGATCCCGCGCCCGCGCACGCGGCGATGAAGCAGGCGAACGCCAGCAACACCGACGGCTTCCTCGCGTTCTCCCGCCAGGCCATCATCGACGAACGGCTCGTCACCGGCCGCGACGCCGACGGCGGCACCGCGAAGATCGGCCGCCTTGATCCCGCGCGCTTCGCCGCGCAGATCGCCTTGCTCGAGGAGATGGGGCTGCTCGCCAAGGGCAAGGTCACCACGGCCACCGCGATCACCACGGAGTTTCTGCCCAAGTGATCCGCGGATGACCGCCCTCACCGCCCTTCCCGCCCAGGCGCGCTTTCTCGCGCTGCTGCGCCACGCCGTTGAGACCGGCACCCTGGCCAAGCTGACCCTCGGCAAGCACCGCGGCGCCGACGCGACGCTGAAGAATCTCCACATCCGCCCCGTCGCGCTGCAAGGCGGCGCACACCTCGCGTTCGTCTGGCGCCATGCCACGCGCGACGTCACCAAGAACCACCCGCCCGCCGTCGCGCTCGCCGAACTTGAACGGCTCATCGGTGCGGATTTTCTCGACGCGCATCTCTTCACTACGACCGAGACCGCCCAGTTCGAGGCGCAGCCCGGCGGCAAAGATCGGCTGCGTGTTCGACAGAATTCGCCGGCCTCCCCTCTCCCGCCCGCCGCGCCCCTCGCCCCAGCCAACGATCGGGCGAAAAACCACGTCATCCCCGCCACCGCCCCGTGGCTTCGCGCCCTCGGCGTGACCAATGAGCGCGCCCAGCCGCGCGAAGGCATGGCCGACAAATTCCGGCAAATTCAGAAATTCGCCGAGCTGCTCACCCACCTCATGGCCGAAGCCGCGCTGCCCACTGATCGCGCGCTGCGCGTGACCGACATGGGCAGCGGCAAAGGCTACCTCACCTTTGCCCTCGCGCATCTGCTCGGCGACCGGGCCCAAGTCCACGGCATCGAAACCCGGGCCGAACTCGTCGAACTCTGCAACCGCGTCGCCCGCGAAAGCGGACTCGCGAATCTCGCTTTCTCCGCCGGTGACATCGCCACCGCTCGGGTCGAAAAACCTCTCGATGTCCTGATCGCGCTCCACGCCTGCGACACCGCGACCGACGACGCCCTCGCGCGCGGTCTCGCCGCCGGCGCGCCGCTCCTCGTCGTCGCGCCCTGCTGCCAGAAGGAGCTGCGCGCCCAGCTCACCGCGCCACCCGTGCTGGCCGAGCCGCTGCGCCACGGAATTTTCCAAGAGCGCCAGGCCGAGTTCGCGACCGACGCGCTCCGCGCGCTCCTGCTCGAATGGGCCGGCTACCGCACCAAGGTCTTCGAGTTCATCTCGACCGAGCACACCGCGAAAAACCTCATGATCGCCGCGATCAAGGAACGTCCCGGCGGCACAATCGACGACACCCGCGCGACCCGCGTGCGCGAGTTCGCGGCATTCTACGGGGTCCGCACGCAGCGGCTTGCCGCACACATGGAATTCGTCCTGGCGCCATGACTTGGTCCGAACTCGACTGGCCGGCCCTCGATCGGCTGCGGCAGAAATTCCTCAGCGGCTCGGCGCACACCGGTCCCTACTGGGAGACGCCCGCGGATCTCGCGAGCTACGATCTCACCTACGGTGAGCGCATCGGCTGGAAATGGGATCAGGTGCTGCGCGAGCTGCGGCTGCGGGGCTGGACACCAGCGGCGCGCGAGGTCTTCGACTGGGGCTGCGGCAGCGGCGTAGCCGCGCGGCGTGTGATTTCATTCTTCGGCGCCGGGTCGTTCGACGCGCTCACCGTGTGGGACCACTCGCCGCTCGCCTGCGATTTCGCGGAAGACTCCGCGCTGCGCGAATTCCCCGCGCTACGCGTCGCCACCGCCACGCCCGGCATGCTTGCGGCCGAGACACCCATTGGCCTCCTAGTCCTGAGCCACGTGCTCAACGAGCTGCCGCCCGAGGCGCTCGCCGCACTCCGCTCGCTCATCGCCCGCGCCGAAGCCGTGCTGTGGGTCGAGCCCGGCACCCATGCCGTAAGCCGCCAGCTCACCGCGCTGCGCGACGAACTGCTGGGGGCGTTTTCCGTCGTCGCGCCCTGCACCCACGCCGGCGCGTGCCCGATGTCCGCGCCGGGGAACCACCGCCACTGGTGCCATTTTTTCGCCCCGCCTCCGTCCGCGATCTACGCCGACCCCGAGTGGGTGAAGTTCGGCCAGCGAGCCGGCATCGATCTGCGCAGCCTGCCCTACTGCTTCCTCGCCCTCGACCGCCGCGTCCCGGCCGCGTCCGCCACCGATCTCTCGCGCGTGATCGGGCGGCCCGAACACTTCAAGCCCTACGCCCGTCTCCTCAACTGCGACGCCTCGGGCCTCGCCGAACTGGAGCTGCCCAAGCGCGCCGACCCCGCGCTCTTCAAGGAACTCGACCGCACCAAGGCCCCGCTCGTCTATCGCTGGGAGCGCGAGGGCGGAAAAATCCTCGGCGGCGCGGCCTGTAGTAGGCCGGGTCTCTGACCCGGCCTCAGTGCGAAGGCTCAAAGCGTGAAAGAGCGGGTCAGAGACCCGCCCTACTCCCGCTCGCTATCACTTCAGCTCCCGAATCTTGATCGCGCGGTAGCTCACCACGTCGCCATGATCCTGGAAGGCGATGTGGCCTTTGCTCAGCGACGCGAACTTCGGCCAGTCCTTGAATTTGCTCGCGGCGATCAGCGCCTTGCCCTCGGGGCTCGCGAGATCAGCGGCGATGACTTTCTTGCCGTTCAGCCAGTGCTCGACCTTCCAGCCCTTCACCACGAGGCGAGATTGGTTCCACTGGCCGACCGCCTTCACGAGGTCGCGCGGCGCTTCGGCGCCCATGTCGTAGAGCGAGCCAGCGAGGTGGTTGCCGAGCTTGTTGTCCTTGGCATCGACGTTATCGAGCACCTGATACTCCGGCCCGGTGCGAAAGCTCGCGCTTTCACCGAGCCCAACCCGATAGATCACCCCGCTGTTGCCGCCAGCGGAGATCTTCCACTCGAAGGTCAGCTCGAAGTCGGCGAACTCCGCCTTGGTCATGATGTCGCCGGACTTGGCCGCGGTGAGCGTGAGCGTGCCGTCCTGGACCTTCCAGCCGGCGCCGATGGCCTCGGTCTTATAGCCGCGCCAGCCGTCGAGAGTCTTGCCGTCGAAAAGCAATTTCCAGCCGGCGGATTTTTCCGCGGCCGAGAGCGAGTTGGGGTCGGCCGCCAGCGACGGGGCCGCGAGCGCGGCCAGCGACATTGCGAGGGCGAGAAACGGAGCGGGGATTTTCATCACCGTCACCGCTAACCCGGCTTGCCGCGCAGGCAACACCGCGTTTTCCGGGCCGTCCGAAACCTCAGGCCTTGCGCACGCCCGACACGCCGGGGAGCAGGCGACGCAGCAGGTCCTGGATGAGCCGCACATTCTCGACGCCGCCGCGCGCCCGAAACGGCACCGTGCCGAGTTCCGGCACATAGACGCAGTAGCGGCCGTGAAAAACAAACACCACGGCGGCGCTTTCCGCCGGAGCCCCGCCTGCCTGGTGGGTGAAGCGCACGACGTTCACGGGCCGCGCCGCCGCGAGCCGGGCACCCACGATGCGCGCATCGCGCAGGGTTTTGTTGGGCTCCACCGTGAGCGCCGCGGACACGATCTGCCCCGGCGTCTGCGGAAAATCGTGGCGGTAGAGCGGGAAGCGCGCGGTCAGGCGCGGATATTTTCTCAGGACCGGGTCCGCCACCTGCGCGGCATCGTCGCGCTGCGCCACATCGATCGGCAAGCGGCTCCAGCCATGGTTCACATCCCAGCACCAGAGCGTGTCACCTTCCGCCGCGATGGCGACCGCGTGGCCCGCGATGACCTCGTCGTCGATGTGCGCGCCCCACTGTAGCAGACGTGACCACGCCTCGGTGCCTTTGGCGTCGCGCCAGGCATCGAGCAACGCGACGGTCTCGACGAAGCAGCCGTTGGCCACGCCCATGGGCGCGTGCAGCAAGGGCGGCTTCGGCGGGCCGGCCGGGCGCGCCACCCGCACCGACCCGGCATTCACGGGGCGAATGCCGGTGACGACGGCGACCGACAGGACGGCGTGGCGCAGGAAATCTCTACGGCTGTTCATAAGGGGCAAAGGGCTATCGGCACACCCTGCGTCCCCGTTTAATCGCCGCGATCCGGACCGGATTCGGGGCATAATCTTACAATTCTGTAATGCTCGCGAAAGCTCCCCGACATTTCGCTGTGGCACTATGGCGGCATCAACCAACCACCATTCCCTCATCCGCCATGAACACCACGCTCTCCGCCCTTTCCCCCTTCAACCGCCGGCCGGCCCTCTGGGTCGCGTGCACTCTCGCCCTCGCGGGCGCGTTTGCCGTCGGCGCGCAATCTACATCCGCCTCCGCCAAGCCCGCCGTCGCCATCAAGCGCGACGCCGACCCGGTGCACCGCGGCACCATCGAGTCCGCGAGCTTTTCCGGCGTCGTGAAACGCGTCGCCCCCAGCGTCGTGAAAATCACCACGACCACCAAGGCGAAGAAGGTCGCCGTGAACGGCCAGCAATTCCCGGGCTTCGACAATCCGATGTTCCGCCAGTTCTTCGGCGGTCGCCTGCCCGAGATGCAACAGCCGCCGCAAAACGGCCTCGGATCGGGCGTCATCATCAGCGCCGACGGCTTCATCGCCACCAACAACCACGTCGTGCAGGGCGCCGATGAGGTGCTCGTCGCTCTCGACGACGGCCGGGAGTTGAAGGCGAAAGTCGTCGGTCGCGATCCGCAGACCGACATCGCGGTCATCAAGGTCGATGCCACGGACCTGCCCGCGATCACGTTTGCCGATTCCTCGAAGATCGAGGTCGGCGACCGCGTCCTCGCCATCGGCAATCCGTTCGGCATCGGCGAGACCGTCACCACCGGCATCGTCAGCGCCAAGGGCCGCCGCGCCGGCCTCGGCCTCGACTACGAGGACTTCGTGCAGACCGACGCCGCGATCAATCCCGGCAACTCCGGCGGCGCGCTCGTCGATATCGAAGGCCGCCTCATCGGCATCAACACCGCCATCCTCAGCCGCAGCGGCGGCTTCCAGGGCGTGGGCCTCGCCGTCCCCGCCAACCTCGTCAGCCAGGTCGCCGACGGTCTCGTGAAAAACGGCAAAGTCGTCCGCGGCTACCTCGGCGTCGGCGCGCAGGACCTCACGCCCACGCTCGCCGAGTCGCTCGGGCTCGACTCCAGGCGCGGGGCGCTCGTTGCCGATGTGCAGCCCGACAGCCCTGCCGCCAAGGCCGGCCTCAAGAACGGCGACGTCATCACCGCCCTCAACGGTGAGAAGATCGACGATGCCAATCGCCTCACCTTCGGCGTCGGCGCCATCGCTCCCGGCACCAAGCTCACGCTCGACATCATCCGTGACGGCGAGACCCGCAAGCTCACCGCCACTGCCGCCGAGCGCCCGGGCACCAATAAGCGCGGCCCCGGCGGCCAGTCGGACGAAGTCGCCAAGAACGATGAAGGCGTCCTCAACGGCGTCTCCGTCGATGACATCTCCCCGCAGATGCGCCAGCAGCTCAACCTGCCCGCCCGCCTCAAGGGTGCCGTCATCACCAACGTCGAGGCCGATTCCGCCGCCGCCAAGGCCGGCCTCCGCCCGGGCGACGTGATCCTCGAGATCAACAAGCAGCCCGTCACCTCCGCGCATGACGCCGTGAAGCTCAGCACCGCCGCCGACAGCAAGAAGACGCTCGTCCGCCTCTACTCGCGCGGCAACACGCTCTTCGTGGTCGTGGACGAGTCGCAGAACGACAAGGCCGCGTCGTGATTCCTTCTGTGGAACCTGAGCTCGCTCAGGCCTTTTTCCAAATCCGCCAATCGGCCTCAGCAAGCTGAGGCCCTGCACAAACAAATTTTGTCAGGTCAGGGTCAGGTTGTGTGTCAGTTGTTGTGACTAACGGAAATCGCCCCGGGCTCGTGTGAGCCCGGGGCTGATTGTTTCCACCCTTTCCAAACCGTCCTCGCTCCCCACACTCCGCCACCACTCACCATGCGCGTCCTCGTCGTCGAAGATGATGCCAAGATCGCCTCGTTCGTCGTGCGCGGCCTCAAGCAGGCCGGCTACGCGGTCGACCACGCGGCCGACGGCGAGACCGGCCTCGCCCTCGCCGAGTCCACCGACTACGACGCCGCCATCGTCGATGTCATGCTCCCGCAGCTCGACGGCATCAGCCTCGTCAAACGCCTCCGCGCCGCCCGCCGCGCCATCCCGGTTTTGTTTCTCAGCGCCAAAAGCTCCGTCGACGATCGCATCCGCGGCCTGCAGGCCGGCGGCGACGATTACCTCACCAAGCCCTTCGCGTTTTCTGAACTCGTCGCGCGCGTGCAGGCGCTCATCCGCCGCGCCACGTCGTCACCCGAGACCACGCGCCTGGTCGGCGGCGATGTCACGCTCGATCTCGTCTCGCGCGCCGTCACCTGCGCGGGCCAGCCGGTGGACTTGCAGCCGCGCGAATTCGCCCTGCTCGGCTTTCTCCTGCGCCACCTCAACCGGCCCGTGAGCAAGACCATGATCCTCGAGCACGTGTGGGACTACAGTTTCGATCCGCAGACCAACGTCGTCGATGTCGTCATGTCCCGCCTCCGCGCCAAAATCGATCCGGACCACAAGCGCATCGAGACGGTGCGCGGCGTGGGCTACGTCTTTCGTCCGCACGGCCATGCTTGAGCGCCTGCGCCAGTCCCTCGCGCTGCGGCTTGCCGGCCAATACGCGCTCGTGTTCGCGCTCGGCGCTGCGCTGCTCTTCGGCGTCCTCTACTGGCTGCTCGCGGAGGCGTTCGACGCGCGCGAGCGCGCCGGCCTCGTGCGCCAGGCGGAGGAGTTTGCGGCAACCTACCAGCGCGGCGGCCCGCTCGCCCTGCGCAACCAGGTGGAGAACGATTCCTCCCTCGCCGGCCGCGCCTTCTTTGTCCGCCTCATCCGCGCCGATAACCAGCCCGCCTACGAGAAATGGCCCGCCGACTGGATCGAGACCCAGGTGCGGCAGACACCGCTCGGCGCCTTCACCTACACCGAGGAAATCAACACCCTCCGCATCCCGCAGAACGCCCTGCGCGACTACACCATCGCCACGCGCAAGTGGCCCGACGGCACGCAGCTCCAGGTCGGCCGCCTGCTCGACAGCCGCGCCGTCCTGCTCGCCCCGCTCCGCACGGCCTTCGCCGTCGTCGGCGGCGCGGCGCTGATCCTGTCGGTCGGCGTGGGCACGCTGCTCGCGTGGCGCGCCACCCGCCCGCTCCGTGCCGTCTCCGACACCGCCCACCGCATCCTCGCGACCGGGGATCACAGCGCCCGGGTGCCCGGCCCCGAGGGCAGCGGCGAACTCGCCGTGCTCGTGCGCCAGCTCAACACCCTCCTCGACCGCAATGCCGCCCACGTGCGCGTGCTCCGCGACACGCTCGACAACCTCGCCCACGATCTGCGCACGCCGCTCACGCGCCTCCGCGGCACTGCTGAGCTCGCCCTCGGCGACGGCGGAGATCAGGTTTCGACGCGCGAGGCCCTCGCCGATTGCGTGGACGAGTCCGATCGCGTGCTTCACCTGCTCGAAGCGCTCCTCGACATCTCCGCCGCCGAGGCCGGCGTGCTGAAGCTGAATCGCGACCCGCTCGATCTCCGCACCCTCACCGAGCGCGCCGCCGACCTCTACCGCGAGGTCGCCGAGGAGAAGAAAATCACGGTCACCCTCGACCAGCCCGCGCCCGCCGAGCTCTCCGCCGACGCCATCCGCCTCGGCCAGGCCATCAACAACCTCCTCGACAACGCGCTCAAATACACGCCCGCCGGTGGGGCCGTCACCCTCGCGACACGAAGCGAACCCGGCGCCGTTATCTTCACCATCGCCGACAACGGTCCCGGCGTGCCCGCCACCGAACGCGAGGCCGTCTTCCGCCGCCTCTACCGCGGCGACACCAGCCGCTCCCAACGCGGCCTCGGCCTCGGCCTCAGCCTGGTGAAAGCCATCGTCGAAGCCCACGGCGGCACCATCGTCCTCGACGACGCCCCCGGCGGCGGCGCGCTTTTCACGGTGCGCCTGCCCACGTGAACTGATCGCCCGAGTCCAACGCCATTGGGCGCGATTTAGCTGCTGTTCGTCTCATTTCTCACCCTCCGCGGTAACGCGGCTCATCCGCTGCGGTTTCAGCGCCAGAATGAGACCGCTCCTGATATTCAGCCTCGTGCTGCTTTTCACCGCCGGGCCCTCGGGCTCCACGGAACTCGTGCCGTTCGCGCCCCGCAAACCCACGGCCACCGAAGTGCTCGCGCGTTACGGCCCGCCGTCGCAACGCATCGGCGCCGATCTTTGGGTCTATTGGAATTTTCCCCACGCCAGCACCGCCGCCTTGAATGCAGGCTACGACACACTGGCCGTCCATGTCGTGGGTGAAGAAGTGCGCAGCATCCGTCTCGTGAACGCAGCCGAGTTGCGCGCCCTTCTTCGCTCCATCGGCGACACGCGCCCCCCGGCGGGCCATTCGCGGTAGAAAGAAAGTTCCTGCGCCCGCGCCGCTTTTGTGCTCGGGTGGCCGGATGGCCGACTTCCTGACCGACAAACCCGCCAAGCTTGAGCGCGCCTTCCTCGTGGGCGTGCAGACCGCCGACATGAAGGACGGCGAAGCCGCGGAGCTGCTCCGGGAGCTCAAGGAACTCGTCGAGAACCTGCGCATCACCGTCGCGCGCACCGAACTCGTCAACCTGCGCCGCGCCACGCCCGCGCTGCTGCTCGGCACTGGCAAGGCCCAGGAGATCGTCGATCTCGCGAAGGCGGAGGGCGCGGATGTGATCGTGTTCGACGAGGCGCTGTCGCCCGCGCAGCAGCGCAACTGGGAGGAGCTGTCTGGCCTCGCCGTCATCGACCGGCAGGAAGTGATCCTCGAAATCTTTTCCGACCGCGCCCACACGCGCGAGGCCACGCTCCAGGTCGCGCTCGCGCGCATGGAGTATTCCCTGCCGCGCCTCACGCGCGCATGGACGCACCTCAGCCGCCAGCGCGGCAAGGGCGCGATGGGCGGCGAGGGCGAGACGCAGCTCGAGCAGGACCGCCGCACGGTGCGCGACCGCATCACGCACCTGAAGGCCGAGCTTGCGAGCGTCGTGAAGCAGCGCGATGTGCAGCGCCGCAAGCGCCAGCGCGTGCCCGTGCCCACCTGCGCCATCGTCGGCTACACCAACGCCGGCAAATCCACGCTCCTCAATTCCCTCACCGGCGCGCGCGTGCTCGCGGCCGACAAGCTCTTCGCCACCCTCGATCCGACGACGCGCCAGCTCGTGCTGCGCGGCAACCAGAAGGTGCTCGTCACCGACACCGTCGGCTTCATCCGCCGCCTGCCGCACGGCCTCGTCGAGGCCTTCAAGGCCACGCTCGAGGAAGTGATCGTCGCGGATTTTCTCGTCCACGTGCTCGACGTCACGAACCCCAATGTCGAGCAGCACCACGCCACCACGCTCGCCGTCCTCGCCGAGCTGGGCGCGGGGGACCAGACGATGATCACCGTCTTCAACAAGAACGACGCCGCCGATGCCGCGATGCGCCGCGTCGCGCGCCGGCTCGCGCCCGACGCGCTGTTCGTGAGCGCGCTCACCCGCGAAGGGCTCGATGGCTTGGAGGAGCGCTGCCTCGAACTCATCGCCGCAGCCCACGCCGTGACGGAGCTGCTCGTGCCGCACACGCGCTACGATGTGGTCGCGCGCCTCCACGCCACCGGCCACGTGCAGAGCGAGGAGCAGCTCGACGAAGGCGTGCGCCTGATCGGCCGATACCCGCCCACGCAGGCCGCCTACTTCGCGCCGTTTGTGGTGAAGCCATAGGCCGGCGCCGCCTCCTCCGGCGTGCGCGATCGGTGCGGTTGGGGCGAATTAATCCCGCCCCAGGCTTTTCTTCCGCTTGCCCGTCCCGCGCATTTGCCCCGAGCTGGACTCGGCCATTTGCCCGCCACCACCTTCGCCTTCGCCCTCATCCACCCTCGGCCTGCGTTCATGTCCGCCCCCGCGACCTTTGAGACTTTCCAGCAGGAGCTCGCCCGCCTCGTCGACAAATTCGACCGGGACTACCCGCAGTTCGTCGCGGCCAATTACAATGAGGCCACGCTCCGCAGCGAATTCCTCGACGAGTTCTTTCGCGCCCTCGGCTGGGACGTAGGCAACAAGGCCGGCCTGATCCACACCGAGCGCGAGGTGGACATCGAGGTCCAGACCGCCACCTCCGGCCGCCAGACGCGCGCCGACTACGTCTTCCGCATCGCCCGCGTCGAGCGCTTCACCTGCGAGGCCAAAAAGCCGGCCGAAAAGCTCAACGACCGCCACATCTACCAGGCCAAGCGCGACGCCTTTGCCCGCGGCCTGCCCTTCGCCGTCCTCTCCGATTTCGAGGACCTGAAAATCTTCGTCGTCGGCGCCCGCCCGCACCGCGACGAGCCCCACGTGGGCGAACTCAAGGCCCTCAACTTCCGCCAATACCCGCTCGCGGCCCGCGAGCTCTGGGATCTCCTCGCCTACGAGAGCGTCAAGGGCGGCAGCCTCGACCGCGAAATCGAGAAGCTCCCCAAGCGCCCCCTCCGCCTCAAGGGCAAGCAGGGCTACCTCATCCGCCCCGATCGCACCAAGGCGATCGATGCCGACTTCCTCAACTTCCTCGACGACGCCCGCCAGCAGCTCGGCTCCGACCTGCTCAAGCACAACGACCGCGAGGATCTGCTCACGGGCCATCGCCTCAACGAGGCCGCCCAGCGCATCATCGACCGGCTCATCTTCCTCCGCATCTGCGAGGACCGCGGCATCGATACCGGCGAACTCCTCTCGTCCCTCTTCGGCCACTGGTATCGCCAGCAGACCGAGCCGCCGAAGATCCGCCGGCCCGGCCGCCAGTCGCATCTCCGCTTCGGGGGCGGCACCGACGGCGCCTCCGACGCCGTCGCCGAGGAGCCCGCCGCCTTCGGCTCCGCCCGCGGCCGCATCGAAGGCACGCTCTACCGCGAAATCACCGCGCACGTCCGCGCGCTCGACCAGCGCCCCGCCAGCCACAAGCCCTACTTCAACGGCCAGCTCTTCGCCGCCCACTTCTCCGAGGACCTCGTCGTCGGCGACGAATGGCTCGCCAACTTCATCTCCGATCTCACCGACGACGACAACGGCTACAATTTCGCCACCATCAAGGTCGAGATCCTCGGCGACGCCTACGAGCGCTTCCTGGGAAAAATCCTCCGCCCCCAGGGCCGCGGCGCCACCATCGAGGAAAAGCCCGAGGTCCGCAAAGCCGGCGGCGTTTACTACACCCCGCGCTACATCACCGACTACATCGTCGAGCAGACCATCGGCCGCCTGCTCGAGGGCAAGTCGCCGAAGGAGGTGGAAAAGCTCCGCTTCGTCGATCCCGCCTGCGGCTCCGGCTCCTTCCTCCTCCGCGCCTACGAGCGCGTGATGGAGCACTACCTCCGCTGGTTCATCGCCAATCCGGCACAGCAGAAACAGGCCGACTGCTACACCGACCTCGCCGGCAACGTCCGCCTCACCACCGCCCTCAAGCGCCGCATCTTGGTCAACAACATCTACGGCGTGGACATCGACGCGCAGGCCGTCGAGGTCACCCAGCTCTCGCTCTACCTGAAGATGCTGGAGGACGAAAACCGCGACACCCTGCGCACCCAGACCGAACTCTTCCGCGGCGAGCCGCTCCTCCCGGCCCTCGACAAAAACATCCGCTGCTTCAACTCGCTCATCGCCGCCGACTTTTCCCTCGACCCCGCCGAACTCGTCCGCGTCAACGCCGGTGACTGGGACGTGCAGTTCCCTGCGATCATGAAAGCGGGCGGGTTCGACGCGGTGGTGGGCAATCCGCCCTACGTCCGGATTCAAACCCTCAACGAGACCGACCCGGCCTCTGTTGAATATCTCGGTGAACGCTACGCGGCGGCAAAGTCGGGCAACTACGATCTCTACGTCGTCTTCATCGAGCGGGCACTCGGCCTGCTCAATCCATCGGGGCGTTTCGGCTACATTGTTCCGCACAAATTTTTCAACGCGAAGTATGGCGCGGCGCTCCGCGCGTTTCTGACCGCCGGAGAAAATGTCGGCGGGATTGTCCACTTCGGACATCAGCAGATATTTGAAGGCGCGACGACCTACACCTGCCTGCTCTTTCTTCAGAAGACACCGCAGTCTCGCTTCTCATTCACGGCAGTGGATAGCTTGGCGGCCTGGCGGCAGGAGCCCCATGCGCACGCCACGATGATCGACGCGGGGACGCTCTCGGGCGCGGATTGGGTGCTCGCAGCCGGAGCCACAGGCCGGCTGCTTTCACGGCTGCAAGCTGTGCCGCTCAAACTTGAGCAGGTCACCTCCCGGATTTTTCAGGGCATCAAAACCAGCGCAGACAAGATCTACATCGTCGAAGAACGTGACCGAGCCAAGAAGCGCGTGACGGTTTGGTCGCCGCAATTGGAGAAGGAATTCGATCTCGAGCCGGACCTTTTGCACCCGCTGATCAAGGGCGGCGACAGCCGGCGCTATTCCCTTTCGCGCACGAAGCGATTGATCCTTTTCCCCTACGCGAAGGGCAACGACGGCGACGCAGCGTTGATCGAAGCCTCTGTGATGGAGAAGCGCTATCCGCTCACGTGGGCCTATCTGAAAGCGAACCGAAGCTATCTGGAGAACCGCGAAGACGGAAAAATGCGCAGTGCGAAATGGTATGGCTACGTCTACCCCAAAGCGCTCGACGTGATGCCGCTGCCAAAAATCTTCACACCCGACATCGCCCCGCGACCGGCGTTCTCCTACGATCCTTCGGGCGAGTGTTTCTTCACCGGAGGTGTCGCGGGCGGCTACGGTCTGCTTCCGGTCTCGAATCTTAAAGCGGAGATCCTGCTGGCGCTGCTCAACAGTCGAGTGCTGGGCTGGGTCATTGCGCAGACGGCGACGCAGATGCGCGGTGGATATTTCAGCTTTGAAGCGCGCTTCATTCGCGGACTTCCCATCATCCTGCCGGACGCAAAGTCTACTCGCACCCAACACGACCGCCTCGTCTCTCTCGTGGACAAGATGCAACTCCTCACCCCGGCGCTGCGCCTCGCAAAGACCGACGCCGAGCGCCGGGCCGTGGAAAACGCCCTCACGAAAACCGACCGCGACATCGACCAGCTCGTTTACCAACTCTATGCGCTCACCCCTGAAGAAATCGCCCTCGTTGAAGGCAGCTCACCCGCCTCCTGAGGGATTGTCATCGCGAGGCCCGCATGCGGGCCGTGGCGATCCAGCTGGATTGCTTCGTCGCGTGGCTCCTCGCAATGACCGGGCAGCGCGGGAAATCCCGCTCCCGCGGTCGAAGCGGACTGACCCGCCCATTCCCCGCATCCCCACCGATCCGCGCACGTGGCCGGCGGAGCGGCACGCCTTTGGCATCGCGGCCCGGAAGTATTTCGCCCGGCCGCAGTCGCCTTGGTCATTCGACCACGGCCTCGCCCCTGAAATCGTCGCCGCCTGCGTCGTGCGCGAGGTCATGCTCGCGCTCAACCTGCGGCGTTTCCCGCACCGGCGCTGGGCCGACTGGCTCACGCGCCGCGCGCTCGCGCTCTACCGCGTGGAGAAACAATTCCGCGCCCGCATGGACGGCCCGCACGAGCGCGAATACTGCTACTCCTACATGCGGCACTGGCTCTACATCGGCCTGAAGAAGAGCCGCTGGAAATACGCCGATGTGCTGCCCGAGGAGATGTGGGCCGGCCATCCGCCGACACGCGAGAACCTCGTCCCGTGGAAACTCTGGCGGCTGCCGGCGGCGCGCTAGCCCCCGGCCATCACCGCCCGGCCTCGCGGAGAATCCGCTCCTTAAGGTAATCCGGGATCGGCGTCTCGCGCAGCCACGCCTCGGCGGCGTCGGGATTGCTTTGGAGCCAGCGGCGGGCGATCGGCGCGACCAACGCGTCGTTCACGTCGCTGCGCGGGAGCGAGCGCAGCCAAGCCGCGGCCTCGGGCGGGGAGACCGCCAGCCGGCCCTCGAGATAAATCGCCAGCGCCCGATCGCGCGCCGGGCCGGCGGGCAGCGCGGCCAGCGCCTGCCCGATGGCCCCGGTGTCGAGCGCGCCGCGCTGGCGCACAAACTCGACCAACGCCTCCTCGCGGTCGCGGGTGGCGGGCTGCGTGGCCAGCCACGCATTGAAGCCGGGTAGCTCCTCCGCCGAGGAGAGGCCGCCACCCAAGCCACGGGCGCCGATGTTGCGCTGGCCCGGCGCGCCCCCGCGCCGCCGCGTGGCCGGCACGCCGAGTCCTGTCTCGATGCCGGCATACACTGCGTCGCGCTCCGCGCCTTCGCGCACGCGCCCCGCCCACGCGAGCGCCCCGGCCTGATCGCCGGCGACCCAAGTCTGCGCCGCAGCGGAATAAAGCAGCAGCCGGTCGCGCCCCTCGGGCAACGATTCCGCGAGCTCCACGGCCCGTTGCGGCTTCGTCTGCGCGAGCGTGAAACCGACGGCGAGCACCAGCCGGTGGCGGCGCGCGGCGTCGCTCGTCGCGCGGCTCCATGCGAGGGCCTGCTCCGCATCACGGCGCGCCCATGCGCCCACGGCAAAGCCCAGCAATTCCTCGCGCCCCGGGCTTTCGGCCAGCCCGGCCAGATGCTCCACGGCCGCTCGCGCATCCATCTCGGTCCACTGCGCAAGCACGGCCCGGCCCGCCTGCGCCGCGACGGCAGGCTCGCTCATCGACAAGGCCCAGCGCACGGCCGCCGGCGGATCGCGGCGCACGAGCGCGCGGCCGGCGAGTTCGAGGGCCGCGCCCTGTCCGGCGTTGGCCGGGAGCGCCACCGCAAGCGCAGAGAGCCGCTCCGGCGGCTCATCGGCCAGCGCGGCAACGAGCGCCGCACCGAGTTTCGCGCGCACCGCCGGATCGCGTGTCGAGGAGAGCGCTGCCGTGGCCGCCGGCACGCGGTCAGTCCGCACGAGCGCGATCAACCGGTCCAATTGCTCGCGTTCATCGGCGCGCGACGCGCCGGAGAGCGCGGCCACCGTGGGCATCACCGGCACGCGCGGCGGAGGATTGCGGTCGGGCAGCGCGCAGCCGCAGAGACTCGCCACAGAAACGAACGCCGGGAGAATGCGGACGCGGGATGCATGCCATTGCATGGCGGCACGCAAACGCGTTCCGCTCCGCAGCGCAACTCGCCGCGCGGCTTCGCCCATCGGGGCTAAGATCCCAACCTCCCTCGGAATTTGGTCTTCAGGATGGTGGGGCCGCTTCTCCGCAAGCGGCGTGGGTTCCCGGGCGAGAATCCCCCTGCAACCCAAGCCGGCTCGGAGAGCCGGCCCCACCTCTGAGCAGTCTGTTTGTCACCGGACGCTGGCATGCTATCGGCGCAACGCCTGCTTGACCCCGCGCCGCATTGGTTGGCTCATTCGTGTCGTCAGCGGCCCGGCTCAACCCCACCCCCTCCATGACCCCTACCCTTGTCCGCGTTGTCCTCGTGTTCATCGCGCTCGCGCTCTCCCCGGCGCACGCCCAGCCCGCGCCCGGCGCCATCACCGGCCGCGTCCTGAATCCCGCCAACGGCGAATACCTGCGCAACGCCAACGTCCGCATCGTCGAGACCGGCGAGAGCGTGGTCACCGAATCGGAGGGCGTGTTTCGCCTGGCGCCGGTCGCGCCGGGCCGCGTGACCCTGGAGGTCACCTACACGGGCTACCGCCCGGTCACGGCGGTCGTCGAGGTCTCCGCCGGCGCCACCGCCGTGAAGGATTTCAACCTCGTGAGCACGCTCCAAAACGCGCCCGCCGCCGACGGCACGGTGAAGCTCGAGGCCTTCACCGTCTCCACCGAGCGCGAGGGCAGCGCCAAAGCCATCATGGATCAGCGGCGCAACATGAATGTCACCAACACCGTCGCATCCGACACGTTTGGCGACAACGCCGAGGGCAATGTAGGCGAGTTCCTCAAGCACCTCCCGGGCGTCGAGCTCGATCTGTTTTACGGCGAGGTGCGCACCGTGCGCCTCGGCGGCCTCGGTTCGGAATACACCTCGGTCACGATGGACGGCATCGCGCTCGCCAGCGTGGACGCCAATAACAGCGGCTCCGGCGCCGCGCGTTCGTTCACCATGGAGATGGCCTCGCTCAACAGCATGGAATCGATCGAGGTTTCCAAGACCATCAGCGCCGATATGGACGCCAACGCGCCCGCCGGCACGATCAACCTCCGCACGAAGCGCGCCTTCGATCGCGCCGGCCGTCGCGTCGCGTGGCAGGCCAACGTCACCGCCCACTCCGAGGCCTTCAGCTTCAACCGCACTCTCGGCCCCGACGAGGATCGGCGCAGCTACAAGCTCCGGCCCGGCGGCATCCTCGAGTATTCGGACGTCTTCCTCGGCAGGCGCCTCGGCCTCGTGCTCAACATCAGCGAGTCCAACGTCTATCAGGAGGCGCTCATCACTTCGACCACGTTCAACGGCACGCCGACCGCCGCCGATCCCCGCCCGCTCGTGCCGACCGCGCTGAATTTCCAATGGGCACCGCGCTTCAACAAGCGCTTCGCGACCACGCTCACCGCCGACTACAAAATCACGCAGGAGCTCAACATCGGCCTCGGTGTCGTCTACAACTACGCGGATCTGTGGACGCCGCAACGGACGGTCATCTTCAACTCCGGCGCGCGCAACCTCGTGGTCGGCACGGATCCGCTGCTGAGTTTCATCTCAGCCGCGACCGGCACGGTGCAGGTGAACCCGGTCGCCGTCTCCAAGATGGGCGAGACCTTCACCCTCCTGCCGCGCGTGGCGTTCAAGCGCGGCAATTTCGATCTCGAGGCCAAGTTCGCCTACACCGACTCCACGAGCTGGTATGACCCGCTCGGCCGCCGCAATTCCATCCGCGACACCAACACGCCGACCGCCGCCGGCATCACTTATCGCGCCGTGCGCTCCTCGGTGATGGAGAACGACTGGCGCTTCACCCAGATCGCTGGCAACGACATCGCGAGCGGCGCGAGCTTCACCAACCCCTCCGTGACCGTGAACGACGGGCGATTCGCACGCACCGCCTTCTTCAGCGGCGAGGTCAACGCCACGCTCAAGACCACCTCGTGGCTCCCCATCATCTGGAAGAGCGGCCTCAAGTCGCGCGAGCAGTTCCAGAAATTCGAGGACGACCAGCTCGCCAAGCGCTACGACTACGCGCCCGGCGGCGTGACCGCTCCGCCCGGCGCCTGGGCCAATCTCCGCTCCCCGTGGGACTACGATCTCGGGATGAACAACGGTGGCATCGCATCGATCTCCGGCGCCAATGTCTTCATGCCCAACCTCCGCGGTATTCGCGAACTCTATGCGGCGCGGCCCGGCGACTTCCGGCAAAACTGGGGCACCAACAACGACAACTTCTACCAATCCTACGTCGCCCGACGCCGCCGCTACAACGAGCGCATCGACGCCGCTTTCCTGATGGGCACGACCAACTACCGCGGCCTCAGCCTGCGCGCCGGCCTCCGCTGGGAAAAGACCAGCACCGACGCCAGCGAAGCCGACACGCGCACACCCAGCGAGGTGCGCGCCGCCGGTTTCCCCGTCACCGCAGGCGGCATCGCCACCACGATTCCCGGCATCCAATACCAGTTTCTCTCCCGTCCGCGCGTCCACCGCGTGGGCGAGTATGACAACCTCTTCCCCAGCGCCTCGCTGAAATACAACTTCGCGCGCAACCTGGATTTTCACTTCGGCTACAGCTCCACGATCCGCCGCCCCTCCTACGTCAACCTCTCGGGCGTCTGGGTCGTCAACGACGACCCCGCGGTCCAGACCGTGACTTCGCCGAACGCGCGGCTGAAACCCGAAACCGCCGACAACTACGCGGCGCGCGTGGCCTACTATTTCGAGCCCGTCGGCCAGCTCGCGGCGACCTTTACCGAGCGCAAGGTGACGGACCTCATCGTCACCGATCGCCTGAGCGCATCGGAGTTCGGCTACGACGGCACCGAGTTCGCGGCCTTCACCTTCGTCAGCTTCAACAACAACCCGGGCACGATCAAAATCCGCAGCATGGAGCTGGAATACAGCCAGAGCCTCTCGTTTCTCGGCGAGAAGTTCAAACGCCTCTCCGTGCGCGGCGCCTACACCCGGCTCTACGCCGAGGTGCCGCGCGCCAACCTCACGCCGCATCTCGCCAGCGGCGGTCTTAACTACTCGCTCGGCCGCCTCAATGTTTACGGCAATTGGAATTGGTCCGACGACGTGCGGACCAACCTTGCCGGCACCACTTACCGCCGCCACCGCACCAACCTCGACGCCGGCGGCAGCTGGCGCTTCTCCCACATCTACAGCCTGTCGATCAGTGTGCGAAACATCCTCGATACGCCCTACGTGAACATGCAGCGCTTCGCCTCCGGTCCCACCGCGATGACCCGGAACGAGACCGTCGGCCAGTCATGGACGTTCGCGGTCAAGGGCGCCTATTGAATCGCATCAATCCCGCCTCTTTCGATACGGGCCACGAAGTCATGAACCGCCGCATTTTTCTCCAGCAAACCGGCCTTCTCGCCTCCGCCACCCTCGCAGCGCCCTGGCGCCTCCCCGCGCAGTCTGCACCCGCGCCGCGACCCGCCGCACCGGCCAAGGAACTCGCCACCGATCTCGTGATTATCGGCGGTGGCACGGGCGGCTGCGCCGCGGCGCTCGCGGCCGCGCGTCGCGGCCTCTCGGTGATCATGACCGAGGAGACCGACTGGATCGGCGGGCAACTCACCTCGCAGGCCGTGCCGCCCGACGAGAATGCCCTGGTCGAGACCACGGGCGCCACGCGCAGCTATCAGGAATTCCGCACGCGCGTGCGCGCCTACTACGCGCGCAATTTTCCCCTGACCGCCGAGGCTCGCGCCAACCCGCGGCTCAACCCCGGCAATGGCAGCGTCTCCAAGCTCTGCCACGAGCCGCGCGTCGCGCTCGCCGTGCTGGAGGAGATGCTCGCGCCGTTCGTGGCCAGCGGCCGGGTGCGTATTCTCCGTCTGCACCGTGCCGAGTCGGCCCTCGCCACCGGCGACCGCGTCGAGGCTGTGCGGGTGCGCAGCCTCCAGTCCGGTCACGATCGAGTGCTGCGCGCCCCCATGTTTGCCGACGCCACCGAACTCGGCGACCTCCTGCCGCTCACGAAGACGGAATATGTCATCGGCTACGAATCGCGTCGCGACACCGGCGAGGAGCGCGCGCCGCTCGAGGCCCAGCCGCACAATCACCAGTCGTTCACGTGCTGTTTCGCGATGGATTACCTGCACGGCGAGGACCACACCCTCGAACGCCCGCGCGACTGGGCCTTCTGGCGCGGCCACGTGCCGAAGCTCAACCCGCCCTGGCCCGGCAAGCTGCTCGACCTTTTCTATTCACAGCCGCGCACGCTGAAACCCTTCAACTATGGCTTCGATCCGCACAAGGCCACCGGCCTCTTCCGCTACCGCCGCATCGTCGATCGGTCGAACTTCGCTCCCGGCACCTACCACGGCGACGTCACGCTCGTGAATTGGCCGCAGAACGACTACATGCTGGGCAACCTCTGCGAAGTCCCGCCCGCCGAGGCCGCCCGCCACATCGAGGCCGGCAAGCAGCTCAGCTTGTCGTGGCTTTATTGGCTCCAGACCGAATGCCCGCGGCCCGACGGCGGCACCGGCTGGAAGGGCCTGCGCCTGCGCCCGGACATCGTGGGCACCGAGGACGGCCTCGCCAAGTATCCCTACGTGCGCGAGAGCCGCCGCATCCGCGCCGAGTTCACCGTGACCGAGAACCACGTCGGCACCGATGCCCGCGCAAAAATCACCGGACAGCCGGCCGCTACAGTCACCGCGGAGCAGTTCCCCGACTCAGTCGGCATCGGCCACTACGCCATCGATCTCCACCCGAGCAGCGGCGGCGACAACTACATCGATTTCCCTGCCCGGCCCTTTCAGATTCCCCTCGGCGCGCTCCTCCCGCGGCGCGTCGAAAACCTGCTCCCCGCCTGCAAGAATCTCGGCGTCACCCATCTCACCAACGGCTGCTACCGCCTGCATCCCGTCGAGTGGAACATCGGCGAGGCCGTCGGCGAACTCGCCGCCTTTTGCCGCGCGAAAAAGGAGCCGCCCCGCGCCGTGCGCGCCAAGCCCGCACTGCTCGCCGATTATCAGGCCCAGCTCAAGGCGAGCGGGATGCCGCTCAGTTGGTGACGGCATCCCGTAGGGGCGCAGTCTTGCTGCGCCCTTCGCCCGCCATCCAGGCGCAGCAAGACTGCGCTCCTACGCAAACACCTTGCGCAGATATTCCAGGCTCCTCGCCGCAATCGCCTCGGGGCCTTCGTCGAACTTGAACACCTCGACTGAAACCATTCCGTCGTAGCCGACCTCGCGGAGCGCCGCGGCAATCGGCCCAAAATCGGTGTCGCCGAAACCGGGGCCCTTCATGTTGGCGTCGTTCGCATGCACGTAGGCAAACTCCCCGCGGCTCTCGCGGATGATCTGCGCGATGGGCTTCCCTTCGTGGCTCATCGCGCGGACGTCGAGGATCACCTTGAAGTTCGGCGAACCAAGCCCGCGCGCGAAGCGGATCGCGTCGACGGCGGTGTTGACGAAGTCCGTATCCTCCGCCGGCAGCGGCTCGAAACAAATCGTGACGGCGCGCGCCTCGGCCGTGCGCGCCGCCGGGCGAAACACTTCCTGCGCCCAGGTCCAGGCCTGCGCCTGCGTCACGCCCGGCAGAAGGCTTCGCTGCTTCGGCGAACCGACGACGATCGTCCGGCCGCCGAGGTCGGCGCAAAAATCCGTGAGCGCGCAAAAATAGTCCGCCGTGCGCGCACGCGTCGCCGCATCGGGCGAGGTCAGGTGCAGGCCCTCCGTCTGCACCAGCACCCAGTGGATGCCCGAGATGGCGATGCCCGCGCGCGCCGCTGACTCGCGGATGCGGACGCGCTCAAGAGCGGGAATGTCGTTGACGCTCTTCGCCAGCGTGAACGGAGCGACCTCGACCGCGTCGTAGCCCAGCCGAGCGCAGTGCGCGAACACGTCATCGATCTTCCAGCCCTGGAAAATCTCGTTGCAGATGCCGAACTTCATCGGGCTCGGTGCTCAGACATCGCAGATGCGCACGCCCTGCGCGAGCGAGGCGATTTTGTCGGCGCGCGTCGGGATGAACTCCTGCCCGACGTAGCCCTTGTAGCCGAGCTCGAGCAGCGTGCGCATGAGCGGCGCGTAGTTGATCTCCTGGGTGTCATCGATCTCGTTGCGGCCGGGGACGCCGGCGGTGTGCACGTGGGCGATGTAGGGAAAGTGCTTCTTCATCCGCACGGTCACGTCGCCGTGCATGATCTGCACGTGGTAGATGTCGAACAGCACCTTCATCCGCTCCGAGGCGATCTGGCGGCAGATCTCCACCGAGCGCTCCATGTCGTCGCAGAAATAATCCGGGTGGCCCTTCATGTTCACGCTGTCGCGCGAATTGAGCATCTCGAGGCAGAGCGTGACCCGCTTCTGCTCCGCGTAGCCGACGATTTTCTTCAGGCCCTCGACCATGTTTTTCATCGCCACCTCGTCGGAGAGCCCGCGGCGGAAACCGGAAAACGTGATCACGCGCTCCACGCCCGCGGCGGCGCACTCGTCGATGCGCGTGCGCAAGCGCTCGATGCACTCGGCGTGCTCCGCGGGATGGGCGAAGCCCTTGGCAAAGCCGTGGCTGCCCGCGATCGCGCAGGTGAGGCCGAGCTTCTTCAGCTCCGGCCAGAATTTCGGATCGCAAAGCTCGACCGACTTGAGGCCGAGCGCCGCCGCGTGCCGCGCCAGTTCGGGCACGGGCATCGGGTTGAAGCACCACGGCACCACGGACTGCTGGATGCGGCCGTGCTTCACGCCTACCGGCGCGGCGGCATCGGCGGCGCGGCTCATGGCTGTCAGGGCGGTCGTGGCAGCGAGGGTCTTCAGCGCGGCGCGGCGGGTAAGGAGCGGGGAGTCCATGCCGACGAGGCTGGGAATGTGCTCGCCGAGCGCAAGTGCCGCGACACACGGATTGCCACGCGGCGGTCCGCCACTCAACTTCCCGCCACTTCGATGAAAACCCCGCTCCCCCCCACCCGCCGCACTTTCCTCAAGACCCTCGGCGCCGCCGGCCTCGCCGCGCCCTTTTTTGCGCGCAACCTCCACGCCGCCGCGCCCAGCCGCGTCCTGCGCCACGCGAGCTTCGGCGCCGCCGGCATGGCCTTCAACGACATCCAGGCGATCATGAGCAACGACTACGTGAAGCTCGTCGCCGTCGCCGAGGTCGATCTGTCCCGCGCCAAGGCCCTGAAGGAAAAATTTCCCGACGTGAAGGTTTACCAGGACTGGCGGGTGCTCCTCGACAAAGAGGCGCGGAACCTCGACTCGGTGAATGTCTCGACCCCCGACCACATGCACGCGCCGATCGCCTACTCGGCGATGCAGCTCGGCAAGCACTGCTACTGCCAGAAACCGCTCGCGCACGACATCCACGAGACCCGTGTCCTCACGCGCCTCGCCCGCGAGAAGAAGCTCGTCACGCAGATGGGCATCCAGATCCACAGCTACAAAGTTTACCGGCAGGCCGTGGCCATCGTGCAGAGCGGCGTCATTGGCAAGGTGAAGGAAGTCCACACGTGGAGCAGCAAGAAGTGGGGCGACACCGGCCGGCCGCCGCAGCGCGCCGACACGCCGCCCAAGGATCTGAACTGGGACCTCTGGCTCGGCGTCGCGGCCGACCGACCGTTCGTCGGCGACGGCTACTATCACCCGGGCAACTGGCGCAAGCGGCTCGATTTCGGCACCGGCACGTTCGGCGACATGGGCTGCCACATCTTCGATCCGGTCTTCGCCGCGCTCGCGCTCACCGCGCCGATCTCGGTGCGCTCCGAGGGTCCGGCGCCCGACGCCTGGAACTGGGCCATCAACGCCCGCATCCGCTACGTCTTTCCGCGCACGCCCTTCACCGCCGGCGACACCGTGCCCGTCACGTGGTATGACGGCGACGAGCGCCCGCCCGCGGAGATCCGCGCACTCATCGCGCCGCCCAAGACCGGCGAGGTCACGAGCGTGGACGCCACCGGCAAGGCGCAGAAACGGAAGCGCGGCGAGGACGACAGCCAGGGCTCCATCATCATCGGCACCGCCGGCGTGCTGCACGTGCCGCACATCGGCGCGCCGCGGCTGTTCCCCGTGGCGAAATTCAGCGACTTCAAGCTGCCCGACGCCGAGCAAGGCCACCACTGGTCCCTCTGGGCCGACGCCTGCCTCAACGGCACCAAGCCGCCCTCCGCGAGCTTCGACTACTCCGGGCCGCTCACGGAGTCCGTGCTCCTCGGGAGCGTGGCCGTGCGTTTCCCGCAGACGACGCTCCAATGGAACGCCGCCGATCTCCGCTTCGAAAACGAAAAGGGCGCCAACGCCCACCTCCGCCGCACCTATCGCAAGGGCTGGGAAATCGCCGGGCTGTGATTTGAACAGGCAGGGTGGCGATTCCGATCGCCGCCTTTTCTGAACAGCAGCGTGTGCGAGGAAAGGGCGCGGAGCAGAGTCCGCGCCCTGCCGGACGGGACAGCTTACTTCCCTTCTCCCCACACCGCCGGCGACTTGAAGTCCGGCGCGGCCGGGGACTGCTTGGCAGGCACTGCGGCCTTCGCGTAGGCGTCGAGGCGCGCGCGCATCGCCTTCACCCGCTCGGGCTGCTGCGCGGCGAGGTTCGTTTTTTCGTAGGGGTCGGTCTTGAGATTGAAGAGTTCGATGCCATCGGCCGGCGCGTCGCCTTTGCCGCCCTTTTTGTTTTTCTTGGCCGCGGCGTCGGGGTTCTCGGTTTCAGAAAAACGCCCGCCCGCGACGAGCTTCCAATCACCCACGCGAATCGCTCCGCCCGCGGGGGTGATGTTGTGCAGGATGTCCTCGTGCGGCGACGGCGCGCCTTGCGTGATCGCGGGCCACGCGTCGCGACCATCCAGCGGGTGCTTCTGAGTCAGCGAGACGCCGGCGAGCTTCAGCAACGTGGGATACCAATCGACGATGTGCAGCGGCGCGCTGACGATCGAGCCGGGCTTGATCCGACCGGTCCAAGCCGCGATGGCCGGCACACGCACGCCGCCCTCGTAGAGCGTGCCCTTGCCCGCAAGGAGCGGGCCGTTGCTCGTGATGACCCCGGGCGAAGGGCCGCCGTTGTCGGAGCAGAAAACGATCAGCGTGTTGTCGCGCACACCTTTCTTTTCCAGCGCGGCGACGATCTCGCCGATGGCCTCGTCCATGGCCGCGAGCATACCCGCATAAATGCGGCGGTTGCCTTTCATGTTCGCGTAGGGCTCCATGTAGCGCGCGGGCACCTGATGGGGACTGTGCACGGCGTTGAAGGGCACGTATAGAAAGAGCGGGCGCGCCGGATTCTGCGCCGCGATGAGCCGCACCGCCTCGCGCGCGATCAGATGCGTGGCGTAACCCTCGTCGCGGTTCACCTTGTCGTCGCGATGCCAGTCATGGCCGCCGTCGCGCTCATGGGTGTCGTAGTCGATGGCGCCATTGTAGTGGCCGTATTGATGATCAAAGCCGCGCCGGGTCGGCAGGTAAGCCGGCTCAAAGTGCCCGAGGTGCCACTTGCCCGAGATGGCCGTGGTGTAGCCTGCCTCCTTGAGCGCCTGCGGCAACGTGCGCTCATCAAGCGGCAGGCCGTAGCGCGCCCAAGGCCGCACCACCCCGGTCTGCAGCCCATGCCGGATCGGATAGCGGCCAGTGAGGAAGGCCGCCCGCGTCGGCGAGCAGACCGGCTGGACATAAAACTGATCGAGCCGCGCCCCCGCCGCGGCCAGCGCATCGATGTGCGGAGTCTTGATCTCGCCGCCGTGGAAACCCACATCCCCCCAGCCGAGATCGTCGACCAGGATGAAGAGGACATGCGGCTTCAGTGCGGCGGACGTATCGGCCGCGAGCACGTTGGCGACAAACGAAAATGTAGCAGCTATGAGAGCGAGCAAGCGAGGCGGCATATCGTTGTAGTTACCGTAGGCCGCTTGCGAGGCAAGCGCACCAAAAGCCAATTTCCCATGCCCCCAAAATCGTCTTCCCACGCGGACGGCACACGCCATTGTCCCGCGCCTCCCCCTTCAACATGGCCTCTAGTTCTGATTCGCCCCTCAAGGGACTGGCTCCGCATATCTTCGCTGAGTGGATCGCCGCTCAAGTTCGCCACGGCCATAGACTCGTGCCTTTTGTCGGCAGCGGGTTCTCAGCGGCGTCCGGCATCACTATAGGCCAGAAGTTCGACTCCTATCTGGCATGGGTCGTTTTCAGCTGTGTCCTTCAGGCCGAGGACACGGGTCCACGCTCCTCGAAATCGGACTGGACGGATCGACTTTCCGAAGCCGAAAGACCGCAGACCCGCTGGAATCTCCGCAAACACGGGTGGCCGGACTTTCCCACAAGCGCGGAGGTTGAGCGTTTGAAATCCGCCTTGGAAAAAGAATTCGATCAACGCCCGGGTGGCCACGATCCCGTTGAGCTTGTTCGCCGCCCTGCGCTCATCAGGACCAAGTCCGAACACTGGCAGGAGGATGAGAAAATACTCGAATCCCTTTGGCGGAAGCATGGCGGGCACATTGTGCCGCGATACCTGCCGCCGCCCAAGTTGTCCGACACTTCGGAAACCTACGTCCGGGAATGCGCGTTTCATGCCCTCTGCGACTGGACGAGCGCCCTCAACTTTCTGGCCTGCCTGCGGCAGGATGAGGGCGGCATCAGTCTCCAACTCGCCGAGGAGCCCAACCAAGCCATCATCGATGGCTTCAACTATTTCATGACGCATGGGCGGAAACCCAACCTCGGCCACAACATGCTCTGTTATCTGGCCGACCGCGCCGGCATCACCACGATCCTCACGACCAATTTCGACTCACTCATCGAGGACGCTTTTGCCGAGATGGGTGAGCATTACGACGTGTTTCAGGTCAGCATCAAGGGCGGCTTGCCGGCACCCGAGACCGTCTATGCCCACAATTGCGTCGTCAAGTTGCACGGCGGTTTGTCGGAAACCCGGGCCGACCACTCGATCGACCACCCGCCAACAATCAAGGATCGCGATTACTTCTTCCGTTATGTCTGCGGGTATGATCGCCACGTCAAGGCGGCATCAGGCTCGGAGCGATTCCTGCCCGGCTTGTTGTTGGTCTGCGGCTACTCGGCGAGCGATCTACGGTGCGTCAAGATGATCAAGCATGTGCTGGATGCCGATGCCGGCATTCGCGTGGCTTGGATCTGCCACACCCCGGGCGATCTCAAGAAAGTGGAGCTGCTTTTCGGCGTGGAGTATCGCCCGACCATCAGCCGCGGCGGAAACTTTGGCGCCATCGCTGCTGCCAACCGCCTCATCGTCACCCAGACGCCGCGCACCGACTTGCTGTTGTTCGAGGTTTTCCAACGCCTGACCTTGGCGCTGCCCAGAGGCGGGTTCAGCTACCAGTTCGTGCATGGCGTGCCCCCGGCTGCACCGGACAACGCGCATGAGTCAACCCTGTCCGAGAATGAGTCGAAGCTGGTTGAACAGTGGACCGAAGAAGTGGATTCGGACACGGGCAAGATAATGGCCGTCACGGCGCAACACGGCCTCATGGCCCCGCTCAGGGGGACATTCGAGAAATTCTCCGCCAAGTTCCACGGCCAGGCCATCTGGATCGAGATGGAAGACTATGCCGATACGATTGGCGTAGCCCATGAGCTGTTGCTCACCATCGCGATTCGGATCGGGCGCTTTCAACTCGATCACGTGCGTCTGCTTCCAGCCTCTGAGCCAACTGACATGAGAGATTGGGGGTATGAACCGGCGAGATAGGTGACAAACAATCCGGGGTGATGGGTTACACCAAAGTAACCGAAAAAGCCGGGCAAGATGCCCTGGCAAAATATCACTCCGATGGAAGAGATCATCCGCTTCGTCCTGCTGGCGCAGACCG
>JAEUHC010000013.1 GCA_016794785.1 Opitutaceae bacterium | reverse complement strand
AAGCTGCCCTTCGGCATCGCGCAAATCGGCAAGTCGTTTCGCAACGAGATCACGCCGCGCAACTTCATCTTCCGCTCGCGCGAGTTCGAGCAGATGGAGATGGAATACTTCATCCACGAGGACGCCGACTGGGACAAGTGCCACCAGGAGTGGATCGAGTGGTGCCGCCAGTGGCTCATCTCCGTCGGCCTGCCCGAGTCGCACCTCTCGCTCTACGCGCACCCGAAGGAGAAGCTCGCGTTCTACTCCAAGGGCACCGTGGACATCATGTTCAAGTATCCTTTCGGCGTGCAGGAGCTGTGGGGCATCGCCGCCCGCGGCAACTACGACCTCGGCCAGCACGCGCAGGCGTCCGGCAAGCCGCAGGAGGTCTTCGACGAGGCCACGAAGAAGAAATTCGTCCCGCACGTGATCGAGCCCGCTGTGGGCGTCGACCGCATTTTGCTCGCCGTCCTTTGCGCCGGCTACGCGGAGGAGGACGTGAAGGACGAGAAGGGCAACGTCGAGAAACGCACCGTGCTCCGCCTCTCGCCGCGCATCGCGCCGGTGAAGGTCGCCGTGCTCCCGCTCCTGAAAAACAAGGAGGCGCTGACGAAGCGCGCCCACGATCTCTACAAGAAACTGCAGCGCCGCTACGCGGTGTTCTACGACGACGGCGGCAACATCGGCAAACGCTACCGCCGCCAGGACGAGATCGGCACGCCATGGTGCGTGACGATCGACTTTGACACGGTCGAGAAGCCGGGCGACACGTTCACACTCCGCGAGCGCGACTCGATGGCGCAAAAACGCATCACCGAGGCCGAGCTCTTCGCGCTGCTCGAGGAGCAGGTTTACTGAGGCCGCGCGCGCCGCTCCCGGCGCGCTCCTCCTCCCGCCCACCGTGGCTGCCAAATTCCGCTCGCCCATCGTGCGCAGTGTCCAGACGCCCGAGGCGCTGGCGGCCCTGCGCGCGTGGCTGGCCGCGCTGCCGCCGCACGCGCGCGAGCGCGGCGCGGCGTATTTCGAGAGCAAGCAGGTGCGCCGCGTCTGGGCGGGGGCGGACCACTATGTCGAGGCGCGCGTCATCGGCTCCGAGCTCTACGGCGTGACGCTGTTTCTGACGCGCGGCCGCTGGAGTTCGCGCTGCTCGTGCCCGCGCAAGGATGATTGCAAGCACGCCTACGCCGCCGGCCTCGCATGGATCGCCGAGGTCGAGGCGCCCGCGCCCGCCGAGGTGGAGGTCGCGCCCGCCACGCCGGCGCCGGCCGAGCCGCCTCCGCCGCCGGAGAAAAACGCCTTCACGGCCAAATGGAGCCCCGTGCTTGCCAAAAAACTCGGTCGCGCGCTCACCGCCGCGGAGCTGAACCAACTCGGCAACCTCGCGGCGCTCTTCGCCGAATTCGCCCAGTCGCACGGCACGCTCTACCCCGGCACGATCCTGCGCCACGGCTTCGAGCACACGCCGACGCCGGGGGCGCCGCTCTACGCCCCGGCCTTCGCCGGCTGGTGGGATCGCGCGAGCGCGCCGGCCGATCCGTGGGCGCTGTGGCAGTTCATCGCGCACGACTACGAGCTGGCGGACCGCCCGATTCCGGAGGTTTTCCGGCCGCTCACCGACACCGGCCCCATCCCCGCCGCCATCGAGCACAACCTCGTGCAGAAGGAACTGGCCGCGTGGCAACGTGCGCTCGCCGACACCGGGGAGCCCGCCGCCGGCACGGGTTCGACGCACCCGGCGCTCAGCGACGTCGCCGGGCTGCGCGCCCGCGTGCGGCCCGAGGGCGGGCTCGCGATCGAGGTGCGGTCGATTGCCGGCGGGCGCTGGCGCTCACCGCCGCAGCGCTGGTTCGCCACGCTGGCCGGGGCGCGGCCCGCGGACTTTGAGCACCTCGCGCCGGCCGAGGCCGCGCTCGGCCTCGCGCTCGCCGCCGAGTGCAGCCCGGCTTTTCAGGCCCCGACGCTGCGGCAAGCCCTGCCGATGGACGCCACGGCCAATCTTTTCCGCACACGCGCCGCGCGCGGCGCCATCGTCCTGCCCGACGGCCAGCCGCTCGTCGTCGAACCGCAGGCCCTCGCCCTCGAGGCGAGCGTCTCGGCGACCGCCCGCGATCGGTTGGAGTTGAGACTCGTGACGCCCGATGGCCGATCCGCGGCGCGCGCCACGCTCGTCACGCTGCGCCCCGAGCCGCTCTACTATTTTGAAAACCACGTCTGGCGCGGCCCGCCGCCCGTGCCGGATGCGCCGCTGCCCACCGCCGCGCTCGGCGACTCGCGGCTGATGACCAAGCTCCGCTCCGCCGGCCTCCGCCTGCCGGCGGAGCTGGAGAGCAACGTCCGCCGCCTCGCGCTCCGCCCGCTGCTCAAGTGCTGGCTCACTTCACCGCCCGATGATCCCGACTCGCTGGAATTTCGCGCGCAGCTCCTCGCCCGCGCCGACGATCACCCGATCGAGCAGCACTGGACGCCGGGCGGCTGGCAGTGGACGCCGCGCGGCGCCCCGCCGCTCCGGCGCGCGAGCGAGCCGCTGCTGGAGTTCGATCTCGCGGCGGCGCAGGCAGCGAGCCCGCGGCTCGCGGCGTTTGACCTCGCTTGGCGCGAAAACGAGGCCGCGTGGGGCCGCGACACCGGCCCGGATTTTCCGGATGCGTTCATCGCCTGGCACGCCACGCTGCCCCCGGGGCTGAAGGTGGACGTCGCTCCCGGTCTCGGGCATCTGCTCGAGGCGCCCGTGCTCGCGCACGTGGAGATCGCGGCGGCGCCGGCCGAGGCCGCGGGTCGCGATTGGTTCAACCTCACGGTCAAGCTCCGCGTCTCCGACACCAAGCTCTCCACCGAGGAAATCGCCCTGCTCATGAAGGCGCGCGGCAAGTGGGTGAGCCTCCCGCGCCACGGCTGGCGCCGCATCGAACTCGAGAAAGGCGACGCATCCGGCGCCACCGGCGACGCGCTTGATCGCCTCGGGCTCGACGCCGCGGATGTCCTCGCCGACGGCAAGCCGCGCACGCACCGCCTGCACGCGATGCAGCTGGCCGCGCAGGCGGACTTCTTCGCCGAGCGCGACGCGCAGATCGCCGCCACCCTGCGCGCGCGGGCCGCGGCCTTTGCCGCCCAACCTCCGCCGCCCCTGCCCGCGGGCCTCCGCGCCACGCTGCGGCCCTACCAGATCGAGGGCTACCACTTTCTCGCGCATCACGCCGCGCTCGGCCTCGGCGGAATTTTGGCCGACGACATGGGCCTCGGCAAAACCGTGCAGACCCTCGCCTGGCTGTTGCACCTCGCGGAGAATCGCTCGCCCGGCGCCGGCCCGTTGCGCGCCCTCGTCGTGTGCCCCAAGAGCGTCACGCACGGCTGGCTCGCCGAGACCGAGCGCTTCGCGCCCGACCTGCACGCCGCGGCCTTCGATCCCCTCCGCCTCGGCTCCGCGTCCGCGCTGGCCGGAGCGCAGCTCACGGTCGCCAATTACACGCAGCTCCGGCTCAACGCCGCATGGTTCCAGGCGCAGCCTTGGGATGTGGTCGTGCTCGATGAAGGCCAGTTCATCAAGAACCCCGGCAGCCAGGTCGCCACCGTCGCGCGCGGCCTGCCGAGCCAGCATCGCCTCGTGCTGACCGGCACGCCGATCGAGAACCGCCTCACGGATCTGTGGAGCCTCTTCGCCTTTGCGCAGCCCGGCCTGCTCGGGCCACAGGCGGCGTTTCGCCGGCACTACACCGATCTCAACCCCGAGACCCATGCGCGCCTCCATCGCCGCGTGCGCCACTTCCTCCTCCGCCGCACCAAGGCCCAGGCCGCCCCCGAGCTGCCCTCGCGCACCGAGGACGATCTGATCGTCGAGCTCGAGGGCGAGCAGCGCGTGCTCTACGACGCCGAGCTGAAGCGCGCCCGCGCCCAGCTCCTCGGCGTCGATTCGCCCCAGGCGCTCGCCGCCGTGCGCTTCAACGTCCTCTCCAGCCTCCTCCGCCTCCGCCAGATCTGCTGCCACCCCGCGCTCGTCGATCCCGCGCACCGCGATTTGCCGAGCGCCAAACTCGAGGCCCTGCTCGAGCGCCTCGAGGAGCTGCGCGACGAGGGGCACCAGGTCCTCGTCTTCAGCCAGTTCGTCGAGATGCTGGAAATCATCCGCGGCCGCCTCGTCGCCGAGAACATCGGCCACCTCATGATCACGGGTTCGACGGAAAACCGTGCGGAGCTCGTCGCGCAATTTCAGCGCGACGAGACCAAGACCGTTTTCCTCCTCTCGCTGAAGGCCGCCGGCTTCGGCCTCAACCTCACCGCCGCGAGCTATGTGATCCTCTACGACCCGTGGTGGAACCCCGCCGCCGAGGCGCAAGCGATCGACCGCACGCACCGCATCGGCCAGACCGAGCCGGTCGTCGCGTATCGCCTGCTGGCCGAGCACACCGTGGAGGAAAAAATCCGCGCGATGCAGCGTGACAAGGCCGCCCTCGCCGCCGCCGTCGTGCAGGAGGAGTCGCTGGCCAACATCCTCGACCTCGACAGCCTGCGGCGGATCCTGGGCTAGGACGCCGGCGCCGGAGCGGGCCCGGGAGCCGCGGCTGGCGGGGGAGGAAGCTTCGCGTTCGGGATGTGCGCGACCTGGCGGAGCAGCTCGGCGCTCGAGATGCCGAGGTGGCCGGAAAGCCGGTTGAGCTGGGTCATCTCGGCGGCGTTGAGGGTCGTCAGCCGGTGCGTCCCGTCGCGATCGACCCACGCGACATGATGGATGCGCTGGCGCGATCCTTTCACAAGGTCGCGGGCAAAGGTCATTTCCTCGGGGGAGAGATTCATGGGCGGTCTTTCGGCCCCGAACGTGGGCCGCCCAACGGGGAGCGTCGAGCGAGGAGTCGGATTGCATGCCGCCGCAAAGTCCGCTCGGCTGCGGGCCGCCGCCTCCGCGCATGACCTCCCCCGCCTCGCTCCGCCGCAAAGTCATCATCGATCAGGATTCGTTCGGCCCCGGGGGCTCGAACCTCCAGTCGATCCTCATGGTGCTGCAGTCGCCCGAGATCGAGGTGCTCGGCATCACGACAGTCACGGGCGACGGCTGGGTGCAGGAAAACACGGCGCACGCCCTGCGCCTGCTCGAACTCGTCGGCCGCACCGATGTGCCCGTCGTCGCGGGCGCGACGTATCCGCTGCTCAATTCCGAGGAAGGCACGCGCCGCTGGGAGGCGATGCACGGCAAGCTGCCCTACAAGGGCGCGTGGATGGATCGCTGGCCCGACCACAACACCATGCGCCGCCCGGCCTACCATCCCGCCGACGTCGTCCCGCCGCTCCCCGAAGGTGATCCGGACACGATGCCGGCCGCGGGCGCCGCGGCGGAATTCCTCGTGCGCAAGGTCCGCGAGTTTCCGGGCGCGGTGACCATCCTCGCGCTGGGACCGTTCACCAATCTCGCGCTCGCGGCGCGGCTCGACGACAGCTTCGCGAGCCTGGCCGAGGGGCTCGTGTTCATGGGCGGGGCGTTCAACCCGGTGATCTCGACCGCCGACGAGTTTGCGCTGCAGTTCCTCCACAGCCCGCGCGTCGAGTTCAACTGCCGCTTCGATCCCGAGGCCGCCTCGATCATGCTGCGCGCGGGCTGGAAGAACCTCACCTGCGTGCCGCTCGACGCGACGGTGGAGCCGCGGCTCACCGACGAACTCGTCGCGCGCGCCACCGCCGCCGACACCCCGGCCGCACGCTACCTGAAACAATTCGCCGGGCGCGGTTTCCCGATGTGGGACGAAATCGCCGCCGCCGTGCTGCTCGACCGCCGCATCGTGACCGACGCCGGCTGGCTCGCGATGGACATCGCGACCGACCAAGGCGCGGGCTACGGCGCGACGCTCAGCTGGCCGCCGGGCGGCGGCCCCGGCCTCGGCGAGCCGGACGTCAATGTCGTGCGCGCGATCGACCGGGCGCGGTTCGAGGCGATGTTTGTCGAGCTGATGTCGCGCGGGTGAGCGTGATGGAGACGCGACGCCCTCGTCGCGTTTGCCTGACCGCGGCGCAGGCGCCGCGTCTCCAGCCCACCCTGACTCGCGGCACCGGAGGGCTTGCCGCGAAGAAACAAGCGGTGTCTCTTCTCCACGCACCCGCCCTCGCCATGAAACGCACCTTCCGCTCCCTGCCCATCGCGCTCGTCCTGCTCCTCGCCGGCTGCTCCTCGGCCTACTACGGCGCGATGGAAAAAATGGGTGTCGCGAAGCGCGACATCCTCGCCGACCGCGTGGACAAGACCCGCGAGGCGCAGGCCGACGCGAAGCGGCAGTTTGCCAGCGCGCTGCAGCATTTCCAGGCCGTGACCAAGACCGAGGGCGGCGATCTCCAAAAAAAATACGAGGAACTCAACCGCGAGTTCGAGCGCAGCGAGAGCCGCGCGAAGGAGGTGCGCTCGCGCATCTCCGCGGTGGAGGATGTGGCCGAGGCGATGTTCCGTGAATGGCGCAACGAGCTCGCGCAATACACCAACCCCAAGCTCAAGGGCGACAGCCAGCGACAGCACGACGCCACGCGCGGCCGCTACGACACGCTGCTCTCCCACATGCGCCGCTCCGCCGAGCGCATGGACCCGGTGCTCGCGACTTTCCGCGACCAGGTGCTCTACCTGAAGCACAACCTCAACGCCCGCGCCCTCGCGCAGCTCGACTCGACGAACCGCGCCCTCGAGGGCGACATCAGCCGCCTCATCGAGGACATGGAGACCGCCATCAAGGAAGCGGAGAAGTTCGTGAAGGAGCTGAAGACGACGGGGTGAGTTCGCCCGGGGTCCGATTCACGTCGCAAACGCCACCCATGCATAGATGAACGGCAGCGTGCTGAAGACGACGTTGGTCGCGTGATAGCCGAGGCGCCACCAGCCGTTCGCGAGGTAGGGCGTCACATCAAGGAGCAGCGCGGCGATCAGCCGAATCGTCCAGAATGCTGCGAGGAATCCGCAAATCGCGCGCGAGAAGAGTGTGCCGCTGGCGAGTTCGGTCGCGAAGAACCACGAGCCGAGGCCGAACGAAACAAGGCACAGCCCGATGAAAGCGTAGTAGACGCGGAACAGCGTGCGCGGGAACGGCGCCAACTTTGCACATTCGCGCCATAGGCCGGTGGCGTGCGGCATGAGCACGCCGGCGGCGATCAGGCCGAGATGGGTGAGGGCCGCGAATTTCAGGGCGAGTTCGAGCTTGGTGTTCATGGCAAGATGTCCGCGAGGGCGCGGATGAGAGGGACGATGACGTTGCGGGCAAACGGCGCGTGGAAGAGCAGGGGCAGCGGCGCCACCGCGACGAAGACCGTCCAGAGCCAGCCGTGCGCGCCGCGCCCGAGACCGCGGCGAACACCGTAGGCGCTGCGCTCGACGGCGAGGCCTGCGGCTTGAAGGAGAAAATACGCCGTCGGACCACCCCAGCCGCCGCGTGCCGGCAGCGAGACCACCGATTCGTGCACAAGACCCGAGACCACGAAAACCGCGAGGCCTGCACCGCGGCCACCGATGGGCCGGGCCAGCGGCTTCAGGACGAAACGCCGCGCAGCATCAGCAAACGCCAGGTTCCAACGTGCGCCCCACAGTTCGGCGAGCGACGTGGCCATGACGGGCGCACGCATGATCGGCGGGGCGTCGACCCCCACTGCCCGCCAGATGCACGACAGCAGATGAAACACACCGAAGTGCAGCGCAAACAGCACACCCACCACCGCCACCCACGCGACCGTCAGCTCCGCTTCCTCATGCGCATGGCGGACCGCCCACGCGACGAGCACGAAGCCCAAAAACGTCTTTGCCGCAGCCGAAGCTATCTCGCCAGCGCCGGGCCGGTTTTCGGCGGGCGCGCCGAAAAACGCCCGGGCATTCATCCCCGGCCACGCCACGAGATAACCGATCGCACGCCACAAGCTCGCGGCTTCGCCGTAGCCACGGAAGGTCGTGAGTTTCAGCACTGCCCATTCCGTCCCCGCGACCGCAAGCATCACGACCCAGCCCGTCCGGTCGCGCACGAGCCACCACGCGAAAGCCACGACCACGAGCCCGGCCGCCCACGACGCGGCCCGGGCGAGCCGCGTCGAACGATCATGGTTGGCGATTTTCATGGCAAGCAGCCCATCAGGAGTCGCTCAACCGACTGGCGGTGGCACCGCGACGGGAGCCTCTGGGCGGGTGCCTTTGCGGCGCATTTTATCGAAGTTGAACATATTGAAAAAATGCATCCCGCCGAGGACGAGCAGCACGACGCCGATCTTCATGCTCAGGAACTCGAGCGTCTCCTGTAGATCGTTTGGTTTCGTGCCGTAGCGCAGTGCGAACGAGATGAAGCCGAGGTTGATCAGGTAGAAGCCGACCACGAGGAGGTGATTGACCGAGTCGGCCATCGCTTCGTTGCCGCGGAAGGCCTGAACGAAGAAGACGCGGCCGTTGCGGTGCAGCGTCCGCGCGACCCAGATCGTGAGGAAGATCGAGACCGGCAGATAAAGCATATAGGCGAGGACGGCGTAGTTCATGTTATTCCTTTATTTTTGTGATTTCTGAGAACTCAGAAACTTTGTGGCAAAACTACCCGACCATACGAAAAACCTTGTCGCCCAGTTCGAACAGTCGCTTGGCGGCGGCGGGCGAGAGGCCCTGTGCCCGGTCGGCCCAGCTTCCGGCTAGCTCGATGAAGGTGGCGAGCTCGTTGAGCCGGGCGGCGGTGTAGTCGCTGTCGACCTTGTTGGTCCTGGCCTCGGCGGCGCACTCGCGGAGCGTAGCAAGCGTAGGGTCGAGTTCGCGCTTCTTCCGCTCGCGCATGATGACGAGGAACATCTCCCACACGTCGCGCAACGTCTCAAAGTGCTCGCGGCGGTCGCCGAAGACATGGACTGTGCGGACGAGGCCCCAGCCATTGAGTTCCTTGAGGCTCGTGCTGACGTTCGAACGGGCGACGTTGAGCGTCTCGCCAATCTCATCGGCCGGTAGCGGCTTGGGCGAAAGCATGAGAAGCGCGTGGACCTGCGCCACCGAGCGGTTGATGCCCCAGCGCCAGCCCATCTCGCCCCAGTGAAGGATGAAGCGCTCCATGACGGGTGTGAGTTTCACATTTCTGTAATTACAGAAATTTCAGCCTTAGCAAGCGAAATTCCATTGGGCGCGATATTATTGGTGGCGCCACGGCATCGTCGCCGAAGCGCTTGCACCTGCGTGATCCGAGCACGGGCCGGTTTGGCCTCAGAACTCCAGCGTCGTCGTCAGGCGCCAGCTGCGGGGCTCGTTCAGATACACGCGGCGGACGCCGGTGTAGTTGTCATTATAGCGGCCGACGTTGGCGCGGTAGTCGTTGCCGACGTTGCGCACGTTGAGCTGCATCGTCGCGGGCACGTTGGCCCATGGCAGGCGGAACCGGTAGCCGGCGAAGGCATCGCCCAGCACCGACTCGTTGCCCCAATAGACATAGCCGCTCGCCTTGTCCCAGCTCATGAAATTTTTCCCGGTGTAGCGGATCGAGCCGCCGACGAACAGGCCGCGCAGTTTGCCCTCGCGGAAGGCGTAGCGGGCGGTGCCGTTGAGCTTGTGCGGGCGGGAGCCGAACGGGGAGTTCTGCCGGTCCACCTGAAAGTCCAGCTCGCTGTAAAGCTCCTGCACGGCGGTCTCGAAGGTCGCGAGTTCGGCGGGATTGTCCTTCAGCAGCGCGCGCCACTGGGGCACGCGCGTGTCGAAAAACTCGAACACCTCGGTGAAGAAGTTTTCGCGGCGCCGCTCGGAGTGCGAGTAGCTGGCGCGGAGCGTGAGGCTCTTGGTCGGGTTGGCGACGACCTCGACCTCGAGGCCCTTGGTAAAGATGTCGATCGAGGCGGAGGTCCACGTGATGGCCTGGCGGTCGTAGTCGGCCTGGGAGATTTTCCCAACGTTGCGGAGCTGGGTGAGCATCGTGGTCAGGTTGTCCACGCCGAGCGCGTTGCCGCCGGGCAGAATCGGGGAGTCGTTGAGCTGCTCGGTCTGGAACCACGTGGTGCGGATGAAGAGGCGGTCGTCGCCCAGCACGTCGAGCATGACGCCGTAGTCGCGGCCGCGGCCTTCGGTGGGCTCGGGCACCTCGCCGTTGGGGAGCACGGTGCGGTCGAAGCGCGGCTGGCCGTTGTTGCGCGACATGTTGTAGAAAAAGGAGAGGCGCTTGGTCGCGTGGAGGACGCCGCCGGCGGTGAACGTGGTGGGCTTGTAGCGGTGGCGGACGTGCTCGCCGTTGAAATACCACTCGCCGGCGGCGATGAGCTTGGAGGTGACGCGCGGGTCATTGGGATTGGTGACGCGTTCCTCCTGCGCGTTCTTGAACTGGATGTCGTCGCGCCGCGCGCCGAGCGTCGTGATGAGGCGGTCCTTCAGCCAGAAACTCTGCGCCGCGAACATGAAGCTCGTGATGTCTTTCACCGTTTGGGTGTTCGCACGGGCCCGCGAGGCGTAGGTGCTGGTGTAGGTGCGGCCGTTGTAGACGAAGGGCGCGACGGGCAGCGTGGGATCGGCGCCGTAGTAGGTCGTGTAGTCGCCCTCGGTGATGTAGTTGCGGCGCGTGAGCTGGTTCTGCGCGTTTTCGGCGGTGGTGGCGTTGACGATCGGGATGTTGCGGTCGTCGACGAGGATCTCGTCGCGCCAGCGGCGGAGGCGATCCTGCGAGGAGGCCTCGGCGAGGGCGGCGATGCGGTGGCGGCCAAACCAGCGGTTGGATTTGCCGAGGTCGGCGGCGGCGCTGAGGCGGTAGATTTCGTTGGTGGTCTTGATGGTGTCCTTGAACCAGACGGACTCGAAATAAGGCCGGCCGACGAAGGGATTAGGGATCGTGCCGGCGGTGCCATCAGGGCGCGGCAGCGTGGGATTGGGATCGGCGCGGAGGTTGGCGCCGGCGATGGCCATGCCGTGGGCCTCGACGTCGGTGGTGTTGCGAAAATAGGCGAGCTCGAGATCGACGCCCCGCGGGAGCCGCTGCTGGATCGTGAGCTGGCGGGTGTTGAACGTCTGGTGCCGCGTGCCGCCCGGGCCGGTGAGATTGAAATCGTAGGGGGAGACGGAGGGCGGGAGGAGCGTCTCGACGCCGTAGCGATTCACCGTCTGGAATTCGCCGCGGTAGTTGTAGACGGTGCGGTTCTGGGAGTTGAAGGTGAAGCGCTGGTTGTTCGCGTTGAAGCGATTGAGGCCAGGCAGGACGGCGGTGCCGTCGGTGAGCGGCTTGCCGGCGTCCTGCCATGCGGTGATCTGATCCTGGCCGTTCCAGCCGAGCGTGAGATTATTGTCCATGTGGCCCTTTTCAAAGGACACGTGGACCGTGGTGCGCTTGAAGGGCTGGTAGCCGACGGCGACGGTCCAGCGCGCCTGATCGTTGAAGTCCCAATGCCGCCAGCCCTCGTTATTTTGGTAGAGACCGAGCAGGCGCACGGAGAGTTTCTTCGGGACGAGCACGCGGTTGTAGTCGGCCTCGTAGCGCTCCTGGTGCCACGAGCCGAACATCGACTTGAGCGTGGTGCGGTTGCGCTGGAGGTTGGCCTTCTTGCCGGAGAGCGAGACGAGGCCGCCCGCCTGCCCGAGGCCGAAGAGGATCGAGTTGGGGCCGCTCGCCACCTCGGCGCGCTCCACGTTGTAGAGATCAACGGGCACGCTCGACTCGACGAAATCGCGCGAGGCACCGGCGGGCGAGCCGCGCATGCGGAACTGGTAGTCGTTGCCATCTGCGCCGCGGCCCTGGGGATTGTTGAAGCCGGCGTTGGCGTCCTCGACGTCGATTTCGACGTTGGTCGCGTGCGCGAGCATCTCCTCGAGGTTGGTCGCGGCGATGTCGGCGAGAAACTCCGGGGTAAACGCGGCGACCGAGGCGGGCGTGTCCTTGAGGCGGGAGTTGAGGCGCGAGCCGCTCGTGGTGTTGGCGGCCTGGTAGCCCACATCGTCCTCGGCGCGGACCTCGAAAGCCGAGAGCGAAATCGGGGTGCTCGCATCGGTGGGCTTGGCTTCAGTGGCGGCAGCCGCGGCCGGGGCCGGGGCGAGCGCGGTCTGCGCGACCCCGGCGAACGGGGCCAGCGCGACGGCGAAAAGCAAAACAACAGAGCGGGGACGGGAGCGTGGTGTTTTCATGCGGACACGGGATCGAGGTTTGCGGGGTCGGGTCGCCCGGAGCGGGGGCACCCGGGACTCGCATACCCATACGCATCGCGCAGCCGATGTGAAGCCCGTGCTGCGCACCAACAGGTGATGATTTCACACCTCGCGCCTCAGCCGGGGCGCTGCGCCACGGCCGCCGCGACTTGCGCGGCCTTCGTCTCCAATTCGCCCAGGCACTCCGGCGACCCGCGCCCGAGATCGCGGCAGATCTCCGGTCTGTTCTCATAGATGGTGCAGAAAAATTCCGTGCCTCCGGCTGCGTCGCGCCGCACGTCCAGCGCCGCGCAATGCCCGGCGCGCATCCGCATGAAGGCGTGGTGGCCGATGAAATGCGCGAGCTCCTCCGCGCGCTCGCCGAGCCGCGACCAGTCGTCGCCGCGCACCCACACATATTCCGCCGATTCGGAAAAACAGCACACGCCGCAACGGCGGCAGTCGGGGGGTAACGGCTCCACGGCTTCCACCGATGGCCGGAATCCTCGCGGCGTCGCCAAAAAAATTCCTCTCCGCGCCACGCTCCGCCCATCCGGAGCTTTTGGTGGCCATGCACCCTCCGCCACTTTTAGCTCCGGCCCATGGATGCCCACGCCCGCGCCCGCCAGCTCATCGACGCCGCCCACGCCGCCGATCCCAACCGCGCCGCGGACGGGCGACCCGCCGAGCTCGTCTATGGCGAGCGCGTCGAGGCGTGGGTCGCCCGCCTCGTCCCCGCCGCCGCGCCGCACCTGCGCCTCGCCGCGCGCGCGCAGCACCTCGAGCGCTGGCTCACGCCCCGCGCCACGTTTCCCGACGGCAAGGCCGGCTATCTCGCGTGGCGCCGCTCGCTCTACACCAAACAGGCCGAGCGCGCCCGCGCGCTCGCGCTCGAAGCCGGCGTGCCCGCCGCCGAGGCTGCCGAGATCGCGACGTGGGTCTCGAAGACCGGCCTCAAGACCAATCCCGGCACCCAAGCCCTCGAAGACGCCGCGTGCCTCGTCTTCCTCGAAAACGAGATCGGCGCCTTTGCCGCGCAGCACGCGGACTATCCGCGCGAGAAATTTGTCGATATCCTGCGCAAGACGTGGCGCAAGATGAGCCCCGCCGCGCAGTCGGCCGCGCTCGCCCTCGACCTGCCCCCCGCGATCGCGGGCCTTGTGCGCGAGGCGGTGGGAGGGTAGGGCGCGGACTCCGCTCCGCGCCTTGCAGGGTGCGCCCAATCCGGCGGCGCACGGAGTCGCCGCCCTACCCCCGCGCCGTTTCGTTACGTGACGCGATTTGCGGTTGAACCATCCGGCACGCTGCTTCGTCTTTGCTGCGCGCGGCCGTTCCCGGTCTGCGCACACCTTCCCCGGCATGGAACACTCCCCCGCTCCCGATCCCGCTGCGCCGCCCGCCGGCGACCGGCGTGAATTCCTCACCAAGGCCGCCGCCATCGCAATCGGCGGCGCCATCACCGCGGTCCCGCCCGTCGCTGGCCTCTGCGTTTTCCTCGATCCGCTGCGCCGCGAATCGCCCGCCGGCGCCTCCGTGCTGGTGGCCTCGCTGAGCGCGCTGCCCGAGGGCGGCGAGCCCCGGAAGTTCCCCGTGCTCGCCACCAAGGTCGATGCGTGGAACCGCGCCAACAACGTCCCCGTGGGCGCCGTCTATCTCCAGCGCCTCAAGGACAACCAGGTCCGCGCCCTCAACGTCGTGTGCCCGCACGCCGGCTGCTTCGTGAACTACCGCCCCGGCGAGAACGACTTCTTCTGCCCGTGCCACGACAGCCGGTTCGCCACCGACGGCGCGATCCTCGATCCCAAGAGCCCGAGCCCGCGCCCGCTCGATGACCTGCCGGTCGAGATCCGCAAGGGCACCGAGGTCTGGGTCACCTTCCAGAATTTCCGCGCCGGCGAGCACAAGAAGATCCCCGTCTGACGATGAAAGCCCTCGACTGGCTCGATCACCGCACCGGCTACAAGCGCCTCCTGCACGAGACGCTGTTTGAAAACGTCCCCGGCGGCGCGCGCTGGCGCTACGTGTGGGGCAGCACGCTCGCGTTCTGCTTCATGGTCCAGGTCGTCACCGGCCTCGCGCTGTGGCTCGCCTACAGCCCGAGTTCGCAGACGGCGTGGGAGAGCGTTTACTACATCCAGCACGAGATGTGGGGCGGCTGGTTCCTCCGCGGCGTGCACCACTACACGGCGCACGCGATGACGGTGCTGCTCGTCGTCCACCTCATGCAGGTCGTGATCGACGGCGCCTACAAGGCCCCGCGCGAATTCAACTTCTGGTCGGGCATCGTGCTGCTGCTGCTCACGCTCGCGCTCTCGCTCACCGGCTACCTCCTGCCCTGGGATCAAAAGGGCTTCTGGGCGACGAAGGTCGCCACCAACATCGCCGCCATCACGCCGGTCGTCGGGCCCTCGATCCAGACGCTCGTGGTCGGCGGCAACGACTACGGGCACCACACGCTCACGCGGTTCTTCGCGCTGCACGCCGGCATCATCCCGGGCCTGATCATCGCCTTCATCGTCGGCCACATCTACCTGTTCCGGAAGCACGGCCTCACGCCCAAGCTCCCGAAGCGCCGGCCCGACGCCGCCTTCTGGCCCGACCAGGTGCTGCGCGACGCCATCGCGTGCCTCGCCGTGCTGCTCGTGGTGCTGTTCCTCGTCTTCCGCTACCACGGCGCCGGGCTGGGCGCGCCGGCCGATCCTTCGGAGCCGTTCTCCGCGGCGCGCCCGGAGTGGTATTTCCTGTTTCTCTTCGAGCTGCTGAAATACTTCCCCGGCGGCACGGAAATCTGGGGCGCGATCGTGCTGCCCACCGTGCTGCTGCTCGTGCTCGCCGCCATGCCCTTCATCGGCAACTGGAAGCTCGGTCACCGCTTCAACCTCGCCTTCCTCTGGGCCATGATGGGCGGCGTGGCCGCGCTGACCTTCCTCGCCTTCCGCGCCGACCTCACCAACCCCGACTACACCCTCGCCGTCCGCACCGCCGAGCAGGAGGCGCAACGCGCCGTCGTTCTCGCCCGCGGCCCCGATGGCATCCCGGTCACTGGCGCCGTCACGCTCCTGCGCAACGATCCCCTCACCCAAGGCCCCAAGATTTTCGCCAAGAGCTGCGCCAGCTGCCACCGCTACGACGGCCACGATGGCCTCGGCGGCCAGCCCAAGGACAAGGCCTCCGCCGCGGACCTCAAGGGCTTCGCGAGCCGCGCGTGGCTCACCGGCCTCTTTGACCCCGCCAAGGTGGACGGATCGCTCTACTTCGGCGACACCGCGCACAAGCGCGGCAAGATGGTGAAATACGTGAAGGAAGATGTCGCGAGCCTCGACGAGGCCGGGAAGAAGGAGCTCGCCCAGGCCATCGTCGCCCTCTCCGCCGAGGCCCGCCTCAAGGTCCAGCGCGACCAGGACCGCCACGACGAGGCCCTCATCGCCGCCGGCACCAAGGCGCTCATCGGCACCAAGCTCAGCTGCATCGACTGCCACCGCTTCCACGAGGACGGCGAGGACCTCGGCACCGCGCCCGATCTCACCGGCTACGGCTCCCGCGAGTGGATCATCGGCATCATCACCAACCCCGAGCATGAGCGCTTCTACGGCGCGAAAAACGATCGCATGCCCGCCTTCGGCGAGGAGAAGCAGCTCACCCCGCACGAAATCGGCCTCGTGACCGACTGGCTCCGCGGCGAGTGGTATGAGCCGGCGGTGAAGAAGCCGTAGCGCCAAGACCGATGTAGGCGGGGTGCCCTCACCCCGCTGCCTCGGCGTTCGCCAGTCTCAGCTCGCGGGGTGAGGGCACCCCGCCTACAAACGGAGGCCAATTCCTCCTTCCCCTTTCCCCATGCCGCGCCCGCCCGCCACCTTCGCCACCGCCCGGTTGGTCGGGCGCGTCCCGCGCGAGGCCGATGCGCCCGCCGTCTTTGCCGCCTACGCCAGCGATCCGGAGGTCACGCGCTATCTCTCCTGGCCCCCTTACGAGCGCGTTGAGCCGCTCGCCGTTTTTTTGCGCGAGTGCGCGGCCAACTGGGAAAACGACTCCGGCCACTTCGTCTGGCTGCTCTGTCTCAAGGGCACGGAGACCCCCATCGGCTGCATCGGCCTCAAGCTTGAGGGCGGCGGCAAGGCGATGTTCGGTTACCTGCTCGCCAAAAAATTCTGGCGCCACGGCCTCGCCGCCGAGGCGCTCACCCACCTCGTGGACTGGGCGCTCGCGCAGCCGGGGATTTTCCGCGCCTACGCGTTCTGCGACACGGAGAACCCCTCGTCCGCCCGCGTGATGGAGAAGGCCGGCCTGACCCGCGAAGGCATCCTCCGCCGCTGGCACATCGCCCCCACCCTCGGCCCCGAGCCCCGAGACTGCATCGTGTGCGCCAAGGTCCGCTGATCCTCCTTTCCCCATGAAAACCCCGCTCCTGCTCGCGCTGGCATTCTGGCTCGGCGCGGTCGCCCCCGCCCTCGCCGCCGATCTTGATCAGCTCACAGAAATCAACCGCCAGGCCCAGGTCGCCCACGGCAAGCGCAACCTCGGCGACTCCACGCCGCTCTACAAACAGCTCCTCGCCCTCGATCCACCGGTGGAGCCCACGACGGCACAGCGCGAGCTCATCCTGCGCTTCGTGCCGCGGCTCTTCAACGTGCCGCGCGAATTTTTTCCACTCAAGGACATCGTCGCCATCCTCCATCCCGAGAAACCCATCATCGCCTACCACCTGTTCTGGGAGGACGACTTCGGCTTCCCCAGCGACAACGACCCGTGCGACCACGAGGTCGTCTGGGTAACCTACGATCCCGCCACGCGCGCCGTCACGGCGCTCCACGCGTATTGGCACGGCCGCATCGTGCCCGGCTCGGCCGCGGCGGTCGCCGACGCCAACGCCCACAGCGGCCGCGCATGGGTGGGTGTCGAATGGGGCTATCACGGCAGCGTGCTCTTCGGCGCGCGCGGGACCGAGCCGGTGGTGGACGACGTCCTGCGCGCGCACTGGGAGCGCGCGCACAATCCCCCGAAGGATCGCCCGCGCGATCCCCTCTCGCGCGGCTGGCCGGCGTCGTTTGCGGGGGATTTCGCGGCGTTCACCACCTTCAAGGTCGCCAACGATCCGCGGCCCCAGCTCCGCGAACGCGGCCTCGCCTACGTGAGCCGCTGGGCCAACGCCACGATCAACCGCTACTGCCTCCGCTACAACTTCGCGGCCAAGACCGAGTGGCCCTGGCTCGCGACGAAATAATCCCGTCCGCCGCACAATCGACACGACGCAGAAGCTGAACGACCCCCTATCACGCACTACCCAAGACCCGCGTCAGTATTGTTTCGGACGCTTAAAACTCGCATCGCGGACGCTACCGAAAGTCCGGTCAAAAAAACCCTCCGGCCAAACGCTCCGGTAGCCGTCCTTGATCCGATGACGAATCCACCGCGACACCGGCATCTTCTCCCGCCGCGCGGATGCCTCGACCCGCGCCGCGGTCTTCTTGTCGAGGTAGATGGCGACTTGCGGCATGGCGGCACGATTGCGCGTCTATCAAAACGCGGCAAATAGGTTTTCACTTACATCGAAACGTGTCGCCCCTACCCTTGAACCCCGAACCGCACGACTGCATCATCTGCGCAAAGGTGCGGTAGGGCTGAACGATCAGCGCTGAACCGTTCGCACCCGGATCTTGTGATCCGTTACAACGACGAAGCAGCGCTGCCATTGCTCCACGCTTTCGGTGGCGAACAACGCGTCGATCCGCTGGAGCAAGGCCAGGCGACCCGGAACATTGAGCCGCACGAGGAGCAAACCCGCATGGGTGCCGGGACAGAATTGCCGCACATCCGAGAAATCGAGGTCCTGTGTGATCAAGAAACGACCTTCGCTTTGGGCCGCACTCCATACGTCGTTGTCGGGATGACCTTGCAGGCCTTCGTCTGCCACGGTGTCCACCTCGTGTCCCCGGTCACGCAAAGCGACGGCGAGGCTCTCCGGCAAATTTTCGTCGAGCTTGATCTTCATCCTGCCGCAGGCATGGCGGGCAGCGGCAGATCTTCGCGGGCGGAGGTGGCCGCGAAGGCGATGATGGCGCGCACCGCTTCGGGCGTGAGCGTCGGAAAATCGCCGACGAGTTCCTCGACCGTCGCCCCTTCGGCGAGGCTCGCCAAGACCGTGCGCACCGTCACGCGCGTGCCGCGCACGACCGGCTCGCCACCGCAAATCGCTGGGTCGCGCACGATGAAAGCCCGGTAGTCCATGATGAGGGAAGCATGCGCGTCGCCCGGTTTGCGTCAACCGCGAGCGTGGTCGGTATCGCCGTCGACCGGCCTTTCGCAGCGAATTGCCTGTTGAAACGCTCCATGCGCACCCCAGATTGCAGGACCGAGATGAGCGCCACAAAGTTGGCTCCTATCTGTTAGGCGACACAACGCACCGCACATGACCGACTGGACCACCCTCCCGGAATTTGACGGAGTTGACCTTTCCGAGAGCTACGTCCTCGGATGGCAGATCGCGTCATCTGATTTGATATTCCAGCTAGATGTCGCGCTTGTTCCGGGCCACCCACGCTACCAGACACCGCGAGAGAATGATCGCGCTTGCTGGTTATCAGGAAGGTTACATTTCCCGAACGCTCGGGACGTTGTTGGTCTGCATTCCCAAGGGGAAGTTCCGGGCGCAATCGATGCGACGGGAACGAGGGATTTCGGCAACATCGATGGTATATCTTGGTCCGATGGACGCGCTCACGTTGTCGGTGAGTTCGGTGATGTTACCTTGGTCTCTGCACGCCCGTTTATTACTTTCTGGAGATTGAATGAAGGTATCGCCTAACGCCTGAATGACCAACCGCTCAAAAGGTCCACCGGAAGCGCTCATTTTCTCTCTTCATGCCATGATTCGCACCGCCCGCCCCGTCTTCAGCGATTTCACGGCGGCTTCGGCGAGGACGATGGCCATGCGGCCGTCGTGGGCGGTGACGGGGAGTGGCTTTTTGTTCACCACGCAGTCCACGAACGCGGCCAGCTCGGCGCGATAGGCGTCGGCGTAACGCTCGAGGAAAAAGAACAGCGGTTTGTCGGCGCTCACGCTCGTGTCGGTCGCGAGTTCCACCGTGGTCGCCGTGCGGTTGCCGGCCATCAGGCGGCCCTTGGCGCCGTGGACTTCGAGGCGCTGGTCGTAGCCGTAGCTCGCGCGGCGGCTGTTGTTGATGTGCGCGAGTTTTCCGGAGGCCGTCTTCATCACGATCATCGCGGAATCCGTGTCGCCGATTTTGCCGACGGCGGGATCGACGAGGCAGCTGCCGTAGGCGAAGACTTCGACGGGCTCCTCGCCGAGGAGCCAGCGCGCCATGTCGAAATCGTGGATCGTCATGTCGCGGAACTGGCCGCCGGAGACCTTGAGGTAGGAAATCGGCGGCAGGCCGGGATCGCGGCTGGAGATGATGACCTGCTCGACGGCGCCGATCTGGCCCGCCGCGATGCGCGCATGCAGCGCGGCGAAGCTGGGATCGAAGCGGCGGTTGAAGCCGACGAACATCGGGACGCGCGCCTTCTTCACGGCGGCGAGGCACTGGTCCACGCGCTTGAGCGAGAGGTCGATGGGCTTCTCGCAGAAGATGGCCTTGCCGGCCTTGGCCGCGGCGATGGCGAGATCGGCGTGCGTGTCGGTGGACGACGCGATGATGACGGCATCGACCACGGGATCGGCGAGCGCGCTCTTGGCGTCGGCGACCTTCGCGCCGTGCTTCGCGGCGAGCTGGGCCGCGGCGGCGGCGTTGACGTCGACGACGTAGCGCAGGGCGGTCGCGCCGGTGGACGCGAGGTTGGCCGCATGGATCTGGCCGATGCGGCCGGCACCGAATTGGGCGAAGGTGAGCATAAAAATTGAGTGTGATCCAAAACCTAGCGGCCTGCGGGGCCGACAAGGTCCGAGACGGGCGGCGCGGCGTCCGGAAACGCCGCGCGGAAATCCTCGCCGAGGAGCGCCGAGACGGTCGCAGCGATCTGCGCCTGGTGGAGGGGTGCGGTGTCGCGGCGTTCGCCGCGCGCCGCGATGCCGGGGCCCATCGCAACCAGCCAGGTTTCCTCGGACCGCGGAATTTTCCGGCCGTGGCTCGTCCAATCGGCGCCGAGCACGCCGCGCCCGTGGTCCGGTGAAATCACGAGCGCCGTCGTGCCGCGATACTCGGGCTGGGCCTGGAGGATTTCCCAGAGCTGGCGGATGAAACGGTCGCAGCGGCGGATCGAATCGAGGTAGCGATCGTAGCGCCCGGCGTGGGCCCATTCGTCAGGCTCGCCGAGCGCGAGCAGGAAGACCCGCGGCCGGTGCGTGGCGATCAGATCGAGCGCGGCCTCGTAGGCGAAGGCGTCGAAGCTCTCGCTCGCCGAGATGGGCGGGATGTCCTGCATCCAGCGTTCGATCTCGGCGATGCGCGGCGACACGGCGCCGGGCGCGCTCCGCTGGAGCGTGACAAACACGGGCAGCCGGCTGCGGCCGACATTGATGATCGGGACGAAGACGTTCCACGCCGCCGAGGCCGCGACGCGCCCCGCGAAGCCCGGCCGGCCGTGCAGCCACTCGAGCACGGTCACGTTGGGGTTGGGCCGCGGGGTGTTGTTGGTTATGAGCGGATCCACGCGACCGGTGAGGATTTCGTTGTAGCCGGGGTAGGAGACGCGCTCGGCGTTGCTCACGGCCACGGGACTGTTGAGCGCGCGGTTGCCGAAGAGCTGGCCCTGTCGCGCGAGGGTGCCCCAGAGGAACGGCATCAGCTTTTCCCGCCGCGCCTCCGCGGTCGCGCCGCCGAACTCCGCGCGCAGCCCCGCCTGCGCACCCTCGGGGACCCCACCGTGCTCCTTGTTGATCAGCGCATCCTCCGCACCGGTGAACAGCTCCTGCCAGCGCAGGCCATCAATGGTGACGAGCAGGACATTTTTCACCGCCGGCTGCGCCCCGGCGAGCGAGGCGGCGCAGAATAGCGAAAGCAGCGCGGGGATTTTCATGGGGTGCGGGAGTGGAAAGGAAATCCTCCCGCGATCCAAGCCCGGGGCGACGCGCAAAGAATCATTCCGCCAGCCTCGCCAAACGCGCCGATGCCGCCAGACTGGCCGCACCATGATCACCGCCACGACCAGCTCCAATCTCGCCGAGGCCGAGTTGCTGCGCTCGATCCTCGAGGAAAACGGCATCGCGGCCTTCGTCCTCAACGATTCCTTCGGCGGCGTCATCCGCGTGCAGGTGGACGACGAACATGCCGAGGCCGCCGCCCGGATCCTCGCCGACGCGCAGAGCGCCTTCGCCGAGGAAGATGGCGACGACGCGGCGGACGACGAGCCGGGCGAAGCCAAGCCGCCGCAGTGATCGCCGCGGCGGCTAGAGCCGCACGCGCAGCGGGAACCCGGCGCGCTTGAGCGCACGGTGCAGGGCGCGCACATGCGCGTGGTCGCGCGTCTCGACGGTGCAGACGGCCTGGACCGCAAACACATCCGACCCGCTGAAGGTGCGTTCGTGCACGATGTCCTGAATGCTCGCGCCGCCATCGGCGATCACGCGCGCGAGCGCGGCAAGCCCGCCTGGCCGATCGGTCACGGTCGCGGTGAAGCGCGTGAGCCGGCCGTCGTGCACAAGGCCCTTTTGGATCACACGGCTGAGCACCGAGGGATCGATGTTGCCGCCGCTGAGGATGAGGCCGACGCGCCGGCCGCGCAGCGCAGGGACCTTGCCCGCCATCAGGGCCGCCAGCGGCACGGCGGCGGAGCCTTCGACAACGGTCTTCTCCAGCTCCAGCAGCCGCAGAATCGCGAGCGCGATCCACTCCTCGCCCACGCTCACGACCTCGTCCACGCGGTCGCGCGCGAGGGCAAACGAGTTGGCGCCCACGGTGAGCGGCGCGAGGCCGTCGGCCAGCGTGGCCCGGCGTTTCACGGTGACGGGTTTCCCGGCGCGCAGCGCCGCGGCAAAGTTTCCCGTGTGCGTGCTCTCGACGCCGATGACCTTGATCTTCGGCTTGAGCGCCTTCACCGCCACGGCCACGCCGGCAATGAGGCCGCCGCCGCCGATCGGGCAGAGAATGGCATCGAGATCGGGGACTTGTTTCATCATCTCCAGCGCGACGGTGCCCTGGCCGGCGATGATGTCGGGCGCATCAAACCCGTGGATGTAGGCGAGGCCCTCGCTCGCCACGAGCGCATCGGCCTCGGCTCGCGCCGCGGTGAAATCATCCCCGCGCACGACGACGCGCGCGCCCAACCGGCGGCAGGTGGTGATTTTGATCAGCGGCGCGTAGTCGGGCATCACCACGGTGACGGGGATGCCGAGCAACTGGCCGTGATAGGCGAGGCCGAGCGCGTGGTTGCCGGCACTGGCGGCGATCACGCCGCGCTTCCGTTGCGCGGGCGGGAGCCGGAGCAGGGCATTGCGCGCGCCGCGCTCCTTGAACGATCCGGTGCGCTGGAGGTTGTCGAGTTTGCAGACGATCCGGCAGCCGGTGATCTCGCTGAGCGGGATCGAGTCGGGGCAGGGCGATTCGTAGATGCCGCCGGCGATCCGGCGCGCGGCCGCCCGGATGTCGGGGAGGGTAACAGGCATGACCCCGGCCTAGCGGGGCGGCGCGAGGCGGCGAAACAAAAACGTGTCCTACTGTTTCCCGGGAGGCCGGGGGGCTGACACGCCGGCTTCCCGGCGGCGGGCGACTTCGGCGGCGACGGCCGACAGTTTCTTTTCCTCATCAGCCACGGTCGCACGGAGGATCACGCCGTCGTTGAAGGTCTGCTGGATCTCCAGGCGCGCCATGGACCATTCCTCATCGCTCAACCGGCCATCACCGTCGGCATCGAAGCGTTTGAGCTGCTCGGCATCGGCGGCGACCGCCGCGCGGATCAGGCGCTCAAGGGCCAGGCGGCCGGGCGCGGGCTGCTCGATCTCAATCGCCGGGGCCACGGGCTCGGCAGAGGCAGCGGGCGCGGCCGCCATCGGGCCGCGCTGGCGGAGAAACTCCATCACGGCGGGGCGCTCATCCTCGTCGATGCGGCCGTTGCCGTTTTTGTCGAAGCGCCGGAGGATTTCGCCGCGCATCTGGGCGGGATCGCGGCTGAGTCCGCGCTCGGCGGCGAACTTCTCGGCCCGGGCGCGCTCGGCCTCGTCGAGGCGGCCGTCGCCGTTGGCATCAAACATCTCCATCATCCGGGCGCGGAAGGCCTCGGGGAACCGCGGGGTGTCGGCCGCCGGCGTCGAAGTGGGGGCGATGAATAGCGTTGCGGCGAGAAGGAGGGGGGCTAGACCGGGGCTTTTCATGGGATGGACGAATGAAATTTGTGGGCGCGCTTGCTCGGCGGCGATGACGCGCCGGCGCGGGGGCAGTTACGCGCCGGATAGGAGGCCCGCATGTATCAGGTGACGTTTTCCTCCCAGGCGATGCACGAGCTCAACCGGCTCGACAAGCTCACGCAGCTCGACGTCATCTCGCCCATCACGGCGCTGCGGCCGGACGACCTGGCGCATCCGCGCGAGCCGCTCGGGCAGTTTCGCCGCGGGCAGAAGCTGCTCTACCGGTTGCGGGCCGGGGATTTTCGTTTCTACTTCGAAGCCCAGGGCGAGTCGCTCCACGTCGATTACATCCTGCACAAGAACTCGCTCGAGGATTTCCTGTTGCGCAACAAACTCCCCGTCTCGGAGCAGCAGTTGGTGGAGCAGCACTCCAAATTCTGGAAATACCTCGAGAGCCTCACCAAATGACGCCGCGCCGCTCCCGCCCGCCATTCCCGCCTGACCCGGAGGATCCCTACAGCGTCAGGCAAGCGAGCCGCATTTATTTCCTGCCGAACCTGATGACGGCGGGAAACCTGTTCTGCGGTTTCATGGCCATCGTGCAGTGCATCCAGGCACGGCTGGCCGAGACCGCCGCCAGTGGGGAATACAACGGCGCCACCGCGCACGAGCATTACAAGTATGGCGTGTGGCTCATCTTTGGGTCGGCGGCCTTCGACGCGCTGGATGGCCGGCTGGCCCGCATGGGCGGACGCGAGTCGCTGTTTGGCGCGGAGTTCGACTCGCTGGCGGATGTGGTGTCCTTCGGCCTGGCCCCGGCCTTGATGATGATTTACCTCATCATCTCGCCCACCCAGGCCCCGGAATACCAGTGGTTCCGCAACATCGGCTGGCTGATCGGCTTTGTCTATCTGCTGTGCGCCGCGATGCGGCTGGCGCGGTTCAACGTCATCACCAATCCCCTCCTCCACGCTCCGAAGAAAGATTCGAGCAAGGACTTCGTGGGCCTGCCCGTGCCGGCCGCGGCGGCGACCGTCGCGGCCACCGTGCTCTTCCTGCTCAAGCTCGCTGAAAACGACCGCTCGCTGAAGGCCTGGTCACTCGCGCTGCCGCCCATGATGCTGCTGGTGGCTTTCCTCATGATGAGCACCGTGCGCTATCCGAGCGGCAAGAATGTCGACCTGCAGACGCAGACACGCGTGCGGCCATTTGTCATCGGCCTCGTGATTTGCGTGCTCGTCGTCTTCTACAAGGAAATCGCCGTCCTCGGCCTCTGCGTCGCCTACATTTTCTACGGCCTCTTCCGTCACCTGCGCCGCGGCCGCGCCCACCAAGAACCCCGCCATCGTGATCCGAACAGCGTGTGAGAAACCTGCGCACTGGATCGCGGCAACTTGGAGCCTGCGAACAACCCCGGGGTTGTTCGCATCTTGCCGGCGGTTCTTCACGATCAACTTTTGCCTCCGGGCCATAGGTGGGCCGCCACGTTGCTGGTCTTTTTGGCTCCCTATAATAATACGGATAGAATTCCTTATTGAACCCCTATTCTTTTGGCGTTTGTTAACTCCTCGAGTCCGCTCCCAGCCGGCCCCCGCATGAAATTCAAAATCAACCGCGATCACTTCGCCAACGGCCTTGCCCAAGTCCTCAACGTGGTCGGCTCCAAGGCGACCATGCCGATCTTGAGCAACGTCCTGATCGAGGCGGACAAGGACCATCTCTCGCTCACGACCACGAATCTCGATCTCGGCATCCGCTGCCGCATCAAGGCCGAGGTGAAGGAAACCGGCTCCGTGACTCTCCCGGTCAAGCGGCTCGCCGGCATCGTTCGCGAGCTGCCCAACGTCGATGTCTCCTTCGACGCCGCGCCCAATCACTCGGTCAAACTTTCCTCCGGCGGCTCGACGTTTCGCATCATGGGCATCGGCAAGGAGGAGTTCCCGCCCCTCGCCGAGTTTGGGGATGAGAAAGCCTACAGCTTGGAGCAGGCGGAGCTGGCCACGATGCTGCGCAGTGTCTCCTACGCGCAATCAAGCGACGAGACGCGCTACATCCTCAACGGCGTCTATTTCAGCTTCAAGGACGGCAAACTCTCCCTCGTCGCCACCGACGGCCGCCGGCTCGCTGTCATGGCCAAAGAAATGGAAGTCCCCGCCGCCAGCGCCGGCTCCATCATCCTCCCGGCCAAGACCGTCGCCGAACTCACCCGCCTCCTCGACAAGGGTGCGAAGGTAAAGATCAACTTCAACGACCGTCGCGCCGCCTTCCAGATCGCGACGGACAAGGACACCAGCGGCCTCGTCGATCACGTTTACCTCTACTCCAAGGTCGTCGAGGGCAACTACCCGAACTACCACCAGGTCATTCCCAAGGAGACGCACCAACGCATCAAGCTGGAGCGCGAACTCTTCCTCCAGTGCGTGCATCGCGCCGCGCTGGTCTGTTCGGAAAAGGCGAACTCCGTGAAAATCAAGCTCACGACCAACCTGCTTGAGATCACGGCGCAGAGCCCGGATTTCGGCGAGGCCCACGAGTCGATGGCGATCGGCTACAGCGGACCCGACCTGCAAGTGGCGTTCAACCCCACCTTCATCATGGATCCGCTCAAGGCCCTCACCAAGGACGAGGTCTTCCTTGAGCTAAAGGACGAAGTCAGCCCCGGTGTCTTCAAGACGCTGGAGAGCTTCGTCTGCGTGATCATGCCCGTGCGGTTGAGCTGATCTCCGCCCAGGTCCGATCGTGGCGACTTCGGCCGCCGACTCCCCCGCCATGCAAGCTGCGCTGCCTTACGTCATCATCACGGCGATCGTGGTGTCGCTCGTGCTCATGAAGGTGAACCTCCGCCTCGGTTCACCCCTGCTTTCGATTCTCGACCGGTGGCTGCGGTGGCTCGTGTTTGCCTTTGGCGGCGCGCAGGTCTGCACCGAGTTCAAGCTCATCGACCGGCCCTATTGGGTCATTGCGGTGGTGCTGTTCGTCGGCTGGTTCCTCATTGAGACGCTCTACAACTGGCTCGCGATTTCCGCCCACAGCCTGAGTTCGCTGCCGCTGTTTCCCCGCTACTCCGTGAACGCCACCGGCGAGGAATGGCCGGTGCAGCCGCGCTTCCTCCGCGACCGCGAATGGTTGCGCGCCGAAGGCTTCCGCCAGGTGCAGGCCCTCAAGGCCGAGATCGGCGGCGGCGTTTACCTGCGCGTCTCGGTTTACCACGACGCCCAGGCCGAGGTCCGGGTGCAGGTGACCTTCATCCCGCAGGGCAACGGCGCCCTCGCGGTGTGCCACGCCATCACCAGCGTCGCCGCTGATGGCAGCCGCTATCTGACCGACAATCTCCACGTCCCCTTCGGCGGCTTCTACCCGGAAAACTGGTTCGTCGAGCGTGCGCCTTGGTGCCGGGCCCTGCCCAAACTCATCGCCCGCCACCACGCCCGGCTGCAACGCGCCGGCGTGACCCCGGTGCCGTTCACGACCGAGCCCCTCGCCGACTTCAACGCCGTCCAGCGCGAGCTCGATCAGGTCAACACCGAACTCGGCTTCCTCCATCCGCAGGGCAAGCGCGAGGATCTCGGCAAGTTCACGCACGAGGGCCGCTACCGCCTCTGGAAGGAAATCTGGATGCTGAACTACCTGGGCCGGTCGGCGCGTTACGAATAAGGACGGCGCGGCATCACCCGCCGATGTAGCTCATCTCCACCTTCGCCCGCGTCTCGCCCGCGGCGAGCACCTCGGCCCGTTCGTCGCTGTAGCGATCCATGCGGCCTTGCCAGATGCGGCGCAGAAAATTTTCCACATCCGCATCCGTCGATCCCGGCGCACGCACCGCGCCGAGCACATCCCAGCCCAGCGCCGTGAAGAGGCAGGTGTAGAGCTTGCCGTCGGCGCTCAGCCGCGCGCGGTGGCAGTCGCGGCAAAACGGCTCCGTTACCGAGCTGATCAGCCCGATCTCCCCACGGCCGTCGCGGTAGCGGTAGCGCGCGGCGACTTCGCCGCGATACGCCGGGCCGACCGGCTCCAGCGGCCAGATCGCGCCGATGCGCTCCACGATTTCACGGGCGGGCACCACGCGGCCCGCGTCCCAGTGGTTGGTGTGACCCACGTCCATGAACTCGATGAACCGCAACGTGTGCCCCCGCGCGCGGAAATATTCGCTTAGCGCCGGCAGCTCCGCGTCGTTCACGCCGCGCTGCACCACGCAGTTGATCTTGATCGGGAAACCCAGCGCCGCCGCCGCGTCGATGCCGCGCAGCACCCGGGCGACCTTGAAGCCGAGGCCGTTGAGCTTGCCCGCCGTCGCATCGTCCAGCGAATCGACCGAGACATTGAGCCGGTCGAGCCCGGCGGCGCGCAGCGCGGGCGCGAGTTTTTCCAGCAGCCAGCCGTTGGTGGTCAGCGCCACATCCTTCATGCCGAGTTCCTGCTTCAGCGCGCGGATCAGGTCCGGCACATCCGCGCGCAGCAGCGGTTCGCCGCCGGTGAGGCGGACTTTCTCGACGCCCAGCGCGCGAAACGCCCGCACGATCCGCGTGATCTCCCCTAGCGTCATGAGCTGCGGATCGCGCAGGAAGGCGTGCCCCGGCCCGAACACCTCCGCCGGCATGCAATACGGGCAGCGGAAATTGCAGCGGTCCGTGACCGAGATGCGCAGGTCGCGCAGCGGGCGGAAAAACTGATCAACGGGATGAGCCACGGACGTCACGGAGGGAAACAGAGGGCACAGAGAAAAGGTTTTTGCCAGATTTAGTCCTTTTGTCCCGTGGTCCTTGGTCTTTTGGTCCCCTCGCCATGCTCACCCCCGCCGAGGCCGAGAAACTCATCCTCGAAGCCGTCGCGCCCTTTCCGCGCGAGGATTGCCCGCTCGCGTCCGCCCACGGTCGCGCGCTGCGCGCCGAGATCCGCGCCGACCGCGATCTGCCGCCCTTTGACCGCGTGACGATGGATGGCTACGCGCTGCGGGCCGTCGCATTGGCCGCTGGCACTCGGGCCTTTCGCGTCGAGTCCGTGCAGGCCGCGGGCATGCGCGCCTTCACGCTCGGGGCCGCAGCCGACGCCTGCATCGAGGTGATGACCGGCGCGGTCGCGCCCGTCGGCGCGGATTGTGTGGTGCCCTACGAGGAGACGCAGCGCGACGGCGCCACAGTCACGATCACGGGCCGCGTCGAGCCGCTCATCCGCGGCCACGCCCTCCACGCCCGCGGCAGCGACCATCGCGCGGGAGAAGTCATCGTGCGCCCGGGCGTGCGCCTCACGGGGCGCGAAATCGCCGTGGCCGCGGCCTGCGGCTGCGCCACCCTGCCCGTCAGCCACGCCCCGCGCATCGCGGTGATTTCCACCGGCGACGAACTCGTGGAGACCGAGGCCGCCGTCGCCCCGCACCAGATCCGGCGCAGCAACGACTACGCGATCCGCGCGACGCTGGCCGCCGCTGGCTATCCCGGCGCGGAGCGGTTTCACCTCCGCGATGTGCGCCACGAAATCGAACACCGGCTCTGGCATATCCTCGCCGAGTTCGACGTCGTGATCGTGACCGGCGGCGTCTCGAAGGGAAAATTCGATCACCTGCCCGCCGAGCTCGATCGGCTCGGCGTGAAGCGCCTGCTGCAGGGGGTCGCGCAGCGCCCGGGCAAGCCGCTGTGGTTCGGCGTGAGCGCGCGGCGCACACCCGTCTTTGCTCTGCCGGGCAACCCGGTCTCGGCGTTCACCTGCCTGCATCGCTATGTGTTGCCGGCGCTCGCGCATGCGAGCGGCCTAGCGCCGGAAACCCCGTCGCTCGTCGCGCTGGCGCAGCCCGTCATCTTCAAGCCGAAGCTCGCCTACCTGCTCCCCGTGAAACTCTCCCGCGGCCCGCGCGCCGAGGTGCTCGCCACGCCCGACCCCAGCAACACCTCGGGCGATTTTGCCGGCCTGATTGGCAGCGATGGCTTCGTCGAGCTGCCCGCGGAGCCGACGGAATTTCCCGCCGGCACGCTCGCGCCATTTTTCCCGTGGCGTTGAGGGCGTGTGACGCGCGCAGCTTGCCATTGGTCATTTGGCATTAGTCATTAGGCCTTCCTCAGATGTTCTCGCACCTCGACGCCCAGAACCGCCCCGCGATGGTCAACGTCGGCGCCAAGCCCGTGACCCGTCGCACCGCCCACGCCGTCGCGCGCGTGACACTCCCCGCCGAGCTCGCCGCCCTCCTCCGCGACGGCGAGATCGCGACGAAGAAGGGCCCGATCTTCCAGACCGCGATCCTGGCGGGTGTGATGGGCGCGAAGAAAACCGGCGAACTCATCCCGCTCTGCCATCCGCTCGCCCTCGACGACTGCCAGATCGAGATCACGCCCGATCCCGCCGGCGGCGAGATTGCCATCCATTGCCGCGTCGAGACGCATGCCCGGACCGGCGTCGAGATGGAGGCCCTCACCGGCGCGACCGTGGCCGCGCTGACGTTCTACGACATGGCCAAGGCCGTGACCCACGGCATCGTCATCAAGGACGTGCGCCTCCTCGAAAAGACCGGCGGCAAAAAAGACTACCGCGCCTCGTAGGCCGGGTCTCTGACCCGCCCTGAGCCCGCCCGCGAATCGTCCCACGCGCCCGATGATCACCCTTCGCATCCAGTATTTCGCCATCCTGCGCGAGCAGCGCGGCCTCACCGAGGAGACGCTCTCGACCGCCGCCGCCACGCCCGCCGCCCTCTACGACGAGCTGCGCGCCCGCCACGCCTTCACGCTCCCCGGCGACCGCATCCGCGCCGCGGTGAACGAAACCTTCGTCCCCGCATCGGCCCCTCTCCGCGAGGGCGACCGCGTGGTCTTCATCCCGCCGGTGGCGGGCGGCTAGCGTTATTGGGGTCGATCAACTGCGCGGTTGCCCTGCGCTTCGCCGCTACCTCAACTCAGCGCACGCATGGCGCATCCCATCGCCCTCAAGCCCACGTCCGCGCCTGTCAAGGCCTACACCCTCGCCCTGACCCAGCTGGCCAACGTCGGCGCGACCCATGAGACCGCCGTCCGCGAGGCGTGGCACCGGCTCATCGAACACTGTGCCGGCCCCCTCAAGTGGACGCTCGTCCGCGAATACTCCGTCTCCCGGAGAAACGCCGCCCCGCTCCGCCTCGACGCCGTCCTCCTCGACAGCTACCGCATCCCGCACGGCGTGATCGAGGACAAGGACGACGCCGACGATCTCGCCGCCGAGATGCGCGCCAAGCTCAAGCTCGGCTACCCCGCGAAAAACACCCTCTTCTGGCAACCCCGCCGCGCCCTCCTCATGCAGGATGGCAAGGTCGTCCTCGATTACTACCTCGACACCAAGCCCGAGCAGCTCTGCGACATCCTCGCCCGCTTCTTCGCCTACACGGAGCCCGTGATCGCCGACTGGGAGCGCGCGACCGAGGAGTTTCGCGAGCGCGTCGCCGAACTCGGCGGCAGCCTCGCCGAGGTCATCCAGCGCGCCCGCGGCTCCAAGGGCACGCTGCCCAACAAAAAATTCGTCGCCGCCTTCAACGACTTCGCCGCGCTCTGCCGCGCCGCCATCAACCCCTCGCTCGCTGACTCCGCCATCGAGGAGATGCTCATCCAGCATCTGCTCACCGCACGCCTCTTCGGCTCCGTCTTCAACAACCCCGATTTCACCCGCCGCAACGTCGTCGCCGTCGAAATCGAAAAGGTGATCGACGCCCTCGCCTCCGCCCACTTCTCGCGCGCCGACTTCCTCAAGAAACTCGACCGCTTCTACGTCGCCATCGAGAGCGCCGCGACCGTCATCGAGGATTTTTCCGAGAAGCAGAAGTTCCTGAACACCGTTTACGAAAAGTTCTTCCAGGGCTTCGCCGTGAAGGTCGCCGACACGATGGGCATCGTCTATACGCCGCCCTCGATCGTCCGCTTCATGATCGCGAGCATCCGCGAGCTGCTGAAAAAGGAATTCGGCAAGGACCTCGGCGCCGAGGGCGTCCACTTCCTCGATCCGTTCACCGGCACGGGCAACTTCCTCGTCCACCTCATGCGCGAGCTGCCGGCCGCATCGCTCAAGAGGAAGTTTACCTCCGAACTGTGGGCCAACGAGATCATGCTCCTGCCCTACTACATCGCGGCGCAGAACGTGGAGCATGAGTTCTTCGAGCGCACCGGCAGCTACGAACCCTTCCCCGGCCTCTGCCTCGTGGACACCTTCGAACTCGCCGAGCCCGGCCACGGCGAGACGATGGAGATGGCCTTCGACCTCGCGAAGAACACCGAGCGGGTGAACGCGCAGAAGAAGGCGCCCATCCGCGTCATCCTCGGCAACCCGCCGTATAACGCGTGGCAGCAGGACGAGAACGATAACAACAAGAACCGAAAATACCCGCGCCTCGACCAGCGCATCCGCAACACCTACGCTGCCGACTCCACTGCGACGCTCAAGAATTCGCTGAGTGATCCCTACATCAAGGCACTCGCGTGGGCCAGCGACCGCATTGGTGAGGAAGGCATCGTTGCCTACGTGACGAACAACGGCTACGTTGATGGCCTCGCAACGGACGGTGTGCGCGCCCATCTCGCAAGAGATTTTGATGCCATCTACGTCGTCGATCTCGGAGGCAACGTGCGGAAGAACCCGAAGCTTTCCGGCACAACCCACAATGTCTTTGGCATTCAGGTCGGCGTTAGCATCGCGCTATTTGTCCGCCACAAACAAAAGGAGCTGAAACGGCGCAAGGCGGTCATTCGCTACGCCGAAGTCGGCGAAGATTGGCGCAAGGAGAAGAAGTGGAGTTGGCTCGAAGAGAAACAGAGCATCGATGGCGTGAAGTGGCGCACGCTCAAACCAGACGAGCGCAATTCTTGGCTGCACGACGATGAAACCGCCGGTTTTTCAAAGTTTGTCCCTATCGGCTCAAAGGAGGCCAAGGCCGTCGAGAGCCTCGATGCACACGCGATCTTCCGAACGTTCTCGAACGGCGTTAAATCGAACAACGACGACCTCGTTTATGATTTCGACAGCGCGCAGCTGACCAAGCGCGCCAAGCGCATGGTCGAGGCCTACCACGCCGAACTCGACCGATGGCGGCGGGCCAAGAAACCTGAGCCTCTGGAGGAATTCCTCCGCGTCGACCCGAAGGTCTGCAAATGGATCAGGCACACGAAGCGCAATCTGCTTCGGGAAACGGAAGTCGAGTTCAAGCAATCGACGATTCGCCCAGCACTCTATCGGCCTTTCACTCGGCGCAGTTATTTCTTCGAACGTGTTTTTAACGAGGACATCTACCAATTCCCCGATTTCTTTCCCACGCCCAAGACGAGTGGCGAGAATCGCGTGCTTTGCGTGACCGACGTCGCGGGGCGCTCCCCGTTCAGCGCTCTCGTTGCGACCGACATCGTAGATCTACACCTCTGCGCAAGCACCGACACTTTCCAGTGCTTCCCACTTTACACCTACGACGCCGACGGCGGGCACCGGCGCGACAACGTCACCGACTGGGCGCTGGAGATGTTCAATCTGCGCTACGAAGGCGTGAAGCTCACCAAGCGAGACATCTTTCACTACGTCTACGCGGTGCTCCACCACCCGGCCTACCGCGAGAAATACGCCGCTAATCTCCGTCGCGAGTTGCCGCGCATCCCGTTCGCCCCCGACTTCGCGGCGTTCGCCAAAGCCGGCGAAAAACTCGCCGCGCTCCACACGGACTACGAGTCGCAAAAGGAATTCAAGCTGAAGCGCATCGAGGCGAAGGGCGTGAAGCCCGACTGGCGCGTCGAGCGGATGAAGCTGTCCAAGGACAAGACCGCGCTCATCTACAACGACTGGCTCACGCTGGAGGGCATCCCCGCCGCGGCGCACACCTACCGGCTCGGCAACCGCAGCGCGCTCGACTGGGTGATCGACCAATACCGCGTCGAGCGCGACGCGGCCGGCGAAATCACCAGCGACCCGAATCGCGCCGACGACGAGGACTACATCATCCGCCTCGTCGGCCAGGTGATCACCGTGAGCGTGCAGACGATGAAGCTCGTGGCCCAATTGCCTGCGCTCGACGACCCGAAGCCGGCCGAGGGCAAGACGCCCGCGGGCTACTCCCAAGCCGACCTCGACGCCGGCCATATCTACGCCGCGGAGGACGAGACACCTTATGAAGCGGTGAAGAAATAACCGCACGCGCGCCGCATGTTCCGCATCTCCCCCACTCCGCTCGATCCCGCGGCTCTCCAGCGCGCCCTCGCCGACGCGCGCGCGGGCGCGTGCGTGACGTTCGAGGGCTGGGTGCGCAATCGCAACGAGGGCCAGCCCGTGCTCTCCCTCGAATACGAGGCCTACGCTCCGCTCGCCGTCTCCGAGGGCGAAAAAATCCTCGCCGAGGCGCGCGTGAAATTTGCCCTGCTCTGCGCGGTGTGCGTCCACCGCACCGGCCACCTCGCGCTCGGCGATCTCGCGGTGTGGGTGGGCGTGACGGCGGAGCACCGCGGCGCGGCGTTTGGCGCCTGCCGCTACATCATCGACGAGGCCAAGGCCCGCCTGCCCATCTGGAAAAAGGAGCACTACGCCAGCGGGGCGACCGCCTGGATCAACTGCGCCACGCGCGGCGAGCACGGTGGCGCGGAGGCCCGGCCGCCGGCCTAGGCGAATCGCTCCGGCCACGAAGCAAAGGCACGGGATCGCGTTTACGGCCGCCAGGGCTCGGCGCGGCGGTAAGCGTCAAGCCGGATCATGAGCAGCCTGGCGGACTCGGCCCCGGAGTGTGCGAGGGCGCGCTCTGCGGCGGCGACCGCCTCGGGCCAGCGGCCGAGCTCGGCATAGGCGGCGGCGAGCGCGCTGAGCACGGTGGGATCGGCGCGGGCGGTGCGCGCGATCGGCTCGATGAGGGCCAGGGCGGCGCGGCCGTCGCGCAGGGCATCGTCGCGCGTGGTCGCGAGAATCCAGGCGATGGTGACGGCGGTGCCGGGCGCGCGCCGGAGCGTGCGGACGGCAAGGGCGTCGGCCCCGAAATCGTAGAATCCCGCGCCGGCGGCCTCGAAGAGCTTGGCGTGCTCGGTGGCGGGCGTGTGCAAGGCCGCCTCCGCGAGCGTCTGCTCGGCCGCGGCGAGATCGCCGTCGGCGGCGCAGGCGACGGCGGTGTGGTAGAGCCGCTCGGCCTCGGTCTGATCGAAGGCGACGCGGTAGAGGCGCACGACTTGAGTGGCATCCTTGAGACCCGGCGGGCGGCGATACGGGATCGGCTGGAGCCAGCGCGGCAGATCCGCGCCGGCGTTGAGGCGGTAGCCGAAGGTGCGGCGGGCTTCTTCCGCGGTGAGCTGAGGGTGCAGGAGCTGCAGGTATTCGCCGAGGAAGTTTCCGGCGGAGAGATGCGCGACATGCGTGATGCGGCGGGCGCGGAAGAGTCGCTCCGCGTCGGCGTCGGAAGTGGCGGAGAAAACCTCGGCGGCGGCGCGGAGGCCGGGGGCGTTTTCCCAATAGAGGGTGCCGAGCGTGGCGAAGCGCCCGAAGTAGCCGATGCCGGCGGACGCGTTGGGGCTGGCGAGCAGCACGATGTCTCCCTCCGGCTGATCGCGGCGCAGCGCGGCGGCGAGGTCGCGGTAGAGCGGCTGCATGAGATCGGTCGCGGTCACGGCGCCGCGGCGGTTGTCGGCGCGCTCGGACGCGATGCGGGCGAAGGCGGGGAGGATGAGCAGCAGGCCCGCGGCGGCGGCGCACCCGCGGTGTCGCGCCGCCGGCACGAGCGCGAGCAGGGCCAGCAGCAAAGCCAGCTGCGCCGGGCCGACGTTGAGCCACCAGCGCATCTCGAGCACCGCCATCGCCGTGAGCGCGGCGACGATCAGCGCAAGAAATCCCGCGACGAGGGCAGTCGCCTCGCGCCGCCGCCACAGCACCCCGGCGGCGATCACGAGGAGCAGGCACGACACGAGATCGAAGGCGACGAAGCGGAAGCCGAACTGCGCGGCGACGGCGGGCAACGACTTGCCCTCGGCCACGAAGTGCCGCAGCGCGCCGACGAAAGGGTCGCCCACGAGAAACACGTCGCGCCCGCCGAGCAGCACGGTGAGCGGGGCCGCGGCGACGGCGACCCCCGCGGCGAGCATGCGCCACAGCGGCGGGCGGGCGACGGCCCACGCGCCGCCGATCGCGACCAGCTCGGCGCCGCCCCACCAGAGCAGGGCGTGAAGCGGGTGGTTGACCTCGAGCCGGAGGCCGAGGTGCGCCGGTGCATACTCGATGAAATAGAAAACCACGCTCGCCGCCGCGCCGACGCCACCCCACAGCCGCCACAAAGCCGGATCGAACACGAGGCCCTCGCGGCGCGCGGCGGCGCCGCGCCAGAACGCGAGGGCGAGACCCGCCGCGCCGGCCAGCGCGATCACGGGCAGCATCGTGGCCGCGCTCAGCCAGACGCCGAACGCGCCGCAGAGCGCCGAGATGATCGCGGCGCGGCGGGCGGGTGGATGCGCGGCTTCGTCCACGGCCGGGGTTGCGGCGTCCGCATGGCCGCTGAACCCAGGCCGGTTCGGAGAACCGGCTCCACCTCGGAATTTCCGAGAGGGATCGGGATTTTTCCGCCAGCCCGCACCCATGAAGGCGAGGCCGAGCAGGAGGCCGAGCACGGCCGCGGCGAGCAAGCCGTGGTGATCGACGTTGGTGGGGGCAAAGCCTTCGTAGAATCGCGGGTGGCCGGCGAGACCGAGCGCGAGCACGGCGCCGGCCGCCGTTCCGGCGCGGCTTGCGACCCACGCGGAGAGCGCGACGAGCACGGCGAGGAACAACGGGGCGTTGAACCACGGGAGCGTGCGCTCCAGCGCGGCCGGACCCGTGTCACCGGTGAAGGCGCGCTGCGCGGTGGCGGCGAGTCGGAGGAGCCATGCCGGCGGCGAACTCCAGTGCACGGCGCGACCGGCGGGTGTGTTGTCCGCGGTGGTGAAGCGGGTGCGGAGCGTGTGCGCCTCTTCCGCTGCGAGGGCGTGGCGCACCCACATCTGCGCATCGGCGTGGCGGGCGGGGATCAGCTGGCGCAGGGGTGTGTCGGCTGCGCCGGCAGGTCGCGGGGCCGCGGAGTCGAGCAGCGCGAGGTAGTCGCGCACCGCCTGCGTGTGCAGAATCGCCAGCCCGGCGCACGCGAGCCAGGTCGCGAGCATGATGCCCCAGCGGACGCGCGGGGATTCTCGGGAGAGGAGCATGGTGGGCGACGCGAAAGAAAACGTGCGCGAAAAATGCACCGGCGGAAGCCGGAACTACGAGCGAGGAATGCGGGCGGGCGGGCGATCCGAATCGCCTCAGCGGGGCCGCTCCTACCAACATCCCTTGAAGTTTGGACTTCGGAACGATTGGCGGTGGGGCCGCTTCTCCGCAAGCGGCCTGGGTTCCAGCTGGCGCAGCGCCCTACAATCCAGGCCGGTTCGGAGAACCGGCCCCACCTCGGATTAGGCTGCCTGTCACGGGACGTTGGTATCAGAAGGTCACGTCCACGCCCACGGTCGCGCGCCAGCCGCTGTTGCTGTTGTCCTCCACGTAGGTGGGAAACGACTGATACGAGACCTGCGGGCGCGAGGTGAGGTTGATCACGTTGGCGTTGAGCCGGATTTTGCGCGTGAGCCGGTAGCTCGCCTCGACATCGACCTGCTCGCGGGCCGCGAACTGGTCGTTCGTGTAGCGCGTGTCGCCCACGCCGGTCAGGTAATCCGAACGGTAGGAATAGCGGACATTTCCGCGGAATTTGCCGAGCGCGTAGTCGAGCGAGGCATTGAACATATAGTCCGAAAAACCGATGGTCGGCAGCTTCTCATCGCTGCGCGACGGGTATTTCGCGTCGCTCTCGCTGAAGGTGGCGCTGAGGTTCGCCGTCAGGCCGCGCAAAATGGGCGGCAGGAAATACATCTTTTGCTGCACGATGAGCTCGAGGCCGTAGTTGGTCGCCCCCTCGGCGTTCTCCCATTTGCGGTAGCGGCGCGTGCCGGCGGGATCGATGATCGGGTCGCCCGTGGTGGGGTCGACGACGCTGAAGCGCCGATCGGTGTTGTAATAGAACCCCTTCATTTTTTTGTAGAAAAAACCCGCGGAGTAGAGGCCACCCTTCGCGGTGTATTTCTCGATCTGCACATCGGCGTTATGCGACGTCGTGGGCGCGAGGAACGGATTTCCCTCGGTGATGTTGCCGTTGATGTCCTCGGAACGGCCCAGCGTGAGCCGGCTGAGCGTGGGACGCGCGTAGCTGCGGTTGTAGCTTTCGCGGAGGATGAGGTTGGGCTGCAAGGCGTGGCGGAGGTGGAGGCCGGGCAGGTATTGGGTGTAGTCGGTGCCGGGGCGGCGCTCGATGACCGTCAGCGTGCGGGCATCGAACGTTTTGCGCAGGGATTTCCAGGTGTTGTGCTCCGCGCGGATGCCGGTGACGATCGTGGTCCGGCCGATCTGCGCCGTGCCCATGCCGTAGGCGGAGGTGGTGGTTTCCCTCGCGTCGTAGTCTTCCTCCACGGCGCCGCGCATGGAATCGATCGGGACATAGGGAAAGAGCGCCGGGCTGCTCTTGAGGAGCTCGCGCACCTTCGAGGGGACGACCTCCATGAACATCTCGCGCCCGTTGATGACGAAATCGCTGCGCCGCATCACCTGCGCGTAGGGGAACGCCGCGGTCGTGTCGTATTCGAACTGATCCTGCTCGAAGCGCTGCTTGGTCTGCTGGTATTTCGCGCCCACCTTGATCGCGCCGGCCAGCCGCTCGCCGGCGAATTTTTTCTCCCAATCGGCCTTGAAGTTGTAGGCGTTTTCCCAGCGCTCCTCGGGCTCGATGCTCAGGTCGCCGCGATTGATGGTCGTGGTGTCGCGCGGATCGACGCCGTTGACGATCCAGGCCAGGGGCTTGAGCGGGTTGCGGACATCGTATTCCCACTGGAAGTAGCCGCGCGCCGACGGGACGTTGCGGACAATGAAATCGGAATCGAGCGTGCGGGCGTAGTGCGTGTGCCGGTAAAACACATCGTAGTTGAGCGTGGACGATCCGAGCTCGGACCGGCCGCCGGCGGAGAACGCATACACGTTGGTATGCGTCTCCGACTCCTCGGCGCTGTAGCGGATTTCCCCGCGGCTGCCATTGGCGCCGGCGGTGCCGCGACCCCGGCCGAATTCGAGAAACTCGAAGGTCTTCCGGCCGTTGATCGCATCCTGAAAGCGGGTGTCGATGTAGGGGCGGCTGAGATAGCGGGACGCGTCGACGGCCGTGCGGCTGTGCAGCGGCTTAAAATAGAACGTGTGCTGCCGGCCGACGCGAAAGTCGATCGAGGCGTTGATCCCGTAGGAGTCACTTTCGCGCAGGTTATACTGCACCGTCATGTTCGGAACAAAGTAGTAGGGAAATCCGGGCAGATTGTAGGTCGGATTGTTCTCCGGCCGCAGGAGCGTCCAGTCTGTGTCGTTGTTCTCGTAGTAGCGGTTCGAAAGATATTTTGAGAGCGTGACGCTGACGCCGAGGTTCTTCTGCTCCCCGAAAATTCCGTAGAGATCGCTGTAGGTGAGCCTCGCGTTGTAGCCCCATTTTTCGGCCAGCCCGAGGTAGTTCATGCTGGCGCCGAAGCGGATTTCGCGTCCATCGCGCTGAAAGGCCGTCCGCGAGATCACGTTGATGGTGCCCCCGAGGGCGTCGCCATCGCGGTCCGGCGTGTTGGCCTTGATGACTTCGATGTTGGCGATGCCATCCGCCACGAGGTTGCTCGTGCTGAAGCCGCGGGTGCCGAGGCGATTGCCGTCGACGGTGAACGAATTGAAGTCGCTGCCCAGCCCGCGGATGTTCACGCCCTCGGGCGTGCCGTCTTCGCCCTCGTTGACGGTGAGGCCCGGGAGCCGCTGGAGGGCGTAGCCGATGTTGCCGTCGTTCATCGCGCCGAAGGTTTCCTCGGAGACGATGTTCACGATGCCACGGGCGGTCTTCTGCTGGTTGATCGCGAGGGCCTGGCCGCGGGCGGCCTCGGCGACCTCGAAGGCGGCCATCTTGAACACTTCGCTTTTCAAGGAGGCGTCGATCTCCACGGAGCCGCCCACCGTGAGCGCGACCGGCTGCCGGAAAAGATCGAGGCCGACATACTCGACCTCAAGCGAGAGCGTGCCGGCGGGGACTCCGGCGAGGGTGTAGCGGCCATCGGCGTCGGTGACGTCGGTGTGCGGCGTGCCGGCGATGCGGACGACGGCGCCTTGGAGCGAGCGTCCGGTCGCGCCCTCAAAGACGCGGCCGGAAATCGTGCCGGTGCCTGCGACGGACTGGGCTAGGACGGCGGGGGCGAGGGCGCAGGCCACGGCAAAGCCGCAGGCCAGCAGGAGGCGAATGGGGTTCATGGCTGCCGGGGGGTTAAGGGGTTCCCAGCGGTGTCCGCCCGAACCGGTGCGCTGTCAAGACTCGCCCACGCGATTAAAAATTCACGTTGCTCCCCTTATCCTCGGGCGAGTGTCGAGAGGTCCACCGTGCGCCACGCGTCGCGCGTCGCGCCGGAGAACATCGTCGCCGTGACGCGCGGGCCCTCGACGCGCACGACCGCGTAGCCCGGCAGATCGGCATAGGCGAAATCGCGGACATGCGCGCGCTCGGCCTCATAGACGGCGCGGCGTTCGGCGGCGTTGGCCGGGGAGAAATTCGGCTCCACGGAAACCTGATCGGGTGCGTAGGCCGCGGCGCCCTCAAGAAGGGTTTTCGGTGTCACGCCCGGTGCGCTGAGCACGCTGCTCAGCGCGAACTGCGCGAAACGCCCCCGGCCGGCGGCGCGCGAGAGCGTGTTGTAACGGTGGATGTGGCCGCCGAGCACGATCGCGCGCTGATCGCCCAAGAGGGCGAGGAATTTTTCACGCCGGGTGCGGTCGCGCTCGCTGGCAAAGATGTGCCACGTTGACCGGGCGCCGTAGGGCACGACGGGTGGATGCACGGTCACGAAGAGGTGCTCCGCTGTGCGCCGCGCCGCGGCGGCCTCGAACCACTCGAGGCTCCGCGTCGCCTCGTAGGCGTCGAAGAAGGCGAACTGCGCGCCGCCGCACTCGACCGTATAGCTGCCGCTCTTCACCTCCGCCGCGCCGGGGGCCACGGCCTGCGCCTGTGCGGTGAGGAACGGATGGAAAACGCGGGCAAAGGCCGCAATCGCGCCCGGCCCGGTGATGTCGTGATTGCCCTTGGTGAACAGCAGCGGCGCGCCGAGCTGCGCCTCCCGCACGGCGGCGAGCGCCTCCGTGTTTTGCCGCACGGAGAGTTCCTCGCTGCCGCAAAGCCCCTCGACGAGATCGCCGGCCTGCAGCACGAAGGCGACGCGAGTGGCCGGGTCGCGGTTGAGATCGGCGATTGTCGCCCGCACCGTGGCGAGCAAGCGCGGCGTCACCTCGGCCGTGATGCGTGAGTAGTTTTTGATCTGCGAGACGTCGTTGGGTTTTTCCTTTTCGACCCACGCCATGTCGTGGTGTGCGAGCGCGTCGTAGTGCAGGTCGCCGAGGAGCACGAAGGTGAACGCCCGCGTGGGTGCGGCGGCCAGGAGGGTGCGCGGGGCGCAGGCGGCGGCCACGGCGGCGGCCGAGTGTTTGAGAAAGGTGCGGCGGGTGGGGCGGGTGTTCATGGGGTGGCGCGCAGATCGACGCGGATGAGCTCGCGATCGTTGCGGACGAAGATGCTGCGCTCCGCAAACGCCGGATGCGACCAGTGCACATCGCGACCGCCTGCGCGGTTCGTTGGGTCGATCAGGTGAGTGCGGCTGATCTCCTCGTAGCCCTGCGGCGAGAGGCGCGCGAGGATGAGGTCGCCGGTTTCGTTGTAGATGAAGAAGCGGTCGGCGTGTTTGACGAGGAAGGCCGTGGTCCAGCGCGCGGGTTTTCCGGCCGGCGTGGTGGGCGCGAGCGTTTCCCAGAGCCTCTCGCCGTCGGCGAGGCGCAGGCCGCGGAGCTGGCCGAAGCTGCACACGCCGTAGATGTGGCCGTTCTCGATGAACGGCGTGCTCATCAGGCTGTGCAGCCCTTCGGAGCGCGTTTCGCTCACGCCCTTGATCCGCCAGACTTCTGTGGCGCGCGGCGCGGTCGCGTCGAGCCGCAGGAGCAGCGAGCCGTCGAAGAACGACGACATGAACAACAGATCGCCATGCAGCCGCGGTGTGCCGATGGCGTGGGCCATTTTGGTTTTGAACGGCTCCGTCCAATACACCGCGCCGGTCGCGGGATCGAGGCCGCTCACGGCCTCGCTGTCCCAGACGATGAGCTGCCGCCGACCGCCGGCGTCGATGAGCGTCATGGGCGCATAGCCGGGCTCCTTGGCCGGGAGCGCGCGCCAGAGTTCTTTGCCCGTCTCGCGATCAAACGCGACCACCGTGTGGCCCACGCCGCCCACGAGGCAGAACACCCGGTCGCCCTCGACGAGCGGCGGCGAGGCGAAGCCCCACGTCTGGGTGGTCACGCCGTAGTCCTGTTTGAAATTCCGCGCCCACACCACGCGGCCCGTCGCGGTGTCGAGGCAGTGCAGGTCGCCTTCCGCGCCGAGCGTGTAAACGCGGTTGCCCGCGACCGCCGGGCTCGCGCGCGGCCCCGAAGGGTAGGCGATCTCGTAGCGCGCCTCGTAGGCGTGGGTCCAGAGCACGCGCCCGTCGCGCACGTCGAGGCACAGCACGCGCTCGCGGCCGGCTTCGGTCGTGCGCTCCAGCGCCTTGCCGGGATTGCCGCGCGTCTGCGTGTCGGGCCGGTCGGTGAGAAAAACCCGTCCGCCTGCGACGGCTGGGCTGCTGTAGCCGGCGCCGACGGGCGTGCGCCAGAGGACGGGCGGGCCGCCGGCGGGAAATTTTTCCAGGATGCCCGTCTCGCGCCACACGCCGTCACGCTGCGGCCCCTGCCAGTGCGGCCAGTCGTCGGCCCGGGCGGTGAGGGCGATGATCGCGAGCAGGCAGGGGAAGAACGGGCGCATGGGCGGAACCTGACCGCCGCGGAGGTGCGCGTCAAAGCCGCGGTCGGAATTGGTTCGTGCCCGCGCCGGTTTTTCGCCCGCATGGCGGCTTCCCCATGAATCCCCTCCTTCGTTTCCTGTCCCGGGCCGTGGCGTTGGCTTCGGTCTTCGTTGTGTCTTCCCTGCTCCGCGCCGAGGTCGGCGTCGGCGCCAAACCGATCGCCGGCGCCGAGGTGATCTTCGACGGCACGCGCGAGATGCTCGACGCCAAGTGGACCTACTGGACCGGCCCGCGCTTCGGCTCCGCGCTCCCGATCAAATGGAAGATCGTGGACGACCCCGTGGACCGCGGCGGCAGCGTGCTGCAGACCGACGATCCGGCGGTCGCCAAGGGCCGCTACGGCGTCGCCGACATCGTCACGAAAAAGGCCTACCGTGATTTCCGCCTGCACATCGAGTTCCTCGTCATGAACCCGCGCGGCAACAGCGGCGTCTATCTCCAGAACCGCTACGAAATCCAAATTCAGGACGGTGATGCGACGAAGCACGGCATGGGCGCCGTGATCAACGAGAGCGAGTCGCCCTACTTCCTCTACAAGGGCCTGCGGCAATGGAACAGCTACGACATCCAGTTCCGCGCCGCGCGCGTCAAGGACGGCAAGCTGGTGGAGAAGGCGCGCGTGACGATGTATTTCAACGGCGTGAAGATCCACGCGAACCAGGAAATCTCGCAGGTCTGGGGCGGCGCCAACTCCGGGATCGACGGGGGCAACGACGGTGGCAAGGGCATCACCGACACCCCCGGCGGCCTCAAGCTGCAGTGCGAGGGCCACGACGTGCGCTACCGCAACATCTGGATCAAGGAGCTCGACCTCGCGCGCCCGCAGACGACGTTCTCGCCGGAGAACTGAGGGTTAATCTCGCCGCTGTTGGCGTAAACTCCACGGCGCGGAACGGAGTCCGCGCCCTACCTGGGTGATAGCTCCAAGCTAGGCTCGCTGGCCTCATGCCAATGTCCCGTAGCTCTTGGACTTCCTCGTTGTAGGCCCGCCCGTCGGGCGGGTGCCCGGCCAGCGGCCGGGCCTACAGGCGAAAAGCTACGTGACGCTGGCATCACTCAATCCAGCCGCCCGCGGCTTGGAGCGGCGTGAGCGAATCGCGGCGCGTGACCCACGCGGCGACGGCGCGGCGCCCGGTCTTGATTTCGTCGCGCGGCGACAAGGTGGTGCTTGCGGTGTGCGTGCCGTTTCCACCGGCGGTGAGCGCGGTGGTTTCCAGCCGCAGCGCGACAAATTCGTGCCGCAGCGTGCGGCCGGAATTTTCGCCGCGGCGCACGTCGTTCACGATGCCACCGCCGAGCAACGCGACGGAAACATCATAGTCTTTTCCGGCCTCGGCCGAGGTGAACTCAATGACGCAGCGGTTTTCCCCCGCGCGCCAGCGCAGCGTGAGATGGCCGGCGTTGGCGGCGCCCAGTCCTTCGGGCGCGGCCCCGCGCGGCCGCCATTCCGCGCCGTTGCGCACAAAGCACGGCGTGTAAACCGACGACGCGCGCCACGCGCCGGCGTAGGTGTGCTGGCGCGCGGTGAAGGCCTTCGCGGCCAGCGCGTCTTTCCAACCTAGGTGATCCCAGTAGTTCACGTGGAAGGCCACCGGCACGAAGTCGCGCCAGAGCCCCGGCGCGTCGCGCAGGTCGTTGAGCCATTTCTCCGCGGGCGGGCAGCTGCTGCAGCCTTCGCTGGTGAACAGCTCCACCAGCGCCACCTGCGCCGGGCCGCTGTGGAAAATTTTCTCCTCCGTCCCGGTGGCGAGGCTGGTCATCACTAACGAGAGCGCCGCGAGGTTGCGCGGGAGAGTCATGCACGTGAGAGCCGCAAGCCGCGGTTTTCTTCCGCCTTGGCGATGGCTTGGCTGGGGACGCGGCGCCCTCGCCGCGTTTTCGGCCTGCACAACGCGGCGAGGGCGCCGCGTCTCCAAATGAATCCAATCACTTCTTTGGCGGCGTGACGGCCTCGCGTGCGGCGGGAAAATACCACGCGCGCCGCACCAGGCCTTCGCGCACCTCATAGACCGCGAGCGAGGTCTGCACGCGGCGCGTGCCGTCCTTGGCCGTCCACGTCGCGCGCTCGCGGTAGGAGACGTGCGGGCCGGTCTGCGTGAGATCGAGGATCTCGGAGCGCACGTCGGGCACGGACTTGAAGTAGCCCTCAAGCCAGGTGCGGATCGCGGCGCGACCGTCGCCGTCGAGCGACTGGCTGTCGGAGGCCACGCCGAAGAGCTTCGCGTCCTCGGCGAGCAGCGCCGCGACGCCGGCGGGATCATGGGCGTTGAAGGCGGCGACGAGCGCGCGCACCGCGGCGACCTCGGGCGTCGCGAGCGGCGGGCGCGTGTCGCCGTGCTGGAACGGCCGGTATTCGTCCACCGTCGCTTGGAAAACCCCCGCCGCGATGGAGGGATCGCGGGCGAGCTCGGCGCGCACGGCGGCGGCATCGGCGGCGCGGATGAGGAGCAGGCCCTTGTCCGCGAAGCGCCCGCCGATCACGGAGCGGCCCTCGGCGCGCAGGCGGGCGAGGTTGGCCGAGTGCTCCTTGAAGAAGGCCTGCTCGGCCGCGGGCTTGGCCGCGTCCCACGCCGGCCCGGTCGTGATCGTGACGGCGAAGAGTTTTTCCGCCGCGCCGGCCGACGTGACCGCGAGCAGGATGACGCAGGCAAGGGAGCGCAGAAGGAGTCTCATGGGAGGGAGGCCGGGTTGAGGTTGGGGCGATGCGACCGGGGCGTCAGTGGCGTGCCTTGAGGACGATCGCCTGCGCGCAAAACACAAACGGGATCGCGCGGGCGGTGGTGCCGCGCCTTGCCTCCTCGGCGGGCGAGGGGCTAGAGACTGCGGCCGATGTGCCCGCCGCCTGCGCCCCCGCCTGCCCCCCGCGGCCCGGGCGATGGGGCGGAGGATTCCTGCAACTTTGCGCCCTCGTCCGGGGTTCTGCCCCCGAACGATGAACCTTCCGTGCACACAACCGACGCCGGCGTAGCCCCGCCGCCCGACTTCACGACCTTCATGCGCAGCTACCAGGACATGGTTTTCTCGACCGCCTCGCGCCTCACCGGCAATGAGGCGCAGGCCGAGGACATCGCGCAGGACGTCTTTCTCAAGGCCTACGAAAACTACCACCACCTCGCCACCAGCCCCACGGCCGGGGGCTGGCTCAAGACCGTCGCCACCAACCTCTCGCTCAACCACCTCTCGCGCTACCGCAAGCGCTGGCGCTTTTTCTCGGAGTTTCGCCGCGACGATGCCGGCGGCGAACGCGACGAACCCGCGGTGGAGTTCGCCGCGCCCGACACTTTCTTCGCCGGGGTGGATGCCGCCGACCGCCGCGAGCTCGTCGAGCGCGCGCTCGACCAGCTGCCCGCGCACCAGCGCGTGCCGCTCGTGCTCTTTCACTTCGAGGATTTGCCCTACGACGAGATCGCGAAGAAGCTGGGCGTGTCGCTCGCCAAGGTGAAGACCGACATCCTGCGCGCCCGCGCCGCCCTCGCCGCCATCCTCGCGCGGAGCGGCGCCTCCCACGAAAAAATCACCCACCGCTTTTAACATGAACATCCCTAGGTTTGTCATTCTGAGCGCAGCGAAGAATCCACTTGGACACTCGCATCGCATGGGGGCTTCGCAGCTCCTGCTGGATTCTTCGCTCCGCTCAGAATGACAGCAGGGAAAATCGCCATGACACCCGAATCCCACGAGAAACTTGCGCAGGACATCGACCGCACCCTGCGCGCGCTGCCGCCGCGCCGCGCGCCCTTCTCGCTCGAGCACCGCGTGCGCGCTGAGATCGCGCGCCGCGCCGCGCTGCCGTGGTGGCGCCGGAGCTTCACGCACTGGCCACTGCCCGTGCAGGCGGGCTTTCTCGCTCTCTCCGCGCTCGCCGTCTATGCCGTCCTCTCGCTCGGCGGGGCCATCCCCGCGCCCGCCGCCGGCACGCTGGCCGGACCGCTCACGTGGATCGAGGGCGGCCTCGCCGTGGGCCGCAGCATCGCCGGGGTGTGCGAGACCGTCGTCCGCAGCCTGCCGCCCCTGTGGCTCTATGGCGGCCTCGCGTTTTGCGCGGCGGCTTATGCCGCGGTCGTCGGACTTGGCGCTGCCGTGTGGCGCAACCTGCAGGCCTCCGGCCGCTGAATCCCTTTCCCCTCTTCCCGCTTTTCGCCCATGAATTTCCTTTTCCCCCATAAACTCCGCCTGATCGCCGTGCTGCTGGCCGGCGGGTTCGCGGCTTTCGCGCAGCAACCGGCGGCTCCGGCCGAACCGCCGTTGCGCCGCCTCGATGAAACGGCTCCCGCCCAGGCTGCCCCGGAGAAATCCCAATCCACGAAGAAGCAGCCGCGCGTGCGCTCGGCGAATCGCCCCGACCGGCCGCCGTTTGGCAATCAGATGGTGCCGGCCGGTGCCTCCATGCGCGACGCGGTCGCGATCTTCGGCGCCGTCGAGGTCAACGGCGTGGTGAAGGGCGACGCGGTCGCGGTGGGCGGCCGGCTGGTGGTCGCCTCCGAGGGCCAGGTCGACGGCGATGCGGTGGCGGTGTTTGGCCGCATGGAGATGCGCGGCCAGGCCGGGCGGGATGTGGTGAGCGTGTTCGGCGGTGCCTCGGTGATTGATGGGCCGGTCGGCGGCCAAGCGGTTGTCATCGCGGGCAGCCTGACCCTCGGGCCCAAGGCGGTGATCGAGCGCGATGTCGTGGTGATCGGCGGCCAGCTCATCCGCGACCCGGCGGCGATTGTGCACGGGCAGGTCACGCACATCACGGTGCCGGGTCTCGGCGACTTCGAGTGGCTCGTCGCCTGGATCAGCGAATGCGCGATCTGGGGACGGCCGCTGGCCTTTGGCCGGAATCTCGGCTGGGCGTGGGCGATCGCGTTTGGTTTCCTCGGTTTCTACGTGCTGCTGGCGCTGCTGTTCTCGCGCGGCGTGACGCAATGCACGGAGACCTTCGAGCGGCGGCCGGCCATGTCGATCCTCTCGGCGGTGCTCACCGTGCTGCTCTCGCCGGTCGCCGTGGTGATCCTGGCGCTCACGATCGTCGGCGCGCTAGTGGTGCCTTTCCTGGCGGCGGCGCTGTTTTTCGCCGGTCTCTTCGGCAAGGTGGTGCTGATTGCGTGGCTCGGCCGGCGCTTCACGAAATTCTTTGGCGACGGCCCACTGGGCAGCCCTGCGTTTGCCGTGCTGGTCGGCGGGCTCGTGCTGATGCTCGTTTACACCATCCCTTTCGTCGGCTTCACGGCCTACAAACTCGTGAGCTGGCTCGGCCTCGGCATCGTTGTGCTCACGATCGTGGAGGCGATGCAGCGCAACAAGCGTCCGCCCGCCGCCCCGGCCGCGCCCGTGCCGCCTACGATGCCGCCCGCCCCGGCGGCGCCGGCCGCTGCGCTGGGCGCGGTGGCCCCCTTGAGTTTCACCGCGCCGCCTCCCGTCGAAGTTCCGCCGGCCCCGCCCGAGACGGGGCCCGCGCCCGCGATGGCGGGCATCGTGCCTCCGCTGCCCGCCTATGCGGCGCGGTCGGCCGGGCCGGCTTCGGTCCCGCCCCCGCCGCCGGCACGCCCCGCGATCGACGAGACGGCGCTGCCGCGCGCCGGCCTGCCGATCCGCCTCGGTGCGCTGGCGCTGGATGGTGTGTTAGTGGGCGTGATTATGGGTTTCCTCTCGAGCCTCATGCCGCGCGTCCTGCATTTCCACGACGGCCCGGGCGGGTTTCTGATCGTGCTCGCGATTTACGGCGCGGCGCTGTGGAAGGCCCGCGGGACGACCATCGGCGGCATCATCTGCGGCCTGAAGGTCGTGCGCCGCGACGGCCGCGATCTCGACTGGCCGACGGCCACGGTGCGGGCGCTTGGTTGCTTCCTCTCGCTTGTGGTGGCCGGCCTCGGCTTCATCTGGATCGCCTTCGACGACGAGCAGCAATCGTGGCACGACAAGATCGCCGGCACGATCGTCGTGCGCGTGCCGAAGGGCACGTCGCTGGTGTAAGGGCCACCGGCACCGGCCGGGCGCGTCGGCGGGGCGGGCAAGCCAAACGGGCCCTTGCCCGGATTCTGGCTCGAAACCCGCCCGCCCGCTCGCCAGCGTTCGCCCCATGCCTTTCATCGTTGCCGCCGCCGAGCCCGGGGTCCTCGACCGCCTGCGCGAGGTCCCCCTCGACCTCTGGATCAAGATCGGCGTTGGGCTCCTCGCCCTCATCGCGCTCGTGCTGATCCTCCGCACCCTCGCCAAGTTCAGCGGCTATATCCTCGGCTTCCTGCTGCTCATCGCGCTCACCTTTGTGGGCTTCAACTGGATCTACGAACGCAACGAGCCCGAATGGGCCACGCCCTTCGTGGCCTGGCTGGCGGAGTTTCTCCCCAGCAAGCCCCGCAAGTGACGGCCTGTCCGGCGGGCGCTGCGCGGTTTTTATGACGCGCGCCGAGAAAGGGTTTGGTTTTCACCCCCGTTAGGCTACTCCTCCCCACCCTCTTACTCGCCATGGCTAAAACGCATTCCGACATCGGACTCATCGGCCTCGCCGTCATGGGTCAGAATCTCGCCCTCAACATCGCCGATCACGGCTTCCGCATCTCGGTTTACAACCGCACGACGGAGAAGACCGACAAGTTCGTCGCCGAAAATCCGAACACCCCCGGCGGTCTCGTCGGCGCGAAGACGCTCCAGGAGTTCGTCGCCTCGCTCGCGAAGCCGCGCAAGATGATCATCCTCGTGCAGGCCGGCAAGGCCACCGATGCCGTCATCGACAGCCTCGTGCCGCTGCTCGACAAGAATGACATCGTGATCGACGGCGGCAACGCCCTCTGGACCGACACCATCCGTCGCGAAAAAGCGCTCCGCGAAAAAGGCCTCCGCTTCATCGGCTCCGGCGTGTCCGGCGGCGAGGAAGGCGCGCGCTTCGGTCCCGCCCTCATGCCCGGCGGCGATCCCGCCGCCTACAAGGAACTCGCCCCGATCTGGAATGCCGTCGCCGCCAAGGTCGACGCCAAGACCGGCCAGCCCCTCACCGGCGCCGCCCCTGGCAAGCCCATCGTCGGCGGTGTCCCGTGCGCCACCTACATCGGCGAAAACGGCGCGGGCCACTACGTGAAGATGGTCCACAACGGGATCGAATACGGCGACATGCAGATGATCTGCGAGGCCTACGCCTTGATGAAGGGTCTCGCCGGCATGAAGCCCGCGGAAATGGGCGCCATCTTCTCCGAGTGGAATTCCGGCATGCTCGGCTCCTTCCTCATCGAGATCACGGCCGACATCCTGAAGCAGAAGGACCCGATGACGAAGAAGCCCTTCGTGGACATCGTCCTCGACACCGCCGGCCAGAAAGGCACCGGCAAGTGGACCTCGGTCAACGCGCTCGACATGGGCGTGCCCGCGCCGACGATCGCTGAGTCCGTCTTTGCCCGCTGCATCAGCGCCATCAAGGAAGAGCGCGTCGCCGCCTCGAAGATTTTGAAGGGCCCGAAGCGCAAATATCGCGGTTCCAAAAAGGCCCTCGTCACCGCGATCCACGACGCCCTCTACTGCTCCAAGATTTGCTCCTATGCGCAGGGCTTCCAGCTCATGCGCGAGGCGCAGAAGGAATACAAGTGGACGCTCAACTTCGGCGAGATCGCGCAAATCTGGCGGGGCGGCTGCATCATCCGCGCGGTGTTTCTCCAAAAGATCACCGAGGCCTATGCGCGGAATCCCAACCTCGCGAACCTGCTCCTCGATCCCTATTTCAACAAGACGGTGCAGAAGGCGCAGGAGAACTGGCGCAAGGTCGTCGCCCTCGCCAGCGAGTGCGGCGTGCCGATCCCGACGTTCAGCTCGGCGCTGTCCTACTACGACAGCTACCGCTCCGCGCGGCTGCCGGCCAACCTGCTGCAGGGCCAGCGCGACTTCTTCGGCGCGCACACCTACGAGCGCACGGACAAGCCCCGCGGCCAGTTCTACCACATCGACTGGCCCGAGAAGGGCCGCCCGCAGCTGGAGATCAAGTGATCGCCGGTCAATCGCCTCGCCTTCGTCCCGCATTGCGGGACGAAGGCGGGGACGCGCCGAGGCCGACGCGGTCGCAGCTTGCGATGTGAGCGCCGCGCCAACAGATTCGATCACAGCGCCAGAACGATGTTCTGGCGCTTTTTGTTATCAGAAACGCGGGCATCTAACGGCCGTCGGATTGGGCTGGCGGAGCCGTATGCTTGGCGTCAGCCGCGAGCATCTCTCCGCTTGGGGTCACGACGATGTCGCCACCGACGCAGGCCACGAAGAGATTTCCGTTTTCAAGCACGCCCACGCGCCGCGGCGCGCCCGGCAGGGATTTCCACCGTCGTGCAGTGGGCGTCCGGCCCGGTTCGAAATCCACCGCGTAGAGGAATCCGTGGTTGATCATCAGGTGTGCGACACCAGTCACCGCCACGATGCCGAATGGCATCCGGACGATACCTTGGGTGTTCGCGTGAAGAAGCGTGTGTGTCGCGCCAGCGGCATCACGAAACACCAATTCCCCGCCCCATTCTCCGCCGTCTGTGCCGAGCAGATGGCCGTGCGGACCAAGCCGCAGCCACGAACTCGGAGCCACGTTTGAGCCCGCTATCCCGGAGACGGCTAGCCCCCGTCGCTCGGATTCGGTCAAAGGCTCGAGCTCGGCTCGAAAACGCAGCGTGGCGGGATCGAGCACTGGGACGCCAGACCGCACGTGAGTGTAGTCGAAAAACTCGATCCCAAAATTGGCGGCTGGCCATCTGGACTGGTAAGTCTCCGCTCCTTGAATCACGCGCACTGCCTTCGACGCTGCCGACCTGACAACATCAAACCAATGTCGTTGGGCGATGGCTTCGAGATCCGCCACTGCGTTTGTGGCTTTGAGGCGACCGAGCGATTCGGCAGCGGAATAGACGATGCGCCAATCGCTAGCATCCGAAAGGGCTTCCCGCAGGACATCGACTGCATCAGTCGCGCCAATGTAACCGAGCGTCCGCGCGGCCGCGACCCGGACATCCCAGTTCTCGTGGTTCAGGAGCTGCGCCACAACCGAGGTGGCAGCACGACCGTTTTCGCGCAAGCGGGCCACGCGGAGCAGGAGAAGGTCGGAGGGGGCGCGGCGCAATTGCGCGGCGAGGATCGCCGCGGCCTCAGGCGAGCCAATCTCGACGATCGCCTGATCCACGGGTTCGGCGAAATGATCCGGCTCGCGATGCGCGAGGGCCTGTAGTCGCGGAACCTCGGAGGCCGCTGCGAGCCCGAGTGCGCCGAGTGCGCGGACCGCCGCCTTTCGATTGCCCATCGGTAACGAGGGGTTCATCGCGCTCTCGACTAAGTGTGGCACGGACACTGCAGCCGCGGAACCCATATCGTAGAATACATAGCGAACGGCGGTGAGCAGATCGTCCGTGACGAGTTCGGGTGCGTCAAAGATCGCGGCCAGTGGGCGCGCGGCCTTTTCCCCCGCCAGCTTGAGAGCCCACGTAAGTTGATTATGTGTCCGTGGCGTGCGCTTGAGTTCTCCGACCAAAAACGCGATCGCGCGGGGCGTCCCAATCCGGGCAATCGCCGGCGGGATCCAGCCATCGCCGCGTTCGCAGGCGGCGATTAGCGCGTCGAGATGCGACTCGGAAAGTCCCGGCAAGTCTCGCAGCACGTAGCCGGCAAGTTCCCTGACTGAGGCGTTATCGCTGTCGAGCAGGGCAATCAAGCGTGGGGCCGCCTGAGCGCCGAAGGCTTGAATTCTTTTGGCGATATCCGATTCACCCGCATTGATGCCGCCACCGGTGCTGGCGGTTCGTTGAGAAATCCGGTCGATTAGATCATCGAGCGCTGGCTGGCGATCCGCACTTTTTCCGACGTGCATCCCGGCCGAAAGGCTGACGGTCAGTGAAACAAGGACGCGACCCCACATGGTGCGATTTTCCTACGCCAAGGAATCGCGGAATTCGAGGGCTGATTTGTAACCGGGAGAATCGCAAACGGACGATGCGCCCACTCGTTGTCCTCGATCTGATTCACCGCGGCCTGGGCCTGCGGATCACGCGGCGACGCGGCGTGGCCAATGTAGGACAACGACGCCGCGCGCGGTAGTAGGAAACGGCGATGCGCGGAGAAGATTTTGAAGGACGCCCGGCCCTGAAAGGTCGGAGCCCGCTTGCGGGCGATTTCGCCGTCGGTTCGCGCGGCGACGACACATCCCATCGCGCGCAAGCGCGCCTCCTGCCGCAGGCATTTCAACGCCCCTTCAGCGTCCCCCCACGCTCGGCTTCACCTCGCCCAGCCCCAGCAGCCGACGCGCGCCGCCGATTACGCGGTCCCAGTCGAGGGCGGGACCGGGGTCGGTCTTGTTGGTCTGCACGTGGTAGTGGCCGAGCACACCTTGGAATTTCTTCAGCTCCTCGTCGGGCAGCTTTTTTGTGACGAGCTTGCCCTCGGCGTCGCGCGGGTAGTCGCACGCCATCTGCGGAAACACTTTGCAGAGCGCGGCGGTGAGCTTGGTGAGCGCGGCGTATTGCTGCGGCGTGAGATCGTATTGCAGGAGTTCGGTGCCCTGCACGTTGCCGCGCACCAGCTCGGGCCGGGCGGGGCGGCCCACGAAGTCCTTGGTCAAGATCATCGGATCGCCGAAGCGCTCCGGCACCTTGATGAACGGGCCCTGCGCGTCGCGGGGATACCATTCGTCGAGAGCCTTGTGCGCGCCCGGCGGATAGGCGCCCATGTTGGCGATCTCGATGCCGATGGAGCGGGTGTTGGAGGTCGTCGCGTGAAACGCGCGCTCCTTGAGATCGACCGTCTGGTAGATCGTGCCGTCGATATCCAACATGAAGTGCACGCTTAGCCCACGCAGGTCGTGCAGGATTTTAAAGCACTGCTTGCTGATGCCCGCGACGTCGTAGTGCAGCACAAACTGATCGACCGTGCGCTGGAGCAGCGGGAGGTCCCAGCCCCCGCCGCGCACGCGCTCGATCTCCTCGGGTGAAAGGCCGTCGCGGCGAAGGTTGTAGCGCGCGGGGTTACGGAGGTCTTTGACCGCTTCCTTGGATTTTTCCCAGCTGCTCTCGGCCTCGGGGCTGAAGCGGCGCTCGACGCGGTAGCCGTCGTAGCCCTGCGGATCCATCCAGGTGACGACGCGCGTGCCGGTGTGAAATAACTGCCCGGCCACCACGATCTCGTCGCCCTTGCGCGGGAGAAAGGTTCGCGGGCGCGCGAGGTGGCAGCCCGCGGCCGCGAGGATCGCGACGGCGGCGAGCGAGAGGATGAGTGGGCGAAACCAGCGGGGGAAATTTCTCATGGCGGGGTGCAAGCGGGAGCGGAGCGCATTGCGGCGCGCGGCTCAATCGCGTTTGCGCCCGGGCCGGCCTCTGCCAGCGTCCCCCGATGACCCTTCGCCTGCTCGCTCTCATCGCTTTCGTGATCCTGGCGGTGTCCGCTCCGGCGGCGTCGGTGCAACTCGGCAACGAGGTGCTCGCCGCCGAGGGCTTCAAGGTGCTGGCCGGCAAGCGCGTCGGCCTCATCACCAATCCCTCCGGCGTCAATGCGCGCCTCGAGTCCACCATCGACGTCCTCCGGCGCGCGCCGGGCGTGAAGCTCGTCGCGCTCTTCGGCCCCGAGCACGGCATCTACGGTGACGTGCCCGCCGGCGACAAAATCGAGAGTCGCACCGATGCCCGCACGGGCCTGCCGGTGCATTCGCTCTACGGCGCCACGCGCAAGCCCACGCCGCGCATGCTCGAGGGCCTCGACGCGCTCGTCTATGATCTGCAGGACACGGGCAGCCGCTCCTACACGTTCGTCAGCACGATGGGCCTCGCGATGGAGGCGTGCGGCGAGGCGGGCGTGGAGTTTGTCGTGCTCGACCGGCCCAACCCGCTCGGCGGGGAGCGCATCGAGGGCGCGCTCGTCGAGGAGAAGTTTCGCTCCTTCGTCAGCCAATGGGACATCCCCTACGTCTACGGCCTGACCTGCGGCGAGCTCGCCCGCATGATCAACGCGCGCGGCTGGATCAAGCAGCCGTGCAAACTCACCGTCGTGCCGCTGCGCGGCTGGCGGCGCGGCATGGTGTGGGCCGACACCGGTCTGCCCTGGGTGCCGGCGTCTCCGCATATCCCGCACGGCGACTCGCCGCTCTTCCAAGTCGCGACCGGCATGGTTGGCGAACTGAGCAACGTCAGCGTGGGCGTGGGCTACACCCTGCCCTTCCAAGTCATCGGCCTGCCGAAGCTCGATCCGCATGCGTTCGCGGCGAACCTCAACGCCCGCGGCCTCCCCGGCGTCGTCTTCCGCCCGCTCACCTACAAACCCTACTACGCCACCTACGCCGGCGAGATCCTTGGCGGCGTGCAGCTTCACTTCACCGATCCGGCGCGCGCGCCGCTGACGGCGATCAATTTCCACGCGCTCGACGCGATCCGCGCGGTGACGGGCCGCGATGTGTTCGCCGAGGCGGTGGCGGCGGGGAAAAAGTTCGAGCTCTTCGACAAGGTCAACGGCACCGACGCCGTGCGCCACGCCCTCGAGGCCGCGCAGCCCGCCGCCGCGATCGTCGCGGCGTGGCGCACCGCGGAGGAAAAATTCCGCGAAGACCGGAAGCCCTTCCTGCTCTACTGAGAGGGCGCGGCCTTCTTGCCGAAGGCCGGGTCGGGCTTGATCAGGGCGGTCACGATGAAACCCGGGATGGTGGCAATCATCACCCACACGAAGAAATTTTGGTAGCCGATGATCTCCTGGAGCCAGCCGGTGAACATGCCCGGCAGCATCATGCCGAGCGCCATAAACCCGGTGCAGATCGCATAGTGCGCGGTCTGCTGCTCGCCCTGCGCCACGTAGAGCATGAAAATCATGTAGGCGGCGAAACCGAAGCCGTAACCAAACTGCTCTACCGCCACGCACGCATTGACCACGGCGAAGTCCCCCGGCGTCGCGAAGGCCAGATAGACATAGACGAGATTCGGCAGGTTGATCGCCGCGACCATCACCGGCAGCCAGAACTTGAGGCCGTGGCGCGCGGCGCAAAACCCGCCGAGCAGGCCGCCGAGCGTGAGCGACACGACGCCGACTGTGCCGTAAACGAAACCGACCGCGCCCGTCGAAAGGCCGAGGCCGCCCGCCTCCCGGCCATCGAGCAGAAACAGCGCCGCGATTTTCACGAGCTGCGCCTCGGCGAAACGGTAGAGCAGCAGAAACGCGAGCGTGCGCGCGACCATTGGCTTCCGGAAAAAACTGGCAAACGCGCCGAAGAAATCCGCCAGCGGGTTGCCGCGCGGCCGCGTCGCCCCCGCCGAATCGGCCGCAGGTTTCGGCAGCGCGAAGCGGTGGTAGAGGCAGAAGAGCGCGAAGAGTCCCGCGAGGGTCCAAAACGTGATCGACCAGGCGAGCGGGATGTTGCCCGAGCTGGCGACGAACACCGCCTCGCTCGCTCCGGGGGTCCGCGGATCGATCTGCACGACGACCATCACCGGTTTTTCCCAGTTGGCCGCGGTGAAGGTGAAGCGCTCGCCCTCAAGGAGCTTCATGCCCTTGTCGCCGGAATCGCGCGCGACATTTACGACCACGTCCTGCGCAGGCTGAGCCGAGAGCCCGACGAAAAACACTCCCGCGCGGCCCGCCGCATCCGCCCGCTGCACCGGTGTCGCACCGAAATTTGAGCGCAGGAATTTTTCGAGCGGCTGCGCGACCGCGCGGCTCCACCACGAGGGCCCGGCCAAACCGGCTGGTGTGGCGCCGGCTGCGGTCTGGGGGGCCGGAGTGAGGCCCGCGGCTTGGTTCCATTGCCTGGCCTGCGCCACAAGATCGCGGACTTCGCCTGGGGCTGCGGCGGTGGGCGCGAGCGTGAGCTGAGCGGAGGCGGTGACGAGGCGGGGGGCTCCGCCGCGCTCCAGTTTCACCGCCGCGGGATCGGCGGGCGCGAGGGCGGGCGCGCCGGGCTGTGCGGCGAGCTTCAGCTCCAGCGGCGCGAGGCCGGTGCGCAGCTCGATCGCGCCGGCGAGCATGATGAGCAGCCCCTGCCCCACGATCATCGCGAGGCGGTAGAAGGTGCTGCGCACGCCCACGAACCACGCCTGATCGTGCTTGTTGAGTGCGAGCATGTAGAACCCGTCGGCTGCGATGTCGTGCGTGGCGGAGGCAAACGCCATCAGCCAGAAGATCCCAAGCGTGACCTTGAAGAACGCGGGGCCCGGAATCGTGAGCGCCACGCAGCCGAGCGCCGCGCCGATCAGCAGCTGCATCACGAGGATCCATTGCCGCTTGGTGCCGAGCAGCTCGACGATCGGGCTCCACAGCGGCTTGATGACCCAGGGCACGTTGAGCCAGCTCGTGTAGAGCGCGATGTCGGTATTGGAGATGCCGAGTCGCTTGTAGAGGATCACGGACATCGTCATCACGACGACGTAGGGGATGCCCTGCCCGAAATAGAGCGTCGGGATCCACGCCCACGCGCTGCGGCTGGCGGGAGGTGAATTGGGAGGCGGGGTCATGAAAGGTAGGGCGGGTCTGTGACCCGCCCATGCGCGCGGTGGGTGTTCGAGGGCGGGTCAAAGACCCGCCCTACCTCCAATCTTCCGTTTCAACGCGAGCACGCGCGCGACCGATTCATCGATGCGCGACTCCGGGATGCGCCCGGAGGTGACGGCGCGCTCCAGAATCCCGATGGCGCGCGGGGCGATGTCGGGGTCGTGGCTGAGGTTGTTGCCGAAGCAGAGCACGTCGATGCCCGCCTCGATCGCGAGCGGCACGGATTGCTCGAGGCCGTAGTGGCTCGCGATGGCCTTCATCTCCATGTCGTCGCTCGTGATCACGCCGCGGAAACCGAGGCGCTCGCGCAGGATCCCGGTGATGACGGCGCGGGAGAGCGTCGCGGGGCGCTCGGGGTCGAGCTGCGCGTTGAACACATGCGCGCTCATGATCGCGTCGCAGCGATCGGCGGCGATCAATTTTTGAAACGGCGCCAGCTCGCGCTCGTGCCACGTGCGCGTGACATCGACGAGGCCGAGGTGCGTGTCGCCGGTCGCGCTGCCGTGGCCGGGAAAGTGCTTCAGGCAGGTCAGCACGCCGTGCGCGCGGTGCGCCCGCACAAACTCCGCCGCGTGGCGCGCGACGACCTCGGGATCGGCGGAGAAGCTGCGGCGCTTGCCCTTGATGATCGGGTTGTCGGGATGCGCGTCGAGATCGACGACGGGCGCGAGGTTCCAGTTGAAGCCGACGCTCGCGAGGGTCTCGGCGGTCGCCGCGGCGTGCCGGTGGGTCTCGGCCGGTTGGTCGAGCCGGCCGAGCTCCTCGTGCGAGATGCTTTCGGGAAAACCGTAGATCGGCTTCAGCCGGTTCACGCGGCCGCCCTCCTGATCGATGGAGGTGAGCAGCGGGATGCGGGCTTGCGACTGGAGAAACGCGAGCAGCTCGCGCACCTGCGCGGGCGACGCGATGTTCCGCGGGCCGGCCGAGCCATCGACCATCTCCTGATCGAAAAGAATCACGCCGCCGACGCCGAGATCGCGCACATCGCGCAGCACCGGCGCACAGTCGGCGGGCCGCAGGCCGCGGAAGCCGACGTTGATCAGTTGCGCTAGCTTGGCGCGGAGCGGGAGAGACGCGAGGACAGGAGCGGAAGGCACGATAGGAAAGGCGCCGTGGTGCGCGCCGGATCAGAACTCAAACGTGTTGGTGAGCGTCCATTTGTTGGGCTGCGGGATGCGGGCGCTCGCGACCTGGCCGTTGGGCTGCGCGGTCACGGCGATGAGTTCGTCGCCGGCGAGCAGATCGCGGACGTTGAGCTGGACGCTCCAGCGGAGCTTGTCGCGCCAGATGCGGCGGCCGTAGCGGAGCCAGGCGTCGAACTTGAGATCGTCGCTGCCATAGTAGGGGCGCGAGACATCGGAGACCCACGCGCCGATTTCGTTGCGCTTCACCGGGAATCCGATCGCGACGCGATCCTGCCAGCGAGCGGCGCCGCCCACGCTGAAGCCTTTCAGTTTGCCGGCGCGAAAATCGTAGTTGGTCACGACGTTGAAGCGCCAGCGGCGCAGCTCCTGCACGGGCGAGCCGTTGGCCGCGAGGGCGTTCAGGTAGGGCACATACATGTTGGTGATGGCGAGATTGCCGAGCTGCGAGGCGCCGAAGGAGCCGAAGTAGGTGATGTCCTCGAAGCCCTCCATGTCGCGGATGTTGGTCGCGAGCCGGCCGTTGCCATCGGTCCACAGCGGCAGGTTTCGCTTGATGAATTCGGCGAAATCCGCGCCGACGTTGGAGCGCTGCGCCTCCTGCATGGCGGCGTTGAACGTGATGCGCCAGTTGCGCGTGGGGTTGAGCGTGCCCTCGAACTCCCAGCCCTCGGAGACGGTGTCGGCGATGTTTCCGACGTTGGGCGGGCGGGTGGCGCTCCAGTTGCCGCCGTTGGGGAGCTGCGTGAAATTCCAACTGCTCGCGAGCAACGGATCGACGGGGCGGAGCCATTCCTCGCGCGTGCGCTGCGTGAACCAGAGGTTGCGCGCGGTGGTCTCGGCGGCGGTGAGCGCGGGGTTGAGGTTCGTGGCCTGCGCGGGATTGGTGAGGCTCGCGCGCAGCGGCAGGTAGCGCGGGTCGTTGGGCGAGAAGCCAAACCACTTGTTGATGACGACCTCGTTCACGTTGGCCTGGCGCATGCCGTTCATCGCGCGGACGACGTCGTTGCCGGGCCAGAAGGTGTTGTAGAACGTCGCGCTGTCGTTGGCCTGCGTGGTCCGGTAGCGGTTGATGCGGAGCACGAGCTTCTGCTCAAACGCGGAGAGCGTGACGCCGTAGTCCTTGGTTTTGCCGGAGGGCGGGCTGAACGGCCGGCCATAGACGTCGGCGATCGTCGAGCTGGGGCGGAAGTTTTTCGACTCATTGTAGGCGAGGCTGAGGCCGGTGCCGCGCGGGAGCCACCGCTTCACGAACTGCGGGGCGTGGAGGACACCGCTCCAGCTGAGCGTGTCGTCCTTGGCGTAGATGGTGGGCTTGGCGGGCAGCGTCCAGGCGGGGTTGTAGGGATCGGTCTCGCCGGTGCCGGAGGCGAGGCGCGCGGGGCCGGCGTCGCGCAGATCAAACTCGTCCTGCCGCCAGCCGACGAGGCCGACGAGCTTGTCGCTGAAAAAATAACCCTGCCACACGGCGGACGCGCTCTTGGTGACGTTCTTGTTCTTGTTGGCGCCGGAGTAGAGCTTGGAGATGTCGCGGTCGCTGGCGGTGATCACGGTGACGGGGGCGCGCACCATCTGGTTGATGCGCGCATCGAAGATCAGCGCGGTGCCGCTGGACTGCGGCGTGTGATCGGCGGTGATGGCGGAGATGTTGGCGCCCGCGGGCGAGGCGAGGCCCGCGATCGAGCCGCCCAGGTAATGGAGACCGGCGTAGCCCGGGTAGGTGGTGGCGGTGGGGTTGTTGGCGTAGGCGTTCAGCTCGAGGCCGTAGGAGTAGCCGTTGATGCTGCGGGAGAAATTTTCGCTGCGTTGATCCGTGTAGGTGCCGGTGACGACGTGGCGGCCGAGGTGGCGCAGCGCGCCGGTCCTCTGGCGGAGATCGAGCGTGACGTAGGCGGTGGCGCGCAGGGCCTCGCGCCGTGTCGTGACCAGGTTGTTGCCGATGGAATCGGAGGCGACGTAGGGCCGGCCGAAGTTGGGGTTGGGCGTGCCGTCCACGAGCTTGCTCTGGATGTCCACGAAGAGCGTGTAGGCGTCGAAGCCGAACATCCCGAAGTTGTCGCGGTTGTAGGTTTGTCGGTCGTAGCTCACCTCGAAGCCGACGAGGTCGCGGAAGAACGTCTGGCGCAGCGTGGCGTTGAGCGCGCGAAAATCGGACTGCTCGCGCTTGTTGGGGCCGTCGAGCAGCTGGTCGTAGAAGTTGAAGACGGAAGGATCGCGGATCTCCTGGTATTTCCACAGGCCGGCGTAGGCTTGGCCGGCGGGGGCGAACTGGCGGTTGAGGAAGAAATTCGGGTTGTTGCCCTGCGCGGTGTAGGCGCCGACGGCGAACCACTGCGTGAATGGCACGCCGCCGCGCCCGATCATGAAGGGCGGCACGCCGTTGCCGCCCTGCGCCGGGCCGTGCGGATCCGTGAAGACGGCCGCGACCTGCCCGAACCAGCGGCCCGGGGCGCCGAGGTGCGCGAAGAGAAACGGATTGTTGGTCACGCTTGTCGGCGCCGTCGGATCGATAGCGACCTTGTCGAGAACGTTGAACCACACGCTGAGGCCGTCGTGCGGCGGCGTGGGGCGCGGGCGGTTGGAGCGCTGATTGCCGCCCTCGTAGCTCACCTGCACTTGCGTGAGTCCATCGCGAATGAGCCGCGGTTCGAATTTCAGCGTGGTGAAAATCCGGCGGTCGGCCTCGTAGGCGGGACGCTGGCGGTATTCCTCGCGCTTGTTGAGCCCGATGACGCGCAGCGCGAGCCGGTCGCGCACGAGCGGCACGTTGAGATCGAGCACCTCGCGATGCGAATCGAAGCGCCCGAAGGTCTGCTGGAAAATGTAGGCGGGCTTCCGGAGATTGGCCGACTTGAGCTGGTTGTTGATGATGCCCGCGGGACTCCCGAGGCCGAAGAGGATGGCGTTGGCGCCGCGCGAAATATCGACGCGCTCGGTGTTGTAGGAATCGAGCGGGATGTTGGTCAGGAAAAAATCCCGCGTGAGATCCGCGCCGGCGAGCCCGCGCACGCGCGTGGACTGGCTTGGGCTCTGGAGCGTGGACTCCGCGCTCGAGAAACCGTTGCCGGTGGCGACGCCGGAGAAGTTGCCCTCAAAGCCGCCGACTTCGGTGTTGGTGGTGTAGATGAGCAGATCGCGGACGTTGGTCGAAGCGGTGTCGGCGAGAAATTGGGCCGTCACGACGGAGATCGCGGCGCCGACATCCTTCAGGTCGCTGCGGAGGCGCGTGCCGGCCAGCGTAGAGGTGGCCGCGTAGCCGCGGTCCTCGGACTCCTCGACGACAAAGGGCGAGAGTTTGACCGGCGCATCGGTCGCCGGAAGCGGCGCCGTGGCCGCGACGACCTGGGCGGACAACCGAGGTGTGAGAAGCGCGAGTAAGGCTGCGGAGCAAAGCCGGAGGAGGTGTGATGGGGTTCGCATGAGTGACAGGGTCGTCGCCATTGACAGACCGGATGTGCCGGGCCGCCAGTTTTTTCCCACCGTGGGGTGTGTCGGCCAAGAATACAGGCCGCTGCGATGGGCGCCGGCTTGCCGCGATGCGCGGGCCGCGCAGCGTCGTCGCTTCGATGAGCCCCACGCGGACCGCCCGATTCTCCCGCCTGCACTACGCGTGGATCGCGGCCGGGGTGACGTTTCTCACGCTGCTCGTGGCGGCGGGCGCGCGCGCGACGCCGGGGGTGATGCTGCTGCCGGTGGGCAACGAATTCCAGTGGAGCCGCGCGACCGTGTCCTCGATCGTCTCGATCAATATTTTCCTCTACGGGTTGATCGGGCCTTTTGCGGCGGCGCTCTACCTGCGCTTCGGGCTGCGGCGGACGATGATCGCCGCGATGCTGCTGCTCGCGATGGGCTACGGCCTCTCGACGTGGGCGACGCGCTATTGGCAATTTGTGGTGCTGTGGGGCTTCGTCGTCGGCGCGGGCTCGGGCCTCGCGGCGACGGTGCTGGGCGCCGCGGTCGCGAGCCGCTGGTTCACGGCGCGGCGCGGGCTCGTGATGGGGTTGCTCACGGCGAGCACGGCGACGGGGCAGCTGGTCTTTCTGCCGTGGCTGGCGGCGGCGGTGACGACCAACGGCTGGCGCGCGGCGCCGTGGATTGTGGCCGGTGCGACACTGCTGGCGGTGCCGGTGATCGGGCTGCTGATGCGCGACAGCCCGCGCGACGTGGGCCTGCGGCCCTATGGTGAAACCGGTGTGCCCGACGCCGAGCCGGCGGCGGCGTTTGGCAATCCGGCGCAGCGCGCGATGGCCGTGCTGTTCGAGGCCGTGCGCGTGCGCGATTTCTGGCTGCTCGCGGGCTCGTTCTTTGTCTGCGGCGCGAGCACCAACGGCCTGATCGGCACGCACCTGATCTCGGCGGCGTTTGACTGCGGCATCCCGGAGGTGCGCGCGGCGGGGCTGCTCGCGCTGATGGGCCTCTTCGATCTCGTGGGCACAACCGCGAGCGGCTGGCTGAGCGATCGCTACAACTGCCGGTATCTGCTCTTCGGCTATTACGGGCTGCGCGGGATTTCGCTGATCTTTCTTCCGCAGGCCCTGCTCGGGCCGACGGCCGGGCTGGCGGTGTTCGCCGTCTTCTACGGCCTCGACTGGATCGCGACGGTGCCGCCGACGGTGAAACTGACGGGCGAAGTCTTCGGCCGCGAAAAGGCGGCGATTGTCTTTGGGTGGGTGGCGGCGGCGCACCAAGTGGGCGCGGCCTTCGCGACCTACACGGCGGGGACGGTGCGCACGGCGCTCGGCAGCTACGCGTGGGCGTTCATTGGCGCGGGGGCGCTGTGCCTGATCGCGGCAGTGGCCGTGCTGCCGATCGCGCGCGAGCGCCGGGCCCTTGCCTGAATCATTTCGGCCGCTGCCACTCGAACTTGTGCTTGTCGATCCAGCGGTAGTGGTCGGCGTAGCGCAGGCCGGCGGCGGAGGTCTCGTCGAGAATCACGGTAGCGCGCGGGTGCAGTTGCAGCGCGGAGCCGGGGCAGATGGCGGAGAGGGGCCCCTCGATCATGTGCTCGACGGCGCGGACCTTGGCGGGGCCGAACGCGAGCAGCAGGCAGCGGCGCGCATCGAGAATGGTGCCGATGCCCATCGTGACGGCGTGCTTCGGCATCGCCTCGAGCGAGCCGAAGACCTCGCTGTTGTCGCGCAGCGTCTGCTCGGAAAGAATCTTGATCCAGGTGCGCGAGCGCAGGGAGCCGGTGGGTTCGTTGAAACCGATGTGGCCGTTGCGCCCGAGGCCGAGGAGCTGGATGTCGATGCCGCCGGCATCGGCGATGCGCGCCTCGTAGGAGCGGCACTCGGCGTGCAGGTCTTTGGCGACGCCGTTGGGGACGTGCGTGCGCGCGACGTCGATGTTGATGTGCCGGAAAAGATTTTCCTGCATGAAAAACCGGTAGGACTGCGCATCGCTGCCCGGCAGGCCGACGTATTCGTCGAGGTTGAACGTCGTGACGCGGCTGAAATCGAGGCCCTCGGTGTGGTGCAGGCGGATGAGCTCCTGGTAGAGCCGCAGCGGCGTGCGGCCGGTGGCGAGGCCGAGGACGGCGTCGGGCTTTTCGCGCACGACGCTGGCAATGATCTTGGCACCGAGCACACAGCCGATCTCGGCGGAATCGCGGATGAGGACTTCCATGAGGAGAGGAACAGGCAGCGCGGCGGACGCGCGGGCGTCAACGCTTCAACTTCTCGGCGGGGCAACCACAGTCGCCGCCGCAACCGGGATTGCGGTGCCTGCGCCACGCGCGCGCGATCAGCCACGTCGCGGCGAGGGCGACGACGACGAGGGCGGCGATGGTTTGGAATTCTGCGGACATGTTCAGAAGCCGAGCGCGCGTCCGGCTTGGAAGACAACAAACGAAAGAATCCACGCGGTGCCAGTCATGTAGAGCGTTTGGAAAATAGGCCATTTCCAGCCGTTGGTCTCGCGGCGCACGACGGCGATGGTGCTCACGCACTGCATCGCGAAGACGTAGAAAATCATCAGCGTGAAGCACACGAGCGGCGTGAAGAGCGGGCGTCCGTCGGGCCATTGGGCCGCGAGCAGCGCCTGGCGTAGCGGTGTCGTGTCCTCGTCGTCAGCCTCGGCGTTGAACACCACGCCCATGGTGGAGACGAAGACCTCGCGCGCGGCGAAGGACGTGATGAGGCCGATGCCGATCTGCCAGTCGAAGCCGAGCGGCTTGATCGCGGGCTCGAGGGCGTGGCCGGCGCGGCCGGCGAAGCTCTGCGCGAGCTGCTGCTGGGGTGTCGCGCCTTCGGGGGCCTTGGGATAGGCGGCGAGGAACCACAGCACGATGCTGATGCCGAGGATGACCGTTCCGGCCCGGCGCAGGAAGAGCCACGCGCGCTCCATCATGTGCAACGCGACGTCCTTGAGGCCGGGAAAACGGTAAGGCGGCAGCTCCATGATCATCACGGGCGGCGCGCCCTTGAGCAGCGTGCGCTTGAAGAGCCAAGCAAAGCCGAATGCGCCGAACGTGCCGAGCGCATACATGAGGAGCATGATGCCGACCTTGGTCGCCAGCGGCACGCGATCGCCCGGCACGAGCGCGGCGATCATGAGGAGGTAGACGGGCAGCCGCGCCGAGCAGCTCATGAGCGGCGCGACGAGGATCGTCACAAGGCGATCCTTCTGATCCTCGATCGTGCGCGTGGCCATGATGCCGGGAATCGCACACGCGTAGGAGCTGAGGAGGGGGATGAAGCTTTTGCCATTGAGCCCGACGCGGCTCATCAGGCGATCCATGATGAAGGCGGCGCGGGCCATGTAGCCGGTGCTCTCGAGCAGCCCGATGAAGAAAAACAGAATCAGGATCTGCGGCAGGAAAACGATCACGCCCCCCACCCCGGCGATCGCGCCATCGGTGATCAGATCGCGGAGGTCGCCGTCGGGCATGCCGGAATCCTGCTTCACCCAATCCGCGAGCGAGGCGATGGCGCCTTCGATGAAGGCCATCGGGTATTCGGCGAGCGTGAAGATGCTGAGGAACAGCGCGGTCATCACCGTGCCGAGCATGACCCAACCCCAGAGAGGATGAGTCGCGACGGCGTCGATTTTGTCCGAGGCGGTCGGCCCGTTGTGGCCGGCAGGCGTGACGGTATCGGCGGCGATGCGGCCGATCACTTCGTAGCGCGAATTGACGAGGGTGCCGGCCCAGTCGGTCCCTTCCTCTTCCCAGCGCTTTTGCCACGTGCGAAGAATTTCCGCGGTGCGCGCGCCGAGCGGCGTCGAACCCGCGACGCGGACCGAGTCCTGATCCGTGAGCAACAGCAGCGCTTCGGCGCGGGCGATGAGCGGTGATTTCCGATCGTGGGCGATGAGCGAGGCCTGCAGCTCGGCGACGGCGGGCGCGATCGGCGCGGGGATGTCCCACGCATGGCGCGAGAGCGGCAGATCGGCGCGGCTCATCGCGAGCTTGAGCTCGATGAGGCCCTTGCCGTTGACGGCTTCGCAGGGGATGACGGGGATGCCGAGTTCGTGCTCGAGGCGGGCGACGCGGATGTTGAGCCCGGCGCGCGCGGCGACGTCCATCATGTTGAGGACGAGAATCACCGGCCGCCCGAGATCGAGGATCTGGTGGACGAGGTAGAGGTTTCGCTCGAGGTTCGTCGCATCGACGATGCAGAGGATGCGGTCGGGCTGCGCGGTGTCGGTGCGGCGACCGAGCAGGACGTCGCGCGTCACGGCCTCGTCGGGCGAACGCGCCGCGAGCGAATATGCGCCGGGCAAATCGATGACTGTGATCGGCTGGCCGTGCTGCGAGTAGGCGGTGCCGATTTTTTTTTCGACGGTGACGCCGGGATAGTTGCCGACCTTTTGTTTCAGGCCGGTGAGGGCGTTGAAGAGCGTGCTCTTCCCGCAATTCGGATTGCCGACCAGCGCATAGACCGGCGTGCGCGAGTGAGTCGCGTGAGCGCCGGCAGAGATGTGCGCGGGCAGCGTCATGTCAGGCGGCGGGCTCGACGATGATCTCGGCGGCCTCGGTCTTGCGTAGCGTGAGGTGGTAGCCGCGCAGCTTGATCTCCAGCGGATCACCGAGAGGGGCGGTGCGGATCAATGTGACGCGCGTCCCGGCGACGAGGCCCATTTCGCGGAGGCGCAGGAAGGCGGCGCCAGACTTGGGAAATTCGCGGACGACGGCGGAGGCGCCGACGGCGAGTTCGGAGAGCTTCATCGGCGACAGTGCCGCGGATTAGCGGCGGCCGAGCTGCTCGACGACGATGCAGCTGGCCGCGGCGTGGCTGAGCGCGATGCGGGTGCCGTTGACCTGGCAGATGAACGGCCCGTTGCCTCCGACTTTGGTGACGAAGGTGGACTCGCCAAAACCCATCTCGCGCACGCGCTGGCAGAATCCGGCGTCGCCGGTCAGCTCCCGCACCCGGCCCATCGCGCCAGCGGGGAGCTGGCAAAGCAACATGGGCGGGTTGAACGGCGACGGGGTCATGAGCGACAAGGGTGACGGGGGAACTGAGACTCGGTTTCAGCGGAGTCGCAAGAAAAAGGCCCGGTGGGAAACACGGGCCCGTTTGCCACGAAGGTGCTTGGGCGAGAAATCAGTGGCGACGGCGTTTCAAGCCGAGCTGCACGCCGGTGTAGCGCACGAGATTCTGGAGACGTTCGTAACGGACAGGATCGAGGTCCTTGGCCTCGTCGAGTTCCTTTTCCGCGCGCTTGAGGGCTTCCTCGACCGCCTTTTCGTCGATCTTTTCCTCGGTGATGGCGTGCTCGGCGAGGACGTGGACGCGGTCGCCCTCGACTTCAACAAAGCCACCGCTCACGGCGAGAAGTTGAGTGTCGCTGCCCTTGGTCACGCGCAACTCGCCGTGCTCGACCTGCGCAAGCAACGGAATGTGGCCTGGCAGCACACCGATCTCGCCCTCCACCGTCGGGATGACGACGGTGTCGATCGTGTCGGAATAGACGCGGGCGTCGGGCGTGACGATCTCGAGCGTGAGAGGCATGGCAATCAGGCCTTCTTGGCGGCGGCGAGCACCTCGTCGATGCCACCCTTCATGTAGAAGTCGCCCTCGGCGACGTCGTCGAGCTGACCGTCGAGGATCATCTTGAAGCCGCGCACGGTGTCCTTGACGGAGACGTATTTGCCGGGCGAACCGGTGAACACTTCGGCGACGTGGAATGGCTGCGAGAGGAAGCGCTGGATCTTGCGCGCGCGATAAACGGTCTGCTTGTCCTCGGGCGAGAGTTCGTCGAGGCCGAGAATCGCGATGATGTCCTGCAGATCCTTGTAGCGCTGGAGGACGCGCTGCACCTCGCGGGCGACCTTGTAGTGCTCTTCGCCGACGATGTCGGCCTGGAGGGCCTTCGAGACCGACGCGAGCGGGTCGACGGCCGGATAGATGCCGAGCTCGGCGATGGAGCGCTCCAGCACGATGGTGGAGTCCAAGTGCGCGAAGGTGTTCGCGGGCGCCGGGTCGGTGAGGTCGTCAGCGGGGACGTAGACGGCCTGGAAGGAGGTGATGGAGCCCTTCTTCGTCGAGGTGATGCGCTCCTGGAGGGTGCCCATCTCGTTGGCGAGCGTCGGCTGGTAGCCGACGGCCGACGGGGAGCGACCCAGGAGAGCGGATACCTCGGAGCCGGCCTGCGAGAAGCGGAAGATATTGTCGACGAAGAGGAGCACGTCCTGGTTTTTCTCGTCGCGGAAGTATTCCGTCATCGCGAGCGCGGAGAGCGCGACGCGCATGCGGGCGCCCGGCGGCTCGTTCATCTGGCCGTAAACGAGCGCGACCTTGGACTTGCTGAGATCCTTCTGATCGATGACGCCGGCCTCGGACATCTCGTGGTAGAGGTCGTTGCCCTCGCGGGAGCGCTCCCCTACCCCGGCGAACACCGAGTAGCCGCCGTGGGCCTTGGCGATGTTGTTGATCAGTTCCATGATCACGACGGTCTTGCCGACACCGGCGCCGCCGAAGGCGCCGACCTTGCCACCCTTAGTGAAGGGCGCGATCAAATCGATGACCTTGATGCCGGTCTCAAGGATGTTGGCCTTGGTGTCCTGATCGACGAGCGCGGGAGCGGCGCGGTGGATGGGATATTTTTTGTCGAACTTGACCGGGCCCTTGCCGTCCACGGTAGCGCCGGTGACGTCGAAGATGCGGCCGAGCACGCCCTCGCCCACCGGGACGGAGATCGGGGCGCCGGTATCGAGGACGCTCATACCGCGCACGAGGCCTTCGGAGGAGGACATCGCGATGGTGCGGGCGATGCCGCCGCCGAGGTGCTGCTGCACCTCTAGGGTGAGCATCTGCTTCACGCCCGCGGCGGTGAACTCGACGGTGAGCGCCTGATAGATCGGCGGGATGGAATTGTCGCCGAACTGCACGTCGACGACGGGGCCGATGACTTGGACGATTTTGCCGGTGTTCATTTTCTGAAGAGTCGTAAGACGAGTGAGGTTTTTTGGAAAGGGAGCGGTCGTTATGCCGCAAACTGCGCGGCGGCGATCTCGAGGATCTCCTGCGTGATGGCGGCCTGACGGGCCTTGTTGTATTCGAGGGTCAGTTCGCCGAGGAGCTTGGTGGCGTTGTCCTTCGCGGTCTTCATGGCGACCATGCGGGCGCTGTGCTCGGAGGCCTTGGCGTCGAGCACCTGCTGGTGGATCTCGCGGTTGACGTAGAGCGGCAGCAGGGCCTCAAGCACGGTCGCGGGGTCAGGCTCGAAGATCATCTGCTGCTCGCTCGCGGTGGGCAGCTTGGCCGCGGCACTCACGCCGGCGTCTGACTTCAGATCCGCGATGACATCTTTCACGCTGGAGAGCGGGAGCAACGGCAGGAGCGTGGGCACCTGCACGAGGGTGTTGCGGAAGCGCGGCCAGAGAATCTCGACAGTATCGACGACGCCTTCGAGATACTGCTTCACCATGAACTCGGAGATGACCTTGACCTCGGCGAACGCGACGCGGTCGGTGACGGAGAAATCGGCGAGCAGGGCGCGGTGAGTGCGGGCGATGAACTGCGCGCCTTTGCGGCCGACGGCGACATACTTCACCGGGGTCTTAATCTCGGTGACGATCTTGAAGAGGTTGGCGTTGAGCGGGCCGGCGAGACCCTTGTCCGAGGTCACGAGGATGATGCCGCGGGTCTTGACCTCGCGCTTCACGAGGAACGGGTGCTGGGCCTCCTCGACGCGATCGGCGATGGCGGCGAGCATGCGGGCCATCAGCTCGGCGTAGGGCCGGCCCGCGAGGGCCGCCTGCTGCGCCTTCTTCATCTTCGACGCGGCCACGAGCTCCATCGCCTTGGTGATCTGGCGGGTGTTCTTGACCGACTTGATGCGTCGGCGGATGTCGCGGGTGCTGGCCACAGGGAGGAAGTAGTTTTATCGCGGAAGCGCGGAGGGACGGAAACGCGAAGGGAATCAGGCGGTGAAGGAGGCCTTCCACTCGTCGCAGGCGGCCTGGAGCTTGGCCTCGAGGTCCTTGTCGAGCGCGGCCTTGGTGCGAATCTCGGTGAGGAGCGCGTCCTTCCGGGTGGCGAAGAACTCCTTCATCGACTGGGCGGCGGCGACGACCTTTCTGGTGTCGATGGCGTCGAAGAAGCTCTTTTGCATCGCGAACAGGATCGCGACTTGGAGTTCGATCGGCACGGGGCTGAACGCGGGCTGCTTGAACAGTTCGACGATGCGCGCGCCGCGCTCGAGCTGGGCCTTGGTCTTGGCGTCGAGGTCGGAGCCGAACTGGGCGAAGGCGGCGAGTTCGCGGAACTGGGCGAGCTCGCCCTTGAGTTTGCCGCCGACCTGCTTGGTGGCCTTGATTTGCGCTGCGGAGCCGACGCGCGAGACGGAGAGGCCGACCGACACGGCGGGACGGATGCCCTGGTTGAACAGGTCGGTCTCGAGGAAGATCTGGCCGTCGGTGATCGAGATGACGTTGGTCGGGATGTAGGCCGAGACGTCGCCGGCCTGGGTCTCGATGATCGGGAGCGCGGTGAGCGAGCCCTTGCCGTCGAGGCGGGCGGAGCGCTCAAGCAGGCGTGAGTGAAGATAGAATACGTCGCCGGGATAGGCCTCGCGGCCCGAGGGGCGCTTGAGGATGAGGGAAATCTGGCGGTAGGCGACGGCGTGCTTCGAGAGGTCGTCGTAGACGATCAGGGCATCGAGGCCGTTTTCCATGAACCACTCGCCCATCGCCGCGCCGGAGAACGGGGCGATGTATTGGTTGGCAGGGTTGTCGGCGGCGGGGGCGGCGACGATGATGGTGAACTCGAGCGCGCCGGCGGCCTCGAGGGCGGCGATGGTGCGGACGATGTTGGAGTTCTTCTGCCCGACCGCGACGTAGATGGAATAGACCGGGCGGAATTTCGGATCGCCGGACGCGAGTCCGACCTTGTTGATCTTGGCCTGGTTGATGATCGTGTCGATCGCGATGGTGGTCTTGCCGGTGCCGCGGTCGCCGATGATCAGCTCGCGCTGGCCGCGGCCGATCGGGATCATGGAGTCGATGGCCATGATGCCGGTGAAAAGCGGCTGCGAGACGGATTTGCGGACGATGATGCCGGGGGCGATCTTCTCGACGGGATAGAATTCCTTGGCGGCGATGGGGCCCTTGCCATCGACAGGATTGCCGAGGGCGTCGACCGCGCGGCCGAGGAGGGATTTGCCGACGGGCACGGAGAGGAGCTTGCCGGTGGTCTGGACTTCGTCGCCTTCCTTGAGCTTGGAGATGTCGCCGAGGATGACGCAGCCGACCTCGTCCTCCTCCAGGTTGAGCGCGATGCCGATGGCTCCGCCGGGGAACTGCACCATCTCGTTATACATCACCTCGGAGAGACCCTCGATCTTGGCGACGCCGTCGGCGACCGTGCGGATGTTGCCGGTGTTCTTCTTGACCGCCTTGGTCGAGAGTTTGGCGATCTGTTGTTCGATTTGTTCGAGGACGGAGCTCATCGGAAAGAAGGGTTGCGGGACGTGAAAGGGTTTTTCTTATACAGCTGAGCCGAGCGCGGCGAGCTGGCTGGCGACGGAGGTTTCGTAGACGTCGTCGCCGACACGCACGCGGAGGCCGGCGATGAGGGCGTCGTTGCGGCGGGCGGTGGCGACCACCTTGCGCGAATAGCGCCGGGTCATGGTCGCGGCGATCGGGGCAAGCGTGGCGTCGGTGACCGTGCCGGCGTGCTCGACGACGGCGCGGCCGCGGGCGACCTCGGCCGCGACGAGGCGGCGGTAGGCCTTGAGAACGGCGAGCGTCTGCGGCGGGCGGTGCTTCTCGATGTAGGCGAGGACGCCGCCGACGCGGTCGGCGGAGAGTTCGCCGGCATCAAAGCTCAGCTTGTAGAACTGCCGGGAGAGCTGCTGGACTTGTTTCTTGCCGGAGGCCATCGAGAGTCGTTGGGAAAGGAATCTCAGACTTGAGCGAGCTCACGAGCGGCGGCTTCGTTGTAGGAAGCGCGGTCGGAGTCGCTGAGCTTCTTGGCGAGCACGCGCTCCGTGGTGGTCACGACGAGGCGGGCGATTTCCTTGCGGGCATCGGCGAGCATTTTCTTGTGCTCAAGCTCGATGGCCTGCTGGGCCTTGGCGAGGAGGTCATTGGCCTTGGCGGCGGTCTCCTGCGTTTGGCGATCGAGGTAGTCCTTGGCGGACTTGCGGGCTTCCTCGATGATGCGGACGGCATCGGCGTTGGCCTTCTTGACGATCACGGCGCTCTCCTCCTGGGCGGCCGCGAGCTTGGCCTGCATCTCCTCGGCGTGCTTGATGCCGGACTCAATCTTGCGGGCGCGCTCCTCCATCGTGGCCGTGACGGGCTTGATGGCGAAGCGGTAGAGGACGAACAGGACGATCAGGAAGCTGATCACCTGCATCACGACGTATTTCGGCTCGAGGCCGAAGCGCTCCGGGATGCTGGCTTCGGCGCCTTGGGCGGCGGCGGCAAGGAAGAGGGTGAGCGACATGGCGGGAAAGGTAAAATGGCAGCGCGGCGGGCGCGCTGCCGGTGAGACGGACAGAGCGAATTACTTCGTCGCGAGGAACAGCGCGAGGATGCCGAGGCCTTCGGCGAGCGCCATGCCGATGATGGCTTGCACGAGAATCTTGCCGGAGGCACCGGGGTTGCGGCCGACGGCTTCGGCGGCCTTGAAGCCGATGAGGCCGACGCCAATGGCGGCGCCGAGAAGGCCGAAGGCGCTGGTGAGATTGCCGTAGATTTCAGCGAGTGGGAGGGTCATGTGGTTGTTTTTTATTTGGTTGGAATTCCGCCGTGCGCACGCGGAGCACGCTCCCGGCGGGAAAGGGATGAGAGAGAATCAATGATGCGCGTCTTTTTCGCCGTGCCCGTGCTCGTGATCGCCGCCTTCGTGGTTGCAGAGCAGGCCGATGTAAACGGAGGTCAGGAGTGTGAACACGAGCGCCTGAATCAGGCCGACAAGCAGCTCCATGAAGTAGAAAATGAAGACAAAGCTTGTGCCGTGGAGCAGATTTTCACCGCCGAAGACGTTGCCGAACAGGCGGACGGAAAGTGTAAAGGGGCGGATGGCGATCGAAAAGACCTCAATCAAGCCAACGGCGAGGAACACGAGCGAGAGAATCGGATACAGCCAGCCTGGCGTCTCGGCCTTGTCGGCCTTGTTGCCAAAGAGGTCTTTGAAGATCAGCGCAGGTCCGGCGAACTTGAAGACAATAATCAACCACGCTCCAAAAGAAACGACGGCGAGCGCGATAGTGCCGTTGAAATCGGCATTGTGAGGACGGATAAACGGACGGGTCAGGTGGAAGTGACCGTTCACGTCATGTCCCCACCCCATCGTGCCCACCCCGGGTATGAGGCCCATCCAATTATGAAACAGGATGAAAATAAAGAATGTGACCAGGATCGGGAAGGCGGTGGGAAAGGCGGCTTTTCCGACGATGGGTTCGAAAATGCCGCGAAGGCCTTCCAACAATGACTCGAAGACGGCCTGGCCCTTGGATGGGATGACAGACGGGCGACCAATGAGCCAGATGATCAAGAGAACGAGAGCCAGTGAAATGGCCCAGCCCGTTGCCATGCTGTTGGTGATGGCCCAGCCGTTGCCGAAATCGATGAGTTTCGCTGCGCTGGGGGCGACACCTTCAGCAAGCAGCGGCGATGCGCCGAAGAGAGCGAAGATGAAGGTGGCGGTTTGTGTGACCCGTGACATGCGTGCGCGGAACGTTAGCGTCGATAAGAAAGGGTGAGCAAAGGCGACGCCCCTCCTCTCCGTCAACCTTGGAAATAGCGTATGGGAGGCATGTCCTGACAAATAAGGGCGCGAGGAAAAATGATACGCGCTGGCTTATGCGGTCGTTGACCGGAGTTGTGCGGTGAAGGAATCGAAGTGCGGGGCGCGACGCTGGAAGACAGTTTCAAATTCGAATGGCCATGGGGCATCGACCATCTCCCATTGGCTCGACTTGGCCACAATCTCGCGGGCGGTGTCGAAATAGGGTCGGTAATCGGTTCTGAAGTGAAGCTGGCAGTGATGGGCTCCGCGATCAGCGAGGGCTGTGAGGAAAGATTCCTGCAGCACCCTATGCTTGTGATGACGCAGTTTCGGCCAGGGATCGGGGAAAAGGAGAATGACGCGAGTGGGTTTGGCGGATGCTGGCAGCGACTGAAGAAACAGGGAGGCTTCGGCTCGCAGGAAGTGGAGGTTGGTGAGGCGGGCGCGGGCAGCCTTCTTTTGCGCACGTGTAATCCGGTCGCTGGCGATATCGATTCCTATGCAGGTTGTAAGCGGATGGGCCGTCGCAAAGGCGGTGAGGTAGTGCCCATGGCCGCAGCCGATCTCTAGGACGAAGTCAGCGGGACTTGGGGGACGAGAAGTAAAGATAGCCCCCAGTTTAACTGAAATGGACTCTCGCCTTTGGCTTTGAAGGCTTTGAAACGCAGATAACACTACATTATGGTTTTAATGGTGTAGGTGAGGTTATTTGGTAGATTGCCGTTCAGCCTCAAGCCAAACCAGCAACACACTGATATCGGCGGGCGTTACTCCACTTATTCGACTGGCTTGGGCTAAGGTCATTGGGCGAATGTCAGCGAGTTTTTCCTGGGCTTCGATGCGCAATCCTTTTATTGATAAATAGTTAATATCATTATGGAGGCGGGCATGATTGAGCTTTGCCAGTTTCTCAATTTGGCGCTTTTCTCGAATCAGATATCCTTGGTAAGAAATACGATACAATACCTCAGATTGAACTTCTAGAGTCTCATTTTTGAAAGTGGCGGGTAGGGAACATGAGGTCGAGCGGCGCCGAATTTGCGCGGCCCAGGTTTCGTTCCCACTGGGGTTCCGTTCCGTCTCTAATCGATTTGTCCATGAATCAATTCGTTGCCTTTTCTCTTCGATGAGGCGCGTGCGGCGGCCTGATATTAATCCAAGACGTTGAGAATGATGTGCTAGTCGAAGCTCCGCGCTACCGTGGTTAAAAAGCAGGCGGTGTTCCGCTCTGCTGGTGAACATACGATAGGGCTCTTCGGTGCCCTTGGTGACGAGATCATCTATGAGAACGCCGATATAGCCCTCATGTCGACCGATTAACAAAGGTTCCTCTCCCCTCACCTTCTGCACCGCATTTACGCCGGCGATTAGTCCCTGAGCTGCTGCTTCCTCGTAACCCGAAGTTCCGTTGATCTGGCCTGCAAAGAAGAGGTTTTCAACGCGCTTTGATTCTAGCGAAGGGAATAACTGAGTCGGGGGCGCGAAGTCGTATTCGACGGCGTAGGCAGGGCGGAGAATTGCCGCGCGTTCGAGCCCCGGAATGCTATGCACGACATCCATTTGCACGTCGAATGGGAGACTTGTTGACAGGCCGTTCACATAATACTCGTTCGTGCTTCTCCCTTCGGGTTCAAGGAATAGAAGATGCCGAGGTTTATCGGCGAATCGCACAAATTTATCCTCAATGCTTGGGCAATAACGTGGCCCGATTCCTTCTATCTCGCCATTATACATCGCGGATTTTGCGAGGTTGTTTCGCACCAAATCGGCCGTGGCCGCCGTGGTATATGTCATCCAGCATGAAACTTGCTCGCGTCCGGGTCTCCAGCCGAGGCGTGATTCTCCGGGCTGTTCCACGTGGAACAAACCATGGGGATCGCGAGTGTCGTGAAAAGCGAAGAACGTAGGGTTGGAGTCTCCCTTTTGTTCAGCCATGGCTGAGAAATCGATGCTACGCCCCAAAAGACGTGGGGGAGTTCCGGTTTTCAGGCGGTGCAGCTCAATTCCTGCGTCGAGCAGGCTCTTTGATAGGGATTTAGAGCTGAAGTCCCCTAGCCTGCCGCCTTCATTTTTGTTTGCACCGATGTGCATGAGTCCACGCAAGAATGTCCCGGTCGTCACAATTACGCTATGGCCGAAGAAATCCAAATCGAGGTTCGTGTTACACCCGATTGCGCGACCTGACGTGAAAATTAACCCTGTGACGGTAGCTTGGAAAATCCTGAGGTTATCCTGTAATTCGAGCGTATGCTTTATGCGAAATTGATATGCTTTCTTGTCACATTGTGCTCTTGGTGACTGAACTGCCGGCCCCTTGGATTCATTAAGAAGCCGAAACTGTATGCCTGTTACGTCAGTGTTAATGGCCATTTCTCCTCCGAGGGCATCGATTTCTCGCACGAGTTGACCTTTGGCTTGGCCGCCAATAGCTGGATTGCAGCTCATTTGAGCGACTGTATCGATATTGCCGGTGAGGAGTAGTGTCGACGCTCCCATCCGTGCAGCCGCCAATGCCGCTTCGACACCGGCGTGCCCGGCACCACAAACTATTACGTCAAATTTTTCTTTGGAGCCAACCATAGGATTATGGTCATGCTTGGAAATGGGTTCCGACGATACAAAACCGTTATTTGCCAATGCAAAACGCAGCGAAAAGACGGTCGAGCATGCGTTCGTTATCCACATCCCCGCAAATCTTACTGAGTTCCGCCAATGCCGCACGTATATCGCTCGCAACCAGTTCAATCGCTTGAGCATCTAGCCCGAGCCGCGACGGAATTGAGCTTAGTGCATGTGCGGCTGAATCCAACGCTTCTGCGTGTCGGGCGTTTACTGCTATACCGTCACTTGCTTGGAATTCCGGTCGATTGAGCTTTGCAGAAAGGGTCGAAATCAGTGTCTCAACTCCATGGCCATACAAAGCTGAGAGCCGGACTGTTGCCATGGAGAAGGGGACAGGAATCGGTCCTGTTGGCGCGGCACAATTCGGCAGATCGCTTTTGTTCAAGACAACGATTACTTGGTTGGGCTTGAGTTTATCGGCGAGTGCATCGGGCAGGGTGGGGGAATCACCGATTGATGCTTCAAACACCATCAATACCACGTCGGCATCCTTGATGAGCTCAAGAGATTTATCGATGCCGAGTGACTCAAGAGCTGAGGCTGATTCTCTTATGCCTGCAGTATCGAATATCCGGACCAGATGTCCCCCAATGATAATGCGCTCTTCGATGAAATCCCGCGTCGTGCCCGGCTCTGGGCTCACCAAAGCGCGATCACGCCCAACAAGACGATTCAACAAGCTGCTCTTCCCAGCATTAGGCGGACCGGCAATGACCACTTTGAAACCATCTCTTAACGCGGAGCGATATCGTTCACTTGAACGCAAGATGTTGATATTCTGTATTATATCTATTATTTTTGACTTAGCCGTTGCTCGATCTGTCGGCGGGAGATCCTCATCGGGGAAATCGATGTAGGCTTCGATGTGGGCCAAAACATCCAAGAGCGATCCAATCAAAGCCTCGATGCGCTTGGCCAAGCCCCCGCGCAGCTGCGCATTTGCCGACGCCAGCGCAATGTCGCTCGAGGCATGGATGACATCCATCACGGCCTCGGCCTGAGTGAGATCCAGCTTGCCGTTCAGAAAGGCGCGTTGCGTGAATTCCCCCGGTTCGGCGGATCGGCACCCGCGGGCCAGCAGATCCTCCAGGATCTTGTGGGCGATGAACGGATTTCCATGGCAGGATATCTCCAAAGTGTCTTCGCCGGTATAGGAGTTCGGCCCCGCAAACCAAGTTGCGATTACGGTGTCGATCAGTTCTCCGCTTCGGGAGCGATAGTCCGCGCGGCGCGCTGTGCGCGGCAGGGGAGGGCCGCCGCCCAGCGCCTCCGCAATCGATCTCGTATCCGGACCGCTCGCACGTATAACCGCGATCGCGGAGGTGCCTTGCGGTGTGGCGAGGGCGGCGATGGTGTCGTGGTGTCCGGGCATTTGCGGAGATCACGCTTCGCGGCGTGCGCCTCCAAGTCAAACGCCCGTGCAACTAGCGCAGGCCGACTTCGAGCGGCGCGACGCGTAAGCCGTCGGCAACCTTGTCGCCGGGGTAGACTATGACCCTCACGCCTTCTTGCAGCCCTGCGGTCACCTCGGTCAGGACGCCGTTCGATCGGCCGATTGTCACATTCCTCAGTTGCGCGCGTGTTCCGTCGATGGCGTAGGCGTGCCAACGTCCGGCCCGCTCAAAAAGCGCGCCGGCTGGGACACGGAGTGCATCCGGTTTCTCCCACGTCACGATGCGCGCCTCCACACGATAGCTGTCGCCCAAGCTAGGTCGTTTCTCGGGCGTGTCCGCAAGGTCGGCTATCACGTAAACGCGCTGTTCCTCCACGCCAAGGGCCGAGATCTTTGTGAAGGCCGATGGTTCGACGTGCCGCACACGCGCGGTCAGCGATTCGCCTCCGCCCCATTGCTCAAGCATAACGCGCGCGCCTGGAGCAATCGCCACGGCATCTCGCGACAACACTTCGATCCGCACTTCCAGCTCTGTCGGGTCTCCGACCTCGAGGAGCGCGAAGCCGGCCGGCACCACACGCTCACTCTCCTGAAACACGCGCAGGATCCTTCCGCTCACCGGTGAGGTGACAATCAGTGCGCCACGCGTTGTTGAGGTAGTCAGATTTTCTTCACGTTGGGCACTTGATGAACCACCGCGTCCGGCCAGCACGCGCGCCTGTTGCAATTCAAACGCCGCGACCTGGAGCGCGAATTCCGCCGCACGGACATCCTGCGCGGCTGTATCGGCACGCATGCGTGTCATGTCAAACTCCTGCGCAGAGATCACTTTCTTGGCCCGCAGTGCCGCGGCCCGCTCAAGCTCCGCCGCAAAGAGCCGCTCTGCCGATTCCGCTCGGGCTCGCTGGGCGATTGCCATTTCGCGTGCGGCTTCGGCGGCGCGCACGCGTGCCTCGGCCTGCGCGAGCGCACGTGTATCAAGAAAATCGGCGGCGCTCGATTCGATGATGGCGAGAGGAGTCTTCCCGGCCTCGACCACGGCCCCGGCTTTCCAGTCAATGCGGCGCAACTGTCCCGCGACGGGCGCCGTGACGACGTAGCGGTGCTTTACCCGCGTCATGCCTTCTTCATCCACCGTCACCACAAGCGGACCCCGCGTGACCCCAGCAACCTCCACCGGCACCGCGCGCGGCCACAGGCCAATCGCTATGGCCGCGACGAGCACAAGTGCGCCGATCAACGGCAGTCGGCGCCGCCACGCGGGCGGGCCGGGGCGCTTGGAGATACGGGAGGGCGGGGGAGTTGCGTTCATGGAGAGAGGGCTTCAGTCCAGCGCCTTGAGCGCGCTGACCAAGTTGATTTCGGAAATCTTACGCGAGGCGAACAGCGCGGAGAGCGCCGAGGCGGTCGCGACCACGAGCACGGCGAAAGCATAGTTGGCCGGCGTGAGCACAAGCGGCAGCCGCACGGTCTCGGTGTTCACCGCGGTGAGAATCCCCTTGGCGAAGAGGGATCCGAGCGCGAGCCCCAGCGGCAGCGCCGCCAACGTGAGCAGCACGAGTTCGCCCACGAGCACCGCGCCCACCTCGCCGCGGCTGAAGCCGAGCACCCGCAGGGTCGCCAGCTCGCGCCCGCGCTCCGAGAGCGAGATGCGCGCGCTGTTGTAGATGATCCCGAACGCCACGATGGTCGCAAACAGCATGTAGATTTTTTGCAGGAGCCCGATGCTTTCGGCGGTCGTCTTGCGGAAGCCTTCGCGCAGCGAGTCCTTGATGACGCACCCCGCGATGCGCGGGGTCTCTTTCACGGCGGCGAGAAATTCGTGCCAGCGCCCGCGCTCCACCACCACGTGCGCGCCACTCATGCGATCGCCCTCAAGCAGCAGGCGATTGAGTGCCCCCAGCTCCATGTAGGCGGCGGTGCCCGCGAAATCCTCCGCAAGTCCCACGAGCGGCACGGTGATTACGCGCCCGCGACCCTCGAGCACACGCGCCGTCACGGAATCCCCGGGACGGAGCTGCAGCACCGCGGCCAGCTTGGCCGACATCACGATGCCGCGCTCGGGCAGCGTGATTTGCTGCGGGGTCGCGTCGATTACGCGGCTCAGCGTGCCTTGGGCCGGCAGACCCTGCAGCGACAGCCGGCGTGTGATCGGGCCGGCCCGCAGTTCCACGGGCACGAAGCGAAATGGCTCCGCCCATACCACACCGGGCATGTGCTTGAAATCAGCCAGCGCCCGCGCCGAGCCCGGCTCCGCCAAGTAGAGGGTCACGGTCTGCCGCTGCACGACGTCCCACTGGAAATCGATCACGTGCGCGATGCCGTCGCGAAACGAGTTGGGCACGATCAGGATCGCGGTGGCGAGGGCGAGGGCGAGGCACGTGAGCGAGCTGCGGATCGGCCGCCGCTGGATGTTGCGCAACGCCATCCGGAACGAGGCGCTGAACCAGCGGCCCAGGCCCCAGCGTTCGACGAGCGACGGCCGGAAATTCGCCGGCGCCTCAGGGCGCATCGCCTCCGCCGGCGGCAGCTTCACCGCGCGCCGCACCGCGCCCGCCACCCCGACAAACGCGGCGAGCGCGCTCACGAGGGTGGCGGCGACGAGCACGCGGGCATCGAGCACGAAATCCAGCCGCGGAAAACGGAAGAAGAGATGATACATCTCCACCAGCCGGTGGCCGAGAAACACCCCGCCCGCCGCGCCGACGACCACGCCCACGGCCACGATCGCCAGGGAGAACTTGAAGTAGTGCGCACCGATCTGCCGGTTGGCGAAGCCGCAGGCCTTCAGCATCGCGATCTGCTCGCGCTGAAGCGCGATTTGCCGGCTCATCACCGAGTTCGTCATGAACGCCGCGACGCTGAGAAACACGATCGGAAATGCGACCGCCAGGCCCTGCAGCACGCGGATCTCGTCGTCCACGCGGCGATGCGAAGGATGATCGATGCGACCAAAGGCGCCGCGGCCTCCGTAGGGCGCGAGCACGCGGTTGACCGCCTCGATCACGGCGCGCTCCGAGGCGCCCGGAGCCAGCGTGAGCGAGACGTGGTTGAACGCGCCATAGAGCTGAAACGCCGTCGCGAGCTCGCGGTAGGGCATCCAGAAAACCCCGTAGGTCCGGTGATCCGGCAGCGCCGCGCCGGGCGGGGCCTCGAACACATACTCCGGCGAAAGCACGATGCCCGTGAGGCGAAAGGGCACCTTGGCGCCGTTGAGGATGGCGGAGAGCGTGTCGCCCGGTTTCAGCCCGTGCGCCTCGGCGAAGGCCTCGCCGGCGGCGAGTTCGCCGGTGGCTGCGCGTCCGGCGGGCAGGCGGCCGCTGCGCACGTGCAGTTTGTTGAGCACCTGCTCGCCACGCTCGGGGAGCGAGTTGATCAGGCCGACGGCGGGCTCGCGGAGACCCGGCACGTCGAGCGTGACTTGGATCGAGATGCCGGTCTGCACCCGGGCTACCCCGGGGATCGCGGCCAGCTCGGCGCGCGCGGAGTCGGGCGCGCGCTTGAGCCGTGCAAAGACCTCCGCGAAGCGGTGGCCCTCGTAGTAGGCGTCACGCGTCGTCTCCAGCGAGAGCATGAGCGAGCGCGTCATGATCATCATCGCGAGGCCGCATGCCATCACGAGTGCGACCGCGAGCGCCTGCGATTTGATCGCGCGCAGATCGCGGAGGAGCTTGCGGTCGAGGAGGCTCATGCCGCGGCCCCGCTACCACGCGAGCTCGCGCACGGTGCCGCGTCGCCGGTTCTCCCGGGTGTCGACGATACGGCCGTCGGAGAGCGTGAAGACGCGGTCCGCCATGTCGGCGAGGATGGCGTTGTGCGTGATGATCACCGCGAGGGTGCCGAGCTCGCGGTTGATGTGCTCGATGGCCTCGAGGACGGTGATGCCGGTCTTCACATCGAGCGCGCCCGTGGGCTCGTCGCACAGCAGCACCTCGGGGCGCTTGGCGATCGCGCGTGCGATCGCGACGCGCTGCTGCTCGCCGCCGGAGAGTTGCGCGGGAAAATGATCCATGCGCTCGGCTAGGCCGACGAGCGCGAGCGCCTCCTCGGGCTCCATCGGATCGCGGCAAATCTCGGTGATGAGCGCGACGTTCTCCCGCGCGGTGAGGCTCGGGATCAGGTTGTAGGCTTGGAACACGAAGCCCACGGCATCACGCCGGAAATGGGTAAGCTCCGCCTCGTCCGCCGTGGCGAGATCCCAGCCGCGGTAGAGCAGGGTGCCGTGGGTGGGCGAGTCTAGGCCGCCGAGCTGGTTGAGCAGGGTGGACTTCCCGCTGCCCGAGGCGCCAAGCAGCACGATCAGCTCGCCCGCCATCAAATCGAGATCGACCCCGGCTAGCGCGGTCACGGCCGCGGTGCCTTCGCCGTAGATGCGTGCGAGCCCGCGCACGTGAAACACCGCCTCGCCCTCGCTTCGCGACGGACTTGAATCAGCGGACGGAGGCTGGGCAGCGGCGGGCATGGTGGGGTCGGGAGGAAACCGCCTCACCCCGGCGCAGGCAACCGGCAACAGACAAGTATCCGCCCCGCTTCAACGGTGCATAAGGGGCGTGCCGCGCGGCGTCAGCGTTTCGCCGTGAGCGGAGCCGGAGGCGGGAGAAGGTCGGCCACCTTTTTGTCCTTCAGCTCGGCGACGATGGCCTTGGCCCGGCTCTCGCCGGTCGCGATCCAAGCGGGGCGCGATTTGATTTGGGCGCGGAGGCGGGCCTCCGTGTCACCGCCTGCGCCGCGCTCGCGCGCGAGGATGAGCCACGCGAGGGCCTCGGCATAGCTGCGCTTCACCCCTTTGCCGCTGGCGTAGGCGGCCCCGATGTTGAAAAACGCCTCCGCTTCGCCTCCGGCCGCCGCCGCGCGGAAATACTCGATCGAGCGGGGTTGGTTTTGCGTGACGCCGGACTCCCCGTCGGAGAGCAGCATGCCGATGCGGAACGCCGCGGCGGAATTGCCGGCGCGCGCGGCCTTCTCGATGAGCGCGACACCGCGCGCTTCGTCCTTCGGGATGCCTTCGCCGCGGAGGAGCATCTCGCCGAACGCCGCCTCGGCCTTGGGATTCCCCGCCTTCACAGCTTGCTCCATCTCCTTCAAATCCGCCCACGTCGATCCGCCGGCGGTGCGCGACATCAGGACGGGCGCGGAATCCTGCGCGAAGAGCGGGGTCCCTGCGCTCAGGATCAGGGTAAGGGTCAAAACTAGGCGGGAAGCGGGCGTGATGCGGAATGTGGGCATGGGAAGGTTCCTTTCTGTCCACATTCTTGGGCCGGTTTGCGCGTGGCGCAACGGCGAAGCCTGGGTTGATGACACTCGCGCCCTGGCCTGGGCAACGATGCGGTGCCGACGGGTGACACAGGGCCGGGCGGACCCTGCATCAGCCATGTGGCGGCGGGTGCATTACGCCTCCGCTTCGCCCGTCACGGTCGTGCCGCCGACGATGGTTACCTTGGCGAGGATCGCTTTGTGAATCTTGTCGGCGAGCTCGGGCTTTTCCTTGAGGGCTTGCTTCGCGGCGTCGCGGCCCTGGCCGACGAGGTTGCCTTCGTAGGCGATCCAGGCGCCCTTTTTCTCGAGGATCTTGTGCTCCAGGCCGAGGTCGAGGAGCGAGCCCATCTTGGAGATGCCCTCGTCATACATGATGTCGAACTCCACCTCGGTGAACGGCGGGGCGACCTTGTTCTTCACGACTTTGATCTTGGTGCGGTTGCCGACGACCTTGCCCTCGGGGGTCTTGATCTGGTCCTTGCGGCGGATGTCGATGCGCACGGAGGAGAAAAACTTCAGTGCGCGGCCGCCGGAGGTCGTCTCGGGGTTGCCGAACATCACGCCGATCTTCTCGCGAATCTGGTTGGTGAAGATGCACACGCAGTTCGTCTTGCTGACGACGGCGGTGAGCCGGCGCATCGCCTGGCTCATGAGGCGAGCCTGCGCGCCCATCGTCATGTCGCCCATCTGGCCGTCGAGCTCGGCCCGGGTGGTGAGGGCGGCGACGGAGTCGAGCACGATGACGTCGATCGAGTTGGAGCGGATGAGCGTCTCCATGATGTTGAGGGCGTCTTCGCCGCTGTCGGGCTGCGAGACGAGGAGATCGTCGAGCTTCACGCCGACGACGCGGGCGTATTTCGGGTCGAGCGCATGCTCGACGTCGATGAAGGCGGCGAGCCCGCCCAGTTTCTGGGCCTCGGCGATGACGCTGAGACAGAAGGTGGTCTTGCCCGAGGATTCCGGGCCGTAGATTTCGACGATGCGGCCCTTGGGCAGGCCGCCGACGCCGAGGGCGAGGTCCACGGCAAGGGAGCCGGTGGTGAGGGTCTCGACTTTCATCTTGGCGTTGGAGCCGAGGCGCATGATCGAGCCTTCGCCGAACTGCTTGGTGATGGAGGAGAGGGCGAGCTCGATGTTCTTCTCGCGAACGTGGGCGGCGGTGACGACGGCGGCACCGTTGGCGGCAGACTTGGCGGCGGGAGCGGAGGAGGCTTTGGACATGGCGGGCGAGGGGAGGAGGAGTCTTATTGAGTGTGGAAAAGGGCGCGAGCCGGCAGCGTGTGCACCCGGCGAAGGCCGAAGCAAGTGCGGAGCGGGCGGGGGAGGGAGTGACGTGTTCAAGTGCACACGTCAAGGCGGATTCGCTCAGTGCCCGCTTGGCGCGCCCGGTTTCACGCCTACGGCGAAATACACTGCGCCCAGAATCATGGCAAAGCTGACGGCGTAGTTCCACGTGAGCTTCTCGCCGAGGACGACCCACGCGAAGCCCACAAACACCACGAGTGTGATCACCTCCTGGATGATCTTGAGCTGGTAGCCGGTCAGGCCGTTGGCGTAGCCGATGCGGTTGGCGGGCACCATCAGCGCATACTCAAAGAACGCGATGCCCCACGACATGAGGATGATGAGCCAGAGCGCCTTCCCCTCGAAAATCTTCCACTTGAGCTGCCCATACCATGCGCAGGTCATGAAGATGTTGGAGGCGAAGAGGAGGAGGATTGTTTTCATGGGTGTGGCTGGCAGGTTGAGCACGGCTGGTGCGGTTGGGCACGGCAAACCCGGTGCATCGTGGCCAGCCTCGTGCCGCAACGACCACGCTCAGGTTGCCGACAATCCGCCGCCGTTTTGTCGGATTCCGTTACACTTTGCGAATTGTCCGGCTGCGGGCGCAATATCGGCCGCGAAAATTCAATGCCGATACGTGCTGGGGTGCAGAGGCATAGGTGTCAGTTCGGAAAATCTTCGGGGGGGGGCGGGCGTGGTGCGAATCGTGCAAACATGAAATCCGAACCCTGCCAGCGGATATTCCGATTCCGACCGGCAGCTCGCGCTTCACTCAAAACCATCCACCAAAAATATAAACCACGATGCTATCCCAAACCCATCCACTCCGTCGTTGGACATCGCTCGCCAAGTCGCTCGCGGCGCTGTCCGTCGCGGCGCTCGCGCTTCCGACCACCACGCAAGCCGCCACGATTACCGCCCTCGTCGATACCCCCGCCACACTGAGTTTCAATTTCTCGGGGACGGGGCTTAGTGACTTTGGCGTCTATAACCAGATTTCTTCGTCGCCGTTCTGGACGGTTTCTTCTGAGGGGCACACGAATAACCCCACCACGTTCAGTTTTTCGTTGAGTGGCCTGCGTGACCTCGCTGGCGGCTCCGCCGCCCCGATTCTCACGGTTACGGGTGCATACGGGACGACGCTGTCCAACACTGTCTCCGTCGCGCATGGCGGCGGGCTGGACACCTTTTCCCTCACTGTGAATGTGAGCCGGAACGACGCCGACACTAGCTGGGGCAACTTCACCGGCTCGTTTTCCGCCGTCCACACGTCCGGTGGCGTGCCTGATGGTGGCTCCACCGCAGGCTTGGCGGGTCTGGCCCTGCTGGCGCTGGCCGGTGCCCGGCGATTTTTCCGGACCGCTTGAAGCGCTGCGCGCTCCCGCCTGTTTCTCGCCAAAACCCTCGCTGTTCGCGGCGAGGGTTTTTTCGCGCCCGTCGCCGGTTGCCGCGCCCATCGCCCCTCGCAAGGAGTCTTGGATTGCGCCGCCGCGTATCGCGGCTCTTATCGCTGCATATGAAGACGCTCACGATTACCCAGGCCCGGCGCAACCTCGGCCAGCTCTGCAATGAAGCCGGCCGCGGCAAGATGGTCGGCATCATCAGCGGCCATCAGATTTTCCAGCTCAAGCCTGTGCAGGTCGTCGCGTGGGAGGACACCTACGTCGCGAAGGAATACGGCGTCACCGCCGATGAGATGGACAAGTTCGTGGCGCAGGCCGACGCCGACGTTGCCCGCAAGGAGAAGCGCGGCGCCTACACCCGCTTCAAGGGCAAGTTCGATCCCAAGGCGCTCAAGTGAAGGAGGTCCGCATCGACAGCCGGTTGCTCGCCGAGCTGCGCAGGTTGTCCGCGACGGAACGCCGGGCGGCGGGCGAGGCGATCGCTTTGGCGCAGGAGTTCTTCGGCGCGCCTCATGTGCATACCGGTGCCGGCGTGCGCAAATTGAAGGGCCGGTGGTATGAGGTCCGTGCCGGCTTGGATCAGAGGATAGTGTTTCGCGAGTGCGAGGATTGCCTGTCCTTCGAGTTCATGGGCAACCACGACGACGTGCAGCGCTTCCTCAAGGGCGCGAAGTAGCGGTCTGGTGTCGCGTCGGCCTGGGCTTTACCGCCGGTAATAGCCGCGGAACCACGCGACGAAGCGCCGCAGCCCTTCCTCCAGCGGCACCTTCGGCACGAAGCCGATGGCTGCTTGGATGCGCGTGAGATCGGCGCAGGTCTCGAACATGTCGCCGGGTTGCGGCGGGAGGAGATCGACGGCGGCTTTTTTGCCGAGGAGCTGTTCTAGCATTTGGACGAAGAGCAGTGTCTCGACCGGCCGGTGGTGGCCGAGGTTGAAGATGCGCAGCGCACTGGCCGCGCCGTCTTTGTTTCCCGGGATCAAGCCCGCCGCGCGCGTGGCGGCCGTCGGCGTCGCGGGCTGCGCGCGATCCGCGGGCGGGTAGAGCAGGACCTTCACCACACCGTCGACGATGTCGTCCACGTAGGTGAAGTCGCGGAGATTTTTCCCGGCGTTGAAGAGCTTGAGCGGCTTGCCCTCGCAGATCGCGCGGGCGAAGAGCGTCGGCGCCATGTCGGGCCGGCCCCACGGGCCATAGACGGTGAAGAAGCGCAGGCCGGTGACGGCGAGGCCGTGGTTGTGCGCGTAGCTGTGGGCCATGAGCTCGTTGGCCTTCTTGGTCGCGCCGTAGTAGGAGATGGGTTGGTCGGTGTTGTCGTCCTCGCGAAACGGCGCCTGTGCGGCCGCGCCATAGACGCTGCTGCTCGAGGCAAACACGAGGTGCTTGGGCGGCGTGCGGCGGCAGGCCTCGAGCACGCTGGCGAAGCCGTCGAGGTTGGCGCGCGTGTAGGCCGCGGGCTGCTCCATGCTGAAGCGCACGCCGGGCTGCGCGCCGAGGTGGACGACGTAGGCCGGCTTGAAGTGCGCGACGAGCCCGGCGAACTTCTCGGCGTCGGCGAAATCGGCCTGCAGGAAACGAAACTCGTCCGTTGTCGTCCGCGCCGCCAGCTCCGCGAGCCGGGCGCGCTTCAGGTCCACATCGTAGTAGTCGCTCAGGTTGTCCACGCCGAGGACTTCGCACTTCTTCGTCTCGGCGAGACGGCGCGCGACATGGTGGCCGATGAACCCGGCGGCGCCGGTCACGAGGACTTTCATCCGCGCGTGATAGGGGAGGGCGCGAGGCGCGGCTAGCGGAAAGATTTTCCTTGGGCCTCCGCACAGCGCCGCCCGCTTCTATGACACCGTTGTGCGCAGATTCCCGAAAAGGACGCTTGATCGCGGAAAACCCCGGCCTTTACCTTGCGCCGTTTCTGTCCACGCCCACGTTCACCGCATGATCATCAAAGCCTACCTCAAGCCGTCCTGCGGCTGGTCCAATGGCGTCCGCGCCATCATGCGGAAGCATAACCTCGCGTTTGAGGACATCGACATCATCAACAACCGCGCCAACTACGCGGAGATGGTCGCCAAGTCCGGCCAGCCCCTCTCCCCCTGCGTCGAGATCGACGGCGTCATGCTCGCCGATATCTCCGGGGAGGAAGTCGAGAATTACCTGCTCAGCAACGACCTGGTGAAACCAACCGATGTCCGCCCGGACGTCGCCACCAACGCGGGTTGCTCCGACGAAGAGCACGCCAAAATGGCCACGAAAACGATCCGCTTCTTCTAAACCCCCCTCGCTGAGAGCACTCCGCACATCAAATATCCCCGGGCCGCTCTCGCTGAAGACGAGAACGGCCCTTTTTTTGCTCTAAGCCTCCCGCGCCCCGCCCGCCCAAGCACCTCCTCCCACTTTTCGATTTCGACATGAACCACCGCACCGCCAGCGACAGCCCGACCCTGCCCGCCTCCGCCCAGCCCGTTCGCTCCCCCGGTCTGCCGCCCAAGCAGGGCCTCTACGATCCGGCGTTCGAGCACGACGCCTGTGGCGTCGGCTTCATCGTCGATATGCATGGCCGCAAGTCGCACCAGACCGTGGCCGACGGCCTCCAGATCCTCCGCAACCTCGACCATCGCGGCGCCTCGGGCGCAGAAATCAACACCGGCGACGGCGCGGGCATCCTGATCCAGATGCCGCACAAGTTCTTCGCCGAGGTCTGCAAGACCTCCCGCATCACGCTCCCCGAGGCAGGCCAATATGGCGTCGGCCTCATTTTCCTCCCGCGCAACGCCGCCGTGCGCCGCAACATCGAGGAAAAGTTCGAGCAGGTCGTGCAAGCCGAGGGCCAGACCTTCCTCGGCTGGCGCACCGTCCCGACCAAGAACGCCACCCTCGGCGACACCGCCAAGTCCGCGGAGCCCTTCATGCGCCAGGCCTTCATCGGCCGCAGCGCCGACCTCGCCGATGACCTCGCCTTCGAGCGCAAGCTCTACGTCATCCGCAAGCACGCCTACACCGCGATCCGCACCTCGACGATCTCGGGCGCGGAATACTGGTATGTCGCCTCCCTCTCGATGCGCACGCTCGTTTACAAGGGCATGCTCACCACCAACCAGGTCGACGAGTATTTCCCCGACCTGAAGCACCCCGCGATGGAGTCGGCAATGGCCCTCGTCCACTCGCGTTTTTCGACCAACACCTTCCCCAGTTGGGAGCGCGCGCACCCCTACCGCTACCTCGCGCACAACGGCGAGATCAACACGCTCCGCGGCAACATGAATTGGATGCACGCCCGCCAGGCGCTCTTCGAGAGCGAGGCCTTCGGCGACGACATCAAGAAGATCCTCCCGATCATCAACCCGAACGGCTCTGACTCGGCGATGTTCGACAACACGCTCGAACTCCTCGTCCTCGCCGGCCGTCCGCTCGCGCACGCGATGATGATGATGATCCCCGAGCCGTGGTCCTATCACGAGTCGATGGACGACGCCCGCCGCGCCTTCTACCAATATCACTCCTGCCTCATGGAGCCGTGGGACGGCCCCGCCTCGATCGGCTTCACCGATGGCAAGCAGATCGGCGCCATCCTCGATCGCAACGGCCTCCGCCCCTCGCGCTACTACGTCACCAAGGATGGCCGCGTGATTATGGCCTCCGAGGCCGGCGTGCTCGACATCCCCGCCGATCAGATCGTGCAAAAGGGCCGGCTCCAGCCCGGCCGCATGTTCCTCGTGGACACCGAGCAAGGCCGCATCATCGAGGACGAGGAAATCAAGCGCGAGATCTCCGGCGCCCAGCCGTATCGCGAGTGGATCAACCAGCACCTCGTCCACCTCAGCGATCTGCCCGAGGCTCCGCCGGTCGAGCCGCCCGATCACGCCACGCTCCTCCAGCGCCAGATCGCGTTTGGCTACACCTTTGAGGACGAGCGCGTGATCATCGCCCCGATGGCCAAGGATGGCGTCGAAGCCATCGGCTCCATGGGCAACGACGCCGCCCTCGCGGTGCTCTCCAACAAGCCGCGCCTGCTCTACGATTATTTCAAGCAGCTCTTCGCGCAGGTCACCAACCCGCCGATCGATTCGATCCGCGAGGAGATCGTCACCTCCGCCGAGTCCCGCCTCGGCTCCGAGGGCAACCTGCTCAACCCGCAGCCGACCGCCTGCCGCCGCGTCGAGCTGAAGTGGCCTGTTCTCACTAACGAGGAATTCGCCAAGATTCGCCGCACCAATCTCCCCGGCCTCAAGACCGGCGTGCTCCCGATTCTCTTCCGCGTCGCCCGCGGTAAGATCGGCCTTGAGAAGTCGATGGAGGAACTCTCCGTGCTCGCCCGCCGCATGATCGAGGAGGACGAGGTCAACGTGGTCATCCTCTCGGACCGCGGCGTCACCAAGGACTACGCGCCCATCCCGTCGCTCCTCGCCGTCGCCGGCCTGCACCATTATCTGATCCGCGAAGGCCTCCGCACCAAGGTCTCCCTCGTCCTCGAGACGGGCGAGGCGCGCGAGGTCCATCACTTCGCGCTGCTCATCGGTTATGGCGTCACCGCCATCAACCCCTACGTCGCATTCGAGACGATCGACGACATGATCCGCGAGGGCATGCTGCCCGGCGTCGATCACAAGAAGGGCTGCGCGAATTTCGTGAAGGCCGCGTCGAAGGGCGTGGTCAAGGTCATGTCCAAGATGGGCATCTCCGCCATCCAGTCGTATCGCGGGGCGCAGGTGTTCGAGGCCCTCGGCCTCCGGCAGGACGTGATCGAGCACTACTTCACCTGGACGCCCTCGCGCGTCGGCGGCATCGGCCTCGACGTGATTGCGCAGGAAGTGCTCATGCGCCATCGCGCCGCGTATCCTGATCGCCAGGTCGACGGTCACGTGCTCCCGGTGGGCGGCCTCTACCAGTGGCGCGCCAGCGGCGAGGCGCATCTGTTCACTCCCGAGTCGGTGCACGCGCTGCAAAAGGCCGTCCGCCAGAACAGCAAGCCCGCCTACCAGTCCTACGCCAAGCTCGTGAACGAGCAGGGCAAGGCGCTGTGCACGCTGCGCTCGCTGCTCGACTTCAAGGGTGGCAACACCCCGATCCCGCTCGAGGAAGTCGAGCCCGCCGAGCAGATCATGAAGCGCTTCAAGACTGGCGCCATGTCCTACGGCTCGATCTCCAGCGAGGCGCACGAGACGCTCGCCATCGCGATGAACCGCATCGGCGGCAAGTCCAACACCGGCGAAGGCGGCGAGGATCCCGCGCGCTTCACCTGGACCAACGAGCGCGGCGACTCGAAGAACTCCGCGATCAAGCAGGTCGCCTCCGGCCGCTTCGGCGTCACGAGCGAATACCTCGTCAACGCGAAGGAACTCCAAATCAAGATGGCGCAGGGTGCGAAGCCCGGCGAGGGCGGCCAGTTGCCCGGCTCCAAGGTTTACCCGTGGGTCGCCAAGACCCGCGGCACGACCGCGGGCGTCGGCCTCATCTCCCCGCCGCCGCACCACGACATCTACTCGATCGAAGATCTCGCGGAGCTGATCCACGATCTCAAGAACGCCAACAAGGACGCGCGCATCTCCGTGAAGCTCGTTTCCGAAGTCGGCGTCGGCACCATCGCCGCGGGCGTCGCCAAGGCGCATGCGGACGTGGTCCTCATCTCCGGCTACGATGGCGGCACCGGCGCCTCGCCACAGACCTCGCTCCAGCACGCGGGCCTCCCCTGGGAGCTCGGCCTCGCCGAGACGCACCAGACGCTCGTCCTTAACAATCTCCGCAGCCGCATCGCCGTCGAGACCGACGGCCAGCTCAAGACCGGCCGCGACGTGATCATCGCCGCGCTGCTCGGTGCCGAGGAGTTCGGCTTCGCCACCGCGCCGCTCGTCGCCACCGGCTGCATCATGATGCGCGTGTGCCATCTGAATACCTGCCCCGCGGGCGTCGCCACGCAGGACCCTCAGCTCCGCGCCAAGTTTGCCGGCAAGCCCGAGCACGTCGTGAACTTCATGAAGTTCATCGCGGAGGACATGCGCGAGATCATGGCCGCGCTCGGCTTCCGCACCATCGAGGAGATGATCGGCCGCACCGATCGCCTCGAGGCGAAGAAGGCCGTGGATCACTGGAAGGCGAAGGGCCTCGATTTCTCGAGCATCCTCTACCAGCCCGACGCGGGCCCCGAGATCGGCCGCTTCTGCTCGATGAAGCAGGACCACGGCATCGACCGCTCGCTCGACGTCACCACGCTCCTCGACATCTGCCGCCCCGCCATCGAGCGCGGCGAAAAAGTCGTCGCGGAACTTCCGATTCGCAACGTCAACCGCGTGACCGGCACGATCACCTCCGGCGAGATCACCAAGAAGCACGGCGCGAAGGGCCTGCCCGAGGACACGATCAAGCTGAAGTTCACCGGCTCCGCCGGCCAGAGCTTCGGCGCGTTTGTCACCCGCGGCATGACGCTCGCGATCGAGGGCGACGCCAACGACTACTTCGGCAAGGGCCTCTCCGGCGGCAAGCTGATCATCTATCCCGACGCCAAGGCCACCTTCAAGGCCGAGGAAAACATGATCGTCGGCAACGTCGCCTTCTACGGCGCGAGCGCCGGCGAGGCCTACATCCGCGGCATGGGCGGCGAACGCTTCGCGGTCCGCAACTCCGGCGTGACCGTCGTGGTCGAGGGCATCGGTGACAACGGCTGCGAATACATGACCGGCGGCCACGTCGTCGTGCTCGGCCGCGCCGGCCGCAACTTCGGCGCCGGCATGTCCGGCGGCATCGGCTACGTGCTCGACGAGGCCGGGGACTTCCCCAAGCGCGTCAACCCGCAGATGGTCGGCATCGAGAAGCTCGAGGACGCCAAGGAAATCGCGACCGTGCGCGCGATGATCCAGAAGCACTACGACTACACGAAGAGCGAACGCGCCAAGGCCATTTTGGCCGAGTGGGACAAGTTCGTGCCCAAGTTCGTCAAGGTGATGCCCAAGGACTACAAGCGCATGCTCGCCTGCATCGAGCGCGCCCGCGCCTCCGGCCTCACCGGCGACGAGGCCATCATGTCCGCCTTCGAGGAAAACGCCCGCGACACCTCGCGCGTCGGCGGCAACTAAACGTTTCGCGCTCCACCGTTCACCTTCACCTCCGACTTCACGATCATGGGCAAGCCAACTGGATTCATCGAGTATCTGCGCGAACTGCCGGTCGACCGCACGCCGGCCGAGCGCGTCAAGGACTGGAAGGAGTTCCACCATCACATGGAGGACAAGAAGCTCCGCACGCAGGGCGCGCGCTGCATGGATTGCGGCATCCCGTTCTGCCACACGGGCAAATTGATCAGCGGCATGGCCAGCGGCTGCCCGATCAACAACCTGATCCCGGAGTTCAACGATCTCGTGTATCGCGGGCTCTGGCACGAGGCGCTGCACCGCCTGCACAAGACGAACAACTTCCCCGAGTTCACCGGCCGCGTGTGCCCCGCGCCGTGCGAGGGCTCGTGCGTGCTCGGCATCAACGCCCCGCCCGTCACGATCAAGAACATCGAGGCCTCCATCATCGACAAGGGTTGGGAGGAGGGCTGGGTCCTCCCCGAGCCGCCCAAGGTCCGCACCGGCAAGAAGGTCGCCGTCATCGGCTCCGGCCCCGCCGGCCTCTCCGCCGCCGCGCAGCTCAACAAGGCCGGCCACACCGTCACCGTCTTCGAGCGCGCTGATCGCCCGGGCGGCCTGCTCATGTATGGCATCCCCAACATGAAGCTCGACAAGAAGGAGGTCGTGCTGCGCCGCATCCAGCTCATGGAGCAGGAAGGCATCAAGTTCATCTGCAACGCCAACGTCGGCGAGAACGTGGACTCCGAGATTTTCCTGAAGGAATACGACGCCACCGTCATCTGCACCGGCGCCACGCAGCCGCGCGATCTCCCCATCGAGGGGCGCGCGCTCAAGGGCGTGCACTTCGCGATGGAGTTTCTCACCGAGAACACCAAGGCCGTCCTCAACGGCGGCGCGGAGCACTGCCCGATCAACGCCAAGGGCAAGGACGTCGTCGTCATCGGCGGCGGCGACACCGGCACCGACTGCGTCGGCACCTCCATCCGCCACGGCTGCAAGAGCCTCGTGCAGATCGAGATTCTCCCGAAGCCGCCGTTGGAGCGCGCGGCCGACAACCCGTGGCCCGAGTGGCCCAAGACCTACAAGATGGACTACGGCCAGGAAGAGGCCGCCGCCAAGTTCGGCGCCGATCCGCGCGTCTATCTCACCACGGTGAAGAAATTCATCGGCGACGCCGAGGGCCGCGTAAAGGAACTCGTCACCGTCGAGATCAAGTGGGGTAAGAACGACAAGGGCCAGTTCGTGCCGCAGGAAGTCCCCGGCACGGAAAAGACGCGCCCCGCGCAGCTCGTGCTCCTCGCCATGGGCTTCCTCGGGCCCGAGCAGGCGATCCTCAAGGATCTCAAGCTCGAGACCGACGCCCGCTCGAACATCAAGGCCGAGCACGAGAAGTATCGCACCAACCACCCGAACATCTTCGCGGCCGGCGACTGCCGCCGCGGCCAGAGCCTCGTGGTCTGGGCGATCAACGAAGGCCGCGGCGCCGCGCGCGAGTGCGACCGATTCCTGATGGGCTCGACCGATCTGCCGTAAGGCGAATCAAGCACGGAGAGCTTTCAAGGCGCCAACCCACGGCGCCTTTTTTGTGCCCGAATGCTCAGCCTGCCGCCACCGCCAGCTGGCCGCAGCCGGCGGCGATGTCGATGCCGCGGCGCTGGCGCACGGTGCTCGGGAGCTTGAACTCGTCGGCGAGGATGCGCTGGAAATTCTTGGCCGCGGCGGTGTGCGTGGGCGCGCCGTCGTAGCCGGTCGTGGGGTTGAGCGGGATCAGGTTCACTTGCGCGGGCAGACCGCGGAGCAATTCGCCGACCGCGTGCGCATGATCGGGTGAATCGTTTTTCCCCTCGATGAGCGTCCACTCGTAGAAAATCCGCCGGCCGGTCGCCTCGCTGTAGGTGCGGCAGGCGGCCATGAGTTCGTCGAGCGGCCATTTTTTCGCGGCGGGCACGAGCGCGGCGCGCTCCGCCTGTGTGGCGGCGTGCAGCGAAACCGCGAGGTGCATCGGGCGCATCTCCTGCGCGAGCCGCAAAATGCCGGGCACGACGCCGACCGTGCTGAGCGTGATCCGTTCGGCGGCGATCGCGAGGCCGGCCTCGTCGCGCAGGATGTCGATGGCGTGCATCACGGCGTCGTAGTTGTGCAGCGGTTCGCCCATGCCCATGAGGACGATGTTGCGGAGGCGGAAACCTGATCGTTTGTCCGCAGGCTCCGCTCCCTTGTCATCGCGAGGTGCGCGAAGCGCGCCGTGGCGATCCAGCTGGATGGCTTCGTCGCTGCGCTCCTCGCCATGACAAGAGGTCTTACGCAACGCGCGCGCGACATGCACAGCCTGCGCGACGATTTCGCCCGGCGTGAGGTGGCGGGTGTAGCCCATTTGGCCGGTGGCGCAGAACACGCAGCCCATCGCGCATCCCACCTGCGAGCTGATGCAGGCCGTCACGCGGCCGGTGAAACGCATCAGCACCGTCTCGATGCGTTCGCCGTCGGCAAGCGCGAGGAGGTATTTGCGCGTGAAGCCGTCGCTCGAATCCGTCTCCAGCGCGGTGGGCAGGAGGCCGAGGGACGTCTCGGCGCGGAGCCGCGCCCGGATTTTTTCCGGCAGCTCCGGCATCGCCTCCGCGGAAAACGAATCGGCGAGAGCAAGGTAGAGGTAGTTCCACAGCCGCGCTGCATGCACCGGCGAAAACCCCCAGCGCACGAACAGCGCGCTTAGCTCGGGGCGCGTGAGATCGTAGAGGTTGGTGGCGGCGGGCGGCTTCACGAGGGGTAAAGAAAAGCGCCGCGCGCGGGAAATGCGAGCGGCGCGAATCGTGTGAGTGAACGCGCGCTCAGAAGAACGTGTAGTATTTCCCCTCGGCGAGGCGTGAGATGAGGAGGGCGAGCTCGACCGCGTGGTAGTCGCCCCACATGCAGGCTTCGCCGCACGGGACCTTCTGGCCCTTGGGCACGTGGTCCCAGCCGTTGGGGCGGTGATAGACGCTGTGCAGCAGGAGGCCCTGGTGCTTCTTGTCGGCGGAGAGATAAGGCTCGTCGAACAGCGTGTCGGCAATCGTGAGGCCGGCTTGGAAATATTTCTTCCCGGCGGCTTTCTCGCCCTTGGCGGTGAGGTAGGTGCCGAGGCGCAGGAAGCCCTGCGCGGCGATGGCGGCGGCGGAGCTGTCCACAGGCTCGTGGGCATTGAAGGGATCGGCGTTCTTCTTCGTGTAGTCGCCGAGCTTGTGGCTGTTGAGCGCCATCGAATCCCAGTAGGGCACGCCGTCCTTGGCGGAATAGCCGTCGATGTAGTAGTCGCTCGTGGCGCGGGCGGTTTCCAAAAACAAATCCGTCACGGCCCGGCGGCCGCCGACGGCGTCGAGGTCGGAGCCCTTGACCGTATCAAGAAACTCGAGCTGCTCGGCGTAGCCGGCGATGATCCACGCGGCGCCGCGCGTCCAGGTCGTGAAGGGCGAGTAGCCCTGCTGGGAGCTGGGGCAGCGGAACTGGCCGTCGTTGCGGTTGAACACGCTCTCGTGCGCGACGCGGCCGCGCACATCGTAGCTGTCGCGGCCCGTGCCGAAGAAGACGTTGAAACGCGCGGTGGTCGCGGCGTGCTCGACCGCGCGGTGGAGCAGGTTGATCGGCTTGTCGCCTTCGCCCATGAGCACGTGGCCGAGCTGATGCGCGACGACGAGCGAGCGCATCGAGCGGATGGTGTCGGCGAAGAGCGACTGCGGGCCGTTGAAGGAATAGACGTAGCCGCTGGGCGCGACGCCCGCGCCGCGACCGGTGGGCGACCACGGCTGCTTGTAGGCGGTGGTGACGTGGCGCGCGGCCTGCACGGCGCCGGAGGCCTTGAGCGCGATCTCGGTGTAGTCGAGCTCGCCCTGGTCCTTGGCGATTTTGCCCTCAAGGATGAGGCGGCGGAGATTGCCGTAGGTGGAGACGTTGTTGAAGCCGTGGTCATGCACGCCGACGTGCGAGACGTGCGAGGCCATGTATTTCACGGTCTTCTCGCGGCCGAGCTTGAGGAAGCTCTCGTCGCCGGTCGCGTCGTATTGGAGAAACGACATCCCGAACTGGAAACCCTGCGTCCACTCCGTCCAGCCGCGGGAGGTGTATTTGCCCTTCCACGTGAAGACGGGCGTGCCCTTGGACGGATCCCACGCGGCGTCGATGGCGCGGATCTTCTGGCCGGCGAGCTCGAACACGCGGGCGGTCTTCTTGCGCAGTTTCTGCGGAGTGAGGGAGGAGTTTATTTTCATGAATGCGGGACAGGGACTAGGGATCGCGGGGCCAAAGGACTATCCCAAAAACAGCGGGGCCCGCGAAAATCCGGGCGAAAAAAACCGGCCGCGGGAAAATCCCGGGGCCGGTCGCGCAGGAAGCCGGAGCGTTACTGGGCGGAGGCCCAGGGTTTCCAGTTCCAGCCGCTCTTCCAGTTTTGGCCGGCGGGCGCCTGCGGGTTGTAGCGGGCCCAGGCGAGATAGCCGAGGACGAGCACGACGATGATCGTGATGATTCTCCGGCGACGGCGGGCGGCAGCCTTGTCCTCGTAGGGATCCTCGAGGGAGCGGATGGCGCCGGGGGGCAGCACGGCGCGCGCGGTGAGCGCGGTGCCGAAGGGGATGTTGATCTTCACGCGGCCGTTGATGGCCCAGCCGTTGGCGTCGAGGATCGGGCCGATGGTGCGCTGGCGGAGCTTGAGGAAGGCGATGATTACGGCGGGCGTCGAAATCGCGAGCATCACGGCGATGACGATCAGGGGGAACTGCCACCAGGCGAATTCGGAGAGTTTGGCCCCCACGGTGGCGAGCGCGCCGCCGATCGCACCGACGGCCACGCCCAAGGCCGCCACGACACCGACATCGATTTTTTTCTGGGGCTCGGGCGCCTTGGGTTGGGCATTCGCGACAGCCTGCTTTGCGGCCGCATCGGTCGCCGCAATGACGGCCTTGTCTGCGACCTTGCTGAGGCGGTCGTTGGACGCGGCATCGGCGGCGGCGGCGCGCTTGGCGGCCATCTCGTCGATCATCCGGATGAACTTCTTGTAGGGGGACCAGAAGGCCTGGCGCAGGCTGATCGGGTTTTCGACGATGCTGGTGATGACGGCGTCCCAATCGCGGCCCTTGCGGTCGTAGAAGATGCCGTGGCGGCCGACGAAAAGGTAGTCGCCGTCGCCCTGGCTGAAGCAGCAGGCGACGGTCATCGCGGCGCCACCGGCACGGGTGCAGTTGACGTAGGCGATGTAGGCCTTGCTCATCGCCGCTAGCGGTTGCGGGGCATCGACGCGGATGCAGAGTTCGCAGGAGCGGCTGTCGAGATAGAGCGTGCCGGCCTGGAAGGTGGCCCCGCCGTTTTTGCGCGCGTAGAAATCCGCGAAGTTGACGAAATTGTGGAGCAGGGCGCGCAGGTCGCGCGTGCAGCGGAGGAGCTTCTCGAGGTTGCCGATGGCCGCGGCCTCGGGGGCGAGGGCGGCGTCCTGCGCGACGAGGGCGGTGAGGGCTTCCTTGCCCTTGCCGGCGAGGAGTGCCTTCACGCGGTCGAGGCCGAGCGCCTCGACGGAGCCGCCGGCCTTGCCGGTGCTCCAGGCCTCGTAGGCGGCGAGTTTGCCGTTGAGGTCGGACCATTCGGCGGCGGTCAGCGAGGTCTTGCCAGCGCCGTAGGCGGGGGTGACGGCGGCGGCGTGCAGCGCGCCGATCGCGTCGGCCCAGGCGGGATTGACGCCATCCGACAGCGGGAGCGCACGGCCGGGCTCGATGCGGGCGAGGGGGAACTGCGCGATCTCGGCGGAGGCGGTGGCGAGATCCTTGGCGGCGAGGGCCACGAAGTCGGCCTCGGCGCGGTTGACTGCGGCGGTGGCGCGGGCGTCGAAGGCGGCGAGGCGGCAGCGGGCGAAGAAATCCTCGACCTTGGCGCGCACGGCCTTCACGGCGGCGAGGGCCGCGGCGGATTTGTCGCCGAGGGGGGCGCCGTTGGCGGCGGCCCAGGTGGCGTAGGCGGTGCAGTCGGCGAAGAAGTCGTCGATGTGTTTTTGGTTCACGCCGGGCACACCGCTGCGATCGGGGGCCGAGCCCTTGGTGGCGATGATGTCGGCGATGAGCTGGGCGGAGGCGGCGTCGCCGGCGGAGGCGGCGGTGATGACGCCGTCGCCGTTGAACTTGGTGCCGGCGAAAATCTTGGCGGTGTCGGCGACGTCGCCGAGCGAGATGGCGTCGGTGGATTTGCCGAGGTTCTTGAGAATCTGCCGGGCGGAGGCGAGGACGGCCTTGCCCGCGGGCGTGGCCTCGTTGAAGGCGGAGAGCGGCAGGGTGTCGGTCTCCTTGAGGAGATCACCGACATCCTTCAGGTGGGCGGCGGCCCACTTGATGACGGCGAGCAGTTCCGGGACGCGGATACGTCCGTCGCCGTCGGTGTCGATGAGGGCGAGGGTTTTTTCATCGAGCTCGAGGCCCTTGACCGGGCAGCTCAGGGCGACCCAGAGCTTTTGGTCGAGCTGCTCGAGCGCGAGGAGATCGGCGCCGGTGGCGAGGGTGACTTGATCAAGGCCGCCGGTGCGGAAAAATTTCCACGTGTGGCGGGAGGAGGCAGCGGGAGCGGAGGGCATGAATGAGGGTGGGCTGGATTCGGGACGATGGGAAACCCACTGCCGCAGGCAACGCCGGAACGCCGTGGATCGTCAGTCGGCGCAGCGGCCTCAGGGCAGTTCGAAAACCTCGACGAGGGCGATGCCGGTGGTGCCGCCGACGCCGGAGACTTGGGCCGAGTAGGCGCCCGGGGTGAGGGTGACGAGGAGCGCGGCGTCGGCGGAGGTGGCCGGGAGGGCGAAGGCGCCGGCTTGGATGAACGTGTTGGCGAGGGTGGGGGAGCCGGCCCAGCCGGCGTTGGCGGCGACGAGAGTGTCGACGTTGTTGACGACGGTGCGCAGTTCGAGGCGGGGGTTGGCGAGCGTGCCAGTGACGCCGAATTGATTGAGCCCGGGCCCGACGCCGCGGATGAGGAGGGTCTTGGGGACATTGCCGGAGAGAACAAAGCCAGCGATGAGCGCCTCGGCGCCAGTGCCGGCGACGGTGCGGGCGGAGAGGTTGATGAAGCGCGAGGTGCTCGCCGCCGGGTCGGAGTCGTAGGCCTCGATGAGGGCGACGCCGGTGGCGCCGGCGGCGGAGACGACCTGGGCGGAGTAGTTCCCCGCGGGCAGGGTGGAGAGCAGGGCGGCGTCGCGGGCGGTCGCGCCGAGAGGAAAGGCGCCGACTGCGGCGAAGGCGTTGTTCAGTTGAATGGTGTTCCCCCAGCCGGAGTTCGTGGCGAGCTGCGCGCTGGTGGCGTTGAAGAGTGAGAGCTGCGGATCGGCGAGCACGCCGGGCACGCCGAAGGCGCCGAGGGTCGGCCCGATGCCGCGGACGAGGACTTGCTTCGAGCCCGCGCCGCCGATGACGAAGCCGGCGATGAGCGCCTGCGCCCCGGTGCCGGCGTTGGTGCGCACCGAGAGGTTGATCAGCCGGCCGGGATTGGGCGTGGTGACGAGCAACACGGCGTCGGCACTTGTCGTGCTGTCGGCCGCATTGCCGTTGCCGACGACGACGGTGTAGGTCCCGCTGGCGGCCGCGGTGACATTAACGATTGCGTAGCGATCAAGCGTGGCGCCGGCGATGGCGGTGCCGTTGCGCCGCCATTGAAACGTGGTCGCCCCAGGGGCGATGACGTTGAAGTTGGCAATTCCTCCCGGCGCGATCGTCTGGCTGCGCGGCTGTTGCGTGATCTCGAGGCCCGGGGCCTCGACGATGCGGTAGATGGTGTCGGCCGTGGTGATTTGGGTGGAGTTGCCGACCGTCGTGCGCCCGGTTTCCACGCGGCCAACCACGTAGAGCGAACCATCGGATGCCTGAAAGGCCACCGGGACCGTCTCGCCGAGGTTGAAGCTGTGCAGCCGGCGCAGGCCGGTGCCATCGGTGCGGATTTTGTAGAGGTCGCCCTCGCCGTTCACGAAGGAGCCGCCCTCGAAGGTGCGGCCATAGAGCGAGCCGTCGCGACCTTGGAAAAAGATATCCGAGGGGTTGTAGCCGTTGCTCTGATTCGCGGTGATGAACGAGTGGATGACTTGGTAGCCGGTGCCATCCGTGCGCATGCGGAAGATGGAGCCCGCGCCGCGCGCCCCGCCGACAATCGTCGTGCCGTAGAGAAAACCATCGGTCGCATGCACCACGGGCGTCCCCGGGCTGAGGCCGTTGGCGGGCGTGGCGCGCGAGAAGGCGCTGAGGAGAGTGAAGCCCGTGCCATCCGTGCGGATGCTGAAAATCCCGCCGACCGAGGTCGGTCCCACCGCGCGCACCGTGCCGTAGAGCACGCCGTCGCGGCCTTGGATGAGGGCGATCGGCAGGATGCCGCCGGTGGCGGCGAGCCGCTGGTCGAAGGAGAAAAGCACGCGGTAGCCGGAGCCATCGGGCGCGACGCGGTAGAGGACGCCGTTGCTGTCGTTGAGCGTCGCGCCGGGCGTCGCGGTGCCGCGCGTGGTGAGGCCATAGAGGATACCATCCGCGCCATAGACGAGCCCGCCGCGCGGCGCGCCGCCGTCGCCGGCAAACGTCGCCGCGGTCGTGCCGGCGGTGAACGAGCGCAGGATCGCAAAACCGGATCCGTCGGGGTTTATCTTGTAGAGCGTGCCGTTGTTGGCGCTGCCGCCGGCCTCGGTCGTGCCGTAGATCACGCCATCCGCGCCGAAGACGAGCGAGTTGCCCGGCCGGCCCGCCGTCGAACCCAGCTCCGCGACAGTGAACAGATGGACGACCTGATAATCCGAGCCATCCGGCCGGAGCCGGAAGAGGTAGCCGTTGGTGCTGCCACCGCCTTGGCGTGTCACGCCGTAGAGCAGCCCATCGGGCGCCTGCACGAGATTGGCCGAGATGGGTTCGCCGCTGGAGGGGAACGTGAACACCCGCGTGGTCTGGGCCACGGCGCAGGCGACGCTGAGGCACAGGGCGGCGAGCGGGAAGAAAACGCGGCGGTGGGGACGAAGGGAAAGTGACATGGGTGGCGGGAAAAAATGGGCTGGGCTGGGGGAGAGTCTTTCGCGGCTTGCCCGGCACTCAAGCACGTCGTTGCCACGCCGTCGAATCCTCACGGCACCTCGTAAACCTCGACCAGCGCCACGCCCGTGCCGCCGCCGACGCCCGCGACCTGCGCCGTGTAGGCGCCGGGCGCGAGGGAGACGAGCAGCGCGGCATCGCCCGAAGTGGCCGGCAGCGCAAATGCGCCGACCGGCACAAAGGCGGCGGCGAGCGCGGGTGCTCCGCCCCAGCCGGCGTTGGTGGCGACGACCGCGTTGGCGGCATTGCGCAACTCGAGCCGCGGATGGGCGAGCGCGCCGGCCACGCCAAAAGTGCCGAGGGTCGGGCCGATGCCGCGGATGAGCAGCGTGCGGGGGACATTTCCCGAGAGCACGAAGCCCGCGATGAGCGTCTGTGCCCCCGTGCCGGCGACAGTGCGGGCGGAGAGATTGATGAAGCGCGTGCCGGAGCCGGCCGTGTCCGCATCGTAGGCCTCGACAAGCGCGACGCCCGTGGCGCCAGTGGCGGAGGTCACTTGCGCCGAGTAGGCTCCAGCGCCGAGGTTCGAGAGCAGCGCGGCGTCGCGCGAGGTCGCATTCAGTGCAAAGGCGCCCACCGCCCCAAAGGCGCTGGCAAGCGCCGGCGTGCCGCCCCAGCCGGCGTTGACCGCCATTTCGGCCGGGCCCGAGTGCAAACTCAACCGCGGCTCGGCGAGCACGCCCGGCACGCCGAAGCCCGCGAGGGCCGGACCGATGGCGCGCACGAGGACCTGCTTGTTGCCCGTGCCGCCGACGACGAAACCGACGATGAGCGTCTCCGCGCCGGTGCCCGCGCTCGTGCGCACCGAGAGATTGATGAGTCGGCCGGGGTTGGGTGTGGCGACGAGGAGCACGGCACCCGTGCTCGTCACGCTGTCGGCGGCATTGCCATTGCCGACTACGACCGAGTAGGTGGCGTTGGCGGCGGTCGTGAGATTGTTGAGTGTGTAGGTGGTGGCGGTCGCGCCGGCGATGTTCGCGCCGTTGCGCCGCCATTGGTAGGTCGTCGCGCCCGGCGCGGTCACTGTGAAGGTCGCGCTCCCGCCCGGCGCGATCGTCTGACTGCGTGGCTGCTGGGTGATTTCGAAGCCAGGCGTCTCGACGACGCGGATGATCGTGGTTTCGGTGGTGGCGTAGAGCGCGCCGTCGAGGCCTTGAAACAAGGCGCCAAAATAGGTGGAACGGCTGGTGGTGAAATTGTGGAGCACACGGAAGCCGGAGCCATCGGTCCGGATCTTGTAGATTACTCCGAAATTGAGCGAGCCGCCGAGGTCGGTCCGGCCGTAGAGCGACCCGTCGCGACCTTGGAAAAGCGCCCCGGCCGGAGCCAGGCCGCGCGCCGCCGCGGTGGTGTCGAAGGCATGGATGATCTCGAAGCCTGACCCATCGGGCAACAGCCGGTAGATGCACCCCCGGCTCGTGGCTCCCGTGTTCGTGGAGCTGCTGATCGTGGTGCCGTAGAGAAAACCATCCGCCGCGTGGACGAGCGGTGACATCGGCGTGATGCCGCGGACGCTGGCGGCGGGGCCGGCGAGGTTGGGCCCGAAGGAATGCAGCACGGTAAAACCGGTGCCATCGGTGCGCAGGGTGAAAACGGTGCCGCCTAATTCGCCACTTTGGCTGCTATTGGCGCCGCCCGCACGCGTGGTGCCGTAGAGCCGGCCGTCGCGGCCTTGGATCAGCGTGGTCGGAATCCGGCCGGAGGCCGGAGACACGCCCCGGTCGAAGGCATAGAGCAACGTGTAGCCTGAGCCATCCGTCGCGAGCCGGTAGATGACGCCATTGAGGTCCGTCGCGGCGCTGATCGTGCCGGCCATGGTGCCGCTGCCCGCGGCGCCATAGAGGAAGCCGTCACTGGCGTGGACCAGCCCGCCTTGGGGCTCGCCCGCGTCGCGGATATTGTTGGTCGACGTCGACCGGTTGAACGAACGGAGAAGTGCATAGCCAGAGCCATCCGGATTCACCTTGTAGACCATGCCATGGTTGTCGTTGCCGCCGAGTCGCCCAGTGCCGTAGAGCACGCCGTCGCGCCCGAGGATGAGCGCGTAGTCGGGCACGGGCGCGGACGTGATGGGGATCAGTTGGGCGGTCAAGGCGCTCGAAAAGCGGTGGACGTCTTGGTAGCCGGTGCCGTCAGGCTGGAGCTTGAACACTTGGCCGCTGACAAAAATGCTGGTCGTGATCGGGCGCTTCGCGCCGTAGATCGTGCCATCGGGAGTCTGCACCAGATCGGCCGTGCTCGTCTCGGCATTAAACAAGCGCAGCGTGGTCGTCTGCGCGAAACCAGGCGCGGCAATGCTCACCGCGGCGGTGAGCGCCATGAAGGGGCGGAGGGCGGGAAGCATTGTCATGGGAAATGATGCGGGCAGGGCACGCTCGATGCCTGTTCCCCTCCTGCGGCTGGTTGTTTCAAAATATCGGCGATCACGCCGGAAAAGTTTCTGCGCCCTCGTGTCGGCTTGAGTTTGTTGGGGACAACGAGCCACGTTTTCATCGCTTCGCTTTTCGGCCGTGCGAACGCACGCACGACCAATTCATCCACCATGTTCCCCAGTGATCCCATTCGAGCGCGAATGCTGATCGCATTCGGCGCGCTTTTTGCCAGTGCGCTCACCGCCCTCCGCGCGCAGAGCGTTTACACCGCGCCCTACACCTTCACCACCACCGGCGGCCGAACGGGCAACGTCGATGGCGCCGCCGCCGCCGCCCGGTTTCGTTGCCCTTCGGCCTCACAATCGATGGCAGCGGGAATGTCTTCGTGGCCGACGGCGTGACCAGCACGATTCGCCGCATCACGCCGGCCGGCGAGGTCACCACCTTTGCCGGCAGCGGTAGCAGCGGCAACGCCGACGGCACCGGCATCGCAGCCAGCTTCACGCAGCCCGCAGGCCTGGCCTTCGACGCCGCCGGCAACCTCTTCGTATCAGACATCAGCCAGACCATCCGCCGCGTCACGCCCGGCGCCGTCGTCACCACGCTCGCGGCCTTCGGCGTCCCCCGCACGCTCGCCGACCCCAAGCTCGAGGTCTATTCCGGCGCCAGCAAGATCGCGGAAAACGACAACTGGGCCGCGAGTCTCGCGCCCACGTTCACCAGCGTCGGGGCTTTTCAACTCACCGCCGGCTCCCGCGACGCCGCCCTCGTGATCACGCTCCCGCCCGGCGGCTACACCGTGCAGGTCCCGGGTGCCGACGGCGGCACCGGCGAGGCCGTCGTCGAACTCTACGAACTCCCGTGATGGCCCCAGGCAACGCCGGCCATCAGACGTCGGGCGTTCGATGATCCCGCGGACGCCGAGCGGTCCCGCTCACCGCTGCGCCACGAGCGTCAGCACGCACTCCAAGTGGCGCGTCTGCGGGAAGAGGTCGAAGGGCTGCGCGGCGGTGAGCGTGTAGCCGGCGGCGAGGAAATTTTTCAGGTCGCGCATCTGTGTCGCGGGATCGCACGAGACGTAGATGACCGTGCGCGGGCCGAAGGCGAAGAGCTGCGCGAGGAACGACTCGTCGCAACCCTTGCGGGGCGGATCGATCACGACCGCGGTGTCGGCCGAAGCGAAGGCCGGGGCGTGGGCGGCGAGGCCCGCGAAGATCGCCGAGGCGTCGCCGGCGGCGAAGGTGGCATTGGCGATGCCGTTGGCCGCGGCGTTTTCCCGCGCAAAGCGCACGCTGCTTTCGCTGATCTCGATGCCGGCCACGCGTTCGAAGGCACTCGCGGCGCTGAGCGCGAAGAGCCCGCTGCCGCAGTAGGCATCGACAAGGAAACGCGCGCCGCTCGCCGCCGCCTGCGCGCGCACGTAGCCGGTGAACGCGGGCAAGATGAATGGGTTGTTCTGGAAAAAATCCCGCGCGAGGAAGCGCAGTTTCAGATCGCCGACGGTTTCCGTGACGATCGCGTCGTAGTCGGTGGTGACGGCGCCGCTGGCCTCGCGCAGGAGCAGCGTGGCGGCGCGCTCGTATTCGCCGGCGGCCGCGCGGGTGTGGACGCGCGCGCGGACCTCCGTGAGCTTGGCGTTGATGGCTTCGGTCGCGATGGGGCACTGCGGCACATCGACGATGTCGAAGCGCGTGCCTTGGCGCAGAAACCCGATCGGCGGCGGCACCGCGAGGTCGCGCGGCGGATTAAAATGCGGCGTGATTTTCGAGCGGTAGTGAAACTCGCGCGGAGAACCCACGACCGGGGCAACGGGAAAATCCGCGATGCCCGCCATGTGTAGCAGGAGCTCGGCCACCTGCCGGCGTTTCCACGCGAGCTGCGCGGGATAGGCGAGGTGCTGGTATTGGCAGCCGCCGCAGCGGCCAAAGAGCCCGCAGCGCGGCGCCACGCGATCAGGCGAGGGCACGAGCACCTCGACGAGATCGGCCTCGGAAAAATTCTTCTGGTTGCGAAAGACCCGCGCCCGCACGCGCTCGCCGGGCAGGGTGAACGGCACCATGACGACCCACTTGGCCTCGGCCTCGCCGGGCAGGGCCACGCGCCCGAGGCCAGAGCCGAGGTTCGTGAGCGTGGTGATCGCGAGCTCGATCTCCTCATGATAGGCGAACGGCTGGTCGTTGAAGGTTTTCTTTTTGCCCACGGAATACACGGAATACACGGAATACACGGAAAGGGAGGCGGCGAGGAAAAGGATTTTGTCTTTCCGGTCATTTCCGTGTGTTCCGTGTGTTCCGTGGGCCTACCTGAAAAAATTTCCAGTCTCCAGAATCCGCGCGTGAAGCAGCTCGTGAAGCTGCGCGACCGGCGGCCGCGCGACGAGGCGGGCGTGTTCCTCGTCGAAGGCTACCGCGAGATCCGGCGGGCGCTGGAGAAGCGGGTCGCGCTCACCGAGCTCTATTTTTCCCCGGACTGGTTTCTCGGCGAAAACGAGCCGGCGCTCCTCGCGCAGGCGGAGGCCGCGGGGGCGCAGTTGTTTGAGCTGACGAAGGAGGCCTTTGCCAAGGTCGCCTATCGCGAGCGGCCCGACGGCCTGCTCGCCGTGGCGCCGCAGTGGAAACGCGCGCTCGCCGATCTGGCGCTGCCAGCGGCGCCGTTTCTCCTCGTGGTCGAGGCGATCGAGAAGCCGGGCAACCTCGGCACCATCCTCCGCAGCGCCGACGCCGCAGGGTGCGACGCCGTGATCGTGTGCGATCCGGTGACGGATATTTTCAACCCCAACGTCGTGCGCGCCTCGACGGGCGTCCTGTTTTCCGTGCCGCTGGTCGTCGAGGAAAGCGCGCGGGTGCAGGCGTGGCTTAAAGAGAAGGGCGTGCGCACCGTCGCGACGACGCCGGCGGCGGAGAAAATCTACAGCGACGCCGATCTGCGCGGGCCGCTCGCGGTGGTGATGGGCAGCGAGCAGTATGGCCTGAGCGAGTTCTGGCTGAAAAACGCCGATCTGCCCGTGCGCATCCCGATGGCCGGCCAGGCCGATTCGCTGAACGTGGCGATGGCGACGATCATCACGCTGTTCGAGGCGGTGCGGCAGCGAGGCAGGCAGATGTAGGGGCGTCGCTCGCCGACGCCCACGGGCGCCATCAAGCGGCGCCCCTACGCAAACTCGCGATCAGCTCCGCCGTGCCCTCCGCCATGCTCACCCGCGGCTCGTAGCCGAGGTCGCGGCGGGCGGCGGTGAGGTTGAACCAGTGATCCTTGGCGAGCTCGGCGGCGATGAAGCGCGTCATGGGCGGCTCGGTTTGCACGGGCAGGACGCGCCAGAGGGTTTCGCAGACCGCACCGAGCGCGGTGGCGGCGCCGAGGGAGATTTTTTTTGTGACGGGCGGTTCACCCAGCGCGCGGAGGAGATCGTTGATCCAGTCCCAGAGGACGACGGGCTCGCCGTTGGTGATGAAGTAGGCGCGGCCGGCGGCGGGGGAATTCGCGGACGCGAGCGCGCGCTCGGCGCAGAGGTGGGCGTCGACGGCGTTGTCGATGTGGACCATGTCCACGACGTTCTTTCCGTCGCCGACGATCCGAAGCCGGCCGGCGCGGGCGCGGGCGAGCACGCGCGGCACGAGGTGGGGATCGCCGACGCCCCAGATGAGGTGCGGGCGGAGTGCGACCGTTTGAAGTCCAGTATGATCGCATGTGTTGGCGGCCAGAACCTCACGCTCGGCGATCGCCTTGGTGAGAGGATAGGGGCTCGGGCAGGCGGTCGTGAGCGGGAGGGATTCGTCGGCGCCGGCGAGCGACTGGCCGTTGTAAACGACGCTCGGGGTGCTGGTGTGGACGAGGCGGGTGACGCCGTGGCGGCGCGCGCCCTCGAGGAGGGCGCGGGTGCCGAGGACATTGGTGCGGAAAAAATCCGCGTAGCGGCCCCACACGCCGACTTTCGCGGCGGTGTGAAAGATCGTGTCGATGCCAGCGCAAGCGGCGGTGACGGCGGGCGCGTCGTCGAGCGAGGCGCGGATAAAGCGCACGCCACGGGCCTCGAGATCGGGGGCGGGCGTGCGGCCGAGCACGGTCACGCTGCGGCCCCCGGCGAGGAGGCGCTCGACGAGCCGCCGGCCGAGGAAGCCGGCGCCGCCGGTGACGAGGACGGGCGAAGTGGGGCGCGCGTGATTCACGGGTTTTCGTAACTGCGAGCGGTCGCGGCCCACTGCGCAAGGGTGAGGCGGTGGATCTTGGCGTTGTGGCGGACGTCCACGGGGAATTTTTCGCGGAAGAAAAAGATCGCGATGGGCGCGGTGTGTTCATGCGCGCACGCGAGAGCGCGGAGCTCGGCGGCGAGGGCGCGGGCCTCGGCATCGCCCTGGATCGTGGTTTCCACGACGAGGGCAGGTGTCTGCGCGCCGCGCGGGCCCAGCCCGATCAGGGCGCAGCGGGCGGCGCGGGGGTGGGCGCGGAAGACTTGTTCGCAGGGCTCGGTGTGCAGCGTGACGGCCCCGGTCTCGACGCGCTCGGCCTTGCGGCCGACGAACCAGAGACGGCCGTCCTCGTCGAGGTAGCCGCAGTCGCCCATGCGGTGCCAGACGCCGGAGGCGCCGGGGATTTTGGCGAGCTTGGTGGCGACGGGGTTGAGATCGTAGGTTTTGGTCACGACGGGGCCGCTCACCACGATTTCGCCGATGGAGTTCGGCGGGAGGACGTGGGCTTCGACGAGGTTGGCGAGCGGTTCGTCGGAGAGCGCGATGATCTTGGCGTCGATTTCCGGGACGGGGCGGCCGACGCAGGCGCCGCTTACGGAGGCGGGATCGATTTCGTCGGCGGAGACGCTGGCGACGGGCAGGGCTTCGGTCGCGCCATAGGGGCTGTGGAGCTGGCCGTTGGGCAGAAAAGTGCGCGACTGTTCCCATAGCGTGGCGGGCACGGCGGCGCCGGCGCAGAGCACGCGGCGCAGCGAGGGCAGCGTGATATTGTTCGCGGCGCAGTGGGCGCCGATTTTTCGCCAGAGCGTGGGTGAGCCGAACGAATTGGTGACGCCTTCCTGCTGGATGGCCTGAACGATTTTCGCGGGGTCGAGCGCGGCGGGGCGGCTCGGGTCGAGCTCGGGCACGATCGTCGTCATCCCGAGCGCGGGGCCGAACAGAGCGAAGATCGGCAGCAGCGGCAGATCGATCTCGCCGGGCTCGATGCCGTAGGTCACGCGGATGAGGCGCACCTGCGCGTCGAACATCCCGTGCTCGTAGCACACGCCCTTGGGTGTGCCAGTGGAGCCGGAGGTGAAGAGGATGGCAGCGAGTTCCTCGGGTGCGCAGAGGGCGACGGGGAGCGAGGAGGAGGGAGATGGGAGGCGGGAGGCGGGGGAAGTGAGCCGGCCGGTCAGCGAGCCGCTGGCGGCGACCCGGACCTCGACCGAGCCAAAGGCGTCGCGAAAAAAACGGCTGAGCAGGCGCGCGAAAAAAATCCCGACGAGCGCCCGCGGCCGCGCGCGGCGCACACAGGCGAGAAAGCTTTCCCGCCCCATTCCCGGGTCGATCACGACGGGCACGGCGCCGAGGCGGAAGAGCGCGAAGACGGAGGCGATGAGCGGCAGGCCCTGCCGCACCATCACGAGCGTGCGATCGCCGCGGCGCACGCCGGCGGCGGCGAGGCGGGCGCTCCACGCGGCGACCTCGGTGTCGAGTTCGGCGAAGGTCAGCGTGAGGTAGTCGATGCCGGCGCGGCCGCGGCCACGGGGGATCTTCAACGCGGGCAACTCCGGGTGCGCGGCGGCCATGCGTGCGAGGTGCCGCGCGATATTGGCGTTGGCGGCGGGGTCGGTCATCGGGCGCCGAGCGTGCCGAGGCGGTTCAGGCGGGCAACAAAAACGCCGCGGCAAGGACCGCGGCGGAAAGTTTTGGCGAAGCCGGCGGCGCAGTCCGCACGGTTCAGTAGTCGCGCAGGGTGATGAGGCCCCAGAGGATCGAGACCTTGCCGCCGGAGGGGCCGTTTTTGCCGATGAGCTTGGAGGTGTCGGTGTCCACGGTCGCTGGAGTGGGCGGCTGGAAGGAGGCGGTCGCCACCGTGACGGCCCCGCCGAGGACGGTGGTTTCCTTGCCGCCGCTCGAGGTGTTGCGCGTGGCGCAGCCGGAGGCGACGAGGGCAAGGAGGAGGGCGGCGGCGAGCGGAAGACGGGATTTCATGGGGGAACGGGGGAGGGGGACGTTGGGCGGCGGGGGAAAGTTTCGCAAGGCTGGGGATCGTCCGGCGATTAGATGGTGGCCTTCAGCGCCGGCTCCTTGCGGAGCAGGTCGGCCTGCCATGGGAGGAGGACTTGGCTGATGCCCTCGGGGTCGCGGGCCAGCCGGGCGAGCTGGGCGCGGTTGGCGATGAGGGTGGCCTCGATCTTGAGTTTCTTGGCGACGCGGTCGCGATCGGTGCGGATGCGCTCCTGAAACTCCACCTCAGCCTGGCTGAGCGAGAGGTGGTTGGCGTCGCGGCCGGGCCGGCGGGGGAGGGTGGCGGGATCGCGGTCGAGGCCTTCGTGCACGGCCTTGGCGAGGGAGGGAAAGATGCGGTCGTGCCGGCGGCCGAGATGGACCTGCCCGAGGATGGTGGAGGCGGAGTCGCCGGCCTCGGCGGCCTCGGCGATTTTGAGGAGGAGGGCGTTGCCGCAGACCTTGAAGGGCGGGGTGTCGAGGCGCTGGGCCTGAGCTTCGCGCCAGTGCCAGATGGCGTGGAGCACGGCGAGGCCGGGGCCGCGGAGCCGGTCGCTGCGGCCGATGCGCCAGTCGTGTTCGGTGGGCGGCGCGAAGCCCTCCTTGCCAGCGGCGATTTGGGCGCGGCACTGCTGGTCGAGCCAGTCGAGGCGGCCGAGTTTCTTGAGCTCACGGCGGAGGATGTCGCGCAGCGCGGGCAAGTGCCAGACATCGAGCGCGGCGTAGTTGAGGAGTTTGGGCGTGATGGGACGCTGGGACCAGTTGGCCTTTTGGCCGGACTTGTCCACGGCGACGGCGAAGTGCTGCTCAAGCAGGGAGGCCAGACCGATCCGCTCCAGGCCGAGGAGTTGCGCGGCCAGCATGGTGTCGAAGAGGCTGTGCGGCGTGAATTCGCAGAGATCATGCAGCAGGCGCACGTCGAAGTCGCTGCCGTGCATGATGAGGTGCTTTTTGGCGAGCGCGCGCCAGAGCGGGTCGAGCTTCAGGCCCGGGGCGAGCACATCGACGAGAAAGACCTCCCCGTCCACGAGGAATTGGAGGAGGCAGACCCGCGTCTTGTAGTGGAACATGTTGTCCGCCTCGGTATCGAGGGCGACCTCATCCACCTGCTCAAGCGCATCAAGGAGCGGGCCGAGCGAGCCAGGCTGGTCAAGGAGCAGGTAGGAAGGCGGGCGGGAGGACACTTTGACGCCGAGCATTCGGCGCAGGCGTGTCGGGAGGAAGCGGGAAATCATGCAGGAACTAGGCGGGCATATTCCACGCCGTGAGGAACGCATCAATAAGCAAAGGGAGGTCGTCGTGATATCCGCCTTCCAGCAGGGCGGCGGCGGGGTGTCCGTGGCGGGCGCGGGTCTCGGCCAGCCAGCGGCCCAAGGTGGCAAAGTCCTCGGTCTCAAGCGTCATCGAGGTGATGGGGTCGCGCGCGTAGGCGTCGAAACCGGCGGAGGCGAGGATCAGGTCCGGCTGGAACGCGATCACGGCGTCGAGTGAGGCGCGCAGCGCGGCCATGTGCTTCTCCCGGGGCGTGCGCGGGGCGACCGGCCAGTTGCGCGTGTGCTTGCCGAGGTCCTGCGTGCCGGTGCCGGGATACCCGGGATGCTGGTGGACGGAGGCGAAAAAGACGCCCTCGCGCCCGTGGAGGATGGCCTCGGTGCCGTTGCCATGGTGGGCATCGAAGTCCCACACGGCCACGCGCGCCGCTCCGAGATGCCGCTGGGCAAACAGCGCCGCGATCGCGATCTGGTTAAGGTAGCAGAAGCCCATCGCCTGCGTGCTCGTCGCGTGGTGGCCGGGCGGGCGCATGAGGGAGAAGACGGGCGTCTTCTTTCCGAGTGCATGCCGCGCGGCCTCGACCGCGGCGGCCACCGCGCGCCGGGCGTGGTCGCCGATGCCGGGGAAAAAGGGCGTGTCCGCGTCGAAATCGCGCGGCTGCCCTAGGCGCTTCAGGTGGGCCGGCGCATGGGCGAGGCCGAGGACGTCGTCGCCGGCGTGTGTGGCGTCGGGTATGCGCCAGGTCCAGTCGGCGTGCGCGGCGCGCAGGTGTTTTTCCGAGCGGAGGACGCGCGCCGGCTGCTCCGGCCGCATCGAAGAGCCGTAGTCCGCGCACCGGGGATCGTGGAGGATGAGCACGCCCGGAATGGCCGCAAAAACTGGCCGCCGGGGCAAGCGATGAAACCGGCCGCGCCGCCCGCGGAGGCCCGTATTTTTAGTTTTTGCGCTTCCGGGGCTTTCTTGCGGCCATGCGGGGCATGAAAGTCGTTGTGCTCTGTTCCGGCGGGATGGACTCGGTGACCGCGCTCCATTGGGCGCGGGCCGGGCACGACGTCGTCGCGGCCGCGAGCTTCGACTACGGCGCCAAGCACAATCACCGCGAAATCCCCTTTGCCGCCGAGCACGCCCGCCAGCTCGGCGTGCGCCACGAGGTCATCGCGCTCGACTTCGTGAACCGGCTGTTCGCCTCCGACCTGCTCAAGAGCGGCGGTGCGATTCCCGAGGGCCACTACGAGGCGGCCAACATGAAGCAGACCGTCGTCCCCTTTCGCAACGCCATCATGCTCTCCATCGCGTGCGGCTTCGCCGAGAGCGCCGAAGCCGAGGGGCTCGTCATCGCGGCGCACGGCGGCGACCACGCGATTTATCCGGATTGCCGCGAGGACTTCATGCGCGCGATGGCCGACGCGATGCGCCTCGGCACCTACGCGGGCGTGGCTCTGCTGCGGCCCTTCATCGCGATGAACAAAGGCGAAATCGCCGCCGCGGGCGCGCGCCTCGGGGTGGATTTTTCCCGCACTTGGTCGTGCTACGTCGGCGGCGCGATCCACTGCGGCCGGTGCGGCACCTGCGTCGAGCGGCGCGAGGCGTTTGCGCAGGCGGGGCTGGCGGACCCGACGGACTACGTCTCGCGTGCGCCGCTGCCGGCTAAACCCAGACCTTGACCACGGATTACGCGGATGAACGCGGATAAAGGTGGTTTGCATCCGTGATAATCCGTGCGATCCGTGGTCAACTTTGAGCGATGCTGATTTCCGAGACCTTCTATTCTCTGCAAGGCGAGGGCGAGCTGACGGGGGTGCCGTCGGTCTTCGTGCGCACGAGCGGTTGCAATCTGCGCTGCGCTTGGTGCGACACGCCCTACGCCTCGTGGAATCCCGAGGGCGAGACGCGTTCGGTCGCCGAGATTGTCTCGGCCGTGGAGGGATTTCCCGCCGCGCGCCACGTGGTCCTCACGGGTGGCGAGCCGATGATCGCGAAGGACATCCGCCTCCTTGCCGCCGAGATTAAGAAAACCGGCCGGCACATCACCATCGAGACCGCGGCGACGGTGGCCCCGGACGGCATCGCCTGCGACCTCGCCTCGCTCTCCCCCAAGCTCCTCAACTCCGCGCCCGATCCCATCGCGCACGCGCTGTGGCGCAAGAAGCACGAGACCACGCGCTGGCAGCCCGAGGTCGTCCGCGCGTGGATCGACCGCTATCCCTACCAGTTCAAGTTCGTGGTCGCGCGTCCGGCCGACCTCGACGAGCTGGAGCACATGCTGGCCGCGTTGCAGCGCGACATCCCCCGGCACAAGGTTCTGCTCATGCCCGAGGCGACCTCCCTTGATCAGATGCGCGAGCGCGCTGTCTGGCTGGGCGAGGCCTGCAAGGCCCGCGGCTACCGCTACGCCCACCGCCTCCACATCGAGCTCTATGGCCACCGGCGCGGCACCTGAGGCTCCAAAGCCGCCCCCGGCGCCGGCCGGCGTGTCCGTGATCGCGCAGGCCGATCCGAACCAGCTGCGGAAGCTCTCGGAGGAGTTCGCGCTGATCCTGAAGGAATTCGAGGTAGAGACGGTGACGTTGCGCGAGGTGCTGGTGCTGTTGCAGGGGCGCGGCTATGTGCTGCTCGTGATGCTGCTGGCCCTGCCTTTCTGCCAGCCGATCCCCCTGCCCGGGCTTTCGACGCCGCTCGGGCTGATCATCGGGATCATCGGCGCGCGGCTCGCGCTGGGCCAGAAGCCGTGGCTGCCGGCGCGGCTGCTCGACACCCGGCTGCCCCCGAAGCTGTTCGCGCGGGTGTTCGAGCTCACGCAGAAAATTGTGCGATGGTTCGAGCGCCTGCTGCGGCCGCGGCTGCTCTGGGTGACCTCGACGCCGCGCCGCCGGCAATTGCACGCCATTCCCATCGTTGTCTGCGCCCTGCTGCTGCTGCTCCCGCTCCCGCTGCCATTCAGCAACGTGATCCCCGCCTGGGGCGTGCTGTTGATCGCGGGCGGCCTGCTGGAGCGCGACGGCAAATTCATCATCGCCGGCTATGTCGCCACGCTCGCCTCACTGGTGTATTTCGCCCTGTCCGGCTCCGCCCTGTGGTATGCGGCGCAGAAGGCGTATGAAAAGATGCTGGGCTGGTTCCAGTAGAGTCCGGGGAGCGCGCCCGCCGCGCCCTCAGCGCCAAATTTTCGATCGCACGGCGGTGGAAGGCGAGGGCCACTGGCGGAGAAGCCGTCCCACCTTCCATGGGTTCGGACTTCAACGCTCTTGCTATGAAATCAAATCGGCCTCGCTGGGGCCGCCGGGTCGGCGTCCGCGGCCGGGGCCGGAAGGAAATTCATCGCCAGAAAGCGCAGGGCGGAGCGGGCGTCGGAGCGGATCGCGCCGAATTCGCGTTGCAGCGGGTTGTCAGCGACGAGCGCGCCGGTGGTGGGGATCATTCTCTCCACCAGTCCGCGCGAGACCTGGCTGACGGCTTCGGCGAGCAGCGCCGCGTCGGCGGCGGTGGCTTTGTCCGCCGGCGAGCCGGCGGGGCGGAACAACGCCACCGCGATCGCGGCGGTGAGCGCGGTCGCGGCCATCCAGCCGAGGTGCGCGACGCGCGACCGTTTCGGCGCCGCGGGCGGACGCACGGCGTGGAGCAGGCGTTGCTCAAACCCGGTCGAGGGCGCGGGCGTCGTCGCCGCCGACCACGCGGGGGCGTCGCGGCGCAGGGTCCGCTCCAGGGTTTCGGCCGCCGCGAAATAAGCCTGGCAGTCGGTGCAGGTCTCGAGGTGGCGCGCGCCGCCGCCGGTGACGGTGTTGAATGGGCGGGCGATGCGGCAGATCAGGCGGGGGCGGGGGGAGGCGGGCAGGTTTTTCATGGCAGGCATGCTCCTTTCAACAGGCGGTGGCGGGCGCGATGGATGATGACCTTCACGTGAATCTGGGTGAGACCGACGACGCGCGCGAGTTCCGCGATCGACATCTCCTCAGCGAAGCGGAGCCACAGCACCTCGAACTCGCGCGGCGCGAGGAGGCGGCGCGCCTTTTCCCAGAGATGATCGACGCGCTCGCGATCCTCGGCCCGGCGGGCGGGCGAGGCCGTCTCGCTCGCGATTTCGGCGGGCAGCTCGGACCAGCGCGGGCCATCGCGGAAATGGTTCAGCGCCGTGTTGCGGGCGATGGTGATCAGCCAGTGGATCACAGGGCGATCGGGGTCCACGCGGTCGAGGTGGCGGAGGGCCTTGATGAAGGTTTGCTGGGTGAGGTCCTCGGCGTCCTCGCGATGACGCGTCATCTGGTGGAGGTAGGTGTAAACGCGGCGGTGGTGCCGGCGCACTATCTCCTCGCGGGCCGGCGCGTCGCCCGCGATCGCGGCGTGGAGCACGGCGGGCTCGTCGGTGCCGGGCGGCGCCGGGTCCGAGCCGGGGTCGGCCTCCGGCGCCAGCGTGGACGGGGCGGAGATCATTTCTTGGTCGAGGCGGCGGGCCGCGGATCGCGGACGCTCACGGCGTAGGCGACCTTGCCCTCGGGATCGTTGGCGTAGGTGACGTTCAGGGTGTAAACACCGTCGGCCCCGGGAAACTGGAATCGCGCGGTGAGGGCTCCGCGGCCGCCGCCCGACTGCATCATGTCGCCGCGGAAGACGAGCGGTGCGCCGCCTTGCGCCGGCGTGATCTCGACCCGCTGGTAGCGCACGCCTTTGCCGCCGTTGAGGCGCCAGCCGAGCGTAATCGTGGAGCCGTTCTTCAGCTCCACATTCTCGATCGTGCGGGTGACAGCGGCGTTGGCGGGATCGGTGTCGGGCGCGGTGGAGGCGGTGGCGTTCCACTCGGCGATCGTGCGGCCGCTGGTGATCGGCGCGGCCTTGGGAGGGGCGGGCGGTTCCATGCTGGCGCGCAGGCTCTGCGCCATCGTGGCGAGGCGCGCGCTGGAGTAGGCGAGGTCGAGCTTCACGGTGTCGCCGGAACGCGCGACGGAGGTGGAGTTGATGAACTCGGCCAGCTGTTTGTCCGTGGTCTCGGCGAGCGAGAGCGCGGCGACCATGCCTTGGAGAATCTTGGTGAGTTTGTCGGCGTTGGCGCCGGAGGAGGCGAGCAGCTCGGCGTGGGCGAAGGTGTTTTCGCCGCGCTCGCCGAGCGCGAGGGCGCCGGCATTCGCGAGGCGGAGCATGCGGGTCTGCGGGGCGTTTTCGGGGAAGACGTTTTCCGTGGGCACGACCGACGCGGCGAACAGATACGCGCCCGTGGCGCCGGCGGCGAAGCGGCCGAGCGGGGAGCCGGCGGCCTTGGCGAGCGAGGGCGCGGTCCCGCGCGCCACTTCGTGCGCCTTGAGCAGTTGCGCCCGCGACTTGCTGATGATGACCATCGGCTCCGGCGGAAAAGCAATGATGAGTTCCATCTTCGGCGCTTCGCCCCTCGGAGGGGGCGTCGAAGTGATCGCATAGGCCGGAAAGGGCAGATCGGTCACCTCGGAAAACACCTTGGGTTCCGCAATCGTGCCCTGAAGCAGGAGGCTCTCGCCGATCTTGCGCAGGTCGGGCGTGCCTTGCGCGATCAGCGCGCCGTCGATGTCCTTTGGATCGGGCGTGAGGTTGGTGCCGTAGGCGGTGAGGCTGCCGATGGTCTTGAGCACCTTGGCGACATCGAGGCCGATGGCGCCGCCGGTGGCGCCCGCCTGGGCCTTCTCGATGGCGGCCACGAGCTCCTGCCCGAGCGCGGTGGTGCGGAGGCCATCGAGATCGGCGTGGACCATCCAGCGGGCATCGGCGGAGACGAGGGCGGGGTTGAGCGCGGCGTGCGCGAGGCCGGCGGTGAACAAACCGGCGGCGAGCAAAAGTGGGCGAAGCGGTGGTTTCATGCGATGAAGGTTTGCCCGAGATACCCCAGGGCACGGGGCAAGGTTACAGCGATCAGGCCCCGCCGAATTCGCGGCGGCGAAACAGGGCGGCCGCGGCGGCGAGCGCGAGGGTGGCGAAAAGGAACATCATTACGCCGGTGCCGAGCACCGCGGTGGCGGAGACTATCTCGCCGGTGGGCGCGAAGAGGTTGTGCGCCTGGCGGGTCAGGGAAAGCCGGCTGATTTGCGTGGGGATTTGTCCGAGCCCGGCTTCGATCACCCCGGCATAGACGATGCCGATCACGAGGTAGCGGGAGGTGAGGACGGCGGCCAGAAACCCCAGCGCCGCAAACGCCGTGATGAGCAAGGCCTGCGCGACCAGAAACCCCGGTGTCAGGGCCATGAGGCCCGGGAACCCGCGGAGGGAGCCGATCACGACGATCATCGCCAGCGCGAGGAGGAAATCGAGCTGCTGCAACACCGTGTGGGCGACGAAACGGGCCACGACGTAGGCCGGCCGAGGCATGGGCCGCGTGAGCACATAGTCGACCGTGCCGGTCTTCATGTCGTCGCGCATCGCGCCGGCGGCGGTGACGAAGGCGAATGCGGGCACTAAAAACGCGACGTAGAAATCGACTACCCAGCCGGCGTAGTGATCCGCGCGGCGATCGTGACTGGCTGCGAAGGCCAGCAGCCCCAGCGCCGCGAGGCCCGCGAGCAGCATCACCCAGCGGCCCGGGGCCAGGTGGCGGCGCAATGTGAGCCGCCACACGCCGCCAAAAGCGTGGCGCAGATCGGGTGTGACGGGCTCGGGCAACATGAAGAGGGGCGGCGGCGCGTTCATGACGAGGACGAGGACGCGGGGTCGGCGGCTTTTTCGAGAAACGACGTGGTGGCCTGCACCTCGAAGACACGCACGCCGCACTCGAGCAGGAGATCGTGGAAATTTCCCTCGCCGTAAAAACGGGCCGGCTCGCGCCAGCGCACGTGCAGGATGCCCTCTTCCGGCGCGATGTCGCAGCCGCGCACGAGATCGCGGTCGAAGAGAAACCGCGCGAGCCGGTCCGGCGCCTCGCAGCGAAACGTCGTCGCCTCGGGCCAGCGCGCGCGGGCCTCGGCGGAGGCGGCCGCGTTCAGCGAGCGCGGCACGCGGCCCCAGCGCAGCAGCAGGAAGTCCGCGCAGAGCGCCTCGAGGTCGTGGAGGATGTGGCTGGAGATGAGGACGCTCGTGCCGCCATCGGCGAGTTCGCGGAGGATTTGGGCGATGTCCTCGCGGCCCACGGGATCGAGGCCGTTCATGGGTTCGTCGAGGATGATGAGGCGCGGTGCGTGGAGGAGGCACTGGGCGAGCTTCACGCGCTGCTTCATGCCCTTCGAGTAGGCCGTCACCCGTTTGCGCCAGTGCTCGGGGGCGAGCCTCACGCGCTCAAGCGCGGCGCGGGCGCGGGTCTCGGCTTCGCGCGCGGAGAGGCCGGAGATCATGCCGAGGCCGGAGAGCCATTCGAGCGGACGCAGGCCCGCGGGCACGGTCTCGCTCTCCGGGCAGTAGGCGAGGCGGGCGTGGACGGACGGGTTGTTCCACGGCTCCTCGCCGAAGACGGTGAGCCGGCCCGAGCTCGGGCGGATTTGGCCGAGGAGGAGGCGGAAGAGCGTGGTCTTGCCCGCTCCGTTGGGGCCGACGATGCCGGTGATGCCGGGGCGAAGGGCGAACGAGACGTTGTTCAGCCCGAGAATCATCCCGTAGAAGCGGCTGAGGTTTTCGGCCTGGATGATGGGGGTCATTCGGGACGGAGGCGGCGCGAAAAGACGAAAGAGGAGCCGACGACGAACACCCCCAGCGCCGCGAGTGCGCCCGTGAAGTCCTTGGCCTCGGCCTTTTTCCCCGCGGCGGCGAGGTTGCCCATGAAACGCTGGTCGAGAATCGGCAGCTCGGCGCTCGCCTGGGCGAGGACGGCATCGAGGCGAAACACCTCCTGCCGCACCTGCCCGAGATCGTGCGTGAAGCTCATCCGCGCGAACCACGTCGGTGCGCGCGGGCCGGCCGCAAACACGCCGAGCACGGCCCAAAGGCCAATCCACAGCATGACCGTGACGCGCGAACTCCGCCCCAGCGCCGACACCCCCAAAGCGATCGCCGCGAGGGCGATGAGCGCGATGCCGTTGAACGCCAGCCCGCGCAGCAGCGGCCCGAACGAATGGACCACGAAGTCGCGGTCCGTCGCGAAGAGCATGCTCAGCAGCCAGCCGAAGAGCAGCGGCCCCGTCCACATGAGGAGCAGCACGCCCACGATGGTGCCGAGCTTGCCGAGCAGGTAGTCCACGGAGTTGAGCGGCCGGGAAAGATAGACCACGAGCGCGTGGCTCGCGCGATCACGCGTGATGAGGCTGGGCACCAAGGTCGTCAGCGCGAGCAGACAGAGCCCGAGCCCGAAAAAGGAATGGGCCCAGAATAGCAGCGTGAAGACCCCGCCCACGCAGATGTCGGGGTAGAGCGTCACGAGCCCGCCGATGGCCGCGACCACCGCCTCGGCGCGCGGGCCCAGCTTCACCGCCAGCGTCTCCAGCCAGCCGCCGGTCGCGATCGACTGGCTGAACACGAAACCGCCCGCCGCGATCAGCGCGCCGCCGGACCACGCGAGCCCGAGCAGGATGCGGAAAAAGCGCGTGCGCAGCAATTGCCGCAGTCCGGCCGTGGCGATCACGCGCCGGCGGTAGCCGACGCCATGAGGCGCCTCGCGCCAGCGGCTCAGATCAAGACTGGGGTTGGCTTCCATGGTCGTGATTTCGCGCGGCGATTGGAGCCGCGGCGCCCTCGCCGCGGTCGAGCCCACGCGCCGGGGGCGGCGCGTCTCCATCGGAGGCCTCTTGGTTGTCGGCGATCGATTTGAGGAACAGCTCGTGGAGCGCGTCGGGGTTGGCGACGATCTCCGCGGGCGGCAGGCGCTGCGCGCGCATGAGCTGGAGAATCCACTCGATCGAGTCGGACGCGGATTCGACGCGGAGCCGGCCATTGGGGAGGGTCGCGACCTGGACGCCCGTGGCGGCCAGTGCGGCGACGAACCGCTCCCTTTCCCCGGCCGGAGCAATCTCGACGACGCGGCGATGGCGGTTCTTCAGGTTTGCGATCGTGTCGTGCTCCAGCAGCCGGCCGTGGCCGATGATGATCACGCGGTCGCACACGCGCTCGATGTCGCGCAGCAGGTGCGAACACATGACCACGCTGATGCCGAGATCGCGGCGCAGGGAGCCGATGAGCTTCAGGATGTGCTCGCGCCCCGAGGGATCGAGGCCGTTGGTCGGCTCGTCGAGAAACACCACCTGCGGATCATGCACGAGGGCCTGCGCGAGCTTCACGCGCTGCTTCATGCCGGTGGAGTAGGTGTCGACCGGCCGGTAGCGCTCCTGCCCCATGCCCACGAGATCGAGGATCTCGTGCGTGCGCTGGCGGGCGAGGCGCATGGGCATGCCGGAGAGCTGGCCGCAGTAGGCCACATACTCGCAGCCCGCCAGGCCCGCGATATGGCAGTCGCGCTCCGGGCTGTAGCCGATGCGCTCGCGCGAGGCGCGCGGCTCCGCGCGAGTGTCGCGCCCAAGCACGCGCGCCGTGCCGGCGGTGGGCGTCTCAAGGTTGAGCAGGCACTTGATGAACGTGCTCTTTCCCGCGCCGTTGGGCCCGAGGAGGCCGATGGTGCCGGATGGCACGCGCACGGTCACATCCGCGAGGGCGCGTTGGGTGCCGTAGGTTTTGGCCAGCCGATCTGTCTCGATGATGAAATCGGTTTCGGCCCGGCCCGGGAGAGGGGGCGGCGAGAAGACTGGAACGGGAGTGGGCGACACGCGGCGCGGACATTACACGCGGCGGCGGGCGGAGGTTACAAGTTTCGCATCACCGGAGGAGCCGGGGAAATTTTCCGTGGCGTCCGTCGTTGCCGCCGGCACACTCCGCGGCCTGTGACCCCCGCCGACTTCATCGATCGCCACCCGGCGGAACTGCTGGGCCGCCTGCAGCAGCTCGTCGGCTTTGCGACCGTCAACCCGCCAGGCGATCACTATGCGCCGATCACGGCGTGGCTGGTGCATGAGCTGGAGGCGCTCGGGCTCAAGACCCGCCGCTACGCGATCCCTCCGGCGTTGCTGAAGCGGGAGCTGCCGCCGGAGCAGCATGGCTATCCGCGCTACAACGTCCTCGGCAAACTCGCCGTGCCCGGCGCAAAGCGGACGATCCATTTCAACGCCCACTACGACGTCGTGCCCGTTTCCGGAAAATGGCAGCACGGCAGCCCGTTCAGCGGCGCCATCGACGGCGGGTGGATTTTCGGCCGCGGCACCGCCGACATGAAAGGCTCCATCGCCAGCCTGCTCATGGCGGTCCGCGCGCTGCGCGCGGCGAAAGTGGCGCCGAAGATGAACGTCGAAATCTCGTTCACCGCCGACGAGGAGACGGACTCCGCCCTCGGCGCCGGCTGGCTCGTGCGGCACGCCCCGATCAAGCCCGACTACGCGGTCGTGATGGAGGGCGGCGAGGGCCGCAACGTCTGCTGCGGTCACAACGGCACGCTCTGGCTCGAAGTCATCGTCCATGGCCGCGCCGCGCACGGCTCAACCCCGCACAAAGGCGTCAACGCGCTGGAGCAGATGGCCGCGCTTGTGCGCGCTTTCGACGCCTACAAGCGCACGCTCGCCGCGCGTCCGTGGAAAACGCCCGAAGGGAAAATCCACCGGCCGACCGTGAACCTCGGCGGCGTCTTCCACTGCGGCGAAGGCGCGAAGATCAACACCGTGCCCGCGCACGCGAGCTTCACCATCGACCGCCGCGTGCTGCCCCTCGAGCGCCACGCCGACGCGGAGCGCGAGCTGCGCGCCTTTCTCGCCGCGGCCGCCCGGAAGATTCCCCAGTGCAAAATCACGGTGAAGAAAATATCGGAGAACTTCCCGTGCTTCTCGGAGCCGACGCATCCGTTCTTCGCCGCGATGGCCGGCTGCGTGACGCGGGCGCGCCGCGAGAAGGCGCGCTTCAGCGTCTCGACCGGCTTCAACGACATGCACTTCTTCTCGCACCACCTGAAAATCCCCACGCTCGGCTACGGCCCCGGCGGCGAAGACTGCCACGGCGTGGACGAACGCGCGAAGGTGCAGGAACTGCTCGCGAGCGCGAAGATCTACGCGGACCTGCTGACGAGTTTCAGCGGGTAGGGCGCGCACTACGCTGCGCGCCTTCGACCGCGGCGCTCACGGATTGAGCGCCCTACCGCTGTTCAATCCACTCGATCGCCGAATACTGCTCGGTCAGCCCTTCGACCTCCGCGTCGTTGAACTCGGGCCACGGGGTGGGCTGGGGCGCGGCGTCCAGCCGGGCCGCCAGCCGGGCGACGAACGCCTCGCCAAATCCGTCCCAGTCCACCGTCGCGCCCGCCGCGGCTTTGGCGATCGAGCCCTGGAAGAGCAGGCCGTGCTTGTTTCTTTTCTGCGCTGCGCCGGCGATTTTCGCGCCGTGGCCGTCGTGCACGACATCGGCGATCTCGGCCCGTTCGAAGCAGACGCCCGCGGCGGCGGTCTCGGCCGCCTCCTGCGGCTCGCTCAGCACCGCCGGCACGCCCTGCGCCCGGAGCGCCGCGGCCAGCGCCTCATGCACGGCGCGGTAGCTCTGCGCGGCCCGCAGCTCCTCCAGCGGATGGCCCCGCGGAATCACGAGCGCATAGGTCCAGTCGTCGCGATGATCGACGATCCCGCCGCCGGTCGGCCGCCGGCAAAGATCGAATGCCCCCTCGGCCGGCAGCTGTGCGCGCACGAACGCGATTTTCTGCGCGTAGCCGAACGTGAACGCCGGCCGCCGCCATCCGTAGTGGCGGAAGCGCGGGGCCGCGGCGCCCGGGTAGCGCTGCAACAGCAGGAAATCGATCGCCATGTTTTCGGCGGCGCCGGCGGTGCGCTCGGGGAGGATTTCCAAGTTCATCGGATGAGTCACAGAGGACACCGAGGTGGCACTGAGATCACGGAGAAAACTCTGTGCCCTCCGTGTCGCCTCCGTGCTCTCTGTGGCCAAGGGCTACAGCCCCAGATACCACTCGCGGCACGGCGGCGGCACTTTCAGTTCCTCCAACTGCTCCGCCAGCGTCTGCGGACGCGTCTTCAGCTTGCCGGCGAGGGGCGAAAGATCGAGGGCCAGGCAGGCCTGCCGCTTGCGGGCGATCTCCGGCGCGGCGGCGCGCGTGGCCTCCGCGATCGGGGCCTGAGCGGGCGTGAGCTTGAAGTGCTCGCGGATGCGCAGGCCGAGCGCGTGGCGCGAGAGCAGTTCGGCGCCGGCCCAGTGGAAAACACCGGCCGGGTCGCGCCGCTCGCAGAGCTCGACCATCACTTCGGCGAGATTCTCCGCGGTGCAGGTCTGGCGGAACTCATCGACAAACAACCGCGGCGTGCGGCCCGCCGCCCAGTCGGCAAAGAGTCGCTCGTGGTTGCTGCGCCGGCCGGCGAGGCTGTTGCCCATCAGGAGCGGCGCGCGGAGCGTCACCGCCCACTCGGCGGCCGCGGCGTGCACGGCGCGCTCGCTCTCCACTTTCTGCCGGCCGTAGAGGTTGATCGGCGTGACGGGATCACCGGGGGCGTAGGGCGTCGGGCGCGCGCCGTCGAAGACCTGCTCCGACGAGAGATGCACGAGCCGCGCACCCACGTGATGCGCCAGTCGCGCGAGCAGGGCGGGCAGCGCGACGTTCAGCGCCTGCGCGAGCGCCGGATCGGCGTCGCACTGCTCCGGCACCGAGACCGCGGCGCAGTTCACGATGGCCTGGGGAAACACGTCCAGCAGCGCGGCCGTCACGTCGCTCTCGCGCGTCAGATCGACGGAGCGCTGCGCCGCGAGTCCCTCGATGGCGCCGGCAAACGTGCCGACGATGCCGGTCACGCGGTGGCCGCGCCGCGCCGCGGCGCGCGCAAACGCCGCCCCGACCAGCCCCGACGCGCCGGTGAGAAAAATCGTCATGCGATCACCTCCGGCGAGACGTGCCAGCGCACGCGCCAGTGCGCGACGTGTGGTAGCTGCGAGCGTGAGCGAGTGGATGCCTTCGAGCCGTCCACTCGCTCACGCTCGCGGCTACGATCTCCTTCCACGCGCTCCAGCGCAAGGGCGGCGCATTTCTTCATCGCAAAAGCCACCGGCTCCGCGCGCCCGGTGACGAGCAGGCTCGCGACGGCGCTGAGCTGCGGCTCGTGACCGACGATCGCAAAAGGGCCGTCGGCCGCCTCTATCTTCTTCACGGCCAGCCATGGATCGTCTTCGGGCTCGAGCCCGGTGATGAGCCTCAACTTGGCCTTTAGGCGCAGTTGGCTCGCGAGCAACTCGGCGCTTTCACGCGATCGCGCGAGCGGGCTGTGCCAGATTTCCTCGGGATCAAAGGCGCCGGTCGGCGCGAGGAACGTCGCCAGCGCGCGCACTTGGCCGCGCCCTTTCGGGCTGAGTGGCCGGAGGGCATTCTCCGCGGCCTCGACGGCATGGGCGTGGCGAATCAGGAAGACGCGCATGGCCATCAGACTGCGGGCAGCAGCACTTCAAACGTGGAGCCCGCGCCCGGTGCGCTGACTACGTGGACCGTGCCGCCGCTTTCCTCGACGACGCCCCACACGACGGCGAGGCCGAGGCCCGTGCCCTGGCCCTCCGGCTTGGTGGTGAAGAACGGTTCGAAGAGATGCCGCTGCGTCTCCGCGTCCATGCCGCTGCCGTTGTCGGCGACGCGCAGCATCACGTAGCGGCCCGGCGGCCGGTCGGTGAAGCGGCGGTTGCGGCCCGGCCGGATCGTGCGCACCGCGGTGGCGATGGTGATGCGGCCGGCGGCGCCGAGCGCGTCGCGGGCATTGAGCACGAGGTTGAGGAGCACCTGCTGGAACTGCGCGGGATCGGTCCGCACGCGCGGCGCGTGCTCCGCGAGCTCGAGCTCGACCCGGCCGGCCGGGCCGACGAGGCGATGGAGAATCGGCGCGTTTTCCCGCACGAGGGCGTTGAGATCGATCGGCCGGGCTTCGAAGGGCCGGCGGCGGCCGAAGGCGAGGAGCTGCTGCGTGAGCGCCGCGGCGCGGCCGCCGGCGTGGCGGATCTCGGTGGCTTCGCGGCGTGCGGCGGGCTGATGCTTGAGGCGCGCGGCGAGCGACTCGGAGAACGCGTTGATGATCGAGAGGAGGTTGCTGAAATCGTGCGCCACACCGCCGGCGAGCCGGCCCAGCGCGTCGAGCCGCTGCGCGCGGGTCAGCGCTTCCTGCAGCCGGCGCTTCTCCGTCTGATCGCGGTAGCTGGCGACGATGTGCGTGAGCCGGCCGCGCCGGTCGAAGAGCGGATCAAAGGTCCACGCCGCGGCCACCGTGTGGCCTTCGCGGTGGAGGAGGAAGCCCTCGCCTTCCAGCGAAGTCCCCGGCTGCGCGCGGATGAGCCAGCGGCGCAGGCGCGCGACTTCCGCGCGATCGGCGTGGAAGTCGCCCAGCGCGCGGCCCGCGAGATCGACGGCGGCGCAACCCATCAGGGTGGCGAGACTGTCGTTGGCGAAGACCAGCCGCAGCGCGCGATCCGCGATGAGCACGCCTTCGCTCTGCGCGCGCAGCGCCGCGGCCAGGAGCGCCGCCGGCATCGGCGGGCGCGGGGAGCCTGGCTTGGCGGCGCGGGGGCGGCTCACGGCGCGAGGCGCTCGACCGTCCATCCGTCCGCCTGCCGGCGGTAGCGCAGCCGATCGTGGAGACGGCTGCGGCGGCCCTGCCAGAACTCCACCGTCTCGGGCACGAGGCGCCAGCCGCCCCAGTGCGGCGGGAGCGGCACTTCCTGGCCCGCGTATTTTTCCTCGAGCGCCTTCATGCTCTCCTCGAGCACGCCGCGCCCGGCGATCACGGAGCTCTGCTGCGAGACCCACGCGCCGAGCTGGCTCGCGCGCGGCCGCGAGTGGAAATACGCCTCGCTCTCCTCGCGCGTCACGCGCGCCACCGCGCCCTCGGCGATCACCTGGCGCTCCAGCGCGACCCAGGGAAACACGAGGGCGGCGCGCGGGTTTTCGTGCAGCTCGCGGCCCTTGCGGCTCTCGTAGTTGGAGTAGAAGGTGAAGCCCCGGCCATCGAGGCCCTTGAGCAGCACGGTGCGCGCGGAAGGCCGGCCCTCGCGCGTCGCGGTGCAGAGCGTCATCGCGTTCACCTCGGTGAGCTTCGCGGCCTCGGCCTCCTGGAACCATTTCTCAAACTGCCGGAAAGGATCGCGCGCGAGGTCTTTCTCGGCGAGGCCGGCGAGCGAGTAGTCTTTGCGGAGGTCGGCAAGCGTCACGCGCGCCAACGTGGGCCGCGCGCGAGGTGCTGTCAAAAATCATCTCGCTCGCGCCGCGGCGCGAAAGCTTGGCGGGGATTATCTGATCTGCGTCATAGCCGCGCGCTCTCCTGCCGTGAGCGTGGAGGCGAGCACCACGGTGAAGCCGGCCTGGCTCTCGATCGCCGCGGCTTGGGCTGTGGTCAGCTTCTGCTCGATCTTGTCCGGTTCGATATTCCACATGGACCCCGTGACCGGATCGACGGCGATCATGCCAATGAGGCCACCGAAAAGAATGTTGCCAAAAAACCAGCCCGAGACTGCGGGTTGCAGCTGGAGTTCTACGGTCTTGTGCCCCTCGAGTTCCAGTTTCAGGACGAAAGCCTGGCCTTTGAAATAGCCGCGCTTCGGATCGAGCGAAACGGTGCAGGGCGTCCTGTTCACGGTCACGATATCACCGCCCGCCTTGGTGACTGTGGCCTTTGCCCCGGCCGGCTCCGTGTTGATGGTGATCGTGCGGTTGCCGCTGTGGACGATGGAGGCACAGCCGCCGGAGACCAAGGCGCTGCAAGCGATGGCGCCGGCGAGGAGAGCGGGGGCGAAGCGGTGGACGATCATGGGAATTGGGGTTGGGGAGAAGGCGGCGCAATGGTTTTAGACCACCGCGTCTTTACGCAAGACGAGCGTGTGTCATGAGTAAGGACTATCCTTTGACGCGCCCGGCGGATCGGTTTTGTTCATGGTGCCATGACCGCCGCCATCGCCGTTGATGAAATTGAAGCCGAGGCCGACCGCCTCCTGCGCGCGCTGCTACACGTGGACTGCGATCCGCGCGGCCGGACCTGGAATTACGAGGCTTGCCGCGCCATCGCGCCGCTCACCCTCGAGATCAACCGGCTGAAAAAAGAGAAGGATGCGGTCATCCTCACGCACTCCTACGTCGAGCCGGAGATCGTCTATGGCGTGGGCGACTTCAAGGGCGACTCCTACTTCCTCAGCCTCGCGGCGAAGAAGGCGCGCGCGAAGATCATCGTGTTTGCCGGCGTCGTCTTCATGGCCGAGACGGCGAAAATCCTCTCGCCCGACGCCACCGTGATCGTGCCCGACCGCGGCTCGGGTTGTTCGCTGGCTGACTCGATCGATGGGGACGGCGTGCGGAAATTGAAGGCGCTCTATCCCGACGCGACGGTCGTGTGCTACATCAACAGCACCGCGGACGTGAAGGCCGAGTCCGACGTGTGCGTCACCTCCGGCAACGTCTACCACATCATCGAGAACCTCCCCGCGCGCCGCATCCTCTTCGTGCCCGATCGCCTGATGGGGCAGAACGTGCGCGACGATCTCCGCCGCCGCGGCGTGGACAAGGAAATCATCACCTCGGACGGCACCTGCATGGTGCATGATCAATTCGGCGTGGCGGACATCGCGGCGGCGCGCGCGCAGTTCCCGGGGCTCAAGGTCGTCTCGCATCCCGAGTGCACGCCGGAGGTCGCGGCGGTCTCGGACTTCGTCGGCAGCACGGGTGCGATGATGAAATACGTGAAGACCACGGGCGCACCCTACTACCTCATGCTCACCGAATGCGGGCTGGTCGGGCGCCTGCAGGTGGAGGCGCCGGAAAAAAACTTCATCGGCGGCTGCCGCCTCTGCCCCTACATGAAGCTCAACTCGCTCGAGAAAGTGCGCGACGCCCTCAAGGCCCCGCGCCCCGACCAGATCATCACCCTCGACGAAGACGTGCGCCGCCGCGCGGCCCGCTGCATCGAGCGGATGTTTGAACTGTCGCCGGCGGACTGAGGCGGCTGGTTGCGGGTAGGGCGAGGCGTCCCCGCCGAGCCGATCTTTCCCCGCGGCTCACCGAGGACGTTTCGCCCTGCCCTCGGCTTGCGGAAAAGTTGTTCACACCCGAACACTCCAAGTTCGACCGTAAATCGAATCCGTGCGCCGATGCCGCCGCCCGCCGCCAGCGCGCTCCCGGATGAAGACGAACCGGTCGCGATTCCGGTCCGGGCCGACGGAAGCGCCGGAGCCACGCCGGCCCGGCGCTTCCGTCCTCCTCCTCCTGCGGGCGCGGCTTGTCATCGGCCGCCTTCCCCGTTCCCCTCGGCGGCCATGATCTCACCGCGCACCGACCACCTGATCGATCTCGCGCTCGAGGAAGACGCCGGGCTCGGCGATGTCACGAGCCGCGCGATTTTCCCCGCGGCGCATCGCTCGCGCGCGTTCATCTACGCGAAGCAGGACCTCGTGGTCTGCGGGCTGGAGGTCGCGGCCCGGGTCTTTGCCCGCGTCGATCCGGCGCTGAAGGTGAAGCTCCTCGTGCGCGACGGCGCGCGGGTGAAGCCCGGCGCGCGCGTGCTCGCGGTCGCGGGGCCGACTGCTGCGCTGCTCACGGCGGAACGCACCGCGCTCAATTTCATGCAACGCCTCTCCGGCATCGCGACGAAGGCGCGCGACTTTGCCGACGCTGTGGCCGGCACGGGCGTGCGTGTCGTGGACACGCGCAAGACCACGCCCGGCTGGCGCGCGCTGGAGAAATACGCCGTGCGCTGCGGCGGCTGCTTCAACCACCGTTCGTCGCTTGGCGAGCACGTGCTCATCAAGGACAACCACATCGCCGCCGCCGGCTCGCTCGCGCGCGCGGTGGAGAAGTGCCGCGCCGCCGCCCCGCACGGCGCGAAGATCGAGGTCGAGGCGACGTCCCTCGCCGAGGTGAAGGAGGCGCTGCGCGCCCGCGCCGAGGTCATCCTCCTCGACAACATGCCGCCCGATCAGATCCGCCGCGCCGTAGCGCTCATCGCCGGGGCCGCGGTGGTGGAGGTCTCCGGCGGCGTGCGCCTCGAGACGATCCGCGACTACGCGCTGCCGGGCGTTGATGTGATCAGCATCGGCGCGCTCACGCATTCGGCGGTGGCGGTGGATCTGAGTTTGGATCTGCGGCCGGCACGGCTGCGCAAGCAGTGAGAAGGCGGCGCGAAAGTCAGCTTGCTCGCGCATGGGCTTGGCGTAGGTTCCGGCATCGCGAACCGCCTCTCCTACCATGAATCCGATTCCCCTCTTGCGCGACCTTCTGGCGGCCCAGCCTTTCCGCGCTTTCGCGCTTTGCCTGAGTGATGGGCGGAAGCTGCCGGTGCGGCATCCGGACTACCTGCTGATCTCGCCCAATGGACGGATCATTTGGGAGGGCGAGACGGAGGAAGAGTTCGCAATGGCGATGCCTTTCCATGTGACGGGCGTGGAGCACATCCGCACTCGCCGGAAGAAGCGCGTGGCCTAGATGAACGGCGAACCGCCCTTCGCACGGAATCTCTGAGCCGTTGAGACTTCTTCATACCGACTGTCTCGTCATCGGCGCCGGGCTCGCGGGCTCGGCGTATGCCCTGCAAGCGGCCAAGCTCGGGCTCTCGGTCGAGCTGCTTTCGCTTTCCGAGCCGCTGGCCGCCAACAGCGACTGGGCCCAGGGCGGCATCATCTACGACACCGCGCCCGATCCCGCGGCGCTGGCGCGCGACATCACGGCCGCCAGCGACGGCACCGCCAACCCGGCGGCGGTCGAGCATCTCGTGCGCGAGGGCCCGCACGCGGTGGAGGAGTTTTTGATCGAGGCGCTCAACGTCGGCTTCGACCGCGATGCGGCGGGCGCGCTGGATTTCACGCGCGAGGGCGGCCACAGCGCGCGCCGGATTATCCACGCCAAGGATGCCACGGGCCATGCCATCCTTTCGGCGGTGGCGGCGCGCGTCGATGCCACGGCGAAAATCACGCGCCGCACCGGCTGCGTCGCCATCGATCTGCTGACGCTCTCGCACAACTCCGTCGAGCTCGCGGATCGCTACGAGCCGCTCACGTGCTTCGGCGCCTACGTGCTCGACACGCGCACCGGGGAGACGATCGCGATCGTGGCGAAGAAGACGATCCTCGCGACGGGCGGGCTAGGGCAGATTTTCCTGCACACGACGAACCAGCCGGGCAGCGTCGGCCATGGCGTGGCGATGGCCTACCGCGTGGGCGCGCGCCTGATCGACCTCGAATACGTGCAGTTTCACCCGACGGTCTTCGCGAAGAAGAACGCGCCGCGCTTCCTCGTGACCGAGGCCCTGCGCGGCGAGGGCGGCGTGCTGCGCAACCTCCGCGGCGAACCCTTCATGGACCCGATCGATCCGCGCGGGTCGCTGGCCTCGCGCGACGTCGTCGCCCGCGCGATCAAGCAGGAGCTGGCGGCGAGCGGCGAGCCGCACGCGCTGCTCGATCTCTCGGCGATGCCGCCGGACTTCATCCGCGACCGGTTCCCGACGATCTTCGAACGCTGCCTCGCCCACGGCGTGGACATCACGCGCGAGCCGATCCCGGTCGTGCCGGCGGCGCACTTTGCGTGCGGCGGCGTGCATGCGGATCTGCACGGACGCACGAGCGTGCGGCACCTCAACGCCATCGGGGAGACCGGCTGCACGGGCCTGCATGGCGCCAACCGCCTCGCGAGCACGTCGCTGCTCGAGTGCCTCGTGAGCGCGAAGTTCGCGGCGCTGGCCGACGGCACGGACATCGTGCGCGAAACTTTCCGTCTGCCCGCGCCGCGCGAGTGGGAGAGCCCTGTGCGCGAGGCTGATCCGGTCTTGATCCGGCAGGACATGCTGCAAATCCAGCACACGATGTGGAACTACGCGGGCGTGGTCCGCTCGCCCAAGCGCCTCACGCGCGCGCGGCGCATCCTGATCGAGCTGCGCGAGGAGGTGCAGAGCTTCTACCGCGGCTGCCGCCTCACGCGCGATCTCATCGAGCTGCGCAACGCGATCCAGACGGCGCTGCTGGTGGTGCACGCGGCGTCGCTGAACCCGCGGAGCAAGGGCTGCCACTACGTGGTCGAGGAAGAGTAGATCGGACAGTGTGCTCCAGAAGGTAACGGCAGAAAAATCCCCTTTATGAAAACTACCCAGCCCACCCGCCGCGATTTTCTCCGTGCTTCCGCCGTCGCCACGCTCGGCTTCCACATCCTCCCCGCCTCGGCGCGCGGTGCCAACGGCCGCATCCAGGTCGGCGCCATCGGGGTCGACGGCAAGGGGTATGTCGACCTGATGGCCACCGCTTCGGCCGGCGCGGAAATCGTCGCGCTCTGCGACGTGGCCAATCCGCGCAATCCCGAGCTGGGGCGCCGCAAGAAATCCAAGGGCGTCGGCGACACCGTGCTCGACCGGTTCTCCGCCGCGAAGTTCTTCACCGACTATCGCGAAATGATCGCGACGATGAAAGGCGTCGACGCCGTCCTCGTCTCGACGCCCGACCACCACCATTTCCACGCGTCGATGCTCGCGATGCGGAAGGGCAAACACGTTTACTGCCAGAAACCGATCTCGCACTCGATCTGGGAGGCGCGGCGGCTGGCGGAGGTTGCGGCGGAAACCAAGGTGCAGACGCAAATGGGCAACCAGGCCCACGCGGGCGAGCCGATCCGCCGCGGCGTCGAGCTCATCCGCGCCGGCGTGCTCGGGCGCGTCACCGAGGTGCATGCGTGGACCAACCGGCCCATCTGGCCGCAGGGGATGACCGAGTGGCCCGCGGCCGTGCCGGTGCCGAAGGGGCTCGACTGGAACCTTTGGATCGGGCCCGCGCCGTTCCGCGACTACAGCCCCGCGATCGCGCCGTTCAACTGGCGCGGCTATTGGGATTTCGGGGCCGGGGCGCTCGGCGACATGGGCTGCCACATCATGGACATGCCCTACTGGGCGCTCGGGCTCACGTCGCCGGCCACGGTGGACAGCTGGCACGAAGGCGGCACCGCGATCGCCGCGCCGCATCGCTCGACGATCACCTATCAGTTTCCCACGAGCATCCTCGGCGGCCCGGTGAAATTCATGTGGTATGACGGCGTGATTGCGAAGGAAGGCCGCTACCTCAACGCCCCGCCCGAGGCGTTGTGGAAAAATGATTTTCCCACGGCGGATCACGTATTCCGCCGCTTCGACCTCGTGCTGGTCGGGGAAAAAGGCCGCATGTTCTTCGGGCGTTCGCGGCAGGACTGGGTCTTCAAGCCGGAATCGATCGGCGCTGATTTTTCTGCTCTGCCGAAAACCATCCCGCGCGTCCCCGGCGGCACACAGGACGGCAAAGGCGAGGACGGCGGCGGCCCCTACGTCGAGTGGCTCAACGCGATCAAGACGGGCACGCCCGCGCTCTCGAACTTCGCGGCCTCGGGGCCGTTCAGCGAGACGGTGCTCCTCGGCAACCTCGCGCTGCGACTCGGCAAGCGGGTGGAATGGGACGCGAAAAATCTCGTGGCGAAAGGCGCCCCCGAGGCCGCGCCGCTCATCCGCCGCGCTTATCGCAAAGGCTGGGAACTGGCGTAGCTGCTAATGCCCCGCTGCGGCCGAAGCCCGCGCCCGCGCAACGATCGCCAGCAGCGCGGCGAAGTCCTCGTCGCGGGTGTGGCTCTCGATGCGTTCGTCGAACTTCGCGGCCTCGCGGAGCTCGGCCTCGGCGGTGGCGAGGCGGCGGGCGATTTCGTCGTCGTGGTCCTTGGCGCGCTCCCGCATCCGCGCGACGAGGCGCTCGTGATCGACGACGATGAAGATGGTGGTCATCGCCCGGCGCAGACGCTCATCCATACGGGCGACGCGGCGCAGGCTCTCGACGCCCTGCACGTCGATGCTCATCACGAGATCGCGGCCGGCGGCGAGGGGCTCGAGCACGCTGGATTTCAGGGTGCCGTAAAGCCGATCGTCGCGATCGCCGTGGACCTGCGCCCATTCGAGAAATTCGCCCGCGGCCACGCGGCGGCGGAACTCGGAGGGTGAAAAGAAGTGGTAGTGGACGCCGTTGATCTCACCGGCGCGCGGGGCGCGGGTGGTGGTGGTGACGACGCGAGAGAATTCCGGGCGCTCGGCCACGAGTCGATCGCAGAGCGTGCTCTTGCCCGAGCCGGCGGGGCCGGCGATGACGAGCAGCACGGGGGCGGACATGCGCGGCGCGGTCAGTAGGTGAACGCCACGACGGCCAGCACGAGGCCGTAGCCAGTGAGCGCGCCGCCCACGCCGCGCGAGCGGCCGGGCTGGGCGCACACCCACGCGATCCAGTCGCGCAGGCGCCACGGCTGCGCGCCGAGCCAGATGGCGACCGCGATCGCGGCATAGACGGCCGTCACCATGAGCAGGCGCTGGGTCAGCTCGTATTTCATGTAGGCGGAGTCGAGCAGGGGCATCGCGGCGACGAGCACGAGGGCCGCCAGCCCGCGCACGGCGAGAAACTCGCGCATGTAGATCATTGAGAGCACCGCAATGAGGGCGAACGCGGCAAACATGTAGGGCTTGGGGATGATGAGATCGGCGGCGCCGAGGTTCGCGATGTTGTAGAGGAACCACACGGCCGCCACGGGGAAGACGACGTTGGCGGCGGCGGCCGAGCGGGGAAACGCCTTCAGGATCGCGGCGTAGCCGGCGCTGTTCAGCAGCAGCGGCAGGCCGAGCGCGATCAGCACGAGGCCGGTGAGGAGAGTGGCGAGGAGAAGCGACATGGACGGAGGAGAAGCTGTGAGCGGAGAGCCTAGGGCTGAGAGCCAGAAGCGAAGGCAGGAGAAGCGTGAAGCAGTTTGGAATCTGGCTCTGGACTCAGGGCTCTCGGCTCTGAGCCGTCCATTCCGGCCAGCTCCAGTTGGCCATAAAGCGTGCTCACCGTGGCCCGCTCGATCTTCAGCGGGACGAGCTGGCCGACGAGGCGCGGGTCGGCGTCGAAGACGCAGACGCGGTTGCCGCGCGTGCGGCCGGTGAAGTGCGCGCCGCTCTTGTCGCGGCCATCGACCAGCACTTCCTCCACGGTGCCGATGAGCTTGGCGGTGCGCCGGAGGGAATTTTTCTGGAGCACGTCGAGCAGGGTTTGGTTGCGCTGCTCCTTCACCTCGTCGGGCACTTGATCGGCCATGGTCGCGGCGGGCGTGCCGGTGCGGATCGAGTATTTGAAGATGTAGGCCATGTCGAAATCGCAGGCCTCGAACAGCTCGCGGGTCTGGGCGAAGTCCTCGTCGGTCTCGCCGGGGAAGCCCACGATTACGTCGGTCGAAAAATACATGTCGGGGTTCACCGCGCGCAGCGCCGCGACGATCTCGCGGTAGCGGTCGCGCGTGTAGGGGCGGTTCATCGCGCGCAGGATGCGGTCGCTGCCGCTCTGCATCGGCAGGTGGATGTAGCCGCAGAGCTTGGGCAGGCGGCCGTAGGCGGCGACGAGGTCGTCCTTGAATCCGCGCGGATGAGGCGAGGTGAAGCGGATGCGCTCGATGCCGTCGATGGCGTGGACGCGCTCGAGCAACTGCACAAACGGCGTGATGCCGCCGGTGTGCGCGTAGTCGCGGCGGCCGTAGCTCGTGACGATCTGGCCGAGCAGCGTGATCTCGCGGACGCCGCGGGCGGCGAGCTGTTCGCATTCGCGCACGATGTCGTCCATCGGGCGGGAGCGCTCGTCGCCGCGGGTTTTCGGGACGATGCAGAAGGCGCAGTCCATGTTGCAGCCCTGCTGGATGGAGACGAAGGCGGTGACTTGTTTCTCGACTTCGCCGTCGGCGCCGGCCTCGGGTGTGACGTGATCCTTGATCGTGTTTTGCGAGCCGGCTTCCTCGGCGATGTCCACGATGGTCTCGGCGAGGGGCACGCCGGCGTCGCGCGCGGCGCGGAGGTTGTCGAGGTAGCCGGGGACTTGGTGGAATTTCTGGGTGCCGACGATGAGATCGACGTCGGGCAGCTGGTCGAGGAGGGAGGCGCCGCGGTTCTGCGCCATGCAGCCGAGGATGCCGAGGACGAAGTCGGGCTGGCGCTTCTTGCGGTGGGAGAGGTAGGCGGCCTTGCCGATGGCCTTCTGCTCGGCGGCGTCGCGGACGGAGCAGGTGTTGAGGAGGAGGACGTCGCAGTCGTTTTCGTCGGCCACGATGCGGTAGCCCCGGGCGCGCAGCATCGCCGCGACAGCCTCGCTGTCGCGTTCGTTCATCTGGCAGCCGTAGGTCTTGATGTGGACGCGGTTCAAATCCGGGAGGGTCTTGGCTAGCGGGCGGGCGGGGAGGGTCAACGCGGGAAACCAGCGGGTGAAACCATCGGCCAGTTGCATTGTCGGAGGTCCGGCCTAGCGTGCCCGGCTTTCGGTCCCGCCGCCAACCCGTCCCATTCGACCCCATGCGCGTCACCCGCATCATTCCTTGGCTGCTGCTGCCGATCGGTGGCGCGGCTTTTTTGCTGCTCTGGAATCCGCGGCCGACCTTGCCGCCCCGCGCGGATCCCGTGGTCAAGGGCGAGACCGTGGCTGGCACGGCGGCCGTCCGCGGTGCAATAACCGGGCCGGCGGACGCCCCGCTGGCGGGGCTCGCTTATGCGCACGCCTGGGCTGAGGCGGGGCAGCCGGAGGCGATGACGGCATTTCGCGGATGGACGGAGCGTTTCTTGGCGGCACCGGCGGCGGAACGGACGGCGTTGGCGGCCGAGGGCGTGTCCCTCGCGCGCACGCGGCGCGCCGCGATGCTGGAACTCATCAAGGCCGATCCGCAGCGCGCGCTGGCGACCACGGTGCCTGTGCGGGTGCGCCGCGAGCTGCCGGAAGCGGTGGCCGCGCAACTGGAGCAGCGCGTGGCGGGCCGCGGGGAGTTTGCCCTCCTGGCCGCCAGCCCCGCGCCCGGTGAACCGCTGACCACACCCGGCCAATGGCGCGAGGCGCTGATCGGCGGGGCCACTTACACGGCGCACGTCTACGGGCGGAGGGAGGCGCAGACCGCGGTGGCCGACGGGCCGCTGCACGGCATCGCCCTCGACCGGCAGCTGGCCTTGCATGAGAACCCGCTCCGAGTGCTGGAGCCCGGCGAGAAAGACCCGGCGGACGGAGCCGGGCACCTCACGTGGGCGGTGGGCGACGCGGCGGCGCAGGACTTGACTCCGGCGCATCCGCCTCAACCGGAGATCTCTCCAGCGGCCTCGATGGAGCCAGGCGCCTGTCCCGCGTGCGCGGCGCTCCTTGAGCGTGAGCTCGCCCGCCTGATCGCGGCGGAGGACGGACCGGCGCCGCCGCCGGCGCCCTCCGAATCCGCCGAGCCCGAGCGCACTCACACGATCGGCGCCAAGCAGGTGCTCGTGATCCGCGTGGACTTCTCGGATTTCCCGGGTGAACCCGTCACGCAAGCGACGGCGACGAATGTCCTCAGCGCCAATGTGGCGCCGCTCTTCGAGGCGATGAGCTATGGCAAGACCACCCTCACCGCGGTGGTGAGCGACACTGTCTATCGTCTGCCGCAAACCGGCGCCGCCTACGCCACCGCCAACAACAACACCCAGCTCCACACCGATGCGCGCACGGCCGCGGCGGCCCACTACACGACCTCGCAGTTCGACCGCATCATCGTCGTCTTTCCCAACCTCGGCGCTTCGCGCGTCCCGGGCTCGCAGATCACCTACGGCGGCCTGGGCAGCGTCAATGGCACCAACATCTGGATCAACGGCCCGAATTCCTTCTCGCTGGGCACGGTGGCCCACGAACTCGGCCACACCTACGGCCTGTCGCACTCCAACCTCTGGCGCATCAACGACGGCAACCCCGTCTCCGCCAGTGGCAACTCGCTCGAATATGGCGACCCCTTCGACATGATGGGCTCGACCGCCATCACAGGGATCACGCGTGACGCGCGGCACCATTTCAACCACTGGCAGAAGAATCGCCTCGGCTGGCTCCCCGACACCGCCGTCACCACCGCCACCACGAGCGGCATTTACCGCATCTACCGTTTTGACCATCGCAACGCCTCGCTCACGGAGCCGCTCGCACTGCGGGTCTTTCGCGATGGGGTGCGCTGGTTCTGGGTCGGCTACCGGCAAAATTTTACCGCAGGCACCCTCCAAACCAACGGCGCACACGTCGTCTGGGGCTACAACAACCGGCAGCAAAGCCAGCTCCTCGACCTCGTGACCCCCGGCCTCAGCGCCAACGACGCGACGCTCCCTGTTGGCTCCACCTTCACCGACGCCGCCACGGGTATCTCCATCAAGGCGCTCGCCCGGGGCGGCGCCGACCCGGCGCAGTATCTCGATGTCGAGGTCACCGTGCCGGCGCGCCCGGCGGATGTCGTCGCGGCCTGGGGCCGCGAAGGAGCCTCGTTCTACGACGGCGATACCGGATTGGCCGTGGCGAGCCCGCCCGAGACCTTTGTCCCCTTCAACCTCTCGGGCATCCGCGCCATCGCCGGCGGCAACACCCATGCCATCGCGCTCAAGGTCGACGGCACGGTCGTCGCCTGGGGCAACAACACCAACAGCCAGGCCACCGTGCCCGCCGGTCTTTCCGGTGTGATCTCGGTCGCGGCCGGGGGCGACGTGAGCGGGGCCGTGCGCAGCGATGGCACGGTGCGCCTCTGGGGCTCCAACACCTCCGGCCAGACTACCGTGCCGGCGGGCCTCGCCGACGTGAAACAACTCGCGATCGGGCGCAACCACGTGCTCGCGCTCAGGCACGACGGCACTGTCACCGCCTGGGGTGTCAACGCGCAGGGGCAGGCCAACGTGCCGGCGGGTTTGGCCGATGTCGTCGCCGTCACCGCCGGCGCCGAGATCAGCGCGGCGCTGAAGCGCGACGGCACGGTCGTGGGGTGGGGCAACACGTCCTACCGCCCCCCCGCTGGGCTCACGGGCATCGCCGCGATTTCCTCTTTTGGCGCGCTGACCGGCGGTCAGTTCACGGTTGCCCTCCGCGCGGACGGCACCGTCACCGCTTGGGGCGCGAACAACGCGCAGCAGCTCGCCGTTCCTGCCGGGCTGAGCGGTGTCGTCGCCATCGCGGCCGGATCGTTTCACACCCTGGCCCTGAAATCCGATGGCAGCGTCGTCGGCTGGGGCACCTCCACGTCTCTGCCTGCGACCGTCCCGCGGTCGATGCCGCGCAGCTTCGCCATCGCCTCGTCGGCCAACGCCGGCTTCTCCCTTGTCGGTGCGAGCGTGCAGTTCACCGCCCAGCCGCAGAATCAGACGGTCGCGCTGGGCGCTGATGTGACGTTCCGGGCTGCTGCCACTGGCGTAGGTGCCCTCGGCTATCAGTGGCGCAAAGACGGCGCGGACATCGCCGGCGCCACCGGCTCCACGCTCACGCTGCGCGGTGTCACTGCGGCCCAGGCGGGGAGCTACGATGTGGTCGTGACGGATACCCTGGGGGCCACGGTTTCGCTGGCTGGCCGCCTCACGCTCGGTGCGCCGGTGCCGGAGGTGGCCCGCATCAGCAATCTTTCCATCCGCACGCGCGCCGGCACCGGGCCGCAGACGTTGATCGTAGGCTTCGTGGTCGGCGGGGCTGGGACCGGCGGGACCAAGCCCCTGCTGCTGCGCGGCATCGGGCCCGCGCTCACGGCTTTCGGCGTCGGCGGGGCGCTCGCTGATCCCAAGCTGGAGGTCTATAACGCCACTTCGGTGAAATTATTCGAGAACGACAACTGGAACGCGGCCGACGCCTCCACGTTTGCCGCGGTCGGGGCGTTTCCGCTCACCACCGGCAGTCGCGACGCCGCGCTCTACAACAGCGCGCTCGCCGCCGCCGGCTATTCGGCGCAGGTCTCGGGCATCGGGGGCGCGACGGGCGTCGCGCTCGCTGAGATTTACGACCTGACGCCGGCCCTCATCTTTGGCGCCGGGACGCCCCGTCTCATCAACGTCTCCGCCCGCACGGTCAGTGGCACCGGGGCCGATGTGCTCATCGCCGGCTTCGTCATCGCCGGTCCGCCGGGCTCGGCCAAGCGCGTGCTGCTGCGCGCCATCGGGCCCACGCTCACGGTGTTCGGCGTCGCCGGTGTGCTGGCCGATCCCAAGCTCGAGCTTTTCAACGCCAGCTCCGTGAAGATCCAGGAGAACGACAACTGGGGCGGCGCCGCGGAGCTGGCGGCGGCGTTTGGCGCGGTAGGGGCCTTTGGCCTCGACGGCGCCTCGCGCGACGCCGCGCTCGTCACGACCCTGGCTCCGGGGAACTACTCGGCCCAAGTCTCCGGCATCGGCGGCGGCACGGGCGTGGCCTTGGTGGAAGTTTACGAAGTGCCGTGAGCCGAACCGCGGCTCCCCGTGACCTTGCCGGTGGGAGCGAGCTTGCCCGCGACCCGGTAGCGGGTCTTTTGGCTGTGGGAGGGGCTTTATGCCCCGACGTGGCGCAAAATGCCGTGGTGATCTTCCCCCAGGATCGTGCAGCGTGAAGCCGCACCATGTCTCGCGCCGTTTTCTTGATCCTCGCCCTCGCCGCCGTGGCGCTGCGGGCCGCGACGCCTCCCGAGGCGATCCTCGTCGTGCTCGGCGACCTGCACTCCGCCTACGAGCGCAGCGCGCAACTGGTCGCGCGCGTGGACCGGCTGCGCGGAGACAACCCCGGCGTGCCCCTCGCCGTGCTGCTCAACGGCGACACGATGGAATACGGCAACGCCGTCGCCCGGCGCAGCGCCGGCGCCATCGACTTCGCGCTCTTCACCGCGCTCGCGCGTCGCGGGCCTTTGGTCATCAACTTCGGCAACCACGAGCCGGAGTTTCACGACGTGGCCGAGACCGTGCGGCGGCTCGAGGCCACCGGCGCCCAAGTCATCAGCGGCAACCTGCGCGATCCTGCGACGGGCCAGCCCTACGCGCGCGCCTCGCTCGCGCTGCCGCTCGGCGCGCACACGCTCACGCTCGTCGGCGTCACGACCGACCGGCTCTCGACCTGGCGCGTCGCCATCCGCCCGCAGCTCGACCTCGCCGATCCGGCGGTGTGGGCGCGGGAACATTTTCCCCGGATATTTTCCGGAGCTGGAGACGCGGCGCCCTCGCCGCGTTTGTCCGAACCACGCGGCGAGGGCGCCGCGTCTCCAACCATGCTCCCCGTCGTGCTCAGCCACTCCGGCCTGCGCGCCGACCGCGCGATGCTGCCGCTTGTGCCCGACGGCACGCTCTTCGCCGGCGCCCACGATCACCTGCGCTTCGTCCAGCGGGAAGGCCGCACGATCTATTTCCACTCGGGCAGCTGGATGGAGTTCATCTCCATCGCACGGCTGACGCGCACCACCGCCGGCCTCGGCTGGGCCGTCGAGCAAGTCCCGCTGGCCGCCGCCGATCCCGCCGATCCCGGGATGGACAAACTCGTGCGGGCCACCCTCGCGCAGCACCTCACGCCGGAGGAGACCGCCGTGGTCGGCCGCACGCTGCGCGCCCTCGCGCCGAGCGAGGCCGCCCGTTTTGCCGTCGAGGCGGCGCGCGTCGCGGCCGATGCCGATGTGGCGCTGGTGGGCGCGACGACCTTTGGCGCCGGTCTGCCGGCGGGCGATGTGACGCGCCATGCCTTTGATGCCTGCGTGCGTTTCGACGGACCGCTCCATGCCGCAGAAGTCAGCGGCGCGTGGCTGCAAAAAATTCTCTCTCGCGCGAACCAAGGCCCGGAGACGCCCTTTGCCGACCGCGGCGGCGAAAATCTCATCGCCGCCATCCGCGGCCCGATCGCACCGGGGCGCACCTACCGCCTCGTCACCGCCGACTGGATCGCCAAGAACGCGAAAAACTACCTTGGCGATGATCCGCCCGCGCTCACCGAGCGTAAGCCCGAGCTGAAACTTAAAGCCGCCGTCATCGCGGCGCTGAACCGATGAAATGCAAAGCCGCCGCTACCCGGGGCCTGTTCGTGATCGCCCTGGCACTCGCGAATCCGCTCCCCGCGGCGCAACCCGCCCCACCCGGCGCGCTCGCTGCCGAGACCGATCAGCTCTTCACCGTCGGCCGCCAGCTCTTCGAGCTCTTCGCGCCCGCCGAGATCAAGGCGCAGTATGATTTTCCCACCAAGGAGCGGTGGGACGCGCTCGTTGCCAAATTCCAGCGCGCGCTCGAGGGCGATTCGCTGGCGGACCTCGCGGATTGCGCGCGGGAAGGCCGGCAGGCACTGGAAGCGCTGCGCCTCGTGCCCGGTTATGATGATCTCGCCGACTGGCTGGAGCAGCGCATCGACGCCTTCGAGGGCGCGAAGCAGATCCACCCCACGCCCCGGCAGCCCGTGCCGCCGCCGACCGTTTACCAGCCCGTGCCGCACTATCAGCTCTGGCTCGGGCGCGTGCAGTCGCGCCCCGCGCCCGCGCGCGCGGCCACGCTGATGCCGCGCTTGCGCGCCGCCTTTGCCGCTGAAGGGGTCCCACCCGAGCTCGCGTGGATCGCGGAGGCGGAGAGCTCGTTCAACCCCGCCGCGCGCAGCCCGGTCGGCGCGAAAGGCCTGTTTCAATTCATGCCTGAGACGGCGAAGGCGATGGGCCTCTCGACCTTTCTGCCCGACGAGCGGACCGACCCCGAAAAATCCGCCCGCGCCGCCGCGCGCTACCTGCGCCAGCTCCACGGCCGCTTCGGCAACTGGGCGCTCGTGCTCGCCGCCTACAACGCCGGCGAAGGCCGCGTCGCGCGCACGCTGGCGCAGCACAAGGTGACGAGCTACACCGCCATCGCCGATAAACTCCCCGCCGAGACCCGCATGTATGTCCCCAAAGTCTGCGCCCTCATCGCGACGAGGGCGGGCGTGCCGCCGGAGAAGATCGCGGCGCCTGGCACTCGGAAAAAGGGTTGAGAAAAACAGGTTCGCCAGCGCCCGGTCGTAATCTTTGCTGGCCCGATGGGATTTTTCGATCGATTCGCGGCGAGAAAACCGGATTCGTCGGCGTCGGGTGAACCGACGGCCGGCGTCGCTCCGGTCCCCAATCCATTGAGTGGGCCGACCAGCAGCGGCGTCAAACCCCGCCTCGCCGCCGCGCGTGAGCGGCTCGAGGCCAAGGACCTGCCGGGCGCGATGGCCATCTACGAGGAGATCCTCGCGGGCGGCGCGGGCGATCGCGCGGATGTGCTCGTGGCGCTCTCCGGCGATCTCGGGGTGCATGGGCATCTTGCCGAAATCATCGAGCTGGTCGCGCCGCGTTATGCGGCGGACCGGCATGGGCCGGCCACCGGGCTCAACCTGCTCCAGGCCTACCTCGCGGTCGGCAACGCCGATGCCGCGCAGCATGTGCTCGACATCCTCTTCGCCCTCAACCGGCCCGAACTCGAGGACCGCCTGCATGGGTTTTCCAACGCCATCGCCGAGTTGCTCGCGATGCCCGACGCCGCGCCCGCACCGGGTGCGCCCGGCGCGGGCGGCGGGCCGGGTGAGGCCCCGCGGATCGGCCTCGTCTCGATCAGCAAACCGATCTGGTCCTACGGGCTTGAGGCGATGGCGGCCCAGTTGCTCCCGCCCAAGGAAGGGCGGCTGCGCCGCATCGCCTTTGCTCAGCTCGCGCTGCCGGGGCGGCTCGCCAATCCGTTTGCCCCCGAGGCCGCGCCCAAGCCTGACGATGAGCTGGGCTGCCTCGCGCGCGCACTGCCGCTGTGGTTCGCGGAGACATTTTATTTTTCTCCCTCCTACCTGCCCAGCGTGGCGGTCGGGTTGCTCACGACGGCGCCCGGGGAGAGCCGGCTGGTCGATTTCGGCACGGAGTGGTCGCAGGACAATCTCCGCCAACTCGTCGATACGACGGAGGGCGGGCTCGACTACATCGTGAGCGGTGCGTTGCGCGCCGCGGCGGGCGACTACGAGGCGCGGCTGCGCGTGTGGGAGGTGAAGACGTTCCGGGAGCGCAAGACCTTCTCCGCCCGCTGGACGCCCGCGACAGCCGAGGCCGCGCTCGGCGGGCTGCACGCCGAAGTGCGCGCCTTCATGGAGTGGTCGCCGGCCAGCGCCGCGCTCGCCTACAGCATCCCCGCGCAACCGCGGGCTTGGCTCGACACGCTTGGTGCGTCGCTGGGGCTCTTTCTCGCGGAAAAAAAAATCCTGAAGGTCGCGCAACTCGCGCCGGTCGCCGCCGATCTGCGGAAGGCCGGTGATCGGGCGGCGGGTGGCGAGCTGGCCTCCCTGGCTTTTCTCACCCTGCGCGATCGGGCGCGGCGGGTGGGGGCGTTGGCCGAGGGTGAAGCTCCCGATGTGATGCTCGCCCGCTCGGCGTTGGTCACGCAAGCGGCGGGCGTGTTGGGTCGCTAGCAGCGGGACCGGGCCTCAGCGGGCCGGGGCCTTTACGTTGACCGCGGTGTCGGGATAGAAGGTCACCTTGCCGGTGCCGAGGTCATACATGCCGCCGATGAGGCCGATCTGGCCGGCGTCGAGCATCTCACGCAGCACGGCGCTTTTCTCCCGGATCTGCTGCACGGTGAGGCGGACGTTGGCGGCGGCGACTTTCTCGACGAAGGCGGTGTTCTTGGAGGTGCGGGGTGTAAGCGGACGCCGGGTTTGAGAAGGCGGGACAAAGGTTTGATCAAATCAGCCGTTTGCCCGCGTTCTGGCAAGGCTTAGGCCGGGGGGGCTGCCGGGGCTCGGCAACACCCTTTCCGCAGGCTTGCTGGCGGCCTTCAGCGCCTCCTCCACATCGGCCAGGGCCATCGCGGTGGCTCTCAGGCCGCCCTCCGTCACCGCGGCGGCTTTGCGCGCGGCGGCAAGATCGGATTCTAGGCAGAGCACTTGTTTCTCGTGCTCCAAAAGCTGCGCCTGCAGGTTCCCTTGGCGAGCGCCGAGCAGGCCCTTGAGGTCGATGAGGGTCATGGGTCGGAGATCGCGGGGATGTTCGGCTCAGTCGCGGCAAGGGCGGTGGCGCACTCGGCGATGAGGGCGGCAAGGTCCGCGTAGGTGGTGATGGTGACGGGGCCGCCGGGGACGGTCGTCGCGGCGATGGCCGAGAGCGGGCGCACGAGCGTGCGGCCGGCAATGCGCTTGGTGTCGCCGTTCTCATAGGACCGACGCGTCTCGCGGTCGATTTCGACGCGGTAGTCCGTGCCAAAATCCGTGTAGATGTGAATCGCGCGGCTGCGCGTGGTGTCGATGGGTGCAGGCATGGTCAGAGGGTGGCGACGAGGGTGCCGTCGACATAAAAGAGGAGGTCGCTGCCGTTCCAACTGAAGGAAATCGCGTTGTCGCCGTCGTAGAGCGCGACGGTCTTTCCGTCGTTCGTGACCTTGCGGATATCGCCAGCGAAGCTCTTGAGGTGGTTGTCGGTGCCGACCACCCAGGCCTCGGTGCCCTGCGGCGCGAAGGAAATGGAGCGGCCCGCACTGGAGGCAAGCTGCTGGCGCCCGGCGCCGTTGAGGCTCAGGCTGCCGGCGGCGTTGAAGATGGTGCCGAGGACGTCCAGACTCTTGGCGATGTAGGCGCCGCCATTGCTAAAGAGAGGGGCGTCGCTGGTCCGGGGATCGGCACTGCTGAACGCCTTCACGACCGCGCCGCCGACGAGAGCGGCGTTTTGCAGCACGCCATCGCCGCCCAGGTCAAGTGTGGGGGCACCGCTGTTGAATCCCCAGAATCCCCGCAAGGTCGCGCCGTCCCTGAGATCGAAGAACACCGAACTGCCCGAGGAAAAGAAGCGAATATGCTTCGCGGCGATATCGCCGTAGAACAATTCACTCCCGTTCCACGAGAGGGACTTTCCGGCTGGATCACCGATGCGGAACTTGGGCGTCGTGCCGTCGTAGCCGAGCCAGAAGCCGGTGCCGGTGGCGAAGGCGGTTGCGTGCGCGCTGCGGATGAGGCCGGCGCCGCTCGTCACCCCGTCGCCCATCACGAGCGTCTTGAGAATTGTGGCGTCGACGGCCAATAGCAGCTCGGTCGCGACCGCCGCGAAGTTCGTGAAGGCCGCGGTCCAGTCGGAGCCGCCGGGCGCGCCCCACGTATTCAGGCCGTTTTTCGCGGCGTTGTTGGCCGCATAGTAGTTGGTCCCGACGCTCACCACCGACCGCAGCACGCCGGGCACGAAGTGGTAGACATTCGCGGCGTTGTAGGGACCGCGATAAGTCAGGCCAGGACCATCGGCGCCCGGCGCGCCGTTGGAGCCGGGAGCGCCGTTGCTGCCCGGTGCGCCCGTCGCGCCGGCCTTGGCCTTGGTGAGCGTGAAGATTTTTGTGACGGTGATCGTGCCGGCGATGCTGACGGTGATTGCGATCGTGCCGGTGTCCGCGCTGAGGCTGTCGCAGCGGACGGTGTCGTTGGTCTCCTTGGTGGCGGTCGCGCTGGTGAGCGTGCCAAGGGCGATGGCGTATTCATCGGTGCCGGGGCCGCTGGCGACGGCGGTGAGCGCCGCATCTCCGCGCAGCACCTTGACGGTCGTCTTCGCTGTGCTGCCCGCGCCGAGCTGGCCGGCGTTGGGCGTGCCATCGCTCGCGCACGCGACGGTGTGCGCCTCGCTCGTGAGCATGATGGTGTAGCCCGCGGCGGCGACGACCTCGTCGTCCGTGAGGTCGGGCAGCGTGAGCGCGAGACCAGGATCATCGGGCTTGGCGAGGCCATCGGCGTAGATGGTGAAGAGCGCGATCTTGAAACGCTTCGTGGCGATGCCGCTGTCGTAGAGATTGGAGCCGTCGCGCACCTTGTAGAATTCCGCGTGCTCGGCGGCGTAGCTCTGCAGCTCGGCGCGATAGAAGAGCCAGCATACGGCACTGACGCTGTGGGCCGCGGCGCCGGTGCCGCGGCGGGCGCGGAGGATGCCGAGATCGTAGGTGTTGGTGGTGACGACCGTGATGGAGCTGACGCTCACGACCTCGCTGTCGATCAGGAGCAGCAGCGTGTCGTCGGTCTGCGCGACGGCGCTCTGCGCAGCCATGCGGGCGAAGTCCACGCTCGTGCTGGTGACGCGCACGGTCGTGGCCGAGTTGTTGATGCCGCTGCCGCCGACAATGCATTTCGCGGAGAAGAACCGGCTGTCGAGCACGACCTCCCACGGCGCGGAACCGCTGGGGCTGAGATGGAGATCGGCGCGGTAGATCGTGCGCTTGGTGCGGTTGATGAGCGCGGCGACCTGGCGCACGCCCGACGTGAGCAGCGGTGGCACGGACCACAGGCGCACATCGCCCGTGTCGATTTCACCAGGGAGATCATCAGCGGGGAGCACACGCGGATCGACCGGCGCCACGTAGGGGCGCGGATAGGCGCCGCGCTCGCGGATGACCGTGAGGACATCGCTGGCGCTGCCCGTGCGCATGCGGCGCGAGACGACGCGGCACACGAGGTCGCGCGAGTGAGGGCCGTAGTCCCAATTGAGCAGCGCGCCCGGCATGAGCGGGGCGCCGGCGCCATCGACGGCGCGGGATTTCAGGACGTTGAGCGTGACGCCATCGTCGCCGCCGGCACCGGCCTCGGCGGCGAGTTCCGCGGCGATGATCGCGGCCTGCTCCGCATCGTGGACAAAGGGCCGCTCCTTGCGCACGGGCGAGGCGAGCAGGCCCGTCTCGAGGTTGGCCGGGGCGGAGGCGGAGGCGGGCGACTCGGTGTAGCGGCGCAGCCAATCCTTGAAAATGACGGTGACCTCGCTAGGCCCGGCGTTGGTGTCGCCAAAGCCGTTGCCCGAGGGCTTGCCTTCAAGATCGCCCTCGGTGATTTCCGGGAGCGCGCCGATAACGGGCGCCTGGTGCGGAAACCAGCCGACCTTGATCTCGTCGGCCTCGGCGTAGAGGAAGCCGTCGACGTAGGCGAGGGCGTTGGAGAAAAACGCCGACGCATCCTGCGCCTGCGCGAGCATGGGGTGGCAGTGCGTGAGGTTGCCGGTGCGCGCGCCGATGCCGGTGGCCTCGAGCGCGAGCGCCTGATCGCCCCAGTGCGCCGATTTGAAGATCGTGCCGTCGTCGCCGAGGCCGCCCTTGGGCTCGGTGGCGATGCCCCAGATGGCCGCGAAGGGATTGACGCCGTAGGGGTGCGAATCGCCGCCGGGAAAGTCGCCGATCTCGGGCGCGTGGCGGCCGAGCTCAAGCGCGAGCGAGGGGATCTGCGTGGAGCCCTGGCCGAGGTCGATGTTGATCCACTCGGCCCAGACGATGCCGCGATAAGCGGGCTGCGTCTGGCCGGTGCCGGCGGCGAGCGTGGCGGAGGGCAGTTGCGACTCGCTGCCGCGATGCACGATCACCTTCCACGCCTGGCCGAGCGCGAGCGCGGGGTTGATGACGAACTCATGCGAGTCCTCGCCGTCGGCGAAGGTGTAGTCGAAGTCCGCGATGACCTTGTTGTCGCGATACACCTTGCCGACGAAATCGATGGGGCCGATGCGGTAGGCGGCGGCGATGGAGGCGTATTGCCACTCGGCCTTGTTCTGGCCGCCGTAGGCGGTGCGCCAGTTGAAGTCCTTGCTGATCCAGTGCGAGCCCCAGACCTCGCGGCCGTAGCCAAGGCCGATGGGATCGGCCTCGCGATAGGTCGATTGCTGCTGCTGCTCGGCGGCGGCGGCCTGCGGGAGCGAGGGTTGTTTCGCCAGAAAACTCATGTGCGGAGCCCTTCGACAGGCTCAGGGCACAGGAGCCGATACCGGCTCCTGTGGAGCTTCACCTGCGAGACCTGCAGCGCGCACCAGCCGCTGGGACGCGCGATGTGGTAGAGCGTGGCGCCGATGCGGATCGCGAGGTGGTGCTCGGTGCGGCCGACGACGGGGAAGACGAGATCGCCGTCGAGGTGTGGCTCGTCTTCCTCCACGCGGCGCACGTGGGCGCGCGCGGCGGGTTCCTCGAGCCAGGCGCGGAGCACGCTCTCGGCGCTGTGCGCTGCGTGGTTGAGCGCGTAGGGCGGCGCCGCGATGGCGATGGGCACAGCGCCAATCTCAGCGAAGACCGCACCGACGAACGTGACGCAGTCCACGCCACCGCCGGGGCCGCGGACGCACGAGCGCTCGCGAAAAGGGGTGTCGCGCCACGCCAGGCAAGCAGCCTGCAACGCCGCGGCACGGTCGTTGCGGCCGGCGAAAAAGTCGCGGCCGCCCGCGTGGATGGACCCTTCGACAAGCTCAGGGTGATGCTCCTTGGGTCGCATCATTTCCCTTGTTTCTGCGGCGATCCGGCGTCGCGGGTTTCGAGATAGTCCGGGATGTAGGGCAGGCCGCGGAAGCCCTTGCCTGCGGCGGTGGGCGCGAAGTTGGAGAACTTCGTCTGGCACGTGCCGGCCTGCCGATCGCAGCCGGGCAGGAGCGTCACGCTCTGGCCGCCGCCCGCGATCTTGTCGGCCCAGAGCGGGCGCTTGAGGGTGAGCACGAGATCGGAGCCAGAGAGTTCGCTCGTCATGATGGTGACGATCATCGTGGCCCGGCCCGTGCCGGTGCGGAGGAGGCCGCCGGCGAACCAGTTGTCCGCATACGAGGGGCCGCCCCACCCGGTCACGCTGGGCACGGTGAGCGTGAGGCCATCGCTCGAAAGACTCGCGGGCACGATCGTGCCGCTGCTATCGTGATCTCCCTCGGCGAGGCCGCAGAGCGAGGAGAAGACGACGGTGTTGCAGCGCGGGCCGTAGACCCAGCTCGCGAGGCGCTTCGCGAGGATGTCGCCGAAGAGCTTCGCGGTGACCTTGTAGACATTGCCCTCGGGCAGGACGTTGGTGACCTGACCGCTGAAGAGGAGCGTGCGCGTGTCGGCGACATCGTCGGGATCGCATTTCCAAATCTTCAGGCGGAGCGGGCCGTAGAGGCGCTGCAGATCGTAGTCGTGGAGGAGCGAGCCGGCCACAAAGGCGACGGAGAGATCGGCCTTCACGTCCTGCGGCTTGAGCGATCGGATGATCTCCTGGTGCGCGATCTGCGCGGGGAGAAACGTGCCCTCGACGCCGGCGAGCGGCGCATCCCACGCGGTGAACAGCTCGGGATTCGCGGCGTCGTGATCGTAGCTGAGCGCGTAGAGGTGCGTCTCGCCGGGGAGCGCCTGGCTGCGGCCTGGCACGTCGATCTCCTGGACGAAGCCGAGGCGCGCGGTGGCGACCGCGCCGCTGCGGTAGTCGAGCGTGAGGGTGTCGCTCGCGAAGCGCGCGGTGTAGTTGTGCGGCGTGGCGGTGGTGTCCGCGCCGGGCGTGAACCAGGCCGGCACGGGCGACCAGGACTCCCACGCGCCGCGGCGCGCGGCGAAGAACGTGAGGTGCTGGCGAATTTCCAGGCGCGAGCCGAAGAGGAAATCGCCCTCCTGCGTCCACTGCGCGGCGAGGTTGGTGCGATCGAGGCCGGGCTCGCGCGCGACGGAGAGCCGGATCAGATCGAGGTCGTAGTCGCTCGTCTCGCGCACGGGCTGGGCGCGGTTGGGCTGCGCGGCCCACGTGGTGCCGTGGGAGTTGATGCCGATGCGCATGGCCCACGGGCTGGCCTCCTCGATCTTCACCTCGATGGCGTCGGCGACGTGCCGGGTGATGACCTCGGCGGTGGGGCGCTTGAGCCAGCGGCCGACGAGCAGCGGCGCGAGCAGCGGGTGCGGCGGCGTGCCGGGAATGGAGCCGCCATCGTAGATCTGAAACGCATCCGTGACCGGATCGAAATTGATCACCTTCTGCGCGGAGTGGATGCGCTCACCCCAGCGCGCGACCGGCAGCGCATCGATCCAGAGGGGAATGGCGACGGGCTTGGAGCCGAGGGCCGCGAGGCCCTGGCGCCAGTCGTCCGCCGTGGCGGCGGCAACGAGGAGGGTGCAGGTCTGCGTGAGGAGCGGCGTGGCGCGGCGCGGGCGGCGCTCCTCGATGCCGGTGCGGCCCTGCCCGAGCTGCGTGTCGAGCCGGTAGGCCACGGTGATGGCGCGGCCCTTGGCCGTGGAGACATCGGGCCGGATGAGGAGGAGGCGAACGGCGAGGCCGTCGATCGTGGCGGCGGGGAATTTCATGCGCCGCCGATTTCGCCGAGATTCCTGCGATTGATGTCCACGATCATGGTCTCGAACTCCGGGCGGCGCCGGAGGCCCTCGACGGTGGCGGAGTGGTCGGTGTAGACGACGAGGAGGCGCTGCTTGCCGCCCATGGGCTCGCCCCCGGCGCTGGCGGCGCCGAGCGCAGCGGCGCCACCACCCGCCGCGCGGGATTGCATCACGCGGTAAGCATCGACGCTCGGGACGATCGTGCCGCTCTGGTTGGGCACGAACACCTCGGGCCGCTTTTCGCCCACGACGTAGGGTGTGCCCGCCTCGACCGGGCCGCCGCGCTCGCGGCCCGCTATGCCACCGATGAAAGCGCCAATCAGCAGGGCGAGCGCCGCGATGCCGACTACAGCCGCGATGCCGTAGCTGCTAGCGGAGGCCAGCGCGGCATTGGTCGCAAGGATCGGGGTCTTGGCGGACTCCGCCGCGACGGTCTCCGCGGTGTCGGCGGCGCGGAGCGTGGTGGTGAGCGCCTTCCAGCCGATGGCAATGGCGGTCGCGGCCTGCCCGTTGAGCACCTGCTGCACGCCGATTTGCACGAGCGTCTGCAAGACCTGCTTCAGCACGGTGTCGCCGAGCTGAAGCATGGCGTCGCCGAACTTACTGGTTCCGCTGATCCAGCCGTAAATGCCGTCCGAGATGCTGCTGACGGCGGTGCCGATGGTGGATTGGAGCGACGAGGCGACCTGCTGGCCCACGCTGCCGAGCTGGGTGGCCCATTGCATGACGCCGGCCTGGACGCCCTCGCCCGCGGAGAGGAAGTTGGGGTTGCGGGCCTGGCTGTTCACATCGCCGGCTTGGTCGCGAATTCGATCAATCGCGGAGGCGCGCCGCTGCAGGCCGAAGGCGCCGCCGCCGGGAGCCCGGCCGCCGGACACGGAGATGCCGTTCAGCTCGATCACGCGGTTCTCGATCGCGCGGATTTCCTGACCGAGGGCATAAAGCTGCGCCTCGGCGGCGATGGGATCGAGTTTCGGATCGGGGTTTTTCTCGAGCAGCGCGAGCAACGACTGGCGCGCGATGAGTTCCTCGCGGAGCAGGGTCACCTGTTTTTCGCGCCGCTTGGACTCGACGAGGGTGGCATCGCTGGCGGCGAGCTGCTGCTCGGTCTGGAGCGACTGGATGTAGGCGTTGGTCTCCGCCACATCGTCGCGGCGCTTTTTTTCCCGCTCCAGGGCGGCCTCGGCAAACGAGCCGTCGTCGCCCTTTTTCTCCTTGGGGATTTCGATGCCGAGGCGGTCGGCGAGGAAACCGAGCACGCTGCCCACGCCGATCACGCCGCGCCGCTTGAACTCCGCGATGATCTTCTGCGCGCGATCGAGCCGCGCGATCGTCTCCTCCTCCATCACCTGCCCGGCATCCTTGGCGGACTGGGCCACCTTGTCGTAGCCCTGCTCGGCCAGCTCGCGGAGCGACTGGGTGAGCTTGGGAGCGTTGCGCGTGCCGAGGAGCTTGACGGTGTTGTCGAAGGCGGAGCCGGTGCTGTCCGCCCTCGTGATGGCCCGCGCGACCTGCTCGAGCTGGCGCTCGACGGGGAGGCGGGATAGCGCGGCGAGATCGAGGCCGAGGTTGCGGAACGTGGCCGAGGCCTCGGTGTTGCCCTCGCGGGCGCTGGCCATGACGCCGCGGTAGTGGACGATGGCCTGCGTGAGCGTCTCCATCTCGCCGCCGTTGCTCTTCACGAGCTGCGTGAGCACCTGCAGGGGCTCGGTGGCGATCTGGAGATTCTGCGACACATCCTTGAGCGTGCCGGCGAGGCGCAGGGCCTCGCGGACGGAATCGACGACGGCTCCCTTGAGCAGATCGAGGCCGCGGCGGGCGAGGTCGATGCCGAGGCCGGCCTTGAGGGTGGCGCCGAAAGACTGGGCCTCGCTCTTGGCCTGGCGGAACGCGTCCTGCGATTTGAGCAGCTCGTCGAGCCGCGCCTTGATATCGATCAGGATGTCGAGCTTGGCGGCGGTGTCGGACATAGTGGTGGGTCAGGCGGGAGCGCGGGCCATCAGGCGCGGGCGCCCCTGGTGAGGCGCTGGAAGGCGGCGATTTCCTCGCGCGTGGTTCCGCCTTCGCCGGGCTGCGGCGAGGCCAGCGGATCGTGATCGATGATGTCCTGCATCTCGCGGATGAAGGCGGCGAAGCCGCGGGCGCTGCCCTCGCAGCCCGCGGTGGGGGCGACGGCAATGTTCACGGCGCGCGCGGTGAGCTGGGCGGCGCGCGCGCGGCGCACCTCGCGGCGATGGAGGATGTGGAGCATCCAGGGGAGCGTCTCGTCTAGGGCTACTTCCCGGCCAACGCCGCGGAGATCTGCGTAGTCAGCGACGAGGTCCAGGATTCGAGTGCCGCCCGCGTGGGGGCGAGCATCGTCTCCGCCAGACGCTTCTTCAGCGGATGGAGCTGCGTCCCGGTCGCGATCTGCCGCTCCGCCTGAGAGACCGCACGGGAAAAATTTAGCTCGTCGGCGAGCGCGACCAAGCGCGCGTGGCTCTCGTCGGTGAGACTGTCGATGAAGGCGGCGTCGACGGCGTCGAAGCCCTTGCCGTCCGGTGTGCTGCGCTGCACGACCAGCTCGAGCATCTCGCTCTCGCGGCCGATGTCGCGGAGATCGAGGTAGCCGGTGGCGGGCGTGGTGAGATGGCGGGCGGGCAAGATGCGCACGCGCACGACGGGCGTGGCGCCATCGCGGAGCTTGATGAGGGCGTGGGCCTCGTCGCGGCCGTCGAGGACTTCGCCGGCGAATAAGAGGGAGGAAGGGTTCATGTTAGCGGAAGATTTTCTTGAGCTGCTTGGCGGCCTTGAGAAACCACGAGCGGAAGAAGCCGGGCACGACGACGGTGATTTCGTAGCGCTGGATCGGATTCAGGAGGATGGGGCGCGTGGCGCCGAGCACGCGCACGCGGATGGGCTCGAGCGGGCCGAGCTGGTGCTGGCAGTCGAGGAGCGTGGGGCCGGTGACTTCGTCCGACTGATCGGAGATGTTGCCGAGGTCGATGTCGGTCTCGGTGCCGTGGCCGATCACGCAGGGGCAGCGGAGCGTGATGTGGCGCGAGCCGCCCTTGATGGTGGCGATGTATTTTCCGCGGGGCTCGAGGACGGCGGCCTCGATGACGATGCCCTCGCAGTGGTTGTTGACATCGATGCAGTCCTCCCGGCCGCCGATGATGTGGCCGGCGACGATGCGGCCGCCGGCGCAGTCCGTGACCTTGAGGGTGTCGGCGATTTCCGCGGAGGGCGTGAGGTCGCCGACCGCGTGGTAGCCGAGCGGGCGGTGATGGGCGAAGGAGAGGAGGTTGAGGTCCACGGCGAGGTGAAAGGTGCTAGGCAGCGAGCGCGTGCGCGGCGGCGGGCGCGGGACAGGCCGGGGCCGGCGGCGCGGAGAGGCGCTGCATGCGCGCGAGGGCGCGTTCAAGGAGGGCGAGGCGCGCGGGGATTTTCCGGCGCTCGCGGTAAAGCTGCGGGCCGAGGACGAGCGAGGCGGCGCCGCGCACGATGCAGCACTGATCGCGCAACTCGAGGCTGGCGGGATGGGCGGCCACGAAGGCATCGGCCTCCGCGACGGCGGCGAGGATGCGCGCGGTGCGCTTCTGGCCGAGCAGGGCCGCGCCGGTGGTGCGGTGGCGGACGGCGCTCAACGGAGCGGTGAGCGCCGAAACGGCGGAAATCATCCTAGTAGTATTTGAAATTAACCGGCACGTAGATTTGCCCGGTAGCGCCAGCGCCAACTATCACGGTGTCGTTTCCGTAGGCGCTGGCGTCCAGCGTCGCGGCGGATGTGACCGCGAGGGACTGGCTGTCATACCAGGAGTCACCACCGTTTTGCTCGAGGCTTGCGATGTAGTATGTTGTCGAGGCAGAGAGCGCGACCGGGGTGATCGACTGCCACTTGTAGTCACCCGCGGCGGCGCCGGAGGTGCTGACGCTAGCGGTGGCGATTACGGTCGTCAGATCCGCGGCAAAGATAGTGACGCTGTGGGTTCCAGTGCTGCCTGAGACGACCCAGCGCCCCAGCTCGGTGACGGTGATGGCCGCACCGCCCACAGTGAACTTGCACCCCACAAAGCCGACGTAGTTGTTGCGCAGCGAGCCGCCTGCGGGCGAGCCGGTGACCCAAGCGGTGGTTGCCGGCGGTCCGCCGCCGCCCGTCCGGTTGACGACGCGATTGGCGAAGGCCACGCCCGCACCGGGGCCGAGCGTGAGCACGCCGAGCGCGAGCGCGACGGCGAACGACGAAGGCAAAACCAAAAAGGAAGAAAGGAGGCGGCGCATTTTAGTCGTAGGTGCCGTAAATCGTGATGTGCAGGTTGGCGGTCGTGCCGCTTTTCCCGGAGAGATTCACCCAGAGCCAGGAATCGGCCGGGATGGTGGGATCGTCGAAGCCGGTGGTGGTGTTGGTGCCGGTGGTCGAGCTGGTGGCGGTGATGGCCTCGATGGTGGTGCCGGTGGCGCTGCGATCCGTGTCGTGCTTGAGCGTGCAGACGATGCTCGGCGAGGAGAGCCCGGCGCCCTCATGCACGATCACGACGCGCGTGACCGTGAAGGCGGCGGGGATGTGCGTGGTCGAGTAGCCCTGCCCGTCCGCGATGTTGTCGATCGTGAGGCGGATGGACTGGAGATTGGTGGCCTTGGTGACGACGTTGGCACCGATGTTGATGGTGGGATTGCCGCCCGCGCCGTCGCCGTTGGTTACGGTGATGTTGCCACTGGTGCCGGTGATCGTGCGGGTGCCAGTGACGGCGCCGCTGCTATCCGTGATCGCGAGGCCAGCGGCGGAGATATTATCGAGCACGTTCACCTTGCCGTCGTCGTCGGTGTCGAAAAGGTGGAGGTAATCGTAGAGGGCATTCTTCGACCACGAGATCGCGGCGACACCGTTTCCGGCCGAGCTGTAGGCGGTGTTGTCCACCTTGGCATCGACGGCCGCATCGACGTATTCCTTACGCGTGAAGCCTCCGGCGGCATCGGCGGCGATGGCGGCCGCGCCCGCGACATTGGCGCCCGGTGTGACGCCGGCCCAGATGTCGAGGTCCGCATCGTGGGCCTGCACGGCGGTGCCGATTTGCGTGGCGACGATCGCGGCGACCGTGGCCTTGCCGTGCTCGCCCGCCACGGAGAGCATCACTTGGCTGTCACCCGCGGGGGTGCTGGTGGCGAGTTCGGAAATCCGCACGGGGTCGCCGTGCATCGAATAGCCGGTGCCGTCGTAAAGCCACGTGACCCAGACGCGGTCGCCCGCGCGGAGGACAAAGCTCGTGCGCGTGCCGCCGAGGCCGAACGAGAAGCTGCTCGGAATCGTGACGGTGTGACTGGCGGAATCGGTATTGGTGAACTCGACACCGAAGCGGCCCCCAGCGTCGGGCGTAGCGGCAAACGTGAAGGTGGTGTCCGCGGCAAGGCTTTTGGTCTGCCGCATCTTGTTCACGGCGATCGCGGTGCTGGCGCCCATGTCCTCCGACGGCCATCGCAGCACGGGGTCGATGGAGCGGACGTGGTCGCCGGTGCCGGTCGTGTTGCCGCCGACGATATTGGTGCCGCTGGAAAAGACCGCGACTTGGCCGGCGGTGGGCGGGCCGCTCGAAGTGACGGTGCCGCCGCCCCCACCACCAGGCGCGAGCGCGGCGATGGCCTGGGCGACGCGGAGGGGCGTCATGTCCTTGGTGTTGTCGGTGCCGGCCTCGGCCTCGGCTTGGCTGGCGAGGGCGCGGTTGACCTGCGCGCCAGCAGCGATGCCGTCGAGCTTGGTCTTGTCCGAGGCGGACATGAAGCCCGCGGCGCCGGTCGAGGCGTTGCCGTGGGTGTGGTCGCCCGCGGCCACCTGACCGCTGCCGGTGCCGGTGTTCTTGCCGGCGGCGTCGCCGGCATCGGAGATTTTTGAGAGCGTGAGGGACGGGATATCCGCGGGCACGATGGCCCGATAGCCAGGCGCGCCGGCGCCGCCGCTGGCCGGGCCGGCGAAGAAGGCGTTTTGCGCGGCATTGGTGAGGCTGAAGGTGAAGGCCGGCGTCGAGGTCGCGGTGGCGACGCTCACGGAGAAGAGCGGCGAAAGGTTGCCGCTGGAGACGCTCGTCACGGTGCCGGAGCCGCCGCCCGCACCGTCGTCGGTGCCATCGGCGAAGCCGGCGGGCACGCCCATCAGCTGCGTCCAGTGGACCTTGCCGCCGTTGTTGATGCCCGCGCCGTTGGTGGCGATGAGCGCGGCGAGCGAGGCCTTGAGGTCGAGCGCGGCCTGCGTGGCGCTGGAGACAGGCTTGGAGGCGTCGGTGGTGTTGTTGACCTGGTCGAGGGCGAGGTCGTTTTTCCACGCGGAGGCGGAGAACGACGGATTGGTCGAGGGATCGCCGAAGTAGCCGTTGAGCGCGGCGGCGGTGAGGCTGTCGCCGATGTTGTAGCCGGCGAGCGTCGTCGGCGTGCCGGTGAGCTTTGCCCAGCCGAGCGAGGCGATCTGCGAGCTGGTGATGCCGGTGACGTTGGCCGAGAAATACGTGTTCAGATCAGAAAGCAGAAAGCGCGTGTCGGAACCCGTGCCCATCGGCGGACGGTAACCGACGAGGTAATCCGTGCCGGCGGGCGCGCGGGAGGTCAGGTCGGCGAAGGTCTTGGGTGCGGACGCGGCCCATGCTTCGCTCTGCGAGCTATGCAGGGCGCAGCCCAGCAGGAGGAGGAGAAGGATGCGGAATTTCATGGTGGAAGATTTTTCAGCTGCCGGGAGCGAGGGTATCGCCGTCGCCGGTCACGAGTTGATCGCCGTCGCCGGTGACAAAGGTGTCCTCGACGAGATCGGCGGGCTCCTCGAAGGTGATGGTGAGGCCGGCGAAGGAGAGAGGCTGGAGCGTGGGCATGGTCAGGTGGCGCGGGTGATCTGCGGCACGATCCGCAGGTAGCCGCGGAAGCCGGTGCGGATGATGCCGGCGGCATCCTTGAACTGGATGTCGAGGTGGTAGCGGCCGGGCGCGGCGGAGACGGTGAGGGCCGGCGCGCCGGTGGCGCGGAGGCGGCCGGTGGCCACGGGCACGATGGTGCCCGCGACCGTGCTGAGCTGAAACAAGGCGGCGGCATCGGCCGCGCCGGGGTCCTGCTTGCAGGTGACCCACCACGCCCAGCCGGACACATCGACGGCGACACCGTCGCGCTTGACGACGATGTCGCGCACGAGCGTATCGCCCTGGACGTGCAGGATGGTGGGGAGCATGGCCGGGGCTTAGCTGGGCTCGTTGGCGGCGATCTCGGGCGTGAGTTCGGTGCCGGAGAGGTTGGTGACGACGAGGCCGGACTTGGCCCACTCGCCGCCGCCGAACTTGATCGCGCCATCCGTGCGCTTCACGGAACAGGCGGTGAGGGAAATCTTGTATTTCACCTTGCCCGCGGCGTCGCGCGGGTCCTTGAGCCAGAGGATGCCGGCGCCCTTCTTGATGCCAGAGAGGCCGCCGAGGACGGACAACACGACGTCGATCTCCTCGAGGTCGACGAGGGTGAAGCTTTCCTCAACCTCGAGCGTGACCTCATCGACGTTGCGGTTGAGCTCGCCGGCGCCGGGCTGCTTGAGGACGGCGGTGGTGACCTTGGACTCGAGGTCCACGACCTTGGCGGAGATCGAGACGAGCGAGCCGCTGGTGGGCGTGAAGTCGAAGCGCGCCCAGCGGATGTGGGCCGTCTTGGTGGGATCAAACGTTTTTGTCAGTGGCATGGGAGGACTGGGTTATGGGCGGTGGATGATGGGTGATGGATTACTCGACGCTCGCGGCGATGAGGCCGGTGGGCACGATGGCCTGGATGAGCCAGGCCTGGCGGCCGGGCGCATCCTTCTGCTCGCTGTCGGAGAGGAGCAGCGGATCGGAATCGCCGAGCACGATGCCGCCGAAGGGGCTGATCTCCTTGCCGGTGAGCGCCTCCTCGATCTTCTCGTCGAAGGCGAAGAGCCCTAGGTTGCGGTCGCTGCCAAAGGCGACGACCTGCTCGAACTTGAAATAAGCCTGGTCGGTGTAGATGAGGGCGACCTCGGCAAAGCGGCGGCCGGTGACGGAGAGCGCGCCGCCCTGATCGCGGACGATGCGGCGCACGCCCATGGGAACGACGAGGCACGCGCGTTTTTTGGTGATGAGGAGCGACGAGAGCGCGCGGCCGAGCTGCTTGTTGGGAAACAACTCGACGGCCTCGAAGAGTTTTTCGCCCGCGGGATCGCCCGCGGCATCGAGGGGGATGGCGCCGAGCGCGTCCTTCACGGCGGAGAAGATGTCGAGCGTCGTCATCAGTTTTTCTCCGGGTCCTGGTAGCCGGTCTCGCGGGCCTGGCGCAGCGTGGCGCGCATGAGCCGCGTGCGCATGGCGGTGACGGCGCGGAGCGACATCTGCTCCGCATAGGGCAGCACAGAGGGATCGGCGTCGTGGGTGACGCTGGGGGTGAGCCAATACATCACGACCGCATCGAGCGTGGAGACCGCGCGGACGCTGATGTTCACGGCGCCATCCTTGCCCTTGCGGCGGGAATACTTGAGCGTAGTCTGCGCGCGGCGCACCAGGCAGGGCTGCAGCGCGCCGGTCTTCGGATTGATCTGAAAACTGAAATCGAGGTCGTCGAACTCGCGGGCGCGCTTGCCGTAGGCGTCGGGGTGCGCGGGGATCGTGAGGAGCCGCACGTTCTTCGCGCGGACGGTGCCGCCGAAGAGGCGCAGGCGAAAACCGATCTGAGAAATGGACACGACGGCACCCTGCGGCACGACCTCCGTGCGCACGCTGTCGCCCGCCTGGCGATAGTAGTGGCTGCCGTATTTGTGGCGCTGGCTGTCGAGACCGTAGAGGTGATCCTTGACCAGGCTGGCGACGGCGCGCGCACCCACGAGGGCGAGGCCCTGCGCCGCGGCGGCGGACTTCACGCGCGCGAGGAGCGGCGTGGCCTCGTCGAGGAGAATCGAGACGCCACTCATGCGCGGCCTCCCTGGAAGACGAGCACGCCGTTTTGAAACGAGCCGAGGCCGCTCTCCTCGATCGCTGAGCGCAGCCAGGACTCGCGCAGCGCGGGCGCGGCGGCGAGATCGGCCTCCAGGTCGAGCGGCTGCGGAAACTGCTCCTCGTTCGGCGCGATGAGGCCGAGCGCCTCGGCCTCGTCGCGCACGATGTCGCGCACGCGCATGCCGCTGTTGAAGGCGAAGGGCGGCCACTCGTTGCCGAGGCCGTCGTCGAAGAGATCGGGCGAGCCGAGCTGCTTCCACACGGGATCGGTCTTGAGCGCGATCATGCGGCCGTCGAAAAAAACGCCGCCGGCTTTTTCCCAGCGCTCGGCCCAGTTGCGCTCGGCCTTGGCGCCGCCCTCGGGCGAGGTGGCGCGGTAAAGTTCCTGGGCGGGGAATTCATCGAGCACGTCCGGCTGCATGCCCTGCTGGTGCCAGCCGGCGCCGCGCGCGGTGGCGACATTGGTCGCGAGCTGCAGGTCGATGCGCTCCGTCGAGGCGAGGTCCTGGAGCGTGCCCATCTTCGTGGGGTCGGGCTTGTAGCCGAGTTCCTTCCAGAGGTTCTTGATCGCGAGGCGCGCGGTGGCCTGGTCAGTCTGGCCCGCGAGGATGGCGCCGACGCCATCGCGGATTTTTTCCAACGGCGCGGCGAGCGCGACGGTGGCGGAGAAAAGCGCGCGGCGCTTAATCGCCGGCTCGAGCTGCTGCAGGTCGCGCGTGCGGCCCGTGGTGGGCAGCACGGACTTGACGTCGTGCGCATCGAGCGCCTCGCGGAACGGGATGGGGGCCGTGAAGATCATGCGCTCGCTCCCTTGCGCGCGGCGGTGGACTCGTCGCGCTCGCTGGTGATGATGACCTCGCGGTAGACGCGGCCTTTTTTCCCGCCGCGATTGCCGATGCCGTTGGCGCGCGTGACGGCGGTGATTTGAAAACCCGCCATGAGATCGCGCACCTGGTCGCACTCCTGGAAGGTGAACACGAACGGGCCGCGGAGCGCCTGCACGGCCGCGCAAAAGCGCGTGAGCTCGTGCTCGCTCCAGCCGGCGTAGGCGGCGCCGCCGCTGTCGAGATACGGCGGATCGAGAAACCAAAACGTCTCCTCGTGATCGTAGGTCCCGAGGAGCTTTTCCCAGGAGCGGTTCTCGACCGTGGTGCGATCGAGGCGGCGGCTGAGGGACTGGATCGCGATCTGGCGCTGCGCGCGCGAGGGCAGCGGCTGGTTGCGCGTGATCGCAAACGTGGCGCCCATGCCGCCGAACGAAAGGCGATTGCGGATGAACCAGCGCGCGGCGCGTTGGATCTCCGTCAAGCCGGGCTGCACGAGGTAATCCTCGAACTCCTGGCGTGCGTTGAGCACGAGATCCATCTCGTCGAGCAGCGCGTCGCGATGGAGCCGCGCGTTGCGCATGAAGGCCACGAGATCGCGATCGATGTCGTTGATGACCTCGTGGCGGCTCGGGGGCTTGGCGAAGAAGAGCGCGCCGCCGCCGAAGAACGCCTCGCAGTAGCACGTGTGCTCCGGGATGAGCGGAAGGAGATGCTTCAGCAGGCGCGTCTTGCCGCCGGGCCGGGAGAAGACCGGACGCGCATCGGGGAGCTGCGGATCTGTGGGCTCGGGGAACATCGCGTCAGAGGCCGGCGAGGCTCTCGCGCGTGGCGGCGCGATCGGAGGTGCGCGCGACTTCGGCGCCGGTGGTGGGCGACACGGGGGAGACATCGATCGGCGTGGCGGGCGCATCGACGGGCCACTCGCAGCGGGTGAGTTGTTCGAGCCGTTTCTGGTAGAGCTTCTCGGCGTCCTTCTCGTCGTCGGTGAGCGGGAGGAGGAGGCGGCCCTTGAGGCCGCGCACGATTTTCTCGACGGCGAGGTCTTTCAGGCCGGCGGGAATCGCGGCGGTGTCCGCATCGAGCGGCGTGCTGGCGCAGAAGCCGATGCAGCGGCGGATTTCATCGACGACCGTCTGGATGCGGCGCGGCATCGGATCGGTCTGGCCGGCGCCCAGCTCCTCCTGGCGCAAAGCCTCGATCAACTCGGCGACGCGAGCGTCGTTGAGATCGGCGAGGGTGATTTGCAGCCAGGCTGGCATGGGAATTAAGCGCGAAGATGCGAAGGGGCGAAGGTCGGATTACTCGCGGGGCAGCCAGTGCCAGGTGCGCGGCGTGGCGCCCGCCGCATCATAGGCAACCGAACTGCACTCGTTGCTCGTGGGATTGGTGTCGTTGGCCACATCGACGAACGGCGTGAGTTGCACGGTTGTGCCGCCCCAGGTGCGAGTGATGACGGCGGGCACGACTTGGCCGGCGCGCGAATGAGTGACCGGCAGGACATAGCCGACGATGCGGCCAATGGTGGGTTTTGGATTCATGCGATAGGGACGATTTCTAAAGAGCCCTCCCCGCGCGGGGCGTGAGGGCTCGAAGAAATCACCCGGTGTTAGACGGCGGTGACGTTGAGCCGCGCGACGCCGATGGGGCTCGTCGCGACGATGATCTCGTAGTGCTCGACCACGATCTCGACGAACTTGTCGCCGTCGCCGGTGAGCTTACGCAGCACGCGCCAACGTTTGCCGTCGGCCGGAGTGTAGAACTGCTTCAGCGTGGAGGGATCGTCCTTCATCAGGCCGTCGCGGCCGTGGAAGCCGAAGAAGCTCTGCGGCACGATGCGGCTCTTCGCGTTCGCGCCGCTCTGGTAGATCGCCTTGTCGACGCGGAGATCATCGAGGAACAGATCGCCCGCGACGGTGGCGGCGTTCTTGGTGAGACCGGCGAAGGCGCCGGCCTTGTCGGCGCCGGCGTAGGCGGCGCTGCGGAGATTCCACGCCGCGAGGCCGATGAGGCCGCGGTTAGGATAGATGCCGGTCTCGAGCTGCGCGGTGGCGAGCGCGGCCTTGATCAGCTCGTCGGGCTGCGTGGTGGTGTTGAAGATCGCGGCATCGCCCGCGGCCACGGCCGCGAGGGCGGTGATGGCGCGGCGATACTTGTTGCGGATGATGCGCTGCTGCAGCATCGCGACGATCTGCTCCTCGGTGGTGGCGCCGCCATCCTCATCACGGTCGAGGATGTATTTGAGACCGCGGTTCCGAGTCTTGGCCTGCTGCTCGGTGCCGGAGTATTCGACGCGCTTGAAGCCGGCGCCGATGGCGCGCTCGTCGTCCGTCTCGGTGAGGAAGTCCTTCACGTTGTCGGTCTTTTTCCAGTCGAAGCGGCGGCTCACGGGCACCGGCGGCGCGATGTAGTCCGCAGCCGCGAGGAGATTCTCGGGGTCGCGATAGCCGACGGAGAACTGCGTGAGCGACTCGTTGTAGGTGGCGCCGGTGAGACGTGTGTCGTTGACCAGGGCGATGACGCCGGGCGCGAGGTTGGGCGTGTCCGCCTGGACGCGCGCCTCGTTGACCATTGGGATGAGAGGGAAGAAATTATTTTTCATGGATGATGGGAGCTGAGTGATGGGAGATGGGCGGTGCGTGGCTTAGGCGACGACGCGCTGGATCGGGAAGCTGGGGGTGTATTCGACGACCGCGGTATCCGCGGCGGCCTTGGTGGCGCGGCCGATGATGTGGTAGGTGCCGGCCGCGACCGGGAGCTTGCGCACGGTGCCGTTGGCACCGGGCACGAGGAACTCGTCCGCCGCGATGGCGCCGGAAGCGACGCCGAGCGCGCCCTCGCGGAGCAGGCCGAAGTGCGCGACGGCGATGCCTTCCTCCGCGGCGGAAGCCTCGTCCGTGACAAAGCCGATCGGGACATCGGCCGTGCCGGCGAGCGCGACGTGGGCGGCATCGCTGCCGCGCTTCACGAGCAGGTAGCGCGTGGCGATGGCGGCATCCGTGAGCAGAGTGCGAATCGCGGGCTGGAAGCCCTCGGCGACATTGACGAGACCGTGCAGTTGGCGACCGCGCGGGCGAGAGGCGACCCAGCTCGTGAGAGCGAGGATCGCGACGAAGGCGAACAGGGCGATGAGGAACGTATTCATGGGTGGGAAACGAGTGATGGGAGGCGGGTGAAGGAATGAGCGGCCCCGTGCTACGCCCGTTGGGCTTCGCAGGGCGCCGCGAGGCGGCGTCAGGTGGCGGAGGTGGACTCCATCTTGGCGTGGAGCGCCTTGCCCTCGGGCGTGGCTTTCACGGCGGCCCAGGCGGCAGTCCAGTCGCCGCCGTGCTTGGGCAGCGCCTCGTTGACGAGGGCGGTGAATTGCGCGCCGGCCTCGGCCGCGGGCTTGCGGTCGCCGATGTCGCCGGTGCGGGATTTGGTCTTCAGCGCGCCCTGCTCGTTGGCGAGGGCGGTGGACTCGGTGGCGAAGTCGCGGTCGAGACGTGCGAGCCAGGTGGGCTTGGTCGCCTCGGTGATGCGGCCGGCCTGGACCGCGGCGTTCACGAGCGCGGTGTTGCGCTCGGTGCGGGCGGTGGCGAGCGCGGCGCGTTCGTTGACGAGCGCGGTCTCGGCGGCGGAGAGCTTGTTCTTCGCCTCGGCGAGCTGCGACTCCGCGGTGGTGCGGGCGGATTGCTCGTTGACGAGCGCGGTGGATTCGGGACGCGCGAGAAGGCCGGAGACCGTCGCGCGGATTTGATCATCGGTGGCCTCGTTGGCGAGGCCGAGGAGCTGGAGGAGCCATTCAGGCAGTTTCATGGGTTCGGTGGTTTTCGAGTTTACGAGCGAAGTGCCGGCGATGTTGGGCCGGTCGGTGAGGCCGATGCTGACCATGAACACCGGGGCCTTGACGGAGCGGCCGTCCTGCGGCGGGAGATCGGTGGCGAGCCAGTGCGGGGAGAAAAACTTGAGGCCCTGCTCATTCACGAGGGCGGCGCCGGCCTCGGTGAGCACCGGCTTGATGGCGAGGCCCTCCGCACGGGCCTCCATGTCGGCGATGGTGCCGTAGACGGTCTTGTCCGGGTAGCGGCGCTCCGTCTCGTTGACCAGGGCATCGAGCCGCGACCGCTCGGCGGGCAGCTTGGCGCGGTCGCGCTCGCGGCGGAGGGTATCGGCAAAGTCCGGGTGGCCGCGCAGGATGGGCATGCCAACGAACGCGCGCTTGATGCGCTGCCAGGTGTTTTTGAAGTAGCCGACCATCTGGGCGGCCTCGGCCGGGCCGAAGCGCTGGAGGCCCCGGTCGTTGGGCCACTCGCCGTAGCGAATGACCGCCCAACCGTCGCCATCAAGGGCCGCCAGCTCGTTGCTGAGACCGAGCAGGCCCTCCGATTCGGCGGGCGGGGCTTCGTTGATCAGGCCAGTCCGGCCCGCCGATGGCGATTTGGCGGCCCGCAGGAAGGCCTTGCATGACCGTTGCACGGCAAAAAACAGGCCGGTGAAACCAAAAGCGCGGGTGTGGATAGGCATTTTTCGGGAAATGCGAAGGAATCGCGGGTTCAGGTGGCGCGGGGTTTGGCCTGGCGGGCATGTTCCGCCGCGCCGCTGGCGAAGGCGGTGCCGATGACCTGTTCCAGGACGGCGGCGATGGCCGGGACGCGGGCCACGGCCTGCCGGTAGAGTTCCGGGAGAGCCGCGCGGAAGTCCGCCAGGGCGGCGCGCTGGACGGCGGCATCGGCGATGGCGTCGATCTCGGCCAGACGGCCGAGGATGGGGTCGAGCGCGGCCTTGATTTCCGGCGCGAGGCGATTGACGGCGCTGGCTTGGAAGACGGTGGCGCGGCCCTGCGCCGCGGCCTCGTTGGCGAGCGGCGAGGCAGGCGGTGGGCCGCCGAAGCCGGCGCCGGGAACGGGCATGGAGGCGCTGGGCTTTTCGGCTAGCTCGTCGCCCTTGTCGGGCTCGGCGCGGCCGTAGCTTTCCATCAGATCCTTTTTCCCGCGCGGGACGCCCCACTTGATGAGGGCCTCGTCGATTTGGAGCTGCAGCGCCTGGTTGAGCTTGGTGCGCGGCTTGAGCTTGAAATACGCCCTGGGCTTCACGCCGAAGCGGGCCTGGATGAGCGGCGTGTCGAAATAGTGGTTGAGGGTCTCGGTGACCATCAGCGCATCCGCCGCGGAAAGAATGTCGGTCTCGCTCTCCTGGGGATTGGAGCCGATGGCGCCGCCGGCCTTGCTCATCGTGCCGAGGTCCGCGCCGCGCCAGATGCGGGAGATGCCACGGTCCGCGCGATCGACGAGCGTGGCGGCCGGAGCCTCGGCGCCGGTGATCTGGATGGGCGTGATCTTCGCGCCAGGGCTGGTGACGACCGCTCCGTCCGAGACGAAGGCCGCGAGCGCATCACGGAAATCGTCCCACTCCTTGGAGCCGGGCGCGGCGGGCGTCTCGCCATGCAGGTAGGGCACGGCGAACTTGTCGCAAAGGATCGACCACGCCTGGAGCGGCGAGCGCTTGATCCAGTAGGCGATGCTCGTGGCCTTCATGAGGCCAGGGCCGCACACGACCATCCAGCCGCCCTCCTCCAGCTCCTCGCCGGCGTAGGCGCCCTCGGTGGCCAGGAAGCGGAGCCGGCCCACCGTGTTCTCGAAAAACTGGAGCGGCACGAAACGAAACTCGGCCGTGAGGTCGGGGCCAGTGGGGTCCCAGATGACCTCGAACACCGCCCACTTGTGGCCGACGCAGTGCATCATCGCGCGGACCAGGCCGGAGACGCCGCCGCGTTTGTTTTGGTCAAGCGCATCGGTGGCGACGAGGCCGTTGTAGCCGGCCTCCAGGGCGGCCTTGTGCGCGGCGGCCTCGGGCGACTCGTCGAGCGGGAGGACTTCCCAATCGAGGAGCGCAGCATCGAGGTCGCGCTTTTCGGAAACGGAGAGCGTGGTGTCGTCGCGCTCGCGGATTTCCTGCCAGAGCAGCGCGGCGTCGCGCAGGTGGCCGCGGCGGAAATCCTCCAGGGCGCGCGCGAGGCGCTCCGCGGTGAGGCCGCGGATGGGCACCTCCGCGGTCATGAGCGCGCGGCGCACGCGCTCGGCATCGATCAACGATTCCTTTTTCTTCGCGCGGGCCATGATCAGACGATGCTCCCTTCCCGGCCGGTGCCGGTGAGTTCGAGGCGCTCGTAGTGAAACGCCGCGGCCTTGGCCGTGCCGCCGATGGTCTCGGCGAGGGCGCTGTAGCCGGCGGCGAAGAGCAGATGGTTGTCGACGCCGTCGATGTAGTCGCCCAGTTCGCCGGTCTTGTCGTCCTTCACGCGCTGCGAGCCGGCGAGGAAGTGGGCATCGACGGCGGAGAGAATCGCGGGCGCGCCGGGCGTAAGGCGCGGCAAGCGCAGGGCCGGCGCGGTGCGCACGTGGTTCTTGCCCTCGGCATCGCGCACGACTTCGACGACATTTTCCGTGGGCGTGAGCAGCTCGCGCACGACACGGTCGATCGTCTCGAAGCGATTGCAGGCGATGACGGGGACAAACTTCGTGACGCCGTTTTCCGTGAACTCCACGCCGCCCTGCTCCAGGCCGGCGCCGAGCTGGTTCTTGGTGAAGCGGACGACCGCGCAGCGGAGGCCGATCCATTTCTGATTGCGGCCATCCCACGCGAGGCCGCTCGGGAGCGCGACGTAGGCGCTGCGATCGCGCCAGTCGATGGACGGCCAGTGATCGAGTTCCGCGAGGCCGTTGAGCGCGAGGGCGAGCGTGCGCGCCTCGGACACGGCGGGGCGCTCGTCGATGAAGAGGGTGGAGACGCCATCGGCGGCGCAGAGGGCGAGCGCGCGGCCCACGACATCGCCGATCGCGATTTGCGCGGCGGAGACGAGGCGCTTGTCGCCCGCGTGCGCGGTCTCGCGGCAGACATACCAGCAGCGGTCGCCCATATCGAGGCCGGCGAAGCGCGGCACACCCGCGCGTTTCTCGCCGAAGAAATACTCATCGCGCGCCCGCGACATGATCTCGGGCGTGAGCGCCTGCGCGGCGCTCTTGGGCAGCGCCTGCCGATCGCAGCGGAAGGTGACCATCTCCTCGTTGTCCGCGACGGCGCGCGTCCAGTGCGCGACGATCTGCGCGAGGTCGATCGCGAGCGTGCCGATCTGCGCGACGCGAAAGCTGAACTGGCGCTGCGCGAGCTTGGCCGGCACGCGGTGATGCCAGAGCGGGTGATCGCAATCGAGCGGCTCGCCCGTCTCCGGGTGCGCGTAGTAGTAGTGGCCGCCGGGCGTGAAGGTGGCGACGACCTCGGTGGAGCCGGCGCGGCGGAAATCGCCCTCGAAGCCGAGCACGGGATCATCGCGGCGCGGCGTGCCCGTGATGGCGCAGCGGCAAATCTGCGGCCACGCATCCTCGGGATTGATCCAGCCAGGCGGGACGGTCTCGGTGTAGCGGTGGCCGTGCGCGATCTTGAACGCGTCGTGCGGGAGCTGCTCGCGCACGCGCGCGCTCGCCAGCAGCACGACGCCCTGCGATCCGTTTTTCCAGACGGCGTTTTGCCCGGCGCCGTGGAGGCGCTGCGTGCCGACCTCCAGGTGGAAGCGGAGCGCGGAGGCCGTCATGCGGCCGGAGACAAACTTCGAGTTGGCGCGCTTGATGTCGTCCTTCTCGTCCTCGATCACGATATCGGCCGTGAAGGTGGTGGGCGGCTTTTGCAGGCCGCGGAACATGCCGACGGCCTTGCGCTGGCCATCGGTGACGAGGAAGGCGCCCTTGGTGTTGACGGCCTTGCCGCTCTCGTTGACCGCGCGGCCGACCTTCGTCATCGCCGCGAGCCAGGGGATCTGATCGAGGACGTCGGGCCGGAACTTCGCATCGACGATCTCGTCGGCGAGCTTGTCGTCGGGCAGGAAGACGATCGGGTTGAGGAAGCGGCACGCGGCGGCGTAGGCGGCGAGAGCCAGCTCCAGCGTGGTCTTGCCGAACTGCGCGCCGCCCGCGAGCGCGAGGCGAGAATCCTTCAGCGGTTCGCCCGTGAAGGAGCCGAGCACGTGATCGATGCACCCGACGATCTCCTCCAGCGCAGCGCGGCCCTTGAACGTGTAGGGCGCATACGTGCCGGCAGCGGCGCCGCTCTGCACGCGCACGCGGGCGACTTCCAGGAGGAACTGGCGGAAGCTCGCCACGCGCGGCGCATTGACGGCCGGCGCGGGCGCGATGCGCGCGCCGAGTTGGGCGAGCGCGGAGGATTTGTTCGCGGGCTTGCTCACGCCTTGGTGTCCTGGACGCCCTGCAGAGCGGCGGCCTTGAATTTCGCGAAGAGCGCGAGCGCCTCCGCGTTGCCCTTGATCTCGGCGAAGAGCGCATCGAGGCCCTTCTCCACGCCGGTCTTCACCGACTCGCGGAATTTCTCCAACTCGAGCGAGAGCGTCTGCTGCTGCAGCTGGAGCTTCCGTGAGTCGCCCAGCATCTTCATGAAGGCGCGGAGCGTCTTCACGTCGACCTTGGGGCTGGTCATCAGCTCGAAGGCGAGCTGCTGCAGACGCTTCATGATCGCGGGCTCGAACTGACCCTCTTCCATCGCCGCGATCTCCTTCGCCGCGCCGCGGGCCTGCGCGTAGCTCCACGGCAGCGCCACATTGAAATAGTAGGAGCGCACCGAGGAGACATTGGTGGAGACGCCGAACTCCGCGCGCACATGCGCGACGGCCTCCTCGTAGGTGGGATTGCCGGTCGTGAGGAAGAGCGAGAGCTGCTCCTGCTGCGCCGGCGTGAGCGCGTCGAGGTGCGAGTCGCCGCGCGCCTTGGTGTTGCGGGTTCTCATGCATGGGGGCGCGCGCGGGGCGCGGGAGATTGCTGCCGGCCGGCAGCTTGGGCCGCTACCACGGCCGTATCGCTTCCGGCGCGCACAAACACGGAAAGCGCGCCGCCGAGCAGACCGACGGGACCGGCCGGCAGGTAAAGTGATCCACGCGCCGCGGGGACTACGGTGGGAACGGTGAGTGCGCAGGAGCGCGGGCGATGGGTGCCGTATGCGGCCGCGAGCGGCGTGGAAGGATTTGTTTTTACAGGAGCCGAACCGAGGCCGAGCCGAGGGAAACAGATCTCGGATTGGCCTCGGTATTCCTCCTGTGAGAATTGCCTTGGGCGGTTGAGATTGGGTGCAGCTGCCGGACTCGCACCGGCGGCCTCCTGGTTATGAGCCAGGCGATCTGCTTCTGATCTAAGCTGCAAAAAGTCGTGCGCGCCGTAGCGCACCGGCTCCCACTTGGGGAGGGCGCGGAGGATTTCCTCGGCGTTCATCGGGATAACCGGCGCGCCCTGCGGCGGGACGGGCTTGAGGGCCGCGCGCGGCGCCCCGATCTCGATCGAAATGCGCACGGTGTCGCGCAGGGCGCGGAGCGCGAGCACGGCGCAGAGCAGCGCGACGAGGAACGCGACGAGGTGGCGGGTGGAGAGCGTCATGCGAGGCCCTCCTCGTGCAGCGCGGATTTGCCGCGGCTGGTGATGCGCCAGCGCTGCTGGCCGAGCGCGGAGCCGAAGGAGACGGCGTGCGACTGATCGGCGAGGCCGCGCAGGGCGGCGACGAGCTGCGGCTCCGAGAGCGTGTGGTGGCCGCCACGGCGGAGATCGACGAGCAGCGTCGCGACCGGCAGGCCGTGCGCCCCGGCGCCGTTGAGCGCGAGGAGGAGATGGACGGGGAGATCGTTCACGGCTTGTGGAGGTCGCGGGTGGTCTTGAGCAGCTCGATCGTGCGCTCCGGAATGGCGTCGATGCGGGCGTTCAACTTTTCCGTCTGCTCATCGAGCTTGCTTTCGAGGCTCTCCATGCGGCGCTCGGTGGCGTTTTCCACGCGGAGGATCTCGCGGTCGAGTTCCTTGCGCTCGCGCTCGATGCGGCCGTGGACCTGCTTCAGCTCCTCGCGCGTGACGGTGCCGGCATGCGCGCGGACCTCGATGGGTTGATCAGCGATCTCGGTGGCGGTGGCCTTGCCGGTGAGCGCGCGCCATGCGACGACGATGGCGGCGACGAGGCCGCAGATGTAGAAGACGACCTCGAGGAATTCCTTGAGCGCGCTGGCGCTGGGGGCGGCTTGGGCGAGGAGGTTCATGCGGCGTTGAGGAGCGGAGAGAGGGCGAGGTCGCCGGGGGAGACTTCGCTCGCGGGGATGCGGCGGAGCAGATGCACGTCGACACTCGCGAGCGCGGCGAAGACGAGTTCGCTGCAGAACCAGCGGCTGTTGCTCGGCACGCGGCGGCGCGTGAGGAAGCGGAAGACGGCGCGATAATCGTAGCCGCAGCCCAGCTCGCGCTCGCAGAAGGCGATGGCGTCGCGCCAGCGCTCGGGCGTCATGCCCTCGACCTCGAAGCGGTCGCAGCGGGTGCGATCGATGGCAGCGAATCGCACGCCCTGGAATTCCCGGCTCTCGATGCAGAGGTCCGAACCCGGCGCCAGCTCGATCGCGGCGTGCGAATAGACGCTGCGCGTCTGCCACCGGATGAGGCGGGAGACGAGGCCTGGGCCGTGGAAGAGGAGGACGGCGGACATCAGGGGACGAGGGCGGGCGCGGCGGCGGAGAGCGCGGCGCCGACGACGGCGGTGGAATCCGTGGCGGCGGCGCCGACCTTCACGCGGAAGGCGCCGGTGGCGGGATCGAAGCCGGCATCGAGGGCCTTCACATCGGACGAGGCGCCGAGGGAAAAGCTCGTGTATTTGGCGCCGCCGGGAGTGGTGAGTGAGCGGTAGTGGCAACCGCTCGCGGCGAGAGCCGCGAGCAGGCACGAGGCGAGAAGCACGAGGCGCGAAGTTTTCATGCGAGGGAGCCCTTGGGCTTGAGGAGGGGCACGCGGAGGCCGGCGGCGGCGCACTCGGCGGCGAGGTGCGCGCGGTGATTGTTGAGCCAGTCGGTCGCGCTGGCCTGCTTCACCCCGAGCGCGCGGCACGCCGCGGCAAAGGTGCGATGGAGCCCGGCGCGGTGCTCCGCCCAGGCGCGCAGGTAGCCAAGGCGCACGGCGGGATCGATCACGGCGCCGCGGCCATCGGCGCGCGGCGCAGGCGCGGTGGCGGCAGCCGGTGCGTCGCCCCGCGCGGCGGCGGCAAGGGCCACAGCGAGATCGCGCGCAAGACCGAGGCTCAGCTCAAGCTCGCTCCATTCGCCGCTCCGGGTGAGGAGCGGGAGGCAGATGCGATCAACGCCCTTGACGGTGGGGGCCTTGAACGCGATGAGACTCGTGGTGGTGTGCGGCACGCAGCCGCACACTACAGGGGAGCGAAAAACCAGTCACCCCGTCCATGCCGCCCATGCCGTGTATTCCGCAAATTTGCAGAGTTCGGCAAATTTGAACCGTGGCAATGGGGTCTCGCCCGCAGGGGTGAAGACCTACTAGACGCGCAGCGATTCAATCGCCGCGATCGATGCGGCGGAAATACTCGCGTAGCAGGCGCTCTTCCTCAGCGAGGGTTTCGCGCGTAGGGAGGCACAGGACCGCCACGAGCACGAGCGTTGCAACGATGATGCCGACGGTCAGCATGGGGCTTTCAGCCGGAGTAGATCGTCCAGCGCACGACTTTGTCGCCGACAAAGTAGAGCGTGACCGTTTCGTAGAACCACGCTTCCGCGCTGCCGCCGACGCCGCCGTCCTCCAGCCTCGATCGCGGGAGGCCCATCGAGACTTCCACGTCTTGGCGGGTCATTCCTACCACGAACCAGCGCCGCATGATCGCAGCCTTGGTTCCCGCGGACAGCTGCGGATGGGCAGCGACGTAGGCTGCCCGTTTCTCGGCGTGCTCGCGCTCGGCCTGCGCAGCCTTCTCCGCCCGTTCCGCCACGCGTTCCCGAAACGTTGGCTGACCTGGCACAAGATGCAGCACGGCGCCAAAGCGATTCGCCTGGGTGCGCGCGCTGGCGGCCTCGTAGCCCGGTGCGGAGGCTCGCACGACCACGGTCTCGGTGCCGAGCGGGCTGCACGGGAACAGCAGGGTCGCAACGCCCGCCTCCGCGGACTTCTCGGCGAGCAGCGTGCCCTCGGCGGTGAGGAGTTGCACATGCGCGTTCGCAGGAAAGACCTCCACGCGGAACTTCTGCTGCGTGGCAAGGCTGGCGCAGCCGGCGAGAAAGAGGAGCGCAACGAAGAGTGGAAAGCGGACGAGCTTCACAGGTCGGAGGGAATCTTTGGCACCTCGGTGACGATGCCGTCTTTCAACGCGATTTTGTAGGCGCCGCCGGTGCCGAGGCCCGTGCCGTAGGACCACGTCCACGTCTCGATCTCGCCGGCGACAGCGCGCACGTAGGGCTTGCCCATGATCTCCGTCACTTGCGCCTTGGTCATGCCGACTTGAATTTTGCGGGCGGTGTCCCAGCGGAATGGTGTGCCGACGCAGCCGGCGAGAACGCCGAGCAGGAGCAAGAAGAGGAGAGCTTTGGTTTTCATCACGGAGGGCTTCAAACGGCGCGGCTGAGTTCGCAGACCGGCCAGATCCAATCGAAGTCAGATGGCTTGTGCTCGATCGTAGGGTAAACCGGATTGATAGGCGCGAGCCGGATTTTTCCATTCGGCAATTTGTGGTAGATGCGGAGCTGCACAGCATCGTCGCTGTATTTGACGACGACGGGCCTTCCGTTGTGAGGCGGGTTCGTCGGCTCGCAGACCACGCGGTCGCCGCTCAGGAACTTTGGCTCCATCGAGTCGCCTTCGATTGTTAGCGCGAAGGCCCGTTTGTCGCGGCTCATCGAGGAGACGCTGCCGTGCCAGTGCTTGGGCAGCTCGTCGTAGCTCGCGGCGGCGCCAGCATGGACCCAGGAGATAAGCGGCACCGCACGCACTGCAATCTTCAGAATTCGTGAATCTTCCTGAAGAGGCACCTCGCTAGCGGGCTCGGGGTCTCCCTCGCCGTTGAAAAGCCAGTCAGACGTGCAACGGAGAATCCGCACGAGTTCGACGCGCTCTCTGGAGCGGGGAAAATTCTTCCCCTGAAACCAGTTGTTCACCCGCGGCGCCTTGGCCCCGAGTTTCTGCGCGATGTCAGCCTGCGAAAGTCCGAGCGCGCCCGCGCGGGCGTTGAGGCGGAACGCGAACGCATTCAAAATTTCTGTATTTTCTCCTTGCACAGTTCAGAAGTTGTGTAGAACTTTTCTACAGAACCTCTGAATTGCCCGTGTCGAAGTCAATCGCAAAGCCCACCTACCGCATCCTCGCCGCGCTGAAACTACGCAGGCTCAGCGTGCCCGCGCTGGCTCGGAAGCACGGGGTGGATGACAAGACACTCTACGCGGCCTTGAACGGGACGCGGCCAGGTCGCCACGACAACGTCCGCAAGGCGGTTGCCGAGGCGCGCCGTGCTGAAAAGGAGCTGGCCCATGTCTGACCCCGCCAGCCGAATCGCTGCGTTTGTGATCGAGCGTCTCGAAGGCGCGTCGGTCGCACAACGCATCACAACCCTGACCGATCTCGCCGCGCTGGCCGCGACGAACAACGACCGGCGCGCTTTGCTCGCACTCGTCGATGATCTGAAAGGCATCGAGCGCAAGCACCGCCAGCTGGTGCTGGACTTCAACCGGAGGAGCGCGGCTTGAAGACCGCGATCACGAGCGGCCGAAAAACGGCGACTGCACCCGCGGCCACAGCTTCCGACCGAAGCCGTGCCATTCCTCAATCAGGAGCTGCGCCACAATTTGCGGCGGCGGCATTTCCGGGAGGGGCCGGCCCTGCGCTGCGAGCGATCCGGCGAGCGCTTGCGCTGCTAGCAGCCGAGCCAGCAACCAAGGGCGGACCTCATCCGGCGGCAGCAGCGGGGCGGACGGGTCGCGCGCCAGCAGGCGGCACCATTCGTCGCAGGCTCGCTCGGTTGTGGGCGAAGGTTGGCTATCGACCGGAGGCAGCAGCGTGCGCCACTCGGCATGGAGCGCCTGTGCCGTCGCCAGCAACGCCCGCTCGTAATCGGCCCACGATTGCATCGCGCGATCCCAAACGCGCCGCCGCGGGAGGGCAAGGCTGACCATGAGCGAGCAGCTCCAGTTTGCCTTTCCCTCGCTGGACTTTCCCGGCCGCACGACGCTCACGGCCGCCGAGATCGCGGAGCGGCTGGGCTTCGACGAGAAGCACATCCGCGATCTCATCAACGAGGGCGAGCTGCCCGGCATCGACGGCAAGGGCAAGGACGCGACGCGCGGCTCCTTCCGTGTGCCCATCGAGAACTACCGCGATTTCATCACGGCGCGGATGACCGGCGCCCGCCGGATCGACCTCCTCAAGAACCTGCCGCCCGCGACGGTGCGCACGCTCGTGCGCGAGCTGAACGAGTGGCTCCGCACCAAAGACAAAGACCATGCCAAAGCCTGACAAATCCAACGCCGCCGCGCTCGCGCTCATCAACACGAGCCTCGAGAAAGCCGCCCTCGCCCGTCTGCAGCGCGGTGTGATCGAGGAGATCAGAATCGCGGACTCTGCGGAGGGCGAAATCTCCGCCAGGCGCATCGTGATCGGCCTCGCGCTGCACCGCATCAAGGCGACGCTGAAGCACGGGGAGTGGCTGCCGTGGTTCAAGAAGAGCGTGATCGGCACGGGCTACCGCAACTGCGCCTACGCCATGCGGCTCGCCCAGGCTTTTGTGGAGAAGGCGCAGCCGGCGCAGGCGGAACTCGCGGCGCTGCCGGGCGACACGGCCTCGCTCGCGGTGCTCGACCAGAAGGGCGACGCGAAGAAATTCCTGAAGCGGCTGAAGGACTTTGTCGGCGACAAGTCATTCGCCGAGCTGCTCGACGAGCACGGCCTGAAGGACGCGCCGAAGCTGGGCGGCCCGCGCCCGCGCGCCGTGGAGCAAGCGGCACAGGCGCCGGACGCGGAGCAGCTGTATCTCTTCGCACGCGAGGAAATCGGCGGGATGATCCAGCGCGCGGAGGAGATGCTCGTGACCGAGAACCTGCTGCAGCACCTCGCGCGGCATCCCGACGAGGTGCGCGGCGTGGTCGAGAGCCTGCGCGCCCTGGCCGACAAGGCCGAGGCCGCGGCGGAGCCGCTGCTGGCAAAGAAGAAACACTGACCCGCCCGCGATCCCACTCATGAGCGCCGAACTTGCCACCCACCCCGACGACGCCGCGCCCGCAGGTCTCACCTTCGGCCGGCCGCTGCCGACGCTGGCGGCGTGGATCGAGCTGACGGAGAAACGGCGCAACGAGGTGACGCTCGACCTCGATCTGCTCCGGCGCGTGCATGCGCTCATCTCCGGCGGCAAAAGCCTAAACGCCGCCAGCCTGATCGTGGCGGCCGCGAGCCGCCACCTGCGCCGCGGGCTGGCCGCGCCGTCACTACGCCGCAAATACAACGCCTACACGCTGGGCGGGCACCATCCGAATGACAAGCGGCAGGAAGGCCCATGCTTCGCGCCGGGCGACTGGCGCATCCTGGTGGCGGACTACAAGGGGCCGAGCGCGCAGCCGCGGGAATTCCAGCAGGAGATCAAGCGCGCGGCGGAGGAGCAGCAGCGATCCAAGACGGAGGCGATGCGCACGCTGCGCGAGCGGTGGGCCGCGGGCGAGACGATCCCCGGCTACGGCAACTGGATGGACTACCACCGGCGCATCAAGCCGGAGAGCCCGCTGCCGAAAGTCTGGCCGCGCGGCTTCTTCCCGCCGGGCTGGCACCCGCGCAATCTCAACCGCTACGGCCCGAGCCTCGGCTCGCGGCTGCTCGTGACGCGAGGCCTCGCCGCGGCGCGGCGCCATCTCGCGCCGCCGGTGCAACGCGATCCCTCGAAGCTGCGCCCGCTGGAGCTGGTGGTGATCGATGACTTTGAATTGGACTGCCTCTGCTTCTTCCGCGGCGACGCGCACCACAAGCCCCAGGTCGTGCCCGTGGCCGGCCTGATGGCGATCGACGTGGCGACGCGCCGCGTGCTCGCGTGGGGCCTCGGCCCCCGGCTGGAGCGCGAGGAGCGCCAGCCGGACGGCACGATGCGCACCGTGAAAAGCGGCGTGCGCTCGACCCTCGATGTGCCGCACCTGCTGCACCAGCTCTTCGCCAAGCAGGGCCTGCCGCCCTGGACGATGACGATCCTCTGCGAAAACCGGACGGCGGCGATCGACGAGAACAAGACGACCGCGCGCGAGAGCGCGCTCACGCTCATCTTCAACGGCCGGGTGCGCGTGGAGCGCACTGGCCTGATCGATCACCGCACGCTCGCCAACGGCTTCTGCGAGGGCGGCGGCAAGCCGTGGGAGAAGGGCTGGATCGAGGCGGCGTTCAACGGGCTCTGGAACATCCTCGGCACGCAGGCCGGCCACAAGGGATCGAACCAGCGGCTGAACGCGCCCGGCGATCTCGACGACAAGATTCGCCTGACGAAGCTCCTCATCGGCCAAGGCGGCTCGCGCGATCTCAACCTGCCGCCGGAAAAGCTCGCGCTGCTGCGCACGCCCTTCCGTTCGCCGGAGGAACTGGCCAGCAGCTTCGCCCACGCGATCGCCCTGCGCGAGGCGCGCGACGACCACCGCTACACGGGTTTCGACGAGGTGACGGAATTTCTCCTGGAGAAGGGCGGCGAGCCCCAGCCCTTTGAGCGGCTCGCGCTCGTGCCGATCGAGCAGCAGACGCAACTCGAGTATCTCCGCCGCATGGAAATGCCGGTCGAGCGCTGGGCGCGCCTGATGACCGGCGTGGAGTGCCAGCGCGTGGCACCCGAGGTGCTGGCGCTGCTGCTGCTGACGCCGAAGCCGGTGACGTGGCGGAGCAACTGCGTGACCTTCACGCACGAGCGCGCGGGCTTCAGCTACATCGACCCGGCTGGCACGGAGATGGCCGGCGTGCCGGAGGGCACGGACTTCCTCGCCTTCTTCGATCCGGCGGCGCCGGAAAAACTCCACCTCGCGACGAAGCAGCGCGCCTACGCGGGCACGCTCACGCGGCTGGGCGGCCGGCGCGGCGCGATCGATCTCCAGGACAAGGCCGCGCTGAAGCACGCCGCGGCGCTGCAGGCGACGCTCGTGAACCGCTCGATCGCAGAAGTGCGCGAGCGCCACGCCGGGGCGGACGAGCAGCTCCACGCCGATCGGCTGCACAACCAGACCATCGTGGCGGAGCACCAGGCCGAGACAGCCGGGCAAAGCACCGCGCAGAAAATCGCCGCCGCGGCGGGCGAGAACCGCGCGACGGCGGATGCCGTGCAAGCACGCCGCAAGGCCGAGGCACGCGGCGTGCCGGCGAGCACCGCGACCCGCGGCCTCGACGATCTCGTGGGCACCGCGGCGCCGGCCGAAGCCCCCGCGCCCGCGCCTGAGCCCGACACCGACGAAGGCGAAGGCGCCACGCTCGCTGACCTCTGATCACTCCCTCTCTGCCAGCCCAACCCTCAACCAGAAAACACACACCATGTCAGACAACAAAATCACCCCGCCTCCCGCCGAAGCCGGCGCGGACGAGTGGGACGGCACCAACCTCGCGGGCGACATCGTCGAGCGCGGCATCCAGAAGAACCGGCCGGAAGTGCAGGACGCCCTGCGCTGGTGGTTCCGCTGGGCGCACGTGGAGCGCAAGCCGGCGTTTTCCCAGGCGGAGGCGGCGCGCGAGCTGGGCTGCGACAGCTCGACCTACTCGAAGGTCTTCCGCGGTGAATACAAGAACCAGCAGGGCCTCGTGCTCGCGCCCCCGGCGATGATGCTCTCGCGCATCAAGGTGCTGCGCCAGCAGGAGGCGGACAATCTCGCCAACGTGAACCGCGGCCGCGTGAAGACGCCCACGGTGGACGAAATCTGGATGGTGCTGCGCAAGGCCTGGAACGACCGCAATATCGCCTTCATCTTCGGCGAGAGCCGCCTCGGCAAGACGGAGGCGGGCCTGTGGTTCCGCGACGAGAACAACCACGGCGCGACGCTCTACGTGGATCTGCAGGGCTGCATGGGCGTGCAGGACATTTACCGGGCCTTTGCCCGCGCGCTGAAACTCTCGCCCGACACGGCGATCGCGAAGCTGATGCCGCGCGTCTACGCGGCGATCGACAAGACCAACTTCGTGATCGTGGACGAATTCCACCACATCACCTACGCGTATCATAAGGGCTCGTCCAACAAGATGGTGAACGCCCTGAAGGCGATCAAAGACCGCTGCGGCTGCGGCATGGCGATCTTTTCTACCAACGTGGCGCGGGAGGAGTTCACCGAGGGCACGGGCAAGGAGGCGAAGCTCCTGAAGCAGCTCTGGCGGCGCGGCATCCTGAAGCTGCAGCTGCCGGACGCGATGCGCGCGGGCGACGTGCGGGCCTTTGCCGCGGCCTACCAGCTCGACTTCCCCGCGGCGCCGGACAACGCCGACCACGACACGTGGGCGAAGCTGCGCGAGCGCGCGCCGGACTTCGAGGCGATGGACCTCTGCGAGAACATCGCCTACCACCACGGCGTGGAGCACCTGGTCTCGGTGCTGCGCGACGGGATGAAGATCGCGAAGAAGCGGTCGCGCGAACTCAGGTGGAAGGACGTGCTGGAGGCGCAGGCCGTCTACGACCGGCTGGGCGCGAAGAAGGCGGTGTGAGGAGGACCCACGATGAAACACCTCACCACCGAGAGCACAGAGACCGCCGAGCGGAATAAGCGGACCGATGCCCGTCGCATCCGGAAGCTCGTGAACGACGCGAGGGGTGCGGTTGGCGTCGTCTTCGGACGCGGGCGCGCGGGCGCCATGCACCTCGCCATGCATCACGGCGAAGGCGCGGCCGGCGGCTACTGCTCGATCACCTTCACGCGCGACCAGTGGCTCAGCCTCCTGGACAAGGAGCTGCGCGAGTTGCCCGACACAGACGAGGTGCCAGCCATCGCCCAGCTGCGGCGCGACGCCACGTGTTCGCTGAGCCACGAGATCGAGCGCCTGCGCGGCGAGGAACAGGTGCTCCGCTGGCGGATCATGCAGCTTGAGTCCGATGCGGCGCGCAAGATCTCCGGCTACAGCGACGCGACGGCCCTGGTGCCGGTCCCGGATAGGAGGTCCGCATGAGCGCGCTCGCTGTTCCCCGGTCCACGAAGGCCGAACTCGCGGAGGCGGAGCTCGACGCGTATTTCGGCCTCGCCGACCACGCGGTGATGGAAGCGGAGCTGTGGCTGACGCGCCACCGCACCGAGCCGCGCGACGAGAACATGCTGCCGGTGTGCCTCATCGCCGCGGCGAAGTGGGTGCGCGCCGCGCGCACAAACCTCAACCTGGCCGCCGCGATGCTGGCCAAAATCCGGCCAGCCAAGCAACGGCCGGCCGGGAAAGGCCTCACATGAACGCGACCCCGGTCTTTCTCCGCAACCAGGAGAGCGCGACGGTGCTCGGGCGCGCGCAAGTCCCGCCCTTTGCCCTCGTGGGCCGCCGCAGCAACGGCGTGCTTGAGCTGTGGCAGGAGAGCGGCGCGTGGCGTGAGGACGGCGCGGAGCACCCGCTCGACATCGTGGGCCTCGTGACGCCGAGCGGCCAGCTGGTGTCGCTGAAGGCAGGAGGGTCGCCGCTATGACCGCCCTCCTGATCATCGGCGGCCTGCTCGCCGCGGCGGGCGTGGCACTGCTCGCCCTGGGCTTCTTCTGCGCATGGGTCAGCGGCGAGATGCGCGAGGCCGGCGAGCGGAAGCGGCTCGGCGCGGACTACGAAGGCCCGGCAGCGGACTGATTTTTTTGCCCACGAATCACACGAATAAAACACGAAAGGAAACACACACATGAATGACCAGAAACTAGCAACGCTCGTGGCCGAGGCCGTCGAGCTGGACCGCAACATCACCGAGGGCCAAGAGCGCCTGAAGGAAATCAAGGCGCAGCTCGCTCAGGAGGCCGAATCGCGCGCGGAGGATGCCACGCCCACCGAGGGCGGCGGCACCTCGATCGAATTTGCCGGGCGCGATGGCTGCATCGCGCGCGTGACGACCGCGGGGGCGACGCTGAAGAGCACGATCAAGGGCGAGGGCCGCGATATCGAGAAGGTGCGCGCGGCGGCAGACCGGCATTTCGGCAAGCTCTTCCTGCCCGTGCTGGCCTACAAGCCGGCGGAGAATTTCCGCGAGGAGGCGGCGGCGCTGCTCGGCGCGAAGGACGCGGCGAAGCTCGTGAAGCTCTGCACGAACCCTGGCAAGGTCACGGTGAGCTTCGAGACGAAGGAGGCGGCGGCGTGAAAGCGGACCAACAGTGGAAGCTGATGCTCGCCGAGTGCGAGGTTTCCGAGGCTGGCGCCGTCGAAGATCAGATGCTGATGGGCGACGCGTGCAAAGACCTGCGCGAAGCCCACGGCCTCCCGCGCAACGCCCTCGCGCTGAAGCTGCGCATGGACTCGATGCAGATCGCCGAACTGGAACGCCGGTGCTCTTCGGTGCAGGCGCGTAAGTATCGCGCCGCGGTGCTCTCCTTGGCCTCTGCGTCCTCCGTGGTGAAAGGATCGAAGTGACCACGCACGCGCCCATAGCCCTCGACACCCTGCCGCCGGAGTGGCTGGCGGAGCGCCGCGCGATCATCGCGCGCGAGGGCGTGGCCGTGCGCGCGGGCGCGGGTCCGTGGATCGAGGTGCAGTCGATCAACACGGGCGCGTGGCTTCGGTTGGCGCTGCCGGAGCGGGCCACGGTCTTCGCGAGCACCGCCGAGCGGGATGAGGCGCTGGCGGCGCTGGTCGGAGAGAATCCGCTGCCGGATGTGCCCACGAATCATGCAACCACCCTGCACGAATGAGAACGCACCTTTACCTCGTGCTGGAAAGGCCGCAGCGGCGGCGCTGGCGGGGCGTGCAAATCGTGTCGATCGCCCGGCGGATGCCCGTGCTGAAAAAGCCGAGCGAGCAGGCGGTGCTGAAGATCGCCCTCGACATCCCCGACAACGCGCTCGAACCGCGCGAGGTGCGCGTGGAGGTGAAGCCCGAGCACATCATCGCGCCGGTCGTGACGGTGAAATCGGAGGCGCCGTCGTGATAACGGAGAACCTTCACTTCCGCGGCACGCTGAAAAACGGCAAGGCCACCAGCGAAGGCTGGACGCGCAGTGTGACTCTCACTGGGAAACATGTCGGCGCACTCGCGGACTCGATGCTCGCCGACGCCACCGAGGCGGAGGCGGCGGGCGACGTGTGCCGCGCGAGGAAAATACGCTTCATCGCCGAGCAGATCAGGAAGCGGAAGCGCTACACGGTGCGGAACGTCCCGCTGGAGGCCGGCCGATGAGCGCCAACACCAAGATCGAATGGGCCGACCACACGTTCAACCCGTGGGAGGGCTGCACCAAGGTGTCGCCTGGCTCTCCTCGGTGGAAATGCACGAGCTGGCGCGCGTGGATGGTTTCAAAAGCGCGAGTGACATGATCGCGTGGTTCAAGGTCACGCACGGGCTGCCGTTTTCCGGCGTGCTGATCCGGTGGGAGGCGGGGCGATGAAGAAGGACGAGGAGATGACTGCGCGTGAACTGCGCGGGCGGCTGGCCGACATGCACCGTCGCCTGGAGCGGCTGGAGGCAAACCGCGGGCACACGTTTATCATCTGCGCGCTGGTGATCCTTTTGTTGCGGGGGTGCTCATGAACGCGGCGCAGACGGCGAAGTATTTCTGGGAGTGGGGCCGGGTGCGGGACATATTGCTGAAGCGCGGGCTTTCCCACGCGCAGGCGGACGCACGGCGGCACGAGCTGCACCGGAAGGCGCTTGGCCGGCCAAAGTCGTCGAAGGAATTCTCCAACGCCGATCTCGACGCGGTGCTGGCGGCGTTTCTGGCAGTTTCGGAGGGCGGCAACCTCGACGCGCAGCTGGCGCAGCTCGACATGCCGGAGAAGCGCACGGCGATGGCGGTGCGGCGCATCGGCGTGATGATGCTGCACCTGAATCTGGAGACCGGGCGCGAGAGCGGCTATGTGGCGGGGATCGCGCGGAATCTCTTCGGCCATGACGACGGCCAGTGGCACCAGCTCAACGCGGCGCAGCTGGGTCAGCTCGAGGGCGTGATCGTGCGGCGGCTGAAGCAGCTCCACGCGCCCGATAAAGTCGCGGCGATCGAAGCCGAGGCGAAGGTCCACGCGGAGGAGTGCGCGCGGAAGTATGATCGGCCGCTGGCGGTGGCGGCGGAGGAAGGGAACCCGTTTTGATATGAGCGCGCCACTGGCCAGAAGGGACCAAATCGAAATCCGGATCGGCGATGTGCCGCTCGGGTGGAAGCTCGACGCGATCGGAGCGGCGCTGGCCGCGGTGCGAGAGGCGCACCGCGGCACGATGCCGAACGCGTGCTGGGCGGCGCTTCATCGGGCCGAGAAGGAGATAGCGGCGGCGATTCTGGCGAGCGGCACGAAAAAGGGATGAGCGCCGTGGTGAAGCAGGCCCGCAGTGAATTTCGCCAGCGTCTGGCGGGCGTGCGCGCGAGCAACGCGGCGGCCGTGAGACTCACCAGCCTCGGCATGCACTTCGTGCCCGCGCCGGACGAAACGCCGGTGCTCGTGACCGTGGAAATCAACGTGCCGCGGCTGCTCGCAGTGCTAGGGCCGCGGTTGTTCAAATCGACGCGCGGCGTGGCGTCGTCCGGCAAAGGGAGTTTGCGCGTGAGCATCGCGACGGCGGAAGGGCACGAGGTGGCGGGGAGGACGAGGGCACCATGAACGAACTGCGTCTCAATCTTCATGACGACGGCGATCTCGTGCTGCCGGTTGAATTGTTGAAAGCCGATCTGTGCGCCGGGGAGTTAGTGTCACTGGTCGGCTTCTTCGCGTTTCAAGAAGGCCACTACGACTTCGCGAACAAATTGTTTCTCTTGGACGAGTCGGGAACCGCGGCTCGCGGCCTTCGAGACCGCGGCATTCTCCAGGTTGTGCAGGACGGAAACAAGGTCACGATCACTGTCGATCTGCGCAAGCTGCCATGATCGCCACGGCCGAACTTCCGTTGAAGTTGCCGGCGCCGGCTCACTCGCCGGAGGAGGTGGCGGCGCTCGTCGCGGTGTTGCGCGAGGCCGGCGACTGGTTGACGGCGAAGGAATGCGCGGCCCGGATGCCAGATGGCACGAGCGACCGCGACGTCCGGGCACTGGCGAGTGCGGCTTGTCCCCAGGTGGTGAGTTTTCCGGGGAGCAAAGGCTACAAGCTGTGGACGCTCTGCACGGTGGAAGAAATCAACCACTGCATCCAGGCGTTCGAGAGCCAGGGGCACGACATGATCAAGCGCGCGGTGGTCTATCGGCAGGCTTATCACCGGCGGTTTCGCGGGGCGCCGTCATGAACTTTCTGGCGCGCGGAATCGACGACCAGGAAGCGCGGCACGCGGCGGCAGCCGAGGCCGAGGAGCGTTGGCTGCGCGAGCGCGCCGGCATCGACCCGGCGGAGCGGCTGGCGAGCTGGGATGCGTGGGTGCGGCGCGTGCTGGCGGAGGCGCTGGTGTGGCCGGCCGACGCAGCGCGGCGCGAGAAGCTGCTCGCGCAATGCGCGGCGGAAATGACGGTGCTCGCGCGGCAGCTCCGGGGGCGCGGATGGCTGCTCGACGGCAAGGTGCTGGCAGCGCACGTGCAGGCGTGCCTGGCGCCGATCGCGAAGGCACAGCGCGCGGGCAAGGTGGGCGATTTCTGGCCGTATTTCCGGGCGGCGGTCAGCCGCTACGTGGGTGCGAATGCCGAGGAAATCCAGCAGCAGGCGAAGCGCACGGGTGCCGACGAGGGCGCGCAGTCCATCGGGGCGCTGCTGGGCGGGCTGAGGGTGCTGCGGGGCGACGGCGCGCTGAGCATGGTGGAGCTGCTCACGACGCGTGCGGGCGAGGTGGCGGTGGCGAAGACGGAGTCGCTCCGTGAAAAACAGGCCCGCGTGCGCGCCGCGCGCAAGGCCGATGCAACGCAGCGGCAGCTGTGGTGAAAGGGCGCGGCATGGGCGTGGCGGGAGCGCTAGGCTTCCCACTCGTAGAGGTGCTCGCCCTCGATAGCGGTCCGGATATCGAGCACAGCGAAATCGTCGTTCGGACCGTCGGCGACGACCCAGAGCCAACGGGGCAGGCGGTTGGCTCTGTTTTTGATGCGCGCCCAGTCGCGGGCGGCGGATTTTTCGGGGAAGAGTTTGAGGTAGGGCGGCTGTTTCACGTCGCCACCATAGTCGATGCCGCGCGGCTCATCCATTCCACTCGTGGCCGGCGATTCCATGTTCAAACCTTTGTCCTAACCGGGTTTTTGGGCGGATTTCTTCTCAAACCTTCCCGCGTGGCTCAACGTCGCGCAAGGCGTTGATTTTTGGCCTGATTAGCTCTCTTCTGGCCTATTCGCGCTGATTTCCAAACCTCCCGTCCTCCCTCAGGGGCGAGCCGTCATCTTTCACGGCGGCGACGGCGGGGCGGATTTTCGCTAGCGCGGCGGTGAGATTGCCGAGCTTCACGTCGTCGCACGCGCCCTTCACGGCGCCGCACGCGGAGTGGCCAAAGACGACGATGAGCTTCGCGCCCGCCGCCTTGTGGGCGAACTCGAGGCTGCCAAGGATGTCCTCGTTGACGAAGTTGCCCGCCACGCGCGCGACGAAGGCTTGGCCGACGCCGAGGTCGAAGATATAGTCGGGCGAGGTGCGCGAATCGAGGCAGGCGACGAACGATGCAATGGGATACTGACCGGGCGCGGAGTTTCGGACCTCGGCGCCAAAATCGCGCTTCGTGGTGGCGCCGGTGGTGAAGCGGGTGTTGCCGGCGACGAGGCGGTCGAGCGCCTGTTGCGGGGTGGTGGCTTTTTGGGCGGCGGCCAGCGGGCTCGGCGCCGGGTCGGCGGCATGGGTGACGGCGGTGAAGGCACCGGTCGCGACGGCGGCGCAGAGGGACAGGGCAATGATTCGTGAGGGGGAGTTCATAGGCGCGCAAAGGTATCAGGCCCCGGATCGATGTCATTTGGAATGCAGGGGTCTTGATTCCAACCTCGGCCGCAGCTCGACTCGCCATCTCATGCCTTCGCCCACCTCCGATCTGCGCATCCGCGCGACCCTTCCCCTCGTGTCGCCGGCCGCGCTGGAGGCGGAGCTGCCGTTGAACGGTGCCGGTGCGGCGCATGTGACGCAGGCGCGGCGCGAGGTGGCGGCGATCGTCACCGGTGACGACGATCGCCTGCTCGTGGTCGTCGGTCCCTGCTCGATTCACGATCCGGCGGCGGCGGCCGAATATGCGGGGCGGTTGCGCGAGGTGGCGGCGCTGCACCGCGAGGAGCTGGTGATCGCGATGCGGGTCTATTTCGAGAAGCCCCGCACCGTCGTCGGCTGGAAAGGCCTGATCAACGACCCGCACCTCGACGGCAGCTTTGCGATCAACACCGGCCTGCGCCGTGCGCGCGAGGTGATGCTGGGTGTTGTGGCCACGGGCCTGCCGGTGGCGACGGAGTTTTTGGACACGACGCTCGGCCAATACTACGCCGACCTCGTCGCGTGGGGTGCGATCGGCGCGCGCACGGTCGAGAGCCAGGTGCACCGCGAGCTGGCCTCGGGCCTCTCGATGCCGGTGGGGTTCAAGAACCGCACCGATGGCGATGTGCAGGTGGCGGTCGACGCGATCCGCTCGGCGCGGCACGAGCACTGGTTTCCTTCGCTGGCGCGCGACGGCACGCCGGCCGCGATGGGCACCGCGGGCAACGAACACACTCACTTGGTCCTGCGCGGCGGAACGGCCGGGCCCAATTTCTCGGCCTCGCACGTGCGGGCCGCCGCTGATTTGCTGCGGAAAAACCAGCTCCCTCCGCACGTGATGATCGACTGCTCGCACGCCAACAGCGGCAAGGACCCCGCGCGCCAGCCTGCGGTCGCGGCCGCGGTCGCCGCGCAGATCGCCGCCGGCGATCGCGCGGTTGCGGCGGTGATGCTGGAGAGCCATCTGCTCGGCGGCGCGCAGGACTACGCGGCGCGTCCGCTGGTTTACGGCCGCAGCGTCACGGACGCCTGCCTCGCGTGGGAGCAGACGCCGCCCGTGCTCGCGGTGCTCGCCGAGGCGGTGCGGCGCCGCCGTGCCCAGCCCCCACGGCCTTGACGCCGCGGGCCGCGGGCCACGACGGTGGGGCGTGCCTTCCAAACCGATTCCCGGCTCCACCGGCGATGTGCTCACCTGCCTGCCGTCGCCCTATGTCGCCCATGCGGCGACGGGGCTGCTCTATCTCCCGCGTTTCCTCGCCAAGTGCCGCTACGTGAAGGCCCACGGCGCGCTGCCGCCGAGCTACGCCAAGAACTACAAGCGCGGCTGCGACCGCTTTCTCTCGCAGCACCTCGGCCTTGATCCGGCGGCGGTGGAGAAAATCGTCTTCGAGTCGGCCGACGAGGCCGAGGTCGAGGCCCGCCTTCGCCCGCTCCTGCCGGCCGATGTGCGCGCCGCCGCCTGGAACCGCCGCCTCGTGCAGATGGGCATGACGGCCGCCGGCCGCGAGTTCCTCCTCACCGCGCTCACCGCCATGGGCTGCGCGGACCGCATCGACGACATCAAGAGCGTGCCGGATCTGATCGATTTCGACGAAGGGCGGATCGAGTAGGCGGTATTTTCACTCTTTGCATTTTCTCCGGTTCGGTTTTTCTAGGCAGCATGGTCAAAGGTCAGAAAGTCATCTGCGTGAACGACACGTTTTCCCCCACGATCCGGGCGCTCTACAAGCAGCTGCCCGTGAAGGACACCATCTACACGGTGCGCGAAGTCTTCCTCGGCCGGGAAAAAATCGTGCGGGGCGGCGAGACCGCCACCGTGGGGTTGCTGCTCGAGGAGCTGACCAATCCGCGCGATCCGTTCCATCAGGGCGACCAGGAACTCGGCTTCACCTCGGAGCGGTTTGCCCCGCTCGCGACCGTGCCCGACGAGGAAGTGAAGATCGAGGAAGAGGTCGGGGCTGGCGCTTGGGCGCCTGCATAGACCGGCGCCAGTGCTCCTACGCCCGCTTGCGCGATTTCTTCGCCGTCGGGTTGAACGCCAGCGCGAGATCGAGCCAGGCCGCGAGCTGACGCTCGGTCCGCAGGTGCGCGGCGTCGACGAAGACGAAGCCCCGCATCGGCCGCCCGGTGAAGTCCATGGGCTTGCAGCCGGGCCGCGCGAGCGCCGCCTCCTGCTCCGCCGGATCGATGCGCGCCATCAGGCCCTGCGACTCGACACCGACGCACATTTTCCCGCGCACCATGAAGCACAGGCCGCCCATCATGCGCTTGGCTTCGTGCGGGACTTTTTTGGCGTCGAAGTGGCGCGCGACGCGTTCGGCGAGCTTTTCGTCGTAGGCCATGGTGCGAGGGGTAAGGTGGTCCGGCCGTGTTGCCCCGGCAAGCCGTGCGTGGGTTGGCGGAAAATCGAGCGAGCCCCGCGATTCCGCGCTTCCGTCTTTCCGCGCTTCCGCGATTAATCCCGCCTTTCCCGCCATGATCGAAGCGCGCAACCTCACCAAGATCTTCCGCGATCGGAAGCGCGGGGAGATTCGTGCCGTCGATGATGTGTCGTTCCGCGTCGAGCCCGGGCGGATCTACGGGCTCCTCGGCGCCAACGGCGCCGGCAAGACCACTGCGCTCCGCCTGCTCGCGACACTCCTCCAGCCGACGGCCGGCGGCGCGACGGTCGCGGGTTTCGACATCGCGCGCGATCCGCACGAGGTGCGGCGCCGGGTGGGGTTCCTCGCCGCGAGCACCGCGCTCTACGGCCGCCTCACCGCCCGCGAGACGCTGCGCTATTTCGGCCGGCTCAACGACCTCGCCGACCCGGTCATCGCAGCCCGCACCCAGCACCTCGCCGACGAACTCGGGATGCACGAATTCCTCGATCGCCGCTGCGACACCTTTTCGACGGGCATGAAGCAGAAGACCTCCATCGCGCGCACGCTCATCCATGATCCCGCGGTGATGATCTTCGACGAGCCGACCCTCGGCCTCGACATCATGGCCGCGCGCACGATCGTGCGCTTCGTGCGCGAGTGCCGCGACCGCGGCAAGACCGTCATCTATTCCACGCACATCATGAGCGAGGTGGAAAAACTCTGCGACCACATCGGCATCATCCACGGCGGCCGCCTGCTGGCCGAGGGCACGCTGACCGAGCTGCGGGCGCGTTTCAGGCAGCAGGATTTGGAAGAAATCTTCGTCACGGCGGTGGGGGCGCCGCCCGTGCTCGCGCCATGAGCTGGCCCCACATTCTCGCTGTTTATGGCAAGGAGCTGCGCGACATGCTCCGCGATCGCCGCACGCTCATCTCGATGATCGTGGTGCCGACCCTCATCATGCCGGGTTTGCTGGCGCTGGTCGCGACCATCTCGGTGAAGGTCACGCAGGATGCCGCCGCCGCGATCCCGAACGTCGCGCTGATCGGAGGCGACGATTCGCCGCGCCTCGCCGCGGCGCTCCGCGCCCACGGCAAACTCTCGATCGTCGAGCCCGGGGCCGACTGGCGCGGGCGCATCGCCGCGAAGACCCTGCGCGCCGCCGTCGAGATTCCACCGGGCTTCGATCGCACGGTCGAGCGGGGCGAGCCGGCGACCGTGCGGATCTACAACTATGCGGGCGAGCTGCGCTCCGGCGCGGCGGTGGGCGAGCTGCAGCGGTTCTTCCGGGCCTACGGCGACAAGATTGTGGTGGCACGCCTCGCTGAGCGCGGGTTGCCGCCCGCGGCGATCGTGCCATTCGAGGTGAGGCCGGAAAACGTCGCGCCGCCCGCTAAGGTCGGCGGCAACATCGTCGGCGGGCTCATTCCTTATCTGTTCCTGATGCTCGCGTTCGTCGGCGCGATGTATCCCGCGATGGATCTCGCCGCGGGCGAGAAGGAGCGCGGCACGATGGAGACGATCCTGTGCAGCCCGGTGGCGCGAATCGATCTCGTGCTGGGCAAGTTCCTCACGATCCTCACGGCCTCGCTCAGCACCGTCGCCTGTTCGCTGGTCTCGATGGGCCTCACGCTCGCGATCGGGGGTCCGCTTCTGGCGCAAAAGATCTCCGGCGGCACGGGCGCCGCGGCGCGCCGCAGCGCCGAGCAGATCGCCGCGATCACCACGATTGATCCGCTGGGGCTCGTGGGGGTGCTTGGGCTGGTGCTGCCGATGGCGGTGCTGTTCTCCGCGGGATTGTTTACGCTGTCGCTTTTCGCCAAGAGCTTCAAGGAGGCGCAGACCTACGTCTCGCCGTTGATCATCGTGATTGTTTTGCCGGCGATCATCGGCTTGCTGCCCGGCGTGGAGCTCAACGCCCGCCTAGCGTTCGTGCCGATCCTCAATGTGTCGCTCGCGGGCAAGGAACTCGTGTCGGGTTCGTGGCCGTGGGGCCACCTCGCGCTGATCTTCGGCTCGTCGTGCGCGTATGCGGCCCTCGCGGTGGCGCTGGCGGTGCGGACGTTTGGGCGCGAGAGCGTGCTGTTTCGCGCGTAAAAACATTCCGTAAACGCGCGCGGGCCGTGGTTTCCGGGGTAAACCCCAGGTAAATGCCGGCCGCACCTGTAGCACAACGCCGGACGATCCGCTATGGTGGGGACAACAGGAACCCGTTCCCCTCCATGGATACCATCATCAAGTTTCCGACATCCGAGGCCGACCTCAAGGTCGCCCGGCCATCCTCCGAAAAATGGGCCGCCAGCCTCGCCGAGGAGCGTCGCCGCCTGCAGGAAGATCAGGACGCGCTCCGCGAGCGCGAGACCAACCTCCGCGAATACGAGACGCGCCTGCGCATCCTCCAGGCCGAGATCGAGGCGGGCCGCACCGTGCCGCCCATGCCTGTGCCCAAGCCCGCGGTGAAGACCACGCCGCCGGCCGTGTCCGCGCCGGCCGGCCTCAACGGTTTCCAGCGTCCCTCGAGCCGCGCGCCGTTTGGCGACGATCCCGCCTTGCAGGCCGCGTGGGAGAAGCTGCACCGCGCCCGCGAAATCCTCGAGGCCGAGCAGAAGAATCTGCGCGACGACCGCATCTCGCTCCAGGATCTGGAAACGATGCTGAAGCAGCGCATGCATGAGCTCACCGAGCGCGAGGCCATCGTGGCGCAGCGCGAGGCGATCCTGGCCGCCGCCGCCGCGCCGGCGGAGCCGGTGCCCGAGGGCGAGCCGGCGGAGTCGGCGGTCACGCGCTTCACGCGCTCCGTGTTTGGCGGCCGGCGCGTGAGTTGAATTTGTTGCGCTGCGAGGGGCAGCGCAGCAGGGGAACGGAAGCGGCGGTCGCAAGACCGCCGCTTTTCCTTTTTGATCGGGACCCCTGGGGTGCGCGTGAAAATCGACTTGCCCCGCCGGGTCGCGATCCCCATCACAACGGCCCGATGCAGATTTCCGCCAAGTCCCGCGCCGCTTTTGCCGCCGTCACCATGACGACGGTCAAATGCGCCCGTTGGCACGGGTCGGCTTGGCGACGATGGTTCAGCGCGAAGATCGCGCGACACGGCTGAAGAAGCCCTGATTCACCACCGCCAAGCCCGACTCAATCCGAGTCGGGCTTTTTGTTTTTCCCGCCGCTCCATGATTCGCAACCCGTTTCCTCGCCACCCATGCCTGCCCTTGCTCCCGACCCCATCCTCAGACCTGCGCCCCGGATAGCCTCCAGACCGGGGCCGGGGCTTGACCTGCCGTCGGTCGCGTTCTTCGGCCGTTCGCTCGCCGAATACGCGAAGTTCTTCGCCCTCGATCTGGCGGCCCTGAAGGGCCGCGATGTGCTCGATGTCGCCGCCGGCCCATCGTCGTTTGCCGCCGAGGCCTGCGCCCGCAAGATCGACGCCGTGGCGGTCGATCCGCTTTACGGTGACGGCGTCGCGGTGCTCGCGGCCCGCGTGCAGGCGGACTACGCGCGGATGGGCGAGCAGATGCGCGCAAAGCGGCGGTTGTTTCGCCTGAAGAGCTTCCCGTCCCTCGACGCGGCCGAGCTGGATCGGCGGACGGCCGCGCAGCGGTTCCTGGCCGACTACGAAGCGCGGCTTTTCCACGGCCGGTATGTGTGCGGGGCGCTGCCGCGGCTGCCGTTCTTCGACGGCACGTTCGACCTCGTGCTCTGCGCGCACCTGCTCTTCCTGTATGCGGCGCAGTTCGATTACGACTGGCATGCCGCCGCCTGCCGCGAGCTGGTGCGGGTGACCGCCGGCGAAGTGCGCATCCACCCGCTTTGCGGCCCCGATGGAAAACCCTATCCCGCGCTCGCCCGGCTGCGGCGCGAGCTGCGCGAGGCCGGGATCGCGAGCGAGGTGCGCGCGGTGGACTATGCGTTCTTCGCGGGCGCCGACTCGATGCTGCTGCTGCGGAGGGCCGCGTCATGAGCGCGCCGGCCGGACTCGCCCGCACACCGGAGCCGCCCTACTACGCGGTCATCTTCACCTCCAAGCGCGCAGCCGACGACGGCCGGGCCTACGGCGTCGTCGCGCAGCGCATGGTCGATCTCGGATCGCGTTACGATGGATTCCTCGGGATCGAGAGCGCGCGGGGTGCCGATGGCGTCGGCATCACCGTGAGCTACTGGCGCGACGAGGCCGCGATCCTCGCTTGGAAACGCGACACCGAGCACGAGAAGGCCCAGCGCGGCGGGCGTGACGCATGGTATGAGGCCTACGAGGTGCGTGTCGCCCGCGTGGAGCGCGCCTACGGGTTTGCGCGCGGGCAACCGGCCTGACACGGTCGCCCGCATGTTTCCCCAGCACATCATCGCCCGGAAGCGCGACGGCCACGCCCTCACGCGCGACGAAATCGCGGCGTTTGTGCGCGGCGCGACCGATGGCTCGTGGGCCGACTACCAGCTCAGCGCGCTGCTGATGGCGATTTTTATCAAGGGCATGACGCCGGAGGAAATCGCGCACTACACCGACGCGATGATGCGATCCGGCACGGTGGCGGACCTGTCGTCCGTGCCCGGCATCAAGGTGGACAAACACTCCACCGGCGGCGTCGGCGACAAGGTCTCGCTCCCCCTCGCGCCCATGGTCGTGGCCTGCGGCGTGCCGGTGCCGATGATCAGCGGCCGCGGTCTCGGCCACAGCGGCGGCACGCTCGACAAGCTCGAGTCGATTCCCGGCTTCCGCACTGATCTTTCGCTTGAGGCCTACCGCGCGCAGGTCGCGCGCATCGGCTGCGCCCTCATCGGGCAGACCAAGGACCTGGCGCCCTCCGACAAGAAACTCTACGCGCTGCGCGACGTGACCGCGACGGTCGAGTGCATTCCGCTCATCTGCGGCTCTATCCTCTCGAAGAAACTGGCCGAAGGGATCGATGCCCTCGTGCTCGACGTTAAGTTCGGCCGCGGCGCGTTCATGAAAACTCAGGCCGAGGCGCGCCAGCTGGCCGGGGCGCTTGTCGCCGTCGGCCGCGCCGCCGGGAAAAACGTGCGCGCCCTCCTCACCGCGATGGACCAGCCGCTCGGCCGCGCCGTGGGCAACGCCCTCGAGGTCGCCGAGTCGATTGCCTGCCTGCGCGGCGCGGGCCCGGCGGATCTCATGGAAGTCACCTATGCGCTCGGCGTGCACATGCTGTTGCTCGGCGGCGTGGCGAAGGATGAAACCGAAGCCCGCGCGAAACTGGAGCGCGTGGTGCGCGACGGCAGCGCTCTCGCGAAATTCCGCGAGATCGTCGAAGCCCAGGGCGGCGATGTGCGCGTGATCGACGATCCGTCGCGGCTGCCGCAGGCCAGGCTCAAGGTGCCCCTGTCCGCGCCGCGTGCGGGGGTGGTGAGCGATGTCGATGCGATGGGGGTGGCGCTTGCCGCGCTGCGCCTCGGGGCCGGCCGGGCGCAGGCCGCTGACCGCATCGATCCGGCCGTGGGCGTGGATGGGCTCGTGAAAGTGGGCGAGCGTGTCGCCGCGGGGGCGCCGCTCTGTGTGATTCACGCAAACGATGAGGAGGCGCTGGCCGAGGCGCGGCGGATGCTGGCCGCGGCGATTGCGGTGGGGGACAACGCGCCGGCGATGGAGCCGTTGATTGCCGAGTTGATCTGATTGCGTAGCCCGCCTCGTGAGAGGCGGGACGGAATCGCGTGGGCGGTCCGAAAGCTGTCCCTGCTCTCACGAGCAGGGCTACCAGACCGATCAAGCCTTCACGTTCGCCGCAGCCTCTCCGCTTCGTCGATCGTGCGCGGCCAGTCGCTCTTTAGCAGGCGCGAGAGCGAGCGATCGGCGAGAAGCTTGCCGCCGGTCTGGCAGCGCGGGCAGTAGTTCACCTCGTTTTCCGCGTAGGTGATGCGCTGCACCGCTGTCGCGCACACCGGGCACGGCTGGCCGAACTTGCCATGCACGGCCATCTCGGGACGAAACGCCGTGACCTTCGCGGGAAATTTTTCCGCCGCCTCGCGTCGCAACCGTTCCGTCCACGCGGCGAGCGTGTCGTGCACGGCGGCGTGCAGGCGCGTGATGTCCGCGGGCGCGAGCTTCTGCGTGAGCGCGACGGGCGAGAGCCGCGCGGCGTGGAGAATCTCGTCGGAGTAGGCGTTGCCGATGCCGCTGAACAGATGGGGATCGGTGAGCGCGCGCTTGAGCGTGTGGTTGCGGCGCGTGAGGGTCGCGGCGAACTCCGCCGGCGAGCATGCGAGCACATCGATGCCGCCGGGGTCGTGCGCCGAGAGCGTCGCCTCTCTGGCGACGACGTGCAGCGCCGCGCGGCGTTTGGTGCCCGCCTCGGTGAGCGTGAGCGTGCCAGAGTCGAAGACGAAATCGGCGAGCGCATTGCGCGTCGTCGGCTTCCCGCCCGGCTCCGCCCACTGGAGCCGCCCCGCGATCATCAGGTGCAGCACGAGCCAGCGGTCGCCTTCGAAGCCGAACACGATCCGCTTTCCGATCCGCCGCAGGGCCGTGACGCGCCGCCCATGCAGCGAGTCGATCGGCGGCACCGCCGTGCGCAGGAGAAACACGTGCGCGATCCGCACGCGCTCCAGCACCCGCCCAAGCACGCGCGGCGCCAGTGCATCGAGGTAGGCCGTGATGTCGGGGAGCTCGGGCATCGGCGAAATGACGCTCACGGGTGCCGGGGCACATGCCAAGCGGGGAGTGCTTGCGACGACACACGACAACGCGGCGTGGCGCTGCGCCGGCCCTCTGCGTGGCTATGCGTTGATGGCGGCCCGCTCCTCGCGAGGACTCCCATGCACGTGAGAACGAAGGGGGATGTGATGGATCAAGACGCCAGCGTCGCGCTGTTTCGCGTGAAGGCGGTTTCCGGCGCCGGTGCGATCAGGTTATAGTGCCTGAGCGCGAGCTGCCACCAGGGTGCCAGCCGCGAGGCGGGCGTGGACCAGAGACTATGATGCAGCGTGTTCATCGAGTCGGCGTCCAGCAGCAGCGCGAGCCGATCGCCCGGTTTCAGTGCTGCCGGCCCTTCGCGCAGCAACGTCGCGCGCAGCCCTCCGAAGCGCGCCTCGCTCGCCGGCGGCTGCTCCTCCTTGGCGCGCAGCAGCGACACATGCACCGCGTTGACGTAGGGATCGAGGACCGCTTGCAGCAGGCCATAGTTTTCCGCCAGTTCCGGCAGGGGCAAAGGACCCCGCTGGCGGGCGGACAACGCCGCGGCCAACTCGGCCAGTTCTGGCAAGGGCCGGCTTTCCTCCGGGGTTTTGAAAAGCCCCTCACGCTGCACGGCCAGCCCCACGGACAGCGAACCGGTGAAGAACGAGAGGGGGATCGAAAAAATCAGTCCGGCGAGAATCGGTGCCATCCAAAACGCCAGGCCCGGGGCGATGCGGCTCACCAGCATCCAACCCGCCAAGCCGATCAGCGTATGCGCCCAATGGGCCGAGACCGCCTCGGCGAGCACGGCCGCGCCATCGCGGCCGCGACGTTGCACGCCCCACGAGATTTTTTTCCGGCCGATCGTGAGCACGATGAACTGGGTGTGGAAAAGCATCAGCACCGGTGCCAGCAGGGTGAAGACCAGCGTCTCCGCAAACGCCCCGATGATGAGATCCCCCCAGCCGCCGAAAGCAGCGATCTCCTGCGGCCGTCCGCGCAGATCGAGGATGGCGAGGATTTTGGGCAGAAAGAGGACCGACAGCGTGTAGAGCGTCAGCCAGCCGGCCTGCGTGAGTGTGCTCCAGCCGAAGAGCCCGGCAAAGCTGGCCTCCGGCAGCGAGCCAGCGCCCGGCGCGCCATAGCGCCAGGCTAGCACGACCGAGATCGTCAGGAAGGCGAGCCACAGCGGGGAGGCCAGATACGCGAGGATCCCAAGGGTGAAATGCACGCGATTGACCGCGTGAAATCCCTTCGCGCCCACCAATCGCGCATGCTGCAGGTTGCCTTGCAGCCAGCGCCGGTCGCGCTGCGCCAGCTCGATCAGGTTGCCTGGGCATTCCTCGTAGTTGCCGTCGAGTTCGGTCGCGAGCCACACCTGCCAGCCGGCCCGGCGCATCAGGGCGGCCTCCACGTAGTCGTGGCTCATGATCCGGCCGCCAAACGGGCCATCGCCTGGCAGCTCGGGCAGCGCGCAGTGGCGGATGAACGGCGCGAGCCGGATGATGGCGTTGTGCCCCCAGTAATTGGCCTCGCCCAGCTGCCAGAAGTTCAGGCCCGCAGCCGAGACCGGGCCATAGAGGCGGGAGGCAAATTGCTGCAGCCGCGCGAGCAGAGTTTCTCCGTTGGCCAGCGCCGGCACGCCTTGGATGATGCCGACCCGGGGGTTGCGTTCCATCAATTGAGCGAGCCGCACGATCGCCTCGCCGGTCATGATGCTGTCCGCATCGAGCACGACCATGTAGCGATAGTGGCTGCCCCAGCGGCGGCAGAAATCCGCCAGATTGCCGGCCTTCTTGTTGATGCCGACGCGGCGCTTCCGGTAAAAAATCCGGCCTTGGGCGCCGAGCCGCTGCGTCAGCGCCAGCCACGCGGCCTCCTCCTCGATCCAGCGGTTCGGGTCGGTGGAGTCGCTCAGCAGGAAAAAATCGCAGTCCGGCAGCTTCCCCGTGCGCCCCACGGATTCATACATGACGCGCAACGCCTCGATCACACGGCCGACTTCCTCGTTGCACACGGGCATCACGACGGCCGTGCGCGCCAGGACGGGCTGCACCCGCTCGTCGTCCGTGAGGCTGGCCGTGATCTGGCACGGATCGCCGCCGCGCCGCCGCAGCCAATATCCCACGAGGGCCTGGGCCGCACCGAGCGTGATCAGCAGGAAAAGCATCACAAACAGCACCAGATGGAACGCCTTCCAGCCGTTGAACCCGGTGCGCCAATGCAGATCGGCCAGCATGAGCACGCCGGGCCCGGCGATCAGCACGACCAAGGCGATCAGGCGGTGACGCCGCCGGGTGGCTTCCCGCGGATCGAGGTCAGCCGGATTAAAGGGCGCGAACTTCATCCCGCATCAATGCGACGCCGCCCAAGCGACGCCGTAGATTGCCACAATCGCGAGCCAGAGCATGGCCGCCCGCATGACTTCGCCGCGGCTCTGCCGGGCTGAATTCGGATCGCCCGGATCGTCGAAACCGAACGCGAGCGGCGCGGCGGGCATGTTGGTGAACCGAATCTCAGGTCCGGGCCGCAACACGCCCGAGGCCAAGGCTGCGGCGACACGGGGTGGGGGCGGCTCCGCGTCCAAGAAATTGTCGCCCGGGAGAGCGTTTGTGTGAGTGAGCAGCAGGGCGAGCCGGCCGCGCACTCGCACGCGTTCGTCGGACCAGTCGCCTCGCAGGCCGGCCTGCTCAAACCATTTTCCGATCCGGGCGTGCGTCACCTGCATGGCCGTGGTCACAGGAGCCTCGCCGGGCCGGGTGCGCGCCTGTTCACGCGCCTCGCGGATGATGTCGGTCGCCAGCTGATTAAGCCGCACGCGGCTCTCAATGTGATGCGCTCGCAAATAGCTTTCGACGCGGAGAAAAGCTTCGTCCCAGGCGGTCTCGGCGGGCGGGGAGAAGGGAGCTTGGCAGGGTTGCAAAGCGACGGGTTCACCCGGAGGACCGCCTTGGTGGGACGGTGAATGGGTCGCGTTGGCCAACTGGAAAGTCATCGCCAAGCCAGACCCAGCGAAGTTGAGCCCGGTTCCAATCGAAGGCATCGGAGGCTGAAAAAGGCGCCGCGAAAAATTGTCACGGCGCCGGGTTCGGTGCGTCGAGCGATCGGTGGCGTGCTGGCACGTCACTTCACCGTGATGTTGTTCTTCACCTCAGTCACACCCTTGGTCGCCGCCGCGAGTCGGCCGGCCTGGGCTTTCTCGGCGTTGGTGTTCACGAAGCCGCTGAGCTGCACGATGCCCTTGAAGGTCTCCACTTTCACGTCGAGGGCCTTCACCAAGGGATCGTTCACGAAGGCGGCTTTCACGCGCAGGGTGATGGCGCTGTCATCGACGTATTCGCCGGTGCTTTCCTGGGTGGGGGTGGCCGCGCAGCCGCCGCCGGAGAGCACAAGGCCGAAGCTGAACGCCGACAGGGCGACAAGAGGGGCAAGGATGTTCGATGATGTTTTCATGGAGAACGAGATAGTGTAATCCGGCCCTTGAAGGTTCGGTAGGTGAACACCCCAGCGCCCATCCGGCTTCGCGCGCGGGTTGAGATCGCTGATCTCGGGGAGGCAGGCAGCGCGACCGCGCGACGAGGTAATTACGAAAGTGAGCCGCTGTTTCGCACTCGCGGCCGTGGCCGCTGTCTCTCTTTCCAAGATGAAAAACAACCAGACGATGACAGCGCTCCGCTGCACGGCCGTGGCCGTCCTCCTCGGCCTTGCCGGTTGCAACACCTTCGAAAAACGCGCCGAGGAAAAATCCGAGACCTTCGACGCCCTCTCCACCTCTACGCAAAAGCGACTCGAACGGGGCAAGATCAACGTCGGCGACACCCAGGACATGGTTTACATCGCCCTCGGCAATCCGGACGAGACGCGCGAGGTCGCCGATGCCGATGGTGAACACCAAGTCTGGATCTACAAAAGCTACTGGCAGCAGTATGAAGGCACGGCTTGGGTCGGCTGGCGGCGCATCATCGTGCCGTCGGCCAACGGGCGCGGCTACGTGGTGTTTCACGAACCGGTGGCCCGGGATCTCTATCGCACACGGGTGGATGAGGTGATTCGCGTTTCGTTTCGCCGCGGCGTGGTGAATTCCGTCGAGCAGCAGAAGCGCTAAGCGCTCGCGAGGCTGGTTTACCGGGCCAGGGCCCGCTCGAAGCGAAAGAGATCGGCATCCCGGCTGCGACCCTCGCAGACGAGATCGCGGATGATCTCGGCGGCGATGAGGCTGAAGACGATCCCGTTGCCGCCATAGCCGAGGGCAAACAAGGTGTGCGGCACGCGGGGATGCGCCCCGATGTAGGGGAGGCCATCGGGGGTTTCGGCAAACGTGCCGGCCCAAGAGCAGGCGACCTCGCATTCGGCTTCGGGCAGCAGTTGCCCGAAGCGGCGGACGAGCCGTGCGGTCTTCTGCGGGAGCAGGGCCTCCCGGCGGCGTGGATTGCATCCTGGCTCGTCGTAGCCGCCGATCAGGGCGCGGCCATCGTCGGTGGTTCTCAGATACACATAGGGCCGCGCGGTTTCCCAGATGAGCCGATTGCCCGGCCAGCCGGAAAACTCGTCGCGCGGCTCCGTCACGAGGGCGAAGGTCGAGGTCAGCTGGGTGAGGGCGTCGGCCAGATAAGGGGCGGTTTCGTAGCCCGTCGCGACGATCAGGCGCCGGGCGCGGATGATGGGGCCGCGATCCGTGCGAAGGGTGATGCCATGGCGCGTGGTCGTGCGGCGCGTGACACCGGTGCGATCGTAGATCCGCGCGCCGCGGCCCGCGGCGGCGCGCAGCAAGGCATGGGTGAGGCGGTGGCCATCGACTTGCGCGGCATCGAGCACATGGAGCGCCGCCGGATAGGGCAGGGTGCTCAGGCGGTTAAGCTGGGCCCGCGACCACCACTCGACCGCGAAGCCGTGCCGGCGGCGGAGCAGCAGTTCGCGGCGGAGGCCGGGCACGTGCTCCGCGCGGCTCGCGCCTTGGAGGCTTTTGGTGCGTTTGAAACCATGTCCGCCGCCGAGGCGACGATCAATCTTGGCGAGCGTGCCGAGGGCGACGTGGCACGCCCGATAAGCGCGCACCGCGTGATCCTCGCCCACGCGTTGCACCAGCCGGTGCAACGGCACGTCCAGTTCGTATTGCAGCAGGCAGGTGCTGGCGGCCGTGCTGCCGGTGGCGACGTCGCGTTTGTCCACGACGACCACATCCACGCCGGCCTCGGCCAGATGCCAGGCGACGAGTGCGCCCGTGATGCCCGCACCCAAAACCGCGACCTGGCATTCCACGGAGGAATCGAGCGCCGGATAGCTCGCAATCAGGCCATTCCGCAGCGGCCAGAAGGGTTGCCCAGAAATGAGATCCACGGGAGGGGGGGATGAAAAAATCCCGGGGTTCGAACGCCCCGGGATTTTTTGCGACTCTGCGAAGTTCCGCTTAAGAATTCGTTCGTTCGTAATAGACGGAAGTCGTGGGCCGGGCTGATGGATCGAGGGGCGCCGGGCGCTTGTCATCGGGTTTTGGCACGGCGGAATGCCCGCTCGTGCAGATGTCATCGGCCCCCGCCTGCTCGAAGATCTCCTTCGCGCAATCGATCTGCTGGGAGTTCTCGGTGTGGACGGAGATCAGGATGTTCCCCTTCCTGATTTTCCCATCGTAGCGCTTGGCCTCGATTTCCGGGATGCCGAGGCCGATTAAGGCGCCGGCGATACCACCGACGGCAGCTCCGGCCGCCGCGCCACTGAGAGCGGCGATGATGGGCCCCGCCGCGATGAACGGGCCGACCCCGGGGATGGCAAGGGCGCCGATGCCGACCACCCACCCGAGCGCGCCGCCGACGACACCGCCGGTGCCTGCGCCGGCGACTGCGCCCTCCGGCGCCTTGGTGTTCTTCTCATGGGCGAAGTCCCGGCTGGTCTCCTTGTCGGGAAACAGGACCGAGATGGCGTTGTTGGAAAAATTCTCGGCCTTGAGGCGCTCGACAATTTGCTCGGCCTGGAGGCGCGAGGTGGCGATGCAGAATACGGATTTTTTAGACATGGCTTTTCCTTGTTTTTGGTTTTTGGGACGCTGAAAGGGCGGAACGATGATCGCGCGCGCGGCTTAGCGGGCGACGACCTCGAGTTGATCGTCCACGTTGTCCGCACCGACGACGCGGGCGGCCAGGGCGGCAATCTGGCTTTTCTCCTCGGCGGTTTTGACGGGACCGCGCAGGGTGACCCGGCCATTGACCGTGATGATTTTCACGTTCCTCGCCGTGACGGAGAATCCATCGGTGGAGGTGACCGCCTTGCGGATCTGTTGGGTGATGGCCACGTCTTCCGCGCTGCTGCCTTGATCGGTGGGCGTGAGGGTATCGCGGTTCCGATCGCGGGCGTTGCGGGCGGTGTTGTCGGCAGCCGCCGGCTTGTTTCTTTGGCCGCTCGCATAAGGTTCCTGATTATAGGCGCGGTAAACTCCGGCGGTGTAGTCGGCGTCGCCGAAATCCGGCCACTGGCCCGCTTGGAAGCGGGGCGCGTTGCGCAGCGCATCCTTGGTGGTGTCGAGCTGGAGTCGGCCGGGGGCCCCATCCAAACGGAACGCGGTCGGCGGCACCGCGCTCATGGTGTCGCCCAAGCCCAGAAATCCTCCGGAGGAAACCACCACCGCGACGACCCGGCCGGCCGGGAGATCGATGACGAGGTCGTCCACGGAGCCGATTTTCTCGTCCTGCAGATTTCGCACCGCAGATCCCATGATCTTGGTCGCCTTGTGCACCCGGCCCGCCTCGGTCCGGCTGTTCGTGGCGGCGCGGCGATCCCCGGCGGTCTCAGAGCCGAAGTAGCGGTCGGACTGGTTCACCCGGTCGGACTCATAGAATTCGGACCACTGCGACATCGCGAAGGCGGGGGCGGCTTTGAGGCGCTCGGGCGTGATGTCGAAACGGAGGGATTGATTCTTGTCCCCGTAGCGAATCTGCCCCGGGGGCACCGCGACATGGCGCTCGCCTCCGGACAGGATGCTGCCGCTGCTCACGATGAGTTGCACGACGCTCCCGGATCGCAGGTCGACGGCGAGCTCCTCGACCTCGCCGATCTTATCCCCTTGGGCATTTTCAATCTTCATGCCGATGAGATCGCTGGCCTTGAGCGTCGCCCCGGTATGCTTCGTGCGCAGGCGGTGATCGGCATCGGGCCGGTCAGTCGAATCACGGTCCGATCGGGTGGAGGTGGTGGCTGGCTGCGCCGCGAGCGCCGGCAGGAACAGGAGGCACGCGAGGGAAGCTCGTGTGAGGAATTTTGCTCGGGATGTGATCATGGTGGTGGCTTTCTCTTTTGGTTTTCTTGTGGGCGTTGGAAGGAGGGCCGGACCGTTAAGCCGGCGCTGATGTTGGGAAAATGAGCGGCTACGCGCTTTGCACCCGGGGCGAGAGGTCCAGGCCCGCGGCGTAGGCCTGCGCCCGGAATGTCTGCTCGCGCCGGTGTAGGTCGTGCCGGTAGCCACGCCATGCCTCGGCCCAGCCCAGCAGCGCTTGGTTGAGCCGGTCGGAACCCAGCAGGCGGGCGTCTGCGCCGGCTCGCGCAGCGATCGATTCGAGATGTTGCGCGACATCGGCAAAGATGCCCACCAAGCGGGCGCCGATTACGTTGGATGCGTGGGCGGCCGTCGCTCCGTCGCGCCGGGCGCCGACGGGTTTGAGCAAGACCTCGACCACGCGATCACGGACCGAGTAGAGCACCACCCCCTCCTCACTCAACGCGGAAGGGAGCGCAGGGAGACAGCCGCGGGCGGACTGCACCAACCCCAGCACAAGTTCGCGCAACGGGATTTGGTCGGAGGGGATCGAGGAGAAGAAAACCCGCGCCATCCGGTCCGCCTGGCACGCGCCGGCCACGACGAGGGAGACATCGAGCACGAACAGCTCGTAGAGGTTGGAGGCGGTCTCATAGCCGGTCCGTGGGGTGCGAGCCGCCCGGCGCAGCCGATAATCCCGGGGCCAAAAACTGTCGGCCACCCGCGGCGCGGTGTGCGGGGCGCATGAAGTCGAAGTCATGGGGAAAAAGTGGGCTGACGAGGGAAGTGATCCGGCTTCATCCTATTGCACGATGCCGGCATAGAGGGCGTAGCGCGTGAGGGTCGCCGTCTCGTGGATGCCGAGCTTATCCATGAGATTCTGCCGGTGCTTCTCGATGGTCTTGATGCTGAGGCTGAGCCTCGCCGCGATTTGCTTGTTGGCGTTGCCCTCGGCGACCCAGTGCAGGACTTCCCGCTCGCGGGTGGAGAGGTGCATCGTCTCCTTGCCGCAGGCGGGATCGTCGGTGAGGAAAAGCCGCGATGTCCCTTGGAGCCGGCCCACTCCGCAGCGGCGGCCATCCGCATGGTCATGCGCCTGGCAAATCGTGGCCGTCATCTGGCCGGCGGAGTCCTGTTCCGAAAGATACCCCGCCGCACCGGACGCCGCGACGTGCATGACGAAAGGGGATTCGCGATTCGGCAACAGCACCACCAGATCGGATCCCCAACGGGCCTTGAGCGTGCGGCTCAGGGTTTCAAGTCCGAGGCGCAGGGCCATTTTCACCGCGATCACCACCACATCCGGCTGAAGTCGCTCGACCGAGCCGAGCACCTGGCTGCTGTCGTCGGCCTGGCCCACCACGACGATGCCGTCGGCGGGACGGAAGTTTGCACAAAATGCCCGGCGGACCGTCGCGCGTTCCTCGGCCAGGAGCACGGTGACCGGGTCGCCCTGGCATTTGCTGCGAACGACGTGATCGAACGAGGTCGCGCGCGACTTCGGGTCCGGGTGGGAAATGTCTTCGCCCGCGAGGGCGGGGCCGGTGGCGGAGTGTTCCAAGAGGATCATGAGGCGAATGAGTCGGCGTGGTGAGAAGGGAGGCGAGGGGAGGGGGCGGAGATTTGTCCCAAGAGCCGCTTTCGACGGCCCGCACCCACGCCCTTGCTACGCCCGCTTCATGCCAACGGCTCCGCTTCGAGGCTAACTGACGGGGACCAAGATCATTGTCGGATCGCGCGGCCAAATCCGCCTTCCCGCACCCTGGGTATTTTGCAATCCGACGTCCGCGGCGGCCTCGCATAATGCGAGCCGCAGGCGCGCGGACTCACGCCATCAAACGAGGGCCGTGGGGCCTTCTCCTCGCTGCACTTTCATCGTCCGTTCGCCGACGCCTTTCGAGCTGGCGCGGCGCGGAGTCCGCGCCCTCCCAGAGGCAAATGAAACCGGCGAAGGTTTGCCCAGCTGTGCGCGAAGCGATCGTATTTTTGCAGTGTCGCTTCCGGAATTATACGGCCGGCCGGATCTGACAGAGAAGCCGAAGCCAAATCGACCGGCGCCAGCTTACGGGCAATGAGAGCTGCTGGCGGTCTTACTGCCCCAGCACCCACGCAAAAATCAACGGCGCCACGATGGTGGCGTCGCTTTCGATGATGAATTTCGGCGTGCTGCCGGCGAGCTTGCCCCAGGTGATTTTCTCGTTGGGGACGGCGCCGGAGTAGCTGCCGTAGCTTGTGGTCGAGTCGCTGATCTGGGAGAAGTAGCCCCAGAGCGGGACGCCGGTGCGTTGCAGATCCTGGTGCAGCATCGGCACGACGCAGATCGGGAAATCGCCGGCGATGCCGCCGCCGATTTGGAAGAAGCCGATCGAGCCCTCCTTGTTGCGGAGTTTCTTGGCGTTCTTCGTATACCACTCGGCGAGCCAGGTCATGTATTCGATGCCGGTGCGGACGGTGTGGACGTTCTTCACGTCGCCGCTGATCACGTGGCCGGCATACATGTTGCCGAGCGTCGCGTCTTCCCAGCCGGGGACGATCATCGGGAGGTTCTTCTCGCAGGCGGCGAGCATCCACGAGTTCTTCGGGTCGATCTGGTAGCTCTTCTTGAGCTTACCGCCGCGAAGAATCTTATACATGAACTCGTGCGGGAAGTAGCGTTCGCCGGCGCGGTCGGCCTTCACCCATTCCTCGAGCACGACGGACTCGATGCGGCGCATCGCCTCCATCTCGGGGATGCAGGTGTCGGTCACGCGGTTCATGTGGCGGTTGAGGAGCTTCACCTCGTCGGCGGCGGTGAGGTGGCGGTAGTGCGGCACGCGCTCGTAGTAGTCGTGGGCGACGAGGTTGAAGATGTCCTCCTCGAGGTTGGCGCCGGTGCAGACGATGGCGTGGACCTTGTCCTGCCGGATCATCTCGGCGAGGGAGATGCCGAGCTCGGCGGTGGACATGGCGCCGGCGAGGGTGACGAGCATCTTGCCGCCCGCGGCGAGGTGGGTCTCGTAGCCCTTGGCGGAGTCGAGCAGCGCGGCGGCGTTGAAGTGGTGGTAGTTTCTCGCGAGAAACTTCGAGACCGGGCCCTTCTTCGCGGCGAGCGCGGCGTTGATGTCCTCGGGGCGTTGGGTCGGGCGCTTGGATTTCATGGCAGGTGTGCCGCGAGACATAGAGAGGCGCTGAAACGCAACGCCACAAAAAACCTTCGCGTCGCGCCCCGGCCGCGGCTGCGCTCGGCCGCCGCCGATGCTCGCCTCCTTCCTCGCCGCGTTTTTCTTCGCGCTCAACGCCACCTGCGCCAGCCGCAGCGTGCGCCTGCTGGGCCCGGTGCGCGCGAACACCGGCCGGCTGATCGTCGCGACGCTACTGCTCGGGGCGTTTGCGCACACGCTGGGCGGCGGCCTGGGGAGCGCGAGCGTGCCGTGGTTTCTCGCGAGCGGCGTCATCGGCATGGGGCTCGGTGATCTCGCGGTGTTTGCGGCGCTGCCGCTGCTGGGCTCCCGGCTCACGGTGCTGATGACGCAGTGCCTCGCCGCGCCGATCGCGGCGCTGGGCGAGTGGCTGTGGCTCGGCACGCCGCTCACCGCCGCGCAAATCGCGTGGGGTGCGCTCATCCTCGCGGGCGTGGCGATCGCGATTACGCCGAGCCGGGCGAGTCCGCCGCGCGTGCAGGTGCAGCCGATCGGGTTTCTCTTCGGGTTTCTGTCGGCCTGCGGGCAGGGTTTTGGCGCGCTGGTGAGCCGCAAGGGCGTGAACGTCGCCGAGGCCGCGGGCGAGGTGGCGAACAACGCCGCGTTTGGCCTCACCACCGCCTACCAGCGCATCCTCGCGGGGCTGGTGTTTGTCGTCATCTGGTTTTTCGTGCTGCGCCTGATCGGGCGGCTGCCGGCGACGCCGGCTGAGGCCGTGCCCGGCGACCGGCGGCGGGGCGATCTCTGGATGTTGGGCAACGGTCTCGCCGGCCCGGTGCTCGGCGTAGGCTGCTACCAGTGGGCGCTGGCGACCACGCCCAGCGGCATCGTGCTCCCGATCGCGGCGACGGCGCCGCTGCTCTCGATTCCCATCGCGTTCTGGCTCGAGGGCGACCGCCCGCCGCGTCGCGCGATTCTGGGCGGCGTCCTGGCGGTGGCGGGCTGCGTGGCGCTGATGGCGGCGCGGTGAGATCGGGTGGGAAGGGCTTCTACTGCTTGCAGGGGTGATAGCGCGTCGGGGCGGAAAGCTCCTCCCACAAAAACAACTGTTCGTTGACGCCACGCCCGCGACCCGGTCTGTTATCCGGTTCCGATGCTCACCATTGCCGACGTTTCCAAGTCCTACGGCACCCGCGAACTGTTTTCCGACGTGTCGCTCTTCATCGCGCGCACCGATCGGCTCGGGCTCATCGGGCCCAATGGCGCGGGTAAATCCACGCTCTTCGGCCTCATCCTCGGCGAGGAGCGGCCCGACACCGGCACCATCGAGTGGGAGCGCGGCGCGGACTTCGGCTTCCTCCCGCAGGAGAGCGCGCCCGCCGGCGAGGAGACCATCCTGCACATCGCCACCAGCGGGAAGAAACTCGAGCCCACCGACGACGACTTCGACATCGACTACACGCTCGAGCCCCGCGCGAAGAAGATCCTCGCCGGCCTGGGCTTCAAGGAAGGCGACGCCGACAAGCTCGCGAAGACCTTCTCCGGCGGCTGGGTGATGCGCGCGCACCTCGCGCGCCTGCTCGTCGCCGAGCCCGCGCTCCTGCTGCTCGACGAGCCCACCAACCACCTCGATCTCGAGGCGCTGCTGTGGTTCCAGGACTATCTCACGCGCTACCCCGGCGGCCTCGTGGTCATCTCCCACGATCGCGCGTTCCTCAACGCCCTGTGCACCGGCATGCTCGAGCTGCGGGCCGGCACGCTCCACTACTACCACGGCAACTACGACAATTTCCTCCAGGAGAAGGAGGCGCGGAAGGCCCAGCAGGCCGCGCTCTTCAAGAACCAGCAGCGCGAGATCGCGCACCTTCAGAAATTCGTCGATCGCTTCGGTGCCAAGGCCTCGATGGCCTCGCGCGCCAAGTCGAAGGAGAAGCAGATCGAGCGCCTTGAGGCCGTCGCCATCGAGGAGCCGCACGAGGAGCTGAAGCGGATCAATTTCAAGTTTCCCCAGCCGCCGCGCTCCGGGCTCAAGGTGATCGAGCTCAAGCACGTGCAGCAGGCCTACGGCGATCATGTCGTCTACCGGGATCTCAACTTCACCGCCGAGCGCGGCCAGCGCATCGTGCTCGTCGGCCCCAACGGCGCCGGCAAGTCCACCCTCCTGAAGATCCTCGGCGATGCGATTCCGATTCAGGCCGGGGTGCGCGAGCTCGGGAGCAACGTCGTGCCCGGCTACTTCGCGCAGAACCGCATGGACAACCTCGATCCGTCGCTGACGGTCTTCGAGAACGTGATGTCGCTGCGCACGAACGAGAATCAGCTCACCGAGCAGCAGGCGCGCGCGATCCTCGGTGCGTTCCTTTTCCGCAAGGACGATGTGCACAAGCCCATCGGCGTCCTCTCCGGCGGCGAGAAGTCCCGCCTCGCGCTCGCGCGCCTGCTCGTGAAGCCGCCGAACCTGCTCCTGATGGACGAGCCGACGACCCATCTCGACATCCAGTCGATCGATTCGCTCATCGGCGCGCTCAAGGCCTACGAAGGCACGCTGATCTTCATCTCGCACGACGTGCACTTCATCCGCGCGCTCGCGGGCACCGTGCTCCACGTGCACAGCGGCCGCCTCACGCCCTACGCCGGCGACTACGACTACTACCTCGAGAAATCCAAGGCCGGCGACGCCCGCGCCGCGCTCACCGCCGGCTTCACGGACGCCCGGCCCGTGCAGCAGAAAGCCGCCACCGCTCCCGCCGCCAAGGCGCCCGCGGCGCCGGCCGCCAAGAAGGCGACGCCGAACGAAATCCGGAAATTCCGCGAGCACGTCGGCCAGCTGGAGAAGAAAGTCTCCGAGCTGGAGGCGAAGCAGAACGAAATCACCGCGGCGCTGGAGGACCCGGCGTCCTACACGGACAAGGGCAAGTTCCACCATCTCAACCGCGAGCTGAGCGTGATCGTCGATGAAATCACGGCGGCGACGACCGCGTGGGAGAACGCGGCGACGAAGCTGGCCGAGATGGAGCAATAGCCGAGCCTAGGCGACGCAATCGGGCTAGCGTTAGCTCACGTGCTCCAAGCGGAATCCGTTACATGCTGAGCTGGAGTATTTGAGCCTAGCCCGCAACCCTACCGGCTCTGCTGATAATGCCAGCAGTTCGGGCCAAACGGCCAATATCGCGCGCATCTTTTCGAACTGGCCGCCGCGCCTGAGCAAGGCTGGCAACACCAATACGTGAGTTATGCGATGAAGTCGGCAAAGCTGCGGAAGCCGATCTTCTTGGCGTGAATTTCGACCGCGATCCTCGGTGATAAGTAGCCAACGGTCATTCACTATCCTCGGAATCCACTCTATGTCCTTTGCGCCTTTGCCAAACAGCTCGATCGTGTGCGCCACCTCACACGGCTGTCGCTTGTTCAAGCCAGACACTTGGCGAAGAGCCGCGACGAACGGCGCCCCCGTGTTTTCGTCGAGCAGAAGCCTGACAGGCGCATTCACGCGACTTTGAGTTCGTCGATGAATCGGTGTGCTGCGACAACATCGTCTACGTGGACCCCAAATGCTTCAGCGGCTGCATCAAAGCTCCCCTCCTCTTGAACGGCATCAGCCAGTCGGCGCGCACTAATGCCAGCCGACTCGACGTAGGGCTGACCGAACTGGACGTCAGGGTCCATCATCACGCAACGATCCTTAAACTGATAGGCCAGATAACGGCGCGCCAGTCCTAGGTCTGCGTCGAAACTGATGTCTCGGAGATAAGTCTCCACGATGGGCTTCATCACATGTTGCCCCTTCGCTCGCCCGCTGGCCTGCACCGGTGCAGGTGCATTCTCTGGTCGAATGATAATCTGCCGGCCATCAAGGTAGGTCCTGTGACGGCGCGCGAATGGATGATCCATGCCAAACTCGTCTTTTGCGTATTGTAGCGCCTCTCTGATTGTTGACAGAGCAACGTGGTGGTTAACCCGCAAATTTCTAACGGCCAATGCTTGGACGAAATCGATAAAGGTCAGGAAGCGATCTGGATTCCTATCGGGAACAACGGCCTTGCCCATGTTGTTGCTGAAAAACCAACGACGGGCAGTGCCCGGATGCATTCTAGCAAAACACGCGACCTCATTCACAGTGTATGCTCCTGTGCCCAACGGAACATCTGTAGAAAGCGAAACCATGCGGTGAAGAATGCACGAACACGGACTCAAAAGGCAAGCCACGGAGCCCGTGACACCAATCGCGAGAGCTGCCAGCGGCATGACAGCGGTTTCTTTTTGCCGCTTTGCCTCCGCCGGGATTTGCCCTTGGCTCTGGCCCTCATGCCCAACGCCCTCGCGCGCGAAAAGTCGCCCTACCTCCTCCAGCATGCGGACAACCCCGTGCACTGGCTGCCGTGGGGTGAGGCGGCGTTTGCGCGCGCGCGCGCGGAGCAGAAGCCGATTTTCCTGAGCATCGGCTACTCGACGTGCCACTGGTGCCACGTGATGGCGCACGAGTCGTTCGAGAGCGCCGCGATCGCGGATATCCTCAACGCGCACTTCATCGCCATCAAGGTGGACCGCGAGGAGCGGCCCGATGTGGACAAGGTTTACATGGCCTACGTGCAGGCGATGACGGGTCACGGCGGCTGGCCGCTCAGCGCGTGGCTCACGCCGGAGCTGAAGCCGTTCTATGGCGGCACCTATTTCCCGCCCGAGGACCGGCACGGCCGCGCGGGCTTCCCGAAAATCCTGCACGCGATCGCGCAGGGCTGGCGCGATGAGCGGGAGAAACTCGTCGCCGAGGGCGAGCGCGTGATCGCGACGCTGCGGGAACACTACGAGGGCAAGGCCACAGGGGACGGAGAGACGGAGAGACAGGGAGAGAGGGAGAGTGCGCTGGCCGAGGCCGCGGGTGTGGCGTTTGAGAAAGGCTTCGAGCATTTCTACGAGTCGTTTGACGCGGCGAACGGCGGCTTCGGTGGCGCGCCCAAGTTCCCGCGCGCGTCGAACCTGAATTTCCTTTTCCGCATCGCGGCCTTGCAGGGCCTCGGCAGCGAGATGGGCGCGGAGGCGGTGCGCCTCGCGGCGGCCACGCTCCGCGCGATGGCGCGCGGCGGCCTGCACGATGCCATCGGCGGCGGCTACCACCGCTACTCCGTGGACGAGGCGTGGTTCGTGCCACACTTCGAGAAGATGCTCTACGATCAGGCGCAGATCGCGATCAACTGCCTCGAGGCGCGGCAGGCGACGGGCGACGAGCGCTTCGCGTGGATGGCGCGCGACATCTTCGACTACGTGGCCCGCGATCTCACCGCGCCGGCGGGCGGATTCTACACGGCCGAGGATGCGGACAGCGCCCTCGCCGAGGGCGGGCACGCCGAGGGGGCGTTCTACGTCTGGACGGCGGCGGAGCTGCGCGCGGCGCTGGGCGGCGACGCGGAATTTTTCTCCGCGCACTTCGGCGTGCAGGAAAATGGCAACGTCGCCGCGGGACTTGATCCGCACGGGGAGTTTCGCGGTAAAAACATCCTCGCGCAGCGGCGGACGCTCGCCGAGACGGCCAGGCAGTTCTCCCTTTCGCCCGAGCAGGCCAACGACCGCCTGCTCGTCGCGCTGACGCGTCTGCGTGCCGTGCGATCCGCGCGCCCGCGTCCGTTGCTCGACGACAAGATTCTCACCGCCAACAACGGCCTGATGATCTCGGCCTACGCGCGCGCGCGCCAAGTGCTGGGTGACGCGGACTATCTCGCCGCGGCGGTCCGCGCGGCGGAGTTCATCGAGCGCGAACTCCACGACGCCGAACGCGGGGTGCTCTTCCGCGGCTGGCGCGAAGGGCGCGGCGCAGCCGAGGGCTTCGCGGAGGACTATGCGTATTTCATCCAGGGCCTGCTCGATCTCTACGAGGCGGGGTTCGACGTGCGCTGGCTGCGCTGGGCGGAACGGCTTCAGACGACCATGGACGAATTGTTCTGGGACGAGGCGCGCGGCGGCTACTTCAACTCCGCGGCGGGCGATGCCAGCATCGTGCTGCGCCTGAAGGAAGACTACGACGGCGCCGAGCCCGCGCCGAGCAGCGTGGCGGCGATGAACCTCCTGCGCCTCGCCACGCTGCTGCACGACGACGCCCGTCGTGCCCGCGGTCGCCAGACCATCGAGGCGTTTCGCGCGCAGTGGAGCCGCGCGCCGCACGCGATGCCGCAGATGCTCTGCGCCGTGGAGCTCGCGCTCGAATCCCCGCGCCACGTCGTGATCGCGGGCGATCCGACGGGCGAGGATTTCCACGCGCTGGCGGCGGTCGTGCATGAATCGCTCGGTGCGCGCCGCGCGGTGCTCGCGGCCGATGGCGACGAAGGCCAGTCGTGGCTCGCCGCACGTTCCACTTGGATCGCGGACATGAAACCGATCAACGGTCGCGCGACCGCCTACGTGTGCGAGGATTTTGCGTGCCAGGCTCCGGTGACATCGCCGGTGGAGTTGCGCCGGCTGCTCTGGCCGACGCCACCGCGGGCGGAGGGCGCATGAGCAAGCCGCGCATCCTCTTCTTCGGCTACAGCGAGGTCGGCTACGACTGCCTGTCGCTGCTGCTCGCGCGCGGCGACAACGTCGTCGCGCTCATCACGCACGAGGACAACCCGCACGAGAAAATCTGGTTCAAGACTCCCGCCGTCGCCGCACGAGAGCGGGGCATCCCGGTCTTCACGCCCGAGTCGGTGAACACCCCCGAGTGGCGCGAGCGCATCGCCGCGCTCGCGCCGGATCTGATCCTCTCGGTTTACTACCGCCACATGATCGGGACCAAGATTCTGGCGCTGCCGCGGCTCGGTGCCTGGAACATGCACGGCTCCCTGCTCCCGAAATATCGCGGTCGTGCGCCGATCAATTGGGCCGTGCTCCATGGCGAGTCGCGGATTGGCATGACGCTCCACCGCATGGTGAAGTCCGCCGACGCCGGTGCGGTTGTCGATCAGGAGGGCGTGGAGATCGGGCCGCGCGACACGGCGGAGCAGGCGTTTCGCAAGGTCATGCCCTGCGCGCGCGCCGTGCTTGCCCGCCAGATCGATGCGCTCCTCGCCGGCACGGCGCACGAGACCCCGCAGGATGATTCGCAGGCCACGTATTTCACCGGCCGAAAACCCGAGGATGGCCGCATCGCGTGGACGCAAACCTCACGGCAGGTTTTCAACCTCATCCGCGCGGTGACCGATCCGTATCCCGGGGCATTCACCGATGTCGGTGGCGCGCGCCTGATGGTGTGGTGGGCCGAGCCGGATTCGCCGGTGACAAAGGGAAAACACGGCGCGCCGGGCGAAATCCTTTCCGTTTCTCCGTTCGTCATCGCGACGGGCGACGGCGCGCTCGAACTGACGAGGACCGAATGGCGCGGCGCACCCGCGCCCGATTTGCGCGTGGGTCAACGGCTCTGAGCTTTTCCGTTTTCCAATTTCCCTCTATCCCGATTTCGTCGCGCCCATGCCCCTCCGTGTCCTCATCCTCGGTGCCAACGGTTTCATCGGCAGTTCGCTCACGCGCGCCATCCTCGAGCAGAAAGACTGGGAAGTCTATGGCATGGACATCGGCTCGCACAAACTCGAGGACAGCCTGGGCCACCCGCGCTTCAAGTTCGTCGAGGGCGACATCACGATCAACAAGGAGTATATCGAGTATCACGTGAAGAAGTGCGACGCGGTCATCCCGCTCGTCGCCATCGCCAACCCGATTCAATACGTGAAGGATCCGCTGCGGGTCTTTGAGCTGGATTTCGAGGCCAACCTCGCGGTCGTCCGCCAGTGCGCGAAATACAAGAAGCGGATCATCTTTCCCTCCACCTCCGAGGTCTACGGTATGAGCAACGACGCCAAGCTCGACGAGGCCACGACCAGTCTCGTTTACGGCCCGATCGAGCGCCAGCGCTGGATCTACGCTTGCTCGAAGCAGCTCCTCGACCGCGTGATCTACGCCTACGGTGTGCGCGACGGCGTGGATTACACGCTCTTCCGCCCCTTCAACTGGATCGGCCCGAAGCTCGACGACGTCATGGAGCCGAAGGAGGGCAGCTCGCGGCTGTTCACCCAGTTCATCTCCAACGTGATTTTCAAGAAGCCGCTCCAGCTCGTGGACGGCGGCAAGCAGAGCCGGTCATTCACGTTCATCGACGACGGCATCGACGCCCTCCTCCGCATCATCGAGAACAAGGGCGGCTGCGCCTCGCGGCAGATCTTCAACCTCGGCAACCCGCGCAACGACGTGAGCGTGGCCGATCTCGCGAAGCTGATCATCGCGGCGTTCAAGGACTATCCCGACTACGCAGCGCACGCGAAGGCGGCGAAGACCGTCGTCGTGCCGAGCGGAAAATATTTCGGGAAATATTATCAGGACATCCAGAAACGCGTGCCCTCGATTGCCGCGGCGAAGAAGCACCTCGGCTGGGCGCCGAAGGTCGGCCTCAGGAAGGCGATCAAGCTGACGCTCGACTATCACCTCGCGCACAAAGATTACCGGCTGGAGTGACGTGAAGGAAGTTAAGCGCGAAGACGCCAAGGCGCGAAGCTCGGACTAAAAACGAAACCAGGGCGGATCTTCAAAATGCCATTTTTCCCATTTGGGTTCGCGTTGGTCAGCTCGATTGCAAGCGCGCTGGCTTACCTAATACCAGCGTCTGCTTCATATTTGACCTTTGTCATTGCGAGGTGCGCGCAGCGCGCCGTGGCAATCCAGCTGGATTGCTTCGTCGCTCCGCTCCTCGCAATGACTGTCCAAAAGCGAAGGGACGTTGGTATAAAACGGCACTTTGAAAACGGGTCCTAAATTTTCCGTTCGGTTCATATCTTCGCGCCTTGGCGTCTTTGCGCTTCCACCAGCTTCTTGCTTTTGATCCATGCCTGTCCGCCTCGCGCTGAAAGTTGATGTCGATACCGATCGCGGCACGCGCGAGGGCGTGCCGAACCTCGTCGCGGATTGCCGCGAGGCCGGGGCGCCGGCGTGCTTTTTGTTTTCGCTCGGGCCGGATCAGACGGGGCGGGCGATCACGCGCGTGCTGCGGCCGGGTTTTTTCCAGAAGGTGAGCCGCACGAGCGTCGTTTCGATCTACGGCGTGCGCACGCTGCTCAACGGCACGCTGCTCCCCGCGCCGCACATCGGGCGGCGCAACGCCGCCACGATGCGCGCGGTGCGCGACGCGGGCTTCGAGGTCGGCATCCACTGCTACAATCACTACCGCTGGCAGGACTACTTGCATGCCATGTTGCAGGAGGAAGTGGCGGCCGAGTTTGACGCGGCGCGCGCGGAGTTCCGCCGCATCTTCGGCGGCGAGGCGCGCGCGGCCGGTGCGGCCGGCTGGCAGAGCAATGCACGCAGCCGCGAGGCCTACGAGCGAGCCGGGCTGCTCTACGCGAGCGACACGCGCGGGGGCGCGCCGTTTTTCCCGCGGGTGGATGGGAAGATTTTCAACACGCTCGAGATTCCCAGCACGCTGCCGACCTTCGACGAGCTGATGGGCCGGCCGGAATATCCCGACGAAAAAATCGTGTCGCACTACCTGTCGCTCCTGCGCGCGGACCGCGTGAACGTGCTCACGATCCACGCCGAGATCGAGGGCATGGGGCGGCGGGGATTGTTTCGCGAGCTGCTCGCGGCGTGCCGCGCACAGGGAGTGGAGTTTATCTGCCTCGACGATCACGCGCGCGAGCTGCTCGCGAATCGCGCCGCAATACCGGTGCGCGATCAGGTGATGACGGAGATCGACGGGCGCAGCGGGCTGGTGGCGATGCAGGCAGAGTAATACCAACGTCCCTTGGTTTTTAGACTGTAGGCCCGGCCGTTGGCCGGGTTGCCCGCCCAGCGGGCGGGCCTACAACGGAAAAGTCTAGGACATGAGGGACGTTGATATAACGTCAATATTCAACCCGCACCTACGTTGTCATTGCGAGGTGCGCGAAGTGCGCCGCGGCAATCCAGCTGGATTGCTTCGTCGCTCCGCTCCTCGCAATGACAGGCTCCCGCCCTACCGCTCGATCCGGCGGAAGAGCCACACGCCGAGGCCCAGGAAGAGCAGGTTGGGCAGCCAGATGAGGAGGTCGGGGCGAAACTCGGGGTGGCGGTCGAGCGCCTTTACGGCGGCGGTGAGCAGGTAGAAGCCGATGACGAGCGCGACGGCGAGGCCGAGGTTGGCGGAGGTCTCGCGCCGCGAGACCTTGATGCCGAGGGGCACGCCGAGGACGGCAAACGTGAGCACGGCGAGCGCGAGGTTGAATTTTTCCTGCACCACGATCGCCAGCTTCATGATCGCGCGGGCATGGTCCTGCTGTTTCTCCGGGGCCGGGGCCTTCGCGGCGAGCTCGGCTTGTTTGGCGCGGAGGCCGTCGTAGGTGAGCCAGTCGTCCTTCATGCGCGATTCGCGCCGGCTGTAGCGGGCGAGGGAGATTTGGACTTGTTCGGACCGCTCGACGGAGGGGGCGCGCGGCGACTTGCTGAAATCCTCGGGGTTTTCGGCGTCGCGTTCCTCGGCCTTCACGCCGAGCAGCGTGGGCACGAGGGTGTTGGTGGCTTCGTCGTAGGCGATGCTGCCGGATTCGGCGCGCACGAGCCGCTTCACGCGCGACTGAGCGTCCAGTTCCCAGAGCCAGATGTCGCGGAGGATGGAGCCGTCCTTTTCGCGCACGTAGAGCACATGGTTGGGGAAATCGCGGATGAAGGTCTTCGGCACGATCACGCGCAGGGGATCGGCGCGAATCGCGGCGTCGAACTCGCGGTGGTATTGCACGCGCGCCCAGGGCATCGACTCGAAGTTGACGTAGAGCGCGAGGGCCGAGCAGGCGGTCCCGAGCAGCAGCACCGGCCAGGCGATGCGCGTGACGCCGATGCCCGCGGCGCGCATCGCGGTGATCTCGCTGTCGGCCGAGAGGCGGCCGAGAGTGAGCAGCACGCCGGTGAGCACGCCCATCGGGAGCGCGTAGGAGATCGCAAAAGGGAGCAGCAGGCCGACGAGCCGCCCGAAGGTGCCGGGATCGATCTGGCCCGACATGAGCGGGCCGATGAGCTCGCGCACGACATTGGGCAGCGCCACCACAAAGGCGAAAAGGCCGACCGCGGCCGCGCAGGTGAACAGCACGCTGGTGAAGATGTGGCGATCGAGGAGGTTCAAATTCGGCGCGGAAGCGCGGGAGGTCTTCGCAGACCGCGCCCGGGCGCACAAGGTTTCAAAGCGCAGCGCGGAGATCGGTGGATTGGCTGTAGGCGGGGTGCCCTCACCCCGCGGCTTGCGATGCCGGAAACGAATGCGGGGTGAGGACACCCCGCCTACAACAGTCGAACGCGGCCTATTCCAAGCCCAGCGAGAGCTGCGGATCGCCGGCGATATGCTGAGCCGCCGGGGTGAGGCACTCGGGGCCTTCGTGGCGCACGTGGCTGACGTGCGGGCCGACGGCGAGCGCGCTCATCGTGTCGGCCGCCGGCGGGCGCAGGAGAGGAGCCAGTTTTTCGGGCTCGGTCGTGCGAGGATCGAGCCAGGGGGCGAATTGCTCCGGGGTGAGCATGACGGGCATGCGATGGTGGATGGGGCGCATCAGATCATTGGGCTCCGTGGTGATGAGCGCACAGGTCTCAAACGCGGTGCCGTCGGGTGCGCGCCAGCTCTCCCAGAGGCCGGCGAGGCCAAACGGCTGCTCGTCGCGGCGGCGAAACAACCACGGCCGGCGCGCGCGGCCCACGGCTTCCCATTCATAAAAGCCGCTCGCCGGGATGATGCAGCGGCGGGCGCGGAAGGCGTCCCGGAATGAGGGCTTGGTGGCGAGCGTCTCGGCGCGGGCGTTGAGGAGTGGCTCGCCGTCGGCGGATTTTGCCCACGCGGGCACCAGGCCCCAGTGCAGGTGCGCGAGCGAGGGCGCCGCCGGCGCGCGCCCGGCCGGCTTCGTCCGCACGAGGGGGATGGCTGAGCCCGGCGCGATGTTGTAGCGCGAGAGAAACTCCGCCGGCGCCGCGATGCCGAGCCGCGCGAGGAGGTCGCGGTAGTGTTGCTGGAGGAGGAGAAAGCGGCTGCACATGGGGCTTAGCGGAGCCAAGCGGTGCGGTCAGAACAACGTCAACTGCTCCCCGCCGGGCCGGCGGAAATGGGCGGTGCTGAGCGCGTGGCGCTCCTGGTTCAGCCCCGCGCGGCGGGCGGCGACTTGGAAGAGATCGCGGATCTGCTCGGCGAAGATGCCTTCGCCTTTCATGCGCGCGCCCCACTCGGAGACGTTGAGCTGGCCGCCCCGCAATGCGCGCACGCGATCGAGCACGCGGGCCTTTTTCGTCGGCGCGTGATCATCGAGCCAGCGTTGGAACACGTCCTTCACCGCGTAGGGCAGGCGCAGCACGACGTAGCCCGCGCGGCGCGCGCCTGCCGCGGCCACGGCGTCGAGGATGGCGGGCACCTCGTGGTCGTTGAGACCCGGGATGATCGGGGCGACCATCGCGCCGACGGGGATGCCGGCGTCGGCCAGCTCGCGGATGGCGCGGAGCCGGGCCGCTGGGCGCGAGGCGCGGGGCTCCAGTTTGCCGGCGAGATCATTGTCAAGGGATGTGACGGAGACATAGACCGCCGTGCAGCTGTGGCGCGCGAGCTCGCCGAGCAGGTCGCGATCGCGGGCGACGAGCGCGTTTTTTGTGATGATGGAAATCGGCTGGCGCAGCTCGGCGCAGACCTCCAGGCAGCCGCGTGTCACGCGAAACTGCCGCTCGCAGGGCTGGTAGCAGTCGGTCACGCCGCTCATCGCGATGGACTGCGGCTCCCAGCGCGGCGAGGCCAGCTCGCGGCGCAGTAGCTCCGGCGCGCGGAGCTTCACCATGATCTTGGTCTCGAAATCGAGGCCGCTCGAGAAGCCGAGATACTCGTGGTAGGGCCGCGCGAAGCAGTAGGCGCAGCCGTGTTCGCAGCCGCGGTAGGGATTGAGGCCGACGGTAAACGGGATGTCGGGGCTGTCGTTCTTGGTGAGAATGGACTCGGTGGCGTCGTGGAAAAACTCCGTGCGCGGGTGCGGTCGTTCCTCCTCGGGGAGCTGTTCGGCGTCCGGATCGGCCGTGAGGTGGAGGCGCTCGAAGCGAGTGGGCGGATTGAAGGCGACACCCCGCCCGGGCAAGGAGCGGTCGGGCGGGCGCGCCGAAGTGTTCATGCGCACACGTTATGGAAAACCGTGGCGGTGCCAGCCTGAAAACGATTGCGTGCCGGTGCTCCCGAAATCTCCCATCCCAAAAACGCCCATCCCATGAATGTAATGAGAGCTTTTTTTTGCACAGCCGTAGCGGCCCTCGCGGTTCACGCTGCGGAACCGAGCAAACAATCGATCGAGCGGCTGCTTGAGGTTACCGAAGTTCAAAAACTCGTCGGAAGCATGTTTGGTCAAGTGGACGACATGATGAAGCAGAGCATGGATGAGATGATACAGCGCAGGTCTCTGCCGTCTGAGGCAAAAGAGGTCCTGGACTCCTTCAGGAGGAAGATGGTTGCCAATATGAAGGAGCAGGTGACTTGGGATAAAATGAAGGAGCTCTACTTCGACATTTATCGTGAGAGCTTCACCCAAGAGGAGTTGGACGGCTTGATCGCGTTCTACGAGAGCCCCGCTGGCAAGGCGTTCGTGAATAAGATGCCCGTAGTCATGCAAAAAACCATGACCGCAACGCAGAGGCTTCTTGGACCCATTCTCGAAAAAATTCAGGTAGCGATGCAGGAGGCGCTCAAAGAGGCGGAAGCAAAGTCCAAAGAAACCAAGTAACCCTATTTCCCTCGCGTGTCCCTCGCATCCGCCCTTCGCCACGTGCCCATCGCGCGCCACGAGGGCGTCGCGCCCGGTGCGGTCCGCGACGATGCGCTGGCCGTCGAGGAGCCGCTGGAAATCCGCGTCGCCGGCCACAGCGTGGCCGTCGTGATGCGCACGCCGGGCCACGACCGCGAATTGGCCGCGGGTTTTCTGGTGACCGAGGGCATCGTGCGGCGGCGCGACGATGTGCTCGACCTGGTCTATTGCACGCCGGAGGCCGGCGCGACGGCAGGAGCGGCGCGCGAAAACGTGCTCGATGTGCTGCTCGCCCCCGGCGCCGGCTTCGATCCGGCGCGGCTCACGCGGCACGTCTTCACCTCGTCGAGCTGCGGCATTTGCAGCAAAGCCACCATTGCGGCCGTGCGCGCGCAGTTCCCGGCGATCGCGCGGCCGCTGGCGCCCCGCCGCGCGGTGCTGGCGGCGTTGCCGGCGCAGCTGCGCGCGTCGCAGGCGGGCTTCGCGGCGACGGGCGGGCTGCACGCGAGCGGGTTGTTCACCGGCTACGGAGCGCTTGAGGCGGTGCGCGAGGATGTCGGCCGCCACAACGCCCTCGACAAGCTCATCGGCCGGGCCTTTTTCGCCGAGGCCCTGCCGCTGGCCGACCACATTCTGCTCGTGAGCGGCCGGGTCTCCTTTGAATTGATGCAAAAGGCGCTGGCCGCCGGCATCCCGTGTGTCGCCGCGATCTCGGCGCCGACCTCGGCGGCGGTGGAATTTGCGCGCGAGAGCGGGCAGACGCTCGTGGGCTTCCTGCGCCCTTCGACCGGCTCAGGGCCGGCGGCGATGCGGATGAATGTTTACGCCGGCACCTTGGCGGAGTGAGGGTGTCGGACCCGGACCCAGCCATTATTTTTAACCACGGATTACACGGATGAAACTGATAAGAAAAAAACCAGCGGCCGGCTTCAGTGTCAGCCCTGCATCTGTGCTATCCGTGTTGTCCGTGGTGATCTTCTTCGGACTTGCGCTGGTCCCGCTGCGCGCCGGCGACGCCGAGCCCGCCGGCCAGAACCTCGCCGAGCGCACGCTCCGCCGGCTCGCGGAGCAACAGCGCGACTTGTTCGCCACGGCGGCCCGGCAGGGCGAGAATCTCGACGAGGGCTCCTTCCGCCAGCAGATGCAGGCGCTCGCGCACGACTACGAGCTGCTCGTGCGGCACAACCCCAATTACGCCGCGGCCTTCGCCGCCTACGGATATTTTCTCAGCAAGACCGACATGCGGAAGGAGGCCGCCGCGATTCTGCTCAAGGCCAACCAGCTCGATCCCGACATCGCGCTCGTGAAAAACCAGCTCGGCAACCTCCTCGCCGAGGATGGCAAGCCCCTCCAGGCCGCGCCCTACTTCATCGCCGCCATCAAGCTCGAGCCCAAGGAGCCGCTCTACCACTACCAGCTTGGCACCGTGCTCGCGGAGGCGCGCGACGTCTTCCTCAAGGCCGCCGAGTGGACCCGCGACACGCTGGACAAGGCCATGCACGAGGCCTTCCGCACCGCGGCCGAACTCGCGCCCGAGCGCTTCGAATTTGCCTACCGCTACGCCGAGTCGTTCTACGATCTGGAGAAACCCGACTGGGATGCGGCGCTCAAGGCGTGGAGCGCGCTGGAAGAAAAAGCCCCCACCGCCATCGAGCGCCAGACCATGCGCCTGCACGCCGCCAACATCTGCCTCAAGCTCGGCAAGGCGGACCACGCCAAGGCCCTGCTCGCGACGGTCGATGAGCCCAAGCTGCAGGGGCAGAAACAAAAGCTCGTTGCGCAGCTGACACCGCCGGCAAAGAATTGAGGGATGGATTTCGGCCTCAGTCCCGAGCAACTGCGCACGGGCATCATCTTTTTCCTCCTGATTTTCTCGGTGCTCGTGCTGCGTGCCTACGCGCAGGCCTGGCTGGCCGACCGCCTCGGCGATCCGACGCCGCGCAGCGACGGCCGCGTGACCCTCTACCCGCCGCCGCACGTGGACCTGATTGGCACCGTGGTCCTCCCGCTGGTCTGCGTGCTCTTCTTCCAGCCGCAGCTCACGCGCATCAACTTCTTCCTCGCGTGGACCAAGCCGGTGCCGACCAACCCCGCCTATTTCAAAAACCCGCGGCGCGGAGAACTCTTCGTGCAGTTCGCGGGCTTCGGCATGTGCATCCTCCTCGGCCTCCTGGCCGCGGTGATCGGCGGGCTCCTCCTGCGCGCCACCGGTGAGTTGAAAGTGCGCGAGCTCACCCTGGGCATCCTCTCCATCTGCGCGATGCTGATGGTGCTCGACCTGCTGCCGGTGCCGCCGCTGCCGGGCGGCATGCTGCTGCGCTACTGGGGCTTCATCAGCGAGGAGACCTACCTGGCGATCGCGCGCTGGGCGGGCCTGGGGCTCCTGATCGCGTTTCAATTTCCGCCGGTGCGGCAGTTCCTCGGGCTCTGCGCGGCGGTGATGGCGGCGCCGTTTGTGATCCTGTTCAGCCTGGTCGTGGGATGAGTGCCGGCGCGGGCAGGCGTGCGGCTGGTGGGACTGGGCAACTCGCCACGTCCGGAGCCTGGCTGCACTGGGCCGAGGCGGAGTATGCCCGGGCCGGCGTCGCGCTCGGCCAGGTCGCGGCCGACGCGCACGATGAGGCGCTCTACCTGATCCTGCACGCTCTCGGCCTGCCGCTCGACAGCAAGCCGGAGGTGCTCGAAAAAAAACTCACCGCGGCCGAGGGTGCGAAGCTCGCGGAGATCTTCCGCCGCCGCATCGGCGAGCGCGTGCCCGCGGCCTACCTCACGCGCGAGGCGTGGCTCGGTGAGCACCGCTTCTACGTCGATGAGCGCGTGATTATCCCGCGCAGCTATTTTTTGGAAATCATTCCCGGCGAACTCGCCTCGCTCCTGCCGGCGGGAAAAAAAGTTCGTCGCGCCGTGGATGTCTGCACGGGCTCGGGCTGCCTTGCGATCCTCCTGGCGCACCAGTTTCCCGCCGCGCAGGTTGATGCCTGCGATCTCTCGGCCGACGCGCTGGAGGTGGCGAAAATCAACGTCGCCGCGCACCGGCTCGCCGCGCGCGTGAAGCTGTTCGAAAGCGATGTGCTCGATGCCGTGCCACCCGCGCGCTACGACGTGATCCTGAGCAACCCGCCCTACGAGCCCAGCGCGCACGTGGACACGCAGGCGCCGGAATTCGCCGCCGAGCCGCGCCTGGCGCACGACGGCGGCCGCGACGGCCTCGTGATCATCCGCAAGCTGCTCCGGCAAGCGCGCGACCGCCTCGAGCCCCACGGCATCGTCGTGATCGAGGTGGGCGGCCTACGCGCGGCGATCGACCGGGAGTTTGCGGCGCTGCAGCCGCGCTGGCTGGCCACGGCGGACGGCTCGGACTGCGTGGTGTGTTTCCGGGCGGATCGCCTGCGGTAGGGCGGCGACTCCGTTCGCCGCCGGTCCGAAAAGGCGCAGCGCGGAATTTCGCTGGGAGCCCGAAATGAAGCCGCCCTTCGGCGCCCTCGTGGATTTTGTGCTAGGGCGCTTTTGCCGCGCAGATTGCCCGGACCACATCGCGCAACCAGCGGTGCGCGGCATCGGCGTCCAGGCGGGGATGCCAGAGCAAGGAGACGGTGATCTGCGGCGTCGAGAACGGCAGTGGGAAACTGTGCATACCCGTGCGCAAGTTGCCGGTGTGGCGCTCGGGCACGCTCGCGATCAAGTCGGAGCCGCGCGCCAGCGCCAGCGCCGTCGCAAAGCCACCGACGATCGTGACGACTTCCCGTTTCACGCGAGGCGCTCCAAGGCTCCGTCGATCTGCTCCTGTTGGATGCCTTGCCGCGAGACGCTGACATGACGGCCCGCCAGATAGCGCTCTGGCGTGATCCTGCCCTTGCCCAGCGCGTGCCCTAGTCGCACGACGCCGACGAACCGGTCCCGGAACAGCGCCTGCGTCCGCAATTCCGGACTGGTCGTCCTTTCCACCACGCCCGTCTCGAGATCGACGATCCCCTCGCGCAACGGGGCGCTCTCCTTGTCGGGCTTCTGCACGAAACGCAGTCGCACGCCAGGAGCCTCCCGTCCGATGCGGGCGATGAGGTCCGGACCGAAGTTCTCCACGAAGCCATCGCTCGTCCGCAACGTGAACGTGCGCGTGAGTTTCTTAAGGTCAGCCTTTCCCACCGGCCGCAGCGCCGCTTCACCGTCCTGCACCAGCCGGCTGACGTGTTCACGCAGCTCAAAAGCCCGCGGCGTCGGCACCAGCGCGCGCCCGGCCCGCACCAGCAGCGGATCGCCCGTCGCCTCTCGCACGCGCGCCAGCGCCCGGCTCATCGCCGACGGACTCAGCCGCAACCGCCGCGCGGCGCGCGCAACGCTGCCCTCCGCAAGGAGCACATCCAGGGTGACCAGCAGGTTGAGATCAGGCCTCGACATGCTCGAGCCGTAGTTCGCGCGTGAGATGGCGTCAAACGCACGGACACAGTGCATACGGCGCGCCTTCCGGCATTTTTGGCCCGGTGTTAGTCTGATGGCATGACGAACACGGCCACAGCCGCACGAGACCCATTCGGCGCCGAGAGCGAGGCCCGCGCGCCTTCGGCGCGTTGGGCGCTCGCCGGCCTTTCACTCACCATGCTTCTGTCCTCGCTCGACACGAGCATCGCCCACGTCGCGTTGCCGACGCTGGCCCGGACGTTTGCGGCGTCCTTCCAAGCGGTTCAGTGGGTGGTCCTCGCCAACCTGCTCGCGCTCACCGCGCTGATTGTGAGCGTCGGGCGGCTCGGCGACATGGCCGGTCGCCGCCGGCTGCTCCTCGCGGGAATCATTCTCTTCACGTTGGCTTCAGTGCTGAGCGGCCTCGCCCCCGCGCTCGGATGGCTGATCGTCGCGCGAACGGCGCAGGGTGTCGGTGGCGCGATCATGATGGCGCTCGCGCTGGCGCTCGTCGGCGAGACGGTGCCAAAGAGCAAAATGGGCGGCGCGATGGGGTTGCTCGGCACGATGTCCGCGATCGGCACGGCGCTCGGGCCTTCGCTCGGCGGACTGCTGATCGCCGCGTTTGGCTGGCGGGCGGTCTTTCTCGTCAATGTGCCGCTCGGCCTCGCGGCATTTCTGCTCGCGCGCCGCCACCTGCCCGCCGATCGCCTCGCGCCACGATCCACACGCGTGGGTTTCGATTACCTGGGCACGCTGCTCCTAGCCGCGACGCTCACGACCTACGCCCTCGCCGTGACACTGGGGCGGGGCCGGTTCGGTGCGCTCAACGCGGCGCTCTTTGGCGCCGCGGTCGTGGGCGCCGGTCTTTTCGTCTTCGCCGAAAAGAAAGCCGCCTCGCCGTTGATTCGCATGGCGATGTTCCGCGATCGCACGCTGGGCGCGAGCCTCGCCACGAGTGCTCTTGTCGCGGCGGTTGTCACCGCGACGCTCGTGATTGGGCCGTTTTATCTTTCGCGGACGCTCGGGCTCGATGCCGCCCGGGTTGGGCTCGTCCTTTCGATCGGCCCGCTCGTCGCCGCGCTTACGGCTCTGCCCGCCGGTCGCCTCGCGGATCGGTTCGGTGTGCACCGCATGACGGTGGCCGGGCTCGTCGGGATGGCGGCGGGTTCGTTTGCGATCTCGCTGCTGCCGGCGACGTTCCGGGTTGCCGGCTTCATCGGCCCGCTCGTCGTTGTCACCGCTGGCTACGGGATGTTTCAGACGGCCAACAACACCGCCGTCATGACCGGCCTCCGGGCGGAGCAGCGCGGCAGCGTCTCCGGTCTGCTCAATCTCTCGCGCAATCTGGGGCGCATCACCGGCGCGTCCACGATGGGCGCAGTGTTCGCGCTTGCCGCGGCGACAAACGATCTCACCGCGGCGGCGCCGGCGGCCGTGGCCACGGGGATGCGTGTCACCTTCGCGGTGGCGGGATCGCTCGTTGTTGCGGCTCTCTTCATCGCGGCCGGCAGCCGGGACCGCGCCTCCCGCCTGACGTGAAAAGCGTCGGGTCCCACAATCAATTCTCCCACGATAACACACCCAACCAACACCGCGGTGCTGCTGGTCGCGGCGCTGCTCTTTACGCCGGGTTGCGCCTCCTCGAATACTCAACGTCGCAGGGATTCTGGACTGAGGGCGAGAATGTCAAAGTGGCGCTGAAGGCCACGGCCTCCAGGCCGGCAGCGAATTGAAACTCCGCATCGCATCCCGCCAGCCATGCCTTCCCGTCTGAAATTTTGTTAGCTCAACCCCGCCGGCCTGCTCGCACGCGCGGGCAGCTGCTGCCGATTCCGTCGACAGCTTCAATCTCGGCGCCGAAAGGGCTCTTGGGCGCGACCTGCCCTGTGGGGCAACTGGCCACCGAAGTTTGTGCATGAAGCCGATCGCGCCCGCGTCTCCGCTGGCAGTTGCATCCTCCCGGGGAGGCACCCTGCTGCTCAGCTCCGGTAGTCGGCGTTCTCGCTCACGTATTCGTGCGTGAGGTCGCCGCCGAGGACCATCGCGGAGGCGGCGCCGTTGCCGATGTCGATCTCGAGCTCCACGGCGCGTTCGTGCGGCGGGTAGTCCACGGGCGCGGCGAAGACGCCGTCCTTCGACGGGGCGCTCTGGTAGAGCTCCGCGCCCTTGAGGTGCGCGACGAGCGCGGCCTCCTTCGTCGGATCGAGCTGAAACACCCCGCGGGCGAAAATCTCCACGCCGCCCATGCGCGCGCTCAATTTTGAGAGGTCGGTGCCGGCGGCGTGCGCGCCGACGTATTTGCCGATCGCCTGGATGAGGCGGCCCACGTTGGGATCGTTGCCGGCGACGGCGCACTTGAAGAGCGGGCCGTTGACGATCGCCTTGCCGAGGGCGCGGGCCAGGCCGAGGCTCGCGGCGTTCTTCACCGTCACGCGGATCACGTGACGCACGCCCTCGCCGTTGCGCACGACGTCCTCCGCGAGGTCGCGGCAGACCTGGTGCAGGCCGCGCTCGAAGGTGCCCCAGTCGTTGAACGGCACTTTGCCCGAGGAGAGGGCGACGACGGTGTCCGAGGTGCTCGTGTCGCTGTCCACGCTGATGGCGTTGAAGCTCGCATCGACGGCGCGGGCGAGCATCGGGCGGAGCTCGGCGCGCGGCACGGCGATGTCGGTGAGGATGTAGACGAGCATCGTCGCCATGTTGGGCTCGATCATGCCGGCGCCCTTGGCGATGCCCACGATGCTGCCGGCGCCGACCGTGGCGCGGCGGATCTTGGGATAGAGATCGGTGGTCACGATGCCCTCGGCCGCGGGGAGGATTGACTGGCCTTGCAGCGTGGCGACGGCCTGCGGGAGCGCGCCCATGATGGCCTCGATGGGCAGGCCCCAGCCGATGACGCCGGTGGAGCAGGGGAGCACTTGCGCCGGCGCAAAGCCGAGCTGCCGTGCCGTGGCCTCGCAGATTTGCTCGGAAGCCTCGACGCCGCCGGGCGCGCAGACGTTGGAAATCTTGTTGTTGATGATCACGGCCCCGAGCGCGGGCTCGGGCAGGCGCTTCCGGCCGACGATGATGGGAGCGCCGGGGAAGGCGTTCTTCGTGAAGAGCGCGGCGAATGACGTCGTCGGCTGATCGAGCGCGATGAGCGTGAGCGTCATCTTCGCGGGCTTGGGCGCCTCGCGCGGCATGAAGTCGAAACGCGTCCCGCCGACGCGAAAACCCGCCGGCAGCGCGGCGTGCGCGGCGAGCCACGCGCGATGCGCGTCGCGGCTGGCGAAGGTGAGATCGGTGCTGGGCACGCGAGACAAGTGAAGTCGCGCCGCCGTGGAGTGAAGAAGAATTTTGGCGGGGTCGCCGGCCGAAAGCGCGCGGCGCGATCCCTTGAAAATTTTTATGGAAATGCGCGGCGCACGTGCCTTAGTCGGCTTTCTCCCAGCATACGTGAACGCTCTTTCGCTTTCCCACCACACCACCGCGGCCGCCGGCCGCGTGGCCTGACCGCCGATGAATGTAGCCGATGTGACCGCCAAGGCGAAGGTGCTGCTCGAGGCGCTGCCGTATATCCAGGATTTCCGCGGCTCCACGTTTGTCGTCAAATATGGCGGCAGCTTCATGGATGATCCCAACCCCGCCGTGCGCGTGCGGGTGTCGACCGACATCGCGTTCCTGGCCGCCTGCGGCATCAACGTCGTCGTGGTGCATGGCGGCGGCAAGGCCATCAGCCGCGCGATGGACGCCTCGGGCCTGAAGGCCAATTTCGTCAACGGCCTCCGCGTGACCGACGAGGCCACGATCGCGATCGTGAAGAAGACGCTCGACGAGAGCGTGAACAAGGATGTGTGCGACGCCATCACCGCCGCCAAGGGCAAGCCCAAGGGCCTGCCGGGCGACAGCGTGCTCGTCTGCCAGAAGCTCACGACTGACGACGACGGCAAGGCGATCGATCTCGGCTACGTGGGTGATGTCACCGAGGTGAAGGTGAAACTCATCAAGAAGGAAATCGGCGAAGGCTTCATCCCGATCATTTCGCCGGTGGCCGAGGGCTACGACGGCAAGCCCTACAACGTGAACGCCGACACCGCCGCCGGCCGCGTCGCCAGCGCGCTCCGCGCCCGCCGCCTCGTTTACATGAGCGACGTGCCCGGCCTCCTCGCCGATCCGAAGAATCCTGACTCGCTCATCTCCACGCTGAAGATCTCGCAGGTGGACGACCTGAAGAAAAAGGGCGTGATCGACAAGGGCATGAGGCCGAAGGTGCAGAGCGCCATCCGCGCGCTCGAGGACGGCGTGCAGCGCGTGCACTTCATTGACGGCCGCCTGCCGCATTCGCTGCTCCTGGAAATCTTCACCGACAAGGGCATCGGCACCGAGATTGTGCACGGGTGACAGCCGCCCGCGGATTACGCGAATGAACACGCAGGCCGGAAAAACCGGTGAGAGTGTGTTGGTTTGATGCCCGAACTTTGTTTTCTTCCGCGCCAATTCGCGTGAATTAGCGGGCCGTCCCATGACCTCTCCCTCCATCGTCCGCACCGTCACCGCCGAGCTCTACGACGCGCATGTCCTGAAAAACTACGCGCGTCCCGCCCTCACGCTCGTGCGCGGCCGCGGCGCGCAAGTGTGGGACGACGCGGGCAACGCCTACCTCGATTTCACCTCGGGCATCGCCGTGAGCGCGCTCGGCCACTGCCACCCTCATTGGGTCGCGGCCGTGCAGCGCCAGGCGGCGGAGCTGATTCACGTCAGCAATCTCTTTCGCAATCCCCAGCAGGGCGAACTCGCCCGCCGGATCGTGGGCTACGCCGGGCCGGGCCGGGTGTTTTTCTGCAACAGCGGCGCCGAGGCCAACGAGGCGCTGATCAAGCTCGCGCGGCTGCATGGCGTGCAGAAGGCCGGCGGCGAGGACGGCAAGTGCTACAAAATCATCTGCGCGAAGAACGCGTTTCACGGCCGGACCTTCGGCGGCATGAGCGCGACGCCGCAGGAAAAAATCCAGAAGGGATTCAAGCCGATGGTCGCCGGCTTTTCGTTCGGCGAGATCAACAACCTCGAGTCGTTCGCCGCACTGATCGACGCCGACACCGCTGCGATCTTCGTCGAGACGATCCAAGGCGAGAGCGGCATCAATCCGTGCACGCCGGAATTTCTGCGCGGGCTGCGCGCGCTCTGCGATCAGCACAACCTGCTCCTGCTGCTCGACGAGGTGCAGTGCGGCGTGGGGCGCACGGGGAGATTTTATTCCTTCGAGCACGCGGGCGTGACGCCCGACGCCATCGGCATGGCCAAGGGCCTCGGCGGCGGCTTCCCGATCGGCGCGATGTGGGTGCGGGAAAAACACGCGGAGCTGTTTCATCCCGGCAACCACGGCACGACCTTCGGCGGCACCCCGCTCGCGTGCGCCGCCGCGCTCGCGGTGCTCGATGTGATCGAGCGCGACAAGCTGATGGAAAAAGTGCGCGCGCAGAGCGGCCCGTGGCACGCGGCGCTGCGGCAGCTCGCGGCGGATTTTCCGCAGCACGTCGCCGGCGTGCGCGGCTTCGGCTACCTCGTGGGCGTGCAGCTGAAGAGCGATCCGGCGCCGTGGCTCGCCGCGCTGCGCGAGCGCGGCCTGCTCGCGCCGAGCGCGGGCGGCAACGTCGTGCGCCTGCTCCCGCCGCTGAACGCGACGGCCGAGGAGCTGGCAAAGTCCGTCGAGATTTTCCGCGCGGCGCTGGCGGCCAAGACGTGAGCGGCGCGCGAAGTTTCCTCTCGTCCGCGGCGCGCCGCGCACTTAAACCCGTCCGCTTCCCATGAAGCACTTCCTGAAAGAAACCGACTTCGCGCGCGCCGAGCTGCCGAAGTTGTTCGCGCTGGCCCGTGAGCTGAAGCGCACGCGAGGGAAGCGCGGGGCGCCTCAGCCGCTGCGGGGCCAGACGTGGGCGCTCATTTTCTCCAAGTCCTCCACGCGCACCCGGGTCTCGTTCGAGGTCGGCATCCACGAGCTGGGCGGCAATCCGCTTTTCCTGAACAAAAACGACATCCAGCTGGGCCGCGGCGAGACCATCGAGGACACCGCCAAGGTCCTGTCGCGGTTCGTGCACGGGTTGATCGTGCGCACCTATGATCATGCGGATGTCGAGCAGCTCGCCGCGGCCGGATCGATCCCGGTGATCAACGCGCTCACGGATTTCCTGCACCCGTGCCAGATTTTCGCGGACGCCTTCACGATGGCGGAGCGGTGGGCGCGCGGCACGACGGGCAAGGCGCTCGTCGAGTCGCTCCGCGGCCGGAAGATCGCGTTTCTCGGCGACACGGCCTGCAACATGGCCAACTCGTGGATCCTCGGCGCGAACCTCTTCGGCATGAAGATCGCGCTCGCGGGCCCCAAGGGCTTCGCGCCCGCGGCCGAGTGCGACGCGTTGCTCGCGAAAGAGGGCTTCGATCCCAAGGCCGCCTACCAGTTCACCACTGATCCGCACGAGGCGGTGCGTGGCGCGGACGTGGTTTACACCGATGTGTGGGTGAGCATGGGCAAGGAGGAGGAGACCAAGGAACGCATCCGCCTCATGTCGCCCTATGCGGTGACGGGAAAACTCTTCGCGGCGGCCAAGCCCGACGCGCTTTTCATGCACTGCCTGCCGGCGCACGCCGGCGAGGAAGTGATGCCTGAGGTGCTCGCGAGCCCCCGCTCGATCATTTTCGACGAGGCCGAGAATCGCCTGCACATGCAGAAGGCGATTCTGGCGACGCTCGCGGCGAAACGGAAATAAGGGGCTGCCCGGACGGGGGCGGCGCAAAAGGCCGCGGACCCGCCCGGGCGCCCGCAATCAATTCTCCAGGATGTAGGTGAACCGCGTGCCGATCTTTTGGAAAAGACCGGTCGTGAGATCGCCATCGTCAACCCGGCGATCGATGGCGGCCATCTGGGCATCCGTCACGGTGACGCCGGTCGTGGAGATGCCGGCAATGACGCCAAAGTTGTTGTTGTCCCAGTTCCAGAGGCCGCCGACGGTGTTGGCCTTGGCCCAGTTGGCGTGGCGGATTTCCGCTTCCATGCCAGCGGGCACGGTGCCGCTGCCGCTGTTGGGCGGCCAGCCGCCGTTGACCAGCGAGTAGGACTCGAAGGCTTGGGCGAAGACGCGCAGATCGGAGATGAACCGGTTATTTTGCGAGGAGCGGCGGGATTTCTGAAGCGCGGGCATCCCCAACAAGGCGAGGAGGCCGATGATGACCGTGACTATCATGATTTCGACCAGCGTGAAGCCGGCGACGCGGCGGCGCGGCGGCGCAGATGAGTGTAAGATAAGCATGGCGGGTTGCTGACATGATCGGATGATGGATGATGATATTCGCTGACCCGCGTGAGTGTTCACGAAGGAGGTTTCGGCGCAATTTTCACGGGGTAAAGCGGTGATGAACCTGTGGCTGCGTAGGATTACGCCCGGCCGCCGCCGCCGGGCCGCGAACTGGCAATGTTTTTACTTTGCCTGCCGCGGCGCGGTCTCCCCACAGTCGCCCTTCACCATGAAAATCGTCCTCGCCTACTCGGGCGGCCTCGACACGTCCGTCATCGTCAAATGGCTCCGCGAAACCTACGACGCGGAGATCGTCACCTTCGCCGCCGACATCGGCCAGGAGGAGGAGCTGAAGGGCCTCCCGCAGAAGGCCCGCGCCACCGGCGCCTCCAAGCACTACACGCTCGATCTCACGGAGGAGTTTGCCCGCGACTTCATCTACCCGATGATCCGCGCCAACGCCGTTTATGAGGGCCAGTATTATCTCGGCACCTCCATCGCGCGGCCGCTCATCGCCAAGGCGCAGGTGGACATCGCGAAGAAGGAAAAGGCCGACACCGTCGCCCACGGCGCCACCGGCAAGGGCAACGACCAGTGCCGCTTCGAGCTGACCTACATGGCGCTCAACCCCCGCCTCGCCATCCTCGCCCCTTGGAAGATCGAGAAGTTCCGCGACGAGTTCCCCGGCCGCGCCGAGATGATCGCCTACTGCGCGAAGCACAAGATCCCGGTCGAGGCCTCGCTCAAGAAGCCCTACTCGATGGATCGAAACCTCCTCCACATCTCCTATGAGGCCGGCATCCTCGAGGATCCGTGGTTCGACCCGACCACCAAGGAGAACAAGGGCATGTTCAAGCTCTCCGTCTCGCCCGAGGACGCGCCGAACAAGGCGGAATACGTCGAGCTCGAGTTCGAGCGCGGCAACTGCACCGCGGTCAACGGCAAGAAGCTCTCGCCCGCCGGCGTGCTGAAGACCCTCAACAAGCTCGGCGGCAAGCACGGCATCGGCCGCGTTGACCTGGTCGAGAACCGCTTCGTCGGCATGAAATCACGCGGCGTCTATGAGACCCCCGGCGGCACAATCCTGATGCAGGGCCACCGGCAGGTGGAGTCGCTCACGATGGACCGCGAGGTCATGCACCTGCGCGATTCGCTCATCCCGAAATACGCGGAGCTCGTTTACTACGGGTTCTGGTTCGCCCCCGAGCGCGAGGCGCTCCAGGCGCTCGTGGACGAGAGCCAGCGCTATGTCTCCGGCACCGTCCGGCTGAAGCTCTACAAGGGCAACATCATCACCTGCGGCCGGAAGTCGAAATACTCGCTCTACGACATGAACATCGCGTCCATGGAGGGCGTGAAGAGCTGGTATAACCAGAGCGACTCGACCGGCTTCATCCGCCTCAACGGCCTCCGTCTCCGCGCGCGCAGCCTCGCGCAGGGCGGGCCGAAGGTCTGATTTCGGTGTAGGGCCTCAGCTTGCTGAGGCCTTTTGGGTGCGTTTCAACGGCCCGAGCAAGCTCGGGCCCTACGGTTCAAGCTACGGCTCGAGGCCGCTCACCTGCATGTCGTTCGGGTGCTCGATGCTGAATTTCAGCGTGAGCTCGCGCTTCTCGCCGGGCTTGAGGTCGAGCGTCCACTTGAGCGCGCCCTCCGCCGTGGGCTTCACCTCCCGCGCATCCGGAACGAGCTGCTTCACCACGATTTTCTCGTGGCGCGAGACGGGCACATGGTCGGAGACGATCACGCGGGCGGCGGCCTTTTTGTTGTTCTGGATTGTGAGAAGGTAGTCGTAGGTGATGCGCTGGCCGCTGTTGGTGAAGCCGGTGTTTTCGGTGAAGCGCTGCAGGCGCTTGTGCTTCACGGCAATCCCGTCGTCGGCGCCGAGCGCGAGGTCGAACTTCTCGCCGGGCATCACCAGCTTGAGCGCGCCGGTGGCGACAAACGTGCCGTCGAGAAAGATGTTAATTGCGCCGGGCAGGAGCGGAAAATCGGAGGAGTTGGCGACCTTGGCGGTGAGAAACGCGGCGGTGAGGAGTTTGGGCGTCGTGGCGTATTCGAGCGCGGCGGTGAGGCTGGCGGAGGTGACCGGGATTTTCTGCGCGGAGTTGTCGCTCGGCACGCTGGCGGGGGTCGCGATTTTGAACGAGGCGCTGGTGGCGGCGGTGTCGACGGTGGCTTGGGCAAAATTGAAATCCGAAACCTTATTTAGTGTGGAGAGCGACAGAGCTCCAAGTGTGACGTTTCCTTCCTCCGCAGCAACGCGGCGATTCATTCCGGCGAGAGCGTTCTTGATCTCCAATGCCTCTGCCGGTCGCGGCTGCGGCACCAACTGCTCCACCACCCAATTCCCAATCTCCGGCGCCGCGCCGCCGAGGCTGGGGCGCGCGGTCGAGAGCGTGAGGGCGACGTCCTTCCAGTCTTCGCCCGTGTTTTGGCGCACGAGGCCGAAGTAGCTGAGGGCGACGCTGGCTTCGTTGGAGTTGGCGCGCACGTCGTAGCTCGGCGTCCAGCTCGCGCCGGGGACGGCGTAGCCGAGCGTGAGGTCGAGGCTGCCGGCGGTCGTGGCGTCGAGGCGCACGGTCACGGTCTTGTAGCTCTTGCCGCCGGCGCCGCGGAGCTGCGCGAGCTGGCGCTCGAGGGCGGATTGTTTCGCGGTGAGCGCCTCGCGCTGCTCGTCCAGCGCGGCGATCTCGGCGGTGATTTTGGCGCGCTGGTCGGTCACAAAGGTGAGCGCGGCGGTGATCTCGCCCACGGTGGGGCGGGGGACATCCTTGGCGGCGGGGGAGAGCAGGGCGGTCTCGGTCTGGTCGATGCCCTTGCGCTGGACTTCGAGGAGCTTGGTGCGGTCGTCGAGCCCACGGCGCTCCTTGGCGAGGGCGCGGAGCTGGTCCTCGAGTTGTTTCACGCGGTCATTGGGCGTGAAGTCCACGTGTGCGAGCCGCGCCGTCACATCGAGAATGGTGGCCTGCGCGGTGCCGCGGCCGGAGACGGTGAGCGACTGGTCGAGGAGCCCGGCGGGGAGGCGTTCAAACGTCACCTCCACGGCGCCCGGCGCGGTGAGTGCGACGGTGGCGGTGCGGGTGACGACGGCCCGGTCGGTGTAAACGGTGACGGCGCGAATCGAGGAATCGGCGGCGACCGGGGCGGCGCCGGCGACCAGCGGGGCGGAGCAAAGCGCAAGAACAAGCAGGGAGCGGAGTTTCATGGCGGTGCGGTGAGACTGCATGAAAGCGGAAACGCTCCAACCGGGAAAAATTTAGGGCGGCGCGAAAAGGCGGGTCACAGTCCCGCCCTACTTGTCGGGACCGCCGGCGACAGACTTATGCACAATCCGCTTTTCCCGGAACCCCGGTGGCTTCGGCCCTGTTATCGGTCTTGCTCACGGTTCTCCCGTGATCTCTTATCCGCTCCCCTTTATGCCTATCGCTTCGTTTTTCCGGTCGGCCCGGCGTGCCCTGTGCCTCGTCTCCGCCTTGGCGGCCACCGTTGTTTTCCCCGTGCTGGCCCAGTCGCCCTCGGCGGCCGACGGCTTCAATCCCGACGTCGATGGCGTCGTGTTCACGGTCGTGACGCAGCCGGACGGCAAGCTGATCATCGGCGGCCAGTTTTCCACGGTCGGCGGGGTCGCGCGCAGCAACGTCGCCCGGCTCAACGCCGACGGCTCGGTCGACGCCGCGTTCAACCCGAGCCCCAACGGCCCCGTGCGTGCTATCCTCCTGCTGCCCGACAACCGCCTCGTCCTCGGCGGCGACTTCACGGCCCTCCAGCCCGGCGCCACCGGTGCCGTCACGACGCGCAACCGCATCGCCCGTGTCCAGGCCAACGGCGCGCTCGACGCCGCGTTCAACCCCAACCTCGGCGGCGCGCTCCAGCCGCAGGTCCACGCCCTCGCGCTCCAGGCCGGCGGCCAGATCGTGGCCGGCGGCACGTTCACCACGGCGCAGCCCGCGGGCCTGGCCGCGGCCGTCGAGCGCAAATATCTCGCGCGCTTCAACGCAGACGGCTCGCTCGACAACACCTTCGACCCCGCGCCCAACGGCTTCGTGCTCGCCCTCCTGCCGCACGTCGATGGCAAGCTCGTGATCGGCGGCGGCTTCACCTCGCTCTGGCCGGCCGGCGACACCGCCGCCACCACCCGCAACCGCATCGCGCGCCTCAACCCCAACGGCAAGATCGACGCCGATTTCAACCCCGACGCCAACAACGGCGTCACCACCCTCGCCGTGCAGCGCGATGGCAAGATTCTCCTCGGCGGCTTCTTCACCACGCTCCAGCCCGTGGGCGACACGGCGCCGGCCAACCGCGTGCGCTTTGCCCGCCTCAACGTCGATGGCACGCTCGATTCCGAATTCTACCCGCGCGTCGAGGGAGCCGTGGCCTCGGTCGCCCTGCAAGGCGACGGCCGGATCCTCGTCGGCGGCAGCTTCAATTCGGTCTGGGGCCGCGGCTCGGTCGAGGCCTCGCGGTCGCACCTCGCGCGCTTTGCCGCCGACGGCTCGCTCGACGAGACATTCGCCCCGGTGATCAACGCCGCGGTCAACGCCGTGGTCGCGTTGCCCGACGGGCGAGTGGTGATCGGCGGGAACTTTACCCGTGCCCTGCCGCGCGGCGCCACGACCTCGGTGGTCCGCAACCGCCTCGCCCGCCTCAACGGCGACGGCTCGCTCGACGCCGATTTTGAGCTCGATGCCGGCGGCCGCATCCTCGCCTCCGTCACACAGACCGACGGCAAGATCGTCGTCGCCGGCACGTTCACCAACGTCGGCGGCGCCACGCACAACTACGTCGCCCGCCTCAATGCCGACGGCTCGGTGGACAACAGCTACAACCCCGACTTCAACGGCCGCGTCTACACCCTCGCCTACGATCCCACCTCCAACAAGGTCATCGCTGGCGGCGCCTTCACCACCATCGGGGGCGAGAAGCGCGAACGCCTCGCCCGCCTCAACCCGGACGGCACCATCGACTCCGAGTTTTATCCGCATCTCGACGGCCAGGTGGGTGTCGTCGTGCGGCAGGCTGATGGGAAGCTCCTCATCGGCGGCTCCTTCAGCAGCCTCACGCCTTCGCGCGCCACGTCAGTGACCAGCCGCTTCAATCTCCTCCGGCTCAATGCCGATGGCACGCTCGACACCGCCTTCGATCCTTCGCCCAACTCCTCCGTCTCGGCCATTGCGGTGCAGGGCGACGGCAAGATTCTGATCGGCGGGCTCTTCACCTCGCTCGCGCCCGGTCAAGGGGCCAACATCGCCGCCACCCCCGTCGGCCGCAATAATTTCGCCCGGCTCAATGCCGACGGCACGCTCGACACCGCCTTCACCGCCGCGGTCAGCGCGCAGGTCAGCGCCATCGCCGTGCAGGGCGACGGCAAGATTCTCCTCGGCGGCGTCTTCACCTCCATCCTGCCCCAAGGCGCCACGACGACCACCGCGCGCAACCGGATCGCGCGCCTCAATGCCGATGGCACGCTCGACACCCCCTTCGATCCCAATGCCGACGGCAGCGTGCTTGCGATCGCCCTCCAGTCCAACAACCAGATTCTCATCGGCGGCACCTTCCTCCTGCTCACGCCCAACGGCGCGCCGACGCCCATCCTCCGCAAATACGCCGCGCGCCTCAACGCCGATGGCACGGTCGATTCCGCCTTCAACCTCGACATCAGCGAGCTGGGCGGCAACCGCGTCGATTCCCTCCGCGTGCAGGCCGACGGCCGCATCTTGATCGGCGGCGCCTTCACGTCGCTCCAGCCCCCCAATCGCGACCGCGTCGCGCGCCGCAACTTCGCGCGCGTCGCCGCCGATGGCACGGTGGACCTCACCTTCAACGCCAGCTCCGGCGGCGCCTCCCGCGCGATCGTCAACGCCCTCGCCGTGCAACCCGATGGCAAGGTGATCGCCGCAGGCGACTTTGCCGACCTGGGCGGCGCCCGCAGCACAAACATCGCGCGCTACCGCTCGGAGGGCGCGCCCGATCCCGATTTCAGCGCCTCGCTCGCCACGGATGGACCGATCAACGCCGTCGTCGTCCGCCCCAATGCGACCCCGGTGCCCTCGCAGCTCCGCGGCCTCGCCTGGCTCGCGGCCAACGGCACGCTCCGCCCCGGTTTCACGACCACCACGGTTCTCTCCGGCGATGTCTCGGCCGTCGCCCTCGACGCGCAAAACCGCCTCCTCATCGGTGGCTCGTTCACCAGCACCACGCCCGGCGCCGGCGGCAACACCTTCACCCGGACCAACCTCCTCCGCCTCAATGCCGACGGCTCCCTCGACCTCAACTTTGATCCCGCGCCCAACGGCCGCGTGACCTCCATCGTCGTCCAGAGCGACGGCAATGTTGTGGTCGGCGGCGCGTTCACCATCCTCGGCGGCGTCACCCGCAACCGCCTCGCGCGCATCATCGGCGCGACCGGCGCCCTCGACGCGGCCTACGATCCCAACGCCAGCGGCCTCGTCAGCGCCATGGTGCTCGAGTCAGGGGACAACCTCATCGTGGGCGGCCAGTTCACCACCTTCACGCCCAACGCGGCCACAACCGCGGTGAACCGCAACTACCTCGCCCGCGTCAACAAGGACGGCACCCTCGATGCCAACTACAACCCCACGATGGGCGCCCCGGTCAACGCCCTCGCCCTCCAGGCCGGCGACAACAAGATCATCGTGGGCGGCTCCTTCAATACGGTGCAGCCCGGCGGCGGCACGCTCGCCACCCGCAACTTCCTCGCCCGCCTCAACGCGGACGGCTCGCTCGACCAGAACTTCGACCCCAATCCCAACGGCCCCGTCACCGCCATCGTCGCGCTGCCCGGGACCGGCCAGTTCTACATCGGCGGTGTCTTCACCTCACTCCAGCTGGCCGGCACCGGCGCGGTGATCACGCGCAACTACGCCGCCCGCATCAACAGCGACGGCGCGGTCGACGACACCTTCAATCCCAATCCCAACGGCCCGATCACTACGCTCGCTCTCGAGACCGGCCGCACCGTGCTGCTCGCCGGCCAGTTCACCGCGCTGCAGCCGCCCACTGCCGGCGCCCCGATCGCCCGCAACCGCCTCGCCCGCGTCGACGCCGCCGGCACGCTCGATGTCAATTTCAACCCCGACGTGAACGGCGCCGTCAACGCCCTGTTCCCCCAGCCCGATGGCACCGTGCTCGTCGCCGGCGGTTTCTCCACCCTCCAGCTCAACGCCTCGCTCTACGTCGGCGGCGCCTTCGCCACCATCGGCGGCGTGCCCGCGCGGAATCTCGCCGCGCTCAACGACAACGGCTCGGTCAACGCCACCTTCCAGCCGCGCCCCGACGGCGCGGTCCACGCCCTCCTCGTGCTGCCCGACGGCCGCGCGATCGTCGGCGGCGCGTTCACCAACATCGCCGGCGCGGCCCGCAGCCGCCTCGCGCGGTTCAATTCGGATGGCACGCTCGACGCCTCGTTCACCGCCGGATCCACCGGCATCGTCCGTGCCCTTGCGCTCCAGCCTGACGGCCGCGTGCTCATCGGTGGTGCCGCCGGCCTCGTGCGGCTCAACGTCAACGGCAGCGCAGATGCGACCTTTGCCGCGGTGACCGGGAATGTCACCGCCGTCGCCGTGCAGGCGGACGGACGCATTCTCTACGCGACCAGCCAAAACGCGCTCGCCCGTGTCATGCCCACCGGGGCTCCCGACCCGACCTTTGCCGCCGCGTCCGGCTCGGTGCTGTCCCTCGCGGTGCAGGCCGATGGCCGCATCATCGTTTCCGGCACGGGGTCGCGACTCGTCCGCCTCAACACCAACGGCTCGATCGATGCCAGCTTCGCCCCCGCGCCCAACGGCACGGTCACGGCGGTGGCCTTGCAGGACGACGGGCGCGTCGTGGCCGGCGGCAGTTTCAGCTCCGTCGGCGGCCAGCCCCGCGTCGGCATCGCGCGTCTCGCGGCGACCTCGCCGGCGACGCAGCAGCTCGGCGTCACGGCCAACCGCTCCACGATCATCTGGAACCGCGGCGGCACGGGCGGCGATGTGGCCGCGGCGATCTTCGAGCGCTCCTCGGACCAAGTCACTTGGACACGCCTCGGCGAGGGCGTGCGCACGGGCACGGCGGGCGATTGGCAGCTCGGCAGCCAGAACCTGCCTGCGAGCGGACTCTTTTATATCCGTGCCCGCGGCCTCGCGGTCTCCGGCGGCGGCACGTCGTCGGGCATTTTCCAGTCGGTGCGCGAGTTCAATTTCGCCAACCCGCTGGCCGCTCCCGCCGCGACCTCGGTGCAGACGCCTCTCCAGGCCGCCGCCCCCACGCCCGCCATTGATCCCATCACGGGCATCGCGGCGCGCGCGACCGTCACGGTGGTGCCGGGCGAGGGCTCGGTGGAAATCTTCGCCACCGCGGCGCTCGAGCAAACGACGCTCTCGCTCGCGCAGCTGGCCAACATCTCCACCCGCGGCCGCGTGACGGCGGACAATCCGCTCATCCTCGGCTTTGCCCTCGCCGGCAGCGAGTCGCGCCGCGTGCTCGTGCGCGCCGCCGGTCCCGGGCTGACGGGGTTTGGCGTCGCGGGCGCGCTCGGCGCCACCCGCCTGCAGGTGTTCAACGCCGCCGGCACCGTCATCGCCGCCAACGAGGGCTGGGCCGGCGCGGCCGAGCTCACGCAGACCGCCGCGGCCACGGGCGCGTTTCCCTTTGCACCGGGCAGCGCCGACAGCGCCGCCGTGCTCACGCTCGCGCCCGGCACCTACACCATGCACGTCTCCGATCCCCGCGGTGGCGCGGGCATCGCCCTCGCGGAAATCTATGATGCGGGCCGGGGCCCGGCCACGCGTCTCGTCAATCTCTCCACCCGCGGCACGGCGGGCACGGGCGCGGATGCGCTCATCAGCGGCTTCGTCGTGGCCGGCGACGGCGCACAACGCGTGTTGCTCCGCGGCGTCGGCCCCGGGCTCGTGCGCTTCGGCGCCACCGGCCTCGTCGCCGATCCGGCGCTCACTCTCTACGACGCGGAAGGCCGCATCCTCGGCGGCAACGATAACTGGGTCTCCAGCATCAATGCGATTTCGCAGGCGGCGCTGGTGTCCGGGGCGTTTGTCCTTGAGCCCGGCAGCCGCGATGCCGCCGTGCTCGCGACGCTGCCCGGCGGAGCCTACACCGTGCAGGTGAACGCCGCTGCCGCCGGCACCGCGCTCCTCGAAATCTACGAGGTGCGCTGAGCGCCGGTGACGGGTGGGTCTGCCGGCGGGCGCGCGTTCAAGTCAACGCACGCCCCTGCCTGGGCGGGTTTGCCCGCGCGGACGCGAGATTAGGCTCGGCATTGCCCGGTGCATTTGGGATGGGTTGGCTTCCGCGCCGGGCGCGGAGCAACTATGTCACTTTGGGAATATAAGATGATCACCAGCGGGAAGGGCGGATTCGCCTCGCCCGCGATGATGGAGAAATTTCTGAACGATCTCGGCCGCGAAGAGTGGGAGATCGTCCAGTTTCACACGCAGCCGGACAACTTCCTCGCGTTCACCGGCCTCGCCCGCCGCTCCACGCAGCGCGACTGGACGCTGCAGGACGCCGCCGCCGCCGCCGCCAAGGTCGAGGCCGACCGGCTCCGCGCCGAGTTCGAGGCCAAGTTCAAGGCCGCCGCCAGCACTGCGCCGGCCGTGGAGGAGCCCCGCAGCGCCGGCTTCATCGAGGAAAAAGCCGCGCCCGACGACGGCTTCCGCAAGCCCGTCGACACCTCGCGCGACGATGATCCCGAGGCCCACGACGACGAGAAGGCCGACGAGTGGGACAAGCTCACCGCCGCCGAGGAGGACGAACTCCCCACCTTCTTCGAGGCGCTCAAGCCCCACATGCGCCGCAACCAGCGCGGCCCGGGCCAGTCGGTCGGCGTCGATTTCCTCGCCAAGAAATGGGACCAGAACGAGGAGGACCTCAAGGGCGCGCTCGTCGAGTGCGGCTTCATCCTTCCGGCCGATGAGGACAGCAAGCCCGAGTATCTCGAATATGACGGCGACCTCTATTGGCTGAACATCAACCGCCGCGGCGAACTCTGGATCAACACGAAGGAGAAACCGCGCCCCGTCTTCCGCGCCGTCAAGGCCACGCGTGTCGAGCTGCCCGCCGAGGAGCCGAAGTCCGCGGACCGCAAGCCCGAAGCCGGCGACGGAAAGCCGCCGTCCACGGAGGCCACAGCCGAGGGCGCGCCTGCCGAAACTGAAAACCGGGAGGCCAAAGTCGAAAATCCGGAGCCGCTCCCCGCCGGCCCCGCGTTGCTCGAACGCATCCGCCCGCACATGCGGCGCAACCGTCGCGGCCCCGGCGGCTCGGGCAGCACCACCTTCCTGGCCCGCGCCCTGCGCACCAACGAGGCCGCGCTGCGCGAAGCCTTCGTCGCCCTCGGCCTGTCCGTCCCCGCGGCTGCGAGCGACAAGCCCGCCTACTTGGAACTCGGAGACGAACTCTGGTGGCTCAACCTCGACTCCCGTGGCGGCCTCTGGATCAACGGGAGGGAGAAACGCCAGGGCGAGACTGCCGCCTCCGCCTCGGCCGCCGAGGGCGAAGCCTCGGCTCCCCCGGCGTCCGATGTGCCCGCCGCCTCCGAAGCCGCTCCCACGTCTGTCGCCGACAATGCGACAGCCCCGGCCGAGGCACCGGCTGCTGCCCCGGTCGAGGATTCCGCTCCGAAGCCGGAGAAGAGTGAAACCGGCGCCTGGTCCCTGGCGGCCGTGCGCCTGCTGCTGAAGGAGACCCGCACCGGCTCTGTCGCCGGCAAGGTCGAGCGTCTCGCCGAGGAACTGGGCCGCCCGCCCGAGGAATTTTTGGCGACGCTCATCGCCAGCGGCCTGAAGGTTCCCGAGAAGCCCCGCGAGAAGCCCGTCTTCGTCCCGCTCGGCGAGGAGATCCTCTGGCTCAACAAGAACTCCCGCGGCGAACTCTGGCTCAACGCCAAGGCCTCCAAGTTTGCCGACGACGACGAGAAGCCCGACGACGAGGAGGGCGGCGATGACAAGCCGCGCCGCGGGCGCCGCAAGGAATCCGAATAACCGCGTCCGCGTCTTGCCCGTCATGAGCGTCCCGACTTCCCCCGCCATCGGCCGGAACTACATGATCACGCAGCTCGACACGGTGCCCGCCGTGCCTTGCCCGTGCGGCCACTCGCGCCGTGGCTTCGCCACGCCGGACAACAAGCTCGCGACCATCCACCTCGTCGACATCTCGATCGATGCGCGCACACACTATCACAAGCAGATGACCGAGATCTATCTGGTGCTCGAGGGCGAAGGCTTCATGGAACTCGACGGCGAGCGCATCCCGGCCAAGCCGATGATGTCGATTTTCATCAAACCCGGCTGCCGCCACCGCCTCGTCGGAAAATTCCGGATAGTGAACGTGGCCATTCCCGCCTTCGACCCGCACGACGAATGGTTCGATTGAGCGCGGATTTCGCGGCCCCCGCCGGCTTCGAGCCTCAGGCGGGGCGCAACGGATTATTTTCCCCGGTGAAAAGGAGCAAGCCATGGCGGTGACCGGCAAGACCGCGGCGGAAGCCCCGCTGGTGACACTCACGTTTGTGTTCACCGACATCGCGGGCTCCACCGCGCTGTGGGAGCAGGAGCCGGAGCGCATGCGCCCGGCGCTCCAGCGCCACGATCAGCTCCTCTCCGCGGCCATCGCGGGCCACGGCGGCCAGGTGTTCAAGACCATGGGCGACGCGTTCTTCGCGACCTTCGAGCGCCCGGCCGACGCCGTGGCCGCGGCGAGCGAGATGCAGCGCGGCCTCCTGGCGGAAAACTGGCCCACAAGCACGCCCTTGCGCGTCCGCATTGCGCTGCATACGGGGCCGGCGCACGCCAGCCGTGGCGACTATTCCGGCACCACGCTCAACCGCTGCGCTCGCCTGCTGGCGGTGGCGCGGGGCGGCCAGACCTTGCTCAGCGCGGCCACCGCCAGCCTGCTGGAGACGGCGCTGCCGCCAGGCGTGAGCCTGCTGGACCTGGGGCTGCATCGCCTGCGTGACCTGCCTCGGCCGCTCCATGTGTTTCAGCTCAAGCATCCGGATCTCGCCGCGGACTTGCTGGGTTCCGGGGGCGAGCCGGCCGGCGCCGGCAAGCAGGGCGAGTCGTCGCGGACGCGCTTCAACCCGAGCGAGCTGTTCGACATTCCGACGCTGCCCGCGGTGGTGATGCAGGCGATGGAGGTGTTGCAGGATCCCACGAGCGACGCCGAATCGGTGCAGGGTGTGATCAGCCGCGACCCGGCCATCTCGGCCAAGATTCTGCGCGTGGCCAACTCCGCCTACTTCGGGTTCGCCCGCCGCGTCGGCACGATCGCCGAGGCCGTGGGCGTGCTCGGATTCGTCAACGTGCAGGGCATGATCCTCGGCTTGGGCGCGTTCGACGCCATGCGCTCGGATCGCCTCAAGCTCGGGGGGCTCTGGCGGCACTCGGTCACCACCGCCACGGCGGCGCGGCTGCTCGCGGAGCGCCTGGGCCGCCGGCCGGACGAGGCGTTCACCGCCGGCATTTTGCACGACATCGGCAAACTCATCTTCGCCGTCCAAGCCGGCTCCGATTATCAGCGCGTAATCGATCTGGAGCGCGCGGCCGGGGCGAGCAGCCTCGAGGCCGAGCGCACGCTGCTGGAGTTCACGCATCCCGAGGTCGGCGAGATGGTCGCGCAGCGTTGGAACCTGCCGCCCCACTACGTGGCCGCCATCGCGCACCACCATGCCCCGGCCGCCGCGGGCGAGGAGACGGTTTTTAGCGCCCTCATTGGCCTGGCGAACCTGGCCGCGCACGCGGTCGCCGAAGCCCCGGCGCCGCTCGCGCCCGCGCGCGAGGCGGAGCGCCTCGCGCATCTCGAACTCCTGGGTCTCGACCTCGCCGATTGGCTGGAATGCCTGGGCAAGCTCACGCGCGCGAATTCCGAGATCGATGCGTTTGTCAGCGCGGTCCAGTGAGCCGCGCCGGGCCGGCGCGCGCTACTTTTTCTCCCCGAAGGTCGCCCGGATGTAGGCGAGCACCGCGCGCCGCTGCGCCGCGTTGAGAATCGCGCCGAAGGCCGGCATGGCCTTCGCCTCGTTGCCCTTTTCGATCAGGGCGAGCAGCTCGGTGTCCGATTTCGCGAGACGCGCCTTGTCGTCCACAAAGTTGGCCGCGCCGCCCGCGATGCCGCGGCCATCGGGCTGGTGGCAGGCCACGCAGTAGAAGCGGTAGGTCTTCTCGCCCGCCGCGATCATCGCCGCGGAGGTGGTCTCGCTCGCGATGGCCTCCTTGGCGCCGAGGGAGGTCTCGTCGGGTCGCGGCAACCGTGTCGTGCCGCCGATCGTGGTCGCCCCGTTGCGGAGGGTCTTGGCGGTGTAGTAGCCGAGCGGATTGGCCAGCGGTTCGCCGCCGCGCGTGCGCAGCGTGGGCACCGAGACTTCGTAAACGAAGCCGGGCTGCAGGTCCGCCAGCACGAGCTCCGCGCCCCGGCCGTCGCTCGTGGCGCGCACTTCGGTCACGGCGACGCGCGCCTCGTCCACCCACGGCGACCCGTATTTCACGTGGTAGTAGAAGCGGAAGCGCGTGATTTCGTAGGCGGCCCCGTTCGTGATCGTGGCGGCGTCCATCGGTTGCGTGAAGGCGAGCGCGAGCCCGCGGTCGGTCAGGCGAATGTCCCGGATCTCAGCGGGCGCGCGGCCGTCCCACGCGACGCGTTGCAGCCCGTCCTCGCCCGCGCCCCAGCCGCCGGTCGCGGCGAGGTAGAGGCTGCCATCCGGCGCAAAGGCCGCGCGCGTCGCGCCCGCCTTGAGCTTGTCGCCGGCGACGAAGTCCGGCGTGTCGTTGCGCCCGAGGAAGGGGAAACACGCGCCTTGCCACGTGCCGCCCACGCGCTCGAGCGCGCTGCGGATCACGAGGCGGCTGTAGTCGCCGGTGAACACCTGTCCGGCAAAGGGCCCGAACTTGCCGCCGCTCGTGTCCCAGACCGGCTCGCCGGGTGAGACGCCCATCGGCCCGTGGGGAAACACGACCGCGGGGGACTTGCTGCGGCGCCACGCGGCCTCGGTGGTGAGCGTCGCCACGTCGAAGCCGGGCTCCCATTTCAGGCTCTCGACGTGGCCGTGAAAATCGCCGCGCGCCACGTGCAAGAGGCCGGTCGCGGGTTTGTAGTCGCCCTGGTTGTCGGTGACGAAGAGCTCGCCCTCCGGGCTGAGGCCGAAGCCGTTGGGCTGGCGGAAACCGCTCGCAAAGGGTTCAAGCTTGCCGTCCGGCGTGAGCCGCACGACCCAGCCGCGCCACGGTGTCTCCGAGCGGTGGCCGGCGGGCTCGAGCACGGGCGTGAGGTTGCGCACGCCGCGCGCGGGCAGGGCGGCGGCCTGCTTGTCGATGTTGGAGTCGAGCGAGGGCGAGCCGTAGAGATTGCCCGCGGCATCGCGCCGCAGACCGAAGAAAAAGCTGTGGTAGTTGGCCTGCAGGCCCCACTGCCCGCCGATCGCGTCGAAGGTGTCGGCGCGGCCGTCGCCGTCCGTGTCGGTCGCGCGCAGCACTTCGGGTTTGTGCGCCACGTGCACCATCCGCTCGGAATCCGCGATGAGGCCCAGCGGCTCGTCGAGCCCGCGGGCAAAAAGCCGCCACGCGCCCGTGGCCGGCGCGCGCATCCAGATTTCGCCGAGGCGCGTCGCGACGACGAGCGTGCCCGCCGGCGTGAACGCCACGGCGGAGATGCCGCCGCGCAGCTCGGCGGGATAGGAGACGTTCTCGATGCGGTAGCCCGCGCGCACGGCCGGCGCGATCGCGGCGAGCGCGAGCAGGGCGGGAAAAAGGCGGAGGCGTTTCATTTCGCGCCTCCGGTCAGCGGCACCTCGATCACAAACGCGCCGTCGGCGTCGCGCTTCAGCTCGGTCGCCACGCGGCCGTCCGTGACGTGCCACCACTTCGCGTCCGTGTCGCCGGCGACGAAGATCCGCCGCACGAGCGCGGCGCCATCGGCGCGCGCGCGGATTTCCTCGCGCACCGGCACGCCGTCCACCGTGGTGCGAAACTCGATCGCGTCGCCGCGCAGCGTGTAGCCGGAAAAGACGACCGCCGGCACCCGCGCCGGATCGCCGCGGCGCAGCGGCGCGGCGCCGGTCTCGCGGTGCACGACCGGGCCGCCGAGCTTCGCCGGCGCGATGAATTTCCCCATCCCCGGCCGCGCGGGCGCGAGATCGACGAACCCGCCGGTCCACGCGTAGCTGAGCCCGCCGCGCACCGGATCGAAGCAGAACGCGATGCCGCCCGGCAGCCCGATGGCGAAGCTGCTCGGCGCGGCGTCAGGCAGCAGCACGCGCTCAATCTGCACTTCGGCGCGGAGGGCGGCGGCGCATGAGGCTACGGCGCAGGCGAGGAGGAGGCGGGGCGTTTTCATCGGGGTGCGATCCAACGTGTGTCCGCTCCGCGCGCGGGCAAGCCCGGAGCGCGTGATGGGCCAGCTGGGTTGTGTGAGGGGCTTTATGCCCCGACGTGTCGCGGGCTAAACCCGCTCCCACAGTTTCGATCAAAAGCAAACTGACCCACTGCCCCGGAGCGCATTGCGGCTCGTCTTCGGCGCGGCGTTGCGCACAGTCGGCGGACTTGCTCTTCCCCATGAAAACCTCGCTCCGTTCCCTGCTCACGCTCTCCGTTTTCACCACCTTCACCGCCTTCGCCGCGCCCAACGAGGCCTTCCTCGGCCGCTGGGAACTCACGATTCCGAGCGGCGCTGCTGGCTGGCTCGAAATCAAAAAGGAAAAGGGCTACTTCGACGGCTCCATCCTCTGGGGCGGCGGCAGCGTCGTCCCGGTCTCGAGCGTCGTGGTCAGCGAGGACACCCTGATCCTCACGCGCACGCGCAACGTCGAGCGCAAGGACGCCGCCGGGAAGACCGTGCGCACCCAGCAGTTCACCGAGGCCATCACCGCCAAGCTCGACGGCCCGGATCGCCTCACGCTCACGCAGCTCAACCCGCGCAACAACGGCACCGGCTACGACACCGCGCAGTTCACCGCCCGGCGCAGCCAGCCGCTCCCGCCGCGGCCCGACCTCGCCAAGGTGAAGTTCGGCGAGCCCATCGCGCTCTTCAACGGCCGCGACCTCTCCGGCTGGAAGGCCAAGGAGACCAACCTGGCAAGCGCGTGGTCCGTCGAGAGCGGCACGCTCGCCAACCGTCCGCCGCCGCGCGCGCCCGGCACGCCCGCCCAGCGCACCGCGAATCTCCGCACCGAACGCGAATTCGAGGACTTCAACCTCAAGCTCGAGGTCAACGTGCCCGCCGGCAGCAACAGCGGCGTCTATCTGCGCGGCATCTACGAAATCCAGGTGCACGACTCGCACGGCAAGAAACTCGACTCGCACAACATGGGCGCGCTCTACAGCCGCATCACGCCGTCCGTCGCCGCCGAGAAACCGGCCGGCGAGTGGCAGACGATGGACATCACGCTCGTGGACCGCCACCTCACCGTCGTCCTCAACGGCACCACGATCATCGACAACCAACCCGTGATCGGCTGCACCGGCGGCGCGATGTGGAGTGACGAGTCGAAGCCCGGCCCGATCTACCTCCAAGGCGACCACGGCGCCGTCTCGTATCGCAACATGGTGCTGCGGCCGGTGGTGAGGTGAGGGGCGGGAGCGGCACGATATACAGGAAGATGGCACGACAGGCCCCAAGTTCGGAGAATCTACGTCGCGGTATTTCGATCTTTTATCACGAGATCGGCAGCTTGTTCACTTGGTATGTCTGGTGGGTCGACGTCAGCCCAAGAATTAAGGACGACAAAGATATTGGAGAATCATCCACCTGTTTTTTGATGCAGCGCAACGCGGCTGCCCTCGCGTCACTAATGGCGATTCGCAAGTTGACGGAGTTCTTCAAAGCCAGACCGGAAAAGGACGAAAAGGACGACGATTTGCGCGCCTACGATTTTGATGGCTTCACTCAGTTGGGTGAGGTGTTGCATCGGGATGACCTGCCTGAACTGCATAAACGAATTGCTCATATGACCTATCGAGAGATTCAGTTTGGACAGGCATCATATGAGGTGAAAATTGCCGTGACGGATCTCGTGGTGCCACGGTGCCTTTGCTTTCTCGATTATTTGGAAAGCACATTTTTCGCGACCGACGACCTAGCAAAAGAAGAGGTCAGGAAAGCTAGGAGGGGAGTTGTCGGCATGGTGGAGAAATGGAGACTTCTCGGCGCGTTTCTCGAAGAAAAACCGGGATAGTAAGACGGGGGAGCCGTCGCCTCATTTCTTCTTCGCACTCGGATCACCCGTCGGCGGCGGGGCGTGGTCGGTGGCGGCGGGCAGGCCGAGGCTGGTGAGGCGAGGGAGGGGTTGCATGGGCCGGCGAGTGGACGTAAGGAAAGTCGTTCGCCCCATGAAAATGAAATCCCCCCCGACACCCGCCTCGACGCGACGCTCATTCATCGGCCGGATCGCCGGCGGCGCGGCGGCGCTGGCAAGCCTCACGCGTGGCCGTGCGCAGCCGGCACCCCGCAAGCTGGGCATCGCGCTCGCGGGCTTGGGTGGCTACGCGACCGGGCAGCTCGCGCCGGCGCTCAAGCTCACGCAGCACGTGGAGCTGCGCGGCGTCATCACCGGCTCGCCCGACAAGGGCCGGCAGTGGGCGAAGGAGTTCGGGTTTCCCGAGGACTACATCTACCATTACGACAAGATGTCCCGCCTCGCCGAGAACCGCGACATCGACATCGTCTACGTCGTCACGCCCAACGCCCTGCACCTCGCGCATGCGAGCGCCGCCGCGTGGGCGGGCAAGCACGTGATCTGCGAGAAGCCGCTGGCGCTGACCGTGAGCGAGTGCGACGCGATGCTGGCCGCGTGCCGCGCCAACCGGGTGAAACTCTCCGTGGGCTACCGCCTCCAGTTCGAGCCGCACTACGACGAGCTGAAACGCCTCGCCCGCGACGGCGACTTCGGCCGGCTGGCGAAGATGAGCGGCGGCCTGTCGTTCAAGATGACGCGCCCCCAGTGGCGCGCCGAGCGCAAGCTCGCCGGCGGCGGCCCGCTGATGGACCTCGGCATCTACGCGGTGCAGGCGGCGTGCATGGCAGCCGGCGGCGTCGCTCCGATCGCGATCACGGCGCGCGAGCTGCCGAAGCAGCGGCCGGAGTTTTTCCGCGACGTGGAGGAGACGATCGAGTGGACGATGGAGTTTGCCCGCGGCGAGCGCGGTGATTTTTCGACGAGCTACAACCAGGGTCTCGACCGTTTCCGCGCCGAGGGCGACCAAGGCTGGATCGAGATCGCGCCGGCCTTCCAATACGGCGGGCTCAAGGCCGTGACGAGCCGCGGGCCGTTCACGCCCGCGGTGCCGCCGAGCCAGCAGGCGGTGCAGATCGACGATTTTGCGCGCTGCATCCGCGAAGACCGCGAGTCGCCCGTGTCCGGCGCGATGGGCCGCCGCGACATGGTGATCATCGAGGCCATCTACGCCTCCGCCGCGCAGGGCGGGAAACGGATCGAAATCAAAACGTAGGCGAGGGCTTCAAACTCCGGCGAAACATCGTCCGAGGTGTGGCGTCTAAGGATGCCATGACTCCCCGCTTCTGCCGTCGTCATGTGATCGCGCCCGGTGTGGCGCTGTTGATTTTTTCCACTGTGAGCGGCCACGCCGCCAACGCCGTGCCCAACGCGCCCACGGTCGCCCCGGCGCCGATGGTCGATGCGCCGCTCGCACCGGCGGTGGGCGACATCCCCGGCGAATCGCCCTCGCCGCAGCATCAGTGGGTGCCGGGGCACTGGCGCTGGAGCGAGGGCGCCTACGTGTGGGAAACCGGTCGCTGGGAAACCCCGCCCGCGGCCGGCCTCAAGTGGCAGGCGCCGCAATGGCGCCGGGAAGCCAATGGTTTTGTGCTCGTCGAGGGCCGTTGGGCCGAGGCTTCGCCCGCGTCTGTTGCGCCCGTCGCGTCGGGCGTCGTGAGCCCGACGCCTGCGCCGCAGGTGGTCGTCGCGCCGCAACCCGCGCGGCCGGTCGAAGTGGTCGTGGTCGAGGCGCCGCCGCGGCCGCGGGTCGAGGTCGTTTATGCCCGGCCGTCGCCGCGGCACGTCTGGGTGCCGGGCTACTGGGCGTGGCACGGCCGGCGTCATGTCTGGATCGCGGGGCACTACGAGATTCCGCCGCGCGGCCACCGCGGGTGGATCGAGCCGCGCTGGGAGCGGCGGGGCGGCAGCTACATCTTTATCGAGGGCCGCTGGCGGCTGTGAAAAAGGCCGGGCGTGAATCGCCCGGCCTTGGTGGAGCCTCAGTTTGCTGAGGCGTTCTTGCGGCTGAAGGCCTGACCAAGGTCAGGCCCTGCGTGGAACGCTGGCTCAGAATTTCTTCGTCAGCTCGAGATACGCGAAGCGCGGGAGGAAGTTGCTCGCGCGCTCGGCGTAGCCGGTCGAGAAGCTCGTCGCCGGGGCCTTGCGGTCGAAGACGTTGTTCACGCCCACGGCGGCGCGCAGGCCCCACGGGAGCGGGTGGGCGACCTGCACGTCCGTGGTGATCTGCTGCTTCACGAGGAGCGGGCTCGGCGAGGTGTCCTGGAAGCCGCCGATGTAGTTCACGTTGACGGCGGCGGAGAGCTGCTCGCGGGTCCAGTGCACGGAGGCGTCGCCGCGCCAGCGCGGAATCTCGTAGAGGCCCACGGTCTCGACTTGCGCGAGATCGGGGCGCGTGCGGAGGGTCTGCGAGTTGATGAGCGTGGCGGCGGCACGGGTGGCGAAGCGGCCGAACCCGCCCGCGGTGAAGCGATACTCGGCCGCGAAGTCCACGCCCTCGGCCTTGGTGCGGCCGAAGTTGCCGAGCCCGGTGCGGATCTCGCGCAGCTCGCCGGGCAGGTTGTTGGCGGTGTCGCTCGCGGTCGGCGCAGCGCGCACGATCGCGTCAGGGAAGAGCGTGGGATTGGCCAGGATGATCGCGGGGGTGGCGGCGGCGCCGATGCGGTTCTTCACCTCGACGGTGTAGAAATCGACGCTGAGCGTGAGGCCCTTTAGCGCGCTGGGCGAGAGGAGCACGCCGAAGTTGGTGGACTCGGATTTCTCAGGCGCGAGCAGCGGGTTGCCGCCGGAGCGGACGAGGCGCTGGCCGGTGCCGGTGTCGTTGGCGTTGGAGCCCGGCCGGCCGGCGCGCGCGGGATCGACGATGTTGAAGACGATGTTGGTCGTCTGCGGCAGGTAGAGCTCGGCGAGCGCCGGGGCGCGGAAGCCACGGCCCCACGAGGCGCGGAACGTGACTTCCTTGGCGATGGGCTGCCAGCGAAGGCCGACGCGCGGCACGGTGGTCTGGTCCACGCCGTCGTCGGAAAACGCCTCGAGGCGGCCCGCGGCGTTGAGTTCGAGTGAGTGCAGGCCGGGGATCTTCTGGGAGGCGGAGGTGATCGGCGCGGACGCCTCCACGTAGGCGGCGCCCACGCGGCGGTCGCCGCTGGCGGGCGGCACGGGCACGCCTTGGTTGAGCAGCTGGATCTGGGTGCGGTAGTCGGAGAACTTCTCCTCACGCCACTGCGCGCCGACGGCGAGCGCGATCTTACCGGCGGGGAGGTTGAAGGCCGAGCCGGTCGCGCGGGCATCGAAAGCCAGCAGCTCGGTCTTGGCGTCGCGCGTGACGCCGCTCTCGAGGCCCGCGAGGGTGGCGGGGTTGTTGCGGATGGTGGTGCCGTTGGCAAAGAGGTTGAGGGCGGTGGCGCGGTTGGTGTCGGCGAGGGCGGCGTTGACCTTGTCCTGCGCGGGGAAGTTTTTCAGGTCGAGGTGCGAGGTGGACTTGTTCCAGGTCGCCGCGGCGTCCCAGACCCAGCCTTGCGCGAGCTTGCCGTCGAGGCCGGCGACGAGGCGCTCCATCTTGTTGCGCGTGGTCGTGAGGCGGTCGCCCAGCTCGAGGAAGCGGAAGAACATCGTCTGCGTGGCGTTGGACGTGAGCGCGACGCCGAAGGGGTTGAAGGGATTGTTTGCGGGCAGCGTGATCGAGTTGAGGGTGGAGATCGGCGCGGGCGAGAGGCCCTCGACGTTCTTGTTCTTCTGCCAGCCGATTTCGACAAAGCCGCTGACGCTGGCTGACAGCTCGTGGCGCAGGATGGCGACGATGCCCTTGCGCTCGGCATCAGTCTGCGGGCGGATGGCGGCGTTGGCGTCGAAGGTATTCTGGGTCTGGAGCTGGCGCGTGAACGTGGCGTTGGGTCCCGCGGCGTTGCGATCGCTGGTGAAGGTGCGCGCGGCCTGGGCGGTGCCGGCGGGGATGACCTGGCCGGTGATCGGATCGATCGCGCCCACGGGCGCGACGAAGGAGCCGGGGGTGTTGCTCGCGAGCAGGAGCTGGCGCTTCACGGGCTGCGGCAGCGCGGCGAACTTGAACTCCTTGCGCTCATACCAGTCGGCGATGAGGGAGAGGGAGGTCTTGTTCTCCTTGGTGCCGGTGAAGAACGAGCCGCGGAAGATCGGCGCGTTGATGCCGCCCGTGTAGTCGCCATAGCTGAGGGAGAGGACGCCCTCGGTGATGTCCTTTTTCAGGATGATATTCACCACGCCGGCGACCGCATCGGCGCCGTAGACGGCGGAGGCGCCGTCCTTCAGCACCTCGATGCGCTGGATGGCGGCGACCGGGATCATGTTCACATCGACAAACTGCTCGGTGCCGAGGCCCGCGGCGCTGCCGCCCTGGCCGAGCGGCGCGAGGGTGACGCGCCGGCCGTTCAGGAGGACGAGCGTGGAATTGACGCCGAGCCCGCGCATCGAGACGGCGGCGGTGCCGGGCGAGGAGGTGTTGACGCGATTCTCGGCAAAGCCCTGCGCGCCGATCTCGGGGATCTTGCGGAGGAGGCCGGCGAGGTTGGTCTGGCCGGAGGCTTCGATCTCGGCGGGCGTGAGCACGCGGAGATTGGCGGCGCCGGCGGACTCGCCGATGCGGAGATTCGTGCCGGTGACGGTGAAGGCCTCGAGCGCGATGGGCTGGCCCGTGACGGTGGGCGCCTGCGCGGCGATGAGGGCGGTTGAAGCGACCGCGGAAATTGCGGCGAAGGCCAGGAAGGCAGTGGTGGGTCTTAGGTGCATTGTGTGGTCAAAAAAAGAGCTAGGTAAAGAACGTCACTTCAGTCCGGCCGCAAGCGCCGCGTTGATGCGGCGGGTGATCTCGCGCATCTTGGCGCGCACTTCGGCGGTGTCGATGGTCAGCAGCTTGCGATCCTCCATCACCACGCGGCCGTGGATGATGGTCGTGCGCACGTCGCGGGGGCTGGCGGCATAGACGAGCGCGGAATAGACGTCGAAGAGCGGCACCATCGCCGTGCTCTCGTGATCGACGATGATCACGTCGGCGAGCTTGCCGGGCTCCAGCGAGCCGAGGTCGGCCTCGCGGTGGATCGCGCGCGCGCCGCCCATCGTGGCCATTTCCACGACCTTGATGGCGGGCATCACGTTGCGGTCCTTGCGGTCGAGCTTGTGGACCTTGGCGACGTAGCCGAGCTGGCCGATGAGATCGAGGGTGTTGCCGCTCATCGGGCCATCGGTGCCGAGGCCGACGCGCAGGCCGTCGTCGAACATCTTGAGGGCGGGCGCGACGCCCTTGGCCGACTTGATGTTGGCGACCATGTTGTGCGCGATGCCGGCGTCGCGAGCCTTGAGCAGGGCGATGTCAGCGTCGGTGACAAAGATGCAGTGCGCCGCGACGAGGCGGCGGTTGAGCAGGCCCACGGAGTCGAGGAACTCGACGGGGGTCATGTTGTGCTCCTTGCGCAGCAGCGTCATCTCCTCGGTCATCTCGGCGAGGTGGATGAGCACGGGCACATCGAGCTCGGCGGAGAGCGCGGCGATTTTGCGCAGGTGCGCGACATCCACCGTGTAGGGCGCGTGCGGCGAGATCGCGGGCGTGATGAGCGGATCGCGGCGCCAGGCGGTGGCGAATTTCCTCGCGAGCGCGAGGCCGCCGTAGGGCTCGGGTGCGTCGGGCGCGGGAAAATTGATCACGGTCTGGCCGAGCACGGCGCGCATGCCGGCCTGCTTCACCACGGCGGCGAACTCCTCCTCGAAGTAGTAGCTGTTCACCATCGTGGTGACGCCGCCCTCGATCATCTCGACGATGCCGTGCAGCCCGCCCCAGTGGACGAACTCGCGGTTCATGAGATTTTTTTCTAGCGGGAAGATGAACCGCCGCAGCCGGTCCGGCACATCGTCGCCGAGGCCGCGAAACACGGTCATCGGCGCATGCGTGTGGGTGTTGATCATGCCCGGGAGCACGATCGCGCCGCGGGCGTCGATGGTCTTCCTGGCGGTGTAGTTTGCGGCGAGGGCGGCGGGTCCGACGGCGAGGATGCGTTCGCCGCGGATCACGACCGCGCCGTCTTCGATGATGTCCTTGGCCGCATTCATCGTCACGATATGGGCGCGCGTGATGACGAGGTCCGCGGGTTCGGCCGTCTGCGCTTGGAGCGAGCAATCAAGGACGAGAGCCCAAGCGCCGAGCAGGCCGCGGTGCAGGAGGGAGCGTGTGGTCATGGTTGGGCCCTTATTTCGCGCCACAGCTCGGAGAGCCCGAGAAGGTCAAGCCATGGGGCAAGCGCGGCTTCGTCGACGCCCGTGGTCCCGCAGATCGCGCGGATGTCGGCGGGATGTTTCGAGGAGCGGCCTTCGCGGAAAAACTCAAGTTTGCGCAGCACGACATACTCCGGCGGGGCGACGGACATCTCGAGCGTCTCATCCCAACGCACCCGACGGCGGCGGGGCAGCGCCCAGGCGTGCAGCGGATCCGTGCCCGCGAGGTAGATGTCGGCTTTGTAGCCGGACTCGTGGTGGATGAGGTTGAAGTGGCCGCGCTGCGAGCGCGCCTGCTCCACCCTAATCACGGACTCCGGCGGGACGTAGAAATCGGTCTCGGGGAACGCGCGCAGCAACGCGCCGCGCGCCGCGTCGTCGAGGCTCAGCACGACATCGAGGTCGTTGGTCACGCGAGGCTGGCCGTAGAGGATCGCGGCGGTGGCTCCCGTCACCATGTAGGGCGCGCCAATCGCCTCGAGCCGGGCGACGAAGAGCCCCGGTTCATCCGGTGCGGGCATGGAGAACGGAATCAGCCACGGCTCGCTGGATCTGAACTTCGGACCAGTCGGCGTGGCGCAGGCGAAAGCCCGTCGCGAGCAGCCGGCGCATCGTGCGATTCATGCGCAGCGCCTGCGCGAGCCGTTGCTGCGGCGACATCGCCCGGTAGATCGCCGCCTGATGAGCGTGGGCGGCGCGTTCGTGGTCGGTCTCGGCGAGTGGCGACATGGCAACGGGAACGTAGAGTCTAAAACCGACCGCGCAAGAGCGGCGAACTCAGTGCGACAGGAGCCGCACGCACAGCTCCGAGAATCTCGCGGCGTCGATGCGCTGCTGCACGCGGGCGCGGATTTCGCCGAGGCCGGGCTCCTCGCCCGGGGGCCAGCAGCGCAGGTCGCCGAGCGTCGCGCCGTGGCCGAGATCGACGTCGATGAACAGGTCGGCGCTTTCCGTGACGAGCGTCGGATCGATCCAAGTCGCGGCGGCGACCTCGTCCCATAGCGGGCGGTTGCGGGGGCCGAACTGATCGAGGTAGCGTGCGAGCGGCGTGCCGGCGCGGGCGATGGCGGCGAACATCTCGGGCGTCGAGCGCACCTCCTGGGACACGTCGATGGGCGAGCACATGACGCGCGGCCACGACGCGCGGAGGACGATCCGCGCGGCCTCAGGATCGAAGCGGATATTGAACTCGCGGCGCGGCGTGTGCGCAAATTCCCGCGCGCCGCCGCGGGGCTGAAGGGCCCCGCCCATGAAGTGCAGCTCGCGCACCAGCGCGGGGAACTCCGGGTCGAGCCGGCAGGCGAGAGCGATGTTGGTGAGCGGGCCGGCGCACCAGAGCGAAATCTCCCCGGGATGCGCGCGGGCGAGCCGCACGTAGGCCGTGGCGGCGGCCTCGGCCCAGGGCGCGGTCGTCGGGTTGCCCTCGGGCAGAGCGCGCGTCTCGCGCGGGTCGGCCCACTTGCCGGGCCGGGCGAGATCCCAGGCGCCGTTGTAGATGAGTTTGCCGTGGCGTTTTTCCCACGCGGCCGTGCCGGCGGGGGTGCGCAGCAGCGGCATCTCGGCGCCGGGGAAGACCGGCACGTCGCTGCGGCCCATGATTTCGAGGAGGCGCAGGGCGTGGCGCACCTGCTGGTCGCGCCAGTGATCGCCGGTCACGACGCCGAGGCCGAGCACCTCGGTGTCGGGCGCGTTGAGCAGGAGGGCGACGGACTGGAGGTTGGTCGAGGCGGGCCCGAGGGTGTCCTGATCGATGAGGAGCTTGCGGCGGCCGGCCATGCGGGTGGGTGCGGGTGGGAGGAAAAGTTGGCGTTGCGTCGCGCGGCGGGCGGCGGCTCAACGGGAGCGTGGACTATCTGCGCCTGATCGACCGGAGCAAGCTGCACTACAAGCGCAGCGACGTGACGCCCATCTTTGCGGAGCCCGCGGCCTTCGCCGCGCTCGTGGATGATCTGGTGGCGCCCTGGCGCGGGGACAAGATCGAGCGCGTGGTCGGCACCGATGCGCTCGGCTTCATCGTCGGCACCGCGATCGCGCTGCAGCTCGGCGTGGGCTTCGTGCCCGTGCGCAAGGGCGGCAAGCTGCCGGTGAAGAACGAGCGCGTGAGCTTCCTGGACTACTCGGGCGGGGAAAAAACCTTCGAGCTGCGCGCCCACCCCTGGCCGCCCGGCACGCGCGTATTGTTGACCGACGAGTGGATCGAGACGGGCGCGACCGCGCGGGCCGCCGTGGAGCTAATCGAGCGCGCCGGTGGCGTGGTCGCGGGCATCGCCGCGATCGCGTTTCGGAAAAATGAGAAGACCGCCCCGCTTTGGGCGAAATATCGCTGCCACGGCGTCTGGCCGGAGCAGGCTTGAGCGCGGGCTTTTTTTCGGGCTCGTTCGTCTTTGCTCCACCCAACCCTTCCCCATGCACAAAACCCTCCTTGCCCTCCCGCTGGTCGTCCTCGCCGCCGTCGCGTTTGCCGCGCAGGCCGAAAAGAAGCAAATCGTCTATCCGCTCGGCTATGACGACACCCCGCCGATTTTCCCCGGCAGCAAGTGGAAGGTCCACGACATCGCCCGCCCCGCGCCCCCGGCCGTGAAGCCCGGGGACAAGCCCGGCGCCCCGCCGGCCGATGCCATCGTGCTCTTCGACGGCAAGAGCACCGACGCATTCGTCGCCAAGGACGGCAAGCCCTGCGTCTGGCAGATTGAGAACGGCGAACTCATCGTAAACGGCGGCGACTCGTGGACGAAGCAGAGTTTCGGCAGCTGCCAGCTCCACGTGGAGTGGAAGAGCGACCCGAGAACCGAGGGCAACTCTCAGAAGAAGGGCAACGGCGGCGTCTTCTTCATGGACCGCTTCGAGATCCAGATGGTGGACAACTCGCCCAACAACCCGACTTACGCCGACGGCATGTCGGGCGCCGTTTACGGCCAGACGCCGCCGCTCGTGAACGCCACGCGGCCCGCGGGCGAGTGGCAGACCTACGACATCATCTTCACCGCGCCCAAGGTCGTCGACGGCAAGGTCACCGAGCCCGCGCACATCACGGTGTTCGTCAATGGTGTCGTGGTGCAGAACCACACGAAGATCCTCGGCCCCACGCTGCACAAGAAGGCGACGAGCTGGGATGTGAAGCTGCCCGAGAAAGCCCCCTTCCGTTTCCAAGACCACAAGAACAGCGTCCCAAATCGCATGCGGAATATCTGGGTGCGGCCGTTGTGAGGGTGAGTTGAAGGGTCGGAAAGTAAGAGCCCGCTTGCGGGCGATTTCGCGGGGGCGCGCTCAGCAGGGCGCCGACAGGCGGCGCCCCTGCGGTAAGCCGGCGGCGCTCACGGCTCCAGCCACACGTCCTTGTAATTGTGGAAGCCGAGCGGGGAATTTTTCCAGCCGCGCACGCTGGCGGCGACGAGCGTCGTGCGTGAACCCCAATAGACCGGCGCGATCGGCATCTGCGCCATGAGGTGCGACTCGGCCCGCTGGAGCGCCGCGAGCCGCGCGGCGGGGGCGGGCGCGCGCGCGGCGGCGGCGATCAGCGCGTCGTAGGCGGGGTCGGCGAAGCCGGTGCCGTTGACGCCGTTGCCCGTCACGAAAATCCCGAGGTAGGTGAGCGGGTCGGGATACTCCGCGATCCAGCGGCCGCGTGCGATCGTGTAGTCGAGTGTGTCGAAGGCATCGAGCAGCACCTTGAACTCCTTCTGCACGATCCGCACCTCAACGCCGAGATCGCGGCGCCACATCTGCTGCGCCGCCTCGGCGATGCGCTGGTTGATCTCGGAGCTGATGGTCGTGAGCTCGAGCGGCGGCAGGCCGCGGCCCTCGGGGTAGCCGGCCTCGGCGAGCAGCACTTTCGCCGTCGCGAGATCGTAGGCCGCGGTGACGGGCGGCGTGTAGCCGGCGAGGCCGGGCGGGGTGAGCGAGGCCGCGGCCGTCTGGCCGCCACGCAGGACATTCTTCACGAGGGACTCGCGGTCGAGGGCGAGCGCGAGGGCGCGGCGTAGGCGCGGGTCGCGGAGGAGCGCGTGCTGTGTGTTGAAGCGGAAAAAATAACTCTCGAAATACGGCTCCACGCGCAGGAGCGCGGGCGCGGACTTGCGGTAGGCCTCCACCTTGGCGAGCGGCACGTCCCACGTCGTGTGGAGCTGGCCCGCGCGAAACGCGAGCTCCTGCGCCTGCGTGGACTCGCTGGGGTGGAAATAGATTTCGCGCAGGCGGACGTTCGCGGCGTCCCAGTAGTGCGGGTTTTTCTCCACCGCGATGTGCCGGTGGTCGCGCCATTCGCGGAGGCGAAACGGGCCGTTGCCCACGAGCGGCGCGGCGGTGGTCCACTTCGCGGTGCGGTCGTCGAGGCGCGCGCCGCCGCGCTCGATGGACGCGGGGTGGACAGGGAAGCACACGTTGGTGCGCAGGACGGTGAGGAAATGCGGCGTCGGCTGCGACAGATCGATCACGAGCGTGTGGTCGTCGGGCGCGCGGAAGCCGACCGCGGAAAAGTCCGCGAGCTGCCCGCGGGCGAAGGCCTCGGCGTTTTTCACCGGGTAGAGCGAGTCCTTGTATTCCGAGCCGAGCGCGGGCGTGAGCGCGCGGCGGAACGAATAGACGAAATCGCGCGCCGTGAGAGGATCGCCGTTGGACCACCGGCCGTGGCGGTGCAGGTAAAAAGTGAGCCTGAGCCCGTCGGCCGACACCTCCCAGCGGGCCGCCGCGCCGGGCCGCGGCTGAAACGTCTCCTCGTCGAGCGTGACGAGTCCCTCGAAGAGCGTGCAGAGCACGTTGTGATCGACGGCGCCGCCGGCGAGGTGCGGATCGAGCGACTGAATCTCCGCGCCGTTGCCGACGTGCAGCGCGCCGGTGCGGTTGCCGCGCTCGACGGCGGTCTCGCGTTTCGCGCACGAGGAGAGTGCAGCCAGTGCGGCGAACAAGAAAGCGGCGATGAGACAGGCAGGTGGACGCGGAGGCACGAAGCGGAGCGTTGCAGGTCCGGGGCCAGGAGGGCAACGTGGGTGAGCATGAAAAACCGCACCCTGCGTTTTCGCGCCATCCTCGTGGCTGGCGTCGCGCTGCTGTCTTCGCCGTTCACACGCGCCGCCGATGGGTGGAGCGAACTTTTCAACGGCAAGGATCTCGCGGGCTGGAAGGCCAACGCCTACCCCGATTCCTGGTCCGTGGTGGACGGTGCCATCCGCGCCCGGGCCACGAAGGAGAGCTCGCATTTGTTCTACGTCGGCGACGGCCAGGCGGACTTCGTGCGTTTCAAGAATTTCGAAATCGAATTCACGGCGCGCGGCGAGCCCAACGCCAACAGCGGGGTTTTTATCCACACCGATCTCGCGGCGGGAGGCGCGGCTCTGCGGCTCTCCAACGGTTACGAAATCCAGCTCAACAGCACCGAAAAGGAGAAGCGCAAGACCGGCAGCCTCTACGATGTCGTCGATCTCGCCACCTCGCCCGTGGACGAGACGAAGTGGTTCACGGTGCGAATCGCCGTGAAGGACCGGCGCATCACGGTGCAAGTGGAAGGCCAGACAACGGTCGACTACACCGAGCCCGATAATGTGCAGCGTGCTCCCGCCCGCAAGGGCCGCAGGCTCAATCCGCTCGGCGGCGCCATCGCGCTGCAGGCGCACGATCCGGGTAGCGTGTTCTATTTCAAAAGCGTGCGCATCCGCTCGCTCGACTGAGTTCAGGCAGCGCTTCCGCCTTCAGGGCCCGCTCACCGCGTCCGCGATCGCCCGGCCGACCTCTGCGGTCGTCGCGGTGCCGCCGAGGTCGCGGGTGCGCGGGCCGCGTTGCACGACCGCCTCGATGGCCCGCACCACCGCCGCCGCCGCCTCGGGCTGGCCCAGATGCTCGAGCATCATGGCGCCGGACCAAATCTGCCCGATGGGATTCGCAATGCCTTTCCCCGCGATGTCCGGTGCGGAACCGTGGACTGGTTCGAACATCGAGGGAAAGTCGCGCTCGGGATTGAGGTTCGCCGAGGGTGCGATCGCGATCGTGCCGGTGCAGGCGGGGCCGAGGTCGGACAAGATGTCCCCGAAGAGATTCGAGCCGACGACGACGTCGAACCAGTCCGGGTGTTGGACGAAGTGCGCAGTGAGGATGTCGATGTGATATTGGTCGGTGCGCACGTCGGGATATTCCTTGGCCAGTGCCTTGAAGCGCTCATCCCAGAACGGCATTGTGACAGTGATGCCGTTGGATTTTGTGGCCGACGTCAGGTGCTTCTTGGGCCGGCTCCGAGCCAGCTCAAACGCATGGCGGAGGATACGGTCGACCCCGTGGCGGGTGAAGACGACCTGCTGCATGGCAATCTCCTCGTCGCGGCCGGCGTAGAGGCGTCCGCCGACCTCGGTGTATTCTCCCTCATTGTTCTCGCGGACCACCATGAAGTCGATGTCGCCGGCGGAGCGATTCCGCAGCGGCGAGGCGATGCCGTCCATCAGTCGCACAGGCCGCACATTGGCATACTGGCGGAATTCACGCCGGATCGGAATGAGCAGGCCCCAGAGCGACACGTGGTCGGGGACTCCGGGGAAACCCACCGCGCCCAGATAGATCGCATCATGGTGCCGAATCTGCGCGAGCCCGTCGGCTGGCATCATGCGCCCGGTCTCGTGGTAGTAGGCGCAGCTCCAGGGAAGGTGCTCCCACGTGAAGCCGAAACCGTGTTCTTTTGCAGCAGCTTCGAGCACATGGATGCCCGGCGGGACGACTTCGTGGCCGATGCCGTCGCCTGGGATCGTTGCAATGCGGTAATTTTTCATGGGGATCGACGAGGGCGCGCGAGGCGTTTTCGGATCGCGCGTCGCCCTTAACTCTAGCCGAACCCCGCGGGAGGGGCCATCAGTGGAATCGCCTGAATCGGGGCGCGGCCTCCGTCGACTCAATACAGCAGGCGGGCCAGCTCGGTCCGCCCCCGGACCCCCAGCTTGCGGTAGATCACGTTGAGTTGAAAATCGACGGTCCGCGGCGACTTACCCAGCCGCCGGGCCACATCCTGATTGCGCAGCCCCTCCGCCACGAGCAGCGCGACGCGGCGTTCGCTCGGAGTGAGAAACTGCAGCTGATGAAGCGCCCCGGCCTTCAGCTCCGTATTTGCGCCGTCGAGATTGCGTTCGCAGGAGAGCGTCACCCAAAACCCGGGTCGCACCAGCGCGCCCTTGAACGGCTGGCTCACGTCGACCTTCGCCAGCAGCTGGCTGATCTCCGGATGTTCGACGCGGGCGCTTTCGATCCCCACGGCCTGGCCGTCACCCGCGGCGCGATCCCAGATTTCGCCGAGACGCATACAGGCCGCCTCGATTTGCTCCGGGAGACGAAAACAACGCCGGGAGTTCACGGTGCGGGCTTCCTTGAAGCCGTAGTTCCAGACCGCGCAGAGATCGTAGGCCTCCGGCGTCGCAAACTCGACCTTGCGATCGGGACCGAGGAACATGACCGGAATCGGCAGGCCGGAGATAAACCGCTCCATGCCGGCCCGCAGCCCGCGCTCTTGCTCGAAGACGCGCAACCGGCGCAGACCTGCATCGATTACCGGGTGCAGCGACGCGAGGAATTCCCTTTCCTCCGGGAGGAAGTCGCCCTGCTCCGCGCTGCGCCGGATGCTCAACACCGCCTCGGGATGCGCCCCGTTCCAGAAAGCGAGGTGCACAAATTCGTTCCAGCCCCGGAACTGACGCTCGCGCTCGACGCGTCGCTGATGGGCGCGCGGATCCTCATGCAGGATTTCTGTGTAGGTATACATCTTCACCCGGGGGTGGGCGGCGAGATAGGGCTTCGCGATGCTGAGACTGGTGACCGGCTGGTTGTCCGGCTTTTGCTCGCGCGCCACAAAGTGCCGCCCCTCCTGCGGCTCAAGATCGACGATGCCGAGCATCAGGCTGCACGAATGGTGCGGGAGCACGCTTTGCAGCAGTCGTAGATTCGCCCGCCAGAAACTTTCCAGGTCGAGCGCGCTCTGCAGATCGAGCAGGGGCCGCGCCGACTCACGGGGGGAAAGGGAGGTGGGAAAAGGGGAGGCCATCGGGGGACCGGGAACGAAAGACGGGGGGGCGGTTGCCGGGCGCACTTTGGCTGCGCTTTGAGCAAATGCCAAGCGGCGCGTTGTCCGGTTCGTCCGGACGGCCGCTCGATTCAGGTGTTTTCACCAATAGTGCCGGGGCTCGTCGCGCGCTATCATTTCAATTGGCGGAGGATCACCCGCATAGATCTCAACAACGTTGCTGTCCTATGAATCCTAAAAACCCCCTGCAAATCCTGACCGCGCTCGCCGTGCTTGCCCTTCCGGCTGTCCCCTGCGCACAGACCACGCCGGCTGCTTCCGCACAGGCCAACCAAAGCGAAACCGTCAAACTCGAGGCGTTCACCGTCACCGGCTCCAACATCCGGCGCATCGAGCAGGAAAACTCCCTCCCGGTGACGAGCATCAAGCTTGAACAGCTCGAAATCTACGATGCGGGCCAGCCCTCCGATCTGCTCGCCTCTCTGCCGATGGCCGCTGGTTTGCCGGGCAATGAGGCGGCGCTCGCGACCCAGAACGCCCGCGGCGACAACGCCAACATCTCGTTTCGCGGTCTCTCGTCCGGCAACACCCTTATTTTGCTCAACGGCCGGCGCATCGCACCGCATCCGATCTCGTGGAACGAGCAGGGCGTGCCGGCGCTGTCGGTGAACGTGAACCAGCTCCCAAACCGCGGGATCGAGCGCGTGGACGTGCTGCGCGACGGCGCCTCGTCGATCTACGGTGCCGATGCGGTGGCGGGCGTGGTGAATTATGTGATGCACCGGCGTTTTCGCGGCACGGAATTGTCGCTTCGCTGGGGCACCACGGAATATGGCGATGGCACGGAGTATCGCGCCTCGCTCACTCATGGGCTTGATTTCGCCAACCGGAAAGGCCGGCTCATCTTCACCGCCGACTGGTATGATCGCGAGGGCACCTTCCTGCGTGACCGGCCCTTTGCCGCCGACGGCGACAATGTCGCCCGCGCCCCGGCCCCGTGGAACGTCTACACCGACACGTCGTTCTTCAAGCGAACGACCACGAGTGCCTACGGTCAGTTCAACGCCGTCGTGAGCACCGGACGCGATCAATATGGTGCGTTTCTGGTCACCAACCAGCGGCCGACGGGCATTCCCACGAACTACTTCACCGCGACCGGCGGGTTTTTCTTGGTTCCCACCACCGGCAGCGGCCAGCGCGGCATCGCCACCGCCGCTCCGGCCCGCGCCGCCAGCGGTCCGGGCAGGGAATACTACTGGAATCTCAACGATGCCCGCTCGCTGCAGCCGCAATCCCGGCGTGGCAACGTCTTCGTCGGCGGCGAATACGACCTGGGCCCGCGCTTCACGGCGTTCGCCGATTTCAACTACTACCATGCCCGCTCCCTCGTCCTCCGGGACCCCGACATCTACCAGAGCAGTGTGAACGGCCCGCTCTTCATCCCCACGTCGAATCCCTACAATCCCTTCGGCGAACGCTTCTGGCATCCCACCGGTGCGCCCAACGCCGACGGCACCCCGCGCCTCACGGGCACGCCGAGCGCGGTCAACGTCGTCAACCACCGCTTCTGGGACTTTGGCTCGCGCGAGGACACCGTGACCAACTACGCCTACCGCGTGCTGGTCGGCCTGCGCGGCAAGCTCGCCCGAACCTGGACGTGGGAAGGCGCCGCAGTGCATGCGGAGGGCCGGGCCAACGAATACGAGCCCATCCAGCGGACCAGCCTCACGCAGGCCGCCGCGCTGCTGACCGACCCGGCTCGCGCCCTCAACGCCTTCGGCCGCAGCTATGCGGTGCAGAACGGGGCGCTCGTGGACACCGGCCCGTTCCGCAACTCCGCCGCCGTGAAACAGTCGGTGTATGGCGTCTTCGAGCGCGATGGCATGACCCGCTTTCGCAGTCTCGACTTCAACGCGAGTGGCGAGGTCTGGCCGCTGTGGGGCGGCAACGTGATTAGCCTCGCGCTCGGCGGGGAAGTCCGCCGCGAAGATTTCTCCGATGTGCGCGCGCCCTTCGCCGGGCTCAATCCGGCGGGCTCCGGCCTGGACCCCTCGCGTTCGGATGTCGTGAGCGCGTCTTCGGTGCCGGATACCTTTGCCCATCGCGATGCGGTTTCCGGCTACGCGGAGCTGCTCCTGCCGCTCGCCGGTCGGGAGTTCAAGCTGCCGCTGGTGCAGGCCCTGGAACTGAGCGCCGCCGCTCGCACGGAGCACTACAGCGATTTCGGCAACACCGTGAGCCCCAAGTTTGGGCTCACCTGGAAACCCGCCGACTGGCTCATGGTGCGCGCCTCCCACAGCCGTGGCTTCCGGCCGCCCTCGCTGCCGGCACTTTACCGCGGCAGCTTCATCGGCACGGCGCTGAACAGCCAGGATACCTACCGCGCCACCGTCACCCAGCTGCTCACCGACCAAGGCCTGAACCGCATCAACCGCGTCGAAGGCAACCCGGCCCTCCAGCCCGAGAAATCAAAAGGCATCTCGACGGGCATCGTGGTCGATGTGCCGGGCGTGCGCGGGCTTTCGCTCACGGTGGATTACTATGAGATCCGCCACAAGGACATCATGGGTTCCAGCGGCACGGTGAATGATGATCGCGACGCGCTCGTCGCCGCCACCCAGGCCGCGCTCGCCGCCGGCCAGGCCATCAACGCGATCGACCTCGGCTCCGGCACCGCGCGTTACCAAGGCGACGGCTCCGTCGTGCGGCTGCCCGTCACCCAAGAAGACCGCAACTTCTTCGCCGCCTACAACGCCACCCGCGCCCCGAGCGCGCAGCGCGCCGCCGTCGGCGCCATCGACTACCTGCGCACCACCTACTTCAACAAATCCGAGCAGTTCGTGAACGGCTTCGACTTCGGCCTCACTTACCGACTCCGCCCGCTCGCTCTCGGCAATTTCACATTCGAGACCAACTGGACCAAGCTGAACGCGTTTTACATCTACACCACGCGGGGCGCGCCGCGCACGGAGCTGATGGAGACCAACCTCGCGGCCACCTCGGGCGCATCGCCCAAGTGGCGCGGTAACGTGCAGCTCAGCTGGCGGCGCAACCAGTGGGGCGGAGGACTGGGCATGTTCTACACCGGCGACTTCACGCTGGCGGGTGTCACCACCAGCCAGGCGGTCTACGAGTCGCTCGGACGTCCGTCTTACATCCGGCCGGTGTTCACCAACGGCAGCACCGTTTACCGGATGGTCCATCGCGACACGCAGACCTACAACGCGTTTCTCTCCTACCGCATCGGCAAGACCGACGCCCGCAGCTGGCTGCGCGACACGAGCATCCGCGCGGGCGTGAACAACCTGTTCAACACCGAGCCACCGCTCTCCGACGACAACAACACCTACGAGTCCGCACTCTTCAACACGATGGCCAAGGGCCGAATGTATTCGCTCACGGTGACGAAGAAATTCTGAGTGGCTCGGAAAGCAGCCGCGTCATGAACCTCAAATTCTTTCTTATGGTTTCGCGAGTCGTCTCCACGTGGTCGCTTGCGGTGGCCTTTGTCGGCACGGCGCTCAGCGCCCAGCCGCAGCCCAAGGCGCCGCCGCGCGCCGCCGACTCCGCGGCCGTGGCGCCTGCGCTCAAGCCGATGGGCAGCGTGCTCTTCATCGGCAACAGCTTCCTCTTCGGCTCCGGTTCACCGCTGCGTTACTACCGGGCCGACACCGTCGTGGATTTGAACGGCACCGGTTTCGGCGGCGTGCCCGCGCTGTTCAAATCGTTCACCACCCAGGCGGGTCTGGATTTCAGCGTCAGTCAGGAGACCGTGTCGGGGCAGGGACTCGATCACCACATCGCTGAAAAAGCCGGTGTGATCGGCCGGCCTTGGGACCGCGTCGTGATGCTCGGTTTCAGCCTGCTTAATCGCAACAAGCCCGGCGACCCGGCGCTGTTGATCCAGTCGGTCAAGCAAGTCGCGGAGTTGCTGCGCAGCAAGAATCCGCAAGTCGACATCCGCCTGATCGCCACCTGGTCGCGCGCGGATCAAGTTTACCCGGCAACCGGACACTGGCACGGCAAGCCCATCGAGCAGATGGCGCTCGATATCCGCGCCGCCTACGATCTGGCGGCCCGGGGCTCGCCCGCGATTCGCGGGGTGATCCCTGTCGGCGAAGCGTGGAATCGGGCGATGAAAACCGGCGTGGCCGACCCCAACCCCTATGACGGAATTGAATTCGGCAAAGTCAGCCTCTGGACCTACGACCACTACCACGGCAGCACCTACGGCTACTACCTGGAGGCGCTGATGATCTTCGGCGAGCTCACCGGGCTCGACCCGCGCTCGCTCGGGAAAAACGAACGCGCGGGCTTTGAACTGGGTCTCTCCCCGGGCCAGGTCACCGCGTTGCAGCAGGTCGCGTTCGACGAACTGTCGGCGCAGAAACCGAACCGGAAGCTGGAGACATTCACCCCAGCCGTCCTCGGCAAGAAGGGCTGATCCTCTTCCCGCGCGGCTCGCCCGCATCCCCCAAACCAAACCGTGTCGTCCCACCCTCATCTTGTCGCGGACGCCAGGGCCGCCGCCGCGGATGCGATTGAACATCCGGCCAACTTCGGACTCCGCCAATGGTCCGGCTGGATTCTGGGGCCGGGCGCCTTGCTTATCACGCTCCTGCTCCCGCCGCCCGACGGCCTGAGTGTCGAAGGCTGGCGCACGGCCGGAGCCGCGATGCTGATGGCGGTGTTTTGGATCTGCGAGTCGGTGCCGATCCCGGTGACCGCGCTGCTGCCGCTCGTCCTGTTTCCCGCCCTGCACCTCGGCGACATCCGAGAATCGGCGGCGCCCTTTGCGAATCCGGTGATCTATCTCTTTCTCGGCGGGTTCCTCATCGCGTTGGCGATGCAGCGTTGGGGCCTGCATCGGCGTGTCGCCATCAATCTGATCGGCGTGATGGGCACGCGGCCTGCCCGCCTCGTGGGCGGCTTTTTGCTCGCTTCGGCCGTGGTCAGCATGTGGGTCAGCAACACCGCCACCGCGCTGATGATGCTGCCTATCGCCGTCTCCATCATTCAAATGATCCCGGCGACGAGCGGCCACCCGCGGGCCCGGCAGGCCTTTGCCGCGGCGCTGATGCTGGCCGTGGCCTACGGCGCTACGACCGGCGGCATGGCGACGCTGATCGGCACGCCGCCCAACGCCCTGCTCGCGGCCTACGTGGGCAAAGTCTATGGCATCTCCATCGGCTTCGGCCAATGGATGCTCCTCGGCGTCCCCGTGGTGCTCGTCACCTTGCCCGCCGTCTATCTCGTGCTGACGCGCGTGAGCTTCAAACTCGATCAGGGCGAAATCCCCGGAATGGCCGATCGCATCCGGACCGAGCGCGCCGGCCTCGGGTCGTGGTCGCGCGGCGAGATCGGCGTGCTGGTGGTGTTTGTGCTCACGGCGCTCGGCTGGATCTTTCAACCACTGCTCGCCAAGAGCCTGCCGCTGCTGTCGGATACGACCATCGCCATCATGGGCGGACTCGCGCTGTTCTTCATTCCCATCAATCTGAAGCGCGGGGAATTCCTGATGAACTGGGAGGCGACCAAGGGCCTGCCTTGGGATGTCCTCCTCCTCTTCGGCGGCGGGCTGAGTCTTGCCGGCAACATCGAGAAGCATGGCCTCTCGCGCTACCTCGGGACCCTGTGCGCCGGGTTGGAGGGCATTCCGATGATAGCGATTCTCTGCGTCATCTGCTTCGGCATTTTGATGCTCACCGAACTGACGAGCAACACGGCGACGGCCGCGACTTTTTTGCCCATCGTGGCCGCGCTGGGCATCACCCTCGGGGAAAATCCCCTGCTTTTCCTGATTTGCACCGCACTCGCGGCCAACTGCTCCTACATGCTGCCCGTGGGCACGCCGCCCAACGCGATCGTCTTCGGCAGCGGCTGCATCACCCTCCCGCAGATGGCCAAAGCCGGCATCTGGCTCAACGTCCTGCTTGTTCCCATCCTGATCGGCCTTGTGCTGCTGTTGGGAGGTGTGGTCTTCGGCATCGAGCCGGGGGCGATCCCCGCGTGGGTTCGCTGATCACCCTCGCGCGACCCGGCGGCTCCCCCGACTCGACCCATGGATTCCGTCCGAACCCACTCGCAACGTCCGGGCGACGGCGCTCTTCTCGCCGGCGTGAAGCTCCTCCGGCTCTGTTTGTTCTGGTTTTTGCCCATCGTGGCGATCCCGCGGCTTGATGCCGCAGCGCGGGCCGACTGGCACGTCGAGTTTCCGCCGGTGAAGCTCGCCGGCAACCTCTACTACGTCGGCACCGCCGATCTCGCGATTTATCTCATCCACACCTCCGAGGGAAATATTCTGATCAACGCCAACTATCCCCAGGACCTGCCGTTGCTGCGAAAGAGCATCGCGCAGCTGGGTTTCAAGTATGCGGACACGAAGATTCTCCTCATCAGCCACGCGCACGGCGACCACGACGCGGCCGTTGGCCTGATCAAAAAAGAAACCGGCGCGCGCCTGATGGTAATGGCGCCCGACGTCGCCGCGGTCGAGAGCACCGCGTCCGGCCGCCCCGGCGCGAAAGTCGATCGCGTGCTGCACGACGGCGACACCGTCGCGCTCGGCGGCTCCACCCTAACAGCCCGCCTTACGCCCGGCCACACCAGAGGCTGCACCACGTGGACCATGCGTGTCGCCGACGGCGGCCGAACCCTCGATGCGGTCATCATCGGCAGTCCCAACGTGAATCCGGGCTACGTTCTTGTGGGCAACAAGAACTACCCCGGCATCGCCGAGGACTACGTGCGCTGCTTCGACGTGCTGAAGAAACTGCCGGTGGATCTTTTTCTCGGCGCGCACGGCAGCTATTTTGGGCTGAAGGAAAAATTCGCGGCCATGAAGCCCGGCGGCCCCAACCCTTTCGTCGATCCAGCCGGCTACGCCAACTACGTGGCGGCGAAAGAGGCCGCGTTTCGCAAGGAATGGGAGCGGCAGAAGCTGAACCCCGGCTCGCCGGCGCCGTAGCCTGCCAACTCAGAACTCCGCCGTGCCCGGCGTGCGGGCGAACGGGATCACGTCGCGGATGTTGCCGACGCCGGTCACGAACATGAGCATGCGTTCGAAGCCGAGGCCGAAGCCCGCGTGCGGCACGCTGCCGTAGCGGCGCAGGTCGAGATACCACCAGTAGGCTTTCTCATCAAGGTGGTGGAGCGCCATGCCGGCGCGGAGCTTGTCGAGCCGCTCCTCGCGCTGACTGCCGCCGATGATTTCGCCTATGCCGGGAACGAGCAGGTCCATCGCGGCCACGGTCTCGCGGCCCGCGGCGCAGCCATCGGTCTGGCGCATGTAGAACGCCTTAATCGCGCGCGGATAATTGTAGACCGTCACGGGGCACTTGAAGTGCTCCTCCGTGAGGTAGCGCTCGTGTTCGGCTTGGAGATTCGCGCCCCACGACACAGGATGCTCCCACGTCTTGCCGCTCTTGGTGAGAATCTCGACGGCCTCGGTGTAGCTGCAGCGGACGAACGGCTTTTCCAAAACGAAGTCGAGCCGGGCGAGCAGGTCCTTGTCCACGAACTTGGCGAAAAACTCGAGGTCGGCGGCGCAGTGCGTGCGCGCGTCGCGGATCAGGTATTTCACGAACTCCTCGGCGAGCGTCATGTCGCCCTCGAGATCGCAGAACGCCACCTCGGGCTCGATCATCCAGAACTCGGCGGCGTGGCGCGAAGTGTTGCTGTTCTCCGCCCGGAAGGTCGGGCCAAAGGTGTAGATGTTGGACAGCGCGTGCGCGAAAATCTCGCCCTCGAGCTGGCCGCTGACGGTGAGGAAGGTCTTCTTGCCGAAGAAATCCTTCGTGGCGTCCACCTGTCCGTCCTCGGTCATCGGCGGATGCGCGAGGTCGAGGGTCGTGACGCGGAACATGTCGCCCGCGCCCTCGGCATCGCTCGCGGTGATGATGGGCGTGTGGACGTAGAAAAAATTCCGCTCCTGGAAAAACTGGTGCACCGCATAGGCGAGCCGCGAGCGCACGCGGAACACGGCGCCAAACAGATTCGAGCGCGGCCGCAGGTGCGCGATCTCGCGGAGAAACTCCAGTGTGTGGCCCTTTTTCTGGAGCGGGTAGGTGGCGTCGGCTTCGCCGAGGATCGTGAACGACTCCGCGACGACCTCCCATTTCTGGCCCTGGCCTTGCGAAGGCACGAGCTGGCCGCGCACCTCGATCGCGGCGCCGGTGTGGGCGCGGGCGATCTCGGTGGCGTAGTGGGGGAGCGTGGCGTTGGCGATGACCTGGATGCCCTTGAGGCAGGAGCCGTCGTTGACCTCGATGAACGAGAAGGCCTTGGCGTCGCGCCGGGTGCGCACCCAGCCCTGGAGGAGAATCGCGTCGGCGGGCGCGGTGGCGTCGAGAGCGTGTTTGACGAGGGTGCGGGTCGGCATGGCGGCGGTGGGTGCCGCGCAACGAAGCGCGCGCGTGCAGGCGAGGCAAACCCGGAAACGACGGGGCCGCCAAGCGACGGGGTTGTCGGCGCCACCGCTCCGGCGGCCTTGCCGCGGGTGGAGCGGGCGCGCAGCCTGCCGGGGCCATGATCCATCGCAAAGTCGCCATGCCCGCCCGCAAGCGCATCGCCCTCGTCGCGCACGACGGCCAGAAGCAGAACCTCGTCGAGTGGGCCAAGTTCAACCGCGGCACCCTGGCCGAGCATGACATCTGGGCGACCGGCACGACCGGCACCATGATGGAGGCCGAGCTCGACGTGCCGGTGAGCAAGCTCCTGAGCGGCCCGCTCGGCGGGGACCAGCAGATCGGCGCGATGATCGCCGAGGGGAAGATCGACTTGCTGATTTTCTTCTGGGACCCGCTCGAGCCGCAGCCGCACGACCCGGACGTGAAGGCGCTGCTCCGCATGGCCGTGGTCTGGAACATCCCGACCGCCTGCGACCGCGCCACGGCGGACTTCCTCATCTCCTCGCCGCTGCTCGACACGGCCTACGAACGCCGCGTGCCCGATTACGAGGCCTACCGCCGCGAGCGGCTGGCCGACGACGACCTCAAGGCCGCGGCGAAAACCGCGAAGGTGAAAAGATGATGGGGGAGCGTTGGAAACGAAGTCAGCGCATTCGCCGTTCGAGGTGGGGGATGGGCAGTGGCTCGGTGCGATACCCACGTCCCGTAACTTCTAGGCTAGTGTCATTGCGAGGTGCGCGCAGCGCGCCGTGGCAATCCAGCTGAAATTCCAGATGGATGGCCACGTCGCTGCGCTCCTCGCTATGACAAACAGCGTTCAATTGCCTCGATCACCCAAGGAGCCGCGCCTTGGTCGGCGCTTTCGTCACGACAGTCCTAAAATCAAAAGACATAGGCGTCAGTCCACCGTGAGACCAGTGATGAGTCCAGTGAGCGAATGGGCGGCGAATCAGGATTTCCCGGCGGATTTGAGGCCAGTGTGAAAGCCCATCTCCTTTGCCGGCGTTTCAGGCGCGGGCGGCGGGGGTTCGAGGAGGGCCATCACGCGCTGGAGCACATCGACGATGGCGGACTCGTGGGTGTCGAGCCGGCTGGTGAGTTCCTTTTCGAGCGACGCGAGCTTGCGGGCGAGTTCGCGCGTGTCGGTGAGCACGGCGCGCATCGCGATGAAGGCACGCACCACGAAGACGCTCATGTGCACCGCCTGCGGGCTGTTGAGAACGTTGGCGGCCATGATCGCGCCATGCTCGGTGAAGGCGTAGGGCAGGTAGCGCCGACCGCCCCGGCCTTTGTTTGAGGTCACAATTTGTGACCTCAAAGAACGCCCTTTGGAACCAGTCACAATTTGTGACCGGTTCATGGCTTCCGCTTCTTCAGCCGATAGTTGGAAAATGAAGTCGGACGGAAATTTCTCCCGATTCCGCTTCACGGCTTGGTTGAAGACTTTCGTGGCCACGCCGTAGATCTTGGCGAGGTCGGCATCGAGGATCACGCGCTCGCTGCGGAGGGTATGGATGACCAAATCAATCGCGGGAACGGCAGCCGGGGTCTTGCGGGGCATCGCGGCACTCAAGCGTTGGCATGCGTGCGTTGGCATGCGTGCGTTGGCAAACGGGATCTCGGTGGCGTCGACGCCCAAGGAAAAAGAAGTAGTCGACGTTACGCACGCGACGTTATCCAGCGTCCGTTTTCGGAGCGTCAGTTAAGCTGGCGGTTCATCAGGGTGCGACACCTGTTTCCCAAGCCACTTCAAGAACAAGTGCTGGATTTGACACGAATCGGCGCTTTTTCGAAGCGCCGACCATCGCCGCGGAAGTTGAGACGCATCGCCGCTGATATCAGTCCGTCCCCGCGGATAACCCAGCGCTACTTCGGCATCCTCGATGGTCTTTCCGAGTTTGGCAAAATTGGCGGCAGTAAAATAAAGCTGCCCATCTATGACCGGACCGAAGCAACGGTAGCAATCGTAGACGACTTCCAGAACTGTCCGGAAATATGCGTTGCAGGCTGTGAGCACGTCTTCTCTGGGAACGGTTTTCAGTTCGTCGACTGGCTGAAAATAGAAAAGAAATCTGCCTGCGTTTGTTGCGCCCGAAGAGACGAAGTTTTGCCCAAGGTGCTGTGACAGCCGTCGAAATTCGTGAAAAAATTTCGCCAACGGATCGTCGCGAAGCCGTTTGGCGTGTGCCGAATACCACGGCATGAACCCATCGGCCGTTCCGAGGCATCCTTGCATTGCAAATGTCACGCTTCTGGTAGACGCGGCGAAGGCTACCGAATCGCAACGTGCCGCAAACATGTCTCCGGTGAGGCAAGCCTGTTCGATGCGGTCGAGGAAATACGCGGCCTCTTCGACTTTATCGTCAACCAATCCGAATGACCTTGGCATAGGCTCACGTTACCAACTGCTTTGCGAACTTCGCAGCGAAATCATACGCCCGCATGCTCTCAAGATTCGCGGGGTCGGTGAAGAGAGCTACAAGGTCACTAGACTTCGATTCGCCGTAGTGCGCGGTGAAGGCCGCCTCAGCCTTTTGCCGCAAAATCGGAATGCCCTCCCGCCGCCGCCGCCGGTGGCCGATGGGGAAGTGCACCTCGACACGCTCGGTGTTCGACCCGTTCTTGAAGAAGACTTGGACGGCGTTGGCGATGGAGCGTTTGTCGGAGTTGAGGTAGTCGCGGGAGAATTGTTTGTCCTCGGTGACGACCATCTGGGCGCGGAGGGCGTCGATGCGCGGGTCGGCGGCGACTTGGTCCTCGTAGTGTTCGGCGGTGAGATTGCCGTGGATGAGGCCGATGGCGGTCATGTATTGCAGGCAGTGGTCGCGGTCGGCGGGGTTGTGGAGCGGGCCGGTCTTGTCGATGATGCGGATCGCGGACTCGTGCGTGGTGAGCTCGATGCGCGCGATGGCGGCGAGTTTGGCTTTGACGAGCGGGTGGAGCTGGACGGCGCACTCGACGGCGGTCTGGGCGTGGAATTCGGCGGGGAAGGAAATCTTGAAGAGGATTTGCTCCATCACGTAGCTGCCGAGGGGGCGCGCGAGTTTCACGGGCTGGCCCTTGAACGACACGTCCTGAAAGCCCCACGTTTTGGCGGTGAGGACGGAGGGGTAGCCCATCTCGCCGGTCAGCGCGATGAGCGCGAGGCGGACCGCGCGGCTCGTGGCGTCGCCTGCGGCCCAGCTTTTGCGGGAGCCGGTGTTGGGCGCGTGCCGATACGTGCGCAGCGCGGAGCCGTCGAGCCACGCGTGCGAGAGCGCGTTGATGATTTGCTCGCGCGTGCCGCCGAGGAGAGCGGTTGCGACGGCTGTGGAGGCAATGCGCACAAGTAACACATGGTCGAGTCCTACCCGGTTAAAGGAGTTTTCGAGGGCAAGCACGCCCTGGATTTCGTGGGCCTTCACCATGGCGACGAGGACATCGCGGACAGTGAGGGGCGAGGGGCGAAGGGCGAGGGGCGAGTGGAAGGCCGCGGGCGTGGTGCCGGCGGCTTGGTGGCGGGAGAGCCAGTCGGTGACAGCGAGGATGGCGCCGAGGTTGTCGGAGGGGTGGCCCCATTCGGCGGCGAGCCAGGTGTCGTTGAAATCGAGCCAGCGCACCATCGTGCCGATGTTGAAGGCGGCCTGCACGGGATCGAGTTCGTAGCTGGTGCCGGGGACGCGCGCGCCGTTGACGATGCTGGTGCCGGGGACGACGGGGCCGAGGAGCTTGGTGCAGGCGGGATACTTCAGCGCCATGATGCCGCACGCGAGGGTGTCGAGGAGGCACCAGCGCGCGGTGTCGAGCGCCTCGTCGCTCGGCGAATCGTAGTGGAGCGCATAGTCGGCGATCTCGGCGAGGAGGGCGTCGGGCGGCGGGCGGACGTTGGAGATGGGTGAACTCATGAATGAGAAAGAAAGAGTGAAGCGCGAAGAAGCGAAGGCGCTAAGATCGGAGCAAAGAATTTCTGAAGCAGACCTTCTTGATCGAACTTTGCGTCTTCGCTTCTTTGCGCTTAATTCCGCTGCTCGATTGGCGCGTAGGCGCGGGGGGCGGGGCCGATGTAGTGGGCGCCGGGGCGGATGATTTTGCCGTCCTCGCGCTGCTCGATCACGTGGGCGCACCAGCCGGCGGTGCGGGCCATCACGAAGAGCGGGGTGAAGAACGCCGTGGGCACGCCCATGGTGTCGTAGGCGGGTGCGCTATACCAATCGAGGTTGGCGAACATCCGCTTCTCCGCGGCCATCACCTGCTCGATGCGCTCGCAGACGTCGAACAGCGGCGTGCGGCCGGCGTCGGCGCAGAGCTCGCGGGCGATTTCCTTGATGATGATGTTGCGCGGATCGGCGGTGGTGTAAACGGGGTGGCCGAAGCCGACGACGACTTCCTTGCGCGCGAGACGCGCACGGATGTCGGCCTCGGCCTCGTCGGCGGTGCGGTAGCGGAGCTGGATGTCGTGGGCGACCTCGTTGGCCCCGCCGTGCTTCGGCCCGCGCAGCGCACCGATGGCGCCGGTGACACACGAGTAGAGGCCCGAGCCCGTGCCGGCGATGACGCGCGCGGTGAAGGTGGAGGCGTTGAACTCGTGTTCCGCGTAGAGAATCAACGAACGGTCGAGGTCGCGCGCGTGGAGGAGCGAGGGTGTGCGCTGGTGCAGCAGCCGCAGGAAATGCGCGGCGAGCGACGGCTCGGCGGTCTCGGTGTCGATACGTTGGCCCGTAGAGGCGAAGTGATGCCAGTAGAGCAGCATCGAGGGAAAGCTCGCGAGCAGCCGCTCCGCGATGGCACGTGCGGCCGCGGCATCGACCGGGCCGGTGCTGCCCGCCGGAGCGCGCTCGGGATCGAGGGCGCCGAGCGCCGAGCACGCCGTGCGCAACACGCCCATCGCGTGCGCCGAGGCGGGGAGCTGCTCGAGGATCGCGCGCACCGGTGCCGGTATGCCGCGCAGTGCCGCGAGCCGCGCGTGAAACGCGGCGAGTTCGTCGCGCTTCGGCAGGTGACCGTGGATCAGCAGGTGCGCGACCTCCTCAAACGTCGCGTGTGCCGCGAGGTCGGCGATGGCGTAGCCACGGTAGTGGAGATTGTCACCCGCATGGCCGACGGTGCAGATGGCGGTGTTGCCAGCGACGACGCCGGAAAGCGCGACGGATTTTTTGATTTTGGGCGCGGCCGGATCGTGGGCTTCAGGGTTCATGGGGGGGTGGGGTGGTTGGGCGGCGGCCTTGGCGAGTGCGGCCGATGTGATGCGTCCAGGGGTGCTCGGCTCCTCGGACGTGCGCGCGAGTGACATCGGCATGGCCTATGTGAAACGCCTGCGGCGGGGGCGTCAACCGAGGGCGTGGCGATAAAGCAAATGCGCGCAAATCCAGATGGATTGCCGCGCTCGGCTGCGCCGGGCTCGCAATGACAAACAAGGAAAACCGGCCGGCTCCCGCGTGCGCCGCGCGGCGGGGGCTCGTGGCTTATGCCCGCGGCGTGTAGATTGTCTGCTTCAAGTCCGCCGCGAGGTGGCGACGGAAGGTCGCGAGATCCTTCACCGCGCCGAGCGAGATCAGCTGGCTGGCGAGGTTGCCGACGGCGGTGCCTTCGAGGGCGAAGCTCACGACGGGGAGGCCGCTGGCGTTGGCCGTGGCCTGGCAGAGGAGGCGGTTCTTCGAGCCGCCGCCGACAATGAGGATGCGGCGGAATTTTTTCCCGGCCATCTGCTCAAAGGATCGCATCGCATCGGCGTGGCCTTTGCCGAGTGACTCGCAGATCAGGCGCACGTAGCCGGCGAGATTCTTAGGCGCGGGGAGTTTTCGTCTCTTCAACTGCGCGTCGATCGCGGCTTTCATCGATGCGGGGTTGCCGAACTCGGCGAAGGCCATGTCGAGCGGCGCGGCGGGGGCGGGGAGTTTTTCCGCGGCGGTGATGAGCGCGGCCCATTCGCGGTCGTTGGTCGGGCGGGAGGCGAAGTCCTTGAGCGTGCCTTCGAGCATCCAGAGGCCGATGACATTCGTGAGCGGGCGGTAGCGGCCGTCGCCGATGCGCTCGTTGGAGATGCGCGCGGCGAGCGCCGCGGCGCCCAGCACGGGGCGGTCGCTCTCGAAGCCGACGAGCGACCAGGTGCCGGAGCTGATGTAGAGATCGGAGCCGTCGGGCGCGGCGGGCATCGCATCGTAGGCGGCGGCGGTGTCATGGCCGGGCACGGCGATGATCTGCGTCTTGGCGAGCGCGGGGGCGGCGCCGGAGATTTCCTTTTTCAACCGGCCGAGCTTCGTGCCGCTGAGGACGGGCGGCGTGAACCACTGCGCCGGGATGCGGAAGTGATCGAGCGCGGCGCGCGACCAGCCGGTCGAGTGGACGTCGATGAGCTGCGAGGTGCTCGCGACCGTGAACTCGTTCTCCATGCGGCCCGAGAGGAGGAAATTGAAATAGTCCGGGAGAAAGAGGCAGCGTGACGCGAGGTCCGTGATGGCCGGGCAGCGGGCGACGACCTCCTCGAGCTGAAGCGAGGTGTTGTAGAAGACATTCGGGATGCCCGTGGCCGCATAGATGCGGTCGAGCGCGGCGCGGATGTTGGCGAGGCGCTTGAGGCCGGGCTGCGTGCGGGCGTCGCGGTAGGCGTGCACGGGGAAGACGAGCCGGCCCGTGTCGTCCACGAGCGCGTAGTCCACGCCCCAGACATCGACGCCGATCGAGGCGAGTGTCGCGCCGCGCGGCAGGGCGGCGACGGCCTTGCGCAGGCCTTCCTGCACCTCGTGCCAGAGCGTCCCGACGTCCCAGTAGTCGTGGCCGTTGAGCGTGCGAAACGAATTCGGGAAACGGTGCGCCTCGGTGAGCGTGAGGCGGTTTTTCGCCCAGCGGCCGAGGATGACGCGGCCACTGGTGGCGCCGAGATCGACGGCGGCGGAGTAGATCGTGCGGGACATGGAAAAGATGGGACGGGTGACGCGTGGCGGAAGACGGGGGCAGGAAACAAAAGGACCGGCCGCGCGCGGTCACTGCAAATGTGCGTGCGCTCGCGTGCCAAGGAGTGACGCGATTTCACCATGCCGCCGGGGGGGAAATTCGGTTGCAAGGCCTCCGGCGCGACACACGGTCTAGCGTTTCCCACATGCTCAACTCCGAGCGAAAGCCCATCACCGGCAAACGCGTCCAGCTCATGGCCACGTGCCTCTGCGACGCATTCTACGACGACGTGGCCGCCGCGACGGTCGAGGTGCTCGAGCACCTCGGCGTCGAGGTGGTCTTTCCCGAGGCGCAGACCTGCTGCGGCCAGCCCGCCTTCAACGGCGGCGACTGGGCGGCCTCGCGCAAGGTCGTGCGCCACACCGTCAAGACCTTCGCGGGCGACGAGCCGGTCGTCGTGCCGAGCGGCTCGTGCGCGGCGATGATGTTTCACGGCGCCGTGCTCGAGTTTGAAAAGGAAAAGGATGTCGGCGAGGTCGAGGCGCTCGGCCGCCGCACGTGGGAGCTGGCGGACTTCATCGTCCACGGCCTCGGCGTCACCGCGTGGCCCGGCCGCTATGATGCGACGGTGGCCTTCCATCGCTCCTGCCACTCGCGTGGCACGAAGAGCGGCGAGGCCTCGCTCACGCTGCTCAACGCCATCGCCGGCGTGCGCGTGGTGGAGTTTGGCGAGGGCGAGCAATGCTGCGGCTTCGGCGGCACGTTCTCGGTTTCGTTTCCCAACATCTCCACCGCGATGGGCGCGCTGAAGCTCGATCACGTGCGCGCGGCCAAGCCCGACGTCTTCGTCTCCGGCGACATGAGCTGCATGATGCACATGGGCGGCCTCGCGGCCAAAGAGGGCAAGCCCATCAAGACCCTCCACCTCGCGCAGGTGCTGCGCGATGCGCTTAAGAATGGAAAACCTAACTAAGCGCAAAGAGGCGAAGTGGCGAAGTCCGGAGCAAAGGCATCGGATCGTCGCGGCCTCGCGGCTTTGCGCTTAATCCGAAAATGCGCTTCCAACAAATCGATCAATTTTCCGCGGAGCTGAAGGCCGAGACGCGCGCGTCGGTCTACCAGAGCACCAAGACCACGCACGAGAAGCGCACCAAGCTCCTGTTCGATCAGTTCGCCGACCCCAACCGCCTCCGCGAGCTGGCCGGCGAGATCAAGCAGCACGCGATTGAGAACCTCGACACCTACCTCCCGCAGGTCGAGGCCAAGCTCCAGGCCGCCGGCGCGCAGGTCCACTGGGCCTCGACCGCCGAGAGCGCCTGCGAGACCGTGCTGCGCATCATGCGCGCGCGCGGCGCGACCAAGATGGTCAAGGCCAAGACCATGGTGAGCGAGGAGATCGAGCTCGCGCATTTCCTGGAGAAGCACGGGTGCGAGGCGCTCGAGACCGACCTCGGCGAATTCATCATCCAGATCGACCACGATCACCCGAGTCACATCGTCCGCCCGATCATCCACAAGAACCGCCGCGAGATCGCACAGAGCTTCGAGCGCGAGGGCCTCGGCGCCTACAACGACGATCCCGGCACCATCACCCGGCGCGCGCGGCATTTCCTGCGGCACAAATACCTCGCCGCCGACGTCGGCCTCACCGGCGCCAATTTCGTCTCCGCCGAGAGCGGGCGCATGGTGCTCGTGACCAACGAGGGCAACTCCCGCTTCTGCCTCGCCGCGACCAAGTGCCACATCGCCCTCATCGGCATCGAGAAAATCGTGCCCCGCGATCGTGACCTCGGCCTCCTGCTCAACCTGCTCGGCCGCTCCGGCACCGCGCAGGACCTCACCGTTTACACCGAGTTCATTGGCGGCCCGAAAACCGCCGCGCAGCCCGACGGACCCGAGGAGATGCATGTCATCTTCGTGGACAACGGCCGCACCGAGGTGCTCGCGAGCGATTGCCGCGACATCCTGCGCTGCATCCGCTGCGGTGCGTGCCTCAACGTCTGCCCCGTTTACCGGCAGGCGAGCGGCCACGCGTATCGCAGCGTCTATCCCGGCCCCGTCGGCGCCGTGCTTTCGCCGCTGCTCGCCGGCGAAAAATTCCCGACGCTCGCCGACTTGCCGAAAGCCTCGTCGCTCTGCGGCGCGTGCAACGAAGTCTGCCCCGTCAACATCCCGATCCCGGATCTGCTCCTGCGCCTGCGCAACAAGGCCAAGGAAGAAGGCGTGCCCTCGCCCGGCACGCCGCCCATGGGCGCGTGGGCCCTGCTCGCCACGCAGCCGACCGTGTGGAAGGCGTCGCTCTTCGGCGGCAAGCTGATGAACCACCTGCCGACGAAAATGATCCCGGTCCCCGCGCTCCAGGCGTGGGCCGACAAACGCGAGCTGCCCCGCTGGCGCGGCGGCGAGTTCAGGAAATGGCTGAAGAACAGAAAAAGTAGGGCGGGTCTCTGACCCGCCCTCGGTGCGAATACCTAAGGCGTGAAAGGGCGGGTCACAGACCCGCCCTACCTCAAATCCCCATGAGCCCTCCGAAAAAATTCGAGCCCTTCATCCCCGACTCCGTCGTGATGCGCGAGTTCACTGTGCGCGCGGTGCTCACCGGCATCGTGCTCGGCATCGTTTTCGGGGCGTCGTCCCTTTATCTCGTGCTCAAGGTGGGTCTCACCGTAAGCGCCTCGATCCCGGTGGCGGTCATCTCGCTGGCGCTGTTTCGCGCCTGGTCGAAGGTCGGCGGGCGCGACGCCACGATCCTGGAGCACAACATCACTCAGACCGCCGGCTCCGCGGGCGAGTCGATCGCGTTTGGCGTGGGCGTGACGATGCCCGCGATTCTGATCCTCGGCTTCGATCTGGAGCTCACGCGCGTGCTGATGGTGGCTGTGCTGGGCGGACTCCTCGGGATCCTCATGATGATCCCGCTGCGGCGCGCGCTGATCGTGCACGAGCACGGGAAGCTGAAGTATCCCGAGGGCACGGCCTGCGCCGCGGTGCTCAAGGCCGGGGTTGATGCGGAATCGCGCGCGCTCGCCTCGCCCTCCGCGCAGGCCGAGATGCGCGCCGCGGCCGCCGCCGGCCTGGGTGAATCGCCGGGGGCCAAGGTGGTCTTCGGCGGCTTCTTCATCGGGCTCCTCTACACTACGCTCAACCTCGCGCTCAAGGGCTGGAAAGATGTGTCGGAAAAAGTGTTCGGCCCGCCGCTGAAGGCCGGGTCGGTGGGCGTGGAGGTTTCCCCGGCGCTGCTTGGCGTCGGCTACATCATCGGCCCGCGCATCGCGGCGATCATGTGCGCGGGCGGCGTGCTCTCTTATCTCCTGCTGATCCCGCTGATCAAATTTTTCGGCGAGGGGCTCTCCACGCCGCTCGCGCCCGGCACGACGCTGATCAAGGACATGAGTCCGGGCGGCATCCGCAGCGCCTACATCCTCTACATTGGCGCGGGCGCCGTCGCGGCGGGCGGCATCATCAGCCTCGTGCAGGCGCTGCCGACGATCTGGCACGGGCTGCGCGGCGGCCTGGCCAGCATCGGCGAGAGCGGAGGCGGCAACGCCGCGGTGCGCACGGACCGGGATATTTCGATCAAGGCGGTGGGCATCGGCATCGTCGTCCTCATCGGCGCGATCATGGTCGCGCCTTCGCTGCACATGAACCTGCTCGGCGCGCTGCTCGTGATCGTGTTCGGATTTTTGTTTGTCACGGTGTCGTCGCGGCTCACGGGCGAGATTGGATCCTCGTCCAATCCCATTTCGGGCATGACGGTGGCGACGCTGCTGTTCACGTGCCTCGTGTTCCTGCTCGTGGGCTGGAAGGGCGGCACCTACTACGTGACCGCGCTCTCCGTCGGCGCGATCGTGTGCATCGCCTCGTCCAACGGCGGCACGACCTCGCAGGATTTGAAGACCGGCTTCCTGCTCGGCGGCACGCCGCGGCTCCAGCAATACGCGATTCTGCTCGGCGCCTTTGCTTCGGCCGTCGTGCTCGGGCCGATTCTGCTCAAGCTCAACGAATCCGCGATTGTTTATGTGCCGGCGGCGCAGGTTGCGCCCGGCGGACTGAAGACCGACGTCGCGAAACTGGAAAAGGAAAAGCAGGGCCTGGTCGGCCCGCAGGCGCGCGGCGATGGCGCGCAGTATTTTGCGTGGCACAAGACCGACGACGCCGGCGGACCGGCGGGCAAGTATCTCGTCAACGACCGCGGCGAGGCCGTGTGGCTCGTGGACCCGGGCATCAATGGCGCGTTCAGCAAGCGGCCCGACGGCACGGAGGTCCGCAAGTTCGAGGCGCCCAAGGCGACGCTCGTCTCCTACATCATCAAGGGCATCCTCGACCAGAAGCTGCCGTGGGCGCTCGTGCTGCTCGGCGTGATGATCGCGGTGACACTGCAGATGTCGTTTGTGCCGGCTCTGGCGTTTGCGGTGGGCGTCTATCTGCCGCTCTTCGCCTCGACGCCGATCTTCATCGGCGGGATGGTGCGGTGGCTCGTGGATCGGCGCATGCGGAAACAAGCGGCGTATGCGGCGATGGACGAGGAGCAGTTCACCGCGGAGACCGACAAGAGCCCCGGCGTGCTGCTCGCCTCAGGCTACATCGCCGGCGGCGCCATCGCGGGCATCGTGATCGCGTTTCTCGCGGGCGTGCTGGGTGATTTCGACGCGGCGGTCACGAAATGGTCCGCGGCGAACAATCCGTTCTACGAGGGATCGCATGCCGATCTGCTCGCGCTGATTCCTTTTGCAGTGATCACCGTCGTCCTGTGGCGGGTGGCGCGCACGAATCCCATTGCCCCGAAAAATCCATGAGCACCGAACGCGAAGCCATCTTCTCCCGGATCCGCGGCGCGCTGGCGCCGCTGCACGAGCGAGCGCCGCTGCCGAACTACGACGCGGAGATTTCCGTGATGCGCGGGATGATCGCAGGCCGCGATCTGGCCGAGCTGCTCGCGGAGCGGATGAAGCGCGTCGGCAGCATCGCCATTACCGATGTCGCGGCCCTCGCCGCGCACCTGCGCACGGGCAAGTGGCTGCGCGGCTACGTCGATCCCGTGCTGTGGCCGCGGCTGGCGCCGCACTTTGGCGCGGATTTTACGGTGGAGCATGACTTCGACCGCACGCGGGTGGACGACTACGCGTTTGGCATCACGCGCGCCGCCGGCGCGATCGCGGAGTCGGGCACGATCATCCTCAACGATGCGACGACCTCGCGGCGGCTGGGCGCGTTGGCGCCGTGGGTGCACGTGGCGGTGGTGGAGCGCGCGACGATTTTTTCCGATGTCACGCAGGCCGTCGCCGCGCTCGGCGATGATCGCAACGTGGTGTGGTGCACCGGCCCGTCGAAGACGGCGGATGTCGAGGGCATCCTCATCGAGGGCGTGCACGGGCCGGGCGTGCAGATCGCGCTGATCGTGTAGGTTGGAGCCGCGGCGCCCTCGCCGCGGAATCGGGCGAACGCGGCGAGGGCGCCGCGTCCCCATCGATCACCCCTACGGATCGAGGTCGTAGATCTCGACGAGGGCCGTGCCGGTGGTGGCGCCGACACCGGAGACGACGACGGTGTAGCCGCCGGGCGGGAGCCTGAGCACGAGCGCGGCATCGCGGCTGCCCGGGGCGAGGGCGAAAGCACCAGCGCTGACAAAGGCCGCTGCGAGCGCGGGATCCCCGCCCCAGTTGTCGTTGTTCACGACGGCGAAATCGCGGCCGAGGGGCTGAACCGAGAGCTGCGGATCGGCGAGCGTGCCGGGCACGCCAAATTGCGCGAGGCCGGGGCCGATCGCACGAATCAGCAGGGTCTTGGGCGCGGTGCCGCCGATCACGAAGCCGGGCACGAGGGCCTGGTCGCCGGTGCCGACGAAGCCGCTCGTGGAGACGTTGAGCAGGCGGGTCGGGGCCGTCAGGCCATCTTCGTCATAGACCTCGGCCAGCGCGATGCCGGAGGCGGTGGCGGTTTTCGCGGCGATGCGCACGGAAAACCCGCTCGTGCCGGTGGCGCGGAGCGAGGTCGCGACCGAGGCGTCGTTGGAGCCGGGCGTGGCAAGGGCAAAGGCGCCGACGCGGGCAAAGGCATTCGCGAGCGCGGCACTGCCGCCCCAGTTGTCGTTGGCCGCGATGGGCGTCGTGGCTCCCAGCGGGATTACTTCCATCGTCGGATCGGCGAGGGTGCCGGCGAGGCCGAACGCGGCGAGCGTGGGCCCGACTGCGCGGATGACGAGGGCCTTGGAGGCGTCGCCTTGGATGACAAAGCCGGGCGTGAGCGTGCCGCCGGCGGGCACGAAGCCGCGGGTCGAGACGTTGATGATCCGGCTCGGGCCGCTGTCGGCGACGGTGACAGTCGCGACGGCGGAGTCGGCGCGGCCCATCGCGTTGGTAATCGTGGCGGCGTAGAAGCCCGCGCTGGCCCGGGTGACGTCGGCGAGCACGAGGCTGGCGGCGGTGGCGCCGCCGATCTCGGAGCCGTCTCGTTTCCACTGATAGCTAAGACCGCCGCCGGTGGCGCCGACGGCGAGCGTGACGACACTGCCGGGCGCGACGTGCTGCGACTGGGGCTGCGCGGCGACCACGGGCAGGCCGGTCGCGGGCGCGTTGAGGGTGACGAGGGCGGGATCACTCGTGACGCTGCCGGCGGAATTGGAGACGACGACGGTGTAGCTCCCTGCGCCGGACGCCTGCAGGTTCGAAAGCATGAGGGTGTTTTGCGTGGCACCGGGGAGGGCGACGCCGTCCTTGCGCCATTGGTAGGAGAGCGGGGGTGCGCCGGTGGCGGCGACGCCGAGCGTGATCGTGGCGCCAAGGTTGGCCGCTTGCGTGGCAGGTTGGATCGTGATGGCCGGGGCGGTGACGGCCCCCGCGGCGATGATGAACGTGACAGTCTCGGGCCCGAAGTAATCGCCCATGCCGCCCAGGCGCTCGTAAGCGAGCAGCGAGACGATGAAAGTGCCGCTGGCCGTGGGCGTGCCCGTGATGGTGCCGGTGGAGAAATTCAGGATGCCGTTGGGCAGGGCGTTGGGCACGGTGACGCCCGGCGGCAGCGTGCCGTTGATGCGGAACGATCCGGGCGGAATCGACGCGCCGGTGACGGTGAACACGACCGGGGTGATCGGCACGCCGACGGTGCCGAGCACCGTGGGTGAACTCACCACAAACCGCGTCGCGCCCGCCAGCGAATGCACCGCGCCGAGCGAGGCCGTGGTGGCGACGGCGGAGCGGAGCAGAGAGACAATCCGCGAGGGGGCGGACAACTCGCCGCCACCGGCCGCCAGGCGCAGGAGTGGAGTGCGTTGGAGCAGAATCAGCAAACCGGCGATTGGCAGGCTGAGGCGGCGGGCGAGTTTCATGAAGGGTGCGGGGCCAAAGGCGGCATCGATAGCGCGCCGGGTGCGACCGGGCAATCCGCCTTTGGTGCATGCGCCGGGTTCCGATGCCCGCCGGGCCCGGCGCGAGTGAGGGTAGCCCGGCTTATTCGGCGAGGATCGGCCGGGTCTCGGCGCGCGTGAGCCGGCCGTCTTCGTCGGCATCGAGCGCGATCAGGCGGCCTTTGGATGCGAGAATCTCGTAGGGCGAGAGCTCGCCGTCGCCGTCGAGGTCGAGGGCGAGCATCACGGGATCGACCGGATTCGGGCGGTTGTCGGACGATTCGGGGGTCGCGGCGTCGCCGGCCCGGCCCGGGCGCAATTCGGCGAAGGAGAGCGTGCCGTCGGCATTCGTATCGAGGAGCCGGAGGCTCGCGGCGGCGTTGCGGATCTCGGTGGTGGAGAGTTCGCCGTTGCCGTCGGCATCCAAGGTGCGGAACAGGGCGCTCACGGAGCGGGTGCCTTGGTGGCGATGGGGCGTGGTGGCGGCGGGGGCCTGGGCGGTGGCGAGCGTGACGCCCGAGAGGGTGAGGGCGAGGGAGAGGAGGCTGACGGTTTTCATGAGTTTTGGATCTTGGGCATCGCCTGTGCCAGCCGTGGTGGCCGGGGATCGAGCGGTGCGCGTTGGACTGGTCTGATTAGACGCCAGGATTGTTGGCGCTTTGTTTGGCTGGAGGGGAAAATTGTTAGGGCCGTGTAAGCCTGATGGGCCACGAACGCGGCGTGCCCGGAGAATGGGCACACCGCGGTGGCGAACCGGCGGCCTTCAGTTGGCCGGCGCGGGCGGGAGCGGACGCAGCTCGTCGCGTGTGAGCTTGCCGTCCTTGTTGGCGTCGAGAGCGAGCAGGCTGGCGCTGGCGTTCGTGATTTCCGCGGCGGAGAGCGCACCGTCCTGATCGGCATCAAGGGCGAGCATCACGGGATTCACCGGGCGGGCGTGGGCTGAGCCGTCGCCACGCGGGCCGCCGCCGGGCCGGCCGCGGCGTGCGCCGTCCGCCGGAGGCGTGGCATCGGTGGGCCGGCCCGGCCGGCCGGGGTGCAGCTCGGCGACGGAGACGGAGCCGTTGTTATCCGTGTCGAGCGCACGCAGGACCGCCGCGGCGTTGGCGATCTCGGCGGCGGAGATTTCGCCATTCTTGTCGGCGTCGAGTGCCCGGACGATGGGCATTGGGCCGCCACGACCGGGACCGCCCGGACCGCCACGGCGCGGGCCGCCTTCGGTGGGCGCCTGCGCGGAGACGAGCGTGGCGCCGGAGAGGGTGAGGGCGAGGGAAACGAGTTGGATTGCTTTCATGGATTTGAGGGCCCTCCCGTTGGTCCCGTGCCGGCCGTGTTGGCCGGTGATCGGGCGGTGCGGGTGGACCTGCCATGAAAGACGCCCCGATTGTTGGGGGTCCGTTTGCAAAACGGGCCGAATTGTTCGGCCCGTGTAATTGTTTCGTAGGACGGCGGGCCTTACGCCGCAGCGCACCAGCCCTTGGCGCCGGGGCGCCGCGTGGCGGTCATCTCGCCGATCCAGGTGCGGAGAAATGGCCGCACGCGGTGCAGGCGGACCTTCACGCTCGCGAGCGAGAGGCCGGCGCGCTCGGCGATCACGCCGTAGCTGTCCCCCGCGACGAACTGCGTGACCAACGCGCGATCGATGGGGTTCAGGCGCGTCAGGGCGCGGTCGAGCGCGGCCTGAATCTCCGCGGTGGCATTGTGGCTCGACGGATCCGGGATGCGGTAGATGGCGTCGTCGAGCGCGACCGTGTTGGGCCGGCATTGGCGGCGGCGGAGGAAGTCGAGCCCGGCGTTGCGCGCGAGCGTGAAAAGCCACGACTCAAACACCGCCGGATCGCGCAGCCGGCTCAGGCGGCGAAACATTTTGATGAAGACGGTCTGGGTCACGTCCTCCACCGCGTCGGGCTGGCGGATGATCGTGCGGACAAAGCCGGCGACGCGGCGCGTGTAGCGGTGGACAAGCTCGGACTGGGCATCGGGCTCGCCGGCTTCGGCGCGGCGCACGAGGGCGGTGAGCTCGGCCTTGTCATCGTCGGCCGGGGTGGAGGTGCGGGCGGGATGAAAATCGGCGTGGGGGTGAATCATGAGGCCCCCATCTCACCTGAAGCGTGTTTCGGAATCGTTTCGACCCAGCCCGGAATTGTTAAGGGCGTGTAAAGGCCTGGGTCTGGTTCAGCCGGACAGTTCGTCAAATCGCAGCAGGCGGGCGCTGTTGAAGATGACGAAGAACGCGCTGAACTCGTGCAGCAGCGCGGCCACGATGGGGCTCACGAGACCGAAGGCCGAGAGGCCGGCAAAGATCGCGATGAAGGCGAGGCCCCAGAGCAGGTTCTGGTTGATGATGCGCAGGGTGCGATCAGAGAGCGCGATGAAGCGTGGCAGCTGGCGGAGATCGTCGCCCATGAGCGCGACATCGGCGGTCTTGACCGCGACGTCGCTGCCGAGGGCGCCCATCGCCACGCCGAGATCGCCAGCGGCGAGAGCCGGGGCGTCGTTGACGCCATCGCCGACCACGAGCACGCGGCGGCCGGCGGCCTTGAGGGCGCGCACTTCCTCGAGTTTTTGCGCCGGCAGGCAGTCGGCCCGGTAGCGCGTGATGCCCGCCTCGCGCGCAATCTCGGCGGCGACGGCGGCGCGGTCTCCGGTGAGCATGATGAAATCCGTGATGCCCAGCGCCCTCAGGCGATCCGCGGTCTCGCGCGTCTCGGCCCGCAGCGCGTCGGCGAGCTGAATCACGCCAACAAACCGGCCGCCCTGCGCGACGAACAGCGACGAGGCGCCTGCCGCTTCGGCTGCCGACTCCGGCACCGCCACGCCCAGCGACTCGAGCCAGGTGCGCCGGCCGGCGGCGAGATCGCCGCCGCGCACGCCGTGACCGGCCACCTCATTGATCGCGAGGGAGCGATCGAAGGCGACCTCGCGGCGCTGCGCCTCCCCCACGATCGCGCGCGCGACGGGATGGGTGGAGTGAGCCTCCAGGGCCGCCGCGTGCGCAAGCAGCTGGGCCTCGGTCAGCCCCGCAACCGGCCGCACGGCCAGCACCCGAAGCCGGCCCGTGGTCAGGGTGCCCGTCTTGTCGAAGACCACCGTGTCGATCGCGCGCGCGGCTTCGAAGAAGCGCGCGCTTTTCACGAGGATGCCGAGGCGCGAGGCGACCGCCAGCGCCGCCACCATCGCCGAGGGCGAGGCGAGCACGAAGGCGCACGGCATTGCCACGATGATGACAGAGATCGCGCGCTCCACCTCGCGCGTGAAGAAGAGCACAAACCCCGCGACGATCAGCACGAGCGGCATGTAGTAGCGCGTGTAGTCGTCGATGAGCCGCATGACCGGCGCGCGCGAGGTCTTGGCCTCCTCGACGATTTTCGTGACGCGGCCGATCACGGTGTCGGGGCCGGTCTGGCCGACGACAAACTCGAAGGCGCCGGTGAGGTTGGTCGTGCCGGCGTAAACGGAAGTGCCCACGTCGGCATCGACGGGCAGCGACTCGCCCGTGATGGAGGCTTGATCAATCGTCGTGGCGCCCGAGGCAATTTTTCCGTCGGCCGGGATGGTGTCGCCGGGCAGGACGCGCACGCGATCGCCGGGGCGGAGCTGCGCAGCGTCGATCAATTCCTCGGTGCCCGCGGAACTGGAGAGCCGGCGGGCCTTCACGCGCGAGAGGCGGGTGAGGGCCTTCACGGCTTCCTCGACGCCCAGCGTGGTGTGCTCCTCGAGAATCTGCCCGACGATCAGAATGGCGGCGACGATGGTGCCGGTGGCGTATTGCCCGGTGGCGAAGCACGCGAGGATCGCGAGCGCCACGAATTGATCCATGTAGTATTTGGTGGCCTCGAAGCCGTCCGCCTTGAGCGACGTGAGGCTGTCGATGAGCACCGGCACCGCGGCGAGGCCGAGGCCGATCATGGCCCAGAGGGAAAACACCTCGGCCTGATCGGGCCGCAGCCACGAGGCGATCGCGCTCAAGGCCAGGCAAAGCAACCCGAGCGCGACCAAGCCGAGGCGCACATGCATGGCGGAAAACCGGGCGCGCGGCGTCCCTGGTTCGGCCGGCGGAGAGACGGGCGCGGCGCTCATTTCGGATCGCGGAGGTAGATGTTGACCTGTCCGCCATCGGCGGGGAGCAGGGTCTTGGCCTTCATGCGCGGGAGAACTTGCTCGAGGGTCTCGGCGCGCAGGCGGGCCTCGACGAGCGAGGGCGCGGCGCGATGTTCGGCGAGGAGCGCGAGGAAGGAGGCGGCCTCGCCGCGGGCGCGTGCGATGATTTCGCGCGCTTCGGCGCCGGCCTGCTGACGGACGCGGAAGGCATCGCTGCTTGCGCGCGGCGCGGTCTGCGCCCGGTAGGTGCGCGCCTGCTCGAGCGTGGTGCGGGCCTCGACCTGCGCGCTGGTCACATCGGCAAACGCCGACGCCGTGGCCTGCGGGGGCGTGAGCGCGTTGACCTCGAAGGCCACGAGCTCGAGACCGAGGCGCAGCGTCTCCAGCCGCCGCTGGGCGGCGTCGCGCACCCGCGCGCGCAGGCTTTCGAGTCCGGAGCCGAGGGCATCGTCGATGCGGGCCTGCGCAAGCACGTGGGTGGCGGCGTCCATGAGCGCGGCCTCGATGAGCGGTTCGCGCGCCGCGGGCTGGGCGGCGGCGACATAGGCGAAGGGATCGGCGATGCGATAGCGCGCGGTGAGGCGCGCCTGCACGATGTTGGTGTCGCCGGTGAGCGTGTAGCCGTCGGTCACAGGATGGAGGCCGCGGCCGGTGGGTGGCGGCGTGGCCGCGAGGCCGGCGTTGCCCTGCGGCATGACGGCCAGGAGCGAGGCGGGAATCTGCGGCGGGGCGGCGACGGCGGCGGGCGTGACGGCGGTTTCCTCGGGCGCCCAGGCGTGGAGCAGCACCTCATGCTGCGTGCGCGTGGGAATCTTGACGACCCGATCGATCGGGGCGGGGAGGGCGAAGCACAAACCTGGTGGGTGCAACTCGCGCTGGAGCCGGCCGAGGCGGTAAACGACCGCGTCCTCGTTGGGCGCCACCCGCGTGATGCCGGAGCAGAGGTAGAGCGCGACGAGGCCGAACAGCAGCCAGCGCAGCAGCCGGATCGTGGCGGCGAGGGCGCCGAACAGCGCCTGGCCGGAGCTGACGCCGGCGGCGCGGCGGCGGGCGGAGAGGGGAGCGTCGTCGCTCATCGGTTCGCCGGCGCGGCGGGCTTGAGCTGGTTGAAGGGCGCGGTGTCGGTGTCGAGGATGAGCGTGGTGTTGTCGCGCGTCACCTTGCGCAGGGTCTCGAGCTCGCGGAGGAACGTGTAGAACTTCGGGTCCTGCGCGTGGGCCTCGGCGTAGATGCGGGCGGCGTCGGCTTCGGCCTGGCCTCGTGTCTCCTCGGCGAATTTCTGCGCCTCGGCGACGAGCACGGTGCGCTCGGCGTCGGTGCGGGCGCGGAGTTCCTCGGCCTCGCGGCGGCCCTCGGCGCGGAACTTGGCGGCGAACTGCCCGCGCTCGGCCTTCATGCGCTCGAAGACGTAGAGCGTGTTGGCCTCGGGCAGCGCGATGCGTTTCAGCCCGACCTGCTCGATGGCGATGCCAAAGGCCGCGAGCGCCTGCGGGCGGATGGCCTCGGCGAGGCGCGACTCGAACTCGGCGAGTTTCAGTTTCGCCGGATCGGTCGAGACGAGCTCGGCGAAATCGTAGCGGCCGAGCAGGGCGTTGCGCGCGCTGGTGGCGAGGCTGTCGAGCTTGGCGGGCGCGGCGGCCGGAGCGCCGAGGGCTTGGAGAAACTTCAGCGGGTCGGCGACGCGCCAGGCGAGAAAGACGGGGAGGATGATGTTGCGCTTGTCCTGCGTGAGCGCCTCGGAGAGCCGCGTGTCGTGGAACGCGAGGCGCGTGTCGAAGCGATGCACGGTGTCCACCGGCCAGGGCCACTTGAAGTAGAGGCCGGGTTCGCCGAGCGTGCGCACCGGCGAGCCGAAGCGCGTGAGCACCGCGGATTCGTTGCTCGCGACCTGAAAGCTGCACATCGCGCAGCCGAGCACCGCGACGACGACCGCGGCGATGAGCGCGCGGGTGAGGAATTGGAGCGAGGACATGCGAAGGAAATCTTTTGGTTCAGTGGGCTCAGCGCGCCGGAGTGGGAGACAGCGGCGACGGGCCTTCGAGGCCCTGGAAGAAATTGACGCGTGCGCGGGCGCTGCGCGGGACGAGGATGAGCTGGCGCACCTCGGCGAGGGTGGCTTCGAGGGTCTCCAGCCGGCGGCGCGTGGTGAAAACCTCCGGCTGCTCGCGATAGGCGGCGAGCGGGGCGAGGAAGCGCGCGGCCTCGCCGCCGGCCCGCGCGCGACGCTCAGTGGCGGCGGTCTCGGCCGTGAGTCGGATCTGCGCGGCGCTCATCTGCGCGGCGACGCCGGCCTGCACCGCGTAGGTGCGCGCGAGATCGACGAGCGCGGAGCGCTGCTCCTCGGCGCTGATCACGTCCTGATAGGCGGGCGCGACGGCGACGGGCGGATGCACGTCCTTGAGGCCGACAAACACGATTTCCAGGCCGAGGCCGAGGCGGTCGCTCGCGGCCTGGAGTTCGGCGCGGAGCTTGGCGGTGATCTCGACACGGTCGGTGGCCATGAGGCCGAAGGCGGTGTGCGTCGTCGTGATCGTCAGCAGCGCGCGGTAGCCGAGCGCTTCGAGCGCGGCGCGTGCATCGCCCGCGTGCCTGAGATAAGCGACGGCGTCGCGCACGCGGTAATGGACGGGGACGTTGATGGTGAGGAGTTCCTCGCCCTGGCCGACGAGCAGGTTCTGCTCGCCCTCAAAGTGCTTCTCGGTCCACAGCACTGGCCCCGCGAGATCCCGCTCGAAGCCGAGCGACACCTCCTGCACGCGCTCGGTCGGCACCACGACCACGCGGCCCCAGGGCCAGGGCGCGTGAAAATGCAGCCCCGGCGGCAACGCATCGGGTGCGAAGGCTCCGCTCCGCACCAGCACGCCGCGGCTCTCCACCGGCACGCGCGTTACGGCTGTCGAGGCCCACAGTCCGAGCGCGCCGAGCAGCGCGAGCGGCGCGGCGAGCGCGCGCGAGAGCTGCACGAGCCACGTGTCCGCGAGCTTCACACCAAAGGTCCGCTCGATCGTCGCGGCGAGCGAGCGCAGCGGGCCGCTCTCGCCGAAGAGCGCGGGCAGCAGCACGCTGGCGGCGAACACCGGGCCCTCCGCGCGCAGCCGCGCCGGCTGGTAGAGCCGGGCGAGGGCGCGTAGCGCGGCCTCGGCGGCGAGCACGGCCGTCGCAAAGTTCAAGGCGGCGCCGACCACCGGGAGGGCGTTGTGCCGCGTGTAGAGCCGGAGCAGCAGCGCCGCCAGCAGCAGCGCGTGCGCGGCCGCGAGCAGGCGGGCGAAGGGCACAGCCGCCGCGATCCCGGCCGCCGGCGTGGCGCGCGCGACGTGCGCGCCGAACGTGCCGAGGAAATGAAACGCGAACGCGAGCAGGGCCAGCGCCACCGCGGCGAGCTGCAGCTGCGCCGTCGTCGCCCCCGCCGTGACCGCGGGCGGCCGCAGGTGAAACCACAACGGCAGGGCCACGGCCGCGATCGGGCCCAGCACGCAGAAGATCCCGCGCAGCCGCCACCGCAGCCGCGGCAGCTGCGTCGCCACCACCGCGACAAACGCCCACGCCGCGAGCCCGGCGAGCGCGGCAAAGGCCGCCAGCCCCGTGCGCAGCGCAAAAAGCCCCGCCGCGATCATCGCGACCGCGAGGCCGGCGGCGAGCGCGATCACCGGACCGCGGGACGAGGAGGGGGAATCGGGGCTGGGCATGGCGGCGGCCGCAGTAAGTTGGGCCGCCCCTTATGTGCGGGGCTTTGCGCCGCGCATCAAATGCGTTTCCGCCGAATCGATCACTTCTTCTTTTTCCTGGCCGCGGCGGGGTTCGCCTTGGGATCGACCACGATGTCCTTGGTGGCGATCCAAGCGGCGGCGCCGGATGAGTCCGTGCCGCGCTGGGGCGCGATGACGGTGGCCTCGAGCGCGGCGCCGGAGAGGCTGCGCTGCACGCCGTCGCTCGCGAAGGTCGCCCGCTCGTCGTCGAAGGTGAACTGCGAGGTGAGCACCGTGGCGTCGCCCATCTTCACATGGAAGTGGAAGTGCCGGATGCGCCCCGTGTAGAGGCCCGGCTTGATCGTGCGGAACGAGTAGCGGCCGTCCGCGCCGGTCACGCTCTCGCCGTAGAACTGGAAATTGGGGTCGCGCTTGGCGGCGTTGCGGTCGCCCGAGTGGTAATAGACGCCGGCCGCGTCGGTGTGCCAGAGCTCGACCTTGGCGCCGGCGAGCGGCGCGCCGGTGAGATCGCGGACGACACCGGAGAGGAGAAACGGCATCCCTTGGGTTGCTTCCTTGGCGCCGGCGAGCCGCGTGAGATCGTTGTCACGGTTGGCGGGTGGGATGGTCGGGAGCGTGTTGTTGGAGTTGAAGGGGTAGAACGGACCTTCGGTGACTTCAGGCGTGCGCACGGGCGCGGCCGACAGGGTCGAGGCGAACGCGAGAGCGGCGATCAGCAGGCGGGCGGGATGAGTTTTCATGGGGTGGGGCAGGCGGTGGAACGCTGCGCGGGGAATGGGCGGGTTGCACGTCGCAAATCAGACGGCGGGCAAGGCGGGCGGGGCGCGCCCATCAGGCGGCCGCGAGGCGAATCTCCGCCCGGAAGCCGCGCGGAGTGCGATTGGAGAACCGCACCTCGCCGCCGCACGTGGCGACGCTGCTGCGCACGATCGCGAGGCCGAGGCCGACGCCGCCGCCCTCGCGGGTGCGCGCCAGCTCAGGCCGGAAGAAAGGCTCGCCCAGCCGATCCAGATCGGCGGCGGGGACGCCGGGGCCCTCGTCCTCCACCGCCAGCACGATGCGGCTGCCGTCGCGGGTGGCGGAGAGGGTCACCGGACCGGCGGCCCCGGCATAGCGGAGGGCATTGCGGACGAGGTTGCCGATGGCGCGGCCAAGCAGATCGGCGTCCGCCTGCGCGCGCAGGCCGGCGGGCACCGCGAGCACCACGCGATCCGCGGCGTCCTCGCGGGTGATCGCGGCCTGGACAAGCGGCTCAAGCTCCGTGGGGGCGAGGACGACCTCGCGCGGTTGCAGGCCGGCCTTGGTGAAGGCGAGCAGCTCGTTCACCAGCGTGCTCATCTGCTGCACCTCGTCGCGGAGATCGGCGACGGTTTCCTTCATGTCGCCGGGAGCCTGATCGGCGAGGATGCCGGTGGCCATCTGGAGCCGCGCGAGCGGCGAGCACAGCTCGTGGGCGACGTCACCGAGGAAGCGTTTCTGGCCTTTCATGTGCGCGTCGAGCCGCGCCGCCATGCGGTTGACGGATTCGCCGAGCTGGCCGATTTCGTCGCGGCGGTGCGCGGCGACGCGGGTCTCGAAGCGGCCCTCGGCGATTTTCTCCGTGGCGGCGGTGAGCTGGCCGAGCGAGCGCGTGATGCTGCGCACGAGCGGCAGCCAGAAAATCACGGAGAGCGCCAGCACGCCGCCGCCGCCGAGCAGGAGCGACTGGAGGCCGAGGAGGTTGAGCAGGCTCCAGAGCGAGCCCACGCGCGCGACGAGCTTGGCGGGCATGGGGCGGCCGCTGCGTTCCGACGGCATGAAAGGCACGCGCATCGCTACCCAGTAGCCGGTGGGCGAGCCACCGCGCACGACGAAGCGTCCCGTGATGCGGTCGGGCGGCGGCGCCCCGCCGAAGCCAGCCGGGGGTCCGCCCTCGCTCACGCGGCGAGGGCCCTCGGGCCCGAAGCGGCCTTTCTCCGCGGGATCGCGCGGCTCGGGCGGCGGGCTGTCGCCGGGCTCGCGCTTGCGCGATTCCCCCTCGGGTGGGCGGCGCCCGCCGGGACCACCCCCGCGCGGCCCGCCGAAAAACGACCAGCCCGGCCCGCGAAATTCCATCCGCTCCCGCACCTCGGGCGGCAGCGCCAGCGGGGCACCCGCGATCTGGCTCTCGTCGAACGCGAAGAGCGCGAACTCCGCGTTGTGCGCGTCGCCGAAGCGGCTGAGCACCTCCGTCCGTGCCTCGGCCGCCGCCGCCGAGGCCTCGCCGGCGATCCCGTTGAACAACGCCTGCGTGCGATCGCCCGTGCGGCCCGCGACGAGCGCGCCCCAGCCTAGGCCCCCGCGCACGACGAAGAACCCGATCCCAAGCGCCGCCAGCAGCAGCAGATTGAGCATCAGCCACAGCGAGACCTTCAGTGACAGCGGGTAGGAGACCTTCATCGTTGCGGGGTGGGGAGACGCACGGAATCGAGCGGAGTTAGCAGCGCGCCGCCAGCCGCAACGTTAATCCGGCCTTAACAAAATTCCCCCGCCGTTCACACACGCTCTTAACCGTGCCCCGCCAGACTCGGCGGCGTCCCCTTGCTTCATCCCATGAAAACCCGCCTCCCGCTTAACCTCGCCTTCACCCTCGCGCTGCCCGTCGCCGCGCTCGCCCAGTCCGCCCCGCCGACCGATCCGCGCATCACCTCGTGGCTCGTCGCGCCCTCCGCCCGCTACGCGCGCCTCTACGAGACCGCCGCCGCGAAAAACGCCGGCACCTCCGTCACGACGTGGAGCCGCGGCGCCGGCGTGCAATCCACGCCTTCCTACGCGGGCGTCATGCAGATCTCCTACTCGGACAACTGGGTCTACCTCCGTTCCTCCGGCCTCGGCTACCACGTCATGGGCCCATGGTATCTCAACGCCGCGCAGACGCAGAATTTCAACAATTTCCCCGCCAACCAAAACGTCCTCTACCGCATCCCGCGCACGCCCACCATCCCTGCGACGCGCACGCTCACGCCCGGCGGCGCGATTGGTTACTTCGTCGACGGCATCGCGCTCTTCGACAACCGCGACACGTTTTCCTACAACAACGCCTCCGCCACCGACGCCTCGCCCGTGAACGGCCTGCGCGGCGATGGCATCTGGAACCGCGACGCCTACATCAACGAGGGCGTGACCTTCGATCCCGCCTTCGCGCATCAGGCGGGTTCCAACTACCATTACCACGCCAACACCCCCGCGCTCCGCTTTCAGCTCGGCGACAACGTCGACTTCAATTCCACGGCGAAAACCTACGCCGAAAAATCCACCGGGCCCACGCGCCACTCGCCGCTCCTCGGCTGGGTCGCCGACGGTTTCCCCATCTACGGGCCCTACGGCTACGCGAACGCCACCGACGCCACGAGCGGCGTGCGCCGCATGATCCCCGGCTACCAAAAGCGCGACGGCACCAATGGCACGACCAACCTCGCGGCCACCGGCCGCACCACGCTCCCCGCCTGGGCCACGCGCGCGCAGAATCGCGGCGCGACGCTCGCCGCCAATCAGACCGGCCCCGCCGTCAACGCGACCCACATCCTTGGTCACTACCTCGAGGACTACGATTACCTCGGCGAGCTCGGCAAGGTGCAGGGCACCGACTTCGATCTCGATCTCTACAACGGCCGCTTTTGCGTCACACCCGAGTTCCCCGGCGGCACCTACGCCTACTTCATCACCATCGAAGCCGACGGGACGCCAAAGTTTCCCTACACGCTCGGCCGCTGGTTCTACGGCGCCCCCGCCGGGGGCTCCGTGCAAGGCGGCACGATCGCCGAGGCCGTCACCGAATACACCCGCGGCGGCCAGGCCCTCGCGATCAACGTCACCGCTGTCTCCGTTGGCTCCGGCGTGCTTTTGAGCTGGACCTCTGTCGAGGGCGGCACCTATGCCGTCGCGACTTCCGCCGATGGCACGAACTTCACGACCCTCGCCAACGCCGTGACGAGCGCCGGCCTCACCACGACCTACACGTCCGCCACCGTCGCCAACTACTTCAAAGTCACCCTCACCGCCGTCGCGACCTACGACACCCGCGGCACCGGCGGACTCAGCGGTGTCGGCAACAACGCCACCGCCACGGTGGGCGCGAGCGGCACCGCGCGCCTCGTGAACATCGCCACGCGCGCCCAAATCGGCGGCACCGCGGGCACGCCCATCGCGGGCTTCGTGATCGCGGGCAGCGGGTCGAAGCCGATACTCGTCCGCGCCGCCGGCCCCGCGCTCACCGCTTTCGGCGTCACCGGTGCTCTCGCCGATCCCAGTCTCTCGCTCGTCTCCGGGGCCTCGACGGTCGCGACGAATGACAACTGGCTCGCGGCCGATGCCGGCACATTTGCCGCGGTCGGGGCCTTTGCTTTCGCGGCGGGCAGCCGGGATGCCGCGCTCGTCTCGACGCTCGCGACCGGCGCCTACACTACGCCGGTCGGCGCCGGGGGCGGCAGCGGGGTCACGCTCTTGGAAGTTTATGATGCCGACGCGTCCGCGACGCCCACGGCGAAGCTCATCAACGCCAGCACCCGCGCCTTCGTCGGCACGGGCGAGAGCGTGCTCATCCCCGGCTTCGTGATCAGCGGCACGGGGTCCGTGAGGCTCCTCATCCGGGCCGCCGGTCCTGCCCTCACGCCGCTCGGGGTGACGGGCGCGCTCGCCGATCCGCAGATCACGCTCTACTCCGGCGCCACCGCGATCGCGACAAACGACAATTGGTCGAGCGCCAGCAACGCCGCCGAGATTGCCGCGACGGCCACGGGTGTGGGCGCGTTTGCCTTTGGCGCGGGCAGCCGGGATGCCGCGCTGCTCGTCACCCTTTCGGCCGGCGCCTACACCGCGAGTATCAGCGGCGTCGGCGGCACCACCGGCACCGCCCTGATGGAAATCTACGTCGCGCAATGATTCGCTCCGCCCGCTTTCTTTTTTCCCTCGGCCTCGCACTCGGCTTCGCCCTTTTCGCCGCTGCGGCGACACCGCCGAACGTCCTCCTGATCGTCGCCGACGACCAAGGCTGGGGCGACGTGCCGTGGCGCGGCAGCCCCGCGCGGATGCCGAATCTCGATGCGCTGCGGCAAAGCGGCACCGAGCTGCTGCGCTTCTACGCGAGCCCGGTGTGCAGCCCTACGCGCGCCTCGTTGCTCACGGGTCGCTCCGCCGTGCAACTGGGCATCCGCGATCAGTTCGCGCCCAACGACGCCGGGCTCTCGTTGCTCGAGCACCTGATGCCGGAGACGTTTCGCGCGGCCGGCTACCAGACGGCGCTGATCGGCAAATGGCATCTCGGCTCCACGACCGCTGAGCGCCGTCCGCTCGCCCGCGGCTTCGATCGCTTCTACGGCTTTCTCGGGCCCGCGGTCGATTATTACACGCACCTCTTCACCGGGCCGGCCGGCGGTCTCGACTGGCAGCGCGACGGTGTGACGCTCAACGAGCCCGGCTACGCCACCGATCTCATCGCGGCGGAGGCCGTCCGCCTCCTGCGCACGCGCGATCCGGCGAAGCCGTTTTTCCATGTCGTCACCTTCAATGCGCCCCACACGCCCTACGCCGCGCCCGAGGAGCTGAAGGCCAACTACCCGACGCTCAGCGGCGACGCGCAGACCTACGCCGCCATGCTCGAGAGCCTCGACCTCGGTCTCGGCCGTATCCTCGCCGAACTCACCGCGCAGGGCCTCGCCAACGACACGCTCGTCGTCTTCGTCTCCGACAACGGCGGCACCGGCCCCGGCCGCAACACGCCCCTGCGCCTTAACAAGGGCAACATCTACGACGGCGGCATCCGCGTCCCCGCCCTCATCCGCTGGCCCGGCGTCGTCCGCGCCGGCGCGACGAGTGATCAGTTCGTGACCGCGCAGGATATTTTTCCCACGATCGCCGCCGCCGCGGGCGTGACGCCGCGCAACCGCCTGCCGTTCGACGGACTCAACCTCTGGCCCACGCTCCGCACCGGCGCACCCGTGGTCGAGCGGACGTTTGCGATGGCGACGACCGCTAACTACGCCCAGTTCGAGGGCCGCATGAAGCTGGTCCGCATCGGCGCGCGCGAGGAACTCTACGACATCGTCGCCGACCCCTCCGAGACGAACAATCTCGCCGCCGCGCAGCCGGCCGTGCTGGCGCGGTTGCAAGCCACCCTCGCCGGCACGCTCGCGCGCTCGCTCGGTCCGGAGACCCACGGTGATGCTCGCGTGACCAACCTCTCCGTGCGGGCGGCGGTCGGCGGAACGGCGGGCACGCCCATCCTCGGCTTCGTCGTCACTGGCGGGGAGAAGCGCCTCGTCGTGCGCGCGGCCGGCCCGGCGCTGGCGGCTTTTGGCGTGGCAGGTGCGCTGGCCGATCCGCTCCTCGAGCTGCGGCAGGGCCAGGCCCTCGTCCAGAGCAACGACAACTGGTCCGCGATCGATGCCGAGGCGATGGCAGCGGTGGGCGCGTTTGGGCTCTCGGCGGCGAGCATGGATGCGGCCCTCGTGGTGACGTTGCCGCCCGCCGCCTACACGGCGCAAACCTCCTCGGTGATCGCCGGCGGCACCGGCGTCGCCCTCGTCGAGATTTACGACACCGGCACGGGTGCCACCGCCGCGCGTCTCGTCAACGCCTCGGCCCGCGCTTTCGTCGGCACGGGCGCCTCGATTTTGATCCCGGGCATCGTCGTCGGCGGGGACGGTGCGGCGGGCCTGCTGATTCGCGCGACCGGCCCCGCGCTCGGGAAATTCGGCGTAGCCGACGCCCTCGCCGATCCAATGATCGCTCTTTATCGCGGCAGCACTTTGGTCGCGACCAACGACGACTGGGGCGCCGCCGCGAACGCCGCCCAGATCACCACCAGCGCCGCCGCCGCGGGGGCCTTCGCGTTCGACAACGGCAGCCGCGACGCCGCGTTGCTCACCACCCTGCCCGCCGGCACGAGCTACTCCGTGCAGGTGAGCGGAAAAAACAACACGACCGGCACCGTGCTGGTGGAATTCTACCTCGTGCAATGAGCCCTGCACCGCACGCTCATGTCATTCCGGCCCCACCATCATGTAGCCGGCCGAGCGCACGGTCCTGATGTAGCGGGGCTCCTTGGCATCATCGCCCAATTTTTTTCGCAGCGAGGAAATATGCACGTCGATCGATCGATCAAACACGTCGTAGTTGCGGTCGCGGCACTCGTCGAGGAGGGCCTCGCGCGATTTCACGCGACCCTTGGCCTTGGCCAGGCTCGCGAGCAGGTCAAACTCGACCGGCGTGAGGATGAGCGGCGCGGTGTCCATCACCGCGGAGCGCGCGTCGAGGTTCACGCGGAGCGCGCCCACGACGAGCTCGGTCGGCGGTTTTTCGCCTGCGCCCGTGGCGGCGGCGGTCGCCGCGCTGCGACGGAGCACGGCGCGCAGCCGGGCGAGCAGCTCGCGCGTGGAAAAAGTCTTCGGCAGGTAGTCGTCGGCGCCAACCTCGAGGCCCACGATGCGGTCGGTTTCGTCACCGCGCGCGGTGAGCATGAGGACGGGCACGGCGGACTTGGCGCGGATTTTCTTCAGCACCTCGAAACCGTCGATGCCGGGCAGCATCACATCGAGGATGATCGCGTGCCACGGCTCCTCGGCCGTGGTGGCGCGATCGACGCCGTCGGGACCGGTATGCACGGCCGTCACATCGAAGCCGAGCGGCTGCAGGTAGGTCGCGACGAGGCGGCAGAGTTTCCGGTCGTCGTCGATCATCAGGAGGCGGGTGCGGCCTTCGGGGCGGTCGGGCATGGGAAGGTTGTGGGAAAATCCCGCGCGATGCGCAACTGCTGTGGTAGGGCGGGTCTCCGACCCGCCCTTTTCGCCGGCCTGATCTTCGCCGGGGGCATCAACTCCGGCCTAGCCGCCGATCTCACAGTCTCTATCGCGCCGCGCTGGCGCGGCACGGAGATCGCCGTGCCTTCAGGCGCGCTGGCCAACGACACCGGCCAGATCGTGCGCCTCACCCGCGTGGCCTTGCTCGTCTCCGAGGTCGTGCTGCGGCGGGCCGACGGCGGCGCGGTGCGGCTGGAAGGCCAGTTCGGTTTCCTGGATCTGGGGAGCGGGCGGAATGAATTCACTCTGCGCGGGGTGCCCGCTGGCGACTACACGGGATTGGAATTTCGCATCGGCGTGCCCGCTGCCGCCAACCTCGGCGACCCGGGCCGCTGGCCGGCGGACCACGCGCTCAACCCGGTCGTCAACGGCCTGCATTGGAGCTGGCAGGGCGGCTACGTCTTCGCCGCGCTCGAGGGCCACTATCGGGCCGGGGCCGGCGCGCCGGATAATGCGGAACGGGGTTTTTCGTTTCACCTCGCAACCGAGGCGCGGCTCATGGCGGTCGGCTTCCGCGCCGACTGGAAAATCGCCGGCACCACGACGGTCAGCCTGGCCCTCGATCTGGCGCGGGTGCTCGCGGCGCAGCGGCTCGCGGCGGACGATGGCAGCGAGTCCACGCACAGCGGCGAGGGCGACACCCTCGCGCCGCGGCTCGCGACCGCGCTGGAGCGCGCGTGGTTCTGGCTGGGGGCGCGTAGCGGCGAGCGCCAGCGAGCCGACGAATCGGAATCACCAGCCCCACTCGCTCACGCTCGCGGCCACGAGGTGGCGGCTCCGCTGGCGTTCACCGTGCCGGCGGGCTTTCCGCAGCCCGCGTTGCCCGCCGACAACCTCCCGACCGCCGCCGGCGTCGCGCTTGGCGAGGCCCTGTTTTTCGATCCCCGCCTCTCGGGCAACGGCACGCAGTCGTGCGCCGCGTGCCACGCGCCCGCCCTGGCGTTCAGCGATTCGGTTGCGCTCAGCCGCGGGGCCGAGGGCGCGCCGGGGCGGCGCAATGCCATGCCGCTCTTCAACCTCGCGTGGAGCCCCAGCTTTGCGTGGGACGGCAGCCAGCCGCGCATCCGCGATCAGGCGCTCGCGGCGTGGACCAATCCCATCGAGATGAACGCGGAGCCGGCGCGCGTGGTGGCCGCGCTCGCGCACGATCCCGGGCTCGCCGAAAAAACCGCCGCCGCCTTCGGCTCCGGTGATGTCACGGCGGAGCGCGTCACCCTCGCGCTCGAGCAATACCTGCTGATGCAGGTCGCCGCCGATTCGCGCTTCGATCGATCGCTGCGCGGCGAGGTCGAGCTCAGCGCCGAGGAGAAGCGCGGCTTCGAGTTGTTCATGCTGGAGCACGATCCGGTGCGCGGCCGGCGCGGGGCGGATTGCTTCCACTGCCACGGGGGCGCGTTGTTCACCGACTTTGGCTTCAAGAACAACGGCCTCGACCTCGTCTCAGCCGACGGGGGCCGCGGCGAAGTCACGCGGCAGGCCGGCGACGCCGGCAAGTTCAAGACGCCCTCGCTGCGCAACGTCGCGCTCACCGCGCCCTACATGCACGACGGCCGTTTCGCCACGCTCGAGGAGGTCGTCGCGCACTACGACCACGGCGTGCAGCGGGCCGCCGCGCTCGACCCCAATCTCGCGAAGCATCCCGGTGCCGGCATGGGCTTGGACGCCGACGATCGGCGCGCGATCGTGGCGTTTTTGCGAACGCTGACGGAGTTGCGGTAGGGTTACGGGAGCGCCGGGCTTTCCGTGGCCGACCGGGTGCGCCGGATCGATTCCACCAGACTGCGCCCTGCGGCGGAGAGCGCGAGGCCCGTGAGCCACGCCGAGGGTGCGAGCAGCGGCAGCACATAGCGCGGCCAGGCGAAGGGCAGCCACCACGTGACGGCCCCCAGCGCCAGCACCCACCAGATCACCGCCACGCGCACGGCGCGATCCGACCAGCGCCGCACCGCGACCCACACGACGACGCCGAGCATCACGGCGAAGAAATACCAGCCGTGGAAAGCCATCGTCACGACCGCGGCGAGCTTGCCGCCCAGCCCCGCCGGTGACGGATGGTGCAGGTCCACCTGCGCCGCCTCCGTGCTCCGGTGCTCCGTGATCGTCGCGGCGATCGCGCCGGGGAAATCGTTCAGGATCGCCGGGTTGATCGCGACGAAGACCGCGAGGGCCGCCGCGAGCACGACGAGCCCGTGCGCCCCGGCCTGCACCGCGGCGCGGCGCGCGCCCTCGCGCCACCGTTGCGTGATCGCGAGCGCCGTCATCACGCCCGCGAGCAGGACGAGCACGAGCGCGTTCATCTTGGCCCCGCAGGCGAGGGCGAGCATCACGCCGGCCAGCAGCGCCGCGCCGAGCCCGCGCGCCCCCGCTGGCGGGATCGGCGCCGTGAGCTGCCGATGCCACGCCGCCACCGCCCACGCCGCCGCGATCGCAAACAACAGCGCGATCGTGTCGGACATCGCGTGGCCTGCCGCGGCGGTCGCGACGGGATGGAGCAGGATCACCTGGCTCGCGATCAGGCCGGCGAGCCGGTCGCCCGTGCTCCAGCCGAGCAGGAAAAGCAGCAGGCTCCCCAGCACCGCGCACACGAGCACGGTGGTGCGCGCCGCGCCCACGACCGCGCGCGGCAGCGGCGCCCGCCGGCCCTCGATCACCTGCTGGCGAAACGCTGGACCCGCGGCTCGCACCACCTCCGCGCGCTTTTCCTCCGCGAGGTTGGCCGGCGCGGCGGCGGGATTTTTTTCCCAGCGCAGCCACTTCAGGTAGAAGTAGGCGAGATTCTCGATCGATTCGACGCGATGGCCGGCCGTGGCGAGCCCCAGGCCGAGCACATATTTGCACACCGGGGGATTTTCGCGCGCGGGCAGCCATTGCCACGCCTCGTGCCGCCAGTCGCGTCGCACCCACGCGAGATCATAATAGTAGGCCGAGCCGATCCAATAGACCTCGTCCTGATCGAGCAGCGGATTGTCCGCCTGGCGCGCGACCCAGCTGAGCGCGCCCCCCGCCCAGGCGACGAGGAAGCAGAGCGTCACGAGCACGGGTTTGCGCATCGGGCGATTCAACGGCGAAGCCCGGGCGGCTCCAGCCTTGTTTGCGGCCGCGGGCGGGCGGGACGGCGCTATTCTTCGCCGTCCCAGTAGTCCGCCTCGGCCGCGCGGAAAAACTTCCGCGGCTCGCGCAGGCCCCATTTGCCGGAGTCGGGGTAGTGCCAGTAGTCCACGGGCGGGTTGTCGGCGATGAGCAGGAATTCGAGCGCGGTGTCCGCCGCCGCGGTGATCTGGTGCGCCTCGCCGGGCGGATGGACCACGACATCGCCGGCGGCGACCGCCTGCGTGCCGCCGGCCGTGCGCACCATGCCGCGCCCCGCGGTGATCCAGAACAGCTCCCATTGCGCCGCATGGGAGTGAAACGGGCAGCCGCACCGGCCCGGCTCCAACCGGCTCAGCTCAAGGTCGAAGGGGTGGCCCCCCAGCCCCGTGGGCGTGTTGCGCTTCGCGCCGAGCGCGATCGAGAGTTCTTTGCTCGCCCCGCGGAATTTTTTCCGGGGCGACTCCCACGCTTCCCAGGCGAGCGAGTCGGGATGGAGTTTGCGCGACGCAAACGGCGTGAGCGCCGGCCCCGGTGGAAAGGCCGCGATGCGATGCGGCGGCGTGCCCGGGGGCGCGGGATCCTCGCCGTCGAAGTAGTCCACCTCGGTGAGTCGGAAGAGTTTGGCGGGTGGGCGCACGCCCCACTTGTCGGAGTCGGGATAATGGAAGGCGTCGAGCGGCGGGTTGTCGGCCACGATGAGCACCTCAAGATCAACGGTGCCGCGGTTGATGAGTTGGTGCGCCTCGCCCGGCGGATGCACGAAGACCTCGCCGGTGCGCGCCACGTGCGTCTCGCCTCCCGCCCGCACGGTGGCCGTGCCCGCGAGCACGACGAAGAGTTCCCACTGCGCGAAGTGGACGTGGAACGGGCACACCGCCGCGCCCGGCGGGATGCGCCGCACCTGGAGATCAAACGGGTGCCCGCCGCCCCAGGTGCCGGCGTTGCGCACCGCGCCGAGCGCGACCGAGACGTTGCGGCTGAACGAGTGGAACTTCCCCGTGGGCGAGCGTTGCTCGTCCCAATGGAGCGAAGGCACATGGATGTGGTGCATGGCCGCCATCGAGTGGCCTGCCGTATTCTTGGGCAAGTGCGCTGCGACCCATTGCTGCGCAGCTCTCTTCGTGCAGGGGCGCTACACTTTCTCGTTCACCACCGGATTGGTGAGCGCGCCGATCTTCTCGATGTCGATCGTGCAGGTGTCGCCGGCTTTCAGCCAGACGGGCGGGGTGCGCGCGAAGCCGACGCCGTGGGGCGTGCCGGTGAGAATCACGGTGCCGGGCAGGAGCGTGGTGCTCGCGCTGAGGAACTCGATGATCGCGGGCACATCGAATATCATGTCGTCGGTGTTCCAGTCCTGGAGCGTCTCGCCGTTGAGGATGGTGCGGATGCGGAGCTTGTTGGGATTCGGGATCTCGTCGCGCGTCACGAGCACGGGGCCGAGGGGGGCGAAGGTGTCGAAGGTCTTGCCGCGGCACCACTGGCCGCCGCCGCCGTTGCGCTGCCAGTCGCGGGCGGAGACGTCGTTGGCGCAGGTGTAGCCGAGGACGAAGTCGAGGGCGTTGGCGCGCGTGGCGTTTTTGCAGCGCTTGCCGATCACGACGGCGAGCTCGCACTCGTAGTCCACGGAGGTGCTCGGGAGCTTCACGGGCAGCTCGATGGGGTCGCCGGGGTTTTGCGCGCTCGCGGGGTTCTTGATGAAGAGGACGGGGTAGGGCGGCGGCGGTTGGTTGCTCTCGGCGGCGTGGCGCTTGTAGTTGAGGCCGATGCAGGGGAGGAAAACCGGGACGACCGGCGCGAGCAGCTTGCCCGGCGTGACGGTGCGATCCGTGACGCGGAAGTCGCCGTAGAGGTCGCCGGTGATTTCGCGGGCGGAGCCGTCGTCCTGGAGGGCGGCGTAGGCGGGGCCGGTGGGGGTGAGGTGGCGGATGATCTTCATTTTGATTTCGGAGAAATGATGTCGAGACCCTTGAGGCCGAAGTGGGGCGCGGCGGCGAGCAGATGGCGATCGTGGCTGTAGATTTCCTTCAGGCCGGCGTCGCTCGCGCAGGCGAGATGGAGCGCATCGGCGGCGCGGAGGAAGACGGCGGGCGGGAGCTGCGCAACGATCCGGCAGGCTTGATCGACCAAGGTGGCGGGCAGCGGCAAATAGCGGATGAGGCCCTCCTCCAGATCCTGCTCGTGGCGGCTCCAGAGCATCTTCAGCTGGGCGGCAGTCAACAGACCCTCGCGCTGGTGGCGCTTGAACGCGGTCATCAATTCGAGCCGGCCGTGATCGGCGCACACGAACCCGCCTTGGTGGGCGAACGTCTGCTGCACTTGCTCCGCTCCGGCCTCGTGCACGTAGAGCTTGGCCAGATAGGATGTATCCCAGTAGGTCATCGCCCGTCGCGACCTTCGGAGATGAAGACCGTGGAGTCGGCGGAGCTGACGGGCATCCATTTTTTGCGGGCGGCCCAGTCGATCACCGCGGCCGGCCGGGTCTCGGCGACATGCGGCTGAAGCGTGGCGATTTTTTCCCCGCGGTCAGTGACGACGATGGGCTGCTTCTTCGCGCTGCGCACCCAGTGGCCCGTGCGCGCGTGGAGCTGCTTGATCGAAATCGTCTTCACGCGGGCGAAGGTGTCACCGGTTACACCTTGGTCAAGCCGTGACAGGGTCACACGGGAAAACGGCTCGCGTGCGGAGGGCGAAATTCGTTTCGTGGCTTATGGCCGCCGGCAAAGCCCCCGCCCGTAAACTCACGCTCCTCGTCGGCACGGTGAAGGGCGTCTTTCTCTACCACGGCGACGAGCGCCGCGAAAAGTGGACGCTCACCGGGCCGCACCTCGGCGGCTGGGAAATCTTCGCGCTCTGCGGCGACACGCGGCGCGGGCGCATCCTCGCGGGCACGGGGCATTTCATGCACGGGCCGACGATCCGCATCTCCGATGATCTCGGCGCGACGTGGCGCGGCGTGAAGCGCGATCCGAAATTCGCGAAGAGCACGAAAGGCGTGAAGGCCGAGCTGAAGCACATCTGGCAGATCGTGCCGGGGCACGCCTCGGAGCCGGGCACGTGGTTCGCCGGCGTGGACGATGCGGCGCTCTTCGTGAGCCGCGACGATGGCGAGACGTGGACAGAGCTCAAGAGCCTCACGCGGCACCCGTCGCGCCCACGCTGGATGCCGGGGTTCGGCGGGCTCTGCCTGCACTCGATCGTGGTCGATCCGGCGGATGCGCGGCGAATGTGGGTGGGCATCTCGGCCGCGGGCGTGCTGCGCACGGAGGACGGCGGCGAGTCGTGGGCGCTCTGCAACCGCAACCTGCCTAACCCCGCGCCCGACTTCATCAAGGACGAGGAGGCGGGCCGCTGCGTCCACAAGCTCGTGCTCGATCCGCTGCGGCCGGGTGCGCTGGCGATGCAGTATCACGGCGGCGTGTTTGTGTCGGATGATGCGGCGGACACCTGGACGCGCATCTCCACCGGGATGCCGCACGAGTTCGGCTTCCCGATGGCGGCGACGGCGCGGGGAGATCTTTTCGTGGTGCCGCTGCTGGCGGACACTAACCGCGTGGTGCCCGACGGCGCGCTGAAAGTCTGGCGCAACCGCGCGCGGGGCCGCGCGTGGCGGGCGCTCACGAAGGGCCTGCCGCAGAAGGAGCACTTTGTGGGCGTGCTGCGCGACGCGATGGCGGCCGACACGCTCACGCCGGGCGGCATCTACCTGGGCACGACCGGCGGCGAGTTGTTTTACTCGCGCGACGACGGCGACACGTGGGCGCGCCTGCCGGGATCGTTTCCGCGGATCACCTCGGTGAAGGTGTGGGAGCGGTGAGCGCGCGGGAGGACCAGAGCTTGCTCAGGCCGTTGAGGAAAAAGGCCCGAGCAAGCTCGGGCCCTACATGTCACTGTGCCTTCTTCGGGTTCTTCTTCTTCCCGCTGTCGACGCCGGGGAGGGGGCCGCTGAAGGGCGGGCGGTCGAAGGTCTGGCCGTCGCCTGTCACGCGCGGATCCTTGGCCTCGATGAGAGTCTTCATCAGGCGCGCGCCCATCTCGGCCTTGGTCTGCGCGTAGGCTGGATCGGCGGCGACGTTCTTCACCTGATCGGGATCGGTGCGCAGGTCGTAGAGTTCCTCGGCGGGGCGGCGGCCGAAGGCGTGCTCGTAGTGCCATTTCCACTGGGGGTCGTCGCGGTGGGCGATGAGCCAGGCCTTGGTGGGGCTCCCGTCCATGTCGGAGAGGCCCACCCGGGTGGTGTTCTCCAGCACATCTTGGCTGCTGGTGAGCGCCGTGCCGTTGTCGCCCATCGGCGTGCGGTCGGGCGCGAAATTGCGGATGTAGATGAAGTCCTTGGTGCGCAGCGCGCGCATCGGGTAGGGCAGGTAGCCCGCGCGCGCATCCTCGACGTGGCGCTCGCGGCCGGTGATGACCCAGGTGCGGTCGGCCTCGACCTGGCCGGAGCGATCAGAGCGTAGGACGTTGAGCAATGAGCGGCCGTAGAGGCCGGCGGGGACGGGCGCGCCGCCGATCTCCATGAAGGTGGGCGCGAGGTCGGGGAGGCAGACGAAGTCGTCCACGACGCGGCCGGGCTTGCCGCCGGGCACGCGCATGACGAGCGGGACGGCGGTGCCGTGGTCGTAGAGGTTGCACTTGCCGGAGGGCACGCCGGGCATGCCGTGGTCGCCGCTGAGGACGATGAGCGTGCGGTCGAGCTCGCCCGCGGCTTCGAGGCGCGCGCGGAGCACACCCAGGTAGGCATCGACGGCCTGGCACTCGCCGAGGTAATCGGCGATGTCTTCGCGGATCTCGGGCACGTCGGGATAGAAGGCGGGGAGCTTGCCCTTCAGCGCGTCGGGCTCGATGCCCCAGAGTTTTTTGCCGGAGCCCTTGATCCATTTGCGGTGGGTGGTGGTGGTGCCGAAGAAATAGTGCCAGGGCTGGCCGGGCTTCCGGTCGGCGAGGAACGCGTCGAAATTGCCGCGCACCTGCGCGAGAATTTCCTCGCGCGCGGCGGCGACGGTCAGGCCCTTGGCGACGCGATCGGTGGCTTCCTCGGAAAAATTGTTCGGGGCGCGGCCGGACTTTTCGTAGGCGTGCTGTTGGCCGCCGAACGGTGCGTCGGCCGGCGTGCCGGGGCTCCAGACCTTGTAGCTCTTGCCGATGTGGTAGCCGGCGTCGCGGAGCAGCAGCGGGAAGCTGGGGATTTTTTCGTCCCACACGGCGCCCTGGAGAATCGCGGCGCGGCCGGTGTTGAAAAAGTAGCGGCCGGAGAGGAGCGAGCTGCGGCACGGCGTGCAGGAGGGCGCATTGACGAACGCGCGCCGAAAGGCGACGCCCTCGCGCGCGATGCGATCCACGTGCGGCGTCTTGATCGCGTCGTTGATGGACGGCTTGCCGTCGAGGCCGGCGTAAACGGAGGCGTAGCGGCCCCAGTCGTCGGCGAAGACAAAGAGGATGTTCCAGCGCGGCGCGGCGGCTTGCGCGGCGGAGGTGAGGAGGATGGCGAGGGCGAGGAGGCGGAGGGTGCGCATGGGTGGACGGGGGAAGAGGGAGAGATGGAGAGACAGAGAGACGGGGAGAACAAGCCGAGGGTGCGTGGTGGGTGAGTCAGGGCTTCGGGACGAACGTGAGCCGCAGCTCTTGCACGCGGGGATCTTTCTCCGGCGTGAGCGTGAAGAAAACCTCCACGCGGCCGCGCTCGCCGACGAGCGGGAAGGTGCCGCGGAGCTGGTTCTCCGGCACGATGGAGCCGACGGACTTCACGGCGCCGAGCTTGGCGAGCGTCTCGCGCGCGTGCGCGCGCCACGAATCGAGCGAGCGATCCGGGAAGAAATTCTCGGCGACGATTTTTTCGGCGAGCCCGGCGTCCCATGATTGCACGAGTTGCGCGACCTGCGCGGTGCGCGTGGCGAGGATGGGCGACGGCGGGAAGGTGCGGCGCGGGAGTTTGGCCTTCTCGATGAGCAGGTCGGCCACCTTGGCGTTGACGGCGCCGGTGCCGGCGTAGGTGAGGTTGGCGAAGGAGATCACGGCGAAACCGTGCTCGGGGTAGAAACGCCAGTTGCTGCCGAAGCCCGGCAGGCCGCCGCTGTGGCCGACGCGCACGACTCCGCGGCTGTCGAACGTCCAGCCGAGGCCGAAGCCGTAGGCGTTGACGAGGGGCTGGGGGCTGCCGTCGAGGGCCTTGGCCTGCGCGGCCAGACCCGAGAACATCGCGGGCAGGTGCATCTCGCGCAGCGTCGCGCGGCGGGCGATCGCATGCTCGGGATCGCTGCGCGGCGGCCACGAGGCGAGGTGCAGCGCGGCGTAGCGGGCGAAGTCGTCCATCGTTGTGAGCAGGCCGCCCATCGCGCCGTAGGTGCCGTCATGCAACAACGGCTCGAGCTCCCACGCGCCGGGCGCGGCGACGGCGGCGTCGCGGTTGCGATAGCCGAGGGCGAGCTTGGCGGCGGGCACTTCGGAAAACTCCCACACCGTGGCGTTCATCCCGAGCGGGCGGAGGATTTTTTCCGTGATGAAGCGCTGGTAGGGCTGGCCGGAGACGTGCGTGATGATTTGGCCGAGGAGCGCGTAGGCGAGGTTGCTGTATTCGAAGGCGACGCCGGGCACGTTGGAAATCGCGAGGCCGTCGCGGAGAAACGCCTCGAGTTCGGGGACGGTGTCGGCGAGCTGGCGGTCGCCCCACGGATTGTCCTCGGGGAAGCCGGGGCTCATCGCGAGCAGGTGGCGGATCGTGATCGCGGGGGCGTCGGTGGTGAGCGGCGCGGTGCGCGCGAGCGCGGGCACGTGGCGGGAAACGGGCTCGTCGAGCGCGAGTTTGCCGGCGTCGCGGAGCTGGAGGATCGCGAGGGCGGTGAAGCTCTTCGTCATCGACGCGATGCGGAAACGCGTGTCGGCCGCGGCGGGGATTTTCTTTTCGACGTTCGCAAAGCCGACGGCGCCGGTGTGGACGAGCGCCTCGTCGAGCACGAGGCCCCAGACGAGGCCGGGGTAGTTTTTCTTCGCCGCGTAGTCGCGAAACTCGCGGTCGATCTCCGGGAGCAGCGCCTCGAGCCGCGCGCGCCGCTCGGGATCGGCGAAGCGCGGCGGGGCGTAGGCGTTGGGTGAGGCGGCGTCGGCCGCGGCGGCGCGGAGGACAAGCGTGAGCAGGAGCAGCAGGGCGGCGGACTTCATCGGGAAAAGGGCGTTGCGGGCGGAGGCGCGGCGCGACAGGACGGGCCGCATGATGACGACACTCAAAGCCCTCCTCCTCGGCTTGGCGATGGCGATTCCGGTGGCGGTGCCCGCCGCGGAGCGATCAGCGGTGCGCGCGCTGAAAATCACCGTGCTCTCGACGATGCTGGCGGATGGCGACGAGCTGGGCGAGTGGGGCTTTGCGGCGCTCGTCGAGGCGGACGGGAAAAAGATCCTCTTCGACACCGGCGCGAAGATCGACGTCGTGCAGAAAAATCTCCAGACCCTGAAGCTCTCGCTCGCCGACGTGACCGACGTGGTGCTGAGCCACTGGCACTGGGATCACATCGGCGGGTTCATGACGCTGCGGCGCGAGGCGATGGCGAAGAATCCCGCGGCGCTCGGCCGTGCGCATGTGGCGGCGGGATTTTTCGACTCGCGGTTCGGCACGCCGCCGCGCGTGGAGCTGAACCGCATGATCGCCACGCGGCCCCAATATGAGGGGACCGGCGGAAAGTTCATCGTGCATGAGCGCGCGGTGGAGTTGCAGCCGGGCGTGTGGCTCACCGGTTCCGTGCCGCGCAAGCATCCCGAGCGCAACTGGAGCGGCGACATGCGCGTGGTCTCCGCGGCTGGTGAGCGTGAGGATACTGTCGCCGACGACATGGCGCTCATCATCGACGCCGGGCCGGGCCTCGTGATTGTGACGGGCTGCGGCCACGCGGGTATCGTCAACATCATTGAGCACGCCCGCGCCACGGTGCGGCCCGCGCGCGTGCATGCGCTGATCGGCGGCATCCATCTGCTGCACGCGAGTGAGGAGACGCTGGCGTGGACGACGGGCAAGCTGCGCGAGTTTGGCGTCGATCACTTCATCGGGGCGCATTGCACGGGGATCGAGACGGTGTGGCGTTTCCGTGCCGAGATCGGCCTGGACCGGGCGCGGTGCGTGGTCGGCGCCGTCGGGCAGACCTTCGAGCTGGGAAAAGGGATCGATCCGCGCGTGATTGCGCGGTGAGGCGAAGCGGGCGGCGCCTCAATACCCCATCGCGGCGCCGTCCTTCCGGCCCTCGCTCGCGCCCCAGTAAACCTTGTTCACCGGGTCCCAGCGGATGGCTTGGTAGCCGCCGAAGCCGTCGGTGGGCGTGCCGGCGCGCACGTCGTGCCCTCGGGCGAGGAGGGCGCGCACCGACTCGTAGGGCACGCCGCGTTCGAGCCGCACAAAGCCGCCGTCGCGCATCTTGGGCAGGTCGAAGTTGGAGGAGCCTTCGTGGACCCAGCGCGCGGCGTCGCCGGCCTCCTGCACGTTCATGCCGAAGTCGATTTGGTTCACGAGCACCTGCACGTGGCCCTGAGGCTGCATCGCGCCGCCCATCACGCCGAACGCCAGCCACGGCTGGCCGTCCTTCATCACGAAGCCGGGGATGATGGTCTGGAACGGCCGCTTGCCGGGCGCGTAGGCGTTGGCGTGCGCGGGGTCGTGCGTCACGAACATCACGCCGCGGTTCTGCAGGCCGAAGCCGTGGCCGGGCACGGCGATGAGCGAGCCGAGGTTCCAGTAGTTGCTTTGGATGAGCGAGACCATGTTGCCCGCGGCGTCGGCGGTGCAGAGGTAGATCGTGTCGCCGCGTTCGAGCGCGGGGTTGCCGGCGTCGTAGGCGAGCGCGGCGCGCGCGGGATCGATGAGCCGGCGGCGCGCGGCGGCGTAGTCCTTGGCGAGGAGGCCGGCGAGGGGGATTTTTGCAAAGGCGGGATCGGCGTAGAATTTCGCGCGGTCCTCGAACGCGAGCTTCTTGGCCTCGATCATGAGGTGGAGCGTCTCGGGCGAGTTGAAGCCGAGCTTGGCGAGATCGTGGCCCTCGAGGATGTTCAGCATCTGGAGCGCGGCGATGCCCTGCGAGTTGGGCGGCAGCTCATAGACATCGTAGCCGCGGTAGTTGACCGACACGGGATCGACCCACGTGGACGTGTGCTTTTCAAAATCGATCCGGCGCAGCCAGCCGCCGTGCGCGCGCATGAAGGCGTCGGTCTCGTCGGCGATGGCGCCGCGGTAGAAGGCGTCGCGGCCGCCGGCGGCGAGGGCGCGCAGCGTGCGCGCGAGGCCGGGGTTGCGGAAAATCTCACCCTCGCGCGGCGCGCGCCCGCCGGGCGCGAAGACCTCGAGGATCGCGCCCGGCGGCCGCTCCGCCTGCGCGGCCCGGACCTCGCGGTCCCAGAGGTGGGCGATGAACTGCGTGACGGCAAAACCCTCCTCGGCGTAGCGGATCGCGGGCGCGAGCACGTCGCGCATCGGCAGCCGGCCGAATTTTCCGTGCAGCTCAAACCAGCCGTCCACCGCGCCGGGCACGGAGACGGTCAGCAGGCCGCGCGAGGGGAGGGTCGTGCGGCCGAGCTTCGCGAGCTCGGCCTGGAGCTGGGCGGCCGAGAGGCCGAGCGGCGAGCGGCCGGAGGCGTTGAGGCCGTGGAGTTTTTTCCCCTGCGCGTCCCACACGATGGCGAAGAGATCGCCGCCGAGGCCGTTGCCGGTGGGCTCCATGAGGCCGAGCGCGGCGTTGGCGGCGATCGCGGCATCGACGGCGGAGCCGCCGGCCTTGAGCACGTCGAGCCCGATCTGCGAGGCGAGCGGGTGGCTGGTGCAGACCATGCCGTGCTGCGCGAGAACGGGGGAACGCGTGGCGAAGGCGCGGCCGTTGAGGCGATCCACTTGGGCGGGCGCGGCGAGCGGAAGGGCAAGCGCCAGCGCGACGGGGAGCAGGAGGCGGGGCATGCGACGAGGCAGTGCGCTGGGGTGGAGGCGGGCAAGACTCATTGTCGCCGCGGTGAGGCGCGCGGAAAACGAGTGGCAATTCTCGCCGGGGAGCGCATGGTCCTCGGCAGCGGCGCGCCACCCCGCGCCGTCCGGCGGACAGCCGCTTTCCTCATCCCTCAACCCATGGAGGCAACATGACGACGACCGTGCAGATTGGGCCGTTTCTCCTGACGGCATTGGTGGCCGGCGCCCTGGCGGGCGTCGCGATGGAACTGGTGATGGGCGTGATCGCCCGGGTGGCCCGCGTGAAGGGCAACATGATCCTCGCGCTCGGCAGCCTGCTGACCAAGCGGCGGGAGCAGGCGTTTCGCGTGGGCCTGATTGTGCACGCGGCGGCCGCGGTCGCGTTTGGCGTGCTCTACACGCTGCTGATGGTGACGCTCGGCCTCACCGCCATGCCGATCAGCATGATGCTGGGCCTGGGGGTGGGCGTGCTGCACGGCATCATCTTCAGCCTGATGCTGGTGTGGGTGGTGGCCGACCAGCACCCGCTGGAGGAATTCAAGGAGGCCGATCTGCTCGTGGGCCTGAGCCACCTCGCGGGGCACGCGGCGTTTGGCGCGGTGGTGGGCGTGGTGGTGGGGATTTCGCCGATTTGAGGCGGCGCGGGCCAGCGACTACGCGACCAGTGGCTCGACTTCTCGTTCAACGCGGCGGCCGATGGCGAGACGGGCTTGCTGGAGGTCGTAGGCTTGCTGGAGGTTGAGCCAGAACCTCTCGCCGGTGCCGAAGAAGCGGCCGAGGCGCAGGGCGGTGTCGGCCGTGATGGAGCGGCGGCCCTTGATGATCTCGGTCAGCCGCGACGCGGGGATGCCGGTGCGGCCGGCCACCTCGTAACAACTGAGGTCGTGCGTCTTGATCCACTCTTCCAGCAGGATTTCGCCGGGCGTGATGTCGGAAATTTTCGGGAGCTTGGTCTTCATGCGGCGGAGGGGTTAATGGTAATCGGCGATTTCAACGTCGTGGGCATCCTCGCCGGACCAACGGAAGCAGAGCCGCCACTGGTCGTTGATGCGGATGCTGTGCTGGCCGCGCCGGTCGCCCTTGAGGGCCTCCAGGCGGTTGCCGGGAGGCAGGCGCATGATGTCGAGGCGGTCGGCGGCATCGAGTTGGAGGAGTTTGCGGCGGGCGGAGCGTTGGATGTCGGGAGGGAGACGCCGCGCCGGGGTGCCGTGGAAGATATCCTCCGTGGCGGCATCGGCGAAGCTCTTGATCACTGGATCAGGATGAAAAGGCTGCTAATTACGGCAAGCGTAATCAAACGAGGTCTTGGGGGCGCGCCTTGCCGGAGGCCGGGCAGTGTGGCCGTCCATGGCAATATCTACGACAACATGCCCGAAGACCGGCCGGATCAGCCATCTTCCTCTGCACGGCGGGCAAGGTGGAGAAGCGGTTCAGGTAAATATTCCTACCAACAAAATCTTCCTGCCAAAAATCCTACGGAGTTGGGGGCAGGAAGATTTCGGAAGAAAGACCGGGCTGCACAAAACAGCTTACGCCTTCGGGTATTCGTAGCCTTTCCGATACTCGCGACGGAGGAGTTTGTTGGCGGCGGGGTCGCCGATGATCTGCTCCTTGGCGCCGTCCCACTCGATGCTCTTGCCGTGTTTGAGCGAGAGCATGCCGAGGAGCGCCATGTTGGTCGAGAGGTGGACTTCGCCGATGTCGCAGACAGGTTTGATTTTTCCGTCGCTGCGGATCGCGGCGAGGAAGTCGGCGAAGAGTTCCTTGATGTTCTGCGAATCGGGCGAGTTCAGCTTCGCCTCTTCGCTGATCGTGGGCTGGCGGGCGTCGGTCGGATAGAAGGTCCAACCCTTTTGCCAACCCATGTGGAAAATGCCCTTCGTCCCGTAGAAATAGCAGCCGACGTTCTCGCCCTTGTCGGTGTTGTTGGCGGCGAAGCGGCGGTGCTCCCACTGCACGCTGAACTTGTCGAACTGGTAGGTCGCGAGCTGGTGGTCAGGCGCATCGGTCGTCTGTTCGGTCGCGGTCGAAATCGCGGGGCCGGCGATCGGGCGACCGCCAGTGGAGAAGATGCGCTTCGGATATTTCTCGCCGGTGACCCACAGGACCTGGTCGAGCCAGTGGATGCCCCAGTCGCCGAGCGTGCCGTTGGCGTAGTCGAGGTAGTTGCGGAAGCCGCGCGGGTGGATGCCGCGGTTGCCGGCACCCTGCGTCGGCGTGCGCGGATCGCCGCCGTTGAAGGGGCGCAGGGGCGCGGGGCCGCACCACATGTCCCAATCGAGTTCCTTCGGGACTTCGACCGTCGGGAGCGGTTTCTCTGGGCCGCCGCCGTAATTGACGAAGCAGCGGACCATGCCGATGTCGCCGGCCTTGCCGGAGCGGAGGAACTCTCGGCCGCTGACGTTGTGCGGGGAGATGCGGCGATGCGTCCCGACCTGCACCACGCGGCCGGCGGCGCGCGCGGCGTTTACCATCGCGCGGCCCTCCATCACGGTGTGGCCGATCGGCTTCTCGACGTAAACGTGCGCGCCGGCCTTGACCGCGGCGATGGTGGGGAGCGCGTGCCAGTGGTCGGGTGTGCCGATGATGGCGATGTCGGGCTTCGTGGCCGCGAGGCACTCGCGGTAGTCCTTGAAAAACTTGGGGGCGGTGGCGCCCGCCGCGCCATTCTTCATCGTCGGCTCAAACTGCCGCGCATCGACGTCGCAGAGCGCGACGAGCTCGCAGGCACCGCTGGCGAGCGCCTCGCGGAGGATGTTGTTGCCCCACCAGCCGCAGCCGATGAGGACGGTGCGGAATTTTTTCGCGCCGGCCTTGTCGGCGGCACGGATGGAAAAGGGAAGCGCGGCGAGCGTGGCCGCGGTGGCGGAATTTTGGAGGAAGGTGCGGCGGTTCATGGGGGAGATGCTTTGGATCACGGATAACACGGATGAGCACGGATTAATTCCGTTTCCCAACTATCCGTGTTGATCCGTGAAATCCGTGGTGGAGTTCAGGTTTTCAACCCGAGTCCGATTTCGCGGCGGAGGTAGCTGAGGGATTTTTCGAGGTCGGCTTTCTGGAAGGCTTGGGTGGCGGCGGGGCGATCCTTGGGATCGGCGGGCGGCTTGAAGGCGACCGGGATCGGCTTCCCGCGTTTCGCGAGGGCCTCGAACTTGGCGAGCTTGTCGGGGCGCTTGTCGTAGTGCTGCCAGAACTCGGGCTGCTTGTATTTGAACTCCCGCGGGCCGCCCGAGATCGTCTCGATCATGATGGGGACCTTGGGGCAGAGCTGGGCCCAGCGGGCGGCGTAGCGTTTCCAGTCGATGAGGCCGTCGCCGGCGGCGGTCCATTGCACGGTGGCGCCGTCGGGCGTCTCCCAGATCATCTCGTCGCGCAGGCTGGAGCAGAGCGTGACGGGGCCGAGGGTCTCGAGCACGTCGTGCGGATCCTCAAGGGTCCAGGCCGCGTTGCCGGAGTCGATGTTGGCGCCGACGAAATCCTCGCCGGCCGCCTTGATGAGATCACGCAGCTCCCACGAGTGCATGTCGCCGGCGTGATTTTCGATGGCGATCTTCACGCCGGCGGCCTTCGCGTCGGCGCGGCAGGCCTTGAGAACGGCGACGGTGTCGCGGATGCGCGCCTGGATGCCACCCTCGGTCTTGCGATCCTCCATGTTGCCGAGGACGACGCGGAAGACGGGCGAGCCGAGCGCCTTCGACACGCGGAGGCCGAGGCGCAGGTGCTCCTCGGCGGTGCCCCGGTTGGGGCGAAACGTCTTCGACGTCGGGCAAATGCTCCAGCTGCCCGCGTAGAGTTGCACACCGGCGGCCTCGGCTTTGGCGCGGACGGCGCGGAGCGCGGTGTCGTCGAGGCTCTCGTAGGCGTCGAGATCGGAGATGAGCAGCGAGTCGCATTTGAGCTGCGCGGCGTAGTCGATGAGCGCGGGGGCCTTCCACTGCATGGCGCGGACGGCGAAATTGTCGTAGCCGAGGGCGATTTTCAGCTTGGGCGCCGGCGCGGCGGCGAGCGGGGAGCGCGTGGCGGCAAGCGTGGTCGCGGCGGCGAGGCCGGTGAGGAAGGATCGGCGTTGCATAGGGATTAGGGCGGGGTGCTCCGACGGAAACGCGCCCGCGCCGTGCTGTCGATAGCAGCCTTGGCGCGGGCGGTTATTTGACCGTTCGATGGGCATGGGCGTTGACGCGCTGTCGGCCAGCCCCGTAATTCACCTCCCCCAGCGGCGAACCCCTGCGCTCCCGGGTGGACCTCCCGTCCGCGTGCTTTCCCGCCCCCAACTCCTTTGTTTATGCCGCCCGTGCCACCGTTGATTCGGTGGGTCGCCGGGCTCGCGTTGAGCCTGCTCGTGGTGCTCACGATTCTGCGCGGGGCGGCGTATCTGGCCTTCCGGCCCGACGCGGTGACGTGGGCGCAAGCGGGCCCGGCGTTCTGGCTCGGCTGGCGTTTCGATGTGAGGGTGGTGGCGACGGCGATGCTCGTGCTGCTGGCGCTGGGCGCGTGGCCTGGCATCGGGGCGTTTCGCGGCGCCGTGGCGCGGCGTGGCTGGCTGACGGCGCTGGGGGTCTTTGGCGCGGCCCTGGCGGTGTTCTACACCTGCGATTTCCTGCACTTCAGTTACCTGAACCAGCGGCTCAACGCCTCGGCGCTCAGCCTGCTCGCCGACACCAAAATCTCGGCGACGATGATCTGGGAAACTTATCCCGTGGTGCGGCTGCTGCTGGTGATCGGGGCGGCGACGGCCGGATTTGTGCTTCTGGCCCGCCGGCTGCACGCGCGGGCGGCGGCGGGAGCGATCCCCGGGCGGCGCTGGGCGCGCGGCCTGTGGTATGGCGGCGCGGTGGCGGGCTGCGTCGTGGGAGTCTTCGGTCGCGTGGGGCAATACCCGCTGCGGTGGAGCGACGCCTTCGCACTGCGCAACGATTTCTCCGCACACCTCGCGCTCAACCCCGTGGAGTCGTTTCTCAGCTCGCTCAGTTTCCGTGCGTCGGGCTACGAGGCCCGCGAAGTCGGGGCGCATTACCTGCGCATGGCGGCGTATCTCGGCATCGCCACACCCGATCCAGCGCGGCTGCCGTTTGAGCGACACGTGCCGGCGAGACCGGCTGCAATCTCTGGCGCGGCCCGGCCACCGAACATCGTGCTCGTCATCTGCGAGTCGTTCAGCGGCTACAAGAGCTCGATGTGGGGCAACCCGCTCGACACGACGCCGTTCTTTGCGGAGCTGTGCCGGCAGGGGATTTTTTTCGACAACTGCTACACGCCGCACGTCGGCACCGCGCGCGGCGTCTGGGCGACCATCACGGGCATCCCCGACGTGGAGATGGTCGAGACCGCGAGCCGGAATCCCGCGCTGGTGGATCAGCACACGATCATCGGGGATTTCGCCGGCTACGAGAAACTCTACTTCCTCGGCGGCAGCACGAGCTGGGCAAACATCCGCGGCGTGCTCACGGCCAACATCCCCGGCCTGCAGCTCTTCGAGACGGGCTACTTCAAGTCGCCGCGCGTCGATGTCTGGGGCATCAGCGACAAGAGCCTTTTCCTCGAGGCGCACGAGGTGCTACGCGCGCAGACGCGGCCCTTCTTCGCGGTGATCCAGACGGCGGGCAACCACCGGCCCTACACCATCCCGCACGAGGACCTGAAGGAGTTCTCCCGCATCGCGCCGCCCGAGGGCGAGCTGAAGGCCGCGGGCTTCGACACACTCGCGGAGCTCAACGCGTTTCGCTACTCGGACTACACCTTCCGCAAGTTCATCGAGGCGGCGAAGTCGGCGCCCTATTTCAACGACACGATCTTCGTCTTCGTGGGCGACCACGGCATCGGCGGCAACGCCGGGTCGCGTTTCCCGCCGGCCTGGACCGACCAGCAGCTCACGCGCTACCACGTGCCGCTGCTCTTCTACGCGCCCGGGCGGCTCGCGCCGCAGCGCCTGCACAGCGTCGCCTCGCAGGTGGACGTGCTGCCGACGATCGCCGGGCTGGCGGGCGTGGCGCACCGCAACGCCACGCTCGGCCGCGATCTCCTGCGCCAGCAGCAGATCGATGGCGGCCGCAGCAACGCGGCCTTCATCGTGGACCACAACACCAAGACCATCGGCCTCATCCAGGGTTCTCACTACGGCACGCGGCATCTGCCGAGCGGACGCGTGGCTTCGGTCTGGGCCGATTTCACGGCGCCCGCCGGCGGACGCGCCGTCGCGCCGGAAGGACACGCGCAGCTCGCTACGGCCTTCTACGAAACCGCTCGTTTCCTCCTGCGGCACAATCGCAAGCCGGCCGCGGTGATGAAAGGCGCGGATTAACCCCGCTGCCGCCACGCCCGGGGTCGTTGGGTCCGCCGCGACGCGGGGATCGCGGCGACTGCCGCCGGTGCATCGCGCGGTGCTCATCGCCGTCGCGCTGGGGGTCGCATGGACCACGGCGCACCTCGCGCCGCCGGGTGAAATCGAGGCCCCGGAGGACGTGGTGCCGCTGGCCATCCGCGGCGCCAGCGTGACGGGAACGGAGAGTGCGCGACCGCGGCACACGGCTTCATGGGTCACGCCGCCCGGCCACCGGCGTTCGGCGCATGGCAGCGCGCTCTGTGTCCTCCCGAGCGGCGATTTACTGGCGGTGTGGTATGGCGGCACGCGCGAAGGCGCGGCGGACGTGGCGCTCTTCACTTCGCGGCGTGCCGCGGGCACGGCGCACTGGACGACCCCGCAGGTCGCCGTCGATCGGGCGAGCGCGCAGGAGGAGCTGGATCGCTCGATCAAGAAAGTCGGCAACGCCGTGGTCTTTCCGGATCAAACCGGCACGCTCTGGCTGGTCTATGTGACCGTGTCGATGGGCGGCTGGTCGGGCAGCGCGCTCAACGTGAAGACCTCGCCGGACGAAGGCCGCACGTGGACGGCGAGCCGCCGGCTGACCCTCAATCCCTTCCTCAACCTGAGCACGCTCGTGCGCAACAAGCCGATTCACGCCAGCGACGGCCGCATCGGCCTGCCCGTTTACCACGAGATGGCGCTCAAATTTCCGCAAATGCTGTGGCTCACGCCCGGCGCCGATGGCGGCGTCGCCGACTACCGCATGCGCAACCTGGCCGCCGAGACCGGCCTCATCCAGCCGACCCTGGTGCCGCTCGGCGACGACCGCGTGTTGATGTTGCTCCGCGATCGCCGGCCTGATCGCCGCATGCACACGGCCTATTCCGAGGACAATGGCTGGACGTGGTCCGAGGCCAGACCGAGCGACCTGCCGAATCCCGACTCGGCGCTCGACGCGCTGCGTCTCACCGACGGCCGGATTCTGATGGTTTACAACCACGCGCACCGCGGCCGGGAAAATCTCCGCCTCGCACTCTCGACCGACGGCGGGCGCCGCTGGGCGGCCGGACCGGTGCTCGAATCGGCCGCGGGGCGGGAATTCTCCTATCCCAGCCTGGCCGAGGATAACGGCGGGCGCATCCATGTGACCTACACCTGGCAGCGCGAGCGCATCAAACACGTCGAGTTCAACCTCGCCTGGCTCGACCGCCCAAAGGCCCTCGAGATCACGGCGCAGGACTAAAGCCCCAATGACCGCCATCCTCTACACCTTCGTGCTTGGCGCGCTGCTTTGGCTGGTCCTCATGTGGCTGGGCGCGCGCCTGCGCTCCCGGGCCTGTCCGCGGGAGCTCAACCTTGCTTTCGGCGTGGCTGCCGCGCTGCTGCTGTGCGTGCCCGTCGACGGGCTGGGGATGCCGAGTTGGATGTTCGGCTTCTGCCCTAACCCGAGCCTGCCGTTGATCGGCGTGGTGTGCGCCGGCATTTGGCAGCGGCTGGGCGGACTCACTGTGTTGCGTCCCGCCGACTGGACCGCGGCTTGGATCTTTGGGGCCGTGGCGGGATCGGCGCTCTACCTGCACCCGATGCTCTTTGGCTCGCTCGATCTTTATTTCTGGGGCTGGGATCGCGCGGGCGCGGCGTGGGGCCTGGCGGCGCTCGCGGCCGTATTTCTGACGGCGGGCAATCGTTTCGGCGTGCTGCTGCTTGCGGCGCTCGTCGGCTTCGCCTGCCGTGCGCTCGAATCGGCCAACGCCTGGGACTACGCCATCGATCCGGGTTTCTGGCTCGCGAGCCTGGGCGCGCTGGGCTGGCGCGGAGTCCGGCAGCTACGCGCGCGATGGAGCAGGGTGATGCCGGCCGCCGCCTGAGGCGGTGCTACTTCGCGAAGAGTTCCGCGACGGGCACGATCGAAATATCGGCGCGGCGGATTTTCAACGGGAAGGTCGCGATCTCCTTGTCGATGGTGAGCACGGCGTCGGGCTTCGGCGTCGCGTAGGTGATCGGGCTCGGCGCGTCGGCGGCGAGCGCATCCGCGAAGGCCGCGGCATCCTGGGTGACGGCGACGATCTTCAGGTGGGCGAGCGACCAGTGCTTTTTGATGGCGGCGTTCACCTCGGTGAGCGTGAGCTCGTCCATCAGGCGGCGGTATTTTTCGAGATGCGGCTCGGACAGGCCGTAGAACGCATCGTCGATCGCGTAGCCGAGGCGCTCGCTCGTGGTGGCGGCGTAGTGCAGCACGTATTTTTTCAAAAACGCGCGGCGTTCCTCGAACTGCTCGGCGGTCAGGCCGTTTTTGATGAGGAGATCGACCTCGCGCAGCGCGGCGCGGAGGGCGAAGTGCCGCGCCTCGTGCGGCACGGGGCGGATCCACAGCTCGAAAAGCTGGAGACGGCGGGCGACATTTTGCGGCGGCGTCATGCGCTGGCCGCCGTTGGGGTAGTGCTCGATGTAGGAGTAGTCGCCGTAATTGAGGCCGCGTTGCTCCCGGATGACTTGGAAGAGCCGGCCGCTCTGGTTGCGGTGCTCGCCGAGCCAGGAGTTGGCGATCGCGAGCGCATACCACTCGCGCGCGCCGCGCACGACCTCGATGGGGAAGCCGACGCTGATGGCGGTCGAGGCGTTGGCCTTCTCGACGAGCGTGACGCTGATGCCATCGAGGGGCTTGGGTGCGGGCGCGGGCACGCGCGGTGGCGCGCCGGCAGGGAGTTTGGCGAGATCGGTTTTCAGGCGGGGTAGCACGTTCCCGCTGGTCACGGTATCGAGGTGGCCGCCATCGCGCCATGCCGCGGGGCGATCAGGAATCACAGCGGCCATTGCGGGGATGCCGCCGCCGAGGCCGATGACGACGTTGTCGCGCGTGTAGTGCGCGGCGTAGAAGGCCCGCACGTCGTCGAGCGTGATGCTTTTCAACGCGGCGACGGTGCCGGCGCCGAGGTGGCCGTAGGGCGTGCCGGCGAAAATCTCGCCGTAGAGGACGGCCTTGCCGAGTTCCTCGTCGTTGGCGAAACGGAGCTGGTTCTCGATGAAGTTGAGCGTGCGGCTGCGCAGGCGGTCCAGGTCCTCCTGCTTGAAGGCCGGCGCGAGCACGGCGTCGCGCAGGAGCGGGTAAAAGTCGGCGAGGTTGTCGAGGTGCGTGCGGCCGGTGATGACCGTCATCTCCATCGAGGGCACGGCGCCGTAGTCGGAGGCGAGCGGAAAGAGCCGGTCGAGGATTTCGTCGTAGCGGTGCGTTTGCGTGGCGGCCTCGGTGAGCATCGCGGCGGTGAGGGCGGCGAGGCCCTCCTTGCCGGCGGGATCGTTTTGCGCGCCGACCTTGAACCAGAGGCGGAAGGAGACGGTCGGGTCGTTGGCGACGGGCAGGAGGATCGGGGCTTGTGCGGCGGGCAGGGGTGAGCCTAGAGCCGCGAGAAGGCCGAGGACGGCGATCATGGTGGCGGTAGCCCGCTTCGTGAGAAGCGGGAGGGTCAGCAGCGAGAGGTGACGACGGTCCCTGCTCTCACGAGCAGGGCTACCGGAGGAATACGCAGCGCGGCTCATGACTGGCCTCCCTTCAGCACGATCACGGTGCGCCGGGCGGGGACGAAATATTTTTTCGCGGCGCTCATGATGTCCTCGGCCGTGACGGCGTCGGCCGCGGCGTAGAGCTGGTCGATCACGGCGATGTCGCCGGTGAGGGAGATGAAGCGCGCGAGGCTGCCCGCGACGGCGGCGGGGGTGTCGAGGCCCATGAGGAACGAGTATTTGTTGCGGCGCTTGAGATCGCGCAGGCGCTGGGCGTCCACCGGCGTGGTCTTGAAGTGTTCGAGGGTCGCGTAAATTTCGTCGCGGACGGCGGCGATGTCGTCGGGCTTTTTGATCATCGCGTAGATGGTGAAGAGCGGCTGATCGCGGTTCATCGGGACATCGGCGCTGAGCATTTGCACGCGCTGCTCGCGGAGGAGGAGGCGCTTGCGCAGCTCGCTGGTCTCGCCGAAGGCGAGTTCTTCCAGCAGCAGCGCGGCGATGTAATCGCGGTTCGCCGGATCGAAGGCGTCGCCCTTGTAGGCGACGGCGAGGATGGGGAGGGTTTTGCCGGGATAAGTGACCTCGGCCGTGCGTTCGGCGGTCTGCGGCGGCTCGGGCGTGATGGCCGGTGCGACGTAGCCGCGCGCCCAGCCGCCGTAGTGTTTTTCGATCAACGCGAGCGTGGGCTTGGGCGCGAAATCGCCGGCGATCACGAGCACGGTGTTTTCCGGGCGGTAGAAGCGCTTGAAGAAGGTGAGGCTGTAGTCGAACTGGCCCGCCATCACCATGATGTCGCGCTCGAACCCGATGGTCGTGTGCTTGTAGGTGTGCGCGTCGTAGGCGAGGTCCTGCATGCGCTCGTGGAGGAGGCCAAACGGGCTGGCCAGGCCCTTGCGATACTCGCCGTAAACGGCGCCGGCCTCGGTCTGGAAAACGGTCCGGGAGAAGGCGAGGTTTTGGAAACGATCGGCTTCGATCTCGATGACTTTGGAGAGATCCTCGGTGGTGAACTTGAGGTGGTAGGCCGTGTGGTCGTCGGTGGTGTAGGCGTTGGTGTTGGCGCCCATCTTCGTGACGATGCCCTCATAGATGGCCTGCGGGAATTTGGGCGTGCCGCGGAACATCATGTGCTCGAAGAAATGGGCGAAGCCGGACTTGCCCTCCTCGACTTCGTCGCGGCTGCCGGTGCGCACGACCGAGTAGTAGGCGACGACGCCCGGGCTCTGCATCGGCACAAGGAACGCGGTCAGGCCATTGGGAAGCGTGTGCCTTTCGTAGGCGTAGGGAAAGGTGGGCTGGGGCGTCGTGGCGCAGGCGGAAACGAGCGCGGTGAAGGCGAGTGCGGCGGCCAGCGCAAGGCGGGGAGGGAATCGCATGGGATTGACGCGAGCAAATCCAGCGGGACGGAGCCGTCAAACTGCGGGCGCAGGGCTCAGCGTTTGTCCGCGTCGCGGGCCCGGAGCTGCGCGGCGAGGCGGTCGCGCTCCTCGGCGAGGCTCGCGTGCTGCGCCCTCCAGTCCTCGACGAGGGTGTCGAGGGCGCGGTTGGCCTGGGCGACCTCGTCGTTTCCGTGGGGGCGGGGCAGGAGCGCGAGCACGTCGCCGCCGCGTATGCGATGGGCGGCCACGCCGATGGCACGCAGGCGGCGCGCGGTGCGCCCCGCCACGATCCAAGCGGTGAGGCCGCCGAGGGCGGCGAGGGCGAGGCCGAAAGCCTCGATGCCGCGTCGCAGCGCCGCCACGGGAGCAAGCGCGAGGTCGAGCGGCTGGCGCACGACAGCCACCCAGCCGAGCCCGCGGTAGTCGCGGAAGCCGCGGCTGCGGGCGTAGGCGGTGTAGAAAGGCGCGCTGTTGGCCGGCGTCTCGATCATCGTGCCGCGGGCGCCGCGGGTATCGGGGATCGCGGGCGGCTCCGGTGGCTGCGACCACCCGGAGACGCCGGAATCGAGCAGCACATCGTGGTCGGCGTCGTAGAGCGTGCCGCCGATCTTCTCGCGCACGAGGGCATCGGGCACGACGGAGAACAGCACGTCCTGCGACCAATTCCAGCGCACATGCGCGGCAATCACGCCGGCGAACTGCCCGGCGTCGTCGGTGAACGGCACGGCCAGATCGAAAAAGCGTGTGGCGGCGCGGCCCTCGTCGTCCGCGGAGGCGAAGCGCGCCAGCTCGGGCCGTTCCCGCGGCGGACCCAGGTGCGGGCGATCCTGCGCGCCGCGGAACCATGGCTGCGCGGCGGCGTCCGCGCCTTCGTTGAAGCGGCCGGTGGCGACGATGACGCGACCCGCGGCATCGGTGACGCCGAGCCAGGAAAAATCAAACGCCCCGTCCTGCAGCGCATCGAGCGCACGGCGGGCCTCCAGGGTGGCCTTCGCCGCATCGCGAATCGCTGGCAGGCGTGCGGCCAGCGCGAGCACGCGCTGGCGCTCGTAGAGCGCGCGGTCGATTTTGTCTCCGAGCTGGAACGCCAGCGACTCGAAGCGCCCCTGCCGTTCCGCCTCGATCGTGCGGCGGAAAAACGCGCCCGCGCCCCAGCTCAGCAGCACGGTGAACGCGACGGCGGCGCCGCCCACGACCAGCGCGGCACGGGCCCGCAGGCTGCGCCGCGGATCAAGAATGTGCCACCAAGCTTCGTCTGCGGGCGCCGGGGCGGGAGAGGGGATGGCCATCGCGGGCAGGACGCACGGCGCGGGGGCAAGTGACAGCCGGCTCGCCCGCGGCCGGTTTCACGGCATCGGAAAAGGCTTGGTGCGCTGGCAGAGCTGGAGCGGCACGCCCCACGGATCGCGCATCATGATGAGCAGCGAGCCATCGGGCTGGGGCTCCTCCAGGAAGAGCGTGGCGCCGGCCTTTTCGAGCCGCTCGCGCTCGGCCTTGGCGTCGGGCGCCACGAGCGCGATATGAAACAGCAGCGGATGGGCCTGCGCGTAGGCGGGGTAGGGGGCCTTGGGATTGGAATAGAGCTCGACGATGATGCGCCCGGTGTCGTCGGCGAGGAAGTGCGTGAACGGCGCGTCCTCGCGCCGCCGCACGACCGTGAAGCCGACGTGATCGACATACCACTGCGCATGCGCGCGGACGTCGGGGACGTTGAGGGCGAAGTGCTCGAATTTCATGGGGAATGGATCATAGCCCGCGCAGGATCGCGCCAAAGGCAAAGCGAACCCAATCGTTGGAGCCAATAAGGGCAACGCTGACCATAATGCCACCGAACGGAAACAAGATCACCGGCACAAATATCCCCAGGGCTTCGGGAAAAAGCAGTGCGGTGACTGCCGGCCAGAAATATGAGCGCAACAACTCCGCGATGAGCAAGGCTCCGGCGCCGAACGTGAAAAGAAGAAGCCGTCGGCCACCTTCGTTTCTCCAACCGAAAACAAGATTCCCGACCAGAAACAGAAAGCCGCCCGCCAGCCCCAGTGCGAGGTAGGCCCCTGTCTTGGTCAGCAGATCAGCGAAGAAATCGAGCATGCCACAGCATGAAACCTACGGATCGCGTTGAAATCCGCACCGGACACTTACGCCTCCCAATAGACAATCCGCCCGCACTGATCGCAGGTGGGTGGCGGAGCGAGGGGATCGACGCCTTTGCCGCGGGCGGCGGACTCGACCTCGCTGGACACCTTCAGGTGGCAGCCGCCGCACTTGCTGTCGCGGATGGCTACCACGGCCGGCATGTTGCGGGCGGCCACGCGGTCGTAGAGGCGGATTTTGATCAGGTCGATGGGCGCGCGGGCGGCGGCGAGCTCCGCTTGGGCGGCCTTCAGCTCGGCGGCGAGGCTCGCCTCGCGCTCGCGGAGGGTGCGGATGCGGGTCTCGTGCCCGGTGATGTTGGCCTTCAGCTCGGCCTCGGCGGCGGCGAACTTCTTCTTGGCCTCGTCGATGGCATACATGACCTCGAGTTCCTGGCCCTCGAAGTCGCCGATGGCCTTCTCGGTGTTTTCGATCTCGTGGCCGAGGGCCTGGTATTCGTCGTTCTTTTTGACGAGCGACTGCTGGGTCCGGTATTTCGCGAGTTTCGCCTCGGCGGAGCCAATTTCGTTCTCGAGTCCCTTTTTCCGGACCTCGAGGGCGGTCACCTCATGCTTGGCGGCCTCGATGGCGGCGCGTTCGGCGGCGATCTTGGCCTCGATGCGGGCGATGTCGGCCGGGACCTGCTTCAGCTGGGCCTCCAGGCCCAGGCGATGGGAGTCGCGATCTTGCAGGATGAGCAGGGCTTGGATCGCAGGGGTGAGCATGCGGCGCCACTGTGCCGCCAGCGGGATGTCGGTCAAATGAAAGCTGCCCGTCGCCGCAGCGAGGCGGTCCTTGCCGCGTGGCCCGGCCCGGGTAGAAAACCGCAAGCCTTTTATCGCGAAAGAAAGGGCGTTTGCGGCCCGGCTTTTTCTCAAAAAAACCCTCGCCACTCCGGGCGTTTGACGGGAGGATTTTCCTTTCATTTTCGGTCCCAAAATCCCTCGCAAAACCACCTTCATGTCCGATTCCGCCGACTCTCCCGAGACTCCGAAAAACCAGCCCATCGCCGAGGCCTACAATGCCTCGCAGCTCGGCAAGCTCGAAGGCCTCGAGGCTGTCCGCAAAAAGCCCGGCATGTATATCGGCGGCACCGATGAGCGCGCGCTGCACCACTGCGTCTCCGAGGTGCTCGACAACTCGGTGGACGAGCATCTCGCCGGCCACTGCAAACGCATCGAGGTCAGCATCCACGTGGACGGCTCCATCTCCATTCGCGACGACGGCCGCGGCATCCCCGTGGACATCCATCCGCAATACGGCATCCCCGGCGTCGAGATGGTGCTCACCACGCTCCATTCCGGCGGCAAATACGGCCAGGGTGGCTACAAATTCTCCGGCGGCACCCACGGCGTCGGCGCCAAGTGCGTCAACGCCGTCTCCGAGTGGTTCGAGGTCGAGGTCTCGCGCAACCAGCAGGTCCACCACATGAAGTTCGAGCGCGGCAAGACCGTGAAAAAGCTCGAGGTCATCGGCAAGGCCCGCGGCACCGGCACGCTAATCACGTTCAAGCCGGACGCGGAAATTTTCCGCGACACGACCGTTTTCCAATCCGGCCGCATCAGTCAGCGCCTCCGCGAGCTGGCGTTTCTCAACTCGGGCCTGACGATCGTCTTCACCGACGAGCGCCCGGCCGAGCCGAAGCCCGAGACCTATTACTACAAGGACGGCGTCGAGGAGTTCGTGAAGCAGCTCAACCAGGGCAAGACCGCGCTGCACCCCAAGCCCGTCAGCATCGCCAAGCAGACCAAGGTCAAGACCGACGACAAGGAGGCCGAGATCCACGTCGAGGTCGTCCTCCAATACAACGACACCTACAACGACCAGGTCCTCTGCTACACCAACACGATCCACAACCCCGACGGCGGCACCCACCTCTCCGGCTTCCGCAGCGCCCTGACCCGCGCGATCAACCAATTCGCCAAGGCCAACAATCTCCTCAAGGACAAGGATCCCCAGATCACCGGCGACGATGTGCGCGAGGGCCTCGCCGCCGTCATCTCGATCAAGCACAGCGACCCGAAGTTCGAGTCGCAGACCAAGGTGAAGCTGCTCTCGCCCGAGGTGGAGAGCATCGTCGGCTCCGTGAGCTACGAGGGCCTCATGCTGACCTTCGAGACCACGCCCGCGGTGGGAAAACGCATCGTGGACAAAGCGCTCAACGCCGCCCGCGCCCGCGAGGCCGCGCGCAAGGCCCGCGAGACCGTGCGCAAGGGCGCCCTCTCCGGCGGCGGCCTGCCCGGCAAGCTCGCCGACTGCTCCGAGCGCGATCCCGCGCTCACCGAGCTCTACATCGTCGAGGGTGATTCCGCCGGCGGCTCCGCCAAGCAGGGCCGCGACCGCCGTTTCCAGGCGATCCTCCCGCTGCGCGGCAAGCTCATCAACACCGAGAAGGCCCGCCTCGACAAGGTCCTCGCCAACGAGGAAATCCGCACCCTCATCACCGCCTGCGGCACCGGCATCGGCGAGGGCGACGAGGCCGTCGGCGGCTTCAACGCCGCCAAGGCCCGCTACCACAAAATCATCATCATGACGGACGCCGACGTGGACGGCTCCCACATCCGCACGCTGCTCCTCACGTTTCTCTATCGCCAGATGAAGGGCCTGATCGAGCGCGGCTACATCTACATCGCCCAGCCGCCGCTCTACAAAATCAAGCGCAAGAAACGCGAGCAATACATCGACAACGACGAGCAGCTCAACCGCATCCTCCTCGAGCTCGGCTCCGAGGACATCGTGCTCTCCCGCGTCGCCGACGCCCATACGTTTGCCCCCGCGCAGATCGACAAGCTCGTCGAGAATTTCGCGGCTCTGGAAAAACTCGGGGCCGGCGTCACCCGCTACGGCGCGCAGCTCGCCGAGTATCTCGACGCCCACGATCCCGCCACGCACACGCTGCCGCGCTACGTCGCGCGCATCCGCGCCGGCAACAAGGAGGAGCACCGCTTCCTCGCCGACGAGCACGCGCGCGCGGAGTTCCTCGCCGAACACGGCCTCAACGCCGACCTCACCGAGCAGTCCGAGAATGGCGCCGCCTCCGCCACGCCCTTCAACGGCGGCTCCAAGCCCTCCATCCCCGCGCGCCGCGTCACCATCCACGAAATCTACGAGAGCACCGAGATGGCCAAGCTCCTCAAGGCCATCGCTGCGACAGGCCTCGGCGCCACGCGTTTCAGCCCCACCGAGGCGCCGGCCTTCACGCTCACCGAGAACCCGGGCCAGAAGAGCGAAAACAAAATCGAGCTCCGCAGCCCCCTGGAAATCGTCACGACCATCCGTGCCAACGGCCGCAAGGGCCTCAGCATCCAGCGCTACAAAGGTCTCGGTGAAATGAACCCGAAGCAGCTCTTCGAGACCACAATGGATCCGGAAAAACGCCGCCTCCTCAAAGTCTCGATCGAGGACGCCGCCAAGGCCGACGCGCTCTTCACTCTCCTCATGGGCGACGAAGTCCCCCCGCGCCGCCAATTCATCGAGGACAACGCGCTGAACGTGCAATTCCTGGATGTGTGAGCGCTGAAAGTAGCGAGTAGTGGGTAGCGAGTAGCGAGCATGGCCGAAAAATCACAATCATTCCGCGAAGTTGTCGTATGGCAGAAAGCGCACGCCTTCACGCTTGCGCTCTATCGCGTCACCGAGGCCTTTCCCAAGCACGAGTTGTTCGCGCTCACTTCTCAGCTTCGCCGAGCTGCCGCCAGCATCCCCTCAAATTTTGTCGAGGGATTCCGCAAGCGCACGAAGCCCGACAAACTCCGTTTCTACAACATCGCCCAAGGTTCCGCCGACGAATGCCTCTACCAACTCATCCTCGCCCACGACCTTCGCTACGCTGATACCACCGTCCTGCAAGCTGACCTGGAAGAAGTTTCCCGCCTGCTCCAAGGCTACATTAACGGCCTCGAACGCGATGGCGCATAGAGTCTCGCTCCGCGCCTACTCACTACCCGCTACCCACTACTCGCTACTTTCCCAGTGTATACCGCCTCCGAAAAACTCTCCTCGGCCAACATCACCGACATCATGCAGTCGGCCTACATCGAGTATTCGATGTCGGTCATCATCGCCCGTGCTCTGCCCGATGCGCGCGACGGCCTGAAGCCCGTGCAGCGTCGCGTGCTCTACGCGATGCTCCGCGAGGGCCTGCTGCACAACCGCTCCTTCGACAAGTGCGCGGGCGTCGTCGGCGAGGTGCTGAAGAACTACCACCCGCACGGCGACTCCTCGGTTTACGACACGCTCGTCCGCCTGGCGCAGCCGTGGGTCATGCGCTACCCGCTGATCGATCCGCAGGGTAACTTCGGCTCCGTGGACGGCGATCCGCCCGCGGCCTACCGTTATACCGAGGCACGGCTCAAGGACATTGCCGAGGATCTGCTCAAGGACATCGAGGAGGACACCGTCGATTTCGTCCCCAACTACAAGGAGTCCACGACCGAACCCACCGTCCTCCCGTCCGCGCTGCCAAACCTGCTGATGAACGGCTCGACCGGCATCGCGGTCGGCATGACGACGAACATCCCGCCGCACAACCTCGACGAGATCATCGACGCCACCTGCGCGATCATCGACGACCCGCGCATCTCCGTCGATGCGATCTGCGAAATCGTCAAGGGCCCGGATTTTCCCACGGGCGGCGTCATCTCCGGCCGCGAAGGCATCCTCTCCTACCTGAAGACCGGCAAGGGCATCGTCCGCACCCGCGGCAAGGCCCACACCGAGGAGCTCAAGGGCGGCATGGAGCAGATCGTCATCACCGAGATCCCCTACAACGTTAACCGCAACACCCTCGTCACCCGCATCGCCGAACTCGTCGGCGAGAAGGAAATCGACGGCATCCGCGACCTCCGCGACGAGTCCGACGAAAACACCCGCATCGTCATCGAGCTGAAGCGCGGCGAGCAGGCCAAGGTCGTCATCAACCAGCTCTTCCAGAAGACCGCCCTCGAATCCTCCTTCGGCGTCACGCTCCTGGCCCTCGACAAGAAGCGGCCGAAGCAGATGAACATCAAGGAACTCATCGAGTGCTACATCGAGCACCGCCGCGATGTCGTCACGCGCCGCACCAAGTTCCGCCTGCGCGAGGCCGAGGACCGCGCCCACATCCTCGAGGGCTACATCATCGCCCTCGATAACCTCGACGACTTCGTCAAAATCATCCGCGCCTCCGCCAACCGCGAGGAGGCCAAGGTGAAGTTGATGGCGAAGTATCCGCTCTCCGAGCGCCAGACCGACGCCATCCTCGAGCTCCGCCTCTACCAGCTCACCGGCCTCGAGCGCGGCAAGATCGAGGCGGAATACATCGAGCTCATGAAGCTCATCGAGGAGCTCCGCTCCATCCTCGCCTCCGAGGCCAAGCTCCTCGCGTTGATCAAAAAGGAACTCGGCGAGATGAAGGCGAAATACACCTCGCCCCGCCGCACCGAGATTGTCGGCGCCGCCGGCGATTTCCGCATGGAGGACGTGATCCCCAACGAGGGCTGCGTCATCACCGTCTCGCACCTCGGCTTCATCAAGCGCACCCCCGTCGCCGACTACCGCTCCCAGCGGCGCGGCGGCAAGGGCGTCATCGGCGCCGAGACTTACGAGGAGGATTTCGTGCAGCATCTCTTCACGGCCTCCACGCACGACTACATCCTCTTCCTCACGAGCATCGGCCAGTGCCATGCGAAGAAGGTTTACGACATCCCCGAAGGCACCCGCACCGCCAAGGGCAAGTCCGTCTCGTCCTTCCTGCGTCTCGCCGAAGGCGAAAAGATCGCCGCCATGGTCTGCGTGAAGGACTTCGCCGAGGATCGCTTCCTCGTGATGGCCACGCAGCGCGGCGTCATCAAGAAGAGCTCCCTCGCCGACTACGCCAACTGCACTCGCGAGGGCGGCCTCATCGGCATCAACCTCGCCGAGAAGGACGCCGTCATCGGCGCCGTGCTCACCACCGGCGACAACGAGATCATCCTCGTCTCGAACCAAGGGCTCGCCGTGCGCTTCCGCGAACGCCACCCCGAGTCCGGCGAGGATATTTTCCGCGCCACCGGGCGCGCCACCGGCGGCGTCACCGGCATGCGCTTCAAGCTCGAGAGCGACGGCCTCCAATCCATCGAGGTCGTTGATCATGAGGCGAAATTCCTCGTCGCCAGCGAGGCCGGCCTCGGCGTCCGCACCCGCTTCGAGGATTACCGCCTCATCAACCGCGGCGGCAGCGGCGTGTGGGCGATGGATCTGCCGGAGGATGGATCCGTCCAGCTCGCCGGCGCCCTCAGCGTGCGCGACACCGACGAGATCATGCTCCTCACCGCCAAGGGTCAGAGCGTGCGCTGCCCGGTGAACACGATCCGCGAGGTGAACCGCGGCGGCAAGGGCGTGAAGCTCCTCACGCTCGAGCCCGGCGACAAGCTCCTCAGCATCGCGCGCATCGTCGAGACCGATGAGCAGCAGGCCGCCGCCGCCGAGCCGCCGCCGCCGCCCGCCTGAGGGTAGGGCGAGAGTGCAGCCCGCCTTTCACGAGGCGGGCTGCGTTGTCGGCGGAGTCTCCCCGCCGTCACGCGCCAGCCGTTTCAGCTCCCGCACCGTCCATCCTTGGAGGACGCGTGCGCAAGCCCCGGCGATCACCCAGTATCCCAGTTGCGTGACGATCGTCGTGCCTTGCATGAAGGTGAGCGCCAACGCCCGCTGATCGCGCGACCAGCCCGGTGCGAACAGATTGCTGAACCCCATCACCAGCCCGTCGGCCCAACATGCGACGACGAGCAAAATCAACAGCCTGCGGCGGTGGCCCGGATCGATAGCGGCGCTCACCCGCAGCAGCCACGGAATCAGCCACCACAGGAAAATCAGCTTGTAGTTATACGACGAACCGATCGCGAAGCTCAGGAGGATCACGGCGGCCGCCACGACGGCGGGAAGCTCACCCCTCTCGTCATGTTGAGCGGTGCTGGCGCGGCACAGCCGCGGGCCCCAATAGAAACCCAGCCCACCCGCGCCTGCGGCGAGCAGCCCCACGAGCACCCCTGGCAGGTCAGGCAGCGTGGTGCCCAGGACAGGTGCGCCAAACGTAGTCAGCCCGGTGGGACGCGGGGCATATTGGGCCACAGCGGCCAGCGCCGGCTCCACGCTGGCCCAGCCTAGCAGAACGACGGCGGCCGCCCCGGCCAGAAGGAGCAGCAACTCCCGACGATGCCGTGCGTGGAGGATGCCGATGAGGGCACCGGCGGGAAAATACTTCAAGACGGCGAGCGCGCCCACCAGCGCCGCGCCGCCCAATCGGGCCGCGGGCGTCGTGCGCTGCAGGCAAAAAATAACCACGGCGATCCCGATGAAAACAACCAGGTCGTTGTTCGCCCGATAGACCGCCAGCAGCCAGGCAGGTGAAAGGAGCACCGCCAGACCCACTCCGATTTCGCGGAGACCGCGCGGCCGCCAGGCCCAGGCCACCGCGGCCAGAAAAATTCCCAGCAGGACCGGACCAATCCACGGCAGGTCTGCTTGGGTGAGGCCGATCTTTCCCGTGACGAGCCACCACGAAGAATAAAAGTGGGGGCGGCCGTAGGGATCCAAGGGATTGATCGCATACGGATCGCGCCCTGCGACGGAGGCTTCGCCCGCCGCGAGGCTGCCGCGCAGATCGAAAAATGCGCCTTCCCGGCCGAATCCAAGCGCCCGGCCAACCGCCGGCTGGAAAATGACGAGACTCCACGCGGCCACCACCACCAGCCACATCGCGCCTGAAAAAACACCGCCGCGCCAATTCATGTCGGCACGCTCGGGATTCGCAGACTGCACCGCATCGGAAATCACAGGCCGTGCGTTCAGGAAATCGTTTGGCATCGCCCGCGCCCCGTTCGTTTCATGCGCCGACGGTCGGCGGGTCGCGGCGCGCGCGCAATGCGTTTTCGGCCGCGGGGCCGGCGTTTTCTCCTTTCCTCTTTCGGCCTTCGGCATTCGCTCTGCCTCCCATGGCCGGCCGCATCACTTCGCTTCTCGATCCGTCGCGCATCAACCTGCGCCTGCAAGGCGTCAAGCGCACCGCCGCGCTCAATGAGATTGCGCGCCTCCTCGAGGGCCATCCCGACGTCGCCAATTTCCCCGGCTTCTACGACGAGCTGCTCGCGCGTGATCGCCTCGACACCACGTGCCTCGGCAACGCCGTCGCCCTCCCGCACGCGCGCACCGAGCACGTGAAGCAGATCGTGCTCGCGGTGGGCCGCTCCGATACCGGCATCGCCTTCGATGCCAACGGCGAGATCGTGCGGCTCTTCTTCGTGCTCGGCACGCCCAAGACCAAGCCCGGCGACTACCTCGCCGTCGTGAGCGCGCTCTGCAAAATCCTCAAGGACCCCGCCGACCGCGCGACCTTCCTCAACGCCCCCACGCCCGAGGCCTTCATCGCCGCCATCGCCGCGGCCGAGGCCAAGCTGGGTTTATAGCAGCTCCCTGATCGCGGGCGGGCCGTCATCCAACCCCGGACTCTCCCGGCTCGACGCCTGCAGGCTGCGCGGCCACGTTTCCGCACCCCATGATCCGCTCCTTCATCTTCAGCGACGGCAAACTCGTCGGGCAGGACCTCGAGATCGAGGCGCTGCGGCTCGTGCGGGCCGACAAAGGCCTGCTCCTCTGGGTCGACTTGGACAACCCCACGCCCGAGGAAACCAAGACCGTGCTTGAGGGCGTCTTCCAATTTCACCCGCTGGCCATTGAGGACTGCGTGCAGCCCAATTCCCTGCCGAAGGTCGAGGATTACGAGGAATATCTTTTCATCGTCACCCACGCCGTCGATTTCACCCGCACCGAGAAGTTCAACACCACCGAACTCGATCTCTTCCTCGGCCGGGACTACGTCGTCACCTTTCACACCGCGCCGCTGCGCTCCGTCAGCACGCTCATCGAGCGCTATGGCAAGGCCGCCGGACCGGGCCCGCGCGGGCCCGACCGCATCGCGCACACCCTGATCGATCTCCTCGTCGATCATTACGCCCCGGTCGTCGACGAGCTGCGCGCCGAGCTGGAGGAAATCGAGGAGCTCGTGCTCGCGAAGGAGTCCGGCCACAAACGCCTGGTCAACGAGCTGCTCCACGTCCGCAACGACTTCACCAAGCTCCGCACCATCGTGCGCCCGCAGCGCGATGTGATCGAGCGCATGGCGCGAGGAGAATCCAAGCTCATCCGCGCGAAGCTGCTCCCCTACTTCCGCGACCTGCGCGACAACCTCGCCCGTCTGGAGGGCACCGTCGCCAGCTACCACGAGCGGCTCCTGATGGCCTTCGACATCTTTCTCAACAAGGCCGCCTTCGAGGCCAACGACGGCATCAAGTTCCTCACCGCCATCACCGCGGTCACCATCCCGGTGATGGTCGTCGGCACGTGGTTCGGCATGAATTTCGAGAGCATGCCCGAGCTGAAAAAAGGCTATCCCTGGGCGCTGGGCTTCACGATTCTCACCACGATCCTCATGGTGATCTATCTGCGGAAGAAAAAGTGGTTTTGAGCGCGCCCGCTGCCGGCGGTGTTGCGGGTTGACCCCGCCCGGTGCCGCGGCTGTCTTCCGCCTCGATTTCCGATGCCGGCTTCCCTCGCAGTGCCCCTCCCTCCCTCCCTCCCGTGGCGCGTGGCTTTTGCCGGCGGCCCGGGCGTGGCGCACGATGCACTGCTTATCCAAGCGCCGTGGCTCGCCGGCGAAGGGGCGGAGGAAATCTTCCCCGCCGCGACGCCGGCCGGCGAGCGCGACGGCGTGCGGCTGTTTCGCTCCGGCGGCTTCCTGCTCGGGCACGCGCGCGAGGCGTTTGTCCCCGCGGATTTGGCCGGGCGCACGGAGGCGCTCTACCGCCGCATCCTTGCCGCGACGGGCGGCCTGCATCTCTGCCGCATCTGGAACTACGTGCCGCGGATCAACGACCACACGGACGGCATCGAGCACTACCGCACTTTCTGCACGGGCCGATCACTCGCCTTCGAACGGGCGCATGGCGACGGGTATCAGCCCCGGCTGCCGGCCGCCTCCGCCGTCGGCGCAGGTGGCGATCATATCGAGGCTGTCTTCGCGGCCAGCGACGCGGCGCCGCGGCATTTCGAGAATCCCGCGCAGGTGCCGGCCTATCATTATCCGCCGGAGCACGGCCCGCGCTCGCCGAGCTTCGCCCGCGCCACCGCGGTCCGCGAGGGCGGCGCGGCGTGGGTGTTTCTCTCCGGCACCGCCGCCATCAAGGGCCATCAGACCGTCGCGCCCGGCGAATTCGCGCCGCAGCTCGACTGCACGGTGGACAACCTGCGGCTGATTGGCCGCGCCGTCGGCCTGGGCAACGCCTTGGGCGCCGGGCGCGTCGCCCGCCGGCACTTCAAGGTTTATCTCCGCCACGCCACCGATCTCGCCGCGGCGCAGGCGTATCTGGGCCGCGAATTGTTCGCGCCCGGCGACCGCGTGACCTACCTGCACGCCGCGATCTGCCGCGCCGCCCTCGCCGTGGAGATCGAGGCCACGATCTGCACCGGCGCCTGACGCGCTTCCTAGGCCGCGGTGCTCACCTGTCCAGGAGCACGCGCAGCCGGGCTGTGTCGGTCTTGCCGCGCGCGGTCAGGGGCAAAGCCGCGAGCGTCACGATGCGCTTCGGGATTTTCCATGCGGCGATCCGCTCGCGCAGCGCGGCTCGCAAAGTCTCGCCGACTTCATCGCTGGCCACCACGGCTGCGAGCGACTCCGCACGGCCCGCGTGGGGTGCCACCCATGCATCCCGCACGCCGGGCAGCGCCCGCAATGCGCGCTCCACTTCCGCGAGATCGAGCCGGCGGCCCGCGATTTTCACGGTGCGTCCGGCACGTCCGAGCAGCACCACCTCGCCCTCGGGCGTGAAGGCCACGCGATCCTTGGGCCGGTGCGCGCCGGGCGTGCGGTTGCCGATCGTGAAGACGGCGGCGCTCGCGATCACGATCGAGCCGGCGTGGCCCGGAGTCAGCTGGACACCCGGAAGGGGTGTGCCGACGCTGCGGCCCGTGAGCGCCGCTTCACCGCTGCGGTCGTAAGTGATCCCGCCGGTTTCGCTCGAACCGTAGAAGCTGTGGATTCTTCCCCCGAAGCGGTCGTGATACGCCGCCGCGATCTCGGGCGCCAAGGGGGCCCCAGCCGATATCACCGTCCGCAACGACGCGAGCTGACTCGCCGCGATCTCCGCGAGAGTGAGGGCCCGGAGCAACGCCGGCACGGCGGGAAACACGGTCGGCCGCCAGCGGATCGCCGCGTCTGCGATCGCCTGCGGCAGGGCCGCGACCCCCGCCACCATCGCCGTGCCTTGCGCGAGGAGAGGCACGACGAGATTGCCGAGCCCGTAGGAATGGCCGAGGGGGATGAGGCCGAGGTTGATGTCATCACCCCGGATGCCCATGCCCGCGCAAATCTGTCGCCCGTCGGCCAGCATCTGCGCATCGGTGAAGGCCAGCGCGCGCGGCGTGCCCGTGGAGCCCGAGGTGAGCTTGAGCAGCCGCCGTTCATCCCGCGCGCGCGTCGGGCGCGGGGCGACTTGTTCCAAGCCGTCGTCCCGCCAGAGCCATGCCGCTCGGATGGCCGCGGCGGTCGCGCGCTGCGCCGCCAGGGGTTCTCCGGGATCGAGCGGCGCAATCACGGCGTCGGCGTGGAGGAGGCCGAGGAAAACGCGCCACCACTCCGCGCCGTTCGGGGCGGGGAGCACGACCGTCTGTCGCGCCAACCCGGCGCCGTGGGCATCGCGCCACGCGCGCCCGTTCGCATCGAGTTCTCCCCGGGTCCACGTGCGGCCGGTCGTCGCGTCGATCAAGGCGACCGCGTCCGGCGCGGCGCTGACGGTATTTTCCCAGGCCGAGAGCAAGGTGGCGCTCATGCGTGGGCGCGCCGCGCGAGCGGCTCAAGTTCGACGACCAGCAGCGTCGTGACGACGATGAGCGCCACGGTGAGCCCGAGCGCATGAATCACCGGGATGCGGCTGCACGCCAGCACGCCAAACGACGCCGCGGTGGAAAGTGCGGAGAGGCGGACGGCGATGGGCGGCGGCGTCCCCGCGGTTGCGTGGTCCGAGGAGAAGATCGCGTAGTTGTGCGAGAGGCAGACGCCGAGAAACGCCCCCAGCAGGTGAAACAGATTAAGCGTCTGTCCCGCGAGGCCGAGCGCGCCGAAGACAAAAAAGCACGCGCCCGCCGGAATCACCGCGATGCGCAGCCCGCGCCGCGGCGGATAGATTACGAAGACACTCGCGATCACGAGGCCGAGGCCGAGCAGGCTCAGCCGCAGCGCCGACCAGCGGTAGCGCGTGAAGAGGTCGTTGAGCGACGCCAGCTGATTGAGCGCGATCGTGTGCGGCGCCGGTGTCACTTCTACGACGGGCTGCTCCACGACCGTGAGAAACCAGAACGGTGCGCTCGCCGAGTTGCTCAGCAGGGCCAGCGGCCCGGTCAGCGCCGCGCGCAGATCGGCGGCGAGGGATTCGTAGGCGGCCGGCGCGGGCCGGGTGCGCGCCTCGTCCCACGCGGTGAAGAAAGGTTCGAACGATTCCGGGGTGAACCCGCGCGCCGCGAGCGCCGTCCGAAATTCCCCGGCAAACCCAGCCAGCGCCGTCCGCCGGGTCTGCCAGGCTTTCCAATCCGTCTCGGTCGGCAGCAGTTGGCCCACGCTGCCCGCCGCGGTGCCGCCGCGACTCACGAGAAAGACGTCGAGCCGCGCCCGCGCCTCCGCGAGCGTCGCGCCATGCGTGAGCCAGAGCGAACGCCGCGCCGATTCGCCGAAGAGCGCGCGCAGCGCGGCGTCGTTGGCGTGCAGCTCCGGCGAGGGCAGGTCGAGCTCCCGCACGTCGTCCCGCCACGTAAGCCGCAGCGGCCCCAGCACCGCGATCGCGATCGCCGCGAGCGCCAGCCCCCGCACGAGGGTGCGCCGCCACCCGCCGCGGCGGGCGAACCCGCCGAGCACGCGGCCTTCGAGCAGCGGTCGCTCGAGTTGCGCGAAGTAGAGCATCGCCGCACCCAACGCGCAGAGCAGACCCGCTGACACAAAGACCCCGATCTGGCGGATGAGCGGCAGATCGGAGAACAGCAGCAGCGAAAATCCGATCACGGTCGTGAGGCAGCTTGCGAGCAGAGGTTTCAGCAGACGGCGCAGTTTCTCGCCATAGGGCTCGTCCGGCCGCAGCGACGGCTGCATGTAGAGGTAGAAACCATAGTCGATCGCCACGCCGCTGAGCAGCGAGCCGATCACGAAGACGAGGATGTGCAGCCGCTCGAAAAGCAGCGTCGAGATCGTCCACGCGCCGGCGATGGACAGCAGGATGATCGGGACGAGGTGCAGCAACCGCCAGATCCGGCGCACGAGCAGACCGCTCACCCCGAGCACCGCGAGGACCGAGAAGGTGTTGAGCAGGCCGATCTCGGATTCGATGCGGGCGCGGCTTGCGGCCGCGAAGCGGCTCACGCCCGTCCAGCGCAGGCCGACGCCGGGATGATCCGCGCGAACCTGCGCCAGCGCGGCCTCGATCGTGGCGAAGACCGGTCCCTGGCCCTCCTCGGCGAACGGCGACGCGCGCGCTAGCGCCCACACGAGCGCGTGGCCGCCGGCGTTGGCGGCGGGCGTCGCGAGCAACCGGGTTTTCTCCGCCAGCGAAGGCACGAGGAGCAGGGGATCGCGCGGCAGGATCTCCTGCATCGCCGCGGCCTCGGGCCGGGTGAGAAATTTTTCCAGATCGTCCGCCGCGCGCGCCGCAAGCCAGCGGGGAAACTCGTCCGGCCTCGCTCCGGAGGCGGCAAACTCCCGCTCCCGTTCACCGAGCCACGCGGGCAGCAGCCATTCGAAACGATGCGCAAAGATTTTCCTTCCCAGCTCCGTGTCCGCCGATGGCTCGCCCATCACCACGGCCTCGGCAAAGTCCGGCGAGCCGCGGAGCGCCGTGGCCAGGGCCAGTGCCGCCGCCGTGGGCGGCGCATCAGGTGTCCGCGAATCGCGCAGCGCGAGAAGCACCACGCGCGCCTGCGCGCCCTGCGAGAAACCGCGCACGATCCCGAGTTCCGGCGACTGCTCGGCCGCGGGCATGAGATCGAGGACGTTGGTCGAGATCTTGGCCGCGTGATCGAGCCGCAGCAGCCACGCGGCGCAGCCGGCGGCAAAGGCCAGCAGCGCGAGGCGGGCGATCCACTTGGGGCGGGATGCGGCGTTATCCACAGCCGGCCATCATCGGAAGAAACGCCGCAGCGTGTCACCGGTGAAAAGCACGTCCTCCACGCTGTCGCGGATCGCGATCTCGATGCGCTGCGTGGGTGATTTCACCAGCTCGATGGCCCGCAGCTCGTGGTTTTCCCCGCGGATCGTGAGCGTGCCGAGCAGGGCGGTGAACGCCGGATCGCGGGCGACGAACGCAAGGGTCCACGCCGCGCCCTCGCGCCGGCCGTGCACGGCGAAGTCCTTTTGCAGCGCCGCGAGATCGAAGCGCAGCACGCGCACGAGCGCGGAGGTCGCGGCCTGGGCGCGGCTGTCGTTGGGCGGAGTTCGCTCGCGGCCCTGGTCGTCGCGGAGGAGCAGGCCCTGGGCGTCGGCGATGAGCGTGTTTTTCTCGGGCGTCAGGTAGCGCAGGCTCAGGCCCAGTTCGGGCACGATGCGGACCTCGCCGGTGAGCACGACGGGCTCCTTCCGAAACGGAAAGAACCGGCGCTCCTCGAATTTCGACTGGCGGGTCTTGTTGGGCGTCAGCTGGGCAAAGAGATCGCGCCACGCAGGATCATTGGCGGGATCGGCGAGGAGGGTCTGCGGCGTGAGCGGCAGCGGCTCGGCGGCGCAGACGAGAAGCGGGAGGAATAGAAACAGCAGGCGCATGGCGATTCAGCGGGCGCGATGGGCTCGCACGCGTCGGATGGAGACCCAGCGCCAGAGGAGAAGTTGCACGATGAGGCGCGTGTGCAGCCAGACGAGCTTCAGGTTGTCGCGGAGATAATTGAAATGCGACACGCCGCCCTCGGCCTTGGCGAAGTAGCGGCAGGGCGCGGGCAGGTTTACGGTCGGCACGCCGGCCCAGAACATCCGCACCGCCACCTCGGGATCAAAGTCGAAGCCCCGCGCGCGGCGCGTGGAGGCGAGCGCGTCGCGGAGCGCCGCGGCGGGATAGACGCGGAAGCCGAACAGCGGATCGTCGATGCCGGAACCGAGGATCTCGAAACGCGCGAGGCCCACGCTGAGCTTGCGCCCGTGCAGGCGCTCGAGCGGCACCTCGGGGCCGAAGACCGGGCGGCCGAGCACGAGCGCGGCCGGTTCCGCCTGCGAAGCCGCCATGAACGGCGCGATGTGATCGACCGGGTGCTGGCCATCCGCGTCGAGCGTGAGCACGTGGGTGAAGCCGGCGGCGAGCGCGGCCTCGACCCCGGTGGCGACGGCGGCGCCCTTGCCGCCGTTTTCTGCCCGCGTAATCACGCGCACCCGCGGGTCGGCGGCATGGTTTTTTGCGACGTCCGTGGCGCTGCCGTCGGTGCTGCCGTCGTCCACGATCCAGACGGGCGCCCAGTGCGCGAGCGCGGCGGCCACGGTGCCGGCGAGGCGCGGGCCGGGGTTGTAGCTCGGGATGAGGACGAGGTGCGTGGCGGACGGCGTCATGGCACGGCGAGGGCGGACGAGAGTTTGCGCGCGGCGCGGGCGGTCAACTGCGCCGCAGTCTCGCCCGCCTCGGGCTCGATTTCGGCGAGCAGCGTGATGTCCACCAAGGAGGGGAAGGCCGGCGCGCGCCACCACGGCCAGCCCTTCGGGACCAGATCGCGCGGCGCCCGGACCACGATGATCCGGATCGGCGCGCGAGCGCGCGCGGCGATGAGCGCAAAGCCCGGGCGCAACGGGTTGAGCGCGACGCCGGGCGCGGTGCGCGTGCCCTCGGGAAACACCAGCAGCGAGCGGCCGTCGGCCAGGCGCTGCGCGACATCGCGGATGAGATCGACGCCGGTGTCGCCAGCGGCGTAGCCGGCCATGAGCGCGGCGGGGCCGAGGACAGGGTTGCGCATGAGGGCGGGCTTGAAAATGCAGATGGTGTCCGGCAGCCGCGAGAGGATGAACGTCGCGTCGAGCAGCCCGGGGTGGTTGGCGATGTAGATGGCGGGGCCCGCCATCGCCTCGGGCGTGAAGCCGTGGAAACGCACGTAGATGAGGCGCGTCGCGTGGAGCCACGCGCACCACGCGGCGAAGAGCCGCCGGATCACGCCGCGCACCGCGTGGCCGCGCCGCGCCCGATCGCGGGCCAGGAGCAGCGGCATGCACACGATGTTGAGGGTCACGCCGACGGCGGCGAACAGCGTCCACGAGACAATGTTCGCCGGATAGTGATAGAGCCGCAGCAGCCGGCGCGAGAACGTCATGGCGCGGGCGGATTGAGCGGCGTGAAGTTGAACCAGAGCGTGGGATCGGCGCGCAGCCACGCCTCGAGGCGCGTGAGGAAATCCTGGAAGTGCGCGTGCGCGCGCCGGAGGTTGGCGGCCTTGCCGGCGTCGTCGGGGCGGAAGAGCGGCGAGCTGTGGATGGTCGAGCGCCCCGGCCCGGCCGGCAGCCCGACGCTGAGCACGACCGGGAGGCGAAAGATCAGCGCGAGGTGGTAAATCGTGAACGGAAAAATCCGGCGCGTGCCGAGGAAGTGAAACGCCTCCGTCTTCGAGCTGAAGCCGAGCCGGTCGCATTTCATCGCGACCGAGCCGCCGCTTGCGACCGCTTCCTTGAGGGCGAAGAGGAGGTTGGCGGGCTCGTTGACCCAGATGAAGTTCACCCACTGGGCGAAGTGCGCGCCGAGAATCTCCGTGTCGTGGGAATTTTCCCGGTGCTCCCGCACCATGGCCACACGGCGCCGCTCCTGCGGGCCGATGAGGAATCCCGTGAGATCCGAGTGCCCGAAGTGAAACGTGCCGAGCAGCGCGGGCTCGCCGCTCGCCAGCAGCTCACGAAACCCGGCCGCATCCGGCGCGAGCTCGCCGCGGTGGGCCTGGCCGCGGGCGACGCGCAGGCGCAGCATCATGAACTCCTCGAACGCGAAAAAATGCCGGAAGACCTCGCGCAAGGAAGGCTCGCGCCCGAGCAACGTGGCGAGATAGGCCCGGGAATTTGCGCGCTGCCCGCGCATCCTGGCGATCGCGACCGCCGTCCCCAGCCGGCGCAGCGGCCGGAACAGCCACTCCGGCAACACCGCGTCGCATGCGCAGAGGAAGCGAAGGCCCCAGCCCGGGCCGGGGTTTCGGACGGGCTGGGCCGGCGAGGGCGTGCTCATGGTCAGTGCCACGCGAGGCCAAGCCGCAGGCCGGGGGCGGCGATTTGATCGATTGAGCGGCGCGCGAGGAGCGCGTCGAAAAACTCCGGCAGCGTGAATTCCGGCGCCGAGGAGTCGGCGGCGGGCGTGAGCGTCACGCGGGCGATCGCCCCGGCGGGTTCGCGCGAGAGCGCCAGCGCGAAGGCAAAGGTGCGTGCGCTCGCGGCGCGGTGGGCGAGCAGCCAGGTCCCGCGCTCCTCGCCGCCGCACAGCAGCACCCGCGGCGCCGGGGCGAGCAGCGCGGCCTGCACGGCGTGCGCGACGAGATGGGCGCGGCCGGTGAGAGGAAAGAATTCGCGGACCGCGTGCTGCCGCGCGATGAGCGCCTGTTGCACCGCGCTGGGATGAATGGAGGTTTGGAAGAGCGTCGGACTCGCCGTCGGGAAACTGTCGAGGTAACCCTCAAGCGCGCACGTTTCCGCAAAACCCGACGCGTAGACGATGGTGTCGTCGGGGCGTGGCGCGACCTCGTCGAGCGCGGCGCCGACGAGCAGGCCGAGCTGCGTCATGCGCCGCGTGGCGCCGCGCGGGAACCGGTCCTTCAAGCGCTCACGCGTGGCCGCGTGGTCCTCGGTGCCGGCGTCGGCGAGGCTGAGGGCGTGGAGATGACGCTCAAGCATGGCCGAGGAAAAACGCGGCGTGGGCGCCGCCAAAGGCGTTGCTGGTGCAGACGACTCCATCGGTGCCGCTCAGGTCGAGCGGGGCGAAGGCGACATGGTCGCGAAACCCGGGCCCATCGCTGCCTACCGTGCCGGGGGCGCGTCCGGCGCGGATCGACTCGCAGGCGAGGGCAAGCTCGACGAGGCCGCAGCTCCCGAGCGTATGGCCGAGGCTGCCTTTCCAGCCGACGAGCGGCGCGCCGGGAAAGGCCGCGGCGAGGGCCTCGCATTCGAGCCGGCCGGCCTCGAGCGTGCCGGTGCCGTGCCCCTTGAGCCACACGCGCCGACCAGTGATCGCGGCGGCCACGGGCGCGAGGCAGGCGGCGAAGCCCGCGCCGTCGGCGCGGTTGGCGGTGAAATGATGCATCTCGTTGTTCAGGCTCTGCGCCTCGATCGTGAAATCACCGCGGTCACGCGCGAGCACGGCGAAGGCCGCGCCGTCCCCAAGCCCGATCGAGCCGGTGGCGCGCGCGGCGTAGGGCGCGGGGAAGCCGGCGTTGAGAATCTTCAGCGCGTGGAAGCCGCCCGCGACAAACGGACTGATGAAGTCGAAGGAGAAAACCAGCGCACGCTCGGCGAGGCCGGCTTCCAATGTGCGGGTGGCGAGCAAGAGGCCGAGGTGGGCCGACACGCAGGCGTGCGAGACGGTGGCAACGTTGGCTGCCCAACCGAGCGCGCTCGCGAGCTGTTCGACACTGCGGTGCGGCGTGCCGTAGGCGAGGTGCGCGGCTTCGCCGTGGCGACGGAAGGCGTAGAGGCTGCCGACGCCGAAGTTGCTGCTCGTGACAAACACCGGCCGCCGCGCCGTGCCCCAGCCGTCGCCCGGGATGGTCGCCGCCAGGGCGCGCACGCCCTCGAGCCAGTTGGGCGGCGCCGTCTCGTCGAAACCCCGGCCCGGCGCGAGGGCAAGCGGCACGCTCTCGCCGCCATCGGCTCCCAGCACCGGGTGCGCGCGCAGCGCGATCTCGCCGCGGAGCAGGGCGGCATGGGTCGTGGGTGCGTCACCTAGGGCGGTGAGGCAGCCGGCGCTCTCCAGACGGATGGCGGGTGGGGATGAAGCCATGCGCGGCGGGGATCGGCCGCGGTGGAATCAGCGCGGCAGCCGCGCGGGATCGGCGCGGGCGCGGATGAACTCGGCGAGGTGCGCGATGCTGGCCAGGGCCGTGCGCGATTCCTCGCTGCTGCTGATCTTGATGCCGAATTCCTTTTCGAGCGTCACGACCAGCTCGAGCGCGTCGATGGAGTCGAGGTTGAGGCCGGAGCCGATCAACGGTTCGTCGTCCGCCATCTGAGCGGGCGTGACGTCCTCGAGCTTGAGCGTCGTGACGATGAGGGTTTTGAGCCGGGCGATGAGCGGATCGGGCATGAGGCCATTAAGGCAAAGTCAGTGTTCCCATTTGCGCAATCGCGTCTTTGATATTCGCACGAGCGGCTCCTTCATTCGCAAGCCTGAGGCGAGTCACGCCTGCAAAGGCATCACCCATGGTCGCGGTGAAACTACTAGCCACAGCTTTTTCCCAAACAGGCTTTGGTTCACCTCGACGGAAAAGGCGCCAAGTAGCCTCAAGATTTACCGTGAATGACGTGCCGAACATGGGCCGATCCAAGCGCACGATTTGGACGTCAAGTCGATAGTCGGATTGCTCTGCGAGGATCTTAGCGAAGAGCTGCGACTGAGTGATCGACGCTTGGATGGCGGACGCGAAGTCGGTGTTCGAGATGTTGGACGCACCCATGGCCGAAGTTTCTGCGCCGCCTGTCACGTTCACGCTCACTGAGCCGGTATGCTTATTTGCCGGTGCAGCAGACGTTGCGATCATGGCGGTTGAATTCGACGCAGTGGCGCAACCGCCGAGAAAGAACGCTGAGGCCGCTAATCCGATAGCCAACAATTGTGCAAATAACTTGGTTGAGATGCGCTTCATCGTGAAAAGGAATTTAGCGTTTCTTGAAAATGTCAGCGAGAACTTCGTCGACCATTTCGGGCGGAGATTTGCGCACGAGGGAAGTGCGAAGCGAATGCCCCGTCGCAATCGCGATCTCCGTCTTTGGCTGGCGGAGCTGGAGATTGAGCTCGATCATATACATGGTGATATCCCACATCCATTTGTCCTGATAAGTGACAATCGCGTCCACGTCGGCAGGTGCTGCAGTCGATTCGCCCGAAGTGGCTTGCTTGCCCATCGCGATCAGTCGTTCAGCGATAATTCGGTCTACATTGCGTTCGTCCTTCGGCAAGCGAACGACATGGAGTTTTTTGATGTCGGCGAGATTCGTTCCGGCTGTCACGTTAGACGTCAATTGAGTGGCGCAGCCGGATAAGAAGACTACGGCACACACGAGGATTAGGAGTAAGCGTGGATGTTTCATTGAGGGGAAATGGGTGGCCAGCTTCGCAGCACGTGGCAGACGTTACTGCCGCCGAAACCGCTGCTGTTGTTGAGGACGAGGCGGGGCGCGGTGTCGAGCGTGGTGCGCGGGAGGTCCAGGCCCGCACAGGCTTCGTCGGGTGCGGTGAGGTTGGCGTTGCCGGGGATGAAGCCGTCGCGGATCGCGAGGGCGCAGAAGGCTGCCTCCATCACGCCGCTCATCGAGAGCGGATGGCCGGTCAGGCCCTTGGTGCTGCTGACGCGCGGGTGCGCCCCGGCCGCGGTGAACACCGTGCGCAGCGCCAGCGCCTCCGAGCGGTCGCCTGTCGGAGTGGACGTGGCGTGGGCGTTGACGTAGTCGATGTCACACGGAGCCACGCCGGCGTCGGTGAGCGTGCGGTGCATCGCGCTGGCGAGGCCTGCGCCCTCGGGATGGGAGACGGCGATGTTGTGGCCGTCGGCCGCCGCGCCCCAGCCGGCGAGTTCGGCGTAGATGGGCGCTCCGCGGTGGCGCGCGGTTTCCGTCTCCTCCAGCACGAGGCACACGGCGCCGCCCGCTCCCACGAAACCATCGCGCGCCCGGTCGAAGGGCCGCGAGGCCGTCGCCGGATCGGCGCTCGTCGAGAGCGCGCGCATCGCGGCGAAGGGCAAAATGGTCTCCGCATTCACTTCCTCCGCGCCGACGATCAGCATGCGTGTTTGCCGGCCGAGCCGAATATCGTCCAGCGCGCAGCCGAGCGCATGGCTGGAGGAGGCGCAGGCGGCGGCGAAACCCCCGACCGCGCCGCGGATGCCGTAGTGCGCGGCGAGATTGAAGTTGAGCGTGCCGGCGATCGAGGAGACGACCCCGAGGGGATTGCAGCGTTCGCCGCGCGCGGCGGTCATCTGCGCGACGTGATGATGCAGCAAAAACGCGGAGCCGGCCGAGGCGCAGTAGAGGCCGGTCGCGCCATCGGTGATCGCGTCGCGCGCGAGCTGCGCATCGGCGAGGGCCTGCTCGACAGCGCAGAGCGCGTAGAGGCCGTGGGGCGCGAGGCTGCGCAGCGTCTCTCGCGGAAAGTCATAGCGCGCGGGCCAGCGCCAGTCGCGCCAGCTTGGCGACGCCACGTCGAACTCCTTCACCGTGCCGGCCACCTTCACGCTCACGGCGGGATTGCCAAAGAACTCGATCGGCTCGATCCCCGGGCGCAGCGCGCGCAGGCTCGCCGTGACGGCGGCGCGGTCGTGCCCGATGGGCGTGATGAAGCCTAGGCCGGTGACGACGGCGGTGCGGCTCATGCGCCGGGCAGGCTGGCAAGCTTCTGCCGCACAAAGGCCCGCAGATCCGCCACGGTGCTCACGCGCAGGATCTCGGCGTTGGAGACGTTCACCTTCAGCAGGTCTTCGAGGAAAAAGACCATCTCCGCGATCGCCACCGAGTCGAAGCCCAGGTCGCCGGTCAGGGTGGCGTCGTCAGTGATCGGGGCTTCGCGGCGGGGCATGTGGTCGGCGACGATGGCGAGCACGAGCGTGTCGGCCGCGGCGGCGTCGCGGCTGGCGGCCACGCGCGCGTAGGCCTCGCGGACCGCAGCGGGGAAGTGCCGCAGCAGCGTGTCCGCGGCCTCGGGCAGCGCGACGGGAGCGGCGGGGGGCGAGGGGGCGCGGGTGTTCACGTTTGGTGCGGGATGGGGGTGGCGGCGATCGCGGCGGCGGTCAGGTCGGGGCGTCGCGCCGGCGCGAACCAGGTGCGCCAGCCTTCGCGTAGTTCGACGCCAAGCCAGAGAAAAACCAGCCCAGCCACGCGCACCGGCAGGCGGCGGTTGAACTCGTAGCTGGTGAAGGCGAAGAAGCGCCGGTCGTTGTGGCGGCCGAAGACTCCCCGGCGGTGGCGCGACTCGGCGATCGCGGCGAAGCGGCGGTTGTAGAACTGCATCAGGCGAAACGCCCACCCGGATTCGCGGGAGGCGAAGGGCGGGGTTTCCAGCAGGTGGTTGCCATGGCGGAAGGGCAGCGCGACCACGCCGAGATAGTAGAGCCCGAGGTCGAGGCGAAACGCCAGGGTCATCAGGTCGTAGTCCGCCATGTAGTAGTATTTGTCGCGGTAGAGCGCGCGGAACCAGCGGTCGTAGCTGCGGGCGAATTGCGTGTTGTGGCGGGCGACGCGCGGCGCGACGGGTTTGCCGCGGAAGCTGTCGGCGATCAGCGTCGCCGCCGCGCTCGCGGTGAACGCGATCCAATCCATGCCCGGCGAGTAGAACGGATCGATGAAGCCGGCGGCGTCGCCGACGAGCACTGCGCCGTCCGTCGCGAAAGTCGTCGTGGAATACGCCAGATCGCGGCGGAAATGCACGTCGCCTTCCTGCCACCGGGCGTCGGCGAGCAGCTCGCGGCCGACCGGGTGCGAGATGAGCATCTTGCGCAGGCGTTCGCCGAGATTGGGCCCCGGCGGCAGCTCGGTGATCCGCTGGTCGTAAACGACACCGATGCTCACATCGCCGCCCTTGAGCGGGATGAACCACGCCCACCAGCCGCGGCCCGTGAGATGATTCGTGGCCGGGTTGCGCAGACCCTTCACCCGGGCGGACCAGGCGGGGTATTTCGCGTTGAATTCGCGGCTGTCGAGCGAGCGCACCCCGGTCCAGCGGCTCCAGCAAGTGGCGGTGGGGTGGGCGGTGTTAGGCGTGAACCAGCCCTCCTGCCGCGCGAGGATCGCGGCGAAGCCCGAGGCGTCGATGATCCAGCGCGCCGTGGATGTGTGCGGAGCGCCGCCCGCGTCGTCCCACTCGATGGTCTGCGCGCCGCCGTCGGCGAGCTGCACGCGGCGGATGCGCGCGGAGCGTTGCACGCTGGCGCCCTCGGTCACGGCTGTGGCCAGCACCTGCTCGTCCAGCACGGCGCGATCGACTTGATAGCCGGGGAGGCGGACATTGTAGCGCGGGCCGGTCTCGCTGCACTGGTCGAGGGCGCGGGTGCGTTCGTTGGCGAACCAGAAGCGCATGCCCTGCTTGGGCACGTGCCGGTCGAGGAGATGTTCGGTGAAGCCGAGGACCCGGCCGAGGAAATGCGCGCTGATCTCGACGGTGGATTCGCCGACGCGACGCTTGAAGCGCTCCGATCGCTCCAGAATCAGCACGCGCAGCGCCGGGTTCTTGCGGCGCAACAGGCACACCGTGGCCGCCCCCGCGAGGGCGCCGCCCATCACGATCACGTCCCAGTCGGTGCGCGGCGGTTGATCCATTGGCAGGGAGGCAAAATTCGCGGCGGGCGCGCGGCAACCGCAATCCTTGCGGGGTGATCAACCGGCGACGGGCTCGCCGACGGCCGCGGTGGCGGGCGCGGCGGGCCGGCGCACGATTTTCCAGTGCCGTTGCAGCCGGCAGATCAGCAGGAAAGCCCGGAAGCGCCACCAGAGCGGCCAGGTGAGCCGCGCGTGCCCGGCGACGATCGAGATCAATCCCCGCGAGATGTCGCACGGCACGGGATCGGTCATGAAAACGTCGAAGGCATCCTCGTCGTAGAAGGCCTCGATCAATCCTTGGAAGACCCGGGCGTGGCCCTTGACGGTGCGCGTGTAGGCGCGGCGCTCGCGCGGGGTGAGGTCGCGCCCGCCTGCGTGCGCCCGGGCCACGAGGTCGGCGGCGGCCTTGCCGGACCACGTCGCCAGATAGACGCCCGAGGAGAAAATGGGATCAAAGAAGCCCGCGGCGTCGCCCGCCAGCAGGAGGCGCTCCTGCGCGAGTTCGCGGCGGAAGTAGCTGTAGTCGCTCGTGACGTGGAAGCCCATCGTCGGCGTCGCGCGGCCCAGGAGCTCGCGCAGCTTGGGCGCGGCGGCGACGGCCCGCTGGAAGAACGCCTCCGGGGAGAGGCCGGCCGCGCGGAAGCCCGCGACCGTCGTGACGACGCCGACCGAGGTCCGCTCCGCGTCAATCGGGATGCTCCAGAACCAGCCGCCGTCGAGGCGCACGACCACGATGTTGCCGCCCGCGGGCCCGGCGGCGCGCGCGACGCCGTGGAAGTGGCTGAAAACCGCCATGCGCTTGGGAAACGGCGAGGGCTCCAGCGCGCGCTTCTGCTCCGACATCAAGCAGGTCTCGCGGCCCGTGGCGTCGATCACCCACGGCACAGTCACGGCCTGTTCGCCGCCGCCGTCGGCCAGCACGGCGCGGTAGCCGGCACCTTCGCGTTCGAGGCTGCGCACCGTGGTCTCCATGCGCACCTCCGCGCCGAGCGCGCGCGCGTGGTCGAGCAGCAGCGCATCGAAGCGCGCGCGCTCCACTTGGAACGCACGGTCGAGCCCGGGAACCAGCCCTTCGCGGAAGACGACTTTCTTGGCTTGGCTGCCGTCGGCGCGGTGGAACTCGGCGCCGAATTTCGGGATGAAGCCGCCGGCCGCGACTTTTTCCAGCGCGCCGATCTCCGCGAGCACGCGGTTGCCGGCGGGCAGGAGCGATTCGCCGATGTGGAAGCGCGGGAACGCGCATTTCTCCGCGACGAGCACGCGCAGGCCGTGTTGCCGCAGTCGCGCGGCCGCGCAGCTCCCCGCCGGCCCGCCGCCGATCACGAGGACGTCGTGACTGGATTCGGCCGGGCTCATCACTTCACCGCGACATATTCGCTGAAGAGCCCCATGATGCGGTGGCATTTCACCTCGCTGAATCCGGCGGCCCGCATCGCCTCGACGACGGTCGCGGGCGGCACGCTGGCGTCCATCGTCTCCCAATAGTAGCGCATCATGTCGCGCGCCGCCTGGCTGCGCGTGAAGAGCCGCGTGAGCCCCGGGTAGATTTTGCCGAAGTAGAGCCGGAAGAAAAAATTCCCCACGCGGCCCGCCGGCTTTGTCACCTCGAGGATCAGCGCGCGACCGCCGGGCCGCAGCACGCGGTGGTATTCGCGCATCGTCACGGTGAGATCGGCGACATGGCGCAGGGCGTAGCCCATGGTGAGGAAATCGAACGAGCCGTCCGGAAACGGCAGCGCGTCCGCATAACCCTGCACGAATTTCGCCGGCAACTTTTTCTTCGCCTCCGCCATCATGCCCGCGCTGGGATCGAGGCAGGTGATGTTTTCGGCCGTGCCGAGGATGCGGGCGCCCTCGACGGCCATCAGGCCCGTGCCGCAGGCGACATCGAGCAGGTGCATCCCGGGCTTGAGCCCGTGGCGTTGCTGCACCCAGCGGCGGTAGGCGCTCCCGCTGCCGAGGAAGCCCCAGCCGGTGACGCCGTCGTAGTGCTTCGCCGCCGCGTCGAAAAGCTGGTTCACGAAGACGGGTTTGTCCTCGGCGTGCGTGTAATGCGCCTTCAGCGGCGGGTGCGGGAGCATGGCGCCAGTGAAGGCCGCGGAAAAACGGACCGCGAGCGAAAATCTTTTCTGGTTGGCGCGGGCGGCCCGCGGCGCTTCAACCCGATCCTCCCATGGCGATGCGCTTCAGCATTCTCGGCAGTGGCAGCGCGGGCAACGCGGCGTTGCTCGTGACCGAGGGCGCGCGCGTGCTTGTGGACGCCGGCTTCTCCGCGCGGCGGCTGGGCGCCTTGCTCGCGCCGCTCGGGGAGTCGCTCGAGCGCATCGACGCGATTTTTCTCACGCACGAGCACGGCGACCACGCGGCGGGCATCGACGGGCTGAAAAAATTCCCGCACATCCGAGTCTTCGCCAACGACGCCACCGCGCGTGCCGTGCAGTCCGGCCTCGGCCACCGGCCCGACTGGCAGATTTTCCAGACGGGCGCGCGTTTCGCGTTCCGCGACTTGCAGGTCGAGAGCTTCGCCGTTCCGCATGACGCGCAGGAGCCGGTGGGCTTTCGTTTCACGAGCGGTCACGAGGGCGATCTCTTTGCGCCGCTCCGTTCGATCGCGTGGCTGACCGACCTGGGGCACGCGCCGCAGAATGTCCGCGAGTCCATCCGCGAGTGCGAGGTCGTCGTCGTGGAGTCCAACCATTGCTCGGAGATGCTGCAGGCCGACACCAAGCGCCCGTGGTCCACCAAGCAGCGCATCGCCGGCCGCCACGGCCACCTCTCCAACGCCGCGGCCGGCGAGCTGCTCGCCTCGGTGGCCAGCCCGCGGTGGCGGCGCATCTACCTCACGCACCTGTCGCGCGACTGCAATTCACCCGCGGCGGTCGAGCTGGCGCTGGCCGGGGTGCGCGGCGCGCTGGGCGCGTGCGAGTTTGCCGTGGTCGGCCCGGGCGAGGGCACGCCGTTCTACGATTTGAGGTAGCGCGCGGCGCGGAAATTCTCCCTCGCGCCGGCATGGCGTTTGCGGCACCACCTCGGCCATGAGCACTGCCGAAACGCTGCGCCGCACCAAGATCATCTTCACCCTCGGGCCCGCCACCGAGAGCGAGGCGATGCTCGAGCTGCTCATCCGCGCCGGCGCCGACATCGTGCGGCTCAACATGGCCCACGCAAAGCACGACTGGACCCGCACCGTGGTCCGCCGCATCCGCGCCGTCAGCGAACGCGTGGGTCGCGAGGTCGCGATCATGATGGACATCAAGGGCCCGGAGATCCGCACCGGCGATCTCGAGGCGCCGATTGAGCTGAAGGCCGGGGAGATTTTTGATTTCACCGTGCGCCCGGGCATGGACGGCGGCAGCGGCGGCGGCGCGGAGGAGGTGCGCTCCGTCGGCGTCAATTACCAGGATCTCGCCAAGGACATCCACGTCGGCGACACCGTGCTCGTGGACAACGGCCTGCTCCGGCTCGAGGTCCTGGCCAAGGACGAGGCCCGCATCCGCTGCCGTGTGCTCATCCCGGGCGAGCTCAAGTCCCGCCGCCACATCAACCTTCCCGGCGTGAAGGTGAACCTGCCCTCGTTCACGGAAAAGGACCGCGCCGATTCCACCGTGGGCTTGGAGGAGGGCATCGACTTTCTTGCCCTGTCGTTCGTCCGCGAAGCCAAGGACATCGCGCTGCTCCGCGTCTTCCTGGAGGAAAAGAAATCCAAGGTCCGCATCATCGCCAAAATCGAGGATCAGTCCGCCATCGCCAACCTCGGCGAGATCGTCGCGGCGTGCGACGGCTTGATGGTCGCGCGCGGGGACCTTGGCATCGAGTGCGCGTTTGAGGAGCTGCCCCTCATCCAGCGCCGCGCCGTGCAGGCCTGCCTCGCGCAGGGCCGCCCCGTGATCGTCGCCACGCACATGCTCGAGTCCATGATCTCCCAGCCCGTGCCCACGCGCGCCGAGATCACGGACGTGGCCAACGCCGTCTTCGAGTCCGCCGACTGCGTGATGCTCTCCGGCGAGACCACGATCGGCAAATACCCGCTCGAGTGCGTGGAGATGCTCGACAAGATCGCGCGCCGCATCGAATCGGCCGAGGACGGCAGCGGGCGCCCGCCCGCGGTTTTCACCGGCGAGCGCATGAAGGTGCTGCACTCCGCCGTCGTGCTCGCGAACCAGATCCCCCGGTCGAAACTGATCACGTTCACCCGCCACGGCTTCATGGCGCACGGCCTCGCCGCCCTGCGGCCGGTGCATGCACCGATCTACGCGTTCACGCCGTCGCTCCAGCTCTTCCGCCAGCTGCGTCTGCTGCGGTCCGTCGAGCCGATCCTGATGCCGCTCGCCGCGGTGCCCGACGCCACCATCGAAAACGCCATCGCCCTCCTGCGCCGCACCGGCCGCCTCGCCGCGGGCGACAAGGTCGTGATCGCGACCGATATCCTCGCGCAGGACCGGCTGGTGGACAGCGTGCAGCTGCGGACCATCCAGTAGACCGGGCGGGCTCAGGCTGCGTAGTTTCCTTCCTTCTGTTACCCGCGCGGGGCGGGGGCGTCTCAGGTCGCAGCACCCCGTTGTCCGCGCCCCGCAACCGCAACTCCCGCGCCGCATGAAAACCTCGCGTCTTGTCCCCCTCGCCCTGGCCTTCGCCGCGCCGCTCGCGGCCCAGACGCCCAGCGTCTCGAATCTCTCGACGCGAGCCCAGGTGGGCACCGCCGGCGACATCCTGATCTCCGGCTTCAACATCGGCCCCGGCGGGGGCAAGCAGGTGCTCATCCGTGCCAGTGGCCCGGCCCTCGCGGCCTTTGGGGTCGGCGGTGCGCTCGCCGATCCGCAGCTCGAGCTTTTCTCCGGCCAGACCTCCACGGCGCGAAACGACAACTGGAACACGCCCATCGGCGGCGCGACTCCGGTGACCGCGGCGAACTTCACGGCGGTGGGGGCGTTTGCGTTCCCGGCCGGTTCGCGCGACGCCGCGCTCCTCGTTACCCTGGCGCCGGGTCCCTACACGGCGCAGGTTTCGGGCGTGGGCGGGGGCACGGGCGTCTCGCTCATCGAGGTCTATGAAGTCGGTGCCGGCGGCGCCCGCCTCACCAATATCTCGACGCGCGCGCAGGTCGGCACCGGCGCCAACATGCTGATCCCGGGCCTGGTGATCTCCCCCGGCGCCACACCCCGCCGCCTCCTCATCCGCGCGGCCGGTCCCTCCCTCGGTGCCTTGGGGGTGCCTGGTGTCCTGGCCGATCCCACGCTGCTCGTCCTCGATCGCACGGGGGCGACCGTCGCGTCCAACAACGACTGGGGCACGCCCGTTGGCAGCGGCGCCGCGAGCGCGGCGGTGCTCGGCGCGGCTTTTCCGGCGGCGGGAGCCTTCAACTTCAACGCCGGCAGCCGCGACTCGGCGATCCTCGCGGATTTCTCCGCCGGCAGCTACTCCATCCAAGTGAGCGGGGTCGGCGGCACGACCGGCGTGGCGCTGGTCGAAGTTTACGATGTCACGCCGGTCGGGGAAACGGTGGTGTCCATCGCGGCCACCCGCGCCGCGGCCAGCGAGAATGGCACCCAGACCGGCGAGTTCACGATCACACGCGCGGGCGACACGTTCTCCGCGCTCACCGTCAACTACGGCGTGGGCGGCTCCGCGACCAACGCCATCGATTACCCGCCGCTCCTCGGCACGGTCGTCATTCCGGCGGGCGCTGCGAGCGTCACGATCCCGCTGGTGCCGCTGGCCGACACGGTGGTCGAGCCCACGGAGACGGTCACGCTCACCCTCGGGCCCGGCCCGGGCTACGCCCTCGGTTCCACCACGTCCGCCACGGTCTCGGTGGCTGACAGCCCCGGCACGCTCTATGTGGCCACGTTGCGCCCCGCGAGCGGAGCAACCTCCTCCGCGGCCAGCGGACTCGCCACCATCGTGCTCAGCGCCAACGGCCAGGTCGCGACGGTCACGCTCTCGTTTTCCAACCTCAGCTCCGCCGAGGTGGGCGCGCATCTTTTCCTCGGCAACAGCACCTCCGCGGGCGACTACGTGCTCAACCTTCCGCTTGGCCAGGTCTCCGGCGCGCCCTGGACGATCACCGCGACCGGCACCTACGACAGCGCGCAGATCCTCGAGGCGCTGCGCACCGGCCGGATCTTTGTGGGCGTCGACACAGTGAACCATCCTGCGGGCGAGCTGCGCGGGGCGTTTCTCACGGCGGTGGGCTCGCAGAACTTTGTCGCGCCCGCGGCACCGCCGGCCGTCGCGCTCACCAACGTCACCCCCAGCGACGCCGCGCGCTTCCTGATGCAGGCGACCTTCGGCCCGCGGAAATCCGAGATCGACTCGCTCACCGGCGGTTCGATCAGCGCCTGGATCGATGCGCAGCTCACGATGCCTGCCTCGCTGCACCGGCCCGCCGAGCTCGCCGAGTGGAACGCCGCCAAGGCCGACGCCGCCGCGCTCGGCCGCGATCCGTCCGAAGTGCTCAACGGCCTCGCGTTCCGCCGCCGCGCCTGGCACCAGGTCACCCTCGCCGCGCCCGATCAGCTCCGGCAGCGCATGGCCTTTGCCCTCAGCCAGATTCTGGTCGTGAGCGATGATCCGTTTGGCGTCGGGCAGACGGAGGGTTTGGCGAACTACTACGACGTGCTGGTCAACGGCGCGTTTGGCAACTTCCGCGCCCTGCTCGAGCAGGTCACCCTCAACCCGATCATGGGCGCCTACCTCTCCTCGCTGCGCAACGGCAAGGCGGACCCCGTGACCGGCACGTTCCCCGACGAGAACTACGCCCGCGAGGTCATGCAGCTCTTCACCATCGGTCTCGTGCAGCTCCAGCCCGACGGCACGCTCCGCCTCGATGAGCAGGGCCTGCCGATCCCGACCTACAACCAGACCACGATCACGCAGATGGCGCGCATCTTCACGGGCTGGGGCTTCTTCAACGCCACGGCCAACGCGACCAACAGCGCCGCGCTCTTTCGCGGCACCCGGCCCGACTACATCAACCCCATGATGCTCTACGCGGTCGCGCATGAGCCCGGCGCCAAGGATCTCTCGCCCGTCCTGAGCACCATCATCCCCGCCAACCTCGGCGGCACGGAGGACCTCAAGCGTGCGCTCGACGCGCTTTTCAACCACGCCAACACCCCCGCCTTCATCTCGCGTCAGCTCATCCAGCGCCTCGTGACCGACAACCCGAGCCCCGCCTACGTCTGGCGCGTCGCCGAAAAATTCCGCAACAACGGCGCCGGCGTCCGCGGCGATCTCGCCGCCGTCGTGCGCGCGATCCTCACCGATTACGAGGCCCGCTCGCCCGCCGTGTTCGACGATCCAGGCTACGGCAAGCTCAAGGAACCGCTCCTGCGCCTCACCGCGCTCCTCCGCGGCTTCAACGCCGTGAGCACCAGCGGCCGCAACACCCTCGAGGTCTATGCCGCCCTCAACCAGGGCCCGCTCGAGTCCCCCACGGTGTTCAACTTCTTCGAGCCCGGCTATGTCTATCCTGGCCCGCTGGCCGCCGCCGGCCTCGTCGCCCCCGAGTTCCAAATCACCAACGACACCACCGCGATCACGGTGCCAAACTACCTGCGCGACACGATTTTCAGGGCCAACAATTTCCTCGGCACGAACCTCGTCCTCAACCTGTCCGCCGAGCAGGCGCTCCTCGGCAACGTGCCCGCGCTCCTCGATCATCTGGGGCTCATCCTCGCGGGCGGGCAGTTGAGCGCCGCCACGCGCACGCGCATCACGACGGCGCTGGCGGCGTTGCCCGCCGCCACCTCCACCCTCGAGCGCGCCCAGACCGCCGTGCTCCTGGTGGCCACTTCGCTCGACGGCTCGACGCAGAAATAAACCCCGCCACCTCAACCCGCCCGCGTTGCTCCCATGAACTCTTCCCGCCGCCACTTCATCGGCCAGTCCTGCGCCGCCGTCGGCACGACCGGCCTGCTCTCCACGCTCGCCCAGCTCCGCGCGATCGGCGCCGTGGCCAACGCCTCCGGCACAGCCAGCTCGGCTCCCGTGGCCGCCGGCGCCGTGCCCTCCGACTACAAGGCCATCGTCTGCATCTTCCTCGCTGGCGGCAACGACGCCAACAACCTCATCATCCCCACCGGCTCCGCCTACAACGCCTACGCCGCGCAGCGCAGCGTCATCGCCGTGCCGAGCGCCGGGCTCCTGCCCATCGCGCCCCGGACCAGCGACGGCCGTTCGTGGGCGCTCCATCCCAGCGTCGCGAATCTGGGCACGCTGTTCAATGCCGGCAAATGCGCCTTCCTCGCCAACGTCGGCACGCTCGTCGAGCCCACCAACAAGTCCGCCTACACCGCCGGCACCGTGAAGCTCCCGCCGCAGCTCTTCTCGCACAACGACCAGCAGGTCCAGTGGCAGAGCAGCGTGCCCGACCAGCCCTTCCGCACCGGCTGGGGCGGCCGCACCGCCGACCTCCTCGACGCGCTCAACAACGACCCGAAGATCTCGATGTCCATCTCGCTGGATAACTTCAACAACTTCGAGGTCGGCCGGAATGTCGTGCAGTATTCCATCAGCCCTGGCGGCGTGATCGCCTTCAACGGCAGCGCCGGCCGCGCGGGCTCGGCCGACGCCGCCCGCTACAACGCCCAGAAGGATCTCTACGCCGCGTCGAACCCCAACCTCTTCGCCGCCGCCTTCGGCAGCCTCTCGGCCGACGCGATCGGCAGCAGCGAGTTGCTCAGTGCCACGCTCGCCGCCGCGCCCACGCTCTCGACCGTGTTTCCCGCCAACACCGCGCAATCCCCCAACCGCCTCGCGGATCAGCTCAAGATGATTGCGCGGCTCATCTCGGTCTCGGGCAGTCTCGGGCTCAAGCGCCAGATCTTCTTTGCCCGCCTCGGCGGCTGGGATCTCCATGCCGACCAGGTCGACGACGTGAACCGCGCGATGGGCGCACACGCCTCGCTGCTCGGCCAGGTCAGCGCGGCGATGAACGCCTTCTACAACGCCACCCTCGAGCTCGGCTGCGCCGACCGCGTGACTGCGTTCACCGCCTCCGACTTTGGCCGCACCTACAGCTCCAACGGCGACGGCTCCGACCACGGCTGGGGCAGCCACCAGATCATCGTGGGCGGCGCGGTGAAGGGCGGCGACATCTACGGCAAGATGCCCGATCTCACGGTCAACGGCCCCGACGACACCGGCCGCGGCCGGTGGATTCCCACGACGAGCGTGGACGAATACGGCGCCACGATCGCGAAGTGGTTCGGCGTGAGCGACACGAATCTGAGCATCGCCTTTCCCAACCTCGGCCGGTTCCAGAAACCGAACCTCGGCTTCCTCTGAGACGGACTCAACCCGCGGTGAGGTAGGCCGCGCCGCGCGGTTATCTCGCCGCGGTCAGGAACCACGGCTTCGCCGTGGGATCGGTTTTGAAAAACTCGAGCAGCAGGCGGGCGACTTTGGCGCGGCCGCTGTCGCCGGGGTGCGTGCCGTCGGCTGCGAAGTCCCTTGGCTCATAGGTGAGCTTGTCGGCGGCGCGCGGCGTCGCCCCGTCGGCCCAGAGATACGGCCCCCACAGCAGCAGCGGCGATCGCACGGCGCCGCGCGTGGCGTCGAAATTCAGCTCCGCGCGCCCCGCGATCTGATCCTGAATCAGCCGGCGGACGGCGAAGGCTGATTCGTAGGCGTAGGGCTCGGGGTTGAGCGCCGTGGTCGCGTAGCCGGCGTAGATGCGACTTGAGAGATAGACGACGCGCAGGTTGGGAAAGCGCTTTTTCAAGTGGCCGAGCACGAGGACGAGATGCTCGCGCAGGACGTCGGTATGCTTGGGAAAATCGCCGAGCCGCGCGGGCCCGGACTCGGCCTGCTTTATCCATGCGACCTGGATTTGCGCGGCGCTCAAGCCGGCGCGGGTGATGCGTTCATCAACCTGCGCCCACAGGGGCGCGTTCGCGTCCGCCCAGCGGGCGCCGGTCTGCCCGCCCTGCGCGCCATCGACGAGGACGACGCGCGGCGACTTGCGCGGTTCGCGCGCCGCCTCCTGCATGAAGCGGGAAAATTCCTGCGTGGTGTTGGACATGCCCACGGAGAGCAGGCCGATCTTGCCGTCGGCGGCGGGACGGCCGGCGGCGTCGAGCGGGCGGATTTTTTCCGCCTCGCGGAGCGCCGCGGTGAGGTGCGTCTCGGGCGGGGTGTTGCGGCCTGCGCCGTAAAGCCCGCCATCCTCGCCTTTGTAGGTCGCGGGGCCGAGCTCGGGCAGCGGGGTGAGGTGCTGCGTCCATTTCGGTGGCGGCGCGCCGGGTGATTGTTTCGCGGCGGGTTGCTTCTGCTTCGCCTGTTTCGCGCGCTCCACGTAGGCGCGGTCCTCGGCGGAGAGCGTCTCGCCATTGCGCGCGCGCTCGAAGATCCGGCGGGCTTTTTCAAAGTCCACCGGCGCCTCCTGCGCCCGCGCGACGATGGCGATGAGAGAGCAGACAATGAGGCCAGCGATGCGATGCATGGGGAATCCGCCCGGGGCGGGCGGCACGGTGATTCCGACCCACCTCGCCGCGATAGGCAAGCGCGTCGCGGGCGCGCCCCCTGGATCGCGATTGACCCACCCGGCGTGGCTCGCGAGCGTTCGCGCGCTTTCGCTTCTCCCATGGCCACTCCTTCGCTTCCGCTCCGGTCCGGCGTGCTCGCGGCGCTCCTCATCCTCGTCGCCGGCTGCGGCAAGTCCCCCGCGCCCGCCGATGCCGCCAAGCTTGGCCGCACGGAGATTCGCTTCGCCCACGCTCACGCGCCCGATGCCAACGCCGAGCTGCATTTCACCGCCACGGCCTTCGCCGAGGCGCTCGCGCCGCACTCGGAACGGCTGCACGTGCGGATTTTTCCGCAGGGCACGCTCGGCAGCGAGCGCGAGGTCTATGAGGGCATGCAGCTCGGCTCCGGCGCGGCCTGCACCGTCACCGGGACGGCGATCCTGAATAATTTTGATCAACGCATCGGCGTGCTGGACCTGCCCTACCTCTGGCAGGACTACGATCACGTGCATCGCGTGCTTGATGGCGAAGTCGGCCGCGATCTCGCCGCGGGACTGGAGAAGCAGGGCCTCATCCTCCTCGCGTGGATCGACGGCTGGGGCTACCGCAACCTGATCACCACGCAGAAAGCCGTGAAGACGGTCGAGGATGCGCGCGGCCTGAAGATTCGCACCATCCCCACGCCGGTCTATCTCGCCGCGCTCCGCCTCATGGGCACCAACCCCACGCCCATGGCCTACGGCGAAATCTACACCGGCCTCCAGACCGGTGTGATCGACGGTTTCGAGCAGGCGCCCGCCATCGTCGTCGCGGAAAAGTTCTACGAAGTGACGAAGCACATGACGCTCACGGCCCATCTCTTTCCCGTGATCGTCGTCTGCTATTCCAAGGCCCAGTGGGATCGCCTGGGCGCCGAGGATCAGGCCAAGGTCCGCCAGGCGGCGGGCGTCGCGCGTGATCGCGGCCGCGCATTGGCGCCGGTGCGCGACGCCGAGAGCCTGAAGCTCCTCCGCGAGCGCGGCATGGCGATGCACGAGATCGACACGACCGCGTGGCAGCAAGCCGCCATCAAGCTCCAGGACCAGCTCGCCGCCGAGCGCGGCGCGACCGATCTACTCGCGAAAATCCGGGCGGCGAAAAAATGAAGGCCCTAGCCAACGCCGTCGGCCGCATCGTGGCCCTCGCGGACCGCGCGGCCGAGATTCTGATCATCGCGCTCTTTGCCGTGATCGTGCTCGTGGGCGGACTGCAGGTGCTCTGCCGTTATGTCTTCAACGCCTCGCTGAGCTGGAGCGAGGAGCTCCAGCGCTACGGCCTGATCTGGATCGTGTTTCTCGCGATTGTCGTCGGCTACCGGCGCGGCGCGCACATCGGCATGGGCCTCTTTCTGGAGAAAATGCCGCGCGCCGTGCAGCGGCCGATGGGCGTGTTCATCGACCTCCTGTGGCTCGCGCTCGGGGCCGCGATGGTGGTCTTCACCGCCGCCTACGCCTCGGCCTCGGGCCTCACGTTCTGGCGCAGCGTGGCGCGCCAGAGCAGCGCCGGGATGGGCGTGCGCATGGATGTCATCTACGCCTGCATCGTGATCGGCGGCGCCTACCTGGTGCTCGCCGCGTTGCACAATCTGCTGCGCCGCGCCGCGGGCGAGGCGCCGGTGATCATCGCGGAGGAGCCGCCATGCTGATCGGTCTCTTCATCGCGCTGCTGGCGCTGATTTTTCTGGGCGTGCCGGTGATCGTGGCGATCGGCGCGGTGGCTCTCGGCGGCATCCTGTCCCTGCCGGAGCTGGCGCCGGTGGAGTTTCCCCGGAAAATGTTCGCGGCGGTGGATTCGTTCAGCCTGCTCGCCCTGCCGTATTTCATCCTCGCGGGCGAGCTGATGGTGCGCGGCGGCATGAGCCGGCGGCTCGTGGAGTTTGCCGAGACCCTCGTCGGCCACCTGCGCGGCGGCCTCGGGCACGCGACGGTGCTCGCCAACATGATTTTTGCCAACGTGACCGGTTCCTCCGCGGCCTCGACCTCCGCCATCGGCTCGCTGATGGCGCCGGAGATGAAGGCGCGCGGCTACAAGGGCGGCTTCATCGCCTCGCTCGCCGCGACCTCCGGCGTGATCGGCGCGATCATCCCGCCGAGCATGGTGATGGTCGTCTATGGCGCGATGGCGGGGGTCTCGATCGGCGGGCTCTTCCTCGGTGGATTCTTGCCGGGCCTGCTGATCACGGGGCTGCTCATGCTCGCGGTGCACCTGCACGGCTATCATCCGAGTTTCCCGGAGATTCGCGCGACGACGGGCAGGTTTAGCTTCCGCAGCGTGCTGGCGACGCTGCCGCGCGTGTGGGTCGCGGTGCTCGCGCCGGTGATCATCCTCGGCGGGATCATGGCGGGCGTCTTCACCGCGACGGAAGCGGGCGTGGTGGCGTGTTTCTACGCGCTGATCGTGGCGATGTTTGTCTATCGCTCGGTGACGCTCCGCGATCTCCCGCGCATTTTGCTCAACGCCGCGGTCATGACGACGGTCGTGCTCGGCATCATCGCGGTTGCGGGCGCGCTCGGCTGGCTGCTCACCTACCTCAATTTCACCGAGATCGTCGGGAGCTGGCTGCTCGGCGTCTCGGACCGGGGCTGGGTCGTGCTGCTGGTGCTGCTGGGAATCATGCTGGTGCTCACGATGTTCATCGAGTCGCTCGCCGTGCTGATCATCCTGACGCCGCTCATTGTGAAGATCGGCGCGACCTTCGGCCTCGATCCGATTTATCTCGGGATGCTCGTCGTCATCACCACGCAGGTCGGCGGCACCACGCCGCCGGTGGCGGTGTGCCTCTTTGTCGGCACGAGCATCGCGGGCTGCCGCTACGACGAGACGATCCGCCGGTGCTGGCCGTTTGTCGGCGCGTTGCTCCTCGCGCTCATCGCCGTGTTCCTGATTCCGGGCCTCGCGACCTGGATTCCGAATACCTTTCTGAAATAACCGCGCGCCGCCGCATGATCCTCCGCCACCAGCCCTACACGCTCGAGCTGCGCCACGCTTTCGGCATCGCTGCCGGCACGCGCAGGAGCACGCCCGCCACGCTCGTCGAGATCGAGCACGAGGGGATCACCGGCCACGGCGAGGCCGCGATGCCGCCGTATCTCGGCGAATCGCAGGCGAGCGCCGCGGCGTTCTGCGAGCGGGCCCGGCCGCTGCTCGCCGGCGTGCGGGATCCCTTTCAACGGGAGGAAATCCTGCCGGCCCTCGACGCGCTCGCGCCGGGCAACACCGCCGCCAAGGCCGCGCTCGACATCGCGCTGCACGATTGGATCGGGAAAAAACTCGGCGCGCCGTGGTTCCGCCTCTGGGGCCTTGATGCGGCGAAGACCCCCGTGACGTCGTTCACCATCGGCATCGATGCGCCGGAGGTCGTGCGCGAGAAAACCCGCGAGGCCGCGATCTACAAAATCATCAAGGTGAAGCTCGGCCGCAGCCCCGAGAGCGACCGCGAGATGATCGAGGCGATCCGCTCGGTCACGGCCGCGCCGATCACCGTCGATGCGAACCAAGGCTGGAAGAATCGCGAGGAGGCGCTGCGCATGATCGAGTGGCTGGCGGGGCGCGGGGTGGTCTTCATCGAGCAGCCGATGCCGAAGGAGCAGCAGGCCGACACGGCGTGGCTCCGCAGCCGCAGCCCGCTGCCGCTGATCGCCGACGAGAGCTGCCAGCGCCTCGGCGACATGACGCGCTGCGTGGACGCGTTTCACGGCATCAACATCAAGCTCATGAAATGCACCGGCCTCCGCGAGGCGCACCAGATGATCGTCCTCGCGCGCGCCCTTGGGCTGAAGGTGATGCTCGGCTGCATGACCGAGACCTCGTGCGCGATCTCCGCGGCGGCGCAGCTCTCGCCGCTCGTGGACTGGGCCGACCTCGACGGCGCGGTGCTGATCAAGAACGACTGCTTCGACGGCGCGACGATCGTCGAGGGGAAGATCACGTTGCCCGAGCGGTCCGGCATCGGGGCGCTGAAGAAATGAAAACGCGCGTCGCCTCCCTGCTGTTGCTGGCCACGGCCGTGAGCGCGCAGCAGCCCTTTCCCGAACTGAAGCTCCACGCGCCGCCGCGCGCGCTGCCAGCCGGTGCGACGACGGAGGGGTGGCCGCACTTTCTCGGGCCGCATCGCGATGCGACGACCCGCGAGACCAAGCTCCTCGACCGCTGGCCGGCGGCCGGCCCGAAGCTCGTCTGGGAGATGACGCGCGGCGAAGGTTACGCGTGTCCGGTGATCGCGGAGGGGCGGCTGGTTTACTTTCACCGCGTCGGTGATCGCGAGACGGTCGATTGCCTCGACCCGGAGACAGGCCGGCGCTTCTGGCGCTTCGACTATCCGGTCGCCTACGAGGATCGCTACGGCTTCAGCCCTGGGCCGCGGGCCAGCGCGGTGATCGATGACGGGCGCGTGTTCATCGCGGGCGTGACCGCCGTGCTGCATGCCCTCGACCTGAAAACGGGCGCGGTGATTTGGCGGTGCGATTTGCGCGCGGATTACGGCGTGCCGCAGGGATTCTTCGGCTACGGCCCGACGCCGTGCGTGTGGCGGGAGAAGCTCATCGTGACCGTCGGCGGGAAGAAGGAGGAGGGCGGGCCGGGCGTGAGCGTCGCGGCCCTCGACAAGAAGACAGGAAAGACGCTCTGGACCGCCGAGGATGCGTGGGGCGCCGACTACGCCTCGCCGATTGTCGCGCGGGTGCGGGGGCGCGAGGTGGTGCTGGCGGTGCTCGGCGGCGAGAGCCGCCCCGCCACCGGCGGCCTGCTCACGCTCGATCCGGCGGACGGGCGGGTCTTGGATCGCTTTGCGTGGCGGGCGCGGACTTTCGAATCGGTGATCGCGGGCTCGGCGTTCGCGGTGGATGAGCGGCGGGTGTTCATTTCGGAGTGCTACGAAAAAGGCGGCGTGCTGCTTGAGTTTGACGAGCAGATGAAGGCGCGCCCGGTGTGGACGCAGCGCGACTTTGGCCTGCACTGGATGGCGCCGGCGAAAATCGGCGGGCACCTCTACGCCTTTGCCGGGCGCAATCCGCCCGATGCCGAGCTGCGCTGCGTCGATCTCGCTACCGGCGAGATTAAGTGGCGGGACGACACACGTTTCGAGGAGGGCGGCCGCGTGCAGAGCTTCTTCCGCGGTTCGATCCTGAGCGCCGGCGGGCGGGTGTTTGCGCTGGGCGAGGATGGCTTGCTGGCGGAGTTCGAGCTGTCGCCGCAAGGCGCGGCGGTGCGGCAGCGCGTGCGGCTGTTCAACGCCACTTCGACGTGGACGCTGCCCGCGCTGCATCGCGGCCTGCTTTACGTCGTGCAAAACGAACGCGATGCGCGGGGCGGCCACGCGCCGCGCCTGCTGTGCTACGATCTGCGGGGCGAGTGAAGAGGGGAGCAGGGGTTGAGCAATTGGCTCGACCGGACCCGCTGGCGCGCAACACTCCCGGGCCACTCGGGCCTATAGCTCAACGGTTAGAGCAGAGGACTCATAATCCTTTGGTTCTGGGTTCAAATCCCAGTGGGCCCACCAGTGCGCGCCCGGAGTGGCGCGGCGCTCGTCACTGCTTCGCGGCGCGGGGACGCGGCAGGAGAGGGAGCGGGTTGCCCGGCACGATCAAAGGGGCGGCGAGAAAGACCTGGGCCGATCCCGGATCGACGGTCACGAGCACGGCGTGGAAATCGGCCGCGCCGAAGGTCTCGAGGCGCGTGACGTTGGCGAGGGGTGCGGAGTTTTTCTCGAAACGCATCCCGGCTTCGTGGCGGAAGCGATGCTCGTCGGCATGCACGAGCAGCACAGGCTTGGCGAAGGCGCGGGACTCGGCCTCCACGGTTTTCAGGAACAGCTCGAACCCCGCGCGGTAGCCCGCGGCGTTGCGATCTGTTTGGAACGGCTGAGCCTGGAAAAACAGCGCGACGCCGGGCGCGGCCGTCTCGCGGGCGGCGGCGAAGGTGGCGCGCACCCACGCGGCGTTGGCGGCGTCACGCGCGCGCCACTCGTCCATCGCGCCGGGAATGGCGGCGCTGTGGTTGTTCGCGCTGCCGACGACATGCACGGTGGCGAAGACCACGCCGCCGTGGGTCCAGCGTGCGTTTTCCACATAGTCGGAGAAGGCCGGGTCACGGCGTTGAGTGATGAGGGGGATGGGTTTTTGCCCGAGGCTGCGCTCTTCCGCAAAATACATCAGACGGATGCGGGCGAGGCGCTCGGTGGGGACGTAGCGGCCGGCCTTCTCGGTGTGCGTGTCGGTCCACTCGTTGTCGCCCGGCGTGTAGACGAGGGCGGTGGTGAAGGTGTCGAAGTCAGCACGGCGCTTCATGAGCAGTGCATCGGTGGCCTTCTCGTCGCTCGCCATGGTGTCGCCGAGATGAACGGTAAACGCGGGCGCGTGGCGGTTGATCTCGGCGATGACGCGAGCGAAAGCCGCGTCGACCTCCGGGATGCGCGCGTAAGGCATGCAGCCCAGCGCGGCGAAGGTGAAGGGCGCTGGTGGCGGAGGTGTAGGCTGTGCCGAGCGCAGCGGCGCGACTGCGAGCGCAAGCAGGATAAAGGCGGCGAGGCGGGGCAGGGCGGGGCGCGGGTTCATGAGGGTGCGTGAGGCTCGGGCAAACGATCGCCCGCCGCAAGCGCGGCAGCCCGCCTCGCGCGTGCCCTGCGTAGCCTTGGCGAAGCAGGGAGAGGCGGGACGGGCTGCTGGCAAAACTCCGGGAGGTCCCTGCTCTTCCGAGCAGGGCTACATCGGCATCAGTCTTTTGCTGCGGCGGCCGGCTTCGGAGCACGGCGCGTTTCGAGCGGGAGGGTCTCGACCAGCTCGTTGGCGCGGCCCTCGCGTTTGCGGAGCGTGAAGGCGTCGTAGAGCCGGTTGATCGCGGTGCGCGCCTCGTAACGGAGCTCGCCGCCGTCGATGGTGATGATTTGGAAGAGCTGGGTGTCCTCGGCGGTGCGCACGGCCCACGCGTCGGACATGAGGTCATACATCTTGGGGCCGCCGACCGAGACGACATAGACGGTGCCGATCGCGGGATCGTAGACCTGGTTGTAGCCCTTGGCGGCGTTGACGGAGCCGACGCGGGCGCGGCCGGCCATGTCGCCGCTGCGCGCATAGGTGTGGTCGTGGCCGGTGAGCACGAGATCGACCTTGAACTCGTCGATGAGCGGCTTCCACAGCGCGCGGAGCTTCGGGTTGTCGCGGTCGTTGGCCGGCGAGAAAATCGGGTGGTGAAACGTGAGGATGGTCCAGCGCTGCGGATTTTTCTCCAGCACGGCGCGCAGCCATGGCACCTGCTCCTCGTGCAGCCGGTTGGAATCGAGCGAGACGATGCGCGTGCCTTGGTAGTCGAACCAGTAGCAGGTCTCAGCCAGCTCGGCGGGGCCATTTTCCGGCAGCGCGAACTGCGGGCGCCATTGGACGCTCAGTGCGCGCGGGGCCGCGGCGTCCTTCTCGTCGAGCTTGGCAAACTCATGGTTACCGGGCGTGGGGACCACGGGGATGGTGGCGTTGACCCACGCAGGGGCGCCGTGCCACTCGCCCCACTGGCCGTCGCGGTGCGCGTTGTTGATCAGGTCGCCGGCGTGGAGCGTGAAGGCGGCGCGCGGCGCCTCGCGAAACGCCTCGCGGAAGACGCGCGACCAGTGCGTGCGCACGTCGTTTTGCGCATCGCCGAAATAGACGAACGTGAACTTGCGCGCGTCGCGGCTCGCCGTGCGGAAGTGGAACCACTCGCTCCAGTTCACGCCGTCGCCCACGCGGTAGGCGTAGAGCGTGTCGGGCGCGAGGCCGGTGAACTCCGCCGAGTGGTAGTGCGCCTCGCTGAGATCGGTCGTGAGCGGCTGGGTGCGGGCGGCGACCGACTCGCCCTTGAGCGAGCGGCCCGCCTCGTTGGCGAGGGCAAACTCGGCGACGGCACGAATGACCGTGGGGTCGGTGCGCCAGGTCACGGCCTGCGTGGTCGCCGGATCGCCGCGCCAGGTGAGCACGATGCGATCGGGGAGCGGGCGGGGGGCGAAGGCAAACTTGTCGGCGTAGGGTGTGCCGGGGACGTGGGCAGGATGGTCGTGCGCGGCGAGCGGGAACGCGAGCGTGAGCAGGGCGAGGAGGCGGAGAGAGTGCGGGCGCATGGTCGGAATCGGATGTTGCGTAGAAAAGGGAGTAGGGCGGGGTCTTTGACCCGCCCTGTCTGGGAAGCGTTAGCTTTACGGTAACCGTAGCCCGAAAAGGGCGGGTCACAGACCCGCCCTACTTCAGAATCAGAACCGGATCGTCGCGCCGAGGGTCGCGCGCCACGAGTAGGTGGTGTAGTCCTCCGGATGGTCGGGGCGACCGCGGCCTTGGTAGGAGATCTGGGGCTCGTCGGTGAGGTTGTTCACATTGAGGAAGAGGCGCGTGTTTTTCGTGAGCTGGTAGCTCGATTCCCAGTTGAGCGACTCGTAGGCGCCAAAGTAGTCGTCGAAAAATTCGTTGGCATCGAGGCCCTCGAGGAAATCGGAACGGTAGGTGTAGCTGAGGCGCGCGCGGAAGCCGCCGCCGGCGTATTCGAGCGCGGCGTTGTAGATCTTGTCGCTGAAGCCGTAAGTGGGGAGGTCCTCGCTCAGGCGGCCCGGGTATTTGCCGTCGCTCTCGGTGAGCGTGGCGGAGAGCGCGACGCCGAGGCCGTTGAAGGGCTTGGGGAGGAACAGGAGCTTCTGCCGCGCGATGAGCTCGAGGCCGTAGTTGGTCGCGCCGAGGGCGTTGGCGGTCGAGGTGTAGATGCGCGTGCCGTTGGCGTCAGGAATCGGGTAGCCGTTGGCGTCGGTGGTGGTGAAGCGCTGCGTGGTCTCGTAGTAAAAGCCCTTCATTTTTTTGTAGAAGACGCCCGCTGAGTAGAGGCCGCCCCTGGGCGTGTAGTATTCGAGCTGCACGTCGAAGTTGTGGGAGGTGGTCTCCGTAAGGTTGGGGTTGCCGCCGGAGATGTTGCCGGTGTTGGTGTCGAGGTTGAGGCCGGCGACGAGGGCGTTGACGTCGGGGCGGCTGTAGCTGCGGTTGTAGCTCTCACGGAGGATGAGGTTGCGGCTCAGCTCGTGGCGGAAGTGGAGGCCGGGGAGCCACAGCGTGTAATCGCGCCGGGCGTTGACGGTGGTGGGCGTGGCGGGGGCGTTGCTGTTGTAGCGGTAGGTGCGGGATTCGAACTCGTTTTTCTCCATGCGCAGCCCGGTGATCATCGTGGTGCGGCCGAAGCGGAGCGTGCCCATCGCGTAGGCGGCGGTGGTGTCCTCCTGCGCGCGGTAGTCGTTGATCACGTCGTTGAGGAGGGCGTTGCTGGCCTGGAGCGCGAAGAGCTGCGGGCTCGTGCGGAGCAGGGCCTCGGTGCGGTTGAGATCCGGATACTGGTAGATCGGGAGGGCGCCGAAGGTCTTGTAGTCGGTGCGCGTAAGGAGGCTGGCGTAGGGGAAGCCGCCGGCGTTGCTGCCGGTCTGATAGACGGTCGAGGCCTGATCCTGCTCCTTGACGTTGGAGCGGAACTTGGCGCCGAACTTCAGGGCGCCGCTCAGCGTGTCGCCGGCGAATTTGCGCTCGAGATCGACCTTCGCGCTGGAGGCCTTCTCGGCGGCGTCGCGCGGTGAAATCGTCAGATCGCCGCGGTTGATCGCGGTGACATCGTGAGGATCCTTGCCGTTGAGGATGGTGTAGACGGGCTTCCAGCGGATGGTCTGGTCGTAACCGAAGCTGTAGCCTTGGTTGCGGATCACGTAGGCGAGGGAGCGGTCGCGGTTCGAGTCGTTGTTGGAGCGAAAGAGGTCGAAGGTGATCGTGGTGCGGTCCAGCTCGTGGCGGCCGCCGAAGGCGGCGCCATAGACATCGTTGTCGGAGACGCTGAGATCGTTCTGGTAGCGCAGCTCGGTGAGGGTGGTCGGGAGGCTGCGGCCGGTGTTGTAGGTGGCCTCGGCGATACTCTTCGTGCCGTTGGCGGCGTTGAAGCTGTGGTTCGCGTTGATATAGTAGCGGGCGCGGGGCTTCTCGGAGTCGGTCACCTGATGCCGGTAGAACGGCCGGAGATAAAAGGACGTGACGCGATTGAGCCGATAGTCGAGGGAGAGGTTGACGCTCTCGGCGGTGGTCTCGCGGTAGTTGGTCTGCGGCGCGGCGTTGGTGTGGAAATAAAGGGGGGCGGTCAGGCCGAGCGCGGGCTCGAACTCGGGGCGGAGCACGGCGTAGTCCTTGTCGAGGTTGTCGTAGTCGCGCGAGGTCTCGGACCACGCGAGGTTCAGGCCGACGCCGAGGTTTTTCTCGCCGCCGCCGACGGAGAAAATGTCGAGGTAGTTGAGCGCGGCGTTGTAGTTCCATTTCTCGCGCTTGTCGTAGTAGAGACCGCCGGCGCTGAACTCGATGGTGCGGCCGTCGCGCTGAAACGCGGAGCGCGAGATGACGTTGATAATGCCGCCGAGCGCGTCGCCGTCGCGGTCGGGCGTGGCGGCCTTGATGACCTCGATGTTGGCGACGCTGTCGGCGTTGAGCTGGCCGAGGGAGAAGGCGCGCGAATTGCCGGAGGCGGGCATGCGGTTGCCGTCCATCTGGACGGCATTATACTTTGCCTCGAGGCCGCGGATGTTGACGCCCGAAGGCTCGCCGTCCTCGCCCTCGTTCACGCTGAGGCCTGGGAGCTGCTGCAGCGTGAAGCCGATGTTGCCGCCCAGGTTGGTGCTGAACGTCTCCTCGGACACGATGTTCACGAGGCCGCTCGCGGTCTTCTGCTGGTTGATGGCGAGCGCCTGGCCGCGCACTGATTCGGAAACGGTGTAGGCCTCGAGCTTGAGCGCCTTGCTCTCCAGCGCGGCGTTCAGCGGCGCGAGGCCGCCGGCGGTGACGGTCACGTCGCGCACCAGCACGTCGAGTCCCACATAGTCGATCTCGACGCGCTGCGGGCCGGCGGGCACGCCGGAGAGGGCGAAACGGCCGTCGGAGTCAGTGTAGTCGGCGACCTTGCTGCCGACGACGCGGACGATCGCGCCCTGGAGGGACTTGCCGGTGGCGGCGTCGGAGACGCGGCCGGCGATGGAGCCGGTGGCTTGGGCGCACAGCGCCGCGGGCAGCAGCGCGAGAAAGACGAGGAGCAGGCGAGGGGACGGGAGGAGGAGGTGCATGGTGGGAGCGGGAGCGCACCATCCTGCGCGCGGCGTGTGTCGGACCGGCGGAGGTTTCGCGACGAAGCAGTGACATCCGGTCGTGGCCATCGGCCGGGCGGGGTTTCGCCGAATCGTAACCCCGCCGCCACGGGTTCGGCACACCGAGCGGGTTTAATGGCGTTAAAGGAACCAACCCTCGCGCGTCCTGCGCCCACGTGAAACTCGCCCTCGTCACCGAAACCTTCCCGCCGGAAATCAACGGCGTGGCGATGACTTTCGGGCTCATCGCGCGGGAACTCGGGCGGCGCGGCCATGCAGTGAGTGTCCATCGCCCGCGGCGCGACGATCTGCCGGCAGGCGACTCGCACCCGGAGTTCGCGGAGGTGCCGATGCCCGGATTCCCGATCCCGCGCTACCCGATGCTGCGGATGGGCCTGCCCGCCGGCCGCGCGCTGCGGCGGAGTTGGACCGAGGAACGGCCGGACCTCGTGCATGTGGCGACGGAGGGACCGCTTGGCGCGTCGGCCGTGACCGCGGCGCGCGCGCTCGGGATTCCGGTCACCTCGAGCTTCCACACCAACTTCCACGCCTACACGCGCCACTACGGCTTTGGCTTTTTCCACCGGCCGGTGCTCGCGTGGCTGCGGCACGTGCACAACCGCACGCGGCGCACGTTTGCGCCCACGCTCGAGCTGTGCCGCGAGCTCGCGGCGCTGGGCTTTCACGGCACCGCCCTGCTGTCGCGGGGGGTGGACACGTGGCAATTCCACCCGGCCCGTCGCTCCCCCGAGCTGCGGGCCCGGTGGGGCGCCGGCCCGGACAACCCGGTCGTGATCCACGCGGGCCGCATGGCGGCGGAGAAAAACTACGGGCTGCTCGGGCGCGCCTTTGCGGCGATGCACGCGGCCAATCCCCGCTGCCGCTTCGTCCTGGTCGGCGACGGCCCGTTGCGCGCGCGCCTGCAGCGGGAGCATCGCGATTTCGTTTTTCCGGGCTTTGTGCCGCGCGCCGAGCTCGCGCGCCATTACGCCTCGGCGGACATCTACATCCACGCCAGCCTCACGGAGACCTTTGGCAACGTGCTGACCGAGGCGATGGCAAGCGGGCTCGCCGTGGCGGGCTTCGACTATGCGGCCGCGCGGCAGTTTGTGGTCCACGGGAAAAACGGCCTCGCCGTCCCCTGCGCGGCACCGGAGGCGCTGGTCGAGGCGGCGGTGCTGCTCGCGACCGACGATTTGCTGCGCGCCCAGCTGCGCGGCGCGGCGCGGCCCGCGGTCGAGGCGCAGTCTTGGGAGACGGTGATCGGGCGCTTCGAGGCCGACCTCGCGGCCGTGGCGGGCGAGGGCGCGCCCCGGCCCGAGCCGGCGATCGCATGAAACCGCGTGTCCTCATCCTGACGGCCGGATATGGCGAGGGGCACAACGCCGCCGCGCGCTCTCTCGCCGCCGCGCACGATGCGTTGCACGGTGCGGGCGCGGCGGAGGTGGCCGATGTGTTCGCCCTGGCCTCGCCGCGCCTCAACGAACTCGCGCGCCGCAGTTATCTCGGCCTGATCAACCGGGCGCCCCGCCTTTGGAGCGCGGCCTACGCCTGGCTCGATCGCTCGTCGCTCGCGCCGCGGCTCATGGGCCTGCTGCGGGCCGAGACGCGCGTGCTGGCCCGCCTCATCGCGCAGCGCCGCCCCGATGCGATCTGCGCGACCTATCCAGCCTACGGCTTCATGCTGGCCAAGCTTGCGCGGGACGGGCGCGTCGATGTGCCGTGCTTCAGCGTCGTCACCGACTCGATCAGCATCAATTCGCTCTGGTGGCGGGCCGGCGCGGACGGGTGGTTCGTGCCCAACGAGGATTCCGCGGCGGTGATGCGCGCCGCGGGCGTCGATGGCCGGCGCCTCCATGTGGCGGGATTTCCCGTCAATCCGTTCTTCCGCGAACAGGCGGGCCGCCTTGCCCCGCCCGACCTCCGTGCCGGCGCCATCCCGCGCGTGCTCTACATCATCAACTCCGGCACGCGCGGCGCCGCCGAGACGGCGCGACGGCTCATCGCCGAGACAACGTGGGATCTCACCTGCACCGTCGGCCGGAACGAGAGACTCCGCGCGGAGCTTGCGGCGCTCGCCGCGCAGCGCCCGCACCCGACCGCGATCCTCGGCTGGACCAACGAGATTCCCCGGCTGCTGATGACGCATCACATCGTCATTAGCAAAGCCGGCGGGGCCACGACGCAGGAGGCGCTCGCCGCGCGCTGCCCGATGATCGTGAATCAGATCGTGCCAGGGCAGGAGGAGGGCAACTACGAGCTGCTCCGGCGGCATGGCATCGGCGCGCTGGCGGAGACGCCCGCCGCCGTGCTCGCCGAGCTGGATCGCGCCTTCCGCGATCGCGGCCGCGTCTGGGCGCAGTGGCGCGCCGCGCTGGATCCGCTTTCCCGTTCCGAGGCGGCGCACGAAATTTCCAGGGCCATGGCGGCCCACGCCGCCGCCCGCATCGCCATCGAGCCCGTGCCCCTGCCTCTGCGCGCGACCGCCGCTTCCGCATGAAGACCCGTTTCATCTTCAACCCCTGCTCCGGCCGCAATCGGCGCCGGCCGGCGCTGGCCGAGGCGATCCGCGGTTTCATCGCGGCCCGCTCGCTCGACGCCGAGTTCACGATGACCGAGGGGCCGGGCCACGCGACCGTGCTGGCGCGCGAGGCGGCGATCGCTGGGCGCGAGGTGATCGTCGCCGTCGGTGGTGATGGCACCATGAACGAAGTCGCGCAAGGCCTGCTCGACACGCCGGCCGCGCTGGCGCTGGTGCCGTGCGGCTCGGGCAACGGCCTTGCGCTGCACCTCGGGTTTCCGCGCGCGCCGCTCGCGGCGCTGCAGCTCGCGACGGGCGCGGGCGGCCGCGTGGCCGCGGTCGACACGGGCCTGGCGAACGGAAAACCCTTCTTCAACGCCATGGGCCTCGGCCTCGATGCCGAGGTGAGCTCGCGCTTCAACCGGCTCGTGCGCCGGGGCCTGCCCGCCTACGCGCGGGTCGCGCTCTCCGCGTTGCGTTCGCTACGCCCTCAGCGCTGCACGATCAGCAGCGGCGAGCGCACGGAATCGATCGATGTGCTCCTCGTGGCCGTCGCCAATTCCGACCAATACGGCAACCACGCCCGCATCGCGCCCGGGGCGCGCGTCGACGACGGCCGCCTCGACCTCGTGGCAATCCGCGCGGGGAGATGGGCGGGCGTGGCGGCGCTCGGCCCGCGGCTTTTCCTCGGCAATCTCGACTGCAGTCCGCTCGTGACGCGCTTCACCGGCCCGCGCTTCGTGATCGAGCGGGTGGCGCCCGGCCTGATCCACACTGACGGCGAAACACATGAGGCCGGCCCGCGTGTCGAAGTCGTCGTGCGCCCCCGGAGCCTGCGCATGGTGATCCCCGTGGCGTCGGCCGCGGTCGCCCCGGCGTGCGCTGTCCCGCGGGGGCGGTTTGCCCTCCAGTTCCCATGAAGCTCCACGTCCGCACGATCATCCTCTCGGACGTGCACCTTGGCACGTCCGACTCGAAGGTCCGCGAGGTGAATCATTTTCTCCGCGAGACGCGCTGCGCACGCCTGATCCTCAACGGCGACATCATCGACGGCTGGCAGCTCCGCCGGGGCGGCAGCTGGACCAAGGCGCACACGCGCTTCGTCCGCATCGTCCTCAAGAAACTCGAGAAGCGCGACACCGAGGTGATCTACCTGCGCGGCAACCACGACGACATCCTCGCGACCTTCCTGCCGCTCGCCTTCGAGAACCTGCGCATCGTCGAGGACTACGTCCACGACACGCCGCGCGGCCGCTACCTCGTGCTGCACGGCGACATCTTCGACACGGTGACGAAGAACTTCGTCTTCCTCTCGCACCTCGGCGACTGGGGCTACCGCGCGCTCCTGAACATCAACCGCGCCTACAACGCCTGGCGCGCGTGGCGCGGCCTCGAATACTGGTCGCTCAGCCGCGCGATCAAGGCGCGCGTGAAGGAGGCGGTCAGCCACATCTCGAATTTCGAGGATCACATCGCGCGGCTCGCCCGCGAGCGCGGCTGCACGGGCGTGATGTGCGGCCACATCCACACCCCGGCCGACAAGATGATTGGCGACATCCACTACCTGAACTCCGGCGACTGGGTCGAATCGCTGACCGCGATCGTGGAGCATTGGGACGGGCGCCTCGAGCTCGTCGAGTTCACGCAGTTTCTACGCGAGCATCCGATGGAGGATGGCGAACCGGTGGAGGCGGACCCCGCGGCCGAGCTGGTGGAGGCCTGAATCGGGCGTGATGTTACGGGCGCGTTTCGCCCGGGAAAAGTTTCCGTGACGCGCCCCATCGGGGATTGTGAATCCCGCGCCGCCGCATGGCCTCGGTGACCGATGCCCGCCCTCAGCCTCGCCCCCGCCTTGTCCTGGTATGCCATGCTGCACGCGACGCCGTTGCGCCCGCTGCACACGTTGGTCCGCACCACGCAGGAGCGCCTGCGCCCGCCGTGCGCCGCGACTTATGCGCCCGCCCGGCCGCGCGCCGAGCACGAGCTCATCGCGCGAGGCCTGGCCTCGGCCGGGCAGCGCGCCACGGTGTTGCGCGAGACGGGCCGCGGGCGGGTGCCGACGATTGTGCTCGGCGGCTTCGTGCCGGACTCGGCGGAGCAGGTTTTTCTCCTGCGCCGATTTTTTCTCCAATCCGGCGACCTTTACGCGATGGTCTATCCGCGCGACGGCTTTTCGCTCGATCTGCTCTGCGCGCAGCTGGACGACCTCGTGGCCGCACTCGCCGCTCAGGGCCAGCGGCCGGTGATTTTCGGCGTGAGCTTCGGCGCGGGGCTTCTCCTCGAGTGGCTCCGCCGCCAGCGCGTGGCCGGCGCCGCCCCGGCCTTGGCCGGCGTCGTGATCGTGAGTCCGGTCGCGTGCGTGGCGGATGTGGTGGCGACCGGCGCGGCCAAGCCCGCGACGCTGCTCGGCCGCGCGCTCAAGCCCTACCTGAATCCCGCCGCGCCGGCCGGCGAGGCCGCGGTCGAGAAGTCGCGCACGGTATTCACGCGGATGTTCGAGGCCGGGGCGCAGAACAAGGCGGCGCTCCGCCGGCTCATGACCGTGCCGGAGCTGGAGCGGCTGCGGGCCAGCGTCGGCGGCGCGATCCGATCGATCACGGCGCGCGGCGCGCGCGAGCGGGTGCAGGCGCTCGTGCAGATGCAGGCGCCGACCGACTACTTCCTGCCCGCGCTACTGCCCCTCACGACCGCGCCGGCGCTCGTGCTGTTCGCCGAGCGGGAGGACGATGTGCTCGATGCCCGGGCGCCCTCGATCTTCGCCCTCAAGCACGGGCACCGCGCCTATTTCCCGCGGGGCATCGTGCGGGAGGTGTCGGCCCGGGCGGGCGATGCGCCGGTGCAGCACGCCTCGCTCATCTTCCACGTCTTTGAGTTCCTGCCGCCGTTGCAGGCATTCTACGGGCGGCTGCGCACGGCCCTGCCGCTCGCCGCATGAACACCGCCGCCGTCGCTCCGGTTACCCCGCGCACCCCGTGGCTGCAGCGGGCGGTCGCGCTCGGCGCCGCGGTGCAGACCGCGCGGGTGGCGCGGCGATTCCGCGCGGCGGACGACGCGCGGCAAGCGCAGGAGAAAACACGCCGCGCCTTGATGGGGCGATTCGCCGCGACTGCGTTTGGCCGCGACGCAGGCATCGGGCGGACCATGGCCTACAAGGAGTTTCAGGCGCGGGTCACGCCGCGCGCCTACGAGACCTTCACGCCGTGGATCGAGCGCATGAAGCGCGGCGAGGCCGATGTGCTCTGGCCGGGGCGCTGCGCGCATTACGCGGTGTCCTCGGGCACGACGGCGGGCCGCACGAAATACCTGCCGATCACGCGCGAGATGCTGGGCCATTTCCGGCGCACGGGCCTCGACTCGCTCTGCTTCTACGCGCGGCGCACGGGCAGCGCGCGGGTGTTTCGCGGCCGGCATCTTTTCCTCGGCGGATCGACCGCGCTGGCACCCATCGAGGAGGCGCGGCCCTTCCGCGCCTGGGGCGGCGATCTCAGCGGCATCACGGCGCTGAACCTGCCGGGCTGGGTCGAGCGGCACCTCTACGAGCCCGGCCGCGCCATCGCGCAGATCGGCGACTGGCCGGCGAAGCTCCGCGCCATCGCCGCGCGCACCGCGACGCGCGACATCACGCTCGTCGCCGGCATCCCGAGCTGGCTGCTCGTGCTGGCCGAGGAGATGGCCGCGCACACCGGGCGGAAACCGCTTCGCGCGATCTGGCCGCGGCTGGAGTGCCTCGTGCATGGCGGCGTGCCGCTCGGGCCGTTTGCGGCCGAGTTGCGCCGGGCGGCTGGCGACGGGGTGAATTTCCACGAGGTCTATCCCGCCTCCGAGGGCTTTATCGCCGCGCAGGACGACGAGCCCGCCGCCGGGCTGCGGCTGATGGCGGACGCCGGGATCTTCTACGAGTTTCTCCCGCTGGCGTCCTACGACGAGTCGCGTCTGGCCGAGCTGGGCCGCGACGCGGTGCCCCTCGAGGGCGTCCGCCCGGGTGTCGACTACGTGCTGCTGATGACGACGCCCGCCGGCCTCTGCCGCTACGTGATTGGGGACGTGGTGCGGTTTGTCTCCACCGCGCCCGCGCGGCTGCTTTATGCCGGCCGGACGCGGCTGCAGCTGAGCGCGTTTGGCGAGCACGTGATCGAAAAGGAAGTCACCGATGCGCTCGCGGCCGTCGCCGTCGCGCACGGCCTGACGGTGGCGAACTTCCATGTCGCGCCGCGGTTCATAGACGCGCGGGCGGGCGAGAAACGCGGCCGGCACGAATGGTCGATCGAGCTCAAATACGCGCCGCGCCGGCAGCTCGATCTGGCGGCGGAGCTCGATGCCCACCTCCAGCGCAGCAACGACGACTACGAGGCCAAGCGAAAGGGCGGCGGACTCGAGTCGCCTCTCGTGCGCTTCGTCGCGCCGGGCACCTTCGAGCGCTGGCTGCGCGAGCGCGGAAAGTGGGGCGGCCAGAGCAAGATGCCCCGCTGCCGCAGCGATCGCGCCGTCGCCGACGAGCTGGAGTGGCTGCAGACGTGAACAAAAAAGGCGGGCCGAAGCCCGCCCGTTTGGGGTGATGCGCTGAGGCGATTACAGCTTCCAGCGCACGCCGAAGTTCGCGCTCCAGCCGTATTCCTCGAGCTGGGTCAGGCGCGTGCCGTTTTTGCCGAAATAGACGCGGAACGGCTCGCTGGTGAGGTTGAGCCCCTCGGCGAACAGCTCCCAGTTCTGGTTCAGACGGTAGGCCGCCGCCACATCGAACTGCTTGAAGTCGTCAACCCAGCGGTCGCTCGCGGCGTCGGGGCCGAGCGGCTCGTCCTCGCGCAGGCGCGGAGTGCGGAAATTGAGCGCGGCGCGGATGAAGAACCCGCCGCGCTCGAACGTGAGCGCGACGTTGCCGATCTCCTTCGACTGGCCGATGAAGTCGAGCTTCTCGCCGGGGCGCGTCGGGTAGGTGGCCTCGCTTTCGCTGCGCGTGTAGTTGGCCATGAAACCGAGGCCGTTGAACGGCGCGGGCAGCGCGCGCAGCTGCTGCTGCCACGCGAGCTCGAGGCCGCGGATGCGGCCCTTGTTGCCGTTCACGAAGGTCACGAGCGTGAAGCCAGTCGCGGGATCGCCGCCGGGCAGCGTGCGCTGGTAGGTGAAGTTCTCGATGTCCTTCTGGAAGACCGCGGCGGAAATCAGGCCGAGCGAGGGGAGGTAGCGCTCGATCGACGCGTCCCAGTTGGCCGACTCGAGCGGCTTGAGCCGCGGGTTGCCCTCCGTCACACGGCTCGAGGCGAGATCGACACTGCGGCGGAGCGCACTGTCGTCGAAGGACGGCCGCGCGAGGGAATTGCTCCACGAGGCGCGCAGGATCGTCTGCTGGTCGAGGCTGTAGCGGAGGTGGAGGCCCGGCAGGTAGTTGTCGTAGCTGCGCCCGCGGCTGACGGGCAGGGCGGTCGTGCCGGTGATCTGGTTACCCTTGTTCTCATACTTCGTGCGTTCGTAGCGCAGGCCGCCGAGGACGTTGAGCCGGCCCCAGGTCGCGCCTCCCAGGGCATAGAAGGCGGCGACATCCTCCGTGGACTGCCAGTCGTCCTGCGTGCTCTCGACGAAGAGCCGCGTGGGCGTGAAGGCGGCGCGATTGTCGCGGAAGGCCGCGAGGATCCTCGGTGCGCTGGCGCGGACGCCGGTCGAGTAGAACGGATAGTCGTCGGGCGTCTGGCCTTCGAGCATCGCGGCAAAAGTAAACGAGGCGGGAGCCGCGTAATCGGTGGTCTCGTTGCTCGCGTTTTTCTCTTTCTCGCGGAGCTGGGCGCCGAATTTCACATACACGGGCGCGGCGCCGAGCTTCAGATCGCGGCGGGCGTTGAAACCGAGGTTCATCTCGGTCTCGTCGCCCGGGGAATTCACGATCCGGAAGCGGCTGATCTCGTTGTAGAGGGAGGGATCGGCGACGTTGGCGCCGGTGACACTCACGCTCGGCGCGTAGGTGCCGTTGGCAAACGAGTAGGTCCAGTTGCTGCCGCGCCCACTCTTGCGGAATCGGACGGTCGTCTCGTCGGGCCGCTCCTCCTCGCCCTTCGACCACGCGGCGCGGCCGTCGAATTTCCACGGGCCAAAGGTCCGCTCGCCGCCGGCAACGACGGAGTAGAGGCGCTGATCCTTCTGCCGGTAACGCATGTCGAAGCGCTCGCGGCGCAGCGCGGTGACCGTGGCGCCCGTGTCGTTGAGCGCGCTCAGCGTGCCCTCGACGAAGGGCAGCGTGTAAACGTAGCGGATCTCGTGATCGTTGAACTGCGAGAAGGTGCCGCGCACGTAGTAGAAGGATTCGTTGTCGGGCTTGAACTCGAGCGCCGAGCTGGCGCCGTAGCGCGTGCGCGTGATCTCATACTCGCGGAAGGCGATCCCGTTCAGGAAATAGGCCTGCTGGCCGGTGGTGGAGCCGGGGATCGGACGCAGCGTGTAGCCGCCGTCCTCCTCGAGGTTGTTCGAGCCGAAACGGCGGGCCTGCCATGTCGGGGCCAAGATGAAACCGATCCGGCCGTCGTTGAAACGATCGGCGTAGGTCGCGTTGAGTTTTCCGCCCAGACGTTCGGTGAGATCGTTGAACTGGCCTTGGGCGCTGAACTGGAGCTGGCGCTCCTCGGCGTCGAAGGCGCTGCGCGTGCGGACATTGATCGATCCGCCAAGGCCGTCCGCATCCTGATCGGGCGTGGGGACCTTGGTCACCTCGACCGCGGCGAGCGCGTCGGTCGGCAGCACGTCGAGGGCGACGACGCGGTCCCCGCGCTCGGGCGTGGCCATCGAGACGCCGTTGAGCTTCACGCTGTTCAGATCGGGACGGATGCCGCGCACGACGATGAAACGTCCCTCGCCCTGATCGCGGTAGAGTGCGAGGCCGGGGATGCGCTGCATCGACTCGGCGACGTTCTGATCGGGGAAGCGCCCGATCTCATCGGAGGCGATGATGCTTGTGAGGGTGTCCGCGGCGCGTTGCTGGTTGATCGCGCGCGCGGAGCCTACGGCGCTGCCGGTGATGACGAATTTGTCGAGGGCGACGACTTCGGCGCCGAAGGCGGCGTTGAGCGTGGCGGTCGCGCCGGGGGCGACGGTCACGGTCTTGCGCACTTCGCCGTAGCCGACGTAGTTGAATTCCACGGTCGCGGGGCCGGCCGGCACGTCGGACAGCCGGTAGTCGCCCGCCGGATCGGCGAAGGTGGAGAGCGCGGTGCCGACGACGCTCACCCGCACGCCGCTGAGCGCGAGCTTGGTCTGTGTGTCGGTCACGCGTCCGGCGATGGCGCCGGTCGGCTGCGCGAAGGCGGCTAAGGCGGAGAAGAGACTGGCGGCGAGGCAGGCCAGCGCGCGGAGGTGCGGGCCGGGCGAAGTAAGCGGCCTGGAGGAGGTCGATGAAGACATGGTGGGAGGTGTTGGCACGGTGCGTATTTCCTGACTGCTTACGGCAATTCCTCGGTGCGTTCACCGTCAACTCCCCTGTGCCGCCGACGCGCGAACGTCACCGTCGCGACGCGAGTTCGTTGAAAAACGCAGCGGACGCCGCCGGACCCGAGGGTGGGGCAGGGCGCATTGTTCCGGTTTTGTCACCCCGGCGTCGCGGAGTTGTCGCGTTGGAGTGCGAAGGTGTCCGCGCCATGAACACCGATGTGACCTTTGCCACGGACGAGCGCATTCTCCGCTGGCTGCTTGAGATTGCCCGGCGCGCGGATGCGCGGCCGGGCTGGCGGGCGGATGACGCCCGGCGGAGCGATCGGCTCGCTTGGCTGCGCGCGGAGCACGAGTTTTTTGAGACGCGGGAGACCGCGCTTGTCACGGAATGGTGAACTCGGGCGCATGCGCGGAAAACGACTGAACGTTTTTAACCCCTTCTCGTCTTTCGCGGCGTCAGGTTGTGTTGGGTCAGTATTGGTCGGGTATAAAATGGAAGGCCGCCTAAAGGGGTTTGGGCGGCCTTCCTCATTTCTTCCTCGGTCCGGCCGTCGCGGCGTTGTCACGTATGTGACAGTGGGATGGCGGTGTCGTGAAAGCTCGGTGACGGCGGGTCATTGGGGTTGCGGGCAGGCAGACGCGCCGGGAGTGCTTCCGGCATGAAGTCATTTTTCCCGACAACGCGGACGATTTGGGCGGGCCTCGCGCTTGCCTTGGTGGCGGCCGGATCGGCCGAGGTGCGGGCGGCCGCCGGCACCCTCAGCGGTCGCATCGTGAGCAACGCGAGCGGCGCCGGGGTCTTCGGCGCCGCGGTGCGCGTGCGTGGAACCGACGCGGCGGCGAGCACGGATCTGAACGGCGCTTTCCGCATCGAGCAGGTCGCCTCGGGCACGCACGACGTGCTGATCACGCGGAACGAGTTCCAGCCCGCCACCATTGCCGGAGTGACGATCGCCGCGGGCGAAGTTTCCCGGATTGAATTTGCGCTCGTGCCGGCGACGGAGCCGATCCTCCGGCTCGAGGCGCTCACGGTCAGCGCGGATGTGATCGCGAATTCCGGCGTGGGTCTGCTCGCGCAGCGGCAGAAGGCCGCCGGCGTGAGCGACGCCATCAGCAGCGATCAGATGAGCCGGCTCGGCTTCAACGATGCCGCGCAGGCGATGAAGGCGGTCACCGGCGCCTCCGTGGTCGACGGCAAATACGTTTACATCCGCGGCCTCGGCGAACGCTACAGCTCGACTTCGCTCAACGGCGCCGAGGTGCCCAGCGCCGATCCCGAGCGGCGCGCGGTGCAGATGGATCTTTTTCCGGCGGAGCTGATCGACGCGATCGTGACCTCCAAGACGTTCACGCCGGATCGGCCGGGCAATTTCTCCGGGGGCAACGTGGACATCCGCACCAAGTCGCTGCCGGACGCGCGCACCCTCGCGTTCTCCGCCTCCACGACCTTCAACACCCAGTCCACGGGCGAATCCCTCCTGCGCACGGGGGGCGGCACGGACTGGCTCGGGCGCGACGACGGCTCGCGCCAGCTCCCCGCGGAATTGCAGGCGATGACGATCCCGGCGCGCGGCACGGCGAGCGACGCCGAGATCGGCCGGCTCTCGCGGCTGCTCTCGCCCGTGATGGCGCCGACGCGCGGCCAGGCGCCGTGGAACCGCAAGCTCGCCCTCAGCTACGGCGACCGGATCGACTTCGGCACCCAGCGGCTCGGCGTGATCGCATCGCTCACCTATGACCGCAGCTATTCCAGCTACTCGGGCGGTCGCGTCGGACGCCATGAGCTGCAGGGCGTGGGCAGCACCGCGCTCTCGACCACGGTGAGCCTCGACGACGAACGCGGCGCGCAGGAGACGAGCGCGGGCGCCACGGCCAAGCTCTCATGGCAGCTCAGCCCCGAGCACGAGATCGCGGTCAACGGGCTCTTCAACACGACGGGGGAGGATGTCGCCCGCCTGCAGCGCGGCCTCTATATCGCCGGCGGCGGGCTGGACAACGATCAGACCTACACGACGCGCACGCTGAAGTTCACCGAGCGCGAGCTCCGTTCGGGCCAGCTCACGGGCCGGCACCTGTTCCCCGGCTGGCGCGCTTTGCTGGCCGAATGGTCGGCGTCGAGCGCGCGCAACACGCAGGACGAGCCCGACACGCGTTTCTTCAACCACTCCAGCCGCGAGATCGCGGGCCAGACCTACTACGAGTGGGAAACCTCCGGCCTCGCCAACCCGGCGCGCTATTACCGCCGGCTCGAGGAGACGCGCCGCGACTACGCCCTCGATCTCACGCTGCCCCTCGTGATCGGCGGCCGCGATGCGAAGCTGAAGGCCGGCTCCGCGCTCGCCCGGATCGACCGCGGCTTTCGCGAGCGCCAGTATCTCTACCGCTCCCTCGGCCGCCGTTTCGACGGCGACGACCAGGCGTTCTTCCAGCCCGCCAACGTTGGCGCGGTGAATCCGGCCACCGGGCGCTTCACCAACGACACCCTGTTCCTCCAGGACACCTCGGCGCCGCGCAACAACTACGCCGGCGCGATGGACGTCGACGGCCACTACTTCATGGCGGATTTGCCGGTGACGGCGCGCCTGCGCGCGATCGGCGGCGTGCGGATCGAGACGACGGACCTGCGCGTGACGAGCGAGGACACCACGCGCCGGCCGGGCCTGCTGGATCTGCGCGACACGCTGCCCTCGCTGAATCTCGTCTATGAACTGCACCCGCACATGAACCTGCGCGCCGCGTTTGGCCGCACGCTGGCCCGGCCGAATTTCCGCGAGATGGCGCCCTACGAGACCTTCGAGTTCGTGGGCGACTTCGTTTACATCGGGAATCCCGATCTGAAGCGCACACTGATCGACAACTACGACTTGCGCTGGGAGTGGTTCACCGGCCCGGGCCGCATCGTGGCGGTGAGCGCCTTCTGGAAGAATCTGAAGAATCCGATCGAGAAGGCGATCTTCGCGCCGACGGGCGTGATCATCAACCAGGGCGAGATTCAGTTCCAGAATCCGGAGAAGGGCCGCGTGTATGGCGCGGAGTTCGAGTTTCGGCAGCGGCTCGGCGGACTCGCGGAGCGGCTGAAATATTTCACCTTCGGGCTCAACCTCACGTTCGTCGAATCGACCGTCACGGTGCCCGCAGGCGAACTCCGGATGGCGCGGCTGTTCAACCCGGCGGCGTCCGGCACGCGACCGCTCGCGGGGCAGTCGAACCATCTCGTCAACGGCGACCTCAGCTACTCGAACCCGCGCACGCGCACGGCCGCGAGCATCTACTACAATCTGTTCGGGAAACGGCTCGCGCTGGTGAGCCCGCCGGGCACGCCGGACATCTTCGAGCAGCCGGCGGCGGAACTCGATTTCATCCTGTCGCAGAAGTTCGGCGAGCGTTGGAAGATGGGCTTCTCCGCCAAGAACCTCCTGAACCCCGCCGAGAAAGCGGTGCAGGAATTCCGCGGCGCCGACTACGTGCGCTACGAGCGCCGGCGCGGCCGCACGTTCTCGCTCAGCCTCGGTTACGGCTTCTGAGCCGGCCCGATCGTTTTTTCGTCCACCCATAATCCAAAACAGAGAATGCGCATGAAACGTTCCTTCCTCCCCGCGCTGCTCGCGGTCCTGGCTCCCGCCGGAATCCAAGCGGCCGATATTGTCGTCACCGCTCCCATCACGGCCAGCACCACGTGGGTCCGCACCAACACCTACATCCTCGACACGAAAATCTTCGTCGAGGCCGGCGCGACGCTCACCATCGAGCCCGGCACCGTGATCAAGGGCCGGCCCAAGGCCAATCCGGCCGACGCCACCGCCCTCATCATCACCCGCGGGGCCCGCATCAACGCCGCCGGCACCGCCGCGCAGCCGATCATCTTTACGGCCGAGGCCGACAACCTGAGCGCCGCTGCGCCCAGCCTCACCGAGTCCGACCGCGGTCTCTGGGGCGGCGTCGTGATCCTCGGTCGCGCGCGCATCAACACCGCCAGCGGCCAGGGCAACGTCGAGGGCATCGCCACCACCGATCCGCGTGGCATCTACGGCGGCAGCGACGACGACGACAACTCCGGCGTCTTCCGCTACGTGCAGATCCGCCACCCCGGCGCGATCGTGGCGCCCAATGTCGAGCTCAACGGCCTCACCATGGGCGCGGTCGGCCGCGGCACGACCATCGAGTATGTCGAGGTCTTCGCCAGCAACGACGACGGCTTCGAGTGGTTCGGCGGCACCGTGAACACGAAGTATCTCATCAGCGCGTTCAACGACGACGACAACTTCGACTGGGACGAGGGCTTCCGCGGCAAGGGCCAGTTCTGGTTCGCCATCGGCGCGGCCGACAAGGGCAACCAGGCGATGGAGATGGACGGCGGCACCACGCCCGAGAACGGCACGCCGTTCGCCACCCCCGAGGTCTTCAACGCCACGCTCATCGGCTCCGGCGCCACTTCCGGCCAGAGCCTGAGCCAGGGCCTCATCTTCCGCGACAATACCGGCGGGCGCCTGATCAACTCGATCGTCCACGATTATTTTGGCTACGCCGTGCGCATCGAGACCGAGAGCGCGCAGACCGAGGACAGCGCCAAGCGCCTCGCCGCGGGCGATCTCCTGCTGGCGGCGAATATCTTTGGCAGCTTCGGCGCGGGCACGGCCGACGCCCAGCTCTTCCTGAGCCCCAACGCCACCTCCGGCGGTCCCGCGCCCGCCTCCAATTACACGGCGGAGCACATTCGCGCCGCCGCGCAGGGGAACCGCATCAACACCAACCCGCTCCTCAACGGCCTCAGCCGCACCCGCAACCGCGGCCTCGATCCCCGCCCGGCCAACGGCAGCCCGGCGCGCACCGGCGCGCGCACCCCGCCCGCCGACGGTTTCTTCACGCAGACCGATTACGTCGGCGCGTTCAAGGACAGCAACTGGGCCAAGGGCTGGACCGCAATCTCTCAGCTCGGCTACCTCACCGAGGCCGACGCCCCCGCGACCGAGGAGCCCGTGGTGCTCGGCTCGACCAGCAAGGTCATCAACATCTCCACCCGAGGCACTTTGGCCGCGGGCGGCACGCTCTTCGGCGGCTTCGTCATCGGCGGCCCGCAGTCACAGACGGTGCTCATCCGCGTTGTGGGGCCCGGCCTCACGGCCTTCGGCGTCACCAACGCCCTCGCCGATCCCACGCTCGAGCTCTTCTCGGGCACGTCCTCGATCGCGAGCAACGACGACTGGTCGGGCCCGCAGATCCCGGCGCTCACGGCCGCGGTCGGCGGCTTTGCGCTCACCCCAGGCAGCCGCGATGCAGCCTTGGTGAAGACGCTCGCCCCGGGCGCCTACAGCGTGCAGGCCAAGGGCAAGGGCACCGCGGCCGGCGAGGTGATCCTGGAGGTTTACGAGGTGGATTGAACCTGCGCTCGGTCTGAGATCGTTGTTTCATGCGGCGTCCGGCAGCGGGCGCCGCTTTTTTTGTCGAAAACGAGCGAAGGAGGCGCTGTCACCATTCCGTCACCGATTTTTGCCGGCAAGGGACGGTTCGTTCCGGTTTCGTCACTTGTCCGTCATCAGTTCGTAACATTGGGCGTCTACCTTGGACGCGTCGGATGCGATGTTTTCGCGGCCGATTCCACTCAGACCACCCTGCTCATGATCATCCGCCACCTCTCTCGCAGCCTCGCTCTTGCGGCCGGCGTCTTCGTGTTCGCCGCCAGCGCGTCCGCTCAAGACAGCGCTGCCCTCGTGAATGCCCTCATCCGGAAGGGCATCCTCACCAATCAGGAAGCGGAGGATATCCGCGCGGATCTCGTGCGCGAGGCCGCGGCGGTCGTCCCCGCGCCGGCCCACGGCGGCGGCAAGTCCACGGATCGCCTCAGCGTCGGCATGCGGATGCAGCTCCAATACGCGGGTCTCGACACCGATGTGAGCGGAGCGGCGTTCGGCCCGGTCGCGACGCATCACTTTTTCACCCGCCGCATGTATCTCACGCTCAAGGCCGGCGTGGGCGGCAACTGGGGCGCCACCATGACCTACGACCTCGCGGGCGGCAGCTACGACGATGCGATCATCGAGTGGAAGCCCACCCCGGACCTCACGTTCAACTTTGGCCTGCGCAAGGTGAACGTCGTTTATGAGGAGCGCGCCACGAGCGGCCACCTCAAGTCCATCGAGCGCTCCGGCATCACGCGCTACTTTGTCGAATCCAACAACGGTCGCCGCCTCGGCGCCGCGAGTTATCGCATCGGCGCGCACCTCGACGGCAAGAAGGAGATCAATGCCCGCACCCATTTCGTCTACAGCGCTGCGGTCACGAACCCGGAGCGCAACGAGACCTTCACCGGGGCCTCCGCCTCCGGCGACAGCACCAGCAACCACGTCGCCGTCTGGGGCAACGCCGCCATCGCGGGCCGCCTTGCGGACAACGGCGGCAACTGGATCGCGGGAGTCGGCGCCGGTTTCCTTCCTGATCAAGGTGGCTTTGGCACCACGAATCTCGGCAAGGGCTTCGACCTCACGATTTACTCGGCCTACTTCGACGCCCAGATCGGCCGCTACGGCCTGATGGCCGAATACCTGACGGCGGATATCGAGCGCGGCTCCGCCCTTGCCAACCGCGATGCGAAGCCCGCGGGCTGGTTCATCCAGCCGAGCTTCCTTGTGAGCGACACCTTTGAACTGGTTGCGCGCTACCAGCGCCTCGACAGCGATCATCGTGGCGTGCAGCTCGCCGATGTCGTGCGCTCGGCGCCCACCGGACCCACGATGAACAAGTTCGAGGAGTGGTATGCCGGCGCCAACTGGTATCTCCGCGGCAACGATCTCAAGTTCCAGCTTGGCGCGCTGTCGGGCAAGACCACCGAAACCGTCACCGGCGCCCCGGCGCAGGCCAAGACCGTGGGCGTCCGTTCCCAGATGCAGATTCAGTTCTGAACCGTCCGCTCCTTTCCCTCCCATCATCCCATGAAAACAGCGATTCTCCTCCTCTCCGCGCTCTCCGCCGCCTCGCTCGCCTCCGCGCAGAAACTCGTCATCAAGGGCTCCGACACCCTCGGCGCCAAACTCGTCCCCACGCTCGCCGAGGAATACAAGGCGCAGCACCCCGGCGTCGCCTTCGAGATTGCCGCGGAGGGCTCCACCACCGGCCTCACGGCGATCATCGACGGCACCGCGCAGATCGGCATGAGCTCGCGCCGGGCGAAGCCGACCGAGATGTCCGCCGCCTCGGCGAAGGGCGTCACCCTCAAGCCCATCATCGTCGCCTATGACGGCATCGGTATCGTCGTCAGCTCCGCCAATCCGATCGCCAAGCTCTCCAAGCGCCAGGTCGAGCAGATCTTCTCGGGCGACATCACCGATTGGTCCGCCGTCGGCGGCAAGCCCGGCAAGATCTCCATCTACACGCGCAACACCTCCTCGGGCACCTACTCGGATTTCAAGCAGCTCGCGATGAACAACCGCGACTACGCCCGGGCCTCGCAGAAAATGGCCGGCAACGAGCAGATCGCGGCCGAGGTGGCCAAGAATCCCAACGGCATCGGCTACGTCGGCCTCGCCTACCTCTCGACCCCGGGCCTCAAGACCCTGCCCATCGACGGCCAGATGCCCACGAAGCCGAGCGTGCTCAAGGGACTCTATCCCTACGCCCGGCCGACCTTCTATTATACGAATGGCGAACCCGCGGGCGAGGCGGCCAAGTTTGTCGCCTTCACCCTAAGCCCCGAGGGCAAGAAAATTGCCGAGAAGGTGGGCTTCGTCGCGCCGGAATAATTCCTCGTAGCGGCTTGAGGGAGGGCGGGTCTCAGACCCGCCCTCCGTGCGAACACTCAACACGCAAAGGGCGGGTCTCAGGCCCACCCTGCTGCCACGCCCGCCACCTTTTTGTCACCACGCTTCGCTTGACCCTTTCTGACCGCCACGCCGTCGTGACCCGCAACGCATGATCGAGACGAGTCCACCGCCTCAGCCCGCGCCAGCGCCGCCGGCCTTTGCCGTGCAGAAGCGCCGCCTGCGTTTCCTCGGGCTCACGCTGGACGACACGATCAAGGCGTTCTTTGGCGGCAACGCGCTCGTGGCCGTCATCGTCCTCGCGCTCATCACGGTGTTTCTTTTCCGTGAGGGCGCGGGCTTCTTTGGGCAGAATCGCACCAACCTCGAGATCTACCGCCAAGCCGGCCTCGAGTATGTCGATTTCATCCGGCGCCAGACCGACGACCACACCGCGCTCACGCGCTACCTCTCCGATGTGCGTCTGCGCCAGGTCATGATCCTCGCGGAGCGTGAGCGCCGCCCGCTCGAAGAGGTCAATGCCACGCTCGCGCCCTTCGATGCCTTCGCCGAGCAGTTCTCCGCCACGGTCGATCCGCTGCGGGCGTTGCTGTCGGACCTCGCCGAGCAGGCCACGGCGATCAAGACCAAGTTCATCGTCACGCAGGACCGGAAGGAGGAGCGCCGCCAGCTCCTCGCCGAGGGCAAGCAGGCCGAGGCCGACGCCGTGAAGATCGACACGATCAACTTCGCGACGGAGCTGAAGCCGATCCTCGGGTCGCTGCCGCTCTACAAGGAGACAAGCCGCGAGTTCAGCCGGAAGCTGGTCGCGTTGCTCGACGCCGTGCCGTCGCTGCCGTCGCCCGAGCTCCATCCGCGCATGGAGAAACTCAAGCAGCTCACCCGCAGCTACGCCGCGGGCTTTCCCGCCATCGAGCGCGACATGGAGGCGTGGGATCACACGCGCCCCGTGCCCGGCTGGCAGACGTTCACGGCGTTCCTCTTCGGCCGCCAGTGGCTCACCGCGAGTTTTTGGCAGGACTGGTATGGCATCCTGCCGCTCCTCATCGGGTCGCTCATGGTCTCGGCCGTCGCGCTCGCTCTGGCCGTGCCGCTCGGCGTCGGCGCCGCGATCTACGTCAACCAGATCGCCTCCACGCGCGAGCAGCGGATCATCAAGCCGTGCATCGAGTTCATCTCGGCGTTTCCCTCGGTGGTGCTCGGCTTCTTCGGCATCGCGGTGCTCGGGCAGGCGCTGCGCCTGCTCTCGCAGCAGCCCTGGCTCTCCTGGATGCCCGGCTTCCCCTACAGCGAGCGGCTGAACATCCTCACCGCCGGCTGCCTGCTCGCGCTCATCGCGGTGCCGACGATTTTCACCCTGGCGGAGGATGCGCTGAACAACGTGCCGCGCGCCTTCAAGGAGGCCTCCTTCGCGCTCGGCGCCTCGCGCCTCCAGACGATCACGCGCATCATCGTGCCCGCCTCCCTCTCCGGCATCATCTCGGCCGTGCTCCTCGGGCTCGGGCGCGTCGTGGGCGAGACGATGGTCGTGCTCCTCTGCGCCGGCAACCGCATCGCCATCCCGGATTTCACCCAAGGCCTCGCGGTCATCACCGAGCCCGTGCACACGATGACGGGCATCATCGCGCAGGAGATGGGCGAGGTCGTGCGCGGCAGCATCCACTACCGGGCGCTCTTCGTCGTGGGCCTCGTGCTCTTTGTCCTCTCGCTGCTCATCAACTACGCCGCGCAGAAAATCGTGCGCCGCTACAAGATCTCCATCGGATGAACGCCGCGACCCATGTCTTCCGCACCGCCGCCGGCGCACGGCGCGGCGAGCGCGCGGTTTTCTGGCTCTTTCGCGCCGCGACGTGGTTTGTGCTGCTCTGCGGCGCGGCGGTCTTCCTCAACATCTTCGTCAAGGGTTCGCGCACCGTCTTCAAAGCCGAGGCGCCCTTCATCAACACCACCTTCCTCACCGAGGCGCCCGAGTCCCTCTACATCTTCGAGTGGGAAGGGAAGAAAAGGGAGATGGGCGACCGCGAGTTCCGGGCCTTCAAGGAGCAGCATCCCGCGGCCGCGAATGTCGCGACTGAGAGCTATGTCTATTCCGCCGGCGGCATCTGGCCCTGCATCGTCGGCACCGTGCTCCTCGTGGTCGGCTCGATGACGATCGCCCTCTGCCTCGGCGTCAGCGCCGCGATCTATCTCAACGAGTATGCGCGCGACGGCGCGTTCATCCGCTTCGTGCGCCTCGCGATTCTGAATCTGGCGGGCGTGCCCTCGATTGTCTTCGGCCTGTTCGGCTTCGGCATGTTCGTGATTTTCTTCGGGTGGAACGTCTCGCTCCTCGCGGGCTGGTTCACGCTCGCGTTCATGGTCCTGCCGGTGGTCATCACCGCGAGCGAGGAATCGCTCAAGGCCGTGCCCAAGGGCTTCCGCGAGGGCTCGCTCGCGCTCGGCGCGACCAAGTGGCAGACGATTCGCAAAAACGTCCTGCCCTACGCGCTGCCCGGCATCCTCACCTCATCCATCCTCGGCATCGCGCGCGTGGCGGGCGAGACCGCGCCGATCATGTTCACCGCCGCCTATGTCGTGCGCGACAAGCTGCCGTGGGAAGTCGACCGCCTCGGCGATTTCTTTTTCCAAGGCGTGATGGCGCTGCCCTACCACATCTACGTCGTCAGCTCCAAGATTCCGCAGAACGACTACACCGAGCGGGTGCAATACGGCACGGCCTTCGTCTTCCTCTTCATCGTCGCGCTGATTGCGACCAGCTCGATCCTGCTGCGAAATCACCTGCGCAACCGCTACAAATGGTAAACGCCGCACCCGCCACCATGGAAACCCGTCCTCCCGCGCCCCCCTCCGCCCCGGCTTCGGCGGCCAAGGCCAACTCACGCTTTCCGGCCGCGGCCCCCGCGGCGGCCGCCGAGGGCAGGAACGTCATCGTCGACATCGACGACGTGGATTTTTTCTACGGCGCCACGCAGGCCCTGCACGACATCACCCTCGGCATCGAGGCGAAGAAGGTCACCGCCCTCATCGGCCCCTCCGGCTGCGGCAAGTCCACGCTCCTCCGCTGCCTCAACCGCATGAACGATTTGATCGACGGCACTCGCCTCGGCGGCGGCACGATCAAGATCCATGGCGTGGACATCTACCAGCCCGACGTCGATGTGATCGAGCTGCGCAAGCGCGTCGGCATGGTCTTCCAGAAGTCGAACCCGTTTCCCAAGTCGATCTACGAGAACATCACCTACGGCCTGCGTCTCCAAGGCCTGAAGGACCGCCGGAAACTCGACGAGATCGTCGAGCGGTCGCTCCGCGGCGCCGCCCTCTGGGACGAGGTCAAGGACCGCCTCCAGGCCAGCGGCCTCGGCCTTTCCGGCGGCCAGCAGCAGCGCCTCTGCATCGCCCGCGCCATCGCCGTCGAGCCCGAGATTATCCTCATGGACGAGCCCTGCTCCGCCCTCGATCCCGTCGCCACCGCGAAGGTCGAGGAGCTCATCCAGCAGCTGCGGTCCCGCTACACCATCGTCATCGTCACGCACAACATGCAGCAGGCGGCCCGCTGCTCGGACCGCACCGCGTTCTTCTACCTGGGCCGGCTCATCGAATACGCCGACACCCGCGAAATCTTCACCAACCCCTCCCATGCCCAGACCGAAGCCTACGTCTCCGGCCGCTTCGGCTAATCCCCCTCTCCCCAGATCCTGACTCAGATGACCCACTACAACGAAGAACTCGCCAAGCTGAAGGAGAGCTTGCTCGCGATGGCCAGCCACGCCGAGTCGGCGGTCAGCCGCGCCATCCGCGCGCTCGTCGAGCGCGACGACGCCCTCGCGCGCCAGGTCGAGGAGGACGACAACATCCTCGATCGCTACGAAATCGAGATCGACGACACTGCCATCCACCTCCTCGCCAAGGCCCCGCTCGCCACCGAGCTGCGCCTCATCACCGTCGCGATGAAGATCTCCCACAACCTCGAGCGCGTGGGCGACGAGGCCACGACCATCGCCCGCCGCGCGCTGGATCTGAACACCGAGCCCCAGCTCAAGGCCTACGTCGATCTCCCGCGCATGGCCGCGATGTCGCTCGAGATGCTCCGCGAGGCCATCACCGCCTTCATCAACCGCGAGACCGACCGCGCCCGCGCGGTCATCCCGCGCGACCAGGATGTGGACGACCTCAACCGCCAGCTCCACCGCGAGCTTTCCAGCTTCATGGTCGAGCGCCCCACCACCATCACCCGCTGCCTCAAGCTCATGGTCATCTCCAAGTCCATCGAGCGCATCGCCGACCACGCCACCAACATCGCCGAGGAAGTCGTCTATCTTTACGAAGCGAAGGATATCCGCCACGCCGGGCAAAAACCCAATGAAGCAGAAAATCCTGGTCGTTGACGACGAGCCCGATGCCTTGGAAATCCTCGGCTTCAAGCTGAAGGAGGCCGGCTACCTCCCGCTGTTCGCCAAGGATGGCGCCCGCGCCATCACGCTCGCGCGGGACGAACGGCCATCCCTGATCGTGCTCGATCTCATGCTGCCCGAGGTGGACGGCCTCGAGGTCTGCAAGATCCTCCGCCGCGATCCCGGCACCGCCGCGATCCCGATCCTCATGCTCACGGCCAAGGCCGCCGAGATGGACCGCGTGATCGGCCTCGAACTGGGCGCCGACGACTACGTGACGAAGCCCTTCAGCCCGCGCGAGCTCGTCCTTCGCATCAGGAAACTGCTCGCCCGCGCCAAGGCTGCCGACGAGCCGATCGCCGTGCTGCGCCTCGGCGAGTTGGAAATCGACGGCCCCCGCCACACCGTGAAGATCGCCGGCGCAGAGGTGAGCCTCACCGCGACCGAGTTCAAGCTGCTCGAGCTCCTCGCCCGCCGCCGGGGCCGCGTGCAGACCCGCGACCGGCTCCTGCAGGACGTGTGGGGCTACGACAACCCGATCGACAGCCGCACGGTCGACACCCACATGCGCCGGCTCCGCGAGAAAATCGGCCCCGTCGCCGAACAGCTCGAGACGATCCGCGGCGTGGGCTACCGTTTCAAGGCCGACGAGTGAGCGTGCTCGAAATCATCCTGCTGCTGGTCGCCTTCGCGCTCGGCGCGGCGGTCTGGTGGTTTCGCGGCCAGCTCGGGCGCGAGCAGCTGCGCCACGCGCACGAGCTCGCCGAGGTCGGCGCCCGGCGCGAGGCCGAGCTGGCCGCGCAGGCCGAGCGCACCGCGGCGCTCTTCGACCGCATGATCGAGGGCATCGTCGTCGTGGGGGCCGATGGCCGCATCCGCCTCGCCAACCGCGCGGCCGGGTCGCTGTTCGGCTTCGCGCCGCCGGCCGTCGGGCGCACCGTGCTGGAGGCGACGCGCCACCACGAGGTCGCCGCCTTGGTCGCTCGGCTCGAGCGCGAGCCGGCGGTGCTCAGCCACGAGCTGCGGATCGACGGCGTGGCCGAGACGCGCCACCTGCAGGTCAACGCCCTCGCGCTGCGCACCCCCGATGGCGGCGCGGACGGAGCGGTGCTCGTCTTCCACGATCTCACGCGGCTGCGCCAGCTCGAGGCCGTGCGGCAGGAGTTCGTCGCCAACGTGAGCCACGAGCTGCGCACCCCGCTCTCGCTGATCAAGAGCGCCGCCGAGACGCTGATCGACGGGGGCAAGAACGACCCCGCCGTGACCGCGCGCTTCCTCGAGCTGATCGACAAGCACGCCAACCGCCTCACGCTGCTGATCGACGATCTGCTGCTCCTCGCGCGGCTCGACTCGGGCCGCATCGAGCTGAAGCTGCGCGCGGTGCCGCTGCCCGCCGCCGCGCAGGAGGCGATCGACGACGCCGCGCTGATCGCCCAGTCGCGGCGCGTGACGCTGGAGAACCGGGTGGAGGCCGGCGTCGCCGCGCACGCCGATCCCGAGCGCCTGCGGCAGGTGCTCGCCAACCTGATCGACAACGCGATCAAATACGGCCGCGAGGGCGGCCGCGTGATCGTGGGCGGCCGCGCGCTGGAGGGCGCGCGCGTGGAGCTGACGGTGCGCGACGACGGCCCCGGCATCCCGGCCGAGGCGCGGGTGCGGATCTTCGAGCGGTTTTACCGCGTGGACAAGGCGCGCTCGCGCGAGCAAGGCGGCACGGGCCTCGGCCTCGCGATCGTGAAGAACGTGGTGCAGGCCCACGGCGGCGACGTGCGCGTCGAGAGCGCGCCCGAGAAGGGCACGGAATTCTTCATCACGCTTCCGGCGGCGCGAGGGTTTGCGCCCCTGCCGGCATCGGCGCTTTGAGTCAGGCGCTGCACCGACAAAATTTCCGTCAACAGGTCGCTGGAGTCCTCCGGCAGAGCCGCCGCGGCGGGGGCATCCCAGCCTGCGCGGTTTCTTTTTCCTCAAGCCGGACTTTGCCCGGCCGTTGATAGGGCAATGTCTGCCGGGGTCAGCCGATGCGAGTCGCGCCTGGCGCACAATCCACCGCCCAATCGTGCCACTTTTTCACCTTGCCTATGCCAGTTCCGCGACGGAGCCGTTCTCCGAAGCGGATTTGCTCGAACTCCTCGCGCAAGCCCGCCAAAACAACACCGCGTTGAACATCACGGGCATGCTGCTTTATCGCGGAGGGAACTTCATGCAGGCGATCGAGGGCGAGGAAGAGGCCGTGCGGAGGCTGCACCGGCGCATCGTCGGCGACCCGCGCCACACGGGGTTGATCACCCTGCTGCAAGGTCCCATCGCGACCCGATCCTTTCCCGATTGGACCATGGGATTCCGCAACCTGGACTCCGCGGCGGCGAAAACTACGCCGGGCTACAGCGAATTTCTTAATGACGATTGGCTGGGCCCTGAGCTCGGCGAAAACCCCGGCCGCGCCCTGCGCCTGCTCAACGTTTTTCGGCAAAGCATGCGTTGAGACCCTACCCCGGGAGGCGACGCTTGAAAGCCGCCTGGCTGGCCGAAGAGGAGCCGGGAGTGGGCTAGAGCAAATGGCCCGTGAAGTTTGGACATAGCGCTTGGGCTGTCATGGCGAGGAGCCGAGTGACCAGGCCAACCAGCTGGATTGCCACGGCGTGTTGCCCCACCTCGCACTGACCAAGGTCTAAAACGGCCACGGGGGTTTGGCATCAGGAGTGAAATAGGCTTCAGCCGTGGAAGTAGGTCTGGCGCGCGGGCACCTGCACCAGCGTCCGCCCGGGCAGCACGCAGGCGGTCAGCGCGCCGCCCATGACACAGGCGGTGTCGATCCCGAGCGACCATTTCCTCACGACGGGATCCCGGCGCGGCGTGTGCCCGTAGATGACAAACGGCGGACCGTTCCACTGCTCGGACCAGTGCGGCGCCTCGGGAAATTCGGAGCGCTTGTGCGGCTCGCCGTCGGGGCCCACGACCTGGATGCGGGTGACGATGCGCGCGGGTTGCCCTCGCCACGGCCGGCCGGGGAGGAAGCCACCGTGCACCATCACCGTCGCGAGCGCGGGCACATGGTGCACCAGCGGCATCGCGGCGAGGTAGGCCCAGTCCTTCGCGTTGAGTTGCTTCATCGTCTCGTGGTCCGAGCGCTTGAGATGCGTGGGGTCGCCTGTCCTGCGGTAGTTGAGCAGGCGGAGCTCGTGGTTGCCGAGGAGGGCGCGGTGCGCGTGCTGGCGCGCGAGGGCGAGGACGCGCGCGCTGTCCGGGCCCCGGTTGATCAAGTCACCGAGCAGAATGAGCCGGTCGTGCCGGGTGAGGGCGAGCTTGCCGAGCAGAGCCTCGAACTCGTCGGCGCATCCATGGATGTCACCCACGGCGATGATGCGGCCATTCATGCGGGAGGGAGGCGGGCCGGGCGGCGCATGCGAGGGAATGTGGCGGAGGCGCCTGGCCTGGTTCGAGCCTGAAGAAGAGCCGGGCTCAATCGTCACCGTCTGGTTCGATTTGTAACAATTCCGCGTTTGCGCCAGCCGCAGTGGTGATCTGTAACCTGAACGCAACTTCGCCGCCGATGAAAACGAAACGACGCGCCTCTCCCCCGCGCCCGGCAGCGCCGGCCCTCCTGCGCTCGAATCTCGCACTCGCCCGGGCCCGGGCCGCCACCGCGGAGTCAGCGGCCAAGGAAGCGAAGCACGACTACAAGGCGGCCAAGAAGGCGCACAAACAGGCGAAGAAAAATGCCCGGATCGCCCGTAAAGCGGTGAAGGCCCTGCTGCGCGAGCTGAAGGCCTTCGCGGCTCCCCGGAAAGCGGTGCGCCGGCGCAAACCCCGGCGCGCGGCTTCCGCCACTAAACTGGCTGTGCCGGCGGCTACGGCTCCTAGCGCCACCCCGGGGCTGAGCGCGCCGGTCGGCGAGGTGACGGGAGTTATCCCGACGCAAAGCTAGGCCGCGCACGGGCCGCCCGCGTTCCTGCGGGTGAGCCCTTGTAAACCGCGCCGAGCTTCCCTGCCGCCATGATTTACCTCAATCAATTTGAAATCGAGCAGCGCTACGGCCTGAGTCTCGCCACGGGCGGCGCCAAGCGCTTCAACGCGGCCGCGTGCACGCGGCACCAGCACGGCGCCTACAAATACGAGTTCGGCTACATCGCCGGCTACTGCTGCTACGTGATCATCCAGAAGCAGACGGGCGGCCTGATCACGGTCGTCGAGCGGCAGGCCTTGCTCGCGCGCAACGGCGCCGGCGCGTGGGCGGTGCTGGAGGGCAAGGAGGATCAGAAGAACCAGCCGATCACGTTTCAGTTCACGCCGCCGAAGGAGGAGACGAAGTTTCCCTCGCCCCTGTTTGCGGCGCACCAGCGGCAGCGCTCGCAGCTCGTGATCTACCATCCGCGCTGGGAGCCTGACCTGCAGCAGGTGGAGGCTAATCCGCTGTGAAGTCCGGCAAGACGCGGGGCGTGGCGATCAGCGGGCGGCCGGGCCGCTTTTTTCCAACGCGGTGTTCACCATCACCAGCTCGCTGATATTCTCCATCGTCAGCACTCCGGCCAGCTGGCCGCGCTCCATCACCGGCACGGCCGTGCAGCCGCTGCCCTGCAACCGCTCAAACGCGCGATCCAGCCGATCTTCGGCGTCCACCGTGGGGCAGTCGCGCGTCATCGCCTCGGCGATGGCGCCATGTTTCCCGTGGTCGGCGAGGGCCTTGACGAGATCCTGACGACGCAGGATGCCGACGACCGCGCGGCCCTCCACGACGGGGAAGTCGTGCTGGGCGCCGGCGAGCAGCTCATCGACGGCGGCGGACAGCGGGCCGTCCGCCGCGAGCGTGCGGAACCGCGTCTGCATGGCGTCGCGCACGGTGAGCCCGCGAAACACCGAGGTGAGCTCGACCATCTGCGCCTCGGCCTGCGCGCCGAGATAGACGAACACCGCGATGAAAATCAAAAACGGATTCCGCGTGAGGAAGAAGCCCGCCGCGCCGAGGCCGATCGCCATGGCCTGCCCGATGTTGGCGGCGATCTGCGTCGCGCGCCGGCGCCCCATGGCGCCGGCCAGCAGCGCGCGCAGCACCCGCCCTCCGTCCATCGGGAAGGCCGGCAGCATGTTGAACGCCGCCAGAAACACATTCACCGTCATCAGCCGCGCCCAGAAGCCGCCCTGCAGCAGCTCCGTCTCGAGCGCGACTGGTGCGCCGCGGACGGCGAGCAGGCCGGCGTAGATCACGGCGGCGATGACGAGGTTCACCGCCGGGCCCGCGAGCGCGACCACGAGCTCGTGCCGGGGATTCTCGGGCATGCCTTGCAGCCGGGCCACGCCCCCGATCGGCAGGAGGGTGATGTCGCGCGTGCCGATGCCGTAGCGTCGCGCGGCCAGCGCGTGGCCGAACTCGTGGAGCACCACGCAGCCGAAGATCGCCAGGATGAAGGCGACGCTGCGCAACGCCGCGTCCACATTTCCATCCGCCCCCAGTCCCGTGAAAAAAATCCAACCGAGCAGAATCGCGAACGTCCAGTGAACGAACACATCAATCCCCGCGAACCGGCCGAGCTTAAGGGACCATTTCATGAGGGAGGGATTTTTTCGATTCAGCCGCAGTCGTGTGGTTGGAACTGATATCGGGGACAGCGCCTGAATCAATCACGCTTCCGGCCAAGCGGTGCGTCACACTTGTGGTAGGTCGTGCGCGTCTTCGCGCTGCGTCCTCCCGCTCGGCGTGGCCGGCCTCGGCTTCATCGAGATGGGCTTCGACGACGAGCGACAGTCATGGCGCGATCCGATCGCCGGGCGGATGGGAATCGCACGACGGGTCTCGCGCTGGTGGAAATCTACGAGGCGCCGTAGGCTGTTTCCCGGTTCGAGGTGGCGCGGCTTGACCCTAAGGCGCTGGCTTGGGGAGGAGAGCCGCGCCCGCTGAAAGCGCGTTGGGGTCAACGCGCTCCACCTAGGTCGCCAGATTCGCGACTACGGCAGCTCGTAAACTTCGACGAGCACCAAGCCGGCCGTGCCGGTGGCGCCGGTGATTTGCACGGTGTAGGGTCCGGGCGCGAGGTTCGCAATGAGTGCTGCGTCCTTGGAATCGGGCGAGCTAAAGGCAAAAGCTCCGACCAACTCAAATGCCGTGCGGATACTCGCGAGGCCCGCCCAGTCGTTGTTCTCCGCAATTCTTTCCTGGCCCCGCATGAGCGCGAGCTGCGGATCGGCGAGTGTGCCGCCCACGCCAAACGCTCCGAGCGAGGGACCGACGGCGCGCACCAGCACTCGCCGCGGCTCTGCGCCGCCGAGCGCGAAGCCCGCAATTACGGGTGCACCCGGCTCTACGCGCGTCTGCACGGAAAGATTCAGGAGCCGCGGTCGCTGCGTCGTGATTTCGGCGGCGGGCGTGTCGTCGTAGATTTCAGCGAGGGCGATCCCGGCCGCGCCATCTGCACCTGTGACATGCACGGAGTAGGCGCCCGGCGCGACGGCGCGGGCGAACGCGGCGTCGCGGGCATCCGCGAGCGGAAAGGGAAACGCGCCGACGCGGGCTGCCGCCGCCGCGATGGGGGCGAAACCGGACCAATCGTCGTTGACGAAGCGCGGCGCCGCGCCCGCGTAGAGGGTCGCGAGCGGGTTGGGCAGCACGCCCGGCACGCCAAACGCCTGCAACGCCGGTCCGGCCGCGCGCACGAGCAGCGGCACATCCTCCGCCACACCGCCGCCAAGCACGAAGCCCACGATCAGCGGGCCGCTCTCCGCGCCGGCACGCGCGCGCACCGAGAGGTTCATGAGGCGGCCGGCTGTGCTCGGCGGCGGGAGCGAAAGGATCGCGGGGACGCTTGTGACGGAGCCGAAATCGTTCGAAACGACGACATCGTAGGCGCCAGTGCGGGTGCTGCTGAAAGCAGGCGCGAAGAGCATGTGCCAATCGAAATCCCAGTAGCCGCTGTTGGCGCGGATGGGCACGCCCTTGTAGCGCCATTGAAATTGAAACGGCGGCCGACCGTCGACAGCGACGCTCAAGTGCCCGGTATCGCCGCGCATGACCGAAGCCGACGAAGGCTGCCGGGTGATGACCGGCGCGTCCCTAGTGGCCGTTACGGTCAAGGCGAAGTTTACGGTTTCACTCCGGCCGGTGGCGTCGCGCATCTCGACGAGATAAGATCCGCTGTCGGAAGCGCCGACGCTACGCAGGACAAAAGTTGGTGCCACGCCTGTTTGAAGCACCCGGCCGCCACTCGCCCAGGTATAAACCACATTTTCACCACTGGCCTCGGCCGTGAAGGTTATGTCCTCACCCGGGCTTGCGGTGCGAGTGGTTGGGCGGCGGACGATGACCAGCGGAGGAGGCAGGCGGCGAACGGTCACGACCGATAGTGAACTCGTGACCGATCCCGTGGCGTTGCCAACGACGACATCGTAGCTGCCGCTCGCCGCGTCGGTGAGATTGAACACTTGAAGCTCACGATTCGTGGCTCCGGGAATCGCCACGCCGTCCTTGCGCCACTGAAAGGAAAATGGTTCCGTCCCGAAGACTCCGACTGAGACGCGGAAACTGTCACCGAAGATCGGATTCAGGATCGGAACGGGCTGCAGGAAAATAATCGGCAGGTTTGAGAATCTCAACTCTGCCTCCCGGCTGAACACGGTCTCGAAGCCGTTGGTGGCCACCATACGGTATCGGCCCGCTGCCGTGGCCGTGGGGTTGCGGAGAGTAACCGAAGTGACCGTGCGCTCAACGGACGATGTCGTCAGCGCGGGCAACGCTGGGCTATCGGCACCAATTTTTTGCCACGTGACGGAGATGGGTGGGTTCCCGCGCACAGTCGCTTGCAGTCGCACCGAGATCACGCCGGGAACCGTGACGATGTCGCTGGGCTCCTCGGTGATGGCCAGCGGCGAATCAGCGGCGAGCACCGTTAGGGTGGCCGGCCGCGATTGGGTTTCACCACCGCCATTGCTTACCATGCATGTGATGGGCCCCGCATCTTCAGTGCCGAGCACAGGGAGTCGGAACGTGCGCTGGTTGCGGACTTGCCCACTGCGATCGCCACCGCCGAACCAGCGATACGTGAAAGGGCCGTTTCCGGAGGCTGTTACAGCAAAGGTTGCCGTTCCGCCTACGGGCACAACCTGCCCGACCGGATGCTCCGTAATAGTGGGCGCTGGCTCAGGCGGCACGATGACAACACGCGCCGCCCGGCTGTCGGCCGTCGCAGTGCCGCTCGTGAGGCGGACCCAGCAGGTGGCTGATTCCTGCGCGAAGAACGTGAGCTGATGAGGAAATCCCTGGTCGCTCGTCAGGGGAGAGCGCGTGTCGCCGGGCTCGCCGCGAAACCACCGGTAGGACACCGTCTCAAGACCGACGCCTTGAGCGAAAAGCGTGACCGAGCGACCGGCCACCACGCGGGTTTCCGACTCGGGCTGTTGTGTGAAATAGACAGGAATCGAAAGCGCGCGGACATCGAAGCTGACGGACGTCACTAGCCCCGTTGTCGCGGCACTGCGTCCGGCGGAATCCACGATTGAGCTGATGCGGAAAGAGTGGAGACCTGAAATCCAGCTCGGTGTGACCTGCACCGTGAACACGCCGCTGGCCGCATGGCTCGTGAAGAGTTGCGTGCCACCATACGGGCCCGAAAGAATGCCCACGACCTGTTCCACCGGGTAGCCCACCACCGCGGTGTCGTAGGCAAACCGCAGCGTCTCGCCCACGTTCGCCGTTCCAATGGCGTCGCGCGACAGAGATACCACTCGCGGCAAGGTCGTGGCGGCGCTTGCGCCCTCGACGGCGAACTCGATGGCGTTGACTAGGACGTTCGAGGCGTCCGCCGTAGGGTAGGATGAGCCGTCAAAAAACTCGCTCAACGCGCCAAACGCGCCATAGGAGGTTCGGCGCCCAGCAGCGTCGGTGAGGGTCACGGTGTTGAGCCGATAGCGACCGTTCATCACGGCAGCAGCAATCGGCAGGGTGATCTCGCCGCTCAGCGCCGTGGTGTCCAAGGCCGGGGCAAGCGTGACGGTCGTGTTCGCCGTCGTGTGGCGAAAAGTCATGGCTACGCGCGTCAGCGGCGACTGTCCCGCGGTGACAGTGTAGCCGACGCGCACGGTGTCGCCCGGAGCTGCCATGTTTGCGCTGCGCAGCGTCACTGAAGTCAGTTCGGGTCGTCGCTGCTGGGCCGTGGCACTGGTGACGACAAAGGCCAGCCCGTATAAATCGAGACTGTGGCTCCGGGCCTCGGCGTAGTAGTCGCCGTCGCGTGGCTGCGCGCTCACGCTGCCGTCGGCGCGGTAGGTTACGGTTCTAGACCACTGGTCGACGACACGGACTGATTCGATTTCGTAGCGCCCATTCAGCCAGGTGGAATCCACGGTCGCGGACGCGAGGCCCGAGCCCGGATTCTCTACGGTCAAAAGCTGCACGCCGCGAATCCCACCGGGGTTGACCAATTGCACGATCAGCGAGCGTGTGGGCGCCGTGCCCGGTGAGATCGCATAGCGAAACTCCACCTTGCCGCCCGGTGTGACAGTCACGGGCGATTCGCGCGTGAGCGCGGTCAGCTGCGGGTGCGCGAGCGTCGCTCGGGCCGCGGATGGGCAGAGCGCCAGCGCGAGGAGCAGCGGGAGAAAGATTGCGCGCATGGGGTGGTATTCGTCGTGATTTCTGGGGGCTTGGTTCGCCGAAGCCTCAGCGGATCGGCTCACGCCACCTCGAAGATCACCTCGATCTCCACGGCGATGTTGCCGGGGAGCGGGCCCATGCCGACGGCGCTGCGCGCGCCGATGCCGTTTTCCGGGCCCCAGATTTCGGCGAAGAGTTCGCTGCAACCGTTGATGACTTTCGGGTGATCGAGGAAGTCGGGCGCGGAGTTCACCATGCCGAGCGTCTTCACCACGCGCTTCACGCGGTCGAGCGACCCGAAGTGCGCGCGCACCGTCGCGAGGATCGCGAGCCCCACCTGCCGCGCGGCCGCGTGACCCTGCGCGAGATCGAGGTCGGCGCCGACGCGGCCCTTGATCAGCGAGCCATCGGCGCACACGGGGCCGTGGCCGGAGACATAGGCGAGGCCACCTGCGACGACGACGGGACGATAGACGGCGACGGGCTTGGGCGCGGATGGGAGCGTGAGCGCGAGACGCGCGAGGTTTTGCTCAGGGGTCATGGAGCGGGGAGAAGGACGCGAAAGAAAACACAGTGAATCGGGGGCACAAAGGAAATATCCCCGCGGGCTTGGCTGAGCGCCTCGCACTGGTTTCCGGTGATGGGGAATGCGCTGCCATTGGCGCGCAGCGTCGCGCGCTGATCCGACTTTGGCCGGCGGGCCCTCGTCGTGAGCTCGGCGGTTTCTTCCGCATTCAACACCAGTTCCGCCAAGGGCCATCACGCATCAGATCAGGGGCGCTACATTATTGCGCGCTATAATCGCTCAAGGCCTAGTCGAGCGTCAGCCGGCGATCCTGCCGGATGGTCCACTTGCGCGGGCGCGGGCCTTCGTTGAAGGGCACAGAGAATTCATAGCCCTCGGCGGTTGCCGCAAAGGCGGGTGGCTCGGTGCCGGCGGGCACGGGCCATCCGAGTTCGGCGAGCGTGGTGGCCCAGCGCCGGTGCGTTTTGAAGAAGTCGCGCTGCGCGTAGTAGAGATCGAGCGCGACACGGCGGGCCATGTGGCCGGCCACGGGCGGGACGACGACGGGTTCGCCGCCGGGCCGACGGGTGAAGAGGAGGCGGCCCCACATCTCGGGCCGGTGCATGTCGATCACGCCCTGCGGTGACCAGACCCAGTTGTCCTCGGGAGTCTTGGGGATCTTTTCGTAGCGTCCGCCGGCCGTGGTGATCTGCCACTCGACGCGGGAGAAATTCATGCGCCACACGGCACCCTCGGCGGGTGCCTGCGGGCTGATTGCGGATGTGCCGCCAGGCGGCGTGAAGGCCGTCCAGGGGAAAGCCATTTCCAGCGTCCATCCGGTGTCGGTGTCGCCCGGGTCGTTGAGGGTGCCGCGGATGTGGACGGCGGTTTTGAGGCCCGGGATTTCCCAGTCGTTGCGCGCCTTGCCGCCATCCATGTAGGGTTTCGGCAAGAAAAGATCCCAGCCGGTGTTGAGGGCATTGAGTTCGAATTCGAAGTAATTGTGCGTATCGCCATCGGGATCGAGGAAGACCTCGAAGTCGGGGTCGTGGAAAATCACGGCGTCGTGCTGCGTGAGTTTGCCCCAGACGTGCGGTTCCTCGAGGTCGGCGGCGATGTAGAGAAATTGATCGTCCCAGAGGATTTTCGCGCGCGTGCGGAAACGGGGCTTCGGTTTGGCGTCGCCCTCGATGTCGGTGAAGTCCGCCGTCCACGGGGCCGCCGCCCAGGCGGTATCATCGATTCTCCCATCGATCACGATCGGCGTCGCGGTGTGACGCGCAACGTAGGTGAGCGGGACGATGGGCGACATTTTTTCGCGCCACGCGGAGAACTGCGAGGGCTCAGCCGCGGCGGCGGAGAAGGCGATGAAGGCGAGCGTCAGGCAGGGCAGGCGCCCCCGGCGAAACAGCGTCATGGCGTTGTGGGGGAGAAATAGTCGCCGGTGGGGCGGTTGTTTTTGATGACCAGACGATCTGGGCAAACGCCCGGGGGCAGGGCGTTCAAAACGTCCCCTTCACACCGATCGTCCAGAGGGAGCCGTAGCGTTCCTGGAAGCGGAGGGTGGCGTGCTCGGGGGTGCTGGGGCCGCGGGTCGTGCCGCGGTCGGGGATGTCGGCGACGTTGCGGAGATTCACGAAGACGGCGACCCGGCGCCACACGGTGACTTCGCCGAGCAGGTCGAGCTTGGTGAAGCCGGGGGTGTAGTTGTAGGTGCCGGCCTCGATGCTCTGGCCGGTGATCTCACCGCGGCGCTGCTCGTCGCGCCACGTCCAGTTGAGGCGGACGTTGTAGCGCGGGCGGGTGAGGCTCACGCCCCAGGCGGCGTTGCGCGGAATGTCGTTGAAGCCGCTGCCGCCGAGGAAGCCGCGCCGGGCGTTGGAGCGCTGGAGGCTGCCGTTGGCGAAGACCTGGAGCCCGCGCGCCCATGAAGGCAGGAAGGTGAGCGCCTGCCGGTAGGCGAAGTCGAGGCCCTCGATGCGGATGGTGCCGGGCACGTTATACTGCGTGCTGACCTCGTAGGCGCCGTATTCGTCGGCATCGAGGCCGTAGAGGCTGAGGAACTCGGGCGTGGCGGGAAAGAACGTGGCGCCGAAGAAATTTTGGAAATGGCGGCGGTAGGCGCCGAACGAGATCTGGCCGACGCCGGCGAAGTAATACTCGGCGCGGACCTTCAGGGTGTTGGCGGTCCAGGGCTTGATGGCGGCGTTGTTGACGACGATGCGGTTGCCGGCGGTGGGCGGGTTGTCGGTGTTGGGGAGGGTGAGGCCGCCAGCGTATTGGTTGAAGTCGGGCGCGCCGAGGCTGGTCGAGACGGCGGCGCGGAGGAGGAGATTCTCGCGCAGGGTGTAGGTGGCGTTGAGCGAAGGGAAGAAGCGGAGATATTGTTTCTCCACGTGCGAGGCACGCTCGAGAAAGGTGAGGCGCGAGGTCTCGAGGGCGTTGGTCGTGATCGGGATGACGGCGCCGGCGGCGTTGCGGAGCGGGCGGCCCTGGGCGTCGCGCTGGACGTTGCGCGAGAGGTCGGTGAGCGGGCCCTCGGCCTCGACGTCGGTCTGCTCGGCGCGCAGGCCGCCGACGAGGAGGAGGCGGCGGTTGAACAGCGCGACGTCGCCGCGGAGGTAGGCGGCGGAGACGGATTCCTTGGCGCGCTTGGAATTGGAGACGTGCGAGCGGTAGTTGCCGTTTTCGTCGAACGTGAACTCGTTCGGGTGCGCGCGCCAGTAGGCGAAGACCTCCTGCGAATCGAGGTGCTGGATCTGCGGGAAACCGTAGGGTGCGAAGCGCGTGGAGAAGAGCGGGTCGAGGAAGGGCAGGGCGGTGCCGTTGGTGAGGTTGCCGCGGCCGTCGCGTCCGACGTAGGTGTAGGTCGAGGTCCAGGTGCGCATGTCGCGCTGCGTCTGGCGGAAGTCGAGGCCGGTGCGCAGCGTGACGGGCACGGCCCAGTAGAAATCGCGCCGGGCGTTGGCCGTGGCGGTGAAGTTGATGTCGGAGGCGCGCTGCGGCGTGGAGGTGAGGGTGTTGAGCGCGTAGTTCTCGAGCCGGTAGGGGTCGACTGGGCGGCCCGTGGCGTTGTCGACGACGGTGATCACGCCCGGGCGGAGGTAGCCGGTGTCGGCAAAGCCGATCGTGACGCCGGTGCGGCGCGACTGGACGCCGAGGAAGCGCTCCTTGTCCATGTCGCGGATGGCGTTTTTCCCGTAGGCGCGGCCGGTGGCGAAATCGAGTTTCCAGAGCGGGCCGTCGTGGCGCCAGGTGAAGGTGGGCAGGTAGGTGCGGTTTTCGCGGACGCGGTTGTTGCCGTTGTTGAGCGTGAGCTGGCCGACGCCCGCCACACCTTGCACGGAGGTCGGCGAGATGGAGGCCGCGACGATCTGGTTGGGGATGAAGGCGAGCGTGCGGCTGGAAATCCAACCGTCGAACGATGAATACTGATACGAGAACGCGATGCGGTCGTGGGCGGAGAGCCGGAAGTCGAGCGTGAGCCCGAGCGAGTCGCGGTCGGATTCCTTGGGCCCGTCCTGGAGGGTGAACTGCGAGAGATACGGGCGGCCGGGCGTGGTGGCGGGAAACGCGGTGCCGGCGGTGGCGGTGGAGACCCCGCGCCAGACGTTGGTGGCGCGATCCTGGCTGGAGTATTGCGTGGAGGCACCGGCGGAGAGCGTGAAGCCGAAGCGTTTGTTCACGGGCACGACCCAGGAAAAATCCGCGCCGGGCCAGACCTTGCGCCGCGGATCGCGATACATCGCCGCGCCTTTGCCGAGGCCGCGGTGGTCGTCGCGCATGAGCAGGTAGGTGCTGCCGTTGAAGACGGGCCGGGCGCGCTCGAACGAACTGCGCGGCACGAGATTCACGGAGCCGGCGAGGGCCTTGCCCGGCGAGTCAGGCGTGGGGGAGAACGAGACCTCGATGCGCGAGACGTTGTTGAGGTTGAAGAAACCGACCTCGACGCCGCGGCTGGTGTTGTTGTCGCCGGGCGAGGAGAGGCTGATGCCGCCGAGGGTGATCGGGGTGTTGGCATTGGGCGCGCCCTCGATGGAGATGTAGCGGCCATCGCCGCCGCTCATGTCCACCGTCACGCCGGGGAGGTATTTCAGGAATTCGGTGACGTTGCCCTCGGCGACCGCGCCAAACTCATCCGTCGAGACCACGGTCTTGATGTTCGAGGCGAAGCGCTGCTCGTTGATCGCGATGGCGGCGCCCTCCATCTCGCGCGATTCGCCGACGACGAAGCGGTCGAGCTTCACGGCCTCGCCGCGCGCGCCGGAGGCCCCGGGCGTGACGCCGAGCGAGACATCGTGCGTCGCGGCTTGGCCCGCGGCGATCCGCACTGTCGCGGCGTAGGGCGCGGCGCCCGTGTAGAACACGCGCACGCGCGCCTCGCCCGCCGGCACGCCGGCGAGGAGGAAACGGCCTGTCTCGTCCGTGAACGTCTCGAGCGCGGTGCCCTCGACGCTGACGCGTGCGCCCTCGACATAGGTGCCGCTGGCGGCGTTGAGAACGCGGCCTTCGACGAGGCCGGTGGGGGTCTGGGCGCGGAGCGCGGTGGCCAGGCCGAGCGCGAGCAGCGCAAGGCGGAGCAGGGTGGAGCCGATGGGTTTCATGGTAGGGTCGTTTGTTTGGGCGAAGCGGTGACGGCGGAAAGCCCGCGGAGCACCGCGGGGTCGTTTTCGTTGAAGAGGTGGAGGCCATCGGCACCGGCGGCGAACCAGCGGGCGGCGCGCCCGCGGTATTGGTCGGGTGTGAGCTGGCCGCGCTTGGGCGGCGCCATCTTGCCGGCGGCGACAAGCTTGTCCTCCGCGGCGGTGAGGTCGTGGCCGGTCGTGATGGCTTCCTCGCCGAAGAGCACGGCGCAGCCGGAGCCGCGCGCCAGCGCGACGAAGGGCGCGAGGTCGAACTCGTAGCCACCGAGCGTGCGCTGCGCGATGGCGACGTAGTCGAGCAGGCCCTCGCGCAGCCAGGCGGCGAGGTCGCAGCCGAGCGCGAGGTATTCGCGGTGGTCGATGCGGGCGGCGAGGCCGAGTCGGCGGCCTTTTTTCGCGCCGGCCTCATCGAGCAGCGCTCGCACGTCGCGCACGAAGCCGGTCATGGCCTCGGCGCGCAGCGCGATCCAGCGGGCATCGCTGGCGGGGAGAGTGCGGGGATCGACGCCGTGTTTTTCACGGAAGGCGTGCACGAGCGGTTCGTCGTAGCCGAAGAACGGCGGGTGGCGGAGGAAATCGAGGTGGAGGCCGTCGATGTCGCGGGCGGCGGCCTCGCGCAGGTGGGCGAGTTTGTGGGCGCGCACCTCGGCGAAGGCGTAGGAGAGCTTGGTGCCGGGTGTGCCCTTGGCATCGCGCACGCGGAACTCGGGGTGCGCGTGCCAGAAATCGCCGTTGAACTGGCGGGGCAGCGTGGGATCGGAACCCGTGGGCGAGTAGTCGCCGTTCATCCGCATCGAGGCGTAGCAGAGGATGCCGGCTTCGCGGCAGGCGCGGGCTACGGTCTGCAGCGTGTCGATGCCCTCGGCGGCGAGGCGACGATAGGTCTCGGTCACGAGTTGATCGCCGCGGCGGCCGAACTCGGTCTGGCCCGCGCCGACGAGCTCGACGGCGCGCGAGGGAAAGTTGGTGCGGCTGCCCTGCACGATGCACCATTCGAGCACGGCGACGGGCGTGTCGCGGAAGCGCAGCACCTGCGCGCGCAGATCCTCGGCGTTGCGGTAGCGGCCCTCGAAGAAACCGCTGAAGCCGTCGTCGTTGATGACGACGAGTTTTTCGCCGTGGCGCGGCGCGGGTGGCACGGCGGACGACTGCGGCAATAGCGACGCGAGCAACAGAAGGGGCAGAAGGCGGCGCATGGGGCGGGCGCGGGGTGGGGTCAGGCTTGGCTGGCCGAGAATGGGGCGGGTGTCGCGGCCCGGCGCAAGCCCGGCTTGGCGGTTTTCGGTTTGCGACGGAGCCACGCGATCGCGAGCGTGCGGGCCTTCACATGGCCAAGCCACTTGTCGGAATCATCATGGGCAGCACGTCGGATTGGGAGACGATGCAGCACGCGGCCGCGCAGCTTGAGGCGCTGGGCGTGCCGTTTGAGAAGCGGGTCGTCTCCGCGCATCGCACCCCGAAGCTGATGGTGAGCTACGCGGAGGGCGCGGAGCGCCGCGGACTCAAGGCGATCATCGCGGGCGCGGGCGGCGCGGCGCACCTGCCGGGCATGACGGCGTCGCTGACGACGCTGCCGGTGCTGGGCGTGCCGGTGGAGTCGCATGCGCTGAAGGGCATGGATTCGCTCCTCTCGATTGTGCAGATGCCGGGCGGCGTGCCGGTGGCTACCTTTGCCATCGGCAAGGCGGGCGCGATCAACGCGGCGCTGTTTGCGGCCTCGATCGTCGGCCTCGGCGATGCGGCGACGGCGAAGGCGTGGAAAAAATTCCGCGCGGCGCAGACGAAGAAAGTGCTCAAGGCGCGTTTGCCGGAGGCAAGCGCGAGCTGAGAGCCCAGAGTCTGGAGCTGAAAGCAAACACCTTGATGGGACGGAGCCGGGGCTTGCGGCTGTGGACTCTCAGCTCTCAGCTCTCAGCTCCTCATGATTCCTCCCGGCAAAACCCTCGGTATCCTCGGCGGCGGCCAGCTCGGGCGGATGCTCGGGCAGGCGGCGCAGTCGCTCGGTTATCGCGTGCAGGTCTTCGAGCCGGCGGGACCGTGCCCGGCGGGCGCGGTGGCGAACAAGGAGGTCAACGCGCCCTACGACGACACCGCGGCGCTCACGGCCTTCGCGCGCGAGTGCGCGGTCGTGACCTATGAGTTTGAAAACATCCCGAGCGCGCCGCTCGCCGCCATCGCGCCGCTCGTGCCGCTGCATCCGCGCGCGGAGGTGTTGCACACGACGCAGAACCGCCAGCGCGAGAAGGCTTGGCTGCGCACCCACGGCTTCCCGCACGCGCGCTACGCCGAGGCGCTCGATGGTGACATCGAGCCGGCGGTCTCGGACGTGGGCCTGCCCTGCGTGGTGAAGACCGCGGACTTCGGCTACGACGGCAAAGGCCAGATGAAGATCTCCGATGCCGCGGACCTGGAGCGCGCGGTGGCGATTTTCCGCGGGCGGCGTTGCGTGGTGGAGCGCTGGGTGGACTTTGCCTGCGAAGTCTCGGTGATCGTGGCGCGGAGCACCACGGGCGAGACGCGGGCCTTTCCCGTCGCGGAAAACATCCATACGCACCACATCCTCGATTTCTCGATCGTGCCGGCGCGCGTGGACGAGAACGTGGCGCGCGACGCGGAGCGGCTCGCGGCGGCCATCGCGGAAAAACTCGGCGTGGTCGGCCTGCTCGCCGTGGAGATGTTTGTGACGACTGGCGGCGAAGTGCTCGTGAACGAGCTCGCCCCCCGCCCGCACAACAGCGGCCACTGGTCGATCGACGGGTGCGAGACGAGTCAGTTTGAGCAGCACGTGCGCGCCGTGTGCGGGCTGCCGCTAGGCGCGGTGGGCGTGCGCGAGCCGACGGTGATGGTGAACATCCTCGGTGATGCCTGGTTTGCCGGAGACGGGAAACAGGAGGCGGGCGGCGAAAGGCGGGAGCCGAATTGGGCGGCCCTCCTCGCGGAGCCGCGCGCGAAACTGCACCTCTACGGCAAGGCCGAGCCCCGGGCTGGGCGAAAGATGGGGCATTTCACGGTGCGGGCGCCTGAGATTGAGACGGCCCTGGCCCGGGCGCGGGAGATCAAGGCGCAGTTGTAGCAGCGGACGTCTCTGCCCCCTGACGTTTGACGCACACTCTGAACCAGCGGGCAGGGACGCCCGCTGCTACGACGAGCGCAGCCGGGCCACATCCGCCGGCGTGTCGAGGTCGAGGGCGAGCTCGGGCAGATCGACGGTGGCGACGCGCGCCGGGTCGTCGTGGAGCAGGGAGCGCGCGCCTTCCTCACCCGTGAGCGCGGCCAGGGCCGGGAAGTGCTCGCGCAGAAAAAGCGCCGGTGCCCCCGGCCGTCCGCCGTAGCGCGCGGCCACGATGCCGCGCCCGGTGGCGCGTTGCGCGGCGACGAGCCGATCGATCGTCTCAGCGGAAAACGCCGGCTGGTCGCACAGGGCGACGAGCGCGGCGTCCAGGCGGCGGGAGAATTGGCGCAGGGTGGTGATGCCGGCGCGGAGCGAGGAGGCCATGCCCTCGGCCCACGCGGGATTCTCGGCGATGAGCACAGGCAGGCGGGCGAGCGCGGGGCGGATTTTCTCCGCGTGCGCGCCAAGCACGACCACGACCGGCCACGCCGGCGAGGCGAGCGCGGATTCGACGGCGCGGACGAGCAACGGCCGGCCTTCGACTAGGAGGAGTTGTTTCGGCGTGCCGAGTCGCGTCGAGGCGCCGGCGGCGAGGATGATCGCGCCGAAGCGCAGGGCCTGATCCGGCTCAGTCATGGATCGGGCGGGTGCGTTCGCGGAGAGGGCGGGCGTCGCGGCCGGCGAGCGTGGCCTGCATCTCGGAGAGCATCGAGAGGGCGACTTGCTCCGGGCCATCGGCCCCGAGGTCCAGGCCAACCGGGGCGTGAAGTCGGGCGCGTTGCGCGGGCGTGACGGTGCGGCCGTGGGCCGCGAGGTCGGCGAGGATTTTTTCCGCGCGTTGGCGGGGGCCGAGCAGGCCGAGGTAGGCGAGGGGACGGGCGAGCAGATCGCGGAGCAGGGGCACGTCGTGCACGTAGTGGTGGGTCATCACGACCGCGAGCGTGGCGGCATCCGGGGCGGCTTGGGCGACGAGCGCATCCGCCGGGCCGACCACGAACCGGTGAGCGGTGGGGAAGCGGGCCGCGGTGGCGAGGGCCGCCCGCGGGTCCGCGACCGTGACCTGCCAGCCTAATTCATGAGCGAGACGCGAAAGAGGTTGGGCATCGTCGCCCGCGCCAAAGATGACGAGCGCGGTCGGCGGCGCGACGGTCTCGGAGAAAAGCCGCTGCGAGTCGGGGCAGTCGCCGGGCGCGGCGAGCCGCGTGCCCCAGCTTCCGCGGTCCTCGCCGCCGTGGATGACGCTCAAGGCGGTGGGCTGCCGTTTCTCGAAGCTACGCGCCAGGGCCTGCACCCAAGCCGGGGCCGGCGGCAACCGCTCGATTAACACGCGGACGACACCGTGGCAGCCCAGACCCACGCCCCAGACGAGGTCGTTTTCGCTGGTGGTGTCATAGACAACGACTTCGGCCACGCCCGTTGCCCGGACCTTGGTCGCGCGCGCTATGACATCTTCCTCCAGGCAACCCCCGCTGATGGAGCCCACGCGGCGGCTGTCGGCGAGCAGCAGCAGCCGGGCCCCGGGACGGCGGTAGGATGAGCCTTCGGCCGACACGAGCGTGGCCAGCACGGTCGGGCCGACGGGAGGCGCGAGCAGGGCGCTGACGATGGCGGAGAGTTCTCTCATCGCGGTCACCGACGAGGTCCGGACGAGCCGGAAAGGCAAGCGCGCGGCGTGGCGTGAACTTTCATCGGCTTTTGGGGTCGTTCAAAAATGGCTTGTATTATGACACAGGATTTAGCCTCCTGCGCCCACAACTAACGCGGCTTACGCCGCATTGGCTGTTCCCACAACCACACAACCAACGAACACTACTATGAACATCCGCATGCGGAAGTTTACGGCTGCGCTTTCCCTTTTTGCGGGCGCGGCTGTCTCCCCCTCGGCGCTGGCTCAGCCCGCCGCCAATAAACCCGAAGAGACCGTCAAGCTCGAGAAGTTCACCGTCACCGGCACCCTGATTCCGGTGGCCGCGGGCTCGACCACGGTGCCCCTGACCATCATCGGCGCGCCGGAACTCGAGAAGACCGGCATCACAACCGACCTCATCGACGTCCTGCGCTCCAGTTTGCCGTCTCTCTATGGAGCCAACAACCTCGGTTCCGATGTCGGCAACGTCAACTCCGGCGACAGCAACGGCGGCTCCGCCATCTCGCTGCGCAATCGCTCGACGCTCGTCCTCATCAATGGTCGCCGCGCTGCGACCTCCCCGGTGGCCGCCACCGGTGGAAGCACGTTCGTCGACGTGAGCACCATTCCGTTTTCGGCCATCGAGCGCGTGGAAATCCTCACTGATGGTGCCTCCGCCCTCTATGGATCCGACGCCGTTTCGGGTGTGGTGAACATCATCCTGAAGAAAAACTACAACGGCGCTGAGATCGGTGGCTCCTATAGCTTCAGCACCAACAAGGGTCACTGGGCCAACCGTTCTTATTACATGGTCGGCGGCGCAACCGTGGACAAGACGAGCGTCCTCTTCACCACCGAGTGGAAGAAAAGCGATCCGCTCATCCAGTATGAGCGCCCGTATTCGACCGGTCTCTTCCGCACGCCTTCGTTTGCCGGAGTAATCGACTTCCTCGATGGCGCTAACGGCCAAGTCTACTACACGCTGAACCCGAGCTTGAACGCACCGGGGCTAAATCTTGACCTAACCCCCTCGCAGCTCGTGGCCAACGGCACTTACCGCGGCCCGATGGACCAGACAGCGGCCTCCCAGGTGGTCGACCTTGCCAGCTACCCTACCCTGCTGCTCAAGGCTGAGCGCCGCAGTTTCACGACGGCGATCGAGCATCGTCTCACACCCGACCTCACGCTCTTCGGCGACCTCATCTACTCACTCAACAACACCGAGAGCGTGCTCAATGCGCAGCCTGTCACCGGCGTGATCGCGGCGAATCATCCCTCGAACCCGTTCAACATCCCGGTCACGGCGCGCAACCGTTTCCTGAAGTTTCCCCGCATCTATGCCAATGAGACGACCAACATCCACGGTGTGGTTGGTGCCAAGGGTAAGATCGCTGGCGACTGGACATTCGAGGCCGGCGCCAACTTCAACAAGTCGATCCACAATTTCCGCAACCGGAACCTCATTGATGCGACCGCTTATTTCGCGGCTGTGGCCAACCAGACCTTCAATGCCTTCGCCCGTAACCAAGCCCCTGGCGTCATTGAGGGCATGCTCGGCACGCAGGTGCGCGACTTTTTCAGCACCCTTCGCCAGCTTGATGTGCAGGCTGCCGGCACGGTCTTCCGCCTGCCCGCCGGCGATGTGAAGCTCGGCGTAGGCGCCGGCTTCGTCTGGGAGGAACTCGACTTCACCAACGACCGCAACGACCAGACCGGCAACTGGCTGCAAGCCACGCCCCGCCAGCCTTTCAACGCCCGCCAGAACGTCGACGGCTTTTACGCCGAAGTTCGCGTGCCCATCTTCAGCGAGCGCAGCTCTGTGCCCTTTTTCCGCACGCTCGAGGCCTCGATCGCTGGCCGCTACGACAAATACAGCACGACCTCGGACCCGACCACGCCCAAGTATTCGATCCGTTGGCTGCCCTTCAACGACGAGCTGATGCTCCGCGCAACTTATTCGGAGTCTTTCGTGGCCCCCACCCTGTATCAGCTTTACGGCCCGCTCAGCCAAGGATTCACCGCTTCCATCAACATTCCGCGCTACAACTCAGCCGGCCAGCCCTTGGGCACTAACTCCGGCCAGCGTCAGTATCGCCAGCAGACCGGCTCGAACAGGAATCTCAATCCGTCGGAGTCCCGGAACTGGACGGCTGGCGTAGTTTGGTCGCCCAAGGTTATCAAAGGTCTCTCCATTTCGGCCGATTGGTTCAACATCGATGAGCGGGACCTCATCAGCACCATTCCTGCCATCACAATCGTTACGGACGTCGAGCGCCGGGGTCCTGCCTCGCCGTTCGCCTCGTTGGTTCGTCAGGGGACGAGTGTCGCTGGCGAGCTTTATTTCGGCACGGGCGCGGCAATCACTGCGCCAGGTCAGGTCACGGGCGGAGCGTCGGACGCGATTTGGCTCACGACGACCAACGTTAACGTCACCGGCTACAATCAGGACGGCATGGATGTGAAGGTCACTTACGACCTCCCGACGCAGAACTGGGGCAAAGTGCGAGGCACCGTCATGGGCACCTACATCCGCAACTACTACGTGCAGGATCTGCCCACGGTGGCCCCGCGTGGCTACCAAGACGGCTTCTACCAGCGCGGCACAAACAGCAACGGCGTTTTCCCCCGCTACCGCCTGAACAACCGTCTTGACTGGACGTTCAAGAACATCGGCGCCGGCATCGGCCATACCTATATCCCCTCGCTCGACGATCTCGGCAGCATCCCGAGCGTGCGCGTGCGCAAATACCACAAGTTCGACGTGCAGGCCAGTTACGCCTTCGGCCCCAACAGCCATCGCTGGCTCAAGGGCCTCTCGGCCACGGTCGGCGTGAACAATGTCTTCAACAAGTTCCCGCCGCGCATCCCCTCCGAGGGCAACCAGTCGCACGACATCAACGCCTACGATCCGATCGGCCGCCTCGTTTACGTGCAGGCGAAGTATAAGTTCTAAGTCGATTCCTGCGATCGACCGGGGCTAGCGCCCCGCTTCACTGATGACCGGGCCTCCCATGGGGCCCGGTCTTTTTTTTGGGGTCGTGGCGCAGGCCCTGTCGCGCGGGTTACAATAGTGCGACTTCGGCGTTGCCAAACGCGGCTCCTGTCGCTGTGTCATAAACCGTCACCACAACCCCGGTCTGCATCCACTGGCCGGCGACGCCTCCTCCACACCACTGCTACCCATGAACACACCGCTCCCGGCGGCCGCGTCTGCGGCTGCCTGCCTTGGTTTTGTCGCATTCCTCCTGGCCGGCTCCCTCGCGGCCCAGACCGCTCCAGCTCCAGCTCCGACTGCCTCCGCGCCGGCGGCGGACACGAAGAAAGAGGCGCCCGCCAAACTGGAGGCCTTCGAGGTCACCGGCTCGCGCATCAAGCGGCTCGATTACGAGACCGCGTCGCCCGTGGTCACCTACACTGCGCAGGCGATCGAGGACAAGGGCCTGGCCACGCTGGGCGAGTTCGTCCAGAGCCTGCCCTACAACAACAGCACGGCGGTCTCGGAGTTTACGACCGGCAGCTTTGTCACCGGTGCGGCTACCATCAATCCCCGCGGACTCGGCTCCAACCGCCTGCTCACCTTGGTCAACGGGCGCCGCGGCGTGCCCTACGCCCTCGCCAACAGCGCCAGCGGCACTCCGCAGACGGTCTTCAATTTCAACAGCATCCCGCAGGCGGCCATCTCGCGCCTCGAGTTCCTGAAGGATGGTGCCTCCGCCATCTACGGTTCGGATGCCATCACCGGCGTGATGAACATCATCCTCAAGAAGAACTATGAAGGCTCCTCGGTGGACTTCACCGTCTCCAGCGCCCTGCGGCACGACACGCTGCGCAAGACTCTCAACATCTTCACCGGCCTCTCCAAGAACGGCTGGGAAATCACCGCCGGTCTGACCCTCCAGAATCGTCACGACAGCTTCATCAAGGACTACGGGGTGACCACCACCAACTACACCTACCTCGGGCAGAAGGGTCAGAACATGACCAGCACCATCTTCTTCCCGTCCTACCTCTCGCTCACGGCGGCGCAAGCGACCTCCTCCGGTCTCGGCACCGCGGCGGGCATCTATTACATCCCCAACGGCACGCCCACGGCCAATCCCAACCGCTCGAGCTTCGTCTATGCCGGCACCTCCACGGCTGCGCTCCCGCAAAGCAACCGCTACGATTTCGCCAACGTCACCCAGCTTTTTCCGGAGAGCGAGAGCCTCGGAGCCAACGTCAGCATCAGCCGCGTCCTCACGGAGAACGCCACTTTCTTCGCCAACGGGATGTTCAGCCGGGGCATCACCAACTACATGCAGCAGCCCTACGGCTTCACCACCACCCTCGCGGGCCTCACGCTTCCGGCCAGCAACCCCTACAATCCCACCGGCCTCAACCTCACCGCCACCGCCACGAGCGCCCCCTTCTCCTATCGCAGCAGCTATCTCCCCCGGCGCGAGGTGAAGACCACCACCATCTCCGGTGTGGCCGGCCTGCGCGGCACCGTCCTGCGCAAGTGGAACTGGGAGGCCGCCGTCAGCTACGGGCAAAACGATTCGACGCGTGACTCCGATCTCATTCTGGCCTCGACCTTCCAAAACGCCCTCAATGGCACGACCCGCGCCACGGCTTGGAACCCCTTCGGCCCCTCCGAGGATCCGGAGTTCGATCGCAAGCTCTACACCCGCTCCCGCGGCCACGACGGCAAGATCGACAGCCTTGGTTACGATGCCTCCATCAATGGCGCACTCCTTGAGCTGCCCTGGCGGGGTGGCGGCGATCTTGGTATCGCCACCGGTGTCGAGCACCGTCGCGACAACCTCCGCTCCGACCCGGAGCCCAACAACTACCTCGGCTACACGGGCGTCCCTTCCTTCAAGGGTCGGCGCAACAGCGACTCCGTTTACGCCGAAGCCACCGCACCCGTGCAGAAGTGGCTCGAATTCCAGCTCGCCGTCCGCCACGAGCGCTACAGCGATTTCGGCAACACCACCAAGCCCAAATACGGCGTGAAGCTGCGCCTGCCCGACACGCGCTTCCTCAACGTCGTCCTGCGCGCCTCCTACTCCGAGTCCTTCAAGGCTCCCGACCTCGGCCAGCTCTACGCCCCGCAGTCCAACGCCATCACCAGCACAAGCCTGCTCGATCCCCTGCGCCCGCAGGATGCGGCCCGGCAGCTCCCCACGCGCGTCGGTGGCAATCCCAACCTCAAACCCGAGGAGGGCAAGGTCCAGTATGCCGGTGCCGTCTTCGAAGTCCCGGCGGTCAAGGGTCTGAGCTTCAGCGTCGACTACTTCGACACCCAGATCACCAACGTCATCAGTTCGCTCGGAGCCACCTACCTGCTCTCCGCCGAAGGCCGCCGCCTCTTCCCCAACGCCATTGAGCGCGAGGCCACGACCGATGGCTCTGCCGGCCGCATCGTCCGCATCGCCTCGATCTCCAACAACCTCGGCCTGCAGCTCTTCCGCGGACTCGATTACGGCCTGCGCTACACCCTGCGCAACACTCGCACCGGCACCTACACCTTCACCGCCGATGTCCAGCAGGTGATTAAGAAGGGCTCCGATGCCGGCACTGGCTTGGGCTTCTTCAACAACACCGGCCTGGCCTTCGACATTGAGTGGCGCTACAACTACAGCCTCGGCTGGAGCTACAAGAACTGGAGCGCCCGCACCACCGTCGATGTCGTCGGGAAATTCTTCAACGACAACTGGACCACCGCCGGCTGGGGCGAGAACGTCTTCACCCTCGTGAATCCCTCGATCAGCTACCGCGGCTTCCAGCGCACCTCGATCACGCTCGGTATCACCAACGTCTTCGACACCCAGCCGCCGCCGAACGGATTCCGCAGCCTCGGTTTCGACGACCGCATCTACGGTGCTGGCGCGCTCGGCATTTCCGGCTATCTCCGCGCGAGCCGCCGCTTCTAATCCAGCGCGCGGTCCGGACCGCTCCGTTTCCCTCCTGCGCGCTTCCTCTCCCGGAAGCGCGCTTTTTTCACCCCATGAAACTCCTGCCCCGCCGTGCCGGCCTTGCGGCCTGCTGTCTCCTGGCCTTCACCCTCCGCGCCGCGCCGCCCCCCGAGCTGCCCGTCGAGACTTTCTTCAAGAAGGCCAACCTCTCCTCGCTCACGTTTTCGCCCGACGGCAAACGCATCGCCTGCCTCGTGCCCTACGAGCGCCGCCTGAACCTCGCGGTCATCGATCTGGAGAAGAAAACCAAGAATCTCCTCACCAGCTTCAAGGACAACGATGTCGGCGGCATCCTCTGGGCCAGCAATGATCGGATCATCTTCCTCAAGGACACGGATGGGCAGGAAGGCGCCACCGTCTTTGCCGTGAATCGCGACGGCACCGATCGCACGCTCCTCGTCGGCGGCATGGGCGAACTCGGCTCCGAGCGCGCGGCCAACCAAAATTTCCGCGGTTTCCTCGCGCGCCTGCCCAAGGACCCGCGGCACATCCTCGTCCTCGGCAACCTCACCGAGGCGCAGGGGCCGGACGTCTGCCTGATGAATCTCAAGACCGGAAAACTCACGCTGGAGGTCGCCAACCCGGGCTGGGTCCGCCGCTGGGTGCTCGACCGCCAGCGGGTCGTCCGCGCGGCCGTCGCCGTGCAAGGCCTCACCACCACCGTCCTGCTCCGCGATCCGGCCAAGGGCACGCTCACGCCGGTGCACACGCATCAGGCCGACGAACCCGGCTGGCGCCCGCTCGCGTTCGATGGCGACGACCGCACGCTCTTCGTCGCGTCCAACCTCGGCCGCGACACCACCGCCGTCTATCGTTACGACACGGCGACGCGCACGATGGGCGAGATGGTCCACGGCGATCCGGTCTACGACGTTGACGACCTCGTGTGGGACGAGGCGAAGCAGAAAATCGTGGGCCTTTCCATCAATGCCGAGCGCCCCCGCTTCCATTGGCTCGACCCCGAGATCGCGGCGCTCCACGCGCGCATCGACGCCTCGCTCCCCGGCACCACCAACCGCCTCCTGCACGCCGCGCCCGACGGCTCGCGCCGCCTGATCCGGTCCAGCGGCGATCGCGATCCCGGCGTCTATTATCTCTTCGATGCGGCGACGAAAAAGATCGAGGAGCTCGCCGTCATCAAGCCCGGCATCGATCCCGATCAGATGGCGCCGATGCAGCCGGTCTCCTTCCCGGCGCGCGACGGCCTGAAAATCCACGCCTACCTCACGCTGCCGGTCGGCCGTGACCCGAAGAATCTTCCCCTCGTCATTCATCCCCACGGCGGACCCTTCGGCATCCGCGACTCGTGGGGCTTCGATCCGGAGGTGCAGTTCTACGCCAACCGCGGCTACGCCGTGCTGCAGGTCAACTACCGCGGTTCCGGCGGCTACGGCGCCAAGTTCGAGCGCGCTGGCTGGAAAAAATGGGGCCTGGAGATGCAGGACGATCTCACCGACGCCGTGCGCTGGGCTGTGGCCCAGGGCCTCGCCGATCCGCAGCGCGTCGTGATCGCCGGTGCCAGCTATGGCGGCTACGCGGCAATGGCGGGCCTCGCCTTCACCCCCGAGCTCTACTGTGCCGGCATCAATTACGTGGGCGTCGTCGACATCGCCGAGCTTGTCCCCACCGGCGACGGCATGAACAAGACCCGGCTGCACTGGTATTCGACGCGCATCGGCGACCTCGGGGTCGCCGCCGACCGGAAGCGCCTCCGCGACACGTCGCCGGTGAACTTCGCTGATCAGATCCGCGCGCCTGTCCTCATGGCCTATGGCAAGAACGACCCGCGCGTGCGCCTGTCCCAAGGCGTGGACATGGAGGCCGCGCTCAAGAAAGCCGGCAAAACCTACGAGATGATCGTCGAGGAGAAGGAGGGCCACGGCTTCCGGAAGGAAGAGTTGAGCATCGCGCACTACACGCGCGTGGATGCCTTTCTGAAAAAATACGTCCCGCCGCCCGGCGGCCGCGTCGAGGTCGGTCCGGTGAAAGTAATCGGGGCACCCGCGGATGCGGGCCGCTCATCGCCGCAGTGAGGAAGTCTCATTGCACCCGGCACGCGGCGTGGTAGATTCCGGGGCGTTGAGCACGGCCTGCATCCGTCATATCTTCATCTCGCCCGGCCATAATTTTTTCGGCCGGCACGGCCAGCCTGCGGGCACGCATCCGGCCGTCGATGTGGCCGCCGTGCGTTGCCGCGCCGGCCTCGGCCTCGAGGGCGATCGGTTCTTCGGCTACCGGCCCGACTACAACGGACAGGTGACGTTTTTTGCGTGGGAAACCGTGACCGCGGCGCGGCGCGAGTTCAGGGCGCCGGACCTGCGGCCCGAGGTGTTTCGGCGCAACGTCATCACCCAAGGCGTCGATCTCCCGGCGCTGGCTGGAGTGCGCTTCATGCTGGGCGGAATCGAGTTTGAAGGCGTGGGCGAGGCCAAGCCCTGCTATTGGATGGATCAGGTCGTCGCGCCCGGCGCCGAGGTGTGGTTGCGCGGCCACGGCGGGCTGCGGGCGAAAATCCTCTCCGATGGCGAGCTGCGCTGCGGCGAGGCGGTGTTCAGCGCGCCGGAGTTGCTCGCGCTGGGCTGAGGCCAGCGGCCCCGTTGCATTCATTTGGCTTGCCGGGCCGCGCTGCCCGCGCGCTTTCTTCGTGCCGCCGGCTGACCTCACCTCCATCCCCATCGCACCTATGAAACCGATCCGCTCGCGGATGTTCATGGCCGGACTCGCCCTCCTCGCAGGCGCGAGCTTGGCCCCGTCGCCCCTTCTCGCCCAGGCCGCGCCCGCCGCGCCGGCCGCCGAACCCGCGCCGCAGCAGAAGCTCGAGGCGTTTGTCGTCACGGGTTCCTATATCCCCTCGGTCGAGACCTCGGTCGAGGCCGGCGCCTCGCCCGTGGTGCGCATCGACCGCAAGACCATCGACGACTCCGGCCTCACAAGCACCACCGAGCTGCTGCAGAAGATCACGGTCTCTAATGCCAACTCGGTCCCGATCTCCAACAACGCCCTCGGTTTCACCCCCGGCGCGAGCACGATTTCACTGCGCGGCCTCGGCCCGGAGGCCACACTCATCCTGATTAACAATCGCCGTGTGGCGGCCTATCCCGTGGGCGTCGGCGGGGCCACAGCCTTTGTCGATCTCGGCTCGATCCCGCTCGCGGCGGTCGAGTCCATCGAGGTGCTGAAGGACGGTGCCTCGGCGATCTACGGCGCCGATGCCGTGGCGGGTGTCGTCAACGTGAAGATGCGCCGCGGCATGAGCGGCAGCGAGGCGAGCCTCAGCTACGGCAACACGACGAACAAGGATTCGCACGAATTCGTCGCCTCCCTCGCCACCGGCGTGAACGCCGGCCGCTTCAGCCTGCTCGTCGGCCTCAACCTCTACCGCAAGGGCGGCATCAAGGATCGCGACCGCGACTATTCGCGCGTGGCGCCGTTTGTCAGCGCCAACTCCAGCCCGTTCAACCTCGAGCTCTCGCGCTTCACCGCCGCTGCCGCGCTCGGCCAGTCGGTCGCCGCGCCGATCCGCGGGGTGGGCAATTTTGATTTCTCCTTTTTCGCCAACTCCGGTGCCGATGCCGGCAACAACGGCACGCGTCCCGCCGCGCAATACACCTACTCGCGCGATCGCAGCTCCACCTTCAACCCCAACGAATTCTCCACCTCCTACCCCGAGGTGCGCCGGGGCGGCGGCATGCTCTCGGGCGAGCTGAAGCTTTTCCGCACCGACAACATCCGCGCCTACGCCGACCTCTCGTGGCAGCGCGTCAATGTGGACTACGAGCTCGCGCCCACGGCCACGGGCGACTTCGAGACGCCCGGCCAGGTCTCTCTCGTCATCCCCGCCCGCACCGCCAATCCGATCCTCACGATCCTCGATTTCAACACCTTCTCGCTCCTCTCCGTTCTGCCCGGCTTCCCGGTGCGCCTCGGGATGTTTCCCGGCCCCGGCACGCGCTTCGTCAACGGCACCGCGCAGCGGCTCGCGCCCGCCGGCGCCAGCAATCCCTTCAACCCCTTCAACCAAGACATCTCCGGCGACTCGCGCGGCCGCTTCGCCGAATTTGGCAACCGCCTCGTGCGCTCCCGCAACGACGCCGGCCTCTTCACCGCCGGAATCGCGGGCGACAACATCGCCGGCAAGTGGAACTTCGACGCCTCCGTCACCGGCAGCTCGATCCGCGACGTGACGCGCAACCGCGCCACCTCCGCGACGCGCTTCAACCAGGTCGTCAACGCCGCCTCGCCCATCTTCGATCCCCGCAGCCCCTCCTACATCGGCACCAGCACGCCCTACAACCCGTTCGGCTTCTACCAAAATCCGATCCCGGCCAACGCCGCGCTCGCCGACTACGCGCACATTCCCGTCAGCGACGACCACAAGTCCACCCTCGTGCAGCTTGCCGCCGTGGCCTCGACCCGTGAGCTCCTGCGCCTGCCGGGCGGCGCCGTGGGCCTCGCTTTCGGCGCGGAGTTCCGCCGCGAGCAGCTATCCCAACGTCCGAGCGAGGAGGGCCTGACCGGCGACCTCGTGGGCTTCGCGCCCAGCGCCATCACCCGTGCGCAGCGCAAAATCAGCGGCTTCTTCGCCGAGGTGCGCGTGCCGATCTTCGCGAGCCTGGAGGCGGGGCTCGCCGCGCGCCACGAGGTGTTTCACACCAGCGGCGAGGAGAAGACCGTGCCCAAGGCCACGCTCCGCTGGCAGCCCTTTTCGCGCCAGCTCACGCTCCGCTCCAGCTACTCCGAAGGCTTCCGCGAACCTTCGCTTTTCGAGCGCTACTCGTCGCCCATCTCCGCGCTCAGCCCGATCCTCGATCCGCGCGATTTTTTCCTCGAGCCCGAGCAGCGCATCACGCTCCGCGGCAACCGCCGGCTCGCCGCCGAAGAGACCGATTACTTCAACGCGGGCTTCGTCTGGTCGCCCACCCAGCCCGGCCTCAAGGGCCTGACGCTCGGCGCGGATTTCTGGGCGGTCACGCGCACCGGCACCGTGCAGGCCAACCCGCAGAACACGGTGTATCGCTTTTTCGGGCTCACCCCGGGCGGCATGCTGCCCGGCGAGAGCCTCCAGTTCTCCTCCAGCGGCAACATCGCCAGCGTCAACGCGCTCTTCTACAACGTGGGCCGCACCGTCGTCGAAGGCTGGGACTTCAGCGGCGGCTACCAGCGGCTCACCGACGCCCTCGGCCGCTTCGACTTCTCGACGATCTGGACCCTCACGACGCGCTTTGACCGCGCGGCCGTGGCCGGCGCCCCGCTGCGCAGCGTGCTCGGCCAGGATTCCACCAGCACGGCGGCCGACGGCTACCTCGAGCTCAAGGGCCGCGGCGTGGTGAACTGGAGCTACCGCAACTGGGGCGTCGCGCTCGTGTGCCACTACACGGACGGCTTCGAGGACTTCGATCCGCGCGGCAACGACTACCGGGTGCGCGACCGCTACCTCACGGATGCGCAGGTCTCCTACACCTTCCGCGGTTCGCCCAAGGCCTGGCTCCGCGACACGCGCCTGACGCTTGGCGCGCGCAACATCGCCGACTGGGATCCCCCGCAGGCCTACGGCAACGGCGGCAACACCTCCGGCTATCCGGGCGGCCTCTACACCTCCGAGGGCCGCTTCATCTACTTCTCGGCGAACCGGAAATTCTGACAAAGGTGGGGCCCGCTCTCCGAGCGGGCCTGGGTTTGAGGGTAATCCTGGCGCCGCTTATTTTTTCCCTGTCGGCTCGACGACCTTCGTCGGCCCCACGGTCACCTTCGGGTTCTTCAAGTTTGCGTCGAGGAAGCGCTCGAGAGCGGCGGCGAATGCAATCGCGGGCGCCTCATTGCGGAAGCCGTGGCCCTGCTTCGCCTCGACAATAGCTTCGTATGGCTTGTCGTGCTTTTTCAGACGCGGCTCTAGGCGCGTCCAATGATCGATCACCACCCGGGGATCCATCGCGCCGTAGGCGTGCAGAGTCGGGATCGTCAGCCGATCAACGAGCAAGATGGGAGAGGTCGCATCGCGCCACGCGCGATCCGGACCGACCCATTCGGTCCGGTAGTTGAACTCGTCTCCGGTGCGCCAAGCGTCCTCGCCGCGTCGCCAGAAAGTCAGCTCGAGATCGGAGGCGCCCACGTAGTTGATCGCGCAGGCGTAGAGATCAGGGGTGAGCATCGCGCCAGCGAGCGCGGCATAGCCGCCGTAGCTCGCGCCGTAGATTGCGACGCGCTTGGGGTCGGCGATGCCCTGCGCGATGGCCCATTTCACGCCGTCGGTGAGATCGTCCTGCATGGCGCGGCCCCATTGGTGGCGCCCCTTGTTGATGAACTCGCGGCCGTAGCCGCCGGAGCCGCGGTAGTTGGGCTGGAGCACGGCGTAGCCGCGGCTGGCGAGGAACTGCACGTCAGGCGCGTAGCCCCATACATCGCGCACGCCAAAGGGTCCGCCGTGCGGGTGCATGATGAGCGGGACTTTCTTTCCTTCCATCCCGCGCGGCACGGTCAGGTAGCCGTGAATCTCGAGGCCGTCGCGGGCAGTGTAGCGGATCGGCTGCATGGGGCTGAGGCGCGCGGGATCAATTTCGCGGACGCGTTTGAACTGCGTGAGCGAGCCCGCTTTTTGATCGAGCACATAGAAGACCCCCGGCTCGCGGTCGTGGCGCACCAAGATGAGCCCTACGTCGCCATCCTTGGACAGGCCGGGAAACTCTATCTCGCAGCCCTTGAAGGTCGCGGCGAGTTTGGCGTGCAGGTTGGCGCGGGCCTGATCGAACCAATGATAGCGCAGCCGCTCGGCAACATAGCTCACGCCCGCCAAAGCGCCGTCGTGTGACATGACGAGGTCACCTATCTCCCCCTCGGGCGGGACAAAGAGAGGGGTGCCCTTCTCGAACGTTCGCGTGTCCATCGCATACAGCGCGCCACGGTCGTGCTCCTCACGGGAGATGAGCCAGAGCGTCTTGTTGTCCTCGGCGAAAGCCTTTGGCTCCCAGTTCTCCGCATAGCCGTGGAAAGGGTGCGCTGCCACACGTCGAAAACGATCGCTGTTCTCGTCACGGTGTTCCCAGACGAGAGTTTTGCCTTCCACGCGCGAGCGCAGGCGTAGGACGCCGCGGTGATCGAACTTCGCGGAGTGAAAACGATCGGACTCGCGCAGCTCCACAAGTGTGGTGCGCGCCCCGTTGCGCACGTTGAGCAGACCGATGGTCGCGGGCGTGCCGACAAAGGTGGCGTTGTCGATGTTGCCGGCAAAAATACCAATCACGCCGATGCGATCAGGATCGGCGGAGAGCGGATCAACGATGTCGGCGAAATCGCCGGTAAGATTATTGGGCAGGCGCTGCGACTCGGCGAGCCGCATGACGTTCTTCCCTGAAAGATCCGTCGAGCCGATGAAGAACGACTCGTTGCCGGAGACATCGGCGCGGAAGAGGATCCGATCGTTGCCCTTCCAGATAAAGCGGGCGAGGCTTTCGTCTGCGCCGCTCAGGATCATGCGCGATTCCTTGGTCGCGCGGTCGAAGAGGCCGAGTGCGAGTTTCTTCTCATGCGGGAAGAGGAACGCTATCTTCGACCCGTCAGGTGAAAGGCGGGGTTGGCGGATCTGCGGCGTAGCGTAGAAGTCCTCAATTCTGAGCGGTGCGGCGGGCAGGCTGTCGGCGGCGGGGGAAGTGATGGCCGAAAGCAGAGCCGCGAGCAGCGCGGCGGCGCGCGAGATCGGGAGTTTCATGGGGCGGTGAATCAGGGCCGTTGCGGCGGGGAGTCAATCCGCCGGCAGGCCGAGACGGTTGCGCAGCCACGCGAGGCCGCCGGCTTCGTCGGCAAACGCGCCGTCCAGCTGCGCCTCGAAGGCGGCGTCGATGATGGGCTGGAAGTCGCGGCCGGGCTTGCGGCCGAGCGCGATCAGGTGGCGGCCGAGCAGGAGGGGCTTCGGCGCGGCGTCGGCCAGCGCGAGCGCGCGGGCGGCGGCGGCGAGTTCGTCGATGCGGGCGTGGATGTCCGGAGAGGCGAGAGGCGGCCGGCCGTTGGCATCGGCCCGCATCACGAGCGCGAGGTCGTCGATGGTGGCGGGAGCGAGGCGGCGCGCGAGGCGGCGCACGCTGGTGTCGGAGAACGCCGTGCCGCCGCGATGGTGCGCGTGATGGTTGACGACAAGGGCCGCGACCGGCGCATCGAGATCGAGCGGCGCGCCGATGCGCCGCAGAAACGCGGCCGCGAGCGGCCCGCCGGCGGCTTCGTGCCCGGGGCTCGTCCAGCGGAGCACGCCGCGTTTCTCGGCGCGGACGGTCGTGGCAGGCTTGCCGAAATCGTGCGCCAGCACGGCAAACATGAGCGTCCGCTGCCGTTGGGCGGAGCAATCGGGCCAGGCGGGGAGGGAGGTCAGGGCGTCGAGGCAGTGCTGGGTGTGGGTGAACACGTCGCCCTCCGGGTGCCACTCGGGGTCCTGGGGCGTGCCGCGCAGCGCGGCGATCTCGGGGAAGTGCGCGAGCCAGCCCGTCTCCTCGAGCACGGCGAGGCCACGGGAAGGGCGGACCGACTTGGCGGCCCATTTTTCCCATTCGCCCCAGACGCGTTCGACCGGCAGCTCGGCAAAGGTGCCGGCGATGGCGCGGCAGAGCGCGGCGGTCTCGGGGGCGAGCGTGAGGTCGAAGCGCGCGGCGAGCTGCATGCCCCGGAGCACCCGCAGCGGATCCTCGGCAAAGGCCGCGCTGGTATGCCGCAGCGTGCGCCGCGCGAGATCGGCCTGCCCCCCGTGCGGATCGATGATGCCGCCGGTGAAGGGATCGAGCGCGATGGCGTTGAGGGTGAAATCGCGCCGGGCCGCGGCCTCGGCGTCGCTCAGCGCGGGGTCGGGCGCGATGGCAAAGCCGCGGTGGCCGGCGCCGGTCTTGGACTCGCGCCGGGGCAGCGAGAAATCGTATTCCGAGCCGCTGGCGCGGCTGCGGACCTTGAGGACGCCGAAGCTGCGACCGACGATATCCGTCGAGCCGAACGGCTCCAGCACGCGGTGCAGCGACTCGAAGTCCGCGCCGGTGACCTCGATGTCAAAGTCCTTGGGTGGGATGCCAAGCAGCCAGTCGCGCACGCCGCCGCCCACGAGGCGCGGCCGGCCGATGCGCCGCGCCGCGTCGAGCATCGCCTGCAGGTCGGCGGGGAGGGGGAGGGGGCCGGTCATCCTTTTTGCCGCAGGGCGGCGAGGGCGAGAAGCAGCCAGCCGGCCATGAACGCCACTCCGCCCAGCGGGGTCACCGGCCCCAGCCAGCGAGGTCCGCCCAGCGCCAGCCAGTAAAGCGAGCCGGAGAAAAGCCCCACGCCGCCGATCCAGCAGCGCGTGACCCAGAGGGTCAGCCGGGCGGACGTTCCGGCGGTGTCCGCGCGTGCCCACGCGGCGAGAGCGAGCAGCGCGATGGCATGAAGCAGGTGATATTTCACGGCGCTCTCCCAGACGACCGACATGCCCCGCTCGACCAAGGTGGCTTTGAGGGCGTGGGCGCCGAAGGCGCCGAGCGCGATGCCGGTGAGGCCGATGAGGCCGGCGGCCAGCAGGGGGGCACGGGAAGGGACAGCGGTCATGATGGGCGAATTTTGCACAATGCCGGGGCGAAACAAGACCGGGCTGCGGGCTGGAGCTGGCAAAGTGGGTCGGCTTCGGTCGAGCCTGAGATTCGCGGAGAAATGGGCGTTGACAGGCTTTCTTTTGAGCTTAGCACTTGGCCTCTTTTCGCATGAAAACGTTCCTCGTCACGAAGGAGACTGCACAACCCGCCAAGTGGTATCTCATCGATGCCGCCGGTGTGCCGCTCGGTCGCCTCGCCGTCAAGGCCGCCAATATCATCCGCGGCCGCAACAAGGCTTCCTACACGCCCAACTGCGACGCGGGGGACTACGTGGTCGTCATCAACGCCGAGAAAATCGCCCTCACCGGCAAGAAGGAAGTGCAGAACGAGTATATGTTCTTCTCCGGCTTCGTCGGCGGCGAGAGCTACCGCAAGGTCTCCCTCATGCGTGAGCGTCATCCTGAGTTCATCGTCGAGCACGCCGTCAAGGGCATGATGCCCAAGAACCGCCTCGCCCGCCGCATGCTGACCAAGCTCCGTGTCTTCGCCGGCTCGGAACATCCCCACACGAGCCACTCGCCTGAGAAGATTTCCGTCTGACACCCTTTTAGACCATGAGCGCCGCCACCACCGCCACCATCTTTGCCTGCACCGGCCGCCGCAAGACCTCGACTGCCCGGGTCCGCATCTCCGAAGGCTCCGGTAAGCTGACCGTCAACGGTCGCACGTTCGACAGCTACTTCTCCCACGAGAATTTCGCCAAACAGGCTTTTGCCCCGCTCCTCACGGTCGAACTCAAGGACAAGATCGACGTGGACGTGAACGTCTCCGGCGGCGGTGTCGCCGGTCAGGCGGGCGCCACGGCCCACGGCATCGCCCGCGCGCTGCAGAAGATGAACGCCGAGTTGCGTCCCGCCCTCAAGAAGGCCGGCCACATGACGCGCGACGACCGCATGAAGGAGCGCAAGAAGGCCGGCCAGCCCGGCGCCCGCAAGCGCTTCCAGTTCTCCAAGCGCTAAGCTGGTTGGATTTTCGATTTTCGACACCGCCCGCCTCACCGCGGGCGGTGTTTTGTTTTTCTGGGTTGGCGGTCTGGAACGTGCCTTGCTAGCGAACTGAGCGATGAAAACCTCCGTGCGCCTCGCTCTCGCCGCCTTTGTTTCCGCCCCGTGGCTGCGGGCACACCCCGGGCATGACGGCGACCACGGGCTCACGTGGGAGTTCACCCACCTCGCCGAGCACCCGCTTGCCACCCTCGGCTGGGCCGCCCTTGGTCTCGCCGTGATCGCGGCCGGCTGGTGGTTCGCGCGCCGGTTGACGCAACCGGCGGTTCAGAGTTTGCGGACCTCGCAGCCCAGCCGCGGAAAGTAGCTCGCCAGAATCCGGCGCGCGTCACGCACGGCCCGCCTCAGCCGCACGGCGTCGGGGGCCACGATCTTCAGGCTGTGGCCGCCTTGCCGCAGCTCGCTCACGCCGAGCCACAGGCAGTGGTCGTGCAGCGCCGCGAGCGCGGTGCGCCAGGCGGGCGTGTCCCCGGTGGGCGGTGCGACCAGAATCGCATTCGCGAAGCAGGCGGCCGGCCCCGAGCCGGCGAGCGCCGCCAAGTCGCGCAACGCCGGGCCCGTATGATCGAAGCGTTCGCGCAGGATAAGTTCACCCCCTAGGCGCACCTCAAGGCTGAGCGTCAAGCGATCCCAGCCCCACGCCTCGCCGTGGGCGACGCGGCCCGGCATCAGTTGATCGACCAAGAACAAGCCGCCGCCCGGGTCGATCTCGACCTGCGTGCGCTGGCGGTAAGTGCAGCCGCGGTGCGGCACGAGCGGCTCCGGGAGGACTTCGAGCCACGCGCCGGCGGCGACCGAAAAATGCTGCTCGCAGGCCGCCGCCCCGCCGCGCATCCGGAAGACGCGGCTCGCGCTTGGCGTGGTGACGAGCAGCGCGGCGCCCGGCTCCACCGCGATGTCTGACGCCAGTCGATCGCCAGCGAGGATGCCGGCGGTGGGGTTGACGACCTGGGCGATGAGGGTGCGGGCGTCGGCGTCCCAATAGGTTTTGCCGAGGTGGAACGGCGCGCGAAACGACTGCGCGGCGAGGACCGTGCGGCCGTCCGCGCGCGGCGCGGCGCGGAGCGAGAGATGGCCCACGAACTCGGCCATGTCAGCGGGCGGGGTTGGCGGATTTTGACGCGAACAACACCGCGTGCTCAATCCAGGCGATCACGGCGTCGAGGTTGTGCTCGCGTTTGAGATCGCAGAACAGGAACGGCCGCGCGCCGCGCTGCACCTTGGCGTCGCGCTCCATCACGCCGAGATCGGCGCCGACGAGCGGGGCGAGGTCGATTTTGTTGATGATGAGCAGGTCGCTGTGGCGGATGGCCGGACCGCCCTTGCGCGGGATTTTGTCCCCTTCCGCGACATCAATCACGTAGATGAACGCATCGACGAGCTCGGGAGAGAACGTCGCGGTGAGATTGTCGCCGCCGCTCTCGACGAGCAGGAGCTGGAGGTCGGGAAACTTCGCCTCCAGCGCGCGGCAGGCCTGCTCGTTCATCGTCGTATCGTCGCGGATCGCGGTGTGCGGGCAGCCGCCGGTCTCGACCCCCGCGATGCGCTCGGCGGGCAGCGCGCTGTGCTTGACGAGGAACTGCGCGTCCTCGGAGCAGTAGATGTCGTTGGTCACGATCGCCATCGAGAGGCGGGCGCGGAGGCGCTGCGCGAGCTTGAGGCAGAGCATGGTCTTGCCGGAGCCAACGGGGCCGCCGATGCCGATGCGAGGGGGACGGGTCATAAAAGATTTTTTGAATTTAAGCGCGAAGACACGAAGGCGCGAAGATCGAAGCAAAGGGACTTCTTATGATCGAACTTAGCGGCTTGGCGGCTTTGCGCTTCATCTTTTTCAAGAAATGAACATGCGCGCGTCCGCGGTCTCGTGGCGGGCGGCGGCGATGTCGAGCCAGGGGTTGAACCACCCGATGTCCTCGACCGCCGTCGCCTCGGCCGCGGCGATGTGCTCCGGGAGCGCCGCGAGCGCCTCGGTGAGGATGGACTGGGAGGCGTTCTGGCCGAGGCGCAGGATCTTCATCGCGGCCGAGAGCAGCGAGGCGAGGGTGGCATAGCCGACGCCGGCGAGCACCGCGGCCAGTGGCGCACCCAGCACGCGGCCCTCCAGCGCCGCGGAAATCGCGGCGGAATGCGGCCAATACCCAGCGGCGGCGCGGCGGAGAAACTCGGCCGCCAGCGGGTGCGCGCGGAGGGTGGCCGCCAGTTCGGCGCGCTGGCGGCCGATTTGCTCCGAGGCCGCGCGGGCCTCGCGCGCGGTTTTCAACGCGGAGGAAAGCGTGCAGAGTTCGCCGAGGCGCGCCCAGTCCGTCTCGCCCAGCGCGCGCCACGCATGCGCCGCGAGCGGCAGTTCCGCATGGCGCAGCGCGGGCAGGGCGGAGAGGAAAATGTAATCCCGCAGCGTCGCGCGGTCACGCACCACGCCCTCCTGCACGAGGCCCTCCAGGCCAAAGGAGTGGGCGTAGCTCCCGGTCGGGTAGAACGAGTCGCCGGCTTGGAGGAGGCCGGCCATCCACGCCGCGTCAGTGTTTATGGCTGGGGCCGAGCTCATGCGTGGGTTGCAGGCCACGGGCGAAGCGCCCGGGCCGGAAAATCGCGTTGGTCGCGGCGTAGGGGACCTGCAGCCGGTCGAGCAATTGCCGCACCGCGGGTTCGTCGGGCGCGAGCAGGCGCGTGGGCTCGGCCTGCAGCTCGAGGTGCAGGTTGCCCACGGCCCAGCCGATGCCCGCGGCGGCGGCGGGCGTGATCGCCAGCGAGATCTCCACAACGGGCTCCGCGTGCTGGGCAATGACGTAGCAGGCGCTGTTGGTCTGAAAAAACGCGTCCCCATGCTTGAGCGGCGCTTCGAGTTCGAAACCAAACTCCGTGCCATCCTCCGCCGCGCCGCGCCAGCGGCGTTTCGCAAGCGTGTGGCGATCGACCGCCACAGCGATCTCCCGCAGGCCGGGTTTGGGCGGGACGAGGGGCGCGTGAATCAGATGCAGTGCGGAGGTTTTAAGGTGCATGGACCCGAGCGTTGAGGAGGCTTGCAGGGAGCTTCGCTCTAGCGGGTCCCCGGCTAAGCAGCCGGCGCGCCACCGTCTCGGTCCACGAACCCCGCCCGACCGGGATATCTTTGCCCGGGGCGGGAAAAACCCTGTGGTGGGGGCGCCAGTTCATCCGGGCAGGCTGGGGGTGGAGGATAGCAGGTCAACTTTGGGGTCGGCGCCCCGCGAACGTGACGCGCTGGATGCCCGTTCGGCTCCTCGCCGGCGGCGCCCGGGCGGGGAACTGGTTGCGCACCGGACCGGCGCCCCGGGCGGCTTCACGCCCCGGGGCTGACGAACCTTGATTGACCGCGATTGCATGATGGGCGGCGGTTCTGCTGAATCGGTGGCGTTGCTTCTGCCCTCCTCGTCCGCGGTCCCCTGCCGACTTTTTGCCCCATGAAACTTCCCCTCGTCGCCCTTTTGCTTTCCTTCGTTATTGCGCTGGTGCCCGCCCGGGCTGCTTCCGCTTCGCGACCACTTTTCGACGGCCGCACGCTCGCCGGCTGGGAGGGCAACACCACCCTCTGGCGCGTCGAGGACGGCGCCATCACGGGTGAAATCGCCGCGGGCGCCACGCTCGCGAAGAACGAGTTCCTCTACTGGCAGGGCGAGGTCGCCGACTTTGAGCTGACCGCCGAGTTCCGCATCAGCGGGCCGGCGGACGCCAACTCCGGCATCCAGTTTCGCTCCGAGCGCCTGCCCGATGGCGCCGCCAAGGGCTACCAGGCCGACATCGATCTCGGCGCGCGTTACCTTGGCAATATTCACGACGAAAAAGGCCGCAGCATTCTCGCGCCGCGCGGCTCGCGCCTCTCCATTGCGCCCGATGGCCGCAAATGGACGGAAAAATTCGGCGAGCCCGACGACTACAAGTCCCTCTTCCGCCCCGCGCCCGCGTGGAATACCTACCGCATCGTCGCCTACGCCTCGCACGCCGAGCTCTGGCTCAATGGCACGCGCATCTCCGCCCTCGACGATCACGATGCCAAGCTCGCGCGTCACGCCGGCCTTCTCGCGCTCCAGCTCCACCGCGGCGCCGGGCCGATGAAGGTGCAGTTTCGTCACCTGCAGCTCACGCCGCTCGGGCGCACCGCGCTACCCCCGGTTCCGCCCGCTTCCGTCGCGGCTCAGGCTGCGCCGCAGGAAAAAAGTATCGGCACCACCCGCAAGAACGGCGACCCACCCCTCAAGCGCGTCGCGGGCGTCGACGATCTTTCGCGCCTTAGCTCCAGCCCCGTGCTCTGGCACCTCCGCGATAATCCCGCGAAGCCCACTGCGGTTGCCAACGCCCCCGGCCAGAAGCTCGTCGCCGGCATGAAGCTCCAGCCCGGTTTCCAGGCCGAGTTGCTCGCCGCCGAACCCGACCTGCACCAGCCCATCGCGTTTTGCTTCGATGAACGCGGCCGCATCTGGGTGGTCGAGGCGCACAGCTACCCCAACCGCCAGCCCGAGGGCAAAGGCAAGGACCGCATCCTCATCTTCGAGGACCGCAATGGCGACGGCTCCTTCGAGACGAAAAAAATCTTCGCGGAAAACCTGAATCTCGTCAGCGGGATCGAGGTCGGCTTCGGCGGCGTGTGGGTCGGCGCCGCGCCGCACCTGCTTTTTTTCCCCGACAAAAATCGTGACGATGTCCCCGACGGCCCGCCGCAGGTGCTGCTCGATGGCTGGGGCTGGCAGGATACGCACGAGACGCTCAACAGCTTCACGTGGGGCCCGGATGGCTGGCTCTACGGCTGCCACGGTGTCTTCACGCACTCGTTCGTCGGCAAGCCCGGCACGCCCGACGCGCAGCGGCAGAAAATCCGCGCCGGCGTCTGGCGCTACCATCCCGTGCGCCACGAGTTCGAGGTCTTCGCGCACGGCGGCAGCAACCAGTGGGGCCTCGACTTCAACGCGGTCGGCCACCTCTTCATGACGCACTGCCGCAGCTTCCACGGTCAGGGCGGCACGAGCTACGTCATCCGCAACGGCCACTATTGGAACCAAGCCAACAACGACTACGCGCCCTTCGTCTCCAACCGCGGGACGGAATTTGCGCCCGAGCTGAAGAATTTTCTCCTCGCCTCCGCGCGCTACGACAGCGGCGAAGGCGGCGCCGGCAAGCCCGGCACGACGGCCGTCTATGGCGGCCACTCGCACGTCGGCGCGATGATCTACCTCGGCGACAACTGGCCCGACACCTACCGCGACCACCTCTTCACGCACAACCTCCACGGCCACCAAATCAACCACCAGTGCAACGAGCGCACCGGCTCCGGCTACGAGACCTTTCACGCCGGCTACGATGTGCTCTTCACGCCCGACTCCACCTACCTCCCCGTCGATCTCCAATACGGCCCCGACGGCGCGGTTTACTCGATCGACTGGAGCGACAACCAGCACTGCCACAACCCCCGCGACGAAATCTGGGACCGCACCACCGGCCGCCTCTACCGCGTCGCGTGGGCCGCGACCTACAAGCCCGCCAAGGTCGATCTCGGCGCGATGACGGATGCGCAGCTCGCCGCGCTGCACACCCACAAGAGCGAGTGGTTCGTGCGCACCGCGCGGCGCGTGCTGCAGGAGCGCGCTGCCACGCGTCCGCTCGACGCGGGGGCGTTGGTTGTCCTCCAAGCGCTGGCGGGCGACACCACCGCGGCGGTCGCCGCGCAACTCCGCGCGCTCTGGACGCTCCACGCCACGAACAACCTCGACGCCGCGCGCCTCAGTGCCGCTCTCGCGCATTCCTCCGAGATCGTCCGCGGCTGGGCGGTGCAGCTCGGCACCGAGCGCCCCGGCGCCCCGGCGATCACCGCCGACACCCTCGTGCGCCTCGCGACCAACGATGCTTCTTCGCTGGTCCGCCTCGCCATCGCGTCCGCTACGCCTGCGCTTTCACTCGCGCAACGCTGGCCCGTCGCCGCCGCGCTCGCCACGCACGGCGAAGATGCCGGCGACCGCTATCTGCCGAAGATGATCTGGTTCGCCCTCGCGCCCGCCGTGGCCGCCGACGTGCCGCGCGCCCTCGACCTCGCCGCCCGCACGCCGCTGCCCTCGCTCGCCGATTCGATCCTGTGGTTCACCGCCCGCACCGCCGCCGGCCGCGAAGAAATCGTAGCCCGGCTCGGCAGAGCCGGGACTTCACCGGCTTCATTCGCGATCTCCGATTCCGCCGCCGCGCGCGCGCTGCGCATCCTCGCCTTTTCTCTCGAGGCCGAAGCCGGCCTCCCGATGCCCGCCGCGTGGCCGCAAGTCACCGCGCGCTTCGCCGGCACGACCGACAACGCCGCGCGTGGCGCATGGGAACAGCTCTCCGCCCTCTTCGGCGACAAGGCCGTGCTTGCGCCCATCCGCGCGCGCCTCGCCGACCCGTCCACGCCGCTCGCCGAGCGCCGCCGCGCCCTCGATCTCCTGCGCCGGGCCGGCGACACCGAGTCCACCGCACTCCTCGTGCAGCTGCTCGACGACGCCCAGCTCCGCACCGCCGTCATCCCGCTCCTCGCCAGCGCCGCCGACACCTCCGCCGTCGCCGCCGGTTTGTTGAAAAACTTTTCCGCCTTCAGCGCTGCCGAGCGCACCGCCGCGCTCGCCGCGCTCACGAGCAAGCCTGCGCTCGCGTTGGCCCTGCTCCGCGCCGTGGAGACAGGCGCGTTCGACAAGAAAAACCTCACCGCGCTCCACGCCCGCCAGCTCCGCAACCTGCGCCACGGCGAGGTCACGCGCGCCCTCGATCGTGTGTGGGGCCGCACGGGCGAGACCAGCGCCGACGCCAAGGCCAGCATCGCCCGCATCCGCGACCTCTACCGCAACGCTCCGCTCTGGTCCTACGACGTGAAGGCCGGCCGCGCCATCTATGAGCGCGCCTGCGCCTCCTGCCACGCGACCGACGCTGGTTCCTCCGCCGGCAAGTTCGGTCCCAACCTCAACGGCACCTGGCGTAACGGCCTCGAGTATTTCCTCGAAAACATCATCGACCCCAACGCCGTCGTCGGGACCGATTATCAGCTCAACCTCGTCACCAAACGCGACGGCACCGTCATCGCCGGCATGATCGAGAAGGAGTCCGACACCGCCCTCCTCGTCCGCACGATGACGGAGACGGTCAACGTCCCCAAAGCCGACATCAAGTCCCGCGAAGTCACACCACAGTCTCTGATGCCCGCCGGTCTCCTCGAAGCCTTGCAACCGCGCGAAGCCGTCGAGCTGCTCCTGTTCCTCACGACGGAGCCGAAGTGAGGTGAACTCCGAACGACTCACTCGGCAGGCATTCAGGACGCGAGCCGCACGTAGCGTTGAGTTGTTCAGCCTGATTGGCCGATTTTCACTTCTGGTCTAATCTCCTGTTCGATGAGCTGATAAATTGGCAGTTCGCCGGCTAGCACCTCGAACGAGACCACGAGACAGTATTTCGCTTCACCTGCATCTTCCCGGTGGTTCCAACCGATGTGACCTCGCACCGCGATTGCGAATTCCTCCGGGAAATCAGCCGCGTCGAACACCGCCCAGTCTTTTTGCACGGTGCCTCGCGTCCGGTTGGTTTCTTCGACCGTGCCCCAATTGTCCCGTTGCCGCATCATCCATGGGAATTCCGTGTGCTTCGCTCCTCCGCCCTTTTCCATCCGATCTCTGAAGATCCCGAATGGTTCTCCCAAATTACTCGATTCCCAATCCAGCCATGTTTCGAGGTAGCTTCGATGACGCGCTCGCGTGCGTCGGGGCTCGGCGGTGTAGGCCAGTGTCACATCGACACGAATCCTCGCTTCCAGCGCCGCACCGCGAAGTTCCTCCGGGATGGTGACGGTGTAGATGTCGCATCTCTTTCCGCGCAGCTCCCGACGATCAAGGGTGATCAGCGTCACGCGATTGGGCGCATTGTTGGTCGCACGCTCCAGCGACGGGAGTCCATAACCAATCAGCCGGAGCACCCGATCCTTGTCGGGCTCGGCTTCAGCCCACGCCGGCCAACGCGCGCTCTGGACAATCAAGGCCCGATACAAGAGCGGCGAAGCCTCGGGCAGCATTTGCTGCAAATGCGCCGCGATGTGTGCGACTTTCGGTGTCGCATAGGATGTGCCGACATCATCTTTGGCGATGGCCGATCCACCATGAAGCGTCGAGGCAAGCAGCTCCACGCTGGAACGACGATCAAGACGGACCAAGTGCGGTGTCGATTTTTCGTGGACGACGTCACCACCAATCTCGACCACCTCGGGTTTTACCACCTGCCATGGCGGGGCGAAACCCGCACGGCTGAAACCGGAGGGCTGATCGGCTTCGGACGCAAACGTCCGGCTCGACGCATCATCAAACACCTCCTGTGCGACCGCCCCCACCGTCAAGGCGTGCAGGCTTTGCGCGGGATTCGCGACGCGGGAAGAATCGACCAAAAGCTGGTCCGGGTGTTGGAGCCTATCTTTGAGATGCGAGCGAAGCCCGGGATTGGCTTGGTTCCCACCGTCCAGAGCGAGATTTCCTGCGGACTGGAGAAACAGCACATCATGCTCATGCGAGAGTTCGTCCAGTTTCGCCGCCCACGCGCTCATGCGCCGCTTTGGGCATGGGATTCGGCTGTTGATTGAATGGTTGAAAATCTTGGTGTCACGTCTGCCGTCCCGAAAGTGCCGAACGACCGCCGCGAGGTAACGTTCCGGAGGAAGGCTGGACGGCAGCTCGTTTTCGGCCGTCAAGACCCGAGCATTTTGAATCCACGCGATGGCCTCCACCTGTCCACTCCGCGGAATTTCGCCGGGATAGAGCACAGCACCGGCCACACGCGTGCCGTGGCCGCGGGGTGAAACGCGATCGGCTGTGTCCGCCGGATCGTCATTGGGAATGAAATTGCGGCTCTCGCCACCGTCGATGGCTGCCGCCAGCCAACGATGATTCTCTTGAATGCCGCTATCGATGACGCAGACCGCTGGTGCGTCGGCGGCCGGAGCCTGAAGCGAAAAACCGCCGTCACTCTCACGCGTCACTGCACCGCCGCCCGGTTGTTCGACTACATCGGGCAACGCGATTTCGAACAAGTGAGGGAAATTGCGCAGGACATCTTTGAATCCCGCTCCCGTCATGCGAAGACGAACTTGGAAGCAGTCGGCGAAGACGAGTCCGTCCTTCAGTTCCCGCTCGGGTTCATTCATCGGCCCGGCCAGAATAGCGGCACGATACTCAGCGTGATCGACGAACGGCTTTAGCTCTCCCATCCGCGAATCCACTTTTGCGTCCCATGCCTCAACCCAAGCCACGGTGGCTTTTCGGCGCGTGCTTTCTCGCCGCACTTGATGCGCCTCGACCGTCTCGCCTTTTCTCCGTGGGCAGCTCGGCCACTTCAACTTGTGGGTGCTTTCCGCGATCTGGATTCCGAGGTCGAAAACATAGACGCGCACATCGTCGAATGGCCACATGGCGTGAACTTCCTCGGTTAGAATCTCTGCAAGCCGTCTCGGATCTTCCGGCCCGTCGAATACCTCAAGCACGCTTGCCCCCGATCCTCCGCCCGTCATCCCAAGTTCGAATTTGTCGAGCACGCTACGGAGTTTCCTCAGCGACAAATCGCCGGTTGCGACAAACATGAGACCGGTGTCGGTCTCCGCCACCAGCTCCAGCCCGAGTGCGTGGGCAATTGCATCGCCGTCGCTACCCGGCGGCACACGCAGAACGAAACCTCGATCCGCAGGAACTGCCGGGAGGCCAACCTTCTCTCGCAGTATGCGCACCTCCTCGAAATCTACGACCCAGCGATCAAGCAGGCCGCGAATCTGCTGAGCGTGAGATTTCGGATCGGCCTTGATTTCCGCGACCTCAGCATTCTTGCGCGACCCTCCGTTGAACTTCGGCTTGAACTGCCCCCGCCAAGCCAGCTGCAAATGCGGAAACTCCGGCGAGGTGGCCATCGGACGTCACGGAGCCTGATGGTGGCGTTCGTGAATTTCTGCCAAGGCGTGACGAATGTCGGCCTCGCTTACCCTTTTCCGCCCCTCAAGCACCGAGTGCTTCGCTGCGTTTTGTCCGATGTGAACCACCTCTGAACCAGACATGCCGTCCATTTCCTGCGCAAGGTCGCGCCACGCCAGCGCTCGATCCGTTTCCATCGCTGAAAGCGTCGTGCGCAAGAGCCGCTCGATCTCATCGATCCCGGGTAGAGGAATTTTCAGGACTTCGTCGAAACGCCGGAAGAGCGCCGTGTCTAAGGCCGAATCGAGATTGGTGGCCGCAATCACGAGGCCATCTCCACGATGATGCTCCAACATCTCAAGCAGGCCGTTCGTAATGCGCGTCACCTCGCCAACGTCGTTTCTCTCTGTGCGTGAGCGCGCGAGCGTGTCGCATTCATCAAGGAAAAGGGCGCAAGGCGATGCCTGCGCGGCATCGAAAACTTTCCGCAGGTTCGCCATCGTCTCTCCAAAATAGGAAGAGAGCAGGGTGTCGAAACGCACCTTACGCAGCGGCAAGCCGGTATTCCAAGCCAGCCGCTCGGCACCGAGGCTCTTTCCGCAGCCGGGAGGACCGTAGAGTAGAATGCGGTGGCGCGGCTTTAGCCCATGCTTTGCTAGCCGTGAGCGCGCGGCGAATTCTTTCTCCACTCGCTGAAACCGTTTTTCCACCGACGATGGCAGAACCATCTCATGGCGCAATTGCTCGACCGGAATCTCTTGCAGCAGCGGCGCTGAGTCGCGTCGGCTCGTCGGCATCCTCGTCAACAGACCGGGAGACGAAGGCGCTTTTGTCGGCTGAGCGAGAATGCCCTCAAGTTCCTGGGCGATCTGTGTGTGACCGACTCGCTTTTCATCGGCCACGATGCGTTGGCACAAGCTCTCCACATCCGGGGCGGAACCGGACTGAATCGCGCGGAAGAGCCGCTTGAGCAAAGTCGCGTTCATTGATGGGAGCCTTAACGGTTTTTAAAAAAGGAGCGTTAAGCGCTGCCGAGGCGCAAGCGCCGAATGGTCTTCACCGGCGCGGCGCAGCCAGAAAACGCCGCGACTAAACCTCGGCGCGGCAGGGTTTCCCGCGTAAGATTAGGCATTTTCAGCTGCTCACGGGAAATCCGCGAGCATCGTGCGCACGGCCTCGCTTGTGAGCGGTGGCGTGCCGGCCGGGGCAACGAGCGCCGGCAGTCTGGAGTGCTTGCTTCGGCCGATCCTGAACTTAACCAACTTCCCCGGCTTGGGTTTCAGGAAGATTCCGCCGTCACGCACCGCACACACGAAGCGCGCTCCGGGTTGCAGCCCGAGCTTCCTCCGCGCCGCCGGCGGCAGCACCACCTGGCCGTGGGTCGAAAGGGTCGTTGTCATAGGCCAACCGTCGGCTCGCGATTCCGGCATGTCAAGATGACCGCCCTGGGGCTGGGGTCAGGCGATGGCTTATAGCGGGCGTCGATGGATTCTTGTTTTGATCGCCTCGTCCTCGCGCCCCGCTCGCGATCTCGCTTTCGCGTGCTCCTTATGTTTCGTCCCTGACGTTTCCCCATGACCGCTTTCCCCACCCGCCGCCATTTTCTGCATTCCGGTCTCACTGGCGTCTTCGCCGCTGCGCTTGCGCCGCGTTTCCTGCCGGCGCGGCTCCTCGGGCAGGGCGCTCCGTCCAAGCGTGTCACGCTCGGCTTCATCGGACTCGGGGCCCACGGGCTCGGTGTCAATCTGCGCTCGTTTTTGCAGGAGGATGACTGCGTCGCGCTCGCCATTTGTGATGTGCAGCCGCGCAAGCGCGAGGCCGCGCTCGCCGAGGTGCACAAGCACTACGGCAACCGCGACTGCACGGCGCACGGCGATTTCCGCGAGGTGCTCGCCCGCCCTGATCTCGACGCGGTCGTCATCTCCACGCCGGATCACTGGCACGTCACGATGGCGCTCATGGCGCTCGAGGCGGGCAAGCACGTCTTCTGCGAAAAGCCCACGCTCACCATCGCCGAGGGCCGCCTGCTCGCCGAGGCGGTCAAGCGGAGTGGCCGGGTCTTCGCCACCGGCCTCGAGGACCGCTCGGTCATCCAGTATTACATGATGGCCGAGCACGTGCGCAACGGCGCCATCGGTCGCCTCCGCCACATCACGGCCGGCCTCCAGATCAAACCGCCGGTCCCGCGCGAGGCGCCCGCGCCCGTGCCGGCGGGGGTGAACTACGAGCTGTGGCTCGGGCCCGCGCCGTTTCGCCCCTATTCGCCCTCGCTGCTCGAGCCGCAGACGTGGCGGCAGATCCGCGATTTCTCCGGCGGCACGCTCACCGACTGGGGCGCGCACCTCGTGGACACCGCGCTCGTCGCGAACTTTTCCGAAGACTCCGGCCCTGTCGCCGTCACAGGCAAGGGCGAGATTCCGCCCGACGCGATGAACGATGTGCCGCGCACCTTCACCGTCGACTACACGTTCGCCAACGGCGTCACTCTGCAGGTCACCGCAGGCGTCCCCTCGATCCGCTTTGAAGGCAGCGACGGCTGGATCGGCAACAAGGGCTGGCTTGGCCGCCTTGAGGCGAGCGACGACACAATCCTCCGCCGCCGCTACGATCCGAAGACCACGAAATTGTGGCCGCGCCGCCCGCGCGAGCAGCGCGACTTCCTCGACTGCCTGAAAAACGGGCAGCCGCCCATGTATACCGCCGAGGCGCTCCACCGCCTGAGCACCACGCTGCACATCGGCGCGATCGCGATGGAGCTGGGCCGTCCGCTCAAGTGGGATCCAGTGAAGGAGGAGTTCCCCGGCGACGCCGCGGCCAACGCCCTCCGCTCGCGCCCCGTGCGCGACGCGTGGCGCAAGGCCTAGCTACGCGAAAAATTCCGTTGGCATCACGCGCAGGCGGGGCGTTTCTCGACTTACCCCATGCGCCTTGCCCTCCTGCGATCCTGTTGCGTGTGCCTCATTGCCGGCCTGCCGGCCTTCGCCCAGCGCGGAGACAACCCCGACGCCCAGCTGCTCCCAGCCGCCGAATCGCGCGCGCAGTTTCATCTGCCGCCCGGCTTCGAGATCCAGCTGGTCGCGGCCGAGCCGGATTTGGAGAAACCGTTCAACCTCGCCTTCGACTCGTTCGGACGCGTGTGGGTGACGGGTTCCAGACTCTACCCGTGGCCCGCCAAGCGCGATGCGCTCGGCGAGCCCATCGCGACGTTTGACGCGCAGTGGGGCGACACGGGCCTCGCGTTTCGCGCCGCCGCCACGCCGCCCAAGCCGCCGGAGCGCGGGATCGACACGGTGCGCGTGCTCTCCGATTTCGATCCAGCGACGGGCCGCGCACGGAAGAGCACCGTCTTCGCCGACAGCCTCAACATCCCCGTCGGGGTGCTGCCGCTCCCGCGCGCCCCTGGTGCCAAGGGCGATTCGGTGATCGTGTTTTCCATCCCGGCGATTTGGAAGCTCACCGACACCGATGGCGACGGCCGCGCCGATGTGCGCGAAAAGCTCTACGACGGCTTCGGCTTCAAGGACACGCACGGCATGTCGTCGAGTTACTGGCTCTGGTTCGACGGCTGGGTCTACGGCACGCACGGCTTCGCCAACAGGAGCGAGGTCGTCGATCGCGCCGGCCGCACGGTCGCGCTCACGAGCGGGAACACCTATCGCTTCCGGCCCGATGGCTCGCGCTTCGAGGTCCACGTCAACGGCCAGACCAATCCCTACGGCCTCGCCTTCGACGCGCGCGGCGATCTCTACACCGCCGATTCGCACTCCAAGCCCGTCTATCTGCTGATCCCCGGTGGCTACTACGAAGGCATCAGCAAGGAGCACGACGGCCTGGGCTTCGCGCCCGCCATCACGACCGACGACCACGGCTCGTCCGCCATCGCCGGAATCGCGCACTACTCGGCGGCGCACTTCCCGCCGGAGTTCCGCGACAATCTCTTCAACGGGAACCCCGTCACGCGCCGCATCAACCGCACCCGCCTCGAGTGGCGCGGCTCCACGCCGGCGGCGACACGGCAGCCCGACTTCCTCACGAGCGACGATCCTGCGTTCCGCCCCGTGCAAGTGAAGCTCGGCCCCGACGGCGCCCTCTGGATCGCGGATTTCTACAACCCGATCATCGGCCACTACGAGGCCCCGCTGACGCACCCCGCGCGCGATCAGAAGCACGGACGTATCTGGCGGGTGGTTTGGACGATCAACTATGGAAATCTGCCCGCCGGCGTGCCGCCGAACCTCGCGAAGCTGAAATCTGCCGAACTCGTCCCGCGCCTCGCCGATTCCAACCTCGTGGTGCGCTCGCTCGCGCAGGCGGAGCTGCTGGCACGGCCCGACGCCGCCCGCGTCGCGTCGACGATTCAATCTGCCGCCGCCCGCCTCGTCGTCGGTGCCGATCCCTTGGCCGACGGCACCACGGCGCTGCCGCTCTTTTTCGCACTCGAGCGCCTCGGCCACGCTGACGAAGCTCTACTGCGCCGCGCGCTCCTGCGGCCCGACAGCACGGTCGCGCACGCCGCGCTGCGCGTGCTCGCCGCGCGCGAGCAACTACCGGCCGACGCGGAAAAACTGTTCTCCGCCCTCACGGCGAAAAATCCCCACAACCCGCGCGAGCCCGCCGCCATGCCCGGCTACACATGGCGGCTCATCGCCGAGGCGCTCAACCGCCACCCGCAGCCGTGGGGCGCGCCGCTCCTGCTCTCGATGCTCGGCCGCGCACCCGAGGCCGACACCCAGCTCGTCTACGCGATCCGTCTCGCGCTCAAGGCTCACGCCCGCGACGCCAGCGCCGCCACCCTCACGCAGTGGGCCGCCGCGAGCACGGCCGACGCCGCCCGCGTCGCCGACCTTTGCCTCGCGCTGCCGACGGCCGACGCCGCGCGGTTCCTCGCCAGCCACGTGACCAAGGCGAAGGCCCCCGACGCCCGCATCGGTGATTTCGCGAAGCATATCGCGCTGAATTTGCCCTCCGGCGAATTCGATTCCTTCGCGCCCCTGCTGAAGCCGCTGTCCGCCGCGCCCGCGCCGCAGCGCCTCGTCGCCGCTGAAGGCCTCGCCGCCACTGCCGCGAAAGCGGGCCGCACGCTGCCCGACGACGTCGCCGCGTGGATGAAACGGGAGCTCTTCGTGCAGCTCGACGGCCGCGCCGCCGAGTCCGTCCGCGCGAGCAACGCCCTCCGCCCGCTCAAGCTCCGCGAGGCCGCCGCGCCGCTCCGCCGCCGCGCCCTCGCCACCTCCGCCGCAGAGAGCGTCCGCGCCGCCGCGCTCCGCGCGCTCGTGCCCGGCGAGCCTGAGACCGAGGAGACCGCCGCCGCCGTCCTCGCCAGCAACGCCCCGCAGGCCGCGCGCCGCGCCGCCGCGGATGTCCTCGGCGCCTCCCCGACTCCTGGCGCCGTCGCACGTGCCGCGTTGCGCGACGCCTTCGCCACCGCCTCCGCCGATCTCTCGCTCGGGCTGGCCGTCGCACTCGCGAAGTCCGACGCCGGCGCCACCGACCTCCTCGAACTCACCGCCGCCGGACGCGTGCGGCCCACGCTGCTCAAGCACCGCTATGTCGCGACGCAGCTCGAAAAACGCCCCGCCGAAATCCGCGAGCGCGCGGCGGCTCTCGCGCGCACAGCACCGTCCGAAGACGCCCGGCTCGACGCGGTGATCGCCGCGCGCCTCGGCGCCGTGGGCAAGCACCAGCCGGACGCCGTGCGCGGTGCGCCGCTCTTTGCGCAGCACTGCGCCGCGTGCCACCGCTTTCGCGACGCCGGCGGCAACCTCGGCCCGAGCCTCGACGGCATCGGCTCGCGCGCGCTGCCGCGCCTCGTGGAGGACATCCTCGATCCGAGTCGCAACGTGGACCCTGTGTTTCGTCTCACCACGGTCACGCTGAAAAACGGCGAGACCAAATCCGGCCTGGACCACCGCGACGACGGCACGGCGGTCCGCCTCGCCGATCCCGCGGGCGGCCCCGAGATCGTGCTTGCGAAGAGTGAGGTCGCGTCGGTCGCGATGCTGCCGGTCTCGGCGATGCCCGCGACCTTCGAGACGGCGCTCACCGAGGCGGAGCTTTTTGACTTGGTGGAGTATTTGCGGGCCCCGGTGCCGTGACGGTCCCGGGAGCCGCACTAAGCTGGGCGGTTTCCCCTCCGCCATGGCCGGGTTGATCACGCCAGACCGGTTGAAGCGCGCCGCCCCGGCCGGCGGGCGCCCTGCCTGCCCCTAGGACCGCACGATTGCCGGAGTCCAATGTCGCGGGCGACGGGCTCCGGATGATCGGCGTGAAATACCCTGCGTGCCGCGACGAGTGGATGAGCCGAGGGCGCGGCTTGCTCTGGCGGCCTTGCCGGTCGCCGCCGGCTGCGCGGCGAAATGCGCGATTCTCCGCGCGCGCGATTGACGCGCCGCCGTGAAATCGTCACGTAGCTCAGCCAATCGTTTCCCCACGCAGCGCATGTTGGCCCACGGGCAGCAGATCCTTCTCCCCATTCTCGGTCCCTCGCCGGTGCCTCCGGCCCTGGAGCGGATTGTCCTGCCTGCGGAGCCGGAGGAGCGGATCGTGTTTGAGCGGAGCTTCCGCTCCCTCAGTTACCGTTTGACGCTGCGGCGCGACGGCACCGTGGCCGTCACGATTCCGCTCCGCGGCAGCGAGCGCGAGGCGCGGCGGTTCGTGGCGGAGAACCGCGAATGGCTGGAGCGCGCGCGCCTGCGCCAGAGCCGCCGCCCGCGCGCCGCCGAGATCTGGACGGTCGGCACGCATGTCTTGTGGCGCGGCCAGATGACGGAGATCCGCGTGGCGGCCACGATGGATCCCTTCGGCCTGCCCGGCGCGCCGGCGCGACCCAAGGTCTGCCTCGGTGCCGATGTGTTTCGCGTCGCGACGCTCGACGGCGACTTGCGGCCGACGCTCGAGGCGCATTTTGCCCGCCGGGCCAAGATCGAGCTGCCCGCGCGCGCGTGGGAGCTGGCGGCGGTGACGGGCGTCGAGGTGAAGCTCGTCTCCGTGCGCAACCAGCGCTCGCGCTGGGGCTCCTGCTCCGAGCGCGGCACCATCTCTCTCAACTGGCGCCTCGTGCAGACGCCGGACTTGGTGCGCGACTACATCATCTACCACGAGCTGATGCACCTGCGGGAGATGAACCACAGCGAGCGCTTCTGGGCGCGCGTCGAGGAGGTCTGCCCGGAGTGGCGCGAGGCCGAGCGCTGGATCAAGCGCAACGGCGCGCTGGTGGGGCTCTGAAAGGGCAAAGAAGAAACGGGAGAAAGGAGGAAAGAAGAAACCTGTCCGGCCGTGTTTCTTCTTTCAGCTGTTTCCCGCATTTTTTCTTTGCCCGCTGCTACCGCCAGTCGAGCAGCTCGACCTCGAAGATGAGCGTGGTCTTGGGCGGAATCTTGCCTTTGCCCTTTTCGCCGTAGGCCAGCCAGTAGGGGACAATCAGCGTGCGCTTCTCGCCGCGCTTCATCGTCCGAAACGCTTCATCCCAGCCGGCGATCGCCGTTCCGCTGCCGAGGCGAAATGTGGCTTTGCCGCCTTTCTCGAAAAAATCCTCCAGCAACGTCCCATCGAAGAGCTGGCCCTGAATCCGTGCGGTAACCTCGGCGCCGATGGTGGGACTTGCGTCGCCCGTGCCCTGTGCGCGCACGATGTAGCGCAGGCCGGAGGGGAGCTTGCGCGCGGTGTTGAAGCGCTCGTTGAGGAGCTTCTCGTCCTCGGCGCTCCATTGCGGCTGCTGCCGGTCGAGCGCCTCGCGCATCGCGCTGTTAATCGGCCGGCCGGGATTCTGGCGCCACATCACGCCCGAGCGGGTGATGAAGGCGGCAATCGCAAGGAAGGCTCCGAGGCCGAGGAGGACGTAAAGGCTACGCATGGGAGGAAGCTGCAGACGTAGGCCGGTCTGGCCAGACTTGGCAAATCACACCGCGGGAGCGGGCTACTTTTTCCCCAGGAGGTCGAGCGCGGCGGCGCTCATCGCCGCGATGCCCGTGCGAATCGCGGGCTCCGGCAACGGCGCGAACTTGCTCGAGTGCAGCGACGGCAGCGGCATGCCCGTGCGCTCGTGATCGGCAAACTTCACCGGATCGACCGCCCCGAGCCAGAAGAGGCAGATCGGCACCTTCTCCGCCGTGCGGCCGAACTCGCTGAAATCCTCGCCGGCCATCACGGGGTCCACGGGACGCACGCGTTCCGTGCCGAGCGCGCCCGCGATTGCGGCATGCACACGGCGGGTGAGGGCGACGTCGTTGCGCGTGGCGGGCGTGAACTGCGTGCCGACCTGGGTCACGATGGGGTGCAGCTCGTCGGGCAGGCCGGCCGCGATGGCCTCGCCGCGGCAGATGCGCTTGATGGCCGCGAGCGTGTGCTCGCGCACGGCGTCGGTGTAGGAGCGGAGCGTGAGCTGGAGCTTCACCTCGTCGGGGATGATGTTGTGCTTGGTGCCGCCGTGGATGGAGCCGACGGTCACGACCGCCGGATCGATCGGGCGCGTCTCGCGGCTCACGATGGTCTGGAGCGCGGTGATGATGCGCGCGGCCAGCACGATGGGGTCCTTGGTCGTGTGGGGATAAGCCCCGTGGCCGCCGATGCCGCGCACGGTGATGTCCACGCTGTCCACGTTGGCCATGGCGGGGCCCTCGACGGTGCCGATCGAGCCGGCGGGCAGCGCCGCGTTGGTGTGCAGCGCGAGCGCGAAGTCGGGCTTGGGAAACTGGGTGTAGAGCCCGGCCGTGAGCATCGCGCGCGCGCCCGTGCCGATCTCCTCGGCGGGTTGGCCGACGAAAACCACCGTGCCCGCCCAGCGATCGCGGACCGAGGCGAGCGCGCGCGCGGTGCCGACGAGGCAGGTCATGTGGAGGTCGTGGCCGCAGGCGTGCATGGTCGCGACCTCCTGGCCGGCGAGGTTTTTCACACGCATCTTGCTCGCGTAGGGCAGCCCGGTCTCTTCCTGCACCGGCAAGCCGTCGAGATCGCAGCGGATGAGCACAGTCGGGCCGGGGCCGTTTTTCAAAACGCCGACGACCCCGTGGCCGCCGCCAAACTTCTCCGTGACCTCGGCCCCTGCGCCGCGCAGCCCGGCGGCGACCTTGGCGGCGGAGCGCTCCTCCATGAGCGAGAGCTCGGGATGCGCATGGAGGTCCTTGTAGAGCGCGTCGAGCATCGGGTAGTCGGCGGCGATTTTCGCGGCGATGGCGGAGTGCCCGGCGGAATCGGCGGCGAGGAAGGCAGACGGGAGCAGCAGCGGGGCGAGCAAGGCGGCAAGCTTCATGGGGGCAACGTGGCCGGGCCCGCGGCGGCGGCAATCGTATTGGCGCCGACGAGCGCCTGCGTGGCCGGGCAGTGGCACGCGAGGATGCGCAGGCCGGTGGTGCGCTGCAACACGCGCAGCCTTGCGACTGTCGCGGTGTAGGCGCGGTGGTCGTGTATCGCGATGCGCGCGAGCCGGAGCGGTGCGATATCCTCGTCGATCTGGCGGTGGTGCCAGAACGCATCGGCCGCATAAAGGAGCGGGCCGCGATCGGAAGAGATCAGCACGCCGAGGTGACCGGGGGCATGGCCCGGCAGATCAAGCAGCCTGAGCGAGCCGTCGCCGAAGAGATCATGGGCGGGAAACCCGGTTGTGCTTTCGGCGCGAAAACCCGCCGGCGGGATCGGTGCGGCCCGTGCCGCGAAATCCTCCGGCAGTTGCGTGGGTAGAAAGGCGTGGCGGGTCTGCGCCAGTGGCGACAGCGCCAGCAGAGGCGCGAGCGCCTCCTGGGCATGGTGAAAAGTCGCCGCGGGGAACTCCTTTGCGCCGCCGATGTGGTCGGCGTGGAAGTGGGTGAGCACGATGTGGCGGGTGGCTTCGGGCGCGATCCCGTGGGCGCGGAGAATCTCGGCCGTGGGCGTGCGGGCTTCGACCGGGGTGACCCACCGGTAGAGGCAGCGCGGCCAAGCGCGTGTGGCCGCCGCGAAGCTGGTGCCATAGCCGGTGTCGATGAGCACCCAGCCATGCCGCGGGTGGGCGACGGCGAGGAAGACGGCGTGGAAGGCACCGATCCGCCAGGTGCGGCGGTCGGCCATCGCGAGGAGCTGGCGGCAATGGCCGCCGTTGAAGAAACGCACTTCCATCGGAGTCGGTCGGCGCACGGGGTGCCGCCGTCAAAGCGTGAAAACAAACGCCGCCTGCGAGTAGCCCGCGGCGGTGCCGACCATGAGCACGCGCGAGCCGGCGGGAATTTGTCCTCGGGCGGTATGCAGGGCGTAGGGAATGCCGGCGGCGACCAAGTTGCCGTGCTCGGCGAGGCCGACATGAAGCTGTTCGCGCGCGATGCCGAGGCGGCGCGCGAGGAGTTCGACGGCGGGGCCGGAGGCCTGATGCGGGATCACGTGCAAGGCCGCGAGATCGACCCGCGCCTCGGCGAGGATGCGCGCCACGAGCGGCGGGAGGTGGCGGCTGGCGATCTTGTGGAGCTTCGGGCCGTCCATGAAGAAACGGTAGCGCGCCGCGTTTTCCGCGTTGAACGCGAACGCTGGGAGGCGATGGCCGCCGCCGGCGACCTCGCAGACGTGGGCGTGCTCGCCGAAGGTCTCGTAGCCGTAGTTGCACTCGCCGACGGGTGCGCTCACGCGGGTGAGGACGGCGGCTGCCGCGCCTTCGCCCATCAGGCAGGCGCTCGCGGGATCGAACCAATTGACGCCGTCGAGCGGCGTCTCGCTGCTCACGATCAGGACGTGGCGATAGAGCCCGGAGGCGAACCAACCGTTGGCCGTGGCGAGGGCGACGACGAAGCTGAGGCAGGTGGCATGGACATCGAGCGCGGCGGCCCCGCGCACCTCGGGGCCGAGGGCTTCGTGCAGGAGCGCGGCGTTGCTCGGGATGGGCTGCTGCTGGCAGGTGCTGGCATCGACGATCGCATCGATGTCGCGCAACGTCAGCCCTGCGGCGGCGATGGCGGCGAGCGCGGCGTGCCGCGCCATGTCGGTCGCGGTTTCGCCTGGCGCGCGTTGATGGCGGGTCGCCACCCCGGTGTGGCGGAGCGTCCAGCCGGGTTCGAGGCCGAGTCGGGCATCGAGCTCCGCGGCGGTGATGACCTGGTGGGGGAGATAGCCACCGGTGCCGGTGATGCGAAAATACTGCTGCATGTCGGGCGCGCCCGGGATGAAGCCCAGCCGGCCGGCCGAGGCGAGCCCGGACCCGCGAGGGATCGGATTGCGGCCGGCGGCGCGGATTGCACGCTCGCGCGGCAATGAAACGCGTCCTGATCACGGGAGGGCGGGCACCGGTCGCCGTGGACTTGGCGCGGAGCTTCGCCGCGGCCGGGGCGCAGGTGGTCGTGGCGGACAGCGCGCCGTGCTTTCTCGCGCGGGCCTCGCGGGCCGCGGCCAAGGCGGTGCGGGTGCCGCCGCCCCGGCAGGAGCCGCGGGCCTTTGCCCGCGCCATCCGCGAGATCGCGGTGCGCGAACGCATCGATCTGATCGTGCCGACCTGCGAGGAGGTGTTTTACCTCGGGCGCTTTGCGGCGGAGCTGCGCGCCGTGGCGGAGTTGTTTTGCGTAGATTTTGAGCTGCTCGCGGAATTGCACGACAAGGAGCTCTTCACGCGTGTAGCGCGCGGGCTGGGCGTCGAGGTGCCAGAGACGTGGCGGATGAGTTCGCCGACCGAGCTGGCCGCGCTGGTGGTGCCGCCGGAGGAGCTGGTGTTCAAGCCGGTCTTCTCACGGTTTGCCGTGCATACGCTCGTGCGGCCGACGGCCGAGGCCGTGCGCGCGATTGTGCCGACGCCCGCGCGACCCTGGGTGGCGCAGCGTTTCGTAGCCGGGCGTGAGCTGTGCAGCTACGCGGTGGCGCGCGGCGGCCGGCTTACGGCGCACGCGCTTTACTCCCCGGCGTGGCGCGCGGGGCGCGGCTCGGGCTTCTATTTTGAGCCGGTGCGGCGTCCGGTGATCGAGGAGTTCACGGCGGGGCTGGCGGCGAAGCTCAACTACACGGGCCAGATTGCCTTCGACTTCATCGAGGCGCCGGACGGCGGCGTCCATGTGATCGAGTGCAATCCACGCGCGACGAGCGGGCTGCATCTCTTCGGGGGAGGGGCGAAGTTGGCGAGGGCGTTTGACGGCACGGCGACGGAGGTGCTGCGACCCGATGACGACCGGCCCGCGATGCTCGGCGCCGCGATGGCGACCATCGGCGCGTGGCAGGCGATCCGCGGCCGGGGGTTGGAGCGTTGGGTGAAGGACGGTCTGCGCGCGCGCGAGGTGTTGTGGACGTGGCGCGATCCGGCGCCGGCGTTTTTTGTTTTCGCCGGGCTCGCGGCGACGCTCGCGCTCGCCGCGCGGCGCGGGATCACTCCGCAGGCGGCCTCGACGCGCGACATCGAGTGGGACGGCGAGGAAATCCCCGGGCCATGAGGCTGCTCGATCCGCGAGAGATGACGGGCGGAGATTGGCCGCCGGGGTGCGAGCGGTTGCGCGCCTACACCGAGGCGTTCGCTCGTGAAGGATCGGGATCGCTCATCACCAACCTGCACACGCGCGTTTGCGTGCTGCGTGGCGACGGTTGGGCGCTGCCGGTGACCGTGAACGATGCCGACTGCGACAACACCTACGTCTGTTCACCCTACACGGCCTACGTGCCTTACGCGAAGGAAGAGCTCCGCCTCATCAACAACACACTGGTGCGGGTGGCGCTCGGCGCGGTGGCGGATGCGGCCGGTGCCATGCTGAAAGCGGCGCGGATCAACCGAATCATCCATGTGAACAACTGGATGCTCTCGACAAACCTCTACCCGGCGGGCGCGGAGCTGCCCGTCGCGGCCATCGCAGAGTTTCTGACCACACGGTTTCCCGATCACTTCATCTGCTTCCGCTCGCTCAACGCCTGGAGCAACGCCGCGCTGCTGCGGCAATTTTCCTCCGCGCGCTGGCGGCTCTTGGCGAGCCGCCAGGTTTATTGCTACGAGCGACTGCGGGAGACCTGGGCCGCCACCGCCAACGCCCATGAGGATCGGCGGCTGCTGGCGCGAACGGCCTATCGCGTGGTGCCGCACGACGCGCTGGGCGCGGCGGACTATGCGCGCATGGCCGAACTTTATCGGCTGCTCTACATCGAAAAATACTCCCAGCATAACCCCGTGTTTACGCCGCGTTACCTCCAGCTCTGTCATGAGTCCGGTGTCATGACCTTTTTCGGCCTGCGCGGAGCCGACGGCATCTTGGACGGCGTGCTCGGCCTCTTTGTCGTGGACGACGTCGTGACCGCGCCGATCGTGGGCTACGACACCACCCGCGACCGCCGGCTCGGGCTCTATCGGTTGCTCATGACGCTCGTGTATGAGTTCGCGCTGAGCGCAGGCCATCGCATCAACCTGAGCTCGGGCGCGGCGGAGTTCAAACGCCTGCGCGGCGGGCGGCCCGAAATCGAATACAGCGCGATCTTCGACCGCCATCTCTCTCCGGGACGGCGCGCGGCGGTGGGCATGTTGCGCGCCATCGTGAACGGGCTGGGCGTGCCGCTCATGCGCAAGCTGAAGCTATGAACCCGCCGCTCGATTCGCTCCGCCCGCACTGGTTCGTCGCCTGCACGGCGGCCGAGGTGCGCGCCCGCCCGCTGGCGCGCACGATCCTCGGCGTGCCGATCGTGCTGTTTCGCTCGGCGGGAAAAATCGCCGCGCTGATCGACCGCTGCCCGCATCGCAACGCGGCGCTCTCGCAGGGCCGAGTCACCGGCGATTTGATCGAGTGTCCCTATCACGGCTGGTCGTTCGACGGCGGCGGCGCGTGCCGCCGCATCCCGGGCATGGTGGGGGCGTGCGAGCATCCGCACCAGACCGCGGAAACGGCGCACGCGATCGAGCGCGAGGGGCTCGTGTGGGTGTGTGTCGGAAAAAGTGAGACCGCGCCCGAGACGCTTCCGGTCAGCCGCCACGTGGCCCTCGGCGACGCGCGTTTCGACACGTTCCTCTGGGCGGCGACAGCCCGGTGCGCGCTGGTGGACGGCATCGAGAACCTCCTCGATGCGTGCCACCCGCACTTCGCCCACGCTGGCCTCGTGCGCCGCACCCAAAAGCGCCGGACCGTTGATGTGACCGTGCGCCGCGATGCCGATGGTGTGGAGGCCATCTACCACGAGAACGCGCGACCCGACGGCCTCATCCCGCGCCTGCTCGAGGGACAGCGGCTGACGAGCGTCGGGCGCTTTTTCCTGCCCGCCACGGCGCAGCTGGAATACACCGGCGCGGACGGACCGAGGTTTTTGCTCACGTCGATGTTCACGCCCTGCGACGAACGCACCGTGCTCATCCACTCGTGCATATCGACACCGCGGAAGCTCGCACCCGCGTGGCTGAAGAAGACTATCCTCCGGGCGATCTTCGGCCGCGTGCTGCGCCAGGATCAGGACGTGTTGCGGCGGCAGCAGGAAAACATCGACCGCTTCGGCGGGCCGAAATTCACCTCGACGCCGCTCGACGTGATGCGCCCCCACATCCTGTATTTCCTCAGTCATCCGGATCGGGCGACGCGCACCGACCACGCGGCGACCTTGCAGATGGAGCTATGACTCCGGCTGCTCGCGCTGCCACGCGATGAAGCGCGCGATGCCCTCGCGCAGCGGCACCGAGGGCGGTCCGAGCGCGGCGAGGGATTTCCTCACATCGAAGGTTTTGGAGTAGGCGAACACGCCGACGCCAAAACGCGTGATCGGAGGCTCGCCGAGAAACGGCAGCGCGCGGTAAACCGCCTCGAGTGCGCCCGCCAGCGCGAGCGCGCGCCGCACGGGCAGCCGGCGCGTGGGCGGCGGGATGCCGAGTTCGCGGAAAATCTCCAGCAAGAGCTCCATGATCGCGACGGGCTCGGCGTTGGTGAGGTTGAAATCGCCTGCGATCGCCGGGTCGCGTGCGGCGCGGAGGATATAGTCGGAGAGCGAGTCGATGTAGATGAGATCGCCGCGCGCGGACGGGCCGTCGGTCGTGAAATGCGGCAACCGGCCCGCCCGCGCGGCGGTGAGAATGCGCGGAAACAGCACCGTGTCCCCCGGCCCAAACACCGCGCGCGGCCGAAGAATCACCCACGGCCCGGCGTAGCCGCGCACGAGCTGCTCGCCGAGGAACTTGGTTTCCGCATAGGTGTTCACAAACGCCGGCCCGATCGGCGACGCCTCGGTGAGATCGAACTGGTGCTCGTTGCGGTAGAACACCGACGACGAAGAAATGTAGATGAGCTTTGGTCGCCCGCGCCGCTCGCAAAATTCGATCACGCGCCGCGTGGCCTCGACATTGTGGCGCATGAACTCCGCCCGCGAACCCCACGGCGACGAGCGTGCCGCGGCATGCACGACGATCTCGGGATCGAAGTTCAGGTTGAAGGGCCGGCTGACATCGGCCGAAGCGTAGTCGCGCTCAGCAAGCGGCCGGCGCCCGACGCCGAAGGTCTCCCATCCGCCTGCGGTCCGGGCGCGCTCGATGAGCTTGCCGCCGACAAAACCCGAGGCACCGGTGACGAGGAGTTTCATCGGGCACGGTTCAACGCGGCTCGAACTTAAAAATCAGCGCGTCGAGCACCGCGTCGGTCTGGAGTTTGAGGCGCTGGGCGGGTGGGGGCTGTTTGTCGGGCGGGGAAGATCTCTTCTGCTGTTCGTAGGCGGCGTCGCCTTCGGCTTGGGCGGTGTCGAGGAGTTTTTCCTTCACGTCGTGCAGCGCGCCGTCTTCGCCGAGGTCGGCGGCGGTGGTCGGACGGCCGACAAACTGGCCGGTGAGGGTGTCGCCGATCCAGATGCGCCAGTCGTCGGCGGCAAAGTGGGCGACGAGGATGCCGTCCCGGGCCGTGCCGAGCTGGGCGGCGAGGGCGCGCATGAATTTGCCGGGGGCGTTGTCTACGGCGGCGGGCGGTTCCGCGGCGTAGAGGCGGGCGACGATCCGCACGCCGGTCGCGCGCTCGAAGTTGGCGAGCTTGTAGTTGAAGTTCTTCGCGCGCGGCGGCTCAGTGGGCAGGAGTTTGTCGGGGTCGTGAAAGTGCGAGGTGGTTGTGGGCTCCTTGGTCGCGGTCGGGACGGCGGAGTATTTCTTCGCCTGGGCCGAGAGTGCGGCGAAGGTCGCGGGGTTGTTGCGAAACGCCCGCGCCGCCGCGCCGACGCGCACGATTTTGATCGCGACGGGATCGTCCTGCTTGATTTGCGCGAGGATCTCGAGGCCGCGCACGGTGCGGCCGAAGACACTGTGGAGGTAGTTGAGGCGGTTCGTCGGCGCGAGGGTGAGGAAGAACTCGCAGCTGTTGGTGTCGGGGCCGGCGTTGGCCATTGAGAGGATGCCGGCGGCGTGGTGGTGGAGTCCGGGCACGAACTCATCGGGGAAGTGATGCGGGATCGGTTTCTTTTCGTCGTCGGTGTCCTTGAGGCCGGGGTTGCCGCTTTGGATGACGAAGCCGGGGACGACGCGGTAGAATGTGAGGCCGGTGTAGAAGGGTTTGCCGTTTTTCGGCGCGAGCGTGCCTTCGGCGAGACCGGTGAAGTTGGCGCACATCAGCGGCGCCTTTTTGAAAAACAGCTCGCAGATGAACGCGCCGCGCGGGGTCGTGAATTCGGCGTAGAGCCCGTCGGGCAACGGCGGCTCCGCGGCCCGGAGGAAGAAGGCGGCAGCGAGGAGGAAGGCGAAGCCGGTGAAGCGGCGGGGTTTCATGCGCATGGGGTTCGATGCTCCTAAACTTGTTTTGCCTTGGTTAGGTAGCGGCGAGCGCCAGCGAGTCGTGACACGTCGGCTCGCTGGCGCTCGCCGCTACGAATTTTTAGCGGAGGTCTGAGAGTGGGATCGTTACTTGGGATCGGTTTGGTCGATGAGCGCGGAGACGACGGTCTCGGCGGCGGCATACATGCGGGCTTGCGGGGAACGGGCGGCGGCTTCGGGCGTGGTCGCGTCGAGGGCGGGCAGCTTGAAATCCGCGGGGGCGCCGACGGTGATCCATTGGTTCTCGCGGTGAAAATAGCACGCGAGGATCGCGCCGACGGGCAGGCGCAGCCGGGCGGCGAGCGATGCGGCGGCTTGGGGCGGAGTCTGGCCGGCGGGCTCGGGCGGCGCGTCGTCGAGGAGGCGCACGTAGATCTTGCGGCCGGTGAAGCGCGCGAGATTGGCGAGGCGGTTGGCGAGATACTTGGCCTGGAAGGGCGGCGTGCCGGTGTTGAGTGTGGTGCGATCTTCGAAATGCGGCGGAGTGCTCGGGGGCAGGCGCTCCGCGAGCGCGGCGAAGGCGGCCTCGTCGGCGCGGAAGGCCTGCGCGGCGGCACCGACACGGAGGATCTTCACGGTAGCCATGGCGTCGCCGCGCTGGATTTTCTCCGGCACGTCGCCGCCGCGGATCACGCGGCCGAAGATGGCGTGGTTGAAGTCGAGGTAGCGCGCCGGGCCGAGGGTGATGAAGAACTGCGAGCCGTTGGTGTCGGGCCCGCTGTTGGCCATCGAGAGCAGGCCGGGGCCGTCGTGGCGCAGGCCGGCGGCAAATTCGTCGGGGAACTTGTAGCCCGGATCGCCGCGGCCCGTGCCGGTGGGATCGCCGCCTTGGATGACGAAGCCGGGGACGACGCGGTGAAAGACCAGCCCGTCGAAGTAGGGCTTGCGCGGCGCGGGGCCGAGCGTGCCCTCGGCGAGGCCGGTGAAGTTGGCGACGGTGAGCGGCATCTTCTCGTAGAACAGCTCCGCAGTGATCGTGCCGCGCGGCGTGGTGAACTCGGCGTAGAGCCCGTCGGGCAGCGGTTGGGCGGGATCGCGTTTGGCGATTTCGGCGAGGCGGGCCAGCTCCGCCGCGCGGGCGGCGGCCGCAGCCTCGGCCGCGGCGAGCGCCGCCGGGTCGGGCGGCGGCGGGGGCGCGGGTGGAGGCGGGACCGTGGCGCAGGCGGTGAACAGCAGGGCGGCGAGCGCGGGAGCGAGGGCGCGTTTCATCTCCGCGAAGTTGCTCAGGCGGACGAGGCGCGACAATGAAACTCTCCGGGCCTGAGTGAGGGCGCAGCGAGACTGCTGCCCCTACGCGGCGCGCGCTACGGCAGGAACGAGCAGATGTATTCGCAGAGGCCGCTCTTCACCGCGATGGTGAAGCCGCTGCTGGCGGGCACGTCGAAGTGCGTGCCGGCGCCGTAGGTGCGCGACTCCTTCGCGTCCTTCTGCGTGACGACGCACTCGCCCGCGACAATCTCCATGCGCTCGGCGGCGCCTGTGCCGAAGTAGTAGGAGCCGGGACGGATAAGCCCGAGGGTCTTCTTGGACTGGTCCGCGAAGAGCACGGTGTGGCTCACGACGTTGCCGTCGAAATAGACGTTGGCTTTGGTGTGGACGGTGACGCCGGAGAATTCCTTGGGAAGGGAGGACATGGGAAAAAGGTCGATGCCGGCGCCGGGCCTGTGAGGCAAGCGCAGTGTGCGACGGGCGTGAACTCAGGGAATCCGCAGCATCTTTCCGGCGGCGAAACTTCGCTGGTCGGCGAGCACGTCGGGGTTGGCCGCGACGATTTCCTGCCAGCGGGCGGGAGTGCCGTAGTAGCGCTGGGAGATGGCGGAGAGCGTTTCGCCGGGCGCGATGCGGTGGGAGAAGGCGGGGCGGCCCACGGCGGGGTTGCGCGGCGCGGCGGCGAAACTCGCGCGGCGCACGGCTTCGCGGCGCGGGGTGACGAGGACCGTGGCCTGCCCGACCGAGGCAGGGCTGGCTGACGGGGTCGCGGCGGTGGCGCGAGCCGGAGGCGTGAGGGGCCGTGCGGGCTCGGGGGGAACTTGTTCGCGGAGGTCGTCGCGCTCGCGGGACATCTGCGCGTAGGCGCGGAGGACGATGGCGAGCTTCTCGTCGGTGTCGGCGCGGGCGGCGGCGGAGCGCTCCAGCTCGTCGGCCGAGACCAGCGTGGCGGCGTGGCGTTCGAGGGCGATCTTCTCGGCCTGGAGCTGGCGGACGCGATCGTCGAACTCGCGGGCGGTCGTGGCGCTCGAACGCAGGCCGGCGAGCTCCTCCTTGGCGGTGGCGAGCTGCTGGCGGGCCTGCTGGGAATCGCGCCTGGCGGCGTCCACCTCGGCGGGATCGGTGCGCGGGGCGATCTGGGCCAGGGCGAGCGCGGCGCGGAGGCGGAGATACTCGGCTTCGTAGGCGGCTTTGTTTTTCTCGGAATGCTCGGCCGCAGTCTGCGCGGTGCGCTCGAGGATCGTCACCTCGTTCTGGAGACGGGCGATCTCGGATTCGTATTTCAGCTTGGAGGCGTCGCTGGCGGCCGTGGCCGCCTGGGCTTGGTCAAGCGCGGCGCGGGTGCGGGCGATCTCGTCGCGGGCGGCGACGAGGCGCTCCTGCAGGCCGGGCAGCTCGGCGGCGCGGACGGCGAGGGCGGCCTTGTCGGCCTCGAGTTCGCGGACGCGGATTTCAAGTTCGCGGCCGGTGTCCGCTTGCGTGCGGAGGGTGGTGAATTCCAGCGCGGTGTTGGCGACCTTGCGGGCGGCTTCTTCGGCGCTGCGCTGGGCAAGCTCAAGATCGGTGCGGAGGCGGGCGAGCTCGGAGTTCCGCGCCTCCAGATCGGCGGCGGCCGATTTGCCGGCGCGATCGAGCATCGCGACTTCGTTGAGCAGGCGGGCGTTCTCCGCGTCGGCCCGGGCGCGCGCTTCGCCGGCGGCGGTGTTCGCGGCCGCGAGGGCGGTTTTCTGCTGCGCGATTTCGTTGCGCGCCAAGGTGAGCTGCTCCTCGAGAAACGCGATGCGGCGGGCCGCCTCGCCGGCCTCGGCCGCGGACTGGGCGCCCGACGACGCGAGCGCGGTTTTCTCCGCCTCGAGCTGGCGCGCGCGGGCTTCCAGATCGCGGGTGCTCGCGGCGGTTTGTTCGCGGAGGCCGGCCAGCTCCTGCGCCACGGCGGCGAGCCGGTCGCGGACCTGAGCGTGATCGTGGCGGGAAATATCGGTGGCGGCGGTGGCGGCGCGCAGCTGCTCCTGGGTGCCGGCCAGTTGCTCGCGCAGGATGGCGAGCTGTCCGTCAGCCTGCGTGCGGGTGTGGGTCAGCGCCTCGCGGGCGGCGCGGAGGCTGCGCTCGGCCGCGGCGACCTCGACGCGGAGGGTGGCGAGCTCCTGCGTCGCCGCGGCCAGCTGCGCCTGCACCTGGGCGGCGGCGTGCTGCGCGGTTTCCGCGGTGGTGCGGAGCCCGGCGATCTCGGCCTCGTGGGCGGCGCCGGTTTTCTCGGCCCGGGCGGTGGCGGCCTGCGCCTCACCTTGCGCTTTGGCCAGTTGCTCGCGCAGCGTGGCGAGCTGTCCGTCGGCCTGCGTGCGGGAATGGGTGAGCGCCTCGCGAGCGGCGACGAGGCTGCGCTCGGCGGTGGCGGCCTCGACGCGCAACGTGGCAAGTTCCTGGGTGGCGGCGGCGAGCTGCGCCTGCACTTGGGCGGTGGCGCGCTGCGCGGTTTCCGCGGTGGTGCGGAGCCCGGCGATCTCGGCTTCGTGGGCGGAGCCGGTTTTTTCGGCCCGGGCGGTGGCGGCCTGCGCCTCGGTCTGTGCCGCCGCGAGCTGTTTGCTTAGATCGGCGAGTTGAGCCTCGGCCTGCGTGCGGGTCGCGCGATGCGCCGTGGCGGCCGCAGCGGCGGTGTCCGTGGCGGCGGCGAGGGCGGTCTTGGTTTGCGCGAGTTCGGCGGTCGCGGCGGTGAGTTTTTCCTGGAGGGCCGCGAACTGGCGCGACTGGGCCTCGGCGGCGGAAGCAGCGGTGCCCAGTTCGGCGACGCGGGCAGCCAGGGTGGCGCGGGTCTGCTCCAACTCGCCGCGGGTGGCCGCGAGGTCGCGTTGGGCGGCGGTGGCTTGGGCGGAGGCCGCGGCGAGTTCCTCTCCGCGAGTGGCGAGGGCGGTGCGGAGGCCGCCGGTTTCCTCGCGGGCCGCGGCCAGCTCGCGCTGGACGGCGGCGACATGATCGCGGGCGGACGAAAGCTCCTGATGGGCCGCGGCGAGCTGCGCCCGGGCCGCGGTGGTCGCGCGCTCCGCGGCCGCGAGTTCTTCGGGTGCGATGCGGGGAGCTGACTCGGCGGCGGCGAGGGCGGCGCGAAGCTTCGCCGTCTCGTCGCGGTGCGTGGCGAGGGCTTTTTCCGCGGCGGTGGCGGCGGAGCGCAGATCGGTTTCCCGCGCGGCGAGCTGATCGCGCAGGGCGGCGAGTTCGCGGGCGCGGGTTTCGGAATCGGCGGAGAACCGGGTCTGGGCGGCGGCGAGCTCGCCGGCCTGGGTGGTGAGTGTGGCACGCGCTTTCTCCAGATCGCCCCGGGCGGCGACGAGATCTCGCTGGGCCGATGCGGCCTCAACGCGGAGGGTGGCGAGTTCCTGCGCGGCGGCGGCGAGCTGCCGGCCTTGTGCCTCGCTGGACTCGCGCGCGGTGGTCTCGGCGGTGGTGAGCGCGGAGCGCAGGCGGGCGGTCTCGGCCTCGGTGGCAGATTGCTGGCTGGTCGCGGCCGCGAGGGCAGACTCGGCCCGGGTGCGCTCCGCCTGTTCGCGCGTGGCGCGGGCGGCGGCGGACTGGGCCTCGCGCTCGGCGAGGGCGAGCTGCGTGCGGACGGTGTCGAGCTGCGCCTCGGCGCGCGTGCGGGTTTCCGTCGCGGCGGCGGCGGCCTGCGTGGCGGCGGCGTTGGCGGTTTCGAGCGAGGCGCGGGCTTGGGTGAGTTCCGTGCGCGTAGCGGCGAGGCGCTCCTCCAGCGCCCCCAGCTGGCGGGCGGCGGTCTCGGCGCTGCCGGCGAGTTTGGCGTTGGCGGCGGCCAGCTCGTGGCGGGCGGCGTCGCGCTCGATGTGGGAGGCGGAGAGTTCGCGGGCGAGGGCGTCGGCCCGCGCGGAAGCCTCGGTGGCGCGGAGCAACGCCTGCTGGGCCTCCTCGGCGGCGGCGCGGCGCGCGGTGTCGGCGGCGACCTTCAGGGCGAGGTCGTGGGCAGCGGCGGCTTCGCGCGCGAGGGCGAGCTCGCCCTGCGCCTGGACGACGGAGGTGCGGCTCGCGGCGAGTTCGGCGGCCTGCTGCGTGAGCGAAGCCTGCGCCTCGCGAAATGAGGCCTGCACGCGGGCGAGTTCGTCGCGCAGATCGGGGCGGCTCGCGAGCTGCGCGCGAAGTTGCTCGACGGCCTGCGTGGCGGCGGCGAGATCGGCGGCGAGCTTTGTCTTCTCCTGCTCGACGGCGGCGAGTTGCGCTTGGAGCTGGCGGTTCTCGTTGCCCCCGGCAGTGGGCGTGAGGGCCTCGGTCCGGACTGCGGCGGCGGAAATGGCCGGGCGGAAATTCGGGCTGACGGCCCGGAGCGCGGTCAGGCGGCGCTGCGCGGCGGCGAGCTGATCGGGCGTGAGCGTGGACTCCAAGGCGGAGAGCGCCGCGCGATCGGCGCCGGACTCGGCGGCGATCGAGAGCCACACAAAGGCCTCGACGACGGCATCGGGCACGGCCTGGCGTCCTTGGGCGTAGGCGAGGCCGAGGTTGTAGGTCGCGACGGCGGCGGATTTATCGGCGGCGGAGGCAGGGGCTGCGGCGCTCGGGTTGGAGCGCTGGGGGGCGGAACCGGGTTCCGCGGCGGCCGCGATCAGCGGGGAGGATGCGATGGCGGCGGTCAGCTGCGCAAGGCGGGCAAACTTCATTGAGTCGCCGCAGTTGAGGCCGCACGCCGGCAGAGTGCGATAAAATTCTCGCGGGTGCGCGGCGCAAACAACGCGCTTGGAAATTCCGCGGTCGTCACCACGCTGCCCCTCCGCCCCTGCCCATGGTGATGATGAAACTCCTGCGCTTGGCCCTGATGATTGCGTGCCTCGCCGGTGCTGCGCGGGCCACGACCGTGATCCCGCCGACCTTCGACGAACTGGTGCGGGAATCGGAGCTGATCTTCCGGGGGCGGGTGACGGCGGTGAAGTCCGGGTGGAGCCAGGCCGGTGAGAAGCCGCGCATCGCGACGTGGGTGACGTTTGCGGTGGAGCGCACGCTGCGCGGGACGGCGCCGGAATCATCGATCACGCTGGAATTCGTCGGGGGCACGGTGGGCGAGCATCGGCTGGAGGTCGCGGGCTGGCCCTCGTTCGAGGTGGGCGATCGCGGGGTGTTTTTTGTGGAGAACCGGCAGGCTCGGATGTGTCCGCTGGTGCGGCTGCGGCACGGGCGTTACCGGGTCGTTGATGGTGGGTCGGGTGCCGCGGAGCGCGTCGTGCGCGACGATTACACGGCGGTGGAGGCGACCAACGACCGGGCGCAGCCAATGGCCGAGCAGAGCGGGCCGGCGCGGGCGGCCTCCGCGGTGACGACGGTGGGTTTGGTTGAATTTGAGGCGAGAATCTCGTCGCGATCGGTGGCGCTGCCCCGGCCGCAGCTGGCCCCGCGATGAACCGGGCGAGGCTCAACGCATGCCGCTGGGTTGCGGTGGCGGTGCTCACCACGGGGGCGCTATGCGCGTGGGTGCCGTTGGCCGACGCCTTGTGGCCGGACGGGCCGGTGCCCATCGCCTTCGACCTGGCGCGCACGGCGCCGGCCGACTCCTCCGGCGACTGGCCCGCCGCGGCCCGCGAGGCGATGGCGCTGTGGAATGCGAAATTGCAACGCGTGCAACTGACCGAGGCCCCGCTCGCCGACGGCGAGGCGTGGTATCACAATGGAAGGAACGAGATGTTCTTCGACCGCAATGAAGGCGGTGATCCGTTTCCAAGCAATGTCCTCGCCGTCAGCTATGCGACCCACGTGCGCGGGGAGAAGGTGGAGAACGACGTCATCTTCAACCGCAACCTGCGTTGGGCAGTCTTCCGCGGGCCATTGACCGGATCGTCGCCCATCGATTTCCGGCGCGTGGCGGTGCATGAGTTGGGGCACTTGCTCGGGCTCGGCCATCCCGACGAAGCCGGGCAAAACGTGGTCGCGATCATGCAGTCGCGCGAGGGCGACACCGAGGCGCCGACGGCGGACGACGAGGCGGGCGCACGGGCGCTTTACGATTTCGGGCCGGGGGCGGCGCCCGTGATTGTGCGGCAGCCCTTGGCGGTGAGCACCGTGCATGGCGCCCGCGCGAGGCTCTCGGTGCGGGTCGGCGGGCGCTGGCCGCTCGCCTACGAATGGCGGCGCGACGGGATCGCGATCCCCAATGGCACCGGCGCGGCGCTCGAGTTTGTCGCCACGCCGGCGGATCAAGGCGACTATTCCGTCGTGGTGAGCAATGGCGGAGGCTCCGTGACCAGCAGGGCTGTGCGCGTGACGGTGCGCGCGGCGGTGGCGCCCCGCCTGTTGAGTGGATCCGATTTTCCCGAGGCCATGGAGGTTGGCGCAGCGGTTACGGTATCGGCATATTTGCTTGAGGGCGACCGGCCACTGCGTTTCGAGTGGAAGAAAGATGGCGCCGTGATGGCAGGGATGACGGGTGAGGCTATTGGCCTCTCGGACATGCAATTCTCGGACAGCGGGCGCTACACGGTGACGGCTACCAACGTCGCCGGCAGCGCGACGAGCGTGGCGGCGACCATCAGCGTCGTGCCCGGCCAAGTGCCTTCGGCTCAATCGGTCGGCTCAGGCGCTAGGCCGGTGGCACAAGGCGTGCCCGTGCGTTTGGAGCCGCCAATCGATCGTTTTTTTTCCGGTAGCCTTCAATGGATGAAGGATGGTGTGGCCCTGCCCGGCGCAACCGGGCGGACGCTCGACATCGCTTCCTTCCAATTGACGGACGTGGGGCGTTACTCGCTGATTTTGAGCAACGCCTTCGGGCGGACGTCGATCGATTCGGCCGAGCTGATTTGGTATGATCTCCTGCCGCTCTCGATCACGCGGCAGCCGGCCTCGGCCTCGGTGTTTCCGGGAGCGAGCGTCTCTTTCGAGGTGGAATCGGATGCGCTGGCCCCGGCTTACCAGTGGTTCAAGCGAGGCGTGGCCATGTCGGGACAGACGGCGCGCACCCTGACCGTCCCGAATGCCCGCTGGGAGGATGCCGGCGCTTATGCGGTGGAGATTCGCGATCGAGGAAACCGGCTCGTGAGCCGGGATGCACTGCTGGGAGTCTTGGCGAACGTGGGTGATCCAATCATCACGCAGCATCCTTCGAGTTTCACGGTGACCTTGGGCACACGGGTCGACTTCAGGATAAGTGCGGTGAGCAGCAGGCCGTCCTCTTCGGGACAGGCCTTGGGTTACCAGTGGTTCAGGGAAGGGCAACCGCTTGCCGGTGCGACCAATCTTTCCCTGACCGTGATCGCGACCGCTGCGGACGCGGGGCGCTATTTTGTGCGCGTGAGTTCTCCGGCCGGAACGGTGCAAAGCGAAGACGCCGAACTCCAGATCATCGCGCAGTCGCGGCTGATTTCGGAACACCCGGGGAGCAGCTACTACGAGCTCGATTCGGATGACGTGCGGCTCGCCGGAGTCGGCTACGCGGTGGCCATCCAGCGAAACCGCCAGGTCTACGCTGAATACTATTATTCGCGGTCCGGCGTGCCGCTCCCCGGCTCACCCATCGGGCAGGGCGCAGCGGCCTCGGGAGTCTACACACTCACGATCCGTAGCGGCAATTTGACCGAGACTTCCCGGCCCTTTGTCATCGGTTTCCATGGCCGCGGGCGGCCGCTGATTTCGCAGCACCCCGCGGGAGGAGCATACGACCTCGGCGCACCGGTGGTCCTTCGCATCACAGCTTCGTCGGACGAGCCGCTCACCTACGGCTGGAGCGGCCCAGCGGTGCCGCCTCCGCCTCCTGGGTCTCCGGCCGTGGGTCCTTCCACTGTCGATCTCGGCCCCGAGTTGCGCATCCCCGCGTTTGCGCCGAATCACGTCGGCGACTACGTGGTCATTGCCCGAAATTCCCGCGGGGTGATGACCAGCGAGACCGTGCGATTGGAGCAGCGAGGGGTTCGCCAGCCCATCATCCTGCTGCATCCATCGGGCGGGAGTTTCGCGGTGGGGGAGCGGGTTGAGCTTAGCGTGATCGCCGCGCGACCGTCCGCGCAGTATCAATGGTTAAAGGATGGCCGGCCGGACAACGAGCAGCTGGGCGCCACGAAGAGCTTTGGTTTCTCGCCGGAGCGAGCGGGCGCCTATTCGGTGATCGTGACCGACAGCACCGGCTCGGCCACAAGCCGGGTCGCACTTGTGACCGCCCGGCCCGCGCTCGTGTTGCCGGTGATCGCCACGCAACCCACCGCCGCCAACTCGGTCGCCGGGGGCGACGCGGAGTTTTTTGTCGGTGCAGGCGGCGTGCCGCTGCCGACGCAATATCAATGGCGCAAGAATGGCGTGCCGATCCCCGGGGCCACCGACGTGAAGCTGCGGTTGCGCGGGTTGCAGCCCGACGCGGCGGGCAGTTACTCCGTCGTCATCACGAACGCCGCGGGCAGTGTGGTGAGCCAAGCCGCCGCTCTCACCGTCGATGCGCGCAGCCGCCTGATTAACCTCGCGACGCGCGCGCAAGTCGGGCGCGGTGCGAATATTCTCATCGCCGGCTTCGTGATCGGCGGCACGGAGCCGCGGCGGGTGCTGGTGCGCGGCGTCGGCAGGGGGTTGGGTGACTTTGGCGTGGCGGGCACTCTCTACGACCCCGTGGTGAAGCTGCTCGATGCCAAGGGCACGACGGTCGCGACAAACGACGACTGGTTCAGCGGCGGCGAGACGCGGGTGGCCGAGGTGGAAGCGGCGGCACGGGAAACTGGCGCGTTTGTGCTGCGCGACGATCTGCACGACTCCGCGCTCGTCGCCACGCTCGTGCCCGGCAGCTACACGGCTCAGGTCACGGGCTTCATCAACACCACCGGCGTCGGCCTCGTGGAAATCTACGAACTCGGCAAGCCAGCCCGGGATCGCCTCATCAACCTCTCCAGCCGCGCCGTGGTCGGCACGGGAGCCAACATCCTCATCCCCGGCCTCGTGCTCAGCGGGCAGGCGCCGCGGCGCTTGTTGTTTCGCGCGGTGGGGCCGGGGTTGGCGGAACTCGGGGTCGCGGGGGTGCTCGCCGATCCGGTGATGAAGGTGCTGCGGGGCGACGAGATTGTTGCACAAAACGACAACTGGGGTGAGCAGCCCGGCGCCGCTACGCTCGCGCCCGCGATGGCGGCGGTGGGGGCGTTTCCGCTGCGCATCGGCAGCCGCGATGCGGCGCTGCTCCTCGATCTCCCGCCGGGCAGCTACACGGTGCAGGTGTCGGGCGCGGGCGACACGACGGGCGTGGCGCTGGTGGAGGTTTACGAGGCGGCACCGTGAGCGGCGGGTGCGGGCTTTACCTCGCTCGCGCGGCGCGCACAGTGGGCGGCGCACTTTTCCTTCGCCCCATGAAAATCACCTCGCTCCGCGCCGTTCTCGTCGCCCCGTTTGCCCTTGCTTCGTTTGCCACGCTGCCAGCGGCCGATCTCTTCGATGGCAAGACCCTCGCCGGTTGGGAGGGTGATCTCAAATGGTGGCGCGTGCAGGACGGCGCGCTCACCGGCGGCTCCATGACCGAGAAGGTGCCGCGCAACTTCTTCCTCGCGACGACCAAGTCCTACCAGAACTTCGAGCTCACGCTGAAGCTCAAGCTGACCGGCGTGCCCGGCACCGGCATGATCAACAGCGGCGTGCAGGTGCGCAGCGTGCGCGTGCCGCAGCACACCGAGATGGCGGGCTATCAGGTGGACGCGGGCGACGGCTGGTGGGGCAAGCTCTACGACGAGTCGCGCCGCCGCAAAGTGATCGCCGTGCCGGCCGACGAGGCGGCGGTCAACGCCGCCGTGAAGAAGGATGATTGGAACGAGTATCGCATCCGCGCCGAGGGCCCGCGCCTGCGGGCCTGGATCAATGGCGTGCCGACCTTCGATTACACGGAAACCGATCCCACGGTCGCGCTCGACGGACACATCGCTGTGCAGATCCACAGCGGCGGCATGGCGGTCGTGCAGGCGAAGGAGGTCCGCATCGATGAACTGCCGCCCACGCCGGGCGCGCCGACGTGGGCCAAGGTCGGGATGCCCAAGGCGCCCGATCCCGCGGCTAAGAAAAAGAAGGCCGCTCCGCCGGCCGACGCGAAGAAGGCGCCGTGAGCACGGCCGCGCACCTGTCAGTCGCGTCGATGGCTGGCGGACGAGAGCGAGGGGCCTTTATTTGCCTGGCGGCGGCGTCGCAGCGAGGGCGTCGCGCGCGCGCTGGCAAGCTTCCTCGACGACGCGTTTCGCTTCGGTAAGCCGCGTTTTTTCGCGTGCGTCAGGCGTGGAGCGGATGCGATTGTTGATCAGCTCAAGGATTTGGCCGCAGAGTCCGGCGAGGTATTCGCCCGCGCCCTCCTTGCCCTTGATTCGTTCGACAGCTTGATCGATTGCGGGCCCGATCACACTGCCGATGCCTGCGATCGGTCCTTCGCCGGAGATGTAGTCGGTTATTTTTTTGTGGATGTCGTCGCCGGCCTTGACACCGCTGGCGCGGGTCAGGGGGCCTGAGCACGAGTTGAGCAACAGCGCTACGAGCACGCCGACAATGGCGAGGACCACCAGCAATTCGATCCAAGTCCAAGCTTGGGTGTGTTTCATTTTCATGGGACACCGGAGGGGTTGGGATTGATGGAACGGACGATATTAGCCACGCAGATTGAGCCGCTGAGGCAATTCGAAATTCCACCGCGGCGCTTGACCGTGCCGGGGGGCTCCGCGAGAAACCGCGCCGATGAAAACACTGCGCGTGCTCGCGGTTCTGGCGTTGGGGCTGGCTGGTGTTGTCCGTGCGGCCGACGCGCCGGCGGCAGACCGCCCGAAGACCCGCGAGGAGGCGCTCACCCGCGCGGGAGTGAAGCTCACCGCCGGCCCCGCCACGGTGCCGCTCGGCAAGGTCGCCGAACTCAAGGTCCCTGCGGGCGCGCATTTCGTCGGACCCGACTCGATCAAGCTCTACTACCAGCTCACGCAGAACCAGCCCGGTGGAAAAGAAGTCGGCGTGCTGCTCGCCAAGGGCTACTCGCTTTATTTCGACTACGACGATTCCGGCTATGTGAAGGACGACGACAAGAAGGAGCTCGACGCCGCGAAACTGATGAAGGCGATGACGGCCAACGAGGACGAGGCGAACGCGGAGCGCAAACGCCGCGGCTGGGATGAAATGAAGATCACCGGCTGGGCGACGCAGCCGCACTATGATGAGAAGACGAACAACCTGAAGTGGGCGATCAACCTGACCTCGTCGCATGATCAGTTCAAGGAGGTGTTCATCAACGAGAGCATCCGTCTGCTTGGCCGCGGGGGCGTGATGAACGTGACGCTCGTGAGCGGCGGCGGCGCGGCGTTCAAGGCCGCGGAGACCGAGGCGGAGAAACTGCTCGCGGCGAATTTCGCCTACATCGACGGGCAGAAATATTCCGAGTTCAAATCGGGCGACAAAGTCGCCGCCTACGGGCTCGCGGCGCTCGTGCTCGGGGGCGGGGCGGTCGCTGCGGCCAAACTCGGCTGGCTGGCGTCGCTCGGCGTGTGGTTCGGGAAATTCTGGAAGATGATCGTCGCGGGGCTCGTGGCCGTGGGCCTCGGGATCAAGAAGCTGTTTGGCAAGGTCACCGGTGCGCAGCCGAGTCAGCCCCCGCCGCCGGCGGCCTGAGCGCGGCCGATGTCGGAGTGGGCCTCATTCATCGCGGTCTTCTGGCTGCTGTGGGCCGCGGACGGCCTGCGGATCGCCCGGCGGCGGAGTTTCACCGTGGTGGGTTGGCGGCGGGCGCGCGCGTGGTTTGCTCGGCTGAGCCTGCCCGGGGTGCTGCCGATGAGCTGGCGCGTGACGGCGGAGGATGTGCCGTGCTCGATTTCCCCGCGAGGCATCTGCAACCGCGGCGCGGGCGGGGCCGGGCGGCCGAGTGACGCGCCGCACGTCGCCCAAGCCTGGGCTTGGGCCGACGTGCGCGAGGCGGCGACCGTGGAGGGCTGGCTCACGATCAATGGCGCGCGGTTTTGTCCGGACACCGGGCATCTCCGGGCGGAGGACCTGCTCGCCCTCGCGCGCGCTGCGCCGGAGGCGCGCGAGGCGTGCGTGCGCCGCGCGATCCGGCGCTGGCTGCGGCCGGCGCACCTGCGGCGGCGGCGGCGGGTGCTGCTGCGACGGACGCGCGCCGCGGCGATCTTGAATGGTGCGAGCGCGGCGGTGCTCGCGGCGCTTTCGGGGTATGTCGTCGCGGATGCCGCGGCGCAGGTGCCGGAGCGGGTCGGCGCGGCGCTGGTCGTCGCGCTGCCGTGGTTGCTGCTGGCGCTGGCCGGGTTGCACGGGGGCGCGGTGGTGGCGGCGTGGCGGGCGTTGCGCCGGCTGCGGCCGGTCGCGCCGGAGAAGCGCGGCATGAACCTTTTCACGGCGCTGCTCATGCCGCCGCAGGCGTTGAAGCTGCGGGCGCTCGCGGGCGAGGGGTTCTTTCCCGCGCAGCATCCGCTGGCGATGCTGCTGGCGTTCGAGGCGGGCGTGGCGCGACGGGAGGCGGCATTCAACACCCTAGCCGATCTGCGCTGGCCGACGGGGGGCGCGGACGATCCGCCCCTGGCGCGCGAGATCACCGGGTGGTTTCGCGGCGTGCTCGCGGCGGAGCTCGAGCCGCTGTTGTGCGTGGAGGGGCTCGCGCCGGAGGGACTGCTGGCCGCGCCGAAGCCCAACAGCCCGGTGAGTTGCACTTATTGCCCGCGGTGTGGCGATCAGTTTGTGGCGGGGCGGCGGGTATGCCCGGAGGGGGTGGAGTTGCAGCCGCTGGCTCGGCGGTGAAACCTTGCGGGGAGGGTGGTGTCGCAGCAGGTATGCCTTTCCCAGCCATGAAACTCTTTCTTTTCCTCGGGGTGGCGCTTGGCGCGCTGAGCTCGGCGCAGGCGCAGGTGTTTCGTCCGCATGTTGCCGCACGCGATGAACGCCGGCCGTCTTCCGCGGTGCGGATCGCGGTGAGCTACGGTCATGGCCATCACCACCACCACCGGCCGTGGTTCGGCGCGGTGGGCTATCGCAGCCCCTATTACGGCGGATATCATGCGGCGCCGGTGTTTCGTTACTACGAGGGTTATTCGACCTGCGATTATCCTTATTACGACGCGAACGATTACCGCTACTACCGCGGCGGCAGCGCGGCCTCCAACGGCCTGCTGCTCGGCGCGCTGGCCGGCGGGATCATCGGGCACAACAGCGGGGATTTCCGGCACAACGGCTGGCGCGGGGCGGCTTTGGGCGCGGGGCTGGGTTGGCTGCTCGGCTCCGTCGTCGATACCAACCGTCGCCCGGTCGCGGCTTCCTACCCGAGCACGCCCGTCGTGGTGCAGCCGGCGGCGGTCGCCCCTGCCCCTGCCGCCGCGCCCGCGCAGCCGATTACGATCATCAACAACTACTATGGCCCGGCGACGCCGATGAGCGGCGCCAACGCCCTGTTTGGCCGCTGAAGCGTGGTCAGGTTGAATTTTTTGGCCGTGGCCGTCGTCTCCCGCGGCCGGCCTCCGGCTTTTCCTTCACCTTCATCCGACCTTTGCGTCTTCCTCCACCCGACACCATGAGCACCACGTCCCGTTTCCTTGTCGCCAGTGTTGCGATCGTCCCGGCCTTTCTGTCCGGCTGCGCCACCTCCGCCGGCGTCAGCCAGCCCGCCGGATCACCCGTCGTCGAGATGCGCCCGGATGAACGCGGCGCCGTCGCCGGCACCGGCATCGAGTCGCAGGACATGGTGGCTGTGACCGACAAGATGGCGCGCAGCATCCTCGCCATCCCGCAGATCGCCCGGGCCCCGGTGCCGCCGAGCATCGTGCTCGATCCGGTGGTCAACAACACGCGCTTCCCGATCAACAAGGACATCTTCCTCACGCGCATCCGCACGCAGCTCAACTCCAAGGCCGCCGGCCAGGTGAGCTTCCTCGACCGCGAGATGTTGAAGACCCTCGAGCGCGAGCGGGAGCTCAAGCGCACCGGCCAGGTGACCGCCAGCGCCGACCCGCGCGGCCCGAGCGAATTCGGCGGCGCGGACTATTTTCTCACGGGCAAGCTCGACGGCATGACCACGCGCACCTCGGCCGGCACGAGCGACTACGTGCTCTACAGCTTCCGCCTCACCGACGCCCGCACGAGCCGCATCGTGTGGGAGGACACGGCCGAGATCAAAAAGCAGGGTCTCGAGGACGCGGCCTATCGGTGAGGCTCTGTCGCGCAGCCACCCACAGCAGCCGCTCCGTCCCGCTTCTCACGAAGCGGGCTACCTTCAGACCGTAGCCCGGCTCGTAAGAGCCGGGACCAAACGGTGAACCCGCAACATGCCGCGATTTTCTCTCTCAACGGCCTTGGTCTTCTTCGCCGTCGTCCTTCTCGTCGGCTGCGAGACGCTGCCCGAGGAGCCGCGCGCACGGACCCGCGCCGGTTCGCCCGTCGCCACAGCCGCCGATCGCCGCGCGGCGGTGCCCGAGCGCGATCGTGTGCTTTATGATTATCGCGCCGCGGCGACGGCGCTGCGGGCCGGCGATTACGACGTGGCCAAGGTGCGCCTCGACGACGCCATCGCGCGCATCGGCGGCATCATCGCCAACGACGCGGATGCCGCGCGCGCCCGCGGCCTGTTTTCCGCCGAGAGCACCAAGACCTTCATCGGCGAGCCCTACGAGCGCGTGATGGCTTACTTCTACCGCGGCATCCTCTACTGGCGCGACGGCGAGCGCGACAACGCCCGCGCCTGCTTCCGCTCCGGCCAGGTGATCGACAGCGATCCTGGTCCGACGCAGGAAAACTATGCCGCGGACTACGTGCTGCTCGACTACCTCGACGGCCTTGCTTCGGCGAAACTCCTCGCGGACGGCAGCGACGCCCTCGCGCGGGCCCGCGCACACGCCGGGACGCGGCTTGCGCTGCCGGACTACAATCCCGCGGCCAACGTCCTCGTCTTTGCCGAGTATGGCTACGGCCCGCGCAAATTCGCCGGCGGCCAGCATGGCGAGCAGTTGCGTTTCCACGTCGAGGATTCGCCCTCGCGCTCCGCGCGCCTCGTGCTCGACGGCGGCCGGCGCATCGTGCCGCTGCCCGCCTACGACGACCTCGGCTATCAGGCCACCACGCGGGGCGGTCGCGTGATGGATCACATCCTGGGCAACAAGGCCTACTTCAAGACCGTCGCGAACACCGCCGGCGACATCGCCTTGGTCGGCTCCGCCGTCGCCAACGATCAGGCGCGCCGCCGCGAGCGCCGCGGCAAGGAGGGCGACGACGCGGAGGCCGCCGCGATCGGCCTCGGCATCCTCGGGGTGATTGGCAAAATCGCCTCCGCCGCCACGCAGGCCGAGGCCGACACGCGCCAGTGGGACAATCTCCCGCAGCGCCTCAGCTTCGCCGCCCTCACGCTCCCGCCGGGCGAGCACCTCGGCCGCCTCGAGTTCCTCGACCGTGAGGGCCAGGTGCTCGCGTCGCGCTCGCGGCCGGTGAAGTTCACCGTGGCGGCCGGCGAGCGCGACACGGTCCTGTTTTTGAGCGAACTATCCCGCTAATCCGCAGTCTCACCCATCCCGCGCCATCGCCCTTATGAACACCAAGCCGCTCGCCCTCGTCCTCTCCCTCGCCGCGCTCGCGTTTGCCGCGGGCTGCGCGACCGAGCCCGGCCCCTTTGCGCCGCTCGACACGACGAAGTTCACGCTCGAGAACACCGACCGCTTCGTGCTCCTCGACCAGCCCGCGCAATACTCCGTGACCTGCACGGGCCTGCAGGAGCGCCCGCTGGCCGACGGCCGCCTCGAGGTCGTCGCCAACGTGAAGAACCGCGAGGCGCGCCGCATTCAGGTCCAGATCAACTGCGTGTTCAAGGACGAGCAGGGCTTCTCCACGGGTGACGAGACCCCGTGGCAGACGCTCATCCTTTCGGAAAACTCCACCGAGGCCGTGCGCTTCACCGCGATGAACACGCTGGCCCGCAAATACACCGTGCGCGTCCGCCAGGCGCGCTGAGCCCGCCACGATCCTGCCGCCATGAACCGCTCCCTGCTTCTCGCCCCGGTCACGCTCCTCGCCGCGCCGTTGCTGTTCGCGCAGTCGCCGGAGGCGCCGCCCCCGCTCCCGCCGCCCGTCGTGCAGGCCACGCCGCGGCCGATGCCGGCCAACCCGGCCATCGGCCCGAGCTTCCAGCAGCAGAACTACGGCGTGAGCGGCGACACGCTCATCTCGCGCCAGAGCGCCGACGGCATCCTCGAAGGCTTCAAGAAAGCCTACGTGAAGGACGGCGCGCCGCGGGTCGTCATCTGCGTGAACCGCGCGCTCATCGATCCGGGAGAGCCGGCCGGGTCTGCGGCCAAGGCCGCCGCGCCCACGCTCGCCGACAAGCAGACCGTGCGCGACATCGAGCGGCTCTTCGGCCGCGCCTTCCGCCACGCCGGCGCGCAGCTCGCCGATCAAAAAATAGCCGCCTCGCTCCTGCCCGACACGCCTGGCGCGTCCCTCACCGGCGAGGCCGCCGCCAAGGATCGCCAGGCCCTGGCCAACATCGCGGACGTCGCGATCGAGGTGCTCATCTCCAGCCGCAATCTCACCGTGCCGGAGGTGTCGGGTGATGTCACCGTGCCCGTGCCCGACATCCAGGCCACCGCCATCCGGCTCAAGGATTCCGCCATCGTCGGCCAGGCCACCGCCAGCGACATCATCGGCAAGGGCGTGCAGGCCGGCCGCGTGATCCGGCTGTTCGGCGTGGCCGACATCACCGAGGCCACCGCACTCGCGCTGATGGAAGATATGCTGATCGGGAAAAAGTGAAATGATTGGTCTGGAGACGCGGCGCCCTCGCCGCGTTGGTCCCTCCGCCCTCGGACCGCGGCGAGGGCGCCGCGGCTCCAGCAAGGCACCGATCTTGGCTACGGGTTTTTGTCCGTCGCCTTTGGCAACATTTGCGGCAACTCGATTGCCGGAATTTCCGGAATCACAAGCGTCGGCAGCGCCAATGGAGGGATGACCGGTTTCAAATCGTCCACGGCCTCGCGGATGTGCGGAGGGATTTTCGAGACGCGCGGCTGCACGAGCCCGCAATAAAGCGCCGTGCCGGCGACGAGCAGCATCGCGAGGAGGAAGAGGCGGTCTTTCATGGGCATGGCGCGAGGCGGCGACCTTGTCCGGCCGCCCGCGTCGACGCGAGCGTGGCGGCGATCAGGCCTTCTTCGATGCCTTGGTCGCGGATCGGGACCTTTTCTTCGGCGCGGACTTCGCGGTCAGGTCGGTGACCTTGTAAACGGCACCTTTGCGATCGTAGGTCGTCCACGCGCCCGTTTGGGCCCCGCGCTCGAAATAGCCGGAACGCAGCTTGGTGCCGTCTTTGCGAAACCACTCCCAATAGCCGGTGGGTTTGCCTTCGCGCAGCTGGCCCTTGGCCCAAAGGCTGCCGTCCTGGTGGTGATGAACATAGTCTTGGGCGGCGCGTTTCTTTGCGGGCATGGGGATGGCAGATCAATTTCGCGTTCCCCTCACGTGCGTGTCCAGCCACGTCTCCATTTCCCAGAGCATGTGCAGCAGGCTTTCGCGGGCGCGGTAGCCGTGGGCTTCGTGGGGGAGGAGCGCGAGTCGCGTCGTCGCGCCGTGGCCTTTGAGCGCGGCGTAGAAGCGCTCGCTCTGGATCGGAAACGTGCCGGAGTTGTTGTCGGCGGCGCCGTGGATGAGGAGCAGCGGCTCGTTCACTTGGTGCGCGAAGTTGAACGGCGACATCGCGGCATACACCGCGGGCGCCTCCCAGAAATTGCGGCGCTCGTTCTGAAAGCCGAAGGGCGTGAGCGTGCGATTGTAGGCGCCGCTGCGCGCGATGCCGGCGCGAAACAGATCCGAGTGCGCGAGCAGGTTCGCCGTCATAAACGCGCCGTAGCTGTGGCCCGCGACCGCGATGCGCTTCGGATCGGCGACGCCGCGGCGCACGAGTTCGTCCACGGCGGCCTGCGCGCTGGCGACGAGCTGAGCAACGTAGGTGTCGTTGGGGCGCTGGCCTTTCTTCGCGACGATGGGCATCGCGGGATCGTTGAGCACGGCGTAGCCGGCGAGGAGGAAGGGCAGCGGGCCCGTGGCGCTCACGCGCGCGAAGCGCTCGGGCGTGGCCTTCACCTGCGACGCGGCCTCCTCACTCTGGAATTCGCGCGGGTAGGCCCAGAGGAGCGTGGGCAGCGGGCCGCTGGCCGGCGTCCAGCCCGGCGGCAGATGCAGCGTGCCGGAGAGCGCGACGCCATCGGCGCGCTGGTAGCGGATGACCTCCTGTTTCGCGCCGGTGAGCTGCGGGTAGGGATTGGGAAACGCCGTGAGCGGCGCGAGCGCGCCGGTCGCGAGGGTGCGCACGAAATAGTTCGTCGGCTCCGTGGGCGACTCGCGCGCGACGACCGCGCGCGTGAGCGCCGCGTCGGCAAATGCGACGAACTCCTCGTAGTGCGGCGGCGCCGAGCGCCAGATGCGCCGCGTGGTTTTGGTTTCGAGATCGAGTTCGTCGAGAAACGGCCGGTCGCCCTCGGGCGAGGCGCCGGCACCGGTGAGGAATATCTTTTTCCCATCGGCGCTGCGCTGGACGACGATGCGGCCGCGCGCGTCGCGGCCCGTGACCGGCCGGCCGGGGTCGGCGTAGCGGTCCTCGGTGTTGCGCTGCGCGAGGAGCGTGCGCGCGCCCTGCGGTTTGTCCGGAGCGACAGCCCACGTGCGGGCGGTGCGCGTGGTGGTCCACGATTCGGTGACGAGAGCGAGCGCGTCGTCGCCCCACTGCACGCCGGTCACACGATACTCGAAGCGCTGCTGCTCGGTGGGCTTGGCGGCGAAGGGCGCGGCGAGCGTGAACCACGCGTCGCGTGCGATGCTCTTTTCGTCCGCGAGCTTCGCGTTGCGCGGGAGCGACTGCACCCAGCTCAGCGTCGCCGGCGCATCGGCGCGCCACGCGACGGAGCGCGGGCCGGGCGTGACCGCCTCGGACGCCGTGCCCTCGGACAACGCCCGCTCGACCACGAGATGCTCGCGTCGCCCCGCCCGATCATAGACCGCGACCGTCGTGGGAAAACGGCTCGACGGCACGAGATACGAGAAAGGCCGCTTCAACTGCGACACAATCACGTGCTGTCCGTCGGGCGACGGCGCGACAAACGTGAGCAGGCCGCGCACGGGGAGCGGCGCGATCGCACCGTCGAATTTGACGAGCGCCAGCTCGCTCGCGCCATAGTGCTCGAACAGCGCCTCGTCGTGCGGGCTCGCGAGCAACCCATCGTAGGTGCGGGCCGGCGCGCGCTTGCCGAGGTTCTCCTGCACGACCGGGCCGGCCGGCGTGGTCGAAGCCGCCGGCACCGCGCCGCGATCCGGCGGCACGCGGCGGATGAGGAGCGTGGCATCGTCGAGCCACGCGAGCGGATCGCCGAGCATGGCGTTGAGGATCGGGCCGGTGAGGCGGCGGGCCGTGGCGGTGTCGGCGGCCGCCAGCCAGAGTTCCAGGCCCTCGGCCGCGACGACGACAAACGCGAGATGCCGCGCGTCCCGGCTCCACTCATAATTGGCGAGGCGCGCGCCGGCCGGCAGCCCGGTGATGCGCCGGGCTGCGCCGCCGGCGATCGGTTGCAACGCGAGGCCCGTGTAATGCGTGGCGCGGCTCGGGCCGTTGGTCGCGGGATTCACGCGTAGGCCCGCGAGCCGGAGCTCCGGCTGCGCCAGCTCCGCAATCGGCGGCGCGTCTGGCCGGTCGAGCAGCAGCAGCCATTTCCGATCCGGGCTCAACACCGCCGTCGGCGGCAGTGGCGCATCGACAACCGCCGCGAGCGCGGGCGAGGGCGTGCGATAGCCCTCAGCCGAACGCCCGGCGAACGGGGTGAGAAAAACAACGAGGGAGAGGAAACCGATGCGACGAGAGGCGGGGCGAAGCATGAAGGCGGACGCTGGGATGCTGCGCACGCAATGGCAATGATCAGCGCGGATTGTAAGGAGCTAGAGATCCAGGAGCGCGAAAAACAGTCCGGTCATCACCGCGATACCACCTGCAACCAGCGAGAGCATGAAGTAGCCCATCGGACCACCACTCAAGTAGGTGGTTTTGTATGCGAGCAAAGCTGCAGCAGCAACGAACGCGATCAGCGCGATCTTCGCGTAGCGAGCCGGAGTCCTTTTGCGCTTCTCTGGTGTGCTGTGACTTTCGGCGCTCTCGCGATCGGCAGTGAGGAGCAATTTCTCGGCGACTTCGTAGTCTTGTTCCGCGACCTGAAGTTCTACGGTCCCCATGATCACTTGGTTCGAGTCGGCTTGGGTCGCACCTTTGAACGTTGGAGCGATGCCCTGCGACTCAAGCACGGCTATGTCACCGAGAGCTTCGGCACTCGACGTGAATCTTCGTAGGGTGCGCATGCGATGCTGAGTTCGATCCGAATTCCGAAAACGTCGCTCACTTCTTCCCATCCTTCGCCGCCGGTTTCACATAGGTGTCGAGCCACTTTTCCGTTTCCCAGAGGAGGTGCAGCACGTTTTCGCGGCCGCGGTAGCCGTGCGACTCGTGCGGGAGCTGGATGTAGCGCGTCGTCGCGCCGTGGCCCTTCAGCGCGTTGTAGAAGCGCTCGCTCTGGATCGGGAAGGTGCCGGGGTTGTTGTCCACGGCGCCGTGCACGAGGAGGAGCGGCGACTTGATTTTGTTGGCGTGGTTGAAGGGCGACATCGCGGCATACACCTCGGGCGCCTGCCAGAAGGTGCGCTCCTCGGCCTGGAAACCGAAGGGCGTGAGCGTGCGGTTGTAGGCGCCGCTGCGCGCGATGCCGGCGGCGAAGAGGTCCGAGTGCGCGAGGAGGTTAGCGGTCATGAACGCCCCGTAGCTGTGGCCGGCGACGGCGACGCGCTTGGGATCGGTCACGCCGCGGCGCACGAGCTCGTCGATGGCGGCCTTGGCGCTGGCGACCAACTGCGGCACATAGGTGTCGTTGGGCTCGGCCTTGCCGGCGCCGATGATCGGCATCGTGGGATCGTCGAGCACGGCATAGCCGGCGAGCACGAAGGGCAGCGGGCCGAGCGGGCTCACGCGGATGAAGCGATAGGGCGACTCCTTCACCTGGCCGGCGGCATCGGCATCCTTGAACTCGCGCGGGTAGGCCCAGAGCAGCGTGGGCAGCGGGCCGTCGAGCGCGGTGCGGCCGGGCGGCAAGTAGAGGGTGCCGGAGAGCGCGACGCCGTCGGCGCGCTTGTAGGTGATGACTTCCTTCTTCACTGCGGCGAACTGGGGAAACGGATTCGGGAAACGCGTGATGGGTGCGAGGGCCTGCGCGTCGTCGGCGACGCCGAGCGTGCGGATGAAATAATTCGCCGGCTCGGTGACCGACTCACGCGAGGTGACGATGCGAGTGAACGCCGGATCGAGGTGCGCGACGAAGGTCTCGTAGTGCGGCGCGGCGCTGCGCCAGAGGCGGCGGGTTTGCTTCGTCGCGAGGTCGAGCTCGTCGAGGAACGGGCGGTCGCCCTCGGGCGAGGCGCCGGCGCCGTCGTAGTAGAGCTTGGATTTGTCGGTGCTGGTGAGGAGCACAGCACGGCCGTAGGCGTTGCGCGCGAGCACGGGCGAGCCGGGGTTGCCATAGCGGTCCTCGGAGGAGCGGTCGAAGAGCAGCGTGGGCTGCGCGCCGGGCGCTCCGGGGGCGACGAGCCAGGTGCGGATCCTGCGGGTCTTGATCCACGATTCGGTGACGAGGGCGCGCTGGTCGTCGCCCCAGGTGACGCCGCTGGCGCGGAGCGCGAACTTCTGCTGCGAGATCGGCGCGCCGGTGAACGGCGCGGTGTGCGTGAACCACTCGTCGCGCAGCGCGGCCTCGCGGCCGGCGTCGCCGCCGTCGAGCGCCTGCATCCAGCTCAGCGTGGCGGGCGCATCGGCGCGCCACGTGACGCCGCGCGGCCCGGTGCGCACGGAGCCGGTGGGAATCGGGATGCTCTCCGCGAGCGGCAGATCGGCGACGGTGTGGACGAGTTTGCCCGCGCGATCGTGGACGGTGACCTTCGTGGGGAAACGGCTCACCGGGACGAGATACGAGTAGGGGCGCGACCACATCGTCACGAGCAGCAGCCGGCCGTCGGGCGAGGGCAGGGCGTTGCCGATGAGGCCGCGGAGGCCGAGCGGAGAAACTTTCCCGTCGAGCGCGACGAGGGCGAGTTCGGCGGTGGCGTAGTGCTCGAAGAGCGCCTCGTCGTGCGCGCTCGCGAGCATGTCGGCATACGTGCGGGCGGGGCGCTTGCCGGTGAGATTTTCCTGCACGACGGGGCCGCTCGGCACGGTGGGCGCGACGGGCGCGGGGCCGCGGCCGGCGGGGAGGAGGGAGACGACGAGCGTCGCATCATCGACCCACGTCGGCGTGTCCACGACGCCATTGAGCGCACGATCGGTGAGCCGGCGGGCGCGGGCGGAGGCCAGATCGACGAGCCAGAGTTCGAGCCGCGACGGCAGCGTGACCGTGACGGCGAGGTGGCGGCTGTCGCGCGACCACGCGAGGCTCGTGAGGCGCGCGCCGGCGGGAAAGCCCGCGATGCGCTGCTCCGCGCCGCCCGCGAGCGGTTTCACGACGAGGCCGGTGTAGTAGGTTTCGCGGCTCGGGCCGTTGGTCGCGGGGTTGATGCGCAGGCCGGCGAGGCGCAGCTCGGGCTCGGCCAGCTCGGCGACGGGCGGCAGCGCGGGGCGCTCGAGCAGCAGGAGATTTTTCTTGTCCGGGCTCAGGCTGACGAGCGGCGTGAGCGGCGCCTCGACGATGGCGGCGAGCGCGGGGCTGGGCGTGCGATAGGTGGCGTCGCCTTGGGCGGGGAGCCAGGGCGCGAGCCACAGCGAGGCGAGGCAGGCGAAGCGGAACGGGGCGAGGGGAAGCGCGGGGAACCGAAGCATGGGCCGACGCTGATCCGGCGGGCCCGGTTTGGCAACGCCGCGCCGGCACGGCCGGCTCAATACCAGACGCTGCAAATTTGCAGCGCGGCTTGGAGCGCGCAGGCCGCCGCGACGAGCGGGACGATCCGCGGCCAGGTCGCGGCCAGCTCATCGATCCAGCTGAACAGGCACAGGCCGAAGCCCCAGAGTGCGGGGAGGACCAGTCGCGGCAGCCAGTAGCCCCAGTCATACGCGTGGCGGACAAACGGCAGCGTGATCACCAGCGGGACGAACCAGTTCAGGGCGAGCACCAGGAGCATCGCCGTGCCCAGGTTCGGAGGGTGGCGCGCAACGACTCCCGCCCGCAGGACCCGCAGGCTCATCAACCCGACCGCGAACACGCAGGGGAGGGAAAACAGCACTCCCGTGCGCACCGCCCACTGGGAAAAACTTTTCTGGGGCTGGGGGCGTGGCGCGCCGCTCCGCTGGCTGCCGCCATTCGAGAAATCGAGCACGTCGGTGAACGTGCCCAGGTGGAGCAACGCCGGATAGCTGTAGTTGTTCGGCAGCAGGAGCGGGAGGATTTTTTGCCCGCCTTCCGTGACGCTGTCCCAGTAGCCCGGCGCGTCGAAGATGCGCGCGTCCGACGGCTTCACCGTGAGCAGGCTGCGCCATGTCATCTCCCCGGTGCCCTGCCAGGTGAACGTGTGCCACTGCGGCTGGCTCGACAGCTCGGCGGAACTCTTGCGGTGCAGCCCCAGGCCGATCAGGGCGGGCGCCGCCACGGCGACGGCGAGAAACCACAGCGTCCGCCGGCCGTCCACGCGTTGCCAGCGCCATGCGAGCCAGGCTACCAGAGCCAGGCCGGCCGGCAGGACAATGAAGGTGAACTTCGCAAAATTACCCAGCGTGAGCGCGGCTCCCGCCAGCGCGGTGTAAACGGCTCCCGTCCGGCCGCCGGGTGATTCGCTCCAGCGCAGTGTGGCCCACGCCAGCAGGATGAACAGCGGCAGCGCCATCGCGTCCGCGGCGAAGACCACGGTCGTGATCAGCGTGGCGGGCAGAAAGGCGAGCACGGTGAGCGCTCCCAGGCGCAGCGCCGGCGGGCGGATGCAGCGGCGCAGGAGGTCGTGGAACAGCCAGAGCGCGCCCGTGTTGAATAGGAGAAAGACCCCCGCGGCGAAGGCATAGGGCGCGCGGTTGTCCGTGAGGGCGATGCCATGGATCGCGATCCAGTAGATCATCGGGCGGCTGGTCACATCCTGGGAAAACCAGGCGTCGGGCCGGCCGAGCAGCCGGTTCGTGTTGCCGACGTGCAGGCTGAAATCCTGGCCGATGAACGCGTCGTTGCCGATGTTGGTCAGCCCGACGGCGGCAAACAGCGCCAGCACCAGGCCGAGCGCAAACCGTTCCCAGCGCGGGAGAGGGAGGACAGCGGGTGAAGGCGGGACTGGGCGCACGACGTCGGGCCAGCTTCCGCGGCCGCCGGCGGGAGGCGAGGCGATTCACGGCGCAGTCGTGCGGGCGAAGAAAAGTGCAGGCAGGGCACCCCGCCCACATTTTTGTCCGCCGCTGTTTCGCAAAACGCATCGACGCTTCGCGCGGGGCAGGTGAATTTCTGCGCGCATGACCCGCGACACCCTCATTCGCGAACTCCGCCCGACGCTCACGCTCGCGGCGCCGATCACGGTGGGGCACATCTGCCAGATGCTGATGGGCGTGACCGACAGCGCGATGATCGGGCACGCGGGCACGGTGCCGCTCGCGGCGTCGGCTTTCGGCAACAACGTTTTCAACATCTTTTTCGTGGCCGGCATCGGCCTGATGATTCCGGTGGCGATCTTTGTGGCGCGGGCGCGCGGGGCGCGGCGGCCGGCGGAGGCGGCGGAATATCTCCGGCATGGGATGGCGGTGGCGTTTGGGTTCGGGCTGCTGGAAATGCTCGCGATGGCGGCGCTCAGCACGCAGCTGCACCGCTTCGGCCAGCCCCCCGAGGTCGTCGAGATTGTGACGCCGTTTTTCCTCCTCTACGCGGCGTCGATTGTGCCGGTGTTTGTCTACCTCGTGTTGCGGCAGTTTGCCGAGGCGCTGGGGCACCCGTGGATGCCGATGTTCATCATGCTCGCCGGCGTGGGCCTCAACGCGGCGCTGAACTGGGTGTTCATCTACGGCAACCTGGGCGTGCCGGCGCTGGGGCTGACGGGCGCGGGCATCGCGACGCTGATCTCGCGCACGATCGGCGCGGTGGTGATCTTTGGGTGGCTGCGGCGCGAGGCGCACGTGCGGGCGGCGTGGCCGGGGAGGTGGCGGGGGAATTTCTCCCGGGCGCGGTTCCGCGAGATGCTGGGCGTGGGGCTGCCGGCCTCGGGGATGCTGCTGTTTGAGACGACGGCGTTTGCCTTCTCCGGCATCATGATCGGCTGGCTGGGCGCGGTGCCGCTCGCCGCGCACCAGATCGGCATCAGCTGCGCCTCGCTGGCGTTCATGTTTCCGCTGGGCCTTTCGATCGCGACGGGCATGCGCGTGAGCCACGCGGTCGGCGCGGTGGAGCGCGACCGGCTGCGGGCGATCGGGTTTGGCGCGCTGGCGGTCGGGCTCGCGGTGACGGCGGTGTTCGCGGTGGCGTTTGGCTTCGGCGGCCGCGTGATCGCGACGTGGTTTGTGGACGATGTCGCCGTTATCACCGTCGCGGCGCAGCTGCTGGTGGTGGCGGCGCTGTTTCAGCTGGTCGATGGCGTGCAGGTGATCGCCTCGGCGGCGCTGCGCGGCGCCTCGGATGTGAAGGTGCCGGCCTTCATCACGCTGCTGGCCTACTGGGGCGTGGCGCTGCCGCTCGGCTACATGCTCGGCATCCGCGGGACGTGGGGCGCGACGGGCGTGTGGACGGGCATCGCGGGCGGGCTGGCGTTTGCCGCGGTGTTCCTGACGGTGCGGTTTGCGCGGCTGACGCGTCCGGCCTGACGCTTTGCTTCAGAACTTCCAGTTCAGCTCCAGCGCGGCAAAGGCGGGGACGTTGTCGGATTTCAGCTTGTAGCCGCGGCGGTGGTAATCGACGTCGAGCACCGGCAGCACACCGCCGGCGAGGCGCACGTGGGCCGCGGGAGTGTAGTTCCACGTCAGCGCCGGCCCGACGCGCACCGCTCGATACTCGAGGCGTGTGCGGTCAAGGGCGGGCCGCCCGGCGGCGCGCGGGGCCGGGTCGTCGGTCACGTAGAACGAACCGAAGTCCGCCTCGGCCACAAATTCTGCCAGCAGGTCCGGCGAAGTCTGCCACGAGGCTCCGGTGCGCGGGAAACCAAGGAACACGCGCCACGCCGGCGCCGGCGTCCAGTCGAACGTGGCGATCGGCAGCAGCCGGCCCGTGCCGCGCGCGAGCGAATCGTAAACCACGCCGAAGCCGCCGCCGAATTCCGGCCCGAACTTGCGCGTCGCGAGCGCGAGCACGCCGAGGCCGAAGCCGCGCGAGGTGAAGCCACCCCCGGCGTTGGCGAGGCGCGGCGAGACGCTGCCGATCAGTTTCCAGTCCGCGTTGAGCGCCCCGAAGACCGAGAAAGAGGCGCCGAGGCTTTGGAGCCGATCCGGCAGCGGCGTGCCGGGCGCGCGATCGAGGTCGTAGAGTTTGTAGTCGAGGCCGACCGAGGGAAACCACTGGCCAGCCAGCGGCGCCAGTGGCACGGACAACTTCACGCCCGTCTGCATCACCGCCACGTCGCCCGCGCCCTGCCCGCGGGCTTCAAAGTCGGTGCGCCCCGTGAAGGCGCCATCGACCGTGAGCGAGATCAGGGAGTGGGCGGGGCGGCCGCCGGCAGGCTGGGCGAGCGTCGCGGAGGCGGGCACGAGCCCGGTGAGCATGAGCAACAGGGAAAGGTGGCGGGATGGAGTCATGGTCGCGTGATACGGACGGAAGCCGGCCGAGGATGCGAGGAATCACCGGGGCGTTTTTCCATGGCGAATAACGGATGAAGAGCCGAGCGCCGTCTCTTTTCACCACGGAGGACACGGAGAAACACAGAGAAGACGCGCGGGACTTCCGGGCGCTGACGTGCAGTAGGGCGGGTCTGCGACCCGCCCTCCGTGCTAACACTCAACGCGCGAAAGGGCGGGTCACAGACCCGCCCTACTTGCCGGCGCGCGTTCGCCTACGCGCCGAGTTTCGCCTTCACCTCGGCGAAGGTGAGGCCGGCGATGCGGACGAGTTTCTGGCGCGAGGTGTCTCCGCGGAGAACGGTCACGGCGCGACGCGGGAGGCCGAGGGTGTCGGCGAGAAATTCGCAGAGTTCGTCGTTGGCGCGGCCCTCGACGGGCGGGGCGTGGACCTTGACCTTCAGCGCGTCACCGAGCCAGCCCACGACCGCGCTGCGCGGGGCGTTGGGGATGGCTTTGATGGGGAGGGTGCAGGTGGTGGGCCGATCGCTCATCGCCAGAAACTCTGTGCGAAGGCCCGAGCCGCCCAAACGACGAAGACGATCCATGCGACTGCGGCAGTGAGATTGAGTCCGACGAAAATGAATGGAGCGCGATATTTTTGCCGTAGAAGATAGACACCGGCAGTCGCGCAAATCGCGGGATAGACGAGGAGCCCGAGCCAGTCGGCGTTTCCAACGACTTGTTTCACGATGAAAATCGTCGCGGGAAGTGCCCACACGAACGTGAAGGCAGCAAACCAGTATCGCAGATTTTCGCCGGTTGAGCGCGCTGGTGTCGCGAGAGATGTTGCGATGCCTGCTTCGAGCGCATGCACGTAGTCGGTGCGCTCAAATCCGGGGCATCGGCTGCGGAGTTCCGTGATCGCAGATTCGTTTTGTTGAATCGGTTCTTTTTCGCGGTCCAGTTCACCGCCCCATTTTCCATAGCGAATTTCTTCCGCCAGCTCGAACGCCGCGTTACGGAGTGCCGTCGTCAGATTACTTTGAGCTGCCGACTCGTTTTCCATCTTGTTCGTTATGTGATCGGCTTCACCCCAACGCCTCCGCCAGCGCCCCGATGATTTCTTCGACCGGCTCGATGCCCACGCAGAGGCGGAGGAGGTCGGGGTCGAGTTTGCTCGCGGCGAGTTCGGCGATGCCGGCGGGTGTCGTCACGAGATCGTAGTGCGCGAGATACATGAAGGGGCAGATGAGCGTGGTCTTCATGCCGAAGCTCGGGCCTTTGGGGAGGCGGAGGCGGTCGTGAAACGGTTCCATCGGGCCGCGCAGCGTGAAGGTGATCATGCCGCCGGTGGCGTCGGGCGCGCGGGCGAGGCGGAGATAATTTTCGCGCGAGGCGGGGTGCAGCGCCCAGAAGACGTCGCGCACTTTCGGGTGCGAGGCGAGGAAGGCCGCGACGCGCGCGGTGTTGGCGTGGATTTTTTTGAGGACGGTTTCCGTTTCGCCGATCTGCGCGGCGAGGCGGGCGAGGTCGCGGGGGTAAACGGGCTCGAGCGCGGCGGCGGTCCGGCGGCGCAGCTCGGCGGCGTCGGGGCCGGCGGGGTTGAGCGCGACGAGGCCGGCGGTGAGGTCGCCCTCGCTGGCGGTGTATTTGGTGAGACTGCAGACGACGGCGTCGGCGTGCGGGAGGACATCGACGTTGAAGACGGAGGCCACCGAGGGATCGACGAGGAGGTGCGCGCCGTGCCGGCGGCAGAGGGCGGAGAGCGCGGCGAGATCGGGCGTCTGGAGGAGCGGGTTGGTCGGCAGCTCGGCGAAGACGCCGGCGATGCGCGCGCCGTGCTTTTCAAAGATGCGGGCGATGCCCTCGTGGTCGAGCGGGTCGCGCACATAGACGTAGTCCGCGGGCGCGGCCGTGAATTTTTTGAGGATCGCGATGGTGTCGAGGTAGAGCCAGCCGAGCTGGAGCCAGACCGTGCGCCCGCGCGCGGCCTGGAGATCGGCGGAGGCGCGGAACGCGGCGTAAATGGCGTTCATGCCCGAGGGCGCGAGGAGGAGATCGGCATCGGTCGCGGTCGGGAGCGCGCCGCGGAGCACGCGGCGGATTTCGGCGGTCGCGTCGCCGGGGAAGGTTTTTTCGGCGTAGGGCGCGGCGAGCAGGCCGAGGTGCACGAGCGCATCCTCCGCCTCGCGGGAGGAGAGGAAGCCGCCGAGGTTTTGGAGGAAGCCCTTGGCGCGCGCGGCGAGCGCGGGCGAGGCAGGGTGCGAGACGCCGTGGAGCGCGTCGCGGGCAAAGGTTTCCACGCCCGCCGCCGGGCCGCCGAGGTGATCGGCGAGCAGGTGCGCCATCCGCGCCGAGGTGGCGAGCCAAAGGGTGCGGCCGGCGAGCGCGGGCAAGGTCGCCGTGAAATGCGCGATCAGCTGCCGCGTGAACGGATGCACCACGAAGCGCGGGTAGCCCGAGCTGAGGGCGCGCATCGTCTCCGGGTTTTTTTCCTCGTAGCCGCGCACATCGCGCATCGTGGGCAGGCTGCACGAGACGGCGTGCGGGCTGGACGGGATGGGCTGGCCGAGGGGCAGATGGGTGAAAGGCATCGGAAAAGCTGAGAGTTGAGAGCTGAGAGACCGGAAGTGGCAAGGGCGGGGCGTGTGTCATCGGGCGGACGCGAAACACCTGGAGCCGCGGCGCCCTCCCCGCGGCCGGACCGACACGCCGAGGGCGGCGCGTCCCCATCGCCCAGAGAATTGGCGACATACGGGCGAGCGCAGCGGCGAGTTTCCCGTTGCACCGCGCACAGGCGCCGCCTTGAACGGGCGCGCATGAAACTCCTCTCGTGGAACGTCAACGGCGTGCGCGCCGCGCTCGGCAAGGGCCTGCTCGACTGGATGGGCACGGGCCAGGCCGATGTGATCTGCCTTCAGGAGGTGAAGGCGGCCCCCGGCGACGTGCAGCACATCGCGTGGCCCCGGGGCTACGAGGTGCTCTGGAACTCCGCCGAGAAAAAAGGCTACAGCGGCACGGCCCTGCTCACGCGGCGCAAGCCGCTGGCGCTCACCAAGGGCATCGGCTCGCCCGCGCACGACGCCGAGGGCCGCGCGGTCACGGCCGAGTTCGACGACTGCTACGTCGTCGGCGTCTATGTGCCCAACGCGCAGCCGGAGCTGGTGCGCATCGGCTTCCGCCAGGAATGGGACCGCGCGCTGCTCGCCTACGCGAAGCGGCTGGAGAAGAAAAAACCCGTGTTGATCTGCGGCGACCTGAACGTCGCCCACGAGGAGATCGACCTGGCGCGGCCGAAGGAAAACGTGGGCAACCCCGGCTTCTCCGATCAGGAGCGCGCGGGCTTCCGCGATTACCTCGCGGCGGGCTTTGTGGACACGTTCCGGCATTTCGAGAAAGGCCCCGGCCACTACAGCTGGTGGACTTATCGCGCCGGCGCGCGCGAGCGCAACATCGGCTGGCGGATCGACTACGTGATGGCGAGCGCGGCGCTGCAGCCCCGCCTCAAGCGCGCCTGGATCGAGCCGCACGTGCTGGGCAGCGACCACTGCCCGGTGGGGGTGGAACTCAGATGATGTTCCGGTTTTCGCCAAGAAACGCGACCGCCTGAGGAAGCCGCAGCCGCTCCAGCGCGGCGAGGTATTGCTCGACGGTGATGGGCGGGTTTTTCAGGCGCCCGCGGCACACCCGGGCCGCGACGCAGACCGCCTGTGGCGCCAAGTCGATGAGGTGCGCGAGGAAATCGTCGGGGTGCTGCGCCTCGATGTCATAGGTCGCGAGCGTGGTGCTGGGAAAATCGGCGAGGTTCATGGTCACGATCAAGTCGGCCCGGCCGCGAATCGCGGCGGCGAGGACATGGCGATCGTTGGGGTCCGGCAGTTGCAGGGACGCGATGAGCGCCTGATAGCCGGCGACCACGCAGTCATGCGTGTGCGCATCCATGAGTTCGCGGGTGCGCTCGAGTTGCGCGCGCTTGAGGTCCTTGCGCTCGCGCAGCACGGCGGAGATCCACTCGTCGTGGATGTCGGCGCTCCACTTGGCGCGAAACAGCCCGGTGGTCGCGAGCTGCAGCAGCAAGTCGCGCAGGGGCGCCGGATAAAGCACGCAGGCGTCGAAAATCGCGGTGAAGTGCGCCGCCATGCGAGGGGAGCGGGGTGCGCGCTCAGTAGCCCAGCTTGAGTTCCTGCGCCTGTGCGGCCAGCGCATCGAGCGCCTTCTGCCGGGCGGCGTCCTCCGCGGATTTGAACGCCATCAGATCGGAGAAGCGCACGCGCCGGTGCGAGCCGACCTTGCGGAAGGGCACTTTCTTTTCCTGCAACAGGCCCACCAGATGGGGCCGGGAAACACCGAGCAAATCCGCCGCCTGCTGCGTGGTCAGCTCGGAATGGATTGGGATGACGGTGACGGCGTTGCCCCGCGCGAGCTGCGAGAGGATCTGCGCGATGAGCGGCGCCGCCGCCGCCGGGAGCGGCACCGTCTCGGCGGCCCGCTGCCCGCGCACAGGAAACGTGAGCTGAGGCAGGCCCGACCGCGCCTGCTGGAGCAGCCCGAGCAGCGTCCGGCTGGACTTGCGTGCCAGTTCCTGATCGTCGGGCGACGGCAGGACGGGCGGCGGAGCGAAGCGCGGGGAGGTGAGGGCGGGCATGGCGGTAAGGTGGCGGGGAATTCTATAAACGCAATAAACGAAACGAACCAAGCGGCCAAAACTTTGGCGCGGAACGCCGGCGGGGGCGTTAAATTGCCGTTTGATTCCGCCGGCCCCCCGGTTTCGCGGCCGGGGCGAGGGGGGCGGTGAGCTGTTCGTAGCGGGCGAAGAGGAATTCGACGCGCTCGCGGTCGCTGGTGAAGACGGCCGCGCGATACGCCCGGTCCACAGCGCGGTCGAGGGCTTGGTGGGCCTTCAGCAGCTCGGCGGGCATCGCAAGCGGATCGTAGAGATCGGCGAGGCTCGCGCCGGCGGCGAGGCGCGGCGCGCGGGCGTCGAGCACGGCCTGCGCGGCGGCTTCGATGGCGGCGCGCTGCTTCGCGTCGGGTTCGGGCCAGGGGTAGTTGTTGTAAACGAGTTTGTTTGAGTATTGGAAATCGCTCTTGAGGCGTCCGGTGACGACTCGCACCCAAGCAATGTGAATCGCTGACGAGAGCACGCCGAAGTGATAGGCAGTCGCGTCGGGCACGAAGAGCAGCTTGTTGTTGCCGATGATCGACGGCTCTAGAAACGCCATCGGGATGTAGCGACGGCGCTCGGAAGAAATCGAAGGGATGGCGAGATAGCGCCCCATGGGCTGGCGGTTCTCACCAAACAGCGCCGGCGTGGCAGCCAGCTTGCGCGTGGCGGCCCGCGTGCTCGCGAGCCGGTGCTGGCGGACGCCTTCAATGCGCTTCATGACCGCGGGCATCGCGCGCAGCTCGGTGGCTGTCGCTTCCACGAGCCACAGGCACCAGCGGGGCACGTCGTTGATGAATTCTTCTGCGCCGAGAAGCGGGCGGATGAATTTCTGCGCCTTGGGCTCGGCGGCGAGCAGTTGCTCCTTTTCAGGCGACGTGAGGAGCAAGTGGCCGCCGTCGTTAGGCATGCTCCCAAAGACGATCTCGGGCACCGGGCAGAGCGGCTTGGTGCGGGCGGTGACGACGGTGTCGGTGCCGACGATGAGGTAGGGGTTGATGTTCAGCGTGCCGCTGCTCGCGGTCTGCCTGCCCTCGGCGTCGTAGTCGTAGAGCCGCTTGAGCGGCGCATCGACAGCGCCGAAGCCGATGATGACGACGTGGACGTGCGCCTTGCCGCTGGCTTCGTTGTGCCAGACGAAGGTGCGGTGGGCGAAATGGATTTTCAGCCGGTAGCGCGAGAAGAGGTGCGACCAGAGCAGGCCGACCTGCTCGCCTTGGCTGATGGAGTTGGTTGAGACAAACGCGCAGCGGATGGCGGTGCCTCGGATGTAATCGCCGGCCTTGAGATACCACGCGGTCACGTAGTCGAGCAGGCCGTGGCCCTTGATGTCGCCGCAGACGAGCGCCATGTCGGCATTTTGCTCGGCGTTCATGTATTGCTTTCCGATGAACGGCGGATTCCCGAGCACGTAGCTGCACTTCTCCGGCGGGAGGATTTGTTTCCAATCGAGGCGGAGCGCGTTGCCGGGGACGATGGTGGCGGACTTCACGAGCGGGATGCGCGCGAAGTGGCGGCCGAAGGCCTTGGAGAACGCCATGTTCACCTGATGGTCGGTGAGCCAGAGCGCGGTCTCGGCGATGAGCGCGGGGAACTCCTCCAGCTCGATGCCGTAGAACTGGTCCACGTTGACGCGCGCGATGTCCTCCACGCCGAGGCCGAGCGGGAGCTGCCCGCCGTGGATGGCCTGGAGCACCTCAAGCTCGAGGGCGCGCAGCTCGCGGTAGGCGACGACGAGGAAGTTGCCGCAGCCGCAGGCGGGGTCGAGGAAGCGGAGGCTGGCGAGCTTGTCGTGGAAGGCGTCGAAGGGCGAGGGCGCGACCTTGCGGGACTTCGTGGCGGACGGGGCCAAATCCGCGGGCGTGAGGGCGGCAAGCCGTTTCCCGGTTGAGGCGCGGATTTTTTCGAACTCGGCCTTGAGGTCGTCGAGGCAGAGCGGGTCGAGCACGCGGCGGATGTTTTCCTCGGACGTGTAGTGGGCGCCCTTGGCGCGGCGCTCCTTCTTGTCCATCACGCCTTGGAAAAGGGAGCCGAAGACGCCGGGGGAGATGCGGCTCCAGTCGAAGCGACAACAGGCGAGGAGCGCGGCGCGGTGCTCGGCGGTCATGTCGGCGATGTCGAGCTTCTCGGCGAAGAGGCCGCCGTTAACGTAGGGGAAGGCGGCGAGGTCGGCGGGCAGCGCGGAGGAGCGGGCGTCGGCAGGTTGGTCGAGGACTTGGAAGAGGCGCGCGAGGCCGGCGCCGAGGTCGGAGCCGTCCTTCTTGGTGCGTTCGACGAAACGGGTGAAGGAATTCCACTCGAAGATGTCGGTGTCCTCGGCGAAGAGACAGAAGAGCACGCGGACGAGCAGGCGTTCGAGGCGGTGACCGGAGTAGCCGGTTTTCTTGAGTTCGTCGTGCAGATCGCCGAGGAGGGCGACGGCGCGGAGATTGATGTCGGGCTGCGCCTGGAAGAGATGCTGCTCTTCGTCGCGGATGAAGGCGAAGTGCCGGAGCTTGTCCGGGAGATCGGCGAGGGTGAAGGCGGCGGCGAGGGCGGGCGGGGTTTTGCGCGCGGTGGCGAAGCCCTTGAGGTAATCGTGAACCTCCTCGCCGAGGTCGTAGAGAGCGAAGCGGCCGAAGTCGGAGACGAGCACCCAGCGCGGGCGCTCGTCGGGCGCGAGGGCGTCGATGTAGTCGAAGGCTTGGCGGGCGGCGCCGCCTTTCCCGGTGGAGAGGTCGCGGCCGGTGGACTTCATCTCGACGAGGAGCTTGCCGGGCCAGAAAAGGTCGATGCGACCCTCGCCGCGCGCCTCACGCTCCACGCGATGCTCGAAGTGGGCATCGACGCTGCGGCGGTCGCGGCCGAAGACGGCGAAGAACTGGTCGAGGAAAGTCTTGGCCTCGGCCTCCTCGCGCTGGGGGCCGGCCCAGGCCTTGGCGAAGGCGAGCGCGCGGGACTTCATCTCCTCGCGGGAGAGCGTCACGACAGCGGGGGAAGGAGGGGCGACGGACATGCGCGGCGGGAGGGCGCGAGGAGAAGGGCGCGGCGCAGGCGCGGCAAGCGCGGGCTTTTCTTCGGCGGCCGGGCGCGCAAGGTGGACCCATGAAAAATGCGAAGCCTGCGGCGGAATTGAAGACGCTCATGCTCCGTGCCCCCGCGCTCACGCTGGCGGCGGCGGAGAGCATGACGTGCGGGCGCGTGCAGGCGCGCGTGGGGGAGATTTCAGGCGCGTCGGATTTTTTCCTCGGCGGGATCACGGCCTACACCCTCGATCAGAAGGTCACGCACCTCGGCGTAAACCGGGCTGCGGCGCGCAAGGTCAACTGCGTGTCCGCCGCCGTGGCGGAGGAAATGGCGCGCGGCGCGTGCGCGCTGTTCGGCAGCGATCTGAGCGTGGCGACCACGGGCTACGCGGAGCCGAATGCGAAGTTGAAAATCACGGAGCCGTTCGCCTGGTGGGCGATCACACAGCGGAGGCGCGGGAAATTTGTCACGCTGCGTAGCGGGCGCGTGGAGTGCCCGGGCGCGACTCGCACCGATGCGCAGGCGTTTGTGGCCGATGCGGCGTTGGCAGAGCTGATCGCTTATCTGCGTGAGCTGCGCGGGCGCAGCGCCGAGTTGTAGGCCCGGCCGTTGGGCGGGTGCCCGGTCAGCGACCGGGCCTGCAATGCGAAACCGACTGGTAAATGGCCTGAATCGCGGTGGGCCGTCGCCTATCGCAGCGTGAGCGCGCGATCGTCCAGCGTGAGGGTGTCGGTCTTTCTGTCGGGGCGGCGGAAGACGATGGCTCCGTCGCGATTGAGCGTCGCGGAAACGGCGGCGGGTTGGGTGCCGCGTTCGGGCCAGAGGATGGCATACACGGTGAACTCTTTCGCCGGTTCGGCGCTCGTCGCGGTGAGGTGGGCGTGGTCGTGCCACGAGCCGGTCACGTAGGGCGAGCCGGCCGCGGCCTTGCTGTATTTCGGATCGACGGGGACGGGGAAGGTCGTGGTCGTGGCGCCGCGGAAGGTGACGCCGGCGGCGAGCAGGCGCGCCGTGAGCGTGGCCTTGCCCTCGGCACCGCGGATGACGGCGGTGGCGGTGGCGTCGTCCCACGCGAGGTTCTTCTCCGCGTGGAGCAGCCACGAGAGTTTGCCGGGCGTCGCGAGCACCACGCGGTCGCGGAGGACGAAATAGCGCTGGTCAACGAAGACGATGTCGCGGGTCACGCGCTGCACGCGGGCCTTGTCCTTCTGCGCAGCCTGGTAGGCGGCGGTGGCGTCGCCGGTGGTCCAGACGGTGCGGGGCGTCTGCTCGAAGCGCGTGATCTTGCCCGTGGATTCCTTGGACTTTGCCTTCTGCCCGACGCCGTCGATAATGATCACGTTTTTCGAAATCGACTGGCGGGTCCATTGCTCGTGGTGCGGGGAGTTGTGGAATTCGCGGTAGGCGGAGTTGATGGCGAGGCCCTCGCCGTAGGCGTTGAGGATGAAGCCGAGCTGATCGGCGTGGCTGTGGCTGAAGGAGCCGTAGGGCGATGCGCGGAAAGTGAGCTGAATGTCGTCGGCGGGCCGGCCGAGCGCGGAGTGCAGCGAGGCCCAGCCGACATCGGCGAAATATCGGTGCGGCGGGAGCTCGGCGAGCGGGCGCGGGGCCGGCAGCGGGCGGGCGCTGGCGATGAAATTGCGCACGAGGAACTCCGCCGCCGTCGGGTAGCCGCGGTCTAGGCCGGCGAGGCCCTTGTCGATGGGGCGGGGCCGGCGATCGGTGCAGAGGGCGGCGTAGCTGCGGAAGAAGCCGTTCTGCTGCACGCGCGCCATGTGTTCAAAGTAGTCGGCGGTGGCGGGCTCGAGGTTGAAGCGGCCGGCGTTGGACGCGTCGCCGAAGATCGTGTGCAGGTAGGGCTGGACGTTGTAGAGGGCGAAGAGCGGGGAGTTTTTCCAGAACGGCGTGGCGTAGGCCAGCGGGTCGCCGAGCGCGAGGAGCGCATCCTGAAACGAGGCGTGCTCGAAGGTGCCGCGCCAGTAGGCGCTGCCTTCGCCCCAGCCGCCGTCGTCGCCGCCCCAAGGCGTGAATTGATCGCGGTAGAACGCGTAGGCGAAGCTCCACCACTCGCGCGCCTCGGGCAGGTCGTCCCACAGCGCGAGGGCCGTGAGCCCCGTCATCGGCATGAAGCGGATCGGGTGCGAGGAGAGATCGGCGCCGGCGATGGAGTTGCGGCGGATGCTGGCGATGTCGCCCTGCTTTTTGATCCATGTGACGGAGCGCGTGCCGCGGAGCTTGAAGTGCGCGAGGATCGTGGCGCGGTCGGCGGCGGAGAGCTGGGCGCGGAGCTGGTCGTAAACCAGCGGGAGTTTCCGCCAGAGGCGGAAGTGGGCCTCGTCGTTGTAGTAGATGTCGGCGGCGCCGGGCACGGCGCCGGATTTCCAATCGGGCGCGAAGTGCCACGCGCTGGCGGCGACGAGAAAGTCGCGGGCCTTGGCGAAATATTTTTCTTCGCCGGTCACGATCCAGCAGAGCGCAGCGGCCTCGGCGACGCCGGAGATGCGGCCGGTGGTGTCCTGCTGCGCGCGCCAACGATCGGCCATGTCGGAGGTGCGCTTCGAGGGCGAAGGATCGCCGTAGGTGACGGGCTCGGCGGGAAACGGCCACGCGAGCCACTCGCGATCGAGATCGGCGCGGAGGCGGGTGAAGGCGGTGGCGCCTTCACCGGTGGTGCAGTAGGCGCGAAACGCGTCGTGCCGGCCCGCGAGCACGAGCGTGCGCGGGGCGGAGGCGGGCACGGAGCCCGCGGGCTCGGCGGCGGCGCAGCCGAGCGGCGCCACAGCCCAGCAGGCAATCGAAGTGGCGCAGAGCAGGAGCCGGAGGGAGCGGTTGGGATTCATCATGAGGAGGCGTCGTAGATGGCGGGGGTGATGAGGGCCTCGAGCGGCTGGCCAGCGGCGAAGGCGCGGAGGTTTTTCAAAGCGAACGCTCCGGCGATGGGATAGTGGTCGGAGGTGGGTCCGGAGCAGTGCGGGGTGAGATTCACGCGCGGCAGGGCGCGAAATCCGCTGTCGGCGGGCAGCGGCTCCTCGACATAGACGTCGAGTCCGATGGCGATGCGCCCCTCGCGCGCGATGCGCAGGAGTGCGGCTTCATCGACGACGGCGCCGCGGCCGACGTTGACGAAGGTGCCGCCCGGCCGGATCAGGCGGAGTATGCGCTCCGTGACGATGCCGGTGGTGGCGGGCGTGAGCGGAGCGAGTTCGACGATGATGTCGTTTTCAGCGAACAGCGCCTCCAGCGAGCCGGCGCGCGCGACCCCGTGTTCCGCCGCGAGCGCGGCGGTGGCATCGGGCGCAAACACGGTCACGCGGCAGCCCCAGGGACGCAGCAGCGCGACGAGTTCGCGGGCGACGAGCCCGAAGCCATGGATGCCGACGGTGCGGCCGAAGAGGGAGCGGGAATCCGAGAGGCCGTTTTTCCACGCGGCCACGCCGGGCTGGTGCATCGCGACCGCCCAGTGCGAGGCGTGGCGCAGGCAGGCGAGGATGTGGAAGAGCGCGCCCTCGGCGACGGTGCGGCTGATCGAGCCGCCCCAATTGGTGACGGCGAGGCCGCGCTCGAGATGGCCGGGGGCGATCAGTTTCCTCACTGAGCCGGCGACATGGCAGACGTAGCGGAGGCGCGGCGGCAGCGCGGCGGGCAGGGCGGGTGTCTTCCACCCGGTGATGAGGGCGGCGGGATCGGCGGCAGCCAGCTCGCGGGCGAAATCCGCGGGCGGCAGCGCGAGGGGATCGAGGGTGCGGAAATCGGCCGTGAGGGCGCGCAGCTCGCCGAGCATGGGCTCAGGGAAAAAAGCGGCGAGATCCGCGGGTGTGAGCGCGGCGACGAGGGAGGGGAGGCGGGACATCTGGGAAGCGGAAAAGTGGGAAGGGCCAGGAGTCGCAGGGCTCAGGGCGCAGGCGGCAGGCATTCGAGGAGCGTGCAGCCGGCGGGGCCGGGCGTGAAGCGCGCGGGGCCGAGCCCGGCGGGCAGGAAAAACTTGTCGGAGGTGCGGAATGGGTGGACCTCGCCGCCGGCCTCAACCGTAAGCGTGCCGGCGGTGACGATGCCGATTACGGGGGCCGATTCCTGCTTCGTGATCGGGGCGGCGAGCGTGGAGCGCAGGACCCGGAAGCAGTCGGTCTGATTGGGGCCGATCAGTTCGTCCTGGTGCGAGCTCGGGCCGAGCGCGCGCACGCGGCGTGGCGTGCAGCGGACGCGCGTCGCGAGATCGCTGGCGGTGAGGGGCGTGAGGTTGAAGACGGTGAGCGCGAAATCGACGTCGCGGCCCATGAAACGCGCCGCCTCGGGCAGCACGTAGCCGGCGCGTTCGAACTCGAAGCGCACCACGAGATCGCTTGGCTCCTGAATCTCCACGAGGAACAGCCCGGCGCCGAGGGCGTGCGGCGTGCCGCCCGGGATGATGAAGGTGTCGCCGGGCTGCACGGGAATCGGGTCGAAGCACGCCTCGATGGCGGCGATGTTTTGCGTGACGATGTAGTCGCGCAGCTGCGCCGGCGTGGGCGGGCGCTGGAAACCGACATAAATGAACGCGTTCGCCGGATCCCGCGTCGCCAGCACGTGGTAGGCCTCGGTTTTGCCGCTCGGGGCGCCGAGCACGCGCTGCGCGAATTCGCGCGTGGGGTGGACCTGGAAGTGCAGGCGGGTGCCGCTGTCGAGGAACTTGACGAGCAACTGGGGCTGCGCGCCGTAGCGGGCCGCGTGGGCGGCTCCGAGGAAATACTCCGCATCGCTCGCGAGCAGCGCGGCGAAATCGTGCGGCGCGGGATCGTGGCCGAGGCGGACTTGCGAGACGCCCTCAGGGATGTGCTCGCGGCCGCGGTTGGCGGCGCGGGTGGTCGAGGCGATCCAGTCCTCGGCCAAGTGGGAGTCGGCCGGCGCGGCGGCGCCGGCGAGCGCATCGAGGGTGCGTCCGCCGGGATAAGTGCGCCACACGCGGTTGGGCGGAAGGAGGATTAGTTTGCCGCGGTGCGACATCGCTCGGGGGTAGTCGGGAGTTCACCCGACAGGGGTGGAGGCGGCGGATTTCCGGGAGGCGGCGACCAGAGCCCAGCCGATCAGGAGCACGATCGCGCCGCAGCCGATGAAGGCCAGGCGGCCGCCGAGGGGATTGGGGATGGCGGCGAGGAGCGCAATGAACGCGCCATACGCGACGCAGAGCCAGCCGACGACGCGCGACTGGCGGGCGTCGTTGGCGGCGGCCGCGCCCTCCTCGCGGTTGAAATCGACCGGGGTGTTGAGGCGGTGGAAAAACTCCGCCACGCGGGCGTGCGTGTCGGCCGAGGCGCGCGACCAGAAGAACTTGGTGCCGATGAACCAGAGCGAGCAGATGGCGACATTGCCGAAGAGCTCGGCGGATTGCCGCCAGTATTCGGCGGAGGTGGCGTCGAGCGCCCGGCCGCGGCCAAAGAACTCCGCGGCCCATTCCGGCGTGAGCTGGTTGGTGATGAAGAGGGAGCTGAGGAAGCCCACGACCACGGTGCTCCACGCCGACCAGGGCGGAGTGCGCTTGATGAGCAGGCCGAGGAACAGCGGCACGATGATCGGGATGCCGATCAGGATGCTCAGGCGCTGCGTGAGCTGGAACAGCGTCAGCCCCCGCAGCTGGCTCATGCCCAGCGCGACAAAGATGATCATGAGGCCGAACACGACGGTGGTGATTTTTCCAACCATGAGCAGCTGGCCGTCGGTCGCCTGGGGGCGGAGCACGGGTTGATAAAAATTCTTGATGAAGAAACCAGTGTTCTTGTTCAGCCCGGAATCCATTGACGACATCGTGGCGGCGAAGATGCCGCTCACCAGCAGCCCCATCATGCCGACCGGCATCACATCGCGGGCGATGGCGATGAACGCCGCCTCCTCGGGATTTCGCAGATGGGGAAACATCGCGCCCAAATCCGGGAAGCGGATCGCCGCGATCATCGGCGGGATGAACCAGATCAGAATGCCGCCGAGGAAGAGTCCGGCTCCGAGGAAACCGGCCCGCCGCGCGTGCGAGCCGTCCTTGACGCAGAGGTAGCGGTTGGCGTCGCCCAGGTTGTTGGTCGTGTGGATTTGCTTCAGGATCATCGCCACGCACCACAGGCCGAGGAAATCGGTGGAAAACACCTGCCCGAGATCGAGGTGGTGCGCGGGCGCCTGCGCGGCAAAGGCCGCCGGCCCGCCGATCTTGATCACCGCGAGCACCGTCACCACGAGGCACACGGGCATCAGAATCACGACTTGGATGAAGTCGCTGGCGAGCACCGCCCAGCTCCCGCCGATGAGCGCCATCACGAGCACCACCAGGCCGGTCACCACGATTGTCAGCGTGAGATCGATGTGGAAGACAGCGGCGAAGAACACCGCAAGGGAGTTGAGCCAGATGCCCGCCTGGAGGAGGCCGAAGGGCAGTTGCAGCCAGGTGAAGAACTGTTCGCTGACGCGGCCGAACCGCTGGCGGATGGCCTCCATCCCGGTCACCACCCGCAGTTGCCGGTAGCGGGGGGCGAAGTGAATCGCGCTGAGCGCGAAGCCGACGGCGTTGCCGAGGTAAATCACCGCGATGGGCCAGCCGTCGCTGTAGGCCTTGCTTGCCGCGCCGGTGAAGGTCCAGGCGCTGAACTGCACCATGAAGGCCGAGCCGCCCACCATCCACCACAGCGCCTTGCCGCCGCCGCGGAAGTAGTCGCTCACGTTCGTGACGAAGCGCCGGAAGATCCAGCTGATCGCCACCATGAAGACGAAATAGAAGACAAGGACGGCGTAGTCGAACGGGGTCATGGAGTGGCGGCAGGGGTGGACCGGCGATAGTTTTTAATAATTATCATACAGCAAGGGGAAAGTGCGCAACGCGCCGGCGAGCCGCGGGTGCGGCGGCGGCCATCAACAGAGTATGAAACCGCGGCCGGCGGCTTGCCAAGCGGCGCGGTTTCCCGTCTTGCTCGCGCCCCATGGACTTGGAAACCGCCCGCCGCCACATCGCCACCTGCCTTCAGCGCATGGGGGCCTGCTATCTGCAGCCGGTGTTCGACGAATGGGCGATCCTTGCCGTGCCGGCGAAGACGGGCGGTGTGCTCGCTTACGCGGGTCCCCGGGCGGAGGCGTTTCTCCGTCAACTGCCGCGTGACGCCGAGCCGTTGCGGGCCGCCGTGGCCGGGAAGAAATTTACCGAGGGCGACATCGAGTTCGTGCCTAATGCGGCCGACACCCACTACGACGCCTTCATGAAAATCGGCCCGGCGAGCTACCTCGTGCTCAATCATTCCTCGCGGACGATGACCGACATCCGGGCCGACCAGAAGTGGCTCAAGGCCCAGGCCGTGCTCTTCGAGCTGAGCGAGAAATTCCGCGCGGACCCGCTGGGGTCCTGAATCGTAGGGGCGCAGTCTTACTGCGCCCAAGATCGCGTCCCGACCGCAGCAAGGACGTAGCGAGACTGCGCCCCTACATCAATCCGGCGGCAAGAAACCACCCGTAGCCGGCCAGCAGCGGCCAGCCCATCCACCGGGGCAGGCCGTCGCTGGCCAGCACGCAAAACGCATGCGCCAGCGCGGTGGCGGCGAGAATCGCCAATCCCGTGCCGAAGAACGCGGGCACCGCGATCGGCTGGAGCAGCGCGGCCAGGCCAAGACAGAGCGGGATGCAGATGTGTCCGTCGCCGATCTGTGAGGCGTAGGCGATGTCGGCCCGGCGGCGGGCGGCGTAGAAGAACGCGATCACGGCGTTGGGCAGCACCATCAGCCAGCCGGTGAGCCAGCCGAGATTCTTGGCGCTCACAAAGCCGCCTTCCTGCGCCTCGATCCACGCGACCAGCCAATCGAGGCTCACATAGAGCGCGTAGGCGCCGACGAGCACGAGAACCACATCCAGCGCGAACCGGGCGCCAAAGCGCACGCGCTGCCGCAGGTTGTGCTTCATCACGTCAAAGACCTGGAAGCCCTGCCAAAACAGAAACAGCGCCACGAGCACGAGCCCGTCGCTGGCGTCGAGCGTGCCGTCGGCGGCGAGCGCCCAGGTGATGCTCGCAAACACCAGCGCCGCGCCGAGCGTGAGCAGGAGCGAGAGCCGGCTGATCTGCTGCTCGACGGCGGCGGCGGATTTTGCGGCGGATCGTTTGCCTGCGCCGGATTTTTTTCCCCTGCCCAGGCGCAGGCCCCAGATCAAGGCCGGCAAACCGAGCAGCAGCGTGAGATTGGTGACGTTGTTGACCACGCAGTTGGTCAGCACCTCGGCGCCGCCGTCCGGTTTGCGCGCGGCCAGCCCCACAAAGATCAAGTTTCCCAGCCCGGAGCAGTAGGGCATCACGAGCGTGCCCAGCGCCGTCCCTTCGAGCCCGTGATCGAGCAACGCCTCGAGCCGCCAGATCATGAGCAGCGAGGCGACGAGGAAGAGCGCGAGATAGGCCCACGCATTGGCGTAGCCCGCGGTCGCGAGGGCCTCCGAGATCGGATTCACGCCGGGGTGACGCTCAGGCGGTAGCGCGGGCCGGTGCGCCCGAGGCGCAGGCGCGCCCCGAAGGCCTGCGAGAGCCGCGCCGAGGTGAGCACGCGCTGGCGCGGGCCGGCCGCGAGCACGCGGCCCTCGCGCAGCAGCAGGGCGTGGGTGAAGGCCGGCATGATCTCCTCCACGTGGTGCGTGACGAGCACGAGGGCGGGGGAATTTTTCCGGCGGGCCAGCGCCTCGATGAATTGGAGGAAAACCTCCCGCGCCACCGGATCGAGGCCGGCGCACGGCTCGTCGAGGATGAGCAGGCGCGGCTTGGCCATCAAGGCTCGCGCGATCAGCACGCGCTGACGCTCGCCTTGCGAGAGATAGGCCCACTCTCGTGCAGCGAGTCGCGACAGGCCGCTGAGTTTCAGCAGGCGCAGCCCCGCCGCGCGATCCGCGCGCGTGACCCGGTGCCACAGATCGAGCTGCGCGTATTTGCCGCTGATGACGGTGTCGAGGGCGACCTCCGAGGGCGGGATCGACATCGCGAAGGCGCTCGTGACCACGCCGATTTTCAGCCGCAGCTCGCGCCAGTCGCTCGCGCCGTAACGCTGGCCCAGCACGGAGAACTCCCCCGCCGTGGGCGAGAGGAAGCCGGTGAGCGCCTTGAGCAGCGAGGTCTTGCCGGAGCCGTTGGCGCCGAGCACGGCCCAGTGCTCGCCACGCGCGACGCGCCAGGCCACATCGTGCAGGATCGTGGTGCGGCCGCGCTCTACGCGCAGGCCGGAGACTTCGAGGATGGCGGGCATGGAAATCCCCAGTGTGCGGGCGGAGGGTTGCGCCGGTCAACCGTGCGCCTACGCTGGCCCGATGCGTTTCCTCGCGAACCCGATTATGCTGCTCGCCCTCCTCCTCGCGGCGGGGGCGCACGCGCGGCCCTTCACCGTCGTGGCCTACAACGTCGAGAACCTCTTCGACCTCGATGGCGTCGCCGGCTACGACGATTACCAGCCGGCGCGCTACTCGCGCGCCCATGCCCTCACCAAGCTCCGCAACATCGCCAAGGTCGGCGCGCGCTTCGACGATGGCCGCGGGCCCGATGTGCTCATGCTCTGTGAGCTCGAGACCGACGCCACGCCGGGCAAAACTCCACCCGACTACGGGGCGCTGCTCGCACCCTACGCCCGCGTGGCGCTGGAGGAGATGCTCGGCGCCAAATTCGACCAACGCATCGCCGACCTGCCCGCCGAGGCGCTCCTCCTCAAGGCCTTTCAGGAAGCCGGCCTCACCGGCTACCGCGTCGTCACCGGCGACGGCGTGAAGCCGCCGCCCGGCGAACGCGCCCCCGAGATCAAGAACGCCCTCTTCACGCGCCTGCCCATCGTGCACACCCGGAAGCATCCGACGACCCAGGCCCGCGCTATCCTCGAAGTGCAGGTCACCGTGGACGGCGCGCCGCTGTTTCTCTTCGTCAACCATTGGAAATCCGGCGCCAGCGACCCCGAGACGGAGCCGCTCCGCGTGGCCAACGCCACGACGCTCCGCCGCCGCCTCGACGAAATCCTGCGCGCCGATCCGCACGCCGACATCATCCTCGGCGGCGACTTCAACGCCCAATACAACCAGAAGCAGCGCTACCCGCGCATGGCGACCACGGGCCTGAATGACGTGCTCCGCTCGCAGGGCGACGAACTCGCCGTCCGCGGCCCGCAACACGATCTCTATAACCTTTGGTTCGAGCTGCCGCCGCCCGAGCGCGGCAGCGACACCTACCGCGGCGAGTGGGGCACGCTCATGCACCTGATCATCTCGCGCGGGCTCTACGATCAGCGCGGCGTGCAATACGTGGACAACTCCTTCGCCGTCGCCAAATTTCCCGGCCTCAACGCCGACGCCCGCGGGCTGCCCGCGCGATGGACGTTCGATCCGCCCGCCGGCGCGGGCTTCTCCGATCATTTTCCGGTCGTCGCGAAATTCACGACCGTGCCCGATAACCGCACTGACCGCTGGCTCGAATTGAAGAACCCTTCCGTGGATCGGCCCGACTTGCCGCCACCGCCCATCGTGCGCAGCGAACCTCCGCGGCCGGCTCCGCTCCCCGCCGTCGATCTCGATCGCATCGCGCTCGACGCGAAGCTGCTCCCCGCGCCGGCCGCAATCCGCGACGATGCGCACAAGGGGAAAATCTTCCGCATCGAGGGCCGCGTGACCGCCAGCGAGCGTCTGTCGGTCGAGGTCAACGGCCAGACCTACGAAGTCTGGAGTTACGACGCCGCCATGCGCGCCAGCCTGCGGTCGCGCTTCAATGCCGGCGCGACGATGCGCTTCTTCGGCGAACTCGCCGTGTTCCGCGAGCGGTGGCAGTTCGTCATTCGCGATGCCTCATGGGTGAAATGAAACTCTACACCCTCGCCACCTGCGACAGTTGCCGGAAGGCCGTGAAATGGCTCCGTGCCCGCGGCCTTGCTTTCGAGGAGCGCGCGATTCGCGAGACTCCGCCCACGCCCGCGGAGCTGCGCGCGGCGCTCGCGGCCCACGGGGGCGAACTCCGCCGGCTCTTCAACACCGCCGGCCGCGACTACCGCGAGCAGAAGCTCGGTGAAAAACTGCCCGGCCTCACGCCCGCCGCCGCGATCGCGCTGCTGGCGGACAACGGGAACCTCGTGAAGCGGCCCCTGCTCGTGGGGGACGGCGTGGCGCTCGCCGGGTTTGACGAGGAGGCGTGGGCTGCGGCACTCTTCAAGAAATGACCACCTCCGCCCGTCCGCCCGCCCACCCGCTGCATGCCGCCGCCCGCTGGCTCAGCGCGCACGCGCGTTTCCCCGCCAGCCGCCTGGCGCCCCGTGCGGAGACGATGCTGTGCGTGTCGATCCTCGCGGCCCAGGAGCAGGCGGAGCAGGGCGTGCGGCATGCCCTTGAGCGCCGCGTCGGTTCGCAGACCTCGGCTCTGCGCGCCCATGTGCTCCGGCGCACGCAGGTCCACTTCAAGTGCGACAACAGCGCCAAGGTGTGAGCGGTGCCGCCACCCTGTTCGCATGGTTGATCCGGGCACAACTCCCGCGCAGAGCCGGGCGCTCGTCGCCCAGCTGAAGCGATCGCGGATATTTCGCGACTACGAGCAGGCGTTTCGCGACACGACCGGCCTGCCCATCAGCCTGCGGCCCGTCGAGGGGTTCGATCTGCCGCACCACGGCGATCCGAAGGAGAATCCGTTTTGCGCGCTCATGGCACAGAGCAACCAGTCGTGCGCCGCGTGCCTCCAGCTCCAGCGCCGCGTCGAGGAGGAGGCCAGGCTCGAGCCCAAGACGCTCAAGTGCTTCGCGGGCCTCTGCGACTCCGCCGTGCCCGTGCGCGTGGGCGAGAACTTGATCGGGTTTCTCCAGACCGGGCAGATTCTGCTCCACACGCCCGCGCAGCACGAGTTCGCGCGCATCACGCGGCAGCTGCTCAAGTGGGGCACGGAGGTCGATCTCAAGCGCGTCGAGGAGGCGTATTTCCAGACCCGCGTGCTGGATCGCCGGCAATACGACTCGATCCTGCGCCTGCTCACCATCTTCGCGCAGCATCTCGCGAGCCTCAGCAACGAGCTGATGGTGCGCGGCGCCGCCGCCGAATCGCCGGCGATGGCGCGCGCCCGCGTGCTCATCGCCGAGCGCCACGCCGACGAGCTTTCGCTGCAGGAGGTGGCGCGCGCGGTGAACATGAGCGCGTTCTATTTCTGCAAGAGCTTCAAGAAGGCCACGGGCCTCACCTTCACCGACTACCTCGCGCGCCTGCGCATCGAGAAAGTGAAGAACCTCCTGCTCAACCCGCACAAGCGCGTCAGCGAGGCGGCCTACGAGGTGGGGTTCCAGTCGCTCTCGCAGTTCAACCGCGTCTTCCGCCGCATCGTCGGCGAATCGCCTTCGGTGTGGCGCGACCGGTTGCATGGCGCCGAGCCGGCGAAAACCCCGCGGGCTTGATGTGCGTCAAGGTGCGCTCTTTGCCGCTGTGCTACGCTGGGTGCCGCCCATGATGCTACGCCTGCTGCCTCTTTGCCTGGCCGCCGCCTTCCTGCACGCGCAGGGCGTGCCCGACTACGAGAAACCGCCGATCAGCTACTCGGAGACGGCGCCGACGGATGCGGTTGCGGCGCTCCAGCGGCGCATCGCGGCGGGCGAGTTTGCGCTCGTCGGTTCCGATCTTGAGATGTTGAAGCATCTGCTGGCCGAGCTGCGTGTGCCGGTCGCGAGCCAGGTGGCGGTGTTTTCCAAGACGAGCCTCCAGCGCGGCCGCATCCGTCCGGATCAACCGCGGGTGATTTATTTTTCCGACACGGCCTATGTCGGCTGGGTGCCCGGCGGCCTGGTGGAGCTTACGGTCGTCGATCCGCGGATCGGGCCGGTGTTCTACGCGCTCGATCTGCGCGAGGCGCGGCGCGGGACGCCGAAGTTCGGCCGCGACAGCGAATGCCTGAGCTGCCACGGCGGGGTGTTCGTTCGCGATGTGCCGGGCGTGTTTGTGCGCTCGGTCTTTCCGGCCGAAAGCGGCGAGCCATTGCTGCGCCACGGCACGCTGGTCGTGGACGACCAGACGCCGTTCGCCGAGCGCTGGGGCGGCTGGTATGTGACCGGCTATCGCGGCGCGGCCCCGCACCGCGGCAACACGCTCGCGCGCGAGGAGGCCGACCGCCTCGTGTTCGAGCCGATCACGGCGCGGCCCGAGGAACTCGGGGCGTTTTTCGACACGGGCGCCTACCTCGCGCCGACGAGCGACGTCGTCGCGCTCCTCGTGATCGAGCACCAGACCGCGATGCAAAACGCGCTCACGCGCGCCGCCTTCGCGGCCCGCAAGATGATCGCCTACCAGCGCGGCTTGCAGCAGCACTTCAAGGAGCCCGAGACCGACGAGCCCGCCTACGACAGCGTGAAGAGCGTCTTCGCCAGCGCCGCGCAGGATGTCACGGACCGCTTGTTGTTTCGCGACGAGGCGCGCCTGCCAGAGGGCGTCGTGGGAGGCGCGGCGTTTCGCGCGGCGTTCGCCGAGGGCGCGGTGCGCATGCGCGACGGCCGCTCGCTGCGCGACCTGAGCCTCGATGGCCGGATCTTTGCGCTCCGGTGCAGCTACATGATTCACACGGAGTCGTTCGCGGCGCTGCCCGCTCCGCTGAAGAAGCTGGTCTTGGCGCGGCTGGAGCGCGCGCTCCTGAGCCGCGATCCGAAGGATCGCTACGCCTACCTGCCGGCCGAGGAGAGGGCGCGAATCCGGGAGGTGTTGCTCGAAACACTGCCTGAGGCGCGTTCGCTGTGGGCCGGCGGCGCCTCGGTCGCGCCCTGATGCTGGCAAATCGAGCAGAATAGACCGACCTCGCGCCGGGCGATGCGGCGCACCGTGAGGTGGACTTCGGTCGCGGTGGTGGCGCGCGAGCCCCTGGCAAATTCTGGAGTCTCGGCTTGGGCAAGCACGAGGGCTTCGAGCAGGGCGCGTTCGCCCGCGATAAAATACTCGATGAGCGGGTTGCGGCCGCAGGCGCAGGCGCGGCTCAGATTGTCGTAGCCCCGCGGGCGGCGGAGCGCGGTGCGGGAGGCGCGCCGCCATTGGCGCCCGAGCACGGCCAGGGCCTCGTCGAGTGTCCAATCGATCATGCGTGCGAGGGTGTCGGGGTGGGCGAGGGCGCTGGCCGGTTTCTCCAATCGCAGCAGCCGCTCCCATTCCTGCCGGATGGCAGGGCGGCGGGCGAGCAGCGCGCGCAGGAGATTTTTTTCCATCGCTCCAGCCTGCCACAAACCGGCGCGCCCGGCTCCGCGGCGATTGACGAAGGGCGCGCATTTTTTGCCCTGCGCCGGAGATCGCCCAGGACAACCGATGCGCAGCCTTGGCCAATTCGCGCCGAGCGCATTTCAAGCGGCGGGCGTAATATGGCCGCGTCGGATCAAACCACCACGCCCATGAGAAAACCCAAGCCACACTCGCCCTCGATCACCAAAGTCGCCGAGCCCACCGAGGCCGAGATCCAGAAGGCCGCCTACCACCTCTGGGTCGAGGGTGGCTGCTTGGAGGGCGTCGAACTCGACAACTGGCTCGCCGCCAAAGAACTCATCCGGCACCACCACGGCGCGGTCCACGCGCAGCCCAAGCACCGGCCCGCCGCCTCGGCGCGGGCTGAGCAGGCCTGAGCGACGCATGGCCGTCGTCCCGCTCACCCTCGCGATCAGCCTCGGGCTGGTCGCGTTGTTCGTCGTCTTCTTTCTCCGCCAGCACGCGCGCGGCCGCGCCAGTGATGCCGCGCGTGACTCGGTGTTGCCGTTTGCCGAGGAGACGCCGCGCCTCGCCCGCCACGCTGGCGAAGCTGAATCCCATCGCTGCGGCTGCCACGATGGCCTTCGCGCGCCGTGCGCCGGTTGCCTGAAGCCCCGCGCGCCGGCCGCCTGAACCCTTTCCCGCCCATGTCCGATCGCAAAATCACCCTCGAGTTCAACGACAAGGTCGTCCGCCAGTTCCTGCTCGCCTCCCTGATCTGGGGCGCGGTGGGCATGCTGGTGGGCGTGCTCATCGCCGCGCAGCTGAACTTCTGGCGGCTCAACTTCGACCTGCCGTGGCTCACGTTCGGCCGGCTGCGGCCGCTGCACACCAACGCCGTCATCTTCGCTCTCGTGGGCAACATGATGTTCGCCGGTGTCTATTACTCGACGCAGCGCCTCGTGAAGGCGCGGCTCGCGAGCGATTTCCTTTCCGCGCTCCACTTCTGGGGCTGGCAGGCGATCATAGTGGCGGCGGCGATCACGCTCCCGCTCGGGTTCTCGCGCGGCAAGGAATACGCGGAGCTCATCTGGCCCATCAACATCGCGGTCGCGCTCATCTGGGTCGTCTTCGCGGTGAACTTTTTCTGGACGCTCGCCCGGCGCCGCGAGCCGAGCCTCTACGTCGCGATCTGGTTCTACATCGCGACGATTGTGACGGTGGCGATGCTCTACATCGTCAACCACCTCTCGCTGCCGACCTCGCTCACGCACAGCTACCCGATCTTCGGCGGCGTGCAGGACGCGCTGGTGCAGTGGTGGTATGGGCACAACGCCGTGGCGTTCTTCCTCACGACGCCGATCCTCGGCATCATGTATTACTTTCTGCCGAAGGCGGCGGAGCGGCCGGTCTATTCGTATCGGCTGTCGGTGATCCACTTCTGGTCGCTCGTGTTCGTCTATATCTGGGCCGGGCCGCACCATCTGCTCAACACCGCGCTTCCCAGCTGGCTGCAGACGCTCGGCGTGACCTTCTCGCTGATGCTCTGGGCGCCGTCGTGGGGCGGCATGCTGAACGGCCTGCTCACGCTGCGCGGCGCGTGGCACAAGCTGCGCACCGATCCGGTGCTCAAGTTTTACGCCGCGGCGATCACCTTCTACGGGATGGCGACCTTCGAGGGCCCGCTGCTCTCGATCAAATCGGTGAGCGCGCTCGCGCACTACACCGATTGGATCATCGGCCACGTGCATGCCGGCGCACTCGGTTGGAACGGCTTCATGGCGGCCGGCATGATCTATTGGCTGCTGCCGCGCCTCTGGAACAAGCCGCTGCACTCGGTCGCGCTCGCCAACCTGCACTTCTGGCTCGGGACCGTCGGCATCCTCCTTTACGTGGCCGCGATGTGGACCAGCGGCATCACGCAGGGCGTGATGCTCAACGGCACGGCGGAGAACGGCACGATCCTCGCCTACCCCAACTTCATCGACACCCTGAACACCATCCGGCTCATGATGCTGATGCGCGTGGTCGGCGGCGGGCTCTACTTCGTGGGTTGGCTGCTCATGGCGTGGAACGTCTGGCAGACCGTGCGGGCCGCGCAGACGGTGAATGGCACCATGGAGGTGTTCGACGACGAACCGGCCACGCCCGGCGCCGAGGGCAAGCTCACGCTGCTCGGTGCGTTCTTCAATCCTCCGGTCCTGTTCTCCGTCCTGGGCACCGGCTTCGCGTGCGCGTGGATGTTTGGCGGCGACTTCATTAGCCTCGCCGGCCTTGTGGGCACGCTCGTCTGCGTGGCGTTCGGCTACGCGCACTTCGAGGCGCGGCGCCACCACTGGGGCGCGTGGTATGACCGCCTGCTGGTGAATTCGCTGCCCTTCACGATTCTCACGTTCATCGCCGTCGCCGCGGGCGGCCTGATCCAGATTATCCCGACGGTCCTCGTGCAGAAGGCCGCCAATGTGGAGGACCGCCGCCAGATTCCCTACACGCCGCTCGAGCTCGCCGGCCGCGACCTCTACGTGAGCGAGGGCTGCTACAACTGCCACTCGCAGATGATCCGCACGCTCGTGCCCGACGTGCTGCGCTACGGCGACTACTCCCGCCTCGGCGAATCGATCTACGATTATCCGTTCCAGTGGGGCTCGAAGCGCACGGGGCCCGATCTGGCCCGCATCGGCGGAAAATATCCGCACGTGTGGCATCTCCGCCACTTTGAGGATCCGCGCGCGATCTCGTCGGACTCCAACATGCCCGCCTATCCGTGGCTCCTGCAGCGCAACACCGATCTCGCCGCTTTGCCCGCGAAGATCGCCGCGCAACGGACGCTCGGCGTGCCGTATCCCGACTGGTCGGATCTCGCGATTGTCACTCACGCCAACGATCAGGCCCGCGCGATCACGCAGGACCTGCGCGCGGCCGGCGCCTACGTCGCCCCGGAAAAGGAAGTGATCGCCATGATCGCGTATCTTCAGGTGCTCGGGAAATACGAGCCGGTCGCGGCCGCGAAGGGCGGCGCCGTTGCGCAATAGTCCGACCAATCGAAAATCGAAATTCAAAAATCCTCCCCATGTTCCGCCGCCTCCTCCTCGAAGAACACGCCGCGATTTTCACCCTCTCGGCCTTCATCACCGCCGCCTCGATCTACGTGGCGTTTGCCTGGCGCGCGCTGCGCATGAGGCGTTCGCAGCTCGAGCGCTTTGAAAACCTGCCGTTCGCCACGCCCACTCCCGCCGCCCGCCATGACGCCGACTCCGCCTAATCCGCCCGACCAGCACGACGAGAATGCCATCCGGCCGCACGTCTACGACGGCATCCAGGAATACGACAAGCGGCTGCCCAACTGGTGGCTGTTCACGCTCTACGTCACGATCGTCTTCTGGGTCGGCTACTGGGCCTACTACGAGTGGTTCCGCGCCGGACCCGACGGTCCTCAGGAAGTCACCGCCGCCATCGCGCGCATCGAGGCGGCGCGCCTCGCCGCCGCGCCGGCGGTGGACGACGCGAGCCTGTGGAAAATGAGCCAGAATGCCGTCTTTGTGGAGGCGGGCCGGACCATCTATGCCACGACCTGCGCCAGCTGCCACCAGGAGAAACTCGCCGGTGGCATCGGTCCCAACCTCGTCGATCAACTCTGGATCCACGGCGGCCGGCCCGTGGAGATTCTGGCGGTCATCGACAAGGGTGTGCTCGCGAAAGGCATGCCCGCCTGGGGACCGGTGATCGGGCCCAAGAAGGCGGCCGAGGTCACGGCCTTCCTGCTCAGCTTCCACCGCGAGGGCGAACCGATCCAGAAACAGGACGCATGGGTGCCCATCGTTCCCGCTCCCAAGTGAGGCCGCGCCGTGGTGCCATCGCTCCCCAACCGTGATTCGGTCACGACCATCCGCGCCGACGGCTCGCGGCCGTTCCTCCATCCGGCGGACGCCCGCGGCCCGTTCACCCGCGCGCGCCGCTGGTCGGCCTACGGGTTGATCGCGTTCTATCTCTCGCTGCCGTGGATCAACGTCGGGGGCCATCCGGCGGTGTTCCTCGATGTGGCGCAGCGGCGGTTCCACCTCTTCGGGCTCACGCTCGCGGCGCAGGACCTGTGGCTGCTGTTCTTCGTGATCACGGGGCTGGGGTTCTCGCTTTTCTTCGTCACGGCGCTGCTCGGCCGCATCTGGTGCGGGTGGGCCTGCCCGCACACGGTGTTTCTCGATCACGTCTTCCGCCGCATCGAGCGCCTGATCGAGGGCGACGCGGTGCAGCGCCGCGCGCTCGATGCCGCGCCGAACACCGGTGGGAAAATTTCCAAACGCATCCTCAAGCACACGCTCTACGTGCTGGCGGCGGCGACCATCACGCACCTGTTCCTCGCCTACTTCGTGTCGCTCCCAGAGGTGTGGGCGATGATGCACGAGCGGCCCGGCGCGCACTGGGGGGCGTTTGTTTTCATGATCGCCGGCACGGGCGCGCTCTACTTCAACTTCGCGTGGTTCCGCGAGCAGCTCTGCATTGTCATCTGCCCCTATGGCCGCATCCAGTCCGCGCTCATCGACGATCACTCGCTCGTGATCGGCTACGATACCAAGCGCGGGGAGCCGCGCGGGAAACGTGCAGAGGCGCTCGCCGCTACCAGCAGGGGCGACTGCGTCGATTGCAACCGCTGCGTGCAGGTCTGCCCCACGGGCATCGATATCCGACAAGGCCTCCAGATGGAGTGCATCGGCTGCACCGCGTGCATCGACGCGTGCGACGATGTGATGACGCGCCTGCACCGGCCCCGTGGCCTCATCCGCTACGATTCGCAAAAGGCCTTTGCGGGTCAGCGCACGCGGTGGTGGCGCCCGCGCACCGCCCTCTACGGCGTGCTGCTCATGGTCGGCGCCGCGGTCGCGACATGGGCGCTCACGACGGTGCGGCCGGCGAATCTCGGCGTGACCCGCATCACGGGCACGCCCTACGTCGTCAGCGCAGACTTTGTGCGCAATCAGTTTTTGGTGCGCATCGTGAACAAGCGCAGCGCGCCCGCGCGGTTCGTCGTCGAGGTGCGGGGCGCGCCCGCGGGGCTGGTGCAAAGCGGCTTCAACGCGCCGTTCGAGATTCCCGCGCTCGGTGAAATCGTGCAGCCGCTCGTGCTGCAGCAGGCGCGCGCGAGCTACACGGGGCCGTTTGAATTTGCGGTGCGCGTGCGCGACGAGGCGGGCGCATTCTCCATCGAGCGCACGATGGATTTTCTCGGGCCCGAGGCCCGGCTGCTGCGCGAGGAGGAGGCGGAAAAACGTGAATGAGAAAAACGCAAGCGATGTAGGGGCGCAGTCTCGCTGCGCCCTTCGATCCAAGGCGCAGCAAGACCGCGCCCCTGCAAAAGCCTCGCGCCTCTGGCTGTGGTTCGCCGCCGCGTGCGTCCTTCAGGTGATCGTCTGGGGCGCGTGGATCACATTTGCGTCGAAACATCGCGTGCAAGAGGTGCCGCTCGCCACGGCGCGTCCACGCTGACCGCCATGGAACTCGCCGCTGTAAATTCCCCCGCGACCGCCTTTGTGGCCGGCCTCATCACGAGCCTGCATTGCGCCGGCATGTGCGGTCCACTGGCGTGCTCGCTGCTGCCCGTGAGAGGTGACGGGGCTTCCGTGCAGGCGGTGAGTTCGGTCTATCATGGTGGGCGCTTGGTGGCCTACGCCGCGCTCGGCGGGTTGGCGGGCGGCTTGGGCGGGGCGCCGCTGGCGTGGTTTTCCGCGCCGGTGCTGCGTTGGTTGCCGTGGACAATGGTCGTGCTCTTCGTGGCGATCGCATTGCGCTGGGATCGCTTTCTGCCCAAGCCACTCGTCCTCACGCGGCTCGTGTTTCGCGTGCAAGCCCGGGCGCGCGGCGGCTCGCGGCTGGGCGCGGCGGCGGTGATGGGGCTGTCGACGCCGCTGCTGCCGTGCGGCCCGCTGTATTTCCTGATCGCCATGGCCGCGTTCGCCGGATCGGCGCTGCGAGGCGTGGAGTTCATGCTGGCGTTTGGCCTCGGCACGCTGCCGCTGCTGTGGCTGGCGCAGACGCAGTTCCACTGGGTGCGGGGCAAGCTTTCGCCGCTGTGGCTGGGCCGGGTGCGGGTGGGCCTCGCGCTCGGGACGGCCGTGGTCATGGGCTGGCGCCTGCGCGGCACGCTGGGATACTCAGGACCGGATCCGAATTCGTGGGTGTGTTTTTGAAATGAGCGCGATGGCGACATCTCTTGTTGTAGGCGGGGTGCCCTCACGCCGCTGCGAAGGCGTCGAACTGCGGGGTGAGGGCACCCCGCCTACAACGTGCCGCCACTGCGGCGCGGCGCTGCCCGACGCGCGGACGCGCGAGACGGGGTTTTGCTGCGCGGGCTGCAGCTATGTCTTTCGGCTGGTGCATGAGCATGGCCTGGAGGGCTACTACGGCCTCAAGGACGATGTGACCGCGCCGGCCGATGCCGCGGTTTTCCAGCCGCGGGACTACGGCTGGCTCGAAGTCGCGCAGCGCGAGGCGGAGGGTGGGGCTCGCTCTCCGAGCGAGCCTGAGTTCCGGCCGGCTCATCGCCCTGCAACCCAGGCCGGCTCGGAGAGCCGGCCCCACCTCACCATCCCCGAACTTTCCCTCGGTGTGCAGGGCATCTCGTGCGCTGGCTGCGTCTGGCTGATCGAGCGGGTTTTTCAACAGCAGCCCGGTGCTCGCGACATCGTCGTCAACGCGCAGTATGGCACGATGCGCCTTCGGTGGGTGCGCGGGGAGTTCTCCGCGGCGGAGTTTGCGCGGCGATTGCAGGCGCTCGGCTATCTGACCGGGCCCGCCGGCGGGCAGGAGACGGAGCCCGAAAGCCGCGGATTGGCGAAACGCCTCGGCCTGTGCGCGGCCTTTGCGCTGAACGTGATGCTCTTTGCCTTCCCGACGTATTTCGGGATGGAGCCGTCGTTCGAGTATGCGCGGCTTTTTGGCCTGCTCGCGCTCGCTTTTGGCACGCTGGGCGTGCTCGTGGGCGGCGGATATTTCGTCGGCCGGGCGGTGCGCGCCGCGCGCGAGGGCGCGCTGCACATCGACCAGCCCATCGCGATCGGGATTGTGGGGGCCTATGCGGGGTCGCTCTATGGCTGGCTCGCGGGCGAGGAGCGGTTCGTGTATTTCGACTTCGTCAGCGCGTTCATCGTGCTGATGTTGATTGGACGCTGGGCCCAGGTCGCGGCGGTCGAGCGCAACCGCCGGCGCCTGCTGGCTCACCAGCCGCGGCCGGCGCGCGTGCGGCTGGACGACGGTTCGGAGGTGGCGCCGGAGCAGGTGCGGGCCGGCCAGACTCTGGTGCTGGCCGCCGGGCAGATACTGCCGGTCGAGGCGCGGCTGACGGAGGCGGAGGCGGCGTTCTCCCTGGCCTCGATCAATGGCGAGACGGAGCCGCGGATATTTCGGGTCGGGCAGCGCGTGTCGGCGGGCGCGGTGAATCTTGGCCGCACGGCGTGCCGGCTTGAGGCATTGCAACCCTGGGCCGAGTCGCTGCTCGCGCGCCTGCTCGCTCCGGCCGAGCGCACGGGCCCGCGCCACGTGCTGCTGGAGCGCATCGTGCGCGGCTACCTGATCGGCATCTTCGCGGTCGCGGTGTTGGCTGGCGTGGGCTGGTGGCTCGCGACGGGCGATGCCCTGCGGGCGGGCGCAGTCGTGACGGCCGTGCTCGTAGTCTCGTGTCCCTGCGCGATCGGGCTCGCGTTTCCATTGGCCGATGAGATCGCGACGGTGGCGCTGCGGCGGCGCGGGGTGTTCGTGCGCGACGACGGCCTGTGGGCGCGGCTCGGCCGGGTGCGAAAGATCGTCTTCGACAAGACCGGCACGCTCACGCTGGAGACGCCCGTGCTGCGCAACCCCGCGGCCATGGGCACGCTCGCGCCCGACGAGCGTGCCGCGCTGCTCGCCCTCGTGCGCGACAGCCTGCATCCCGTGAGCCAGAGCCTGCTCGAAAACCTGCTCGCAGGCAAAACGATCGCGGGTGATGTGGCCGGCGAAGTGCGCGAGACGGTCGGCCAAGGTGTTGAACTCGGTCCGTGGTCGCTGGCCCGTCCCGGCTGGCGCGCCGGCGCCGCGGGCGAGGGCGGCACGATCTTCGCGCACGCGGGCCGCATCATCGCGCGATTCGAGCTGGCGGATACCGCCCGGTCGGATGCGCGTGCCGAAATCAGTGCGCTCCGCGCGCGCGGCCTCGAGGTCTTTATCCTCAGCGGCGATGCCCTCGACAAAGTTGCGGCGCTCGGTCGCGAGATCGGACTGCCCGCCAAGCAAGCCCTCGGCGACCAGTCGCCGCAGGCCAAGGCCGACTGGCTGGCGACCCATGCCTCCGACGACGCGCTGATGCTCGGCGACGGAGCCAACGACAGCCTCGCCTTCGACCGCGCTTTGTGCCGGGGCACGCCGGTCGTGCATCGCGGGGTGCTTGAGGGCAAGGCGGACTTCTACTGGCTGGGCCGCGGCATTGGCGGCATCCGCGCACTCTTCGAGGTCGATGGGGTGCGTCGCCGCACCCGGCGCGCGATTCTGATTTTTTCCGTCACCTACAATGTGCTCGCTGTGGGCCTCGCGGTCGCGGGCCGCATGAACCCGCTTCTCGCCGCGGTGCTCATGCCCGTCAACTCGCTGCTCACACTCGCGCTGGTGAGCTGGGGAATGGCGGGCGTGGGTCGTCGTTAGCCGACGATCGATCGTAGAAACTAACTTATGCTTGGCCAATTTCCGCCTTGGCCTCGCCAAAAACTGCATAGCACAACGGGCCGTCCGGGTGTAGGATGAGGTGCATGAAAACTCTCCTCGTCCCTGTGGATTTTTCTCGCGCGACCGAGGTGGTCGTGGCTCAGGCGGTTGATTTGGCCCAGGCGGTTTCGGCCCGCGTCGTCCTCCTGCACATCATCCTGCCCCCGGTCATCGTGGCCGAATACGGCGCGCTGCTCGGGAGCATCGACGAAATCCGCATCGCCGGAGAAAAGGCGGCGGCGGTGAAGCTCGAGCGCCTCCAGCAGCAGTGCGAACGCCGCGGCGTGAAGACGGAGACGCGCCAGTTCACCGGCGCGGTCGTCCCGTTGATCACCGACCAAGCCAAGGCGCTGTCGGCCGATCTTATTGTGATCGGTTCGCACGGGCATACGGCGCTCTATGATTTGTTTGTGGGCAGCACGACGCATGGTGTGCTGCGCCGCGCCCCCTGCCCGGTGCTGGTCGTGCCTCCGGCCAAACGCACTCCCGCACGCAAGACCCGGGCGAAAAAATAGCCCGTAACTTTTGCCCGGTCACGTGGGTTGTGGGGGCATGCGCTCCCCCGCACCTGCGTTTACCTCGCTTTTGATCCTGACCGGCGGACTTTTCGCCGCGTCCGCCTTGCCCGCGCTCGCGGCCATCGAGCGGGTCGTCGAGAAAACGTTCGCGGTCGGCGGCGCCGGCACCCTGCGCGTCGAGACGCAGGGCGGGGCTATCCGCGTCCAGCCCGGTGCGTCCGCCGCCGTCCGCGTGGTCGCGCGCCAAAAAATACGCGCGTCCACGGAAGCCGAGGCCGACGAGCTGTTGCAGAAACTCGAACTCACGCTTGAGCAAAGTGGCAACGACGTGAGCGCCGTGGCGCGCTACGAGAAGCGCTCCAGCTGGAGCTTCGGGGCGTGGCCGCCGGTGACGGTGGAGTTTGAGGTGACGGTGCCGGCGGAGTTCGCCACCCGCCTGCGGACCTCGGGCGGCGGGATCGTCGTAGGCAGTCTTTCGGGCGCGTGCGAAGCGCGGACCTCCGGGGGCGCCATCAAGCTGGGCGACATCGGGGGCGCGGTAATCGCGCAGACCTCGGGCGGGGGCATCACGCTCGCCAGCGGGGGCGGCACCGCGAAGCTGCACACCTCGGGCGGCAGCATCACGGTCGGCCGCGTGGCGGGCGCCGCGGATCTCGCGACCTCGGGCGGGGGCATCACCATCGAAGCGGTGGGCGGCAAACTCCGGGCCCACACCAGCGGCGGGAGCATCCGCGCCGGGATTACGGGCGCCTTGGCCGAGGATTGCTCGCTCAGCACCTCCGGCGGCAGCGTAAGAGTGAACGTAAGCCCTACCGCGGCCTTCCATCTCGACGCCGCGACGAGCGGAGGCGGAGTCGACGCCGAAGGCCTCACGATCACGCTTGAAAAATCCGGCCGTGATCGCAGCCGCCTCGCGGGTGCGGTCAACGGTGGCGGCCCCGTCCTCAAACTGCGCTCGAGCGGCGGAGGGATTGCGGTGCGGGCGATGTGAGGCGCCGCGGACCGCGGGCGGCCACTGCGTTAGCTGGCGGAGGTCGTGGCGGCCTGGCTTTTCGGGGCATAGAATCGACGCTCGATCCCGACATGCACGAGCCACGTGGCGACTAGGCTGGCGATGAGCGTGGCGGCCAGCTGGATCGGATAACTTGGCCGGCCGATTTGCAGCAGGGCCCAGCTTGCCAGCATCATGGCTGGCGTGTGCATCGCGTAGAGGCTGTAGCTCACGTCGCCGAGCCGGCAGAGGGAGACAATCGTGCGCTGGCCGCCGACCGCAGGATGGCTCAGCTCCCACCGCACGAGCCACAGGATGCCCAGGAAACAGACCAACCCCCACGCGGCCTGCTTCAGAAGATTTAGCCCCGCGAAATGCGGCGTGGCCTTCAGCGCGAGGAACAGCGCCCATGCCGCGATCAACCACCGCCCCGAGCGCGGCCCGCGGCCGGCAAGGAACAGGTGCGCGGCCAAGGCTCCGGCATACCAAAAAATTCCCAGCATGAACACGCTGCTGAAGACCCAGTAGGGGCTGAGCATGCCGAGCGCCGCGATGGCGGCGAGTTGCAGGCCGAGAAACGTTGCGCCGAGCCCGCCCCAGCGACCCCGCAGCGCGAAGACATGAAACAGCGGGTAGCACGCATACATCAGAATCTCGCCGCTCACGGTGTTGAGGATGTAGTTGCCGGCCAGAATCTCCTCCGGATAGGCCCCGGCGATGCCAAGGAAGCGGACGACAAGGTGCGGGGCGCTGGCCATCGCGTGGAGCGTGAGCAAGGGATCGCCGGTCGGCCGCCACCATTCCGCGGCGACCAAGACGAGTCCGAGCGCGCTCGCCGTCCAATACACGGGCGCGATGCGGCGGAACCGTTGCCAAAAATAATCGCGCCAGCTGCGGTTTTTTCCACCCGTCAGCGCGCGGCGTTCGAAGGGGTAGTGGATGCAAAATCCGCTGAGCACGAAAAACCCAATCACCGCCGGGTGCTGGCCGCCCGTGGGCCAGGTCATCAGCGTGACGAAGTCGTAGAGGTTCTGGCCGATGCCCCGGATGAAGCTCTCCGCGGCGCCCTGCGGAGCAAAGTTTGACCAGATGTGCCAATGGCTCAGGAAAACGATGCCGGCGCAAAGGCCGCGCAGCACATCGAGCGACCAGAAGCGCACGGGTGGGGCTGGGTGATCCACGCCGCAGGTCTCCCTAGCGACGGGGGGCGGGGCAAGCGATTTTCCCGTCACACTACGCTCGCGTCGCCCCGCCTCGTGGCTCCAATTCCTGCACCATGCCCAATGCATCGCCGCTCGACGAACTCGTCTCGCGCCTCCGTCGCGGACACACGCTCGGCACCATCGCCGATCTGCTGCAATGGGATGAACAGGTGAACCTGCCGCCCGGCGCTGCCGAGCAGCGTGCCGCGCAGCACGCTGCGCTCGCCGAAGTCCACCACGCCGCCGCCTCGGACCCGCGGATCGGCGAACAACTCGGGGCGCTGGAGGCCGATGCCGGCAAGCTCACCCCGGATCAAAGCACGGTCGTCGCCCACGCCCGCCGCGACTATGATCGCGCGACGAAGCTGCCGGCGGAGTTTGTGCGCGAGAAGGCGGCGCAGGGCAGCCGCGGCTACCACGCCTGGGCCAAGGCGAAAGCCGCGGATGATTTTGCCAGCTACGCGCCTGTGCTCGAAAAGAACCTCGAGTTCGCCCGGCGCGAAGCCGCCTACCTCGGCCACGGCGCCGCCCCCTACGACTATGCCCTCGACAAGCACGACCCCGGCCTTACCACGACGACAGTTGATCGGCTGTTTGCCGAACTGAAGCGCGACCTCGTCCCGCTGGTCCGCGCGATCGCGGCCTCGCCGCGCGCGGCGGAAGCGCGGGCCGTGGCGGCGCGGCTGAAGGGGTTTCCTGTGGAGGGGCAGGGGGCGTTTCTGCGCGAGGTCACGGCGGCGCTGGGATTCGACTACGCGCGCGGCCGCATTGATGTGTCGCTGCATCCGTTCTGCTCCGGCACCGGCAGCGACGTGCGCATGACGACGCGATTCAACGCGGACCAGCCGCTCGACGCCCTCTTCAGCTCGATTCACGAGACCGGCCACGGCCTTTACGAACAGGGCCTGCCGGCCACGCACCTCGGCACGGCGCTCGGGCTCCACGCCGGCATGGCGGTGCACGAGTCGCAGAGCCGGCTCTGGGAAAACCAGGTCGCGCGCAGCCGCGCCTTCTGGCGGCACTTCGAGCCGCGCTGGCGCGCCTTGTTTCCCGAGCAGACCGCGGGCGTTACAAGCGAGGAGCTCCATCTCGCCGTCAATGCCGTCGAGCCCACGCTCATCCGCGTCGATGCCGACGAGGTGACCTACAACCTCCACATCGTGCTGCGCTTTGAGCTGGAGAAGAAACTCTTCGCCGGCGAACTCGCCGTGCGCGATCTGCCCGCAGCTTGGCGCACCGCGGCGCGCGAGCTCATCGGCCTGGAGCCCGCCAACGATCGTGAAGGCGTCTTGCAGGATGTGCATTGGAGCGACGGCTCCTTTGGCTATTTTCCGAGTTACTGCCTCGGCAACATGATCGCCGCGCAGCTCTGGGCGCGCGTGCGTGCCATGCGGCCTGCGCTCGAGGAGGAGTTTGCCCGCGGGGATTTCACCTGGCTGCTCGGCTGGCTGCGCGAGAACATCCACGCGCAGGGCCGGCGTCACAGTGCGACGGAACTCGTGCAGCGCGTGACTGGCGAGCCGCTGTCGCCGCGCCACCTCGTCGCCCACCTGCGCGAGCGGTATGGGGCGCTCTACCTCGGTTAGCCGGCCGCAGGATTTGTTGTGGGAGCGAGCAAGCTCGCTCCCACACCAATCCAGCTCAATTTCGGCACTTCGCATGGGCCTCATCGACACGCACACGCACCTCGAATCATTTGTCCGCCACGGCACGCTCGCCGCGGCGCTCGACCGTGCGCGCACCGCCGGGGTCGAGACGATGATCACCATCGGCACCGCGCCGGACGACTGGGCGCTCTACGCAAACCTGGCGCGGGAGCACGCGGGCGACGGTTTCGTGCGGCACACGGTGGGTCTTCATCCCTGCTCGGTGGATGGAGAGTGGGAAAGCGCCGTCGCACAGATCGAGGCGCACTGGGGTAGGGCGAACCGTCCCGGTGAGCCGCGGCTCGGCGGAGACCCCTCGCCCTGCCAGCCCGTTGCCCTCGGCGAATGCGGGCTCGACCGCTTTCACCTGCCCAAGGACGCGGCGGAAGCGGAAAAAATCTTTGCGTGGCAGCGCGCCGCATTTGAGGCGCAGCTCGCGATTGCGAAGCGGCTCGGGTGCCCGGTGGTGGTGCATTCGCGTGGGGCGTTCGCCGAGTGCGTCGCCATGATCGACGCCAGCGGCGTCGATTGGCGGCGCGTGGTTTTCCACTGCTTCACCGAGGGCGCGGTGGAGATGGCCGAGCTCACGCGGCGCGGCGGCTACGGCTCGTTCACGGGCATTTTGACCTACAAGACCGCGGACAACATCCGCGCCGCCGCCAAAGGCCAGGGGCTTGCGCGCTTCATGCTTGAGACCGACGCGCCCTATCTCACGCCCATGCCGCACCGCGGGAAACCCAACGAGCCCGCCTTTGTGCGCCACACCGCGGAGTTTGCCGCGCAGGAGGTCTTCGGCGTGAGCTACGAGACCCTCGTGCAAATCAGCACGGACAACGCGCGGCGGTTTTTCGGATTTTGAAGCGCCTTTGCGCCTAGCTTCGGTTCCGATCCTATGCCTCGTCGAACTTCCGGGCGAAGAGCGCCTCGAGTTCGGCGACCATCGCGACGGCGTCGGGGCCGTTGACGTGGAAGCGCACCTTCGAGCCCGCGCTGGCGGCGAGCATCATGAGGCCCATGATGCTCTTGCCGTTCACCTTCTCCTCGTCCTTTTCGACAAAGACCTCGGCTTTGAACTTGTTCGTGATGCGCACGATCATGGCCGCCGGGCGGGCGTGGATGCCCATCTTGTTCTGCACGATCAGCTCCTTGATCAGGGAAGTGTTGGCAGATGCGGCGTCGCTTTTGTTCATGAAGTCGGAAAACAGCCGCGCAAAGTCCGGTCCGTGGCGGCGGCTTGCAACCCAAAAACCCGGCCCCAATCTGCCACCCGATGCCCTCGTCGCGCACCGCCATCGTCGTCCCCTGCCGGCTCGAATCGACGCGCTTTCCGCGCAAGCTCCTGCACCCCATCCGCGGCAAACCGTTGCTGCTCTGGGTCGCGGAGCGCATCGCGCGCGAGGCACCGGAGTTTCCGCTCCATTTCGCCGTTGATCATGAGCTGCTGCGCGAGGTCGTGGCCGGCGCGGGTTTCCGCGCCATCATGACGAGCGAGGCGCACCAGAGCGGCACCGACCGCATCGCCGAGGCCAACCTCACGATCGGCGCCGACTACGTGATCAATGTGCAAGCCGACGAGCCCCTCGTGACGGGCGCGCAACTCCGCGAACTCGCGCGCCTCATCACCGGCCCGGTCCCGATGGCTACCCTCGCGACGCCCTTCCGGCGAGTCGTCGATTTCTACAATCCCAACCAGGTAAAAGTCGTGCTGCGCCGCGACGGCCGCGCGCTCTACTTCTCGCGCTCGCGCCTGCCATTCTCCCGCGACCTCGGCCTCACGATCGACGACGCCTGGGTGGCGACCAACCCCTGCCTGAAGCACCTCGGCCTCTACGCCTATCATGCGGACCTGCTGGAGAAATTCGCCGCCCTGCCGCCCGGCCGCTACGAGCAGATCGAGAAACTCGAGCAGCTGCGCGTGCTGGAAAACGGCTTCGACATCCTGGTCGGCACAACGGACGACCCCGGCATCGGCGTGGACACGCCGGCGGACGCGGTGAAGTTCGAGAAATGGCTGACCGGATAAAGCGCGAAAACGCGACGAATCGCAAAGGTTCGCAAAGATACCGGACAGGCTGGGACCTTCGCGTTTCTAAGCGGTCCTTCGCGCCTTTGCGCTTAGAGGGCGTCGAAAAAGTCCCGTCAGGCGAGCCTGCGGAGCATGAGGCGGATCATCGCGAGGTAGATGAAGGCCTCGCTCGAGCAGACGGTGTGTTCGTAGTCCTTGCTGAGCCGGCGGGAGCGGCCGAGCCACGCGAAGGTGCGCTCCACGACCCAGCGGCGCGGCAGGATTTTGAAGTGATCGAGCTTGGTGCCATGCTTGACGATCTCCAAGCGGGTGCCGCGCCGCGGGCGGAGCTGCCGCACCCACGCCACGAGCGCGCCGGCGTAGCCGCCGTCGGCCCAGAGGCAGCGCAGCCAGCCGAAGCGCGTGGCCAGCGCGGCCAGCAGCAGGCGCGCGCCGTCGCGGTCCTGCACGTCGGCGGCGTGCACCTTGGCCAGCAAGATCAGGCCGAGGGTATCGACCAGCAGATGTCGCTTTCGTCCCGCCACCTTCTTGCCAGCATCATAGCCGCGAAGCCCGCCTGACTCAGTCGTGCGCACGCTCTGCGCGTCGAGGATCGCAGCGGTCGGGGCTTTTTTTTACCCGCTTGCAGGCGCACGGCGTCGCGCAGCGCGTCGTTGAGCTGCGCCCATACGCCGAGCTTTTTCCAGCGGGCAAAGTAGTGCCACACTAGTTTCCACGGCGGCAGGTCGTGAGGGAGCATGCGCCACGCGCAGCCGCTGCGCACGAGGTAGAAGATCGCGTCCAAGACCGCGCGCTTCGGGTAGCTTTCCGGGCGGCCCGGCTTGCGCGCCTTCGGAATGAGCGGGTCGAGCAGCGCCCATTCCGCGTCGGTCAGGTCGCTGGGATAGTTTTGCGTCGTCGGAGAGGTGGCCATCCCCAGTGTCGATCAGAAATCGATCCGCCGCACGATCCCTTTCTGGCGCAAACCGGGCTTTTTCGACGCCCTCTTAGGCTTGAGAACTCAAATCTTCCCCGCCTTGCGCGCTTCTACCATCCGGTAGAAATCCACGAAGAGCGGATCGGCGTCGTTGGGGCCGGGCGCGGCCTCGGGGTGATACTGGACGCTGAAGACCGGGAGCTTGGTGTGCCGCAGGCCCTCGACGGTGTTGTCGTTGAGGTTGATCTCTGTGACTTTGGCGCCGGATTTTTCGAGCGACTTGGGATCGGTGGCGAAGCCGTGGTTCTGCGCGGTGATGGAGACTTTGCCGGTCTCGAGGTTTTTAACCGGCTGGTTGCCGCCGCGGTGGCCGAACTTGAGCTTGAAGGTCGTGCCGCCGAGCGCGTGCGTGAGCATCTGGTGCCCGAGGCAAATCCCGAAGATCGGGAAATCGGGGAGGAGGTTCGTGACCGTCTGGTGGATGTAGGGCAGGGCGGCGGGATCGCCGGGGCCGTTGGAGAGGAAGACGGCGTCGGGCTTGTGCTCGCGCACTTGCTCGCCGGTCGCGGTGGCGGGGAAGACCTGCACCTCGAAGCCATGGTTCACGAGCTTGCGGTAGATGCTGTGCTTGGCGCCGAAGTCGAAGGCGGCGACGCGGAATTTTTTCGCGGGCGTGGCCGGCGCGTTCATCGTCGTCCCGACGGGGAGGTAGGGTGCGTTGTGGTTCGCCGGGTCATCGGCGCGCCAGATGAACGGGGTCTTGCACGAGACGTCCTTCACGTAGTCGGCGCCGGCCATGTCGCGCCACGCCTTGGCGCGCGCGATGGCGTCGGCGTCGGAGATTGGCAGCGTGCTGAGGCAGCACTTCATCGCGCCATCGACGCGGAGCTTTTTCGTGAGCGCGCGGGTGTCGATTTCGCTGATGCCGGGGATGCCGTATTTGGCGAGGTAGTCGCCGAGCGCGATCTGGCTGCGCCAGTTGCTGACGATGGGGGAGAGCTCGCGGACGACGAAACCGGAGCACTTGGGCGCAGCGGCCTCGGCGTCCGCGGCGGTGACGCCGTAGTTGCCGATTTGCACGGCCGTCATGGTGACGATCTGGCCGCAGTAGGAGGGATCGGTGAGGATCTCCTGGTAGCCGGTCATCGACGTGTTGAAGACGCATTCGCCGGCGACGGTGGCGGCGGCGCCAAAGGCGCGGCCGTGAAACACGGAACCATCTTCGAGGGCAAGGACGGCGGGCTTGGGCGTGGACATTGAAGCCGAACGAAAAGCCGCCGGGTGGCGCGTGCCAAGGGTTTTGTGCGCCGGGGTGCGACAAAGGTGCTGGAGCTCGGTGCGAATAGCCCGCTGTGCCGCCCCAAATGATCGGCCAGTGCCGCCGCGCGGAGTGCTTCCGTCGTTTGACAGCGGTGGTTAGCCCCCTAATCGTTCGCGCCTCATTACGATGCCTTACACTGAAGATCGCGCCACCTGGTTCGAGGGCCAGGGCCTTTGGCAGCACATCCCGGAGCGCGACTGGCGCGATTGGATCTGGCAGCTCAAGAACCGCATCACCACCGTCGAGGGCTTGGAGCGCCTCATGACGCTCACGGCTGACGAGAAGGCCGGTTGCGAGCATGCGAACCAGAAGCTCGCCCTCGCGATCACGCCTTATTTTTTCAACCTCATCGATCGCGACAACCCGGACTGCCCGATTCGCAAGCAAGTCATTCCGCGGGCGGGCGAACTCGTGATCAGCGAGGGTGAGATGCTCGACTCGCTCGATGAGGACGGCCACTCGCCGGTGCCCGGTCTCGTGCACCGTTACCCGGATCGGGTGCTGTTTCTCGTGACCGATCGGTGCGCGGCCTACTGCCGCTATTGCACGCGGAGCCGGCTCGTCTCCAACGCGCAGGACTACAACTTCCACCCCGAGTATGAGCAGGGCCTCCGCTACATCGAGGCGCACCCGGAGGTGCGCGATGTGCTGCTCTCGGGCGGCGATCCCCTGCTGCTCTCGGACAAGAAACTGGAGCACCTGATCTCGCGGCTGCGGGCGATCAAGCACGTGGAGTTCATCCGCATCGGCTCGCGCATCCCGGTGTTTCTGCCGCAGCGGATCACGCCGGAGCTTTGCGAGATTTTCAAAAAATACGGCCCGATCTGGATGAGCATCCATGTGAATCATCCGAAGGAGGCGACGGCCGAGCTGAAGGCCGCGTGCGAGCGGCTGGCGTTTGCGGGCGTGCCGCTCGGCAACCAGAGCGTGCTGCTGAAGGGCGTGAACGACGATGCCGACGTGATGAAGGCCCTCGTGCATCGCCTGCTGCGGATGCGCGTGCGGCCCTACTATCTCTATCAGATGGACCTCATCACCGGCGGATCGCACTTCAAGGTCGATGTCCGCAAGGGCCTGGAGATCATCAAGGCGCTGCGCGGCCACACCACGGGCTACGCGGTCCCGCAATACGTGATCGATGCGCCGGGTGGCGGCGGCAAGGTGCCGATGAACCCGGACTACGTGGAAAAAATAACGGACGACGAAATCATCTTCCGCAACTACGAGGGCCAGCGTTTCACTTATCCGCTGAAAGCCGATCCGAGCGCGGTGCCGGCGGAGCCGATCGTCGCGGCGCGGGTGCTGGCTTAAGGCGTTCAGCGCAGCGAGAACGTCGCGGCGACGGTCGCGGTGATGGTCTTCTCTAGGGAGCTGCGGTCGTTGTTGCCCTCCCAGCTGGTGGAGGCGGAGTGGAGCGGGTTGATTTGCACCACGCCCATGCGGGCGGAGCGCAGCTCGCGCAGCGTGCGGCGTCCTTGCGCGGCGATCTGCTCGGCGCGCAGGCGGGCGTCGCGGGTGGCTTCGGCCATCATCTCGACCTTGGCCTCGCCAGCCTTGGTGTAGATGAACTCAAGGCCGTCGGAAATGAGGGCGACGCCTTCGTTGAGCAGCGCAGAGGCCTCGGTGCCGAGCCGCGGCACGGCGTCGATGGCGCCAGAGCTGACCTCAATGCGCTGGATGAGGCGGTAGCCGATGCGGCGCTGCACGGTCTCGCCATCGTCGTCCTTGGCCCGGGCGGTGACTTCGCGAAATTGCACCGGAGCAACCTCGAACTCGGTCACACCGCGGCTGCGGAGGAAACGCTCCACCTTGACGAGATCGGCGGCGAGCTTCTCGTGGGCGCCGAGGAGCGACGCGTCCTCGGTGGCGAAGCTCGCGCGCCAGACGACGAGATCGGAGCGGACGTTTTTGCGGGCGGAGCCGGTGACGTTGACGACTTGGGTCTCGGCGATGCGAGTCCAGGCGCCGGCGACGGTGAGCGAGGCGAAGGCGAGGCCGGCGGCGAGAAAGAGGCCGGCGAGCAGGCCGAAGAGGTGAGGGCGGGAGGAAGTTTCCATGGCGGGTCGGGTGCGCCACGAGACGTCGTGGAGCGCATCGCCCGTGTCCAAGGAAACTCGTTCACAACCGCGCAGGGCGGACGTGGACAAGTGGGCGCGTTTCGCGCTTGCGTGGCGCGAGGGCGTCCCAGGGCCGTCTCGCGAGCTCAGGGCACCTCGTAGATTTCGAGGAGCGCGACGCCCTCGGCGCCGGCCTTGCCCTTGACTTCGACAGTGTAGGCGCCGGGTGCGAGCGTGATGAGCAGCGCGGCATCCTCGCTGCCCGAGGCGAGGCTGAAGGCGCCGGCCCGCGTGGTGGCGGTGGTGAGGGCGGAGGCGTTTTCCACGGCGTCCCAGCGATCATTGGACGCGATCGGGGTGGAGCCGGAATAGACGGTGAGCATCGGGTCCGAGAGCGTGCCGGCGACACCGAAGGCACCGAGCGTGGGGCCGACGGCGCGGATGAGCATGCGCTTGCTGGCCGCGCCTTGGACGACAAAGCCGCCAATGAGCACACCGGCGCCGGACCGCACGCGGGCGCGAGTGGAGAGATTCACGGTGCGGCCGGAATCATCGAGTTCATAGAGTTCGGCGAGACTGAGGCCGGACTGGCCGGAGGCGGGCGTGACCTCGACGGTGTAGGTGCCGGAGGCCAGCTCAGGCGAAAGCGCGGAATCGCGTGCGCCGGAGGAGAGCGGGAAAGCGCCGACCGACTGCGCATAGCCGCCCATGAGGAGGGCGCTGGGACCGGTTTCCCATCCGAGGTTGCGGGAGAGTTCGGTGCCGGTGCCGGTGGTGATCCGCAGCAGCGGGTCGGGGAGGGCGCCGGGGACGCCAAAGGCGGTGAGGCCGGGTCCGACGCCGCGGGCAAGGTAGCGCTTGGACGTGGTGTCGGCGACGACGACGCCGGCCACGAGAGCATCCTCGCCTATGCCGGCAATGGCGCGGGTGGAGAGATTGATGAGACGCGAGCGCGGGGTGAGGGGAGTCGAGGCCTCGCCGCCGACAGCGGAACTCCACGGGCTGCCGGGGAAGGTATTCCGGAGATCCTCGCGATAGCTGCGGACGTGGACGTTGGCGCCGGCGGATACGGTGAGCGTGGAAGCCGTCACGATGGCGCCCGGGGCCACTTCGCCACCGAGCGAGCGTGGATCCGAGCCGTCGAGCGTGTAGGCGAGCTTGGCCCCGGCCGGCGCGGTGAATGTGAGATTGGAGCCGGCCGCGGTGACGGTCGGTGCGGCGAGGAACTGCTGATCGATCCATTGGGCGCGGACCGTGACCCAGCCCTTGAGGTGTTCGATCTGGGCGGCGTGGGTGCCATAGACAACGGGGACGTTGTCCGGCCAGCGGGCGGCGTCGCGCGCCGCGGCCTCGGGCCCGATCTCGGAGCCTTGGTCGCCGACGACTTTGAGCAGATTTTGGTTGGAGAGCTCGTTCTTGCGCAGGGATTGCCAGCGATCGATCCACTCCTGCATGAACTCGGGGTCGCGGGCGATGACGCCCCACCAGCCGGTGTTCCAGACATCGGTGCCGCCGAAGCCGAACCATGTGTCCCAGCGGAAGGAGCGCTCATCCCAATATGAGCCGAAGGCACGATCAAAATCCCAAATCGGGCCGGCGGTGAGCTTGCCGCCACGATCCTTGGTGAAGTAGGCGCTCTTCACGAAGGCGTCGGGATTGCATGAGAATGTGTTGAGGATGTGGTGATCCACCCAGGAAGCGCGATCAAGGTAGTTGAGATAGGAGCGTTGGGCGAAGCCGCTGGCACTGTCGGCGTAGAGCGCGTCCTCCATGCTCTGGACGTAGTTACGGATGTAGTCGACCTGCGCAGGGGCGGCATCGCTGGCCTTGGGGTAAACGAGGACTACGGAGGATTGCCCGTTCTCAGGGATGCCGCGGTGGGTGAGCCAGCCGATCTCGTCTGGATCTCGGTTGTCGATCTTGAGGATGTAGCCGCCGGTGATGGCGGGGGCGGAGAGGTCGATTTCGGAGAGGGGCTTCAGGTTTACGCGGTCGATGCCTACCTCAATACGTTCGGTGAGGACGTAGAGTCCCGCGTAGTCGGTGGTGTCGAGGTCACCGCCGTTGGCATTGAAGAAGACTTCGGCGAACTTGGTGCGCGGAGCCCAGCGGCCGATATTGTTGGAAAGGGTATAGAGAAACGAGTTGTTGATGTAGCTGAAATCGAACGACCACGGGCCGATGAGCGCCCATTTGTTGTTGGCGGGCAGATTCAGGAGCGGCTGGTCGGACGAGGAGCCATCGTCATCGGTCAGTGAGAGCGTGTAGCTTTTCTTCGGAAATTCGGCGGATGATGAGCCGCGGACTGACGTGGTAAGCGACGAGGTGAAGGAAGGCGCGTTGCCGAAGGAGGGCTGCCCGCCGGGTTGAGCGTCGTAGGCGAAGAGCCAGGACGGATGATCGATGCCGTCCTTCACAAGCGGACCGGTGCCCATGGTATCGAGGACGAGGAGCGGGAGTTTGCTGGAGAAAGCAGCGAGTCCGGCACTGACCTTGGTATAAACAGCGGTGGTGGTGCGTCCGGCCGCGGTTCCATCGACCGAGAAGACGGCGGCGCGAACGACCACCGTGTTGTTCACGGCGATGGGGCTGGTGTAAATCGGAGAACTGGCCGTCGGCTCGGCCAAGACCGCGCCGTTCGTTGGTTGCGCCATGACGTAGCGGATGTGTTGACCGGAGCGGGCGCCGGAAAGTTGCAGGCTGAAGCCGGTGCGGAAAGGGCCGGAGCCTGTGGAGAAGGCGGGTGTCTCCGGCAGTGCGATGCTGCCCGCGGGAGCGTTGGCCGCGCCGGGTGTCGGACGGCTTAGGAAACCGGCCCCGCCCAGGCTGCCGGTTGCGTTGGGCACGAGACCGTAGGCAACGTCGGGATCTTGCTGGGGAAACTTGGGCGCAAATTCGGTGGCGGCGGTCACTCCATCCGGACGCACTAGCGCGAGATACTCGCCTTGGGCGCTCAGGGAAAAGTTGGTGTGCAGGGTGGCGCCGGGGATGCGGCGATCTTTACTCGACGCGAACACCACAAGATAACCGCCAGCGGGCACGACAACGGCAGGGAACTGCCATTTCGACTTGTTCGTGGCGGAGTCAGTGAGAAACCAGCCTGCAAGATCCACGGCCACGGCATCCGGGTTGTGAATCTCAATCCAATCGGAGTAAGCGCCATCTTCATCCGCGACCGTTGTGGCGTTGGACGCCATGAACTCACTGATTACGGGGGCCGCGTGGAGGGAAGCAGTGGCCATCGCGAGCATGAACATGAGGCTTGCGCGGACCAGATAGGCTTTCGATGGATGGCACATGGCTAATTGATGTCGTCCCAATGACGACCGCAGGGCCGAGTTGGTTAAAGCCGATGGCCAATAAAAACATGCGAATTCCAGAAAAGCAGCTGGCACGTAGTATGGCAGCGGGTAAATTCGCGCATTTATACCTCTCGTTCATGTGCTTGCATACGTAGGCTCCATTAGGCCTTAGCAAGAAATTTACTTGCGACGGGAGGCTTGTTTGGAAAGATAGGGACATACCCCGATGTTGTTCCTTCGCCTCATCTCCGCCGTGTTCCTCGGAACCGTTTGTGCCACGGGATTTGCCCAATCGGGTGTTTCCTTCGTGGGTGGCGCTTGGTCGGGCAATGTGAGTGCCACTACGGCGACCGTCACAATTCGACTGAACACCGCGGGCGTTCGGGTTCGTCTGCAAGTCAGCCAGAATGAGAGCCTCACGCCGGCGGTTTTTTCTCCGGCAGTCACGACGGCGGCAGGCAGTGGTCACACAGCCAAGCTCACGATCCAAGGCCTCCAGCCTGACACTGATTATTACTACGGCATCGAGGTGGCCGGTGCGCTGCGGACGGAGACGGTTTCGCGCGGACGCTTCCGCACCTTTCCCTTGGGCAAATCTTCCTTCCGCATCGCCTTTGGTTCCTGCGGTGATTTCCGCGCTGCTGACCAGAGCGCATACGACGCCATCATGCGCGAGCGCCCGCTGTTGTTTATCAACATGGGTGACCTTCATTACAGCGACACCAACAGCACCAATGCTGAGGACTACCGGGCCAATTACGACAATGTCACCGGCCATCGTGAGCAGGGTGCGCTTTATCGCAGCGTCCCGATGGCCTACGTCTGGGACGATCATGATTTTTCTGGCAATGATTCGGACACTACCTCGTTGGGGCGCGATACCGCTCGGCAGATTTATCGTGAGCGGGTGCCCCACTACGCGATCGGGCCCACCGGTGGCTCGATTGGGCAAGCGTTCACTATCGGGCGTGTGCGGTTTATCATGACCGACCTGCGCAGCGCCTCATCTCCGGCGACACAGAAAGACAACGCCTCAAAGACGAAAATGGGCACCGCCCAGAAATCTTGGTTTAAGCAGGAGCTGATCAACGCCCGCGACAACGGCTTTCCCCTCGTCGTCTGGGTCAATCCCGATCCATGGATCGGCGCTGCGGTGGCGGGCGAAGATACTTGGCAAGGCTACACGACCGAGCGCACTGAGATTGCCAACTTCATCCGCGATAATCGCATCTCGAATCTCGTGGTCCTCTCGGGCGACATGCACGGCCTCGCGGTCGACGATGGCACCAATTCCGACTACGCCACGGGTGGCGGCGCCCCGCTGACGGTGCTCCACGCGGCGGCGCTCACCAGCAACAGCTCGATGAAAGGCGGCCCCTATTCCGGCGGCGTCTTCTCGGGCAGCCAGCAATACGGCATTCTTGAGGTTTACGACAACGGCAGTGACAGCGTGGCCTGCCGCTTCCTCGGCAAGAAGGTCGGCGAAGGTGCGAAGCTCACGCATATCTTCAGCGGCTCGACCAAGGGCTCCAAGGATCACGCCATCGTCAATATCTCCACCTTGGCCCGTATCGCCTCGGGCGACGATGCGCTGGTCAGCGGCTTCGTGATTTCGGGCGCTTCCGAGCGTCGCGTCTTGGTGCGCGCCATCGGACCCACGCTCGCCGCCTTCGGTATCAACGATGCGCTGGCCCGGCCGATACTCACGGTGCAGCAGGGAAGCCGGCTCGTCGCGACCAACACTTCGTGGGCTGGAGCCACGCCCGCCGCGACCGAGGCGATCCTTGATGCCTTTGATCGGGCCGGCGCTTTCCGCCTCGTTGATGAAAACAGCCGTGACACCGTGTTGCTCCTCTCCTTGGCGCCTGGGCCCTACACCGTGCAGGTCAAGAGCGGCGACGGCACTCCGGGTGCAACGCTCCTTGAAGTTTACGATCTGCCCTGAAGGCCTCCGTCGGGCAGGGGTGGCTGCGGCTCTCTCTGCCTTTGCGATCCATTTCTGACGCAGATTGCGCTTGCGCGGCAGAATCGGCCGCCGTTTCGTGCCGGCGCCTGTAGGGGAGCCCCGCGCGCGGGGCTGAGATTAGTGGCACGCCCGGCCGCTCGACCCTTCGAACCTGAACGGATCATGCCGACGAAGGAAACAGCAGGCGCCGCGAGTCGCGCCACCGGGGTGCGAGGCGTGCGCCCTCTTTTTCGGGAGTCTTGTTTCGGTTCGCAGGCTACAACGCCATGCACCTCCCGCTCCATCGCCTCCTCCCGCTGGCCGCCGCGACCATCGCCGGCTCCCAGCTCCATGCGCAAACCTCCGCGCCACCAGTGACCTTGTCGCCGATCGTCGTGACCTCGGAGCTTTGGGCGACTCCGCTTGAGCGCCTCCCTGCGAGTGTGACAGTCTTCGATGAAGCTGCGCTGCGCGCCGGCACCGTCCGTCACTTTGCCGACCTTGTCGACCAAGTGCCCAACCTCACCTGGACCGGCGGCACTTCGCGCCCGCGCCATCTCCAGATCCGCGGGATCGGGGAAAACTCCCAGTTCGAAGGTGAGACGCCCGATTCCGCGGTGCGCTTCCTCGTCGACGATTTGGATTTCACGGGACTTGGCACGCTCGGCGGTGCGTTCGATCTGCGGCAGATCGAGGTTCTGCGGGGGCCTCAAGCCGGGGCCTTCGGGGCCAATGCCGCCGGCGGTCTCGTGCGCCTCGTCACCCAGGCGCCCACGCCATTCTGGACTGGCCGCGTCGAGTCCAGCGCTGGCGGCGACGCCCTGCGCGAGGGCGGCTTCGCGGTCGGTGGTCCGCTCCTCGCCCGGCCGGAGTCCCTCATGGCGCGCCTCGCGATTCACCGGCACGAGAGCGACGGCTTCCGCCGCAACGCCACCCTCAATCGCGACACCAACGCCCGAGACGAATTTTCCGCCCGCCTTCGGCTCGCCGGCCAACCCACGGCGCAGTGGCGCTGGGACGGGGCGCTACTCTTCTCCGAACTCAACAACGGTTACGACGAATTCGCCCTCAACAACAACGGACGACTGACCTTCAGCGACCAGCCCGGCCGCGACGAGCAGCGTTCCCGCGCCGCGAGCTTTCGCGCCTCGTTCGACGGCCTCGCCGCCGCGCGCCTGACGAGCGTCAGCGCCGTCAGCGGCACGCACTCGCGTTACAGCTACGACGACGACTGGACCGCCGCCTCCTACGCCGGCTTCAGTGATCTGGTGCGCGACCGCACGGTCTTCAGCCAGGAACTCCGCCTCGATTCCACCGCCACCCGTGCCGCACTCGGTGTGATCGATCGTTGGACGGTTGGGGCCTACGGCTCCACCACTCACGAAACGAGCGCTTACACCAACGAGGACCCGGCAAACCTCCGCGGCCTGCGCACCCGTTACGCCTCCGACCAGCTCGCGCTGTTCGGCCAGGCGGCCCATCACTTCGACGCCCGCACCCGCCTTACGCTCGGGCTCCGCACCGAACGTGTCGTCCTCGACGGCCGCGGCACCCGGACGCGTTTCCGCAAGACCCGCGGCACCTTCGATCCGGTGGCGACGTTTGCGCCCGCGTTTTCCGACACGCTCCTCGGCGGCAAGCTCACCCTTGAGCGCGATCTCGCGGCCCACACCGTGGGTTTCGTCTCCCTGACCCGCGGCTACAAGGCCGGTGGAGTCAATATCGACGCCCGCATCAACCCGCCCGCCGATCCGCTCACTTATGGCACCGAGACGCTCTGGAACACCGAGTTCGGCCTCCGTGGCCACTGGTTCGATCGCCGGCTCACCGGCGAATTCACCGCGTTTCATCTCGCGCGCCGCGACACCCAGGTGCGTGACTCTGCCGGCTTCGGCGGCAACTACCGCTTCTTCACCGCCAACGCCCTTGAAGCGCACGTCACCGGTCTCGAGGCCTCCGCGCGTTACGCGCTCACCGACACGCTTTCAGTCCATGCCACCCTCGCGCACATGGAATCCGGGCTCGATCGGTTCACGCTGACCAACGGCAACCCCGGCGGCGGCCGCCGGCTCGCGAACACCCCGCGCTACGGCTACACCGTTGGCGCGCGCTACCGCGACGCCGGAGGCTTCTTCGCCCACGCCGAGCTCGTCGCGCGCGCGAGCCAGTTTGACTCCAACAACCAGAACGAGGCGCGCCGCGCCTTCCGCGTCGTGCATGCCAGCCTCGGCTACGCGTGGCGTGCGTGGACCTTCACGCTCTGGGGCCGCAATCTCCTCGATGCGCGCTACGACAAGCGCGTCTATTTCTTCGGCAACGAGGATCCCAATTACATCCCGGCGCGCTACGAGACGCGGGCTGATCCGCGCCAGCTCGGCGTGAGCGCGGCCTGGAGCTTCTGATCGCGCCCGCGCCGCCACTGCGCAGTTGCCCGGGGCGGCGCCTCGCGTCACGGTGGGTGCGCCCCCATGCACCCCGCGCGCCTGCTTGCTTGCCTCGCCGTGCTCCCTCCTGCCTTGGCCGCCGCTGCGCCGGCCGATCCCAAAGCGAGCCGCCGCGAGTGGCAAATCTACCACGGCGACTACGGCGGCTCGCACTACTCCGAGCTCGACCAAATCAACAAGCCCAACGTCAAGCGTCTCCAGCTGGCCTGGACGTGGAAGACCGGCGACGTGGGCACCACCATCGAGTGCAACCCGATCGTGGTCGATGGCGTGATGTTCGTCACCACGCCGCGCCTGCACGCCGCCGCGCTCGACGCCGCGACCGGCAAGCTCCTCTGGCGCTTCGATCCGTGGGAGGGCGAGCGTGGCGGCGGCCTCAACCGGGGCGTCGCCCATTGGACCGACGGGCGCGGCGACTCGCGCATCTTCCACTCCGCTGGCGACTGGCTCTACGCCCTCGATGCCAAGACGGGCAAACCGATCCCTTCCTTCGGTCGCGGCGGGCGCATCAGCCACCGCGACGGTTTCGACACCGATGTGTTTTATCTCCGTGTCGGCAACAACACCCCCGGCCTCGTTTGGCAGGATTTGCTCATCCTCGGTTCGACCACGGGAGAGGGGCCGCAGCCCACCGCTCCCGGCCACATCCGCGCGTTCGATGTCCGCACCGGCGAGCGCAAATGGATTTTCCACACCATCCCGCACCCCGGCGAATTTGGCTACGACACCTGGGCGCCCGATTCGTGGAAGAAAAACGGCAGCGCCAACGCCTGGTCCGGCTTCACCCTCGATCACGAGCGCGGCATCGTGTTCATGGGCACCGGCTCGCCGTCCAACGACAAGTGGGGCGGCAACCGCCCCGGAAAAAATCTCTTCGGCAACTGCACGCTCGCCCTCGACGCCGCCACCGGGAAGCGCCTCTGGCACTTTCAGGCCGTGCATCATGATCTCTGGGACTACGATCTGCCCACGCCGCCTGTGCTCGCGCAGCTCCGCCGCGACGGCCGCCTGATCGACTGCGTCGTCCAGCCGACGAAGATGGGCCACCTCTTCGTGCTCGACCGCGTGACCGGCGAGCCGCTCTTCCCTGTCGAGGAGCTGCCGGTGCCCCGGAGCGATCTCGCGGGTGAGATCAGCTACCCGACGCAGCCTTTTCCGCCGGAGGAGTTTCGTCTCACGCCGCAGGGCTTCACGCGCGACGATGTGACCGATCTCAATCCCGCCGCGACGGCCGCTGTCCTCAAGCAGCTCGAGACCATCCAGCCTGCGCCGATGTTCACGCCGCCTTCTTTGCAGAAGAAGGCCGTGCTGCCCCAATTCAACGGCGGCTGCGAATGGGGTGGCGCCGCCTTCGATCCCCAGACGCGGCTCGTTTACGTCAACACGAGCAATGAGGTCGAATACACCGCGATGGTGCCGTCCAAGCCCGAATCGCGCGTCTCCCTGCACGACCTCGGCAAACGCAGCTACCAGGGCGTGTGCGCCGGCTGCCACGGCACGGGCTCGCCGCATAATCCCGCCTCACCCTCGCTCGAACGGGTGCGCGAGCGCCTCTCGCGCGAGCAGTTGCTCGCCTTGCTCGAGACCGGTCGCGGCCAGATGCCGTCGTTTGCCAGCTTCAGCGCGCAGGAGAAGCGCGCTGTCGTCGCCTTCCTCTACGGCGACGGCCAGGACGAGATGATCGAGGCCCGGGACATCCAGGTCAGCTACGCCAACGAGATCCCCTTCGTCATGACCGGCCACCACGAGTGGAAGGACCCCGAGGGCTTTCCGGTGAACAAGCGCCCCTGGGGCCAGCTCCACGCCGTCGATCTCGATGCTGGCAAGGTCAAGTGGTCCGTGCCGCTCGGCACCTATCCGAAGCTCGAGGCGCGCGGCCTGCCGCCCACCGGCACCTTCAACATCGGCGGCCCCATCGTGACCAAGGGAGGCCTCGTATTCATCGGGGCCGCGATGGACGAGCGCTTCCACGCCTTCGACAAGGATACCGGCGAGCTGCTCTGGGAATTTCAAATGGAGTTCGGCGGCTACGCGACGCCCTCCACCTTCGAAGTCAACGGCCGCCAATACGTCGTCATCGCCGCCGGCGGCGGCGGCAAACCCGAGACCAAGGCCGGCGACATGTTCTACTGCTTCACGCTGCCGAAGTAGCACCCTCGCGTTGAGCGTTGATCGCGGGGCGCAGGCGCGCACAGTGGCCGGTCCATGATTGGTCTCCATGAAGGCAAGGGCACCAAGGTGCGCGCGAAGAAGCCCGCCGAGCGCACGCTGCTGCTGCGCTTGCAGGTCGTCGCCTGCCAGCCTCCGGTCTGGCGCCGGCTTCTCGTGCGCGAGTCGATGTGGCTCTCGCGCCTGCACGATGCCATCCAAGTGGCCTTCGACTGGTTCGACTACCAGACCCATGCCTTCAACGTGGACGACCTACGCTACGGCAACCCGCTCAAGCGCGACGAACTCACGATTGAGGACGACCGCGACATCACTCTTGCCGAGCTCGATCTCGAGCATCGCGAACGTTTCACCTACGGCTACCACTTCGGCGACGGCTGGCAGATCGAGATCAAGCTCGAGAAAGTGGGCACGGTGGAAAAGGGGCATTACTATCCCGCCTGCCTCGGCGGCGAACGCGCGGGGCCGCCGGAGGACTGCGGCGGGCTCGATGCCTATCACGACATGCTCGCCTGCCTCAAGGAGCCGCACACCGAGCTGGGTCGCGAGTGGCGCGAGTGGCTCGGCCCCGACTACGATCCGGAGGCGGTCAGCCTGCCGAAGATCAACCAGGCGCTGAAAAAACTCCGGAAGTAGCGGCCCGGTTCGCCTCACCTTCCGCCGGTCCGCTCAGACTCGTGTGGTCGGGACCGTGGGGAAGAACGGCGCGAGGCCGTCGATGAAGGGCTTCAGCACCACGGGCTCGGTCCGGGTCTGCGTCCAGTGCATCACGAGCACGGCCACGAGGAGCAGCAGCACGAAGCCGACGAGCGCCGGGCTGATGTTGCGAAGAAATTTGTAGAAGCTGATCGTCATCAGCAGGGCGAAGAACCCGCACACGATCGTGATGAAATGATGCTCGGCGAACAGCGTCTGGATTTGGATCCAGAGCGGCTCGGCGGCTTTTTGCAGCGGTGTCAGATCTGCGTTCATTTCGTTGGGAAAACGGTGGGGTCGGTGCACGACTCCGGTCAAAGACTAATCGGCACAACGGCGTGAACGTTGAGTAAAGTTTCCGCGGTGCGAGAGTGGGTTGAAGCCTTGGTCCGTGAGAGGCGAGACTCCGAGGTAGCGCGAGGCTTCAGCCCGCGCATGGAAGGCGACATCACGTTCGGCGCGGGCTGAAGCCTCGCGCTACCAATGACATCACTTTGCCACCGGCAGAGTGCCCGCGAGCACCGTTACCATCCGATCGGGATCGAGGCGCTGTTTGATGGCGGCGTTGACCTCGGTTAGCGTGAGAGCCTGGAGCTGGCGCGGGTAGTCGTCCACCCATTCGGGGCCGTAGCCGCGGCGCAGGGCGTTGAGCAGCGCGGAGGCAACTCCGCCGGTGGTGGCCAGGGTGACTTGGTGCGTGCCGGTGAGCGTGACCTTGAAATTCGCCAGCTCATCGGCCGTGACACCCTGCGCGTGGAAACGCCGCAGCTCGCGCAGGGTGGAGGCGAGCCCTTGGTCGAGCAGCTCGGGCGAGAACGTTGCTTGAATGCTCCACGAACCGTCCGCGTGCGCGTCGGCGCCGAGCTGCGCGCCGATGCCGTAGGTGAGGCCTTCCTGGTTGCGGATGATGTCGAGCAGGCGGGCGGAGAAAAATCCGCTGCCAAGCACGGCGGTGGCAAAGTGGAGCGGTTGGTAACCGGCATCGCGCGCGCGCAGGCCCGAAGGCTGGCCGATGACGAGCGAGACGCTGGTCTTGCCGGGCATCTCCACTTTCTCCGTGCGGCCGGCGGTGAGCGTCGGGGCAGGGGTGGCGGCTGGCAGCACGCGGCCGCCCGTCCACCCGGCGAACCGCTCGGTGAGCGTGCGATCGATCGCGGCGTCATCGACGTCGCCCACGAGCACGAGGCGCGCGGCGGCGGGGCCGTAGTGCGCGGCGTGGAAGGCCTTCACCTGGTCGAGGGTCGCCGCCTCGAGATCCGCGAGGTAGCGATCGTCGGCGGGCGGGCGGTTCGGGTGGCCGGTGGGGAAGACGGCGCGGGCAAAGGCCCCCTCGGCGCGGAAGCCGGTGTCCTCGAGCTGGCGCTTGAAGCGGCCGGCGATCTGTTTCTTGAGCTTGGCGAATTCCTCGGCGTCGAAGCGCGGGGTGCGCAGCTGCTCGGCAAGCAGCCCGAGCACGAGGGGCAGATCCCGGCGCAGGCATTTGCCCTGGATGTTGAGCGCGTGCGAGTCGGTGCCGAAGCCGAGCGTGGCGCCGGCCTGCTCCAGCTGGGCGGCGACGGCAAACTTGTCCTGCTGCACGGTGCCCTTGTCGATCATGCCGGCGGCGAGGTCGGCGATGGCTGAGTTGCCGGGCGGGTTGAACACATCGCCTGCGCCCACGATGCCGCGGAGCGTGACGACTTCCTTGATCGAAGTCTTGAGCGTGACGACGTCGATCCCGGCGAGGCTGCGGCGACGGACATTGGGCGCGATGGCGGCGCCGCCACCGAGACCGCCGGCGGGGGTGGCCGATTGTTGCAGGGCCGCGCCTTGGGGGCGCCCGCGGGCCTCATCGGGTCTGCGATAATAATGCGGCCCGCGCGCGTGGCCCGAAATCTCGCCGGCCCGCAGGATCGAACTCGTCGCCTTCGCCGGCGCCTCGGCCTGCGGGATGAACCAGCCGGTCGTGCTCTGGTCCTCGATGCAGTAGGTCTGCGCGACGCGCTGCACGTCGGCGGGCGTCACGGTTTTCAGTTTTTCGAGGAGGGTGTGGTAGTAGGTCCAGTCGCCGACGGCGATGGCCTCGTTGAGCTGGCCGGCGATGGCGAAGGAGCCATCGCGGCGGTAGGCGTGGCCCGCGAGCAGCTTGTTGATCGCGCGCTCGACCTCGGCGGGGGCGACGCCGTCGCGCTGCACCTTGGCGATTTCGGCGAGGAGCGTCTGCTCGGCCTGCGCGTGCGTGGCGCCCGGGGCGAGGAGGGCGGTGACGTTGAAGAGGGTGTTGTCGCGGAAGAAGCCCTTGGCGGCGTCGGCGTTGATCGCGAGGTTGGGGTCAATGAGGGCGCGGTAGAGGCGGCTGGTCTTGCCGTCGCTCAGCACGGCCGCGAGCACATCGAGCGCGGGATGATCGGCGTGGAGCGCACCGGGGGCCTTGAAACCGATCTGCACGACACCGACCTCGCCGGGGCGTTTCACAACGACGCGGCGCGGGCCGGTCTGCGCGGGTTCCTCGGTGTAAACCTGCGGGATGGGTTTGGGCGCGCGCGGGATGGCGCCGAAATATTTTCCAATCAACGCGAGCGCGGCCGCGGGCTGGAAATCGCCGATGACGGTGACGGTCGCGTTGTCGGGCCAGTAGAACGTGTCGTAGAATTCGCGCAGCTTCTCGATCGAGACCTTCTCGATGTCGGAGCGCCAGCCGATGGTCGGGTGATGGTAGGGATGCGCGAGGTAGGCGGCGGCGCTGACCTCCTTGTCGAGGGCCTCGCTGGGATCGTTTTCGCCGCGCTCGAATTCGTTGCGCACCACGGTCATCTCCGGCTGGCGGTCCTCCTCGCGGAGGAGGAGGCCGCGCATGCGATCGGCCTCGAGCTGGACCGCGAGCTCGAGGTGCTGGCTCGGGAGATTCTCGTAGTAGTTGGTGCGGTCGAGCCAGGTGGTGGCGTTGTTGATGCCGCCGATGCGGTCCATGAGGGTGTCGAAGCCCTTGCCGATGCCGGGATGAAAGTTTTTCGAGCCCTTGAACATGAGGTGCTCGAGCAGGTGCGTGGCGCCGGTGGTGCCGGTGACCTCGTTGCGCGAGCCCACGCGGTAGGTCACCATGAAGGTGAGCACCGGGGCCGAGTGATCCTCCAGCAGGAGCACGTTGAGATCGTTGCCGGTGAGGCGATATTCGGCGATGCCGCCGAGGTTCTTCACGTGGGTAAAGCCGGCCGGCGTCGCGGCGCGCACGGACCAGAGGCAGAGGGTGGAAAGGAGGAGGCAGCGAAGCAGGCGTTTCATGGCAAAGGTGGGCGGTGGCTCACTGGTATTGGCGCGAGGGTTTCCACAATTCCCGCTCGGAGAAGGCGGGCTTCGTCATCGAGTCGAGCGGGTGGGTCTTGCTGCCGAGGAGGATCGTGCGGCGGCGCGCGGTCTCGGGGGCGAGCGCCTGCGTGAGCAGATCGACCGCCTGCTGCTTGGTGAGCGCGGCGAGCGCCGCGAGCGAGGCCTGCTGCCGATCCCATTCGCCGCCGTAGTTGTAGGCGCGGCCGAAGAAGATCTCCGCCTTGTCGCGGATGCTTTTCGGCTTTTCCTCGAATTGCGAGCGCGCGCCGGCGATCAGGGTGGCCCACTGCTCGTCGGAAACGGCGGCGAGCGCCGCGGGCAGGGTGGCGATGAACGCCTCGGCCCGGCGGCGCAGCTCCTCGGGCGGGTAGCCGCTCGATTGGATGACAAAGGTGAAATACCGGTGCCGCAGCGAGCCGCTCGCGGAGGAGCCGACGATGTAGCCGAGCTGCTGCTTCGTGCGCAGCTCGCTGAAGAACGGATCGCCGAAGAAATTCCCGGCGACAGCGGCCGCGACGCGGAGCGCGGGCGAGTCGTCGCCGAGCACATAGTCGCCGATGAAGGCCGAGTTCACGCCCTCGATCAGGCCGGCGTCGACGATGTTCTCGCCCGGCGCGATCGAGACGTGGCGGCGGCGCAGCAGCTCGGCGGGGGCTGCCGGTTGGGCGCCGACTTTCTGGGCGAGCAGCCGCGCGGTGGCGCTCGCCTGCTCGGCGGAGAAGTGGCCGTGGACGACAGCCTCGAGGGCGCCGCGGGCGAAGAATTTCTTCGCGAACGCCTGCACGTCGCCCCACCCGGAAGCCTCCGTGATCGCGATGACTTCGCCGGGGAGATAGTGGAACTCGCGCATCAGCGCGTCGCGCCGGTCGCGCGCGAGCACGTAGGCCTCGGTCTGATTGTAACTGCGCAGACTGCGCAGCACGGCCTCCTTGATCGCCTCGAAGCGGCCGGGGGCGAGGGTGAAGGTCTTCAGGTTTTCCGCGATGTGCGCGAGGTAGCGCGCGGCGGAGTCGCCGTAGCCCGCGGCGGAGAACTTGGCGCCCTCCAGCGTGAATTCCGACGCGAGCTCGAGGCCGGCCAGGTCGGCATCGGCGCTCGCGGGCGCGAGGAAGTCGCCCAGGCATGCGCCGTAGAGCCGCAGCAGCGCGGCGGAGCGGGCGCTGCCCAGCTCGCGCACGGGCACGAAGCGCACGCTCAGCGCCGTCTGCGGGCGCTGGAACTCCGTGTCGGGCGCGTAGTGCAGCACGAGGCCCGGCTCGTTGATGAGCACGACGGGCCGCTCGGCGAGCAGCGGGGTCTGCGCGGGCATGAAGCGGTTGGCGCCGGGCAGGGTGAACTTGTTTTTCGAGACCGGATTCGCGATCGCGGCGTAGGCCGCGCCGGTTTCCTCGGTGTAGGAGTAGGCGGTGCCGTAGATGCGCTCCTTCCGGTCGGTGGGCACGCCCTTGGCGGAGAGCATCACGAGCGCGTTGTCGGCGGTGAGCGAGTTGAGCAGGCGGCGGTAGGCGGCCTCGTCGGGCGCGCCCCAGACATCGGCCGCGCGCTCGGCGATCTCGAGCGGGTAGAAGAGCGCCTGGTTCGCGAGGCGCGTGGCGAGCGCGGCGCCCTCGCCGCGATCCTTGTAGGTTTCGTTGAGCGCGGCGATGCGCGCGCGGTCGCGGTAGAAGTCGGCGGGAAACGGCGAGGCCCTGAGGTGCGCGAGGTAGGCGAAGATTTCCGCGAGCACGCGGGTCCGCTGCTCCTTGCCCGCCGGCGTGAGATCGGCGCCGATGAAGAGCGAGCCATAGACGGGCGTGCGCTCCCACACGAAGGCGTTGAGTCCGTTGATCAGGCCGTCGCGCTTGAGCGCCTCCACCAGACCGCCGGGACCGGGGTAGCTGATCAACTGGGTGAGCAGCTCGTCGGGCTTGCTCGCGAAGTCCGCGCGTGTGCCGGGCACGGCGAACTCGAGGCTGAGCGCGCGCTCCTCCTTGATCGGCTCGACCTGCGCGAGGCGCAGCGCGGCCTTGCGCGGGAGGAAACGCGCCTCGCGCACCGGCGGGGCGACGTTGCGCCGCGGCACGGGGCCGAATTTCTCGCGCGCGAGCTTCTCCAGCTCGTCGAGCGGCGCCTTGCCGCAGAGGGCGAGCGCCATGCGGTCGGCGGTGTGCGTGGCCTCGTAGAACGCGCGCACCTGCGCGGGCGTGGCGCCAGCGAGCGTGTCCTTGTTGCCGGTGCCGAACTTGCTCTCCGGGCTGCCCGGCGCGTAGAGCCCGGCGGCGACGAGGAAGCGCCGGCGCGAGTCGTTCTGCACGTGGCGCATCGCCTCGTTGTGCACGGCGTTGATCTCGCGGCCGGTGAACTCGGGCGTGAAGAGCGGCGCGATGAAGAACTGCGCGAGCCGGTCCACGCCCTCGGCGAAGGCCTCGTGCCGCACCTCGAACTGGTAGTTCGTGTGGTCCGAGGCGGTGTAGGCGTTGTTGTAGCCGCCGTTGGTCTGCATGAAATTCCCGTAGGCGTTGGCGTCGGGATATTTTTCCGTGCCGAGAAACAGCATGTGCTCGAGGAAGTGCGCCATGCCCTCGCGATCCGCCGGATCGTCGCCGGCGCCGATGGGCACGACGATCGCCGCTCCGGACTTGTTGAATTTCGCGTCCGACACGAGGAGCACGCGCATGCCGTTTTCGAGCACGAAGCGGCGGAACTGCGCGGTGTCGGTCGGGGCCTGCACGCGCGGTGGCAGCGCGGGGACGGGGGCGCTCGCGGCGAGGACCGGAGCTGCGAGGGCGAGGGCAAGGCAGAGGGCGCGGAGGAGCTTCATACGGCGGGAGAGGAGGGGGACAACGAACGCGCCGCGAGGCTGGCCGCAAGCCGCCGCGAGGCCAAGCCGTTTGCGGCGAATGGCGGGGCGGCAAAACACGCTGGCTTCGCCCCCGAGAAACGGCAAAGCGTGGCGGCATGAACCACTGCCTTGCCCTCTCCGCCGTGGCGCTCGCCTTGGCCTCGCTCCTGCCCGCCGCGCAGCCCCGGCCCATCGAACTCGAGGACCTGTTCCGCCTCAAGCGCGTCGCGGATCCGCAGGTTTCGCCCGATGGCACGCGCGTCGCTTACGTTGTGACCGAGGTGCTGAAGGACGAGAACCGCACCAATGCCGACATCTGGATCACGCAGGCGGATGGGAGCGGCGCGACGCGCAAGCTCACCGCTTCCCGCAAGCGCGATGCCAGCCCGCGCTGGTCGCCCGACGGCAAATGGATCGCGTTTGAGTCGGCGCGCGATGGCGAGACGCAGATTTTCCTCCTGCCCGCCGATGGCGGCGGCGAGGCCCGCAAGCTCACCTCACTCTCGACGGGCGCGTCTCAGCCGGTGTGGGCGCCCGACGGGAAGTCGCTCGCGTTTGTCTCGGCGGTCTTCCCCGAATTCTCCACGAGGCCCTTCTAGGAGGCCGATAAACTCAACAAGGAGAAGTCCGACGCGCGCGAGAAATCCAAGGTCAAGGCCCGCGTGATCACGCAGCTGCTCTACCGCCATTGGGACTCGTGGGTGGACGACAAGCGCCAGCACCTCTTCGTCGTCGGCGTCGCGACCGACGGCACCGCGGCCGGCGAGCCGCGCAACGTCACGCCCGGGGACAACGACGCCGTGCCGACCTCCAGCACGTTCAGCGCGGGCACGGAATTCGCCTGGTCGCCCGATGGCCGCGAGATCGCGTTCACCGCGCCGCCGCTGCCGCTCCGCGAGCAGGCGTGGCGCACGAACCACGATGTTTGGACGGTGAACATCGCGACCGGTGAAAAGAAAAACGTCACCGCTGCCAGCCCCGGCGCCGATGGCTGCCCGCGCTACTCGCCCGACGGCAAATGGCTCGCCTACCGCGCGCAGGCCCGCGCCGGCTTCGAGGCCGACAAGTGGACGCTGCACGTGATTGAGCGGGCGACTGGCCAGGCCCGCGCCCTCACCCCGACGTGGGACCGCTCGGTGGACAGCTTCACGTGGTCGCCCGACAGCCAGACGATCTACCTTGAGGCGCAGGATCGCGGCACGCGGCCGATCTGGCGCGTCGCCGTGACGGGTGGCACACCGTCCCCCGTTGTAACCGGCGGCGTGAATGGCGAGGCCTCGATCGCGCGCGACGGGCAGTGGCTGACGTTCACACGGGCATCGCTCACGCAGCCACCAGAGGTCGCGCGTTGGCGCGTGGGCGAGGCGGCGCCGACGCCACTAACGAAAACCAATGCCGACGCCGTCGCCGCGCTCACGCTGCCTCGTCCCGAGACCGTGACGGTCGCCGGCGCCGGTGGCACGCCCGTGCAGATGTGGATCCTCAAGCCGCCGGGCTTCGAGGCGGCGAAAAAATGCCCGCTCGTCTTCTGGGTCCACGGCGGCCCGCAGAGCGCGTTTCTCGATTCATGGTCCACGCGCTGGAACCCGCAGGTCTGGGCCGCGCAGGGCTACGTGATTGCGCTGCCGAATCCGCGCGGCTCGACTGGCTTCGGCCAGCAATTCACTGATGAGATCTCGCACGACTGGGGCGGCCGGGTCTTCACCGATCTCATGGCGTGCCTCGCGCACCTCGAAAAGCAGCCGTGGATTGATCGCACGCGCATGGCCGCGGCGGGTGCGAGCTACGGCGGCTACATGATGAACTGGTTTCAAGGCCACACGGACAAGTTCAAGACCCTCGTCACGCACTGCGGCGTCTATGACTTCGTCAGCATGTATGGCACGACGGAGGAGACGTGGTTCGACGAGTGGGACCACGGCATCCCATGGGAAAATCCTGACTTCGAAAAATGGTCGCCGCACAAGCACGCCGCGAAGTTCAAGACACCGAATCTGGTCATCCACAACGAACTCGATTTCCGCGTGCCCATCGGGCAGGGACTCGCGCTCTTCACGACGCTCCAGAGGCGCGGCGTGCCGTCGAAGTTTCTCTACTTCCCCGACGAAGGCCACTGGGTGCTCAAGCCGCAGAACAGCGAGCTGTGGCACCGGACGATCTTCGAGTGGCTGGCGGGGTATCTGAAGAAGTAGCTGATCGTGAAGCCCGGCTCGTGAGAGCCGGGACCGACGGCGGTTGCGCGGTCCAAAAATCCCGCCTCTCACGAGGCGGGCTACGGTCTACGGCGTGGCAAACGGCCGCTTCGCCGAACTCGGTGGCATGAACTCGCCGAAGGGCAGCGGCTGCGCGAGGCCGGCCAGCGCATAGCCGAAGAGCAGTCGCCGCTGCTCCGGCGAGAGTCCCGGCTGCAGCATCGCGATGCGGTAGTGCGTGTAGATGGCCGATACGCGCCCGAAGGCCTCGAATTCCGCCATGGAGGCCGAGTGGGCGTGCAGCAGGGTGTCGGCGCTGAGCGGCCGGCCGGTTTTCCGATCGACCTGATGCTGGGCGAGCGCGGCCAGGCTGTCACGGATTCCCCGGTAGCGCGCCTCAAGCGCGGCGAAGCGCTCGGCGTGCGTGCGCTGGAATTCCATCGCGGCGGCCCGCCGCGCCGCGGCCCGGCGGGCTTCGAACTGCCGGGCCGCGTCGCCCTCCTCCCCGGAGGGCCGCGGCAGTTGGTCCGCCGCGAATTCGGCGGCGAGCTTCATTTCCGAGAAATATTCGTCCCGATCCGCGTTGTAGGCATGGATGGCTTCGAAGACACCGGCGGGCACCCAGGGCGGCGGAGGCGGTCGCGTGGGCGCGAGGCGGCCGGCGAGTTCCGGCCGCATCTCCTCCGCGAGCTGCTCGACGGCGACAATCTCCGGCCACTGCCGATCCGCGAGCGCCTCGAAGGCCGCGGCCCGCGTCTCGGGCTCGGCTCCGTCTTGGTCGACAATCGTTTTCAGGAGGTCGCGTTTCAGCGCGGCTTTGCGGCCGTTGTAGAGGGCGAGTTTGGCGCGCAATTCCGGCGATGCGCCGGAGGGGAGGCGGAAACGCGCCGTTTCCGGAGAGAAAAATATCCCGTCGCTGTCGGCCCGATTCGCCGGGAGGCCGCGGGCTTTGCGCGCCTCTTCGCGCAGTTCGATGGCCAGCTCGCCGAGCAGGCCGCGCTGCGCCGGGAGGAGCCCGCCTTGGTAGGAGGCTGTCGCCCGCACGACTTGAAAGCGCGCCTCGGCGTCGGCCGCATTGGCAAAGTCCTTCTTCGGATCGAGTCGCCAGCGGCGGCTGGCGTTCCAGTTGCCGTCGGAAAACCATCCGCCCGAAATCAAATCCGCCCGCAGGCGCTCCGCCTCCTCTTCGAGCGCGGCGAGCCGCGGCCCCTGCTCGACCGCGAGAGCGCGCAGGGCCGCGGGATCGGCGAGGACGGACTCGGACTCGGCGGCGAGCAGCAGGTCGAGCAGCAGGTTGGTCTCGCGCTGGCGCGCGGTGCGATAGGCGTGGAGGCGGGCTTCGATCCGGGCGTTGAGCTTCAGGTTGAACAGCCGGGTGCTGAGCGGCGGGTAGAATGGCTCGGACACGAAGGCCGCGAGCCCGTCGGGCGCGGTCAGCGGCCGGTTGTCGATCCAGTGCGGCCGCTGGCCCGCGCGCTCAACCAGCGGGGCGCCATACACCGGCGGGGTCGGAGGAAAGAACGCCACGCGGGCAAACGGGGTGTCGCTCCAGAACTGCGCGTGCAGCGGAGCGGCGCATGCGAGCGCGATGAAGGCCAGCAACGCGGCGCCGGCGCGGGCGAAACCTGGGGGGCGAGGGGGCAAGCCAGCCGACCATGGCGCGTCGCCGCCGCCCGGCGAAGTCAAAAAGCAGCCGCCCTCAGTCCCGGTCGTGCTCGCCTTCGAGGATCACGCGGATCGAGTCGAGGCGCAGGCGGGCGGCGGCGATGGCAGCGCGGGTGCGCTCAAGCTGCTCGCGGGCGAGCGCGATTTCCTCGGGGCGGATGAGATCGTTGACGCGCGCGAGATCCACGAGGCGCTCGATCTCGGCCTGCAGCGTCGTGGCGGCGCGCTCCTGGGCGGCGGCGGCGAGGGCGCGCGTGCGCATTTCGGCGGATTCGGTGGCGGCCTCGACGAGGCGCTTGAGCACGGCGGCGTTGAAGCTCGGCAGCTCGAGGAAGCGGTGCGGCGCGGCGTCCTCGAAATCCGCGGCGATTTCCTTCGCCGGTCGTTCGTCCGTGAGATCGTTGCCGCGCAAATCGACCAGGGTGCGCACGGGCGTGGGGGCGAGGAAGCGATCCACCTGCCAGCGCGCGTCGGCCACCGTCTCGAGTAGGAAGACGGCTTCGAGGAGGATGTTCGGCTCGTCGGTGACAATGCGGCCGAAGGCGGTCGAGCCCGCCGGCGAGTCGATGAGCAGATCGATGGCGTCCTGCACGAGCGCGTGATCGGCGGAGAGGAAGCGGATGTCCTCGCGCGCGATCGCGCGGCGGCGGTCGAAGGTGGCGAGCATCCCGTCAGCCGGGATCGAGGGGAAGCCCTCGATGTAGGCGTGGCTGGGGTCGAGGAAGACGTCGCCTTCCTCGTGCTCCTTCACGCGCACGCCGAAGTGATCGAGCAGCGCGAGGAGGAAGGCGCGCAGGAACGGATCGGCGTCGGCGGCGCGCACGCGCCCGATGATGCGCTCGGCGACTTCGCGGTTGAAGGAGTTGAGCTCCAGCAGGCGGTCGCGCCCGCGGCGCATTTTCTCCGTGAGTTCGGCGCGGAAGGCCGCGGTCTCCGCGACGAGGGCGTTGAGCGGCCCTTCGTCCCGGCCGTCGTGGGCGAGGGCGAGCGCGAGGAGGCGATCCTTGAAGGCGTCCTGGTAGTCGTTGCCGCCGTGCAGCGGGGTCTCGAAGGCATCGAGGCCGCGGTGATACCACGCGACCACGCAAGCCTCGGCGCTGCCCGCGAAGTGCGGCGCGTGGAGCCGGATGGTCTGTGTCTGCCCGATGCGGTCGAGGCGGCCGATGCGCTGCTCGAGCAGGCCGGGGTTGAGCGGCAGATCGAAGAGCACGAGGTCGTGGGCGAACTGGAAGTTGCGGCCCTCGCTGCCGATCTCGGAACAGAGCAGGAGCTGCGCGCCGCCGGGCTCGGCGAACCACGCGGCCTGGCGGTCGCGTTGCACGAGGGGCAGGCCCTCGTGGAAGAGGCCGATGCTCACGTTGGTCTTTTCCTTCAGCGCGGCCTCGAGCGCGGCGACCTTGCGCTGGGTTTTGCAGATGAGGAGGACCTTCCGCGTGCGGTCCGCGAGTAGGAAGGCCACGAGCCAGTCGATGCGCGGGTCTTCGCGGAATGCGTAGCGGATGCCCGCGTCGGCGCCCGTCTCCTCGGCCTGGAGCTCGCGTGCGACGCGGGCGAGGAGCGTGAGGTTGCCGCCGGCGTCGAGCGGCACCGGGCAGAACTGGCGGCGCGGGAAACCGGTCATCGCCGCGCGGGTGTTGCGAAACACCACGCGCCCCGTGCCGTGCTGGTCGAGGAGCGTCTGGAGCAGCGCCTCGGGCGCGCCGGGCCGGCCGGCGGCGAGCGCGTCGAGGTGCTGCGCGAGCCGCGCGGGATCGCGGTGGAAGATTTTCTCCAGCGCCGCGCGGTCCGCCGGCGCGAGCGCCCGGCGCTCGACGATCTTCTCCGCGATGGCCGCGACGGCGCCGAAGCCCTCGGCCTCGGCGCGGAATTTTTCGAGGTCCGAGTAGCGGTGCGGATCGAGGAGGCGCAGGCGCGCGAAGTGCCCGGCGAGGCCGAGCTGCATGGGCGTCGCCGTGAGCAGCAGCAGGCCGGGGCTGATGGCGGCGAGGCGTTCGACGAGCGTGTAGGCGGGGCTCGCGTTGTCCGGCGTCCAGTCGAGATGGTGGGCCTCGTCCACCACGACGAGGTCCCACCCCGCCGCGATCGCCTGCTCGCGGCGATGTTCGAGGTGCGCCAGAAACGTCACGCTGCCCAGCGCGAGCTGCGCGGCGTGGAAGGGGTTCTTGCCCGGATCGCTCGCCTCGCAGGCGGCGCAGCGCGCCTCGTCGTAGATGCTGAACCAAAGGTTGAACCGCCGCAGCAGCTCGACGAACCACTGGTGCGTGAGCGGCTCGGGCACGAGGATGAGCACGCGCCGGGCCTGTCCGGTCACGAGCAGGCGCTGCACGATGAGGCAGGCCTCGATGGTCTTGCCGAGGCCGACCTCGTCGGCGAGCAGCACGCGCGGGATGCGCCGCGACGCGACTTCGTGCAGGATGTAGAACTGGTGGGGCAGCAAATCGAGCCGCCCGCCGAGGCAGCCGCGCACCTCCGATTGCCGGAAGCGCGCCTGCGCCGTCAGCGCGCGCAGCCGCAGGTCAAACACCTCGCCCGGATCAGTCTGGCCCGCGAGGAAACGCTCCGAGGGCGAGCTGACGCCCGCGACATCCGAGATCGCATCCTCGCGCACGCGCCGCCCGCCGCCGGCGTAGGTGAGGAGGCCGCCGGCCTCCTCGGCCGACTCGATGACGAACGTCGCGCCGTCGCGCGTGGCGACTGTCTCGCCGGCACGGAAAAGCACGCGCTTGAGCACGGCGGTGCCGAGGGCGTAGAGGCGCTTCTCGCCGGTGGCGGGAAACGCGATCGCGATGCGCTTGGCGCCCGGATCGACGCGTTCCACCACGCCGAGACCGAGCTCGGGTTCGCGTTCGCTGATGCATCGTTGTCCCACCACGCCCAATGACATGGCGGCATGAGGCCCGCCCGCGGCGTCGTTCCAAGGAAAATTTTCTACCGCGGCTGCGCGGCCTCCAGCGTGCGGGCCAGCGGCTCCTGCCACAGGGCCCGTTCCGCGGGCTCGAAAAGATCACAATGCCGGGCCGCCACGATCTCGATCCGGCCGGCGGGTCCGATCAGCTCGCGCCATGCGGCGTGCCGCTCGCCTTCGCCGGGGAAGATCGCCAGCACTGGTCCGTCGTAGCGGCGCGCGACGTAGTGTTCCGACAGCCGCCGGATCGCATACCAAAAACCCGGCCAGCGGTTGCGCGGCACAATGAGGCGCGAGATGGGATTGGGGCGGCGGCCGTGGAGATGCACGAGGTGGTAGACGAGCCACTGCTTCACGGGGCTGTTGCGCGCATGCCAGCGCAGTTTCTCGCCGATGTAGTTGCCGAGCTGGCGGGGATTCCGCCGTAGGGCGCGCGCGTGGCGGCGGGCCCAGCCGGCCCAGGTCTCGTCGAGCGGCGTCAGCTGCCCGGCCTGCGCATAGCCGCCCGGGGCGCTCTCCGAGCGAAACGGATGCATTGGATCGAGCAGAAACAACAGTTCCACCGTTTCGCCGGCGCGGCGGAGCTGCTGCGCCATTTCAAAAACCACAACCCCGCCGAAGGAAAAGCCCGCGAGCCGGTAGGGCCCGGCGGGTTGGATGGCGCGGATGGCCGCGAGATGGATGGCCGCGAGGGCCTCCACGGAGTCCGCCTGCAGGAAGCCGCTGCCCTGCGCCCAGTGCGAGATGCCGTAGAGCGGCGCGTCGATCGCCCACGCGCCCCGCGCCGCGAGCTTCAGGTCCACATTGCTGAAGAACACCGGGCGGCCGCGTCCGGCCTCGACAAGGGGGAAGATGTAGCCGGTCTGGGCCGAGGCGGTGTCGCCCTGCGCGCGGCCGATGAGCGCGGCGAGCCGCGCGAGCGTGGGTGCCTCGAAGACCGTCTGCACCGGCAGCCGCACGCCGAAGCGCTGCTCCGCCTCGGTGACCATGCGCACCGCGGCCAGCGAATCGCCGCCGATGGCGAAGAAGTGATCGTCCGGCGCGACCGTGGCGAGGTTGAGGATGCGGCGCCAGATGCCGGCGAGCTCCGCCTCCGTGGTCGAGAGCGCGCGACCTCCGGCGGTCGCGGCGGCCGGCTGGGCCGCGTCGGCCTGCCGGCGGATGGCGTTGCGATCAACCTTGCCGCTGGGCGTGCGGGGCAGTGTGTCGGCAAAGATCCAGCGCGAGGGGACCATCGACGGGGAGAGCCGCGCGGCCAGGCTGGTGTGCAGCTGCACGGCGGTCAGCGTGCGGCCCGGCTGCGGCACGACGGCGGCGACGATGGCGCGCGCCCCCGAGGCGCCCTCGAACCACGTGGCCGCGGCGTGCAATACGCCCGGGCAGGCGAGAATCGCGGCCTCCACTTCACGCGGCTCGATGCGCACGCCGCGGATTTTCATCTGGTCGTCGTTGCGGCCGAAATACACCAGCTCGCCTCCGGGCCGCTGGGTGACCAGATCGCCCGTGCGGTAGCAGCGGTGGCCGAGCACCGGATGCGGCGCGAAGCGCTCGCGCGTCAGCGTCGGATCGCCGCGGTAGCCCCGGGCGAGCCCGAGCCCGCCGATCCAGAGTTCGCCCTCCGTGCCGGGCGGGGCGGCATGGCCTTCGGCGTCGATGACATGGACAGTTGTGTTGGCAATCGGCCGGCCGATGCACGCGGAGATGGCCGAGTCGCCCGCGCGATCAGCGGTGACGCGATGGGCGGTGGACCACACGGTCGTCTCGGTGGGGCCGTAGAGATTCCAGACCGTGTCGCCCACCGCGAGCAGGCGCTGCGCGAGGGCGGGTGGCACGGGCTCGCCGGTGGTGATCGCCACGCGCACACGCGGAAAATCCGGCACCTCGGCCAGCGCCACCGCCCACGCGGAGGGCCCGCTGGGCAGCACGGTCACGCCTTGCGCCCGCACCTCGGCGGCGAGGTCCCGCGGATCGAGCCAGAGCTGGCGGTCGCGCAGCAGCACGGCGCCGCCGCAGAGCAGCGGCAGGAAAATCTCAGGCACCGAGACGTCGAAGCCGATGGTCGCCGTCGCGAGGTAGCGGTCCGCGGCGGTGAAGCCGAACAGATCGCGCGCGGCGAACAGGAGGTTGAGCGCGGCGCGGTGCTCGATCTCCACGCCCTTCGGTTCGCCCGTGCTGCCGGAGGTGAACAGGATGTAGGCGAGCCGTGCGCCGCCGGGCGCGGCGGGCGGCAGCGGCTCCGGGGAAACGAGATCGCCGACGACCGCAAACTCGAGGTCCGCCTCCGGCAGCGCCGTCGCCCCGAGCTCGCGATCGGTGAGCACAAGAGCGGCGCCGGATTTCCGGCGGATGCGCCGGTTCCGCTCCGAGGGATCATCCGGATCGAGCGGCACGTAGGCGCCGCCGCTGTGCAGGATCGCGAGCAGCGCGGCAATCATGTCGGGCGTGCGCTTCATCAGCACGCCCACGGGCTCCTCGTCTGCCAGCCCCCGCCGGCGAAGAAACGCCGTGATCGCCGCCACGCGCGCGGCCAGCGTCCGGTAGCTGACCGCGCCGGACTCGGCGAGGATCGCGGTGGCGTCGGGCGTCGCCGCGGCCTGCGCGAGCACGAGCGCGGCGAGATTGGAATCGATGGGGCCGGCCATGGACATCAGGCCATCGGACCGCGCGGCCGCAGCTTGACGCCGAAACGGCTGGCCGGCTCCCAGTGATACAGGCCCTTGACCGGCAGCCCTTCGCCGGTGGCCACCGGCACCCAGGCGCGGGCGAGCGCGCGGAGGAAAATCACCGCGAGCCCAATCGCGAGATCGCCGAAAGGACATTGGTGCGCGTCGAGGCCGAACGGCGCGAATTCGTCCGCGCCCGGGTCCTTTTCGCCGGTCCACCGCGCCGGATCGAAGCGGAAGGGATCGGGGAAAACCGCCGCGGCGTGGTGCGGTTCCCAAAGGCAGACGCGCACGGTGGCGTGGCGCGGGATCAGCAGGCCGTCGAAGACGATGTCGCGCAGCGCCACGCGGGTGAGCCGCTCGCTCTGGTCGGTGCGCAGGGCCTCGATGACAAAGGCCTCGGCGAGCGAACGACGGCCGGCGGGCGGCGCGGCCGACGCATCCTCGCGCGCGATGGCTTCGAGCAGCGCGGGGAAATCCGCGGCGTATTTCGCGAGCCAGCGGAAGAGCGAGTAGGTGTCGTAGCGCCCCATCTCGACCATGTAGATCAGGTTGCCGAGCAGCGTGGCATCGAGCGCGCCCTCGCGCACGAGGTGGCCCAGGATACTGGCTTCCGCACCGGGTGGCGGCGCCGCCCCGGCGAACTCGGCGAGCAGGAAGTCGCGGATCTCCGCGAAGGCGGCGTGCTGCGCCGGGCCGGGCTGCCACACGAGGCCATAGGGTCCGAGCCGCTGGTAGCCCGCCATCACGCGGTCAAACGCTGGCGTGCCGAACTGCGAGCCGAAGAAAATCTGCACCAGCATGCCGCTCGCGGCGGCGTTGAGCGTGCGGATGAAGTCGGCCGCGGCATCCTCGTCGGCGCGCGGCGTCGCGGCGTAGCGCGCCAGGGCGTCGGCCGCGATGGTGTCGAGCCCGCGGCGGTTGGCGGCGAGATCCTCGCCACGGATCGCGCGGAGCAGGGCCTTGCGGTAGCGCCTGTGATCCTCGCCCTGCATCTGGCGCAGGAAGCCCTTGGGGAAAAGGGGCTCGAGTTGCAGCGTCACCGGCCGCAGCGCCGCGCCATGCTCGCGGAGGAGACGGCGGCCGCGCTCAAGGCCGACCACGCAGACCCAGAGATCGCCCCACGCGAGCGCCTTGAAGATCGGCCCGACCTCCGTGGCGCGGCGCAGCAGGAACGTGCGGTCCTGCTTCTCGACGACATCGAGCCGCACGAGATCACCGGGCGGCAGCGGATGCCGCGAGATGAGCGCGCGCGCGCGGGCATACACCACCGAGCGGCGGGGAAGCCTGGCACGAAGTCGCTTTAGCATCGGGCCAGCGGGAAAAGCTCAGCGCGTGAGGAAACCCTTCGGGCGCTGGGGCTCGGGGGCGGGGAAGGGCAGGGTGTCGGGGAAGATGGCCACGTCAGTCGTGAGCTTGAGCGGATGAGGCGCGCCGATGTCGAAGGTCAGCTCGAGGAAGAACGCGGTCCAGCCCTGCGCGGGCTTCGGCACCGTGGCGGTGTAGGTGCCGGCGCCTTCGATGGGTGACGATTGCCAGACCGGGCCGAGTGTCTCGAGGCGGAAGTCACGCGCGGCGGGATTGGTGGCCTGCCAGAGCAGCACGGAGGCCGGCTTGGTCTTGGTCGTGACGGTGATCGAGCCGTCGGTGCCGGTTTTCCAGGTGAACTGCGGGAGCGCCGTGCGGTTCACGATGGCGTGGTGCCAGGCGAGGAGGGTTTGGGTGGCGTCGCTGTTGCGCAGCGAGTGATCGGTGTTGGGCACGTGGCGCTGGAATTTTTCCCCGGGCAGCTCACCGAAGAAAAAGCGCGACGAGTCGGGCGCGAAGAACTGATCGCCGCAGGCGTTGATCATGAGCTTCGGCATCGTGAAGCGATCGAGGTAGGACATCGGATCCTCGATGGCGTAGAGGGCCTTCAGCTCCGGCGTGCCGCTCCACTCCATTATGCCGTGGCGCACGTAGTCACCCACGGCCGGCGCATAGAACCCGTAGGAGCGGAAGTGGTGGATCATCGACGGCTCGAGGTTGAGCACGTTGATCACGAGCGGGCAGATCGCGACGACCCGGCGATCAACCGCGGCGGCGGCCCACGAGGTCCAGCCGCGCTTCGATCCGCCGGCGACGACAAACTTGTCCACGGCCGCCCGGCCGCCCTCCGCACTGGCGAGGAAGGCGGTCACGGCGTCCATCGCGCGCACCGCGGCCTTCGTCATCGGCAGGCGCGCGGGCCAGCGTTCGTCGCCGGTGCGGAGAAACTTGTCCCAGGTGTAGGCGATGAGGTCGTCCTCCTTGCGCTCCACGCCGTCGCCGCCGAAGACAAGGGACTGGTTGGGCACCATGCGCAGCTCGATGGCGACGGACTTGGTGCCCGTGGCGAGATCGAGGAGCGAGCGCGAGGGCTTGGGCGGCGCGGCGGCGGGGGCGTTGGCGCCGCCGCCGATCGTGAGGAGGGCGGTGGTGTGCGCGAGATTGTCGGGCTTCACGATGAGCAGCCAGTGGCGCCACTCGGTGCGGTTGACCTCGGCGGGCGTGAGCCAGTTTTGCGAAACGAGATCGAGGGTGTAAACGGTGGCGCCGGCGGCCTCGTCGCGGGACTCGGCGACCTTTTTCCAGGAGAAGCTGGAATCGGGCGCGGCGACGTAGCGATCGATGGCGGTCTCGGTTTTGCCGCGGCGAGCGGTGTCGGCGGCGGTGGCGAAAGGCGCCGCGACGGCGAAGATGAAAAGGGCGAGGCGGGTGAGCGACGACGAGGGGCGGTGCATGGGGTGGAGCAAGAAAAGCTACGTCAGGGACGGGCGACGGGATGCGCGCGAGGCTACTTGCCCGAGGCGCGTTCGGCTCCGTAGGTCTTCACCAAATAGTCGGTGATCGGATCGATCGCGCTGTCGGGGATGGGGGCGCCGAAGGTCTTTTGCATCTTCACGACCGTGTTTTTCCAGTAGGCGCGCGACGAGGCGGGCGGCTGCGTGAGCACGTAGTCGGCGGAGTGGCAGGTGAAGCAGAATGAAGTCGCGAGCGCGGCGCCGGGCAGCGGCGAGTCGGCGAGGCGGGCGGTCTCGGCCGGCAGGGTGATGGCGACGGTGCGCGGGGCGGCGTCGGCGGCGAGCAGCGCAGCCACACCGAGGGTGATCGCAAGGGCGGGGAGGAGGAGTGGTTTCATACGGCCTCGATGCGGACGGTTTCGACGACGTTGCGGGCGTAGCCGGCGGGGTTCCACAGCGGCTCGAGCGGCTGCGATTCGCCGAGTCGGTTGAGGGCGCGGGCCATGAGCGTGTGCGAACCCCGCGCCGCAGGGGTGAACGGAATCGTCCACTCGCGGAAGCCGTAGCGCCCCTGATCGGCGCCGAGCGCGGCCGCGCGCCACGAGCGGCCGCCATCGCCGGAGAACGCGACCTCGCGGATGCCGTGGCCGCTGTCGAAGGCGATGCCGCGCACGCGCGCCTCGCGGCCGGCGGGGAGCGTCGCGCCGTCGGCATGGCTCGTGATGAACGAGCGGATCGTGAAGCGCGTGATGGGCACCGTTTTCTTCGGCGCGGTGCCGGGCTCGACGGAGTGGCTCGGGTTGTCGGGCATGCGATACGCCGCCGCCTGCCAGAAGCCGGTGAAATCGCGGTCGAGCACCTCGATGTCATCCACGTGCTTGATCCAGTAGGTGCCGAAGTAGCCGGGCACGACGAGGCGCAGCGGATAGCCGTTGAGCACGGGGAGGTCGGCGCCGTTCATGCCCCAGGCGAGCATCACGTCGCCGTCGAGCGCGTGATCGACATCGAGGGCCTTCACAAAATCCGGCGTGCCGGGGAGCGGCGCGCGATCGAGGCCATCGAAGGCCACCTGCCGCGCGCCCGCGGCGACGCCGGCCTTCTCCAGCACGGCGCGCAGCGGCACGCCGGTCCACCGCGCGCAGCCCATCGCCCCGTGGCCGAGCTGGCCGCCGTTGACGCGCGGCGTGAAGAAGCCGCGGCTGTTGCCCGAGCATTGGTTGACCGCGACGAGATCGACGGGCGTCGCGAGGCGTTTCAGCTCATCGAGCGAAAGCGAAAGTTCGTTTGCGACCTTGCCGCGCACGCGCAGACGAAAGGTCGAGAGATCGATCGAGGTCGGGATGTCGCTGAGGTGGTAGCGGACGAAGAAGGCGTCGTTGGGCGTGAGCACGCCCTCGTTGAACACGGAGAACGGTGTCTCGAGCTGCGGCGGCCGCGCGGTGAGGCGGAGGAGCGGGCGTTTCTGCGGATAGGCCACGAGTTCGCGTTCGCCATTGGCAAACGGCAGCGTGGTGCCCTTGGCCGCTTGGGCGCCGGCGACCGCATCGGCGGCGCGAGCGAGTGAGGCGCGTTCGAGCGCAGCGCCGGCGGCGAGCAAGCCGGAGGCCTGGAGAAAACGGCGGCGGGGTAGCATCGCGCGGAGGTTGGCGGACGTCGCGTTGAGCGCAAGGCTCACGGTGCGGATCGGTTTTGACCCTTGCCCGATGCGCCGCCCTGCGGGAGCATGATGGCCCACATCGATCGGTAAACCCTCAGCCCCTCCTCCCATGACAACCGCCGCCATTGCCAAACGTCTCGTCGCCCTCTGCCGCAAAGCCCAGTGGGAAACCGCCCACAAGGAACTCTACGCGCTCAACGCCCAGAGCATCGAGCCCTACGCCACGCCGAACTTCCCCAAGGTCACCAAGGGCCGCGCCAAGATCATCAAGAAGGGCCACACCTTCGGCGCGATGGTCGAGAAGATGCACTCGCTCAAGGTCTCGGCACCCGTCGTGGCCGACAATTCGTTTGCCTGCACCATGGCCATGGACGTGACCATGAAGGGCCAGGGCCGGATGAAGATGGCGGAGCTCTGCGTCTACCAGGTGAACAAGGGTAAGATCGTGTCGGAGCAGTTTTTCTTCTGAGGACGCGATCGGTTTAGCCTGCTGAGCGCTGCGCTAGCGCAGCGATTTTCTCGCGGAGGTGCGTGCAGCGCGTCTTCGACTCCGCGTTGCGCACGGCCATCGCGTAGGCGGCGGGGTCGCCGACGAGGAAGACCTTTTTCTTCCCGCGCGTGATCGCGGTGTAGAGCAGGTTGCGCTGGAGCATCATGAAGTGCGCCTTCAGCAGCGGCACGATCACGACGGGATACTCGCTGCCCTGGCTCTTGTGAATGCTGATGGCGTAGGCGGGCGCGAGGTCGCCCAGCTCGCCGCGCTCCAAGGGCTGGCGCGTGCCGTCGAAGTCCACCTCGAGCGCGCCCGCGGCGGGATCGGCGGAGACGACGGTGCCGATGTCGCCGTTGAAGATGGCCTTGTCGTAATTGTTGCGCAGCTGGATGACCTTGTCGCCCACGCGAAACTCCGCGCCACCGGCGCGCAGGCCGCGGCCGTGGGCATTGAGGGCGGCCTGGAGCTGCGTGTTGAGGTTGGCGACGCCGGCGACGCCCTTGTGCATCGGCGCGAGCACCTGCACGTCGTGGATCGGGTGCGGCCATTTCAATTTCTGCGGGATGAACTCGGTCACGAGCTGGAGGACCTTGCGCACGCAGTCCTCGGCGTCGCTCGCGGCGATGAAGTTGAGATCGGCCCAGACTTGGGCGGCGGAGACCTCGGCGGCGACCGGCGGGGCCTTGGGCTCGCCGGCGTTGATCGCGTGCGCGGTGGTGACGATCTGCGACTGGCCCTGCTGGCGAAAGATGACGGAGAGGCGGGTGACGGGGATGGCTGGAGCTGCGGCGCCTTCGCCGCGGCCGGAACGCGGCGAGGGCGCCGCGTCCCCAACCGAGCCACTGGCCGCGATCAGATCCTTGAGCACATTGCCGGCGCCGACACTGGGGAGCTGATCGGTGTCGCCGACGAGGAGGACGTGGGCGCGCGACGGGACGGCCTGGAGCAGCGCGGCGGCGAGGCGGTTGTCGAGCATCGAGGCCTCGTCCACGATGAGGAAATCGGTGGCGAGGGGCTTGTCGTCAGTGGCGAGGAAGCCGCCGGCCGCGGCGTCGTAGCCGAGCAGGCGGTGGATGGTGGTGGCGAAGCCGCCAGTGGTGGCGCTGAGCCGCTGCGCAGCGCGGCCGGTGGGCGCGGCGAGATGCACGCGGACCTGCTTGGCCTTCAGGATTTCGACGAGCGCGCGGAGGATGGTGGTGTTATGCGTGACGATGTAATCATCCGTCACGTAGAGCCCGGTGGGTGAATCAATCGAGATACAGCAGCATTCGGCTTCGCCGGCGGGCTCGACGGCCGTGAGACGGAGGCGATGGCCGAGGCGCGCCCGGGCTTTCGGGCGGCAGGTGCGGCGGATTTTTCGTTCGAGGCTGAAGAGGCTGCCAGGCGCGGGGTGTTGGAGAAAAATGGTGTGCGCGGGGAGCCCGGTGAGTTTTTTTCCGCGGTGGGTGTAGGTCGGATGTTTGACGACACCACGGGTGGCGATGCAGCCGAGGGACCAGGCGAGGTGTTGGAAATCTTCAGCAAGGCGAGGACTGGACGTGGTAAACGAAACGACCCCGAGTTTATCGACTGTGCCATCGGTATCGAGGAGGCCGCGGAGGAGATCGAGGCGCTGCGTGGCAGAGGCAAAAAGGTAAGCGGGGGGGATGAACTTGGCGTGAGATTTGACGGAGAGGCCGAGGGTTTTCAGGGCTTCGCGGAGAGGGTTGGGGAACCCTTTTCCGCGGCCGACGATGCGCCACGAAATCGTCGGGACTCCGGCCGAGATGACTTGCTTCAGACGCAAGTCGAGCGATTGGAGGCGGGCGGAGAGACTGGCCACGAGGGCGGAATCGGTCGTGGTGATGAGCACGGCGTCGCTTAGGGTGCCATCGCCGATGAGTGCCCCGAGGATGTAGGGATCGATAGGAAGCGGGACGGGTGCTTCGCCGAACGAAGCCGTGAGGAGAGGAATGCCGAGGCGAGCACACTCGGTGCGGTCGAGGTCGATACGCCGGCGGATGGTGCTGAGGGGGAGGACCCGCCAGCCGCGAGAACGGATTTTTTTCCTTTTCTCCGGGCTCCAAACGGAGGTGCGCGTCCAGACGCGCCAGAGGTGATCGTCGCAGCAACGAGTGGCGCGACCATCGGCGAAAATGACGCGGTAGGTCGGTTTCTTGCCCTGCGGATGGATGCTGCGCACGGCGACGGCTTGGCCTTCGGCAGCGATGACGAGGTCGCCGGGGCGTAGCTCGCCGATGGCGCGGAAACCGGTGGGGGTGAGCACGCGGGCGTCGAGAGGCTGGGCTTTCCCCGTGCCGGGCCCGCCGGTGAGGATCGAGAGCTTGTGCGCGAGGGCGGCGCGGAGGGCGGTGCGCTGGAGCTCGGCGAATTCGAAGCCGGCCTTTTTCTCCGCCCACTCGACCGCAGCATCGATCTTGATGGGCGGGAGGCCGCTGGGCACGCGCGCGAGGCGGGCGACGGTGCCGGCGATTTTTTGCTCGGCGCGGTCGTTGTGCGGGAGCTGCACGAGGCCGGAGCCGGGCAGGGGTTGGTTTGGAGCCGCGCCGCCCTCGGCGCGGCCCGAACGCGGCGAGGGCGCCGCGTCTCCAAGGATCGGCCAGTGGCGGACGATGGACTTGTTCTCGACGAGGGCCGCGATGCGGGCTTCGAGGAAGCGGGAGTCGGTTTCCAGCAGGCCGGCGGCGTGGGTGACGAGATCGGCCTCGCGGTAGGCGGTGTGCCCATCCTCCTGCAGGGTCTCGAGCGCGTAGATGAGGCCGGCGTCGAGCCGCGGGGGGGCGTCGTTGGCGAAGCCGAGGTTGATGGCGATGCGGTCGGCGGTCTTGAAGCCGATGCCGTCGATCTCGCGGGCGGCGCGGTAGGGCTCGGTGGTGAGGATGGTCTTCGCGCCGGGGCCGAAGTGCTTCACGAGCTTCAGGCACTGCGAGGGCGTGACGCCGTAGGTCTGGAGAAAAATGTAGAGCTCGCGCTCCGTGCGCTTGGCGTCCCAGGCCTGCTTGATCGCGGTGGCGCGTTTCTTGCCGATGCCCTCGACGTCGCGCAGCCGGCCGGATTCCTCGCTGAGGACGCGGAAGGTGTCGGTGCCGAAGGCATCGACGATCTTGTTGGCGTAAACCTTGCCGATGCCGGGCACGAGGCCGCTGCCGAGGTATTTGCGGATGCCGTAAACGGAGGCGGGCAGCTCGCTCTTGAACGCCGCGATCTTGAACTGCGCGCCGTGCTGCGCGTGGCGCGTCCACTCGCCGGTGAGATGGAGCGTCTCGCCGCACTCCACGCTCGGCAGTGCGCCGACGATGGTGACGAGCTCGGCGCGGGCCTTGGCGTCAGCGCGCGCCGCGGGCGGCAAGTCGGGCCGGAATTCCGCGATGGTGTAGTGGTTCTCCTCGTTGAGAAAAATGATGCGCTCAAGCACGCCGGTGAGCGTGGCGGAGGCGGAGGAGGGGGCGGGCGGAGGCACGGGGAGGCCGAGGTGAAACGGCTTTGGGCGGCGTTGCAAACCGGTGTTGCCCGCACCGCCGCGGGCGCGGCAGGCTGCGGGCGATGGAACCCGCGTCCGCCAACTCCTATTTGCCCGTCATCCAGCTCGCGATCACGCCGGTGATTCTGATCTCCGGCGTCGGCGCGCTCATGCTCACGCTGACCAACCGCATGGGCCGCATCGTCGATCGCACGCGGGGGCTGGCGGAAAAGGTGCGGGCGGCGGACGCCGCCGACCGCGGGCATTTCGAGAATCAGCTCAACATCCTCTGGCGGCGCGCGAAGCTGATTCGCATCGCGGTCACCCTCGCGGGCCTGAGCATGCTGCTCTCCTGCCTGCTGGTGATGGCGATCTTCGTGGACGTGGCGGCGGCGCGGAATTTCGCGGCGCCGCTGGTGGTGGTGTTCCTCGGCAGCGTGGTGTGCCTCTTCGCGGCGTTGGTGGCCTTCCTGCGCGATGTGTGGATGTCGCTCTGGGCGCTGCGGCTCGAAGTCGACCGCGCGCGGGTGAAGATCGAAGATTAGCCCGCGACCGGCGCTTCGAGCGCGCGGTGGAGCGCGGCGAGGTTGGGAAACACGGCGTCGGCCTGCGCGGCGCGCAGCTCCGCGGCGTCATGCGTGCCGGTGGTGACGCACCAGCAGGGGAAGCCGCCGTTGTGCGCGGCCTGCACGTCGAAGGGCGAGTCGCCGACGAGCATGGTCGATTCGGCGCTGGCGCCGAGCTGCGCGAGGACGTGGGCGGCGAACTCGGGCTGCGGTTTTAGCCACGCGGTGTCGCGCGCGCCGAAGACCCCGCGGACCAGCGGCGTCACCCCGAGGTGATCGCAGATGCGGCGGGCGTGCTCGCCGCGCTTGTTGGTGAACACCGCGAGCGTCACGCCCGCCGCATGCTGCGCGCGGAGCAGCTCCATCGCGCCGGGCAGGAGGGTGACATCCTCGAGCAGGATCGAGTCCGAGTAGGCGACGTGCAGGGCCACGGCGGCGGGGATTTTCTCGGCGGGCAGGAAATGCGCCATCGCCTGGTGGATGCCGCCGCCGACCGCGCGGCGGACCTGCGCCATCGTGGGGGCCGGCACGCCGAACTGCGGCAGCGCGTGGCAATACCCGCGATGAATCGTGGTGAACGCATCGACGAGCGTGCCGTCGAGGTCGAGCAGGAGCGTGGAAAAGCGGCGCATGGGGCCCGCGATTGCGGCCGGCTGTCGTGGCCGGCGCAAGCCCGCGCGGCAAAGAAATCGCGCCGGCCGCGGAACCGCCGCGGCGCAGACGGGACGAAAGGCGCGATGCATCCCCCGCCCCCCAGCCCGCGAGAATTGGTTTGGCGCGGGCGGGTGTGAAGGGTGGAGTCCATCGCGATGCCCGAGGCTTTGGAAACAGGGGAGGCGCGCGCCACCGCAATCGAGGCCGACGACCGGCTTGATGTCGTGGTCGGAGGGGTGTGGCAGGTCACCGAGCCACGGCCGGCCTGGGCCAAGGTGCGCGGATCGGCCCGCCCGGCGGGCGTGCGGCTGCGCGTCGAGGGACTGGAGACCTGGGACACGTCGCTGCTGCTGTTTCTTTTCGAGGTGAAGGAATGGTGCCGCGCGGCCGGCGCGGAATGCGATGCCTCGGCCCTCCCGGAAAAAATCGGCGCGCTGCTCGATCAATTCGGCGCCGCGCACCGTCCCCGCCCGGCGGTGGCTCGGGCGGACAGCTTCATCGCCGGGGTCGGGCACGTGACGTTCGGCACCTGGGCGCAGGCGCGGACCGCCTCGCGGTTCCTCGGTGAATGCGTGCTGGGGGTCGCGCGGCTGATCCGCCGCCCTCGCGATTTTCGCTGGGGCGACTGCCTCCATGAGATGCAGCAGTGCGGCGCGATGGCCCTGCCGATCGTCAGCCTGATCAGTTTTCTCGTGGGTCTCATCATGGCCTATCAGGCGGCGGTGCAGCTGCGGCAGTTTGGCGCCGACATCTACGTGGCCGACCTCGTGGGCCTCTCGGTCGTGCGCGAGATGGGGCCGATGATGGCGGCCATCATCCTCGCCGGGCGCACCGGGGCGGCCTTTGCCGCGACTCTCGCCAACATGAAGGCCAACGAGGAGGTCGATGCGCTCGAGACGCTCGGCATCCCTCCGGTTGATTTTCTGGTGCTGCCCCGGATCGTGGCGCTGACGATCATGATGCCGCTGCTTGCGCTCTACGCCGATGGCCTGGGCATCCTCGGTGGCATGGCCGTGGGCTCGGGCGTGCTCGATATCCCGCCCGCCGCCTACTGGATCGAGACGCAGAGCATCGTCGATCTCTCGGACCTGAACTCGGGCCTGCTCAAGTCGATCGTGTTCGGCCTGCTCATCGCGGTCGCGAGCTGCTGGCGCGGGTTCCAGGCGGAGCGCAGCGCCGCGGGCGTCGGCCTGGCGGCGACCTCGGCCGTCGTGACCTCCATCCTGCTCGTGATTGTGGCGGACGCGGTGTTCGCGGTGGTCTTCAACATCCTGGGCTGGTGAACCGCCGATGAAGCTCACGCCTCCCGCCCCCACGGCCCCGCCGGCGATCGCCGTGGAAAAGCTCCGCGGCGGCTACGACGGCGACGTCATCCTCGATGGCGTGACGTTCACCGTCGCGCGCGGGGAGGTGTTCTTCGTTATCGGCGGCTCGGGCTGCGGCAAGAGCACGCTGCTGCGGCATCTCGTGGGGTTGAACCACCCGATGGCGGGCACGGTGAAATTCTTCGGCCGGCCGTTTTCCGACGCCACGCTCGCGGATCGCCATGCGCTGCTGAAGACCTTTGGCATGCTCTTCCAGGGCGGCGCGCTCTGGAGCTCGCTCACGCTGCGGCAGAACGTCGCGCTCCCGCTCGAACACTACACGCCGCTGGCCCGCCGCGAAATCGAAGCCCTCGCCAACCTGAAGCTCGCGCAGGTCGGCCTGGCGGGCTTCGAGGACTATTACCCCGCGGAGATCAGCGGCGGCATGAAAAAGCGTGCCGGCCTCGCGCGCGCCCTCGCGCTCGATCCCGAGATCGTGTTCTTCGACGAACCCTCGGCCGGGCTCGACCCCGTGACCTCGCGCAAGCTCGACGAGCTGATCCTCCACATCCGCGACACCTTCGGCACCACGATCGTCGTGGTCTCGCACGAGCTGGCCTCGCTCTTCGCCATCGCGGACCGCCTCATCATGCTCGATCGGGCGGAGAAGGGCATCATCGCGGAGGGCAAGCCGCACGAACTTGCCGCGAACAGCGGCGACCCGCGCGTGTCGGAGTTTCTCCGTCGCGCCCAACCCGGCGCGCCTGCGAAACGATGAACCACCTGATCTGCCTCCGGCGGCGTCCGCCCTGCCCGGAAAAACCTTTGCGGCCGGTGCCTCCCTTGCCTGAGGCTCCGGCATCGTGCGTTCGCTGAAGCCATGAAGACCAAAGTCAGCCCAACCATCGTCGGCGCGTTCGTGATCGGGGCGGTGGTGCTCGGCATCGTGGCGCTGTTTGCGTTTGGCGGGTTCAACTTCTTCGCCAAGCCCCAGCGCTTCGTGGTGTATTTCGACGAGTCGGTGCACGGCCTCGATCAGGGCTCGCAGGTGAAATTGCGCGGCGTGCGCGTGGGCCGCGTGGTCGATCTCACGATCCGCTACGACGGGCAGAGCAACCGCTCGGTCGTCGCCGTGGTCTGCGAGTTCAGCAAGGATGTGATCAGCGACAACCGCGGCCTGCCGATCAACGTGACCGACCGCGCCGAGCTTCAGGCGATGGTGCAGCGCGGGCTGCGCGCGCGGCTCGAGGTGCAGGGCTGGGCCACCGGCCTGCTTTTCGTGGGCCTCGACTTCCTCGATCCCAAGGAATTCCCCCCGATCGTCGCGGTGCCCGACGACCGCTTTGTCATCGTTCCCTTCGTGCCCTCCGCCATCGCGGAATACCAGGCGAGCATCACCGAGATCCTCGCCGGCCTGAGAAAAATCGATTTCGATGGCATCTCCAAGGGCCTGACCGCGTTGATGGCCGACGCGCGCCGTCATCTCGAGGGGCTCGATCTCCGCGGCATGACGGAGCAGTGGAAGCGGACCGGGGCGCAGGTGGAGGCGCTCGTGGGCGGACCCGACGTGAAGCGGATGTTCGAGAGCCTCAACGCGGCGATCGCCGAGCTGCGCGGCACGATGGCCAAGCTCGACCGCCAGATCGATCCGCTGGCGAAGGACGTGAACGTAACGCTCGCCGAGGCGCAGAAGGCCGTGAAATCATTCCACGACGCCGCGGGGGCCGCGCGCGATTTTGTCAGGTCGCAGTCCGGCCTCGGCGACGATCTCGCGGTGACATTTGAGCGAGTCGGCGAGGCCGCGGAGGCGGTGAAACGCCTGGCGGATTTCCTCGAGCGCAATCCGAGCGCCCTCATCACCGGCCGCAAGGCCCCGCAATGAAGCAGCCATGAGCACCGCCCCTTTTTCCCCTGCCCTGAAAACTCGTCCGCTCCGGTGCGCGCTGGCCGCCGCCGTGCTGCTCGCCGCGGCCGGCTGCTCGATCGTGCCGGAGGCGAGGACGGACCCGATGAAATTCTATGTGCTCGCGACCGCCGCCGCGGGCGCGGCGCCGGCGGCCGGCGCGCCCGCGGTGCAGCTGCGCGAGGTCGAGCTGGCGAGCTACCTGCGTTCGCGACCGATGGTGGTGCGGCGCGGGACCAACGAGGTCGAGTTCCGTGAGTTTGCCCGCTGGGGCGAGCCGCTCGAGGCCGGCGTCGCCCGCGTGCTGCGCGAGGAGCTGCTCGCCCGCGGCGCCGCCAGCGCGGTGCTCACCGCCGGCTCACGCCGCGAGTCCGCGAAAATCGACGCCACCCTGACCGTGCGCGTGCTCGCCTGCGAAGGCGAGGCGGGCGGCGCGGTGGCGTTCCGCGCCGTGTGGGAGCTGACGCCGGCTTTGCCAGAATCGAAGGTGCCCGCGGCGCGCGGCGATTTCCAAGCCACCGATCTGCGCTGGGACGGAAAGAGCGAGGCCGCGCTCGCCGCGCAACTGAGCCAGGCCGTGGCGGCCCTCGCCGCCCAAATCGCGACGGAGCTGGGGAAGAAGTAGGGCGGGTCTGTGACCTGCCTTCGGTTCGGAGGCTTAGCGTGCGAAAGGGCGAGTCACAGACCCGCCCTACTTTCCCATCTACGCGGCGGGCCGGTAAACCACGAGCAGCTCCCGGGCACTGGTGCGATTGGCGCCGTGACAACTGATTTGGCGTCGCACGAGCAGCTCGTGGCATTCGTCGGCGCCGGCGTAAAGAGCCCGGGTCTCTGGTGTGTCGTGATTGGAGAGCGCGACGATGGCTCCACGGCGGCGCGCGCCCTCGCAGCAGGCGGCAAGTTCACGTTGTTCCGCGGGACCGAAAGCCGTGCGCGCGTAGGCGGTGAAATTGGCGGTCGCGCTCGCCGGCACATACGGCGGATCGCAATAGACGAAATCGCCCGGGCCCGTCTGCGCCAGAACGGTGCGAAAATCGGCGTGTTGGAGCGTGCAGCGCTGCAGCAGGGTTTGAAATGCCTGCATCTCCTCCCGCGGGAAATAAGGCGCAGCATAGCGGCCGAACGGGACGTTGAACCCGCCGCGGGCGTTGTAGCGGCAGAGGCCGTTGTAGCCATGGCGGTTCAGGTAAACGAAGAGAGCGGCGCGCCGGGCAGGATCGGCGGTGGCGTTGAATTCCTCGCGCCGGGCGTAATAGACCGTGGCGGTGTTGGCCCCTGGCGTAAAGAGGTCCGCACATTCCGCAATAAAGGCCCCGGGTGTGTCGCGCAGGCGGGCATAGACCCCGATCAGATCGGCGTTGGTGTCGGCGAGCAGATTGGCGGGCAGCTTGAGGTTGAGCGCGACGGCTCCGCTGCCGACGAACGGCTCGACGAGGCGGGTCGCGCCCGGCGGGGCGACCGCACCGATGGCGGAGACCAGCTTGGTCTTCCCTCCCGCCCACTTCAGGAATGGCCGTTGCAGCTCCACGTGGGCGGACCCTACGTCGCGCGATCGATCGGTCAATCTGAGACCTGAGCCGGGGGTGCGGGGCTGATGGCCGTCCCATGCAGGAAAGCCCGCAGCTCCGCCGCGAGCTTCCCGCCGAAGCCCTCGACCTCGGCGATCTCCTCGACGCTCGCGGCGCGGAGGCGGTCGATGCCGCCGAAGTGGGCGAGCAGCGCGGCGCGGCGCACGGGGCCGAGGCCGGGGAAATCGTCGAGCACGCTCTCGCGGATTTTTTTCGAGCGCAGGTCGGCGTTGTAGGTGTTGGCGAAGCGGTGCGCCTCGTCGCGCAGGCGCTGGAGCAGGTTGAGGCCGGGGTGGTTCAGCGGGAGGTTGAGCGGCGCGCGCTCGTCGGGGAAAATGATCGTCTCGTGCTGCTTCGCGAGGCCGATGAGCGGCGGCGGCTCCAGCTCCAGCGCGACAAACGCCTTGAGCGCCGCGCCGATCTGGCCGCGGCCGCCGTCGATCACGACGAGGTCGGGCAGGGGTTTCTTTTCCTCGGCGAGGCGGCGGTAGCGGCGGCCCACGACCTCCTCCATCGCGCGGTAGTCGTCGTTGCCGATGAAGCTTTTGATTTGGAAGCGGCGGTAGTTGTCCTTGTCGGGCCGGCCGTCGGCGAAATGAACCATCGAGGCGACGACAAAGGTGCCCGAGATGTGCGAGATGTCGAAGCACTCCATCGTGCGCGGAGGGGCGGGCAGGCGCAGCGCATCCTGCAGGGCCGCGAGCGCCCCGGTGTCGCCCTCGGGCCGCGTGGGATCAGTGCGCTCGAAGCGGCGGGTCTTGCGCAGCGTCTCCTCCAGGGCGAAGACGACGTCGCGCAGCTCGGCGGCTTTCTCGAACTCCTGCCGCGCGGCGGCGGCGGTCATCTCGCCGCGCAGGGTCTCCAGCCATTCGCGGGACTTGCCTTCGAGGAACGCGCAGGCGTCCTCGACGCGGCGGCGGTAGGCCTCGGCGGTCACGAGGTTGCCCGTGCCGTAGAGCTCCTCGCGCACGTCGTCGTAGAGTTGCCAGGTGCCGTCGGGCAGCTTCTGCGGCGTGCTGTCGGGCAGGAGAATGCCGAATTGCCGCCGCATCTGCGCGAGCGTCTTGCGCAGCAGGCCGCTGTGGGCAAACGGCCCGAAGTAACGGGAACGATCCTCTTTGCGCAGCCGGGTGAGGCGGAAGCGCGGCAGCTCCTCGCCGGGATCGACCCGCACGAGGAGGAAGCGCTTGTCGTCGGTGAAGTCGGTGTTGTAGCGCGGGCGCCACTGCTTGATCAGCTTGCCCTCGAGCAGCAGGGCCTCGGGCTCGGACTTGACCTCGATGGTCTCCACGTCGGCGATGAGCTCGATGAGGGCGCGGATCTTGGGCTGGGCGATGGTGCGGGCGCGGCCGCGCTGGAAGTAGGACGAGACGCGCTTTTTCAGGCTGTTGGCCTTGCCGACGTAGATGATGCGGCCGAGGCGGTCCTTCATCAGATAAACCCCGGGTTTGTCCGGCAGCGCGCGGACTTTCTCCTTCAAGGTGATGGGCTGGTGGTCGCTCATCGCGGGCCCGGGCACGGAAACATCTCTGGCATTTTCGGAGAATCCGCCTAATTTCCCGCCCCGCAAGTATGGTTTCCGCCCACAACTCCGATGGCTCCGCCCCGGGCCGTCCCGCCCGCCCAGTCCGCTATGAATTGCTCACGCTCGGCGACGAGCTGCTCCTCGGCCTCACGGCCAACGGCCATCTCACCTTCATCGGCGCGCAGCTCGGCCGCCGCGGCGCGCTGCTCCAGCGTAACGTCACGATCACGGACGAGGCCGACGCCATCGAGGCGCAGTTCCGCGAGAGCTGGGCGCGCGCGGATGTGGTGATCACGACCGGCGGCCTCGGACCGACCTGCGATGATCGCACGCGCGATGTCGTCGCCGCGGTGCTCGGACAGAAGCTGGTGTTCGAGGAATCGATCAAGCGGGCGATCGAGGAGCGGTTCGCGCGGTTTGGCCGCAAGATGACGGACAACAATCTCAAGCAGGCCTACATTTTCGAGCGCGGCGAGGTGCTCCCCAACGCCAACGGCACCGCGCCCGGCCTCTGGGCCGAACAGGACGGCAAGGTCCTCGTGATGCTGCCCGGCCCGCCCAACGAGCTGCAGCCGATGTTTATCGATCAAGTCGTGCCGCGGCTCGCCGCGCGCGGGCTGCTCCTGGATCGCGAATCTTATGTGCAGCTCCGCACGGCGGGGCTCGGCGAATCGGCGCTCGAGACGAAGCTCCAGCCCGTCTTTGACCGCGCGGGACCGGCGCTGAGCGTGGCGTTTTGCGCCCACCAGGGCGCGGTGGACTGCCGCGTGAGTTCGCCCAGCGGGACGCTGGCGCCCTCGGACCTTGATCGCATCGCGGGCGAGTGCGTGGCGCTGCTCGGCGACGATTTCGTGTGCCACGGGCACGACTCGCTCGCGCGCGTGTGCGCGGAGCTGCTGCGCGCACAGGAGAAGAAACTGGCGGTGGTCGAGACGGCGACCGGCGGGATGCTCGCGCAGGCTTTCACCGAGGTGTGCGGCGCGTGCAAGTTTTTCGCCGGCGGCGTCGTGTGCTGCTCCAATGACGCCAAGATGCAGCTTCTCGACGTGCCCGAGTGTCTGCTGCTCCAGCACGGCGCGGTGAGCGACGAGGCCGCGGTCGCGATGGCGACCGGCGCGGCCGAGACGCTCGGCGCCGACTACGCGCTCGCCGTCACCGGCTTTGCCGGCGCGGCCGAGGCCGCGGGATCGCCCAACGGCAATCCGGTCGGCACGATGTTCATCGCGCTCTTTTCGCCGGCCGGCGTGTGGTCAAAGAAACTCAGCTACCCTGGCCCGCGCCCGACCGTGAAAGTCCGCGCCGTGAACGCCGCCCTCGACTGGCTGCGCCGCGAACTTTTGCGAGCCCAGCGCGGCCAAGCCACGCCTGTGCGGCGCATCGGCGTGATGCAATGAACGCGATCCGCGCGTGCCTCGCGGGACTAATTATTGCGGGGGCCGCGCTGGCCGCGGAGCCGGCGACGCAGGTCGGCCCGGCGAACGGCTCGCTGCTTGTCGTAGGCGGAGGATCGATGGCGAAACTCTGGCCGGTCTTCCTGGAACTCGCCGGCGGCAACGACGCGCCCATCGTGGTGATCCCCACGGCCGGGGAGAACATCACGGGTGACGACAGCGCGGTGAAGGCGTTGCGGGCGCTCGGCGTCGCCCGCGTCGTGCAGCTCCACACTCGCGATCCGAAGGAGGCGGACACGGAGGTGTTCACCGCGCCACTGCGCGCAGCGCGTGGAGCCTGGATAAGCGGCGGGCGGCAATGGCGGCTGGCCGACGCGTATCTCGGAACGCGCACACAACGCGAGCTGTTCGCCCTGCTCGCCCGCGGCGGCGTGATCGGCGGCAGCTCGGCCGGCGCGACAATCCAGGGTAGCTACCTCGTGCGGGGCGCGCCCTCGGGCAACAGGATCATGATGTCGCCGGGGCACGAGGTGGGGTTTGGTTTTCTCCGCGGCACCGCGATCGATCAGCACGTGGACACGCGCCAACGCGCCGAGGACCTGCGGCCTGTGCTCCGAGCCCATCCGGCGCTGCTCGGCATCGCGCTCGACGAGGCGACGGCGCTCATCGTGCGCGGCGATCGCGCGGACATTGTGGGTGCGGGGAGCGTGCGATTCTTTGCTGCGCCCGAGGCGCCGGCGATTCTGCTCCGCGCAGGCGCGACTTATGATCTCGCGGCGCGGAAAACCATCGTGAGCGGCGCACCTTGACCACGGCTTTGCGGCCGGGTTCGGGAGCGTCGGCGCGCGGGCCGACTTACTTCTTCGGCAGCTCGACCGTCACGGAGGGCGTGGCGTCGGCTTTCTTTTCCTCGGTGGCCGGGGTGGCGGAGGCGGGCATCGTGGCGCGGAGCATCATGGCGCGCTGCATCCACGGGTTGCCGAGGCCGCCGGAGTCGAGCTGGCCGAGCTGATCGATGAATTTCTGCGCCTCGGTGGCGTTGCCGGCTTCGACGGCGAGGCCGGTGAGATGGTAGGCGGCCTCGCTGCGGGCGGTCTTGGGCTGCTTGGGGTCGTCGGCGAGGGCCTTGAGTTCGGTGGTGGCCTCGGCCGTCTTGCCGGTCTGGAGCTTGGCGAGGGCGCGGCCGAGGCGGGCGCGGGCGGCGAGGGGGCCGTCGGGCAGAATGGCGGCGGCGCGGTCGTAGCCGGCGATGGCGTCGGCGGCCTTGTTGGCGGCGTAGGCCTCGTCGGCGAGGCGGAGGTGCGCGATGCCGGCGAGCGTGTGGTTCGGCTGGGCGGCGATGAAGGCCTTGAGCTGGTCGTTGGTCGTGGCGGCGGCGTAGGCGGCACCGATCTTTTCCTCTTTTTGGCGGGCGAGGTAGTCCATCAGGCCCTTGCCGACAATGCCGGCGACGACCGCCAGGCAGAGCACGAGGACGAGGGTCCGGTTGTTTTTCCAGAACAGGCCGACCTTGTCCTCGAAGGTGAGCACGGGCGATACGTCGGCCGGGACGAGGTTGCGGTCGTCACCGGTGGGCTGCGGGGCGGAGGGAGTGGCGGGCGTGCTCATGCGGACGGGTTTTGGTTTTGGAACCGGGGACGAAAACACCTGCCCACGGCTGTGTCCATGCCGGAAACGGGACGGTAGCCAGATCGGTTTCGTCGCGTGGGCCGGGCTCAGTCGAAGACCACGGTCTTGTTGCCGTAGACGAGCACGCGGCTGTCGAGATGCCAGCGGACGGCTTGGGCGAGGACGGTCTTCTCAAGGTCGCGGCCTTTGCGAATGAGGTCGTCAACCCCGTGCCGGTGCGTCACGCGGGCGACGTCTTGGTTGATGATCGGACCTTCGTCGAGGTCGCGCGTCGCGTAGTGGGCGGTGGCGCCGATGAGTTTCACGCCGCGCGCGTGCGCTTGGTGGTAGGGGCGGCCGCCGGCAAAGGCGGGGAGGAACGAATGGTGGATGTTGATCACCGGCATGCCGCATTTTTCCAGAAACTCCGCCGAGAGGACCTGCATATAGCGGGCGAGAATCACGAGGTCGGCGCGCAGTTCGCGCAGCAGCGCGAGCTGGCGCGCCTCGGCGGCGGCTTTCGTGGCTGCTTCGACCGGGATATGGTGAAACGCCAGCCCGTAGCCCGCCGCTGCGGCGGCGAGGTCCGCGTGGTTGCCCACGATGGCCACGATCTCGCAGGCGAAATCGCCGGCCTTCCAGCGCAGCACGAGGTCGTGGAAGCAGTGATTGGCCTTGGAAACGAAGATCGCCACGCGTGGGCGGTGCGAGGTCACGGCCACGCGCACCTGCATGCCGAGCGAGGCGGCAAAGGCCTCGAAGTCCCGCGCATCGCGCTCCGCCACGCCCTCGGCTCCGACGGGCGCCCATTCGACGCGCTGGAAAAAGATCCCCGCCTCGCGGTCGTGGTGCTGGTCGGCGTGCAGGATGTTGCCCCCGCGTGCAAAGATCCAACCCGAGACCCGTGCGACGAGGCCGGGTTGGTCGGGACCGTGGAGGAGGGCGATGAGAGTGGGCGCGGACATGGCTGGCCGGAAAAGACAGCGTCAAAGCGCAACCGCTCCAAGCTCCAACTTGCGCGGAAGCACAGGTGCAAAGCCAGGTGCCGCAGTGGGCAATCCGGCGGGGCCGCCACCAAGCGGATGGTTGCGCGGCGCGATTACTTCTTCGCCGGTGTGCCCTTTTTCGCCATGTCTTCCTGTTTCTTCAACAGCACGGAGCTCAGCACCGGGTGGGTCTCCAGGAAACGGGCCAGCTGCGGATTCGCGATGAGGAACTTGCTCTCGACGATCTGGCTGGGGTTTTTCTGGAGGGCCTTGCGGATGTCGGGGTGATCCTTGAGGAACTGGTCGAGCGCGAGGGCGTCGGGCCGCGTGACCTTCACGCGCGCGAGGCGGACGATGGCGCGGCGGAGGAGGAACTGCTGGTCCACCTTGAGGGCGTTGGCCAGACCGGGCTGCTTCTTCAGCAGCGAATCGATGTCGGGATTCTGGGCGCGAAAGGACTGCGACATCAGCTGGTCGATGTTTACGCGGAGTGTCTCCTCGAGCTTGGAGTTGGCGTTGAGCACCTTCTCGAGTTCGGCGAGTTCCTTCTGGACGGCGGCGTCGGCCGAGATCGAGGCGGCTTCGGGCGCGGCGTCCGCGGCGCGCGCGGGCGCGGCCGCCAAGGCAAGCAGCACGGCGGCGAGCGCAGTGCGGAGAGGGAGGAGGGCAGGGGAGGGTAGCGAGGGGAGGTTCATGGGATTTGCGGCGGACGCAGCGGTAATTTGGCGGCCGGAGGCCCGCAATTGAATTCGCGGCGCGAGCTTTGATGACGCGCGGGGGAAATTTGAGTTTGCCACCGCCGGGCGCGACCCGCTTTCCTGCACCTTCACGCAGTCCAAAATCCTCTACCTAAACACTCTCATGGCTGAACTCGTAGGAAACGTCTTGGTGGGCCAGTCCGGCGGCCCCACTTCCGTCATCAATGCCAGCGTCGCGGGCGTCATCTCGGAGGCGCTGAACCACGAGTGCATCGAGGAGATCTACGGCACGACCAACGGTGTCCTCGGCATCCTCCAAGAGGAGCTGATCGATCTCGCGGCCGAGTCCCAGCAGCAGATCCGGGCGCTCAAGCATACCCCCGGCGCCGCCCTCGGCACCTGCCGCTACAAGCTCAAGAAACAGCAGGACTTCGAGCGCGTGCTCGAGGTCTTCAAGGCGCACAACATCCGCTACTTTTTCTACCTCGGCGGCAACGACTCGCAGGACACGGCCGACAAGATCTCCAAGCTCGCCCAGCAGCAAAACTACGAGCTGCGCGTCATCGGCGTGCCCAAGACCATCGACAACGATCTCCCGATCACCGACCACACGCCCGGCTACGCCAGCGCCGTGAAGTATCTCGCCACCGCGGTGCGCGAGGTCGCCTGCGACAACGAGGCCATGGGTCAGGGCGATCTCGTCTCCATCATCGAGGTCATGGGTCGCAGCGCCGGCTGGATCGCCGCCGGCGCCGCGCTCGCCAAGCGCCGCGACCACCCGCACGATCCGCCGCACCTCATCCTCCTCCCCGAGATTCCCTTCGACCAAGAGAAGGTCCTTGAGGACGTGAAGCGCGTCCTCAAGCGCGAGAAATACTGCCTCATCGTCGTCGCCGAGGGGCTTGTCGATGGCGACGGCAACTACGTCGCGGCGGACGGTGCGACCGATGCCTTCGGCCACGCCACGCTCGGCGGCGCCGGCGACGCGCTCTCCGAAATCCTCGGCCAAGGCCTCCCCGGCGTGAAGATCCGCGTCGCCAAGCCCGGCTTGCTCCAGCGCTGCGCCGCGCACGCCGCGTCGAAGACAGATGTCAACGAAGCCTATCTCGCGGGCCAGGCCGCCGTGGAAGCCGCCATCAACGGCGAGACCGACAAGATGGTCACGCTCCTCCGGGGCGACGGCGACCAATACACCACCGAGACCGGCCTCGCGCCCCTGAGCGATGTCGCGAATTCCGTGAAGAAGCTCCCCCGCGAATGGATCAACGAGGACGGCGTGAGCATGAACTTCCAGTTCATCCGCTACGCCCAGCCGCTCATCCAAGGCGAGGTGGCCATTCCCCACGACAACGGCGTGCCGGTCTTCGCCCGTCTCGACAAGGTGCGCGTGGAGAAGCTGCTCCCGGCCTACGAGGTCTGAGCCACTTGAAGCCAATCACAATCAGGGCCGTGCTTCATCGCGCGGCCTTTTTTGTGTTCTGGTAGCCCGCCCGTGAGAGCCGGGATGAATCGCGCGTTTCAACTCCCCAGGCCCTGCTCTCACGAGCAGGGCTACCAGCATGCATCCGCCTCGCGAATCGCCGGGTGGCGCGCGATCAGCGTGAGGGCGGAGCCGAGTAGCGTCTTGCCCGGCTCCATGCGATGCCACGGCGAAGCGCCGGAGGGGTGCGGCAGCGGAATGCACTCCACCGCGTGGCCGCGGTAGGTGATGGGAAAGTTTTTTCCGATGGTCTCGATCAGCGGACGTTCGCCGAGGAACTGGCTGATCGCCAGTTTGCCCACCGGCAGGACCAGGGTGGGCCGCAGGAGCGCAAACTCGCGCTCGAGCCAGGCGGAGCACTCCTCGATCTCCTCGGGCGCGGGCACCCGATCGCCGCCCTCGGGCCGCTTGCCGGGAAAACAGCGGCAGACGGCGGCGAAATAAATCCGATCCCGCACCTCATCTTCGCTCCAGCCGAGTGCGCCATGGAACCACTTGAAGAGCGTCTTGCCCGCCGTCCATGCGAAGGGCCGGCCGAGCTTGGGCTCCTTGTCGCCCGGGGCCTGGCCGACGAGCACCACGCGGCTCGCGACCGTCCGGCCCACGACTGCGGGCCGGTGCATCCGCGGGCAGCGTTCGCACGCGCGCAGTGCGGCGAGGTGCCGCTCGACAGCTGCGACACCCGCCATGGCTACCGCCGGCTGCCGAACCGGCGCAGGCCCTGGCGTCCGCGCCCTCCGCCGGGCTGGCCGCCTTGGCCGCCGCGCCGTTGCTGACCCTGGCCCTCAGGCGGCGCTGGGCGCGGCACAATCGGGCGGTAGTTGAAACCTTCGAGGCGCAGCTCGGGAATCTTTTGACCGATGAAGCGCTCGATGTCGCGGAGATCGGAGAAATTTTCCGGCGACACGAGGGTGAAGGCGTCGCCCACGGCCTGCGCTCGGCCGGTGCGGCCGATGCGGTGGACGTAGTCCTCGGGATTCTCGGGCACATCGTAGTTAATCACGTGGGTCACGCCGGCGACGTCGATGCCGCGCGCGGCGATGTCGGTGGCGACCATGATCTCATACTTGCCGCTCTTGAAGCCGTTGAGGGCCTCGATGCGCTGGTTCTGCGAGCGGTTGGCGTGCAGGACGGCGACCGAGTGGTTGGCGTCCTTGAGGCGGCGCGCGATTTTGTCGGCGCCGTGCTTCGTGCGGGAGAAGACGAGCACGCTGTCGAAATTGGTCTGCTGCAGGAGGCCGACCAGCAAGTCGAACTTCTGATCAAAGGCCACCGGGTAGATGGCGTGGTTGACGGACTTGTTGACCGAGCGGTTCACGCCGCACTCGACGCGCGTCGGGTTGCGCAGCGCGAACGAGGCCACGGCCGCGATCTCGGGCGGCACGGTGGCGGAGAAAAAGAGGGTCTGCCGGTTCTTTGGGCAGCGGGCGATGATGTCCTTCACCACGGGCAGGAAGCCCATGTCGAGCATCCGGTCGACTTCGTCGAGCACGAGGATCGAGATGTCTTTGAGCGTGATCTCGCCGGTCTTGAGGAAATCGACGAGGCGCCCCGGGGTGGCGACGATGATGTCCACGCCGCGTTTCAGTTCGGAGCGCTGCACGCCGTAGCCGACGCCGCCGAAGACGGCGACCGCGCGGATGTCCGTGAAGCGGGCAAAGTCGCGGAAAGCGGTCTCGACCTGCGCCGCGAGTTCGCGCGTGGGCTCAAGCACGAGCACGCGGGCCGGCTGGCCGCGGCGGTGGGCGCCGAGACGGGTGAGGATGGGCAGCGCGAAGGCCGCGGTCTTGCCGGTGCCGGTCTGCGCGGAGCCGACGAGGTCGCCTCCGCCGAGCACGACCGGGATGGCGCGCAGCTGAATGGGCGTCGGATCAGTGTAGCCGGCGGCTTGCACACCGCGAAGGACGGAGTCGGAGAGATTGAGAGCTTTGAAAGGCATGGCTGGGTCTGGACTGGAAATGAAAAAGGACGAAGCCCCGGAGGAGCTTCGTCCCTCGAAAAATCGTCTCGTGAGAGAGCGAAGGCTTAGTAACGACGCTCGCCGCGATCGCGATCGCCGCCGCGGCCACCGCCGCCGAAGCCGCCACCGCCGCCGCCGCCGAAACCACCGCGGCCACCGCCGCCGTAGCCACCGCCGCCGCCGCCGCCGAAGCCGCGACCGCCGCCGCCACCGCCGAAGCCGCCACCCGGGCGCTCTTCCTTGGGACGGGCCTCATTGACCGTGAGCTGGCGACCACCGAGGTCGACGCCGTTCATCTTCTCTGCCGCGACCTTGGCCTCTTCGGCCGTGCCCATGGTGACGAACGCGAAGCCGCGGGGGCGGCCGGTCATCTTGTCCATGGCGACGTAAACGTCGGTCACGCTGCCGAATTGGCCGAAGGAAGAGCGGAGCTCGTCCTCAGTGGTCTTGAACGACAGGTTGCCGACGTATAGTTTGGAATTACTCATCTGTGATGTCTCGTAGATCGACCGTCCGCTGCCAGTCCGTTCCCACTATTGGGTTTCGAAATCATCACTTAAGCCAAACGCTCAGCCAACGACTCACCAGAAACTGTCACCTAACGCTTTCTCTCTAACGAAGCGAGGTCACCGTGCACGGGGACCCGGCATAAGCAAGGGAATTCGGGACCGGCCGGTTCCGGCTCCGGACCCGCGGAATTCACCGGAACAGGTCGTCGAGCAGCCGCCGGTCGCGCTTGGTCGGTCGACCGCTGCCCTTTTCCCGCGCCAGGAAATGTTGCACCGACTGCTCCTTCGCGCGCGCGATTTCAGAGGGAGGAGTGAGGTCGGTGCAAAACTGGGCGACCAACTTCGGCCCCACGCGCGAACGGGGCACATCCATCACCCGCAGGGTGCGCAGCACCAGGCCCTGCTGCACGGTCACGGTCTCCCCGGCGCGCACCTCACGCGCGGGTTTAGCAGGAATTTCATTCACCGCGACGCTCCCCGCGCGGCACGCATCGCTCGCCAGACTCCGGGTCCGGAAGACGCGGACGGCCCACAGCCACTTGTCGAGCCGGCCGGCGGATGCAGCGTGCGGAGTGCTCAAGCCGCAAAAACAAAAACGGCCGCGCGCATTGTCAAACGCGCGGCGGCCGACGCCAACGTCTCGCCCCTACACCCGTCTACTTGGAGCGCACGCGCGGGAACTCCGCCCGGAGCCAGTCATCGATCAGCCCTTTTTCGTGCCGCACCGGGTCGTCGCGGAAGGCCATGGTGATCTTCATCAGGAAGGCGAGGTCGCGCAGTTCGCGGCGGCCCTCCTTGACGACGTGGCCTTCACCATCGCGCAGCTGGAACGTGAGGACCAGGCGCGGCGGATAGATGTCCTTCACGATGCGGATGTCATCAAACCGCGGACCGCGCCAGGGCTCGAAGTCGCCCGCCATGTCGATGTCGGTGAACGTCACGACGAGGGTGTGGTTTTCCGGCACGTAGTACTTGGCCTGCTCCAGCAGGTGATCACGGATCTGATCGAGATACGTGGTGCGTTCATAGTCGCCCATCGAGCTGTCCTTGACGTCGGTAAATTTCTTCGGCTCGAAGAAGTTCACCTCGGCCCGGGCGACGATCTTGTGCGGGGTCTCCTGCGCGGCCACCGCCGGCAGCGCCCCCAGAAGCGTAAGGAGGAGGAAACGACTGGTTTTCATGCGAAGTTCTGACGGAAAACGCCCCGCTTAGGTTCCCTGGGTGGAATCATCGGCGCAAATTTCCAGGGTGAGAATCATGGAACTTTTCCGCCCCGGAGCGCGGCCGTCCCGGCCGCATTACCGATTCATGCGACCGGGGGCGGCCGCGCTCCCGGGTCGGGCTCATGCGGGCTGCACGGTCACGACGACATACTTGCTGGTCGGCGTATTGCTGCGCGCCGCCACGCTGTCGATCGGCACCAGCACGTTGGCCTCCGGAAAATAGGTTGCCACGCAGCCGCGCGGGATTCGATACGGGGCGACCATGAACGCGCGGGCCACGCGCTCCACGCCGCCATGCCGGTTGGTGAGATCGACGAGCTGCCCCTGCTGCAGGCCCGCGGCCGCGATGTCAGCCTCGTGCATGAACACGACCCGGCGCCCCCCGAACACGCCGCGGTAGCGATCATCGAGGCCGTACACGGTGGTGTTGAACTGGTCGTGCGTGCGAATGGTCATCATCAGGTACTCGCCCGGTCCGGTCACCCCGCCGGGAATCGGCGCCACGGTGAAATTCGCCCGGCCGGTCCGCGTCCGCCACACCCGCCCGTCCCGCGGCGGATTCGGCAGATGGAACGGCCCCTCGCGCACCCGCCGGTTGTAGTCCGCGAAACCCGGCACGACCCGCGCGATCCGTTCACGGACCAGGTCGTAGTCGCCCTCGAACTTCGTCCAGGGGATTCGACTCGTTTCCCCCAACACCGCCCGCGCCAGCCGGCAGACGATCGCCGGTTCGCTGAGCAGCGTCGGCGCGGCGGGTTCGAGCCGGCCACGGGACGCGTTGATCACGCCCATCGAGTCCTCCGTCGAGACGAGCTGCTCTCCGCCCGCCTGCCGGTCGCGCTCGGTGCGGCCGAGGCACGGCAGGAGCAGGGCCGTCCGGCCGGTGACGAGGTGAGCCCGGTTCAGCTTGGTCGCCACGTGGGCGGTGAGCCGGCAGCGCCGGAGCGCCGCCGCGGTGAACTCGGTGTCGGGCGTCGCCGAGAGGAAGTTGCCGCCCATCGCGACCAGCACCCCGACGCGGTCCGCCGCCATGGCCCGAATGGTCCCCACCGTATCCAGGCCGTGGTGACGCGGTGAGCGCACGCCGAACTCCGCGTCGAGCCGGTCCAGCCAGGCCTCCGGCATCCGCTCACAGATGCCCATGGTGCGGTCGCCCTGCACGTTCGAATGGCCGCGCACCGGACAGACGCCGGCGCCGCGCCGCCCGAGATGTCCGCCGAGCAGGAGGAAGTTCGTCACCTGCTGGATCGTCGCCACCGCGGCGGGCTGCTGCGTCAGGCCCATCGCCCAGCAGGCAATCGTGGCGCGCGACGCGCCGGCGATCGCCGCCGCGGCCCGGATCGACTCGAGCGCGACGCCACTGGCTGCCACCACGTCGTCCCACGACGTAGACCGCAGGTCGGCCACGAGCGCCTCGAATCCGTGGGTATGCTCACGGATGAACGCCGGGTCGAAAACCGTGCCGGGCCGCGCGTCCTCCGCCTCGAGCATCGCCTTCATCAGGCCCTTGAACAGCGCGAGATCGCCGCCGATGCGCGGCTGCAGCCAGAGGTCGGACAGGCGTGCCCCCTCGCCGAGCAGGGTCTTGAAGGCCTTGAGCGGATGCAGGAAGTCCTGCGGGTTCTTGAAACGTTCGATGCCCACTTCCGGCAGCGGGTTGATCGACACGATCTTCGCCCCGCGGGCTTTCGCGTCGGCCAGCGCCGACAGCATCCGCGGGTGGTTCGTCCCGGGGTTCTGCCCGATGACGAAGATCGCCTCGGCGTGCTCGAAGTCCGCGAGCGTCACCGTGCCCTTGCCGATGCCGATGCTCTCGCTGAGCGCGACGCCGCTCGATTCGTGGCACATGTTCGAGCAGTCGGGCAGGTTGTTCGTGCCGAAGGCGCGCGCGAAGAGCTGCCAGAGGAACGCCGCCTCGTTGCTCGTCCGGCCGGAGGTGTAGAAGGCCGCCGCATCGGGCGTCGGCAGCGCCCGGAGTTCGTCCGCGATCAGCCGAAAGGCTTCGTCCCACGCGATCGGCGCATAATGGGTGGCGCCGGGCCGGAGCACCATCGGCTCGACGAGCCGCCCCTGGGCGTTGAGCCAGTGGTCGGACTGGGTCGCGAGCTCGGCGACGCTGCGGCGCGCGAAGAAGTCCCGGCCAATCCGGTGCGGCGTCGCCTCGTCGGCCACCGCCTTGGCGCCGTTCTCGCAAAACTCGAACGCATGCCGATTCCCATCCGGGCTGGGCCAGGCGCACGACTGGCAGTCGAAGCCGTCGACCTGATTCACCTCGAGCAGCAACCGCGTGCCACGCACCGCCCCGACCTGGCCCACGAGCCGGGCGGTCTTCGCCACGGCCGTGAGGCCGGCCGCCGTCGCGCTCGGCGTCGCCAGGCGCGGCGGCGTCGTTTCCAGGGGCGGTTGGGCGGCAGGCGGCGGGTTCTCGGCCATCGCTCCACGCTGCTCAACCCGGGTCGCAGTTCAATGCTGCGCCGCCACGGGGTTGGAGGCGCTGCAGACCGCCTTTGCAATTCGTCCGCGACGGAGCCATCGTGCCGCCCCACCCATGTTCGCCAATCTCTTCCAGTTGATCACCGGGCGCCCATCGCACCCGGAGGTCGACCGGAACGCGTTCGTCCAGGACGTGCGCGTCCACCGGCCGATGCCGCGGAACCCGCGGCTCGAATGGATGATGCTCGCCTGCTGGATCCTGATCGCGGTGAAACACGTGCTGATCATCTGGGCCTGCCGGAATTATCCCGTGCCCTTCCACCAGCTGTGGGTGAATTTCCCGACCTGGCTGCTGGGCGTGCTGGCGACGGGGCTGTACTATGGGCGGTTGTATCGGAAGTGAGCGCGGGGGCGGGAGGGCCGAGGTTTGAGGTTTGATGTTCGAAATCTGACCGGGAACGCTCTTGCCCAGCATCGTGCGCCGGGCGGCAACCGCCTTCCCCGGCTCGCGTCCCACACCTTACCTCGACTCTCTCCATGCCTCACGTCCCCGGACTCCGCACCCCCTACGCCCGCGTGGGTCGCCTCGTCTATTTCGGCCGGATGCTCGACAAGATCCGGCTGCACGCTGCCGGCCAGCTGCCGGTCGCCGACTACGCGGAGAACCTCGGCCAGGGTTTCGACAAGCGCTGCTGCAGCTTCCTGCGCATCGCCTACGACGACCTGAAGACGCGGACCCTCGCCGGCGACCTCGGCGACCTCGAACTGCTGCAGTGGGCCGAGCAGCGCGGCGGGCCCCGCACCGACGAGGAATGCGAGATCTGGAACGGTTTCATGATGAAACGCTGCTGGCGCGACCCCGGCGCCGGCACACTCGCGCGCCGCATCGCCGAAAGCCGGCTCGAGGACCGGCCGATCACGACGATGTTCGACTACCTCGACTTCGACGAGGGCCGCGATCCCGTCGTCAACCGCGCCTGGGAACTGCGCGACCCGGTCGCCGTGCTCCTGATGGGCGTGGCCGGCAGCGGCAAGACGACGGTCGGCGAGAAGCTCGCGGCGCAGCTGACCTGGAGTTTTCGTGACGCGGACGACTTTCACCCGCCGGCCAATGTCGCGAAGATGAGCTCCGGTATCCCATTGGATGATACCGACCGCGCGCCCTGGCTGGCGGCGATCCGCGCGCACCTCGCGCACCACCTCGCGCGGGGCGAGAACGCCATCGTCACCTGCTCCGCGCTGCGCGAGGCTTACCGGGCCGCCGCGATTCCCGACCCCAGGCGCGTGCTGCTCGTGCACCTCACGGGGGATTTCGCCCTGATCCTCGACCGGATGAAACAGCGCCAGCACTTCATGAAGCCGGCGATGCTCCAGTCGCAGTTCGACACCCTCGAGGCGCCCCGGAACGCGCTGACGCTCGACATCACGCGGACCCCCGACGAGCTCGTCGCGGAGATCCGGCGCGCCCTCGGCCTGTGACCCGCCCCCTGCGCCCATGACTCCCGCGGCCTCCCAACGCCTGCGCCTGCTCGCCAGCGCCGTCAGCCTCCTCGTCGTGGTGGCGGCACTGCTGCTCGCCTGGATCCACTGGCGCGTGCGGGCCAGCCTGCCGCAGCTCGACGGGACCGCCACCGTGGCCGGACTTTCCGGGCCGGTCGCCGTCACCCGCGACGCCCGCGGCGTGCCGACCGTCCGCTCCGCGAGCCGCGTCGATGCCGCGCGCGCGCTCGGCTGGCTGCACGGCCAGGAGCGGTTTTTTCAAATGGACCTGCTGCGCCGCTCCGCCGCGGGCGAAATCGCGGAGCTCTTCGGTCCGCGCGCCCTGCCCCGCGACCGTCGCATCCGAATGCACGGCTTCCGCGCGCTCGCCCGCCAGGTGGTCGAACGCCTGGAGCCCGGCCACCGCGCGCTCCTCGCGGCCTACAGCGAAGGCGTGAATGCCGGGGTCGCGGCGCTCGGCGAACGCAGCTTCGAATACCTGCTGCTGCGCCAGCCGCCGGTGCCCTGGCGCATGGAGGACTCGGTCCTGGTCGTCTATGCGATGACGATCGACCTGCAGTTCGAGGACGGCGGTTACGAGCGCACGCTGATGGCGCTGCGCGACGAATACGGCGCCGATTCCCTCGCGTTCTTCGCCCCGGTCGCCACCCCCGCCGACGCGGCGCTCGACGGCTCGACGGCCCCGGCGGCCCCGATCCCGGGACCCAGGATAATCAACCTGCGCGCGAAGAAGACCGGCGCCACGATGCCGGGCGCGACCACGCCTCCCGCCCTGCTCACCCACCTCAGCCCGCGGCGGGAGCGCGAGGCGTTTCCGTTTCAACCCCGCGAACCCGATTTCATGCGCGGTTCGAGCGCCATCGCCCTTGCCGGATCGTTCACGGCCTCGGGCGCGGGCATGCTGGCGAACGACATGCACCTCGACCACGGCGTGCCCAACATCTGGTACCGCGCATCGATCGAAGCCGAGGGACGCACCGTCACGGGCGTGACGCTGCCCGGCACGCCGGCGGTCGTGGCAGGCAGCAACGGCCAGGTCGCGTGGGGCTTCACCAACTCCTGCATCGACACCGGCGACCTCGTGGTCGTCGAACGTAACAGCATCGCGCATACGCTCTATCGCGTGCCCGGCCGTGATGAACTCGTGCCGATGGAGCGGCGAACGGAAGTCATCCCGGTCAAGGGCGAGAAACCCGTCTCGGTCGACTACGACTGGACCGTCTGGGGTCCGGTGGTCGGTGCCGACGACCGCGGCCTGCCGCTCGCCCTGCGCATGGTCGCGCACGACCCCGACGCGACGAATTTCGCGCTGCTCGACCTGGAGCGTGCGACCACGACGGCGGCGGCGGTGGCCATCGCGCACCGCGCGGGCATCCCGGCGCAGAACATCCTGATCGCCGACCGTGCCGGCACGGTCGCCTGGACCATCGCCGGCCGGGTGCCGAAGCGCGTGGGCTTCGACGGCCGGCTGCCCGTGACCTGGGGCTTTGGCGATCGCAAGTGGGATGGCTATCTGCCAGCGGCGGAGATTCCCGTCGTCTTCGGCCCGGACACCGTGCACCCCGGCCGGCTGTGGTCCGGCAACCAGCGGCACGTCGGCGGCGACGCCCTGGCGAAACTGGGCGACGGCGCATACCGGCGGCCCGCGCGCGCCGCCCAGATCCGCGACCGCCTCGCGACGCTCGCGCAGGCGAGATCGACCGACCTCCTGGCAATCCTGCTCGATGATCGCGCGCTGTTCCTGACCCCGTGGCACGGACTGCTGCTCCAGACTCTCACTCCCGCAGCCACGGCCCGGGACAGCGCGCGCGCCGCGCTGCGGGCGGCGGCGGAAAAGTGGGAAGGGCGCGCCACCGTGGACGCCGTGAGCTTCCGGCTCGTGAAGATGTTCCGCGCCGCCGTGCACGAGCGCGTCTTTGCCCCGATCTTCGCGCCCTGCGTCGAAAGGTATCCGGAATTTGACCACCGGGACCTCCTGCTCGAGACGCCCTTGTGGTCGCTGCTGCGGGAGAAACCGCTGCACCTGCTGGGCCCGCAGTACGAATCGTGGGACGACCTGCTCCTCGCGGCCGCCGACGATGTCAATGCGGAGCTCGCCCGCGAAGGCGTGAAACCTGCCCGCGCCACCTGGGGCGCGCGCAACACCGCGCAGATCCGGCACCCCTTCACCTATGCGTTTCCCTGGCTGGGACGCTGGCTGAACATGCCGCGCGATCCGCTGCCGGGCGACGCCGACATGCCGCGGGTCCAGAATCCGCGCAACGGCGCGAGCGAACGGCTCGTCGTCTCTCCCGGCCACGAGGCAGAGGGCATCTTTCACATGCCGGGCGGCCAGAGCGCGCATCCGCTGTCGCCGTTCTTCCGCGCCGGACACGAGGCGTGGGTGCGTGGCGAGCCGACGCCGTTTCTGCCCGGAGCGAAGCTGCACTCGGTCGAACTGCGCCCCTGAACGC
>JAEUHC010000009.1 GCA_016794785.1 Opitutaceae bacterium | reverse complement strand
CCCGCCCTGTCCTTCTGCGGGTCATCTCCATCTACCACATCATTTTTTTTTTTTTTTTTTCTGGGCGCGCCCCGCCCCCGCCCCCTGGTGTCGGGCGGGGGGGCGGCCCCTCCCCGCTACCCAACCCAGCCGAAGCAAACTTGGGGTATCGGACCCATTGCAGAATGAAACTGAGCCACCACCCCGCCAAGCCCACCCTTGACACCCCCCTCGCCGTCCGGCACCCATGACCCTCTTTTTCTCAAAAAACCATGCAACCCACATTCCGCCCGCACCGCAAAAAACGCGCCCGCCAGATCGGTTACCGCGCCCGCATGGCCACGCGGGGCGGCCGCAAAGTCATCCGCGCCCGTCGTCGCAAAGGCCGCAAGCGGCTGACCGTCGTCTGATTCCACCGGCTGCGGTTCCTGCGAGGCTCCACCCGCGCAGGGTCCTCCCGCCCATGCGTTTCCGCCCTGAGCAGCACCTCCGGCGGCCGGCCGAAATCCGCGCCGTGCGCGATCAGGGCCGGCGTGTCGACGCCCGCGCCTTCACCGTTTGGTGGAAGGATCGCGAACCTGTGCCCGTCACCGGCAACGCCAAGCCACGCGTCTGTGTCATCGCCTCGACCAAGGCGGTCGGCCGGGCTGTGCGCCGCAACCGCGCCAAGCGCCGCCTCCGCGAACTCTTTCGCCAGCACCAGCAGGGCGTGCCTGCCCGCTGCGATCTGGTGATCGTCGCCCGCTCGGGGGCCGCCGATTGGCCGATGGCCGAGCTGCAAGCCCGTTTCGCCGAGGCCTGCACACGCATCACACCTTCTTCCGCATGAGCCGCGCAACGATGGCCCCGATGCTCCGCCGCGTTGCGCGGACGGCCGCCCGGCTGCCGGCAGGAGCGCTGCTCCTTCTGATCCGCCTCTACCAGCGCACCCTCGCCCCGGCCCTGCCGGTGATCACGATGGGCCGCTGCGGCTGCCGTTTCCATCCGACGTGCTCGCACTACGCCGCCGAGGCGATCGCGACGCACGGCGCGCTGGCGGGCACAGCCCTCGCTGCGGTGCGCCTCGCCAAGTGCACGCCGCTGCACAGCGGCGGCTACGATCCGGTGCCGCCGCGCCGCGCCCATCCCGTCTGTCGCAGCGCCACCTGAGCGCCGTAACTCCGCCTCTCTCCGTCCCCGCTTCCCTCCGCCTCTCCGTCGTAATGGACAAAAAGAACACCACCATCGGCGTCCTGCTGCTCGTCGCAGCGTTCGTCTTCATGATTTACGGTCCGAAGACCCCGCCGCCACCCGCGCCGGTCGAGACCAAGCCCGTGGCCACCGATCCCGCCGCGCCCGGCGCACCCGCCGCCACCGGCGGCGCGACGGCCGCGCCCGCGGCGTCAACCGCCTTTGCCGCCGTCAACCGCGACGCGACCAGCGCCACCGTCACGACTCTATCGAACGACTTCATCGAGGCCCGCTTCACCGATTCCGGCGGCGCGCTGCTCGCGGTCGCCTTCAAGAAATACACCGCCGAGCTGAAGAAACCCGCACCCTACGTCTTCAACCAGGACCATGCCGATCCGATCCTGGCCTTCGTCGATTTCGCCGGCCTCGACCGCCGCACGCGCTACGAACGCGTCTCGCACACCGCGAACGAGATTGTTTACCGCGCCGTGTTCGAAGGCCGCCTCGAGGTCACACGTCGCTACATCGTTTCGCCCAACACCGGCGACGCCACCGATCCCTACCTCATCCGGCACGAGACGATCTTCCGCAACCTCACCGATCAGGCCGTCACCCCCATGCGCGTGGGCTTCTCGCTCGGCACCGCGGCGCCCAACGACCGCGCCGATCCCGGCCTCTACCTGAAGACCGGTTTCTCCAACGGCAGCGACCAGACCTTCATTCCCCGCTCCGATCTCGAGGCCAGCAGCGGCTTCCTCGGCATGGGCGCGCATCCCTTGCGTCCGGAAATCCAGAGCGGCGGCCCGCTCACGTGGGTGGCCGTGAAAAACCAGTTCTTCACCAGCATCCTCACGGGCGACGAGCCCGCCGCGAACCTCATCACGCGTCGCGTAAAACTCGTGCCCGAGCTGCACGACGACGATCTGCACGCCTACGGCATCACCGGCAGCGCGCACTTCGACACCAAGCCGCTCGCGGCCAAGGGCGAGTTCAAGCTCGGCGGATCCCTCTACGTCGGCCCCAAGGAATACGCGCGTCTCTCCAACGGCAAAGTCTTCAAGGCCGATCAGCACAAAATCATGGATTTTGGTTTCTTCCGGTTCTTCAGCGAAATCCTCCTCACGCTGATGACCTGGATCCACAATGCCATGCCGGCCAGCTCCTGGGCCTGGGGTTGGGCCATCGTCTTCACCACGCTCACGCTCAAGATCATCTTCATCTACCCCACCCTCTCGGCCTCCAAGTCCGCCAAGCGCATGGCCAAGATTCAGCCCGAGCTCCAGGCCATCCGCGAAAAATACAAGGACAACCCCCAGAAGCAGCAGCAGGCCACGATGGAGCTGTTCAAGACGCGGAAGATTAATCCCATCGGCGGCTGCCTCCCGATCCTGCTCACGATGCCCTTCTTCATGGGCTTCTTCACCATGCTGCCCAGCGCGGCCGAGCTGCGTTTCCAACCCTTCCTCTGGGCGCCCGATCTCTCGACCACCGACACCATCGCGCAGATTCCCCTCGGGTTCATGACGCTCCCGCTGAACATCATGCCCCTGCTCATGGGCGCCACGATGATCATCCAGATGCACCTCACGCCGACCCCTTCCGTGGACAACGCGCAGGTGAAGATGATGAAGTTCATGCCCTACATCTTCGCGTTCATCTGCTACAATTTCTCCTGCGCGCTCTCGTTGTATTCTTTTGTCAACGGCCTCTTCTCCATCGGCCAGCAGCTCGTGATCAACCGCATGAAGGACCCGATCGACACCCCCCCGGCCGTCGCGGTCAGCCCCGGCGGCAAGGTGGTGAAGAACGTGACGCCGAAGAAAAAGAAATAATTTTGGCTGAGAGCCGAGAGTCTGGAGCTGAGAGCAAAAACTCAGCCCCTGGCTCTCGGCTCTGTTGCCTGATCTCTCAGCTCCAGACTCTCAGCTCTTAGCTTTTCCTCCCCGCTCTCCCGATGGCCGGCCATAACAAGTGGTCCAAAGTCAAACGGCTGAAAGCCGTCACCGACTCGCGCCGCGGCAAGGTCTTCTCCCGCCTCTCGCGCGACATCACGCTCGCCGCCAAATCCGGCGGCGGCGATCCCGGCGGCAACGCCCGCCTCCGCACCCTCGTGCTCAAGGCGCGCGACGCCAACATGCCCGCCGAAAACGTCGACCGCGCCATCAAGAAAGGCACCGGCGAGCTCCCCGGCTTCACCTACGAGGAAATCACCTACGAAGGCTACGGCCCCGGCGGCGTGGCGTTCGTGGTGCAGGCCACGACCGACAACAAGACCCGCGCCGCCAAGGATGTCCGCGCCGCCTTCGCCCGCCACGGCGGCAACCTCGCCAGCACCGGCGCCGTGGCCTTCCAGTTTCTGCACGCCGGCCAGTTCCTGATCGCCCGCGAGAAAATCACCGAGGATCGCCTCATGGAAATCGCCCTCGAAGCCGGCGCCGACGACGTGATTGCAAGCGAGCACGGCTTCGAGGTGCGCTGCGCCCTTCACGCCTTCGACCGCGTCTCGCACGCCCTTGAGCACGCAGGCCTCAAGCCCGACAGCGCCGAGCTCGCCTACATCCCGACGACGACCGTGCCCGTCACCGATCGCCAAGTCGCCGCCACCCTCGCCAAGCTCCACGAAACCCTCGAGGAAAACGACGACGTGCAGCAGGTCTTCTCCAACGAGGAAATCGATCCCGCGATTGCGGGCGAATAGACGGCCCCGGACACCCCGTCATAACCCGCCCGGTTACTTGCCTCGCGGGGCGGGCGGTGGTTTCGTCCCCGCCTCCGGATGACCGACGATCTTGAAGTCACCGCGGCGGCCGACGCCGCCCAGCGCCACCTCGCGCCCGATGATGTCGGGCTCGTGGCGCCGCGCGACTACATCCATCGCGAGCCGTTCACGTTCAAGAGCGGGCAGGTCATCCCCGGCTTCACCCTGCGCTACGAGACCTACGGGCAGCTCAACACCACGCGGGACAACGCCATCCTGATCTGCCACGCGCTCAGCGGCGATCACCACTGCGCCGGCTGGCACTCGCCCGCCGACAAGAAGCCCGGCTGGTGGAACAACCTCATCGGTCCCGGCAAGGCCGTGGACACGCGCCGCTTCTTCGTCGTCTGCGCCAACGTCCTCGGCGGCTGCCAGGGTTCGACCGGCCCCTCGTCGATCAACCCCGAGACGGGTCGCGCCTACGGCATCACGTTTCCCTTCGTCACCATCCGCGACATGGTGCGCGCGCAAAAGCACCTGCTCGACCACCTCGGCGTCGTCGAGCTGCACGGCGTGATCGGCGGCTCGATGGGCGGCATGCAGGCGATGCTGATGGCGATCGAGTTTCCGAAATTCACGCGCCGCGTGCTGGCGATGGCCACGACCGGCCGCGAGGGCGCGCAGGCGATCGCGTTCAACGCGGTCGGCCGCCAGGCCATCATGCAGGACCCGGCCTGGAACCGCGGCGACTATCCGCGCGACGCCGGCCCGCGCACCGGCCTCGCGATCGCGCGCATGATGGCGCACATCACCTACGTGTCCGACGCGAGCATGCAGCGGAAGTTCGGCCGTAAGATGAAGGAGAACGCCAGCGCCGACGCCACCGCCTTCGAGCAGCAGTTCGAAGTCGAGGGTTACCTCCGCCACCAAGGCCAGAGCTTCATCAACCGCTTCGACGCGAACACGTATCTCTATATCACGCGCGCGCTCGACCAGTTCGACCTCGCGCACGCCTACGGCTCGCTCGAGCAGGCCTTCGCCCCGATCGAGGGCGACACGCTGGTCGTGGGCTTCACCAGCGACTGGCTGTTCCCGCCCGAGCAGAACCGCGCCCTCGCGCTCGCTCTCCTCCGCGCCGGCAAGCGCGCGAGCTATGCCGAGCTCAGCACCGACCTCGGCCACGATTCGTTTCTCCTCGAGAGCGAGGAGCTCTACTCGCTCGTCCGCGCGTTTCTCGAGCGCGGCCAGCACTACGACTCGAACTACTCGATCTAGCCATGACGCGCCCCACGGAGAAACGCACGGTGGACATGCAGATCATCGGGGACTGGGTGGAGCCCAACACCCGGGTGCTCGATCTCGGCTGCGGCACGGGCGCGCTGCTCGACTACCTCGTGCAGACGAAGAAAGTCTCCGCCGTGGGCGTGGACCTGGACTTCGCGCGCATCACCGCCTCCGTGCGCCGCGGCCTCTCGGCCTACCAGGGCGACATGACGACGTTCATGCAGGCGTTTCCCGAGAAACATTTCGATCGCGTCATCTGCTCGCGCACGGTGCAGGAGCTCGCCGATCCCACGGGCGTGATCCTCGAGGCGCTGCGCGTCGGCCGCGCGCTCACGGTCGGCTTCGTGAACCACGGCTTCTGGAAAAACCGCGTCAACGCCCTGATGCTGGGCCGCAAGATCCGCAACGCCGTCTACACGACCGAGTGGTTCGAGAGCCGCCCGTCGAATCCGCTCACGATCGCGGACTTCGAGCACTTCTGCGCGGCCAAGGGCATCCGCATCTCGCGCCGCGCCCACCTCGCCGGCAACTGGCACACGCCTTGCCGCACCCTCCCCAACCTCCTCGCCGGCTACGCGCTCTACGATCTGGCGAAGTGAGGGGTGCGCCCCCTGTCTTGCTTTTGACCAGCAAGTGTCTTGCCTGAGCGCCATGCACACCGAGACCCTCGCCATCCGCGTCTCCAAGGCGGAGCGTGCCGCGCTCCGCAAGCGGGCCAAGCTGGAGAAGCTCTCGCAGGGCGACCTCGTGCGCCGCGCGCTGCGCGCCTATGGCGTGACCCCCGAGCCCGCGAAGGCCAGGACCGGCTACGACGTGATCAAGCACCTGATCGGCTCCTGCAAGGGCGGCTCGACCGATCTGGCGACCAATCCGAAGCACATGGAAGGCTACGGCCGGTGAAGATTTGGATCGCGGACGCCGGGGCCATTGTCGCCCTGCTTTCCCCAAGCGAACGTCAAAACGCGTGGGCCGCCGAACAGGCGCGCTCCGCCCCGCCGACCGTGCTTACCTGCGACGCCGTGATCTCGGAGGCGTGCTTTCTCCTAAAGCGCGACGGACAGGAAGCGGAGCGGGTTTTCGATCTGTTAGAATCCGGCTTCCTCCGCAGCGAATTTGATCTGCACGCCGAATACCGCGCCGTCCGCGACCTCATGCGCCGCTACCGCGAGATGCCGATGTCGTTTGCCGATGCGTGCCTCGTGCGCATGTCAGAAAGCCACGGCGACAGCGTGATATGGACGCTGGATCGCGATTTCCATGTCTATCGTCGGCATCGCCGCCAGACCATTCCCCTCATCACTCCGTTCTGAAGCAAAGCCAATCACGCCAGCTGCCTTGCCTCGCCGGAAAAGCCGGACAGCTTTCCTTTCCCCCATGAAACTCCGTCACCTTGTTTCCCTCCTGCTTGCCACCGCCGTGGCAGTGTTTGCCGCCGACACGGCCCCGAAAATCGCGCCCCAAGACGCCGCCAAGCTCGTCGCATCCGGCAAGGCCGTGCTCGTCGATGTGCGCGAAGCGGCCGAGTGTCAGGAGACCGGCCTCGCCGCCCCCGCGCTGCATCTGCCGAAGAGCGATTTCGACGGAACGCAGAAGGAGTGGAAGGACTTTCTCGCCAAAGTCGGCGACAAGCAGGTCATCACCTACTGCCGCTCCGGCGGACGCGCCGGCACCGTCGCCGCCGCGCTCAATGCCAAGGGCGTGAAGGCCGCCAGCGCCGGTGGCCTCAAGGACTGGCAGGCCGCGGGCCTGCCTCTCCGCAAGGCCGATGCGCCCGCCGCCGGTTCGGCGACGGAAACCACGAAGAAAAAATAGCTCGGCGCTGTCCGCCGCCCGCGCTTGATTGCGCGGAATGTCCGATCCGCTCGACTCCCCGCTTGTCCCGCCCGCGCTTCGAGAGGCGCTGCGCCTCGCGCCGGACAACCTCCCGCTGCTCCTCCACGTGGCCGAGGCGGTGCTGCGCAGCGGCGGCTTTGCGGTCGCCGAGGCGCTCTGCAAGCGCGCCCTCGCCCTCGATCCGCGGCACACGGGCGCGAAGCTCGGGCTCGCGGCGGCGTTTTTTGCGCAGGGCAAGCACGGGCCGGCGCTCGTGATCGTCGAGGACATGGTCAAGGGCGACACCCCCGATCCGCGCGCCCTGATCCTGCACGCGCGCCTCGCGCTCCACGCCGGCGAGCCGCGCCTCGCCGCGCGCCAATACGCGCGCGCGCGCGAAGCCGACGCCAGCCTCGCCGATCGCGGGCTCGAGAAAAGTCTCGGCGAATTTCTCCCGGCGCGCCCCGCCCCGCAGCTGCCGAAGGCCGCGGCGCCCGCGCCGGAGCCGGAGACACCGTCGTTCGATTTCGGCGCTGCGGACAACGATGAGGAACCGCGCGAGCGCCTCCCCGCCGGGGATCTGCCGGGTGAGTCGCGCACCGCGGAGGAGCCGGAGAAACCCACAACCAACTTTGCCGATGTCGGCGGCATGGACGCCGTGAAGGAGGAGGTGCGGATGAAGATCATCCTCCCGCTCCAGCAGCCGGATCTCTTCAAGGCCTACGGGAAAAAAATCGGCGGCGGCATCCTGATGTATGGCCCGCCGGGCTGCGGAAAAACCTTCCTCGCCCGCGCGACCGCCGGTGAGGTGAACGCCGGCTTCCTCGCCGTCGGCATCAGCGACGTGCTCGACATGTGGATCGGGCAGAGCGAAAAAAACCTGCACGGCATCTTCGCGCAGGCGCGCGCGCACCGGCCCTGCGTGCTGTTCTTCGACGAGGTGGACGCCCTGGGCGCCAACCGCACCGACATGCTCAAGAGCGGCGGTCGCCAGATCATCAACCAGTTCCTCTCGGAACTCGACGGCGTCGCCTCGTCCAACGAGGGCGTGCTCATCCTCGCCGCGACCAACGCCCCCTGGCACCTCGATCCCGCGTTTCGCCGCCCCGGACGCTTCGACCGCATCCTCTTCGTGCCGCCGCCCGATGCCCCCGCGCGCGCCTCGATCCTACGGCTGGCGCTCAAGGGTAAGCCGGCCGGCGAGATCGATTTTGAGCAGCTCGCGAAGAAGACCGACGGCTTCTCCGGCGCGGACCTCAAGGCCGTGGTCGACGCGGCCGTCGAGGCCAAGCTCCGCGACGCCATGAAGGCCGGCTCGCTCCAGGCGATCACGACCCGCGATTTGCTGGACGCCGCCAAGCGGCACAAGCCGACCGTGAGCGACTGGTTCCAGACCGCGCGCAACCACGCGCTCTACGCCAACCAGAGCGGGCTCTACGACGACATCCTCGCCTACATGAAGATCTCGAAATGAGCGCGCACCTCACGCGCGCCCAGCTGCTGCTCGCCCAGTCGCGCCCGGCCGACGCCGAGCGCGAATCGATGCTCGCCCTCGCCCAGCAGCCCGACGATCCGCAGGCGCTCGCGCTGCTCGCGCTCAGCCGGCTGCAGCAGGCCAAGCGCGAGCCCGCGCTCGAGGCCGCGCGGCAGGCCGTGGGCCTGGCCCCGGACGAGCCCTTTCTGCACAACGTCCACGCGCATGTGCTGCGCGAGAACGACCGGAGCGACGAAGCCCTCGCGGCGGTGCGGGAGGCCATCCGCCTCGATCCCGCCGACGCGGATCACTTTGCGCTGCTCGCCTCGATCGAGCTCGGCCGCGGCAAGTGGCCGCCGGCGCTGGAGGCGGCGGAGCAGGCGCTGGCGCTCAACCCCGAGCACGTCGGCGCCGCCAACCTGCGCGCGATGGCGCTGGTGCGGCTCGGGCGCAAGGCCGAGGCGATGGAGTCGGTGGACTACGCGCTCGACCGCGCGCCGGACGACGCGTTTTCCCACGCGAACCAGGGCTGGAACCAGCTCCACCGCAACCAGCCGAAAAAAGCGCAGGAGCATTTCCGCGAGGCGCTGCGGCTCGATCCGGAGCTGGAATATGCGCGCGAGGGGATGCTGGAGGCGCTCAAGGCGCGCAACCCGATCTACCGGCTGATGCTGGCCTATTTTCTCTGGATGGGGCGGCAGTCGGCGCGGTTCCAGTGGGCGTTCATCATCGGCATCTTCTTCGGCAACTCCGCCGTGCGTTCACTCGCTCGCACGCAGCCGGGGCTCAACTGGCTGTGGTGGCCGTTGCTCGGGCTCTTCTACGCCTTCATCTATCTGTCGTGGACGGCGCAGCCGATGTTCAACCTGCTGCTGTGCTTCGATCGCTTCGGGCGGCACGTGCTGTCGCGTGATCAACGGCTGGGGGCGGCCTGCTTCGGCACGGTGCTGGCGGCGGCGTTGATCTCCCTCGGAGTCCTGATCGCCACCGGCGACGATCTGGCGCTGCTCGGGGTGGTGGTGTTTGCGGTGATCTCGATTTGCGTGGCGGCGACCTTTGCGCGCACGGGTCGCCCGCGAAAGATCCTCCTCGCCGCCACGGCGGCGCTGGCGGCCTGCGCGGCGGGGGCGGCGTTTGCGGAGAAGGAAACCGCGCTCGCGCTGGCCAACGTGTTTGTGATCGGGTTCGTCGCGTTTCAGGTGCTGGCCAATGTGCTGAGTTCGCGCTCGCGCTGAGCTCGCGTGACGCGGGTTTGACGGCGGTTTTGCGCCGCCGGGAGAAAGGCCAAAAAAAGCCTTGCCCATGCAGCGGACGCGCTGCGCACAATGGCAGCTCAGTCCCGTCAGCTTTCAGATGCACGTTTCCTTGGCGTTCGTGATTTGAGTCCGACCGTGAGACAGCCCGATGACAGCCGCAGGCAAGTCAGTCCGTCCGTGACAGCGTTTTAGCCGTCAGCGTCAGGTATTTTGTCCGCCTGTGGCGCCCTTTTGGGCGCCGCCGGGCACAGCCGTCCGCAGCGTTGCTTAACCTTCAACCACGGCGCGAAGCGCCGCCTAAAATCCATGAACAAACTGTCGCTCCTTCTCGCCCAACGCCCGGCCCTGCTTCGGCAGGTGCGCCTGGCCCACGTCGCGTTTGCCCATGCGACCCTGGCCACGTGGGCCGCGCGTATCGCGCGAGCCCGCCTCAGCGGCTTGGTCACCCTTAGCTGCATCGATCCCGACCAAGAGCGTTTCTGCGCCACACTCGTCGCGCACGATGGCCGGCAGTCGCTCATTGAGGAGCATTTCACCGATGAAGACGTGCGGGACCTCGCCGAGGTCGTGGCGTTCGTCACATGCAGCAAGGAACTCGAGTTTACCTTTGAGCTGCGGGAGCTGGTGGCTCGCTTCCTCGAACCGGTGCAATCCGAGCTGAAGCGCGCGGGCATCGTGATCGATGCGGCCGACCATCAAGCGGGTCCCGTGCTGGGCACGGCTGACTGACCGCAGCCCAGCGCGGCTCGCCTCATCGGCCTGCGTCACACGCATGACGCAGGCTCAGACGAGCCCGGCCGTCTCCTCGAAGCCGCACCACAGGTTCATGATCTGCACGGCCTGGCCGCTGGCGCCTTTCACGAGGTTGTCCTCGGCGGCGGTGATCACGAAATTACCGGTGCGCGGATCGTGGACGGCGGACATGTCCACGCGGTTGGTGCCGACGGTGTGCGCAGTGTCGGGGGTCTCGCCGCTGGCGAGAAGCTGGACAAAGGGCCGGCCCGCATAAGCGGCGCGCCACGCGGCGTAGAGCGTCTCGATGGTCGCGCCGGCCGCCGCGGGCACGGTGATCGTGGTCGCGATGCCGCGGCGCATGGGCGCGAGGTGCGGGTTGAACTGGAGGATGGTCCTGGCACCGGTGTGCAACGCAAGCTGCTCCTCGACCTCGGCGAGGTGACGGTGCTTCACGAGGCCGTAGGCCTTGATGCTCTCGGCGCGCTCGCAGAAGAGATAGGTCTCCTCGGCCTTCTTCCCGGCGCCGCTGACGCCGCTGTAGCTGTTCACGACGATGTGTTCGCGCGTGACAACGCCGGCCTTAAGGAGCGGCACGAGGGGGACGAGGATGCTCGTCGGGTAGCAGCCGGGGGCGGCGATGAGCTTCGCCGTGGTTTTCCAGTCGGAAGGAGTGAGCTCAGGCAGCACAAAGCGCGCGCTGGCCAGCAGCTCGGGCGCGTGGTGGTCGCCGTAATATTTTTGGTAGGTGGCGAGATCGGCGATGCGGAAGTCCGCGCTCAGGTCGATCACGCGCTTGCCGGCGGCAACGAGGGCCTTGGCATACGTCGCCGCGGCGCCGTGGGGCAGCGCGAGGAAGAAGAGATCGATGTCGCTCGCGGCCAGCGCCGCCGGATCGGAGTCGGAGAAGGTCAGCCCGCGGTCGGCGCCGCGCACGGACGGGATGACGGCCGCGAGGGGCTTGCCTGCGTGCGTGCGGGAGGTGACGGCCGCGAGCGTGACGCGCGGGTGGCCGAGGAGGAGTTTCACAAGCACCTCGCCGGAGTAACCGGAGGCGCCGACGATGCCGACTTTCATGGCCGCAAAAGCGAGGGATCGCACCGCGACCCGCAACGAGAAAAACAAAACAGCCCGCGCGAAATCGCGCGGGCTGTTGCGCCGGTGCGCGGGGCACCGGAAACCGGGCCGGACTCAGAGCGAGAACGAATATGCGACGGTGACAACCCCGCGGCCGACGGCGGAGGTGTTGACGGACTTGGGGGCGCTGCCGGTCTTCAGAAAATTATCGCGGCCCTTGGTGTAGGCCCAGCCGATCGAGAGCTTGGACTGCTTGTCGAGCTGGAAGGGCAGCGTGACGCCGGCGAGCCAGTATTCGCCCCAGTTCTTGGTGGCGGGGGAGCTGTTCTCCAGGATGTCCTTGCCCTTGAAGGTGCCCCACTGGCCGAGGAACGCGAGCTCGGTGCCAATTTCCTTGAGCGGAACCGAGTAGGCGACGGACCCCTCGATGAGCGTCTGCTTCAGCACGGTGTCGTAGTAGAGCTTCGGCGTGAGCTTGATGCCCTCGATGGTGTAGTTGAGCGCGACGCTGGGCTCGAACGTCATCTTATAGAAGCCGTCCTTTTTGCGCGCAGCCGGGTAGAGATAGAGGATGAAGCCGGGCTGGAAGGTGAGGTCCTTGGCCAGCTCCATGGTATAGGAGGCATACGGATCGATCTCGGGGTTGGACTGGCCGGGGACGCGATCCGCGAGCGGGATGTTATTCCATAGGCCGACGGTGAGCGGTCCCTCGGTGTATTCTATGACCGGCTGCGCCGACAGCCCGCCGAGGCGGACGCCGCGGAGCATGTATTGCGAGACGACCGCGGGCGTGATGGTCCACGAGGAGCTCGGGGCCGAGGCCGGGGCGGGTGCCTGCGCGAGCAGGCGACCGAAGCCGCCGAAGGTCACGGCGGCGAGGATAGCGATCAGGAGTTTATTTTTCATGGTTAGGTAGACGGAGCCAAATCCCGCATGAGCGGGATTACTGGATTCCATGTGCAGATTTCAGGCCAAACACGCCTGTTCCATGTCATACACGCAAGCGTCGGCAAAGTTGCTGCTAAATCCGAGGGACCCAACCGGCCAAGCCCGGGCGGGCAATACAACAACCCTCCATACAGCCAATGAACCTACGCCACACGCTCGCGACCGGCCTCATCGCCGCCGCTACGCTCCCTGCCTTCGCCGAAATCAAGATTAACGACATGCTGTCCATCAGCGGCTATGCCGCCGGCAGCTATCAATACTTCAAGCCCAGCGGCGGCGCCTCGAGCGACACCCTGTTCAACGGGGCCAAGAGCACGCCGAGCGCCGACGCCCTGCGCACGCTCTTCACCTTCAACCTCAAGCCCGTCACCGGCAACGTCAGCCTGTTCTACATCCCCAACATCCCGACCGGCGTGATGCGCAACGAGCTCACCGTGCTCGATGCCTACGCGACCTACGATGCGGGCGGCGGCTTCTCCTTCACCGCCGGCAAGTTCCTCAGCTACCTCGGCTACGAGGCCTTCCATCCGGACAGCATGAGCCAGGTCACCTACGGCAGCGTGACCGTGGGCGTGCTCGGCGGCATCCCCGCCTATCACAGCGGCGTGCGCCTCGACTACGCCGACAAACAGATCGGCTACGGCTTCGCCGTGGTGGATTCCGTCTTCTCGCCCAACGGCATCGACAAGGGCGATGGCGAGCTGAAGAGCAACGCGGGGTTCGAGGGCTACGTCACCTCCACCGGCCTCGGTGATCTCAAGCTCTGGGCCGGCTTGGCCTACGACACCAAGGGCAATTTCCAGAACCACAGCGTAGTCATCGTCAACGTGTGGGGCGAATACAAGGTCTCCAAGGAGGCCACCATCGCCCTCGAGTTCCTCTCCAAGAACGGCGGCGCCTTCGCCAAGGGCACCACGTGGGGCGCCTACCTCAACTACCAGTTCACGCCGATGGTCTCGACCGTCTTCCGCGTGAGTGGCGAGGACCTCGGCGACCGCACTGCCGGCCGCGACTCTACCCGCTACACCGTCGGCCCCAACTTCAAGCTGAGCGAGAACCTCATGGTCCGCACTGAATACACCTACAACAAATTCGACCGCGGCGGCTCGAGCTCGATCTTCAGCGTCCAAGGTCTGTTCAAGTTCTAATCCGGCCGTCACTGGCCGTTCCCTTCACCGTTACTCCTGAAAAACATCGGCGGGGAGCCGCGCGGCTCCGCCCGTTCTCCCCGCCGCACCATCTTCGATTCCTCCTTCCATGATTAAGAAAATTATCTCCCTTCTCGCTGCCGGCGCGCTCGCGCTTGGCTCGATGTCCGCCGCCGAGACCGTCAAAGTCGGCGTCCTCCACTCCCTCTCCGGCACGATGGCCATCAGCGAGACTTCGCTGCGCGACATCCTGCTCTTCACCTTCGACGAGATTAACGCCAAGGGCGGCGTCCTCGGCAAAAAGATCGAGCCGGTCGTCGTCGACGGTGCCTCGAACTGGCCGCTCTTCGCCGAAAAGGCCAAGCAGCTCCTCGAGCAGGACAAGGTCGCCGTGACCTTCGGCTGCTGGACCTCCGTCTCGCGCAAATCCGTCCTTCCCGTTTACGAGAAGAACAACGGCCTCCTCTTCTATCCCGTGCAATACGAGGGCGAGGAGGAGTCGCAGAATGTCGCCTACACCGCGGAGGCCGTCAACCAGCAGGCCACGCCCGCCGTCGACTACTACCTCGCGGAAGGCAAAAAGAAGTTCTACCTCCTCGGTTCCGACTACGTCTATCCGCAGACCACGAACCTCGTGCTCCTCGAGTATCTGCTCTCCAAGGGCGTGAAGCTCGAGAACATCGGCGGCGGTTTCCGCCGGGACGGCTCCGGCAAGATCATCTCCGCCGGCAAATACACACCCTTCGGCCACACCGACTACCAGCAGATCATCGCCGAGATTAAGCAGTTCGCCGCCTCCGGCGACGCCTGCGTGATCTCTACGCTCAACGGCGACACCAACGTGCCCTTCTTCAAGGAATACGCCGCCGCCGGCCTCACCGCCGAGACCTGCCCGGTCGTCTCCTTCTCGATCTCCGAGGACGAGTTCCGCGGCCTGCCCGCCAAGCAGCTCGTCGGTCAGCTCGGCTGCTGGACCTACTTCCAGTCGATCGATACGCCGGCCAACAAGAAGTTCGTCGCCGACTTCCAGGCCTGGCTCAAGAAGAGCAACGTCCCCGGCCTCGTCAAAGAGGGCCGCGTCACCTGCTCGCCGATGGTCCTCAGCTACGTCGGTGTTTACCTCTGGAAAGCCGCCGTCGAGAAGGCCGGCTCGTTCGATGTGGACAAGGTCCGCGCCGCCTGGAAATCGGGCATCTCCTTCAACGGCCCCGGTGGCAAGGTCACCACGCAGCCCAACATGCACCTCACGAAGAACGTCTTCATCGGCGAGACCAAGGCCGACGGTCAGTTCAAAATCGTGAAGTCGTTCCAGAACGTTTACGGCGAGCCCTGGCTCAAGGGTAAGTTCCAGGCGAAGTAAACGCGCCAGTTCAGCGGTAATTTTCATGACACGCGAAGGCGGGCCGCAAAACGGCCCGCCTTTTTCTTTGGCAGACTTCCTGCAATGGGCGTCGTGCCTGTGAAACCCCTCGCCTGGATTCTCTTTTTCGTCGCCGCCTGCGCCTGCCTCGTGCCGGCCGGCGCCGCCACGCCCCGCGAAATCATCGCGCGCGCCGTGCTCGCCGAGGACGCCGCTGTGAAACGCGAACTCATCGGCCAGCTCATGGGTCAGGCCGATCCCGCCATCGCGCCGCTGCTCGAGGCGTGGCGCACGGACGCGCTGTTCATCTTCACCGCGCCCGACGGCGCGAAAATCCCCGTCGTGCTCACCGGCGAGAAGGACGAGGCCGGCACGCAGCCCGCCGCGCGCATCGACACCGGCACCGCGCTCACTGCCGCCACCGGCCAGCCCCTCCGCCTCGTCGTCGCCGATCTCGCCGCCGCGGATCACACGTCGTCGCTCCGGCGCGCGATGAAAGCCGTCCTCGACCTCGCCGATCTCGCCGCGCCCGAACCCGCGAAACGCATCAAAGCCATCCTCACCATCGGCCTCGCGCAGGACGTGGAGAAACTCCCCGCGCTCAAGGCCCGCCTCGGCATCGAAACCGACGAGGACGTGAAGCGCGCCCTCCGCGAATCCATCGCGCTCGGGCAGCTCAAGGATGCGGATGACGCGGTGAAACTCGCCTCCCTCCTCGAGCTGAAGGAGCTCCGCTCGCTCGCCAGCACGGATTTTCTCAAACGCTCGCTCAAGGAATCCGAGGACGCAAAAAACCCGGTGCTCGTCCGCGCCGCGCGCGAAGCCCTCCGCGCGGTGGAGAGCCATCGCGCCTCGGTGGATTTCTTCGGCACGCTCTTCCGCGGCGTCTCCCTCGGCAGCATCCTCTTGGTCGCCGCCCTGGGCCTCGCGATCACCTTCGGCCTGATGCGCGTCATCAACATGGCGCACGGCGAGATGATCGCCGTGGGCGCCTACACGACCTATCTCGTCCAAAATATCTTCGGCTCCGGCATCACGATTCCGTTCTTCGGCTTCAGCCTGCCGATCTTCGGGCTGAATCTCACGGGACCCGCCTACCAGTGGTATTTCATCGCCGCGCTGCCGCTGAGTTTCATCGCCGCCGCGATCGTCGGCATCGGGCTTGAGCGCAGTGTGATTCGTTTTCTCTACCGCCGGCCGTTGGAAAGCCTCCTCGCGACGTGGGGCGTGTCGCTCGTGATGCAGCAGGGCCTGCGGCTCATGTTTGGCGCCAACAACGTCCAGGTCTCGAGTCCCACCTACCTGAGCGGCAACTGGCTCGTGAACGACGTCATCCTCGGCTGGAACCGCGTCTTCGTGATCGGGTTCGCCATGCTGATCGTGTTCGGCATGTGGCTCGTCCTGACGAAGACGCCCCTCGGCCTGCTGATCCGCGCCTCGATGCAGAATCGCACCATGGCCTCATGCATGGGCGTGCGCACCGAACGCGTGAACATGCTCACCTTCGGCCTCGGCAGCGGGCTCGCGGGCCTGGCCGGCGCGTTCCTCAGCCAGATCGGCAACGTCGGGCCCTCGCTCGGCCAGGGTTACATCATCGACTCGTTCATGGTCGTGGTGGTCGGCGGTGTCGGCAGCATCGGCGGCACGATTCTCAGCGCCTTCGGCATCGGCGGCATCGATCAGGTGCTGCAACAATACCTGCCCTACATCGCGCCCGGCCTGAGCTGGGTGCCGGGCATCGGTGGCTTCCTCCAGAATCTGGCGCAGGACGCCGCGGTCTTCGGCAAGATCCTCGTCCTCGCCGGCATCATCCTGTTCCTGCAATGGAAACCCGCCGGCCTCTTCGTCACCCGCAGCCGCAGCCTGGAGGATTGAACCGATGAGCGCCCCCACTCGCCACCGCCTCGAACTCATCGCCGTCGCCGTCATCGCGCTGCTGCTGATCGTCGTCGTGCCCGTGCTTCATGCGAACGGCGTGATCAGCAACTTCACCATCGGCGTCTGGGGAAAATATCTTTGCTACGCCCTGCTCGCGATCTCCGTCGATCTACTCTGGGGCTACACTGGCCTGCTGTCACTCGGGCAGGCGCTGTTCTTCACCCTCGGGGGCTACATGCACGGCATGTATCTCATGCGCATGATCGGCGACCTCGGCCAATACAAGAAACCGATCCCGGACTTCCTAGTGTTTCTCGGCTGGGAGCGGCTGCCCGCGTTCTGGGAGCCGTTCTCCAGTTTCCCGTTCGCGATGGCGATGGTGCTGCTCGTGCCCGGAATCATCGCCTACGTCTTCGGCTACCTGGCGTTTCGTTCGCGCATCAAGGGCGTGTATTTCTCGATCCTCACGCAGGCGCTCACCTACGCCGCGTCGATCATGTTTTTCCGCAACAATCTCCTCCTCGGCGGCAACAACGGCTTCACCGATTTCAAATTCATCCTCGGCCACAGCCTCGCCGATCCCGCCACCGGCCGCGGGCTCTACATTGCGACTGCGATCGCGGTGCTGCTGGCGTTTCTTTTCTGCCGCTGGCTGAGCACGACGAAGTTCGGTCTCGTGCAGCAGGCCATCCGTGATGGCGAGAACCGCGTGCTCTTCAGCGGCTATGCGACCGCGCATTTCAAGCTCTTCATCTTCGTCGTCGCCGCGCTCCTCGCCGCGATCGGCGGCGCGCTCTACACGCCGCAGGTCGGCATCATCAACCCGGGCGAGATGCAGGCCGACAAATCCCTCGAAGCCGTCGTCTGGGTCGCCGTCGGCGGCCGTGGCACGCTGCTCGGCCCCATCGTCGGCGCCGTCAGCATCAATGCCCTCAAAAGCTGGGCCACGCGCGCCTATCCCGATCTCTGGCTCATCATCCTCGGCGGTCTCTTCATCCTCGTCGTGCTCTTCCTTCCCGGTGGCATCGTCAGCATCCCGGCGCGCCTGAAGGCCGCGTGGCAAAAATTCTCCGCCCGCACCGTCCCCAAGGACAGCGCTTCGCCTCCCGCGCCCGAGTCCGCCTCGGCCAAATCGTAATTTCGAAACAGTAAACTCCGCCGATGCCTCACCCGCTGCTCAGCGTCGAAGACGTCTCCAAGTCCTACGATGGCTTCAAGGCCATCACGGACCTGAACTTTTACCTCTACGAGGGCGAGTTGCGCACCGTCATCGGCCCCAACGGCGCGGGCAAATCCACCTTCTTCGATCTCATCACCGGCCGCGCCAAGCCCGACAAGGGCAAGCTCGACTTCGGCACCGATCCCGCCTCCAGCCACGATCTCACCGAGCTCAACGAATACGAAATCAACCGCCTCGGCATCGGGCGGAAATTCCAGACGCCCAGCGTCTATACCGAGCACACCGTCTGGGACAATCTGGTGCTCTCACTCAAGGGCCCGCGCGGCGTCTTCGCTTCGCTTTTCCACCGCCTCACTTCCACCGACCGCGATCGTCTCGACGAGATTCTGAAGACGGTGCGCCTCGACACCAAACGCGACTGGAAGGCCGGCCTGCTCGCGCACGGCGAGAAGCAATGGCTCGAGATCGGCATGCTGCTCGCGCAGGACCCGAAGGTCCTCCTCGTCGATGAGCCCGCCGCCGGCATGTCCGACGACGAGACCGATCGCACCGGCGATCTTCTCCTGTCACTCGCCGGCAAGCACAGCCTCATCGTGATCGAGCACGACATGGCCTTCGTGAAGCAGATCGCCGCCAACGGCGTCGTCACCGTGCTCCACCAGGGCACCGTGCTCTGCGAGGGCAAGTTCGACGAGGTCCAGTCCGACGAAAAAGTCCGCGAGGTTTATCTCGGCCGCGGCAAACACGGCACACGTTAATAACCCGATCATGAGCCACAGAGTTCACAGAGCCCGGACACAGAGTTCACGGAGTCAGAAAAATGTCTCTCTGTCTTGCTCTGTGTGCTCGGTGTCCGAGCTCTGTGTGCTCTGTGGCTAAAAAAGGAATCCCTCTTTCGTGTCCAATCCGCTACTCAAGCTTACCGACGTCGAGACCTACATCGGCGGCTCGCACATCCTCCGCGGCGTGGATCTTGAGATTCACCCGGGCGAGGTCGTCGCCCTCATGGGCCGCAACGGCGTCGGCAAGACCACCACCCTCCGCTCCATCACCGGCGTGCTGCCCGTCCGCGCCGGCTCCATCATGCTCGCCGGCCAGCCGATCGAACAGCTCCCGATCGATGTCCGCGCGCGCGCCGGCCTCGGCTACGTGCCACAAGGCCGCGACATCTTCCCGCATCTCACGGTCGAGGAGAATCTCCAGATCGGCCTCGTCGTCCACGGCCGCAAGGGCGCCGCGGCCCGCAGCGCGCTCGACCGGGTCTTCGCCCTTTTTCCCGTGCTCAAGGAGATGCTCTCGCGCAAGGGCGGCGTGCTCTCCGGCGGCCAGCAGCAGCAGCTCGCCATCGGCCGCGCCCTGCTCACCGACCCCAAGCTCCTTATCCTCGACGAACCCACCGAGGGCATCCAACCCAGCATCATCGATCAGATCGGAGACACGCTGAAAAAGCTGAAGGCCCCCCGCGCGCCCCAATCCGCGCTCGATCAGGCCGCCCGCGACGTCGCCGAGATCAAACAGGCTGTGCAGCAGCTCCGCCGCGAGCACTCGCTCGCCATTCTGCTGGTCGAGCAGTTCGTCGATTTCTGCCGCGAAGTCGCCGATCGCTTCTACGCGATGGATCGCGGCGCCGTCGTCATTTCCGGCCCCATCGCGACGCTCACCGACGAGGTCGTGAAAGAGCACCTGCAGGTTTGATTTTGTAGTAGCGAGTAGCGGGTAGTGAGTAGCGAGCATCCAAAACGCCAAACCAGTTTTCTCATCGCGACTACTCGCTACCCGCTACTCACTACTCGCTACCTTTCCTGTCCATGCACCTGACTCCCCGCGAACGCGAAAAACTCCTGATCGTCACCGCCGCCGATCTCGCGCGCCGCCGCCAGGCTCGCGGCCTCAAGCTCAACTACCCTGAGGCCATCGCCATCATCACCTACGAGATTATGGAGGGCGCGCGCGACGGCCGCTCCGTCGCCGACCTCATGAGTTTCGGGACGACCATCCTCAAGCAGTCCGACGTAATGGAAGGTGTCGCCGACATGATTCACGACGTGCAAGTCGAAGCCACCTTCCCCGACGGCACCAAGCTCGTCACCGTCCACCACCCCATTCGATGAAAAGTAGAAAGCAGAAACCCTGTCTCGAAAGAAGAAACGGCCATACTCAGCCGCGCTCGGAATTTCTTCTTTCTTCTTTTCCGACCGGTTTCTTCTTTTCCGCCCCATGATCCCCGGCGAAATCATCGTGGCCGACTCCGGCCCACTCCCCGCAAACCTCCACCTCGCGACGCTCACGCTCGAGGTCGCCAACACCGGCGATCGCCCAATCCAAGTCGGCTCGCACTACCATTTCTTCGAGACCAACGAAGCACTGCGCTTTGACCGCGCCGCCGCCCGCGGTTTTCGCCTCAACATCCCCGCCGGCACGGCCGTGCGGTTCGAGGCCGGCGACACCAAGGAAGTCGAGCTCGTCGCCCTCGCCGGCACCCGCGAGGTCTTCGGCCTCAACGCCAAGATTAACGGCTCCCTCGATTTGAAATCAAAAGCCAAACCCTCGTCACCGAGGTCCCAGAGAAGGAAATGAGATCACGGAGCAATTCAGCCTCTTTGTGATCCCTGTGCCAACCTCAGTGCCCTCTGTGGCTAAAATTCGATTTCCCCTATGGCTCTTAAACTAAGCCGCCGCCAATACGCCGAGATGTTCGGTCCCACCGTCGGCGACCGCGTGCGCCTCGCTGACACCGACCTCTTCGTGCAGGTCGAGCGCGACCTCGTCGCCGAGGGCGGCGGCTACGGCAACGAGATCAAATTCGGCGGCGGCAAGGTCATCCGCGACGGCATGGGCCAGTCGCCCACCGCGCTCGACAAGGACTGCCTCGACCTCGTCATCACCAACGCACTCATCCTCGATCCGATCCTCGGCGTCATCAAGGCCGACATCGGGATCAAGCACGGCGTCATCGTCGGCATCGGCCACGCTGGCAATCCCGGCATCCAATCCGGCATCGGCTCCGTTTACCCCGATCCCAAAACCAAAAAGAAAAACGCGATGGTCGTCGGTGCCGCCACCGAAGTCATCGCGGGCGAAGGCCACATCGTAACCGCCGGTGGCATCGATTCGCACATCCATTTCATTTGCCCGCAGCAGATCGACGAGGCCATCAGCTCCGGCATCACCACGATGCTCGGCGGCGGCACCGGCCCCGCGCACGGCACGTTTGCCACCACTTGCACGCCCGGAAAGTGGAACCTCCACCGCATGCTCGAGGCCGCCGAGGCCTACCCGATGAACCTCGGCTTCCTGGGCAAGGGCAACTGCGGCACCGCCGCCCCGCTGCGCGAGCAAATCCTCGCTGGCGCAATCGGTCTCAAGCTCCACGAAGACTGGGGCACCACGCCCGCCGCGATCGACGTCTGTCTCGGCGTCGCAGACGAACTCGACGTGCAGGTCGCGATCCACACCGACACCCTCAATGAGTCCGGCTACGTCGATGACACGATCCGCGCCTTCAAGGGCCGCACGATTCACACGTTTCACTCCGAGGGCGCCGGCGGCGGCCACGCGCCCGACATCATCCGCGTCTGCGGCGAGGCCAATGTCCTACCGTCGTCCACCAACCCGACGCGCCCCTTCACGGTCAACACCATCGACGAGCATCTCGACATGCTCATGGTCTGCCACCACCTCGACTCGAAGATTCCCGAGGACGTCGCGTTCGCCGAAAGCCGCATCCGCCCCGAGACCATCGCCGCCGAGGACCGCCTGCACGATCTCGGGGCGATTTCGATGATGTCATCCGACTCGCAGGCGATGGGCCGCATCGGCGAGGTCATCCTCCGCACCTGGCAGACCGCGCACAAAATGAAGACGCAGTTCGGCGCGCTCACTGGCAAGGCGCATCCCGCCGCCGACAATTTCCGCGCGCTCCGCTACCTCGCGAAATACACCATCAACCCCGCGATCGCGCACGGCATCAGCCATATCGTCGGCTCCATCGCCATCGGCAAGCTCGCCGACCTCGTCATCTTCAAGCCCGCGCTCTTCGGCGTGAAGCCCGAGACCGTGCTCAAGGGCGGCTTCATCGCCTGGGCCAACATGGGCGATCCCAACGCCTCCATTCCCACGCCACAGCCGACATTCTACCGCCCGCAATTCGGCGCCGCGGGCAAGGCGGTTGCGTCGACGAGCATCACCTTCGTGAGCGAAGCCTCGCTCAAGAAAGGCAAACTCGCCGACCTCGGCCTCGCGCGCCGACTCGAGCCCGTGCGACGCTGCCGCAAAGTCGGCAAACGCGACATGGTGCTCAACGACGCGATGCCCAAAATCGTCGTCGATCCCGAGACCTACCACGTGACCGCCGACGGCGAGCACCTCACCTGCGAACCCGCCAAAGTCCTGCCGATGGCGCAGCGGTATTTCTTGTTCTGACCAAGGCCGCCCGTCGCCGACGTCCTCCTCTCGGCGGCCACAGGCTTGCGCATCATTTCGCATCGGTGTTCCTGCGGGCGCCGCCGACACCTTGCTCGCGCCATGTCCCCGACCGTAGTGATCCGCAGCTACTTCCTCGGCTTCAGCCGCCGCCCGAGCGCCGCGTCGATCTCCTCCAACTCGGGCTCGGGAATGCGGGTGAAGGCGATGCGCATCGGCGCATAGTCCGTCGCGCCGTGGGCGCCGCCGAAGTAGACGGAGTTCTTGCCGAAGGTCTTGTTGAGCGTGTCCACGGCGGAGTGGAGGCGCGCGCGGGCGTTTTCGGTCTCGGCGGTGAAGAGATCGCCCGTGTGGGCGGAGCCCTCGAGGAGATCGGCTAGGATGACGCCGACCTGGATCGGCACGAGGCGGAGGTGGGCGCGCGGGCGGGTGGCCCAGAGTTCGTTGAGGACGCGCGTGAAATGCAGCGTGTCCTGGGTCTCGTTGAAGCGGCGGTCGCCGCTCCAGCTCGTGCCGTCGCGGTAGCGGACGGAGACGTGCAGGGCGCCGGCGTAGTGGCCGGTATGGCGGAGGCGCATCGCGGCCTTTTGCAGGAGGCGGTGGAGCACGGCGAGGGCGGTGGCGTCGTTGCGGCCTTGAGGCGGGAGCACGTGGCCGTGGCCCACGGTGTTGTGCTGCGACGCCTCGCGCTCCTGGAGGCCGCCGTTCATCCACGCGTGGAATCGCGCGCCTTCGACGCTGCCCCAGATCGCGCGGAGCTGCGCGGCGCTCGTGGCGTAGAGCTGCGCGACGGTGTCGATGCCGGCCTGGTGCAGGCGCGCCTCCATGGCTTCGCCGATGCCGCAGAAATCAGTGAGCTTCAGGCGGAGGAGTTTCCCCGGGATGTCGGCGTCGTCGATCACGACGAGTCCGTCGGGCTTTTCCATGTCGGAGGCGACCTTGGCGAGAAACCAGTTCGGCCCGATGCCGATGGAGCAGCGCACGTGCGCGCCGGCCTCGCGCGCGAGCTTCGTCTTGATGTCCAGGGCCAGCTGCCGGGCCCGTTCGGGCGCGTGGCCAAAGTCGGCGGTAAGCTCGCACTCCAGCTCGTCGATCGACTGCACCTTTTTGACCGGCACGCAGGACTCGATGATGGCTTTCAGCCGGCGATGGTAGGCGATGTAAACCTCGGGCCGCGACTCGACGATGGCGATGCCGGGGCAAAGCCGGCGCGCCTCGGCGACACGGACGTTGCGCTTCAGGCCGAGTTTTTTCGCCTCGATGCTGATGGCGATGCAGCCGGTCGTCTCGGCCATGACGGGGACGACGCCGACCGGTTTGCCGCGCAGCTCGGGCCGCTCCTGCTGCTCCACGGAGGCGAAGAACGAGTCGAAGTCGATGGCGAGGTTGCGCAGCACGGCTGGGAAAATTGAGCCGCGAAAAACCGCTGTGCAAGCCGCGCCCGCGCACCTAGGCTCCGCGATGATGCGCATCGCGGTGATCTCCGACACCCACGACCGGTTTCCGACTTCGCTGCCCAAGAAGCTCCGCGGCGCCGACGAGATCTGGCATCTCGGCGACGTGTGCGACGTGACGACGCTCGCCGAGTTCGAGCTCATCGGGCCGCCGCTGCGCGTCGTGGCCGGCAACTGCGATTCGGACCCCTGGCCGCTCACACTCGATCTCAAGCGTGAAGGCCGGCGGTTTCATCTCGTGCATATCCCGCCCACCCGCGCGCCGCGGGGCGCGGAGTTCGTCCTGCACGGCCACACGCACGTCCCGCGCGATGAGACCGACGCCGCCGGGGTGCGCTGGCTCAATCCCGGCTGCATCACGCGCCCGAGGCACGGTGCGCGACCCAGCTTCGCATGGCTCACGCTCCGGCCCGGCCAACCCGTCCTTTGGGAACTCGCGCTACCCTGAGCCCGCCGCCTCCCCGTTTCTCGCGATGAACCCCAAGCGCTGGCCCAATCTTCTCACCGGCACACGCATCGCGCTCGCCCCGGCGGTGCTGACCGCCGCGCTGGCCGGATCGCGACCTTGGTTCGTGGCGTTGCTCGCGGCGGCGTTGCTCACCGATGCGCTCGACGGCTTTCTCGCGCGGCGGCTCAACGCGCACTCGGAGTTCGGCCGCAAGCTCGACAGCGCGGCCGACTACCTGACGCTTGTCACCGGCCTGTCGGGCATCGCGCTGCTGTGGCCCGACATCATGCGCCGCGAGCTGCCGTGGATCGCGACCGGGCTGGCGGCATTTTTCGCCGTCGTGGTCTATGGATTTATCCGACTTGGTCGCGCCCCCTGCTACCACACATGGGCGGCCAAGGTCGGCGCGGTGGCGTGCGCGTTCTCGCTCATCCCGCTGCTCGCGGGGCACAGCGCCATGCCTTTCCATGTGGCGATTGTCGTGCAGGTGATCGCAGGCATCGAGGAGCTGGCCATCGTGCTGCTCCTGCCCAATCACGAGGGCGCGGTGGCCACGCTGTGGCATGCGCTGCGTCTGCGGCGCGCGCGACATTCGGCCTCCTCGCCGTCACACTGAAACCACGACCGCTCCGCCACCGGCCCCGCCCCTCCGAGCTTGCCGCCCGCCGCATTCGCCGGCCTTCTTCGACCGCCCCATGCAGCCCCTCCACGAGCTCGCCGATCTCTTCGACTACGAGCGCGCGGCGCCGGCCCGCATGTCGGAGGTCGCCTGGGCCTACATCAGCGGCGGCGCCGCGGATGAACACACGCTCCGCTGGAATCACGAAGCCTACGCCCGCCTGCGCCTGCGCCCCCGGATCCTCACCGATGTTTCCCACATCGATTCGCGCGTCACGCTCCTCGGCCGCCAGCACGCGAGCCCCCTTCTCCTCGCGCCCTGCGCCTACCACAAACTCGCGCACCCCGAGGGCGAGATCGCCACGGCATGCGGCGCCGCGGCGGCCGGCGCGACGTTGGTCGTCAGCACCTCGGCGACGACGACTCTCGAGGACATCGCCGCCGCGACGCCCGACCCCAAGTGGTTTCAGCTCTATGTGCAGCGCGACCGGGACTTCACCCGTGCGCTCATCGACCGCGCCGAAGCCGCGAACTACGAGGCGCTCGTCGTGACCGTGGACACGCCCGTGCTCGGCCCGCGCCATCGCGAGACCCGGACGCCCTTCGCCCTGCCGCCGGGCCTGGAGCGCGCCAACCTCCGGGGTTTCGGCACCGCCACCGGGGCCCACCGGCCCAGCGAAACCAACATCTACAGCGCCCTCCTCGATCCCCGGCTGACATGGAAGGAGATCGAATGGCTGCGCACGCTCACCCGGCGACCCTTCTGGCTCAAAGGCATCCTCAACGCCGACGACGCCGCCCGCGCCGCCGATCTCGGGGCCGACGGCGTGATCGTCTCCAACCACGGGGGCCGCAACCTCGACACCCTGCCGGCCACTATCGACGCCCTGCCCGAGGTCGCCGCCCGTCTCGCCGGGCGCGTGCCCGTGCTCATCGACGGCGGCATCCGCCGCGGCACCGATGTGCTGAAAGCCCTCGCCCTCGGCGCCACCGCCGTCCTGATCGGCCGGCCCTACCTGCATGGCCTGGCAGTCGGGGGCGCGGACGGCGTGGCCCGCGTGATCGGACTCGTGCGGCGGGAATTCGAGATGGCGATGGCCCTCACCGGCCGGCGCACGCTGGCGGAAATCGACCCATCCGTCATCTGGCGCTGACCCGCCCGCCGCCCCACGTCTTTCCTCCGCCTCAGCGTCCTGTCGCTGCGAAAACCAAACCCAATTAACCCCGCCATGCGCCGCTTCGTTCTCCTGCTTTCACTCTGCATCTTCGCTTCCGCGCAGACTCCGCCGCCGCCCGCCAAGCGTCTGCCGCCCGCGGGCGTGGCGATCCCGGCGGCCGCACGCGAGGAACTCACCGCCGGCGCCGCCACACTGCGCACGGAGATCGACACGCTCGCCGCCGATCTCGCGAAGGCGCGCAACGCCCGGCTGCTCGCCGTGCTGCCCGACGTGGAGGTGTTTCACAAAGCCGTCGATTGGGCGCTGCGCTACGATGAGTTCTTCGACGTGAAGCAGGTCGAGGTCGCGCGCCGCCTGCTCGCGACCGGCCGCGACCGGGTCGCGCAGCTGCGCGCCGGCAAGGCGCCCTGGACCGAAGCCACCGGCTTGGTGATCCGCGGCTACCGCTCCAAGCTCGACGACTCCATCCAGCCCTACGCGCTCGTGGTGCCGCCGGAGTGGAAGCGCAGCGATGGCGTCGCGCGCCGCCTCGATGTCGTGCTCGCGGGTCGCAACGAGAAGCGCAGCGAACTCGCGTTCATCGCCGAGCACGAGACCAAGCCCGGCGAGATCGTGCCCGCGGGCGCCATCGTGCTCCACGCCTACGGCCGCTACTGCAACGCCACCAAGTTCGCCGGCGAAGTCGATGTGATGGAGGCCATGCAGGCCGTGCGCCGCGCCTTCAAGATCGACGCCGGCAAGATCGTCGTGCGCGGCTTCTCGATGGGCGGGGCGAGCACGTGGCATCTCACAGCGCATTACCCCGGGCTCTGGGCCGCATCGTCGCCCGGCGCGGGCTTCGCGGAGACGGCGGTTTACGCCAAGGTCTTCGCCCCCGGCAAACCCGAGCGCACGCCGTGGGAGCAGAAACTCTGGAACTGGTATGACGCCACCGCCCACGCCGCGAATTTCCGCGCGGTCCCCACCCTCGCCTACACCGGCGAACTCGATCCCCAGCGCCAGTCCTCCGAGATCATGGAGCAGGCCATGGCGCGCGAGGGCCTCAAGCTCGAGCGCTACATCGGCCCCCAGACCGAGCACAAATACCATCCGGAGACCCGCAACGCCATCGCCGCCCGCCTCGAAGCGATCACCGCCACTCCGCGCGCGAAGTGGGCCGACGAGGAGCACTTCACCACCTACACGTTGCGCTACTCCGAGGCCGGCCGGATCAAAATCATGGAGCAGGAACAGCCGTGGGAGCGGTCCGACGTGCATCTCAAATTCGTCACGCCCACCGATCTCAACGTCACGACGAAGAACGTGAGCGTGTTCAACATCAGCCTCGAAAGCGCCGCGGGCCTGAAGCTCACCGTCGATGGCCAGCCCGTCGCGCTCGGCGAGATCGTCCCCTACTACTGGCTCGTGAAGGAAGGCGGACGCTGGATCTTCAAAGACCACACCTACTCCGCCGAGCGCTGGCAAAAGCAGGTGCGCAAGATGCCCGGTCTCAGCGGCCCGATCATGGATGCGTTCATGGAGCCGTTTCTCTTCGTGCGCCCGACCGGCCAGCCGCTCAACGCCCAGGTCGGCGCCTGGGCCGAGGCCGAGCTGCGCCTTGCGGTCAAGATGTGGCGCGATATTTTCCGCGGCCACGTGATCGTGAAGGACGACACCGCCGTCACCGAAGACGATCTCGCGAACAAGCACCTCGTGCTCTGGGGCGACGCCTCGTCGAACCGCCTGCTCGCGAAAATGCTCGCGACGAAAAAGCTGCCGCTCGCGTGGGACGCGCAGGCACTGACCTTCCGCGGAAAAACTTACGACGCCGCGCATCACGCGCCCGTGCTCATCTTTCCGAACCCGCTCAGCCCGCAGCAGCGCTACGTCGTGCTGAACAGCGGCGTGGATTTCCGTGACGAGGCCTACGGCACCAACTCGCTCCAGACCCCGAAGCTCCCCGACTATGCCATCATCGATTTGCGCGAGCCGGCCGGCCCGCGCTGGCCGGGCAAGATCGTGGACGCAGGGTTCTTCGACGCGGCGTGGAAGTGAACGGGGCGCCGACCAAAGTCGGGCCCTACACGACAGCCGTAGGGCACGAGCTTGCTCGTCGCCTCGTTCGTTTTCTATAAATCCGCCAGCCGCGTGCTCGCGTCGCCGAAGCGGTCGAGTTTCACGCCCATGCGATCCATGAGCGAAAGGTGCAGGCTGCATACCTTGCGGTTCTCGTCGCCGGCGCTGCCATAATCGAGGATGCGGCCGGTCTTCAGTGTGCCGCCGCCTTTGCCCGCGAGGACGATCGGCAGGCGGTCGGCGCTGTGGGCGTCGCCGTCGAAGAGGCTCGAGGCATACATGAGGATCGAATTGTCGAGGAGAGAGCTGTCGCCCTCCTTGATTTCCTTCATGCGTTGCACGAGGTAGGCGAACTGCGCGGCGTGAAATTGGTTTGTCTTGAGATACATCGCCTCCTTGTCGGCGGCCTTGCCGTTGTGCGTGAGGTCGAGGTGCAGCGCGCCCTGCACGCCTTCGAGGAACTTGAAGTTCATCTGCGAAAGATCGTTGTTGAGCATCAGCGTCGCGATGCGGCTCTTGTCCATCTGGAAGGCGAGCACCGTGAGATCGAGCATGAGCTTCATGTGCTCGGGCACGTCCTGCGGGAGGCCGTTCTTCGGGCGCGGCATGTCGGGCTGCGCGAGCGTGGGGCGCCAGCCTTCGAGGCGCTCATCCTTGGCGGCGCGCTCGATGCGCTTCTCGATGTCGCGGATCGACTCGAAATACTCGTCGAGCTTCACGCTGTCGCCGCGGCTGATTTTCGGACGGAGGCCCTGCGTGTCCTGCCGCACCTCATCGAGGATGCTGCGGTCGAGCCGGCGTCCGGTGCCGTCGCCCACGAGTCGGTCGAAAGCGCGCGAGGGATAGATCTCCTTCGTCGCGGGCTTGGTCGGCGACACCCACGAGAGGCTCGAGCCGTAGATCATCGAGAGGCCATCCTCGAGACGGAGTTCGTTGGGCTCGATGCCGAGCACGAGACTGGGCACGGCGGTCCGATGACCAATCTGCGCGGCGAGCACCTGATCCATCGTCGTGCCGACGCGGATCACGCCGGGGTCGAGGCTCACGGGCGCGCCGGAGAGGAGGTTCATGCGGCCGAGGTGCGGGCTCGTGGAGGCCAGCGCGGCCTGGCTGTAGAGACCTTGGATAAAAACCATGTCCTCACGATGCGGCAGCAGTGGCGCGGCGGCGGGACCGAGCTCCATCGTGGCGCCGCTGCCCTTGGCCCACCATTCGGTGGGCTCGACGCCGTTCGAGAAAAACACGATCCCGAGGCGCAGCGGGGGCTTGTTCGACGGCTTGGCGGCGGGCGCAGCCGCGGTGGCGCCGAACAGCGGCATCGACTCCAGCCACGGCAAGGCGAGCGCTACGCCGGTGCCGCGGAGGAAACGGCGGCGCGTAAGAACAGGCGAGTGTGGATTCCGGGTAGGCATGCGAAGGGTTGGGACAAAGTTTACTGCGAGGGGCGGGCGGCTTCGTCGTCGCGGCCTTCGCGGTGGCGAAACTGGCGGCTGCCGGCGATCTTCACGGCAAGATCGGCGAAGGTCGCGTCGCCGCCCGCGGCGATCATCTCGTCGAGCAGCGCGCGGTCGGAGGCGAGCACGGTGCGACCGAGGGCGTAGCCGAGCATTTTTTTCGCGAGCGTCTTGAGCACGAGCGGCTCCTTGCCGCGCAGGTAGGTGAGCAAGCCATCGGCGCCGACAATGACGGATTTGTCGGCAAACTCTCCCGTCACATCGACGGCCCCGCCGTCGTCGTAGGCGGTGCGAAACCGCCCGACTGCATCAAAGGCCTCGAGCGGGAAGCCCAGCGGATCGATGCGGAGGTGGCAGTTGGCGCACGCGGGGTTGGCTTTGTGCTCGTCGAGTTTCTGGCGGAGTGTGAGCGCGCCGAAGGCCTTCGGGTCGGAGGGCAGCGAGCCGGCGTCGGGCGGGGGCGGAGGCGTGGGCGTGCCGAGGATGCGGCGGAGCAGCCAGTCGCCACGTTTGACCGGACTCGTGCGCAGCGGCGCGGAGGTGGTCGTGAGCACCGCGCCGAGGCGCAGCGCGCCGCCGCGGTGGAGGGCGTTGGCGCCATCGATGCGCACGACGTCATCCTTCGATGTCACGTCTCGTTGGAGGCCGTAGAATTTCGCGAGCGGCTGATTGACGAACGTGTAGTCGGCGTGGAGCAGTTCGCGCAGCGGCCGTCCCTCGCGCACGAGATACTCGAAAGTGGACACCGCCTCGTCATACATCGCGGCGCGCACCTCGTCGGTGAACTCGGGGAAGCGCGTCGTGTCCACGCCGCGGTATTCGTCGAAGCGGTAGAAGCCGAGCCATTGTCCAAAAAACTCCGTCGCAAGCCGGCGCGCCTTTGGATCGGCGGTCATGCGGCGGACTTGCTGCGCGAGCCGCTCGGGCTGGCGCAGCTCGCCGGCGGCGGCGGCGCGGCGCAGCTCGTCGTCGGGCACCGAGGCCCAGACGAAGAAACTCAGGCGGCTCGCCAGCTCCCAATCGTTGAGCGGCTGCTCGGTCGCCGCGGCCACGGTCTCGACGCGGTAGAGAAACTCCGGCGCCACGAGCACCCGCGCGAGCAAGGCGCGGACCGCGTCGTCGTGGTCGAGCGCGTTGGCCTGGCGCGTGTGGTGGTAGAAATCCTTCAGGCGCTTTTGCTCCGGCGCGGTGAGCGGCCGGCGCCAGGCACGGCTCGCAAACGCGAGGGCATCCTCGATATGCCCGGCCTCGGCGCGCGCGAAGGCCCGGGTCACTTCATCGTGATGGGCGCGCAATTTCTCGACGTGCGACCGCATCGCCGCCGGGAGCGCCGCGATCTGCGCGCCATCGAGATCGGCGAGGCGCGGGCTTTTCAGTTTCACGGCGTAGTGCTCCGCGAGGAGGCCGAGGTAGGCGTCGTGGTAGGGCCACGACCCGAGGAGATCGTGCCACGCGTGGTTGAGCCGCTCGCGGTCGGCGCCGTCCACCATGTTGTCGGTGAAAAACGCATCGGTGCGCTGGTATTTCACCTTCAGCACAAAGGCGTCGTGCTCGGGGCTGTTGTAGGTGTTGTCGAAGGGCGCGGGCACCGGGTCCTTGTCGGCGGGATTGGCTTCGCCGTGGGAATTGGGCGGCAGGAGCGCGGCGTATTCCGCAATGCCCGCGCGAAAGACCCGGTAGCCCGCGCTCGCCGGATCGCCGAGGAAGACGCGCGCCCGCGCCCCGCGCGCCGGCACGCCTTCGGTGTCGGACACCACGACGCGCACCACCGCATCGCGATCCGCCCCGAGTTCGGCCTCGACCAGCAGCTCGGCGGTCGTGCCGGTCTCGGCCGGCGGCAGCTCAAATGTCACCATGCCAGTCGCCGCAAAATCCTCCGCCCCCAGCGTCGAGCCATCGGGGCTCGTGCCGAAGGCGAGCGCGGCCACGGTCTCGGCGGGCAACAGGGACCGCAGTGATTTCGTCGCCAGGATCGGGCCCTGCGGCAGACGCGCCCGGGCACCCGCCGCGGCATTGGCCGCCACCGGCGCGGCCTCACTCTCGCCCCGCGTGCGGACCGGAAGCGCACGGATGACCACGCGGGGGTTGCGCCAGAGGACGACAGGCCGGGCGCTCGCGAGCGGGTTGATGTTGGCGAGATGGAGAAACACTTTCACGGGGGCGTTCGGCGCCGGAGCCGCCGGGCCCCGCCCACCGCGGCCGAAACGCAGCCCGAGGGGATAGGCGTAGGCGTGCTTGATCTCGACCGCCAGCGACTGGTCGTCGAAGACCAGCGGGCTCTCGTCGCCCGCGCCGCCCGCCGCCACATCGCCGCGCCCGAAAAACCAGCTCGGCCACGTCGTGAGATGCTTCGCGAGGTCGTCGGCGCCGGCCCGCGCCTGAGCGATGGCCGCCGCCATATCGCGGCCCGGCCCTCGCAGCGCGGCCCACCGCGCGACCATCTCGTTCGCCGGATACCCGAGGCCGGGGCGGTTCACGACCGACGCCACGTGCTCGGCGAAGCGGCCGGTGATGCCTTCCCGCCCTGCCAGCTCGCGCAACGTCACCGCCGGTTCACCGAGCGCCGCGCGATGCTGGAAAAACCACGCGGCGTAGAACGCCTTGCCATAGCGTTCGAGCCCGAAGGGCCGTCCACCCTCGCCCGACACCACGCGGAAGCCCTTCGTCGCGTAGAGCTCGTTGATCCGGCTGAGCGCGAAGAGCTCTAGGCCTGTGCTGCCCGTATCGGGCCCAAATACCAGCGGACCCGCGCCGATCATCGCATGCTCGGCCACGGCTTTGGCGGACTCGAGGTAGCGCTCGACGGTCGCATCCTGCACAAACTGCACGTCACCGAAATTGGTGAATCCCTCGCCACCCGCCGAATCGCTCGATGCATCGATGCCGACCTTGAGCTCGATCCCCGTGAGGTCCCGGATCGCATGGGCATACTCGCCGCTCGTGAGCCGCCGCATCATCACGCGGCCCGGTTCGCCGGCGTGCTTGCGCTCGTAGTCGCGCAGGGTCGTGCGCACCCAGGCGGCGGCGTTTTTCTTCTGCGCCGCGTCCGGCTGCCGGTCCGCGTCGGCCGGCGGCATGTCCCCCGCCTCGATCATCTCGATCACTTTGTCCCACGCCTCGGCGTGCGGTCCGACGGAAGGCTGCGCGACCAGGCGCTCAAAGTTGAAATGCCCCTTGGCCTTGGCCTCGCCGTGGCACTCAAAGCAGAACTGCCGGAAAAACTCCGTCGCCTCCGCCGCCCCGGCCGGGTTGGCCAGCGCCCAGCCCAGCAAGACGGCAAGGCACGTTGAGACACGCTTCATGGGATTTCCGACAGGGGGTAACGGGGTGGAGAGCCACCCGCCCGACGAACGGGCCTCCGCAAGGTTGCTCCCAGCGGATCCGACCGTGCCACCACCGGACAGAAAGAGAAGCCCGTTCTCCCTCTCCGATTTCAGTTCAGCCGGAAACCCAGCGCGACCAGTTCGCTGAGGTGAAACGGCGCGGACGCGATCACCTCGTCCAGCTTGTCGAACGCGTCACGCATCGTCGCCGCCTCGCAGAAAGCCGCGCCGTCGTCGCTGTCGTGCAGATGGACCGCCCAGCCCGAGGCCGGATCGACAGAGAGCTGGAGCACGGAGCCGTGGAGGTAGTTACCCGGGATGCCCGGGTTGGGCCCGGCGCCGGGCACGAGGAAGAGCGTATGCACCGGATCCTGCGCGACCACGCCCCCGTGCTTGCGGTGGTGCGCCGGCCGGCCGGCGACGTGCAGCCGGAGCGCCTCCGCCTTTGGCCGGAGCACCGGCGGCAGGGACGCAACGTAGCGGGTGAAGATGGCCGCGTTCGGCTCGAGCGACGTCGCCTCGATAGCACCGGACCTAAACGCGTCGAGGTTGCCCGCGTGGAAGCACGGCTGCGCCGCCAACGAGCGCACGGTCACGTAGCCATCCGGGTGGTCCGCGTGCGCATAAATCTGGTGCGATGCGATCAGGCGCGTGACCGCTTCTTGATAGACGGGCGTCCGGGGCACCGCGCCCACCGGACTATGATCGATTAGATCGAGGACCTTATGATCGAACTCGGCGTGGGGGTCGTGGGGCATCGCGGCCATAAATGGCGCGCCGCCCCGCAAACACGAGGGCATTCCCCGTCCGCGCTGCGATGGAAAAATATCCGCGCTCGGATCTGGCGCCGAGAGCTGCTCCTCGTTTCCTTCCGCCCCTCCATGCCCGGAAGCTCTCCCACCCTCCCTCGCCGCCGCGTCGCCCCGGCCGGGTTCGATCCGTGGCATGACCCCGGCGTCGCGCTCGTGCTGCTCGACGACGCGCCGTTGAAACGCGCCGCCTGGGCGGAGCTGCACGCCGCCCGGAAACGCCAGGAAAAGGCCGCGCGCGACCTGCACCGCCATGAACAAATCGATCGGCCTGCCTACGACGAATGGCTGCACCGCACGTTTCCCACGTTCGTCACACGCCTGCGCGAGCTGCATCACGAGGTCTTCGGCAAGGCGGAGCGCGTCAAGCACGTGCAGGCCATGGCTGCTTTCACCGGCCGCTCCGCCCGCAAGCTCTGGCGCGAGATGAAGGAACAGGAGGCCAACCCCTCCGCCGCCGGCCAGCAGGAAGATCACGACGACGATTTCTTCGACGACGATGCGGATGATTTTTTCGACGACCGCCAGCGCCATGCCCGCGGCCACGCCCGCGCGCAGGCGGAGGATGATTTCGAACCGCGCCCTTCCGCCTCGCGCCCGACGCCACCGCCCGGAGCGGAGGCGCGCAATGTTTACCGCCGCCTCGTGCAACGCCTCCACCCCGATCGCGGCGGCGAATGGACCGCGGCGCGGCAGCGCCTCTGGCACGAGGTGCAACTGGCCTGGGACGCCGGCGACGCCGACTGGCTGACGCGCCTGGAGGTGGAGTGGGAGGCCGCCAACGATGTGCTCGACGCCGCCTCGCCCCTCAGCCGGCTGCGCGGCGCCGTCGCGGAGTTCCACGCCGCGCGGCGCGACACGGAGCGCAAGCTGCGCGCCTACCGGGGCTCGCCGCCGTGGCGCTTCACGCTCACGGAGAAAAAGCGCGCCGAACTGCACCGGCGGACCGAGCTGAATTTCCGCCACGACGTCGTCTTCCTCGAGCGCCAGCTCGCTCATCTCGATGCCCTGATTGCGAGCTGGGAAAAAACCCCGGGGGAGCGGCGGCTGGCGCGGGCGCGCCACGTTGATTTTCGGTTCTACGATTAATCTCCCGGTAGTGGGTCAGTTTGGTTGTGGGAGGTGCTTTACGCCCCGACGTGTCGCGGGGTAAACCCGCTCCCACAGTTTCGATCAGAAGCAAACTGACCCACTCCCAATCTCCCCGATGCCTCCCCTCGCCCGCGAAGTCCGCCCCGGCCCGCTGCCCCGCCACGTGATCAACGAACGCTCCGCGCTTGAAGCCGTGCCCGACGATTGGGCCCTGCTGCCACCCGGCGACGCCGCGCTCAGCCGGCGCATCAAGGAAGACGGCCCCACCCTCACCGTCATCGAGCTCAAGGGCCGCAAGCGCTTCTCGCGCGGCATCTGGGCCCCCGCCGCGCGCATCGAGGCGCTGCGCGCCGCACTCGTCACCGAGCGGCAGGATCCCTCCTACCAACGTCAGCTCGAGGCCGGGCGGCGCCGTCGCGCCGCGGCGCAGGAAGACTACGCGGTGGATTTCAAGACGGCGGTGTTTCACTACCTTAATTTCCACCCGACGCACCGCATCGAGGCGCAAGCCCTCGCGCTGCTGATTGCCGAGCACGCCACGCCCGTCGGCAGCGGCACCGTCGCGCGCACGCAGCGCATCCCCATCGAGGCGCGCGCCGAGGCCGCGACCATCGCGTGGCTGCGGCACCAGACGACCGGCTACGACACGATGAACATCACCCGCGAGAAAGGCCGCCGTCGCGAGGTCCGCCGCCTGCTCGCCCAACGCTCCGTGCAATTACTCGCGCGCTACCGCGCCGGCGCGCCGATCGATCGCGCGCAGTGTCCGCTGAGCCGCGCGCTGCAACCTTGGCTGCCGACCCGCACCATCGGTTGAGCGTGGCGGCGAAAAGGTGGGGCTGGCTCTCCGAGCCGGCCTGGGTTCCATGGTGATTCGCACGCGCAACTCAGGCCGCTTGCGGAGAAGCGGCCCCACCCCACGGCAGATTTTCTCGATGCGCACCGAGGAGAGACGCGAAGAAAAATCACACCGGCGTGTAATGGCCGGGTCGTTGACACGTTCGACGGCGCTTCGCAGCGTCCGGGCGTCCCGCTTCTTCTCCCCTATGAAAACCCATCTCGCGTCCGCCTCGCTCCTCCTCGCGCTGCCGCTTGCCCTCGGTGCCGCTGAAACCGCCGCCCCTATGCCCGCCGGATGGCACGCCCAGTCGCTCGGCCAGGCCGTCGGCTACATGGTGCTCTTCTCCCTCGTCGGCATCCTCGCCGCCATCGCCGGCTACAAGATTTTCGACAAGTGCACGCCCGGCGATCTCCATCACGAGATTGTGCAGAACAAGAACGTCGCCGCCGCGATCGTCGCGGGCGCGGTGATTCTCGGCGTCTGCATCATCATCGCGGCGGCGATGTTTTCCTGAGCGCGCGGCGCGGACCGTGAAACGCAGTCGCATCGTCACGCGCGTGCTGCTCGGCGGAGTGTCCGTCGGGGCGTTCTCCGCGTGCGGCGTGCAGTTGCCGCGCGGGAGCGGCGTCGCGGCGATCTCGGCGGAAGCCTATTACGCCAACGATCATTTCATCCCCGGCGCAGGCTACTACCACGCGGCGTTCCGCGCTTTTTTTCCGCTCGCCTACAACCACTACGACCCGGCGCGGAAACAGTATTTCTTCGGCGGGCAGTGGGGCGCGGCCCCGCACCGCAGCATCGTCAACATCTCCGCGCCCACGCCCGAGGCCGCGCTCGCCGCGCAGGCCCTGCGCACGGACATCTCGCGCGGCGGCTTCGGCCGCACGTCCAACACCCACTCCCTCTACTCCTGATGCAACGCCACCGCTGCGCCCCGCGCGCCGACTGGCGCGCCAAGGTCGAGGCCATCGGCCTCACCTACCACTCGCACGACGAGGGTCCGTATTGGGACGAGTCGGCCTGCTACGAATTCACCGCCGCCGAGATCGCGGCGCTCGAAACCGCCGCGCGCGATCTCCACTTCCTCTGCATCGACGCCGCCGAGGCCGTCATCGAGCGCGGTTGGTGGGATCGCCTCGGCATCCCCGCCGCCGCCGTGCCCGCGATCACGCGCTCGTGGGAGCGCGACGATTTTTCGCTCTACGGCCGCTTCGACTTCGCATTCGACGGCCGTGGCGCGCCGAAGCTCCTCGAATACAACGCCGACACCCCCACCGCGCTCGTCGAAGCCGCCGTCGCGCAATGGTTCTGGCTCCAGGAAACTCAACCCGGCGCCGATCAATTCAACTCGATCCACGAGCGCCTGATCGAGGCGTGGCGGCGCTGGGCGGGCTCGACGATCCACTTCAGCGGCGTGCGCGAGCATCCCGAGGATGAGCAGACCGTGCTCTACCTGCGCGACACCTGCGAGCAGGCCGGTGTGGCGACGCGCAGCGTGTTCATCGACGACCTCGGGTGGGACGCCCGCCACCGGATGTTCGTCGATCGCGACGGCGTGGGCGTCACGCACGCCTTCAAGCTTTACCCGTGGGAGTGGTTGTGGGCGGAAGAGTTCGCGCCGCACCTCGCGCATGACGCCGTGCGCTGGATTGAGCCAACCTGGAAAATGCTGCTCAGCAACAAGGGCCTGCTCCCGATTCTGTGGGAGTTATTTCCCGGGCATCCCAATTTGTTGCCCTCCTTCGAGACCACCGCGCCGCTCGGCGCGTGCTACGTGCGCAAGCCCAAGCTCAGCCGCGAGGGCGCGAACGTCGCGTTGTTCGAGGGCGGCGTCGCAATCGAGGAGACCGACGGTGCCTATGGGGACGAGGCGCCCGTCTTTCAGGCGATGGCGGAGCTGCCTGACTTCAACGGCCACCGTCCCGTCTGCGGCGTCTGGGTCGTCGATCACGAGCCGGCGGGGCTCGGTCTCCGCGAGGACACCCGGCGCATCACGGGCAACCTGAGCCGTTTCGTGCCGCATTTTTTCCGATGAGCGCCTCCCACGAGAATCCCACCGCGCTGCGCCTCGGCGCCACCGGCACGCTCAACGGCTGGCGCGTGCGCGTCGCGGGTCGCGTCGTCCTGGCCGTCGAGATCGAGGGCGAAGATTATTTTTGGAACGAGTTCCGCCTCGTGGACGGCTCGGGGAACGAAGCCACGCTCGTCTTCGAGGAGGGCGAGGCCGGCCCGGAGTGGAAACTGTTCCGGCCTTTCACGCCTATGCGCGCGATGACGGCGGCGGAAGCGGCCGGCAAACGCGTCGGCGAGAAGGTGAACCTCGACGGCACGCCCGTCGCCATCACGCTCGTGGACGAGTCCCGCGTCGTGCAGATCGAGGGCGAGGGCCCCGAGGGCGTGGAGGTCGGCGACATCGCGCACTATTTCAACGCCGACACCGGCGACCGCATGCTGGTCGCGAGCTGGACCGACGACGAGATCGAGTTCTACGAGGGGCTGGATGTCCCCGGACCGGTCGTGGAGCAGTCCTTCAACCTGCCCAAGGGCCGGTCCGCGGTGGTTTCAAATTTCTCGGACAGCTCCGGCCTGCGTGAGCCCGTGGCCGCGAAGGCGGGCATCGGCTGGGTTCCCAAGCTCGTGCTCGTGGCGCTCGGTGCAATTGTCGTCTTCTCCGGCTACTCGTGCTTCGCCCGCAAGTCGGCGGCGGCGCCCGCCCACGCAGTGCGGCCGTTCGCGCCGACGCTCCAGCTCATCAACGGCGCCGAGGGCGCGCTCGCCGCGCAGCCCTTCAGCGTCACCGCCCAATCCGCCGTTGAGATCGCCACCCCCGCCGGCCGCCACCACCGCCGCGAATATGCGCTCCGCAGCGCCACCGGCGAACCCGCCCTGCTGATCAACGGCCTCAGCGGCGGCTCGAAGGAATGGCACCTCCTGCGGCTCATCCCACCGCTGGCCCACTTACCGCCGCTCGAGGCGGCGAGAAGAAAGATAAGCCAGCCCGTCGCGATCGAGGGCCGCACCTTCAAGATCATCGAAGTATTCCAGTCCAAAACCCTCTTCACTGAACCCGCCCGCTCCGGTCCCGCCGCGAATGCCTTGGAATACGGCTTCCTCGCGACCGAGGGCGCGGAGGTGTTGCTCGCGCGCTGGAACGAAACGAAGATTCAATTCTGGCGCGGAACGACAGTGAACGAGGCGGCAGTGAGCACGGCGTTCACTCAACCCCGAAAGTAACGTTTGAAAACTCACCGTAGAACAGGCGAAACGCGCGCCATAACTCGGAGCGGCGAAGGGAAAATGAAGATCGCTGTCATGATGCTCCTCGGGATGCTGTGTCTGGCATCCTGCGCAAAGATAACTGTGACGGAGATGGTTTGGAAACCGAAGGGCGGCTTCGTTCCCGATGAGAAGACTGCGATCGCGATTGCGGTTGCCGTCTGGAATCCGATTTACGGCGAAAAGGAAATTGCCGACCAGAAGCCATACACGGCAACCCTCGAGGACGGTTTGTGGCGAGTCGAAGGCACACTACCCCCAGACCGGCTCGGCGGTGTCGCCTACGCCGTGCTTGCGAAGGAAGACGGAAAGGTTCTGTCCGTGTGGCACACCCAATGAGCGAAACAACGTCGCGATCAGGTGCCGCCATGCGCGTGCTCGAAATCAAGCAGGCGATTTCCTGCCTCACCGCGAGTGAACGTCGCGAAATCCAAATCTACCTGCACCAGCTCAAGCGTGCGACAACGGCGTGGCGAAAAGCCACGGCGAAGAAAATCGCCGACGTGCAGGCGGGGAAATTCACAACGCTGGCGGAGTTGCAAGCGCGCCACCGACGGGAGGCGACGGCTCCAAAGTCGGCCGCATGTGACGACGAGGCTCGCGGTAGCCCGCCTCGTGAGAGGCGGGACGGAGGACCCGCAAGCTGCCGTCGGTCCCTGCTCTCACGAGCAGGGCTACCAGACCTAAGCTTCCTCGCCACAAACGTGACGCAGCCCTACCCCCGCGCCATCTCCAGCCCCCGCATCGTCCCCGTCGAGGTCGCGAATTTGTCCGACTCGATGCCCATGCGCTGGAGCATCGAGACGAAGAGATTCGGCAGCGGATAATTGTGCGTCGTGTCGAACGCGAGGTGCTGGCCGTGGCGGAAGCCGCCGCCGGCGAAGAGCACCGGCAGGTTCGTCGTCACGTGGGTGTTGGCGTTGCCGAGGTTGGAGCCGTAGAGGACCATCGTGCGATCAAAGAGCGTGTCGCCGCCCTCGTTCACGGCCTTGAGGTCGTTGAAGAGCTGGCTGAGGAGCTTCATGTGCCACTGGTCGATGACCTTGAGCTGGCCGATCTTCGCCTCGGAGCGGCCGTGGTGGGAGAGGTTGTGGTAGGCGTCGGTGAGCTTGTGCTCCTCGTCGAGGTCGAGCGTCGGCGAATTCACGCTGTCGAGCAGGAGCGAGATCGAGCGCGTCGAGTCGGTCTGGAAGGCGAGGCGCGCCATGTCATACATCAGGCGGACCTTTTCCATGTAGGCCTTGGGGCTCGCGGGATCGAGCGGCAGGGAGGCGGCGACCTTGGGCTTGGGGCGCTTCTCCCATTCCTTCGACATCTCCATGCGCTGCTCGAGCTCCCGCACGCTGGTGAAATACTGGTCGAGCCGGTCGCGGTCGCGCGCGCCGACGCCGCGCTGCAGGTCCTTCGCCTGGCTGCCGACGGCGTCGAGGATGCTCTGGCCCTGCGCGAGCTTGCGCATCTGCGCCTCGACCTCGGCGGGGGTGCCCTGCACGAAGAGTTTCCGAAAAACGTCCGACGGTTTCTCCTCGGACGGGATGAGCACGCCGGAGCCGGTCCACGAGAGGCTGCGCTGGCCCTGGAGGACGTTCACGCCGAGCGTGAGCGACGGGAAACGCGTCTCGTGGCCGATGCGCTCCGCGATGTATTGGTCGAGCGAGATGGTGTTGCGGAAACCGCCGCTGCCGGGATGCGGCGCCGCCGTAAGAAAGCAGATGTCGGCCGGGTGGCCGCCATCGACATCCGGATGCCACACGCCGCTGAAGACTGTGAAGTCGTCGCGATGCGCCGCGAGCGTCTGGAGATACGGCGACAACTCGTAGCCGCGGCCCGCGTTCTTCGGGAAAAACTGGTCGGGGAGCAGGCCGAGGTTGTTGCAGATGCCGAGCATCCGGCGCGGCTTGGCGGTGGCGGCCTTGGCCGTCTCGCCGCGGGCGAAGGCCGGCAGCATCGAGTCGAGCCAAGGCAGCGACATCACCACGCCCGCGCTGCGCAGAAACTGCCGCCGCGAGAGCGCCCGCTGCGCGGAGACGAAGGAGCCGGAGATCGGACGACGCGGAGACACAGGGACGGGGAGACGGGGAGAGTTCATTTCAGGAGCCACGGGGCGGGGTTGTTAATCATGCTAACGAGCATTCCGAGGATGTCGTCGTATTCGGCGTATAGTTCTCGCGCGGGACCACGTTCAAGATAACCGCACTCGACGGCAAACTGAATCCACATCTGCGTCTCGGCCGCCTCGCCCTCGCAGTCGTTCAGCTTCGCGACAAACGCAGCCTCATAGCGCCGCTTGCGCCATGCCTCGGCGAGGTTGCCACATACGGAGCGCGATGAGCGCCGCCCCTGATCGGTCAGCGAGTAGCGCTCCTCCGCGGGAAATTTGCGGCTCAACTCGAAGAACCGCATAGCCGCCGCAAACGCCCGGCGATAGACGTCCAAATCCGTGTGCTTTCGAACCTGTTTCTTGCGAGCCAGTGCTTTCATGGGGCGTTTGGTTTCTCCGTGTCTCCCTGTCTCCGCTTCTCCGCGTCAGCCTCGCCGTGCCTTCATTTGTTTAGAAACAACTCACTCTGGACGATCGCATGAATCAAAGATCGCACGCCAAAGCCCCCGGGCGCGGCGCGATCGAGAATCTTTTCCACGGCGGGGCGATCGACGAAGCGCACCGGAGCGCCAGTGGCGTAAACCACGAGCTGCTTCACGAGGTTGCGGGCGATGGCGCGCTCGTCGGTGAGCAGGAGGCGCTTCAATTCGCGCACATCGGCAAAAGTCCGGCCATCCGGCAGCTCGCCGCTGGCATCGACGGGCAGCGCGTAGTGGAAGGCGAACTTCTGCCCGCCGAAACCGAGGCCCGGCGCGGGAGCCTTGCCCTCGACCCCCATCGCCCGGTAGTGCGTGCGGAAGCCGCCCATCACATCGAAGTTCTCCAGCGCGAAGCCCGCCGGATCGATGCGTGTGTGGCACGAGGCGCACATCTCCTGCGTGCGGTGCTTGGCCAGTTGATCGCGAATCGTCGCGGCACCGCGGATATCGGGCTCCACCGCCGGCACGCCCGCCGGGGGCGGAGTGGGCGTCTCGCCGAGGATGCGCTCCATGATCCAGACGCCACGCAGCACCGGTGACGTCGTTGTGCCGTTGGCCGTGACTTTCAGGACCGCCGCCTGTGTCAGCAAGCCGCCGCGCATGCTGTCCCTCGGCAGCGCGACCTTGCGGATCGCAACGCCTTCGACCGGCGGCAGGCCGTAGTGGGTGGCGAGCTTTTCGTTGAGCATCGCAAAGTCCGACGCGATGAGGTTGCGCGCCGGCAGATCGCCGCGCAGCAGCTCCGCGAAAAACGCCTGCGTCTCAAACACCGCCGACTCCGCCAGCAGGTCGTCGAGGTAGTAGTCGTTGTAGAGCGCCTCGTCGGGCGAGGTCGCGACGATGCGCCGCAGGTCGAGCCAGTAGTCGAGAAACGCATCCGTGAAGCGGCGCGCCCGCGGGTCGTTGAGCAGACGCTCGGTCTGCGCCCGCAGCGCGTCGCCACGGCGGAGGCCGCCCTTGTCCGCGAGCCCGCGCAGCTCGGCGTCGGGCGCGGAGTTGCCGAGGAAAAACGCGAGGCGCGTCGCCAGCGCGTGGTCGTCGAGCCGGCCCGGCTTCTCGTCGATCGAGACGAATTCCGGTGAGCAGAGCACCGCCGTGTAACCCGCGATCATCGCGTCGGCGAAGGTCGCGCCCGTCTGCCGCGCGTGTTCGATCACGGGGAGGAACCGTTGCACCTCGGCCGCGGCGACCGGGCGGCGGTAGGCGCGGTCGAGAAAACTCCTCAGCAGTCGCGCCGCATCCGCCTCGGGATTGGCCGAGATGATCTCGGCGGGGGCGCCGGCCTTCTCCGCCTTTTTCAGCGGCAGGTCGCCAAAGAGCAACGCGTGGCCGGACGTGGGCCAGCGTTCCGTGATCGGTCCCTCGGCGTCCATCCAGCGGAAGACGACGCCCGGCGAACCATCCCTCTCCGCGAGCGGATTCTGCCAGCGCCCCGCGCCGGGCCGGGAGCGGAAGAGCCGCGCCGCATCGACGCGGATCGTCTCGCCCGCGAGCAGCCACACGTCGAGCTCAGCTACCTCGGGCTCGATCTTGGCGTCGAAGGTCCCGAGCCAGCGCAATTGCCGCGGCGGTGTCTCGGAATAGACCGTGATCGGCTCGGAGCGCCGCCCGCGCGCTACCTTGTCGAGGTCGGGAATCCACCAGCGATCCGGTTTCTTCGGATCGGTCTGCACGGTCGGGCCGACCCAGACCGTGTGCGTCTGGAAACGGAGCCGGTAGCGGCCCGCGGCCGGTGCCTTGAAATTCGTGAACTTGGGCTCGAGCGGCTCGTAGTTGCCCGCCACGACCCCCACGCCCTCGAGATCGCGCGTGATGGGATCGGCCGCGCCGACGGTGATCGGCGCCTTGCCCGCGCGCACCTCGGTCTGCGCCTCAAAGCCGAGGACCGGAAACGTCGCGCGCTCCGGGCTCGTGTTGAACACCGAAAATTTCATCGGCCCCGTAAAGCTCCGCGCCTCGCGCGCGTAGTAGCGGATCGTCGCCGCCGCGGGCTGCTCGGGCGACTTTGCCATCACCTGCCGCAACGCGTAGTCGGCCACGCCGAGGTAGCGCGCCATCTGCACGTGGGAGACATCCAGCGCCTCGCCGACTTTGTTGAAGCGGTGCGCCTCGCCGTCCTCCGGCAGCGCGTCCTTCACCTGCAGCCACGGCGCGTGCAGCAGGTCGCGCAGGGCGTTCTCATATTCGTAACGGTTGAGACGGCGACGCGTGGCGCGGCCCTCGTCGCCCGCCCGCGCCTGCTCGGCCGACACGAGCGACTGGGCCAGCGGCGCGAGAAACGTCCGCACTTCGTCCGCGGCGGGCCGCGGCTTTTTCTTGGGCGGCATCTCGCCGGATTCGACGCGGTCGTGAACCTTCAGCCACCGCGCAAAATTTTTCGGATCGCCGGGATTCAGCGCGAGCGCCGTGAGGTCGAGATCACCTTTCCTCTCCACCGCATCGTGGCAGCCGGCGCAGTGCTGCTCGATGAACCGCGCCGATGTCGCGGGCAGCTCCGCGGCCCGCGCGGCGAAGGATGCGACAAAGGCGCAGAGAATCGCGGAAGGGAGGCGCGGGTGCATGCTCGGGCGGGGGCTGGACGAAGGGGTGCGGGCGGGATGTGTTTGTCGGCGAAATCCGGTCGCTCTGCAAACTGATTGAAGGTGGGGCCCGCTCTCCGAGCGGGCCTGGGTTGCGAGCAACGACGCGCGCTTGGTTCGCAAAGCACCTCTGCACTCAGGCCGGCTCGGAGAACCGGCCCCACCTCACATGCTACTTTCCAAACCGAATCCCCTGCGCGAGCGGCAATTCCCTCGAGTAGTTGATCGTGGCGGTCTGGCGGCGCATGTAGGCTTTCCAGGCGTCGCTGCCGCTCTCGCGCCCCCCGCCCGTCTCCTTCTCGCCGCCGAAAGCCCCGCCGATCTCCGCGCCGCTGGTGCCGAGGTTCACGTTGGCGATGCCGCAGTCGCTGCCGCATGCGCTGACAAAAAGCTCCGCCTCGCGCTGGTCGCCCGTGAAGATCGCCGAGCTCAGGCCCTGCGGCACGGCGTTGTTAAGCGCGATGGCTTCGTCGAACGTGCGATAGGTCATCACGTAGAGAATCGGGGCAAAGGTCTCGTGCTGAACGATGGCCCAAGCGTTTTCCGCCGCGATGAGGCACGGCGAAACATAGAACCCGCCCGCCCGCGCCGTGCCAGCCAGTCGCTTGCCGCCGACGAGCACACGCCCACCCTGCTGCTTCGCCGCCGTGATGGCCTGCGCATACGCCTCCGCCGCGTCACAATCGATCAACGGCCCCATGAGCGTTGCCGGATCGAGCGGGTTGCCGATGCGCACCTGGCGGTAGGCCGCCACGAGCATCCGCGTCAATTTCGCGGCGATCATCTCGTGCACGATTAGCCGGCGCGTCGAGGTGCAGCGCTGGCCCGCCGTGCCTACGGCGCCGAAGAGAATCGCGCGCAGCGCCAGCTTCAGGTCGGCGCTGCGCGTAACGATGATGGCGTTGTTGCCGCCGAGTTCGAGCAGGGATCGGCCGAAACGCTGCGCCACCGCCTCGCCCACGCGCCGCCCCATGCGGGTCGAGCCGGTCGCCGACACCAGCGTGACGCGCCGGTCGGCCACGAGCGGTCCGCCGACGGCCGCAGCATCGCCGCACACGAGCGAAAACACCGCCGGATCAACGCCGCACTCGCGGCACACGCGCTCGGCCAGCTTGGCGCACGCAACGGCGGTGAGCGGGGTTTTCTCGGAAGGCTTCCACACCGTAGCGTCGCCGCACACGGCAGCGAGCGCGCTGTTCCACGCCCACACTGCCACGGGAAAATTAAACGCCGAAATGATTCCCACCACGCCGAGTGGGTGCCACTGCTCCATCATGCGGTGCCCCGGCCGCTCGCTAGCGATGGTGAGGCCGTGCAACTGCCGCGAGAGCCCGGTCGCGAAGTCGCAGATGTCGATCATCTCCTGCACCTCGCCCTCCCCTTCCGCGACGATCTTGCCGGTCTCGAGCGTCACGAGGCGGCCGAGGTCCGCCTTGTGCGCGCGCAGCGCCTCGCCGTAGCGGCGCACGACTTCGCCGCGCCGCGGCGCCGGCACCTCGCGCCACACGTGAAAGGCCCGCTGCGCCGCGCCGAGCACGCGATCGAGTTCGGCCGGCGTGGCGGTCGTCACGCGCCCGAGCACCGTGCCATCGATGGGTGAGCGTTTCTCGATCGCGGGTCCGACCCCGAACCACTCGCCGGCAAACACGCCGGCGTTGTTCGCCTTGAGTCCGAGCCTAGGAAAAATTTCCGCGGCCACCCTTTTTACCGCAGTCGCGCTCATGTGGGCCCCTTGTCCTTGGTCCCTTCCTCGCCGTAAACCCGCCCGCCCCACTGCGTGCCGAGGAACTGCGGCAGGGTGACCGACTCCTGCTTCACGAAGCCTCGCGGCAACTCACCGCGTGCGAAAAGCTCCAGCACCGCCACCACGCCCGCTGCGGTCGTGAGCTGGATGGCCGACAGCCGCCGGCCGCCGACCGTCGCGCCATGCATCTTCTTTACGAAGCTCCGCTGCACGAGATCGCCGTCGGACTCGCCGATGGCGCTCACGTAGAAGACCACGACATCGTGATCCGTCAGCGGCACCTCCTGATCGAAGATCTGCGTGAGCAGCTTCTGCTGCGCGCCGAGGTTCAGGTCCTGCAGGAGAAACTTCATCAGGTCGCGGTGGCCGGGGTAGCGCATCGTCTTGTAGTTCAGCTCGCCCACCTTGCCGGCGAAGGTCTCGCACATCGTCGCGACGCCGCCGCTGGTGTTGAAGGCCTCGTATTCCACCCCGTCGATCGTGAGGCGCTCGACGCCGTCGAGGGGCAACGTCTCGATGCGCCGGCCGTCGTGCAGCGCCTCGCCGAGCTGGCAGTATTCGTTAATGAGCCCGGCGGTGCTCCAGCTCAGGTAATACTTCATCTGGTTGCCCGCGAACTGCGGCAGCGCGCCCACGCGCATCTCGACCGAGCGCACCCGATCCAGCGAGGCCGCCAGCGAACCGCCCACGATGTTGATCGCGCCGGGCGCGAGGCCGCACTGCGGCATGAAGGTCGCGCCCTTGGTCTTGCGCGCGAGGGTGCGGATGAAGTTCGTCGTCGCCACATCCTCCGTGAGATCGAAATAGGAGACGCGCGCGACCGCGCACGCCGCGGCGATGGCGCGGTTGAGGAAATAGGGCGCGGCGCTCACGACGCCATCGCATGATTTCACGAAGGCCGCGAGCGCGGCGGAGCGCGTCACATCGACGCGGGCGGCGGCGGTCTTCTTCAGCCCGCGCAGCTTCAGGTTGGGGCGCACATCGCCGAGCCGCACGGCCGTGCAAAAATCGCACGACTCCAGCAGCGTCGCGATTGTGCCGCCCACTTTGCCGCCGCCGATGATGCCGATTTTCATGGTGAGTTTTTTAAGCAGGAAACCACGAATCCAGGAATCAATCCGTGGGTTTGGTGCTGCCGAGAGAGATTCTGTTTCTTGGCTTCCTGGCTTCCTGCTCTTTTTGATCAGTGCCCCGCCTGCATCTTGCGCGGGTCGGTGGCGGCGATGATCACGCTCACGGACTTCTGGTTGAAACCCTTGAAGCCGCCCTTGCGCTGGAGATTTTCCAAATGGCTGCCAATCGCGCCATCGCGGAGGAAGCCATCGGCTTGCTCGGCCGTGATCAGCTTTTGGCTCAGCAGTGCCTGCACGCGCGCCGGGCGCACGCGCCAGCGCTCCCCTTCCGTGAAGGCCTGGCGCAAAAAATCGAAATCGGAAAACGGCTTCATGGTGTTCACGCCCTCCGCCGCGAGCTGGTCGCGCAGCCGGGCGAAATCGAACCGGGCCTCCAGGTGGTGCATCCCGGCTTGAAGAAAGCTGTCGCCGTGCAACCCGCACCACAGGCCCACCGTGCGCAGCGCCGGCGCGGCCGACAGCCGTTGCGACGAAAAATCGATCTGCGTCTCCTCCGGCATCAGGTCCACATCGGCAAACACCACGATGCCCGCCACCGACTGCTCGAGAATCTGCGCGCCCCACCCCGCCTCGGCCCCGGCGTAGTAGCGCTCGCGCTTGTGAAAACCCAGCTTTGCCAGAAACGCCATCAGGTCCGCAAAGCGCTCGCGCGAGCTGCGGAAGGTGTGGTGGTCGTGGTTGCCCCAGCCGAGGCCGAGCCGATCCTGACGCCGCTTTTGAATCTGACCCGCCCGGTTGCGCGCCTCCCAAAAGGCGCGCTCCTCGGCAAAGAACAGCTCGCACGCCGCATCACGGTCCACGAGGGCGAGCACGGCGTCGAGGCGCGCGAATGCGTGCCGCACCCCGTCGGCATCGTCGGCGAAGTCGCGCTTGCGCGTGCGCCACAGCTCGCGCGTCTGCAACGCCGCGCGCACAAACTCCGCCGTCGGCTCGCGCACGACGAAGCCGCGGTGCCCGAGCCGCTCCACCACCGTGAGACGCGCGCCGTTTTCCTCGCGCACGGGCGACCGCCGCAATCGCGCACCCCACGCGCCCTCGATCGCGGCGTCGAGATTGTGCGCCGCCAAAAAATCCGCGACCGACTCGACGCGCAACGCCAGCTCCGGCGTCGCCCCCGCGCGCACGAGCACGCGCGGCAGCATCGCCCGCGGATGCCAGAGCACGGTGGTGCCCGCCGGAGCCTCGGCGGATTCCTCCGCATAGCCTGCAGCGCGCAGCGCCCCGGCTTGCGCGGGCGTCACTACGACATGATCGACCCACTCGAAGAAATCGTTGCCCGCCTCGTCGCGCATCCGTGCCGCCAAGCCCGCAGCCCACGGATGCTTTCCCAAAAACTCCTGGATCACACCACCCACCGCACGCTCGGCTTCGTGGCACAACGGCCAGTCAAACGCGGGGTGCGGAACGGAAGCGGTCATCGTGGCAGCGGAGGCCATGCGCCGACTCTGCCGCGCCGGTCCGGCAGTTAGAAGCGAAAACCCGCGGACCGCGTCGGGGCTTTACGCCCCCGCCCGCGCCGCTAGTCCTCAGCCACGCCATGGCCGACGACTCCGATCCTCCGCGCAAGCACTACGGGCTCAAGCCTCGCGAATTTGAGCGCGTGAACGATCGTCCGGGTGAGGTCCTGCCCGGCGAGGAATCTCCGCCCGTGGACGTGCATGCACTGCTGCGGGCCAATCACGAACGCCGCCGGGCCGCTGGCTTGGAGGAAGCCCCGCCACCCGCCCCGCGCCGCTCGCGCCGCAAGCGCGACTACTGGCTCGTGCTCATCCCCCTCGATCTGTTCTTCGCCGGCGTCCTGATCGCGCCGAACGCCGGCTCTTCGTTGAAGCTCTACGCGCTCGCCGGCCTCGTGATGTTCACCCTCGGGTTCACGTGGGTGATGTGGTTTGTCGTGGACGACTACTGACCCCGCCGCATCACGAGTTCCCACAGGAGCACACCGGCCGCGACGGACACGTTGAGCGATTCAATCTTCCCCGTGCCGGGGATCGTCACCAGCCGCGAGCACGCCGCCGCGAGGTCGGGCGCGAGGCCCTGCTCCTCGTTGCCCAGCACGATGGCGACGGGCTTGCGCGGGGCCTCGGGATCGCGCTTGGGCCGTGTGCGCAGCGACGTCGCGCCGCGGGTCGCGGTGCCGATGACCTCATAACCCGCCGCCGCCAACTCGCGCACGAGCGCAGTCAGATCCTGAGCCAGCCACACCTCCACCTGCTCGAAGCCGCCCTCGGCCACGCGGTGGGCGGAGTCGCTCGGGCGCGCCGCGGTCGCCGTGTCGGGAATCACGATGCGCGGCACGCCAAAAAACGCCGTCGTGCGCGCGATGGCGCCTAGGTTGTGCGCGTTGCCGATGCGATCGAGCAGGAGCACCGGTGCGCCGGCGGAGGCCCAGGCGGTGATCTCCGCGGCCGTGACCCGCTGCAACACCGGCGCGCGCACCACGGCCACGATGCCGCCGTGATGGATCGAGCCGGCAATTTTCTCGAGCTCGGCGGGCTCGACCTGACGGTAGATGCGCTTGGCCTGCGCGAGGGCCTTGCAGATGGCGCCGACACGCTGCCCGGTCGGCTCGTCGAAGAACAGGCGCAGGATCGACTGCGGATCGCGCGCGAAGCGGGCCCGCACGGCGGCGAGACCGCAGAGCTTCAGCTCGTCAAAGGCCGGCCGCGTCCGCGTGGAATCCGCCAGGCCATCGGGTGCCGCGGACACCACGGCGCGCCGCGGGGCCGGCGTCTCGCCACGCGCGCGCGACGCACTGGCAGGAGCGACAAATTCGTCGCGCGCAAACCCCGGCCGCGGGCGCGGACGATACCCTGAATCACGTTGGGAAAACTGAGCCATGCCGGCAGGCTGACCGCCGCGGCGCGGGAAAACCAAACAAATCCGCTGGGCCTTTCGCGCCCACTCGCGCCCTACCGCAGCGGCTCGCCAAAGGCATTGACCTCGATGAGCGCGGCCGGGGACAACGGCGGGCGCATCATGCGCTCGATCATCGCCTGGAGTTTGATCCGGGCCGCAGCCGCCTTCGGCGGCAAGGTGGCGAGGTCCAGCGCCACTTCGCGCATCCCCGTGCCCGCGATGTCAAACATCCGGCCGTCGGAGAAAAGTTTGAAGCCGTGATCGAGCGCGAAGATTGAGCGCGTGAATTTGTCCTTATCCCAGCCCGGCCGCGGATCATACCAGAAGAAGGCCGCCTCGCGCGGCGTCGCCTTGGTCCCCAGCAGCTGCGGGGCAAAGCTCACGCCGTCGATTTGCCAGTCGCCCGGGAACTTGCGGCCGGCCAGCTCGGCGAGCGTCGGCAGAAAATCGGAGGGGTCGATCAAGTCGGCGTTGATCCCGGGTTTGATGCGGCCCGGCCAGCTCGCGATGAGCGGGACGCGGATGCCGGTCTGCAGCGGCGTGCCTTTGCCGCCGCGGATCATCTGCCCATTCATCCTCGAGGTCACGCGCTGGTCGGTGCCGTTGTCGGAATAGAAAAGCACCAGTGTGTCGTCGCGCAGGCCGAGTTTCTCGATTTCGCCGACGAGCCGCCCGACCACCACATCCATGTAGGCGACCATGTCGGGGAAGTATTTTTGGTCCTCCTCCAGCCGGCGCTTCGGATCGGCGTGCCAGACCTCCGAGAGCGGGGTCGGCATCACCGGCCAGTGCGGCAGGGCCATAGGGTAGTAGATGAACATTTTTTCGTCGCGATGCCGCCGCATGAAATCCGCGATGAACTCCACGGAGAGGTCCTCGCCGTATTTTCCCTCCACCGCCTTGTGGAGCGTGCCGTTACGCAGAAATGTCGGGTTGGCGTAGCGCGAGCCCTTGTCCTCGGTCGCGAGCGCGTGGTGCAGGGAGTATTCCTCGAAGCCGGCGTCCTTCGGGTGCATGCCGGTGCCACGCCGGCGGGCGGCGTTGGGGAAGTCGGGCGGATCGTAGGACTGCAGCTGCCACTTGCCCGCGATGCAGGTCCGGTAGCCGAAGCCGCGCATCAGGTGGCCGAAGGTTTTTTCCTCGGGCGGGAGGATGCCAAAGAAGCGCCAGTTCCGATGATTGTCGCGGCCGGTCATCAGCTCGAGCCGCGTCGGCGTGCAGAGCGGCTGGGCGTAGGCGTGCGTGAACCGCAGGCCGCCGGCCGCGAGCCGATCGAGCTGCGGGGTCCGGTAATCGGTGCCGCCGTAGCTGCCAAAGGCCTCGATGCCGATGTCGTCGGCCATGATCAGGACGATGTTGCGCGGCAGGGCCGGGGCGGCGGCCAGCGACGGCGCGCAGAAGAAAACGGCGGCCAGGAGACCCAGCACGAGACGGAGCAGCGGGGGTTTTGCAGGATTGCACTTCATAAAATCAGCCGGCGGGCGGTTCGCAGTGGAGACACACTATCGAACAACACACAGCACCGCGGACCTCAACCCAACTCACCCACTACCGTGAACTCCTCCCGGTCGTGATAGAGATGGACGATGCGTGCGCCGGGTGCGTGCGAGGCGAGCGCCGAGCCCGTCGCGCGCAGCTCGCGCAAAAACGCCACGGGATCGACGCGGCCGAACTTCAGGTTGATCACGAAGCGCCGGCACCAGCGGCGCGCCAGCCAGGGCGCCACGATGTGCTGCGCCACGTGGTGCGGATCCTCGACGAGGTCGCAGAACAGCCAGTCGAAGACCTCGCCTTCGCGGGGCGAGAAACGAAACGCATCCTCGCACCGGTGCTCGATCGCGGGGTGGTCAAGGGCGCCGCCCTTGAGCGGGCCGTTGTCGATCGCGAGGACGCGCGCGCCTCGCTTGGCCGCGCTGTAGCTCCAGCCACCGGGCGCGGCGCCGAGGTCGCACACGGTCTCGCCGGGCTGCGGCTCGCGGCCGAGGACGACGTAGGCCTCCTCGACCTTCAGATAACTGCGCGACGGAGCGAGATCATCGTCGGCCATGCGGCGCTGGCCATGCACCCACGCCTCGCGCGCGACGAACATGCGCCCAAAATCCGCAAAGAACACGAAGAGCCCGCGCACCGGCGCCGCACTCGTGCCACGGGGCAAGTCGGGCGTCGCGAGCTTCGCCACGCGCGAGAGTTTCTTTTTCAGCAGCTCGCCAAACGCCGCCTCGACCCCGCCCATGCGCCGGCCAAGGCCGACCAGCTCCGCCGGGCCGAGCCACACGCTCGGCCACGCCGCCTCGATCCGCTCGCCGCGGATCGCGCCGAGGAAAAACTCCGCGACGCGCGAGGCGAGGGCGTTGACCGAGTCGCCGCGGATCTCGACCGGGGCCAGCAGCGTGAGATGGGCGAAGGCGAGCTGAGTTGAGAGTTGAGGGTTGAGAGTTGAGGGACGGACCCAGCCCGGGCCCTGCTCTGCGACCTCGGCGGCATGCAGCTCCGTCAACTCGCGCGCGAGCAGCGTTTCGAAGCCGGCCTGGCAGGTGATGAGCACGGGCGCGAACGTGGCGGCGCGCGGGATCGCCGCGAGCGCAAAGTGCTTTGCGGATTGGAGCCGCGGCGCCCTCGCCGCGGATGAGGCACGGAACGCGGCGAGGGCGCCGCGTCTCCAAGTAAGCGCCTTCCGGGCGCGCGCAAAAAAGCCCGGGCGCGCGGCCCGGGCTTCGGAGGGGAAACGGAAGATATTTCATCCGCTCAGCTCTTCTCAACCTTGGCGCCGGACTTTTTCCAGCCGTCGATGCCGGGGGAGTAGTGCTTCACGTTCTTGTAGCCGAGCGCGAGCGCGGCGCTGGCGGCCGACTGGTAGGCGTTACAATACTGGTTGCCGCAGTAGGCGACGATGAGCGCGTTTTTGTCCTTCGGCAGCAGCGCGGCGAGCTTCGCCTCGTTGGCGACAAAATCGATCGCGCCGGGGATGCGGCCTTCCTTGAAGGAGTCGGTGCCGTTGACGTCGAGCACGGTCACGGCCTTGGCCGCGATCGCCTTCTGAAGATCGGCGTGGGCGATGTCGGGCACCTTGCCGGAGGCGGCGAAGGCGGATGCGGCGACACACAGGGAAACGAAGAGAGAGATGAGTTTTTTCATTGCACACGCACCGTAGGAACGACGGCGGGTTTCGCAAGTCCGCCACCCCGGCAGGCGGAAAACGCCGCAACCGCTATGCCGGCCGCGGCTTCCATCGCCTCCCCCGGGCGCGCGCCCGGTCCCGGCAACAAACCCGCCCAAGGGGCGTCCATTCCCGACCGTGCACCCGACCTCTCGCCTGCATCCTTTTCTCGCCATCGCCATGATGCTGTTGCTGGGCGTCGGCCCCCTGCCGGCGCAAACCGATCCCTTTGTCATCGCCAACTCCACCGGTGCCGCGGCGCGATTCGCGCCGAGCGAAAACGGCTGGCGCTGGACCGCGCTGATTACGCCGCGTTCGTCCGAAGAAGGCTGGGCGCTGACCGAGGTGGCCCTCGAGATCGCGACCGCCGACAAGGCGGGGATTCTCAATCAGGATTGGACCCTCGTGGAACAGCAGGCGGACCGCGTGATGTTCGAGCAGGAAAACGCGGACACCGGCCTGCAGGTGCGGCGCGTGTTTTCCTTCGGTCCGGCAACGAATGTCCTGCGCATCGAGACCTGGGCCAGAAGTCCGGACGCGAAGCGCGTGCTGGCGCGCATCGGACTCCTCGACGTGGGAATCGAAGGCGAATGGTTCCGGGAAACAGGCGTGGCTCCGGCCTCGTTTCCCGCCTTCGGTCAGGCGTTGTTTGCCGGCATCGAGCATGTGTCCGGGGAATGTTCCGTGCCCGCGGATGCCGCCGAACGGGTGCGGCTGTGGCAGCGCCCGCGCCTCGCCTTGGAAGGCGACTGGCAATTCGTCGCCGCAGTGATCGTGGGGTGGAAACAACCCGGCGTGGGCAGCGGATTGACGGGCGACGCCGGCCTGCGGGAAGCCTTCCTGCACTACCTCGACTCAGTGCGCATCAAGCCGGAGAAGATCATCCTCCACACCGACACGTGGTGGAGCGTGCCCCAGCCGCTCAACGAGCGCAACGTGCTCGCCGACATCGACGCGCTGCATGCCGCGTTTGCGGCGCGCACCGGGATGTTCTTCGACACCTACTGCGTCGATCTCGGGTGGTCCCATCCCAAAAGCCTGTGGCAGATGGACACGGGGCGTTTCCCGAACGAACTCCGCGGTATCGACGACCATCTCGCGGCGAAGGGCACCCTGATGGGACTGTGGCTGTCGCCGGGCAGCGGTTATCCGGATGGACTGAACAACGCGTGGCTCCAATCGCAGGGCTACGAGATGACGCCCTTCGGCGGCGGACTGAGCCAGGTCCCGTGCTTTGCCCTCGGCACGCGTTATCAGCGCGAAGTGAAGGAGCGGCTCGTGGCCTACGCGCGCCAATACGGCCTGGGCCATGTGATTCTCGACTTCATGAACCTGCGTTGCGACGTGCCGACCCATGGCCACCCCGTCGGGGCCGAATCGCGTTACGCCATCGACGCCGGACTGGCCGACGTGCTCGATGCCCTCCGCGCCGTGAATCCCACGATGGTGCTGGAGCCGATGGTGTGCGGCTACCCGCCGAGCCCGTGGTGGCTGATGAAGACACCCTTTGTCCTTGGCCCGGCCGGGGACGACATGCCCTATGGCCGCAGCCCGAGCCCCGAGTGGCTGGAATCGCTGATCACGGCGCGCGATGTCGCCTACCGGCCCAGCCAGGAATCCTGGCTCATGCCGACGCAGGCGCTCGAGACCTTCGACATCATCATGGTCACGCCCGGGGTGCTGGCCAACACCGCCGTGATGGCGATCGGCCGCGGCCGCTGGTTTCTCTCGACGTATTTCAAGACTAACCTGACGCGCCCGGAGGACTGGGATTTTCTGGCCGCGCTCGTGCGCTGGGCCCGGCAAAACAAGGAGCACCTCGTCAACGCGTGGCAATTCGGCGGCCGGCCGGAAAACCGCGAGCCCTACGGCTACATGTTCCGCAATGCGGCCAAGAATCTCTACTGCGTCCGCAACCCTTGGATCGAGGAGCAGACGATCGACCTGCCGGCCCTCGCGGCCGACGCCTCCGCCCTCGACGTGCACATGATCTATCCGCGGCGGGCCGCAGTCGGCCGCATCGAGCCCGGTGCCGCCGGTCCCAGGTTGAAGCTCGCGCCCTACGAGACCGTGTTTCTTGAGACCCGCCCGGCCGCCGAGAACCCGCCGGCCATCGCCACCGCGGAGACACCCGTCGTCTCGGCCACAGCCACGCCTCCTCTTTTCAGCATCGAGCCCCCAGTCGATCTGGAACGGGAAAAGCCCGCGCTCCGCTACTCGTGGCGCGGCACGCTGGACGTCCCGGATATTGCGGAAGGCGAACTCTGCATCCTCGTCGAAGGCGATCGCGACATCGACCGCACTCTCTGCCAAATCACGCTGGGCAACCAGCCCGCGAAACCGATCGTGGCGACCAGCGTCGGCCAGTTTGCCGCCGCCCGGGATCCGTCGCCGGACAACTGGGTTTGGTTCATCGTGCCGATCAAAGCCGGCCGCACCGCGTTTCAAATCGAGATCGCGGCCGCCCAACTCCAGATGGCGGTCGGCGTCTACGTGCGAGGCGTCGTGCCCGCCGCCAATGATCCGGAGCCGGAGACAGGCGCGGTCTTCCCCACCCTGCGGCCCAACCTGCGGGCGTGGTCGCAGACCCTGCAGCCGCTGAAAAAAATTCCGGCGGAGGACTGATGACTCATCGTCGCTGGAAGTTCTGACTTCCGAGCGACAGCGGTAGGGCCGCATCTCCAAAGCGGCCTGGGCTCCAGCGGCGAATGGATTCGTAATCCATGGCCGGCGCGAGAGCCGGCCCCACGCCAGTCCGGGGCTCATACCCACGTCCCATCGCTTTTGGACTGTCATTGCGAGGAGCGGAGCGACGAAGCAATCCAGCTGGATTGCCACGGCGCGCTGCGCGCACCTCGCAATGACAAAGGTCTAAAAAGAAGCGGACGTTGGTATCAGAGCCGCTGCAGGTGGAAGCCGCCGTCCACGTCGAAGCATGCGCCGGTGGAGAATGGAAAGCGGTCCTCGGCGATGGCGCGGACGGCGCGGCCGATGTCCTCGGGCTTGCCCCAGCGGCGGATGGGCGTGATGCCGCGCTCGTCGTGGATGATCAGCTTGTCGTATTTCTCCTTCACCCCGCCGGTCATGTCGGTGGCGATCACGCCGGGGCGGATCTCATAGACGTTGATGCCATCGTTCGCGAGGCGGTCGGCGAAGAGCTTCGTCATCATCGCGAGCCCGGCCTTCACCATGCAGTAGTCGCCGCGATTGATCGAGGCGGTGTAGACGGAGATGGAGGTGATGTTGACGAGACGGCCGCGGAAGCCCTCCGCATCGGGCGCCTGCGTGAGCATGTGCTTCGCGACGAGTTGCGAGAGGAAGAACGGCCCCTTGAGGTTGATCGCGAAGAGGCGGTCGAAACTCTCCTCACCCGCGTCGAGCAGATCGGCGCGGACCTTGGGAGCGACGCCGGCGTTATTCACGAGCAGATCGATGCAGCCGAATTTCCCGATCGTCTCGGCCACCAAGCGCTCGCGGTCCGCCGCCACGGCGACATCGCCCTGCACGATGAAACCGTCGCCACCGGCCGCCTTGACGAGTGCGAGCGCCTCGGCGGCGGCCTCGGCGTTGCCGGCGTAGTTGATCGCGACGCGGGCGCCCGCGCGGGCGAGTTCGATCGCGATGCCGCGGCCGATGCCGCGCGACGCGCCGGTGATGAGGGCGGTTTTCGAAGTCATGCGTGGGCACAGGAAAGAAAGTCGTGCCCGCGGGCAACGCCGTTTCCATGCCGCGACCCGCGGGGTCCCCCGGCTATTTTCGGGCTAACACCGAACCTTCGGCCCATTTGGCGGTCTGTGTTAGTCAACACACCATGCCCATGAAAAAAATCCTCTTCATCTTCCCCTTGCTTAGTCTCGCCTTCATCGGCTGCACCAAGAAGGACACGCCCACGACCCAAACCGAGCCCACCCTGGCCCAGAAGGCCGAAATGGCGGTCAAGGATGCCGCGGATAAAACCAAGGAAATGGCGAGCGATGCCCGGGACGCGGTGTCGGCGAAGCTCACCGAATGGAAACTCACCCCGGCCGACATCAAGGCCGACCTCGAGAAGGGCGCCCGCATCGTCCGCACCAAGGCGGCCGCCACCGGCGCGAAGGCCGGCGCGATGTATGACAACGCCAAGGTCGTCACCGCCATCAACGCCAAGCTCGTGGCCGACTCCAAGCTCTCGGCGCTCAAGATCAACGTCGATGCCGACAAGGGCGTCGTGACCCTCAAGGGCACCGTGAAATCACCCGAGCTGGTCGGCCGGGCGATCGCGCTCGCCTTGGACACCGATGATGTCTCGCAAGTCGTCTCGCTGCTCAAAGTCGAGATGATGTAACGCAACTGGCGCGTCGCGCCGACTTCCGCCGGTGCATGCCCGGCATTGGGTAACACGAGGCGACGCGGGGGCTCCCCGCGTCGCCTGCTCCGTTTTAAGGTTTCGGCGTCACGCCGTGCCCCGCGACAATCGCCGAAACGGAAATGCGCCCGCCGTTAATAGCATAGCCCCCGTCGAAGGGATTGCTCGCCAGGAAAAAAGGCGTGTCGAGATCCGCGAATTGGAAGCCGCCCTGCCCGGCGGCGAAGCAGGCGGAGACCGTCATCGTGAGGATGCTCTCCACGTTGCCTCCGATCATGAGGCCGAGGCCGCGGGTGCGCGCGACGGCAGCGATGTCGAGGGCCGCGGCCACGCCGGCCTTCATGAGCTTGATGTTGATCACGTCGGCGGCCTGCGCGTCGGCGACGCGCGTGGCGTCGGCGGCGCTCGTCACGGCCTCGTCGGCGGCCACGAGCCAGCCGGACTCGGCCCGCAGCGCGCGCAGGCCATCGAGGTCGTCCTTGGGCAGCCACTGCTCCAGCAGAGCGGGCGTGATGCCGAGCGCGCGGAGGCCGCGGACCAGCTCGCTCGCCGCGGCGCGCGGCACACCGGCGTTGCCATCGAGGATGAGCGGGGAATCCGGCGCGGCCTCGTGGATCGCGGCGAGGCGCGCGAGGTCATGCGCCGGGCCGAGCTTGCCGCCGACCTTGACCTTGATCTGCCGGATGCCACGGGCGCGGATATCGCGCGCGGCGGTGGCGGCCTCGGCGGCGGTGCCGGTGGTCACCGTCATGTCGGTCTCAAGCACGGTGCCGGCACCGCCGAAAAATTGCACGAGGGGCAGGCCCAGGTGGCGAGTGAGGGCGTCGAGCAGCGCGACCTCCAGGGCGCAGCGGGCGGAGCCGGAGCGGACTGGCGCTCGCTGTTCAAACTCGACGCCGAGGGCGCGCCAGTCGCGGGCATCGCGGCCGATCATCCATTGCGCGGCGCTCCGGAGCGCGGCGAGGGCATCGTCCTGCGTCTCGCCGTTATAGGGCGGGAGCGGCGCGGCCTCGCCGAAACCGAGCGTGCCGTCGGCGAGCTCGATCGTCACGAGGGCATTATTGGCCATCGCCTGCGCACCGCCGGCGATGCCGAAGGGCACATGCAGCGGGATATCGAGCGGCGCGACTTGGAGGGACTTTACGGCGATGGAAGCGGACACGTGGCTAGCACAGGGGCCGGCCCGGCGAGAGGCAACGCGCGCTTTTTGAGAGAGGCCGGGCTCAGTTGTCCAACGGCCACAGCCGCCGCCGGCGCTGCCAGTGCGCCCGCAACGCGACGGCGTGGCGATCGAGCACGACCTGCACCACCAAGGCATCGTCGAGCAGGCCAATCTCAGGCACGGAGTCTGGGATGCGATCGAAACCCTTGAGGAAATAGAGCAGCGCAAAGGCCGCCTCGCGAATGGCCGGGGACAGGGTGGCGCGTTCCGCCGCGCACTCGTCGAGATAGAGGGCCAGCATCTCCAGTCGCTGGCGCAGGACGGCGCCGGGCGTGAGTGCGGATATCTTCGCCTGCAGCGGCTGACGCAGCTTGCGCAGCCCGGTGAGCGAATGTGGCGTCACCAAGGCTCCGCCCCGCTCAACGTAGGCCGCGGTGCTCGTGATGTCGGCGGCCGAATTGGTGGCAAGGTAGCGATCGAGGTCGGCCGGGATGGTGGTTTCGGTGTTTTTCATGGGATTCATAAGCGGCACAGGGGATCAAACGGGGTCCTTCGGCGGGTGGGCGGACAGAAGCAGCGGCCCGGGCGGCGGCGCACCGCGCGAGACGAGCAGCGAGATCACGACCGAGGCACCGAGCACGCCGACGATGATGCCGAGCGACCAGGTGATCGGGAATTTTCCGCCGAAGAGATCGTTGAGCCACGCCATCTTCAGGCCGACGAAGATGAGCACGACGCCGAGGCCGTATTTCAGGAAGCGGAACTTGTGCACCACCCCCGCGAGCAGGAAAAACATCGAGCGCAGCCCGAGAATCGCGAAGATGTTCGAGGTGAAGACGACGAGCGGCTCCTTCGTGATGGCGAAGATGGCCGGCACGGAATCGACCGCGAAGATGATGTCGCTGAACTCGATCGCGGCCAGCGCCACGAGGAGCGGCGTGCCGTGGCGGACGCCGTTTTCCATCACAAAGAACCTCTGCCCCTCGAACCGCGGCACGATCGGGATGAAGCGCCGGAGCAGGCGCAGCAGCGGATTCCTGTCGGGGTCCATCGGCTTTTCCGGCGCGAACAGAATCTTCAGGCCCGTGAGGATCAGGAAACCGCCGAAGACCCAGATGACCCAGTGGAACTGCATCAGCACCGAACCGAGCGCGATGAAAATGACGCGGAAGACGAGTGCGCCCAGGATGCCGTAGAACAGCACACGGTGCTGGTATTGCGGCGGGACGCCGAAGAACGTGAAGACGACGATGAAGACAAAGATGTTGTCCACGGACAGGGACAGCTCGACCACGTAGCCGGTCAAAAATTCCAGCGCCGTGCGGTCCGCGAGCGCGGATGCCGCCGCCGGGGTCAGGCCCGCCGCGATCAGCCGCGGATCCTGCGGCAGTTTCCACTCCGCGTAGCGCCAGAGCACGAAGCAGAAGGCGAGGGAGAGCGCGGCCCACACGATGGTCCAGCCCAGCGCCTCCCTGAACCCGACCACATGGGCGTCGCGATGGAACACCCCGAGATCGAGCGCGAGGAGCGCGATCACACCCAGCGTGAACAGCGCGTAGAACCACCAGTAATCGGCAAAGGGAAACAAGGCAGGCATCGGAAGGAGGAAGGAAGGAGGAGGAGGCCAATCAGCATCGTGCGCTCACCAGCTGCGCCCGCCGGGAGCGAGCAAAGGCTGGCGGCGGCGACGCGCCACGCGGCGGCCCTGGTGCGCGGCCATCTGCGCCTCGGCGGCGGCGAGCGCCTTCTCGACCGCGACACGCACCGTGTGATCGGAGGCCGCGGCGTGGATGTCGGGGCCCGGCACACGGAGATGCACGCTGGCCCGGTAACGCGGGGTGGCCTCGCGCTCATCCGCCAGCCGCACGATCGCCTCCTCGAGGCGCTGGCGGGCGGAAAGGGCGAGCAGGCGGCGCTCGATGAGACGCTCGACCGAGGGACGCGGGCGGACGTTGCCGTGGTGGAGAAGGAGTTTCATGACCCGGCCACGGTAGCAGGCTCCGTCCGCTTCGACTAATACGCAGTTTGACAGTTATTCTTAGTTTATTCCTAACTCATCTCCACACTCATGGACTGGCTGAATTTCCACCACCTGCGGTATTTCTGGATGGTCGCCCGCGAGGGCGGCCTGCGCCAGGCGGCGGAGAAGCTGCACGTCTCGCCGCCGTCGATCTCGGCGCAAATCCACGAGCTGGAGGCGGCGCTGGGTGAGAAGCTCTTCCGTCGCGCCGGCCGGGCCAACGTGCTCACGGACGCCGGCCAGATCGCGCTGCGCTACGCGGACGAGATTTTCGGCCTGGGCCGCGAGCTGTCCGCGGCGATCAAACAGCGGCCAACGGCGAAAGCCCTGCGCTTGCACGTGGGGGTGGCGGACTCTTTCCCCAAGCTGATGACGCAGCAGATCCTGCAACCGGTGTTCGCACTGCCGCAGGCCGTGCATGTGATCTGCCGGGAGGGGAAGGTGGCCGATCTGATCGGGCACCTGGCGGCGCACCGGCTCGACGTGGTCCTATCCGACGAGCCGGCCTCAGGCAGCCTGAAGGCGCGGGTCTACAACCATTCGCTCGGCGAATGCGGCGTCACATTCTGCGCGGGCCCGCGCCTCGCGAACGCGCTGCGCAAGGGCTTCCCGCGCTCGCTGCACCAGGCGCCCGCGCTGCTGCCGGCCGACGGCACCGGGCTGCGTCGCTCGGTCGAGCAGTGGTTCCAGTCGCTCGGCATCACGCCCCGCGTGCTCGCGGAGTTTGAGGATGCGGCGCTGATGAAGGTGATGGCGTCCGACGGCCGCGGCTTCATCCCCGTGCCCACGCTCGTCGCCCAGGAGGCGATCGATCGGTTTTCGTTGCGTATCATCGGCGCGACGGAGAAATGCCGCGAGCAGTTCTTCGCCATCACGGCGGACCGCCGCATCCATCATCCCGCCGTCGCCGCGATCACGAACGCCGGCGGCGGCAAAGCCGGCTGAAGCTTCACCATGCTCGAAACGTTCCTCGACCCGCTCTTCCTCTTCTTCCTCGTCGGCTTCGTCGGCGGCGTGCTGCGTTCGGAGCTGAAGCTCCCCGAGGCGGTCTATCACCTGCTCAGCACCTACCTGCTGCTCGCGATCGGGCTGAAGGGCGGCGTGCAGCTCGCCAAGGCCACGCCGGGAGAGGTGGCGCTGCCCGCGCTGGCCGCGCTGGGGCTCGGTGTCGTGATGGCCGTCGTCGTGTTTTTCTTTGCCGGGAAAATCGGCCGGCTCGTGCGGGCGGATGCGGCGGCCTTCGCGGCGCACTATGGGTCGACGAGCGCCGTGACGTTCGCCGCGGTGATCGCGATGCTCGCGCGCACCGACACGCCGCACGAGGGTTTCCTCCCCGTGCTCCTCGTGATCATGGAAATCCCGGCGATCCTCATCGCGATTTTCCTGCACCGCATGGGCGCGGCGACCCGCGGCGCGGGCTACGGCATGGTCGTGCACGAGGTGATGCTCAATCGCTCCGTGTTTCTGCTGCTCGCAGGCATGCTGATCGGACTCGCGGCGGGGCCGGGGCGGTTCGAGCCGTTCGAGGTGCTGTTCGTGACGGCGTTCAAACCCATCCTCGCGTTCTTCGTGCTCGAGATGGGGCTGCTCGCCGCGCAACGCATCCCGGACTTGCGCAAGAGCGGCGCGTTCGTCGCCGTGGCGGCGATCGGCGTGCCGCTTTTCGGCGGTGCGATCGGCGGCTGGGCGGGCATCCTCGCCGGCCTCTCGCCAGGCGGAGCGACCGTGCTGGCGACGCTGACGGCGAGCGCCTCCTACATCGCCGCGCCCGCCGCTGTGCGCGTAGCCATCCCGGAGGCCAACACCGGTCTGTGCGTGGCGGCGGCGCTCGGGGTGACCTTCCCCTTCAATCTGGCGCTGGGCATCCCGCTCTACAGCTGGTGGGCAAATTGGCTCGCCGCGCGCGGATGAGGCAGGGAAATTCGGCGGCGACCCTACCCGCCATGCCCAAAAAAATCCTCCTCGTCGCCAGCGGCGACCTCCGCCAGTCGGCCAACGAAACCTGCTGGCCCGCCCAGCACGCCATGGAACAGGCGCTCGGCGCCGCCGTGGCCAAACTCGGCGGCAAAATCGTTCGCGCGCATCGCTACGACGCCAAGCGCAGGCACGGCTTCATCGCCTCGCAGAAGGAAGGCATGGAAATCTTCGCCACGATCGATCCCGAGGCGCCGCTGATTGTGGCCGAGGCGGTGTGGCAATACTCGCACCACGTGCTCGCCGGCCTCGTCTCGCACCGCGGACCGATCCTCACGGTCGCCAACTGGAGCGGCACCTGGCCGGGGCTCGTCGGCATGCTCAACCTCAACGGCTCGCTCACGAAGGCGGGCGTGAACTACTCCACCCTCTGGAGCGAGGATTTCACCGACGAGTTTTTCCTGCGCGGACTCGCGGCCTGGCTGAAGACCGGAAAAGTAAAACACGCGACCAGCCACGTGAAGCCGCTCGCCCGCGCCGCGGTGCCGGCGAAGGCGAAAGCCGTCGCCAAAAAAGTCGCCGCCGATCTCCGCCGCCGCAAATCGATCATGGGCGTGTTCGACGAGGGCTGCATGGGGATGTTCAACGCGATCATCCCGGACGAGCTGCTGTTTCAGACCGGGGTTTACAAGGAGCGGCTCTCACAGTCCGCGCTCTTCGCCGCCGCGCGCGAGGTGCCCGACGCCGAGGCGCGCGCGGTATTCGACTGGCTGCGGGCCAAGGGCATGACCTTCCACCTCGGCACCGACGAGGCCACAGAGCTCACCGAGGCGCAGGTGCTCTGGCAGTGCAAAACCTACGTCGCCGCCCTGCGCATCGCCGATGAGTTCGGCTGCGAGACCATCGGCATCCAATACCAGCAGGGCCTCAAGGATCTCCTGCCCGCGAGCGATCTCGTCGAGGGCATCCTCAACAACAGCGATCGCCCACCGGTGAAAAACGCCGCCGGAAAAACCATCCGCGCCGGCCAGCCGCTCACGCACTTCAACGAGGTGGACGAGTGCGCCGGGCTCGACGGGCTTTTCACGAACCGCGTCCACGCCGCCCTCGGCCAGCCCGTCGAAAACACGCTGCACGATCTGCGCTGGGGCGCGCCCGACGCGAGCGGCACGACCGACGACTACGTGTGGGTCTTCCTCATCTCCGGCAGCGCGCCGCCCGCGCACCACATCGGCGGCTACAAGGGCACCGACTCGCTGCGCCAGCCCCCGATGTATTTTCGCCTCGGCGGCGGCACCGTGCGCGGCATCGCCAAGCCCGGCGAGATCGTGTGGAGCCGGGTTTTTGTCGCCGATGGCAAACTCAAGATGGACCTCGGCCGCGCGAAAGTGATTGCGCTGCCCCGCGAGGAGACCGAGCGCCGCTGGAAAGAAACCACCGTGCAATGGCCGATCATGCACGCGGTCACTTACGGCGTCTCGCGCGACCAGATGATGGCGCGCCACAAGGCCAACCACATCCAGGTCGCCTATGCGAAGACCGCGAAGGACGCCGATCTCGCGCTCTATGCGAAAGCCGCGCTCGCCGCGGAACTCGGCCTCGAGGTCTGCGTGTGCGGGACCAAGGCGGACGGCCGCGCGTTCTGATTCCCGCATGAAACCGCGCTTTGCTGCCGCGCTCGTGTGCATTGCGGCAGCGATGGCTGCGGCGGAGACCGGGCGTCTCCCACGCGAGAACCTTCTGCTTCGTCGCGATGCGGCGGGCGCAACCGTGCCGGCGACTTCGGTCGCCGAGTGGCAGCAACGGCGCGCGGAGATCGTGCGCGGCATGGAGGCGGTGATGGGCCCGCTGCCCATCCCGACCGTGCGAGCACCACTCGACGTGCGCGTGGACGAGGAGACAGACGAGGGCACGTTTGTGCGGCGCCGCATCTCCTATCAAAGCGAACCGGGCAATCGCGTGCCCGCCTACCTCTGCATTCCCAAAGCCGCACTCGCCACGCGCACGAATGAGAAATTTCCCGCCGTGCTCTGCCTGCATCCGACGGACAACACCGTCGGCTGCGGCGTGGTCGTGGGGCTAGGCACGCGGCCCAACCGCGCCTACGCGAGCGAGCTCGCGGCGCGGGGCTTCGTCACAATCGCGCCCAATTATCCGCACCTCGCGGGCTACGCGCCGGACTTGCGCGCGCTCGGCTACGCGAGCGGCACGATGAAGGCGATCTGGGACAACGTGCGCGCGCTCGACCTGCTAGAGGCACTGCCCTTTGTGCGGGACGGAAAATTCGCCGCCATCGGGCATTCCCTGGGCGGGCACAACGCGATCTACACGGCGGTGCTGGAGCCGCGTATCGCGGTGGTGGTGTCGAGCTGCGGGTTCGATTCGTTTCCCGACTACTACGGCGGCAATCCTGCGGTGTGGGTCGCCGGCAAAGGCTGGTGTCAGGAACGCTACATGCCTCGGCTCGTCGCCTACGCGGGCCGGCTGGCGGAAATCCCGTTCGATTTCCACGAGCTCCTCGGCGCGCTGGCGCCGCGACCAATCTACATCAACGCGCCCAGGCGCGACGCCAATTTCAGGTGGCAGTCCGTCGATCGCGTGGTCGAGGCGGCCCGTCCGGTGTATGCGCTGCACGGTGTAACCGGCCGCGTGCAGGTGGAGCATCCCGACACCGAGCACGATTTTCCCGATGCGCAGCGCGCGGCCGCCTACCGGTTGATCGAAGCGGTGCTGCGGTGATCGCGGCGAGGCTACTCGGATTTCGAGATGCCGAGCTTGTCCATCATCTCGTAGAGCGTGGGGCGGCTGATGCCGAGTTCGAGGGCGGCGCCGGTGATCTTGCCGCCGTGGCGCTGGAGGGCGGCGGTGATCATCTCGGTCTCGAGCTTGTCGCGCGCCTCCTTGAGGGTGGTGGCGCCCGAGGCACCGGCAGCGTCGAGCTCGAGGTCGGCCGGCACGATCCGCCTGGACTCGCTCATGATGACGGCGCGGCGCACGCGGTTCTGGAGTTCGCGGACGTTGCCGGGCCAGGGATGCTGGCGGATGGCGCGCATGGCGTCCGCGCCAAAGACGAGGCCGGCCTTGCCGTTCTCGTCGGAGAAGCGCTTCAGGAACGTCTGGGCTAGGAGCACGGTGTCGTCGTTGCGCTCGCGCAGCGGCGGCAGGACGATCTGGACGACGGCGAGGCGGTAGAAGAGGTCCTCGCGGAAGCGGCCGGACTGCATGCCTTTCTTCAGGTCGGCGTTGGTGGCGGCGAGCACCCGCGTCTCGACTGCGATTTCGCCGCGGCCGCCGACGCGCTCGATGACGGATTCCTGGAGAAAGCGCAGGAGCTTGACCTGGATCGGGAGGGGCACGTCGCCGATTTCATCGAGGAAGAGTGTGCCCCCTTGGGCGGTCTCGATGCGGCCCTTGCGCTGGGCATGCGCGCCGGTGAAGGCGCCCTTTTCATGGCCGAAGAGCTCGCTCTCGATCAGGGTCTCCGGGATGGCGCTGCAATTGATGGCGACGAAAGGACCATCGCGCCGCGCGCTGCGCTGGTGAATGGCGCGCGCGGTCAGCTCCTTGCCGGTGCCGCTCTCGCCGAGGATGAGGACCGGTGCGTCCGAAGTGGCGACCTTGCGGATCGAGTCGAAAACGACCTGCATGCGTGCGCCGCTGCCGACGATGCCCTCGAAGGAGCCGCCGCCGAGCGTGTCCTGGAGCTGGCGGTATTCTTTCTCGAGATGCGCGACGTGATAGCAGCGCTTCAGGAGCAGGCGCAGCTCGTCCATGTCGGCGGGTTTGTTGAGGAAATCGTAGGCCCCGAGGCCGATGGCGGTCATGGCCGGGCCTTTTTCGCCCTGGCCGCTCACGATCACGACCTTGGTCGTGCGATCGATGGAGAGCAGCTCGGTGAGCGTGGCGAGCCCCTCCTCCGGCGTGCCGGCGTGGGGCGGGAGGCCGAGGTCGAGGAGCACGACGGCGGGCTTGTGCAGGCGAAACTGTTCGAGCGCGGTGGCCCGATCGCTGGCCGTCGAGACCGTGTAGTCGCTCGTGAGCGCCCAGCGCATCTGCGTGCGGATCTCGTCCTCGTCGTCGACGATGAGGAGCTTGGGCTTGCCGGTGGATTTGGCCGGGACGATGGGCGCCGAGGAATCGACCGTCTTAAGGATGGGAGCGTTGTCGGAGGTGTTTTTCTCGTTCATCAGGCAGAGGGGGCGAGCCGCAGTTGGATTTTGAAAGTGGTGCCCTGGCCCGGCTCGCTCGTGACGGCGACGCGTCCGCCGTGGGCCTCGATGATCATCTTGCTCTGGAACATGCCGATGCCGAGGCCGCTCTTCTTCGTGGTCTGGAAGGGGCGGAAGAGCGAATTCGCGAGGAAGTCCGCGCTCATGCCGCTGCCGTTGTCGGCGACGGTGAGGACGGCCCAGCCGTTTTCGAGACTCGTGGAGACGCGCACCTGGCCATCAACCGACACGGCCTCGGTGGCGTTGAGGACGAGGTTGGTGATCACTTTGTGAATCTGGTCGCGGTCAAAGGCGAAGCGAGGGAGCGGCCCGAGTTCCTTGGTGATCGTGAACTTGGGGCTGTGCTCGATGCCGGCGACGACGCTCTCGACGACCTCGTTGAGGTCGGCCTCGGCGGGCTCGATCTTGAGCTGGTGGCGGAGCGAGCCGAGGCGGCCGATCAGGCGGTTGATGTGCGTGACGGTGGAACCGATGCCGCGGAGCGCATCCTGGCGGAATTCCGGGTCGTCGAAATGGACCGGGAGGTTCTGCAGCATAATCGAGAGCGTGGAGGCGGCGTTCTTGAGATCGTGGACAAAGAACGCCGCCATCGCCTGGAAAGCCTCGAGCTGGGTGGAACGCCGAAGCCGCTCGGCCAGCTGGACGTTCAGTAGGCTCGCCGCCGCCTGATCACCGATGCACTTGAACAAATCGAAATCCTGCGTGGAAAACGGCACCCCCGCCACGCGATCGCCGAGCACCATCACGCCGAGCAGCTCACCCCGGCTCACGAAAGGGATGCACACCCGGCGCCCGCTGCGCTCGAACTCGAGCGGATTGCCCTGACGCAGCGCCTCAGCCCAGGGCTCGGCCACGGACTCGAAATCCGCCGGATCGGCCGAGGCCAGAAACCGCGCGATAATCGGCGCGGCCTCGAGCCGCCGCGATTCCAGCGAGCCGTCCGACCCGGCGAGATGCGAACTGGAAGCCTTGAGGACGAGGTTTTCCTTTTTCTCATCCACGAGCCACACGCTGACGGACAGCAGCTGGAACAGTTCGGCCGTGAGCGTCACGAGCGCCCGGCATAAATCGGTCTGCTCGACGCGCGAGACGGTGCCCTCCGTGAACTTCTGCCAGACCGTGCGGTAGTCATGCATCGGCCGCTGGAAATGCCGGCTCACGAATTGCCGCAGGTGCAGCCGGAAACGATCGGACTGCAGCGCGGCCGCGAGCACGACCAACGAGACAAGGATGAAGAAGGCCTTCGGGGCGAAGGCTGAGTCGCCGCCAAAATACGTCACGACCTTCGCCAGCACACCCACCACAAGGAGGTAGGCGCCCACCAGCGCGACAACGAGTGATCCCTGCAAGGCGGTCTGCGAGGGATACACCTCGGTGTCAAAGTGCCCCGCGCGGAAAAACGTCCGCAGCATCAGCAGGCTCGCCGCGAGCAGCGCGCCGGCGTTCACCGTCGCAAGGGAGAGATCGGACGCACGGTAGAGCAGCACTTGGCTGCTGGTGTAGATGCGAACCAGGAAATAAAGCGCGAGCCCCAGCAGCATGAACTTGATGCGCCACCGCATCGTGCCCACGGAACCGCGATACGTGCGTTCCAGATTGCGCAGCACCCAAACTGCACCACCGAGCATCGCGAGATGCAGCGCCAGCCCGGCCCACCCGAAGTGAATCACCCGGTTGGTGCCCCAAGACACATCCTCCACCCGCTGGATCAGATCGCCGCGCCCTGCCGACACGAACGCGATCGGCAAAAGGAAAGCGCCCAAGACAGCCAGCCGAGCTTTCCGGAGCGGCCCGTGTTCGCCGCTGGCCCGCGCGTAGCTCAAGCTAAAGGTCAGCCACACTCCCGGCAGCAGCGCCATGCTCGCGAGGCGCAAAAACTGCCAACGGTTGAATTGCTCCGGCGACTCGCTCGCCGACGCCAAGGCCGAGAATGCACTCTCCGCCGCCAACACGGCCATGCCTACCGCAAATGACCACCGTGACACCGCCGCTCGAGCCCGCACCGCTGCCGCCAAGGCAAACGCCCCACTACAGCATGCACTGGCGATAGCAAAATAGGTGGCAGCTTGCATCGGAAGTCATTCGTCACGGTGCCCAAGTCGCCCCAGCGCTTTTCGTTCGCATGACGCGACAGCCACCAATCGAGTGTCAAAAAAGCTTACACTTCCTGATTCGCGCAATACAATATCTTTCACTGCATTACAGAAACACCGACATTTTACAGCCGAGTAACCGTCTGGATAGCAATACGTCCCCTGAATTCACATCGCTTGGGTCAAGGAAGCCAGAAAATTGCATAATGTTTCTGCAATGATACTTCCACATTACACTCATTAGGTGGATCGGTCTTGGCTATGATTTAAGCCTAAGCTGAGGCAACCCCATGCCACGGCAGCCTCATTCGCCGCAATCCCACGCTTCGCTGCTTCATGAAACCACTCTCGATCCTGCTCGTGGATGATTCGCCCGAGATATGCTCACTCGCCGCCCACTGGCTCCGCGAGCACCACGTTGCATGCGTGCATGCTGGCTCAGACGCACTGGCAGCGGTGGGGCTGCTACATTTCGACGTGGTCGTGACGGATATTGTGCTGCCCGACCTCGATGGGTTGGCCATCATCCGCAAACTTCGCCAGTCGCAGCCTTGGGTTCGCATCATCGCAATCACCGGAGGCGGGCGCCACATCTCGGCCTTCGAATGCTCGCTGGCCGCGCGGGAACTGGGGGCTGACGAAGTCCTCCTCAAGCCGTTCGACGAGACACAACTGCGCGCGGCGCTAAAAAGCTCCCTCGCCCTACGCGAGCTGCAGATGAATTAAGCCCACGTTCCGGCGGCGCTCCACGCCCGAACCCCATTTCCAGCCCAAACTGCCCATGATCGCGTCAAGCCTACCCCTGCCCGCCGAGGCGCTTCGTCCGCCCCGCATCGATACTGAACTCACCGCCCGCCTCCGCAAAGCCGGACTCCGCGTCACCGACCAACGTGTGGCGCTTCTTGCGCTACTTTCCCAATGTCCGCAGCCCGTCACGATCGACCGGCTCTTTGAGCTGACGGGGGCGGACGGCTGCGATCTCGTCACGATCTACCGCACGATGTCGGCCTTTGAGCGGGCCAGTCTCGTTTATCGGAGCGGCTTCTCTGATCGCGGTGCGGCGCTCTACTCGATTGAGACCGGCAGCCAGCGCCGCTATCCTCTCGTGCGAAAGGGTTCCGCCGTCGTCGAACACCTCGACGAAGCGTCGACGGATGAACTGCAGATCGCGATCAACAACGTCGTGCAGCGCCTGAAGGCCAAGGGCTACGGCGACCTCGACTACATCGTCGAGTTTTTCGTCCACGAGGCGCGTTGAGCCGCGAGGGCGCACCCTGCGCCTGCCTGATCGCAACGCGCGACGGCGCGTGTTTTGCGCTGTCCGCAACCCGCGGAAATCTAGGTTTGCCGTCGGCCCGGCGCGCTCCGACCGTGCCGCCTTTCTCGATGCGCACCCCCTCCACCACCCACCGCGTGTGGCGCCGCACGCTGGCGGCGACCCTCCCGCTCCTTGCCGCCGTTCTCAGCGCCCAATCACTCCCGCCCGAATCCCTGCCGCTCGACTCGCTCGCGGCGTTTCGTCCGGTCGGCGCCAATTGGAAGCTCGCCAGCGACCTCACCGGCGATCCCCGCCGCGACAAGACCCTCGCCGCCACCGAGGGCACGGGTCTCCTCGTCTGCAATCCTGGCAAGGAAAAGGAAACGCGCACCCACCTCATCACCACTTGGGAACACGGCGACCTCCAACTCGACCTCGAGTTTCTGCTCACGCCCGGTTCCAACTCCGGCGTTTATTTGCAGGGCCGCTACGAGGTCCAGCTCTTCGACAGCTGGGGCGTCAAAGAACCCAAGCCCGCCGATGCCGGCGGCATCTATCACCGCTGGGATGCCACGCGCGGCGCGGGCCAAGAGGCCTTCGACGGCATCGCGCCCCGCGCCAACGCCAGCCGCGCGCCCGGCCTCTGGCAAAAACTCCACGTCGAGTTCCAGGCGCCGCGCTTCGACGCCACGGGCAAGAAGACCCGCAACGCCCGCTTCACCAAAGTCGTCCTCAACGGCTTCACCCTCCACGAAAACGTCGAGATCTCCGGTCCCACGCGCTCCTCGCTGGCCAATGACGAGAAGCCCCTCGGCCCGCTGATGATTCAAGGCGATCACGGCCCGATCGCCCTGCGCTCGCTGGCGGTCAAGCGCTACACCAGCAGCGGCCCGCTCGCCGTCTCCGGACTCAGCTACAAGCTCTACGCGGGCAACTACAGCAGCGTCGGAAGCTACGACACCGAAAAGCCCAAGGCCGAGGGCGCGCTCGACCGCTTCACCCACGCCGCCATCGAAAAAAGCGGCCGGTTCGCCCTCGCGATCTCCGGCTCGATCGAGGCGCCGCGCGCGGGCGCGTATCGATTCTCCGCGGACTCGAGCGGCGCCACGCGCCTGCTCATCGACGGAAACCCCGCCATCATCCCGCTCGAGCGCGGCGGCCAGCCGGGCATCATCACCCTCACGGCGGGCAAGCACGCCTTCCGCCTCGATCTCGTGCACAGTGTCAACAGCCGGCCGATCCTCGATCTCACTGCCGAGGGCCCGGGCATTGCGCCGCACTTGGTGACGGTGCGGGAGGCAAACGCTCCGCCCGCGCCCGCCAAAAAGGGCGCCGCCGCCGCGCGCAAATCCGCCCCTACGAAAAAGCTCCTCGTCGAGCCCACCGATCGCGTGCTGCTGCAGCGCGGGTTCGTGCCGTTCCACCCCCGCAAGCGCCTCTACGCCGCCTCCGTCGGTTCGCCGGCCGGCGTGCATTTCGCGTATGATTTCGAGACCGGCACGATCCTGCGCGCCTGGCGCGGTTCCTTCGTGGATGCCCAGGCGATGTGGGAAGGCCGCGGCAACGATCAGACCGCCGTCGCCACCGGCCCCGCCCTCACTTTCCACGACAAGCCCACGCTCGCCCTGATCGAGCAGGCCGCCGTCGGCGACTGGCCCGATCAGCCTGAGGCCCTTTGGAGTTCGCGCGGCTATGTGATCGAGGCCGATGGCACGCCGGTTTTCCTGAGCCGGCTCGCCGAGATCGATGTGCGCGATCGGATCGCCGCCACCACCGATAGCCGCGGACTCACCCGCACGCTTGAGCTCAAAGGCAAGCTCCCCTCGTGGTCCACGTGGGTGCTACTCGCGGAATCCACGTCCATCACCCCGCAGCCCGGCGGAGCCGGCTGGATCGTCGGCGACCGTGAATGGTTCATCGACTGGCCGGCCACGGCCGCGCACCGGCCCGTCGTCCGTCACGTCAACGGCAAGCAGCAGCTCGCCGTGGCGCTCAACGCCGGCAACCTCGAGAAGCCCATCACGTATTCCATCCTCTGGTGAACACCATGAAACGCCTCGCCTCTTTCCTGCCCGCCGCCGCGTTTGCCGCCTCCGTCGCCGCCGCCGCGGACGCGCCCGCGCGCGTCAACAACCCCTCCGCCGCTGAACGTTTCGCCAAACCGTCCGAGGCGCTCACCACCCGCGAGGATATTTTTTGGAAACGCACCCCGCTGCCCGTGCCGGAAGACATCGTGCTCGAGGCGAGCGGCATCACGCCCGTGGGGGGCAAACGCCTGCTCGTGACGACGCGGCGCGGCGAAATCTGGTGGGTGGACGGCGCCTACGACTCCAACCCGCAGCCCAAGTTCACGCTCTTTGCCTCCGGCCTCCACGAGCCGCTCGGCATCATCGCCGCGCCTCTGCCCCGCAAGGGCTACTACGTCGCGCAGCGCCAGGAACTCACCCGCATCGAGGACACCGACGGCGACGGCCGCGCGGACGTGTTTGAGACCGTCGCCAAGATCCCGATCTCGGGCAGCTATCACGAATACAACTTCGGGCCCGTGCTCGCGCCGAACGGCAATCTCCGCCTCACGCTGAACGTCGCCTTCGGCGGCGCCACGCAGGCGCCCGCCCCGTGGCGCGGCTGGATGGTCGAGATCACGCCCGATGGACAGATGATGCCCATCGCCGCCGGCCTGCGCTCGCCGTGCGGTTTTCTCGTCACGTCGCAGGGCGCGTGGTTCTACTCGGAAAACCAAGGCGAATGGGTCGGCTCCGGCCGCCTCACCCACGTGGCTCCGGGAGATTTCGGCGGCCATCCGGCGGGCCTCGCGTGGAGCCGCATGCCCGGCTCGACCGTCAGCCTGCGCCCCGAGGACATCAAGGATTTCGGCGAACCCATGCACGAGGTCGCCAAGAAAGTCCCCGGCGTGAAACCGCCCGCCGTGTGGCTCCCGCACACCGTGCTCGGCATCTCCAACGCCGGCACCATCGAGGATCTCACGGGCGGGAAATTCGGGCCGTTTGCCGGCCAGCTCTTCGTCGCCGACCAAGGCCAGAGCAAGATCGCGCGCGTCGCGCTCGAGGAGGTCGGCGGCGTGTGGCAGGGCATGGCGATCGCGTTTCGCGAAGGCTTCGAGAGCGGCATCATCCGTCTCGCGCATGGCGAGGATGGCGTGATGTTCGCCGGCCAGACCGCGCGCGGCTGGGGATCCGTCGGCACCAAACAGCAGGGCCTCGAGCGCCTCGCGTGGACCGGCCAGGTGCCCTTCGAGATCAAGGCCATGCGCGCGCAGGCGGACGGTTTCACGCTCACGTTCACGACCCCCGTCGATCGCGCGACTGCGGAAAATCCGGCGAACTGGTCCGCCGCGGGCTTCACCTACCTCTATCACCGCGCCTATGGCAGCGCACCGGTCAACCGCCTCGCGTGCCCCGTGCGCAAAATCGTCGTGGCGCCGGACGGCCTCAGCGTGCGCCTCGCCCTCGCCTGCCTGCGCGAAGGCTACGTCCACGAGATCAAGGCGCACGGACTCCGCGCCGCCGGCGGCACCGAGCCGCTGCTGCACCCGGTGGCGTTCTACACGCTGAACCGCCTCCCCGCCGGCAACCGCATCGTGCCGCTCGATCCCAAGGAAGCGGAACTCTGCGTCGCGCCCATCATCGAGACCGTGCTCGGCCACACCGCCAAGCACCCGATCAAGGCGCCGGGCGACTGGCCCAATGACGAAGGCGACAAGCAAATCCTCCTCGGCACGCAGCCCGGGCTGAAGTTCGACCAGACCCTCCTCACCGTGAAAGCCGGCGCGCGCGTGCGCCTGATCTTCAAGAACACCGACGACATGCTGCATAACTTCGTCCTCTGCGCGCCCGGCCGCGGCCAGGCCGTGGGCGAAGCCGCGCTGGCGCTCGGTCTCGATGGTCCCGCCAAACACTACATCCCCGAAACCGCGGACGTGCTCTACCACACCGCGGTCGCCCTGCCGGAGACGAGCGACACGATCTTCTTCACCGCGCCTGCGAAGCCCGGCGACTACGATTTCGTCTGCACCTTTCCCGGCCACTCGCAGCTCATGAAGGGGATTCTCCGGGTGGAGTGAGTCTGGCGCGCATGTCCACGTCGTTGCCTCCCCTCCCCGCCGAGCCCCGGCCCGGCCGCTATCGGCACTACAAGGGCAACGAGTATCGCGTGACGGGACTCGCGCGGCACTCGGAGACGTTGGAGCCGCTCGTCGTCTATCAGGCGCTCTACGGCGAGCACGGGCTGTGGGTGCGGCCCGCCGCGATGTTTGGCGAAACTGTCGAGGTCGCGGGTCGTTGTGTGCCGCGTTTCGCATACCTCGCCGCCGAATAAAATGCCCGCCATGCGCGCGCTCCTCGCCTTCGACAAATTCAAGGATTCCCTGACCGCGCCTGCCGCCTGCGCCGCTGCTGCGCGTGCGCTGCGCGAAAGCCATCCCGACTGGACCCTCGACCTCTGCCCGCTGGCCGATGGCGGCGAGGGTTTTTGCGAGATCCTCACGCAGGCGGCCGCCGGCACCGTGGAGACCCACACCGTCACTGGCCCGCGGAGCGCTTCCACCGCCGCCACGCTCGGGTTCGTCTCGCTGGAAAAAATCCCTGTTGCCGCCCGCGCCCTGCTGGAAATCGAAGAGCCAAAATCGAAAATCCCTAATCCCACGGTCGCCATCATCGAGATGGCTTCGGCTTCCGGCCTCGCGCTGCTGAACCCCAGCGATCGCGATCCGTGGCAGACCCACACCGGTGGCACCGGCGAACTCATCCGGTTGGCGGCATCACGCGGCGTGACGGCGATTCTCCTCGGGGTTGGCGGCAGCGCCACTCACGACCTCGGCCTCGGGGCGCTCGCGACAATCGGGCTCGAATTTCTCACGGCTGAGGGCGAACGCGTCAGCCCACCCCTCCCAGCGCGCTGGCCCGCGATCGTCCGCATCAGCGGATCCCTCCCGCCCGGTCTGCCGCCCATCCGCATCGCGTGCGATGTCACCAATCCGCTCACCGGTCCCCGGGGCGCCGCCGCGACCTACGGCCCGCAAAAGGGCCTGCGCCCCGCCGACCTTGCGCAGCTCGACGCCGAGAGCGGCCGCCTCGCGCGCCTGCTCTGCACGCATTGCGGCCGGCCGGATTCGACGATGGAAACGCCTGGCGCCGGCGCCGCCGGCGGCATCGCGTTCGGCCTCATGACTGCCGCCCGCGCGCGGCTGTTGCCCGGCTTCGAGCTCGTCGATGCGTGGCTCGACATCGCGCGGCGCCTCGCCGCGGCGGATCTCGTGATCACGGGCGAGGGGCGCTTCGACAATAGTTCGTTGCAAGGCAAAGGCCCCGGCGCCGTCGCCGCCCGTGCGCTGGCACTGGGGAAAAAAGTCCACGTCTTCGCCGGCCGCGCCAGTGTCGCCCGGCCTCCGGCGCAACTGATCCTCCACTCGATCACACCGGACAACGTGCCGCTCGACCAAGCGCTCCGCGAGGCGGCCGGCAACCTCACCGCGGCGGTGCGCGCAGCCTTGTAGGGCGACAATGCGGCCGCGCGCCGCAAAACAGCTCGACCCCTCGGCGAACGCGCGGCATCTCTCACGTTCTCATGGCCGGTGTTCCTCCAGCTCTGCCGTTCCCGCGCTTGCTCCCCCTGCTTGTGCCGTTGCTTGGACTTTTTGGCTGCAGCGCGAGCCAGCCACCCGCGCCGGCCAAGCCCGTCTTCCAGCCGCCGATCGTGACCGCCGCCCCGGAACCGGAAAAGCCCGTGCCCGGGATCAGGGCGCTGATGCTCGGCATCGACGTGCTTGAGGCCGACGGCTTCGCCGCGGTGAAGGGCAAGCGCCTCGGCCTCCTCACCCATCCGGCGGGTGTGAATCGCCACGGCGTGACCACCATCGAAGTGCTGCGCCGCGCGCCAGGCGTGAAGCTCGTCTCCCTCTTTGGCGTCGAGCACGGCATCAACAACGAGTTTCCCGCCGGCCGAAACTACAACAGCTACACCGACCCCAAGACCGGCCTGCCGGTAAATTCCCTCTACGACGGCAAGTCCCGCAAGCCCACGCGGGCCCAGCTCGCCAACCTCGACGCCCTCGTCGTCGACCTTCAGGACATCGGCACCCGCAGCTACACCTTCATCAGCGCGATGAAGCTCGCGGCCGAGGCCGCGTTTGAAAACGGCAAGGAATTCATCGTCCTCGACCGCCCCAATCCGCTCGGCGGCCTCAAGGTCGACGGCCCGCCGCTCGACGCCCATCTCGCGGTCAACAACTACGTCGGCGCCTTCCGCGTGCCCTACGTCCACGGCCTCACCATGGGCGAACTCGCCCGCCTCGCCCGCGAGACCCCCGGCGTGCTCTCGATCTCCGACACCGCGCGCGTCCAAGGCAAACTCACCGTCGTGCCGATGCGCGGCTGGACGCGGGCGATGCGCTGGACCGAGACCGGCCTCACGTGGGTGCCGACCTCCCCGCGCATCCGGGAATTCTCCGCAGTGATGGGCTACCCGATGACCGGCCTCGGCTGCGAGGCGCCGAGTGGTTTTCGCCACGGTGTCGGCGACCAGCATCCCTTCCGCGGCCTCTCCCATCTCTCCGCCAAGATCGACGTGTATGAACGGGAGTTGCGCGCGCTCAAGCTACCCGGCCTGCAGTTCCGCCGCATAAGCGTGCCCAACGCCCGCACCGGCCAGCCCTCCATCGGGCTCTTCATCGAAGTCGCGGACTGGGAGGAGTGGCGTCCCGCCGAGCTGAATTTCTGGCTGCTCAAGCTCACCTGCAAACTCGAGGGCAAGAACCCGTTCACCAGCGGCAAGGTGAACGACCGCGCGATCTTCGTGAAGCTGCTGGGCTCATCCGCCTTCGCCGCCGACCTCGTCGCCAAGGGAGAAAAAATCGACATCGAGGGCTGGCTGCGCACCTGGCGCGCGCAGGCCCAGGCGTGGCAGGATCAGACCAAACGGTTTTGGCTTTACCGCTAATCGATGGCGCGGCCCGCGAAAAAAATCTCGCAGACCCAGCTCGCCCTCGAGCTCGGCATCTCCCAGGCGCTCGTCTCGCTCGTCCTCAACGGTCGCAAGCAGGGCATCAATGCCGAGACCTACGACCGCATCTGGGCCCACGCCGTCAAGCGCGGCTACCATCCCAAGGGCATGCACCTCGCCGCCTCCCCCGCCGCGCAGGGCCGGCAAGTCGGCATCATCCTGCGCGCGCCGCTGCGCCTCAACACGCCGACGATGTATTTCGGCCACGTCCAGCACGGCCTCCACACCGCCATCGAAGCGCGCGAATTCGCGACGGTCTTCCTCGGCGCCGAGGATCAGCTCGATGCGGACAAGCTGCGCCGCATCTTTGCGCCGGGCCACACCTTCCAGGGCATCGTGCTCGTCGGCGAAGTCGCGCGTGGCTTCCTCGACGAACTGCGCCGCTTCGGTCTGCGCATCGTCGCGGTCTCGGCCCGCTATCCCGGCCTCTGCCACTCCATCCTCGGCAACGAGCCCCAGGCGCTGGAGGCGCTCGTCGAGCATTTCCACGCGCTCGGCCACCGCCGCTTCGGCTGGCTCGGCGGCAATGTCGGTCTCGGCCGCCACGAGGCGCGCCTCCAGGCCCTCAACGCGGCCTTGGAACGAGCCGGCCTGCGCCTCGAGGAACGCTACACCGTGCGCCTCAAGGAAGGCGACCGCATCGACGGCGCGGATGCCGTGCGCGCCTTGCTCCCCTTTGCGCGCCGCCGGGATTTCCCCACGGCCTTCGTCACCTACAATACCCTCATGGCCGCGGGCGCCGTGCGCGAATTCGAGCGCGAGGGCTGGCGGATCCCGGCCGATGCCAGCGTGGCCAGCGCCGACTTCTCGCCCGTCGCCACGGACAGCACGCCGCGCATCACCGCTTCCGGCTCCAATCCCGAGGCCTTGGGTGAGGCGGCCGCCCGTCTTGTGCTCGAGCCCGCCGCGACCCACGGCGAAGGTTTCACGGACCTCATGCTGCCCGCACAGCTCTTCATCGGCGACACGACCGGCCCGGCCAGCTGACAGCCACGCCCGCGGCGAGGAAGGCCGCCCTTACGTCGAAAACCCGCCGGTGATGTAGTTTTTCAGATGCTCCGCCTCGGCGCGGCTCGCATCAGCCATCCAGCGCGTGATGTCGCCAATCGAAATCGTGCCCACGATCCTGCCCTGTTCCACGACCGGCAGATGGCGGCAGCGCTTCTCGGTGAACAGCACCATCGTCTCCTCAATCGTCGCCTCGGGCGCGATCGTGATGACGCCGGAGGTCATCACTTCCGAAACGCGCGTGCGCATCGGATCGACCGCCGGGCCGACCACGCGCCGCAGCACATCCCGCTCGGTGAAGATGCCGACCAGCCGGCCGCCATCGAGCACGAGCACGGAGCCCACCCGCTGGCGGTTCATCTCGGCCACAGCCTCGGTCACAGTCATTGACGGCAAAACAGAAAAGACACTGCGTCCCTTCCGGTCCAAAATCGCGGAGATCGGAGTATTCATAGGGTATTGGGGTAAACGAAGTGTGAGACCACTCGCGTCGCCCGCAACCCGAAAGGCTGCGGGCATTACGCCTCCTCAGCGGCCGAACAGCTTGTCCAGCGCGCCCAGATTCTTCAACGGCGCGCCCCGCTTCGGCGCCACCGCCGCCGCGACGATCGGCTTTGGGGCCGCCGGCGCCACGGGCGCCGCCACCGCCACCCCGCCCCGCAACGCCTCGATCGCGCGATCCAGTTTCACCGCCGAAACAGGTTCGGCCGTGCCAAGCTCCTGTGCGAAGAGGCTCACGCGAAACTCCTCCACCAGCCACCGCAACGCCTCGCCACCGTCACGGCCGCGCGCCCGCGCCACCGCCGCGAGGTAGGGCGCGATCTGTGCCGTGCGCTCCGCGTCCTTGGCGGGATTCTTCCGCGCGCGCTCGGCGCGGATCTTCATCGCCTTCAGGTAGCGCGGAAAATGCGCCAGCCGCGCATAGGGCGTCACGCGCAGGAAATCCGCCGGCAGCAGCGCCCCGAGATCCGCCGCCAGCGAGGCCGGCGCCTCCGCCATCACCTGCAATTCGAGCCTCAACGTAAGAATCTCGCGCAGCAGATCCACGAACCGCGGCACAATCCCGCGCAGGTCGGATTTCGCACGTTCAAGCACCGTGGCAAACACCGCCCCGCTCGGCGGCGCCACCGGACGCTCCAGCACCCAGCGGCGGATCGACTCGAAGGCCTGCTCCTGCAGCGCCTCGATCGACGCGAGCGTGGCGGTGAGCGGACCCAGCTCGCGCATCGCCCGCAAATCACGCTGCGTCCACATGAGTTCGTGGCCAAGCTGTCGCTCAAAGAGCGCGGCGAGCCCCGCGCGCGTGGCTGTCGCCGCCTCGTCCGGGGTTTTGAAGAGCCGCCGCGCCACTCCCTCGCGCCCGGCCTGCAGACCGGGAAACGCATGCACGGGCGCGCCGGCCTGCTCCGTCACGAGCACGCGCTCGGGCAATTCATCCCACGCCCACGCCGTGTGCGCCGGCGTCTCCCACTTGGCCCGGATGGCGCGCCACGCCGCCGGCTCCTCGCGCGCGATCGTGACACTCGCCTGCCTCGATTGCGCGAGCAGCGCCGCGCGAATCTCAGCCAGCTCGCGGCTCGCGGCGATCTCCCGGCCTTCCGCGCCGACCACGCGAACCCGCACGCGCAGGTGATCGGGCGGCGACTTGCCCGCCCACACCGCCGGATCGAGGGCGATGCGATGACACTCCGCGATCACGGTGACCAGAGCCTGCGGCAGCGTCTCGCGCCGCGCCGTGAGCCGGTCGCGCGCGGCCAATTGCGGCGCGAGCGCCCGCGCCGTCTCCGCGAGCGGGACGAAGCCCCGGCGCAGTTCCTTAGGCAGGGCACGCAGGTAGTGCTCGACCTTTTGTTCGAGGTGGCCGGGCACCGCCCAGTCCAGCGCCGCCTCGGTCAACGCCTCGGCTTCACGCACCGTCACGTCGAGAGTCACGCCATCGTCGGCCTGGCCGGGCTTGTAGGCGTAGTTGAGCGGCAAGGCACTGTTCTGGATCGGCAACGCCACTGGAAACGCCGCAGCGTCCACCTCGATCGTCTCCGGATCGCGCAGATGCTCCGGCTCCATCATCAGAAATTTGGGCTCTGCTCCGCGGCGTTCGCGCACGAGATCGACGAGTTCCCCGACGGAGGAGACGCCTACATTCAGCAACCGCGCCGCGTAGAAACGATACGCCGCCTCATCGAGGTTGAGATAGCCGCTGTCGCGGGCGCGGGTGAGCAGGTCCTCGATTTTTTCGCGGACGGCCCGGTTGTGCGCGAGGCAGTCGAGGGGAAACGTGATCGTGTCGTTCACGAGCCCCTCGCGGATGAAGATCTCCGTGGCGTGCACCGGATCGATTTTTCCGTAGCTCACGCCGCGGCTTTCGAGCTCGAGGCCGTAGAGCCGCGTGCGCTGCTTCACCATCACGCGGCCCGCCTCGGCGTTCCAGAAGGGCTCGCTGTGCGCCACCCGCACCACGTGCGCGCCGAGTTCCAGCGCCCAGAGCGGATCGAGGCGCGCGCAGGTCCGCGCAAAGAGCCGCGTCGTCTCCATGATCTCCGCGGCGATGATCCAGCGCGGGAGCTTCGGGCCTTTCTTCGAGCCTTCGCGCGGCGCGGCTTCGGGGCCACGCTTGCGCGGCTCTTCACGCCGAAAGAGCGCCGATCCGGGAAACAGCGACACCCGCCGGTCGTGCGTCGCCTTGTAGCCGCCGTTCTCCTCGTCGAGATGGGCGATGTTGCCCAGCAGCCCGGCGAGAATGCTGCGGTGAATCGCACGGTAGGACGGCGTGCCAAAGAGCGTCGTCCTCGCGTCAACCTCCTGCAGCCCGTGGTAGGCGGACGTGAGCTTGAAGTCGTCGCGTTTTTCCAGCGTCTCCATGAGCTGAAAGTGGATGTCGCGCCACTCGCGCAACCGCGTGTAGCTGAGAAAGTGGTCGCGGCAGAAGCGGCGCAGCTTCGCCTGCGTGAGGTGCTCGAACTCGTCGTGAAACGCCTCCCAGATGTTGAGCAGCGTGAGGAAGTCGGAATCGGGGTGGACGAACCGGCGGTGCGCGGCGTCGGCCAGCTGCTGCTTGTCGAGCGGGCGCTCGCGCGGGTCCTGGATCGAGAGGCCCGCCGCGATGATTGCGACTTCGCGCACCGCCTTCTCGGTCCGCGCCTGCAGAATCATGCGGCCCACGGTGGGATCGACCGGCAGCCGCGCGAGTTCGCGGCCGAGCGGCGTGAGCACCCGCACCGAATCCGCGATGTTGTCCGCGGCATCCAGCGCTCCCAGCTCCTCCAGGAGTGCATATCCCGCGCGGATGGACTTCGCCGCGGGCATGTTGATGAAGGGAAACCGCTCGATGTCGCCGAGGCCGAAGGCCTTCATGCGCAGGATCACATCCGCGAGGTTCGCGCGCTGGATCTCGGGCTGCGTGAAGCGGGGCCGCTCGAGGAAATCCTTTTCCGAGTAGAGCCGGATGCACACGCCGTCCGCCACGCGCCCGCTGCGGCCCTTGCGTTGATCGGCGCTCGACTGCGACACGGACTCGATGGGCAGGCGACGCGTGCGCGACTGCGGCGAGTAGCGGCTGACGCGCGCGAGCCCGGTGTCCACGACGAACTTGATGCCGGGAATCGTCAACGAGGTCTCGGCGATGTTGGTCGCGAGCACGATTTTCCGCCGCTGCGTCGGCGCAAAGACCCGCTGCTGCTCCGCATTCGTGAGCCGGCCAAACATCGGGATCACCTCGCACTGCCGCAACCGCCGGCCCTCGAGCAGATCGCCGAGTTCGCGGATGTCGCGCTCGCTCGGGAGAAACACCAGCACGTCGCCCGCCGGACTATCGCGCACGATGCGCTCGACGGCCTCCAGGGCGCCGTCGATGTAGTGCAGCGCCTCGGACCGCGCCGCGCGCTCGTCGCCCTCCGCGGCGTCGCTGCCCAGCTCATCGAGCGGCGCGTAGATGACCTCGACGGGATAGGTGCGGCCCTCCACGAGCACGACCGGCGCGTCGTCGAAAGCCGCGCTGAAGGCCGCCGTGTCGATCGTCGCGGAGGTGATGACGATCTTCAGCTCCGGGCGCTTGTAGCGGAGCGTGCGAAGGTGGCCGAGGAGGAAGTCGATGTTGAGCGAGCGCTCGTGCGCCTCGTCGATGATGATGGTGTCGTAGTCGCGCAGCAGCGGGTCGCCCTGCACCTCGGCGAGCAGCATGCCATCGGTCAGGAACTTGATCACGGTGTCGCGCGTGGTCTCGTCGTTGAAACGGATCTTGCAGCCGACCTCGCGGCCCCAGGCCACGCCGAGTTCCTCGGCCACGCGCCGCGAGACCGACAGCGCCGCCACGCGCCGCGGCTGGGTGCAGGCGATGCGCCCCCGCGCGCCACGGCCGGCCGCGAGGCACATCTTGGGAATCTGCGTGGTTTTGCCCGAGCCCGTCTCGCCCGCCAAAATCACCACCTGGTGGGCCTGAATCGTCGCCGTGATCTCCTCCGCGCGCACGCTGATGGGCAGCTCGGGCGGGAACTCGAGGCGGAAGGGAAACGGTTTCTCGGACGGCGACGTGGACACGAAGAGGCTTGAGCTTCCGGGCCCGCGGGAGGAATGACAATCCTTCCATGCCCACGCCGCCGCCCTTGCCAGAAGTCGTGCTCGCCCGCGTGCTGCGAATCGCGCGGTTCGACGGCCTGGGCGTGCTGGCCCTCGCGGGCGCTTTCGCTCTCGTGTCCGCGCTGGACCACAAGGTCGCGCTCGCGCTAATCGGCGTGGCCGCGGCCGGCGCCGGCGCCGCCGAGCTGCACGGCGTCGCCCAGCTGGGGCGCGGCGAAGCAGGCGGGATGCGCTGGCTGCTCGCGAGCCAGCCGATCCTGCTCGCGGCGGTGCTGGCCTATTGCGCGGCCCGCCTGTGGTTCGTGCCGCTGCCGCCACTGCCCGATTACCTCCGGAACGTGATCGCGTTCAGCGCCGAGCAGTGGGGGATGAGCGTCGAGACCTACCTGGCGTTTCTCAACCGCCTCACCATGGGCGTCGTCGCCGTGGCCTCGGTGGCCCTGCAAGGCGGCTTATTCACCTACTACTGGCGCCGACGCGCACCGATCCGGCAGGCGCTGGCGAGCGAGGCGTAGCGCCGCGACGCTTGCGCACGGCGGCACCGTTCGTAGCGTCCGCGCCATGTCGAAGGAACGCTACATCGAAGCGAAGCAGAAGTGGGCCGAGAAGCAGAAGGCCCGCGGTGTCGCCGCGCGCGCCGTGGCCTCGCGGGATCGCCTGCCGCCCGGGCAGAAGCTCACCGCCGGCTTCCCGGTGCTCGACCTCGGCGTGCAACCCGAGATCCCCCACGACAAGTGGACGCTCAAGCTCGACGGCCTCGTCGAAAAGCCGGTCACTCTCTCATGGGCGCAGTTCAACGCGCTGCCGCAGGTCGCCGACGTGAGCGATTTTCACTGCGTGACGACGTGGAGCAAATACGACTGCCGCTGGGGCGGCGTGGCCTTCACCACGCTCTACGAGCTGGTGCAGCCGAAGCCCGAGGCGAAGTTCGTCTATTTCACCGGCTACGACGGCTACTCGACCAACGTCGCCCTCGCCGCCTGCCTCGATGACGACGTCCTGGTGGCGACGAGCTTTGACGGCGCGCCCGTGTCGCGCGAGCACGGCGGCCCCGCACGGGTGATCATCCCCAAGCTCTACGCCTGGAAGGGATCGAAATTTGTGAGCGGCATCACGTTTCTCGCCGAGGACAAGCTCGGTTTCTGGGAAGTGCGCGGCTACTCCAACACCGCCGACCCGTGGACCGAGGATCGCTACGCGTGAGATGAGCCGCCGCGCGGCGAGCCCACGAATCAGAACGAGGCGCGGCGCGTCCAGGCTTACGGCGCCGCCTCGTAGATCTCCGCGAGCACGAGGCCCGTCATCCCGGCCGCCGGCGTGCCGGCGGGCACGCCCACTTGCAGCGTGTAGGCGCCGGGCTCGAGCCAGATGAGGATCGAGGCATCGGTGCTCGCCGCGCCGAGGGCAAACGCACCCGCGCGCGTCGCCGCATCACGGATCAGCGCGGCGTCGGGATCGCGGAACCAATCGTCGTTGGTCTTCACCACGGCCGGACCGCGGTAAAGCGTAAGATCAGGGTTGGGCAGCGCGCCTTGGACGTTGAAGGGCGCCGCGCCGAGTGTCGGGCCGACTCCGCGCAACAGCACGCGCTGCGGCGCATTGCCGCCGATCACAAAGCCCGCGATGAACGGCGTGCCCGGCGCCACGAGGCCGCGCACGGAGAGGTTGGAAATCCGCCGCGCCCCGGGCGTCTCCGCAGCATCGAGGACCTCGTAGATTTCCGTCAGCACCGTGCCGTTGCCGCCCCCCACCGCCACGGAGTAGGCGCCGGGCTGAAGCGTGGTCAGCAGCGCGGCATCGGCGCTGCCCGCACGAAACGGAAACGCCCCCACGCGCGCCGCCGCCGCCGTGATGGCCGCTGCGTTGGCGGCCGGCGCGCCCCAGTCGTTGTTGGCGGCCACGTTCGTCGTGCCGCGCACCAGCTGCAGCGACGGATCGGCGAGCGCGCCAGGCACGTTGAAAGGCGCGACCGCAAGCGCGGGGCCCGCCACGCGCACGAGCACCTGCTTCGCCCCGGTGCCGGTGATCACAAAGCCCGTGAGCAGCGAAGCCACCCCCGCCTGCGTGGCGCTGCGCACCGAAAGATTGATCAGCCGCTCCGCGCCCGCCAGCGCCTCGATCGCGCCGGCGATCGAACCGGTGGAGTTGCCCACGCGCAACGATCCTGAGAGGAGGCCGCCGTTGAAGGTCACATCGAGCGGAGCCTGCGCCGCGGTGGTCGCCACGGCGAGCCGACCGCCGGACGTAAGCGTGCCGCGCGCAGAATCGAGCACGGTGTTGTTGACCAGAAGCAGCATCGCCTGCCCGTCAGCACCCACGATCGCCTGGCCACGGCCGGCGGCGCTGCCGATGAGTGCGAGGGAAAAGAGCCCCGCCGACGCCGACGCGGGCCCGATGGCGGCGGCACGCACACCGTCGAAGACCACGTTGAGTCCGGTGACGTCGCCCGCCATCGTGCCCGCTGTCTCGTCGATCGTCCCGCGGAGCGTCACCGCCCGCGGCGTGGCGCCGAGCGTGGTCGTCGTCGTCGAGAAGCGGCCCGAAAAATCGATGCTCACATTCAGCACCGCGAGCCCGGCCGAGGCCGCGGGCAGGTGGCCGAGAAACACTCCCGTGCGATCGCCCCGCACCAACAGCGCGGCATCACCCGCGCCGCCGGCAAACCGCCCGAAATACACGCCGGTGAAATCGCGCACGCTGACCGTGAGCACCGCCGCCTCGCTCGTCGCGGTGCCAAGGGCGTTGGTGACGACCACCTCATAGCGGCCGGCGTTTGCGACCGTGGCGCTGGCGATGGCCAACGTGTCGCGCGTGGCACCCGCAATCGCTGTGCCGTTGCGGCGCCATTGGTAGGTCGGGGCGGGGACACCGGTAAGCGCCACGCTGAAGCTCACGCTGTCGCCCGCGTTGACGGTGCGGCTCGCGGGCTGAGCGGTGATCACCGGCGGGGCGCGAACGATGAGGGTCGCGCTCGCGGAGGCAACGGCGCCTGGATTTTTCACGACGACGGTGTAGCTACCCGCATCAGCGAGGGTGGCGCTGGCCACTGTGAACGTATTGGCTGTGGCACCCGCGATCACGACGCCGTCCTTCTGCCATTGAAAAGTTGGCGCCGGCGAGCCGACCGCCGAGACGCGCAGGGTCGCCAACGTGCCGGCGTTGACGGTCGTGTCGAGTGGCGGGCTCGTGATGAAAGCCCCGAGCCCCCCTGCGACAAACAAGAAGGTCCGATCCACGGCATCAGCCGCGGCGTAGAAGGCATCACCAGCCTGCGTGGCGCGGACGACGACTGTGCCGCCATCGCCCGTCAGCCGGCTGCCCGTCAGCGTCGCCGCTCCGGAGACCAGCGAAAGCGTGACCGGCAAACCCGAGCTTGAAGTCGCAGCGAGCGTGATGCTCGAGCCCGCGGCCGCCCCTGTGACCGGCGGTGCAAATGTGATGGTCTGCGGGCGCTTGGTGACGAAAATGGCGGCCGTCTGCGAGAGGGTGGCGCCGCCGGCATTGGTCGCGACAGCGTAGTAAACCGCCGTATCCGCGAGTTCGAGCGTGGTAAAACTGATCGCCGTGCCCGTGGCGCCGGCCATGGGCAGCGTGTTCTTATGCCACTGGTAGGTGATGGGCGCGTCACCCTCGGCGACAGCCGTGAGCGTGAGCGGATCACCGACGAATCCGGAAAACGACACGGGCTGTGTCGTGAAAACCGGCGGCGGGGGGACCTGAGCCGAAAGCGTGGCACTGAGGCAGAGGCCAAGGGGCGCGAAAAAGCGGAGGCGCATCCGACGGTTGAACCAAGCCGGCGCGGCCTTGTCCATGCCGCCTTTGTCTCCGGCACCGCGCCGAAACCGGCCCGCGGATCAGTTTTTCTTCTTCGCCGCTTTAGCCGCCGCACGGGCGGTCGCACCCGGAAATGCCGGTGGCACGAGTTCCCGCTCCCAGGCCGCCAGATCGGCCGCCAGCGCTCGCACGCGATCGGGCTCGCGGGCCGCGAGATTCATGTCCTCGCCGGGATCAGCTGAGAGATGGTAGAGTTCGTCGGCTCGGCCGTCCTGACGGACGAGTTTCCAGCCTTCGGCATCGCGCACGGCCCGCTGGCCGCGCTGCGCCCGCCAGAAGAGCCGTTCATGGGGCGCGCCGGTCTTTGCACCCGTGATGAAGGGCACGAGGTCCACACTGTCGCGCACCCGATCCGCCGGCATCGGCGCACCGGCGGCGGCGAGCGCGGTCGCAAACACATCAAGCGCGCTCACCGCCGCGGCGGAGCGCGCGCCGGCCGGGAGCGCCGCCGGCCAGCGCAGCACAAACGGCACCCGCACCCCGCCCTCATAGACGGAGCCCTTGCCGTCGCGCAGCGGGGTGTTGAGCGAGCCGTTGACGGCGATGGGGCCGCCGTTGTCGCTGAAGAAAAATACCAGGGTGCGCTCCGCCTGGCCGCTCGCACGCAGCGCGGCGAGCGTCTCGCCGATGGCATCGTCGAGGAGACTCACCTGCGCCGCATAGGCGCGGCGCTTCGGATCCGCGATGGCGGCAAACTGCGCCAGGCGCTCGGCCGTGGGCTCGTGCGGCGTGTGCGGGGCGTTGAAGGCGAGATAGAGGAACCACGGCGCGGCCGCATGCCGCCGCACGAAATCCGCGGCCTCGCGGCCGAGCACACCCGTGAGATGCCCCGACACCGCCACGGCCACACCGTTGCGCTCCAAGGGCACCATATATTCGACCGCCGGATTCGCGGTCCAGTTCTGGAAACGATGGCCGCCGCCGATGAACCCAAAGGTCTCTGCAAATCCGCGGCGCTCCGGCCGGAACTCCGGCGCCGCGCCGAGGTGCCACTTGCCCACCCAGCCGGTCACGTAGCCCGCGGCACGCAGATATTCCGGCAATAGTTTCTCCGCGACCGGCAACCCCTCACGGCGATCCGCCGGATCGTAGAACGGGTTGTTCTCGTGGCCGAAGCGGTGCTGGTAGCGGCCCGTCATCAGCCCGGCGCGCGTGGGGCTGCAAAACGGATGCGATACATAGCCCTGCGTGAACACCACGCCGCCGCGCGCGAGTTCGTCGAGGTGCGGCGTCGGGATGTCCTTGCATCCTTGGAAGCCCGCATCGGCGTAGCCCTGATCGTCGGAGACGATGAGGAGGATGTTGGGACGTTTCGATTCCGCGGCGCGGAGAACCGCGAAGGCGAACACCGCGAACAGCAACAGCAGTAGACGTTTCATGGGGAAGAAATCCGGGGGCGAGGAGCGGTGCGACGGTTCGCTCGCTCCGCCGCTGGCGTCCCCACGGGGATTCGAACCGCTAGCAACCTGACAACCGAAAGGCTTCGTCAAGCGTGCTTTGAGTTGTTTGTTAGTGAATTAGAACAAGCGATACGATGCAGAGAGAGGCAACAAAAACAAGGTGGAAACGGAGTTGCTGACAAATCCGTGGCAAATTTTTCGCCCCGCGTGATTTGAATAGCGCGATCTTCACTTGTCAGTGCGCTTACGTCGCAGACTACGTCAGCCTGCCTTGCCCAGAGGATGTTTACGTGCGAAGAGCTTTCGCAGTGCGGCCAATTCTTCGAGGCGCGCTCTCCGGAACCGACGCTGGCGCTCAGCATTGTTTTTCCGTTTCTCTTCGATCGATTTCGTGGGCCGTCCGGCGCGCAGACGGAGCGGAAGATCCACGGAGGGCGTGAAGATGTTCCGACGCTTGAAGGCCGCGGGCGCATGCGCCAAAGCCAAGAAGCGGAGCATCGGACTATCGGCGCCAGCGTCGAAAATCGGGTTCGTCGCAACGCGGCCGGGAGCGAAAGCCCACCTCGGCGCAGTGCGGTGGATTTTTTGCGCCAAGTGCTCTGCATAGGCTGCCAGCCACGCATCGGCAACGTCGCCCTGCGGAAATTTCTTCTGAAGCCGGGGAGGTTCGTCGGCAATGGCGGCTACGGCTTGGGTGCGCGACGATGCACGCCGCAACTCATGGAGCCAGTCGCGCAGATTCAGGCCGAACTCGCTGAGCGAGGCGGACTGCTCGGCAACTTCCTTCAAAGATTTTGGACGTGTGATCATGTTCGGGCCTGAACGGCGCCTTTGACGACCTCCCGGGCTTCGGCCGTGAGCGCATCGTGCGGAAAGAATTTGTCGTGGATGGCTTCGGCCTCGTCGACTGATCCGATTCCCATTTTTTGAACCAAGAAACGAATATCGCCGTAATCGCCGGCGTAACCAGGCAAGGGCGGGCGACAGGCGCGAAGTTTCATCGCGAGAAGATAAGCCGCCGTAGGGATCACGATCCGGATGCCATCGCCGAAATCGCCTTCGGGGAGGCTGCGCTTGGCCTCCTTCTCGGCTAGAAATTGTTTCACGTCGTCATTCAGCCAATCATCAGGCAGGCCGAGTTCCGCCGCCACCTTCGCGGCTAGGGTTTGGCCGATTTCACTCGGTCGAACCACGGCATCCACATCCTTGGTCGCGTCGCGTGAGCCATAAACCAGCGTGAACACCGCGCCGCCATAGAGGGAGATTTCGAGCGTTACTTTTTGCTCATGCGCCAGCTCTCCCAAGCGGCGGAGCGCTTGGACGATTCGATTTCGGCTGAGCGATTCATATGGCACAATATAACGTTACGTAATTATATATCTATTTTCAAGGTGATACTTTGCCATTCTCCTTGGACCTCAAACCGGCTGTCACCTCTACGCTCCGGAACCAGCGGCGGCACTTACTCGTCGCCCAAGCACCTGGCGTTTTCTCTTCAAACACCTTGAGCGTGTGACGTGCGCACCGCTGAATGCGGAGAACATAGCTTGGGGGGTCGCACCCCTACTTCAGTTTGGCCCGGACTCATCGCGGATGAAAGAGGCCGCGGGTTTCCCCGCTGTTGGCCAAGGACAAGCGCCACGAGGCGGGCAAGGCGTTGGGGTGTTCAGTCTGACGTAGGCGAAATTTCGCTCCCGAAACCATGGAGGGTTCATAGCCGAGAAGCCGCTCAGTGACGATTCCCACAAAAAGCCGCGCAGTTGGCATCCGGCCCGCGCCCCGCTCATGGTTGGCCCGTAGGTTCATTTGTCGGCCAAGGTTGTCCAAACCGACATTCCTGCGGAAAATGCCGAAGTCGTTAGTTGGCCGGATGACAGTCCTGATTTGTCCATGTCTTTCCCTAATCGGGAAAGTGTAACGGTGGCGTCCCCACGGGGATTCGAAACGGGGGAGAATCAACGACCGAAAAGCTTCACTGAGCGTGCTTTAAGGTTGATATGTAGTTAGTTAGAACAGGAAAGAAGATGCAACAATCGGCAACGAAGACAAGCTAGAATCCCATTTGCTGACAAATTTGTGGCAAATCCGACCGCCCTTTTCCCAAGCTTTTGGAGCGATCATTTCGCTCCAATTTGTATGCACAAAAAAGCGGCGGGAGCCGAAGCCCCCGCCGCCCGTAAAGAACCGCACGACGGTTACGCGCGAACTCCCTGCGACGATTTGACCGTCTGGTTCATCGCCTCCGACTTCGCGGCCGTGATGAACGCGCGCTGACGGTTGGCCTCCGGCACGTTCTTCACGCGCGCCTCAATCTTTGCCTTGATCTCAGGATTCTCCTCGACCCAGGCGATGATCTCTTGGTTGCGCTGATTGGCGTATCCGGCCCGCTGCATTTTCCCGAGGATCAGCTTGCGGATAAGCACCTCCTTCGGGAGCCCTTGGTAATACTCCAAGAGCTTCGGGTTTTCTTTGATGAACTCGTCGATCTTGGCGTCGATCTCAGGGTTCGTGCGGATCGTGGGTTCCTGCGCCTTCTTGTCGGCGACTTGTTGTTTTAGTGGCATATTGCCTCCTTATTTTCCCCAGCCATTTTGAACTCAAGGCGGCTGGTCGCCAGTGGCACTTGACCTTGTTTGGGCGAGGATCGCCCAAAGTGTTTTTCAGAGTGAATCTTCATCGAAGTCTCCCTCCTCGTTTGGATTCAAATCGCGACGTTTGATGTCGAGGACCGCGCGCTCGAACTCTACGCGAATTTGCGACGACGTGCCGCAGGCGAGCCAAAGCCGCATCAGCGCGGTGACACCGGGGCTGGCCCCGTAGAGGTCGCGCACCTGGGCGTCGGCTTTCTCGAAATTTTCCCGTAGGTGCGGCGGCAGTTGCCGCACCAGTTCATCCAAGTCGGGCGCGGTCTTGAGTTCCGTGGTCATTGTCCACCTTCCGGTTTGGTTTCGGTGGATTTGCGGCGCAGCTCGGCGATTTCCTTGCCGAGTTTGCTCAACTCGGCGGCCAGCGCCTCGTTTTGCTCGATGAGCGAGGCCATGAGTTGATTCTGCTCAGCAACTTTCTTTTCCCATTCCGCCGGGAGCGGATTGGGCTGCGTTGCGGGATCGGCGACAGCGAGCACCGGCCCGAGCGGCACCACCGTGGGTGCGTTGGGCGTAAGGTTCCAACCGGCTCCCGCTTCCTTGCGATACACGACATGCGATTCATGCATCACATTTGGGTCGTTGGGATCGACAAAGCGCCCGATGGGATACGCCTTCAACGTCTCACCGACGCGCACTTTCTCGACGTTATGAGGATCGAGGTCGGTGCCGGCCACCGGTGCCGAGGGCGGCTCGACGCGCGGCGGCGGTGCCTTCGCGGTTTTCACTTGTGTCTGGCAGCCGGCGCAGAGCGACACGACCGCGATGCAAATCAACAGGCTATTTCTTCGCATTTTCGTTCCTCCAAATTTCGGCGATGCGCTGGTTTCCCCGCGTGCCGGTGGCTTGGTCGATGGTTTCCGTCACGTAGAGGTAGAACTGTTTCCCGGCAGGCACGCGGACGTAGAAACCATCCCGCGCGACCACCTCTTGGATGCGTTGGGCGTAGAGGTTCAGCACGTCGGCCGTGCCCTGCAAAGCGGCGTTGCGCCCGGAGGCGACCGGCACCTGCACGCTGTCACCGAAGGCCGTCCCTTGGTTACGCATTTCCTGCAAGCCGCTCGCCATGCCCGAGAGAAATGTGGAGGCGAAGAGTTTAATCTCCTGCAAATTGTCCGACTTGATAAGTTGACCGACGAGTCCGGCGGAGCCGTCGCGCAGGCCAAATTCACCGGTCACGTCGTCTTTTTGACGATCCAGAGCGATGCCATTCAAGACCAACTCCGTGCCGTTGAGCGGACTACCGTCGCGCCACACGACCACCCAACGACCAGAGGCGGCGATGCGTTCGCGCGAGCGATCGAGCGATGCGCGCCCGTGAACTTCTGTCCCAGCCGGGATGACCAAACGGCCATCGTGCCAGACATCTTCGGTGACGAGCCCAACAACGGGGGTATCGAGTTTGGAGGACTCCAACGTGATGACCGTCTCGCAGGGAATCATACGGCCAAAAGGTGCGTAAGTGTTCGAGAGCGTCGGCAGGGCATCGCCCGCGCCGGAGTAAACACTGATCGGAAGCACCACCGGGCGAGCTTCTTTCTTGCCATCGCCGGGTTGGCGCGCGGCGTGGGGCCGCGACTCGCCACTGCGCACCTCTGCGGCCGGACGTTCGCCAGCTCGCGGCGGCGGTGGGATTTTCAGCAACTGCCCATCGCGGGCAAAGGTATGCCGCTGCGCCGGATTCTCCGCGCTCGCCACCGTCGTCATTTGTTCTGCCTTAGCCCGCTCGCGGGCGTTGCCGCGATAGATCATCATTCCACCCACGGCGACCAACACCATGAAGACGGTGACGTTGCCGGTAGGCGACTTGAGGAAGGGCCAGAGCGTTTTCATTACTGAGGGAGGACCAGCCGCGCGTCGCGCTCTACGCGTGGAACGATGATGCTGAATCGGTTTTTAATGCTGAGGTTCGCTCGCCCACCCGTGGGGGTCCCCGTGATCGCGAAAAACGCGGTGGTAGTGGCTTTCGGCGGGATGATCCCGGACGCATCTGCGATTGAGGCGTGATACACCTGCACGCCGACGCGCGCGGCCAGGCGTTGCGGCTGATAGATGACTTCCGACTCGCCAGAGTTTTCCAACCGGAGCCTGAAAACCACCGTATCCTCGGGATCGAAACGGAAGACCTCTTCCACCGTCACACGGAAATCCTTGTAGAGGGTAACGTCGCCAGGAGCGCCGTGGTCGATTTGCTGGACCGCCTCCGGGTATTGCATCTCCACGAGGCGATGACTTTTCGCCCGGTCCAACAGACCGAGCAACACATCCGGCGACACGCGCCGTTGCAGGTTCGTGTTTCGCCCGGCCAATTCATCTTCGTAGAAAGTAACCGAGCCATATGGCTGTTCCGACACCGCGAACCGCAGGACGAATGTCCGGTTTTTCCACACCACGTTGATCGCCGCTTTCGCATTTGGCTCTACGGCGCGCACGCTGAAGAAGTAACGGCCCGGCGTGTAAGCCAGCAGCACGGGCGCAAGCGTTTCGGGGTTGCCGGAAATGTTTGCACCTTCGATGGCCGTGATCGCGGAGGGAAACATGAGCGTCGTCGGCACATCGGTCCCGATGGGAATTTCATAGACGGTGCGCTCGTCCAGCGGGAATTGCTTGATGACCTGCGGACGGCTCGCCGCGAAAGCGGAGGCGGCGACCAACAGACAGCCGAGCATCAGAGTTGGGTGTATTCGTAGCTCCATACGCCAAGGGGATAACGCTTGTTGGCGAGCATGTCGGGATTGCGCACCAAGGTTAGGTTGAGCGTGAATTTTGGGGACTCAGTGAACGTTTGATTCTCGAAAACACCGGTGCGGATCAACTGGCCTTCGACCTTCACCAACACGCGGTCTTCGCGAGTGCGCAGCACGTCGATTTTGAAGACCTCGGGTTTTTGGTGAATGGATTTCAAATCAAACTCCGGGCGCGATTGGTCGCGTTCGCTCTGAGCGCGATTAAACGCGTCGGCCAGATAGAGCTTTTTCAGCATATCTGGATAGTCGAAGTCGCGAGGGTTGCGCTCGAGGAGCGCGAGCGTGGCCCAGAGTGCCATCGCTTGATGAAGGTCTTTCGCCTCCTCAAATCCGAGGAGCGGCGAGACGGAGAAAGTGCCGGCTCCATCCATGACGACGACCCGTTCACGCATCCGATACGCGCTGATGATGAGGTAGGGTTGGAGAAAGCAAAATCCGAGGGCGGCACACGCGACGAGGAACCACATGCGTGCAGCGAAAGCGTTGTCGGCGAAGAGTCGCGTCGGCGAGAAACCCGATTTGCTGCCGACCACGGCAGGCAGGCGCTTGGTCTGATCGACCGGCGTTTCGTTCAGTGATTCAGCAGTGTTCATGGCTCAGATTCCCGGCGCCGCACCGGGCGCGAGCGGAGGAGGAGCAGGTGGTGTGGGCGACGAGGCATGAGACGCGGCCCGCCCGCCACCGGAGCGGCCGAGTGACGGCATGACGCTCGCAGCTCCGCGCACCATCGCGGCTGGATTTCCCGACGCGCCAGTGAATGCCTGCCCCTGCGCGAAGAGCCGCTGCATGACCAACGGGGTGGCAATCATCCCCACGACAATCATGATCGTGGCAAGGATGCCGCCCATGAGATTGAGCAGAGGCGAATACATGACATCACTCGCGTTCTGGGGATTCGCCCCGACCGCATTGCGGAAATCAGTCCAGATCGCCAGCGCCACGAGATTCGTGAGCGCAAAGCCAATCGGCCACGCGAGGATCGCAATCAATTGCTGGAGAAACCGAATCGCGATTCCGCTCATGCCCGGCACCATGAACATTGCCAGGGCAAAGGGCGTCACGAGGTAGAGCAGCCAGCGGAGGATGTATTGCAGGATCAGCATCGGCACCGTGATGAGCGTGCCGACGTAAATGAAGATATTCGCGAGCGCGTTGGAGACGGCTTGGTAGATCGACTCGTTCAACCTGCGCCATGACCACTCCTGCCCCTCCGGGTTGGTGGTGGTGGACTCCCGAATTTTATCGGACGAAGACGTGGGGTTTTCGTTGTAGCCGGGATCGACGTATTCGGCGACGGCAAGGAAGACATCTTCGGTGCGCTGAAACCACCGATCCATTGTCGCGATGGCCGCGACGATCACCAACGCCTTGGCGAGCGTCTTCACGATACCGGAGCCAGTCGGTTGCCCATTTGCCATGTAGCACACCAACCCGACCACCATGATCGCGAAGACGATGATGCGAAACGCCGCGACGAGCGCGATCATCTTGCCCTCAAGCGTTGGTAGGTAGATGTCCATGACGAGGCAGGCCGTCTTATTCCTTCGACTTCGGTGCGGGAGCAGGTGGAGGCGTGGGCTCCGTGGCGGGAGGGACGCCGAGGTCTATCGCTGGCGGCTTCCGCCCGAGCTTCTTGTTGTTTTCCGTGATCGCTTTGTTTGCGGCTTCAGCCTCGCGCCGCGTTTTCTCCTCCAACTCGATGCGAGCACGTTCCTGGGCGTCGCGTTCGGCTTTCGACGGACCGCACCCGGCGAGCAGAGCGGACAGGATCAGGGCAACAATCAGCAGTTGGAGTTTCATGGTTTGGTCCTCCGAAGTTTTAGGGTCTTCATGTAGTCGGTAACGCGTTGGTTGGAGAGGTAAGCATCACGCGATTCCATCTCGGCGGCAGCTTGCCGCTCTTGTTCGAGGCGGGAATCGTTCGCGATTTTCTGGAGTGCGACTTCATCGACCTCACGCCGCCGCGCGGCGTCCACTTGCGCGAGCTGGCCGTTGAGCGCGGTGAGTTTAGCCGAGAGTTTTTGCACCTCGGCATCGGTCTCGGCGGCTTTCAGCTCGCCGAGCGTGAGCGCGACTTCGGTCTGTAATTCCTTTTCGCGGTCTTGCGTTTGAGTGACAACGAGCGCGGTGTTTTCCTGTTTCGCGTCCAATACAGAATAGCGCCGGAACGTGAGTGGATCGCGTTGCAGCTCGTTCCCGTTCAGATCGACGCTGTTGATGGCGCGGTAATTTCCATCGGCGGTATTTTGCAGAGATTGGAGACTGCGGGCAAGGCCGACGACCGCGTCTTTGGCGCGCCCGTAGTCGCGGGCGAGATCCTGCTCTCCGAGCACATCCAGAATGACCCCGGCACCCGCCTGCGTCGGGCTTCCCGTCCATTTACGGATGTCATCCTGAATGTTAATCTGCTGGTTCAGTTGGTTAATCTGAGTCCGCAGGTTGTTGATGCTCTCAACCCACTTCGCGATATTCTGAGTCTGCGCGAGCTGACTGTTCGCGATGCTGGCGACATCGGTCACTGGAATTTGCGCCCGCGCCTGTTGCACAAATGCGAGCGCGATGAAGGCGGTTACGAGATACGTTTTCATGGTTCGACGCGGATGTATTCCACGGTGGGTTTGATAATGACGCCGTTGACTGTCGTCTCGGGCAGCTCGACCGGCACCAGCCGGGCCGATTTTTCGGCGCGGGCATCCTGCGCCCGCTGCTGATTCTGAATGATCCAGTATTGCTGTTTCACCGACTGGTTCATGGCGCGGTCGTAGCCGCGTTGCTCTGCTTCGTTCACCGCTTTCTGCACCTGCGATTGTGCGACCTTGGAGACGAGATAGCCGCCAGCGGCACCCGCCGCCGCCACACCGGCATTGCCATCGGAAAGCTGGTAGCCGAGGACGCCACCCGCTCCCGCGAGGCCGATGTCCGAAGCCACGCCGCCCGCTGTGCTGCAACCGGAGAAGCCCAGGGCGGTGAGCCCGAACGCGCAGGCCACGAAGAGCCTATGCAGATTTGGCCGTGTTTTCATCGAGTGCATCCTTGTTGGGTTGGACGTTGCGCACCGTGCCGCAAAGGGGCGGGTCGGTGACAGGACTGAAGAAACAAATGCTGGAAAACTTTTTCCCCGGCGGTTGCTGCTCTGGCATCGGGTAATTCTGGATCGAGGCGCAGACCGATTCGGGTAGAGCGATGTCGCGAGCAATGTCTTCCACGTCGTTGCGGTCAAACTGCCGCATGAGGAAAAATTGTTTGCTGTTGCCGATGACGACCGGGCGGATGCGCGCATCCTTAAACCGGCTGTATTGCTGAACAATGGAAGCGGTCCAGCAGTTGAATTTGCGAAGCTGTGCGTAGGACTCAGCGACGATTTTGTCGCCACCCGGCACGTCGAGAAAGCGAGCCAGCTCCTCATAAAGGATACGTTTCCACTGCGCACGCGGAAGGGAGATGATGTGCTGACGGGTGAACCCTGTGACCAGCAACCCGGCTGCGGTCTTCAATTCCGTGGCCTGCTCAGGGATGTAACCCAGCTCGAAATGCGCGACCTTGCCGGTGAGGGAGATGTTCGTCTGCCCGTCGAAAAGTTTCCCGTATTGGCCGAACGCGCACCAGGACGAGAGCAACGTTGCGAGGTGATCGACCTGTTCTTTCTTATGTTCCGGGAAACGTGAAAATTGCATCAGCTCCACGAGGCTGGCGTGAACAGGATAATCTTCCGGGCGATAATAAGTGTGCGCCATTGCCATGACGGTGCGCTCGGTTTGCGGCTCCTTGAGGAAGCGGGTAATTTCCTCCTCCGGCAGCGCGGCTAGGAATTGCTGGCCCTCGTCGTCATCGCGCGCGATCCGGTCTCGAAGTTCCGCGTAGGCTTCAAGTTCAGTTGCGCCCAACGGCATTTTGGCGAGCTTCCAGCGATGCGCCGCGCACGCCATGCGCTCGATTTCCGGCATCAGGTTCGCGTGCTTCTTCGCCCAATCGTCAAAGGCGTCCTGATAGAGCTGGCCGACATACTGGCCGACAACCGCCTGCCGAATTTGCTGCGCCTCCGCATCGGCGGCCTCGCCAATCATGCGCGACACGAGAGCGACCGCGCTGGCGATTTGTAGTTGGTTGAGTGGCAGCCGACCGGTGTCGAAATAGTTTATGGTGAGATCGCCATCCGGGTGAATGATGATGGGACGCTCACCGAGCGCGCGGGTGAATGCCTCGTAAGAAAGACCCTCCTCGATAATGACGGTGTAATCGTAGTAGGCCGACGTTTGCTCCAAGAAGTCGCGCATGTGCATCGACTTCCCGGCACCGGTCGCGCCGAGCAGCACCGTGTGCTGGGGTGTTGGCGGATTGCCCATGAAGGTGCGAAGGCCAACGAGATTGCCTTGGGAGCCGTCGTAGATCGCCTCCGCCTCCCCGAGATGACCGGTGAAAGTGGCTGAGAACGGCAGCATGTCCGCGAGGTAGGCATCCTCGGCATAGAGCGCGCGGTGTTTGTAGCCAGAGCCCGTCCAGCCGGGCCATGAGGCGAAGAAGAGTTTCTTCGCGGTGGACGGTAACGCGCACTCGTAATGCTGCGCACCACCGAGCGTGTTGATCGCGTTTTTGATCGCGGCACACTTCGCGCCGAGAGCCTGTTCGCTTTCGTCCCACACGCGGATGATGTATGTGACGGAGAACGGCAGGATGAAGCCGGTGGAGAGCGATTCAATTTTCCGCTCTTTCTTGCCGATGGCGACGAGCAGTGAATGCCGCTCGCTGTCCTCGTATTCGCCGCGCAGTCGTTCGATGGCTTTCTCTTCGTTATCCACCTCCCGCTTTGCGGGGAGCGGATCGATGTTGACGGTGATTTGATAGTCGAGGAACGAGAGACCGGTGAGGCGGAAGACGATGCCGGGATACGTCCGGCTCGGCCAGCGTTTGACAGTGAACACCGTGTGATAACGACCATCGAGGTAGAAACCGATTTTTTGGAGTCCGACGCCATCGGCATTCCAGCAATTTTCCTGAATGGTGAGAGCCGGATTGAACTGACCGGGAAAATCGAAATCGAACCGGTCTGCGAGGGAAGGGTTCAGGAACTTCGTGAAGTAGGTGAAATGCGCGAGGTCATCCATCGGTGCCACCGGAGTGTCCGCTCCGAAGATCGTGCGAATTGTGCCGGTCAGCTCCTCGAACTGGCCGCGGAGTTGGCCAAGAAGTTTGTCGTAATACGATTCCAGGCCGTCGCGGGTTTTCAGGTTGCCGGCGTAGCCCGTGATTTCCGTTGAGATGAACAGGACCATTTGCTCCCGGCGCAGCTCGCGCCGGTGCATCTTTTGCCAATACCGCTCGAATCGTTCGCTCCGCACTTTGCGGATGTGAGGATGCGCCGTGCGTTCCGTCTCGCGGAAGTAGCGGGTGAGTTCCTGCCGGTAGTCGCTGTTACACGTCCACTGAATTTGCGCCCTTAGTCCTTCGCCCAAGTTGGCGAGCAGCGCCCGCACTTTTTCCTGATACCCGTTCAGGTTTGCGATACTGGCTCCGCGCAGATCGGGCGGCTGCAGGATAAATCCCTTGCTCGCTATGCCGCCCTTTTCGAGGGAGCCGAAGAGCATCAGTCCACCCGCAAAGTATCCATTAGGAGCGCCGTTTTTCATGGCTGAGATTTACGATGCGCAACGGCTGGGTTCGCGGGGCAAAGGACCAGCCTTCACCGGTGATGAGTTGATCGAAGTAATCCTCCGCGTAACCCTCCGGCTTATTGTGCCGGAGGAGCAGCACCCATGCGGTCGGCAGGACCAGAATTGGGAGCGAGAGAAGAATTGCCGGGAGCGATGCGGCTCCGAGCACCACGGCCAAGAGGAGGTAGCAGGCAAACGCACCGACAAAGCCACCGATGACGTAGAGGAAATTATTGCCCTCCAACCCAAACGCCCGGCCCTTGCTGTCGTTGACACTGTTAGTGTCGGTGATGCGCAGCTCGCTCATGACGGTTAGAACGACGGAGTGAGCGCGCCGCCCGAAAGGCCGAAGATGTAGAACATCGCGCTCATAATCGCAGCGGCACCCGCGATGATGATGCCGGACACAATGCCCATCTTTCCCTCGGCATCGCCGCGTTTCATTTTCTCCGCACCACCCCAGATATTGATGACGCCCCAAATGAACCCCACCATGAACAAAATCCCGAGACCGTATTGAAATCCGGTTTTTACCTCGGCGGGAATTTGAGCGAGCGGGAGCGCGACGGCGGCGTTTGCACTCTGAGTCAGAAGGTGAGCGATCAACAGCACACCGACGCTAGATTTTGAGACTCGTATTTTCATGGTAAGAAACATCACGAGGCGCAGGGGCTACCACCAGGTAGGCCGGGGGATGATCCCCTCCGTCTTCATGGTGTCACTCTACCCTAGCTGCTTCAGAATTTCTTGGACGCTTCGATCAAAAATGAGAACGAACCAACTTTAACGCGCAGCACGGATGAGAGCGCCGGGAGGAAAGCCGTAGAACTTCCGACAGTGACGATCGAAATGACTTTGATCGCAGAACCCCACCGCGAACGCCGCATCGGCTATGCGTGCATCGCCGTTGCGCAAAAATGCGAGTGCCGTATCCACGCGGATTTTCAACGAGTATTGCAGTGGCGACATGCCAAATGTCGCTCGGAAGCGGCGGTTCAAATGGGGTAAACTCATTGCCATGTGTTTGGCCAACGACGCTACCGAAAAATGTTTCTCAAGATTGGACTGGATATAGGTGTGGGCTCGTTCCTGTTGGGCTTCGGCGAACCTTTTTTTGTCAGTCTTCTCGCATCTTACATGGATGCGGAGAAATCCATTCATGACTTTCACGGCGAGCGTGGTTAGCATCGAATGGACCAGAACGGATTCCGAATAGACCGCGTTCAATCGATCCAATTCATCCACCAACTGACATGTGAACGGATCACTCCACGTCAACTTGCGAAGATCTTCGATGACTACTTCCGGCACATATTCAGAAAGCGATTCCGACAAAGTCCCAAGATCAATGAAGAGTGAAACATGCCGGTGTTTGTTTTCTACGATGGCCGCGTGACAAATACCCGAGGGTAAGAAGCAACATTGGTATTCGCCAATTGGCAGGCGGCGTTGAGGGTTGCCGCTTTTTTCCAAGACGATCTCGCCGCTGGCAGACCTGAATGTAATTATTAACTCGATGAGCCGGTGACAGTGCGCCCTGACGTTCGACGTAGCCTCAACCGGGTATATATTTATCGTGGATTGACGGTCGGCATCGAACCCCAGGAAATCAACGGGATTGGTTTTCTCGCCACCCGAGTGCCCGTGTTCAGAAAAGTGATTTCCATAGTTCATGGTATTGTCCTTTCTTTTTGCTCCGCATCGGTGAAGACACGGGTATCTTGCCTTAAGATTGCAAAAGGCGGCTTTAGGTTCCCTAAGTTTTTATCTTTAAGGGGTATGCAAACCTATATTCAAGTGCGTTCTTACGCACGCCGGCCAGTGGGAGCGACACGCAGAACGTAACTGAAATCTCGGCTACCGACCAAGGAAAGCCGGTGTCCTTCCTCGGCTAAATCCGAGGAGATAAACGCATCACCAATATGTGCGATCTTACGCCCAAGCTCATTCTTTAAAAATCGCTAGGCTGTGCGATAGCCCGCACATGCCTCGCGAACCAAAGAAGCCTTCCGCCGCCCATCACCGACTCAATTCAGTCGGGCCTTTGGTGCGTAGTTTGCGGAACGCCACCGAGTGGTCGCAGGTCGATTTGGCCACCGCTTGCCAACTTAACCATTGGGACGCAGGGCGGGACATCATCGCCAAGATTGAGTCAGGCAAGCGCCAGGTCACCGACCACGAGCTGATCGTGTTGGCGAAAGTTCTCATGGTTTCGGTGGCCGAGCTTATCGGCGAGACTCCTCTGCCGTTGAAAGGCAAGGAACTGGCCGCGCTGCTACACTCCCGCCGGTATGCGAAAACCGCGCCGAAAGTGGCGCGTCTGCTGCCGCGTTGATTCAAGCACACGCGGTCATCCGCGGAGCATTCCGCTCACAGCCCGTTCCTGAATGTAGCGCTCCACGGCCGCACGCATGGGGCGAGCGCCAAGGCCCTTTTGATAGCCCTCTCGCACCAAGATTTCCAACGTGTCGGGGCTGACCTCGATTTCGAGTCCGAGGGCACGAAGACGTGCGACTTCGCGTTCGATCATTTGCAAGCAGATCGCCCGCTGCGTCGCATAGTCCAGACTGGCGAACACGATTTTCTCCGTCACGCGACCGACGAGTTCGGGACGGAGTTGCTGGTTTACCCGTGAAAGCACGGTGCGCTGCACCGAGGCGAAGGGTGCGGAGCGCATCCGCATCGCCTCGGCCGCGCCGATGTTGCTGGTGAAGACGACGTAGAATCCGCTGAGGTTCTTTCGCTCGCCGGAGGCCAGCGTGATCGCGGCATCTTCGAGCACTTGCAGGAAAAGATCCAAGACGAGCGGATGAGCCTTTTCGATTTCATCGAAAAGCAGCGTGCCGTGATCTACGTTCGCCAAGGCCCGCCCGAGCAAACCGACATCGCCCACTCTTTCGCCGATCAATTTTTCAACTGAGCTGTGGGTCTGATACTCAGACATGTCGAACCGCACCGGCTTCGAATCCGTAAAAAGATATTCGGTGAACACATTGGTGATTTCCGTTTTTCCGACGCCGGTCGGACCCACGAACAGAAACGAGCCGCGCGGGCGGCGAGCGTTGGCGAGGCCAAGTTCGCCCCGGCGCAAGACCGAGCACACGGGAGGGATGACGTGCTCCTGCCCCTTGATGTTTTCGCTCAGATGCTCCGGTAGGCGGCGGAGAAGTTCGAGATTAGATGATTTCATGGGTGAATGGGTTCAGGCGCGAAACCACTTGGCCGGGCGACCATCGGTGCCGAGTGGGGGCAACGTGGCGCGGCGAAAGCCCGCTTCACAGTGCTGCACCACGGCCTCGAACTTCCGCAGTCGGCGCAACTCGTGCGGTTCGATCCAATATTTCTCATCATCCGTCCACGACACATTGCGCCGCCCCGCAGAATAGCCGGTGGTTTTGCGCTTGGATTTTCGTTTTCCGAGAGTGTCGGCGGCGATTTTCGCCGAGTCCTCATCGGCCGCGCAAAACGTCACGCGGTTCGCCATGTTGGCGATGAACACCTTTGCTTTCCGCTCGTCCCGCATCGGAGGAATGAGCGATGTGTAGGATTGCGTGGCGGCGACGACGGTCGCCCGTGCCTCACGGATAACATCCACCACGTTGTAGTCGCTCATGCCGTCGTCGCTCGCCGTCACGATTTTTTGCGCTTCATCTGCCCAACAGATCAAAAGATTATCCCTCTCACGCTCCACCGCCGTCTTGTCGAAGCGACGCAGCGCGTGTGCGTAGAACATGAGTTTGAGGAGCGTGTTGATGTAGCGGCGCTCGACTTGGTAACGTTGCGGGATGGAGACACAGACGACTTTCCCTCTGTCGATGTCGTCAAAATTAAACGTGGATTTGGTCGGGCAAAAAACGGCGGCAATGTCCGGGTCAGTGAAATGTTTCAGGTAGTTCGCGATGGTCGTTTTGACGCCGCCAAGCTGCTCCGGCGGCTGCGAGGCGAGCGCGCTTTGGTAGTGCTCCAGCAGTGTCTTTGCCTCCGGCGTCGGCTTGCTCTCCACCATGTCCATCACCTCCTTGAGCAAAGTATCGGAAGTCAGGAATTCGTAAGCGTTGGCGAGTGTCACCGGCAGTTGCACCGCCGCGAGCACACGAAATGCGAACTCCATCTGCACCTGCGCCTGCATCTTGAAAAAACTCTGTTCGGTGCGTTGGCCGAGGGACGAGGCCACGTCGCAAATGATTTTGGCCTTCGCCGAATACGGCAGATGCGGATCGTCCAAAAAGTTGAAGGTGTATGGCGGCGTCCAATCGGCGGGCGCTTCTTCCGGTCGGACTTGCAGCAGAACCAAGTCTTTCTCCCGGCCGAGATGACGGAAGGTTTCCCGCAGCGTTTCCCAATACACGCCCTTGTCGTCCACGCACACGCCACCCCATGTCGGGCTGTTTTTTGAAACTTGCCAGAGCATCGCGTTGATTGCCGCCAGCGTCTTCCCGCTGCCGGTCTGCCCCGTGATAAGCCAGCCCCGGCAAAAATCCTCCATGCGCCAGGACAGGCCCGCCAACCGCAGCACGATGGGCGACGTGGGCTTGGTCGGCGAAAACACGAACGCCGAATACGCCTGCCACACTGCCAGGCACGCAAAGATCGGGGCGATCAAAAGATCGTCTCGAAATCTCACCGCGATAGCCGCGCTGAGGATGCACAGAAGCAGATTTACCGGCATACGAGGAGGGCAGCGGCTGATTCGCCCTCGCTAGAACTTACCGGTTTCGCCCGCGCCCGGCTTGGATGTTCAAATCAATTATGAGGACGAATCACTCGCGACGGGCGGCCCGCCCGCGAGGTCCAAGCGCGACTTGACGACCAGACGGAGCACGCACGGCTCCTCGGCGGGCAGGTCGGCGGCGAAGCGTTCCGGGACTTCCCGGAGCACGCTCAGACGCGCGGCGGCAATTTCAGGCATGAGCATGGCGAGGCGCAGTCCCTCAGCGGAGATTTCATACTGCGCGAACACGAAGGCGATGCGCTCGCCCTTGGCATGGGCGACATGATGCGCTCCGAGAAAATGAATCCACGGCAGCACCCACACACCCGATTTCCAAGTGGTGAACGTGATGGCGGTGACCGCACTGGCGACCGCGTAGCAAAGCCGGGGATCATCCGTCGGCATTTCCGCGCGACGTTGGGCAAGGGAGGCGTGCAGGGTGCTCATGGTTGGATGGAGTGGGTTGGGCGTTTCGAGAAGATGCGCGCGGCGAATTGACGGACGGCCTGCGTGAGGCGGACGCGCTGCACGTCCGCCAACAAACGCCGATGCCACCCGGCCAAGTCCGCCTTGCCGGCCGAGGGCACGAGATCGAGTGCGAGCGCACGGTCGCCGCTGCGCCGGATGTGCGCGCGTAGTTCGGCTTTGTCCTCGGTGAACACGACCACGCGCCGCCGGGCTCGGGAGATGGCGACATACCACTGGTTGCGACTGGTAGCCGCGCGGCACGCAGCGTCAGATAGCAGCACCGTATCCACTGTCTTGCCCTGCGAAGCGTAGGACGTGACCGCGTAGCCTCGCGTAAAAACGTTCTGATCGGCCGAAAGGGTTTTCACCGCTCCATCGGCATCCTCCACGCGCAAGGTGCCATCGCGATCTACCGCGCGCACGCTCACCAGGTCGCCGTTATTGAAGGCGTGGCCTTCTCGCGAACGCCCGTTAAGTTTCAATTGCAGCCGGTCACCGGGGGCGATTTCGAGAGTCGAAGCCTTCGCCACGGTGATCCGGTCGGCATACCCGTAGCTCATTTGCGAGCGCCGACCATTTTTGAGGAGAACCAGCCCGCGCTCGTTGGCCTCGAGAATTTCGCACACTTCGCCGCGCTCGAAACGCCCGTAGCGTTTTAGGAAAACCGCATGGTGTCCGGGCGCGTAGAAGCGGGCGTCGCGTTTTTGGACGTCTTCCCAATTCAGGGTTTGGTAACTCTGCACGTTTACACCATCTCGCAGATTTCCCGTGGCCTTGAGGCGGTCGCGGATCGCATCGTTCACCCGATGCACCTCCGCCCAGGTCTGCGCGACCACCAGTGTGCGTTCGCCGCGTTCGACTGCCTCTTGATAAGCCTCCGCCAGCCGGGCGTGCCGATCCTCACCGGTCTCTTCACGGACACAACCGAGCCGATCCAGCCGGTCGAACGATTCCGACTCGCGGCCTTGCGCGGCGGCTTTGACCGCCTCCCGGTAGCTCCCGATGAAAAGCTTTTCGTCGGCACCCTCGCCGAGCTGCGGGTCTTGGCGGCGGATGGTGTTGATCTCGGCGACCTGTAAACCGGCGTAGGTTTCGAGGGCGCGCAACGCATCCGAGGCGGCCACCGCGCCATGTTGGCGGGTGTCGCCCGACAGGATAAGCCGCCCCCCTTGCGCCTGCACCAAGCCCATCAGCGCCCGCAGATCGCGCACGCCTACCTGACCGGCCTCATCTAACATCACGACCGCACCAGGCGGCAGCGATTTGCGGGTGAGCACGGATGCGAGCGTTTCGGCCGGCAGGCCGTCGTTCTGGAGATCCCGCACCTGCTGGCGTTGCGGTGCCAGGACGACCACCGGATGCCCGGCGCAAGCCAGTTCACGCTCCACGGAT
>JAEUHC010000002.1 GCA_016794785.1 Opitutaceae bacterium | reverse complement strand
ATTGATGATCCGGTGATCCTGCCCGATCAGCTCCTCCCGCGCGTATTTCGAAATCGCGCAGAACTTGTCGTTCACGTAGGTGATCTTTCCCCGCGGGTCGGTGATCGCCACGATGGCGTGCTCGTCGAGCGCGGCCTTCAGATCCACCACCTCCTTGGTCGAGGCCTGCAACAGCTCCTCCGCCACTTTGCGCTCGGTGATGTCGGCGCGGATCGCGACGTATTGCCGGGGTTTGCCGTCGTCCTTCAGAAACGGCACGATCGTCGTGTCCACCCAGTAGAAGGAGCCGTCCTTCGCGCGGTTCTTGATCTCGCCATGCCAAACCCGGCCGTGGGCGATGGTGTTCCAGAGGTCGCGAATAAATGGCTGCGGATGATGGCCCGAATTGATGATCCGGTGGTCCTGCCCGATCAGCTCCTCCCGCGCGTATTTCGAAATCGCGCAGAACTTGTCGTTCACGTAGGTGATCCGGCCCTGTGGATCCGTGATGGCCACGATCGCGTGCTCATCCAAGGCGGCCTTCAAGTCGCCGATCTCCCGCAGCGAGTCCCTCAGTTCCTTGGGATCTTGCATGGGGGTAGGAGGTTGAACGCAGACAGGGGAATCTACGCGATGACGATGGGCACTCTAATCTGGACCGAGCCCGGAGCCCGCGCCGGTCCCAAGGAGGGCCCACCGCAGGCTCAGGCGTGAGGCGACTTTGCAAAAATTGTCGAAGCTGACCGGCTTGATGATGTAGTTTTCGGCGCCGAGCCGCGCACTCGCGATTACGTTTTCGTCGCGATGCGATGCGGTCAGGACCACCACCGGGATATTTTTCGTCGTTTCGTTCGCCTTGATGCGCCGCAGCACCTCCAGGCCGCCGACCTTCGGCAGATTGAGGTCGAGCAAGACCAGTTGCGGCAGGGGCCCCATGGTCGCCTTTCCGTCACGGGCAGCTCCCAGCAAATAGTCCAGGGCCTCGGCGCCATCAGCCATGACTCTCACCGGATTGGCAAACTTCGCGCGCTTGAAGGCCCGCAGCGTGAGTTCGACGTCAGAGGGATCATCCTCGACCAGGAGCACTTCGCCCATCGCCCGCTCCACAGGGGGACTGGTCGTCGCGCCTTGAGATGCGTCGGCCGCGGCCTCGGCGACCCCCAGCAAACTCGACACCGAAACCTCCAGGGCGGCCGCGAGCTGCGCGACACTGCGCAGCGTGATATTGCGTCCGCCGCGCTCAATGTCCGCGATGTAGGTGCGGTGCAGGTCCGAACGCCACGCAAGTTCCTCCTGGGTGATGCCCAAACGATTTCGCGACTGTCTAATCGTAGCCCCCAGCTTGGTTTGCAGGGAGGATACCTTCGGAGATTTGTGGCCGGATTGCCGTTTAAGCACGTGTGCAAAGTGTAACATCACATTCAACAGACTATCAGAGACATTTGCGTTGGATGACTTTGTCACCACGAAGTGTCCCCCCAACACGATGAGCTGAACGGGTCACTCCGTTGAAAGTTACACACCAAAACCGTTCCGGCAAATTATCCTTTCCGCACCGCGTGCAAACGAAGTGCCCAATTAAGCCAATCACTAATCACTGCTCACCGATTAACGGCTGGATCGGGCAGCCTCCCAAGCGGCTCGAACGCCCCACCGTTCGGCACCCGCGCAAGCGCCACGCGCGATCCCTCCCGATGAGATAACATCAAGGCTCGCCCGCGGGCTTGATGGGCAGACGGACCACGACCTGGGTGCCGGATCGCGGCGTCCCGGAGATTTCCACTGACCCCCCAAAGACGTGGGCCCGCTCCCTCATGCCGAGCAGCCCGATGGAGCGCGGGTCTTCCAAGCGGTCCCGGGTGATGCCGACGCCATTGTCCGACACACTCAGCGTCGCCGTGCCGGCCTTCTCGGAGAATCGCACGACGACCTCAGAAGCCTGCGCATGGCGGGCGACATTCGTGAGGCTCTCCTGCAGAATGCGGAAAATTGCCGTCGCGCAATCGCGGTCCAGCGCGGACGTGCCGCGCGCGACCTCCGCCCGGCACTTGAGGCCCGTGCGCCGGGCGAAGTCCTCCGCGAGCCATTCCACGGCCGCGAACAGGCCCAAGGTGTCGAGAATTACCGGGCGCAGATCGGTGGCGATTCGCTGCACCTCGGAAATCGAGGTATCGATCTGAGTGAGCGCATCCTCGATACGGCCGCAGATTGCAGGGCGAGACGCCGGGTCAGGCGGTTGTGCGAGCCGCTTGGCGAGCCAGACCAAGTCGATTTTCAGCTTCGTCAGATCCTGCGCGAGCACATCGTGGATCTCCCGGGCAATGGCGGTGCGCTCCTCTTCCCGGACCAATTGCACCCGCGCCGCCAGCGCCCGCAGTTGACCCGACATCGCCTTCAAATCCTCCTCGGCCTGCTTGCGCTGGGTGATGTCGTCGATAATGGCCAGGCTCCTAAGCGACTTGGTCCCCCGGGGGGCCAGGCTCGCCACCGCCAGTCTCGTCCAGATCAGGCTGCCATCCTTGCGCCGCGAGCGTTTTTCCATCGCGAAGGAACTTATCTCCCCGGCCGCAAGCTTTTGCACCTCCGCGCGGTTTTTCTCCAGGTCCTCGGAGTGGGTGTAGTCCTCGAACGTCAGTCTCATGAATTCCTCGCGCGTATAGCCAAAGATCTCGGCATAGCGGTGGTTCACATCGATGAAGCGGCCGGTCGCGGTTTCCGCCTCCGCGATCCCCAGCGGCGCCTGCTCAAAGATGGCGCGAAAGCGCCGCTCGCTCGCCACCAGCGCCTCCTCCGCTTGCTTGCGCGCGGAGATCTCCTCCACCACGGAGACGAAATGGAGCGGTTCGCCATCAGTCCCTCGCACCAGCGACACCGTGAGCCGGACCCAAATGACGGAGTGATCCCCGCGCAAGTAGCGCTTCTCGATCGCGTAGGTTTGAATCTCCCCGGCGAGAATCCGGCATACATAGGCGAGGTCCAATTCCATGTCCTCCGGATGGGTGATGTCCTGAAATGTCTTCCTCAGCAGTTCCGCCCGCGAGTAGCCGACGATGTCGCACAGGCGCTGGTTCACATCCAGCCACCGTCCGTCCGGCGCCACCTGCGCCACACCCACCGCCGCCTGCTCAAAGATGGCACGAAAGCGCGCCTCGCTCTCGCGCAGCTTGGCCGCCGAGAGCCGCTCGTCCTCGAGGATGCTCAGGAGCGCATGGCGCGCGCGGTCCGCCGTCGCGAGCAGCCCCCTCGCCTGGGCCTCGCTCCGCTCCAACGCAGCCGTGCGCTCGCGCACGGTTTTTTCCATTTCCCGCAGGGCCCGCCGGTGGGCGGCCTCCGTCTCCGCTCGTTCGATCAAAACGGCGGCCAGGCCCAGGCCGGTCAGCACCACCATCGAGAGAAACAATTGCAGGAGAAGCAGCGCCTCCGTGCGCGAACTGAAACTGAATGGCCCCGTGTGATGAATCGTCCCCCACACCGCGATGCCGGCGACCAATGCGATCGCCAAAGCGGCGCCGCGCCGCCCGAAGCGCACCGCCGGCCAGACCACAAACGGCAGCATGAGAAACGACCAGGGATTGCCCGAGAAAAGGACGCTGGTGCTCCCGATGAACGCATAGTAAGTCGAGGCCGCGAGCAGGCCGAAACAGGCGCCGAGCTCCAGCCATCGCGCCAGCGACGGGGGCCTCCACCCACCCCGCCAGACCAGCAGCAACGGAGCCACGATAATCACGCCGGCCGCGTCGCCCAGCCACCACGTCAACCATGTCCTGCCAAACTCCGCCCATAGCGTTAATCCCGTGAGCCCCAGCAGCGTTGCGCCCACGCTGGCGCTGAACAGGGAACTCACCACGCCGCCGAGCAGGATGAAGGCGCAGACATCCGCGACCCGCGCCAGAGGGTCGCGATCGCCGATGAACCGCCGCACGAGCAGCCCGCCCAGCGCCGCGGCCGCGCTCGCCCCCGCGGCGAACATCGCGGCGGCGAACAGGCTGGTCGCCCCACCCAGCGGGCCGCCGTAGTAAGTCACGAGGTTGGTCGCGACCGAACCGAGCCAGATGCCCGGCCAGACGCGTGATCCGCGCAGCAGAATCGCCCCGAGCGCGATGCCGGCCGGAGGCCACAGCGGCGCCACGTGCCCCCCCGGCAGCACCAGGAGCAGCCCCAGCCGCGCAGCGATAAAATATACCGCGGCCAGACCGAGCATTTCGAGCAGCCAACGCCGGTCGAACCTCGCCAGAGGCGGAACGAAAGCGACAGGGCTCATTTCGGCGCGGCGGCGGGCCCGCGATGAGACAGCCGACGCCAGGGTGCCGTGCGGTGGTTCATGAGTTGGCCTCCCTCTCGGCATACTTCGGCGGCTCGGCGAGGCGCCGGTGCAGGGCGTTGACCTCCCGTTTCAGCTCTAGCACCCGATCTTCACGCCCGAGGGTCACCTCCTGCCAGCGCCGCATCTCGTCGAGCTGCGCCCGGATTTTCTGCTCGGCGCGCTTGCGCTCGGAAATATCGGCGATGAGGCAGAGGCATGCACGGGACGAGCCTTCGAGCAAGGCGACGGCCGCGAGGATGGGGACGCGGGTCCCGTTCTTGCGGAAATATTCCTTCTCGACGGGAGGGCATGTGCCGGTGGCCTTGATCTCCCGCAGGATGTGCTCGTCCACCGGGCGCCATTCCGCAGGTGTGAGAGCATCCCACCTCACCAAGCCGGCCTCAAGGTCGGCGCGCGTGTAGCCGACCATGCGCAGGAAGAAATCGTTGGCCTCGGAGATGCCCCCATCGATGTCGGCAATCATCACCCCGATGATGTTGGACTCGACCAGCCGCCGATGGCGGCTCTCGCTCCGTCGCAATTCCGCCTCCGCCCTTTCCCGGCTGATGGCGAGCACGGAGGTCTGCGTCGCCAGCTCGATGAGCCGCTGGTGAATCGCCTGGGGCGGGCCGGGCTCGCGGTAGTAAATGGCAAAGGTGCCGAGCACCTTCCGCTGCGCGTCGAACAGAGGCGTGGACCAGCAGGCGCGCAAACCATGGGGCAGGGCCGCCGCCTTGTAGGGTGCCCAAAGCGGATCGTTCGCGATGTCCTCCACGACGACCGCTTCGCCGCGGTAGGCGGCGGTCCCGCACGAGCCGGCCGTCGGCCCGATGCGGAAGCCTTCGACCGCCTCGATGAAATTCTCCGGCAGCCGCGGACCGGCACAGTGATGCAACCGCTCCGCGCGCGGACCGAGCAGCAGCAGGGAGCAAATCATCTCCGGCGAGTGCGTCTCGATGACGCGGAGCAGGGCATCGGCGGTTTCGGCCAACGGCCGGCCGATCGCGATCATTTCAAGCACGCGCTTCTGGCCCTGAAACAGCGCCTCATCCCGCTTACGGGCGGAAATGTCGCGGGTGATGGCGAGATGAGAAACGACCCGGCCGGTTTCATCCCGCAAAGGGACGGCATGCGTCTCCATCCACCGCCGGCCCCCCTTGAGACCGTTGAGCTGAAATTCCAGCGTGCCGGATTCGCCGCGGAAAATCCGCGCGTTGAATTCGCGAAACTTCTCCCGCTGGTCTTCCACAATCAGCGGATAGACCGACCGGTTCGCGACCTGTTGAAACGAATCCGCCTCGATCATCCTCAGGCCGGCCGGATTCATCTCCAGCAACGTGCCGTCCGCGGCGAGGAGCTTCACGCACTCCGGCTCCGTCTCGACGATGGCGCGGAGGCGGGCCTCGCTGCGCGCGAGCCGCTGCTCGGCCTCCGTCCGCAGGGCGGCGTCTGGCCTTGGATCAGGCTGGGGTGCGGGGCCGGTGGCCATGGTGGGCGATTTTCGATTGGGAGATCACGGCACCCCTCCTCGCAGCACGCCGTGAGATTGAGCCGGCGTCGCCGTGCGCAATTGCGTGAAAGGGAGCATTCAAATGATGGCGGCCCCTCCAATGGGCTTGCGAGCGGCCGGAGCGGCACGCCCGGGCAAGCCCGAGAACCAAGGACCTGATGGACGATTCCGGCAAAGCGGCGCCGGCACAAGTCCGTTTCGCGCGCACGCCTCCCGCAATGCCAATTCCCCTCTTGCTAAGGCGTTTCGCGCCTTCTGTTCTTTTCCCTCTGTCTTCCGAAAAATGACCTCCGCGCAAATCCGCCAGAGCTTCCTCGATTTCTTCGCCTCCCAGGGCCACACGATCGTGCCTTCGGCGTCGCTCATGCCGGACTCGCCCGGCCTGCTCTTCACGAACGCCGGCATGAACCAGTTCGTGCCCATCTTCCTCGGCGACCGCGCGCCCGATGTCTCGAAATGGGCCGGCGTCCGCCCCGCCAAGGACACCCGCGCCGCCGACACCCAGAAATGCATCCGCGCCGGCGGCAAACACAACGACCTCGAGGACGTCGGCTTCGATACCTACCACCACACGATGTTCGAGATGCTGGGGAACTGGTCCTTCGGCGACTACTTCAAGAAGGAGTCCATCAACTGGGGCTGGGAACTCATCACCAAAATCTGGGGCATCCCGCCGAAGCGGCTCTTCGCGACGGTTTACTCGCCCGACAAATCCAAGGGCGATCCCTCCGAGTTCGACCAGGAGGCCTACGACATCTGGGCGAAGATTTTCACCGCCGCCGGCCTCGACCCCGCGGTCCACATCGTCAACGGCAACAAGAAGGACAATTTCTGGATGATGGGCGACACCGGCCCCTGCGGCCCGTGCTCGGAAATCCACTTCAACCTCCTCCCGAGCGACGACGAGGCCGCGGGCCGCAAGCTCGTCAACGCGAGCAGCCCCCGCTGCATCGAGATCTGGAACCACGTCTTCATCCAGTTCAACGCGAACGCCGACGGCACCTTCGCCCCGCTCGCCGCCAAGCACGTCGACACCGGCATGGGCTTCGAGCGCGTCGCGGGGATTTACGCGACGACGAATGGCTTCAAGGATTTCACCAAGGACCCGTCGAACTACGCCGCCGATGTCTTTGCGCCGCTCTTCGCGAAAATCAGCGCGCTCTCCGGCAAGACCTACGCCGCTACAGTCCCCACAAAGCGCGAGGGCCTGACCGAGCAGGAAAACACCGACGTCGCCTTCCGCGTCCTCGCCGACCACGCGCGCTGCGTGAGCTGCGCGATCGCCGACGGCATTTTGCCGGGCAACGAGGGAAGAAACTACGTCATCCGCCGCATCCTGCGGCGTGGGATTCTCTACGGCACAAAGATCGGTTTGAAGGTTGGAGATTTCTCGAAACTCGTCGCGCCGGTCGTCGAATCGCTCGGCGCGGTCTTCCCCGAGCTGAAGCAGCAGCAGAGCATCATTGAGCGTGTGATTCGCAGCGAGGAGGAGAGTTTTGGTAAGACGCTAGATCGTGGCTTACAGCTGTTCAATCAGGAGACCGGAGCCGTAGGAACCACTTCTTTCAAGGAAGGCCCAGAGGGCATAGAACATTCGTTCAAGATGGCAGCGACCTCGGCAAAATACCAATCCAACAAAGTAGTCAGTGGTGAAATCGCGTTCCAGCTCTACGATACCTACGGGTTCCCGCTCGACATGACTCAGCTCCTCGCGACCGAGCGCGGGCTCACAGTCGATGTCGCCGGCTTCGAAGCCGAGATGGAAAAGCAGCGCGAACGCGGACGCGCATCGCAGAAAAAGGAGATCATCGTCGCCGCCACCGAAGGCGAAGGCATCGCGCCCGAGGCCACCAAGTTCCTCGGCTACGAACAGACGACCGCCACCGCCACGCTCATCGACACCGTCAAGGCCGGCGACGACACCTTCCTCGTCTTCGACCAGACTCCCTTCTACGCCGAGATGGGCGGTCAGACCGGCGACACCGGCGAAGCCCTCATCGCCGGCACCCTCGTCCACATCACCGATTGCGTGAAGGACAAAGCCGGCCGCCACCTCCACAAAGTCGCCCCCGACTCCAAGCTCCCCGCCTCCGTCTCGGTCGCGACCGCGACGCTGTCCGTCAACCTCGCGCGTCGCCGTGCCATCAATCGTCATCACTCCGCCGCACACCTTATCCACTGGGCGTTGCGGAAGGTTCTGGGCACGCACGTGCGCCAGGCTGGCACGTCGAAGACCGCCGAGCGCATGCGCTTCGACTTCTCGCACTTCGAGGCCGTCACGCACGCCCAGCTCCTCGAGGTCGAGCGCCTCGTGAACGAAAAGGTGATCGATAACACGCGCGTCGAGAGCTACGAGACCGAGTTCGACCGGAAGCCCGAGGGCACCCTCGCGTTCTTCGGCGAGAAATACGGCAAGGTCGTCCGTGTCGTCGATATCGGCGGCTACAGCCGTGAGCTCTGCGGCGGCACGCACGTCACCACAACCGGAGAAATCGGCCTCATCAAGGTCGTCGCCGAGATGGCCATCGCCGCCGGCACGCGCCGCATCGAGGCCGTCGCCGGCCAGCCAGCCTACGACTTTGTCACCGCCAAGGAAGCCGCCCTCGCCGCCGTGAGCGCCCACCTCGGCGGCGGCGTGGCGGATGTGGTGAAAAAGCTCGAGGCCCTCCTCGCCCAGCAGAAGGAAACCGAGAAGCAGTTGAAATCCTTTCAGCAGAAAGCCCTCGCCGGCCTGGCCGAGGAACTCGCCGCCAAGGCCACCGAGCGCGACGGCCTCAAGTTTGTCTCCGGGGTCGTCAGCGTCTCCGACCAGGAGGCGCTGCGCAGCCTCGGCTCGCAAGTCGCGGCCAAGCTCGGCGAAGGCGTGGTGCAGCTCGGCGCCGCGCTCGGCGACAAGGCCAGCCTCGTCGCCTTCTGCACGCCCGCCGCGGTGAAGGCCGGCCACCAAGCCGGCAAAATCATCCAGACCCTCAGCGCCGCCATCGGCGGCAAGGGCGGCGGCAAGCCCGACTTCGCGATGGGCGGCGGCAAGGACATCGCCAAGCTCGCCGAAGTGCTGCGCTAATATCCCAAAGCCAAGTGGCATCAGAGCGACTGCCACTTGGCAAATGCGGCTTGCGGAAACCGGCGAGACCGGGCACCTTGGCGGCATGAAGAAGAAGCCCGCCGCCAAGCCCCAGCCCTACGTGATGGGCGACCACAAGGAGAACGCCCTGCGCGTCGAAGAAGGCGTGCCGGTGACTGACCTCGTCGCCTTCGGGCGCGAGACCGGTTTCACCGTCGATGAGCTGGCGAAGCTCGTGCAAATCCCGCCGCGCACCTATGCCCGGCGCGTCGCCAGCAAGGCCCGCCTGAGCCTGCCCGAGGGCGAACGCGCCGTGCGGGTGATGCGCCTCTACGATCGCGCCAAGGAACTTTTCGGCACGCACGACAACACCCGGGAGTGGCTCAACACGGAGATTCCAGCCTTGGGCGGGCGCACGCCGCTGTCGTTTGCGCGCACGGAGCAGGGCGCGCGCGAAGTCGAGAATCTCATCGGCCGCATCGAGCACGGCATCCCGTGGTAGCGCCGCTCAGGCTCTGGCGACTGTGCCGCAGCATCTACGCGGACGAGGCGTTTTCCGGCCGGGGAGCCTACCTCCTGGGCGGGCGTTGGAGTCCGCCCGGTGCCGGAGTCGTCTATTGCGCCGACTCACGTTCGCTCGCGGCGATGGAGGTGCTCGTGCATCACATCGGGACCGGCGTTTTCCGGGATTCGCTCTGGGTGCAGATCGCCGCGGACGTGCCGTCTGATCTGGTCGAGATTCCCGCGCGTGTGCCGGGGGAGTGGCGTGAGCCGTCTCCGGTCGCCAGCGTGCAGGCTTTCGGCGCCGCGTGGTTCAGGGAACAACGCTCCGTCGCGCTGCGCGTGCCCAGCTCCGTGGTGCTCGGCGAGTTCAACTACCTGCTCAATCCCGCGCATCCCGAGTTCAAGCGCGTGAAGCTCGGCCAGCCCGAGCCCTTCAACTTCGATCCGCGGCTCGGAAAGTAAAATATCCCCGGAACAAGCTCAGGGTATTTGACCAAACCACTCCCTCTGACCGCACCGCAGATGTTTCCTTTGGTAGCCGCGAGCGCCAGCGAGTGGACACGTGACCACTCGCTGGCGCTCGCGGCTACACCCACCAAGCCGGAGCAAGCCCCGGGGAATCGCACCCTCGGACATGAAGTCGCGCAGGTTGAAGCTGGCGTTGCCAAACGCGCCGGGCCTCCGGCATTTTCCCACGCATGACGGCCGACCTGCGCCCCATCATCGACGAAATCGCAAACCGCGCGGATGACTTCCTCGAAGGCTCCCCCGATCGCGCGCACGCGCGGGCCGGGATCGAGGAGGTCATCACCATGGACTACCCGGCGCTCGATCCATTGGATCGCGCCACGGTGGTGGCGGGCGTGATGGCGGTGCTCAACGACGAGGATTTCTTCGGCATCGAGTTCGTGGGCGATCCGTTTGCGGACGACGACAGCGCGGACGAGGAGTGAAGCCCGCCGTGTCCGCTCTCATCGCCATCTTCGCGTTCAACGCGAACAACCAGCTCGCTGTGCGCCGGCTCGGCTCCAAGGCCGGCCTGCCCTTCACCGGCACTGATCTCGCGATGGCGACGGCGCGGCTTGAGGGGGCGTTCCGCACGCACACGCCGCCGGTGGAATATTTTTCGCACGGCGCGGGCGGCCGCGACTACCGCGTGTTCTTCGCGCAGGTCGAGGGCGCGCCCGCCGACGCCGAGATCGCGTTTGCCTCGATTGAGTCGCTGCTCGCGGAGCCGGGAGCACTCGCGCCCTCGCTGGCGGCGCTGCTGCCGCAGGCCGAGCCGCACCTCGTGGACATCCCCTACCTGCACCTCGGAGAGAACGATTTCATCTACAAGTTCCGCCCCGCGCAGGAGCGCAACACCGCCATCTACGCGCAGGACGCCGCCGCGCAGACGCTCTACCAGTCGCAGCTCTGCGCGGCGATCAAGGCGCTGGCCCGCCGGCACGAGCGCACGGCGACGGCGCCCGTGACGCTCGATTTCGGCGCGGTGCGCTACGTGATCCCGAGCCACTTCGGGTTCTGCCTCGGCGTGAAGAACGCCATCGAGCGCGCCTACGAGACGCTCGCGGAAAATCCCGGCCGCCGCGTCTTCATGCTCTCGGAGCTGATCCACAATCCGTTTGTGAACGAGGATCTGCTGCGGCGCGGACTGCGATATTTGCAGACGGACAAAGGTGTGCCCTACCCCGCCCACGACGGGCCCGGCGCTCCGTTGCTCTGGGACACGCTCACCCCCGAGGACATCGTGATCATCCCGGCCTTTGGCGCGACCGATGAGGACAAGCTCCGGCTCGTGCGCAAGGGCCTCGCGGTCTTCGCCTACGACGCCACCTGCATGCTCGTGGAGAAAGTCTGGAAAGCCGCGCGCACCTACGGTCGCGAGGGCTACACGGTCGTCATCCACGGCAAACACGAGCACGAGGAGACGAAAGCGACGTTCTCCAACACCCGTCGCAACGCCCACGCCGTGATCGTGCGCAACCTCGACGAGGCGCGCCTGCTCGGCGAACTCATCGCGAGCGACGATCCGGCGGTGCGGGCGAAGTTCCATACCCTTTTCGCCGGCCGCCATACGCCGGGTTTCGATGTCGCGCGCCACCTTGAACGCGTCGCCGTCGTCAACCAGACGACGCTGCTGATGAATGAGACGCTCGCCATCATCGAGCACCTGCGCGGCGTGTATCGCGCGAAGTTCGGCGACGATGCACGCGTGGGCGGCGGCGGGCGGCGCGACACGCTCTGCTACGCGACGCAGGTCAACCAGGACGCGCTCGGGCGCGCGCTGGCGGAGCCGCTCGACGCGGCGTTCGTGATTGGCGGGAAAAACTCGTCGAACACCTACCAGCTTTTCCGGCTCTGCGAGGAGCGGCTCGGCGCGCGGGCGTTTTTCATCCAGTCCGAGGCGGGCATCATTTCACCCGAGGCGGTCGAACACTACGTCTATGGCCGCGGCCACGAGCAGCGCAGGCTGTGGAGCGCGGGCGCCGAGCCCAAACGCGTGCTGATCACCGGCGGCGCGAGCTGCCCGGACGGGATCATCCAGCAGGCGATCACCCGCATCAACTCGTTTTTCCCGGCGTCCAGCCTGCGCCCGATTGACCAAGTGCTCGGCGACTTGGCGGCGGGCTGAGCCGGCTTAGAAACGATACGACATGCCGGCACGGATGCCGTGCTGATTGGCGAGGTCGATCTTGGTCGTGTAGTTGGCGTTGGCCGAATCGACGTTCTGGGAGTAGCTGCCCGCGGACTGAAGGATGGCGCCGGCGTAGAATCCGGTGCGCTCGGTGATGTCGAATTGCACGGTGGCATCGGCATAGTAGCCGGGCAGCAGCTTGTAGGCATTGCTCGTCGCAGTGTCGGCGATCTCGGCGCCCGTGGCCGGCGTGAAGGTCTGGGTGACAGTGTAGCTGGTGCCGGAGTAAACCATCGCGGCACCGAGGCTGACGGTGGCCTTGAGACGGGAGGTCACGGGAAGCGTGATGGTCGGGCCGGCGCGGAAGGTGTAGTAGGCGCCTTTGACTTTCCAACGGTTGGAAACGCTCGTGTTGTCGAATGCGGTCGTGATGGTGCGGCCGGCGGGCTCATTGCCGATGAGCACGCTCGTATCAGTCGTGATGGTGCGCACGGAGCCGTCGTCGTTGAGGATGGTGTTGCCGGCGGCGTCGACGGCGTTGGTGGTCGTCGTGCCGGGCGAGGTGAAGGGCGCGGCGGGCGGCACCTGGCCGTAGAGGGAATAAAGGTCGGTCAGGGTCCGGATGTTGGCCCGCACGGAATCGATGGTATTGGCCGAAATGTCGTTGAGCGACATGCCGACGGTGAGAGTCCAGGGCAGACGGCCGCGGAAGAGTTTGCCCATGTCGCGGGACATGCTGATGTCCATGCCGCTGCTCGACTCGCCGTCTTTCCTGCGAACCGCGGAGTCGGCGATCTCGGCGGAGTAGCTGTTGAAGGCAATGTAGCCGGGAGTGACGGCAAGCTGGTTGGCGTCGGAATAGCTCCAGGAGTTGGTGCGTCCGTCGGGCGCAATGGGGTCAAAGACCGGGTTGTTGGTCTGGGGGTCGATGACAGGGTTGCCCGAGTTGTCGAGGCGCGAGGCCACGCGGCCATCGGGTTGCACGGCGCCGTCGTGATAGTTGCGGGCGAGGTTGGCCCCCGTGGCCGCACCGGGGTCCTCAGGCGATGGCAGGCGACCGGTGCCGGAGAAACTGGTCTTGGCGCCACCGATGTAGCGGAAGCCGAAGGTCAGCGTGCTGCGAGGCTCGTAGATATACTCGTCGAGGTTGCTGAAATCGGGGATTTCGACCGGCGGGGCACGGCGCTCATCCTCCTGCGCATGGGCTGCTCCAACGAGGGATGCGAAGGCGACGAGGGCGAGACGGAGATGTTTCATGCGGCAGGGGGAACGACCGACTTGGACGGTGCGGTTGAACCAATGTTGCACGAAAGTTCGAGGCGGGCGCGGCAGGCGTCAACGCGAGACTTTGGGGACTTGGGCCCAAAAGGGAGCGGGCGGCGCGACCACACTCGCACCGCCCGCCGGTTCTATCCTTCACACCCCCTGACCAAATTTATCTTTTCGTGGAAGTTAAACTGACGATCCGGGGATGCAGGTTTTATCGGCGCGGCCCGGGGAGCCTTAACCGCAATCCAGCCCGCGAAGGCTGAAACCGAGTGCGGACTTTGCGCATGGCGTCGCGAGCGCGCGCGACGGTCCTCTACGCTTCTGGGGCATCGGATGAAGCCGAGCCCCATCCCACGCTGGGCCCCCGCTCAAGCCTCGGCCGACTCGGCCTCGACGTCGATGGGCTCACCGGCTTCGCGGTATTCCTGCAGCTTGTTGCGCAGGGTCCGGATGCTGATGCCGAGGGCCGTGGCCGCCTGCGTGCGGTTACCCGCCGTTTGGCGCAGCGCAACGCGGATTGCCTGCTTTTCCAGCGCATCCAAGCGGAGCACCTGGCCCGCGCCGTCGGTGAATACTTGGGAGCCTTGCCCTGCACCATCCATCGCGAGGCCGCCATCGGCGACTTCGAGAACCTCGGACTCCCAAGGCGGCGGCGCCGAATCAGCGGTCCCCGCGTCATTCGACAACCCAAGTGCGGCAGACGTGACGGCACGGCCTGATTCAGAGAGTATGACCGCGCGTTCGACGGTATTCTGGAGTTCACGGACATTGCCCGGCCAGCGATAAGCCAGCAGCGAGGCGCGCGCAGAGTCGGAAAAACCCGTGACCTTGACACCGTGCTTCCGGGCGAAACGTTTCAAGAAATGGTCGGCGAGCAGCGGCACATCGTCGATGCGCTCACGGAGCGAGGGCACATGCACAGGGAAGACATTGAGCCGATAGTAGAGATCCTGGCGAAACTCGCCTTTAGCCACATTGGCGAGCAGGTCGCGATTGGACGTGGCGATGATGCGGACATTGACCTTAATCGTGCGGCTGCCGCCGACCCGCTCAAACTCCCGCTCCTGCAGCACTCGAAGCAGTTTGGCCTGCAAGGGACCAGGTATCTCGCTCACCTCGTCGAGGAGGAGGGTGCCGTTGTTGGCGAGTTCGAAGCGGCCTTCGCGACGTTCAGTCGCTCCCGTGAACGCTCCGCGTTCGTGGCCAAAAAATTCACTCTCGATGAGGTTCTCCGAGACGGCGGCGCAATTCACCTTGATGTAGGGCTGGCCGCGGCGCGGGCTGCGCCGGTAAAATTCGCGCGAGATCATCTCCTTGCCGGTGCCGCTCTCACCGGTGACGAGCACGGTGGCGTCAGTCGGAGCGACGCGTTCAATAAGCTGGCGAAGACGCTGCATCGTGGCGCTGCGGCCGATGAGCATCGCATCGTCGTCCTCCGGATCGTCGCTGAGGAGATTGTTGACTCTGACGAGCTGCTGGTAGGTCTGGGCCTTGCGCAGGATCACGTCGATCTGCGAAGGGGAGAAAGGCTTCATCACGTAGTCAAACGCCCCGGCCCGCATGCAGGCCACCGCAGACTCGATCGTGCCGAAACCGGTCATCATGACCACCAGCGGACGCTCGGGCAGAGTCCCAACCTGCTCAAGGAACTTAAGGCCGTCGCCATCCGGCAATCGGAGATCGAGGAGCATCAGATCGACTGGCTCTTTCTCCAAGTGCGCCTGCGCTTCCGCGAGGCTGCCCGCCATCATTGGCGGCAATTTATGCCGGGCAAAGATACTCTGGAGAAGATTTCGGACCACCGGATCGTCTTCGACCACGAGGACTTTCTCAAAGGGCATGCGTGAGAGTAGCGGCAGCGGGTTGGACAGCGGGACGCAGTCATCAAACCTGAGCCGGCCCGGGATTCAAACAAATGTTAACGCCCTGTTGTGGGATTATCCCGACGCGAACTCGTGGAAAGGGCTTCCACGCCCGTAACCCCATGACGTTGCGTCACTCGGCGACATCGACCTGCGGGCTGGCCAATTGAGGAATTTCTTAAAGCCTCAGGTGGTCAGGTCGATTTCACTTCATAGCGATGCGCCTTCTTTCCTTCCTGTCCGACATAGAGCGAGCTGTCACAGCCGGCGCGCCGGCCGCCAACGCTGGCCCTTGGGAGACCACTCGCATGGTCAATTTCCACCATGGGTTGGCCCGTCTCACCCTCAAGCCTCGCACCACCGGGCTGGGTGGCTCTGTTTTTCTCCAAGCCTTCGCCCTCGCTGACGGTTCGCAGTGCCTGAAGGCCAGCCTCAACTGGAACGGCAGCGAAAACGTGCCGGTCCTCGCGGTCTATTCCACGCCTACGCTGAACTGGAAGAAGGAAGCCCTGCGCATCGCCACCGCCTGGCTGGCCGGCCCAGGCGAGATGGCATCGGTCACGACGGTCGACATGACTGAGCCCGCCACGCAGGCCAAAGCCGCCACGGCCTGAGGCCGCCTCTTCTTTTCTCGCTAAACAAAAAGCGCGGTCATTAAGACCGCGCTTTTTGCGTTATTAAATGCGGGACTCACGTCAGCCCACACCTTGCAACTGGGAGACAACCGCCGCCGGGCGACCATAGACCGGGGCGATGCGCGCCACACGGCCACAGGCGGCACCAGTTTCAGCCAGTTCCTCACGGGCTCGCTGCGCCTCCTGGGAGAGCATTTCGAGTGTCCGGGCCCGTCGGGTGTGAATCGCCCCAAGCCGCGCTGACAAATCAGGTCTGCGAGCAACCTCGCCCGCGTGCCCGACGAGAAAATCGACCAAGGGGCCGGCGCGATCCTGCAGAGCGACGATCGTCTCGAAATCCCCCGCCGTCAGCGCGGCGGATTCCTGCGCCGCGAGATCCTCCAGCGCAACCGCAAGGCGCGCGCAATGCTCGGCGGCAGCTTGCATGGCTAGGCGACTCCGCTCAGGTGCCCGACCGCCGGGGCGTCCTGCTGCGCGAGCATCTGAGCCCACGCGTCACGCAGCTCGCGCACAAGGCGCTCCACTTCGATGACCGGGGCGACCTGCTTGCGCATATTGGCATCAAACAGCCGCGACAGGTGAAAGTCGTAGAGCCGGTGCATGGTGCGGGCAAACTCCCCGCCCGCCTCCAAGTTCAGGCCGCTTTGCAGCTCCCCGAGGATCGCTTGCGCCTTGAGCAGCTGCTGACTGATCACCGCGATGCGCCGCGGATCTTCGCCGGGGGCTTCGAGGCCCTCCCGGGCCAATGCCAGCGCTTTCAAGGCGCCGTCATAAAGCATCAGCACCAACTGGCCGGGACTCGCTGTCAGGACTGCATTGGCGCGGTAGGCCCGCGCATAGCCGGTGGCGACCATGGGGGTCGGCTCAGGAATCAATCTCGCTGAGGTCCGGCGATCCGAGGATCTGCTCCGCAACCTTCCGGGTGATTTCCTGGGACGGATAATCCGGGTCGGCAGCGAGAGCCCGGGCACGGGCAACGACCTCGGGGCGGATCTCGGGTTGGCGCGCCAGCTCGGCGCGGAGAAAAGCCGCGCTCTCCGTCGAAATCTGGTCCCGCGCGGCAGCCGCCGGCCGTTGCGGCGGGCGAACGCCCGCCGGGAGAAACTCAGACCGGCCGGAACGATCGGGCGATGACATTGAGGAAATCATGTGATTGGGGATTCTGGCGTTGCACGCCCTCGCGCGAAGCTCGGGCTGATAATTAATAATCTTGTTGGGTAAAATATCGGCCAAATCCCCTACGGCTTTAGAGGGAAGCTAGCCTACGGCCATTACTTACGCGACGCCACGCGCGGCGCCAAAACCGGCGGCAGGGTGGAAAACATCGTGCTGGCGGCGTAGGTAGCGAATTTGGAGGGCGACTGGAGGACGGCCGCCGTGAGATCCGTCGGCACGCTGCGATCACGCTCCACGAAGAAGCGCCGCGCCGAATTGGCCACGGCCGGGTCGTCGGAAGCGAACACGTTGTCGAAGGTCCACATCAGCCGTGATCCGTCGATGGCGGCCAGTTTCCCGCGCAGGCCCAGCACAAGCGGCTTGTAGGCTTGATAAGCGGTCACATCGACGAAGAGCACTGCATCCACCGCATATTCACGCTTGAGCATCTCAAGCAGATCGGCCGGCAGCGCCGTGGAGGATGACAGCGCATCCACGACGTAGCGGCGGCGGCAGTCTTCCCGGGAAAACGGCACGATCTCGAAACGATTCTCGCGCTGGAGGGTGGCGAGCACCACCTCGTCGAGCGCCGCCACCGACTCGGGGGAAGTGCCCTGCCCCACCCAGACGGGCATGAGCACGACGCGCCGCACGATCCCGAGGCTCTCGTCGCCGGCAAAATTGCCCGGAGCGTAGAACGGCCCAAGCCGCGCCGCATCCGCGACCGAAGGATAGGGGTGCAGGCAACCCGGCAGCCAAGCGAGGGCCGCGGCCGCCACGGCGATCGCAGAAAATTTCTTGAGTGGGATCATGAGGATTTCTTGGCGAAGATCGCGTCGAGGGAGGTCTGCTGTTGCTTGAGCTTCTGCTGCGCCTCCTCCATCCGGATGAAGGCCGACTCCAGCAGCTCACGCCGCTGCACCAACCGCCGTTCAATCGTCGCGATCTGCTCGCCGAGGCTGGTGGTCTGATTGTTAAGCGCTTTCTGCTGATCGTCGTTCTTGGTCTCGAGCTGGCCGAGGTAGGTGTCGAGTTTGGCGCCAAAGCCGGTCGTCGCCGTGGTGAAGAAAGCCTGCACGTCGGCGGTATTCTGCGCCAGCGCCTGATCGAGCTTCGCACCGTCCTCGATTTCAAGCTGGCTCGTGCCCGCCTTAAAATCGAGGCCGAGGTCGTCGAGGCGTTTCACCGAACCGGTGAGGCCTCCCACCGCGGCAAAGACCATGCGGCGCAGCGAGGTCGCCCAATCCTGGATCTCGCGGTTGCCGGAAAGCGCGGCGGCGTTGACCTCGCCCCGCGCGTTGGTGCTGACGCGCGTCTGCGTGTCGATGAACTCCTGCACGCCGTTGAACTCCTGGACGAACTTCTCAATCTTGGTGCGCATCGCGCTCGTGTCGGCGGCGACTGTGATGGTCTGGGAACTGGTGGAGTCCACCGTCACACTGAGGCCGGTCACGCCGTGCGCGGAGGCGTCGAGGGTATTGGAAAGGCTGGAGAAGGTCGCGCCCCCGTTGAGCGTAAACTCGGCGTTGTTGCCTCGCGTGAACGTCGTGCCACTGGTGAGGCCGAGCGCACCAAGCAGGCCGCCCGTGGACTCGGAGACCGAGATGCCAAGGTCGCCGGTGCCTTTGTTGGCGAGCGTCAGGCGATCCGTCAGCGGGTCGTAGCTCGCACTCACGCCGGCGGTGGAGGCGTTGATGTTTGCGATAACCGACGAGAGGCTGTCGGTGTTCACGTTGTAGGCGATGGCGACGCCGTTGATGGAAAAGGTGCCGGCGCCCGCGCCATCGACCGCCGTTATGGCTGTGCTAAGATTGGCGTTCGCGAGTGTCGCCGCGGGCTTGACCGAGCCGAGCCGGGCCGAGCTCGAGACCGACGCGGTCCCGTTGTTGTTGAGCCGGAGGGCACGCAGGAAGTTGGAGGTATCGTTCGCGGCCCCGAGCATGACCGCGCCACTCGAACTCGTGAGCGTCACACCGTCGGTGCTGCTGCTGTAGGCGGCGGTCACGGTGCCGCCGGTGGCCGTGGAGATCGCATCGAAGACATCCTGCAGCGAATCGGTGAGCGCGACGGAGACCTGCGCGCCGTTGACGGTAAAAGTCCCCGCGGTCACGGCCTGCCCGATCGGGAGATTGGCCAGGGTGAGACCCGAGACATCGTTGGACGCGGGGTTCAGCGCCGAACCGATGTCGGTGGCGCCGGCGAGCTTGGCGGTGGTCGCGAGCTGGCTCACCGCAAAGGAGTAGGCCCCGGTCACAGTGTTGACACCGGCGGACGGGCGCCAGGTTGAGCCAGACAACGAAGAGGTTGCACTGCGCTTGCCGAAAAGCGTGTCGGTCTTCAAATCCCGGACGGCAGTCTGGAGCGCGGTGAGCTTGGTGCCCAATGTGTCCATCAGGCTGACCTTCTGGCGATTGAGCGCCTGGTCCCTCTCCAATCGTGCGGCCGGGGTGCGCTCGAGGTTGATGATTTGGTCGACGAAGCTTTTCCAATCAAAGTTGGAGGCAAGACCGGCGACTTGGAGACCAGTGGACATGGCAGAGTTGAGAGTGATGAACGCGAAAGTCCGCTTATTACTATCGACCCGCGCGCGATCGGCTTGAGGCCTGATCGGTTTAGGAAAAATGTGCCTGATCCCGAAAATAATTCGCACCGATTGCGGCAAAGTTTTCTCCCCGTCGCGACGATAGCCTGCCCGTCGAGACAAATGTCGAGACCGGCGCGATTCGGAGCCGCCTCCCCGAATACGAATGTGGCACGGACGCCACGCTTAAGGATCAAGGAAGATCACCATGTCAGTAGTCATCAACACGAACTTTGCTGCCACCATGGCGGCAAACAACCTCGCCTTCTCCAACGACATGTTGCAGAAGAGCCTCAACCGCCTTTCGAGCGGTTCCAAGATCGTCTCCCCCGCGGATGACGCCGGCGGCCTGGCCGTCGCAATGAAGCTCACCGCGACCGCGCGTCGCCAGGGAGCCGTGAACACCAACATCGGCAACGCCGTCTCTTTCCTTCAGACGCAGGACGGCGTGCTCAAGGTCACCGCCAAGGTGCTGGAGCGCATCAGCGAACTCCGCACGCTCTACAACGATCCGACCAAGAGCACGAGCGACCAAGCCAACTATGACTCGGAGTTCAACGAACTCCAGCGGCAGTTGAGCGACCTGACCACGGAATCCTTCAACAGTGTCAGTCTTTTCGGCACCTCGGACCTTGACGTCCCTGTCACGGAAAGCGGCGCGACCACGGTCGCCATCGTGGGCCGCGATCTCGGCGACACCACGTCGGGAGTGGGTGCCATCACGAGCTCCGCCGTCACTTCGCTCGCCGGCATCAACCTCACCGATGTTACCGCCGCGATCCAAAATGTCGCAACCTTCCGCGCCGAGAACGGCGCCGAACAGAGCCGCTTCGGCTTCGCTGCCGAACTGCTCACGGTGAACAAGGCCAACCTCGAGGCCGCGGCCAGCCGCATCCTCGACGTGGATGTCGCGCAGGAATCCACTCAGCTCGCCCGCTTCAACATCCTCGTGCAATCCGGCACGGCGATGCTGGCGCAGGCCAACGCGAGCACACAGATCGCGCTCAAGCTGCTCGGCTAAACGGAAACTCAATGGTCCACGCGACGGCGGGCCTAGTCCGCCCGCCGTCCGCGGTCCCCGCCCGGGCTCGGTTGTCTGCCACGGGGATGGGGCCATCAAGCCGGTCGTCAGCCGTCAGGAGTCGGGAGTTTTTTGAAAGTCCTAAGGTAGCATAGTCAGTCTGGTTCTTTCCTTGAGTCACAGCCCCCCAGACCCCGCGCCGCATTGCGGCGGCGCGAGTCACTTTGCGGCACTTGCCGCAGACGGCGCGGTCCGGCGCCGAATATCCGGACACGTGGCGACGACGGACGTCGCACTCATCAAGGAAAGATAAGAACATGTCAGTCGTGATTAATACCAACTACGCGGCGACGGTTGCCTCCAACAACCTCGCCACGTCGAACAGCATGCTCCAGCGCAGCCTCAACCGGCTGTCGAGCGGTTCCCGCATCGTGAATCCCTCCGATGACGCCGGCGGTCTCGCCGTCGCCACCAAGCTGTCGGCCGCGGCAAAACGCCAAGGCGCGACGGCCACGAACATCGGGAACTCGGTCTCCTTCCTGCAGACGCAGGATGGCGCTCTGAAGGTCGCCGCGAAGGTCCTCGATCGCATCAGCGAATTGAAGACTCTCTACTCCGACCCGACGAAGAGCTCCAGCGATCTCGCGAACTACGACTCGGAGTTCAATGAACTCCAGACGCAGCTCTCGGACATCGATGGCGAGACCTTCAACGGCGTCAGCCTTTTCGGCACGAGCGACCTCACGGTCAGCGTGACGGAAGACGGCGGCACCTCGGTGACGGTGCAGGGTCGTGATTTTACCGACGCCACCTCCGGCGTCGGCGCGATCACGAGCTCGGCCGTCACCTCGCTCTCGGGCATCAGCCTCACGCAGGTGACCACCGCGATTGAAAATGTGGCTACGTTCCGCGCCCAGAACGGCGCTGAGCAGAGCCACCTTGGCTTCGCCTCGGAACTGCTCACGGTCAACAAGGCCAACCTCGAGGCGGCGACCAGCCGCATTCTCGATGTCGACGTGGCCGAGGAATCCACCCAGCTCGCCCGCTGGAACATCCTCGTCCAATCCGGCACCGCGATGCTCGCCCAGGCCAACGCCAGCGCCCAGAGCGCGCTGCGGTTGATCCAGTAAGGAAACCCCGCCCAGGGACAGTCCTGATTCGCCCAATCCCGGCCGCCGCTTATCCGGCGGCCGGGCTAAGCGGATCGGTCCGCCGCTCCCCGCGAAGGCCCTTGCGAATACCCGCTGCTGTTCACTCGTTGTGCAACAAGGCCCCGGTCACACCCGGGGCCTTCGCATTTTCCAAGGCCGGCACCAAGCCGGCCTTTCTGCTTTTCAGGCCACACGTCAGGCGACGCGCCGGCTCAGCTCAAACACCTGCGGCGTCACGGCGCCGGGTTCAAAATCCTCGATGTCACCACTGCGGACCTTGTTTAGCACCTCGTTAATCAGCGTGGAGCTCGTGCCCTTCGTGTAGGGAAAATAGACGACCTTCACGCCCGCATCGGCCAGCTGCTTCTCGATGGCCTGCCAGCGCGGGTTTTTGAACCAGTCGTCGCCGACAAACATCACGTCGAAGCGCAGCTTTTCCCAGGCGGCATACTTGTCCATCGTCTCCTGCGGCACGACCGCATCGACGTAGCGGCACGCGCGAACGATCTCGAACCGCTCCTCAAACGCGATCACCGAACGCTTGTGCTTGTAGGCGACAAGTTCGTCGGTCGTGACGCCGACGACCAGCTTGTCACAAAGGGCGCGCGCATTGCGCAGCAGGTTCAGGTGCCCGATGTGGAACAGATCAAAAACGCCGGTGGTGTAGCCAATTTTCATGTGCAGGCGGGGATGACGGGGTCGGTTTCCAGGCCGAGTGCGGAAAGATTGAAGTCGAACCAGCGATCCATCGCGGTGCCCGTGCCGGCGGAACCGCCGCGCGGCAGCACGCGATCGAGGTTCACCGGAAAACCTACCTTGGGCCGATTCACAATCGCAGGCGGCAGGAGGTGTCCAAAAACCCGCTTCAACGGCGCCTTCACGACGCCTGCCGCCATCTTGTAGTCGAGCGGGACACCGGCGAGCCGCTCGACCAGCCGGTGATCGACGAAGGGCACGCGCCCTTCCACGCCGCAAAGCATCGTCGCGTTGTCGAGCCGGCGCAGCAGCCCGTGCAGGTGCGCGATCTGGAAGAACGCCGACACGATGGCGAAGGGCTCGCCGCGTCCGACGAACGGCGCGACCGCATCCTCCACGACCTCAAGATCAGGCTCGCCGCCATAGCAGTAGCGACGTGCGAATTCACGCAGATCCCATGCGCGGCTCTCCCCGGCCCAGCGGAAAATCCGATCGTAACCAGCGAAAAGTTCGTCGGCCCCCTCCCCGCTCAGCACCACGGTGTTCTTCGTCTTCACCGCGCGCGTCATTTCAAAGAGCAATACTTCGTTGGGCACCGCCAGCGGCTCGCGTCGCGCCGCGATCATTTCCCGCGCGGTCTCGGGAAAGCGCCCCGGCGTCACCACGATCGCGCGGTGTTCGGTGCCGAGGTGGCGGGCAGCCTGGGCCGCCCATAAAAACTCATTTTCATCGGGCAGGCCTGTCACCCACGTGTGCGACCGTTGCGCGAGTGCGGCAATGATGCTGCTGTCGAGCCCGCCGCTCAGGTAGCTGCCCACCGGCACGTCGGCGATTAGCCGGTAGTCCACGGCCGAGCGCAGGAGGGCGTCGAGTTCATCGTCTTCCGGCGGCGCCTGCGGGCCTTCGGGCAGCGACCAGAAGCGGGTGATTTTTCCGTTCCGCGCGAAACAACCCGCCGGAAACATCTCGATCCCTTGGTAAAGCGTGCGACCGCCAAAAAATCCGCGCATCGCGCGATATTGCCGCACCGCAAATGCGTCCACCGCCGCATCAGGGACCAGCTGAAGAATCGCCGCCAGCTCCGAAGCAACGATGACTCCCTCGTCTGACTCATGCACGTAGAGTGGCTTTACCCCGAGGCGGTCGCGAGCGACAAAGGTTTCGCCCGTCACCGTGTCGAGGATTACGAAGGCAAACATGCCATAGAGCCAGCCGAGCATCTTTTGGCCGTGGCGCTGCCAAAGCTCGAGGAGCAGCTCCGTGTCGGAGCCGGTGCGCAGCACGATGCCATGCGCGCGCGCGAGTTCGCGGTAGTTGTAGATCTCCCCGTTGAACACGATGACATGGCGGCGATCGCGTGACCAGAACGGCTGGTCGCTGCGCGGGTTCAGGTCGACCACGCTCAGGCGGTTGTGTCCGAGCTGGCTGTCGCCCAGACGTGCGTAGCCACCGGGCGAATCCGGCCCGCGGTGCTGCATCGTGGCGAGCGCGGCCAGGAATTCCTCGCGCTCAATCCCCGGCCGGTTCGTGAACAGGATGCCGCACATCGCGGAAGTTCGTTCAGCTCGCCGCGAGTTGGCGTTGCTCGATCACCGGCGACAGCTCGGCGTCGAGGCGCTCGTTGACTGCGGCCTTCACGGTCTCAGCCACGGAGCCGGCGGGCTGGTGCACATATTTTGGGAAGGCCGCGCGTCGATCCCGCGCCCGCGGGTCGTCGCCCCGCGCGACCATGTCGATGAAGTCGCTAATCTGCCCCTCCTGCACCGCGGTGTAGCAGTGCTCGGTGACGAATTCGCCGTCCTCATTGAGGCCGGGGCCGCGCGGGTTGCGCAGATAAAGCAGCGGCCGGCCGGTCGCCCCATACTCGATGAGCAGGGACGAGGCATCAGAGATGAGCGCCGCCGAGCGCGCGAACACCGGCAAATACGAAGGACGGCGATCCAAAAGGATGTTGCCGGCCGCGGCCACGCGCGCATCGAACTCCGCGCGCTGCCCCGCGGTCCACAATCCTTGCTTCTCCAGCGCCGCAAAAAACAGCGGGTGCGGGCGAATCACAAACGCGAGGTCCGGTCGCCGGGCAAACTCAGTGATCATGAAGTCCTGCCAGCGCAGAAAGGTGGAGAGGCCCGCGCCGAACTCCGATCCGTCGGGTCGCGCGTCGAAATGGGGATTCCAGCAAATCACCTTCCGCCCCGCCGCGAAGCCCGCCAGCTCCGCATCCTCGATCGAGGCGAGTCCGCGCAGGGCGTCGAGCTTGGGGTGGCCGGTCACGACCACATGGCCGTCGCCCGTCGCGCAATGGCGCGCGAACATCGCCTTGTTGCGCTCGCTGTGCGCGACGACCATCCAGGCGCGTTGCTGCAAGGGCAGGTTGAACTGGCAGGCGTTGTTCTCTTCGCCGCCGACAATCACGAGCGCATACGGCAGATAGACGAGCCGCGGCGTCGCCCGCATGAGATCGTCGAGGCGCCAGCCGACGGGCAGCGTCTCGTCGTAGGGCAGATTGAGGAACATCACGTCGGCCGCGCCCGGTGTGAGCGTGAAGTCACGCCAATGGATATGCGGGATGCCCTCGCGGGCCAGGAAGTCGAAGACGCTGTTGCGCTCCGCCTCGGTCTTGAAGCTGCAATGGCGGAACGGCGCGGCCACGACCGTGACCTTCCACTCGGGATCCGCCGCAAAGGCCGCGTAAACCGAAGCCATGCCCGGCCAGGCGAGGCCTTGCTGCACGACAAAAACCGCGTGCCGCCGGCCGACCGACAGCGGCGGCAATTCAAATTCCCCACTGCCCGCCGCGCGGCGATGCCAGATCAGCGCCTCGCGGTTCTGGCCGCGGCGCTTGAGAAAATCGCCCCACGCCAAAGCGGCGTCGCGCGACTCGTCGTGCTGCATGATGGCGCTCCAGAGTGTTTTCTCCGCGGCGTAGTGATTGTCCTCCGCCTCGTGCGCGCGCGCCAGCTCAAGCGTGAGCGGCAGGTCATCCGTCTTCACGCGCAGCACGCGCTGAAAATGGTCAATGGCCTCCCGCCGGCGGCCGGCACGGCTGAGCGCGAGTGCCAGGGCCCGCTCGATGGCGGAGTCGGCGGGACGAAGCCGCAGTGCGTCCTGAAAGCATTCCGCCGCGCGGCTGGCGCCTTCCGGACGCGTCGCGGCGATCTCGCCGAGCAACACATGCGCGTCGGCCAGATTGGGATCGGCCTTGAGTGCCGCCATGGCCTTGGCAAGCGCCGCGCCCGGATTGCGGGCTAGGAAAAGACGACGGGCGTCGGCCAGCTCGCGCTCGGCGACCGGCAGGCTCGCCGCGGCGGCAGCTTGGAGCTCGGCCGCGAGGGTCTCGATCTTCAGCACAGAATTTTCGACCGCGAAGGCCGTCGCCCGCGCCTGGCCTTGGCGTTGCAGGCGGGCAAAGACCTCGGGCTGTCGCACGAGCGCCAGCAGCTTGTTCGCCAAATCGGCATCGTCGCCGGCGTTGAACAAAAGCCCGTCCACCCGATCGCGGACGATCTCGCGCGCGCCGCCGGTGCCGCTGGAGACGACCACGAGGCCCGCGGCCATCGCCTCGACCTGCGAAATGCCAAACGGCTCTTGGAAGCGACTGGGAAACACGAGCACGTTGCTTCGTGCAAAAAGCGCCGCGAGCCCGCGGCGATCGAGAAAGCCGGTGAAGGTGACTTTCTCCGCGAGACCACGCGAGCGCACGAGTTCCTGCATCTCGGCGAGAAATTTGGTGTCCGGCGCGTCACCCGCGATCTCCGCGGTGAAATCGATTCCGGCCTCGTGCAGGCGCACGAGTGAACGCACGAGCGTGTCGGCGCCCTTGTAGGGGAGCATCAGGCTCGCATAACAGAGGCGCAGGCGCTGCGTGTCCGGCAGGAAAAGCCGGAAGAACCGGTCGACGCGCGCGCCGGGATAGATCGTCTCGAGGCGCGCGGCCTTGTAGCCGCCCTGCCGGATGGCATCGGCGTTCCAGTCGCTGCACCCCGCGATCAGGTAGTGCGGATCGGCGGGCAGTTCGGCGGGCGCGTAGCCGGGATTGGCGTTGGCGACCGTGTGGAGCACGGGGATTTTTCGGTCGAGCACCGGCCGGATCAGCGTGGGCCCGAGGAAATCAAGGTTGCCGGCCAGCACGAGGTCGGCGCGGCACTCGGTGACGACAGTCTGGAGCCGCGCGGCGTTGTCGCGGGCGCGACGGGCCAGCTCGGCGCGGTCCGTGATGGGGGCGGCCCGGCCGCCCGCCCAAGTGCCCGCGAGGCGCAGCGTGCGCGAGACATAACGCTCCATCGCGACTTCATCCCGAGTGGGCGTCTTGCCAAACTCGGCGACATCGGACGTGACGATTTGCACACGATGACCGCGCGCCATGAGGCCATGGGCAAACTCCCACATCATGCGGCCGTAGCCACCGAGTTCCTGCGGAGGAAAAAGGTTGGTCACGAGCACGACCGAGAGAGGCTTCCGGGCGGCTTCCGTCGGCACGCGGCCGATCGCGCGGAGATAATTTTCCAACTCCGGATCGCTCACGGCCTGCTGCGCGAGTTCACGATGGAGTTCCACGGCTTCAGGCGGCAGCAGCCCCGCCCGCGCAGCTTCCTCAAGCAAGGCAAAGGTGAGTGATGGCACGCCGTAATCGAGTGAGAGGGCGGCTTGGCTGAGGAGCGCATCACCGCAGTCGCGGTCGAGCGCGATGGCACGGTCGAGACAGCGGCGCTGGAGATCGGATTCGGCGAGATGCTCGGCGGCCCCGGCGAGGGCGACGCAATCGGCGGCCGAACGCGTTTCATTCAGGTCCGCGGCAATCGTGGCGGCGGTCGGCAAGTTATCCGTAGGCAGACTCATGATGGCCTGTAATTCGCAGGCCATGTGCCAGCCCGCTTGCCACAAATTCTAGCCGCTGCGGCCTAGAGACTTAGGGGCCTTGCAACGGATTCCGCCATCCCGGGCGGCAGGTTTTGCCGCCGTCTAGCGGAGGCACGACATCAACAGCGCCGTCCATTCGCGGAACGTCTTCTGGGGGAGAATATGCACCGTTTCCACGTTGGCCGACTCATCGCCCTCGGAGATTTGAAACGCGGGGCGCTGCGCGAGCGCGGGATGTGCCTTCGCAAAAATCCACCGCGCCGCATTGAGGGCCGGGTGCCGCAGCTCAGGATTCCGATCGAGGATGCTCACGGCGGTTTTCGCATCCTTCACCCGCATCAGCACAGCCGCCGTCACCGCCATGTCGATCGGGTCGGCCTGGCTGAAACGGAAATGCTCGAGCATGAGCTTGAGATTATAGGTGAGGTGCGGCACCGCCTCCGCGGGACGGCCGAGCCGCACCAGCGATAGCGCCGCGCCGATGCGCGCCTCCGCCACGCAGGGGACGATGCCGATGATCCAGTCGAATTTCGCGAGCGCGTCGGCCCAGCGGTTCTCCGCCATGAGGCCGTAGCCCTCGATGATCGCGTCGGTGAGCGGGTTCTCGGCGGGAAAGGTGCAGGCCGGCGCCGGCACATCGGTCGCGACGAGACGCAACGGCTCAAGCGGATTCACCTGCACGATGCGTTCGCCGGGCTTTTTGCTTTTCCAAAGTTGGAACCACTCGGCGAACACCCGCCGGTTGCGCTGCGTATGGCGTTCATGCGCGAGCTTGTAGCCCGCGTCGGTGATCGCGCGCAGGCGGGACTCATCCTTGGCGAGCGCCATGACCTTCGCGACGACGTTCTTCGCATCGGCAAAGACGCAGTTCACCCCGTCGCGGAAGCCGAGCGCCTTCATGGCCTCCGTTTCCTCGGTGACGAGGCAGCAGCGCGACGCGGGAATCTCAAGGAGCTTGAGCGTGATGTAACGGCTCACGGTGCCGCAACCCGCGGAGAAATGGCTGCGGTTGAGCAGGCGCGCGTAGTTTTCCCCGGTGTAGTCGTGATCCGTGCTGCGGTTGCCGCCGCCAGGCACGTGGAAGATCGGGACCTTCGGCAGCAGCTGCCGGCAAATCTCCGGCCGCCAGGTGTAGATGCAGCGTGTGAACCAACCCGTGCCCGTGAGGGCGACCCAAAGCGATTTCTCTTCGCCGTAGTCGCGGAAGACCGTGTCGTCGATCCACCACGGGAGGTAGAAGGTATCCTTGAAATAGGGCGCCGGCGCGTCGCTCGGGCGGAAATCGGTCACAACCTGATGCACACCCCATGCGCGCATCCGGTTCATCGTCGCCGCGCGCGACGGGCTGAACGGATCGCGAAACATGTAGCCCAGTCGCGGCAATTCAGGAAACGCGTCGGTGTTGGCAATCTTCACCTCCGGTTCGTGCGGCGCCTCGCAACCGGTGTGAAACAGCACGAGGTCCGGCCGGTGGGTCTCCACCTCGCGGCGGAAATCGCAATCGCCCTCGATGGAAATAACCTCGAAGTCCTGTTCCAGCAGCCGGCGGAACGGCGCGATGTAGGATTCACGGATGCGCTCACCCACGTAGTCCCAGGGACCGTTGAAATAGAGCAGACGTGGAGGGGAGGTGGCGGACATCGGGATTCCTCTCAGGCCTTCACCAGCGGTGACCACAAGCCCAGCCATTCGTCGAAGCTCCGCAGCGGCAACAGGTGCGTGGTCTCCGAGTTTTGAGATTCGTCGCCGCGCGCATCCCGAAACGCGGCGTGCTTGCGGCGCAGCTCCGGCCACGTCTGGCCGAAGAGCCAGCGCATGGCATTGACCGCCGGATGCTTCATCGTCGCGGTGGCGGCGAGGAGATTTGCCGCCGGCCCCAGTTCGCCCAGGCGCGCGCTCAGGACGGCATGAAGCGAGATGCTCACCGGATCGGGACACCGGTAGTTGCAAAGTTCGCGCTGCACGTAGAGCACGTGCTCCAGCTGCCTGCACGCGAGTGCCAAATCCCCCGCTCGCAACAGGCAGAGCGCGAGTCCCACGCGCGCCTCCGCCACGTGGGGTATGATGTTAATCACCCATTCGAATTTCGGGCGCGCCTCCCCGGGCTGCCCAGCATCGAGCAACCGATAGCCTTCGACCAGCGCCTCCGTCAGCGGATTCTCCGTGGGGAATCTCAGCTCGCCAGGAGCGTCGGCCGCAGCAAGCCGCAAAGGCTCGAAGGGATGCGGCTGCACAATGCGTTCACCGGGCCGCTTCGCTTTCCAGAGTTGAAGCCACTCGGCAAAAAGCCGCCGGTGTTTCCGCGTGTGCGCGCCATGCACGATCGCATGGCCGGCATCCGTGATCGTCTGGAGCCGTGCGGCGTCCTCCATGAGCGCCTGCACCTTGGGCACGACATTGTCGGGCGTGGCAAAGACGCAGTTCACGCCATCGGCAAATCCCATCGCCTTCAGCACCTCGGTTTCCTCGGTGATGAGGCAGCAACGCGCGGCGGGGATCTCGAGGAGCTTGAGCGTGAGAAACCGGCTGACCGTGCCGCACCCCGCGGAGAAGTGGCTGCGGTTGAGGAGGCGCGCGTAGGGTTCGCCGACATAGGCGTCGTTCTTGATGTGCGTCTCGAACGCGGGCACGTGGTAAAGAGGGAGCTTCTCGGCCAGCTTGAGAAAGATGGGCAGCCGCCAATCGTAGAACTGTCGCTGCAGCCAGCCCGATCCGGTGAGCGTGATGGGCAGCGTCTTCTTCTCGCCGTAATCGCGGAACACCTCGTCCTCGATCCACCACGGCAGGTAGAGGCTGTCCTTGAAAAAGGGAATCGGGCAGTCCGACGCACGAAAGTCCGCGACGACCTGATTCACGCCCCACTCGCGAAACCGGTTCATCGAGTTGCGCCGCGACGGGCTGAAGGGATCGCGAAACATCCAGCCTAGGCGCGGGATCTCGGGAAACTTGTCCGTGTTCCTAATCGTGACCTCGCGCTCCTTGGGCGACTCCACGCCGCCATGGAACAGCACGAGATCGGGCGCGTGCCGCTTCACCTCGACGGCAAAGTCGCGGTCGCCTTCGACCGAGACGACCTCGAAGTCCTGATCGAGCAGCCGGCGGAACGGCTCGATGTAGGAGATGATCAGGCGCTCGCCGAGATAATCGAACGGCCCGTTGAAATACAACAGGCGGGGACGTGGGCTCATGGCGGCGAGCGCACGCCGGCGCTCAGGCGCCGGAAGCGAAGAACTCCTTGATCGTCGCGGCGACGGTGTCCTGCTGCGCGTCCGTCAGCTCCGGGAAAATCGGCAGGCTCAGGCACTCGCGCGCCGCCTGCTCCGCCACCGGGAACGACCCGACCTTGTAGCCGAGATCGGCGAAGCATTTCTGCAAGTGGCAGGGCAACGGGTAGTGCAACGCGCAGCCGACGCCGCGCTTGGTCAGGAACTCACGGAGCGCATCACGCTTCGGGTGGCGCACGACGTAGAGATGATAGACGCTCTCGGCGTAGCTGGCCTCCTTCGGCAAGGTGAGCGGAGTGCCGGCGAGCAACTGGTGATAGCGGTGCGCGATCGCACGGCGGCGGGCGGTCCACTCGGGCAGCTTCTTCAGCTTCACGCCGAGTGCGGCGCCCTGGATGCCCTCCATGCGGTAGTTGTAGCCGATCTCGTCGTGGTAGTAGCGCTCGTAGGAGCCATGCTCGCGGAGCGCGCGGCTGCGCTTGCAGGCCGCGTCATCGTTGGTAACGAGCGCGCCGCCTTCACCGCAGGCGCCGAGGTTCTTGCCGGGATAAAAGCTGAAGCACGCCGTCTGGCCAAAGGTGCCGACGGAACGACCGCGGTATTTGGCCCCGTGCGCCTGCGCCACGTCCTCGATGAGCGCGAGCTTGTGCTTCTTGCAGATCGCGAGGATGGGGTCCAGGTCGCAAGGGTGGCCGTAGAGATGCACCGGCATGATCGCCTTGGTGCGCGGCGTGATGGCGGCCTCGATCTTCGCCGGGTCGAGGTTCATCGTCGCGGGATCGATGTCCACGTAGACGGGCTTCACGTTGCAGTAGGCGATGGCCCAGCTGGTCGCGACAAAGGTGTAGGGCGTGCTGATGATTTCGTCGCCGGGCTTCAGGTCGAGCAGGCGGACGGCGACATGCAGCGCGGAGGTGCCGCTGTTGAAACCCAGGCAGTGCTTCGTGCCGACGTAGGCCGCGAAGTCGCGCTCAAACGCCTCCACCGCCGGCCCGAGGCAAAAGGAGCCGCGGTCAAGCTGCTCGGCGATCGCGCGATCGAGTTCCGCGCGGATCGATTTGGTCTGCCCGTTGAGGTCGAAGTAAGGAACGTTCATGGGAGAGTGCGAAGGACGCGCGCGGGATTCCCGGCGACGACCGTGCGGGGTGCGACATTTTTCGTCACGACGGAGCCGGCGCCGACGATGGCCCCCTCCCCGACCGTCACGCCGCAAAGGATGGTGACATTGCTGCCGATCGACGCGCCGCGGCCGATCACGGTGGGTTCGCATTTCCAGTCCTTGGCGCTTTGCATCGTGCCGTCGGCATTGGTCGCGCGCGGGAATCGGTCGTTGGTGAACATCACGCCGTGGCCGATGAAGGCCTCGTCCTCAATCGTGACACCGGAGCACACGAAGGTGTGGCTCTGGATTTTCACGCGGCGGCCGACCTTCACGTCGGACTGAATCTCGACGAAGGGCCCGATGAAGGTGTCGTCGCCGATCTCGCAGCCGTAGAGGTTGGCGAAGGCGATGAGACGGACGTTCTGGCCCAGCTTCACACTGGGCGCGATGCGCAGGGTCGGTTCGGACATGGCCTGCGAATCAGAGCGGAATCGGCTGGCCTTTCAAGAACAGGGACTGGGAAGCCGCCTCAAGCATGCGGATAAGCTGCAGGCCCTCGGCGCCGCCTGAAAGCGGGGGCTTGCCGCTGCGAATGCTCTCGACGAAGTGCTCGACCTCGAGCTTGAGCGCCTCCTTGCCTTCGAGATGAGGGATCGAGATGTCGCCCTTGCGGTAGTCGATGCGCATCCGGTAATCGGGATGGCCCTTCTCGGCTTCGCCGTGCTGGCCGAGTTTCACGCCGGTATCGTAGATGCGGAGCTTCTCGGTGGGCTCGACGTCGTCATAGACGACCATCTTCTTCGTGCCGCCGATGAGCGTGCGGCGCACTTTCACGGGCGACAGCCAGTTAACGTGGCAATGCGCGATGAAGCCGGAGCCGTAATGAAGCGTGAGGTAGGCGATCGTCTCGGGCCGGCCCGCGATGTGTCGCATGCCCGTGGCCGAGACCGCCTGCGGCGCCTCGGGAAACAAGAACTGGATGATCGAAAGATCATGCACGGCGAGATCCCAGAGCACGTTCACGTCGGCCTGCACGAGGCCGAGGTTGATGCGCGCGGAATCATAATAGTAGATCTGGCCGAGTTCGTTGTCCTTGATGAGCTGTTTGATTTTCCGGACCGCCGGCGTGTAGATGAAAGTGTGGTCCACCATCAGGGTGACCTTGCGCTTGGCCGCCTCGTCGATGAGCTCGCGGGCGAGATCGGAGCGGTGGCAGAGCGGCTTCTCGACGAGCACGTGCTTGCCGGCGCGGACGGCGCGCATGGCGAGCTCGAAGTGCGTGTTGACCGGGGTCGCGATGGCGACGGCATCGATGCGAGGATCATTGATCAACTCATCGGCGGACGATGTCGCGGTGATGTGCGGATAAAGACCGCGCGCCCACGCGAGGCGATCGGGATTCAGGTCGGCGACGCCCACGAGCTTGGTGTCACGGCCTTCGTGGAAATTACGGAGGAGATTCGGCCCCCAGTAACCGCAGCCGATGACGGCGACACCGAGCTGGCTGGGCTTGGACCCGAGCGGGCTCGTGGTGCCATTAGTGCCGCGCGTTTCGGTGGTCGCCGAAACGACAAAGGGGGAAGTGGTGGCGGGTCGTGACATGGTTGCGGTGTTGCAGCTGAGATTCCAAACGCTTGGGAAGGTGCCTAGGTTTCAGTCAGGCAGATGAAAATGTGTGGATATTATCGGCGCAGCGTGAGGGACGCGGGAGTTTTTTTGCCATGAAAGAATCGACGGTGACAGTTCTGGAGCGAGTCAGTTTCAGGTCATTCACGATTTCGTAGCAATTGCGCCGGCCGGGGCTGTTTGATATTTCATGCCGCACCAGTCCTGCCAGCATGAGCGGAGCGCCTCCCCGAAACGCGCTGCCTGCCCCGCATGGTCGAGGAGTGCGCTCCCCAGCATGGCGTCACGCAGGGTGGCGCGGAGCTGCGCCAAGGCGAAGTGATCCCGTGCGAGCTCAGCGGCGATCTGCACGTAGGCGGTCTCATCCGTCGCGCACCATTCGGGGTGGCCCACAGCCGTGAGCAGGCTGGCGCCCACGCGCGACATGTGCTGCCGGCCGACGAGCGTCACCACCGGCACACCCATCCACAGGGCCTCACATGTCGTCGTCGTGCCATGATAGGGCGCCGTGTCGAGGGCGATGTCCACTTCTCCATAGACCGCCAGGTGATCGGCCGTGCCCGCGGTGCGCTCGACGAGATCAACCCGATCCGCGGGCAGCCCGGCGTGAGCGAAGCGCGCGATGTAGCGCGCGCGCACCTGCGGATCGCTGAAACCCTGGCCCTTCAGCCGGAGCCTCGCCTCGGGCACGGCCAGCAGCACGCGACCCCACACGGCGAGCATGCGGTCCGTGACTTTCGCGAGATTGTTGAAGCAACCAAACGTCACCCGGCCGGTGCTGAAGCACGGCGCCGGCGCGACCTCGGGCGCATCGGCCTGGGGCTCGTAGCTCCACGCCGTGGGCGCGAAGCGCACCAGCTTCTCGGTCGCAAAACCGTCCGCCTCGGACACCGGATCGGCCATGCCATCGGTGAAGCGGTAGTCGATGGCCTCGACCGCGGTGGTATTCGGATACCCGAGATAGGTGGCCTGCACGGGCGCGAGCCGCCTCGCGAGCAACGGCAGGCGGTTGAGCCCCGTGTGGCCCGCCAGGTCGATCAGGATGTCCGGCGCGTCGGCCAGGATGCGTCGCTCCAACGCGGTGTCCGGCTGGCCCACGAAATTCCGCCATACCGCCGCGTGCTCCCGGAGCCGCGCCGAGACGGCGTCCTCGCGGAAATGATCGTGGTAAAGGCAGAGTTCGAAACGCTCGCGATCCAGGTGGCGCACGAGCGGCTCGATGAAGTGCGCGCAGGAGTGCGCCCGCAGATCGGGCGAGAGAAACGCCACCCGCAGTCGCCGCGCGGGATCGGGGGAGTTGGAAAATTCGCGCGGCACCGGCCCGCCGACCGCGCGGCCGTAGGCGAGGTGTTCCGCGTGCAGTTTCTCCGGCGCGATCCCGTCGAGGTAATGGAGCGCAAACAACCGGTAGCTGCGTGCCTCATGGTGCCGGGGCTGCATCGCGAGAAAAGTGCCGTAGGCCTCGACCGCCTCCGGTATGCGGTGCGTCTGCTGCAGCGCCTGCGCCCGGCCAAAGCGCGCGAGCGCGTAGCCGGGATCCGCGGCGATGGCGCGCTCGTGACAACCCAGCGCCTCAAAAGAACGCCCGGCCAGGCTGAGCGTGAGCCCGTAGTTATACCAGCCGAGGGCAAAGCCAGGCGAAAGCGCCACCGCCTTTTTGTGGCACTCGATCGCCTCAAGGAGGCGGTTCTGGGTCTTGAGGCAATAGGCGAGATAATCCCAGCCTTCGTGCGAATCGGGCGTCGTCTGCACGGCATGGCGCAGGTGGGCCTCGGCCTGCTCAAACCGACCGAGGGCGTTGCACGCGAGGCCGAGCCGCATTTCGCAGCCGCTGTGCGCGGGATTCAGCGCGTGGGCGCGCCCGAGGAAGGCGGCGGCGTCGGCCGTGCGGCCTTCCTGCTGCGCGAGCAGCCCGGAAAGATGGAGCGCGTCGAAGTGCCCGGGCGCCGCCGTGCGCACCTGCCGATACAGCCGCTCCGCCTCGGCGAGACGGCCGGACTTATGGTGCGACAGCGCGGACTGGAGCAGGGACTGGACCTTGGCGGGGGACACTGCGTGTGGTGCTAACGCCTTCGTCGCACGCTCGCACGGCTTTAGTTAATTTCCTCTCAAGACCGTCCCGCGCCGCGCCGAATACTTCAGCGCACCGGTTTGCATCGTCAGCCGGGCATCCTCCGCGCATTCCCTTCATGTCCACTGCGACCCTGGCCCCTTCGATCGCCGCCCCCTACTCCGACACGGAGATCAGGAAGCGCATCGAGTCGTGCCCGAAGCTCGCGTCCCTCGGGAGCATCAACCGCGCGCTCGGCGAACTTGTCCGCTCGGACCAGAGCCTCAATTCGCAAATCGCCGATGTGATTCGCCGCGATCCATCGCTCTCCGCGCGCCTGCTGCGCATGGTCAACTCCGTCTATTTCGGCCTCTCCACCCGGGTGAACAGCATCGAGGAGGCCGTGTTCTTCCTCGGTCTGCGGCAGATCCGCGAGCTGTCCGTGGCCACCCCCGTGCTGGAGGAGGTCGATCTGCTGCAAAAGAAAACCGCCGCCGCGCTGCCGTGGAAGGATCTCTGGTCGCACAGCCTCGCGACCGCGATTCTCACGCGTGAGATTCTCGCCTCGACCTCGTTTCAAGTCGACGACGACACGGACTATCTCGTCGGCCTGCTGCACAACGTCGGCAAGGTCGTGATGGCTCATGCGTTTCCCGCGGAGCTGCGCACCCTGATGAAATCACCGGCAGCCACGCCCACGGAGTTCTGCGAACTCGAACGAGAGATCATCGGCTGGGACCACGGCCAGATCGGTGCTTACTTCATCGAGCGCCACCAAATCTCCGAGGAGATCGTGCTCGCCGTCCGCCACCACAACCACCCCGAACAGGCGCCCGCGCACCAGAACTTTGCGGCGGCCGTGCAGGTCGCCGATCACATCGTGCGGCACAGCGGGATCACCGGCGGCTTCGAGCAGGTCTCGCCCGTGGCGGCGGACGCGTGGCTCGATCTGCCCGGCTGGAATATTCTTTATGGCGCCGACAGCGCCGAGGCCGTGCTCGCGCGCGCCTCCATCTCCAACACGCTCCAGCGGCTGCCCTCGATGCTGCAGGGGTTGCTATAGCGCGACGTCCGCCGCCGCACCATGCCCGTCGCATCCATCGAACCCGCCGCCGGTCTCATCGCCAAGACATCCGGTGACGCCTGGCTCGGCGCGTGGGAGACAAGCGCCGACGCCGCCTACTGCCGCGATCCGGAGGGCCGGATTCTCACCGCCAACACTTCCTTTGCCCGCAAGTTCGGCCTCACTCCGGCTGCGGTCACGGAGACGCGTGTCGCCGAACTCATCCACGCCGATGATCTCGGCAAGTTGCAGCGCTCCACCACCGAGGTGCTGCGCCCACCCCACCGGCACGCCGCCGAGCACCGCTGGCGCACGCCTCAGGGCGTCCGTTGGTTCGCTTGGGATGAGGTCGCCCTCCGGGATGAGTCCGGCACCGTGGTGGCCATCCGCGCCGTCGGCCGCGATATCACCCGGCAGCGTCTCGCCGAGGAGCAATATTTCCGCCTCTCCCGCGCCGTGGAGCAGTCGCCCGTCTCCATCGTCATCACCGACCTCGACGGCCGCGCGCAGTATGTAAATTCCAAGTTCACGGTCATCACCGGCCAGCCTTTCGAGGACATGATCGATCAGGGCGCCGAGCCGCTCCGCGCCGGACACCCGAACGAAGCTTCCTACCAAGCCTGCCTCGCGACCGTGCGCGGAGGCGGCGAGTGGCGCGGCGAGCTTTCCTCCACCCAAGGCGACGGCTCCACCCTCTGGGAGGCCGTGAAGGTCTCCTGCCTGCGCAACTCCGCTGGCGAGATCACCAACCTGCTCTGCCTCCGCGAGGACGTGACCGAGCGCAAGCGGCTTGAGCACGAACTTCGGCAGGCGCAGAAGATGGAGAGCCTCGGCACGCTCGCCGGCGGCATCGCCCACGATTTCAACAACCTGCTCGCCATCATCAACGGCTACGCGGAATTCTGCGCCCAGAGCCTGGATGAGCCGGCGGTGATGCAAAAGAGCCTGCGCGAGATCCACAACGCCGCCCAGCGCGCCGGCAGCCTGGTGCGCCAGATCCTCACCTTCAGCCGCAAGACCGGGATCAGTTTCGCCCCCGTCGATTTCAACCAGCTCATCCGCGATCTGCTGCGCATGTTTGCGGAGACATTTCCGCGCAATGTCACCGTGTGCCTCGACCTGCAGGAGCAGATGCCGCACTTGCTCGCCGATCAAAGCCAGCTGCAGCAGATCCTGCTGAACCTCTGTGTGAACGCCCGTGATGCCATGCCCGAGGGCGGCGCACTCACGCTTACGACCCGTGTCGCGCCGGGCGCCTCGCTCGCCCACCTCGGCGCGGTGGGCAGCCGAAACTACGTCTGTCTCTCCGTGGACGACACCGGCACAGGCATGAGTCCGGAAGTGCGCGCACGAATCTTCGAGCCCTTCTTCACGACCAAGACCGGCAATCAAGGCACCGGCCTGGGCCTCGCTGTGGTCTACGGCATCGTCACGGCCCACGGGGGTTTCATCGAGGTCGAAAGCGAGGCCGGTGACGGCAGCACCTTCCGGGTATACCTGCCCGTCGCGGAGTCGGCTGCCCCGGCGACGAGGCCGCCGATTCCCGAGGGTTTTTCCGGCGGCCGCGAATCCCTCCTGATCGTGGACGACGAGGAGGCGCTGCGCACCCTGCTCTCCCAGGCGCTTGCGCAAAAGGGCTATGCCATCACGACCGCTTCCACCGGCTTGGAGGCCATCGCCCTGCTGAGCGATCCCGACAGAATATTCGACGCGATGCTGCTCGATCTCAACATGCCGGGAGCCACCGGAGTCGAAGTGCTCCGCGCCATGCGTATTTGCCGGCCGGGACTCAAAGTCATCGTCGTGAGCGGGCATCTCACCACGGAAGCGAGCATGGAGTTTGAACACCATGGCGCGCACACATTCATCCAGAAGCCCTACAAGCTGGATCTGGTCGGCCGCCAATTGCGGGCGCTGCTCGATGCGCCAGTCGCGGAGTAGGTAAAAAACCCTGCCGGGCGGACTCGATTCCGTTTCAGGGCCTTGGCCGCGTGCCGATGAAAGCGCGGGCAATATCAGGACCGTCCATTCACATGGCACGTATCTTATTCAATGAATCATCGCGAACCATCGGCTCCGGCCGCGGGAGTCCGCAAGGCAACGCATTGCCTTGCGCTGCTCTTGCTGGCGGTCCTCGTGCCCTCGGGCACGGAGGCTGCAGTCCGCAAGGCCGCCCCTCCGAAAGCAGACCCGCACGGCTACCTTCGGGCCGTGGCGGCACCGGCGCTCCGTTTTCAGGCTCCGCCGCCCCCGCGCGCAGAAATCACCCGCTTGGCGATGGCTTATCCATCGTCGGGCAAACCGACCTTCGTCCCCTCATCCCTGCCGCGCACGAGCGATGTGACGGGACGAGCTGCAGCGGCCATTGTCGCCGGGAGCAAGGAGAGTGCGGCCAAAACCGAACCCGCGGAGAAGGCGCCGCCGCCCCCCGTGCTGCTCGAGCGCAATCCGGCTCAGATCATTCCTGATGATTTGCGGCCGACGATCCAAGCGGAGGATTTCATTCCTTTCTTCCAACTTCCGGGTTCATCCCGGGGCCGTGGAGACGTAAACGTCGTGGTGCCCGCGCCGCGCTCCGTGCCCGCGCCGCCGCCACTCCAGGAAAGCTCCGCCACATACCGCCAAACGCCTTGATCTTCCGCTGTCGCCAGCCTCTGTCCGCGCTCGCGCCCCTCCGGGTGCCGGCGGCGCTTTGGCTGGCGACGGCGGCGTGCCTGGCCGCCGCGACCCCAGCGACGCAGGAGACCGCGGCGGAGCACCCCGCCGTCAAAGCGACGGAGCCTGCTCCCGCGCTGACCACGCCCACCAAACCCGTGCTCACCGGCCTCGCGACGCCGGAGGAGGAGATTCGCGGGCTGCTCACGCTGGGCGGACGTCTCGCCGACCGCGGTCAGTTTGACGCCGCGGACATCGCCTTTCGGCAAGTGCTCGGTTCGCCCCGCGTGAAACCAGCCGAAGAACGCGCCGCGCTGCTCGGCCTCGCGCAGCTCCACCGCAAGCATGGCCAGCTCACCAAGGCCGCCGCGATCTACGAGCGTTTCCTCAAGGAGCACGCGGACGCCGAGGAGACGCCCGAGGCGATGCTCGCGCTCGGCCGCATCCTGCGCGCGCTCGGCACGCACAAGCTCGCCATCGCGCGTTTCTACAGCGTGCTCAACTCGACGCTGAAAGTCTCCGGCGAGGGCCTCGAGCGCTACCAACTGCTCGCCAAGACCGCGCAGTTCGAGATCGCCGAGACGCATTTCCAGGCCGGCAATTTCGCCGAGGCCAACAAATTTTTCTCCCGCCTGCGCCTGCTCGATCTCGCGCCGGCGGATCGCGCGCGCGCGCATTTCAAGGCGGGCTACGCGCTGCGTCTGCAGGGCAACCACGAAGGGGCCGTCAGCACCCTGCGCAGCTACCTTGAGCAATGGCCGGAGGACGAAAATGTCCCCGAGGCCCGCTACATGGTGGCGACCTCGCTGCGCGAGTTGAAGCGCACTCAGGAGGCGCTCGCCGCCACGCTCGAACTCCTCCGCAGCGAAAAATCACACAAGGAGGACGACGCCAAGCGCTGGGCCTATTGGCAGCGCAAGACCGGCAACCAGCTCGCCAACGATTTCTATGATGCCGGCGACTCCACCAACGCCCGGACCATCTATTCGGGCCTGCTGGCACTGTCCCCCGAACTCTCCTGGCGCCTCCCCATCACCTACCAGATTGCGCTTTGCGACGAACGACTCGGCCTGCCCGAGCGGGCGCGCCTAGCCTACGACTCAATCATCAAGGCGACCGAGGACAACGCCCCGGCCGACCTCACCGAGCTTGCAAACATGGCGAAATGGCGCATCCAACACTTGGAGTGGCGGGACCGCGTCAGCCAGCAGCTTTCCAAAGCTTTGGAATCCCCGGCGACGAAGTCGGCAGCGGTCCCCGCACCGCCCCGAACTCCCACCGCCATTCCATGACCCAACTTGAGACGATCCAAGAGCACCACCGCCTGTGCGATGAAATCCACCAGTGCGTGCTTGATGAGAATCGCTTCCTCCGCACCCAGCAGCGCCCGCCCGACGCCGCGCTAATCGAGCGGAAACGCAGCCTCCTCGCCCGGCTCGACACATCGTTGGAAGCCCTGAAGGCCGTGCCGGCGGCCTCCGTCCGCGATCCGGCCACCCGCGAGGCGCTCGACAAATCGCGCACCCGCATCCTGCAAATTCTCCAGCTCGACAAGGAAAACGAACAGCTGCTGCTGCGCTCGAGCCTCGGCGCTTCTCGCCCCGCCGGCACGGCTGCGCCGGCGCCTTCGGTGGCGATGTTGCAAAAAATCTACGCGCGCTGCACGTAGCGGTCCGCGGCGCCCCGGTGCCAGTCCTGCGTCGGGAAACGATGCCGCACGCCGGTCGGCTTGCTCACGCCGCGCGTGTCGAGGAGCGAACTCACGGCGTCAAGCCGCGTGCCCACCTCAATCGCGAGCGCATCGAGTTCCTCGGGCTGCAAGCCCAAGGGTTCAAGATGCCGCGCCTCGGGCAGCGGCGGACGCTGCTCGATCGAGGGCACGCATACGGCCGAGCGGATCCATTTCGCGGCGTGGAGGAGGCTCGCCATCTTGGCGAACGCCATCGTTGCGCGCGGCGTGTATTGCGTCCGCACAGGCTCGGACATGCCACGCGGAAACTGCCAATGCTCCATCAACGCGGCACCCACTTCCGACTGGGTAAAGCCGAGCGTCGCACGCTCGGCTTCCGTCGCCTCGTCGGGATAACCGGCGGTCGTAAGGAAAAGCTCCTTCCCCTCGCGCAGCGCCCATTCGTCGATCGCGACCATGCCCACGGCATGGAGCAGACCGATGGTGTAGGCCACGCTGCGATCCTGCAGCGTGTGCTCGGCGAGCAGATCGGCCGCAATCGCGCAGGCGACGGACATCTTCCAAAGATCGTCTGCTTCCACACCATATGTCGCCACCGGGCGCACGAGCACTTGGGAAGCGACGGCGTAGGAGACAAGTTCGTAAATCCGGTCGTAGCCCACCCGGTTCACCGCCTGCTCCACAGTCGTGCAGCGAGCCCCCATGCTGAAGTAGGCGCTGTTGGCCGTCACAAGCACACGTGAGGCGATGCCAGGATCAAGGCGCACCAAAGCGACGATGTCTTGCATCGACGAATTGCCGTCTCCGAGCAGTTGTTTGAGGCGCGGAACAACCTTGGGCGACGAGGGCAGGTGCGTGACCGCACGGACAATGTCGGCTGGCGTAAGGTTGGAGCCGGGTATGGCAGCAAAAGCAGCGCTCATGGGAAAAGGCTGCCTACCCCATCGTCCCGCCGGTGAAAATCTGGTGTCAAATCCACCCTGCAACGCCGATCGATGCCCCAGGAGACCTGGAATTCAATTTTTGGCTTCTTCGCTCGCCTTGGCCGGAGCCGACGGCGGCGGACTCATCTTGCGGCGGATGAAGTCCACATCCTGACCGTCGGCTTTCACCTTCACGACCTTCTGGGTGGAGGAGTCCTGCCCGATGTAGTCCATCGTCGCCGAAGCCATGATCGGCAGGTATTTCCTCAGATCCTTGCTCTCGTCCTCCGCGCTGGCATGGATGCTCCAGAGTTCGGCCGGTGGGCGTCCCTCAGTCGCCGGCTTGTTTTCGCGGGCCGAGATCTTGAGGTATTTCTCGTAGATGGTGACGAGGCGCGGTTGCTCGTCGTAGCCGATCAGTTCGTTGCGCGGCGCATCATATACGGCGACCGTGCGATAGCTGACATTGCCGCGCGCATCGGTGACCGGCACCGACTCGTAGCGCACCGCCCCGCCAACCTGCGCATACAACGGCACGCTCACGCGCTCCATCTTGGACCGCGGCGCCTCCATGCCGTAATCAAGTTCCACAATCATGTCGGCCCGGTCTTCGGTGGGTGCCTCGTAGAGGCCTTTGCTTGAAAGCGCTGTGCGCACGAAATCCGCCGCCTCCTTGTATCGCAGGTTCTCCTCTCCGAGGCGCGGATCTTTGCTCTTCAATTTGAACGACTGCCGTTCCCCCGGCACGGGCTTGGCGATCGCATCGACCTTCACCTCATGGCCAGTCGTCGCGCATCCCAAAATCAGCACCGTGGCGGCCAGCGAAAGGATGAGCGCAGGGCCTTTCATGGAACCGGGTGGTGGGTGACCGTCGGTGGCCTACTGGCTGGATTTCGACACCGGAGTGGCAGCGGCGGCCGGTTTTCGCTGGCCTTCCTCGCCCTTCAGCCGGGCCAGCTCCTCCTCGATGCGGGCAATCTCGGCCTCCATCGAAAGGGTCTTCTCGTGCGCTTCGTCGAGGGCCTTCTTTTTGGCGAGCGCGCCCGAGCGCTCCTCCTGCAAGCGCTTGAGGCGCTCGCTCGTGCTTTCCTGTTTCTTTTTCGCGTCGTTGAGTTCGAGGTCGGAGATGCGGAAGCCCTCGGCAATCGCGAGTTCCTCTTCCAGCGCAGCCTTGGTCTTCGCCTCCTCGGCTCGCTTCTTGGCGAGTTCCTGCTGGTAGGCGCGTTCCTGCGCGAGGCGGTCCTGCTCCTTGCGATCCTTGGCGTCCTGCACCATGCCGATGATGCCGCCCGTAATCGCGCCGAGCGCTGCGCCGGCGGCGAGACCGGTGCCGGTGCCCATGCTGCTGTTGTTGCCGGCGACGGCACCGGCCGCGCCGCCGATCATCGCGCCCGTGCCGGCGCCGCCGGCGGTCTTGGATGGTGCGACTCCGGACGAGCAACCGGCCGCCGCCAGAAGTGCGAGCGACACGCCGGACGCGATCACGCGGCGGCGGACGGATTCATGACGAAACTGTTTCGATGAATGCGGGATCATGGGAATTGCGGGGATGGCGGACAGATTGGGGAAAGACGGAGGCAATTAAGCGGAGTTCCATGCTAATTCAAACGACGAGGATAATTTTCCAGTCGTCACAGCTAAGTCGTCGATGCATTTGAAATTCCAGAGATTCGGACCATTAAAGGTCAGCCCCGCCAACTCCCCCGCTTCTATTCCCATGATTTCGCGAAACAAGGGTATTCTTTCCCTCGAGTTCCTCGTGCCGGTGATCGGCCTGCTGTTCGCAGCCATCGTCGTGAACATCTGGTATGTCCAGAGCGTGATTCCCCGGGCCAATGACGATGCCGCCCGCCGGAAACTCGCCACCGCCCGCGGCGTCAGCAGCGAGGCCCCCGAGATCAAGGAGCGCACCTTCTACGCCATCATCCAGGATCCCGAATCGAAGTGGGAAATCGTGTTCTGCCTCTGGGGCATGATTATCCTCGGCTACAAGCTGACCCACGTGACCCGGGAACGCGCGTTGCTGAAGCAGGACTTCGTGCGCGTGCAGCCCGGCGAACGCATCATCCCCGAGGACGCGCTGGATCGCTACAAGGAACTCAAGACCGCCATCGAGCGCGACCGGCGATGGCGCGAGCGCCTGCTGCCGGAATGCATCCTCGCCTCGCTGCACCGTTTCCACGCCACGCATTCGGTGCAGGACGCCGCCACCGCGGTGCGCGAACGCGCCGAACTCGCCGGCGATGAACTCGACTCCTCGCTCGGCATGGTGCGCTACATCGCGTGGGCCATCCCGGCCCTCGGGTTCATCGGCACGGTGCGCGGCATCGGCGACGCGCTCAATTCCGCCGAGGCCGCCATCAAGGGCGACATCGCGCCGGTGACCAACGCCCTCGGCCTCGCCTTCAACACCACCTTCGTCGGCCTCGCGCTCTGCATCGTGCTGATGTTTTTCATGCACCTCGTGCAAGCGCGGCAGGAAGCCTTCATCATCGAGACGCAGGCCCTTTGCCGCGACAAACTCATCGATGTGATGAAAGTGCCGCACCTTGACGAGGGCGCCGCCTCGCCCTTCGCGTAGGAACGCATTTATCATGGCCACTCTCGGAATCGACCTGTGCGACGCCGGCTTCCAAGCCGCCGTTGCAGATCAAGAAACCGCCCGTCCGCTCCCTGTCGACGACGCGCAAGGCTCGGGCGAGTGGCCCGGCTTCGCCTACTTCGACGGCCAGAAATACGCCTTCGGTCGCGCCGCAGAGGACAACTGGTTCGTGCATCCGCGCCGCATCGCGCACACGTTCTGGACCCGGCTCGCCCACGAACCCTCGACCATCGGGCCCATCGGCAAGGCCGCGGCTTTCTCCGAGCTGGCCTTCCATTTCTTCAGCGACTTCACGCGCCGGGCCCGCGCCGCCACCCCGGCCGACAAAGTGGTCCTCGCCGTTCCGGGCGCTTATCTGAAGGACCCCGCCACCGAAGAGGAAAAAATCGGCCTGCTCCTCGGCATGGCCGGCGAACTCCAGCTCCCCCTCGCCGGCATCGTCGACGGAGCCTGCGCCACGCTCTGCGATCCGCGCGCGGGCGGTTTCAACCCCGCCCTGCCCGTCGTCCTCGTCGATCTGCATCTCGAAGGGGCGGACATCACCCTCCTCCGGGCGGAAGAGCACCTGGAACGCCGCGACTTCATTCACCTGCCTCAGTCCGGGTCGGCGCAGCTGCTGAAAAATTTCACCGCGGCGATGGGCAACCGTTTCCTGCGCCACACCGCGTTCGACATCCTCGAGGACGGCCGGATCGAGCAGTTGTTTTTTCGGCAGACCAAGGAATTTGTCCTCAACGGCGCCCCCGAGCATCGCTTCCAGATCAACACCGCCAAGCGCACCTACGAGATGCTCGCCAAACGCGATCAACTCACGGCCGACGCGCAGGGCTTCGTCGCCACGCTCGTGCAGGGCCTCCAATCCTTCCTCCACCATTCGCCGCATGCGAGCGAACCCTGCACGATCGCGCTGACCGATCGCGCGGCCATCGTGCCCGGGCTTGAGGAGCGGCTGCGCACCGCCGGCTTTCATCGGATTCTCAAGCTCGCCGCCGCCGCCGCCGCCTGCGGCGCCGCGCGCCTCGGCGAAAGCCGGCACGAACCCGCCGCCGATCTCGCGGACGTGCCGGTGGAGACCGCCGTGCCCGTCGCGCTCGCCCGCCGCACCGCCGCCGCGCCGTGGGAAGCCCACTTGCAAAAACTCCGCACCGCCGGCGCCCCCCGCCTGCAACCGACGCACGCCGTGCTCGATGGCATCGGGCAGCCGATCACGTCGGGGGCGCGCTTCACCATCGGCCTCGGCTCGCTGGGCGCCGATCTCGCCCTGCCCGCGGCTTTCGAAATCGCCGACGACTGCTCCATCCCCCTCACCCGCGAAGGCGGCCGGCTCTGGTTCGTCGATCACGCGGCGCGGGCCTCCGCCACGACCGTCGCCCGCACCCCCGTCGAAGCTGGCGATCGGATCATGGTCCAGTGCGGCGGAGCCGCGGCCGAGATTCTCTTCGCCCACTGCAACGGTGTCGGCGGCGGCCGTGCGCACGACTGACCCTCCCGCGCCATGTCCAACAGCCGCAAACGCCGCGATGCCGAGGTCTTCAGCCTCTCCTTTCTCGACTGCATCTGCTGCGGCTTCGGCGCGGTGATCCTCGTCTTCATCCTCACCGTCACGAAGAAGACCAACGTCGACAAGGCCGACGTCGACATCGCGCGCGAGAAGCTCCGCGCCGCGCAGGTCAACAAGCTCTCGACCCAGCAGGAGCTCGATCGCATCGCGCGCATTCTCGCCGCCGTGCAGCTCGAACTGCAGGACATCAACGCCAAGAACGAGCAGGACCAGCTCAAGCTCTCCGATCGCAAGCGCGACCTGCTGCTCATGCTCCAGCAGACCGGCGCGCTGAAGGACGCGCTTCACTCCCTGCTCGGTGAAAAGAAGGCCCTGCCCACCGAGGATATCGCGCCGCCCGTCCCCATCCCTAACGTCGACCGCCGGCAGTATCTCACCGGCGTGAAGCTCCATGGCGAATTCGTCGTCTTCATTGTCCGCACCTCGGGCTCGATGCTCGACGAGACGATCGACGCCGCGGTCGCGCGGCTCGAGGACACCGACCAGAAGAAACGCGAGGCGCCCAAGTGGCAGCGCGTCGTGCAGTCCCTCGAATGGATGCTCGCCTCACTCGAGGAAGGCACGCGCTTCCAAATCCTGCTCTTTGCCGACGAGACGACCCCCATCCTCCCCACGCGCGGCGACGAATGGTTCAGCACCAAGGACCGCAAGACCATGTCCGAGGTCATCACCAAGCTCCACGCCATCGTGCCGCAGGGCGGCGCCAACCTGGAGCGAGCCTTCACCTCCGTCCGTTTTCTGCCCCGCCTGCCCGACAGCATCGTGCTCATCACCGACGGCCTCCCCACCAAGAGCGATTCGCTCCCGATGGAAGGCGAGATCGAGGAAGGGCATCGCATCCGCTTTTTCGACATCGCCACCAAGCAGCTCCCTCCCCGCATCCCCGTCAGCACAATCCTCTTTCCCATGCTGACCGGCGATCCCGGCGCCCCCGGGCTCTACTGGCAGCTCGCCAACGCCACCCGCGGCGCCCTCGTCAGCCCGGCGAGAACCTGGCCCGACACATGATCCGCCGCCGTCCAGCGCAAGTCTTCAGCCTCGCCTTCCTCGACTGCATTTGCTGCGGCTTCGGGGCCGTCATCCTCATCTTCGTCCTCACGATCAATTCGCGTGAAAAGGAAAAGATCGAAGTGCTCATCGAGGTGAACCGCCAGCTCGCCGTGCAGATTGAGGAACTGATCAAGCTTCGCACCAGCAAGGAAGACCTCGAGCGCAGCAACGCCCGCATCACCACCCTCGTCACCGATGCCCGCCTGCGCAACGATTCCCTCCAGAGCCTGCTCGAGGATCTCGAAAAAAATCTCCAGCGCGAGAAGCGCGGCCAGGAGGCCCTCCTTGTGGACCTCGACGAACTCAAGAAGGAAATCGCCGCGCGCCAGAAAAAGCCCGAGCACGAAGTCGTGCTCAAGGATGTGAAGCCCGCGCCCGTGGGCCTGCCTGTGGGCGACAACTACATCGCCTTCGTCATCGACACCTCCGGCTCGATGCGCGACCCCAACCACGGCGGCATCTGGCCCATCGCCATCCGCACCATCGAGGCGGTGCTCGACTCCTATCCCCAGCTCGAAGGCATCCAGCTCCTCGACGGCGACGGGCGCTTCGTGCTCGGCCGGCGCGGCGCCGGCAGCGACGCCTGGCTGCCCGACAACCGCGATACGCGCGAGGCCATCAAGCGCACGCTCCGCCGCTACGAGCAGGACACCGTCTCCAATCCCGTGCCCGGCATCTACAACGCCATGCGCTTTCTCTTCGACCGCGATAACGAGAAGATGCGCATGGGCATCTTCGTCTTCGGCGACGAATTCAACTCCAGCGACTCCGCCGATGCCGTCATCCGCCGCCTTGAGGAGCTGAATCCCGCTGACGAAAAGGGCAACCGACGCGTCACCATCAACGCCGTCGGCTTCCCCACCACGATCCGCTACCAGTTTTCGATGGGCAACACCGGCCTGCGCTTCGCCAACCTGATGCGCACCGTGACGCACCTGCACGGCGGCGCCTTCATCGCACTCCAGGATCTGTAAGGGGGCGTCGAAAAAGGCCGCTGGACCAGGCAGCGGAGGCGTCCCGCTCCGCCGGTTCGGGACGTGCGCTCACCTCTCGGCGGGCAGGGACACCCGCTACTACGCAATCATCCGACACCTTTGAACCCAGGGCGGCTCCATGCCGGCCCACCTTTCCATGCCGACGCCGCACCCGTCACTGCAGCTTGAGCGGCATCGCGCGGAGACGCCCGATCAGGGAATCGAAGAGCTGCCCCGTGCCCTGCGTCTTGAGGTCGGGCGCGGGCGTGATCGACTTTTGCGGGGCGAAGCTCTTCAGCAACGCGCAATAATCGCTGTTGACCATGATGCCCAGGATCTCGCCGGACTTGGCGAAGACGAGATCGCCGCGCTTAGGCGAGAAGTCGCCAAAGAGACGGTTAAAAAAACGGTTGTCCACGCGCACGAAGCCGGGCTCGGCCGGATCGAGCTTGAAGCCCACCTCGCCGTAGCCGCGGCCGCCGCCGTCGATGAGCACGGCCTCGGGGAATCGCACCGGATCGGTGGCCAGCGCATAGACCTTGGCGCCGAGCGCCGCCACCTGCGCAGCCTCGAGCGGCAGCGCGACGATGCGGGGATCGTGCGCGAGGAAGTCCACGCTGGATGCGACGTTGCGGCCCTGACCTGACTTGGACAGCTCGACGGAAAGGCTGTCCCATTCGACGCCCGTCTCGCCGAGTGCAAACGGGGTGTCGGCGATGTGGAGGACGGCGTAAACGCGCGTGCCGTCGGTCACGAGCACGGTGTTGCTTTCCTTGTTGGCCTCGGTGCGGCCGAGGAAGCCCCGGCGACTCGCCGCGAACTTGGCGGTCACGCGGTTGGCGGTGAACTCGCTGAAGAGCACGTTCGCGTTGATCGGCCGGTAGTCGCGGATCTCCTTTGTCAGCTCGCCGGATTTCTCAGCGAGCTGGCCGACGCCCTGCGCGAGAGTGGTGGTGGTCTCCTGGACCTTGCGGCGCTCGATGCGCTCGGCCTCGACCTGGGTCTCGAGGGCTTTCGTCTGCGTGTTGAGGGCGGTGACTTCCTTCTCGAGGTTTTTCTTCTCGGTCTCGGCGACAAAGTAGGCGGCGGTCAGATTTTTGTTTTCCTTCTGGGCCTCCGCCAGCTCCTTCTCCCGCTTCGCGAGGTCGCTCTTGACGCGGTTGGCCTCCGCGAGCTTCTCGGCCAGCTCGCGCTGCAGCGCCACGAGCTGCTCCTTGGTGAGATCCGCCTCGCGCGTCGCGGTGGAGACCTTCTGGGCGAGTTCGGCGGCGCTGCGCTGGGTCTCGGCAAGCGAGGCGGCCGTGGCGGCGCGCTCGGCGGCGAGCCGGGCATTGGCGGCCTGCGTCTGCGTGAGGCTCTGTTCGCGCGCGGCGAGCGCGGAATCGGCGGCGGAGAGTTTCTGCGCGAGTTCGTCGCGCGCGGTCTTTTCATCGGCGAGCGTCTGGCGCATCGCATCGACCAGGTCCTGTTCCTTGGTGACGGCGTTTGCGGCCAGCTCGGGGACGGGCGGCTGCTTCGCGCGGGGCGCGGGCTCCGCGGACTCCCAGCGCGTGAGCGCAAGGAGGGTGAGCAGCAGGAAGTCGCAGAGGACGAGGAGGAGGGTCTTGTTCATGGCGCCTTGGGTGCGAGCCGGGGGGCGGCGGCGCGGCCCTCCTCGACGATGAGCTGCCGCACAAAGGGCCGCACGTGGCGGATCTTCACGAGGGCGACGCAGGTGATGCCGAAGAGGTTCGAGGAGAATGCGGCGACGAGGTTGGCCTTGGCCACGCCGAGCGTGATGAGGACCATGGCGGCGGCGGTGCCGCCGATGCCGACGTAGAGACCGAGGTCGAAGAGGTTTTCCTCGTTCTTCATGAGCTGCTGCTTCACGGCGGGCGAGACGTCCTGCGCCGCGATCTCGCGGATTTTCGACAGGCAGAGCAGATACACGCCGACCTGCAGCGCGGCGAACACGGCGATCGAGATGAGGCTATTGGTTTCCATAGGGGAGGCGGGTTGGGAGTCGGAGGCGGGTGCGACCGTGGAGAGCACCAGCACGGGCCGGCGCAGTTGAAATTCGGAGGCGGGAGCGGACTGGATGAAAAACGGCTCGGTGACCGCGAGCACGATGGCAGCGAAGAGCAGCGAGAGCCCGCCGGACTTCAGGCCGCCGAGGGAAAACGCCGGGGAGGCGGCGCCGCCGGGGCCCACGACCCAGCGGTCGAGGCCGCGCAGCACGAGCCACACGCCGCCGATCACGGCGAGGTATTTGAGCGCGAGGAAGAGCTGCGGATTCGAGAGCGCGACCTCCGCGGCGATGCCGAGGGTGGGATTGTCCGTCCGGTTAATGGGCACGCGGCGGAGGAGAAGTTGTTTCACCGCGCCTTGCCCGTAGGTGAGCGCGGTGCGGAGATCCTCCATGCCCGACTTGCCATACTCGATGAGGTAGCCGGCGACGCGATCGGCGGAGTCGGAGAAAAGGGCCGCCGCATAGATGAGCGGCAGGTGATCGGGCGCGACGCGCGAGAGGTGCGCGAACTCCCCGAGCGTGCGCGTGCTGTCGGTGCGCCGCGTCAGCTCGGCGAGCTGCGCCCAGTCGAGGCGGCGTCCGAGCGAGAGCAGATTGATAAAGACGCTCTCCAACTCGCCGAGGTCTTTTTGCACCAGGGCCATTTCGCCGAGTTCGCGCAGCTCGCGCTGGAGCGAGGGTGAGAGGTGGCCGCCTTGGTAAAGCAGACCGGTGAGCAGAATGAGCGCATCGAGCGGCTGCCCGCCAGGCCGCGTCGCCGGCACGAAGCGCCCCGTGCCCGTGAGATCGCGGAGCCGAAGAAACGATTGCACGACCTCCGAGCCGGACTGCGCGAGATAGCTGCGGAGGATGCCGCGGGCCCGCTGAGTGTTGAAGAACGTGAGCACCGGCGTGCTCCCGCGGCGGCCGGAGTCGGCGCGCAAATTGAACAGCGGATCGAGAAACGGATCCCAGCCGCCCCACGCCATGAGGCCCGGTTGCCGCGCGGCGAACTGATCGAGCGCCGTGGCCAGCGCGGGAGCCTTGGGATCCTCGGTCGCGCGCGCGGCGGCCAGGACGAGCGCGGCGGGGCCGATCTTTTCCACGTCCACCAAGTCGCGGCCGTAGGCGGCGAGTGTCGGCGTGCCGGAGCCGGCGGCGCGGAGCAGCGCGGGGCTGAGCGACTTCACATTGACCGGCAGCAGCCAGCCGCCGACCGCGATCACGAGGCCGAGCAGCACCAGCACCGGCGCCGAGACAGCGCGCGGACGGAGTGGGCTCGAAGTCGTGTCAGTCATCGTGTCGAAGTTTTTGTTGCCGGCTGGAATGGGCAAACCCACGCTGCGCCCTTTCCTGACCGATGTCGCTGCGAATTGTTCACTACAACGATCCCGTTTTGCGCCGGAAGGGCGAGAAAGTTATCGCGTTCAACGCGGCCTTGTCCGCCCTCGCCGCCGACATGGTCGCCACCATGCACCGGGCCGAAGGCATCGGCCTCGCCGCCCAGCAGATCGGCCGCGCGATCCAGCTCTGCGTGGTCGATCTGCGCGAATCGGAGGCGGATTTTTCGTGGGAATTCGACGGCCGGAAGCTGCCGCTCGATCTCATCATGCCGCTCGTCCTCGTGAACCCGCAGATCACCGTCGTCGCCGGCACGGAGGAGACCGTCTATGAGGAAGGCTGCCTGTCTTTCCCGAAAATCCGGGGCGATGTGATCCGCCCCGACGCCATCGTCGCCAAGTTCCAGGACGAGCGCGGCCTCGCGCATACCCTGAAGTGCGACGGCCTGCTCTCCCGCTGCATCCAGCACGAGGTCGATCACCTCAACGGCGTGCTGTTCATCGAGCGCATGGCGAAGAAGGTGCGCGCCAGCGTCGATGAAGCAGTGAAGACTCTCGCCCTCGAAACCAAGGCCGCCGCGGCCAAAAAATAACCTTCCATGAGCCAAGTCCAAAAAGCCGACGGCATGAACTACGCCCCCCAGGGCAAACCGCGCCCGGTCGTGAAGGCCGGCGAATTCACCTTCGCCGCCGCGCACCTCGACCACGGCCACATCTACGGCCAGTGCAACGGCCTGCTCGAGGCCGGCGCCGAGCTGAAATGGGTTTACGATCCCGATCCGAAGAAGGTCGAGGCCTTCGTCGCGAAATACCCGCAGGCCAAGGTCGCCCGCGCGCTCGACGAGATCCTCGCCGACGGCGCCGTGAAGCTCGTGACCGCCGCCGCCGTGCCCTGCGATCGCGGTCCCCTCGGCTGCCGCGTGATGGAGGCCGGCAAGGATTACTTCACCGACAAGACGCCGTTCACCACGCTCAACCAGCTCGATGACGCCAAGGCCGTCGTCGCGCGCACGGGCCGCAAATACATGGTGTATTTCTCGGAGCGACTCCACGTGGAGGCCGCGATGTGGGCCACCGACTTCATCGCCGGCGGCGGCATCGGCAAGGTCGTCCAGGTGCTCGGCCTCGGGCCGCACCGCCTCGGCAAGGCCAACCGGCCCGCGTGGTTTTTTGAGAAGGCGAAATACGGCGGCATCCTCACGGACATCGGCAGCCACCAGTTCGAGCAGTTTCTCACCTACTCCGGCGCGACCGATGCCACCGTCACGCAGGCGGCCGTCGGCAACATGGCCAATCCCGACAAGCCCGAGCTCGAGGACTTCGGCGAAGCCTCGCTCCTCGGCGACAACGGCGCCTCGAACTACATCCGCGTCGATTGGCTCAACCCCGCGGGCCTCGGCACGTGGGGCGACGGCCGCACGTTCATCCTCGGGACCAAGGGCTACATCGAGCTGCGCAAATACATCGACGTCGCCCGCGACAAGGCCGGCGACCAAGTCTATGTCGTGGACGACACCGGCGAACGCCACCTGAGCGTGGCGGGCCAGGTGGGCTTCCGGTTCTTCGGCGAGTTCATCCTCGACTGTCTCAACCGCACGGAGAAGGCGATGACGCAGGCCCACGCCTTCAAGGCCGCCGAGCTGTGCCTCCGCGCCCAGCTCGCCGCGCGGAAGATCGGGTGATCCGCAGGGGCGCGGTCCCGCTGCGCCCTCGCCCTTTCGGGCGCAGCAAGTCTGCGCCCCTACTCTCATGAATCGCTCCATCGCCACGCGCACCGGGGACGACGGCACCACCAGCCTGCTCTACGGCCAGCGCGTGCCCAAGGACCACCCGCAGATCGAGGCGGTGGGCGCGCTGGACGAACTCAACGTCGCGCTCGGCGCCATCAAGCCGTTGCTCCCCGGCGGCGCCCGCGACGCCGAGCTGCGCGCGCTGCTCACGGGCGTGCAGAATAATCTCGTCGCCCTCATGGGCGAAGTCGCCTGCGCCGAGGCCGACGTGGCGCGTTACCTTGCCTCGAAATTCGAGAAACTCACGGAGGCCGACGTGCGCACGCTCGACGACGCCGTCGCGGCGCTCGAAGCCCGCGGCCTGAAGTTCGACGGCTGGGCCACGCCCGGGGCCAACGCCCGCGCCGCCACCTGCGATCTCGCGCGCACCGTAGCGCGCCGCGCCGAGCGCCGCCTCACCACTCTCCCCGCGCACGGCCGCACCCTGCGGCCCGAGCTGCGACAATTTGTGAACCGCCTCTCCGACCTGCTGTGGCTGCTCGCGCGCGAGGCGGAGCAGTGACCGTGGCGGCGGGCGTCCCGGCCCGCCGCCACGGGACGCAACGCGCGCTTGTCACGGCCGCGCCGGCGCGCACGCTGGCGCCATGCCTCTCGTTGTCTCGCTGCTCGTCCTCGTCTTTGCCGCCGGCTGGAGAATCGCGGCCGTGCACCTGCCCGCGCTGTCAAACTTCGCGCCGCTGATGGCGCTCACGTTCTGCGCCGCCGTCTATCTGCGCGACAAGCGCCTCTGGCTCGTGCCCTTCGCCGCCCTGCTCCTCTCGGATCTTTATCTCGATCACTATCACGCGACGAATTTCGGCGAGACTTGGTCCTGGCCCAGCATGGTGGTGCGGGCGGCGTGCTTCGCGATCGCGCTGCTCATCGGGCACTGGGTGGCGCAGCGCAAGGGCTGGCTCACGCTGCTCGGCGGCGCGCTCGGCGGCGCGCTGTTCTTCTACGTCGCGACCAACACCGATGCGTGGGTCCGTGATTTGGTTTACGCCAAGACCTTCGCCGGCTGGGTGCAGGCGCTCACCGTGGGCCGGCCTGAGTTCCCGCCGACCATCTGGTTTTTCCGCAACACCCTCGCGAGCGATCTGATCTTCACCGCGGTGTTCGCGGGCGCGATGGAGCTGGCGGCGCTGCGCAGCGGTCAGCCGAGCCTCCTAGCCCGGCGCGCGGCGGCCTGAGTGGGCGTCGAAAGCGCTGAGTGGTGGGGCGGCTCTCCGAGCCGCCCTGAGTTTGAGCGGCGAATCGCCTCGGAACCCAAGCCGGCTCGGAGAGCCGGCCCCACCTTGTGCGACGCCCTGCGGTCGCCCGCGACTGCGGACCGCGCGGCGCGCTACTTTTTCACGACCGCCACGCACTCCACCTCGTAGCGCAGCGTGGGCGGCAGGCACTCGGTGATCGTCGTGCGCGCGGGATACGGCGGCGAAAAATACTCGCGGAAGAGTTCGTTGTAGCGGCCGAGGTCGGCCGACTCGCGCAGGTAGTTGCGCGTCTGCACCACGTGGGCGAAGTCGCTCCCCGCGGCCTCCAGCACGAGGCGCATGTTCTCCATCGAGCGGCGAAACTCGCCCTCGAAGGTATCGGGCACGATTTTCCCCGTCGCATCGACCGAGGCCTGCCCCGAGACGAAAATCAGATCGCCGACCCGCACGCAGGGGCTGAACGGCAGGTGCGAGGTGGGCGTGGTGGCGTTGCGCGGATGGGAGACGAGGGGTGTCATGGGCCGACGATTGCGCGAGGGTCGCGCGGGCCTGTCCACTGCGAAAACCGCAGGATGCTCCCGGCAGTCCTCAAACATTCCCTGCGCAAGCTCCAGGCATTCGACCAACCCACCCAGCATGTCTGCACCCCATAACCCGATTCTGGTAGCCGAAGATTGCTTCGGTATGGCTCGAACCTGTGGGAGCGTGCTTGCACGCGACTGTCGCGACCAAGGTCGCTCCCACAAAATTGGAGCGCCCCCGGTTTGCTCAACATACATCGGCAGCCTGTTCCGAGGATGCTCACGCAGCACGATTGAGGCAGGCGGGCCCGCTTGCCGGTAGTGGGTCACTTTGGTTGTGGGAGGGGCTTTACGCCCCGACTTGTCGCGTCCCTTGAAGTTTGGACTTTCGAACGATTGGGGGTGGGGCCGCTTCTCCGCAAGCGGCCTGGGTTCCAGCCGGCGCATCGCCCTACAACCCAGGCCGGTTCGGAGAACCGGCCCCACCCCTGAATAGTCTGCATGTCACGGGACGTTGATATGAGGCGTGCCCACCAGACCACTGCGTTCCGCTCGCCAGCGCCGGACAATTCGCCGAGATCAGGCGCCGTCCTATGCAACTCCGTCCCAGCCGCGTCCTCGCCCAGCTCCGCCAAGGCGGGCTCGCCACCTCCTTCAAGGTCAACCTCAACGACCCGCGCGTCATCGAAATCGCCGGCCTCGCCGGTGCCGATGCGGTCTGGATTTGCCAGGAGCACGTGCCCAACGACTGGTCCAACCTCGAGCACCAGATCCGCGCCGCCCGGCTGCACAACATGGACTCGCTCGTGCGCGTCGCCAAGGGCAGCTACAGCGACTACGTGCGCCCCTTCGAGGCCGATGCCACTGGCATCATCGTCCCGCACGTCGCCTCCGCCGACGAGGCGCGGCAGATCGTCGAGTGGACGCGCTTCCACCCCCTCGGCAAACGCGCGCTCGACGGCGGCAACACCGACGGCCGCTACTGCCTCATCCCCCTCGCCGACTACCTCCGCCATAGCAACGAGGAGCGCGTGATCATTCTCCAAATCGAGTCGCCGGAGGCGCTGGCCAACGTCGAGGCCATCGCGGCCGTGCCCGGCTACAACGGCATCATGTTTGGCCCGGGCGATTTCAGCCACCGCATCGGCCAGCCCGGCCAGATCGACGCGCCCGAGGTCGTCGCCGCGCGGAAGCACGTCGCCGCCGTCGCGCGCCAGCACGGGAAATTCGCGATGACCTCCGGGCTCTTCGCGCCCTTCGAGACGCTCGTCGGCGAAGGCCACCAGCTCTTCAACGTCGGCGCCGACGTGCTCGCGCTCGGGCCCTACGCGAAGCAGCGCCTCGACCTCGTGCGCCAAGGCATCGCAGCGCTGCCTGCCGCGCTCAAGCCGACGGCGAAGACGCCTTACGGTTAGGCTCTGCTTATTTCCCGAAATGTCCGACCTAATGTTTCAGGTTAGGCACGGTCCCCGTAGTTATTTTTGCCGCCTGGTTGGTCTCCTTCTTTTGAAGGGTGAGCGACTCAATGAAATCGTGAAATACGCCACGCTCAAGGTCGACGGGCTTTTCAGATACAATACTCACTTGATAGGTAACATCCCCGGATAGTGACATCCATCTGACAAAGAAGAATTCACTGCCGAAATTCAGCACCTTTCCGACAATCTTATAGGCTTCGCGCCCTCCCAAAGTAGTGAATTCGGTTTGGGTGATCTCTTTGGAGCTCGTGCGAACCCCTCGTTCCCACTCAAGGGCGTTTTCACGAAAGGTCGGTTTTCTGTCTGGCAGTGGTGCGTCGATGATGCTGAGATAAATCATCTGCTTCTTCGCTTGGCTCTTGGCGGACCACGTGAGCACGTGCGAATGAGGTTCGCCCTTCTTGTGCTCAACTGGTGTCCAGTCCGAGTGGGTCGGAAATGTGGCTGCCAATCCGTAGGCCGGCGCGGTGACCACCTCAGCTCTAGCGGACAAGAGTGCTGAAACTGATAAGACGATAAGGAGTGCGCGCTTCATTCTTTCTGCCCAACTGTGTTATTCGGTTGCACTGCGTTTTATCGCAGAGGCACGCGCGCGGCGATTGAACATCGAATTGCCGATCATGAGGGGTAATTTTTGGTGCCGGCGCGGCGGTGGAGGGAGTTTGCACCCTGGTGCCCGGGGTGGGGGTCGAACCCACAAGACTTTCGTCGGAAGATTTTGAGTCTACTGCGTCTGCCAATTCCGCCACCCGGGCAGTGGGAGCGTGGGCGGAAACTGGAAAACGCCCCCCGCGCTGTCCACGCCAAATTCCCGCCAGCCAGGGTTTCGTTTGTCATGGTGAGCGCGTCTCGGCCGGCGCGGCCCTCCAGCTGAAATTCCAGAGGGATGGCCACGTCGCTGCGCTCCTCGCCATGACAAACAGGGTTCATGACCCGCTCACTCAACGCACCCCGCCGGGGTCGGGCTCTCTCACCTGGACGAGACGGCCCCTGCCCCTGCCTCATTCCCACCCAGCGATGCGCCCTTCCGCCGAGGCCCGCCTTTCGCCTTCCAACTTCCCCCCTTCGGCTCTCCACTTTTCCCGCCATGCCCGACTTCCGCGCCTACTGCACCCCGGCCAGCGCCGAGCCCGCGGAGATCACGCTCGCGGCCGACGAGTCGCACCACCTCGTGACCGTGAACCGCGCCCGCGAGGGCGATCCGGTGGTGGCGTTTGACGGGCGCGGGACCGAGTGGCACTGCGATCTCGTGGCCGCGCGCCGGGCCGCGGCGGTGCTGCGCGTGCGCACGCGGCGGCAGCACCCCGCCCCGCCCTGCGAAATCACCCTCGGCCAGGCGCTGCCCAAGGGCGCCACGATGGACGCCATCGTGCGCAAGGCCACGGAGCTCGGCGCGCGCCGCCTCGCCCCGCTCGAGACCGAGCGCACGCAGGTCCACCTCGCTGCCGACCGCTCGGACCGGAAGGGGGAAAAGTGGCGCACCGCCGCCCTCGAGGCGGCGAAGCAGTGCGGCAACCCCTTCGTGCCCGACCTCCTGCCGGTGCAGGACCTGCGGGCCTTTCTCGCGACCACGGCCGACGCCGAGCTGAAACTGATCGCGAGCCTCGCGCCCGGCGCGCAACCGCTCAAGGCCGTGTTCGCGGCGTTTCGGGCGGCCCACGCGCGCCCCCCGCGCACCGCCGCGTGGCTCATCGGGCCTGAGGGAGATTTCTCACCCGCGGAGCTGGCGGCGGCGCAGGCGGCGGGCTTCGCGCCCGTGACCCTCGGCCCCCTCGTCCTCCGCTGCGAGACAGCAGCAATCTATGCGCTCAGCGTGCTGAGGCATGAGACGGCCAGCGACGCCTGATCGCAGAGGCCCCGAGAGAGCAGCCCATCCGAGGTGGGGCCGGCTCTCCGAGCCGGCCTGGGTTGCAGGGTGAATCTGCTGCCGTGAACTCAGGCCGCTTGCGGAGAAGCGGCCCCACCGCCCATGCGTTGAGACGTCAACGCATGTTGGCACACGCCTCACATCGAGGCCGAACCGGCGCAGACGTCCGCATGATACCGGTTGTCATTGCGAGCCCGGTCCAGCCGGGCGTGGCAATCCAGCTGAGTGCTCGAAGCCCGGCGAGCGCCCAGCCTCACCACACCAGCAACCCGCCCGCAAACGTCAGCCCTGCGCCGACGCTGCAAAAGATGATCCGGTCGCCGTCGGTGAAGATGCCCTCCTCCGCGGCCCAGCCGAGCGCCATCGAGACGCTGGCCGCGCTGGTGTTGCCGTATTTCGAGATGGTGACGACGAACTTGTCGTAGGGGATGCCCACGCGCTTGCTCACGGCCTTGAGGATGCGCTCGTTGGCCTGGTGGGGCACGATCCACGCGATGTCGTCGGGCTTCAGGTTCTCGCGCGCGAGTGTCTGCTCGATCTGCTCGGAAAACCCGATCACGGCGTGCTTGAACACCGCCGCACCGTCCATCTGGAGATAAAAACTATCCAAGTCGGCCCCGGCGAAGGCCGGCCACGGCATGCGCGCGCCGCCGCCAAGCCGCTGGATCGAATCGAACTGCTCGGCGTCGCCCGAGAGGCCCATGCGGTGCAGGCGGTGCCCGCCCTCGCCGCCGGTGAGGATCGCCGCGCCCGCGCCGTCGCCGAAGAGAAACGCCGTGTCCTGGCACTCGGGATTGGTGATGCGGGAGAGCAGCTCGGCGGTGACGACCGCGATGTTTTTGGCCGTGCCGCTGCGAATGAAGGCCCGGCCCACCTCGAGGGCGTAGAGCCAACCCGAGCAGGCGGCGTTGAGATCGAAGGCCAGTGCGCGCGGGATGCCCATCTCACGCGCCAGCAGACTCGCCGCCGACGGCACCGGCTGATCCGGAATGATGGTGGCCATGATGATGCCATCAATCTGGTCAACGGCCATGCCGGCCTGCTGCAGGGCGTGCTGCACCGCGATGCGCGCGAGATCGGTGGCGGACTCGTCCTCGGCGGCGTAGCGGCGCTCGCGGATGCCGGTGAGGCGGACCATCTCCTCCTCGGTGCGATCCGGAAAGGCCTTCAGGATTTCGCTATTGGCGCGGATGTTGGCGGGGACCGCAAAACCCACCCCGGCAATGCAAACGGTATCGGCTGTGGTGCTCAACGGGCGGGAGGATTGGGCTGCAATGCGGCCACGTCCACTCAAGATTTTCGGTTCGCCAGCCAGCGGGTGACGTCGTCGCCCGACACCCGGCCGCCCGGACCGGTGGCCTCGAGGCCGGTCATCGTGGCCGGATCGACGCCCGCCTCCTGGGCGAGCTTGGTCGCGCGGGGCGTCCAGACGAGGGCCGCCGCCGGCTTGGCCGCCACCGGGGCCGCCGCGACCGCGCCGCCCTTGGATTCGAGATGGCGCAGGCTCACATCGGAGGTCTCAAGCCGGAGAAACAGCGCGCCCGGCTGCAGGACCTCACCCGGCTTCACCGGCAAGGCCAGCACCGTGCCATCGGCCGGCGCCTCATATTCGAAGATCGATTTGTCGCTCTCCAGTTCGGCGATTTTCTGGCCCTTGGTCACCCGGGCGCCGGGCTGGGTCTTGAGCGTGATGACGGTGAGCTCGCTCACAGTCGCGCCCATGGAAGGGACAGGGATGTCGATGATGAAGGTGGACATGCAGGTGGAACGAAAAAGGCCGCGGGCGAACCGAGGAAGCGGAACGCCGGACGGAGGTTAGGCCCGGCGTTTTGGGCGAGGATGCCCACGAAGTCGAGCGGGCTTTCCCAAACGGCTTCATCCGAATCGAGACCGGATCGTCATCTTCTGCTTCGACAGATGAGAGCATGAACCGGCATAGCTGCAGGCGTAGTTCGCCAAAATGAGTGCCTCCCTCTTCGACTCCCCCGACTCCATCTACACCCTGCGCACCACCGCCGCCGGGCCGTCGGGCAGTCTCCCGCTTGAGCCGAACCAGCTGCGCAACATGGCGAGCGGCGATCTGTTCGGGATGACGCAAAACGCCGGCATGGGCTGGTCGCCCGCCGCGATGCTAGGGAAACAGTTTCTCATCCTCTCCACGCAGGGCGGCATCCGCGCGCCCGATGGCTCGCCCATCGCGCTCGGCTACCACACCGGCCACTGGGAAGTCGGCCTGCTCATGGAGGAGGCCGCGCGCACGTTCACCGCGCACCGCGCGATTCCGTTCGCCGCCTACGTCAGCGATCCGTGCGACGGCCGCACCAACGGCACCGCCGGCATGTTGGACTCCCTCGCCTACCGCAACGACGCCGCCGTCGTCCTCCGCCGTCTCATCCGCTCGCTCCCCACGCGCCGCGGCGTGCTCGGCGTCGCCACCTGCGACAAGGGCCTCCCCGCGATGCTCATGGCCCTCGCCGGCAGCCTCGACCTTCCGACTATCCTCGTGCCCGGCGGCGTCACGCTCATCGCCGAGGAGGCGGAGGACACCGGCAAGGTCCAGACGCTCGCGACGCGTTTCGCGCGCGACGAAATCACCCTCGAGCACGCCGCCGAGATGGGCTGCAAGGCCTGCGGCTCCCCCGGCGGTGGCTGCCAGTTCATGGGCACGGCCGCCACGAGCCAGGTCGTCTCCGAAGCCCTCGGCCTCACGCTCCCGCACGGCGCCCTCGCGCCCTCCGGCGCCGAGATTTGGCGCGACCTCGCGCGCCGCTCCGCCCTCGCGCTGATCGAACTCGAAAAAACCGGCACCACCACGCGCGACCTCCTCTCGCCCGACTCGATCCACAACGCCCTCGTCACGCACGCGGCGTTCGGCGGCTCCACCAATCTCACGCTCCACATCCCCGCCATCGCGCACGCCGCCGGCCTCCCCCGCCCCACCGTGGACGACTGGGCGCGCATCAACCGCTCCGTCCCGCGCCTCGTCGATGTCCTCCCGAACGGCCCGAAGCACTACGCCACCGTGCAGGTCTTCCTCGCCGGCGGCGTGCCCGAGGTGATGCTCCACCTCCGCGACGCCGGCCTCCTGAAGCTGGACGCCCGCACCGTCACCGGCCGCACCCTCGGCGAGAATCTCGCGTGGTGGGAAACCTCCGAACGCCGCACCCGCCTCCGCGCGAAACTCACCATCCTCGACGGCATCGATCCCAACGACGTCATCATGTCGCCGACGCGCGCGCGCGAGCGCGGACTCACGAGCACGATCACGTTTCTCCGCGGCAACCTCGCCCCCGAGGGCGCGCTCGTGAAGAGCACCGCCATCGCGCCCGACGTGATCGATGCCGACGGCGTTTACCTGCACGAAGGCCCCGCGCGCGTCTTCACGACCGAGGCCCGCGCCATCGCCGCGCTCAAATCCGGCAGCGTGAAAGCCGGCGACACCATGGTCCTCATCGGCCTCGGCCCCGGTATCGGCATGCCCGAGACCTACCAGATCACCTCCGCGCTCAAATACGTGAAGGAAGGCAAACGCATCGCCCTCGTGACCGATGGCCGCTTCTCCGGCGTCTCCACCGGCGCCTGCCTCGGCCACGTGAGCCCCGAGGCGTGGGCCGGCGGCCCCATCGGCAAAGTCCGCAACGGCGACCTCATCCGCGTCCGCATCGACACCCGCAAACTCGAGGGCTCCGTCGATGTCCTCAACATCCCCGCCGCCGAATTCGCCGCGCGCCCGATCAATCCCGACCTCACGATGGACCCGCGCGTCCCCGCCGACACCCGCCTCTGGGCCGCGCTGCAAAACGCCAGCGGCGGCCCCTGGGGTGGCTGCGTTTACGACGTCGACGAAATCGTGAAACGCCTCCGCCAGTAGGGCGCGGTCCTTGACCCGCCCTCTTGCATAACCTCGGTTTTTCTTCGGGTGGCCGACTGTGAAAAAGCTGCCCCGCGGTCTCGCGTTTTAGCCGCAAAGTCGCGCTCATATCGCCCGGATCAGAGAAACGCTCGTTGTTTGGCCTTCGATGGCCCTACAATCCGAAGGTCCCACTGCCGCGTCCCATGAAATCACTCCTTGCCGTTGTCTCGTCGTTCCTGGCGACCCGCACCAGCCGCTCCAACCTCCTCGCCTTGATCAAGCTGCTGGCGTTTTTCTTCGGCCTGATTGCGGTGTTCAGCATCTGCTTCCACTATCTGATGGAGCACGAAGGCCGGCAGCACAGCTGGATCACCGGCGTGTATTGGACGCTGACCGTCATGTCCACGCTGGGCTTCGGCGACATCACGTTCCACACCGATCTGGGCCGGCTCTTTTCGCTCGTCGTGCTGATCACCGGGGTGGTGTTCCTGCTCATGCTGCTGCCGTTTACTTTCATCGAGTTCTTCTATGCCCCGTGGATGAAAGCGCAGGCGCAGGCGCAAGCTCCCCGCGAACTGCCACCGGAGACCCGCGACCACGTCCTGCTGACCCGCTACGGCGCGGTGACGAAGCACCTGATCAAGCTCCTGAAAAAGCACCGGCACCCTTACTACATCCTCGCGCCCACGCTCGCCGAGGCGATGGAGCTGCGGGACCAAAACCTGCCGGTCGTGCTGGGTGAGCTCAACGACCCTGAAACTTACCGGCGGCTGCGCATCGATCAGGCGGCCATGGTCGTCACCACCCGGACCGATGTCATCAACACCAACGTCACCTTCACGGTGCGCGAAACCGCCGGCAAAATCCCGATCGTCGCCACCGCGACCAGCGAGTCCGCCCGCGACGCCATGGAGCTCGCCGGCGCCACGCGCGTCCTGTGCCTGGATTTCATGATGGGCCAGGCCCTCGCCCGGCGGGTGATCGACCGCGACGCCTCCGCCCACCGCATCGGCAATCTCGAGGGCCTCCATATCGCCGAGGCCAGCGCCGGCGGCACGACCCTCGTCGGCCGGAAGATCGCCGATACCGGCCTGCGGGGCGACAGCGGGGTGAGCGTCGTCGGCCTTTGGGATCACGGCCACCTCAAGCCCGCCGGACCGGAAAGTGAAATCAGCGCCAACACGATCCTCGTCCTCGCCGGCACGCGCGAGCAAATCGATCGCTACAACGAGCAGATGGCATGCACGGAACAGGATGAGAGCCGGGTCGTGATTGTCGGCAGCGGCCGGGTCGGCCGCGCCACCGCGAAGGCCCTCGACGAGCGGAAGATTGAGTGGAAGATGATCGAGAAAATCCCGGAGCGCGTCCGCGATCCCAGCCGGGCCGTCATCGGCGACGCCGCCGAACTCGACATCATCGTGCAATCCGGCATGCGCGAATCGTCCAGCGTCATCATCACCACCCACGACGATGATCTGAACATTTTCCTCACCATCCTCTACCGCCGTTTGCGGCCCAACCTTCAGATCATCTGCCGCTGCACCAACGAGCTCAACGTCTCGACCCTGCACCGGGCCGGCGCGGATCTGGTGATGTCCTACGCCTCGATGGGCGCCAACTCGATCTTCAATGAGCTGCGCGACAGCCACACCCTCCTCCTCGCCGAAGGCGTGAACATCTTTCCGGTGCCGGTCCCCGCCTCGCTCGCCGGCCAGACCATCGGCGAATCCGCGATCCGCGCGAAGACCGGCTGCACGGTGATCGCCGTCGAGGTCGACGGCCAGCGCACCATCAATCCCGCTCCCACAACGACGCTCACCGCGGGGGCCAAGATGCTCCTCGTCGGCACACTCGACGCGGAGGAGAACTTTTTGAAACGCTTCGTCCGGAATAGCGACAAAGCGTAGGCGCATCCCTTGCCCTCCTCGCGCGTCGGATAGACTGACCGAAGGTCGCGATTCGTTGCCTCCCCGCCCGTCGCTTCCCCTGTTGCCCCACTTCCGCTCATGAAATTACCCCGTGTCGTAATTCGAATTGTCCTGCTCGGCTTGCTCGCCAGTTGGGCGGCAACTCCCTCGTCAGCTCAGCCGGCCGCGCGGCCTCCCAACCTCGTCGTCATCGTCGCCGACGATCTCGGCTACGCCGATGTGCGCTTCAATCCGCTGCACCCGAAGGAAGTCACCACGCCCCATCTCGACCGGCTCGCCCGGGAAAGCGTGATCTGCCGGCAGGGCTACGTCACTGGCAACGTCTGCTCCCCCACGCGCACCGCCCTCATGACCGGGCGCTACCAGCAGCGCCTCGGCCTCTACACCGCAGGCGAAGCCGGATCGGGCGTCCCGATGAAGGAGCCACTCTTTCCCCAGTTCCTCAAACCCGCCGGCTACACTTCCATCCAGATCGGCAAATGGCACCTCGGTCCTACGCCCGAGTTGAGCCCGGCGCTGCGCGGCTTCGACGAGGTCTTCGGTTTTCTCGGCCGCGGCGCGCACGACTACTACGACTTCGATGACGCGACGCATCCCATCTATCGCGGCACCACCCCGGTGAAACCGAGCGGCTACCTCACCGATGTCTGGGGCGACGAGGCCGTCGCGTTCATCGATCGCCACAAGGCGAAGCCGTTCTTTCTCTATCTCGCTTTCAACGCCGTCCACGCCCCGCTCCAAGCCCCCGCCGACGAGATCGCGAAATTCAACACGGGAAACAAAAGCCGCGACACCCTCCTCGCCATGGGCAAGCGCATGGATGACGCGATCGGCAAGGTCGTCGCCAAGCTCAAGCGCGAGGGTGTCTGGGAAAACACCCTGCTCTTTTTCATCAGCGACAACGGCGGCCCGCTCGCGCAAACCGCCAACAACGCCCCGCTCCGCGGCGGCAAACACCAGGACTACGAGGGCGGCATCCGCGTGCCCTTCCTCGTCTGCTGGCCCGCGCAGCTGAAGGCCGGGGAGAGCCAGGCCGTCGTCAGCGCGCTCGACATCCTGCCCACGGCCCTCGCCGCCGCGGGCCTCGCCCGCCCCGTCGAGAAACCCCTGGATGGGATCAATCTCCTGCCTGTGCTCCGCGGGGAAATCGCCCCGCAGCCCCGCGATTTATTCTGGTGTTCGGGCAGCGAGGACGGCTGGTGGGCCGTGCGCTCCGGCGACTGGAAACTGGTCGGCGACCGCGGCCGGATCGGCCTCTTCGATCTGAGCCAGGACATCTCCGAGAAAACCGACCTGTCGAAAACCATGCCCGAGAAAGTCGCGGCATTGACGAAGCTCCACGACGCGTGGCTCGCGGCGATGCCGAACCCCGTCAAAGCCGGCGGCAAACGCCACGGCATGGAAGCCCCCGCCGGCACCCCGCCGAAAAAAGCGAAGGCCGATCGCAAGAAGAAGACTGCGCCTCCGCCCTGAGGAGCCCGCTCTCGCTCAGCACGCAGCGGCGGGTTCCTACTGACCTTGCCGGAGGTATTTCACCACCGCCTCGGTCCGGCTCCGCACATGGAGCTTCTGATAAATGTGGTTCACATGCGTCCGCACCGTTTCCAACCCGATGCCGAGGTGCTCGGCGACCTCCTTGAGCACAAGCCCGTGCACCAGCAGACCGAGAATCTCCTGCTCGCGCGGAGAAAGCTGTTCGCGGCAGGGGGAATAATTTCAGCGGCAACATCCCTCAGCTCAGAAGCGTCCCGTGACTCCGACATTGAGCGCCGTGCCCGAAAGAATCTCCACGAAGGGCAGGCCGCGATCAGACGAGATCAACACGTTGTCCGCTTCATCGGTCAGATTGAAGACACTGACATCGAGAGTGTAGCGCTTCGAGATCGCGTAGTTGATTTTCAGATCGATGCGGGTGCGGGCCGCCGAATCGAAATCGGTGGTGCCGGAGGTTCCCCGGTAGGTCCGGTCCTGCCAGTTTACGAGCGGCCGCACCTGCCAGGACTTGCCCACGTAGGAGACGCCAGCGTTGAGCGAACGCGGCGTCATGTTTGGCAGTTTGGACGTGACGGCGATATCACCGAAGTCGCCCCGCGCGCGCAAATACGTGAAATTTGCGAAAGCCCCGAAGCCCGACCAAATCCCGGGAAGATTGCGAAACTGGCTTTGCGCTGAAATTTCGACGCCCTTGATCGTGGCGCTGCCGATGTTGCGCGCCATGCGGCGTTCGTAACCGGCGTAGAGACCGGAGCCGTCGACCCCCTCGGGCGGAACTACATCGGTGAAAGTGCGGAAATAGCGCGTGATTTCCTTTTGAAATCCGCTGACGGAAACGAGGCCGATCGGGTTGAGGTAGCGCTCAACCGAAAGTTCGAAGTTGTCCGAGAGATAGGGTTTCAGTTCGGGGTTGCCGGTGGTCACGATCTGCGTCTCGTCATTGGCCGACACCGTCGGCATTGTGGCGAGGATGCTCGGCCGGGATATACTCCGATTATAGCTGCCGCGCAGCAGCAGTCCTTCTCGAGGTTCGTAAACTAGGTGGGCGCCGGGGAACACTTCCATATAGCTTGATTTGAACCGCTGCCTGCCGACATAGGACCGCTCCGCCCGGGCAATATTGGCAGCCACGACCACCGGATCGACGCTCGCGCCGCCGACGTTGTTTCCACCCCACGAGGCCGACGTATTGCGTATCCACGAGAGGAATGTGTTGTCGGTTTGCTCCACCCGCACTCCGGCGACCGCTCGCACCTGTTTAACCCGCCAGGTCCCCATCGCATAGGCGGCGGGCGACTCCTCCTGTATCTCCGTGCCCCGGGCACTTGCCGCCGTCAGCTCACCGTAGGCCTGCGTCGCAGACTTACGCCAGGACGCTGCCGGAGCGATCGCCTCCTTCCGTGTGACCATCGGCAGAAACGGAAATGGTCCGTAGCCCGGCCGGCCGAGACGGAAAATGTCACTTGCAAGATTGGTCATGCTGTCGTCGGCGGAATTCGCCACTCCGTCTGCCCCCACGAAAGTCCAGTTATCTGGGTTGCGCAGATCGTCGGTAAACACACGACGATAGACCGCGCCGGTCTTGGTCTCGAATTTTCCGTCAACCGACCGCCACTTCAGATCGGCTTTCAGCGTGTAGCTGTCCTGAGGCGCTCCCGTGGTCCGCGTATTGGTCAGTGTCATGATGCGGTAATTCGCCGGATCGCTCCAGGAAGGCCCCGCGGTCTGCACCAGTTTCGGCTGATGGATATTCCCTCCCCGGCGATCGATCTGGTAACCCACATTGGACACTTGGGCTGTGGAGTTGAGGAAATAGGGATTCCGGCTCAGGGCACTCGAGTAGGCGCCCAGAATAGACAACGTGGCCGAGCCGCGGAAAAGTTTGATATCGCCGCCGGCACTTGCGCGGCGGTAGCGCGCCTCGCGCACCGAATTGAGGGACGTGACACTAAGCACGGTGCTGTTGGTCGGAAGGACGGTCGAATTATCAAACGTGCTGCCAGGCGCAAAGGCCGCGACATTGGCGGCCGCACCAAACGCGCGGGCAAACCAGCGGCTGTCGTTCTTGTCCTGCGAGGTGACCCCGAGGCGCAGAAAGACATAGTCCGACTCGTTGAGTTTGTAGTCGAACGACACCGTGGCGCTGAACTTGTCCACCGGACCGCCGGTGTCGCGGGCGCTGTGGAAGCGGCTCAGGTAATCACCGGAGGCCGTCCGCACAAAAGCGTCGGTCAGCGTGCCCACCTGCTGCGGGCCGGAGACCGCATCCATCGATGGCAGTTTGCTCCACGCGAGGTCCACGGCCATGCCGAGATTCTTGCTGCCGCCAAGGATGCCGAAGCTGTTGTTATACGCCAGCGACGTGCTGCCGAATTCCCCGAAGTCCGGCGAATTGGGCGACTCGGCGACCCGGCGTTTCAAGCCGCTGAGCGAGGCATTGAGCTGCAGGCCCGGCCTCCGGTCAAAGTGCCGCCGCGAGACGAGATTGATCGTCCCGGAAATCGCATCGGCGTCCTGATCGGGTGTCGGCGCGCGGATGAGTTCGACTTGGGAAAGGCCGCTGGTCGGAAGTGAACCGATGTTATAGCCGCGGTTCGGGCTATTCAAATTGCCAAAGGAGAGCGCCACGCCCTCGCCGTCGACCGCCACCTTGGCGAACTCGATGCCCATCCCGCGGACGGAGACATTGAAGAGCGAGCCGTCGATATAGTTGACGTTAATGCCCGGGATACGCTGCAACAGCTCGCCGGGGTTATCGACCGGCGCGCCGTAGGCGTCGGTGGCCACCACGGTCTTTAGATTGGAGGCGTGTCGCTGTTGCTGAAGCGCGAGCGCATCGTCTTCGCGCACCGTGCGCACGAAAAACTGATCCAGTTTCAAGACCGGCGAGCCAAGATCGAAGTTCTGCACCGTCTGCCCGCCAGCCGTGACCTCGACCGTCGCGGTGACTCTCTCAAGGCCGGTATACGACGCCGTCAGCACATGGCGCCCCGGCGGAACGAAGAGCGTGAAACTGCCGTCGGCCTGGGTCTCGGTCCGCGTGCCGGTCGAAGCGACCGCCACCACGGCACTCGCCAGGGTGCCACCGCCGGCCGCGTCGCGCACGAAGCCGGTGACCCTGCCGTTGCGTTCGCTCTGCGGCTGGGCGGACGCGACGTGGGCCGCCGAAAGCGAGACTAGCGAGAGAAAGATTCGAAGCGCCTTCCACATCGTTTCCGAGCGGGGGATGGGGCATGGATTCGCGAGGGGAGATACGGGATGCATGGGGATTCGGGTTTGGGTTTCAGAAAAGCGGAGTTGGGAGCGGCGGACTCCTGTCGTGGGGCTGGCGGTCGACGTGAAGGAGCGTCGGCGCTGCGAGTGGCGGAAGAGCGGCAGGAGGGCACTCACGCGTGAATTGCCTAGCGCACCTGCAGACTCGAAATCGGGATCACGGCCATCTCGGCGCTGTTGTTGTTCCACAGTTCGCGGCCCGTGCCGACACGCCCGACGCCGCCGCCGCTGTTGGAGTAGCCGACGTAGAGGTAACCCGCGTGCTCGATGGCATACGGATAGGCGAGCGCGGCTATCTCGTGCGACTCACCCGGACCCTCGGGAAAGAGCGCGGGCCGGATGAGGAAAATCTTCGTGAACACCGACTCCCCAGGCCGACTGACTGCGATCGTAAGCGGCGAACGGCGGTTGCCGCCGTCCGCGGTCGTCGAGCAAATCAGATAACTCTGACCGTTGCTAAGCCGGCCCGCGTAGGGTTTGCTCGCCGCCATCGGGAGATTTGCCGGTTGCGAGGGTGTCCATGTGCGCCCGAAGTCGTCGCTCATGGCGATCAGCGCCGTAGGAGCTGTGCGATCGCGGCGGGCGATGTTGATCACGCGTTTTCCAGTCACCACGACCGTCGACTCCCCCCACATTTTCCCGACCTCCGGCGCCGTCGGAATGACCACCAAATCCCATTTCAAAAAATCCCCGCCGCGGCTGATGGCGACGGCCGCCGGGTGGCCTTGACCGATCCGGGCGCCCGCCATGATCCAATTGCCGTCGTCCATCCGCACCGGCTCCTGCAAGGGCCAAAAGCCGCCTTCGATGACGGTGCCTTTGGGCACCCACTTTCCGGTGGCGTCATCGAGCAGATAGGCGCGCGTGTGCACCTGCTTCATTGTCCCGGTATAGGCGCCGTGAAAGGCCCACAACTTCTCACCGTGCGCGTGGAACACTCCGTGGCTGACGCCGAGCCCCGGCTCCAAGCCCGCGTCCATCGTAGCGACCGCACTCCAAGTCTTGCCGCCGTCGCGGCTGACCGTGAAGCGGGCCTCCTCCGTTTCGGTGTTTTCACCTCCTTGGTTGTGACCGATCGAGGCGTAGAGCCGGTCGCGGTGCCACGCGAGGGCGACACCGTGCAGAAAACGATAGCCGTCGACCGCCGGTTCGTAGCGCTTGATGACGTGAAAACGCACGCCTTCGAGTCGGGTGAGTTCGGCTGCTTTAGGAACGGGTGTGGCGGCGTTCCAGAGCGGCAAAGCGGGCGCGGCGGTCAAGCCGAGGGCGGTGCCGGCGAGCGTTATCGCCAGGGAAATGGGTTGGAGAAGTTTCATTTGGGGTTGGAAAGAAGGGTAGCAGACAACTCGACGCGGGACTCGTCGGGCACAGGCGGCGTGCGGGCCCACCACGACGCCAAGACCGAGGCCGTGATGGCACTCCACGGTCCGAAGACGGCGGCCCCGAGAGCGGCGGCGGGGCTCTTGAGCACGCCGAACGCGAGGCCGGTCGCCATGCCGCCGTTCTGCATGCCGACTTCAATCGCCACCGTGCGGGCATCCGTGCGGTCCAGTCCCGCGCGGCGCGCGAGGCCGTAACCGAGCACATAGCCCAGCGCATTGTGACACGCCGCGGCCCCGAAGAGCGCGAGCCCCACGGTCAACAACTGATCCCGCGACGACGCGATCGTGATGCCGATGATCGCGCAGATTCCCGCCATCGCCACGACCGGCAGCACCCGCGCGAGGCGCGCCGCGGCTGCGGGCAGAAAATGTTGGATCGCCAGCCCAGCGAGCAACGGAGCAATCACCATCGTGAGGATCGACTGCATCATCGCCCACGCATCGATTGCGACATACGTGCCGGCGAGGAGCTTCATCGCGAGCGGCGTCAGCAGCGGCGAGAGGAGCGTCGAGCACGCCGTCATCGTCACCGAGAGCGGCACGTTGCCGCGGGCCAGCAGGGTGACGACATTCGAAGCCATGCCGCCAGGCACGGAACCGATCAGGATCAACCCGGTCGCGACCGCCCCCGTCAGACCGAACAGCCACGCGAACAGCAGCCCTGCGAGCGGCATGACCGCGAACTGGAGCGCGATCCCGATGAAAATCGCTTTCGGCATCGTGAGCACGCGGCGAAAATCCCCCACCGTCAGCGTCAACCCCATGCCGAGCAGGATCACCTGCACCAGCGGCGCGATCGTGCGCTTCAGGTCGAACCCGCCCCACGTGACAAACCATGCCGGTTGCGCCACCGCCACGCACCCGGTCGCGAGCACCGCGAAGGTGAAACCCAATCCCTTCAGTCCGCGGACCCACCGGGCGCTCGCCGCCAAAGCGGAGAACACCGCGGCCAAGCACAGACTGAAGGCCTCGAGTGTCATCCGGGTATCACGCCGCTCGGGTAGACGCGGTGCCCACGGCAAACGTCATTTTCCCGACAACCTCCCGCACCAGCGCGTCGACCTCGTCGGTCAACGGCAGCATGGGCCGGCGCACGGAGCCGACGGGACGGCCGCGGAGGGCAAGGCCGCGCTTGATTACGGCAATCCAATCGGCGCGCTCGCCGTGCCGGCCGACCGTGACGAGATCGACGAAGGGCATGATCTCGTCCCACAGTTGCCGGGCGGCGACAAAGTTGCCGTCGTCGATGCAAAGATGGACGATCTTCGACCAGCGGGCGGGATCGAAATTGCCGGAACCGGACACCCATCCGGTGGCGCCGAAAGCAAAAGCGCCGAGGGCGTTGTTGTCGTGCCCGTAGAAAAGACCGAGCTTCGCGCCGAGCCGCATGCGGAGGCGCGTGATCGTGTAGGGATCCGAGTCGGCGTCCTTGATATATTGGATCACATCGTCCTGCGCGAGCCGCACCAGCGTGTCGAGCGCGAGGCGCACTCCCACGACGGGCGGATTGTTGTAGATCATGATCGGCTTGGTCGTGGCGCTGCGCACCGCCCGGTAGTGCGCCTCGATTTCGCGCATGGTGTGGACCTGATACCAGGGTGGGATGATGAGATGGCCGTCGTAGCCAAGACTCTCGGCGAACTTCGCCTTCTCGATCGTGCCTGGGGTGGAAAGATCGGCCGTGCCGGCGAGCATCGGCACGCGGCCGCGGTTCTGTTCGGCGCAGATGCCGAGCACGCGCTCCCATTCGGCGCGCGTGAGATTCATGAATTCGCCCGTGCTGCTGCCCCCGCAAAAGCCGTCCGCCCCGTTGGCGATGACAAAATCGACATGTTCGCGGAGACCGTTTTCGTCGATATCGCCGTTAGGAAGGAAAGGCGTGATGAGTGGAGGATAAAGACCACGGAATTTTTTCATGAGAGAGAAACGGGAGGGATTTACGATGACTGATTCGGCATAGTCTGCCGGGACCGTCGCACTGATGCTCATCTCACTTTATCGAAGCAAGCGCACTGCATGCACACTTGTAGAAATGCCGACACCGGCATAGCGCTTGGTTCGATTTCACATAATAACGATTATGACCGACACCGAACTCCACAGCCTTTCCGAGCTGCGTGCCCTACTGGAAGGTTTCGCGGCGCGCCACGCCGCCTCTCACGCGACGCTGGAAACACGACGGATCGGACATCTCCGTGCCGTCCTAAAACGGCTCAATGCGGGCGTGCGTAAACGCAGCTATGCGGAATTTCGCGAGGCCGATGCCCAGTTGCACTCCACGGTCGTCGCGGCGGCCGATGTCCCGCTACTGCGCGAGGTGTGGGAGGTCGTTTGGAACGGCCTCCAGGGATTTCACCAAAAAGGATTTGAGGAGTGTTTCCCCGATTCAAGGGTCCTGATTGAAGAACACGCGCACCTAGTGGAAACGATTGCGAATGGCGATCCGGCCGCCGCAGAGGACGCGGCGCGGAGCCACGTTGAAGCCGTTTGGTTCCGACTCGCTGAACAACAGCGCGCTTCAATCGGGCGCGGTGACGATCCGCTGCAGCGGGCAGTCTCACACATCGCCTTCCGGCTGCAGCGTCCGATACGTCTGACCTTCGTCGCTCAAAACGTCTCCTACACGAGTGCGGGAAATCTCTCGCGCCTGTTTCGACAGCGCTACGGCGTCAGCTTTCAAAATTACGTGCGCCGGCTCCGTCTTGAAAAAGCCGCCGATCTCCTGGGTTCAACTCAGCTCCCCGTGGCACGCGTTGCTCTCCGCGTCGGGTATCGGGACGCATCGCGTTTCGGCCAGCACTTTCGCCGGGCCTATGATTGCACTCCCAGAGAATGGCGCACGCGGCAGCGGCAGGCGAAGGGAAAATCCACTTGATAGAATGATCACTCGATGTGGGAGTCCCATTTGGAACGGATCGCGGAGTTGCCATCGCCCTGCCCCAACACTTTCTCCTTTCATATCAATAAGTCTGCTTTTCCACCGCCAGCGTCCATTCCGCACCCTGCGGTTCACCGTGTTCTTCAGTGCCGCCACCAACGCTGTCGCGCCCTGGCGGCAGGGCGGTGAGACGCAGGCGGCGCACCGCCCAAAATCCGGTCGTGCGCGGCGTGCCCCCGGAGACAAGGAGAACCTGCACTCTGCTGGCACGCTCCGGCACGACGGCCTCGTCCACCCGGCGGTGCCAGCGGGAATTCTGCGGCAAGCCTCCCCAGCCCGGGCTCTCGCCCACGCGGTTGAACGCCGCGCTGCTCACCGCACGATTATCCCGATCAAGAAATCGCAGCACGAGCCACATCTGGCTCTCGTGATCCTGCCACTCGTGCTGCCAACCCTCGAGCCGGGAACGCAATCGCACCACCGGCGACTTCGCGCCCGCTTCGCCGCCGACCTGGATTTCCAAAGGAAGGTCTCGCGGCCACAACGAGAGCGCTTGATAGGATCTTTCACCGCCGATCTCACCCGCTTGATCGAGCTGCGGAGCCAGGGATCGACCACCGAGCACGATTTCCTTGAGAGCCGGCCGAGCCGAATAGTTTCCCCCTTCCGCCGCTGCACCACGCCAACCCACTCCCCAAACGATGGCGCCTAACACGACCAGCCGAAGGCGGGAATTTATAATTGCAGGCACGGCCACCATCGTTGTCATCTGCGCTGGCGATCCGAGCGCATTATTGCCACACGAACGGAGAACATCTCACCGATCATAGCGACCTGCCCGGCAACTTCCCATCCCCCGAAGAGGGGATGTCCGCAGCATGGGAAATATGCGATGATGCCTCGCAATCCCCGGAGAATCAGCCCCGCGAAACCATCCCCTGTTCCCGGTTTCAGCGCTCCCCCCGCCCCCTCTCACCCCGCCACGTTCATACCGCGCCCCAACCATGATCCCCCCCTGCAAAATCCTTCCGGGTATTTGTCTCCTCCTTGGACTAGGCTTGCCGTCCATGTCCCAGCGGACGTTCGCGGCGGAGGACAAGACTGTCGTGCTGAATCCCTTCATTGTCAGCACCGAGGCCAACAAAGGCTACTATGCCTCGGAGACGCTGTCGGGCACGCAGCTAAAATCCCAGGTGCGCGATCTGGCCAACCCGATCACCATTCTCACCGAGGAGTTCATGCGCGACATCGGCGCGGTGAATTACGAGGAGGCCCTAGAGTTTTTGCCCAGCACCCAGTCATTCAAAGGCGATACCTCCGACACGGAATCCGTAACATCGCGCACCGGCACGCCTTTCACGGTGCGCGGCTTTCGCTCCACCTCGCTGACCAACAATTTTTTCACCAGTCGCATCAAGGTGGACAATTTCAACACCGAGACGGTGACCCAATCCCGCGGACCCAACTCACTTCTCTTCGGCCTGGGCTCGGTCGGCGGAGGGCTCGACGCCACCAACAAGGCGGGGCGATTCAACGCCGACAGCTACGGGCTAGAGGTCCGCTTCGACTCGGAGGGCTCCAAACGCGCCAGCGTGGATATCAACCGGATTGTCATTCCCAACAAAGTGGCGCTGCGCTTCGCCGCCTTGGCCACCGATCAACGCACCCCGCGTGAGTTTCAATACATGCGGCGCAACTCGGCGTATCTGAACCTGACGCTGCAGCCCTTCAAGGGCGCGACGATCAACCTCAACGCGGAGACCGGCCGGATCGACGAGCTGAATCCCCGGCCCTACCTCGCCTATGACAGCGTGTCCGCGTGGCTGAACGATCCCCGGACCCCGCTCCAGAAGGCGAATACGATCGACCGGGCCCTGGTCGCATCCGGCAGCACCGCGGCCCGCAATGCCGCCCGGAACATTATCCCGGGCGTTTCCCAGGGGTTTTCGACCACGAACTATCTCGTTTACGTGATGAACGCCCCGCAACTGGGAGTGCAGAACTGGAATTTCAAGTCCCGGGGTTCGGAAGCTTTCGTGAACGGCCTGACCCAAAACCAGACCAGCATCTCGAGCGCCACCCGCGTGCCGGGCGTGGAGTTCCCGCTGGACACCATCGTCTCCGGACCGTCGGACTATTTCGACACGACTTACGACAAATTTTCGGCGTCGTGGCAGCAGCAGGTTTTGGCCAAGACATTCTTCGAGCTGGCGGGAGCCTACGAGAAATCGAAGAACGAAGACTGGCAGCCGATCTCGCGGGGAGACTATGAGATCTTCATCGACAACAATTACTATCTGCCGACCCAGCTGGCGGCCAACAACCCCGATCCCACCAAGCCACTCAACCCCTATTTCGGGACTCCTTATCTCGAGTCCAACAGCACGCTACAGAACCGCACCACGACGATGAAGCAGTATCGTGCGACCCTCACCCGGCAGTTCGACCTGAGTCGGATCGAGCCCCTCAAGGGTTTTGATTTCGGCAAGTTCACGGCAGTGGCTTTTCACTACTACCGGCACGTCGACAGCTACTTTCAGCAGCCTGAGGAAATGACGACGACCTCGGTGCTGGCTTCGGGGGTTCTGGCGGACACGCAAAATCAGATTCGCCGGCGCTACTATCTCACGCCGGGCCAGCCGGTGACGTTTCCGGCCTTCGTCCCGAGCCAGGCTGCAATCAATCAGCCAGGCAATCCGGCGGTTCCGGGCAGTGTCTTCCCCACTGTCACGTCGGCCTTCCTGCATCGCCTGAATCCGGTCTACTCGCCCGAAACCACCAAGTCCTACGCGGCGATCGGCCAGTGGGAATTATTCTCCCGCCGGTTGATTCTCACGGGCGGCATCCGGCGCGACGATCTCAGCTCCAGGAATTTTGTTTTCGCGCAGGATCCCGTCACCCGGCTTTTCCTGGGCAAGGGACAGGGTGCGTTTGCCCCGGCGACTAAGTCATCGGTCACCAACACCAACTACGGAGCCGTGATTAAGGTCACGAAGTGGCTCGATGTCTTCGCCAACACGGCCACCAACACCGTCGGCGCCGGCGGCACCAACTACGACGTCTACAACCGGACCCTGCCAAACCAGGAGGGCATGGGCTACGATCTCGGGTTGCGGGGCTTCTTCTTCGACGACCGCGTGATTCTAAAGCTCAACTATTTCAGCAACGAGCTTACGAACCGGATCTCAAACCCGCTCCGGGATGGCGCCATCGGCATCGAAATGGCGCGGCAGAACGGTTATGTCGAAAGATTCCTCGAGGGCATGGTGCTTAACGGATTTGGCAGCAGGGTCGCCGGGGCGCGACGCTTCGCCGATTACCCGGGCAACGGTCTTTGGACGGACGTCGAGTCGGATTTGACGGAGGGCTATGAAATCGAGGCGACGCTCAATCCCACGAAACAAATCCGCGTCCTGCTCAACATCTCCTACAACGACTCGAAGCTGAACGACACCTACAAGTTCACCCGCCCCTGGTATGAGCAATACGTCAAGCCCGTCCGAGACGACACCGCGATCCGGTCGCTCATCGCCAACCCCACGTTCAATGCCACGCGGACCATCGGCGACTACATCACTGGCATCGAGCGCCGGTTGAACTATCACGAGGCCCAAGTCGGCGGGGCCCGGCTGCGCGGCACCAATTGGTTGGTGAATATAGTCGGGAGCTACGCCTTCGACCAAGGCCCGTTGAAAGGCACGCGCGTCGGCGGCAGCGCGCGCTGGCGGGAAGCTCCCGTCATCGGCTATCCGGAAAGAGGCGGGACCTTTGATGTCGCGAACGCGTTCAGCGGCAAAGACTCCTTGGTCACGGATGCGTTCGTAAGCTACGCGTGGCGCCAGAGACTGCTGGATCGAAACCTGAATTGGACGGTGTCGCTTCGGGTGAGGAATCTGCTGGACGACGACGAGGCTTACCCGGCCAGCGCCGTCGACAACGGAAGCGGCCAGGCGCACATCCTCCAGCGAATCTACCAAGCGCCCCGGACCTACGAGCTCACCGCGGGGCTGAGGTTCTGAGCCAGTCAACGCCAGCTTTGGTCTGTTCGCGGCCTTTTCATCGCCGGCCAACGCCGCAGCACACGGTTCCCCACTGGCACACCACGCAACGCCTCCTCCATCCCATGAATCTGTTGTTCTGTCCCCGTCGGCTGCGCTCCACTCTCCTGATTACCCTGCTCGTCGCCCAGGCCGTCGTGACCGTCCATGCCGCGACTTCGCAAAGAGCGCCCAACATCGTCGTCATCCTAGCCGACGATTTCGGTTATGGCAGCGTCGGAGCCTATGGCGCCGATCCGGCGCTCGTCCACACACCGCACCTCGACCGCCTCGCGCGCGAGGGCCGGCGCTTCACGAATGCCTACACGCCCTCCTCCGTCTGCACACCGACGCGCTATGCGCTCGTGACCGGCCGGTATTGCTGGCGCACGTCGCTGAACCACGGCGGTGTCGCCAACACGCTCGACCCGCTCCTCATTGAGACCACGCGACCGACGCTCGCCTCGCTGTTGAAGAAGCACGGCTACGCCACCGGCTTCGTCGGCAAGTGGCATCTCGGCTACGGCACGGAGCCACGCGTCGATTACACGAAGGATCTGAAGCCGGGCCCGCTGGAACTCGGCTTCGACTACCAGTTCGCCGTGCCACAAAACCACAACGACATCACCCGCGTCTTCGTCGAGAACCACCGCGTCTACGGCCTTCGTTCCCGGACACTCACGCCTGCGCCCGGCAAACTCGGCCTCGATGCGCCCGAGCGCGACGATCCGAAGACGATGGGCGACCTCACCGAGCGCGCCGTCGGCTGGCTCGAAAAACAGGCCGGCCAGCCCGCACCGTTCTTTCTCTATTTCGCCCCGGTCGCCGTTCACGAACTTGTCACGCCCTCCGCTGAGTCGGCCGGCACGAGCAAGGCCGGACCGTATGGCGATTTCATCCACGACCTCGACCGCAGCGTGGGCCGCATCCTCGCCGCGCTCGAAAAACAGAACGCCCTCGCCCATACGCTCGTCATTTTCACCAGCGACAACGGCGGCGTCGTCAACCCCGGCAGCAAGACTGGCGCGAACAAAATCGCAATGGACGCCGGGCTCAAAATCAACGGCGCCCTGCGCGGCGGCAAACACGACATCTGGGAGGGCGGCTTCAAGGTGCCGTTCCTTGCGCGCTGGCCCGGCCGTATTCCCGCCAGCACCACGAGTCACGAGATGATCGGCGTCGTGGATATTTTTGCGACCATCGCCGCCATCGCCGGCGAGACGAACCTCGATCGCGCCACCACCGCGCCCGACAGCGTCAACGTCCTGCCCGCATTGCTCGGCCAGCCCTCCACGCAACCCCTCCGCCGCGACCTCATTTTGCAAAGCGCCAGCGGCGTCTACGCGATTCGCAGCGGCCCGTGGAAGTGGATCGAAGGCGTCCCGCTCGCGCCAAAGGGCAAGAAAGCCCCCGCCCCCGCCGGCCCGAAGGCCGACCAATTCCGCGCGCGCCTCGTCAACCTCGCCGAGGATCCCGGCGAGACGACGGATGTCTCCGCCGCTCATCCCGAGATCGCTCAGCGCCTCGCCGAAACGCTCCGCCGCCACCGCACCCAGGGCTTCAGCCGCGATTGATCCCCCGCCCCGCCTGCGTCTTCCCGCCATGCCCGCCCGCCGCTTGCAGCTTCTCCTTGGTCTTATCCTAGTCGTTTCCGCGAGCCCGGCCACCACCGTCCCCCCGCCCAATTTCATCATAATCCTCGCCGACGATCTCGGCTGGGGGGACCTCGGCTGCTACGGGCACCCGCAGCACCGCACCCCCGCTCTGGATCGATTCGCGGCGGAGGGCGCACGCTTCACGCAGTTCTACGCGCCGACGCCGTATTGCGCCCCGGCGCGGGCCTCGCTGCTCACCGGCCGCTATCCGTCGCGCCACAGCCTGTTCGGCAATCCCACTCCCGACGGCCCGGTGGCGGCTGACGCGCTGGCCCTCGCAGCCGAAGAGGTGCTGCTCCCGCAATCGCTGCGCCCCCGTGGCTACGCCACGGGCATGATCGGCAAATGGCACCTCGGCCACACTCGCGCCGAGCAGTGGCCGACGCGGCGCGGTTTCGACTCCTACTACGGCATCCTTTACAGCAACGACATGCGCCCCGTCCGGCTCATCGACGGTGAAGCGGTCGTCGAATATCCCGTCGTGCAGGCGACGCTCACCCAGCGTTACACGCAGCGCGCGCTCGATTTCATCGGGGCCCATCGCGACCGGCCCTTTTTCCTCTATCTCGCCCACGCGATGCCCCACAAACCGCTCGCGGTCTCGGAGCGGTTCCATCGCCAAAGTGGCGCGGGGCTCTACGGCGATGCCATCGCCGAACTCGACTGGAGCACCGGCCAAATCATGGCGCGGCTCCGCGAACTCGGCCTCGACGAGCGCACCTTGGTCGTCTTCACCAGCGACAACGGCGCCTACTTCGGCGGCAGCAACGGCGGGCTGCGCGGCATGAAGGCGATGACCGCCGAGGGCGGGCTGCGCGTCCCCTGCCTCGCGCGCTGGCCCGGCCGGATCCCCGCTGGCCAGACGCTCGCCACGCCCGCCGGATTGATCGATTGGTTTCCCACCTTGCTCGCGCGCGCCGGCCAGCCCCTCCCGGCCGACCGCCCGATCGACGGCCGGGATCTCTGGCCGGTGCTCACCGAAAAATCCACGCAACTCCACGACGCGATCTTTGGCTTCCAAGGCACCACGCTCCGCACCGTGCGCAGCGGACGCTGGAAACTCCACGCCGAAGCCAGCCAGCCTCGCGCGACGCTGCCGCCCGGAGAAAAATGGATCGATCCCCGGGCGCCGGATGGCGTCACACTCCTCGCACCCGCCGAGCAGGCCCACCCGAGCCAGTATCCCGGTCTCCTCACCGGGGACCCGCTGCGCGCCGGCGCCCTCTTCGATCTCGATGCCGATCCGGGCGAACAACACGACGTCTCCGCCGCACATCCCGGGACTGTCTCCCGGCTCGCCCGGCTGCGGGACGAGCACCTGCGGGCAACCTCCCAGCCGCGCGCAACTCCTTCCCCCGCCCTCCCATGATTCCACCTCGCCCGCTGTTCTTCCTGTTCGCCACGTTTCTCTCCACCGCGTGTGGCGCCGAACCACCCCGCGTCGATTCCTCCACGCTCACCGGCAAGGTCATGGTCGGCTACCAAGGCTGGTTCAACGCCGAGGGCGACGGCGCCAAGCGCGGCTACAACCACTGGACCCGCGGCGGCGCACGACCGGCGCCGGGCAACGTCCGTGTGGACATGTGGCCCGACTTGACCGACTTCCCCGCCGCGGAGCGTTTTCCGACCGATCTCATGCACGCTGACGGCTCACGCGCGGAGGTATTCAGTTCCTACCTGCGCCCCACGGTCGTGCGCCACTTCGCCTGGATGCAGGAACACGGCATCGACGGGGTGTTTCTTCAACGCTTCATCAACTCCCTCTCCCGCGGCACCTCGCTCGCGGTCAACAACGCCGTCCTCGAAAACGTCCGCGCCGGCGCGCGCCAGCACGGCCGCGTCTATGCGCTCATGTATGATCTCAGCAGCCTCGCGCCCGGCAAGGCAGACGTCCTCATCGAGGACTGGAAGAAACTCCTCCGCGACACCCGGCTCACGCGCGACCCCGCCTACCTGCGGCACCGGGGCAAGCCGCTCCTCGCGCTCTGGGGCTGTGGCTTCAAGGACGACAAGCCCCGCCCTACCCTCGAGGACTGGCGCCAAATCCTGACCTTTCTCAAGAACGACAAAGAGCACGGCGGCCTCTCTCTCATGATCGGGGTGCCGAGTTTTTGGCGCACGCTCACGCGCGATTCGGTCGCCGAACCCGCGCTGCTCGAACTCATCCAACTCGCCGACGTGATCTCGCCCTGGACGCCCGGCCGCTATCGCACGCCCGAATCCGCCGCCACCCACGCCACCACCGTCTGGGAACCCGACCTCGCGTGGTGCCGGGAGCGCAACATTGATTTCCTGCCGGTCGCCTTCCCCGGGTTCAGCTGGCACAACATGAAGCCCACCACCCCGCTCAACGCGATCCCCCGCCTGCAGGGCCGCTTCTTCTGGTCGCAGATCACCGCCGCCAGACGCGCCGGCGCCGGTATGCTCTACGTCGCCATGTTTGACGAGGTCGATGAGGCCACCGCTATTTTCAAGGTCACGAACCATCCGCCCACCGGCCCCGGTGACGGCGTGCAGTTCGCCACCTACGAAGGCCTGCCCAGCGACCACTACCTCCGGCTCACCGGCCTCGCCGCCCGGGTCATCCGCGGCGAATTGCCAGCGACCGACGATCTGCCCTTACCTGTGCCGCCCCAGCCGTGACTCTACTCCGCTACCTGCTCCTCGTCGCTGTGTGTGGCGCCGCGCACTTCGCCGCCAGCGCCGCTCCCGCGCGAAAACTCAACGTCCTCCTCATCGCGGTCGACGATCTGCGCGACACCCTCGGCTGTTACGGGAATACCGCCGTCAAGACCCCGCACATCGACCGGCTCGCCGCGCGCGCTGTCCGCTTCGAGCGAGCCTACGTGCAATACCCCGTGTGCAACGCCAGCCGCAGCTCGTTCCTCACGGGCCTGCGCCCCGACCAGACCGGCGTCACCGACAACCGCACGCTCCTCCGGGATCGTCTGCCGGATGTCGTCACCTTGCCCCAGCTCCTGAAAGAGGACGGCCGCCATGCCGCGGCGTTCGGGAAAATCTATCATCTCGGCGGCGGTCGCGACGACACCCTGCGCGCGAAGTGGATGGACCTGCCCCGCTCCTGGCACACCGCGGTGTCTTTTCAGGCCACTCCTCTGGGCCAGAAAAAACTCAGCGGCCGCGATCTTTCCCAAGGGAAGCTCAACTGGTGCCACTGGGGCGCGATGGACGGCGGCGACGACGATCAACCCGACGGACAAATCGCCCGCGCGGTGAGCACTGAGATCGAAAAGCTCGGCGACCGCCCGTGGATCATCGGCGCGGGCTTCATGAAGCCGCACGATCCCTTCGTCGCGCCCCGGAAATACTTCGATCTGTATCCCGAGAATTCAATCGCCCTGCACCGCCCGCCCGCCGGCCAGACACCGGCCCCGCCGCTTGCGGTCGGTTTCGGCGAATTCGGCACCGTGTTCGCCCGATTCACCGACCGCGAGCGCCACGAGTTTCTCCGCGCCTACTACGCCTGCACCTCCTACATGGACGCGCAGGTCGGCCGCGTGCTCGACACACTGGACCGGCTCCGGCTCTGGGAAACCACGATCGTCATTTTCCTCGGTGATCACGGCTACCATCTCGGTGAGCGCGATTGGTGGAACAAAAACACCCTTTTCGACCGCAGTTGCCGCGCGCCGCTGCTCATCGCCGCTCCTGGCGTCAAACCCGGCGTCGCCCGAGGCTTGGTCGAGTTCGTCGATCTCTATCCCACGGTCGCCGAACTCTGCGGACTCACGCCGCCGCCGAACCTCGCCGGCCAAAGCCTTCTCCCGCTCCTGCGCGATCCCGCGGCCCCGGGCAAAGCCGCCGCTTTCACACTCGTCACCCGCGGCGCCGCGCGCGGCGATTCGATGCGCACCGACCGCTGGCGCTTCACCCGCTGGAGCGACGGCGCCATCGAACTCTACGATCACGCCGCCGATCCGGAGGAGAACCGCAACGTCGCCGCCGCCCAACCCGACCTCGTCAAAAACTTCACCGAAAGTCTCCGGCTCCACCGTGCCCCGGGATTAAGCCGCGACTAAAGTGAGCTTGGGTGAGATGATCCCGCCAAGCACATCGTGGTTTCGCTGTGCTCAGGGTTTGCCTTCTGGATGTCGCCTGACCGAATTGCACCACCGCGCTGCCCGCGGTGATTCCCTCTGTTTTCCCGACCCCCTCCATGAAATCCCTGCTCTCCGTCCTCATCTTGATCGTCACCGCCGTGCTTCATGCCGCACCGGCGAAGCAGCCCAACATCATCTTCCTCATCACTGATGATCAGGGCTACGGCGACATCTCCGCGCACGGCAACCCGATCCTCAAGACGCCGAATCTCGACCGCCTCCACGCCGCGAGCGTGCGATTCACGGATTTTCAGGTGAGCCCCACGTGCGCGCCCACGCGCGCGGCGCTGCTCACCGGCCGCCACGAGTTCAAGAACGGCATCACCCACACCATCCTTGAACGGGAGCGACTGACGCTCAACGCCACCACGCTCGCCGATGCCCTCCGCGCCGCGGGCTACACCACCGGCATATTCGGCAAGTGGCACCTCGGCGATGAATCCGAGCATCGCCCTGATCGCCGCGGTTTCGACGAGGCCTTCATCCACGGCGCCGGCGGCATCGGCCAGACCTACCCCGGCTCCTGCGGCGACGCGCCCGGCAACACCTACTTCGACCCCGCGATCTACCACAACGGGAAGTTCGTTAAGACGAAGGGCTACTGCACCGACGTGTTCTTCAACCAAGCCATGCGCTGGATCGACGAGGCCGCGGCGAAGAAGAAGCCTTTCTACGCCCACATCGCCACCAACACCCCGCACACCCCGCTCCAAGTCCGCCCGGAGGACGAAGCCCGCTACACCGGCAAAGTCCCCGACGCCAACACCGCGAAGTTCCTGGGGATGGTGGCCAACATCGACGACAACCTCGGCCGTCTCCTCGACCACCTGAAGGCCAAGGGACTCGAGCGCGACACGCTCGTCGTCTTCATGAACGACAACGGCGGCACCGGCGGCGTGCGCATCTGGAACAACGGCATGCGCGGCCAGAAGGGCACGCCTTGGATGGGCGGCGTGCGGGCGGCGTCGTTCTGGTCGTGGCCCGGCCGCTTCACGCCCGCCGACGTCGCCGCGACCACGGCGCACATCGACTTTTTCCCGACGCTTGCCGCCCTCGCCGGAGCCAAACTCGACGCCAAGACCCGCGCCCAGATCGAGGGTCGCAGCCTCGTGCCGCTACTGGAGAATCCCAAGGCCCCGTGGGCCGAGCGCACCCTCGTCACGCACGTGGGCCGCTGGCCGATCGGCACCGCGCCCGAGGCGTGGAAATTCCGCAACTGCGCGATCCGCGACACGCGCTGGCGCCTCGTGTCGATCGACGGCGGCGAAAAGCCCGCCTGGCAGCTCTTCGACTACCAAAACGATCCGGGCGAGAAGACCGATGTCGCTGCCGCCCACCCCGCCGTGGTGCAGCGCCTCGCCGCCGCCTATGACAAATGGTGGGCCGAGACCCGGCCGCTGCTCGTGAACGAGGGCGCCCCATTGCCGAAAATGAATCCCTTCAAGGAACTCTACTGGCAGCAATACGGCGGCGGACCGAGCGCGGACGATCTACGCGCGATGGATTACGAGCAATTCATGCGCCGGCAGAACGCCCCGAAGAAGGCCAAGTAGGCCCGCCCGCTGGGCGGGTGCCCGGCCAGCGGCCGGGCCTACAGTCCAAAAGCAGATGGCGTTGGTATATTACCAACCTCCTTTGAGATTCGGACCCATGGAGTAACCGCGAGCGTGAGCGAGTGGGCGGATCACCACTCGCTCACGCTCGCGGCTACGGTCGCAGGCCAAGTGCGATGGAGGGAGGTGGCGGCGAACGGAGTCGCAGCCCTAACCGGGCGTGACCAACGTCGCGGTCGTCGCGTGCAAGCACGCTCCCACAGCCGGATCAATGGAGCCGCGCGCTAACGCGGAACCGTCACGACGACGAAACGCACGCCGCGGCCGTCGAAGACGGAGAGGAGATTCCGCTCGCCCTTCACGATCTTCTCCCGGGCGGTGCGGAGATCGGGCACGGCCACGCGATTGATTTCGAGGATGACGAGGTTGGGCACGAGGACTTCGCGGAGGGGCGAAGTTTCCGCGACGGCCGTAATCATCAGGCCGGCGATCCGCGGATCGCGAATGCCCAGGCGACGGCGCAACTCCGGCGTGAGCGGCGCGGCCTCGACGCCGGCGAAGAGTTCATTGGGTTTATCCTCCACGCGGCCGAGCGTGACATCGATGGTGCGGGCTTCCCCGTCGCGCATCACTTTCAGGCTGGCGGTGGCACCCGGCGCCACCTGTGAGATCAGCAGGCGCAGTTCCTCCCACGTGCCGACGGCGTGGCCGTTGATCTCGACGATCACGTCCGTGCGTTTCAGGCCGGCGCGTTCGGCGGGACTCTCTGGATCAACATCGGTGAGGACGACGCCACGAGTGGTGCGCGGCAAGCCGAGTTGCTCGGCGACATCGGCCGTGACTGTCTCGCTCGACACCCCAAGGTGCCCGCGCGCCACCGTCCCGCTGGTCGCCAAGCTATCCAGGACGAAGCGCGCGAGATTGACCGGGATGGCGAGGCCGATGCCGATGTTGCCACGCGAGGGCGAGATGATGGCGCTGTTGATGCCGACGAGGCGACCGCGCGCATCGACGAGCGCGCCGCCGGAGTTGCCCATGTTGATGGCAGCGTCGGTCTGGATGAAATCCTCGTAGCCGGAGACACTGTCCAGCAGGCCGAGCTTGCTGCGTCCCTTGGCGGAGACGATGCCCATGGTCACGGTCTGGCCGACGCCGAGGGGATTGCCGACGGCGAAAACAACATCGCCCACGCGCAGCTTGTCGCTGTCGGCGAGGGTGACCATCGGGAGACCCGTGCCGTCAATCTTGAGCACCGCCACGTCGGTCTTGGGATCGGTGCCGACGACGGTCGCCACAAAATCGCGATCGTCGCTGAGCGTGACCTTCACCTTGTCGGCGCCCTCGATGACGTGGTTGTTGGTGAGGATATAGCCGTCGGCGGTGACGATGACACCCGAGCCCATGCCCTGCTGTTCGCTGCGACGCTCCTGCTCGGGGATGTCGCCAAAGAACTGGCGGAACAGCGGATGCAGGGCGATGCGCTCCTTGATGATCTTCGTCGAGTAAACGGAGACGACCGCCTTTTGCGCGGGCTCGAGGACATCCGCATAGCTGAGGACGAGCCCGCTGCGCGCGCCGGTGGAGAGCGGCGTGGCATCGACGGCTACGCGCGGTTTATCCGCGGCAAACGCGGGGACAGCGGGCAGCAAGGCCGCGGCGAGAAAAACCGGGGCGAGGAAGCGGGGCATCAGAAACCTTTCACGCGAAACAGCCCGGTCACGCTCTCGTTGCTGTTGATGCGCTGGATCGCCTTGCCGAGGAGCGGCGCGATGCTGAGCACCTTGATGGGCAGGCCATGCGTGTCCACCGGCGTGGAGTTGGTGGTCACGAGCTCGTCGATCGGACCGCCTTTGAGGCGGTCGACGGCGACATCGTTGAGGATGCAGTGGCTGACGGCGGCGCGGATGCTGCGGGCGCCGTGCTCCCGGAGAATCTTGGCGGCGGCGGTGATCGTGCCGGCGGTCTCGGTGATGTCGTCAACGAGCAGCACATCGCAACCCGCGACCTCGCCGACGACATTGATGGCCTCGACCTTGGTGGCGCTGGTGCGCTTCTTGGCGACGAGCGCGAGGCCGGCGCCGAGGGCATCCGCGTAGGCGGCGGCCATCTTCATGCCGCCGACATCGGGCGAGCAGACGACGAGGTTCTCGCGCTTCATGTTGGCAAAGTGCTCGAAGAAAACCGGCGAAGCGTAGAGATGATCGACCGGGATGTCGAAGAAGCCCTGAATCTGCTGGGAGTGCAGATCCATCGTGAGGATACGGTTCGCGCCGGCGGCGACGAGGAGGTTGGCGACAAGCTTGGCGGTGATCGGGACGCGGGGCTGGTCCTTGCGGTCCTGGCGGGCGTAGCCGTAGAACGGCAGCACGGCCGTGATGCGCTGGGCTGAGGCCCGCCGCGCGGCATCGATCATGATGAGGAGCTCGACGAGGTTGTGGTTCGTCGGCGGGCAGGTGGACTGGATGATGAAGACGTCGTGGCCGCGAACGTTTTCGTTGATCTTAATGCAGGACTCGCCGTCGGGGAAGCTGGTGACGGTCGCCTCGCCGAGCGGCTCGCCGATGGAGCTGCATATGGCCTCGGCAAGAGGACGATTGGAGTTGCCCGTGAAAATCTTAAGCCGCGACTCGCTCATTGCGGCGGGATGTTGGGGCGCGGACGCCTAGGAGGAAGACTTTTTTGCGAGGCCGAGGTGGTCGGCGATGGCATCGACACGCTTGAAGAGGTCCGGCAGGCGCTGGGAGAGGACGGCGATGCGACGCTCCAGCATGTAGGGGATGGCGGGGTTGCCGTTCACGAAGGCCCCGGCGGGGATGTCGGAAACGATGCCGGCGCGGCCGCCGGCTTTGGCGCCCTTGCCGATGGTGAGGTGGCCGGCGCTGCCGGCCTGGCCGCCCATGACCACATAGTCCTCAAGTGTGGCGCTGCCGGAGATGCCGACCTGAGCGCAGATGAGGCAATGCCGGCCTATGCGGACGTTGTGCGCGATCTGGACGAGATTGTCGATTTTGGTGCCCTCGCCCACCGAGGTGCGGCTGAAGCGTGCGCGGTCGAGCGTGGAGTTGGCCCCGATCTCGACGTCGTCGCCGATCTCGACGGAGCCGACCTGCGGGACCTTTTCATGGCGGCCCTGCACGAACTCGTAGCCAAAGCCATCCGAGCCAATCACGACACCGGGCTGGAGGCGCACGCGGCGACCCAGCGCGCATTCGGCGGCGAGGATGACTCCCGGCATGAGCCAGGAATCGTCACCCACGATGGCGTTGCGGCCGACGAAGACCTGCGCCTGCACATGGGCGCGCTCGCCGATGACCGCCCCCTCCTCGATGACGCAAAGCGGTCCGACGGTGGCGCTCGCCGCGATCCGGGCCGTAGGCGCCACCACCGCACTGGCATGCACGCCGGGGGCAGGCCGGGGCCAAAGCTCGCGCTCGATCCGGGCGCAAATGCGCGCGAGCGCGACGGAGGGGTTGGCCACGAGCAGGTAGAGTTGGTCGGGCGCGGGCTCGCCGGTATAGTCGGCCGGCAGCAGCACGACCGAAGCGCGGGTGCCGGGAACCTCGGTCTTGTATTTCGCGTTGCCGAGAAAGGAGAGATCGCCGGGGCCGGCCTCGGCGAGGGCCGCGAGGCCGCGCACGGTGGCATGGGTGGCGCCGCGGGATGATTTCGCCTCGGCGAGGGCCGCGATTTCAGCGGCGGTGAACTGGACCTGCATGGGCGCGAGCGTGGGACTTTAACCGGGCCGCGCAAGCGGCGAGCGGATGCGGCGTGCGCCCCTCTGAAAACAACAAACCCCGCTCGGGCGAGCGGGGTTTGGAAAAACAGACGAGCGCGGGTGGCTTACTTCTTCGGCGTGATGGCCGGGACGGAGATGGCCGGGGTGCCCGAGGAGGCGGGCGCAGCCGCAGGAGCAGCCGGAGCGGCGGAGGTGGCGGGGCGATCCTTGGCGAGTTCCTTGGCGACGTCGTCGGTGACCTCGAAGGTGCCGTCGAAGTAGAGGAGAGCGGATTTGTCGAAGAGCATGTTGGCGCCCTTCTTCTTCGCGATCTCGGAAGAGACCTTGGTGATGTCCTCGACCATCATGCCGCGGAAATTCTGGTCACGCTGGCCCATGCTGTTGCGGGCGTTCTCGACGAATTCCTGGATGGCGCGCTGCTTGGCCTGGATGGCTTCGTATTTCGCCTTGGCGGCTTCCTCGGCCTTTTTCTTGCCGTCGGCGGAGAGGGCGGGGTTGTTGACCTGCTCCTGGAGGGACTTGAACTCCTCGACGATGGCGTTGCCCTCCTTGTTCATCTTCTCGATTTCCTCCTGGGCCTTCTGCTGGTCGGACTGGAGCTTGGCTTGGTGCTCGGCAGTCTTCCAATGCGTCGCGAAAAGCTTGGACATGTCGACGACGAGAACCTTGGGCGCCGGCTGGGCGCTGGCGCCGAGGGCCAGCGCGGCGAAAGCCGTGAGCGCGGCAAGTGACTTGAGGGAGTTTTTCATGGGTGGTGTTTGGAGAATGGAAAGGGCCGAACGGAGCAGAATCAGAACCGGGTGCCAAAGGAAAAATTGAACTGGTTGCCCTTCTTGGCGAGCGGGTCGCCCTTGATGGGGATGCCGAAGTCGAGGCTCAGCGGCGCGCCGGCCACGAAGAGGCGGAGGCCGAAGCCGAAATTGTCGTGGTAGTCGCTCGGGTTGAAGTCGTAGGCCTTCCGGTTGACGAAGCCCGCGTCGTAGAAGACCGCGAAGCGGATGGGGCTCACGATGTCGAACGAGTATTCGGCGCTGAAGAACCCGTAGGTCTTGCCGCCGATGGGCTCATTAAAGGAGTCGCGCGGGCTGACCTCGCGGAACTCGTAGCCGCGCAGCGTGGTGGGGCCGCCGAGATACCACTTGTTGTAGTAGGGCACATCAGTCGCATCGCCGAAGTTCTGCACGACACCACCGCGGGCAATGAGCGCCAGCACCTGGGACTGCGTTTCAAAGACGGGGAAGAACTGGGAACCGCGGAATTCCACGGAGTAGTTGTTGTTGATCTTGCTGCCGCCGAGGGGCCCGCCCGAGAACTTCGCGTTGATCTCCACGCGATTGCCCGCGGTGGTGTTGATGATCTTGTCGCGGGTGTCGCGCTCGAGCTGGAAGCCGATGCTCGAGGAGGCGTTGCTGCCGGCGAGGGCTTGGATGACCGCGGAGGCGCTCGGTGAGATGTCCTGAATGTCGAAGATCTCGTAGGTGTAGGAGAGACGGCCGTTCCAGAGTTCCCAGAGGTGCTTGCGGAGGTAGACCTCGAAGCCGGTCTGAATCTGCGAGTAGAACGAGCTGTTGTATTCCGAGCTCGTGCGGAAGACGCTGAAGCCGAGGCCGAGCTGCTTCTGGAAGAGCCACGGCTCCTCGAACGAGAGCACAACCTCGCTGGAGAGGGAGCCGAGCTGCATGCGGAGGCGGAACTTCTGGCCGTCGCCTTGGAAGAAGGAGCGGCGGTTGAAGAGGTCGAAATTGGACTGCGAGACCTCGGCGAAGAGCGTGGCGCGCTCCAGCGAGCTGAAGCCGGCGCCGAAGGTGAGGTTGCCGGTGCGGCCTTCGCGGACAGCGATGCGCATATTGCGCCGGCCGGGGATGTTGGTCTCCTGCGGGGACACGTCGGAGCTTTCGAAGAAGCGCGTGTTCTCAAGGCGCAGCTGGCTGATCTTCATCAGCACGGTGCTGAAGGTGTCGCCGGGGCCGAGCACGAGTTCGCGGAGGATGACCGTGCTCTTGGTCTTCGAGTTGCCCTCGATGACGATGGACTCGACGTTGAACTTCTCGCTCTCCTGGATGCGGTATTCGAGGTCGATGGCGCCAGTGGAGACGTTGGGCTTGCGGTTCAGCTGCACGCGGGTGTCGAGGTAGCCGTCCTTGCCGTAGAAATCGTCGAGGCGCTGGCGGTCGGCATCGACCTTCGAGGGCACGAAGACCGCGCCGGTCTTCTGGCGCACGACCCGGCGGAGCAGCGCCGAGTTGAAGAGTTTGTTGCCCGAGAAAGTCACCTCGCCGATGCGATACTGGCGGCCTTCGTTGATGTTGATGATAAGCACCAGTTTCTCCGGCGTCGGGTAGGTGAACATCACCTTGTCCTGCAGAATCTCGACGTCGAGGAAGCCGAGCTCGCGGTAGGCGTCCCGAAGCTTGTCGAGGTCGTCCTCGAACTGGTCGTCCTTGTAGCGGCCGGAGCCGGTAAGCCAGGAGAACATCCACCACTTCTTGGTCTCCATGACGCCCTTGAGCTTGCGGGAGGTCACGGCCTTGTTGCCGGCAAACTTGATCTCGGCGATCTTTACCTTGGAGCCCTCGCGAATTTTGAAGATCACAGTGCCGAAGCCGCCGACGCGGTCGCGGTCCACGGTGTAGTTGATCGAAACCTGGTTGTAGCCGGCTTTCTGGTAGAATTCGCGGAGCTTCTCGGCGTCCTCCTTCACCTGGCGCTCGTCAAGGGCCTGGTTAGGCCTGACCTTGACCTCTTTCTCGAGGCGGGCGGATTTCATCTTCGAGTTGCCCTCGAAACGGACGGCGAGCACGCGGAACTTGGGCGTGACCTCGACGACCAGGTTGAAAGTCGTGGGGTTGACCGCCTCGTGCTTGACCTCGATGAACTCAAAGAGACCCGTGCGGTAGAGTGAGCGGATGTCGCGATCGAGCACGACCTCGTCGAAGTCGCCGCCCTCGCGGATCTGCATGTTGGCGCGGACGACCTGCTCGTTCACGTTGGCCGTGCCCACGAACTTGATCGTGACGGTGCCGACCTTGTAGAGCGGGATCTGCTGCTGCTGTGGTTGTTGCTGCGACTGGGCGCCCGCGGCTTGGGCCGCAACCGGAGTGTGATCCGCCGCCAGCAACCCAAAAACCGCGAGACACAGGGGAAACACCCTGCGCACAGGGTTACTGATGAAAGTTTTCAAAGCGTGTGATGTCTCGTAGGAACGTAAGCTTCAAATCTCCTACCGGGCCGTTTCGTTGCTTGGCAACGATTAACTCGGCGGAGTCGGCGGCGACCTGGAATTTCTCGTCGGCGTCGCGGGGGCGGGCCAGCATCAGGACCACGTCGGCGTCCTGTTCGATCGATCCAGATTCGCGCAAGTCGGATATTTTAGGGGTGCGGTTGTCTTTTTCGGATGAGCGGTTGAGCTGGGATAATACAAGCACGGGCACGTCGAGTTCCTTCGCGAGTGACTTCAATCCGCGCGAAGCCTCCGCCACCTGCTGCTCGCGCGGCACCCGGGGATCGGTCGGGCTGAGGAGCTGCAGGTAGTCCACCATGATGAACCCGAGCGGCGAGCGCGAGTGGATGCGCCGGGCCTTGGCGCGCAGCTGCATGATCGAGAGGGCGCTGGAGTCGTCGATGTAGATGGGGGCCTTGGAAAACTCGTCGGCGGCCTGGAGGAGGCGGTTCTGCTCGTCGCCGTTTTTGGAGAGCAGGCCGTCGCGGAGGAGCTTCATGTTCACCCGCGCCCGGGCGCAGAGCATACGGAGCGCGAGCTGCGAGGCGCCCATTTCGAGCGAGAAGATCAGGACGCCGGCGGGCGGGCCCTTCTTCGGCAGCGCGGCGGCCTCGGCAAAATTAAGCGCAAGCGAGGTCTTGCCCATCGAGGGACGCGCCGCGAGCACGATCATTTCCGTCTTCTGAAAACCCCACATCAGGGCGTCGAGGTCCTTGAAGCCCGAAGAGATGCCCGTGAGCTCGCCCTTCTTCATCATCATCTTCGTGATGACGTTCATGGCCTCCTTGGTCGCGCCGGCCATCTGCTTGGCGCTCTCGGAAACGCGATTCTGAGTGACGGAGAAAATCCCGGCCTCCACCTGATCGACAAACTCGTCGATGCCGCCGGAGAAACCGTAGCAGGCTTCCACGGCGCCGGTGGCGGAGCGGATGATGTCCCGCAGCAGCGCCTGCTCGCGGACCTTTTCGATGAAGTAGGTCGCCTGCGCCGTCGTGGGGATGCGGCCGCTCAGCTGGGCGAGATACGCATAGCCGCCCACTTGGTCGAGCTGGCGGGAGGTCTTGAGCTCCTCGGCCACGACCGAGACATCGATCGTCACCTGCCGGTTGTAGAGGTCGAGCAGGCGCTCGTAGAGGAGACCGTGCTTGGAATCGTAGAAAGACTCGGGCCGGATGCGCGCCTCAAGGCAGCGCGAGACCACGTCAGCCCCGTCGAGCAGGCAGCAGGCGAGCAGGAACTCCTCGGCCTCGAGGCTGTGCGGCAGGGTGCGCCCACCAGATCTAGGCTGCGAAGCAAATGTCTGAGATGCTGTGGATGTCTCCGTCATCGAATCAAATGCGACGAGCACATGCGCTGCGTTGAGCAATCAAGAATTTCATACTCACATTCGCTGCACAAAAAATGCACGCAAGTTATGCACGCCGCCCTCTAGGGTCGTATCGCGTTTTTTTTGGCCGTTTCTCAAAATCGGGAAGGTATCTGTTCAGGAAGACGTATAGCGCGGTGGTCAGAGCGACTTCGGCCGATTGGTTTTTCATTTTGGCTAGTTCATCACACACCGAATAGATCGCGCTCGTTTGAAGACTGCCAACCTTGCGCAGCAAAAAAAGGCCGAACGTAAGCCTGTCCTTTTCCAACTTGTAACGGTGGCCGGCACCAGCCGGATAGACGCACTGGACTAGAAATCCGAATAGGGTTTGTGACGCCTCGGGAACAACGGTCGTGACTTCACTTAGTTCGGAAATCAGGGCTACCAAATCGGGATCGGAAACCTGTAGGACAGGTGTGTCAATCAAGCGACTCGTCGGCATGGCGTGAAACGAGTCTCGCAAATTGATCTTTGAAAAAAAAGAAGCTGCGACCACCAGAGCGATCGCAGCTTCAATCCGAAGCCTTGGTAGATTATTCTTTCGTCTCCTTCTTCACGCGGGCCGATTTCTTCTCGGTGTGCTCCGCCGCGGGGGCGGCCTCGACGGCCACCGGCTCGATCGGGTTCTCCGACACGACGTCGAAGGGCAGCTCGACCGACACGTCAGCGTGCAGCTTGATCTTCACCGTGTGCTGGCCGAGCGTCTTCACGGGGGTGAAGAGGTGAATCTTCTTCTTGTCGATCAGGTGGCCGGCGGCGGCCAGCTTCTCGTGGATATCCGCCGCGGTGATCGCGCCGAACATCTTGCCGCCCTCGCCGGTCTTCACGGCGAACGCCAGGCTCGTCTTCTCGAGCTTCTTGGCGAGCTCCTGGGCGCCGTTGAGCTCAGACTGCTCACGATCGGCGCGGCGCTTTTTGAGCGCATCGATGTGGCGCTGGTTGGCTGCATTCATCTGCACCGCGATTTTGCGCGGGAGCAGAAAATTGCGGGCGTAGCCGGCGCGGACTTTGACTTGGTCGCCTTCGCCGCCGAGACCTTCGACGGGTTTGACGAGGAGCACTTGGGTAGTGGCCATGATCGGATGGGTTAAATGGTTTTGATTTTCGGGTGTCACGATCCCGCGGGGCGGGACCGACGGCGCCACGCGGTGAAGCGCGGGCCGCAACGATAAAATTTGGGTAGAGGACGGCTTAGAACGGGACGTCTTCCTCGACGCTGTCGCCCGCGGCCGGGCGGGCGGGTCCGGCGTTGCGCGGCGGAGGCGCGTGGCGCTCGGGCGAACCGCCGGTCTGGTCAAACTCCGAGGACGAAGCCGGGGCTCCGCCAGCGCCGCCACCACCGCGGCTGTCGCCGAGGAACTGGAATTGCTCGAGCACGACCTTCATGCGGCTGCGCTTTTCCTTGGTGTTCTTGTCCTCCCACTGGTCGAGGCGCAGGCGGCCCTCGACGTAAAGTGGACGACCCTTGGTGACATACTTGGCGATGGTCTCGCCCTGTTTGCCCCACGCCTCGACATCGACGTAGATCACTTCCTCGCGGCTCTCGCCGGACTCCATCTTGAACTGCCGGTTAATCGCCAGGGAAAACTGGCAGATGGGCGTGCCCTTGGGCGTCACGCGCAACTCGGGGTCGCGTGTGAGGTTGCCCATGAGGAGGACTTTGTTGAGCGAGGGCATGGAGGCGGCGCGCGGGAGGCGCCTGGGTTGAGGTTAGGCCGAGCAGACGAAGGTCCGGTAAACGCTGGGGTTCAGCCGGAGCTTCTCGTGCAGGCCGGCGGGCGCGGTGGCCGGGCCGGCAAAGTCGATATGGACGTAGGAGGCGGCGGTGATCTTCTTGTCGGTGACGCGGATGAAGTCGCGGCGGCCGAGATTCTCGACGGCGCTGACCTCGCCCTGCACTTCGGCGATGACCTGCTTCACGCCGTCGACGATCTGATCGATGGACTCTTCCTTGCCCCGGTTGTCGAGGATGAAGGTCGCGCGATACTTGCGGTGGGTGGGATTCATTTGGATTCTCTGCGGTTAAGTTGATTCATGGCCGGCCCCGGGCCGCGGGAGAGCAGCAGTTCGAGGCCTTGCACGTAGTGTTCGAGCTGGCGGGTGACGATGAGTTGTTGTTCGGGAGTGAATTTTCCGAGGACGAAGTCTGAGAGTTCCATTTGCGCCGGGTGCTTGGGCCCGATGCCGAGCCGGTAGCGGACGAAGCCGTCGCCCACCTGCTCAAGCAGGCTGGCGACGCCGTTGTGTCCACCGGCGCTGCCGGTCACGGTGACCTTGACCAACCCGAGGTCGATCGTGAGGTCGTCGTAAACGGCGGCGATGGCTTCCGGCTCGATTTTGTAGAAACGAGCCACGGCGGCGACCGGGCGGCCGCTGTCGTTCATGAAAGACAGCGGTTTCACCAGCCAGCGGGTGCGACCCGCCCCGAGATCCCAGCGGGCGATCTCCGCGCCAAACTGCGGCGCGTGTTTCCACGCGAGGCCGTGTTTCTTGGCGAGGGCTTCGAGCACCACCCAGCCGAGGTTGTGGCGGGTGGCCTCATAATCGCGGCCCGGATTGCCGAGGCCGGCAACGAGCGAGAGGAACATGACTCAAAGAACATTCGCCCGGCGCCGCCGTGGTTGAGGCGGCGGCGCAGAGCGGAAACAGACCTTACTTCTTGGCGGGAGCAGCCGGCTTGGCGGCGGCGCCGGCGGCCGGCTTCGCGCCAGCCGCGGGAGCGGCGGCGGCCTTGGCATCGCCCGCGGCAGCGGGAGCAGCGGCACCGGCGGCGGCACCTTCGGCGGGGGCGGCACCAGCGGCGGCCGAGGCGGTCGGCGCAGCAGCCTCCTGCACGATCTCGGCGACGGGCTCGACGCACGAAACGACCGGCTGACCCTTGGGATCGAGGAATTGGACACCCGGGACGGGCTTCAGCGAATCGACCTTGATGGTCTCGCCGACCTTGAGCTCGGTCACGTCCACGGAAATCTCCTCGGGAAGATCCTTCGGCAGCACGCGGATGCGCAGCGTCTGCGAAGCCATTTCAAGCACGCCGCTCTGGTTCTTCACACCAAAGGACTCGCCCGTCACGCGGACCGGCACCTTGATTTCGAACTTCTCGTCCGGCTTCACCTCCTGGATGTCAACGTGAAGATACTTGTCGGTGATGGGATCGCGCTGGATTTCCTGGAAGAAGGTCAGGGCCTTGTTGGCCTTGCCCTCGCCCGCCAGCTCAATGAGCACCGTGCGGCCGGCGACAGACTTGAGCAGGCGCGTGAACTCCGGGGCATCGATCGACAGGGAGGTGGGCTCCGTGTGCTTCCCGTAGAGAACCGCGGGAACGCGGTTGGCCTTGCGGAGGCGGCGTGAGGCGCTGCGACCCGTGTGGGCGCGGTCAGCGACGTTAAGTTTGAACTGTTGGCTCATGGAATTCGTTCCCCCTGTCGCCCCGGAATTGGAGGCAGGCGTAATGGAAAAGGGGGTCAGGTGATAGGACTGTGATCCGCGAAAGCAAACAAAACTTTGGCGCGGGGGGAAAATAGGCGCCCCATGGCTGCCCGGGCTGGGATCGAACCAGCGACCAAGTGATTAACAGTCACCTGCTCTGCCACTGAGCTACCGGGCAACGTGGCTTTTCGCCGGCCTGCGCCGGGCAAAGAGGCACGGAAAGACGGATCGCGGGCCCGCCTTGTCAATGCTCGTTTTCTCGTTTCCCGCAGAAACGCCCTCCGGAAGCGTGGGAACGAAACTCTTCGCGCGGGGCCAGGCCTCCGCATCCGGGACGATGGCCGCCCAGGGAACACGTCCCGCGTTCATTTTCCGCCTACTATCGGCACAATGACATGGCCCGCGAACCGATTGGCCGAGTGCACGCGGCGCCATGGGGTTCGGCGTCGCGTTTGCGCCCAGCCATTTATAAACTGGTTGAACCGCCGGAGAACACGGCCGGCAAAAAAAACATTATGCGAGACGATTACCTCCAAGCTGCGCTCCTGATCATCAACGATCCCTGCATCCTCGTAAACGTCGTCTCCCGACGCGTGAAGCAGCTCAAACGCGGCAACCGCGCGCTCGTCGAGTCGCTTGAAAAACTCTCCCCCGAGGACACCGCCCTGCGCGAGGTCGCCGAGGGCAAGATCAGCTACGAACTCGCGACGCCGGAAGACCTGGCCCGCCGCCGGTGAGGCGCCGCGCCCACGGCCCCCTCTCCCACTCCACCGTTCTGCTCCTCCTCCCATGAAGCTTCTCAAAATCCATCCCGTCGGTGATCGCATCCTCATCCGGCACGCCGAGGACAAGGAACAGATTCGCGGCGGCGTGATCATCCCGGACAGTGCCAGGGAAAAGCCCCAGGAGGCCAAGGTCATCGCCCTCGGCTCCGGCCGGAAGGACAAAGACGGAAACGTAATCCCGTTCGAGGTGAAGGTGGGCGACACCGTGCTCGTCGCCCGCTACGGCGGCGCTGAGGTGAAGCTCGACGACAAGAAATACACGCTCGTGCGCGAAGACGACATCCTCGGCATTCTCAACTGAGCGCCTCGCGGTTCCTCTCACTCCACTCTCTCAACCCTCAGCTCAGCATCCTGTCTCCATGGCCGCCAAACAACTGCTCTTCGACGAAACCGCTCGTCACAAAATCCTCCGCGGCATCGAACTGCTCGCCCGGGCCGTCAAGGTCACCCTCGGGCCAAAAGGCCGCAATGTGATCATCGACAAGAAATTCGGCTCGGCGACCGTCACGAAGGACGGCGTCACCGTCGCCAAGGAAATCGAGCTCTCCGATCCGTTTGAAAACATGGGCGCGCAAATGGTGAAGGAAGTCGCCTCCAAGACCAGCGATGTCGCCGGCGACGGCACCACCACCGCCACCGTGCTCGCCGAGGCGATCTTCAAGGAAGGCCTCAAGAGCGTCACCGCGGGCTCCAGCCCGATCTACCTCAAGCGCGGCATCGACAAGGCCGTCGCGGCGGCCGTCGCCGAGCTCGCGCGCATCTCCAGGAAGGTCCAGAACCGCGAGGAAATCCGCCAGGTCGCCACCGTATCCGCCAATTGGGACGACGCCATCGGCACCATCATCGCCGATGCCATGGACAAGGTCGGCAAGGACGGCACGATCACCGTCGAGGAAGCGCAGTCGCTCGAGACCACGCTCGATGTCGTCGAAGGCATGCAGTTCGACAAGGGCTACCTCTCCTCCTACTTCGCGACCGATGCCGCCACGATGGAATGCGTGCTGGAGGACGCCCACGTGCTCATCCACGAGAAGAAAATTTCCCAGCTGCAGGAACTCCTGCCCCTCCTCCAGACCGTCGCCAAGACCGGCAAGCCGCTCGTGATCATCGCCGAGGAAGTCGAGGGCGAGGCGCTCGCCGCGCTCGTCGTCAACAAGCTCCGCGGCACGCTCCACGTCTGCGCCGTCAAGGCCCCGGGCTTCGGCGATCGCCGCAAGGAGATGATGCAGGACATCGCCATCCTCACCGGCGGTAAATGCATCACCGAGGATCTCGGCCTGAAGCTCGAGAGCATCACCCTCGCCGATCTCGGCCGCGCCAAGCGCATCACCGTCGACAAGGAAAGCACCACCCTCATCTCGGGCGGCGGCAAGACCGCCGACATCCAGGCCCGCGTGAAACAGATCCGCCGGCAGATTGACGAGACCACCTCCGACTACGATCGCGAGAAGCTGCAGGAGCGCCTCGCCAAGCTCGCGGGCGGCATCGCCGTCATCCACGTCGGCGCCTCGACCGAGGTGGAGATGAAGGAAAAGAAGGCGCGCGTCGAAGACGCGCTCCACGCCACGCGCGCGGCCGTCGAGGAAGGTATCGTCGCCGGCGGCGGCGTCGCCCTGCTCCGCTGCACCAAGGTCGTCGCCGCGCTTGCGCTCGAAGGCGACGAGGCCATCGGCGCGCAAATCGTGCGCCGCGCCATCGAGTCGCCCATCCGCACGCTCTGCGCCAACGCCGGCATCGAAGGCTCCGTCGTCGTCAGCCTCGTCGCCGCCGGCAAGGGCAACTACGGCTACAATGTCTCCACCGGCGACTACGAGGATCTCGTGAAGGGCGGCGTCGTCGATCCCACCAAGGTCACGCGCGCGGCGCTGCAAAACGCCGCGTCCATCGCCGGCCTGCTGCTCACCACCGAGTGCATGATCACCGAGATCGCGGAAGGCGCCGGCGCAAACACCTCGCACCCGCCGGGTGGCGGCATGGATCACTGAGCAGAATTCTCCGAGGTGGCGCGCGTTGACCCCAACGCGCGCCACCCCGATCACCGCCCGGCCTTCCCCTCTTTCCCATGTATCACCGCGAATATCCCATCACCCCGTCGCAACAAGCCGCCCACGGTGCGCTCGGAATCTTCGTCGAGGGTCATCGCAAGGACGATGTGCGGCAAATGCTCGTCGGCCTCTCGGTGTTGCGCAGCGCCACCGCGGCCCAAATCCAGTCGGCCATGGCGGCCATGCAGGCGGGCCAGCGGGCCACGATCGTCGAGATCGAGGCGATGCTCGCGGGCTAGGCGGGAGCGATGCCGGCGCTAGATCGCGCCCGCGGCATACGGCGCCTCGGTCTGCACGGTCCAGCGGTTGTCGAGCCGCCGGGAAAAATCGAGCGGGTCACCCACGCCCACCGTGCCGCGCGCCACTTGATAGGCCCAGACTTGGAAGTAGGTGAGCGTCGCGCCGCCGTAGATCGTCGAGAAGGCACCGTCCACGGCGTCCTGCCCGCAGGACACCTTGATCCGGCCGATCCGCGGCACGTGGAAACGCGCGTCGGTCGTGAACCACTGGCCGCCGACATAGACCTCGGCGTAGGCGTGGAAATCCATGTGGTTTTCCGGATCGGGGAAACCGATGTCGGGCATGTGCCCGGTCACGTAGCGCGCCGGGAGATTGAAGGTGCGGTTCAGCGCGATCGCGAGGTGCGCGAAATCGCGGCACACCCCGTAGCCGCGCTGCAACACATCCCACGCCGAGAAATCCGCGCGGCCGGACAGGTAGCGATACTCGAGGTTGTCGTGAATCCATTTGCTGATCGCCTGCACGCGCGGCAGGCCGTGCTCGATCTGGCCGAATTTTTCCCACGCAAAATTGGTCAGCTTGTCCGAATCGCAATACCGGCTCGGCAGCGTGTAGCGCAGCACGTCGGGCGGCAGTTCGTGCGGCGCCTCCGGGACGCTGACGCGCAGGCCGTGGTTGTCGGGCTGCGACGACACCGCGACGATCGCGTCGTGGCGGAAAAAATTCGCTCCGGGCGCGAGGGTCACGCGGCAGACACGGTTGCCGTGGCTGTCCTCGAAATGCTCGGCGGGCAGATTGGCCCCCAGCGCGAGCGCCTCAAAGATCACCGCATGGTTGCGATCCGGACGCGGTTTCAAATTCAGGAGCAGCGAAGCCGTGCCCGTGACCTCGTAGGCGAGGCTGCAGCCCACGCGCACCGTGAGATCGAATTTCGGGAGTGGAGTCACAGGCGAGGCCATGAACTCACCATAGCAAACCCCGTGCTACAACCCGAGAGGCATCCCGCGCCGCAGCGGCGGCGCATGATTTTGTGCGTGGCCGTCGCGCTGAAACACCCGGCCCCGGATTGTTTGGTTTCCTGCATCGGTGAATTCGGACACCCAACGCGCCGCACGGTTGCACGACTGGACGGGCGATTCTTCCGGCGCGGCCATTTCGGGTGGCAGGGTTTTACCCCATCGCTTTTTCGCGGCGACGCGCGTTTACTTCGCGGATCAGTTCCTTTGCCCCATGAAGGTGGCCCGCACGCCATCGCCCGCGCCTCGACGCGGACCATCAGTCCGGCGCCCAGGTGGGCGGGGGTTTCCCATCGTGGGAATCGGCGCGTCGGCGGGCGGCTTGGAGGCGTTCACGCAGTTACTGAAGCGACTGCCGGCCGACACCGGCCTCGGCTTCGTGCTCGTGCAGCACCTCGATCCGCAGCACGCGAGCGCGCTCACGCAACTGCTCGCGCGCGCCACCGCGATGCCGGTGCGAGACGTGACCGACAAGCTGCGAGTGAAGCCCAACCACGTCTATGTCATCCCGCCCAACACCGGCCTCGGCCTCACGCGCGGTGTGCTGAAGCTGCTCCCGCGCACACCGGGCCGGGCCGCGCCGCGCTCGATCGATTTCTTCTTCGAGGCGCTGGCGAAGGACGTGGGCGAGCGCGCCATCGGCGTGATCCTCTCCGGCACCGCGACGGACGGCACGCTCGGGCTCGAGGCCATCAAGGCCGCGGGCGGGCTCACCTTCGCGCAGGACGCCTCGGCGAAATACGACTCGATGCCGCGCAGCGCGGTCGCGGCGGGCTGCGTGGACTTCGTGCTAGCGCCCGCGGCCATCGCCCGCGAACTCGCGCGGATCGCGCGGCATCCGCTGGTCGCCGGCGAGACTGCGGCGCCGGCAGAAACTCCCCCGGCCACCCTCGCCGCCGGCCCGGCGCGGCCTGGCGGGCACGAACGGATCTTCGCGCTGCTGCGCGCGCACACGGGCGTGGATTTTTCCCTCTACAAGCCCAGCACGATCCACCGGCGCATCGCGCGGCGCATGCTGCTGACCAGGCACGCCACGCTCGCGCGCTACGCCGCCTATCTGAGCAAGCACCCCGCCGAGCTCGACGCGCTCTACTCGGACACGCTGATCGGCGTGACGGGATTTTTCCGCAACGCCGAGGCGTTCGCCGTCCTCCAACGCAAGGTTTTCCCGCGCCTGCTGCGGCAGGGCGGCACCGATCCGCTGCGCGTCTGGGTGCTCGGCTGCTCCACGGGGCAGGAGGCGTATTCCATCGCGATGACGTTCGCCGAGAGCGCGAAAAAAATCCCGCACCCGCGGCAGCTCCAGGTCTTCGCCACCGATCTCAACGACGCCAGCCTCGACAAGGCGCGCCACGGGCTCTACGCGAAAACGCTCGTGCAGGACGTCTCGCCGGATCGGCTGCGGCGCTACTTCACCGAGGAGGAGGGCGGCTACCGCGTGATCAAGCCGCTGCGCGAGCTCGTCGTCTTCGCGCGGCAGAATCTCATCGGCGATCCGCCGTTCTCGCGGATGGACCTCATCAGTTGCCGCAACCTGATGATCTACCTCGAGCCGAGCTTGCAGCGGAAGGTGCTGCCGACGTTCCACTACGCGCTCAAGCCCGGCGGCTTCTTGTTCCTCGGCGCCTCGGAGTCCATCGGCGGCTTCACCGAGCTGTTCGCGCCGGTGGACAAGAAGCAGAAACTCTTCGTGAAAAAAACCGCGCCCACCCTCGCGTTCCACCTGCCCGTCAAAACGGCGCCAGGCACCCGCACGCCCGCCGGAAAGAATCTCCGCGCCCCCGCCCTGCCGCCGCCCAAGGCCGGCACCGCCGCCGACGCCTTCCGCGGCGAGCTCAACGCCGAGCGCGAGGCCGACCGCGTGACCGTGAACCAGTTCGCCCCGCCCGGCGTGCTCATCGACGCCAGCCTGCAAATCCTCCAATTCCGCGGCTCGACCGGCCCCTATCTCGAGCCGCCCACCGGCAAGGCCAGCTTCGATTTGCTCAAGATGGCGCGCGCCGGCCTCATGCTCCCGCTCCGCGCCACCATCGCCCGCGCGCAGAAGGAAGACCGCACCGCGCGCACCGACAACGTGCGCGCCACGCACGACGGCGAATCCCGCCGCGTCCACCTCGTGGTCGTGCCACTCAAGAATCTCAAGGAGCGCTGCTTTCTGGTCCTGTTCGAGGACGCCGACCGCACCGCGCACCCGGCCGCCCGCGCGCCCCTCCGCGAGCCGCCTGCCGCCAGCCGCCGCGAGGAAACCGCCCGCATCGCCGAGCTGGAGCGCGAACTCGCGGAGTCGCGCGACTACCTGCAGTCGATCCGGGAGCAGCAGGAGACGGCCACCGAGGAGCTCCAGGCTTCCTGCGAGGAGGGCCAGTCCGCCAACGAGGAGCTGCAGAGCCTCAACGAGGAGCTCGAGACCTCGAAGGAGGAGCTGGAGTCCACCAACGAGGAACTCACGACCGTCAACGATGAGATGGTCAGCCGCAACACCGAGCTCAACCGCCTCAACGCCGACCTCACCAACCTCCACGCCTCGACCAAGCTCGCCGTCGTCCTCCTTGGGCGCGATCGCACAGTCCGCCGCTTCAGCGCGCCGGCCGAGAAAAAATTCAACCTCGCCCCCGCCGATGTCGGCCGCCCCATCGGCCAGATCCGGCACACGCTCGATCTCACCGATCTCGATGCGCTCGCCGCCGCGGTGATCGCCGGCGGGCGCGAGTGCGAGCGCGAGGTGCGCGACCGCGACGGCCGCTGGTTCCTGCTGCGCGTGCGTCCCTACCTGACGGCGGAGCGCAAGATCGACGGCGCGGTGATCGTGCTGATGGACATCAACGCGGTGAAGGAATCGCAGCAGGCCGTCGCCCACGCGCGCGACTTTGCCGAGGCCATCCTCGGCTCCGTGCGCGAGCCGTTCTTGATCCTCGATGGCGAGCTGCGCGTGCGGCGCGTCAACGCCGCGTTCCACGCCGCCTTCCGGACCACCTCCGCGCAGGTGGAAGGCCGCGACTTCTTCGCCCTCGGCGACGGCCACTGGGAAAATCCCCGGCTGCGCGCGCTTCTGCGGGCGGTCCTGCCGCGGCGCCGCCCGTTCCACGACTTCGAGATCACGGTCACGCTCAGGCCCGGCGGTCGCCGCACCTTGCTGCTCGACGCCCGCACGCTGCTCCAGGGCCCGGGCCACCGTGAAAAAATCCTCCTCGGCTTGCGCGACGTGACCGAGATGCAGGAGGCGCAGGCCGATCTGGCGCGCTCGGAAAAACGCTACCGCCGGCTCTTCGAGGCGGCCAAGGACGGGATTCTCATCCTCGACCCGGCGACGCGCAAAATCACCGACGCCAATCCGTATATCCTGAATTTTCTCGGCTACACGCGAAAGCAACTCCTCCAAAAGGAACTCTGGCAGATCGGGCTGCTCAAGGACGAGGCCGCCAGCCGGCAGGCCTTTCTCGAATTGAACAAGAACGGTTTCATCCGTTACGAAGATCTCCCGCTCAAGACCAAAAAGGGCCAGCAGCGCGAAGTGGAGTTCGTCAGCAACCGCTACCGCGAGAACGGCCACGACGTGATCCAGTGCAACATCCGCGACATCACCGAGCGCAAGCGCACCGAGGCCGCGCTGCTTGAGAGCCAGGGCCGGTATCGCACCCTGTTCAACTCCATCGACGAGGGCTTCTGCCTCATCGAGGTGCTCTTCGACAAAAGCAGCCGCCCCCGCGACTACCGCTTCCTCGAGGTCAACCCTTCCTTCGCGCACCAGACCGGACTGCGCAACGCCGTCGGGAAGCGGATGCGCCAACTCGCCCCCCGGCACGAGGCGCATTGGTATCAGGCCTATGGCCGGGTGGCGCTCACCGGCAAGCCCGAGCGCTTCATCAACGAGGCCAAGGCGCTCGACAGTTGGTTCGACGTCTATGCCTTCCGCCTCGGCGGGAACGAAAGCCGCAAGATCGCCGTGCTTTTCAGCAACATCACCGAGCGCAAGCTCACGGAGGATGCGTTGACGGCCGCCCGCAGCGAATTATCCAGGCACGCCGCCCAGCTAGAGAGCGTCGTCGCGGTGCGCACCGCGGAGCTCACCGCGACCAACACGCAGTTGGAAGCCTCCATCGCCTCCATCCGCGCGGGCCGCGAGCAGTATCGCGCACTCCTGCAGGAATCCGAGTTCATGCAGAAAAAGCTGCGGCACCTCACGCGCCAGTTCCTCACCGCGCAGGAGGACGAGCGGCGCGCGATCAGCCGCGAGCTGCACGACGATGTGGTGCAGACCCTGGTCGGCATCAGCGTCGAGCTCGCGGCCCTCGGCTCGGCGGCCTCACTCGGCCTCCGCGCCGTGAAGGCGAAGATCGTCCGCACCCAGCGGCTCGTCGAGAAATCCATCACCGCCGTCCATCGGTTTGCCCGCGATCTGAGGCCCGCGGTGCTCGACGACCTCGGCCTCATCCCTGCGCTGCACGCCTACCTGAAGCAAATCGCGGCGCGAAAAAAAATCCAGATTCACCTGACGTCCTTTGCCGGCGTCGAGGCCCTCGACAGCGCGCGGCGCACCGTGCTCTACCGCGTCGCCCAGGAGGCGCTCAACAATGTCGTGCGCCATGCCGGCGCCACCGCCGTCACCATCACCATCGCGGAAATCCCCGATGCGATCCGGATGGAGGTGCGCGACAACGGCAAATCGTTCCAAGTCCCGCAGGCGCTCAACGCCCGCACCAACAAACGCCTCGGCCTCCTCGGCATGAGGGAACGCGTCGAGATGATCGGCGGGACCCTGATCATCGAATCGTCCCCCGGCCAAGGCACGACTGTGCGTGCGGATGTGCCTTCCCCCCCCCCCCCGGCTAAATAAACCATGACATCCGCCAAGCCCATCACCGTCCTGCTCGCCGAGGATCACGCCATCGTGCGCCAAGGACTGCGCACATTGTTGGAAACAGAGGGGCGCTTCGCGGTCATCGGCCAGGCTCAGACCGGCCGTGAAGCCGTCGATCTCGCCGCGGCGCTCCGGCCCGACGTGATCCTTATGGACATCGCGATGCCGGTGCTGAACGGCCTCGAAGCCACACGCCAGATCCTCGCGGCTTGGCCCGCGGCCCGAATCATCATCCTCTCCGCGCACAGCGACGACGAGTATGTCGAGCGCACGGTCGCCACCGGCGTCGCGGGATTTCTGGAGAAGCAGACCTCCGCGGAAATCCTCGCGCAGGCGATCCACGAAGTGGCGGCGGGAAAATCATTCTTCAGCCCGGCCATCGCCCGGCGCATGGCCAGCATCAAAGGCCGCTCGCTGGGCCGGGATGGCCTGGGCAAGGCCGATGGCGCGCGGCTCACCACCCGCGAATCCGAGGTGCTCCAACTCGTGGCGGAGGGCTATGCCAACAAGCAGGTCGCCGCCGAACTCGGCATCAGCATCAAGACCGTCGAGAAGCACCGGCAGAACCTGATGGACAAACTCAACCTCCACGAAATCGCCGGCCTCACGCGCTACGCCATCGCGCAAGGCATCATCGAAAGCCGGGTGCAGGTGACCATTGTCTGAGAACGCGTCGGAAAACGTCCTCCCGTTTGTCATTCTGAGCGCAGCGAAGTGAAAGCGTTGCGGAGATCAAAGTGGATTCTTCGCTGCGCTCAGAATGGCAGACCTTTTTTCAACGCCCTCCGGTCGGATGCACCCACGCAGCACGGCCGGCCCGGCAGCTCACGCCCGCAGCATGGCGACGCCACACAATGGAGGACGGACCGCGCCGAACCACGCCTGCGGCACGGCGTCCGGCCCGAACTCAGGACAGGTTTCCGCCAGCCGCGCGCGCAGATTTTTCCGGGCCCGGGCGATGCGGCTCTTCACGGTGCCGATGCCGATGCCGAGTTCCTTGGCGATCTCCTCATACGAGCGGTTCAGTGAATTGCGCAGCGTGAGAATCTCCCGGGCGTGGCCGCTCAGCTGCCCCATGCAGGTGGTGACCATGCTCGAGAATTCGTTCACGAGCGCTTCGCGCACGGGGCCCGCCTCATCCGAGGCAATCAGGTCGGACAACGAGGACGGAATATCCGCGCTGAAAGCACAATCGAGCGAGCGCGTCAGATGCCGGCGCCGACGGTGGTGATACCAGTAGCGATTGCGCGCCAGGTTCAGTGCGATTTGGTGCAGCCACGTCCCGAGCGAGGAATCGCCGCGGAAATTGGCGAGTCCCCGGTGCGCGCGGATGAAGACATCCTGCGCGATCTCCTCGGCATCGGCGTTGCTTTTCAGCACCCCAAACGCGACCGAGAACATCCGCTCCCGGTAGCGCTCCATGATCTCGGCGAACGCCGCCTTGTCGCCTTCGGCCTTGAAGCGCCGCACCAATTCGCGGTCGTGGCGCGCCTCGTTGCGCGCACCCAGCGTGCGCGGAGCCTGGCGGATCGTGGCGCAAACGGTCTCGAGGCAGGACCCAAATCCCGGGGAAGCGATCATGCCCCAGCCTACCCCAGCCGCCCGTGACCCAACATGGGGTGTTACCCGCGCAGCTCCGCGCTGAGCCTCAATATGCCCGACGGTAGGTCAGTGCCCCATAGCGGCCGCGGCGTCGCCCGCGTATGCTCTGCGCCTCAGACTATGAAAAACAAAACGCTATCGCTCCTGGTTGCCCTAATCGGCAGCCCCCTTGCCTTGTTCGCCTCCCATGAGGACGACCGCAAGATCGAGGCCGCCGCCAAGGCCTCCTACAATTACCGCACCGTCCTTGAGGATCACGTGAAGGTGAAGGCCGCCGACGGTGTCGTCACCCTCACCGGCACCGTGCAGGACAAGGAAGCAAAGGCCCTCGCCCAGGACACCGTGGAAAACCTCCCCGGCGTCACCCGGGTGAAGAACGAAATTAAAATCAAGTCCGACTATCCCGAGCGTTCGGATGGCTGGATGGCCCTCAAGATCCGCGGCCTCCTCCTGGTGAAAGGCAACGTCAGCGCCACTAGCACGAAGGTCGCCGTCAACGACGGCCTCGCCACCCTGAGCGGCACGGCCGACACGATGGCGCAAAAGGAACTCACCGGGATCTACGCCAAGGAGATCGAAGGGGTGAAATCCGTGAAGAACGACATCGTGGTGAGAGAGCAGCCGGAAAACGCTGCCAGCCGCGAGACGATGGGCGAAAAGATCGACGACGCCTCCATCACCACGCAGCTGAAATACGCGCTCCTCACCCACAAGTCCACGAGCGCGCTCAAGACCAAGGTAAACACGAATGACAGCGTCGTGACCATCACGGGCGAAGCGACCTCCGAGGCGGAGAAATCGCTCGTCACGAAACTCGCCCGCGACGTCCGCGGCGTGAAGTCGGTCACCAATGAGATGATCGTGAAGAGCTGACGCTGCCGCCGCTCAGTGCGGCCCGCTTCTGCGGGCCGCGCTGCTGACCCGCGCTTCACTCCGGCGATCGACCGCCATCCACCATGAACAACGTGCTCTCCCTACTTCAGACCGCGCACCAATTGCCTGACCCGCATCCCGTCCTCTACTCGGAACACATGATCACCGAGCTGCTCTCGCTGCACGGCGATATGATCGAGCAGCTGCGCCTCGAGCGGCTCGGCAGCCCCGGCAACGTCGATTTCCTCACGCTCCTGATCGATCAGCATGAGCAAACCATGGTGAAGCTCCGCGCGAAACTCGACGAGCTCCGGGCCGGGCCCAGCGCCACTCCTGCGCCCAACCCTCCCACACGGAAGGCTCCCAATCCGCACCACTTTCGGTGCCTGTATTTCGCCGCCGCCTCGCTGACGGCCCTTCATGCCGGAGCCATGCATCCCCTGAACAAGAGTCCGACCGAGCAATCATGAATCCAAAAACCAGACCCAGTGTGGCCAATGGCGCTGTCATCACCCGGACCATGAAGCCCCTGCTCTTGCATGATGTGACCAACCCGTCGGCCTCCGCTCTCGCCGCTTCGCTCCGCCGCCAAGCGACCCGACTACTCGCGTCAGCCGCAAGGAATCACTCACGCCTGAACGCCCGCCTGGAAGCCCCAGCCGCGACCTCCCGCCCATGAAAACCAACATTGGCCTCAACGACGAGGCCCGCTTCGAAGTCGGCCAGATCCTAAACTTTATCCTCGCCGAGGAGTATGTGCTCTACGCCACGACCCGTGATTACCATTGGAATGTGACGGGCCCGGAATTCCTGAGTCTGCACCGGCAGTTCGGCGAGCAGTCCACCCAGATCGCCGAGTGGATCGACGACATTGCCGAGCGCGCTCGCGCCATCGGGGCCGGCGCCCGGGGCAACTGGGCGGCGCTCGCGAAGGCCGCCCGCACCTCGGCCGATCCCGGGATCGATCTGCCATCCTCGCACATGCTCGCCTCGCTGCTCGCCCTGCACGAGGAGATGATCGGGCAGCTGCGCAACGACAGCGAAGCCTGCGCCAGGCGCCTCAAGGATGCCGGCACCGCCGGCTTTCTTACCAGCTTGATGCGGCAACACGAAAAGACCGCCTGGACGCTCCGCGCCCAAATCGAAAACCAAAGAGGCGCAGGCATCGTGATGCCGGTCTGGCCCGCCAAACAAAACCACCGCCAATGAAAAAAGCCGCCTCACTCGTCCTCCTGCTCGTCGGCGTCGTGCTCATCGCCTTCGGGATCAGCGCCTCCGATTCGGTGGGCTCAGCCTTTTCCCGCCTGTTCACCGGGACGCCCACGGACAAGACCATCTGGTTGATCATCGGCGGCGCCGTCGCCACCACGGTCGGTCTCGCCGGCATCATCCGCCGCTCCTGACCCACCGCGGATGCTCCACTACGCGATTGTTTTCCTGATTATCGCCATTGTCGCCGGGGCCTTCGGCTTTCGCGGCACGGCCGGGGCCGCCGCATCCATCGCCAAGATTTTGGCCATCCTCTTTTTGCTCCTCTTCGTTGTCTCGTTGTTTCGCCACGCCTGACCCGTCCCTCACCGCTTAAAAAATTACCATATCCATGACCAAAAAAACTGAATCGATCGCCCAGCCTCCGCACGCCCTGCTCGAAGATCTCCGCTCCCTCGTGACGGAAGCCGAGAAATTGATCGACGGCACGCCCGGCGAGCACGCCGAGGATGCACTCGGCGCCTTGCGCGCCCGCTTTGAAGCCGCGCAATCGCGCCTCGGCGAACTCTACGCCGACACCCGCCAGAAAGTGGTCGCCGGCGCCAAGTGCACCGACGCGGCCATCCGCGCCCACCCCTACCAGTCGCTCGTCCTCGCGCTCGGGGCCGGCCTGCTCGTGGGCGTGCTGCTCGGCCGCCGCTCCCGCTAGGCTTTGCGGCGATGGAAACCGCCACCCCAGGCTTGCTCGGTTCCTTCCGGGCGCTCTGCGACGGCCTGCTCGCCACCGTGCAGGATCGCCTCGCGCTCTTCTCGGTCGAGCTGCAGGAGGAAAAATTCCGCCTGATCCAGACCTTCATCTGGATCAGCGCGGCCGTATTCACCGGCATGATGGCGATCACCTTCGCCAGTCTCACGCTCGTGTATCTCTGCTGGGAAAGCGCCCGCCTCGCGGTCCTCGGCGGACTCACGCTGCTCTACACCGGCGCGCTGATCACGATCGTCATCGCGTTCCGCCGTTACCTCGCACGGCAGCCGAAGCCCTTCGCCGCCACCCTGCAGGAGATCAGCGAGGACCGCGCATGTATCCAGCCCAAGAACTGAAGGAGCTCGCCGCCCGCAAACGCACCTTGCGGCGCGACATCGCGCTCCACCGCGCACAATGCGCCACGGCCGCGGCCCGGCTGGCGCAACCCGTGGCGTGGATTGATCGCATGCTGGCATCCTGGCGGCGGCTGGCGCCCTTGGCCGCGGTGCCCCTGGCCTTGCTGGCCGCTCGCATCGTGTTCCCGCGCCAGAAAATCCTCCCGACCCTCGTGCGCTGGGCGCCGCTCGCCTTCAACGCCGCCCGTGGGCTCGGCGCCACGTTCCTCTCCCGGCCCCGATCCTCTCCATCCTGAGAGTTAAAGCTGCGGTCGCAGCAAATCCGCCCGCGCGTCAAAGATGTTGCCCAGCGTGGATCGCTCCGCCCTCGTCATCTGGCGCGAACGGCGCTTGTCGCTTTCGAAGACGGCGATCTAATCCGCCGCAAAGACGACGTCGTAAGCGTTAAGCTTACCCTCGCCGTTCAGCCGCGAGGATCGATGTTTGAATTTCATCGAACCCACCGACACCCAGACACCGTCGATGATGAAACACTGCAGCCAGTGAGCGACAGTGGGGTGTTCGTAGAAAATCGGCGCAAGACCGCAGATTATCTGCCGCGCCTCCGCAACGGGTGCTCATGGCGCGCCGCAGGCTAGTTTTTCCCGCGCAATCCACCCATCAGGTAAACAATGAGGACGATTAACAGAATGAGGCCAAGCCCGCCGCCGCCGATCGCCGGCCCGCCAAAATAAAATCCGCCGCCGCCGAACAAAAGCAGCAGGACAATAATCAGGAGAATAGGATTCATCGGTGGCGAGCATATCAACCAGCGGCGGCGGCTTCCATGGGGCCTTCACCCACCCCAGCGGTCAGGCATCGGCTCGGCAGCACAACGCGTCACAAATCCCGCCACCACCCGCCGCACGGTTCAATACGCGCGGGAGAGCGAGACCGAGCCGAAATTGTTGTAGTAGCCCCGCTGCGCCTTGAACTCCCGCGTGCGCCACACCTGCGTGTAGGTGAGCTGCCATCGGCCAGCGATGAGTCCAAGCCCCGCGCTGAGGTCGCCCACGAAGGGCTCCTTGTCCACGGATCGGCTGGAGCGAAACGTGTTTCCATCCAGAAAAATATCCCGCGCCACCGCCCGGCCATCCGCCGCGCCAAAGGCGAAGACGCTGAAGTTGCGATCCAGCGCCACCCGCGGATCGAGATCGTCGGCGGGCGTGCCGCCCACGCTGCCGGGCCGCGCCAGCTGGACGCCAAAATCACTGGGCAGGTTGAGCCCGAAGCGCACCGTGCCGCCGGCATTGGCGTAGGCCTGCACGTTGCCCAGGCTCAGTCCCGCGTGGGGCACCAAATCAATCCCGAGCGTCTCGACCAGCGCGCGGGCATAGAGCCGCCAACGGCGCTCATAGACGAGATTCACGCCCAGCTCATCACGGAGCTGGTAATCCCAGCCGCGCGGCCGGATGGCGCCGCTCCATTGATGCACGATGCGCTGCGAATCCTCGGCGAGGCTGTGCGGCCCGATGAGGCCGGCTTGAATCGCGATGGTATCGGAGATCGCCGGAGTCTTGCTGACAAACGCCAGCTCCAGGTAAAGCCAGCCCGCATACGGGCGATCGACCGGATCGGGATTGATCCGCCGGATGTCGCGCGGCGTGTAGATGTTCTGGCCCAAGGCGAGGCCGAGATTCTTCTGGCCCGCCGTCCGGTTCACGAAGGGCAGGAATTCGATGAGGGTTTTCCGCCAGCCCACCTGTCCCCAATCGACGAGGTCCGCGGAAAGCCACGAGAATTTCAGCCCGTTGGTGTAGTGTTCATCGGTGCCGGTGAAGGTGTCGTTTTCGAAATAGGCGGTGAACACGGGCGCCGAGCGGGCCCGCGCCGTGGAGCCGACCGCATCGGGAGTCTGCGCGAGCAAACCCGTCGCCAATGCCAGGCCAGCGAGCGAACAGGCGATGCCCATCATGGATGACGACCGGGCACGGCGAAGCGCCGCAGTTGAGAAACAGGGACGTGCCCAGGTGGTTTGCAGCATTTTTGTCCCGCAGCATGGGCGACAAACGCGACGAGCGAAATGGGGTGTAGTCCCACCATAAAAAAGGCGGGGTGCCGGAGCACCCCGCCTGAGAGTCACGCGCGACGCAGTGCGCCGCGGTTGGGATCAATAGCGCGATTGGAACGCACCGGCCCGGCGATCCGGGCTGCTGAAATTGCGGCCACCGCCGCCAGCGCCACCGGAGCGGCCCATTTCTTCCTTCGGCTTGGCTTCGTTGACCGTGAGCTGACGACCGTCGAGGTCGGCGCCGTTCATCTTTTCGATGGCGGCCTTGGCCTCGTCGGCGGTGCCCATGGTCACGAAGGCAAAGCCGCGCGGGCGGCCCGTCTCGCGATCCGTGGCGATGTAAACGTCGGTCACGGCGCCGAATTTGCCGAAGGCGTCGCGAAGATCGGCCTCGGAGGATTTGAAGGACATATTCCCAACATAGAGTTTGGAGTTCATGGATGATGTTTCGTCTGCTTCGTCTGCTGTCAGCACGTTCCCGATTGTCGGGTTTCGAATCATCATCTGAACCAAAAGCTCACCTGAAGACCCACCAGCTACTGTCATCTAACGCTATCAACGAGCCGCGACCGTCGCTGAAGTCCCGCCATAAGCAAGGAGTATCTCGTCGCCCGACCCTGCGCGCGAGGACCTTGTTTCAACCCAAGGGGCTAGCCTGGCACTCGCTTGCGGCAGTGCGAAGGCAAACCCCGGATGGCGGTCGCGTTTGCCGATTCGCCGCGATAAGATCCGGCACAACCATGGCCCGACCTTACCGCCGCCGCGCAGTCTCCACCGTCAGCCGCGCCTACAGCCACGATCCGCTCGAGCGCATCGAAGCCATCGGCGGCGTGAATTCCGATCACACCCGCTGGCGGCTCTCACAGGCATCCGCCACCGCCGCCATCGACGCGGGGACCGACGAGTTTTTCGTCAACGTCGACGGGCATCCCGTGAAACTCGTCGTGCTGAACCACGGCGGTGAGAAATACCTCGCGACCGAACGCGAGAAAACCCACCCGGACGATCTGCTGAGTTTGCTGCCATAGATCCCAGCGGAGTCCGCCTGTTGCCGAGGGCAATGCACGCCGCCTGGGCGTTGAAACCGCCCAGCGTTGGACTTCGAGTTTTATTGTGCCGCGGGATGACATGATTTTCGTCAGCTTCCATGCGCCGCAGAGATTTTCTGATCGAAACCAGCCGGGCTGTGTTGGGCGGCAGCTTTCTCGCGTCGACGGCGCGCGCACAGGGCACGCCGATACCCGCCGCCGCATCGAAGATCGATCACGCCGCCATGATTGCCGAGCTGGAGCGGCTGATCCCGCCGCTCCTGCGAGACTCCAAGGTCCCCGGTGCATCCATTGCCGTCATTGATGATGCCAGGCTGGTCTGGCGTCGCGGATTCGGGGTCAAGGACAGCGCGTCGCAGGAACCGGTCGACCACGACACGGTGTTCGAAGCGGCCTCGGTGAGCAAAACGGTTTTCGCCTATGCTGTCCTGAAGCTCTGCGAGCAGGGGATCCTCGATCTCGACACGCCGCTCACCAAATATGCCCCCACGCGCTTCCTCGCGGGTGATGCACGTCTCGATCTCATCACGGCCCGCCATGTCCTTTCCCACACCACCGGCTTCCAAGACTGGCGCTCAGGCGGCGCGCCGCTGAAAATCCATTTCACCCCGGGCACGCAGTTTTCCTATTCGGGCGAGGGCTACTATTATCTCCAGTCGGTCGTGACTCACTTGATCGGACGCACGGACCCGGCGCACCGCGCCAAATATGAGGCGGGCCTCGAAGTCGTCGCGACCGACATCGACGCGTGCCTGAACCGGAGACTGCTCAGACCCTTCGGCATGGCAGCCAGCGGCTACCTCTGGAACGAAAGCTTCGCGCGGCACGTCACCCGACCGCATGATCTGGCGGGCAACCCGCTGGCCAAGGCAAGACCTTCGGCCACCGACGCAGCCCGCTACGCCTCGGCGGGAGGCCTGCACACCACCGCGACCGATTACGCGCGATTCCTGCTGGAGATTCTCGATCCGAAACCGAGCGACGAGTTTCGCCTGAATCAGCGCAGCCTCGCCGAAATGGTCCGGCCGCAGGTGAAGCTCGATGAGCAGCAGAAAATCGACGGCGCAAATGCATGGGCCCTCGGCTGGGCTGTCCAGCAGCGGGCCACGGGCAACGTGATCGTCCACTCCGGCGGCCAATCAGGATTCCGCTCCCTCGCCATGGCCTCGGTTGATCGACGTTCCGGGTTCATCATTTTGACGAACGGCGACAATGGCGGAAACGTCGTCTATGATCAGGCGCTGGGCGCCGTGTTGAATCGTTTGCTACCCAGCTAGCGGCACAGTTCGCGCTCGCCGCGCGCGGCCGACCGGGCGTGACCGCCGGCATCCGATCAGACCCGGCCATGCGCAACACGACCCACGGCGCAGTCTCGGCCGCAAACACCCCGTCGCCGCGCATTTGACAGCGGGCGCGGCGGATCGAACCATCGCGGGAACTTGGCGCTGGCCGGCGTGACGGATCGGATGTCATGCACTGCATCGCCTTCACCACTATGAACCTCGATATCACCATCCGCCCGTGGCTGCGTGTGCTGTGCCTGCTGCCCCTGCTGGCGAGCGGGCCGGCCTTCGCCGCCGCCGCACCCAGCGACAAAGACACGATCGTCTCGACGACCCCGCAGATGATCGAGACGGAGGGCACGGGCGCCCACGGGCAGCTGACCGTGGCCGCGGAAGTGGTGAGCCCCGAGTCACGCACCGATTTGATTTTCACCATCACGGCTGAGCCGCTCTATGGGCGCGTCGGACTGGCGGGGGGCGGCGAAGAGGCGGATTTCTTCAAGACCCGGACTTCGCGGCTCGGCTATTTTGCCTACCAGCCGCAGGAGGGCTTCGTGGGCGAGGACTCGTTCGCCTACACCGTGCGCAACGAGACGTCCGGTCTCGTGTTCAAGAATACGGTCGCGATCAAGGTGAAGGCGCCGCCGCCGGTCGTGATGCAGAAGTTCGAGGTCGAGGCCGACCGCGCGCGCTCCCTGATCGCCCGGAGTGTCACGCTCACGACCCGTCCGAACACGCCCGTCGCGCAGAAGCTGCCCAGCCATGAGGATTTCATGCCGCAGGCCGACCGCGCCACCATCATCGGCGCCAAGGTCGCCTACGTGATCGATGAGAAGGCCAGGCCGCAGCACGGCACGGCCAAGCTCGATCGGGCCACCGGCCAGCTCACCTACGCGCCCAACCCCGGCTTCATCGGCGAGGAGCGCTTCAAGTATTACACCATCGACGAAGCCAACCCGCACCTCGGCGTGGAGAATGTCGTCTCGGTCAGCGTCGAGCCGAACCGCACCCAGAAACGCATCACGGTCGATCGCTCCCACAGCCGCGAGGTGGACCTCGTTTTTGTGATCAACAATTCGCCCTCGATGGCCGCGCACCAGAACCGCATCGCAGCTAACCTGAGCCGCTTTCGCGAGCTCTTCCACGCCCGCGATCTCGATTACCGCATCGGCGTGCTCACGACCGATTTCGTGAACGCCGATCCGAGCCGCCGCCCCGATGACCAGCCCTATTTCAAGGAGGTCCGCTCCGTGCAGCTCGACGCGGCCGGCAAGCCCGTGCTCGACAGCCGCGGGCGCGAGAAACAGGTGACCAAGCGGGTCGCGAGCAACGGCACGCTCGTCACGCTCCCCGCGCTGGAGCGTCCCTGGGTCACGCCGAAGACGCCCGACAGCCTCTTCGCCGAGCTCGTGAAAGTCGGCACCAACGGCGCCAGCAACCGCACGGCGTTCACCGCCGTGTATAATTTCGTCGCGGGCTACTATAACCAGCAGCACGCCTTCCTCCGCCCCGAGGCCACCACGATCGTGGTCTTCTTCATGGACGAGGAGGAGACGCGCATGGCCCTGTGGAAGGAGCAACGCGACGGCTCCCGCACCGCCGAGTGGGTCGAAAACGGCAAGCTCCCCGACCTGCTCGATCAGTTCAACGCCCGCACGCCGCAAAAGCGCCAGACCCTCGACGGCTACATCAACTACTGGGTGCTGCGCCCCTTCATCATCGCCAAGGGCAACAAGCGCGGAAAGCTCGAGATGCACGCCGTGGTGTCGCCCAACAACATCTCGCACCGGCGCGCCGCCGAGCTCACGGGCGGCACGGTGCTGAACATCGAGAGCGATTTCTCCGGGCCCCTCGCCGCGCTCGGCGATCGCATCGCCGACACGGTCGCCGTCGCGCTCGAGCCGCTCACGGGCGTCGCGACCTTCTACAAAAAGAGCCTCCGCGTGCTGGTCAATGGCCAGGAAGTGCGCCCCGATCCGCAAAACGGCTACACCTACGACGAACTCACGCACAGCATCCGCTTCCAAGGCGCCGCCAAGAAACAGGCCTTCACCGCCAAGATCGACATCACCTACGAGGAGCACATGTGAGCGAAGGCACGGCAAAGTTCGCGTGAGGCTCGCGAAGAAAACGTAGCGCGGAAGCCATCGCGCTCCCGTGGGTTGCGGATTGATCACGGCCACCGGGCGCGCGTATCTCTTCCCGTGAGTCCCATGCGTCCACCCGTTCGCTCCGCTCTTCGCAATGTCTCCGCTCGTATCTTGAGCTGGCCAGCCCTGCTGGCCATCGCCGCGCCCGCCGCCCTCGCCGCCGCTGACTCAACAGCGCTCGAGCAGGTTGTGCGCTTGCCGGAGTTCAGGGTCTTCGAGCAGCAACCGCTGCCGCCGCGCGAGTCGTGGGACTACGTGAAGGTCGGCGGCCTGGAGATCCTCTCCAACGCCTCGGCAGGCACGACGAAGGAATTCACGCGCGATCTCGGGCGGTTTCTGAACATGCTGCAGGTGGCCGCCCCGACCATGCTGATCCGCGCGGAGCAGCCCGTGATGATCGTGCTCTGCGGCAAGGGCGGACAGTATGAGCGCTTCATGCGGGATGCGAGCGGCCCGGCCAGGCGCGTGACAAATGTCGGCTTCGTGCGCGACGTGGAAATCGCTTCGATCATCGTGGACTATGAAAATAAGACTGTGAACGTCCCCGGTGCGGATGTTCTGTCCACGGGCCCCAACGGCGAGTTGCGGCCGCTGGCGGCAACCACGCTGGCCGGGGACCGGCCAGCCCGCACGATGGCGGAGTTTTCCCGCCAATATGTCCTCCTTTCCCTGAGCGAGATGAAGCCGCGCCTGCCGGCGTGGGCCGCCGAGGGCCTGGCGGCCGTTTACGGCGCGATCGAATATGGGGACAAATGGATCGAGATCGGGAGCCCGCGGTTGTTTGCCCGCCAGATCGAGGAGCGCATCGTGACGCCCGACATCGTGCCCGAGCTTACCGCGCTGCAGAATCGCGCGGGCTGGGGTGGCACGCAGGCCAGCGAGGAATACGGCACCGGCGTCATGCCCGCCACAGTCTATGCGATCGAGCGCGCGATGGCGCTGCTGAGCATGGAGCAGCTTTTTGCCGTCGGCTACGATTCCCCCGTTCGCGGCGGCACGGCGCCTGATGGCGCCTTCGCGGGGTATCAGTGGCGGCAACAGTGCGCGGCCTTCGTCCATCTGTGTCTCTACGGCGCCAACGGAAAATTCCGCTCCGCATTCATCAAGTTCGCCTCGCAGACCTCCACGGAGCCGCCCACCGATGCCTTTTTCAAGGAGTGCTTCGGCCTCGACTACGGGGCCATGGCGCTGCGCATCCGCGCCCACTGGACCGATCTCAACTTCAAGGGACTTCGCATCGAGGCGACGGACGGGAAATCGCTTGTGGGTTCATCCGCGCAACCAGTCATTCGCCCCGCGACCGACGCCGAAATCGGCCGCATCAAGGGCGAGACGTTTCGATTGACCGGGCAGGAGGAGCCGGCGCGGCGGGAATTCGTCACCGCCTATCTCCGCGGCGAACGCGACCTGCAGTTGCTGGCGTCGCTGGGCTTGATGGCGCGGCAACGGCGCGACGAAACCCGCGCCTACACCTATCTCGAGGCGGTGGGCGCCGCCGCGGAGCCGGTGCCTCGTCCACGAGCCTATCTTGAGCTGGCGCGAATGCGTGCGGATGCGATGCAAAAGGGCGCCGACCTCCCACGCTACAATCGCGAGGCCGTCGCCGCCCTGCTCACGCCGTTGTTCCGCGCGCAGCGGCTTCCGCAGCAGCTTTCCCTCATCTACCGCGAGATCGCGAAAGTCTGGGCGCACAGCGCCGTGCCGCCCGACCGCGAACATTTGGCCGCGATCGAGCACGGCGCGCGGTTGTTTCCCTACGACGCCGAGCTGGCCACCGAACTCGCCGAACTACTGGCCGCCCACGGCCACCGGGCTGATGCGCAACACTACGTGAACCGGGCGCTCAAACTCACTCGCGATTCGGGTCTGCGCGCCCGTCTGCAAAAAGTGCTGGGCGAAAATTGACCGGCACTCGTCGCGCACCGTGCTTCCAACAGAGCTGCATAGTGCCGCCTGTCTGTGGTTGCATGAGGCGGTCTCGCGTTCCATGAAGGACGGACCATGAACCCCACGCGAATCCCCGGTGTTGTCCTGTTTATCGTCTTGAGCGCGTTGCTCGGCGCGTGCTCGAAGCAGCCGCCGCCGGCGGCCGCGTTGCCCAGCCAGGAGGGCGTGTATTTCATCACGCCGCGCAACGGCGACACGGTGACGAGCCCCTTGGTCGTGCGCTTCGGCCTGAAGGGCCGCGGCGTGGCTCCGGCCAACGTGAACCTCCCCAACACCGGCCATCACCACCTGCTCGTCGATGTCGCCACCCTGCCGCCGATGAACCTGCCCATCCCTTCGGACGCGAACCACATCCATTTTGGCGGCGGACAGACGGAGACCACGGTCACACTCACGCCGGGCACGCACACGCTGCAGCTCGTCCTCGGCGATCACCTGCACGTCCCGTTGGGCAAGGAATGGGTTTCCGAGAAGATCACGGTGACCGTGAAATAAGTGCGCGCTCGCGCGCGCTGGATTGTGCTGCAGGCGGGCTATACTAGCAGCCGTTTCCTATTAGACCTTTGTCATTGCGAGGCGCGCGCCGCGCGCCGCGGCAATCCAGCTGGATTGCTTCGTCGCTCCTCTCCTCGCAATGACAGGAAAAAGCGAACGCTCGTTGGTCTTACTGCCTTTCGAGCCGAGCTCTCACGCACCACGACCCGGCGGCTCCTCGCGTTTCTCCCTCGTGTGGAATTTTTCGTGCGCCATCAGGCCGAAGGCGTGCATCGCCAAACCCAATTCCGCGAACGTGCCCGCCGCCGTCGCGTCCGCGCGGCCTGATTCCATGCGCCGTTGCGTGCGGCGGAAGCGCTCGCCCAACGAACGGTGTTCCTCGGTGTCGCCCAGCTGGCGCAGGAGGCCGCGGATGTGGTCCGCTTGCCGCCGGGCTTGTTTGATCAAACGCAACGCCGCGGGGGCGGCAATCCGGCCCGCCTGGGCGGCCTTGAACACACCGCACTCAAAGGTGCGGCATTGCCCCGGCCGGTCAGCGTAGAGCCGGCACGTGCGATCCGCGCACAGGGCGGCGCAGGGCTGGCGAAAGTAGGTGACCGGCGCCCGGGCACGTGAGACCGACACCGGCAGGCCGAGGGCTTTCAGTTCCTTCGCGTCGTCGCCCGGGCCGAGGCGGACGTTGTCGAAGAGCGTGCCATCGCAGCAGAGCCCGCAGGCGAGGCAGAGTTTTTCACCGGAAGTCACGCGCCCCCACCATCGGGTGTCCGGGGGCCGGAGGGCAAGCCGGGCATTGCCGCCGGGCGGCTGGTAATCAGCACCGCACCGTTTTCCGCTTCCGCGCGACAGGCGCGCCGCGGCGGCTCTTCATGATGTAGCTCTCGGCGTCGGGCACCTTGCATTCCGTGTCGCCCATATCGACTTCGACGCGACCGAGCTTCCGCGCGGTGGCGATCGCCTGGTCGCCGAGCGGCGCAATGTAGGTGCCGCAGGCGATCACGAATCCGTTCATCTGGTAGCGCACCTCGTCGGGCGAGTCGCGCAGCGTGCGCGCCACGCGGTCGAGCAACGCGCCGAATTCCTTCAGTGGCAGCTTGTCGTCGGGCACGGTCGCGGCCAGGGCGCTGAGGGTGGCCCAGCCGGAACACACGATACTCTCCTGCTTCGCGTCGATCCACTGGCGCGCGAGGGCAAAGCCGTCGGGATGCTCGGAGGCGACCCACGGCACCGTGTAGTTGCCCACCATTTTCCACGCGGCGGTGTCGGCCCAACGCTGGAGCTGCGCGCGGGTCATCCGCGCGCCGTCGGCGATCAGGCCGGCGACGTATTGCGCGTCGCTGTTGCCGGTCGCGTAGAGCTGCAACGCGAGGGCCTGCTCACCCTTCAGTTTTTTCTGGAGCGGCTTCATGTCGCCGATGCGCACGCCGAAGAACGGCTCCCGCGCGCCGTGCTTGAGCAGCACGCGTTTGATCGATTCGCGGCCGAGGGCGGCCAGCGCGGACATCACTTGATCGAGGCTCATCGCGAGGAAAAGAGCAGCCCGTTCCTCCTTGGTCAGCGCGTCTCGCCGTCGAAGTTCGGTTTCTCCAGCGCGGGCTTCACGCCGATGTGGCGCGCGAGCCAGTCCTGCATCTCCCAGTGCCAGTGGATCGCGTTCTGCGGGGTGAGGATCCAGTGGTTCTCGTTGGGATAGACGACGAGGCGGGAGGGCACGCCCATCGCCTGGAGGATGCCGTAGAGCTCGAGGCCCTGGTAGTAGGGCACGCGGTAGTCGAGCTCGCCGTGGATCACGAGCGTGGGGGTCTTGAAATTCTTCGCATAGAACAGCGGGTTCTGCCGCTGCATGCCCTCGAGGTTGTCCCACGGTTTGCCGCCCATCACCTTGGGAAAGCCGTGGGGCACGTCGCTGCCGTATTGCGCGTAGGAGTTGTTCACGCCGGCGTGATCGATGATGGCCTTGAAACGATCGGTGTGGCCGAGCACCCACGCGGCCATGTAGCCGCCGTAGCTCGCGCCGGCGGCGGCCATGCGATCGGGATCGAGGTTGGGATATTTTTTCAGAAGAAAATCCGTCGAGCGCATGATGTCCTCGAATGGCTTGTCGCCCCACTCGTTGAGGATGCTCTGGGCGAACTTCTCGCCGAAGCCAGTCGAGCCGTGGCGGTTCACCCAGGTGACGACGGCGCCGGTGGCGGCAAAGACTTGGGTGTTCCAGCGGTAGCTGAACGCGTCGCGGTTCATCGTGTGCGGGCCGCCGTGCATCAGCTGCACGAGCGGATATTTTTTGTCCGCATCGTAGCCGGGCGGGAAGACGATCCAGCCGTGGATGTCGGCGCCCTGCGCGCCCTTGAACCAGTAGCTCTCCTGTTTGCCGAGATCGAGCTGAGCCATGAAGGCTTCGTTGAAGCGCGTGAGGGCCTTGGCGGAGCCGTCACCGTTGAGCGTGAAGAGCTCCGCGGGACGATGGGTTGATTCCTTGAGGAAAACCACGGTGCGACCGGCGACATCGATCGCGGTCGCGGTGCCTTCCTTGAACATCGGGATCGGCGGGCCGGAGCCGTCGAGCGCGAGGCGGAAGATGGGAAGCAGGCCCTTTTCCTCGGCGGTCAGCCAGAGATGCGCGCCGTCGGCCGAGAACTTGATCTCGTCGAACGACCAGTCGTGCTGCGCAGTGAGCGGCCTGTTTTTCCCGGTGGCAAAATCGTGGCGCCACACGCGGCGGCTCTCGCCGGCGGTCGTTGTGGGCGTGCGCGCGAAGGCGAGCGACTTTCCGTCGGGCGCGAACACCGGCGCCGATTCACTGCCCTTGCCCTCGGGCGTGAGGTTGCGGGGATCGCCTTTGCCGTCGGTGGAGACGAGGTAGATGTCGGCGTTGTTGTCATCGCGGAACGGCGGGCGCGTCGTGTTCATCACGAGCGCGATCGACTTGCCGTCGGGCGCAATATCGAAGGCGGCGTCGCCGGCATTCGAGAAGAGGTAGTCCCGCTTGGGCGTGAGATCGCGGAAGGTCTTGGCGGTGACATCGACGAGGAGGAGGCGGCTCGCGAGGTTGTCGGTCAGCCAGGCATCCCAGTAGCGATACTGGCGGTTCTCGGTGACCTTGGCGGTCATCTTGGAATCCTTGCGGCGCTTGATCTCCTTCTTCATCGCGGCGAGGTCGGCCTTGGCCCACTGGCCGACGAGCTCGGGGATGACCTTGGTCTGGACGACGATCGACTTGCCATCGGGCATCCACTTGGGCGTGGCGAGCGCGTAGGGCAGCTCGAGGATTTTCTCCGCCTCGCCCCCGTGGCGCGGGAGGACGTAGAGGGCGTTGGTCTCGTCGTCGCCGCGCTTGGAGAGAAAGGCGATCCGCGTGCCGTCGGGGCTCCAGGCCGGCGCGGAGTCGGAGGTGGCCGCAGTTGTGAGTCGACGCGGCTCGCCCCCGGCGACGGCGACGAGCCAGAGGTTGGTCGTGCTCTTGTTTTTCTCGATCGACCACTCCTGCACGGTGAAGACGACCTCCTTCGCGTCCGGCGAAAGCGACGGGCTGCCGACGCGCTTGATGGCCCAGAGATCCTGCGGGGTGATGGGGCGTTTTTCGGCCGCGAATGCAACGGCGGCGACAACGAGGAACGCGACGATGAGGCGAAGCGAATTCATGGTGCGTAGAGCGCTAGCGCCGCCGCCCGCCGAGTCAAAGCCCGTGCAGCCGCCCCATGTGCCTGCGGTCCGCGATTCGAACCGCGGGCTTGCCGGAAAAACATCAGGCTCCCAAATCCCCGCCGTCGTGCCACGCTGCTGCCCCACCCCCTCGCCTATGCGCCCCCTCCTAGCCTGCCTGTCCGCCCTGGTCGCCCTGTCATTAGTGGTGCCGACGATTCAGGCCGCGCCGCCCAATTTCATCTTCATCTTCGCTGACGATCTCGGCACGCCGCCCGTCGGTGCCTATGGCAATGGATTCTACCAGACGCCGCACATCGACACGCTCGCGCGCGACGGCATGAAGTTTAACGCGGCCTACGCCGCATGCCCGGTCTGTTCGCCGACGCGCGCCGCCCTGATGACCGGCCAGTATCCCGCGCGCACGCGAATCACCGACTTCATTCCGGGCGGGGCATTTCCCGCGGAGCGCCTGCGGCAGCCGGACTGGCAAAAGTTTCTGCCGCTCTCCGCCATCACCCTCGCCGAGGAGCTCACCGCCCGCGGCTACGCCACCGCGCTCTTCGGCAAGTGGCACCTGGCCCGCGCTTACATCGGCACCGACAGCATCGCCGAGGGCCCCGACCGCCAGGGCTTTCAAGAGGTCTTCATCACGCACAAACCCAAGCCCAGCGCCGATCCGGAGAGCGATGCGCACGGCGTCGAGTCCACCACCGCGCGCGCTCTGGAATTCATCGAGCGCCATCGCGCCCGGCCGTTCTTCCTCTATCTTCCGCACAACACCATCCACGCACCCGTCATGGCGCCGCGCGCGCTGGTGGCGAAATACCGCGCCCGCCCCGGGTCCGATCGGCCGGAAAACAGCCCGGTCATCGCCGCCATGATGGAAGTCCTCGACGACAGCGTGAGCCGCCTGCTCGCCAAGCTCGACGCCCTCGGCCTCCGCGAAAACACGATCGTGATTTTTTACGGCGACAACGGCGGCCTGCTGAAGGACGCCGCGCAAACGCCGCACCGCGGCGGCAAGGCCCAGCTTCACGAAGGCGGCATCCGCGTCCCGCTGCTGATGCGCTGGCCGGGCGTCATCTCGGCCGGCCGCGTGAGCGATGCACCTGTGACCACGGTGGATTTCTTTCCCACCCTGCTGGAACTCACCGGCCAGCCGGCCGCGCCCGATGCCGTCGTCGATGGCCTCAGCCTCGCCGCCCATCTGCGCGGCGGTCCGCCGCCCGCGCGCTCCGCGATCTACTGGCACTACCCGCACTACCACTCGGCCGGTGACGGCGGCCCTGCCGGCGCCGTGCGCGCGGGCGATTGGAAGCTGGTTGAGTATTACGAGCACACCCTAGCCAAGACCGGCCGCGCCCCCGAGCTCTACAACCTCCGCACCGATCCCACCGAATCGAAAAACCTCGCCGCTTCTGATCCCGCGCGCGTCGCCAACCTGCTCTCGATGCTGGCCGCCCACCGTAAGGCGACCAACGCGCAGATGCCTGCGCTCAACCCCGACTATGACCCGGCAAAAGCCCGCAAAGCCGGCGGCAAAGGGGTGGACTGATTTGTTCGGCCCGCTTCCCGCGCTCAAATCCCTTCGCATGAAATCCTCTCTGGCTCATTTCTTCGTCTGTTTCGCCTGTGCCGCTGCGCCGCTTTTTTCAGCACCGATCACCTTCCAGAAAATCACGCTGACCGACCAATACCTCGCCGACGGCATCAACGCCGCCGACATCGATCGCGACGGGCATGTCGATATCGTCGCCGGGCCGTATTGGTATGCCGGGCCAACGTTCAAAACGAAGCACGAATTCTACCCCATGGTGCCGCAGCCCGTGGAGGAGAAGCCGAGCAACTCAATGTTCACCTTCATCCACGATCTCGATGGCGACGGCTGGCTGGACATCATCGTGCTCGGCCGCGTGCTGTTTCACGAAGCCTACTGGTATCGCAATCCCGGCAAAGGCGCCGTCACCACCGCAGGCACACCGTGGAAGAAGCACCTGATCTCGCCCCGCGTCTTCGGCGAGGCCCCGCAGTTCCTCGACATCGACGGCGACGGCCGGCCCGAGATCCTCTCCATCTCCGGCACTGTCGCCACCGACAAAATCAAGCAATGGGGCTGGTATGCGCCCGATTGGGCAGCACCCGAGAAGCCGTGGCGTTTCATTCCGATCTCGGAAAAGGGCGACTACAACCATTACTACCACGGCGAGGGTGTCGGCGATATCAACGGCGACGGCCTCAACGATCTCGTGCTCAACGAAGGCTGGTTTGAACAGCCGCCCAAATCCACGCCCGCCGGCACACTCTGGAAAAAGCACCCCTTCGTCCTGAGCACGGATCGCGGCGGGGCGCAGATCCTCGTCATGGATGTAAACGGCGACGGCAAGAACGACATCATCACCGCCAAGAACGCCCACGGCTGGGGCCTCTCGTGGTTTGAGCAGAAGCGCGCCGCCGACGGCGCGATCACGTTCACCGAGCGCCGCATCATGGGCACACGCGAGGAGGAGAAGCAGTTCGGCGTAGCCTTCTCCCAACCCCACGCGCTGACCCTCGCCGACCTCAATGGCGATGGCCTGAAGGATATTGTCACCGGCAAGCGCCGTTGGGCCCACGGCCCGACCGGCGACGTCGAGCCGATGGGCACGCCGGTGAACTACTGGTTCCAGTTGATCCGCGACCCTTCAACCCCGGGAGGAGCGCGCTATGTCCCTCACCTCATTGACGATGCCTCCGCGCTCGGCACGCAGGTCGAAGCCGTGGATGTAAACGGCGACGGGGCACCCGATGTGCTCACTGCGAGCAAGCTCGGCGCCTTCGCTTTTGTTACCCAACGCCGGAAAAACTGAATGCCGAGCGCATGGGCTGGCCACCGCGGTCCGTCTCCGGCCGGCGTCTTGTCCGTTCAGGCCAGTTCCGGCTGGCTCGGCCGCACCGCGTGGCCCGCATTGGCCAGCTTGGCTTTGCGCGAGGCGGACGATTCGGCATGATGGAAACCGGATTCGTCCTCGAATCCCTCGGGGGCCCGAATGAGCCCGACAACCGTAACAATGATACCGGCAGCAAATCCGAGGCCCGACAAAATCCAGAAGACTGTGAGTGCGGATTGCATGATTAGTAAGATACCAGAGAACGCGCATTCCGCCTATTCGCGGTGCTACGCTCAAGAGGTGGGTAAAAGCAGCGGGCAGTTTTACAGGGTTTTTGAAGAAAGCCGGGCAACAGGAGGGGACCTGCGCGCCGACGATGAAAGCAGTGCCCTACGACACGAGCGGAATCCGCAGGTGCCATGAATCTTGCGTGAGTCCAAAGTCCCCTATCCCGCCAACGGATGGGCCCGGCTCGCCAATGGGATCGCGACCCGGCCACCCGACAGACCCGCGGTAAACACCGCGTGGATCATCTCCAAGGAGCACATCGCGGCGTGGCCGTTGCACACGGGCTCACGGTTCGCCGCGATGGCGGCAAGCCAGTCGTCGACCACCCGGCCGTTGGCTGCCGCGAAGCTGGCGTCCCGGGCCGTCGGCGTGTCGGTCGTCTCGTCCGTAAGCGGCAGCCACTCGCGTGTCTGGCCCGTCGAGGAAAGCGGCGATTCGCGCATCACCAGCGCCTGAGTGTGCGGGTCGCACAGCAGGCGCATCCGCCCCTTGGTCCCGATCACTTCGATGGCCCAAGGACCGGCTGCCGCGGCATTGCGAGCGCGACTGGTGTAATGGACATTCACGCCGAGCGGAAAAGCGAACATCGCCTCGATCTCATCGCCGATCACCGGGCCGATGTCCTCCGTCGCGGCACGGATGTCGGCCCGCCTCACTTCCCGCCCGCGCTGGAGGATGCGCGCCGTGCACCACAGCGGATCTCCCGCGATGAAACGCACAAGATCAAACTGGTGCGTGCCCAGCACGACCATGTCCTCCCCGCCCGCCCGGCGATCCTGTTTTCCATGCGCCCGGATTTCGATGAGGTCGCCGATCAGGCCTTCGTCGAGCCTCCGCTTGAGCAGCAACGTCGCCGGTGAAACCCGCCCCTGATGCGCCACGGCGATTTTGCGGCGGACACGAGCGGCCTGCGACAGGATGTCGTCCGCCTCCGCCAGCGTGCGCATGAAGGGCTTTTCGCAATAGACGTGCGCCCCCGCGGCCAGCGCCGCGCTGACCATGGCGTGGCGCTGATCGGTCAGGCGCGGAGCGACGCTCACGAGCTGCGGCTTTTCCTTCTCCAGCATTTCCCGATAGTCGGCGTAGGCTCGCGCGGCCCGCGCCGCCTTCTGCGCCCGGGCCCGGCCCGCCGGATCCGGATCGGCGGCCGCGACGACCTCGATGCCGGGGCGGTCGTTGAAAATCACATCGAGGCCGTGGCCAAAATTTCCCCGGCCCGTGTGCCCGATGATCGCGGCTTTCAACACCGGAGCGCCCTCCGCCGCGGCCGCTCGCGCGGCGAGCGCCATGGCGGCAAAGCCGCCGGCCTGATGGAGGAACTCCCGGCGTTTCATGGCGTGTGCTTGTGGTGCGCGCCGGGCGGAGTCGCAGGCGCGGGCGCCGCGGCCGGCACGGCATCCACATCCGTCACCACAATCAACTTGCCCCACATGATGGTCCAGTGGCCGGGAAACGTGCAGACGTATTCGTAAATCCCGGGTTCCTTCGGCGCGGTGACACGCAGCCGCTCCTTCTGGCCCGGCTCGAGCATCTTGGTCGCCGCGATCACGCCAGGATGATCGGGCACGTAGAGGCGGCCGGCTTTGTCGGGCGTGGCGGGCATGGTCATCGCCGCGGTGCCGATTGCCTCGCGCGTGCCGGGCTGCACGACGACGAGGTTGTGCGGCATGATGTCCGTGTTCTCAAAGATGATCTCGAAGGGCTTGCCGGCCTCGACCACGAGCTGGGGGACATCGAACTTCATCTGTTCGCGCAGGGTCTTCACGATGAAAACAGCCACTCCCAGCTCACGGAGGGCCTTGCGGGTGCGGGCGCCTTCCTCGGCGGGCAGCAAAGCGGCGAGCTCGGTGCCGAGCTGCACAGTCTCGACGAAATCCTGCGCGGTGCGGCGATCGACGGGCACGGCTTTCGCGTGGGCCAGCAGGTTCGCCGCAATCTCGGCGGCGGACTTGGCCTCCCAAGCAGTGCGAGGCAAGGCCAGCAGCGCCCGGGTGATGACGGGGCGCTGCACGCCGCCGGCATACTCGCGCGCGAGGATGGCGAAGCTCGCCGTGGCGTTGGCCTCGCCGAGCAATGGCAGCGCGCGCAGCGCGGCGGTGCGGACCGCTCCGAGGGGCCGCGGCGCATCCGGGTCAAAAAGCGCGGCGACGCGCGGGAAAAACTTGGCGCGCAGCGCGGCGTCGCCCAAGAGGGCCAGGCCATCGAGCAGGAGCACGCGCGAATCGGCCTTCACGGCGGTCATGTCCCAGACATTGGCCGCATCGTCGTCGATCACGGCACGGGCGATAATCGCCGCACGGCGGGCCGGGGCGAGCGCGGGGTCCTTGGAGGCGAGCCGCTGAATCTCGGAGCGCAAGGCCGTGAGCGACGGGCGGGGCGAGGCGGCGAGTAGGCGGCCGAGTTCATCGGCGGCGCCGGTGTCCTTGCCGCGCTCGTCCATGCGCGAGAGGGCGGCGACGATTTCGGCCTCGCGCGTGGTCTTGCGCAGGGCGGCCAGCGCCGTGAGCGCCGTCTCGCGCACCGCCGGATCGAGCCCCTTGCGCTCGACCTGGGCGAGCCAGACGGGTTCGAGCGCGGGCGCCTTCTCAAGTTCCGCGTTGGACATGCGGCCGAGCACGAACTGGAGGCCGCGCGGATCCTTGACGTCGGCCGGCGACGGCGCGAGGGCGCGCATCGTCTCCTCCAGCACGTAATCGAGGTAATAGTCGCGTTCGTGGTTGAGGATTTCGAGGGCGACCTCGACGGCCTTGATGCCCTTGAAAAAACTCGCCGCGCGCACGGCCTCGAGGCGGACGATCGGGTGTTCGTCCTTCGCCTGCGTCATGAGCAGATCGAGCGCCTCGGGCACGCGATCGCGCCAGTAGCAGAGCACGCGCGTCGCCGCGGCGCGGGCCATCGGCTCGGCGGCGCGGAGCTGCTCGCGGAGGAGCGGCAGATTCACGACATTGAACCATTGGTGCACCCAGAGCGCCTCGGCGCGCTGATGCTGATAGCCCGGCGCCGTGGCATCGAGCGCCGCGAGCCAGCGCTGCACCGCGGGAAGCACCTGCCCGGGCGCTCGAGTGGCAAGTTCCTGCTTGGCCCGGAGGCGGGTGCGATCCTCGGGGAGCTTTAGCGCCTCGAGGAGTTTTTCGATGGGCTCGCCGGCGATGGGCGTGATGGGCACAAGCGGACGCGAAGGATATGTGATGCGCCAGATGCGGGCGTGGACGCGGTCGCGCAACGGATCGCGGATGGAATACTGCATGTGGCCGATGAGCGCCTCCTGCCAATCGGTGATGTAGAGCGCGCCGTCGGGGCCGAATTCCATGTCCACGGGACGGAAGTTGCGGTCGTCGCTCATGAGCAACGGCTCGATTTCTTTCCCCTCGAAACCGCTCCCGACCTGCTTCACCGTGTGCTGCAGGATGCCCTGCACACCGATGGTGTTGTTGAGCAGGAAGAGCCCCTGCGCCTCGTCGGGGAAATGCCGCGAAGTGACAAACTCGCACCCGCTCGTCGGACGCACGCGCTTCGGGAAAAACTGCTTCAGCGTCGGGTGCTTGTCGGGATACGGGAGATGGCCGGAGATGGCCGTGCCGAAGTAGTTCGCGCCGCCAGACGAGTCCGAGATGAAGCTCTGGCCCCAGCGGTCGAAGGTCTGGCCGTGGGGGTTGGCGTAGTTGTAGGCGATGAAGACATCGAGTTTGTGCGTGAGCGGCTCGTAGCGGTAGGTCGCCGCGTTCTTCGAGCGCACGGGGCCGTAGGGCGTCTCGACCTGCGAAAAATGGAAAGTGCCTTCCTGGAAATACAGCGCACCGCCCGGATCAAACGTGAACTGGTTGATCACGTGGTGGCTGTCGGCGGAGTCGAAGCCGCTGAGGAGGATCTGGCGCACATCGGCGCGGTCGTCGCCGTTGGTGTCCTTGAGAAACAGCAGCTCGCGCTGCCCGCCGACAATCACGCCGCCATTCCAAAACTCGAAGCCGATCGGGATGTGGAGATCGTCGGCGAAGACTTTGAGTTGATCCGCTTTTCCATCGCCGTCGGTGTCGGTGAGGATGATGAGCTTGTCATTCATCGGCTCGCCCGGGCGCCACTGCGGATAGGTGGGCATGACGGAGACCCAGAGGCGGCCCTGCGCATCGAACGCGGTGGCGGTGGCGTTGCCGAGCTCGGGGAACTGCTCCTCGCCGGCGAAGAGGTTGATCGCGTAGCCGGGTGCAAGGGTGAAGCCCTTGAGCGTCTCGGCGGCCGAGAGGATCTTGGCCGAATCGCCCTCGGCGGTCTTGCTGGTCTGGCCGGTGTTGGCCCCGGCATCGGTCTTCTTGCCGAGGCCGAAGTAGGTCGCGACCGGCAGGAACGGCGGGACGTTGCTGTCGTCGACCCGCGCAGGCACGCCACCGTCGCGCGCGAGTGACCAGATGCGTTGATCGCGATTGAACACCATCACATCGAGCACGGCGCGCTCCCGCTCCATCACGTCGCGGTTGGCCTGTTCGCCGTCGGCAAACTTGAGGCCGGACCGGCCGCCATAAACGTAGTAGGAATCAACGATCCGGTAGCGGTGATACCAGTGGAAACTCTTGTCCGCGACGGCGGCGCGCAGGCCCTCGTTGACGCTCGGCTCGGCGGCGGTGCCGCCGAAAAGCGCACGGTCGAGGATGGGCGCAAACGCCGCGTCGCCGCGCTCGTTTAGATGCACGCCGTTGAGGGTGAAGACGGCGCCCCGGTTGTCGGCGAAGAGCCGGCGCGTCGGCGCAAACACATCCGCGAACACCACGCTGTGCTTCGCGGCAACATCGCGCATGGCGGCCGTGTAGAGTTCGAGATTGCGGTTGTTGGCCGAGCCGTCCGGCAGATGCGGGCTCCGGAGATTCTCGTGCGCGATGGGCGAGACGAGGGCGACGCGCGGCGCGCCCTTGCCGGAGAAATTGGCCTTGAGAGTCGCGGCCAACCACTCGTCGAGATCGGCCTTGAAGCGCTCAAGGCCGGCGGGGCCGGCAAAGGACTCGTTGAAGCCGAAGAACGCCAGGATCACGTCGGCCTTGCTGAACGTGAGGTGCTCCTCCGGCGTGCCGAAGCCCTCGGCGCGCGGGCGCAGCACGACTTCGTCGGCCGGCCACGCGAGGTTGCGCACGACGAGGCGGTGCCGCGGGAAGCGCTGGTGCAGCAGGGTTTCCCAGTGGTTGAAGTGCTGGAGGCGCTCGGCGAGCGTGTTGCCGACGAGGCAAATCGAGTCGCCTTCGCGAATCTCGAGCACGGCGGGCGACGCGGCCTGCACGCGTGACACGAGACCAATAACCAAGGCGGCAAGAAACAGGAGGGAACGCGGCATGGGAGGGAGCAGATGTGATGCGAATCGTCAGATCGTGCACGCTGAATTCTGGGTGAACCTGTTAAGCCCGGCCGGTTTCTCGGAAAGAACTCCGCGCCGCCACCAACAATACTCGCCGAAACACTGGACGGTGCAACCGGCGCCGGCCAAGTTCGCGTGCCCGTTGCGCCTGCGGCGCGCTCCCGCCAATCCGCAAGCAACCGGAATCCCCCATCTCCACCATGAAGCTCCTGCGCTCCCTCCCCTTGCTCATCGCCCTTGTCGTCGTCGCCCGCGGCGCGACTGCGTCCAAGCCCAACATCCTCTTCATCCTCGCCGAGGACATCGGGCCGCAGCTCAGCTGCTACGGCACTCCTCTCGTCAGCACGCCTCATCTCGATCGGCTGGCCGCGCGCGGCGTCCGCTACACCAACGCGTTCACCACCGCGCCCGTCTGCTCCACGAGCCGTTCCGCGATCATGACCGGCATGTATCAGACGACCATCGGCGCGCATCAGCATCGCACCTGGCAATGGAACAAGAAACCGCTCCCCGCCGGCGTGCGCACGATCACCGATTACTTCCGCGACGCCGGCTACTACACCGCCAACCTCTCCGCCGGCCCGGACCGGGCCCGGAAAGCCACGTCGGGAGGCCTGCGCATCACCGGCTCGGACGGCGCGGGCAAAACCGATTTCAACTTCCTCACGCCCACGCCGCCCTTCGACGGTCGCGACTGGAACGGACGCAAGCCGGGCCAGCCTTTCTTCGCCCAAATCACGATCCAAGAGAGTCACAAGGGCCCCGGCTGGACGCTCGTGCGCTCAAAGGATTCCCCGGTCGGCCGCGTGGACCCAGCGAAGCTGAAGCTGCCGCCCTACTACCCCGATCACCCCGTGGCCCGCGAAGAATACGCCAACTACCTCGACGCGATCGCGCTCATGGATTCCTACGTCGGCGAAGTGCTCGCGCGACTGGAGAAGGACGGCCTCGCCCAGGACACCATCATCGTCTTCATCGGCGACAACGGCCAGTGCCTCTTCCGCTCGAAGCAGTTTCTCTACGACGGCGGCATCTCCATCCCGCTCCTCATCGCTTGGCCCGACCGCCGCCGCGCCGGCACGGTCGATTCGCAGATGATCTCCGCGATCGACATCTCCGCCGCGATGCTCGGCTTCGCCGGCGTGAAACCGAACGCGGTGATGCAAGGGCGCGACTTTCTCGCCGCCGGCGCGACCCCGCGCAGCCACATCTTCGCCGCCCGCGACCGCATGGATGCTTCCACCGACCGCATGCGCGCCGTCCGCACCCCGCAGTGGAAATACATCCGCAACTATTTTCCCGGCATCCCCTACATGCAGCACAACGCCTACAAGGAAACGCAGTATCCCACCTGGGTTCTCGTGAAACAGCTCGCCAAGGAAGGGAAGCTCACGCCCGAGGCCGCGCTCTTCGCCGCCGACCGCAAGCCCGTCGAGGAGCTGTTCGACCTGAACGCCGATCCCCACGAGGTCAAAAATCTCGCCACCACCCCCGCCCACGCCGCCAAGCTGAAGGAGCTGCGCGCGCTCGTGGACCAGTGGCTGATCGAGAGCGGAGACCAGGGTGGCGTGATCGAGGATCCGCTGGATATCTTCAAGGGCTACAACGGCCGGCTGCCGGAGGAGCCGCCGGTCACCAAGGCAGGCAAGAAGTAGAATCCCGCCCCCGCCCGAAAGGGCACCTCCGGGTAGAGCAGCCGTCCGTCGTCAGCGGCCGGATTCTGGCTTGAATCCCCTCAAGTCTCCCAGCGGTTCGGCCGATAACTAGCCATCCCTCGCCTCCATGGTCGCCACGCTCTACACGCTCCTCGGTCTTGTCGCCCTCGGCTCGGTCGTGACTGTGTATGCGGCGCTGACCGCCAAGGAAGGCTACGAAGATGCCGACGGGTTTCACCCTGTCGCCCCTGAGGCGCAGACCAGCGGCCAGACCCTGACGGCGGCCGCCCCGCTCCGCCACTGATCAGGGCGGCGGCATCGCACCGCCAGCCGCTCCCTCCGCCGTCGCGCCGAGGAAGTCCATCTGCGCCGGATCCACTCGCACGGCGAGCAGCTTGCGCAAGAACGCCTCCCGGTGCTCCGCGCACCGCCCGAGCCGCAGCACGGCATCGCGGTGCTCCTCGGTCCCGTAGCCCTTGTGCTGGGCAAAGCCATAGCCGGGAAATTTTGTTTCCAGCCCCACCATCAGGCGATCCCGCGCCACCTTGGCGATGATCGAGGCCATCGCGATGCAGAGCGACCGCGAGTCGCCTTTCACGAAGGCCCGGTGCGGGTAGGGAAAGCCTCGGAGCGGCAGCCCATCCACCAGCACGCGGGCGGACACCGCCGGCTGAAATGCCGCCCGCTCCTCCAGGCTCGAAAACAGGTCCGGCTCCTCCGGTGCGGTCGCAAACGCCTCCGGCGGATAGATGCCGCCCAACGCCCGCCGCATCGCGAGCTTGGTCGCGCCCAGGATGTTCAGCTCCGCGATCTCGGCCACGCTCGCGAGGCCGTGGTTCGCGTGGATCTTGCCTGTGGCCGCCAGCTCTTCGAACTCCGCCCACAGCTCGTCGCGCTGCGCGGCGCTGAGGAGCTTGGAGTCGTTGACCCGGCCGGACTTTGTCACGGCCCAGCGACTCTCCAGGAAATCCCGGGAAACCACCACCGCGGCCGCGACCACCGGCCCGGCAAACGCCCCGCGCCCCACCTCATCGACGCCGATGAGCTGGTCCACGCCCTCAATCTGCTTGAGGTCGAATCCGCGCAACTGCCGGCGTTTCATCCCCACGATCCCAAGGACGATGATCGCGCGGGGCAAGTGCAGGAAATCCCGCGCAAAGGAATTCCACGTGGCACCGCTTGCCGCGGCTGTTCTCCCGCGGGGGTGCTCACCGCGCCGCCGCCGCGATGCGCCCGAGATCGTCGAAGAGCGGACCGGCCGTCGGGATCGCGCAGTCAAACACGTCCGCGATCACGTGCGTCCAGCCGTGGAGGAAATAGGTCCAGCCGTCGGCGATCCGCAGCCCGCGCGCTGCCTCCTGCGCCCGCGCCTGCTCGAGGAACACGAGCTGGCCGCGGTAGTTGAATTCCCACACCACGCCGCGCTCGGGAAACTGCGCCGCCGCCGAGAGCGGCGAGCCCGGGGCATCCTTGCCAAGCCCGGTGGCGTTGGCGACGAGTGAACCGGCCGGCAAGCGGCTGAGCACGGCATCGGCATCCTCCGGTCGCGTCGCGAGGTGCACTTCCAGCGGCGCAGCGCCCAGCCAGCTCGCGTGCAGCGTGCGCAGATGCGCGAGCCGCGCCGACACCCGATCGACGACATGGATGCGCGCCGGCCGGCCCGCCGTCGCCTCCGCATTGGCCAACCGCCAGGCAAATGCCGTGCCCGCCCCGCCGGCGCCGAGGATCAGCGCCTCGGCTCCGCCTTGCCAATGCGTCGCGTCAATCTGCGCGGCGAGCGCGTGACCCGACGTCCACGGATCGACCGCCCGGCCGTGCAGCCGGCCACCGCGCTTGAAGATGCTGCCCACTTCGCCGATCGCGCGCGTGAGCGGATCAAGCTCGTCGAACAGATCGCCGCCCGCGTTGAAGACCGCCACCTTGTGGGTCGTCACAAGCGCGCCGAGCGAAAGCGGGTCGCGGCGGATGAATTCGAGCGCCGCGCGGTAATCGGCCGCCGGGCTGCCCGGCGCAAAATCGATCCCGTGCAGCACGCAGTCGCCGAGGCCGAGCCGCTCCGCCCAGAGCGGGAAGACCGCGTTGATCGACGACTGGCCGGTCGTGACACCGATGAAATGCATCGTGGGCTTGGTCGCAGGCTGGAGCGCGGTCGGCATCCGCCCAACAGATCGCGGTGAAGGGAGCCGCGTCAAACCTCGTCTGCCCGTTTCCCTTGGCATGGGGGCTGCGATGCAGGATTCGATCTTGAACCAGCCGTCGTTCGCCAGTGGATTGCCGTCACCCCTTACCGGCGCCCCTGCGGTCGCCGCGCCCCATCGACCTAACCACCCGTCCGTTTCCCGCCATGAACATCCGTGCTCCGCTCGCGTTGTCTTCCTGCCGCTTCGCCCTGCTCGCCACCGCGATGCTGGGGCTGCCCGCATCCGTGACGCTGGCCCAAACCGCGCCCACGCCCTCATCAAGCGCCACTGCGCAGCCCGCCAGCGGCGAGGCCGTGCAGCTCACGCGCTTCACCGTCACCGACGAAAAGGACATCGGCTACGAGTCCCAGCAGACCACCTCCGGCATGCGCACCGTGCAGGAGCTGAAGAACCTCGCGAATTCCATCTCGATCATGAACTCCCAGTTCATCGAGGATCTCGCGCTCACGACGATGGAGGAGATGTCCACGTGGATGGTCGCCGGTGAATCCAACCCCGACCCCAACGCCACCGTGCAGAGCCGCATCATCCTCCGCGGCATCTCCAACGCCTACGCCCTGCGCAACGGCTGGATTTGGTATTCGCCGATGGACTCGTTCTCGACCGAGCGCATCGAGGAACTGCGCGGCCCCAACGCCTTTCTCTACGGCGAGGCCGATGTCGGCGGCGCGCAAAACCAAGTCACCAAGCGCGGCCTCTTCACCCGGGACATCAGCCGCGTGCGCCTTATGCTGGGCAGCAATGAAATGAAGCGCGTGGAGCTCGATCTCAACCGCCGCCTCGTGAAGGACAAGCTGGCCGTGCGCTTCGCCGCCGTCGCCAGCCGGAACGAGTCCTGGATCAACAATGTGGAGCGTGATTTTCGCGGCCTCTACGGCGCGGTCACCTACCGGCCTTTCTCGAAGACCACCGTCAGTGTCATGGCGGAGCACGGCCGCACCGAGGCGGTGCTCTCGCAGGGCATGTTTGTCGACGCCTTCTCGCGCGCTGCGACCGCCACGCTCGGCAACGTCGGCTACATCTACAACACGGCGACCAAATCCGGCTTCCGCGCCCAGGCGGCCGGCGTCCCGAACCGCATCATCAGCACCGGACCCGCCGTCGCCATCACCGATTACACGCTCGTCCCGAAACAAACGCAGAGCAACGGCCCCGACAGCACCTACAACAACGCCACCACATCATTCACGCTCGAGGCCGAGCACCACATCGGGAAAAACCTGCACCTCCAGCTCACGGGCAATTTCTACCAGCAAAAGATCAAGAACTGGACTGTGAACTCCCGCAGCATCACTCGCGATCGCAGCCCGCTCCTGCCCAACGGCGCGGTCAATCCCTACTTCAACGAACTCTACACCGAGTATTTCCGCACCAACAGCATCGACGGCAACATCGTCCGCGATATCCGCCTCTCGGCCGTCTATGATTTGGAGACCCGGTGGTTCAAGCAGCAGTTCATCGCCAACGTCCAGCAGCACCAAGACAACCCGGGCCAGAAAAAACCGAAATACGTCGAGTATATCGACCCCGCGAGTCCCAACTGGGTCGGCGCGATCAACCCCGCGATCACGGCCGCCGCCTTCGCGGCCAACCGCACCACGTATGCCGCCAACCGTTTTTACCGCCGCTACTACTTGCGCGACGGCATCGATGCCGGCCGCACGGGCGACCTCGCCGCGATCCCCGGCGTGTCCGCGTTTCTGCCTGACGTCGCGGGCCGCGCCGCCAACGGCCAGTTCATCAACCGCCGTTTCTACACGCCGTCGTGGGGTGTCGGCGCCTCGGGCACCTACTTCAACAACCACCTCTACACGATGGTCGGCTACCGCCGCGATCACTTCAACATGAACACCACGCGCGGCCTGCTGCGCGCGCAGAAGGATTGGGAACTCGACTACATCGACTCGTTCAACACCCCGGCCCTGCAGTTTGTGCAATACAAGGTCGATGGCGCCAACTACGGCGGTGTCTTGCGGCTGAACGACATGTTCGCCATCGGCGCCAACTACGCGCAATCGTTCCGGATCTCGGTCGGCCAGGGCGCGGCGACCTTCAACTCCGGCGAACTCTCAAGCATTCCCGTGGGCGAGGGCACGGACATCTCCGCGCGCTTCAGCCTCTTCCCCGACAAAGGCGGCCGCCCCCGGCTCGAGCTGAACATCGTCCGCTACAAAAACTTCACGCCCAACGCCCGCTACGCCGTGCCCGGTGTGAACCAGCTGCTCCGCGATGAGCTGATCGCGATTTTCCCGAACACCTTCGATGTCACCGCGACCGGCGACTACCAGACGACGCTCACGCGCGGCAACGAGGTCCAAGCCATCGCCAACCTCACGCGCAACTGGCGCCTATCCGCCTCCTACGCCGCCAACAAGGTCGTCAATACCGACCGCGCGCCCATCCTGAAATCATTGCGCGACGCGGCCGCGGCGCAGAACCGGCCCACGCCTGTCCTCAACGATCTGCTCGCCACCATCCCGGAGGGCCTGCCCAACCCCGGCTACACCAAGGCGCGCGGCAATCTTTTCATGCGCTACCAATTCACGCAGGATGCGCTGCGCGGGTTCGCCATCGGAGGCGGCGGCAACTGGCGTCTCCGCACTTACCGCGGCACGGCGGCGCTCGCCGCCGCCAACGCGACGCCCACGAACCTCTACTCCCCCGCCTACACGATTTACACCGCCTACCTCAGCTACACGCGCAAAATCTACAACCGCAACACGAGCTTCCAGCTCAACGTCGACAACGTATTCGACAAGGAATACTACCGATCCGCCGCTGTCGGCAGCGGCTCGTGGGGCGACCCGCGGTCCTTCCGTTTCACGATGACGACCGAGCTTTGAGCGGAGTCGTCTGAGCCGGATCGTTGCGGTCGGAAACTGTGGGAGCGGGGTTACCCCGCGACGCGTCGGGGCGTAAAGCCCCTCCCACAGCCAATCAATCTGAGTTGGGTAGCCCTGCTCGCGAGAGCAGGGACCGGCGGATGTTTGCGGGTCGTCCGCCCCCTCCCTCCCGAGGCGGGCTGTCGAAAAGTCGACGCGCCACGGCCAATTTTCCGCCTCGCCGCGCCGCGCCGGCACCGGCATCCCTGCGCGCGGCGTGCTTCACCTCCTGATCGTCTCCCTGCTCTGGGCGTTTTCGTTTGGTCTCATCAAGAGCCTGACGGGGATCGACGCGGCGTTTCTTTCCGCCGCGCGGCTCGCGCTCGCGCTCCTCGTCTTCCTCCCGTTTCTCCGCCTCCGCGGGATCGCGCCCCGCACGGGTCTCGCGCTCGCGGGGATCGGCGCGGTGCAGTTCGGGCTCATGTATCTCGCCTACAACGAGAGCTTCCCCTTCCTCGCCGCGCACGAGATCGCGCTCTTCACGCTCACGACGCCGATTATCGTGACGCTGCTCGCCGACGCCTTCGATCGCACCCTGCGGGGACGCGCGCTGCTCGCCGCGCTGCTGGCCGTGGCCGGTGGAGCCTGCATCGTGGTGAAAACGGCGCCGACCGCGGGCACGCTGACCGGTGTCGTCCTCGTGCAGCTGTCCAACGCCGCCTTTGCCCTTGGGCAGGTGCTCTATCGCCGGCTCCGCGCGCGGCAGCCCGCGCTCCGCGACCGCGATGTTTTTGGACTGCTTTACGCCGGGGCCTTGGCCGTGACGCTGCCGGTCTCGCTCGTGCGCACCGATTTCGCCGCGCTGCCGCTCACCACGGCCAACGTGGGCGTGCTGCTCTACCTCGGCGTGATTGCATCAGGGCTCGGATTCTTCCTCTGGAACCGGGGCGCGACGCGGGTGAGCGCCGGCACGCTCGCCGTGATGAACAACGCCAAGATCCCGCTCGCTGTCGCCGTGTCCCTGCTAGTGTTTCGCGAGTCGGCCGATGTGCCGCGGCTCCTGGCCGCGGGCGCGCTCATGGGTCTGGCCGTGTGGCTGGCCGAACGGAAAAACTAGGCCGCGGCCTCAACCCTTCGTCCTGAAGGTCCGCGCATGGCCGGTGCTCGGCACCGAAACAGTGTAGTTTCGCCCGTCGGGCGCGACGGACATCCGGATCAGATGGGCCGGGCACTTGGCGGCATCCGCGCCGGTGAGGTTGCCCTGATTCGCCACGAACTCCGCCGCGGCATTGGTTTCCGCCGGCACGTTGTGGCTTTGGTGGATTTGATAGAGCGCCTGCACGGAAGTCGCGCCGCGCACGGCGGCAAACGCGCCGGGCTGCCCGCCCTTTTTAGGGCCGTTGTTCATCAGGACCACCGTCGGCTCAAGGCTACGGACGAGCACCGGATGGTTGCTCACTTCGAGGCCGTGGTGGTTCGTCTGATAGACATCGACCGTGCCCGCGAGATTGTGCGGCGCGACGAGCTGCTCCTCGAGGTTCCACGTGAGATCGCCGCCGGCAAAAAAACGAAACGCGCCGAACGTGAGCACATAGACCGCGCTGTTGGCGTTGTCGCTCGTGTCCTTCGGCTTGGCGGCGACCGTCCCAGCCAGCGGATTCGTGTGCTTTTTCTGCGCCGCTGTGGGCTCGACGAATTTTTGGTCCGCGGCGAGGCAGCGGAGTTCGAGCTTGGTGCCGCCGGACTTCAGCGGGATGACGCTGCCCGGCACGATCGCCGCGCGCTTGGCCGGGATATCGCGGAACGGCTTGATCTGGATCGGAAACGACGAGGCCGCCCGGCCGTCGGGATCGCCCGCCGGAATCTCGCGCTGGTGGATCGTGCCAAACGGGATCTGCTGCGCCACCTCGGCCGCGCCGCCAAAATGATCGGTGTGCCAATGAGTGATGATGACGTGATCGATGCGCGCGAGGCCGGCCGCCTTGGCCGCGGCCACGATGCGCGCGGGGTCGCGCCCGCCGGGGTTGCCCGTGTCGATGAGCACCGACTCGCCCTCCGGGGTGACGATGAGCGTCGACCCTCCGCCCTCGGAATCAATCCAATGGAAATCGAGAGTCTTGGTTTTCTGATCAGCGCGGGCCAGCGCGACGGCGGCCAGCAAGGTGAGTGATAGGCGCAGGGGAGTTTTCATGGGGAAGGTGGAGAAGTAGGGCGGGTCTGTGACCCGCCCTCGGTCGAACACTCAAGCCGCGAAAGGGCGGGTCACAGACCCGCCCTACCTTGAGTAGAAAGCGTTAATCTTGTCCGCGACATCGCGGAAGCCGATGTCCTCGCTGTAAATCACCTTGAACTCATCGATGGCGGCGTCGGTCTTGCCCATCAGCTCGTAGCAGGTGCCGAGTTCGTAGATGATCTCCTTCTTGGTGTCGTCCATCGTGGAGAGCTCGTTCTTGGCGGTCGTGAGCTGCGCGACAGCGAGGTCGAAGAGGCGCTTGGCCTTGAAGCAGCGGCCAAGGCCGACGAGGGAAGGCACGCGGACCTGCGGGCCTTTCTGCGCCTGCTGAAACTGCGCGATCGCGCCATCGGTCTGGCCGGACTCCAGCAGCAGGTTCCCGAGTGCAAAGCGCGCCGCGTGATCGTTGGGGTAGCGCTCCACGTAGCGGCGGGACTCGGCGAGCTTGAAGTCGGCGAACTCCTTGGTGGCGGCCGCGAGCTTGGCCTGCGCGGCGGGGTCGCCGGGCGCGGCGGCGACGGCGGCCTCGGCATCCTTCATGTGCTGCTCCACGACGGCGGTCGCGAGTTCGCTCTCTTGCTTTTCGAGCGCGGCATCCGATTTGCCCACGGGCTGCTCGCGGGCCTTGCGCACCCAGGCGAGCGCCTCATCCAGGTTGCCGAGCTGGCGGTAGGCCTGCGACACGCTGCGATAGTGGACGAGGTTGGCTGGCTCCTTGGCCACGCGTGCGAGCGCCTCTTCGAGGAGACGCTGTGTCATGGTGTCGCCGGTCACCACCTTGGCCGATTGCTCGAGCGAGACGGCCTGCGCCTCGTCGCGGAGCTTGTCGCGGTAGCTGGTCTTCTGATCCCAGCTGTGCTTGTTCACCGTCTGCGCGACGGAGGCCTTGCGCATGAGGTTCTGCGCGTCGGCATCGGTGGGTTTGTCGCGGAGCAGCTCGTCGGCAATCTTGAGGGCATCGGGGGCCTTGCCGGCGGCGAGCAGCGCCTCGCCGAGGGCGAGGAGGTTCGAGCGGTTCTCCGGCTCGATCTCGCGCACGGCCTCGAGGGCGAAGGCCACCGTCTCGGGAAACCCGAGACCGCCCGCGGCCTCGGCGAGCAGCTTGAGCGCCGCCACGTTGTTGGGATCCTTGGCAAGGAGGGTCTCCGCGATCTCCAGCTGCTTCGCGGGCTCCTTTTTTCCGCCGAACATGAAGGGCGCCGTGGAAAAACTGCTCAGGGCCTTGCCCATGAAGCCGCCGCCTTTGCCGCGATTCTGGCGGAGCTGAGCGACGCGCTGCAGGCGCCGCACCGGCAGGCAGCCGGGCTGCATCTTCAGCACCTGCGCCGTGACCTCGAGCACGTAGTCGAGATTCCCCCGCTCCAGCGCGACACGCGCGTTCTCAATCAATTTTTGGTGGCGGGGGTCGAGCGACGAAACGGGGACTTCCGGCATAAGGGTGGCAAAGAAGGCCCAGCGCCGGAGCTGGTCAACGCCAGATTACCTCGCCGCCTCAAAGCAGGCCATCGGCGGCGACCGCCGTCCGCAGGCGAGCCAGACCGGCCTCGACGATCGCGGCGGTGGGGCCTTCGACGAGCAGGCGCAGCTTGGCCTCGGTGCCCGAGTAGCGCACGAGCACGCGCCCCTGCGCACCGAGCTCGCGCTCGAGCGCGCGGATGACGAGGGGGAGGTTGACGAGGGTGTCGAGGGGGCGCTTCTCGCGGACTTTGAGCGCGGCCGTGAGCTGGGGAAATTTTTTCAACACCCCGCGCAGGACCGATAGCGGCTGGCCGGTGGCGAGCATGACCTCGATGGTCTTGAGCGCGGCGACCAGCCCGTCGCCGGTCGGCGCGACATCGGCGCAAATGATGTGGCCCGAAGACTCGCCGCCCAAGGTCGCACCCTCCGCCTGCATGCGCTCAATCACGTAGCGATCCCCGATGTCGGTGCGGAGCACACGGCCGCCGGCGGCGGTGATGGCGGCATCGACGCCGAGATTGCTCTGCCGGGTGATGACCAGCGTGCCGGCCGCCAGCGTGCCCAGCGTGATCGCCCGCGTCGCGAGGATCGTGAGAATCTCGTCGCCATCGAGCACCGATCCACGTTCGTCACAGAGCACGCAGCGATCGCCGTCGCCGTCGTGGGCCAGGCCGAGACGCGCGCCGGTCGCGAGCACGCGCGCGGCGAGCTGTTCGGGGTGCTCGCTGCCGACACCGGCATTGATGTTGCCGCCGTCCGGTGCGTCGCCGATTCCGATCACCTCGGCGCCCAGCGCGCGAAGGGCGACCGGGGTCGTGGCGCAGGTCGCGCCGTGGGCCGTGTCCGCCACAATGCGCCAGCCCCGCAACGCCCCGGGGGGGAGCAGGCGCACGGCGGCGGCTATATAGTCGTCGATCGCGCCGCTCGACGCCAACGTCTGCACGGGGGCGGCGGGCGCCTCCGCCGTCAGGAACCCTTCGATGAGGGCTTCATCGTAGTCGGTGAGCTTCACGCCGCTGGGGCCGAAAAACTTGATGCCATTGTCGCCCGCCGGATTGTGGGAGGCGGTAATCACGACCCCGAGGCGCGCACCCGAGGCGCGCACGGCGCGCGCCACCGCGGGAGTGGGCAGCACCCCCAGCGAAATCGGTTGGGCGCCGCCGGCGCGCAGGCCTTGGGCGATGGCCGCTTCGAGCGCCGGGCCCGAACCGCGGGTGTCACGTCCAATCAAGACACGGCCGAGCCCCTGGCCGGCGCGCCGTTCGACCGTGGGCCGCGCCGTCTGCACGCGGCGTTCGCCCGGACCGGCGAGCCACTGCACCGCCGCGTAGCCGAGCCGAGCGGCAAAAACTTCGTTGACCAATGGGCCGCCATAGGGGCCGCGCACGCCATCGGTGCCGAAATATTGCCGCTTCATGCCGAGTAGAATTCACGCACCGCCGCGATTTTTGCCCGCACGGCGCCACCGAGCAGGAGATCGCGCGCGGGGCTGATGCCCTCACGCACCGTCGGCACCCGGCCCACCAGCCAGAGCGCCACTGCGGCGTTGAGCACGATGGTGTCGGTGAGACCGCGAGGCGCTCGCCCCGCGAGCAACGCCTCGACGATCGCAAGGTTGGCCGTCAAATCGCCGCCCACGAGATCGGTGAACGGAGAGGCGTCCAACCCGAAGTCCGCCGCGCGCCACTCACCGTCGATGGCACGCTGGGCGCCGCAGCCACGCACACGGTTGACCGTCGCCGTAGTGAGTTCGTCGATGCCGCGCTCCGCATCAATGACGCCGTGGACGGCGAGGCCGGCGCTCACGCCCAGCGTGTCGAGCGCCGCGGCGAGCTTGGGCACCCAGGCGGCCGAGAAAGTGCCGAGCAGCACGTGCGCGGGCCGGCCGGGATTGATAAGCGGCCCGAGGATGTTGAACACCGTGCGCTGGCCGCGCGCGGCGAGGAGCTTCCGCACGGGGCCGATGTGCTTGAACGTCGGATGGTAGGCGGGGGCGAAGAAGAAGACGAAACCCAGCTCATCCAATGCGCGGCGCAGTTTATCCGGCGGCGCGTCGAGCTGCACGCCGAGCGCCGCAAGCAGATCGGCGCTGCCGCATTTGGAGGTGATGCCGCGGTTGCCGTGCTTCATCACCGGCACCCCCGCGCTGGCCAGCACGAGCACGACCAGACTCGAGACGTTGAACCCACCCGCATGGTCACCGCCGGTCCCGACGATGTCGATCGCGCGGCCGGCCCAGGCCTGCACGCCGGGATCGACGGCGCGGCTCCGGAATTCCGCCGCAAACGCCGCGACCTCAGCGACCGCCTCGCCCTTTTGCGCGAGGGCGGCGAGGAACTCGGCCTTGGCTTCATCACTCGCGTCCGTGCCCGCGAGGATCACGGCGGCCTCCGCGACCTGCGCCGGCCCGAGATCGCGGCGGGCGGCAAGTTGGGCGGTGAGGGCGGCAAGTTGGGACATTGGCGGAGCAGTCAGCGCCACGCGGCGCGCTCCGCAAATAAATTTGCTCCGTCCGTTGAAAACTGAAAACCCCTTCACGTGCGCAACCTGCTCCTCGGCCTGCTGGCCATTGCCCTGTCGTCCTCCCTCCTCGCCGCCGATTCGCCCAGCCCCGGCTCGCGCCCGGCCCCCTCTCATGCGGTCCGCACCGCCAGCGGCGCTTCGGCCGAGTTGAGCATCGCCGATGCGGTTATCCTCGGCGTGATCGAGGGCGTGACCGAGTTTCTTCCCGTCTCCTCGACCGGCCACCTAATCATCGCCGACAAGCTCCTCGGCCTCGACTCCGCCGATCCGCTTTTCGGACCGGACGGCCAGCCGCTCTGGCATCGCAAACCCAAGGACGACCGCCCCGGCGAACTCCTCACCATGAAGCTGGCTTCCGGCACCTACGTGGTGATGATCCAATTCGGCGCGATTGCGGCGGTGGCGATTCTCTACTGGAGCAAGCTGCTCTCGATGGCCATGGGCCTCCTCGGCCGCGATCCGGCCGGTCTGCGCCTGCTGATCAATGTCATGATCGCGTTCGTGCCGGCGGCGGGCATCGGCTTCCTCGCGCACGATTGGATCGACGAGCATCTTTTCTCCGTGAAGACGGTGATCTTCGCCCTCATCGCCGGCGCGATGTTGATGTTCTACGCGGAATATTGGTATGGCAAACAACTGATGGCGGGCACCCGCGTCGAGCGGGAGGAAATTTCGCCCGTCGGCGCGGCCGGCGTCGGACTGTTGCAGTGCGCCGCGCTCTGCCCCGGCACGAGCCGCTCCATGATGACGATTGTCGGCGGCTACTTCGCCGGCCTCGATCCGCGGCGCGCGGCGGAGTTCAGCTTCATCCTCGGCTTCGTCACGCTCACCGCCGCCTCCATCTACAAGGGTTGGAAGGGCGGCGCCGCGATGATCCAGGTCTTCGGCTGGCAAAACGTGATCCTCGGTGGCGTGGTCGCCGCGATCACGGCGGCGGTCTGCGTGCGCTTCCTCGTCACGTGGCTCATGCGGCACGGGCTGGCGGTGTTCGCCTGGTATCGGCTGGTGCTGGCGGGGGTGCTGGCGTTCTACTTTTACCTCTGAGGCGGAGTCGCGCCGGCGGGCATCATGGCGCTTGACGCACCCGAAGCCCGCCCTTTACTCCGACCCCTTCACGCAATCCGCCGGTCCTTTTTCCCCCGGCAAACCACTTCCTCCCATGGCCAACCCGAAACGCAAACAATCCAAACGCCGCAGCGCCAACCGCCGCGCCGCCAACGCCTTCAAGGCCCCCGAGTTCGCCAAGGATCCGGTCGATGGTAGCCTTTATCGCCGCCACCACGTCAATCCCAAGACCGGCATGTATCGCGGTCGCCAGGTTCTGACCGTCGAAGTCTGAGGCCTCCGCCTCGCTTCATTACCCCCGCCTCGCTGCGATGGTCTCCGCGCTTGGAGCTACCGGTCGCATCGCTGTAGACGCGATGGGCGGCGACTTGGGGCCCGCCGAGGTGGTGGCTGCGGTGCGGCTCGCCCTGGCACCCTCGCACTCCCCGTATTCCATCACGCTCGTAGGGGACGAAGCCGTCCTCATACCCCTGCTCCATCAGAATAACCTGCGCCGCTCGTCGCGTCTCAGCGTGCATCACGCCTCCGAGGTGATCACGATGGACGACAAGCCGCTCAACGCGCTGAAGAAGAAAAGGGACTCCTCGATGGTCCGCGCCATCGAACTCGTCAAGGAACGCGAGGCGGACGTCGTCGTGAGCTGCGGCAACACCGGGGCCCTCATGGCCGGTGGCACGATTCGCCTCCGCCCGATGGAAGGCATCGCCCGGCCGGCGCTCGGCGCCATCTGCCCGCGCGAGGGCGGCCACTTTGTGCTCATCGACGCCGGCGCCAATCCTGAGGCCAAGCCGGAGCACCTCGTCCACAACGCGATCCTCGGCAGCCACTACTGCCGCGTCATGCTCGGCGTGCCGCGCCCGCGGGTCGGCCTGATGACGATCGGCACTGAGGAGGGCAAGGGCAACGCCCTCATCACCGAGACCAACGAGCTGCTCAAGCGCGTCGGCGATATCATCAACTACGCCGGGCCGATCGAGGGCTTCCATGTGTTTGCCGAGCACGTCGACGTCGTCGTCTGCGACGGCTTCGTGGGCAACATCATGATCAAGAGCTGGGAGTCGCTGGTGAAATTTTTCTCCACGATGCTCAAGGAGGAACTCCAAGCCAACCCGATGCGGGCCACCGGCGCCATGCTCTCCAAGGGGGCGTTCAACGCCCTGAAGGAGCGCATCAACCCCGAACGCTACGGCGGCGCCCCGCTCCTCGGCCTCAACGGCCACATCCTCAAGGCCCATGGCTCCTCCAACCGCCACGCGATCAAGAACGCCATCCACGCCGCACACGAAATTGTGAAGACCAACATGAACGAGCAGATCGGCGCCGATATCGCGCGCGCCAACGAGCTGTTCGGCCAGCCGGCGCTCTCCTGACGACCGGGCCGCGCCCGCCTCGCCGGCGGCGCGCCCCATCCTGCCACCGAATCCTTAATGCCTTCCACCGTCATCCTTGGCACCGGTTCCTATGCCCCCGAGCGCGTCCTCACCAACGATGACCTCGCCCGCACTGTGGAGACCTCCGACGAATGGATCCGCACCCGCACCGGGATCCGCGAGCGCCGCATCGCCGGTCCGGGCGAAAACACCTCCGACATGGCCGTGCAGGCCGCCCAGCGAGCCCTCGCCGATGCCGGCCTGACGCCGGCCGACATCGACCTCCTCGTCGTCGCCACCATCACCCCCGACCTGCCGATGCCCGCCTGCGCGTGCCTCGTGCAAGCCAAGCTCGGCGTGCCGACGGCCGCCGCGTGCTTCGATCTCAACGCCGCCTGCTCCGGCTTCGTCTTCGCGCTGGACACTGTCTGCGCCATGCTCGCCTCGGGCCGCTACAAAAAGGCCCTCGTCATCGGTGTCGAAAAATTGTCCGCCGTCATCGACTGGCAGGATCGCACCACCTGCGTGCTCTTCGGCGACGGCGCCGGCGCCGTCGTCGTGGGGGTCTCCCCCGAGGAAGGCCGCGGCTTCATCGGCTCACGACTCGGCACGATGGGCGAGAGCGCCGATCTCCTGTGCATCCCGCGCGGCGGCAGCGCGGCGCCCTCGACCGCCGAATCCATCGCCGCGCGCGACCACTGCATCCGGATGAAGGGCAAGGAAGTCTTCAAGCTCGCCGTCCGCGGCATGGACGACGCGGCGCGTGATATTCTGGAACAACATCGCGTGCGCCCGGATCAAATTGCGCTCGTGATTCCCCATCAGGCCAACCTCCGCATCATCGAGGCCATCGCCGCCTACCTCGAGCTGCCCATGGATCGTTTCTTCGTTAACGTCGATCGCTACGGCAACACTTCCGCCGCCTCGATCCCGCTCGCGCTCGACGAAGCCCGCAAGTCGGGCCGCATCAAGCCGGGCGACCTCACGCTGCTCGTCGCTTTCGGGGCGGGCTTGACCTATGGAAGTGCGCTGGTTCGCTGGTAAATCCATTTTCGCATGCGTTTCGTTTTTGCCCGCCGCCGGCCTGCCCTGCTCTGCCTCTTGATTTCCGTCCTCGGTTTCCTGGCGGCGACCGCGCGGGCCGATCTCGTGTGGAGCGCCAGCACCGGCTGGCGGGTCGAGGGCGGCGCACTCGCCGGCCTCGCCGGCGCCGAAGGGCGCAACGCCCTCGATCAGATGAACCGCGCCCGCTCCTCCGAGGAGGCGGGCAGCAGCGGCTCTGCCATCCGCGGCTACCAGTCGATCGCCAAGAAATACCCCAACTCGATCTACGCGCCGGAGGCCCTTTACCGCTCGGCCAAGCTCCGCCTCGCCCGCAAGGAATACACCAAGGCCTTCGACGACTTCCAGCAGGTGCTCGGGCGCTACCCCAACACTCGCCGCTTCAACGAAATTGTCGGCGAGCAATACCGCATCGCCGCAGCCCTCCTGGATGGCGCGCGCGGGCGCATGCTCTTCGGCCTCCTCCCCGGCTTCCGGCAGCGCGACAAGGCCATCGAGTATTTCGAGACCGTCATCGCGAACGCGCCCTATTCCGATTACGCCCCGCTCGCGCTGATGAACGTCGCCCGCGGGCACCAACGGCTCGGCAATGTCGAGAACTCGATCGACGCGTTGGATCGCATGATCAACAATTACTCGCAGACCTTGCTCGCGCCCGACGCCTACCTGAAACTCGCGCAAACCCACGCGTCACTCGTCGATGGTCCTTACTACGACCAAGGCGCCACCAAGGAATCGATCACCTACTTCACGGATTTCATGCTGCTGTTCCCGAGCGACACCAACATCAGCGCCGCGGAAAAGGGACTCGACGGCATGAAGACCATGCTCGCCGAGAGCAAAATCCGCATGGCCGATTTCTATTTCTACAAGCGCTCGAATTTCAAGGCGGCCCGGGTCTTCTACAACGAAGCCATCACCGCCTACCCCGAGTCGGCCATCGCCCAGAAGGCCAAGGCTCGCCTCGCCGAGGTCGAGGCCAAGGCGGCCGGCCAGCCCGTGCCGCCCAAGCCCGGCGAGCCCGCGGTGGCGCCGAAGAAGAAGCGTTTCCTTTTCTTCTGAGCCCGCACGCCGCCACCGGCGCTCCCGACCGCATGTCCCGATTTTTCCCGCTGGTTCTCTGCGCCTTGTCGGCGGTCCTCGGAGGTGGCGGTTGCAGCCACTATCGGCTCGGCACGGGCACCACACCCGCTTTTCGCACCCTGCACGTCGAACCGGTCGCCAACCGCACGCTCCTGCCGCAGTCGCAAGCTGTCGTGGCCTCCCACCTGCGTGAAGCGTTTGCGCGCGATACCCGCGTCCAGCTGGCCAACTCCCCGGCCGGCGCCGATGCCACGCTGAGCCTGACGCTCGTCGGCTACCGGCGCGAAATTGCCGCCGTGCGCGAGGGCGACACCGGTCTGGCGCGGAAATTCAACATCACCCTCGAAGCTCTCTGCACCCTGCGAGACACCAAGGGTGGAAAGATCATTTTCGAGAATCGCCCGGTGTCAGCCACCCGAGAGGCGTTCACCGACGGCGGCCAGTTGCAGGCTGAATACCAGCTGCTGCCTCTCTTGGCCCAAGCCCTCGCGGACAAAGTCGTCCATACGAGTCTGGACACCTGGTAGCGGACGGACGCTGTCCCCCTGCGGTAACTACGTAGGGGCCGGCCCCGCGATTTTGCCACCAGGCGCTAAACCGCCCGGACGGTCGGCCGATGAAAATACATCGGTCATGCCCATGCCCGAGCGCTTAACCCCGCCATGAACCCATCGTCCCCGACCACGCCCCAGGCGCGCAACAGCCGCGTGCTCGTCGTCGACGACAATCCCGCGATTCATGCGGACATCCGCAAGATTCTCTGCCCGCCCATCAGCGCCAGCAGCTCCGAACTTGACGATCTGGAGGCCGCCGTGCTCGGCACCTCCGGCGCGGCCGCCCCATCGTTGCGGAGTGCGCACACCTTTGTGCTCGATACCGCAAGCCAGGGCCGCGAAGCCCTGGAGAAGCTCAAGGCCGCCGTGGCGCGCGGTGAGCCCTACGCTCTGGCCTTCGTCGATATGCGGATGCCCCCGGGCTGGGACGGCGTCGAGACTACCCTCGAACTTTGGAAAGTCTCCCCCGATCTGCAGATCGTCATTTGCACGGCTTACTCGGACTACTCGTGGGATGAGATGCTCGCCCGCCTCGGCTGCTCGGACCGGCTGGTCGTCCTGAAAAAGCCCTTCGACACCGTCGAGGTTCTCCAGCTCGCCAACGCCCTCACCGAGAAATGGAATCTGCTTCAGTCCACGCGTGCCTATGCCGCCGAGCTTGAGCGCCGGGTGCGCGAACGCACCACCGATCTCGAGGCCGCGAACCAACGCTTGCAGGGGGAAATCGCGCGCCGGGGCGAGACCGAGCTGGAACTCAAGCGCGCCAAGGAATCCGCCGAGGCCGCGGACAAGGCCAAGGGCTCCTTCCTCGCCAACATGAGCCACGAGATCCGCACGCCCATGAACGGCGTGATCGGCATGGCCAACCTGCTCCTTTCCACCCCGCTCAACGCCGAGCAGCGCGATCTCGCCCAGACGCTCACGCAGTGCAGCGAATCGCTCCTCACCATCATCAACGACGTCCTCGACCTCTCCAAAATCGAGGCCGGCCGCCTCGATCTCGAGTCTGTGGACTTTGATCTCACCGAGCACCTCGAGCTCGCGCTCGATCTGCATGCCGATTCCGCCGCGCGGAAATCAATCGAGCTGGTCATGCAAATCGAGAGCGGCGTCCCTTCTCGAGTCCGCGGGGACTCGATCCGCCTCCGGCAGATCGTGCTCAACCTGCTCGCCAACGCGATCAAGTTCACCGCCGCGGGCGAGGTCGTGCTGCACGTCTCCAATGACGAACCGGTCAACGGCCGTCCGGCGCTGCGCTTCCGCATCGTGGATACCGGCATCGGGGTGCCGCCCGAGGTGCAGCCCAACCTGTTCCAGCCCTTCACGCAGGCCGACGCCTCGACGACGCGCCGCTTCGGCGGCACCGGCCTCGGCCTCGCGATCTGCAAGCGCCTCTGCGAACTCATGGACGGCGCCATCGGCATCGACAGCACCGGCCAGGGCGGCTCCACGTTCTGGTTCACCGTCGTCCTCGACCATCCTGCCCAACCGGCGCCTCGCGTCTGCCTCGCACCCTCGCCCCTGGAGCACCACAACGCGCTCATCGTCGACGACAACGCGACGAACCGAAAGCTGCTCGTCCGCCTGTGCGAGCGTTGGGGCCTGCGCCACCGCGCGGTGGATGGCGCCTTGGCCGCCCTCGAGCACCTGCGCTTCGCCGCGAAAGCCAGCCGCCCCATCGATCTCGTGATCCTCGATCACCATATGCCGGACATCGACGGCCTCGGATTTGCCAAGCTCCTCCTCGCCGAACCTGGCCTGCCCAAACCGCGCATCCTCCTGCTCACCTCGCGCGGCACCCGGCTGCCACGCCCGCAGATGGACGCCCACGGCATATCCGCCTGCGAGCTCAAGCCCGTGCATCCGGAGCGGCTGCACCAAACCCTTGCCCAGCTCATGAGCGCGCCCACGGGCGAAAGCGTCTCGTCCGTTCCGCCCGATTGTCTGACGGTCGATTTCAAGACGCCCTGCCTCCACTCCCCGATCCTCGTCGCCGAGGACAATCCGGTGAACCAAAAGGTCACGCTGCTCCAACTGCGCAAACTCGGCTATGAGGCCGACCTCGTGCAGAATGGCCGCGAGGCCGTCGATGCCGTGCAGCGCAAGGCCTACGGCCTCGTCTTCATGGATGCGCAGATGCCGGAGATGGACGGTGTCGCCGCCACGCGCCGCATCCGTGCCGCCCAGGCCGCCCGCGAGGCCGGCTTCCCGGAAAAACTCCCGATCGTCGCCATGACCGCCAACGCCATGACCGGCGACCGCGAGACCTACCTCGCCGCCGGCATGGACTCCTACCTCGCCAAGCCCGTGAAGCTCGAGGATCTGCGCGCGACCATCGAACACTTCCTCGGCCGCCTCGCCACCCGCCCTTTACCCGATACCCCATGACCACGAGCCCCATGCCCAGCCTCGCCGAGGATCGCCCGGCGCAACTCGAACCACATCTCGTCGCCGCGTTTCTCGAACAGGTGCCGGATCTCGTCTACTTCAAGGATCGCGACTGCCGCTTCATCGCGGTCAGCAACTCCAAGGCCCGCCGGCACAACCTCACCCCGGAGCAGATGATCGGCCTGAGCGACGCGGATTTTTTCTCCGCCGAGCACGCCCGCGAAGCCCGGCAAGTGGAGGAAACCATCATGGCCAACGGCAAGCCGATCGTCGGCCAGACCGATCGCATCACTTGGTCCGATGGCCGCGAAGGCTGGGTCGTCACCACCAAGCTGCCGCTCCGCGATGCGCACGGGACGATCATCGGCACCATGGGCATCACCAAGGACGTCACCGCCTCGCACCTCATGCAGAAACAGCTCGAGGCCACCCAACGCAGCCTCGTCGAGGCCTCGCGCATGGCCGGCATGGCCGAAGTTGCCACCGGTGTGCTCCACAACGTGGGCAACGTGCTCAACAGCCTCAACGTCTCCGCCACCGTCGTCGCCGACGGCCTCCGCCAGTCCAAGGCCGAGAGCCTCGGCAAACTCGCGGCTCTGCTCAACGAGCACGCGGCGGACCTCGGGACCTTCCTCACCACGGACCCTCGCGGCCGGCGCGTGCCCGAGCTGCTGACGGCGCTTTCCCAACAAGCCATCGAACAGCGCGACCGCCTCGCCGCCGAGATCGTGTCCCTCCAGAAGAACATCGATCACATCAAGGAGATCGTCGTGCTCCAGCAGAGCTACGCCACGATGGGCGGACTCGTGGAGCCGCTCGACGCCGAGCCGCTGATGGAGGACTCCCTCCGCATGAACGCCGGCGCCCTGGTGCGCCACGCCGTGGATGTGACCCGCGATTACCAGACGGTGCCCCGCATCCTCGGCGAGCGCGCCAAGATTCTCCAGATCCTCGTCAATCTCATCCGCAATGCGAAATACGCCTGCGACGAGACGGGCCAGCCGGGCAAGCTCATCACCCTGCGCATCGCGCCGGCGCCGACCTCCGGCCGCGTGCGGCTCATCGTCTCCGACAACGGCGTCGGCATCCCGCCCGAGAATCTCAGCCGCATCTTCGGCCATGGCTTCACCACGCGGGTCGGCGGCCACGGCTTCGGCCTCCATTCCGCGGCATGCGCCGCTAGTGAGATGAAGGGTTCGTTGACGGTGGAGAGCGCTGGCCGCGGCCTGGGCGCGACCTTCATCCTCGAGCTGCCGGTCGCGGCCTGAGCCGCGGTCGCGCTGGATTCGTTCTCGCAAGGACGGCTGCCGCCGTGCTGCGCTCGCGCGCGCGTCCACCGCCTTTGCCACACCGCACCATGTCCGATCCCGCCGATTCCGCGCCGCCCTGCCCCTTCGAGAAGCGTTTCCCCTCGCAGCTCGCGCGTGACGACACGTTCTTCATGAGCCTCGCCTACAACCAGGCGATCGACGCCTGGCGGCGCGACGAGGTGCCCATCGGGGCCGTCATTGAAATCGGCGGCGAAATCGTCGCCTCCGCGCACAACACCGTCGAAGGCGCCAACGATCCTACGGCGCATGCCGAGATGCTCGCGCTCACGCAGGCCGCCTCGGCGCTCGGCGACTGGCGGCTCGAAGGCGCGACCGTTTATGTGACCAAAGAGCCGTGCCCCATGTGCTCGGGCGCGATGCTCATGTCGCGCGTGAAACGCGTCTGCTACGCCGTCCCCGATCCCAAGATGGGCTGCCTCGGCGGCGCGACGAACCTCAACGACCTCCCGCGCGTGAACCATCATGTCGAGCTGACCATGGGCGGCGTGCTGGAAAGCGAGTGCCGCGCCCTCTTGCAGGCATTTTTCCAGGCCAAACGGCAGGCTGCGGACACACCCGAAAGTTGACGCAACGCCAGGCCGGTGCCTCAGTGACGTTCCTTCGTTTCGTCCAACCAGAAAACCACCGCACTCCCATGGCCTACACTCTGCCCGCCCTGCCCTACGCTCCCGCCGCCCTTGAGCCGCACATCGACGCCAAGACGATGGAGATTCACCACGGCAAGCACCACAACGCCTACGTGACCAACGCCAACAATGCGCTGAAGGATCACCCGGCCCTCGCGACCCTCGATGTCAATGTGCTCATCGGCGACCTCTCGAAGGTTCCGGAGGCCATCCGCGGCGTCATCCGCAACAACGCCGGCGGCCACAGCAACCACGCCTTCTTCTGGAAGATCATGGGCCCGGGCAAGGGTGGCGCCCCGAAGGGTGCGCTCGCCGCCGCCATCACGGCGACGTGGGGCTCGTTCGACACATTCAAGGCCGAGTTCGCCAAGGCTGCCGCCGGCCGCTTCGGCTCCGGCTGGGCCTGGCTCGTCGTCGGCGCCGACAAGAAGCTCTCAATCGGTTCCACGGCCAACCAAGACAGCCCGTTGATGGGCAAGGCCGTTGCGGGCATCGAAGGCAAGCCCGTCATCGGCCTGGATGTCTGGGAACACGCTTACTACCTCAATTACCAGAACCGCCGTCCGGACTACGTGACCGCCTTCTGGAACGTCGTGGATTGGGATGCCGCCGAGGCAAACTACGCCGCCGCGCTCAAGTGAGCTGCGCGGAACCGCGCATGACTACAGCCGCACCCTCCGGGTGCGGCTTTTTCGCGCCTGATTCTTAAGGCGTCCAGACGCTCGCCTGAAGTGCGGCCGCCCCAAAGGAGGAGAGCGAGGTGCTCTTGCCCGTCTCCGTGTCGAGAATCGCCAGCTGGGTGCTCGTGCGGTCACGGGCGGTATAGACGATGTGGCGGCCATCGGCGAGCCACGAGGGCTCGACCGCATCGAAGCTCGCCTTCGAAACCTGTTTGGTCTGGCCGGTCGCGAGATCGTGCGTCGCAATCTGGTATCGCCCGCCGGCCACGCGCACGGTGAACACGATCAGGTTGCGCTTGGTGCGGCTCCAATCCGGCTCGGCGGCGTAGGAGTAGCCGAGACTGAGGCGCCGCGGCGCACCACCACTGGCGGGCATGACGTAAAGTTGCGGGCCCGGCTCCATCACAAACAGAATCTGGCTGCCGTCGGGCGACCAGCAGGGCGAGGACTTGGCGGAATCGGAGCGCGTGCGGGCGGCGATTTGTTTCCCCTGCGCATTGGCGACAAAAATCTCCGGGGATCCGCTGCCCGAGAGCGTCATGGCGATCTGCTGGCCGTTGGGGCTAAAGCGCGCGCCCGTGTTGGTGCCGCGCAGGCTCACGATGGTCTCGCGCCGGCCGGTCGCGGCATCGGCGGTGAAGATATCCGGCGCCCCCGAACGAAAGTAACTCGTGAAGATGACGCGCGAGCCATCGGGCGCCCAGCGCGGCGTGAGGACGAGTGCATTGTCATGCGTGAGCTGCTTGGCTTCGCCGAGGTAGAGATCGGAGACCAGCACCTCGCCACGCCCGCCGCGCTGAGAGACAAAGGCGAGACGCGCCGTGAAGAAGCCGCGAAGCCCGACTCCGTTGGTTTTTTCCACAGCAAAATCCGCGGCGCGGAGCAGAGCCTGCCGCGGCGTCGAGCCGGTGACGACTTGCGAGGCCTTCAGGGCGCCGCCCAGTCCGCTCAGGATGTCCACGCGCACCTGCGTCGGCGCCACGGCCGTGAACTTGATGTCGAACTGCGGCCGGCTGCCCTCGATGCGAAAACCGCCGTGCGAGCTGAAGGCCATCAGCGCGAGCGTCTGCAGCTCGGCGTTGCTCGCCGTGACCCGCACCGCCACGGCCGCATCGACGGCGACCTTCACCTCGCCGAGTTTCACCTCGCCGGCCTTGGCGCGCGTCTGCGCATAGACCGGGACAAGGGCGACTAGGGCGAAAAGGCAGATCCGGAGGAGATGTTGCATGAGGAGAAGATTATTTTGCGCCGCAAACGGATGCGATGGGCCTTTCTATTTGCACCGCTTCTCCGCATAACAACTCTTATTTGCTCACAATTTCCAATTCACCGTGACGTCAGACGAGATCAAGGAACTGCTCAAGCAAGTGAAGTATCCCGGCTTCAGCCGCGACATCGTGTCGTTCGGGCTGGTGCGCTCGGCGGGATTTTTCGACGGCACCGTCAAGGTCGCCCTCTCCCTCACGAGCAGCGATCCCAAGGCCCCGCTCCAGCTCAAGGCCGACATCGACCGCGCCCTCCGCGGCCAGCCCGGCGTGACCGACATCCTCGTCGAGATCGCCGTCACGCCCGCCAAGGCCACCCCCGCGAGCACCGCCACGACTGCCACCGGCGGCAATCTCGCGGGCAACTCCGGCGCGCCAAAAAAAATCCGCCGGGCCATCGCCATCGCGTCCGGCAAGGGCGGCGTCGGCAAGAGCACCTTTGCCGTCAATCTCGCCTGTGCCGTCGCCCAAGTCCTCACCGCCCGTGGTCGCGCCGGTCGCGTGGGCCTCATGGATTGCGACATCTACGGCCCGAGCGTCCCGCTCATGATGGGCCTCTCCGGCCGGCCCGAAGTCCTCGGCGAAGGCACCGAAGCCATGCTCGTCCCGATGGAACGCCACGGCGTGAAGGTCATGAGCATGGGCTTCCTCGTCGATGACAACACCCCCGTCGTCTGGCGCGGTCCGATGATCATGAAGACGGTGCAGCAGTTCGTGCAAAACGTGCAGTGGGGCGAGCTCGACCTGCTCCTCGTCGATTTGCCGCCGGGCACGGGCGATGCCCAGCTCTCACTCGTTCAGACCCTGCCGCTCGACGGTGCTGTCATCGTCACGACTCCGCAGCCCGCGGCCACGAATGTCGCGCGCAAGGGCGGCCTGATGTTTCAGAAGGTCAACGTCCCGCTCCTTGGCGTCGCCGAGAACATGAGCTTCTTCATCGATCCCTCCGGCCAGCGCCACGATCTCTTCGGTTCCGGCGGCGGCATTGTGACCGCGGAAAAACTCGGCACCACCCTCCTCGGCCAGGTGCCGCTGCTCCCTGAAATCCGCGCCGGCGGCGACACCGGCCTGCCCATCGTCGTCTCGGCTCCGCAAAGCACAGCGGGAGAGGTTTTCCGCGACATCGCCACCGCATTGCTCGACACCTTGGAACGTTCCGCCGGCGCCGCGGGTAACCGCACCGGGAATTGACGGCATTGACAGTCACGACGCCATTGTTCTCATAACCGTTGAGCTTCATGACTTCGCCGGCGCCGGAACCTCAGATGACCCAAGAATTCGCCAAGACTTCCAGCCTCTACCAGGAATTTCTGGCCGAGCGGGAGGAGATTCTGAAACACAAGTGGCTGGAGTCCGAGCGCCTGGGTTACGACATCGGCTTCGAACGCGCCCTCCTCGACTGGATCCGCAAGCACCGCGAAAACTGGCGCGCCGCCCGCCGCGTCTCAGCTCAATCTCAGGGTGAATCGAACAAACCCGCGGCCTGAGCCCAAATTCACTTCATCGCTCTGCATTCCTTCGACGCGCCCTATCCGGCGCGTTTTTTTGTGGCCGTGCGGCCGGGGAAAACGAAAAGCCGGGCTCAAGGCCCGGCTTTTCGATAAGGCCGCCACAATAGTGGGGCTGGGAGCGTGTCAGCTCCTTACTTGATCTCCTTGTGCAGTGTGTGGCGACGCAAGAAGGGGTTATACTTTTTCTTCTCGATGCGCTCCGTCACGGTCTTCTTATTCCGGAACGTGAGGTAACGGGAGACGGGCTTGCCCTCTTTTTTGGCTTCGGTGCACTCCAAGGTGACTTGTTCTTGCATGGGATTCGGTGGTTGAACGGTCAGAAGACACACCCCGTCGGGCCGGCGCAATCACTTTTTATCGGCGACCAGCGGACGGCGAAAAACCCCGGCCTCGATCACCGGATTGGATTCGATGCGCTCGATACGGGTCAATTGCGACCGCTTGCCGTCCACCACGACTTCGATGCGATGGGCGTGCAACACTCCGTCCACCGGCCGGAAATCCCCATAGTGCGTCACCACCTCCACGCGCCGCCCCAACGCTGTAGCCCGGTGCTCCACGCGGCGCACGATAAGATAGGTCTTGGGATCGATCAGCAGCCAAAACGACTCCGTCCACCGCCGCGTCACCAGCAGGCGGGTCAACCTCGCCCCGTCGATCTCGGCGTGCCCCGCTTCCTCGATCATGTAGCCACGCGCCTCGCCGGCGATCAGAGGGTCGTCAAACTCCGCGTCGGCCGCAAAGACCTTGGCCGCTGCCACCGGCATCGCGCTGCTGCGCGGTGGCGTCGACGACAAGTCCGCCTCCCATGGCGGTTCCGCGCCATTCGTGCCCTGCACGAGCGACCGGCCTTCGTCTTCGGTTTCCAACCGCACGCTATCCGGACGCGCCGCAAGCAGCACAAACCGCAACCGCTTTCCCGCTGCCTCGACTTCGCCCGTGGCCCGCATCGCCCGCAATGCCGCCACCCGCTCCGCGCCGCCTGTCGCCGCAAGGTGCAGTGCCGAGAGTTCCGCGATGCTCTCCGCCGCCGCCAGCACCGGCCCCCAAACTGCCACGCACCCAGCAGCCGCCAGCAAGCGAATCATTTTGCCCGTTGCGCCACGGCGCCGCTCCCCTTCCCTCGCCCACCCGTGCCTGCTCCGCTCACCCGCATTATCTCCGACCTCCATTTCGGCGATCGCGCGAGCCACGTCGCCAGCCTGGCCCAGCTCCGGCCGCTGCTCGATGGCGTCGATCACCTCGTTCTCAACGGTGATACGCTCGACACCCGGGTCGGGCCCCGTCCGTCGCACACGGCCGAGACCCGCGCCGCGGTCGCCGATTTTTTTCCGCGCCACGCGCGCACCGTCACCTGGGTCACCGGCAATCACGACCCCGACATCTCGACCGGGCACGAACTCGATCTCGGAGGCGGGGAAATCTGGGTCACGCATGGAGACGTGTTTTTTGACGACATCGTGCCCTGGGGCAACGACGCACCGCTCATCCGCACCCTCCTCGCCGATGCCGGGCCACCCTCTGATCTCGCGGCGCGGTTCGCCTTGTTTCGGCGCGTCGCCGCCGCCATCCCGCAGCGCCACCAGTCCGAACAGGATCCGCTGAAATACGCCCTCAGTTTCATCGGTGACACTGCCTGGCCGCCGCAACGCATCCTGCGCGTGCTGCGCGCGTGGCGCGATGGCCCCGCCCACGCCTCCGCGTTGGCGCGGCGCCACCGTGCCCGCGCGCGCTTCGTCGTCTGCGGCCACACTCATCGCCCGGGCATCAGCCGCCGGCCCGGCGGCCCGCTGGTGATTAACACCGGCTCGTTTTGCCCGCCCTTCAGCGCACATATGGTCGACATCCTGCCAGATCAGCTGGTCGTGCGTGCAGTGCGGCGCAGCGCGGGGGAGTTTCGACCCGGCCCGGTCGTCGCGGAGTTTCCTCTCGCCCAAGCCTGACCGTTCGAGCCATCAACGGGCATGAGCATTGAGTTCGGTTGGTGGAACAAGGACGCCGAGGGCAGGAAATATCAGGTCAACGTCGCCGTCCATGGCGGCAACATCGCTTGGTGGCGCCACCAAGGCCACCACACGCCGTGGGAAGAACACATCCCCGACGACGACGACCGCGCGCGCCTCATCTACGAGGCCGAGAAACGCGTCCCCCGTCGCCTGATTTCCCAAAAGCAGTTCGACGAGATCAAGCGCCTCAGCGCCAACGAGGGCGCGGGGCGCATCTACGGCCGGCGCCACCGTCCATCACCCGAGTTGTAGGCGCGCCGCCGCCAGCGGCCAGATCAGGCGGAACGACGGGCAAAACTCGCCCGGCCCCGCCGCCACCCACCTCGACACCTCGGCCGGCGCCACCCACTCGCCGTATTGAATCTCCCGCGGATCGACCGTGATCGGGCCGCTATGGTTGAGCCGATAGACCCAGACGAATTCCCAGCCCGTCTCCACGCACGCCTCGATGCGAAACCAGCGCACGGGCGCCACCGCCCCGCGCAGCCCGATCTCCTCGCCCAGCTCGCGCACCGCCGCCGTGTCGTAGTCTTCGCCCGCATCGACGTGCCCCGAGCACGAAGAATCCCAGAGCCCCGGCGACAGGTCCTTCAGCATCGAACGCTTCTGGAGAAACACCCGGCCCGCCGCGTCAAAGACGAGGATGTGCACCGCCCGGTGCCACAGCCCCGTCGCATGGACGACCCGACGCGTCTCGCGCCGCACGACCTCGTCCCGCTCGTTCACCACGTCAAACCACTCGTCCGCTTGCTGGCTCATGGCCCGACACGAGAGGCGAGTGCCTCGCGTGCTTCAAGCCTGCCCTCAAGGCCCGGCCACGGCCGCGCGCCGGCTCACCGCGGGCACTTTGACATCCCCGGCGCCAACCTCGACCCTCAGCCATGCCTCTGAGCCCCGAAACCGGCTTCCGCCTCGCGCTGGCCGCGATCTTTGTCGCCGTCGCGTGCATCGGCATCCCGCACCGCCTGCGCGCGGATCGCGCGGGCGGAGCCGTGTCGCGGCAAAGCGACCCGCGGTGGTTTTGGATCGCCACGTGGCTGGTGACGCCGGTGCTCGCGCTCACCTGCGTGGCGTTTCTCGTGCAGCCGCGCTGGGTGGACTTTGCGCGCCTGGACGCGCCGGCATGGCTGCGCGGGCTGGGCGCGCCGGTGGGCGGCGCGGGCGCGGCGCTGTTTGCTTGGATGTTTCGGCATCTCGGGCTCAATGTGACCTCGACCTCGGTGCCGCGCGCGGAGGCGACGCTGGTCACTTCCGGACCCTACCGCTGGGTTCGCCATCCGATGTATGCCGCGACCCTGCTCCTCGTAATCGCGGTGACCCTCCTCACAGCCAACACCGTGGTGCTGGCGAGCGGGCTCGCGATGTTTGCGCTGCTGGCGGCGCGCAGCCGCGTGGAGGAGCAGCGGCTGATCGGGAAATTCGGCGATGCCTACCGCGCTTACCAGGCGCGCACCGGGCGTTTCCTCCCGCGCTGGAGCCGGACCGCCCGCGCGCCCTGAATTTTGGCTTGGTCATTCGCGGGCTTCGTGTGTTGGTGGTCCCTCGCCCACCCACACCATGCCGAAAATCGAGGTCAACAAGGTCGCCGAAATCCTCAAGAAGGCCGACATCTCCCCCGCCATCCTGCGGCGCGTGATCGAGGAGATGAACCTCGCCGTGCAACCCGACGGCCCCGAGGACGAGAAGCCGCCGGCGGTGAAGAAGCAGTTCGCCATCCTCGTGAGCGATCCCGACGGCAAGCTGCCCAAGCACGATTTTGTCGGCTGGATTCTGCAGCTGCCCGAAACCGAGAGCGTGGCCACCACGCTGGATCGTGTTTTCCGCACCGCCTACGATTACAACACGACCAAGAAGGGCCGCCTCATGCCCGTGAAGACCGTCGGCGAAGCCATCGAGATCATCCCCGCCAAGGCCTTCAAGGAAGCCGACCTCTGGGTGAAATCCAAGACGCCCGTGCTCGTCCTGCGCACGGACAACGAGATTCCCAAGGAATAATCGCGGCGGCGTCAGCGGGTCGCCGTCACGGAGCCGAGCCCGAATTGCGCCGGGTCCATGCCACGCTCCCGCAGCGCCGCGGCCAGCGCGGCGAGATCGAGGCGGGCGCCGGGCTTCACCCCGGCGGCGCGAAACCACCCTTGGTTCATCTCCAGCGCAAACTGCAGCTGCGTCCCGCGCGACGACACCGTCGTCTCATCGAACGGGTGCATCTGGTAGATTTCCTCCAGCACGCCTGAGGCGTTGATGTAGCCGATGTCGAGCGGGGCCGGCGTGTTCTTCATCCAAAAGCTCAGCTGCTGCGGCTTCTCATAGATGAAAATCATCCCATCGTCGCGACCGAGATCGCGGCGCTCCATCAGGCCGCGCTGATGCTCGGCCGGCCGCACCGCGAGCTGCATGCGCACAGTGTGCTCGCCGATCCGGATGGGAAAGAAATGCGCGACCGATTTCGGCGCCGCGGCGTTGATCGGCGGCGCGCTGGCCGCGCCGGTGTCCTTGCGCGCGCAGGCCGCGGACAGTGCCAGCGCGACGAGAACCACCGCCACAAGGAGCGGATGCGAAACCGGATTTGCGTTTTTCACGGGGGCAGTGGCTAATGCGCGGCCACTGGCAATTCAACTTCCCTCTTCCGTGCCCGGACCGAAAACGCCGCCTCCCCTCCTCTACGCCGATACCGAGCGCAGCGCCGATATGCTCTATTTCGGCCGCGTGGCGATGCACGATCCCTTCCTCGCCTTCGGGCTGCGCGGGAAGAAATACGCGGTGGTCAGCGCGCTGGAGTTTGGGCGCGTGCGCCGGACCTCGGGTTTCGATGTGGTGCTGCGCCTCGAGCCCTATCTTGATCGTGCCCGCGCCCGCTGGTCGCGCCGCCCGCCCGGTCCGGCCGAAGTGATCTACCTCGCCGCCGAGGACCATCGCCAGAAGCGCTTCACCGTCCCGGCGGACTTTCCCGCCGGCCTCTATCAAAAGCTCCGCACTCTCGGCCTCGATCTCATGATCGCCGACGGCGCGATTTTCCCGCAACGCGAGATCAAATCCCCCTCGGAAGTCGCCGCCATCCGCGCGGGCAACCGCTGCAGCGCGCTCGGTTTCGCCGCCGCCGAGAAAATCCTGCGCGCGAGCAAGGTCGTCGGCCGCCACCTCGTGCATCGCGGCGCCACGCTCACGAGCGAACGCCTCAAGTTTGCCATCGAGACCGCCTGCCTCGAGGCCGGCGCCGTTTCGGCCAACACGATCGTCGCCGGGGGCGATCAGGCCTGCGATCCGCATGAGCGCGGGTCCGGCCCGCTGCGCCCGCACGAGCTGATCATCGTGGACATTTTTCCGCGCGTCACCAACACCGGCTACTACGGCGACATGACGCGCACGTTCCTCCGCGGCCGGGCCAGCGATGCGCAGCGCGCGCTCGTCTCCGCCGTGCGCGCGGCCCAGCTCGCCGCGCTGAAAAAAATCCGCGCCGGCGTGAACGGCCGCGATGTCCACCGCGGCGTCGAGGCGGTTTTCCAAGCCCGTGGTTTCGAGACCAAGCGCACCGCCACCGGCTCGGTCGGATTTTTCCACGGCACTGGCCACGGGCTCGGCCTCGCGGTCCATGAGCCGCCGCGCATGAGCGGCGCCATCGACTACACGCTGCTCAAGGGCACCGTCGTCACCGTCGAGCCCGGCCTCTACTATCCCGGCCTCGGCGGCTGCCGCTTCGAGGATGTCGTGCAGGTCACCGCGGCCAAGCCCAAGCTCCTCTCGCGTTACCACTACAACTGGGAACTTTGATGAAACAACTCCCCGCCCTGCTGAGAAAAATTTCCCGCCTGCGCATTCTCGTCGTCGGCGACGTCATGCTCGACCACTACATCTGGGGCGACGCCACGCGCATCTCGCCCGAGGCCCCGGTGCCCGTCGTGGACATCGCGCGCGATTCCTGGACCGCCGGCGGTGCGGCCAACGTCGCGCTCAACCTCGCTTCGCTCGGCGCCACCTGCACGGTGGCGGGCTATTTCGGCAAGGACGAGGCGGGGCAGCGCCTCTCGACGATTCTCCACACCAAAAAAATCTCCACCCTGGCCACGCCCGGGGAGGCGCCCACCATCGTCAAGACGCGGGTGCTCGTGCAGCACCAGCAGCTCTGCCGCCTCGATCGCGAGGCCGCGCCCACGGCCTATCACCTCGCTGCGTCCAAGGCCGAGTCTCTGCTCGCCCGCGATCTTGCCGCGTGCGATGCCCTCATCCTCTCGGACTACGCCAAGGGCATCATCAGCGACGACGTGGTCGACCGCCTGAGCCGCGCCGCGCGCGCCGCCGGAAAATTCGTCGCGCTCGATCCCAAGCCGAAGCGCAAGCTCGCCTTCCAGGACCTCGATCTCATCACGCCCAACAAACGCGAGGCCCTCCAACTCGCGGGCATCGACCTTCTGCCTCACGCTCCATTTCCCGCCGCCGAGGTCTGCGCGCTCCTCCACGAGCGCTACGCCACGCGCAACCTCGTCATCACCCTCGGCGAGGACGGCATGCTGCTCAGCCAGCGCGGCAAGATCCTCAAGACGATCCCCACCGCGGCGCGCGAGGTCTTTGATGTCTCCGGTGCCGGCGACACCTCGCTCGCCGCGCTCGTGCTCGCCCTCGCCGCCGGCGCCAAGCTCGAGGATGCCGCACACTTCGCCAACGCCGCCGCCGGTGTCGTCGTCGGCAAGCTCGGCACGGCCACGGTCACGCCGAAGGAACTCAAGGCCTACGTGAACCGCCGCTGACACCCGCGCGATGTCCAAGGCCCTCTTCCTCGACCGCGACGGCACGCTCATCCTCGATAAGCACTACCTCGCCGACCCGGCGGGCGTGGAGCTGATCCCCGGCGTGGCCCCGGCCCTCGCCCGCGCCCGCGCCCTCGGCTACAGGCTGTTCATCGTCACCAACCAGTCGGGCGTCGGCCGCGGCTACTACACGCTCGACGATGTCCACCGCTGCAACGCGCGCATGGACGAACTCCTCGGCCTGCCCCGCCCCATTTGGGACGGTGTCTGCATCGCCCCCGAGTCCTCGGATCAGCCTTCTCGCTACCGCAAGCCCTCGCCCGCCTACCTCCAAGAAATGATCACCGAGCACCGGCTCGATCGCGCGCAGTGCTGGATGGTCGGCGATCGCGAGAGCGACATCGACGCCGGCCTCAATGCGCAGGTCAACGCCGCCGCCGTCTGCACCGGCAAGCACGACGCCGCCGCGTGGGCCGCGCTCGGCCGGCCGGGTCTCGCGGTGTTTCCCGATTTCGCCGCGTTTGTCGCCACGCTGCGCTGACCGCCATGCCCGAACTCGCCGAGGTTGAGTTCTTCCGCAAGCGCTGGGACCACGCCGCGCTCGGCCGCCGCATCACGCGCGTCCATGCGCACGATGGGAAAAAACTCCTGCGCGGCGTGGACCTGCCCGCGTTGCGCCGCGCGCTCACGGGCGCCACCCTCGAAGCCTCGGAGGCGCGGGCGAAACAGATGCTTTTCCGCTTCAGCGGCGGCGCCCAGCTCGGCATCCACCTCGGCATGAGCGGCGAGCTCACGGTCGCCCCGGCCACACAGCCGCCCGGCAAACACGACCATCTGGTGCTCTTCACCGCCGAACACGCGCTCGTGTTCACTGATCCGCGGATGTTTGGCCGGATTCATTTTCACCACGGCGATGCTCCGCCTCCTTGGTGGACTAAAATCGCGCCTGCGCTCGACTCGGACGAATTCACCGTTGAAGCCGTCGCGGCGTTCCTGCGCCGCCGCGCCCGCGCGCCGATCAAGGCAGTGCTGCTCATGCAGGAGCGGTTTCCGGGCATCGGCAACTGGATGGCCGACGAGATTCTCTGGCGCGCCGCGCTGCATCCCGCCCGCCTCGCCGGCTCGCTGCGCCCCGCCGAAGTCCAAGCGCTCTGGCGCGAATGCCGCGGCGTCGCCCGCCGCGCGCTCGCGACGATCGCCGGCCGCGGCGGCTACCTGCCGCCCGACCTCAACGCTCACATCCCGCGCACCTGGCTCTTCTGGCACCGCTGGGAGGACGGCGGCCTTTGCCCGAAAACGAAACGCCCGCTCCGCCGCGCCGAGATCGGCGGCCGCACCACCTGCTGGTCGCCCGCGCGCCAGAAACTGCGATGAAAAAATCGCGCCTCGACGAACTCCTCGTCGCCCGCGGCCTCGCGGAATCGCGCGCCCAGGCCAAGGCCCTCATCATGAGCGGTCGCGTGCTGCGCGGCACCGAGCGGCTCGACAAACCGGGCAAGGAATTTCCCGCCGACACGCCGCTCACCGTCGAGCAGCCGCCGCGCTTCGTCGGCCGCGGCGGGGAAAAGCTCGCCGGCGCGATCGCGCACTTCGCCCTCGATCTGCGCGGTGCGCACGTGCTCGACGTCGGCGCGTCCACCGGCGGCTTCACCGATTGCGCCCTGCAAAACGGTGCGGCGGATGTGGTGTGCGTCGATGTGGGCCGCGCGCAGCTGCACGCCCGCCTCCGCGCCGATCCGCGCGTCACCAATCTCGAAAAAATCAACGCCCGCCACCTCCGCGCCGAGGATCTGCCCCGCCGCGATTTTGACGCCATCGTCATGGATCTCTCGTTCATCTCGCTGACCGCCGTGCTCCCGCCGGTTTGGGCGCTGCTCCGCGCCGGCGGCACACTCGTCGCCCTGGTGAAGCCGCAGTTCGAAGCCGGCAAAGCCGAAGTGGACAAGGGCCGCGGCGTCATCCGCGATCCCGCGGTGCAGGAGTCCACGCTCGCCGCGGTCCGCGATTTCGCGGCGCGCGAGTTGCCTGGCGCGACGGTGGCCGGCACCGCCGATTCACCCATCGCCGGCACCGACGGCAACCGGGAGTTTTTGCTGTGTCTGCGGAAACAAACGCCATAGCTTCCCTCCCTCGATGAAACCGATTCGCAAGCTCGCCTTTGTGGTGAACGAAACCAAGGAGGGCGCGCCCGCGCTCGCCCGCGAGCTCGCGGACATCGCCCGTGACCACGGCGTGGAGTTCAAGCGCACGACGAGCTTCCCTCTGCGCGCCGGCTTCCTCAAAGGTCACGACGCCTGCTGCGTGATCGGCGGCGACGGCACGCTGCTCGGCGCGGCCCGCGAATCCGCCCGCGAGCAGGTGCCCATCATCGGCGTCAACCGCGGCAGCCTCGGATTCCTCACCACGTTCTCCGCCGACGAGGCCCGCGCGCAGTTCACCGGACTGCTCGGCGGTGACTTCAAAATCGACCGTCGCACGATGCTCGAATGCTCCCCCGGCAACGGCACCCGTGATCTCGCGCTGAACGATGTGCTGCTGAAGGCCGAGCAAAACTCCCGCCTCGTGCGCCTCGAAGTTTTCGCCGACGGCGAGCTGGTGACCGACTACACCTGCGACGGCCTCATCTTTTCCACCCCGACCGGCTCCACCGCCTACAATCTCTCGGCCGGCGGCCCCATTCTGCATCCGTCGGCCGGCGTCATCGCAATGACGCCCATCTGTCCGCACACGCTGAGCAACCGCTCCATCATTTTTCGCGAAGGGGTGAAGCTCCGGGTTTTCAATCGCACGCCTGGCTGCCGGCTGCTTGTGGCGATGGACGGCCAGCGCGATCTCAAGGTCTCCGCCCAATCTCCCGTTGAGATCAGTGTCGCCAAGGCGCGCCTGCCGCTGGCGCAGCGGGGCGACTACTCGCACTTCGCCGTCGTGCGCGCGAAGCTGAAATGGAGCGGCGGCTTCGTGGACAAGCGCTGAGCGGTCCCCTGTGGGAGCGAGCTTGCTCGCGACATTCGCGCGAGTCGCGAGCAAGCTCGCTCCCACAAGATCGTCAGAGCCGCGTGGCGATCTCGACGCGCACCGTGTCGAGGCGTTTGTAGGCCGCGAGCGCGGGCGGCATCGTCTCCAGCGCCCGCCTCAGCCCCGCCGCCGCGGGCGTGCCCGCGATCGTGTCGAGGCGGTGCAGCGCGATGCGGATGCCAAACACGATGCCGCGCGTCTCCGGCAGCGCCATCAGCGCCTGGTGCTCCACCCGCAGCCACAACCGATCGAGCGCCACCGGTGGCTGCGGGGCCGGCAGGCCGCGCGCCGGGTGCAGGTTCAGCTCGTTCGTCGCGGCGATGCCCCAGTTGTCCCGCAGAAAAGCCACGCCGGGTTTCAGCTTGGCGAGGAACTGGTGAATCGGCGAACCCAACGCCGCGTTGAGCCCGGGCACGACGCCGTGAATGAAATCGAGCGTCTCACCCAATTTCTCCTGCAAGGCCCAGCCCGTGGGAAAGCACAGGACTCCGCCGCGCAGGCGGAAACGGCCCTCGGCATCCGACGAAAGAAAAAGGGTGTCAGGCTCCAAGGCGCAGCCCAAGCCGATGAGGGAAGGCTCCACGAGCCCCCACTCCCCCGCCCTGCCCGCGAACTCGGCCAGCAGTGGCTCACCCTCCGGGGCAAGGCCGGCATAGCGTTCCGGTGCCTCCGTCAGCCAGTGTCGCCGCTCCGCGAGCACGCCGCCGCTCGCATCACGCGACGCGAAGAATTCCCGCGGCTCCGCGCGCCGCAGCGAGAGGTGGAAACGATAGTCGCCGCTTGGAAAAAGTTCGGCGAGGTCCATGGCGGGCTCAGGGCCGCACGACGAGCTGGGTGCGGCGCGACCGGGCGAGACGCTCCGTCGCAAACGCCGCGAGGTCCGCCACTGTGACGGCCCCCACGCAGGCGTCGTAGTTTTTCCAGTCGTTGATCGGCTGGCCTTGGAGGGCGTTGAGGCCGGCCTGCATCGCGCGGGCCGAGTTGGTCTGCAACGACTGGCGGCGCGCCGCCTTCAGCCGCGCCAGGCAGCGCGCGATCTCGCCGACCTCGATCTCGCCGCGCTGCACGCGGGCGATCTCGGCGTCGATTTCGGCGAGCACCTCGCCTTCCCGGCCCGGCTGCGTGCCGGAGATGAAGTAGAACATGCCCGCATCGAGGCCTGCGATGCGCCCGGAGCGCACGAAATACGCCAGGCCTTTCTCCTCGCGCACACGCTCAAAGAGCCGCGAGGCCATGCCGCTGAAGAGCTCGTCGATCACCTCGCCGACATAATAGTCGGGCGCGTTGACGCGCGGGCCGGGAAACGCCTGCAACACCACCGCCTGCTCCCGCGGCTCCTGCACGACGAAGTCGCCCACCGCCGCAGGCAGCGGCGCGAGCGAATCCGTCACCCACTCGCCCGCAGGCGCCGCGCCGCGCGGGATCTTTTCCAGAAACCCCTTCAGCTTCGGCCCGAGCTTCCTCGGATCGAAGTCGCCCGCGACCGCGAGCACGACGTTGGGCCCCACGCACAGCCGCCGGTGCAGGGCCACGAGGTCTGTGATCTTGAGCGCCTTGAGGCCCTCCATATCGCCGTGGGCGTCGAGCGCCATCGGGTGATTGCCGAAAAATTTCGCACGGAGCTTTTTCCGGGCGAGCGTGACCACGTCGTCGTCGTCCTGCCGGAGCGAGGCGGCCTGCGCATCGCGCTCGGTCGCGAAGGTCGCGGCCTTGAAGGCCGGCGCCAGCACCGCGTCCGCCAGCACCGTGATGGCGCGATCGACGTCGGGCGGCAGCACCTCGGCGGCGACGCCGATGCTGTTGTTGCCGCAGAACGGGAAAAACGATCCGCCGACGCGCTCGATGAACTCCGCGACCTGCGCGGCCGAGCGGCGGCGCGTGTCCTTGGTGAGCATCGTCGAGAGCAGCGCGGTCGCGCCGCGGAGCCCCGGCGTCTCGAACATCGGGCCACCCTGCATGAGCAGGCGCAGGTGAAGATTGGGCAGGCGGCGATCGGGCTGGAGCAGGAGGCGCGCGCCGTTGCGCAGCTTGATTTCCGAAAAATCCGGCTGGCCCGCGACCGCCCCGAGCGCGACCGATGGCGCGGTGGCTGTCGCCACCGGATTCGAGGAGACCGCGACGAGCCGCTCCGGCACGAGGTAGCGTCGCAGCGCATCGCGCACGGCCGCGGGCGCGGCTTCGCCCACGCGCGCAAAGTAACTGCGGCTGTGATCGAGGTCGCCAACGACGACCTCCGCAACGCCGAGGCGCGAAGCCTGCCCGCCCATGGTCTTGCGCGAGTTGATCTCACCGACAATGAGCTGGCGCACCGATTTCTTCAGCTGCGCGGCCGGGAAACCACGGCGCGCCGCGCCCTCGATGGCCCGCAGGATGGCGGCTTCGGCGGCGGGCCGCTTGCCCGCATCGCAGGTATAGGAGACGCAAAAGAGACCGGTTGTGCCGGGATTCCACGCCGAGGCATCGATGGTATGCACGAGGCCGGCCTTTTCGCGCACCTCTTGCCAGAGCAGCGAACTGTCACCGTGGCCGAGCGCCATGCCGAGCAAATCGAGCACCGCCGAGTCATCATGGGCGAGACCCGGGATGGGCCAGGCCAGCACGCCGCGCGTCAGCTCGACCTCCTCGGTCCGGTGCTCCGCGCGCGGGGCAAGCTGGGGCGGCTCGGTCGGGACGAGCACCGGCGCCAGCCGAACGCGGGGCGCCGCGCCGAAATGTTTCTCCACTTCCGCGCGCACGGCGGCGGCATCGACGTCGCCCACGACGACGACCACGAGGTTGTTGGGCACGTAGCGCGCCCGGTAGTAGCCGAGCAGATCGTCGCGCGTGACGGCGGAAAAGACATCGCGGTGCCCGATGATCGGCTGGCGGTAGGGATGCTCGCGAAACGCCGTCGAGAAGAGCGCATCCCAGAGACGGTTGTCCGCATCGTCCTTGGTCATCGCGATCTCGCGCAGGATCACGTCCTTTTCCTTCGCGACCTCCTCGGCCGGGAGGGTCGATTGCAGCGTGAGGTCGGCGAGGATGTCGATCGCGACGGCTGTGTTTTCACTCGGCAGGTCGATGTAATAGACGGTGCGGTCGAAGGTGGTGTAGGCGTTGATGTAGCCGCCATGCGCCTGCACGGACGAGCTGATCTCGCGGCCGGCACGGCGCACCGTGCCCTTGAAGAGCATGTGCTCGAGGTAGTGCGAGAGCCCGGCGCCGAGGTGAGCGCCCTCATGGAGGCTGCCAGTCTTGACCCAGACCTGCACGGAGGCGAGCGCCGCGGAGGTGTCGCGCTTCACGATCAGCGTGAGCCCATTGGGCAGCACGGTGCGCTCGACCGGCTCGCGCCAGAAGGCTTCGAGCAAACGCAAATCAGGGGAGGCGGCTGTGGGCTTGGGCATGAAATACAGGGTGCCGCCGGGCGACGGCGGCGCGATCCGCGGGAGAAGCGAGCATCAGGCGGCGCCGAAGGCCTCGGTGGCGGAGGTGCCGCGCGGCCGGCGGGCCGGCTGAAACGGCCGCACGAACGCCTCGTCGAAATCGAACACGTCCGCGAAGTCTTCGGGCCGGTCGTTGTCGGTCTTGGAAAACACGTTGTGCTCGATCAGGTTGAAGACGATGTCGCCGAAGTCGCGACAACGCTTCACGCCCCAGGCGTTGAGCACGGTCTTCGCCAGCGGGCCATATTGGTCGAGCGCGTAGACGCGCAGGCCGTCGAGCAGCTCGGGGCCGTTGACATGGCGGGCGGCTCCGGTGCGGGTGGCATCCTTGCGGCGGATCTCCTTCACGGTGTGGTCGAGGCCCAGCCGCACAAAGTCGTAGGCCCGGCGATCGAAGCGGGGGTCTTCCTTGCAGATGAGGGCGACGATGTCGGAGAAGTCCGGTTGTGGCATTTTTCGGGGCGCGAACGTGGCACACCCGTGGCGAACGCGCAATCCCACCGTTCGGCGCCGCTGGACTGTCTGATGAATCCCGGATTTTCCCCCGCTGCGTCCGGTCGTTTGATAGTTATTCATTATCTTGAAATGATCGCACCCACCCAGTCCAACAGCCCATTCGCCGGAGCCGCCAGTGTCATCGCACTGGCCTCGGCGAAGATGCGGGCTGCCGGGGGCCGTGTGACCAAGCCGCGCATCGCGATGCTCACCGCCCTCGCCTCGCGCCGCGGCCCCTCCACCATCGAGCAGATCCACTCCGACGTGGGCGCGGAATGCTGCGACCTCGTGACAATTTACCGCAGCATGGCAGCTTTCGAGGAACTGGGCGTCGTGCGACGCTCCTTCTTCCACAACGGCACCGCCCTCTACGAGCTGAGCCTCAACCAGCCGGCCAGCTACCATGTGGTGTGCAAGAACACGCAGCGCATCGACGCCCTCGAGCCCGAGCTCGCCGCGGAGTTGCGCCGCGCCATCGATGGCGTGCAGCGCAAGCTGCTGGCCCGTGGCTACGCGGATATTTCCCACATGGTGGAATTTTTTGGCGTGTCACCGGCGACCGCCGCGACGAACTGAGATCGCCCAGCTCCTGGGCGGGCCGACGGGAATGCACGCGCGCTTGCCAAAGGCGCAGCGCAGCCGGAGGGTGTGTGCACCGCTCCCCTCCCCATGCCTTCCCCGATCACCCGTCGCACCGCCCTTCGTAATTTCGCCGGCGCCGCGCTCGTCGCCGGCTCGCTCTCACGCAGCCGCGCCGCCGATGCCGCCAAGGCTGCGGCTGCCGCCGCGATGCCTTTGCCCGCCGTCTCCCTCCGCCAGTCTGTGTGCAAATGGTGCTTCAAGGACATCGCCCTCGATCCGTTTGCCGCCGCCGCGAAGGAGATGGGCCTTCAGTCCGTCGAGCTGCTCAACCCGGACGACTTTCCCACCCTGAAGAAATACGGCCTGCACTGCGCGATGGTCAGCAATCCCACGGGCAAGACGCCGCAGGGCGTGACCGTCGGCGGCATCCCCAAGGCCTTCAACCGCCTTGAGCACCACGACACCCTCGTCGAGATTTACACCAAGCGCATCGGCGAGGTCGCGGATGCCGGCTTCAACCAGGTCATCTGCTTCTCCGGCAACCGCGAGAAGATGGACGACCAGCAGGGCCTCGAAAACTGCGCCATCGGGCTCAAGCGCATCATGGACATCGCGGAGAAACGTCGCGTCACCGTCGTGATGGAACTGCTCAACTCGAAGGTGAACCACAAGGACTACATGTGCGACCACACCGCGTGGGGCGTCGAGCTGGCGAAGCGCGTGGGCTCGGAACGCTTCAAGCTCCTCTACGACATCTACCACATGCAGATCATGGAGGGCGACGTGATCGCCACCATCAAGGCGAACCACGCCTACATCGCGCACTATCACACCGCCGGCAACCCCGGCCGCAACGAGTTCGAACCGCAGGACCAGCAGGAGCTCAACTACCCGCCCATCATGCGCGCGATCAAGGCCACGGGCTTCAAGGGCTTTGTCGGCCAGGAATTCATCCCGAAACGCGACGCCCTGACTTCACTCCGCGCCGCCGTGCAACTCTGCAACGTCTGAGCCCGGGCGCGTTGCGGTCAACGCGCTCCGCCGTCGCAGCGATAACCCACGCCGTGCACCGTCACGATGGCGCTCGGCGTCTCGGGATCGGTCTCGATTTTTTTGCGGAGCTGGGCGACGTGCTGGTCGAGCGTGCGCGTCGTGCCAAAGTAATCGACGCCCCATACGGCGTTGAGCAACGCATCCCGCGTCAGCACCTCACCCGGATGCGCGGCGAAGACCTCGGCCAGTTTCAGCTCGCGTGCGGTCAGGGCCGCGGTGCGGTGGCCGATGCTTGCGGTGAATTTCCGCCGATCGATCTCGGCGGCGCCCAGGCGAAACGTGGGAGGCAGCTCGGGCGCTTTGCGCTCGCCGGATCCGCGTGACCGCCGCAGCAGCGCCTCGACGCGCGCGAGCAGCTCATGCACGCCGAAGGGCTTGGTCACGTAGTCGTCGGCACCGAGCTTCAGGCCCACGACCTTGTCGATTTCCTCGCCCTTGGCGGTGAGGAAAAGCACGGGCGTGCGCACGCCGCGGGCGCGCAGCTCGCGGCACACATCGTAGCCGCTTGCCTTGGGCATCATCACATCGAGCAGCACGAGATCGAATTTCTCCTGGGGAAAAAGCTTCAGTGCCTGCGCACCGTCACCCGCGGCCGTGACAGCGTAGCCGTCGCTTTCGAGCGTGGCGACGAGCCCGAGGCGGATGTTGGCATCGTCCTCGGCGAGGAGAATTTTGGCTTTCATGGCAGCGTGAGGACAAACTCCGCGCCCCCGCCCGCACGCGGGGCGCACCGCAAATCACCGCCCAGCCCGCGGGCGAGCTGGCGCGCGATGCTGAGGCCGAGGCCCGCGCCGGTCTTCTCCGCCGTAAGCGCGTCATCGACCCGGTGGAATTTCTCAAAAATCCGCTCGCGGTGCTCCGCCGGCACGCCCGGCCCCCGGTCCGCCACCCGCATGATCGCGCCACCGCCTGCTCCCGCCGCGACGCCCACCGTGAGTTCGCCGCCTTCAGCCGCATATTTGCACGCGTTGTCGATCAGGTTGAGTATGATCTGCTCGAGGGCGTCGCGGTCGGTGGTGATGGTGAGCGCTGCTGACAGCTCGCGGTGCAAGGTGAGCCCGGCCTCGGCGAGGCGCGGGCCTTGCGCGTCGAGGATGCGACCAAGCTCCACGGTGAGGTCCACGGGCTCGCGGTCGAATTTTTTCCGACCCTGCTCAAGCCGGCTGAAATCGAGGGCGTTGTTGACCAGCCGCGCGAGCCGCTGCGTCTCGCGGCCGATGGTGCGCAGGTAGTCGCCGCCTTGCGCGGCGTCCCGCACGCGGCCCTGCTCCAGCAGCTCGGCGTAGAGGCGGATGGTGGTGAGCGGGGTCTTGAATTCGTGCGAGACGTTGGCGACGAACGACGTCTTCTGCGCCGCCTCCTCCTCGCTGCGCCGCGCCTGCCACAGCAGCAGCGATCCGCCCGCCAGAATCGCCGCGACAAAGATCGCGATGAGCAGCACGCCGAGCCCGAAGAAACCGAGGCCGCCCCCCGCGTCCGCCGCCGTCGGCGTGAAATACGCGCCCACCTCCCAGCCCGGCAGCAGCGCCGCCGCCAGCGGCACGCGCAGCATCGGCTCAGCCCCGCTCGGAATCACCCCCGCCTGGTGCAGCACGCGCCCGAGTTCGTCACGCAACGCGTAGCCATCGCCCGGCTCGATCTCCGCCGGCAGCGCGCCGGCCAGCCGGCTGATGATCGCCGCCAGCTCCAGTTCGACGCCGCGCACCTCGCCCGCGCCACCCGGCTGCAACCAGCCGACCAGGCGCAGCCGGCCATCGACCGTCGCCGGCACCCAGCCACGGCGATCACGGGCGGCATCCTTCGCGGCGAACGCGGGCTTGGCCGCGAGCGGAGCCGAGGGGGCCGCCACCGGACGGGAACCGGACGAAAACGCCGCCCCGCGTGTGACTTTCGATTGGTCAGCCGCGGCGACGGCGGGCGCCGCAGGCGCTGTGCCCGCAATTTCGCTTAGCCCTACCGCTTCTTGGTTCGCATAGCTGCTGCGGTTGCGCGCGAGGTCCTGCACGTCGCGCCGCGCCGACTGCACTTGCAGGACATTGGCCGAGACTTCCTTTCGCGCCTCCGGCTCGGCCACTTTCTTTTCCAGCTTGTCCTTCTCGTCGCGCGATTCGGCCTCAACGCTCCACGGCGGCTGGGCGCCAAATTGCCGCAGAGACCATGCGGCGTTTTCGCCGCCCGAGAGCGCGGCCGGACGCAGCATCCGCCCATCGGCCGTCGCGCGGAATGCGACGCGCACCAGCGGATTGGTTTGTTCGAGATTGGCGAGAAACGCATCCAACCCCGCCGCCGGTTCCGCAGCGAGGGTGTCGAGCAACCCAGCCTGCACATCGCCCACGAGCAGCTCGACATTCTCCACAATCAGGCGCGCGCGGGCCGCCATCGCGGCGCGGCGCGCTTCGTCGGCGACCGCGCCCCGCTCCGTCAGCCGCGCCTGCTCCCGCTGCAAGAGCACCACGGCCCCGCCGCCGACCACCAGCGTCGGCACCAGCAGCAGGAGCCAGTAGAGGAATATGCGGCGCGAGACAGGCGACACGGCGGGCACGGTAGTGCAACGGGGACGATTGGAAAGGCGCGAAACCACGCGCCTCAGGGCGAGCCCGTCGCCTGCTGGCCGCGCGTGGCCGCGCTTTCCGCGCGAAAGATTTTCCGCTCCGCATTACCCAGGCCTTCCTTTTCGATTCGGTCCGCAGCCATGGCGGCGGGGGCGGCGGCTTCCTGGAGCGCACGGTTGCCGTAAAGGCTGCCCGCCTTGCTCAGCTCGTCGGCCCGCTGACGCATCTTCGCCGCCGCCTCGTCCTTCTTGCCCGCATCGACGAGCGCCACCGCCTCATCCTTCACGATGGCCAAGGCATTGGCCGCCCAATCGGCCTGCACTTTGTGATCCGCGGACGCAACGACCGCCGTCTGGCTCGCACTGAACTGCACGCTGCGCTTCGCCGTGAGCGTCGCCGCGCGCTGATTGAGCGCGTCCTCGTAGCTCACCCGTGCTTGGGCGATTTCGATCTCGGCGCCGGGACGCGAAGGCGAGACCTCGACCTCCACGAGGGCAAACTTCTCCTGCCCGCCGTAGAGCTGGTTGAGCGTCAGCTCCGCGCGCTGCCCGCGGATGGTGCCGTCGCGGCCCACAAAGTTAAGCGGCCGCACGCCCGCGGGAAAATCGATCTCAATGACGACACGCCGCGCGACGACGCTCAGCACATCCCCCAGCTCCGCCGCGAAGATCCGCGGCAGGTCCGCGCTGTGCTCGACGAAGTAGGTGTTGCCATCGCTGCGCTGCGCGAGGCGCGTCATCAGGTCCTCGTTGAAGCCGAGACCTAGACCGACGGTCGTCACCGAGATGCCCTCCTTCACGAGCGACGCGCCGAACCGGCCCAGCTCCTCGGGCGAACTCGGTCCAACGTTGGCGAGCCCGTCGGACAGCAAAATGACGCGGTTCACAAACCGGCGATCCTCCATGTGGCGACGCACCTCCTCGGCGCCGCGCGCCACGCCGCCGTAGAGGGCGGTGTTGCCCGCGACCTCGATGCCGCGGATTGCGCGTTCGAGGCGACGGCCATCGCCGACGCGCTGCGCCGGCACAAGCGTCTGCACCGTGGTGTCATAGACGACCAACGCCACGATGTCGTCGGGCGCGAGGCGCTGCACGGCCTCGAGCGCGGCCTCGCGGGCCTTGGCGATTTTGTCGCCCGCCATCGATCCCGAGCGGTCGATGACAAGGGCGAGGTTGACCGGCGGCCGCAGATCGCGGCGCGGCGGCCGCACGCAATCGAGGCCGATTTTGACGATGGCCTTTTCCGTGGTGTTGGCCGGCAGGACCGTTCGATCGACATCGACGCGCAGGCGGACGGAGTCGGTGGCGCCGGCCGGGGCCGCAGCGACGGTTTTGGCCGAGAGAGCGAGCGACATCGCGCCGAGCAGCGCGACCGCGAGGGAGATGAACAATGTGTTTTTCATGGTGAGTCGTGGTTTCGACCCACCGAGTGAACCACAAACCGCCGCGCCGGTTGTCAGCGCACGGTCAAGGAGTTGTCAGGGAAATGTCATGGCCCGCTCCCTGCCGACGATGAGCCGCGGCCGGCCGGCTCAATGCCCGCTAATCCACAGCGCGCAGCTCAGCGGCGGCATCCAGAGCTCCGGAGTCGGCGCACGTCGCGCCCCGCGCGCCCCGGCGGCATAGAAGCGGTCGTGGTTGGCCAGCAGCTCCCACGTCGCGCCTTCGCCCACAATCTCGTCGCCGACAGGCACCGTGGCATCGTCCGTCGAAGGGTTAATCGCGAAGAGCAGCCGCACGGACCCCTGTGAGAGATCGGCGTTGTAGAGCGCGGCGAGCGCCGGCGTGCCCGCGGCCGTGAAGCTGCGGAAGAAAGTTTCGGCCGGACGGGCCCATTGCCGCAGCAGCCGCCCGTGCTCGCTGCGCCGGAACGCGATCCAATCCGCGAAATACGCGTGCGTGCCGGAGTGGCGGTGGAGCCGGCGGTAATCCAGCGCATTGAGGTCGCCGCGCTGGTAGGTGTTGTTCACGCCGCGCTTCGAGCGCAGGAAATCCTGGCCGGCCGCGATCATCGGGATGCCGACCGACATGAAGAGCAGCGCGGCCATCAGGTGCGTGCGGCGCCGGTCGCGCTCCGTGGGCTCGAAGCCGTCGTGGTTCGGATTATCGGTGATGGCGTCGATCCAGCAGCGATCGTCGTGCGACTCGGTGTAGTTCACCGTCTGGGAGGGCCACTTCGCGAAATACCACGGCGACCCGCGCAGGAAATACTCCATCCGCGCCGCGTCCCCGTGGCCGCGCACATAGCCCCGCACGAAGTCGCGATAGCCGTCGTTCCACGAGGCCCAGCCGGTGTCGCGCAGCGCGCCCGCGATGTGGCCGCGAAAACTCCACGGCTCCGCAATCAGAATCACGTCGGGCTTCACGCGCTTGAGGGCCGTCTCGATCTCGCGCAGCACCTCAACGCCGAGCAACTCCGCCAGATCGAAGCGGAACCCGTCCACGCCATAGGTCTCGATGTAGTGCGTGCAGCTGTCGATGATCAGCCGCCGCGCCATCGCCGAGCGCGCCCGGAGATCGTTGCCGCAGCCGCTCCAGTTGGTGAGCGCGCCGCCGGCGTCCTGCTCGAAATAGTAGAGCCGGTCGATCGCCATCAGGTGCGCGGGCAGGCCCACGTGGTTGAACACCACATCGAGCACGACCGCCATGCCCCGCCGGTGGAAGGCGGCGACGACCTCCTGGAACTCGCGCACGCCCGAAGCCTTCTCCGGCTCGAGCGCGTAGCTGCTCTCGGGCGCGAAGAAATTGTTCGTCATGTAGCCCCAGTGATACTCGTCGGTGGTGACGTTATCGAACTCGTGCACCGGCTGCAGCTCGACGCAGTTCACTCCGAGATGATGGAGATGGAAGTCGGGACTCTCCACCCACGCGCGCAGACCCGTGAAACCGCGGCGCTCCTCGGCGCCGGCCTTGATGGGCGCCAGCGCGACCAAATCGCGCACGTGCGCCTCCGCCATCACGAGGTCCTGCCAGGCAGGCGTGCGAAACCGATCCGCCGGCCGCGCAATCTGCGCGCGATCAATCACGATGCCCGGGCCGTCGCGGCCCACGGTCGCGAGCGCGTAGGGATCGAGAATGCGAAAGCCCGGATCGAAGGCCTGCACCACCGGCTCGTCCCGCGCCGCATCGATCGTGAACCAGTAGAACCAGCCGTGCAGGTTGTGATCGAGGGCGATTTCCCAGACGCCCGCCGCGTCCACCTGCTGCAGCGTGAAGCGCTGCGCCTCCTTCGCCGCCTTGGCCGCCGCCGAGCGCGCGATCCAAAGCATCACACCCCGCGCCCGCGGCGCGAAAAGCCGAAACACCGTCTGACCCGCGCGCACGATCGCACCCAGCGGCAAGTCGGTCTTCAGTTCATAGAAAAAATTACCCGGCACCAGCCGCACGCGGTCGCCCAATTCGTCGGCCCAACCCACGGTCCACGTCTCCGCGAGGCTCAGCGGTTCATTGACGCGGAAGCGCCACAGGTGCCAGCCAGTGCGTTGCGGGTCGATCACGCGGTTGACGTTCTTATCCCCGTCGCGATCGAGGTTCGGCGCCTCGTCGGGGGGCTGGAGCCACTGGTGTTCGCCGGTGACGAATTTGAACTTCTGCTCAACTCCCAGAAACCGGGCGGCATCGCCACTCCACGCGAGCACCTTTTCCCCCTCCAGCTCCGTCGGTTTCAGCTGCCACGCGGCGTCGCCGACGGCGGCTTCCCAGCCGTTGAAGTCGCCCGCGAGATAGACGGTGTCGCGCGCCGGATTGACATCGCAGCCGTGCTGGAGCGGGAGCACGAAGAGCACCGTGCCGTCGCGCGGATTGAAGACGTAGCCGTAGGCCAACGCCGCAGCCAAGGCCGGCGCGGGCGACAGCGCGGCGGGCGCCAGGCAGTGCCGGCCCAGGGAAAAGCGCGGATTGCCCGTCCCCTGCCAGTCGCGATCGAGTTCGATCACGCCGGAAGCCGGAGTTTCTAGCCATGCTCGGACAATGCGTTGCGATTCGGCCATGCGGTAACGGTCGCGAGAGCATTCGGCACGCCGCCCGTCCGACAAGAGGGAATTCACCCTCGCGCGCGTTGACCTCGGCGACGTTTCCTCCTCGATCCGGAGCGCACATGCCCAAGCCCGTCGCATCTCTCCGACCACACGCTGTCGCCACGCTGGCGGCGGCCTGCGCCATCGCGTGGCCGGGGTGCTCTAAATCGCCGCCCCCTGCCCGGCCAGCCGCCTCCACCGCGGTCGAGCAGCCTGCGCCCGCGGCGGAAGACCCGCTCGCAACCGCCCTCGCCCTGGCCGACCCGCGTGAACGCGCGATCCAGCTCGGCGGCGAACTGCAGCGCACACTCGCCCGCGATCCGGCGGCGGCGGTGGCGTTTCTGCGGACCATGCCGCCGGGGCGCGATTTCACGCAGGCGCTCTTTGCGGTGCTCAATTTCATCGGCGCAACCGATCCCGCGGCGGCGCTCACGCTCGCCGGGGAGCTGGCGCGGCGGCCGGAAGACCAGGCCTTCTACAGCATCTTCTTCGACCGGCTCGCGAACGAGAATCCCCGGGCCGCAGTGGACCGCCTCGCCCTCGTGCCCGCCGGCGCGGCGCGCGAAACCGCGATCCGCGCGCTGGCGACCGCGTGGAACCGCACAGATCCGGCGGCCGTGATGGACTGGGCGCAGGCGCTCGCCGACCCCGGAGAGCGCAGCGTGGCCGTCGAGACCGCCATCGGCGATCTGGCGTCACGCGATCCGCGGCTGGCGATCGAGGTTGCGCGTCGATTTATGCGGCCGCCGGCCCTTGAGCGCACGATCTACAGCGCGCTGATGCGGCTGGTCTCCGCCGACCCCGAAGCGGCCTCGCACTTGGTTGCCCTGCTGCCGCCGGGCGACCTCCAGACGACCGCCGCGGCGCACGTCGCCCACTCCCTCGCCGAGCGCAGCGTGCCCGCCGCGCTGGAGTGGGTGCAGACCATCCCCATCGATCTCACGCGCTGGATCGCCTTCAATCACGTGCTGACAAGCTGGGTGCTCCGCGATCGCACCGCCGCCGCGCGCCATGTGCTCGAGCTGCCGCCGGGACAAGGGACGGAGTTCGCCGCCAGCCACCTCGCGGCCTACCTCGCCGACGATCCCGCCGATGCGATCCTGTGGGCCGGCGCCCTGCCCGACGAGGGCGCGCGCCTGGGTGCCTACGCCGTGATCGCCTCTTCCTGGTCGCAACGAGCGCCGGCGGAGGCCGTGCGCTGGGCGGCTTCGCTGAACGAGGACCCGCTTCGCCCCAACGCTCTCGGCGGGGCATTTTCCAACTGGCTTCTGATCGACTCCGACGCCGCGCTCAAGTGGATCGAAACCGCCAAGCTGCCCCCGGCCACCAAGGCCAAGCTGCTGCGCCGTCCGTGAGCGCCGTGCGCGAAAAAATCCTCGTCGCAATGTCCGGCGGCGTGGACAGCTCCGTGGCGGCGCTCCAGTTGCAGCGCGCGGGCCACGACATCGTGGGCGCCTACATGAAAAACTGGATCAACGAGGACAACCTCGTGGGCGACTGCCCGTGGCAGCGCGACATCGAGGACGCGCGCGCTGTCGCAGATCACCTCGGGATCGAGTTTCGCGTCGTCAACCTCATGCGCGACTACCGCGAGAAAGTCGTCGCCTACCTGCTCGACGGCTATGCGCGCGGCCTCACGCCCAATCCAGACATCATGTGCAACCGCGAGATCAAGTTCGGCGTGTTTCGCGCGTGGGCGAAGGATCACGGCTTCGATGCAGTCGCCACGGGACACTACGCGCGGCGGGTTGAGGTGGGTGGAGGCGTCCAGCTCATCGAGGGCGCGGACAAGAACAAGGACCAGTCCTACTTCCTCGCCCTGCTCACGCCGCAGCAGCTGCGCGACGCGCGTTTCCCGATTGGTGATCTCGTGAAGCCGGATCTCCGTGCCATCGCGCGCGCCGCCGGGCTGCCGACCGCCGACAAAAAGGACAGCCAGGGCATCTGCTTCATCGGCGAGGTGAAGATGGCGGATTTCCTCCGCGCCTACGTGCCGGATGCGCCCGGCCCCATCGTGCGCGCACACGACGGGACGACACTCGGCCAGCATCGCGGGCTGCATTTCTACACCCTCGGCCAGCGCCGGGGCATTGGCGTGCCGTCGAACACCGACCACGCCGCCTACGTCGTCGTGGGCAAGCGCGCCGCGGACCGCGCGCTGCTCGTGGCCTTCGATCATCCGGAGGCACCCGGTCTTTTCCAAAACGAAGTGCGCGTGCACTCCCTCAGCTGGATCGGCGATTCGATTGACGCGCCGCGCGCGCTCGAAGGCCGCGTGCGCTACCGTGATCCGCGCGTGCCGATCGAGTTCATCCCGGAGGGCGGCGGCACGGCCTTGGTGCGTTTCTCCGCGCCGCAACGCGGGCTCGCGAGCGGCCAGGTGCTCGCGCTGCACTACGGCGAGCGCCTGCTCGGCGGCGGCATCTACGCGTAGCCGTCAGCGCAGCCGGGCAAAGACCAGGCCCACGGCAAACGCGAGGAACACCACGCCCAGCACGCGATCAATCCAATGGCCGTGGCGGAGGAACCGCCGGCGCACGGCCACCTGCGTGAACAGCACCGCCACAAGACAAAACCACGCGGCGGTCGCGGCCACCATCCAGAGCCCGTAGGCGAGCTGCACGATCTTGGGCGTCTGAGGGCTCACCACGAGGGCGAACAGCGAGATGAAGAAGAGCGTGGCCTTGGGATTGAGCGCGTTGGTGAGAAAGCCCGCCGCAAAGGCCCCGCGGGTGACCGGCGGCGCCGGTGCGTCGGCCACGGAAGTCTCGACGCGCGGTGGCGTGCGCAAGGCCTGCACGCCGACCCATGCAAGGTAGGCGGCGCCCGCGAACTTCACCGCCGTGAACCACATCTCCGAGCCCCGCAGGAGCAATCCAAGGCCGAGCAGCGAATAGGCGATATGCAGCGAGATGCCCGCGCCGACGCCGAGGCTCGTCCAGATCGCGGTGCGCCGGCCGTGCCGCAGGCTTTGCCGGAGAACGAGGGCGAAGTCCGGGCCCGGGCTCGCGACGGCGAGCAGGTGGGCGAGCGCGACCTGGGCAAACTCCAGCCAGTGCCCGTGCATCGCGCGCCGCGGTTACAGGGCGATCTCCTTGAACAACGGCGAGGCCATCACCTCGTCGAGGCGCTTGCCATCGACGAAGGCGCGCACGGCGGGATCCTTGGCGTAGTCCTTGTCGATCTTGGCTAGGAAAGCCCGCGCCTCGTCGCGGCGGCCGATGAGCGCGAGCAACTGCACCTTCTTAAGGAGCAGGCCAGTATTTGCCTTGTCCGCCGCAAAGAGCCGCTCGCAGGCGTCGATCGCGGACTGGTAGGCGTCCTTGGCCCCGGCGCGGTTGCCGGCGCGCATGCGGACCGAGCCGAGGTTGTGGTAAAACTCCGGGGCCGGCGTAATCTTGATGGCTTGGAGCAGGAGTTTCTCGGCGCGATCCCACTCGCGGAGATTCATGGCGAAGCTGGCCTCGCTCGAGAGTGCGGCGGCGGCGCTGCGATCGCGCTCGGAGAGCGGCTGGACGGCGGGCTTGCAGCCGGCGACGAGGAGCGCCGCGACGGCGGAAACAAGGACAAATTTCATCATGGGCTGATATCGAGCCGGGGCCGGCCCGCCGTCAACGCCACGTTGCGCTCACATGTCAGGCGGGACGTTGGCGATGGCTTCCTCCAGCGTGGAGAGTCCGTCGCGCACCTTGAGCAGGCTGTCTTGGTGGAGGGTTTTCATCCCCCCGCGCATCGCGATTTTCTTCAGCTCGGCAGCCTCGGCCTCCTTGTTGATGGCCTCGATGAGCTCCTCGTTGGTGATCATGAGCTCGTGGATGCCGACGCGGCCCTTATAGCCGCTGCCGCCGCATTTGGGGCAACCCTTGGGGTTGGCCCGGAATATTTGGCCGCTCCAACCGAGGCCGCGCTCGAGGATCTCAAGCTCGCGGCCCTCGGGCATGTGGGGCTTCCGGCATTGCTTGCAGACGCGGCGCATGAGGCGCTGCGCGCAGACGCACAGCAGCGACGACGAGATCATGAAGGGCTCGATACCCATCTCCGTGAGGCGGGAGATGGTCGTGGGCGCGTCGTTGGTGTGCAGCGTGGAGATCAGCAAGTGACCAGTAAGCGCGGCCTCGACGGCGATGCCGGCGGTCTCCTTGTCGCGAATTTCGCCCACGAGGATGATGTCCGGGTCCTGGCGGAGAAAGGCGCGGAGCGCACTGGCGAACGTGAGGCCGATCTGCCGGTGCATCTGCATCTGGTTCAGGCCGGGCAGTGTGTATTCGATGGGATCCTCGGCGGTGCGGATGACGAGGTCGGGCGTGTTGACCTCGTTGAGCGCGGAGTAGAGGGTCATCGACTTGCCCGAGCCGGTGGGGCCGCAGTGGAGGATCATCCCATAGGGCTGGCGGATGCACTCGCGGTATTTTGTAAGATTCTCCTCGGAGAAGCCGAGCGCGGGCAGAGGCAACGTGGACTTCTGCTTGTCGAGGATACGCATCACCACGCCTTCGCCGTGGTTGAGCGGTGCGGTGGAGACGCGAAGGTCGAGATCGAGATTCTTTTTCGTGAACTGCTTGAAGATAATGCGCCCGTCCTGGGGCAACCGTCGCTCGGAGATGTCGAGGTTGCACATGATCTTGAGGCGGGCGACGAGGGCCGGGCCCACCTTCTTCGGCAGGCGGAGCTTCTCCTGGCAGATGCCGTCGATGCGGTTGCGCACGATGACTTCCTTTTCCTGCGGCTCGATGTGGATGTCGGAGGTGCCGGAAAAATACGCATCCTCAATAATGCGATTGGCGAGCTGGATTATGGGACCGGATTCCTCGCTGACATCGTCGTCCTTCAGCTCGACCTCCACCTCGCCATACTCCTGGCCGATCTGCATGACCACGTCGTCGAAGCCGGCGGCGGCTTCCTGGCCTTTGTTGAGCTTGTCCTTGAGGTCTTTCTCGCGGGCCAGCAGCCGGACCACGGGCTTGCCCGTCATCTCCTGGATGCGGGTGGAGAGCGTGACCTCAAACGGATTGGCAAAAGCGACCAGCAGCATGTCGCCGACCTGGCCGACAGGGAGGACGAGATTTTCTTGGCAAAACTCCTTGGGGATGCGCTCGAAAGTCTGCGGCGTGACGCGGTAGTGCGCGACGTTGTAGGGCGAGAGGTTGAGCGCGCGCGCTTTGGCGACCACGCATTGGAACGCGCTGACGCGGAATTCCTCCTGCAACAGCTTGTCGAGGGCGTTGCCGCTCAGGTCCTCGGGCCGGGCCACGAGCGCGACGCGTTGGTCGTCGGTGAGCCGTCCCATCTCGACAAGCTTCGAGACAATCTGGAGCTGGATTTTTCCGAGCGGCATGGCGAATTACCGGGCAGCGGCCGCCGGGACGACCGAGGCGGCGGCTTCGGCCGCGATTTTTTCCAAGTATTCCGAAATCCCTTCGAGCGTGGTCCCGAACCAGAGAATCGGACCGCCAAGCTGCTTCTCCCAGTGGCTGCGCACGGGCGGACTCAGGTAGTAGGCGGTGGCGACAAAGTAGAATTCGTCCTCCCGATCAAAGGGCACGGACCAAGTGGCCCAGCAGGCGTCGAGATCGAGGTCTTTCTTCGATTCCTCGGGGACCTCGTAGTCCCTCAGATCGACCAAGCCGATGCCGTCGGTCTCGACGAGATGATGGAGGACATCGTCCTCCTTGATGACCTTCAAATCATAGGCGAGCAGGCCAAGGATCGCGGCGGAGCGCACCTCGGGGCCGTTGGCGGCTTCGATGAACTTCTCATTGGCCGCGTTGAGGTTTTCGATCGTGACGAGGTTATGCTCCACCAACTGCGCGCCCAGCAGGCGGTTCGCGCGCATCACGAGTGGACGGTATTCCTTCGGCATCGTCGAGTTCCGGCCCGGTTTTGGGCCAGAGACTCAATGCGACGCATTTTCCGCAGCGCGGAATTTGGCGACCCGTTTTGACAATTCTTTCTTAAGTCGAGGCAGCCCGTCGCCGGACGAGCACGAAATCCCCAGAACATCGACGCTTTTATGGCGGCGCTTGAATTTCGCGAGATGGCCGGCCGCCTCGGGGACGTCCATCTTGTTGGCGACGACCAAACGGGGCTTTTTCAGCAAGGCCCGGTCGTAGAGCTCAAGCTCACGCATCAGGTGTTTATAGTCTTCGCGCGGATCGCGGCCGTCGGTCCCGGCCATGTCAATCAGCACAATGAGCAGGGCGCAGCGCTCGATATGGCGGAGAAAGCGATGGCCCAGGCCGCGATTCTCGTGCGCCCCCTCGATCAGGCCGGGCACGTCGGCGAGCAGCAGCCGCTTCGGGCCTTTGATTTCGTCCGGGTAATCAATAACGCCGATTTGCGGGTGGAGCGTGGTGAAAGGATAGGCCGCGGTCTTCGGGTGCGCCTTCGTGAGTCGGCCCATCAGCGAGGACTTGCCGGCATTGGGAAAGCCCACGAGGCCGACGTCGGCAATGCTCTTCAGCACAAGCCGGTAGCTGCCCGCTTCGCCGGGCTGACCGTCGTTGGCGCGGCGGGGCGCGCGGTTGGTCGAGGTCTTGAAATGCGTGTTGCCCCAGCCGCCATTGCCGCCTTTGCAGAGCACGATGCGCTGCTGATCGGCGGTGATCTCGGCGACGGGCTTCCCGGTCTCGAGGTCGATCACGACGGTGCCGAGGGGCATCCGGAGGATGCAGGGCTTGCCGTCGCGGCCGTGGCAGTCGGAACCCTGGCCGTGCTCGCCTCGTTCGCCGCGCCAATGCGGCTGATATTTGTAGTCGACGAGGTTGTTCGTGTTCACGTCGCCCAGCAGCACCACATCGCCTCCGCGGCCGCCATCACCGCCGTTGGGGCCGCCCCAAGGCTCGTATTTCTCCCGGCGGAAACCCACGCAGCCGCGACCACCCTCACCGGCGGCGAGCTTTACTGTGCATTCGTCAACAAACATGCGGCCACGATGCAGAACGACTGGGCTTTGCCAAGGGGCGCGATGCTCAGGGAGTTCAATTCGTCTTTTCGCCCAAAAGACCCCGCCGCTCAGAGCTGAATTTTGATGCCTTTGCGCAAATAGGTCGGCACGTCGAGGTCCTGGCCTTCGTGGAGATTGCGGTCGGTCTTCTCGAAATATCCGCGGCTCTCCACTTCGCCGAAGCCGAACTCATCCTGCGCCGCCTTGGGCAAATGCACTACCTTGGCCTCGCCGCGCGTCCCCGCGGAGGCGGCAGGGGCATCGGGTTCCGACAGATTGGCCGGGGTGTGCGCCGCCGGGGCCTCCGCGCGCGGGAGGCTGGCAGGCGGGGCCAACTTTACCCGCGAAGCCGGGGTAATCGGCGGCCGCCGCGTGGTGCCACCGCGGCTGCTCATGTCGGTCGTCCCGAGGATGCAGACTTCGACCCGCGATCCCATGTCCTCGTCAATCACGGCGCCCAGCTGGATGTGCGAGTCGCGGCCAAACTGCTCGGTGACGGCGAGCATAAGCTCGTTCACCCGGTGCATCGTCAAACCGGCGCCACCCATGATATTCACGAGCAGGCGGTCGGCCTTGCGGGAAAATTCCGGAGTGTGGAGCAAGGGGCAGAGCTTCAGCCCGGCGATGGCGTCGGCCATGGCGTTCTCCCCTTCGCCCTCGGCGAGGCCGAAGAGCGTCTTGCCGCCGCGCGGCCCGATCGTCTGGCGGAGCGCGGCGAAGTCCAGGTTCATGAGCCCGGTCTTGAAGAGCATCGACCAGATCGACTTCACACCGCGGCCGATCCAGGCGTCGGCGCGCGCGAAGGCATCGAGGACCGTCTCATTGTCGCCGGCCTCCTGCAGGAGCACGTCGTTGGGCAGCGGGATGACGGCGTCGCACACGCCGCGCAGGGCGCGCAGGCCCTCCTCGGCCTGCTTAAGGCGGCGCCCGCCCTCGAAGCTGAACGGCATCGTGACAAACGCGATCACGAGCGCCCCCGCCTCCGCGGCGATCTCCGCCACCACGGGCGAGGCGCCGCTGCCGGTGCCGCCGCCCATGCCGGTGACGAGGAATACCAGATCGCAATCCTTGACGACGCGCGCGATTTTCTCGCGGTCGGCCTCCGCGGCCTGCCGCCCGAGCTCGGGATCGCCGCCGGCGCCGAGGCCGCGCGTCACGCCCATGCCGAGCAGCACCTTGTCCTGAACCGGCGAGCTGGAGAGCGCCTGATGATCCGTATTGAGCACCGCGAGCTGGAGACGCTCGAGATTCTCCATCTTCAGGCGATCGACGGCATTCGAGCCGGCGCCGCCGACGCCGACGAGCTTGATGGCCACGGAGCGATCGGTGAGCAGCGGGCGTTCGAGGGGAAGTTCGTTGGGATTCATGGCCAGGGCTCAGGCGTGGGTGAAGAGACGCTTCAGACCGGAAAGGAAACCGCCGTCGCGCCGCGCGGGAAATGCCCGGTCGCCCTGCGCGGTAATCCCGTAGTAGAGAAGGCCGAGCGCTGTGCTGTAGCCCGGGTCGCGGAGATTCTCGGCCACGTGGACCGGCGACTCGCCGAGATGCGCCGGCACACCAAAGACACGCGCCGCCACCTCGGTGAGGCCGGGCAGCTTGGCCGTGCCACCCGTGAGCACCACACCCGCCGCGCAGGTCTCGGGCGAGAATGCCGCGCCGAGCTTCTGCCGCACGACCTCCAGTATCTCGACGATGCGCGCCGAGACAATCTGCTCGATGGCCTGCTGGGAAAACTGCCGGTCGCCGATGGCAAAGGTGCCGTCGAGCCAGACTTTTTGCGCCTTGTCCTTGGTCTGCACCGTGGCGCGGCCGTGACGCAGCTTGAGCTTCTCCGCCTGCGGCTCGGTGAGGCGCAGCCCGATGCTGAGATCATTGGTGAGGTGCGAGCCGCCCACCGGCAGCACGCCGGTCGTGTGCGGGCCGCCGTGGCGGTAGAGCGCAAAGTCGGTCGTGCCCGCGCCGATGTCGATCGTGAGCACGCCATGCTGCCGATCCTCGGCCGTTGTGACCATGTGGCCGGCCGCCAGGCTGGAGAGCACCAGTTCGCCCACCTCAAGGTTGAAGCCGCGGATCACATTCATGTTGTCCGCGAGCCGCTGCTCCTGCCCGTGGACGGTCCAGTAGCCGACCTCGAGACGCTGGCCGACGAGATTCACCGGGCTGCCCGGGATAAGGCGGCCATCGACGCGAAACGGCCGGCGGATGTTGTGCACGACGGTGCGGCCAAAGGGCAGATCGCGCAGCTTTGCGAGGTCCGAGACCGTGCGCACGTCGCCCGTCTCGATCATATTGTCGGCGGCCTTCACGGTGACGGCGGCCTCGTTGTAGAAACCCTCGAGGTGTCCGCCGGTCTGCGCGAGGAAGACGACGTCGATCTTTTCGCCGGCCTCGCGCTCGGCCTGCTCGAGCGCGGCATGCGTGGCCTCGCTGGCGGCCTTGAAGTCGACGACGGCGCCCTTGATGACGCCGCGGGAGCGGCATTCGCCGCGGCCGATGATGGTAAGCTCACGGCCGGCGTGTTCGCCGATGAGCGCGGTAATCTTGGAGGTGCCGATTTCGACGGCGCCGATGAGGGTGGTCTTATAGCTCACGTTTGGACGGTGGCGATGAGTGGGAAGGAGAGAGGACGGAATACAGGAGAGCCGTGCCCGTCTGCGGCACCCGCAGCCGGACGCCCGCGCCGGGCGCGGGCTGGATGGAGATGGGCACATCGCGCCCCAGCGTGAGATCGATGCGCGGCGACGGGAAAGGCAGCTGGGCGATGCGGCTCGCGAAATAATCGAGGTAGGCCAGCTGCAGATAATATCCGCCCTGCGCGCTGAACGCCACGACCGCCCCGCTCTTCATGGTGACATCCATCGCCCGGTCGGCGGCGAGCCGGGAAAGCGAGACGCTGTGCCAATCGCGATACAGATGCGGCGCCGCAAACTGCGCGTCCGCCAGCAGCCGGGCGAGCGGCTCCACGTCGGCGGTGATACGGAAGCCCAGCCCTTCGCGCGCCAGCGCGACCCCGTCGATCCAAGGCAGCGTGGCGAGTCCCGCGGGATCATAGCCGGTGCCGAAATAGGCTGCGCCGTCGCGCGCCACCAGCAGGTCGCGCTGCTCCCCTCCCACCTCGGCGCGCAGCCGGGCGACCGGGGATCGTTCGGTAATCTTCACCAAAAGCCGGTCGGGAAACTGCCGTGTCAGGGTGGCAGTGCGAACCTGGAGATCCGCGAGCACCCGGGCGCGCAGGCGGTCGAGGTTCAGCTCCGTCAGCGTCACGCCCTTGGGCAAAGCGAGCATGCGGGCGAGCCACTCGGCATCGAGCACGCCATCGCTGTCGGTGCGCAGCTCGGGCGGGCGCAGCGCCACGGCCTTGGCCGCCGCCGGAACCGCGCGCGGTTCGTTGCTCACCGCGCACGTCACCGTCCAGGCCCCCCAGCCCACCGCACCCAGCAGCGCGCCCACAGCCGCCGTGCGGGTGAGGGCGAGCGCCAGCCTCCAGCGGCCGCCGCGCGACATCGCGCCCGGCCGGACTGGCTGGGCGATGTCGCGCCAGGTGCGCGCGGGCGGAAGCTCGGGGTGCTCCGGTTTCATGGGGCGTGATTGGCGCGGAAGCGCCCGATCGCCGGCGCGATCAATTCGCGCACGAGGGCGGTGAAATCGAGTCCCGCGCAACGCGCGCTCATGGGCAGCAGGCTGGTTTCCTTCATGCCCGGGAGCGTGTTGATCTCGAGGAGATAGGCCGGTCCGTCGGCGGACAGCATGAAATCCACGCGCGCATAGTCGCGGCAGCCGCAGCCGGCAAACGCCGCCTCGGCCGCACGCTGCACCTCGGTGGTCGGCGCGTCGCCGATCGGCGCGGGCGCAAAATACTCCGTCATGCCCGCGGTGTATTTGCTTTTGAAATCATAGACGCCCGACTTGGGCCTCACCTCGACGATGCCCATGGCGCGGCCACCCAGCACGCCGACCGAAAGCTCCCGGCCGATGATGCGCTGCTCGATCAGCCAGCTGCCCGCGGTGATCGCGTCGAGCTTGGCCGCCAGCTCGGCGCGGGTGGCCGTGAGGGCGAGCCCCACGCTGCTGCCCTCGGCGTTGGGCTTGACGACCAGGTTCTCGCCAAGCTGGGCAACGACGGCGTCGGCCGTCGGCTTGCTCCGCCAGTCGAATGTCACGGCGGGCACGACCCGCACCCCTCGCGCCGCGGCGGCCAGCTTTGTGCGGGTCTTGTCCATCGTGAGCGCGCTGCTCGCGGCATCGCAGCCGCCGTAGTGGATGCCGGCGGCGTCGAGGAGGCGCTGCATGCCGCCGTCCTCGCCAAACGTCCCATGGAGGGTCGAGAACACAACATGACGCGCCGGATCGAGGCCGGCGGGCAGCGCGTCGGCGTTCACCTCAAAAAGCCGCGTGGGATACGAGCGCGCGAGCGCAATGGCCGAGGCGCGGCCGGAGCCGAGCGAGACTTCGCGCTCCGCGGAGGTGCCGCCCGCGAGGACGGCGATGATCGGGGTGTGGTTCAAAGCTTGTCCTCCCATTTTCCGCCGTAGAGCAGCACTTCGGGGCTCAGCTCGACGCCACGCGCCGCCCGCACCTTCGCCCGCACGCGGCGGACGAGTTCGATCACGTCGCCCGCGGTGGCGTGGCCGCGGTTGATGATGAAATTGGCGTGCACCGGGGAAACCTCGGCGTCGCCAACACGCTCGCCCTTGAGGCCGCATTCATCGATCAAACGGCCGGCGGAGTGGCCCGGGGGATTCTTGAAAATGCATCCCGCGCTCGGCTCGCGGGGCTGCGTCTCGTGGCGTTTCTTGCGATAGACATCGATCTGGCGGCTGATCGCCTCACCCGCCGCGGGCGAGGCCGGCCGCAGCAGCGCGCCGAGCGCAATCGCGTCGTGCAGCTCGGCGCAGTGGCGGTAGTCCACGTGCATCGCGGCCTTGGGCAGCGTGGTGATGTCGCCCGCGAGTGAGATCAGCCGCACTTCCTCCACCACGTCGAACATCCAGCCGCCCATCGCGCCGGCGTTCATGCGCAGGGCGCCGCCGACGTTGCCAGGGATGCCCTCAAGAAACTCGAAACCCGCGAGCCCCGCCTTGGTCGCGAGCCCGCAGAGATTTTTCAGCCGCAGTCCGGCGCCGACCCACACGCGGCCATCCGCGCGCGGCTCAAAGGCGGCCCAGGACTCGTGCCCCAGCGATACCACGAGCCCGTCCACGCCTTCGTCGGGCACGACCAGGTTTGAACCCCGGCCGAGCGCAAAAATTTCCACGCCCCGCGCCCGCGCCACGCGCAGCAGCGTCGCCAGATCAGCGGGCGAGATCGGCTCCGCATAAAGGCGCGCCGCGCCGCCGACGCGCAGCGTGGTCTTGGCGGCCAGCGGCTCCTCCCGCCGCACGCGCGTGCCCTCGCGCACGGCGTCCTGCAACGCCGCGCGGTGATCTTCCCAGGGCGACGAGTCGTTCGACCGCTCGGCGGCCAGCGGCGCGAGGCCGGGGAACGAGAATGAAATCGTGGCGGCGTTCATCGTCATGCGGCCATCACCCAGGTTCCGCCGCCCAAACGCCGTTCCCCCGCCCCGATCTCCTCAAGATCAGCGAGCATCGGCTCGAGCGGATCGGCTCGATCCATCCGCGCGAGCGCGGCGCGCAATTCCGCCAGCCGCGACTCGGAGCCGAGCACGGCGAGAACAATATCCGTGAGTCGCGCGATTTCGGATTGCGCGACCACCACGCCACCACCCTCGCGGGCAAAGTGCTCCGCATTGGCGCGCTGGTGATCGTCGGCCGCCTTTGGATAGGGGACGAGCACGGCAGGCGTGCCACAGCGGATGAGTTCGGCGAGCGTGCCGGCGCCCGCGCGGGAGACCACGAGGTCCGCCGCCGACATCACCTCCGCCATGCGATCGCTGAAAGGCTCGAAGATCGCGCGCACCGGCGCGCCGTCTGCCGCCGGGCTGGAGAGTGTCTCCGCGGGGCCCTTGCCCGGACCCGTCACGACGAAGAGCTGCACGCCCGCGTGCGCGAGTGTCGCGCGGGTGTCGCGCACCCAGGTGTTGAGCCCCGAGGCCCCCTGACTGCCACCCAGCACGACCAAGGTGCGCCGCTGCGGATCGAGCCCGAGCGCCGCCCGCGCGCGCGCCGGATCGTGGCGCGCGATCTCGCGCCGCACCGGCAGGCCGGCGTGGCGGGTGGCGCCACCGCCGATCCCGGTGATCGTGATGCCGGGCGGGAGATAGACCCGGCGCACGAGACGGCCGAGCAGACGCACCGCCCGGCCCGGCACGCGGTTGGACTCGTGCAGCGCGGCCGGCAGGCCGAGGAGCGCAGCCGCGACGACGAGCGGCGCCGAGGTGAATCCGCCGAAACCAATCACCGCCGCGGGCCGCGCCGTGCGCAGCAGCCGCAGGCAAAACCACACCGCCCGCGCCTGCGCCGGCACAAAGCGCGCGATGGCGACCGGATGCCACGCCCAGCCGCGGCCGGGCATCGGCGCAAACTTCAGGTGCGGATACTTGGCGCTCAGCCGCGCATCGATCAGCTTGCGGCTGATCAGGAGCGTCGATTCGTGGCCGCGCGCCCGCAGGCCCTCGGCCAGCGCGATGCCGGGCGAGAGATGTCCGCCGGTGCCGCCGCACGAGATGACGAATCGGCTCACGGTAGCACCTCCCTCATGGCGCGCCCGCGCTCCGGCAGGACCGCGCGGCCCCACGTGCGCTGGGTGTTGAGGATGATGCCGACCAGCATGCCCATGAGGAGCAGGTTCGAGAGGCCCGCGCTGATGAACGGCAGCGACATGCCCTTGGTCGGGAAAATGCCCGTCACCACGCCCAGGTTCACGATCGCCTGCACACAGATCAGCAGCACGCTGCCGAGCACGAGGAGGAACTGGAACATGTTGGGCGCGCGCCGCAGGTGCACGAGCCCCGCGATGAAAATCACCGTGAACACCGCGACGACACCGAGCGTGAAGATGAGCCCGAGCTCCTCGCCGATGACCGAGAAGATGAAATCCGTGTGCGCCTCGGGCAGGTAGCTGAGTTGCTGGCGCCCCTGCCCCAGCCCGGAGCCATCGGTCCCGCCGGCCGCGAACGCCGCGAGGGCCTGCCGCAGCTGGTAGGATTTTTCCTCGCTGAGAAACTCCATCATGCGCCTCAGCCGGTTGGGCGTGAACATCACGAGGAGCGCGAAGGCGCTCACCACTGCCACGGCCGTCGGCACGATGTAGCGCCACTTCGCTCCCGCCATGAAAAGCAGCGCGATGCCCACCGCGATCATCAGGGCCGCGGTGCCGAAATCCGGCTCAAGCACGACCAGTCCGGCGAACCCAAACACGAGCCCGAGCGGGATCAAATAGCCGCGCTTGAACTCGCCAAGGCGCGTCTGGTTGAGCGCGAGATAGTGCGCGAGGCAAAACACGAGGCCGAGCTTCGCAAACTCCGAGACCTGCAGCCGCAGCGAGCCCACCCCGAGCCAGCGCCGGCTGCCCTTCACCTCGATGCCCACGTGCGGGATGAGCACGAGCACCAGCATGACGCCCAGCACACCCGCGATCCACCACGCATAGCGCCGTGCGTAGTCGAGATCGATGCGGCTCACGACGAAGCAGAGCACCGCGGCCGCCACCACGCCGATGAGCTGCTTGTTAAGGTAGAAATAGGGCCCCTGCTTGAACCACGCGCTCGCGCTGAACAAAATCGAGAGGCCCAGAAACGTGAGCGCAATCGCCCCCACGGCGATTACCGTCGCGGGGTTGAACAGGGAGCGGGCTTGGGCGGGATGGCCGGCGCGTTCGTGGCGCATGAGGAGCGAAGCAGGAGGCGGGAATGCTTAGAACTTGGGCGCGGGCTGCGGGGCCGGCTGCGCCGGACCTTCGTCGATCTTGATCACGGGCACGATCGGGGCGGGAGCGGGCGTCGGCTCCGCTTCCGGCGTGGCGACCGGCTGCAGCGTGAAGGGCGCCTTGGCATCCCCGGCCTTGGCCGTGGCGTCGGCGGCCGGCTTGGCCGCGCTTTTCGCGGACTTCGACGAGGACTTCGCGTTGGGTATGACCAGCACCTTGCCGACCGGGATCTTCGCGGGATCGGAGATATTGTTGGCCACGGCGATGTCGCCCACCGAGACGCCGTAAGCCCGGGCGATCGTGCCGAGCACTTCGCCGGAGCGGACGGTGTGCTTCACCGCTTCGCCCGGCGCACGAGCCGCGGTGCCAGCGGCGGGCGCCGCACCGGCGGTCTTCGCCACCGTGTCAGGCGCACTGCTGGGCGCCACGGCCTTGCTCGGGATGATGAGCTTCTGGCCGGGCTTGAGGCTGGCGTTGTTCGACAGGCTGTTGGCGGCGGTGAGAGCGGAGACGCTCAGGCCGTTTTTCTTCGCGATGGTCCAGAGATTGTCGCCGGATTTCACCGTGTAGGTCGTGGCGGCCGTGAAGCCCTTCTCGCCCTCGCTCGTGAGCACGGAGGCGACCGGCGTGTCGGGCCGCGTGGGCATGATGCGCGATCCGGCGCTCGCGCTCGCGGGCGCCGCGGGCGCATCGGGGTTGAAGGTGATGAGCGCCGGAGCCGGAGCCGCGGCCGACAAGGGTGCCGGCTCGATCGGCGACACGTAGTTCGGCGAGGCCGCCGTCGAGGGCACGCTGATGACCGGCGCCGGCGACGATGCGGGCATGGTGTCCGCCACCGTCGGACGCTTGGCGGTGGAGCTGCAGCCCGGATTCGCAAAAATCAGCAGGAGAGCGAAGAGATGTATGCCGGCGACGACGCCGAAAACCTTCAGGATTTTCATAGGAAAGGAAGTTGATCGTTTGTGAACCGCAGCGGCGGAAATGCTACCCCAAACTCGCCGCCATCGGAGTGTTCTCCGCGGTCTTTTGCGCCGCAGCGATTAGCGCTTGCCGGCGGCCGGCCCAGGCGCGCATGAACGCACCGTGCCCCATCACGGCGGGAGCGGCAAACTGCGGCGAGGAAAAGATCCGCGGCGGACGCAGCAAGGCGCGCTGCGGCGTGCCCTGCGAGAGGGGGAAGACGTGTTCGATCGAGTCGGGGTGGTTCATGATCAACGGAGTTTGAGGGTCGCGAGGCTGGCGAGCGCGCACCCGAGGGAGAGGACCCAGAAACGCAGGACGACCTTCGTCTCGGGCCAGCCTTTCTTCTGAAAATGGTGGTGGAGCGGCGCCATCAGGAAGACGCGCCGGCCCGCGCCGAAGCGGCGCTTGGTGTATTTGAACCAGCCGACCTGCGTGACCACGGAGAGCAGCTCGGCGACAAACACTCCGCCCGCGATCACGAGCGTGAGCGGCTGGTGAATCATAAAGGCCATGACGCCGAGCAGCCCGCCGAGCGCGAGCGAGCCGGTGTCGCCCATGAAGACCTCCGCCGGGTGCGAATTATACCAGAGAAACGCCATGCAGCCGCCGATGAGCGCGCCGCAGATCACGGTGAGCTCGCCGGTCTTGGCCACGTAGCTCGTGAGCAGGTATTCGGAGAGCAGGACGTTGCCGGCGACGTAGGCCATCACCGCCATCACCAGCGCCACCGTGATGGTGCAGCCGACCGCGAGGCCGTCCAAGCCGTCGGTCAGGTTGATCGCGTTGCTGAAGCCGACGACCCACAGATAGATCAGCGCGAGCAGCAGCCAAACCGGCATGCGATCGATCACCGCGTGCTTCACGAAGGGCACCCAGAGCTCGCGGATTTTCGCGGCGCTGTCGGGACTCGAGAGCAGGATGCCGAGCGCGCCGAACGTCGCGAAGGACTGCCACGCGATTTTTTCCCATGAGCTGATGCCATCGCGGCTGCGGCGTTTCACCTTCAGATAGTCGTCGCGGAAACCGGGCACCGTCAGCGCGGCATACACAAAGAGGCTCGTGAAAACCCACACGTTGGGCGCGGCCCAGAGGACCGCCGAGAGAAAGACCGATGCAAAGATGATCAGGCCGCCCATCGCGGGCGTGTGCTTTTTGTCGAAGTAGGACGCGCCCAGTGCGCCGGTGCGGTCGTCGATGTAGCCCTGGCCGAATTTCAGCTCCTTGAATTTCCGGATCATCGCCGGGCCGATGGCGAAGCCGATGAACAGCGCCGTGAGCGCCGCGAGCGCCGTGCGCACGGTGATGTAGCGCAGCAGCCGCAGCGGCCCGAGGTCGAAATAGTCGGCGTAGTCGGCGAGGTAGGTCAGCATGGCAGTGGCAGCGACGTCCGGCCCTCGATGATTTTTTCCAGCTCGTAGCGGCGGCTGCCCTTCACGAACACCGCGCCCCGCCAGCCGGCAAACACCTCCGCCACGGCGCCCGGCGCCGAGGCGATCTGGATCTGCCGGGAAAAATCGCCCTGATCGAGCACCCCGGCGCAGACCACGCTGGCCTCTTCGCCGATCACCAGGAGCCGGTCGCGATCGCGCAGGCGCAGGCGGCGGCCGAGCGCGCGGTGGTGCGCCGCGGCTTCATCGCCGAGCTCCGCCATGCAGCCGATCACGTAGAGCCGCGGCTCGGCCGCGGGGGCGATCTCCTCGAAGGCGCTGAGCGCATCGTGCATCGAGGCGGGATTGGCGTTGTAGCAGTCGAGATAGACCAGCCGCCCGTCGATGCGGCGCACCTCGGCGCGGAGCTTGCCGGTCTTCCAACCCGGGAGGCGCGCCTGAATCTCCGTCGGGGAAACACCGAGACCGCGGGCCGCGGTGATCGCGAGGGCGGCATTCTGGGCCATGCCGTCGGACACACGGCGAAAACGAAAGCTCGCCGGCGCGCCCCCGGCCTCGGTGAGGACCAGTTCCGTTTCATCGTCGCGGTGCGCAACCGTGAACGCCACGTCAGCCCCGGGGCCGGCGCCGGCCGGCGAGACGATAATCTTTTTTCCCTTCAGGGCGCGGAACGGCGCGAACTCCGCCGCCTGCCGCGGAAAAATCGCCACGCCGCCGGGCCGCACGGCCGCGGGCAGCAGGGCCTTCTCGCGCGCCACGCCCTCGAGGCCGCCCAGCGCCTCGGTGTGCGCCGGAGCCACCAGCGTGATGATCGCCACATCGGGTTCGATCATCGCGGCCAGCTGCGCCATCTCGCCGGGCACGCTGATGCCCGCCTCGATCACGGCGCACCGGTGGGCCGCCGGATCAAGGCGCGCGAGCGTGAGCGGCACGCCGAGGAGGTTGTTCAAATTACCCTCGGTGGCCACGACGCCGGACGTGGCGCCACCGAGGAGGAGGGCGAGCAAGTCCTTGGTCGAGGTCTTGCCCGCACTCCCGGAAATTCCCACCACCGGCCCGCGGAACGCGCGCCGCCATGCCCGCGCGATGGCGTGCAGCGCCGCGAGCGGCTCCGCCACGACAAGCTGCGGCAGCGAGACCGCCGCATCCGGCGCCGCCACGAGGGCGGCGGAGGCGCCCGCGGCGGCCGCGGCGGCGAGAAACGCATGGCCGTCGCGTTTCTCCGTCTTGATCGCGACGAAGACATCGCCGGCGCGCAGCTGCCGCGTGTCGAAATTGAAGGCCGCGAGCGGTCGCTCCGGCCGGGCCGTCCAGCGGCCGCCGCTCCAAGTCGCGAGTTGCTCGGGGGAGAAGGTCGGCACGGCTCAGCGAGGGTTGGAGGCTCCGGCCGCGCGGAGCAGTTCGCGCGCGACCAGCCGGTCGTCGAAGGGGACGACGGTGTCGGCGAGTTCCTGGCAGCTCTCGTGACCCTTGCCGGCGACGAGCACGCAGTCGCCCGGCCGCGCGAGGCTGAACGCAATCTCGATCGCGCGACGGCGGCCCTCGATCCACGCGATGCGATCGGGCGCAGTCACACCAGCGCGCATGTCGGAGAAGATTCGGGCGACGCCTTCGCTGCGCGGATTGTCGGCGGTCGCGAGGGTGAAGTCGGCCAGCTCCTGCGCGGCGCGGACCATGCCGGCGCGGCGCGCGGGATCGCGGTGCCCACCGCAGCCAAAGACGGTGAACAGACGCCCGCGGGTGACCGCGCGCAGCTCACCAAGGGTGCGGCGCAGCGCGCCCGCCGTGTGCGCGTAGTCCACGACCACATCGAAAGGCTGGCCGGCATCGATGCGCTCCATGCGCCCGGGCACGCCGGCAAAACCGCGCAGCCGCGCCACGCCTTCCTCCACATTCCGGCCCAGCGCCCACAGGGTGGCCAGCGCACCGAGGAGGTTGCTGACATTGGCCCGGCCCGCGAGCGGCGACTCGACCGCGATCACGCCGCCGGGATACACAAGGCGGAACACCGCGCGGCGCGCACCCACCGAGATTTTTTCCGCGCGCACATCGGCCGCGGGATTCTCGCCGAAGGTCACGAGCCGGGTCGCCGCGTTGGAGGCAAGCATCGCCGCAAGGCGGCGGCCGTGCGCATCGTCGATGTTCACGATGGAGATGGCGGGCGGCGCGCCGGCCTCGGTGGCGAACAGACGGGTCGTCGCGGCGGCGTAGTTTGTCGCGGTCGTGACGCCGTCGATGTGCTCGGACGCGAGATTGGTGAACACGCACGCGCTGAAGCGCAGCCCACGCACCCGGCGCTGCTCAATCCCCTGAGGGCTCACCTCCACGATCGCATCGCGGCAGCCGGCGGCGCGCATCTGCGCGAGCAAGCCAAAGGTGTCGAGCGACTCGGGGGTCGTGCGCAGTGCGGGCACGGTGCGCGCGCCGAGGTCGTAGCAAATCGTGCCGAGCAGGCCCACGCGGCGCTCCGTCTCGAGCAGATGCTTGAGCACGTGGGCGGTTACGGTCTTGCCCGCCGCGCCCGTGATGCCCGTCACCGCGAGATCCCGATCGGGGGATTGATAGAAGCGCTGCGCCGCGGCGGCGAGTGTCGCCCGCGGATCGGCGACGCGCACAAACGTGACGCCACCCGGAGGAAAGAGCGGCAGCGATCGCCCGACGACCGCGACCGCCCCGCGACTCACGGCCTCGTCGATGAACGCCGCGCCGTCCGTGCGCAGGCCGGGCAACGCAAAGAACACCGCGCCCGGCGCCACCCGCCGGCTGTCGATCGCGAGCCCGGAGATCGGGCGGTCGAGCGGGCCCTTGGCGCCAAGCACCTCCGCGGGGCGGAGAAAGTCGGCAAGCTTGGGCGCCTTCCTAAAAACGCGATCCGCCACCGGCGAGGCGCGCCGCGGTCCGCGTGCGAACGCCTCGATGAGCGGATGATCAGGCGTGAGGTAACCGATCATCGGCGGCCTCCTGCCTGCGCGGCGAGCAGCCGCGGGGGGCCCGACCGGCTGGCCGACTGAATGTTGAGAATGGGAATGAGACGCTCGGCGATGCGCTTGAACGACGGTGCGGCGACCTTGGCGCCATAGGCCACGCCGCCCGGCGCCATGTGATCCGCATCGTCCACGACCACCGAGATGACGACCTGCGGGCGCCCCGCAGGAAAGAAGCCGACGAAGGAGGCGACGTGGTGCTTTTTCGAGTAAGCACCGTCGATCAGTTTCTGCGATGTGCCGGTCTTGCCCGCCACGTCGAAGCCCTCGATGGCCGCCTCGGGGGCGGTGCCACCCGGCTTCAGGCCATCACCCTTGCGGGTGACGCCCACGAGCATTTCGGCAACGATGCGAGCCGTGTCGGGCGAGACCGCCCGGCCGATCTCCGTGCGGTCGTAGCGAAGGACAACGTCGTTGGAGGAGTCGCGAATCTGCCGCACGAGCTGCGGGCGCAGCAACACGCCGTCGGCGGCGATCACCGACATCGCCTGGTGCATCTGCAGCACGGTCGAGGCGACCGAGTGGCCCATGGTGATGCGCGTGATGTCGATGGGATACCACTTCTTCCAGTGGTGCAGAGTGCCGGCGACTTCGCCGCCCACGGGGAAACCGAGCTTGCGGCCAAAACCAAAGGCGCGCGCGTAGTCGTGGAGCTTTTCCTCGCCGACCAAAAGCCCCAGCTGGGCCGCGCCCTTGTTGCTGGAGCGGCTGATGATCTCGGCAACGGTGAGGTCGCCCATGCGATGATCTTCCGCGGGCATCGAGACGTTGGTGCCGCGGTTCACGATCCGCTCGACTGTGCAATCGAAGACGCGCCCGGCCGTGACGAGCCGCTCCTCGAGCGCGGCGGCGGCAGGCACGATCTTGAAGACGGAGCCGGGCTCGTAGGTATCGGCCACGGCGACGTTCTTCATCCGCGCCATCTCTTCGGCCGGCACCTTGTTGTAGGCGTTGAGATCGAAGGTCGGATAGTTGCCGAGGCCGAGGATGAAGCCCGTCTGCGGATCACTGACGATGATGGAGGCCTTGGCCGGGCGGAATTTTTCGCCGATGTGCGCCAGCTCCTGCTCCACGATGTCCTGCACGATAAGATCGATCGAGAGCTGCACGTGGTAGCCGTGCGCCGGCGCCACCCGCCGCGTGAGGAACTGCGGGAGCTCGCCACCGCGGCCGTCGCGCTCGCTCACCCGCCAGCCCTGCTGGCCGCGGAGGTAGAAATCATACTGCGCCTCGACTCCGGCCGCGGCATCCTGCTGGCGGTTGACGTAGCCGAGCAGGTGGGCGGCGAGCTGGTTGTTGGGATAGACACGGCGGTAGGCGCGCTCGCCTCTCACGCCCTTGAGGCCGAGCTTAACGATGTCGGCGTAAGTTTGCTCCGAGACATCCTTGGCCAGCACGACCCAGCGGACCTGCTTGCGGCCGGACTCTTCCGGAGTGTCGGTCGAGTCGTCGTCATCATCATCCTCCGCCACGACCGGCGGAGTCAGGTTGATGATGAGGCGACCTGTGGCGGAATCCGTTTTCACAACGGGAGCGCGGGTCACCTTCGGCTCGTCGCGGAAGCGACGGCGGGCGGCGGCGGCGATGTCCGCCTCGGTGATTTTAAGCAGGGCGGCGAGCTGAGGCCACTTGGGCTCGTCGCGCTTGAGCAGGGCCCACGGATCGAGTCCGACGGCGAGGCGCGGGCTGCTCGTGGCGAGCACCCCGCCGCGGGCGTCGAGGATGTCGCCGCGCCGCGCAATCTCGGGGATGGGCGTGGCGGACTGGCGGGTCTTGGCGATGGTGGCGACGAGCTTCTCGCGTTCGACAATCTGCAGCCAAACGAGCCGCGCCGCGACCGCAGCGAAGCATCCAAAGCACACAGTGGCCAGGAGGACGATGCGGTAGTTGGAGGCGAAGCCCTTGGACATCGGGAGATCAGCGGCCGGCGAACTTCACGCGGACAGGCCCGACGTGCTCCTGCTGGAGGAAACCGCGGTTGGCGCGCTCGGCCATGCGCTCGACGACGTTTTCGGTGACGTGGATGATCGGAACCTCGTTCATGGGCACGAGCCCGAGGCGCATCTCGTTGTTCTGTTTGCGGAGCAAATCCGGACGCATCTCGGACTGAATAAGGCCGGCCATGTCGTCATTGCGCCGCTCGACGGCCGCGATGCGCGCGGAGAGATCGCTGTTGGACTTCGCGAGCGAGGAATTCTGGTGGCGCGCCCACACGAGCGTGAGGCCCGCGGAGCCGCCGATCACGATCGTGACGAGCAGGCACACGACAATCTGGTTAACGAAGGCGCGGGAGTTGAGGTGCATGGGGCGGAGGGACGGCGAGCGCGCGGGCGCTAGAGTTTGCGGAGGGCACGGAGTTTGGCGGAACGGCTGCGGGGATTGGCTGAGATTTCGGCGTCGTCGGGCGTGACCGGGCGGCGCGTGAGCGGCTCGGCCAGCTTCACGCGGAAGTCCTGCGGCAGGGAGTCGTCCGCGTTCTCGGGCTGCCCGCACATCCGGCGGAAAAACTGCTTCACGGGCCGATCCTCGAGCGAGTGGAACGCGATGACGCAGAGCACGCCGCCGGCCGCGAGCTTGGCGAAAGCCGCGGGCAGCGCGCGCTCGATCGCGCCGATCTCGTCGTTGACCGCGATGCGCAGGCCTTGGAACGAGCGCGTGGCGGGGTGGATCTTCGAGGCATGCCGTTCGCGCGGCGGAATCGCGTCGGCGATGATCGTCGCTAGCGAGGCGGTGCGGGCCAGCAGACCGCTGCCCCGGGCGGCCTGGAGCGCGCGCACGACGCGGCGCCAGTTCTGCTCCTCGCCGAAATCACGGATGGCGCGCACGAGCATCTCCTCCGTCGCGGTCTCGATCCAACGGCTCACCGGCACGCCGCTCCGCGGATCCATGCGCATGTCGGCCGGCGCATCCTGGCGGAACGAAAAGCCCCGCTCCGTCTCATCGAGCTGAAAGGACGACACGCCGAGGTCGAACAGCACCCCGTCGAAGTCCGCCAGCGGCAGCTCGGCGAGCCGCCCAAAATCCCGATCGATCAGCTCGAACCGGCCGGCGAATTCGCCGGCCAGCAACTGCGCCCGCTCCGCCGCCGCCGGATCGCGGTCGAGCGCGGTCACGCGCACTCCGGGGGCCGCCGCGAGGATCGCGTGTGTGTGCCCGCCGCCACCAAACGTGCAGTCGAGGTAGTGGCCGCCCGCGCGCGGCGCGAGGTGCCCGAGCACCTCGCGCAGCAGCACGGGTTGATGGCCGGGGCTCATGACACGCGTGGAAATCTCATCGGTGGCCGTGGACATTGGGATGGCGCGGGGACTCGCTTTTCTTCTTGGCGACCGTGCGCAGCACGAGGCCGTCGCGCACGCGCGGGCGAATCGCCGTCCGGGCGGAGAACGCCACACCACTGTCGTCGGCCGCGATCCATGCAGGGAAGGGGCGGCGGGACAGCGCGGCGGCGCTCATGGCGGCCTTGCGGAGCGGGACGCGGGTGGAAAGGGCTTTTACTTTGGGCTGATGGCGCATGAGCGACTGCGGAGAGGATTGGTAAAATGGCTTGGTGGGCGCATCAGATGCGGAGGCGGCGCATGAGGTCGCCGAAGTTCGCGCCGGCGGCGCGGCTCTTCACCTGCGCCCAGCGCTCGGCGCTGTAGATGTTGAATTTCGTGAGGGCGCCGACGAAGACGACGTCCTTGGCGATGCCCGCGTGCTCGAGCAGCTCAGGTTTCAGGACCACGCGCCCAACCGTATCCCAGCCAAACGACTGCACCGCGGAAAAGAGCGTCGAGGCCGACTCCTGCGCGTCCGAATCGCTGAGGTCCATCGCCGAGATTTTTGCGTGCAGCCGGTCCAGCTCCGCCGGTGGCAGCACCGCCAGATAGCCCCCCATCGGCGCGATCATGAACTGCTCGTCGTTCGCGTGCGCACTCCGCCATTCCGACGGGATCGTGAGCCGACCCTTGTCGTCCAATGTGCGCGGGAAGCTGCCCGTGAAAAAGACTTTGCCTGACGTTGGCATGGGGAGGTGAAGCACTAGGCCCCACAACGCTCCATTTCAACCCACTTAGCCCCCCATAGGTCAAGCGAAGACCCCCAAATAATCGCGGAAGTTGTTCACAACCTCGTTCCGGCACGGTTCTGCCCAATATTTTTACGATCAGGAGCTCCCCCACTTCCCACCCTACCCCGCCACGCCCGATCCCGAGCGCGTCCTTTTAGGCCGAGCCGGCGGACCCTTCGCCCGAGACGCCCGTGATGATGCGCGCGCCGCGGCGATAGGTAAAATAGGAGTAGGTCCAACTGAGCAGAACCGAGAATTTGCTGCGGAAGCCCACGAGAAACAACAGATGCACGAGCAACCACACGATCCAGGCGGGAAAACCGCTGAGTTGCCGGCCGCGAATATCAGCCACCGCCGCAGAGCGCCCGATGGTCGCCATCGATCCCTTGTCGCGGTAGGCAAAGGGCGGCCGCCCGGCCGGGGAGAACCGCTCCCCGCGCAACTCGCGCGCGATCGTCAGGGCGGCATGACGGCCCATCTGCATCGCCGCCTGCGCGACGCCCGGCACTGGCAGGCCGTTGGCATCAGTCAGCGCCGCCGCATCACCCAGCGCAAACACCGCGGGATGACCCGGCACACTCAGGTCAGGCAACACGCGGATGGCCCCGCCCCGCTCAAGTTCCACCCCGGCCAGTCGCCGCGTGATGGGCGCGGCGCCCACGCCGGCGGCCCAGATGACATTGTCGGCCCGTATCGCTTCTCCGGCGACAACTAACCCGCCCTCGTGGACCGACTCCACCCGCACGCCGGTGAGCACCTCGACCCCGAGCTTCTCCAGTTGGCGCCGGGCGCATTCCGACAGCTCCGGGGGAAACGACGGCAGCACGCGCGGGCCACCCTGGATCAGGCGCACGCGCACTTTTGACGGATCGATCCGGTCGAAATCGCGGTTCAGCACGGTCCGCGTGAGCTCGGCCAGCGCGCCCGCGACCTCCACTCCGGTCGGGCCGCCGCCGATGATGACGATGTTCATCGCCGCCTCGCGCTTCACGGGATCGGGCTCGGTCTCGGCCCGCTCCAGCGAGCACAGGATCAGGCGGCGGATGCGCAGCGCGTCGTCGAGCGATTTCAGGCCGGGCGCGAACCGCTCCCATTCGGGATGCCCAAAGTAGCTCGTCACCCCGCCCGCCGCGATGACGAGGTAATCGTAGGGCAGCTCGCCGCGCGCATGGGTCACGCGCTTGGCCACCAGATCAATCGCGGTGACCTCGGCCATGATCACATCGAGGTTGGGTCGCGATCCGAAGACTGCGCGGACGGGCTGCGCGATGTCCACTGCCGAGAGCCCGGCCGTCGCCACCTGGTAGAGCAGCGGCTGAAACAAGTGGTGGTTCTGCCGATCGATGATCGTGATGCGCGCGAGGTCGCCGGGAAATTCCCGGACAAACTGCATCCCGGCGAACCCTGCGCCGATCACGACGATGTGCGGGAGGCGGGCGCCGGTGTTTTCTGCCATGCGGCCGAAGCTGTCCCGCAGCCGCGCCTTGGCAACGCCCGCGCGCGATAAATTTGCTGTCCATCCCCGCCCGATGATTCTCCCTACCCACCACGCCATGCACGCCCCGCTCAACATCCAGCTCATCGGTCAGGAAGTCGCCATCGCCTGGGACGACGGCGCGGAGACCTACCATCCGTTTGAAAAACTCCGCGCTGCGTCGCCCAGCGCGTCCAACATCGGCGAGCGCGACATCCTCGGGAACCAATACGGCGGCGACGGCGCCAAGAAATTCCCCGGCGTGCAGGTGCTCGGCTGGGAGCGCGTCGGCAACTACGCGCTGCGGTTCGATTTCAGCGACGGCCATCGCACGGGCCTCTACAGTTTCGATTATTTGCGCCGGCTTGCTGCCTCGGCGTGACAGACTGCGGGGTTGATTCCACGCCGCCTTGCCCGCAATCACCCAGGGACCATGAGCACCTACGTTTTCCCTGCCCGCACGACGACCGCCGAGATCGAGCTTGGCGCCACGCTGCAACCCAAGTTCGGCCCCGACGGCCTCATCCCCTGCATCACGCAGGACGTCGCCACCGGCGAGGTGCTGATGTTCGCCTTCATGAACGCCGAGTCGCTCGCGCACACCCTGCGCACGAAGAAAGCCACCTACTGGAGCCGCTCGCGCGGCAAGCTCTGGGTGAAGGGCGAGGAGTCCGGCAACGTCCAGCTCGTGCGCGAACTCCGCACCGACTGCGACCAGGACGTGCTGCTCATCAAGGTCGAGCAAACCGGCGCCGCCAACGCGAGCTGCCACAACGGATACAAATCCTGCTTCTATCGCAAACTCACCGATCTCGAAGGCGCCGCGGCCTCCGGCTTCAAGCTCACGCTGACCGCCGAACGGCTCTTCGATCCCGCCACGGTTTACAAAAAGAAGTGATCAGCCCGGCGGCGGCGGCGAAGCGACCGCAGATGACTTGCCCCGCGCCGGGACGCGCAGCAGCCCGGCGAGCCGCGTAAACGTTTCCTCGCCGAAACCCATCGCGCGCTTGATCCGTGCGTCGCGCTCAATCGGGTTGGCGATGGCGGCGGTGTCGCGCCACTGCCGCCACGACACGAGGCCAAAGGCCCACGCCAGGATCGCCGTCACCGGCACGGGCACGTCGCTCCCGTGGAGGATGCGCTGCTGCAGCTCGAGATCGGTCGCGAGCTGACGGATGGCGCCGGGACGCGCGCGAAAATTGCACGCCGCCAGCGCGCTGTTGTCCCCGTAGAGCCGCGGGAATTTCTTCGTCATCGCGACGAACACATCGAAGTAGTCCGGATCGAGCAGCATCAGGCCGGTGCCGCAGTGCGCGGCGATGCAGGTCACGCCGATCTCGAGCGCACGCGTGAGCACGCGCGGATCGGCGAGCTTCCGGTCGAGGACGGGTAGAGTGCGCTCGCTGCCGGTGTGCGCGAGCAGGATCAGCCCGCTTTCAGCCATGCGTTCGAGGAATCGCGTGTAGCGCGGATCGTTCCAGTCGATGTTTTGGCAGTTGGGCAGGCACTTCAGCATCACTGCACCGCCGGCGAGGCAGCGCTCCAACTCGTCGTGCGCATCGCGTCGCGCCGGATGGATCGACACCGCCGCGAGAAACTCCGGGTGCTTCTGCGACAGCCCGAGCACGAAGCCATTCGGCACGTAAAACGAACCCGTGTCCTCGATCTTCTTGCCGTCGGCGCGGTAGGCGTCGTCTTGCGCGAGGATGACCGCGGCATCGAGCGACGACTCGCGCACGTAGCGCAGCATCTGCCCGGCGTAGAGCCCGTCGAGGTCGCCCGAGAGTGCGGACTTCGGCAGGCCCACGCCGCGCAGCATCATCGGCGCGCCGAAGCGCGTCACACCCCGTGGCCGATACCAGCAGCCGGTGCCTCCCGTGCCGTTGCCCACCACGTGGACGTGGCAGTCAATTCTCATCGCGTGGGATCGAACGCCAGCTCGCGGCAGCGTTTCAGGTCGGTCTTACCCGTGCCCAGCATAGGAATTTTGTCCACGCGGCGGACCATCTTGGGCACCCAGAGGTTGGGCACGCCCGACTCGTTGAGCTTAGCGCGCAGCTCCTCGGCGGTGACGTCGTTCGTGGTGAGCAGCACGAGCGCTTCGCCCTTCGTCGCATCGGGCACACTGGTCACGAAGACCGTCGGCGCCTCCAGCTGATCCCAGCCAAAGAGCTCAATGATCTTTTGCTCCACGGTCCCGTGCGGCACCATCTCGCCGCCGATCTTCGAAAACCGCGAGAGACGGCCTTCGATAAAAAGAAACCCGTCTTCGTCGAAGCGCCCGAGATCGCCTGTCACAAACCACCCGTCGCGGAAAGCCGCGCGGGTCTTCTCCTCGTCGCCGAGGTAGCCCTCGAACACATTCGCGCCGCGGAAGAGCACGAGGCCCTGCGCCGTGTGCGGCAGATCCGCGCCCGTGTCGGGATCGACGATGCGGGCGGTCATGCCGGGCATCATGCGGCCCACGGAGGCGTGGCGCTTGCCGGCCTGCGGCTCGTTGGTCGAGAGGACGACGGGCGGGTGCGGCTGGTTGATGTTGCTGGCGGGCGAAGTCTCCGTGAGACCGTAGCCCTCCATGATTTCGAGATGGAAGTTCTCGAGGAAGCCCTGGCGGAGATCCTCGGGCAGCTTCTCCGCGCCGGTGACGACGAGGTTGAGCGAGCGCAGTTCGCCAGGCTGGGCTTTTTTCAGCACGGGCCGCACGAAGGTCGGCGCGCCGATGAGCGTCGTGACCTCTTCCTCGCGGATCGCGTCGATGATTTTGCGCGTCTCCAGCGGACTCGGGACCGAGACGATGTGGCAGCCACGCAGGATCGGATACCAGAGCGTGACGGTGAAGCCGAAGCTGTGGAACACCGGCAGGCACGCGAGCAGCGAGCACGTCTCCGGCAGAATCGAGAGCGAGGAAATCTGCGCGCAGTTGGCGAGGATGTTGCGGTGCGTGAGCGCCACGCCCTTGGGCTCGCCGGAGCTGCCGCTGGTGAAGAGCAGGCCCGCCTCCTGCCGATCGCCCACGTGCGGCAGACCCAGCAGCCCCGCGCACCACTGGTTGGGCAGCAGCCACGCGGCGAGCAGCCAGGGCAGCATCGCGCGCTTGCCGCCCGCGGCCTCGATCTCGGTCTTCAAGTCGAGCGTGCGTTCTGGCCAGGGAAAGGCGGGGACCTTGGCGCGCACGGCGTCGGCGGAGATCACGGCGCCGATCCCCGCGATGCGGAAGCTCGCCTCCAGCGCCGCCCGGCCGGCGGTGAAGTTCAGGTTCACGGGAATCTTGCCCGCGCAAAGCACGGCGAGATTGGCGATGCAGGCGCCCGCGCCGGGCGGCAGCACGATGCCCACGCGCTGCTCCGGAATGGTCGCGCGGATGCGCCGCGAGAGCAACGCCGCCGCGGCGTAAAGCTGGCCGCGCGTCACGACGCGACGCGACGCCGTGCGATCGATCACGGCGATGCGGCCGGGATGCTTGGTGAGCGCCCGCACGCATTCGCGGCCGAGGTGGCGCCTGAGCACCGGCCGCTCCTGAAACGCCCGCTCGCCCAGATCGAGCAGCTCGCGGCGCGCCCACGCCGTCGAGATCTCCGCCGGGGGCGTCGGCCGGCCAAAGGCGATGAAGACATGCGTCGGCAGCAGCCGCGGCGATTTCCAGAGGTATTTGTTGCCGGCGAAGGAGAACACCGAGCCCCACACACCGTCGATCGCCGCGGCCACGACCGGCACGCCGGCCTGCCGCGCGATGACCTCGAAGCCGCGCTGAATCTCCATGAGCTGGCCCGTGCGCGAGATGTGGCCCTCGGGGCAGATGCAGACGAGTTCGCCGCTCTTAAGCGCCTGCACGGCGGCGCGCATGCCCTCGCGCGGCTGCTCGGCGGAGATGCCGATGCAGCCCGTGATCTCGAAGCACCAATTGAAAAATGCGTTTCGCCGCAGCCCCTTGTGGCCGACAAATCGAATCGGCCGCGGACAGGCGAGCTGCAGCACGACGACGTCGATGTAGGAGATGTGGTTCGAGATGAGCAGCACGCCACCCTCGCACGGGAAATGCTCGAGCCCGCTCGTGCGCACGCGATACAGCAGCCGCGCGATCCAGCTCGCGATTAGCTCGAGGAAATACGGCAGGTGCGTGCGCCGACGAATCAGGGGGGGCATGAAAGCGGTGGGGTTATGCGCGGCTGTGCGCGGTGGGGGCAAAGAAATTCATCAGGACGTTCACGTTTCGGGCGACGACCAGCGCACCGCCGCCTGCTCCATCTGCCGCAGCGCCTCCAGGCATAGCGTGCGCTCGGCGGCACCCAGTCCGCCGACGACTTGCGCGGCGACCGCGCGATAACGCGGCTCGGCCTTGGACCAAAGCGTGCGGCCCGCGGGCGTAAGCCGCACGCGGTAGGCCCGGCGGTCCTCGGGATCATCCGCACGCCGCACCCAGCCCGAGGCGCCCATGCGGTCGAGCAGACCGGTCACGTTGGAGCGGTCCACCACGAGCAGGTCGCCCAGCTCGCGCTGCGTGATGCCGTCGGGCTGCGCGGCGAGCAGGTTGAGGACGTTGTATTGCGCCGCGGTGAGCCCGAGCGGACGGAAGAGCCGCTGGCTCGCGCGCAAAAACGCATCGGCCGTCGTCATCACGGCGGAGATGAGTTCGGGGTCCGGGGCGGGTTTCATGCGCCCGGTTCTCTGCCGTTTAGTTGATATGTCAACGATTTTTGACCGACCGCGCCAGCCCCCTGAGATCGGCGGCGAGCAGGGCGAAGCCGAGAAAGTCGTTTTCCAACCGCCGCAAATCGGCGCGCTGCCGCCCGACCTCGCGGAGCGCGCACGCCATCTCGTGGGAGAGACTCGGACGGTCGGTGCCATAGACGCGCAGCTTGAGGTCGGCCCGGGTGTAGGGGATTCGTCCCCGGGCCCGGCCCTCGATCCAGGCGGCCTCGCTCACCTGTGGATCGCGACCGCAAAGATACCACGCCTCGATGGCCGGCACTGCGACGCCAATCACACCGACAACGCGTCCCCGACCGTGGGCCGGGGGCAGGTTTTTCACCGTCTGGCGATGCACCGCGCGCAACTGGCACAGCCGGCACTGCGGATGAAAATACCCCGGGGCCTCGTGCTCGGCGTCATGCACGACGGTGTCGTCGGCATCGGCCACCACGACCAACGCGTCGGCCGCGGTGTTGAAGTGGAGGTGGCGCAGCACGGCGGGCATGAGCTGCGCGACGTTGGGCCAGCCGCGGGCCCGGTAGCCCGGCGCGACGAACTGCGGTTTCCCGCCGAGCACCGCGGCCACGAGCACCCGCAGCGCCGCTTCGTCCGCGGGCGATTCGCTCAGCAGCGCGAGCTTCATCGCTCCTCCGGCACGCCGCCGAGGATGCCGCTGAACCACATGTCGCCGAGCGAGCCTTCGCCGAGCAGCGTGCCGAGATCGGAACGATCCGAGAGCCGGGAAAACTGCGCCGCCCGCCCCTGCTTCTGCGAGATGATGACTTCGTCCGGATGATCGCGGAAGAGGTCGATGAAGTAGGGCGAGTGCGTGGTCGTGATGATCTGCGTCGGAGCGCGCTCAAGCCCGAAAGAGCGCGGATGGCTCAGCCGGTAGAGCGCGTCCCGCACCTCCCGCAGCGTCCGCGGGTGAAAGCCGCGGTCAATCTCCTCGATGCAGAGCACCCGCGGCGGCGCAGGATCGCAGGCCAGCGCGAGCACCGCCACGAGACAGAGGGTGCCCTGGGAGAGTTCGTCGGCCGGCACCTCCCCGCCCTCGGCCAGCCGGAGCGAGAAACTCGCCTGCCCGCCCTCCTCCGCCAGTTCCAGCGCCGCAAACTCCGGCACGATGCGAAGCAGCTCCGCGGTCATCCCCGCAAACGCCTCGGGCGCCGTCTCGCGCAACTGCGCCAGCACCGCGGCGAGATTGTGGCCGCTCGAAGAGAGTCGCGCACCGTCTTCACGCCGGGCCGCGCCCGCCATCGCCTCCGGCCGGAGGGTGTAGCTGCGGAGGCCCGCCAATTCGGTGCGCAGCGCCGGCCAGCCCGGCGCTGCCTCCGGGGTGATCCGCAGCGTGTCGCACACCGTGTCCGACACGCAGCTGAGCCGCGCGGTGATGCCGTCGTGTGGCGGGTCGAAACCAAACTCGATCTCGGGACCGCCCGCTTTTTGAGATGAAGCGGGGCCCTCCGCGAGAGGCAGCTTCGAGAGCGTCTTCAACCGCATCACGGCTTCGATGAGGCTCGTCTTGCCGCTGCCATTGGGGCCGATCACGAGGTTGAAGGGCGCGAGGGCGACACGCGTGTTGCGCAGCGCCTTGAAATTCTGAAACGCAATGGACGCGATCACGCGGCGACGTTGCGGCGGCACCATGGGCGTGGCAACGCCGCTCTGCATCACGGCAACGTCGCCAACCTGTGGGAGAAAACTTGCTGGCGACTTGGGGCCGCGAAGTCGCGAGCAAGCTCGCTCCCACAAAATCGCCTCAGGTTGCGCCCAACACCACGACATCCTCCGGGCGCACCGCACACCAGACCGCGTCGCCCGGGCGAAAGCTCCCCTGCCCTGCATACCCGCTCTGCGCCATCGCGATTAACCGCCCGCCGTCCGCCGTCACCAGCGAGAGTCGATCGCTGGCGCCTTGGAAAACCTTCTCCTCCACCCGCGCGGAGAACCCTGGCTCTTCGCCGGACGCCGGCGGCGCGCAGAGCCGGATTTTTTCCGCGCGGATCGCGATCTTGGCGCGTGTCGCCTCGCCCGGCCACGCCGCCGCGGGCACATGCAGTTCGAAGCCCGCGCCCACGCGCAGACGCACGCTCCCCTCGCTGCGCCCGACCAGTTCAGCCTCGAGCACGTTGGCCTGGCCGATGAACTCCGCCGCAAACTCCGTCGCCGGCCGATCGTAGAGTTCCGTCGCCCGGCCGATCTGCTCGATGCGGCCGCGGTTCACGAGCGCCACGCGATCGCTCATCGCGAGCGCCTCGGCTTGATCGTGCGTCACGAGGACGAAGGTCGTGCCCACCTGCCGTTGCAGGCGCTTCAGCTCCAGCTGCATCGCCTGCCGCAGGCGCGCATCGAGCGCCGCGAGCGGCTCGTCGAGCAGCAGCACCGCCGGGCGCGGCGCGAGGGCCCGGGCCAGCGCGACGCGCTGCCGCTGCCCGCCCGAAAGTTGGTGCGGCTGGCGGTCCACGCAGTCCGCGAGCGCCACGAGCGCGAGCATCTCGGCCACGCGCGTCTCCCGGGCGGCGCGCGTCACGCCCTGCAGTCGCAGGCCAAACGCGATGTTCTCGCGCACGCTCAGGTGCGGAAAGAGCGCGTAGCTCTGGAAAACCTGGTTCACGTCGCGCCGGTGCGGCGGCAAGTGCGTCACTTCCGCGCCGCCGATCAACACGGCGCCGCGATCGGGTGTCTCGAAGCCGGCGATCAGGCGCAGCAGCGTCGTCTTCCCGCAGCCCGAGGGGCCGAGCAGCGTGAGGAATTCCCCGGCCTGCACCGTCAGCGACACCTCATCGACCGCCACGACGGCGCCGAAGCGTTTCGCCACGCCACGCAGTTCCACCGTCGCGCTCATGCCGTCCGCGCCTCCGCGCGCCGCTGCCAGAGCCAGTAGGCCGTGATGAAGATGAGCATGAAGATCACCGCGAGCGCCGCGCCGAAGGGCTTGTCGCGCGCCTGTCCGACGAACTGATCCTGGATGACGTTGCCGATGAGCGGCACACGCGCGCCGCCCATCAGGTCCGAGATCGCAAACATCCCGATCGCCGGCACGAAGACCATCATCACGCCCGCCGCGAGCCCCGGCCGCGTGAGCGGCAGCACCACGCGCGCAAACGACCGCCACGGCCCGCACCCGAGATCGTGCGCCGCCTCGATGAGCGCCGGATCGAGTTTCTCCGCGCTGCCGTAGATTGGCAGGATCATGAACGGCAGGTAGGCATAGACGAGACCGAGCACCACCGCGCCCGGCGTGTAGAGCAGCTCGAGTGGCGCGGCGATCGTGTGCGTGTAGAGCAACAGGCCGTTGAGCAGGCCTTCGGATTTTAGGATCGTGATCCAAGCGTAGGTGCGGATGAGGAAGCTCGTCCAAAACGGAATCATCACGAGCACGAGCAGCCGCTCACGCCACGGCGGGCGCGCCTGCGCCATGCACCACGCCACCGGATAGGCCAGCACCGCGCAAATCGCGGTCGTCACCGTCGCGTAGCCGACCGAGCGGCCGAAGACCGACAGGTAAACCGGATCGAAGGCGCGCTCGTAGTTTTCAAACGTGAACGTGAACACCACGCGGCCGAGCTCGTCGCGCTCGCTGAAGCTGTAAACGACGAGGATGAACGCGGGCGCGACGACGAAGGCGATCAGCCAGACGGCGAGCGGCGCGAGCAGGAGCCAACGCGCGGTGCGGGGCAGTGTGCGCGCCTGTGCAACCGCAGACGAGTTGGGCGAGGCGGGGGCGAGGGCGTTCATGCCGAAGGCAGGGCGGCCACTCCGTTGGCCGCCGAAGCGCGGACCGAGGCGGCGCGGAGCGGAGTCCGCGCCCTACCTTCCTCGCTGGAGACGCGGCGCCTTCGCCGCGTTTCAGGGAATACGCGGCGAGGGCGCCGCGTCCCCATCCAAGCCAGTTTTTCGGCCTTCATCACTTCGCCGCCGCCGTCTTCAGGTCGGTCATGAGCTTGTCGATCTCGGCGGCGGCTTTGCCGATGTCGCGAAAGGTATCGAGCCGACCCAGCACCGGGTAACTCGCGGGGTTGCCGAGCTGCTCCGGCGAGAGCAGCTTGCGCGCGGCGAGGTTAGGGTTCGTATAGGGAAACTCATCCGAGATCAGTTTGCTCACCTCCGGGCGCAGCACGTAGTCGAGGAAACGGTGCGCGGCGGCGGGATTCTTGGCCGTCGCCGGAATCGCGAGCAAATCGACGAAGGGATGGTAGCCCTCGGCGGGCAGGACGTAGGTGAACTTTTTGTTCTCGTTGATCAGCTTGGCGGCCTCGCCGCTCCACACGACGCCGAGGTCAACGTCGCCGTTGAGAAGCGGGGTCTTGGGACTGTCGGAGTCGAAGACCTTCACGAGCTTGAGCCACTCGGCAATGAGCGGGCGGACCTTGGCGAGCGTCTCGCGCGTGATGTTGTTCTGGCTGAGGCCGAGCGTGACGAGTGCCCAGCTCACGATCTCGCGGTTGTCGTTCACCACGACGATGCGATTGGCGTATTTTTTTTGAAAGAGATCGCGGTAGCCGCGGATGGGCTCCTTCACGCGCTCCGTGTTCACCACGATGCCCACGGTGCCGATCATGTAGGGCACGGTGTAGGCCGATGCGGGATCGTGCGGCAGCGCGACAAACTCCGGCGCGAGGTGGCGGAAGTTCGGGAGCTTGGCGCGATCGAGCGGGCGCAGGAGTTTGTTTTTGATCAGGGCCTCGGCGATGTAGTCGGGCGGCTGGATGAGATCATAGGCGGCGCCGCCAGCGAGGAGTTTGGAGAGCATCTGCTCGCCCGAGGCGTAGGTGGCGTAGTGGACCTTGATTCCGGTCTCGCGCGTGAAGCCCTCGATGACTTTCTGCGGGACGTATTCGGACCAGGCGAAGAGGTTGAGGGATTCGGCGGCGCGGGTGGTGGCCGCGATTGCGAATGCAAACGCCAGGATCACGCGAAGGAAAAGACCGAAACGGAAGAAGAGCATGGCGGGGAAATGGCGGATGTGCGTTTGACTTGTCATTGCGAGCCCGGCTTGGCGGGCGTGGCAATCCATCTGAGATTACAGCTGGATTGCTTCGTCGCAGCGCTCCTCGCAATGACAACCCAAGGAAACTGGCCGGCGGCCAGGAAATCAACGGACGTTTCGTTGCAGTCGCCCTGAAAGCAGCACCACCGCGACGGTCGCGCCGATGAAGAGCACGGAGAGGGCGTTGAGCATCGGGTTGAAGCCCACTTTCGCGAGGCCGAAGATGCGCAGCGGCAGCGTCGCCGCCTCGGGACTCGCGGTGAAATACGTGACGATCACCTCGTCCATCGAAAGCGTGAAGGCCAGCAGAGCGCCCGCCGTGATCGCCGGCCGCAGGCACGGCACGATCACGAGCCAGAAGGCGCGCAGCGGCGTCGCGCCGAGATCAAGCGCCGTCTCCTCCAGCGCCGGATCGAGCCCGGCGAGGCGCGCCTGCACGGCGAGCAGCACGAAGGGAAAGCAGAACGTGACGTGCGCGATCACCACCGTCGTGAAGCCGAGCGGCACCGCCACCGCCGCAAACAGCACGAGCAGGCTCACCCCCATGACGATTTCCGGCATCAACACCGGCACGCCCACGAGCGTGCGCAGCGCGCCCGCGCCGTGGAAGCGATAGCGGTGCAGCAGCCACGCGCCCGCGGTGCCGAGGACGACCGAGGCGCCCGTCGTGATGACCGCGACCACGAGGCTGTTGCGCGCCGCCTCCATCAGCGGCGCGTTGTCCCAGACCTCCGCATACCAGCGCAGCGTGAAGCCCTCCCAGAGGATGTTCAGTCGCGAAGTGTTGAAAGAATAGGCGGCCAGCACCGCGATCGGCCCCCAGAGAAACAGGAGCACGAGCGCCGTCCACCCGTGGAGGCACGCGCGAAAAACCCGGTGGGGCTGGGACCAAAACCGCTTCACAGGCGGCGAGCACAAGCAGGCGCGGCACGACGGGCAAATACCTTTTCGGCTGTAGTCTTTCGGCTGCGACCCACCGCTGAAGTCCGGTCTTGTCGCGGCGTCGATTTCGTCGTTCGTTCCTCGTCGTCGGATCGCCCCTACTCCGCCCCCCCAGAGATCGCGAGAATCTCATGCCATCATGAATGCCTCAACGTTGTCGTTCGCTGTTCGTTCCATCGTCCTGGCCGTGTGCTTCGGCTGGTTCGGCTCGCAGAGTGCCTTTGCCCAAGCGACGCCCAAACTCTATTCCGTGGATCGCTCCAGCCCCAGCTTGCGCGAGCTAAACCCGGCGACCGGCGCGACCGTCTCGAGCGTCACCATGACACTCGCCGGCGAAACGATCGGGGGCGCCACTGGACTGGCGGCCGACCCGACCACGGGAACTTTCTACGCGCTCTTGCGCCTGGGGACAATCTCCGCCCGAAACCCCAGCGCTCGCCGTTTGGTCACCGTCAATGTCACAACCGGTGTGGCCACCAACATCGGCGTCGCGGGCGGTGGAGGTAACCTCGGTCCTTCGCCAGCGATGGCGGACCTCGCCTTCGATGCAAGCGGCACCCTGTATGGTATCATCGGCAATGGCTCGAGCAGCTCCCAGAAGCAATTGGTCACCCTGAACAAGACGAACGGCACCGCCACGTCCTTCATGACCCTGTCCAATGGCAACGACGGCGCAGCCATCGCTTACAATTCGGATAACGGCCTGCTCTACCATGCGGCGGGCTTGAACGAGCAAGGCCTCATTCCGCCCCCCGCAAATCTTTTCTTCGAATCAATCAATTTGGCCACCAAGGCCAACCCCACTCGGATCACACTGGGAGGAGGCACCGCCATTCAAGAGGCCGCCGCGCTCGCCTACGCGGGTGGAGGTGCCTTCCTCTGGTCGAGTCTCGATTTCAACGACGATAACATCTTCCGCCTCATGCGGGTGACCACTGCGGGTGTGATCACTCTCGTGGGCGTGACCGACCATGTGGCGACAGGTCTGGCGTTTGTGCCTGTGGTCACGCCCCCTAATCCGGCGCCCACCATCAGCTCGACCACGCCAGCCAGCGTGGGGGCCGGCAGCGGCGCATTCACGCTCACCGTCACGGGCACCGGATTTGTCAGCGGCTCGACCGTGCAGTGGAATGGGACCAACCGCGTGACCACGTTTGTCAGCGGCACACAGCTGACCGCCTCCATTGCAGCCGCGGATGTCGCGACCGCCGGCAGCGCTCAGGTCACCGTCGTAAACCCCGCCCCGGGCGGCGGCACGTCGGCGGCCCGGAGTTTCTCCATTACCGCGCCCAGCGGCAATCCGGTGCCCACCATCACCTCGACCTCCCCCGCCAGCGTGGCTGCTGGCAGCGGCGCGTTCACCCTCACTGTCACGGGCACGGGTTTCGTCAGCGCATCCACCGTGCGGTGGAACGGAGCGAACCGCACCACCACCTTTGTCAGCGCCACGCAACTAACCGCCGTGATATCGGCTGCCGATGTCGCGTCCACCGGCACCGCCCAGGTGACGGTAACAAACCCCGCCCCGGGTGGCGGCACCTCGGGAGCGTGGACTTTTACCATCACGGCAATCGGCATCAACCCGGTGCCCAGCATTACGTCGATCAGTCCAGCCAGCGCAGTCGCGGTGAGCGGCCCGTTCACCCTCACCGTCACGGGCACGGGGTTTATCAGCAGCTCGATCGTGCAATGGAACGGAGCCAGCCGCACGACGACCTATATCAGCACCACGCAGTTGACCGCCAGTATTCTTGCGGGAGATATCGCGACTGTAGGCACGGCTCAAGTGACCGTGCTGAACCCTGCCCCGGGCGGTGGCACCTCGGCGCCACGAAGTTTTTCCATCACCGCATCACCACCGTCAGGGCCCCTGACCTTGGCCTTTATCGAACCCTCCAACGGAGCGACGTATCTTACCAGCGAACCGATTCCGATCCGCCTTTCCGTCGGCGGCGACCAAACAAACGTCGCCGATTTATTCGTCACTTTCCAAGGTTCTACGATTGCATTAACTCCACCGAACTTTTCGGGTAATTTCATTCCAGCCATTGGAGATTCCTTTGCTCCGGGACGGCAGCACATCCTAGCTCACGCTCGAACCCCCGAAGGAACCGTTATTGCCTCCGCGTCGACGTCGATCGAGGTGTTCTTGGTCCACGACTCCTTCAGGAGCTGCTTAGCTGTCGCCATAGCTCGGCTGTTGCAGCCCTTAAGTTCGCCGCCTAGCCTGTCTCCCGCTCCTGCAACCGGCGCATCTGCGACACACCTCAGCCAAACGTTCAGACAGGCACTTCTAACGACGGCAGCCGATTTGCTGGAAATTGACCTCGATGTCTTCCGTGCGTTTCGCGACAACGTCCTCTCCGCCACGCCGGCCGGCAGATACTACACGGATCTTTATGAACGCACGTCATTCTCGCTGATCGGGATTGCGGCTAGGGAGCCGATGCAGGCGCTCGCGATACATCAGACGTTGCTTGATTGGAGTCCAGCCATACGGGCGCTGGTCAACCAACAAGGAAGCACGGTCACCATCACCCCGGCTATGGCGACCCAGGTGCAGACTCTGCTCACCAACCTCCGCCGCTCGGCCACCGGCGAACTCGCCACGATCATGGATGCCGAGATCGCGGCGCTCAACCCATCGACCTGGTCCGGGCTGACGATTGGGCAGCTCCTCGCGCGGGTTGAAAGCCAGCCCCGGACGCCGCCGCCGCTGGTCGCCCCCGGTCGCATCAGCAACCTCTCGATCCGCTCCGCCGCCGGCACGGGCGCGCAGACCCTCATCGTCGGCACCGTGATCCGCGGTGAAAGCCCGCTCAGCACCAAGCCCCTGCTCATCCGTGGCATCGGCCCCGCGCTCACGGTGTTCGGCGTGCCCGGCGCGCTCGCCGATCCGGTCCTCACGGTCTATGCGGGGTCGAGTGTGGTCGCCTCCAATGACAACTGGGGCGGCGACGCCCAGGTGACCGCCGTCGGCAACGCGCTCGGAGCCTTCGGTCTCGCGCCCGCCACCAGCCGCGACGCCGCGCTCTATGCGCCCGCCCTCGCCCCGCGCGACTACACGATTCAAATCACCGGCGCCGGCGGCGGGACCGGCGTCGCCCTCGCGGAGGTTTACGACGCCACCCCCGCGGACACGTTTACCTCGACCAGGCCGCAGCTCGTCAACGTCTCCGCCCGCACTCAGGTCGGCACGGGTGCCGACATTTTGATCGCGGGCTTCACCTTGGCCGGCGACCAGCCGCGGCGGCTCCTGATTCGCGCGGTGGGCCCGACGCTGGGCGCCTTTGGCGTGGCCGGCACGCTGGCGGACCCCCAGCTCACGCTCTTCAGCGGCGCGAACCGCTTGCAGGAAAACAACGACTGGGGCGCCGCGACCAACGCCGCGGAGGTGACGGCGGCGACGACGCAGCTCGGCACCTTCCCGCTCGGCGCCGGCGCGCGCGACTCGGCGATCCTCACGACGCTCCAGCCTGGGAGCTACACCGCGCAGATCAGCGGCGTCGGCAACACGACCGGCGTGGCGCTCGTGGAGATCTACGTCCTGCCGTAGGTGGGCGACGGTGATCCGTAGCGTGCTCCCTCCCAGAGGCGCGCTGAGAAACAGCTTCGTTCAAAAATTCCCCTTCACGCCGACCTGGAAGTTCACGCCGTATTCGCCCTCGCTGGCGAACTTCACGTAGCGCGGGCTGCCGATCGCGTAGGCGTAGTTTTGGTCGCGGTCGTTGAAGAGGTTCCGCACCGTGAAGTAGAGGCCGTAGCGGGCGGTCAGGCGGTAGTCGCCGGAGAGGTCGAGGCGGAGGCGCTCGGCCTGGTAGTTCCAGCCGGCGGCGCCGATGTTGCCGGCGGCGATGGTGCCGACCCGCTTCTTGCCGACGAGCGTCCACTTGGCGAAGAGCGAGAGCGGGCGGCGGTTGTAGTTGATGCCCCAGTTGATCAGCTTGGGCGTGAAGCCGCGGAAATCCGCCTCGGCGGGGCTGCGGTTGCCCACGAGCGTGGCGTTGGCGAAGACGCGAACCGACTTCGCGAACTCCAGCCGCGTGAACGTGCTGAGCGGCGCGTTGAGGTCGAACTCCCAGCCGTTGATGTGCGTGATGCCGGAGACGTTGATCGGCGCGTTGACCTGGTAGCCGACAAACTCTTCGCCGAGATCGATCGTCTGGAGGAACGCCTCGGTCGCGATGAAGTTCTGCGTGGAGAAGCGGTTCTTGATCTCGCGGCGGTAGAAGCCGACGGAGAGCACCGAGCCGTTGCTCGGGTAATACTCGAGGCGGATGTCGCCGGAGTTGGCCGTCCAGGGCTTGAGCGCGGGATTCTTCGTCGTGATCGTGCCGAGGGCCGCGCCGGTGGCGTTGCTGTCGGGATCGAAATCGAGTTGGTTGACGATGGTCGCGCCGAGGATGTTGCCGAAGTCGGGCCGGCCGACGGCCTGCGCGAGGCCGAGGCGGGCCTGGATGTTCGGCGTGAGATTGTAGGTGGCGTTGAGGCTGGGATAGTAGCCGCCGTATTCCTTGCTGAGGCGGGCGCCGAGTTTCTTGTAAACCAGCGCGTCCTCCGCGATGCCGTTGGCGATGCCCTCGGGCGTGGTCGTGTTGATGGTGTTGGCGGGATAGAGGAGAATCGGGCGGCGGTTGGCGTCGAGGATGAGGTTGCCGGCGGAATCCTGGCGGTAGCGGGCGTTGTTGTCCTGCAGGACGGCGCGGCCCTTGTCGGTCGTGCGCTCGTAGCGGACGCCGGTCACGACGCGGAGCCGGTTCTGGAAAAACGAGAAGTCGCCCATCAGGAAGAGCGCGTCGATGCGCTCGGTGATGTCCTGCGGCGAGGTGAGCGACGTGCGAATCTCGGTGCGGCGGTTGGTCTGGGTGTTGAACCACGACGGGTTCTGCTCGTAGAGCTGCCACGCGCGGCGGCTGCTGGGATACTGCACCTGCTGGAGGCCGCGGGGCATGGGGAAGGACAACATCGCCTGGTTGAGCAGGCTGAAGGGCAGGCGCGCGAAGGACTCGTCGGCGGCGTTGGCCGCGGTGGCGGTGCCCGGCGTGCCAGTGACGCCGTCGGGGCCGACGAACACGGGATTGAAGGACCCGTTGCGCGTGGCACGGAAGGTCTCGGCGGAGGAGGCGCCGGCCTTGAGCGAGAAGTTGATGCCCTCGGTGTAGAATTTCCGCTTCGCATCGAAGCGCGCGCTCTTCGCGGTGCTGTCGTTGTCGCGCGTGGTATTGGCGCCGTTGAGGAAGAACGTGTAGTTGTTGAGGTCGAAGGGATCGACGATCTGGCCGGTGGCGTTGCGGACGGTGATTTTGCCGGGGAGGAATTGCGAGTAGCCGTCGAGATCGACGGTGGCGGCCTGGATGCGGCCGGCGGTGGTCTCGAACTGCCGGTGGGAATTGGCGCGGTAGGTCTGGTCGGAGAAATTGTAGCCGGCGGAGCCGTTGAAATCCCAAAGCGCACCGGTGTGGCGCCAGCTGAGGCGGAAGACGTTGTTACGCACGCGAACGTAGCGGGTGACGTTGTTGACCTGGGCGGAGCCCGCGCCGGGCCGGCCGCGCGTGAAATCCTCGCCCCACGAGAGCGGGTTGGTGCCGGCGTTGATCGTGAAGACGTGCTGCTCGTAGTCCTGCACGAGCCAGTTGCTGGAGGTGGAGAACGAAAGCACATCGACCGGCGTGGCCTTCCAGTCGAGGCGCGTGCCGATGGCATAGCGGTGCTCGTAGACGGGAAACACGTTGAACTGCATGCTCGTGAGGTAGGGGTTGTCCACGGTGGCGCGCAGCGGATTGGGCGGCGGGTTGGATGTGGGCGTCGTGGCGGTGCTGAAGTTGCGGTTGATGCGGCGGGCCGAGCCGAACTGATCGTTCTTCGTGGCGTTGATCGAGAAGCCGAAGGTCTTCGAGACGGGCACGGTGTAGTTGAAATCGAAATCGGGTTGGTAGTGGTAGGTCTTCTTCTGGTCGTCGCCGTCGCCGCCGCCGGACCGGCGGGCGAGGCCGACCTCGTGGGAGTTTTGGTTGATGTAGGCCTTGAAGCGAAACTCAGGGCGCCGCGCCTCGAACGCGGTGCGGCTGACCATGTTGATGCCGCCGGCGAGCGAGGCGGGCATGTCCGGCGTGGGCACCTTGTAGATCTCGACGCGCTGCGCGTTGCTGAGGGAAAAGGCCTGGAGGAGGGTGTTGCGCGTGGGGTTGCCGGAGCCGGCCGCGTTCACGTCGTCGCCGTCGAGCGCGATATTGGTGTAGCTCGAAGGCAGGCCGCGCAGGCCGATTTGCACGGCGTTCATCTGGTCGGTGCCGACATCGACGCCGGGGAGAAACTTCACGAACTCGCCCAGGTTATTCTGGATCACGTCGCCGAGGGCGTCGGTGGAGAGGACGGTCTTGATGCCGGCGGCGAAGCGCTGCTCGTTGATGGCGATCGTGGAGGCGTTGGTCTCGCGTGCGGTGGCGACGACGAAGGCGTCGAGCTTCAACGCGCCGCCTGCGGTGGCGGGGGGCGCGCCGGCGGGCACGAGGGCGAAATCCTGCTGGACCGTCGCGCCCGGTGCGACGCTGACCGCGACGGTCTGCGGCGCGAGACCGGTGGAAAACACCGTGAGCGTGACGGTGCCCGGCGCGAGGCCCGTGATCCGGTAGTCGCCAAAGGCATCGGTAAACGCCTCGCGGCTGGTGCCGGCGACGGTGACGCGGGCATTCTCCAGCGAGAGGTCGGCCGCCTGATTCCGCACGCGGCCGGTGACCGTGCCCGTGGAGGCGGACTGCGCGACGGCAGGAGAGACAGCGAGCCCAAGGCACGCGACAACAAGGCAAACCGAACGCGCCGCGAATCGCAGCGAAGGGGTGAAGGTCATTTTGGGGGAGAGCGATACTCCGAACCCTAAAATCCCCCCGATGTCAGCGTATTTCCCGAGTATGCAGCCCCGTGGCGAGGGGCCGCTGGCGCATTTTCCGAGGGCCCTCCCTGCCCTGCGCGCCCTCTTCCCCGCAGCCCGGGATTGATTCGGGCGCGGGTTTCCCGTTTCTCCGCGCCATGCGCCTGCTCGTCGTGCTTTTCCTTTCAGTCTGCTCCGCCGCCCTCGCCGCGGTGCCGCCGGAGCTGGAGGCGGCGCTGAAAACCTTTCGCTCCGATCCCCCGCCGGGCTGGTCGTTCACGCAGACGACCACCGCCGAGGGCCGCTCGACCGTCGAGCGCTGCGACGCCGCGCAGCCCGGCCACGCGCGATGGTCCCTCGTGCGAAAGGACGACCGCGCGCCGACCGCCGCCGAAATCGCCGACTATGCCGAGGCCCGCTCGCGCCGCTCGCGCACGGGCACCGCGCCGCGCATCACGGAGCAGCTGCTGCTTGAGACGCTCGAAACGGTCGCCGCCGACACCGAGCGCGCGACCTACCGCTGCCGCCTGCGCCGCGGCGAAAACCGCGACGACACCGCCCAGCATCTGCGCGCCACCCTCGTGCTGCACAAACCCAGCGGTGTGATTGAGTCCATCACGCTCGCGAACACCGAGCCGTTCCGCCCCAGCTTCGGCCTGAGCATCGCAGAGATGAAGACGGAGATGATCTACGCGCTCCCGGCCGCAGCCGGCGCGCCGAGCCTGCCACAGCGCGTCACGTCGCGTGTGCGCGGCAAGGTATTTTGGGTCAAGTCCCTCGACTCCGAGATGACCGTGACCTTTTCCGACTACGAGCGTGCGGTGAAAAAGTAGCGCGAGGCGTTAGCCCGCGCCCGTGAGGCCCGCGGCATACGCACGATGCGCGGGCTAGAGCCTAGCGCTCCCGCTGACGCTCAGCCCTCGGCGGTCCACTTGAACACAAACGCGGTCAGCGGCGGCAGCGTCACCGCGATCGAATGGCTGAAGCCGTCGCGCGGGATCTCCTCGGCGGTGCGGCCGCCGTCGTTGCCCAGGCCGGTGCCGCCGTAGAACTGGCTGTTGGTGTTGAGCACCTCGCGCCAGAAGCCGCCGCGCGGCACGCCGATCCGGTAGTCGCGCGGGCCGCCGCCGAAGTGGCACACCGCCGCGTAGAGCGTGCGCTCCGCGGGATCGCTGCGCAGGTAGGCGATCAGGTTGGCGTCGGCGTCGTGGCATGTGAGCCAGCGGAAGCCCTGCGAGTTGAAATCGTTCCGACACAGCACCGGATCGGAGGCGTAGAGCTTGTTGAGGTCGCGCACGAGCAGGCGGACGCCCTCGTGGTCGAGATACTGGCAGAGGTGCCAGTCGAGGCTCGAGTCGTGCGCCCATTCGCGCGACTGCGCGAACTCGCCGCCCATGAAGAGCAGCTTTTTTCCCGGCCACATCCACATGTGCGCGTAGAGGGCGCGGAGGTTGGCGGCCTTTTCGCCGATGTGCCACGCGCCCATCTTGAAGAGCATCGACGCCTTCCCGTGCACAACTTCGTCGTGGGAAAACACGGTCACGAAATTCTCCGCATACTGGTAGAGCATGCCGAAGGTGAGATCGCTGTGGTGATAGCGGCGCACGATCGGTTCCTTGGCGAAGTAGCGAAGGGTGTCGTTCATCCACCCCATGTTCCACTTGTAGTCGAAGCCCAGCCCGCCGTCGCGCGTGGGCTTGCTGACGCCGGCAAACGACGTGCTCTCCTCCGCGATCATAGCGACGCCGGGATGATAATGGTGCACGAGATCGTTCACCCGGCGGATGAAATCGATCGCCTCCAGGTTCTCGCGGCCGCCGTGGCGGTTGGGGATCCACTGGCCTTCCTTGCGCGAGTAGTCGAGGTAGAGCATCGAGGCGACCGCGTCCACGCGCAGGCCGTCGAGGTGATAGCGGTCGAGCCAGGCGAGCGCGCTCGCGATGAGGAAGCAGCGGACCTCGTTGCGCCCGTAGTTGAAGATCAGCGTGCCCCAGTCCATGTGCGCGCCCTGCCGCGGATCGGCGTGCTCGTAGAGGTGCGTGCCGTCGAACTCCGCCAGCGCAAAACTGTCGCGCGGGAAATGCGCCGGCACCCAGTCGAGGATCACGCCGAGCCCGCGGGCGTGCAGGTAATCGACGAACCACGCGAAATCCTCCGGCGTGCCGAAGCGATGCGTCGGCGCGAAGAACCCCGTGACCTGATAGCCCCACGATCCGTCGAACGGATGCTCCGCGAGCGGCATCACCTCGATGTGCGTGAAGCCCATCTCGATCGCATAGTCGGCGAGCTGCGGCGCGAGTTCGCGGTAGGACAGCGGGCGGTTGGCGTCCTCGGGCTTCCGCTTCCACGATCCGAGATGAATCTCATAAACCGAGATCGGCCGGTCGGGGTTGGCGGCGTCGGCGCGACGGCGTTCCATCCACGCGGCGTCGCTCCACTGGAAGGTCGTCGGATCACACACGATCGCGGCGTTGCCGGGCGGTCCCTCGAAATACGTGCCGTAGGGATCCGTCTTCAGCCGCACGTGCCCGGCCTGATCACGGATTTCAAACTTGTAGAGTTCGCCCGCGCCGAGACCGGGGATGAAAAGTTCCCACACGCCGGAGGCGCCGAGGGAACGCATCGGGTGGTAGCGGCCGTCCCAGTGGTTGAAGTTTCCGACCACGGAGACCCGCGTCGCCGAAGGCGCCCAGACCGCGAACGACACGCCCTTCACGCCGCCGAGATCGCGCAGGTGAGCGCCGAGCTTTTCATAGATGCGGTGCTCGTTGCCTTCGTTGAAAAGGTAGAGGTCCTGCGCGCCGAGCGTCGGCAGGAAACAGTAGGGATCGAAGAATTGGCGCAGCTCGCCGTTGGCGTAGGTGGCGCGGAGCTGATAACGGAAGACCTCCGGCCGCTTGGCGATGAAGACTTCGAACACCCCCTCGGGCGCGAGCAGCGTCATCGGGTAGGCCTTGGGCGGCCGCGCATCTATTTCAACCACCTCGCAGGCGGTGGCGCCGTGGATCATGGCGCGGGCGACGACGCCCTTGCTGCGGCGCTGCGTCGCCGGGTGCATGCCGAGCACAGAATGAGGCGAGGCGTGGGTGGCGCGCACGAGCGCCGTCAGGTCGATGGAGGGTAAAATCACGCGGTGGAACGGGGGAAGGCCGCTACCGTGGGCGAGGAGCACGGCCGCGTCTAGCTCCGATCCAAGCCACGGCCAGGCGCCGCCGGGCTTGCCTGCCCGCCGCGCGGCGTTTTGCTGCGCGCGTGATGCGTCTTTTTGTCTTCGTCCTGGCTCTCCTGGCGGCGGTGCCGCCGCTTTCCGCTGCCCAAGCTGGCTTGGGCCTCGACGCCGACGACGTGCAGTTCCGGGTCGTTGACGGCGCCACGGTCGCGGAAGCGAAAGGCAACGCCCGCTTCGAAGGCGAGGGCATGCTGCTCACCGCCGACGCGATTCGGTATGAGCAGCGCACCGAGTCGTTCTACGCAACCGGCCGCGTCGTGCTCACCCGCGGCACTGTGCGCCTGCTCGCCGACCGACTCACCTATCGGCGCACCGACGGGCAATTCTCGGCCGAGGGAGTGCGTTTCGGCACCCCACCCTATTTCGCCGAAGCCGAGAGGGCCGAGGGCACGCCCAAGGAACTCACGCTGCACCGCGCCCGCGTGAGCTACGGCGAGCCCGGCGGGTGGCAGCCCACTTTTCGCGCGGAGAAGTTCACCTTCGCGCCCAACCAGCGCGTCGAGACCGAAAACGCCTCCGCCGGCATCGGCCTCACGCAGCCCCTGCCGTTTCCCAAGTTCGAGCACGATTTCCGCCGGCCGATCGAGGCGGCGGTGGCGCTCAACGGCGGCTTCCGCCGCTCGCTCGGGGCCTTTGTCGAAGCCGGGGTCATGATCCCGGTCAGCCGCACGCTGCGCGTCGGCCCCGACCTCGGCCTCTACACCGCCCGCGGCGTGATGATCGGGCCGGCCCTAAGCTACAGCGATCCCAAGGACCCGGAGAAACTGCGCGGCACCTTCCACAGCGGCTACATCCGCGATCACGGCGACCGGAGCACCGACCTCCTCGGCCGTCCGATCCAACCGGACCGCGCGTGGGCCGAGTGGCAGCACCATCAGCAGCTCGCCCCCAACCTCACGCTCAACGCCCAGCTCCATTGGTGGAAAGACTCCGAGATCACGCGCGATTTCCGGCCGCGGGCCTTTTTCCCCGTGCAGGAGCCCGACTCGTTCGTCGAGGCGATCTACGGCGGCGCCAATTATTTCGTGACGGCGTTTGCCCGCGTGCAGCCCAACCGTTTCCACCGCGTGCAGGAGCGACTGCCGGAGCTGCGCTTCGATCTGCTGCCGCTGGCGCTGCCGGGCGGCTTCGTCGAGCGCTTCAGCGCCAGCGCCGCCGCGCTGCGCGAGGATCCGGTCGGCGGCGTCGGCCGCGAGCTGCGCAGCGATCGCCTCGATGCCTATTACCAGCTCACGCGGCCGGTGGCGGCCACGGAGTGGCTGGCGTTCACGCCGGTCGCCGGCGGTCGCGTGACGCACTACATGGGGCAGCGCGGCGCCACCCAACCGAACCCCGACAACTACACCCGCGTGCTCGGCGAACTCGGCCTCGACGCCGCGCTGCGGGCCAGCGCGACCTTCGATTACAAAAATCCCGTCTGGAAAATCGACGGCCTCCGCCACCTCGTCACCCCGCGCTTCAGCTACCGCTACATCCCCGAGGCCGACAAGGGCCGCGCCCGCATCCCGCAGATCGATCGCGAGTCGTTCTCGACCTACCTGCAGCCGCTCGGCCTGGGCGACCGCCGCAACATCGACGAGCTTCACGCGACCAACACCCTGCGCCTCGGTCTCGACAACATCCTCCAGACCCGCGACCCCAAGTCCGGTCCGCGCGATCTCGTCATGCTGAACGTCGCCGCCGATCTCCGCTTTCGCCGCCCGCCCGGCACGCGCGATCTCTCGGAGATCCACACCGAGCTCGCGCTCACCCCGGCGCGCTGGCTACAGGTCGATGTTTACCAGAGCTTCGCCGCGCGCAGCCTCACCCTGCGCGAGTTCAACTCCGGCATCACGCTACGCGACGGCCGCGTCTGGTCGCTGCGTTTTTCCAACAATTTCCTCCGCCATCACCTCGAGGACTACGCGGTCCACGGCCGCCTGCGCCTCAACGAGCGCTTCGAGGCGCTCACCAAGCTGCACTACGACGCCCGCAAGCGCCGCCTCAACGAGCAGGCCTACGGCCTCGCGCACAATCTCGGCAACACCTGGCTCATCTCCTACACCGTGAGCCTCTACGAAGGCCGCCGGCGCGAGAACAGCTTCGGGTTCAACGTGCAGGTGGACACCGTGCGCTTCTGATGGCGCACCGCGCCCCATGAGCGTCGCCTCCAACCAAGCCCAGGTTTTCCTCCGGCTGCTGCGCGTCCTGCGCCCCCGCTGGCGCACCGACCAGGCCCTGCCGCGCACGATCCAATCGCTCCTCACCGGCGACCGCAGCTTCGGCTCGCGCGATCGCCGGCTCTACCGCGAGCTCATCTACACCACGCTCCGCCACCTGCCTTGGATCGAGCCGTGTCTCGATCAAGACCCGGCCGAGGTCGTCCGCCGCGTCGCGTGCCTCGCCGCCGATCTGCCCGCCACCCAGGCCTTCCGCGCCGAGTTCGCCACCGGCGAAGCCCCCGCCGGCGATCGCGCCGAGCTGCTGCCCGCGTGGTTTCGCGCCGAGTGCCCGGAGATTTTTTCCGGCGACGAACTGGAAACCCAACTGCGTCGCGCCCCGTTGTGGCTGCGGCTCTCCGGGGCCGCGTCGGCCACCCTCAAGGAACTCGCCGAACGCGGCTGGGCCGTGCAGCGATCCGAAATTCTCCCGAATGCGGTGCGGCTGCTCGACGAGGTGGATGTCACCCAGACCAACGCCTTCAAACGCGGCCGCATCGAAGTGCAGGACCTCGGCTCGCAGATGGTGCTCGAGACGCTGGGGATCACACCCGGCGGCCGCTGGCTCGACGCCTGCGCGGGGGCCGGCGGCAAGTCGCTCCAACTCGCCCGCCTGATCACCGCCTCCGGCACGGTCGAGGCCCACGACATCCGCCCCAGCGCCCTCGCCGAGCTGCAGGAGCGCGCCGTGCGCGCCGGCGCGCGCAACATCCGCCTGATCTCGCGCCCTTCCAACGGCGACTACGATGGCGTGCTCGTCGACGCCCCGTGCAGCGGCTCCGGCACCTGGCGCCGCTCGCCGCACCTCAAATGGACGACCACCCCCGCGCTCATCGCCGAGCGCGCCGAGCTGCAGCACACGCTGCTCGCCAAATTCTCCGCCAATGTGCGCCCGGGCGGACGGCTCGTCTATGCGACCTGCTCCCTGAGCGTCCGCGAAAATGAGCAGGTCGCCGCGCGCTTCCTTGCCGGGCACGCGGGCTTCGAGCCGATGGCGCCGGCGCAGGCGTTCGGCTTCGCCCCGCGGGGCGATGGCCTGACGATTTTCCCGGCCCGGCACGACACGGACGGTTTTTTCGTCGCGGCTTTCCGCCGCCGATAAATTCCTTGCCGCATCCCCTCCCCGCCCAACGCTCCCCGGCCGTGGCTCCCGTCGTCCCCGATTCCGAATACCGCATCAAGCTCCAGATCTTCGAGGGGCCGCTCGATCTGCTCCTGTTTCTCATCCGGAAGAACGAGCTCGATATCTACGACATCCCGATCGAGTCGGTCACGAGGCAATACATCGACGCGCTCCACGCCATGCGCCAGCTCGACCTCGAGGTCGCGGGCGAGTTCTTCGTGATGGCTGCCTCCCTCATGGAGATCAAAAGCCGCATGCTCCTGCCCAAGGGCCAGCACGCCATCGATCCCAATGCCGAGGACGAGGAGGTCGATCCCCGCTGGGAGCTCGTCCACCAGCTCCTCCAATACAAGAAATTCAAGGAGGCCGCCGCCACCCTCGCCGATCTCGCCGCGACGCGGCAGAACCTGATGGCGCGCCACGTCTCCGCCCTCTCCGCCAGCGACACCGACCGCCCGCTCCGCGCCGTCGATCGCATCGAGCTCTGGAACACCTTCAACATCGTCCTCCGCCGCCTCGCCGAGAAGCTCGTCGTGGGCGAAATCCACGACGAGGTCGTGACGGTCGCCGACCAGATGGAGTGGCTCCTTGGCCGGCTGGCCGGCGGGCAGTCCTTCGTGTTTTCAAAGCTGTTTCCCGAAGGCGTGACGCTGCGCCGGCTGGTCGCCACGTTTCTCGCCATGCTCGAGCTCACGCGGTTGAAGAAAATGCGGCTCCGGCAGGACGAGGCGTTTGCCGACATCATCGCCGAACCCGTCGAGGAGCGCCCGCCCGAGGCGGAAATGCCGCTTGAAACGATCGTGATCCCACCCACGGTGACCGCGTGAGCAAAGACTCCCGCAAACCTGTCCGCAAGAAGCGCAAGGCCCCCGGCGTCGCTGGCATCCTCGGCGTCGGCCTCGACCACGACGATGGTCACAAGCGCATCACCAGCGGCGAAAAATTCATGCTCGTCGGCGGCTCGCAGGAGACGCACGAGCGCATGACCGAGACGATGCTCAAGACCTTCGAGGAGCTGAAGCGCCGCGACAAGCAGCTCGAGACCGTGGACCCGCGCGAGCTCGGCGAGATCATCCACAAGGTGCAGCCGAACTGACCGCCCCGTGAAGCCCGACACCCGCGAGCCGGAGGATATGACGCACATCCCCTCGTGGGTCGTGGGCCTCTGCGGGGTCGCGGCAGTTGCATCCGTGCTGTTTTCGATTCTCCTCCTCCTGAACCACTGAACGCCATGTCCGAAAAGATCACCAACCTGACCACCGATACCTTCAAGGCCGCCGTCTCCGCGGGCGACACACCCGTCCTCGTGGACTTCTGGGCGCCGTGGTGCGGCCCCTGCAAGGCCATCGCACCCGTCCTCGAGGAACTCGCCACCGAGCTCGACGGCAAACTGAAGATCGCGAAGGTGAACATCGACGACCACGACACGGTCGCCGTCGAATACGGCGTGCGCGCCATCCCCACGATGATCCTCTTCAAGGGCGGCAAGGCCGTCGAAACCATCGTCGGCCTCCTGCCCAAAGCCGCCCTCAAGGCCAAGATCGCCACGCACGTGGCGTGAGCATTCCGCCGCCCTGCGCGTAACGGCGGGCGTCCCTGCCCGCCGTGATTTCGCTGCTTAGTGACCTGCTTTACGAGAAACGGACCGAGATGACGTCGCACATCCGCTTCCCTCTGGCTCAAGAAGACCTGTTGATCGGGAAGTTCAACACATGGCAGATGGCATCCTCCGACTTACTGCATCGCCCGACGGGCTTGGCAGCCACCGCTCTTGATAATGTCCTGAGCTGATAAATTGGTCATCAATTCACCCGCACGGCTTTGGCGCGTTCTTTCAGGAAATATTCGGCGGAATTGCTAGCGTAGCTATATTTCACTTTGTCCAAGGCAATTACTTGCAGCCACTCGGAGGGAACTAACGGGTTTCGGACTAGGTGCACCATCATTGCACTATCTGGCTGGGCACTGCTTAGATGGATAGGATTCCAGACTTCGCTAAGGAACTCGATCGAGCAATGGGGGTTCTCAAGAACCACAGCACGCGACCAATCCATCTCGCGATACAGCCGACGCAGCTGGGCATCTGTGAATTTGATGCTGTGGTCCGTTAGAGCGCGAATAACGACTTCCTTTTCGCCATAGTAGTCTCCGATGTGGAGCTTATGCTCAAAAATATAGTCCGGATTCTCGCGGACCTTTTTCAAGCGTTCCTCCGCCTTAGCTTGGATGGCTTTTCTTCGAGCTTCGTAGATGGCAGCTATGCCGAGCAGTGGGGCCTGAACAGGTGCGCTCACAACATCGGCGACGCCTGCGGCGACCTTCGTTGACGCCGATGTCGGCGCACCACTCCAGCCTTCGCCACTTCTAGCCACCGCCGTGAAACACCCACTCAGCAGCATGCCCGTGCAAAGTGTCGCGATAATCAACAAGACCGTAATGGAAGCCTTCATGTTACGAGTGAGACCTGCGTCGAGTTCTGCTAGGCAAAGCTGATATGTAAGTTCCAATGCTCAAGATAAAGACTGGGGCAATCGATCAGGGGCTGCTAACATGAGCGGCAAAGGAAGGAACTATGTGAGCAAGCACGGCGTCCGGAGCACAGATCCAACCGCCAAACTCCCGGTTCCAAGCCACCGATTTTCAGACTGCAGTTTGTCAACCCCTCGCACGGCTGAACATCCATAGTTGCTGTGGGTGTCTTGTGGCCGGGTCAGGCGGATGCCTGTAGGACCAAGCCCGCCGCCAGCAGCACGGCGTAAGCGGCCAGCAGTTTCCCCGTCGCGCCCAGCAGGGCGATCAGTTCGCCGGGCGTGGTGCTTTCACGCAGCCGCCGGGCGTGACTCCACGCCACGGGGGCCAGCAGGAGCGGCAGCAGGCACCAGGCGCGGCCGCCGCGCGCGAGGAACCAAAACGGCGCCGCCAGGGCCGCGACGAGCGACACGCCGAACTGCACGCGCGCCGCGCCGCGGCCGACGCGCACGACCAGCGTGCGCTTGCCCGCCACGGCGTCGGTCTCGGCGTCGCGATAATTGTTCACAACGAGGATATTTGCCGCCAGCAGCCCGATGGGCCCGCCGGCCAGCAGCGCATCCGCCGTCAGCCGCCCCGCCTGCACGAAGTAGGTGCCGCCCACGGCCACGAGCCCGAAAAACAAAAACACGAACACATCGCCCAGCCCCACGTAGGCCAGCGGCCAGGGCCCGCCCGTGTAGGCCACGCCGCAGACAATGCTCGCGATGCCAATCGCCAGCAGCCAGGGCCCGCCCCACGCGAGCAAACCCAGCCCGCACAGAAACGCCGCCGCAAACACCGCGATCATCGCGCGCCGCATCGTCGCGGGCGCGACGAGCCCCGCGGCCACCGCCCGTCGCGGTCCCACGCGCGCCGCGGTGTCCGCGCCCCGGAGGAAATCGTAGTAGTCGTTGGCGAAATTCGTCCCGATCTGCACGAGCAGGGCGAAGCCGAGGCAGAGCCCCGCCGCCGCAGGCACAAAAGCCTGGTCGCGCCACGCGAGCGCCGAACCCACCAGCACCGGCGCCACGGCCGCGGGCAGCGTCCGCGGCCGGACGGCCTCGATCCAGATTTGCAGGCGGCTCCCGTTCATCGCGGCGCGCGGTAGGCCAGCGTGGGCGGCACGTTGAGTTCCCGTTCGAGTTCGCGGATGCGACCGAGCACGACCGCGGCGGCGGCTGCATCGTCGTCGGGCGGCAGCGTGGGGTGCAGTTGCACGAGCCAGTCGAGCGCCTCGCGAAGCTTGCCCGCCCGGCGCAGCAGCTCGGCATGGAGCCTCGCCGCGTAGTAGGGCCCGCGCGGCTGCTCCCAGGCGCGGCGGTAGCTCGCCGCCGCCGCCAGCGGATCGTGCAGGCGGTTGAGTTCGATGCTCGCGCGCTCGATCCACAGATCGGCGCTCGCCGGGTGAAACGCCATCGCCGCCTCGAGGTGCCGGAGACCGAGCTGGCCCTGCTCGCGATCGATGCGCGCGCGCTCCTCCGGCGACAGGCGGTCGTAGCCGCCCGCGGCCTGCATGCGCCACGCCGCGAAGTCGTGCGCCATGATGCGCGAACCGTTGAGCCAGAAATAAAGCGGCCGCGGATCGAGCGTGCCCACGAGCTGGATCAGGTTTTGCACGCCCGCGATCTCGCGCCGCTCCCACAGCGCGTAAACCCGGACCCAGGTGAAATCGGCCGCCAGCGCCCGGAAGCCGCCCAGCAATCCGAGTGTCACGCCCTGCCCCGCCGTGGCCACCGACGCATCCAGCCGCAGCGCCGGCTGCCGGGCGCGCACCTCCGCCCACGCGGGCTGCGCGAGGCGCTGGAGCAGCGCGCCCGCGCCGCCGAGGCCGGCGACGATCACCAGAAGCACAAAGAAACGGGAGCGCATCATAGGTGGGCGGGCACGTCCCGTGCCCGCATTCGTCCCATTTTCCCGCTGCCTCCCATGCGGGCACGGGCCGTGCCCGCCCACCACCCCGCTTGGGTCTCGGCCTCAGAGCGCGTCGAAAAAGGTTCTCGGCCGGAGGTGGCTTGCGGGCGATAGCGTAGCGGCGGGCGTCCCTGCCCGCCGAGATTTGAGCGGACGTCGTGAACCGGCGGGCAGAGACGCCCGCCGCTACTTGGGCCAGCGCCCTTTTTCGATGCCCTCTCAGATTTCACGGCGACGAAAGCTGAACACCGCCAGCGCGCCCGCGACCACAACGTAGCCCGCCGCGTAGCCGCACACGATAAGGACGCTGGCGACCGAGGGCGCGTCCGCCGCCTGCGGCGAATCGGCCAGACCGAAGAGCTGGAAGTTGGGAAACATCGCCGCGAGCACGCTGCCGAACACCCGGCCGATCCACGTCCCGCCGCGGGCATAGGCGTCCTGCGCGAGATATTGCAGATGGAAAATCACGAGCAGGAAAAACCCCGTCACCACGGAGAAAAGCTGCGTCTGCGCAAAGCTCGCGACCAGCAGCACGAAGGCCGCGAGCACCGCGAGTTTCAGCCACTGCATCAGGCCCGCGAGCGCCACGAGGCCGTAGCTGACCACGCGGCCCTCCGCGAACGTGTCGGAATACTCCGCCATCAGCTCGCCCTCGCGCCACCACAGCACGGCGAGGAGCAGCACGGTCAGTAGCGCGCAGAAGATCGCCGCCAGCGCCGCGATGCCGAGAAGCTTGCCCGCGATGAATTCGGCGCGCCACACCGGCTTCGCGAGCAGCGTGAGCGCCGTCCGGTTCTCAATCTCGCTGAAGAAAAGCTGCGCCGCGGCCGTGACCGTGAGCGCCGCGCCGAAGAACGCCATCGCGCCCTGGCCGCAGTCGAAGAGAAACTTCAGCTCCGGCGCACCGAAGTTGAAATCGCGAAACCACCGCGCGCCGAGCACGAGTGCCAGCGCGAGCCCAAGCAGAAAGAGGAAAAGCCGCTGCCGCGACGCCTCGCGCAGCGTGTTGCCCGCGATCAGCGCCGTGCGGCGGAGGGAAAACGGCACGGCGCTCACGGCTCCCGCCTCCCCACCTTTTCCAGAAACACGCGGTCGAGCCGCGCGCGCGGCGTTTCCACCGCCTCAAGCTTGCGCCCGCGCGCCGCGAGCCACGCGCGCAGCTCGGCGAGTTCGCCCGCCGGCAGCGCCTCCACCACGAGCGCCTGCCGATCGCCGCGCCCGACGAGATCAGCCACGGCCCCTTCGAGGAGCAGCCGGCCGCGGTCGAGGATCGCGACACGGTCGCAGACATCCTCGATCTGGCCGAGGAGGTGCGAGGTGATCAGCACGGTCTTGCCGCGCGCCTTCAGCTGGAGAATCAAATCCGTGATCGCCGCGGAGCCCACGGGATCGACGCCGGCGGTCGGCTCGTCGAGGATCAGCAGCCGCGGATCATGCACGAGCGCCTGCGCCAGGCCGATGCGCTGGAGCATGCCCTTTGAGTAAGTGCCGACCCGGCGATCAGCCGCGGCGACCATACCCACGGTCGCGAGCACCTCGTCGATTCGGGCGGCGAGGGCCGCCCCGCCGAGCCCGCACATCTGGCCGTAGAAACGCACCAGCTCGCGGCCCGTGAGGTGCCGGTAGAAATAGGGCGCCTCGGGCAGGTAGCCGACCTCGCGCCGCGCCTCGACCCGCGCGCTCGGCACGCCGAAAATCGCGCATGTGCCGGCGCTCGGCTCGAGCAGGCCGAGCAGCAGCTTGATCGTGGTGCTCTTGCCCGAGCCGTTGGGGCCGAGGAGCCCGTAAACCTGCCCCGCTTCCACGCGGAGATCGAGATGGTCCACGGCGCGGAGCTTCACGCCGCGCAGCCCGACGGAAAAATCCTTCAGCAGCCCGCGCAGTTCGATCGCAGGTGCAGTAGCGGTGGCAATCGGTTCGGCGGACATCGGCGCTACTTGATGGTGAAGCCCCGGAACTCCGCCGCCCGCCGCTGCGCGGTGCGCTCCACCTTGCGGATGTAGCCGTGCAGGCGCTCCTGCACGGCGTCGATGAAGGCCGCGACCTCGGCTGCCGCGCCCTCGGCCTCCAGTTGCACGCGGCCATCGGACAGGTTGCGCACATAGCCCGAGACCTCGAACTCCTTCGCCACCTGCATCGCCGTGAAACGGAAGCCCACCCCCTGCACATGGCCCGAGAAGAAAACGGTTTCGTGATGCACGTCTGGCATGGGGCGGCGGAAAGTAGGTCGCGGCCGAGTGGCGTTCAACCCGCATTTTCCGCGTCACCGGCCGCGTGATCGTGAAATCGACCTTGCACTTTGAATCCGCGCCGTTTCCCTCGCCGTTCGATCGTCGGAGAGATGGCTGAGTGGTCGAAAGCGGCGCTTTGCTAAAGCGTTGTAGGGATTTAAACCCCTACCGAGGGTTCGAATCCCTCTCTCTCCGCCATTTTTCGGCGTCCACCGTGGCGCCACTTTGCCCCAGCCATGCCCCTGACCAGTCCCCTGCCGCTCGCCGCCCTGTCGGACTACTTCGAATGGCTCAATTATCCGCTGATCCGGCTCGGCGAATCACCGTTCACCGTCCTCGCCCTCGCCAAGATCCTCCTCTGGTTCGTGGCCATCGTCTTCGCCAATGTGGTCTTCCGGCGGCTCATCGTTCGCCGGGCGCTCACGTTCACCCATCTTGATCCCAGCGTCCAGTTCGCGATCACCAAGATCCTCGGCTACGTTTTCCTGACGCTGGGCTTCTACATCGCCCTCGTCGTAAACGGGGTCGATCTCACCTCCCTCGCCGTCGTGGCCGGCGCGCTCGGCGTCGGCATCGGCTTCGGTCTGCAGAACATCGTCAGCAATTTTGTCAGCGGCCTCATTCTGCTGGCCGAACGCCCGATCGTCCTGGGCGACCGCATCGAGGTCAACGGCGTGGCCGGCCAGGTGACCAAGATCAGCCTGCGCAGCACAACCGTCGTCACCAACGACAACATCTCCATCATCGTCCCCAACTCCGATCTGATCACGCACCCGATCACCAACTGGAGCCACGGCGATCCCAAGGTGCGGTTCCGCGTGCCCATCGGCGTCGCCTACGGCTCGGATGTGGAGAAGGTGCGCCGCATTCTCCTCGAGGTGGCCGCCGGCCATCCGGCCGTGCTCAAGACCCCGGCGCCCAATGTCTATTTCGAGAACTTCGGCGACAGCTCGCTCAACTTCGAGCTCGGCGTCTGGAGCCAGGAGATGGCGCGCACCCCGCGGCGTTTCCGCAGCGAGATCAATTTCGCCATCGAAAAGGCCTTTCGCGAAAACGACATCGAGATCCCGTTCCCCCAGCGCGTGGTGCACCTGCGTCGGCCCGAGCCCGTGGCCGAGTAATTTTTCCCCGCCCCGACCCGGAATTTTTTTGGGCAATCCGGCCGCGAGGCTCGACCACGCGCCGGCGGACGCTGTATCGTGAGGGACTATGCGCATCGAAATACCTCGTGAGTTTGACCGCCTCGGCGCGGTCCGGATCTATGGCCTTCAGAAAATCTACGAGCTTGATGCCGGCCCCGGACCCGAGGCCCCCGGCAGCGACGACGCCATCGTGCGCAGCCTCCCGGCCGACGCCCTCTACGGCGTGCAGCGCGAGATGGCCATCGTGGTCCCCGTGCGCAGCGAGCGGCTGAAGCTGATCGAGGGCGTGCTCGTCGGCATCCCCAATTCGTGCCTCGTCATCGTGGTCTCGAACAGCCCGCGCGAGCCCATCGACCGGTTCTTCCTCGAGCAGGAGTCGATCGCGAATTTCTGCCGCTTCACGCACAAGCAGGTTGTGATCGTGCACCAAAAAGATCCCGCCATCGGCGCCGCGTTCGCCGCGGGCGGCTATCCAGAGCTGCTCGACGACACCGGCTGCGTGCGCAACGGCAAGGCCGAGGGCATGATGATCGGCACCGTGCTCGCCCGGATGATGGGCCGGCGCTACGTCGGCTTCGTGGACAGCGACAACTATTTCCCCGGCGCGGTGAACGAATATGTGCGCGAATATGCCGCAGGCTTCCTCATCAACGGCGGCGCCCACACGCTCGTCCGCATCTCCTGGCACTCGAAGCCCAAGATCGTCGAGCAGTCGCTCTACTTCGCGAAATGGGGTCGCAGCTCCCGCCACTGCAACCACGCGCTGAACCGGCTCCTCAGCCACCACACCGGCTTCGAGACCGAGATCGTCAAGACCGGCAACGCCGGCGAGCACGCGCTCACCCTCGATCTCGCGATGTCGATCCGCTACGCGACCGGCTACGCCGTCGAGCCCTTCCACTACATCGATCTGCTGGAGCAATACGGCGGCGTCTTCCCCACGGAGCACGGCGACATGCGCCACCTCATCCGCATCTGCCAGATCGAGTCGCGCAACCCGCACTTCCACGAAAACAAGGGCGAGGATCACATCGCCGACATGATCCGCGGCTCGCTTTCGACCGTCTATCACTCGCGCCTCTGCCCGCCATCGCTGCAGCAGGAAATCGACGCCGAGCTGCGCCAGAGCGGGCTGCTGAAGGAGGGCGAAACCCTGCAACCCGTGCACACCTACCCGAGCCTCGAGCGCCTCGACCTCGCCAAGTTCACCGCGATCGCGCAGGAGGTGGTCGAGCGCCGCGTCGGCGCGCCCGGTTCGCCCGCCTGATCGGCGCATGACAGCGCCCTCCCCCACGTCCACGCCGGCGCCGTTGATCGTCTTCACCGATCTCGACGGCACGCTGCTCGACACGCGCACGTATTCCGCGGAGCCGGCCCGAGCCGCGCTCGACCGGCTCGCGGCGCGCGGCGTGCCGGTCGTGTTCTGCTCCTCGAAATCGGCCGCGGAGCAACGCCCGATCCGGCGCGAGCTCGGGCTCGAGCACACGCCCTTCATCGTCGAAAACGGCGCGGCGGTGTTCGTGCCGGAATCGGCCGGGCTGCCGGTCGCCGACTGGCCCCTCGCCTCGGGCGCAGCCGGCGAGCGCGTCCATGCGCTCGGGCAGCCCTTCGCCCAAGTGAAAGCCGGCATCCGGCGCGCCGCGGATCGCGCGGGCATTCCCGTGACCGGCTACGCCGAGTTGACGGTGCGCCAAATCGCGGAGGTCACCGGCCTCGACGAAGCCGCGGCGGCGCGCGCGCAGCGGCGCGATTTCAGCGAGACGCTCGTGGACCAGCTTCCGCCGGAAACGTGGGCCGTCTTCGAGGCGGCCCTCGCCCCCGAGGGGCTGTGCGCCCGGCATGGCGGCCGTTTCCGCACGGTGACCGGCGCCGAAACCGACAAGGGTCGCGCTGTCCGGCTGCTGGCCGCGCTTTTTGCCACGGCAGCCGGCCGATCTGTCGTGACGGCCGGGCTCGGCGACAGCGCCAATGACGCCGGCCTGCTTGCGGCGGTCGATCACGCCTTCCTCCTCCCGTCAGACAAGGGCGGCTGGGCCCCGTTGGAGGTGCCGCGCATGCGACGCCTCGCCCGGCCCGGCCCGCTGGGTTGGAGCGATGCCGTCAACGAACTGCTCGGGTGAGCGATGCGCGGCCGGGAAGGCGCGGGCTGATAACCGTTGAAACTTCCCGCCGCGACCTGCTCACTGGACATTGTCATCGCGATCCCCGGCCCGAGCGGCGCCGCGCTTCGCGCCCATCCAGCCGCTCATCCCAGAGGAGAACCGACCATGTCCATGCGCGACGCCTACCGCCTGAAATTTGAAGCCCAGCTCGACGAACTCAACGCCCGCCTCGCGCTCGCGCGCGCCAAGGCCAAGCAGCTCGCCGCCGACGGCAAGATCAGCGCCTACGAGGAACTCGCCGACACCGAGCGGAAGCTCGATGCGATGAAGGCCAGGCTGAAGACGCTCGGCGCCACCAGCGAAAGCGCGTGGGGCGATCTGAAGGGCGGCGTCGAGACGGCGTGGACCGATCTCAGCCAGGCGGCCAAGCGCGCCTTCGATCGCTTCGGCTGAGCGCGCCCCGGCCCATGCTGCTTTCGCGTTTCCGCCAATTCGGCCGGGCCGTCGGCCAGGCGCAACGGCTGCGCCACATCGTCGGCGTCTTCCTGAAATACGGCTACGACGACATCGCGGCCCGGCTGCCCCTGCCGCGTGTGTGGCGCTGGCTGCCGACCAGCCGCTTCAAACGCGAGCACGCCGCCATCGCCGCCCTGCCTCGTCAGGAGCGGCTGAAGCTTGTCTTCGAGGAACTCGGCCCCGCCTTCGTGAAGCTCGGCCAGTTGCTGGCCGGCCGCACCCGGCTCCTGCCCCGCAGCTACACCTTGGAACTCGCCAAGCTGCAGGATCACGTGGCCCCGGTGCCGTATCCCGCGGTGCTCGCAGTGATCGCGGAGGAATTGAGCCGACCGCCGACCGAATGTTTCGCGGCCATCGACGAGACACCGCTCGGCGCGGCCTCCATGGCCCAGGTGCATCGCGCGCGCCTGCCCGACGGCGCCGAGGTCGTCGTGAAAGTCCAGCGTCCGGGCATCGAGCCCATCCTCCGCACTGATCTGGAGATCATGGGCCGCATCGCCACCCTCCTCGAAACCCACGTCGAGGAATGGCAGCCGCACCATCCCGCCGCGATTGTCGCGGAGTTCGCCCGCCGGGTGGAGCACGAGCTTGATTTCGCCGCCGAGTTGGCCGCCATGGAGCGCTTTGCCCGGCAGTTCGAGGGCGATGCGACCGTCCACGTGCCGCGGGTCTATCGCGCGCTGTCCACCGGCCGTCTGCTCACGATGGAATACATCGCAGGCACGCCCGCCAGCCATCTCGCGGTGCTCGATGCCGCCGGCCTCGACCGCGCGTTGATTGCGCGCCGGCTCGCCGATCTCACGCTGCGGCAGATTTTCGTCCACGGCTTTTTCCACGGCGATCCGCATCCGGGCAACGTCCACATCCTGCCGGGCAATGTCGTGTGCTTCCTCGATTTTGGGCTGACGGGATTTCTCATCCGCGAGACCCGTGACCAAGTCGCCGCCCTGCTGGTCGCCGTCGCCCAGCGCGACGAACGCGCGGGGACGCAGGCCCTGCTGGTGCTCGCCGGGGCGGAGCTCGGCGCGCCCCGCCCCGGCCTCGAGGCCGATGTGGCGGAATTCATCCACCGGCACTTCACCGGCCCGGTGCGGGAGCTCGTCTTCATGCGGCTCCTTCAGCATCTGCTGCAAATCACCGCGCGGCACGACCTGGCGCTGCCGCCCGAGGTGTTCACCGTCATCAAGGCCCTCGGCCAGATCGAGCATCTGGTGAGCGAGCTGGCCCCCGACCTCGATCTCCTGGAACAGGCCAAGCCCTTTGTGCGCGAGGTTCACACGCGCCGGGTGGGGCCGCGTCGCGTGTTGCGCGAGCTGCTGGATTTCGGCGGCGAAACCGTGACCGCGCTGCGCACCCTGCCGCTGGAGTTTCGCCGCGTCGCGGCGCAGCTGCGGGATGGCCGGGCCAAGGTGAATTTCCGCGTCGAGGGCCTGCGCCCGCTCAACGAGACGCTCGAGCGCGTGACCAACCGCCTCGCCTTCGCGATCGTGCTCGCGGCGCTGCTCGTCGCCTCCGCCCTGGTGATCCGTGCGAATGTGGGGCCGATCTGGCATGGCGTCTCGATCATCGGATTGGCGGGCTATGTCGCCGCCGGGTTCATGGGCCTGCTGCTGCTCATCTCGATCGTGCGGCACGGGCGGATGTAGCGACGATGGATTCTTTGAGAGCGTCGATGTCTTCCGCCTCCTCCACCCCACAACCCTGAAAAACATCATGGCCACCGCCCCTGCCGCCACGCCCCCCGCAGACCGCACCAACCGCGTGCGCATTTTTTTCAACGGCTTCGCCGTGGGTGTGCTGCTCACCGGTGCGGTCGTCTGGTATGTTCGCCATCAGGGCCAGCTCCACCCCGAGGCGCAGCAGCGTTTCCAACAAGCCTCCGCCGCGGCCACCGAGGCCGCGGGCGAAGCGCTTTATCTCAGCGGCGTGGCGCTGCGCTCCAAGCTGGAGACCCTCGATCTCAAGCCCGAGCAGGTGCAGGAGGAGCTGGCGCGCGCCGGCAAGATCGTGCGGCGCCGCGCGCGCGAACTCGCCACCCAGGCCGCCGACGCCGGGGCCGACGCGCTGATCACCACCGCCATCAAGACCCGTTTCGCGGCCGACCGCGATCTCTCCGTATGGTCGATCTCGGTGAGCACGACCGACGGGCGGGTCACGCTCGATGGCACCGTGCCAACGCCCGATCAACTCGGCAAAGCCGTGGCCGTGGCCATGGAAGCCGATGGGGTGCGCGAAGTGACTTCCAACCTGAAAGTCGAACCCAAGAAGCCATGAATACCCGCCTCAAACTCATCTTCGCCGGCGTGCTCCTGCTGCTCGGCCTCATCTTTGCCGTGCAGAATTCCACGGTCGTGACCGTGAAGTTCCTCGTCTGGTCGCTCCAGGTTTCGCAGGCCCTGGTGATTTTTCTCACCAGCGCCGCGGGCATCCTCGGCGGATTTTTCCTCGGGACGGCTTTCAAGATTACCCGGCAACGCTGAGACCCGGGCATCCCCGCGCCCCGGCCACAGGGGGCGCGGCGGCGCGTCGTCGCGCGGCTCCGGGCGCGCGCGGGCTTTCGCTCTCGCCTAAAGGACCGCGGCCAAAAAGCTGCCTCGCGTGACCGGCTCAATGTGGATCGTCCTCGGGGTGCTGGTGGCGACGTTTGCCCTGATCGTCACCGAGAGGCTGCGCGCGGAGCTCGCCTCCGTCGGCGCCTGCTGCGTGCTGCTGCTCACGCGCGTGCTGACGCCCAGCGAGGTGTTCCCGCACTTCGCCAGCGAGGCCGTGGTCACGGTGGCCGCGATGTTTGTGCTCAGCGCCGCGCTCGATCGCACCGGCGTGATCGAGGAGGCGGCGCGCCTGCTGCAAATGCTGCCGCTGAAGAGCGAACGCATCGTGCTCGCCCTCGTGCTCCCCCCGGTCCTCGTCGTCTCGGCTTTCGCCAACAACACGCCCGTCGTCGCCGTGTTCCTGCCCATCATGACGACCATCGCGCGCGAGCGCCTGCTCGCCGCCTCGAAGCTGCTCATGCCGCTGTCCTTCGCGTCGATCCTCGGCGGCTCGTGCACGCTCATCGGCACTTCCACCAACCTGGTGGCCAGCGCCGTGGGCGAGCGCGCGGGCGTCGCGCCCATCGGGATGTTTGAGCTGGCGCCGGTCGGGCTCATCCTCGCCGGCGTCGGGCTTTTTTATCTGCTCGTGGTCGCGCCCTCGCTGCTCCCGAAGCGCGAGACCGTCACCTCCCTCCTGGGCAGCACGCCCGGCCGGCAGTTTCTCACCGAAGCCTTCGTGCCGGCGAACTCGCCGCTCATCGGCAAGACCGCCCGCGAGGGCCTCGCGCGGGCCCTCCCCCGCGGGCGTCTCGTCGAACTCGTGCGGCACGACCACATCCGCCTGTCCGATCCGGCCAATATCCCTCTCGCCGCCGGCGATCGCCTGCGCGTGCACATCGACGCCGACAGCGTCTCCGCCCTGAAGCAGCGCAACGTCCTCGACCTCCAGGCCAAGCAGGCTGGCGATCTCGCGCTGGGCGACACCGAGGAGACGCGGATCGTGGAATGCGTGGTCGGCCCGCAGTCGGCCTACCGCGATCTCTCCATCAGCGAGGCCGGCATCCGGCGCCGCTATGGCGTGGCCGTCCACGCGCTGCACCGGGCCGGCGAGAACCTCCGCACCGATTTCGACACGGTTCCACTTCACACCGGCGATGTCCTGCTGATCGAGGCGGGCGAGAGCGAGTTCGCCGCCCTCTGCGCCGCCGGCCAGCTCCTGCCCCTCGCCGGCGGCCGCCGCCCCCCGCGCCGCAGCAAGCGCTGGATCGCGGGCGGGCTGATGGCGGGCGTCGTGGCGCTCTCCGCGTTTCAAATCATGCCCGTCTCGGTCGCCGCGCTCGTGGCCGCCGTGCTGGTCATCGCGCTCGGCTGCCTCGATGCCGACGAGGCCTACCGGGCCATCGACTGGTCCTGCCTTTTTCTCATCGGCGGCATGCTCGTGATTGGATTCGCCATGGAGAAGACCCAGGCGGTGGACGTCGCCGCGCGCTTTGCCTCCGTCCATGCCTCGGCCCTCGGGCCGACGCTGATGCTGAGCGCGGTCATCCTCGCCTCCTCGGTGCTGACGAATTTCCTCTCGAACAACGCCGTCGCTGCGCTCCTCGTGCCGCTCTCGATCGAGCTGGCGCGGCAGATGAACGTGGATCCGCGGCCCTTTCTGATCGGCGTGGCCTTCGGCGCCTCGGCCTGCTTCGCGACCCCCATCGGCTACCAGACCAACACGCTGGTCTTCAGCGCGGGCGGCTACCGCTTCGCCGACTTCTTGCGTGTCGGCATCCCGCTCAACATCCTGCATTGGGTGCTCGCGAGCATCCTGATTCCCATCTTCTGGCCGCTCCGCTAATCATTTCACCATGTCCGCGCCCGAACGCACCGAAACCGACTCCATGGGCACGATGCGCGTGCCCGCCGCCGCGCTTTACGGCGCGCAGACGGCGCGGGCCGTCGCCAATTTCCCCATCAGCGGGCGGCGCTTCCCGCGATCGTTCATCCGCGCGCTCGGCTTGATCAAGAAGCACGCGGCCCACGCCAACTCCGCGCTCGGCGCCCTCCCCCCCGAGCTGGCCGAGGCGATCAGCCAGGCCGCGCAGGAGGTCGCCGACGGCCAGCTCGACGACCACTTCGTCGTGGACGTTTTTCAGACGGGCTCGGGCACCTCGACCAACATGAACGCCAACGAGGTGATCGCCCATCGCGCGAACGCCTTGCTCGCCGCGGCCCGCGCCGAGCCGCGCGTGCACCCCAACGATCACGTCAACTGCGGCCAGTCGAGCAACGACGTCATGCCCTCGGCGCTCCACCTCGCGGCGTTCGAGGGCATCGAGCGCCGCCTGATCCCCGCGCTGAAAACCCTCGCCGACGCCCTCGCGGCCAAGGCGGTCGCGTGGGACGCCGTGCTCAAGATCGGGCGCACGCATCTGCAGGATGCCACGCCCATCCGCCTCGGCCAGGTCTTCGGCGGCTACGCCCATCAAGTGCGGCACGGCGTGGCGCGCCTGCAAAAGACGGAGCCCTCGCTGGGCGAGCTGGCGCTGGGCGGCACCGCCGTCGGCACGGGGCTGAACACGCATCCCGAATTTGCCCGCCGCGTGATCGCCGGGCTTGCCCGCGACACCGGCCTCGCCCTGCGCGAAGCCGGGGATCATTTCGAGGCCCAGGGCTCCCGCGACGCGTGCGTCGAGGCGAGCGGCGCGCTGAAGACCGTCGCCGTCAGCCTCATCAAAATCGCCAACGACATCCGGTGGCTCGGCTCGGGCCCGCGGCTGGGACTGGGCGAGTTGAAGCTGCCCGCGACCCAACCGGGCTCCTCCATCATGCCCGGCAAGGTCAACCCCGTCATGTGCGAGATGGTCATCCAAGTCGGCGCACAGGTGATCGGCCATGACGCCACGATCACGTTTGGCGGGGCCATGGGAAATTTTGAGCTCAACGCCATGCTGCCCGTCATCGCGCACAACCTGCTCGAGTCGGTCGATCTGCTCGCCAACGCGACCCGCGTTTTCACCGAGCGCTGCGTGATCGGCCTCGAAGCCGACGCCGCGCACTGCGCCCGCGGCGTCGAGCAGAGCCTCGCGATGGCGACCGCGCTCGCGCCCGCCATCGGCTACGACCGCGCCGCCCGCATCGCCAAGCTCGCCGCCGAGACCGGGCGCACCGTCCGCGAGGTGGCCGAGGAACACGCCGGGCTGAAGCCGGCCCAGCTCAAGGCCCTGCTCGATCCGCGAGCGCAGACCGGCCCGACCTCCCATTCAGATTCAACGCCGGCCAGCTAGAAATCCGCTCCATGGAACTCACCCTAGTTTTGATCATCGTGGCGGTGGCCGCCGTGCTGTTTGCGACGGAGAAATTCTCCGTCGATATCGTCGCGCTGCTCGTGCTCGGCGCGTTGGTCGCCACGCGCCTGGTCACGCCGGCCGAGGGCATCTCCGGCTTCAGCAATCCCGCGACGATCACGGTCGCCGCGATGTTCGTGCTCAGCGCGGGCCTGCACCGCAGCGGCGCCCTCACTTTCCTCGGCCGCAAGCTCATCGAGCACGGGCGCAACGAGACCCTGCTCCTCGTGTTCATCATGGGCGCGGCGGCCCTCGTCTCGCCGTTCATCAACAACACCGCGGCCGTCGCGATTTTTCTCCCGCTCGTCATCACGGCCGCGGCCTCGCGCAATGTCTCCGCCTCGAAGCTGCTCATCCCGCTCTCGTTCGCGTCGCAGTTCGGCGGCGTCTGCACCCTCTTCGGCACCTCGACCAACCTGCTCGTGAACTCCATCGCCGAGCGCAACGGCCTCGGCTCCTTCGGCCTTTTCGAATTCGGCCAGCTCGGCCTCATCATGGTCGCGGCGGGCATGATTTATTTTCTCGTCGTCGGACGCTGGCTCCTGCCCTCGAGCCGCACGAACCAGCTGACCCAGAACTACGCGATGGGCGACTACCTGACCGAGCTGACCGTCCTGCCCGAGTCACCCCTGATCGGAAAAACCGCCCGCGAAGCCCTGGCCGACACCAAGCTCGACGTGACCATCATCGAGATCCACCGCGGCGAGCAGCGGCTGTGGAACCCGGCAAGCAACCTCATCGCCGAAGGCGACGTGCTCCTGATGCGCGGGCCGTGCAAGGAACTGTTCGAGCTGAAGGACAAGCTGAAGCTCGAGCTGGCGCCCAAATACCACCTTGAGGACAAGTCGCTCCAGACCGAGGAACTCGAGCTGGTCGAGGCGCTCATCGCCCCGCAGTCGCGGCTGGCCGGGCGCACGTTGAGCGAGGTGGATTTCCACCGGCGTTTCCACGCCGTGGTGCTCGCCATGCACCGCCGCAGCCACGTCCTGCGGGACAAGCTCGCCGACACCACGCTGCGTTTCGGCGACACGCTGCTGCTCTACGGCCCCAAGTCCGACATCGCGCGGCTCCGGGCCAACGAGAACTTCGTCATCATCGGCCCGCCCAGCGATGTGAGCGTCGATCGCCGCAACGCCCCGCTCTCGCTCGCCATCGTCGCGCTGGTGGTGGTGCTCGCGGCCTTCAAGGTGCTGCCCATCGTGGCGACCGCTCTGCTCGGCTGCGTCGCGATGGTGATCACGCGGTGCCTGCGGCCGGAGGATGCCTACCGCGCGATCGACTGGAAAGTCATCATGCTGCTCGCCGGCGTGCTCCCGCTCGGCCTGGCCCTCGAGCGTTCCGGCGCCGCCGGCCTCCTCGTTGATGGCGCGATGAGCGTGGCCCGCGACGCCGGCCCGGTGCTTATCCTCGGCGCGCTCTACCTCCTGACCGCGACCCTCACGGAATTCATGAGCAATAACGCCGCGGCGGTCCTGCTCGGCCCCGTGGCCATCGCGACCGCGGCCAAGCTCGACGCCGACCCGCGGCCCTTTCTGGTGGCGGTCGCCTTCGCGGCCTCGACGAGCTTTGCCACTCCCGTCGGCTACCAGACCAACACGATGGTTTACGACGCCGGCGGCTACCGCTTCCGCGATTTCATGAAGGTTGGCATCCCGCTGAACCTGATCTTCGCCGCGCTCGCGACGTATTTCATCCCGAAGTTCTGGCCGTTTTAGAATGCCCTCTGGTCTATCTTGAAGTTGACGTTTCGCCGCTCCAGAGCGCGACGCGATTGGCCTGTAGGGAGAGCTGCGTCGCCACGAGCGCCTGACAGGGCCGCATGCTGCGAGCGCTGCGCGTCGAGGAGCACGATGTAGCTCCGCCGGCTTTCGCCACCGCCGGTCCGATCCTGCGTCAGAAGATAGCTCGCGCCGTTGCCCGAACGGGCGGTGAAAAATGTCCGAGGCAGGAGCCTGGCTTCGTCTCAACGCCAACCCAGGCCGGGCGCTACGTGCGTGAGAATGGCCTCCAGCACATGGACGTTGTAAGCCACGCCCAGTTGATTCGGGATCGTCAGCAGAATCGTGTCCGCTGCGGCGAGGGCTTCATCTTTCCGGAGTTGTTCGATGAGCACGTCCGGTTCCGCCGCGTAGCCCCGCCCGAAACCGCCCGCGTGGTCGCGTCGAGAAAACCGATCTGATCCTGCTGCTCCCCGTCGCCGCCGAAGTAGGCGCGATCACGATCGTTCATGAGGGCAAAGATGCTGCGGCTCACGGAGACGCGGGGCACGCGGGTGTGACCCGCCTCGGCCCACGCCTTCCGGAAGGCCCGGATCTGCGCGGCTTGCTGGACGTGCAGCGGTTCGCCCGTCTCGTCGAATTTTAGGGTCGAGCTCTGCAGGTTCATGCCGTGCCGCGCGGCCCAGACGGCCGTCGCATTGGTCGCCGAGCCCCACCAGATTCGATCGCGCAGCCCCGCGGAAAACGGTTCGAGCCGCAAGAGCCCGGGAGGATTGGGAAACATCGGCCGCGGGTTGGGTTGCGCAAAGCCCTTCCCGTCGAGCAGACCGAGAAACGCTTCCGCGTGGCGACGACCCATGTCCGCGTCGTCCTCCCCAGCCTTGAGCTGATGACCAAAATGACGCCAGCCGTCGATCACCTGCTCGGGCGAGCCGCGGCTGATGCCCAGTTGCAACCGCGAGCCCGCGATCAGATCGGCCGCGCCCGCGTCCTCCGCCATGTAGTGCGGATTCTCGTAACGCATGTCGATGACCGCGGTGCCGATCTCGATTTTCCGGGTGCGCGCGCCCACCGCCGCCAGGAGGGGAAACGGCGAGGCCAGTTGCCGGGCGAAATGGTGCACGCGGAAATAGGCTCCATCCAAGCCGAGACGCTCGGCCTCGACCGCGAGATCGATGGACTGCAACAGCACATCCGCGGCGGACCGCGCCTGGGATTGGGGTGAGGGCGTCCAATGACCGAAGGACAGGAAACCGATTTTCTTCATGGCGGTGAGTGGTATGCGCCGGAAAGCATTTCGCAAAGCCCTCATGCGAACGCACCGCGGATCGCCGCGTCGGCTGCAAAGGTGAATAAGACCCGCTTGCCATCGCGCTTGAGCGGGCCAGATTCCGCCCCATGCCGACCGTTGCCGCCAAGTCACGCCGGGTTAAGGCTGATGCCATCAAGCTCGTGCAAGGTCTTCCCGCTTCGTCGACGTGGGACGACCTCATGTATCGCATTTATGTGCGGCAAAAAATTGAAGCGGGCCTCGCGGATTTCGAGTCAGGCCGCGTGCACACGCACGCTTCGATTCGGAAAGAGTTCGCGCTCCGGTGAGCATCGTCTGGTCCTCGGAAGCGCGGCGATCCCTTCGCGCCATTCGACGGTTCATTGCCCAGGACTCAGAGTTCTATGCCGCGCGCATGGTCACTCGCATCATTGAACGCGTGGAGCGCGCCGCACTATCGCCGGCCCAAGGCCACGCGGTTCACGAGTATCCCGAGCAACCGCTGAAAGAAGTGCACGAATCTCCCTACCGGATCATCTACGCCTTCTCGGAGGATGAATTTCGCGTGGTGACGGTCGTTCACTTCAAGCAACAGCTCGAAAAGAAGCGGCTATCCAGACGCTGAAAGCGACGCACACGAGCAACCGCGAATGGGTGAACGGTAGCGCGCGAAAGGACTGTCGATTGTTCAGGGTCTTTTGACCAAATCGCGCGGGTCAGATTTAACATTCCGGACCGGCGGCGATCTCACGTCCCCATATGATGGGCACGCACACGCCGCAGAAAGAGCTGCTCACCTAAGGGATCGATCTCGACCGCCGCGTCCACGCCGGCCACCCGTTGCGCCGCGTCGCCGCGATGGTGGACTTCACGTTTGCACGGGCCGCGGTCGTGCACACCTATGGCGGCAACGGGCACAAGCCGGTCGGTCCCGCGGTGCTGCTGAAGCTGAGTTCCTGCTCTTTCACGAGAACGTCCGCAGCGAGCGCGAGCTGGTGAGGCGGCTGCCGGAGCGGTAGGACTGGTTGTGGTTCCTCGGCTACAGCCTGGACGAAGAAGCGCACGCGCAGGGGCGGGGCGCTGTTCGAGAAGCTGTCCGTGCGCACGGTGCGGCAGTGCGTCGAGGCCTGCCAAGTCGATGGGGCGAAGGTCCACGTGGACGGCAGCCTGATCGACGCGGACGCCTCGCGCGACAGTGTCGTGAAGGCGGACGCCGCGACCATCGCGCGCATCCGCGCCGCGTATGGCGCGCAGGATTGCAAGCTCGACGAGACGCAGCCGCCGTCGGCCCGCGGCGAGACCAACCTGAGACTGGTGGTGCGAGCCGGTGATAGGTGACAAACTATCCGGAGTGATGGGTGACACTTTGGTGGATAAGTTTGGGCGGGTTGGGAACCAAGCAAATTCAAGGGGAGGGTTTAAGGGAGGGGGCTTGGCTCCCTCCCTTTCGTGGATTGAGCAGAGGGGTGGCAGGGGAGGCGGTCAGCCTCCCCGCCTTCGGTGCGGGCGGGCGCAGGGGCGCGATGTAGGCGGTGGGTTTGAAGCGACCGCCCTCGGCGTCGT
>JAEUHC010000022.1 GCA_016794785.1 Opitutaceae bacterium | reverse complement strand
GCCTTCTACCAGCGGCTCCGCGACCGGGGCAAACCCGCCAAGGTCGCCCTCACCGCCGTCATGCGAAAACTCACTGTCCTCCTCAACCGCCTCCTCAAAAACCCCGACTTTATCCTTGTTTCCTGAACACCGTTGCTAGCGGCACTAGCCGCATAATCCAGGCTTCTGCCACGGGTCGACCCGCGGACCGCAACTAATCACGCGGTTGCTCGCACGCGGCCCGTTGACTCGCCCCGTTTCCCGGCACACGGTGACATCTCTTCTCATGGTCAGCCCCAATTCCCCCGAAACCCCGGGTGGCGCCGCGAGTCCCGCCGGCCCTGCCCGCTCCATTCAAGACGTCGTCATCCGGCTCGCCGGAAATTCCCAGGACGGCATCCAATCCATCGGCGGCTTTCTCGCCCGCCTCGCCGGTCGCAGCGACCAGGACATCATGACCTACATGACGATCCCGTCCACGATCTCGGGCGGGCCGTCGATTTTCCAAGTCCGCATGGGCACCGGCGACATCCTCTCCGCCGGCGACCGTGCGGACATGCTCGTGGCCTTTTACCAGCACAGCTACGACGCGCACATCAGTTCGCTGCGCCCCGGCGGCGTGCTCGTCTATGACAGCGACCACGTGAAGCCCGCCGAAGGCGACAACCGCTTCACCCACGTCCCGATTCCGATCACCACCGGCACGGTCGAGGCGGTCGGCGGCACGTCGAAGGACAAGGGCAAAAACATCTTCGTCCTCGGCCTCATCGCCCGCATCTTCGACCTGGATGTCGCCAAGCTCGCCGCGCTCATAAAGGAGCGCTTCGGCGGGAAGGACGAAAGCATCGTCCGGAACTCCATGCTGGCCTTCGACGCCGGCTACGCATGGCCGCAAAACAATCTCCGCGATCTTTTCTTCCGCTTCGAAGCCGTCGATCGCATCGCGGGCTCCACCGGCCGGCCGCAGGTCACGATGGATGGCAACCAAGCCCTCGCCTACGGCCTCATCGCCGCCGGCGTGCGCCACGGCGCCGGGTATCCCATCACGCCCTGGTCCTCGATCATGGAGACGCTCCGCGCGGAATTTCCGAAATACGGCGGCCTCTTCGTCCAGTGCGAAGACGAGATCGCCGCGGTCTCGACCTCCCTCGGGTTTTCCTACACCGGCCAGCTCGCCGTCACCGGCAGCGCCGGTCCCGGCCTCTCGCTCAAGATGGAGGCGCTCGGCTGGGCCACGATGGCCGAGATGCCTCTCCTCGTGATCAACGTGCAGCGCGGCGGCCCCTCGACCGGCATGCCGACCAACGTCGAGCAGTCCGATCTCATGCAGGCCATCTACGGCTCGCATGGCGACACCCCGCGCGTCGTCCTCGCGCCGAAGAACGTCGAGGACTGCTTCTACATCGCCTTCGAGGCCGCGCGCATCGCCCGCGAGTATTCCACGCCCGTCCTCATCCTCACCGACATGGCGCTCGCCAGCCGCATCGAGGCCTTCGACGAGCCCGACCTGCCCGCGCTCATGGTCGATCCCAAGCCCGACCGCTCGGAGCGCGGCACGGATTTCAAACCTTACCCACTCGACAAGGTCACGCGCCACGCGCCCCCCGGCACCAGGATCGCCACCGGGAAATACCCCACCGTCACCGGCCTCGAGCACGACGAGATGGGCCATCCCACCGGCAGCCCCAAGCTGCACACGCAGATGACCGCCAAGCGACGCGAGAAGCTCAAAGCCCTCGGAGCCTCGCTCCCCGCCCCCGAACTCGCGGGCGACTCCGCCGGCGAAGTCCTCCTCGTCACCTGGGGCTCCACTTGGGGCCCCGGCCGCGAGGCGCTTAATCGCATCCGGAGCGCCGGAGTCACCGCCGCGCACCTCCACCTGCGCCACATTCATCCTCTGCCCAATGGTCTTGAGAGCATCTTCAAGCTCTTCCATCGCATCGTCGTTATCGAGATCAACGACGAAGGCCTCTACGGCTTTGGCCAGCTGGCGATGATGCTCCGCGCCCGCTACGCCAACCCCGCCATCGTGAGCGTCACCAAGACCGACGGCCTCACCTTCAAGGTCAGCGAAATCGTCACCGGCGTGGATAAGCACATCGTCAGCGCCACGCTCAAAGCCTCCCTCGGCGCCGCGAGCCACAGCGCGCTCGCCAAGCTCTGATCGGCCGCCGTCACCCGCACCCCTCAACTCCTTCGCCCATGTCCGCCACCGCCCTCGCCACCCCGCCGCCTCCCGCCGGCGCGCCGCTCACCAAAAAGATCCTCACGGCCGATCACCCCACGTGGTGCCCGGGCTGCGGCGACTTCGCGGTGCTGCACGCATTCTACCGCGTGCTCGAGAAGCTCCAATACCCGCACGAGAAGATCGTCACCTTCGCCGGCATCGGCTGCTCGTCGCGCTTCCCGTATTTCGTCAACACCCACGGCGGCCACTACATTCACGGCCGCGCGTTGCCGTTTGCCGCGGGCATCAGCCTCGGCGGCGACGACCTCCATGTCTTTGTCTTCGGCGGCGACGGCGACGGCTTCTCCATCGGCGGCAACCACCTCGTCCACACCGCGCGCAAAAACGTCCGCCTCACCTACGTCATCATGGACAACTCCGTCTATGGCCTGACGAAGAAGCAGACCTCGCCCACGTCCCCCATCGGTTTCAAAACCAAAACCGATCCCACCGGCGCGATCGATCAGCCGATCAACCCGATGCGCACGCTGCTCAACACCGGCGCCACGTTCATCGCCCGCAGCCACGCCACGCAGGTGAACCACATGATCGACATGATGCTCCGCGCCGCCAAGCACGACGGCTTCAGCGTGGTCGAGATTCTCTCCGAGTGCGTCGAGTTCTATGAAGGCGCCTTCGACTCCTCCATCCCGCGCAAAGGCGGCACGTGGACCCTAGTGGACGAAAAGAAAAACGACGGCACGCCCGAGGACGCCGCCCGCCACGACACCTCCGACGAAGTCGCCGCCTTCAAACTCGCGCAGCAGGCCTGGCCCGGATCATTCGGCGTCTTTTTTGAAAACAAGGCGCGCAAGACTAAGAACGCCCTCGAAGCCGAGTTGGTCGTCGCCGCCAAGGCGAAGACCAAAAACGCCAGCGACCTCGCGCTCCTGCAGGCGACCTTGGCGCGGATGCGGTAGGTAGGGCGCGGACTCCGTTCCGCGCCTCGACGTTCGGCGTTGGCGGTCAGCGGAGTGACTGCCCTACCAGGGCCCACGCTCACTTCGCCTTCTTCGTTGCCGGCTCCGTCGGCGCGCCCGACTTCGTCGCCGGTGTGAGCCGTTTGGTGTGCGTGATCACATCGCGCGCGGTCAGGTTGTTTTTCTCCGCGTCGGGAAACAGCACTTTCGGCTGCGCGCGCGCCCACTCGGCGGGGCTCACGGCCCGCGCTTCGTTTACAAAAACGAACGCCCCTTTCTTGTTGCCGATAATCACATCCGGACGGCCGTCGCCGTTCACATCGCCGAGGCCAATCTGGCGGCCGACGCCCGAGTCGTCGTCGATCAGGTTCGGCACCCAATCCACGCCGCCACCCGGCAGCCGCACGAGTTTGAACCAGTAGAGCACGGCCGGGGCGTTGGCGTCGGGCGCGGCGATCGCGGTGCCGGCGGGGCCGTGCGCCCAGAAGCATTTGCCCGTCACGATATCCTTCAACCCGTCGCCATCGACATCGACCAGCTCGACGGCGTGAATCTCGGAGAACGTCACGCCATAGCGGTTCTCGCTCGGCTCGCGGTTCATGATGATGTGCGGCTTGAAGGTCGGCGTGCCGTGGGCGTCCTTTTCGCGGAGCTGCTCATACCATGCGAAACCCCAGCCGTGCGCCGCAAGCGAAGTGATGACGTCGGCGAGGCCATCGCCGTTCACGTCGTAGGCAAACATCTGCGCGCCGCCGGGCGCGAAGAAATGCTTGTGCAATCGCCACGTCACGCCGGGCTCGCGCTTCACGGGCTGCTCGAACCAGCCGTCTTTGAACAGCACGTCCAGGCGGCCGTCGCCGTTCATGTCGCCGACGCCCAGGCCGTGCGTGTAGCGTTGCCAGGTGCCGCCCGTGGAGATGGGCGTGAATTTCCATTTCGCCGTCGGGTTTTTCCAATCCGGCGAGGCATAGCCAAAATTCCCGCCGTTCACGCACACGATCTCCGGTTTTCCGTCGCCATCGAGATCGGTGAAGGTCGGCGACTCGTTGTCCACTTCGTCGAGCACCGTGTGGCGCGCCCAGTGCCCGCCGCGTGGGCCGGGATTGAGGTAGAGATAGGCCGGCGTGTGCGGCAGGCCGTAGGTGAGCACGTCGTTCCAGCCGTCGCCGTCCAAATCGTGGACGAAGGCGAAGAAGTTGTCGTTGGAATAGCCGTTGGCGTTGCCCATGCCGCCGTGCCAGCCGGCGAAGGTGCGCGAGGAGCCGTCCTTTTCCTTCACCGTCGTCGTCTTCGCGGGCGCGTAGATTTCGTGGCGCCGCGTGAAGTCAGGCCCTTCGAACCAATACGGCCCGTAGATCGCGTCGGGCTTCCCGTCGCGGTTGAGGTCGCCGAAGGCTGCGCCTTCGCTCCAGTAGAATTTTTCAAGCGATTGCTTTCTGAAAGTATGGAGCGTGGGACTGGCCGCGAACAAACAGCCGACCGCGGCGAGCAAACCGGTGACTGCGAGGGGAAGCAGCTGGGGGCGCATGCGCCACGTTGGTCCGGTCGCCGGGACGCGGTCAAGCCGCGCGCCAGCCCGGCGCTTGACTCATCCCGGGCCCTCTGAAACATGACCGGCAATTCTCTTCACACATCATGGGCCAACAACTGAACAAGTATATCAAACGCAAACGCCGCGCCGCCTATCTCAAGCGCAAGAAGGCCAAGGCGAAGCTCGCCACCAAGAAGAAGTAACCGCGCCTCAGCCTCCCCCATCCGCGTCGCGGCCCCGAATTATCGGGGCCGTTTTGTTTTTCCGATGACCAAAGTCAGCCTCATCTCGCTCGGTTGCGCCAAGAACCTCGTCGATTCCGAGATCATGATCGGCCACCTTCACGCGGCCGGCATGACGGTCGTGCCCGAGGCGGACCAGGCCGACGTCGTCATCGTCAACACCTGCTCCTTCATCGACTCCTCGAAGGAGGAGTCCATTGGCCACATCCTCGAGGTGCATCAGGACCGGGGCATGAAGAAGCGCCGGAAGAACCAGAAGCTGATCGTCGCCGGCTGTATGTCGCAGCGCTTTTCCAAGGATCTGAAGTCCGAACTCCACGACGAGGTCGATGCTTTCATCGGCCTCGATCAGGTGACGAAAGTCGCGCCCATCATCCGCGAGATTCTCGCCAAGGATCGCGGCGAGGACGACGCGCCACCGGTCTTCATCGAGGGCCGCTCGACCTACATCCCCGACTACGACACGCCGCGGTTCCGGCTCACGCCGCGGCACTTCGCCTACATCAAGATCGCCGAGGGCTGCAACCACCCGTGCACCTTCTGCATCATCCCGCAGATTCGCGGCCGGCATCGCAGCCGCACCGTGGAGAGCGTGGTCGCCGAGGCGCGCCAGCTCGTGCGCGAAGGCGTGAAGGAGATTAACCTGATTTCGCAGGACACGACGTTCTTCGGCATGGACACGTGGGACCAGCGCCCCAACCCGCGCACCCCGGTGGATTCCTCGCGCGGCACCGCGCTCACCACCCTGCTCCGCCAGCTGAACGCCATCGAGGGTGATTTCTGGATTCGCCTGCTCTACACGCACCCGGCGCACTGGAGCGACGAGCTCATCCGCACGATCGCCGAGTGCCCCAAGGTCGCGCGCTACATCGACATTCCGCTCCAGCACATCAGCGACCACATGCTCGGCCTGATGCAGCGCGAGACCTCCTCCGCCTACATCCGCGATCTCATGCAGCGCATCCGCGCGGGCATCCCCGGCATCGCCATCCGCACGACGTTCATCGTCGGCTTCCCGGGCGAAACCGAGGCCGATGTCGATGAGCTCTGCGAGTTCATCCGCGAGACCAAGTTCGAGCGCCTCGGCGTCTTTCGCTACTCGCAGGAGGAAGGCACGCGCGCGGCGAAGATGGACGCCCAGATTCCAAAGAAGACCAAGGAAGCCCGCTGGCACCGTGTGATGAAGCTCCAGAAGGAAATCGCGGCGCAGGTCAGCGCCGGATTCGCCGGCCGCACCATCAAGGTCCTCGTCGAGGAGCCCGGCGTGGCGCGCGGCGAGGCCGACGCGCCCGACATCGACGGCCGTGTCTATCTGCCGATCACCGTGCCCGTCGGGGAATTTGCCCAGGTGCGCATCACCGGCCACGAGGCCTACGATCTCCTTGCGCTTCCTGCCGGTCAGGCCCCTGCGACCCGCAAGGTCGCGAAGCAGGCGCAGTGACGCGTCGGCCTCCGCAGTAACTACGTAGCATCGCCTGCGTAGCAGCCTTCTTTGCCGCCCCGCGGGAGTCCGGCACTCTGCGCGGTGATGCCCGCGCTCGCCGAATTCCATGCCGCTGCCGCAGCGCTGCACCTCGACACCGCGCTGGTAATCGCCGGGGTGGTCGCGGGATGGCTGACCTGCCGCCGCATCGCCGCAAAACAGTCCGCTGCCGCCGACCTCTCCGGCCTCATGTGCATGCTGGCCATTGTTGCGGCGGCGGCAGGGAGCATCTTTGCCGGCCAATCTGAGGGGATAACCTCACGCCTTTCGATCCTCGGCCTCACCGCTGCGCTCGCCGCATCGCTGCTGGTGGCAGCCACCCGCCTCGCTCTGCTCCGAGCGCAACTCCGCGGACGAGCTGATAGCGAACACCAGCTCCAGCAGGCCCGGGCCAGCGCCGACAAGGCCAGCCAAGCCAAGAGCGATTTCCTCGCCGTGATGGGCCACGAGATCCGCACCCCGCTGAACGCGGTCATGGGGTTCGCCAATCTCCTGCGCGAATCACGGCTCGACGACACCCAGCGCAGCTACGTCACCACGATTCTCGGGGAAGGTGCGCGGCTCGGTTCGCTCATGAACGACATCCTCGATCTCACCAAGATCGAGCGCGGCCGGCTCACGCTGGAGCACGTGCCGTTTGGTCCGGCCGAAACCGCCCAGGATGTCGTGCGTCTCTTCGCGCCTCGCGCGGCCCAGCGCCAAATCGAATTGCGGTTCGTGCCCGAATTCTCCGCCCCGCTCATCGTCGAGGGCGATCCCATGCGTTTCCGCCAGATCCTCGTCAACCTCGTGGATAACGCCCTCAAGTTCACGCCGCACGGTTCCGTCACGGTCGGCATGGCGTGGGCCCCTCCCGGCGCAGGCGCGACGCAGGGCCGCCTCACGGTGCGCGTCACCGACACGGGCATCGGCATACCCCGGGATAAAATTGGCGGTCTCTTCCAGATGTTCAACCAAGGCGACACCTCCACCGCGCGCCGTTATGGCGGCAGCGGGCTGGGTCTCGCGATTTGCCAGCGCCTCGCGCACTTGATGGCGGGCGAGATCACCGTGAGCAGCGAGGCTGGCATCGGCACCGAATTCACCGTGACCGTCCTGCTGGGAGCCTTCGACCTGCCGGAGGCCCCGGCGCGCCAGACCGACGCAGCACGGCCTTCGCGGTCTGCGCCGCAACACGCTTAATTGGCGGGCTTCACCGCCGCCTGGGCTGCGGCCGCTTGCTTCGCCATCTCGGCGATGTCCGCCGCAGGCAGCACGACAACGCCACTCGGCCGGCCGCTGGCGAAATGCTGCAGGTAGATCCCGAGCGTGCGTCCGGCGGCGTCAAAGACGGGGCTGCCGACCGACTGATCCGAAATGAGGAACAGCTTCCGCGGCTTCTCGACGATGCCGACCAACTCCGTCGAACGCACGAGCGGCACGCGTTGCAGCGACTTCGACGCCCGCGCCACAAAAAAATATTGCCCGAGCACCGTGCCCTCCGCGGCCGAGTTCAAATCCACGTGGGCAAACTGGCGGCCCGGCTCATCCGTCTCCGGAGCCATGAACGCCAAATCAAGGTCGGCGTCCTTCAGCACGAATTTCGCCGGCACCTCTTTGCCGTCGGCGAGGCGCAGCTTCACTTCCTTGAAGTCCGCGCTCACGAGTTCCGGTCCGCGCTGGCCACCGCCTTGCATGGCCCGCGCCGCTTCAAACATCACGCGTGGGTCCACTCCGGCGAGCGAGGTCACCGTAAGTCCGTTCGCCGCGATGACCGTGCCGTTCACTTCCACCGGCTGATCGCGCGGAGGCAGTTCCTGCCCGTTCATCTTCATCTTCACCGTCACCACGAGCTCGACGCCGATGATCGCATCCGCGTGCCGCTTCACCAGCGCACGGCCGGCTTCAGCTTCGGCCGCGGGTGCGGCAAATGCGACGGTCGCGCCAAGCGCGAAGCATGGAAGGAGGAGGCGTTTCATGGAGAGTTGGCGGGCTTCAGGTTGATTTCGACAAAGAGAGTCTGACCGCGCCGCCGCACCAGCAGCACCCACCACGCCTTGCCCGCGGCGGCGGCACGCGCACGCTTCAGGTCTTCCAGCCCCGCGACCGGCGTGTCGCCCGCGCGCTCGATCACATCGTCGGCGCGCAGCCCGGCGAGCGCCGCCCAGCCGGCCGGAATCGCGCTCTCCACGATCGCGCCCTTGGCGTCGGGTCCGATTTGCAGGCGCACGCGGTCTTCAAAAGCCAGCTCGCGAGCGGAAAACTCCAGCGCCACATCCTGCCACCAGGCCATCTCGGCCGCAGGCACGGGCTGCTCCTCGAGCGCGACGTCGAGTTCCTTTGTCGCGCCTTCGCGCCAGATGGAAAATTTCGCCGTCGTGCCCGAGCGATACTGCCGAATCTGGCGCGCGAGCACATCGGTGTCCTCCTGCCGGCGGGCGGTCACCGCGTTGCCGTCGATCGCGAGGATGATGTCGCCGACTTGCAGGCCTGCGGCCGCCGCCTGGGTGCCGGCGTAGATGCGCGTCACACGCGCGCCACCCTCGGCCTTGAGGCCGAGCCGGGCGGAAAGTTTCGGGGTGAGCGGCTGCGAGGCGACGCCGAGCCAGGCTTTGCGGGCGAGCGGCGTGATGTTGCGCTCGTCCTGCGCCCGCAGTTCGACGACGGAGCTGAGCACCGCGCCGTCGCGCCGCACGCTCGCGATCACCGGGCGCACGCCCTTGGGCGCGTCGATCATCAGCTTGGCCGTCATGTCGCGCAGCTCGGCCACGTTGCCCACGGCTTTCCCATCAACCGCGATCAAAACGTCGCCGCGCCGCAGCACCGGCTCAGCTTGGCCGCCGGGACCGGCGGGACGGATATTCTCCAGCCACACGCCGCGCGCGTCCGGCAGGCGTTCGCTCCGCGCCACCTTCGCCGTGAGATCACGGACCACCGCGCCCCAGGTGCGCAGCTCCACATCGTCGGCGCGCGCCGGCTCGCGGCCGGCGAGCTTTACGCGCGCGGTCTGTTTTTTTCCGCCCCGCATAAAGTCCACGACGAGTTCACTGCCCGGCGGCTGCCCCGCCTCAAGCCGGTTGAAATGCGCCACCGCCTTTTCCTCCGCTCCTTCAATCGCATGGCCATCGCACGCGAGAATCACATCGCCCGGCTTCAGGCCGGCCAGCTCGGCGGGCGAGCCGGCGACCACATCCGCCACCGTCACACCCACGCTGGCGCCGTCAGCCTCGAGCCGCGGCTGCACGGTCGCGCCGGACCATCCGCGCGTCACGCGGCCCGTGGCGATGATTTGCTCCGCGACACTCTTCGCGAGGTTGCTCGGAATCGCGCCGCTCAGGCTCACGACGCCGATTTCGTTGATGCCGACAATTTCTCCGCGGGCGTTGACGAGCGGTCCGCCACTGTTGCCGCCAAAGATCCGCGCATCGTGCAGCACCCAGCGCACAAAGAGCCCCACGTCCTCGCCGCGCAGCATCATGCGCCCGACCGTCTGCTCCGGCAGCACGAGCGAAGGATTCGAGACCACGCCGCGCGTCACCGATTGCGAGAGGAAGCCCGGGCTCCCGAGCGCAAAGACCTCCTCGCCCGCGACGAGCTTGGCGGAATCGCCAAATTTCGCGACCACCAGCGGCGCCGCTCCCTTCGCCCGCTGCGTGAGGTCGAGCTGCAACACCGCCAGGTCTGTCAGCGCATCCTGCCCCACGAGCTTGGCCTCCACGTGCGTGCCATCGTAGAGATAGCAGCGGAAAAAGTCGCCGTCCTCGGTCACGTGGCAGTTGGTCACGAGATGGCCTTCCTTGGAGATGAGGACGCCGCTACCGCCCGTCCATTGCTTGGTCAGCCGCCCGTCGCTCGGCCGCAGGCGAATCGCCTCGATGCGCACAATCGACGGAAACACCCGCGCCAGCATCGGATTCTCCGCCGGCACAGCCGCACGCACCGGAAAGGAACCCGCCAACAGAGCGAGCAGGGCTAGGAACCGGGCGACAAAGACGCGGGGGGGCACGTTCATGGGGCGGAGATTCCCGCGAGACAGCCACACCGTGCCCGTGACGCAAGCGGCATCTCTACCCACTCATCCCTGCGCCGCCGCGACGAATTTCCCGATGATGCCGTCGAAGCTGCCGTTGCTGAAAAACGCCACCACGCGCGGCCGCACCGCATGCGGACCGGTGGTGTGCGCGACGAGTTTTTCGAGGACCGCCGCATTGCTCTCCGCGCAGTGGGCATCGACCCCCTTCGCCCGCAGTTCGCGCACCACCGTCTCCGGATCGAAGCGTTCTTCGGCGCTGAGTTTCTCCGGGCGGTTGACCGGGCCGAGGTAAACGCTGTCGGCCAAGGCCAGCGCGCGGGTGAAGTCGTCCTGCAGCGTCTTCTGCCGCGCCGTGTTGCTCCGCGGCTCAAAGACCGCGGTCAGCACCGCGCCCGGATGCCGTGCGCGAAACGACCGCAACGTCTCCGCCAGCGCCGTCGGATGGTGGCCGAAATCCTCGATCACGGTGAAGCGCGCATTGCTCAACCGCACTTCCTGCCGGCGCTTCACGCCTCGGAAACGCGCCAGTGCCGCCAGCGGCAGCGCCGTCGGCTCGCCGGGGTGCAGCGCGAGGCCCGCGGCCGTGGCGGCCATCGCGGCATTACGTGCGTTGTAGATGCCGGGCAGCGCCCAAGCCACGCGCGCCCAGTGTGCGCCGCGCCAGAGGAGCGAAAACTCCGCGCCCGCCCCACTCTCCTTGAAATCGACGATGCGCGTGTCGTTGGCCTCCCCGAGCCCCACGCGCACGACCCGCGTCCACGCCATCGGGCCCAGCGCGCGGAGATTCTCATCGTCGCCGTTCGCGACAACCCAGCCGTTGCGCGGCACGATGCGCGCGAGATGCGTGAACGTCCGCTTGATGTCCTGCAAATCCCGGAAGATGTCCGCGTGGTCGAACTCGAGGTTGTTCAGCACCGCCACGTGCGGCGCGTAGTGGATGAACTTGCTGCGCTTGTCGAAGAACGCGCTGTCATACTCGTCACCCTCGATCACAAACGGATCCGCCGCCGCGCCGAGGTGCGCGCCCACCGGCGGATCCTGCGGCACGCCGCCGATCAGGAAGCCGGGATCACGACCCGCCGCCCGCAGCAGAAACGCGGCGAGCGCGGTCGTGGTGGTCTTGCCGTGCGTGCCGCACACGACGAGGTTCCGCCGGCCTTTAAGGACCAGGTCGTGGAGCATCGCCGGCAGCGAGGTGAACGGCACCGCCCGCGTGTCGAGCAGCCACTCGACCTCCTCGTTGCCGCGCGACATCGCGTTGCCCACGATCACGAGATCGGGCGCGAGTTTCTGGAGGCGCGCGGCGTCGTAGCCTTCGTGCAGCGTGATGCCGGCGGCGGCGAGCACGTCGCTCATCGGCGGATAGACCCCGGTGTCGGCGCCGAGCACGTCGTGCCCGGCCGCCCGTGCGAGGAGAGCGGCGTTGCCCATCGCGGTCCCGCAGATGCCCATGAAGTAGAGTTTCATCGTTTCGCCAGCGTGCGCCCGGACGTTGCACACTTGGCCCCGCGCGAAAAGGCGTTTCTGCGGCATCGTGCGTTAAGCCGCGCCGCGCGCTCGCCAGCGGGCCGCCGGGGCCTTTGTTTTTCCGCTCCATGAACCTCGTTGTCCTCGACGGCCATGCCCTCAACCCCGGCGACCTCTCCTGGGATGCGCTCCGCGCCCTCGGCCCCTGCACCATCCACGAACGCACCGCGCCGGCCGACATCGTGGCCCGCGCCCGCGAGGCCGCGATCGTGCTCACCAACAAATGCCCGCTCCGCGCCGAGACGATCGCGCAACTGCCCGCCCTGCGCTACATCGGCGTGCTCGCCACCGGGCACAACGTCGTCGATTCCGCCGCCGCCCGCGCGCGCGGCATCCCGGTCAGCAACGTCCCCACCTACGGCACGCGCGCCGTCGCCCAGCACGTCTTCGCCCTCCTGCTCGAACTCGTCAACGGCGCCGGCCATCACGGCGCCACCGTCCGCACCGGCCGCTGGGCCGCGAGCGCCGACTGGTGCTACTGGGACCGTCCGCTCGTCGAGCTCGATGGGCTCACGCTCGGCATCGTGGGCTGGGGCCGCATCGGCCGCGCCGTCGCCGATCTCGGGCGCGCCTTCGGCATGAAGATCATCGCGCATTCCCGCGGCGAGACGCCTGGCGCCGAGCGCGTGCCACTCGACGATCTTTTCCGCCGCGCCGATGTCGTGTCGCTGCACTGCCCGCTCACGCCCGAGACGCAGGGCCTCGTCAACGCCGCGCGTCTCGCCCTCATGAAGCCCACCGCGATTCTGCTCAACACGAGCCGCGGCCCGCTCGTCGTCGATGCCGATCTCGCCGCCGCACTCGCCGCCGGCACGATCGCGGCCGCGGGCGTCGATGTGCTTTCCGCCGAGCCGCCGCCGGCGACGAACCCGCTCCTCACCGCCAAGAACTGCCTCGTCACGCCCCACATCGCCTGGGCTGCCGGCGCCGCGCGTCGCCGCCTCCTCGACACCGCCGTCGCCAATGTCCGCGCCTTTCTCGCCGGTGCCCCGGTCAACGTCGTCAACTGATCGCGCGCCGCCCATGCCCTCCCGCTCCGCCCTCCTCGCCTCGCTCCCGCCCGAGCCGGTGCTCGCGCCCCGCGCCGCCGCCGCGAAGATCATCGTCCTCGACGATGATCCCACCGGCACGCAGACGGTCCACGGCATTCCCGTGCTGACGACGTGGGGTGTGGAGGAACTCACCGCCGAACTCCGCGCCCCCGAGCCCTGCTGTTACATCCTGACCAACACGCGCGCCTTTCCCGTCGCCCGCGCCTGCGCAATCAACCGCGAGATCGGCGCGAACCTCGCGCGCGCCGCCGCCGCGGCCGGCCGGGCCTTCACCGTCGTGAGCCGCGGCGATTCCACGCTCCGCGGCCATTACCCCGCGGAGACCGACGCCCTCGCCGAGGCGCTCGGCGGCGGCTTCGATGGCACGCTCATCATTCCGGCGTTCTTCGCCGGCGGTCGCGTCACGATCGGCGACACGCACTACGTCGCGGACGGCGATCGGCTGGTGCCGGCGGGGGAAACCGAATTCGCCCGCGACGCCTCCTTCGGCTACCGCGCCTCCGATCTGCGCGCTTGGGTCGAAGAAAAGACCGCCGGCCGCATCCGCGCCGACGAGGTGCTATCGCTCTCGCTGGAGGATCTGCGCACGCGCAACGAGGCCGCCGTCGCGGCCAAGCTCGCCACTCTCCCCCGCGGCGGTGTCGCCATCGTCAACGCCGCCGGGCGCGGCGATCTCGCCGCGCTCACCCATGTGCTTGCCCACGCCGAGCGCGCGGGCCGCCGCTACTTGTTTCGCACCGCGGCGGATTTCGTCGCCGCCTACGCCGGCATCGCGCCGCGTCCGTTGCTCACTGCCGCCGAGCTGGCCGAGGCGGGCTCGCGCCACGGCGGCCTGCTCGTGGCCGGCTCCTACGTGGGCAAGACCTCCGCGCAGCTTGAGGCGTTGTTTGCCGCGTGCCCGGCGCTCGAGCGCGTCGAGATTTCTGTCGAGCAGCTGCTCCTCGACGATCGACGGGCCACCGAGATTGCGCGCTGTGCCACGGCGCTGGCGGTCGCCATCGCGGCAGGCCGCAGCGCCGCGCTGGTCACGAGCCGCCGCCTGATCACCGGCCGCGACGCCGCGCACAGCCTGGCCATTGGTGAAACCGTCTCCGCCAGCTTGGTCGGAATCGTGCGCGACCTCGCCGTGCGCCCGCGCTGGCTCATCGCCAAGGGCGGCATCACGTCCAGCGACACCGCGACCCGCGCCCTCGGCCTGCGCCGCGCGCTGGTGCTCGGCCAGGCGCTGCCGGGCGTGCCCGTGTGGCGCGCCGGCCCCGAGAGCAAATGGCCGGGCCTCGCCTACGTCGTGTTTCCCGGCAACGTCGGCGGGCCGGACGCGCTGGCGACGCTCGTGGGTTCGCTGCTCGCGTAGCGCAACGAAAGATTCAGGCCAGGATGGGCTTCACCACGTGCCCATGCACGTCGGTGAGGCGGTAGCGGCGGCCTTGGAATTTGTAGGTCAGCCGCTCGTGATCGACACCGAAGAGGTGCAGGATCGTCGCGTGCAGGTCGTGGATATGCACGGGATCGCGCGCGATGTTGTAGCCGAATTCGTCGGTCTCGCCGTGGACGTAACCGGGCTTCACTCCGCCACCCGCCATCCAGATCGTGAAGCACCGCGGGTGATGATCGCGGCCAAAGTTGTTCGCGGTCATCAGGCCCTGGCAGTAGTTGGTGCGGCCGAATTCGCCGCCCCAGACGACAAGCGTGTCGTCGAGCAACCCGCGTTGCTTGAGATCGGCGACGAGCGCGGCCGACGCGCGATCCGTCTGCCCGCACTCGCGTTTGATGCCACCCGGCAAACCGCCGTGGTGATCCCAGTCCTGATGATAGAGCTGGATGAAGCGCACCCCGCGTTCGGCGAGCCGGCGCGCGAGGAGGCAGTTGGCGGCGAAGCTGCCGGGCGTGCGCGCGTCGGGCCCGTAGGCGTCCACGATGTGCGCCGGCTCGTCCTTGAGGTCCGTGACCTCGGGCACGCTCGTCTGAAGCTTGAACGCCATCTCGTAGTTCGCGATGCGCGCGTTGATCAGGCCGTCGGGCGTGCCAGCAAACTGCGCCTCGTGCAGCTCGCGGAGGCGATCGAGCGCGAGGCGGCGGTTCTCCGGCGAGACGCCCTCGGGGTTGCGCAGGTAGAGCACCGGATCGGGCCCGGAGCGGAAACGCACACCCTGGTGCTTCGCCGGTAAAAAACCCGAGCCCCAGAGGTGCGACATGAGCGGCTGGCCCTTCTTGTCCTTGGTGATGAGGACGACGAAGGCCGGGAGATTCTCGCGCTCGCTGCCGAGCCCGTAGTCGAGCCATGCGCCGAAGCTGGGCCGCCCCGGGATCTGCGATCCCGTCTGCATGAAGGTCACGCCGGGGCCATGGTTGATCGACTCGGTATGCATCGAGCGCACGAAGCACAGCTCGTCGGCGATCTTGGCGGTGTGCGGGAGCAGATCGCTCACCCACGCGCCGCTGCGGCCGTGGCGCTCGAACTTGAACGGCGAGCCCGCAATCGGGATCGAGCTTTGGTTGCCCGACATGCCGGTGAGGCGCTGGCCGCCGCGCACGGCATCGGGCAGTTGCTCGCCGTGCCGCTGGTTGAGCACGGGCTTGTAATCGAAGAGGTCGAGCTGCGAGGGACCGCCCGACTGGAACAGATAAATGATGCGCTTGGCCTTCGGCGCGAAATGCGGCCGGCCCAGCACGGGCGCATCGGCCGTCGCCGCCTGGGCCCGGCCGCCCATGAGTTCGCCGAGGGCGATGCCGCCGAGGCCGAGCGCGAAACGGTTGAGGCACTCGCGGCGGCTCATCAGGTGCCACGGATCGCCGCCGGTGCAAAGAGGTTCGCGGGCAGTAGTAGTGTTCATCGGGCGTCAGCGTTTCACCGAAAACAGATCGTGGTTCATGAGCGTGTTCACGAGCGTCGCGACGGCGGCGATCTCGGGCGCGGGCAGCGCCGCGTCCGCGGGTCTCTCGCCGATCTTGAGGTAGGCCGCGGCGTCGGCGGGATGCTGCGCAAACCAGATGCGCTGCTCGCCGAGCAGGCGCGTGAGAATGCGCAGCTCCGCAGCCGAGGGGTCGCGGCCGGTGAGGCGGAGAAAGGCCGCGGCACACAGTGCGTCGTCGCGGCCGGCGTGGGCGCGGTGCAGCTCCTCGGCCAGCACGCGCGCGGCCTCGACGAACTGCGGGCCGTTGAGCAGGACGAGCGCATGCAGCGCAGTCGTGGTGGTATCGCGCCGGGCGACGCATACGACGCGATTGGGCACATCAAACGACTCGAGCACGGGCGCGGGGCCATTGCGGCGCCAGAAGGTATAGACGCTGCGCCGGTAGAGGGCCTCGCCCTTGCCGGCTGGCTCGGGTTTGAACGACTCGGGATGGTCGTAGAGGAAGACCGGCGCGCCGCCGATTTTTTCCACGAGCAGCCCGCTCGCCGCGAGCGCCTGATCGCGGATCATCTCGGCGGGGAGGCGGTGGCTCGGGCCGCGGGCGAGGCGGATGTTCTCCGGATCGTCGGCGGCGTTGGCCGGCGAGGCGAAGCTGCGCTGCCGGTAGGTCTGCGAGGTCACGATGGTCTTGAGCAGCGCCTTCACGTCCCAGCCCGTGCGCACAAATTCGTGGGCAAGCCAGTCGAGGAGCGCGGCGTATTCCGGCCGCTCGCCCTGCGTGCCGAAATCGTCGGTCGTCTTCACGAGGCCCCGGCCGAAGAGCGATTGCCAGAAGCGGTTCACGGTCACGCGCGCGAGCAGCGGATGACGCGGGTCGGTCAGCCAACGCGCGAGCCCGAGGCGGTTGCGCGGCAGATCGGCGGGAAAGGGCGGGAGCGCCGAGGGCGTGTCCGCCGTCACGCGTTCCCCGCGCTGGTCATACTCGCCGCGCTTGAGCACGTAGGCCGGCTTGGGCTGCGGCAGCTCGCGCATGACCATGATCTCCTTGGCCTCGTCGGCGATCTTCGTCTGCTCGGCGCGCGCCGCGGCGACGGCGGCCAGCTGCGCGCGATAAGGTTCGTCGTGCGTGGCGAGGTAGTAGGCGAACCGGGCCTCGCGCTCGGCACGTTCGCCGGCGCCGGGGGCAAACACCTCGCGGGCTTCGAGCGCCGTGAGCGCGCGCCCGAAGACGCGCAGGTCGTCCACGAGCCCGCCCTTGAAGCCCCGGTCGCGGAAGCGTTCGCCCACCGCGATGAAATCGCCGCCGCCCCCGGTGATATCCTTTGTCAGGTGATCGCGGATGACTTCGGTGGCGACCGGCTGTCCGTTAACGTATAGGCGCAGGCCGGCGGCGCGGCTTGAGCCGTCATTCGTCACCGCGACATGGACCCACTCGCCGACCGCCAGCGGGGCGGTGGCGCGGATCGAGATCGCGTCGCCGGGCCAGAAGTGAATCAGCGACCACTTGAGCCGGCCCTCCTCGATCAGCAGCTCGTAGCCGCGGCTCGCGGCATCGGTCCAGGCGCGTGAGCGGTGGAGGATGACGGCGCGCTCCTTTACATCCGGCGTGTGCACCCAGAGCGAGATCGAGAAAGGATCGTGGCGGTGGAAATTGCCGAGGCGCGTGTTGATCGGGTGATCGCCGGTGAGCTTGATCGCCTGGCCGGCGCGTCCGGGCACGGATTCGTTTTCCCTCGGCGTCGAAGCGTAGTCGCCCGCCTTGGTCGCGCTGGCGAAGCGGCTCGCGCCGGGGAGCTTTTCGGTGGCGGCGGCGGGGATTTCATCGGCAGGCGGCGCCTCCGGGGCGGCGGCTTTGCCCTTGGCCTTCGCCGGCGCGGGGGGCGGCGCCGCCTCGCGGTGATCGAAATCGAAGCGCGCGATCTCGCCGCGCAACGCGACGGGCGTGGCGGCGTTGGACTTCAGCCACGCGTCAAAAGCCGCGCGGCGTTCGTCGCGCAGCGCGGCGAGCGTGGCCTCCGCGGCTTTCACCGAGGCGACCGCGGCGTCATGGCGGGCTTTGTGCGCGGCGTCGGGCACCCACATCGCGGGCGTGGGGGCGGATTGCGTGAAGAAGGAGTAGAGCCCCGCCTCGTCGATGTTTTGGAAAAACGCCCCGAGCGCATAGAAGTCCTTCTGCGGAATCGGATCGAATTTGTGGTCGTGGCAGCGCGCGCACTCGAGCGTGAGCGCAAGGAAGGCCGTGCCGAAAGTCGTCACGCGATCGTTCACGTAGTTGATCCGATACTCCTCCTCGATGGAGCCGCCCTCGGCCTCCATGGCGTGGAGCCGGTTGAAGGCCGTCGCGAGTTTCTGCTCTTCGGTGGCATTGGGCAGGAGGTCGCCGGCCACCTGCCACGTCACAAACTGATCCCAGCGCAGGTTCTGGTTGAACGCCTTGATCACCCAGTCGCGCCACGGCCACATGTCGCGCGGCCGATCAACCTGGAAACCGTAGCTGTCGGCGTAGCGCGCGACGTCGAGCCAGTCCACCGCCATGCGTTCGCCGTAGCGCGGCGACGCAAGCAAGCGATCGACGAGCCACGCGAAGGCGTCCGGCGACGCGTCGGCCGCGAAGGCCGCAATCTCGGCGGGAGTGGGCGGCAGACCGGTCAGGTCGAGGGCCACGCGGCGAATGAGCGTCGCGCGATCCGCCTCGGGTTGCAGGGCAAGCTGGCGCGCACCGAGCCCGGCCGAGACCAGCCGGTCGATCGGATGCGCGGCCTTGGCCGCCGCCGGCAAGGCCACGGGCGCCAGTTTTTCAAACGCCCAGTGGCCGCGATACTCGCCGCCCTCGTCGATCCAGCGGCGCAGCGTGTCGATCTCGGCCGAAGTGAGGCGGGCGAGCTTCGATTCGGGCGGCGGCATCACCTCGTCGGACTCCTGGCTCGTGATGCGCAGGATCATCTCACTCTCGGCGCTCTTGCCGGGAACGACCGGCCGCGCGCCGTTGCGCTCGCGGCGCGAGCCCTCGGCGGTGTCGAGGCGGAGCTTGCCCTTGCGCCCGGATTCGTCGGGCCCGTGGCAGTGAAAACACTTGTCCGACAGGATAGGCCGGACCTCGCGGTCGAAATCGACGGCCGCGCGCACCGCCGTCGTGACGGCGCAGCCAAGGGGCAGGAGCAGCAGGAACAAACGGGGGGACACGGCCCCCCACCTTGTTGGCGCCACCGTCGGCGGCAAGGCTCCGCCGCGGAAAACGAAGTTAACTAGTTTAGTTTGCTGCCCGCACGTTTTCCTCGCCAGTCCGGTCAGCCCGGCTGAGATCGTGCGTTCGCATGCGCTCCGCCATCACCGTCTCTCTCGTGCCCGAGGCCAAGGCCGGGCCGTTTGTGTTTCACAACGGGCTCGCCGATGGCTGCGCGCAGGCCGCCGCGCTCGGCTACGACGCCGTGGAGATTTTCCCGCCTTCCGCCGCCGCGCTCGATGCGACGCTGCTCACCGGGTTGCTGACGCAGCATCGGCTGCGGGTCGCCGCCGTCGGCACCGGCGCCGGCTGGGTCGTCCGCAAGCTCTCGCTCACCTCGCCCGACGCCGCCGTGCGCCGCGAGGCGCGGGCCTTCATCGCCGAGATCGTGGATTTCGCGGGGCGCTTCGGCGCGCCGGCCATCATCGGCTCGATGCAGGGCCGGTGGGAGGGCGCCGTGACGCGCGAGCAGGCGCTAGCCTGGCTGGCCGAAGCGCTCACCGAGCTCGGCGCGCGCGCGTCGGGCCACGGCACCACGCTGCTCTACGAGCCGCTCAACCGCTACGAGACGAACCTCTTCAACCGCGTCGGCGACACCGCCGCCTGGTTGCGCGCGCAAAAAATCACCCACGTCCGCATCCTCGCGGACTTGTTTCACATGAACATCGAGGAGGCGGACTCCGCCGCGGCGCTGCGCGAGGCGGGCGACCTCGTGGGCCACGTGCATTTCGCCGACTCCAACCGCCGCGCCATCGGCCTGGGCCAGACCCACGTCGCACCGATCATGGCCGCGCTGCGCGCGATCGGCTACGCGGGTTACTTGTCGGCGGAGATTTTTCCGCTGCCGGACGCCGCGGCCGCCGCCAAGCAGACGATCACGGCGTTTCGCCAGCACACGGCCGCGCGCTAAATTTTCTACCGATGCTCAAGACCACCCTCATCCACCCCGAAATCCTGCGCGTCGTCGCCCGGGCCGGCCACCACGCAAAAATCCTGATCGCCGACGGGCACTATCCGGCCTCAACCAAGCGCGGGCCCAACGCCGAGCTCATCTCGCTCAATCTCGCCCCCGGCGTCGTCACCTGCGCCCAGGTGCTGCGCGCGCTGCTCAGCGCCGTGCCCATCGATCACGTCAACACCATGGGCATCCCGCCCGACGATCCCTACGCGAAGTTCGGCGAGCCGCCGGTCTGGAAAGACTACCGCACGATCCTCGACGAGGCGGGCAACAGCGCGCTGAAGCTCGAGCCGATCCTGAAATGGGATTTCTACAAACACGTCGAGAGCCCCGACCACATCCTTACTATCCAAACCGCCGACACGGCCCTCTGGGCCAACGTCCTCCTCTCGATCGGCGTGCGCACGAACTGACTTTCTCCCCTACCCGCCATGCAAACCCGCCGCCTCGGCCAGACTGATCTGCACGTTCCCATTCTCTCCTTCGGCGCCAGCTCGCTCGGCGCGGAGTTTCGCAGCGTTACGCTCGAGGAGGCGCTCGGCAGCGTGCGCGTCGCGCTCGACTGCGGCCTCAGCCTCATCGACACGTCGCCGTTCTACGGCCGCGGCATGAGCGAGGTCCTCCTCGGCATCGCGCTCAAGGGCGTGCCGCGCGACAGCTACACACTCTGCACCAAACTCGGCCGCTACGACCTCACGCATTTCGATTTCTCCGCGAAGCGCGTCGCGGAGAGCGTGGATGTCTCGCTCCACCGTCTCGGCACCGACCACCTCGACATCATCCTCTGCCACGACATCGAGTTCGTCCCGATGCAGCAAATCGTGGACGAGACGATCCCCGCGCTGCGAAAAATCCAAAAAGCCGGCAAGGCCCGCTACATCGGCTTCAGCGGCTACCCGATGAAGATTTTCAAGTTCATCCTCGAGCAGACGAGCGTGGACTGCGTGCTCAGCTACAACCAATACACGCTGCAAAACACGCGCTTTGCCGACGAGATGGTGCCCTACCTCAAGGCCAAGGGCGTCGGCGCCATGAACGCCGGGCCGTTCAGCGCGCGCCTGCTCACCAACGCCCCGCTCCCCGCGTGGCTCAAGGAGCCCGAGGCCGTGAAGGCCGCCGCCCGCGCCGCCGCCGCCCACTGCGCGAGCAAGGGCGTCGATATCGCGCAGCTCGCGCTCCAGTTCTCCCTCGCGAATCCCGACATCGCCACGACGGTCTCCGGCAGCGCCAACCCGAACAACATCCGCAACTGGGCCAAGTGGGCCGCCGCGCCGCTCGACCCGCAGCTCCTCGCCGAAGTGCAGGCCATCTTCGCCCCGGTGAAAAACCTCGGGCACAAGGAAGGGTTGCCGGAGAATAACTGAAGCGCGCCAGCAGGCAGGAGCCCGCTTGCGGGCGATACAGCGCGGCCGCAATCGCTCCCACAATCCATCGCGCGCAAGCGCGCTCCTACATTCCCAACCGCGTCCTCTCCCCATCTCCCCGTCTCCGCATCTCTCCCTCTTCCGATGAAAGCCCTCCTCCTCGAAAAGCCCCAGACTTTCCGCCCGCTCGATTTGCCCGAGCCGGCCGCGCCTGCGCCGGGCGAGGCGCTGGTGCGCGTGCATCGCATCGGAATCTGCGGGACCGACTACGGCGGGTTTCTCGGCAAGATGCCGTTCTACTCCTACCCGCGCATCCCCGGCCACGAGCTCGGCGTCGAGGTGCTCGCCGTCGGCGCAGGCGTCACGAACGTGAAGCCGGGCGACCGTTGCTCGGTCGAGCCCTACATCAACTGCCAGCAGTGCTACTCGTGCCGCCGCGGCCTCACCAACTGCTGCGAAAAGCATCAGACGCTCGGCGTCATGTGCGACGGCGGGATGTGCGAGCGCGTCAACCTCCCGGCGCGCAAGCTCCACGTCTCAAGGAAGCTCAGCTACGAGCAGCTCGCGCTCGTGGAGACGCTCGCCATCGGCTGCCACGCCGTGGACCGCGCGGGCGTGAAGGCCGGGGAAAACGTGCTCATCATCGGCGCCGGGCCCATCGGCCTGAGCGCGCTCGAGTTCGTCAAGGTCGCCGGCGCCACCTGCATCGTGATGGACATGAACGAGGCCCGTCTCGCCTTCTGCCGCGAGCGCATGGGCGTGCCGCACACCATCACCGCACGCGGCGACGGCTCCGAGCTGCCCGCGCTCACCGCCATCACGCAAGGCCAGCTCGCCGATGTCGTGATCGACGCCACGGGCAGCAACAAGTCGATGAGCCACGCGCTCACCTACTGCGCCTTCGGCGGCCGCTTGATCTACGTGGGCATCACGCAGCAGGACCTGCAGTTTCCCCACGCGCCCGCGCTGCACCGCCGCGAGCTCACGATCATGGGCTCGCGCAACGCCCTCACGCGCGACTTTGCCCGCATCATCGCCCTGATCGAGGACGGCACCATCGACACCGGCCCGTGGATCACGCATCGCGCCAAGTTCGATGACATGATCGCGGAATTTCCGACCTGGCTGAAGCCCGAGTCCGGTGTGATCAAGGCGATGGTTGCGCTCACGTAGCGCGCGGCGTTGGCTCGGCGGCATGCCCCGCCTCGCCGGCTTTTTTCTCGCCACCGCCCTCGCGCTGCGCGCCGCCACGCCCAACGCCACGCCGCAAGGCGAGGAGCTGCTGCTGCTCGACAACGGCACCGTCCGCGTCGGCATCGACCGCGCCAAGGGCGGCGCGATCACCTGGCTCTCGTCAGCCGGTTATCCGCGGAACCTCGTCAACTACGCCGACCCGGGCCGGCTCATCCAGCAGTCGTATTATGCGGGCAAAGTCCTCGACCGCCGCGCCGACGGCCAGAGCAAGGCGTGGAGCCCGTGGGCGTGGAATCCCATCCAGGGCGGCGGCGTCGGCTCGTGGGCGCGCGTGACGGAGTTTCGCCGCCTCGACGAGCACACGCTCTTCGCCGAGACGATCCCCAACCTCTGGGACATGCCGAACGAGCCGGCCGCGGCGGTGATGCGGCAATGGACCGCGTTTGAGCCTAGCTCGCCCGACGTCGTGGTCGTGCGCTGCGAGTTTGTGGCCCGGCGCGAGGCCGACGATCGCTGGGGCCCGGCGGTGCCGCGGCACCAGGAAGTGCCCGCGTGCTATTTCACGCGCAATTTTTCCACGGTGAAAAGCTACCTCGGCGACGGCGCGTGGCGCACCGAAACGCAGCCGCCGGGTCCGCCCTGGGGCAAGGCCCGTCCGCCGCGAGCGGCGATGGCCCTTTTCGCCTCGGGCGGAGCGGGCGTGGCGGTCTTCAGCCCGGCGGCGACGCAGCACTGGAATTTCGGCCCGCACGGCGGCGGCGCGACCGACCAGCCCGCCGCCGGCCCGTGCATGCACGTCGCCCCCATCGATCGCGTGGCGCTCGGGCCGCGCTCGACCTACCGGTTCCGCTACTGGATCGTGCTCGGCACCGAGCCGCAGATTGCGGCCCGGCTCGACGAGCTGTGGAAGAAATATTCCGGCGAGAGCGCTCAGCTCAGTGAAGCGGGCGAGGCGCGCTGAAGGCGAGGCGGGTGGCGACGCAAAGAAAAGGCGCAACCGCCGGGCGCGCTTTGAGGTGGGGCCGCTTCTCCGAGGCGGCCTGAGTTCCAAGCCTCGTTTCGAATCCTGCGCGCGAATCACTCTGCAACCCAGGCCGGCTCGGAGAGCCAGCCCTACCTTTTTCCCTCCGGCTTCAGACCTTCCACCCGGCCCGCGCCGTGATCTCGACGTAGCGGTTGAGCGCTTGGTCGTTGGTGATGCGGCCGGCCTTGCCATCCCACTCGATTTTTTTGCCGGTGCGCATCGCGAGCACACCGAGCAGCACCATCTCGGAGAGCGGCACGGAATACTCGAAATTGGATCCCGGCAGCGGACCTTCCTTCGCGATCGCGTTGAGCCATTCCTTCATCGGGCCCCCGATCACCCGCGGGATCGTGGGGGCGGGGCGGTTCTGCTTGAACTCCTCCATCACCTGGGTGCCGACGAGCCGGGGGCTGTCGGGGCGGCCGCCCGGGGCGTAGAGCGTGTGCTTCGCACCGAGCATCATCATGCCGCGCGCGGGCAGGCCCGGCTTGGTCGCATCATCCTCCCACCCGCGCGGCGGGCGCGGTTTGGTGCCGGGGCCCTCCCGCCAGGTGAGCTTCACCGGCGGGAGCTTGCCGCGGGCGGGGAAGTGATACGTCACCACCGCGGTGAGCGGGGTAATCTCGTCGCTTACGTCGCTCACCTTGGCCTCAACCGATGACGGCGAGCCAAGATCGAGCGCCCAGAACGGCGCATCGAGCGTGTGGCACGCCCAGTCGCCGAGCATGCCATTGCCATAATGCCACCAGCCCCGCCAGCGCACCGGGGCGATCGACTCGTGATAGGCTCGTTTCGCGGCCGGGCCGCACCACAGGTCCCAGTCGAGCGTCGCGGGCGGCGTTTGTTTTTCGAGCGGCAGCTTTTCCGGCCGGATAAAATAGGTGTTGTTGAACTCCGGCGACCACGCCTGCACCTCGCGCACGTCGCCGATTACGCCGGCTTGCACCCACTCGCGCATCAGGCGGATGCCCTCCGTGGCGCGGCCCTGGTTGCCCATCTGGGAGATGATGCCTTTCTTCTTCGCCGCCGCCCGCAGCGCGCGCGCCTCGCCCACCGTATGCGTGAGCGGCTTCTCCACATAGACGTGCTTGCCGTGTTTGATGGCGAGCATCGCCGCCGGGTAGTGATGATGGTCGGGCGTCGAAACCGTGACCGCGTCGAACTTGTCGGCGAACGTCGCGAACATCTCCCGGTAATCGCGGAAGAGCCGCACGGTCGGCAGATCCGCGCACGTGAGCTGCGAGCCGGCCTTCAGCTCGGCGCCGCGCTGGTAGGTTTTCTCCACGAGTGTCTGGTCCACGTCGCAAAACGCCACGAGGTTCACGCGCGGGTCCTTCATCAGCTCCGAGACAGCGTAGAAGCCGCGGTTGCCGATGCCGATGCACGCGACGTTGATCTTCGAGTTCGGCGAGCCGCCCGCCTGCGCGATGCTGAAGCGCGGCAGCGAAAACGCGGCGGCGGCGAGCGCGGAGGTTTTCAGGAACGTGCGGCGCGTGGGATGTGCGGAATTCGCGAGCGGGGTATTCATGCGGATGGACAAGATGCGAGCGCAGGACGGAGAAAGGGCAACGCCGGATTCGGCGGCATCAGTTTGATTGGGCCTGCACTGTGGGAGCGGGTTTATCCCGCGACTCATCGGGGCATAAAGCCCCTCCCACAAGCAAACCCCGGATTCGCTTCCGGGGAGTAGCGCCGCAATCGCGGCCGATCAAAACTCCGCCGACACCGTCAGCCGCCAGGAACGCGGCTCGCGGAGGTAGATGCGGCGGGGGCCGCTGAAATCGGCGTTGTAGCGGGCGAGGCTCACGAGGTCGGCATTGAAGATGTTGCGGCCGTTGAGCTGCACGCGCATCGCGACCTTGGGCTGCCATGGCAGGCGGAACGGATAGCCGACGAACGCATCGGTGAAGAGCGTGCCTTCGGTGAAGTAACTCTTGCCCGTGCCACCGGCGGTCGCGGCGCGGGTGTCGGTCTGGCTGAACGCGCCCGACTGGTAGCGCACGGCGCCGCCGACGAACGCGCCCTTGAGCCGGCCCTCGCTGAACCGGTAGCGCGAGGTGACCGTGGCCTTGTGCGGGATGGAGCCGAAGCCCTGCTCCTGCGCGACGGCGCGCCCGTCGAGCTCGTTGTTTTGAATCGCGGTGATGTTGGTTTCGACCGTGGCGAGGAGTGCGGCGTTGCCGGCGGCGAGCGCGCGCCACTCCGTGAATTTCTGGGCGAAGAACGTGTAGCCCTCGGCAAAGAAGTTTTCGCGGTCCCGTGACGAGTGCGAGTAGTTGGCGCGGATGGTCCACTGGCGCGTGGGGTTGGCCACCATCTCCACTTCGTAGCCGCGGCTCTTGGTGTCGATGATCGCGGCGTTCCAGTTGAAGCCCGCGGCGTCGGCCTGGGCCTGCGTCATCCGGCCGGCGGCGACGAAGGCGGCGTTGACCGCGAGGGTCTGCGAGCGGCCGAGCGCGGCGGCATTGGTCACGGCGCCGCTCGGTGACACCGCGGCGTCGCCGATCTGGGCAGTCTCGAAATAGGACGCGCGGAGGAAAAACCGGTCGTCGCCAAACGGATCGAGCATGAAGCCGATGTCGCGCGTCTCACCCTCGGGCGGCGGCGGGATGCGGCCGTCGGGCAGAATGCGCCGGTCGAATCGCGGCGCGCCGTGGTTGGTGGACTGGTTGTAGAAAACGGAGAAGCGCCGGCTGAAGTGCAGCACTCCACCCGCGGTCAGCGTGTCGGCCGTGAAGGTATTTCTTCCGTAGCCGGGGAGCGCCACGACCTCGTTGAGCAGCATCTGGCCCGAGGTGACGCGTGGATCGGTGGCGGAGGTGACGCGGCCGGAAGTGCTGTCGAGATAAACGATGTCGTCCCGCCGGTAGCCGAGCGTGCTCGTCACGAGTCCGTTGAGCCACGAGCTCTGCGCGGCGAGCATGAGGGAGTCGGTCTCCTTCACGGCGAAGAGTTCACCCGTATTGATCGGGCGGGCGTTGAGCGTGAGGCCGTTGTAGGTGAAGGGCGCGAGCGGCGTGTAGAGGCCGAGCAGCGCGTAGGTGTCGTAGTCGCCCTCCTTGAGATAGCTGCGGCGCCAGAGGAGATTCTGCGCGTTCTCGGGCGTGGCGTTGGAAACCGGGCGGTTGGCCTGATCGATGAGAATCTCGCGCTGCGATCCTGTGTGACGGTCCTGGCGCGCGCGCTCGAACATGCCGGCGAAGCGGTGCAGTCCGGCCATCTTGCCGAGCTTCAGCTCGTAGGCGGCCATGACCCGCTTGATGTCGTTGTCGGTGTCGGTGAAGTCGCGGTTGTTGTTCGACTCCAGGTAGAGCTGGCCGGCGCGCGGATTGGGGATCGTGCCGGTGCCGCTGGGCGCGGGGATGGTGAGATTCGGGTCACCGAAGAGATCCATGGTATTGCCGCCGCTCGTGTTGAAGACAAACGAGCGGGCTTTCGCCCGCGTCTGGTTCTTCAAGTAGATCGCCTGCACGGTGAAGGTCTCGGTGAAGCGGTGTTCGAGCGAAACCTGCCAGTTGTTGAAGGTGCGCTGAAGACGCGACGAAGGGCCAGCCCAGTTGATGTCGTAGGGAAAGATCGTGGGGGAAATGAGCGTGTCGGCCGTGCCGGGCGCGATGCTGCTGCGGTTTTCGAGGCGGAGGTTGGAGACGAAGCCGTCGCCGGTGAAAAACGTGAAGCGCTGGTTGGTGCCGAAATTGATGATGCCGCGCGCCGGATCGGCCACGGTCGCATCCGTGACGGCCCGGCCTGCGTTGATCCAGCGCGTGGCCTGATCGGTGGTGTTCCACTTCACGCCGGCGCTGTTCGCCGTGCGGCCGCTCTCGTAATTGGCGGAGAGCGTGGTGCGGGCAAAGGGCTTGTAGGTCACGGCGCCGGTGGCGCGCTGGGTGTCGTTGAACTCATAGCGTCGCCAGGCCTTGGCGTTGCCGTAGAGGGCGTTGATGCGAACCGCGAGCGTGCGCGGCACGATCACTTGGTTGAGGTCGGTGGTGTAGCGTTCGTAATCCCACGAGCCAAACACCGCCTGCGCGGAATACTTGTTGCGCGCGACGTTGGCGCGCTTGCTCGAGAGCGAGACGAGGCCGCCGGCGTCGCCCGAACCGAAGAGGATGGAGTTGGCGCCGCTCGCGACCTCGGCGCGCTCGATGTTGTAGAGATCCTGGGGCGCGGCGTTTTCGACGTAGTCGGTGGAGACGCCGCCGGGGATACCGCGGATGCGGAAGGGTTCGCCGCCCGCGGAGTTGAAATCGCGGGGATTGTTGAAGCCAGCACCCTCGGAATCGCCGGCGTTGAGCTCGGCGTTGGAGGCGTAGGCGAGCATCTCGGTGATGTTCGTGGCGGCGATGTCGGAAAGAAATTCCGGCGTGAACGGCGAGATGGCCGCGGCCGTGTCGCGCAAGCTCGTGGCGAGCCGGCTGCCGGAGGTGGTGTTCATCGCCTGATAGCCGGCATCGTCCTCGGCGCGGACTTCGAAGGGCGAGAGGGTGACGGTGCCGTCGGCGGCTTTCGCGGGCGCCGGCGAGGGCGCAGGGGTGATTGTTTGCGCGAAGGCAGGCGCGAACAGGAGGGTGAAGGCGAGGAATGGGACGAAGGGGAGGCGCATGAGAGGGTTGATTGGGTGGGTGCGGTCAGGTCGAAAACTCGATCGGGCGGGAGACGTTCGCGCCGGTCGCAAGGATGCGCACGGTGGCGGTCGCGGTGTGCGGTCCGCGGGAGGACTCCGGCAGCGCGAAGAAGTGCGCGTGCTCGTCGCGCAGGCCGTTGGAGCGTTTTTTCTCCAACAGCGTCGGCGTCACGACGGCACCGTCCACCGTGAGCGAGACGAGTTCGGAGAGCGGTGCCTTGAGCAGGCCCTGCGGGGTATTTTCCCACGCGCAGCGCACGCGCAGGGCTACGCCGCGCTCGGGCCGGCCCGCCTCGAATTCGTCGCCGGGGCGCAGCGCCTCGAGCGAGACCATCGGCCGCGCGATCGCGGGGTTGTCCCACCAGCGCCACGCGGATTCGCGGGCGCGCACGAAGTCGGCGACTTCGTCGGAGCCGGCGTGCATCCAGGTGCGGCCGTTGGTCCACACATCGCGGCGCACGGCCACGGTCCAGTTGTTTTTCAGCGCGTTGAGCCAGCCGTCCCAGCTCGGCTCGGTCGCGAGGAAGAGCGTGCGAAAGCCGGTCGTCTGATCCGCGAACCACCATGGCTCGGGGCCATGCGCGTCCTGCAGGCCGATGAACGGGATGCGCCCGCGCCAGCGGTTGAGGAACGGCTCCGTGTTCATGAAATCCGGGTTGCCGAAGTGGTAGGTGCTGATCGCGGAAAACCCGCCGCGCTCGAAAGAGTCGTCGAGAAACATCCGCACGAGCTCCTCGTTCTCGCCGAACTGCCAGATGAGGCGGCCGCGGCCCTGGTGCAGCGGTGCGAGCCGGCGTGTGCGGAAATCCGGCCACGTGACCGCCGGGGAATTGGCAGCCCGTGTGCCGAGCGGCGGGCCGATGTCGGTGTCGCCCGGCGCCACGAGATCGCTCGTGTGGCTGTAGGTCCCCAAGCCCGGGATGTGGACCCAGGTGCCGTATTCCTCGTCGGCGGTGAAAAAGGTCACCGGCACTTTGCGCTCCGCGGCGATCGCGCGCACGCGCGCGGCCCAGGCTGGCTTCGCATTTTTTGCGCCCCAGAGATCGATTTTCAGGGCGCGGGCCAGCTCGACCGCCTCGGCCGGGCTGCCCTGCCCGTGCGACTCGATCTGCGCGGAGAAAATTTTCAAATCCGCGGGCAACGTCGCGCGCGGGCGCGGCGCGCGGCGCTTCACGGTCGCGATCGAATCGAGCGCGCCCAGCGCATCAAGGGCATCGAGCGCGCACCACGTCGCGCCGGCGTTGCTCAGCCAGCCCGCGCGATCGGCGAAGCCGCCGTCGGCTTTGGCGAGGGAATGAATCTGGGCAATGCACGCCTCGCGGTTGGCCGGCGTGGCGCCGAGCAGTTGGAGCGCGCGCAGCGCCGCGCGGGTATAGGCGATGTCGTCCACGCCGCCGAACATCGGCTGCGGTTGATAGGTGAAACCGCCGCCCGGCAACTGGCAGGCGCGCAGCCACGCGATCAACTCGTCCTTTTGCGCGATCTCGCGGCCTAGCGCGCGCGCCGCCTGCAAGGCCCAGAGCGTGTTCATCACGTGGCCGTCGCCGCCGTCGGCGGCCGGCGTGTTGTTGAAGCTGCCGTTGGCGCGGCGGCGCACATCGATGTAGCTGCCGAACGCGCCCTCGATGCCCGCCAGCGGGAGCCCGAGCAGGGCGTGCGAGAGCACCGCGCCCAGCTCCGACTGCATGACCGGATAGCCGTTGCGCTCGTATTGCTTGAGGTAGGCGAGCGGCTGCGTGAGCGCGGCGACCTTCGGGCGATACTCCGTGAGGTCCGCGCCGAGCCACGCGAGCGCTTGGATCTGCTGCCAGTCGAAGATGCGGCGCTCCTGCTCCAGTTTCTTGAGTTCGCGCGGGTGATTCGCTCGCACCCACGCCGCCAGCGCCTCACGACGCGGCGGCGCGAGACTGAGCGCGCGATAGGCGCCGATGGCATGAAACGTCGGCGTCAGATGGGGCAGCTCCTGATCACCCCAGGCATAGCCGCCCTCGGGGCGGCGCAGCGTTTCGAGGTAGTCCGTGATGGCGCGCGCGGACGGCGGCACAGCAGCCTGACCGCGCACGGCGCCCGGGCAGGCCGCCGCCGTGGCCGTGACGGCCATCGTCCTCAACCATTCGCGCCGCGTGGGATGATGAGAATGCGCCGAATGCATATTCAGGTGTCTCTCTGTTTTCGGCCGCCAAGACAAACGCCTTGTTCATCGCCGTCATTTTGAAACACTCCCGTCACCCTCCCATGAAACGACACCCCCGCTTGATCGGCCTCATCCTGCTGTCTCTTTTCACGCTCGCTCGCGCAGCCGATCCCGCGGCCAAGCCCAACATCCTCTGGCTCGTCGCCGAGGACGCGGCGGCGATTTTCTACAGCGCCTACGGCGACCCGCTCGCGCAGACGCCCACCTTTGATCGCATCGCGCGCGAGGGCATCCTCTATGAGCGCGCCTACTCGACCTCCGCCGTCTGCGCCCCCACGCGCGCGAGCATCATCACCGGCATGTATGCGCCCTCGCTCGGCACCCAGCACATGCGCAGCAACGTGCCCATGCCTTCGTGGCTGCGCTACTTTCCCGCCTACCTGCGCGACGCCGGCTACTACACGACCAATAACAGCAAGACCGACTACAACGCCGCCGTCCTCGAGGGGACCTGGGATCAAAACAACAACCAGGCCCACTACAAAAACCGGAAGCCCGGCCAGCCTTTCTTCGCCGTTTTCAACAACAACACCAGCCACGAGAGCTCGCTGCACCGCCGCTTCCCGATCAAGGCCGACCCGGCCAAGGTCCGCGTGCCCGCCTACCTGCCCGACACCCCGGAAGTCCGCACGGACATCGCGCAATACTACGAGCGCGTGGGCGAAGGCGACCGCCAGCTCGGCGAGATCCTCGCCAAGCTCGAGGCCGAGGGCCTCGCGGACGACACCATCGTCTTCTACTATTCCGACCACGGCGGCGTTCTCCCCCGCAGCAAGCGATTCCTCTACGAGGTCGGCACGCATCCGTGCCTCGCGGTGCGTTTCCCGAAAAACTTCCGCCATCTCGCGCCCGCCGCCGCCGGCTCGCGCTCGCAGGAACTCGTCAACTGGGTGGACCTCGCCCCCACCGTGCTGAGCCTCGCCGGCGTGAAAGCCCCCGCCTATCTGCAAGGCCGCGCCATCGCCGGGCCCGCGCGCCAGCCCGCGCCCGAGTTCACCTACAATTTCCGCGATCGCATGGACGAGCGCATCGATCTCTGCCGCGCCGTGACCGACGGCCGCTACCGCTACATCCGCAACTACCGGCCCGAGCTGCCGACCATGCAGTTCGTCACTTATCTCTGGCAGCAATCCTCGGCCAAGGAATGGGACCGCCTGCGGAAAGAGGGCAAACTCAACGCCACGCAGGCCTCGTTCTTCGAGCCGACGCCTCCCGAGCAGCTCTTCGATCTCGCGAACGACTACGACAACGTGCGCAACCTCGCCGCCGATCCGGCGCATCGCGCGACCCTGGAGCGCTTCCGCGCCGCCAACCGCGCGCATCTCCTGCGCACGCGCGATACCGGCTTCATGCCCGAGTCGTTGCTCCGTGAGCTGGCGGCCGGCAAGTCCCCCGCCCTGCTCGGCGCCGACGACACGCGCTACCCGCTCGCGCGCATCCTCGACACCATCGATCGCCTCCAGCTCGGCGCCGCCCCCGCCCCGGCCGTGCTCCGCACCGCCCTCGCCGATCCGCTGCCCGCGATCCGCTACTGGGCCGCGCTCGCCGCGCTGCGCGCGCCGAAAACCGTGACGGCCGATCTCGCGCCGCTCCTCAAGGACGCCGTGGGCGCCGTGCGCGCCGCCGCCGCCTTCGCCACCGCCCGCCAGGGCGGCGGCGCGAGCGCGTGGCCCGTGCTCGCCGCTGACCTCGCCCCGGACCGCAGCGCCGAGCTCCGCCTGGAGGCGCTGAACTTCCTCACGCTGCTGCCCGATCGCCCGGCCAGTTTCCGCCCGCTCTACGAGGCCAACGCGAAGAGCGACGCGCGTGCGGGCGGTGAAAACTACGCCGCCCGCGCCGCCGAGCATCTGCTGAAACTGTAGGGCCGGCACGCCCCCGCGCCTACTTCCGGATCAGCTGCGGCGCCTCGTCCGGCGTGCTCACGAGCGGAATCTCCTCCGCTCCGAGCAATCGCCGGCCACTCGCCGCCAAGAGCGGCGCCAGTTCGCGCTCGGCCGCCGCGAGGTCCTCGCGGTATTTTTGCACGCGCACCATCTGGCGCTCGCGCAGCCCATCAAGGTGGTGCCGCGATTCGAGGTCGCCGGGCCGCGTGACGAGCTGGGCGTTCTTCGCGACGGCCTCCTCCAACCCCGCCAGTTCGGCGCCCAGGCGGCGCACCCGCATCTCGCCACCGAGCTGGAGCAGCTCGCGCACGCGGAAGCCGTGAACGCGTTCGGCCACCAATAGGTCCACCGCATCGGACCCCGCGCCGAACGGCTGGCCGAGCACGCGCTTGCGCTCCCGCTCGGCCGCGACCGCGGCACGAATTTCCTGGAAGGCTTCCTCCACGCGACGCCGATGATCGGCATTGGAGCCCGTCGCGATCCGCGCGCGCCAGGAGGCAAGCGCCGCGGGATTTTTGGCTGAGACGGTCTCGTCCAAAGGACCGCCACAGCCGGCGGCCAGCGCCGCCAGCGCCAAAGCCAGGATCTGAATCAAGGTGCGCATGGCTATTTGGCGCGTTTCTCGCGCTTCGCTTTTTTCGCCCCGGGCTCGGCCACCCCGCCGGTCACGCGCACCGGCCAGTTCTTGTTCACGAGCGCCTTCAGCTCCGCGATCACTGCGGCATGCCGCGGATCGGCGGCCACGTTCTTCATCTCACCCGGATCGGCGTCGTGGTCGTAAAGCTCCACGCCCTGCTTGCCTCCGTCCCACTCCGTGTAGCGCCACCGCGGCGTGCGCACACTGTGGCCGGGGAAATCCCCGCGCTGGACCTGCGTGAATGCCGGCCGATTCCACGGCGCATCGGGCTTCGTCAGCAGCGGGCGCAGGCTCACGCCCTCGAGGTTCGCCGGCGGCTTCAGGCCCGCGAGATCGGCGAGCGTGGGATAGACATCGACGAACTCCACGAGCCGAGGCGACGGCGTGCCCGCCTTGATGCCCGGGCCGGCGAAGATCATCGGCACGCGCGCCGAGTCCTCGAAGCAGCTCTGTTTCATCCACAGGCCGTGCTCGCCGAGCGAGTAGCCGTGGTCGCTCCAAAACACGATGATGGTGTTGTCGCGCAGCCCGAGCCGATCGAGGGCGTCCACCACACGGCCGATCTGCGCATCGACGAAGGAGATCGTGGCGTAGTAGGCCTGCTTGCTGCGGCGCGCCTGCTCGTGCGTCGTGCCAAAATTGGGCCAGGGGCGCGTCGAGGCGAGCGCGGGGGCCGGCACTGTCTTGGCATAATCCGCCGGGATTCTCGGCACCTCGATTTTCTCCAGCGGATAAAGGTCGAAATATTTCTTGGGCGCGACGTAGGGCGTGTGCGGCCGGTAGAAGCCGACCGCGAGGAAGAAGGGCTCGGCCTTGTGTTTCTCCAGGAGCGCAATCGCCTGCGTGGCGACCTTGCCATCGGTGTGATCCTCGTCGCGGCCTTTCGCGTCGGCGAGGTAGGACATGGCGGAGCCGAGGCCGCGCGACGGTGTGTCATTGGTGATTTCGGGCTCGAGCGCGGTTTTGTCGGTGCCGGCGGGATTGTAGAACTCCCGCCACGAGGGCGGATCGTCGAGGCCGCTCGTGCCGATGTCGCCGGGATTGCCGTAGTGATAGATTTTGCCGACGCGCGCGGCATAGTAGCCGGCGCGCATGAAGAGCTGCGGGATCGTCACGACATCCGGCAGGCCGGTGCGGAAATGATACTGGAGATTGAACACCTTGGTCGTGTCCGGCCGCAGTCCGGTCATGATCGAGGAGCGGCTCGGGCTGCACAGCGGAAACTGGCAGTAGGCCCGCTCGAACTTCACGCCGCGCGCGGCGAGTTTGTCGATATTGGGCGACTTCACGATCGGGCTGCCGTAGCAGCCGAGATCATTGTTCATGTCGTCGACGGAGATGAAGAGGACGTTGGGCCGCGCGGGCGCGGCGACGAGGCTCGCAACGGCCGAACCCATCAGGAAGACGAGGGTGAGAAGGGTATTTTTCATGCTGAGAGGGGCTTCACTGGCATTTTCCGCGGCCAAGACTGAACGGGAGGCGCATTCCGATCCAACGCCCTTGATGCGACACAGTCTATAGGCGCAGCGCAAGCCGTGTGCCGAGGACGTGAGAGTGCGACCAACCGCCGGTGCCGCTTCGCACCGACCACAGCATGTAGTAAACCCCCGCCACCGTCTGCGGATTCACGCGAAAGTTCAGGCCCAAGGGCACGAGGCGGTTTGAGGTGTAGCGGTCGGCATCGTGGTCCCAGAAAAACTCGTTGTTGGCATACACGGATTCCAGCCGCCCCGCGCCTTTCAACCGCCAGGTCGCCTGCGGGCGATGCCGCGAGCGCAGGTTGGTGCCGGCCCGGCCTTCGATCCAGCGCACTTCGATCCGGTTGCGCAGATCGAGTGTGAGCGCGGCGTTGACCGGCCAGCGCGGGTTGACCTCGATTTCCCAACGCCGTTGGCCGCGAAAATCCCGGCTCCCGGCTGGCTTCGCCGGCAGCACGGTGTAGTTCATCCCGAGGCGCAGATAGGAACTCGCCTTCCAGACCGTCTGCGCGCTGAGCACGTAGGCGAAGAGGTTCGAGCTGTCGTCGCGGAAGCGCAGCTGGCCGAGGGCGGACAGCGTCCAGTCACTCTGGTCGAGGAACGTGGCCGACACCGCGTGCCAGCTGCCGAAGTCGTCGCCCGCGCGCACGCGCGCCGACAGGGCGCAGAAAAAAACAGCCGCACCGACGAACACGAGGCGCGGTGCGGTGCGGCAGAGATGCATGCGGCTGAGTGGCGCGGCGTCTGCGCCCACGCGCTACTGCTTTTTGTTCTGCTTGTTCTTTTTCGGCGCGGGCGGCGCGCCGGGAGTGAGAGGCTGGTTGCCGTAGAAACGCGCGGGGGTCTCGGCCGGCACTTTCAGCTCGGTGCGCAGCTGGGCGAGCTGCTTTTCGAGCTGGGCCTTCGCGGCGGCATAGCCGGGCTCGGCGATCACGTTGCGCACTTCCTGGGGGTCCTTTTCGCGGTCGTAGAGTTCCCAGTAGGCGGGGCCGCCCACGGCCTCGAAATGCACGAGCTTGTAGCGGTCCGTCACCACGCCGTAGTGCGGGCGCACGCGATGCGGCGTGGGATACTCGTAATACTGGTAATAGAAAGCCGTGCGCCAGTCCGCGGGTTTCTGGCCGCGAAGGATCGGCACGAGGCTGCCGCCTTGCATATCGGCGGGCGCCGGGGCGCCGGCGGCGGCGAGGAAGGTCTGGGCAAAATCGACGTTGGAGACGAGGTCGCGGTTCACCGTGCCGGGTTTCGTCACGCCGGGCCAGCGCACGAGAAGCGGCGTGCGCACGGACTCCTCGAAGATCCAGCGTTTGTCGAACCAGCCGTGCTCGCCGAGGTAGAAGCCCTGATCGCTCGAGTAGATCACGATGGTGTTCTCGGCGAGGCCCTCCTGATCGAGGTAGTCGAGCATGCGGCCCACGCTCTCATCGACGGCCTTCACGGTCATCAGGTAATCGTGCATGTAGCGCTGGTAGCGCCAGCGCACGAGGTCCTTGCCGGTGAGGTTGGCGGCCTTGGCCTTGGCGTTGCGGGGCTCGTAGTAGGCGTTCCACTGCTTGAGCTGCTCCTCGTTGATGCCCGCGGGTGGCAGAAACTTCGCGTCCCGATCGGTGAATGTTTTCTCCAGCGTCATATCTTGATCGCGCACGGCGATGCCGCGGTTGGCGTAGTCGTCGAAAAGCGTGGGCGGCTCCGGGTAAACACGGTCCTGATCCGCGCCGAGGTGGCGCAGCGCGGGCGCCCACTCACGGTGCGGGGCCTTGTGCTGCATCATCATCATGAACGGCTTTGTTTTGTCGCGCCGCTTGAGCCACTCGATCGAGCGGTCGGTGATGATGTCGGTGGTGTAGCCGGGCTCGGTGATGCGCTCGCCCATCTTGATCATAGGCGGGTTGTAGTAGATCCCCTGGCCGGGGAGCACCTGCCAGAAATCGAAGCCCGTCGGATCGGAGCCGAGGTGCCACTTGCCGACGATCGCGGTCTGGTAGCCGGCTTTTTGCAGGAGCTTCGGGAAGGTGACTTGCTCGCCGTCGAAGCGGGAATTGGAGTTGTTGGGAAAGCCGTTCAGATGGCTGTATTTTCCCGTGAGGATCGTGGCGCGCGCGGGGCCGCAGATGGAGTTGGTGACGAGGCAGCGGTCGAAACGCACGCCTTGCTTGGCGATGCGATCGATGTGGGGCGTCGCGAGGAGTTTTCGCGAATCGCCGTAGGCGCTGATGGCCTGGTAGGCGTGGTCGTCGGAAAAGATGAAGACGATGTTGGGCGGGCGCGGCGCGGCCGCGGTGGCGACGGCGGTGAACGAGAGTGCGGCCAGGAATGATAGGAGGGTTTTCATGGGGAAGAAAGTAGGGCGGGTCTCTGACCTGCCCTCAGGGAGCGTTTGGACGACTGCGATACTCGGAAAAACGAGGGCAGGTCAGAGACCTGCCCTACTCCCAGGCTTGGCTCACTTGGCGTTGGCCTTGAAGAACGCCACGGCGCCCGCGACGAGCTTGGACGGCTCCTGCGCAAACGTGGCGTTGTCGGTCTCGATCGCCATCACGCCGGACCATTTTGATTTTTTGATTTCGGCGAAGAGCTCCTTGTAGGCCGCCTGCCCGGTGCCGATCTCGACGTCGAGGACGACGGGGCCGCCGGCTTTCTTGGCGCCCTTCTTGCCCTCGGGAGCCTCGGCCTTCGGCGCGGTGGCCGCGACGGGAGCGGCGGCCTCGACGCGCTTGTCCTTGAGGTGCATGTCGAACACGCGGTCGGCGCCGTAGCTGCGGAAGACCTCGGCGGCGTTGAAGCCCGCGGCCGTCACCCAGCCGACATCGAGGCACACGCCGATGCGCGGGTCGCGCGCGGCGAGGATTTTCTTCACCGTCGCCGGGTCGCCATAGACGGTGCCAGTGCCGTGGTTGTGGATCGCGAGCTTGATGTCGTATTCCTTCACGAGCTGCTCGAGGTTGTCCCACTCGTCCAGATTGCGCGGCTCGACGATGATGAGCTTCGCCCCGATGAGCTTCGCGAACTCGAAGAGCTTCCGGTTCGCCTCCTTGTCCATCGAGGTGCCGTTGACGCCAAAGGTGTAGGCGGTGAGCCCGTTTTTCTCGAGGATGGCCTTCTTGCGCAGCGTCTCTTCCGCCGGCGCTTTCGGGTCCATGTGCTTGCTGATGAGCTGGAGATTGGTGATGCCGTGCTTCACGGCGAAGGCCACGACCTCGTCGAAGGTCATGTTGCGGCACGTCCACGTCTGGAGGCCGAGCTTGGGGCCGGCCGCGGCGGCGGGCTTCGGAGCGGCGGCCACTGCGCTCGAGAGCGACGCGGCGACAAACGCAAGGGCGGGCAAGGCAACACGAACAAGGGAGCGGAGTTTCATAGGGGAAAGAAGCGCGACCGTAGAATCGCACCCGCCTGACGCAAGCTCGCGGCAAAGGATGTTTGCGCGAAGGGTGCGCGGTGCTTCAGCCCGCATCGCAGCTGACGCCGACTTCCCGGCGCGGACTAAAAGCCTCGCCCTACGACACAAATCCGGCTTGCGGCCTCGCTCCGGGTCTCCGTCTCTCCGTGTCCCTGCGGCAAAACTCCCTCTGCGTTTTGCCCGAGTTTATTTCACTGCCCTTCGCTCCATGCCCACCTCGAAAAAGAAATCCCCCGCACCTGTCCCCGTGGCCGTCGTCACCGGCGCCGGCTCCGGCGTAGGCCGCGCCACCGCGCTGAAATTCGCCGCCGGCGGCTGGCGCGTCGTGCTCGTCGGCCGCCGCCCCGAGGCGCTGGCCGAGACCATCGCGCTCGCGCCGAAGGCCCGGCGCAAGGACCTCCTCGCCCTCCCCTGCGACCTCGGCGCGCCCGCCGCCGTCGCCGCGATGGCCCGCGCCGCGCTCCAGCGCTTCGGGCGCATCGACGCGCTCATCAACGCCGCCGGCACCAACATCCCCCGCCGCGCCCTCGGCGAACTCACGCTCGCCGACTACACCGCGGTGATGGACGCCAACGTGAACGGCGTGCTCACCCTCGTGCAGGCCTTCCTCCCCGCGATGCGCGCACAGGCCAGCGGCACCATCGTGCTCGTCGGCTCCGAGGCCGGCCTCCAGGCCAGCCCCAAGGCCGGCGCCGCCTACGTCGTCTCCAAGTTCGGCATCACCGGCCTCACCCAGACCATCAACGCCGAGGAGCGCCCACGCGGCCTGCGCGCCTGCTGCATCTTCCCCGGCGACATCGACACGCCCTTGCTCAACAAGCGCCCCGCCCCGCCCCCGCCCGAAGCCCGCGCGCGCATGATGCAGCCCGAGGACATCGCGGATTGCGCGTGGTTTGCCGCGACGCTCCCGCAACGCGCCACCGTCGAGGAAATCGTCGTCCGCCCCTCGCGGCCGTGGACGGGGTGAGGCGGCACGCCCGCCTATCCCGCGCGCTTGACCAGCCAGCGCCGCAACCGATCAAAAACCTCGGTCAGCGTCGCGTCTTTCACCTTCCGCGGTGCCCGCCCATTTTGGCGCAGCCGATAGCGGCGCTCGCCCCACAGGCCCGGCGCCTCGGTCGTGGGTCAGTTTGCTTCCGATCGAAACTGTGGGAGCGGGTTTACCCCGCGACACGTCGGGGCGTAAAGCCCCTCCCACAACCAAACTGACCCACCACCGGCGTCTCCATCAGCTCGACCTTGATTCCTTCGCGGGTTTGGCTGTCCATAATCGAAAGACGAAATCGTGCGACCGACCTTGGCATGGCGCCCACCACAAATTTACCCCTTGAAATTGGCAAGCACATGAGCTGCGGCATGCTGCACATTACTGCGATGAAACGCAGTGCAGCCGAATAACACTGATCGGCGGTAAGATGAACATGCTCACGATGCTCTTGGCTCGGATTCTGGCTGGCGAACGCTACCAGCCCGCGACCAAAGAAGACTCCCGCATTTGGCTCTCTCTTCTAGGGACCTTCCCATTTTTCCTTGTCGGAGCTTTCTTCACCGCACCGCACACCAAAGATGCGTCATTGCCGTTGATCTGGCTTTCATGGGCGGTCGGAGGTCTGGCGTTCCTAGCGATATGGATGGCCCTGTTCCGCGCATTCCGGCTTCCTGGTCTTGGTGTCATTGCCGTGGTCGGATGGCTGGCTGCATTTGCAGCCGCCTTCTACACCCTATGAGGAAGAAAGCGCCGATTCAGCCTCTAGCAACGGTGTTCAGGAAACAAGGATAAAGTCGGGATTTTTGAGGAGGCGGTTGAGGAGGACAGTGAGTTTTCGCATGACGGCGGTGAGGGCGACCTTGGCGGGTTTGCCCCGGTCGCGGAGCCGCTGGTAGAAGGCCTTGAGGATCGCGTTGTGGCGCACCGCGGCGAGCGCGGCC
>JAEUHC010000007.1 GCA_016794785.1 Opitutaceae bacterium | reverse complement strand
CCGCCCCCCCCCGCCCCGAGGTTCCTCGCCGCGCTGGCGCTCGCCGCTACGAAAGAAAAACAAAAATGGCATGATGCGATTGATCAAATGCCCCGGAGCTTGCTCCGGGGAGCTTTACTCTCTTTTCCCTCCGTCTTTCTTTTTTCCGCCGCCCTTGCCGCCGCCACCCGCGCGATACGTCTCGTCCCGCACCGTGCCGTCGGCAGCCACAAAGTGAAATTTCCACGCCCTGCCCGCCTCGGCCGTGTAACTGATCGAGGCTGGGTTGCCGTTCACGGTGTAGGTGAGCTTCGACGGCGTCGCACCCGGCGTGCCCTCAAAAGCGGTGATCTTGGCCCCGCGCAGCCCCGTCAGCGCCGGCCGCACACCCTGGGCCCGTGGCTGCGGATCGACCTGCCCGTCGCGCTCGACAACGACACCGCGGAAACCGCCGTTGACGTAGGGATATTTGAGCGAGGCGTGATAGTGATAGCCGAGCGCGGGCGTCTCGTGACCATTGAACGCATCGAGCCCCTGCGGCGCCGAGCCGTCCGGCTCGTTGAGCCCGTAGATCGCGTAGCCATCGAGTGCGTAGGCAATCGGCAACCGCTCGCCCAGCACGGCCTGCAGATGCAACGGCGCCGCATGGTAGTGGTAGTCGTCGGCCCGCCCGCAATGCCCGCCCCACTGGTCGAGTTCACCGATCTCCGCCGAGATTTCGCCACGGTTGTTCTGCGGGTTGAAGATCGGCACACCGTTCGCCGCGAGCGCGATCGCACCGCGCAGAAAACGATCCTTGATCGAGACAGGGTTGGACGACGGGCGCGGGTGCAAAGGGATGCGCCAGGCGTTGTCACCTGTGTAAGGCTGGGGCAACGGCACCTGCTGCTGCCACGCCGTGATGCCGACCATCATGCCGTGGGCTGGCAGGCCGTTGGATTCAATCAGCAAAACATCGCCCTCCGTGCGGACGCGCACCGCCGGTGCGAAGCGCCCGAACATCGCCAGAAGCGGTGAGTGTGAGCCACCACCCCCGCCCTCCAACCGATCTGCCGCTGCGTGGCGGTAGAGGGCGACGCGCACCGGCGCGAACTCGCGCGCAAACAGCCGCGCACTCGCGTCGTGCGAGGCATCGCCGATCACATGGGCATGGAGCGAGCCGGTGAGACCGATCAGGAGGGCCAGCAAACGGGGAGACGCGCGCTTCATGCAGGCAGTGTAGCCGGGACGGATTCCAACGCGAAGCTGATTCTATCCGGAGACCTCTTCAGGGGGTGTTTTGGCCGGTCGCGAAATTGCCCAAGGCCGTCTGCACATCGGCCTGTCGCGAGCGAACTGTCTGGCGACTTGTTTCATTGTCATCGGCTCACCCATGCCGTTCATCCGGAGCATGCCCCTGCGCCCAAGTCCGATCACGCTGGCGGCGATGCTCATCGCCATCGTCTCGTCCGGTGGGATGTCACATGCCGCCGACTCAACCGCCACTGTCGCCTGGCCCGCGCTCACCAAGGAAAACAAACCGTGGACCCGCTGGTGGTGGCCCGGCAGCGCCGTGGACAAGGCCAGCCTCACGTGGCAGCTCGAAAAGCTCGCGGCCGCCGGCATCGGCGGCATCGAGATCACGCCCATCTACGGGGCCAAGGGCGCCGAGACGCGCACCATCGATTTCCTTTCGCCGAAGTGGATGGAAATGCTCGAGCACGTCGGCCGCGAGGCGCAGCGGCTCGGCCTCGGCGTCGATATGGCAACCGGCACCGGCTGGCCCTTCGGCGGCCCGTGGATCGATGAGGCCAACGCGCTCCAGCGCGCCGTCCTCCGCGACGGAAAGATCGTCGGCGAGCCGTCGCGCATGATGGTCAAGCGCGCCGCGCCCGGCGGCGAAGGTCTCGTGGTTGATCCATTTTCGGCGGATGCGTTGCGTCGCTACCTCGCGCCGTTCGACCAGGCGTTCGCCAATTTTCCGCGCGGGCTCGTGCGCGGCCAGTTCCACGACTCGTTCGAGTATTTCAACGCCAGCTGGACCGCCAAGCTCCCCGAGGTCTTCCGTGCGATGCACGGCTACGACATCCAGCAGTTCGCCGCCGCGCTCACCGCCCGCAACGCCGCCGACGTGACGGCCATCGACCGCGACACGCTCGCGCGCATCAAGAGCGACTACCGCGACACCCTCGCCGCCCTGCACCTCGATTACCTCAAGACTTGGGTGAAATGGTCGCACGACAAGGGCTGGCTCGTCCGCAACCAGTCGCACGGGGCCCCCGCCAACCTCCTCGACCTCTACGGCGCGGTGGACATCCCGGAGACGGAGACCTTCGGCTCCACGCCGTTTCCCATCCCCGGCCTGCGCCGCAAGGCCGACGAGATTCGCACCGGCAACGAGCAGGATCTGCCCGAGCCGCTCGTCATGCGCATGGCCTCCTCCGCCGCGCATGTCATGGGCCGCAAGCTCGCCTCCAGCGAGACCGCCACCTGGCTCCGCGAACACTGGAAAGTCTCGCTCGCCTACGTGAAGCCCGAGATCGACAGCATCTTCGCGAGCGGCATCAACCACGTGTTCTACCACGGCACCGTCTTCTCGCCGCAGGACGCCGCGTGGCCCGGCTGGCTCTTCTACGCCGCCACGCAGTTTAACCCCAACAACACGTGGTGGGACGACTTCGCCGCGCTCAACCGCTACATCGCCCGCGTGCAGTCCGTGCTCCAAGCCGGCCAGCCCGACAACGACATCCTCCTCTACTGGCCCCTCGCCGACCTCTGGGACAACGCCGACGGCCTCGCCAAGATGCTCACCGTCCACGACGTGAAATTTCTGACCGAGCAACCGGTCGGAAAACTCGCGCGGACGCTCAGCGAGCGCGGCTACCAGTTCGACTACATCTCGGACGCGCAGCTTCAGCTCACCAAATTTGAGGGCGGTGCGCTCAAGACGCCCGGCGCAACCTACAAAGTGGTCGTCGTCCCGGCCGCTCGCCGCATGACCGTAGCCACGGTGCAAAAACTAGCCTCACTCGCGCAGGCTGGGGCGAAAGTGATCTTCGAGAAACTTCCCGAGGACGTCCCCGGCTACAGCCGACTCGCAGTGCGACGGACGGAATTGAAGAGCGTGCTCAGCAACCTCGGCCAGAATGTCACTGTTAGCGCCGATATCGCCGCCGCCCTGATCCAAAAAGGCATTTCTCGAGATGAGATTGCTGATACAGGACTAAGTTTCATCCGCCGTGCCACGCTTCTCGGTCGCGACTATTTCCTCACAAATCTGACTTCGAAAATCGTCGAGGGATGGATGACACTCGGCGGCGACGGACGCGCTTCGCTCATCCTTGAACCTCTCACCGGCTCGCTCGGAGCCGCAGCGGTCCGTCGCGGTGACGCAGGTAACTCCCAATTCTATCTGCAGCTAGCACCTGGTCGGTCCCTGATCGTGCGCACCGTGATGCCCTTCACTCCAACGTCACATGTCGCTGACCTCGTGAGAGGGTTTTCCGACCACGCTACCGCCATCGCACAACTCCGGGATTCCAAACCGGACCCGTGGTCTTACGCTCAATCAGCCGGTTCATCCATCGCTCTTGCCGGCAATTGGTTGCTCGCCTTCACCAAAGGCGGCCCCGAACTCCCGCCCGCGCTCACCACGGCCGAGTTGAAATCGTGGACCGAACTCGGCGGCGTCGAGGCCAAGCGCTTCGGCGGCACCGCACGCTACCGCCTCGAATTCGACGCGCCTGCCGCCAAGTCCGACGCGTGGCTCCTCGACCTCGGCGACGTGCGCGAGAGCGCACGCGTGCGGCTCAACGGCCACGATCTCGGCACCGCATGGAGCATCCCGTTCCAGCTCCGCTTCGACGGCGCGTTGCTCAAGCCCACCGGCAACATCCTCGAACTCGACGTCACCAACCTCGCCGCCAACCGCATCCGCGACCTCGACCGGCGCAATGTGGACTGGAAAATCATGCGCGAGATCAATTTCGTGAACATCAACTACCGGCCCTTCGACGCGAGCGGCTGGCCTCTCACGCCCTCCGGCCTGCTCGGCCCCGTCACGCTCACGCCGCTGAAGCCGCTGGCCCCGTAGGACGGGCTTTGAGCCCAACGCCTCAATTGTCAGCCTGTGGGAGCGAGCTTGCTCGCGACTGGACCGGCCGGTCGCGCACAACTTCGCTCCACCCACCGCCGCGCGCACCGCACGCCTGGCGCCGATTTCGCCTTTCAGCGCCGCGGGGAAATTTCCATTGAGCATCGCGCGACCGCGCCCACGATGGTTGGCATGACATTCCCATCGCTGGAGGCCGCCCGCTGATGCCCGAGTCCCTGCGCATCGCCGCCGAGATTGCCCTCGTGATGGGGCTCGTGCTGGCCAACGGCTTCTTCGTCGCGGCCGAGTTTGCCCTCGTGAAGATCCGCGCGAGCCAGCTCCGCCCGATGGCCAAGCACGGCGGCTGGCGCGTGAAATTCGCCCTGCGCGCCACGGAGCACCTCGATGCCGTGCTCTCGGCCACGCAACTCGGCATCACGCTCATGAGCCTGGGCCTGGGCTGGGTCGGCGAGCCCATCATCGGCCACCGCATCGAGCCCGTCCTGCGCAACCTGGGCGTCACGGATCCGGACGCTATTAAGTCCTTCTCCTTTGCGATCGCATTCGGCCTGATCACGTTTTTCCACATCGTGCTCGGCGAACTCGCGCCCAAGTCGCTCGCCATCCAGCGGCCCAAGGGCGTGTCGATCAACGTCGCGGCCCCGCTCATCGCCTTCTATTGGATTTTCTTCCCGTTCATCTGGGGGCTCAACCACACCGCGGCGCTGATCCTGCGCGTCTTCGGCCTCCGTCCGGCCTCGGAGAGCGAGCACGGCTTCAGCTCGGAGGAGCTCGAGTATGTCTTCAGCAACGCCCGCCATACGCACCCGGGCGATGCGCTGATTAACCGCCTCATGGTGCGCTCCGTGCGCCTGCGCTCCGTCACCGCCCAGCAGGTGATGCGCCCGCCGGATCAGATCGTGGCGCTCTGGCTCGACAAACCGGTGGCGGAAAACCTCCGCATCGCGCAGACCGCGCACTACAGCCGCTTCCCGGTTTGCTCCGGGTCGCTCGACAACGTGAAGGGTGTCCTCCTCATGCGCGAGTGGCTCTGGCAAATCACCGCGCTGGGGCCGGACGCGCCGTTCGAGCCGCTCGTGCGGCCGCCGCTGACCTTCATGCTCAAGACCCCGATCCACTCGATGATCGAGCTGTTCCGCACGTCGCGCGTCCACCTCGCCATCGTGCTGGATCAGGATCTGAAGACCGCGGGCATCGTGAGCTTCGAGGATGTGCTCGAGGAAATCGTGGGCGACATCCGCGACGAGTTCGACCTCGGCACCGGTCCAATCTACGAGCACACCGAGAACGCGATCGTGGTGAGCGGCCTCTTCACGATGCGCGAGTTGCAGGCCGAGACCGGCTGGGCCTTCGAGTGGCAACCGCGCGAGACAGTCGCCGCCTGGGCCGAGCGGCACCGCGGTCGGACGCTGCGGCGCGGCGAGAGCTTCACCGTGGGCGACTTCAGCATCACCGCCACCGAGGTCACCGCTGAGCGGGCACGGCGCATCCGCGTCGAACGCCCGGCCCCCGCAACCGAGGCCGAGTCGCCTTGAGGCCGGCGCGGCGTAATCGCGCCGCTTGATTTTTTTAAGAGCCTGCTACACTGGCCGGCTCCAAGCATTACTTTCATCCTCCATGTCCACCTCCACTCCGCAAAAATTCGAGTTCCAAGCCGAGATTAAGCAGCTCCTCGATATCGTCATCCACTCGCTCTACACGGAGAAGGAAATCTTCGTGCGCGAGCTGGTCTCCAACGCCTCCGATGCCCTGGAAAAGCTCCGCCACACGCAGCTCACGGAGAAGGAGATTTTCGACGACAAACTCGACCTCGAGATCAACGTCACCACCGATGACAAGGCCAAGACGATCACCCTCCAGGACTTCGGCATCGGCATGTCGCGCGAGGAGCTGGTGAAGAACCTCGGCACCATCGCGCACTCGGGATCGAAGCAGTTCCTGAAAGCCCTCGGCGAGGGCGGCGCGAAGAACACGAACCTCATCGGCCAGTTTGGCGTGGGCTTCTACTCGGCGTTCATGGTGGCCAAGTCGGTGAAGGTGTATTCGCGCTCCTGGCGCGCCGGCGAGCCGGGCCACGTCTGGTCGAGCGACGGTTCCGGCAGCTACGAAATCGAGGAGAGCGAGGGTGAACGCCGCGGCACCAAGATCGTCATTGAGCTGAAGGACGAATGCGCGGAGTTCGCGCAAGATTCGACCATCAAGGACATCCTTGAGCGCTACAGCGCCTTCGTGTCGTTCCCGATCAATCTCAACGGCAAGCGAGTCAACACCGTGCAGGCGCTCTGGCTGCGATCGAAGAACGAAATCAAGGACGAAGAATACACCGAGTTCTACAAGTTCCAGGCCCACGCCTACGACGAGCCCCGCCTGCGGCTGCACTTCAGCGCCGACGCGCCGCTTTCGATCAACGCGCTGCTCTTCGTGCCCAAGGAGAACACGGAGAAGCTCGGCCTCTCCCGCCTCGAGCCGTCCGTTTCCCTCTACTGCCGCAAGGTCCTGATCGACGCCAAGCCCAAGGAGCTGCTCCCCGAGTGGCTGCGTTTCCTCAAGGGCGTGGTCGATAGCGAGGACCTCCCGCTCAACATCTCGCGCGAGACGATGCAGGACAAATCCCTCATCGAGAAGCTGAACAAGGTCATCGCGAAACGCTTCCTCAAATTCCTCGAGGAGGAAGCCAAGAATCGCCCCGATGCCTACGCCGAGTTCTACAAGGAGTTTGGCATCTTTCTAAAGGAAGGCGCCGCGCTCGACTACACGCACAAGGATGCGCTCGTGAAACTGCTGCGTTACGAGTCGTCGCTCACCGAGAAGGGCAAAACCACCTCGCTCGCCGACTACGTTTCGCGGATGGGCGCGGAGCAGAAAGAGATATTCTATCTGAACGGACCGAATCGCGCGGCCATTGAAAGCGGCCCGTATCTCGAAGGTTTCAAGGCCCGCAATCTTGAGGTGCTCTTCTGCTACGAGCCGGTGGACGAATACGTGATGAACAACGTCCGCGAGTTCGACGGCAAGAAGCTCACCGCCGCCGACCACGCCGATGTGAAGCTCGCCGATCTGCCCAAGCCCGAGGGCGCGTTGAGCGAAGCTGACACCAAGACCCTCGCCACTTGGATCAAGGAAACCCTCGGTGAGCGCGTCGCAGAAGTGAAGGCCAGCGACCGCCTAGTCGATTCGCCCGTGCTCGCGCTCAACGCCGACAAGTTCATGTCACCCCACATGCGCCGCATGATGAAGGCCATGAACAAGGAGGGGGCCGACTCCCCGCTGCGCGTGAACCTCGAGATCAATCCACGCCACGCCGTGATCAAGCGGCTCTTCGAAACGCACACGACCAACGCCGACCGCGCCAAGCTCGTCGCCGAGCAACTGCTCGACAACGCGCTCATCAGCGCCGGCCTGATGGACGATGCCACCGCCATGGTCGCGCGTTTGAACAAGCTGCTCGAAACGATCTAGCTGGTTGGTCGTTTTTTAGGGAAAGTATGGCAAAAGTGCCATACTTTCTTGTTGCAGTATGGCATACAAGCCATACCCTGTAGTCATCATGAAAATGACCATGCACATCGACGAGGAAGTCTTGGACCGCGTGATGAAAATCACAGGAGCGAAAAGCAAGACCGCCGCTGTCGAACTCGCCCTCAGCGAAATGGCTCGCCGCCACAAAATGCGCGAACTCTTCAGCGCGGGACTGGGCTTCTCGCCGGACGAACTCCGCAATTCCGTCGATCCTGGCTCCTACCCGGAGAGCACCGGTGAAAACCTGAAAGTTGCCGAGGAAAGCGCGCCGTATGGAGCACGTCGTCCTTCCTGATAGCAACATCTACATCGGTGCCCTGCGGGCGGGCCAGGATCCGTTTCGGCAATTCGCCGAAAGCGCGGAGGACCGCGAATTCGTGACCTGTGGGATGGTGATGCTCGAGGTCTGCCGCGGAATCCGGGATCCCCACGTGCTGCGTCGTTTCCGGGAAAGGTTTGCCGTGATGCTGTATCAACCCACGACAAATCAAATTTGGGAGCGGGCCACCCAACTCACTTGGTCCCTTGATCGGCAGGGCATCGTGCTGCCCGCGCAGGATGTCCTGATAGCGACGTGCGCATTGCACATCAATGCCGCGGTGTTGACCGCAGACGCGCATTTCCGCCACGTGCCCGGCCTCCGCGTCATCGGTTCCCTGGCGGAGAATACAGAGTAGTTTCCCCGCCAGGCCGGCTACTTGCCGGCGGCTTGGGGAAATTTCTCTCGCAGGAACTTCTCCACCGCCTCGGCCCCGAGGATCGTCGCGGCGTCATAGACAAACTTCCACTGTCCGTCGGCCTGCCGTTTCCAAATGATCACGTAGACGCCGTAGGGCCGGAACGGCCCAGCCTTGCTGGGTCCGGATTCCGCCACGCCCCATGTGTAGCCCATGTCACCGGAGGCGGCCACATCGGCCCGGAGCGATTTCCAACGCATGATATTGTTGCGCGTGCGTGTGGACTCGGATTTCGCCCGGGCCTCCTGGGCATCGCGGCCGAGCGTCAGGCTGTTGGCGATCATCGCGTCGTCGGCCATGTAGGCGCTCAGACCCGCGCCGAAACCGTGCTCAAGGATATGCTGGAAGAACGCCGCCTCCGTGCGCACCAAGCCGGCTTTGGCCTCCGCCGGATCGGCCCCCGGCAGCGGCGCGAGCCCGAGCGCAAATGAGAGCACCAGCGCGAGCGTATTTCTCATGGGAAAAGCACGAGTCACGGCCCCTGTCCGCGTCAATCGCCTTTATTGCGCGGTCGCCCAAAGGGCGGCATGGACTCGTCGCCCCGATCCCGACGGCTCGGTTTATCCCGCCAAGTGCGGAGAATCACGGCGTAACCCACCACACCGCCGATCAACCCCACGACCACAGAGCCCAAATAGAGCGAAATCACGGTGTCGGCGCTGAGCAGGTGCCGCGCATCCTCGGTCAAAAGACGCCAGGTGGAATCCGGCATTCGCCCGCGGACGAGTTCGCCCGCAAAATAACACACCGGCAGATGGACCGGTGCCGTGATCGGGTTGGAAAGAAACTGCAGTGCGATGCACAGCAGCAGGTTTCCCCTCACCATCAGCGCCGCAATGATGGCCAGAATCGACTGCCCAGGCAGAAAAGGGACGACCGTGATCGGAAAGCCGACCAGCCATGCACGGGCGAGCGAGCCGCGCGTAGGAAGCCAGAGCGCCTTGCTGACCACACCGTCGCCAAACCAGCGATGCAGCTTTGATCCGCGCAGCTTGTTGCGCGAAAATTTCTGTCGATGCATCCAACGAAGGACGGAATAGGGCAGTCGCACGGGGAACCTTGGGATTGCGACGCCGGGAACGGGCGGGTCAACACCCGCCTGCGCTCCAAACTGAAATTAACCTCTTGTGCCTGCCGCGGCTTTGGGATGCAGGCGGCGCAGGCTCATTTTTCGGTCATCACATGGGTGCCGTCCCATTCGGGGCCCGGCGGCTGGGCCGCCAGGCGGCGCGTGCGCTCAGCATAAATGAGCGAAGGGTTGGAAGAAACCCCCGGATCGCGTTCGGGTTGGTGCGGCTCGAGCGCCTCGCTCGCCTTAAACCCCGCTTCCGCGGCGGCCCAGTCGCGCGCGTGAAACCGCGCCAGCGCCGCTTCAAACAACTCAATGCACTCACGCGTGGCGCCACCCACCTCGTCCTTCAAGCCCACGACCTCATGCACGGCCACGCCCTTTTCCCGCCCCATCACGCGCACCCGCCCCAGCGCGCGAAACACCACGCGGTCGCCGCCGTAGGCTTCGCAGGCTTGGCGCGTGGACTCGGTGCAGAGCGTGTAAACGCCCCAGGTTTTTGCGCCCGACTCCATGCGGGCGGCGAGGTTCACATTGTCGCCCATCATCGTGTAATTGAACCGCGTGCGGCTGCCCATGTTGCCGATTACGCACGGACCCGTGTTGAGGCCGATGCGCGTGCGCATCTTCGCCACCACCCCGGGCCAGCGATTGCCCTCGGCGCGCCATTTCTCCCGCAGCGCGGCCAGGCGGCGCTGGACGCGCAGGGCCACGACACACGCGCGCAGGGCATGATCTTCCTGCTCAATCGGGGCGCCAAACATCGCGACCATGGCGTCGCCGATGTATTTATCCAGGGTGCCGCCCTCCTCGGTCACGACATCGGTGCAGGCCGTGAGATACTCGTTCATCAACTCCACGAGTTGCGCCGGCGGCATCTGCTCCGAAAATTGCGAGAACCCTTGGATATCGCTGAAGTAGGCCGTGATGATTTTTTCGTGGCCGCCCAGGCGCGGCGGCTCGCCTGATTTCACCAATTGGCCCACGACCGCGGGCGAAACATACGTGCCGAACATCCCCTCGATCGCCTGCCGCTTGCGTTGTTCCGCGAGCACCCGCCGGCCGATCGCATAGGCTTGCAACGCTCCGAAGCCCAGCACCGGTGCCACCAGTGGAATCGCCAGGCTCGTGCGTTGCCATGCGATGAATGCGATTGCGGCGAAAATCATCGGCACGCCGACCAAGAAAGTTGCATACGAGCGCAGCCGTGTGTCAGCAAGCCACCGCAAACCGGCGATGCACACCACCAATGCCAGGCCCCAGACCACGAACGGATTCGCCCGGTGCGCATAGTCCTCGCCCAGAATGTTGCCGATGATGTTGGCGTGGACAAAGACCAGCGGCGTCTCGGGCGAAAGCGGCGTGGGGCCATTGTCGGAGAGGCCCGGCGCGACCAAGCCGACCAGCACGATCTTCCCGCCGAGATCGGGCACTGGCAGGCCCGGCTCCTTGTGCTCCACGTATTTCTGGTGAAGCCCAATCGCCACCTGCGCATGCCCGGGGGCCAAGCCCCGCGCAAGGTAGTCCGCGATGATGTGGCGGTAGTTCACGAGAATCCGGCCCGCCGCATCGATCGGGATTCGCCGTTGCACGTCCTTTCCTTCGATGAAAACCGCCTCACCCACGCGCACGCGGACATCGGCCACCGTGAGATTCCAGAACCGCAATACACTTTGCAGCGCGAGGCTCGGATAGACCTGATCCTTCACCCGCACCAGCAACGGCACTGTGCGGCGCACGCCATCAGCCCCGGCGGGCGTATCGACAAACGCGGTGAGTGCGACCGAGCGCAGCGGCGCCACCGGCAGCAGCGCATACGGGGCGGAAAAAAGTGTCGAGGCGTCGCCTTCGATGCGCGCGATTGGCTGGGATAGGTCGGGTGCGAGTTCATCGGGAGCGGCCGCACCCAAGGGCGCGTCGTCCGAAGCGTAGGCCGCAAATATTACCCGCCCCGGCAGCGCCAACGCACCGTCGACCAGATGCTCGTCGTCGGGCGAGGGCTCCGGGAATAGCACATCCCAACCCACCACGGCGGGCTTTGCCGGCGCCGCCGCCAAGGAGCGCAACAGCAGACCGTGGTTGCGCCGCGGCCAGTCCTGCCATCGGCCAAAGCGCTGCAGGCTGTCGTCATCGACCCCGATGACCGCCACACGCGGATCCGGCGGTTCCTGATTCGCCGCGCGGAAACGCGTGCGAAAGTCCAGGGTCACGTCCTCGATGCGCTGCAGCCACTGCGACTGGCCGAGAGCCCAGGCGAGCCCAAGGCAAATCAGGGCGGGGGCTAGCTGGTGGCGGAAGAACGCCGGTCGCGAGGTCATGCGTGCCGGCGAGCTTGCGCAGGCCCTGGCACAGCACCAAGACGAAACTCACACGCCCCCACACGGACCTCCTGCGCGCGCAGGGCAACACCGTCCACCCTCGTCGATTAATCAGCGAGCGTCCGCGATTCGACGGGTGCTGTTGCGCTCGAATTCCAGCGCCAGGTTGGCCGCGCGTTGGGCGTAATCGTGGGCGACGCGGGGTGCGCGGCCGCGGGTGGCGGCCCCGAGACCGCTGTTCCAAGCCAGGGCGATGTAGTAAGGCGTCGCGGGTCGGCCGGCTGTTTCGAGCCCGCGCTTCAGCCACTCGTAATGCTGCACCGCAATTTCATCCGACACCGAGCGATTCAGCGCGTGGGCAAACGGCACCCGCGTGTGCATCTGCCACGTCGTGCGTTTGAACTGGTATGCTCCCAGTTCACCATGCGCGCCTGGGCGCGAGAGATTGTAGGGATTCTCCAGGTGGTGAATGGCTTCGAGAGTAGCCCAACGACTGGTCGCATGGGCCGACGTAACAACAACGAACAGGGCGAGCCACAGAGCCGACAAGCGGCTCCGCGCGAATCCGAGGGGGTTTAGGGATGTGCTCACAGCCCGGCCTAGCTCGCATGAACCGTGCACGGCTGTGTGCAAGTGTCCCTAATTCTTTATTCACAATGCGGAACTCGGCCGCTACGCGCGCTGGAACCGAAATTTACACAGCGGCGCTCCTGCACACTTATTTCATAAACCACCCTTCACGGTCTTAGGAGTTGCTCGAAGATATGGAGAAAGGACCCCAAAAGTGTCTGAATTCCTTACACTTTAAAACAGTCGGAACCATCGGGAATGCCTGTTGCCGGCGGCACATTTTCACCTTCCCTCGCTGCGCACACTCATGATTCGCCTGCACTTGCCGCCCAATCTCGTCGCCGCCGCCGCGCGTGACGCAGTTGCCGTGCGGCTCGAATTCGACGCCACCGCTGCCATGGTGCCCACTCTCATGCCGGTGCTGGCGTTGCTCCAGCGTTGGTGTGGTGGCGCACAGCCTCCGCCGTTTGTGCAATTGTCACGCGCGCAACTGCGGGACTTGGCCGCTGCGGCAGGCACGCAGCCGATTTTCGTGGAAGAGGGACGCACTGGACCGTGGCGCTACGCTGCGCTCGTCGCCGTGCCATCGGCAGGCCTCGTTGCCGCGGCTCCCCGCGTATCAGGTAATGACAGTCAGAAACCTTCCACGCCCGCGCTTACAGTCGATGGCTCCGAGCACTTCCTGGCCCTCACCCTGCCCTCGCGTGAGCACCCGCGCTACGCCGAGGCGCTGGCCCTGGTGAAGGAGAACGGCTTCATCTTGGAGCCGTCCAATCGCAAGTGGTGGTTGCGCGATCGGCACAAGACCATCGGCTTCCTCGCCGCTCAGGGCGCGCGGCTCCGCGATGAATTCGCGGCGCAGTTCACCTCCAACTTCGAGCGCAACACCGCGCACCTCCTCCCCGCCGCCATCCAGGTCACCGTCTCGCCGACGGGCGATGAGTTCGCGGTCACATTCGCGCTCGACACCGGTCCGGCCGACGAAGCCGCCGTGCGCACCGCCGTTGCTACCAGCCGAGGCTACATCGAGGCGGCCGGGAAAATCTACCTGCTCGACCGCGCGAAACTCGCTCAGCTCGCCGAGGCCCAGCGCAAACTCTCTGGCGATTCCACGGCGGGCGTCTCGGCCCGGCGCACCCAGCGCGTCTCCGCCGCGCGCGCCGCCGAGGCGCAGGAGATCATCGAGGAACTTTCCCCCGGCTTTCAGCCGCCGGAGGCATGGCGCGCCCGCAGCGCCGCGCTCCGCGATCTCACCGCGCTGTCGCCCGCTCCCGTTCCGCCGGCCTTCGACGCCCAGCTCCGCCCCTACCAGCGCCTCGGGGCCGCGTGGCTCTGGCACTTGCACCGCCACGGACTTGGCGGGGTGCTCGCGGACGAGATGGGCCTCGGCAAGACGCTCCAGGCGCTCGCCCTGCTGACCGCTGCGCGCAGCCGCGGCCAAGCCCCGTCACTCGTCGTCTGCCCCGCCTCGCTCCTCGAGAACTGGCGGCGCGAGGCCGCGCGTTTTGCCCCGCAACTCCGGGTCTTCGTCCACCACGCGGAGCAGCGCCTTGCTGGCAGCGCAGATTTCGCCGCCCACGATCTCGTGATCACGAGCTACGGCACGCTCGCGCGCGATCAGCTTCTGTTTGCGACCATCGAATTCACGGCCGTCGTCGCCGACGAGGCCCAGCACATCAAGAACCGCCGCTCGCAGAACGCCGCCGCGCTCCGCGCCCTGCGCGCCCACGCCCGCTTCCTCCTCACCGGCACGCCCCTCGAAAACTCGCTCGACGATCTGCGGACGCTCTTCGAATTCCTGCTGCCCGGCTATCTGCAAAAAGTCCCTTCCGGACTCCGCGGCGATGAGCGCGCCTGGTTCGACGAACGGCTCCGCGCGCAAACCGCGCCCTACATCCTGCGCCGCACCAAGCGCGCGGTTGCGCCCGAGCTGCCCGCCAAGCTTGAGCATGTGATCTGGTGCGAGCTTACTCCCGCTCAAGCCAAGCTCTACCGCGACACGCAGGAGCGATCCGAACGCGAGCTTTTCGATCTCGAGGCCGGCGGGGCCAGCGAGGCCCGGCTCCAGTTCGCCGCGCTCACCCAGCTCCTCCGCCTGCGTCAGATCTGCTGCGACCCGCGTCTTGTCGCGCCCGATTCACCCGCCGACATCTCCGCCAAGCTCGACAATTTTTCCGAACTCCTCGCCGAGGCCATCGACGATGGCCATCGCGTGCTCGTGTTCTCGCAGTTCACTTCACTGCTCGCACTGCTCCGCACCGAGCTCGACGCGCAAGCCATCGCGCATTGCTACCTCGACGGGTCGATGCCGACGCGCGCGCGCCAAGCCGAGGTCGATCGCTTCCAGGCCTCGGCTGATATCCCGGTTTTCCTGCTCTCGCTCAAGGCGGGCGGCACCGGCCTCAACCTCACCGGCGCCGATACCGTCGTGCATTTCGATCCTTGGTGGAATCCTGCCGCCGAGGCGCAGGCCACCGACCGCGCCCACCGCATCGGCCAGACCCGCGCGGTCACCAGCTACAAACTCATCGCGTCCGGCACCGTGGAGGAGAAGGTGCTCGCGCTGCAGGATGAAAAGCGCGCCCTCCTCGCCGGTGTGTTCGAGGCCAGCGATGCAACCGCAGCAAAACTTTCGCTCGCCGATCTCAAGGCCCTGCTGCACTAAACACATCCCCGCCTCCCCCTCGACCATGCGTCTCTCCGGAAAAACTGTCCTCGTCACCGGCGCAAGCACCGGCATCGGCCGCACCCTGGCCCTCGGCTGCGCACGCGCCGGCGCCGATATCATCCTCAACTGCCACACCGATCGCACGGGCGCTGATTCTGCCGCCGCCGAAATCCGCGCGCTCGGACGCCGCGCCCTCGTCGTTCGCGCTGACCTCCGCAGCGTGAAGCAGATCGACCGGATGTTTGCCGCCGCCAAAAAGTCGTTCCCGCGTCTCGATGTCCTGATCAACAACGCCGGCCTCACCGGCTGGGCCGGCTTCTTCGACACGACCGAGGAGAAGTGGGACACCGTCCTCGACACGAATCTCAAGGGCACCTTCTTCTGCTCGCTCGCCGCCGCACGCTGGATGCGCGACACCAAGACCGCGGGCAGCATCGTCAACGTCTCCACCCAGTGCGCGGAACTCGCCGTGCGCAACCTCGTCGCCTACGGCACGAGCAAGGCCGGCATCCACGGCCTCACCAAGCAGCTCGCCGTCGAGCTCGCCTCCCTCGGGATCCGCGTGAACACCTTTGCCCCCGGCCCCGTCAACGTCGCCCGCAATCTCCGCGATGATCCCGATTACCGCCGCGTCTGGGGCGCGATGATTCCCCTCGGGCGCACCGCCGAGCCGGAGGAGATGATCGGCCCCGCGCTTTTCCTCGCGTCCGATGATTCCAGTTACATCACCGGCCAGACGCTCTTCGTTGACGGTGGCTGGACCGTGCAAGGCATGGTGCCGGCCAGCAACGTCGAGAAAGCCGCCAAGAAAAACAAATGATCGAGTCCATCGCTCACAGCCCATCACCCTTTTAAACATGCTCCGCCTCTTCTCCACCCCCACCAGCATCGTCATCGAGAGCAAAGGCTCCTACTACGCCGCGCCCACCGCCTTCACGTTCGATGCGCTTTTTACCTCTGCCCATCCGCTCACGCTCGCGCGCGAGGCGCTCGCCGCGGCCAAGCGCGTGGCCGCGCCCTCTGCCGGTTCGCTGCTCGCGCCGCTCGGCTCGCAGGAAGTCTGGGCCGCGGGCGTGACCTATCTCCGCAGCAAGACCGCGCGCATGGAGGAGTCGAAGGACGCCGGCGGCGGCACCTTCTACGACAAGGTTTACGACGCCGACCGGCCGGAACTGTTTTTCAAGGCCACACCCCATCGCGTCGCCGCGCCCGGCACGCCCGTGCGCATCCGCGCCGACTCGAAATGGAACGTCCCCGAGCCCGAGCTGACCCTCGCCATCAGCGCCGCCGGCTGGATTTTCGGCTACACGATCGGCAATGACATGAGCTCGCGCGACATCGAGGGCGAGAACCCCCTCTACCTGCCGCAGGCCAAGGTCTACGATCGCAGCGCCGCCCTCGGCCCCTGCCTCGTCGTCACGGAAAAACTCCCGCCCCGCGACGCCGTCATCGCGATCGAGATCCGCCGCCGCGGGAGGAAGGCCTTCGCCGGCAAGACCACCGTCGGCCAGATCAAGCGCCCCCTGCCCTCGCTCGCCGAGTGGCTTTTCCGCGAGAACAGTTTCCCGCGCGGCGCCTACCTCATGACCGGCACCGGCACGGTCCCGCCGGACAGCTTCACGCTGCGTTCCGGCGACGAGATCCGCATCACGCTTGAACCCGTCGGCACGCTCATCAATCCCGTTGCCTGAGTTTTCGTTTCCGCCCTTAACTTACCCTCCCCCTCCATGACCCTCCACGGCCTCTCCCTCATCGCCGGCGCCACCGGCCGCCATAGTGATAACACCTTCCGCGCCGTTGATCCGGCGTCGAACGCCAAGCTCGATCCCGAGTTCCACGAAGCCTCCGAGACTGAAATCGATCAGGCGGTGAACCTCGCCGCCAGCGCCTTCCCCACCTTCCGCGCCCGCTCCGGGGCCGATCGGGCCAAGTTCCTCGAGGCGATCGCCGCCGAGATCGAGGGCATCGGCGATCTGCTCATCAAACGCGCGCATGAGGAAACCCGACTCTCGCTCACCCGCCTGGCCGGCGAGCGCGCCCGCACCTGCGGCCAGCTCCGCCTCTTCGCCTCCGTCGTTCGCGACGGCTCATGGGTCGATGCCCGCATCGATCCCGCCCAACCTGATCGCCAGCCGCAGCCGCGCCCCGACCTGCGCCGCATGTTGCTGCCCGTCGGACCGGTCGTCGTCTTCGGATCGTCCAATTTCCCGCTCGCATTCTCCGTCGCGGGCGGCGACACGGCCTCCGCGTTTGCCGCCGGTTGCCCGGTCATCGTCAAGGCCCACCGCGCCCACCCCGGCACCGCCGAACTTGTCGGCCGCGCCGTCAAGCGCGCGGTCGCGGCGTGCGGTCTCCCCGGCGGCGTGTTCTCGCTCATCCACGGCAGCGGCGCGACCGCCGGTATCGCGCTCGTGAAGCACCCGGAGACCGCCGCCGTCGGCTTCACCGGCTCGCTCACCGCCGGCCGCGCTCTGTGCGAAGCCGCCGCGTCGCGGCCGAGCCCCATCCCGGTCTTCGCCGAGATGAGCAGCCTCAACCCCCTCTTCATTCTCCCTGGCGCTCTCAAGGATCGCGCCGCCGAAATCGCGCAGGGACTCTTCGCCTCGTTCACGCTCGGCGTCGGCCAGTTCTGCACCAAGCCGGGCCTCGTCTTCGCTGTGCGCAGCGCGGAGTCTGATGCCTTCGCCCAGAAACTCTCCGATGCGGTGCGTCATGCCCCCTGCGCCACGATGCTCACAAGCGCCATTCGCGAGTCCTTCGTCGCCAGCCGCGATGCGATCACCTCCGTGGACGGCGTGACGGTCCTGGCCGCGTCGCAGCCGGTCGAGGACATCGAGGACCTTGGTCAGGCCGGCCGCCCCACCGTCGCCACCACGAGTGCCAAGAACTTCCTCGAGCACCCCGAACTCGCGAGGGAAGCCTTCGGGCCCTTCACGCTTCTCGTGCTCGCCGACAACGCGAATGAACTCTCCGCCTGCGCTAGCGCCCTCGAGGGCCAGCTCACGGCCACGATCCACGGCAACGCCGCCGATCTCACCGGGGCCCGCCCGCTGCTGGCCACACTTGAGCGCATCGCGGGCCGGATCGTGGTCAACGGCTTCCCGACCGGCGTCGAAGTCAGCCCCGCAATGAACCACGGTGGCCCCTACCCGGCGACCAGCGACGGGCGCTTCACCTCCGTCGGCACCGCCGCCATCCTGCGCTTCGCCCGGCCCGTCTGCTACCAGGGACTGCCCGACGATCTCCTCCCGGACGCGCTGAAGAATGCCAACCCGCTCGGCCTGCTGCGCCTCGTGGACGGCAAGCCGACGCGCGACGCCGTCTAGCCGCGCGGCAAGACCACTCGGCGGCAGCCCCCGCGGCCCCGCCTCCCTCCCTGCCCTCTGCGCGCAAATCGACCCTTTCATTTGCGCGCGCAGGGTGTTTCCTCTGTCCGATGGAAAACTCAGCCACGCTGAATCACGCCGCCAGCGTCATCGCCACGGTCTCGCCCCAGCTCCGCGCCGATGCCGCGCTGCGCCGCTACTTCGCGCGTCTCGGCGACATGCATCCGATGATGCGCCGCGCGGTCAGCCACGCGGTCTTCATTTACTACCGCTGGTTCCAGTGGCTCGATCCCAAGCTATCGACGCAGCGCCGCGTGGAGGCCGCCTCCAAGCTCCATCAACGCTTCAAACTGGATCCCGCCTCGGTAAAGCCGGAGGCGCTGGCCGCCCGCGTGGTGCCCGAATGGGCGCATGCCGAGATGGATCTCTCCATCGACTGCCTCCGGCTCCTCCAGCAGGATCCCGCGCTCTGGATTCGCGCCCGCCCGCACAAGAGTCACTCGCTCGCCGCCAAACTCGGGACCTGCGAGCGCATCGAGCGCGCGCCCGATGCCCTGCGCTACACCGGCCGACAGGACCTCTACCTCACTCCGCAGTTTGAATCGGGCGAGTTTGAGATTCAGGACCTCGCCTCGCAGCTCGTGGGCCTAGCCTGCGCACCTCAGCCCGGCGAGACGTGGTGGGACACCTGCGCTGGCGAAGGCGGCAAGACGCTCCACCTCTGCGATCAGATGATGAACCGCGGCCTCGTCTGGGCCAGCGACCGCCACAGCGGACGCCTCGCCACCCTCAAGCGCCGCGCCAAGCGCGCGCAGCTCTTCAACTACCGCGCCGAACTCTGGGACGGCGGCGCCAAGCTCCCGACGCGCGCCAAATTCGACGGCATCCTTGTCGATGCCCCATGCAGCGGCACAGGCACGTGGCAGCGAAATCCGCAGGCGCGCTGGACCACCACACCCGACGACGTCCGCGAGCTCGCGGCCGTGCAGCTCGCGTTGCTCAACCAGGTCTCCGGCTCGCTGAAGCCGGGCGGGCGCCTCATCTACGCCGTCTGCACGATGACGCGCAGCGAGACCACCGCGGTCGCCGAGGCCTTCTCCGCCGCGCACCCGGAGCTTGAGCCCACGCCCCTCGCCGGCCTCGGCTCGGCCCTCCCCGCCGTGCAGCTCTGGCCCCATCAGCTGAACGCCAACGGCATGTTCATCGCCGCGTGGACGCGCAAAAAATAACCGCCGCCACCGTCCGCGCCGACTTCAACGACCTGCTCTCGGTCGTCCACTACACGCGCGCCGCGCACGAACTCGGGCTCTGGGCTTCCGAGCGCGTGCTCATCGATCGATTCTTTCCGGATCAGACTGCGCCGCTGTTGGAGGCGGGCTGCGGTGCCGGCCGCGTCACCCTCGGGCTCTGGTCGCTCGGTTATCGGAATATCACGGCCTTCGACTTCGCCGATGAACTCATCGATCAAGCCCGCAGCCTCGCCGCCGAGCGCGGAGCCGAGGCGATGACCCTGCTTCACGCCGACGCCACCGACCTCTCGCCTGTCGCTTCGCGCCTCGCGCCACCTTATGCCGGCGCGCTCTTTCTCTTCAACGGCCTGATGCAAATCCCCGGCCGCGCGCAGCGCCGCGCGGCGCTGCGCGAGTTGCACCGGGTCTGCGCGCCGGACGCGCCGTTGCTCTTCACGACGCACGACCGCGACTCCTCGCCCACCGAACAGGCACTCTGGCGGCTGGAGACCCTGCGCTGGATCCGCGGCGAGCAGGACCCGCGGCTCGTCGAGTTCGGCGACCGCTACTTCGAGGACGAGGCCGGCCGCACCTTCATGCACCTCCCCGACCGCCGCGAGATTCAGGACGACCTCGCCGCCACCGGCTGGCGCCACACCTTCGACGCGATGCGCGCCGAAGTCGCGAAGGAATCCCGCGCTGTCCTTGATTTTTCCGACGAGTGCCGGTTCTGGGTGGCGACGCGCGGAGAGATTTCCTCGTAACCGCGAGCGCCAGCGAGCGGATGCGCCGAACCACTCGCTGGCGCTCGCAGCCACCAGCTTACGGCCGCTCCATCTCAAACCGATCCCTCGTCCGCACGTAACCATCGCCGCCCAGCCGCCCGATGAGATCAAGTTTGGCGGAGTCGGGCAGCCCCTCGGCGTCGAGCACGGTGTCGCTCACGTGCGCCACCAAGATGCGGCCAAAGACCACATTGGCCGCCAGCGCCCCCTCGCCGATGTGCACGATGCGATCCAGCGTGCATTCGAAAGCCACCGGCGCCCCCGCCACACGCGGCGGCCGCACCTTGGCGCTCGGCGCAGCGGTGATGCCAAATTTTTCAAACTCGCTCTCGCCATAAGGCAGCATGGCCGCGCTCGCGTTCATCTGTTGTGCCAGGGCAAACGGCACAAGGTTCACCACGAACTCCGGCACCCCCTCGATGTTGCGCACCGTGTCCTTCTTCGTGCCGTCGCGGGTGTTCACCGGGCAGAACATCAGGGTCGGTGGATTCGCCGTCACCCCTTGGAAAAACGAAAAGGGCGCGAGGTTGGTCCGTCCCTCCGCCGAGATCGTCGAAACCCACGCAATGGGCCGGGGCAAAATGGTCGAGATCATCCACGCGTAGGCGTCGCGCGGGCGGAGGGTCGTGAAGTCGAGGAGCATCGCGCCACCACACGCGGATTTTCGCACGCCGCAATTGTCTTCGCCGGTTCGTTCGCCTCTGCTTCGCGCGCCCATGATTCTCCCCGGCCACTTCCGCGCCCTCGCCACAGCGACCGTCCTCGCGCTTGCCGCCGGGTGCGGCCGCGCGCCGGAAAAATCCGCCGCCAGCGTCGCCCAAGTCCCCGCGTTGAAATCAGCCGACTGCCGCGCCTGCCACGAGGACATCTACAAATCCTGGTCCGCCTCGCACCACGCCCTCGCCAACCGTCCCGTCGAGCCGCAGGCGGACGCGGACGCCTTCGGCACCCCGCAGGAGTTTTCCGCCCACGGGATCGACTATCGTCTCGAATGGAAGGACGGCCGCCCGCACTTCACGGAGAAGCGCGCCGGCACCTCCGCGGTCGAATCCTACATCGCCGAGTTTGCGCTCGGCCACACGCCCATCCGCCAATACGTCGTGCCGCAGGATGGCGGTCGCTTCCAAGCCGCCGAGCTCACCTTCGATCCGGCGAAAAAGGAATGGTTCAACGTCTTCGGCGACGAGCGCCGCCAGCGCGGCGAGTGGGGCCACTGGACCGGCCGCGGCATGAACTGGAACTCCATGTGCGCCCACTGCCACATGACCGCCTACGAGAAAAATTACGATCCCGTCGCCGATACCTACGCGACGAAGTGGCGCGAGCACGGCATCGGCTGCGTGCAATGCCACGGCGATCTGCCGGCGAGCCATTTTGATCCCGCCCGCAAATCCGCGCCCCCGCGCGCCCCCGTCAATCTCACCGCCACCGATCTCAAGCGCGCGCAGGAAACCTGCGCCCCTTGCCATGCGCGCAACGAACTCCTCACTGGCCGGCTCATCCCCGGCGCACCCTACCACGATCACTACCGGCTCACGCTGCCGACGGAGGCCAGCGTGTTTTACCCCGACGGCCAGATGCGCGACGAGGTCTTCAACTACACCGGCTTCATGACGAGCCGCATGGGCGGCAAAGCCGGCGTAACCTGCCTCGACTGCCACGATCCCCACAGCGCCAAGACCAAGCTCCCTGCGTCCAACAACGCGCTCTGCATGCAGTGCCACGGCCCCTCTCCGCGCCTCAACGCCCCGGTCATCGACCCGCTCGCGCACTCGCGCCACGCCGCCGGCAGCACGGGGAACCAGTGCGTCTCGTGCCACATGCCGACCACGACCTACATGCAGCGCGACCCGCGCCATGACCACGGCTTCACCAAGCCCGATCCGCTGCTCACCAAGGAACTCGGCATCCCCAACGCCTGCAACCGCTGCCACACCGACAAGGACACCGACTGGGCCATCACCCACGCCGACCAGTGGTATGGTGCGAAACTGGACTCCCGCCAGCGCGCCCGCGCCCGCGCCTCCGCCGCCGCCCAAGCCGGCGCCCCGGGCGCGTCCGACAAACTCCTCGAACTGATCGCCACCGAGGATGTGCCCGCCTGGCGCGCCACGCTGCTGCTCCTGACGCGCAACTACGCCGCAAACCACCCGAACGTCCTCGCTGCCGCGCGCACCGCCGCCGGCGACGCCGATCCGTTCGTGCGCTCGGCCGCGGCGCAGGTGCTCGCCGCCTCGCCGGACGGCGCCGCCGCGCTGCGCCCGCTGCTCAACGACGCCACGCGCCTCGTGCGCCTCGACGCCGCGTGGCCCCTCTCGGGTGAATTGCCGCCCGACTCGCCGTTGCGCCGCGAACTCGACGCCTACCTGGCCGTCTCCGCCGACCAGCCCTCGGGCCGGCTGCGCATCGGGCAGGACCTTTTCAATCGCGGCCGACCCGCCGAAGCCGAGGCGCAGCTCCGCAAGGCCGCCGCGTGGGACCCAAATTCTCCCGGCATCCACGAGACCCTCGGCCTCATTCTCAACGAGACCGGCAAGCCCGCCGAAGCCGCCGCCTCGCTCTGGCGCGCCGCGCAGCTCGCGCCGACCGATCCGGTGCAGTCCTTCAACGCCGCACTCGCCTTCGCCGCCGCGCGCAAATTCCCCGATGCCGAGCTGGCGCTCCGCGAGACCGTGCGCCGCGCCCCCACCCACGACCGCGCGTGGTATAACCTCGGCCTGCTCCTCGCGCAGACCAATCGCCCCGCCGACGCCATCACCGCGCTCCAGCGCGCCGAGCAAATCAACGCGCGCGCCGCCGACTATCCCTACGCGCGCGCCACCGTGCTCTGGCAAACCGGCGACCGTGCCGGAGCGCAGACCGCCGCCCAGCTCGCCCTCGCCATCGATCCGAACCACGGGCCCTCGCGGGCGTTTCTGCAGCAGACCGGAAGGTAGCATCCCCGTAGGGGCGCAGTCTTGCTGCGCCCTGGGTTTCCACGCGGATCAGAGAAGGCGCAGCAAGACTGCGCCCCTACGGCGATTGCCTCGGCGGAACGGCAGAGCATCGATGCTACCGCAGCAACGTCGCCCCGCCGTCGATGTCGTAGGCGCAGCCGGTGATGAACGATGCCTCGTCCGAGCAGAGAAACGCTACCAGCGCCGCAATCTCGTGCGGCTCGCCCATGCGGCCGATGGGTTGCGCGGCGGAGAGTTTGGCAAACATCTCCTTTTCCTTGCCCGGATAATTCTTGGCAATGAACCCATCGACAAACGGCGTATGCACGCGCGCCGGGCACACACAGTTGCAGCGGATTTTTTTGTCCACGAAGTCCCGCGCAACCGAGAGTGTCATCGTGAGCACCGCGCCCTTGCTCATGCCGTAGGCAAACCGATCGGCCAGGCCAACCTTCGACGCCAGCGACGCGAGGTTCACAATCGCCCCGCCGCCCGCGGCGAGCAGACGCGGCACGCCGAAATGCAGGCCATGATAGACGCCCTTCACGTTGACGGCATAGATCCGATCGAGATCAGCCGGGGTCGTGGTGGTGACGTTGCCAACGTGGGCGATGCCGGCGTTGTTCACCAGCACGTCGAGTTTCTCCAGCAATGCAAAGACGGCGTGCATCGCCTCGGTGTCCGACACATCCGCCGCCACCACGCGGGCCGCGCCGCCCGCGGCGCGGATTTCCGCCACGGTGCGCTCGCCCTCCGCCGTGCTGCGCTCCAGCACCGTCACGTGCGCGCCCTCGGCCGCGAGCCGCAGCGAGATCGCACGGCCGATGCCCGAACCGCCGCCGGTCACGAGGGCATGCTTCTGCGCCAGACGTTGCGATGGGGTGCTCATGCGTGGATTGTCATCCGCTCATCCTCGGAAAATCCAGTTGGATTTTCATTTTCCGTGAGACGTTCATAATGCCCGCGGTTGAGCGTGAAATATTTCGGTGGAATTATCGCCACCAGGGAAACGAACGCAATTCACGGTGGCTCTAGGGCAAAAACAAAAAATGGCGCGTGAAGCCCGGGCGGCCCTCGGAACATTTTTTTCCACGCGGGCACACAACCGGCGAACCCTTAAACAAAGGACCCTCCCATGATAAACCAAATGCTGCGCAACTTCTCCGTCCTACTCACCTCGCTGCTGCTCGGCGGCACAATTGCCTTCGCCCAACTCGGCTCCGGTGTCGCGGCGGCGCTCGACCGCGAGGCAACCTTGATCACGATTTCATCCGCCGATCATGATGGGCGCGATCGGTTGATCGCCGAGATCGAGTCCAAGATCAGAAGCGCGGGCGATGCCGTGGCGGCCCTGCAGCAAAAGACCGGGATGCTGACGCAGGAGGCGCAAAAGGCATTCAAGGACGCGCACACGGACGTTCGCCAGAAAGAGGATCACCTGAAACAGAGCCTGCATACCGCGAAGACCGCCAAAAAGGACGGCTGGACGGAAGCCCGCTCCGCCATCAAGGCGCGTTTCACCGTCTATGCGGACGCGGTGGCGCAGCTTGAGGCTGCAGCCAACCCCTCGAAATAAAGGTCGGGCCGACTTTCGCGGAGACTGACCGCGTTACATACCAAGGGTCCGGAGGCTAGTCCCCGGACCCTTGCAACTTCGATTCGTGGGAGCGGGAAGCCACAGCCCGACGAATCTTTCGTTCAACGCCCACTGCCTTTACCAGCGCGTCTGCTTGAATTTCCAACCGGGCACTTTCTTTTGCATCTCCGGCTCGTCGTTGCGCTCGGTCAGGCCGCAACGCTTGTAGTTTTCATGGGCGCGCGCGAGGGCGGCGCGGTCAAGTTCGACGCCGAGGCCGGGGCCCTTGGGCAGGGTCACGCAGCCACCCTCGATTTTCATCCGACCGCCGACGATGAAATCCTCCCACTGCCACGGGTAGTGCGTGTCGAGCGCGTAGGTCAGGTTGGGCATGGCGGCGCCGAGGTGCGTCATCGCTGCGAGCGAGATGCCGCCGTGGTTGTTGGAGTGCATCGACACGCCGCGGCCAAACGTGCGGCAGTGCGCCGCCAGCTCCATCGACGAGTGGAGCCCGCCCCAAAAATGGTGATCGGTCAGGATGATGTCCTCCGAACCGTGGCGCACGCTGCCGGGCAGATCGTCGAACGACGTCGTGCACATGTTGGTCGCGAGCGGGAGTTTTACCGCCTTGCGCACGGCGGCCATGCCCTCCTGGGTGCGGCACGGATCCTCGAGGTATTCGAGCACGCCCTCGAGTTCGCGGCCCCACGTGATCGAGGTATCGACGGTCCAGAGCGCGTTGGGATCGAGGCGGAGCGGGTGGCGGGGAAACGCCTCCTTCAGAGCCTTCATCGCGGCGACTTCCTGCGCGGGCTCGAAGCAGCCGCCCTTGAGCTTGATCGATTCGAAGCCGAACTCCTTCACCATCGCCTGCGCCTGCGCGACAACGCCCGCGGGATCGAGCGCGGCCTTTTGGCGCGCGGCGGCCCAGCCCGTCGCCTTGGGATCGGTGCCGAAGGCGAGGTCGCCACCCGCACCCTCGTATTTGTAGAAAAGGTAGGCGGAATACGGCACGCGTTCGCGCGCGATGCCGCCGAGCAGCGTGGCGACGGGCACGCCAAAGGCCTTGCCCTGCAAGTCGAGGCACGCGACATCGAGCGCGCTCTCCACCTGCACGAGGGCCCGCTGGTCCCACGGTTTGTCACCGCGGGCCGCGGCCGAATCGGTGCCGAAGTGCGCCCGCAGCGCCGCGCGCAGCGCGTGCCAGTTGAGTGGATCGCGGCCGAGGACGACGGCGCGCGCCGCCTCCAGCTTCGCGTTGATCGCTGCGCTGCCCGGCACCTCGGCGAGGCCGGTCAGGCCGTTGTCCGCCACGATCTCGACGACGGTGCGGAGGCACCACGGCGCGTGGAGGCCCGCGGCGTTGAGCAAGGGCGGATCGCCGAGGGCGATGGGGGTAATGCGGAGTTCGGTGAGGCGCATTGGGCGAAGAGTGCGGCGGGCGCGGCTATTTCCCGCGCAGGGTGCTGAGGATCGAGGCGAGGCCGGCGCGGACACTGCCACCGTCGCTGCCGAGCGCGACAAACGTGTAGCCGAGCTCGCGGCACTTGGCGACGAGAGCGGGGTTGTGGACGAGGATACCGGCGGCCTTGCCGTGCTGCTTCGCGGCTTCGCTCACCTTCACGAGCGCCTCGGTGAAGCGCGGGTGATCGAGCTGGTCACGGATGCCCATGTTGTAGCTGAGATCGGTGGGCCCGACGAAGATCACGTCCACGCCGTCGATCGCCGCAATCTCGGCGGCGTTGGCTACGGCCTCGGGCGTCTCGATCTGGACGACGGTGAGGAGCCACTTGTGGGCGTTGACGTAGTATTCCTCAAAGCTCCCGCCAAAGCCGGCGGAGCGATTGATCTTCGCGACACCGCGGAGCCCGAGCGGCGGGTAGCGCATGGCGGAGACGGCGGCGCGCGCCTCCGCGGCGGTGCTCACCCACGGCGCCATCACGCCGTGCGCGCCCATGTCGAGTGCGCGCTTGAAGCGCGGCGTCTCGTTGGCCGCGATGCGCACAATGGGTGCGGCGCCCGTCGCGCCGACAGCCTGGAGCTGGTGCAGCATCGTGTCTTCGCCACCTGGTCCGTGCTCGTGATCGAGTAGCAGCCAGTCGAAGCCGAGGTCGCCGGCCATCTCGGCTGTGACGGAGGAACCGAGATTAATGAAAGTGCCGACGACCCATTCACGGGCGAGGACACGGGCGCGGAACTGGCCGGTGAGTTTCATGGGGATTTCCAGGGACTGGGTTTCAGAGCGAAGTGTAGAGCTTGTAGAGGGCCTGGGTGCCGTTGTCTTCCCAACCCTTGGCGGCGACTTGCTCGTAGAGCTTTTTCGCATTCGCGAGGCCGGGCAGGTCGAGCTTCAGCTCAGCGGCGCTATCGAGGGCGATCTTCATGTCCTTGATGATGTGCTTCACGTAGAACCCTGGCGCGAAATTGTCGCTGAGGGCGCGCGGCGCGAGGTTGGTGAGCGCCCAGCTGCCCGCGGCGCCGCCGCTGATGCTCGCGTGGACGGCGGCGGGATCGAGGCCGGCCTTTTTGGCGTAGGCGAGCGCCTCGACCCAAGCGACCATGCCGACGGCGACAGCGATCTGGTTGGCCATCTTGCAATACTGGCCGGCACCCGCGGCGCCGAGGAGGGCGATGTTCTTGCCCATGATCTCGAAGAGTGGCTTGGCGCGGGCAAACGCCGCGGCGTCGCCACCGACCATGATCACGAGGCGCGCTTCCTTCGCGCCGAGATCGCCGCCGGAGACCGGCGCGTCGAGCGAGGCGAGGCCGCGCTTGGCGGCGGCCGCGGCGATGTTGCGCGCGAGCACGGGGCTCGAGGTCGTCATGTCGATCAGCAGCGCGCCGGGCTTGGCGCGCTCAACGATGCCGCCGGCGCCGAGATAGGTCGCGTCCACATCGATCGGAAACCCGAGCATCGTGATCACGACATCGGCGGCAGCCGAGGCGGCGCCGGCCGAGTCATGCCATTGCGCGCCCGCATCGATGAGCACCTGCGCTTTTTCACGCGTGCGGTTGTAAACATGCAGGGTGTGGCCGGCCTTTTGCAGGTGGCCCGCCATGCTGCGGCCCATGACGCCAGTGCCGATGAATGCGATCGAGAGAGGAGCGGACATAGTGCGGGGAACGAGGGTTGATTCGTGGCGAAACTAGCCGCGGATGGAAGGCCGTCGGCCCGGGCTGGGCGATAACTTTTTTCGCAGCGTCACCACGCGGCGCTCGTCAGGCCGGCCGAACACCGTTTCTCTCCTGCTCTCCACCCCCATGAAACTCCCTCGTCGCGATTTCCTCAAAACTTCCCTCGCCGCCTCCGCCGTCGCCGCCACGGCCGGCCGTGTCTCCGCCGCGCCCGCCAATGCGGGCCGCGAATACTACGAAGTGCGCCTCTATCGCCTCAAACCCGGCGCCTCGACCGCCGGCCTCGACGCCTATCTCGGCCAGGCCTTCATCCCGGCCCTCAATCGCCGCGGCGTGAAACACGTCGGCGTGTTCACCGAGCTCGACGTGGACAAGGCCGCCGCCACCTCCAAGCCCAAGGCCGACTCGCCGGTCTGGGTGCTCGTGCCGCACGCGTCGCTCGAATCGTTCGTGAGCGTGAGCGCCGATCTCAACACCGACGCCGCCGTGCTGCAGGCCGGCGCCGCCTACCTCAACACGCCGAAGGCCAGCCCGGCCTTCGACCGCATCGACACCTGGCTGCTGCGCGCCTTTGCCAGCATGCCCCGCATGGCTGTGCCCGATTTTTCCACGGCCAAGGCGCCCCACCGCATCTTCGAGATGCGCGACTACGAGAGCCACAGTGAACGCGCCGCTCTAAACAAGATGGCCATGTTTGATGACGGGGAGACCGAAATCATGCGGAGCCTCGCGATGTCCCCGGTGTTTTTCGGCCAGGCGATCGCCGGGCCCAACCTGCCCCATCTGCGCTACATCACCGGCGCGGCCGACCTGAAGACACACCTCGCCAACTGGAAGAAGTTCGGCCCCGACCCGCGCTGGGTCGCGATGAAGGATCTGCCGAAATACAAAGACAACATGACAAAGAACACCCCGCGTTTCCTCGCGCCCACGGCTTATTCGCAGATTTGACGTAGCGGTGGGCGTCCCTGCCCGCCGAGATTTGAGTGGACGTGCTGAACCGACTGGTGGAGACGCGCGCCGCCACCGCCTGGGTTGCCCTTCGCAGAAAGTTGAATAGCGCTATGCTGTCGGCCGTCGGAGTCAGCTGTTCCCCTTCCCTCCCATGAAAACACTCTGCGCCTTGCTCGTCCTGATCACACTCACCGCAGGGTTGGGCGGTGCCCAGGACACCGCGACGGCCGCCTCGGCGATGGCCGCGCGCCGTTCGCCCGAGGAACTCGAAAAGCTCCTCGCCCCCATTGCACTCTACCCTGACGCGCTGATCGCCATCATTCTGCCCGCGGCCACGGTCCCGGCCGATGTCGTGCTCGCCGCGCGCCACGTCCGCGACAATCCCAATGACCGTTCGCAGATTGAGCATCGCGCGTGGGACGAAAGCGTGAAGTCGCTGACAAATTATCCCGCCGTGCTCGTCTGGATGGACGAGAATCTCGCCTGGACCAAGCAGGTCGGCGAAGCCTTCGCCGAGCAACCCGCCGAGACAATGCAGGCCATGCAACGCCTCCGCGCCCAGGCCCGCGCCGCCGGCACCCTGACCGACACGCCGCAGCAGCAGGTCATCGCCGAGGCCGACGTGATTCGCATCGTGCCCGCGCAGCCCGACGTGATCTACGTGCCCTACTACCAGCCCGAGGTCGTGTTCGTGTCGCGCTCGCATTACGACTACGCTTACCCGCGGCCGTTTTTCACGTTTGGGGCCGGAGTGGCCGTGGGCTCGTGGCTCGCCTTTGAATGCGACTGGCGTCGCCACACCATCTGGGTCGGCAATCGCCATCGTCACTGGGCTGGCCATAACTGGACGCGCCCCCTCGTCACCGCACCGCCCATCGGCGCCGCCTATGCCCGCACGCCCGACGTGCGCAGTTGGCGCCCGTCGCCGCAGGTCGTGCGCGCGAACTACAATGCTGCCCCGCGCTCGAAACCGGCTGTGGTCCAGCCCCAGCCCTTCGCCCGGATCGAGCATCGCGCCGGCCTGCCCGTCCGCCCGGTGCATCTCAGCCCTTCCGCGCCCCGCCCCAGCGAACCGAGCCCGAACGCAGTCACTCGCCAACCCCGACCCGAGTCCGCGCGGTCGCGGATTTCGCCCCCCACCGTGGTGGCGCCGCCACTGCCCAACCTCCCCGCCCTCGCCCCGACCGTGCCGCCGTCCACCCGCCCGGCCGCGCCCGCTCGCTCCCACGAATACCGCGAACGCGGTCAGCCCGGCCGCACCATCCCTCCAACCGTGGTGCAAGCACCCGCGCCCGCCGGATCAGGAGCGAGTGCCATCGCAGCTCCGTCCACATCCTATCGCCAATTCAGCCGCCCTGCCCCGACCGCACCTGCGCCTACGGGCAACGTGCAGACGCCACCGTCCTTCCAGCGCCATCCCCCCCGCTCGACCCCACCTTCGCCACCGCCGAGCACCGTGAACGCGGCCCCGGCAACCGTTACTGCTCCTGCTGCCAACGTCTCACCTCCTCCGGCACGCCCCGAAGGCTCACCCTCACGTCATGGCGGTGGTCGCGGGCGAAACAACATGGGGCAGCCGTGAGTTCTCCACTCAATCGCGGTCGAAATCCCACAGCGGAATCTCTCCATCCCGCGCATTGACTCTCGCCGCGCCGTCCCGCCCTTGTAGCGGATGACCGCACCGCTGCCGCCCACCGCCCCGCTCGCGCCATTTCGCGCTGCGGGCGGCACGACGCCGGATACCGACGCGGTGCTCGAGCGCTTCCTCACCGCCATCGCCGGCCGCGGGCTCGAACTCTACGCCGAGCAGGAGGAGGCGATCCTCGAACTCTTCGCCGGCCGCAACGTCGTCCTCAACACGCCCACGGGCTCCGGGAAGTCCCTCGTCGCGGCAGCGTTTCACTTCAAGGCCCTGTGCGCGGGCGAGCGCTCCGTTTACACCTGCCCGATCAAGGCGCTGGTGAACGAAAAATTCCTCTCGCTCTGCCGCGACTTCGGGCCCGAAAACGTCGGCATGATGACGGGCGATGCCAGCGTGAACCCGCAGGCACCCGTCCTCTGCTGCACCGCCGAGATCCTCGCCAACATCGCGCTGCACCGCGGCGCCGAGAGCGACATCCGCGCGGTGATCATGGACGAGTTTCATTACTACTCGGACGCCGAACGCGGCACGGCGTGGCAGGTGCCGCTCCTCACGATGCCGCGCGCGCGTTTCCTGCTGATGTCGGCCACGCTCGGCGCGACGGACTTTTTCGAGCGAGAGATGACGCGCGTCACCGGCGCGCCGAGCATCACCGTGCGGAGCGACCGGCGGCCGGTGCCGCTGGAGTTCGAGTATTCCGAGGTGCCGCTCACCGAGCGCATCGCGGATCTGCTCACGCTCAAGCGCGCGCCGATCTACCTCGTGCATTTCACGCAGCGCGCGGCGAGCGAGGCGGCGCAGGCACTGATGAGCCTCACCGTCTGCTCCAAGGAGGAAAAGGCCGCGCTGCAAACCGAGCTGGAGCGCGCGCGCTTCACCAGTCCCTACGGCAAGGAGATGCGCCGCTGGTTGCGTCACGGCATCGGCGTCCATCACGCCGGCCTGCTCCCGAAATACCGCATCCTCGTCGAGCAACTCGCGCAGAAGGGCCTGCTCAAGGTTATCTGCGGCACCGACACCCTCGGCGTCGGCATCAACGTCCCCATCCGGACGGTCGTCTTCACGCAGCTCTGGAAATACGACGGCAAGAAAGCCGCGATCCTGAGCGTGCGCGATTTCCGCCAGATCTCCGGCCGCGCCGGCCGCAAGGGCTACGACGACAAGGGCTACGTCGTCATCCAGGCGCCCGAGCACATGATTGAGAACAAGCGCGCCGAGGAGAAAGCCGCGCGCGATCCCTCGAAGAAAAAGAAACTCGTGAAGCAAAGCGCCCCCGAGGGCTCGGTGGGCTGGGACGCCAAGACGTTCGAGCGCCTGCGCACGGCACCGCCGGAGGAGCTGCAATCGCGCTTCGAAGTCACGCACGGCATGCTCCTCCTCATGCTCGGCCGCGACGGCGATGGCTGCCGCGCGTTGCAACAGCTCATCCGCGATTGTCACGAGACCGAGCACCGCAAGCGTGCCCACCGCAAACGCGCCTGGCAGCTGTTCCGCGCGCTCGTCGAGCGCAAGATCGTGGAGATCCTGCCTCGTAGCGGCGAGCGCCAGCGAGCCGACGAACCTCCACTCGCTGGCGCTCGCGGCTACAGCGAGACTGCGCCCCTACGGCGAAAACTCCGCGTCAACATCGAGCTGCAGGACGATTTCTCCCTGCATCAGGCGCTCTCGCTCTACCTGATCGACACGCTGCCACTGCTCAACCGCGAGTCGCCCGATTATCCGTTCGACGTGCTCACGCTCTGCGAAGCCATCGTCGAGGACCCGGACGCGATTCTACGCCGGCAAGTGGACAAACTGAAGACCGCGAAGATGGAGGAAATGCGCGCCGCCGGCATCGAGTATGCGGAGCGTATGGAGAAGCTGGAACAGATCGAGCACCCGAAGCCCCTGCGCGAGTTTCTCTACGATACCTTCAAGGTCTTCGCCGCCGCGCACCCGTGGGTGGAGCAGGAGCACGTCCGACCCAAGTCGGTCGCGCGCGAGATGTTCGAGCGCTACCTCAGCTTCGCCGACTATATCCGCGAGTATGGCCTGCAGCGCGTCGAGGGCCTGCTGCTCCGCCACCTCTCGCAGGTCTGGAAGGTGCTCGCGCAGACGGTCCCCGCCGCCGCCAAGACCGAGGCCGTGATCGAGATGGAGGATTATTTTCGCGAACTCATCCGCGGCATCGACTCCAGCCTGCTTGAGGAATGGGAGCGCCTGAAGAATCCCGACCTCGCCATCACGACAACCGACGCTGACGTCAAACCCGCGCGCCCTTCAAGCTACGACCTCACGCGCGACGAAGCGGCGTTCCGGCGCCTCGTGCGGACGACGATCTTCGGTTTCCTGCAGGACGTGGCCGCACGGGACTGGGAGAGCGCTGCCTCGCGGCTCGCGACCGGCGAGGCCGGCAGCGCGGCGGAAGGCGCGCCGCTCTCGCCCGAGGCCAAGCGTATCGAGGCCGCCTTTGCGCCCTACTTCGACGCCCGCACCCGCTTCCGCCTCGACCCCGCGGGCCGCGCCGCCGCCCACACCCACTGGCTGCACGAGCCCACCGATCCTGAGTGGGACGTCGCGCAGGTGCTCGTCGATCCCGCTGGGCTCGATGATTGGGAGGTGCGCTTCGCCGTGCCGCTCGCCGAGTCGCGCGCCCAGCAGCGCGCAGTCGTGCGTTTCGATACTGTCGCTGCCCTTTGAGCTCTGCCCCTAGCCCGCTCGACATCTCGAGGCCTCAGCTCCATTGAACCAATCCATGGCCACCACTCGCCGCGGGTTTCTCGCCACGCTTGCCACCATCACAATCGCGCCGCGTCTTGCAGCCGCCGACGCACCCGATCCCGTCGTGATCGGCGACGGCCGCTATCGCTACCGCTTCAACGATCGCTGGGCCAAGCTGCCCCCGCAGATTCAATGGGGCCTCACGCACGGCGTCGTGGTAGATCGCAGCCGGCACGTGCATGTCTTCCACACCTCGCGCAAGGAATCGCCCAGCAAGGACTGTGTCGTGGTGTTCGATGCCGACGGCAATTTTGTCCGCTCTTGGGGCGAGCAGTTCTTCGGCGGGGCGCACGGCTTCGACCTCGTCGTCGAGGATGGCCGTGAAGTCCTCTACGTCACCGATCTTCAGCAGGGCTTGTTCAAGATGACGCTTGACGGACGCGTGCTCTGGCACGTCGCGAAACCCGACTGGTATAAGGACAAGCCCGATCTCAAATACCGCCCCTCCAATGTCGCCGTGGCGCCCAACGGCGACGTTTACCTAGCCGACGGCTACGGCTCCTACTTCGTTCATCACTACACGCGCGACGGCCGCTACGTCCGCACGTTTGGCGGCCCCGGCGAGGAGGCCGGCCGCACGCAGCACCCGCACGGCCTGTTTGTCGATCGGCGCGGCCCGGAGCCGCTGCTTGTCATCGGCGAAAATGATCCCAAAGGCGAAAAGCCCGGCCGACTGCAGGCGCTCAATCTCGATGGAAGCCACCGGCGGTTCCTTCCCACGCCCGTCCGCTCGCCCCGCCACTTTGATCAGCAGGGCAAACTCGCCGTGATCCCGGACCTTGATGCGCGCGTGACGCTCGTCGACGAGAACTACCAGACGGTGGCCAATCTGGGCGACGGGTGGACGACGAAGACCGAAGTCCGCACCCTCCGCACGAAGACGAGCGACCACTTCACGCCCGGCAAGTTTGTCTGCCCCCACGACGCCGCGTTCGACCAAGACGGCAGCATCTTCGTCGCCGAGTGGGTGGCCTATGGGCGGCTGGTGAAACTGGAAAAAACGGGCGCCTAGGCCCGGCTGCGCTCGTTCGAGGCGCAGCAGCCCGACGAAGACGGAAAGGATTTTCTCAGCCGCCGGCTCGGCTGCTGCCCCTGCCCGCCATATTTCACGCCGCGCATTTCTTTCCCTTTGGCCTTGGGGCCCACCCGCTCACGGCTGTTTCACTGGAGTCGCTTGCTTGCGGTTGCCTTTTTTCGGCATGGGGTCGGCCTTGGGCGCGCCTTCGCTCGCGGAGAGCTTTTGCTTTTCTTCCTGCGCCTTGAGCCAGTTGGCGTAGCTCTTGTTGCCCCCGCCGCCGACATATTGGTAGGTGTCGAAGATCGCCGCCTGCCCGAGGGCGCGCGGGTCCTGCTCCTCGGTGAGCAGCTGCATCATGCGCGCGCGCATCGCCGCAAGCGTGCCCGCGTGCGCCAGATCGTGCGCGAGGTTGTTCACGCCCGCGGGATCGGTGCGGAGGTCAAAGAGTTCGTCCGGCTGCCGCTTGCCGAAGGAGAGATCGTAGAAGTGGCCGCCGATGGCCTTGAGGAATTCCTTCGTCGGGCTCCCGTCGACGTTGCCAAAATCGCTCTCCGGGTTGCCCGCGGGCCAGCGGTCGGGGTGGAAATTATGCACGTAGAGAAAATCCTTCGTCCGCAACGCGCGCACCGGATAGCCGAGGTTGTGGGGCCGGCCGAGGTCATGGCGTTCCTTGCCGACGAGCATCTCGGCTCGGTTTTCGATCCAGCCGGACTGCGGTGAGCGCAGGATCGCGGCCAGGCTGCGCCCTGTCATCTGCGGGTGAGGCGCGAGGCCGGCGAGTTCGAGCCACGTCGGCGCAAAGTCGCGCACGTTGATGAAGTCCTCCACGACACGGCCCGGTTTGATGTTTTTGCCCCAGCGCATCGCGAGGGGCAGGCGGAATCCGTCCTCGTGAATCTGGCCTTTCACAAAAGGAAACGGCATGCCGTGATCGGAGGTGACGACCACGAGCGTGTTTTCCAATTCACCGCGCGACTCAAGCGACGCGAGTGCCTGGCCAATGAATGCGTCCGCCCATTCGACCTCGATCGCGTAGTCCGCGAGATCGCCGCGCACGAGGGCGGTGTCGGGCAGGTAGGGGGGCACGGTGACATCGGCCAGCTTCTTGCCGAGTCGCACGCCGGAGTTGAGCTCGTAGCCGCGATGCGGCTCCTGGAAGCCCATCCAGAAGCAGAACGGCTTGTCCTTCGCCTTCTGCGCCAGGAAGGCGTCGAAATTTTTTCCGTAGTCATTGCGCCCGATGCCGGAGGCCGGCGGCGTGCTGCGGTGCTCGTCAAAGGACGGGCCGGCGGGATTGCGCGTGCGCTTGGCCAGCTCCCGAAAATCGCCGGGACCCCAGCCCTTGCCGGTCAGACCAACGGAGTAGCCGCTCCTTTCGAGCAGGTCGGGATAGACCTCGAAGCCAGCGGGAAAATAGCCGTTGTGCGAGACCGCCTCCTTGAGCTGCCACGTGTTGCGGCCGGTGAGAATGGAGGCGCGGCACGGCGAGCACTTGGGATTTGAGGTGAAGGCATTCTTGAACAGCACGCCCTCGCGCGCGACGCGGTCGAAGTTCGGCGTCTTCACCCACGTCGAGCCGTAGGCACCGGCGTGCTGCCAGCCCCAGTCGTCGAAGATAATAAAGAGGATGTTGGGGCGGTCGGCGGCACGTGCCGTGGCGAAACAGGTGAGGACAATAGCGAGCGTGAGAAGAATGTGGCGCATGGGAAAACAAAGGAGACGGATGTTAAGGAATCAGGATTTTTTCTTGGTCTTTTTCTTGGCTGCTTCGCCGGAGGGTGCGGCGGCTGGAGCGGTGGTGCCGGGCCAAGGATAGTCGTTGAGTCCGGCGCCGGGATCGCGCGAGCCGGGCGGGAGTTCGGCGGCCCAAGCGATCACCCGATCGGAAAGGCGCGCGACGATCTCGGGGTGCTGCGCGGCGACGTTGTCCACCTGCATGGGATCGCGCCGGAGATCGTAGAGTTCGGCGCGGGTGCGGTCGGGGTTGACGAGGAGCTTCCAATCCCCGTCGCGGATCGCGAGCTGCGGGCTGCGGTTGTTGACGTGGCCGGCGATGTTGAAGCGCCACTCCCACATGAGCGGGTTGGCCCGTGCGCGCGGCGCGCCGCGGAGAATGTCGGACACGTCTTCGCCGTCGGGGCGCCATCCGGCGGGCGCCGGCACGCCGGCGAGTTTCAGCACGGTCGGCATGAAATCGACCCCGCCGATCACCGACGTGTCGTCGATCCTGCCCGCGGGGATGCCCGCGGGCCAGCGCACGATGAACGGCACGCGCACGCCGCCCTCGTAGAGGCTGCGTTTGCGCCCGCGGAACGGACCGGGCGAGCCCACGCCGCTGTGGCCGGCGTTGGATATGAAGATTTCCTCGGGGCCGTTGTCGCTGCTGAAGCAGACGACCGTGTTCTCCGCGAGGCCGCGCTTGTCGAGTTCGTCGAGCAAGCGGCCCACCTGCGTGTCGAGATCGGCGACGGTCGCGTAGTAGAGGGTGCGGGCGCTCTTGTGCGGAATGCCGGGACTGCTGAAGCGTTCGAAGGGCGCGATCTGCTCGGGCGTGGGGCTGAGCGTCGCGTGCGGCACCAGCGTCCAGAGCTGAAGGTAGAAAGGCTTGTCGCCGCGACGGTCGATGAACTCCAGCGACTGATCGACGAAGAGCGCGGTGGACTTGGCGCGATAATACGGATCGCCGGCGAGGATGCCGGCGCCGGCGGAGCCTTCGCCCGCGCCCACGTAGTCGAAACCGTAGTCGGCGATGGACGGGCCGCCGGAATTATTCCCGAGGTGCCATTTCCCGACATGCGCAGTCGCGTAACCCGCGGCGCGCAGCGTAGCGGCGACGTTGGGCACCTTGGGATCGAGGAACTGCGCCATGCCGCGCGACGTGTTGAGCTCGGGCGTCGCGAAGTGGCCGTGGATGCGCTGGCGCGCGGGGTAGTTCGACGTGAAGAACCCGCATCTGCTCGGCGAGCACACGGAGGCGGCGACATAGAAATTGGTGAACAATTTCCCCTGCGCCGCGAGACGATCCAAGTTGGGCGTCCGGAGGAATTGGTTGCCGTAGCAACTCAGGTCACCCCAGCCGAGATCGTCGGCGAGGATGAAAAGGATGTTGGGGCGCGAGGGGGCGGCGGCGAAGCCGGCGCAGGCGGAGAGGGTTAGCGCGACGGCGAGGAAAACGGGGCGCATGGAAGGATTGCCCAGGATGGGATAGGATTAATTTTTGCGGAGCGGGAATTGCGCGCGCAGCAGCGCCGCGGCCTCACGCTGGGCCGACTGCAGCCGAGGTTCGTCGATGCGGTTGTGCGTCTCGGCCGGCTCGTCGGCGTCCTCGTAAAGCTCACGGGCGATGGTGGCGCCGGTCTTCCAGTCACGCCATTCCGTGTAGCGCACGCGCGCCGTGCGCACGCTGCAGCCCATCGCGTGCGGCTGCTTGTCCGGCTCCCGATCGTAATAGGCGGGCCGCGGATGCTGGGTGAAAGCCGCCGGCTTCACCGTGGCAGCCGGATCGGCCAGCACCGGCACAAGGCTCTTGCCCTCGAGCCGCGGAGCCGCCGGCAGGCCGCAGAGCGCGCTCAACGTGGGAAAAAGATCGATGAGTTCAGTGAGCGCGCCGGTGCGCCGGCCGGCGTGCGGCGTGCCGGGCACTGCGATCAACATCGGCACGCGCGCATCGAGCTCGAAATTGGAGGTCTTGCCCCACTGGCCGTGTTCGCCGAGGTGGTAACCGTGGTCGCCGGCAAACGTGATGATGGTGCGATCCGCGACTCCGCTGCGCTCCAGCGCATCGAGCACCTTGCCGAGTTGGGCGTCGAAATAGGAGATGTTGGCAAAATAGCCGTGGCGCATCTCGGCCATCAGCTCGGGCGTGGGGGTGATGCGCTGGCCGGGCAGCCCGAGGATCTCCCGTCCGTCATGGTGCGCGATGTCGGGGGCGCCCACGGCGCGGGCGGGGTTGAGCGCGGGAAGCTTCGCGCGGTCGTAGAGGTCCCAGTATTTCTTCGGCGCGTTGAACGACGCGTGCGGTTTCCAGAATCCCACGGCGAGGAAGAAGGGCCGGCCCTTGATCTCGCCGAGCACGCGCACGGCCTCGGCGGCCACGCGGCCGTCGTAGTAGGCTTCGTCGGGCACGTCGCGACACTCCGTGAGGGGCACTTCGGTGTAGAGCCGGCCGCCGCCGGAGGCGAGGTTGGGCGGGAGCGGCCCGGTGACTTGGGGCGCATCGTAGCCATGGGAGGCATAGTGCAGAAACTCTGGCGCGCTCCACGAGCGGGCGTCGCCTTTTTCCTTCGTGTGCCAGTTGTGGAAAATTTTCCCGACGCAACGGGTGTCGTAGCCGTGCTGCTTGAAATGCAACGGCAGGGTCGTGACATCGGGATTCGGATCCCGGAAATGCGTGCTGTTGTTCCAGACACGCAGGGTGTCCGGCCGGAGACCGGTGAGCATCGACGAGCGCGAGGGATTGCACACGGCCTGCTGGCAATACGCGCGGTCGAACTGCACCGCGCGCCGCGCCAGGCGGTCGAGGTTGGGCGTGATCGCCGGCGCACCGTAGGTAGCGAGGTCGGGCCGTAGATCATCGGCCATGATGAAGAGGACGTTGGTCTTGGCAGGGGCCGCGAAGGACCCCGAGACCATGGTCAAGAGAAGGCACGCGAGGAATTGGCAACGGCGGAGCATGGGGAAACAAGTTGGGGCACCCTAGCTCTGGGCTTCCGGCCGGCGGGTGGCAACCCTTCGCGCAGGCCGCGGCGAAGAGACATTGCGCCGATGACACCAACTTCTCCACGCTGGCCCGAATGATCCCCGCCCTCGATTCCCGCCGCGCGCGCGTCGCGGCCGCACTTCCGCTCGGCGACGCCCTGCTCGTGATCACCGCCGGCGAGCCAATTCCTCTGCCCGAGGGCAGCGATCAGCACTATCCGTTTCGAGCGCACGCAGAGTATTACTATCTCGCCGGCCTCGAGTGCCCCGGCGCCGTGCTCGCCTATGATCCACGAGACGGCGCGGCGGGCTGGGTTTCGTTCGTGCCAGTCGTGACCGAAGGCGAACGCGTATGGGAAGGCCGCGTGCAGCCGCCCGGCCGCCCGCTGGCCGACTTCGCCGGTTGGTTGGCCGCCCGGCGCGGCCGCTCGATCGCCCAGTTGGGCGCCCATTTCCCCGGGGTGACAGCCGACAAGGAACTTTCCCAACGCGTCCGCGCCGCCTTCACCCACGCGCGGCGCGTGAAGGACGCCGCCGAGCTGGCCTTGCTCCGCGAGGCCGTGGCGGCGACGGAGCGCGGCTTCGCGATAATCCCCGGACTGCTTCGCGCCGGACTCACCGAGCGCGCGCTGCAAATTGAGTTGGAGGCGGAGTTTTTCCGCGGAGGGGCGACAGGCACGGGCTACCACTCGCTAGTGGGCAGCGGGCCCAATTCGGCCGTCCTGCACTGCGAGCCCGGATCGCGCACGATGAGCGACGGAGAGCTGGTGCTGATCGATGCCGGCGCCGAACTCGATCGCTACACCGCGGACGTGACGCGCACCTATGCATGCGGCACACCGTCCGCTTTTCAGCGCGATCTTTACCAGGCGGTTCTGACGGCGCAGGAACGGGCCAGCGCCCGTTGTGTCGCAGGCGCCGAGTGGAAGGCGATCCATCTCGCCACTGCGGTTGACTTGATGGCCGGCTTGGTGGCGATGGGTGTCATGCGCGGCCGGCCCGAGACGCTGGTGGAGCAGGAGGCGCACACGCTGTTTTTTCCGCACGGCCTCGGCCATATGGTCGGCCTGGGAGTGCGCGATGCGAGCGGGCTCGCGCCCGGACGCACCCCGGATGCCCGGGCCAGCCTGCGCACCTTGCGCATGGATTTGCCGCTGGCGCCGGGCTACGTCGTCACGGTCGAGCCGGGGCTCTACTTCATCCCGCCACTGCTCAATGATCCCGTCCGTCGCGAACGACACCGCGACTCCGTCAACTGGCCGCTCGTCGAACAGCATCTGCAAACGGGCGGCGTGCGCATCGAGGATAACCTTCTGATCACCGAAGGCGCACCGGAGAATCTGACGGCCGGCATCGCCAAGCAGCTCTGATCCAGCCCGGAATTTTTCGTGGACACGGCGCGGGTTGGGCCTCTTTTTCGGGCCATGTCTCAGCCGGAAACGAAGTTCACCTCCCCCCTCAGCCTGTTGGTCGACACCGTGCTCGTCGTCCTCTTCTTCATCGGCATCTACGCCCTCGTGTCGCCGCACGTGCCGTCAAACGACACGAAGATGATCATGCTCTGGGGCGGTCTGTGCGCAGCCTGCATGTCGGGCGTGTTCTGGCTCTGCATCCAGATGTTCCGCGTCGTGCTCCGTGCCCAGCGGGCCGACCGCCAGAAATAATGCAGGGCTCCCCCGCCAACTGCGGCGCCGGGTGGAATGGGGGATAGTTGATCGTTGGGGTTGCGCGGCCGGAAACTTCGCTTACTCTCGCGGCCATCCCAATCATGAATGCCGACACCCTTTCGGATTCCGTCCCGGGTCGGCGGCGCGGATTTGCCGCCGGGCTCGCCGTCTCGTCTGTCCTCGCCGGAGTCTTGCTTTCCGGTTGCGCCACCACCCACACGGTCAAAGTCGACTCCCTGGCGAAACCCAACGCCGAACCGACGATCTCCTACGAGATCAAGAACCGCAACCCGCTCGTCGCCGACGACTCGCTCCGCTATCAGGAAGCCGCTGGCTACGTGAAAACCGCGCTCTCGGGCAAGGGCATGTATGAGGCGCCACCCAACACCAAGCCCGACATGGTCGTTGACCTCGACTACGGAGTGGGCCCGCCGCAGATGCGCCGCGAGCCCGTCTCGGAGCCCGTTTACATCACCCTCCCCGGCCAGATCCGCACCGAGCGTGTGCAGGTGGGCACGGATTCCGCGGGCCGCCCCATCTATCAGACTGTGACCGTGCAGGACCCGCCCCGCACGGAGTTCGCGGGCTTCCGGGAGTATTACATCACTGTCATCGTCTATGAAAAATACCTGAAGCTCTCCGCCCGCGAGACCAAGGAGGCGGCCGAGGGCAAACCCCAGCAGGAACTCTGGACCGTCGATGTGACCAGCGAGGGCGAGAGCCGCGACATCCGCAAAAACCTGCCGGTGCTCGTCGCCGCCACCATCGACTACATCGGCAAGGACACGCAGGGCCAGAAGACCATCCGCATCAAGGACGACAACAAGGACATCGCCTTTGTGAAGAAAGGCATGTGACCCGAAGCCCGGCGCATCTCCCGCGCCCGACATCTCATCGCGCCCCACGGCCCGGCTCAACAGAGCCGGGCCTTTTGCATTTCAGGCTGGGGGCGAGAAGCAAGCAACCCCACCGGAGCCTGGCGCGGGCGCGCGGCGCGGATTATGGCGCCATCGCCGCGCGCTTCTTTTCGATGCGCGTGGCGACCACGATTGCAATTTCGAAGAGCAGGTAGAGCGGCGCCGCCAACAGCGATTGCATGATGGGATCCGGCGTCGGCGTCACAATCGCCGCGATGATGAAGATCACAACGATGGCGTGACGCCGGTATTTGCGCAGAAAGGCCGTGGTGATCACGCCCAGCCACACGAGCAGCACGAGCACGAGGGGAAACTCAAAGACCGCCCCCACGCCCACGACAATCCAAGTGAGCATCGAAAAATAGCTGCCCGCCGTCCACTGCGGCCGGAAATTCAGATCCGTGTTGAGCCAGCCCGCGAAACTTAGCGTCCCCGGCATCAGGAGAAAAAAGGCGAACAAAGCGCCAATGATGAACAACACCAGCGCGGAGATGCACAGCGGCACCACCACCCGCGTCTCCCGCTCCGTCAGCGCCGGCGAGACAAACTGCGCGATGAAGTAGAGAATGAAGGGCGAGGCCAGCCCCAGCCCGCCAAAGACACACATCTGGATGAGCACATTGAACACTTCCAGGGGCGAAATCGTGATCAATTCCACCTTGTAGTTCGGGTCGGCGGCGTTGGCGGAGGTCAGCGGCCACAGCAGGGCGCTGTTGAACTGCTTGTAGAACACGCCCACCAGCACCGCGAAGATCACGAACACCACCGCGCTCTTGACCAAGGTGCCGCGCAGTTCCTCCAGATGCTCCCAAAAGCCCATCGATTTCTCGCGCATGCGCGCCAGCGGGCTCAGGTTGGAATCATCGTTGGGGGTCTGGTCGGGAGAGTCGCTCACAGGAAATGGAGCGCGCATCGTGGGAGGTTTTTGCCAAAACGGAAGCGCGTTTCCTGTCCCCGCCAACCCGACCCCGGCTTTGACTTTGCCCGCGGCCCGGCTTCTCCTTCGGACCCTTTTCTCCCGTCGATCCACCCGCCCAAATGCCGCAGCTCCACCCTTACTGGCGCATGGAATACATCGAAGCGCCACGCTTGCCCGCCGGCATGAAGCGGCCCTTCACCGAGCTGCCCGCCCTCGGCGACGACCGCACCGCGTTAATCGTCCACCGCTCCGCCCTCAGCTACCTCGTGCTGAACCGCTTTCCCTACAACCCCGGCCATCTGCTCGCGGTGCCCTTCCGCGAGGTCGAGGATCTGACCGAGCTCACTTCTGCGGAGCGCGCGGACCTGATGGAGGAAATGATCGTCGGCGAGCGTCTGCTCACCGCCGTGCTCCGGCCCGATGGCTTCAACATCGGTTTCAACCTCGGCGCCGCCGTCGCGGGCGGCAGCATCGCCCACCTCCATGGCCACATCGTCCCGCGCTGGAATGGCGACACCAACTTCATGCCCGTGCTCGGCCAGGTCCGCATCCTGCCGCAAGCCTTGGAATCGACTTGGGAGAAACTCACCGCCGCGGCGGCAACACTGAAAACGGAAAAAAGGAGAAAGAAGAAATAAGAAACCACTCCGCCTCCACCTGCGGCTCTGGGCCACCCCGTTTCCTCTTTCTCCTTTTCCGCCCTTTTCTTCTTTTCCGCCGTGCCTTCCAAGACCCTTCACTTCCCCAGCCCCCGCCACGCCAGTTCTCTCTATGGCGCCCGCGAGGAAAACCTCGTGCATGCCGAGCGGGCCTTGGACGTGAAGCTCACCACCCGCGAGGACTGGGTGAAGATCGACGGCGCGGCCGACCGCGTGGCCGTGGCCGAGGCGCTCTTCGCCTTTCTTGATCGTGGCCGCGCGCAGGGCATGGCGATCCGCACACCCGATTTCCACCGCATCGCGGATGCGTTTGCCCGTGGCGAAGGCCCGCAGCTCCAGTCTCTCCTCGAGCAGCCGCTCGTCATCGCCACCAACCGCAAGACGATCGTCCCCAAGACCCTCGGGCAAAAACTCTACCTCCAGTCGATGCTCGCGCACCCGGTGGTCTTCGGCATCGGCCCCGCCGGCACCGGCAAGACCTACCTCGCGATGGCCGCCGCGGTGAACGCCCTCCTCAAGAACGAGGTCGAGCGCATCATCCTCACGCGCCCGGCCGTCGAGGCCGGCGAGGCGCTCGGCTTCCTGCCCGGCGACCTGCGCGAGAAAATCCTCCCCTACCTCCGCCCCCTCTACGACGCGCTGCACGACATGCTCGATCCGGAGGACGTCGTCCGCCTCACCGAAAAAGGCGTCATCGAGATCGCCCCGCTCGCCTACATGCGCGGCCGCACGCTCTCGCGCGCCTTCATCATCCTCGACGAGGCGCAGAACACCACCCCCGAGCAGATGATGATGTTTCTCACCCGCCTCGGCGAGGAGTCGCGCATGGTCGTGACGGGCGACATCACCCAAATCGACCTGCCGCGCGCCAAGCAGAGCGGCCTGCTCGAAGTCCGCCATATCCTCGGCGCCATCCCCGGCATCGATTTCCACACCTTCAGCGGCGCCGACATCGTCCGCCACCCCCTCGTCGCCAAAATCATCGAGGCGTATGAGGCGTATCGGAATCCGATGGCGGGCGGGACCGGCACTGAGGTGAAGCGGTGATAATAAAAATGCCGCGACCATTTTCAGGACGTCTGCTGCGAATTCTAGCCCTCATACTCGGCTCATTGGTGCTGGCCGGCTGGCTGAGCGGTATCCGCCTCATGGCATATCCGGGCCGCTCCATGGAGCCAGCGGTCAAAGCAGGCGATCACTTCATCGCACTGACTGGCCTGTGGAGTCTCCGCTCGATCAAGCGATTCGACATGGCCGTCTACGATGTGCCACCGAATAACAAATGGGCGGATCGCAAAATACCTTGGATGAAACGCGTGGTTGGAATGCCGGGTGAGCACATTCGCATCTCCGGCACCGAACTATTTGTAGATGGCCGCAAAATCGATGCCCCATTCTACGGAACCCCAACGGGTGATCAAAAACTGCCGGCGTTTGAAGTGAAACTAGGCCCAGATCAGTTTTTCATGCTCGGCGACAACCTCAACCATTCCTTCGACGACAGTCGTAGCATGGGGCCAATCCATCAGTCACTCGTCAGAGGTTTCGTTGCCTACGTCATCCGCACCTCACCGGAAAAAAAGGAGTAACGCACCGCGTTCAAACACTCATCGACCAAACGCGCTATTTCGTCGAAGCTACCTCCCATGTCCGTCCGCAACCAGTTCAAGCTCCTCGTCGGCGGCCTTGCGGCGCGGCGTGCGGGCACGGTTGCGCCGGTCGCGCAGTCGGCGATGCGGGAGTTTCTCGATCGGTCGCGCCTCATCGCGGCGCTCATCTTCCTCTTCACCGTCGCCGCCATCGTCATCATCAGCTCGGCGGGCATCAGCACCGTCGACGCCCCAATCTCGGTCGATCAGGTGGCGACCAGCCGCGTGACGGCCCTTGCGCCATTCCGCTACGAGAGCGCGGAGCGCACCCGCGTCGCGCGCGACCAATACCTCGACGGCCTGCCGCCCGTCTATCGGCTCGACCTTGAGCCGTTGCGCCGCCTTGAGGCGGCGGCGCGCACCTTGCTCGGCCAGCTCGTCGCGTTTGAGTCCGCGGGCGCGGCCAACGTCCCCCCGCTCATCGGACGCCGCGCCGAGCTCGCGCGCATGGCCGACACCTTCAACTCCCACGGCGCCACCTATCACGCCACCCCGGAGGACATCGCCGCACTGCTCGCCCCGCTCGATCCCAAGGTGCGCGCGGAGCTGTTCGACAGCGGTCTGGCCACCCTGCGCGATGTTTACGCGCAGGGCGTGAGCGACGCCACGCTCGGCGGCATGCAGCCCGGCAGCACCCTCGCCTTTCAAATCGCCCGCCCCGACGGCGAGGTCGCGCAGCGACCCGTGCTGTCGCTGGAGGAGGCGCTCACCGCCCTCCGGGTGAGCCTGGCGATCGGGACCGCGCCGCGCCCGGCGGTGCAGGCGGTCTTCCGCCTTTTCCGCTTCGGGCTGACGCCCAATGTCGTCTTCGACCGCGAGGCTACGGCCGCCCGTCACGCGGCGGCGGCCGAGCGGGTGAAGCCCGTCATCGTGAACGTCGCGCGCGGCCAGACCATCGTCGAGGCCGGCGCACGCGTGTCCCGCGAGCAGCACGAGATGATCACCGCGCACCGCGAGCACCTGCGGGTGCACAGCGACGCCGATGTCAGCGAGGGTCTCACGCTCTTCGGCCGCGTGCTGCTGGTGCTCGCGATGGTGCTGGCCTCGCTCATCTACATCCGCATCGAGGATCCCGAGACGCTGCGCAGCAACGTCCGCTGCGGGCTGCTCGCCCTCGTCGTCATCGCGAACCTCGCCCTCGTCCGCGCCAACTACTCGCTCGGGGGCGCGGAGTTCTTCCTGCGGGACGGCGCGTGGGCCTCCACCCTGCCCTACGTGGCGCCGACCGCGTTTGCCCCGCTCATCATCGCCATCCTGATCGACGCCGGCTCGGGCATCTTCATGGCGCTGCTGATCTCGATTTTCACCGGCGTCATCTACGGCAACCGCCTCGACCTGCTCGTGCTCACGTTCCTCGCCTCGCTGGTGACGATCTACTTCGGGCGCGACGTGCGGCGGCGCGCGCTCGTGGTCCGCGCGGCCGGCGCGGGGGGGCTCACGGTGGCCGCGTTTGCGGCGCTCATCGGCATCGCGGATCAGACGCCGTTCGACACGCTCGTGCGCCAGATGGCCGCGGGCCTCGGCACCGGGCTGCTCACGGGCATAGGCGTCGTGGGCCTGCTGCCGGTGCTCGAGTCGCTTTTCAAGCGCACGACGGACATCACCCTGCTCGAGCTCACTGACTACAACCACCCGCTCCTGCGCCGCATGCAACTGGAGGCGCCCGGCACTTATCACCACTCGCTCGTCGTGGCCCAGCTCTCGGAAAACGCCGCCAATGCCGTCGGCGCCAACGCCCTCGTGGCCCGCGCCTGCGCCCTGTTTCACGACATCGGCAAAATCAACGCCCCGCAGTTCTTCGGCGAAAACGCGCGCCATGGCACCGACGCCCATGCCGGGCTCCCGCCGGAGGAATCCGCGCGCCACATCCGCCAGCACGTGCCCGATGGCGTCGATCTCGCGCGCAGGCACCGCCTCCCCCGCGCCGTCGTCGATGTGATCCAGCAGCATCACGGCACGACTCTCGTGCGCTATTTCTACCAGCGCGCCATGGAGCACTCCCGCGCGCCCTTTCCCGCGCGCACGGCGGCAGATCGGAAAAAGACGGCGCCGCACGACAGCAAGAGCGGCGATTCCGTTTCCACTCCCATCGGGCCGCCCGCCTCGCCGAATGCCGCCGACTTCCGCTACCCAGGCCCCCGGCCCCAGACGCGCGAGAGCGCCATCATCTCGCTCGCCGACGGCGTCGAGGCCACCACGCGCTCCCTCCGGCAAATCGACGCCGAGAGCCTGCACGAGGTCATCAACCGCACCTTCGCCGACCGCATCGCCGACGGCCAGCTCGACGACACGCCGCTGACCCTCGAGCAGCTCACCCGCATCAAGAACAGCTTCCACTTCACGCTGCTCAACATGCTGCACGCCCGCGTCGCCTATCCTGATGCCGGCACGACCGCAACTCCGCCCGAGGCCACACCCCGTAAGTCCGATGCCCGTTGAGCCAACCGCCCGGCGCGACGTCGCGATCGCCTGCCATCACCCGCGTCTCCGTCTCGACCGCCGCGCGGTCAAACGCGTCATCCACACGCTCGACGCCGAGTTTCCCAAGTCGCCGCTCACCGCCCGGAAGGCAAAACTCGCCGCCCCGCCCCCAGGTGAACTCTCCCTTGTCTTCCTAACCGATCCGGCGCTCGCCCAACTCCACGCCGACTTTCTCGACGACCCCACGATCACCGATGTGATCACGTTTGAGGGCGACCCCGCGCTCGGCACGGCCGGCGAAATCTGCGTTTCCGCCGACGCCGCGCTCCGCCATGTCGCCGGCCGCTTCTCATCCGCAGCGACGCGGCAGCGTGCGTTCAGCGACGAACTCACGCTCTATATCGTCCACGGCTGGCTCCACCTCACCGGCTACGATGACCTCGTGCCTGCCAAGAAACGCGCCATGCGCCGCGCCGAGGCTCGCGCGATGGAACTCTTGCGCCGCCACGGCAGTCTGCCGCGTTTCACCACCTCCCGATCATGAACGCATACCGCATCCTCGCGATTTCCTTTTCCGCTGCTGCCTGCGTCGCCTTCGCCGTCGCGCAACAACCCGCCCCCGCGGGCGAGACCTCCCTCACGCTCGACATCGGCCATGGCATCCGCCCCGTGCCGGCGGCGCGCGTCACGGTGCCCGTCGGCGAGATGCTCCGCGTCACCGGTCCCGCGAGCAGCGGCGAGCCCGTGCAGTGGCTCCGGAATGGCCGCGCCCTCGCCGGCGCCACGACCAATCCCCTCGTGATTCGCTTCGTCACCTCCGCCGACGCCGGCACCTACGCGATGACGGTCGTAAACCCGGTCGCGCTGACCGTCCCCTCGCAGGCGCTGATTCTCGGCGTAGGCCCGACCGAGCGTCTGGTGAATCTTTCACTTCGCGGCGACCTCGCCGCGGGCGCAGGCCGCAGCTTCACGGCGGGATTTGTCGTCTCTGGCGGCGCCGGCGCCGCCAAGAAGATGATCGTGCGCGCCATCGGCCCGTCGCTGGCCCTCTTCGGCGTGCCCACGCCGCTCGCCCGCCCGGTCCTCCGCATCTTTGACAGCCGCGGCCAGCCCTACGAAAACGGCTACGTTTACCTGCCCGTCGTGGGCGGCCTGACCTACGAGGCCGACCTCGCCGACTCGCTGGCGCGAGCCGGGGCGTTTCCCACGCCCGCGGGCAGCGCGGACGCCGTGTTGCTCCTGCCTTTCCCCGCGGGCAACTACACCGCCCAAGTCACGAGTGCCGATGGTTCCGCCGGCACCCTGCTGATCGAGGTTTACGAGGTGCCCTGAGCCAGTGATGGAGCCGCGGCGCCCTCGCCGCGGGCGAATCACCGCGACGAGGGCGTCACGGCTCCAGCGCAGCCCCGCGACTTTCCCCTTTCCCTCGCCACGGCTTTACGCGAGCGTGTCGTCTATCCATGTCCGACGCTCCCGCGCCCAACTCCCGCATCGTCGCGCTCCGGAACGCCTTTTTCTCCGGCGTGCTTCTGCTCGCCCCGCTCGCGATCACGATCTGGGCTGTCGGCTGGATCATCGATTTTTTCGGCGGCAGCTTCCGCCCGCTCTACGAGCGCGTCCTCCCGCAGTCGCTTCACAGCATCCCGCTGCTCTGGGATCTCGTCGCCACGCTCATCGTCCTCGCGTGCATCACGACGCTCGGCTACCTCTCGCACTACGTCTTCGGCAAATTGTTCGTGCACTTCGTGGAGCGCTTCGTGCAGAACATCCCGGGCATCGGCGCCGTCTACAACTCCGTCAAGCAGATCGTCGCCACCTTCGGCTCGGAGCGGCGCAATCTCTTCAGCAAGGTCGTGCTTGTTCAGTTCCCGCGCCCCGGCACCTGGACCCTCGGCTTCCTGACCAGCAAGTCCCAGGGCGAGGCGCAGAGCCTCGTCGGCCCGGAGACTTGGACCGTCTTCATCCCCACCTCGCCCAATCCCACGAGCGGCTACCTCCTCATGCTCCCACGCTCCGGCATCGTGGAGCTCGAGATGAGCGTCGCCGACGGCATGAAGATGGTCATATCCGGCGGCGCCGTCGTGCCGGAGTGGAAGCCGAAGCCCGAGTCGATCGCCGGGCGGTGAGGAAAAGATCCTTGCGCCGGCCGGGCTTCCTTTTCCTCAGTCCGTCATTCCCTCGCTCCCTCTCAGCACCTCCGCGATCGTGCTGCTCAAGCGGCCGCCCTCCGACGCCTTCCAAGGCCTCGCGGTGTTTTCCCCCGAGCACGGGCTGTTGCAGGTCCAGCAGCGTCTCCCGAAGAAATCCGCCGCCACCACCATCGCGCTCGATCTGTTCGACGAGGCCGCGCTCGACCTCGAATCTTCCAACCAAGGTCGCACGTGGTTTGTGAAAGAGGCCGTGCTGACGGCCCGCCACACCGCCATCGGGCGCAATTACGCCGCGCTGCGCCTCGCCTGCGAGCTCGCCGCGCTCATCGCGCGCAACCACGTCCACGAGGAGAGCCGCCGCGCCGTCGCCGATCTCCTGCACTCGGCCTTCACCGCCTTCGCACGCGGCGCGCCGCCCGATCTCGTGTGGCTGAAAAGCCTCTACCGCTTCGCCCGCGACGAAGGCTACCCCGTCGCCCAGCAATGGCTGCCCACGCTCCCCGCCGACCTGCGCGACGCCGCGCAGCACCTCCTCCACACGCCGCTCGCGACGCTGGCCGACGCGCCGCCCGGGGATCTCCACGCGGCGGCAATCCTCCACGCGCGCCTGGCGGACTATCTCCGCGGCCACACCGAAATCATGTTCGAGTGAAGCGATGCACATCGACCTCGATGCCCGCACCGCCGCGCTGAGCGTCGGCGAATTCTCCGCCTTCACCACCGGCCCCCGCGACGCCGGCGAGACCGGCGCCGCCGGCCTCTGGCGCGCGCAGCTCGGGACGCACTGGCACAACGAGCTGCGCGCCCAGGCCTCTGCCGAGCACGCCGCCGCGGCCCTGTTCGAGGTGCCGATCGCGGGAAAGGTTTTCCACCGCGGCTGGACCGTCGCGCTCACCGGCCGCATCGACCAGCTCGTCCGCGGCGATCGCGCCCTCACGCTCCGCGAGATCAAGACCGTCACGCGCGCGCTGCCCGCCGACGAAGCCGAACTCCGCGCCGACTATCCCGACTACTTCATCCAGCTCGCCACCTACGCCGCGCTCGCGCGCCTCGGCGGACTCAGCGGCATCGACGCCCAGCCCGCGGCCTTCCGCCCGCTGCTGTGCTTCGTGGAGGCGCAGTCCGGCCTCGCGCAGACCCTCGCGCTCACGCCCGCCGACGACGCATTGTTTCGCGCCCAGCTCGAGCGCATCGCCGAATTTCTCAACCTGCGCCTCCGCGCCCGCGAGCGCCTGCGCACCCTGCGCTACCGCCCGGCCTTCGCCACGCCGCGCCCGGGGCAGGAGACGACGCAGGCCGAGCTCACCGCGCTCTTCGAGCGCCGGCCGCTCGTGTTCTTCGAGGCGCCGACCGGCTTCGGCAAGACCGGCGTGCTGCTTGAGTTCGCTCTGGGCCAGCTCCGCTCCGGCCACTTCGACCGCGCGATCTACCTCACGAGCAAATCGACCGGCCAGATTCAAGTTGTCCGCACGCTCCAGATCATGAGCGACGTGGCTCACCCCGCGGGCGCCGCGACCTCGCTGCCCGTCGCCGCCTGGCACATCCGCAACAAGTCCGAGCACTGCGTGAACACGACGTTCCACTGCGTGCGCGACGCCTGCGCGTTTCTCCACGATCTGCCGGCGCGCTGGGCCGCCGCCGGCCTCGCGCGGTTCTACCTCGACGAACGCCACGCCCGCGACCTCGACACCCTGCGCGCCGCGGGCCGCGACGCCCGTCTCTGCCCCTACGAAATCACGCGGGCCGCGCTGCCTTTCAACGACGTGTGGATCGGCGACTACAATTACGTCTTCGCCCCGCGCAACCGCGGCCTCTTCCTCGCGCAGCCCGGCTACGCCGCCGCGCGCACGCTGCTCATCGTGGACGAGGCGCACAACCTTCCCGCCCGGGTGGCCGATGCGCACTCACACGCCTTCGATGCCATCGCGGCCGATGGCGTGCGCCTCGAACTCCATCGCGTGCACGCCCCCGCACCGCTCGCCACCGCATGGGATCACTGGTGCCATTTTCTCCGCCATCTGCGTCCCACCGACACGCTTTCCGCCGCGGAGGAGGACGATGCCCGCCACCTGATCGACGGTGTCGCGCAACAGGTCCGCGGCGCCCCGCTCGATCTCGCGGCGCTGGGGCCGCAGGCCGCCGATGCGCTGTGGGCGCTGCCTTCGCTGCTCGACGAACTCGCCGCCTCGCCACTCCCGCGTCTCTGGTGGTGTCCGCGCCCCGGCGAACTCGCGCTCACTTGCCTCGACGCGGCGACCGCCATCGGGGCGACACTGCGCGAGTTCGGCGGCGTGGTGCTCGCCAGTGCCACCCTCACGCCCACGGATGGCTTCGCCGCCGCTTGCGGGTTGATCGCCGCAACGGGAGAAGTTCCGCCCCCGCCCCGTTCCGACGCGGCGCCCGCAACGGAGAAGCTCGGCGATCTCACCAAGCGCGACACGAAGAAACTTTTCCGCCAGCTCACCACCGCCGCTGATCTGCTGCGCGCCGACGAGGCGCGCGACGCCGCCAGTCCCGCGCTGCTCCGCGCCCACACGCCGTGGCGCGATGCCGCCTACGCCATCGCCGTCGATGCGCGCGTGGACACATCTTTCCAACAGCGCGTCCTGCACGCCACCACCACCGCCGCCACCATCGCCGCCCTGCACGACGCGGCGCGCGGACCTGTCGCTGTTTTCTTTCCGAGCTACGCCTACGCCGAGTCCATCATCCGCGAACTCTCCTCCGTCGCACCCGGGTTGCGCGCCTCGCTCCAACCCCGCGTGCGCGACTTGGCCGAGCAGGCGCAGTGGGTCGAACAGGCGCTCGCGCTCGCCGACGCGCTCTTCCTCGTGCTCGGCTCCAGCTTCGCGGAGGGCATCGACGCGCTCGGCGGCCGCATCACGCACGCGATGGTCGTCGGCCCCGCGCTCCCCGAGGTCAACGCCGTGCAACGCGCGCGCCTCGCCGAAGCCGCCCGCGCCGGTCTCTCTCGCGACGAGGCCTTTCGCCGCGTTTACCAATTGCCCGGCATGACCAAAGTAAACCAGGCCCTCGGCCGCCTCGTGCGCGCCCCCGGCCAGCGCGCCCGCGTGATCCTGCACTGCCGCCGCTTCCTGGAGACAAGCTACGCCGAACTCCTCGCCCCCGGCTATCAAGGCGGCGCCCCGCTCCATGACGACGCGGCGCTAGACGCATGGCTAGAGGCCTAGCCGCAGGGCTATCCCCCATTCGGCCCAAGCGGGCATCCGCTTAAATCAGCCAACTTGCAGTTGCGTGCCGCCTGAAAAGATCCAGCTTCGCCGCTTCGATTTTCGCCATGCCCTTCTTCCCCTCCCTCGGAGCTGGCGGACGCCGGCTCGTGTTGCCCGCTTTGATCGTGTTACTGACGCTGGCGGGCCACCTGTCCGCGGCGGACTCCGATGCCATTACGGAGACTGAGCGCAGCCGGGGCTACCGATCACGCACGCTCCTCGCCCAACCCCGCGCCGATCTCGGTGTCGTGGAGCGCGCCGAAGCCCGCGCGGCCCTCACGCTCGTCCGCAGTCATCCGCGGCTCGGCGGCATCCGCGTGCTGGAGACAGACGGTTCCGAGGAAGTGAAGACGGTGATCGAGCGTCTCGCCGCCACCGGGCTCTACGAATATGTCGAGCCCGACTTCATCCGCGAGGCCCGGATCACGCCCAACGATCCGCGCTTCGCCGCCGACCAATGGTCGCTCAACAACACCGGCCAGTCGGGCGGCAAATCCGGCGCCGACATCAAGGCCCTCGCCGCGTGGGATATTCAGCGCGAGGCGCCGGATGTCATCGTCGCCGTGATCGACAGCGGGCTCAACTACAGCCACGAGGACATCATCTCGAACCTCTGGTTCAATCGTGCCGAGGTCGAGGGCCGCGCCGGCACGGACGAGGATAACAACGGCTACCTGGACGATGCCTTCGGCATCAATGTGACCGTCCCGCGGACTTCCCCGCTCGCCGGCGATCCGTTCGACAACAGCGGCCACGGCACCCACGTCGCGGGCATCATCGCCGCCAGCGGCAACAACGGCAAAGGCATCGCCGGCATCGCGTGGAAAGCGCAGGTCATGCCGCTCAAGTTTCTCGGCGCGGGCGGCACCGGCTCGGTCGCCGGCGCGATTGCGTGCCTGGACTACGCGATCGCGAAGAAGGCCCAGATCATCAATGGCAGCTACGGCTCCGCGGGCTTTTCGCAGGCGGAGTTTGAGGCCATGCGGCGGGTGCGCGACGCCGGCATCATCTTCGTCGCCTCCGCGGGCAACGACAGCCAGGAGATCACCGACCTCCCCTCGTATCCCGCCGCCTACGCCCTCGACAACATCGTCGCCGTCGCCTCCACGACCCGCCAGGATCGGCTCGCTAGCTACTCCACCTTCGGCTCCGGCCTCGTCGAGATCGCCGCCCCGGGTTCCTCGATCCTCTCCCTCGCCATCGACGGCACCACCACCTACGCGGTAAAGAGCGGCACGTCGATGGCGGCGCCGCACGTCTCGGGTGCGCTCGCCCTCCTGAAGCAAAAATTCCCCGCCGAAGGCTACCGCGCGTTGATCAACCGCCTGCTCGGCTCCGTCGATGTCCTGCCGGAGCTCAACCACCGCGTCCACACCAACGGCCGTCTCAATCTGCTCGCGGCGCTCACTTCGACCAGCACCCGGCCTTTCAACGACGACTTTGCCCGCCGCGCCGAGATCACCGGCGAATTCAACACGGTCCGCGGCTCCAACCAGTTCGCCACGCGCGAGCCCGGCGAGCCCAACCATGGCGTCGCGGACTCCAACGGTTCTCTCTGGTGGGCTTGGACGGCCCCGGGCGCCGCCGGCAAGGTGACCATCACCACCGGGGGCAGCGGCCTCGATACCGTGCTCGCCGTTTACGCCGATACCGGCGCCACACCCACCCTCGCCGGGCTCCGCCTGATCGCGAGCAACCACGAAAGCGGCTCCGCCAACTCGACCAGCAGCATCACCTTCGAGACCACTCCCAACACCACCTACCACATTGCCGCCGCCGGCAAGGGCACGAGCGAAGGCCTGATCACGTTTGGCCTCGTGTCGGTGCCCTTCAACGACGCTTTCGCCCAAGCCCGCGTCCTCTCGGGACCCAGCGTCGTCGTGACCGGCAACAACGCCGGCGCCTCGGTCGAGCCGGGCGAGCCCAAGCCCCGCAATGCCGCCGGCCGCGCCCTAGGCATCGACCGCTCCCTCTGGTATCGCTGGACCGCACCCAGCAGCCGGCCCTACGAAATCTCGGCGACCGATGTCTCCACCGATCCCATCGTCACGCTCTACACGGGCAGCGCGCTCAACACCTTGGCCGAGGTCACGTTTGACGACGACGCGGGGCCCAACCTCGACAGCCTCGTCCGCTTCAACGCCATCGCCAATGTCACCTATTACATCAAGGTCGACACCTCCTTCGGCCCGGGCGGCCGCTTCACGCTCAGCATCGCCGACGCCGCCTGGCAATACGTCACCGACGATCCGATCTACGCCAGCCCGGCGCTGGGGCCGGACGGGACGATCTACGTCGCGGACGATTTTGGGCTCGTCCACGCCATCAATCGCGACGGCACCCGCCGCTGGCGTTCCTTCGCGGTGTCGGGCTACGTCGAGGGCGGCGCGATCGCGGTGGGGCCGGATGGCACGCTCTACGTCGGCGATGATTTCGGTTTTCTCTACGCGCTCAACCCCGCCAATGGCGCCAGAAAATGGTCTTTCGACACCGGCGACTACGTGTGGGCCGCGCCCGCCATCGCGGCCGACGGCACGATCTATGTGAAGTCCGACAACGGCAAACTCATCGCCCTGGATCCCGACGGAAAACAGAAATGGATCTTTGCCGCGCCGGGCGACACCTACACCGCCCCGGTCATCGCCGCCGATGGCACGATCTACATTGTCTCCGGGGATGCGGCCGCGCTTTACGCCGTCAATCCCGCCGACGGGTCGCCAAAATGGAATTTCCCCCTCGGGGCCACCGCCTACGCCACGCCCGCCCTCGGGGCGGACGGCACCATTTATCTGGGCAATTTCGACGGGCGTTTCTTCGCCATCCGGCCCGACGGCACCGAGCGCTGGCAATTCGACACCCGCAGCCCGCTCTCAGGCTCCGCCGTCGTCGATGCGCGCGGCGTGGTCTATTTCGGCAGCTACGACACCAAGCTCTACGCGCTCGACGCCGCCACCGGAGCGAAACGCTGGGACTACGCCACCGGCGATCTCATCCGCTCGACCACGCCCGTCCTCGCGGACGACGGCACGATCTACATCGGCGGTGACGACGGCTTCGTGCACGCGCTGGACGGCGACGGCCGGAGGCTCCGCACCTACGCCACTTCCCAACCGATCCTGAGCGCGCCGCTCATCACCGCCGGCCGTCTCATCGTCGCTTCCACCGATGGAAAACTCTACGCGTTCGACACCGGCAACAACCTCGCCCGCGCGCCTTGGCCCATGCACGGCCAAAACCTCCGGCACACCGCGCGCCCCGGCGAAATCGCGGGCGTGCCCGTGATTTCGGCACAACCGGCCGCGCCGGCCAGCGCCACGGCCGGATCCTCCGTCTCCATCCCCGCTCTCGCGGCAATCCCCGGCGGCGGCGCGCTCACCTACCAGTGGTTGCAAAACGACGTCGCGATCCCCGGCGCCACATCGGCCACGCTCACGCTGCCTTCCGTGCAAGGCTCCAATTCGGGCGACTACCGTGTGATCGCATCCGGCCCCGGCGGCTCCGTGATCAGCCTGGCCACCACGCTGCGGGTCGCAGCGGCCAGCGGCGAGACCGCGCGCCTCGTCAACCTGGCCGTGCGCACCGTGGCCGGCAGCGGCGACCGCGTCCTCTTCGTCGGCTTCGTCATTGGCGGTGCGGGCACCTCGGGGAGCAAACCTCTCCTCCTCCGCGGCGTCGGCCCCGCGCTCGGGGCCTTTGGCGTGCCCGGCACCCTCACCGATCCGCGGCTGCAGGTTTTCTCCGGCACCAGCCTGCTTTCCGAAAATGACGACTGGGCGGGCGACGCGCGGGTCGCAGCCATCGCGCCGCAGGTCGGTGCGTTTCCGCTCAGCCCGGCGACAAGCAAGGACGCCGCGCTCGCGCCCGTCCTCGCGGCGGGCGGCTACTCCGCGCAGATCTCCGCCGTCGATGGATCGAGCGGCATCGTCCTCGCCGAGATCTACGACGCCTCCGTCGCGTCCGATGCGAGCACGCCGCGGCTCATCAATGTCTCCGCGCGGACGCAGGTCGGCACCGGCGCCAATATCCTCATCGCCGGATTCGTCGTGGGCGGCACCGGCACGAAGCAAGTCCTCGTCCGCGCGATCGGCCCGACGCTCGCGGCCTTCGGCGTCCCCGGCACCCTCGCGGATCCGCGCCTGCAACTGTTCTCCGGCCCAACGCAGATTCAGGAAAACGACAACTGGGGCGCCTCGCCCAATGCCGCGCAGATCGCCACGGTGTCCGCCTCCGTCGGCGCATTTCCGCTGGCCCTGGAAAGCCGCGACGCCGTGCTCCTCCTCACGTTGCAGCCCGGCAGCTACACGGCCCAGGTGAGCGGACTCGGCTCCGCCGCCGTCAACACCGGCGTCGCGATCGTCGAGGTTTACGAGGTGCCGTAGGCTGTGAGGATCCGATCGGCTGCGGCGGGCGCAGCCTGCGCTCGCCCGCGCCTATCCCGAATAGGTTCCTACGCACCTATGCGTATTATGCGCCCGCTCGCTTTGGGCTAGGCTCGGCTGACATGCGCCTCAACTCCACCGCCCTCCCGCTGCTGGTCGTGCTTGCCGCCTTCACGCCACGTGCCGCGAACGCCCAGTCGTTCACCTGGACCAACGCCGCGCCAAGCGGTCTCTCCGCGTGGTCGGAGAACATGCAGGCCGTCACCTACGGCAACGGCCGCTTCGTCGCCGCTGGTTCCGTGACCGGCATTTTCACCAGCCACCGGATCGCGTTCAGCACGGATCTCGTCACCTGGACCGACGCCGTCACGCCCACCGTGGCGGGCAACGGCCTGCTCCGCACCGCCGCCTACGGCAACGGCCTCTACGCCGTGGGGGTTTTCGGCACGCCCGTGTCCAACACGCAAAAACTCTACACCAGCACCGATGGCGTGAACTGGACGCTGCGCGATGTCCGCCTCGGCACCGTGTGGGGCATCGACTACGTCAACGGCCTGTGGATCGCGGTCGGCGACAGCGGCAACAGCACGAGCAGCCTCGCCACGAGTCCCGACGGCATCACGTGGACTGCGCGCGCCACGGGCTCCGCCGATGACCTCAACGCCACCGCCTATGGCGCGGGCCTGTTCGTCGCCGTCGGCAACAACAGCCAGGTCGTCACCAGCCCGGACGGCCTCACTTGGACGCGCCGCACGCTCACCGATTCCGGCGTGACCGTCACCGACGTCGTCTTCGCCGCCGGCAAATTCGTGGCCTCCACCCTCAGCGGCGCGGTCTATACGAGCCCTGACGGCCTTGCTTGGACGCGCCAGCCCGTCCCCGGCAGCACGCGGCTCAACACGATCACCCACGGCGGCGGACGCTTCGTGGTCGGGGGCGACTCCTTCCTCGGCACCAGCACCGACGGCATCACGTGGGCCACCGACACCACAAATGTCCGCACCATCCGCCAGCTCGTCCTCGGCGGCGGCGTCTTTGTCGCCGGCGCCGACATCGGTGCCGTGTATCGTTCCGGGCTTCCCACCATCGCCGGCCCCACGATCACCGCCCAACCACAGCCGGCCTCCGCTGTCGCCGGCGGCTCGGCTACGTTCTCCGTCACGGCGACCGGTGCGATCAGCTATCAATGGAAAAGAAATGGCACGCCGATCCCCGGCGCCACCTCCGCCAGCCTCGTGCTCACGGGCGCCAATGTCATTGCCGGCAGCTACTCCGTCGATCTCACCAACGCCGAGGGCACCGTCACCAGCACCTCGGTCACGCTCACGATCGTGAGCGCAAACGCCATCGGCCGCCTGATTAACCTCTCCGTCCTCACCGGCCTCGACAGCGCGACCGATGATCTCTCGCTCGGCTACGTGGTCGGCGGGGCCGGCACCAGCGGCGCCAAGCCCCTCGTCATCCGCGCCGCCGGCCCCTCGCTCGGCGCCTTCGGCGTGCCCGGCACGATCAGCGATCCGCGCATGGAGCTCTTCGCCGGCGCGACCCGCACCGGCGAAAACGACAACTGGGGCGGCTCCGCCGATCTCGCGGCGGCGCTGGCCGCGGTGGGCGCGTTTGCCTACGTCAGCCCCAGCTCCCGCGATGCCGCCGTCGCCGCCAGCATCACCACCCGCGATAACTCCGTTCGCGTCACCGGCGTGGGCGGCGTGACCGGGCAGGTCATTGCCGAGGTTTACGACGCCACGCCGTCCTCAGCCTTCACCAGCAGCACGCCGCGGCTGCTCAACGTCTCCGTCCGCAAGCACCTCGGCACGGGGCTGAGCGCGGGCTTCGTCATCGGCGGCTCGACCAGCGTGCGCGTCCTCATCCGGGTGGTCGGCCCCGGCCTCGCCGTCTTCGGCGTGCCCGGCACCGTCGTCGATCCGCAGCTGGAGCTCTTCCGCGGCTCGACCCCAATCGACACCAACAATGATTGGTCCAATTCGGCCACGGTCGCGGCCGCTGGCACGAGCGTCGGCGCCTTCGGCCTGCCCGCCAACTCACGCGACGCGGCCCTCGTCACCACACTCCCGCCCGGCAACTACTCCGTCCGCGCCACCGGCGTGAACAACACCACCGGCGTCGCCCTCGTGGAGGTTTACGAGCTGCCGTAGGCGGGAAGAGATTTGGGGACTATATCTTCGATAGCACCGACGGCTTCGTCAGCACGTCGCATGGTTCGCCGCGAAGACGCGACGCGTCGCTTTACCTAAAGCCTCAAGGAACTCCAAGAGCAGCTTGAGCAGCTGCGACCGATGCCCTGAGCCGCAATGCGGCTCCGGCACGGCTCGGTTCAGCCCACGGAGCGGGCTCGCGAAGTCCTCGTTGAACGACTTGCGAGCGCGGCGGCTAGATTCCGGAAACCCAAGCACAGTCGAGGCGTGCGCAATCGCAGCGCCGTATCCGGGGCAAGATATTTTTATCGAAAGACGCGACAATTTTAGCTCGTCGATCGACGCGCCAGCGGGGTTTCAATAAAGTTGCTTGGTTGCGATAGCACCGCCCAGCACCCCTGCACTGATTTCCCCTTGCTAAGATTTTGCCCGTCCGGCCGTGAACCCCGCGGTCAGCTCTCCCGCTTTCATTTCCACTATCCGCTCACCATGCATATCCCCCTGCTTCCCCTGCTTGCGTTGCCGGTGCTCGTCCTCGGCCACGCCTTCGCCCAAACCCCCGCTTCGCGTTTCACAGACGAGGAGAAAGCCCAAGGTTTTAGCAATCGCACGTTGATCGCCAAACCGCGCGCTGGCGTGCAACTCCAGAAAATCGAATCAGCCGAGTCGATTGAAGGCATCCGATTCAATCGAACACTCAAGGGTGGTGACGCTCTGCGCCTTCTCGAACCTGCCTCGGGCGAGACGGTGAAACAGGCGATTGAGCGGCTTCGTGCCACCGACCTCTACGAATATGTGGAGCCTGACTATCTGGTGAAAGCGGCCGCTACCCCCAATGACACCTATTTTTTCACCGGCGAGCAATGGGCTCTCCGCAACACCGGCCAGAACAGCGGCAAGTCGGGCGCCGACATCAGCGCCGTCGACGCATGGGATGTGCAAACGGATGCCCGTTCCGTCATCGTCGCAGTCGTCGATTCCGGACTCCGCGTCACTCACCAGGACATCGCCCCAAACTTATGGGTCAACCCGACGGAGAGCGGGCCGGGCCGCGCCGGCAATTTCCTCGACGATGACAACAACGGCTACGTCGACGACGTGAACGGCATCAACGCCAACGCCGCGCTCAACACGCTCGGCAGCGGCTCCCCGACCGATGTCGACGGCCATGGCACCGCGGTGGCCAGCATCATTGGCGCGGCCGGCAACAACGGCCGCGGCATGACCGGCGTCGCGTGGAACGCCAGCCTCATGGCCCTGCGCTTCATCGACGCGAGCGGCTATGGCACCGTCTCCGACGAGATCGAATGCCTCAACTATGCCATCACCAAGGGCGCCAAAGTCATCAACGCCAGCTTCGGGGGTTCGTCCTTTTCTCAAGCGGCATACGAAGCCTTCAAGCGCGTGCGCGACGCTGGCATCATCGTCGTCTGCTCGGCCGGGAACGCCGGAACCAATAATGATCTCACGCCGCACTACCCTTCCGGCTATCTCCTCGATAACATCATCGCCGTCGCCAACTCGACGCGCACCGACGCCATCTCCGCTACCAGCGATTTCGGCACCGGCACCGTCGAACTCGCCGCCCCCGGCACCTCGATGGTGGTCGCAAACGGTTTCACCGACAATGGCTACTTCCTCGTGAGTGGCACTTCGTTTTCAGCACCGATGGTCACCGGCGCCGTGGCGTTGCTTCGCGCCCGCTTCCCCACCGACAACTACCGCGCGACCATCAACCGTCTCCTCCGCTCCGTCGATCAGGCTCCCGCGTTTGCCGGCAAGACCAGCACAGGCGGCCGCCTCAACCTCAACGCCGCGCTGCGCAGCACCAGCACCCGTCCCTTCAATGACGATTTCGCCACCCGGGCCACGCTCGCGGGCGAAAGCATCGTAACTCGCGGCTCAACGCAGCATGCCACGCGCGAGTCCGGCGAACCTGCGCACGCCGGAGCCGCCGCTGGCGGTGGCTCCCTTTGGTGGACGTGGACGCCGACCCGCACCGGTTCCGTCAGCATCGACACCAAAGGCAGCGAATTCGATACGCTCCTGCACGTTTACACCGGCTCATCCCTCGGAGGCCTCACCTCCGTCGTAAGCAATGACAACGACGCCGCCCTCACCACCAGCAAGGTCACCTTCAACGCCACCGCCGGCACTGCTTATCAAATCGCTGTCGACACCAAGGGCACGTCGACGGGCCCCTTGCTGCTCGCCCTCTCGCAGACCACCAACAGCGACGCTTGGGACTCAGGTCAAATCGTGATGGGCCGTAGCTGGTCCGTCTCCACCGAAAACCGCAACGCCACCCGCGAAGCGGGTGAACCTCGCATCCGCAACAACGCCGGCGGAAAATCCGTGTGGTTCCGCTGGGTGGCCCCTGCCACGCGCCGTTACCATCTCTCCACTTTCAGCTCCGAAATCGACACTATGATCGGGGTCTTTACCGGCACCGCGCTCGGCACGCTCACGGAGGTCACGAGCTCGCTCACAGACGGCGACAGCAACTTCTCCATGATTTCCGCCGGCGTCACCCTCAATGCCACCGCCGGGACGACGTATCACATCGTCGTCGACAGCCAGGCGCCCGCCAGCGGCACGATCGTCGGCGGCGCGTTCCGCATTTCGTGCACCGACTCCGAGTGGGAGTTCTTTGGCGTCGGCCCGATCGGCACGCCCGCCGTGGCCGCCAATGGAACCCTGCATTTCATCGACGACTACGGCTACATTTACGCCGTCGACCCAGATGGCACCCGCAAGTGGCGCCACGAAATGACCGGCTACGGCACGTTCTCCGCGCCCGCCGTCGCCACGGACGGCACGGTTTACGGCGGGGACCAATCCCGCTATTTCCACGCCGTCAATCCCGATGGCACGCGAAAATGGCGCATCCAGACCGGCGGCATAATCCAGTCTTCTCCCGCCATCGGACCGGACGGCACCATTTACATACGCTCGGACGACGGAGTCCTCCAGGCGCTCAACCCGGCCTCCGGCGCCACGCTTTGGTCCGTGGCAGTCGGCACCTCCAGCGTCACCTCCTACACCTCACCATCTGTCGCTCCCGACGGCACGATCTATGCCGCCGGCGCCGCATCCCGGCTCTACGCCATCAATCCCAATGGCACCACCAAGTGGACCTTCAACACCGACTTTTTCTACGGTTCTCCAGCCATCGCCAGCGACGGGACGGTTTACATCGGGTGTTCCGCGCCGACCCGCCGCCTGTATGCTCTCCGGCCGGACGGCACGGTGAAGTGGGAGTTCATCGCCGGCGACACCGTGAGTTCCTCCGCCGTCATCGGCCCCGACGGCACGATCTACTTCGGGTGTGCGGATCAAAAGCTCTACGCGCTTAATCCCTCCGGCGAACTTCGGTGGGCCCTCGATACCGGCGGCGCAATCCGCAACTCCTCGCCCATTGTCGCTTCGGATAACTCCATCTTCGTCGGCTCGCTCGATGGCCGCGTTCATCACGTCGCCCCCGAAGGCACGCTCCGCCGCACCTACTCTACTTCCAACGAAGTTCGGCTCTCGCCCCTCCTCCACAATGGCCGTCTCTACATCCCGAGCTACGATTACCGCCTCTACGCCGTGAATGTCGGCTTGGTCCCCGCCAGCACCGCGTGGCCCATGCACCGCCAGAACGCCCGCCGCTCCGCGCGCGTGCAGCATCCTGCGCTCAGCTTCGGCGTGCAACCCGCCTCTCAGACCGCCGCCGTCGAGGAACGCATCACGTTTGTCGCCGGTGCGGTGGGCGCACCGCTGCTTGGCTACCAGTGGTCGTTTAACGGCACGACTATCGCCGGCGCCACAGCCTCGACCTACCGCATCGACTCCGTGAACCACGCCCATGGCGGCCGCTACACAGTGCGTGTCACCGATGCCTCCGGCTCGATCACCAGCAACGATGCGGTCCTCACCATTTCGACTCCTTTGGTGCTGCCCAGCGTGCTCACGGCCCCGGTGGCCCAGAGCACCTTTGTCGGTTCCAGCCTTACGCTCAATGTCGCCGCCAACGGCTCGCCACCGTTCACCTACCAATGGCTCCGCGATGGTGCGCCTGTCGCCGGCGCCACCTCAAGCACACTCACAATCGCCGATCCCCGACTGGGCGACACCGGCCAATACTCCGTAACAATCACCAACTTTGGCGGCTCCGTCACCACCCAGCCAGTCGCAGTGACTGTAAATCCCATCGGCCGCATCTCCAACCTCTCGATCCGCTCGCAGGTCGGCGGCGAGGCCGGGACGCTCACCGTCGGATTCACGGTCGGCGGTGCCGGCGTTGCGGGCACCAAACCGCTCCTCGTGCGCGCCATCGGCCCCACGCTGGGTGCCTTCGGGGTCCCCGGCACCCTGGCCGATCCGCAGGTCGCAATCCTTAGCGGCCAGACTACAGTTGCGCAGAACGACGATTGGGCGGGCAACGCCGCCGTCACCGCTACCAGCGTGGCCGTCGGCGCCTTTGCGCTCTCGCCCGAGACCTCGAAGGATGCCGCGTTGGTCCACTCGCCCTCTGCCGGAGGCTATTCCGTCCAAATCGTCGGTTCGGCCAACGGCAGCGGTGTGGCGCTCGCCGAGGTTTACGACGCCACTGCGCCCGAAACCTTCCTCGCGACCACACCGCGACTCATCAATGTGTCCGCCCTTACGCGCGTAGGCACGGGCGCGGATGTGCTGATTGCCGGCTTCTCGATCGCCGGCACGGCGCCCAAGACGGTGCTCATCCGCGCCATCGGCCCCACGCTCGGCGGTTTCGGTGTGCCTGGCACCATCGCGGATCCCCGCCTCGAAATCTACGCCGCCGGCGCCACCACACCGCTGGCTACCAACGACAACTGGGGCACCGCGACAAACGCGTCGCAGGTTGCAAGCGCGGCCGTGAGCGTGGGAGCTTTCGCTCTCGCCAGCGACAGCCGCGATGCCGCACTGCTGATCACCCTTCAACCCGGCAGCTACTCTGCCCAAGTCAACGGCGTGAACAATATCACCGGCGTAGCCCTGGTGGAGGTTTACGAGGTCCCCTGACATCCAAAGCCCGCCTCTCTTCCGCCGCCGGCCAATCCCACCTCCGGCGGCTGATAACTGATTACATCTTGCCAGTGGACTCGTCGTCCATCGACGGAGGGATCTGATCGCACCGCCAGAGACGGCTTTCTTGATCAGCCACATTGCATCGCAAACTGGCCATCGCCCCGGTGCCCCGGTAACAATGCGCGACCAGTCTGCGTCTCCCGCGACTGCCCCTTATGCACTTCGCTTCGTTCGTCGCACACTCCGTCACCTCCTGGCTTCGCTCTGCTCGCGTTTTATGCCTCGTCCCGCTGGCGCTGGCGTGCGCCTTTGCCCAAGGCGGCGTGCGGCCGGGAGGCGGGGGCGGTGGGGTGGTCGTCCCGCCCGGTGGCGGTGGTGGCGGCGTCATCAACCCGGGAGGAGGCGGCGGCGGGATCATCAATCCAGGCGGCGGCGGCGGGGGCGCCACCGGGCCGCGCATCACCACCGACACGGGTATCCTCGCCGGCCAGACCTCCCAAGCCGCCGTCGTCGTGCCCAACACCGCCGCGCAAGGCGGCGCGCCCACGGCACAGTCCAGCACTTACCAGTGGACGATCAGCGGCGGTCGCTTCACCAGCGGCACCACCGGGCAAGTCGTCACGTTCGTGGCCGATGCCGCCGGCACCGTCTCCCTCAACGTCGTCGTCACCAACGCCGGCGCGTCCCAGAGCACATCGATCGATGTGACGGTGATCTCCCCGGCCATCGCCGGTGCCATCACCACCGCAGCCACGATCACAACCAACACCACCACCGGCATCCTCACCGCAAGCGTGCCCCCGGCGACGAACAACGATCGCACGTTTCAATGGACAGTCGCCGGTGCCGGCGCCGCCATCACCGCGGGCCAGGGCACCAACACCGTCACAGTCCGCCCCGGCCAGCCCGGTCTTCTTGAAGTGATATGCAACGTCAACTTGCAGCAGCTCGCCATCGTAAATCTCCGCTCGTTCGTCGCCGTGAGCGGCAGCGGTGCACCTGCGGCTGTCACCGTCACCAGTGGCACCGGCAGCGGCACTTACCCGGCCGGTTCGCGCATTGATGTCGCCGCGCTCCCACCTGCGCCGGGACAGGTCTTCGATCGCTGGACAGGCGACACCGCCATGTTGGGCGCCGCAGCCATCGCGCCTTTTCTGCCCCAGACCGTCATGACGGTGCCGGCAGCCGGCGGCACGCTGACCGCCACCTACAAGCCCGCCCCGGCGTGGACGCCTGCGGTCGTCACGGGCTTCAACCCCCTCCCCCAAGCCAGCCCCTCGGGCACCACGCTGACCTATCATCTCCCGGCCGATGCGCAGGGACTCGTTTTCCTGCTTCACGAAACCGGCGGCACGGGGGCCGACTGGTTCAATCTGCCCGAGCCCGCGCTGCTCGTCCGCGATCTCGTCGCGGCGGGCTATGGCGTCGCGGCGCTCAGCTCGGCCAACCGCAACACCGGCGCCTGGTCGCAACAAGCCAACCTCACGAACAATCCCGACGCCGCCACCCACGCCGCCGCCCTTGAGCGCTTCGCCCGCGATCATGGATTCACCGCGAGCAAACCCATTTTCTTCCTCGGGCTCGCCGCCGGGGGCGACGCCGCGCTGCGTTATGCCGACCAACTCGCCACCGCCACGCCCGCCCGCAACGTCAAGGGTGCCGTCCTCTATGGCGCGACCGGCGGCGGCACCCTGGCTGTCACCTCGCGGGTGCCGCAGTTCTTCGCCATCGCCTCGCACGACGAGGTCCTCGGCGCCGCCGGCAACGCCGAAGTCCGCGCCAACTCCCAGCTCCTCACCGGCCGTGGCATCGCCACGGCGCTCGTGAGCAACCCCACCACCCCCGTCAACGCCGGCCGCCTCCGCACGCTTGCGGTCACCAACCCCGCATTCACCGCGGCGGATGCCCAGGCGGTTTACACCGCGCTGAAGACCGCTGCACTCATCGACGCCAACGACTACCCCAAGGGCTCGCCCACCGTGGAAACCGTGCGCGCCGCGCTCCCCGCCGCCTACCAGCCCCGCGCCACCGAAGTGCAGACTCAGATCGCCATCGGCTACGGCGGGCGCGAGTTCTACGCGGCCGCCAACCCCCGCGTGATCAACTTCCTCAACGCCCGCGTGGCCGACAACCCCGTCCCGGCGCCCGGCCGGCTCATCAACCTCTCGACCCGCTCGCGCGTCGCTTTTCTCGGCGACAGTTTTGCGCTCGGTTTCAGCATCAGCGGCACCCAGCGCGCGACCCTCCTCATCCGCGGCATCGGCCCCGCGCTCGGCCGCTTCGGCGTGCCGGGGGCGCTCAGCGCCGCGCGCCTCGAACTCTACCGCGGCAACACCGTCATCGCATCCAACGAAGGCTGGGAACTCCCCGGCGGCGCCGCCACTCCCGCGCAAATCGCCGCCGCCGCGACCTCCGTCGGCGCCTTCCCGCTCACCGCTGGCGACCTCGACACCGCCCTCCTCGTCCAACTCGATCCCGGCACCTATTCCGCCACGATCAAGGGGCTCAACGGGTCCATTGGCGAAGTCCTCGCCGAGATCTACGACGTGAGCCGCAACGCCACGCGGCTCACCAATCTCTCGACCCTCGCCCGCATCAACGCCGAAGGCGACACCCTCGTCCCCGGCATCGTAATCGCGGGCAACAATCCCCGCGCCCTCGTGATTCGCGCCGTCGCGCAGGGGCTCTCGGATTTTGGCCTGCCCGCCACCAGCCTGCTCGGCGACGCCCGCATCACCGTGCTCACCAATGTGCAGAACGCCGGCCAGACCGTGACGCAGACGGTCGCGACCAACAATAATTGGGCGCAGGCCGGCACCGCCGCCCTCACCGCCGCCTTTCCCGCCGTGGGTGCATTCCCGCTGCGTGTCGCGAGCGATGCCGCGCTGCTCGAAGCGCTCGCGCCCGGAGCCTACTCGCTCCGGGCCGACGCCGCCCCGGTCGTAAATAATCCCAACGGCCCGCCGGCCGGGACGCCCCCCAATCTGACCGGCTCCGTGCTCGTCGACGTTTACGAGCTGCCGTGAGCGTGGCGGCCGTGCTCCGGTAGCCCGCTTCGGCAGAAGCGGGACGGGCTGAAGCGTCAGTCGCACCCAATCCCGCCTCTCACGAGGCGGGCTACAAAAATGCCCGCCGTTATTTTTTCTCCGCCGCCTGCGGCTTCGGCATCTCGCCCACCTTGATCGCGCCCGTGGTGCGATCGCGCTCGATGGCGAATGAAAGCTTTTTTCCCGCCGGCATCGCCGCCGCCGCCCCGCCCGGCAATTCGAACTCGGCGCCACCACGCAGCAGCTCCAGCGTGCACACCCCGAGGCCGAATTCGGACATCGCCAGCGCCACCCGCACGGAGCCGTCGGTGATCCGCAAGGTGCCCGCCTCCAGCGTGAGGGAAAAGGACGAGCCGCGCGCCACCCGCAGCGGCTTCACATCGAGCACGACATCGCCGCGCACCAGGCGCAGCCGCGTGCGTGAGAACGTCGGCTCCGCCTTGAGCTCGGCGAACTTCGAGGCGCTCGTCGCCGGCGCCTGCCCAAACTCCTCGATCTCCAGCTCCGACTCGGAACCGAGCTGCACGCTCGCGCCGTTCGAAAGATGCAGCAGGCCGACCGACCGGCGCTCCGTCGCCACGGTCGCGCCCACGCGCACCCGATCATCGGCCTTGAGGGCCTTGCGCTGGCCCTCGGCGACGAGCAGCAACCGCCCCGCCACCTCGGCAACCGTGATGGTGCCGGGCCGCGGCAGCTCCGGCTCCTGTCCGGCCGCCGCCACGATCTGCATCACACCCACGGCCACGCCGACTGCGCATCGCCATATTTTCATGGTGTCGGCGTAAGCCTGCCCCCCTGCCGGGCAAGCTTCTTCTGTTCCGCGGTGCGCCGCGGCAAGGCGGCGGCGCACGCCCCGCCTACCACACGCTCTTCACGCCAAACGTCCAGTTGGTGCCGTTGACCTCGGTGAACTGCACCGCGGGTGCGTTGGCCCCCACCTGCTCCATGATCAGATAGGGCTCGTTGAAGATGTTGCGCGCGGAGAAGAAGAAACTGATGCCACGCGTGAGACGATAGCCGCCGCCGATATCGAGGTTGGCGCGGTGCCGGTAGAAGCGCGGCGTCGTGGCCGAGATGTTGTTGGGGAAGTTGTCGCGCCAATTGAGGTTCGTGTAGACGTTGAGCTTCCGATACGCGTAGCTCAGGCCGGCATTGACCGAGTGCGGGATCATGTTCACGCGGCGGATGCTCGCGTAGCTGCGGGTGTAGCTCGCGCGGACGTTGAGGCCTTTGAAGGGCGCGGGCAGGAACGAGAGGCTCTGGCTGTATTCCAGCTCCATGCCCCGCACCGTCACATCGTTCACGCTCGGGGTCGTGGTGATGAACGTGTAGCCGGAGAGGTCGAGTTCGCCGCGGTAGCCATATTCCTGCGCGGTCAGGTTGTTCTGGATGAAGAGGCCGCGCACATTGTTCTGATAGACGTTGGCGGCCAGGATGCCGACGGGCTCGAAGTAGTAGGCCAGCCGCGCGGCGAAGTTGCGCGAGGTCTCCGGCTTGAGCGCGGGATTAGGCAGGCGCACCGTGAGAGCCTCGTCGTTGACGTCCCACACGCCGGAGACATCGCGGAACGTGGGCCGGCGGATGGTCGAGCTGAAGCCCACCTGCGCGTCGAAATTCTGGCTGATCTTGTATTTCACCGACGCGCTCGGGAACCAGTTTCCGTAGCTGCCCTCGCGGTGAACCTTGGGCTTCGAAAAATACTGGTATTTGAGGCCGTCAATGGTGGTGGCCCGGCCGTTGACCTCGGCAAACCCGGCGCGCACGACCTCCGCAGGCGAGCGCGGATCGTATTCGAGCGAGTCGCTGCTCGTCGTCTCGCGCCGCAGCCCGGCCCGCACGACCGCCCGGCCGATGGTCGTGGTCCCCATCAGGAAGCCCGCGTCGATGGTCTCCTCGTAGTTGCGCCGGTTGCCGATGAAGGCGTTGTAGAAATTCGCCGCGGTGATTGTCTGCGTGAAGCTGCCGGGCTGATCACGGTAGAGGCCGCCGAGGCGCACGAGGTCGGGCACCCACACGGTCCCGCCGCTGATGGATCGCACGCTCGCATCCGTGTTGGTGGAGCCCATGTCGAATTCAAAGGGCGACCGGTAGCCGGCGTAGCCGCCGCGCGTCGGCGCGCCGTTGAGCGTGTAGCGCAGCGACTCGGTATCGAGGCGGAAGTCGCGGATCTCGTGGCGGCGCTTCAGGCCGGCCTTCCACGCTATGGGCAGCAGCCAGTTCGTGCGGTAGCTCGCGATCAGCTCGCCGCTATAGACATCCGTGAGCGCGTAGCGGCCGTCGTCGATGGTGATGGTGGTGGTCGAGTAGTTCGCGCCGTCGGCGATGTCAGGCCCGCCAATCTGGGTGATTTTCCAGTCGGCGCTGCGGAGCGAGGACCGCTGGGCGGAATAGACCACGCCGGTGTTCGTCGGGCCGCCGGCGTCGCGGATCGAGCCACGGCGGCCGCGGGGATCATACCAGCTGATGGAGTTGGAGCCGGCAAACTTGCCCTCGAGCAGGAGATTGCCGAGGCGATACTCGAACTTCGGCACCGCGGTCATGGTCTGGCCCAGCTTCACGATCGCAGCCGGGTTCGAGACGACGCTGCCGGCCGTCGTCGTCGTGAAGCTCCGGAGCGGATCCGCGCCGATGACGGTGGCGCGCGCGCCGGTGTTGAAGGTGAGCGAGCGCTGCGGGTTGTTCAGATCGGCGTAATTGTAGAGCAGCGTGAGCGAGAGCACGAGGCGGTCGGTGGCCTTGAAATCCGCCGTCAGGTTGACGGTCGAGCGGCGGTTGGTGCGGGGCGCGTGGAGGAAGTTGAGCGCCGTGGGCACCACGGGGCGCGGATCGGCGGCGGTCGCCGCGTAGTTGTAGGTGATCGTATTGCGCGCGTTGGCCGAGTAGGCCATCGACTCGCTGATGTTGAGGTTCACGCCCAGCCGCTTGTTGAAGAAGACATCCGAGTAGTCGAAAATTCCGCCGGGATGAATCTTCCGCGACTGCCGGTCATCCGGGCCGTAGGAGTCGTCGAAATTGAAGCGGGCGGAGAACGCCGTGAGGTTCGCCTGCGCCGAGACGCGCCGGCCCGAGCGATCGAAGGCGCGCTTCGTCTTCAGGTTGATCGTGCCCGCCGGGGCGTTGGCATCGACATCAGCGCTGATGGTCTTCGAGACCTCGATCGACTCCATGCTCGCGAGCGAAACCTGCTCGAACGAGAAGGCGCGCGCGTTGCCGCTCGCGCCCTGGTTCGCGTCGGCGCTGCCGAGCGAGACGCCATCAAGCGTCACTTGGGTGTATTCGGAATCGAGCCCGCGCAGGCGAATCGTGCGGACCTCGCCCTGCACGAGGTCGAGCTCGACGCCGGGCATATGCTTGAGGAATTCGCCCACGTTGCCCTCGGCCACATCGCCAAACACATCGGACGCCACGCTGTTGGTGATGTTCATCGAGTTCCGCTGCTCCATGATCGCCTTGGCGTTACCCTCGCGTTCGGAGGAGACGACAAACCGGTCGAGCTTCACTGTGGAATCGCTGGCCGCCGCCGGTGCCTGCAAGGAACTGATGAGCTCGAAATCCCGGGTGACGCTGCCGCCCGCCGTCACGCGCACCGTGGCCGTCTCGGTGCGATAGCCGGTGAACGTGACGACTACCGTCGCGTCTCCCGCCGGCACCCCACCGATCCGGTAGGTGCCGCCGTCTTCCGACACCGCAACGAGACCGGTGCCGGCGATCTGCACCTGGGCATTGCGCACATACTGGCCGCTGGCGGGGTTGAAGACGCGGCCGGTGATGGTGCCGGTGGCCGGCTGGGCGCGGGCCATGATCGTCAGGAACAGGCCGCAGAGTAAAAAACGCAGGCAGTTGGGGATGGAACTCATGGTCAGGACGGAGGGGTTGCGTGGACGTGCCGCCGGAATCGCGACAGTCTGCCAAGACAACGGGCGGTGCGCCGCACGCGCACGCCCGGGGCTATCCCACTTTCGTGCGGCGCGGGCTACTGCCCGTCGCGGATGATTCCGCGGCGGATCGCCTCGGCGGTCGCCTGCGCCCGATCATTGACGTCGAGCTTCTCCAGCAAATGGCTGACGTGGCGCTTCACCGTGTCTTCGGAGATGCCGAGCATGGCGGCGATCTCCTTGTTGGCGCGCCCCGCGGCGATCAGGTTGAGAATCTCGCGCTCGCGCGGCGTGATCGCAGGGCCGAGGCGCAGGGCGGCGAGGCGCCGCGCCAGCTCCGCGGGCAGGTGCCGGCGATCCTGGGCCACGGCATGGAGCGCGGCCAGCAGTTCATCGCGGGACGCGGATTTTTGCAGGTAGCCGAGCGCCCCTGCATCAAGCGCCGCCTGAATCTCATCGTCGCGCGCAAATGTTGAAAAAATCAGCACGCGCGCCGCCGGATCATGCGCGCGCAGCGCCGCCGTCGCCGCGATGCCGCCCATGCCCGGCAACTGGAGATCCATGAGCACGACCCGCGGGGCGTGGCGGCGGTAGGCCGCGACGGCGTCTTCGCCGCGCTCGGCCTCGCCGACGACAGTGATCGTCTCGTCGAGCTCGAGCGAGGCGGCGAGGCCACTGCGCACGACAAAATGATCATCGACAATCAGGACCGTGAGCGGGGCGGCGGGCATCAGGAGGAGTGGGCGGCAGTGAGGGCGGGCCGAACAGGCAGGGCATCACCACCTCGACCGTCGTGCCCGCGCCGGGATGGCTGCGCCAGGCCACGTCGGCCCCGATTTTGCGGGCGCGTTCACGGATGCCAGCGCAACCAAAGTGGCCGCGTTTCCCGAGCGTGGCCGCGCTGGGATCAAAACCGCAGCCGTCGTCGGTGATGCGGAGAGTGAGTTTTTCTTCGGCGCAGTCCACGCTGATGGCGACGTGTTTCGCCGCTCCATGCTTCAGCGCATTGGTCACCGACTCGCGGGCGATCATCCGCAAATCGTGGACTATGGCGGCCGGCAGCAAGGGCACGGATTTCGCCGGGGCGAAACCCACATTCGCCCCGCTGTCGGCGGCGTGACGCGCGGCCACTCCCGCAAGCGCGGCCGAGAGATCCCCCGCCATCTCCGCCGGATCGCGCAGATCGCCGATGAGATCGCGTGTCTCGGTCTGAATGCGCGCGACGAGATTGCGCGAGGCGCCCACGAGGGAGCGTCCCTTCTCATCCGCGACCCGCGTGGCGAGCGCATCAAGCCGCAAGCTCACGCCGGCGAGTTCCTGCTCGAGCGTGTCGTGAAACTCGCGCGCGATGCGCTGGCGCTCTTCCAGCGCCGCCTCGGTCTCGATGCGATGGCGCAACGCCGCGGTCTGCCGGGCCACCTGGCGGCGCAGGATCGCAATCCAAAGTCCGGCGAGCAGGACGGCGCCTGCGAGCACGGCCAGACCGGTGCCGAGCCGACGGGGTGTCCACCAAGGCGGCGTGCGGATCTGCTCGACGCCGTCGGAGGAGAGCGCACGGACACTCACGAGCCCTGGATCGCTGCGAAAGCCCGGGCCAAAAACCGCCGTCTCCACTTGGCAAACACCCGTAACGCGCACGACCGTCCCCGGCACCGGCAGCGCGCCGCCGGCCGGCACCCTAACCTGCACCGTGCGGTGGTGCCCCTGGAGCAGCAGCATCACGCCATCCTCGCCTGTGAACACATCGCGCACCGTGCCGCTCACGCGGACGACCATGCCGTCATATTTTCCCGGCTGCTGGTCCCCGCTCCGCCCGTAAAGATCATCGAGCGCCGCGACCAGGACCGCGTCCGGCGGCACGCCTGGGGCGCGGGCGAGCAGCTCGGCATCCACGACCGAGGCGCTGAAACGCTCCATCGAGGGAAACCCCACGACCGTGACGTTATCCCCGAGATCCAGCGTGACGGACCCGGCGAAGCGCACCGCAAACGCCTGCTCACCCTGCCGGAGAAAAATCTGCTCCCCAAACGCCGCCGCGACAGTGCCCTCGATGCGCACGCGCTGCTCCCCGAGGCCGGTGACGCGAAAGGCGAGCAGTTCCTCGGCGGAAACCAGTGGCGCATCCGCTGCCGGCGGCGCAAACGCGATGACCTCGACCTCCCCCCAATCGATCACGGTGACGTAAGGCTGCACCAGTTGCCGGCGCGGGGTGTTGATGAGTCCGGCCGCCAGCCCCGTGATGCGCACCCGATGGTCCACCAGGGGACGGGCCTCCGGTGGACGTTCGATTCGCACATCGATCACGCGCGAGCCCATCGCGAGGCGCAGCAGGCTCTTGTTGGGCGCCCGCGGCTGCACGGAGCGCACGATGCCCTCAACTGTCACGCGCTGGTAATGGTAGCGCCCAAAATAGAGATCATCGAACTGCGCCGGGATGCCGGGCGGCAGCGCGCGTCGCCCCAGCAGGCGGTAGGTCGTGTCGTCGAGCCCCGGCAGGTAGAGGCCCATGCGCGTCTTGCTCGTGAGTTCGATCTCATCACCGACTTCCGGCAGCTTCGCCCGGGGCGCCATGCGGAAAAAGGCGGTCGAGGTATCGTCTTGCAGGAAAACGGCCGAAGTGCCCTCGACGTGCACGACCACGCCGCGCAGTTTTACCGGAATGCCGCTCGCCGCCTCCGCAGGAGTGAGCGACCGCACCTCTAGCGCGGTGGTCAGCACGCGTTCCTGCGCCGCCAGCGGGAGCGCCAGGGCGAGCAAGACGATGGGCAGCGCATTTCTCATTTCGGGTGGCGGACGAAGATGGAGAGACCGAGGGACGGAGAGAAGGCGAGAAGCTACCCGCAGAAATCTCCGTCTCCCTGTCCCTCGGTCGCTCCTTCTCGGGTCGTCACCCAAAAAGCGCCGCGATCGGCTTGCCGCCGTCGGTAATCGGCACGGGCCGCGATGCGGCGACGAGTTCCTTGGCGGGATTGATGCCGAGCGCCGCGTAAATCGTCGCATGGAAATCCGGCACGGAGACCGCCCGCTCGATGGGCTTGTTGGAAAACTCGTCCGTCACGCCGTAGGCTCCGCAATGTCGCAGGCCCCCGCCGGCGAGCACGAGCGAAAATGCCGCCGCCTGATGCCCGCGTCCACCGCCGCTGTCGAACTGCCCGGGGCGTCCGAACTCCGTGCCGAGCGCGATGAGGGTCTTGTCGAGCAGGCCCTTGTCGCGAAGATCAGCGATGAGCGAGGCCAGCGCCGCGTCGAGCTCTCGGATGAGCACGTGCTGGTTGAGCTGGCCGGCGTTGTGCGTGTCCCAGCCGGCGCCGTTGATGAAATTCAGGTTGTGCGAGACCTCAATGAAGCGCACGCCCGCCTGCACGAGGCGGCGCGCGAGGAGGCAGCGTTGCCCAAACTCCCCGCCGTAGCTCTGGCGCAGCGCCGACGGCTCCTCGGCCAGCTTGAAGTGCCGCATGAAATCCGGGCCCGCGAGCCGCAGGGCCTCGCGCTGCGCCTCGGCGTAGTCTGCGAGCGAGGAATCGGGCGCGGCGGATTTCTGCAACGGCTCGAGCAACCGCCTCCGTTCCGCCATCCGCGCCGCATCGACGCCTTCGGGCGCCGTGAAGCCCGCCGGGCCCGAATCCGTATCGACGAGATGGATGTAGCCATGGCGGGCGCCGAGGAAGCCCGGTCCGCGGCTCACGCTGGGGTAGCCGATCACCATGTAGGCGGGCACGCGCTCATCGGCCGCGCCGCGCTGGTGCGCGACCACCGATCCAAGGGACGGATAGACGGTGCTCCCGCTCACTGGTCGGCCGGTGTGCACAAAATTGGTCGCGAGCGCGTGCTCGATGCCGAGCGTGTGGTTGACCGTTCGGACGGCGGTCACGTGCTCCGCGAGTCGCGCCGTGCGCGCGAGGTGCTCGGTGTAGCGCACGCCCGGCACGGCCGTGTCGATGGCGGCGTAATCGCTGCCCGCGAGCATCGGCTTGGTCTTCGGGTTGCCGCGGCGCTTCGGATCAAACGTGTCGATCTGCGCCATGCCGCCTCCAAGCCAGAGGAAAATGCAGTGCTCGGCCTTGCCTTTGGGGAGGGCGGCCGCGGTCGCGGCGGCGAGCGCGCGCGGGGTCGCGCTGACGGCCGCCAGCGCGGCGGTGCGGGTGAGAAAATCGCGGCGGTTCATAAAATGGCGGTCCACTCGGGCGCGTTGAGCAGGGCCCAGATCACATCCTCGAAGCGCCGGCGCCAGTCCGAATCGAGCCGCGCCGTCGGCGGGTCCCCGCGGCGCGCGGCGGCGTCCTCCTCGAGCCGGAGCGTGTTGGCCTCGCTCTTCATGTGGTTGGACCAAGCCACGTATTTGCGGCGCTGGGGCGCGGCGGGCGCGGGCTCGGCGCGGGTTGTGATGCGCTCGGCGTAGCCGGACGAGAGCGCCGCGATGTAGGACTCCCTTTCCTCAGGCGTCGGCGGACGCGTGAAGAATCGGAGGAAAAGCCGCTCCACGAGGCGCTCCAACGGCTGCTCCTCCAAAGCAAGACGGGTGAGTCCGTGATCGTCGCTCAGGCGCGTGAGCCACGTCATCATCACGCCGTTGGAGAGCAAGGCGGGCTGAAGCACATTGGCGGCATTCTCCCGGATGCCGCTCGACGCATCGGGCCGCGCTGCGCGCCAGCCAAAGACCTCCATCACGTCGGCGACCGCCTGGACGCGCGGCAGCATGAGGCTGGGACGGTCGCGTTCGTTGGACGTGGAGCCGAGCATCCAGGCCCGGGTGGCGCGGCCGAGGTCGAGGGCGTTCTCGATGGTGCGGACGCTGTCGAGGTCGAGGTTCACCGGCTCGACGGCGAAAGGTTTTCCCGTTGCGGCGAACAACGAGTCCACGAGCTGCTCCGCCGCGATGCGCCGCGGGGCCGGCGCGACGAAGAGCGGGCTTGGCTCGGTCAGCGCGGGATCCACCGCGCGTTGATAGGCATGCGAACTGAGGATGAGCCGTTCGATCGCACGCAGATCGTAGCCGCTGCGCACGAGCTCGCGGCCGAGCCAGCGCAGGAGCTCCGGGTGCGTCGGCGCGGATTTTTCCCAGTCGCCCACCGTCTCGACGAGACCGCGGCCCATCAGGCGCTGCCAGGTGCGGTTCACCATCACCTGCGCAAAGCGCTCGTTCTGCGGCGCGGTGATGAGCGCCGCGAGCCGGTCGCGCGAATTGAGTGGCTCCTCGGCGAGGGCCGCCGCGGTCGCTTCGTCGCTAAACCGGGCAAACGGCCACGCCGGCGTGACCGTCGAGCCCGGCGCGAGCGTCACCTCGATCAACGGCATGCGCCCGCCCAGCCGGAGATGATCGAGTGGCACGCTGCTGGTCGCGGGGACCTTGAGCGGCTTCTTCTCCAGCATCGCGGCGAGTTGAAACAGCTCCTGCTGTTTGGTGGCATGGGTCGGCGCGTCGTGACAGCGCGCGCACTTCATCTCCACGCCCAGAAACGCCCCCGCGACGATGATGCCCTTGGCCGCGGCGGGCACATCGTTCTGCGAAGCGATGCCAAAACCCGCCGGCCCGCCGAACCGCTCGCTGCCCTCGAGGCGAACCAGCTCAGTCACGAGCAGATCAAGCGGCTTGTGATCCACGAGCGACTCGTGGAGCCACCAGCGGAACGGCCCGGTGTTGTTGAGCGTGGGGTTGATGAGGTTCGGGTTCTCCGCGAGCACATCGAGCCAATAGCCCATCTGGTGATCGGCCCGGCGCGGATCGGAGAGCAGGCGATCAATCAGGCGCGCGCGCCGCTCGGGGGCCGCATCCGCAAGGAAGTCCGCGATCTCGGCCTCACTGGGCACGACGCCCACCGTGTCGAGCGTCACGCGTCGCAGGAACCCGAGATCATCCGCGAGGGGCGTGAGCGTGCGGCGGCCCGGCGGGAACTCCGGCCACGCCGCACCGCCCGCAATCCAACGCTCGATCAACGCCACCTCTTGCGGCCGGAGGCGGTCGCCCTTGGCGGGCATGACCTCCTCGGGATCGTCGCTCGTGATGCGCTGGAACAGCGGGCTCGCCTTGGCATCGCCGGGCACGAGGGTCGGGCCGTCGCCGCGCCCGCCATGGAGCGCCGCGGCGCGCGTATCGAGGCGCAGTCCGCCCTTCACCTTCGCGCCTTGGTGGCACGAATGGCAATTGGCCTCGAGGATCGGCTTGATGTCGCGGAAAAAATCCACGTCGCCCGACGACTTTAGCCGCGGCGTCTCGTCAGTCGCGACCTGCGCAATTCGCGCCCCGATGAAATGATCGATCGGATTGTGCGAGGGGAAACCAGACGGCAACGCGGGCACGGGCACCTCGGGCGTGGCGGCGAGCCAGTCGCGCGCGGCGGCGCGGCGTTTGTCCCAATATGGCGCATGCGCCGTGCGGCGGGCCGCGCGGGCGGCGGCATTCATCGTGGCAAAGCGTTCGCGACGCTCCGCAGAGTAGGCGGCCCACCCCGCGTCGGTGTAAGGCACCGTGGTGCCACCCGGCGCGAGGAGTTTCCACGCAGTCGAGCCTTCCAGCGACACGGCGACGACCGTCTCGCCGAGTTCGGGCCGGAAGGGCCGCTTGCTCTTCGGCTCGATGCCGCCGATCAACGTCTCCAGCACGACTTCGCGTGGTTCAGCGCCGGCCCAATCCAACTCGATGACCGCCTCGCGGTTCCCGGGCGGCAACAGCCGAATCCCCGGCCCAAGATCGAGAAAGGTGTCCTGCTCCTCCACCGGCAGTTCGCCGGCGTTGCCCACGGCAAACTGCCGCGGTTGATCAAAAGGAGTCTCAAGCATGATCTGCCCCGCCACGCTGAGGCGCGCGGTGCCACGCGACCGCAGCAGCAGCCGATGCCGGCCCGGCGGCAGCGTCACGCTCGCGGTCGCGCGCACGAGGGTCGGAAAAGCCCGGTCGCCGCGCACGCCGGTCGCGACATATTTCAACGGCAGCTCGAACAGCCCGAACGCGTCCTCCGCAAACGATTCCGTCGCGGCCGGCGGCGTCGCCGGCCAACCGCTTTTCGGCACGCCTGCCTCGCAAATCTCAACGCGCACGCCCGCCGCTGCGAGGGGCGCAGCCAGCAGGGCGAGCAGGGTGAAAAAGCGCGGCATGGGGGTGTGGCTAGCAAATGCTCCCCGCGAACGGACGCACGCCCGCGCGCATGACACTTTAGTGCGTTGGTTCGCCGCGGCCCGGGTAGCGCGAGGCTTTAGCCCGCGCAGGGCCACGTCCGCTGCATGCGTTCCCTGCGCGGGCTAAAGCCTCGCGCTACCCCCGCGTTGGCGTGAACCGCTGCCGATACTCGCGTGGGGTCAGGCCCATTTCACCCCGGAATGCCCGCGTGAAGTGACTCTGGTCGTAGAAGCCGCAGTCGAGGGCAATCTGGCCGACCGCCACCGCCGTCGTCTCCAGCCGCCGGCGCGCCATGATCAGCCGCACGCGCAGCACGTAATCGCCGAGGCTCATCCCGAAGAGCCGGCGGAATTCGCGCTGAAGCTGGCTGGCAGACAAGTGGGCGCACTTCGCGATGTCGTCCACCGCGATCGGCTCGCCATAGTGCGCCAGCACAAACTCGCACGCGCGCGTCAGCCGCTGGTAATCACCCGGCGCGGCCCCCGCCCGCTCGTAGGGCCGCATCACGCCCGCCACCCCGATGACCACGCCGCCCCGGCCTCGGACGGGAAACTTGCTTGATAGATACCAACGCGGCGTGCCGTCCGCCCCGCGCACCAGCCACACTTGATCGACGAGAGGCCGGCCCGCCGCCATCACGCGCCGGTCCTCCTCGACGTATTGCGCCGCGAGCGCCGGAGGATGGTAATCGAAATCCGTTTTCCCGATCATCTCCCCTTCGTCCGCACACCCGTGGAGGGCACATTCGCTGCGGTTCACCTTCACGTAGCGGTGCTGCGCGTCCTTGATGAACAGGTAAACCTCCGGCAGCACATCGAACATCTCGGCGAACATCGCCGGTTCTGCGACCGCCGCGAAGAACTCCGTCGTCGCCGTGCTGGGTTCCCGTGCCTTCATGCGCGTTTATTACAAATACCCGCGTCCCCCGTCAAAGCGAACCTCAGGGCGTTGTGGCACACTCTCGGCGATGCCCCGCATCTGCCTTATCCCCGCCTTGCTGGCCGCCGTGACCGGCTCTGCAGCCGCCGCCGCGCCCACGCGCTTGGAATTCAATCGCGACATCCGCCCCATCCTCTCGGAGAACTGCTACCAGTGCCACGGCCAGGATCCCGCGAAGCGCGAGGCCAAGCTCCGCCTTGATGAACGCGACATCGCCACCCTCACCCGCGATGGCATCGCCGCCATCGTGCCGGGCAAACCCGACGAGAGCGAACTCCTACGCCGCGTGCTCTCCCAAGACGCCTCGGAGCAGATGCCGCCCCCCGAGTCGCACAAAAAAATCTCGCCCGAACAAGCCGCCCTGCTCCGCCGCTGGATCGCCGAAGGCGCGGCCTACGAGAAACACTGGGCGTTCGTCGCGCCCGTAAAGCAGCCCGTGCCCGCGATGGCTCTCGCCGCAGAGAGAGAGAGGGAGAGACAGAGAGAAGGAGAGAAAACAAAATCTCCCCCTCTCTCCCTCTCCCCTTCTCTCCATCTTGCCCCGAACCCCATCGACGCCTTCGTCCATGCCACGCTCGTGCAGCACAGCCTGCGTCCGTCACCCGCCGCCCCACCGGAAATCTGGCTTCGTCGCGCCGCTTTCGACCTCACCGGCCTGCCGCCCACGCTCCCGGAGCTGGACGCATTTCTCGCCGATGTGAAGCGGCGCGGCGAGCCCGCCTTCGCCGCCGCCGCCGACCGCCTGCTCGCCTCCCCGCACTACGGCGAGCGCCAGGCCATCGAGTGGCTTGATGCCGCGCGCTACGCCGACACCCATGGCTTCAACAACGACTCCGCGCGCACCATGTGGCGCTGGCGCGACTGGGTGATCGACGCCTTCAACGCCAACCTGCCCTACGATCGATTCATTACGCTGCAACTTGCCGGGGATCTTCTCTACCCAGATCCCAAATCCCAGGCCCCAGACCCTGCGCGGCTCGACGCGCTCATCGCCACCGGCTTCGGCCGCAACCACGTGATCAACTCCGAAGGCGGCATCATCGCCGAGGAATACCGGGTCGAGTATGTCGCCGACCGCGTGCGCACGATGAGCACCGCGTGGCTCGGCCTCACGATGGAGTGCGCGAAGTGCCACGACCACAAATTCGATCCCATCACGCAGCGCGACTACTACCGGCTCTATGCCTTCTTTAACAACGTGCCCGAGCACGGCGAAGACGGCCGCGTCGCCAACGCCGTCCCCATGATCCCCGCGCCCACGCGCGCGCAGCAGGCCACGCTCGCCGCGCAGGAGAAGAAACTCGCCGAACTCGACGCCGAGATCACCGCGGCCGGCGCGAAACATCAATCCGCCCCCGGAAAGCGCGAAGCCCTTGGAGCTGCGGCGCCCTCGCCGCGGTTGAGCCCACGCGCTGAGGGCGGCGCGTCTCCATCGCGAGAAAGCCGAGCTGCGCTTGGCGCCGAAGCCACCGTCCAAGGTGTGCCCCTCCTCGAGCCCTACACCGCGCCGCCCTCCGACACCGTCACGCCCGTCGTGCCCGCCGCGAAGCTCGATTTCACCGCCAAGGCCGGCGCCGCCCTCGCCTTCTGGCTGCGCCCCGACGCGGACAACCCCCGCGATGTCCCGCTCCTCTCCGCGCTCAACCACCGCGGCAATCCCGACGACACGTCCTTCGGTAAAGGCCGCGAACTCCGGCTCATCGACGGCGAGATCGAGATTCGCCTCAGCGATCGTTATCCCGTCTATGCCACGATCGTCCGCAGCGAGGGCGCGCGGATTCAGCCCGGTGCGTGGCGCCACGTCGCCCTGAGCTACGCCGGGGGCAAGCGGGCCGCCGCACTCCGCCTCTGGATCGACGGCCGCGAGGTGGCGCTGCGCGTGCTGCACGACGGCCAGCAGGCGGAGCCGCCCAAGAAGGATTTTCTCGTCGGCGCCGACAACGCCCCCGACGGCGCGCGCTGGCGCGGCGACCTACGGCGGCTTCGCGGCTTTCCCTCCGCCATCGGCACCGAACTCGCGCGCGCTGACTTTTTCTCCTCGGCCGCAGAAGTCGCTCCCGACGCCGCCGCGCAGGCGGCGGACCTCGCGGCAAACCCCTTTTTCCAAGCGCGCGAGGCGCTCTGGGAGGAACACCTGGCGCTCCGCCGCAGCCTGCCCACCGCGATGGTAATGGAAGAACTGCCGACGCCGCGCCCTGCGCACGTCCTCGTGCGCGGCAACTACGACCAGCCCGGCGATCACGTCGAGCCCGGCGTGCCCGAGGCTCTCATCGCGCCGTGGCCCGCAGGCGCGCCACGCAACCGTCTCGGCCTTGCGCAATGGCTGACGCAGCCGGCGCACCCGCTCACGGCCCGCGTGGTGGTGAACCGTTTTTGGGCGCAGCTCTTCGGCACCGGCCTCGTCAAAACGCTCGAGGACTTCGGCTCGCAGAGCGAATGGCCGAGCCACCCCGAGCTGCTCGACTGGCTCGCGCGCGACTTCATCGACAGCGGCTGGAACGTGAAGGTGTTCTTCAAACGTGCCGTCCTCTCCGCGACCTACCGCCAGTCCAGCGCCGTCACCCCTGCGCTGCTGGCACGCGATCCCGAGAACCGCCTGCTAGCCCGCGGCCCGCGCGTGCGGCTCCCCGCCGAGCTGATCCGCGATCAGGCGCTCGCGATCTCCGGCCTGCTGGCGCCGCGCCTCGGCGGGCCGAGCGTGTTTCCCTACCAGCCGGAGAAACTTTACGAAGGCATCGTCGTCGGCGCGGCCTACCCGAGCACGACATGGACGCCGAGCACCGGCGCAGACTTGCACCGCCGGAGTCTCTACACGTTTTGGAAGCGCACCGTGCCTCATCCCGCGATGATCGCGTTCGACGCGCCGGACCGGGAGTTTTGCACCGTCCGCCGCTCGCGCACCAACACCCCGTTGCAGGCCCTGGTGCTCTGGAATGAGCCCGGCCTGCTCGAAGCCGCCCGCCACCTCGGCGCGCGCCTGCTTCGCGAAGGCGGAGCCGACGATGCGGCGCGCGTGGCGTTCGCCTTCCGCCTCGCGACGGCGCGGAAGCCACGCCCCGAGGAGACCCGCGTGCTGGCCGCGGCGCTCGCGCGTTTCCGCATCGATTATTCCACCACCCCCGCCGACGCCGCCGCGCTGCTCCGCATCGGCGCCACGGCCGTCGATGCCTCGTTGCCTCCCGCCGACCTCGCCGCCGCCGCCAGCGTCGCCAGCATGATCCTGAGCCTCGACGAAACGATCACGAAGAACTGAGCGCCATGTCCTGTCACAACTACGAACAGTTCCACTCGCGCCGCGCTTTTCTCGCGCAAACCGGCCTTGGCCTCGGCTCCGCCGCGCTCGCCTCGCTCTTCACCAACAGCGCCCGCGCCGCCGCCTCCGCTCCGTCTGTCTCTCCGTTCCTCCCTCTCTCCGTCTCCCCCTCTTCCGCCCCCGGGCTGCATTTCCCGGCGAAAGCCAAGCGCGTCATCTGTCTCTTCCAATCCGGCGGCCCCTCGCACCTCGATCTCCTCGACGAGAAACCGCTCCTCGCCACGCGCTTCAACGAGGACCTGCCCGACTCCGTCCGCCGCGGCCAGCGCATCACAGGCATGGTCGCCTCGCAGGCGCGGCTCGCGGTGCAGCCAAGTAAGTTTGCTTTCCAGCCCGGCGGGAAATGCGGCACGCGCATCAGCGATCTGCTCCCGCACACCCGCGACATCGCCGACGAGATTTGCGTCCTCCGTTCGCTGCACACCGAGGCGATCAACCACGATCCGGCGATCACGTTTTTCCAGAGTGGCAGCCAGTTGCCGGGCCGGCCGAGCATGGGCGCCTGGGTGGACTACGGGCTCGGCCGGATGAGTGACAACCTCCCGGCCTTCGTCGTGCTCGTGTCGGTCAATGCCAAGCGCTCCGGCCAGGGCCTGCTCGCGCGGCTCTGGGGCAGCGGCTTCCTACCGAGCGCGCACCAAGGCGTGCAGTTCCGCAGCGCCGGAGAACCCGTCCTCTACCTCAACGATCCCGAGGGCCTCACGCGCGCGCGACGTCGCGCGATGCTCGACGGCATCGGTGAACTCAACCGCCTCCAGCACGCGCAGAGCGGCGATCCCGAGGTCGAGACGCGCATCGCGCAGTTCGAGCTCGCCTACCGCATGCAAGCGAGCGTGCCCGAGCTCATGGACCTCAAGGGCGAAAGCGCCGCGACGCTCGAGAGCTACGGCCCCGATGCGCAGACGCCGGGCTCGTTTGCGCGCAATTGCCTGCTCGCGCGGCGCCTCGCCGAGCGCGGCGTGCGTTTCATCCAGCTTTACCACCGCGACTGGGATCACCACGGCGGCCTGCACGACAGCCTGCCCCACATCGCCAAGGACGTCGATCAGCCGAGCGCCGCGCTCATCCGCGATCTCAAGCAGCGCGGGATGCTCGACGACACGCTCGTGATCTGGGGCGGCGAGTTCGGCCGCACGCCCTACGCACAAGGCGAGGCCAATCGCGAGAAATACGGCCGCGATCACCACGGCAAGGCCTTCTCGCTCTGGATGGCCGGCGCCGGCATCAAGCCCGGCACGACCTACGGCGCGAGCGACGACTTCGGCTTCAACGTCGCGGAAAACCCCGTCCACATCCACGATCTGCAGGCCACCATTCTGCACCAGCTCGGCATCGACCACGAGCGCTTGACGTATAGGTTCCAAGGCCGCCAGTTCCGCCTGACCGATGTGCACGGGCACGTCGTGAAAGGCATCCTGACATGATTCCCCTCCGCTTTCTTCCCCTCCCTCTCGTCGCAGCGCTCGCGACCGGCTCCGTGCTGCGCGCCGCCGAGCCGATCGATTTCAACCGGCAAATTCTCCCCATCCTGTCGGATGCATGCTTCCACTGCCACGGTCCCGATGCCGCCACGCGCGAAGCCAAGCTCCGCCTCGATCAACGCGACGGACTTTTCCGCACCCGCGACGAAGTCAGTGTCGTCACGCCTGGCCATCCGGCAAAGAGCGAGCTGTTCCTCCGCATCACGAGCAAGGAGGAGGACGAGGTCATGCCCCCGCCCAAAGCCACCCGCCGCCTCAAGCCCGCCGAGATCGAGCTGCTGAAACAATGGATCTCCGACGGCGCGCCGTGGAGCACGCATTGGGCGTTCTCGCCTCCGCAGCGCGTGCCCGTGCCGGCGCTCCGCGGAGACAGAGAGAGTGAGGGACAGAGAGATGGAGGGAACAGACAGGCCCCTCCTTCTCTCCGTCTTGCCACGAACCCGATCGACGCGTTTGTGCGCACTGCACTCACGAAAGCCGGCCTCACCCCCGCCCCCGCGGCCGATCCAGCGACGCTCCTGCGCCGCGTTTCGCTCGATCTCACGGGCGTGCCGCCGAGCCCGGCGGAGCTCGATGCCTACCTCGCCGATCAGACGCCCGGCGTCTACGAGCGCGCCGTCGAGCGCCTGCTCGCTTCGCCACGCTACGGTGAGCGCTGGGCCTGGGACTGGCTCGACCTCGCGCGCTACGCCGACACGAACGGTTTCCAAGGTGATCCCGAGCGCACGATGTGGCCATGGCGCGACTGGGTGGTGAACGCGCTGAACGCCAACATGCCTTACGACCAGTTCACCATCGAGCAGCTCGCCGGCGACCTGCTGCCCGATGCGACGCGCGAGCAGAAGCTCGCGAGCGGTTTTCACCGCAACAACATGTTCAACGGCGAGGGCGGCCGCATCGCCGAGGAGACGCGCGTTGAGAATGTCTTCGACCGCGTCGAGACGACCGCGACGGTGTGGATGGGCCTCACCTTCACCTGCGCCCGGTGCCACGATCACAAGTTCGATCCCATCAAGCAGACCGACTACTTCGCGCTCTACGACATCTTCAACCAGATGTCCGAGACCGGCAGCGCCAGCGGCGGTGGCGGACGCAGCGGAGCGATTGCACCGGTGCTCGATCTTTCCACCGCGGAGGAACAAGCCGCCGTCACCCGGGCGCAGGCTGGCATCGACGCCATCGCGAAGGAGATTGAGCTGTTCGAACTCACCAAGTTTCCCCGACCAGAGGGCAAGCCCGTGATCGATTCGCCCGCCGCCCAGCGATTGCCAGGCAACCTGCCCGCCACGCACGCGCGCCCCGCCGTAAATCGCCGCGATCTCAACGGCCTGCTGGAGGCGCTGCCCTTCTTCCGCGACACCGAGCCGGACCCGGACTACGTGAAACTGCTCCAGAAGCACATCGCCGCCATCCGCGTCCGCGATCGCGCCACGAACAACATCACCCGCGTGATGATCATGGACGAGATGCCGAAGAAGCGGGACACGTTCGTCCTCAGCAAGGGCAACTACGAGAGCAAGACCGACGTAAAGGTGCTCGGCGCGATCCCGGAGATTTTCCGCTCACACGAAGCTGGAGCCGCGGCGCCCTCGCCGCGGAACGTAGCTGAAAACCGCGGCGAGGGCGGCGCGTCTTCATCGGCCGAAGCTCCCCGCCTCAACCGCCTTGATCTCGCGCGCTGGCTTGTCTCGCCCGGCAATCCCCTCGCCGCGCGCACCGCGGTGAACCGCGCCTGGCAGGCCTTCTTTGGCACGGGCATTGTGAAGACGCCGGAGGATTTCGGCGTGCAGAGCGGCTCGCCCTCCCATCCGGAGCTGCTCGACTGGCTCGCGACGGAGTTTGTCGCGAGCGGCTGGGACATGAAGAACCTGCACCGCCTCATCGTCACGAGTGCCACCTACCGACAATCCTCGCGCGTCACGCCCGCCCTGCACGAACGCGATCCGGAGAACCGCCTGCTCGCGCGCGGCCCGCGCCACCGCCAGCCCTCGTGGATGCTGCGCGACCAAGCACTCGCCGCGGCGGGCTTGCTCGTGGAGCAGCTCGGCGGCCCCTCCGTGAAGCCCTACCAGCCCGCCGGCATCTGGGAAGAGGCGACCTTCGGGAAAAAATCCTACCAGCAGGATCACGGCGAGGCGCTCTACCGACGCAGCCTCTATGTGTTTTGGCGGCGTATCGTGGGGCCGACCACGTTCTTCGACGCCGGGGCGCGGCAAGTCTGCACGGTGAAAGTCCCGCACACCAACACCCCGCTGCACGCGCTCGTCACCCTCAACGATCCAGCGTTTGTCGAGGCCGCGCGCGTAATGGCGCAACGCGCGCTGACCGGCGCGGATCGAACGGATAGCGCTCGTCTCGACACTGTGTTCCGCCGTGCGACCGCTCGTATTCCGACGCCGAAGGAAAAATCCATTCTGCTCGCCCGCCTCGCGACTTTGCGCGGGCAGTTCGGTGCCTCCCCCGTCGAGGCCCACCAACTCGCCTCGATCGGGGAATTTGAACGGCCCGAATCGGTCCCGGTCGTCGAGCACGCAGCATGGACGGCGCTCTGCTCGCTCATCCTCAATCTCGATGAAGCCCTCTCTAAGGAATGAAGTAGGGCGGGTCTGTGACCCGCCCTTTGACGCGAACACTCAAAGCGTGAATGGGCGGGTCACAGACCCGCCCTGCCGCCAACCATGAATCCACTCCAAGCCGCCTCGGCCCATTTCACCCGCCGCCAGTTTTTCGGCCGCTCCGCCTTGGGCGTGGGCACCGCCGCGCTGGCTTCGCTCCTCAGTCGCGACGCGCTCGCCGCACCCGCGCGCCGCGCCGTGCCCGGCCTGCCCGACCTCCCGCACTTCGCGCCCAAGGCCAAGCGCGTCATCTACCTTTTCCAGAATGGCGCGCCTTCGCACGTCGATCTCTTCGACTACAAGCCCATGCTCCGCGAGTGGCACGGGAAACAAATCCCCGACGAGATCGCCAAGGGGAAGCGCTTCTCGACGATGACGGGCAACCAGACCGCCCGTCCCGTGCTCGCCGAGATCACGAAGTTCTCCCAGCACGGCCAATCCGGCGCGTGGGTCTCCGATTTTCTCCCGAAGATCGCCGGCATCGCCGACGATCTCTGCTTCGTGAAATCGATGCACACCGAGGCCGTGAACCACGCGCCTGCGATCACTTATTTTCTCACCGGCTCGGAGATGGCGGGCCGGCCCTCGCTCGGTGCCTGGCTAAGCTATGGCCTCGGCAGCGAGACGGAGGAACTGCCGGCGTTCGTCGTGATGACCTCGCGCGACAAGGAGGCGAGCTGCGGCCAGATTTTCTACGACTTCTACTGGGGCAGCGGCTTCCTGCCCTCGAAATACCAGGGCGTGGCGTTCCGCGGCAGCGGCGATCCCGTGCTTTACCTTTCCAATCCGCCGGGCCTGAGCCGCGAGGTGCGCCGGGGCATGCTCGATGACCTCGCCCACCTCAACGAGATCAAGCGCGAGGATTTCGGCGATCCCGAGATCGCCACGCGCATCGCGCAATACGAGATGGCCTACCGCATGCAGGCCAGCGTGCCCGAGCTCACGGATTTCTCCCAGGAGTCCGAGGCCACGCTGGCGATGTATGGCCCCGAAGTCCGGCGGCAGGGCAGCTATGCCTACAACTGCCTCATGGCGCGACGCCTCGCCGAGCGCGGCGTGCGCTTCATCCAGGTGATGCACGCGGGCTGGGATCAGCACCGCAATCTGAACTCACAGCTCAAAATCCAGTGCGAGGACACCGATGCGCCAAGCGCCGCCCTCATCCGCGATCTCAAGCAGCGCGGGTTGCTCGACGACACCCTCGTCATCTGGGGCGGCGAGTTTGGCCGCACGCCATTCCTTCAGGGAAAAATCGAGGAAGTGAAAAGCTGGGGCCGCGACCATCACCCTTACGCCTTCACGCAATTCATGGCGGGCGGTGGCGTGAAGGCCGGGTTCAGCCACGGCGCGACGGATGACTTCGGCTTCAGCGTCGTGAAGGACCACGTGCATGTGCACGACTTTCAGGCGACTGTGCTGCACCTGCTCGGCCTCGACCACGAGCGCCTGACCTACAAATTCCAAGGCCGCAATTTCCGCCTCACCGACGTGCATGGGCACGTGGTGAAGAACATTCTCGCCTAGCAGGCCGCTGTTCGCAGGCAGGCGCCTTTTTTCTGAAAATTGATTGCCGGCGTCTGGGCGCTCCGGCAATCCCTGCCCCGCGCGGCTGCGACTGCGCGCCAACCCCCAGCCTAACCCCATGAGATTGTTCGTTTCCTCCCTGCCCGGGATCATTGCGTCCGTTGCGCTTGTCCTGTTCGCGGCCGTTTCGGCCGCCGCCCAGACCGCCACCGGCACTATCCAAGGCCGCGTTTACAACCCCGTCTCGCGCGAATACGTGGGCAACGCCGAGGTCCGCCTCGCGGCCCCCGAGCGCACGGCCTTCACCGAGAGCGACGGCAGCTTTTCTTTCTTCAACGTGCCGGCCGGCCCTGTCTCGATCACCGTTTCCTTCTCGGGCTACAATCCCGCCATCGATTCGTTCACCGTGAGCGCCGGCCAGACCGCCGTGCGCGAGATCACCCTCACCAGCGCCGCCGCCCCCACCGCCGGCAAGGATGGAACCATCCAACTCGCCGCCTTCACCGTCTCCTCCGAACGCGAGGGCAACGCCAAGGCCGTCCAGGCGCAGCGCCGCAACATGGACATCACCACCTCGGTCTCGTCCGACGTCTTCGGCGACATCACCGACGGCAACATGGGTGAGTTCCTGAAATACCTCCCGGGCGTGGACATCGACTACGTCGAGTCCGAGGCGCGCGGCCCGCGGCTCGGCGGCATGGATGGGCAGTATGTCGGCGTCACCATCGACGGCATGCGCACCGCCAGCGCCGACTCCAACCGCGGCGGCGGCGAGGCCTCGCGCGCCACGAGCTTCGAGAGCATCCTCATCACCGGCATCGAATCCATCGAGATCAGCCGCACGACGAGCGCCGAGTCCGACGCCGACTCCCCCTCCGGCACGATCAACATGAAGACGCGCCGGGCCTTCGACCGCAAAGGCCGCACGCTCGGCTACAACTTCAGCCTCAACTTCAACGCCGAGGAGTTCACCCTGCGCAAGACCCTCGGGCCCGCCGAGCGCGAGCGCTACAAGTGGCGGCCCAACGCCCAGCTCGAATACTCGGAAGCCTTTTTCAACAACCGCCTCGGCCTCATGCTCACGGCCAGCCGCGCCAACTCCTACACCGAGCAATACTCCTTCACGCAGGACTACAACCGCTCCCCGATCACGACCGGCGCCGGCATCGATCTTCGCCCTGTCGTCATCCGCCAGATCGGTTTCAAGGACGGCCCCAAGATGATCTGGAAGGACGCCGTCTCGGTCGCCGCCGACTTCAAGGCCACGCGCCGCCTCGTCCTCTCGCTCAACGCGGTCTATACCTACGTCGAGGGCGAGTTCTGGAACCGCAACTTCAACTTCGTCGCCGCCAACTCCAACGCCAACATCAACAACGGCCGCGGCACCGTGGGCGGTGACGGCCTTCTCACCATCTCCACCCGCCGCACCGCGCAAAACACCGTCCCGGCGATCAGCAACGCCGGCGGCACCGCGGCGCTGGAGAACTACACCCGCACCATTTCTCCCAAGTTCGAATACAAACTCGACTCCCTGGTCGTCGATGGCGGTTTCAACTACTCCCGTGCCGTCAACGCCTATGTCTCGCTGGAACGCGGCTTCACCCAAAACGAGGCCCTCTCGATCCCCGTCGATTGGACGGCCACGCGGCCGGCAGCCGACTCGCACGAGTGGTCCATCCGCCAGACCTCGGGCCCCAATCCTTTCGACCTCCGCAATTGGACCGGCGGCACCGTGGTGAATTCCGCCAACAGCCGCTGGATCACCGAAGTTTATCTCGCCTCGGCCAACGCCAGATGGACTGTGCCTTTTTTCCGCACGCTGCCGATGGTCCTGAAATTCGGCGGCAAGTGGACGGAGGAAAACCGGAAGAACAACAACTACGCGCCCTGGAACGTCTGGCGCTACACCGGGCCGGGCGGAGACGTGCTCACGGGCTACAACGCCACCACCGGCGTGCCTACGTTCACCACCAGCGGTAACTGGGCAAACCTCGGCTACATCGCCAAGCACCCGTTTGAGACCGGCACGACCAACGCGCTCACGTTCACCAACAGCGCCGGCGTCACCGGCAATCTCCCGCGCGCCGACCGCAAGCTCATCGGTGAACTCTTTCAGGCGCAGCCCCAGGACTTCGTGCGCTCCGCCAGCGTGGACAACTACTACACCGCCTTCATCGGTAACCGCCGCAATTTCCGCCAGACCGTGACCGCCGGCTACACCCAGCTCGACATGAATCCGCTGCCGCGCCTCACACTGCGCGGCGGCATCCGGGTTGAGCACACGGAAAACCGCTTCCTGCAATACGACCCGCGCCTCCGCCGCGAAATCCTCGCCGCCGGCTTCCCCGTCAACGCCGCCGGCCGCGCCACGAGCATTCCCGGCCTCGAATACCAATACTTTAGCCAGCCCCGCGCCGTCCGCACCAGCGACTATCTCAACACGTTTCCCTCCGTCCTCACGAAATACCGCTTCACGTCCAACTTCGAGTTTCAGGCCGGATTCAACCGGGCCATCTCTCGTCCACCCGTCGATTCGCTCACCGGTATCTACAACGTGATCGAGGACGTCCAGAGGGTGGACGCCCCCAACGCATCGCTCGAGCCCGAGCATTCGAAAAATTACCAGGCCCGCCTCGCCTACTACTTCGGCAACCGCGCCCCCGGCCAGCTCACGCTGCAGGTCTCGCAAAACGACATCCGCAACCTGCGCGAGACGTTCGATTTCACCGCTTCGGAATTCGGCGAGGAGGACCCTGACCTGCAGACCTACACCTTCCGCACGACACGCAACAGCGACGAGACGCGGCGCTTCCGCAACCTCGAGCTTTCCTACAACCAGACGCTCGGCTTCCTCCCCGAAATCCTCCGCGGCACGAGCGTCAACGTCTCCTACTCGCGCACCTACGCCAGCCAGCGCCGCAATGGCATGGCGCCGCACCGCGTGTCGGGCCGCCTCGGCTACGCCTACAAGCGCTTCAACGGCTCGCTCGGAGGCGTCTTCACTGACGAGCGCCCCGACGGCGTCTATGGCCGCTTCCGCGAAGCCGTCGCCCAGTTCGACACCTCGCTGAACTGGAAACTCACGCGCCGCACCACGCTCTACGTGCAGGGCCGCAACATCACGGGCCAGCCGCTGAAGTGGTTCGACACCCCGCCCGGCGTAGCCGAACGCCGCCAGCGCATGCTGCGCCAGTATCAGGAATACGGCGCCAACTGGAATTTCGGCATCAAGGGCACCTTCTGACCGGCAACCCAACGTCCGATATGGCAACGGCAAATCGCGTTGACGCCTCGACCGAACGCTAAGGCCAGACAATCACATGCTTCAAATTCAGGACTCCAGTGGCGCACCCACGGCGAGGCAATCGCACTGGGGATGATCACAGCCGGAACCATCACCACTCACCTCAGATCGATCAAAACCGGCCGCTAATCCCAAAGTTCACGAAGGCACCATTGTCGAAGTCCGCCTGCGTCCGGCTGCGCTCGAAGTAGAACCACTCCTGCCGCGCGTTGAACATATTCTGGATGTCGAAATAAAACTGGAGCTTCGGCGATACGGTATAGCTCAAGTTCACGTTCCACGCCGTGCGCGCCATCTTGTAACGGAGGCGTGACCGGTCGGTCGAATACCCCACGAGAAATTCCCCGGTGTGATTCACGAGCAGGCGCGCGCTGAACTTCCGCCACGGAAAGGTCAGGCCCGCATTGGCGGTGGTCGGCACGAAGTTCGGCACGAGATTCGTCGTGCGCGGTCCGGTTGAGCCATAGTCTCCCTCCGTCGTGAGCCGCGTGTAGTTCGCAAAGAAACTCATTCGTTTCAAAGTCCCGGGCAGGAAGGTGAGCTGTTGCTGGAAGCTGACCTCGATGCCCTGGATCGTCGCTGTCCCGGCGTTGCGGTCGGTGATCAAGTTGTAGCCGCCGTAGCTGCCGCCGAAGCCGTTGTCGGGTCCGTTCGGGACGGTCTCGCCGCCGAGCGAGACGATGAAATCCTTGAGCTTCTTCTGGAAGACGCCGGCGGAAAACGCGCCCACCGGCTCGAAGTAATACTCGAGCGTGAGGTCAATGTTCTCGGCGAACTGGGGCTTCAGCGCCGGGTTGCCCACGATCAGCGTTTGCGTCTGGTCGTTGACATCCTCGCGCGGCACGAGGTTGGCGAACGGCGGGCGGCCGATGCTGTTCGACCAGTTGGCGCGCGCGAGCAGCGTCCGCGAAAAATTGTAGGTGAGGTAGGCGCCGGGAAACGTGTGGCTGTAGCGGCCGGAGATGCGCCGCGGATTGTTGTAGTCGAGGCGCGCGCGCGCCACCGGATCGGGAACCGCCGCGGCCGTCGCGAGGGTCCGCGCCCGCACAAAACCGCGTCCCGCCACCTCCGTCTCCTCGAAGCGCAGCCCGCCGACCGCCCGCAGCTGGCCCCAGCGCGTGCCACCCATCAGATAGGCAGAGGAAACGTCCTCGACGACGCGGCGCGTGCCGAGGTATTTGCGCGACTCGTCGTAGTAGCGGTCCTCGAACCAATGCGTCGGGTTCTTTTTCACGTGTTCGGCCACGTAGCCGACATGCGTGTAGGGGATCGGGCCGTTGCGCAGGCTCTCGGTGGTCTTCACGCCGTTAAACTGGAAAATGCTCAAATCGTCGTCCCGGCGACCGGTCGCGGGATTGACGCCTACGACCCCGTCAGGGCCCGCGTATTGCCAGCGCCGGTCGCCGCCGACTTCCTCAGCGGTCTGACGGCGGAAACGCGCCCCCGCCTTGAGGTAATTCACCCGGCGCGCATCGAGGAAATATTTGGCGTTGGCTGAAATGCTCTCGAGCGTGCCGTTCCGCTCATTGTCGCGCTTGTTGAGTTCGCTGTTCGTGTAATTCTTCAGGTCGAAGATGCTCGGCCCGCCCGTCTGGATGAACTGCGGCCGCATCTCGTTGGCCGTCTTGTCGAGGGTCCAGCCCACGCCCGTCAGCCAAGTGCGGAAGAAACCGCCCGAGCCGACCTTGGGGCTGTTATGTCCGTCATTTTGCCGCACAAGGCTCTCCGAATAGGCGGCGTCGTAATCGATCGCGAAGCGAGCGTAGGTGTGCTCGGCGCCGGCGTGCAGTTGCCGCTGCGAATCCTCGAAACGGTTGCCGTCTGTCTGCAGCTCGAATGTCGACGCTGGCACGGCACGGACGCGGGTAATCTTGTCGGTAAAGTCCGGGAGGATGGCGTTGTTGCCCGTGGGCTGGCCGGCGGCGTTGAGGGCCGCGACGGTGCGGGACGTGAACGCGCGCGTCCGCAGATACTCGAACGAGCGCTCATGCGCGTCGTTGTAGATGCCATTGAGAAAGACGCGGAAGGTTGGGCTGAAGCGGTAGTCGATCTTCAAGGTCGCGCTCTTGTTCATCCGGTTGTTGTAGATGTCCGCCGAGCGGTAGTCCCACACGTAGGCGGGGCTCGTGGTGACGAACGCGTAGTCCTGCGTCATCTGGATCGCGGACACCGCGTTCTCGCTGTAAAACATGCTGAACGTCACGCCCAGGTTGCGATCGCCGCCGAAGGCGTCGAAGACCTCCTGGTAGCTGAACGACGTCATCGGGTGGATCGAGTGGTTCCGGGTCGCGGGGTTGTGATCGTAGAACGGCGGCGCCCACTTGGCGCCGAAGCGATAGATCATCCGGCGCTTTTCCTTCATGCTGAGCGGCGACCGCGTCTTCATGTTGATGTTTCCGCCGAGCGAGTCCGCATCCATGTCGGGCGTCGCCGCCTTCGTGACCTCGATCGTGTCGAAGAACGCGCCGGGGATGCTGTTGGTGCGGAAATTCCGGTTCATGCCGCCGGAGCTGGCCATCTTGTTGCCGTCGACGGTGACGGAGTTGAGCGTGTGATTGGTGCCGCGCACCATCACTTCGCTCACGACGCCCTCGCCGTTGAGGGAGCCGGCGATGCCCGGCAGCCGGATGAGGAGCTCGCCGGCCTCGCTGTTGGAGAGGTTGCCGTAGGCGTCGAGCGCGACGACGCTCTTGACGCTGTCCGCGTTGCGCTGCGCCGTGAGGGCGGCGGCATTGCCCTCCCGCTCGCCGACCACGCTGAACTTTTCCAGGCGATAGATATCGGACCCCAGCTCGAACACCGCCGACACTTGCTGCCCGGCCGCGACCGCAATCCGGCGTTCCTCCCGGTTTAGACCGGTATACGTCACGACCACGGCGTGGTTGCCTGCCGGAACCTGCTCGATGCGGAAGCGCCCAAGCGTGTCGGTGAGCGTGCGCACGCCGAGCGTGGGGATTTCAACCGCCGCGCCCTCAAGTAGCGCCCGCGTAGAGGCGTTGCTCACCTGCCCGGAGATGCGTGCGGACTCGCTGGTGGGCCCGGTTTGCGCTGGCAGCACGCCTGAGCCGGCGGACAACGCCACAAATAAAAAACGAACCATGCGACGAAGCAGAGCGAGGGGGATCATGGTGGCGAAGGGTCGTGGGATGGGGCTAAGACTTACTGACTGCTTTGACGAAGCTAGCGCATCGGCAGAATATAGTCAGTCCGAGTTTTGGGTGAAGAACATCGGCTTTTTCATCACTTTCGCCGCAGGCTCGTGACCCGTTCCGAGAGTGGGAGGTCCGAACTTCACACAGATCATCTTCCGATCCGCGTCTGACCCGGCTTTCGGTGAACTAGAACTTCCGTCCGACCGTGAAATAGAAATTACGCGGCTCGTCGATCGTGTTGCTGCCTTGGCCGACGGCGAAGGTCGGGAAAATCACGTTCGTCAGATTCACCAGTCCGGCGGCGAACGACCAACTGTCGTTCCGGTAGTCCACGCCGATGTCGTAGCGCGTCGCACCCGAGATCGAGTATGTGTTGGATGCCCGGCCGAAAACAGACGTTTGCGAGACCACACCGGCCTTGACCGCGAAGCCACCGTCCTTGGTTTGCTTGAACTGATAACGCGAGAACATCTGGATCTTGTGCTTCGGGGTGCCGCGCAATTCGAGCTGGCTGCCGTTGGGTTTCAAACCCGGGGCACTCGTCTCATTGAAAACGTAGCCGCCAAAGACCGAGAGATTTGCCGTCACATCACCTGCCCAGCTGATGTCGAAGCCCTTCGAGCGATTGCCGCTGTCGATGAAGTTTCTGCTCCCGCCGGGAAATGAGGGATCGGTCTGGTTGCGGGTCACACCGCTCTGCAAGGTGTCGAAGTGCGACGCGCTGACGGAGAAGTTACCTTTGAAGAAGGTGAACTTGGCGCCGAACTCCTTGTTCGTGGTATCGGGCGTCACGCTGACCAGGATCTGCCGCGGTTCGGTCACGGGCAGGCCGGGAAACGTGGAGACCGTGGTCGCCGCCGCGCCGGCGTTGCTGTAAACGCCAAACAGCGCCACCCATTTTGCCGGTTTGATGGTGAGGCCGAACAGCGGACTGGTGATTACGGGGGTCTTCGGCGTGTTGGCGCGCGTGTTGTTCAGGTTGTTTTTTGTCCACCCGGCCTTGTTTTGATCCCGACGCACTCCGCCAGTCAGGATGGCGTAGTCATTGAACAAGCCGACCTGGGTGTTGGCAAAGGTGGCAAACGACCCGCCCTTGGAATTGCTGTTGCCGGTGTTGAGCAGGCTTGTGGGCAGCCCGGCGTCATAAACCGGAGCGAGGAAGCTGAACGGCAGGACGGTGTTGGCGGATTGGAAGTTCAAACTGTCGCTTTGGCTGCGGGCGATTTCATAACCCGCCAAAGTCCGCATCGTGAATTTTTCGCCGGCCGACTTGAGCATCATCGCCGCGTCACCTTGGAAACGGTAGGCCTGCGTGGAGGCTCGGCTGCGATTAACGGCGTAGGTGCCCATGAGATAGCCGTTGGCATCGTAGGTGAAATTGTCCGCGAGGGCGTTTCGATAGAGATCGCTCGTGATCGAGTAGAGCTTGCCCGACTGCCGGAACGAAAAGATCTCGTTCAGACGATGAGTGAAAACGAGGTGGAGGGACTGCAGATCCGTGTTGCGGCCCATGCCGGCCGCGCCGCTTGAGTTCACGTTGATGGGCATCCAGCGATTGAGCTGAATCTTCGCGTTGGCCGGCACCACTATCGGGGTGGCACCCGCACCGAATGTCGGCGCCAAATAAGCACTCCCAAATCCACCGGGCGTGAAGTTGGACACACTGGCAATCTGCACGAGCAACTCGGAGTCCTTCGTCAGGCGCCACGTGAAGGAGGGATAAACCGCGGTCTTCTTCGTGCGCTCGTTGTCGCGGAAACTGTCGGCGTTCACGTAGGAGCCGACGAACCGATAGGCCATGTTGCCGTAGCCGGGCACCGCGCCGGTAACGTCGACGACACCCCGGATGAAGTTCCACGAGCCCACGGTGACATCCACTGAACGGCGATCCGTGAAGAGCGGCTTCTTGGTGATGAAGTTCAGAAACCCGGTCGACTCCGATGCACCGGCAATTGAGGCGGAGGGACCCTTGATGAGTTCGACGCGGTCGATGTTCCCGAGGTCGGACGCAATGGCAGGAGCAAAATAGCCGTCCTCATAGTGAGCAAACCCCGAGGCCAGCCCGCGGACAATAGCCCCGTCCGGAGCGTTTTGCCGCGGCGTCGCACCGGAAGTGTAGCGTAGGGCCTGATCGAGCGAATGAGAGCCGATGTCCGCCAGCAGATTTGCGTTCATCACCAGGATCGTCTGGGGAACGTTTTCGATGGGCGTGTTCATGCGCGTGGCTGACGCCAGATTGGACGCCCCATAGCTCTGCCCCTTGGTCTCCTGCACCTTGAATACCTCTAGCGTGATCGCCTCCTCCGACCTGGGGGTTGAGGCGGTGCGGTTTGCGGCCGGATTGGCGACCTGGGCCGATCCACTGGCGCAGGCGCAGGCGATGCAGGTGAGGGCGAGACCGAGTCGCGTTAGTTGCGTGATGCGCGGGAAGGAAGCGGGGTTGGCAGTCATGGATTTTGAGGGGAATCGCAGTTGGGGAGCGGCGGAGTGACGCTTGAGAATATCGGTTCCGCATAATCTCGTCACTGCGGTTATGTGGCGGAATTCCTCAGGTTTTTTGTCACGGGTGTCCCCGAACCCGATGCGCCCGCGCACGACACACCGGTGCGCTTCGCCCCGACATGGCCGCAGACCCGCGGCTCGCTCAGGCTATTTTCTTGCCGCGGAACTCGCCCGGGGTCTGGCCGTAGGCGTGCTTGAACGCGGCCTGCAGGTAGTGGCTGTGCGCAAACCCCGTCAGCCCGGCGATGGCCTCGATCGTAAGATCGGTCTCGCGCAGGAGGCGCTGCACCTCGCGGAATCGCACGCGGAGAATCTCCTCCTTGGGCGTGCGCCCGATCGCCGTCCTCATCCGGCGATCGAGGGTGCTGCGCGAAGCGTTCAGCTTCCGGCATAGGTCATCGACATTCAGCCCGGCGGCCGCGTTCTCACGGATCATCCGCGCCGCATGCGCGACCAGCCGATCATTGATCACAAATTCATCGGATGATTCCCTCACAACGATGCCTTTGGGCGGAAACAGCGTGCCGCCCTTGGGCGGCGCCCCGCCGCGCATGAGCCGGGCCAGCAACTCCGCGGCGGCAAAGCCCACTGTCGCGCCGTCGAAGCGCACGCTCGTCAGCGGCGGGTTGGCAAACGCGCACAACGTCTCCTCATTCTCCGCTCCGACGACGGCGACTTCCTCCGGCACCGCGATGCCGGCGCGCTGGCAGGCGTCGAGCAGGCGGACGCCGAGCTGATCGTTGGCCGCAAAGATGCCGACCGGCTTGGGCAGGCCGGCTAGCCACTCCATAAGCCTGGCCTGGCCCTTCTCCCAGTCGGCCGCCCGATCGGAAATCGGCTCGGGCAGCAGCGAGCAAACCCCGCCGCGTCCCTCCACCGCCGCGATGTAATTCTGCACCCGTTCCTCGAAGAAGCGCTCGGTGTGCAGGCTGTAGGTGGCGAAGTTCCGGTAGCCACGATCGAAAAAATGCTCGGCCACCATCTGGCCGATCAGGCCGCTGTTCATGCCGACAAACGGCAGCTCGCTCCTCAGGTAGGTCGCGCGTAGCTCGACGGCCGGCAGGCCCGTCGCGGCAATCACGTCGGCCATCTCCTGGGTAAACGTGCGCGTGATAATCCCGTCGCCATCCCAGTTTCGCAGCCACGGCGGCGGACCGGATTCCAGCGCCCGCAACTCGATGAAGCACGACCACGGTCCATGCGCCGCGACATAGCGCCGAACCCCGGCGAGAAGTTCGCGGGTGTAGGTGCGCGTGGTTTCGACCAGGAGCGCGACGCGGGGCGGGCGGCGGCGGGATGCCATGAAATGGGGTGACGAAAAACCTGAGGTTTTCTGACTAAGGAGTGCAGTGACGGAGCCTGCCAAGCGGAATACACTGGCTCGCATGACTTCTCCTTTCCACGGCAAGGCCCTCATCGTGGTGGGCGACGCGGCTGAGACGCTCGACACCCTCTATCCCTACTATCGGCTGATTGAAGCTGGCATCCAGCCGGTCGTCACCGGCCCGGAGCGCCGCCGCTACCAGATGGTGATGCACGAAGTGAAGCCGGGCTGGACCATCACCAAGGAGTGGGAAGGCTACACAATCGACGTAGACGTGCCCTTCGCCGACGTGAAGGAGGAGGAGTATCTCGGCATCATGTTCTCCGGCGGACGCGCGCCGGAATACATCCGCTACGATCCGGATCTCGTCCGAATCACGAAGTATTTTTTCTCGGCCAACAAGCCGATCGCCTCGGTGTGCCATGGCGTGGAGATTCCGGCTTACGCACGCTGCGTGGAGGGTCGGCGTATGGCGACGGTGGCGAAATGCCAGTTCGATCTCGAAGTTTGCGGCGGCATCTACGTCGACGCTCCCTGTGTCGTGGACGGCAATCTCGTCTCCGGGCGCACCTACCGAGACAACGGGCACTATCTGGGGCCGTGGATCAAAATGCTCGAAGCCGCACGGGCTGCGGCTGCATAGTCGATATCCCCCTCCATATTATCCCGCTTGCCTTCTTCTATGATCCCTCGCCGCCAGTTTCTCCAGTCGCTCGCCGTGGCGGCGACGGCGCCATGGGTGGCCCGCGCCGCGAAGGAAGAACCGTTTCGACTGCGCTACGTTCTTTCCTCCGCGCTGTATGGAGAGATGCCGCTCGACGTAATCCTGCCCGAAGTCACGAAGACGGGCTGTGAGGCAATCGATGTCTGGTGCCGGCCGCACGGCAATCAGCGCGAGCAAATCGTCGAGATGGGGGACGACGCGTTTGTTGCGTTGCTCGCGAAGCACCGCGCGAAGCTTGGCGTGAGCACGCGTTATCCTCTCGGCCCGCTGGGACTCGGCGACGAGATGATGTGGATGAAAAAAATGGGCGGCGGCATCATCGTCACCGGGAGCGGAGGGCCGAAGGGGCTGGCGGTTTCGGAACTCAAGAAAGCGATTCAAGGCTTCTTCGAACGCATGAAGCCTCACGTCGCCGCCGCCGAGGTCAACGGCGTCACGATCGCGATCGAGAATCACAGCAATTCGCTGCTCCACCATCCGGACTCGTTGCGCTATTTCTCGGAGTTCAACCGTTCCTCCCACCTCGGCGTCGCGCTCGCACCGCATCACCTGCACCCGTGGATCGAGCAGCTGCCGGCGCTGATTCGCGATCTCGGAGCGAAGCAGATTCCGTTCATGTATTTTCAAGAACACTCGGAGGGCATCGCCAAAAAGGTGGCCAAGGAGATTGAACTGCGGCAGCTGCCGGGCTTCGGCGGCGGGCTGGACTATCGTCCCGTGATCAAAGCGCTGGCCGATATCCGCTACCGGGGCCTCGTGGAGATTTTCATGCACCCGACGCCGCGCGGGATTCCGATTCTGCCGACCGTCCCGGAGATCACGGCCGCAATCAATCGGTCGCGAGACTACATCGAACGTTGTCGCCGGGAGGTCGTCGCGTGAGACGCGGCCTGCGCCACGGCCTCGCGGTGTTGCTGGCGGTGGTAAGCGCGCGGGCCGAGCCGCGGGTCGTGGGGTTCGATCGGTTTCATGCCGCCGCGCCTGACTCCGCCGGAGGTCGCCTGCTCTATAACGAACTCGGTTGTGTCAATTGCCACGGTGGTGACACCGGGCTGCCGTCGCGTCGCGGGCCCGACCTGACGACGGTTACGACGCGGGCCAACGCGGACTGGTTGCGCGCGTTCATCGCGGATCCGGCCGGCCAGCGCCGCGGCACGACGATGCCGCACCTGCTGGCCAACCGCGATGCGGCGGACGCCGAAGCGGTCGTGCACTACCTCGGCACGCTGACGCGGAGAAATCCGGCGCCGCCGAGAAAGATCGCTCACCTCAACGCCGAACTCGGCAAGGCCCTCTACCACACCAAAGGCTGCGTCGCCTGCCACGCACCGCAGTCCGACTATTCGCCACCGGATGGGCGGCCGGGCGCCGGAGAATTCAGCTACGGCGCGGTGGCGTTTCCCGCGCTCGCCGAAAAATACGATGTCGCCTCCCTCGCAGCCGTCGTGCGCGATCCGCTGGTGTCGCGACCGGACGGCCGCATGCCGCGCATCGAAATGGAAGGGCAGGACGCGCTCGATATCGCCGCCTACCTGCTCGGGATTACGAGCAGCGATGGCGAGGTTGCGCCGAAACTGCCGCAATCGACCCCTGACGCCGCGCTCGCCAAGCGCGGCCGTGAGATTGTCACGACGGCGCGTTGTGCCGCCTGCCACACGCCGCCCACGGCCCCCCAGGTCCAGTTGGTCGCCCTCCAGCGCACCACGGGTGGCTGCGTCGACGAGAAGCCTGCCGCCGGACTGCCTCGTTATGCTCTCAGCCCTGCTCAACGCTCCGCTCTGCTCGCCTATCTCGCCGGCCGTGACGCTTCCGTGACGCCCGCACAAACCGTGCACGGCACGCTGGCGGCGTTGAACTGCGTCGCCTGTCACGAACGCGACGGCCAGGGAGGTCCGGACGCCGCGCGGAGACCCTACTTCCTCGGCGACCACAATCTCGGCGACACCGGCCGATTCCCTCCTCCGCTCACCGGCATCGGTCGCAAGCTGCAACCGGAGTGGCTCGCGGAAACGATGGCCGGCAAACGCCGCGAACGTCCCTATCTGGCCACACAAATGCCGGTGTATGGCGCGGCCGTCACAAACCTCCCGGGGCTGCTCGCGACTTGCGACGCACGTCAGGAAACCGCGTTGCCGGCGGGCGACGCCGCGGCCGGTCGCAAACTTCTCGGCACGCACGGTGGCGTCAACTGCATCACCTGCCATCGGTGGGGTCAGCGCGCGTCGCTGGGAATTCATGCGCTCGACATTTCGAACCTTGCCGTGCGGTTGCAGCCCGGCTGGCTGCGCGAGTATTTGATCAATCCAGCGGCACATCGGCCCGGCACGCTGATGCCGTCGTTCTGGCCCGAGGGGAAAGCGGCCAATCGCGAAGTTCTCGGCGGCGACACCGACCGGCAGATCGCCTCCATCATCGCTTTCGCCCGCGACGGCAAAGGATTGCCCGAGGGTTTTCCGACGACTGCGGCGCGGGAGTTTGAACTGATCCCCGGATCGCGGCCGATCGTGTTGCGCACGTTCATGGCGGAAGTCGGGACGCACGCGATTCTCGTGGGGTTTCCCGCGGGCGTGCATCTTGCCTACGACGGTCGCGACTGCCGGCCGGCGCTCACGTGGAAGAGTCGGTTTTTCGACGCCTATGGGACGTGGTTCAGCCGCTTCGCTCCCTTTGAAAAACCGCTCGGCGAATCCGTCGTGAAGTGGCCTGCGCCGAGTGAAGCGGGCGGCGCGCGAAAATTCGAAGGCTACCGGCTCGATGACGCAGGCGTGCCGACGTTTCTCATTTCCGTTGACGGCGTGGCCGTGGCCGAGCGCTTCGAACCGGGAGAAGCCGGCACCCTCCGCCGGACGCTCACCTGGAATCTTGAGGCCATGCGATCGTTCGCACTCATGCACCCGCCGGGACTCACGGTGCGAGAAAGCCCCTCGAGTATTCCGGGCCGGCTCGAGTTTATCTACACGTGGCCATGAAACGCATTCTCTGGCTCACCGCCGCCCTGCTGGCCACCGGCATCAGTCTCGTCGCCACCGAGGGCTACGAAATCCAAACGATCCTCACGGGGAGTTCGCCCACCTCGTCGCGCAACGCGAATTGGAAACCAGGCGACGGCCTCACCCTCGAAGTCGGCGGCATGGATTTCTTGGCTGATGGAAAACTCGCCGTCGCCATCCGCAAAGGCGAAGTCTGGCTGCTCGACGGCGTGCTGGGCGCACCCGACAAGGTCCGCTACTCCCTCTACGCGTCGGGCCTGCACGAACCGCTGGGCGTGTTGCGCGACGGCGACAGCCTGCTCGTGACCCAGCGGACCGAGGTCACGCGGCTGCGCGATACCAATGGCGACGGCGTCGCTGACGAATATCTCACCGCCGCGCGCGGTTGGAACGTCTCCGGCTCCTATCACGGTTACGCCTATGGCCCGAAGCGTGACGGCCAGGGCCGTCTCTGGGTGGCGCTCAACGTCGACATGGGTGATCGCTCCGACAACAAGGCCGCCTGGCGCGGCTGGAGCGGGCTCATGGGGCCGGAGTCTGCTTTTCTGCCGATGGCCGCCGGGCTCCGTTCGCCGTGCGGGCTCGGGGCGAATGCCGCCGGCGACATGTTTTGCGTCGATCAACAAGGCACATGGATTCCCTCCACGCCGATCTACCATCTGCGCAAGGGCGCGTTTTTTCTGAACCCTGAGGGCATCGCTTCACAAGACCGGCCCGACGCTCCGTTGAAACTCTCCGCGCCCGTCCCGAACAAGATGCCCTATCCCGAGGCGCTCCGGGCGCTGCCCGAAATGGTGCCGCCCGCCGTCTGGCTGCCCTACAATAAAATGGGGCGCAGCGGGACCGACCTCGCCGTCTGCGCGGCGGGCGGAAAATTCGGTCCCTTCGACGGACAGTTTTTCGTCGGCGAATTCACCGACGCGAAAGTCGGCCGCGTTTTCTTGGAAAAAATAGACGGCGAGTATCAAGGGGCCGCGTTCCCCTTTCTCTCCGGCTTCGCCTCCGGGGTTGTGCGCGTGCTCTTCGCGCCTGATGGCAGCCTGCTCGTCGGCATGAGCAGCCGCGGCTGGTCCTCGCTCGGAACCCAGGCCTACGGCTTGCAACGCGTGCGCTGGAACGGCGTGACGCCCTTCGCGATCCAGGAAATGCGCGCGCAGTCCGATGGCTTCGAGCTGGTTTTCACTACGGAAGTCGATCCTGCGAGCGCCGCAATGGCTGCGTCCTACACGCTGAAGAGCTACACCTATCTTTACTCCAACGCCTATGGCAGCGCCGAGATCGACACGCAGCCGCTGACCGTGACGAGTGCATCCGTTAGCGAGGACCGGCGACGCGTGCGCCTGAAGGTCGACGGTCTGCGCGCCCTCTACGTGCACGAACTCCGCGCCGCTGGCGTGCGCTCCGACAGGGGAGCGCCGCTCGCCCATCCCGACGCCTATTACACGCTCAACCGCATTCCGCGCCGGCCCTGAAGCGCCGGATGGCGTCGCGCCGCCGAATTTGTTTCATCATTTCCCATGTCCACGCCTTCCGCGCTCACTGGCATCCGCATCGTCGACTTCAGCCATGTTTACCAAGGTCCGGTCGGCACCCAGATTCTCGCCGACTACGGCGCCGATGTGATCAAGGTCGAGCGCCCGGACGCGGGAGACTGGAGCCGCCGCTGGGGACCGTTTGTCCACGGCGTGAGCCTACCCTACGCCGGTCTCAACCGCAACAAACGCAGCTTCGCCCTCAACCTAAAATCCCCGGAGGGACTCGCCGCCATCCGCGCGCTGATCGCGACTGCCGATGTGGTCGTGCACAATTTCCGCGCCGGGGTGATGGAGAAACTTGGCCTCGGCTACGAACAGCTCGCGACGGCGCACCCGGGCCTCGTCTACGCCTCGTCCGGCGGCTGGGGCGACCAAGGTCCCTCCGCCGATCGAGCCCGGGGCGGGCACGATCTCATGGCGCGCGCGGAGGCGGGCTGGTTCACGCAGCCCGACCCCACGAAGCCGCCGTTTCCTGCCGGCATGTCGGCCGACTACCCGGCCGGCCTCATGCTGATGCAAGGCATTCTGATCGCGCTCCTCGCCCGCGCCCGCACCGGCCGCGGCCAGCGCGTCACGACCGACCTGCTGAGCGTGGCGTTTCACGCCCACTCGTGGGAAGGACCGGCGGCGATGAACGCCGCGCGCATCACCGAAGTCAGCGGCGTCAGCGCGAATGAATCGATCATCGACAAGGCGTTCGCCACCGCCGACGGCTACATTGAGATTTCACCGGTGTTCTCCGACAACGCGGTGCGCGACATCTCCGTGGCCCTGGGCCTCGGCGATCTTTCGCTGCAATCGAAATTCTCCACGCACGCGCAGCAACAGGCGCATCGCGCCGAACTCAACGCGCTCCTCGCGGGGCGGTTTCGCGAACGCACCACCACGGCGTGGCTCACCGACCTCGAGTCCAAGGGCGTGTTCTGCGCCAAGGTGAACACCCTCGAGGAAGCCATCGAGGATTCGCAGCTCGCCGCCAACGGCATGGTCGTCGAGATCGATCACGCCAAGGCTGGCAGACTGCGGCTGCCCGGCACTCCGGTCCGACTTCACGGCACGCCGCCCGTGCCACGACGCTTCGCTCCCGAGCTCGGCGAGCACACCGTCGAGATTCTTCGCGAACTCGGCTACGACGATGTTCGCCTCGCCGAACTGCGCCGAGCCGGCGCACTCGCACCCCAATGAGCACTCGCCTCTCCGCCGCCTACGCCGAAGCCGTTTGCACGCTCACGCTGCATCCGCCCGAAGGAAAACCTCCGACACTCGATCCAGCCGTGATGGACGAGTGCGACCGCGTGCTCTCCGAGATCGAAGCGCGCGCAGCGGAATTGTCGGCCGTCGTGCTGCAAAGTGCGTCGCCCAAATTCTTCTGCGCCGGCGCCAACATCAACGTGCTCGAAACCATCAACCGTGATTCCATCGGTCCATGGGTCGAACGCGGCCACCGTTTGATGAACCGAATCGAGTCGCTTCCGGTGCCCGTCATCGCGCGGGTCGAAGGCTACGCACTCGGCGGCGGGCTCGAACTCGCGATGGCGTGCGACCTGATCTTCGCGTCCAGCAACGCGAAGTTCGGACAGACGGAGACGAAACTGGGCTTCGTCACCGGCTGGGGCGGCAGCTTTCGGCTCGTGCGCCGCGCCGGCCTGGCGCGGGCCAAGGAACTTGTCTTCACCGGCCGCATCTTCGACGCGGAGGAAGCTGTGCGCATCGGCGTTGCCGAATGGCAGGGCCCGCCCGATGCACTCGCCCATCATCTCCACGAGTTTCTTACCGCCGTTGCGGCCAACTCCCGCGGTGCAAACCGCGAGATGAAACGCCTCCTCGAATCGTGCACTCGCGCCACCCTTGCCGAGAACAGCTCCCTCGAGACCGCGGCCTCGCAACGTTGCCTCGGCGAGGGTGGCGATGCGGCCGAGCGGTTGCGAAATTTTCTCCTGAAGGGGCGCGCAAAGGGATCTGCCTCCACGCCCCTTCATCGGGACGATTGCCCAGGCTGAAGTGCCGTCCGGACGCAACCGGCTAAGCTTGCTACCGTCCGCTCGGCGCCAGTCCGCGTTCGCTCGCCTGCGCAAAGCTCAGCATGCGCCTGAACTCCTCGCTCGCGGCCAGCTCATGCGCCGCAAGCCGCTCAAGCGCCTGCGATCGATTCAGGCCATCGCGATAGAGGATGCGGTGGATCTGCTTCACCCGGTCGAGCTGCTCCGGTGTGTGGCCGTTGCGCTCGAGCCCGACCTGATTGATCGCGCGCACTTTGGCCGGTGTGCCGTCGGCGATGAAGAAGGGTGGCAAATCGTGCACGAGTTTCGCCGTGGCCGAAAGCATCGCATACGCCCCGATGCGGCAGAACTGGTGGATGCCGGCGTTGCCGCCGATCACGACGTGATCCTCGATGGTCACGTGGCCGGCGACGAGCGCGCTGTTGCTCATCACGATGTGGTTCCCGATGACGCAGTCGTGCGCGATGTGGCAGCTCGCCAGCAGCACGTTGCCGGAACCGACGCGCGTGAAATCCCCGTCGTTGGTCGCGCAGTGGATCGTGACGTATTCGCGGAAGATGTTGCGATCGCCGATGCGCAGGCCGGGGGATCCGCCCTTGAACTTCAGGTCCTGGGTCTTGCCGCCGATGCACGCATAGGGAAACACCTCGCACTGCGCGCCCAACGTCGTGTTGCCCTCGACGGAGGCATGGTGGTGCAGGCGCGTGCCCGAGCCGAGCGTGACCCCGGCGCCGACAAATGCATACGCGCCGATCTCCACGTCGTCGCCGAGCTGCGCGCCCGGTTCGATGATGGCGGTGGGATGAATCTTGTCGGGCATGCGCGTCACTCGACTTCGCTCGAGTCCACGATGCCAAACATCAGTTCCCCCGACGACACGACCTGGCCATCCACCGTGCAGGTCACCTCCGCGGCGGCGAGCTTGGTGCCGCGCGTCTTGGTGAGCTTGGCGTTGATGATGAGCTGATCGCCCGGGCGGACCGGCTTGCGGAATTTCACCTTGTCCGCGCTCATGAAGAGCGTCGTCTTCCCCTCGGCCGAGCCGCGCCGCAGCATCAGCACGCCCGCCGCCTGCGCCATCGCCTCCAGCTGGAGCACGCCGGGCATCACAGGATTGCCGGGAAAGTGCCCTTGGAAAAACGGCTCGTTGATCGAGACGTTCTTGATCGCGACGAGCGCATCGTCGCCGACGAACTCGACCACGCGATCAACCATGATGAAAGGGTAACGGTGCGGCAGCGTGTCGAGGATGCGCCGGATATCGAGGGCCGTCTCGTCGGGCATCACCATCGTGGGGCGCGGCTTTTTCTTCGGGCCCTTCTTCCTCTCCTCCAGCTTGGCCGCAAGCGCCTTGGTCAGCTCGGCGTTGATCGCGTGGCCAGGACGCGTGGCCACGATGTGGGCCTTCAGCGGCAGGCCGAGGAGCGTGATGTCGCCGATGATGTCGAGAATCTTGTGCCGCACGAACTCGTCCTTGAAGCGCAGGCCTTCCTTGGAGATGATCTTGTCACCGCGGATCACGACCGCGCAGTCGAGCGAGCCGCCCTTGATCTTGCCGAGCTTCAGCAGCTCCTCGATGTCCTCGTAGATGGTGAAGGTCCGCGCCGCCGCGACCTGCGTCATGTAGGTGTCGGGATCGATCGAGAGCGAGAGGTGCTGCGTATGGATGCCGCGGTCGTCCGCGGAGGTGCAGGAGATTTTCAGCTCGTCACACGGCAGCGCGATAATCGAGGACTGGCCCCTGGTCACCGACACCGCGGCATCGAGGGTGAAATACTCCCGATCCGCGTCCTGCTCCACCGGCTCGCCCTGCATGATGAGATCGACGTAGGGCTTGGCCGAGCCGTCGAGAATCGGCGGTTCGGAGGCGTTCATCTCGACGATGACGTTGTCGAGACCGCAGCCGTGGAGGGCGCTGAGCACGTGCTCGACGGTGTGAATCTTGGCATGGCCGACCTGGATGGTCGTCGCGCGCACGAGGTCCGTGACCTGATCGACCCGCGGCTTGATCTCCGGCGCGCCGGCGAGGTCGATGCGGCGGAAGGTGTAGCCGCTGCCGACCGGCGCGGGCTTGAGCGTCAGCGTGACAGCATCGCCCGTGTGGAGCGCGCTCCCTTGGATCGAGACTTCGCGCGCGAGGGTGCGTTGTTTCATGGATTGCCGGCGAGTGTCGGAAACCGGCGCCGCCGAGCGCAAGCGCGGATGTGGCGAGGCCAGCCGGCTTATTCCGGCACCTCAAACACCTCGAGCAACGCCACTCCGGTGCCGTTGTTCGCCCCGGTGACGAGCCCCGTGACGCTTCCGCCGGCAAGATTCACCAAGAGAGCGGCATCCCGCGATTCCGCCGCGAGTGGAAACGCCCCGGTCGCGGTGAATGCACCGGTGAGCGCCGGACCGCCGCCCCAGTCATTGTTCGTGGCAATGATCGCGCCCGTGCTATCTACAAGCGTGAGCACAGGATCAGTGAGCACGTTCTGCACCCCAAAGCCTGCCAGCCCCGGGCCGATGGCGCGGATGAGAAACCGCGTCGGAGCCGTGCCCTGCATCGTGATGCCCGCGATCGCAATCGCGCCGCTCGTGCCGACGAGCACTCGCGAGGAAAAATTCATGATGCGACCCGGCTCCTGATCCAGCTCGTAGGCTTCGACGAGGCCGACGCCAGTGCCGGCATCAGCGGATGCCACCTGCACGGTGTAGTTGCCTGGCGAGACCGTGGCGACCAGCGCGGCATCACCGCTCGCATCGTCCAAGGCAAAAGCCCCGACCCGATTGGCCTCATCCGGCACGGTGATTCCGCGCCAATCATCGTTCTCGGCAATCGTCACACCGCTGGAGTTGAGCAAGGCCAGACGCGGATTGGAGACAAAGCCCGCGACGCCGAACCGCTCGAGCGCAGGCCCGACACCACGCAGCAGGAAACGCTTGGGCGTGGCGCCGGCCACCACGAAGCCCGTGATAATAATACCTTCCCCGCTGCCGACGATGGCACGCGTCGAGAGATTGGTGAGGCGGGCGAGATCCGTAACATTGACGGAGACCGGCACGCTTGCAACAAGACCGAGATCATTCCGGACGACCACCGTGTAGCTGCCGCGATCCGCCAGCGTGACGCGCGCCACTGAGTAGGTGGAGCCGGTTGCACCGGGGATCGCCAGGCCATCCTTGAACCACTGGTATTGGCGCGGGTCGTTGCCACCCACGGTGACGGAGAGCATCACCGCATCGCGCGTGCGTGCGTTACTGATGGACGAAGGCTGTTGCCGCACAAACGGTGCAGACGGAACTACCTCCCATAAAACGCTTCCACCGACCCGGACACCGCCTGCACCCGTCACCTCGACACCAACCCCGCGCTGCGTGGGCTGCGGATTCGCGAACATCATCGAATTGCCTGCAACCGAGCTCGCACCCGAGAACATGTAGGTCAAAGGCGGCGAGCCCGTGGCCCAGACCGTCGCGGACACGGGTTCGCCGGCGCGCACCGGGCCTGATGGACTCTGGACCACCCGCACCAAAGAGGGGCGGTTTTTGACGTCGAAAGCAGGCTTCATGACGGCAAGTCGTCTGCGCGCGACGGAGTAGAGTTGCGTGAACTCACCGGCCAGCAGCACGCGGCCATCGGCGAGAGGCAGCAGGGTCTTTACATCGGCAGGCGCATCGGTTCCGAACAGCCTGAAGTGCTGGTTGATTGTCCCTTCCGGCGTCAACCGCCACAATTCCATCGGACCCCGATCCACCGTTGTGAAGGCCGTTACCGAACCGTCTGCAGCGATGGCCGCGGATTTTAAAAAGCCAGTCGAAGAATAGGAGGCATCACGGACACCCGCATTTGAAAGACTGCGCGCGACGCCATCCCAGCAAACCATGATGCGACCCTGCGCCAGCACACGAAGGGCTTGAATGTCGCGCGTGTTGCCTCGCTCCTCGCGATAGGCCGCGAAGGTTCCGTCTTCGGCGCCGGCGGTTGTCAGCCGTCGCAGGGTGAAGCTGACAACCGGGCCGCGAGTGCGGCCGTAAAAAGACGCCGACCCCGCGACAATAACTTTCCCATCGGGCAGGATCGTGGCGGCATCGATTCGCGCGTTGGCGGTTCGAATGATCACCGGCTGGCCATTGGGCTGTGAGTCGAGAAACTCAATCACGAGAGGCGTGCGCCCGAATGAGGCGTCGGTGCTGCCGTCGGCGTTGAGCCGGGTGATAAACTCCGAGCCATCGACAACCAGCACCCGGCCGTCCGCAAACGCGTGGACTTGCAACGGGACCGTGGCGACGACGGCGCGGAAAGTCGGATCGATCGCGCCGTTGGCGCTGATTCGCACCACATGGCTGGCCGTGAAACCCGCTGTCGGCGCTAGATCGCCGCCCGCCAGCAGCCGGCCATCGGGCAAAAGCGCGAGAGTGCTGAAATAACCGCCGCTGGTGAAAGGCGGAGTGAACGTCGAGTCGAGCGAGCCATCCGCATTGAGCCGCGCAAGGCCGAATTGCGGGACACCCTCGTTGAACAGCAAAAAACTCCCGCCGATGATGATTTTTCCGTCGGGCTGTGCGATCGCGACACGCGGCGGCGAATCAAGCAAAGCTCGCGGATCGAAGGAGAGATCGACGACGTTGCCCGCCGAGAAGCTGGGAATGACAGTGAGGACCGCGGTGTTGGAAGTGACGGAACCCACGGTGTTCGTCACTACGCACGAGTAGTTTCCCGCCTGCCCGGCGGTGATGCCGGGCAGGAACAATGTGCTGTCCGTCGCGCCGCTCAGCGGCTCGTTGTTTTTCCGCCACTGATAAGACCCGGTCGTCGCAAGGGTGAGGAAGGCGACATTGCCGCCCACTGCTTCCGTGACCGACTTGGGCTGCTCAAAGATGTTCGGCGCCAGCTGCGCCTGCGCGCACAACACCGTGATTCCCAGCATGAGGACGATTCGCGCGATCCACGATGCCCGCCGCTTCATGATCACAGCGTCGGACATGCCGCAGCGGAATGCGAATCCAATTTCCTGCCCCTGCAACCCCGCCGCCCCCGGCCTTGACACTCGCGAACGCGCCACGCCACTCTTGACCTTTTCACCACTCGAAACCGCCAGCCCGAAAGCCCCTACGTCATGCCCGCCGCCAACGACATCCGCAAAGGCCAAGTCATCAAGTTCAACAACGAGCCTCACCTCGTCATGGAGACGCAGCACCGCACGCCGGGCAACCTCCGCGCCTTTGTGCAGATCAAGATGCGCAACCTCCGCTACGGCAAGGCGCTCGACCAGCGCTTCGGCTCGACCGACACCATCGAGGTGATGCCGACCGACCGGAAGACTCTGGAGTTCAGCTACGCCGACCGCGGGACGTTTGCGTTCATGGACAACGACACGTTCGAGCAGATCGAACTGACCGAGACGCAGCTCGGCGACGTAAAGAACTACCTCGCCCCCGGCGGCAAGGTGGACGTGCTCTTCGTCGATGAGCGCCCGCTCTCCGTCGATCTGCCCTCGACCGTCGCGCTGAAGATCATCGAGTCCGCTGATGGCGTGAAGGGCGACACGGCCTCCAACGTCCAGAAGCCCGCCAAGCTTGAGACCGGCCTCACGATTCAGGTGCCGCTCTTCATCAAGGAAGGCGAAGTCATCAAGGTCAGCACGATCGATGGTTCGTATCTCGGACGGGTTTGAACCAAGTAGGGCGGGTCTGTGACCCGCCCTTCGGTGCGAATACTCAACACGTGAAAGGGCGGGTCACAGACCCGCCCTACTCTTTTACCTTCCCGGAGGCTTGGCCTCGTAGCGCGACCAATTCTTCACGAGTTCGTGGACGACCCGGCGGCCTACTTTGTGGGCGGCCTCCAAGGACGGCAGATAAGCGGAATAGCCCGGGCCGAGCTTTTCACCGCTCAGGCTCTCAGAGGCATCGCCGCCGGGCCATTGCATGTCGAAATTGCTCGCCGTGCGGAGCACGAGCACACGGTTCACGTCGGCGCGGCCGGCACGCGCGAGCCAGGTGAGCGATTGCAGCGTGCCGGTGTCTTCCATCGCGGTCGTCACATAGTTGCCGGTGCCGTCGCTGAAATACTTCACCCAATCGTTGGCCCATTGGTTGAGCAGCTTGCCGTGCCAGTAGGTCATGGCGGAGAGCGTGTCGCCTTTCATGACGAGCGGCGGACGCTGGGCGTTGGGGAAGCCGGTGTAGAGCGCGCGGCGCTTTTGCATCGGCTCGGTGTCGGCGAGCGGCGTGTCCTTGGTGAGCTGGTAGGCCCACTCCACGAGCGCGGAGTCGAGCCGGTAGGCCTCGCCCTCGCTGCGATCCACGGGCAGCTCGTAAGGTTTCTTTTTCCGCAGCGGGATGTAGCCCGTGGTCCAGTCCGCGGGTTTCTCGCGCGCATCAATCTCGTGGCCGAGGTCGCCGTCGACGACCCACTCAGCCCACACCGCCGCGCCGAGCGGGCCGTCGTGCGGATCGATGCCCGCGATGCCGGCGACGAGCCAGTAGCTCCGGGAGAGATCAAAACGCGGATCGAGGCCGAGCGCCATGATGGTGGCGGCGCTGCGCGCCGTGCCGACACCCGTCACCACTCCGAGCACACTGCCGTCGGCGTTGGTGCGCAGGCTGCGGTAGCCCTGGGGAAAGGGGAGCACGCGCATAAGCTGCTCGCGTTCGACCCAGAATTGAAACTCACCGGGCCGGTCCCCCGTGTCCTCGCCGGGCTCAAACATGGCGACGACGACGACCTTGGGGCGCAGGACCTCGGCCGCGCCGACGGCATTCGCGAGAGCCACAAAGCAGGACAGGACGAGCGCAGCGCGGAATTTCATGGTTGTTTGTCAGCAGATGCCGCGCCCACCGCAAATCGGTTCTTGCGACCGCGGGACGCGCGCGTTGGCTCTCGCGTTTCCATGAGCAAATCCGCACCCGCCACCGAACACGCCGTCATCAAGACCTCCTACGGGGAACTGACCCTCGCCTTCTGGCCCGAGGTCGCGCCCAAGACGGTCGAGAATTTCAAGAAACTCGCGCGCGAGGGCTTCTACGATGGCACGGCATTCCACCGCATCATCAAGGGCTTCATGATCCAAGGCGGCTGCCCCAATACCAAGGCCGGCGCACGCGGCATGCCGGGCACCGGCGACCCGGGCTACAAGGTGAAGGCCGAGTTCAACGACAAGCCGCACGTCAAGGGCGTCATCTCCATGGCCCGCTCCTCGCACCCGGACAGCGCGGGCTGCCAGTTCTTCATCGTGCACGGCGACGCGCGTTTCCTCGACAAGCAATACACCGCGTTCGGCGCGCTGGTGAAGGGCGAGGACGTCCTGGAGAAACTCGCCAATGTCCCGACCAAGTCGGGCGGCGGCGGCGAGAAGAGCACGCCCGTCGAGCGCGTGGCTGTCGAGAGCATCACGATCGTCGCGGCTTGAAACAGAGCGGGGCTGTGTCCCGCCCTTTCACGCCTTGTGTGTCCGAACCGAGGGCGGGTCAAAGACCCCGCCCTACGGCTTGCGCCGCGCCTCGTGTTTGTCGAGTTCGCGCAAGAGCCGGCGAGCCTCGACCTCCGCCATCTGATCGCTGCCGGAGGCGAGCAGGTCGGCCAGCAGGCCGCGCGCCGTCACCAAGTCGCCCTCGTTGGCCAGCTGGGTGGCGCGCTTGATCGCCTGGAAGCCCGCCATCCTCCGCCGCAGTGATTCCATCGCCTGCCGCGACACGGGCTCCATGCCCCGCGCCAGCGCCCGATCGATGATTGGGATCACGTCCTCGAAGCGGCGTTCCTCGATCAGCCGGTTGATCAGCTCGGACTCGGCGCGCAGGCGCTCGCTCTCCCAAATGCCACGGGCAAAGACCGTGCCGCGATCGGTGCCGTCGGGCCGCGCCGCCCTCAGGCGCTCGAGGCGCGCGCGACCGGCCTCGGCGCGGCCGAGCCGCAGCTCACCCGCCGCCAGCCCGGCCTGGATGAGCGTGCTCTCCGGCGCCAGCGCGGCGCCGCGCGCGAGCAGTTCCAGATCAGCGGCGAGGGGCGTCGGCAGGCTGTGCATCAAGCCCGCGAGGCTTTCGTAGGAGGGCACGTGCGCGGGCGCGAGGCTGAGTGCGCGCCGGAAATCCGCCGCCGCCGCTTCCATCGCCTCGCCGCTCGCCGCGGCACCGGGCATGCGCGGACCGGCGAGTTCCGGCAGCCGCGCGACCGCGAGGTTGTGGTAGACGAGATGGCTGCGCGAACCGGCCGCGACCGCGCGCGCGAGGAGCGGCTGCGCGGCGGAGAAATCCTGCCGCGCCATCGCAATCTGGCCGAGCTGCTCCCACGCGCGCGGATCCTCGGGTGCGAGCAGCGCCGCCTCGCCGAAATGTTTCTCGGCCTCCTCCGCCGAGCGCGTGCCGTGCAGCAGCACGCCGCGCGCGAGCGCCAGATCGGCGGGCGCCGCGGGCCCCGTGCGGAGCGTGCGCGCGATGTCCGCCGTCGCGCGCAGGTAGGTGTGCTTCTTGTAGGTGCCGCCGCCGATGTAGTGGCGCAGCCGCCGCTCCATCGTCGCGTAGTCGGCGCCGAAGGCCGCCGTGAACGCATCATCCGCCGAGTGCAGAGCCGGCACCAGCTCAAGGTAGCGGCCCACTGAGCCCGGCCCCGGCGATCCGTCGCCATAAAGCAGGAAATGCACAAACGCCCACGCCTGCGCGTAGAAGATGCCGGCGCGCGTGCCTTCGTTGTAGAGCAGCGACTCGCGCCCCACCCCGAGCAGCACGGGCAGCGGCAGCAGCCGCTCCGCGCGCAGCAGGGCCACGTGCTCCGGAATCGCCGCGCCAAAGGCGTAGCTCCGCGCGTCGGGCACCTCGAACGTCGCGTAAACCTCGGCCAGCCCCTCGTCGAGCCACAGCGGCATCGCTCCCTCGCGCGCGCTCAGGTGCCAGTGCACGGCCTCGTGGAAAATCACCCGGCGCGTCGCCGCATCGTCGTGCGCGAGGCTGAGCATGATCGCGTTGAGATCACTGGTGCGGACGAAATAGCCGCCCAGCTTCGCCGGCCGGCCGTTCTCCAGCGGGAGATAGGGCTCCATCGCGCGATCACTTTTGAAAAGAACAATTGTCACGGGCCGCAACCGGTCGGGCGCCACGGGCACAATCGACTGCAAGCCCCGCCGAAACTGCTCGAACTCGATCGCCCATTGCCGGGCCACCGTCTCGCGCGCGGGCGTGAGGATCGTGGCGTGCTCAGTGACGACCTTGACCCAAGCCTCGGCAGCGCGAAGCGGGGCGGCCACGGCGAGAGCCGCAAAGAAGGGCAGCCCGGCTCGTGAGAGCAGGAACCGGCGGGAGTTTGAGCGTCGGCCCGTCCCTCCTCTCACGAGGCGGGCTACGAGCTCAAGCGCACCCTCAGTTTTTTCCGAACAGCGCATCGCCGGCTTCCTTGGCCGCGAACATGAACGCCGCGTCATGGCCGATGTCAGGGGTCTCGACCTTGCGCCAGTTGAACGCCCAGCCGCGCTCGGCCGCGAGCTTGAGCGCCGCCTCGAAGCAGTTGCGCCCGCGCTCCAGCCGGTTCGCGCCTTGCTTCATGCCCGCGGCGCTGTCGTCGAAACTCGGCCGCGGATAGATGTCGTCAGTGCCGAGGTAGAATGTCAGCGGGGCTGCCAGATAACGCCGGATCACATCGTCGCCGCTCAGCTCGTCCGGCAGTCCGCCGAAGCCGTAGCCAAACGCCTGATCGCGCGTCGGGAAAAGATGCGAGCCGGGATTGGCCGCGATGATGCGCACGGCCTCGCCCGGCATGAAGGCCGCCAGGCGGACGAGAAACTGCCCGCCCGCCGAGTGTCCGACGAGGTAATACGGCAGCGCGTCACCGCTCTTGCCCTCCAGCGCGCGCACGTGCGCGACGATTCTCGGGATGGCCGCGTAGGTCCACGCCTCGGGTGGCTGTGCCTTGCCATCCGCACCGACCAGCCCGCCGCGCTGGTAGCGCGCGCTTGGGAACCGCTGTGTGTCGAACAACGGTGCGACGACAATCGCGCCGAAACGCTCTGCCAGCGTGATCGCGAAATTGCGGTAGTCCTCGGCATTGCGCCCGACGCCGTGGCATACGACGAGGAGCGGGCCGGACTTGTAGGTCGGCGGCTTGTAGGTGAAGAGCGTGATGGGTTCCGTGCCGTTGGGACACTCGACCGAGCCGGGGCCCTTCGGCAGCGGCGCGGCGCTTAGAAGAATGGTGCTGAACAACAACAGGAAAAAAATCGTGAGGTGCTTCATAGATTTATTCGCTCGCGCCACCATCACCGCCGCTGCTGCCATCGCCGAAGCGGTAAGGATCTCTTGTTCCTGGAGGAGGGTTCTTTTTCTGATGCCACGAAATCCATATGACGAGTGCGGCGATTCCTACTCCGAGTATACTTAGGAATATCAGCGCACCGACACTCATACGTCTAATTTCACTGATTATGCATACCCCAGCGCCTTCGCCACCGCGTCGTAGGTGATCTTGCCGTCGCGGGTGTTCACGCCTTTGGCGAGGCCTTTGTGCTCGGCGAGGGCGCGTGCGACGCCCTTCTGCACGAGGAGCGCCACATACGGCTCCGTCGCCTGCGTGAGGCCGAGGGTCGAGGTGCGGCCGACGAGCGCCGGCATGTTGGGCACCGCGTAGTGAATCACGCCATGCTCGAGATAGACGGGCTTCTCGTGCGAGGTCGGGCGGATGCTCTCGATGCACCCGCCCTGATCGATCGCGATGTCCACAATCACGCTGCCGGGACGCATGCGGGAAATCATTTTCTTGCTCACCACCGTCGGCGCCTTGGCCGCGGGGATGAGCACGGCGCCGATGAGCAGGTCGGCATCGGCCACCTCGTGCTCAAGGTTGGCGGGATTCGACATGAGCGTGACGACCCGGCCGCGATACTCGACGTCCAGCGCCTCGAGCTTGCGCGTGTCGAGATCGAGCACGGTCACGCGCGCGCCCATGCCCGCGGCCATCTGCACAGCGTGCGCGCCGGAGTTACCCGCGCCGACCACCACGACATGGCCGGGCATCGTGCCGGGGATGCCACCGAGCAGCACACCCGAGCCGCCGTGCTGCGACTGGAGAAAATAAGCCCCGATCTGGATCGAGAGCCGCCCCGCGATCTGGGACATCGGCTTGAGCAGCGGAAACTGGCCGTCGGAGCCCTCGACAGTCTCGTAGGCGATGCCGAGGATCCGCTTTTTCAAAAGCACCTTCGCCAACTCCGGCCCCGCCGCGAGGTGAAGATACGTGAAAAGCGCCTGCCCCTCGCGCAGGAGCGGGTATTCCTCGGCGAGCGGCTCCTTCACCTTCAGGATGAGATCGGCCGCACGCCAGACCTTGGCGGCACTGCCGACGAGAGTGGCGCCGGCGGCGCGATACTCGTCGTCACGAAAACCGGCCGTGATGCCCGCGCCCTTCTGGATGAGCACCTGGGCGCCGAGCGAAACACAACGACGGCACAGGCTCGGGGGCATCGAAACCCGCGTTTCACCAATCTTGATCTCCTTGGGGACGCCGATGATCATGGCGCGGAGCAAAGGTCACGGCGGGCCGAAGGCAACGCGTGAGTGAACGAACTGGCTCGCGCCGCGTCCGGGCAATGTCGCGCACCCGCCCCTGCCCCGCGCCACCACCTGAGCAGGGCTCAGAGTGTTTTGGCCGTGCGCAGGATCTCCTCGAAGCGCGGGTCCGCCTTGAGCCGCGCCCAGACGGGATCATGGCGGAATTCCTGCGCGGTCTTGCGGCAAGGGCCGGCCATCATTTCGCGCAGGCAGGCCAGTGCTTCCTCGCGGCGATCCAGGAGCGCGTAAACGAGCCCGAGCCGGGGTCGCTCCTCGGCTTCGTGAAAACTGTCCTTGCCCTCGAGCAGCCCCCACGCCTCGCGCGCACAGCGCAGCGCATCGGCCTCGCGGCCGGCGCAAGCATGGGCCTGGGCGGTCGCGATGAGGACCGAGGGCTTTTGACGCGGCGCCCACTCGCGCGTCGCGTAGTGCTGGATTGCTTCGTCGGCGAGGATGCGCGCGTCGTCGGGCCGGTTCATCAGCCAGGCGAGCTGAGCGCGTTGCAACGCCACGGGATCGGATACGACCGATCCCGGACTGGGGATGAACTTGATGCGCGGGTCGCGCAGCACACGATCCGCCTCGGCAAAGTCGCCCTTGAGGAAGGCAAGGTCGGCGGCGGCATCTAGCCCGAACTTGTCGGCCTGCTGCAGGGGCATGAGCGCATAGCGTTGTAGGTAGGCCGGGCGATCGCCGTCCAGTTCATAGCGGGCCCGCGAGGCGTTGCGCATGATGCTGCGGTTGTCGGGAAACTGCGCCACATAGCGCTCGGCAAAGTCGATCAGCTCCGGGTAGCGGCGCAGGAACAGCAGGGTGAGCACGTATTCCGCGGCCCCCGTGCGGTCCACGGGGTTGAGCGCCACCGCCCGCCCGAATTGCTCCGCCGATTCCTGCCAATGGTAGGTGCGCCGCGCGATGGCGGCGATGAACGTGCGCAGCTGGGCGTCGTTGGGCAACCCGGCCTCGGCGGCCTGCAGCTCCGTGAGCGCCCGCGGCAGGTCGCGCGGGCCGCGGTAGTAATACGAGCCCAGCGCGAGGCGGGTCTCGGGCAGATCGGGCGCGAGGCGCACGGCCGCATCCACCGCCGCCTTCAACCGTGCGAGGCGAGCGGGCGTGGGATCGAAGTGGCCATACCAGTAGAGTGTGCCGTGGGTGAGGGCGAGCTGCACATGGGCCAGCACAAACGCCGGGTCGCGCGCGAGCGCCTGCTCGTAGAGCTCTACCGCACGGTCGAGCGGCTCGCGATCGATGAACGCCTGCTGGCCGTAGGCGCGCGCGCGCAGATAAAGATCGTAGGCCACCCGATCCTGCGTGTGGCGGCGCTCGATGCGGGCCCGCTCCCCGGCGGTGAGCGTGGCATGCAGCGCGCCCGCAATCTCGCGCGCGAGCGCGGCCTGAATCGCAAACGCATCCGCCAGATCGCGCTCGTAGGTCTGCGTCCAGAGCCGCGCGTCCGTCCGCACATCGATGAGCGCCGCGCTCACGCGCACATGATCGCCCACCCGGCGCACACTGCCCTCGAGCACGGTGGCGACCCCGAGGTCGTCGCCAATCCGGCGCAGGGCGCGCGGGCCGGGCGGATAGGCGAGCGTCGAGCCGCGCGAGATCACCTTGAGGTCGCGGATGCGGCTGAGCTGCGTCGTCAGCTCATCGTGCATGCCTTCGGCGAAAAACGCGTTCGCCGGATCCGGGCTGAGGTTGGAGAACGGCAGCACCGCGATCGACTTGGGGTGTGCTGGCTTCGCGGAAGCCGCGGCGACCGGGGCGCTGCGGGTTTGAGAAAACCAAGCGCCCCCCGCCGCGAGGCCCATGGTCACCGCGACCAGCGCGGCGGCGCGCAGGATGCGCCCCACCGTGCGGCGCCGGCGCAGCGAGCGGCCGGCCTGGAGGAGCTGCATGTCAGCGAACAGCACCGCGCCGTCGGCGTAGCGCCCGGCCGGCGACGGATCGCACGCGCGGAGCAGGATTTCGTTCAACTCAAGCAGTTCGCGGCCATCGGCGATGTCGCGCAGGCCCGCGGGCAGGCGCGGGAAGTCATTGCGATCGAGCCCGGTCGAAAGCTCGTAGAGCACCTTGCCGAGCGCGAACACATCGGCGGAAGGCGCGCCCGGCCCTTCCGGCGGCACGAAGCCCGCGGTGCCGACGTAGGTGCTCGCCTCCGACACGGAGGCGACGAGCCCGATGTCGGCGAGTTTCGCATGCCCTTCGACCACGACGATGTTGGAAGGCTTGATGTCGCGATGCACGAGCCCGTGCGCATGCAGCCCCGCGAGGCCGCGGGCGAGCGCCACACCGTGCGCCACGCACTCCGCCGCCGGCAGTCGCCCGCGGCGGGCCCGCACTTCCTTCAACGTCAGCGGCACGTAACGCGCCGGATCGATCAGGCGGTCGGTCGCAGCGTCGTCGGCCAGCTCCATCACATAATAAAAGAAGGCGCCATCCGGGCTGCGCCCGATGTGCAGCAAGGCAAGCTGGTGCGCCTCGGAAAGCGAGATGGCGGCGAATTCCTTGAGTCCCTTGAACTCGCGCTCGAACGGCTGCTCGTCGTCAAACCGATCACGCCAGACGACTTTCACCGCGCGATAAATCCCCGTCACGCCGCGCGCGAGCCAGACATCCCCATAGCTCCCGCGGCCGATCAGGCGGAGCAGGTCGTAGTCGGGAATCGACGGCTTCACGGCCCGGGGTTTTCGCAAAGTGTGCGGCGGCGGTCGATGGGAAAGCGGCGGATGACAGGATTCGCCCGGCGCAAGACAGTGCGCGCCTCCCGCCCGTGCCGATGGGCCTGGGCCATCGCCCTCCTGCGCGGACTTGCGGCCTAACGCTACCCCAATTGCGCCTCAAGCCGCGCGACCTCGGCCTTGAGCTGCTGCTTCACCCGGTGCCCGATCAGATAGACCGAGGCGGGGCCGATCCCAAGTTCGCTCGCGACGCGCAGCACCGGCCAATTCTGCCGCACATAGAGATCGAAGACTTGGAAATGCCGCGGCTTCGTCCGGCGCGCGATGCGATCAAGGGCGGCGTCGAGCACGTGCTTGCGCCACTCCTCGTCCCATCCGGCGTCCGGCTCGGCGTCGTCGGGGATGCGTTCGGCGGTCGCGGTGCCGTCTTGGAGTTCGCGCCGCGGGCCGCGCTCGGCGCCGGCGGGCCGCTCGCGGAATTTGTCGGCGATGCGCCAGCGGGTGAGATTCATCAGCCAACGGCGAAACGAACCGCGCTGCGGATTGGATTCAAAGTCGTGGATCGTCTCGGCCACGCGCTTGAAGACATCCTGCGCGACCTCCTCCGCCTCCGCATGGGTGAGGCCGGAGCGCTCGGCGAGGCCCTGCACGAGTTTTCGATAGAGGCGGTTAAACTCCTCCCAGCTCGCCGCATCTTTCCAGTCCCGCAGCCGAAAGAGCAGCGTGGAGCGGGTGCGCAGATCGGAGGCGGGCTCGGGGTTCATGGGATAGAACGCGCCCCTAAAACGGGCGTCGTGGCCGGAATCTTTCAACAAAGTCGCGCCGGAGGAAAAATATTTCCGGCGATTTTTGAAAGAAGTGCGCCCGAGCCCCCGTTTTAGCCCCGTCCCCCGAACAGGCTTCCCCGCTTCCGATCCTCAACCGCATTCCCCGCCCTTGCCATGATCACCTCGCTCCGCCTCGCCCTGCCCCGTCCGATGCTGATTCGGATCTTCGCCCTGCTCCTCCTCGTGCTCGGGCCCCTCGGTTCCTCCCCGCTCAAGGCCTTCGTCGATCTGGCCTTTGTCGCCGAGATGCAATTGGTGGAGGCCAGCCTCACCGCCCAGGGGGCCACCGCGGCGACCGCGACCCCCGCCCAGTGGCAAACAGCGTTCCGCTTCGCGGAAACAGCGCTGGGCCAGACGCAGCCGCGGCTGAGAATACTGCTGGCATTCAATCTCGTCACGCCCAACCAAATCAGGGCATTCGTGACCGCGATTTCGGCCACGCGGGACCGGGCATTCTGGACCCTCGGAAAAACCGACTACCGCGGCCCGCGTGCTCTCTTCGCGAGCCCCTTCTTTTGGTCTGGTCTGTTTGAGGGCTCCGGCGCAACCGAGGAGCTGAAGGGGACCACCCGCGAGTTCACGCTGAATATCCCGGCCCTCTCGACCAACCAGTTTCTCACCGGCCTGTCGCGCGATGCCTCGGTGGGCTATGGCTACTACGAGCAGCCGGGCGCCGTGACCTCGCAGCCTTTCACGTTCAACCCCCGCGAGCCCGCGCCCTTCGCCATCGTGCTGCCCTTGCTGATGGGACACACCGGAGCAACCGTCGTCGGCGGCTCGGCCACCGGCACAATACTCGTCGGCGAGTCCTTCCAGGGAACGGGCGGCAGCCAGACGACCACCCCCGTGATTTATGAGAAAATCGCAAACGATCCGTGGACTGTGCGCAGCATTGGCGGCTATCCCGGCGCCATGCGCACCAGCGCCGCCGGAATTTCCGGCGATGGCCTCACCGTCGTCGGCAGCTACCAAGACGCGCAGACTTTCCGGACGCGCGCTTACCTTTGGAGACAGGCGGGCGGCTATCGCGATCTCGGCGTGCTGGCGGGGCAGACCAGCTCGCAGGCCACCGCCACGAGCCATGACGGCACGCGCGTCGTCGGTAACAGCGGCAACAGCGCGTTCACTTGGACTCAGGCCGGCGGCATGACGATGCTGCCCAACCTTCCCATGCTCACGCGCGCCCAAGCGCTCTGCATTTCGCCGGACGAATCGTTCATCGGCGGAACGGGCCTCGACGCCTCCTTCCGCGAGACCGCGCAGCTCTGGGCGAAGGTCGACGGCTCCTACAAGACCTACGATCTCGGCAAGCTCCTCGGCGGCTACGGCGCCAACATCACCGGCTGGACGTTTAACAAGATCACGGCGATCGTGAAAAACCCCGACTTGAGCTACAACATCGCCGGCGACGCTACCCTGAACGGCGTCGCGCAGGGCTACGCGTTCCAGCTCACCGCCGGCAACGGCGAAGCCACGCCCACCATCAACTCGCAGCCTCGCGCCCAGGCCGTCGGCATCGGCGGCACCGCGGTTTTTTCCGTCAACGCGACCAACGCCACGAGCTACAATTGGCAGCGCAACGGCGTCACCATCACGGGCGCAACCAACACCACCCTCACTCTCGCCAACGCGCAGTCCGCCGACACCGGCACCTACACCTGCCTCGTCGGCAACGCGGGCGGCGTCGTCAGCTCCGCCCCCGCGGCCCTCACCGTCGCGAATACCGTCTCTCGGCTCAACAACCTCTCCGTGCGCAGCACAGCCGGCACCGGCGCCAACACCCTCATCGTCGGCCTCACCACCGCGGGCGGCACCAAGGATATTCTGCTCCGCGGCATCGGCCCCACCCTCGGCCAGTTCGGCGTGCCCGGCACGCTCGCCGATCCGCAGCTGGCGCTTTTCAACTCCTCCAGCGTGCAGATTGCGCAGAATGACGACTGGGGTGGCGGCGCGGCGCTCTCGGCCGCGTTCAGCGCGGTCGGGGCGTTTCCACTCGCGGCCACGAGCAAGGACGCCGCGCTGCTCGCGCGGCTCGCACCCGGCGGCTACAGCGCCCAGGTCAGCGGCGCCGCCGGGACCACGGGCGTCGTCCTCGTCGAATCCTATGACAGCGACATCGGCTCACCCCTCGCGCGCTACACCAACCTCTCCGCCCGCAACCAAGTCGGCACCGGCGCCAATATCCTCATCGTCGGCTTCAACCTGACAGGAAATGGTCCGAAAAACCTTCTTATCCGCGCCGTCGGCCCAACTCTGTCGCAGTTTGGCGTGCCCGGCACACTCGCCGATCCGCAGCTCGCCGTCTTCAATTCCGGCGGCACTCAGGTTAATCAGAACGACGATTGGGGTGGCAGCGCCGCCCTCGCTTCGGCGTTTACTGCTGTTGGTGCTTTTCCTCTCGCCCCCACCTCCAAGGACGCCGCCCTGAGCGTCGTCCTCCAGCCCGGCTCCTACACCGCCCAAGTCAGCGGCGTGAATAACACCACCGGCGTCGCCCTCGTCGAAATCTACGAGCTGCCGTAGCCGCCACGCGCCTTGCACCCGCGCGCACCGGGCGTTGGATCGCAGGGTGTCCAAGCCGCTCCACCTCATCGTCGCCTGCGCGGAGAACCGCGTGATCGGGCGCGCGGGCCGGCTGCCTTGGCGCATTCCGGAGGACCTTGCGCATTTCCACGCCGCGACGGCCGGCCAGGTCTGCGTGCTCGGCCGCGTCTGTTACGAGACGTGGCCGCGCGTCCATGACGACGGCCGCCAGCCCATCGTGATCACAAGCCACCCGACGGTCGCACGGCCCGGCGCGCGTGCCGCCGCGTCGCTGCCGACGGCGCTCGCCATCGCGGACGAACTGCCGGGGAAAGTGTTCATTTGCGGCGGCGAGCGGATCTACGCCGAGACACTCGCGCTCGCCGGCACGCGGCCGCTCCACCTCCATCTTACGCTCATCCACGCCACCATCGAGGGCGACACCTTCATGCCCGAATGGCGGCATCTCGCGTGGCGCGAGGTCTCCCGGCGCGAGAGCACGGACGACACCCATCGCTACACTTTCTCCACCATGGCGCTGCCCGCGTGCTCAACGCCCTGAGCGCCCGCGCCGCCCCAGCAGCTCGAAGCCCAGCACCTCGGGTGCGGTCCCCGCGTCGCTGTTCGTCAGCACCGCGGCCGCGATCCCCGCCTCGGGTTCGAACGCGACAAACGCCCGGAAGCCCGCCGTCGCTCCATTGTGCCAGTAGATCGGCCGGCCCGGCCCGGCGGTGCTCATCCAGCCCAGACCGATCTTGCCCGGTCCGTCGCCCATCGTGCGCAGCGGCTTGATACACTCGCGGATGCCGGCATTGACCGGCGTCTGGCGCTGGCCGAGGCAGGCTTGCAGAAACAACGCCATGTCGCGCGCCGTGGAGCGCAGCGCCCCCGAGGGCGCGAGCGCGTCGAATTCCCAATGAGGCACGACCGAGCCCTTGACGATCGCGGGGGGAAAATCATCGCGCCGCGACGTGCCTGGCAGCCCGACCCACGTGTTCTTCAAACCGAGCGGCTCGATCACGTGCGACTGAAGCACGGTCGCGTAGTCGCCACCCCATGCCGCGGCGAGCGCCTGCCCGAGCAGCACGACCCCGAAGTTCGAGTAAACGGACTTGCCACCCGCCTTGGCTCCCGCGCCATCGCGCCGGAAGCCCGCCATCAACTCCGCGCGAGTAAACGCAGCGCGATTGCCATCGGCCGAACGAAAGTTCGACGCCATGCGCGGCAACCCCGCGCTGTGCGTGGAAAGCGCGACCAGTGTGATCGACGCGAGGGCGGCCGCGTCCGGATCGCCGGGCGGGAGGAGAAACTTGGCCGCCGGATCTTCGCGGCTCACGCGGCCGGCCCGCTCACTCTCCGCGAGGAGCAGCGCGGTGAACAGCTTGCTCACCGAGCCGATTTCAAAAGTCGTGTCAGGCGTGATGCGGCGCGCATCGCCTGGGCCGAACTGGCCGGCCGTTGCAAACCCGACGCCCTCGGCCGACACGAAAGCCGCCACCGCGCCGCCATGGCGGGCACCAAACCAATTTCGCATGGCCTCATCCAGATCCGGCCGCTCGGCGGCGAACAACGCCCCGGCTGCGATCAGGGTCGTGGCCCCCAGCAGAGTCCGGGCAAGGCGGGACGTTTTCATGCGGCAATTTTATTCACCCTCGCGCCGCATGCGCCGCCGCCACCTCGATGTATTTCTCCGCCCAACGCCGCAGGCCGCGCTGCTCGTCGTCGGTGAGCGGGCGCACGACCTTGGCCGGCGCGCCGAGGATCATCGAGCCAGGCGGGGCGGTGAAGCGCTGCGTGACAAGCGCGTTGGCGCCGACGATGCAGCGGTCGCCGATCCTGGCCCCGTCGAGCACGGTCGCGCCCATGCCGATGAGGCACTCGTCGCCGATGTCACACGCATGGATGATCGCGGCGTGGCCGATGGTCGTGAAGTTGCCCACGCGCACGCCATAATCGTCGGCGAGGTGGACGATCGTGCCGTCCTGCACATTGGTGCCCTCGCCGATGGCGATGGAGTTGATGTCGCCGCGAAGCACGCACCCATACCACACGCTGCTCTGCGCGCCGAGCGTCACATCGCCGAGCACGGTGGCGTTGGGCGCGACGAAGGCCGCGCGGGCCGTGTCGGGGGTGCGGCCCAGGTGGCGGGCAAGTCGGTCCTGCAGGGTCATTGCACTTGGTTCTCGCCGCCTCCCCCGCCCGCGGCAAGCTCGGCCGCCTCGCCCCGAATTTCCCTCCCTTCATGGAAACTTTGATTAACGTCGGCCGCGGTCTGCTCGGCATGGTGGCCTTTCTCGGCATCGCGTGGTGCTTCAGCTCCAACCGCCGCCGCATCCCATGGAAGGTCGTCGGCATCGGGGTGGCGCTCCAGCTCTCCCTCGGTCTCCTCATCCTCAAGGTCGGCGCCGTGCGCTGGGTCTTCGATTCCGCGGGCGCGTTCTTCGTGCGTCTGCTCAGCTTCACCAACGAGGGCAGCGCCCTCGTGTTCGGCTGGCTCTTCAACATCCCCTATGGTGACAAAGGCGTGCTGCTCCAGGCCACGACGCCCGCCGGCCAGAGCGCGCCGCAGGGCACCTTCGCGCCAATTTTCGCGATCAGCATCCTGCCCACGATCATCTTTTTCGCGGCGCTCACCTCGCTCCTCTACCGGCTCGGCGTGCTGCAGCTGATCGTGCAGGGATTTGCCTGGCTCATGACGAAGACTCTCCGCCTTTCCGGCGCCGAGACGCTCAGCGCCTCCAGCAATGTCTTCGTCGGCCAGACCGAGGCGCCCCTCCTGATCAAGCCCTACCTGCCCACGATGACGCGCTCCGAACTGCTCGCCGTGATGGTCGGCGGCATGGCCACGATCGCGGGCGGAGTCATGGCGGTTTACATCACTCTGCTGGGCGGCAGCGACCCGGCGGAGCAGGTCCGCTTCGCGACCCACCTGATGACCGCCTCCGTGCTTTCCGCGCCCGCGGCACTGATCACCGCCAAGATTCTTCTGCCTCAGGAGGAGAAGGTCGACACCTCCATCGTCATGAACGCCGAACGCCCCGGCGTGAATGTCCTCGACGCCATCTGCCTCGGCACGACCGATGGCATCAAGCTCGCGGTCAACGTGGGCGGCATGCTCATTGTCTTCACCGCGCTCGTCGCCATGGGCAACTGGATGCTCAGCACCTGGGTCGGCGAATGGACCGGCCTCAACGCCTGGATCGCGCAGATCACGGACGGCCGCTACTCGGCCTTCTCCCTGCAATTCTGCTTCGGCATGGTCGGCGCACCCGTGGCTTGGCTGATGGGCATCGATCACGGGCATCTGCTCGTCGCCGGCCAGCTGCTCGGCGAGAAAACGGTCCTCAACGAATTCTACGCCTACTTCACGATGAACAAGCTGCAGGCCACCGGTGTGCTCACCGACGACCGGACCCGCGTCATCCTGACCTACGCGCTCTGCGGTTTCTCGAACATCGTCTCCATCGGCATCCAGATCGGCGGCATCGGCGCGCTGGCACCCGAACGGCGCCGCGACCTCGCGCAGCTGGGCCTGAAGTCCCTGCTCGGCGGGAGCGTCGCGTGCTTCCTCACCGCGTGCGTCGCGGGGATGCTGACCTGAGGCAGTAACGGCAGCAGCCGGCCAGAAGGTGACGGGCTATTTTTTATGCCACGAACCGTCCTCACGCTGAATCCAGACGCCGCTCGCACTTGCAGCGGCGATCTGCCGGGCAAAAGCGCGACCGACCGCGTCGGCGGTGCTGCCCGCGCGGGCCGCCGCATCGGCAAACACCACGGACCGATCCTGATTCTCCGCCTCCACCGCGGCTTTTCCCGCGGCATCGGCGGATTTGCGCAGCTCAAGGAAACCGCGGTTATTCTCTCCCACAATCTCGGCAATTTTGAGCCGATCAACTGCGGGAACGCGTTCTCGCATGCGGTTCTTTGCGCCCGCCACGTCGGCCGCATGGGCGGCAGAAAACGCGAGGAGGCAAGCGACGGCGGCGAATAGACCGAGGAAGGTGCGACGTTTCATTTGGCGGCGGGGACGGGGGCGTTGATGGTGGCGGAGTCGCCGTAGATATCACTGAGCAGGCCGGCGACCTCACGCTGGACCTTGAGATTCACATCGACGGTCGCATTGACCTGGATGGGGTCCATCTTCACGTGGATGCAGCCGCCGAGCATAATCGCTGTCAGGAGGGTAATGAGGCGGCGTGGCATGGGCAAAGACGGTGTCTCGGGTGACCCGCGAGATCAACCAATGGTTCCTCATCGTAGCTGAAGATTCAAACGCCCCTCGGCCAGCAACCGGGCGAAGTCCGCGAGAGGGCCGGTCACATTGAACTCGAAACGCACGCTGTCCACGGCCGTGCCCTTGGCCGTCGGGCGGGTCATCGCCACGATGTGCGCCGATCGCCCGCGCGCGTCGCCATCGAGGCTGAGTCCGATTTCAAAGGCGGCGATGTCGAGCGAACTTTCCCCCATCTCGATGGCGCGCAGGATCGGATAGGCTGGATTGGCCGGCGCAAACAGGCGGCCAATCGGCCCCAGCCAATCAGGCATAAGCTGGATGCGCTCCCGCATGTTCTCCGGCAACCGCCCGGTGAGAAAGCCCGGCGCGGGCCTCAGTTTGATTGAGGCGGACACCGCGGCACCCGGCAGCAGCCCACCGCTGGCAACCGTGAGCCCGCGTCGGAAATCCCAGACCACATCCCATCGCCCGCTCACGCGTCCGCGCGCCTCTGATAGCGCCGCAGGCAAAAACTCTCTCAATTCCGCAAGATCAACATTCACCAGATCCACGGTCGTCCGCATCTGGTTTTTCGTGCGGTCCAAAACAAACGGAGCCAGCACAACCTGCCCGTCCAACACTGAGCACAGGGCACGGTTCACGCGGAGTGTGCCGTCGGGGTTCAGCAAAAACTCCACCTGGCCATCGCGCAGCTCGACACCGGCCACGGTGGCTTCGCTGAACCCGAGGCGAACGGGTTCATCCGTGGCCAGCACGGGCAGGAGGCCGAGACGACCCTCGATCGCCACACCTCTCACCGACCATGCCTGCTTCACGTCGCGCACCACCGCATCCACGACCTCGAGTTTCACTTGCCCGCCGAACCCATCCCTCCGCACCACGCCAGCGCCAGTCAACTTCGTGGCCCCGGTTACCTCCGCAGCCGCCAGCGCGGGATAATATTCCTTTGCAAGTCGTGACCACCAAACCGCGAGGTCCGCCTCCGCGGCGCGCAATTCCCATGTCCCTTCACCAGCCGGATCCAGCAGCGCAGCGAGCCGCACGCGTAGGCCCGGCCCGTCGATCGCGAATTCGATCGTGCGTTCGCGCGGGCGCGCGGTGCGGGCGGAGATTTTCCAGCGCAGCAAAGGCGCATCTTCCGCCGGGCCGGGCTTGAAGTCGCCCTCCATCTCGCCGTCCAGCGGCGGGATTTTCCAAGGCATCGTCGGCGGCGCGGCGCAAAAGCCGCACGCGGCTAGCAGCAGGAGGACGCACGCGAGCCGGGACATGTGCGCGAGCGTCTGCATGGGGCGAATAGACGCGAATCAAAATCTCCCAAGAACGGCAGCCCGGTGGCCCGCTTCTCACGAAGCGGGCCACCGGAGAAGCGATCCGCACCTCACGGCACCGCCACCGACTTGAGGTTCCAGATCTGCTCGGCGTATTCCCGAATCGTGCGGTCGCTGGAGAATTTGCCCATGCGCGCGGTGTTGAGGATCGCCATGCGCGCCCAGTTGGCTTGGTCGCGGTAGGCGTCGTCGACGCGCGCCTGGCACTCGCAGTAGGCGCGGAAATCGGCTAGCACAAGATAGGGATCGCCGTGGTGCATCAGGCTGCCGTGCAGCGCGGCGAAGGCCCCGTGCTCGCCGGGCGTGAAGTAGTCGCTGCCCAGCCAGTCGATGATCGCGCGCAGCTCCTCGTCCTGGTGGTAGAGATCCCACGGGTTGTAGCCGCGGGACTTGAGCGCCACGACTTCCTCAACTGTGAGGCCGAAGATGAAGATGTTGTCGTCGCCGACCTCCTCCTTGATCTCGACGTTGGCGCCGTCGAGCGTGCCGATGGTGAGCGCGCCGTTGAGCGAGAGCTTCATGTTGCCGGTGCCCGAGGCTTCCTTGCCCGCGGTCGAGATCTGTTCCGAGAGATCGGCGGCGGGGATGATCTTCTCGGCGAGCGAGACGCGGTAGTTGGGCAAAAACGCGACCTTCAGCTTACCGCCGAGGCGGGTGTCGGCGTTGATGCGGTCGCCGATGACATTGATCGCGCGGATGATGTTTTTCGCGAGATCGTAGCCGGGCGCGGCCTTGGCCGCGAAGACGAAGACGCGCGGCACGATGTCCAGCTCCGGGTGCTGCAGCAGGCGGCGGTAGAGTGCCATGATGTGGAGCAGATTCAGGTGCTGGCGCTTGTATTCGTGCAGGCGCTTGATCTGCACATCGAACAGCGCGTCGGGCGAGACATCGATGCCGCACTCAGCCTTGATGACGGCGGCGAGGTCCACCTTGTTCGCGCGCTTGATCGCCATGAACTCGGCTTGGAACGCGGTGTCGCCGGCGAATTTCTCGAGCGCATGCAGCCGGTCGAGATCGCGCGGCCAGTCCTGCCCGATCTTCGCGCTGATCGCCGCGGCGAGGCGGGGGTTCGACTTCAGCAGCCAGCGGCGCGGCGTGATGCCGTTGGTCTTGTTCTGGAATTTGCCGGGATAGAGCGCGTCAAACTCGGGGAAGAGATCCTTCTTGAGCAGCGCAGTGTGCAGCGCGGCGACGCCGTTGACGGCGTGCGAACCCACGACCGCGAGGTTGGCCATGCGCACGGACTTGCCATGATTCTCCTCGATGACGGAGCACACGCGCTTCTTCTCGTCGTCGCCCGGCCAGTGTTTCTCGACGACGTGCATGAGCCGCGCGTTGATGTCGTAGATGATCTGGAGATGGCGCGGCAGCACGCGCTCGAAGAGCCCCACGCTCCACTTTTCCAGCGCCTCGGGCAGGAGCGTGTGATTCGTGTAGGCGAAGGTCTTGGTGACGATGCCCCACGCGGTGTCCCAGGCGATGTGATGCTCGTCCACGAGCAAGCGCATGAGTTCGACGATGGCGATGGCCGGGTGCGTGTCGTTGAGCTGGACGGCGACCTTGTCCGCGAAGTTGTCCCACGTGTTGCCGGGCTGGCGGAAGTGACGGCGCAGGATGTCGCGCAGCGAGCACGCGACGAAGAAATACTGCTGCACGAGCCGCAGCTCCTTGCCGTTCTCGGTCTTGTCGTTCGGATAAAGAACCTTGGAGACCGTCTCGCCGACGGCCTTTTCGCGCACGGCTTCGACGTAGCCGCCGCGGTTGAAGGCCGCGAGGTCGAAGTCCTCGGTGGCCTTCGAGGCCCAGAGGCGGAGCAAGTTCACGGTCGTGGTGCCGAAGCCCGCGATCGGGATGTCGTGCGGCACGCCGAGGATGGACTTGGTGTCGACCCACTGGGAGCGATAGTTGCCGCGGTCGTCGAAGATATTTTCAACCCGGCCATAGAGCGGGATCTCCTGCGAATACTCCGGACGCACGACCTCCCAGGGATCGCCGAACTTCATCCAGTTGTCGGGATGCTCGACCTGATGGCCGTGGACAAACTCCTGCTTGAACAGGCCGAACTCGTAGTAGATGCCGTAGCCGAGCGCCGGGTAGTCGAGCGTCGCGAGCGAATCGAGGAAGCAGGCCGCGAGGCGCCCGAGGCCGCCGTTGCCGAGGCCCATGTCCACCTCGGCCTCCCGGATGAGATCGAAGTCCTGCCCCAGCGACTCGAGGGCGGACTTGGCCGTCTCATAGAGGCCGGTGGCGGTGAGATTGGAGCCGAAGAGCCGGCCCATGAGATACTCGAGCGAGAAATAATAGATGCGTCGGACGTTTTGCCGGTTATGCACCGCCTGCGTGGCGATCATGCGCTCGTGGATCGAGTCGCGCAGCGCGAGCACGGTCGCCACCCACCAGTCGCGCGGCGTGGCCGAGGCTGTGTGGCGCGCGAGCGTCGAGACCAAGTGGCGCTGGATGAGCGAGCGCATCACATCGACTGGCGTGTCCTTCGACGCCTGCTGGTGATGGATCGCCGCCATCGGCGGCATCGTGTCAAAGGGCGACGTGCTGGAGGCGGCAGCCTGGGCTTTGCGGACGGCGGGCTTCTTGGCGGAGGACGGCATATGATGTGGAAAGAGAAACCGTGTAGAATGAATCGTGCCAGCGCGAGAACGGGTTGAGGGCAATAATTGCCGGCCCTATTTGCTGAACCTCCGGGCCAGCTCGCCGTGATTGAGCTCGATGTAGGTCGGCCGGCCCTGCGGGTTCGTCAGAGGTGTCGCGGTGGCAAACAACTGAGCCACGAGCGCATGAATCTCAGCCTCGCCGCCGGACGTGGGCAAGCGCACCGCTTTGGCGAGGGCGAGTCGGGCCAGCTCCTCGTGCGCCAGCCCCGCGTCGCGCTCCGGGATCGTGCCGTCGCGAAACGCCCCGATGAGATCGCGCAGGAACGGCACGGCGTCCCCCGGCTCCATCCACGCCGGCACCGCCTCGACGCGAAAAAAATTCCGGCCGAACTCCGCGACCTCAAAGCCATGCGCCGCCAAAAACTTCAGCCGATCCAGCAGCAGCGCCGCCGCAATCGCATCGAGTTCGATCGGCAGCGGCAGCAGCAGCCGCTGGCTCGGCACCGCGCCCGCCTTGAACTGCGCCACCAGCCGCTCAAACCAGACCCGCTCATGCGCCGCCCGCCGGTCGAGCAGCACGAGCCCGGCCGCGGTCTCAAACAGCGCGTAGTTGCCGTGCGTCAGACCCACGAAGCGCCAGGCCGGAGTCACGGTTTCGGCTTTACGGTTTTCGAGTGCCGGAGCGTTTGCCGCGGGCCCTCCCACCGGCCTCGGGTAGCGCGCGGGCTCCGCTCCGCGCCTTTCGGTTTCAAGCGGACGCAAGGGCGCAACCGTCGAACCGGCGGCGAGCGGTGCTGCTGCCCTTCCCTGCGGGATCGGCGCCGGAACTCGCGGCTCGTGCCTCACGCTTCCCGCCTCCAGCGAGGCCGCGCGCGGAGCCTCCACCGCGCCGGCGAGTTCGCGCAGGCGCTGCAGCACCGCGCGAATCACAAAGCCCCGCACCTGCGGCTCGCTGCGGAAGCGCACTTCGCGCTTGGCCGGATGCACATTCACGTCCACCGCCGCTGGATCACACTCGAAGAAGACAAACGCCAGCGGGTAGCGGCCCTTGGGCAGCGACTCGTGGTAGCTTTCGATCAACGCGTAGTTGAGCGTGCGGCTGTCCACCGGACGACCGTTCACATAGACAATCATTTCGTGCCGGGTCGCGCGCCCCACCCCGGGCCGGCCGATGAGCCCGCTGAGCCGCAACCCCGGCTCGGCCGTCTCGATCGCCACGAGCGACTCCGCGATTTGCTTGCCGAAGATCTCCGCCACGCGCTCCTCCAGCGTGCTGCACTCCGGCGAACGAAACACCACCCGCCCATCCTCAATCAACGTGAAGGCCGTGCGCGGGCAGGCCAGCGCATAGAGCCGCACGCAGTGCACGATGTGCGCCGCCTCGGTCTGGTCGGTCTTCAGGAATTTGCGCCGCGCCGGCACCGAGTTGAACAGATGCGAGACCTCGATGCGCGTGCCCACCGGGCGGCCGCACTCGCGCACGTGGACGAACTTGCCGCCATTCACCAGGATTTCAGTGCCCACATCGCTGCCCTGCTCCCGCGTCTGCAACTCGAACCGCGACACGCTCGCAATCGACGGCAGCGCCTCGCCGCGGAAGCCGTAGCTCGCCAGCCGATCGAGGTCCGCCGCCTCCTCAATCTTGCTCGTGGCGTGGCGCTCAAGGGCGAGCAGCGCGTCGTCGCGCGACATGCCGTGGCCGTTGTCCTCGATCCGCATGAGCGACCGCCCCCCGTGGCGAAACTCCACCTCGATGCGCGTCGCACCCGCGTCGAGGGCGTTCTCGACGAGCTCCTTCACGACCGCGGCCGGCCGCTCGATCACCTCGCCGGCGGCGATTTGATTGGCGACGCGATCAGGGAGGATGCGGACCTTGGCCATGCGTCAGGCACTAGGTGGCTTGGGCTCGTCCTTCTTCGGCTCGGCGGGCTCGACGAGGTTGGCCAGATACGTCATCGCCCGGAACGGCCGCAGGATGGCGTTGCCGATCATGATCGGATCCGCGGGCTCGCCCTTCTCCTCATGCATGCGCGCCATGCGCCACGAGAGGAACACCGCACCGGCCATCACGCAGATAAAAAACCACTCGAAAGCCGCCACATTGACTCCGCTCGTCTCAATATCCCCACGCCGCAACAGCAGCCCCCACAGCACGGGCGAAAGCCCGCCGAGCGTTGCCGTCACGGCCCCGTGCACCGCCACCGCCAGCGTGCGCTCCTCGGGCGACACAACCTTGGGGAGGTAGTTGAGGTTTGCGACCGCCCAGGTCACCGCGGCGAGGCCGAGGACAAAATACGCGGCAAATATCCCCGCCACGCCGCCGAATCCTGTCCGCAGAAACAGGAGCCAGTAGGCCCCGACAAAAAGGTAGAGCCCGAGCGCGATCAGGAAAAACGGCCGCGCTCCCGTCGCGTCGATGCGACGGCGAATCACCCAGGCCGCCGCCATCACCCCGAGGTAGCGCACCACCTCGAACATCATGATTTGACCGGCGGAAAGCTTGGGTCCGACCTTCAGGTAGTAGGCGCAAAAGGGCGGTATCGGCGTCACGATCACCGCGCACACCACCGCGAGCCACGCATATGTGCGAAACAGCGAGGGCGCGAACAGATGCCGCGGCGTATCGCGCGCCACCGTGCGCAGGCTGATGGAGGTCGGCCGCTCGGCGTCGGGCAGCTGCTTCAGCGAAAAATAGCTCACGGTCGAGCCGGCGAGCGCGATGGCGTATTGCACGAGGAGCGCCGCATAGATGGGCAGCAGCGCAAACAGCGCCGCGCACGCCAGCAGCGTCCCCACGCCGCCGACCGCCGACACGAACTGATCGCTCGCAAAGTAGCGCCCGCGCACGCCCTCGGGCAGGATCGCGTAGAACCACGCGTTGCTCGACGCCGAACCGATGGAGCGGAAAACGCAGAACAGAAAAACGCTCCAGATCAGCGTCTGCACCATCCAAGGCTGCGCCCCCCAGTAAGGCGCCATCGCCGCCAGGACGATGGGCACCCCGAGGAAAAAGCTCCGCGCGCGCCACCCCCCGAGCATCACGGCCTTGAAGCCGTAGCGCGGCAGCAGCGCCGTCGAGATGATCTGCACCGGCGTCAGCACAAACACGAACGAGTAAGCCAGCCCCACTTGAAACGCCGACGCCCCGAGCTGCTCGGCAAACAGCACCATGGGCGTGCCGATGCCAATCTGCCACGCCAGCGCGTTGAAAAACGCGAACACAAGCCCCGGCCGGAACGGCGCGAGCTCGGGATCGGAGTTTTTCGTGGGGAATAGCGTGATCATCACGGACAGTGCGGTCGGACGAGTGCAGGTTCCGCCAGTTCACATGCGCGGAGTCCGAGAGCGGGTCACAGCCCCGCCCTACTTGAGCGCCTTTCTCCACCGCGCGAACTGCTTCGCGACCTGCTTCGGGCCCGGCATGCCGGTGCCTTCGCGTTTCGCGAGCGCGCGCTTGAGATCGAAGACCTCGATCCAGTCTTCCGCGAAGGCGGCATGCACGCCCTGCACGTCGGCGAAGGAGAGTTCGTTGAGCGCGACCGCCTTCTTCTCGGCGAGACGCACGACGGCGCCGACCGCATGGTGCGCGTCGCGAAACGCCACGCCCTTGAGCACGAGGTAGTCGGCCAGATCCGTCGCGAGCAGCGCCGGATCGGCGACGGCCGCGGCGCAGCGTTCGCTGATCACCTCCATGCCCCCGAGCGTGCCGGCGAGCACATCGGCGCAGATCGCCGTCTGATCGAAGCTGTCGAAGACCGGCGGCTTGTCTTCCTGCAGGTCGCGATTGTAGGTGAGCGGCAGGCCCTTCGCGAGGGTGAGGAGCGTGTGGAGGTTGCCTTGGAGGCGCGCGGATTTGCCACGGAGCAGCTCGCAGGAGTCGGGATTCTTCTTCTGCGGCATCAACGACGAGCCGGTGCAGAAGGCATCGGGCAACTCGACGAACTTGAACTCCGCGCTGCTCCACAGGATCAGGTCCTCCGCGATGCGCGAGATGTGCACACCAAACAGCGCACAGGCCGAGGCAAACTCGATGAACAGATCGCGGTCGGCGACCGTGTCCATCGAGTTCTGCGTGACCTGAGGGCGGCCCTTGGCATCGGTGAAGCCCAGCGCCTTGGCCGTGAACTCGCGGTCGATCGGGAGCGTCGTGCCGGCGATCGCGCCGGAGCCGAGCGGGCACCAGTTGGCGTGCGCCGCCACCTCGGCGAAGCGCGCGCGATCGCGGTCGAGCATCTCAAGCCACGCGAAAAGATGGTGCGAGAGGAACACCGGCTGCGCGCGCTGGAGGTGCGTGTAGCCGGGGATGAGGACATCGCGGTTGGCCTCGGCGACCGCGAGGAGCGCGCGCTCGGCGCCGAGGATTTTTTCCGCGAGGACGGCGCAGGCGTGCTTGAAGAACAACCTCATGTCCGTCGCGATCTGGTCGTTGCGGCTGCGCGCGGTGTGGAGCTTGGCGGCGGCGGGCACGCGCTTGGTCAGCGCCTGCTCTATGTTCATGTGGACATCCTCGAGCTTGGTGTCCCAAGTGAATTTGCCCGCCACGATCTCGGCGTGGATGGCGTCGAGACCGGCGTGGATGGCGTCGCGCTCCTTGGCCGTGATGAGGCCGGTGTGCGCCAGCATGGCCGAGTGGGCCTTGCTGCCGGCGATGTCGAAGGGCGCGAGGCGGCGATCAAACGAGACAGACTCGCTGAACTGCAGCATCAACTCGGCGGGACCGGCGGTGAACCGCCCGCCCCAGGTGGCGTGGGATGGCTTGGCCATAGCCGGAAGAGATGACGCCCCGCGGCGGACACGCGCAACGCTGAAACCTGCGCCTTGCAGCACAGTTTGTCGGCCGCAAAGTCACCTCATGACTCGACTCTCAGCCCGCGTCCTCGCGCTCACCCTCGCGCTCGCCGGGAGTGCCGTCGCGAGCGAGCCCGATCTGCGGCCCTACGACCGCGTTGAGATCGCGCCCACCCGGACCTCGATCTACATCGGGAGCGTTTCGATGACGATGCCGACGTTCACCCGCACGGGCGGCGCCTACGAGTCGAGTTATGCGGCGAAGGTCTTCCCGTTCTTCTTTCAAAACGAGACCGGCCGGCTGCGGGTGGAGATTTCCGACGCCATGTTGCGCCAGCTTGAGCGGGGTGAGCGGGTGACGTTCAGCGGCCAAGCTGTCGCGACCCATGGCGACGAGCGCCGGGTCGAGGGTCACGCCACACCCGCCGAGCCCGGCGCGCCGCACGGCGCGATCAAGGTTCGAGTCTTTGTTTCGAAGCGCATCGAACTCATCTTTAATACCACTTACCGATTCCCCGACGCCGCGGCGCCCGGGAAATAAAACGCCCGGCTTTGGGACCGGGTCCACTCTCCTCGAAGGAGAAATGGCGGGATGGACGGGACTCGAACCCGCGACCTTCTGCGTGACAGGCAGACGCTCTAACCAGCTGAGCTACCACCCCGTGAAATGGGAAAGGAGGCGGAACGTAGGTTCGCGAGAGGTTGAGTCAAGCGCGGTTTTCCCTTGTCCGCTTCCTCGGTGAAAACTACTCGTCCCTGCGCGATTTTCGCGGTGGTAGCTCAGCAGGATAGAGCATCGGTTTTCTAAACCGATGGTCGCGAGTTCGAGTCTCGCCCACCGCGCCATGCGCCCGCAAAGGAGTCCCGGCGCTGCATCATGCCAAAGCGCGCGCACTGTTAATACCAACGTCCGCTTCCTTTTGGGCCTTTGTCTTTGCGGTGTGCACGCAGCGCGCCGTGGCAATCCAGCTGGATTGCTTCGTCGCTCCGCTGCTCGCAATGACAGGCCTAAAGCAAAGGGACGTTGATATAATGCGGCCAAAATCGCCGCGGCTCAGAACGAGAACGTGCTCGAAAGCGTCCAACGCGTCTCGTTCGGGATGCGGATGACGGCGATGCTGCCGTCGGGATTGGCGGTGACGGGGATATCCTTGCTGTTGCCCCAGGCGTTACGGACGTTGAGTTGGAGGCGCCAATCGATGTTCTTGAAAATCCGGCGGCGGTAGCTCGCCCACACGTCGCCGGCGAGCTCCTCGGGACCGTAGAAAGGATGTTCGAGGTCGGGGAACTGGGTCTGCATCACGGGATCGTTGTCGGCGATCTGGCTGGTGCTTGTGTAGAGTTTGTTGGTCGCGACGATTTTCTCCTTCAGCGCCTGACCGGTGAGGAAAGGCGCGCCAATGGCGATCTTGCCCTGCCAGCGCACGGAGGTGCCGACGCTCATGGCCTTCAGGATGGGATGCTCGAGGCCCCGGAAATCGTAGGTCGTGGTGAAGTTCGCGCGCCATTTCCGCTGCTCGGGAGAAACCGCGCCATCACGGGCGAGCGTCGCCGCGAGTGGATTGCCGACGTTGCTGGCAAACCGCGTCGCGGCCGTCTGGCGCTCGGGGAGCGCGGGGCCCTGGTCGATGCCGAGCAGGTTGAACTTCACGAGATTCGCATAGACGGCGTCGGCGACCTGCTTGGTGAGCTTGGCCGAGCCGCTGACAACGGTCTCCTGTTTCGCGACGTTGAAGGACACCCGCCAGTGAGGCGTGATATTGCCGACCAATTCCGTCTCCAGGCCACGCGCGTCGAGGTCGCTCGTGTCGGTGAGGCCAGCGATGCCGTTGGTGAGCGTGTTGTTGCCGGCGGCGTTGAGCCGCAGGTTGTTCAAGGTGCGCGTTGGCTCCGGGTGCAGCTGCTGAAAAGCGGCGTAAAGCTGCTCGTAGGAATTGTAGCCGGCAGCCGTGACGCCTGGGATCGTGTTGAACGCGATGCCTTGGGACTGCGCCGTCACGTAGCGGCTCATCATGAAATTGGGATAACCGTAAACCCCGCTCGTGGCGCCCTGCGCGTTGTTGCTGCTGCTGGTCTGGATGGTGTGAAACTTATTCACGCGGAGCGACACGCGGCGATCGAGAAACTCGATGAGGATGCCATACTCCTTGGTCGTGCCGGCGGGCGCGTCGATGATCTGGCCGTTCAGGTTGGTGCGGACGTTGACGGGGTTGAAGTTGCCGGACGAGTTGTAGAAACCGCCGAGTTCGATGCCGAGGGGCAGCTTCCTCGTGAGGAAACGCGGCACGCGACCCACCGCGCTCCAGGTGAAATTGCGGCCGCGCTCATCGAGGTTGGGGGTCGAGTCGAGCCTCAGGGCGGAGTTGTCCAGCGTGTCGTCCGCGTTGCGACGGTTGCCCACGCTCGAGAAGGTCTGCAAATGGTCCCAGCGCCAGCCGATGACACCCACGAGGTGGTTCTTGAAGAAGTCGCTCTTCAGGCTGAGGGACTGGGAGTCGATCAGCTGGCGGCTCTTGGAATTGCCGTTAAGAAACCGCAGGACGGAGAGCGGCTCGGTGACCATCAGTTTATTCGTAAAATCGAAAAAGCTGACATTGTAGGCATCACCCGTCTGAGGCACCCGCGCCGTCACGACATTGGTGATGCGAACATCATTGATGGAATTCGCGTTCAGGACGGAGGGCCCGAGATACTGCTGCACGATGGGCGTCGTGCGGAAGTTGCTGCCGATGGCGGCCTGAAACACGTCGGTGTTCAGGTTGCGGGTCGCGCTGGTCCAGCCCGTGGCGTAGTTAAACGTGGAGGCGTCGTTGCGGTTGCGGGTATGGAGGCCGGTGAAGATGTGATTACCGAGCGGCAGGCCGAAAAGTTTTTTGCCGCGCTCCTCGAGGTTGAGTTTGTAGAAGGCCGTGGCGCGAAACGCTTCGCGGGTGCCGGTCTGCGTGCGATCCGTGATGCCCTGCTGGTCGATGAACGGGCGGCCCACGTTGGGGTTGGGCTGGTCGTTGGAGAGATATTGGGCGACATCGATGGAGATGCCGCTGGCCGGCGAGCCGCCGCCATTGTTGCCGAACGAAAAGGGCAGCAGGCGCGTCGAGCGCGTCTTTTGCTGGTCGTAGGCGAGCTCGAAGCCGCCGCGGCCGCCGAAGAGTTCCTGGGTGAACGCGACGTTGCCGACCTGAAAGACTTGATCGATGTGGTTCAGGCCGCCGCTGAGCAGGTTTTTGCGGTAGTCGAAGATGTCGCGGTTCTGGATCGTGTAGGCGACGAAGCCGGTCGGCACCACCGTGCCGCTGTAGAACGTGTCGATGGCATCCCGGCGATTCGGATTCTGCGCGTAGCGGATGCGGCCCATGATGCCCGCGATGCCGGCGAGCGCGGGATTGTTGGAGGTGGAGTAGCCGGGCGTGCTCTGGTTGGCGGCGTCGAAGACGAGGGGAATCTGAATGAAGTAAGGGACGCCGATGCCGGGATTGGCGGCGACGATGGCGGATGAGCTCTGGCGGTTGTCCACCGTGACTTTGGGCCGGTAGGAATAGGTGGGCGAGCCAAGCACGAGACGCGAATCGAGGTTGGTCCCGGGCATCGAGGCGATCGCGGGGTTGGGTGCCTGGAAGAAGTTCAACATCGTGTTGACGGGCGGGATGACGTTGACGGGGTTCGACTGGCTGTCGCCCATCTCGCCGGAGACCCGGAGGCTGGTCTTGCCGATCCAGCTTGCGGCCTTCCCGTCGCGGAGCACGCCTTCGAGCGAGATGTAACCGCGGCGCTTGCGGTCGAACGCGGGTTTCTGCTGGAAATTATTCTGCTCGTTGACCGTGGCGAGGCGGAACGCGAAACGGTTCTTCACCAGCACGCGGTTGAGATCGAGGGTGGCGCGGTAGGAGTCCTCGGAGCCGAAGCGGGCGCCAATCACCGTGCGGTTGCGCTGGAGCTGAGGATGGATGATCGAGCCTTCGATGATGCCGGCGGGGTTGCCGATGCCAAAGAGCAGTGAGTTCGGCCCGCGGGCGATCGTGACGCCGGAGGAATTGTAGGCGTCGAACGGGATGTCCGTCAGAAAATAGTCGCGGGTGGTCGTGGCCGCGCCGATGCCGCGCACGCGATTGTTGGCCTGCGGGTTTTCACGGCTCTCGGATTGGTCGGGGCGGCCGGACTCGGTCCCGCCACCGGCGAAGTTGCCGAAGACTCCGCCGACCTCCGTCGCCGTGGTGAGCGAGAGCAGCTCGCCCAAGTTGGTGGAAGCCGTGTCGGCGAGAAACTCAGGCGTGATGATGCTGATGGCCGCACCCACGTCGCGCAGCGCCGTGTTGATGCGCGTGCCGGCCAGCGTGCTGGCGGCGGAGTAGCCGACCGCGTCGTTTTCGCTGACGACAAAGGGATTCAGCGTGACGGTCTCGTTTTCGGAGCGCTCGCCGGAATCAGCCCGGACGACCGCCGGCCGCGCACTGGCCGGGCGAAGGCCGGTCACCGCCGGGGCCACCGGACGCACCGCGTAGGCGCCGGTCGTCGGCTCGCGCGTGGCGCCCAAGCCCGTGCCGGCGAGCAGGGCGTCGATGGCTTCCTGCGGCGTGAATCGGCCCGTGACGGCGTTGGTGCGCACCGCGAGGGTGTTGGCGCTGGGAAAGGCAATCTCGACCTCGGCCTGGGCGGCGAAGCGCTTTAGCGTCTCGCGCGCCTCACCGGCCGGCACATTGAAATTACGCGCTGTCTCGGCCGTCGCGGCCAATGCGCCGAACACCGAGGCGAGAAACAGGACAGTGGCGAGTCCGGCACGGCGGACGCGCGAGGGGGACGAGGGGTCAGGACGGTTCATCGCTCCTAAGACCCCGGACCGGACCACTTCCGTGAACCCATCGCCAAAAATGCGGAAAAAATCTCCCGTGCTCCGAAGAGCCATGCCGTCACCTCAACGGCCGGGCCGGAGCGCAATCTCAGTTTCACTGCGCCACTCGGCGCGCAGATCGAAAGCGGACTCGAGGAGCCGCACGAACCCCTCGATGTTGTCCGAGCGGATGGTCGCGTTAATCCGCAGTTCGCGGAGCGCCGGCGCGGCGAGAACGAGTTGGACCGGGTTGCGCTGATTCAGCCGTGCCACGACTTCACCGAGCGGCGCATCCGAAAAATCAAGAAACCGCGGCTGCCACGCGAGGTGTTGCGCCAAGTCCGTTTCCGTAAGGTCCGAGACCGGGTCGGTCGGCGCGGCATGATCGAGCGGCAGCACCGCACGCTGCCGCGCCTCAAGCAGGCGCGCCTCCGGGACTCCCGGCGCATCGGCTGCGCGGCCGAGCGCCACCCTCCCCTCGGTCACGACCACCTCGACGCTGGCCGCAGCCAACCGGACATTAAAGGCCGTGCCGACGGCGCGGGCCGTCACGCCCGCCGCATCGACGACGAACGGTCGCGCCGAGTCCTTCGCGACCACGAAATGGGCCTCCCCTCGCTCCAGCCGCACCCGTCTCAGTCCCGGGGAAAACTCCACCGTCAGCCTCGCACCGCGGTTGAGCTCGACGACCGATCCGTCATCCAGCACGAGGCGCTCGCAAGGCGCAGCCAGCGCGGTCGAGAGGGCACGCGCGGGCTCAGTGTCGGATGAATGATCGGCCGGAATCAAAATCATCCCGGCCATCACCGCCGCCGCGGCGAGAACGAGACTCCGGGCCAGCCAACGCGAGTGCCCGCGGGATGAAAACATCCCGCGCGGCGCGAGCAGATCGGGATCGGGCGCGGCGGGGACGACCGCGGGCAATCCCGCGATGCGGTCAAACTCCCGCCACGCCCATCGCCGGTCCCGCCACACTTCGCCGTGGCGAGGATCAGCCGAGAGCCATTGGGAAAACGCGTCCTGCTCCGCCGGCGTGAGCCCGCGCTCGTGTCGCACGACCCAGAGGGCGGCCTCGTGAGCGATGGCGCGGGTGGGCTCGGCCGATCTCATTTCCCGGTTCATGGGCAGCGGGAAAAATGGCCGCGCGCGCGGAAAAACTCCGCGCACTTGTCCAAGCCGATGGCGCTCTGCGTCTCGACCGTGTGCTCGGAGATGCCGAGCCGCGCGGCGACCACCTTTTGCGGAAGGCCATAGATGCGGCGCAGCGTCATCACCTGCCGGCAGCGCTCCGGCAGGGCCTGGATCGCGTCGATCAGCACGCGAAATTCCTCCAGCCGGGCAACGGTCTCACGGATGTCCTCATGCTCATCCAAGACCCCGCCGAGATCAAAATCCCCCAAAGGTTCCGTGGGTTTTCTTTCGCGATCACGTAGCCGGTTGAGCGCGAGGTTGCGCCCGGCGACGAATAACAGCGCCTTGGCCGAAAGCACCGGGCCGTTTTCCCGGGCGCGCAGCACGCGCAACACCGCCTCCTGCACGATATCCTCGACATCGGCGACCCCGGGAAACCGGCTGCTCAGCCATGCCCGCAGCATGGATTCGTGCGGCTGCACCTCGTCCGCATACCACTGCGGGATGCCCGCCGCAGGCAAGGCGCGGGAGGTTTCGGATCGGGGTGAATCCACGGGCGCAAGCTTGCGGGCGCGCCGATCACTGCAAGCCCGAATCCACGGCCACGCAGAGCCCCCGGCTCTCCGCGGCGCAAACCAGTTCGCGCCCGGCCTGTCGCGCTTCTGCCGACTGCCGCCGCCTCAGCCGAGCACCAGCGGCCCCGCCGTGCAGAAATCCTTTTTGCCGAAAGTCTCGATCTTGTGGCCGACGGCGTGCGCGAGCGCGAGGTGGAGGCGGTTGTGCGGGATTTTGTCGAACTTGAGCGCGCGGCCCATCTCGAAGCCGAAGCCGCCGCCCACGAGCACGAAGGGGATGTTGTCGAGCGTGTGGCTGTTGCCCTTGCCGAGCTCGTTGGTCCACACGATGAGCGTGTGGTCTAGCATCGAGCCGCCGCCGCCCGGCTCGGGCGTCGCGGCCAGCCGGTCCGCGAGGTAGCGCACCTCGCCGGCGAACCATGTGTTGATCTTGATGAGTTTTTCCTGCGCGACCTCGTCCTTGTCGGGCTCGTGCGAGAGGCCGTGATGGCCGTCGGTGATGCCGAGCCAGTTCATGCGCGCGCTGCCGACGGACTTGGTGTATTGCAGCGTGGCGACGCGCGCCATGTCGTTCGAAAGAGTGTTCACGAGCAGATCGATCTGCATGCGGCTGAGGCGCGGAACGTGATCGTTCTGATCGGCGGCGACGCCGCGCTCGAGCGCGGGCGGAGCGTGGCGGAAATCCGCGCCGGTGCCGTCGGCCAGCTCGCGCTCGAGCTGGCGCACGAGCGTCTCGTGCTCCTCGAGCATCCGGCGATCCTCGGCGCTCACGAGGCCGCGCACCCGCACGAGCTCGGCGCGGAGCGGGTCGAGCACGCTGCGTAGGCTCTCGCGGTCCTTTATCCGGCCATAAACCTTCTCATACATCTGGTAGGGATCGGAGATGGGCGCGACGGGCTTGCCGGAGCCGGCGTAGGACATGCGCGTCCACGGATCGGCGCGATCCTGCACGCCGACGCCGAACTCGAGCGAACCGAAGCGCGTGCGCGTGCTCTCCTGTGACTGGAAAAAATTCCTGATTTCCTGATCGATCGAGATGCCGCTGGCCCAGCCGGCGGGCTGGCCGCCGCCGCCCATGATGTTGCCGGGGAGCAGCTCGATGGCGGTGAGCAGGCAGCTCATGCCGCGCATGTGGCCGTCGCCATCGCCGCGCACGCGGTTGGAGACGCCTTGCAGCGTGAGCATCCGGTCCTTGAAGGGCGCAAGCGGCGCGAGAATTTTTTTCAGCGCAAAATCGCGGCCGGTTTCGTCCGGCCAGAACTCCGTCGGGATCGTGCCGTTGGGCGAGAAGACGATGATGAGCCGCTGCCGCGGCCGCGCCGGCGCACCCAGCGCCAGGCTGGGCAGGCCCGTGATGAACGGCAGCACCGCGGCGGAGAGCCCGGCGCGTTTCAGGAAATCACGGCGATGGAGGCGGTTCATGGGCGGGGCGGGGTTGAATGGGCGGCGAGGAGCGCCGGGGTCGGCGCACCGAGCGCGCCGACGGTGGCGATCTCGGCGAGGAGCTTCGGGAGATTGAAGCCGGAGGCGACAAAAGAATCGCGCAGGCGCGCGAGGGCGTCGGGACCATAGGCGCGGGCGGGCTGCTTCACGATGTGATGAAATAGCTGCTCGACCAAGGCCAGTTGCGCGCGCTCATCACGGGCGGCAAAATCCGCCACGTCGCGCGCGCCGCCGAAGCGCACGGTCAGGCGGTCGTCGGCCATGAACTCGCTCACGGCGTCGATCGGGCGGCCGTTTTCCTCGCGGCGGAAACGGCCCGCGGCGTCATACCACTCGAGGCTGAAGCCGAGCGGGTTGATGACCGAATGACAGCCCTGGCAGTCGGCGCCGCGCGTGAGGCGCGTGACCTTCTCGCGCATCGTGAGGCCGGCCTCGAACTGCGCGTCATCAAACGCAACCGCCATCGGCGGCGATTTCAGGCGGCGGCCCACGACGCTGCGCGTGAGAAACACGCCGCGGTGGATCGGCGAGCTCGCGGCCTTGTAGCTGTGCGCCGCTAGCAGGTAGGGATGCGTAAGCACGCCCGCGCGCTCGCCGGCCGGCGCCGCGACGCGCGCAAAACCGCCGCCCGCCGGCGCGGGCAGGCCGTAGAAGCGCGCGATCCGTTCATTGGCCATCAGCCAGTCGGCCTGGAGCAGTTCGCGGAAATCGCCGCGCCCGCCCCAGGCGATCTCGTCGATGAAAAGATCGAGCGAGGTGCGAAGGTCGTCGATCAACGCGGCGTCGAAGCCGGGGAACAGCGCGGCGTCCTTGCCCAGGTCCTCGACGAAACGGATCTGCAGCCACTGGTGGAAAAACTCGCGCAGCTTGGCCCGCGTGCGCGGATCGGCGGTCATCCGCGCGGCCTGCGCCGCGACCTCTTCCGGCGTGCGCAGCGCGCCGGCGGCGGCCGCGGCGGCCAGCGTCGCGTCGGGCGCCGAGTCCCAGAGGCCGAACGAAAGCCGTGACGCCACCGCGGACGGCGACGGCAGATCGACATAGAGAAAGTGCGGGGACTTGAGCGCGAAAAGCACCACGCTCCGCAACGCGGCCTCGGGCTCAGCGGGCGCCGCGAACCAGCGCCCGACGAGGCGCGCCTGCTCCTCGTCCGCGAGCGGGCGTCGAAACGCCGCCGCGACAAAGCGCCCGGCGAAAGCCTCGATTTTTCCGGCGCGCTCGGCGTCGCCCGCGCGCGTGCCGGCGAGGCGATCGAGGCGCCGGACGACGTGGTCGGCGACTTCAAGCGCCGCGGCGGTGGTGGCCTCGGCCCACGTCTTGGAAACGGTCGTGCCGCGTTCGTAGCCGAAGCTCGCGTCGTCCGCGGGGAAGCGCGTCGCCACGACAAAGGTGGGCGTGCTGGCCGCGGTGGAAAGGTTGCGCGCGGGGATCGGGCGCTCGCTGCCATGCGGGGGTTTCCAGCGCAGCGAGATGCCGGGAACGACGGGCGAGCCGGTCTTCTCGGCCAGCGCCCACCAGTCGATCGCGATGGGGTAGCGGCGGCCGCCGAGGAGGCGCACGGTCACCCGATGGTCGGGATCGGTGGGCGTCGAGACGTTGATGTCGAGCGTGGGCGGCGAGGCGGCGCGCCCATCGGCCTCGGCGTTGATCCAGACGCGGACGCTGTTGGGCGTGCGGATGACAAACTCGTAGTCGCCCGTCTCGTCGGCGAGGAGCGTGCCACGCCACTGGGCGGAAAAGCCGGCGGGCTCCCGGGAGTTGGGCGTGGGCGGGCGGTCGATGGCCGGGAGCGCAAGGCGCGCGCGGAGTTCGCCGTTCTCGGGAAAAACGAAATCGACGGCGGGGTCGGTGCCGCGGTGCGCGAGCTTGGCGGGATCAAAGCGGCCGCGTTGGGCGACGTTGTAATAGGTCGCCGCGAGGCCGGGGGAATTCTCCGCGGGAGTTTCGGTCGTCGCCGGCCCGAACTGCCGCAGCAGATCGGCGATGGCGACGGCGTATTGGCGGCTGGTGAGGCGCGCGAGTTCGACGCGCGCCGGGTGATTCCGCGCCTGGGCCGCCGGGGAATAGAAAGCGTCGAACACATACGCTGTCACCGCGGCGGCATCCGCGCGCGAGAGTGTCTCGGGTTTGTCCTCCGGCATGTTGGCCGCGATGTAGTGCGCGAGCTTCGACTGCGGCCAGTCGCCGTGGAGCGCCTCGCCATACTTGCCCTCGACGCCCTGCCCTTTGTCGCCATGGCAGTTCGCACACTGCGCCGCATAGATGCGCTCGCCGCGCGCCGCGCTCGTCCGGGCCGGGCCGCTGCAAGCGGCCAGCCACGCCGCCGCGAACACGAGAGCCACGATCAACCGGCACGGTTTCATGCGGTCGCCGGCTCAAGCTTTCGGCGCGCTCCCGTCCGGGCCTTCACCCAGAGCCGCAGGCGATCGAGCCAGAGATAGACGACCGGCACGGTATAGAGGGTGAGAATCTGGCTCACCAGCAGCCCGCCCGCGATCGCGAGGCCGAGGGGCTGGCGCATCTCGACGCCTTCGCCGGTCGCCAGCACGAGCGGCAGCGATCCGAGCAGCGCGGCAAAGTTCGTCATCAGAATCGGCCGGAGGCGCAATTGCGCCGCCTCATAAATGGCCGCCCGGGGCCCCACCCCGTCACGCCGCTCGCGGGCAATGGCAAAATCGATCATGAGGATGGCATTCTTCATCACGATGCCGATGAGCAGAAACAGCCCGAGCAGCGCGATGAGCGAAAATTCGGTGCCGGTGAGCCGCAGCGCGAGCAGCGCGCCGAGCCCGGCCGACGGCAGCGTCGAAAGAATCGTGATCGGGTGGACGAGGCTTTCGTAGAGGATGCCCAGCACGAGATAGACCGCCACAAGCACGCCGAGGATGAGCAGCGGCTGCGTTTGCACGCTCTGCTGGAACGAGCTCGCCGAGCCCGAGAGGCGCGCCTGCACCTCGGTGGGCAGCATGATCTTGGCGAGCGCCCCGTCGATGGCGGCGAGGCCCTCCTCCAGCGACACGCCGGGCGCGAGCGCAAAGCCGATGTTCTCCGCGGCAAACTGCCCGCGGTGCCGCACGCGGTCCTCCGTCTGCGCGTAGGTGTAGCGCGTGAAGGCGGACAGCGGCACGCGACTCCCATCCGCGGCGATCACCTGCACTTTTTCGAGGACGGCGGGATCGGAGGTGTATTGCGGCTCGAGCTCCATGATCACGCGATACTGGTTCAGTCGATCGTAGAGGGTGGCGACCTGGCGCTGGCTGAAGGAACTGTTCAGCACTTGCGCGACCATCTGCATGTCGACGCCGAGGCGGCGGGCCGCATCGCGATCGATCGAAAGCCGCAGCGCCTGCGCGCCGGCCTCGGCGCGCGTGTCCACATCGGTCAGCTCCGGCAGCTCCTGCAATGCCGCGCCGATCCGGGGCACCCATTTGCGGATGAGTTCGAGCTCGGCAGCCATGATCGAGAGATCGTAGGAGGTGGAGTCGGACATGCGCGGCGCGTCGATGTCCTGCGCGCCGTAGAGGTAGAGCGAGCTGCCCGCCATCGGGGGCGCCGCGGCGCGCAGCCGGTTGATGACCTCGGTGGCGGAGACCTTGCGCTCCGCGAGCGGCTTGAGGCGGATGGTCATGCGCGCGTTGTTGATGCCGGACTGGCCGCCGGAGCTGCCCATCACATCCTGCACCGCGGGGTCGGCCATGATGAGCCGCCGGTAGACCTCGATCTTCGGCTGCATGACCTGGTAGGAAAACGCATCGTCGCCGCGCGCGAATCCGCTGAGCGTGCCCGTGTCCTGCGTCGGCAGAAAGCCCTTCGGAATCTTGATGTAGAGCGAGACGTTGAGCGCGATGGTGCCCAGGAGCACGATGAGGGTGAGCGTGGCGTGCTGGAGCACCCAGCCGAGGGATCGCGCGTAGGCGGCTTTCACCGCCGCGAAGCCGCGCTCCGTCATCCGGAAGAATCTGCCATCGGGCCGATCCTCATGGCGCCGCAGCAAACGTGCGCAGAGGCTCGGCGTGAGCGTGAGCGAGACGATCAGCGAGACCATCATCGCCAGCACCAGCGTGATGGAGAACTCGCGGAACAGCCGCTCCACAAGCCCGCCCATGAAAAGGATCGAGACGAACACAGCCACGAGCGAGAGGTTCATCGCGAGCAGGGTGAAGCCGACTTCACCCGAACCCTTCATCGCGGCGCGGAGTGGCGAGAGTCCCCGCTCAATGTGGCGGGAGATGTTCTCCATGACGACAATCGCATCGTCCACCACGAGCCCGGCGGCGACAATCAGCGCCATCAGCGAGAGGTTGTTGAGCGAAAACCCCAGCAGATACATGAAGGAAAACGTGCCGATGATCGACACTGGGATCGCGAGGCACGGAATCAGTGTCGCCCGCGGGTTGCCGAGGAAGATGAACACCACGAGCATCACAAGGCTCGCGGCGATGAGCAGCGTCTTCTGCGATTCGCGGAGCGTCGCGCGGATGCCCGGCGAGCGATCCATCACGACGGCCAGATCAGCGTCGGCCGGCAGCAGCGCGCGCAGGCCGGGGAGCTGGGCGTTGATGGCGTCGATGGTCGCGATGATGTTGGCGCCGGGCTGCCGGCTGATGTTGAGCAGCACGGCCGGGCGGTCGTTGTGAAAGCCCATGCTGTAGCGGTCCTCGACGGAATCGGTGACCTTGGCGACATCGCCAAGGCGCACCGGCGCGCCCTCGCGATAGCGGATGACGAGATCCTCGTATTCCACCGCGCGCCGAAGCTGGTTGCTGATCTGCACCTCCCACTGGCGCGGGCCGTCCTCCACCGTGCCGCGCGGGCGGAGGGAATTGGTGGCGGAGATGGCGCGACGCACTTCGTCGAGGGAGATGCCGTGATGCGAAAGCGCATGGGGGTTCAGCTGCACGCGCACGGCGGGGAGCGAGCTGCCGCCCGTCTGCACCTCGCCGACCCCGACGATCTGGGAAATCTTCTGCGCGAGGATCGTGGCGCCGAAGTCGTAGAGCTCGCCGGGCGAGAGATTGGGCGAACTGAGCGCCAGCGCCATAATCGGCGCGGCGGCGGGGTTCGATTTGCGGAACGTGGGGCTGCCCGGCATGCCCGCGGGCAGCTCGCCGCGCGCCGCGTTGATCGCGGCCTGCACATCGCGCGCGGCGGCGTTGAGATCACGGCCGAGCACGAACTCCAGCATGATGCTGGTGTTGCCCTGGCGGTTGTCCGAGTAGATGCCGGTCACCCCCGCGATGCTGCCGAGCGCGCGTTCGAGGGGCGCGGAGACGCTGGTGGCCATCGTGTCCGGATTGGCGCCGGGCATCGAGGCGCTCACGCGGATCGTGGGGAAATCCACCTGCGGCAGCGGCGCAACGGGCAGCAGCCCATAGGCGAGCGCGCCCACGAGCACGAGCGCCACGGCGATCAGGCTGCTCGCGACGGGGCGGCGGACAAACGGACGCGAGAGATTGACGCTCATGCGACGGCACCCTTGGCCGCGCCCGCGGGGGCCGCGGCCGGTCGTCCCGCCTTGGCGCGCTGGCCGAGGCGATCAAAGAAGAGATAGACCACGGGGGTCGTGAACAGCGTGAGCACCTGGCTCACGAGCAGACCGCCCACCATCACCAGACCGAGCGGCTGGCGCAGTTCGGCGCCGGAGCCGGTCGAGAGCATCAGGGGCAGCGCGCCAAAGAGCGCCGCGAGGGTCGTCATCAGAATCGGCCGGAAGCGCAGGAGGGCCGCCTGCTTGATCGCGTCGCGCGGCGAGAGCTTGTCGCGGCGCGCCGCCTCCAGCGCGAAGTCCACCATCATGATGCCGTTCTTCTTCACGAGCCCGATGAGCAGCACGATGCCGATGATGGCGATCATGTCCAAGGGCCGGCCCGTGATCCACAGGGCGAGCAGCGCGCCGAGGGTGGCGGAGGGCAGCGTGGAGAGAATCGTGATCGGGTGGATGCTGCTCTCGTAGAGGATGCCGAGCACAATATACATCGTGATCACCGCCGCGAGGATGAGGAGCAGCGTGGTGCTGAGCGAGGCGCGGAAGGCATGGGCCGCGCCCTGGAACCGCAGCTCGATCGCGGGCGGCACGCCGACCTCGCGCGCCGCCTGCTCGATGGCGGAGACGGCGTCGCCCAGCGAACGGCCCGGCGCGAGGTTGAACGAGATCGTGACCGCCGGAAACTGGCCGACGTGGTTGATCAGGAGCGTGGCCGGCCGCTCGGTGACGCGCGCCACGCTGGAGAGCGGCACGGGTTTGCCCCCGCGGGTGCGCACAAAGATGCTGGTGAGCGCCTGTGGCCCCACCGCGAGCCGCGGATCGACCTCGAGCACGACGCGATACTGGCTCGCCTGCGTGAAGAGCGTGGAGACCTGCCGCTGGCCGAACGCGCTGTAGAGCGCATCGTCGATGTCGGCCACCGTCACGCCGAGGCGGCTCGCCATGTCGCGATCAATTTCGAGGAAGGCCTGGAGGCCCTCGTCCTGCAGGTCGCTCGCCACATCCTCGAGCGCCCGCAGTTCCTGCAGATGCGAGACGAACCGCGGCGTCCACTCGTGCAGCTGCTTCTCGTCGGGGCTCGTGAGGGTGAATTGAAACTGCGTGCGGCTCACGCGGTCCTCGATGGTGAGTTCCTGCACGGGCTGGAGGTAGAGCGCGATGCCGGGCACCTCGAGCGCCCGCGTGCGCAGCCGCTCGATGATCTGGAACGCGGAATCGCTCCGCTCGCCGTGGGGCTTGAGGTTGATCAGCATGCGGCCGCTGTTGAGCGTGGCGTTGGTGCCGTCCACGCCGATGAACGACGAGAGGCTCTGCACCGTGGGATCCTCGAGGATCTTCGCCGCGAGCGCCTGCTGGCGCTCCGCCATCGCCGCGAACGAGATGGACTGCGGCGCCTCGGTCACGGCCTGGATCGCCGAATTGTCCTGCAAGGGGAAAAAACCTTTCGGCACCATCAGGTAGAGCCCGGCCGTGAGCGCGACCGTGCCGACCGTGACCGCGAGCGTGAGTCCCTGGCGCTCCAGCACCCAGTCGAGCATCACCCCGTAGCGCGCGATCACCGCGTCGAGGAAGCCGGGCTTGGCGTGGCCGTGGGCCGCGGGCTCCGGCAGCATCCGCGCGCACATCATCGGCGTGAGCGTGAGCGAGACGACGAGCGAAATCAGGATCGAGACGGCGAGCGTGATCGCAAACTCGTGGAAGAGGCGGCCGACCACATCGCCCATGAAGAGCAGCGGGATCAGCACGGCGATGAGCGAGATCGTGAGGGAGACGAGCGTGAACCCGATCTGCGCGGCGCCCTTGAGCGCGGCCTCCATCGGCGGGTCGCCCTGCTCGCGGTAGCGCGCGATGTTCTCGAGCATCACGATCGCGTCGTCCACGACGAAGCCGGTCGCGACCGTGAGCGCCATCAGCGTGAGGATGTTGAGCGAGTAGCCCGCGAGATACATGACGCCGAACGTGCCGATGAGCGAGAGCGGCACCGCCAGGCTGGGGATGATCGTGGCGGCAAAATTGCGGAGGAAGACGAAGGTCACGAGCACCACGAGCAGGATGGCGAAGATGAGCTCGTGCTGCACGGAGCGCACGGATGCGCGGATGCTCTGCGTGCGATCGGTGAGCACCGCCAGTTCGGCGGCGGCGGGCAGGCTCGCGGCGAGCTGCGGCAGGAGGGTCCGCACGCGATCAACGACCTCGATCACGTTGGCCCCGGGCTGGCGCTGGATGTTGACGAGCACGGCCGGCAGCGGGCCGGACCACGCGGCGAGGCGACGATCCTCGGCGGCGTTGACGATGGTGGCGACATCGCCGAGGCGCAGCGGCGCGCCGTCGCGCCAGGCGACGATGAGCTTGCGATACTCATCGACGGAGCGGATCTGGTCGTTCGCGTCCATCATGATGGAGCGGAGGGGGCCGTCGAAGATGCCCTTGGGGCCGTTGACGCTGGCGGCACCGATGGCCGCGCGGACATCGGCAAGGCTGAGGCCGCGCGCGGCGAGTTCACCGGGGTTAATCTGCACGCGGACGGCGGGGCGCTGGCCGCCGGCAAGGCTCACCATGCCGACGCCGGGAATCTGCGCGAGCTTCTGCGCGATGCGCGTGTCCACCAGATCGTGGACCTGCGGCAACGGCAGGCTCGCCGAGGTGACGGCGAGCGTGAGGATGGGCGTGTCGGCCGGGTTGACCTTGCGATAGATCGGCGGCGCGGGGAGGTCGTTGGGAAGAAGATTGTTCGCCGCGTTGATGGCGGCCTGCACCTCCTGCTCGGCGACGTCCATCGAGACTTTCAACGAGAACTGCAGGGTGATGACGGAGGAGCCGCCGGAGCTGGCCGACGACATCTGGTTGACGCCAGGAATCTGCCCGAAGCGCCGCTCCAGCGGGGCGGTGATGGAGCTGGCGGTGACCGACGGGCTCGCGCCGGGATAGAAGGTGAAAATCTGGATCGTGGGAAAATCCACCTGCGGCAGCGCGGAGACGGGCAGGAGCCGATAGGCGAGCACGCCCGAGATGAGCAGCGCCACCATCAGGAGGCTCGTCGCGACCGGCCGCAGGATGAATGGGCGTGAGGGGCTCATTTACCTTCCTGCTTTTTCTTGCCCTTGCCCGCGCTCGTTCCCGCGCCCGCGCCTGCGCCTGCGCCGCTTTTGGCGGGAGCTTTGTCGGCCTTCGCGGGCTCCTCGGCGAGCACCTGCACGAGGCGGCCTTCGCGGAGACGATCGAGGCCCTCAAGCACCACCAGATCGCCCGGCGCGACGCCTTGGAGGATAGCCTGGACCTGGCCCTCGCTGGGGCCGAGCACGACATCGCGGACGGTGGCCTTGTTCTCGGCGTTGACCAGGTAGACGTAGTTGCCGCGCGAGCCGAACTGCACGCCGACCGAAGGGATCACGACCGCGTCGCGCAGCGTCTGCACGCGGAGCCGGACGTTCACAAACTGGTTGGGAAAGAGCTTCTCGTCGGTGTTGGGAAACTCGGCCTTGAGTTTCAGCGTGCCGGTCGCGAGGTCGATCTGGTTGTCCACCGTGCGGAGCGAGCCGGTCGCCAAGATGGTGCGTTCGCTCCGGTCCCACGCCTCGACATGCAGCGTCTCCCCGGCGCGGAGCGGCCCGATGACCTTCTGCAATTCGATCTCCGGGACCGTGAAGTTGACGGTGATCGGCCGGGTCTGAGTGATCGTCACGAGGCCGCCGGCGTCGCCGGCGCGGATGATGTTGCCGGCATCCACCTGGCGCAGGCCGAGCCGCCCGGAGATCGGGGCCTCGATGCGCGTGTAGTCGAGCTGGCGGCGGGCGTCGTCCACGCGAGCCTTTTCGACGGCGAGCAGGCCCTCGCGCTCGGCCACGAGCGCCTGCTGGGCCTCGAGCTGCTGGAGGGTGACGAGGGTCTGCGCGTTCAGCTGCTTGAAGCGCTCAAGGTCGGCCTTGGCGGTGCGCACCTGCGATTGCGACTGGAGATAGGCGCCCTCCATCTGCGCGAGCCGGAGCAGATAAGGTTCCGGATCGATTTCGGCGAGGATGTCACCCTGCTTGACCTCCTGTCCCTCAGTGAAGGAGACCTTCAACAGCTGGCCATCGACGCGGCTGCGCACGACCACGGTGTTGAGCGGAACGACCGTGCCGATGGCGCGGAGATGGACGGCGAGGTCAGCCTTCCGGGCGGCCTCGGCGCGGATGGGCACCGCCTGGTTGCGATCGCGCGAGCGAAACGAACTGTAGCCCGACGTCTTGGGCGGAGCGGACTGCACGGCGAAAAACCACGCGGCACCGGCGAAGACGACGGCCACCGCCGCGTAGAGAAACCAACGGCGGCGCGAAGGGGAGGATTGGGACATGCGAAAAATAGGCTGATGCGGAAGGAAAAAGGGAGCGTCGGCCAGACGGCAGCGCAAGGCGAGCGTTGCTAGGTTTTTCTCGGCAGAGGTCAGACGCGGCGTTTTTTTCGACGCTGCGCCCCACGGACGTGCGCCGCACATCCCGACGGGAGAGGGAATCAACCCACGAAACTGTAATCGTAGGGCGCGCGGAGCTCGCGCGCGAGGTGGGCGTTGCCCTCGGCGGCATGGGCACCGGTGAATTTCTCGGCGTCCCAATCCCACGTGAGCGCGCGGCCCGTGCGCATCGCGATCGCGCCGAGGTGGCACATGGTCGCGGAGCGGTGACCGGTCTCGACATCGCAGATCGGCGCCTGGCGCGATTTCATGCAGTCGAAGAAATTTTCCATGTGGTTTTTGCTCACCGGGAGCTTCACGGCGTTTTCCGGCAGGGGCGTTTTCAGGATCTCCGGATCGCTGGCCTTGATGGTGTCGCGGTTGACCCAGATCCAGCCGTGCGTGCCGTCGAAGCGGATGCCGTTGCGCTGGCCGTCGGCGACGACCTTGCCGCCGTTCGGGTTATCGTCGCGCGTGGTGTGGATGTTGAGGCGGACGCCGTTGGCGTAGGTGTAGTTGACCTCGTAGTCGCTGAAAGTCGTGTAGCCGCCCGGGATGGGCTCGGCCAGCACCCGCGCGCTCACCTCGCGCGGAGCGACGAGGCCGATGGCCCAATAGGCGATGTCGTTATGATGCGCGCCCCAGTCGGTCATCGTGCCGCCGGAATACTCGAACCAGAAACGAAACGTCTTGTGGCAGCGCTGCGGCACGTAGGCAGTGAACGGCGCGGGCCCCAGCCAGAAATCCCAGTTCAGTTCCTCCGGCACCGGCGCGGTGGCAAACGGCCCCTCGCGCAGGCCGGCGGGCAGCCACACGTCGGCCGAGAGAAGTTTCCCGATCCGGGCGTTTCGCACGAGCTCGCAGGCCAGCCGGAAACGCTGCGAGCTGCGCTGCTGCGTGCCGGTCTGGAGCACGATGCCGCTCTGCTTCACCTCACGAACGAGCCGGCGGCCTTCGTCGATGGTGAGCGTGAGCGGCTTTTCCGCATAAACGTCCTTCTTCGCCCGCGCGGCGCCCAGGTTCACGAGCGTGTGCCAGTGGTCAGGCGTGCCGTTGACGAGCGCGTGGACATCGGGGCGCTCCAGCACGCGGCGGAAATCCGAGTAGATCTTCGGCGCGGGTTTGCCCTCGGGCGTGAGCTTGGCCGCCGTCTCGGCGGCGCGCTTCGCATCGACGTCGCACACGGCGACGAGATCGCCCCAATTGGCGGCGTTGCGCGAATCCCCGGTCCCCTGCCCGCCGCAACCGATGAGCGCGAAGCCGGGGCGGTCGTTGGGCGAGGGCTTTTTCGCCGCGGGCGCCTCGGCGGCGGCGAGCTGGCGCTCGATAAACCACAGCGGCAGACCGCTGGCAGCGGCGAGGGCGGCGCAGCGGCGCATGAAGCCGCGCCGGGAAAAGGTAACGTGTTTCATGGGGCAAAGGGGGAAAACGCCGCCAACATCAACGCCCCCGAGGCGCGACGCCAACGCCAATCACGCGCTCCTCACCCACCCCCTTTTCAAGCCCGTCTCGGCCCGAAGTCTTCGAGGTATTGCTCGACGATGGTCTTGAGCGGCGGCGGCGAAGGCAGACCGAGCCGCACAGCGCGCGCCCCATCGACCGCCTGCGGCCAGTTGTTCACGAGCCCCTGGATGCGCGCATCCGGCGCATCGACGATCGGGCCGAGTTTCAGGCCGCGCTCGGCGGCGACCTCCTTGATGACCGCCTCGGCGAGGGCCGGCGTCACGCGATGCGCCGGCAGCACAAACGCCCGATCGTCGCGCAGCCGATCCTCGGGCACCTCGTGCAGCGCGATGAACGATTCGATCACGGTGCGATAGCCGGTCATCGGGTGGCACTGGTCGCGGCGCACGGGCAGCGCGCACGGCACGCCGGCGAGCGGCTCGCGAAACATCCCGCTCGCCCAGCTCGACGCGGCGGCGTTGGGTTTGCCGGGGCGGATGATGACCGTGGGCAGCCGCACGGAGCGGCCGTCGAAGTGGCCCTTGCGCGAGTGGTCGTTCACGAGCAGCTCGCAGATCGCCTTGGTCATGCCGTAGGTCGTCTGCGGGGTGAGCTTGGTGCGGTCGGAATTGGCGGGCTCCATCGCCTCGCCGCCGTAGCAGGCGATGCTGCTGGCAAACACGACGCGCGGCCGGCCCGCGGCGGCGCGCGCGGCCTCGAAGACGTTGCACCCCCCGTCGAGATTCACGCGCAGCGCATCGTCAAAGCGCTCCTCGCACTCGCCGCTCACCATGGACGCGAGATGAAAAATCGCCGTGGCCGCATCGCGGCCCACCGCGTCGAACACCGCCTCGCGCCGGCTGATGTCGGCCGCCACCTGCCGCACACGCGGATCCGCCGCGGGCCGGTGAAACACCGCGTCGAGCAGCACAATTTCCGTGATAGGTTCGGACCTGCCGCCGGGGCCGGTGAGCTCGCCGCGCGCGAGCAACCGATCGCTGAGCTGCGATCCGAGGAATCCGCCGCCGCCGGTGATGATGACTTTCATTTTATTGGAAATCGAAACGGGATGCGTTGCCCCTCGTAGCGGCGAGCGCCAGCGAGCCGACGTTTCACGGCTCGCTGGCGCTCGCCGCTACGAAAATTTTCACGCGTGCATGACCTGACCGCCGTCGATGTTGAGCGTCTGGCCCGTGATGTTGCGCGCGTGGTCCGACGCGAGGAACACCGCCATCGCGGCAAACTCCTCCGGCATCTGCCAGCGACCGAGCGGCGCGACCTTCAGGATCTTGCCCTTCGCCCAGGTGTCGTAGCTCTCGCGTTTTTCCGGCGGCAGCGCGCGCTGGCCGGCGGCCCACACCGCCTCGTTGAGGTCGGTCCGCACCATGCCGGGCGCGAGCGCGTTGGCGCGGACGTTATGCGGCGCGAGGTCACGCGCCGCGCACTGCATGAAATTGATGAGCCCCGCCTTCGCCGCGCTGTAGGGCGGATCGGTGGGCGAGCCGATTTGCCCCGCGACCGAGCTGATGAACAGGAGGGAGCCGCGCTTGCGTGCCGCCATGCGCGGGCCAAAGACGTGCGCGACGTTCACCGCGCCGATGAGATTGATGTCGATGACGCGCGCCCAGTCGGCGGGCGGGACGTTCCAGAAGGGAAATCCGAATTTTCCCGAGCCCGCTCCGACGGAAAACACCACGTGATCCGTCTCGCCCATCGCGTCGGCCAGCGCCTGCACCTGAGCGAGCGAGGTCACGTCGCCGCCCACGATATCGCCCGCCGTGTGCAACGGCTCCGCCGCAGCAGCCTCGCGATCGAAGCCGCGCACCCGGCAGCCCTCCGCCACGAAGCCCAGAGCGATGGCGCGGCCGATGCCCTTGGCGGCGCCGAAGACCGCGACGTTCTGGCCTGCGAGGTTAAGGTTCATGCGCGGGCGACGGAGTGGCGGAGCGCGGTCGTCGCCGTCAGCTCACCGCCGGGTAGCTGCCGAGCCACTTCACCAGCGGGCAGAATTTCCGCAGCTCGGCGATGGCTGCCTTCATCGCAGGGTCGTCGTGGTGGCCGGTGATATCGAGGAAGAAGTAATAATCCCACGGACGCTTCTTGCTCGGGCGCGACTCGATCTTGGAGAGGTTGATGCCGCGCTCGGCGAGGGGCATGAGCATTTTCAGCAGCGCGCCGGAATGCGACGCGGCCTCGTCGCCGAGCGAGACCACGACGCTCGTCAGGTCCTTGCCGCCGCCGACCGGGCCGGAGGGTTTTTTCCCGAGCACAAAGAACCGCGTGGTGTTGTCGGCCTTGTCCTGGATGTTACGCGCCACGATCGGCACGCCGTAGTGCTCCGCGGCGAGCTCGCCCGCGATGGCGGCCGTGCCGGGCTCCTGTTTCGCCATCTGCACCGCGCGCGATGTGCTCGGGGCATCGACAAGTCGCGCTTGCGGCAGGTGCCGCTGCAGCCAGTGGCGGCACTGCGCGAGCGCCTGATCCTTGGAATACACGCACACGATGTCCTCCAGCGGCGAGTTGGAGATGAGCGCGTGGTTAATCTCGAGATAGATCTGCGCGACGATCTTGAGGTCGCTCTCGACGAAGCTGTCCAGCGCCTCGCGCACGGAGCCCTCGGTGGAGTTTTCGATCGGGATGACGGCGTAGTCGGTCTCGCCCTTTTCCACCGCGGTGAAGATGTCGCTCACGGTGGCCATGCCGTGGTAGCTCACGCTCGCGCCGAATTTCTTGAGCGCGGCGGCGTGCGTGTTGCTGGCCTCGGGGCCGAGGTAGGCGATGAGCAGCGGCTTCTCGAGCGCGATGGCCGCCGACATGATCTCGCGGTAGATGGCGCGCAGGGCCTCGTGCTTAATCGGGCCTTGGTTCTGGCCCGTGACCTTGCGGAAGACGGCGTCTTCGCGCTCCGCCACGTAGATCTGGCCGCCGGCGCTGCGCTTGAGCTTGCCGATCTCGGCGGCGAGGGTGAGGCGCTGGTTGAGCAGTTCGACGAGCTGCTTGTCGAGCGCGTCGATTTTCTCGCGGATGGGGCCGAGTTCCATGTCAGTTGCCGGTGGCGGGCTCGGACTTTTCCGGCGTGGCGCCGGCGGCCTCGAGCGGGAGCTGCTCGTCGGCGAGGCCCATGTCGGTGTCGGTCGGCGCATGCGCCGTGGAGGAGTTCTTGAGCCACTCGTCGATCTGGCGCGAGGAGAGCACGTCGGAGGCCGGCAGCTCGTCGAGCGACTTGATGCCGATGAATTCCAAAAACTGATCCGTGGTCCCGTATTGGATCGGGCGCCCGGGCGAATCCGCCCGGCCGACGATGTAAACGAGCTCGCGCTCGAGCAGCTTGTTGAGGCCCGCCTCGGCCGAGACGCCGCGAATCGTCTCGATCTCGCTCCGCGTGACGGGCTGGCGATAGGCGATCACGGCCAGGGTCTCGACGGCGGACTGGCTGAGCTTCACCGGCGGCGGTTCCTGCCGGAGGATGCGCACCCAGCGCGCGAAGCGCGGATGCGTCACCAAGCGGTAGCCTGCGTTGCCCTCGATGAGGAGCAGCCCGTCGTCGCTCGCCCGCAGCTCGGCGGCGATCGCATCCATCGCCTCGCGGATCTGCGTGGCCGTGATCAGCGTGGGGACCTCGCTGTAGAGTTCCGGGTCGGCCGGCGGCTCGTCGGAGACCTCGGTGATTTCCTCGGCCGGCGCGGCGGGCGCGGGAGAGACGGAGCCGTTGGCGACGTTTTCCCCGGCGGCGGCCGGCTCGGTTGCAGCCGGTGCGCTGGCCGCCTCGGCCTCGTCCATCAACGGCATCTGCGCGTCGTGGAACCGCGTGAACGCCGCCTGAATGTCCTTAATCGCGAGCGGCTGGCTCGACGAGAGCAGGAGCGCCTTGAGCACTTTTTTCAGGTTGAAGGCCATGCGGGAAAATCGCCGAGCAGTGATGCGGCCGGCGCAAAGCCATGCAATCCCCAAAACGATCCTCGCGCGATCACCGCCCTTCGCCGGCTACCGCCTCGCTCGGGCCTCTCCTCATCACCGGCACAGCACCCCACCCGCATCGCCGCGCAGCCGCAAACGCACTTGCCCGGCCTCGGCCCGCTTGGTTGCCTTCGTTTTCCACGTTTCTCGATTTTCCAATTTCCCAATTTTCATGAGCACCTCGCCCACCCACCCCCGCCCGCACTCCTCCGTCGTCGTTGACGGCAACGACCGCGCCCCCGCCCGCTCCATGCTGCGCGCCGTCGGCTTCACCGATGAGGATTTCAAGAAGCCCCAGATCGCCGTCGCCTCGTCCGCCAGCAACATGACGCCCTGCAACGTCCACCTCGGCGAACTCAGCGAGCACGCGCAAAAGGGCATCGATGCCGCCGGCGGCAAATCCGTTTATTTCAATACCATCACCGTCACCGACGGCATCAGCATGGGCACGCAGGGCATGCGCTACTCCCTCGTCTCCCGCGACGTGATCGCCGACTCCATCGAGACGTCCGTCGCCGCCGAGGGCTTCGACGGCCTCGTCGCCATCGGGGGCTGCGACAAGAACATGCCCGGTTGCATGATGGCGATCGCCCGCCTCAACCGCCCCGCGGTCTTCATCTACGGCGGCACGATTCTCCCCGGTTTCCTCGCCACCGACTGCGACAAGCAGAAGCCCCTCGACATCGTCTCCGTCTTCGAGGCCGTCGGCAAACACGCCAAGGGCGAGCTCGACGACGCCGGCCTGAAAGCGGTCGAGTCCGTCGCCATCCCCGGCCCCGGTTCCTGCGGCGGCATGTATACCGCCAACACCATGGCCTCCGCCATCGAGGCCCTCGGCATGAGCCTGCCCAACAGCAGCGCCCAGCTCGCCGTCGGCAAAGAGAAACGCGACGACTGCGAACGCGCCGGCGCCGCCGTCATGGCCATGCTCAAGAAAGGCATCAAACCCCGCGATATCCTCACGCGGAAAGCCTTCGAGAATTCCATCACCGTCTGCCTCGCGCTCGGCGGCTCGACCAACCTCATCCTCCACCTCCTCGCCATCGCCCACTCCGCCGAGGTCCCGCTCACCCTCGAGGATTTCAAGACCATCGGCGCCCGCGTCCCGCTCCTCGCCGACGTGAAACCCTTCGGCAAATACGGCATGGCCCACCTCATCCGCATCGGCGGCATCCGCCCGATGATGAAACTGCTCCTCGACCGCGGCATGTTGCACGGCGACTGCCTCACCGTCTCCGGCGAGACCATCGCCGAGTCGCTCAAAAACGTGCAGCCCTACCCGTCCTACCCGGACAAGCAGGACGTCATCCGTCCCTGGGATCAGCCGATCAAGAAGGACACCCACCTCCGCGTTCTCAACGGCAACCTCGCCCCCGGCGGCGCCGTCGGCAAAATCACCGGCAAGGAAGGCCTCTACTTCAAGGGCCCCGCCAAGGTTTACGAGGGCGAGGAAGACGCGCTCCAAGGCGTGCTCCGCGGCGACGTCGTCAAAGGCGACGTGGTCGTCATCCGCAACGAAGGCCCCGTCGGCGGCCCCGGCATGAGAGAAATGCTCTCACCCACCAGCGCCATCGCCGGCCGCGGCCTCATCAAGGATGTCGCGCTCATCACCGACGGACGTTTCTCCGGCGGCTCGCACGGCTTCGACGTCGGCCACATCACGCCCGAAGCCGCGAAAGGCGGTCCCATCGGCATCGTGAAAAACGGCGACCTCATCGAAATCGACGCCGTGAAAAACACGATGAGCCTCCTCATCTCCGAAGCCGACTACGCCGCGCGCATGAAAGCCTACAAGCCGCTGCCGCCGAAAGAAACCCGCGGCGTCCTCGCCAAATACGCGAAGCTCGTGAGCACGGCGTCGGAGGGTGCGGTGACGGACAAGAATCTCTAGTTCCGCCATGCCCTCCGATGGGAAAAATGAGAAGAATAGGAAGGATGGGAAATCCACCTCCTATCCTTCCCAGAATTCCCATTCCTCCCACTCCGAACCCGCCCGCATCATCCCACCCCGCGGCGATCCCCGCACGCTCTTATCATTCCAAAAAGCCGAGGTCCTCTACGATCTCACCTATCGCTTCGCGCACAAGTATCTCGCGAAGAGCGACCGCACCATCGACCAGATGATTCAGGCCGCGCGCTCCGGGAAAGCCAACATTCTCGAAGGCAGCAAGGCCGGCCGCACCTCCAAGGAAACCGAGATCAAGCTCACCAACGTCGCCCGCGCGAGCCTCGACGAACTGCTCGACGACTACGCCGACTACCTTCGCGTCCGCGAATTCCCGCAGTGGGACAAGGACTCGAAGGAGGCCCTCTATGTTCGCCAGCTCGGCCGCACGACGCCGCAGACGTTCGAACTCTACCGCAACTTCTTCGAGACCCGCGCCGCCGAGACCGTCGCCAACATCGCGATCTGCCTCATCCACCAGACGCACTACCTGCTCGATCGGCAGCTCCTGCGCCTTGAGAAAGATTTCCTCGAGCAAGGCGGCCTCCGCGAACGCATGACGCGCGCCCGCCTTCAGCGCCGCAACGCCCAATAATTCCCTCCCCGCTCTCGCCCGGCCTTGAGCAAAGGTTGGCAGGCGCATCAAAGACTTGGGAACTTTGCGCAGCGGAAAAACTAAAACCCAACCGTCTTGTTCCAATCGTCCAGATACATCTCGATACGGGAAAATTCAGCCGGCATTAACAGGCGATTGTGTGCGATAAAATTCCGCGCCTTTTCGAGTTCATCCATCCGCTGCTTCACCCAGTGCTGCGTGGGGACCAGATCACTGAAATCTTCCCATCTTGCGATAATGATGTCTGCCAAGTGACCAAACTGAATGAAGCCAAGCGGGTCCTTTGTGGCGCCCTCCAACCAAGAATTCTCAAGAGCGTCTTTTTGCCGAGATTCGGCAAATTGAACAATTTTCGAAGACACCTGCTCAGCCCACCAATTTGGGCCATATTTTTCCTCTAACCTCTGTCTAACCAGACCACGAACCGAGTTTTCGAAGCAATAAAGCATCGCATATAAACGCGCCATTCGAAGGGCTTGGTTTCGCAAATCCACGCTGAATGGAGCAAGTGCCTCTTGGACCAAGCTGCGCTCACTTGCCTCCTGGCTCGCCCCGACGCGGATGCCGGCACCGCGAAATACTTCAGCATCCGCCTCGAACATAAGTCCGCGGAAAAGCCAGTCCCGAAGATCTTTTCGCTCAATCATTCAATAAGTTCTCTGCGATTGATTTGAAAATCGCATTGTAGACTTCGATCTCCTTGGTGGCCGGCAGGTGGATCTCGATATTATATCGAAGACCAGAAAAATGCACAGAATGCGGGTGGCTTTCCTGCGATTTAAACCTACTTCCATTATCCTCAACGGAAGACGCGATAGACGCAGGGGGAGCAGGTAAAGTCGGCGCCTTTGCCTTTGGATCTGCAAGCGCCAGTAGCGCAAAAAAGGTCATCGCCTGCAGCTGTGCCACCCGATCTGAAGAGTTATGGACCGACTTAAATTTTCCTTCCACAGCATCACGGTCAGATTCAGAGAGGCTCTCATTTATGTGAAAGAGATCCCCATAATTCTCACGAAGAGCTTCACCCAACACCGAGCGACTACGTGTGCGATCACGGTAAGCAAGATACCTCTGCGAAGGCGCTCCGTCGGCGCTCAAGAATCCCAAAGCTTTGAGCACCGGGATAATTCCTTGGTCATTGCTACTCTTGAACCCAATGCTCTTCAAGTGGGCCTGCGAGAATCGATCAGGCGCAGTGCCGTCGATAATTTTTTGCATAATCGCCGGCACGTTTTTGATGCTGGTCATGTATCGATCGGTGAGCATTGCCGGAAGGGGTTAGCAGTAGAGCGGACGACCACTCATCGATGCATCTTAGGACATCATGCCGCAAGCATCAACAAAGCCGATCAAAGGAGTTCAGGACGTTACATGTTCGGAGTCCGCAGAATTGGTGCCCTACCGCCTCCTTGACAGCTGTGTCGCCTTCGTCGGTCGTCAGCGGACTTCCGTGTAGACCTCGGCCCCGCAAAGCGGCTGTCTTGCCGGCTTGCAGCCGTCGCTCACGCTTCAACCGATTGGCCATCTTCGCACCCGGCAGCAGGTGAAGTTTCAGGCTGGGCACCAGCCGGAGACGGCCGCAGAGGAAAGCAACGAGGTGGAGCTGCTCCCGGGCTGCGGCTACGAGCAGGCGCTGCAGGACCTTGCGGGGTTTGAGCGCATCTGGCTGCTGTCGTGGTTTCATCGCAACGACAACTGGCGCCCGCTTGTGCTGCCGCCACGCGGATCCGCACAACGACGCGGTGTCTTCGCGACGCGCTCGCCCCACCGGCCCAATCCCCTCGGCCTGACGGCCGTGACCCTGCTCGGCGTCGACGGCCGACGGCTGACGATTGGCGCCTGCGACCTCGTGGACGGCACACCGATTTTCGATGTGAAGCCCTACGTGGCCGACTACGACGCGTTTCCCGCCGCCCGCGCCGGCTGGATCGATGCGATGGAAGCGGAGCTGCGCGAGCCCGCCCGCTTCACGGTGAGCTTCACGGCCGCCGCGCTGACGCAAGCCCAATGGCTGCGGGAAACCTGGCAGATCGATTTCACACCACGCCTGATCGAGCTGCTGTCGCGCGATCCCGCCCCGCACCGCACGCGGCGGATCCGGCGGCGCAACGCCACCGAGTTCGAGATCGGCTGCGGCGCGTGGCGGGCGGTGTTTGCCGTGGAGGGCACCGTCGTCTGCGTGCGATCGCTCGAGGCCGCCTATCCGATGAAATTCCTCGGGCGCGCCGACTACCACGATGTGCCGGACCGCGAGGCCCAGCTGGCGTTTCTGGCGCGCTGGCCAATAGTCTGAGGCCGGTCCGCAGGTTCACCCACTTTCAGCAACGGCGCATAAACTCGCCGATGAAGCGATCGACGTTTTTGCCCGAGACCTGGCATTCGATGTCACGATGCAGGCCTCGCGGACGCTGATTCAACTGCAGGTTCACCTCCAGCTGCCGCGCGAGCTCGACAATCCGCAGCGTCCGGCGCCGCTGCCAGCGCCAGCAGGTCAGGCCGACCGAAATCGACTTGGCTTGCGCAGGGGCGATGGTGGCGGTGGCTCCTTTCATGACGCAGTCTTTGCAGACGCGAAAATCGTGCCAACAGCCGGCCGATCTTCCCGGAGAAACCCCACTCCCGTCTGGCTCAACTCCGATGAAAAATCCTCACCGCACCTCGTAAACTTCCACGAGCGCCTCGCCGGTGGTCGCGCCTGCACCCGCGACCTGCACGCTGTAGCTGCGGCCCGCCGGGAGCGTGAGCACCACGGCGGCATCGCGGCTGCCGGGCGGGAGCGCAAACGCCCCGGTGGCGGCAAAGACCGGCGCGAGGCTCGCGTCCCAGTTGTCGTTTTCCGCGATGCGGGCGGTGGCGTCGCGCACCTCCAGCCGCGGATCGGCGAGCACCCCGGTCACGCCGAAGGGCGCGAGCCCCGGGCCGATCGCGCGGATGAGCACTTGCTGCGTCCCAGCGCCGGCAATCACGAAGCCCGCGATCAGCACGTCCGCGCCCGTGCCGACACGGTTGCGCGCGGAGAGGTTGAGGAGCCGCACGGCGCTGCCGGTGCCGGCATCGTAGCCCTCGACGAGCACCACGCCGCCCGCGGTGCCGGTCACGACGGCCGTGCCCGCGCCCTCGATGGCCTGCAGCACGGCGGCGTCGCGGCTCGCCGCGGAAAACGCAAACGCGCCCAGACTGGCGAAGGCCGGCGCGAGCCCGGGTGCCCAGTCGTTGTTTTGCGCGACCCGCGCCGCCCCGCTGAACAACTCGATCCGCGGATCAGCCATGGCGGTCGCCAGCCCGAAGGCCGCGAGCGCCGGACCCGCCGCGCGCACGAGCAGCTGCTTGCCCGGCGGACGCACGACAAAGCCCACGATCACGTTGCGACCCGCGTCGAGCGAGGTGCGCAAGGAAAGATTGCTGAGCCATGCGGCCGGCCCATCCCCGGGAATCGCCGGCGTGAGATCCCGCAGCGGCGCGGCCAGTGTGAGTTCGTTTGACGACTGCCCCGACGACCCAGCTGCGTTGAACGCCTGCACCCGGTAAGTGTAGGTCTCGTTTCCCGAGACGGTGGTGTCGCGGTAACTCGTGGCGCCGGCCGGCAAGGTGGCGACCGTCGTCCAGGTCTCCGCCGCCGGCTCGCGGCGTTGCACCCGGTAGCCGGTTTCGTTGGTGGCATGGTCCGTCCACGTGAAAGTGACGGCTCCAGCCTCCTTGGTCGCGGCCAGCCCGCTCGGCGGGGCCGGCACCGGGCCCTCGACGAATTCGCGGATGCCGTCGGCAATTGCGGCTGAGACGATGCGCTTGAAACGCTCGTCGCGCAGCGCGGCGTTGTCGGGTGTCGCCCGATCCATGAAGGCGATTTCCAGGATGACGGCGGGGCGCGTCGCGAGGCGGTTTTCCCCGTAGCTGCCATTGAAGCCCTGCACACGCCGGTCGGCCCACGTCGGATCGTAATCGCGGCGAATGGCGGCGATCACGCGGGCGTGCAGAAGATCGGCGAGGCGGCGGCTCTCGGCGGCGGCGACGTGGTTGGTGTCGTAGAGCGTCTCCGTGCCGGTGCCCCCGCCGCCGTTGTTGTGGATGCTCACCAGCAGCTCGGCCTCGATGGCGTTGGCGTAGCGCGGGCGGCAACGAATGTCCTGCTCGAGATCAGTGAAGCCGGACTCGTTCCACACCGAGGGATCGGCGCCGAGGGCCTTCACGTGGTAGCGCGCAGCCTCCTGCCAGCGCGGAAAGCCCGACTCGCCGTCACCCGCGGCGCGGTCGAGATTGCGCGTGGGCCGCACATCGGCGCCCCATGCCGTGAGCTGGGCCGCGACGAGCGAAACGAAATCGTGGTTCACGAAATCCTCGACGATGCCGGTGAAAAAGCTGCGCTGGAGCACCCAGTTTCTGGCCGCGTTCTGATAATAGCCGTGGCCGGGACTGAGCGCGATGCGCCGGCCGTTGAGCGCCTGCGTCGCGGGTGGCGTGGGAGCGGGCGCAACCGGCGCGGCCGCCCGCGCAGGCTCGGATGCTTCCGCGAGCAACCGCGGCAGCGGCACGCCCTCGATCCGCGTCTCGATCTCGAAGGCCGGGAACCGCTCGCGGAGTGTGTCGGCCACGGCGACATGCACGCGGCGCGAGAGCGCCTCAAAGGCCACCGTGCCCGGCGCGGCGTGAGCGCGCACCTCGCCGCCGAGATCGAGCGTGAGCCGCTCGCCGTCGAGCGTGGCCGCGATCACCCGCACGCCGGGCGCAGCTTCGGCGAGGACCGCGACCGCCGCCGCCAGCGCCGCCGGATCGGGCGCGGCCGCGGCCATCGCGCGCGTGAGCGCCAAAGCAAAAACAACCGATGCGATCCGGGGAGCGATCATGCGCCGAGGCTCGCGTGGCAGCGCCGCGGTTGGCAAGGGCGCGGTTGACCGGCGCACCGGTTGGCGCACACCCTCATCCCTCTCCCAACCTTTCTTTCCACACCATGTCCTCCTGGTCCCGCTTCCAAGCCCACCTCTTCCACCACGCCGACCTCGGCGTCTCGCTGGATCTCTCCCGGCTGCCGTTGCCCGACGGCTGGCTCGCCTCGATGGAGCCGCGCATGCAGGATGCGTTTGCCGCCATGAAGCACCTCGAGGGCGGCGCCATCGCCAACCCCGACGAGCAGCGCATGGTCGGCCACTACTGGCTGCGCAAACCCGAGCTCGCGCCGTCGCTCGACCTCTCCAACGAGATCGTCACCACCCTCGCCGCGATCAAGGACTTCGCCGCCCAGGTCCACGCCGGCACGGTCGCCGGGCCCAAGGGCAAATTCAAAAACCTCCTCGTGATCGGCATCGGCGGCTCCGCGCTCGGGCCGCAGCTGGTGAACCACGCGCTCGGCCGGCCGCGCAAGGACAAGCTCGCCGTCTCGTTCTTCGACAACACCGATCCCGACGGCATCGACTACGTGCTCGCCGGCCTGCGCGGCCAGCTCGCGAAGACGCTCGTCGTCGTCATCTCCAAGTCCGGCGGCACCGCCGAGACGCGCAACGGCATGCTCGAGGCCATCGCGGCCTTCAAGGCCGCGGGGCTCGAGCACGCGAAGCACTTCGTCGCCGTCACCGGCGTGGGCTCCAAGCTCGACGTCACGGCCAAGGCCGAGGGCTGGATCGCGCGTTTCCCGATGTGGGATTGGGTGGGCGGCCGGACGAGCGAGCTGGGCGCCGTCGGCCTGTTGCCCGCGGCACTCCAGGGCATCGACATCCAGGCGATGCTCGACGGCGCGGCCGCGATGGACGAGGTCACGCGCGGCACGGTCACCGCGAAAAATCCCGCCGCACTCCTGGCCCTCGCGTGGCATTTCGCGACCGAAGGCCGCGGCGCGAAGGACATGGTCGTCCTCCCCTACAAGGATCGCCTGCTGCTCTTCTCGCGCTACCTCCAGCAGCTCGTGATGGAATCGCTCGGCAAGGAGTTCGACCTTGATGGCAAGGTCGTGAACCAGGGCATCGCCGTCTATGGCAACAAGGGCTCGACCGATCAGCACGCCTACGTGCAGCAGCTCCGCGAGGGCGTGAACAATTTCTTTGTGACCTTCATCGAGGTGCTCAAGGACCGCGACGCCAAGACCTCCCTCGAAGTCGAGCCCGGCATCACCGCCGGCGACTACCTGCAAGGATTCCTCCTCGGCACCCGCGACGCCCTCTCGGAAAAGGACCGCCACTCGATCACGCTCACGCTGCCCGACATCTCGCCGCGCTCGCTCGGCATGTTGATCGCGCTCTATGAGCGCGTGACCGGGCTCTACGCCTCGCTCGTCGGCATCAACGCCTACCACCAACCCGGCGTCGAGGCGGGCAAGAAAGCCGCCGGCACCGTGATCGCGCTGAAGCTCAAGCTCGTCGCCGCGCTCAAGGCCGCGCCCGGCGAGTCGTTCACCGCCGAGCAGCTCGCCGCCAAAGCCGGCGCGCCTGAGCAGGCCGAGCTGGCTTTCAAGATCCTCGAGCACCTCGCCGCCAACAAGGGCAGCGGCGTGAAGAAACGCGCCAAGGCCGTCGTGACCGCCTCGACGTATCGCACGAGCTAAAGTAGGGCGGGTCTGTGACCCGCCCTCGCCACGACTTCAGCTGTAATCCGTGAATCCAGGGCGGGTCAAAGACCCGCCCTACTACCCCACCCCATGCACCGCCTGCCGCTCATCCTCTGCGTCGTCGCGCTGCTCGGCTCAGCCACGTCGGCGGTGCTGTTTTTCCGCATTGGCAACTCGAAGCAGGTCCTCGAACAGCGCCTCGCCGACTCCGGCGCGCGCGCCGCCAAACTCGACGCCGATCTCGCCGCGGCCAACGAGCAGGCGGGCGTGCTCAAGGCCCGCGTCACCCAGCTCGACGCCGATCTCACGGCCACGCGCGCAAACCTCGACGCCACCCAGACGAAGCTGACCGCCACCGACGCCCGCGCCCAGCAACTCGACCGCGACCTCGGCCAAGCGAAGGACGTGCTCGCCTTCTACGAGGCCACGGCGCGCGCCCTCACCGACGACGTGGCGGCGCTGCAGCGCGACCTCGCCGACAGCCGCGCCTCCAATGCCTCGCCCGATGCCGTCGCCGCCTACAAGTCCACCATCGCCGAGCTCGAACGCCAGCTGGCCACGGCGCGCAACGGTGCCGCGGCGCCCGCCACGGCCGGCGCCTCCACCGCGGTCTTTGCGAGCCGCGCCGGCCGGGCCACCGTGCTTACCGTCGGTCCGGGCAATGCGTTTGTCGTCCTGAATTTCGGCGAGGCGCGGGGCGCGAAGCTCGGCCACAAACTCACCGTCAGCCAGGGAACCAATGCCGTGGCCACGGTCCAAATCAGCGACCTCCGCACCAATTTCTCGGTCGCCCAAGTGTTGCCCGAGACTTTGCGAGGGGTCTTGCAGAAAGGCGATTCCGCTCTATTGATCCGCACACCATGAAGTCCCTCCGCCAGCCCCTCCTTGCCCTGTTGCTTGTTGCGTTCGGCGCCATCCTCGCCGGCTGCAGCACCCAATCGCCGAAGCAGACCGCGATTCCGTGGAGCAAGCCCGCCGGCTGGGAAGGCCAGATCCCCGGCATGGGCCAGCCCACCGGCCGCTGAGTTTCGCGCCCACGCGCGCCTGCTTTTCGACCCGGCTTCCTCGCCGGGTCTTTTTTGTGGCCACCAGCGCCGGCGAGTGGACGCTCGCCCTGCGCTCCCGATGGAAAAGGAAAACACTTCTCTCACCCCGCAGCCCGGCCACCTCTACGTCGTGGCCACGCCCATCGGCAACCTCGCCGACCTCACGGATCGCGCCCGTGCGATCCTCGGCGGCGTGGACCTCGTGGCCTGCGAGGACACGCGCACGACCGGCGCCCTGCTCACCCGCCTCGGCCTGCGCAAGGACCTCACCGCCTATCACGAACACAACGAGACCGAGGCCGCCGAGAAACTCGCCGACCTGATCGCCGGAGGGAAATCCGTCGCCGTCGTGAGCGACGCCGGCACACCCGCGCTCAGCGACCCGGGTTTCCGCGTCGTGCGTGCGTGCCGCCGCCGCGGCCTGCCGGTCGTGCCGGTGCCCGGCGCCAGCGCGCTCACCGCCGTGCTCAGCGCGAGCGGGCTGCCGAGCAACGGCTTCCTCTACGTCGGCTTCCTCCCGCCAAAGAGCGCGGCGCGCATCGGGTTTTTCGAAAAACACCGCGACTTCGCCTACACGCTCGCGCTCTTCGAGAGCTGCCATCGCATCGACAAGGCCGTGGACGAAATCGTCGCGACCCTCGGCCCCGCGCGCGTGATCTGCGTGGCCAAGGAAGTCACGAAGCTGCATGAGACGTTTTTTGTCGGCCCGGCCGCGGATGTGCAGGCCCGCCTCGCCAAGGCGAGCCTCAAGGGCGAATTCGTCCTCCTGATCGCGCCGGCGGAGTTCGAGCTCTGAGAGGCCCGCGGAGGACCCGGAAAGGAAACTTCACTTCCGTGGGTTCCGCGTGTTCCGTGGGCCCATGCCTGGCCCCGTCGCCGTCATCGATATCGGCAGCAACTCCATCAAGGTGCTCGTCGCCGTGCGCGGCGCCGACGGCACGATCATCCCGTTGCATGTGCGCTCGCTCGATGCGCGCATCAGCGCCGGCATCAGCCACGCCGAGCCGCGCCTGAGCGAGGACGGCATGGCCCGCGGCCTAGGCGCCATCCGCGGCCTGCTCGCCGATGCCGACCGGTTCTCCGCCGAAAAGATCGTGCTCGTCGCGACCAGCGCCGTGCGCGACGCCCGCAACGGCCACGCCTTCCGCGTCGAGGTGCGCGCGGCCACCGGCCACGACATCCGCATCCTCTCCGGCGATGAGGAGGCCAACCTCATCGGCCGCGGCCTCACCTGCGATCCCGCGCTGCGTCACCTGCGCGATTTCTTCGTCTTCGATCTCGGCGGCGGGAGCCTCGAGGGCCTCGCCTTTCGCGACCGCCAGATCGCGCAGGCCGCGAGCCTGCCGCTCGGCTGCGTGCGGCTCACGGAAAAATTCGTGCCCGATCCCGCGGCTCCGCTGGCCGCCGCCGCCCGGGACGCCATCAACGCTCACGTGCGGGCGGAGTTTGCCCGCACCGGCTTCCGCTTCGCACCCCGCGCCGAGGCCATCGGCACCGGCGGCACCGTGGCGACCGCCCGCGCCGTCCTCGGCGCCCGCCGCGGGCAAACGTTTGATCAGACCGCCCCGACGATCTCTGCCGCGGAGCTGCGCGAGCTGGCCGACTGGCTCGGCGGATTGCCGCTGGCCGAACGCCAGCGCATCCCCGGCCTGCCCGCGGCCCGGGCCGATGTATTTCCGACCGCCCTCGTCACGCTCCTGGCGGTCGCGGAACTCGGGGGCTTTCCGGATTTCCGCAATTCCCTCTACAATCTCCGCTACGGCTTGGCCGACGAGACGCTCGGTGATGCGTAGGGCCCGACCTTGGTCGGTGCCCATCCGTTGATTCGCGGCCCGAGCAAGCTCGGGCGCTACATCCGCAGACCGCGGTTCGCGACCGCGTCGTCGTCGCGCCGCTTGGGTTTCACCGCGGCCTTCACGGCGGGCTTCGCCAGCTTTTTCAGCTGCTTGATCATCGCCTGAAAGTCCGCCGGCAGCGGCGCGCGCAGATCCAGTTCTTTGCCGCTGATCGGATGCGTGAGCACGAGGTGCTCCGCGTGCAGCATCACGCGCGCGGGCTGCGTCGCGAGGCGCGCGTCAGGTTTCCAGCCGTAGAGCGGATCGCCGAGGATGGGGTGCCCGAGCGATTTCAGGTGGACGCGAATCTGGTGCGTGCGGCCGGTGAAAATCTGGCAGCGCACCAGCGCCGCGAGGTCGCCATAGGCCTCCGATCGCTCCCAGTCCGTGCGCGCGGGCTTGCCGCCTTCGCCGATGGTCATGCGATGCCGGTGCGTCGGGTGCCGCGAGATTGCGCTGTCGATCGAGCCGCTCAGGAGCGACGGCACGCCGGCCACGAGCGCGACGTAGAATTTTTTCAGGCTGCGCGTGGCGAACTGATCGGCGAGAGCGCGGTGCGCGGCGTCCGTCTTGGCGACCACCATCACGCCGGTCGTCTCCTTGTCGAGGCGATGGACGATGCCGGGGCGCTCGACGCCGCCGATGCCGCTCAGCGAATCGGCGCAGTGCCCGAGGAGCGCATGCACCAGTGTGTCCTCGCCCGTCGCCGCGCCCGGATGCACGACCATGCCCGAGGCCTTGTTGAGCGCGAGCATGTGCTTGTCCTCGAAAATCACGTCGAGCGCGATATCCGCGGCCTTGATGTCCATCGGCACGACGTCGGGAAACGAAAACTCGAGTGTGTCGCCGGCCTTCACCGAGACATCGCGCCGGATGGCCGCGCCACGGAGCGTAACGTGCCCCGCGTCGAAGGCTCGTTGCAACGCGGTGCGGCTGTGCTCGGGAAACGCGAGCGCGAGCGCCTTGTCGGCCCGCAGGGATCGGATGCCCTCGGGGACGGTGTGGGTTTCGGTCATTGGAAATCAGTTCGCGGCCGCAAGCCGCTGGATCGTGGCGAGCATCGCGTCGCGCATCGCCGCGGGGACGCTCGCGACCGCCCAGCCGTTGCGCGCGACCTGCGCCAGCTCCGCGCGCGTGAAGGCGAGCTCGGTGGCGAGCGCCTGGTATTCCTCGGTCAGCGAATTGGCAAAACACAGCGGATCGTCGGTGCTCACGGTGCAGCACACGCCCGCCTGCATCAGCCGCCGGATCGGATGCGCGGCGATCGACGGCGCGACGCGCAGGCCGACGTTGCTCAACGGACAGACATCGAAAGTGGTGCCCGTCTCAACCGCGAGCTGGACGACCGAGGGATCCTCGACGGCGCGCACGCCGTGCTGCACACGGCGCACGCCGAGCACCTCGATCGCCTCGCGCACGCGGGCGGCGCCGTCGAACTCGCCCGCATGGCACTTGGTCACTTTGCCCGCCGCGCGCAGGCCGGCCCATATCGCCGCGGTCTCAGGCGGGGTCGGCATGGTCTCGTGCCCATGCAAGTCCACGCCGGCAAGGTGTTCCCATGTGTGCAGGCGATCGATGGTCGGGCGCAGCGCGCCGATGATGTCGCTGCGCAACATCCCCGTAAAGACGCGCACTTCCAGTCCCACGGGCGCAGCGGACCGGATCGCCGCGATGATCTCGGGGCCGGGGACGTTGATGAATCCGGTGACGGGCAGGTGGAAGCTCGTCTCGACGTAGCGGACATTCTGCGCGACGTGCTTGGCGAAAATGAGTCTGGCCGCCTCGTGGTAGCGTTCGGCGCTCGTGAACCAGGGCAGCGCATGGTCGAGGAGAATTTGCTCGAAGCCGGGAAACGTCGCGTAGCGATAGGAGCGGTCGCGAAAGGCCGGGTCGGGCGGCCACCGCTTCGGGTCCCACGCACACAGCAGCTCATAAGGCAGCGCGCCCTCAATGTGGAGGTGCGTCTCGGTTTTCGGCAGGGCTTGGATGAAGTCGCGCATCGGAGACTGGCCCATTCGATTCAATTTCTCCCTCCGCTAAAGGCCACAAGCAGCAGGAGCGGCCAGCCTACGAATGCGGCCATTGCCCAATAGGCTTTGGCCTCATGCCTCCGAATCGAGATGACCATGCAGCAGAATCCTACGACACATCCCAAAAGCACGCTGCCAAGAAGCCCGGCCAATTCCCTGAAGCCTGACCAATCATTTTGGCTCCGCAGAACAACGAAAGCGACCGGAAGACCAAGGAGTGCCGACACCGGTGGCGCCAAGACTGCCCCAAGCCACCATCTCGTCTGTTGTTTTAATTCGGACATGTATGGCGAAACTGCGGAACTCCGATCTTCAATGATCAGCGTTTCCCGAGCAGATATTCCGGATTCAATTTGTGCAGCGCCTTGGGCACGAAGGTGCCGTCCTTGCGGATGAGTTTTCCGTCGAACCGGATTTCGCCGCCGCCGTAGTCGGGGCGCTGGATGCAGACCATGTCCCAATGGACCTGCGATTTGTTGCCGTTGCCCACGCCGTCGTAGGCCTGCCCGGGCGTGAAGTGGAACGAGCCCGCGATCTTCTCGTCGAAAAGGATGTCGCGCATCGGCTCCAGGATGTGCGGGTTGAAGCCGATCGCGAATTCGCCGATGTAGCGCGCGCCGTCGTCGCTATCGAGGATTTCGTTCAGGCGTTTCGTGTTGCTCGAGGTGGCGTTGACGATCTTGCCGCGCTTGAACTCGAGGCGGATGTTGTCGAACGACGCGCCGAGATAGACCGTGGGGGCGTTATACTGGATGAAGCCCTCGACGCTGTCCTTCACCGGGCAGGAGAACACCTCGCCATCAGGAATGTTGCGGAGGCCGCCGCAGGGCTGCGCGCCGATGCCTTTGATCGAAAAACGCAGGTCGGTGCCGGGGCCGGTGATGTGCACGCGGTCGGTCTTCTTCATCAGGTCCGCGAGCGCCTTCATGCCGGGCACCATGCGGGCGTAGTCGAGGGTGCAGACGTTGAAATAGAAATCCTCGAAGGCCTCGGTGCTCATGCTGGCCTGCTGCGCCATGGCGGAGGTCGGCCAGCGGAGCACGACCCACTTGGTCTTGCCCACGCGGTGATCGAGCACGGGCTTCATGAGGCGGGAAACGAGCTGCACGCGATCGGAAGGCACATCGGAGGCCTCGAAGATGTTCTCGGAGCCGCGGAGCGCGATGTAGGCGTCCATCTTCTGCATGCGCGCGAGCTCGATCTCGGCGTGCGGCGCGAACTGCTTCTCCTCCGCGCCGAGCGACATCTCGCGCGAGACGCGCGCGCGGTGGAGCTGCACGTAGGGATGGGCGCCGCGGGCGCGGGTGGCGCGGATGAGGGCGATGACCATCGCGTCCGGCACGTCGAACGCGTCGATGAGCACGCGCTCGCCGGCCTTGAGCGCGGTGGAGAATCCGGTGAGGCCCTCGGCCAGCTGCAGGTAGCGCGGATCGATGATCATGATGGGCGACCACTAACGGCGCGGGCCCGTGATGCCGCAAGGGGAAAGGCGGGCGGGCCCCTGGCCCCTAGGGCCTGAGCTGGCTCAGGCCAGGCCTCAGCAAGCCGAGGCCCTACAAATTCAAAACCCCGCCCGGCTGCCCTTTTGCGGGAAACAGATTCGTCCCACGGCCTCGTCGAAGTCCGCCGCCCCGCGCAAAATCTCGATCTCAAGCCGCAGGTAATAGAGCGGCAGCGGGCACGCGAGGTCGGCGGCGATGCGCACGGCGTCCTTCTCCGTCGTCACGAGGCACTCGGCCCGCTCGCGCTGCGCCAGTTCGAAGAGCCCGGAGATGTCCTCCTGGTCGAAACGGTAGTGGTCGAGGAAGCGCTCGCGACCGACGAGCAGCGCGCCGTAGTCACGGAGGAACTTTTCGAAGCTCTCCGGCGTGGCGATGCCGCTGAACGCGAAGACGCGCCGGCCCTGCAAAAACGCCAGATCCTCGCGCGCGCCCGGCGCGCCTTCCGCGACGCCGAAGCGCTGCAAGTATTGCGGGCGGTGCGCGCACTCGATGAGGTCGGCCCCGGGATTGTGGGCGGCGATGAGAGCCTCGAGTTCCCGATCGCGCTGGCCGTTGGACTTGGTGAGGAACACGTAGCTCGCGCGCTTCAGGTGCTTGATGGGCTCGCGGAGGATGCCGCGCGGGAGCAGGTGGCCGTTGCCGAAGGGGTTGGTCTTGTCCACGAGGAGCAGGTTGAGGCTCCCCTTGAGCGGCAGGTATTGGAAGCCGTCGTCGAGCACCAGCGTGTCGCAGCCAAACTCCTTGATCGCATACTCGCCGGCCTTCACGCGGTTCTTGTCCACGAGCACGATCACGCCGGGGAGGTTCTTCGCGAGCATGTAGGGCTCGTCGCCCGCCTGCTCGCTGTCGAGCAGCACCGCGTGCCCGTCGCTCACGATGCGCGGCGGGGGCGGCTCGGTGTGCGTCAGCTCCCACCACCATTTTTTCCAGAGCGGCGGGGCCTTGCTCTTGTAGCCGCGGCTGAGGATCGCGACGCGCCGGCCGCGGTCGCGCAGCGCCCGCGCGAATTTCTCGACCACTGGCGTCTTGCCCGTGCCGCCGACCGTGAGGTTCCCCACCACGACCACCAGGCACCCCAGCGGCTGATCGTGGAAGATGCGATGGCGGTAGAGCCACAGCCGCGCCTGCGTGATCCCGCTGAACAGCCAGGAGAGAGCCTGCAAAAACGCCCCGTAGATCGCCGCCCCCGCACCCGCGCGCCGCCCATAGATCAGATCGATCGTGTAGAGTTCGAGGGCGTTGACCTTCTTCTTCAGCCAGGGCTGCGACATTGAGTGGACAGGAATGAAGGTTGACGCGTCCGTCCGCACAAACTGTTTTTCGGCGCTTACGCGCCTTCATCATGAGCTACAAACTCTTCATTCCCGGTCCCATCGCCGTCTCGGACAAAACCCTCCGCGCCATGTCGCAGCCCATGATCGGGCACCGCAGCACGGACTTCGTCGCGCTCTACAACTCCATCCAGCCGGAGCTGCAGGCCCTCTGTTACACCAAGGACCCCGTCTATCTCTCGACCAGCAGCGCCTGGGGCGTGATGGAGGGCTCCCTCCGCAACGTCGTCAAAAAGAAGGTGCTCAACTGCATGAACGGCGCCTTCTCGGACAAGTGGTATGATGTCGCGCTCCGCTGCGGCAAGCAGGCCACCGCGCTCAAGTTCGAGTGGGGCCAGCCCGTCGATCCCGAGGCCGTCCGCAAGGAACTCGCCACCGGCGCCTACGATGCCCTCACCCTCATCCACAACGAGACCTCATGCGGCTGCATGAGCGACCTCGCCGCGATCATGAAGGTCGTGCGCGAGTTCCCCGACGTGATCGCGATCGTGGACACCGTGAGCTCGCTCAGCGCGCTCCCGATCAAGAAGGACGAGCTCGGCATCGATGTGCTCGTCGCTGGCTCGCAAAAGGCCTTCGCGCTCCCCCCCGGCCTTTCGTTCCTCTCCGTCTCGAAGAAGGCGCTCGACCGCGCCGCGACGATGACCGACCGCGGCTATTATTTCGACTACGTCGAATTCCAGAAGAACCACGAGGCCGGCATGACGCCGAGCACGCCCGTCATCTCGCTTTTCTACGCGCTCCGCTCGAAACTCGACGACATCAAGGCCGAGGGCCTCGAAGCCCGCTACGCCCGCCACGCCCGCTTGAACAAGACGGTGCGCGATTTCGTTTTCGGCAAAGGCTTCAAGCTCTTCCCCAAGGAAGGCTACGGCTCCGTCACGCTGAACTGCTTCGCCAACACGCAGAACATCGACCTCGCCGCGCTGAACAAGACGCTCAAGTCGAAGCACAAGCTCGTCATCGATGGCGGCTACGGAAAGCTGAAGGGAAAGACCTTCCGCATCTCCAACATGGGCGACGAGACCGACGAGACGATCGCGGCGATGCTGAAGTCGCTCGACGCTGCGCTGGCCGAGACGCCGAAGCTGGCGACGGCGTAAGCGCCGCCTGTTTTCCCTCTCCAAACGCGAGCCCTGGCGGCTCGCGTTTTTCATTTTTTGCGCGGTCCCGTGAAAACAATTTCTTGCACTTCGTTCGCGCGCCAGTAACCGCTCGCGACCACATGAAGTCACTTGTCATCGCCGAGAAGCCGTCCGTCGCGGCCGATCTCGCGCGTGCGCTCGGCAAAGTCCCCAAGTCTGGCGACCACTACGAAAACGACCGCTACGTCATCTCCTACGCGCTCGGCCACCTAGTGGAACTCGAGATGCCCGAGGACATCGACAAGAAAAAATACGGCTTCTGGCGCCTCGAGACGCTGCCCATCATTCCCGAAAAATTCGGCCTCAAGCCCATCGAGGATTCCAAGGAGCGCTTCAACGCCCTGAAAAAACTCCTCGCGCGGAAGGACATCACCGAAGTCATCAACGCCTGCGACGCCGGGCGCGAGGGCGAGCTCATCTTCGCCTACCTTTACCAGCTCACGAAATCCAAGCTCCCGGTGAAACGCGCCTGGATGCAGACGATGACCACCGGCGGCATCCAGGATGCGTTCAAGAATCTGCGCCCCGGCGAGCAGCTCGCCGGCCTGGCCGACGCCGCCCGCTGCCGCAGCGAGAGCGACTGGCTGATCGGTATCAACGGCACGCGCGCCCTTACCAAGCGCATGTTTGGCTCCCGCGCCGGCAACGTCGCCTCCGTCGGCCGCGTGCAGACCCCCACCCTCGCGATCGTCTATGCCCGCGAGCTGGAGATCCGGAACTTCAAGCCGCGCGACTACTGGCGCGTGACCGCGACCTTCGAGATCGCCAAGGGAAAATACGAAGGCGTTTACCAACGCGCCAATTTCAAGAAGGCCGAGAACGACGAGCACGATCGCATCGACCGCATCTGGCAGAAGGCGCTGGCCGAGGCCGTCGTCGCCGCCTGCGCCGGCCGGCCGCTCGCCCAGGTCGTGGACGAGAAGAAGGCCAGCACGCAGGCCGCCCCGCGCCTCTACGATCTCACGACGCTCCAGCGCGAGGCGAACAACCGCTTCGGCCTCCCCGCGCGCCGCACCCTCCAGATCGCGCAGGCGCTCTACGAGCGCCACAAGATGATCACCTACCCCCGCACCGACTCACGCGCGCTGCCGGAGGACTACGTGCCCACCGTGCGCGAAACGATGCAGAACCTCGGCGGCGATCTCGGCGGCCACGCCGCCAAGGCGCTCGCCTCCGGCTGGGTAAAGCCCAACAAGCGCATCTTTAACAACGAGCAGATCAGCGATCACTTCGCCATCATCCCGACCGCCTCCGAGGCCAAGAACCTCGATGAGATGGAGGCCAAGCTCTATGACATGATCGCGCGGCGCTTTGTCGCGGCGTTCTACCCGGCGGCGGAGTTCGATGTCACCACGCGCACCTCGACCGTCGCGCCCGGCCACGATTTCAAGACCGAGGGCAAGGTCCTCACCTCCCCCGGCTGGCTCGCGGTCTATGGCAAGAGCGCCGTGGACGACGACTCGCCCGACTCCAAGGCCCTGCCCGCCCTCAGCGCCGAGGATGGCTCGCCGGCCAAGGCCAAGACGCTCGATCCCACACTGCACGGCGAGTCCACCAAGCCGCCCCCGCGCTACACGGAGGCTACGCTGCTCTCCGCCATGGAAGGCGCCGGCAAGCTCGTGGACGACGAGGAGCTGGCCCAGGCCATGAAAGAGCGCGGCCTCGGCACGCCGGCGACGCGCGCCGACACCATCGACGGCCTGATCAACCAGAAGTATATCGATCGGCCGCAGCGCGAACTCATCCCCACCGCCAAGGCCGAGCAGCTGATCCAGTTTCTCGGCGCGGTGAAAGCCGACGCCCTCACGCAGCCCGCGATGACGGGCGAGTGGGAGTTCAAGCTCCGCCAGATGGAGCACAACAAATTCCCCCGTGAGAAATTCATGGAGGAGGTCATCGATCAGACCAAGGGCATCATCGAGCGCGTGAAAGGCTTTGAGGAGGACGACTCCATCGCGCGCGTCACCGACATCCCCTCGCCCACCGATGGCAAACCGCTGCGCGAGACGCTGCGCGGCTACAAGTCGCAGGACGGCGAGTTCATGATCTACAAGGTCATCGGCGGCCGCCGCATGGAGGAGGACGAGGTCCGCACCCTCGTCACCGCCGGCCAGGTCGGCCCGCTCGACGGCTTCATCTCCGCCAAGACGCGCGCGCGTTTCTCCGCGCTGCTCAAGCTCGTCAAGGACGAGGAAAAGGGAAAGTGGGTCGCGCAGTATGATTTCGGCGACAAGGTCGACCTCGGCACCGTCGAACCCTACTGGACCGATCCCGCAACCGGCGCCGGCCTCTGCGAAGTCGGCTCCAGCCACGTGCTCCGCGAGCGCGACGGCGAGGGCTGGAAGCAGACCTTCCGCATCGGCCGCCTGATGTGCCAGAAGCCCATCACCAGGGAGATGGCCATCGCGCTCGTCTCCGAGGGCAAGACCGGCGTCATCGAGGGCTTCATTTCCAAGAAAGGCCGGCCGTTCAACGCCATCCTCAAGCGCGAAGGCCCGAAGTTCTCGTGGGAATTCCCGCCGCGCGCGCCCAAGCTCGACAAGGACGGCAAGCCCATCGTCCGCAAGGCCAAGGCCCCGCCCGACCTTTCGAAGGCGACCGTCATCGGCACGAGCAAGCAGCACAAGGGCGCCGAGGTGCTCGAGACGCCCGACGCCTTCTACGTGCGCAAGCCGGATCAGGACAACCGGATCGTGATGACGTTGAAGAAACAACTCTGCGGCCTCGAGCTGCCGAAGGAGGAAATCCTGCGGATGTTCGACGAAGGCCGCACGAATCTCATCCAAGGCTTCATGTCCAAGCGCGGTATGCCGTTCGGCGCCTACCTCGTGCTGTCCAAGACCGGTGCGAAGGCGGAGTTCGAGTTCCCGCTGCGGTAACGTCCGCCCGCCCGCCGCGTCTGGCCGCGCATGAAATCCGCGAAGAGCTGGCTGATCGTCCTCCTCGCGCTGACGACGGCGTGCGGCGGGTTCGTCGCGTGGCGGCAGCACGGCGAGATCGCCGCCCTGCGCAGCGCCGCCATGCCGCGCGACGAGCGGGCGGAGTTCCAAAAGCGCGTCTGGGATCTGGAGAAGGCCAACCGCGAGCTGAAAAACCAAGCGGCCGCGCGCCGCGAGGGCGAGGCCGGAGGCGGCAATGCCAGTCCCGGTTCCCCGGCGGCGCGCGGCGGCGGCACCGCTGGCAACGTGAACAAGGCCGACCAAAAATTCGACACGATGCGCGACCTCGTGGCCAAGCCCGAGGTGCAGGCGCTGATCCACCTCCAGCAACGCGGCGTCATCGAATCCCGTTACGCCGCACTCTTCCGCCATCTCAATCTGCCGCCCGATCAGGTCGCGAAGCTCACCGCCCTTCTGGCCGAGCGCACCGCCTCCCTGCTGGATGTGTCGGCGGTCGCCCGCGATCAGGGAGTCGATCCGCGCAGCAACGTCGCGGGCTTTCAGCAACTGGTCGCCAGCACCCAAGAGGAGATCAACCGCTCCATCAAGGGCCTGATCGGCGAGGCGGGGTTTGCGCAGCTCACCGGCTACGAACAGACCCTCGCGCAGCGCAACACCGTGAGCGAACTCCAGCAGCGGCTGAGCTACACCGCCGCGCCACTGACCAACGCGCAGGCCGAAAAGCTGGCGCAGATTCTCGCCAGCAATCCGCTGGCCCTGCCCGCCAATCCCAGCACCACGCCCAAGCCCGCCGCGCGCCCCACCGATCTCAACGCGGCGCTTGGCACTCTGTTGGCCGGCGGAGCCGACGGCGGACGCGCCACCAGCCTGATCAGTCCGGCGGCCCTCACCCAAGCCCAAGGCGTGCTCAGCCCGCCGCAGCTCACCGCCCTGCAACAGCTCCAACAGCAGCAACAGGCCCAAATGCAGCTGCGCAAACTCGTGGCGGAGACGTTTACCCCCGCCCCGCCGTCTCCCGCCGGCCCCGACGGCAAGCGGTAGCCGCACCCGCGGTATCCACACCGCCCGTCACCATCCGCGTCATCCCCGAGAAAACCCTTGCCCGCCGCCGCGCTGGGCTGGAACCTCATCCTTTCACTTATCCGACCATGATCGTCACCACCGCGCAGCTGTTCAAACACGCCTACGGGAAATACGCCGTCGGCGCCTACAACATCAACAACGCCGAGCAGGCGATGGGCCTCTTCAAGGGCTGCATCGACTCCAAGGCGCCGTTCATCATCCAGATTTCCAAGGGCGCGCGGAAATACACCGACAAGCGCATGCTCGAGGCCATCATCCGCTCGGCCGGCGAGATTTTCCCCGACGCCATCTTCGCCGTCCACCTCGACCACGGCGACGAGCAGACCTGCTACGAGTGCATCGACTCCGGCTTCTTCAGCTCCGTCATGATCGACGCCTCGCACGATCCGTTCGATGAGAACGTCGCCATCACCAAGCGCGTCGTGGACAAGGCGCACGCCAAGGGCATCTCCGTCGAGGCCGAGCTCGGCATGCTCGGCGGCGTCGAGGAGGACATCAAGGTCGAGGAAGGCAACGCGTGCCTCACCGATCCCGTCGAGGCCGAGGATTTCGTGAAGAAGACCGGCTGCGACTCCCTCGCCTGCGCCATCGGCACGAGCCACGGCGCCTTCAAGTTCAAGGGCAAGCAGTCGCTGCACTTCGATGTGCTCGAGAAGATCAAGGCCCGCCTCCCCGGCTTCCCGCTCGTCATGCACGGCTCCTCCTCGGTCCCGCAGGACGAGGTCGCCCGCATCAACGCCGCCGGCGGCCAAATCGCCGGCTCGATGGGCGTCGATGTAAACGAATACCTCCCCGCCGCCAAACGTGGCGTGACCAAAGTCAACATCGACACCGACGGCCGCCTCGTCTGGACCCGCGTCCACCGCGAGTTTTTCCGCGACAAGCCGGCCGAGTTCGACTTCCGCCCGCCGGGCAAGATCTTCATCGAGGAATACGCGAAGTTCATCGCGAGCCGCAACAAGCTCCTCGGCAGCGCCGGCCAGCTCGACGACCTGCGCGCCAGCCTGAAGAAATAATCTCCCCCACGCCCCGCCGAAACGCGGGGCGTTTTTTATGCCTTATCTCCAAAACCCTCGACGCACCGGGATTCTCCCCGGATGAAACAGCCGAAATACGAAGCCCATGAAAACGATTCTGCGCCGGCCTCTCTTGCCCGCCCTTTTCATCGCGTTTGGAATCGCGCTGGCCGCGCCACTGAGCGCGCAGAACCCGACGCCCGTCTTCGAATGGGAGTCTGTGCTCGATACGTTTTGCAACGGCGCCACCGGCACGGTTCGCTTCGGTGACCACGTCGTGGTGCACGCGCCGGACGGTGCGTTTCGCGGCGACGCCGCCGTGGTGGACAGCGCCGGCAAAACCATCGCCCGGTTCCCCTTCTTCGAGGATTACAAGGTCCGCGCCGCGGTCTTCGGCCGAGTGCAAATCAAGGGACCAGCCGAAGTGCAGCTCGCGGCACCTGGAAACTACACGCTCGTCTTCAGCGTGGCCGGCAAGCCTGCGACCCGCCTGCCGTTCACGCTCAAGGCGGCTGCAAGCACACCCGACCCTTACAACAACGCCCGCGCCTTCGTCTTCGAGGGACCGTGGGCCAGGTATGCCCACCTGACCATGAAGCCCAGCCGCGATCAGCTGATACCCTACCTCACCCTGTGGGTGGGCGGCGCGGACCTCGCGGGGTCCGCCAAGCAGGACATGTTCGCCGTCTCGCTGCTGCGCAACGGCTCCGTGATCGCATATAGCAAGAAAGCCCAGGGCCACATCCCGGCCGGACATTACAGGCGCGCCGAAATCACACTCTTCCATCCGCACGAAGACCGGCAGTCACACGCCGCGCGGGCCTTCACCGCGACCGACTGGCTCATCGACGGGTCGCATGAGCTGCGCGTCACACGGCAATCCGACGGCGCGGTGCTGCGAAAATTCCCCTTCAAGGTTGCGCAAGGTGCGATCGCACCGCTGCCACGGACACAGCCGGACTTCACGCCTCGCGTAGAATTCATCACGCCGCGCGTCGTGAAAAAAGCGACCAACACATTCGAAGTGATTGAGGCGATCTGGCTCGAACAGAGGTAAGCGGTCTCAGCCTCGAAAGCAGGATCATGACGCCCAAGGCGAAAAAATCGTGGCGCGAAAAGCTCGCCGACGACAAGGACCTGCCGAAGGTCGTGAAAATCCCGCCGGCCGGGCGCAAACGCTGGGGCGGCGCGACCCTCGCCATCCCCGCCCCGCGCGACGTCGATGCCCTGATGCGCACCGTGCCGCGGGGCCGGGTGACGACCATCAACGAGCTGCGCGCCGCCATCGCAAAAAAACACCGCGCCGCCGCCGGCTGCCCGATCACCACGGGCATCTTTTCTTGGATCGCGGCCAACGCCGCGGAAGAGGCGCTCGCCGCTGGGGAAACGGCGCCCACACCTTACTGGCGCACGCTCAAGAAGGGCGGCGAGCTCAACCCGAAATACCCGGGCGGCATCGCCGCGCTGGAGAGGAAGCTCGCCGCCGAGGGCCACGCCTTCGTGCGCAAGGGCGCACGGGTGCTGGTCGCGAATTTGGAGCAGGTGCTGTATTCCCCGGCCGCCAGGTAGGAGCTTGCTTGCAAGCGATTCAGCGCGGTTGCATTCGCGGCTGATAACGCTCCCGCCTTCGCGATGAAACTGATCTTCCTCCACGGCCGGCCCGCGGTGGGCAAACTCACCGTCGCCCGCGAACTCGCGCGGCGCACCGGCTGGCGGCTTTTCCACAATCACCTCGCGGTGAATCTCGCGCTTGCGATCAGCGATTTCGGCACGCCGGGCTTCGTCGCATTGCGCGAGCAGGTGTGGTGGGCCGGCTTTCGCCGCGCGCTCGCCGACCGGCTGCCGGTGCTGATCTTCACGTTTAATCCCGAGAACACTGTCCCCCAGCGCTTCATCGACGAACTCTGCGCCGAGGTCACCGCGGCCGGCGGCGAGGTGACTCCCGTCGAGCTGACCGCGCCCGAGCCCGAGATTGAGCGCCGGCTCGGCTCCGATTCCCGGCGCCGCGATGGCAAGCTCACCGATCTCGCGCTTTACCGGCAGGTGCGTGAGGCCGGGGCCTTCGACCGCCCGGTGCTGCCGGCATCGCGGCTGCGCCTCGACACCACGGTGCTCACGCCCACGGAGGCCGCGGCGCAAATCGCAGCGCTGGTGCGGGCCTCGCGATAAGCGCGCAACCACATCTGCCCGTCGGCGTCTTGGCCGCTTCACCCTCGACCGCCGCCGAGCCGCAGGCCTTCATTGCCTCCGTCTGTTCTTCGCGCTTCCCTTCCCCCTGTCTCTGACCCCAAGTTCGTCCTCCGCCGCATGAATTTTCTCCAGCTTGCCCTGCGCCGCCCTCTCACCGTCGTGGTCCTCGTCCTCGCGGTCGCGCTCGCCGCCGGGCTCGGCACCCAACGGATGTCGCGCGACATCTTCCCGCCCCTCGGCATCCCCACGATCTACGTGGCGCAGCCTTTTGGCGGCATGGACCCGGCGCAGATGGAGGGCTACCTGACCTACCGCTACGAGTATCACTTCCTCTACATCTCGGGCATCGAGCACGTCGAATCGAAGTCCATCCAGGGCGCTTCGATCATGAAGCTCCAGTTTCACCCCGGCACGGACATGTCGCAGGCCATGTCGGAGACCGTCGCGCAGGTGAACCGCTCGCGGGCGTTCATGCCGCCCAACACCGCCGCGCCGTTCATCATGCGCTTCGATGCCGGCAGCGTCGCCGTCGGCTATCTCGTTTTTTCGACCGACAACCCCAACCGCACCCTCGGTGAAATGCAGGATCAGGCGCTCAACCGCGTGCGCCCGGCCTTCGCCACGCTCCCCGGCGTGTCGGCCCCGCCGCCCTTCGGCGGCAGCTCGCGCAGCATCGTCGTCAACGTGAACCCCGAGCGCATGCGCTCCTACGGCCTCTCGCCCGACGAGATCGTGAAGGCCCTCGCCGAATCCAATCCGATCAGCCCATCGGGCAACATGAACCTCGGGGACAAGTATCCCATCGTGGAGATGAACGCGATCGTGAAGAACCCGAAGGACCTCGAGGCCGTGCCGCTCCGCCACAACAAGAATGGCGCCGTCTTCCTCCGCGATGTCGCCACCGTCTCGGACGGCGCCGACACCACGACCGCCCACGCCCTCGCGAACGGCCTCCGCACCGTCTATCTCCCGGTCACAAAACGCGGCGACGCCTCCACCCTCGATGTCGTCAACCTTGTCAAACAGAACATCCCCGAGTTTCAGAAAATCCTGCCCGACGACATCAAGGTCAGCTACGTCTTCGACCAGTCGCCCGTCGTCAACCGCACGATCCGCGATGTGCTGAAGGAGGGCGGCCTCGGCGCCCTGCTCACCGGCTTGATGGTGCTCCTCTTCCTCCGCGACTGGCGCAGCGCCTTCATCGTCGTCATCAACATCCCCCTCTCGCTCCTCGGCGCGATCTTCGCCCTCTGGATCACGGGCCAGACGATTCACCTCATGACGCTAGGCGGCCTCGCGCTCGCCATCGGCATCCTCGTGGATGAATCGACGGTCGCCGTGGAAAACATCCACGCGCACCTCGCCCGCGGCTCTTCGATTTCGCGCGCCGCCCTCGAGGGCACGCGCGAGACCGCCCTGCCCCGCCTGCTCGCGATGTTGTGCATCCTCGCGGTGTTCATCCCGGCGTTCTTCATGGTCGGCGCCGCGCAGGCGCTCTTCGTGCCGCTGGCCCTCGCGGTCGGCTTCGCGATGATTTCATCCTATCTGCTGTCCAGCACGCTCGTCCCGGTGCTCTCGGTTTGGTTTCTCCGCGGCCACGCCGCCGGGATCCACGAGGCTTCCTATTTCGCGAAGATGCAGCGCGGCTACACCGGCTTGTTGCGTGGCATCGTCGGGTTGCGCTGGCCGCTGGCGATCATCTACCTCGTCGCCTGCGGCGCGATCATAGCGATCTTCGGCGCGCGACTCGGCACGGAGATTTTCCCCAAGACCGACAACGGCCAGTTTGCCCTCCGCCTCCGCGCCCCGAGCGGCACGCGGGTGGATCTCACCGAGGGGATCGCCAAGCAGGTCCTGAACATCATCACCCGCGAGGCCGGCGGCGCCGACAAGATCGAGGTCACCATCGGCATGGTCGGCGTCCACAACTCCAGCTTCCCCGTCAACCTGGTGCATCTCTGGAACGGCGGCCCCGAGGAGGGCTGGCTTGCGGTCGAGCTCAAGCCGGGCACCGGCATCCGCATCGAGGCGCTGAAGGAAAAGCTCCGCGCCGTCTTTGCGCGCGAGTTGCCGGACGTGCGAATCTCGTTCGAGCCGCAGGACATCGTCTCGCGCGTCATGAGCTTCGGCTCGCCGACCCCCATTGAGATCGCCGTCAGCGGCTCCGCCCTCCCGGTCAGCAAGGCCTACGCGGACAAAATCATCGAGCGCCTGAAAACCATCCCCTACCTGCGCGATGTGCAGATCGCGCAAACCCTCGACTATCCCAACATCGGCGTGAACGTGGACCGCGAGCGCGCCGGCCTGCTCGGCGTCAAGGTCTCGGACGTCACCCGCTCGCTCGTCGCCGCGACCACCTCCAGCCGCTTCACCACCCCGCTCTTCTGGGCCGATCCGGGCTCGGGCATCAGCTTCAACGTCCAAGTCCAGATCCCCGAGGCGCGCACGACCACGCTCGAGGATTTGGGCAACATCCCCGTCACTTCTTCCCACGGTCCGCCCGTCCTCCTGCGCAATCTCGCGGCCATCACGCCGGGCACCTCCGTCGGCACCTACGAGCGCTACAACCTCGTCCGCCTCGTGAGCATCACCGCCAATATCCACGGCTCCGATCTCGGCACCTCCACGCGCGCCATCCGCCAAGCCATCGCCGAGGCCGGCGCGCCGCCCGAGGCCCGCACCAAGGTCGATCTCCGCGGCCAGATCGTGCCGCTCGAGCAGTTGCTCGACGGTTTCCGCTCCGGCCTGATCATCGCCATCATCGTGATTTTCCTGCTGCTCGCGGCCAACTTCGAGTCCGTGCGGCTCTCGCTCACCGTCATTTCCACCGTGCCCGCCGTGCTCGCCGGCGTCGTGCTCGTGCTCTGGCTCACCGGCATGACGCTCAACATCCAGTCCGCCATGGGCGCGATCATGGCCGTGGGCGTGGCGGTCGCGAATGCGATTCTCCTCGTCACCTTTGCCGAGCGCAGCCGCCGCCAGTCCGGCGACGCCCGCGCCGCCGCCATCGCCGGCGCCGGCAGCCGCCTGCGGCCCATCCTCATGACCAGCTTCGCCATGATCGCCGGCATGATGCCGCTCGCGCTCGGCCTGGGCGATAGCGGCGACCAGACCGCCCCGCTCGGCCGCGCCGTCGTCGGCGGCCTCGCCCTCGCGACGCTCGCCACGCTCTTCGTGCTCCCGCCGTTCTTTGCCATCCTCGCCGGCCGCAGCACCCGTTCGCCGTCCCTCGACCCAGACGACGCCGCCAGCTCATACTACGAAAAACCCGCCAAGTCCTAAGCCAGTAGCTGCGAGCGTGAGCGAGTGGCTCGTCCGCCCACCACTCGCTCACGCTCGCGGCTACAAATTCAACCACTCTCCATGCGCCTACTGCCTCTCCTCCTCTTAACCTCCACCGTCGCCCTCCCCGCCTCCACCGAGGTCAAGGTCGTCCGCCCCGCGCGCGGCGACGTCGTCCGCTACGTGACCCTGCCCGGCACGCTCAAGGCCAACCAGCAGGCCACGCTCTACGCCAAAGTCGGCGGCTACCTGAAGGCCATCCATGTGGACAAAGGCGACGCCGTCACCGCCGGCCAACCGCTGGCCGAACTCGAGGTGCCCGATCTCCTCGCCGACCTCGCGCGCACGCGCGCCGAGGCCAGCGCCGCCACCACGGAACTCGCCCGCCTCGAAGCCGCCGCCGCCAAATCCCCCGAGCTCGTCACCCCGCTCGCCCTCGACACCCTCCGCGGCCGCGCCGAGATCGCCCGCGCCAACCACGCGCGCGCCGAGACGCTGCTCGGTTTCGCCAAGATGCCCGCCCCCTTCGCCGGCATCGTCACCGCGCGCTACGCGGATGTCGGCGCCTTTATCCCCGCCGCCACGGCCAGCAGCACGCCGCAGGGCGCCGCGCTCGTCACGCTCACGGATTTCCAAACCATCCGCGCCGCCGTCGCCGTGCCTGAGCTCGAAGCCGCCCGCGTCAAGGTCGGCCAGCCCGTGCGCGTGAGCGTCGAGGGCGTCACCGCCGCGCCCCTCGAGGCCAAGGTCTCGCGCCTCGCCTACGTCCTCGACGAAGCCACCAAGACGATGCTCGTCGAAGCCGACCTCCCGAATCCCGGCCTCGCGCTGCGCCCCGGCATGTATGCCACGATCAAGGTCGGCGTGGATAAGCACACCGATGTCCTCACCCTACCCGTCGAGGCCCTCGTCATGGAAAAGGCCAACGCGTTCGCCTTCGTCGCCACCGCCGGCAAGGCGAAGAAGACCGCGATCAAGATCGGTTTCAACGATGGCGCCCGCGTCGAAGTCGTCGCGGGCCTCGACGCCTCCGCGTCCGTGATCCTCGTGGGCAAACTCGCCCTCGTCGACGGCCAGGCCATCACCGCCACGGAGGCCAAATGAAACGCGCTGCGTTCCTCGCCCTTCTCGCCGCCACCGCGCTCAGCGCGGCGGACGCCCCTTACCCCATCGATCTCGCGACGGCTCTGCGCCTCGCCGGCGCGCAGAATCTCGATGTCGCTGTCGCGCAGGAGCGCCTCGCCGAGGCCGAGGCGGCGCACGAGCAGGCCCGGCAGAAATTTTTCCCATGGATCTCGCCCGGAGTCGCGTGGCGCCGCCACGACGGCCGCCTGCAGGATGTCGTGGGCAACATGCTCGACACCCGGAAGCAGTCCCTCGGCCTCGGCGTGACCATCGCCGCGCAGGTCGATGTCGGCGAGGCCTACTACCAGTCGCTCGCCGCGAAGCAACTGACGCGCGCCGCCAGCGAATCGCTCAATGCCCGCCGGCTCGAAGCCGTGGCGCAGGCCGCCGCGGGTTATTTCGAACTCGCGCGCGCCCAAGCCGCCGTGGGCGCCGCCAGCGAAGCCCAGCGCGTGGCCGACAGCTATGCCGCCGAGGTTCGCAACGGCGTGATCGCCGGCGTCGCCTCCGCGGGCGATGCCGCGCGCGCCGAGGCGCAGTCGGCCCGGAACCGCACGCTCGCCGCCACCGCCGCGGAGCAGCGCGCCATCGCCGCCGCCCGCCTCGCCACGATGCTCCGCCTCCCGCCCGCGACCGATCTCCAGCCGCGCGAAGGCGAGCTGGCGCCGCTCACGCTTTTCCCCGCCGAGGTCACGCCAGGCGCGCTCATCGCGCAGGCGCTCGCCCGCCGGCCCGAGATCAACCAAGCCGGCGCGATCTCCGAAGCCGCCGCGACGCAGGCCAAGGCTGCGCGGGTCGGTCCGCTGCTGCCGAGCGTCGGTGCCAGCGCCCAAGTGGGTGGCCTGCGCGGCGGCCGTGGAGGCAACACCTGGGGCGAATTTCACGACAGCGAGGACTACGCGATCGGCGTGAGCTGGCGCGTCGGCCCCGGCGGTCTCTTCGACAGCGCGCGCACCCGCGCCGCCGACGCCCGCAGCCGCACGACGAAACTCGAGCAGGAACGCCTGCGCGACCAAGTCACCCGCGAAGTCATCGAGGCGCACGCCCGCGTGCGCGGGGTGACCGCACGGCTCGAAGCCGCGAGCCAGGCTTTGAAGGCATCCGAGACCGCCTGGAAGTTCTCCCGCGAGCGCCGCGACTTCGGAGTCTCGGTTGTGTTTGAGACCGTGCTGGCCGAGCAGGACTACACCAAGGCCCGCCTCGACTACCTCCAGGCCATCGCCGAGCACAACGCTGCGCACTACGCGCTCCAGCGGGCGGTGGGTGGCACGCCGGGGCCATAATATCACCGCGGATCGCATCCGACGGCGCACGCCAGACGAAGCACTCGCGATGATCACTCGTGCGCGCCGCCCCTTTTCCGACCCGCGGTCCTCGTCTCTCGCTCGTGGAGGTTGGTGCGCGCTGCTGGCCCTCGGCTCCTGCGTCCCCCCGGCCTTGTCCGGGCAAAGCCACGCCGCCGGCTCGCCGCCCCCCACGCAACTCGCCCCCCTTGTCGTGCAGGGCCGCGACACGGATCTGGTCGGAGTGGCGATGTCGGCCTCGCAGGGCATCGTGGGCGCGGCTGAGCTTGAGGCGCGACCCTTTCTGCGGCGCGGTGAACTGCTCGAGGTCGTCCCCGGCGTCGTCATCACGCAGCATTCGGGCGACGGAAAGGCCAATCAGTATTTCCTGCGCGGCTTCAACCTCGACCACGGCACGGATTTCTCCCTCAGCGTCGATGGCCTGCCGGTGAACATGCGCTCGCACGCCCACGGCCAGGGCTACTCCGATCTCAATTTCATCATCCCCGAGTTGGTCCGGCAGGTGGACTACAACAAGGGGCCGTTCTTCGCCGAGGTCGGCGATTTCTCCGCCGCCGGGGCCGCGGAATTTCGGCAATTCGACGCGTTGCGCGCGCCCTTTGCGACGCTCACCGTCGGCGAAAACGGCTATGCGCGATTCGCCGGCGGCCTCACCGTGCGCACCGGCGCGGCGGCCACCACCGGCGCCCTCGAGTTCACGCGCGACAACGGGCCCTGGCAGCTCCGCCAGGACTCCGAGCGCCTCAATGTTTTCCTGCGCCACGCCTGGAGCACCCCGCAAGCCGACCTTCGCCTCACCGCCACGGCCTATCGCGGCGAGTGGCGCGCAACCGATCAGATCCCCCAGCGCGCCGTCGCGGCCGGCCTGCTCGACCGCTTCGGCCATGTCGACGCCAGCAACGGCGGCGAGAGCGATCGCGCGAGCCTCGCGTTCGACGCCACGATCAAGGGCGCCGAGGCCACCACGCGCCTCAACGCCTACGCGATCCACTATCGGCTGAATCTTTTTTCCAATTTCACCTACTTCCTCGATGACCCGGTGAATGGCGACCAGTTCAACCAGCGCGACCGGCGCTGGGTTGCCGGTGGCGCGCTCACCCGCACGTGGACGGGCCCGGGCCGCGGCGAGACGACGATCGGCGTGCAAGCCCGCGCGGATCGCATCGGCGAACTCGGCCTGCATCGCACGGCGCAGCGCCAGCGGCTCTCCACCGTGCGCGACGACGAGGTCAATGAAGCCAGCCTCGGCGTCTTCGCACGGAACGAAACACGTTGGAGCGATTGGCTCCGCACGACCGCCGGTGTGCGCGCCGACGCCTACAGCTTCCAGGTCACGAGCGATGACGCGCGCAATTCCGGCCGCCGCCTCGCCGACATCCTCAGCCCCAAGGCCGGACTCGCGCTCGGGCCGTGGGCCAAGACCGAGTTCTACGCCAATGCTGGCTTCGGCTTCCACAGCAACGACGCGCGCGGCACCACCATCCGCATTGATCCGACCGACGGCGTGACGCCCGTCGATCGCGTCACGCCCCTCGCCCGCTCGCGCGGCGCGGAAATCGGCGTGCGCTCCGCCGCCGTCCCTGGCCTCGTCACCTCGTTCACTGCCTGGACGCTCGATCTTGATTCGGAGCTCGTCTTCGTGGGCGACGCCGGCGGCACAGAAGCCACGGGCCGCACGCGCCGTCATGGTCTCGAGTGGGCCAACTTCTACCGCGTCTCGCCGTGGCTGGCGTTCGACGGTGACCTCGCGCTCACGCAGGCGCGTTACCGCGACGACGCCGGCGGCGGCACGCGCATCGCCAACTCCATCTCCACCGTCCTGACGGCGGGAACGGTGTTCGGCGGACGCGAGGGCTTCGGCGGCAGCGTGCGCCTCCGCTACTTCGGCCCGCAACCGCTCATTGAGGACAACTCCGTGCGCGCCGCCTCCTCCCTCTTGTTCTATGTGCGGCTCGGCTGGCGCGCCAAGTCATGGGACGTGGCCATCGACGTGCTGAACGCCCTCGATCGGCGCAGCCAAGACATCGCGTATTTCTATCTCTCCCGCCTGCCGGGCGAGGCCGCGGCGGGCGTGGACGATCGGCACTTCCACCCGGCCGAGCCGCGCACGGTGCGCCTCAATTTCACCCGCCGGTTTTAGGGCGACGACCCATTGGAAAGGGGCAATCGATGTATTGGCGACGACCATTTGGTGCGACGGGCCCATGGGTGCTCAATCACGCTGCCGGCCCTCGCTCTACCAATCAGGACTGTCGCGGCAAAGATGCGATGCGCCGCAACAAGATGCCGCCGCGCTGGCAGACACGCGATTATTGAGGAGCACGTCCACGTGCGCAGGAGAAAGCACGGATCGAAGCCGCTAGCCAGGCGCTGAAGGCATCCGTGACCGCGTGGAAGTTCTCCCGCGAGCGCCGCGACTTCGGCGTCTCGGTCGTGCTTGAGACCGTGCTGGGGCTGGCTTGCGCACGGGCTGGTGCGGCCGTTCGACAAGGATGCAGTGCGGCCACATCCACAGGGTTGCCAGTGACCAGAACCTCACTATCCCCGCCGTAGATTTCGATTATCAGCCATAGGACCGGACCTCACGCACCGTATGAAACGATCCCTGGAAATTTCCGCTTTCACGTCACGGGTGGCTGCATTCTTCACCATCACGTGCAGTTTGATGGCTGCGCCAGCGCCCGACATCCTGCTGCTCATGCCCGACCAGATGCGGGGCGACGCCCTGTCAGCCGTCGGCCATCCCGTCGTGCGCACGCCCACGTTCGACGCGCTCGCGATGCACGGCGCGCTGTTTCGCCGCGCCTACTCCACATGCCCGTCGTGCATCCCGGCGCGGCTTTCGCTGCTCACGGGCACGTTTCCGTCCACGAGCGGTCTCGTCGGCTACGCGCCGTTCAAGAACAACCGCCCCAGCCTGCCCGGACTCCTGGCGCAGGCCGGCTACGCGACCGTGCTCGTCGGCCGCAACATGCACCAGAACCCGCCGAACCCGGACATCGGCTACACCCAGGAAATCCTCGGCTCCACCTATCTCAACGACGACGACTACGACCGCGCGCTCAAGGCCGCCGCGCCGGAATCGGGCGGTGTCCGCGCGACCATTGAACGCCTCGGACTCACGACAAATTTCTGGCAGGCGAAGCCCTGGGACCTCCCCGATGCGCTCCATCCCACCACATGGGTTGCGCGGCGCTCGCGGCAGGTGGTCGCGGAGGCGGCGACCGAGCGGCCGTTGTTTCTCACGGCCTCCTTCTACGCGCCGCACCCGCCGCTGTTTCCGCCGAAGGATCTGTTTGAAAAATATCTCGCGGCCACGCTCCCGCCCGTCGCGCGTGGCGATTGGGTGAAGTGGGAAAATCTCCCGCCCGCGAGCAGCCAGAAGGGCCAGCGCGTGCGCCTCGAAGGCGACACACTGCGCAAGGCGCAGGCCGGCTACTTCGGGCTCATCGAGCACCTCGACGCGCAGGTCGCGCCGCTCATCGCCGACTTCACGGCGCGCAGCGCGCGCGCCCATCGCCCGTGGGTCGTCATTCTTTGCACCGATCACGGCGAGATGCTGGGCGACCACGGGTTTTTTAGGAAATGCGAGCCCTACGAGGGCTCAGCCAACATCCCGTTCATCATCGCGGCCTCACCGGAGCTGAAATTCGCCGCCGCGCTCCGCCCGATGTCACCCGTGTGCCTCGAGGACATCATGCCCACTCTCCTCGAACTCGCGGCCGTCCCCTCACCGAGACTCGACGGCGTGAGCCTTGTGCCGGTGTTGCGTGGCGCGAGCGCGCCCGTGCGCGCGCTGCTGCACCTTGAGCACGCCGCCACTTACGGCCCCGCTCAGGCCTTTCACGCGCTCACCGACGGCCGGCACAAATTCATCTGGCGCCCCGCTGACGGCAGCGAGCAGCTGTTCGATCTCGAACGCGACCCGCGCGAAGAACGCGACCTCGCGCGTGCCAACTCCGCCGGCGCGGCCGTCGCCCTGTGGCGGGCCCGCATGGTGCAGCAACTCGCCGGTCGCCCCGAGGGATTTTCCGATGGCCAGCGACTCCTCGCCGGCCGACCCTACCCTTCGGTCCAAAAACGCCCCGCCCCATGAAACGCCTCCGCTTTTCCCGCCTCACTCTTTTCCTGCTCTGCCCCCTCGCCCTCTCCGCCACCGCTACAGCCACGGCTGCAACCGCGCCCAAGCGTCCCAACGTCCTCTTCATCGCCGTCGATGATCTGCGCAACGATCTCCGCGCGATGGGCGCGGCCCATGCCCGCACGCCGCAACTCGACGCTTTCGCCGCCACCGCTCGCATCTTCACCCACCACTACGTGCAGGTGCCCACCTGTGGAGCCTCGCGCTGCGCCCTCCTGCGCGGCCGCTACCCGAATGAAGCCGCGCACGTCGGCAACGGCGGCATCGCCACCACTCACGCCACCTGGGGCGACGCCAATCTCCCCGCGTGGCTTCAACGCCACGGCTACCGCACCTACGCCCTCGGAAAAATCACCCATCACCCTGGGGGCCGAACCGGCCCACTCTGGGCCGACGGTCCCGAGGAACTCCCCGGCGCCTGGACACGCTCATGGATTCCGAAGACGCCCTGGGGCGAAGCCGAGAAGATTATGCATGGCTACGCCAACGGCGTTCCGCGCACCCCGGGAAAAACTCCCCCGATCGAGGCGTTTCCAGGCCCCGACTCCGCCTACCCCGACGCCTGGGTCGCCGACGAGGCGGTGAAGCAGCTCCGCGACCTCGCCGCTTCCGCGGAGCCGTGGTTCTTCTCCGTCGGTTTCTTCAAACCGCACCTGCCCTTCGCCGCGCCGAAAAGCTATTTCGATCTGCACGATGCGGAAACAATCCCCGCGCTCCCTCCCGCCGCCGCTGCCAAGCCGACGTGGCCCTCGACGTGGCATGCGAGCGGCGAATTTCGCCGCAACTATGGAAACGCCGGTCGCGACCCCGACACTGATCCCGCCTACGCCCGCGAGGCACGCCGCGCCTACGCCGCGAGCGTGAGCTACGTGGATGCGCAAATCGGCCGCGTGCTTGACGCCCTCAAGTCCCTCGACCCCGCCGGCCGCACTATCGTCGTCCTCTGGAGCGACCACGGCTTCCTCCTCGGCGAGCACGCCATCTGGGGCAAGCACTGCCTCTACGAGAACTCGCTCCGATCCCCTCTCCTCATCCGCGCCCCCGGCCTCTCCCAACCCGGCGCCACGAGCACCGCGCTCGTCGAGACCGTGGATATTTTCCCCACCCTCGCCGATCTCTGCGGGCTGCCCGCTCCAGCCGGGCTCGACGGCCGCAGCCTGCGCCCGCAGCTCGAGCGTCCCGCCACCCCGGCTGCGAAACCCGCGCGAGCGTTCTGGACCGATGGCCAGCGCACGATCCGCACCGAGCGCTGGCGCCTCATTGCCGCCCGCGCTGCCGATGGTTCCCCGCAGTTCGAGCTCTTCGACTACGCCACCGATCCCTTCGAGACCCGCAACCACGCCGCCGCCCACCCCGAGGTCGTCCGCGATCTCCGCGCCCAGCTCGACCTCCGTCCCGAGCTTCCCGGCCAGTCGGCCAAATCTTCCGGCAAGAAAAAATCGGCCGTCGCCGCTCCCCGCCCCTAATCCTCCGTCCGCAGCCAACGTCCGAGCCTCGGCGCCATTCCCATGACCCCACTTACGCTGTTCCGACTCGCGACGTTCACCGCATTCCTCTGCCCCGCCGGTTCGGTCCTCGCCGCCCCGGCCCGCCCGCAGGGTGTAGCAACTCGCCGGCCGACCCTATCGCTCAATTGAGAAACGGGTTTCGCAGTGATGCCACTCATGGGAGTCGTCGCAACAAGCAGGATTGGCGGGCATCGCGCTTGCATCACCTTCACCCTTCCAAAACCTTTCAGCCCTAGCCGTTCAAGAGTTCCATGACCAAAAAATCCCCCCGGTTTAGTATTGTCCCAACGACTCTCGCGACGCTCGTCTTGTCCTGCTTTTGCTCTGCCGCGGAGGATGCCTCCCGCACCAAAGCCACCTTCACCGACACCGGTCCCGTAGCGGTCTCGCGCGAGCGTCAGTTCGACTTCACTTCGGCGATCAACGGGCAGCCCTACCGCCTGATGATCTCCGCGCCAAAAGCGGAGCCTGGCAAACGCTACCCCGTGCTCTTCGTGATCGACGGCAACTGGTATTTTCGCGCCGCCTCCGACACCGCCACGTGGGGCAGCGGATCCTTCGATCCCGCGATCGTGGTAGGAATAGGCTACCCGACCGAAGATCGTGCTGAGGTCGTCCGCCGAAGGGCCATCGACCTGACCGTCGTGGTCGAGCAAAGCCGTTTCCCGAACGGATCAGGCGGTTGCGACGCTTTCCTCCGCATCATTGAGGAGGAGATCAAACCTTTCGTGGCGTCCCGCTACGCGGTCGATCCTGCCCGCTACATACTCTATGGAAAATCCATTGGCGGACTCGCCGTCTTGCGCGCACTCTTTCGCACGCCGACGAACTTCAGCACTTACCTCGCCATAAGCCCATCGATCTGGCAAGGAAACCGTGCCGTCCTAGTCGACGAAGCTGCGTTTTCAGAAAAAGCCCGAGACGGTGCCATTAAAGCGCGAATCCTCATGACCTCCGCAAGCGGGGAGGAATACAGCGGGCCGGACCCGGCAGCACGAGCAGACGAGGCAGCCAACGGCATGGTCGCCAATGCCCGAAATCTCGCTGATCGCCTCGGCAAATTGAACCCCGAACAACTCGCCGTCCGCTACACGATTTTTCAGGACGAGGATCACTCCACCGTCTCGCTCGCCTCAATCGCTCGGGCAATAACCTTTGCGCTGCCAGCCCCACCGGCTCCAAACCAGAAGAAGAAGTCCAAAAAGTAGACTCACGTGCCTCTCTCATGCCGCTCCCGGTTCGAGGACACTTCGCATTTGCACGACATGCCATGCAGGTGTTCGCACTCCAATAGCCCCATTTCACATGAAAATCTTTGCCTCGACCTGCGCATTATTCGCCACGTTGGCAGCCTTCGCTGCCGACCGACCCAACATCCTCTTCGTCGCCGTCGACGACCTGCGTCCTGAGTTCGGGGCCTACGGCGCCAGCTACATCAAGAGCCCCAACCTGGACCGGATCGCGCGGGAAGGGATCACGTTCAACCGCGCCTACTGCCAGCAGGCCGTCTGCTCGCCCTCGCGCGCGAGCCTCATGACCGGCGCACGACCCGACACCACCAAGGTCTGGGACCTCGTCACGCATTTCCGCACCGCACTGCCCCACGTCGTCACGCTCGGCCAACACTTCAAGAATCACGGCTACTTCGTCCAGGGCATGGGCAAGATCTACCACGGCGGTTACGACGACGCGCCCACTTGGTCCGTGCCGTGGCAACAACCGCGCGGCCAAGCCTACGGGCTCCCCGAAAACCTCGCGCTCAACCAGCGCCAGTTTGCCACCGCCGATGCCACCGACGCCGCCAAGAAGAAAAACGGCAAGAAGCAGAAAGCCCCCACCGTGCCCGGCTCCCGCGGCCCCGCCTTCGAGGGCGCCGACGTGCCAGACGATACTTTCGCCGACGGCCAGACCGCGAAGCTCGCCATCACCGCACTCGGTGAAATCGCGCGCAAGAAGGACCCCTTCTTCCTCGCCGTCGGTTTTGTGAAACCGCACCTGCCCTTCGTCGCGCCCAAAAAATATTGGGACCTCTACGACCCAGCCAAAATCCAGCTCGCGCCGAACAAATTTCGCCCGAAGGACGCACCCGACTATGCCGTGCAGGCGGGCGGCGAGATGCGCGCCTACCACGGCATCCCCGCCGGCGCGATTCCCGACGACCTCGCGCGCCAGCTCAAGCACGGCTACTACGCCGCCATCTCCTACATGGACGCCCAGCTTGGCCGTGTGCTCGACGAACTCGACCGCCTCGACCTCCGCAAGAACACCATCGTGATCGTCTGGGGCGACCACGGCTGGAAACTCGGCGAGCACGATGCGTGGTGCAAACACACCAACACCGAGAACGACACCAACAGCCCGCTCCTCCTCTCCGTGCCCGGCCAGAAACACACCGGCGCCAAGACCAACGGCCTCGTCGAGTTTGTGGACATCTATCCCACCCTAGCCGAGTTCGCCGGCCTGCCGCTCCCGTCGCATCTCGAAGGCCTGAGTTTCAAGCCGCTCATCGAGAATCCCGCGCGCGCCTGGAAACAGGCCGCCTTCAGCCAGTATCCTCGCACCAACGCCGGCCAGCAGCTCATGGGTTACGCGATGCGCACCGAGCGCCATCGCTTCGTCGTCTGGGTCCACCGCAACGACCATGCGAAGATCGACGCCATCGAGCTCTACGACCACCAGACCGATCCGCAGGAGAACCAGAATCTCGCCCAGCGCCCCGATCACGCCGCGCTTGTCGAAAAACTCTTGGCGCAGTGGAAGGCCGGCTGGCGCGGCGCGGCACCAGCCGCGCTTTGAAAGCCGCGTTCCGGCATCCGGGCCGGAACTGAAGCTTCACTCCCAGGGCGCACAGTGAGCGCCCATCACCCTGACTGCTTTGTCAGTCAGAAAGCCGTGAGTTATGGCCGGAGCCGGGACATATTTCCTCACCCGGCTCCGATTGACCCCAAGCGGCCGCACCCGAATCCAGCGACGGCGCAAGAGCGCCACGCTGCATGCCATCGAGCGCGCGTTCCCAGTCCGTCGTCACGGAGGCAACCGGAGCCAAACCCTGCGCTGCCCATGAAAAACACCGTCCACCCCCTCGGCCTTGTGACTGCACTGTTTGCAGCGGGCCTCGCCCCCGTGTCAGTCGGCCAGACAAATCCCGATCGAAAATCCTCACCGACGGATACCGTGCTCGAACTCTCGCCCTTTCTCGTCGAGGAGAGCGGTGAGCTTGGCTATCTCGCCACCCAGACGCTCGCCGGCGGCCGCCTCCGCACTGAGCTGAAGAACGTCGGCTCCTCCATTCAGGTCATCACCAAGGAGTTCATGGACGACCTCGGCGTGACAGGGGTGGAGGAGCTTTTCCAATACACCACCAGCACCGAGGTCGGCGGCATCCTGGGCAATTTCACCGGCGCGAGCGACGGCGGTGCGGGCGAGACCAGCACGGGCGGCGCACGCCGCGATCCCGACGGCACCAGCCGCGTCCGCGGTCTCGCCGCGCCGGATCGCTCGAGGAATTATTTCAAGACCGACATCCCCTTCGACTCTTTCAACACCGAGCGCATCGACATCAACCGCGGCGCCAATTCGTTTCTCTTCGGCCTCGGTTCGCCGGCAGGTCTCGCCAACGTGAGCCTGAGCAAGGCGCGATTTCATAACGACAACGAGATTAGCACGCGCCTCGGCAGCGGCGGCAACACGCCCTCCTACCGCGGCTCCTTCAAGTTGAACCGGATCATCGTGCCCAATCTCCTCGCGATTCACGCCGCGATGCTGGTGGACCGGACGACCTACCGGCAGGAGCCCACCTACAAGAATGACGACCGCCAGTATGGCGCCGTCACCCTCCGGCCTTTCCGCAACACCAACACCATCATCCGCGCCTACGTCGAGAATGGCCGGATCAAGGGCAACGCCCCCGATGTCCTCCTCCCGCAGCAGAACCTCTCCACCTTCCTGCACGACCCGGTGGTCGGCCGCATGTCGATCAACGCCTACGACAACCTCCAGCGCTTCGCGCACGTCGAGGGCCCGACCCAGGCGCAGTGGAACCGGCTTTCCGCCGCCGATAAGCAAAAATACGTCGTGAGAAACACCCCCGATGCCAACAGCCTCGGCAATGCCGCGTGGGGCGCGGGCGCCTACGGCCTCGTCTTCGACGGCACCAACGGCCGTCAGCCTGCCTTCGCCTACACCGATCAATATCGCGCGGCCGACTACATCGGGCGCGATCCCTTTTTTGCACCCAACCGCACCTCGACCGGCGCGCCCTACAACGTTTACCACGGCAACGAGAGCGACATCAAAGGCACCGGCTGGCTCGACCAAGGCTTCACTGACCTGAAGACGATGGATTTCAGCAAGGCGAATCTCGGCTGGGACAACGACTACTACACCCGCGACTTTGTGAACTACAATGTGGCCCTTGAGCAGGTGCTCGCGCGTGGCCGGGCCGGCTTCGAGGTCGCCTACGATTCCCAGGATCTCTTCCGCCGCGACTTTGTCGCCTTCAACGGCGGCAATTCGCGTGTGCTCTTCGATATCAACGAGACGCTCTGGCTGCCCACCGATCCGAATTACAAGACGTCCAAGGTCGTGGCCCCGATGCGCAATCCCAACTACGGGCGACCGTTCATCCTCACCAAAGGCAGCCGGCGCACCATCGACACGCAGCGCGAAGCCGTGCGCTTCACGGGATTCGCCAAATACGATTTCGCCGAGCATATGAAGCGCGGCTGGCTTTCCCGCCTGCTCGGCAGCCACACCGTCACCCTGCTGGCCGATCGCTCAACCTATGATGAGAAGTTGATCAACTGGGTGTTCAATTCCTTCGGCGATCCCGAGCCGGCCCTTCACATCGGTGAGGCCAACGCGCGCCAGACGGCCAACAACGTCCGCAACGTTCCCATCTACGCCTACCTCGGCCCGGCCCAGCCCCAGGCGTTCACCGATCCGAATTTCAAGCTTTCCGATTTCGTCTTTGGCCCCGCCAACTACCAACTCCAGCCTGCGCGCGACGCCTCGTTTCAAAAACTAAGCTGGAATCTCGGACCCGACGCCACCAACGCGAACATCGGCGATGCCTCCCGCGCCAACGGCAATGAGGGCTTTGTCCTGGGCACGTTCACGCCCCGCGAAGTGCCGGCGCGGAATTATCGCCTCCAGCACACCAAAGTCACCTCCGTCGCGCTCAACACCCAGTCGTTCTTCTGGGAACGGCTCCTCGTGGTTAACGCCGGCTACCGCGAGGACACCGTGAAGACCTGGCTGAACACGGAGGCCAATCTCGTGGGCCTCGACGAGATCCCCGATCTCTCGCCAGATCGCTTCCGCGCCGAGGATGGCGACTTCACGCTCTCCAAGAGCCACATCTTTGGCTACGGTGGCGTCCTGAGCTGGCCGCGGCAACTCATCAAGCTGCCGCGGGCGCTCAACCTCACATTCCACTACAACCAGTCGGAAAACTTCATCCCCGCCACCGATCGCGTGGATCAATTCCGCCGCCCCGTGCCTTCCCCGACCGGCACCAGCCGGGATTATGGTGTCACGGTTTACCTCTGGGACAACAAGGTCGTCGCGCGCCTCAACTGGTATGACTCCACCCTCGCCGGCGCGACCGCCAGTGTCTCGGATCTCTTCAACCAGACGAACACGAATATTTTCAACCATTTCGGCAACCTGAACCGCAATATCCGCGAGGTGGATGCCGATGACGACGGCAGAATCGACGACGCCGTGCGCAACGCCATCGTCGTCGATCCTGGCACCGGCCTGACCGAGGACGGCCTCACCCGCGATGCCGCGCTCGCCGCGCTCTATCCCAATCTCACCAAAGCGCGCGCCGCCCGGGCCGCCATCGCGCCCTTTCTCACCGACGAACTGAAGACCGCCTACAACTACCGCATGGCGCCCGACGGTGCCTCACAAACCCAGTGGGCCGGGGCGATCACCGACACCAACGACATCGAAGCCCGTGGCTTCGAGGCTGAGATCACGCTCAACCCGTCTCGCAATTGGCGCATCGCGTTCAACGCCGCCAAGCAGGAAACCATCCTCACCAACATCGCGCCCGCGCTGACCTCGCTCCTGGATAAAGTCTGGGTGCCGCATCTCACCCAGTATGGCGACCTCGACTGGAATCTTCCCGTCGAGCCGGTGAACGGGAATACGACGACACAGCAAATCAACGATCGTCTCCTCGATTACTACGCCATCAAGGGCCAGGAGGGAAAGCCGCAGGCCGAGCAGCGCAAATGGCGCTTCAATCTGATCAGCCGCTATCAGTTCAGCGAGGGGCGCCTGAAAGGATTCTCCTTCGGCGGCGCCCTCCGCTGGGAAGACACCTATGCGACCGGCTACCCGCTCCTGAACGACCCGCGCGGATTGATCCTGCCTGACGTCACCCGCCCCTATCGGGCCGACACCGAGCTCAGTGTCGATCTCACGCTCGGTTACCGCCTCCGGATCATGCGCAACCGCGACTGGACCGCGCAGCTGAACATCCGAAACCTGCAAAACTGGACGAGCGATGCCGTCACCGCGATCCGCCATCAACCCGACGGCTCCGTCGCCCGCGTGCGCTTCGATCCTCCGTTGCAAATTCTCCTGACCAACACGTTCAAGTTCTGAGCCCCGCCTGCTTCATCCGCGCTGGAGAATGTGGTAATTCGCCATCGAGATGCCGCTGAGCATCGCGCCCACGATCCCGAGGAATCCCTGATCGGTGCCGCACAGATAGAGATTCTCCAGCGAGGTGCGGCCCTGCCGGTGTTTCACCGGCGCGCCGTAGATCGCGCCGCCAAAGTGGCCCGTGAACTTCGTGATCGTGCGCGGGGTGAACATGTCCGTCGTGAGCGTCGCGCCCGCCAGCGTCGCATCGTCCACCGGCGGCAGGAAACGCCGCGCGCTATGCTGCACCTCGGCGAACACGCGGGCCTTCTCCGCGCGGTAGGCCTCCTCGGAGAGCGGCGCCCAGCGGTCGTAGTTTGCAAGGCAGGTGACGCGCAGCACGCCCTCGCTCAGTTCGCGCCCCGGCCCGAAGTCGAAGTTGTTCGGCAGGCAAATCACGCCGCTGCGGGGATCCACCGCCGCTTCCGGCCGTGCGTAATCGAAGCGCTCCGAATCGTTGAAGAAAATGATGGTGTCACTCCCCCAGCCTAGCGCTGCCGGCTGCCGGTCGAGGACCGTGATGGTCTCGACAAAACTCAGGGGGCCGGGACTGGTCTTCGGTGGTTCGGCAACCAATGCCTCGGTCTCCGGCGCACCGATCGACGAGATGATATGGTCGGCCGTGATCTCCTCGCCACTGTCGAGGATGAGCGCGGCGGCGCGGCCCTCACGGGCGACGATCCGTTTCACGCCGCACTTCATCCGGCGCTCGCCTCCGGCGGCGCGGTATTTTTCCAGCAGCACGCGCAGCACGAGTCGCACGCCCTCGAACGGGCGGGCGAAGCCCTCAAGGAAGAGCGCCTTGAACATGATCACGAACTGGCCGAACTCCATGTCGCGCTCCGTCGCGCTGCCATAATACATCAGCGGGCAGAACAGCATGTCCTCCAACAGCGGATCGGTGAGGTGCCGGCGCACGACCTCACGCGCGGAAATCGGCTGCGCGTCGAGCGAAACATCGTCGTAGGCGCGCACCGCCGCCGTCAGCGCGCGGAAGCCATCGATCTGCGCGGGGAATCGCGCGGCGATCTCGGCTTCGAGCACGGCAAAGTCGTTGGTGAAGCGTAGCGATGTCTCGCCGCGCGGTCCAAATGCGATGCGCGATTGCTTCTGCTCGCAGAGCGCAAATTCGTCGCGCTCGATGCGAAGCTGGCGGAGGAGCTTGGTTAGCGGCGTGCCCTTCACGCCGGGCCGCACGAAGTTCGTCATCGCGTGCAGGCCCACGTCGAACTTGCGGCCCGCGATGCTGTAGAAGCTGTTGAGCCCGCCGACGGCGTTGTGGCGCTCGAAGATGCAGACCTTCTTCCCAAAGTGCGCCAGCCGGATGCCCGCCGCGAGCCCCGACATGCCCGCGCCGATGATGGCGACATCGTAATGTGAGGCGGAATTCACGCAGTGAGGTGAACCGCAAAGACGCGACGATGCAAAGGCCGGAGCGAAGAAACATCCATCGTCCCTTCTCTTTGCGGCGCAACTTTGCTCATGCCTTGGCGACCTTGCGCTTCAACAAAAAAGCCGGGCACCGTGGCCCGGCTGCAGCTTTGCCTTAGGATCGCTCAACCCTTCGCGGGCAGTGCGTTGAACTTCGGCGTGAGGTATTCCGCGCAGCTGTCGAGCGAGGCGAGCTGCATGTAGTCCTTCTCGGGCACCTCGATGCCGTGGCGCTTGCGGAGCTCCATCACGATGTCGAGGAAGTCCATGCTATCGAGCTGGAGCTGATCGCGCAGGCGGACGTCGGGTTTGACATTGCTGAGGTCCTCGTCGGGCGCGATGTCCGCGATGATCTCCAGCACCACCTGTTTGCATTCGTCTTTTGTCATGGTCAGAGGGCGCAGTTACGGCGCAAAGCGGCGAACAATCAACGTGGAATTTATGCCGAGCATGCCGAAGGAATTATTGAGAATCGTGTCCACTTTGGCCGCCTGCCGCGGCTGGTTGAGCACGAGGCCCGGGAGCGCGCACTGCGGGTCGAGGTTGTCCACGTTGATCGTCGGATGAACCACGCGATCGTCGAAGGAAGGGAGGTTGCCCGCGAGTTCGAGCGCCCCGGCCGCGCCCATGGCGTGGCCGATGAAACTCTTGGTGTTGTTGATGTGGGTGTCGGGGCAGCCTTCGCCGAACACCGCGCGGATGGCCTCGCACTCCTGGATGTCGCCCAGCGGCGTGGCGGTGGCGTGGGTGTTGACGATATGGATGTCGCGCGGCTCAAGCCCCGCGCGGCGCACGGCGGCGCGCACGCACTCGGCCTGGCGGGTGGGATTCGGGAGGACGTAGTCGCTGGCGTCGCTGTTGACGTGGTAGCCGGCGATCTCGCCGTAGATTTTCGCGCCGCGCGCCTGCGCGTCCTCCAGCCGCTCCAGCGTATAGAGCGCACCGCCCTCGGCGATCACGATGCCGTTGCGCGCGAGGTCAAAGGGCCGCGAGGCTTTGTGCGGGTCGTCGTGCGTCGCGAGGGCGTTTTGGGATTTGAAGCCGGCGAAGATGCCAAACGTGTGGATGCTCTCGCTCACGCCGCCGCAGATCGCGAAGTCCACCTCGCCGAGGCGCAGCATCTGCGTCGCATGGATCAGTCCGAGGTTACCCGCCGCGCACGCCGCGCCGATGGTGTAGGCGGGGCCCGTGATGCCGAGGTTGAGCGAGGCTTCGCCCGCCGGGTTGTTGGCGACGGTGCGGGGATTGTGGTAGTGCGACCAGAATTTCGTGTCGTAGGCGAATTTCGAGATGTTGTAGATTTCGTTCTCGGTCTCGACGTTGCCGTGCTCGGTGCAGCCGATGTAGATCCCGATGCGGTCCTTGGGCAGCGCGTCGAAGGCCACGCCGCTGTCCGCCAGCGCCTCACGCGCGCAATAGATCGAAATGGAGCCGGCGCGCGTGCCCACGCGGACTTCCTTTTTCTTCTGCCATTTCAGCGGGTCGTAGTGGCACACGCCGGCGAGCTGCGAGCCCATGTAGCGGACCTCGATGCGCTCGATGCCCGCGACGCCCTCCAGCAGGTTGCGGCGGAACTCCGGCAGGGAGTTGCCGTTGGGAGCGGTGAGACCGACCCCGGTGATGACGATGCGCGAGGGCTTCATTACGACGGAAAGGAAAATCGCTAGCCATGCCCCCCGCGAAAGCAATACAAGCCTCGTCCGCATGAACGTTCTCGTTGTTGGAGGCGCCGGTTACATCGGCAGTCACTGTGTCCGCCAGCTCGCCGCCGCCGGGCACCGCCCCGTGGTGCTCGACAACCTCGTCTATGGCCACCGCGGCGCGCTCGCGCCCGGGGTCAAGCTCCACGAGGGCGACCTCGGCGACGAGGCGTTCGTCGGCCGCGTGCTGCGCGACGAGAAGATCGAGGTCGTGATGCATTTTGCCGCCTACTGTTACGTCGGCGAATCGGTCACGGCGCCGATGAAGTATTACCTCAACAACGTCGTCGCCACTCTGCACCTGCTCAATGCCATGATCGGAGCGGGGGTGAAGAAATTCGTCTTCTCCTCCACCTGCGCGACCTTCGGCGTCCCCGCGACCCTGCCCATCCACGAGAACCTGCCGCAGGCGCCGATCAATCCGTATGGCCAGACCAAGCTCGACATCGAGCACGCCCTCAAGGCCCTCGCGCCCGCCCACGGACTCAGTTTCGCAGCGTTCCGCTACTTCAACGCCGCCGGGGCCGCCGAGGATGGCACCATCGGCGAGGACCACAGCCCGGAGACGCATCTGATTCCCGTCACAATTGATGTCGCCACCGGCCGCCGCCCGCACCTGGAGCTCTTCGGCACCGATTACCCGACGCCCGATGGCACCTGCCTGCGCGACTATGTGCATGTGGACGACCTCAGCCGCGCGCACATCGCTGTCTTTGACCGGCTCGCCGTGCCCGGCGCGCAGCTTTTCTACAACCTTGGCACCGGCACACCGACCTCCAACCGCGAGGTCATCCGCGCCGTCGAGAAAGTCACCGGCCGGCCCGTGAAGATCATCGCGCAACCCCGCCGCCCCGGCGATCCGCCGGCGCTCTATGCCGACTCTTCCAAGGCGCAGCGCGAGCTGAACTGGAAGGTGAAGTTCCCCGACATCGAGTCGATCGTGGCCACCGCTTGGAAGTGGCACTCGGGCCACGCGCGGGGCTACGCGGATCGGTAGGTAGGGCGTGGTCTTTGACCCGCCCTAAAAGTGGACACTCAACACGCCAAAGGGCGGGTCAAAGACCGCGCACTGCTTTTCACAACCGCGGCGTGGCCGGCTTGAGCGGCTCGGCCCAGGCGTGGGCGCCGGTGGTTTTCAGTTTCCGCCGGTAAACCTTTTCGGCGCAGGTCGCGTAGAGGATGTCGAACTGCGGTCCGCCGAAGCAGAGGTTGGTGATCTTGCCGTTCGGCGTGGGGATGATCGCGTTCACGCGACCGGGTTGATCGCAGACTTGGATGCCGAGCGCGGTGGCGACATAGACGCGGCCGTCGCGATCGACCTTGATGCCGTCGGCGGAACTCTGGTCCATGGCGTCGGGCTCGTGCAGCCAGAAGAAGCGCTGCTTGTTGGCGAGCGTGCCGTCCGGCTGGACGGTGTAGGAATAGAGCCATTTCGAGCGGTAGTCGGCCACGTAGAGGAGTGTCTGGTCGGGCGAGAGCGCGACGCCGTTGGCGAAGCGGAGGCCGGTGTCCACGATCTGCTTCGAGCCGTCGGGCTTGATGAGCCAGACCTTGCTCGGCTCGTTGAACGGACTCGTGCCGCCGGGCGGGTGGGTCACGTAGATGTGGCCGTTCTTTGCGACGACGAGGTCGTTGCCCGCGATACCCTCGGCGATGACCGTCGATTTCCCCTCTGCGTCAAAGGCGAGCACTTGCTGCGCGCCGGTGGACGCGACGTAGAGCCGCCCGTCGGGCCCGAAGGCCTGACCGTTGGTGCGGTTGGTGTTTTCCCGCACGAGCGTGACCTTGCCGTCCAAGCCGATCTTGAAGGCCTTGGAATTCGGGATGTCGGTGAAGAAGACCTCGCCTTTCGCGTTCGAAGCCGGGCCTTCGGTGAGGCGGTGGCCTTCGCTGACGAGCTGCCAGTCCTCGCCGGGGATGAGCAGTTGCGCAAGGAACGTGTTCTTCGTGGGCGCTGCGGATTTTACCGGCGCAGGCCAGCCGCTCCAGAGCCAGCGCATCGCGTCGGGAAACACCGCGGTGCCGTGCTTTGCGTTGTGGCCGCCTTCGCCCCAGACGTGGCGCACGTCATAACCGGAAAAGGTGAGCGCGCGCTGCATCGTCTGGTTGGCCATCCACCAGTCGCCGGCGTAGATGTTGTTGTCGTTGGAGCCATCGACGAGAAACACCCGCAGGGGCTTCGGTTCATATTTGCGGATGAGCGTCGGGTAGATGTCGCCGCCGCGCAGGCCGACGAAGGTGCCGACGTTGCTGAACACCCGCGTGAATGCATCCGGACGTTCCCAAGCGGCCGTAAACGCCGCGATCGCGCCACTGCTCGATCCGCCGATCGCACGGTCGGTGCCAGCCTTCGAGAGCCGAATTGCGCGGCCATCCGGCGTGGTCTTCGTCTCGACGGCGGGGAGCAGCTCCTCGAGCAGGAAACGCGCGTAGGCGTCGCCGAGGCCGTCGTATTCGTAGCTGCGGTTGAAGCGGTCGAGGGCGGTCTGGCCGTTGGCGGCCTTGACCACGCCGGGCCGCACAAAGACGCCGATCAGCACCGGGATGTCGCCACGGGAAATCAGGTTGTCGAACACCACGGGCGCGCCCCACTGCACGCCGTCCTGGTTTACATAGACGCACGCGGGCTTCGCGGGGTCGTATTGCCGGGGCACGTAGAGCGTGACCTCGCGCGTCGTGCCGGGAAAAATCTTCGACGCCGCAAACTCAAATTTGATCAAGTCGCCCTTGGGCACGCCGGGCCGCGCGATCGAGTCGGGGTGAGGAGGAAAATCATCGGCGGCGGCGCGCAGCGCAGGAGTCAGCACGACCGCCAGGAAGCAGGAAAGTAGACGCAGGGTTGAGGGCATGGGAAAGAAAACCAGTCACTCGAATCACGGCTCAGGGCGGCAGGGCCGCGTTATCGCGCACCAAACGCCGTCTCATCGACCATGAGTTTTTCGGGATAGACCATGCGGCCGTGCATGAGCATGTCGCCGTCGAACACCTCGTGGCGCATATCGGTGAGGCGCAGGGCGTGCTCGATGCGCTCCGGCCGCAGGCCGCTGAAGATCGTCTTGGCCTTGTCGTCCGCGAGAATGATGGGCGCGTGGTAGGCGAAAAGATAGTCGAGCTGGCGCGCGCGCACGAGTTCGCTGATGAGCTGCGCGCCGCCCTCGACAAACACGCCGGAGATGCGCTCCTCCGCGCATTTTTTTCGGAAATCAGCAAACGGCACGCGCTGGGTCGGGGAGTCGAAGGTCCAGACCGTGATGCCCATTTCGCGCAGCTTTCGCACATAGCCGAGGCCGCCGTGCGGTGTCGTCACGACGATCGTGCGGTGCCGGAATTCGTCGGTGAAGACAGCGGGCAGGTTCTTGTCCACGACGGTGCGCAGGAGGCCGTCGAAGACGAAGCGCCACGGGCACCACTCCGCCTCGCCGGCGCGGCGCGCGGTCAGGCGGGGGTTGTCCTTGAGGATGGTCATCGCGCCCACGGCGATGCCGGGGAAGAGCCGGCGCCAGCGGTGCACATCGGCGCGCGAGCGCTCATTGGTGATCCAGCGGGAATCGCCGGTGCGGCAGGCGAGCTTGCCGTCGAGCGTCGCGGCGACCTTGGCCGCAATCAGCGGCCCGTGCGTGACCCAGTGGTTGAAGATGAGGTTGAGGTCCGCGCACTCGCGCTCCAGCACGCCCGTGATCACCTCCACGCCGGCCGCGCGCAGCACCTCGAAGCCGTGGCCCGAGTGGCCGGGATTGGGATCGGTCGCGCCGACGACCACGCGCTTGATGCCGGAGGCGATGATGGCGTCCGTGCACGCGCCGGTGCGGCCGTGCGTGGAGCACGGCTCGAGCGTCACATAGAGCGTGGCGCCGGGGCGCGGCATCTTGCCGCGGTTGAGCAGCGCGAGGCGCTCGGCGTGGGCCCCGCCGTCCTGCTCGTGGAAGCCCTCGGCGACGACGCGCCCCTCCTCGACGATCACGGCGCCGACCATGGGATTGGGATGCGTGGCGCCCCACGCCCGTCGCGCGAGGTCGAGCGCTTGGCGCATGAAGGCTTCGTGTTCAGTCGCGGACATAGGGATTGTGGGCGCGTTCGTAGGCGACAGTGGTCTTGGGGCCGTGACCGGGCAAGACCACGGTCGGACCCGGGAGCGTGTAGATCTGCCCGCGGATCGCACGCTCGAGTTGCGCAAAGTTTCCGCCCGGCAAATCCGTGCGCCCGACGCTGCCCGCAAACAGCGCGTCGCCCACAAACGCCGCGCCGAGCGACGCGACATGGAACAACACGCTCCCCGGGCAATGCCCCGGCACGTGCCGCACCTCGACGCTCAGGCCGAGCGCCGCAAACGTGTCGCCCTGCCCCACCCAGTGGTCGATCCGCACGGGCTTGAGCCCGAGGTCCTCGCCCATGAGGCGCTCCATGACCTCGGGCGTCTCATAGAGCATGCGATCCTCGGCATGGGCGCGGGTCTTGGCGCCGGTGGCGGCGACGATATCGGCCGCGCCCTGCATGTGGTCCCAATGCCCGTGCGTGAGCCAGAGTTCGACGAGGCGACATTGATCCTTTTCGAGGATCGGCGCGACCTCGGCCCACACGCCGCCCGGCGCATCGATCAACACCGCTTCGCCGCGATCGGGCGCGGTCAGGAGATAGGCGTTGGTCTGGATCGGCCCGGCCGGCAGCACATGAAGATTCACGCCTACAAAACCATGCGAGTTTCCCGGCTGTGCAATGGCGAAACGTGCCGGGCCTGGCCCCGCATTCACACACCCAGGAAGCAGAAGCGCCGCCGTGAAGTCGGAATAGCTGGTGAGGGCGCCTGGCAATTCCTTCGACAACTCACTGGCGCGGATCAATTCTGCGGCCATGCCCACTCAGACGGCTGCAGATGAAATGCGACAAAATCTGCGTGGTCGCGTGCAGCTCAATCCAAATTAAGCGGTGCACGATGACTCCAGCACAAGAAGACTTTGTCCACTACGTCGAATGCATCGAAAGCCTCAACCGCGCATGGAGCATTTTGCAGGACTTGGGCACCGTGGAGAAACCTTCTGCACTTCAAGCTGCCGCTTTCCGTTTCGCCCTTATTCAGTATGCGAGACCTTACACCCGTTCCGACGGCATCCACGGACGCCGCAAGCTCACTGTGCCGCAGTTATCGCCCCATCTCGCTGCAATCCATAATCAAATCCTCGACCTTCGCGACCAAGTGTTGGCTCACTCCGATCTAACAATCATGCAGGCGTATCTTCATCTCCACTCCTACGCCGGTAAGCCTTACTATACCATCGCATCGAACCTCGCCGAGGCATTGCCGAGTCGCGACGCGGTTATCGCGCTTATCGAGTGCACCCTTGACCAAATGTATGTCGAGCGAGACCGCCGCTTACAGTCGCTTCCAACCGTAGCCTAATCACGCGCTTTAGCGAGCAACCTCTACACCGTCCTTTCGAGCATCGCGGGCATTCGCAAGCGCATCGTGCCCTCCACCCGCCTTGCCGAGGCCGTCGCTGAGCTTTTGTCATTAAGCCGCCAGCGCGTGACACGCCGCGGCGATGCGCTCGTCCGTGAGCGCCGGGGCGTGCGATAGGGCCCAGATCGCCTCGGGCTCCCACAGGGCCGCGCGCAACGGCTCCAGCAGCCGCCGCGGCAGATCCGGATCGGCCACTTGCCGCAGGATCGCCAGGGTCTGGCGCGAGGCGGGGAGGCCGAGCCATTGCAGCACGCCGAAGATTCCCTCGCGTTCGTGGATGGCGGAAATCTCCGTCCAGGCCGCCGCGCCGCCGCCGCGCAGCGAGCGGTGGGTGGCGAGAAACACCGTCAACGCCGGTGTCTCGGCCAGGTCCGGCAACAGCGCCGGGCAGCGCACGATCACCTGCAGCGCGGCCATCCGCCCGTGACCGAAGCCGTGCAGGAAATCGCGCACCTCCGCGGGGGCGAATTCCAACCACGTCCGCCATGCCGCGGCCCCCACGCCGAGCGCCGCCGAAGCCAGCATCGCCTCGCTGCCCTCGTCCTCAATCCATTCGCCGGGCGCGATCTCGCGCTCAAATTTCACCTCGGGCCAGATCGTGGCCCGGTGGCGGAAGCCGTCGTGAATCCAAGCGAGGGCCGGCGAGGTCGCGGGCAGCGGGCGGCGGAGGCTGGCGGGGCGGGCGGCGGCCCGGAGGGCGGAGCGGTAACGGGTGGAGTTCATGCGCGCACTCTACGCCTCTCGGTGGGACAAAGCTTGTCCCAGGGTCGGAAAAGTTTTCCGTCACGCCCGCCGGTCTGGCTGCCGGAGACGCAGCGCCCTCCCTGCCCGTCGCCCAACACCGCACCTCCCTCGCCGCTCCTCCCATGCCTTCCGCCTCTCCCCTCTCCCGCCCGCCGCTCGAGCGCATGCTGCGCATCCACGACGAGCTGCGGCGCGGCGCGTTCACCAACTGCACCAAGCTCGCGGCGAGCCTCGAGGTCTCGCGCAAGACCATCATCCGCGACATCGCCTTCATGCGCGACCGCCTTGACCTGCCGATCGAGTTCGATGCACAGCTCAACGCCTATCGCTACACGCATCCCGTGTCGGCGTTTCCCACGGTGCAGGTCACCGAGGGCGAGCTGCTCGCGCTGCTCGTCGCCCGCAAGGCCCTCGAGCAATACCGCGGCACGCCCTTTCACCGGCAGCTGGAGAACTCGTTCGACAAGCTCACCGCCGGCCTGAAGGACCGCATCACGTTTTCACCGGCCGAGGAATTGCAGTCGGTGTCGTTCAAGAACGTGGGCCTCGGCCGCGCCGACCTGGCGACCTTCAACGCCCTGAGCGGCGCCACGCTGCGGCAGTTCGAGGTCGAGTTCGACTACCGCAAGCCCGGCGACAAGCAGGCCGAGCGGCGCCGCGTGCGGCCCTATCACCTCTCGCACCGCGAGAACCTGTGGTATCTCGTGGGCTTCGATGTCACGCGCGGCGCGCTCCGCACCTTCGCCCTGCCGCGGCTCGACAATGTCACGACCCTCACGACGCACTTCACGCGCCCGGCGGATTTCTCGCCGGAGAAGTTTTTCGCCACCGCGCTCGGCGTGCTCGGCGGCGACCGCGACTATCGCGTCGTCATCCGTTTCTCCGCCACCGCGGCCGACCACATCCGCGAACGCGAGTGGCACGAATCGCAGGAGCTGCGCGAACTGGCCGAGGGCCGCCTCGAACTCACGCTCCGCCTCGGCGCGCTGCCCGAGATCGAGCGCTGGGTGCTCGCTTGGGGCGCCGAGGCCGAGGTGCTGCAACCGAAGGAACTGCGCGACCGCCTGCGCGTGACCGCGACGGCCCTGCGCGCGATGTATGGCTAGGGTTGGGAGGGCGGGCGCGAGCCGTTGCTCCGGCGTGGCGGAATCCCCGCACCGGTGGGCTCATTTGGACGGAACCGCCGGAGCATCCGTCTCGGCCAGACTCGGTGCCCGCCGGATTGTCAGATGCGGGCGGTCGTCCTTCTGGGTCGCAATCAGCAGCGCGCCCCCGTCGGGCGAAAACAGGACCGAGCGCGAGGCGGTCGCCATTTCAAAGCGGGCCACTTCGCGTCGGGTCGCGACATTCCACAGGCGCAGGGTCCGATCGATGCTTGTCGAGGCCACGCTCCGCCCATCCGGAGACAAATCAAGGCTGGTGACGCCCTCGCGATGCCCAAGCAGGAGGCCCATTTCCTTCCGCTCCGCCAGGTCCCAAAGCTTGATGAACTTGTCCCCATCGGCGCTCGCCAGCATGCGGCCATCCGCCGAATAGACGAGCTGGGTGACGTAGCCTTTGTGCCGTCCCAGCGTCGCGTGCCCGGGAGTGGCCGACAAATCCCAGAGATGAATCGCCGTCGAATCCATGAAGCTGACGGCCACTTGCCGGCTGTCCGGGGAAATATCCAGCGCCATGAGCGCGCCGAGGCGAGTGTGGGTCAGCCGCTTCATCTCGGTGCCCGCGGACAAATCCCACAGGCCGAGCTCGCCGCGCGCGACGCCGGCGACAAGCCAGCGCCCATCGGCCGAGAGCATCGGCGAAGCCAGGGCGTGAACCGATCCGGGGAGCGGAGTCTCACTCAACCGCCGCCCGTCCGCCACCGCCCACCGGGCCAGCACCCCCGATCCTCCCGCCGCCGGTTGCACGGTGACAAGCGTCTCGCCCCCGGGGCCAAACCCCACGGGCTGGCCCGCCTGATGCGGCCCGGACAGCAATTTCAGACTGGGCAACTCGTGCACCGTCACGCCTCCGGCGGCGTTACTCAACGCCACCAAGCGGCCATCGGCGGAGAACAAATCGCGTCTCGCCAAGCCGGCGACGGGTTTCTCGTCCGTCGCCAGTTGTTCAGGACGCCAGAGCCTCACCGTGCCATCCTGGCCGCCGCTGGCCAACACCTGGCCGTCGGGCGACCACGCCACCCGGGAGACCCGATAGCTGTGCCCGAGGAACAGCGCCGTTTGGCGCCCGCTCGCGAGGTCCCACACGCGGAGGGTTTGGTCGGCGCCGCCCGTCGCGAGGCTGCGTCCATCCGGGGAGATTTCGGCATCGGCCACGGAGCCTTTGTGCGCGCGTGCCACGGGCCGCTGGGCGCCTGACGCGAGGTCGTAAAGCCACACGCCCTCGTCGAAGCTGCAGGCCACCAGGCTCCGCCCATCAGGCGAGAACCGGAGCGAAACCACGCGGTGGGCGTTGGGGAGGACCTTGGCCAGCTGCCCGGTTTCCGGATGCCAGAGCTTGATCTCGCCGCGCCATGATCCGGTGGCGAGCAACCGCCCATCGGGCGAGAATGCTATCACCCCGCCCGATTCCGGCAGCACGCGCCGTCGCGCGACGGCGGCGGCATCGGCCGGAAACGAATCGTAGATCGCCGCCGAGCCCTCGGAGCCGTCCGTCAGGTTGGTGCCGGTGCCGGTCGCGAAAAGGCCCTGCGGCGAAACCGCCACATTGGGAAAGCGACCTCCGGTGTTGAACAAGGCCGGCGTGGGCCAGCCCTCGCGCCAATCCCAACGCGCCACCTCCTGCTGCCGGTTGCCCAGCAGCAGGCCTTGGTTGCCGGGCAGAAAGGCGAGCGATTGGATGCTGGGCGTGTCGGCCCGCGCGCGCAGTTCGAACGTGGCGGCATCGTGCAGCAGCACCTGCCGGCTGCCATAGGCCAGCCACGCGCCGTCCGGGGAAAATGCGAGCGTGCTCACCTCGTGGCCCTCGTGGGTGAGCGTCAGGAAACTCTGCGGCCGGGTCTGGCCCCAGAAATAGCGCCACTCGAACCCGCGCAAATCCTCCTGCCCCGCCGCCGGGCGATGCGCCTCGAGCAAAATGCGCGCGCCCCCCAGATCATTTTGCTCAAGCGCGCGCTGCACGCCGAGCATGTCGGCGGCGTAGAGATTCTGGCGCATCACGAGCTCGCTGCGCGCGGCCTGCTGCGCCGCCTGCTCCGCACGCATCCTCTGCGCCTGCTCGGCCTCGGTCTTCTGGACCGCGACCGCGCGTGCCGCCTCCGTTTGCTTCAGCTGGCGGAGGATTCCCGCCACGCCTCCCATCCCGATCACGACGCACGAGGCCAGGGCGGCCGCGAGCGCCGGCCTGCGCCGGGCCCAGCGCACCAGTCGCTCCCCGGCCCCGGCCGGGCGCGCGAGAATCGGCTCGCCGGCCATCCAGCGCCGCAGCTCCTCCGCCAGCTCGCGCGCACTGGCGTAGCGCTGAGCGGGATGCTTCGCGAGGCACTTGAGCGTGATGACCTCGAGATCCCGCGGGATGGGGGCGGTGTCTGCGCCGGGGTTTCCCCGCACGCGGGCCAGATCCTCCTCGGCGATCTTCCGCACCAGCGCGGGCATGCCCTCCGCCTCGAACGGCGGGCGCCCGGCGAGCAGCTCAAACAAAATCGCCCCGAGACCATACACATCGCTCGCGATCGTGGCATGCTGCGCGCTGCTCGCGGCGATCTCCGGGGCGAGGTAGTGCGGCGTCCCCATCGCCAGGCGCGATTGGGTGAAAGCGCTGTCGTGCCGGATGAGCTTGGCCAGGCCGAAGTCCGCCACGAAGGGCCGCCCCGCGCCGTCAAAGAGGATGTTGCCCGGCTTGAGGTCGCGGTGCAGCACGCCGTGCTCGTGGGCGAACTGCACCGCGTCCGCCAAGGTCGCCAGCAGTTCGGCGATCGCGCGCCACCGGCCCCCGTAGCCGGGCGCCGCCTCCGCGAGGCTGCCGCCCGCGGCCAGCTTCATCGCGAACCATGGCAATCCGTCGTGGTCCCCCGTCTCGTAGATCGGCAGGATGGCGGGATGATCGAGTTCGGAGAGCGTGCGCGCCTCCAGTTGGAAGCGCTCCCGCAACTCGGGCGAAGCCGCGGAAAAGGGCAGCAGCATCTTCAGCGCGACCTCGCGCTCCGGCGACCACTGCCGCGCCCGATAGACGATGCCCATGCCGCCGCGGGCGATTTCGCCCAAGACCGTGTAGCCGCGCAGCGGCAGCAAAGATGCCGACCCGGGCACGCCAACCCCGCCCGAGTCTGACGGGGCCGCCGCATCGTCCGCCGCATCCAACGCATCAAACAGGCAGACCGGGCAGAGGTGTTCGGTCTCCACCGTCGCCAGCGAGCAGCCGCAGTGCGGACAACCGGAAGCTATGGGGCGGGAAACGGGAATCACGGATTAGAGCGGTGGTAACAGCGGATGAAAGCGCGGCGGGGCCGTCAGCCCTTTCTTCCCTCAGTGCCGCCCTGAGTTTCACCCGCCGGTTCAAAATCGCGCGCCTCGGGGGTCGCCAGCACATTGCGCAGGTGCCGCAGCTCCTCTTCGATTTCGTGCGGCGCGGAGACCGTTCGGCTGATCTCGGCGCGCAGGGCCGCTCGCAAAGCCTGCCGCAGCCGGTGGATCTCCGTCTTGACCGCACCGAGCGCCAAGCCGAGTTCGCCGGCTGTAGTCTCATACGAGGGCGGCGTGTGGCGCAGGGTGAGAAAGACCTTCAGCTTTTCGTAGAGCTGCTCCTTCCCCTTGGCCACGTAGTCGGCGCGCGTCTCCGCCAGTGCGGCGGCCAGCACCCGCATCGCCCATTCCCGATCGAAGTGAGCGGTTTCGGCCGGCGGCACCGCGGGCAAGGCCGTCCCGTCCCATTCACCCGCGGCGGCCTGTTCCAGGCTGATCGGCGGTGAATCGCCGCCACGCTTGAGTCGCGTTTGGTGCAGATACGCCTTGGCCAGGCGATGCGCGAGCGCCCCGAGCAGGAAAGTGCGAAACCTGCCCCGGACCGGGTCGGCGCGCCGCCACGAGCGCGTTGCGATGAAGTTCAGGAAAAAGTCCTGCGTGAGATCATCAGCCTCCGCCTCCGCGTAGCCTTTCCGCCGGATAAAAGCATTCACGGGCGTCCAGTAGCGGCGGCAAAATTCATCCAAGGCCCGGCGGGCAGCATCGTCGCCGTGGAGTGTGGCGTGTGCGAGCTCGTCCCAGCGCGTCGTCGGAAATTGCACGCGGCGACGAAATCGCAGTCTCGCGCAGCGACGCGAGGCAAAATCAGGCCCGGACGGACGCGACGGCGGGAATAATTCCCGAAACTCCGGCGCGGGAATGGGGAAAAGATCGTTGAGCCCCTGCCACACATGCCCTCCCATCCGCGCCTCCTTCTTACGCTGTTTCTCGCTTCCCTCGGCCTGCATGCCCAGACGCCCAGCATCACCGGACCCGCGCTGCCGGGCACGGAGCGCTTCGATGCCGCGGTGCTCGACTTGATGATGCGTTTCAACAGCCCCGGCGCCCAGTTCGCCCTCTCACTCAATGGCCGGCTTATGATGGCACGCGGCTACGGACTTGCCGACCGGGAGTCCGGTGCGCCGGTTCAGCCCGATTCGCTGTTCAGAATCGCGAGCAATTCCAAGCCGATCACTGCGCTGGCGATTCTCACGCTCGTCGAGCAGGGCAGGCTCACCCTCGACCAAAAGGTGTTTCCGATCCTCGGGCTTACGCCGTTGCCGGGCGCGACCAACCTCGACGCTCGCCTGCAGGACATCACCGTGCGCCATCTCCTGCATCACACCGGAGGGTGGGATAGCGCCATTACTCCCGATCAAACCCACCAGACGACGGTGATTGCGACGGCTGCGGGCATGGCACCGCCCGCGGACATCGACAGCATCATCCGTTTTCATCTCGGCCGGCGACTCGATTTCGCCCCCGGTGCGCGCTACGCCTACGCCAACATCGGCTACATGATTCTGGGCCGATTGATCGAGAAGGTCACGGGACAGAACTACGCCGCCTACGTGCGGACCCAGATCTTTGCCAAGGCGGGCATCACGCGGGCGTTCGCCGGTGGCTCGCTCCTCGCGGATCGTCTGCCGGGTGAGGTCCGTTACTACGACTATGCGGATGCACCGCTCGTCCCTTCCATCTTCCCTCCGCTCACGAATCGGGTGTCGGCCCCCTATGGGCAGGTGAGCCTGGAGAATATCATCGCCACGGGTGGCTGGGTCATGTCCGCGGTGGACTACGTGCGTTTGCTCTGCGCGCTGGACGGAACGAAACCCGGTCCGGCCACGATCCTGACTCCCGCGTCCGTCGAGCTCTGGACTTCTCCGCCCCCGGCGCCTGTTTCAACCGTTGTGGGCCAGTTCTACTATGCCATGGGGGTCGATGTGCGGAATATAGGAAACGGCGTCGGCGCGCGCGCCACATGGCGCCACAACGGATCGCTGCCCGGCGCCCGAGCTTTCATGACCCGAATGGCCAGCGGGGTGAGCTATGCCATCACCTTCAACACGCGCATTCAGGCCCTCGAAACCATGTTTCAAACCATAAGCGACACCTTGTCTCCCATCGTCGCCGCCTGGGTGCCTCCGTCCGCTGGTGATTTGTTCGTCACGGCTCGGCCTGCAATCGCCGGCCTTGCCTCCCGCAACGTCAGCGCCGGCGCGACCGCCACGTTTGCTTCCGGCATCACGAGCGTTACCTCGCCCACCTACCAGTGGCACAAGGATGGCGTCCCGCTCACCGGTGCCACTGGCGCGACGCTCACCGTGCCCAGCGTCACCGCCGCCAGCGCCGGCAATTACCACCTGGTCGTGACAAACACCGCCGGCTCCACCGCCAGCGATCCGGCCACGCTCTCGGTCGGCCCCGCCGTCAGCAGCGGCCGTCTCGTGAACCTCTCCATCCTCACCGGCCTCGCGGACAGCGCCGACTCCATGACGATGGGCTACGTCGTCGGCGGAGCGGGCACCGTGGGCGCCAAACCGCTGCTTGTGCGTGCGGCCGGCCCTTCGCTGGGCGCACTGGGCGTTCCCGGCACCCTCGTCGATCCGAAGCTCGAGCTTTTTGCCGGCGCCACCAAGACGGGAGAAAACGACAACTGGGGCGGCGTGCCCGCGCTCGCCAACGCGATGACGGCCGTCGGCGCCTTCGCCTACGTCAACGCCGCCTCCCGCGATGCCGCCGCGGTCGCCACGATCACCTCCCGCGACAACTCCGTGAAAGTCAGCGGCACGGGCGGAGGCGCAGTCATCGCCGAGCTCTACGACGCGACGCCGGATGCGCACTTCACCGCGACGACCCCGCGCCTCGTCAATCTCTCCGTGATGAAGCAGCTCGGCACCGGCTTGTCCGCCGGCTTCGTCGTGGGCGGCACCACGCCCGTGAAGCTGTTGATCCGGGCCGTCGGCCCCGGGCTCGCGGCGTTCGGCTTGGGCGGAACTGTCGCCGATCCGCAGCTCTCGCTCTTTGCCGGCTCCACCAAAATCGGCGAGAGCAACGACTGGGGCGGCACCGCCGAATTGAGCGCCGCCTTCAACCAAGTCGGGGCCTTTGCACTCCCCGCCGCCTCCAAGGACGCCGCGCTGCTCGTGACGCTCTCCGCCGGCAACTACAGCGTGCAGGTGGCCGGCGTGGGCGGCACCGGCCTAGCGCTGGTCGAAGTCTACGAGGTGCCGTGAGCCCGGGCCCGCATTAGCGGAGCGTGCTTTTTCAAAATCCCAGCTCGCCCTGCTCGCTCGTCGGCGGCAGCGGCTGGATGCCGAGGAAGGTCGCGTAGCGCTCCAGCCAGTCGTCGAGCTTGCCCGTGTAGTAATCCGCATCGTAGGGCGCCGTGATCGGATCGTGGAGCGCGAGCGGGCGGGCCCGCTGCCAGTCGCTCGTTTTGCCCTTGGCCTTGGCGGTGATGTAATAGCTCACGCGTTCGCCCATGCGCGGGCGGGGGTTGAGCTGGAGCGCCACCTCGGCCGAGGCGCGCCGCGGCTTGCCGCCCTCGGCGATCAGGCGCTCGTAGGCCTCGGGGGCCTGGTTGAGGATTTCGCTCTTCGCCAGCTCGGCGACCGGCAGCGTGCGTGCGGCGATCTCCCGGCGATAATCCTCCAAGGCGACGAGCGGCGATTCTGGCGAGGCGCCGAGGAGGTAACGAATCAGCTGGCCTGAGAGTTTTTTCAGGAAGGGCTCGATGCCACGCGAGCGCAGCGCGCTGCCGCGCAGCGTGATTTTCTTCCCATCGTAGAGCGCGTAGTTCTTGGCCTTGTAGCAGAACATCGCGGCGTAGCGGCCGTCGAACTCGAGCTCGATGCCCTCGGGCAAAATCGGCGCGACGAGCGCGAGCAGCGCCTCAGGCTGGTCGTGATACTTTTCGGAGGAAAGGTAGATGCCGTCGGTGTCCGCCTCGAGGATGGTAGCGCCGTGCTTCGCAAACTCGTCGATCAGCGCCTGCAACAGCTCGCGGCCGCGACGCGTGACTTCCGCCGCGAGCTCGCCGTCGCCGAAGCGCGCGCCGGAGAAGCCGAGGTAGCCGTAGAATGAGTTGATGAGGATCTTGAAGCTCGTCTGCCGCGCCTGCGCCTCGGCGCGCTCCTCGATGGTCGCGCCCGTTTTTGCGAGCTGCTTGTATTTCAGGCGATACTCCCGGAGGCGGCGCAGCAGCGGGATGAAGACGCCGAGCGTGTCGTTGCGCGGGTTGCGGCCGATGTGCAGCAGCAGGCTCGGATAAAGCGAGGCCACGTCGAAGTGCAGCACGTGGCGAAACACGCCTTCCTGAAAACTGCGCGTGTAGCCACCCTCGAAGGGCTTCACCTCCGGCGGCGAAGGCACTGCCTGCCGCGCGTGGTAGTATTCCTCCAGAAAAAGCAGATCGATCTTCGAGGTCGCGCCGCGGAGCGTGGCTTCCTGTAGCGTCGTGGGAAACGTGCGCGCCTGCTCGAAATACGTCGGCAGCAATTGATCGGCGAGGCCCTGCGTCTCGCGCAGGTCGTCCTCAAGGTAGGCGCAGAACCGCGCGCGGTCCGCGGCAAACACGTGCTGGATCTGCGCGCCCTCGATGTAGGTGCGCTCGCTGTCGTCGTCGGTGATGCCGAAGTAGATCGCGGCCTCCTTCAGTCCGTAGGAGGTCATCTCACGCGTCGTGATGTCGTGCAGCTGCACGAGCAGGTAGGTGTCCACGATCGCGCGGCCCGGCAGATCGCAGCGCGTGAAATCGATCCAGCGTTCGGCGACCTTGAGCTTGCTGCTGCGAAACGCGGCGTTCTGCCCGTAGCGGCCCCACGCGCAGGGCACCTTGTGGCGTTTCGCGCGCTGCCGCAGGTAATCGAGGTCGAACTTGAAGAGATTATGCCCCTCGATCACATCGGGATCGATCTCCGCGAGCGTGGCGTTGAAAGCCAGGAGGAGTTTCTTTTCCGCCGCGTCCGTCGGCTCCTCCAGCAAAAGAAGGCGGTTGCCGCCGCCGCAGCGCAGCCCGATCGCAAGCACGCGATCGTCCGGCCGCGCGGCATCGGGGAAACTGCCGTCGGCAGACGCCACCTCGATGTCGAACTGACAGCGGCGAAGCTGGCCGAACATCATCTCGCGGTAGAGCCGCTCGCGCTGTTGCAGCAGAAACTGGCTCTCGATCGGACGCAGCACATCGACGCCGCCGTCGCGCGCGGCCCGCACGAACGCATCCAGGGTGTCGGTGTTCTCCGCGTGGGCCAGATGCCGAAAGGGCCCCTCGCCGCGCAAAGCCTCCACAGCCACGCCCGCCGTCGCGGCCGCCGGTTCCGTCCCAAGCCAGGCAAACGGCCGCAGCATCGCGATGCGCGTCTCACGCCCGCCTTCCGCGGTGTCGAGAGTGGTGTGGACGCGCCCGGCGTCATCCACCCACACGCCGCAGAGCGAACCGGCCATGAAGGTCGCGGCCGTTTAGAACGGCTTCAGGTAAACCATCACCACCGCGACGATGACCGCCAGGGTCGCGATGCCGCACAGCGCGCCCGCCGACTCCCGCTTGCGATAGCCAAGGCCCGCAAGTGCGGAGAGCACCAGCCAGCACGCGACCTTCACGAAGACCCAGCCGGGCCAGCCGAACTTAAACTTGGCCAGCAGCCCGAAGCCGCCGACGAGCACGAACAGGCTCGCGATACCGGTGATTATCATCACGCGTTTGCGCGTCTCGGCCGGCGCGGCAAACGCGTAGAACGTGAAGCCGGTCAGCACGAGGACCGAGATGACGTGGAGGACTTGATAGAAAAGCGGGCTCATGGAGCAGCGAGCTGAACTTCCCACCCGTCATCCGTCGAATCAAATTGTGGGAGCGACAAGCCCGCTTCCACAGCCAGAAAAAATAGTGACACCCCGCTTGTGCCGTATGCCCAAAGGCTCAGGACCTTTTTAGGTTAAAGTGGGCGCCTCCTCCGCAGCGTCTGCTTTCCGATGGACGGCCTAGCATATTCCACGGCGGTTTCAGCTCCCGTAATAATTCTAAGGCAAAGAGCAGTTATTGAAAGCACCTCGAACACTGCAGGGTGTCGCATCGAACGTAGGTCGACCATCGCCTCCGTCAAACGCGAATCCCACTCCGTCGAAAAAATTCCGCGTCTCAGGCGCCGAGCATGCTCTCCTGCAGGTGCTGGATGATCAATTCCTGGAGCGTCGCGAGAAACAGGTAGCACATGAAGGCGCGGCGCAGCGCTTCCGGGAGATTCGTGAGCTCCACCTCGCCGCCTTCGAGGGTCTCGTCGGGCAAAGATTTCAAATAACGCTCACGGAGCTGGAGCCGCACCGCCGCGCACGCACGCACGATCACCTCGGCATTGTCCTCGTCGAAGGCGATAACGCCTTCGGAGAAAAAATCGCCGTCGAACAGCCCGAGGAGGCGCTGCACATCGGCGGTCTGATGGCCGATCAACTCGTCGACCCACGCGGCTTGGAAATCCGGATCGAGCTCCTTCATCGCGAAGGGCACGGCAAGCGTCGTGCGCAGGCCGTCGGACATCTCCTTGATCACATCGAGCAGCGGCGCGACGACCGGGAGCGCGAGCTTGACCTCAATGCGTTTCATCGGGTTCGAGGACGGTGTTGAGGTGCCATTGCTGGAGCGTGAACGCATAGGCCTCGGCCTTCTCGCGCAGGCCCGTCCACACGATCGAGCGGCCCTGCTCATGGACTTCGAGCATGCGCTGGCGGGCGACCGGCTCGTCGAGCCCGAGCACCTTGCGAAACACGAGCACCACGTAGGACATCAGGTTCACCGGATCATTGAGCACGACCACGCGCCACGGTCCGGCGAACTCAAGTTCGGTCGCGGTTTCGTCCCGGGGAAGCGTCTTCGAACTGGGCACCATGATGCAGAGGAGTGAAGGGATTGAAGCGCGCGGTGCAAATGAGATTAACCGCATTTTTTCAGGCTCGCGCCGCCACACGCCTAACGTTTGCGCTTTGCCTGCAAATGATTCGCCGGAAGCCCACCCTTGACCTCCGCGTGCCGCTAATCGGCGCATTTCTCCTCGCTGCGACGGTGCTGGCGTTTTGGGGCGTCGGTGCATGCGGCTTCGTCAACCTCGACGACGACGCCTACGTGGAGCACCAGCCGCTGGTTAACCAAGGCCTGCGCTCGGCCGGAATTGCCTGGGCCTTCACCGGTGTGCACAGCAGCAACTGGCATCCGCTCACCACGCTCTCGCACCAACTCGACTGCGAATTGTTCGGCTTGACGCCGGCACCGATGCACTGGGTCAACCTCGGCTGGCATGCCCTGAACGCACTGTTGGTCTTCCTGGTGTGGCGGGCGCTCACCCACGCGCTGTGGCGTTCGGCGATTGTCGCCACATTGTTCGCGGTGCATCCGCTCCACGTCGAATCGGTCGCTTGGATCTCTGAGCGGAAGGATGTGCTGTGCGCGTTTTTCTGGCTGCTTGGCTTCTGGGCCTATGTGCGGCACACGCGCCAGCCGTCAGTGATGCGCTATCTGTTCGTCGCCGCGGCGCTCGTGCTGGCGCTGCTGTCAAAGCCGATGGCGGTCACCTTCCCTTGCACTCTTCTGCTGCTGGACTTCTGGCCATTGCGCCGCTGGCCGGGGAAATCCTGGCGCGCGCTCGTCATCGAGAAGCTGCCGCTCCTTGCCTTGGTCGTGGGGCACAGCGTGCTCACTTGGTGGGCGCAGATCGGCACCGGCGCCGCGCAGTTTGGCGAGCGTTTCTCCCTCGACGTGCGCCTGGCCAACGCCGTCGTGTCCTACGCCCGCTATGTGGGCAAGACCCTCTGGCCGGAGTCGCTCGCGCCGATGTATTTCCACCCCGGCCTCTGGCCGATCGCCGCCATCGTGGGCGCAGCAGCGCTGCTGATCCTCGTCACGGCGATCGCGTGGCGCCTGCGGCGCTCCCAGCCGGCGGTGTTGTGGGGTTGGTTGTTCTTTCTCGGCACACTCGTGCCCGTCATCGGGATCGTGCAGGTGGGCGCGCAAGCGATGGCCGATCGCTACATGTATCTTCCTATCCTGGGGCTCTTCACGGCGATAGTGTGGCCGTTCGCAGGAGTGGCTGCATCCCGCCCCGCGGTCCGGGTGGCTCTCATGGCGGCGACCGCAGCGCTTCTGATCGGTTTTGGTTTTGCGACCACGCGCCAAGTCCCCGTGTGGCGCAACAGCATCGCGTTGCACACCCACAGCCTTGCCGTGGGCGAAGACAATCCCGCCACGCGCTACCTGCTGGCCCTCGCGTTGCAAGCCGCGGGCCGACCGCCAGCCGAGGTCGTCGCCCAGTTTCAGGCCGCACTCCGGCATCGGCCAGACTACGTCAACGCCCTCACCCAGCTCGCGGTGATCGCGCTGGGCAGCGGACAGATCGACGAAGCCCGCCGCCTGATTGCCGAGACCGTCCGCCTTGAGCCCAGGAACGCCAGCCTGCACCTCAACCTCGGCGCGATTGCGCTGCGCACCGGCCAGCGCGACGAGGCCGAGCGCCACTTCGAGCGCGCCCTTCAACTCGACCCCCGCCTGCCGGGCGCGCAGCTGGAGCTTGGCCAGATTCGCCTCGCCCAGCAGCGCCACGAGGAGGCCCGCGCGCATTACGAGGCCCGCGCCCAAGTCGAGCGCTGGAATCCCGATGCTCTCACTGACTACGGCACGCTGCTTTGCAATCTCGGCCGGCCCGACGAAGGCCAGGTGTTCCTCGAACGCGCCCTCTGGATCGCGCCTGGCCACGCCCGCGCCAAGACGGCCCTCGACGCCGCGCGCTTGCTGCCTCGCCCGGCCCGGTAAGGTTGCAGCGGGAGAATCCCGGCGGCCTTAATGCCCGTGCTCGAGCAGCAGGATAATCAATCCGAGCACAGCGAATAGCGTCCCCAGCAACGCGGCCTCGTGCCGTTCGAATGCCTGCAACCGGAAACGCTCGAAGCCCACCAGCGCCAGCCAGGTGAAAATCGCCATGCCCGCGAGCGTCGCCACCGCGAGGATGCCACTGAGCACAAAAAATCCCGTCCAACCAAACTGCACGCCGGAGAGATACACCGGCAGGAATCCCTCGCAGGGTGACAGCGTGAGCATCACAAACAGCCCGCTCACCGCCGCCCACTCGCCCGACTTTGCCGACACGATCGGGGTGTCCTTCAGCTCCTCCTGCCAGTGGCTCTGCTCCTTTTCCTCGCCGCAGTGTTCGTCCGCGTGATGGTGGCTGCCCGGCGCGTAATGATGACAAATGCCCGTGCCGCGCCACTGCCGCCAGAAATAGAACGCCGCGATCCCGAGCAGCAGCCCGCCCGCCAGCCGCGGAAACCACTCGACCATTTCCTCCAGGCGAAAGCCCAGCCACGCGATCAGCAGCCCGATCGCGCTGGTCAGCGCCACGTGCCCGAGTCCGGCCACCGCTGTGACCGCGATCGTCTTGCCCCGACCCCACCCGCGCGCGCGCGCCACCAGCACAAATGGCAGCCAGTGCGTCGGAATCGCCGCATGGAGAAACGCCACCGTAAATCCGGTCGCGGCGATGGTCGTAAGCACGGGAGATTGCATCAAGGAGGGATGAGCCAGCCCGCGGAGCTGCGCGCTGTCGAACGTCAAACCTACCAAAGTCGTCAAGCCCCTCTCCCTCCGCCTGCATTTCGGGGGCACGGCGCCCCCGCCGCGTCGGCCTCCCGCCGCCATGGCAACCCGCGCGCACCCTTGGCCAAAAAACGCCCGGGAATATGTTTTCCCGTCGGCGCGCATCTGTGCTCACTTCCCGTCCCGTCATGACGCCCGATTCCGCCGCCGTAAAAACCTACCTGCTCGCCCTGCAGGATCGCATCTGCGCGGAGCTCGAGGCCGAGGATGGCCCGGCGCGCTTTCGCACCGACGAGTGGACGCGCCCCGAAGGCGGCGGCGGCCGCACGCGCATTCTGGCCGAAGGCGCCGTGTTCGAAAAAGCCGGCGTAGCGTTTTCACACGTCTCCGGCACCAAGCTCCCGCCCTCCGCCACCGCGCACCGCCCCGAACTCGCAGGCAAACCGTGGGAGGCCCTCGGTGTCTCGCTCGTCATTCACCCGCGCAATCCGCACGCGCCCACGGCACACATGAACGTGCGCTTCTTCACAACCAAGAGCGCGACATCAGCTCCGTCGTCCGAAATCGAAAATCGTAAATCTGAAATCGTAAATCCCGTCTGGTGGTTTGGCGGCGGCTTTGATCTCACGCCCTACTACGGCTTCGACGAGGATTGCGCGCACTGGCACCGCACCGCGCGCGACGCAGTGGCGCCATTTGGCGCCTCGTTCCATCCGCGCTTCAAGCAAGCCTGCGACGATTATTTTTTCCTGAAGCATCGCGGCGAGCCGCGCGGCGTGGGCGGGCTCTTCTTCGACGATTTCAACGAGCTCGGCTTCGAGCGATCGTTCGCGCTCACACGCGCCGTCGGCGACGCTTTCATCCACGCCTACCGCCCCATCGTCGCCCGGCGCAAGGCCACGCCTCACACCGACCGCGAGCGCCAATGGCAGCTCTACCGCCGCGGTCGCTATGTCGAGTTCAACCTCGTCTGGGATCGCGGCACGCTCTTTGGCCTGCAAAGCGGCGGCCGCACCGAATCGATCCTTATGTCGCTCCCTCCACTAGTGCGCTGGGACTACGACTACAAACCCGCGCCCGGCTCGCCCGAGGCGCGGCTCCACGACGTATTTCTCAAGCCGCGCGACTGGCTCGCCGCCGAACCTGCTGGATTCTGACCGCTGGATTCTGGATTCTCCAGCGATGACTTCCCGCGAACGCTTCCTCGCCGCCTGCACCTGCGCGCCCCTCGACCGCCCTCCTCTTTGGGTGATGCGTCAGGCCGGCCGCTATCTGCCCGAGTATCGCGCGCTCAAGGCGAAATCTTCCTTCCTTGAAATGGTCCGCACTCCTGCCGTCGCCGCGGAAGTCACGCTCCAACCTCTGCGCCGCTACGCCGGCCTCGACGCCGCGATCCTGTTCTCCGACATCCTCGTGATTCCCGAAGCGCTCGGCCAGGGCTACAAATTCCGCGACGAGGGCGGTATCGGCATGGACTACCGCCTCGAAACCCGCGCCCAGATCGATGCGCTCGCGCCGGCCGAGGCCGTGCCGGCCCGCCTGCACTACGTCGCCGAGGCCCTCGCGTTGCTCAAGCAGGAGCTGGCCGGTCGCCAGGCCCTGCTCGGCTTCGGCGGCTCGCCGTGGACGCTTGCGACCTACATGGTTGAGGGCGGCAGCTCCGACGAGTTCGAGCGCATCAAGCTCCTCTTCTACACCGAGCGCGCAACCTTCGACGCGCTCCTCGAAAAGCTCACCGCCGCCCTCATCGCCTACTTCCACGCGCAAATCGCCGCCGGCGCCGATGCGATCCAGATCTTCGATTCGTGGGGTGGCATCATCGCCGGCCCCGACTACGAGGCCGCCTCCCTGAAATGGATCCGGCAAATCATCGCTGCGCTGCCGCGTGATTTCCCAGTCATTCTCTACGCCAAGGGCACCGCGCCGCACCTCACCGATCAGGCGTTCACGGGCGCGCGCGCGCTGAGTGTCGATTGGACGAGCGACCTCGCGATCGTGCGGCGCACGCTGCCCGCCAACGTCGCCGTGCAGGGCAACCTCGATCCGGTGTTGCTCAACACCACCCCCGACATCGTGCGCCGCGAAAGCACCCGCCTCCTCGAATCGATGCGCGGCACCCGCGGCCACATTTTCAACCTAGGCCACGGCATCACCCCGCGCGCGAAGCTTGAGTGCATGAGCGCGCTCGTGGACACCGTGACCGGCTGGAAATGAAGCCACTGACCGCAGTCTATTTCGGTCTGAACCTCGTGGGTATGGCTCTGTTTGCGTGGTTCGTTTACAAAATCGAGGCATTGGCTCGCGCGGAAGAACGCGACTACCGGGATGCATTCGACAGCATAACGTTTCTGACCACTGCTGTGCCTGCATTTCTGGCCTGTGTCCTTATCAGTTGCCTCTGGCTTACGAAAGTTGGCGTCGATCTCGCGTGGAAACGCGGATGGGGAAGCATGAAAGCCTTTTTCGCGGTCGTCTGTGGCTGGGCTGTCGTGCTCCTCGTGTTCTATTTCCTACCCCGCTAAAATAAGCGCACGTCAGCACCCGTTCAGTGAACAAATCTTTTTTATGTCCGCCTCGTCAAAATCCATCGTCGTTCTCGGCGCTGGTATCACGGGTCTGACGGCTGCTTATCGCCTCACGAAGCGCGGCCACCGGGTGCGCGTGTTCGAGGCGAGCGACCGCGTCGGCGGCGCGATTCGCACTGAGGTCACCGACGATGGCTGGCTGATCGAGTCCGGACCCAACACCCTCCTCGCCGGCGATCCCGCGCTTGCGTCGCTGATCGACGAACTCGGCCTCGCTTCCGAGCGCCTCGCCGCCGCACCGGCGGCCAGGCACCGCTACATCGTGCGCCGCGGCCGGCCGGTCGCGTTGCCGCTTTCACCGCTCGCGTTGCTCCCCTCGCGGTTGTTGTCGGTCAGCGCCAAGGCCCGGGTTTTTCGCGAGCTGCGGTTCCGCCCCCATGCGCGCGACACCGACGTGAGCCTCGCCACGCTGGTCGGCGAACACTTCGGCCACGAGATCGTCGATTACGTGCTGAACCCCTTCGTCACCGGCATCTACGCCGGCGATCCGGAAAAACTCTCCGCGCGCCACGCATTCCCCAAGCTCTGGGCCGCCGAGCAGACCCACGGTTCGCTGCTTCGCGCCCAGATCGCCGCGGCCAAGACGAAGGCGGCCGACGCGGGCATCATTTCTTTTCGTCGCGGATTGCAAACGCTGCCCGAAGCCCTCGCCGCCCGGCTGCCCGCCGGCACGATTGCGTTTCGCAGCCAAGTCACGGCACTCACACCCGGCTCGTCGTGGACTGTGTCTTGCAGCGACGGCTCCGCTGAGAACTTCGACACCGTCCTCGCCGCCCTGCCGGCGCCCGCGCTCGCCGCGTTGCGCATCGGTTCCGCCGCTCCCCTCGCCTCGCTTGACTCGATTGTGCATCCGCCCGTCGCCGCGCTCTTCCTCGGCTACCGGCGCGAACAAGTCGCGCACGCGCTCGACGGCTTCGGCCTGCTCGTGCCCGCGGTCGAACGGCGCTCAATTCTCGGCGTGCTTTTTTCCTCCACGCTCTTCCCCGGCCGAGCGCCCGCGGGCCATGTCGCGCTGACGGTGCTCGTCGGCGGCACGCGGCAGCCCGCGATCGCGCGCCTCGGCCGCGAGGAACTTCTCGCCACCGTCGCGCCCGACCTGCGCGCGCTCCTCGGCGTGCGCGGCGCGCCACTTTTCCAGCGCCACGCCTTCTGGCCGCGCGCGATTCCGCAATACGACCTCGGCCACGAGCGCCACTTGGCCGCGATCGCCGCGGTCGAGCGCGCGCGCCCGGGATTTTTTGTCGGCGGACAGGTTTGCGATGGCATCGCGCTGCCGGCGTGCGTGGCCGCCGGCGAACGCCTCGCCGCGCGCGCGATCGGCGCAGAGGACGAGACCGGACGCAGCCCTTGACTCTCCCCCCTGCGGACCTAGCTTCGCGCCCCTTTTCGCTGAATGGCCCAAGACCTGAAAGACACGCTGCAGCTTCCCAAGACGGACTTCCCGATGCGCGCCGGACTCGCGCAACGCGAACCCGGCCGGGTGGCGCATTGGGAAAAGATCGGGCTCTACGACGCCATCCAGAAGAAACGCGCCGGCCGCCCCGCCTTCGTGCTGCACGACGGCCCGCCGTTCACCAACGGCGATGTCCACATCGGCACCGCGCTGAACAAGTCGCTCAAAGATTTCGTCAACCGCTACAAGTCACTGCGCGGCTTCCGCACGCCCTTCGTGCCCGGCTGGGACTGCCACGGCCTGCCCATCGAGCAAAAGGTCTCCCGCGAAATCCGGGATGAAAAACTCACGCTCACCACCGCCGAGACCCGCGCGCGCTGCGATGCGTTTTCCGAAAGCTGGATCACGAAGCAGACCGCGCAGTTCAAGCGCCTCGGCGTGCTCGCCGACTGGAAGCACGAGTATAAGACCAAGGCCCCCGCCTTCGAGGCCGACATCGTCCGCACCTTCGCGGCCTTCGTCGAGAAGGGCCTCGTCTATCGGAGCAAGAAACCCGTTTACTGGAGCATCCCCTTCGAGACCGCCCTCGCCGAGGCCGAGATCGAATACAAGGACCACACCTCGATCGCGATCTGGGTGAAGTTCAAGGTGCCGGAGGTTGAAATCGAGAAATTCAACCACGGTAGAATTCCCAAATTTCACCTCCCGACAGATAAGCCGGTCAGCGTTGTGATTTGGACAACCACACCGTGGACAATCCCCGCCAACTTGGCGATCGCAGTAAAAGATGATGTCGACTACGTGGCTGCCGACATAGGTTCCGACTACATCATTGTTGCGGAGCCTTTACTCAACAATGTCCTTTCTGCTGCAAAGCTAACGCAGACACCCAATATCCACTCAAGATACCCCGGCTCTCTGCTCGTTGGTTTGAACACGAGCCATCCGTTCATCGACCGCGTGTCTCCTGTGGTGGTCGCCGACTACGTCACTACCGACAGCGGCACTGGCGCCGTCCACACTGCGCCCGGCCATGGCGCGGACGACTATCTCACCGGCCTCAAGAACGATCTTCCAATCTACTGTCCCGTCGGCCACGACGGCCGCTACGCTAACGACGTCGATTACCCGGCCCTCGCCCTCCCCGCCGATCTGCTCGGCATCTCTACGCTGGAGACCGTGGAGGACCTCGCCGCGAAGAAGCCCGCGCCCGCCAACCTCGCCGTCCTGAAAAAACTCGCCGAAGCCGGCGCTCTGCTTGCCAAGGCGAAATACAACCACAGCTACCCGCACTGCTGGCGCTCGAAGACTCCGATTATTTTCCGCGCGGTGGACCAGTGGTTCGTCAGGCTCGACGGCCATCCGATCAATAGACACCTCCATCCCGACGCTTATCCGATCCCACGGAAAAACGCGCTCGCTGAGATCACCAAGATCGCCGCCGCCCAGGGCTGGATTCCCGCCTGGGGCGAAGCGCGCATCCGCGGCGCCGTCGAGTCGCGGCCCGACTGGTGCATCAGCCGCCAGCGCTCCTGGGGCGTCCCGATCCCGGCCTTCTACGACGAGAAGAAAACCGCTTATCTCGATGCCGGCGTGGCGCGCGCCGTGGCCGACAAGTTTGCCCAGCACGGCACCAATCTCTGGTATGATGCCACGCCCGCCGAAGTCCTCGCCGGCGTCACGCTGCCCGCCGGCTGGCCCGCACCCAGTGCGCTGACGTGCGGCCGCGACACGCTCGACGTGTGGCTCGATTCAGGTTCTTCCCACGCCGCCACGCTCAAGCGCGGCCAAGGCGGCACCTCGTGGCCCGCCGATCTCTACCTCGAAGGCAGCGACCAGCATCGCGGATGGTTCCAGTCCTCGCTCTGGACGAGCGTGATCGCGTTTGACGCCGCGCCCTACAAGGCGGTGCTCACCCACGGCTTCATCGTGGACAAGGCGCGGCAGAAAATCTCCAAAAGCTCGACCTACCAGAAGCCGCAGACGAGCGACGCCTATGTCGCCCAGCACGGCGCCGACGTCATCCGCCTCTGGATCGCCTCGCAGGATTTCCGCGACGACATCCCGGTGGACGACGAAATTCTCAAGAACGTCGGCGAGAGCTACCGGCTTTTCCGCAATACGTTTCGCTACCAGCTCTCGAACCTCTTCGACTTCGACGCCACCAAGGACGCCGTGCCCGTCACGCAGATGGACACGCTCGACCGCTGGGCACTGCACCAGACGGCGACGCTCATCCGCGAGTGCACCGCGGCCTACGATGCCTACGAGTTCCACCGCGTTTACCAGCTCTGCAACCAGTTCTGCGCGGTCACGCTCTCGGCGGTCTATCACGACATCCTGAAGGACCGTCTCTACACGCACGGCACCCAGTCCGCTCTGCGCCGCAGCTCGCAGACGGCGATTCACCACATCTTCCAGGCGCTCGTGCGCGTGCTCGCGCCGGTGCTCACGTTCACCTGCGACGAGGCCTACAGCTACGCCGTCGCGAACGCTGAATACACCGGGGATTCCATCCACCTCCAGGACTGGCCCGTCGCGCCCGCCGAGTGGACCGACGCCGCCATCGAGGCCGACATCGCCGCACTCCTCAAGGTCCGCGCGCAGGTGAACGAGGCCATCGAGCCGCACCGTGCCGCCGGCAAGCTCGGCAAATCACTCGACGCCTCCCTCACGCTGACCACCGCCCCAGGCGACGCGACCGCCGCGCTGCTGGAGAAGCACCGCGATTTCCTGCCGGAGCTGCTGATCGTCTCGCACGTCGCGCTCGCCCCGGGCGGCGCGGGCGAGGCGTTGCAGATCGCGGTGAAACCCTCCAGCGAGCTCGGTCACGTGCGTTGCCCGCGCTGCTGGCGCTGGGTGCCCTCGCTCTCCGCGACCGCCGCGGGTGAAGTATGCCCGCGTTGCGCCGACGCCCTCGCACCCTGATCATTTCCCCACCCAAAACTCCCCATGGCCTCGAAATCCAAAAAGCCCGCCCCGAAAAAGCACGCGCCCAAGCCAGCTGCCAAGAAGGCCGCGAAGCCGCCGGCCAAGCCGGCAGCCAAGCACGCGCCCGCCAAGGCCGCCAAGGTCGCCAAGCCAGTCAAGCCAGCCAAGTCCCCGGCCCCTGTGAAGCCGGCGAAAGCCTCTCCCATCATGGAAAAACCGTCCAAAAAAACCGCCCTGCGCGACAGCATCCTGAAGCGCAAGACGGCCGCCAAGCCCATCGCCTTCAGCCTCGACGAAGTCCGCGCCATCGCGAAGACCGTCACGAGCAAGACCGTCGCGCCCTTCCCGGCCGCCGGCGCCAAGGCGTCCGCCGCAAAAGCCGCCATCGCCATCGAGAAGGTGAAGCCGCAGCACGTGAAGGCCGCCTCGCTCGCTGACATCCTCGGCTTCAACCCGAAGCGGGGCAAACCCGCCTCCTCCTCGAGCGACGAGAACGTGCCCGAGAAATTCAAGCGCTACTTCAAGCTCCTGATCGATCTGCGCACGCACCTCACCGAGGGCATCGAGCGCCACTCCGAGGAGACGCTCAAGCGCTCCGCCAAGGACGACGCCGGCGACCTCTCCTCCTACGGCCAGCACATGGCCGACGCGGGCACCGACACCTTTGATCGCGATTTTGCGCTCAGCATGGTCGCCAACGAGCAAGAGGCGCTCTCCGAGATCGAGGCCGCCATCAAGCGCATCCACGACGGCACCTACGGCATCTGCGAGGCCACGCAAAAACCCATCGCCAAGGAGCGACTGCTCGCCGTGCCCTTCACCCGCTACACCGCCGAGGCCCAGAAGGACCTCGAGCGCAACCGCCACCGCTCGCGCACCCAGGCCGGTCTCTTCGGCGAGATGGGCGAGGAGGGCGGCAAGATGATGGACGACGGCGGCGGCGACGAGTGATCGGATGCCCAGTTTGCGAATCCTGATTTTCGAATACCCCCACCATGCCGCCGGAACCGGACGAGCTCAGCTCATCGGCTGCGCCTGCGGCTGACCGGCCGAAAATCGAGAATCAAAAATCGCGGATGGCCCGCCTCGCGGCCTACCGTCGCCTGCTGGCCATCGCGATGGCGGTGTTCGCCCTCGATCAGGCCACCAAGCTCTGGATTCTCGCGCGCGTGCCGTTCGATCCGATGCACTCGCATGGCGTCGGGCAGGACATCGAGGTCATCCGCGGATTCTTCTACATCATCCATGTCGGCAACACCGGCGCGGCGTGGAGCATGTTTTCCGGCCAGAGCGTGCTGCTCGCGCTGCTCGCGGCCGCGACGCTCGCCGGCATCTGGTTCTGGCGCCATTCGCTCGGCCTCCGCGAACCCCTGACCCAGGTGACCTTCGGTCTGCTCTGCGGCGGCATCGTCGGCAACCTCGTCGATCGCCTCGCGCACGGGCACGTGATCGATTTTCTCGATTTCCATTTCGGCAGCTACATCTACCCCACGTTCAACGTGGCCGACTCCGGCATCTGCGTGGGCGTGATCGCCTACCTCTGGCTGTCACTGCGCGCGAAGTAGCGGCGCGGGCGTTCCCGGCGCAGTTCCGATTCCAACCGTGACACCCACCACGGTGTGCTTACGGTCGCAGCCCCCACCCCATGACTCCGTTCGCCTGGCTTCTCCGCGCCCTCATGCGCCGTCCGCTTTTGGTCGTGTGCTTGCTCTGCGCCGGCCCGTCCGCCCACTGCGCCGCGCCCGCGCGCCCCAACGTCCTCATCATCACGATGGACGACATGAGCTGCGACTCGGTCGGCGTCTATGGCAGCAAGCTCAAGGACACCACGCCGCACATGGATCGCCTCGCGACGCAGGCGCTGCGCTTCAACCACGCCTTCGTGCAAGTCGGCAACTGCATGCCCTCGCGCAACGTGATGTTCTCGGGCCGCTATCCGCACAACAACCGCGTCGAGGGCTTCTACATGATCAAGGACCCCGGCTATCCCGTGATAGCTGATCTCATGAAGGCCGCGGGTTGGTTCACTGGCATCCGCGGCAAAGTCGCGCACTCCACGCCCTATTCCCCCTACCCCGCCTGGGACGCGATCCTCGACACGCTGCCCGACGGCTCGGCGGCACACATCAAGAACGTCGCCTCCTACCACACCTCCACCGCGCACGGGATCGCGCTGGCGAAAAAAGCCGGGAAACCATTTTGCCTGAACATCAACATCTCCGATCCGCACAAGCCGTTCTGGAACGAGGACGGCCGGCCCGAGGTGAACAAACCGAGCCGTGTCTTCACCGCCGCCGAGGTGCCCGTGCCCGGCTTTCTCCCCGACGATCCGCAGGTGCGCGAGGAACTCGCGCTCTACTACTCGTCCGTGCGCCGCGGCGACGACTGCCTCGGCGAGGTGCTGCGCGCGCTCCGCGAATCCGGCGAGGATGAGCGCACGGTGATTTTCTTTCTGTCCGACCATGGGATGCCGCTGCCCTTTGCGAAGACCCAGCTCTACTTTCACAGCACGCGCACACCCTGGATGGTGCGCTGGCCGGGCGTGACGAAGCCCGGCGCCGTCGACGACACCCACTTGATCTCCGGCGTCGATCTGCTGCCCACGTTGCTCGATGTCGTGGGCATCGCACACCCGCCGGGCATGGACGGCCGCAGTTTCGCCCCCGTGCTGCGCGGCGAGGCGCAGGCGGGGCGCGACTACGTCGTCACGGAATACAACGAAAACTCCGGTGGCCACCGCCACCCGATGCGCGCGCTCATGACGCGCGATTACGTCTATCTTTTCAATCCGTGGTCCAATGGCACGCGCGCGATGGCCACCGCGACCAAGGGCACCGTCTCCTACCGCCGCATGCAGGCCCTCGCGAAGACCGACGCCCACGTGGCCGCGCGGCTCAAGCTCTTCGACCACCGAGTGCCCGAGGAACTCTACCGCAACACCGATGACAGCGACGCCCTCCACAACCTGATCGCCAGTCCCGCGCACCGCGCCGCACGCGATCGGCTCACCGCAATGCTCGACGCCTGGATGGTCCGGACCGGAGACGGCATGCTCGACGTCTTCCGCCACCGTGACGATCCCAAGGCCCGCGAAGCCTACATGAAAAAAGCCGAGGCCGAAGCTGCCGCGCGCAACAGCGCCAAGGGCAAGAAAGCCGGCAAGAAAAAGGCTGGCAGTGCTGTGCCCGACCTATGAACGCGCTCAAACAACTCTCCCTGCTCGTCGCGGTGACGCTGCCGGTTGGTGCCGCGCAGTTCAAGTTCGCCACGCAAACCCTCACCGTCCCCGACGGTTTCACCGTCGAGCTCGTCGCCGGCCCGCCCGCCGTCAACCGTCCCATCTCGATCGCGTTCGATCCGCAGGGCCGCCTCTATGCGACCGATTCCTCCGGGCTGATCGATCGCGCGCCCGAGCAACAGGCGAAGAAACCGCACCGCATCGTGCGGCTCGAGGACAAGGACGGCGATGGCCGCTACGAGACTTCCGTCGTGTTTGCCGAGAACATGATGTTCCCGCAGGGCGCGCTCTTTCACGACGGCTCGCTCTTCGTCGCCGCGCCGCCGCACATCTGGAAACTCACCGACACCGACGGCGACGGCCGCTCCGACCGCCGCGAGGTCTGGTGGGACGGCGGCACGCTCACCGGCTGCGCCAACGACGTGCACGGCCCCTACCTCGGGCCCGACGGCTGGTTCTACTGGACCAAGGGCGCCTTCGCCGAGCAGAAGCACACGCTCGGCGACGGCACGCCCTTCGTCTCGCGCGCCGCGCACATCTACCGCGCGCGACCCGACGGCTCGCGCCTTGAGCCCATCATGACCGGCGGCATGGACAACCCCGTCGGCCTCACCTTCGCCGCCAACGGCGAGCGCTTCCTCAGCGGCACGTTTTTCACCACGCCCACGGCCGGCCAGCGCGACGGCCTCATCCACGCGATCTACGGCGGCGTCTATGGCAAGGAAAACGCCGCCACCTCCGGCCATCCGCGCACCGGCGACCTCATGCCCATCATGACGCACATGGGCGCGGCCGCGCCGTGCGGTTCGACTACGTATCGCTCATCGGTTTTCGGGCGCGACTACACCGACAACCTCTTCGTCTGCACCTTCAACCTGCGCAAAGTCTCGCGCCACGTGCTCGTGCCCGACGGCGCGACGTTCAAGACTATCGACAGCGATTTCGTCACCTCCGACAGCCCCGACTTCCACCCGACCGACGTGCTGGAGGACGCCGACGGCAGCCTCCTCATCGTGGACACCGGCGGCTGGTATAAAATCTGTTGCCCCACCTCGCAGCTCTCGAAACCCGAAGTGCTCGGCGGCATCTACCGGGTGCGGAAAACCGGCGCTCCGCGCGTCGCCGATCCGCGCGGCCTCGCCCTCGCGTGGGAAACCCTCACCGCGCCCGAACTCGTAAAGCTCCTCGACGATTCGCGGCCTGATGTCGTCGAGCGCGCGCAGCATGGCCTTGGCAAACTCGGCTCCGCCGCCGTGCCTGCGCTCGCCGTGGATCAGCCAACGCCCGTCGCAAGCCGCAACGCCCTCTGGACCCTCGCCCGCATCGACGGCGATGCCGCTCGCGCCGTAGTTCGTGCTCGACTCACAAGCGACGATCCCTCTGTCCGCAGCACGGCGATGAAAGTCACCAGCCTGTGGCGTGACGCGAAAGCCTTCGACATCGTTTACCGACTTAGTTTCGAGCAATTCGGTTTAGACGGAGGAACCCCAGCACCTCACTCGGAAGAGACCCTCGGCAGGCTCCGCGATCCACGCGCCGTCAGATGGCTCTACATATCAGCTGCTCGGGTTTTCGAAGCAAAGCGCACCGCCACAGGCACTCCGGCCGATCCGGCTGATCGCGTAATCGAACATTCGATAATCTACGCCCTGATAGAGATTGGTAGCCGCGAGGAACTGCTACCCGCATTGGATAAGCGCGCCGAGATGACCCGCGTCGCTCTCGTCGCGTTGGATCAGATGCCCAACGGAAATCTGCAACCGACCGATGTCCTCCCGTTCTTAAATTCCGAAAACCTGATTCGCAAGCAAACCGCTGCATGGATCGTGGGCCACCGCCCCGCGTGGGGCGACGCACTCGCGCAGCATTTCCGCGAGCGACTGGCCAAGTCGGACGTGGAAGGCCTCGCTGCCCAGCTCGCCCCACTCGCGTCATCACCCGCCATCCAGCAACTCCTCGCCGACACGCTCGCGACACCCAACCACGCCATCGCCATCACGGCGATGCGCGCTGCCGGTCTCAAGGAGGCGCCCGCCGCTTGGCTGACCGCGCTCATGCCGTTGTTGCAGGGGCCGGCGCACCGCGAGGCCGTCGCCACGGTCCGCGCGCTCCCGTTGCCCAAGGCCACGCCCGCCGCCTTCTACACCGCGCTGGGTGAGCTCGGCCGCAACTCGATGGCCGACTCCGCCACGCGCCTCGACGCCCTCGCGCTCGCGGCTCCCGGCCTCAAGTCCCTCGACTCCGAACTCTTCGCTTTCCTCACCGGGCAGCTCGACGCTTCACAGCCGGTGTTCGCGCGCTCCACCGCGGCGACGGCGCTCGCGCGGGCACCGCTGTCCTCCGAGCAGCAATTGCGGCTCGCAGGAGGGATGGCCAAGGCCGGGGCGCTGGAGGCGGCCAAGCTCCTGCCCGCATTCGAGCGCCAGCCGACCGAGACACTTGGCCTCACTCTTTTATCCTCGCTCCGCGCCTCGCCCGGCCTCGCCGGCATCCGCGCCAGCCAGCTCAGCTTGGTCGTCGCCAAATATCCGACCCGCGTGCAGCAGGTCGCAGCGCCGCTGCTCGCCGCCCTCGCCACCGATGCCGCGCGGCAAAACGCCCGCATCGACGAACTGCTGCCCGGCGTGGCCAAGGGCGACATCAGCCGTGGCCACCTCGTCTTCAACAGCCCGAAGACCGCCTGCACCGTGTGCCACAAAATCGGCTACGCCGGCGGCCTGCTCGGCCCCGATCTCACGACCATCGGGCGAATCCGCAGCGAGCGCGAGCTGCTCGAGGCCATCGTGTTTCCCAGCGCCACGCAGGTGCGCGGCTACGAGTCCGTCACCGTGGCCACAAAGTCCAGCGAGTCGCACACCGGCATCATCAGCAAGGACGACTCCGATGAGATCGTCCTGGCCACCGGCCCCGAGTCCACGCAACGCATCGCGCGCGCCGACATCGCGGATATCCAGCCTTCACCCGTCTCCCCGATGCCACCGGGGATGGACGCGGTGCTCACGCAGCAGGAGCTGGCCGACTTGGTCGCCTTCCTGAAATCGCGGAAGTGACGGGTCGTAGCAGCGGGGGCCCAGCCCGCCGTTCCAGGCCCTCGGACAAACTTCGGCGGGCCGGGACTCCGGCCGCTAGAGCTGAGCCGCTGCTCACCCGGTCACCACGTGCCCTTGATGCCGATGGTCCAGAGCGAGGCGTAGTCGATGCGTTGGCGGAATTGCGCGTGCTCCGGGGTGTTGGGACCGCGAATCTCGGTGTCCTCGGTCGCGTCGCCCACATTGCGGAGGTTCACGAAGAGCCCGACGCGCTTCCAAAAATAATACTCGCCGAGCACGTCGATGTAGAGGCGCTTGGCCGAGTAGTTGAACGTGCCGGACTCGATGCCCTGGCCCGTGACCGGGGAGTTGCGCTGGCGGCCGCGGTAGTTCCAGTTTACGCGCGCGTTCCACTTCTCGCGCGTGAGACTCGCGCCCCAGCTGCCGCTGCGCGAGATGAAGCCGGCCAGGCTCGCGGTCTCATCGCCGAGCAGGCGCTGGGCGCTCGCGTTCGCAAACACCTGCACCCCGCGCGCCCAGCGCGGCAGAAAGGAGAGCGCCTGCTTGTAGCTGAAGTCGATGCCCTGCATCCGCACCGCGCCCTGAAGGTTCTGCTGCGTCACGACATCGAAGGGGTCATACAGCGAGACATCCAGATCGTAGAGCCCGAGGAAAGCCGGGGTCGCGTTGAAGACCGTCGAGCCAAAGAAATCGTCGATCTGCCGGCGAAAAGCGCCGATGGAGATCTGCCCGACGCCTTGGAAGTAGCGCTCCAGCCGCACGGAGAACGTCTCGGATTGCCACGCCTTGATCGCCGCGTTGTTGACGACGATTCGGTTGTTGTTTCCCGGTGGCAGGGAGGTGTCAGGCAGGGTGATTCCGCCCGTGTAGAAACTGAAGTTGGGCCGGCCGACGGATTGGAAATAGGCGGCGCGGGCCACCCAATCCTCGGAAAACGTGTAGCTCGCATTCAGGCTCGGAAAGAGGCGCAGATACTCCTTCTCCGTCCGGGTGCCACGGTCGAGATAGGTGAGCCGGGAAACGCCCAGCGCATCGCTCGTCGGCAGAATCAGCACCGGCGTGCCATTGGCATTGCGCAGGATCTGGCCGCTCGCATCGCGGCGGTAGTTCAACGTCGGGTCGTTGCGCGGACCGGCGGCCTTGACGTTGGTCTGCTCCGCGCGGAGTCCGCCCACCAGTTTCAGCCGGCGGTCAAGGAACGAGACATCGCCCCGGAGATAGACAGCCGAGACCGTCTCCTTCGAGATGCGCGAGCCCGCGACCTGGTTGCGGTAGACGGTGTTGTCATTGACGGAAAACTGCGCCGGATTGGCGGCGAAGTGCTCGTAGAACTTGCGGTTGCTGATCGTCTGCAGCTGCGGAAACCCATACGGCAGGATGCGCTGCGAATAGATGGGATCGAAGAACGGCGTGGCGTTGGTCTGGCCGCCGTTGCCGAGATAGTTGTAGGTGATTGTGCCGCCGCGGTAGTCCCGCATCGACTCGCGAAGATCGAACCCGGCCTTCAGGGTGAAGGGCACGGTCGTATAGAAATCCCTCCGCAAATTGCCGTAGGCCGTGCGCTGGCGATCATAGGTGCGATCGGCCTGACGCGTGGCGGTGGTAATGCGATAGGTGTCGAGATTGTAGGGATCAACCGGGGCGCCGGTCACGCCGTCGGTCACGGTGATGCGGTTGGGCCGGAGGTAGAAAATGTCGTCGAAGGCGATTGTCACCCCCGTGCGCTGCGCCGTCACGACGCGGAAATAACCCTGATCGGTGTCGCGGTTGTAGTCGCTCTGCTGCGAATGCCCGAGGCCGACATCGGCTTTCCAGATCGGGCCCTCATGCCGCCAGATCAGCGTCGGCATGAAGGTGCGGTTGAAACGGTTTCGCTCCTGGTGCGCCGAGGTCAGCGTGCCCGCGCCCGCGGCCCCGCGGGTAGAAAACGCGGTGAAGTCCCCCGGCAGCACCCGCACGGTGTTGAAGGTCACGTTCGAGACGAGGAAACGGCCATCGAACGAGGAATACTGAAAGCCAAACGTGAGCCGATCGTTCTGCGACAGGCGGTAGTCGATGGAGGCGCCGGCGGAGCGCCGCGTCGTGACCTTGGGTGCGTCCTGGATCAGATACTGCGAAAGGTAGGGTTTGTCCGGAGTCGTGTTGGGGAAAGCCACGCCGTTCGTCGCGGAGTTGGCGCCGCGCCAGGTCGTCTGGGCATTGTCCTGGGGCGAGTAGTTGGTCGAGATGCCGCCGGACAGCGTGTAACCGAATCGCTTGTTCACCGGGGCCACGTAGGCGAAATCGAAGCCGGGATGGACGTTGCGGGTGGCGCTCGGCTTGGGGCCGGGGACCTTGTGGAAGTCGCGGGCATTGTCCCGCATGAGCAGATAGACGCTCGCATTGAAGACCGGCCGCGCCCGCTCAAACGCACTCCGCGGCACCATATTCACCGAGCCGGCCAGCGCGGAGCCCTGCGACTCAGGCGTGGGCGAGTAGCTCACCTCGATGCGGGACAGGTTGTTGATCGAGATCATGTCGGACTGCACGGCGCGACTCGAAGTGCCGCCGGTCGCGGCCGTGGCCACGCTGAATCCGTCGACCGTCACCGGCACGAAGTCAGAGGGCACGCCGTTGATTGAGATGTCGCGTGCATTGCCACCTGTGTAGTCGATGGTGACGCCGGGCAGGAACTTGATGAACTCGGCCGCGTTGCCCTCGGCGACATTGCCGAATTCCTCCGTCGAGACGACATTCTTGATGCTGGAAGAGAAGCGCTGCTCGTTGATCGCGAGCGCCGCGCCGTCCATCTCGCGCGAGGTCGCCACCCGGAATTCGTCGAGCTTGACGATGGAACCATCCGGGCGGGCGGGGGCAGACGACAGCGCGATGTCGTGCTGCGCCACGCCACCGGCCGTGACGGTCACGGTCGATGTCAAAGACGGCAGCCCGGTGAAAAACGCGGTCACACGGGCCGAGCCGGCCGGAACCTGCGTGAGCCGGTAGGTGCCCGTCGAGTCGGTGAACGTTTCGAGCGCCGTGCCCTCCACCCGGAGGCGTGCGCTCTCGACATACTCCCCGGTGCGGGAATTGACGACCCGGCCCTCGATCGTGCCGGTGGCGGGCGCTTGGGCGTAGACGCACAGGGCCGATGCAACAAAAACAAGCAGCAGGCGGACGATGTCGCGAAAGGCGGATGGGGTGGCAGTGTTCATAGGGGAGACCTAGTGGAACAAAACATCTTTGCGACGCAACCGGAGTTTGCACCGGGACTTTGCCCTCATGTGAATGGCGCACTGCCCTGCCCCATGAAAACCCTCCTTTGCCACACCGCCCTCCTGCTGACCTGCGTCACGGCTTTTGCCGCAGAGGCCAGGAAATCCACTCCTCCACAGCGCACGGCCACGCTGGCCAACGTCTCCTACGGCACGCATGAGCGCCAGGTGCTCGACTTCTGGCGGGCCGAGTCGACGCAGCCCACGCCCGTCGTGTTTCACATCCACGGCGGCGGCTGGGTCACCGGCGACAAGGCCGTCGTAGCGCAACTCGAACGCTACCTCGTAGCCGGCATCTCCGTCGTCTCGATCAACTACCGCTACGTCACCCAGGCGATCCAGGCTGGCGTAAAACCACCGGTGCAGTGGCCCATGAGCGACGCGGCGCGGGCGCTGCAATTCGTCCGCAGCCGGGCCGCGGAGTGGAACCTCGACAAAGCCCGCATCGGTGCGACCGGCGGATCCGCCGGCGCCTGCACCAGCCTTTGGCTCGCGTTTCACGCCGACCTCGCCGATCCGAAGAGCAGCGATCCGATTGCGCGCGAGTCCACGCGGCTGTGGTGCGCCGCCGTCAGCGGCGCGCAGACCACGCTCGATCCGCAGCAGATGAAGGCATGGACACCCAACAGCCGCTACGGCGGCCACGCCTTCGGCTTCATGCCCGATCCCAAAGACCTCAAGACTCGCGACACGATGTTCCCCCAGTTCCTCGCCGCGCGCGAGAGCCTGCTGCCTTGGATCAAGGCCTACTCTCCCTACGAGCACGCAAGCCCCGATGATCCTGCGGTCTATCTGATCTACGCCGCCCCTCCGGCCAAGGGGGTCGAGGCAAAGGACCCGACGCACACCGCGAATTTTGGCGTGCTGCTGCAGGAGAAACTTAAGGCGGTCGGCGTAGCCAACGAACTCGTCTATCCCGGCGCGCCCGGCGTGAAGCACCCGCAGATGCACGACTACCTGATCGCGACGCTGAAGAGGTAGTGGCTTTGATGCAGGGCGGGGTCTGTGACCCGCCCTCGGTTCGAAAACTCGGCGTGAAAAAGGGCGGGTCACAGACGCCGCCCTACTCGCAAGCCCGCGGCGAGGGCGCCGCGGCTCCATCGCAGACCACTTTACCGCCGAAATGATTTCGTGAAGTCCTCCGCGGCCTGCACCACGACCTTCTTCTCGTGCTTGGACTCGGCGATGAGCTGGTTCAGCTTCTTCTCCCACGCCGCGCTGTCCATCGGCAGCTCGATCGTCTGGTTGATGAGCGAGGAGTAGAGCAGCACGTTGGCCAGCTCGACCGAACCCATCCCCTCGCCGCCGGGTGCGATGAGCGGCGTGCCGTCGAGGATTGAGTCCACGAAATTCTGCATGAGGACGCCGTGGGCGTTGGGCACGGAGTCGAAGGGAATGTCGACGTTCCAGACCTCGGGCTTCGCGAAGCCGCTCTTCGAGGTCTTGCTGAACTCGATCATGTCGGCGTCGTTGCGGTTGAAGGTGAGCTTGTTGTTTTCGAGCACGACCTTGCCGCGGGTGCCGCAGATCTCGAAGCGGTTCGTGCCGGGGGCCTCCCCCGTCGAGGAGACAAAGACGCCCGTGCCGCCATCGGCCCACTCGAGGTAGGTGGTGATGTTGTCTTCGACCTCGATGTTGTGAAAGCGCCCGAGCTGGCAGAAGCCGCGCACGCGCGCCGGCATTCCGCAGAGCCACTGGAGCATGTCGAGCTGGTGCAGGCATTGGTTGAGGAGCACGCCGCCGCCCTCGCCCTTCCAGGTCGCCCGCCAGCCGCCGCTCGCGTAGTAGGCCTCCGTGCGGAACCAGTCGGTGATGATCCAGTTCACGCGAACCACTTTCCCGAGTTCGCCGCTCGTGATGAGCTGGCGGATCTTCTGATAGCGCGGCTCGACGCGCATCTGGAACATGCCGGCAAAAACCTGCTTCGGGTGCTCCTTCGCCACGGCGATGAGGCGCTCGGCATCGGCCTTGTGCGCCGAGATCGGCTTCTCGATCATCACGTGAAGGCCGTTCTTCAGCGCGTCGATGCCGATGGTGGTGTGGAGAAAGTGCGGCGTCGCCACGACGAGCGCGTCGATCGCGCCCGAGCGGATCATCTCCTCGCAGCTCGCGAAGGTCTGCACGCCCGGCTTGCCCTCGAAGGGCTTGAGGCTCGGCGCGAAGGCGTCGCTCACGGCGGCCAGCGTGCAGCGGGAGATTTTCCCGTCGAGCAGGTAGCCCGTGTGAAACTTGCCGATGTTGCCGAGACCGACGATGCCGAGGCGGACGTTTTTCATGAGGAGGTTTGGAAGTGGGGCTCGCAGTGTGCGCGCGCCGGAAAATGCGCGGCAAACACATTCTCAGCCGGCGGTGCCCCGGCGGCGGCCGGGACCTACAAATTCTCGATGAAGGTGAGCAGGTCGGCCATGTCCTGCACACTCATACCTGCCTCAAGGCCCTCGGGCATCACGCTTTTTCCCGAGGACGAGGAGCCCCTGACGTTGGCCCGCGGGATCGTGACCTCCGCGCCACCCATGATTTTGAGCGAAAGGCTCGTCGCATCGTCGCGCGCGATCATGCCGGTATAGGCGTTGCCGTCCTTGGTCGCGACGTCGAACGCGATGTAGTGCGGCGCGACCTCCTTGTGCGGATCGAGGATCGCCGTCAGCAGGGCGTCGCGACCTTTGTTCTTCACGGTGATGAGATCGGGACCGAGTTCCATGCCGGCGCCGTCGGCGCGGTGGCAAACCATGCAGCGGCCAAGGTAGTGAGCCTTGCCGCGGGCGGCGTCGCCTTTGATCGCGATCGCGGGTTGAAACTTGGCCGCAACCTCGGCGCGCGAGGGCGGAATCACCGCGGCAAGAGCGGTCTTGGCGAGCGTGGCGACTTTAGGCGTCTTGTGATTCGCGAGCGACTGCACCTGCGCGGCGCTGAGATCGGTGGCGGCGATCTTCCCGGCCTTCATGGATTCGAGCAGGGCGATGATGCGATCCTCGCGGGCCATGAGCGCGGCGAGCGCGGCGTCCTTCGCTTTCGGGGTGTAGTGCGGCCACGCTCGAATAAGCGCCGTCGTCACCTCCGCCACCGGCTGAGTCGCGAGCGCCTTGATCGCCGCGACCTGCACCGCCTCGGGCTGGCCGGGCGCGAGCACCGCGGTGAGCGCAGGACGCGACAGGGCTGGCGAAGCGACGCCAAGCAACTCGATCGCTTCGAGGCGCGCCGGTTCGGACGCCTTGGCATCCGCGAGCGTGGTTGCCGCCCGGGTGAAGACCACGGTGAGTTTTTTCCCGGTGTCCGCCTGCTCGATCGTGACACCGGCACGGCGCAGACCCTCGCCGAACGCACGCAGCCATTGCGGCGGCGTGTTTGGACGGGTCACAAAGTCGATGAGCATCGTGTAACCAAGTTCGGGTTTCGAGGCCGCCAGCACCTCCACCAACTTGGCCATAAACGCGGACGACTTTCGCGTGATGGCTGCCAAACGCTCTGGCTCAAGCTCGAGCAAGACTGCCGGAAGCGCCGGCGGACCGCTCAACAATGCCGCAGAAATCCACGGATCTGCTGCATCGCGCTCGGCAATCTTGACGTAGTTGCTCAGGAGCCAGTGCGTGCCGGCCGCCACGGCCTCAGCCCGATCGTAGGTCAGCGACTGGGCAATGGCGGTGAGGCTGGTTAGCGCCACTTGAAATCGCACACGAGGCGCCGGATCGTCCGCAAGTGCGGCCAACTTTTCCGCCAGCTCAGCGGAGGCGGGACCCAGAAATTTTTCAGCCAAAGCGGCGCCGCGCTCGCGCACGTGTTCATCTTTGTCCGCCAGCGCCACGATCACAGCGCCCTGTTCCAACGCCCTCAGCCCATCCAGCACACCGAGCGCGTGGTGGCGCGCCAGCGGCGATGACGACTCGCGCACGAGCGCAGCGAGGGCGGGCACGGCGGTTTTGTCCTGCCGTTCGTAGAGCAGGCGTGACGCCGTGTCGCGGTGCCAGCCGTTGGGATGCGCGAGCGTGGCGACGAGTTCGGCGGTCGTCGCGCGGCCGAGGGCGACAGTGCCGCGGCGTTTCCAGTCGGTGCCGGTGGGCACGACGCGATAGATGCGGCCGCGGTCGTTGCCGCTGTTCAAGTCGAGGTGCTGCTTGATCTCCTCGGGGATGCTCCACGGATGTTCGATCACCTCGCGATACATGTCGCAGATGTGCAGCGTGCCATCGGGCGCGTTGGCGAGGTTGACGACCCGCACCCAGGTGTCGCGGCTCGCGGCAAACTCGAAGCCTTGCTCATCCGCCGGCCGCCGTCCGACCAGGCTCACGCCGTCGGCGGTGATTATCTTCCGGTGCACAAGCTGGCCGCCGGCGTCGCCCGTGAAGGTGTTGTTCACGAAGTCCTCGCCGTAGGCGTCGCCGCGAAACACCACCGTGCCGGTCGCGCCCGTGAAGTAACCGCTCACGCGGCCGCCGCCCTCGACGACACCGCGCACCACCCCGGCGATGCGCCAGCGCGTGCGCACAATGCGCCACGGCTCGTCCGGGCTGAGGCGAAACACCTCGGCCGCGCCGCCATCCGCCGCGATGCTCTGGCGCGCCGGAGGCATTTGGAAAAACGGATTCCGCCCGGCGTGGCGATCGTCGTGGACCCAGAATTGGAGGTGGTCGGAATTGGAGCAGCCGAACTTCCGCCCGTAGTTGTCGAAGCTCATGCCGTATTGCGCGCCGCCGATCTCGAAACCGAATTCGTAGGTGCGCGGGTCGAACCAGAAATCGCGCGCCGCCAGCTCCTGCGCCGCGAGGTCGGGTCGCTTCGGGCTGCTGATTTTTCCGCGGTTGCCCGTGCCGCTCTGGACGTGGATGCGGTTGTCCTGCCCCCAGACGAAGCTGTTGAGGAGCGCCTGCACATTGAGCCGCGCGAGGCCGGTGCCAAAGCCGGTGAACACTTTTTCGCGCACCTCCGCGCGCCCGTCGCCATCCCGATCCTCGAAGCGCCAGATGTCGGGCGTGGCGCCGACGAAGAGGCCGCCGTTGGCCCAGATGAGGCCGGTGGGCCACGGGAGATTGTCGGCGAAGACCGTGCTCTTGTCGTAGCGGCCGTCGCCATCGGTGTCCTCCAGCATCGTGATGCGCCCGAGGTGCGGGTTGCGCTCCCGCTCCTCCGAGTAGTCGATCATCTCGCAGACGAACATACGGCCGTTTTCGTCGAAGCTGATCGCGATGGGGTCGCGCACGAGCGGCTCGGCGGCGGCGAGTTCGAGCTTGAAGCCCGGCTTCACCTGCCACGTCGCGATGGCGTCCTGTGGCTCGACCGCGGGGTAGCGTGGCAGGTCCTTCGCCGGATCGAGCGCCGTGGGGTTCTTGCTCGCGCCGTAGGCTTGCTGGTAGCTGATGCGCGTGGTCGGCACGTCGGCGGCGAAGATCGGCAGGCAGGCAAGAACGACGACGGAATAAATTTTCATCGGGGCGGGTGACACGGTTTTCGTAACTCCACGGTTACAGGTCAATCGCAGCCGTGACGGGCGATGCGCGATTGGCGCGGGGCAACGCAAGGCAGCCCTTGCTGTGCGCGGCCATTCATCCGGCATCCTGGCCGCAAACAGGGGCCGGGGGCATCAGATTGTCGAGCGGCTGGAGCGTGTCCTTGCCATGATAAAGCTGACGCGCGCCAAGCATGCGCGGGGCAGACCGGGAGCAGGGTGTGGCTCAGGCACGGCATGCCCGGTGCCCGGTCGTCGCACCCGATAGCGGCAATGGATGCGGATAAGGGCCCACCGACGCAGTTCCTCAGGCTTCGACGCCGAGCTTTTCGAGCAAGCGCTGGAGGTCCTCGTTGCCGCGATACTCGATGACAATGCGGCCCTTTTTCGGGGTGTGCAGGACAGCCACGCGAGCGCCGAGGTGAGAGGTGAGTTTCTTTTCGATGCCGGCCACGGTCGCAGTGTCCTTGGCGGTGAGGCCGGCCTTGGCGGGCGCAGGGCGGGCCCCGGGGGCGGATTTGGCGGCGAGCGCGAGCTTCTCCGTGGCGCGCACGCTCAGGCCCTCCTCGATCACGCGGCGGGCGAGCAGGGCGCGCTGCGCGGCGTCGGCGATGCCGAGGAGCACCTTGGCGTGGCCGACGCTCAGCATATTCTTGGCGACGTAGCCCTGCAGATCAGCATCGAGCGACAGCAGGCGGAGGGAATTGGCGACACTCGCGCGACCCTTGCCCACGCGCTCCGCGGCCGATTCCTGCGTGAGATCGAAATCGCGGATGAGGCTCGCGTAGCCGTGCGCTTCCTCGATCGGGTTGAGGCCTTCGCGCTGGAGATTTTCGATCAGGCCTAGGGCGGCGGAGGAGGCGTTGCTGGCCTCCACGATCCGGGCCGGGATGGCCTTGATCTTGAGCAGTTGGAAGGCGCGCCAGCGGCGCTCGCCGGCGATGAGCTGGTATTTGTCGCCGCTCTTGCGGACCACGATCGGCTGGAGCAAGCCCTCCGAACGGATGCTGTCGGCCAGCTCGCGGAGCTGGTCCGGGGTGATCTCGCGGCGGGCCTGGTAAGGGCTCGGCTCAATCATGCTCACCGCGATCTCGAGGTAGCCGGGAGCACCGGCGGGGGCGGGTCCCGCGGCCGGGGTGGCGGCAGGAGCGCCGGCCGCTGGAGCGGGAGTGGCGGTGACCACGGGCTTGGCGGCCGAGATAAGGCCGCCGAGTCCGCGACCGAGACGTGATTTGGGTGCGGCCGGCATGGGGTGAATTATTTTCCTCCGGGAATGAAGAGCGTCTGCCCGACGTTGATGCGAGAAGGATCGGAGAGCTTGTTGGCGTTGATGATATCCTGCTGCTTCGCGCCGGTCTTCTTCGCAATCGAGGCGAGAGAGTCGCCTTTCTGCACGGTGTAGCTCACGCCTTCCTTGGAGTAATCCTCGGAAAAGCTCGTCTGCACGGCGGGCCGGGTCGCCTGGCCCTTGGCGATGGAATCGAGCGCGGCGTTGGTCTGCTTGCCGAGCTTCTCCAACTGGGTGGCGACCTGCTGGAGCGTCTCGGTCTTGGAGCTCGCGATGGCCGAGCGGAGGGAGGCGCTGGTGTCGGCGAGGGCCGCGTTGAGCTGGGTGAGCGTGACGTGCTGCCGGTCCGCCGCCCCGGCGCGCTGGCGGAGCTCGGCATTCTCGCGCTCGAGCTGCTCGAGCCGCAGCGCAAGTTCACCGACACGCTGGACGAGGCCGCGGACATCCTCGCGGAGGTTGGCAAACTCGATCTGCGACGGTGTCTGGGCGCACGCGGCGGCGGCGCAAAGCACGGCGGCGATCAGTTTTTTCCACATGGTGGCCCAGCTTGCGGAATCGCTTTCCCGAAAACAAGCGGCTTGTGACCGCGCTCATTCCTGCGTGCGGGTTTGACGCCGGGCCCTGGGCGGCAACGATGCGACTGGGCGCGCCCGGCACGCCTTCCCCCACCCCATGCGTCGCTCCGCCCGTCACCTCGCACTTGCCGTCTGCGCGCTGCCCTGCCTGTTGGCGTCTCCCCCGGCGGCACTCGTCTCAGCCCTTGAGCATCTGCGCGACCAAAAGAGCTTCCGCTGGGAGGTGATCAACAGCGATCCCGGCCCGGTTTCGCACCAATTCGAGACCCGCCGCGGCACGGTGACGACTGTCGTGCAGAGCAACGCGCCCAACATGAAAGGCGTCCTCGATCGCAACGGCGACATGCTCATCCAGCGCGAATGGCCCGACGGCCTGCGGCTCGACTCCGTCATCGCCGCCGACGGCACCATCGTGACCAAGACGCCCGAGGGCTGGCTCACCGATCGCGAAATCCTCACCGCGCAGGCGGAGGAGCGCATGCGGGGACAGACGCCGACGCCGCGTTTCCAGTGGCTGCGTCGCGCCGACCGGCCCGATGTGCGCCGGCCCGACCTCGAACTCGCGCCGCTGTTGAAGAGCACCCACACCTTCGAATCGACCGGCGATGGCTATGTCGTGCGCATCCGCAGCCGCTCCGGCGATCCGGCGAAACCCAATGATGACGACAGCGAACCGGCCACGACCGTGACGGTCACGATGAATCTCCGGGCCGGCGTGATCCGCGACTACGAGGTCAAGCTCGAGGGCATCAGCCGGGTCACCCGCGCCCGCGTCCCACTGCCTGTGAGCGATCAGCGCATTGTAATCCTGACGTATTTGCCGGTGACGCGAATCGACATCCCGGAGGAGGCGCGCGAAAAGCTGAAAGCCGCCCGCACGACCGCGACGGCGCGGACCCAATAATTCATTTGAGCGGACGGCGCTCGACGAGCCCCGTCATCGGCCGCGAGGGCAGCCGAGTGCCGATCGGCAGCGGGAAGCCCCGCAGAAAGTCCGCCGCCGCGAGCATCTTTCCGCCCGGCCGTTGCAACCGGCGCAGCCGCAGGGTTCCTTCAGCCGTCGCGACGAGCACGCCATCGGCATCCGCGCCCAGCACCGTGCCGACGTCGCCGGCCGCAGGGACGAGCGGCAAGGCATCCGCAAGGCCGATTTTCACGATCTGTCCGGTGATTTCGACGGCGCAGGCGGGCCAGGGAAAAAGGCCGTTGATGCGCGCGGCGAGTTCCGTCGCCGCGGCGGCGAAATCGAGCGCGCCGTCGTCCTTGGCGAGTTTGCGACAGTAGGTCGCCTGCGCCTCGTCCTGAGGCGCAAACTCCTGCGTTCCGGCCAGCACGCGTGGCAGTGCGCGCCGGAGCAGCGGCACACAGGCTTGGGCGAGCTTCTCATCAATCTCCACCGCGGTTTCCAGCGGCCCGATGTTCACGCGCTCCACATCGGCGATGGGGCCGGCATCGAGCCGGCGCACGATGCGCATCAGCGTGACGCCCGTCTCGCGTTCCCCGCTCGCAATGGCCGTCTGGATCGGCGACGCGCCACGGTAGCGCGGGAGGAGCGAAGTGTGGAAATTGAGCATGCCCAGCCGCGGCGCGGCGATGAAATCGTCGCGCAGGATGTGCCCGTAGGCCATCACAAGTCCGAGGTCGGGCCGCAGCGCGACCAGTTGCTGGCGCACGTCCTCGGTCAGCTTTTCAGGCTGAAAGACCGGGAGGCCGCGCGCGGTCGCCCAGAGTTTGATCCCGTTGGGCTGGACGCGCTGCCCGCGGCCCGTCTCGCGATCAGGTTGGGTAAAAACCGCCACGATCTCGACCGTGCCTGCGCCCTCACGGGCAAGCCAATCCAGCATCGGCAGGGCGATGGTGTCGGACGAAAGTATGACGAGACGAGCGAGGGAACTCATGTCATGCGCCGCGTCGGGGCGGGAAGCTCTGGCGAGGGATGCGAGTCATGGCTGGGACGGTTGGTCTAGAATCGCCGGCGGGTGGTTCAACGCAATTATCCGGTGGTTACGCCTGCGATTCGGTGTTGTTCGCTCGCGGTTATGCGCGCCTACTGCACCGCGTCGCCACGCCCCCTGCCCACCATGCACCGCACCCGAACATTTTTGTTTTTCACGGCCTTGGTCACCTCCGCAGTTTCCCTGCGGGCCGGAGAACCGCCCTCGGTGAAGCCGCCCGCGCGCACCCGGGCCGAAGTCGCGGCTGTGCTGCGCCACGCCGAGGCAGCCCCCGCGAATCCCCGGGCTTTGCGCATCCTGCTCGTCGCCGGGCCCAAAGATCATGGCGCGGGCCAGCACGATTACCCGGCGTGGCAGAAGGCCTGGGCCCCGCTGCTGGCCAAGTCTCCGGGCGTCACGACGGACACAGCGTTTCCTTTTCCGAGCGAAGAGCAGCTCGCCGCCGCTGATCTCGCGGTGTTCTACCTGCGCGGCAAATGGGACGCGGGCCAGCTCGCGGCCTTGGAGAAATTTCAAAACCGCGGCGGCGGAGTCGTCACCCTCCACTGGGCCATCGGCGTGACAGGCGATCCGCAGGGATTCGCCGCACGGGTGGGCCTCGCCTACCCCTCCGCCAAATACCGCCACGGCATCGTCGATCTGAAAATCGCCCCCGGCCACGCGATCACGCGCGGGTTTCCGGCGACCCTGCGCTTCACCGACGAACCCTACTGGCCTTTCGTCGGCGATGCCACGCGCGTGCAAGTGCTCGCCACTTCGGATGAAAAATCCGGCCCGGACGGCGCAGTGCGCCCTGTGCCGGTTTTTTGGACCCACGAACCGGCGGGCGGAGGGCGGGCGTTTGTCTGCGTGTTCGGGCACTACATGTGGACCTTTGACGATCCGCTGTTCCGCCTGCTCCTGCTCCGTGGGATGGCGTGGGCCGCCGGCCAGCCCGTCACGCGTCTGGACGCACTGGCGACCGAGGGCGTCACGATGGTGGATTGATCGCGGAGTGATGATGTTTCCCGCGCCGCTTTCGTCGCCATGAAGCGCTTCATTTCCACCTGCCTGATTGCGGCGTGCATGGGGCACGCGCTCCATGCCGGCCCCAAGGAGGATGCGATCATCGCGATCATGCGGCTCTCGGAACAACCCAACTACAGCTGGACCGCCACGGTGACCGACGATGCGCGCACCTACGACATCGAAGGTCGCACCAGCCGCGAGGGCTTCACGCGGGTGAAGATGCCGCTCATCGCCGCGGTGCGCCGCAAGCTCGGCCGAAGCGCCACGGACACCGAGGCGGAGCTGATTTTTCGCGGCAATGTCGATTGTGTCGTCCTGACCGAAAAGGGCTGGGTGCGCCCCACGGAGTTGCCGGACACGATGCCCGGCGAATTCGATCCTAGCCATCCTACAGGCAGCGCCCCGATTGCCCGACCGCGGGGCGGCATAGGGGCACAATCACCATTTCCTGCGGGAATGGGCGGGACGAAAAAACGCGCCGGGCGACCGACGGCCTACAGTAATCTCCAGCTCGCCATCAGCCACCCGCACGAAGACCTCGGCGTGATCCTCAGCGGGCACACGGACTTCAACCTCGAGGACGGTCTCGTGAGCGGCACCCTGACCGAGCTGGCGGCGCTCCTGCTGCTCGTCCGCGACGGACAGGAAGACATCACCCCCTTGCGCGCCGGAGGAACGTTCCGCATCTGGATCAGTGGCGGGATGGTCACAAAATATCACGTGCAGCTGGAGGGAATCCTGCGGGTGAAGACGCGCGCCGGCACCCGCGACATCGGTGTGGCGCAGAGCACCGGCACGCTCATCAAGCATGTCGGCACGACGGCGTTCGAGGTGCCCGACGAGGCCCGGTTCAACTTCGCACGTTGAAAATCCGGGTCCCCGGGCCGAGCGAAATAGTCAGGCCGGCAACCAAGACCTCAGAGCACCATGAAGGAAAAGGCCACGAGCAGCGTGGGCAACAGGGCGCCGAGCAGGAGCCCGAGCGGCGACACGCCATCAGGGAAGAAGCGCTGAAGGATGGACTGGCCGGCGGGATTCGGCGCATTGGCAATGACGGTGAGGCCACCGCCAGTCACTGCACCCGAGACGACGGCGAATTTCAGTTCCTCGCTGAAACCGGGCACCAAGGTGGCGAGATAGGTGATGAGCGCGTTGTCGTTGAAGGCCGTCAGGATCGTCGCACCGATGAAGAGCGGCATCTCGCCCAGGCTGCCGAGCACGGGCTGGATCCACCAGCCCTGCAGGCCGCCGTGGATCACGAGGCCGGCGAGGAAGAACCCGACAAGCATCGGGCTGCGCAGCCGCAGATCCTCCTGGTGGTGCGCCGTGGCCTGCGCAAACGCCAGGTAGAACAGGAAGCCGCCGATGAAGAGCGGAGGGTGGTGCGCGCCCCAGACTGTGAACGCGAGAAAGAGCAGATGCACCAGCGTCACCCACGCCGGCACCTGCGCCGCCTCCGCCGCGGCTTGCGCCGGGGCCTGCAGCGCCAACAACTCCCGGCGGAAGACGAGAAAATAGGCAGCGTTGGACGCGAAGATGCCGATGAGCGCGTGCCAGCCAAAATTCTTGATCATGTAGAGCGTGTCCCAGCCCCACGGCTCGGCCACCATCAGCACGGGCGGCGCGGCGAAATGCGTGAACGTGCCGCCGATGGAGATATTCACGAACAGCAGGCCGATGGTCGCATACTTGAGCCGCGTGCCGGGATTGAGCGCGTAGAACTGCTTCGCGAGCAGCAGCGCCGCAATCGTCATGGCCGCCGGCTCCGTGATGAACGAGCCGAGCAGCGGCGCCACCGTGAGGATCGAGAGCCACCATGCGACCGGCCGGCTGCCGCCGAGGCGCGCCACAGCGCTCATGCAGCGCTCGGCCAGCAGCAGCACGGGCCGCGTCGAGGCGAGCGTCATGACCACGACCACGAACATGGGCTCGGTGTAGTTGACGCGATGCCCGAGGTAGTAGACGGCGGTGTCGAGGCCCTTGAACCAGACGAGCGCGCCCAGCAGCGCCAAGACCCATAGGCCGAAGACCGCCTCGACCTCGCCGAGGAAGTGCAGGATCTGGCCCCAGAAGCTCACCTCGTCGGGCCGGCCGTCGTTGTTGCGGTCGGTCGGGGGCGGCCTCGGCTGGCGGCGCGTCAGGTGCCGCTCCTCGATCACGTGCGCCCAGTGGCGGAGCTTGGCCGTGGCGAACGTGTGCAGCACCGCGAGCGCAAAGATCAGCGTGGCCACTGGGTAAAACGGATCGGCGGCCGCGCGCGACTTCATGATCGCCCAGGCCGAGGCACCCGCCGGGTCTGCGTAACTGGAGAGTTCCCGCGGGAACGGCTCGGCCGGCGCAGGCGGCGTGGCGGCAAAGGCTGCTTGGGCCCAGAACAAGCTGGCGGCCAACGCGGCGAGAAGGTGGAGGCGTTTCATGCGGAAGCTGGGGAATGACACCGCACGCGGACGGGGCGGCTCCTTGACTTGCGCAGCGCGCGGCGCACAACGCCAGCGCAAAGATCAGTCGCCCTCGCCGGGGCCGCCGTCGCGCCACCGCGGCGCGCGCGCGCGCCAAGCCAGCCGCGTGAGCAGGTGCGTCGAGACCGGGATCGTTACGAAGAGGAAGAAGACCACGAGCGCGATCTTGAGGCCGACCACGGGCTCGTCCAGGGCGCACCAGAGCCCGAGCAGGAGGGAGTTGATGCCAAGAGTGAAGGCCTTTCCCAGCGCATGGCAGCGGCAATAGACATCGGGCAGCCGCGCCAGCCCCACCGCCGCCACTGTCAGGAACACGAGACCGAAGCCGAGCATGAAGACCCCGAGCCAATGCACGAGTGTCGCGATCATTTCCGCCCCCCCTTCCGCGCCTCGTCGCGCCCCAGCGCCGCCTCCGGCGGCTGCCGCGACAGAAAATAGTAGAACGCCACAGTCGTCAGGAAGCCCAGGCTCGCGATGATCACGATGAGTTCGATGAATTGCGCCGTGCGCCAGTAGATCGAGAAGAGCACCATCATCGCCACGGTCGCGATCACGATGCCGTCGAAGGCGAGGATGCGGTCGAGCGTGGTCGGCCCCGCGGCCATGCGCCAGAGGCAAAGCAGCGTGGCGATCATCGAGAGCGCGATGCAGGCGTAGATGAAGATCGTCATCAGCGGGTGAAGGCGAGGATGCGCGCCTCAAGGTTGCGCTTGATGCCAGCGCTCAGCGCTGGGAGGTCCGAGCCGTCGAGCGCGTGCAGCCGGAGCTGGGTGAAATCGTCCTCGATGTCGATGGTCGAGGTGCCGGGCGTGAGCGTGATGCAATGCGAGAGGAGCAGTATCTCCGCCTTGGTCAGGCCCGCGACCGGGTAGAGGAAGATCTCGGGGCGCAGCGTGCGGTTGCGGGCGAAGAGCACGGTGCGCGCGAGCTGGAGGTTCGAGAGCAGCAGCTCCCGGTGGAAAACCGCGAGGAACACAACGAGCGCCACGGCGCGGCGCGTGTAATGGTCGCCGCCCAGCACACCGCGAAAGAGCCACACGAGGCTGAAGCCGAGCACCCAGCCCACGAACAGCCTCGCCCCGTCCGGCTCGTCCCCGAGAAAGAACCAGATGAGCGCGAGCCCGAGGTTGAGCACGAAGCCGATCATGGCGCGAGCCTCCGGGTGGCGGCGGGCGCGGGCTGGCCCGTGACCGCCGCGATGTAGGCCGGGCGGTCGAGCACCTGTCTCGCGGCGCGCTCGGCGACTGCCAGGAACTGCTGCACGCCGAGGCCGATGCCGAGCGAAACCGCGGCCAGTCCCACTGTGATCGCCGTGAGGCGCCGCGTGACCGGGACGCGCGGCACTGCCCCGGCGGGCGCGGGCGCCCAGAAACACGCGAGCCAGATCTTCAGCATGCTCACGAGCGTGAGGATGCTCGCAACGACGGAAAGGCCGATTAGCACCCATTCCTGTTTTTCGACGCCGACGACGATGATCAGGAACTTGCCCCAGAAGCCCGAGAGCGGCGGCAACCCCGCGAGCGAGAGCGCTTGCACGAGGAACGCCCCGCCGAGCCACGGCAGCGCGCGCCACAGGCCGCCGGTGGCGTCGAGCCGGTCGGTGCCGAAGACGTGCTGCACCGCGCCACCCACGAGGAAGAGCGTCGATTTCACCACTATGTGGTGTGTGATGTAGAGGATCGCTGCCGCGATCGCCAGCGGCGTGAAAAACCCGATCGCGAGCACCATGAAGCCGATCTGGCTCACGATGTGGTAGGAGAGGATGTGCTGCACGCGGGTCTGCGCGACCGCGCCCAGGACGCCGAAGACCATCGTGAGCCCTGCGGCCCATTTTAGCACGCCGTGCACCACGGCGAGGTCCGGCGGGAACACCGTGCCAAAGATCCGCAGCAGCACGTAGACGCCGACTTTGGTGAGCAAGCCCGCGAAAAACGCCGCGACCGCGCCCGGCAGAATCGGGTAGCTGTTGGGCAGCCAGAAATAGAGCGGGAACAAGCCGGCCTTGATCGCGAAGACCGCGAGCAGGATCAGCGCGAGCAGCGAAACGCGCGGATCGTCGCCCAGGGCGTCGAGGCCGACGGCGAGGCCGGCGAAGTTGAGCGTGCCGAGCAACCCGTAGGCCCAGCCGCAGGCGACGAGAAAAACCGCGCTGCCCACGAGGTTGATCGCGAGGTAGGACCAGGCGTGGCGGACGCTGCGGTTGTCGGCCTCCAGAGTAAGCAGCGCGTAGGAGGAGATGAGCATCACCTCGAAGGCAACGAAGAGGTTGAACAGATCGCCGGTGACGAACGCGAGGTTCACACCCGTGACCAAAAACTGCAGGAGCGGCAACTGCAGCGGATGCTCCGCCGCGGCCGGCCGCGCGGCGCAGGCGAAGAGCACGCAGGCGAGCGCCGTGAACGTTGAGAGCGCTAGCATGAGCGCGGAGAGCAGGTCGGCCGCGAGCACGATGCCCACGCTCGCGCCCCACCCACCCGGCGACAGCACCAGCGTGCCGTGACGGTGAGCCGCGACGCAGAGTCCCAGCGCCAGCGCGAGCTGCGCCGCCGCAGAGGCCGCAAGGAACACGCGCCGGCCAGCGGCCGGACGCGACCACAGCAGTGCGAGCAGGCCTGTGAGCATGGGCGCCAGCACGGGCAGGACGACGGCGTTCACCGCGCGCCCCCCTCGTCGTCGCGCGCCGCGGCCTCGTCGAGCTCGTCTGTGTCGTGGTCCACGAAGAGCCGGTAGAACAGGAAAATCAGATACGCCGTCACGCCGAAGCCGATGACGATGGCCGTGAGGATGAGCGCCTGCGGCAGCGGGTCCACCAGAGCGTGGCCCGCGCCCTCGCCGACGAGCGGCGGCGCCTTGCCCGAGGGATCGCCCGCAGCGCCGATGAGGGCGAGGTTGGCGGCGTTGGAGAGCAGAATGAACCCGAAGAGGATCCGCACGAAGTTGCGCTGCAGGATGAGGTAGATCGCGGTGGCCGTCATCAGGCCCACGAGGATCACGATGTCGATCTGCACGGTCATCGTCTCTCCTCCGGTTCAGCCGCGGGCCGCACGGCCTGCGCGTCGGCCTCGACCGGCTCCTCGTCGGCCGCGGCGTAGGCGCGCTCCTCGTCGAGCAGGAACGCGCGGAACCCGTCGATCGACTTCGCGAGCGGGAAGACGATCTTAAGCGTGATGCCCACCACAAGCAGATAGACGCCGAGGTCGAAGAAGACCGGCGTCCCGAGGTAAACGTCGCCGAGTAAGGGCACGTCCTTCACGTAGGGGTGGTAGTGCTGGAAAAACGGCCCGCCCGCCACGAAGGGCAGCGCGCCCGTGACCGCCGCGAGCAGCAGCCCCGCGACCGCGAGCCGCACGGGCTCGACGCGCAGCAGTCGGTGCAGCCGCTCGATGCCTTGCACGAAGCCGAGCATGACAAACGAGATTCCGGTGCAAAGGCCCGCGATGAAACCTCCGCCCGGCGCGTTGTGACCGCGGAAAAACAGATAGACCGCGAACACGTTGATCATGAAGAAGAGCACCGCGACCACCGTGGAGAGGATGAAGGAGTCGCCGATGGGCGTGACCTCGCGCGCGTCACCCGCCGCCGGCGGCGGGCACGGGCGCGGCGGCCGGTCCGCGCGACGTCGCATCAGGAGGCCGAGGCAGCCGAGCGTGGCGACGAGCAGCACGAGGATCTCGAAGAACGTGTCGAGGCCGCGGAAGTCGATCAGCGCGGTGTTGACGGCGTTGGCGCCCTTGGCCTCGGGCAGCGAGCGCGCGAGGAGCTGCGCGCCGACCTTGCCATCGGACGCCGGCGTCTGGAACAGCAGCATGGCGCCGGCCGCCGCCAGCCCGCCGCCGACGGCGAGCGCGATCCGCACAGCGGAGAACACCCGCCCATCGCGCGGCGGCGAGGCGCGGCGGCCCGCGCGCTTCAGCCGCATGATGAACATCAGCACGAGCAGTAGCGCCGCCGTCTCGACGAGTATCTGCGTCAGCGCGAGGTCGGGCGCCTTCGCGAGCACGAAGTAGAAGCTCACCAAAAACCCGATGACGGAGAGGCCCAGCAACTGCGTCACCCACCCGCGCGCCGTCAGCACCGCGACCAGCGCGCCCGCCACGAGCGCCACCACAAAAAACCGATGGTAGCCATAGATCTCGTCCGGCCACGGCGCGATCGACGCCAGCACCGCGCGAAACCCATCCGACGCGTGCCACGCCCAGCCAGCGCCGAGCGCAAGCATCGCGATCAACACGACCGGCAAGTAATGCAGGGGCCGATCCGCCTGCGTAAGGCGAATCGTCCAGTGGCCAAAGGCCGGGATGCGCTCCATCAGCACCTCAAAGCCGCGGTCAAACGCCAGCACCCGCGGCGCGCTCAGGCGCGCCCATCCCATGCGCCCCAGCGCAAAATACAAGCCCGCCCCCGCCGCCACGATGCCCGCGCTGGCGAGCAACTCCGGCGTGAACCCGTGCCACAGATGCAGCTCCGCCGGCGCGTCATGCACGCCGACCAAGGCAAACACGTCGCCCAGGCGCCCAAACGCGCCCGCCGCCACACCGAAGAACACGGTCGCGCCCGCGAGCAGCAGAGGGGCGACTTGGAGCGCTAGCGACGGGGCGTGCCAGTGAGCCGTCACCGCCTCCGTCGGGCGGCCGAGGAACCCGCGATTGAAGATCCGGAGGGCGAAGACCACCTTCAACACGGAACCAACGATGACCGCCCCCGCCGCGAAGTCAGCGAGCGCGTGGTTCGAGCGCCAGAAATCGAAGATCGATTTCAGCAACATCTCTTTGCTCAGAAAGCCGGTCGTGAGCGGCAGACCCGCCATCGCGGCCAGGCCGATGGCCGCCGCCAGCCCTGTCAGCGGCATCAGCCTGAAAAGCCCGCCGAGTTGCCGCAGATCGCGCGTGCCAGTCGAGTGATCGATGATGCCGACGACCATGAACAGGCAGGCTTTGTAGAAGACGTGGTTGAGAATATGCACGTAGTCCCAGCGGAGCGGGGCTCCAGCGGCAAAAAGCCCGTAATACCCGATCAGCAGGCCGAGCTGGCTGACCGTGGACCACGCCAGCACGCCCTTGAGATCGTGCGACACGATCGCGAGCATCACGCCGAGCAACATCGTGCCAAAGCCAACCACGACGAGCAGGGGGGTCCACTCCGGCAGACCGTGGAAGCACGGCAGCAGGCGCGCGGTCAGGAAAACCCCGAGCTTCACCATCGTCGCCGAATGGAGGTAGGCGCTCACCGGGGTGGGGGCGGCCATAGCGTTGGGCAGCCAGTAACAGAAAGGGAACTGCGCAGATTTGCCGAAGATGCCGATGGCGCAAAAGAGAAACGCCCACGTGAGCTGCCCCGCTTTTTCGGGCGGCACCGGCGCGCCGAAAATCGCGCTCAGCTCATACGTGCCAAACACCCGGCCCAGCAACACGACGCCGACCAGGAGCGATAGCCCAGTCAGACCAGTTGTCAGCAGCGCCATGCGCGCCCCGTAAGCGGATTTTTTTTCCTCGTGCAAGAATCCGATGAGGAGGAACGAGGCGAGCCCGGTCAGCTCCCAGCTGACAAAGAGCACCATAAGGTTGCCCGACAGCACCGTGCCGAGCATCGCGCTCATGAACACCAGCAGGTAGGCGTAAAATGCGCCATGATCACGGTAATGGCCGTCGAGATAATTGGCGGCGTAAATCACGACCAACACCCCCACCCCCAAGACCACCACACCGTAAAACAACGCCAGTCCGTCGGGCAGCAGCGTGAGATTGATGCCGAGCGCCGGAATCCATTCGAATGTCACCGGCGGGGCGTGCGTGCCGTGGACCGTCAGCACCCAACCAAGCGACGCCAGAGAAATCAATGGTGCCAGCAGCGCCAGCCATCCCGTCACCGAGCCGAGCCGCAGGCCCACCCTAGGCAACACCACGGCCAGAGCTAGCGGGGCAAAGACGGCGAGCAAAAGGGCGGCAGCCATCGGCATGGGGAACTATGGCAGCCTGAGCAACCGCACGGTCAAGTGGAACCGATGCCGCGGATCAGCCAAATCGTGTAGGCGACATAAAGCACCAGCAACGCCGCACCCTCCCAGCGGCTGATTCGTCCGCCGCTGCGGGCCAGCGGAAAAAGCGAAACCGCGGCCACTAGCATGACCGCAAGGTCCACCCGGCTGATGCCCGTCGCATCGATGGGTTGCAGCATCGCCGCGGTGCCCAGGATGCCGAGAATGTTGAAGATATTCGAGCCCACGATGTTTCCGATCGCCACATCGGCATGCCGCCGGAACGCCGCCACGAGCGAAGTCGCAAACTCCGGCATGCTCGTGCCCACGGCCACAATCGTCAGCCCGATCACGGCCTGGCTCACGCCCCAGGATTGCGCGAGCTTCACGGCCCCATCCACGAAGAGCTGCGAACCTCCGACCAGCACGCCCAAGCCCAACAGCACGAGCACGAGCGCCATCAACAGGCTGGATTTTCGCTCCGGAAACTCCGCCTCATACTCCGCGGTCGCCTGAGCCGCACTGGCGCGCCGGGCATCGCGCACCGTGAAGACAGTATAGGCCACGATGCCGGCGAAAAGCACCGCGCCATCGAAGCGGCTCAGCGAGCCATCCCACAACAAAACGCAGAGAAGCAACGAGACCCCGATCGTGATCGGAATCTCGCGGCGGATGACCTGGGTCGAAGCCGACACCGGCGACACCAGTGAGCATACCGCCAAGATGAGCACTATATTGCAGATGTTGGAGCCGACGACATTTCCGATCGCAATCGCACCGTTGCCAGTGACAGAGGCCTTGAAGCTGACCACCATCTCGGGGCTGCTCGTGCCATAGGCGATCACGGTGAGGCCCACCACCAAGGAATTGAGGCCGAGCCGCAAAGCGATGGCCGCGCCACCCTTAATCAAAACTTGTGCGCCCACATAGAGCAGGCCGAGACCAAGCACGAGAGAGAGCCAATGATTCAGGGCAGCCATAGTAAGAATCTGACGAAGCCAGCGCCAAGTGACGCCAGTCAACAGTGGCTCAACTCCACACATCAACGGCCAAGCGCGACCCGCAAATCCGAGTCATCGTCCGCCGCTCCTCAAAACGTATGCACCACGAGGCCCGACCGGAGCTTGGGCTCGAACCACGTGCTCTTGGGCGGCATAATCTGGCCGGCATCGGCAATGTCCATGAGTTGCGTGAGCGTAACCGGGAACATCGAGAAGCCCACGCCGCCGTCGGCGTCGACGCGTTTCACCAGTTCACCGGGACCGCGGATGCCACCGACGAAGTCGATGCGCTTGCTGGTCCGCACATCGGCGATGCCAAGCACGGGACCGAGGAGCTTGTCCTGGAGCACACTCACATCGAGCCGTGAGACCGGGTCGGCGCTGGGCTCGGCCACACACCGCAGGCCATACCATTTTCCATCGAGATACATGCTCACCTCGCCGACGGTCGCAGGGCTCGGCGAAGCGGCTTCGCGCAGGCCGAAGAGCGCCCGCACCTTGGCCAGAAAGTCCGCCGGCGAAAGCCCGTTGAGATCGGCCACGATGCGGTTGTAGGGGAGAATCTTGAGTTCGCTCGCCGGGAAGAGGACGCAGAGAAACCAATTGTAGTCCTCGCTGCCGGTGTGGCCGGGATTCCGTTCGCGGCGGAGCCGCGCGACACGTGCGGCGCTGGCGGCGCGGTGATGCCCGTCGGCGATGTAGGTCACGGGCACGGCGGCGAAGGCTTCCACCCACTCGGCGCCCCCGGCGATGCGCCACACAGTGTGGCGGATGCCGTCGGGAGCAGTAAAGTCATGCAGCGGTTTTTCCTTGGTCTTGGCGTTGACGAGCGATGTCACCGGCGCGTGATCGCGGTAGGTGAGAAACACCGGGCCCGTGTCGGCGCTGAGCGTGTCGATGAGGCGCGTGCGGTCGTCCTCCTTGTCCTTGCGGGTCTTCTCGTGCTTCTTGATGAGTTCGCGGTCGTAGTCGTCGACATGGCAACCGGCGATGAGGCCGCGTTGCACGTGGGAGCCCATCTGCTGCTGATAGACGTAGAGGCACGGCTCGGTCTCACGCACGAGCGCCCCCCTTTTTTGCAGCGCGAGAAAGTTGTCCCGTGCCCGGGCATAGACGATGTCGCTATAAGGATCGGTGTTCGGCGGCAGCCCGATCTCGGCCCGGTCCACGTGCAGCAGGCTGTCGGGCTTGCCCGCGGCGAGCGCGGCGGCTTCGGCCGTGTTGACGACGTCATAGGGCACACAAGCCACTTGAGAAGCGGCGGCGGCCGTGGGAACAAGACCTTGAAACGGATGGATGCGCATGAGGGAAAAAGGACGCAGAGCGTTGCGCACGGAACCGGTGGAACACACGGAAAAAATCGAACCGCGCGCAAAAGGCGCACAAGGGTGCGACTCAGGTAGGAAAACAAAAAAAGCCCGCCATGATGGCGGGCTTGGGGGAAGTGAGGAAGTCCGCGGTGCGCTTACTTCTTGGCGCCGGTGCCGCGCTTGAACTTCGAGGTGAACTTCTCGACGCGACCTGCGGTGTCGACGAGGCGCTTCTCACCCGTGTAGGCGGGGTGTGAATCCATCGTGACGTCGCGCACAATGACGAAATACTCCTGCCCATCAATCTGCTCCTTGCGGGCCGACTTCATGGTGGATTTGGTGAGGAAACGACGGCCGGTTCCGATATCGAGGAAGCAGACGTTGTTGAGGGTGGGATGACCTTCGGCTTTCATCGCGATGAGAGAGGGTTAGCCTTGGCGCGCCTTGTAACGCGGCTCGACCTTGTTGATGACGTAGATACGGCCTTTGCGACGAACGACCTGGCAGGCCGGGTGACGCTTCTTGGCCGATTTAATGGAGGAAACAACTTTCATAAAAGGCGAAAAGCATCGGTCGCGGATGGCACTGTCAACGGAATAGTGGACTGGAAAGAAATCCGTGGAGCAATCGCCCGGTCCTAACCGCAAAAAAGGACTGGTGGGATTGTTCCGTCCCACAACTTGCAAGGCGATGTTGGCAACATCCTGCATCAATCATCGTTGGCGCAAGGAATGGCCTAACTGCCTGTTGGCAGCACACATCTCATTCCGAGCACGCGCGTCAGACGCGAAGCAGTTACGCAGTTCCCGCAAACGCTCTGCTGCAATTACACGTTGAGGCAAAGGAAAGCCCAGCCAGCCTAGCAGCATAGACCAATGCATACCTTAGCCCCATTTTTCCCGAGCCACCTGTCGTTAAAGTCCTGCGTTCGCCGTGTTCTCGTGAACCACGTGCTGCCGGCACCAAAACCACCTGTGCGTCTCGTCGAGCGTCGCCGAAAGCGCCGCGACGAACACTCCCGCTAGGAGAGGCGGGACATTACGCCAAATGAGTATGGGCCGCCTTCCGTGTTGTGACGGGAGGCGGCCTTCTCTTTTGGCCTGAATTCGTGGTGTTATTTGCCCACGCCCGAGGCGCGGAAGCCGATTTCGCGGAGCTTCGGGAGATCGAGGATGTTGCGGCCGTCAAAGATGCTGGCGGGCTGCTGCATCGACGCGAAGATGCGCGAGTAGTCGAGGAGCTTGAACTCATCCCACTCCGTCACCACGGCGATGGCGTGAGCCCCCTGCGTGGCTTCGTAAGCCGAGGCTGCGACCGTCAGGCGCGGATCGTCGCGCCCCTTGCCAAGCACGTCCTCGCGGATCTCGCCGGCCGGCACCTTGGGATCGTAGACGACGACACGCGCTTGCTCGGCCAGCAGATCGCGACAAACCGCAATCGCGGCGGACTCGCGGGTGTCATTCGTGTCCTTCTTGAAGGCAAAGCCGAGCACCGCGATTTTCTTGTCGGCGACCGTATTGAAGAGCGAGCGCACGATGCGCGCCGCGAAGCGGTGCTTCTGCCAGTCGTTCATCTTGACGACACTCTCCCAATACGCCGCCACCTCGGGCAGACCAAAATGCTCGCACAAATAGACGAGGTTGAGGATGTCTTTCTGGAAACATGAGCCGCCGAAACCGACGGAGGCTTTCAGGAATTTCGGCCCGATGCGTGAGTCGCGGCCGATGGCATTGGCCACTTCATCCACGTCGGCGCCGGTCGCTTCGCACAGAGCCGACACGGAGTTGATCGAGGAGATGCGCTGGGCGAGGAAGGCGTTGGCGACGAGCTTGGATAGTTCCGACGACCACAGGTTGGTCGTGATGATGCGATCGCGCGGGACCCAATGGGCATAAACATCCACGAGTTTTTGCAGCGCCGCCTGCCCACCCGGAGTCCGCTCGCCGCCAATCAGGACGCGATCAGGCGCCTGGAGGTCGGCGACCGCGGTGCCCTCGGCCAGAAACTCGGGATTAGAGAGAACCTCGAAGGCATACCCGCGGGTGTTGGCCGCAAGGATATCCTTGATCGTCTCGGCGGTGCGCACGGGGATCGTCGATTTCTCGACGATGATCTTCGGGCCGTTGGCGTGCTCCGCGATGGTGCGGGCGACGGATTCAATGAATCGGAGATCGGCGGCGCGACCCGCACCGACCCCGTAGGTCTTGGTTGGAGTGTTCACGGCGACGAAGATGATGTCCGAAGCCGCAATGGCGCCGTGCACATCCGTCGAAAAATGCAGGTTCTTGCCGCGCGTCTGCCGCACGACTTCGTCCAGGCCAGGCTCGTAGATGGGCAGCGTGGCCGAGTTCCACGCGGCGATGCGCGCGGCGTTCATGTCCACGACCCGCACCTCAATATCCGGCGCTTTCAACGCGATCATGGCCATTGTGGGGCCGCCTACGTAACCAGCGCCGATGCAACATATCTTCATAGTAAAAGCCCCGCGAGGCTTGTCGCTGCCCTGCCCCAATCCAAGGCCGATTTACGTCGGGGCGGTGAAAACACGCAAAAAAAGAGGGCGACCTACGTCGCCCCCCGTCACTCCGGATGCCGGCCAAGGCCGCTCAGGCCGGATTGGGCGCGGGCGCCAGGCCCGGTTGCGTCTCCGACTTGTCAGGCGCTTTTTTGTCCGCGGACTTCTCAGCCAGCTTCGGCGGCAGCTCACGCACGACGGGGGAGCGAATCTCGCCATGCTCCAGAATCTCCAGCACATGCTTGCCCTCAATGGTCTCGTGCTCAAGCAGCGCGGCGGCGATCTTGTCGAGGGCCTCGCGCTTGCCGGTGATGATCTCCTTCGCGCGGACGTATTGCTCGTTGATGATGCGTGAGACCTCTGCGTCGATTCGCCGCGCGGTTTCCTCACTGACGTGCTGGGAGCGGGTGATGTCCCGGCCGAGGAACACCGTGTCCTGATTGTCGCCCATCGAGATCGGGCCGAGGGCGCTCATGCCATAATCGCAGACCATGGCGCGCGCAATCTTGGTGGCTTGCTTGATGTCGCCGTAAGCGCCGTTGCTGAAATCGCCGGTCACCAGTTCCTCCGCGATGCGACCGCCCATCGCCATCGCGATTTGGTCGAGCAGCTTCTTCATCGGACGGGTCAAAATGTCCTTCGTGGGAATGTAGGTCGTGCTGCCGAGACTCTGGCCGCGAGGGATGATGGTGACCTTATGCACGGGCAACGTGCCATCATCGAGGAGGGCCTGCACGATGGCGTGGCCGGCCTCGTGCCAGGCGACGAGTTTCTTCTCCTCGTCGTCCATCACGCGGCGGCGCTCGCGGCCGAAGAGCACTTTCTCACGCGCGTCCTCCACGTCGATCATCTCGACCTTCTTTTTGCCGCGGCGCGCGGCAAGGAGGGCGGATTCGTTCAGCAGATTCGCGAGGTCGGCACCCGACAAACCCGGCGTGCCGCGGGCGACGACTTGCAGGTCCACGGAGTCGGCCAAGCTGATCTTGCGGGCGTGGACGCGCAGGATTTGCTCACGGCCGAGGATGTCGGGCAGGTCCACGTAGATCTGGCGATCAAAGCGGCCCGGGCGCAGCAGCGCGCTGTCGAGCACATCCGGGCGATTCGTGGCGGCGATGATGATGACGCCCTCGGTGGTGTCGAAGCCGTCCATCTCAACGAGCATGGAGTTGAGCGTCTGCTCGCGTTCGTCGTTGCCACCACCAAGGCCGGCGCCGCGCTGGCGGCCGACGGCATCGATTTCGTCGATGAAAATGAGGCAGGGGGCGCTCTTGCGACCTTGCTCGAACATGTCGCGGACGCGGCTCGCGCCGACGCCGACAAACATCTCCACGAAGTCCGAGCCCGAGATGCTGAAGAACGGCACGTCCGCCTCGCCAGCGACGGCCTTGGCGAGCAGGGTCTTGCCGGTGCCGGGAGGACCGACCATCAAGATGCCCTTCGGGATACGGCCGCCCATCTTGGTGAACTTCTTCGGGTCCTTGAGAAACTCGACGACCTCGGAAACTTCTTCCTTGGCCTCGTCGCAGCCCGCGACATCGGCAAACGTGAGCCGGTCGCGGTCGCGCGTGAGGAGCTTGGCGCGGCTCTTGCCGAAGCTCAGCGCACCCCGTCCAGCTTGGCGCAGCTGCCGCACAAAGAGGAAATAAAGCAGGCCGATCACGAGGAGGATGGGCAGGATGCCCATCATGAAATTGGTCAGCGCCGTCTGTGAGGGCTGCTCGACGAACGCCTTGGTCTTTTGGAGTTGCTGCATGCTCGCATCGGTGATGCGGCCTGCGGCGCGGAAAGGCTTGTAGGGCGAATTCTCGTCCTTGCGGCTGAAGCCGGTGATCAAATGCCAGTCCCGACCGCCGCTAAGATCCGGGCGGATGATCGCCTGGACGTTTGCCCCTGTCTGGATATTCTTTGCCTCGGCGCGCTCAAGGACATCCTGGACGGTCAGCGTCTCAGGCTGGCTGCCGGTGCCGGTCGTGGTGAACAGTAATGCCACCACCGCGCCCACAAGGAGCAGCCAGAAGATCAGCATCTTCGGCTGGAACCGATCGGGAGGCAGAGTCTTGAGCGGCCGGCGGGCCTTTTTTGATTCGGGTTCGGACATTTACGTTTGGGACTAGGGGCTAACCGTGGATGTTCCAGCTCTGGAAGTCAATTGGCGCGCCAGCGGAATCATGCGCTCTTTTTTCGGACTGATTGGAAACGCAGTTCGTTTCCGTCGCTCACCGCAAAGCCCGCGCGGCCCGCGCTCTGCCGCGTCGGCCCGCGCATGATGGCGGTGAGCAAGGTCTCGAAGGCAGCCCGTGAAAGTTCCCCCGCCCGCGGCTCTGCGCGGAGCCACCGATGCAGCGCGCGGCGCCACAGCGCGCGCGGCCTGCCTACCAAAGGCGTCAACGCCAGCGCCCCTCGCCGGGGCAGCGGCGGCAGAATCTCGTCGAGCCAAGCTTCCAGCGCTGTGTCGTCCTCCTCCAGCAGCGCGCGTGAGATCGCCGCGCCCGACTCGGCGTCGCGCTGCGCCGCCCGCACCCACGCGGGCACGACGGTGCGACGCACCCGGTTCCGGAAAAAATCGTCGCCCGCATTCGTCGCATCTTCGCGCCACGCCACGCCCACCGCGCGCAGGGCCGCCGCGATCTCCGCTTTCTTGAGCGGGAGCAGCGGGCGCAGATGCACGCGGCCGCGCGGCTGCGGCTGCACCGGACGCGGCGCGGCCAGGCCACTCGTGCCGCTGCCTCGTGCAAGGCGCATCAGCATCGATTCCGCGATGTCGTCCTGCTGATGACCAAGCCACAGCACGCGCGTATGCTGCTCGAAAAACGCCATACGCGCGGCGCGGGCCTCGGCCTCGCTCGCACCGCGACGCCGCTCCTTCCACGTGCCAGTCACGCACTCCACGCCCAGCTCACGGCACACGCGCTGGCAGAACCTGGCATCCGACCGTGAGGCCGCGCCGCGGAGCCGATGATCAAAGTGCAGCGCGCGGAGCGTGGGGCGCCTTTCCGGCCAGTGCGCCCAGACGAGCAGCAGCAGCGCCAGCGAGTCCCCGCCGCCGGAAAACGCCACCGCCCACCGCGCGCGGCGCGGCGACGCCTCGGCCCACGCCCGCACCGTCGCGTCCAGTCGCTCGCGCGGGATGATCGCTGCGAGCCTGGCCGCAGCCTCACGCAAAGGTCAGAAACTCCTTGCCGAAATACGGCACGAGCGCCGCCGGAAGCTTCACGCGTCCGTCGGGCTGCAGGTTGTTCTCCAAGAGCGCCGCGAGCACGCGCGGCACGGCGAGGCCGGAGCCATTCAGAGTGTGGACGAGCTCGACCTTGCCGCTTTCCTTGCCGCGGAAACGGATCTGCGCGCGCCGTGCTTGGAACGCCTCGAAGTTCGAGCAGCTCGACACCTCGAGCCAGCGCTGCTGCCCCGCCGACCACACCTCGAGATCGTATTTTTTCGTCTGTGAGAATCCCAAGTCGCCGCCGCACATGAGCAGCACGCGATACGGCAGGCCGAGTTTTTGCAGGAGCCGCTCGGCATCGTCGCGGAGGAGATCGAGCTCGGTGTAGCTGGCGCTCGGATGCACCCACTTCAGCAGCTCGACCTTGTCGAATTGGTGCAGGCGGTTGAGGCCCCGCACATCCTTGCCGTAGCTGCCCGCTTCGCGGCGGAAACACGGCGTGTAGGCGCACCGCTTCACCGGCAGCGCGGCCTCGTCGAGAATCTCGTCGCGGAAGAAATTCGTCAGCGGCACCTCCGCCGTCGGCACCGCATAAAGGTGGTCGGGCGTGGTCTCATACATCTGGCCTTCCTTGTCCGGGAGCTGGCCGGTCGCCGTGGCGCTCGCCGCATTCACAAAGATCGGCGGATTCACCTCGGTGTAGCCGGCCTTCACGTCCTCATCCAAAAAGAACTGCAACAGCGCGCGCACGATCCGCGCCCCGTCGCCGACGTAGAACGGAAAGCCCGCGCCCGTGACCTTGGAGCCGCGCGCGAAGTCGAAAAGCTTCTCGAAACCGGGAATCTCCCAATGCGGCTTGGCCGCGGGCGACACCGCCTTCACGTCGCCGTTGGTCGAGAAGACCACGTTCTGCTCGGGCGTGCGCCCTTCCGGCACGCTCGCGTGCGGCAGATTGGGAATCGAGAGCATCGCCTGCCTGAACTTAGCCTCGGTCTCGTTCAACGCGGCCTCACGTTCCTTCACCTGCGCCGACACGGCCTTCATTTCGCCGACCTTCGCGACGAACTCCGGCGAACCCTTGGGCAGCGCCGCCATCGCGGTGTTGGCGGCCTTCTGCTTGCCGCGCAGGGCCTCGACCTCCTGCAGCTGGGCGCGCCACGCCGCGTCGATCGCGAGCACGGCGTCGAGATCGACATCGAGGTGTTTCTTGGCAATCGCCGCCCGCACTAGGTCGGGAGATTCGCGGAGGAGCTTCGGATCGAGCATGGAGCGGCCACGAAAGACACTCCGACCGCCGGAATCAAACCCTCACTTGCCGGCCCTGTTCGAGCCTCTAGTGGGGCTAAATCACGCGCTCGTTGCCTCCGTCGATCGGAATCTGGGCGCCGGTCGTCTTCGCAAACACCGGTCCACACAGCTCGGCCACGAGCTCGGCCACGTCGCGGCTCGTGATCTCCACGCGCAGGACGTTGTTGCTTTTATAGTCCTCGATCGTGAGGCCGTAGTGCTGCGCGCGCTTGGCGAGCAGCTCAGGCGTCCAGAGCGCGGTGTCGAAGACCATGTTGGGGTGCACCGTGTTGAGCCGGATGCCGTCGCTCCCCCACTCCAACGCCGCGACGCGTGCGAGCTGATTCACGGCGGCCTTGGAGGCCGAATACGCCGCGGCGCCGGGGCCGGGCGCGGGCACGTTCTTGGAACCGACAATCGCGACCCGGCCGCGGTGGGGCGCGAGGCGCAGCAGCGGATGACACTCGCGCAGCAAGGCGAGGTTGGCGTCGAGATTCACGGCCATGACACGGCGGAAAAAATCTCCCGACATGTCCGCGATCTTCACGGCGTCGGGGAAAATGCCGGCATTGAGCACAAGCATGTCCAGTCCGCCAAACCGCCTCACCCCCGCCTCGATCGCGGCGACCACCTCGTCATTCCGCGTGAGGTCGGCGCGCACGCCGAGGAAGTCCGGCCGTGCCAGCAACGTCTCGATCGCGGGGTTGACGTCGAGGCCCACAACCGCGGCTCCGCGGCGCAGCAGCGCCTCGACGCACGCGCGACCGATGCCTGACGCCGCACCGGTCACGAGCGCAACTTCGCCGGCGAAGACCGCCGGTTTCCCGGCTTGCCGCAGCTTGGCCTGCTCAAGATCCCAATACTCCACGTCAAAGATGTCGCCCTCCGGCAGCGCCTGCCAGCGCTCCAGGGCCATGGCGCGCTGGATGATATCAATGGTGCGCCGGTAGATGTCGGCGACCACGCCCGCCTCCCGGGCACTCCGCCCCACCGTGCAGAGCCCGAACTCCGCATCCAGGATCACGCGCGGCGCGGGATCGAGCATCGTGAGTTTTCCGGCCGTGTGCCGCGCGAAATAGGCCCGGTAGTCCGCCGCGTAGGCGGCCACATCCCGGCCGACGAGCGGCACGCGCTTGGTGCGAATCACATGATCCGGCGTCGCCGGACCCTGCTGGCTGATCGCGGCCACATCCGGGCGACGGGCAAACTCCTCCTCGGGCCTAGCCTTTAAGATGACCGGCGCTCCCGCCACGGCGGAAACTTCCCGCCGCAGCTCCGCCAGACCGACCCGGAGCGAACGAGCGGGCGCCAGCGACCCAGCCACCGGAGGCAGATGCCACGCGTTTTTCTTCGCCAGATAGTCCTCCGCTCGCGTGACCAGCTCGATCATGCGCTCATAGGAAGTGCGCGCGTCGGGTCCGAAGGTGAAAAGCCCGTGGTTGAGCAGCGCGAGGCCGCGCGTGCCCGCGTGCGCGTGCCGCGGAAACAGCGTCGCGCAGAGCCGCGCGAGCTTGAAGCCCGGCATCACGTAGGGGATCACCACGAGGCTGTCGCCGTAGATTTCGCGAATGCGCGCCTCGCCGCCGGGCGTGTTGGAGATCGCGATGAAGGCGTCGGCGTGCGTGTGATCCACGTAGGCGTGGGGGAGCAGCGCGTGCAAAATGGCCTCGACCGACGGCGCGGGGGCCGCGGGATTCGTCAGGCAGCCGCGCAGTTCGTCGGCCATGCGCGCGTCGGGCAGCGTCTCGAGCTGCGCGAGCCGGAGCAGGTGGGCCAGCCGGCACGGCGCGAATCCCGCGGGCTGGATCGACTCGAGGTCCCAGCCGCTGCCTTTGACGAACAGAATCTCCTCCTCCTCGCCGAAGACGTTTTTCCGGCGGAGCTTCACCGAAGTGTTGCCGCCGCCGTGCAGCACCAGCGCCGGCTCGCGGCCGAGCAGGCGCGAGGAGTAGGCGCGCAGTTCGAGTTCGTCCGCGCAGCGCGCGGCGTCGGTATCGTTCCAAAGGCTTTGCATCGCGCCCGGGAGCTGAGACGGCCGGGCGCGCGCTGGCAACGGACTTGCGCGCGTCAGCGCAACGAGAGATTCACAGCCACGCGATATTCCCGGCCCGCGGCGAAGGTGTCGCGATCGACCCGGAAATTCCGGTCGAAGAGATTCTTGATGTTGAACGAGAGCGCGACTGGCGTGTTGCGCACCTTCAGGCGGTAGGAGGCGAAGATGTCGTAGCGGTCCCAGCTCTCGGACCAGCGCAGCGTGTCGCCACTCTCGCGGCGCACGCCCATGTAGGTCCAGCTCGCGCCGGCCGCCACGCCCTTGAGCGGCCCCTGCGAGACCGAGTAGCGGCTGGTGAGGCTGGCGCTCCAGCGCGGGGCGTTGTTGATGCGCCGGCCGATCTCGGTGCGCGTGTTGCTGAACAAAATCTCGGTCTCGTTGAAGAGCATGCCGCCGACGATCTGGAGGTCGCGCACGGGCGACCACGCGAGATCGAGATCGACGCCGCGCGCGCGGGTCTTGCCCGCGAGTTCGCGGAAGCCCACGCCCGTCGAGCCCAGCGTGCCCTCGACGGCGGTGGAGATGTTGCGCCGCTCGATGTCGAAGATCGCCACCGTGCCCTGGAGGCGGCGTTGGAAGAGTTCCCATTTCACGCCATACTCGAGGCTCGTGCCAAACTCCGGATCGAGCGCCTCATCCCACGGCAGCGTGCTGAAATCCGGCACCGGGATGCCCGCGAGCTGATAGGTTTCCGTGATGCGCAGTTCGGCCGCGGCGGTCCGCAGCGGCTGAAACGCGATGCGCGGGTTCACCGACTGGCTGAACATCACGTAGCCCGTGACGGGCTCGGCGAAGCGGAACGACACGCCGACCTGCGGCGTCACGCGATCCGTCGTGCCTTCGCGGCCGGTCTGCGCGCCGAGGACGCCCGTCGTGATGTTGCGGGGTGTGGCGGTGGATCCGCCCCGCACGTCGTCGTAGCGGCCGCCCGCGAGCAGCAGGCCGCGCTTCTCAAAGAATGCGGTGGTCAGGCTCGTGTAGAACGAGCTGTTGCTCGAGTAGCTCGTCGCATACGAGCTGATCGGCAGGCTCTCGAGCGGGGGCTGGTTGAGCATTACCCACGTGTCCTTGGCGGCGACGGAGGCGGGGTCGAAGGGCGCGTAGGTGAAGGCCGCCAGGCCCTGGCCGGCGGCGTTGCGCCAGTCGCGACCGCGCGACGAGTTGCGCTCCAGATTGCGCTCGAAACCGCCGAGCACCGTGTGCGCGAGCGGCCCGGTCGTGAAACGGCCGACGAGATCCATCTGCAAGGTGCGGCGGCGCTCCACGCGCTCGTCGCGGTTGAAGCCGATCGTCCGCCAGCCCGTGCGCGCCACCGGATCGTAGGCGGGCGCGACGCCCGTGAGCGACGCCGGCGAGCCGGGCGCGGGATTGTCGAGCCGCGCGGGCACGGCGACGACGGTGCCGGGGTTGAGGAAGTTCGAGCCCCCTTCGCGGAAACTGGAGCGCGGACGATAATGGTCGGCGAGGTTGGCGCGAAAATCGAGGCCGGCGCTCAGGCGCTGCTTGATCTCGAGCTCCGCGACGCTCGAGGCGACATCGACCCACGAGGCAGGCGAATGGATGTTGTAGCCGCGGCCGAGCGGCACGGCCCAATGCGGCAGGCGCGGCGTGCTCGTGCGCAGGCGGATGGGATCGTTGGGCGGCAGCAGCAGCAGGCCGCCGCTGGAGACGAAGTCATCCTTCTGCCGCGAGGCCCGGAAGGTCACGCTGGTGCCGGCAAAGGGCTGCCAGCGCAGCACGGGCGCGAGGCTCGAGCGCTTCAGGCTGCGCTGGCGCTCGCCGTTCTCCTGCTCGAACCACGTCGCGTCGATCAGGTAGGAAAATTTCTTGCCGTCGCCGATCGGCAGCGGGCCGCCCGCGCCGAGGCTGTAGCGGCGAAAGCCGTTGCTGCCGAACCCGAGCGAGAGATCCGCCCGCGGCTTGGAGCCCGGCTGCCGCGTGATGTAGTTGATCACGCCGCCGGGATTCGACGTGCCGTAGAGGAGCGCGGCGGGGCCCTTGATGACCTCGACGCGCGCGATGGAGTTGGAGTCGGGGGCGTGGAGCGAGCGCACGCCGTTGCGCATGGCGGCGGAGCTGCTGAAGCCGCGCACGCCGTAGGTGGGGGTGAACTCGTTGAACTCGCGCGACACGCCCGGCAAGTGATCGATCACCTGATCAAGATCGTAGGCGAAGAAGTCGCGGATCATGTCCTCGGTCACGACGTTGATCTGCAGCGGCAGATCACGGATGAGGGTGTTGACGCGCGTGGCGCCGAGGGTGTTGCCGGCGACGTAGCCGTGGTCGTTCTCGGCGGTGACCTCGAACGGCGAGAGGGTCACGGCCTGATCCTTGGCGGCGACGTTGGCGGCGGGTGCCGGGGCAGTTTGGGCGCAAACGGAAGCGGTGAAGAGCACCGCGAGCAGAGCGGGGACGAGGTGTGGTGGGGTCATGGGGAACGGGGTTACGGAAGCAAGGGGTGCGGGCGGGGACTCGAGCCCAACCCACTCATCCAGGGTAAATGATCAGGAGTAGCCAGAACTTAACATCCGCGGATGTTTACACAACCGCGCCGTGGCGGGGCTCCTCGTGCGCCGCTGCCAAGCCGGCCCGGTGGCGCGCCCGATACTCGCGCGGCCCCACCCCGCATTCGCGGCGGAACATCGCGCTCAGATACTCCGGATGCTCGAAGCCGGTCGCCGCCGCAATTTCCTCCACAGGCAGGCTCGTGCTCACGAGCAGTTGCTGCACGCGCTCGATGCGCAGCTTGCGCAGGTGGGCGTGCGGGGTGGTGCCCAAGGCGGCCTTGAAGCGGCGCTCCAGGGCCGTGCGGGCCATCGGCACCGCGCGCAGCACATCAGCGACGTTGGCCCCGCGGGCCGCCTGCTCGCGCATCACACGCACGGCGCTGGCGATCTTGGCATCGCCCACGGCGGCGAGGTCCGTGGATTGGCGCGCCTCCACCCCGAGCGGCGCGATCTCATGCAGCGCCAGCGGCAGCCTCTTGCCCGCCATCGCTCGGGCCAGCAGCGCGGCGGCTTCGTAGCCGGCGCGCTGCGCATTGGGGATCACGCTGGAGAGGGGTGGATCACACAGCTCGCAGAGGAGTTCGTCGTTGTGCACCCCGATCACCGCGACCTCGTCGGGCACATGCAGGCCCGCGAGCCGGCACGCGGCCAATACCTGCTGTCCGCGCAGATCCAGGCAGGCCAGCACTCCCACGGGGCGTGGCAGTGTGCGGAGCCAGCGCGCGATTTCGCCGACCTCGTCGTCCACCGCTCCCGGCGTCGGCGAGAAAAGCGCGCAGCGCCCGCCAGCGGCGCGCGTCGCCGTGGCAAACGCCTCGCCCCGCCGGCGCGCCCAGTGAAAGCGCCGGTCGCCACAATAAGCGAATTGCCCGAGCCCCCGCTCGATCAAATGCCGGGCCGCCAGTTGCGCCGCCGCCTCGGCGTCGGTCGCCACGCGCGGAAACGCCAGTCGCGGCAGCGCCGCGCTCACATCGATCACCGGCAGGCCGGTGGCACGGAGGCCGCGCGCAATCGCGGCATTCTCCACCCGAGCGATCACGCCGTCGCCATCCCAGCCGTGGAGCCAGGCGGGCAACGCCGCGCCCCGCCCCTGCTCCGTCAGCCGAATCGACCACGGCCCGTGTTCGCGCACCCAGGCGCGCACGCCCTGCAGCAGCGCCCGTGCGTAGCTGTTCGAGGTCTCGATGAGGAGCGCGACCTTGGGCGGGTGTTTCACGACGGGCAGCGTGGGCTTTTGCGTCTGTGACGCAATTTCTCAGTTTTAATATGGAATAACTCCTGCCTTTGCCCCGCGCCTCGTGCTATGCTGCCGGGGCATGAGCCATACGTTTAGCATCGCGATCCTCGGGGGCGACGGCATCGGGCCGGAAGTCGTCGCCGAGGGGCTGAAGGTCCTGCGCGCCGTCGAAGCCCTCCTCCCCGGGGTGCATTACCGTTGCCTCGAGCACTCCGTCGGCGCCGGCGAATACCTGCGCAGCGGCGACCCGCTGCCGGCTGCCACCCTCGAGCGGCTCAAGGAGGCCGATGCGATCCTGCTCGGCGCGATGGGCCTGCCCGACGTGCGCTGGCCGAGCGGCGTCGAGATGACCCCCCAGATCGATCTGCGCGAGAAACTCGACCTCTATAATGGCGTGCGGCCCATCCGACTCTACCATGAGACCCACTCACCGCTGAAGGGCTTCGGCCCCGGGCCCGCGCAACGCGGCATCGACTTCGTCATCGTGCGCGAAAACTGCGAAGGCCTCTTTTCCGAGCGGCTCACGGCCCGCCCCGCCGGCCGCGACTTCGAGACCGACACCATGAAGATCACGCGCCACGGCGCCGAGCGCATCTGCCGCGAGGCCTTCAAGCTCGCCCGGCAGCGCCGCAAGCTCTGCACGCTGGTGGACAAGGCCAACGTCCTCCCCTCGATGGCGTTTCTGCGGAAAATATTCGACGAGGTCGCTCGTGATTTCCCCGACGTGAAGACCGAGCACGTCTATGTTGACGCCATGGCGCTCTTTCTCGTCCAACGGCCGCACACGTTCGACGTGATGGTCACCGAAAACATGTTCGGGGACATCCTCTCCGACCTCGGCGCCGGCATCATCGGCGGCATGGGCATGGCACCCTCCGCCGACATCGGCGACGAGCATGCGGTGTTCCAGCCTTCCCACGGCACCGCCCCCACCATCGCCGGCAAGGGCATCGCCAACCCAATCGCGACCATACTTTCGGTCGCTCTGATGCTCCGGTGGCTCGACCACCCGGACGCCCGGCGCGGCGCAAAGCTCATCGAGGCCGCCGTCGAAAGCGTCCTCGCTGATTCCGCCAACCGCACCTCGGACCTCGGTGGCAGCGTCACGACTTCGCAGATGGGCAACCTTGTCTGCCAAGCGCTCACATGAGACTGCCGACCATCGCACTTGTATTGTTCTCGTCGCTGGCGGCTTCGGCCACGGAGCCGACATGGCGTGCCCTGTTCAACGGCCGCGATATTAGTGGCTGGAAAATTGTCGGCGCGAACCCGCTGGCCTATGCCGCGGTCGAGGATGGCACGCTGACCGGCCACATGGTGCGCGGCACGCCGGAGCACACATTTTTTTGCACCGAGGAATCCTTCGGCGACTTTATCCTCGAACTCGAATGCTTCCAGACCGGAGGCTTCAACACCGGCATCCTGTTCCGTTGCATCGAGACTCCGCCCAATGCCACTGTGCGGCTCCACGGCTACCAGGTGAAAATCGATCCGTCGCCCACGCGGCGCTGGACCGGCGGCATCTTTGACGACTATGGCAGGAACTGGCTCTGGCTCCAGACCCTCAAGGACGACGAACGCGCCCGCTCCGCCTACCGTTTCAACGAGTGGGCCCGTTTCCGGATCGAGGCCGTGGGCCGCACGCTCAAGGTCTGGGTCAACGGCATTCCGACCGCGCACCTGCTCCACGACAAATACACCCGCGGCCCCATCGCTCTCAAAATCCACTCCTTCCCTGCCACGGGCGACATCACGCAGGAGAAAAACCTAATCCGCTTTCGCAATATCCGCATCCTCACCGCGGATCTTGCGCGCCATGCGCAGCCGATGGACCTGCCCGCCCGCGTGGCCGATCCCACGCAGAAGATCCTGCCGAAACCCTAGCTCACCCCGCCACCCCATGCCCCGTATCGTCGATCTCACCCTCCCGCTCACGCCTGGCCAGCGGGGCGTCGCGATGGAGCCCAAGTTCACCGTCGCGCGCGACGGCTGGAACGCCGCCACCTGGCACCTCTATTCCCATGCCGGCACGCACATGGATTCGCAGCTCCATTTCGGGGCCGGCCCGGAGACCATTGACACCAAGCCGCTGGAAAAATGCCTCGGTCCCGCGACGGTGGTGAACCTCGCGCCGCTCGCGCCGCGCACGCTGCTCACGATCGCGCATCTCGGCGCCGTCGCCCGCACCTTCACCCCGGGCGAGAGTCTCCTGCTCCGCACCGACTGGCACAAACACGCCGCTGATCCCGCGATCTATCGCGACGGGTTGCCGCGGATCTCCGAGGAACTCGCGCAGTGGTGCGTCGCCCAGCGCGTGAAGATGCTCGGGGTTGAGCCCCCTTCCGTCGCCGACGTGAACAATCTCCCCGAGGTCACACGCATCCATCACATCCTCCTCGGCGGCGGCGTCACCATCGTGGAGGGCCTCGCTCACCTCGATCAACTCACGCAGCCGCGCGTGTTCTTCGCCGCGCTCCCGCTGAAGCTCGCGGGTGGCGACGGCTGCCCCGTCCGCGCCTTCGCCACCGAGGGCATCGATCCCATCGCGCTCACCGGCTGAGTAGCAAGCCCGCTTTCCCCATGCCCCTTCCCCGTCGCGCCCTCGTCGTCACCGGCACGTTCCTGCTCTCGGTCCTCCTCTACGTGGACCGCGTCTGCATCTCGACCGCCAAGGGCCCGATCACCCAGGAGCTCGGCCTCACCGACACGCAGTTCGGCTGGGTCATGTCGTCGTTCGCCATCGGCTACGCGCTTTTCCAGACGCCGTCCGGCATGCTGGCCGACAAGATCGGCGGCCGCAGAATCCTCGCGGCCATCGTCACGATTTGGTCGCTCTTCACCGGATTGAGCGCGCTCGCGTGGAACTACACTTCGCTGCTCGTCATCCGTTTTCTCTTCGGAGCCGGCGAGGCCGGTGCGTTTCCCGGCATGGCGCGCGCGGTCTATTCGTGGATTCCCACCCGCGAGCGCGGCCTCGTGAAGGGCATCAACTTTTCCGGCTCGCGACTCGGCGCGGCCTTCGCCCTGCCCGTGCTGGCGATGGCGGTGGATTCACTCGGCTGGAAGCTCACGTTCGCCATCCTCATGGGCATCGGCTGCCTCTGGTCGGTCGCGTGGTGGCTCTGGTTTCGCGACGACCCGGCGGACCATCCCACCATTTCCAAGGAGGAACTCGCCTACATCATGGCCCACCGGCAGGCCGGGGCCGACACCGCGCCCGCCGGCAAGCTGCCCCTCGGCCATATGTTCCGCTCGGCGGGCCTGTGGCTGATGATGACCCAGTATCTCTTCGCCAACTTCACCACGTTTTTCTGCCTCACGTGGCTCTACCCGCACGTCAAGGCCACCTACAAACTCAACTCCGCCGACGCCGGCCTCTACAGCATGATCCCGCTGCTCTGCGGCGCACTCGGCAACGTCGTCTCCGGCTGGCTCGTCGATCGGATCTACGCCTCCGGTCGCCACGCGCTCTCGCGCAAGCTGCCCGCGATTGTCGGCTTCGGCCTAACGGCGGTGGGCCTGGTGATGAGCGTGCAGCAGACGGTGCGAGCCGGTGATAGGTGACAAACTATCCGGAGTGATGGGTGACACTTTGGTGGATAAGTTTGGGCGGGTTGGGAACCAAGCAAATTCAAGGGGAGGGTTTAAGGGAGGGGGCTTGGCTCCCTCCCTTTCGTGGATT
>JAEUHC010000014.1 GCA_016794785.1 Opitutaceae bacterium | reverse complement strand
GCACTTGTCCCAGTCGGCGTCCTCGTGGATGAAGTATTCCATCTCCATCTGCTCGAACTCGCGCGAGCGGAAGATGAAGTTGCGCGGCGTGATCTCGTTGCGAAACGACTTGCCGATTTGCGCGATGCCGAAGGGCAGCTTTACGCGGCCGGTGTCCCATACGTTCTTGAAATCGACGAACATGCCCTGCGCCGTCTCGGGGCGGAGGTAGGCGACGGACGAGCCGTCGGTCATCGCGCCAACGTTCGTCTGGAACATCATGTTGAACGCCCGCGCCTCGGTGAGGCTGCCGGGCTCGCCGGTGGCGGGGGAGGGGATGAGCGCGATTTCCTCGGGCTTGGCCTCGGTGAAATCCTTCGGCGTGACGGGCGCGAGCGTGCCGACGATGGCCTTCTTGCGTTTGAAATTCTCCGCGGCGGCCTGGAGATCGGCGGCGGTTTTCTCCGATTCGAGCGCGCTCACGTAGCCGACGGTCTTCCCATCGACGACGACGGGCGAAAAGAACAACTGATCCGCCCGAAACCGCTGTTTGCTCACCTTGCAGTCCACGAGCGGGTCGCTGAAGCCGGCGACGTGGCCGGAGGCTTCCCAGACCTTCGGGTGCATGATGATGGAGGTCTCGATGCCGACGATGTCGTCGCGGCGGCGCACCATGTCGGCCCACCAGCAGTCGCGGATGTTCTTCTTCAGCTCGGAGCCGAGGGGGCCGTAGTCGAAGAAGCCGTTGAAGCCGCCGTAGATTTCCGAGGACTGAAAGATGAAGCCCCGGCGCTTCGCGAGCGCGACGATGGCATCCATGGTGACAGCGGGAGTGGTCGATTCGGCGGACATAAGAAGTGAGAGCTAGCCCGCGCCGCGCGGCGGGGTCAATTCCGCGCTTGGCCGTCCGCGGTCCTTTTCACCGCCCGGCATTTGCGGATTGCCGCGGAAGGAACCTGTTTAGCAACGTTCAGTCTCACGCGTCCCCGCCGCTTCCCTCCGCCCATGAACTCCCGCACCTCCGTCTCCGCTTTCCTTTTTGCCGGCGTCTTTGCCGCCACGGTGGCCGTCACCGCCGGCCTCACGGCCTGGGCGGCGGACGCCAAGCCGGGCAAGGCCAACAAGGCGCGCAAGGCTCCCGCCGCCGACACCGCCTCGGTCGACGGCCGCGCCACCCTCCGGCTCGCGTTCGACGCCAAGCCCATCAACCGCGACGCCCCCGACCGCATCAGCTACGCCCCGATCGTCCAGCGCACGGCGGCGAGCGTCGTCTATGTCTATTCGACCAAGACCGTGCGCGCGCCGGACATGTCGCCCTTCTTCAACGACCCGATGTTCCGCCGCTTCTTCAACCTCCCCGACGACGAGGTCGATCCCGAGGCTGCGCCCGCGCCGCGCAACCGCGGCAACAACCGCAAAAACACTCCGCAGCGCAACAACCCCGGCAACCGCGCCCCCGAGCGCCAGCAGCAGGGCCTCGGCTCTGGCGTGGTCATCACGGCCGATGGCTACATCCTCACCAATAACCACGTGATCGAGGGCGCCGACGATGTGCGCGTCTCCCTCGGCGATTCCAACAAACGCTACGAGGCCAAGGTCGTCGGCCGCGATCCCGGCTCCGATCTTGCGGTCCTTAAGATTGAGGCGACGGGGCTCTCGCCCGCGACGTTTGGCGACAGCGACCAGCTCCTCGTGGGCGACGTCGTGCTCGCGATCGGCAATCCCTTCGGCGTCGGGCAATCCGTGAGCCGCGGCATCGTGAGCGCGCTGGGCCGCGGCATGGGCATGGGCGTCTTCGAGGACTTCATCCAGACCGACGCTGCGATCAACCCGGGCAACTCCGGCGGCGCGCTCCTCGACACCGACGGCCGCCTCATCGGCATCAACACCGCCATCCTCAGCCGCAGCGGCGGCTTTGCCGGCGTGGGCTTCGCGATTCCCGCCAATCTCGCCCGGGGCGTGGCCGAGCAGCTCGCCGCCACCGGCAAGGTCGAGCGCGGCTTCCTCGGCGTGCGCCCGCAGCCGCTCGACGAGGCGCTGACCGCGCAGTTCGGCACGGAAAAAGGTGCCCTCCTCAGCGAAGTCACGGAAGGCAGTCCGGCTGAGAAAGCCGGCCTCAAGCCCGGCGACGTCATTACCAAAGTCGGCAGCACCGAGATTCGCGACCCGCGCCATCTCACGCTCACCGTGAGCAAGCACGCGCCGGGCACCGAGGTCGCCATCGAGTATCTGCGCGAGGGCAAAACCAAAACGGCCACGGTGAAACTCGCGCGCCGCGACGACGCCGCGGTCGCCCGCGACGACGCTCCGCCGCCGAAGAAGGACGAAGGCATCCTCAACGGCGTGGGCGTGGGCCCGATCACACCCGAACTGCGCGCCCAACTCGGCCTGCCCGCGCGCATGACCGGTGTGATCGTGACCGCCATCGATCCCGACACTCCGGCGGCGAAGCAGGGCCTGCGCGAAGGCGACGTGATCCTTGAGATCGACCGCAAGCCGCTCACGGATGTCGATCAGGCGGTGAAGCTCAGCGAGGAAATCAAGGGCCCGAAGTTCCTCATGCGCATCTGGCGCAACGGAGCCCCGACCTTCCTCGCCATCGACGAATCGAAGTAAGCGGGCCGGCGGTGCAATGGACCGGTTGAGGGCCCGAGCGCGAGTCGCCCGCCGGGTCTAGCACTAATACCAAAGTCCCTTGTCATTTGGACTTCAGGAGGGTGGGGCCGCTTCTCCGCAAGCGGCCTGGGTTCCAGCCGGCATATCGCCCTGACCCAGGCCGGCTCGGAGAGCCGGCCCCATCTCGGAACAGTCTGCTTGTCTCGGGACGTTGGTATCAGAACGTCCCCTTCACGCCGAAGGCCCATTGCGCACCGTAGGAATTGGTCGAGCTGCGGCGGGCGTAGATGGGGGTGTCCTCCTGATAGCGCGACTGGTTGAACCACACGTTGGTCACGTTGCGGGCGTTGACGAAAATCGTCGCGCGACGGTGAGCCTGATAGCTCAGGCTGACGTCCAGCGTCGTGCGCGCGTCCTGATAGACTTTGGCGAGCGGGCCCAGCCCCGTGGAGAGGCCGCGGTCCTGTTCGCCGCGGTGGTGCCAGTTGGCCATCACGGTGAGGGGCTTTTTCGTGAAGGTGACGCCCCAGTTGGCGCTCGTGGGCACGAAGCGCGTGAACGACGCGGTGCGGCTGCCCTCGAGCTTCAGCTTGGTCGCGTTGGCAAACACGCTGAAGTGGCGGCCCCAGCCGCCGAGCGGGGCCAGCGACTGGCGGACGTTGAACTCCACGCCGCTCACGCGCGCGTCGCCGGAGTTGACCGTGGTGTTGAGGCGCCAGCCCACGTAGCGCGGATCGAGGCCGAGCTCGTCGAGGAGCTCGGTCGTGGCGATGGTCTGCAGGGCACCGAAGAAATCGGCGATCTCCTTGCGGAAGACGCCGCCGGTGATGAGGCCGCCGCTGTCGGTGTAGTATTCGGCGGAGAGGTCGTAGTTCTGGGCGGTCCAGGGCTTGAGGCCGGTGTTGCGCACGGAGATGTCACCCGGGATGGCGGAGGGATCGGCGCCCTCGGGGACGTCGTTCTCGGTGATCGTGGCGTTGGGCACGATGTTGCTGAAATCGGGACGGCCGTAGGTCTTGGCGTAGGCGGCGCGGATGAGGAATTTCTCGGTCGCGTTGTAGGTGAGGTGGACGCTCGGGTAGTAGCCGTCGTAGGCGCGGTTGGCGAAGTTGGCGCGTTCGAACCGGGTGAGGCGCAGCTCCTCCATCGAGCCGGCGGCGCCGGCCTCGGGTTTGCGGATACGCTGGCCGGCGGCGTTGCGGAGAAACGCGCCGCTCGCCGTGCGCTGCCAGACGTTGGCCGGCTCGTTGAGCGGGCCGGAGCCTTTGTCGTGGGTCTTTTCGTAGCGCACGCCGGTGAGGAGCGTGAGCCGGTTGTGGAAAAACCGCGCCTCGGTCTGGGCGTAGAGGCCCGTGACGGTCTCGAGGATCTGCTCGGAGCCGACGATGCGGCTCTGCTCCTGCGCGACGATCTGCGCGGGCGTCATCGTGAAGAGGGCGGGATTCTCCCGCCAGGCGTTCACGGCGCGGTTGTTGGAGAGCCACGGAATGTTATCGAAGCCGAAATAGTTCGGGCGGTTCTTGTAAACCTGGCCGACGAAGGGCGCCGGCGAGAGATTGCCGCCCGGCGGCGTGTAGGTGAAGGCCCGGTTGTAGGAGCGCCGGTCTCGATCCTGCGAGCGGTAGCGGCCGCCGATCTGGATATTGCCGGGGATGTTGAGGACGCTGAGGCTGCGGCGGAGGTTGAGGTCGTAGCCGAAGACGTCCTCTTTGTGGTCGCGGTAGTCGGTCTGGGCGGCGGTGTTGAGCCGGTAGTTGTTGATGTCGAAGAGATCGATTTCGCGGTTGTTGTTGTCGAAGGCGCGGGTGGTGGTTGGCCGCACATCCGTGATGTCTTCGAAGGTCACGCGCACAGGGACGAGCAGCGCGGTGGTGAGCGATTGGAAGCTGCCCTTCTGCTCGTAACGGCGCCACGTCTTCGAGTTCGAGATGCTGGCGCCGGTATCGAGGCGCCAGGTGCCGTCGTCGTAGCGGTAGCGGGTGTTGGCGGCGAGGGTGCGGGCATCGATGTGGAGAAAGTTGCCGCTGAAGGTCACGCCGCCGCGGCCGGTGGCGCCGACGGTGCGGGCGCCGTCGTAGCTCAGCGGCGTGCCGCCCGCCACGCTCGGCGTCGCGTTGGTGCCGGCGGTGGCGGTGCGGGTGACGTTGCCGTTCTTGTCGATGTAGTAGCTGGCCTGGCCGCCGAGGGAGAGGACGGAGTTGCGCCCGATGCGCCAGTCCGCCTTCAGGCTAGTGGAGTGGCGCTCATACCATTTCGGCGCGTCGATGATCGCGTGGCTCTGGAGAAACGGCCGCGAGGGCGAGGCGCCGGTGCCGGCGGCGGTGGCGTTCCACGTCCGGGTGGAGATGTTCTGCTCGTTCCACTGCTTCGAGGAGAGGCCGGTGAAGACGATGCCGAAGTTCTTCGTGATCGGCAGCGTGAGATCGAAGTCGAAGCCGGGCTTCACGCGGCTCTCGTAGGTGTCGAAGGGGAATGGCTGCTTGTTGATCTGCATGCCGTCGCTGCTCGCGGAGAGGAAGGCGCGGTAGTTGAACTGCATGCGGGCGCGCTCGAAGGCGCTTTTGCTCACCATGTTCACCGTGCCGGAGATGCCATCGGCGGGATTGGCGGGCGTGGGGACCTTGGTGACCTCGATGCGCGAGACGTTGTTGATCGAGACCTGGGTGAAGAGAAACGCGCGGTTGGCGGCGCTGCCCGAGGCGTTGGCGAGCTGCGCGCCGTCGGCCGAGACGGCGGTCATGTTGGGATCGAAGCCGCGCACGGCGACGGCGTTGGGCGAGGCGTCGGAATACTCGATGGTCACGCCCGGCAGAAATTTCATGAACTCGGCCACGTTGCCTTCGGTCACGTCGCCAAACGCATCGGTGGCGACGACGTTCATGATGTTTTTGGCGAAGCGTTGCTCGTTGGTCGCGAGCGCCTCGCCCTCCGTGAGGCGCGACGACGAGAGCACGAAGGCGTCGAGCTTCACCGCGCCGCCCGTTTGCGCGCCGTAGCGCTCGCGGCTGGTGAGGTTGATGTCGCGCTCCGCGCGCTGCCCGGCGGCGAGGGTGAGCGGCACCTGCTGTGGATCGAGGCCGGAATAGAGCACTTCGAGGACGACGGGGCCTGCGGGCACCGCCGGGAGGCGGAAGGAGCCCGTGTCATCCGTGAACACCGTGAGGTCGGTGCCCCGCACGGTGACGCGGGCGTTGTTGAGGTATTGGCCGGTGGCCTCGTTTTGCACGCGGCCGGCGATCTCGCCGGTGGCGGCGGCGGTTTGCGCGGCGGCGCGGGGCACGCAGAACACGGATACGCAGCAGAGGGCGAGCGCGCAGGCGCGGCGAAGCAGGAGCAGGGGCGATCGGGCAGGGTTCATAAGCAGTGGGGTGGGGAACGGCGGCGCACGCCGGTGCGGCAGCCGATCGGTTTGGCGGGGCGGGGTGGGGCCTGACGTCGAAGCACTCGGAGCAAAGCCAGCCAGCCGGGCCACGGGCAATGGGAATATCCAGTCGCGCCGAGGGCGCGGGCGACGCGTTCCGCGCTACGGGCGCAACGGCGCGTGATCCTTGGCAAAGGATCGCGCCGCAATCGCGAGCGCGGTCACCGCCAGCGCGGACGAGAGGAAAAACGGCAGGCCCGCCAGCCACTCCGGCTGCCCCGGCCCCACCGCCCAACCGAAAGCCCACGTCGCGATGAGCGGCCCGGGGATGCCCGCCAGGCTGGCGAGCCCGGAGTAAACGCCCTGCACCGCGCCCTGCTCGGTGGGTGGCACGTGCTTGGTGATGTAGCTCTGGATCGCCGGACCCGCGAGGCCGGCGAACGCCCCGACCACGATGATCGCATAGACGACCCCGCCCTGCGTGGTCAGGCCGTAAAGCAGCTGCGACAACGCCGAGAGCAACAGGCCGAGCGCGACGGCCCGCGTGTCGCCCAGCGCGCCGATGATGCGCCGCGCCAGCCCCGCCTGCACGATCGCCGAGAGCACGCCCACCGCCGCGAGCGAGAAACCCACGTGCTGCGGATCCCAGCCGTAGCGGTGGCTCGTGTAGAGCGCCCAGATCGAGAACAGCATCATCTGGCCGAGCGTCAGGATGAAGTAGGCCTGCGCCAGCCCGAGCACCGCGGGGAAGCGCCGCAACGCCAGCAGCGCGCCGATGGGATTGGCGCGGCGCCAGGCAAACGCGCGGCGGTTCTCCGCCCGCAACGACTCGGGCAGCACGAAGCAGCCGTAGATCCAGTTCAGCGCGGAGCACCCGGCCGCCGCCCAGAACGGCAGCCGCAGATCGATCGCGCCGAGGGTGCCGCCGAGCAGCGGCCCGATGATAAACCCAAGCCCAAACGCCGCCCCGATCAGTCCGAAGCCCTGCGCGCGTTTATCCGGCGGCGTCACGTCGGCCACGTAGGCGTTGGCCGCCGCCATTACGCCGGCCGTCAGCCCGCCGGCCATGCGCGCGACGAACAGCAGCGTGAGATTGGGCGCGAGCGCCATGGCCACGTAGTCGAGGGTCGCGCCCCCCAGTGCGATCAGGATCACCCGCCGCCGTCCGAAACGATCCGAGAGCGCCCCGAGAATCGGCGCGCCGAAAAACTGCATCAGCGCATAGATGCTCACCAGCCAGCCATAGCTGTGCGAGCCGGCCGAGACATCGCCCCCGCGGAATTCCTTCACGAGCTCAGGCAGCACCGGGATGAGCAGGCCGAAGCCCAGCACCGTGAGCACGACGGTGACAAAGATGAAGCCAAGGGCCGCCTTCCGGCCAGATGCGGGCGCGCTCATGGCGGCGGAGGCTGGCGCGAAACGCGCGTCTGGCGAGCGCGGAGCGGCGGGCGGACTACCCGCGGAATCTTCAGTAGCCCACCGCGCGCGAGTCCGGCTTGCGCGGGTCGGCGGCGCCGAGGCGGAGCTTCGTCTGCGGATCGATCGCGATGGTCTCGGCGTCGCCTTGGTAGCCGCCTTCGTAGGACTGGCGCTCGACGACGGTGTGGCCCTTGGCCTTGAGCAGCGCGAGCGTGTCGGCCGAGATGCCGTAGCGCTCAAACGTGAGTTGATCGGGCATCCACTGGTGATGCACGCGCGGCACTTCCACGGCCTGCGCCACGGGCATCCGGTGATCCACGACGTTGAGGATGACCTGCAGCACGGTGTTGATGATCGTGGGGCCGCCGGGGCTGCCGGTGACGAGGAGGAGCTGGCCGTCCTTGAGCACGACGGTGGGCGTCATCGACGAGAGCGGGCGTTTGCCGGGCTGGATGGCGTTGGCCGCGCCCTGGAGGAGGCCGAACATATTCTTCACGCCGACTTTCGCGGTGAAGTCGTCCATTTCGTTGTTCATCAGAAAACCCGCGCCGGGGATCGTGACGCCGCTGCCAAAGTTTCCGTTGAGCGTCGTGGTGGTGGCGACGGCGTTGCCCGCGGCATCGACGACGGAGTAGTGCGTGGTCTCGGTGGATTCACGGGGACTTGTGGCGGCGATTTGGGAGAGTTTCATCGCGCCGAGGCCGGGCTCGATTTTTTCGGAGACGGAGGCGCGGTCGGGGGAGAAGTCGGCCATGCGCCTCTTCAGGTAGTCGCGGTCGAGCAGCGGCGCGACCGGCACGGAGACGAAGTCGGGGTCGCCCATGTATTCCGCCCGGTCGCGGAACGCGCGGCGCATCACCTCGGCGAGCAAGTGGTATTTCGCGGCCGAGTTCGGGCCGAGCTGCGCGACATCGTGGGGCTCGAGCATGGCGAGCATCTGCAGCAGCGCGACGCCGCCGGAGCTCGGCGGCGGCATCGTGACGATGGTGTGGCCGCGGTAGATGCCGCGGACCGGGGCCCGCTCGGCGACCTTATAGCCCTTGAGGTCGGCGAGCGTGATCAAGCCGCCTTGGGCGGCCATGGCGGCGGCGATTTTTCGGGCGGTCTCGCCCTCGTAGAATTCGCGCGGACCGTGTTGCTGAAGGCGCGCCAAGGTGGCCGCGAGGTCGGGCTGCCGGAAAAGATCGCCGGCCTGCCAGTGGGCTCCGCCGTTAAGGAAAATGCGTTTCGACTCCTCGAACTGCGCGAGATTGCGGCCGGAGTTGTGGAACTGAGTGGCGGCGCCCTGCGTGATCGCATGGCCTTCGGCGGCGAGGCGGCGCGCAGGTTCGCAGGCGTCGGCCCAGGAGATTTTGCCGGAGCCGTATTTCTCGAGCGCATGGGCGAGGCCGGCGACAGCCCCGGGCACGCCGCTCGCGCGCCAGCCGAGGACGGAGGAGCCCGGGCCGGCCATCACGTTGCCCTGGGCATCGAGATACATGTCGCGTGTCGCCGCGGCCGGCGCGGTCTCGCGGTAGTCGATTGCGACAGAGCGGCCGTCGGCGAGTTGGACCAGCATGAACCCGCCGCCGCCGAGGTTGCCGGCGATCGGATACACCACGGCGAGCGCGAGGCCGGTGGCGACGGCGGCATCGACGGCGTTGCCCCCGCGCCGGAGCATCTCGAGGCCCGCCTCCGAGGCGAGATAGTGCGCCGAGGTCACGACCCCACGCGGCGCCTCGACCGCGGCGCGCTGCGCGCGGAGCGGCGCGACGAGAAGCCCCATGGCGGCGACGAGTCCTGCGAGGCGGGCGATGAAGCGGGGCGGGGTGGGCATGCTTCAGACAGTGGCAGGGCGGAGGCCGGCCGCAAGCTGCTCGGCGGCGCTTGAGTGTTGATGAAAACCACGCATCGTGCGCCCGGTTCAAGACCGTTCTCCCACCATGAAAACAATGACCCGACTCCCCCTTGCGGCCGCTGCGTTTGCGCTGCTGGCCTTTGCCCCAACCCCCGCCTCCGCCCAGTCCGCGGCCGCCACCGCGGCCAAAGACGACCCGATCCTGCTCGACGCCTTCGTCGCCACCGGCACGCGCTTCAATGATCGCACCGTGGTGCAGTCGCCCGTGCCGATCGACATCGTGCGCGTGGCCGAGCTTGAGCGCGGCGGCGCGCCCGAGCTCGCGCAGATGCTCCAGGCCGCCTTGCCGTCGTTCAACTTTCCGCGTCAGTCGCTCACCGACGGCACGGATCACATCCGGCCCGCGACACTTCGTGGCCTCGCGCCCGATCAGACGCTCGTGCTCATCAACGGCAAGCGGCGCCACACGAGCGCGCTCGTCAACGTCAACGGCTCCACGGGCCGCGGCTCCGTCTCGGTGGACTTCAACGCCTTCCCCTCCTCCGCCATCGAGCGCGTCGAGGTGCTGCGTGACGGGGCTTCCGCGCAATACGGCTCCGATGCGATCGCGGGAGTGATCAACGTCATCCTCCGCAAGGATATCGGCTGGGGCCTTGACGCCTCGTTTGGCTCGACCTCCGAAGGGGACGGCCGGGACATGAAGGTGAGCGCCTACGGCGGCACCAAGCTTGGCAGCAGCGGCTCGCTCTTCGCCACGGCCTACGTCCGCCAGAACAGCGGCACCAACCGCAGCGAAGTGGACACGCGCCAGCAATATTTCGGGACCGGCACGCCCACCGTGCTGCCCTCCGGCAACTACGGTTCCGGCATCGGCCTCACGCCCAGCAACGGCACGCTCGACAGCCGCGAGCTCACGGTGAACCGGCTCAACCACCGCTACGGTGACGCCAAGCTGAAGGAGCGCGGCTTCTGGCTCAACGGCGAGACGCCCTTCGCCGGCTGGACGGCCTACTTCTTCGGCGGCGCCACGCAGCGCCACGGCGAGGGCGCGGGCTTCTTCCGCCGCCCCGGCGACGACCGCACGGTGCGCTCGCTCTGGCCCAACGGCTTTCTGCCCGTCATCCAGACCAACATCTGGGATCTCTCCCTTGGCGCCGGCTTGAAGGGCAAGCTCGCGGGCGGCTGGGATCTTGATGTCAGCAGCGTGATCGGGTCCAACGCCCTCGCCTACACGACGGCCGAGTCGAACAACGTCACGCTCGGTGGCGCCAGCCCGCGCTCGTTCTACTCCGGCACGCTTACCTTCAAGCAGCACACGACCAACGTCGATCTGACCAACCAGTTTGCCACCGGCCTCAAGTCGCCGCTGAAGGTCGCCCTCGGCGGCGAGTTCCGCCACGAGCACTACAATATCCGCCCCGGCACGCCCGACTCCTGGCGCGATGGCGGCGTGCGCATCATCGGCGGGCCCAACAACGGCAACCAAGGCGCGCCCGGCGCGCAGGTCTTCCCCGGTTTCCGCCCCAGCGACGCCGGCTCGCACACCCGCGATTCCTACGCCTTCTACGCCGACGCCGAGCAGTCGGTCACCGAGGCGTGGATGCTCTCCGGCGCCGTGCGCTTCGAGGACTACTCCGACTTCGGCAACGAGACCACGGCCAAGCTCGCCACCCGCTTCAAGATCAACGACCAGTTCGCGCTGCGCGGCTCGGTCAGCACGGGCTTCCGTGCCCCGCACCTCGCGCAGCAGTGGTTCAGCTCCACGGCCACCAACTTCATCGGCGGCGTGCCGTTTGAGAACAAGACCTTCCCCGTCACGGATCCCGTGGCCAAGGCCCTCGGCGCGAGCCCGCTCAAGCCCGAGACCTCGCTCAACCAGAGCATCGGCGTGACGGTCCAGCCTGCGAAGAACCTCACCGCGAGCCTCGACTTCTACCAAATCGAAATCGACGACCGCGTCGTGCTCTCCTCGAACTTCACCGGCGCAGCGGGCAGCCCCTTCCTCGCTTATCTCGCCTCGCAAGGCCTCGCCGGCACCACCGGTGGCCGCTATTTCACCAACGCCGTCGACACCAAGACGCGCGGCGCCGATTTCAACACCCGCTACGTCCATCGCTTCGACGCCGACCGCCGACTCACGCTCACCGCCGGCGCGAACGTCAACAAGACCGAGGTGACGCGCTTCAGGGCCACGCCGCCCCAGCTCGCGGCCGTCGGCATCACCACGCCGCTCTTTGATCTCACCGAGCGCATCCGCATGGAGAAGGGTCAGCCGAAGAATGTCATCAACACCAGCGCAGCCTACGACTTCGGGCCCTTCTCGCTGCTCGGCCGCGCCATCCGCTACGGCGACGTCGAGTCGGTGCAGCTCTCCAATGCCACGCCCGCGCAGGTCGCCGCGCTCACGCCTGGCATCCGCAGCTACCTGCGCCCGACTGATCCCGCCGGCCCCAACAGCCAGATCGTGCAGGTTTTCCCTGCGAAATGGATCTTCGATCTCGATGCGTCGTTCCGCTTCTCGAAGGAGATCGCGTTCACGGCTGGGGTGAACAACCTCGCCAACACCCGCGCCCCGAGGAGCACGCCCACCGTGGTCAACGGCACCACCGTCTTCGGCGGCAACGACAACCAAGGCAGCCTGCCCTATCTGCTGAACCCCACGCCCTACGGCTTCAACGGCCGCTTCATCTACGGCAAGATCAGCTGGCGCTTCTGACCGGGGCGAATCCGCCTCCCTGTCTTCACTCGCGACGCGGGGCCGGCCTGGCCCCGCGTTTTTATTTTCGCCCTTGTCCCACGGCATTGCCAGCGCCGCGCCGCCGTGCTCCGCTCGCGCCATGGACCGCCGCACCTTTCTCCGCCGCGCGGGCGCCGCCGTGGGCGCGGCCTGCGCCGCCCGCGTTTCCGCCGCCGCCGGCTCCGCGCCCGTGATCGAGACGGTGCGCGGCCCTGTGCCAGCCGCGGAACTCGGGCGTGCGCTGCCGCATGAGCACGTGCTCGTGGACTTCATCGGCGCCGACCGCGTGTCGCCTTCGCGCTACGACGCCGAGGAGGTGTTCCGCACCGTGCAGCCCCACCTTGCGCAGGCCCACGGGCTCGGCGCGCGCGCGATCTTCGAGTGCACGCCGGCCTGGCTCGGCCGGGACCCGCGGCTGCTCGCGCGCCTCGCCGCCGCCACGGGCCTGCACCTCGTCACCAACACCGGCTACTACGGCGCGCGGCAAAACATTTTCCTCCCGGCGCACGCGCACACGGAGACCGCCGCCCAGCTCGCCGCCCGCTGGATCGCCGAGGCTCGCGACGGCATCGGCGACACCGGCATCCGCCCTGGCTTCATCAAGAGCGGCGTGGACGCCGAGCCCGTGCTGTCGGCGATGCACCGCAAGCTCGTGGCCGCCGCCGCGCTCACCCACATCGCGACGGGCCTCGCGATCGCGGTGCACTGCGGCCGCGGCCCGGGCCGCGAGATCCTGGGCGTGCTGCGCGAGCACGGCGCGGCCCCGGCGGCGTTCGTGTGGGTGCACGCGCAGGGCGCGCGCGACGACGACCTATTCGCCGCGGCTGAGGCCGGCGCGTGGATTTCATGCGACGGGCTCAACCGCAACAGCCTCCCGCGCCACCTCCACCTCTGCCGCGAGCTGCGGCAGCGCGGCCACCTGGGCCGCACGCTGCTCTCGCACGACGCCGGCTGGTTCGACCCGGCCAAGCCCGGCGGCGGCGTATTCCGGCCGTTCGACCTCCTGTTCACGGCGTTTCTGCCGCAGCTGCGCGCGGCGGGCTTCTCCGATGCCGAGATCGACCGGCTCACGATCGCCAATCCCGCCGCCGCCTTCGCGCGCCGCGGGGTTTAGCGCCGTTTGCAGCGTTGCCGGCGGGCCGGCGGCGCCCACACTCCGGCCCACATGATCCTCTCCGTGGGTTGCACGCTCGGCTACCAGGTGATCGCACCGCAGGCCGCGTTTACCTTCAACGTCCTCGTCAACGCCGACGCGCACCAGCGCCTGCTCGGCGAGACCATCGTCTGCGTGCCCGAGGTGCCGCGGGAGATTGTGGAAAGCGGCCGGGGCGACCGGACGCTGCGGTGCGAGGTGCCGGCCGGGCCGTTTGAGCTGCGCTACGCCGCCACGGTGGAGGTGAGCCGGCCGCCGCTGCCCCCGGTCGTGAAGGCCGACAACCCCGGCCGGCTCCCGCTCAACATCCTCACCCACACGCTCCCGAGCCGCTACTGCGAGAGCGACCGCTTCGCGCAGATCGCCTGGGAGCTGTTCGGCAAGGCCGAGGATCGCGCCGAACAGGTGCGCGCGATTTGCCAGTGGATCGGCCAATCGATCGATTATGTGCCGGGCTCGACGGACTCCCGCACCTCGGCCTGGGAGGTATGGCTATCGCGGCGCGGCGTGTGCCGCGACTACACCCATCTCGCGATCGCCTTCTGCCGCGCGCTCAGCATCCCCGCGCGCTACCTCGGTGGCTATGCCGCGGGTCTGCAGCCGATGGATTTTCACGCCTGCTTCGAGGCGTATCTGGGCGGCGAATGGCGCATCTTCGATCCGACGGACGAAATCGCCTCCGACCGGATCGCCGTCATCTCCCGCGGGCGCGACGCCGCGAGCGCCGCGCTCACCACCACCTTCGGCCGCATCACCACCGCGCCCATCAAGGTCACTTGCGACATCGTGGAGGATTTGAAAGCCTCCGCCTGAACCCCGAGCCCCTTCAGCCCCATGGCCAAGCTTGAACTCTTCTACGCCACGAACCGCCGCCACGTGGGCGCCAACCGTTACCGTCCGGATTCCTACGGCACCGCCTTCAGTGCGGATGGCATCGAGAACCTCCGCTTCGGCCGCGTGTCCGTGACGGCCGACGACGCGAAAATCGCCGAGCTGCTCAAAAAAGACCGCGTGCCGATCGGGCCGGGGGCCGGCGAGAAACTCTCGGAATACCTGGCGAAATGCGCCGGGAAACCGGCGGCCGCCCGCATCTCGGCCTACCGCGAGAGCCTGCCCGCCGGCACCGATCAACCCGAGGCCGGCGACATCGTGCTCGGTTCCCTCGCGATGTTCGCCGACCTGAAGGAAATCATGGACGGCAAGAGCGACATCCTCGTTTACATCCACGGCTTCAATGTTTCGTGGGCCGAGGCCGTGGGCGGCGCGCTCGCGCTCCAGCTCATGCTCAACCGCGGCGGCGGGGCCGATGCGGCGCAACAGGTGGCCGTGGTGCTCTTCACCTGGCCCTCGGACGGGCAGGCCAAGCCCTGGCTCTCCTACAAGAGCGATCGCTCCGAGGCCGCGGCCAGCGCGGGGGCCTTTGCGCGCGGGCTGCTCAAACTGCGCGACTTCCTCTCCGATCTGCGCGACCGCGCCAAGGACACCGATGTGAAGCTCTGCGGGCAGGACGTGCATCTCCTCTGCCACTCGATGGGAAACTATGTGCTGCAAAACGCGCTGCCCAAGCTCGACGACTTCACGCCGGGCGACGCCTTCCCGCGGCTGTTTGAGCACATCTTTCTCTGTGCGCCAGACCTCGACGACGATGCGCTCGAGCCCGGCCATCCGATGGGCCGCGTGCACGAGCTCGCGCGCCACGTGACGATTTACCACAACCGCGACGACGTCGCGATGCACATCTCCGACTACACGAAGGGCAACCCGGATCGGCTCGGCGGCAACGGCGCCGCGCGCCCCTCGACCCTGCACAACAAGGTGCACCAGGTGGACTGCACCGAAGTCGTCACCGGCCTCGTCGAGCACAGCTACTACCTCGAAGGCTGGGTGAACCAAGACATCCGCCTGAGTATCGAAGGCCGCGAGCAATTGAACCTCGCCCGCCGCCGCGCCCTGAAAGGTGATCAGGCCAACGTTTGGAAGCTGCCGGCGCGGTGAGGGTGAACGGGAAGCGACGCTAGCCGGAAGGCTCCAAGTCTGACCCGGTCGTCTTTCAATGTGATCAGGGTTTCATCCATCCCGATGATCGACAGCCTGCGTTTGAAGTCCTCGCTTGGCCGCGCCCGTTTCCTCGTGCTGACGATCCTCGGCTGGGTGTGGCTCTTGGGTGGGTGTGGCGGGCTCGGGAATAACGCGGTCGCCACCTATCAGAAAATCGGTGACCGTTATCTGATAGAGGTTACCGGCCGACGCGCGGGGTGGTCGCACGACCTTTCGAGGCGGGAAAGCTACACCGATCGCTGGACTTTTGACGTTCCACGCATCAACGGGAAAATCGACGGGAAGGAAATCCTCCAGAGGCCCGGATACTATCCATATGTGGGCGCAATCACGATTGCCGACAAGAAGATGGTCGTGAGCCTCTCTGCTGACAATTACGACTTCCGCCGGCTGGAATTTGTGGAATGGAACGGCCGCTACACGCTGGTGGAAAAAACGGACACCGGGCCGAAGGCCGGGCCGGAGAAAAAGCCGTGATGCAAATGTCCCGTAGCTCTCGGACTTCTTTATTGTAGGTTGCAGGCCCGCCCGCTGGGCGGGTGCCCGGACGGCGGCCGGGCCTACAGTCCAAAAGCGATGGGACGCTGATATTACTCCGCCGGCGTCACCTTGGCGATGCGGGTCGGGAGCAAGACGTAGAGCGCACCGTCGGGCCCGCTGGTCACGTGACGGATCCGGCCGATGTCGCGGAAGATGACCTCCTGATCGACGACTTTGCCTCCCTGGAGCTCGAGGCGCACGAGCTGCTGGGCGGCGAGCGAGGAGAGGAAGAGGTGGTTCTTCCACTGCGGGAATTTGTCGCCGGTGTAGAAGCTCATCCCGCACGGCGCGATCGACGGGACCCAGTAGGTGAGCGGCTGCTCCATCCCCGCCTTGTGCGTCTGGTCGGTGGTCGCCTTGCCGTCGTATTCCATGCCGTAGGTGATCACGGGCCAGCCGTAGTTCTTGCCCTTCTCGACGAGGTTCAGCTCGTCGCCGCCGCGCGGGCCGTGCTCGGCGTCGAAGATCTGCCCGGTCACGGGATGGATCGCGAGGCCCTGCGGGTTGCGGTGGCCGTAGCTCCAGACGGTGGCGAGGGCCTTGTTGTCCTTGGCAAAGGGGTTGTCGGCGGGCACGCGGCCGTCGTCATGCAGGCGGTGGATCTTTCCGTTGGGGCGGCCGAGTTCCTGCGCGTGGTCGCGCTGGCCGCGTTCGCCAATGGCGAGGTAGAGATAGCCCTTGCCGTCGAAGGCGATGCGGCCGCCGAAATGGACGCCACCCGCCTTGATGTAGAGTTCCGAGGGGGCCTGGTAAATGGTCTCCTGATCGACCAAGGCGCCGTCCTTGGAGAGCTTGCCGCGGATGAGGCGGGTCATGCTCACCGCTTCGCCCTTTTCGTTCCGCTGGAGATCGGCGAACGCAAAGTAGATCCAGCCGTTCTTCGCAAAGTCCGGGTGGGGGACGACGTCGTAGAGTCCGGCTTGGGCGGTGGTGTCCACGACCGGCAGGCCGAGAATCGGGCGGGGGGCCAGCTTCCCCTTTTCGACGAGGTAGGCGTAGCCGCGCTTCTCGGTCACGATGGCGCGATCCGCGGAAAGGAAGGCGAGGCCGTAGGGCTCGATCGTGCCGTCGATCCACGTGGCGACGCGGAAGCCGTGGAGCTTGGACTTCGCGGTGAAGGATTCCGGCGGCTTCGCGGCGGCGGCTTGGGTGCGCTTGTGGAGCGCGCGCTGCTCGTGGATGTAGATCACCATCGCGCGAATTTCCTTCTCCGGGACCATCGCGCCCCAGGGCGGCATGCCTTTTTCGGGAAAGCCGTTGCGGATGCTCTTGAAGAGGCTCTCGTCGTCGCCGCCGGCGGTCCAGACGTCGTCCAGCATCGAGGGGGCCTGGCCGCCCTCGAGATTCTTGCCGTGGCAGCTGGCGCAGAGCTGGGCGTAGGTCTCGTTGATTTTGCCCGTGGTGCGGATGTTTTGGGCGGACGCGACGGGAACGAGCGTGGCGGCGAGGAGGAGGTGAGGGAGGCGCATGGGAGGAGGAGAAGGGTTAGGACGTATGGACCGGGCTGACGGTGCGACCGGATGCGGGAGCGAGCACGAGCCGCAAGGTATGCAGCAGGCGGGCGAGGCCCGCGCGCGGCGGATCGCCGAGGAGGGAAATCTGGATCCAGTTGCGGGCGAGCAGGTGGCTGCTGCGGAAGCTGAGCGCGAAGCCGCGCTGCTCGAGCTCTTCGCCGAGCTGGGCGGCATTCTGGCCGTCGGGCAGTGAAAACGTGATCATCGCGGGGCAGGCGGCGTGATCGGGGGCGAGGAGGGTGAAGCCGCGGGCGTGGAGCTCGGCGCGGAGCCAGCGGGCGTTTTCCCGGATGCGATCCATGCGCGCGGGCGTGGCGAGCCCGACGGCGGTGGCGAGGGCGGCGACGAGATTGGAGGAATGGGTGTGCGGCGAGCTGTCGTAGGCGGCCCAGTGGCCGAGGTCGAGGTAGCCGGAGATGCGCTCGGGTTCGGGGCGGGGTTTGTAGTCGTGAAAGACGAGGGCGAGGCCCGGGTAGGCGCCGAGGCCCTTGCCGCTCGCGCCGGTGGCGAGGTGCACGCCGCGAAGATCGACCGGGAGGGCGCCGATGGAGCTGATGCAGTCCGCGCAGAGGTGGAGGCCGTGGTCGGTGGCGAGGGCCTTGAGCGCGTCGAGGGGGTTGAGGACGCCGGTCGAGGTCTCGTGATGCACGCACCAGATCCAGCCGCCGCGCGGCACGCGCGCGGCAAAGGTCTTCACTTGCTCGAGGTCGAGGGTGTCGCCCCAGCGGAGGCGCAGCCAGTCGAAGCGCAGGCCGGCGCGGCGGGCCTCGGCGGCGAGGCGTTCGCCGAACTCGCCGTTGGAGAGGATGAGCCCGGTGGTCTCGCGCAGCGCGAGCTGCTGGGCGACGACGGCGTTGCCCAGGGTGCCGGAGCCGGGGAGCACCTGCACCTCGCGCGCACCGGTGAGGGCGCAGAGCCCGGCGCGCACAGCCGCGAGCTGATCGAGGAAGGCCGGGCCGCGGTGCGAGATGGCCGGCGCGGTGAAGGCGGCGTCGACCTCGGGCGCGGTGATTACGGGACCGGGGAGGAGATTGAGCGCGCGCTCGGCGCCGCGCGACTTGGCCAGCACATCGCGGAAGGCGGCGCTCTTTTCCGCCGTCCGCCCAAAATCCTCGCACGTGAGATACATCGGCTGGTATTGGGCGCCGGCGGTGCCGACGAGCGGGCCGAAGGCCACGCATCCGAGATGGCGGTAAAGCTTCAGCTGGCGGGTCGTGCCTGAGAGGACCGCGAGATCGAAGCCGTCGTCGAGGCACTGGCGCACGACGCTTTCGAAGAGCTGGACAAAGACCGCAGTCTTCCGGAATTCCGGGACGACGGCGAGGAGGCGCGCCTCGATGGGCTTGCGGCCGGCGGGCAGGTGGGCGTCGAGGTTGGGCACCTTGCTGTCGAGGGAGAAGGGCCGCTGGGCGCGCAGCGCGACCATGCCGACCAGCGAGCGGCCGTGCAACGCGATGACGTATTTGTTCTCCGGGTGGAAGCGATCGACGAGCCGGCCCTCGGGGTTGGGGGCGTGCTGCGGGATCTCCTCGACGAAGGTGCGGTAGTTGAGCTGGTGGATCTGTTCAAATTCCCACGTTTCCGTGGCGACCTTGATCCGGAGATCGGGGGCTGGGGGTTTCATGACTGTGACAGTCGCGTTACGCTGCAAGGTCGGGCCCGCGCGGCGAGGAGAAATGCGCCCGGTGGGCGAAGGCCACAATCGCAAAGGCGGCGGCGGCGCCGGCAACCGCGGGCAGCGAACGGGTCTCGAGCCACGTCGCCATCGGCAGCAGGAGCGCGCCGCCGAGGGCCGAGGCGACCTTCTTGCGGGTGGCGGCCCAGGCCAGGCCGGCGAGCACTAGGCAGCCGCCGATGGCGAGGGGGGCGAGCGCGAGCCAGGCGCCGAGCAGCGGGCCGAAACCGCGGCCACCCCGGAAGCCCAGCTGCACCGGCCAGACGTGGCCGCCCACGACCGCGGTCGCGGCGGCAAACTCCCAGCCGCCATCGAGCCCGGCGAGCTTGGCGCCGAAGGCCGCGAGCGCGCCCTTCATGGCGTCGAGCAGCAGCACGAGGGCGAAGCCGCCGCGGCCGAGCATGCGGGCGGCGTTGGTCGCGCCGGTGGCGCCGCTGCCGTGCTGCCGCACGTCCTTGCCCGTGCGCAACCGCACGATCCAGTAGCCGGGCGAGACGCCGCCGAGCAGCCATGCGGCGGGGACGACGAGCCAGGGGAGCAGTTCTTTCATGGCGGAAAATCAGGCGGCGGGCGCATCGTCGCGGACCTTGGCGAGCAGCCACAGGCCGCCGCCGAACAAGAGCAGCAGCGAGAGGATCGAGAGCCGCGAGCCGACGCGCAGCGCGGCGACGCCCATCAGCGTGGGGCCGAGGATGGCGGCGAACTTGCCGACCATATTGTAGAACCCGAAATATTCGCCGCCCTTCTCCGCCGGGATGAGCCGGGCGAAATACGAGCGGCTGAGCGATTGCACGCCGCCCTGCACGAGCCCGACGACGACGGCCATGGCGAAAAACTCCGCCTGCGTGGTCATGCGCGTGGCGAAGAAACACAGGCCCGCGTAAACGCCGACGCCGATCATGATGCCGCGCCGGGCGCCGAGCTTTTCCCCGATGCGCCCGAAAACGATCGCGGCGGGGAAGGCGACGAATTGGGTGACGAGCAGGGCCTTCATCATCCCGGCGGTGTCGAGCCCGATGGCGCGGCCGAAGTCCACGGCCATCTTGATCACGGTGTTCACACCGTCGATGTAGAGGATGTAGCCGCCCAGGAAGCAGAGCAGGCGGCGGTCGCGGCGGATTTCGCGGAACGTGCCGAGCATCTGGCGAAACCCGCGCATCAGGGCTGAGCCGGCGGCACCCGGCACGGCAGGGACGCCCGGCGACTCCCGGACCCAGAGCAGCGCCGGCACCGTGAAGATAATCCACCACGCGGCGGTGACCCAGAAGCCGATGCGAACGGCGGCCAGCGCATCGGCGAACCCGAACGTCGCCGGACTCGCGACGGCGAAGACCAGCAGGGCAAAGAGCAGCCCGCTGCCGATGTAGCCGAGCGCATAGCCTAGGGCCGACACCCGATCATAACGGTCGCGGGTCGAGACATCGGTGATCAGTGCATCGGAAAACATGCAGTTGCCCGAGAAGCCGAGCGCCGCGATCGCGTAGAGGAACGCGGCGAGGGCGTAGTCCCCGCGGGCGGCGAGCGGCAAGGCGGCGGTGGCGGCGGCGCCGAGGACGGTGAAGCCGAGGAGGAACTTCTTCTTGCCGTTGCCTTGGTCCGCAATGGAGCCGAGGAGCGGGGCGGCGAGCGCGATGACGAGACTGGAGAGCGTGTTGGCGAGGCCGAGATACCAAGTGCTGCGCTCCGGGGTCATGCCGGGGACATCGCACCAGTGGTCCTTGAAGAGCGCGGGAAAGAACGCCGTCATCACCACGATCGAGAAGGCCGAGTTGGCCCAGTCGATGAGAGCCCAGGACCAGATGGCGCGGCGGTTTTCCTGCATGGGAAGGGAGGGCGAGGCTCGGCGGAGAGGGGAGGGCGGTGACGTTGCGCGGCCACTGCGGTCGGCGCGAGCCTGAGTTTTTGCCGGTGGGCGGGCACGTCCCGTGTCCGCATGGCGAATTGTCCTCCCCGCGTCGAATGCGGCCTTGGGCGGGGGAGAAAAACGAGACGTTCCGTCGCTCCGACGGGGCGCTCAGAAGCTGACCGTGGTGGTGAACGAAATCTTCCGCGGGTCGAGGTAGGTGAACCCGTTGTTGACCATGCCGCCGACGAAGGGATTCGTCGGCTGGCCGAGCACGCGATAGGTCGTGTAGCTATTGAAGAGCAGGTCGTCCTTGTCGAAGAGGTTGTTCACGTTGATCTGGAAGCGCCAGTTGTAGCGGCCGAAGCGCTTGGTGTAGGACGCGTTCACGTCCTGCACCCAGTAGGATGTGGCGTAAACGTAGGCGAAGGAGGCCTGCTTGTTCTGCTCCGGCGTGGCCGTGGCGCCGATGGGGAGGTTGAAAAGGATGTTCGGGCTGACCGAACCGACCTTGCGCTCGCCGCGGCCGCTGATGGCCCAGCCGGCGGAGAAGCCGGCGAACCGGCTCTCGCGCGGGAACGAGTAGTTGGCGTTGAAGGAGCCGGTCCACTTGTTCGTGCCGTTGTTCACGGTGCCGGGCGCGACACCGGCAAAATTATTCTGGAGGTTGATGATCTGGTTGCGGATTTGGGTCTGGTTGTTCGCCGTCAACTCATCGCCCTTGTCGTTGCGGAGGTTGTTCGCCCACTCGGTCCACTTCGGCAGAAAGGCCGCGAAATACGCCTGCGTGATCGGGCGGATGGAGATGTTCTCGGTCTTCGGCAGCGCGTAGTTGGTCGTGAGGCGCCAGCCCTTGACGTTGGCGGTGAGCTGGAACTCGTAGCCGTTGGTGTTGAGGGCCGCGACGTCGCGCCACGACACCGTCGTGTAGTCCGGGTTGGAATTGTAGAAATTGCCGGCGTTGCTCCAGATGGCGTTGAAGTTGCCGACCGGCGGGCCGTCGATGCGATCGACCTGCTCGTTGTCGTAGTGCCGAGCCTCGGCGTAGAGCGCCCCGTCGAGCAGGCTCAAGCGGACGCCGTATTCGGTGCCGCTGCCGGTCGTCGCGCCGAAGCCTTGGCTGACGATGGTGCCATCGGGGTTCCAGCCGGTGATTTTGGCGGCGCCGGAGGTGGGCGGAGCGAAGTTCTCCGAATAGTTGTAGAACACGCCGAAGCGCTGCTTCTGGTCGAGGTAGGCGACCGCGCCGACGTTGCCGGTGATGGGCTTGGCTTTGCCGATATTCCAGGCGCCGGGGCGGTTGCCGACGCCGGGCACGAATCCGCCGTAGCTCTGCAGGCCGTTGGCATTGGGGAAACCGGCGATGTTGCCCTGCTGGCGGTTCAGTTGGTCATCGCGGCGCAGGCCGAGCACGAGGGAGACGCGCTCATCAAGCCAGGACGTGGCCGCGACACCCTGCAGGTATTTGATGTCCTTGAACTCGGTGGAGGCGAAGCCGGTCTGCACGAATCCGTAGGTGAAGCCGGGCGCGGGGGCTGGGAGGAAGCGGCTGCCGTATTTGCCGGGCTCATCGACGTAGTAGCGGTAGCGAAGGGTATTCTCCGCGGCCAGCCAGTTTGGGTTCGGGCCGTCGAGGCGGGCCGGGCTGAAGCCGCGGGCTTCGAAGCGCTCGTTGCGTTCGCCTGCGATGAGCGAAATCTGGCCCTTGCCGCGGAAGGGCAGCTTGACGTTCCAGCGCAGCAGGCCGCGCCACTCGCGGACCCAGTTGTCTTGGTGACTCTTGCCGGGGGTCGCCTCGCCGTAGGCCACGCCGACCTTCGGGTTGGGCTGGCCGTTCGGGAGGAAGCGGTTGATGTCGATCTGCAGCGAGCTGGCGACTGCGTTGGAGCGCACGTTGCGGTCGTTGCTGTAGTGGTAGTAGGAAATCTGGCCGAAGAGCGTGTCGGTGATCCGGTGATCGAGGTAGAAGCTGTAGACCTGATTCTTGAAGCGCGCCAAGGTGTCGTTGGCGCCGAGGTTGAACTCGCGGCTGGGCAGCCGGGCCGGGTTGGGGATGCCGGGCAGGTCCGTGCGGCCCTCCGGTTGGATCGGGGAGCCGTGGCCGGTGGAGCGGTAGGAGCGCTCGTTGGCCGTCGCGCCGCCAGTGTTGATCAGACCGACCTGCGCGAGCGCGGGGATGTAGGTCCAGTTCTGAGCGTTGGTGCTGACCGCCGTGATGCCGGCGAGCGCTTGGTTGGCGGGCAGGTTCGGATTGCTGCGATCGTAGAGAAAGCCGGGCGTGTAGTAGGCCATCTGGTCGCTGTAGGTGTTGGCCCAGGTCATGCGGTTCTCCCGGCCGAACTCGATTTCGGTGCGCAGCTTGGTGCGGTTGTTGAAGGCGTGGGCCACGGCCAAAGTGACCGCCTGGTCCTCGTTGTGCCCATTGTCGCGCCACGCGCTGCCGACGGTGTTCTTCTGGTATTTGGCGTTGAGCCGGACGGCGGTCATGCGGCCGAGCTTCTGGTTCGTGTCGAGCGTCGTGCGGATGCCGCCCCAGTTGTCGAAGCGCGCGGAGCCGACATAGAAATTCCGATCGAGCCGCGGCACCTTCGTGGCCGTCGTGGCAACGCCACCGATCTGGCCGTCGCCGAAGAGAATCGAGTTGGGCCCGCGGGACATCTCGAAGCGCTCGGTGTTGTAGGAGTCGCTCACGCCGTAGAAGAGAAAGTAGTTTCGGGTCGGATAGTTTCCGGAGGAGCCGACGCCGCGGAAATTGAACTCAAACTCGCCGTAGGGCGTGCCCATCTGGGCGAAGTTGCCCGGGTCGACATTCATCGCATAGCGGAACGCCTCGCGCATGTCGGAGACATTCCAGTCCTCCAGGAATTCCTTGGTGAAAGCGGACGTGGCCGAGGCGGTGAGCTTCAACGGCATGTCGATGCGGCCGCCGGAACCGGCGTTGGCCGCCTGATAGCCGCGGTCTTGGTCGGTGCGCACCTCGAACACAGAGAGCTGGACGGGCCCTTCTTTTTCGGTGGCGGTGACAGGGGCAGCCGCGGGTGCGGTCTGCGCGATAAGCGTCGCGCTGGATGCGCACGCGGCGACGAACAATAAGGACATGCTGGGGCTTTTCATGGGGAAATGAGCGCGCAGACACAGCCATGCGATGGTGTGCACGGATAGGCGGGGTCGGGGCCCGGCTAGCAACCGCAACTCAAGCTTCGCCCACAAGGCATTTGTTATCCCAGGGGGTAGCTCGTTCGAGGGGGGCGCCGCTACGGCACTTCGTAGATCTCGACCAGTGCCACGCCGGTCGTCCCGGCGGTGCCGGCGACCTGGATGGTGTAGGGGCCGGGTGGGAGCGTCGCGAGGATTGCGCTGTCGCGGCCGCCTTCGGGCAGGGCAAAGGCCCCCACCGCACGCGCCGTCTCGCGGATCGCGGTGGCGTTGACGGCGGAGTTCCACGCCGTGTTGGTCGCCACCGCCTGCGCGCCGCTGAAGAGCGTGAGCACCGGCTGCGCGAGCACACCGGGGACGCTGAAGGGCGGTGCGCCCAGCGCGGGGCCGACCGCGCGGATGAGCACCTGCTTCGCCGCGCCCGGGCCGACGACCAGCCCCGGGATCAAAATCCCCGCGCCGGTGCCGACCTGCGCACGCACGGCGGTGTTGATGAGCCGCGCCGCGCCGGGTGCGGCGGGATCGACATCGTAAACCTCCACGAGCGCCACGCCGGTGCCGCCGGCCGTGCCGGCGACTTGCGCGGTGTAGGCGCCCGGCGCGAGGCGGGCCACGATCGCGGCGTCGCGGCTGCCGGGCGGCAGCGCAAACGCCCCCACGGTCGCAAACACCGCGGCGTTGGCCGCGGCCCAGTTGTCGTTGCTCGCGGCGACGCGCGTCGAGGAGTCGGGCCCGAGCAGCGTGAGCACAGGATCGGCGAGGGTGCCGGGCACGTTGAAGGGCGCCCCGGCCATCGCGGGGCCGACGGCGCGGACGAGCACGGTTTTGTCCGGCCCCGGTCCGATGACGAAGCCTGGGAAGAGCGCGTCGGCCCCCGCGCCCACCTGTGCGCGCGCGGCGAGATTGATGAGCCGGGCGGCGGGCTCGGGCGGCGGCGGCGCGGCCAGCGATGCGATCCACTGGGCGAGCAGCGACTCGGCGGCGTGGTCGCGCTCGCGCGAGGCGAGCGGCGGCATCTGGCCGGGACCGCGCGTGGCGATGCGCTGGAGCAGGCGCGAGTGGGCGGCATCGCCCGGCGCGATCACGCGGTTGGCGGCGTCGCCGCCGTTGTCGATCAGCGGGCCGTTGACGAGATTCGCGAGCGGCAGAGGGACGGACGAGCGCGCGTCCCAGTGGCCGAGCGCGGGGCCGCCGGGCTGGTGGCACGACGCGCAGTTGGCATCCAGATACGACCGCGCGCGCCATTCGAGCGAGGCCGTCGGATGATCGGCGGACGCGAGCGCGGGCAGCGTCGCGGCCGGAGGGGTCGCTGTGGTGGATAGGTAGCCGGCCTGCGCGAGCGCCGAGAGGAAGTCGCCGCGGTTGAGCTGGCGGGTGTTGAAGCTGAGGGCGTGGCCGCCGGCGCTCGTGTGGCACGTGAGGCATTCGCCGCGGCTGGGAAACCGCCACGTTTGCGGGCGGGGCGCGCCGCTTTCGACGATGGTGAAGGTGACGTCGGCCCCGTCGTCGGGCACGAGGGTGGCGTCGGTCTGCGCGTCGTTCCAGCGGTAGGTGGCCCCGTGGATGCCGGCTGCGGTCTTGACGAGGAAGCGCGTCTCGATGCGCCGCGCGGTCGCCGCGACTCCGCGTGTGGTCTCGAGGTCGAAATGCTTCACCCACACCGCGCCGGTCGGCAAAGCCCACGCGCCGTCGGCGGCGAACCCGAAGACGCTCGTCGCATCTGGCAGCGCGAACCAGCGGCGCTTGCGCGCGTGGTCGGACCAGAAGGAGACGTTGGGCTCGTAGGCCACGACGCCCGGCGCGGGCGCGAGCGTCGCGAGAGTGGCAAACGCGCCCGTGGCCGAGAGCGTCGCCGGCCAGACAGCGGCGGGCGCGGGCGCGGCGGGCACGAGCCGCTTGATTTGGTTCTCCAGCAAATCGGCGATGAGCAGATCGCCGGTGGCGGGATTGAGGCCGAACGAACTCACGCCGCCGTCGGTCGCGATCTGCTGCACGCGGTCGGCGGCCACGGGATTCTCGCCGTCGGGCTCCAGTGCCCAGATGCGGCCGCTCACAAAGTCGCCGAACACATACTTGCCCACGAGCGCCGGCAGCCGTGGGCCGCGATAGACGAGGCCGCCGGTCACGGACAAGCCCTGCGCGGGATTCGGATAGTCCCAGATCGGCGGGAGGAAGGTGGCGCTCGCCGCCGCGGGCGGATTGGCGCGCGGGCCGGCGATGAAGCCCTCGCGGTAGCTCCAGCCGTAATTGCCACCGCGCACGATCACGTTGATTTCCTCGCGCGTGCCCTGGCCGACATCGCCGAGCCAGAGCCGGCCAGTCGCGGAGTCGAACGCCATGCGCCACGGGTTGCGCAGGCCCACGGCCCAGAACTCCGTGCGCACGGCGGCGGGATTGATCGCCGCGCCGTTGAACGTCGTCGCCCCCACCCACGGGTTGTCGGGCGGCACGGCGTAGGTGCCGGCGTGGACAGCCGGGTGGGCGTTGGGCGCGAGCGAGCCGGGGCGGCGGTCCACATCGATCCGGATCACGCCGGCGAAGAAATCGCGGTCGAGGCGCTGGCTGTTGTTGTATTGATCGTTGGCGCCGCCCTCGTCGCCGAGCGAGAGATAGAGATAGCCATCGGGCCCGAAGGCGAGCTCGCCGCCGTTGTGGTTGCCGGCTTCGTCGCGCTGCGTGAGCAGTGGCTGCTCGGAGGCAGGATCGGCGGCGTTGGGATCGGCGGCGGAGACGACGAAACGCGAGAGCCGGTCGTGCAGGCCGGTGCCGGCGGGGGAGGTGGTGTTGAGCGTCCACCAGACATAGAACTGGCCGTTGCCCGCGTAGCCCGGATGAAACGCCAGCGCGAGCAGCCCGCGCTCGTCGTTGCCGCCGCCCGTGGCCACGCGCGCGGTGAGATCGAGGAAGAGCGTGCGCGTGGGCGTGGCGGCCGTGACATCGGGGATCACCCAGATGCGGCCGGTCTTCTCGACGACGAAGAGCCGCCGCGTCTCGCCCGGCGGCGTGACAACCGCGACGGGCTGCGTGAACGTGAGGTTGGGAAACACGCGCTCCGTCGTGAACGCCGCCGCCGGCGGATTGGCCGGCACGCGCAGCGAAGTCGCCGCGACGCGCGTGAGCGGCTGCGCGGCGAGCGTGGCCGCGAGCAGCAGGAAAACGCCGGGGAGGTGGAGCCGCGCGCGAGACATGGTGCCGGGGAAGTTGGGCGTCATCTCGCTGCGAGACAACCGGCGAGCGGTAAAGTCGCGGCGAAATCCGCCCCGCGGAAAAGATGGCCAGAGAGAGCGCCGGCCGCCAAGTTAACGCCCTTCCCCGATGATAATCCGCGCTTTTTTCCGCCCCCTCCTCCCGCTCCTTGCGCTCGCCGGCTCCGCCTTCGCGCAACCTGCCGCCAAGCCCAACATCATCTTCATCCTCGCCGACGATCTCGGCTACGGCGAGCTGGGCAGCTATGGCCAGAAGGTGATCCAGACGCCGCACCTCGACCGCATGGCGGCGGAGGGCATGCGGTTCACGCAGTTCTACGCGGGCAGCACCGTGTGCGCGCCGTCGCGCAGCGTGCTCATGACCGGCCAGCACCTCGGCCACACCCGCGTGCGCGGTAATTCCGGCGGCGGCGCCCGCCGCGAGGCGCAGTTTCTCCAGCCCGGCGACGTCACCGTGGCGGGCGTGCTGAAAAAAGCCGGCTACGCCACGGGCCTCATCGGCAAATGGGGCCTCGGCGAGGAAAACACCGACGGCGATCCGCAGAAGCACGGCTTCGACTACTTCTTCGGCTTCTACAACCAGACCCACGCGCACAATCACTACCCGAGCTACCTCTGGCGCAACGGCGCGAAGGTCCCGCTCCCCAACGATCTCGTGCCGGTCGGCACCGTGCCCGGCGCCGGCTATTCCAAGGAGCGCAAGGTCTATGCCGACGACCTCTGCGCGCAGGACTCGCTCGAATTCATCACGCGGCACAAGGACCGGCCGTTTTTCCTCTTCGTCTCGCTCGTCACCCCGCACGCCAACAACGAGCGCTCGCGCGAACTCGGCGAAGGCAACGAGGTGCCCGATCACGGCCCCTATGCCGGCAAGCCGTGGAAGGAGACGGAGAAGAACCACGCCGCGATGGTCACGCGCCTCGACCGCGATGTGGGCGCGTTGCTCGACCATCTGAAAAAACTCGGGCTCGACGAACGCACGCTCGTCATGTTCTCCAGCGACAACGGCCCGCACCGCGAGGGCGGCCCCGACTACGACCCCGCGTTTTTCCACGTCAGCGGTCCGCTCACCGGCTTGAAGCGCAGCCTCACCGACGGCGGCATCCGCGTGCCTTTCCTCGCGCGCTGGCCCGGAAAAATCAAAGCGGGCGCCGTCGCGGATCATGTCGGTTATTTTGGCGATCTGATGGCGACGTGGTCCGAGCTTGGTGGCGGCGTGCGCCCGACCGCGCACGCGGCCGACAGCCTCTCCCTCGTGCCGACGCTCCTCGGCCGCGGCGCGCAGCCGAAGCATCCCTATCTCTACTGGGAATTCTACGAGCAGGGCGTCAGCCAGGCCGTGTTGATCGAGGGCCGTTGGAAAGCGATCCGCCTGCGCACGCTCACGGCGCCCATCGCGCTCTACGATCTGGCGAACGACCTCGCCGAGAAAACCGATGTCGCGGCGAAGAACCCGGCGTTGGTCGCGCGTGCCGCGGAGCTGTTCAAGACCGCCCGCTACGACAACGAGCACTGGAAGCTCGCCGATGCGGCGGCGGCGGCAAAGGGGAAGAAGCAGTAGGGTGGTGCGGCGGGGGGCCTTGTGCCCGCCTCACCGCGCCAGTGGCAGCGTGAAGGCGAACGTGGCGCCCTTGCCGGGTTCGCTGCGGGCGGAGATTTTGCCACCGTGATCCTCGACGATGCGCTTGCAGATCGCCAGGCCGAGGCCGGTGCCGTGCGCCTTGCCGTGCGTGGCGAAGGGCTCGAAGATCGATGCGGCGATCTCGGGCGCGATGCCCGGGCCGGTGTCCGCGACCTCCACGCGGAGCTCGCCCGGCGCGACGGTGAAGCGCAGGAAGATTTTTCCGCCACCCGGCATTTCGTCCACGGCGTTGTTGATGAGGTTGTGGAACAGCCGCGGGAGGCGCTGCGCCTGGAGGGCGACGGTCACGGCCGGCGGTGGCGCCGGGAGTTCGAGCGTCACGCCGCGTTCGGCGATCTCGGCGCGGATTTCATCGGCCAAGGGCTGCATGAAGCGTGCGAAATCGGTGGGCGTGAGCGGCGGGCGCTGGCCGTCGGGCTTGGTGAAATCGATCACCTCGTGCAGGAGATGATTCATGCGATCGACCTGGACGGCGATGCGCTGGCAGGCCTTGGCCCGCAGCGGCAGCGGGGTGGAATCGGTGCTCGCCAGCTCGGCCGCGAGACCGATCACCTGTAGGGGGTTCTTGAAGTCGTGCACGATCGTGCGGGCGAACCGGCCCACCACGGCGAGACGCTCGGCCTGGATGATTTCATCGGCGTATTTTTGGTTGAGCGAGCGCATGCGGGCGCTGAATTCGCGCACCAGGCCCAGGCCGAGTTGCGGCTGTCGCCCGAGGAGGCGGAGGAGTTCATCGCGGCCGAAGAAAAAAGCCGTCGTGTCGCCGGCTTCGGCGGTCGCGGTGGCGGAGCGGGGCGCATCGTCGAGCACGGCCATCTCGCCGAAGAAATCGCCGGGGCCGATGGTCGCCAACACGCGCGCCGCGCCGTCGCCCACGACGGCGGAGATCTGCACCCGGCCGGACTCGACGAGATAAAACCCGTCGCCGTGGTCGCCGGCGGAGAAAATGGTCGCGCCCGCCGGGAAGCGCTTCAGGTGCTGGGGCTGGGCGAGGGCGTGAAGCTCCCGATGGAGCTCACGACCCAACGGGGGCACAGGGATTTCCGACATGGCGCGGACTGTTGAAGGCTGGGCGGTAAATGGAAACTCATTTGGGGTCGCGCTCATTTCCAGATGATCCAGCCCCGCAGTCGGCCAGCTGCCAGGCGCGTAGGGCGGGGGTTTCTGGCCCGACGATCGGGCGAAGAAGTGCTCTTGGCCGGCTGATTTGCGCCACGTGCCACCGTGACACACGCGGGGGTGGGGAAACTGGAAAGAAAGCGATTGATAGTTGGAAAAGCGAAGGATTGCGGCGTCCCGGGATCAATTCAGTGCTCCGCGCGTGTGTAGCGCACGAGCGTCCGCGTGCTCTCGGAAGCCACGAAGATCACGCGGCCATCGGTGGAGAAGCACACGGCCTCGGCCTGCGGCAGCCCGTGAAACGCGAGCCGCTGCGGCGTGCGCTGGAAGGCGCTGGCCCAGGATTCCCCGGCGGCGCGGACAAAGACGAGGGGCTCGCCGTAGGTGAGCACGACGGCGCTGCGGCCATCGGCGGAAAAATCCATGCCGGTGGGCCAGGAGAATTTTTTGCCGACCACTCGCTTGATCAAGTCGTCCACGGGAGTCCGGCCGATCAGGGCCGGCATTTCGCAGACGAAGCGGGCCTCGACGACCTTGGCGCCGGGATTGGCGAGCGGGGCTCGGTAAAGGCGCGGGGGATTGTCGCGCTTGGTCAGCAGGTAGATGGCGCCCTCGGCGGCATCGACGGCGACGCTTTCGCAGTCGCGCGGTCCGTCGGGGTAGCGCAGGCGCAGCGTGTAGGCGGGCGCCACTTCCAGCGTGGCTCCGGGCTTGAGTTTCGCGAGCGTGGGCTCCTCGACCACATGCAGGCGCACGGTCTGGCGTTTGGCGTCGTTGTCGCCGGTGTCGGCGATGAGGAGCCAGGCTTGGCCACCCTGCTCAAAGGCGGCGAGGTCCTCCCAGTCTTCGTTCTTCACGCCACGCAGACTCAGCGTGGCGGTGCGGTGGCCGGTCGTGGTCACGGCGTGGATTTCGGCGGCGCCTCCGCTGTCGTCATGGGTCCAGAGCAGGCCGGGATTGCGGCGGGAGGCGGCCAAGCCGCTGGTCTCCAGCTTGGGCGGCGCCTCCAGCTCTCCGGCGAGCTGCGGTCCCGCGAACGCAGGTGAATCGGCGGCGGGCAGCAGCGACGTGGCGCCGAGGCAGAGACAGGTCGCGATACTGCGCACTAAAACCATGGGGGCGGCACGAAACACTTGGGCGACGATGCGCCCTCGGGCGCGCGACGCAATCCCGCGGCGGGACTTTTCGTTTGTTTTCGCTGCGGTGCGCGCGATAGTCCGCGCCATGATCGTGAAGTCTCCCACCGCTGCGTTTCGGCGGCTGTTCGATGAGATCGGCACCGTCGATGCCGTGGGCGTCGAGGAGCGCGTGGCCAAGTTTACGACGCGTTCGATCAAGAAGGCCTCGAAGGTGCAGGGCCTGAAGCTCGCCGTCTCGATGGTCGATCTCACGACCCTCGAGGGCAAGGACACGCCCGGCAAGGTCGCCTCGCTTTGCCAGAAGGCGCTCGCGCCGCACGACGCGGATCTCGGCGCGCCGCAGGTCGCGGCGGTGTGCGTCTATCCCTCGATGGTCCGGCACGCGCGCCGGGCCCTCGGTAGCGACACCGCCGTGCGCATCGCGTCAGTCGCGACGGCGTTTCCCAGCGGGCAGGCGCCGCTGCGCACGCGGCTCGCCGAGGTGAAGGCTGCGGTGGCCGACGGCGCCGACGAGATCGACATGGTGATCAACCGCGGGGCGTTTCTCGCGGGCGAGTTTGGCCTGATGCAGGACGAGATCGCCGCCGTGGTCGAAGCCTGCGGCGACGCCGCGCTCAAGGTGATCCTCGAGGTCAGCGAACTCGAGACCTACGACAACATCCGCGCCGCCTCCTTTCTCGCCATGCGGGTGATCCGCGAGGGTGATTTCATCAAGACCAGCACAGGCAAGACCTCGCTCAACGCCACGCTCGGCAACAACCAGGTGATGATCGAGGCCCTCCGCGATTTCTACCTCGATACGGGCATCGCCATCGGGATGAAGCCCGCCGGCGGCATCCGCACCGCCAAGCAGTCGCTGCAATTCCTCATCGCGGTGAAGGAGACGCTCGGCGACGCGTGGCTGACCAACGAGCGCTACCGCTTCGGCGCGAGTTCGCTGCTCAACGACCTGCTCCGCCAGCTCGAAAAGGAAAAGACCGGCGCCTACCAGGCCCCGTATTATTTCAGCGAGGCCGCCGAGAGCTACTAACAGCTCAGACATGAGCCACAGAAGTCACAGAGCCCGGACACAGAGGACACGGAGCCAATCCGATGCCTTTCTTCTGTGAACTCTATGTCAGCGCTCTGTGCTCTCTGTGACCAGAATATCTTCCATGCCCACGCTAGCTGAGAAAAAATCCACCCGCCCCTCGCGCCCCGCGCCCGAGCTGATCTTCGGCGATCTCTGGGAATTCGATCCCGCACCCGAGACAGCGGATCCCAAGCTCAAGCCGCGCTATGATCTCTTCATCGGCGGCGAGTTCGTCGCGCCGAAGTCGGGAAAATACTTCACCTCCATCAACCCCGCCGACGAGCTGAAGCTCGCCGACATCGCGCTCGCGGGCCGGGACGATGTCGATGCCGCCTACGCCGCGGCGCAGCGCGCCTTCGACACCACGTGGGGCCGGATGCCTGGCCGCGAGCGCGCCAAGTATATCTTCCGCATCGCGCGGCTGCTGCAGGACCGGGCGCGCGAGTTCGCCGTCGCGGAGACGCTCGACGGCGGCAAACCCATCAAGGAGTCGCGGGACTTCGACGTGCCGATGGCCGCCGCGCATTTCTTCTATCACGCGGGCTGGGCGGACAAACTCGACTACGTCGCGCCCGGCCGTCGCGTCGCGCCGCTCGGAGTCGTCGGGCAGGTCATCCCGTGGAATTTTCCGCTGCTGATGCTTGCGTGGAAAATCGCCCCCGCGCTTGCCATGGGCAACACCGTCGTCCTCAAGCCCGCCGAGACCACGAACATCACGTGCCTCAAGCTCGCGGAGATTCTGCAGGATGCCGGGTTGCCGCCGGGCACGGTGAACTTCGTGACCGGCGCGGGCGAGACCGGCGCCGCGGTGATGGGTCACTCGACGGCGGCGAAAGTCGCGTTCACCGGCTCGACCGAGGTCGGCAAGATCATCATGCGCTCGCTCGCGGGCACCGAGAAGAAGATGACGATGGAACTCGGCGGCAAGGCGGCGAATATCGTCTTCGACGACGCTCCGCTCGATCAGGCGGTCGAGGGCATCGTGAACGGGATTTTCTTCAACCAAGGCCATGTGTGCTGCGCCGGCTCGCGCCTGCTCGTCCACGAGCCCGTCGCCGACCGCGTGCTCGCCAAGCTCAAGAACCGCATTCGCGTGCTCCGCGTCGGCGACCCCATGGACAAGAACACCGACATCGGCGCCATCAATTCGAAGGAACAGCTCGGCAAGATCGCCGCACTGGTGGACAGCGGCGTGAAGGAAGGTGCGGAGATGTTCCAGCCTGCCTGCAAGCTGCCGGCGAAGGGCTATTATTTCCGCCCGACGATTTTCAGCGGCGTGAGCATGAGCCACCGCATCGCGCGCGAGGAAATCTTCGGCCCTGTGCTGAGCATCCTCACCTTCCGCACGGTGGACGAGGCGATCGAGAAGGCGAACAACACCGCCTACGGCCTCAGCGCCGGCGTGTGGACCGACAAGGGCTCGCGCATCCTGAAGATGAGCGTGGAGCTGAAGGCCGGCGTAGTCTGGGCCAACACCTACAACAAATTCGATCCGACCTCGCCCTTCGGCGGCTACAAGGAAAGCGGCTTCGGCCGCGAAGGCGGCCGGCAAGGGCTGCTCGACTACTGCAAGCTCGCCTGACCAACCCGATCCCCGCGAATCACACGAATCAGCGCGAATAATCCCAATCCTGCCTGTTTGAATTCGCGTTAATTCGCGTGATTCGCGGGCAACCCAAAATGCCTCGTTTGCCCATCACCAAAACCCCCAAGCCCTACGTCGGCGGCGCGTTCATCCGCTCGGAGAGCGGACGATCGTTTCCCGTCGCGGACGCCAAGGGTGAGTTCTTCGCCAACATCCCGCAGTGCACACGCAAGGACCTGCGCAACGCCGTCGAGGCCGCCGCCAAGGCCGGCCCCGGCTGGGCCAAGCGCACCGCCTACAACCGCGGCCAGATCCTCTACCGCCTCGGCGAGATGCTCGAGTCGCGCCGGGAGGACTTGATTGCGACGCTCGTCTGCTTCGGCGACACGCGGGCCGCCGCGACCAAGGAGGTCGATGCCGCCACCGACCGCCTCATCTACTATGCCGGCTGGGCCGACAAATACGAGCAGGTGCTCGGCAACGTGAACCCCGTGGCGTCGCCGCATTTCAACTTCACCGTCACCGAGCCCATGGGGATCCTCGGCGTGATCGCGCCGGAGGCGCCGGCGCTGCTCGGGCTCGTGTCGCTCTTTGCGCCGGTGATCGTGAGCGGCAACACCGTGGTTGCGCTGGCGTCGGAAAAGACCCCCTATCCCGCGATCCTCCTCGGCGAGATGCTCGCGACGAGCGATCTGCCGGGCGGCGTGGTCAGCATCCTCACCGGCTTCCGCAAGGAGATCCTGCCGACCTTTGCGACCCATGCGCACCTGCGCGCGATCAGCGCGGCGGGCGTTTCCGCGGAGGAGCGCAAGGCGCTGCGCCTCGGCGCGGCGGAGAGCGTGAAGCGAGTGCGTTTTGCCGAGGCGGAAAAAACCGCGGACTGGCTGAGCGATCGCGCGCAGAGCCTCTACGCGATCCGCGACTGCCTCGAGTTCAAGACCACCTGGCACCCCATCGGGGCGTGAAGTGAGCGTGGCGCGAGCCCAGGCAACTCCTCGCGGCGGACTGCCGGCGTGGATCGCGGCGGCGGTGATCGTCGCCGCGGTCGGAGCCGCCCTGCACGCGGTGGTGAATGGGCAGTTTCTTAGCTGGGACGATGACATCAACCTCACCGCCAACCCGCACCTGCGCGAACTCAGCGCGGAGAACCTGCGGTGGATCTTCACCGATGCGACTTACATGCGGCGCTACGTGCCCTTTGCCTGGCTGGGCTGGGCCGTGGAGCAAAGAATATTCGGGCTGTCGCCGGTCGTGGCGCACGCGGGCAACCTGATCCTGCATGCGCTCAATGCGGTGCTCGTGTTTTTCGTCGTGCGCCGGCTGATGCGGGCCGCCCGGCCTGCCGCGGAGGAACGCATCGCCTGGGCGGCCTTGGCGGCGGCGCTGGTCTGGGCGCTGCATCCGCTGCGCGTCGAGATTGTGGCGTGGGCCTCGGGGCGGATGTATGCGCAGGGCATGGCCGGCGCCTTGCTCGGGGTGCTCGCCTATCTGCGCGCCGTGGAGATTGCGCCCGGGGGGCGCGGGCGGCGGCGCTGGCTGGCGGCGGCGCTGGCGGCGTTCGCATTTTCATTTCTCAGCTATCCGGTGTTTGTGCCGGTGGTCGCGGTGCTGGCGGTGATGGATTTTTTCCCGCTGCGGCGCTTCGAGCCGGCTGTGCCGCTGTGGCGCGGATCGCGCAATCGGGCGGTGTGGACGGAGAAAATTCCCTTTCTCGCCCTCGCCGGCGCCGTCGCGTTGATCACGATCGTCGCGCGGGCCCGGGCGCAGGGGATCTGGGCGCCGCCGCCCACGCTGGCGGAGTTTGGGTTGTTTGAGCGCATCGCGCAGGCGGGCTACGTGTGGGCCTACTACGTCTGGAAGCCGCTCGTGCCGACGGGGCTCGCGCCCGTTTACACGACGCTCGTCGAATTCGATCCGCGCGGGGCGGTTTTCATCGCGAGTCTCGCGGGGGTGGCGGGCGCGACGGTGCTGTTGTGGTGGCGGCGGACTCGCTGGCCGGCGGCGTGGGCGCTGTGGCTGGCGCACCTGATCCTGATTGCGCCGATGCTCGGCCTGGCCGAGAGCCCGCACTACGCCAACGACCGCTATGCCTATTTCCAAGGGCTGCTTTGGTCGTTGGTGGCGGCGTGGCTGATTGTGCTGGCGGGCCGCGCCGCGCTGATCGCGACGGGAGTGGCGGTGGTCGCGCTCGGGGTGCTGAGCGCGCGGCAGGTGCCGATGTGGCGCGACAGCGAGACGCTGTTCCGGCGGCTCTATCAACACGTCGGGCCGACAGAGTATCGCGCGGACATCGCGATGCGCCTCGGCGACGTGCTGCGCATGCAGGGGCGCTTCGGCGAGGCGAAGCCATTCTTTGCGGACTCATTGCGGATTCAGCCGAATGTCCCCCGCGCCGCCGTGTCGCACACGGGATTGGCCCGTATCATGGCGGCCGAGGGGAAAGCGCACGAGGCCTTGGAGCACTACAAGGAGGCGCTGCGGCTGGATCCGGCTTTCTCGCCCGCTTGGGTGGGGCTCGGCGAACTTCTCGTCGGTGCGGCCAATTGGTCCGAAGCGGTGCCGGTGCTGGAGCGGGCGGTGGCGCTGCAGGGCGGTGATGCGGCTGTGCGGGACCTGCTGGGCGCGGCGCTCGTGCAGGTGGGGCGTCCGGCGGAGGCTGTGGTGCAGTTCGAGGCCTCGCTGCGGCTGCGGCCGAGGACCATCGGCACGATCTGCAACCTGGTGGTCGCGCTATCCGATGCCGGGCGCCGCGAGGAGGCGGTGGCACTGGCGCGCGACGTCGCGCAGCGCGCGCCTGGCGCGGCGCAGGCCCACTATGCGCTCGGGCACGCCTTGCGCGCGGCGGGCAAAAACGACGAGGCGATCACCGCGTTCGCCAAGGCCTTGGAGATCCAGCCGGACCACGCTGTGGCGCGCGAGGCACTGGTGCGGCTGCGCACGCCGTAGCGCGTCACTGCGGCCACGGCATCCCGGGTCGGCCGAAGCGCGTGCCGGGCGGGAAATGCAGGCCGAAGAACTCCGCGAGGATCGTGAGCAACTCGTCGGCGGTGGCGATGACCCGGCGCTCGACGCGGCCGTCGGCGTGGCGGATGTTGAAGTCGGAATTGACGAGCGTGTAGCGGCGGTCGGCGAGCGTGCGCGAAGCACGGAGGTTCTTCAGGAACGCCGAGTCGGGATGCGCGCACGTGAACCAGTTGGAGACCTCGAGATCGATGCCGAGCGCAGGAGCGGGCGCGAACAGATAGACATCGCTCCACTTCTCTCCGAGCAGCGCCTGGTGTGCGATGAGATCGCCGCGGCGGTTGAGGCGCCGCGGCTCAAGGCCGCAGGGTTGGGCGGTCTCGAATTCCCAGCGGAGCGGCCGGTAGAGCGTCATGCTGCCGAAGCCCACGTCGGCCAGGTGTGGTCCGGTGTCGGGCGTCTCGACGCGGAGAAACGCATGCACGAGCGGCGTCTGCACGTCGTCCGGAATCTGCCAGCGCACGCGGCCGAGGAGCACCGTGACCTCGAAGCCCAGCGCGCGGAGCACGGCGGCGAGGAGGGTGTTTTGCTCGAAGCAGTAGCCGCCGCGCCGATCGTGGACGAGCTTGCGCTCGACCGACAGCAGATCGACGGCGATGCGGCGGCCGAGCTGGATGTCGAGATTCTCGAACGGGATCGCCTGCGCGTGATGGCGGTGGATGCTATCGAGCGTCGCGAGCGAGACCGTGCGCGGCCCCGTGTAGCCGATGCGTGCGAAATACGCGTCGAGATCGGGAGTGGGCACGTGGGACATAAGAAAGGCGGGCTCGCGAGGAGCCCGCCTAAAAACTCGGAGCCGTGCGGCCTGCGGGTCAACCCTTCTGCATCTGGTGCGGCGCGACGTCGGCGTCCCGGGGGTTGATCGGGATTCTCATGCCGTAGAACGAGCGATAGACAAACACTAGGGCGACAACGAAGATGGCGAGGCCGAGTCCGTGCTTGAGGCCCGGGGGCATCTTGACCGCGATCTCGACAGCGAGCAGGCCGAAGAGCGTCGTGAACTTGATTACTGGATTCAGCGAGACGGACGAGGTGTCCTTGAACGGATCGCCCACCGTGTCGCCGACGACGGTCGCGGCGTGCAGCGGGGTGTTCTTCTGCTTCAGCTCGACCTCGACGATTTTCTTGGCGTTGTCCCAGGCGCCGCCGGCGTTGGCCATGAAGATGGCCTGGTAGAGCCCGAAGAACGCCATGCCGATCAGGTAGCCGATGAAGAAGAACGGATCGAACAGCGCGAGCGAGAGGCTGAAGCAGAAGATCGCGACGAAGATGTTGATCATGCCCTTCTGCGCATACTGGGTGCAGATCTTGACGACTTCCTTGGAGGCCTCGGTCGCCGCGGTGGCGGCGTCGAGCTTCATGTTGTCCTTGATGTAAACCACCGCGCGGTAGGCGCCGGTGACGACAGCCTGCGTGCTCGCACCCGTGAACCAGTAGATCACCGCGCCGCCCATCAGCAGGCCAAGGATGGCCTCGGGATGCACGAGCGAGAGCTTCTCGATCGTGTCGGGGTAGATGGCTTTCAGCATCATGATAATGCCGAAGACCATCGTCGTCGCGCCGACGACGGCGGTGCCGATGAGCACAGGCTTGGCGGTGGCTTTGAAGGTGTTGCCCGCGCCATCGCCCTTCTCGAGTTGGTGCTTGGCGTGGGCGAAATCGGGCGTGAAGCCGAAGTCGGCCTCGATCTCGGCGGTGATGTCCTTGCGGGTTTCGATTTGCGAGAGCTCATAAACCGACTGGGCGTTGTCGGTCACGGGTCCGAAGGAATCGACCGCGATGGTGACGGGTCCCATGCCGAGGAAGCCGAAGGCCACGAGACCGAACGCGAAGATCGGCGCGGCGAAACGGAACTCCGCCGGCATCATGGCCTGCACGGCTGCGTGCCCGGAGCAGTAATACGCACCGAACATGAGCGCGAGGATGCACAGGCCGGTCCAGAAGGCGGAGAAGTTGCCCGCGACCAGGCCGGAGAGGATGTTGAGCGACGCGCCGCCCTGTCGGGAGGAGACGACGACTTCCTTGACGTGGCGGCTTTCGGTCGAGGTGAAGACCTTCGTGAACTCCGGGATGAGCGCGCCGGCGATGGTGCCCAGCGAGATGATGGTCGAGAGCACCCACCAGAGGCCGGGCCCCACGGAGGGGTGGCTGGCGAGGAGCAGGTAGCTGGCGATGTAGGTGACCGCGATTGAGACGAGCGAGGTGATCCAGACGAGGTTGGTGAGCGGGTGCTCGAGGTTGAAGTCGCGGGACCGGCCCCAGACGGATTTGCTGATGGCGTCGTTGAGCCAATAGCTGACGAGCGACGTAATCACCATCAGGATGCGCATCGCGAAGAGCCAGATGATGAGCACGCCGCAGAGCGCGGGGCTGGCGGCGAGCGCGATGGCGAGAAACGCGATGAGCGCCACGCCGGTGACACCGTAGGTCTCGAAGCCATCGGCGGTGGGCCCGACGGAGTCGCCGGCGTTGTCGCCCGTGCAGTCGGCGATCACGCCGGGGTTGCGGGGATCGTCCTCGGGGAGGTTGAAGACAATCTTCATGAGGTCGGCCCCGATGTCGGCGATCTTGGTGAAGATGCCGCCGCAGATGCGCAGCGCCGAGGCGCCCAGCGATTCGCCGATGGCGAAGCCGATGAAGCACGGCCCCGCCAGGTCGGACGGCAGGAACGCCAGGATGCAGATCATGAAGAACAGCTCCACGGCGACGAGCACGAGGCCGACGCTCATGCCGGACTTGAGCGGAATGAGGAGCGTCGCGAGCGGATTGCCCTGCAGCGCGGAGAACGCGGCCCGGGAATTGGCGACGGTGTTGATGCGGATGCCAAACCACGCGACGCCGTAGCTGCCGAGGATGCCGAGGACTGAGGCGGCGAGAATCACGACGACGTGGCCCGCGGACATGTGCGAGAGCACGCCGAAGTAGTAGCCCATGCAGACGGCGATGAGCACCCAGAGCGCGGCGAGGAACTTGCCCTGCTGGAAGAGGTAGGTCTTGCACGTCTCCCAAATGATCTGGGAGACGGCGGCCATCGATGCGTGGACGGGCAGTCGGCGCGTCTGCACGTATTGCAACCAGCCGTAGAGCGTGCCGAGGGCGCAGACCACCAGGCCGGCCATCAGAATGGCGGTGCCCGAGACGGAGCCGCCGAAGAACGTGATCGCGCTGAGATCGGGGATTTTGATGTCGGCTTCGCTCGCGTGGGCGGCGGCTGGGAGGAACATCGCCAACGCGGCGGCGCTCCGTTTGAGGGAGGTGATGGGATTCATGGGGGATGAAACTCTCGCCACGGGTCGCGCCGGGGTGGGCGCGCAGAGGAGGGGTTCCCGGGCGGGGTTTCTTTGGCGGGGCGAGCTAAGTGTCGCCAGTCAATTGTGGAAAGCGGGGCGCACGGGAGGGAAAAGGAAGACTGCCTTATCGCGTTTTAACCCAAGGCGGAGGAACGGCTAATTCCTGTTCCGATCGGGTGGTGCCCGGGGCGGGGCTCGAACCCGCACGGCCTTGCGGCCAAGGGATTTTAAGTGCGGCCTTACGGTGCTGGTGACCTCGTAAGATGTCCGCTTTTTTCGCCGGGATGTCCGCTTTGGCTCCTTGGTGGATCGCGGCTTACGAGGGAAAATCATCACACCATGAAAAATCCCCTCGAAAACGAAAACGCCCAGCAAAGTCTAAAAAGTGGGCAAGAAGTGGGCAAGAATCCGAGCCCCGCAGTGAGCACGCACGGCAGCTTCGCAAAGCTGAAACAGCGCATCCAACGCAACACCCGGAAATATTACGGTGCGAATACCGCTCCGCAATACCTGATTCGCGTTCAATGCCGGCGACGCCGCGAATGGTTCGAACTCGGTTCGGACTTGGACGCCGGCGCAAAGCTGGCGCGTGAAATTGACCAATTCCTCCGCTTGAATGGCTGGGATGCGACCCGCAAAAAATACAAACCCGAATTCGCGGCGGAACGGTCGGAGCTAACTTTAGGCGGCTTTGTCGATCTGATCGGCCAACACGGGCAGTTGGACCCCTGCACCGTTTACGGCTACGCGTCCCGGTTTCGCCGGATTGTGAGCGGCATCCGACGGATCAGATTCGGCGGTGCCGACAAATTCTCAGGCGGGCCGATCCCGTCGAAATGGCGGCAGACGGTGGACAGCACTCTGCTGAATTCGATCACGCCCGAGCAGGTTTCGGCATGGCGCGACGCTTACGTGGGTCGTCATCCGGCGGGTTCTGAAGAGCGCACCCATGCCGAGCACACCGCCAACGGCATCCTTCGCAATGCCCGCGCGCTGTTCGCGAAGCGCGTTTTGAAGCGCGTGCTCTCCAAATGCTCCAACCTTGCTCTCCCTTCCCCGCTTCCGTTTGAGGGCGTGGAGTTCATCCCGGAGCGGGAATCGGACTACTTCTACACGTCGGAAGTCGATGCGAAGCAGTTGATCGAAGATGCGTTCAAGGAGCTGGCAGGAAATCATCTCGTGATCTTCGTCCTGGCCATCGGTGCGGGATTGCGGCGAAACGAAATCGACAAGCTGCCTTGGGCTCACGTGGACCTGCCTACCGGCACAGTCACCGTTGCGCCGACCAAATACGGTCGCCTCAAGAGCGATTCGTCGGTCGGCAAAATCCAGCTCGAACCTCGTTTCGCAGAGGCCCTCCGCAGGCACGCAGCCGAGAATCGCGGCGAATTCGTCCTGACCTCGCATATCGCGCCGCGGATCGGCTCCCTGCAACGTCACTACCGTTGCAAGAAGGACTTCACCTTTCTGTGCGCGTGGCTGAAATCCAAGGGCATCACCCGTTCGACCAGCCGGATTCACACCCTGCGAAAAGAGTTCGGTTCACACATCGCTCAACGGCGCGGCATCTTCGCCGCCAGTTCGGGACTGCGGCATTCAACGATTGGCGTGACGCGGAAGTTCTACGTTTCGAGCAAGATTGAGCCCACGTCGTTTTTCAGCGTGGAAACACCCACCGCCGCGCCCGGTCAGGACGCGGCGCAGCTCGTAGAGCTGCTGAAAAAGGCGCTCGAACAAGGTGCCATCAAGCTACCGGCATCGCAGCCGGCAGCTTGATTCCGTTGCTATCGCGCGAAGCGCAGTCACACGCCGCCGGCCCGAGGGCTGGCGGCGTGCGCCGCGCCATCACAGATGGCCGGCTTCCTCGAAGGAGAAATAGCCGCGCCCTTGCGGGTCAGATTTTGCGTCGCCGACGACAACGTGATCCAGCAATTCGATTTCGAGAATCCTAGCCGCCTCACGCAGTGCACGGGTGACGCTTAGGTCGGCCTGGCTGGGACCGGGGTCCCCAGAGGGGTGGTTATGAGCTACCACTATGGCGACCGCTCCTGAGAGGATGGCGCCACGGAACACTTCTTTTGGGGAAACCAGTGTCGAAGTGGCTGTGCCCAGTGTGATGAGCTGGCGACCGAGGGGATGATTCTTGCGGTCAAGATGGACGCAATAGAACGCCTCCTGCATCGGATTTTTCTCAAAGGCTGAGCGCAGGTAGTCGGCAACCTTGGCCGGTTTGTCGAGGCGGACCTCTTCGCCGAGTGAGATGAGGGAATAAACCATCTTGGCTTCGTAAACGCGCATGTTGAGCGCTCGCGCGAGCCGCGTTTCCCTACTCGACAAAGTGTCGAGTGATCGCGGGTGCAGCCCGTTTGAGCGCCCGCTCGGGATGGGCGAAAAGTCAAAGCGCTGGATGGAGCGCTGAGGCGGCGGATTTATCCGCAACGAAGGGGAAGCGGAATGTTTGCGCGTGGTGGAGGCCGAAGGCACGACCTTGACCGCCCATAAAATGGGGCGCCACGGACGGGGCAGAGCTAAAAGAAATCGAGCGAAGCGAGCATCGGTCGGATGTTTGAAATTTCACCTTCCGTGTAACGTGGGACGGCATTTGCCAACGTCGCTAGTTCGGGGAGATTCTTGCGGCCAAGAAAAAAGCCCGCTCGTGAGAGCGGGCTTAAAATTTCCGGGAGCAGGCTCAACCGGGAACTTTAGGGAGTGAGGGATCTCCTTGAAGACGCGGCTCGCAGTGCGAAGTAAGTGTGGAAACCAGACTGTGATAGTTGATTTCCGTGAGCGACTCGATGACCCCCGCCACGGCGTTGTCGTCCCATTGATCCGGCCACACCACTCCGCCTTGCCAGTCGGCATCGGCGCGGCAACCCGCCCAATCGGGCGGCGGGTCGTCGCGTTCTGAATAGGCCTCCTTGTAGAGTGCGTCCGCGTCGAAACCGAGCGCATCGCACGCCGCCTTGAACGCGGCGAGCACGGGCGAGCCGATTGTCCCGTCGCACGATTGCCCGAGCCGATACGGGCGCGGTGAAACGAACGTGCCTGTCCGTTCGGCCAGCCCGGTGAAGAATTCGCGGAAGCCCGCCGGGGTCGCGGGTGCCCACCAATTCAGGTGGGTGATTCCTCCGGGAACTTTCTCGAAGGCTTCAAGGTAAACGCGGCCCTGCAAGTCGGGACGGTGGGCGGGCGCAGTTCGGCAATAGACGCTGAGCAGAGCGGAACGATATTCAAAATCCGGCGCGAGCTTCGCTGCGCGGATGGCATTGATCGCGGCGCGATAGTGAGAGGAAAGAGTTTTCATGTTTTGATTCATGGGTTGTTTCGGGAGGGAAAAAGGGGCGGCGAACTCCGCCGCCCCGATGCTTCTCCTCAGTTGTTCGCGAACTCCCCCGCGAGCGCCCAGAGGGCCTTGTTGATCTTCTGGCCTTCATTCAGTCCCGATACCGGGCGCGTCCGGTTGCGCCGAATGCCCATGCCCTCGGTGTAACCCATGTAACGGTCGCCGCCGCGAATCAGATGCTCTTGCACGACGTTGAACGTCGTCCAGAGGTCCGTCGCCGCATCGCCGTAGCGAACCGGCGTCAGCAGTTTCTCGGCCCCCAGCAACTTCATCACCGGCTGATCGGCATCCCAACGCAGCGCCGCCGCCCGGCGTGCGAACTCAACTCGCGTCGCCTGCGGAAGCTGCACGGCCTGCCACTTCGCCACCGCCTCCAGCGCGCGCGGCGTATTCTCGGCCACGGACTGCGCCGCCTTTGCGAACGCATCGGCGGAAACGTCAACGTGCCGGATGGACACATGTGCGAAATCGGCATCCGCCACGGTCAGACCGTTGCGACAAACCAACCGATAGAGTCCAGCGTCGATCCGGTAGGCTCGGCTCCCATCATGGGCATTTTGCAGAATCATTTCCGCGCGGGCCGTTCCGACCTGAAACGCGCCCGCCTCCAAATCGACCCGGCGAGCAAAACGAATTTCGTGCATCTGAAAACCGATGCGGTCCTCCAGCCGCACGCGTTGCTCTGATGCTTTGACGGGCTCCCAACCCTCGGCCCCGAGCAGGGAAACGACCTGCGCGGTGGAAACAAAGGTGTAGCGGGAAGAAACACCGGGGCGGGCGTGCTCCGCGAAAACGGAGGGAGCGCAGCGGCGGAGTTCATCGGAAGAAAGCGCCTTAAAGACGCGAGCGGGCGAAACAATGACGGACGTATTCATGACTGTGTTGGACTAATCAGCGCCCCAACGAGGGCGCATGTAGCGGGCCGCGCTACGCGGACCCCACCCGAGCCGAACCGAAAAATCGGCCGCCCCGGAGGGATGCCGAAGATCAGCACCGTGGCGCAAGGTGGAGCGCAGCGAAGCGAGCAATACCTTGAGGCGGGACGGGCGAAGGCGCTCGCGCCGCCCGCCCGCCAGCCGGCGCAGGTGCTATCATGAGGCAGCCCTCAGGGTGTGGCTTTGCTAGAAGAAATCACGCGAGCGGAGCAACGAGAGCGAGCACCGCAAGCCCAGCGGCGTCTGAGCGTATCCAAAACGCGGAGGGCGCAGCCCCGCTGACTTTCTCTCCGCTTTCGATTCGAGCGGGCGGGTTCGCCGCGCAGGTGCGGGAGCGGAGTGCAGGCGACAGGCCGTGAGCGGAGGGAGGAGTCGGCGCAGGTGGCAGCGCGGCAAGGCCGCCGGTGTCGCGACCGGAGCCTGCGACAGGGAGCGATCCTGGCGAATGGTCGTGCTCGGATGACGAATCGCCAGAGACGGCCGTTAGCGCGAGAACCCAGCCGTCTCGGACCGCAGCGAACGGACGAGAGCCGGAATGGGAGCGGGAGCATCGGAGTGGCGAATCCGCCCGCTCGCGCTACCCGCCCCCGGCGTCAGCCGGCGTCTATTTTTGCTTCAGGACTGTCGTGAAAATAAAAAGGCGGGCTTGGCCCGCCCTCGTTAGACGCGAAGCAATGCCTACAGCGCCGTGTAGGCCTTCTCGAAAAGAGCGGCAAAAATCTCATCCGGCCCAAACGTCGAAAGTTCGCCGAGAACCTCGTGGCTCCGGCGGTAGTTCCAAATTCCACAGGGCTTACCGTCCGCCAAGAATCGCCATGTGATGGTTACTTTCCGATCACCCGAGGCATGGGTGTCTGGTGAAATATCGGGAAGCATTTTCTGAACTTCGGAAATCGTGAGTCCTTTGAGCGTGCCCGTGCGGTAAGGGGGTTGGTGCGAGGTGGATTCGATGTGCATAACGAGAAACGCCGCGCCTCGACGCCGGCACTCGGAAATGAGTGCGTGTTGCGCTCTGGCAGCGGACGTTCCCGCGCACCGGGCGAAGTCAAGCGAAGGCGCGCGCGGAGGAGCGGACGGTCTGCCGTCCCGACGAAGGGGAAGCGCACCTTCGCGGAGGGAGCGCAGCGACCTTGACCGCCCGGTAAGTTGGAGAACGCTGCGGCCAGTCTACTAAAAGAAAAAGCGCGGGGCGCATCGGGGCGTTGCGGGGTGTCCCCGCTGGAATGGGGAGGGCGAGACAAAGACTCGCACGCGGGGAAAGGCTTTTCCCCGGAAAATCATCTATTGAAGGAACGAAGCATTGGAATCTATCCGCCCATTACTGCTCGATACCATAACTTACTGCCCCGAGACATTTACTGAGAATCGGTCGCAAATTGGCTTGAAATGATATGAGACCGTGTCTCAATAATTAAATCCTGCTGTGCCGAACGTCGTCTCGATCAACTTTAGGCCGATCCTCCTTCGCACCCTCTTCGGTGCGGCGGCTCTCGTGATTGTCGCGGTGTTGGTCTGGCAGGGCATCACTGCGTCCGGCAACCCGAACCCCCTGACCGTGGACGCCAAAGCCAGCCCGACCGTGGCCATTCTGGACATCGGGGTGCTCGTTTTTCGCGAAGGCTTGGAGTGCATCCTCGTGCTGTCCGCCATCACCGCGAGCATGGTCGGAACCAAACGCGTGCATCGTCAACCGGTGGCAATCGGAGCGGGTATCGGATTTTTAGTAACACTTATCACCTGGTTCGTCGTCGTCGGGATCGTCTCCGACCTGACCGAAAATTTTTCCGCTTTGAACGTGCAGGCTGCGACCGGTCTGCTGGCCATCATCGTCCTGCTCGTCGTGATGAATTGGTTTTTCCACAAGCTCTATTGGGGCGGATGGATCGGGATGCACAACAAACGCAAGCGGACGTTGCTCAAGGAAGCGGACAGCCAAGATAGTTCCCGTTCTCGTCTCGTGTGGGGGCTCGGTTTGCTCGGCTTCACTTCGCTTTATCGTGAGGGTTTCGAGGTCGTGCTGTTCCTCCAAAGCTACATGCTCAAGCTCGGCAGTTCGGTCGTGCTGCAAGGTGTCCTGTGGGGTCTGCTGTTCACCGGCATCGTCGCGGTGCTGACGTTCATCGCTCATCAAAAATTACCCTATCGGAGAATGTTGGTTCTGACCGGAATTATGCTCGGCGTCGTGTTGCTCGTCATGGTCGGCGAGGAAGCGCAGGAGATGCAGCTCGCGCACTGGATTCCGACCACGCAAATCGGCGGCCTCGCCAATATCATTCCCGGCTGGATGGGACTTTGGTTCGCCGTATTCCCGACCGTCGAGACCTTGGCCGCCCAGGCGATTGCCGCCGCCATCGTCGTTGGTTCCTATTTTCTCGCGAAAGGTCCGTCCGCGAATCAGCGCTGCGAGGCTAATTGTGCCGTCGATCCTTCGGCCGACGGCTTCAGAGCTAACGAAGAAGCCACGTGCACGCCGCTCTGCGTATCGGCGACCGTCTGCAAGCCACTGAAAGAAGGCCGGGCACAAATACAGAGTTCCGACGCAACGACCGGACGTTAGTCCAGCTTGACTCGCAGTTGAAAACTACAAACGTGCATCAACTGATGCGTCGCTTGCTTCCAGTGCTGGGTGTGATTCTAGCAGCCATGTGGCTGCCGGCGACTGAGCATTGTGTCTGGGAGGCGGCGGGCGTGCTAGCTGAAGCCTGTCCCGACGGGTGCGTGATGGACTCGACTGGAAAAGATGGCTGCGACACCGTGGAGAACGGTGCCTATAAACCAGTCGGCGATACGCTGAAAACCCCCGCGCCAAGCCTGTTCGTCTGTGCGTGTTGTCTTTGTTTGCATCAGATCCGGTTGGATGCGGCGCGCGAACATGTCGCTCCGCCCGATGCACTGTTTGAGCGACCGCTCGATTGGGTGCCGACTTGGCAGTTTGTGCAGCGCGCCGCGTTATCGCCGCGCGCTCCTTCATTGATGGTGGCTTGATCGGTCCCTGCGCGGACTGACGAGCCTTTTTCCGTTCCACGCGGACGCTCTGCGTCGCGTGTTCCCGGGCCGTGTGCGCCCGCGTTTCCCCGCTCGTTCAACCATTTTCCATGAAGTCCTCGTCCTTCCTCCCATTCCACCGCCCACTCTTCGGGCTCGTCTTGCTCGCCGCATCGCTGCGCGCCCAAACTCCGCCCGCCGAAATTCCGGCGGTGCCGCTTCCCGCCGTCGTCCAAGAGATCACCGCCAGTAACCCAGAACTGAAGTTCTACGAGGCGGAGATCGCCGTCGCCAAGGCGCGCCAGAGAGGAGCGGCGTTGCGCAGCGACCCGGAGTTGTCGCTCGACGTGGGCCGCAAGCGGGTGCGCGACATGACGGGCACGCTGGCGGGCTCCGGCACCGCGTGGTCCGTCTCCGTCACACAGATCTTCGAGTGGCCCGGACGGCTGGCGTTGCGCAAGGCGATCGCGAACAGCCAGGTGGACTTGGCGGAACTGGGCCTGAACCGCTTTCAGAATGCTCTCACGGGACGTGCCCGGACCCTCGCCTACACTCTGCACGCGGCCAATGCCAAGGCCAACGCCGTCCGCGAGGTGGCGGATCGTTTTGCAGCCCTGAAGGAGACCTTCCTAGCCCGCGATCCTGCGGGCATGACACCGCTTTTGGAAACGCGGGTGATCGAGGCCGGTGAACTGGCGTTGCAGCGCCGCGCGACCGAAGCCGAGCTGGCGGTGCAGGCCGCGCTCATTGAATTGAATCAGCTAAGGGGCGCGGCGATGGACGCGCCTCTGCGGATCGCCACGCCGGTCTTGAAGCTCAACGAGGCGCCGGCGAACGCCGCATTGATGGCGGCGGCCCGCGAAAACAATTTCGACTACCGCATGAAGCGGCTCGAGGTCGAGCAGCAAGGATTCGAAGTGCGGCTCGCGCGTAACGAACGCTATCCGGCCGTCAGTGCCAGTCCTTTCTATTCGCAGGAGAAAGCCGGCGGCGAGCGCCAGAGCATCGTAGGCATCGGCCTCAGCGTGCCGCTCCCGGTTACTCAGCGCACGCGCAGCGCGGTTGACGTTGCCGAAGCACGGCGTCGTCAGGCCGAGGTCGCCGTCATCGTCGCCCAGCGCGAGCTGGATCGCGAAGTGCTCACCGCCGCGCACGCCTTCGCGACCAAGCTCGCCGAAACGCGTCGTTGGGCGCCCGAATCCGTAACTAAGTTTCAGGAAGCCGCTGCGCTTTCCGACCGCCACTACCGCCTCGGCGCGGTGCCCATCGCGACCTATGTTGAATTGCAGAACAGCTATCTCGACGCGGTTGAGGCGCTCCTGAGCACGCAGCGCGAGGCGCTCGAAGCTGGCCTGAAGCTTCAGCAGCTCACCGGCCTCAACTTCAACCCGGTGGAGATCACGCCATGAGGCCAGCCGTATATTGGCTCGTATCAGGGCTCCTCACCGCCGCCCTCACGACCGGCTGTGGACGCAAGTCGGCGGATGCGCATACATCCGACGACGGACACAAACATGCCGAAGCCGCGAAGGCCGAAGAGCACAAGGAGGGCGATGGCCACAAGCACGGCAAAGAAGAAAAAAAGGGTGACGAACACGGGGAAGGAGAGAAGGCGGGCGTCGCTTTCAAGGAGGGCCGTGGCCTGACCCTCAGCCCCGAAATTATCAAAGCTCTCGGCCTCACAACCGTCGAGGCGGCTGACCGGCCGTTGACCGCCATCGTGAACATCGTTGCGCAGGTCTTCGCCACGAAGCCGCACGTTCTCGCGACGGCGAGCATGTCGAAAGAGGAAGGAGAGCGATTGGAGAAAAAATCCTTCACCGGGGCGAAAATTACGCGCGTTGACCGCACTGCCACCGCGGCGACGCGACTGGTAGATGTGGTCTTTGCCGTGGATCGCACTCCGCCACCCCAACTTGGCGACTTCGTTTCCCTCACACTGGCCAGCGAGCCCGTGAACGTGCTGGCCGTTCCACGCACTGCGATTCTCGACAGCGCGACGGGCACTTTTGTTTACGTTATCAACGGCGAATTCTACCTGCGCACGGCTGTGAAGCTGGGTGCGCGCTCGGCCGACTACGTCGAAATCACCGACGGCCTCTATTCCGGCGACATGGTCGTCGTGTCACCCGTTGACCAACTCTGGCTCTCTGAGCTGCGACTCACCAAGGGCGGCGGCCATAGCCACTAATTTTAGATTCTCCACTTTCCAACATGATCGACAAAATTATCGAGTTCGCCCTGCGCCAGCGCCTTTTCGTGCTGATCGGCGCGGTCGCGCTCATCGCGGTGGGGGCATGGTCCGCCGTGAACCTGCCCATCGACGCAGTGCCCGACATCACGAACGTTCAGGTGCAGATCAATACCTCCGTCCCGGCGCTCGCGCCGGAGGAGATTGAAAAGCTCGTCACCTATCCGATCGAGGTCGAGATGGGCGGCATCGAAAAACTTCTGGAGGTCCGTTCGATCTCCAAGTTCGGCCTCTCCCAAGTCACACTGATCTTTGAAGAGGACGCCGACATCTATCGCGCGCGCCAGCTCGCGGGCGAGCGGCTCCAAGCGATCCTCGATGAACTGCCGCCGGGTGTGACGCCGAAACTTGCGCCGATCACGACCGGGCTCGGCGAAATTTACCACTACACCGTCCACTACAAAAAAGACTTCAAAGATACCCCGGTCGATCCCATTGACCGCCTGCGCCAGCTCAAGCTCGCGCAGGATTACATCGTGAAGCCGGCGCTGCGCACCGTGAAAGGCGTGACCGAGGTGAACACCTCCGGGGGCTACGAGCGCCAGCTCGTCATTCAACCGGACCCGCAGAAACTGCGGAATGTCGGACTCACCGTCGGAGAAATCTCCGACGTGATCGCCGAGAACGTCGCCAACGCCGGTGGCTCCGTGGTGGAGAAAGGTGGCGAGGCCGTCACTGTCCGTGCCATCGGACGTGTCCAGACCGTGGAGGAGATTGCGAATCTGCCGATCAAGTTTGCGGGCCGCCCTGCTGCCCTGCGGATCAAGGATGTCGCGGAAGTCGGCATCGGCTCCGGCCAGCGCACCGGCTCCGCCACGCACGATGGCGAGGAGGCGGTGCTGGGCTCGGCGCTCATGCTGATCGGGGAAAACAGCCGCCTCGTTTCCGGTCGCGTGCATGACAAAATCAAGGAGTTGCAGCTCAAGATGCCGCCGGGGATGGTCATCGAGACCGTTTACAACCGCACGGACCTCGTGAATTCGACGATCCGCACGGTGGAGAAAAATCTCCTTGAAGGCGCCATCCTCGTCATCGCGGTTCTCATCGGCCTCCTCGGCAACTGGCGGGCGGCCCTGATCGTGGCCTGTGCGATCCCGCTTTCCATGTTCTTCGCGATGACGGGCATGGTGCGTTACGGCGTGTCAGGCAACTTGATGAGCCTAGGCGCGGTGGACTTCGGTCTCATCGTCGATGGCGCCGTGGTGATCGCGGAGAATGTCGTCCGCATGCTGGCGCACCGGCAGCACCAACTCGGGCGGCTGCTGAATCGCGAGGAGCGGATGCACACCATCCTCACGGCGTGCAAGCAGGTCGGCACGCCGACGGTTTTCGGCGTGGCGATCATCACGATTGTTTACCTTCCCATGTTCACGCTCACCGGCGTCGAGGGAAAGATGTTCCGCCCGATGGCGTTCACGGTCGTGTTCGCCCTCATCGGTGCGCTCATCCTCGCCCTTACCATCGTGCCGGTCCTCTGCTCGTTCTTCATGTCGAAAAAAGTGAGCGAGGAGGATAATTTCCTCATCCGCTTCGCGAAGCGCGTCTATACTCCGGTGCTGAACTTCAGCCTCCGGATGCGCTGGCTCATGACGCTGACCGCGGTCGGCATTTTCGCGCTGTCGGTCTGGGTGTTCTCCCGGCTCGGCGCGGAATTCATCCCGCAGCTCGACGAGGGTTCGCTCGCCGCGCAGATGATCCGCACCACCAGCATCGGGCTCGCGCCGTCGATCCAGATGCAGATGGCGGCCGAGAAGCTCATGCTGGAAAAATTTCCCGAGGTGACGCACACCTTTGCGCGCATCGGGACATCGGAGGTCGCGACCGATCCGATGGGCGTCAACGTCGGCGACAGCTACATCCTGCTCAAAAAGCCAGAGGAGTGGCGCAAGATTAACGGCAGCACGATCACGAAGGACGAGCTGACGAACCTGATGTCGAAGGAGCTGACGACGCACTTCCCCGGCCAGTCGTATCTCTTCTCCCAGCCAATCGAATTGCGCTTCAACGAACTCCTTTCCGGCAGTCGCGCCGACATTGCGATCAAGGTCTTCGGCGACGACTATGACACGTTGGCCAAAGTCGCTGGCGAGGTCCGGGAGATCGTCGAGAAAATCCCCGGCGCAGCCGATGTGGAGTTCGACGCCGCCGGCAAGGCGCCCGTCCTGCAAATCGTGATGAACCGCCCGGCGATGGCGCGCTACAATGTGCATGCCGCCGAGGTGAACAAAGTGGTCGGGACTGCGTTCGCCGGCCACGAGGCGGGCATCGTGGTCGATGGCAACCGGCGCTTTCCAATCATCACCCGCCTGGCTGAAACGGCCCGGCAGGACTTCGCCAATGTCGGCAACTTGCCGGTGCGCACAACCGACGGCGGTTTCATTTCACTCGGTCAGGTCGCGGACGTGAGCGTCACGGAGAGCGTCAACACCATCAGCCGCGAGGCGTTCCAACGCCGGATGGCGATTCAGGTCAACTTGCGCGGCCGGGATGTGCAGAGCTTCGTGGAGGAGGCGCAGCAGAAGATCGGTGCCGGGGTGAAGATGCCCGAGGGCTACTTCGTCGAATACGGCGGAGCCTTCAAGAATCTCCAGGAGGCGCGGCAGCGTCTCATGATTGTCGTGCCGATGGCGCTGGCGGCGATCTTCCTGCTGATTTTCATGGCGTTCAGCAGCGTGCGGCAGGCGCTCATCGTCTATACCGGCATTCCGCTGGCGATTACCGGAGGCGTCTTCGCTCTCTGGCTGCGCGATCTCCCGTTCTCGATCTCTGCGGCCGTCGGCTTCATCGCGCTGTCGGGCGTCGCAGTGCTCAACGGTGTCATGATGATTTCGTTCATCAACCAGCTCCGCGAGGAAGGGAAGAACGTGCGCGACGCCGTCGTCGAAGGCGCCCTCACGCGGCTTCGACCGGTGCTCATGACGGCGTTAGTGGCCGCGCTAGGCTTCGTGCCGATGGCACTCGCCTCCGGCTCCGGCGCGGAGGTGCAGCGCCCCATCGCGACCGTCGTCATCGGCGGAATCATCACCGCGACCTTCCTCACCCTCGTCCTTCTGCCGACGCTCTATTGCTGGTTCGAGCGGGATAATAGCGGCCCCATCGAAAAGCCTGAGCCGAGCGCTTCGTCATGAACCCGTTCGCACGTTCCTTCTCGCAGCCGTCGTCGTGTTCGGCGGCTGCACGTCGGTCCCGATGCCGCGCGAAGCAGCCTAGTCCACCACAACCCCAAAAAACATGCCTATGAATGCATCCCGTCTCCTGCCTCTCGCGGCTGCCGCGTTCCTCGGCGGCTGTGCCTCGGTCTCGCTGCCACCGGAAATCGCCGCCGTCTCGTTGGTCCCCGTTCCGTCGAAGTCCGTCGCCATCTACCAGCCCAAGCTGCTTCGAACCGAAACCGGCCTCGTTCTGGACGGCTGGGTTTACCCGCAATTCGGCATCACGACCACGGCAAAAAGCCATCTGGAAGTGATTTTCTTCGATAGCGCCGGACGCGAGTTGAAAAAACAGTCCGTGAGCTTTGCGCCGGGCGATCTCCGGCACCGCGCCAGCCACCGAATGCAGCCCCGCGGTCACTACCAGTTGCCGGTTTCCGAACTGCCGCCCGGCACCGTGCGCGTCGAAGTCCGCGCGCACGACGAACCGCACCCCAATCAGTCCTGATTTTGTCCCATGAAAACCATCCGTAACCTCGCATTATCGTTCATCACGCTCGCGGTTTCCGCCGCGGCGTTTGCAGCCAAACCGATTCCCGGTCCCAAGGGCGGTCGGATTCTTACGACCGATGCTCCGCATGTTGAGTTCTTCGTCGAGAAGGACCGCACGGTCACCGTGTCGTTCTACGACAAAGCGCTCAAGCCCGTGGCCCTTACCGGTCAGGTCGTCAGCGCCACCGCCGAAGCCAAGACCGGTAAGGTGCAGCTCGCCTTCGCCGAAAAGAACGGCGCACTGGTCTCGAAAACCGCGTTGCCGGAGGGCGATGACTATACGGTCGTCGTGCAGGTCCGCGACAACGCGAGCGCAAGGCCGAAGAACTATCGTGTGCTCTACCACGACGAAGTGTGCGGCGAGTGCAAACGCGCCGAATACGCCTGCATCTGCGACGACGCGGGGAAAGAGCACGATCACGACAAGAAAAAGAAGTGATCCCATGAAGACCATCGTCGCCTTTATTCGTCCGACCAAGGAAGAAGCCGTCCGCGAAGCGCTGCACGAAGTGCCCGGCATCACGGGCGCGTCGTTCTCCCCCGTCCGCGGTTTTGGCCGTGGCCGGAGCCATGAGGGTGCCGAGGCGCTTGTGGGTGTTGCGCCGCGCGTGCGAGTCGAGGTCATGGTGAATGACTCGACTGCCGACGCCGTCGAGTCCGCCATCGCCAAGGCTGCCCACACGGGGCACCGCGGCGATGGCAAGATCTACGTTCTGCCTCTCGCCTCGGCGCGCCGCATCAGCACCGGCCAGACCGGAACGGAGGCAGTTTAGCATCAGGCAGCAGGATCGCGGCGCAAACGAATCCCTATGAAAGCGATCGGTCTCATGCTCGGTGCCTTAATTTTTTCGGGCTGTGCCGCGTTCCCGCTGTCACCCGACGCGGCATCGGTCGCCCTCGTCGCCGTGTCGTCTTCCGCCGTGGAGGTTTACCGGCCGCGGTTTCGCCTGAAGGAAGGTGTCCTCACATTGGAGGCTTATGTTATGCGTGAGTTCAAAGGCGAGACGACGGCCGACAGCCACATCGACATCGTTTACCTCGATGCGTCCGGCCGGCAATTGGCCCAAGAACGCCCGGACCTCACGCCCCACACGCTTCCGCAAACGACGCGAATGCCGAGGCCGCACGCGTATTTGCTTTTCCCGGTCCGGCTGCCTAGCGGCACGGCCAAGATTGAAGTGCGCGCCGATGAGAGCGCGCATCGTCCCTGAACCGTCGCGCGCGCCCATGCTCATGTTCGACCGCATCATCGCTCCTTCGCTTCTGGCAGCCGATTTTGCGCGACTCGGTGACGAAGTGCGCCGGGTGGAGCAGGCCGGGGCGGATTGGCTGCACCTCGACATCATGGACGGGCTGGTCGTGCCCAACATCTCGTTTGGCACGGCTGTCGTTTCGGCGGTGTTACGGCACACGCGACTCCCGTTCGATGTGCAACTCATGGTGCGGCGACCGAACGACATGTTGGCGAGTTTTGTCGAGGCAGGGGCGAATTGGCTCACGGTTCACGTCGAGTCGGAACATCCCGATGGAGTCCGCAGCACCCTCGCGCGGATTCGGGCGGCGGGCTGCAAGGCCGGACTGGCGCTCAACCCGAAGACCCCCCTCAGCGAGGCCGAGCCTTTTTTCGACGCGATCGATCTCCTGTTGATAATGTCGGTCAATCCGGGTTTCGGCGGGCAGGCTTTCCTTCCCGCAACCGTGGAAAAAATCGAGTCGGCTTATGTCCGGCGCGCCGCCGCGGGATTGTCTTTCCGCATCGAGATTGATGGCGGGGTAAACCGCGAAACCGCCGCGATGGGCCTTCTCGCCGGTGCCGACGTGCTGGTGAGCGGCACCGCGCTTTTTCGCGCGAGCGACATGGCGCTGGCGATCCGCGAACTGCGGGCGCTGCCGGGACGCGATACTCCAAACGTAGGCGCGCAGCGGGTGGCTCAATTTTGATGATGAAGATGCTCAATTAACCCACGCCCATCCTGACCTTTTGGCAGGAGCGGCGCCCAACCAAAAGGCTCAGTCATGAAAACCCGCCAAATGCTCCTATGCTTAACGGCCTTGCTCCTGACCGGCGCAGCCGTTCGCGCCGTGACAACCCAGCAGAAGTCCCTCGCTTCGGCCGGCGCCGCATTCAACCTCCCGCCCGAGCTTGGGCAGAAAATGCAGCGCGGCGCACCGCTGGCGCTCGCCGACGTTCAGGTTCTCGCCCGAAGCGGGGTGCCCGACGACACGACCCTCGCCTATCTCCGCTCGACCGGTGCATCGTATCAATTGACCACGGAAGCGATCGACCAGCTCCGTGCCGCCGGGGTGAGCGACCGGGTCGTGAACTATCTGCTGCTCGCCAGCCCCGTGCGCGTGGCGACGGCACCGCGCGCTTCCTACGCGCCGCGTTATGGCTACGGCTATCGTCCGTATCGGGGTGCTCCCGGTTTCGCCCCGCGTTTCGGCGGCTTTGGCTCATCCTTGGGGCATCACGGCGGCCATCGAAGTGGCGGTCACCGCGGAGGGCGTCATTGAACAGCTAACCCGCAAAATCAAAACCACCTCATGAAAACACTCCGCGTTCTTCTGTGCGCCGCCGTCGCACTGCTCGCCACCGGCTGCGCCACCACCGACAGCACTTCGTCGCCATCAACTCCGCGCCGCTCCAATCAGGGAGTTTTTGGTTCGTCCCAAGGCTCTCGGCTGCCCGGCGGCGGCAATATGGGGATGCGATTCCCCACCTCCCAAGGGCGCCGAGGACGCTGAGAAAACACCCTCAATGCTAACCGCTGCCCCGACTTCACGAAGGGCGAGGCAGTAGATGAGAAAGATGAATCCTATGAAAATTCGTTACGCATTGATCATGCTTGCCGCTATCGTCGGCGTGCTTTCCAGCGGCTGCGCGACGGCGGCCCGCCGCACTACCGCGCTCGCCGCCGCTCAATACGGAACCGATGTCGGTGTGCTCGACAAGCTTGAGCGCGGCGCGCGTCTTGGTCTCGCCGATCTCGGAGAACTTGGCCGCCGCGGTGTGCCCGAAAATGTGGTTCTCGCCCACTTGAAGCGCCGCGACGATGTCTATCGCCTGACAACCGGCGAGGTCTTGCAGCTCCGCGAAGCGGGCGTGAGCGACGGCGTGATCGACTACCTGCTCGCTTCGCCCGAACAACTCGCGCGGCGTGGGCCGCGAATCTACCGTGGAGGAGGCTACGGCTACCGAGGCCATCGCATCGGCGGGTTTGGCCATCGCGGCGGAGGCCGCCACCGGTGAGAACGTGCCGCTTCATCACCTTGGGGCTCGCGCTTACCGCTTCGGCAACTGCGCTCGCCGCCGATCCTGCGCAGAAGGAGCCTGTTCCCACCAAGGCGGACCGGTCCGTGAAAACGAAAGCGGATGAGCTGCCGAAGTCGGGCGTGAACATCGCCCGGAAAAAAGGGGGCTGGGTGAACGTGGAAGGAAGCGGGGCGCGAGTCGTCGTGAAATTTTTCGACGCGGAAAAGAAGCCCGTGCCGCCTGATGTGGAACGTGGACTCGCACGATTCAACTATACAGCGAAGAACGACGTGCGTGCGCCGCTGCACCGTGAAGGCGACACCTTAGTCACACCGGGCATTGTGCGTGCGCCGCACGTCTTTCGCGTAATTCTCACCCTTTTGGCGTCGGGCGCGACAGACGCCGAGGAGACCCTCACGTTCAAGTATCCGTGATACCGGCACCATGCTTGCCGTCATCCCGCGGGAGCCCCGCGATAGAAATATGCGACTGACTTCCTCCAACATCTCCAAACCCCAACGGGCGCGCCGTGCCTCGAAGCCTGAATTTGCCGGCACCGGCATCGTTGCGGGGCTTTTTGTCGGCTGGCTTGTGGCGCTGCTGGCCGAAGTCGTCCTCGGAAAGCCGAAGATGATCATCATGCTGCTGGGAGGATTTGGCGGAATGCTCCTCGGGGCCGCGTGCGAAACCGTCCGTTATTTTTGGCGCCTGCGCGGTTATCGCGCGGCGCGAAGCCCCTGATGCAACCTAAACGATATTCTCCTCCAAATCTCCCATGAAACCGAATCACGCTCCCACCGAATCCAGAATTGAGAGTGGCGATCAGGATCCTCATGCCGGTCACGACCACGCAGAGGGTGAGCACGAGGGCCACACGCATGGCAGCAGCCGCGCGGAGTCGATCAGCTTGGTGGCTTCGGGAACATTGGTGGGAGTCGGGTTGATTGCGGAGTGGCTGAATCTTTTGGAAAAGAAGGGAGTCGCCGCTTTGGCCGTTGGTGGCATGGTGGCGGGCGGTTGGTTTTTGCTGCCCAAGGCCGGCCGCGCGCTGCTCCGATTCCGCCCGGACATAAACCTCCTTGTGGTCATCGCTGCGGTCGGCGCGTCCGTCATCGGCGAGTGGATCGAAGCGTCGGCTGTCGTATTCCTCTTCGGCGTGGCAGAGTGGCTCGAAGGCTGGGCGGATCGTCGTGCCCGGCGCGCCGTGGAGGCGCTGCTCGAAATCGCCCCGAAGAGCGCGACGGTGAACCGCGGGGGAAACTTCATCGAGGTGCCGGTGGCGGACGTGAAGCCCGAAGAAATCGTCGCGGTGAAATCCGGCATGGGCATTCCGCTCGACGGCGAAGTTGTGCGTGGCGAATCCGCCGTGAACCAAGCTCCCATCACAGGTGAGTCGGTTCCGGTGGACAAGAAATCCGGCGACACCGTCTTTGCGGGGACCATCAACGGAGAAGGCTCGCTTGAAATCCGCGTAACCAAATCGGCGGGCGATACCACGCTGGCCAAGATCATCCGCCTCGTGAAAGAGGCGCAGGAGCAAAAGGCCCCCACGCAGCGCTTCGTGGATCTCTTCGCGCGTTACTACACCCCCATCGTTACGCTCGCCGCGTTGCTCGTTTTTCTGATTCCGCCGCTGCTCATGGGCGGAGACTGGTCGCAATGGCTCTACAAGGCCTGCGTGCTGCTGATCATCGCGTGTCCGTGCGCGCTCGTCATCTCCACGCCGGTGAGCATCGTCGCCGGGCTGACCGCCTTGGCGAAGCGCGGCGTGCTTGTGAAGGGTGGAGCCCACTTGGAATCCATCGCAAAGCTAAAAGCGCTCGCGGTCGATAAGACGGGCACAATCACAGAAGGGAAACCAAAGGTGCAGGGTGTCGAGTTGATCGGCAAAAGCGTCGAAAAGGACGTTCTACGCATCGCGGCGTCAATCGACGCGCACTCGGCTCACCCGTTGGCCGTCGCGATTGTGCAACACGCGGAAAAGCTCGGCATCGCCTTTCCCCGCGCCGAAAGCTACAAGAACCAGTCCGGGCGTGGAGCAGAAGGGGTAGTTGACGGACATCCCCACTTCGTCGGCAATCACCGCTTCGCGCACGAACTCGGCGTATGCAGCGAAGAGATCGAGCAGCGGCTCGCGACGATTGAAAGCCGCGGCCATTCCGTCGTCGTGGTCGGGCACCGGCCGCACGACGGCTGCAAGGGTGAAGTGCTCGGCATCGTCGCCATCGGCGACACACTCCGGGCAAATGCGGCGGACGCGATTCGCGCGCTCCACGAGGCGGGCGTGGCATCGGTGATGATGTTGAGCGGCGACAACCAACGCACGGTGGACTTTATCGCCAAGCAAGTCGGGATCGATGATCCGCGTGGCGATCTCTTGCCCGACGACAAGGTCGGAGCGGTGAAGGCACTGCGCGAAAAATACGGCGTGGTCGGCATGGTCGGCGATGGCGTGAACGACGCCCCCGCGATGGCGACCGCCACCGTCGGCATCGCGATGGGCGTCGCCGGAACGGACGCCGCGATCGAGACGGCCGACATCGCGCTCATGCAGGATGACCTCGCGCAGATCGCCGAGACGATCCGGCTCGGCCGGCGGACGCTGGCGATTATCCGGTTCAACATCGCCTTTTCCCTTTCGCTAAAGCTCATTTTTCTCGTTCTGACGCTGCTAGGCTATGCAAGCCTCTGGCTCGCCATCATGGCGGACACCGGCGCCACGCTGCTCGTGGTCGCAAATGCGCTCCGTCTTCTTCGCACCAAATCCGAGGCACCGGTCAGGCCGCCGTCCCCTGCGAGGGTTTTCGCTCGCTGAAATGAATGCTCGTTTCATGCCGCTCGCATTCGCCTTCCTGTTGCCAGTTGTTTCCGGCTTCGCGGCGTTGGCTGCGCCGCTCGCTGCGCCCGACCGACTCGACCTTCCTTCCGCGATCTCGTTCGCCCTCGAGCACAACTTCGCTATCCGTCAGGCTCGGGAGCGAATTCGCGAGCAGCACGGGATTGTCAGCACAGTGAGCGCTGCCGGCCTGCCCAATGTCGCGGGCGCGGGCAGCTACCAGCAGAGCGACGTTCCGGTGGTGCAGACGGCGACGGGACAGCCGCCCGTGTTTCTTCCCGCGGGCCATTCGTGGCGCATGGGCCTGACGGTGACGCAGACGGTGTATTCCGGAGGACGCGTGCGCGCGTCGATCACTGGCGCGGAACTTGTGCGCGAAGCCGCCATCCTTGAACTCAAGGCGACCGTGAACGAGGCCCTGCTCAATGTCCGCGTGGGCTTCTACAACGTTCTCCTCGCGCGTGAGCAAGTCTTGGTGCAGGAGCAGAACTTGGCTCTCCTGAAGAGCCAGCTCCATACCACCACTGCGCGGGCTGAGGCAGGCACGACCTCTGATTTCGAAAGGCTGCGCGCCGAAGTAGCGGTGGCGAATGCGAAGGTTCCCCTTATTCAGGCACGCAACGATTTCCGGCTCGCCGTCGAGGATCTCCGACGCGTCTTGGGCTTCACGACGAACGATCCCGAATCCGCGCGCAAAGTGCCGGAATTCGTCGGAAACCTCGCGGTTGAGCCGGTCACTTTCGACTTGGAAAAATCGTTCGTAGCCGCGTGGTCCAACCGACCCGACCTCCAGCGACTCGCCAAACTCATCGCCGCTGCGCACGCCGGCGTCAAAGTGGCTCGGGCTGGATACCTGCCCGATCTCAAGGCGAAAGGCGGATACGACCTTCGCACGGGTAACAACGAACGATTCAGAGACTCCCGCGAGGGATTTTTCGTTGGCGCTCAGTCACACTTGGAGATTCAGGGCCGTGCAGTGCCGGGCCGGGTGATGCAGGCGGAAGCGCAGGACGCCATCGCTCAACTCTCGGAGAGCGAGGCCCGGCTCACCGTCGAGGTCGAGGTGCGCCGCGCATTCTCCGCGCTCCAACAAGCCACCGAACTCAGCGCTGCGGCGCAAAAGACCGTCGACCAAGCCGTGGAGTCCGCACGCCTCGCAACGGCGCGTTATGATGTTGGCGCGGCGACGCAGCTTGACGTATTGCGTTCGCAGGTAGAGCTGACGACGGCGCAAACCAGTCAACTTCGCGCCAACCACGGTTTCAACGTCGCCATTGCTCAACTGCGCTGGGCGACGGGTGTCGGTGAAGTGGGCTACGGGAGATAGCTGTGCTTATGTGCGTTGATCGGGTCGTCGCGTTTACGTTTCGGCGTTAAAGACACTTTCTCACGGTGCGGATGCACAGAGGCACGCTTGCCGTCGCCTGCGCGAACCTTCTCGGGTTGCGCCAAGGGATGGCGCACGATGAGAAGTAGGGTAAACCCCGCCTCCAAGGCGGCGAGGCAGCGTCCACCGTCCGTGCGACCGGCACGACGGTGCAACGGACCGAAATTTTCCTGAGCGTAGAGCTTGCACCGATCTTGGCACCAAGTTTTCGCCTCCACGCAAAGTTATGAGGGTTTCGGCGCTCCGGCGCGTATCACGATTGCAACCGGGTTAGTTCAATCCGGCCAATTAAAATACCATCATGAAAACCCTCCCGAAATCTCTCCTCGTCGCCGTTCTCGGCTTCGCTTTTAGCGCTGCGGCCATCGCCGGCCCTGGCCCGCAGTATTGGAATCGCTCGACCTCAACCCCGGCTCCGACGTTCGCCAAACCAGTCAACGACGGCACCGTCCTGACCTGCGATCACATGCTGGTGCGTAACACCGGCCCCGGTCGCGGGAGTCCGGCGTGGATTTCGGTGAACTGCACGCCGGACATGCTGAAATCCGATCCGGAGTGCCAGAGCGCCTGCCGTTCCTGACCGCAAAGCTCGCGGGAAAAAGTTAATCCAAGGGATTTTCCCCGCTGCGGCGTATCACCCTCAAAACCAACCTTAGTTACCAATCCGCCCTTACTATGAAAACTCTCGCGAAATTCATTCTTGTTGCCGCCCTCGGTGGCACTTTTAGCGCGGCAGCCGTCGCCGGCCCCGGCCCGCAATTCTGGAATCGTCCCGCAGCCAAGCCTGCGAGTGTGACGGCCCCGGCCCGCCCGGCGATGCCACCGTCTGACTCCGGCCTGACGTGCAGCCGCATGTTTGTGCCCAAAGGCGCGGCCTACAAACAAGCGCCTTACTCCGTCGTCACCTGCACGCCTGAGATGATGAAGAACGACTGGCGCTGCCAGCAGGCGTGCGCTAGTGCAGCCAAGGGTTGAACTCGCGCTGAAACAGCTCTCGTCCGGTATTCAACCCATCCAACGAAGGCCGAATCCTCCTACGCCATGAATAACGACCAAGATCCAAAATTACGGGAGGTGCTCCGCGCGTGGCAGGTGTCGCCGCCTCCCGCTCCCGGTTTCAACGCCACCGTCTGGGCGCGAATTTCCGCGCAGGAAGAGCGCGCGACGGCTGGGATTTGGGGCAGGCTGCGCGAATGGCTTGTCGTGCAACTGCCCAAACCCGCCTACGCCTCAGCGCTGCTCGTCGTGACCGTGACACTCAGCATCGCGGCCGCCAACCTGCGAGCCGGACACATGCGCGAACAACACCGGGTGGATTCCGCCCGGCAATACCTCGCCTCGATTGATCCGCTCACGATGGCTGTCAGTTCGGGGATGCCGCGATGAAGAAGCTGATCATCCTGCTGGCCCTCGCTGTCGCAATCGGAGCGACGACTTATTTGGTCTGCTATCGCCGCGCGATGGTCGCAGTCATCACTCCCGACGGCACGGATGCCGAGCTGGGTTGGCTGAAGCGGGAGTTCGCGCTCACGGCGGCGCAATACGAGAAGGTGCTTGCCCTGCACCACGCGTATCGCCCCGTGTGCGCCGAACATTGCAACCGCTACATTGCCGTGCGGCGGCAGCTCGATGATTTGCTCAAGAAGCAGTTGGCGTGGTCCTCTGAGGCGGGCGCAGCCATTGCCGAACAGGCGCGCCTCCAGGGTGAGTGTCACGCCTCGATGCTAAAATACGCCTACGATGTGGCCGCGTGCATGTCGGCCGAACAGGGCCGGCGCTATCTGGACATGATCAAGATGCAGCTCATGGAGGGCGACCCGGCCGGGATGTTCGCCGCCTCCCGGTGACTGACTCCGAGACATCTCCCGCCGACGGCGAATTGATGGCACGTCTGCAAGCGGGCGATGACCTCGCGCTGACCGCATTGATGAGCCGGTGGCAAATTCCGCTGCGCCGTTTCATCTATCGCTCCCTCGGCAACGAAGCGGATGCGCTCGATGTAGCGCAGGAAACCTTTGTCCGGGTCTATCAGCATCGCGCGAAATTCCGCCCCGGCGCGAAATTCTCGACCTGGCTCTTTTCCATCGCGCTCAATCTCTGCCGCGACGGCATCCGCCGCCGCAAAGTTCGGCCGGCGATGCCGCTCGATGAAGCCGGAGTCGTGGCGGCAAGCGAACACATTACGGACCCATCCGAGACGGCACCTGACTCGGACTTGGTTCGCGCCGAGACCGCGCAAACGGTGCGGTCGGCCGTCGAAGCGCTGCCCGAACCGTTAAAAACGGCGGTGCTCCTCTGCGAATACGAAGACCTGTCCCTCGCCGACGCCGCCGAGGTCGCCGGCTGTTCGGCCAAGGCGGTCGAGACTCGCCTTTATCGGGCGCGCGCGCTGCTGCGGGAATCATTGGCCGTTTTTTTCAAGAAAGGGTGAGGGTTTTGCGCCGGCCCGGCGTATCACCCGCCGCAACCATAACCATCAACTCAGTTCCTTCCATGATTCGTCTATCCCGTCTATTCCTCCTCGTCGGTTTAATTCTCGGCGTCGCGCGCCTCGGCGCGGCCGACTCCATGAACATGAAAACCGATATTCTTTCCTCCTATGTGAAGATTTCCGCGGCGCTGGCCGCCGACGATTTCCCCGCCGCCAAGACCGCCGCCGCCGCCGTGGCCGAGCACGCCGGGATGAGCGACATGAACAAGGCCATCGCGCCGAAAGCGACGGCGGTCGCCAAGGCCAAGGACATCGACGCGGCCCGCAACGCGTTCAAGTCACTGAGCGCAGCCGTCGAGCCGCTGGCGGCGGGTGAAAAGGGCTACGTCGTCATGAACTGCCCGATGATGCACGCCGATTGGATTCAGACCTCGAAGGACGTGAAAAATCCCTACTACGGGAAAATGATGCTCACCTGCGGTGCGCCTAAAGCGACGAAGTAACCCCGAATGCGCGCGCAGTCCTTTTCCCTTCCGGTCTTGGCATTGGCGATGGGCTCGCTCGCAGGCTGCATCGGCACGCCGATTGCGACGGAGAAAACTGCGCGCGATCAGGTTGCCCGCGTCGGCACGGAACTTCGGCCGCACGCGGCGAAACCAGTCCTGCCCACCCTGCGGCTGGATTCGCCGCCCGCGGAGTTTATTCGTTACGCGGTCCTCAATCACCCCGCGGTCGAGGCGGCGTATCACGACTGGCGCGCCGCCGTGTTGGACATCACGCGCGCCCGCTCGCTGCCTGATCCGCAGCTCACCTTCGAGGCCGACATCACCGACACGCTCATGACGTTCATGCCGGGCGTCATGTTCGATCTGACGGCGCCCCGCAAACGCGCGGCACTGGGTCGCGAGGCGGCTGCGACGAGCGATGTCGCCTACCGCGCCTATGCCGCTACGGTGTTTCGCACGGCGGCCGAGGTGCGCAAGGCCTGGATCGAACTAGCCTACGCGCAGGAGGCGCGCGGGCTCTATATGGATTCCGTCCGCATTTTGGAGCAGGCCCTCGCCCTCTCGGGCGCAGACTACGCGACCGGGCGGACGATGGGCTCCCTCGAAGCGCAAGTTCGGCTGAAGAACCAGATCGCTGAGCATCACACTCACCACCTGGTCTTGACCGACCGACTGGTGGCGGCGTGGGCGCGATTCAAGGCGACGCTCGGAATTGCGCCGGGTGACCCGAACCCCGCGTGGCCGAATGCCAAGCTCGAAGCGACGGCGCTCCCCGACGATGACGAATTGTGGCGGCGGCTCCTCGCGCGAAATGCCGACTTGGCAAAAATGCGTGCGATGGTCGCAATGGCGGTCGCCGCGGTCGAAACCGCGCGCACCTCACGCACGCCCGATTTCAGCTTGGGTGCGATGGCGGACCTCCGGGCGAACCCGCTGATGGTGCGCCCGACCGCCACGCTCACCCTGCCGGTGTGGCGGGACAAGATCGCCGCGACTATCGGCGCCGCGGAGGCGCGGCACGCCGCCGCCGTCGCGCGCGTGAGCGCCGAGCAACTGACCCTCGCCGCAGAGTTGGCCCAGACACTCTTCATGGTGCGCGACGCCGACCGGATGATCACTTACATTGACGACACCGCCTTGCCCAATCTCTCGCGCCTTGCCGCGTCCGTCGAGGCCGGCTATCAGTCTGGCAGCGGCAGCGCGGCGATGATCACCGATGCCCAGCACATGCCGGTGCTGATGCGACTCGAACGATTGAAAGCCCTCCAAGAACGGGAGAACGCCGTGGTCGATTTGTTGCTGCTCACCGCCGATGCCGCGCCCTCGGACGTTCCCCTTCTGGCCGACGCCGCCACGCCGCCGCGGTGAAATTTTCCGTCCGATGAAATTCCCCTTTCCCTTCCATGTCGCGCGCGTCGTGTTGCTGCTCGTTTTATTCGTGACTGGCTTGCTCGCCGCCGAGCAACTTTGGACCTGCGGGATGCACCCGCAAATCATAAAGAAGCAGCCGGGGCCGTGTCCGGTCTGCGCGATGGCGCTGACGCCAATTCGGGCGAACACGGGTGGCGGCGGTGAACGCAAGATTCAGCACTACAAGTCGACCATGAGTGCGGAAGTCAGCCCCAAGCCCGCCAAGGACTCGATGGGCATGGACATGGTGCCGGTTTACGAAGGTGGCGACTCCAGTGCACCCACGATTCAGATCGATGCGGCCACCGTGCAGCGGATGAATCTCAAGACGGATCTGGTCACGCGCGGTCCGGTGAAGCGTGAGATTCGCAGCGTCGGCAGCGTGGCCTACGACGAGCGCACGTTTCGCGACATCACGATCAAATACGAGGGGTGGGTGGAAAAGCTGCTCGTCAACGCGACGTGGACTCCTGTGAAAACCGGCGACCCGCTTTTCGAAATCTATTCACCGGAGCTCTACAACGCCCAGCTCAACTACGTCGTGGGCAAGCGCGGCGAAGGTCCGCAGGGCGGACCGCTCACGCGGGCCGCGCTCGCGCGCCTCCAGCTTTTCGACCTAGCACCCGAATTCATCGCGGCTTTGGAGCGCGGCGGCGAAGCGCAGCGGACGTATGTCTACCGCGCTCCCGCCGCTGGGATCGTCGTGGAAAAGATGGCCGTCGCCGGCCAAATGATGAAACCGGGCGAGCGCATTTATCGGCTGGCCGATCTCTCATCTGTTTGGATTCACGCGCAAATTTACGAAAACGATCTGGCGTTTGTCCGGCCCGGCCAAGCCGCGACCGTGCGTGCAACGTTCGGACCCCAGCGCGATCTCACTGGTGAGGTGGCGTTGATCCTGCCCCAAATCTCCGAGCAGACGCGGACCGCGACGGCGCGGATCGTGCTCCCGAATGCGGAGGGAGATTTGCGGCCGGGCATGTTCGTGGATGTGCGGTTTTCGGTGCAGCTTTCCGATTCCGCCGTGCTCGTGCCGGAGACGGCGGTCCTCCGCAGCGGGGAGCGCAACACGGTCTTCATCGCGCGCGACGGCGGCAGTTTCGAGCCGCGTGAAATTAAGCTCGGCGCGCGCAGCCAGGATGGCCGTTACGAGGTCATCGAAGGACTGGCCGACGGTGAACGCGTGGTGACCTCGGGACAGTTCATGCTCGATTCGGAAAGCCAGCTCCGCGAGGCGATCCAAAAAATGCTCAAGGCCGGGGACACCTCGACGGCCGGCACGATGAAACAGGCCGCCGCCGAAATGCCGGTGCCGGAAACACTGAAGACGCTCGCGCTCGCGATGGCTGACGCGGCCACGCCACTCGCCGCGGACGACTTGGCCGGATACTCGAAACAACTGCCGGCGGTGCGCGCCGCGCTGGCCGCCTACCTCGAATCCGCGCCGCAGAGTCCGCTCGCAAAATTCAAGGACAGCCTGTCGGAGCCAGCGGACCTCGACGCCGCGCGCCGGGCCTTTGAGCCCGTGAGCACGGCGGTCGCCGACGTGGGCCGCGAGCACCATCTCCATCACACGGCCGGCTTGCACGTTTTCGAGTGCCCGATGGCGCCCGTCGCCGGCAAAGGCCGCTGGCTGCAGCGCACCGGCGAACTGAAAAATCCGTTCTTCGGATCGAAGATGCTCACCTGCGGCGCAGAGCTGAAGTAACCCACCGCTTCAGCCGCCATGCTTCAGCGCATCATCGAGTTTTCGCTCAAGAACAAGTTTCTCGTCATCGCGGGCACGCTCGCGCTGGTGTTTGGCGGCGCCTTTGCGCTGCGCAACATCCCGCTCGACGCGATTCCCGATCTCTCGGACACGCAGGTCATCATCTACACCGAGTGGCCCGGTCAGGCCCCGCAGATCGTGCAGGATCAAGTCACCTATCCGATCTCGACCAAGATGCTGTCGGTGCCGGCGGCGAAGGTCGTGCGCGGCTATTCGTTCTACGGATTTTCCTTCGTCTACATCATCTTTGAAGATGGCACCGATCCCTATTGGGCGCGCAGCCGCGTGCTCGAATACCTGAGCGGCCTGCAAGCGAGTCTGCCTGCAAATGTAACTCCACGGCTCGGGCCGGACGCCACCGGCGTCGGCTGGGCGTTCATGTATGCGCTCAACTCGCCGAAACACGATCTCGCCGAACTCCGCTCGATGCAGGATTGGTTTCTGCGCTACCAGCTTTCCAGCGTCGAGGGTGTGGCCGAGGTCGCATCGGTCGGCGGGTTCGTGAAGCAATATCAGATCACGGTCGATCCGATCCGGCTCCAAGCATACAACCTCTCCATTAGCGAGGTCGCGATGGCCGTGCAAAAGAGCAACGGCGAGGTCGGCGGGCGCTCGATGGAGATGGCGGAAAAGGAATTCATTCTCCGCGTCCGCGGCTACATCCAGAACGTGGACGACCTCCGCAAAGTTGCCGTGGGCCGCGGACCGGGCGGCACGCCGATTCGGCTCGGCGATGTCGCCAACGTGCAACTTGGGCCGGACATGCGTCGTGGCATCGCCGAACTCAACGGTGAAGGGGAAACCGTCGGCGGCATCGTTGTCGTGCGCTACGGCGTGGACGCCCGCGATGTGATCCAAGCCGTGAAGAAGCGGCTCGACCAAGCAATGCTAAGCCTGCCCGAGGGAGTGAAGGCCACCGTGGTTTACGACCGCACCGCGCTGGTGGATCGAGCGGTGAAGACTCTCCAGGAAAAATTAATCGAAGAGAGTCTCGTCGTCGCGTTCGTGTGCGTGCTGTTCCTCCTGCATTTTCGCAGCGCGCTGGTGGCGATCGTCATCCTGCCGATTGCGGTGCTGGCTTCGTTTTTGGTGATGTATGGGCAGGGCATCAGCTCGAACATCATGTCGCTCGGCGGCATCGCCATCGCCATCGGCGCGATGGTGGACGCGGTGATCATCATGATCGAGAACGCGCACAAGCATCTGGAACATGACGCCGGCAAGAAGCCGCATTGGGACATCATTCGCGATGCGTCCATCGAGGTCGGCCCGACGCTGTTCTATTCGCTGCTCGTCATTACGGTTTCGTTTCTCCCGGTGTTCACGCTCCAAGCGCAGGAGGGACGGCTCTTCAAGCCGCTCGCGTTCACGAAAACGTATTCCATGGCGGCGGCGGCGCTGCTCTCGATCACGCTCGCGCCGGTGCTCATGGGTTTTTTCATCCGCGGACGCATCCCCGCCGAGGAGAAAAATCCGGTCAACCGGTTCCTCATCTGGCTCTATCACCCGCTCTTGGACTTGGTGATTAAGTTCCGCTTGGCCGTGATCATCGGTGCGGCGGTGATCGTCGGCTGGGTGTTCTTTCCGTGGAACGCGTGGGTCGTGGATCGTTTGCCGGAAGGCCGCGTGAAGCAAATTGCGGCGAAAGCAGGCGTCGCCTTTCCCTATCAAAATCTCGGCTCCGAGTTTATGCCGCCGCTCTACGAAGGCGACCTGCTCTACATGCCGACGACGTTTCCCGGCATCTCGCCGACCAAGGCGAAGGAGGTGTTGCAGCAAACGGATCAGATGATCCGCGCATTCCCGGAAGTGCAGCATGTGTTCGGAAAAATCGGCCGCGCGGAAACGGCGACGGACCCGGCGCCGATGGACATGATCGAAACCACGATCATGCTGAAGCCGGAGGCGGAATGGCCGGCGGTCGATATTCGCAACATGGATGGCAAGGTGATCGCGCATCGCCGCCGAACGCCGGATGAGTTGACGCAGGCCATGAACGCCGCGGTGCAAATTCCCGGTCTGACCAATGCGTGGACGATGCCGATCAAGACGCGCATCGACATGCTCGCAACCGGCATCAAGACGCCGGTCGGCATCAAAGTCGCCGGCCCGAGCCTGCCGGAACTCGAACGCATCGCCGGCCAGCTCGAAGCGCTGATTCATGGCGTCCCCGGCACGTCGAGCGTGTTCGCCGAGCGCGTGATGGGCGGCAACTACGTCGAGTTCGACATCGATCGCGACGCGATCGCACGCTACGGGCTCACCATCGGAGAAGTGCAGGAAGTGCTGCAAGTCGCCTTGGGCGGAATGCCGCTGACCACCACAGTCGAGGGACTCGAGCGTTACGGCGTCATTCTGCGCTACGAGCGCGATTACCGGGAGAACCTCGAAGCGTTGCGGGAGATTCGAGTTCCGGTGAAAACATCGGCTTCCCCGACCGGGATGGGCGCGATGAACGGCACTCCGGCGGCAGCGGAAATGGCCCAAGTGCCGCTCGGCCAACTCGCAAAGATCCGTGTCGTCGCCGCCCCGATGGGCGTGAAGAGCGAAGGCGGGGTGCCGAACGCCTGGATTTATGTGGATGTCTCGGGCGTGGACATTGGCCGCTACGTGCGCAACGCGCAGGCGGCCGTAAACGCCGCGCTCAAGAGCGGCGAAATCAAGCTGCTCCCCGGCTACAGCATTTTTTGGAGCGGCCAATTCGAATACATGGAGCGCGCGCACAAGCGACTCGCGATCGTGATTCCGCTCACGCTGCTGATCATCGTTTTCATCATTTACCTCAACACGAAGTCGTGGATCAAAACGTCGATCGTGCTGCTCGCCGTGCCGTTCTCGCTCGTGGGCGCGTTCTGGATGCTGCACCTTTTCGACTACAACATGAGCGTCGCCGTGTGGGTCGGCATCATCGCTCTCGCCGGCCTCGATGCCGAGACCGGCGTCGTGATGCTCCTCTACCTGGACCTTGCCTTCGAGGACTGGAAAAAAACGGGCCGGCTAAAAACCACGACCGATCTCCGCGACGCGATCTACCACGGTGCCGTCAAACGCGTGCGGCCGAAGGCCATGACGGCGGCGGTCATCATCGCGGGCCTTCTGCCCATACTTTGGAGTCACGGCACCGGCGCGGATGTGATGAAGCGCATCGCGACGCCGATGGTCGGTGGTGTGGTTACTTCGACGCTCATGGAACTGTTGGTTTATCCGGCGATTTTTTACCTTTGGCGGAAACGGAGTTTGCCGGCACCGGCCCCGGTCTCGCCGGTCGAGGTAGCTTCCTGATGAACTCCATCCGTCCAGACGAAGGCTTCTCCGGAGAATTCCCGCGCACCGCGGAGAAATGCGACCTTTGCGACGAATCCGTCGCGCCTGGTGAGGCGTTTTGGGTGCGCCCCACCGATTCCGCTGCCCCGACCTGTTGTTGCCGGCAGTGTGGCGATCTCTTTTCCGCGTTGCTCAATATCCTGCGGGCCACGGCCGAGAATGACCCCTTACGTCCGGGCGATGCGCGCCGACTCGCTATCGCTGCAGGTCTCCGAGCAACTCGCGCAGCTTCACCTTCGCATGATGGATGCGCAGCTCCACGGCCTTCGGGGTCGTGCCCATGATCTCCGCGGCCTCTTTCTGGCTCTTGCCTTCGAGCGCGCACAACACGAGCGCCAGTCTGAGCCGGTGCGGGAGTTGATCGATAGCCCGCTGCAAGGCTTTGAACCGGTCCGCCTGCGCGCTTTGCTCGGACGGGATCGGCTGCGTGTCGGCAACTTCGGTTCGCGCTCCGTCGTCGCTTGGCGCGTCGAGCGGGAGGTCGCCCCGATGTTTGATTAGGCGGCGCAGGCGGTCGCGGCAGAGGTTGACGGCAATCATGTAGAGCCACGTCTTGACGGTCGCTTGCGGTGTGAATGAAGCCGCCTTGAAATACACGCGCACAAACGTCTCCTGAACCGCGTCACGCGCGGCCGTCTCATCGCGCAGGTAGCGAAACGCAAAGCGGAAAAGCGGCTCGCGGTGGCGTTGGATCAGCTCGTTCAGCGCCAAGTCCTCGCCTGCCTGCAAAGCCTCGATGAGCGGCAGGTCCGGGTCCACGGGCGCGCTAGGGAACCACGTCCAAGCCTTGTTCGGCAAGCTGTAGCAGCTTGTCCCCCTGCTCGGGGGTCAGCACACGGCGCATCTCGAAAATATGCGCAATCGACGCGTTCTGCAGTTCACCCATGTGCAGGTGAATCTTGCCGATCGCAGCCGCGATCTCCGGCGAATCAGGCTGCCCTTTCCGAATGGCGAGCGCGAGTTGATGATTCGCCTCTCGCATTCGCTCGCGCAGACTCCGGTTTTGGCTCGCAAATTTTTCTTCAATGGGCTCCAGCGCCTGATGCTGAGCCGGGGTGATCCTCAGTTCCTTGTGCAGCCACTCGTGCGGGTCCATTTTTTGTGAGCGCCGCGACTCCACCCACTGAAGCGTGCAAAGAGAGGAGAGCGCAGCCACCGCCACGACCGCGACGAAAAATCCCATCAGCGTTTTCATGGCCTACCTCCGGGCCGAGTGGGCGGCGGCGATCAATACCAACGGTGTGTCTGGCGAAAAGACCTCGAAGTGCAACGAGTCGCGAGCGAGACGCGCGTGATCCGCGGAGCGAGTCACCGCCGCAGGCAGCAAGCCGGCGAGCAGGGCCAGTCCGAGGGCCGACAGCGCGAGCCGCGGCCGGTGGAGCAATTCCCGCCAGTTTAGCCCGAGCAACGTCCCGAATCCACGGTGTCGCCGCAGTTCGATCTCCTGCCACACTTCTGCCGCTAGACGGTCGGGCACGCCGGGCAGCGGTTGCTTCGCGTAGGAACTGAGCAAGTCGTCGATCGGATCGGTGTTCATCTTTGAATGGTGCATCAACGTAGCTGAGCGTCGGTATCCCTCAATCTTTCTTGCGGGAGTGGTGCCCGCAGCGGGACGGAACGGCCAGCGTGAATGTTCGCTCCAAATCGCAAGGGTCGCGAGGATTGTTGAGGGATGACCGGCGTGGCGGGCGTATAAGAAGGTAACGATTCAAAACAGCCGCGCCGCACCGGAACGCCTGCGGGGCGGTTTTTCCACCAACCCTAAAACAGCCCACCTATGAAAACTTCGATGTTTCTCACCCTGCTCGCCGCGGCAGTCGTGGCGAGCAGCTCTCTATCGGCCGCAAACGTGCCCGCCGCGGTTTCGGTGACTCCCGAAATTTCGCAAAAAATCGCTCGCGGTTCGATCCTCTCAGTTGGCGAAATCGCGGCGCTCGCCCGGTCGGGTTTCCCGGAGGATCAACTCCGCGCTCACCTACGCTCCTCGCGCGCCGTCTATCGCCTCAGCAGCTACGACGTCGCGGCGCTTCAAGAGGCCGGGGTCAGCAACGCCCTCATCGATGAGATGCTGGCGCGCACCTACGCCTCCGCGAGGGTCTATTCCGGCCCCCGTTTCTATCGCGCACCCTTCCCATCTTACGGGGTCGCGAGGTTTGGGCTTCATGGTGCCAGAGGCGGATTTCGCGGAGGCGGGCATGGCCGCCACTGACCCGGCTTCTCTTCCATCGCGGAGGGGCAATCCCGATTTTCCCCCGTTCTTCCCAACAACGATCCTCAACCAACGATTTTTATGTCCAAAAAATCACCGAAAAAATCCGCTGATGCGCTAGGGGACGTCTTCAAAATCACCTGAGCCAGAGGAGGGAGGAGGCGAGCGCGACGAAGGCGGCGTAGGAGGCGGCGGTCTGCTCGTAGCGGGTGGCGAGGCGGCGGGCGGACTTGAGGCGGGCGAAGCAGTTCTCGACGAGGTGCCGCGCGCGGTAGAGATGCTCGTCGTAGGCCGGCTGCACGCGGCGCGAGCGCCGGCCCGGCACGACGGGGATGTGGCCGGCGGCGAGCAAACGCTCGCGCCACCAGTCCGCGTCGTAGCCACGGTCGCAGACGACGTGCGCGCCGGTGCCGGGCGGCAGGAGCGCGGGCGCCTGCGTCACGTCGTTGCGCTCGCCGCCGGTGATGACGAAACGCACGGGGTTGCCGAGGGCGTCGGTCAACAGATGGATCTTGCTGGTGAGCCCGCCGCGCGAGCGGCCCACGGCCTGCGCGGCATAGCCGCCGCGGGCGCGGGTGCCGTCGGCGTGGACGCGCACATAGGTCGCGTCGACCGCGTAGGTCTCGGGGTCGTGGTCCGCGGCGAGGGCGGCGAGGACGCGCGCCCAGAGCTTGGCGCGCACCCAGCGGCGCCAACGCGTGTAGACGCTGCGCCACTTGGGGAAACGTGCCGGCAAATCGCGCCACGGGCAGCCGGTGCGCAACAGCCACAGCATCGCCTCCACATACGGCCGGTCATCGTGCCGCGGCCGGCCGCGGCGGGCGCAGCCTCCGCCTGCGCGTTTTTCGCTCAGCGCGGAGTTAATTTTTTTAGGCCCTGCCACCGGGCCTTGCTCAGTCGTCTTGGGATCATCGCGCCCGCTCCGATCCCCGGCGGCGCTTTTGGTTCCATTCGATTTTGAAGACGTCTCCTAATCCGCGTTTCTCTTCAATTCGCTTTGCCCGACGCAGAGTCGGTCAACCTCGCCGGCTCGTTCAACGATTGGGATCCGGCAAGCTTGCCCATGAAACGGATGGCGGACGGTCGGTGGGGGCGTGACCTCGACCTGCCGGTGGGCCGCTACGAGTTTCGCCTCGTGATCGATGGGGTCTGGGCGGATGTGCCAGGCGCTACCGATACGGTCGAGAACTCCTTCGGCTCCCGTAACGCCGTGCTGATGGTCGCTCAGTCCTCCTGACGCGCAGTGGTTTTTGCGTATACGCTTCTGGCACTAAATTTTTTTGAGGGATGGGCCTGTCTCGCGGCGTTTACGTTGCATACCATTCATGTCTTTTCGCTTTGTTCTCACATGGGTTTCTTTCTTGTTGGCCGGCGGGGCCGCGCACACGGCCGAGGTCCTGACGCTCGATACCGCAGTGCAACGCGCTTTGGCTCATAATCGCGAACTCGCGGCGGTCGCGCTCGGTGCCGAAGCCGCCCGCGGTCGCGTGGTGCAGGCCGGGTTGCGCCCCAATCCTTCCTTCGATGCCGGAGCCCAAAACGATCTTCTCACCGGAAACAAGGGGGTGCGGAAGTTCGACCTCGGTTTTAGTCAGGCGATTCCGCTCGGCGGGCGACTGCGCGAGGCCCAGGCAGTCGCGCGCGTCGGCATTGGCAGTGCATCCGCCGATTTGGACAACCGCCGCCGCCTTGTCGCCGGGGAGGTCACGAGAATTTTCATCGATGTGCTCGCCTTTGATCGCCACGTCGCGCTCCGCGACCAAATCATCGAAGCCAACCGGCGCTTGCTCGAACTTTCCCGATCACGGGCGGGAGTGGGGGAGGTTTCGACCGTCGACGTGAACGCCGCGGCACTGGAGCTGGCGAAGTTGGAGCAGGAACGCGCCGGCTTTGTCGCCGACCGACTGAACCGGCTGCAAAATCTGAAGCCCCTGCTCGGTGCTGCGCCCGATGAGACAATCGAACCCACGGGTGAGTTGGACGATTTGGTCGCACGCCTTGCAAATGGTTCCGATGGCGTCCCCTCCACGTGGAATCGCGCCGACTTGCGCGCCGCCACCTTGGTTATTGAGCGGCTGGACGCCGAGCAGCGCCTCGCGCAGGCCGAAGTGAAGGGCGATGTGATCGTCGGCGGCACCTACAGCTTTGATCGCGGGCGAGACGGCAACGCCGACAATCTGGTCGGCGCGCGGGTTTCGATCCCTTTTCCGATTCGCAACAAAAACCAAGGCCGACTGCGCGAACTGCGCGCCGAACGCACCCGCGCCCAGCGTGAAGTTGAGGCGCTCCAGCTTACGATTGAATCTGAGGTGGCCGCCGCCCGTCAGCGCAGTGCGCAACTCCAGAAAATTCTCGAAACTTATGGAACCGCCGTCGTCCCGTTGGGCGAGAGAGCCGAGCGCGATCTGGCGGCGGCGTATCAACAAGGTCAGGTGCCGCTTTTTCAGGTTCTTCAGAGTCAGCAGCAGCGCCTCGCCTTGGCGACCGGCGCGCTGGAAATCCGCGCGGCCTATGCGCAGGCCCTGGCCGATCTGCAAACCGCGACCGGTCGCAATCCCCAGCTAGCCAGTCTTCCTGCGCTCGACGACCAGCCTTGAACCTCCGGCCAAATTTTATGAAACGTCCGCTCCTATTTTTCGCCGCCTTGACCGTCCTCTCCTGGCCTGCCGCGCGCGTATCGGCTCATGAGGGCCACAACAAAGCGCCCGGCGAATCCGGCGCCGGCCCGCTCACCGGCCCGGTCACACTCACGGCGACCGCCGAAAAGAATCTCGGATTGAAAATCGAGGGCGCCGAACTGCGCACGCTGGAAAAAACGGTCGCCATCCTCGGCAACGTGGAACTCGATCCGTCGCGCGTCGCGGCGATTGCCAGCCGGATTTCCGGGCGGATCACGCGGCTCGCGGTGAAGGAAGGCGACCGCGTGGCCGAGGGCGACTTCCTCCTCGAAGTCGAGAGCCGTCAGGTCGGCGACCCGCCGCCAAGGCTGCAATTCAAGTCGCCCATCGCCGCCACGGTTTACGAGCAACCGATCTTCACCGGCGACAGTGTGGAGCCCAACGCCCGCCTCCTCACGCTCGCCGATCTTTCCGAACTCTACCTGGTCGGCCGGCTCTATGAGGGCCAGGCCGCGCAGGTAAAAAAGGGCCAGACCGTCCGCATTCGTGCCGAGGCTTATCCCGGGGATCAATTCACCGGCACCGTCGAAGGCTACACCCCGCGGCTCGATCCCGAGACCCGCACACTCGGCGTGCGGGTGCGCGTTACGAATCCCGATCAAAAGCTGCTGCCGAATATGCGCGCCACGCTGCAAATCGTGACAGCGCAAGCCGACACCGTGATCACGGTTTCGTTGTCAGCCGTGCTCGGCGAATCCGGCAATCTCTTCGTCTTCGTGCAGGACGACAAAGATCCGCACACGTTTATGCGCACTCCCGTCGTGCTCGGTCAGCGTGACGATCGCTACGTCGAAGTGATCGAGGGCGTGCTGCCCGGCGCGAACGTCGTGACCGTCGGCAACTACCAGCTCCAATACGTCGCGCCCACACCGCCGAAGGAAGCGCCGGCTGCGGCGAGTGTCGCCGGCAAAGCTCCCGCCGCGAAACCGGCCGAGGACGGCCACAAGCACTGAGCCACTGCCATGCTCAACCGGCTCATCGAATTCTCGCTGCGCAACCGCCTCTTCGTGCTGGCGGCGAGCGCGCTCCTGCTCGTTTACGGCGGCTTCGTCATCGCGAAGCTGCCCGTCGATGTGTTTCCCGACCTGAACCGGCCGACGGTCAACATTCTGACGGAAGCCACGGGCCTCGCGCCGGAGGAAGTCGAGACGCTCGTCAACCTGCCGATGGAGACGGCGCTTAACGGCGCGCCCGGTGTGAAGCGCGTCCGTTCCGCCGCCGGCATCGGCCTCTCCATTCTCTACGTCGAATTCGATTGGGGCATGGACATCTACCGCGCGCGCCAGCTCGTGCAGGAACGCCTGCAACTCGCCGCGGATAAACTCCCGCGCGGCGTCACGCCCACGATGGGGCCGATCAGCTCCATCATGGGCGAGATCATGCTCATCGGCCTGCGCAGCGACAGCGGCCAGACCGCGCCGATGGACATCCGTTCGCTCGCCGACTGGACCGTGCGCCAGCGGCTGCTCACCATCGCCGGTGTCTCGCAGGTCATCGCCATCGGCGGCGGAGTGAAACAATATCAGGTTTTGCCGGCACCGGCCAAGATGGCCGCGCTCGGCGTGAGCCTTGACGATGTGCTCACGGCCGCCCGCGAAGCGCAGGAAAATAGCTCGGGCGGCTTTCTGGAAAACGCCAACAAGGAAGCGCTCATCCGCAACGTCGGGCGCACGACCTCGCTGGAGGACATCGGCAATTCCGTCGTGACGGTGCGCAAAGGCGTGCCGGTCCGTCTGCGCGATGTTGCTGAGGTGAAGTTCGGCCGCCAGGTCATGCGCGGCGACGCCGGCGTGAACGGCGAGCCCGCTGTCATCCTCTCGGTGCAAAAGCAGCCGGGCGCCGACACGTTGACGCTCACGCGACGCGTCGAGGCCGCCCTCGCCGAGATGGGCAAGACGCTTCCGCCCGACGTAAAAATCGTCACGCTGTTCAAGCAGGGAAATTTCATCTCGGCCGCCGTGCGCAACGTCGAGGAAGCGATCCGTGACGGCGCCGTCATGGTCGTGATCGTGCTGTTTCTGTTCCTGCTCAATTTCCGCACGACGCTCATCACGCTCACTGCAATCCCGCTATCGTTCGTCGTCACGGGGCTGTATTTCAAATTCGCCGGCATCACCATCAACACGATGACGCTCGGCGGTCTCGCCGTGGCCATCGGCATGGTGGTGGACGATGCCATCGTGGACGTGGAAAACGTGTTCCGCCGGCTGCGCGAGAACCGCCACGCCGCCATTCCGCGCCCCGTTCTGCGGGTGATTGCCGATGCTTCGTCGGAAGTGCGGAACTCGATTCTGTTCGCGACGCTTGTGATCATCCTCGTATTCATCCCGCTCTTCGCGCTGGGGGGCATCGAGGGCCGGCTCTTCGCGCCCATCGGCGTCGCCACCATCGTCGCGATGATCGCGTCGTTCGTCGTGTCGCTCACGGTGATTCCGGCGCTCGCTTCCTACCTGCTCCCGAAGATGAAGCGCATGGAGCACGAAAAAGACGGCTGGCTCGTGCGCGGGCTAAAAGCGTTCGACCAAAAAATCATTCTCGGGCCGTCCATGCGCCACCCGTGGGTGGTGATGGTCCTCGCGCTACTACTCGTCGCCGGCTCGTTCGCGCTCTATCCGCGCATGGGCAAAATCTTCCTCCCGGAATTCAACGAGGGGACTTCGACGATCAACCTCCTCTCGGCGCCCGGCACCTCGCTCGCCGAATCCAACCGCGTGGGGATCATCGCGGAGAAACTGGTGCTCGCCGTCCCCGAGGTCGCCTCCACCGGTCGCCGCACGGGCCGGGCCGAGTTGGACGAGCACGCCGAGGGCGTGCACTACACCGAGATCGACGTGGACTTCAAAAAATCCACTCGCTCCCGCGAGGAGATACTCGACGACATTCGTGAAAAGCTCGGCCAGATTCCCGGTGTCGTCTTCAATGTCGGCCAACCGATTTCCCACCGGCTCGATCACCTGCTCTCGGGCGTGCGCGCGCAGATCGCCGTGAAAATTTTCGGCCCCGACTTGGACAAGCTGCGCACCTACGCGGCCAGTGCGGAAGCGGCCATAGACAGCATCGCCGGCTTGGTCGATCTGCAGACGGAGAAGCAGGTTCTGATCGACCAAATCAGGATCGAGGTGAACCGCGAGAAGGCCGCCATGTATGGGCTCAAACCCGGCGTGCTCAACGGCCAACTCGAAGCCGCGCTCAACGGCGCGACTGTCGCGCAGGTGCTCGAAGGCCAGCGGACTTACAATCTCGTGGTGCGGCTCGATGAATCGTCGCGACTCAACGTTTTTGCGATTCGCGACATCCTCATCGACGCGCCGGTTGGCGGGAAGGTGCCGCTCTCGCTCGTCGCCGAGGTGCGCGAAAGCAAAGGCCCCAACGCGATCAACCGCGAGGACGTGCAGCGCCGGATCGTCGTTTCCGCCAACGTGTCCGGCCGCGACCTCGGCTCGGTCGTCGGTGAAATCCAATCCGCACTCACCGCCAAGCTGCATCTCGAAACCGGCTACTTCATCAGCTACGAGGGCCAGTTCCAGAGCCAGCAGGAGGCGACGCGCATCATCGGCATCCTGGCGGTTTTCACCTTCGGCACGATCTTCCTGCTGCTCTACTCGCACTTCCGCTCGGGCATGATCGTCGCGCAGATTCTGCTGAATATCCCGCTGGCATTCATCGGCGCGCTCGTCCTGACGTATTTCATGGTTGGCAAGGTGTCGATCGCGACGCTCGTCGGCCTCATCACGCTCGCGGGCATCGCCTCGCGCAACACGATCATGATGATCTCGCATTACCTCCATTTGATGGAGCACGAGGGCGAGAAGTTCGACGCGCACATGATCGTGCGTGGCTCGCTGGAACGGCTTGTGCCGGTCACGATGACCGCACTCACCGCCGGTCTCGCATTGATACCGCTCGTGCTCGCGGCCGATCAGCCCGGCAAGGAAATCCTGTATCCCGTCGCGGTGGTAATCCTCGGCGGGCTCGTCAGCTCGACGTTCCTCGACATGGCCGTGACGCCGGCGGTGTTCTACAAATTCGGGCGCAAGGCATCGGAAAAATATCTCGAACGCGCGAAGGTCGATCCGCTCGATGCGGTCACAACCGCCCGCCCGACGCCGGCCGCGGCGCCAGAGCCGGTGGCGACCGGCGCGGACGCGTGAGCACCGGCCCAAAAAAATCCCCCTGCCATGCAATCCCAACCGAAACCAACGTGAAGACTGAAATCAAAATGCCCATGATGAATCATGGGAAATCATTACCCGTGATCGCTGCACTGCTCGTGGCGGGCGCGCTTTACGCGCACGAACCCGCCAAGGCACCGTCTCCTGCAGCCGCCAAGGCATCACCTCCTGTTGCCGCCGTTCGCCGCGAGGGTGAACCGGATTACCTGCACATCAAGGAAGACAACGAAGCGATGGAACGCGCCGTGGAGACGGCGCGGAAAACGACGGACAAGGTCATCGCCGCCTTGCGTTCGCCCAAGGCCAATCAGAGCCGCTTTGCCGTCAAGAAACCGTTCGTCGAGGGTGACCAGGTCGAGCATATTTGGCTGACCGACGTATCCTTCGACGGGCGGCTGTTTCACGGCAAAGTGGACAACGCACCGGTTGCGATCAAGGGAGTGGGCCTCGGTCAGGAGGTCTCGGTCGCGCCGAATGAGATTTCCGATTGGATGTATATCGAGAATGCACGACTGGTCGGCGGCTATACCATCGTCGCGATGTGCCACCACATGTCGCCGGCGGAGAAGCAGCAGTTCGAAAAAAACGCGGGCTGCAAAATAGAGTGAACCCACAACGAGCACACCCCATGAACCCTAAACTTCTCGCCAGCAATTCCGTGGTGGCAACAGGCCGCAACAGGCGGGCGCTGCTCCCCGTGTTTCTCGGGCTGACCGCTCTCGTCGCCTTGGCCGGCTGCGCCTCCGATGGATACTACGGCGGCCCGGCCCGCCCCGGCCCCTACCGTTCCGGCGGCTATTATATCGACGGAGTCCATCGCGGAAATTCCTACGGCATCCAGCATGGCTTCGGGCGCAGTGGCTTCGGCGGCGGTCGCCGACACTAAGCGCGCGCCCAAGTCGATTTCCCCCGACGCTGTCCAACTTTCCCCTGGGAAAAACCATGAAAAAACAAAATCGCAAAAGTAATCTCGCGCTGGCGTTCGTCGCCGGTGCTTCGCTCCTCCTCGCCAGCCCGCTCGTTCGCGCTGCCGACAAGAAAGAACACGCACACGATGCGTCCTCTGCCGCTATGCCGACTACCGCAGCCGCTGCTTTGGACAGAGCTCAGGACCTCCACAAGGAAATCGCCACGCTGGTCAAAGCCAAGAACCTCAAGCCCGTTCATGAGTTGGCAGAAAAAATGACCGAGACGCTCAACATGCTGCCCGGCCTTTCCAAGGACCTCCCCGCCGATAAAAAGACCCGCGCCGAGGGCACGGTGAAGAATCTCGCCAAGGCGCTCGACGCGCTGCACGACGCCGCCGACGAGAACAATCAGGCCGGCTCCGAGAAGCAACTGGCCGCGGTGGACTCCCTCATGAAGCTGCTCGCCGCCCAATACCCCGCCAAGGCCGCCCACGCGCACTGAGCGCAGACCGCAGGCCTCTCCGCGTATTCCGCGCTCATCGCTCTGTGGCGGTGAGCGCCCAGTGAATTCAAAAAAACATGATCTCCCATCGCTTCGTTCAAACATCCGCGCTCGTGCTCGGCCTCGCCATGCAGGGCCTCACGAGGCCCGCTTTCGCCGCGGCGGCGCCGGCCGCGCACGAACATCCTCCCGCCGCGCCGGCTGCGCCCAAATCGGACGCCGAGGCCTGGGGCCAGATCAACGGCCTCCGCGCCAAGCTCGCCGGGCTCGTCGAGGGCCGGAAGCTCGCCGATGTCCACGATGCGACGGAGACCTTGGCGGCGACGCTCAAGGCGCTGGCGACCGTCTCGAAAGGCCTTCCGCCGGACAAACTGAAACGGGCCGAAGGCGCGATCGGCAATCTCGCCAAGGCGCTCGATGCGGCGCACGACGCAGCGGATGAAAACAATCAGGCCTCCGTCGAGAAACAGCTCAAAGGCATCGAGGCCCTCTTGAAAGTCCTGGCGGCGCAATATCCGGCGGACGTTGCCGCGACAGCTCCCATCGCTGTCGCGACCGGCCACGAACACGGCGGCGCGGCGAGCCACAGCCACGCCTCGGCGGCGGAACCGACCACGACGTTGACCGTCGTGAGCCCCGGCCCGCTGAAGGCCGGGCAGCCGGCGCAAATCGCCGTGCGTCTCGCCAACAAGCAAAGCGGCAAGCCCGTCACGGCGGCCGATCTTGAGCTGGCGCACACCAAGAGAGTCCACCTGCTCATCGTCGATCCGAGCTTGAGCGACTATCACCACGAGCACCCGGTGGAGACCGCACCCGGCATGTGGTCGTTTGCCTTCACCCCACGCGCCGGCGGCGACTACGTCGTCTTCGCCGACCTGCTCCCAGCGGCGACTTCCGTGCAGGAATATGCCCGCGGCACGGTAAGCGTTGCGGGCGCGGTCCGCTCGCTCGACCAAAAGGCGACGCAGACCGTGGCGGTCGACGGCTATCGTTTCGACATGCAGATCGAGGGCGGAAAAATCCCACTCGAAGGCGGCGCGATGGTAAATGTCAGTGTGACCAAGCCCGACGGTTCGCTCGCGAAAAACTTGGAACCGCTGATGGGCGCTTTTGCGCATGGCGTCGGCTTCACTCCCGACCTGAAAACCGTGCTGCACGTTCACCCGCTCGGCGAAGAGCCGACCAACGACGCGCAGCGCGGTGGCTCCGAATTGAGCTTCCATATCGCGCCCGCCGCGGCTGGCTACTATCGCTTCTACGTGCAGGTGCAGATCGACGGGAAGGACAAGTTCGCGGGCTTCGGCATCAATGTGACCAACGACCCCGCGACTGCCGCCGGCACGGCCTCGCTCTACTACTGCCCGATGCACCCGGACGTCACCTCGAAGACTTCCGGGGCCACGTGTCCGAAGTGCGGCGGCATGAAACTGGTGCCCAAGAAAGCCTGATCATGAAACGGCTCGTCCTCGTTCTGCTGTTGGTTGCCGCCGCACCGTTTGCGCGCGCGGCGGACTCGCCCGACGTGATCGCCGTCAAGGCGGTGCTCGCCGCCTACAAGGCCGGGCTCGAAAAGCTCGATGTCGCGAATGCTGCCAAGCTCTTCGCCGCCGACTCGCAGGTCTTCGAGTCCGGTGGCACCGAAGGCACGTTTGCGGACTACCTCGCGCATCACATCGGACCCGAGTTGGCCGAGTTCAAGGAATTCTCCTTCCGGGACTACAAGATCGAGGTGCGACTGGAACCGCCTCTCGCCTTGGCCACCGAAACCTACATCTACAAAATCGTGTTCAAGGAAGGCGACCGCGTGATCGAGAAGCGCGGGGTCGCCACTTCCGTCCTCAAGAAAAACGCGGGCGAGTGGAAGATCGTTCAGACTCACACGTCCTCGCGCAATCTGCCCAAGAAAAACTGAGCCGTGAAAATGACTGCGCCCGAGACAATCAAGCCCGCGCTGGCCTACGGCTGGCTCACCGGATTCTACGATCCCGTCGTGCGGTGGACCACGCGCGAACGCACGTTCAAATCCCACCTGCTCGCGCAGGCGGACATCCGCGCGGGGCACCGCGTCCTCGATGTCGGGTGCGGCACCGGCACCCTTGCGCTCGCCGTCAAGCGAGCGTGCCCCGAGGCCGTGGTGACCGGGCTTGACGCCGACCGGGGGGTGTTGGCCCGTGCCAACCGCAAGGTGGACGCCGCCGGCGTTCGGGTGACGTTGATCGAGAGCCGGGCCGACTCGATGCCTTTCGGCAACGGCACATTCGAGCGCGCGATCAGCAGCCTTTTCTTCCACCACTTGGATCGTGCAGCCAAGCAACGCGTGTTCCGGGAAATCCACCGTTTGTTGGTGCCCGGCGGGGAACTCCACGTGGCTGACTGGGGGCGGCCGGGAAATGCAGTCATGAGCGTCGCGTTTCTCAGCGTTCAGTTCCTCGATGGTTTCGCCACCACGGCGGACAACCGTCATGGATTGCTTCCGGCACTCATGCAGGAAGCCGGGTTTCGCGAAGTCGAAGCCACCCGCCACGTAAACACACCCTGTGGCACGCTCTCACTTTTTCGCGCGTTGCGCGCCTAGTTTAGTCCCATCCCACCCATGAAATCCAAATCCATCCGTATCCTCCAAGCCATCGGCCTATCCACGCTGCTCGGTCTCACCGCGCAGGCGCACGACAAAAGCGCGCCGCTCACCGACGCGCAGAAATCCTTCCTCGCGCAATACGAAGCCGTCCGCGCCGCGTTGGCCACGGACGATCTAGCTGCGGCCAAAACTGCCGCTACGATCGTAGAAAAAGACCTCGTGGCGGTTGCAAAGGAAGACACCAAAGCGCAGCCAGCCGCCGATGCGGCGAAGAAGCTCTCCGGTGCCGATTCGCTGAAGACCGCCCGCCAAGCGTTCAAAGCGCTGAGCAAGCGCGCCGTCCATCTCGCCGGCAGTCAGAAAGGCTACTACATCGCAAACTGCCCGATGGTCGAGGGCGGCGAGGGTAATTGGGTGCAGACCACGACGAAAATCAACAACCCGTATTTTGGGAAGGCGATGCTCACCTGCGGTAGCATCAAGGAATGACGATCTTCCACGGAGGAACATTGGCCCTCCGTGGTGTTAGCGAGGTAGGTTAGGTAGATCCAGCCACTCGTGCGCGAGCTGGGTGGCTGGATCGTTTTTCCCATGACCGCCGCTTTGTCACACCTTTGGCGAGCCGATCCCTTTTTTCTTTAGGCAACCCTTCCGCAGCGCCCCGGCTATCGAATCTGAAATGACGACGATCTCGGTTATTGTTCCCGCCTACAACGCGGCCGGCACCCTCGGAGCCTGCTTGCGAAGCCTGCGCGCGCAGACGCGCCCGCCGCACGAGATCATCGTCGTCGACGATTGCAGCCGCGACCGCACTACCGAAATCGCCCGGCAACACGGCGCGACGGTCATTTCCCTCGCGAAAAACGCCGGGCCGGGAGTGGCGCGCAATGCCGGGGCCGCGGCGGCGACGGGCGAGATTCTCGCGTTTACCGACTCGGACTGCGTGCCGCCGGCGGACTGGCTGGAGCGAATCACCGTGCCATTGGCAGCGGCGGGCGTCGTGGCGGCGACCGGCGGTTATGCCGGCCCCGTGCACGAGACGTTCCTTACGCGGTTGCAGGATCAAATCCTCCACATCCGGCAGCGTGGCCTGCCGGCGGAAATCGAGTCGACCATCACCTCGAATTTCACGTGCAAGAGAAGTGCCTTTCTCGCCGTCGGCGGCTTCCCGCTGTATGCGCGGAAACGCGACCCAGCGAAACCGATCTGGGGCAACGAGGATGAGGAACTGGGGTTTCTCCTCACGCGTGATGGCGCCCGGATTCGCTGGGTCGCGGATGCCGGCGTTTACCACGCTTATCGCGGAAGCCTCCTGGGGTTTCTACGGCAGCAGAAATTCTACGCTGAGAGGATTGTGATGAGCCATTTCCGGTTTCCCGAGATGGCGGAGGCCCAGTCAAATTATAGCCGATCAAGCGGCGTCATCCACCTTGGGGCCACGCTGGCCGTGGGGGTGAGCCCGTTCCTGGTGGCGGCGGCACCCTACGTGCATCACTGCGCGTCATGGTTGTCCGTCCCTTTCTTCGTCGTGGCCGTGATGGCGTTCCTGCTGTTGCCCGTCCCGCTGCTGCTTCGCCTGCGCCGGCAGGGGAATGGCGCGGCTTTTCTTTTCAAGGCTTTCCCCGTGCTTCTGGCCGTTTCCGTGGCTTGGTTGGGCGGGGCGATCACTGGCACATTACTAACCATCGGAGGATTCATCCATGTCACTCAGCAATCTCGCCCCGCACCTGCCGCGCTTGTTCGCTAAGCGCGGCCTGCCGCTGCACCTCACGTTCTTCGTCACCGCGCGCTGCAACGCGAAGTGCAAGCACTGCTTTTATTGGGACAGCCTGAACAAGGGGCAGACCGATCTTACGCTCGAGGAGATCGACAAGGTGGCCGCCTCGATGAAGCGCGTCATGTGGGTCGCGTTCACGGGCGGCGAGCCCTTCCTGCGGAAGGATCTGCCGGAGTTCGCCAAGATCCTCCATGACCGGCTGCACCCGGTCACGCTCTCGATCAACACCAACGGCATCAAAACCGACGAGATCGTCGCGTCCGCCGAGCGGCTGGTGAAAAACTGCCCGACGACATTCGTCGGCATCCTGTGCTCACTCGACGGGCTGCAGGCGACGCACGACCGGATTCGCGGCGTGCCACGGAATTTCGAGCGGACCGTGGAGACGTTTCGCGAGTTGAAAAAACTCAGCGCCCATCACCCGAACATGGGCGCCGGCATCTCGACGACCTTCTGCGCGTGGAACCAGGACGAGATGGACGAGATGTTCGAGTTCGTCGTGAAAGACCTCAAGCCGGACAACTGGGATCTTTCCTACGTGCGCGGCAAGCCGATGGTGCCTGCGATCGGCGTGGCCGACGTGGCGAAATACCGCCGGCTGAAGGCGCGCATCGAGCAGGCCTTTGCCAGCGGCGCGCTCAACTACTACCAGAACATGCCGCTTTCCCGCGTGGTTCATGCCAAGGAGCGGCTCGCGACGAAGACCATCCTCGAGACGCTTGAAACCGGGAAATTTCAGACCCCGTGCTACGCGGGCGCTCTCTCCGCCGTGATTTCCGAGGAGGGCGACGTCTATGCATGCGAGATGCTGAGCGAGAAGCTCGGCAACCTCCGCGAGGCCGGCTACGACCTGGCGAAAATCTGGGAGGCGGAACGCGCGCGCTCGATGCGCACGTTCATCCGGGACACGAAGTGCTTCTGCACGCACGAGTGCAACACGTCGATCAACCTGCTCTTCAACCCGGCGGCTTATCCCAAAATCGGCCGCGAGATGTTGCGCGAGTGGACCCAGCCCAACCGCGTGGAGAATTTCGGCTCTGACCGGCCCCATCACGACGGCGTGAAAGTGGCGCCGATGACGACCCAGCACCCGGTGCTGCCGAATGCCCCTGCAACGCCGGTGGCGGCACTGGCGGGAGCCGTCCCCACCGATCCCAACGGCCGCGCTGAAAAGGAAAACGGCACGGGGCAGTGAACCCGGCCTCCCTCGCACTGATCCCATGCAGCCCGACCCATTCGGGAACAAATCCCCGCGTGCGCCGATTCCCGCGCCGCATTCCTGGACTCCAGGGTCGGATGCGGAGACCACCGACGGCGCGCCGAAATCCAACCCCGTTTCGATAATTCCGCCGTGGCGTCGGGAGCTGCTCGCGCTGACGCTGGCGTTCTCCGCGCTGTTTGGCTTCGTCCTGGGTAGCCGCCCGCTGGCGAACCCGGACGAGGGCCGCTACGCCGAGATTCCGCGCGAGATGATCGCGAGCGGCGACTGGATTACGCCCCATCTCAACGCGATTCCTTATTTTGAGAAACCGCCTTTGGTTTACTGGCTTGGCGGGCTGGCCCAGAAATTTTTCGGCGAGAGCGAATGGTCCGTGCGGCTCGTGCCGGCGGTTTTTGCGCTGGCTGGCGTGTTGCTGACCTACGCCGCGACACGCCGATTGTTTGGGCGCGGCGCGGGACTCGGGGCGGCGATTGTCCTCGGCACCTCGATCCTCTATTTCGCCCTCGCGCGCCTGCTGATCCTAGACATGGCGGTTTCCGTGCTCATGGCCGCGACGCTGTTTTGTTTCATTCTCGGTGTGCGCGAGCCCGCCGGTGCGCGGCGCCGCTGGTTCTTCTACGGGCTCTACGCGAGTGCGGCGCTGGCCACGCTGACCAAGGGGCTCATGGGTTTTCTTGTCACCGGGGCCGTGATGTTCCTCTGGCTGCTGATTTTCAACCAGTGGAAACGCCTGCGCCCGCTCTATCTGCCGAGCGGGCTGGCGCTATTCCTCGCGATCGCGGCGCCTTGGCACGTGCTCGTCGCCCTGCGCAATCCCGACTGGGTGCAGGCCTATCTGGTGCGCGAACATTGGCAGCGCTTCACGGTCGATCTCGGGCGGCAACAACCGTGGTGGTTCTTCGTTCCGATCGTGGCGGTCGGATTCTTCCCTTGGACCGGTTTTCTGTGGAGCGCGTGGCGGGAGGCACTGCGCGGTGGCTGGTCGCGCCGGCGGGAAAACGCCGACGCTTGGTTCTTCGCCACCTGGGCGGCATTCATGTTTCTGTTTTATTCCAAGTCCCAATCCAAGCTGATCCCTTACATCCTGCCGGTGCTGCCGCCGCTGGCGGTCGTCACCGGTCTCTGGCTGGCGCAGCGATGGGCACGGCGGGAGGCGCCCCGCGTGCACGCCGGTGTCGCCGGGTTTTCGCTGGGCTGCATGATTCTCGCCGGGGCGCTAGTGGTCGCAGTCGCGCAGCCCGGATTGATCAAAGACGCCGCGCAAGCGGAGGCTCTGCGCCCTTTCGGGTGGTCCATGTCGGCGGTGTTGCTCACTGGTGCTGTCGGTGTCGGGCTGCTGGGCAGGCGCGATGTTCGCGTGGGCCTGGCGGTGATGGCGACAACCATGGCGGTTTTCTATTCGCTCTTGAGCGTGGCCGCCACCGACATTCAACGGCCGGGCACCCGAGAGCTCGCACTCGTTGCGAAGGCGCGAATCCAGCCGGAAGACCGGGTGTATCACTACTGGGGGTTTTTCCATGACTTCGTTTACTACTCGGGGAGAACGGTCGGCTTGGTGGACTACACCGACGAACTCGGGGCGCAGTTTCTCCCGCCTGCCGAACGCGCCGCGCGATTTATCACCACAGCGGAGCTGCGCCGACAGTGGGCGGAGCCGCGCCGGGTGTGGCTGGTCGTGCGCAAACGCGATGCCGCCACACTATCCGGCGATGCTGCATTTCGCCACCATATGATCGCGGAGAATCGCGCCCACTGCCTGCTCAGTAATCAGCCCTGAAGCTTTCCTTGCCACTCGCAATGTCCTACAAACATCTGGAAAAACTGCCATCGGTCTACACGTTATGAGGCGCCGTTGCCGACTTCCGATCCCCCTGATCACTTTGGTTATTGCCCCGGCCGGAATTGCCCAAGGTCAAAAAAGACGCTGGCCGGACTGGCATAGTCTCGGCGAGCACCGTTCACCCGAGCGCCTTGCTCACGGCGTGGATCGCTTTGAGTCCTTCGCCAAAGCGGGCGATGGCCTCCCGGTTCCGCGACAACTCACCGTAGGGGAGAAATCGCATTTGCAGGTGCGTGATGTGGCGAAAGGCCGGGCGAAAAAGTTGCTCGCGCACTTCGTTCTCGCGGTTGTCCGGCGCGACGAGGAAGAGTCCCTTGACCGCTTGTTCAGGCGCGCTCATGGCGAGGTCGAGCAGCCGCACAATTCCGGAATAAATCGAAGTGGTGTGTTCGACTTCAAACGCGGCCACCACTTGGGCCGTGCCGCGCTGGAGCCAGATAACATCGATCAGACGAATGGCGTCGCCTCCGGCGACCGAGGCGAGGGCCGTCGGCAACGCGGTCATGCAGCCGTCGCCAAGCCGGCCGCTACCCGAGGCTCGATTGGTATCGTTCGATGCAATCCAAACATCGAAGCCCAGTGACCGGCCAAGGTCGCGCAGCCAGCCTTGGATTTCGGTGTGGGAGCGCTCATCCTCTTCGCTGCGCCGCATCTGTTTCACGGCGGCGGCGCTCTCGTCTCGCATCTTTTTCAAGTCGGTCTCCCATGCAGTCCGGGTAGCGTCATCGGCTTCGCGCGGAGGCGGCGGATAACGGCCGCTGCCAATATCAAACAAGAACCCGCCCATCGCCCCGAGATCGTTGGAGAGCAGGTCGCGGTGCTCGGCATTGAGTCGCAGGATGCCTTCGCGCATGGCGAGGTAGTCCGTCCACTTGCCGAGCTTCACGCGTGCCCCGGTCAGGGCATTGTAGCCGTTGACGATGGCGGTGTTGAACGGCGGCACGACGGTCGGATGCAAAAAATAGAGCATATTCGCTGCCGCCGGCCCCAAGCCCTTGATCTGTTGGCTGTCGAGCTGACGGATGGCGGCCAACATCGCATCTTCCGACGAGCAACCCGCGCAGGTGTCGAGGAAGCGGCCGAACGCGAGCTGGTTTTCCCGGTTTTCGTAAATGTCGGGAATTCGCAATTTCGGTTTCCAAAGGAAGGCGTGGTCGGCCCCTTTGAAAATTGGCTGCTGCTCCGCAATTGAGCCGACGACCGTCTCAAGGGAGGAGCCTTTGTAGAGGTTGCCAAACGAGCCGGCCTCGATCTCGCGCACGACCTCGGCGAGTCCCCGGCGAATGGAGCGGAAGTTCTTCAGTCGCTCCTCCCGGAGAAACCAAGTGCGATACGAGCCCGCGGTGTCGTCTCGCCAACGCTGGAGGAGGGTAGCAATGGGTGAGGTCATGAGGTTCCGTGCAAGCTGAGATGACTCCAAGCCTGACTCGACTCCATTTCTGAAAATAATGAGCTTCGATTGAGGGTTTAAGGCAGGAGTATTGGCCGGCATCGCTTGTCAGGGCTCTCTGTCTCAGTGCGATTTGGCAGCAGCAAGAATCCTCCGTGCCCGGATTCCCTTCCGTGGCTGACCGTGCCGCCCAGCTCGCGCGCGCACCGACCCTGCTCTTCGTCGTCAACGGCTCTCCGCTCAAAACCAACGCTCGCATCAAGACTGCCGCAAACTAAGCTACGTGCCATGCACCTGCTCCCACTTGCCGCTCGCTCCCTCGCATTCGCTCTCCTTGGCATAGCACCCACGCTCATCGCACGCGCCGCCGAGTTTCCCAACGCCGCCCAGCCGCAGCTCGCCGCCACGGCGGAGGGCCGGGTCTATCTCGCCTTCGGCCGCGGTCAGGAAATCTTCGTCGCCCACTCTGACGATGGCGGCGTGACGTTTGGCCAGGCGAACAAGGTGGCGACTTTGCCGAAGCTGATGCTCGGTATGCGGCGCGGTCCGCGCATCGCCGCGCACGGCAATCGTGTCACCGTCACCCTGATCGGGCAGGAACTGTTCGCGTTCACCTCGGCGGACGGCGGCAAGACGTGGAGCGATGCTGCCACGGTGAACGATGTCCCCGCGAGCGCTCGTGAAGGGCTGCACGATCTTACGGGCGCGCCCGACGGCCGATTGTTTGTCACGTGGCTCGATCTCCGAAGCGGGAAGACGGAATTGTGGGGCGCGTTCTCGCAGGATGGCGGTCGCACTTGGGGCAAGAACGAGCAGGTGTATCGTTCGCCGGATACTTCAATCTGCGAATGCTGCCATCCGACTGCGTTGTTCGACACCGGCGGGAACCTCGCCGTGATGTGGCGCAACTCCATCGAGGGAACGCGCGACATGTGGCTTTCGACGCGGCCAAACGGCGCGAATCAGTTCGCTGCGGCGCGAAAGCTCGGCGAAGGCACGTGGAACTTGAAGGGATGCCCGATGGATGGCGGACGCATCGTCGCGGCCGGAGGCGGTAAGTTTTGGAGCGTGTGGCAACGCGCCGGGGAGGTGTTCCTCACTCGCGCGGAGGGAGGGGAGGTAAGCCTCGGTCAGGGCAAGCAGCCGATTGTCATCTCCAACGGTGGTCAGGCGTTCGTCTTCTGGCAGCGAGGCACAGATTTGGTTTCGGTGCGGGATTTGCGGGATGCCGAACCGGTGAAGCTCGCCAGCGACGCCCGGTTTGCAACGGCGGTCGCGCTGAAAGACGGAAGGGGAGCCATTCTCGCCTACGAACAAGGCGCAGCGAAAGAGCCGCGCATCGTGATCGAGCGCCTCTGAGGCGGGGCAAATTTCTAGCCCTTGCACGGCTCAGCCAAATCCTAGCTGCGAAAATTTGAGGGATTCGCGTCGATAAGGCGTTCAAGAGATGTGGCATCCCCGTGCGTAAAATCGAAATCGCCTCCGTCCCGCGAAGTCATCGACGCCATTGTGGCCGAGCGCGCCCGCTTCCAACGATTCTTGATCGCACGCACCGGGAGCGAGTCGGAGGCCGAGGATTTGTTGCAGCAGAGCCTGCTCAAGGCCTTCCAACACGACGCGCAATTGCGCCGCGGAGAGAAAGCCGTGACTTGGTTCTATCGCATTCTGCGCAACGCGATCAGTGACCACTACCGCCGGAAATCCTCGGAGCAGCGTCGCACTGATCGCCTCTGGACCGAAATGCAGGCTGCCGGTGAAAATTTCGCCGCGCCGCCGAAAGATTGGAATCGGGTGGTCTGCGCGTGCTTCAGCGGCTTGTTGCCGGGATTGAACCCGCGCTATGCCAAATTGATTCAACGGATCGACTTGAACGGCGAGTCGAAGACGGTGGTGGGTCGCGAATTGAAGATCAAGGTCGGCACTTTGGAAGTCGCGTTGCACCGTGCGCGGAGGTCCTTGCGGCAGCGTCTCGAACTTTTCTGCGGCGCGTGCAGTCACGAAAAGTGCCTAGAGTGCTTCTGTGGGAGGGAAAAAGCGTAAACGTCTGCGCTAGCTTTCTTGGGTATGTTCGACGCATGAGCACGACTAACAGAGCTATTCGCCGATGGGGTGTTCACCTTCCGTTTATTTATCTGAGGTGTAATGAACCGAGGTTAGCAGGCCCGGTCGGCGTTGATACCAGCATGGTCTAGCGCGCAACGGACTCTGTGCTCGGCCTTCCAACACTCGCAACCGAATCTCATGCCCCGCTCCGACTCTCTCTCCGTTCTACCATATCCTACCGCCGCCTCCCGCCGCGAGTTTTTGCGATTTGCCGCGGCAGCGGGCGTGTGGGCGGGGCTATCCAAATTTGCACCGGCCTATGCCCAGACGCCGCATGCCGGCCACTCTGCGCCTGCGATGCCGGTCACGTCGTCGGCCGGTTCGCCTGCGTCGGGCGCATCCGTGGTCGATCTGACGATCGACAAAATGGACTTCGGCATCGGCGACCGCGTTGGTCAGGCCGTCACCGTCAACGGTTCGTTGCCCGCGCCATTGCTTCGCTTTCGTCAAGGTCAGGAGATCGAGCTGCGCGTCACCAACCGACTGAAGGAACGCTCCTCGATTCACTGGCACGGCATCCTGTTGCCGAACGACATGGATGGCGTGCCGGGCGTGACGTTCAAGGGCATCGATCCCGGTGAGACCTTCGTCTATCGGTTTCCGCTCAAGCAATACGGCACGTATTGGTATCACAGCCACTCGGGGATGCAGGAACAGCTCGGTCTCTACGGCCCGCTCGTCATCGATCCCGCCGAACCGGAGCCGTTCACTTACGCACGCGAATATGTGGTGATGCTTTCGGATTGGACGTTTTCCGATCCGATGCGGCTCCTCGCGAAGCTGAAAAAACAGAGTAATTTCAGCAACCTCCAGCAGCGCACGCTGGGCGATTTCTTCGACGACGTGTCCGCAAAAGGATTCAAACGCACCTGGGCCGGGCGCAAGGAATGGGGCAAGATGCGGATGGACCCGAGCGACATCGCGGATCTTACCGGGACGTATTTCAATTATTTGCTCAACGGTCGGCCGGCTGAGACGCCGTGGACCGGAATCTTCAATCCCGGCGAGCGCGTGCGGTTGCGCTTCATCAACGCCGCCGCGACGACGCATTTCGACGTCCGCATCCCCGGCCTGAAAATGACCATCGTCCAAGCCGACGGCCAGCACGTGAAGCCGGTCGAGGTGGAGGAATTTCGGATGGGAGCGGCGGAAACCTACGACGTCCTCGTCGAGCCCACGGAGAGGCGCGCTTACTCGCTGTTCGCCGAAACGACGGACCGCAGCGGCTACGCGCTCGGCACCCTTGCGCCGCGCGAAGGCCTGACGGTGCAAATCCCCGCACGCAGAAAGCGCCCGCTGCGCACGATGGCGGACATGGGTATGGCGGACATGGCAGCGGGCGAACCCGCCACCGCAAAAATGGAAATGGGTGGAAAGCAAATGGGCGGGATGAGCAGCATGAGCGCCGCTGACCATTCGGCGATCATGGGGGGCACGAAACCGGCTCCGCCGGCGGAGGCGATGCCCGGCATGAACCAGAGTCCGCACGGCTCTAATGCCGCGCCGCCGCCATCGCCCGCCGCTCCGGCTGCGGGAGCGCACGCGAACCACGGTGCCGCTCCATCGGACAACGCTGCCTCGGCTTTGTCATCGTCCGCTGCACCGAGCGGTCACGAGGGCGTGGTTGGCATGAGCGGTGGCCCTGACGGGATGGGCGCGATGAAAAACGAATTCGGACCGGGCAACAGCATGACAGCGATGTCGCCGATGAGCCGCACGCACGAGCCCGGCACCGGGCTCGGCGCAGACGGCCGGCGCGTCCTCGTTTACCGCGATCTCGTGGCGCTCGATGCGCGGCCGATGCCTGTGCCCGGGCGCGAGATCGTCATGAACGTGACGGGCAACATGGAGCGGTTCATCTGGGGTTTCGACGGCAAGAAGTTTTCCGAAGCCGAGCCGGTCCGGCTACGTTTCGGCGAGCGCGTGCGGCTCACGTTCGTCAACCACACGATGATGGAGCATCCGCTGCACCTGCATGGCATGTTCATGGAGCTCGAGAACGGCGTGGATGGCGTTCCGGCGCTGAAACACACAGTGACCGTGAAGCCCGGCGAAAAACTTTCCGTGCTCCTCACAGCAGATGCACGCGGTGACTGGGCGTTTCATTGCCATCTCTTCTATCACATGGAGGCGGGGATGTTCCGCGTGTTCAGCGTCAGTTGAGGAAAATCCGCATGAATATAAGAATCTTCGCCTCAGTCTCGGGCGCACTCGCGTTCCTTCTCGGCTCGTCGCTTGCCGCTCTGGCCGCCGACTCCGAGCATTCGGGCCACGCTTCGGGCCTTGGCAAACCCCTGCCAACCGGCTGGGAGCCCGCCGTGCATGATCGCGCAATCAACACCTTCACCTCGTTTCAAAAGGCCGAGTTTCGCACCGGTGATTCGCCCGATGCCGCCGTAATCGATGCGGAGGGCTGGATCGGCGGAGACTACCAGAGACTCTGGTGGAAAGCCGACGGCGCGCAGGAAGCGACGGGCGCCAAGGCTGGCGAAATCGAACTTCAAGCGCTCTACAGCCGGCTCTTCAGCCCGTTTTGGGATTTCCAAACCGGCATTCGTGTCGACCGCAACTACCGCGGCCCCGCGCGTCGCACTACGGGCTACTTCGTCATCGGTTTCGAAGGGCTCGCGCCCTACTGGTTCGAAATCGAGCCGGCGCTCTTCGTGAGTGAAAAGGGCAAGGTCTCGGCTCGCTTCACGGCAAGCTACGACCAACTCATCACGCAGCGCTGGGCGATCCAGCCGCGCATCGATCTTAACGCGGCGTTCCAAGACGATCCGAGACGGAAAGTCGCGAGCGGGTTCAACGACGTGGAATTCGGCCTGCGCCTGCGCTACGACATCAACCGGCAATTCTCGCCCTACGTCGGCGTGACATGGCGCCGCGCGCTCGGCGGGACCGCCGGCCTGGCGCGACGCAGCGGCGAGGACATTTCAACCACGTCCGTGGTCGTCGGGCTGCGAACTTGGCTTTGACCTTCCCCGGCGTGGTTGACGGATGAGGGATTTTCGCGCCGGGCGCGTTACAGCACTACGCATGACTCCAGCGCCCTCCGCACCCATCCACGCCGCCCTCTCGGAATCCGCGATGTTTCGAGACTATCAGTCTGCGTTTGAAAAATCCACCGGACTGCCTCTGACGCTGCATCAGCCCGGCGAAACGCACGAATGCGGTTCGCCGGAAAGGCCTGCCGCGGCCAGCCCTTTTTGCGCTCTGATGGCGCGGACGAACCGGGCATGTGAGGCGTGCTTCGCGCTTCAAAAAGAACTCGAATCGAAAGCACAGCTTGAGGCAAAAACTCTGAAGTGCTTCGCCGGGCTTTGTGAAACAGCCGTGCCTGTTCGAGTCGGGGAAAAGCTCATCGCATTTCTGCAGACCGGTCGAATTCTGATCGAGACGCCCAGCCAGCGACACTTTGGGAAAATTGCGCGCGAGCTTTTGCGGCTGGGCACGCACATCGACCTTAAGCAAGCCGAGGAGGCCTACTTCGCATCGCGCGTGCTGCCCCCCGCGCAATACCAAGCGATGGTGAAACTGCTCACGATTTTCGCCAGCCATCTTGCCGCCTGCGGTAACCAGTTGGCCTTGGAAAGGGGCGGGGACCTGAACGCCGCGGTGGCGCGCGGGCGGCAAATTATCGACAAGGGCTTTCGTGAGGAATTGTCGCTCGGTGCGGTAGCCCGGCAGGTAAACGTCAGCGCAGGCTATTTCAGCCTGCTTTTTAAGAAAGCGACGGGGATTAACTTCGTGGAATACGTGGCGCGCCTGCGCGTGGAGAAGGCCAAAAATCTTCTTCACAACCCCAAGTTCCGGATCAGCGATGTAGCCTTCGAAGTCGGTTACCAATCCCTGTCGCAGTTCAACCGCGATTTCCGGCGCTTCGCGGGCGTTGCACCGCGGACGTATCGTGACTCACGCGAGGCAGCGACCTTCCCGACCTGAAAATATGCGCAGTCTTTCCACGGAGTTGCGGAGTATCTGAGACGCCAAATGTGCGAGAATGGCGGTGTCAAATGGCCGCTCTCAAAAAAAAGTCACCCCTTCGTTCGCCTCGCCCGGCAACCGTGGCGCTTGAGGGTGGCATCCGTATCTCGATCACGAATCAGCACGGTCAGAGCTATCGCTATCGCGCATGCGCCGTTGTCCTCAACATGAGGAAGGGGGCGTTGCGAATCATCGAGAACGTTGGCCGGTTTTTCGTATGGTTCGACGAATGTGACTTGGAGGTGCGCGATTCCCGGCGCACGCTGCTATTCCGGCTCAATGCGGGGGCCGCCTCGAACCAGTCCGACGCAGAAATGGTTATCCTCGCGGAACTCGCGCCTTCCACGCCCAAAGCAAGGGCGTGCCGCACAATCCCTTCACCGCCGTCTGCCGCCGCGCCGCTCTCGAGTTAAGTGAACTTTCCAGTCTGTCGCTAAACCCACAATACTATGAAAGCAAAATCCAACACCGTTCGCCTCCTGCTCGCGACCACCGCTGTCGGTGCGTTCGCTTCACTTATCTATGCCGGCCCCGGTTCCGCCTATTGGAGGAGCACCAAGCCCGTCACCACCTTTTCCGAGGCCAAGAAAGTAGGCCCCGACGACACGGTCACGATGCAGTGCAAGGGCTGCAAAACCGTGCTGATTCGCGATGCCAAAAACGTCGGGCTGCCCAACCAAGGCCGGCAGGAGTGGTTCACCGTTGGGTCCAAGCACACGTGCGGTGAGTGCAAGGGCGAAATCACGGTAGTCAAAGGCAAGACCACCGACTCCATGCAGCATAACTGCAGCAAGTGCGGTGAAGGCGCCGTGACGTGCAGCGTGGCCATGGCGTCACCCGACAAAAAATAACGCGAGAGAACTTACGGCCGCAGGCCAACGCTCGCGGCCGAAAAACACCGACGAACACATCCCATGAATACATCACAGAAAACAAACAAGGCAATTGGGCTGGGCGCACTCCTAGCCATTGCACTTGCACTGATCGTTCCCGCCGCCACCGCCGGACCCGGTTCGGAGTATTGGCGCAGTCTCGAACCGGTGAAGACACAGACGCAGGCCAAGGAACTCAAACCCGACTCGACGGTGATGCTGGTCTGCGGGTCCTGCAAGACCGCCAAGCTCAGCGTCTATAAATCGACGCAAAGCAATGGCAGGCCACCGATGGCTTGGATGGAAGTCGGCTCGAAGCACGACTGCGGGCATTGCGGTGGCACGATCACCGTCGTGAACGGAAAGACCAAGGACGAGATGCAGCACAACTGCAGCATGTGCGGCGCAGGGGCCGCGTTTTGCTGCGCCGTAGCGCCGGAAAAGAAGTAATTCCGTCGCAACGTGTGCTCTCCCGTTGAATCCCAAACCCGTCGCGCCGCGTCAGCGCGACGGTGCTCTTGTCTCCACGGGCAAAGGCACGGGTAAGAATGTTGAATGGAAGCACGTCCGCTAGAATGGCGGCGACGACACCATGTTTTAACCCGCGAGCACACCTGGCAGCGACTCAGCGAAGGACATGAGAAAAATGAAAAATAGCCGGCCCGCGCCGGAAATCTAGGGGCGAATGATCGTAACAAATCACTCCAAAATGCTGAATATGAAAAATCGAATTCCAACTAGCGTTACACGTCGCATTCCTGCCGCCCTGCTGGCGGTGGCAACCGTTGCGACTTTCGGGCAAATTGCCGTCGCGGCTCAAGCACCGGTCGATCCGGCTCACGCGGCGCATGTCGCGTCTGGGGCCATGCCCCCCGACGCTGCTAAAGGCGATCCTGCGCTCGCGCAGCAAATTGCTCAATTGCAGGCGAAGGTCGCTCAGCTTGAAACTGCACTCAGGCAAGCTGCGCCGCCGGCGGCCGCGGCCCCAACAGGCGCGGCGATGCCGGGAATGTCGGCGGCGGCACCCGCCGCAGGTCCTGCTATGGGCATGGGAATGGATAAGATGAAATCGGGTGGCGGTATGGCGGGCATGAGCTCAGGTGCGTCCCCGGCTCCACCGATGGCGGGCATGAGCGGCACCGCTGCACCCGCGGGCGGGATGATGGGGATGATGAGTCAGATGATGGGAATGATGGATAAGATGATGTCCATGGGTGGCGGCAGCGCACCGATGTCTAGTGGCGGCGGCTCAATGGCGTCCGCGCCAGCAGCAGGTATGAGCGGCGGCGGCATGGGCATGGACCAGATGGAAATGGCCGGGATGATGGGGATGGGGCCGATGAGCGCCGGAGCCGCGGGTGCCATGCCTCAGTCCATGCTGCCGGGCTTTCCCGGCGCATCGCATCTCTATCATATCGGCGCCACCGGTTTCTTCCTCGATCACCCGCAGCACATCGCGCTAACGACCCAGCAGAAAGCCGCGCTAAACAAAGCCAAGGAGCAAGCCGCGCTCGCGAAAAGCACGGCGGATCGCGCCGTGGAGCAGGCTGAGCAGGAGTTGTGGACGCTCACCGCCGCGGATCAGCCAGACGCCATGGCGATACAGGCGAAAATCGCTGCGATTGGCAAGCTGACGGGCGATGCACGCTTTGCCTTCATCCGCGCCGTGGGCGATGCCAGCAAGATCCTCACCGAAGAGCAGCGCAAAAGTCTCACGGGATTCGCGCCGCCCGCTCCCACCGCGCCAGCTGCCGCGTCCATGGCCCCCATGAAAGACATGTGAGTGGGCATCATTTACCCAGACAAACATGAAAAAGAACCAAACCAAAACAGTCGAATTCACGTGCGTGGCGCCGGAAGCAAAATCGGTATTTGTCGCTGGCACGTTTAATGATTGGAAGCCGGATGCCACACCGCTGCACAAGCACTTGCCGGACGGCAAATGGGCTGTCTCGTTGGCGCTCGCGCAAGGGCGCTACGAATACAAATTCGTAGTTGATGGGCAATGGTGCTGTGAGCTGGGCTGCGAGGGCGAATATCGCGGGTGTCCCAAATGCGTGCCGAACGAATTCGGAACGATGAACCGCGTGTTGGAAGTGCGTTGAATATCGACAACACCGAAACCGCACCTCCGCATCGCGGCGCCAGCTCCGCGCCGGAGGACATCGTCGGCGAGCGGCTGTAGAATCTCCCTGATCAGGAAAACGGTTAGCCATGGCCTCCACGCCAGATTCCATTGAAGGCACGATTATCGTCGTCGTGCGTTGGGTGAAGCTCGGGGTCGAGATTTTTGGAGCCGGGCTGGTGACGCTCGGCGTGTGCCTCGCGATCCTCCATCTCATCCGCGCGCTTGTGGCGCGGAGACCGGCTGACTTCACGGCGACCCGGCTAGTCCTCGCGCGGCATCTCGCGCTCGCATTGGAGTTCGAACTCGGGGCCGATATTCTCGGCACGGCGATCTCACCGAACTGGGATCAGATCGGCAAACTCGGCGCGGTCGCTGTGATCCGCACGGGCCTGAATTTCTTTCTCTCGACGGAGATGAAGCGGGAAAAGACGGTTGAGCGGGACGATGCCGAACTCTTGGCCCCGGTTCAGCGCGGCGCGCAGACTCCATGATTGTCTTGCGTATCACTCCCTGAAGCGCCGCGACAAAATCCCGTGACAACGCACTGTCGTCTTTTCGCGCTGACACTTGCCGTGGTCGTGAGCATTCCCACGCCGGCTGCGGCAATGCCCCGAACGGGCCGCCGCATTGCCGGCGTCGTCCAGAACGCGAATTGGCAGACACGGGAAGTCGCAATCGTCCGAACCGATACAAGCGAGCCACTCAGTTTCGTGCTGATCGACAGGACAATTTTTGTGGCGAATGGACAGTTGGCGAACGCCGCGATCCTTGAGCCCGGGGCTAAGGTCGAAGTGATCTATCACCGGCCGGTTTTCGGGCGACCTTTCGTCACGAGGGTAACGCTGCTGTCCGCGCCTGCCCGTGCCGCCAAGACCGGCAGCATGATTGTAACGTGGAAGCTCGCTCACGAGCCGCCACGGATCGCTCAACGAAAAGCCCTCCGCATCATTACAGAAAAAGCGGCGCCGATTCACGGGGTCTTCGACGGTTTCAAGACCGCGAATGACCTCGTATCGCGCGATACGGGTTTCGGTTGCTGGTTCGGAGATTTACCATCGGGCCAACTCCCGGCCGGCGCCTGCATCTGCTTCGAGTTTCTCTGGCGAGAGGAATGGAAGGGGAGGGATTTTGAAGCGGGGATTGCGGGGCCGGACAGAAATCAAAGGCAGTTCTCATGAACTTCCACTCCGACGCCCTCGTCTTTTTCGGCGCCACGGGCGACCTCGTCTTCAAGAAAATTTTTCCCGCGCTCTTTGCGATGGAGCGGCGGGGTCATCTCAAGGTGCCCGTGATTGGGGTTGCGAGATCGGAGTGGACAATCGAGCAGTTTCGGGCGCGTGCCCTTGCGAGCGTCAAAAAGCAGGACGGCTTCGACTCGGCGGTCTTCGCGAAACTCCAAAGGCGGCTCCGCTACATCAGGGGCGGCTACAGCGCTTCAGCCACCCACGCCGCGCTCCGTCAGGCGCTCGGCCAGGCGGCGCACCCGCTGCACTTTCTAGCCATTCCTCCCAGCGTGTTCGCGGGAGTGATCAGGGGGCTCGGCCGGTCGGGCTGCGCCCGTGGAGCGCGGGTGATCGTCGAGAAGCCTTTCGGCCGTGACCTCCCGTCCGCGCGGGCGCTCAGCGCGACGCTTCACACGGTCTTCGACGAGTCACGCGTCTTCCGCATCGATCACTATCTGGGGAAGGAATCAGTGCAGAACATTTTGGTCTTTCGTTTCGCGAACACGTTCCTCGAGCCGTTCTGGAACCGCGACTACGTCGAGAGTGTGCAGGTCACGATGGCCGAGAAGTTCGGCGTCGAGGGGCGGGGCGGTTTCTACGAGGAGTCCGGTGCGATCCGCGATGTGATTCAGAACCACCTGCTCCAAGTCGTTGGATTCCTCGCGATGGAGCCGCCGACGAAGACGAATCAGGAGTCGATCCGCGCCGAACAGGTGAAAGTGTTCAGGAAGATCCGTCCGCTCGGCCCGGGCGACATCGTGCGCGGACAGTTCCGCGGCTACCGCCGGGAGGACGGCGTCGCGCGCGACTCGAAGGTTGAAACCTTCGCCGCCGCCAGGCTCCGCATCGACTCTCCGCGCTGGAAAGGCGTGCCGTTCTTCGTCCGGACGGGCAAGCGCCTCCCGACGACAATGACCGAGGTGCTAGTCATGCTCAAACCGCCCGCGCTCGGAAAACTGTGCCCGGGCCAGGCGAACTATGTGCGCTTCCGGCTAAGCCCGGACGTAACGATTGGCATCGGCGCGAGAGTGAAGCGACCTGGCGGGGAGTTGATCGGCGATCCGACGGAACTTCAGGTGATCAACCACCCGCGCGGTGATGAGATGGGCGCCTACGAGAGGCTCTTGGGCGACGCCATGACCGGTGATGGCACGCTCTTCGCAGGTCAGGATTGCGTCGAGGCTTCGTGGGCGGTCGTTCAACCGATCTTGGGAGCGGTGACTCCCGTGCATATCTACGAACCCGGCACTTGGGGTCCCCCTGAGGCCGAGGAACTGACGACAGGTGTCTGTGGCTGCCACGATCCGTTCTGGCTGCTCCCTCGTGGCAAGAAACGGAGAATCGAATTGATGGATGCTCGGGCAATTCGGGAGTCGCCCGGCCGGCTCGGACGCTGCCAACCACAATCATGAAATCGGACTTTCAGCCACTCGACCGGTGGCGCTTAATCGGTGCCTCGGCTGCACTCGGGCTGCTCGTCGGGCTGCTTGCGGCGCCGCGTCTGAACGCGCAGTCGCCTGATGAGCACGCCAGCCATCACCCTGCGGCTGCGGGAGCCGGGGCAATGCCGGCCGCGGCCGGCGGCGTCACTGCGCCCGGTGGCGCAGGCGACATGATGGCAGGGATGGGCGAAATGATGAAGGGGATGATGGGCGCCCCGCCGCCAAAGGAACTTTACCCGACGTTGATGGCTTTGCCGTCGCTCACCCTCGAACAGCGCAAGCAAGTCGAGCAACAGGCCGGTGAGCGAATGCACGCGGGCACGACGCTGATGGGGCAGGCACTCGACACGCTCAAAGCCGGCACTCGGACCGGCGACTACGCCGCGATGCACGACGCCATGACCCGTCTGCGCGAAGGCGCGGCGCAGTTCGACAGCGGCATCGCCGCACGCCGCGCGCTCGCGGAGGGACGCGCGCCCCGTGATGTCGCGCTGGCTTGGTTCAAACGGGAGATGAGCCTCGTCGCTCCCGTCGTGGGCGACGCACCGCATGGCGTTCGCGGGCTCTCGCCCCTGCATCTCTTCACGATGGCGCTGCTCGTCGTCTTTGCGTTCGCGATGCTCGCCATGTATTTCTTCAAGATGCGTCGGGCCGCCGCCCTGTTCGGAAGGATTGAACCTAGCGCGGGATCTGAGCCACCGGGATCGTCGCCGCCATTGGGCGGTGGGCCGGGGCCGTCCGCGCCGCCAGGCGGAAAAACTCCGCTAATCGGAACGCCGCCGCCAACGTCACTAAAACCCGAAGCGACTCCCTCCGCGCCAGCAGAAAAACCAGCGGTATCGACTCCACCACCGGGAGTTTCTTCCGCTCCCGCTACGCCGCCGAATGCAGCCGCGCCGTTGACGGCGAAGTGGGCGGGGCGGCTTCGTGTAGAGCGCATCGTGCGCGAAACGCCGTCCGTTTCCACGTTCCGCCTATGCTCGCTGGGTGGCGGGCCTTTGCCATTCACATTTACTCCTGGTCAGTTTCTCAACGTCGCGTTTGGGATCGGCGGGGCGCGAATGAATCGCTCATACTCGATCTCGTCGTCGCCGAACGAGCGCGACTACGTTGAACTGACCGTGAAGCGCGAGGAGCGCGGTGCCGTCTCTCGCCACATGGTCGATCTGCTCAAGGTCGGGGACGAAATCGAAGCGGGAGGCCCGGTCGGTAAATTTACGTTCACCGGAACCGAGGCGGACAGCGTCGTCTTGATTGGAGCCGGGGTCGGCATCACGCCGATGATGAGCATCGCCCGGTTTCTCACCGAACAGTCGTGGCCCGGTGATATTTTTTATGTTTACGGCTGCCGCTCTCCAACCGACTTGATTTTCGGGAAAGCCATCGCCGCGCTCGAGCTGCGCAATCCAAAGCTGCACGTCATAATCACGATGTCGAAGCCGACGCCGGACTGGAAGGGGCCACGCGGGCGCATCACAAAAGAGTTCCTCGTCGGAGCGGTCCCCGATCTCGCTTCGCGGCGAGTTCAACTTTGCGGGCCACCAACGATGATGGATGCCATCAAAGAGCTGCTCACGGAAATCGGAGTTACGACTGAGAACCTGAAGACCGAGGCGTTCGGGGCGGTGAAACCTCCGCCCGCCACTCCCGGAATTTCTGCGAGACCAACCCCCGCTGCGACCGGCCCGCTGGTCACGTTCTCGGCGAACAATAAATCCGCCAAAATTCGGACGGATCAGACCATTCTCGAACTCTCCGAAGACCTCGGGATCGGCATCCAGTTTTCCTGCCGCGTCGGCACCTGCGGTTTGTGCAAAGTGAAGATGACGGCCGGGGAGGTGGATATGGCAATCGACGACGCACTCGACGACGACGACAGGAAAACCGGCGTCATTCTAGCCTGCCAGGCGAAGCCGAAAACCGAAGTGACCGTGGAGGCGTAGCGATGAAAAATCGCGAGCGCTTCATCGTCGTCAGCGTCTTTGTCGTGCTCGTATTCGCGTGGCTCGGATTCCTCCTGCACGTCTCACCTCGCTTTGCGGGCAGCGGCCTCGGAGCCGTGTTCGGAATCTCCGGGGCGGTGCTCATGTTTATCCCTCTGGTTTACGTCTTCGTGAAGCGCATCCCTTTTCTCAAGGAGCGCATCACTCGCTACGTTTCTTTGCAGACGTGGCTGTCGATTCACATCTACACGGGCATTGTGGGGGCGCTGCTCGCGCTCGTCCACACGGGGCACAAATATACCAGCCCGCTCGGCGTCGCGCTGACCACGGCGATGCTACTCGTCGTCGTGAGCGGAATTGTTCTGCGCTACCTCACGCCCTTCGTGAACCTCGACATGAAGGATAAGCTCCTGCTCTTGCAGACGGCGAGGGGCGATCTGGACTACGCTTGGGGCGTCTTTGAGAAGTCCGCCAGCGATAGCAAAGAACCCCCGAAGGAGCCGTCGTTGTCCGCAGGCGTGGCTGCGCTGGGGCCGGCGCCCGCGCCCGAAAGTTCCGCCAGGCGCGTCACTCTCATCGCCGAAGGCGTGGCGGATTTGGAGTATTCGATTCGGACGCATGAACTGCTGAAGCGCTGGTTTGCGGGCGCGCTGACGGTTCACATCGTTGTCTCGGTCGTCTTCTATGCGCTGCTCGCTGCGCACGTTGCGTCCGGAATTTACTTCGGGCTGAGGTGGCTCCCATGACCAAGTTCGTGCTCTCGATGGCGCTCATCATTGCCGGGATCGCGGCGGCGACGCTCTCGGTCCTGCATTTTCCGCGTGCGCAAGTCAGGGTTCAGCGGGCGGTGCGTCCGGGCGATTTGTCGCAGCCGCACGCATTTCTGGAAAATAACTGCGCCGCTTGCCACTCGGCGCTGAAGGGCGTCGAGGCGAAGAGCTGCATCGTCTGCCATGCGGGCAACACGGCGCTGCTTCAACGTCAGCCAAGCGCGTTCCACGCGGACATCGCCTATTGCACCGCCTGCCATCTCGAACACCAAGGCCGCGTTCTGCGCACGACCAAGATGGATCATGTCGCCCTCGCACAAATCGGGCTGAACCAGATGCAGCACGAACCGCACAAGCGGGATAAACCGCGCGACGACTTCGCCATGTGGCTCGTGCAGGGCGCGAAGGGCGCTCCGTTTTCGGCCACACCGCAACTACAACGCGAAGAAGCCCTCCTCAATTGTGCGACTTGCCATCAGAGCAAGGACCGGCACGGCGGCCTCCTCGGCAACGACTGCGCGCAATGCCACGCTACCGCGAAGTGGACGATTCCGGAATTCCGCCACCCGTCGCCCGGCTCGCAGTCCTGCGCCCAATGCCATCAGGCACCGCCCAGCCACTACATGATGCACTTCAAGATGGTGTCGATGAGCGTGGCTAAAATGGAAAAAGCCGAGGTCAGCCAATGCTTCCTCTGCCATCAAACGACCTCGTGGAACGACATCAAAAGTGTCGGATTCTACAAACACCATTGAGGTCGAATCAACGCGGAGAACCGGCACCGCACGCGCTCGATCAGTGAATCTGCAAAAGGCCGTTCACCGCAACGAAAACATACGAAACAAAATTAACGCATGATCACATGAATCACACCGACGGATGGATGAGTGGATGGGGCGGCGGAGGGATGTGGGTCTGGGCGGTGATTGCCCCCTTGGTGGTGGTTCTGCTCGCCGTCGTAATCGGCAAGCTACTCAAAAAATAATTATGCACCCAACGCGGCTACCGTCGAGGCCGGCCGCATCACGCGTTCGTAACACCATGAAAAAGTGTAAGGGTTTCGACCCAGCTCCGTCAGCAATCACATGAACCACCATCACCATCCGTCCTCCGCTTCCGGCCGCCATGAAGAGCACGACCACGCGCATGAAGCGGTGAAGCCGCCGGCCGGTGCAAAATACTTCTGCCCGATGTGCGAGGGAGTGGTGAGCGACAAGCCAGACGACTGTCCCAAGTGTGGCATGGCGCTGGAGCGAAATCACGCGTGGATCGCACCTGCGGCGGGCAAGACGATCTACACCTGCCCGATGCACCCGCAGATTGAGCAGGATCATCCCGGTGCGTGCCCCATCTGTGGCATGGCGCTCGAACCCAAGGTGGCGAGCGCAAGCGATGCCGAAGAGGAAAATTCCGAACTGCGCGACATGACGCGACGCTTGTGGATCGGCGGTGCCCTCGCGTTGCCGGTTTTCGTGCTCGCGATGGCGCACCTTGTGCCGGCGTTTGCCCATGTTGCCAACGGGACCGTCAGCCGGTGGATTCAATTTCTTCTTTCGACTCCAGCGGTCTGGTGGGCCGGCTGGCCGTTCTTCGTGCGCGGCGCGCGATCGTTCCGCAACGCGCATTGGAATATGTTCACTTTGATCGCGCTCGGCGTCGGCTCCGCGTGGATTTACAGTGCAGTCGCATTCTTCCTGCCCGACGCATTCCCGCCGGCCATGCGGATGCACGGCGGCATGGTGGACGTTTATTTTGAAGCCGCCGCCGTCATCGTCGTGCTGGTGTTGCTCGGGCAGGTGCTGGAACTCCGGGCGCGGGCACGCACCTCCAGCGCGATCAAGGCGCTGCTGAATCTCGCTCCGCCGACCGCCATTCGCGTCACTGCGACCGGCGATGCCGAGGTCGCGTTGTCAGAAGTTCAAACCGGCGACCGGCTGCGCGTGCGTCCGGGCGGAAAGGTTCCTGTGGACGGCCTCATCGAGGAGGGCACTTCGTCCGTCGATGAATCTATGCTCACCGGCGAATCGCTGCCCGTAGAGAAAAAGGCCGGCGACCGCGTGACCGGTGGCACGGTCAATGGCACCGGTGGGTTCATCCTTAAAGCCGACAAAGTGGGCGCGGATTCGCTGCTCTCCCGGATTGTGCAGATGGTCGCGGACGCGCAGCGCAGCCGCGCTCCGGTTCAAGGATTGGTGGACAAGGTTTCGGGTATCTTCGTGCCTGCGGTCGCGGTCATCGCGGTGCTGACGTTTTTGATTTGGTTTTTCTTCGGTCCTGAGCCGCGTCTCGCCTACGCCATCGTCAACGCGGTGGCGGTGCTGATCATCGCCTGTCCGTGCGCGCTGGGCTTGGCCACGCCGATGGCCATCATGGTCGGCGTCGGCCGTGGCGCGCAGGCCGGCGTGCTGGTGAAGAACGCCGAGTCGCTCGAACATCTCGGCAAAGTGACCTACCTCGTCGTGGACAAGACCGGCACACTCACGGAAGGAAAGCCGCGCCTGACGGATGTTTTGCCCGTGGCCGGCTTTGATGAAAACGCGCTGCTTCGGGTGGCAGCTTCACTCGAACGGTCATCGGAGCATCCGCTCGCTGCCGCCATTGTGCGCGGAGCCGAAGAGAAGAAGCTGGCCTTGCCAGAACTAACTAATTTCCGCTCCGTCACGGCGGGCGGCGTCGCCGGGACGGCGGAGGGGAAAAACATTCTCGTTGGCAAATTGAAGTTTCTCGAAGCCGAAGGCGTCTCGGTGGATGCCGCTCTGCAAGAACGGGCAAACGCCCTCCAAACTGACGGCAAGACGGTGCTGTTCGCCGCCGTAGATGGAAAGGGGGCAGGGTTGTTGGCCGTCGCCGATCCAATCAAGGAATCCACCGCCGAGGCCATTGCGATGCTGCACGAACTCGGCGTGAAGCTCGTCATGGCGACGGGCGACAATCGACGCACGGCCGAAGCCGTCGCGCGCAAACTCGGCCTCGATCAATTCGAGGCCGAAGTCGAACCCGCCGACAAAATCAAGAAGGTCAACGCGCTCAAACAAGGCGGCGAGGTCGTCGCGATGGCGGGTGACGGCGTCAATGACGCGCCAGCCCTCGCCGCCGCCGATGTCGGCATCGCGATGGGCACGGGCACGGACGTGGCTATGGAGAGCGCAGGAATCACGCTGATCAAAGGCGATCTTCGCGGCATCGCCAAAGCGATCCGGTTATCCCGCGCAACGATGCGCAACATCCGGCAGAATCTTTTCTTCGCCTTCATTTACAACGCGCTCGGCGTGCCGCTGGCGGCGGGGATGCTCTATCCGTTCTTTGGCGTGCTGTTGAGTCCGATGATCGCGGGCGCCGCGATGAGTCTTAGCTCGGTGTCCGTCATCACCAACGCGCTTCGTTTGCGGCGAGTGCGTCTGTAGCCGGCAAACATTGGAGCTGACATGAGCGAGTGAAGACTCGCGCGCGGATCAGGCCGCTCCGGCCGCAGCGAGAGCTGGCAATGCAAGCCGGCGAAAAATCGCGTCCACCTCGACAGGGGATAGTTTTGGACTGCGCTCAAACCACCACAGCAGAATAGAAAAGAATGTGTCCACGGTGAACTGAATCAACGCCTCGCGCGGAACTTCATCGGTGCGCCCCTCTGGCTTGGCGCGGCGCAAGTCGTGCCGGACCACATCGGCGAGCAGTCGCTTGATCTTGCGCGTCACGATCGGTCCGCCCTCGTTTTGGAGGAGAGCTTGGAGGACATCGCGATACTCATGCACATGCTCAAAGAATGTTCGGCTGAAACCGAGCATGGGCATGTCTTGCCCGCGTGGCGCGGCAGACGCCCCGCTTCGTTGTGCCAACAGGGCCGCGCGCAGGTGCTCTAGTCCACTCAGCAGCAACCCCTCCTTGCTGCCGTGGTGTGCGTAAAACGTCGAGCGCCCGACATTCGCATTGGAGACGATGTCTTTGATGGTAGTCGCCTCGTAACCCTTCTCCAAAATCAGCGTGTTTAGCGACCGATGAAGTGATTGCTGGGTGCGCGCGATCCGACGGTCTGGCTTGGCTCTGGACATGGCTGATTCCCGCTAGTTTTTGGACAAATCACGCATTTTGTCCGTTACCGAACATTCGCGCGTGCGAGTTCGTTGACCGGGCCGATGCGCGTTTCGAATCATCGTGGGCGAAATGAGCCGCTCCATTGAAGATACGCAATTCCGATACCCGTCCCAGCGATGAATCCGCGTTTACGCAAGATCGGATTGACGGCGCATATTACCGCCTCCGTTGGCTGGCTCGGCGCGGTGGCCGCTTTCCTAGTTCTTGGTATTGCCGGGTTGAATAGTCGGGAAGTCGAGAGTGTGCGCGGTGCTTACATTGCGATGAATTTGATCGGTAAGTTCGTCATCCTCCCGCTGAGTTTCGCCACGCTTGCTACAGGGCTTATCCAAGGACTCGGAACCGAATGGGGCTTGCTCAGGTATTATTGGGTGACCGTGAAGCTCGTTCTCACCATCGGTTCCACGATCCTCCTGCTGCTTCACCAATTCACCGCCGTTGCGGATGCCGCGAAGCGTGTGTCGGGTGTTACGGACGGAACCTTGCCCACCATAGGTCGTTTGGGTTCACAACTTTTGGCTGATGCCAGCCTAGCTATCCTTGTGCTGCTCGTGGCCACGATCCTGTCGGTGTTTAAGCCGTGGGGTCTGACTCGCCACGGGCAACGTGAACTGCGGAAGCGAAAAAACGTCCCGCTCCCGCCTGATTTCGAAGCGACCGGAAACGGCCTTAGCATAGGTTTCAAGCTACTACTCGCTGTGATCGTGGTGATGTTGGGGATATTTTTCGCGTTACACTTGGCTGGCGGCAATCTTGGGCATCGCGGCCATTGATTACTGATTCATCTGCTGGCTCCGCTGTCGCTGCTCGGTCATTCGATTCGTGATGGCCTGATGGGCGGCGGTGCGCTCGCTGACTTGTTTGATGAGGGCTTCGGCGGCCTTCGCGTCACCGGACTCCACGAACGCTTTGACCTCATGTTTGGTGCGAATGTGGTCGGACGGCCCCATCTCCTTTACGCGAAGCTTTTCGGTGATGACACGAAGCGCGTCGCTTTCCTGTCTGAGCGTGAGCAAGGTCTGCACACTGATTTCGGAGCTTTCTTTCGGTTTCATCGGATTCGGGTATTAAAAGGGAGGCTTAGGCAGGCCGGAGACTAACCTTCTTGTAGCCGTTGGTGCAATGGCGCACGACGGCAGTGTGGTCGGGTAAGTTCCGAAACTCGTGCGGTTTGATCAAAAACTCCTCCACGCGCTGGTAGCTGTGGGCCGTGTGGTCCTGGTGAACGGTTCGGGAACCGCGCTCGATCCAGTGCTTGCCGAGGGCGTTCGCACAGCGAAGCGCGTCTGTTTCAGACGCGGCACGATACATGAAAAGGTTCTTCAAATTGAGTGCGAGGACTTCGGCCTGCTCCTTTGTCTGCGGAGGGATGAGTGACTCGAAGGCTTGCGCGGACACCACGAGCATAAGCATGCAGTCGCGCAGGCGGTCGATGACGTTGAAATCGCTGGTGCCGTCGTGGCTGGCGGTGATGGCGTTTTGAAACTCGTCGCCGACAAAGATGAGCTGGTTTAGGGCGTATTTCTGATGCGGCGGGAGCGCGTAACGGCGGAGGGCGTGGCGGTAGAGCAGGAGTTTCGCGACGGTGAACACATACTGACGTTCGGTCGTGTAATCTTGGGGAACGTCGATGCAAAAGATTTTCCCTTTATCCACATCGCCAATGGAGCAGGTATCGGGCTCATTAGAGCTGAAGATTTCCGCGATTTCCGGCGTGCCGAGAAATTCGAGATAGTTCTGAGAAGTGCCGATTTCACCGGCGCGTTGCTCCTTCGCCTCATGTTTGAGGTAGGTCTGCTCCAAGGTTTCGGCGAGGCGGATGCGGCGCTCGGTCGGGTCAAGCTCGGTCAGCTTCACCAACGCGGCCTTCAACTCCTTCTCAGAAGTGAGCAGGTCGTAGGCGTTGGTGGCCGTGACCGGGCGGCCGATGTCGGCCAAAAGTTCAAACGCTCGGCCGATGTGGGCCGCGCCTTTGATTTTGAAGAAGCTCTTTTCGTCCTTCGGATTCAGGGCGGCGGCCGTGTCAACGAGGATGCGGGCGCGAGTCGTAAACGGCAGCCGGGCGTCGCCCGTTACGTTCAGCCGGTGGAGAGGCTTACCGTTTTCCCCGACTAAGCGCGGGCGAAGTCGAATGATGTCGTTCTCGCGGCCGTATTTTTTGGCGAGCCATTCAAGGTAAAACCATTCGTCACCCTTGTTAGCCATGACTACGCCACCGAGCGTCGGGTTGCGGCGGATGAGCGCGGCGAGGAGACCATTCATACCGGAGGTTTTTCCCGAACCGGTGTCACCGGAAAAAAAGAAATGGCGATTGGCTTTGTCGCGCGTCCAACGGAATCCGGCGAACGTGACGACGATTTGCCACCGATCCGCCACGATCTTTCCCGCTGGGTCGCGCACCCACCGCCGATGATCGGCGTAGTAAAAGAGAAGTCCAGCGAGCCCGCAGACAACGCTACCTGCGATGAGCCCATACGGTGACGGCAGACGCCACGCCCCAAACACACCGGCGGCGGAGATGATTAACGCGAGCGGCAACGCGCACGGAGCGCGCAAACCGGGTTCGTTGTGGCGAAGATTCCGCTGGATAAGCCAACCCGCGATCCCGAGGAAAACACCTGAAAAAACGAACGCCGCGACCGTGATGGCGTGTGGATTTTGCAACCATTGGCGGACCAAAATATCAGGGGCCGGGATTCGTTTCATCGCGTATCGATATGAAAAAAGGCCCGGTGCGAATTTTCCGCGAGAGCGTGAGCCTACCGAAAAAACGGTAGATGCGGCGTGCCCGGCTTTCGGCCGTTTTTGTGCGGTGTCCGAACCCAACGAACTCGTTAGGGTATTGCGTCTATTGCAAAAAAGCACCGGCGACTTACGCGCACCAATCCGGCTTGTCGAAGGCAAGGATGTCCGAAAAACGCCCCGAAAACGTGCGACTGACTACACCGTTTGCGGTAGGTCACCTACACCGAACACGGGGGGCACGGCTCGTTGTGGGCGGCGATGAAATCGACCGTGATGTTTCGCATGATTACAGTCGGAAGAATTCGCAACGGAGCCAACTACCTCTCGCATCACCTGCGAAAGAACGACTATTGGACGGAAGGAGAAAAGGAGGTGCGCGGCGAGTGGATCGGCGAAGGCGCGAAGGCGCTTGGTTTGTCGGGCGAGGTTGCCGATGAACCGTTCGATGCGCTCCGGCAAAACCGCCATCCGCTCACCGGCGAGGCATTGACCGCCCGCGATCACGCCGACCGCGTCGCCTTCTTCGATGTCCAGTTGTCCGCGCCGAAAGACGTAAGCGTGCTGGCGATGGTCGGCGGAGATGAGCGCGTTCGTGAAGCGTTCGTCGAATCCGTCAAAATCGCCCTCGCGGAAATGGAACGCTTCGCCGCGGTGCGTGAACGCCGCGGCGAAGCAGCCGGAACGGAAGCGTTTCGGCTCACCGGGAATTTCGCGGGGGCGCTTTTCCTGCACGACGCGAGCCGCGATCTCGACCCGCAGTTGCACGGGCATGCGGTTCTTGCCAACGCGACTTGGGATGCGACGCGCAACTCATGGCTCGCGTTGCAACCCGCCGAAATGCTCCGGGCGTCGCCGTATCTCCGGCAGGTGCTTTATCGCGAGTTGGCGGGCCGGTTGCGGTCGCTCGGCTACGAACCGTATGAGATGAACTCGAAAGGTTTTTCCATCCGGGGCGTCGAACACCTGCGCGAGCGGTTCTCGAAACGAACGAACCACGTTCAGAAACTCGCGGAAGAGTTCGCGACAGAGAAAGGCCGCAAGGCTACGAAGCGCGAAATCGAAATCCTCGTCCGTGAATCGCGCGCGGACAAGCTGACCGAGGTCAGCACGCCGCAGGTTCGCGCTCGCCAACGAGCGGAGCTGAACCCCGACGAAACGCGGGAGTTGGATGACCTCGTTCGCAACGCACGAACGCAGGCTTCGCGTGAGCAGTGGTCGCACGGCAACGCGCAAACCGTTTTGGAAGCGGCGCTGCGGCACGTCTATGAGCGGAGCAGCGTCGTGCGTGAAGGCTCCGTGCTGGGTGCGGCGCTTGAACTGCATCCCGACTTCTATCGCTGGCGCGAGCTACGCCACGCGCTGGAAACGCACCCCGAAACGATTCGCAAGGACGGCGAAATGACACTGCGCATGATCCGCCGCGAGGAAACCGCGACGGTGCAGCGCGTGGTCACGGGCCGGAACCAACGCTTCGCGATAGGCGACGCCGCGCATTTGCCGGTCACGTTGACCGCTGGCCAACGCAACGCGGCACACGAGATTCTGAGTAGCCGGGATTTTATGAGCGTGTTGGTCGGCGATGCCGGCACGGGCAAGACGACCGTGCTGACGGCAATCGAAGGCGCACACCTCGCGGCAGGCGGGCGGCGCTTCGTGCCGCTCGCGCCGACAACACGGGCACGCGACACGATGGTCGAAAGCGGCTTCGATGGAGCCGACACCGTGCAACGCTTCCTCGTCAGCGAAGCAATGCAGGCGGAGGCAGCGAGTCGCGTCGTGCTGGTCGATGAGGCGGGGCTCTTGTCCACGCAGCAACTCGACCAGCTCACGAAGATCGCGCACGACGTTCGCGCCCGCGTGCTCCTGGTTGGCGACACGAAGCAGCACTACAGCGTCGAACGCGGCGATGCGTTACGGAACGTGATCAAGCATTCGGGGACGCCGGTCGTTCGTCTCGCTGAGGTGCTGCGTCAGCGCAACGAAGCCGACCGTCGATTTAGCCGGCTGCTCGCATCGGGTGATGTTGCCGAGGCCTTCGCATTTGCCGACCGACGCGGACTTATTCGCGAAACAGCCGACGATGAATCTCTATTTGCTCGCGCGGCGGAGCACTACGTCGGCAATCGTGTCAAAGGAGTCGGGACGCTGGTCGTGATTCCGTTCTGGGACGAAATCGAGCGGTTCAACGCGCAGGTTCGGCCGGCCCTCCGGCACGCCGGCCTCCTCGGAGAAATGGAAGTGATGCGCGAGGCGGTGAAGCCGCTCACGTGGACCGCAGAGCAGAAGGTGCATTGGGACCAATACCAGATCGGTGACCGGCTGCTCTTCGCTCGCGACACGCGTTTTTTCAAACGTGGCGTGGCCGCTGAGGTCATCGCGGTTGTTCCGGACGGGATATGGGTGCGCGGGCCGAAAGGCCGCGAGGCGAAGATTACGCGCAAGCAGCGCGCTTCCTTTGACGTGGGCCGCGTGCAATCACTCGCTGTCGCGGTGGGCGACAAACTCCTGATTCGCGGACGCAATGACGACGCAGGCTTCGCCAACGGCGATTTTAGGGAGGTCGCGCACGTCGATCCGATCGCGAACAAAGTCATGCTCACAGACGGGCGCGAACTGCCGCCCGACTTCGCGGCGTGGACTTACGGCCACGCGCTCACGTCCTATCGTTCGCAGGGGAGCACGTCGGAGGAATCGCTCCTCGTTCTCGGCGAAGTCGCGGCACGTGCGCTCGCCCGTCGCCAGTTCTACGTCGGCAACACCCGCTTTCGCGGTGCTCACGCGATCTACGTCTCGCACAAGGATGAGATTTTGCGCCGTCTCGCCCTGCCGGACGCGGGCCGCGAGCTCGCGACGGAGTTCATGGCGCGGCATCGCATCGTGGAAAACGAACAACTGGTGCCGCGTCCCCTGCGTAATCTGAGCCCGCAGATTCGCGCCACTTGGCTCAGCGCGGCGGCGAAGCAACAACAAGGTGAAACGCAGGGTAAGCGCCATGCGCTATGACGCCGGGTATTCCACTCCGAAAACCAAAGTTGTATTTCGACACGGCGGCACACGCGAGCCATGTCACGTTTGACGACGGGAAAGAGCTGCGTCGCAATATTCCTTGGCTGCACTACGTCGAGGCGCGCTGGGGATACAGCGAACCTGATATTCTCAAAATCGAGATTGGCGGGTGGCTTGTCGTGATCCGCGGTCACAACCTCGGACCGCTCTTTCTGGCGGTGGAAGATCACTCGCTCCTGCGGTTGCGGGCCCAGCCGGAACTTGGTGAGGACCGGGACCGCGAGATGGACACTTTTGCGACCGAACTTCGCTTTACCGAACCACCCGCGAGGACTGCTGATGGACAACGATCGTTTTTTCTGTAACGGAAAAATAACGGCTGCGTGCTTGGAAACCTGCGGTGAGTAGTGCGATTTCCTCGATCCGACGGCGAACCGCACCGGTTCCTTTCGTGCGATTGAGTTTTCGATCGCTACGAGCGGACCGGTCGCGGAGGCGCCGAACAGCGATCACGCAGTTCGTCCCTCGCACTTCAACGCGTCGGGTGGAATGCGGGGAAACGGCCCCCTCAAGCGCCGGCACAAACGAGTAACAGCAAATGAACATGACAATTCTAACCCTTGTGACGCCCTATGTGGCGTTCGTGACCGGTGCGGCGATGATGATGCGCGCGTGGCACATCCATGCGGAGAGCCGCCCGCAGCCAGCGGACGGCAGCGGGCGTAAACTCGTGTTGCTAGGCTTCACCGCCCTGGCCCTGCCGTCATTGGCCCGGGCCGCGGCCGTGGATCTCAGAACCGCGACCGAATCGGGCAACGCCATCATCATGTATTTGAGCGGAACCTTCGCCGCGGTCGGCATCGTGGCGGCCGGTGTCGCCATGATGATGGGCCGGCAATCCATCGCGAAGTGGGCCTTCGCGGGGGCCATGGTGAGCGGACTCGCCTTCGCCATCGTGCGCACGATGTGGAGCAACATGGGACTCGAAGCGTCGGGCGTCGGCACCTTCGCCCCCTGATCCGGGCCCAACCCGCTCCGATTCCATGAACGGCACGCACCTCAACGAGCACGACGCCAACCAAGGTGCCCAGTCCTCCGGCGAGTTCCTGGGCATGACCGGGAACTCCGGCTGGTATCTGTTGGGTGCCGGAGGCGCGACGATCCTGATGGTGATCTTCCTATGGGGGATCTTCGGGGTATCGCTCCTATTGTGCCTGCTGGTGGGCGTCGTGCTCTGCGCGCTGTCGGTGACGTATGTGTTCACGCTGAAGAACAACAAGCCGGAGCACTACGACACCGACTTCTTCGAATCCGCGTTGGTCGAGTCGGGACTGCTCTCCTTCCAATTCGGCCCGCGTGCCCGGCGGCCGGCGAATCCCTTCGCCGTCGCCGGTTCGCCAGTGACTCCCGAGGTTGAAGTGCGCGAGTTGGTCGTTAGCCCGCCCCAAGCGGGCCATGGAATGGCCCGTCATTCGGGCGCGAACGCTCGCTCGGTTGGGAAGCTAACCGGCAACACGGACGCCAAGCTGAACAAGCGCGAGCAACCCGTCGTGGCACGCGCGGACTACGAGCGGCTGGAAGAGCAACTCACGGTCACAGAGGAAAGGCTGGAAGAAGCGTTGGCCGAACACGGGGAGAAAGTCGCATGAGAACCGAACCCGCCGACGGCTATTTCGGCGAAGACATGATTATCTTCGAAGGCCTCCATCGCGGCGGCTTCATCGCGCGAGGATTTGAGGTTATCGCCCCCGACCTGGAGCACGCCGATCCGATCCATCACAACGCATTCGAGTCCGATCTGGTTGCGTTGTTATCGGTCCTGAAACCCGGCTGGCGAATGCAGGTGCAATGGACGAACGATTCCGACTTCCGGAAACCGCTCCAGCGCTACCGGGAAGACACCGCCAAGCACGCGACCAACGAATGGAGCAAGCGTCAGCGCAACGAGCGGTTCGTGCGCTACTGGCGCATGATCGAATCCGGCGCACTTCGCCGGGAGCGGCTTCGCCTGTATTTCACGACGCCGGTCGATGCCGCCGTGTTTGGCAAGAGCGCCGGCCGGCTCACGCAGGAGGCGTTGCTCGGCACCTACGCCGAGCAATTCAACCAGATCGGGCAGTTCCTGCAGGCGCTCTTTGGCGGGAGCGGCGGGCAGGTGCGGCCGATGACCGATGCCGATCACTTCCAGCACTTCCTGGAGTTTCTCAATCCCTCACTGCCGGAACAGAAGGTCGCCGATCCTCTGGAGTTCTTCGATCCGCAGAAGTCCATTCAGGAAAACTGCTGGCTCGGCGAAGGCCGTCCGCTGGAGAAACCGGACACCGGCTTCTACCTCGATGGCTGCTACCATGGAATGCTCGTGCTCAAGTCGCTGCCGAAGCGGACCCGCCCGAGCCTCGCCTACCTGCTGACGAAGCTGGGATTCCGGGACTACGCGATCACGGTCAATGTCGAGTCCGTCGATGTGGAGGAGCTGATCGAGAAAGAGCAGAAGGAGCTGAATCGCGTCGAGGGCGACTACGAGAGCCTGAAGAAGGTGAAGCTGCTCGCGGCCCTGCGCACGAAGGCCGCGAAGATCGCCCGATACAGCAACGGCGACAATTCACCCTACCGCATCCAATATATCATCCGCGCGTGGGATCGGAACCGGGAGGACCTGCGGGCGAAGCTGACCGCGCTCAAGGCGGCGGTCGGCAGCATGGAACGGGCGCAGGCCTACGAGCCCGCCCTCGAACCCTCCGCGAGAAACTTCTTTTACTGCACGTGGCCGGGTTGGTCGTTCAGCCGCTACGATTCGCTCTGGCATCACTACGACGACGCGCTCGTCGCGAACATCCTGCCCTTCTCGTCCACACCGGTGGGCCACCTCGATCAGGCGGAGTTCATTTTCGAGGGTCCCAACGGGAACCTTGTCGGCGGACGGACGTTTGTCGGCGAAGGCAACAACCAGACGCCCCAAAACGCGGTCGTCATCGGCACCACCGGTTCCGGCAAGAGCGTCAACATCATCGATATTCTGACGCAGACGGAACCGTTCTACGCTTACACGATGATCGTGGAGGAAGGTGAGTCCTACACCACCTACGCCAAGACGGTCGATCCGTCTGCGGAGCCGATCATCGTCCAGGCGAACGGCAAGCTGACCATGAACTACCTCGATACGCGGGGCCTGCCGCTGTCCGGGTTACACCTAAGCGCGGCGGCGGCGCTGCCGATGCTCATGGTCGGTCAGTCGAAAGACGAAGACCGCAACAAGCTGCGGCAGGCGCTCCTCGCGAACGCCATCGGCCGCCTCCACGAGGATTTCGCGCGGTGGTATTTCAACCGGCACCCCGAGGAGAAGGTGGCCATGGCCCGCCGGGCCTACGCCCTCGACCTGTATCGCCGGACCCGGATGGGGCCGCAGGCCACGGGGCTCGATGCGTTCCTCGAGTTCGCCGAATGGGAGCAGCCTCGGGGCGATGAGGCGGCAGCTTTCGCCGCTACGCCCGACGAAGGCGACGTGGTCCGGTTCGCGAAGGACGGGGCCGGCGCGCAACAAGTCCGCGACCTCGTGTTCGCACGGCTCACGCCGGCCGAAATGCCGCAGCATGGGCAGTTGCAGGAACTGCTTTCGGCCGAAGCGTCCGGGCCGCACGCCGACGAAATGCGCTACCTCGCCACGCTCCTGGAGCCATGGTCCGCAGGCGGCAGCTACGGCGAACTTTTCGATGGCGTCTCGAACGTCTCGCTCACGGGCAAGATCGCTCATTTTGAACTCGGCTACATCCCGGAGTCGGCGGAAGAGCTGAAAGCGGCGGCGGCCTTCCTCATCGCGAACTATACCCGGTCGCACATGATGCGGCTGCCGCGCGCGCTGCGGAAGCGAAACATCTTTGAGGAAGTCGCACGCTTCTCGCTCGTGCCGTCCGGCAAGAAGGTGCTGCGCGAGTCCTACCAGCAGCTCCGCAAATACAATGTCTGGAACGTCGCGACCGTGCAGAACTACGAGCAGTTCAAATCGTCTGACATCCGCGGCGCGGTCCTCGGCAACAGCCGCATCCTGTTTCTGCTCCGCCAGAGCGACCGGTCCGACATCGAGGACCTGAGCCGGGATTTCCCGATCCCGGATGCGGCGAAGGATGCCGTCATGAGTCACCCCGAACCGGAGAAACTGGTAGGGACCAAGTATTCGCAGTTCACCTATTACCACACCGACGAGCGCCGCCCGTTGATCGTGACGATGCGCAACGTCGCCTCGCGCGAGATGCTCTACTGCGCGTCGAGCTCGGGCGCGCATTTCGATCAGCGCGAAAAGGCGCTACGCGGAAACGGCAACGTGGTGGACGCCATCATCGCCAACGCCTGAAGCCATGAAAACCAACGAGGAGATCCAACGCGAAGCGCAGCGCATGGTAGTGCTCGGCCGCAGCTATCGGGACGAGCATCGTGGCACCGCGGGCGAGGTCGTGCCGTTGCCGCGCGTGTTGGTGCAGCTTCCCGATGTGCAGGTCACACGCAAACCCGAGACCGTCTCGCCGGATTCGGAATCTCAGCGCGTGAACCGTCACCGGCATATCGAGGCCGCCTTTGAAGATGGGGCGCTGATCTTCCGGCTCATGGAGCGGGAGACGGCAACGGGAGAAGTTGCGACCATGGTGCGGTCCGGTGAGCCAACCGAGGTCATGGTCAGCCGCTCCGGGTTCGATCTGCTTCACGCGGGATATGAGATGGTCGAGGAAGACCGCTTGTTCGAACGCCTCGCGCCCTACACGGAGCGCATTGAGGAACGGGACGGTCGCGAACCGTTGGACGAGCGTGAGGTCGCCGAAGTCGAGGCGGTCCTCGAAACCCATCTGCTCCCGCCTTCCGACCGCCTACGGATGAAGGCGGACGTTGTTGAATTTCTCGAAGGGCGGGTGAAGGCGCGCGTTTTCATCGCCCACTCCATCGACCGGATGTGCGCGCGCGAGGGGCAGCGTCAGGGCCACGCGCAAGGTCACGAGCTTAAACTCACGATCAACGAATCCTGATCTCAACCCAAGGCTACCCATGCAACGATTCCTAGACAGTCTCTCGTTCTCGCAGCCGTATCTGATCGGCCTGCTGTTTGTGATTCTGATTGTCCTCATCATGCCGGGCTGTGCGACCGCGAGCGCCGATTCGGCCGGGCGGACGCGCGACTTTGCCACGACCGCAGCCACGACGGCCGGCGGGGCTTACATCGGCGCCCGGGAGGGTGACGGCAAAGCCAAGAACGCCGCCGTCGGTGCGGCGGCGGGCTTCGTGGTCGGGGAAACCATCAACTATTTCAACAACAAGGCGCAGCAGGAGGCATTTCTGGCCGGCTACGAGAAAGGCCAGTCGAACGCGGTGAAGCAGCAATACTGGATCGCGCGCGACAACCAGCGGGCCCGAACGGATGACGGCTACGAGGAGGCCTACTACGAAATCCCGGTGCCACCCAGCGATCGCGACGGCGTGCGTCGCGAGCCCACGAAAAGAGTCATCCGCGTCGTCATGCCCAAAGAGGAGGCCGGCTCATGAAAAAGGCATTTGCATTCATCATCATGGTGGCGGTCTCCACGGTCACCGCGTCGGCGCAGCTTGTGGTATTCGATTTCGCAAATCTCGCGCAGAGCATCACGAACTACGCCGCGATGACGGAGCAGATCGCGAAGCAGGCGGCCCAGATAGAGAATCAAGTGCAGCAAATCCGGCAGTTTGAAACGCAGCTCAAACGCATGGGCGACATGGCAACCGTGCGTAGCCTCATCGGATTCCCGGAATTCCGCGCCGATCTCAGCCTGCCGACGCAGGTCAGGAAATGGGCGGAAGGACTGGCCCGGGTCGATGGACGCGGCCTGTTCGGTGACTCGCGCGGCGGGATTTTCCCGGAGGTTCAAGTGCAGTTCCCTGATTTCGACGGGGTCCCAATCGCCCGCGACCCGCAGATCTTCAAACAGTCGCACGACATCATCGTGACGGTTGATGAGTTCAAAGCGGTGCAGAGCGACGTTTACACCCGTCGCGAAGATTTGAAGCGGGCCATCGCGAACACCAGCGAGGCATTGCAGGCGGCAACAACGGAGGCCGAGGAACAGAAACTCGAAGCGGTGCTGAACGCACAGTATGGTCAGCTCTCCGCGGTCGATGCCGAGGTCGTGTTGAGCGCGGCACAGGTCCAGGTGAAGGCGGCGGAGGCAACCGCGATGAGCAATGCCCAAAGCGACGCCGAGACGGAGGCTCGGCGTCAACTCGCCCAACAGGAGGTCAAGAAACTCTCGACGGCCTTCAAACCGCGCTACGAATGCCTGCTGCAATACGTGACCGAGCGTTCGTTGTCACCATGACCGGCCGAGACTTCAGAACCGTCTGGTCACAACCTGCCCATGGTAACAAAATTCGTCACCGGTGTCGTGCTTTTGGTCCTTTTTTCCGTGGGCTGCGCGGACCAGGAAAGGGAGGCGCGCCGCGCAAAAGAGGAAGCAGAGGCCAAGATGCGAGCCGAGGCCGCTCGCAAGGAAATGGCCGCGCTACCCAAGGCGTTCAAATCGGCTCCGTTCTTCAAGTTGAACGAGCCTGAGAAGAAATCCGAGCCGGCACCTGAAACAAAGAAAGCCAATCCTTAACGCCGCTCAAAACATGGCCGCACCTACTGGCACCATCCTTCCCGCAACCTACTTCGATGGCTTGTCCACGTTGTGGGGCGGGTGCGCCTATCTCGCGAGTGCCATCGTTTCGGTCGGCCTCGTCGTTCATACGGTGCGCAGCCGACCGGATGCAGGCACCTTCATCTGGCTGCTCGCGAAGGTATTTCTCATCGGACTGAGCACCGTCTTCCTCCGCGAGTGGCTGATGCGGCTCAGCGACATCGTTTTCGCCTTTGCCGCCATGATGGGCGTCGATCCCACGAACGTTGATGACCGCTTCATCGTATTCGTCGCGGGAAAAACGGCAGCCAGCCCAAATTCGAGTGTCTGGGACATCATCTGGGGGACCAAGTCCATCGGCACGGCCATCTCATACGCGTTCCTTTGGCTCTTCGGCTGGCTCTCGTGGGGTGTGCAGTATGTCGTGAAACTCATCGGTGGTGTGCTGCTGACGGCAGGCTGGTCGCTGAGCCCGCTGTTCTTATCGCTATTCATGCTGCGACCGATGGTCGGCGTAGCACAAAAATACATTCTGGGGCTCGTGGCCCTCGTATTCTGGCCATTCGGCTGGGTGATGGCGGCCGTCGTCACCAACGCGATGTTGGACGCGGCGGCGACCGCGAATCTCGTCCCGGTCATTGCAACGGGTGCTCCTCTCGCGGCCCCCGCCTTGACGATCCTCTTGGTCGGTTCGTGGATGCTTATCAGCTCCGCCCTCGCGCCGTGGGTCACGACAAAGGTCTTGCTGATGGGAGCCAATCCGGCTGCCGCCATGGCGGGAGGCGTCGGTGGCGTGTTGCAATCTGCATTTTCCGGCGGAGTCGGCGCTGCCGTGTCCGCTGCTACCGGAGGCGCTGGTGTGGCGGCTGTGATGGCGGCGGCGGCAGGTGGTGCGGTGGCTGCCGGCGGTGAATCTGCTGCGCGCGGTGGCGCGTCCGCCCGCACCACCCGTTCCGCGATCGGCGGTATTTCCGGATTCTACGGCGGCTCATTCATGCGCCGACACGCGGCGGCGGCTGAAGCGTCAGCTTCCGCACAGCGCCAGCGTGCGGAAGCCAGTGAAGCTTTTGCCTCAGAGTTTTCCGAACATGTCCGTGGTAGTCGGCGGAGTCGAAGCGGCTTCGACAAACAGCCGCATCAACACGACCCCAATCAGGCCGCGGTCGACATTGATTCCAATGCCAAGTCTTAGCCAAAGAATCACCCAAGCTTCGGACGCATCAACCCAAGCCCACCGTCGCATCCTTGCGGCGGAGAAGAAAATCGCACGCGCGTTCATCGGCATGATGCGCGACGACGACGCGTCAGAAAAGGCACCTCCCCCTAAAATCCCAACGCCTCCGAAAATCCAATCGCAGAAGAAATAATCCACATGGTCGCCAACGCAGAAACCACCGCTCCGGTCGCGCCTCGATCCGCACCGGTCTTCGGAAAACCGAAATCGTCGCTGCTGGCGATCTTCGACCGGCAGCGCCGCCAGTCGTTGATCTGGTTCCTGATCGCGGTAGCCGCGTGGGTTTGGTCGGCGTGGGACCGCCAGCAACTTGTCGAGCAACTGACGCGCAAGCGCGAGGTCGTGATGATTGACAGCCTCGGGACCTACTACGTGTCGCCCGTCGTGGACATTCAGCAGGCGAAAGATCTGCACGCGATGCAGACGAAGCTCGCGTGCAAGGCGCTCTTCGAACGCAACCCGGCGGGTTTGGACAACCCCGAGTTGTTCAAACAACTCTTCCTCCGCGATGCGGCACAGACCGCGCAGGCGTCGCTCAACCGGACCAAGCCCGAGTTCGAAGCCAAATCCCTCCATCAGAAAGTGGAGGTCGGCGTGCCGGAGATTCTGAGCACGCGGGACAACGCCTTCTACACGTCAGCTGACGTGCAGCTAATCCGCGTCGGCTCGTATCAGGGAGCGCCGATCACGGAGGTGCTTCGCTACCGGGTGAAATTCAAGTTCCTGGTGAACCCGGACCTGACCCGCAACGGGCGGTTTCCGACCGCGGTCGCCGCGTTCCAGGTGGAGCCCATCAAGACGTGAGGACGCGCCATGTTGAAATCCCTTTCACTCTTCCTCGGTCTCGCCTTGGCGCTCGCAGCGCAATCGATCCGCGAGGCCACGCTTGATCCGAAGCAGGCTGTGGACCTGCCGTTGTCCCGCGAGGTCACCACCGTCATGTTCCCGGGTCCGATCACTGCCGTGGCGGGAGCGGACATGTTGATCGAGGGCGGGAGGCAATCGGTGGAGGTCGAGGAAGGCACGCCGTTGCGCTTTCATGTCTCCCATGCTCCCGGATCGAACTTCATTTTGGTGCGCAGCCTCCAGCCGGATGCCGTCGCGCGATTGACCGCAATCTACGACCGCTCCGCGTATGTGCTCAACCTTCGCACGGTCGCGGCAGATTCCACCGCGAGCGTGATTTTCCAGCCTGCGGTGCAGGCGGCGGCGGTGCGGGTGGAGACTCCGCCGGAGCCAGTGAAGTTCTCGCCCCGCATCGGGCTCAGCTTGCTGGACCGCGCGCGGGCCTATCCGGTGTTGGCGAAGTCGCTGCCAAAGGCCGTCGAGGGCGTCACGCTCCGCGTGCAGAACCGAACGATCGAATTGCCCGACGTGGAGGTGACCGTGCAGGAAGTCTATCGCTTCTCCAAGGAGGACGCCGTGGTGTTTTTGCTGCGGCTGAAGAACAAGACGGACCGAACGCTGGATCTCGCCCCGAGCACGTTCGCGGCACGGGTCGCCCACGAGAAATTCGAGCAATCCATCGCCAACGGCCCGCGCCGCCTCGCTCCGGGAGAGAGTGCCGAGGCGGAGTTCGCCGTCGTCGGCCTGCCGGACGGCACGCGCAACGATCTCAGCGCGGACAACGCCTTCACTGTTTTGATCAACACCTCGCGGCGGGAGGCCGTCGCAACGACGGAGCCCACGACATCGGCACCAACGGAGGCACCGAAATCATGAACCCGCGCAACATCGGCAATTTCCTCAAGAGCAAGTTCGGGTTGTTCATCGTGTTTGTCGTCGTGCTGTTTTCCGGTCTGGCGATTTACGGACGACAGCAAGCACAGGAACGCGAGGCGGCGAAGCTCGCCGCGCAGAGCACGAAGAAAGTTGAACTCGGTCAAATTCGGGTGCCGTTGGATCAGGGCCTCGAAAGCGGCCTGCCCCAGCAAGCCCGGCCGCCGGTGGTCGCCCAAGCGGGCGAACCCGCCACGGCCGGCGGTATCGTGCCCTTCCGGCCGGCGGCGCCCGTGGCCAAGGCCACGGCGGGTCAGAAACCGCACACGGCCACGCCGGCGGCAGAGCCCAAACCGCGCAAGGTTCGATACGCCTCGTTGCTCGCGTCCTATGAGGTGCCTCCGGTTCGGTCGGAGCGCGCCGTTCCGCCGCCGCCAGAGAAGTTCATACCGTTCGGCACGCTCTTGAAGTGCAAACTCGTGAACACGATCGACAGCGCGAATCTGGAGACGCCGGTCATCGCGGTGCTACTCGAAGACGTTTGGCAAAACGGCAAGAAGGTCATTCCCGCCAACACCCTCGTGCATGGCACGGCGCGCTCCGGTCGCTTGCGCGACCGCGTGACCGCATCCGGCTCCTGGCGCTTCGTCTGGCAGGACGGCCGCGAGCTGGCGTTCAACGGCGTGGCGTTGGATCGCGAATACGAACACGACATCGATGGCTACGGGATCACCGATGGTTCGGGCGGCATCAAAGGCCGTGTGATGGCGACGGATGACTTGCAGGAATTGAAGCTGCTGGCGTCCGCCGCGCTGAGCGGTTTTGCGCGCGGCACGCAGGACCGGACGCAGACCGCTCTGGGAACGACCATAACTGGCTCGGTCTCCAACGGCGTGCGCGAAGGCGTGGGCGACGTGTTCGATCTCTACGCGAAGCGCACGCTGAAGGACATCGAGGAAAACGGCTACTTCGTCCGCGTGGCGGCCGGTAAGGAGTTCTACGTTTACGTTCTCGAGTCGGTCGATCCGCAGAAGGCGAGCGTGGCGGGTGTAAAAACACCACCGCCCGCGCCGCCTGAACCCTTGGCGCCTCGGCCCGCTCCTCAAAATCCATCAAAAGGATAACTATGCGAACCCTCTGGTATATTTTCCCCGCGGTTCTCCTCGCCGGTTGTGCGACAACTCAGCCGGTCGCGGTCGAGCCGCCGCCGGTCGCACTCGTGGCGGCCCACGTTCCGACGAAAGCGGTGGAAACGCGCTATGATGTGCGCGGTTATCGCGAGCGTGCGAATCCCTCGATTCGCCACGAGGCCCACGCCGTCTATCGCCGCACCATCGTGTCAGCGAACGCTGCCGAGGACACGGGAACCGTGCCGCGCACGACCTATGCCCCGGCAAGCTACGCGCCGCTTTCCGGGGAGGCTGAAGTCGCGGCCGAACTCGCCACGCAAAAAGCGATCACGGCGGAGTTGCGGGCGATGCAGTCCGCGCTGGCCGAAGCCGAGCGCCGGATGCAGGCTCAATATGCGCAACTGGTGCGGCAGAGCGCGGAAGCGGCGAAGCTCCGCGACCAGCTCGAAGCCGAGCGTGGCCGACTCCGTTCCGCGGTGCCGACCGCCCCGTCGGAACCCGCGGCAGTGAAGGCCACGCCCGCCACGGAAGCGAAGTGGTGAAAGCCCGTCATGCGTATCCCCGCCGAACACCTCGATAAGCTCCGGACCTTGCCGGATCGTCTCAAGGCGGTGCTCACGGGACAGGATGCCGCCATCGATTTGGTCGCCGAGCGGCTGCAACATGGTGAGCTGGGGCTCACCGTGCCCGGCCGGCCGAAAGCGAGCTTCCTGTTTCTCGGCCCGACCGGCGTCGGCAAGACGGAGCTGACCCTGCGCTTCACGGAAGATCTGCTTGGCCCGGATCGCGTTGTCCGGCTCGACATGTCGGAATACCAGACGGCGGAGCGTCTCGGACTGCTGCTCGGGACCGCCGATGAACCGGGACGGATCGCGGAGGGATTCGATTCGTGCGCCGGAAGCGGCACGCTGCTCTTCGATGAAATCGAAAAGGCGCATCCGCGGGTCTTGGACGTCTTGCTCCAATTGCTCGATGCCGCCCGGCTGACGACCGGCCGCAACCGGGTGCTGGATTTTTCGGCGTGGTATGTGGTGCTCACGAGCAATATCGGGGCGCAGCGCATCATGACGCTGCGGAAGTCGAAATATGAGACCATGGAGCGCCTTGTCCGCCAGGACGCGCAGCGCGAACTCCGCCCGGAAATCTTCGCGCGCATCACCGTCACCGTTGTCTTCAATAAGCTTGGTTACGATGCGCAGTGCGAAATTGCCGGGGACATGATCGCGAAGGAGTGCGCGGCTTTGTCCGCGCGCGGGTTTGCGATCACCCCGGAGCAACGGGTTTCGGAGATCGTGATCCAGCGCGGCTATCACGAGCGGCTCGGCGCGCGTCCGATGCGCGATGCCACGGAGCTTTTGATCCGCAACGCGCTCGCGCGGGAACTCTTGAGCGGCGGTGAAGGAGCGGGGCGACTCGTGCCGCATTCCGGCGGGCAGCAACTTCAACTCAGGCCCGCTACTTCCTGACATGTTACCCAAAACGGCCACTCCCCGCATCGTCGTTTTGAAGGCGGATTTGCTCTACGGAGACATGCTTTGCCGGCAGATTAAGGAGTATTGGCGTGGCGCACAGGTGCAGGTTTTCCAGAAGGGCTTCGATGCGCTCGATGCCATTCAGGCGAGCACGCCGGACATGTTTATCACCGGCGTGAAAATCGAGGACATGGACGGCCTCGAACACCTGGAGCCCTTTATCGAGCGCGACCTGCCGATCCTGATCGTTACCACGCGGAAAGACGCGCGCACCTTGTGCCTCTTGCGCGAGATTCGTTACAACGGCCTTTTCGATGTGCGGGCGGAAGCCTATGCGAATCTCCACACGGCGATGCAGCGTGTCCTCGAAGGAGAAATCTACGTGAGTCCGACTTTCGCGCCGCACGTGAAAAGGCCAAAAAACAACACCCTTGATGCACTCACCGAAAAAGAGGAGATGGTGCTCTCGGTAATCGGGGACGGCTCGGACGATCAACAGACGGCGGACCGTCTGGGGCTTTCACCGCACACGGTGAACACGCACCGAAAATCGATCATGGGCAAGCTGGGGTTGCATCATAAGGGCCAGATCATGTGCTACGCGGTGCAGAATGGCTATGTGGAGATTTCCCCGCAGGGTGTTTTCCATCCCGGTTTCCAGCGGAAAATTCGTAAGCTCGCCGCAGACAAAAACGGCACCGTGAAGACGTGCGTGTGACGCGACGGCTACGTTAGCGAATTGGTGTGGCCTGTAAGAATTGAAAAGGCCGACGCAAGCGTCGGCCTTTTGTGAGCGGCTTTTGCCACGGGTAACTACGCGTGCATTGGAGCGAGCCTATTTCGTGAGCGCTTTAAGGTGCGCATTGAGAACCTTTACGTCGGCTTCGGCTCCTGAAACGGCGGCACGTGCTTTTGCTAGCCGGACTTCGGCTTGCAGTAGCTCGCGTTTTAATTGTGTGAGTTCCTCCGAGATCGGATTGGAACGCGGCGTCCGCGCCGAGCTAGCCGAGGACCCGACGTGCGATGATTCTGCTGTGGTATTCATGTGTATTTTGAGCCGGCCTAATGACGGCGATAGGTTGAGTTGTTTTGATTGCGGTCGGCCTGTCGTGGCTGGCGGACCCGCTGGCATCAAACAATGGTGGAGCAGAATTGCAGTGGCGCGAATCTACCGAAAATGCGGGAGACGTAGCCGGTGGAGATGAAAACGTTTAGCGGACAGACGAAAAAGGGGCCGAGGCCCCTTCGTTCAATCTTCGCAGGGAAGCATGAGCGTGAGCACTGGCGCGGCGGTGTCGCCGGGGCCAATGTGCAGTTTCATCGCGTGTTTCTTTTCGGTGATGATGACTTGGAAGAGAATCAGCTCAGCCTCGCGTGTGTCTTGCGCGTGGCGGATTGCTAGCTTTGCCATCGTCGAAATGTCGCGGCAAATACCGCAGGAATGTTAATCGCACCGCGGTAACGCGGACTCCCAACTTACTTTTCGAGACGGCCATCCTTGATCTGAATCGTTCGGTTGCACGCGTTGGCCACTGCTTCGTTGTGTGTGACGATCAGACAGGTGAGTCCCTCGGCGTGCAGTTGAGCGAAGAGGTCTAGTATCGACGCGGCGTTGGCGGAATCGAGACTTCCGGTGGGTTCATCGGCGAGCAGGATGCGAGGTGAGTTGATCAATGCGCGCGCAATCGCGACCCGCTGCATTTCACCACCTGAGAGTTGATCCGGCAAGTGATGCAAGCGATCCTCCAGCCCGACGCGCGTAAGGAGTTCAGTCGCTTCGGCAGTCCTATCTCCGTTGCGGAGAAACATCGCCGGCAGTTGCACGTTCTCCAGCGCGGTCAAAGTCGGGAGCAGGAAGAATTGTTGAAAAACGAAACCGATCTTGCGGGCACGGATGCGGGTGAGGCCCGCCTCGTCGAGATCGCTCGTCGGTTCACCGTCGATGCGCACTATGCCGTTGTCCGGTTTATCCACGCAACCGATGAGATTGAGCAGCGTCGTTTTGCCCGAGCCGGAGGGGCCAACGATAGCGACGAATTCGCCGGACGCTACGTTGAACGTCACCTCGTTGACCGCTCGGATGCGTTCGCTGCCCCGCTGATAATTGCGGGTGATAGCATCTAGTTCGACGACGTTATTCATTGCGAATCGCCTCCATGGGTGAGGCACGCGACGCTTTCCAACTCGGATAGACTCCGGCCAAAGCGCCCATTCCGACGGTTACAATAAGCGTGAGGAAGAGCATGCTCGGATCAAAGACGACAAGTTTGCCCGCCGGTGCGTAGGGCAACACGCCGCGAATCAACTGATCGGCAAGGGAGGCGCCGAGCGCGCCGATGACGACGCCAACCAGACCACCGACCAAGCACAGGGTCACGGTTTCGCCGAGAACGATCTTGAAAATATCCGCGGGCAACGCGCCCACGCAACGCATGTAGCCGAATTCACGCAGCTTCTCCATCACGGACATCAACACGGTGTTCATCACGCCGAGCACGGCGATTGCGAGGGCGATGCCGAGCACCGCAAACATAAGCGTCTTGCTCGATCCCACGAGTTTTAGAATCTGTTCCATCATCTGCTGCGCGGTCACGACGTAGGCGTCGGGGATGAGTTCAAGCGCTTCCTTGGTTTGTTGGATGTTTTCGACATTAGTTAAACTGACGCCGACGCCGGTGAGCTTGTTCTCTTTTTTGAAAAGACGCTGTGCGGTCTTGAGTGGGATATAAAACCAGCCGTCATCCCCACTTCCCGTGCGCTCCAACACACCAGCGACGACAAACTCAGCGTTGATCTCGGGGAAAAATACTTTGTCGCCGACCGTGCGCTTCTCCACCCGAGCCGCCTCTGCGCCAAGCACGATGGACTGTTCGTTCGTGAACCACGTGCCCTGGAGTTTCCAGTGCGGCTTGAGTTTCGGGAATTCCTCGTCTGCTCCATAGAAGAGGTCGATGCGCTTTCCTTCGCCGGGCACGGAGAAGATCAGCACGCGGGTAATTGCACGCACATTGGGAGCGGCACGAATCGCGGACACCCGATCTTCCGGAAGAAATTTTGGAATCTCTCCGCCGTGCAACGCCAATGAGGCGGCTTCCATCGGACACCCCTCAGTCGAGACGAACATGTGGATGCCCGAATCGCTCATCTCCTTTTGCAACGACTGTCGAAAGCCCCGATTAAACGAGAGCAGGCTGAAAAGCGTCGCGGCGGCGAGCGCCACACCCACGACCGTCAGGGCTGACCGGGTGCGCCGTCGCCGAAGATCTTTGAGGCTGAGGGTCAGCAGATTCATTTCTTCACCTCCTCGAAACTCGTCACCGCCAGCGAAACCGACTTTCTTTCGCCTTCGCCCTTAACTTTTACCGTGCCAGTTACCGCCAGAGTCGCGCCGGTCTTTGGAGTTTTCTTGAAGCCGCGCGCGGGCGGATGACCCTCGATGACGTCGAATTTGTCCTTCAGGGTGAGGCAGCCGTCGTCAGTGCAAAAATCAGCCAAGCGGGCGATGACGACTACGTCTTTGCCCGCATAGGCCTCCGGCTTGGCCAGCAGTTCGGCGATAGTGGCCTTCACGGGTGTGCCGGTGTTTTCGGTCTTCGTGTCGGCGGCGTTGGAAGTGTTCGCGAGCGCCGCGAACAAGGTCAGCAAAGGCAGCATTCCGCGGCGCCGGGTCTTGAATACCGTGAATCCGATCACGCCGAAGAGCAGCGCCCCGATGCCAAGGAGCCAGCCTGACGCAGGAGGGAGTGTCGTGGCGACACACGCCGTGCATACGAGCGAATCGCAGACACTCGCCGGGGCCGAGGCCGCAGCGAAACAACTAATGAGGAGTCCGATGGTTTTCATGTTTTGGTTTTTCCGCTGGTGAGCACGTCGTGGAAGACGAGCATCTTTTTCACGACGAACGCGACAACGCGCGACGCCGATGGGGCGTCGGGACTCGCGGGCTTGATGTCCTTACCGATTTCGAATCCGTCGTTTTTGGTTTTGCCCGCAAATTGTTGAAGAAACTCCGGCGCTTGCAGCGCCTTAGCCGCGCGCTCGCGCGTGCGTTGAATATAGACACCCACGAGGCCGCCCGCTTGATCCACGCCGACGACCACCTCAATGGTTCCGTATTCACCTTTCCCCGCCAACGCCAGGACAGTGCCAAGGGTTGCCGCTTTCCCGTCCGCATTGCCGGTAATCTCGTAAAGATCGAATTCCTTACGTTCGGTGTCCTCAAGTTTTTCCCCGAGCGCCTGTTCAATCGCGGCGATGCGTTCCGGTGTCATTTTCTCCGTCCGCGTTTTGTAGTCACGAGCGGCCGGAAACAATTTTTGCATCGTGCGCTCCGGGTCGCGCCATACGCACACGTCCGCGCGCAGCGATCCTGCGCCGAGTGCGAGCAGGACGCCGAGCAGCACCGACGCCCTAAATCCGGTGGCTGAATTCAAAATAAAATTGAGCTGTGAACGCATGATTGTTTCGTCCGGTGAGTTCGTAGTTGTCCGCGATTCGCACAAAGACTCCGTAGCCGAAATTGTAGGTGAGACCGGCCCCGACCGTTTGAGCTGTGGAGAGACTACGCCATGCCGCGTAGCGAAAATTGAGTTCGAGCTTTGGCGTTATCGCGTAGTCTGCGAGGAGCACGCCTCCCCGCACTTTGTCGTCGTTGTTCGTTCCACCGCTCACCTCAGCGCGCAACGTCAGCGGCCCCCAGGTCCATAGCGCGTCCAAAGCCACGCGTCGTTCTCGCGTGAAGGATCGGGACGCATTTGCCTCGCCAGTCAGCGGTTCGAACCCGGCCACACGCGGCCTGTCAACGCGGAGAGCCCTACCTGCCAAGCCTCTCTCACGTAGGCCACCCGCGTGGCGAGGAGGGGCCTTGCGCGGGAATCGAAGAGACGCGAATTGCCCAAGCCGCCCGTGACCGATAGCGCATAGTCGAAATCGCCGGAGCGGCCAAAAAGCTGCGCTCCGGTATCGCTGCGAATGCCAAGATTTGTCTCTTCCAAACCTCGCAACACCAGACGCTCGGTATCGTAGGTCGTGAGCAATCCGAACGGGAGGAGGTAGTGCCCGGCGCGGATGTTCCACTTGCCGAGCGGACCTTTGTATTGGAGATAAACTTGATAGGGTCGGACCTCGTCGAAATTGTGATCGAAATCAAGCTGGGCGACGCCGATCCAGCGGTCACCCGACGCGTCGGCCCACACCTGCCGGAAGTTTAGGAACGCACCGGCGAGTTCCGCTTCTGTGTCGCGGGGAGTCGTCATGTGAAGGGCTCGCAAGTCCAAGCCGCCCGAAATCATCGCTGCCGCCCGAGCCGGGGCGGCCAAACCTGCGGCGATGATGGCGCCGCTTATTACTAGCGATTGAGCCCAGCGGGTCATTTTGTAGCGCTCCGTTGCCGCGCGTCCTCGGTCAAGCACAGGCCGCGATCAAGCAATTCCAGCACGCATGGATCGACGAGCCGGTAGTGGATATTATTACCCTCGCGACGTGTGCCAACTATCCCGCGAAGCGCGAGCCGTTGGAGCTGGTTGGAAACCGCTTGGGGCGTCATGCTGACGGTATCCGCGAGCGCACCGACCGGGAGTTCTCCTGCGCGCGCGAGCGCGTGGAGCAAACGCAGCCGTGAATCGTTCGCGAGAATCTTGAACACGATCGCCAACTGATCCGCTAGTTCGGGGGACAACAGTGATCGCTTCGCTATCGCCGGCTTCGGCGGACAAGGCGAAATCGAGCAGCAATTGGCAGCCTTTCGCGTGGCAGGTTTGGAAATTGATCGAGCCATCGTCTATTACACTCTACCGTGTAATAGTGAAGTCAAGCGACGAACGCAGCATTCTGCGCGGCGGGATTGGGCTCGGTTTGTGGACAGACGAAAAAAGAGGCCGAAGCCCCTTCGTTCAGTCTTCGTAAGGCAGCATGAGCGTTAGCACCGGTGCGGCCGTGTCGCCGGGGCCGATATGCAGTTTCATCGCGTGCTTTTTTCCGGTGATGATGACCGTGAAAAGGATCTGATCGGCGTTACGAGCAGCGTGGATGGCGAGTTTGGCCATCGTGGAAATATCGTGGCAGATACCGCACGTATCTTGGTCGGGTCGCTGTAACGCTTCCTCGATGATCGCCCACACCGCCGACGTGCAAGCGAAGGGATGTTTCCAGTGCTGGCGGATGGAATCGACTTGGCTCAGGTCCACGAGGATACCGTCCTCGATGGCTTGGGTGCGGGAGTAGGAATAGATGGTTTCACCGAACGTGTTTTCACAGGACATGGGTTTGTGCCGTTCGGCCCGTGGGGCGTGTGTCACGGTTCGTGACCTGATCGCCTACTGCCGATTGGCGATTTTCGCCCCACACCCGAAAGTCAAAGCGGTGGGCGGAGCGCTGAGGCGGCGGGCTCGGCCGCAACGAAGGGGAAGCGGAGTGTTTCCGCGTGGTGGAGATCGCGCAGCGATACGACCTTGACCGGGTGTAGAATGGCGAAACTAGCGGCTGGCAGTCGCTAGAGGAAAACGAGCGAAGCGAGCATTGGATCGATGGCTTGTAGTTTGTGATTTGTCGGCGAAGGGCACGAAAAAGGCGGCCGGGTAAACCGGCCGCCCGTTGAGGCGTAGGTTATTCGCTCTGCTCGGCTTTCAGTTTCGCGAGCTGCTCGAAGATGAACGTGTGCGCCTGATCGGCCAGTTTGGCGACGAGCGGGAGGTCGTCGCGACCGTAGCTATCGGTGTCGTGGAAGTTTTTGGCGTCGTCCACGTAGGTCCGGGCGAAGGTCACGTTGAAGAATTTCTTCTGGTCGGCTTCGTTCTCCCACACGGCGGCTTTGATGCGGCCGAGGCGGAAGGTCTTCACCGGAAGTTTTGGGCCGGTGGCGGCGTTCTTGGGTTGCGAGGCGGGTTGAGCGGTCTTGGCGGGCATGATGTTCCTTTTTGATTTTGAGGGAGCGGGATTGCTCTCTCGTCGAAGGGCGGGGGTGCCGGCCGGGACGAGGGGACGGTTGGGGGGATTCCTTTCAAGGAGGACCCAAACGCGCCCTGTCCGCGTAGCGGCGGTCCGGTGGGAGGGGCCGCCAGAGAGAGCAAGAACGCACCGGGAAAAAGGGACGTTCCGCCGTGGCGGACTTGCCCGCGATTGCGACAACCGCTCGCTACCAGAACGCGTTTCCGCCGGACCGCCGGTGATGCTTCTGCGCTGGCCGTCATCCCGTGTGGGTGAATGAAGCGACGCGACGTTTGCCGTGACCTCGCTCGGACGTGGACGCTGACAGGCCACGACACCGTTGGTCGTGACGACCGGCTCGGAGCTGGCCGAGCAGGGCGTTCATCGCGGCTCACGGAACTGAAAACCGATGGGCAGAGTGAATTCGCCTCTCGGTGGCCGTTCCGGGCTGCCGTGTGTCCGCACCCGCTTTCCGGGCCGCTTGTTGGTTCGGCGGCATCTACCGATTTCGGTGTAGGTGAACTACACCAAACTCGGAGGGCGCGCTCCGTTGAGGCGCGGGAGTCGGGAGCGCGGAATGGGACTCGTGAAAAGCAATCCCACGAATCTCGAACTCATCTCCGAAACTGTTCCCGTGTCCGCATCCGGTGTTCGCAACGCCGGGCGCTTTCAAGTCATCGTCGAATACGCGGCAGGCGTCTGTATCCCCGCCGCCGTCGCTCAGTCGCGAGAAGAAGCCGTGGAGGCTTTCATGATTCAAATGCCGGGCTGCGAGGAAGGCGAAATCGCCCTCTTTGATCGCGAGGAGCAGCGCGTCGTCGCGTTCGTGAAATGGAAGATGACGACGACCGAATTAGGCTTCCCAACCTTTCATCGCGTGAACGTGTTTCACGACTGGCACCTGGCTTTGCTTGCCTGCCAAAACAAGAAACAGGTGTCGCTTGGTGAAGATGTTCAGTCTGGCAGTCTGGTGTGCCCATAGCTTGCGACCTGTCACATTCGCTTCATTGAGATCAGCCGGGCAGCCGAATGCGCCTCGTCAATCAGACAACACAAAAACTGGTCGCCGCTGACAGTGGTGACGCCCGGCTTTCGGCGTTTGGTGGAAGTCTGAAACGCCCGCCTTCGCAGAAGGAGCTGGCGAACATCCTGCAAGTGACCACGCGCCACTTGCGGAGATGGGAGGAACTCGAAGCGGCGGCCAACCGGCCCTGCTCGCGCCCTTACACGCACGCGGATTTATGGCGCTTGTATGAGCGGCGCGGGCGAAAGGGCTGGGACCGGGCTTTTGCGGCACGCATGGGCGTGGCTGATGTTTTTGACCGGTTTGATCAGATCCGCTGCGGCGATGACGCCGCCGGATCGAAAGATGAGCGATTCACGATGGCCGCGATGATGCTGCGTAGTGTTGCGACCGATGGGAACGGCGTGGCGGCTGGTTCGGATTCACTTCCGCGCATGTTTGGAGCGGGGCTCGCCGAAGCGGCGAAAACGCAGCTTCGCATGATCGTGGATTGCGCCCAGGCACGGGACGTTCTGGTGAAGGCTTTCTTTGAGGCGGCGCTGATCGCCGAGGCGAAGCGAGTGCCTCAGTCAGTTGAGTCGGATATACTTGCTACGCTCTCCGCGTGATCGCATTGCTGATTAAAAGTATCGCTCAGTTGCCGCTAAGTCAGGGCTTTAGCCCTTATTATCAAGGCTTGAAATGCCGAAAAAACGTGCTCATATTTTCGGCATTAAAAATGAAGCACGTCTACGGAACTCTCCAGAATAGCGTCCTCCGACGCATCAAAGGCAAGGGGGCGGACTGGGCTTTTACTCCGAGCGACTTGGCTGATCTGGGCGATCCTCGCTCGGTGGGCAAGGTGCTTACCCGTTTGATCCAGGCCGGCACGGTCCGGCGCGTCCGACGCGGTGTCTATGAAACTCCCCGCGAGCACCCTTTGATCGGCACCATCGGTGCCGGGGCAGATGCCGTCGTTGCGGCCATTGCCCGGCGCGATGGATTGAAACTCCTGACCTCGGGCGCACATGCGGCCAATCTCCTCGGCCTGAGCACACAGGTGGCGGCCAAAAGCACCTACGGCATTCAAGGGCGTTCGCGCACTTCGCAGGGAATTGGTCGGGCCGTCGAGTTCAAGCGACGGTCGCCGAAGGCCATGATGATGGCGGAGCGGGCCAGCGGCTGGGTCGCGGAAGCCCTGCGCAGCATCGGACGCGCCCACATCACCGTGGAGCGTCTGCAACCGCTGCGCGCGCGCCTGAGTGCGAAAGAAAAAAAACAACTGAGCGAAGACCTGCGCTATGCACCGGCGTGGATGCGGCCCTTTTTTCTAGAACTTACCCGCGATGAGTAAACCCACCTTCTGGCAGCTTTCCACCCGAGATCAACGCGCCCTCTTTTCCGAAGCGAGCGAGCGACTCAAAATCCCGGCGCACATGGTGGAGAAAGACACGTGGGTCTGCTGGACTTTGCGCGAACTCTTCACCCTGCCGGATGCGCGGGCACACTTCATCTTCAAAGGGGGCACTTCCTTATCCAAAGTTTGGAAGGTCATCCATCGTTTTTCGGAAGACATCGACATTTCCTTGAGCCGCGAGTGGCTGGGGTTTTCCGGAGCGCGTGACCCCGAAGCGGCCGTCAGCCGCAAGCAACGCACCAAGCTGCTCGATGAACTCGCGGCCACCTGCGCGACCAAGCTGCAAGCCGAGGTCGCTCCCGCCCTTCACCAGCGTATCGCCGCCGCGTTCGGCTCCGATGGCTGGGCTCTCGAAGTTTCCGACGACGATCCGCAAACCCTGCTGTTCCGCTACCCCAGCGTCTTTGCCGAGAGCACAGGCGGGGGCTACGTTCGTCCCGTGGTGAAGATCGAGTGCGGCGCGCGCTCTGATCGCTGGCCCGTCGCAGAGCAAAGCATGACTGCCTTTGTCGCGGAGGCGTATCCGCAGGCGTTTCCCGACGCGGTCTTTACCGTGCCCGTGTTGGGCATCGAGCGGACCTTCTGGGAAAAAGCTACGATCCTGCACGCGGAAGCCCACCGCCCGGCGGATAAGGCCATCCCGGAGCGATTCTCCCGCCACTACGCCGATCTTGCCGCCTTGGCACAACATGCCGCCGGTCCCGAGGCGCTCGCTCGCGACGATCTGCGCGCCCGCGTAGTCGAACACAAGCAGGTGTTTTTCCCAGCGGCTTGGGCAAATTATGAAACGGCGGTGCCCGGAACGCTGAAGCTCATTCCCTCGGACCAACGACTGGCGGCCCTGGAAGGTGACTACCGGGCGATGCAGGAAATGTTTTTCCGCTCCCCGCCGACCTGGTCGGAAATCGTGTCTGTCCTGAAAGCGCTGGAAGCGCGCATCAACAGCACGTCGGCGCAGACCTGATTCCGCCTCAAGACCTGTCGCTGTTCGCAGAACCATGCGACGCCTCATTCGAGGCCTTTAGAAATGGTGCCCGGAGCGGGACTCGAACCCGCACTCCTTTACAGGAATTCGATTTTAAGTCGAAAGCGTATACCATTTCGCCATCCGGGCGCTAACATAAATTCAATACCAGCGTGGCGCTAACTGACGCCAGCAGGAATGTCCGCAATGTCCGCTATGCCTCGGGGCGGTCGAAAAAGTGGGCAAGAAGTGGGCAAAAATAGCTTTTAGCCCGTATCCAATTCCTGACACGAAAATGCGGACGTTGGTGATAAAGAACGAAATGATCTAACTTCTGAACCGTGCTCGGATAGTAAGGTTGACAGATTTTAAGTCCCTAGTGTCTGCCATTCCACCACCCGGGCAATTTCAGGTGGGAGGTAAGGCCACAGGCGCGGCCGACTCCAGCCAAACTGAGAAGGTGCGGCACGTCGGCGGGGAATTGAGCCTTGCCGGTCTGGAGGGCTGTGGCACGGTCCGCGCGGTGAAAATCGGCTTTCTCGGCGGGAGTTTCGATCCCGTGCACTTCGGGCATCTAATGGCGGCGCAGGACGCCTATGAGCAGCACCGGCTCGATCGCCTGATCCTTGTGCCCGCGGCGCAGGCTCCGCTGAAGCCCAACGACGTGCAGTCCTCCGTGGAGGACCGTTTGGCCATGCTCCGGGCGGCGGTGGGTTGGGATGCGCGGTTTGAGATTTCCGATATCGAGCTGCGGCGAGGGGGCGTCAGCTACACCATCGACTCGGTGCGGCACTTCCGGGGGCTCTACCCCAACGATGATCTCTTCTGGGTGATCGGCGGCGACCAGTTGCCCAAACTTCACCTTTGGAAAGACATCGGGGAGCTGGCGAAGTTGGTGGAGTTCATCTTTCTAGAGCGACCGGGCTATCCGGTCCGGGCACGGTCCGATATCCCGGGCCTGCGCTTGCATCGTTGCGACGGACACTTGCTCGCCATCAGTTCGACGGAGCTACGCGAGCGCAGCCGGCTCGGCCTGTCGCTGGATTATTTCGTGCCACACAAGGCCATCGTTTACATCAAGGAGCACTCCCTCTATCGCGATCCGCGATGAAATCCAAAAAGACGGCTGCCTTGGCCACGGTGAAGCTCTGTTGCGGGGCGCTGGACGACAAAAAAGCTGAGGGCCTCACAGTGCTCGATGTTTCCGAGCAGTCTTCGATCACGGACTATTTGGTGATCGCGACGGCCAATTCCACGACCCACTTGCGGGCCTTGCGGGTGGAGGTGGAGAAGGTTTTGGACGCTGCCGGTGTGCGGCTCGTCGGTATGGAGACCTCGCAGGAGAGCGGCTGGCTGGTGGTGGACGCATTCGATGTGATGCTGCACCTCTTTCTGGCAGAGACTCGCGAGCGCTACGGCCTCGAACGCCTGTGGCGCGATGCCACAGAGCTATCATCCAAGACCTTCTTGCCCAAGGCATCCAAGCCGGCAGCGCGGCCGAAAAAAGCGCCTGCGGCCAAGAAACGCAAAGCCAAGAAAGCCTGAGGCATTGCGACCGTTGGGGAACCCCAAAAGCCTCGGATTTAGCGGTTATTTTACTCGTTAATACATACTGTATAGGTGTTTACACTTGTTTGCGCTTGAGGATTCAGCTGATGCACCGATACCTTCCTGTCACTGCTCACGCCTGAGCGAATATCATCCATCAAATCATCAGCCTGACAGCCCGTCTTAATCCAACATGAACAAACAAAACGTCCAAAAGGGTTTTACCCTCGTTGAAATCATGATCGTCGTCGTCATCATCGGTCTCTTGGCCGCGATGGCGATTCCCGCGTTCCAAAAGGTCCGCGTGGCCTCCCAGGACAAAGCCGTCCTGAACAACGCCCGCCAGATGGCGGCCGCCGCCGACCAGTATTACCTGGAAAACGGTGCCAGCTACGCTGCCTCCGCGAGCCTTGTCGGCGCGACGAACTACGTGAAGGCCCTCAACACGGTGGCCAGCGAGACCTATCCCACGGGCTACACCCAGGGTCTGACCATCACGATCACCGGCGTGGCCAACGCCCGCACGATCACCTACGCCCCCTAAGGGGTCACGCAGGATTTAGCTTTCAAGCCGCCCGGACCTGTGCCGGGCGGCTTTTTTATGCCCCGGGCGTTTTCGCGCACCTGAGGATCCCGAAGATTCCCCGCAAGTATCCGGCTCGGTGTCCGAATGAACCTGTTGCTTACCTTCCTTTCGATTTTGCCATGAATTCCCAGTCTCCTTCCTCACGCGCCTTCACCCTCGTGGAGATTATGGTGGTCGTCGTCGTGATTGGGTTGCTCGCGGCGCTTGCGATTCCGGCTTTCAAGAAAATTACCTCCGCTTCGCAGGACAAAGCCGTGCTCAACAACGCCCGTCAGCTCGCCTCCGCCGCCGATACCTACTACCTTGAGACCGGTTCCAACTTCGCCTCATCCGTCAATCTTGTGGGGGCGAGCAACTACGTGAAGGTCATCAGCACGGTCGCCAGCGAGACTTACCCTGACAATTTCACCCAGGGCATGACGATTACGGTGACGGGAGTGGGCAGCGCTCGCACGATCACCTACACTCCCTGAATGGGCGCGGAGGCGGTTGGCGTGGTTCGTTCTCGCGGGGGCGTGGTTTTTTCCTTCGGTAGTGCCGTCCGGCCCACGCGCCGCCCTGTTGCATGATCCCCACGTTTCTTCGCACCCTCATTTCCGAACGGCGTTTTTGGTTCTTTGTCGCGTCCGCCGTTGTGGCGGTCGTGTTCGGTTTTTTCGCCCTGCCCGACAAAGTCGCGATCAATTTGGTGTCCAAGACCGGGTTTTGGTTCGTGCTCGTGGCCTTCGCCCTCTGGGTCTGGGCGCTTTGGCGGACCTTTGCGCAGGATTTGCGGGCGCTTGGTTGGCGGACGTTTGACTGGCCCTCGGCGGCGGTTGTCACCGCCGGTGCCTCGGTGCTGCTCGCGCACGAGTCCTTCGGTTTCAAAATCGTGATGGATGAGATCATGCTGCTCGGCACGTCGATGAGCATGCACCTCGACAAGGCGGCGCTCACGCCGCTCCGGGGCAACGACATCCAGGGCGCCTTCGTGATCATCGAGGGCATCGTGGACAAGCGGCCGCTGTTCTTCCCGTTTCTGCTTTCACTGCTGCACGACCTCACGGGCTACCGGCCGGGCAACGCCTTTGTGCTCAATGCCGGACTGACGCTCGTCTTCCTGGGTCTGGTCTGCGCGATCGGACGACTGCTCGCGGGGCGCGTGGCGGGCTGGCTCGCGGTCGTGCTCTTTGCCGGTCTGCCGCTGCTCGCGCACAACGCCACCGGCGGCGGTTTCGAGCTGCTCAACCTCACCATGATCGCCGCCACGCTGCTGCTGGGCGCGCGCTGGTTGCAACGCCGCGACGATGCATCGCTCACGGCATTTTGTTTCTCCGGCCTCCTGCTCGCGCAGGTGCGCTACGAATCCGTGATCTACCTGTTGCCGGTCGCCCTGCTCGTCCTTTGGGGCTGGGGGCGCGAGGGCCGGCCGATTTTGCCTTGGGCCGTCATCGCGGCGCCCCTGCTCATGGTGCACTATCCGCTCCAGCATCGGATTTTCGATGTGCGCGCGAGTGCCTGGGAGATGTTCAGCAAACCGGGCTACACGAAGCCGTTTTCCTTTTCCTACATCGGTGAGAATCTTGAGCACGCCCTCGGATTCTTTTTCGCGGACGCGAAAAACCAGCCCAACTCGATCGTGCTCTCGGCCGCCGGAGTGCTGGCCGTGGTGCTTTTCGCCATGATCGTGCTCCGTCGCGTGCGCACCCTCGGCGCCCAGACGCCGGCGATGGTCGCGACGATCGCTTTTTCCATCGGACTCGGCCTGCAATTCCTGCTCCTCATGTGCTATTTCTGGGGCAAGTTCGACGACCCCGTCATCCGCCGCCTCAGCCTGCCGACGCACCTCGCCATGGTGATCGCCGTGCTGGGCGTGGTCGCGGAGTTTCCCCGTCCCGCGCTCGTGCGCACGCTGCTCGCGGTCGCGGGGCTGGGCCTGCTGATGCGCAGTGTGCCCTCGATGGCGTCCCACGCCTACAGCCAGGAATATCTCGCGGGCCGCGAGACCGCATGGCGACGCGCGTTCATGGAACGCCAGCCCCGGTCCGACTACCTGATGATCGACAACGACTCGACGCTCTGGGTGACGCACCGCGTCTCGGCCACGCCCACCACCGTCGCGGTCAACCGCCGTCCGGACCTCGGGTTCTTCCTGCGCAACCGCATTTTCTCCGACATCTTCGTCTTCCAGCGCCTCAAGCTCGATCTGGGCGACGGGGCGAAACCCGTGCTGCGAGACGGCGATGATCTCGGGCCGGCCTTCGTGCTTGAGACCGTGCTGGAGGAGCGGATGCACCCGGAGCACATCTCGCGCATCAGCCGCGTGATCGACATCAAGGAAGGCGACGTTTCGCTCGCCGCGCCGCCGGCCACGGCACCCAAGCCTCCCGCCGACCGCGCCGAAATCGAGAAAGCGCGCCAGCTCTTCCTGGAGAACTTCATGAAGAAGCTGCCCTGACCCGGGCGGTCTCACGCACGCGATGCTCCCACGCCTCGGGCAACTACTCGGCGATCGCGCGGCCTGGCCGCGGCTCGTGCTCTTTGCGGCGGCCGGGGCCGCGGCGGTTCTGCTGGGCTTTCGCCTCTTTTCCCCGTCGCTAATCGAGCGGCTAATCGTGCATGGAGGTTATCCGTTCATGCTGGCGCTGTTCGCGGGCCTGCTGTTCTTCGCCGCGCGCGTGGCGGAGCCGCAGCGCGCGACGTGGACCGCGTGGCGTCCGGGCTGGGGCACGGCTGCGGTGGTGGCGGCGACGCTCTTCGCGGTGTGGAGCGACGCGTTTGCGCACAAGGTGCTCTTCGACGAATACGTGCTGCAAGGCACCGCGTGGCACATGCACGCCACCAAGGAAATCGGCGCGCCGATCCGCGCCTACGACTTTGCTGGCACGTGGCTCGCGATCGACACGTTCCTCGACAAGCGGCCCTACTTTTTCGCCTTCGTCGTCTCGTTGCTGCACGACCTCACGGGCTTCCGCGTTGAAAACGTCTACGTCGCCAATGTGGCTTTCACGGGCCTGACCCTCGCGGTCGTTTACTGGCTCGTGCACCGGCTCACCGCGCGCACGGGGCCGGCGAGCCTCGCGGTGGCATTGCTCGCGACGCTCCCGCTCTTCGGGCAAAACGCCACCGGCGCCGGCATGGAGATGCACAACCTCGCGATGATCGCCGTGGCCCTGCTGTGCGCCACGCTCTACCTGGAAAAGCCCGATGACGACCGCCTGTCGTTGCTCGTGATCGTGGCGGCCCTGCTTGCGCAATGCCGCTACGAATCGGCGGCCTTCGTCGTGCCGGTCGGCGCCATCGTGGCGATCGGCTGGTGGCGCGCGGGGCGCATCGTGCTGCCGTGGGTGGCCGTGCTCGCGCCGCTGCTGCTCGTGCCCTACGCGTGGCTCGACCGCTTCGTGCAGTCGAAACCGATCCTGTGGCAGCTGCGCGAGGGCGACACGAGCCGCTTCGGCCTGCGCTACCTCGAGGGCAACCTCGACGGTGCGCGCCGCTTCTTTTTCAACTCCTCCGCGAACCAGCCCAACTCGCTCTGGCTGACGCTCGCGGGCCTCGCGGCCCTGGTGGTCGTGGCGCTGACGTTCGTGCGCTGGCTGCGGCGCCCGCGCGCGGAGCGGCCCGCGTGGGCCCCCGCCCAGATCGCGGTGGCGTGGTTCGGCGTCGTTATCGCGGCCAATCTCGGCCTGTTGATGTTCTACTACTGGAGCCGCCTCGACGAACCGATCGCGTCGCGGTTTGCGCTGCCGCTGTGCTTCGCGCTTGCGCTGGTGGCCGGCTGGGCCGCGCACGCGCTCGATCGGCGCTGGCCGGCCACGCGCGTGGCGGCGGCGGGTCTCGCCGTGTGGGTGCTGGGGTTCGCGGCGCCGACGTATGCGCACCGTTTCTACACCGAGCACAACCAGGTGATGCACGAGCTGCACTGGGAGTTTGAGCAAGTCGCGGCGCGGCCCGGTCCGGTCCTCGTCATCACGAGCAAGGCCACGATGCCCTACCTGCTCCGTCGCATCCCCGCGGTGAACACCGCGCTCGCGCGCGGCCGCGGCTCCGAGATCGCGTGGCACCGCGAGCTCGGGACGTTTCGCGAGGTGCTCGTGACCCGCGTGCTGCGCCCCACGACCGCCGAGGGGGATCTCGTCGTCGATCCGGAGGATGTATTGCCGGACAACTTCCGCCTCGAACCGGTCACGCGAAAGCGCTTCGGCGGCCGCTGGATTGAGGTTTGCCGCCTGAGGGAAATTAGCGCGGAGACGCCGCCGGCGCAGTAGGCTCCGCCCGAGTCACGGTGCGCTCGATCAGTTGGCGCCAGGCGTCGAGAGACGGCCCGGTGGCTCCCTCGATCTCGGCGGCATTGAGCCGGTAGATGCGAATCGAGTGGCCGATGGCGGCATCGGCGGCGCGCACGCGCAGGTAGTGGCAGAGGCGGGCGAAGCGGAGCTGCTCGTAACGTTTCCAGGCGATGCTCCAGTTCTCCGCGGGCACATCGCGCAGCAGCGCGGCGCGGTGGGCCGGATCATTCTGAAACGCGAGCAGATCGGGCTCGGTCGCGCGGAGCTGCTGGTATTCCTTTTCCAGTTCGAGCGTCCAGTCGCCGCGGACCTTGCTGTAAACGTGCTGGAGCATCGTCGCGCTGATCGCGTAGATGCCGGGAGCGAGCGCATGCCAGCGGCGCGGCGGACCGACGTCGGGCAAGGTCGGCAGCTGCGTCGCGCGGATGCCCTCGTGGCCGGGATCACCGGTGCCGAAGTAGGAGAGGAAGACGCGTTCGCCGCGGGCGTTCGCGTCGAGCCAGCGCTTCAGCCCCGGCAGGTCCTGGCCCCAGTCGAGGGAGCTGTCCACGAGGTGGCGCCAGCCGTTTTCGGAGCCGCCGACGATGGGATTGAAATAGGCGAGGTAGTGCGGCCGCGCGCGCAGCGACTCGCCGGCGTGCCACATCGTCAGACCCGCTATCGCGATCGCCATGAACGGCCGTCGGCCATCGAGCCAGCGTCCGAGCCAGCCCGCGGCGATGAAGAGCACCGGATACGTGGGCAGGATGTGGCGGTGGCCGATGTTGAGATTGCTCGCCAGCGAAGTGGCCCAGTAAACGGCGAACAGCGGCGCGAGCGGCAGCAACGGCCGGAGCGCGGCGATCTTTTTCCGCGCCGCGGCAAACCCGCCCGCAATCGCGCCGCCAGCGAGCAGGAGCAGCAGCGGGAGCGTGGTCTTGATCACGAACGCGAAGGGGAAGAAGGTCACCCATCCCGTCACGCTGTAGTCGCCGCTCATGAACGCGCCCCGGGCCTTCGCGAATTGCAGCACGAAGGCCAGGCCATAGAGCCATGCCTCGGGCAGCACGTGTGCGTCGCGCAGCGCCACGATCACGGTGCCGGAGGCGCCCATGCCGGGCAGAATCCATGTCCAGCCGTGGTTGAAGTTGGCGCCCTCCGCCAGCTCCGGCGCAAAGGCGCTGAACCGGAATCCGTAGAACACCCAGATGATCGCCCAGGTGGCGAACGCATGGACGAGCGTGGTGCGGGCGAGCCGCCGAAGCGGCGCACCCCAGCCGCCCGCGCGCGCGGCGCCCGCCGCCCAGCCGAGGCCGATGATCGCCAGCATCAGCGGCAGCAACACGGCGGAGAATTTCGCGACGAAGGCGAGACCGAGTGTGATCGCGCTTACGGCGGCCCACCTCGCGCCGGGCTGCTCCAGGTGCCGCCACCAGGCGCCGACCGAGGCGACGAAGAAGAACGTCATCGTCACATCCGAGGTCGCGAGCGCGCCGTGCGCCAGAAACGCGGGGCAGAACACAAAGAGAGCGAGCGAGAGAAACGCCCCGCGCCACCCGAAGAGCGCGCGCGACCAGAAGAAGATCAGCAGCCCCGTCGCCGCGCTCATGAGCGCGATCATGCCGCGGCCGAGCCAGAGCCACTGGTCGGCGACGATGCCCTGCCGGTAGAAAAGCTCGTGGCCGTAGTTCCACACGTCGGCCGTGCGCCACGACTCGCGCGTCACGGGCGGCTGCGGCACGCCGGCGAGGGACATCGGCAGCGCGGCGATGCGCTGGGGCAGGTTGCCGTTTTCGGGTTGGAGACGGTAGTCGCCGCGCGTGTTGTAGGCGTGGCCGGCGACGAGGTGCGCGATCTCGTCGGACGTCATGCTCTTTTCTCCGGTGGCGGTGACGGCCAGCACGGCGTGCAGCAGCGCAATCAGGACGGCGAGCGTGGTGAGAAAAGCGCGCGATGGTTCCATTCGGGTTTCCCTCGATGTGCTCACGGCGATTTCTCCGGCGCGCGGCCGGTGCGCACTGTCCAATGGCCGATCACGGTGTCGGCCGATCCGGGTGGGAGCATGCTGCGCGCGATGCCCCAATCCGTCCAGTCATGCCGCTGCGCGATCGCACGCATCAAGGCGGGAAGGTGGGCGGCGGCTTGGGCGGCCGGGACCGGGCGTCGAGCCTTGCCGCGCGTGTAGAGGCCGTCCTCGTCGTGATAGTAGCGGCGGTCGCTGTAGAGCGTGACGAGCGGGTGCATCGGAAACCACACGGCGCCTTTGAACTGATCCGCGATCACCTCGGCCTCGCGGCAGGCGGCGAGCTGCGGGCGGAGGGCGAACTCCGGCTCCGCCAGCACGCGGCCCGCCGTGAGCGCCAGGGCGGCGGCCGCCGCGGCGAGCGATCCGATCCCTGAGAGACGCGGCCACGTCAACGCGGCCACGAGCACGGGCGGCAGCCACAGCACGAAGCCGTGCAGCGAATTGGTCCAGCCGCCGACCTTCATCATCCCGGCGAGCCCGAGCGGCAGCGTGCAGAGCCACACGATGGCGGGCAGGCGCAGCGCGGGCTGAGCGAAAAAACGCCGCGCCATCAGCATCGTGACGGCGGGCAAGGCCACGAGCAGGGCGAGTTCGGCGCCGACGGCGCGCAGGCGCTGAGCGACATCGGGCGCCCAGCCGAGGCCCCCGGGAATTTCAACCAGCGTGAACCACAGGCCCGTCCATCCGAACATCCCGATCAACGCACCGCCGATCATCGCTCCGCTGGCCGCACACCGCCCGGCGTGGCGCCACGCCTCGCGGGTGTCAGCGGTCACGCCCAGCCAGACGATTTGCGCGACGGGAATACCCAGCGCGATCTGCTTGCAGCCGACGGCGGCGGTGGCGAGGGCCGCGGCCGCCCACAATGCGCCGGGGGAGCGGGCGCGCACGAGCAGGAGGTTGCCCACGAGGCCGCAGGCGACGGCGAGATTGTCGGAGAACAGCACCGAATAATGCAGTTCAGGCCACAGCGCGAGGGCGAGGGCGAAGGCCGTCGCGCGGGCCCAGCACGAGCCGGCAGCCGCAGTGCTCGCGGGCCAGAAGGCGCACACGAGGGCGAGCGGCCCGAGCGTGAGCGCGAGATTGAGGCCGGCGGCGACCATCAGCGCATCGCCGGCTGTTTGCGCCCAGGCGGCGGGCAGAAAGAGCAACAGAGGCAGCGGCCCATACATCCAGGTGTTGATGGTGCCGGCGTCGGCCGTGGGATAGACCTGCCAGCCTTGGGCGAGCGCGATGGACGGGGCGAGCCGCATGTCATTCCACGGCACATTGGGGAAACGGCAGATTCGGCTCCACAGCCAGACGGCGAGCAGCGCCAGCGCGAGCAGGAGCAGCGCCCGTGCAGCCAGCTGCACTGCGGCCAGAGCCGGGCGGGCGGGCGGGGCGTCGGTCATCCGCACAGGAAATTTTCCCGGCCGCGGGCGGAGTCGAGCGGAAACTCGGTCCCCCGGGGGTCCGGCGGGCGGATTTCATCCGCTTTTGCACTTGGAGCGCGCGGGACCGCGAAACAACGTGCTGCCCCCGCATGGACGCCGCCGAATACGCCAACATCGCCGCCCTCGAGGCGGAGCATTGGTATTACTCGGGCAAGCGCCGCTTCGCCCGCGAATGGATCCAGCGCGTGCGGGCGCCGGCGCCGGGTGACCTGCTGCTCGACTGCGGCGCGGGCACGGGGAGCTTTGCACAGGAGATGGAGCGGTTGTGCCGCGTGATGGTGCTCGACGATCATGAGGAGGCGCTGCGCCTCCTGCGCACGCGCTTCCGACCCGAACAGATCATCAGCCTGGCGGGTGACCGGGTGCCGTTGCCCGATGGCTCGTTGGAGTATGTCACCGCGCTTGATGTGCTGGAGCACGTGCCGGACGATCGGGCGGTCGTGCAGGGTTTCCACCGGCTGCTCAAGCCCGGTGGCCTGGCGGTCGTCACGGTGCCGGCGAGCATGGCGCTGTGGAGCGACTGGGATGTGGCGCTGCACCACTTCCGCCGCTATGACCGCGCGCAGTTGCGGGCGCTTTTTCCCGCGGGCGAGTGGGAAATCATCCACGCCAACTACACGAATGTCCTCGTCTATCCCGCGGTGTGGGCCGTGCGCAAATGGCGCGCCTGGCGCGGGCGCAGCGGCCCGGCGCCGGCCGCCGGCGCGACCCGCAGCGAGGACCGCATCCCCGCGCGGCCGATCAACGCCTTCCTGCGCGCGCAATTCGTGGCCCTCGCGCACTGGCGGGTGCCGTTTCCCTTCGGGGTGAGCCTGCTCCTCGTCGCGCGGCGGCGGTGAGCCGCGCGATTACGGCGCGAGCCGGGCGAGGCCGACCTCGCGGCCCGCGGCGTCGCGCAGCACGAGCGTGGCGCCCGGGGCGATGGCGGGGAGTTTTTCGCCGTGGAAAAAGAGGTTTAGAATCGCCGGACCGCCCGGTTGCGCCGGCCAGGCCGCGGGTCGCGCGGGGCCGGCGGGTTCGCCCCGCACGCTGGCCGGGGCGGTTTCGAGGCGGGCGTTGGAGGCGTCCAGCACGATGGGTTCGGGGCCGCGCGAGAGGATTTCCACCCGTGCGATCGGCTGGGCGGGCGGCGTGAGCAGCGCGAGGCGGAGGAGGGAACTTTCGGCCCCGGCCGGCGCGGCGCCCTCGGCGAGCGTGAGCAGCTCCGCGACGAGAAACGGCGCGATCTTCCTGCCGCGGCGCACGTGGAACTCCACTTCGTCAAAGCCGAACACGGCCTCGTAGTGGGCGCGCACGTAGTCGTGGAGCGGGCCCTTGGGCGCCATGTTCCGATCGACGAGGAACTTCACCTGGCCCGGCTGCACGATCAGGCCGGCGCGCGGATGGGCCTCGAGTTTGCGGATGATGGCCTGCTGGCGCGTCTCATCGAGGAGAGAAAACCAGTGCGTGGCGTTGGCGAGCGTGGGCGTCGGCAGGCCGGTCAGGAGGTTGAAGCTGAACGCGCCCGGCAGGGAAAACAGCACGTCGGCGTGGGCCACGGCGTTGTGGGTGAGCACGCGGAAAAGCGCCGCCGAGTGATCGGGCAGCCGGATTGCCTCCGCGCCTGGCAAGCCGAGGCTTTGGCCTTCCGTGTAACGCGCCGCGACGCGGCCAAAGTTCCAGGCCGTCACGCCGCAAAACAGCGCGAGCGCCGCGGTCGCCGCGAACGCGGTGGATCGCGCCGCGAGCCACGTGCCCGTGCCGCGCCGCGCGAGCCACGTCGCCGCCTCCCACGCCCCGAGCGCCACGAGCGGGACGAACAACACCGAGCCCCAGCCGATCTGGCTGCCGGGCACGGGAAACACGTGGAGGGTTTGGCCGATCAGGAGCAGCGCGATCCAGGCGCGCGCGCTGTTCCTCGCCGCCTCCGTGCCGGCCAGCGGCCAGGCAAACAGCCACACGCACGGCAGCATCCAACCGAACGTCAGATACTCCGGCCGCAGGATCGGATAGCGCGTGATGCTCACCGCCAGCCCCGCCGCCGCGACCAGGCGCAGGCCCGCGACCGCCGTATCGACCCAAGCATGGCCGCGCCGCCGCAGCAGCCAAGCCCCTGCGCAAAGCGTCGCCGAGATCACCGCGGCGAAGGCGATGCCGGACGGCCAATCGTAACGCACGCTGAACACCACCGGATGCCGCAGCGGACCCAGCAGGATACCCTCCAGCAGTTCGCGCGGCGTCGTGCCGCACAGCATGACGGCCCCGAGGACGACCAAGGCGACCCCGCCCGCCGCCGCCGCGCCCGCCGCCAGCGGCCGCCAGCCCACGCGTCCGGTCGCCCCCACGCCGACCGCCAGCGCGGTCGCGACCATGGAGCAGCCAAACACGAGCGCGAAATCCTGGACCCACGGCGCGCCGAGGAGCGCGCGCATCAGGCCGAGCGGCAACACCACGCCCGCCGCCGCCACGATGGCCGGCGCCCAGCGCCGCAGCGCATCCACCCGGGTGTGGAGCAGCCACCACACGCCCGTGGAAAACACGGCGAACACGCCCACGTTGATTTTCGTCAGCAGCAACGCCGCGGCGATCGCGCCGGCGAGGATGGCCCAAGGCGTCCATTGCCCGCGCTCGATCCAGCGGTAGCCGAGCAGCGCCAGCAGGGCCGTGAGAAAAACGATGAGCCCGCCCGGGTGCGACGGCTCGTTGGCCATCGCCCAGAGGTAGACGAAGACCGCGGCCAGCACCGCCAGCCGCACGACGAGGCTCCGCGTGGCATGGCCGACGAGGGCCATGCACGCCCACGCTGTGCCGGCCCACGCGCCCAGCGTGATGACGCGGCCGACGGTGTGCGTGAGGGGCACCCCGAGCAGCTGCAGGGCATGGTAGGTGACGAAGGGAAACGGCCCGTATTGGGTGTAAACGTCGCGGTAGAGCCCGCTATGCTCCGAGAAATTTTTCAGCGACAGCAGCACATAGCCCTCGTCGTCGTAAAACATGAACGTGCTGAACATCGCCATCGCTGCCGCGATGACGAGGAGGCCTGACGCGAGGGTCAGGACGGAGGTGTCCAGCCAGGCCGGCCCGGATCTCGCGGCGGCATCCTTCACGCGCCGGGCCCGCGTTTGCCGTCCGCGCGGGCGCCCGGCTTCACGATGTAGTGGGGCCGGCGCTTCACCTCGTCATAGATGCGCCCGAGGTATTCGCCGAGCACGCCGATGCCGATGAGCTGCACGCCGCCGATGAAGAGCAGCAGCGTGACGAGGGTGGTGTAGCCTGTCGGCGCCGTCTCAAGATCCAGGATGCGCCGCATGGCGTAGAAGATCGCCGCCGCGAAACCGGCGTTGGCGATGATGACGCCCGTGAATGTGAGCAGGCGCAGCGGCAGGCGCGAGAAGCTGAAGAGCCCGTCGAGCGCGTAGCGCAGCAGGTGGTGGAACGTCTGCTGCGGCTGGCCCGCCGCGCGCTCCTGGCGATCGTAGGGCACATCGGCCGTCTGGAAGCCGATCCAGCTGCGCAGGCCGGGAAAGAAGCGGTGGTGCTCAGGCAGCGAGTTGAAGGTGGCGAGGGCGTTGCGGCCGAGGAGCCCGAAGGTCCCGGTGTTGGGCTCGATGGGGTAGTCGATCAGTTTGCCGAACAGCGCGTGGAAAAGATCGAAGCCCACGCGCCGCAGGCCCTTCTCGCTGCGGGAGCGCCGCACCGCGCGCACGACCTCGGCGCCGCCGCGCCAGGCCGCGACGAACTCCGGGATGATCTCGGGCGGGTCCTGCAGGTCGGCGTCCATCGTCACCACCGCGTCGGCGCCGGCGGCGTGGGCGAGCCCGGCGGAGAGGGCGCTCTGGAAGCCGAAATTGCGTGAGAGCTCGACGAGCTCGAACCGCGGATCGCGCACCGCAGCCGCCCGCACCAGCTCAGCCGTGCGGTCGCGGCTGCCGTCGTCGACGAGCACGGCGCGCCAGGCGCAGTCGCGGTGGGCGTCGAAAAGCGCGGTCAGGCGCGAGAGCAGCTCAGGCAGCACGGCCTCCTCGTTGAAGACGGGCGTGACGACGGTGATCGCGGGCAAGGGCACGGGCGAAAAGGAAGGCCGGGTCCGCGCGCCCACGCAACGCCGTTTCTGCGCCGGCGCCGGCCCGGGCCGGGACCGCTCAGCGCAGCAGGTTGTATTTGAAGATCGCCCAAAGGGCGCGGAAGCCGTCGCGCCAGCCGATCTTCTTCCCCTCGGCGTAAGTGCGGCCGTAGTAGCTGATGCCGACCTCGTAGATCACCACGTTGGCCTTCGCCACCTTGGCCGTGATCTCCGGCTCGAAGCCGAAGCGGTTCTCCTCGATCTTGATTTTCTGAATCACTTCCCGGCGGAAGACTTTGTAGCAGGTCTCCATGTCCGTGAGGTTCAGGTTGGTCGCCATGTTGGAGAGCAGCGTGAGAAACTTGTTGCCCATCATGTGCCAGAAATAGACGACGCGGTGGGCGTCGCCGCCGGCGAAGCGCGAGCCGAAGACGACGTCGGCCTTGCCCTCGAGGATCGGCCGGAGCAGGCGCGGGTATTCCTGCGGGTCATATTCGAGATCGGCATCCTGGATGATCACGGCGTCGCCCGTGGCGGCGGCGATGCCGGTGCGGAGCGCGGCGCCTTTGCCCTGGTTGACCTCGTGGTAGAGGATCTTCGAGACGAGTGGCGCGATTTGGGTGCGGAGGATGTCGCGGGTGCCGTCGCGCGAGCAGTCGTCCACGATGATGATTTCCTTCTCGGCCACGGGGGCGGCGAGCACGCGGTCGACGATGAGTCGGATGGTCTTGGCCTCGTTGTAGCAGGGAATGACGACGGAGAGTTTCATGCGCGCGGGCGGATGGCGCACGCTACGGCGGGCGAGGGCGAACGGAAGCCGATTTTCGCGCGGTCGCGCGCCGGCACCGATCAGCGTGCGGCCATGCGCTCGCGGAGCTGGCCGCAGGCGGCGTCGATGTCGCGGCCGCGCGAGCGGCGGAAATGCGCGACCACGCCGCGCGTGCGCAGCTCGGCGGCGAAGGCGTCGGCTGCGTCGTCGGGCGTGCGCTCGTAAGTGCGGCCGCGGAGGCTGAGGCCGGTGGGGTTGTAGCGGAGTAGGTTCACGTGCATCCGGCGCGCGCCGAGCGTGGTGGCGAGCGTGCGCGCGTGGGCGGGGGAATCGTTCACGCCCTTGAGCAAGCAATATTGGATGGTCACCGGGCGGCCGCGGCTGGCTTGGAAGCGATCGGCGGCGGCGAGGATGTCGGCGATGGGGAAACGTTTGCCCATCGGGAGCAGGTCGGCGCGTGTCGCGTCGTCGGGCGCGTGGAGGGAGACGGCGAGGTGGAAGTTCAGCCCGGTGGCCGTGAGCGCATCGATGCCCGGCACGATGCCGACGGTTGAAATCGTGATCTGGCGCCAGCCGAGGGCGCCGAGGCGGTTGTCGGCGATGCGCTCGACGGCGGCGAGCACCGCGTCGAGGTTGAGCAGCGGCTCGCCCATGCCCATGAAGACGAGGGTCTGCAATTTGCGCCCGGCGGCGAGCGCCTCGCGGCGGAGCGCGAGAAATTGCGCGACGATTTCGCCGGCGGTGAGGTTGCGCTCGAAGCCGGTCTTGGTCGTGGCGCAAAAATCGCAGCCCATCGCGCAGCCGACCTGCGACGACACGCAGCCCGCCGCGCGGTCGGCGCGGAAATCCGGCATCAGCACCGTCTCGACCGTGCGCGCATCGGCGAGGCGGAGGAGGAGCTTGGCCGTGCCGTCGTCGGCGACTTGGCGCGCGGCGAGCGCGGGGGCGGCGGAGGCAGGAAATTCGGCGTGCAGTTGTTCGAGCAGGCCGGCGGGAAACGGCCGAGCGGGATCGTCGGTGAGTTCGCCGCCGCTCGCGTAGTAGCCGCGCAGCACGCGCGCGGCGTGCGCGGGCTTAAACCCCCAGGCCGCGAGCTGGAGCTCAAGGTCGGGCAGGGAGAGATCGGCGAGAGTGCGAGGCACGCCGTGATCACGCATGGAATCGCGATGAAGCCAAGCTGCAGCCACAACGTGTCCGAGGTGGGGCCCGCTCTCCGGGCGGGCCTGGGTTGTGAGGTGAAATGTCCGCTGGAACTCAGGCCGGTTCGGAGAACCGGCCCCACCTTGCGGCTACTGGCCGATCTCCAGCACCGTTCCCGCGATGTGCCGCGGGCCGTCGGCGACGTTGAGGTAGTAGGTAACGAGCACGTGCTTCGCGTCGAGGACGACGGACCACGGGTAGCCGAGGTCCGTCGTGCCGCCGTCGTCGCGGAGCACGATTTCAGGGGCGGTGGCGAAGTCGGTGCACTCGGCGTTGAGGACGCGGGCGCGGATGCCGAACGGTTTGTGGCGGTAGCCATAGACGAGGAGCACGCGCTGGTCGGGCAGGCGCTGGGCGTGGAGCGGGTGGCCTTTCCAGCCCATGTCTTGCCACGGCTGGAACGTTTTCCCACCGTCGGTGGAGCGCGCGAGGCAGGCGTGGTCGTCGAAGTTGGCCGTGCGCATGAACGCCACGAGGTCGCCTTTCGGGGTCTCGTAGATCGAGGTCTCGTTGAAGGTGACTTTGTCGTCCACGGCGACCGGTGCGGCGTAGCGCCAGCTTGCGCCGCGGTCGTCGGAGACGAGCAGATGGGTAGAGGTCTTGCGCGGTGCGATGCGGTCGTTGGCGGCGACGGCCCAGAAGAGGCGGCCACCCGCGCCTTCGATCAGCGCGCCGCGGTTGTAGGCGGGCAGCGGCCGGCCGTAGGGATCGAGGTTCATCTCAGCAGCGATGTGCGGCGGATAGGTGGGCCCCTGCCACGAGCGGCCGCCGTCGGCCGAGCGGACGAGGTAGCCGCCGAGGAAATGCACGCCGGGCTTGCTCTGGAAATTCGGCGTCGGCCGGCTCGCCGAACCCTCGGCGTTGAGAAACATCCAGCCGTAGCTCGCGCAGAGCAGCGTGCCGTCGCGGAGCTGGAGGAGGCACGGGTCCTGCGAACCACCCAAGGCGTGCGCGTAGATGAGCTCGGGGGTGGCGCTCCACGTCGCGCCGCCGTCTCGCGAGCGCACAAGCACGAGCTGGCTGGTGGGATCGACGTGGGATTCGCCTTTCTCGCCGACGGCGCGCCGCGAGGGCGCGCGGCGAAAGGCCACAAGCAGCTCGCCGTCGGGCCGCTGCACCACGGAGGGAAACGCGGCGTAGAACACCGGGTCGCGGTAGATGACGAGATCGCGGACTTTGGTGAGCGCGGGCGCGGCCTCCAACGAGACCACCGAGTGAGCGATTAAACCCACCAGCGTGAGGAATGCGGGGCGAATCATGGTAGGCAAGAATCCAGATTAGCCACAGAGGACACAGAGTTTCAGACCGAGTTCACAGAGGGTTTTTCTGTCTCCGTGCACTCTTGCTGGCTCTGTGAACTCGGTGGCGAAAAAATTATCCCTCAATAGCACTCACAGCCGCCTCAATGCGGCACCGCGGCCGCACTCCCGGCATCGACCTTGGGGGTCTTCGGCGGGTGGAAAAAGAGCGCGAGCGCGATGGCCGCCGCCGAGGCCGCGGCGAACGGCACCATGAAGAGGCCCTTGAAATCGACGGCCTTGGTCGCCGCATTCGTATAGACGTCCTGCATCAGCCAGGGGCAGATCGAGAAGGCCAGCAGCGCACCGACGCCGAGGATCATGAGGTTGAAGAGACCCTGCGCGCTCGAGCGGATATCCTTGGGGAAATAGGCGTCGACGAAGATGTAGACCGTCGCGAAGAAGAACGCGTAGCAGATGCCGTGGAGCACCTGGATGAGGATGATCGCGGGCGCGCTCTCCGGCATGAAGGCGTAGACTGCGAACCGCGCCGCGTGGCCGAGGATGCCGACGATCATCGTCGTGCGCCAGCCGAGGGCCTTGAGCGTCGCGCCGAGGATGAACATCGTGCCGATCTCCGCGACCTGGCCGATGCTCATGATGGGCGCGATCCAGTTGGGCGCGATGCCCACGCCGCCGTCCTTCACCGGCGTGCCGAGGAAGACGCCGGTCCAGCTGAAGTAGCAATTGTGGACAAAGGAATCGACGAGCGTGACGAGCCACAGCACGAGGACGAACGGGTGCTTGAGCAGCTTAAGCGCCTCGACCCACGCGAGCGAGCTGCCCGCGGGCGCGGCGGTCTTCGCCGCGGTGCGTGGCAGCGTGAGCGCAAACGCGGCGAGCGCGAGCGAGGCGATGCCGGCCACGATGAACGTCCACTTGGTCGCGGCCTTGGCGGCATCGCCGGAGAGCGGGTTGGCCAGCGCGGCGCCGAGCCAGTCCACGAAGCCCGAGGTCTTGGCGGCGGCGACGGCGTCCCAGTTGACAAAGATAAACGTAAACGGCCACGCCGCGAGAATCCATCCGACCGTGCCGCCCATGCGCACGAGGCCGAATTCGTTCTCCGGGTCCTTCATGTTGGCAAACGCGATCGAGTTGGTGATCGAGATGGTCGGCACGTAGAGCAGGCAGTGGACGAGCATCAGGAGGAAGAACGGCATGAACTCCTTGGTGAAACCGCACCCGAGGATCGCGAGGCCGCCCACGAGGTGGGAGAAGGCGAGGAATTTCTCCGGGTTGAACCGCCGGTCGGCCCACTGGTTGCTGAAGAACATGCCGATGATCGACGCGACGGGAAACGCGTTGAGGATGAGCGACTGCTGCGTGGGCGTGAACCCGAGACTCGGCAGGTAGCCGAAGATGAGCGGCAGCCACGCGCCCCAGATGAAGAACTGGAGCGCCATCATCGTGAAGAGCGAGCCGCGGGGCGTGGAGGTGGGGGTCATGGGATAAGTCGAAGTAAGGAGAACTAAATTTTTTGAACCACTGATGGGCACTGATGAACACTGATAAAGCCAGAATAGAAAACATCAGTGCCCATCCGTGTTCATCAGTGGTGAACCTCTGTTGGTGGGATCAGGGCTTCCATACTCCGCGGGCCACCGCGGGCACGAATTTCTCCAGGCCCTTTGGCCGGAATGGCAGCGTGCGGCCCTGCTCGGCGCTCATGTAGGCGGTCATGAGCAGCTCCACGACCTCGAGGCCGTCGTCGAAGGTGAGGTCGGGTTGCCGGCCGGTGAGGAAGCACGACACGAAGTGGCGGTTCTCCGCCTCGTAGCCGTATTCCGCAGCCTCGTTGCCGACGATGGGCATGAGGCCCTGCTCGGCGTTTTGTTTCTCGACGAGATCTTCGCCGGCCGCGCCCGTGATCCGGCGGCTGAGGAATAGCTGCGAACCCGTGTTGAGCGTGTTGTGCGCGAAGGAGTATTCCGGACCGAGCAGCTCCGCCGAGAGCCGCAGGCCCGCGCCGACAAACGCCCACGAGGTCGTGACCTCGCCGATGAGCGTGTGGCCCGCGTCATCGACATACTCGATCGTCGCGCGTGCGAAGTCCTCGGACGGGCGCTTCGCGTAGTCCACCGCGGGCCCCATCGTGCGCTTGAGCATCTTCACGTATTCCGGACGCGACCATTTCAGCGAATGGATGTGGCCCGTGACCTTCACGGGTCGGATGCTGCGGCGCGGCTTCTTCGGATCGCTGAGCAAAAAGCGCACGACCTCGACGCTGTGGCACATCATGTCGTTGAGCACGCCGCCGCCCTGCTGCTCGCCCTGCCAGAACCAAGGCATGTGCGGCCCGCTGTGCTCCTCCGCCGCGCGCGCGAGGTAGGGCCGCCCGGCAATCGCGGCCCCGCGCGCCCAGCTGAGCGCGCGCCCCTTCATCAGACCCGGCGTGAACAATTGGTCCTCGAGGTAGCCGTGCAGCACGCCCGCGCGTTTGATGAGCGCGACGCACTTCCGCGCCTCGGCGACATTGCGCGCGAGGGGCTTCTCGCAGGCGATGCCCTTGAGCGTGCCCTTGCCCGCCTCGAGCGCCGCGACGATCTCCTCGAGGTTTTCGACGCGCTTGTGATTGGGCCCGCAGATCCAGAGCGCATCAATCGCCGGATCGGCGACCATCTCGGTGATCGACTTGTAGGCGCGGGCGTGGCCGACGCCGAGGGAGCGGGCGAACGCGGCGGCCTCCGCGGCATTCTTTGGGTTGGGGCTCCAGATGCCGAGGATGTCCGAATCGCGCACCGCGAGCCACGACTGGATATGAAACTTGGTAATGAAACCGCTGCCGATGAAACCGACGCCGAGACGTTTGGGGGTGGGCATGGGAAGGAAAGTGCGGGGACGAAGCGGAGGGTGCGCAAACGAAAAGTCCAGCGATGAATTGATTCTGGACAGTCTGACCAGACCGGGCAAGGTGAGGCCGTGAAAAACACGTGGCAGTTGCAGCAGGCGAAGAGCGAGTTCTGCGCAGTGGCGGAGAAGGCGGCGCGCGGCCGGCCGCAGGTGGTGACCAAGCACGGGCGACCCTTTGTCATCATCGCGAGCGTCAAGGACTGGGAGAGCACAGGACCGAAACAGAAGACCTTGCTGGAGGCGTTGCGCGCCTGCCCGTCTGACTTATCCACGGTCATGCCCGAGCGCAGCCGCGAGCTGCCGCGCAGCGTGGCGCTGTGAGCTTCCTGATCGACACCAACGTCGTCAGCGAGCCGACTCGGGCGCGGCCAGATGCACGGGTCATGACGTGGTTCGCAGCGCAGCCTGACGACATGCTCTTCATCAGCGCGCTTACGCTTGGGGAACTGCGCCGAGGAATCCTGCAGCTCGCCGAGGGCAAGAAGCGACGCGAACTGCTCCGTTGGTTGGAGAACGAGATCGAGCCGGGATTCTCCGGCCGAATCCTCGGCGTCGATGCCGAAGTGGCGCGCCACTGGGCGGAGATTCAGGATCGTGCATCGCGGGCAGGAAAATCCCTGCCGGCGATGGACAGCCTGTTTGCCGCGACAGCCCGCGCCCACGATCTCACGTTGGTAACACGCAATACGGCCGACTTCGCTGCGGCAGGCATTCCTCTGATCGATCCTTGGCAAGAGCCCTGAGGGGCAGGTGACTGCGACCTACGGTGTCGGGATCTTTTCCCTCCCCGCGATCCGCCACAGCGCGTAGGAGGCGATCATGGTGGCGAGGAAGGTGACGAGCGCCGTCTGCCATGAATCATCGGCGGCGAACGAGTAGATCGCGGCGACGACGAAGTTGGGCAGCAGCGTGGCGGTGAAGATGCGCGTGACCGGCACGCCCATCGCGGCGGCGGCGATGACGGAGGTCTCGGCCAGGACGGGCACGCTGCGCAGGCAGGCGAGCGTGATCCACAGGCGGCTTTGCAGTGCGTCGCGCAGGCGCGCGAGCTCGGCATCGGGGATGAATTTCGGCGCGAGCCGGCCCACGGCGAAGCGTCCCATCCACGCGGCGGTGAGCACGCCCGCGCTCATGCCCAAAGTGCCGCCGACGATGCCGGCGACCCAGCCGGCCTTGGCCGCGAGAAACAGAATCACGAGGCTCGACGGGATCGGCGCGACCGAATCGGCGGCGAGCAGCACGACGGCGATGGCGATTAGGGCACCGGTCTGCTGCTCGCGCGATTTCAGCAGCGGCCACACAAACTCCTCGCCCCAGATCGCGAAGGGCAGGCACACGAGCGTCATCACGAAGAGGATGAAGAGCGTCGTGCGGACAACGGTGGGCGACGGCATTTTCATTCCTGCTTCCTTCCGGCTAAGCACGCAACCACCAGAATCGCATCCGGCATGGGTGGACCGTGCGGGGTGATCGACGGGGCCATTGTCCGCCACAACATCTCACGGCTGGGCGAGCCCCATTGCGCCGTGCAGCGTGCCCGGGCCGGAACCGACAACGCGCACTGTTGGTGGCAGCGTTTCAAGGATATTACTCGTGCGCTTTCCATCGGGGCGCACGAGCGGCGTCGCCTGCAAGTTCGAGAAAAATTGCACGTTGCCGCCGAGGAACGCGATATAGCCGCCTTCTCCACCGTAGGCGCCCGACTTGGGATCCCATGTGCCATCGGAACGCAGGCCGCGGGTCCACGCGATCGGAGTCGAGGCGGGCATCACCATCTTGAGACCTGTGGCGAAGTCCCACGCAAACGCCTTCTGGCGCGCAAAAGCCGGGCTAAGCGCCGTGCGGCTTGGGTCGAGCACCGGACCCAATGCCTTTAGGTCGGTGCCAGGCGCGAATCGCTCGAGATCAGCGGCGGAAAACCAACAACTGGTGTCGGTCAGAGCATTCGTGCGTGCGAGCGTCGCGGCAATGGCATGGATGGTCGCTGGTTCGCGACCGCTCGGTTGGCCATCGGCAGAGAGATACACCGCCGGCAGGCAGTCATTTTTGTCGATCGCGTAGATCATCGAAGACTTTGCGATCTCTCGCAGCTTGGTGGCGTCGATTGCGCGGTGAGCCTTGGCGCGAACCGTGCCGGCTGCAGGAATGATGACGGCCGCGCCAAAGCCGGCGATCAGCAGCAGGGCGGCGCCAACACAGGCCAGCACGATCCACGCGGTCTTACTGGATTTTTTGAAGGGTGCCGTCTGTGGCGGCAGCGGTGGTGGAACAGTGCGGGGTGAAGATGCATCCATCTTAAAAGAGGAGTTAGGCTGTGGGAACTCGCAGAGGAACCCCGGTCAGGTTGGGGGACTCGATCACTCGATCAAGGTCGATCCTCTCATTTGCCAGCACGGGAGGAGGCGGTTTCCCGTTCCGCTTGGAAATTCTTACCCACTGATTTCGACAACAGCGACCTCGAAGCAGTGACGAGCCACACTTCATGGGTCTCACTCTGCCTTCCTCCCCGTGAGCCGCGCGACCATCTTGATCGCGTAGAGGTAGGCGCGCTCGCGCACGACCATCGGATCGCCGGCTTCGCCTTCGATGCCGAGGTCGGAGATGTCGGTGATGACCATGCCCGCCTCGGGGTTTTGCGCGATGTAGGTGAGAATCTTGATCAGCTTCTCGCGCGGGTAGGTGTCGATCAGGTGCTGGTAGACGACGCGCGGCAGGTAGCGCTCGACGGGCATCTGGATCGCATCGGGCACGGCGGCGACATAGAGGAGGTTGCGCACGCAGCGGAGGTCGTCGCCGTCGGTGCCGGGCGGCCAGATGGCGATCTTGTTGCGCACGCCATCGACCAGCTCCTTCATGAAATCCTCGGGTTCTTCGTCGGGGGCCGCGAAAGGGGAAACGATGCCGTTGTCGGGCGGCACCTGGTAGTCGAGGGCCTCGGCGTCGGCGAGCGTGAGCTTGGCCCACGGTGGCTCCGGCGGGGCGGGCGGCGGCGGCGTGAGCGGGCGGGCGGGAACGGGAGTCGGAAGGGGCGTCGGCGCGACGGCGACCGGAGGAGTGGGGGCAGGAGCCGGCGCGGGCGAGGGTGGGCTCGCGGGCTTCGTAGCGGGCGGCGGGATTTCCTTGTCCACGGGGACCGCGATGCGGCCGCGCCATTCGGCGAGCAGGCCGACTGCGACCCATGCGGCGAGCGCGAGGAGCAGCCAGGCCTTGCCGCGCAGGGCGGAAAAGCGCTGCTGCGCATCCCACCGGAAGAGCCGCGCGCCCGCGAGGCAGCCGGCGAAGCCCACGAGCGCGAGCGCGAGGAGGCTGAAGCGCGCACCCTCCAGCCCGCGACCGGTGAAGGCGCCCTGGATCGCCTCGACGGCGTAGCGCCCCGGGAAAAACGCCGAGACGTGCTGCGCCCAGAGCGGCAGCGCCGCGAGCTGCACCGCCACGCCGCCGATGATTAGCATCGGCAGGAAAATGCACTGCCCCAGCGCCTGCACGGCGGGGACGTTGTCGGCGAGCGCGGCGATCACGAGACCGAGGCCGATGAACGCAAACGCGACGAAGGTAAACGCGACCAGCAGGCTGAATGGATGCTCGGGCAAGGTCATGCCCAGAGCGAGCGCGAGGCCGAGCTGGAGCAGGCCCGCGGTGAGGATGATCAGGTAGCGGGCGACCACCGTGCTCGCGACAAAGACCCACGTGGGCACCGGCGAGAGCTTGTAGCGCCGCCACACGCCACGTTCGCGCTCGCTCACGAGCGTGGTTGGCAGGCCGAAGCACGCGCCGCCGAGCACCGCGACCGTGAGCAGCTCACCCATGTGGCGTAGCAACGGCACGCGCTCGTGCCGGTAGAGGACGTAGAACGCCACGAGGAAAATCAGCGGGAACAGGTAGCCGTAGAGCAGCGCCATCCGGTTGCGGAAGTGCAGCCGGAGCGAGACGCCGAGGTGGGCGAGAAGGGCGTTCATGCGTGCGGGCCTCCGGTGCTCGGTGGGGACGCGGCGCCCTCGCCGCGTTTCGCGTGCGGTGAACGCGGCGAGGGCGCCGCGTCCCCAGCTTCGGGTTTAGTCAGCTTCAGAAACACATCCTCCAGCGAGGCCTTTCTCACGTGCAGCTCGACCACGTCCGTGCGCGTCTCGGCGAGAAGCCGGGTCAGCGCGGCGAGCGTGGCGGTGGCGTCGGCCGTTTGAAAACGCGCCTCGGCCCCCTTGGTCTCGACCGCGCGCACGCCGGGCAGCGCGGCAATTTTCTCCGCGGCGAGGGGTGGGCGGGTCACAAGCGTCACGGCCTGCGTCGTGCTCGACTGCGCAATGAGTTCGCGCGGCGGGCCGCTCGCCACGATCCGCCCGCGATCGATGATGGCGACGCGGTCGCAGAGGTGCTCGGCTTCGTCGAGGTAGTGCGTGGTGAAGAGCACGGTGTAGCCGTCGTCCCGCATGCGGGCGATGGCGGCGTGCAGCTCGCGGCGCGCCTGCGGATCGAGGCCGGTGGTCGGCTCGTCGAGAAACACGAGCTGCGGGCGGTTCACAAAGGCCAGCGCGAGGGCGAGCCGCTGGCGCTGGCCGCCGGAGAGGGTGTCGAGCGGGGCGTCGGCCTTTTCCCCGAGGGCAAACCGCTCGAGCAAGTCCGCCGCCGCGACGCGCCCTTCGTAGAACGAGCCGAAAAGCCGCAGCGCCTCGCGCGGCGTGATCTTATCCTGCAGCGAGGTCGTCTGGAGCGCGACGCCGATCTTTTGCTTCACCGCGCGCGAGTGGCGGCGGGCGTCGAGGCCGCAGACCTCGATCTCGCCGGCGTCGGGCTCGCGCAGGCCGACGAGGCATTCGACCGTGGTGGTCTTGCCGGCGCCGTTGGGCCCGAGCAGGCCGAAGATTTCCCCGGGCTCGATCGTGAAGCTCACGCCGCGCACGGCCGCGACGCCCCCGTAGGCTTTGTGCAGATCGCGGACGACGACGTGGGCGGACATGGGTGGGGCGTGTTGGTAGGTGCCCGGAGGGCGGGGAACAATTTTTTTCGGCAACCAGATGGGGGCCGGTGCGTCGGTGCTTTTCAACCTCCCCGTTTATCCCCATGTCTTCCGCCATGAACCCTCGCCCCTTCCTCGCCGCCGCCGTGTTTCTCGCCGCCGCGGCCTTCGCGCCCGCCGCCCACAACCAGCTCACCGCCGCCGAAAAAGCCGCCGGCTGGGAGCTGCTCTTTGATGGCAAGACCATGAACGGCTGGCGCACCTATGCCAAGAAGGCCCCTGGCGGCTGGGAAGTCGTGGACGGCACCCTGCACGCCATCGCCAAGGTCAAGGGCGCCGAGCTGATCACGGAGAAGAAATACCGCGACTTCGAGTTTTCCTGGGAGTGGAAGCTCCCCCCTGCGGGCAACAACGGCGTGAAGTATTTTGTGACCGAGGCGCGCACCAAGTCGCCCGGCCACGAATACCAGATGCTCGACGACGCCGGCCACCCCGACGGCAAGCTCGGGCCGCACCGGCAGACGGCGTCGTTTTACGAGGTGCTCCCGCCGGCCGCTGACAAGCCGCTCAAGAAAGTCGGCGAGTGGAACCACTCCAAGATTGTCGTGAAGGGCAACACGGTGGAGCACTGGCTCAACGGCCGAAACGTCCTCACCTACGAACTGGGCAGCGAGGCCGTGAAGGCCGGTATCGCGAAAAGCAAATTCAAGAACGACCCCGGCTTCGGCGACAAAATCGACGGCCACATCATGCTGACCTACCATCAGGACGACTGCTGGTATCGGAACATCAAGATTCGCGAGCTGAAGTGAACGCGTAGCGGCGAGCACCAGCGAGCCGACAGGGCGACGTCCTGCCGTCGGCTCGCTGGCGCTCGCCGCTACGAACGATTCCCATGAACCAAATCGACCTCTCCGGCCGCGTGGCGGTCATCACCGGCGGCGCGCGCGGCATCGGGCTCGCGGTCGCCCGGCGGTTTCTCGCCTCGGGCGCGCGTTGCAGCCTCTGGGACAACGACGCCACGGCCCTCGCCGCCGCCGCGCAGGCGCTCGGCGCTGGCGATCGCGTGCATACGGCGACGGCCGACATCACGCAGGAGGCCGCCGTCGCGTCCGCGACCGCGGCCACGCACGCACGCTTCGGCTCGATCGACGTGCTCGTGAACAACGCGGGCATCGCCGGCGTGAACAAGAAGCTCTGGGAATGCACGCCGGCCGAGTGGCGCGCCGTGATGGAGCTGGATTTGTTCGCGGTGTTCCTCTGCTGCCGCGCCGTCGTGCCGCTGATGCTGGCGAAAAACGCCGGCCGGATCGTCAACGTCGCCTCCATCGCGGGCAAGGAGGGCAACCCCAACGCCTCGCACTACAGCGCCGCCAAGGCGGGCGTGATCGGGCTGACCAAGTCGCTCGGCAAGGAACTCGCGACGACCGGCATCCGCGTGAACTGCATCACGCCCGCCGTGATCGAGACGGAGATTTTGCAGCAGTGCTCGCCCGAGCACGTGAAGTATATGCTCTCGAAGATCCCAATGGGCCGGCCCGGCACGGTGGACGAGGTGGCGGCGCTTGTGGCGTGGCTGGCGTCGGACGAGTGCTCGTTTAGCACGGGCGCGGTGTTCGACATCTCGGGCGGGCGGGCGACGTATTGAGGGGGCAAGTAGGGCGGGTCTCTGACCCGCCTTTTCGCGTGCTGAGTGTTCGAACGGAGGGCGGTCACAGACCGCGCCCTACTACTTCGTCCAAGGATGTTCCTGCCAAGTGGCGGCGAGGCCCGCCTTCACCGGATTGTTATGGATGTAGGCGATGGTCTTTTCCCATTCCGAATCGTCACGCATCCAACGGTCGAACCACTCGCGTTGCCAGACGGCGCCACCGCCACCGCCGATGGAGCGAAGCCGTTTCGCGGTGCGACCCTTGAGGCGCTTCATGACTTGGCCGAGTGAGTGAACGCATCCGGTGCGGGGCACGAGCAACGCGTGCCAATGATTCGGCATGATGGTGAAATGCGGCGCCTCGACGGCCCAGTCGGCCAGCGCGGTTAGTTCTTTGGCGATGAGCTGCGCGCAGCGCGGATCGCCGAGGGCGCAGGAGCCGGTGCCGGCATCGAGGTATTTTTCCAGTGTGCGAAAATACTGGCGTTGGAGCGCGGCGAACTGTTCGGAAGCGGGCTCGATGGCGGAGAGGGCGCAGTGGATTTCCTGCAGCCGGGCCACGACCTCGTGCGGCAGGCTGTCGGCGAGACGGACCGTTACGAAGTAGCGCCCGCCCTCGACTTCCCAATGCGGCAGCTTGCCACGGCGGAACCGCGTGGTGTGCACGAAGTGCATGGGGAAACGCGGGGGCTTGTGAGTAGGGCGGGGTCTGTGACCCGCCCTCGGAGCGAGTTATGCGTGCGAAGCCGTGCGGCGGGTGCGAAAACAAGGGCGGGTCACAGACCGCGCCCTACTTGCTACAGCTTCGGAAACTTCACCCACTTCGCGCCGGCCTTGCCGCTCTTCACGGCGGTCTCGATGAAGGCCATGCCGGCGAGGCCGTCGTCGATGGTGGGGAAGTCGTAGCCTTCCTTCGGGGCCTTGCGGCCTTCGATGGCGTCGGCGATGGCGACGGCGGCGCTGCGATAGACGTTGGCGAAGGCTTCGATGAAGCCTTCGGGGTGCGCGAAGGGCGTGCGCGTCGCGCCGGCGGCGGCGGGGCTCACGTAGCCGTTGCCGCGGCGGTAAACCTGCTGGGGCGCGTCGTGCTTTTTCCAGATGAGCTCGTTCGGGTTTTCCTGGAACCACTGGAGCGAGCCCTGCGTGCCCCAGACGCGGATGTTGAGGTTGTTCTCATCGCCGCTCGAAATCTGCGAGGCGAAGAGGATGCCTTTCACGCCGTCGCTGAAGCGCACGAGGCAGTTGCCGTCGTCGTCGAGCAGGCGGCCGGGGATGAACGTCGAGAGCTCGGCGCAAATCGACTCCACCTCGAGGCCGGTGATGTAGCGCGCGAGGTTGTGCGCGTGCGTGCCGATGTCGCCCATGCAGTTCGAGACGCCGGAGACGTTCGGGTCCATGCGCCAGTTGGCGATTTTGCTCACGGTCTTGGCTTCGAGCGCGCTGATGGCGTAGCCCTGCGGATATTCGACGACGACCTTCATCAGCTTGCCGAGCTTGCCGCTGCGCACCCACTCGCGGGCTTCCTTCACCATCGGGTAGCCGGTGTAATTGTGCGTGAGCGCGAAAACCTTGCCGCTCTTCCTGACGACCTCGCGGAGCTTGCGGCCCTCGGCGAGGGTGAAACACAGCGGCTTGTCGCACACGACGTGGAAGCCGGCCTCGAGGAACGCCTTCGCGACCGGGGCGTGCGTGTTGTTGCGCGTGACGATCGAGACGAAGTCGATGCGCCGGTCGGCGGGGAGCGCGGCCTCGGCCTTGGCCATTTCCTGGTAGGTGCCATAGACGCGGGCCGGATCGAGGAAGAGGTCGGCGCCGGAGGCCTTGGATTTCTCGGGGTCGGACGAGAAGCAGCCGGCCACGAGATCGATTTCGCCATCGAGGCGCGCGGCCATGCGGTGGACGGCGCCGATGAAGGCGCCACGCCCGCCGCCAATCATGCCCATGCGGAGTTTGCGGTTAAGTTTCATATGGGGAATTAAGTATTCCAAAAATTAAGTTTCGTCGTCGTCATCGATTTTCTCACCGGTCTCCTCGAGGTAATGTTTGGGAAACTCCGGCTCTTTCAGATATTCCTCAAGGAACTCATCATCTACGATGTCTTCAAAGCTCATGCCGAGCTTTACGCCAGTCTCATCAAACACCTTCTGGATCTCTTCCTCTCGTCGCGCTACCGACACATACTCGGACCAGTGGATCATCGGAATCGCCAATTTTCCTGCGACACGGATGTATTCCGCTTCTATGTTATCGTCGTCTTTGATGCGCACAATTTCAGCCGAGTCCGGCACGATGACTTCAGTCGTGACGACGACTTTAATGATCTTGCTCATCTAGCGCGTCTCTTTGGCTAACTGACGAAATCAGTTTTGCTCCAGCAGTGCTTAAAGCGCCACCGGCTTCCCCGTCGTCGCCGACTTGTAGGCGCCGTCGATGATTTTCATCAGCGAGAGGGCTTGGTCGGGGGTGTTGAGCGGTTTCTCCGTGCCTTCGAGGGTGCGGATGAAATTCACGGCGGAGCGGACGCGGCCCATCGTCTCGTCGGCGGGGACGATGATGTCGCGGTTCACGTGGCGGCCGTTTTCCAGCGTGTAGAGCTGGCAGGCGTCGAGCGCGGTGTTGTCGAGGCCGTCGGTGCCGAAGAGGCGGCGGACGAGGCCGCCGGCCTTGGTGCCCTGGAAGGTCACGGAGACTTCCTCGCGGTGGTTCATCTCGGCCCACGAGACGGCGAAGTTCATTGACTGGCCGGTCTTGAAGGTGACGAAGCCGTGCGCGGCGGCCTCGACGTCGGTCACGCCCTTGGCGACATCGGGGATGCCCCACGGGCCCTTGAAGGCCTTGTTGTCGATGTGGTCGGCGTAGGTGCGCGCGAGGATGTGCGCGGGCTCGGGGTAGCCCATGAAGTGGAGCCCGAGGTCGATCATGTGGAGGAGGTCGATGAGCGGGCCGCCGCCGGAGAGGGCCTTGGTGGTGAACCAGCCGCCGAAGCCGGGGATGCCGGCGCGGCGAATCCATTTCGCCTGGCAGGTGTTGATGGTGCCGACGGCGCCCGACGCGATGTAGTCCATCATCGCGTAGCTCTCGGGGCGCGCGCGGTTGTTGAAGTTGAACATCAGCGTCTTCTTCGCGGCCTTGGCGGCGGCCTGCATCTTCGCCATTTCCTTGGCGCTGAGCGCGGGAGGCTTCTCGCAGAAGACGTGCTTGCCGGCCTTGAGGGCCTGGAGCGCGAGGGGCGCGTGGAATTTGTTGGGGACGATGACGGACACGGCGTCGAGGTCCTTCTCGGTGCGCAGCATCGCGGCGACATCGGAGTAAACCTTGGCGATGCTGTGCTTGGCGGCGGCGCGCTCGGCGGCGGGCTGGCTGACATCGCAGAGGGCGACGATGTCGGCGCCGGCCTCGCGGAAACCCTTGGCGTGATAGGCGGCCATGCCGCCCGCGCCGATGATGGCGATTTTTTGGGACATAAAAGTAGCGAGTAGCGGGTAGTGAGTAGGCTGAAGAAGTAGCGAGTAGTGAGTAGCGGGTAGCGAGTAGGACGGAGTGGCGAAAGCGGGAGGCGGGTGCGGGCACGGATGCTCGCTACCCACTACCCGCTACTCGCTACTTCTTCTGTTTGTCGAACTGCGCGTCGAAGACGATCGCGCTGCTCGGGAAATCGACCTTGCGGACGAAGGCGGCGGCCTCGGCGGCGCCGTGGAAGCGGTCCATGCGGCTGTCCTCCCACTCGACGGAGAGCGGGCCTCGGTAGCCGACGTCGTTGAGGGCGACGATGATTTCCTCGAAGTTGATGTCGCCGTGGCCGAGCGAGCGGAAATCCCAGTAGCGGCTCGGGTGGCCGAAGCTCACGTGGCCGCCGAAGACGCCCACCGTGCCGTCGCCGTGGCCCCACCACACGTCCTTCATGTGACAGTGGTAGATGCGGCTGCCGAAGGTGCGGATGAACTTCACGTAATCGACGCCCTGGTAGCCGAGGTGCGACGGGTCGTAGTTGAAACCGAAACGCTTGTGGCCCTTCACCGCCTCGATCGCGCGCTGCGTGCTGGCGATGTCGAAGGCGATTTCCGTCGGGTGGACCTCGAGGGCGAAGTTGACGTTGGCCTTGTCGAAGGCCTCGAGGATCGGCCCGAAGCGCTTGCCGAAATCGGCGTAGCCGGCGTCCCAGAACGCCTGCGAGGTCGGCGGGAACGCGTAGATCGAGTGCCAGATGGAGGAGCCGGTGAAGCCGTTGACCACGGCGGGGAAGTCGTCCTTGCCGTTGTTGCCCGGCTTGGCGTCGAAGAACGCGCGCGCGGCCTTGGCGGCGAGGGCGAGCTTGCGCGCGGCGCGCTTGCGCACGCCCTCGGGATCGCCGTCGCCCCAGACATCGGCGGGCAGGATGGACTTGTGGCGCTCGTCGATCAGGTCGCACACGGCCTGGCCGACGAGGTGGCTCGAGATGGCGTAGCAGGTGAGGCCGTGGTCCTTGAGCTGCGCCCATTTGTCGTGGACGTATTTCTTGCTGTTGGCGGCGGCATCGACGTCGAAGTGGTCGCCCCAGCAGGCGAGTTCGACGCCATCGTAGCCCATCTTTTTGACGAGCGGGGCGAGCTGATCGAGGGGAAGGTCGGCCCATTGGCCGGTGAACAGGGTGACGGGACGGGGCATGGGAGGAAAGAACCACAGATGGACACAGATGCACACGGATAAAAGCCAAAACCTGCCGAGATCGCATATCTGTATTTATCTGGGCCCCGCGGTGGTGCTGAATGCCCCGATGCTCCGCTGTTTTTCCTCCCTCGGTTGCCCCGCCGCCTCGCTCGACGAGACCCTCGCGCTCGCGCGGGCGCAGGGCGTGGCGGGCGTCGAACTGCGCGCCCTCGGCGGCACGGTCGATCTCGCGGCGTATTTCACGGCGGCGTATGGCACGCCGGCGGGGCTCGCGGCGCGGCTGCGGGACGAGCCGGTGCGCGTGGTCGCGCTCAACGCCTCGCTGCACCTCGCCGGCGCCACTCCGGCGGAACGCGCGCAGCTCGCCGGCCTCGCGCCGTGGGCCGACGCGATCGGGGCGCGCTGGCTGCGGGTGTTTGACGGCGGCCAGGCCGCCGACGCCGCCGAGTTTGCCGACGCGGCGGAGACGCTCGCCTGGTGGCGCGCGCTGCGCCGCGAGCACGGCTGGCAGGCGGAGGTGATGGTCGAGACGCACGACTCGCTCTGGACCGCCGCTGCGATCGGGCGCTTTCGCGCGGTGCTGCCCGACGTGGCGATCCTCTGGGACGCGCACCACACCTGGCGCAAAGGCGGCGAGGATCCGGTCGCGACGTGGCGCGCCATCCGCACCGGCGTGGTGCACGTGCATGTGAAGGACAGCGTGCCCGTGCCGAGTGCGAAGCATCCCTTCACCTACGTGTTGCCCGGCGACGGCGGGTTTCCGATGGCGGCGCTGCGCGCGGCGCTGCAGGCGGATGGCTTTGCCGGGCCGGTGAGCCTCGAATGGGAAAAAATGTGGCACCCCTACCTGCCGCCGCTGGAGGAGGCGCTGCGCGTGGCGGAAGAGCGGCGGTGGTGGTAGGACGAAGGAAGGAGAGACGCGGAGACGGAGAGACTGAGAGAAAAGACCACGCCGGATTTGTCTCGTCCCTCGTTCTCCCCCTCTCTCTGTCTCCGTGTCTTCCGCCATGAAATCCGCCCCCCTCACGATTTGGACCAACGCGCTTTTTGCCGACGCTGAGAACCGCCTCTTCGCCGAGGGCACGCGGCGGCACAAGGTCGTCTTCGCGCCCGATGCCACGAAGTTTTTCCTCGGCGCCGCCAAGCCCGACCCGGCGCTCGCGACGGCCGACATCGCCTTCGGCCAGCCTGATGTCGGGCAATGCCTCGACAACCCCAAGCTGCGCTGGATCGAGGTCACGACCGCGGGCTACACGCGCTACGACACGCCGGAATTCCTCGAAGCCATGCGCGCGCGCGGCACGGCGTTTTCCAACGTCTCCGAGGTTTTTGCCGATTCCTGCGCGCAGCACGTGCTCGCGATGATGCTCGCGCTCGGCCGCCAGCTCCTCGCGTCGCACAAGGATCAGCTCACCACGTGCGGCTGGGAATACGCCGAGCGGCGCTACAACTCGCGCCTCCTCACCGGCCAGACCGTGGTGCTCCTCGGTTTCGGTGCGATCGGGCGGCGGCTCGCGGAGCTGCTCGCGCCCTTCGGGATGACGATCATGGCCGTGCGCCGGCAGACGCGCAGCGAGCGCGGCGTGCGCGTGATTCCCGAGGAGCGCGTGAGCGCCGCGCTCGCCGAGGCCGATCACGTGGTGAACATCCTGCCCGACAACGCCGGCACGCGAAACTACGTGAACGCCCGCCGCATCGCGTGCTTCAAGCCCGGCGCGCGCTTCTACAACGTCGGCCGCGGCTCCACCGTGGACGAACGCGCGCTGCTTGAGGGCCTGCGCTCCGGCCGCATCGCGGATGCTTATCTCGACGTGTTTGCGACCGAGCCGCTGCCGGCCGACAGCGAATTCTGGACGCACCCGCGCTGCCACATCACGCCGCACACCGCTGGCGGCCGCCACGATCAGGACGAGGCGATCGTGAAGCACTTTTTGAAAAACCTCGCCGCCTTCGAACGCGGCGCGGCGATGACGGACCGGGTGGTGTGAGCCCCCGGCCCTAGAAGCGTGAATTTCAGGAAAGTGGGGCCGCTTCTCCGCAAGCGGCCTGAGTTTCAGTCGCGTATCGCCCCGGAACCCAAGCCGGCTCGGAGAGCCGGCCCCACCTCGGCAAAGTCTAAACATTACGGGACTTTTCCGTTGTAGGCCCGCCCTGTGGGCGGGCAACCCGGGCAACGGCCGGGCCTACAGTCTAAAAACCAAGGAACGTGGGCCTGAGCCCACTGATTCGCACCCTCGGGCTTTGGGTGGCACGACCTTGGCCGCGAATCACTGACGCGCCGCGGTGATTTTCAGGTGCAGGAGTGTTCCGCCCGGAAGCTCAAGCCGCAGCGCGTGCGGAGTGGCAGCGGCGATCGTTTCCTCGCGGTCGAGCAGGATGCGGTCACCCGCGCGCAGCATGACGCGGTAGCGGCCGGGCGTGAGGCGGAAGAGGCGCGCGCCCAGCGCGGCGGCGTCGCGTTGGTGCAGGAACAGTTCGGCGGAGAATTCGCGCGCGGTGGCGGCGGTGACGAGCGCGGTGAAGGCCGGCGGGGCTTCGTCCCACGCGACGTGGTAGTAGGGCGAGGCGGCTTCGGGCGCATGGTTGCCGGTGAGCATCGCGACCACGAGGTCGGTGCCGTCGCAATTGCCGACATCGCGGGCGACATGGATGCGGTCGGTGAAGAGGACCTCGGTGGTGCGCAGCGGGGTGTTGTAGCGCAGGTGATCGAGCATCGAGCGGGCGATGCCTTCCGCGAGCGGCGCGGCCTCACCGGTGAGGCGGTAGCGCAGGTAGGGCGGGCCGTGCTGGCGGAGAAAGGTATCGAAGGTCTCGTCGTCGGTCTCGAGCCGCCACTGCGCGACGACGCTCCAGAAATCGGCGCGCGCCCAGAGCTGCGCGGCGGCCCAACCGTCGGAGCCTTCGGGGGCTGAGGCGCGTTTTTCCGCATCGGTCCATTGTTGCAGGAGCGTGAGTGTGGCGCGCAGCGGCGCGAGCAGCGTGGCATCGCCGGAGCGCGTCCAGGCGTGGAGGAGCTGGTCGTAGAGCATGCCGTCGCCGCGCCAGTTGAAGTAGCTCCAAAACATGTTCGAGCGGTGCCAGGTGGGTTCGTCGCCGTTGAAGGCGGCGTCGGGCCAGCGCAGCGACGCGGGAAAGAGGCCGGCGGGTTTGCCCTTGTCGGTGCGCGCGGCGGCGGCGGCCCAGGTGCGGCTCCAGTCGAGGAGGAGCGCATCGGCCGCGGGATCGGGGCGGAGCGCGGCGTAGTAGCGCACGGCCTTGGTGGCGCGGGTGTTCATCGCGACGTCGCGGTTGCGCGGCGGCTCGGAGAGAATCTCGGTGGCGCCGATCCAGGCGGACTTGAACTGGAGCTGGCCGTGGGCGTTGCGGCCGGTCCAGAGGTCGCGCAGGTGCCGGTGCGACCAGGCGAGGCGGCCGATCCACTCGGCGTCGCGGCGGAGGAAGGCCATGAGCGGCACGGTGTCGGAGACAAACTCGGCCGAGTGCTCGACATCGCGGGCCTCGCGCGAAAAGCCGCGATGCACGCGGCGGCTGAACCACACGCCTTCCGCGAGCCGGCCAAAGGCGGCGACGGCCTTCTGGTCGCCGGAGAACATGAGCGTGGGCCACCAGCGGAGGGTCTCGACATCGTCGTCGGGCTTGCCGCCAAGCTCGCCGTTGGGGATCTGACGCTCGTCGATCCAGTAGTGCGCGACGTGGCGGAGGCGTTGCAGAGCCTCGTGTTGCGCGGCGGACCACGCGCGCGCACCGGGGAGCGGGGCGACGCGCACGGCGGCATCGGGAATTTTTTCCCCGGCATACATGGCGACGAGTTTGTCGTGCGGCAGACGGCGGCGCAGCTCGGCGATGTCGCGATCGAAGGCTTCCTTGTCCTTCGCCAAGTGCTGCTCGGCCCAGATCCAATAGAGCAGGCGCGCGCGGATCCACAGCGCGCGCGGGCGGAGAGGGAAAGCATCGCCGTCCGGGTGTTCGACGAGCGCGTCGAGGAGGCTGAGCGCGATTTTGTAGCGGGTGAACATGCTGCTGCGCGTCTGTGCGCTGAACCAGTCCCAGCCGGCGGCGCGGTGCCAGCGCTCGGCTTCGGCGAGCAGCGCCACCTGGGCCTGCCAGTAGAGGCCGAAGGCGCGGAACTCCGGCTCGCGCGCGTGGCTGCCGAGCTCGTAGTGCAGCGCGTCGAGCGAGGCGCGCGAGCCGTGCTGGCCGGCCTCGGCGAGCAGGCGGAGGAACCACTGCGCGCGTTCGGTCCCCGCGGTTGGCGGCGGCAGCAGGTGCAGCGCAAGCAGGCGCGCGCCGTGGGGCGCGGCGTGGGAAAATGCGATCGTGCTGGCGCCAGCGGGCGCGGCCTCGAATGCGATCTGCGCGACCCGGTAGCGGTTGATCGGCGGCTTCCCGGGTTCTTCCTCGAGGCCGAACTCGCGCGGGTTGTGCGGGTGAGCGCGGCCGTTGACGCGGAGCTGCACGGTGTGGGCGTCGCGGTGGCCATCGTCGAGAAACACGATCGCGGTCCAGCGGCCCGGGGCGAGGTCGAGGCGGAGCGCGAACTCGCCGCCGCTCACGCCATCGCAGAGCGCGGGCGAGCGCACGCCGGCCCACGCGGCGTCGCCGGCAAACGCCGCCGCGGGCGGCTGCGTCCAGCCGTAGCCGCGGCTGGTGTCATAGCGGTCCGCGGGCAGGAGCACGACGGCGCCGTCGCGCGGGGCGCTGCCGTTGGGTGCGAAGTCGAGGTAGGTGGGGGCGCTGAGCGGGGCGGCGGCGAGGGGCAGCGCGAGAAAGGAGAGCGCGGCACACGCCCGGAACAAATCCACGCCGCGAAAATTTGCGGCTTGAAGGTGGGGCCGGCTCTCCGAGCCGGCCTGAGTTGTCGGGTCAGTCACGAGTCTCATTGTGAATTTCGCGCTGGAACCCAGGCGCGCTCGGAGAGCGCGCCCCACTTCGGAATCAGAACCGGAACTTGATGCCGCCGGAGTAAACGGCGCCAGTGAAGGTGTAGTCTTCGGGGCGGTTCGGCGTCGTCGCATACCACGAGCTGACTTCGTCGGTGAGGTTGCGGCCCTCGATGTAGACCGAGAAGCGCTTGCTCACGCGGTAGCTCACGGAGGCGTCCCAGCGCGTGGCCTTGTTGTTGATCGAAAACGAGGTCAGGCCGCCGGAGGTGCGGACGAACTCGTCGATGTAGTTCGCGGCGACGCGCGCGGTGAAGCCGAACTTCTCCCAGTAGAGCTGGGCGTTGTAGACCTTCTCGGGCTGCTCGGGGAGGAACCCGACCTTGAACGGGCGGTAAGTGCCGGTGCTGCCGGGGACGAGTTCCTCGAGGGTGGAAGAGCCGTCGATGAACGTGGCGTTGAGGTTCACGCCGAAGCCGTCGAGAGGCTTCGGGAGAAACGTGAGCGACTGCTGCCACGACAGCTCGAGGCCGGTTGCCTTGCCCTTGGAGCCGTTGCGCTCCTGGAAATAAATCGTGTTGGGCTGGCCGGGGAGTTTGAACTGGCTGCGGAAGACGACGTCCTTGAGATCTTTTCTGAAGACGGCGGCGGAGAGGATGCCGCTCTGCGGGAGGTAATACTCGACGGAGAGGTCGAAGTTCTCGGATTGCTGGGCCTTGAGGGCGGCGTTGCCGAGGAAGACCTTTTGGGTCTCCGGATAATCGCCGGGATCGAGGCCGCCGGTGCCGGACTCGTCGGCGGTGTCGGCGATGGAGCGGTAGGGCACGAGGTCGCCGTAGGACGGGCGCGCGAGCGTGCGGGTGTAGGCGAGGCGGGCGACGAGGTTGCGGTTGAGGCGGTAGTTGAGGAGGAGGCTCGGGTGGAAGTTGTCGTAGCTCCGCGAGCCGCGCGAGGCGCCCGCGGGATCGGCAAGCCAGTTATAGCCGGTCTTGGTGCGCTCCCAACGGAGGCCGCCGATGACTTCGACCGCGCCAAATTTCGTGGTGCCCATGCCATAGGCGGCGGTGACGTCCTCCTCGACATCGTATTTGCGCGCCTCGAGGCGGGTGATTTCGTCGCCGCTGAGCGGAGCGAAGGCCGTGGCGTTGGCGCGGTAATAGGCGACGACACTCGCGAGTGAGACCATCGGGCCCATCGTGGCCTGCGAGCCCTCGAGGAGATTGCGCGGCTCGGTGAACACGGGGAACTGCGCGAAGGTCGGCTGGTTCACCGTGGGCGCGGAGGCGTCGAAGATGCGCGGGCGCGAGCTGCGCTCCTTCGCGCGCTGCTTGCCGCCGAATTTCCAGTCGATGGCCTGGCCGCCGAGCGGCAGGGCGAAGGAGTAGTCGAGGTTGGCGGTGAGATCGCTTTCGTCCTCGGAACCGGTCTGGAAGCGGAGGTTGCTCAGCTTGCGGTCGGTGAGGACGCCGTAATAGCCGTCCTGGCCCGTGGCGATGTGCCGGAACGCGACGGTGGGCAGCGTGGCGTTGCGACGATCGATGGTCCACGAGTAGGCGCGGCGCTCAGTGTTGCTGGGGAAGTCGAAGATGTAGCGGTCGCGGTTGATCGAGGCCTCGGAGGTGCCGTAGCGGAGGCCGTATTTGAGCAGGCCGCCGACGGCGAGGCGGGTCTGGCCCTCGAAGCCGAGGCGGAGCACATCGGTCTCGCGGACGCCGTCCTCCATGTAGTTTTGGAAACGCACCTGGCGGCCGGACTGCTGCTGCGCGGTGGAGGTCGCGTCCCAGCGCGAGAGGGCGCGGAGGCGGTTGCGGAAGCGTCCGCCCTCGGTCTCGGTGTTCTCGTAGAACGTGCGGAAGTGCAGCTCCGTGGTGTCGGACATTTTCCAGTCGAGGTTCACGGTGGCGCCGACCTTGGTGATGTCCTGGAAATTGAGCCGCGTGTCGTAGGCCTCCATGCCCTGATCGCCGACGGCGGCGATGGCGCCCGCGGTGCCGCTGCCGGCGGTGCCGACGGGGATCGCGCCGGCATCGTAGTAGGAAAACTCGTAGGAGTTGGTCATGCGGTCCTCGCGGCGCCAGGTGAGCGTGGCGCTGAGGCCGAGGGTGCGATCCTTGTCCAGAACGTCCATGAACGTGATCGAGCCGGCGTAGCCCGGCTGCTTGCGGAAGGTGTTGTGGATATACTCGGCCTTGCCGTTGAGGCTGCGTTCCTTGACGTCGAAGGCGCTGCGCGTGACGAGATTGATCGTGCCGCCGAAGGAATCGGCGTCCATGTCGGCCGTGAGCGTCTTGATGACTTCGATGCCGCCGACCATTTCGGCGGGAATCAGGGAGAGATCGACGGCGCGGGTGTCGGTGTTGACCGAGGTGGAGTCCACGCTGGGGCCTGCGGTGGAGAGGCGGTCGCCGTCGAGGGTGACGGCGTTGAACTCCGCGGACGTGCCGCGCACGCTGGCAAACTGATCGTCGACGACGTTGACCCCGGGAAGTCTGGCGAGCGCCTCGCCGACGGTGCGGTCGGGGAGGTTGCCGATGGCGTCGGAGGAGATGATGTTCGAGATGCGCGAGGAGGTGCGCTGCTGGTTGATGGCGCGCGACTGGCCCTCGCGCACGGACTCGACGGTGACGGCCTGCATCACGATTGCCTCGCCGGAGCCGAGCTGGGCGTCGGCGCGCACGAGCTGGCCATCGACCACGCGCACCGCGAGCGACTTTTGCTCAAGGCCGAGATAGCTGAGTTCGACCGTGTAGTTGCCGGCAGGCACCTGGCCAAAAAAGTAGGCGCCGCTGCGATCGGTGGCGGTCGTGCGGTCGCCCGGAGTCAGGCGCACGGCGGTGCCTTGGAGCGGCGTGCCGTGGGTGGCGTGCTTGACCGTGCCGGCGATGGAGCCTTCGGCGAAGACCGCGAGCGGCGTGAGGAGAGCGACCGTGGCCGCCAGCGAAAGGCGGCGGAAGGGGAGGGGTAGCGAGATTAGGTTCATGAGGTTGGGATCTGGCTGGGGTTGAGGGAGGGGCGGGGTCAGTGGGGAAGACGCGTGAACGAAGGGAGCGTTCCGTGGCCACCGCGGCGGCGAGGTAACCAAACGTTTATTAAGGCACGGTATGGGGCAAGCTAAGCTTTTTCGCGAGCCGGCCGGGTATGCGCCCCCTGTCCTTCGGGCGGCGGGAGGTGAAAATTTCCGGTGCGTTTTTCCGCCGCGCCGTATTGGCTGCGGACAGGAATACGTCCCATCCCCCGCACCTCCCACCGTCATGCACCTCCGTTTCCCCAAGGCTTGGGAACTCCCCGAGTCCGCCGCCACGCCCGAGTCCGCCTATCGCAACCGCCGCGCGATTCTGAAAACCCTCGGCTTCGGCGCCGCCGCCCTGGCGCTGGCGCCGCGCGGCGTGCGCGCGACCACCGCGGGCTTCCCCACGCGCGTCAATCCCGACTACCGCGATCCCGCGCTCACGCCCACGAGCTACGAGCACATCACGAGCTACATCAATTTCTACGAGTTCGGGACCGACAAGGCCTCGCCCAAGATCAACGCCAACAAGGGTTGGAAAACCGAACCTTGGACCGTCGAGATCGCCGGCCTCATCAACAACCCCCTCAAGATCGACGCCAACGATCTCGTCGCCAAGATGGGCGGTGCCGAGCAGCGCGTCTATCGGCTGCGCTGCGTCGAGGCGTGGTCGATGGTGGTGCCGTGGGACGGCTTTCCGCTCGCGAAGCTCATCAAGCTCGCCGACCCGAAGCCGGAGGCGAAATTCGTCACCTTCTCCACATTCAACCCGGTCGGCGCGCCCGGCTACGCCGGCCCGGCGCTCGACTGGCCCTACCTTGAGGGCCTGCGGCTCGACGAGGCGATGCACGATCTCTCGTTCATCGCCACCGGCATCTACGGCAAGCCGATCCCCAACCAGAACGGCGCGCCGCTGCGCCTGGTCGTGCCGTGGAAATACGGTTTCAAATACGGCAAATCGATCGTTAAGATCGACTTTGTGGCGAAGCAGCCGGTCAACACCTGGCAGGCGATGCAGGCGCGCGAGTATGGCTTCTACGCCAATGTGAATCCCAACGTCGATCACCCGCGCTGGACGCAGGCGAGCGAGCGCGTGATCGGCGCCGGCGGACCGTTTGGCACCCGGCAAAAGACGCTCATGTTTAACGGCTACGAAGCGCAGGTCGCCGCGCTCTACAAGGGCATGGATCTGCGGAAGAATTACTGATCGATTTCGATCCGGTCACGGAAGACACAGAGATGTCTCAGAGGGCACGGAGAAATTCTCCTTCTGGGTTTCTTTGTGTCCTCGGTTTGGTCCTCCGTGATCTCTGTGACGAAATGATTGGCCGAATTTTTTGCCCGTGCCCTTCCTCGCCAAACTCCTCCGCTCAAAGATCACGATCTGGGTCTTGCTCGTCCTGCCCGCGATCTGGGCGCTCAAGCCGCTGTTCGCGCCCGAGCCGAGCGACGCCGATCCGCTCAAGTCCACGCTGCTGCACCTCGGGCTCATCGCCTGCATCGTGCTCGTGGCCGTGCTCTCGTTCACGCCGCTGCGCGTGCTCTGGCCCAAGTGGGGCGTCGCGCAGGCCCTCAACCGCCACCGCCGGCTCGTGGGCGTGGGCGCGTTTGCCTACGCGCTGCTGCACTTCACCGCGCACCTGCTGCACGTCTATGACGGCGGCTTCGGCACCTTCTGGAAAGAGATCCAAAAACCCTTCCAACTGATCGGCCTCGGGGCGCTCGTGATTCTCTTCGTGCTCACGATCACGAGCCTGCACGCCGCGATCCGCTGGATGGGCGGCAAGGCGTGGAAAAACCTCCACCGCCTCGCCTACGTCGCCGCCGCGCTCGCCGCGTGGCACCAGGCCGACGCGCGGAAAATTTTCCCACTTCAAGTCGTGTGGATCTTCGGCCCGCTGGCGGTGCTGCAGATCGCGCGGGTGTGGAAGCAGCGCGTCACTTCGTCACCGCCGCGAGGAACCACTCCAACGCAAACGTCGTGAGCTGGCCCGAGGGGCCGTGCAGGTTGAATTCGCAGCCGTGCGTCGCCCACGGCAGCGCCACGTAGGCGTGCGGCACGCCGGTTTCCTTCAGCTTCGCGGCGAGCCGCTCGCTGTGGCGATGCCATGAGACCGCATCGAGTGTGCCATGCACGAGCAGGGTCGGCGGCGAGCGCGGCGTGACGTGGAAGATGGAGCTGGCCGACTCGTAGTTGCCGCGCGCGGTTTCCGGCGTGCCGCCGAGGAAACGGCGCATGAGCGCCGGCGACTTGATCGCGTCGTCTTCGTAAGTGTTCACGTAGCCGTAGATCAAATCCGACGGCGCGTAGAGCGCCGCCACGCCCCGGATCGCGGGATCGCGGGCGGTGTAGGCGACCACCTGCGCGATCTGGCCGCCGGCCGAGCGACCGAACAGCACGAGCCGCGTCGGATCGATGCTGAGATCGGCGGCGTGCGCCTTCAGGAAGGCGATCGCGGCCAGCACATCGAGGCGCTGCGCGGGCCATTGGTGCGCAGGGGCGAGCCGGTAGGAGATCGCGGCGACGGCGTAGCCGCGGCGCGCGATCCAGTGGTTGACGTGCGCCAGCTGGGTGCGATCGCCGCTCTCCCAGCCGCCGCCGTGGATCATGACGACGCAGGGCGCGCCGCGGCGGTGGGTCGCATAGAGATCGACCGGCAGCCCGGGCGCCACCTGCAAGGTTCGGATCGCCACCGGCGCCGGATCGCGCTCCATCAGGCCTTCGAGCGAGAACGGAGGCCGTTCGATCGCCTGCGGTCCAAACTGCGCGGAGAGCTGGGCCGGCAGGTGCTCCGCCACGCGCCAGGCCTGCCAGGTCGGTTTCGCAAACAGGACTGCCGCCACGAGCGCCGGCAGACCCGTGGCCAGCGCCCAGCCGCCGGCGCCGGCCCGGGCGAACCAGGCAAAGGCGGCGAGCCCCAGCGCCGCGACCGCCAGCCAATGGCCAAATTCGCCCGCCGCCACGCCGAGCCGCCAAGGCGACCAGTCCGGGGAGCGCACCGCCGTCAGCAGGCTCAGCGCGCACAGGAACGCCGAGGTGAAAAAGAGGAGCCAGCGAAGCATGCGGGCTTCATACGCGCGGGAAAGCCCGCCGGCCGCAAAATCTTTTGCACCCGCCGCTTTGTTCCTCCGCGATGCCATCCGCCATGCGCCGCCTCGATCAACTCCTTTCCAGCCTCGGCTACTGCTCGCGGAGCGAGGCGCGCGGCTGGGTAAAGGCCGGGGCGGTCACCGTGCGCGGCGAAGAGGCCGACGATGCGGGGGCGCGCGTCCACGCGGCCGATGTTCGCGTGGACGGCGAGCCGCTTGATCATCCGGACGGGTTGCTGCTGTTGCTGCACAAGCCGCTCGGTCTGGTCTGCTCGCATGATGGCCGCGAGGGACCATCGGTGTATTCGCTGCTTCCTGAACGCTGGCGGCGGCGCAATCCGATCGTCACCAGCATCGGCCGCCTCGACAAGGAGACGAGCGGCCTGCTCCTGCTCACGGATCAGTCGCCGCTCGTGCACCGGCTCACTTCGCCGAAGCACAAGGTCCCGAAGCTCTACCGCGCGACGCTCGATCGCGATTTGTCGGCCGATCTCGTGCCGCTCTTCGCCGCCGGCACGCTGCAGCTGGAGGGCGAACGGGAGCCCTGCGCACCCGCGGAGCTACGGATCGTGGCGCCGCGCGAGGCGGAGCTGGTGCTCACCGAGGGCAAATACCACCAGGTGCGGCGGATGTTTGCCGCGGCGGGCGGCGCGACGGTGCTGACGCTGCATCGCGAGCAATTCGGCCCGCTCACGCTCGGTGATCTGCCCGCCGGGCAGTGGCGCGAGCTGCCGCTGGATATTTTCGGGAAGTAATTCGCTCGAACCCACGCCCAGTCTCCGCACAAACGACCTTACTCTATGTATGAATTTCCTCTCACCGGCGCGCAGAAGTCCCATCTCCGCGGCCTCGGCCAGACGCTTGAGGCCCGCCTGAAGATCGGCAAGAGCGGGCTCACGCCGGAGTTTCTCGCCGAGCTGCAAAAGCTCCTCCGCACCGACGAGCTGGTGAAGCTGCGTTTCCTGGGGGCCGAACGCGCGGAGCGCGCCGCCCTCTGCGCGAAGATCGCCGACGAAGGCCGCTGCGTGTGCGTCGGCAGTGTCGGCCACACGGCGCTGTTTTATCGGCCGAACCCGGAGCCCAAGGCGCGCAAGGTGGCGCTGCCGGAAACAAGGATTCCTTCCGCCCCGGCCACCGATAGCGAAGCAGGCTGAAGATTAAGGCGGTGGCCGAGGCGATTTGGGCGCCGGCACGTCGAAATCAAACTCGTTGCGCACACCCACGGCACGGATGAGCGGATTGCTGTCCTTGAGGAATATCTTCGGATCGGCGCGCGTGCCGACGATGTCGAAGCCGACGCCAAAATACTCCCCGTCCACTTTCAGCGCCTCGTCCGCGAGCCCGTAGCTGGCGGACTTCAGCTTGATCCTGTCGATCAGCCCGGAACCGGCGAGGGTCATGTCGGTGATGCTCACGCTCGAGCGGCTGAGGGTCAGGCGCGCGATGGAAAAATCCTCGATCGTCGGGGAATTCTGCAGCGAACGGCCGGACTTGAGTGCGAGCAACTGCAGCACGTAAGGCGAGCGAATGAGCACCGCGCGCTGCAATCGCAGCTTGCCAATCAGCCACTCCGGCTCACCGCGCCGGACGTCCGCCTCGAGCGCCACCGCGCCGCCCGCCAGCATCGTCGGCACCTTGGCGAGTTGCAGCACCAGTGAGCCGAATTGGCCGGGAGCCGGCGGCAACTCGCTCCAAGGCGCGGCGAGCGTCCGCATCCAGACCGACGCATCCCCGATCGAGAACTTGAACACTTGATGCTCCCCCGGCCCCGTGAGGGAGACGTTCAGGGCATCGTCCGCGCCGGCCAAGGCTCCCAGCGTGAAATCCGCCGGCCAGTTCCGATCAATGCGGGTGTGCAGCTCAAACCGGCGCGCGCTTTGCCCCGGCCCAAACTCGATCTCGGCGATGCTTGCGTCGATTTTCATCGTGGCGGGTGGCGCCGCGGGGGCGTTGGCCGCCGCGGGCGAATCCGGTGCGGCCGTCCGCGCCGAGAGTGCGTCGGCGGCGGCGAGGCCCGCGCGGAGGAGCGGCGCCAGGTTGAGATGCGCGCCTGTGACCGAAATCTCGCGGTGCGTCGGGGTCGGCTGCCTGAAACTCGCCTGCAAGCGCGTGCGCCCGTGCTCGTAGCGGGCGAGTTCGATCGCCACCGGCTGGCGGTCGCCCGCGCCCAACGTGGCGCGCCCCGCGAGCCGCACCGGCGCGCCCAGCCACGGCGAGGTCTCGAGGGCAAAGTTCGCCGTCATCGGGCGATCGCTGGCCAGCGGATGGGTGGCGCTCAGATCGATCGCGAGGGTATCGGGCGTGGCGTGGACGAGGCCGGGCAGTTTCACCCGCGCGCGTTTGAAATCGAGCACGACCCGCGAGGCCACGGTCTCAAGGCTGAACGGCGCTTGCCCGGTTATTTCGCCGCTGATCGTGCCGGTCGCGTAATTCTCCGGATCAAACTTCCACGCCCGGTTAGCCGCCACCAAGTCCGACTCAAAACTCGCCGCGATACTCGCGGTCGGCAGCGGGCGATCCAAGCCGGCGAGCTGCGCCTGCGCCATCGCGATCCGCGCTCCCGGCAGGGCGATGTCCTGCAGCGCCAAGGTCGCGCGCGGAAAATCCACCGCGACCGTCACGCGGCCGACGGTGATCGGGCCGGGGACCGCGGCGTGGGCCACATCCAGCGCGGCGAGAACGGCCTCGCCCTTGAGCTGCGCCACGCTCACTGCGGGCTGAGCCGCCGGATCGAGCTTCATGGCGTAGTCGAATCGCGCGCCGAGAAAATCGCCGCCCAAGAGGGCGGACTCGACGGTCCGCCGCAGCTCCGGTTGCACGTGCGCCGGCCACAGGCTGAGCAGCGGGCGGAGTGCGAACGGCGCCAGCTCAAGCTTTCCCGCCACCGCGTGGGGTGGCGCGGTCGTGGCGGTGACATCGGCCAGATCGAGCTGGAGGCCCCCCGCCGCAAGGCGCAGTGATTTTACTTCGGCCCTCCCGCGGCCGGGATCGTAGCCGGCTTCGAGGGCCAGCCCCTTGAACGGCACATCCAGGCCACCGAGCGCGGGCGGCGTCTTCAGCCGACCCGCGCCCGCGCGGAGTTGCAGGCTCGCGGCCGTGAGCTGCCCATCGAGCCCGGCGCGGGCCGTGGCACGAAGCGACACGGGGAAATCGATCGCGTCAGTCGAGAGCCCATCGGCGATCAGCAGCCCGAGCTGCGCGGGCCGGAATTCCTCCAAGGCCAAGTTCGCCTCAAGCTGCCTCCCTGCCTCCGGCAGCTTGACGCTCGTGGTGAGACTGAGCCGCGCGGCATGAAGCCGCACCTGCGCGCTCGCGTCCGCGGCCAGCGACTGCGGTTGCCAGGCGCCGCCGGCTTCCGCGGCCGCCGCGGCCTTGAAGCGCAGGACAAACTCCTCAAGCGCCACCTCCGGCGGCGGGAGATTGCGGGCCGTGAGCGGCGCCCAGGCATCGGCCGGCAACCAGAGCGCGAGAAAATCGCCCGTCAGCTTCGTCGCGCGCAGCTCCCCTTCCGCGGCGATTCGCGCCGGCATGAGCTCGGCGCGGCCGCGGGCTAACTCGAGGGCGGCGCCGTTGGCCAGCTCCAGCCGGGCGATCGGCAGACGCCACGCTTGATCGAAACGATCGCTTTCAGCGCGCACCTCGATTCGTCGCACCTCCAATGATGGCAGCCCGGGCCGCAGCGATTTCACGGTGCCGGCCGCGCCGGTGAGCGCGCCGCGCGCCGCCCGCGGTTCGCCGGTGGCGGAAACCGTGGCCTGCGCCGAAAACGAAAGCGGCACGGCGATCGCGTCCGCCGGCGTGCCCGCGATCAAAGCGGCCGGCCACCGACCCGGCACAAACGACGGGAGGACGACCTCAAGCTGGATATCGGCTCCTTGGCCCGGCTGGTTTGCGCTCACGGTGCAGACGAGTGGTTCGCCCCCGAGGCCAATCTCTGCGCGGCTCTCAAATTGCATCCCTTGCGCGGCCCAGGCGCCCGTCGCTCCCTGGGCAAACTCGGCGCGGCCTGAAAGCGTCAGCCGCTCCAAGGCGATCGCATCGATCGCCTCATCCGGCAGCGTGATGCGGGCGCGCTGCGCCGGCGTGACCAGGCGGCGCAACTCCCGGCCTTGCAGCCCGGTGATTTCCAGCCGCACGCGCCCACTCGGCCGATCACCCAGCGCCGCGTCCAGCTCCGCGACATTAAGCTCGAGGGCGCCGGTGCGCACGCGGCCGGTCTCCAGCACCACGCGCTGTGTCAGGCCATCAAACCGGCCGCGCAGCTCAAGCCGATCGACGCGGATTTCACCGGCCGCCAGATCGGGCGGGAGCGCGACGTCGGCGTCGGTGATGATCACGCCGCCCGCGGCCTCCTCCACGCTCATTTTCGCGAGATTGAACCGGCCGCTGGCATCGAATGAGACGATGCCCCGAAACGGCAGGGGCGGAGCCCCGGGCACCGTGGGCAAAGCCTTCGTCGAGAAAGACGGCAGCCCGAGCGAAAAAGTGCCCCGCTGGCTCTGTGGATCGAGCGTGGCGCGGGCCGTCAGTCGCGGCGCAGTTTTTGCCTCGGCCAGCGGCAAATCGAGCTCGAATCCGAGCGGCCCATCGGGCCGACGGGTGAGCGTGGTCCTGATCTCGCCGAATGACAGGCGGGTTTCGCCCGCGGCATTGCGCAGGCTGACCGCCGCGCCCTCGACGACCAGCAGCGTTTGCGCACCTGGCGCCGGCAGGACAGGTGCGAACGCCGCGAGATCGAGCGGCGTGCTGGACGTCGCGGTGTTTTTTGGCGTGGCCAAGAGGGCCAGTGCGCCCGCTTCGGTCTGATCGAGCGTGAGGAAAGGGGCGCGGACGAGGATTCTTTCCGGCGCAAATTCGCGACGCCAGAGCCCCGCCTTCGGCATTTCGACGATTAATTCGCGCCAGCGAGCCAGCGGCCGGCCTTGGGCGGTGGCATCGAGTCCGCGAATCTCGATCGCCAGCGACGGGTCGCCCCAGCGCCAGCGAAACGTGACGGCTTCCACCTCCACGCGCAGCGGGCTGCCGGCCGGAAGCGAGCGCGCGAGGCCCGCCCGCGCCGCCCAGGCGAGCGGCACGGGCAGGAAAAGCACCCACGCGGCGAGCGTGAGCACGAGCGCCAGGGCGGACCATGCGCCCCAGCCAAGCACGCGCCGCCAGCGGGGTTTTTTCCTCGGGGGCTTCACCGTAGAACAGCAGGCCGTCCGCCGCGCGCTGCTGCGGACTCAGCCGTTCACCACCGCCAGGCGGAGGAGAGGCCGACTGAGTAAGCCTTGAACCGGCTGCCGGTGTCGTAGTTGGCGCCCAGGGAGACGTTGTAATTGGGCGTCGCGCGGAAGGACACCGAAGCGCCGTAGGTCTGGAAACTCTTCACGGCGGCGGCCTTCACGAAACGTGTGTCCACCGCGAAGAAGTCGCCGATGACGCGCGGGCTCAGCGGCGAGACGAGCCGTAGGCCGTTCTTCAGCACCTGCTGATCGATCTTGGGATCGAAACGGTAATCGCCGTAGGTGACGCCGATGCTGCGGTGAAACGTCGCCTGGTTGATCATGCACACCACGAGCTTGGGCGCGGCCTTGTAGTCCACCGTGTTGGTAACACCAGCCTGCCAGAGCAGCGCGCCGCCCGCCAGATCGGCCGAGCCGCGCAGGCCCATGCCGGCGATGGGCGTGACGCGCCAGTTGAAGGGATTGTCCTTGTTCATCACCCGAAACCGGATGGGCAGCGCGAAGTTGATGCCGGCGCCCGCGACCTGCGCTCCCTCGACCTTGAGGAAGCTCAGCGCCACCGGCGTGACGAGACGCACGCGCTCGCCCAGCGCCACATTGAGGCCCGTCATGGAGAAATCATAGTTTGTGCCCTTGAATTCACCGGCCTCGAACTTGCCGGCGTTGAATCCGATGCCGAACCCGCCGTAGCGCGCCTTGCCGCCCGTGGCTTCGTCCAAGCCTGCGAGAATCTCGTCGGCCGGCGTGAAGCCCTGGCCGGTGAACGTGCTCGCCGCAGCCAAGGCGGTGGCCGAGTTCGGATTGCCGTCCGTGACGGCGAGCGGGGAGTTCTCGGCGATGGCCTTGAGGAAACGCGCCACCGTGTCGGCGCCTTCCTTCTGGAAAAAGTCGTCGATTTGATTGTCGACATCCTGCTTGGACGTGCCGGTGAACGTGCGGCTGAAGCCGATCGGCGTCAGGCCGTAGGTGACCGATGTGCCCGCGGCATTGGTGTCGAAGGTGATCGCGTTAGGCACGCCGAGGAACGTCGATCGGGCGGTGTAGGCGCGGCCGTTGAGCGGCGCGAACTGGCCGTTGGTGTTGATCAGGCTGGAGACGAAGTCGCTCAAGTTTGAGCCGCTGGCCGTGACGGTAATCGGTGCTGGACCGGCCGTGACGGCGACGGCCTCAAAGGGCTTGCGAGCCCAGGCGACGCCGGAAACGAGGCTGCAGAGCAGCCCGCACATGGAAACGCGGAGTAGTGATTTCATATGATATACGAGCAAGAAACGGGAGACGGGGTAAGGGTGGGGGGATCTAAAATAGCAAGGCCGGAGGGACGCAGGTCGTTCAGAACTGATAACCGACGACCGTGCTCTTGCCCTTGAAGTGGAAGACGCGGTTCATCGGCTCATCCACGGCGTAATCCGGCTCCTTCTCCTTCAGCACGAGTTCGCGGTCGGTTTCGCCCGTCGCGAGGTTCACGCCGACGACGCCGATGTCCTTCTCCACCTTCGTGAGGATGTAGGTGTAGGACTGGGAGGACTTCGAGCCACCGGCACGGCGCGCGGCCTTCTCGGTGTAGGAGTTGTAGCTGCCGAGGTTGCTGTGAATCGTGTTCACTCCGCTGTTATAGCCGCTGGAACCGAAGCCGCCGCTGGCCGCGGCCTGGCCGTTGCCGTAAACTGCCGCGGCTGCCGTGACCGCGAACATCGCGATGTTGCCCAGCGCCTCGCTCGGCGCGGCGTAGAAGAGCGACCAGTTCGAAGTCTTGGTCGCGGGGTCGAAACCGAGCAGGTGCTGCTTGCCTTGCACGACCACGCCGCCGTCGGGCCGGAGGTTCACCGCGACCGGCACGTCGAGCCGGCCCTTGTTGGCCGAGGCCACGCCCTTCACCAGGCCGCTGACGCCGCCGAGTGCGCCCAGCCCGATCTTGGCGACGCCTCCGACGCCCATTTTTTGCTTAAACTCGATCGGCATCTTGAAGGCCTCGGCCGGCGTGGCGCCGGAGGCGTCGATGCCATAGACATTCGCACCATCGGCGAACACCACGGTCTTCGTGTCGCCACCGGTCACGACCAGGTTGGTGATGCCTTCCTTGGCCTTGTCGAAATGGTAAAGCGATTTGCCGTCGGCCGGATCGAGGACGACGACGCCGAGCGGCTCCTTGAGGGCAGCGGTCTTGCCGTCGGAGAAATTGCCGCCGTAGCGGGAGAAGATTTTTCCGCCCACGATTTCGAGCTGGGCGACGATGGCGTTGTCGCGGGCCTTGAGCAGGCCGGCGTAATCCGAGATGCGGTCGCTCTTCCACAGGGTGGTGCCGTCGCGCCGGTTGATCGCATAGACGCTGCCGCCGCCGGCGCCGTAGATGCGGTCGCCGTCGATGCGCAGGGGGGCGTAGGTTTTCTTCAGACCCTTGTTGGCGGGCGGAAACTCGACGCCCCATTTCACGGCGCCGGTCTTGAGATCGATGCAGTGGACGCCGAGGTAGCCGACATACATCTCGTCGCCGTCCACAACCGGATCGTGGTAGCCGGAGAGGTCCATCGTGGGGATGAATTTCCCGCTGTTGTCGGCGAGGTGGAGCGGGATGCCGCCGGGCTTGGTGAACTTGGCCGCCCATTTCTGCGCGCCGGTCGCGATGTCGTGGGCCATGAACCAGACGCCATTGTCCTTTTGATCCATGGTGTTCACCACGAAGACGACGAGGTTGTGCTCCGGCACCGGGATGGTGCCTTGGTATTGGGCGAGCATCTGTGGCGCGGTCCAGAGGGTCTGCCCCGTGAGGTAATCGACGGCGAGGAACGTGACCTTGCTGTTCATCATTCCGTCGAAGGTGTTACAGATGAGGACGGGTGTGCCGGGGATCTCGCGGGCGTTGTGGCGGTTGGTTTTTTTGATGTCGTCCCTCCGCCAGGCGATTTTCCCGTCCTCGGGCGAGACCGCAACGAGCGCCGCATCGGTGCCGACCAGGAGCGTGCCGAGGCCCGTGAGCTGGTGCCATTTGGCGTCGCCGCCGAGCGGGGTGGACCAGACTTGCTTGGCCGCGGTGGCGGCCGACAACGACGCGCCCAGCAAGGCGAGCGCAAGGCAACTGGCGGTAATCGAGGTAAGTTTCATGGGCAGAAATGTCGAAAGCTGGACCTAACACGCCATCTTCGCTGAAAACGACCCGCTCGGGAATACGCAGGTGTGCGTATGCGCCGCCGCCGCGGGCGTTGACACGGCGGCGCCGCGCACTTTTCTCACGGGCGTCCCGCCTCGAGAGAGGCTCAACCGCCACCGCCAACCCCGAGAAACAAGATGAAGACCATGGTCCATTCCCTCCTCTCGCCCCCGCCGGTTGGCCCCGTCGCGCGCTGCTGACGCACGCGCACCCTTGATTCTCGCTTGAGACGCAGGCCGCCCGATCGGGCGGCCTTTTTGTTTTCCACGGGTCGCGCGCGTCGCGCCGCCGTGTGTCGTTTCGCTCCCTCCTCTCCGTTTTCGATTTTCGTGCCCGCTTTTCTCCGACCATGCACCTTTCAGCCCTCGGCTGGGATGATTCGCTCGCGAATCTCTTCCCGCCCTTTTCCGCGGCCGGCCTTGTGCCCGCGCGCGTCGCCCTCGAACACAAGCACGCCTATGAACTCCTCGCGCCGTCCGGTGAGCTCACCGCTGTCTGCACCGGCAAACTGCTCCATTCCGCCGCGACCCGCGGTGATCTGCCCGCGGTCGGCGACTGGGTCGCGGCCAGTGTGAGACCCGGCGAGGCCCGTGCGGACATTCACGCGGTGCTGCCGCGTCGCACCAAGTTCTCCCGCCGGGCGGCCGGCGAAACCGCCACCGAGCAAATCGTCGCCGCCAATGTGGACACCGTGCTGCTCGTCACGGCCCTCGATCAAAACTTCAACCTTCGCCGCATCGAGCGCTACCTCGCCGTCGCGTGGGAGAGCGGCGCGCAGCCCGTCGTCGTCCTCACGAAGTCCGATCTGCACTCCGCTCCGGCGGAGGCCCGTGCGGAAGTCGCCTCGATTGCCGTCGGCGCACCGGTCGTGGCGCTCAGTGCCATGCAGGACGCCGAGCCTGCGCAAGTGCTCCGGCCGTGGCTCGTGCCGGGCCGCACGATCGCCTTGCTCGGTTCGTCGGGCGTCGGCAAGTCCACCCTGATCAACCGACTGCTCGGCGCCGATCGCCAGCGCACGAGCGCGATCAGCGACGCCGTCGGCAAGGGCCGCCACACCACCACGCACCGCGAGCTCATCGTCGCGCCCGAGGGCTGGCTCGTCATCGACACGCCCGGCATGCGCGAACTTCAGCTCTGGGACGTGGACGACACGGCGCTCGACGCGACGTTCGCCGACATCACCGCACTCGCGGCGCGCTGCCGTTTCTCCGACTGCGCGCACCGCGGCGAGCCCGGCTGCGCGATTCAGGCGGCGTTGGACGACGGCACGCTTGATGTCGGCCGGTGGCAGAGCTTCCAGAAACTCCAGCGCGAGCAAGCCTACGCCGCCCGCCGGGCCGACCCGCGCCTCGAACGTGAAACGAAGGCCGGCTGGAAAAAACTCAACCGCCAGTTGCGCGCCGCCACGCGGATGAAGGCCAATGGCGATTGAGCCCCGGTCAGAATGAGGTCGAGAAGCGCACCTCGAAGGTTCGCGGCGCGCCGAAGTGGAACCGCTGGATGAGGTAGGTTTCGTCGGTGATGTTCTTGATCGAGGCGGCCAGGCCATAGCGCGCCTGGCCGAGCTGGAAGCGGCCGCCGAAACTCACGTCGCCCACCGTGTAGGACCGCAGCCGCCAGCCCTCCACGAGCCGGCCGCCCGTGAACGTCGTCGTATTGATGAACGTGGTGTAGTCGATCACGTTGTAGGTGTCTGAAGTCGGCCGGTTGCCGACGAAGCGGAAGCCGCCGCCCACCCACGCGCCTTTGAGCGGGCCGAAATCGCCCAGCTCCTGGCGCACCCAGGCCGAGGTCGTGCGCTTCGGCGCATTGGCGAGCTGATGGCCTTTGCGCGTGAGCTGGGGCTGGCCGCTGATGGTGACGAACTCCGTCGCCTCGAGCACGTAGGCGTCGATGTTGGCGAAGCCGAAGATCACCTGCGTGCCCTTGAAGGGTCGCAGGCGCACGTCCACGTCGAAGCCTTCGCTGCGCTGGATGCCGCCTTGATCGGCCGGGTTGAAGGTCAGCGCAGGCGCCTCGGGATCGGGGCGGGCGGCGAGGATCCGGATGATGTTCGCGTTGTCGATTTTGAAGGCCGAGGCGGTGAATGACACGCGGTTGTCCATCAGCTCCGCCTTCACGCCCACATCGTAGCCTTCGCCGCGGCCGGGCGTGGGCATGAAGCGCGTCCCGTCCTCGCGCCGTTGCTGAGTGAGAAACAGGTTCACGACCGACTCGGAGTATTGGCCGAACACGGAGAGTTTGTCCGTGAGCTTGTAGAGCACGCCGACCTGCGGGGTCTTGAAGGCGGGCAGCTCGTTCTGCGCCCAGACGGGCGTGAGCGCCGCGCCCGTCGCGCTGCGTTTCGGGCCGTGGCTGTCGGATTTGAACTTGTCGATGCGGTAGCCGAGCATCGTGCGGAGGCGCCCCTTGAAGAACGAGAGCTGGTTCGTGAGATAGGCGGTGTCGAACCGGGAGCGCCCCATCGTGTCGAGCTGCGAGGGATTCGGCCCGAGGACATTGGCCTCCGTTTCCTCCGTGAGGATCCATGTCGTCGGATCGGAGAGGCGCCAGTTCACGGCGGCCCGGCCGCCGAATGCGAAGCCGGGACTCAGCGTCGCAAAGAGCGAGCGAAACGTCTCCACCGAGCGCTGCACGCCGAAGAGCGTCTGCGAATCCACGCCGCTCACGGAAAAATTGTTCACGAGCTCGCCCTGGTAGTAGCGATCCCACGAGCCGCGGCTGGAGTAGGCGTTGAGCTGCCGCGCCGACATGCGCACGGGCTGCTGCCAAGGCGACGAGGCGTAGCCGTTGGCGGTCACGAGCCCGATTGAATCGCCGTTGCGGCGCGTGAGTTCCTTCCACGAGGAATCCGTGTAATTCGCGCGCAGCGTGAGCCACGGGGTGAAGCGATGCACCAGCTCGGCCGAGAACACGCCCATGAAGTTGTCCATGTAGTCCCCCGGCGCATGGGTGTTCCAGCTATGGTCGATCGGAAAGCCCGCCGACTGGAGGTCGAGCAACGGGTGATAGGGCAGCGAGCTGCGATAACCGTTCATGCTCTTTTTGGTGCGCTCGAGCTCGACCGTGAGATAGCTGCCGGGTTGAAACCACCAAGTCGCGACCGGATTCAGCACCCACAGGTCCGTGTGCGCCCGCGCGGACCACGTGTCGGAGTCCTCGATCGCCCCGACGAAGCGCACGGAGAATTTCTTCGGAACGATCGGGATGTTCACGTCGATCTCCGAGCGAAACAGATCGTAGCTGCCGATGCGCAGCGCGAGCTCGGTGATGCGTTTGCTCTGGACCGGGCGCTTCGTGACGTAGTTGACCGAGCCGCCGGCGAACGCCGTGCCGTAGAGCACCGAGGACGGCCCCTTGATGACCTCGACGCGGGAGATGTTGGTCGTGTCCACGATGCGGAGCCGGCGGAAGCCGTTGCGATAAGGCACGTGCGTGCCGAAGCCGCGCAGCGAGAAGCCCGTCGTGTCGCCCCCGTTTGTGTCGCCCGAGGTCGCCGGCGCCGGCGCGAGTCCCGCCGTGAAGCTCACGATGTCCACGAGGTCCGTCGCACCGATATCCTTGATGAACTGCTCCGTGAGCACGTTGAGGTTCATCGGCAGGTTGATCAGCTCCGTCTTGGTGCGCGTGCCGCTGATGGCCGAGGGCGCATAGTAGCCCCGGTCATCTTCGGCCGAGACCGTGAAGACCGAGAGCTGGACGGTCTCGTCGGCCCTCGGTGCGGGCGATTGGGCGAAGGCGGAGGCGAGCGAGAGGCCCAGGGCGAGGGCGCGGCGGACGGACGCCAGGGGCAGGGAGGACAAGGTCATTGGGGTTCGTGGGTTGGTGGGCGGAGCGACGGTCGCCGGGGAAACATGAGTTCCTTGGTCAACTGTGGAGGGGGGATTCTAGTGCATCTCTCTCATTGCAAGAATGGGGTCGGTGGGAGAAACCATGTGTTTTCTGGTCAACTCGTCCCCATGCCCCGTGTCATCGACCTAACCGTCAAAACCCGCCTGCTCCTGCGCCCCGTGCGCTCGGCCCTCGGCACGATTCTTATCGGCGGCGTGAACCAAGGCGGGGTGGGTGTCGGCCGGCCGCCGGCCGCGCCCCGCGCGATCCCGTGCTACTCGATGCTCTACGTGACGAAGGGCCGCGGCGTCTATTCCGACGACCACACCCCGGAGCGCGAAGTCGGGCAAGGCGATCTGATCCTCTACTTCCCCGGCCGACCGCATCGCTGCGGCACGCGGCCCGGCGAATTCTGGGATGAGCTGTGGTTTCAATTCGAGGGCCCCGTCTTCGATCTGATGGGCGGGGCGAAGCTGCTCGATCCGGCGCGGCCCGTGCATCACCGGCCCAATTGCGATCACTGGTTTCGCCGCTTTTTTGAGCTGCTCCCACCGCTGCATCTCCGCGGGAAAATCCCGCCAGCGGTCACCGTCAGCCGGTTCGCCGCGGTGCTCACGGAAATCCTCTCCGGCCATGAAGCGGCCGACGAACCGCCGGCCCCGCGCGACGATTGGCTTAGTTCCGCCTGCGAATTCATGGTCGCGCACGGCAAATCCGGCGCGCGCCCCGCCGCCGTCGCGCGCAAGCTCGGTCTCTCCTACGAGACCTTTCGCAAGAAATTCCGCGGCGCGATCGGCTTTGCCCCCGGGCGCTATCATCATGACTCGCGCATCGATCGGGCCGCCGCGCTGCTCCACCAGAGCCGCCATACGATCAAGGAAATCGCGGCGCAGCTTGAGTTCTGCGACGAGTTCTATTTCTCGCGCTGCTTCAAGCGCCGCTTCGGCCAGTCTCCGCGGGATTTCCGGGCCCGCGTGCGCGGTCAGTAGCCGTGCGGGGCTTGCCGGTGTTCGGCAAGCGGGACAATTGCCCCTTGCCATCCGCGGCCGATGGCGAGTTTCTGAACCTTGCACCATGCAGGTTTCTTCCGCCCTGACTCCGCCGTGATCGCCGCCGCCCCTTCGGGTCGTGTGGCACGCGTGGCGTGCTGATCGAAACTTTCTTTCGCCTGCCGGCATGGGGCCGACGTTCGTCGGCCCGCTCTTCGGTCCCCGGTCAGGTTTCGCCCACCGATTTCCCTGCGTCCGCTGGCTTCGCGCTTCGTTCGCTTTTTCCCTTCATGTCCCAGCCCAGTTATTTCCACACGTGGTTCTCCAACCCCGTCCGCGACATCGTCGCCGGCGCGGTCGTGGCCCTTGCGCTCATCCCGGAGGCCATCGCGTTTTCCACCATCGCCGGCGTCGATCCCAAGGTCGGCCTCTACGCCTCGTTTTCCATCGCGGTCACCATCGCCTTTGTCGGCGGCCGGCCCGGCATGATCTCCGCCGCGACCGGCGCGATGGCCCTCCTGATGGTCAATCTCGTGAAGGAACACGGCCTCCAATACCTGCTCGCCGCCACGCTCCTCACGGGCGTGCTCCAGCTCGTCGCCGGTTTCTTCAAGCTGGGCGATTACATGAAGTTTGTTTCGCGCTCCGTCGTGACCGGTTTCGTCAACGCCCTCGCGATCCTGATCTTTCTCGCGCAGCTCCCCGAGTTTAGCGGCCAGGGCTGGCCCATGTATGCGATGGTCGCCGCCGGTCTCGCGATTATCTATGGGCTTCCGCGGTTCACCAAAGCGGTCCCTTCGCCGCTCGTCTGCATCGTGGGCCTCACCGCGTTTGCGCTCATCGCGAAGCCCGGTCTGCGCACGGTGGGCGACCTCGGCCAGTTGCCCTCGGCGCTGCCGGATTTCTTTTTCCCGGATGTGCCGCTGACGTTTGAGACGCTGCGGATCATTTTTCCCTACGCCCTGCCGCTCGCCGTCGTCGGTCTCCTCGAATCGCTCATGACCGCCGCCATCGTCGATGACCTGACGGACACCCCAAGCGACAAGAACCGCGAGTGCTCCGGCCAAGGCATCGCCAACCTCGTCGCCGGTCTCTTCGGCGGCATGGCCGGCTGCGCGATGATCGGCCAGTCTGTGATCAATGTGAAATCCGGCGGCCGCGGCCGGCTCTCGGCCTTCGCGGCCGGCGTCCTCCTCCTGATTCTCATCGTGGCCCTCGGTGATTGGGTGAAACAGATCCCGATGCCGGCCCTCGTCGCCGTGATGATCATGGTGTCGATCGGCACCTTCAACTGGGGCTCGTTTCGAAATTTCCGCATCTATCCCCGGTCCACCAGCCTCGTCATGGTCGCCACTGTCGCGGTCGTCGTCGGCACGCACAACCTCGCGCTCGGCGTCGGTGTCGGCGTGCTGCTCAGCGCGCTCTTCTTCGCCCGGAAGGTCTCGCAGCTCCTCGACGTGACCTCCACTTTGTCGGCCGACGCCACCGAGCGCACCTATGTCGTCCGCGGCCAGCTCTTCTTCGTTTCCGCGAGCACGTTTGCCGACGCCTTCGATTTCCGCGAGGTCCTGAAGAAGGTCCGCATCGACGTTTCGCAGGCCCATTTCTGGGATCTCACGTCGGTCGGCGCCCTCGACAAAGTAGTCCTTCGCTACCGTCGCGAAGGCGCCGAGGTCGAACTCGTCGGCATGAACGCCGCCAGCAAAACCCTCGTGGACCGTCTCGCCCAGCACGACAAACCCGGCGCCATGGATCAGGTCGCCTCCCACTAAAATCCGCCGCCCACCACCATGCCCACTCTTCTCTCCTGCACCGACGGTTCGCTCTACGCCCCCAGCATCTACGATCACAGCGCCTGGGCCGCGCGCCGCATGGGCGCCAGCGTCCGCGTCCTCCACCTCCTCGATCCGCATCCGATCACGCCGGTCACCGCGGATTTCTCCGGCGCCATCGGCCTCGACGCGCAGGCCGCGCTCACTGCGGAACTCGTGGCCCTCGAGGCTGCGAAAAACCGCGTCGCCCAAGCTCGCGCCCAAGCGATCGTCGCCGACGCCCGCGCCCATTTCGCCCGCGCCGGCCTCACCGCCGTCACCGCCGAAGCGCTGCACGGCACGCTCGCCGAATCGATCGGCGAACTTGAGGCGACCGCCGACCTCGTGGTCCTCGGCAAACGCGGCGAGCACGCCGATTTCGCCAAGGGCCACCTCGGCAGTAACCTCGAGCGCGTCGTGCGCACCTGTCGCCGCCCCGTGCTCGTCGCCTCGCGCGCCTTTCAACCCATCGAACGCTTCCTCCTCGCCTACGATGGCAGCCCGAGCGCGAAGAAGGCCGTGGCTTACGCCGCGACTCACCCGCTCCTCCGCGGCCTCGACTGCCACCTCCTCGCGGTCGGCGCGGCCAACTCCACCCTCGCGGCCGATCTGGCCGGAGCCCGTGACCAGCTGTTTGCCGCCGGTTATGTCGTGCAAGCCGACCTGGTCGCCGGGGGGAACGTGGAGGACCTCATCGCCGCTGCCGTGAAGAAGGAAAAAACCAACCTGCTCGTCATGGGAGCCTACGGCCACTCCCGCATCCGCCACCTGATTCTCGGCAGCACCACGACGACAATGATCCGCACCGTGCCGATTCCCGTGCTGTTGTTTCGCTGAGGCGGACCCGGGCAGCGATCTTGCCAAGACGTGGGGACGCGATGCTTCAGGGGGATTTTGGCAGCTCCCAGAGCGACCAGCCTTGCTCGGTATCGAGGCGGCGACCCGGCAGTTCGGGATGCCACTCGTCACGCGTGAGAAGATAGCCGGCACCGAACTGTGCTGCGACACCGAGGAGCTCTCCGGCGGAGCGTGAGCGCCAAGCCGCAGCGGCATCGAGGTTGCGGACGAAGGGCCGGCCGAGCACCGTTTCCATGCGCCGGTGCCATTCCTTCAGACCCGCGGACGTGAAAGGGATGTTCTTGTCATCGACGATCACGGCGCGCTGCGCGTGGAGCTTGAAGCTCCACGGTTCGCTCGTCGGTGGCACCAGCACCAGCGCGTCTTTGGCGGAATGGTCGCGGAAGCGCCGCCCCAGGAGGGCCGGTGGATCAAGCGGGCCGGCGTCGATGGCGAAACGATGGGCAAACGAATCGGGCCAGTCGGGTCGCGTCGAGAGAATCGCGGCGCCGGCTGCGCCCGCCATCGCGAGGGCTGTGCCCGCCAGCAAGGCGCCCCGCGCGCGCTGCAACACGTAGGGGGCAAGCTGCACGACCAGGAGCAGCACCCACGGCCCGAAGCGGTTCACATAGTAGCCGACCGTCTGCGCGTAGGGACGAAAAGCCACCACGACCGCGACCGTGAGCAGGAGCAGCGGCCACGAGGAGCGGGGTTTCGCATTTTCCGGCGCTGCGAGGACCGCGGCCAGGCCAAGGACCAAACCCGGGTAGAGCGAGAGCGGCATCAGGCCGATCAGCACGGCGAGCAGTTTCCCGCGCTGGTCGAGCGCGGCCTGCATTCGCGTGGCGAGCAAACCGAGGATGACGGCTTGCGCGAGCGGGGTGATGCGGGCCGGCTGAAGTTTGGCGACGAAAGCGGAGGGGACGAGCTCGACGAAGATATAGTTGGCGGCGAGCGCCGCGGCGGCGAGCGCGAGCGTGCCGTTGAGCAGAGTCCGCTCGATTCGTGGCCGGCCGGCGGAGGTGCGAAAAAGGAAATACCAAGCGCCGGCATAGAAGAGCAGCGCGCGCTGCCAGAACATGGCTGGCCACGCGGACGGCACGAGGTGATGCGGATGGCGGAGCTGGGCGTAGATTTCGACGAACGCATCGTTGCCCAGCGCATCGTGATCGGCCCGGCCCGAAAACCAGAGCGGCCCGTAGACCAGCGCGAGGCCGGCGGCCCACGCGAGCACCGCAGGCAGACGCTCGCGCCGCGCCATCACGAGGAGTGAGGGCAGTGCCAGCAGGCCGGCGTAGAAACCCACGAGAAACTGCAACAGCGCGGCCCCGCCGAAACACGCAAACGCCGCGATCCAGCGCTGGCGCACGGCCAAAGCCGCCCCGCAGGCCGCGACCGCGGCCGCCCAGACTGACGGCACCGGCGCGTGCGTGTATAAAAAAACAGCGCCCAGCACCCCGGAATTAATCGTCAGGAGCCACAGCAGCAACGTCGCGCGCACGCCGACGCCAAGACGCAGAGTATTGGCCAGCGCATGGACGGCGCCGATCATGGCGGCGAGGGCCACGACGTGCCACAGGGCCACGCTCCATGCGAGCGGGAGCCCGGCGCGCGCCGGCAGCAGAATGAGCTGGTTGTAGTAGAAGCGCGGCGAGAATCGCAGCGATTCCTGCACGGTGAAATCGCGCAGGAAAAGAGAAGGATCGAGCGATGCCTGCAACGGCCCCACCTCGACGTTGCTCAGTGTCGGCCAGACATAGCCTCGCAGCAGCCAGATCGCCGACGTCACAAACACCACGATTAGCGGACCGGTGGCGCGCTTGACCGGCACTGGGGCGAAACTCATGGTCCGCCGAATGCAGCAGATGGCGGATGCGTTGGCAAAGCCGGGATTGCAGCGGGCGGCGGCCAATTTCGGGTGGCTCATGCTCGAGCGCGCGCTGCGTTTCGCGCTCGGAGCGATCGTCGGTTTCGTGGTGGCGCGCTACCTCGGGCCGGTGAGGCTTGGCACTTTCAGCTACTGTCTGGCGCTTGTGACGCTGCTCGGATTTGTGCCCGCCCTGGGGCTCGATGCCATCGTGAAGCGCGAGCTAATCAAGGCACCGCACGCCACGGCCGAGCTGATTGCGAGCGCACTGGCTTTGCGGGCGGCGGGTGGCGTGCTGGGGTTCATGGCAGTGTGGCTGGCCACCGGGTGGGGGGCGGGTTTCACGGCTGAGGAGGCGCAGGTGTTCAGGATTCTTGGCCTCCTGCTTTTTCAGCCCGCGTTGTTTTTGCCAGACCTCTGGCTGCAGGCGCATCTGCGCGCGAAACAGGCCGTTGCCGTCCAACTGGTCGCGCTTGCCTGCGCGTCGGGTCTGCGCGTCTGGCTCGTGATGAGCGGCGCGGAGATCGCCGCGTTTGCGTGGGTGCTCGTAGTCGAGATGATTCTCGGCGCGGTGGGCCTGTGGGTGCTGGCGCGGCGGGGCGGCCTGCCGGGATCGTTCCTGGGCGCACGGCGCGCGCGGATGCAGGGGCTGCTGGCCGAGGCCTGGCCGCTGATGTTCGCCGGCCTGGCGATTCTCGTCTACATGAAGATCGACGAGGTGATGCTGCGCCAGATGACCGGACCGGCGGACGTAGGTGTCTATGCGGCGGCGGCGCGGCTGAGTGAGGTGTGGTATTTTCTCCCCTCGGCGCTTGCTGCGAGTGTGCTGCCCGGTTTGCTGCAAGCGCGGGCGAGCGGCGCGGGCGAGTATGCGCGGCGGCAGCAGCAGTATTACGATTTGAGTGCGGCCGCCGCTTATGCCCTTTCGGTGCCGGTGGCCCTCTGCGCGCCGTGGATCGTGCGGCTGGCCTATGGCGAGGCGTTCGTCGCGTCCGGCCCGATCCTCGCGGTGCACATCTGGTCGAGCATCTTCGTCTTCCTTGGCGTCGCGCGCGGGCAATGGCTCGTCAACGAAGGGCTGCAACGGTTCTATCTCGTTGCGACGCTCATCGGCGCATTGGCGAATGTGCTCCTGAATCTCGCGTTCATTCCGCGATGGGGCGGCCTTGGGGCGGCGTATGCCACCGTGATATCCTACGGGCTGGCGGCGTGGGCGGCCTCGTATCTGCATCCGCGGGTTCGCGTGACGGCCGCGATGCAGACGCGGGCTCTCTTGATTCCGCTGCGCGGCTGGCGTTATCTCCGCCGTTGATGCCTCTCCATCCCGCGATTCGCCGACCTCTCGTGCATGCCCGTCGCATCGCGTGCGAGGCGCTGGGCATCGGCCGCTATTCATGGATGGCGCTCAACGATCTTGATCGGAAAATTGCGCGGCATCTCGACTTCGACGGGGGCGTGTTCATCGAGGCCGGGGCCAACGACGGCGTGAACCAGAGCAACACCTACTACTTCGAGCGCATGTGCGGCTGGAAGGGTTTGTTGGTGGAGCCGGTTCCCGCGCTCGCTGCGGCTTGCCGGAAGAATCGTCGCGCGACGGTGGTGGAGGCGGCGCTCGTGGCGAACGACATCCCCGGAGCCACGGTCGAACTCCACGTGGCGGGGTTGATGTCCACGGTGACGGGCGCCCTCGGCGACGAGGCCGCGACGCTGCGGCACGTCGAGACCGGCCTGGCGGTGCAGCATCTGGCACGCAGCGCGCCCCTGCGCGTGCCCGCGCGCACGCTCTCGGCCGTGATCGACGAGGCTCGCCTTGCGCAGCCAATTGATCTCCTCAGCCTCGACATCGAGGGCGGGGAGGCCGCAGCACTGCGCGGTCTCGATTTTGACCGCCACGCGCCGCGCCACATCTGCGTCGAGGCGCGCGACGAGGCGGCGATTGGCGCCGTGCTGGAGCCGCGCTACCGGCTCGTGGAGGTGCTCGCGGATCTGGGGACGCACCGCGATCTGTTCTACGCGCTGCGCTGACGCATGAACGCGCCCATCCCTGTCGTGCTTTTCGCCTATGCGCGGCCCGATCATCTCGGGCGCACACTGGCTAGCCTGCGCGAGAACGCCGTGCCGCGGATCGTCGCGTTCGCGGACGGCGCCAAAGGCGGAACCGACGCCCCGCGCGTCGCCGCCGTGCGCGCGCTGCTGCGCGAGGTCGATTGGTGCGAGCTGCGGCTGATCGAGCGCCGCCAGAATCTCGGTCTCGGCCGCAACGTGCTTTCCGGCGTGAGCGAGGTCGCGGCCCGGGATGCGGCGTTCGTCATTTGGGAGGATGATTTGATCGCGGTGCCGGGCGCTTATGCATGGATCTGCGCCGCCTTGCGGCAGTATGCCGGAGATCCAGGGGTGATGAGCGTCACGGCGTGGACGCACCCGCGCGTGACCCCGGCGGACGCGGGTGCAGGCCCCTATTTCGACGGTCGCGCCGAGTGCTGGGTGTGGGGTGCCTGGGCTCGCTCCTGGCTTGGGATGATCGATCAGACGGCTTTGGAAAAAATGGCGACGGTCGCCGATCCTGTCGCTTACGGCAGCGATCTGCCGCTCATGGCGGAGCGCGAGGAGGCGCAAAACATCTGGGCGGTGCGCTGGCTCTACCACCATATGCAGCACAACGGGCTTTGTGTGCGTCCGCCGTGGTCGATGGTCGAGCACATCGGCTTCGATCCGCTGGCGACCAACGCCGCGAGCGCCACGGCTTGGGCCAATCCGCCGCTGCGCCCCGCGCCGGCGATTCCCCCCGCGTGGCCCGAGCCGCGCGAACACCCGCAATGCCGCGAACTCTGGCGGGCGGCCAATCCGCCCGCCGGGTGGCGATCACGCATGCGCCGGCTGCTCGGCCTCTGATGAAGTCCGCGCTCCGCCAACTTGTCCCTCGTCCGCTGCGCCGCGCGCTCCGCCGGCTCGTGCGCCCACCGATCTACCAGGGTGATTTCGCCTCATGGGCCGATGCGCAGCGCGCCTCGCGCGGCTACGGCGATCCCGCCATCGCCGAAAAAACGATCGCCGCCGCGCGCGCGGTGCGCGATGGCCGCGCGGCGTGGGAGCGCGACACGGTTTTGTTCACCGAGCCGGCGGCCAACGCCCCGCTGCTCCGTGCCCTGCGCCACGCCGCGGCTGCGAACGGCGGGCGGCTGCGCGTGGCCGACTTTGGCGGCGCGCTTGGCAGCACGTGGTGGCAGCACCGCCCGTGGCTCGCGGACTTGGCGGAGGTGCGCTGGTCGGTGATTGAACAGCCGGCGCTCGTCGTGGCGGGGCAGAGGGAGTTCGCGACCGGACCGCTACGCTTCTTCGCCAGCCTCGACGAGTGCTGGGCGACGGAGCGGCCCGATGTGCTCCTGCTTTCCAGCGTGCTTCCGTATCTTGAGAATCCCCACGCCCTGCTGGCCAGCGCCCTGGACCGGCCGTTCCGCCATGTAATCATCGATCGCACGGGCTTCATCACACGGGGGCGCGATCGGCTCACGGTGCAGCAAGTGCCGCCAGCCATCTATGAGGCGAGCTACCCCTGCTGGTTTTTTGACCGGACGTCGCTGATCGTGGGCTTTGCGCCGCGCTGGCGCATCGTCGACGAGTGGACGGCCGAGGACGAATCCGACATCGACGCCACGCACCGCGGTTTTTTGCTGGAAAGGAAAACGCCATGAGCGTCGCGCGCCTGCGCGCCCGTTGGTGGCGCGAGCAATATCTGCCAACCTGGCTCGGCCTGGTGATCAACCCGTTCTGGTTTGCCCGGCGGGGGCTGCTCGACGAACTCCAGCGCCACTTCCCGGCCCTGACCGGCGAGGTCCTAGATGTCGGCTGCGGCAACAAGCCCTATCGCGCCTTGGTGCCCGCCGCGCGCTACACGGGTCTGGACATCGACAACGCTTTCACGCGCCGCGTCGGAGCGGCGGATGTCTTTTACGACGGCGGCGCGTTTCCTCTGCCCGATGCAGCCTTCGACGCCGTGCTCTGCTCGCAGGTGCTTGAGCATGTGTTCACCCCGGATAAATTCCTTGGCGAGATTCGCCGTGTGCTCCGGCCTGGCGGCACCCTGCTCCTTGCGGTGCCATTCCTCTGGGATGAGCACGAGCAACCGCACGACTTCGGGCGCTACTCGTCGTTTGGCTTGCGCGCTCTGCTCGAGCGAAACGGCTTCACGATCATCGAACAGCGGAAAAGCATGGCGGACTTCCGCGCGGTGGCGCAGCTCGCGAGCGCCTGGCTCTTCAAGGTGGTGCAAACCCGCAGCAAATGGGTGAACCTTGGGACGCAGCTTCTCTTGATTGCGCCGATCAACCTGATCGGTGCGGCAGTGCGGCTGGTTACGCCGCGCAGCGAGGACTTTTACCTCGATAACGTCGTGCTCGCCCGCAAAGCGTGAATCACTACTGCACCTACCACGATCGCGGCTACCTCGCGCAAGGTTTGGCGCTGTGGCGGTCGCTCGCGGCGCGCGATGCGGAGGCGCGGCTCACGGTGCTGGCGCTGGATGACGAGACCGCCCAGGTGCTGCGCGCGATCGGCGGCGAGCGGCTCGCGGTGGTCGCGCTGCGCGATCTGCTCGCGGCCGATCCGGAGTTGGCGAAGGTTCAGGCTTCGCGCTCGCGGACGGAATTCATCTTCGCACTCACGCCCTGTCTCGTGCGGCACCTCCTCGAGGCCGACCACAAAATCCAGCGGCTCGCTTATCTCGACGCCGATTTGTTTTTTTTCTCCGACGCGGCGCCGATCTGGCGGGAACTGGGCGGCCACTCCGTGCTCGTCACGCCGCATCGCTATCCCCCGTGGCACGACGACTCCGCGCGTTACGGGCGGTTTAATGTGGGCGTCGTCGCGTTCCGCCGCGATGCCGCGGGGCGCGCGTGCCTCGACTGGTGGCGTGAGCAGTGCCTCGCCTCGACGGCGATGACGGGCGACGGCGCATGCTTTGGTGATCAGAAGTATCTGGATGAATGGCCCGCGCGATTCGGCGGCGTGGCGGAGTGCGCGCACCCGGGCATCAACACCGCGCCGTGGAACTGGGCGCGGCATCATTTCGCCATCGACGCGGAGGGCGGCGTGCGCGTGGACGAGGCGCCGCTCGTCGTGTTTCATTTCGCCCAGTTCAAGCGCATCAGCGCCGCGTGGTTCGATTCCGGTCAGCTCGAATACGGGATCATGCCGCGCCGCCTGCGCTCGCGGCTCTACGGGGAATATTGGGCGGCGCTCGAAAGCGCGGAGGCGGAGATTCGCGCGCGGCTCCCGGGTTTTGCGATCACGCGGCGGGGCTGGCGGGCGTCGCTTGGCCCGTGGCATCTCGCGCTGCTGCGGATTTTCTGGGGCCAGTTCTGGTGGCGCTGCGGTGCGCAATGGATCGCGGGACGCTGCGGCCTCGGGCGTTTCTCGGGTCGCGCGCTGGGTTGGTATCGGCGCTGGCGGAGAGGCGAAAGATGAAACTCCTCGTCGTCACTCCCACGCTCGGTGAATCGCCCTGGCTCGAGGAGACCGTCGCGAGTGTGGCGACGCACGCCCCGCGGGCCGCCCATGTGCTGGTCGCCCCGGCCGGGGTTGTTGCCGCGCTGGCGGCGCGTTTCCCGACGGTGCGGGTCGTGCCTGAGGCTGGCGGCGGCATGTATGCCGCGATCAACGCGGGCCTCGCGGCGGCGGAGCGGTGGGAGGCCTTCGCCTATCTCAACGACGATGATGTGCTGCTGCCGAATTTTTCCACGGTGCGGCAGGCTGCCGAAGCGGCCGTGGCGGCCGGCCGGCCGCTGATCGCGTATGGGGGCGTGCGACTCATTGATGCGCGCGGCCGCCGGCTCGGCGCGATTCCGATCTCGCCCGCGCCGGAGTTGAACCGCGCGCTCTACGCCCAGCGGCTCGAGCCCATCTATCAGCACGGCACGATCGTGACGCGCGCGGTGGTTGAGACGATCGGCGCGTTTGATCCGGATTTCCGATTCTGTGGCGATTCCGAGTTTCTCGCGCGCGCGTGCCTGCGGGGAATTCCGTTTGCCTGTGCCACGCGGAGGGCGGCGGCGGCTTTTCGGCTGCGGCCGGGGCAGGCGACGAAAAACCGCGCCGCCATGATCGCGGAGCGATCACGCGTGGATGAAAAGCTCGGGCTGCTCGCAACGTTGCCGGCCGCGGAACTGCGTCGAGCGCGGCGACGCTTTCGCTGGGCCAATCTCGCCCTCTACGCCGAGCGCATCGCGCGGCATGGTTTCGTGACGTTCGACGAGCTGCTGGCGCGGGGCGGCTAACCGTAGGTGCTGGTCGCAAACGCCGGATGGTCCGCCCGCGCGAACGCGAGGTCCATCTGCCAGAGCGCGCCGTCGCGCGGGCGGCGCATCGGGTCGGCGAGGTCCACGCAGCGAAAGCCGCGCGCTTCGAGCGACGCGCAGAGTTCGTGGAAACGCAGGCTGTCCGGCGTGAGGGGGAAATTATAGGCCTCGATCACGAGCAGGGCGGTGCTTTTCAACGTGTGCGCCGCGCCGGCCAGCACGGGCAGCTCGAAGCCGTGGGTGTCGAGCTTCACGCCAAACGGCCCCGGGAGCTTTCGTTCCCGCACGACGCGGTCGATGGTCTCCATGGGCACGGTGCGGGTGTCCGTTGCGCCGGGCGCGGCGACACCGCTGCCGTCGAGCAGCGGATCAATCGCGAAGGCGATCTCGCCAGGAGCGGAGCCGGCGGCGGCGGCCACGTGCGCGAAACCGCGGCTCGTTTCCAGCGCCCGCAGGGCGGCCGCGTGTTCGGCGAGCGGCTCGAAGAGCAAGAAATTGGCCTGGGGGAAATGTCGGCGCGCCCGCAGCGACCAGATGCCGTCTGAAGCGCCCACGTCGATCCAAGTGGCGATGGCGGGGCCGCGGGCCGCGGCCCGCTCGAGCATGCCCTCCATCTCAAACGCGCGATCGGCGCGGGCGAGATGCAGCCCGAGGGGGTGAAGCGCGTGGTTGGCGACGCGCTGGAGTTTCTGTCGCAAAGATTCAGCCATGAGATCGGGAGAAGCTGCGGAGCATTTTTTTGCGCGCCCAGCGGACGACGGACAGCGCGTCCCACCCGAGACAGCGCCACGCGGGATAGTGCCGGTGCCGCACCGTGATCTCCTCGCGGTAGCCGCGCCACGCGCCGCGGTCGCTCAGGCCGCCGGTCCCGCAGATCGCGAGGCGCACTGGCATCGGCGCGAAGCGCACGCCCCGCTGGCGGAGCCGCAGGTTGAAATCATAGTCAGCCATCACGGCGAGAGAGGCGTCGAATGCGCCGTGTGCCGCGAAGAGTTCGCGCCGGTAGAGCGCCGCCTGGTGATGCACGAAATTCCGCGCGAACGGATTGGCCGCGGTGTCGAACCGATAAATCCGGCCGTCGGCAAACGCCGCCTCGCCGGCCACCACGCCCGCCGCGGCGTCGCGCGCGTGGGCGTGGGCAGATGCTGCGGCATTGTCGTCCGCGAAGCGGTCGTCGGCCCCGAGGAAACAGAGCCACTCCCCGCGCGCGGCGGCCACGCCCTTGTTCATCGCATCGTAAACGCCGCGATCGGGTTCCGCGATGAGCGTGGCGATCTGGGCGCGTCGTGCATCGAGCCACGCTTGCGTGCCATCGGTCGAGCCGCCATCGACCGCGATCAGCTCAAGCGCGGCGTCGCGCTGTGCCCACACGCTCGCGAGAGCGGCGTGCAGCCGCGTGCCGGGGTTTTTGCAGGCGACGATGACGCTGAGGTTCGGCGCGTGGGACATTGCGTTTCAAAAAAGCATTTCGCACGGTCGGGGCGTGTCCACGCCGGAGTTGCCGCTGCTCTCGATCGTCATCGTCGCCTACAAGTCCCGCGACGAGATCGGCGCGTGCCTCGCCTCGCTGCCGCGCACGCTCGAGGGCCGGACCGTTGAGATTGTGGTGGTGGACAACTCGCCCGGCGCCGGCGCCGGCGAGATCGTGCGGCGGGATTTTCCCCACGTGGACTACGTGCCCGCGCCGGAGAACCTCGGCTTCGGGCGTGCCAACAACCGCGGCTATGCGCGGACGCGCGGCGAGTTCGTGCTCTTCCTGAATCCCGACACCGTAAGCAACGCCGCCGCGCTCGCGCACTGCCTCGCGCAGCTCCGCGCCGATCCGCGCATCGGCCTCATCTCGCCGCGGCTCGAGCTGGCTGATGGAGCGATGGACCTCGCCTGCCGCCGCTCGATTCCGACGCTGTGGGATGGCTTCTGCCGCGCGAGCGGGCTGGCGGCGGCGTTTCCGCGGACGGCGCTTTTTTCCGGCTACAACCTCACGCACCTCGCCGCCGACGGCGTGCATGAGGTCGGCGCGATCAACGGGGCCTTCATGCTCGCGCCGCGCCGCGTGCTCGCGCAGGTCGCGCCCGACGGGGCGGTGTTTGACGAGCGGTTCTTCATGTATGGCGACGATCTCGACCTGTGCATCCGCGTGGCGCGCGCGGGCTTCAGGATCGTCTTCGATGGCCGGGTGCGGATCACGCACCTCAAGGGCGTGAGCGTCGCGCGCGATTTCGAGCAGATGTCGCAAGCGATCTTCGATGCGAACCGCGACGTTTACCTGAAGCACTTCAACCCGCGCGGCTCGGTGTTCGTGCGCTGGAAATACACGCTGGCCTTCGGCGCGTGGAAACGGGTCGCGCGGTTCAAGGCTTGGCTGAGCGGCCACCGGCAGGTGCGGCCGTTGTGAAAGCAGAATTGAAGCTTAGGCGCTCGAGGAGACTGAGGGAATGCTTGCATCGATCAGGTAGTCATCCTACTTTTTAATAATCGATATGGAAACCGTCACACTCTCTCCCAAGTTTCAGGTCGTGATCCCGCAGACCGTCCGCAAGGCGTTGGGTCTGGCGGGCGGGGATAAGTTGCGCGTCATCTCCTATGCGGATCGGGTGGAATTTATTCCGGTCCGTCCGATGAAGCAGATGCGCGGATTCCTGCGAGGGATGGACACCACCATTGTGCGGGAGCCCGATCGGCTGTGAGCGAGAGCAACATTGTCGATTCTTCGGGTTGGCTGGAATACCTCGCGGACAGCAAGAGCGCCGCGTTTTTCGCTCCGGCGATCGAGGATACCGGGCACTTGCTCGTGCCCGTCATCACGGTCTACGAAGTTTTCAAGAAGGTGCTGCGCGAACGCGGCGAGAACGAAGCGCTCCAGGTCGTTAGCATAATGCAGAGCGGTCAGGTGATCGAGGTGGACGCGGCGCTCGCCTTGGACGCGGCACGCTATGCCCTCCCGCTGGCCGACAGTCTGATCTACGCGACGGCGCTGCGCCACGGAGCGACGCTCTGGACGCAGGACGAGCATTTCAAGGATCTGCCCGGAGTGAGGTATTTGGCAAAGAAGGCGGCGGCCCGGTAACGCCGGTAGCGATGAATGTGGCCAGTTTGGGATGGGGTGCGGATGTTTTCCTGCAAAGTCCCCATGACCCTCTTTGGCCTATTTGAAGCCTTTCAACCCGCGCGGCTCGGCCTCCGTGCGCTGGAAATACACCCCTGGCCTTCGCCGCGTGGAAACGCGTCGCGCGGCTCAAGGCCTGGCTGCGCGGCCACCGGCAGGTGCGGCCGCTGTGAGCATTCGGCAAAGCACCACCGCAATCTCCTATCTGGCCTTCTCGATCACTTCCCGGATGGTCCGCATCTCGGCGAAGAAGTCGGCGAGTTCGTCTTTTCCTCCTCCTGAAAGCGTGATGATAAGATTGCCCGGCATGCCGGGGTTGATCGCGAGATTGATGCTGACGCCAGCTAGGCGCTGAAGCACGAGCACGAGATATGTGCCTTTCGCTTGGTTCTTCATCTTGAAGCCAGCACTTGTGCCGTGGCGGGCATAGGCACCTGCGGCATAGGCCGACACAACGTCGATTCGCATCCACACTTCTGGTCCGAAGGCTTCGCCCAAAATGTCGTTCATTTGGCCGGCGATCCGCTTCTTCGGATCGGTGTTCAAGCTCAACGCGGAGATCACCCTGTCGCGCCAGGTGTCGCCTTGCAGCTCGGCATCCGTGGCCCCGAGGTCCTTGGCGCAGGCGCGGGCTACACGCTCGAACGCCCGATCGTGTTCCTGACTGCCGAAGGCAGCACTCCGGTTGCCCCAACCCATGCCCAGCAGGAAGGCCAGCCGGCAGTCCTTCATCGATGTGGGCGAAAACGCGGCAAGCTCCGGCACCCACCCGAGCACGAGACCGAGCATCATCATCAGTTTCGATCTCATGGCCTCGAAATTCAGTAGGCGTTCCGGCTGCGCCAGCGGACGAAGGTCAGCAACATGATCTGGACGTCGAGCCAGAGGCTCCAGTTTTCGATGTAGTAGATGTCGTGCTGCACGCGGGCGGCGAGGTCGGTGTCGCCGCGGAGGCCGTTGACCTGGGCCCAGCCGGTCATGCCGGGCTTGGCGAGGTGGCGCGGGAGGTAGTGCGGGATTTCGCCCGAAAGGCGGTCCACGTGATACGGGCGCTCGGGGCGCGGGCCGACAAGACTCATCTCGCCGCGCAGGACGTTCCAAAACTGCGGCAGCTCGTCGAGGTTCCAGCGGCGCAGGAAGGCCCCGATGCGCAGCAGGCGCGGATCGCCGCGGGCGGTGCTTTGCTGCGCGGTGTCGGTGGCGGCGGCGTCGGGCGCCATGCTGCGGAGTTTCCACATCGTGATCGGGCGGTGGCCGGCGCCGACGCGCAGCTGGCCGAAGAACACCGGGCCGCCGGGCGACTCGCGCTTGATGAGCGCGGCGAGCAACGCGATCAACGGCGCGGAGACGGCGAGGCCCACGAGCGCGCCGACGACATCGACGAGACGCTTGAGCGCGCGGTTGAAGAGCCGGCGGATGGCGAGCTCCTCCACGCCGAGCACGGGCACGCGCCCGATGGTCTGAAGGTGCAGGCCGCTGAGGAAAATATCGAAGGCGCCGGGCACGATTTTCCATTCGACGTAGGCGCGTTCGCAGACCTCGACAATGCGCTGCACGTCGGCGCGCGGGAGGTCGGCCCGGGTGAGGATGAGGACGTCGATCGCGTTTTGCGCGAGGATGGCATCGAGCTGGCGAATGTCGCCGAGCGGGGCGGGGCCGGCGGAAGCAGGGGAGTCGGGGAGAGAGGGAGAGAGGGGGAGGCGATCCGAATCGTCGAGCGCGATGACACCGACGAGGGCGAAGGGATGGGCGGGATCCCGCGCGATCTCGGCGGCGAGCGCGGCGGCGTGTTCGTTCCAGCCGAGGAGCGCGACGCGGCGGCGGAGCCTAGGGGCCAGCGCCGGGCGCGCGATCACGCGGTAGGCCAGCGAGCGCCACACGCCGAGGACCGCGACCACGCACACAAACGCGACCACGACAAAGAGCCGCGAGATCGGCGGATCGAATTTCAGCACGAGCGAGACGCCGAGGTAGGCGACGAGCCAGAAGGCCGCGCCCTTCAGGATCACGTTGAGGCTTTGGTAGCGGCGGAGGAGCAGGCGCGTATCGTAGAGCCCGAACTGCGCGAACGACACGATCAGCAGCGCCACGCCGAGGAGCAGCAGCGGGAGGTAGGTGCGGAAGGAGGCGTCGGGCACCTCGATTCCGAGATGCGCGAGCGCCGACTCGTAGCGAAACCAGTAGCCGAGCGAGAGGCCGCCGAAGGCCGCGAGGGTGTCGCCGGCGAGCAGCGTGAGCGGCAGAATCGTTTCGCGGAGCGGATTGGCGGGGCGGGGCACGGCAGAATTTACGATCTATGATTTGCGAATTACGATTTCGGAATGGGCGGCACGGTCGCGGCGAGCAATTCGACGAGGATGGGCGAGGGGAGCCAGCCTTTTGGCGGAAGGGGAATCGCGGGATCGGGTGCGGTGGTGGTCTCGCGGACCACGAAGACATCGGGCGGCACGACGAGGTCGAGGTTGCGCATGAGCACGGGGTAGCCGGGGCGGGTGCGGCGGTAGGCGCGCTCAGGGCCGTCGGCCCCGCGGCCGGGAGCAAGCAGGGCGACGCGATCGAGTTGGGCTGCGGCCCAGCCGCCGGGCGCGAGGCGCGCGCGCGCGAGCGGGACGAGCGCGGCGAGGTGTGCCGCCGTGGCCTCGCGGAGCGCGGCGATCGCGGGATCGCGCCAGTAGGGCGAGGCGAGGAAGGCGGGGTCGTTGAGGCCCTCGAGCGCGAAGGCCCGCGCGGCGCGGTCGCTGCGGACCTGGTTGAGGCAGGCGAGGCCAAGGCCGAAATAGACGCCGCCTTTGTCGGGCACGAGGCGCGCTGCGGCGCGGAAGTGCCGCTCGGCGGCGAGGGGATCGGTCGCGACGAGGAGCCAGGCGAGGTTGGAGTGCGCGATCTCCTGATCAGGGTTGAGCGCGAGCGACTCGCGCAGGAGAGCGACGGCGCGGGCGTCGTTTTCCGCGGTGCGCTCGACGGTGAGGGCGAGGGCGCGGGCGTTGAGCGCGGGCGTCGGATCGACGCGACCGAACGCAACGATGAGCGCGAGGCACGCCACGGCGCACCCGCCCAGCGCTCGCGCGCCGTTCACCGAAACGGGCGTGCCAAGCGGCGGCGCGAGCAGCGCCGCCAGGGTGGCGATGGCACAGGCGAAGATCGGCACGTCGAGCTGCCAGTCGAAGACCGCGAAGACCCCGTAGCCGGCGAGCGCGATCGCAGCGATCGGCTGGGCGCGCGCGGCGCGTATGGCCAGCACGAGCAACGCGAGCGCTGCAGCCACGCCGGCAGCGCCGAGCTCGGCCCACAGCTGCACGGGCGTGCTGTGGAGCTGCAGGGCGTTCTCGACGCCGCCCTCAAGCCCGGCGCGGTAGCGCGGAAAAGCGAGCGGCGTCGTGCCCGGGCCCCAGCCCAGCAGGGGGCGGTCGCCACCCATCCGGAGGCCCGCGGTGAGCATGGCGGAGCGCTGGACATTGCTGAGGTTGGGGGCGTCCGCTGGATCGGCGGGCGTGAAAAACTCGCGCGTGCGGGGATTGGCCGCGGTGAAAAGCGCTCCGCCTATCAGCAGCGCGAGGGCGAGCAGCAGTTTCTTTTTCGGTGCCAGCGGCGCCGCCAGCAGGCCCGTCCCGGCGAGCACCGCCAGCCCGATCACGCCCGCCCGGCTGCCGCTGGTGAAGAGGAGCGCGAGGCCCAAGCCCGCACCGAGGAGGCCGGTCATGCGTGCCGCCCGATTCGCGCGGCGCAAAAGACCGAGGGCGCACGGCAAGAGGAGCAGCGCGAGGCCGGCGGTGTAGTTGGAATGCCCGAGGGTGTAGCCGTTGCGGCCGGCTAGGGCATTCCCGAGTCCGTGGGTCGGCCACCAAGACAGCCACATGACCAAGCTCGTGGCGGCGGCGACCCCGAGAAATGCGACCGCGCGCCCAATAAGTTTATCCCGGCGGTTCGTTGCGGGCTCATCGGCACCGTGCAACCAATCGAACGTCGCGAAGAAAAATGCGAGGCCCCCGAGCAACGGCGCGCTCCAGAGCAGGCTCGGCCCCTGATACGGGCTCGCCAGAGCTGAGAGCATGATGGCCCCGGCGGCCCCGAGCGCGGTCCAGGTCCAGGCGGGCGCGGGTAAGGCGAGCGGACGCGCCGTGTCGAACGCACGCCGGATTAGGATCAACGCCGGCGCGAGCACGGCGGTGGCAAAGGCGAGCGACCAAGGCCACGCGTGCATGCGCGTGGAGCCAGGGTGAGCGAGGGTGATGACGGCGAGGCTGCCGAGGCCGGCGGCCCAGAGCGCGCCGACGAGCGTCGGGGCGGTGAAAGCGGCGCGCGTCATCGAGGTGAAAAGCAGAGCGCCGGGCGCGAGGTGCGGCAAGCTGCGATGTCGGGCGAGGTCTTGACGGTGCCGCGCGCGGCCGGGCAGGCTCCGCCGATGTCGTCGGAAAATGCCGCACCGTCTGCCCGCAAGCTCCCGATCGTGAAGCTCACGATCGGGCTCGTCGTGCTGGCGGTGATCGGCGGGCTTCTGCTGCGGCAGGTGGGCCTGGCCCGCCTCGTGGAGTGGCTTGACCAGTTCATCGCCTTGATTCGCGACCTCGGGCCCTGGGTGTTTTTCACGGGCATGGCGTTGCTGCCGGCGGTCGGGGCGCCGCTGTCGGCCTTCAATCTCGTCGCCGGGGAGGCGTTTGCCCCGCAGATGACGATGACCGGGGTGATTTTGACCGTGGGCGTGGCCATCGCGGCCAACATCGCGATTACCTACTGGCTAGCGCGCTATGCGCTGCGGCCGCTGCTGACGCGGCTTGTCGCGCGCTACGGCTACGCGGTGCCGCGGGTGAACAAGGACAACGCCCTGTCGATCGCGCTTGTGGTGCGGCTCACGCCGGGCCCGCCGTTCTTCCTGCAAAGCTACGTGCTGGGCTTGGCCGAGGTGCCGTTTCGGCTCTACCTGTTCGTGTCGTGGCTGGCGGTGATGCCGCTGGCGCTCTCCTTCGTGCTGCTGGGCAAGGCGGCGCGCGAGGGGCATTTCGGGAAAATCGGCGCCGTGCTCGGCCTCATCGTGGTGGCGGTCGTCGTCGTCCAGATCGTGCGGCGCAGAGTGATGAAACGTGAAGCCTGAGCCCGAAGCCGGTGCGCCGCGCGCGGAGAGCGTGAGCGAATTCACGCGGCGCGTGAAGACGCTGCTCGAATCGGGCATCCGGCCGACGTGGGTGCGCGGCGAGGTGTCGAACCTCCGCGCCCAGGCGAGCGGGCACGTCTATTTCTCACTGAAGGACGCGGGCGCGCAGCTCGGCGCGGTGATGTTCCGGGGCGACGCGCTGCGGCAGGAAGTGAAGCTGCGCGACGGCCTGCAGGTCGTCGTCTATGGCGAGGTGAGTGTGTATGAGGCGCGCGGCCAGTATCAGCTGATCGTGCGCGTCGCGATCGACGACGGGGTGGGGCGGCTCCAGCGCGAATTTGAGGCGCTCAAGGCGCGGCTCGCGGCCGAGGGGCTCTTTGCCGCCGAAAAAAAACGCGCGTTGCCGGCGCTGCCCCGCACGGTGGGCTTCGTCACGTCGCCGACGGGCGCGGCCGTGCAGGATTTTCTGCGCATCCTGATCCGGCGTGGCTGGCGCGGGCGAGTGGTCGTGCTGCCGGCCAAGGTCCAGGGCGAGGGGGCCGCCGCCGAGCTGGCGGAGATGCTCCGCACGGCGGCCGGGAGCGGGCTTTTCGATCTTCTGGTGATCGGGCGCGGTGGCGGGAGCCTGGAGGATTTGTGGGCGTTCAACGAGGAGGTGCTGGTGCGCGCGGTCGCCGCCTGCCCGGTGCCGATTATCTCGGCCGTGGGCCACGAGATCGATTTCACGCTCTGCGATTTTGCCGCGGACGCGCGAGCCGAGACGCCCAGCGCCGCGGCGGAGCTGATCACGAGCCGGTTCGTCGAAGGCTTGGAGCGGGCGCGGCAGGCGGGCGAGGCGATGGCGGCGCGCTTGGACAGCGCGATCACGGGCGCGATCGAGCGTCTGGACCACGCGCGCTCACGGCTGCGGCTGCTCGCGCCGGCCGCGCAGGTCGAGCAGGGCTGGCTGCGGTTGGACGATTTGGGGAACCGGCTCGGCGCCGCTTTGCGGCATGCGGCGCAGGAGCGGCGCGGGCGGCTCGGCGAGCTGCGCGCGGCGCTGGCGCGCGTCTCGCCGGAGCTGCGGGTGCAGTCGGAATCGCAGCGGCTGCTGGCCCTCTGGAAGCGGCTCCAGGCCGCGAGCCCGCGTTCGGTGCTGAACCGCGGGTTTGCGATTATGCGCGACGCCGACGGGCGGCCCGTGGCGCGTCGGGCCGGAGTGCGACCGGGCGCACGGCTCACGGCCGAGTTTGCCGACGGCGCTGCGCCGGTGCGCGCGGAGTAGCAGCGGGGCTTGCTTAATTTTCGCTTGGCAGGCGACGATAATTAATAATTATCACCATGGTTCCCCTCCCTGCCGATCACCCGATCGGCGCTTTTTCCCACCATGCAAACCCTGCCTAACCTCCGACGCGCCGCTTTTGCGGCGCTCGCGCTCGCCGCCTTGGCTGCGCGCGCCCAGACCAACGCCCCCGCCTCCGCCCCCGCTTCCAGCGATGTCATCCGCTTGTCCGAGTTCCAGGTTTCGACGACCGCGGACAAGGGCTACCGGGCCGGCAACTCGGTCTCGGCCACCCGCATCGACACCCCGATCAAGGAGCTGCCGTTCGCGATCAGCGCCTTCACCTCGCAATTCATCTCCGACATCGGCGCGCGCGATCTTTTCGACGTCGTGCAATACGCGCCGGGCGTCACCAGCGCAGGCCGCGAGTTCAACGGCGGCAACGCCGTCTATAACATCCGGGGCTTCGACCAGGCGCCGCAGCACAACGGCTTCGTGGGCGAGGGCTACGTCGACACCGTGAGTGTCGATCGCGTCGAGGTCGTGAAGGGCCCGTCTTCCCTGCTCTATGGCCAGGTGGCGCCCGGCGGCACCGTGAACTACATCACGAAACGCCCCGGTGCCCGCCAGTTCACCACCGTGGGCGCGCAGATCGGGACCCACGATTTCTGGCGCACGACGCTCGACGTGAACCAGCCGCTCGCGGGCAAGACGCTCCTCTTTCGTTTCAACGGCTCGTTTGAGAACGGCCTCGAGTTCATCACGCCCGGCAAGCAGCGCACCACGGTGCTCGCCCCGGTGGTCACCTGGCGCATCACGGATCGCGTGGCCCTCACGGTGGACTACCAGTGGTTCTCGCGCCGCGAGACCCCGCCCTTCGCGCACATGAAGCCCAACATCGAGATCGTGGGGCTCCCCCCGGCGAGCGGCCTCCTCAGCGCGACCGGTGTCCTGATCAACTCGCTCGACAACACCGACCCGGGGTTCCTCAGCGCCTATCCTCTCTCGCGCAAGTTCAACTACGTCTCGAACAACGACCATCGCTTCTCCGACTTCGAGTCCGTCAATGCCGAGCTCACGGCGAAACTATCCGACGCCTGGGGGGCGCGCGCGAACTTCAACTGGAACAAACGCCGCACCGCTCAGAAACTCACCGGTCTCGGTGCGGTGAGCATCACGGTTCCTACGAGCTACTACCCGGCCGGCGCCACGCTGCCCATCTCGGCCGCCAATTATCTGATCGCCGCGCGCGCCTACGCCGCCGACCTCCTCGTCAACCCCAACCTCGCGCTCAACGCCCCGCAAGCCCAGTTGCCCCGCCGCAAGCGGCTCCAGGAGGACTTTGGCCATGGCAAGACCTCGCAGGTCGAGTTTGCCGGCAATTACACCATCGCGGATGTGAAGCTTAAGCCCCTCATCGGCGCGTTTCACAACGAGTCCCGCGGTTACGGCCGTCTCCGGCAGAGCCCGACGGCGCAGTTCTTCCCCGCCTGGGACATCAAGAACCCGGCGACTTGGGACTACAACACGGACTTTGATCCCGTGACGCTGGCCTTCTCGACCAACAACCGCACGGTCAACCGCAACGTCGCCGGCTACGCCGTGCTCAACGCCAGCCTGCTGTCCGACCGCCTGAGCGCGGTGCTCGGCGCCCGCTACAACAAGGCTTCCAGCTCGACCGATAACTTCCTCAATCCGGCCACGAGCCTCAGCAAGGTCATCAACAAGAAGACGACCCCGCAGCTCGGCCTCGGCTGGAAGGTCTCCTCCGACCTCATGTTCTACGGCTCCTACAGCGAGTCCTTCGTCCTCAACACCGCGGCGCTCCTGCGCGAGAACGTCCCGATCGGCGCCGCCAAGCCGACGACCTCCAAGGGCTACGAACTCGGCATGAAGACCGATTTCCTGAACGGCCGCGTGTCCTCCACGATCGCCGTTTTCCAAATCGATCAGCTCGACCGCGTGCTGCGCTTCAACTCGTTCAGCGCGACGGGCGTCACCGTGACCAATAGCCTCCAGGGCACCCTCGACCGCACCAAAGGCATCGAGGCCGAGGTCACCTGGTCGCCGGCCGACAACTGGCAGATCTATGTCAGCGGCGCCATCAACGACGTGCGCGTGACGCGCGTGCCGCGCGGCATGGAGGCTTATCTCGGCGCGCACCCCGAGGCGACCGTCAAGGCCCTCGCCAACATCTGGACGCGCTACAGCTTCACCACGGGCGAGCTCAAGGGCCTCTGGATCGGCGGCGGTTTCAACCACACCGGCAAGAAGGCGCAGCGCACCAACAACCCGAAGCTCTTCCTCCCGGCCGAGACGCTGTGGAATTCCGCCATCGGCTACGACTGGAAGTGGGAAGGCCGCCCGGTCACCGCCGCCATCAATTGGCAGAACATGGCTGACATCGAGTATTTCCCCGCCAACCAGCAGCGCGGGCTGCCGAGCCGCGCCGTGCTGTCGTTGACGGCCAAATACTGAGCGCGCAGTCTGGCGCATGAGTTCAGGGCGGGCCCATCTGGGTCCGCCCTTTTTTTGTAAGTGCTCCAAGTCAGTAGCGCCGAAGGCGGGCGGGGCTCTTCTCGGCAAGCGACCGTTTGGCTCGGGTGCGGGAGTCGAGGGTCTGCCTGCTCGCTGCAAACGGTTTGCCGTCCCCGCCGTTGACGGACCGCGCGCCGGCCTCTTCGCTGGCGGCATGTTCACCATCATCGGCGGCGACGGCAGGGAGTATGGTCCCGCCACGGCGGAGCAGATCCGCAGTTGGATCAAGGCAGGGCGGGCCAACCTCGAGACCAAAGCCCGGGCCGATGGCGCCGAGGAGTGGCGGCGACTCGGCGACTTTGCGGAGTTTGCGCCGGCCCCGGCCGTCTTGCCCCCGCCGCTCACCCCGGCACAGCCGCCCGCGTTCGCGGAGGCGGAACCTGTGCGCTCCGGGCTCGTCCAGGCGGACCGAGGGTCCCGTCTCATGGCCCGCATGATCGACTGGGGCATCGATCTCATCGCCTCCATCCCCGGCATGGTCGTGCTCTGGCCGCAGATGATGGAACTGGTCAAACTCGTCGTCGAGAGCGGCCAAGGCGAGCAGCCGGACATCAGCCAGCTCGATCTCCCGCGGCTGCTGCTCGGCACCGGTCTCCTGGTCTTGTGCGCGCTCGCGGTCACCGTGATCCAGGCGTGGATGCTCGCGGTGCGCGGGCAGTCGATCGGCAAGCGGCTCCTCGGCCTCCGCGTGGTGAAGGTCGACGGCAGTGCGGCCGGCTTGGTGAACGGCTGGCTGATGCGCGAGCTGCTCATCACGGTGATCGGCATCGCGGCTTCGCTGGTGCCGTTCTTCGGCATCATGCTTCGGCCGGCTTTTCACCTCGTCGACTGGTGCATGATCTTCCGCGATGACGAGCGCTGCCTGCATGACCAGATCGCGGGCACCCGGGTGGTAAAGGTCTGAGTTGCGCGAGATATTCGGGTTGCTTTCGGGCTGCTGGAATTTTGACTGATGGCGTTGTCCAGCGGCGCTGCGAATGCCGTCCGGAAACCATCTGCCGCCTCTCCCCCGCGGTGGTTGCAGACCCACCACTCCAACCCAACCCCTGACTGTGTTGTCGCTCCAGCGGCTAGTGTTTCCGTCCCGTCGGACCAAGGCCTTGTCCGCACCCTTGTGGGGCGCGACGGCGTTGGTCCTCGCGGTGACCGGACTCATCGTGGCGCGCGCGTGCAGCTACCAAGTGGGCACGCTTGCCGGTTACGCCAGCTACCTCGCGTGCTATGTCGTGCTGCCCGGCGTGGTCGGGCTTTATTTCGTCAACAAGGGCCCGCTGTCGCTTAGCCTTGCGATTGCGCTCGGCGTGCCGACGGGTTTCGCGATCGAGATTTTTTCCTACATCGCCTGCTCGGCGCTGGGAATGAAGGGCGCCTATCTGTGGGCGCCGCTCGGCTGGGCGGGGCTCGCGGTGGCGGCGCGAATCGTGAACGGGCATTGGCCGGTGCGCGCGCGGATCACCGCGCACCATGCCGGCCCCGCGCTGGGGATGGCGGTGGCGTTGCTGGCCGCCGCCTTGGTGGCGGCGAGCCAGATGTTCGCGGAGTCGCCGCTGGCCGGCGGGCTGCCGACCCGCGCGATTTTTCACGACTGGGTCTATCTCGTGAGCCGGGCGTCCGTGATCAAAAACAACTGGCCGCTCGACGACCCGAGCCTCGCGGGCACGCCGCTGCAATACCACTACTTCATGATGGTCCACGCGGCGGCGGCCTCCGCGACCGCGGGCGTGGAGATCGCCGAAGTGCTGCTGCGGTTGATCGCGGTGCCGATGGGCGCGGTGCTGGTCACCCAAGCCTTCGTGCTTGGCCGCGCGGTGTCGCGCAACCCGTGGGGCGGAGTCGTGGCGGCCTTTCTCCTCATGGTGGCGAGCGAGGTGTCGTTTGCGCCGAGCTATGGCGCGCCGATGTTCCTCGGGCTGTTTGTGCGCTGGCTGTTTGTGAGCCCGACGTTTTTTTTCGGCATGATCTTTTGCGGCGCGCTGCTCATCGCGGTGGCACGCTGCGCCCGGCTCGCGCGCTTCGATCCGGGGCATGCCGCCTGGCTGGTGCTGCTCGGGGCGGCGACCACCGGGGCCAAGGGCACGGTGGTGCCGGTGGTGCTGGCGGCGCTCGGCGTGTGGGCGGCGTGGCGCTGGTGGCGCGAGGGCCGGCTGCCGTGGCGCTTGGTGGCGTTTGCGGCGGGGCTCACGCTCGCGTTTGCGATTGTCTATCTGCCCGCGATGTCGGCGTGGCGCTCGGGTGACGCGGCGTGGCGCCCGTTCCATATCTTCGAGGTCACGTCCTTCTGGAAAGAGCACCTGCCGATCTGGCAGCGCTGGCTCGCGGAATGGCTCCCGGCCGCGGCCGCCAAGTCGATCGCGATGAGCGCATGCGCGGTCGTGGTCTTCATGGGCACATGCGGAGTGCGTTTGCTCGCGATCCCCTATCTGATCGCGGGGGATCGGCGCGGCGGCGATCCGCGGCTGGCCTCGTGGCTCGGGGCGTTTTTCGTGGCGAGCGCGGGCATGGGCCTGCTGATGGAGCTGAACAGCCACGGCGAGCTCTACCTCTTCCTGATGATCCGGCTGCCGATGGCGGTGCTGGCGGCGGCGTTTGTGGTCGGACTCGCGCGGCGGGCAGGGGTTTGGTGGGCGCAGCGACGGCCGGCCGAGGCGGCGGCCCGTTTTGCGGCGGGGCGGAATCTGCTGCTGGGCGCGGGCGGGGTGGCGGCCTTGCTCGTCGTGCTGGGCGTGCAGACCTCCCTCTGGGCGCAGCGCAACTACACAAGCTTCCGCGAGTGGCTGCAGACGTCCACCGACCTCAAGCCCGACGCCTACATGCGTGACCTTCGCGAGGCGATGCTCTGGGTGCGGGAACACACGGAGCCCAACGCGGTGCTCGTCGCCAACGCCTTCACGCCGGAAAACATGAAGAAGGACCACTGGGGCGCCCTCGATCGCACGCTCATGGGGGTGCATTTCTACTACTCGGCGCTGTCGGAACGGCGGCTGTGGTTCGAGGGCCCCAACTACCACCTCGACACCACGCGCCACCGCATCCGCGCCAATCTCGCCTCGAATTTTTTCTACCGCGGCCGCGAGCTTAGGCCCGCGACCGTGAGCGACGGTCCGAGCTACATCCTCCGCGATCGGAGCTTGAGCGATGGCGCGCAGGTGCCCGTTGCGCAGTGCCATCTGGTCTTCACCAACGCTCGCATGGACGTCTATCGCCTATCGGCCGCGTCCGCGGCGCAGTAGGGCCAAGGCTTCACGTTCACGCCTTGTAGCCGAGCACGTCGTAGAGCTGGGCGCGGGGCTGCATTTTTCCCACGACGCTGCGCTGGGTGCCGTCGCGGCGGATGGTGGCATAAACCTCGAGCGATGCGGCGGCGGCGGCGCGACTGGCGCTCAGCGGGTAGAGCGCTAGCGCGAGACCGGCGGAGCGGAGTTCCTCGAGCGTGAAGAGCGGCGTCTGGCCAAACTCGGTCAGGTTCGCGAGCACGGGGGCTTTGATCGCGGAGGTGAACGCACGGTAGTCTTCGAGCGTGCGCAGAGCCTCGGCGAAAATCATGTCGGCGCCGGCGGCGACGTAGGCTTGGGCGCGCGCGATCGCGGCGGGGAGGCCTTCGACGGCGGCGGCATCGGTGCGGGCCAGGACGACGAAGTCGCGGTCCGGTTTGCCGGCGACGGCGGCGCGCACGCGATCGCACATGGTGGCGGTGGGCACGAGTTGTTTGCCCGGCAGATGGCCGCAGAGTTTTGCGGGAATCTGGTCCTCGAGGTGCACGGCAGCGACGCCGACGGCGGCGAGATCGCGGACGGCGAGGGCGGGGTCGTCCCAGCCCGTGTCGATATCGACGAGAAGAGGGAGATCGACGCGGCGCGTGATGCGGCGGGCGTCGGTGAGCACGTCGGCGAGCGTGGTCTCGCCGGTGTCGGGGATGCCGAGCGAGTGGTTGGCGACGCCGGCGCCGGAGAGGTAGAGGGCGCGGAAACCGGCGCGCTGGGCGAGGAGCGCGGCGTAGGCATTGATCGCGCCGGCGATCTGGAGCGGGCGCTCGGCGGCGAGGGCGGCGCGAAAACGGGAACCGGGGTTGGTGCTCACGCCGCCGACAGTAGCGGCGGCGGCACGCTGGGGTCAACGCGCGCCACTGTCCGATGCGGCTCAGCGCACTTCGAACACCTCGACCATCGCGATGCCGGTGGCGTTGCGCACGCCGGTGACGTGCACCGAATAAACCCCGGGCGCGAGCGTGAGCAGCAGCGCGGAGTCGGTGGAGCCGCGCGGCAGGCGCCACGCGCCCACGCGATCGCAGGCGTCGTCAATGTCGTCCTCGTGGTCCTCGTCACGGTCGTTGCCGCGCGGGCCCTTGCCCCACTCGGTGTTGGCGGCGACCTCGACGCCCTTGGAATCATAAACCCGGATATGCGAGGCGCCGAGGGCGCGGCGCATCCCGAAGAGCGTGCCGAGGCTCGGGCCGACGCCGCGCACAAGCACGGTGTCCGAAGTGGTGCCGCTGATGGCGAAGCCGGCGATCAGGGTGTTGGCAACCTCGGAGCCCACGAGGGCGCGCGTGGAGATGTTGATGATCTCGCCGGCGGGCGTGCCGGTGTCGGCATCATAGATTTCGATCAGCGCGACACCTTCCTGGCCCCTGGGCGCGGTGACGATCGCGCCATAATTCGCCGGGCCGAGGTTCGCGAGGATCGCGGCGTCGGCGGAGGCGGCGGGTAAAGGGAACGCGCCGACCTGGGTGAACGCCCCGGCGAGCGCGGCGGAGCCGCCCCAGCCGGAGTTGGTGTCCACGACGGTCGGGCCGCGATGGAGCGTGAGCTTCGGCGCGGCTAGCGCACCGGCGACGCCGAATTGCGTGCCGAGCGTGGGGCCGACGGCGCGCGCGAGGATTTTTTTGGTGCCGGTGCCGCGGATTACGAAGCCACTGATGAGCACCTCGTCGTCGTCGCCCACGTGGCCGCGCGTCGCGATGTTGACGAGCCGCGCATCCGTGCGGATCGCGAGCGCGGCGGCGGAGGCGCCGAGCGGCCCACTGGCGTTGGAGACGGTGACCGTGTAGTCGCCGCCCGCCGTGACTCCGACATTCGGCAGCGTGAGCGTGGCCGCCGTGGCGCCCTTGAGCGTGCGGCCGTTGAATTTCCACTGGTAGGTGAGCGCCGCGCCGGGAGCGGTCACAGTGAGCCGGGCCTCGGTGCCGGCGTTGACGGTCTGGCTCGCAGGCGCGGTCGTGATCGCGCCGACCGTGAGCGACGCCGGAGCGGACTTAAGCGTGCCGGCGGAATTTGAAATCGCCACGGAGTAAACCGCGGCGTCGTCGATTTTCACGGACGTGAGCGTGAGCGCGGCGCCCGTGGCGTTGTTGATCGCGCGGCCGTTCTTCAGCCACTGGTAGCGCAGCGGCGCGGTGCCGGTGGCGACGACGGCGAAGGTGGCATTGGCGCCGGCGGCGAGCTGCAATGGCGCCGGTTGCGTCGTGATGGCGGGCGAGGTGCCGAAGGGAGGCGGGGTGACGGTGCCGCCGCTGTTGCCCGCGCCTGTGACGGTGAGCACGACGGAATCGGAAACCGCCGAGCCTGCGGCGTTGGAGACTACGACACGATACGCGCCGGCATCGCCGGGATTGGCCGAGGTGATCGTGAGCGCGGCGTTGGCGCCGAAGGAGACGAGCCGGGCTTCCTTGAACCACGCGTAGGTGAGGGGCGCGGCGCCGGTGGCAGTGACGCTGAGATTCGCGGTGCCGCCGGCCGCGACGCTCATCGCGGCGGGTTGGGCGGTGATTGCGGGCGCTTGCGCGAAAGCGGCGGCGGAAGTCAGCGCGGCGAATGCACCGGCCAGCGTGAGGCCGAGATAAGTGTGGGTTTTCATGATGCGAAGTATTTTGGCAGGCGATCGTGGCGTGGTGGTGCCGAAGCGAGAGGGCTAGGGACAGCACGGTGGACCGGTGGTTCGGCGACGCACGGACGTTTCGCGCCAGCGGCCGGTGAATTTTACGCCTAGCAGTGCGATCGCACTGGGTCGAATGGGTGCGAGTGTCCGCCGTATTTGGGCCCGGTTGCATACAGGCGCTTGAGCTTTGAAAAGAATCAGCACCAACTCTCCCCCGCCATGCTCGCCGTCTCCGATCTCACGAAGTCGTTTCGCTCCCCCGAGGGGGAGCGCGTGGAGATTGTGCGCGTGGGGGCGTTCACGGTGGCGGCGGGCGAGCAGGTGGCGCTGCGCGGCGAGAGCGGCTCGGGCAAGACGACGTTTCTCAACCTCATCGCGGGCATCCTCGCGGCCGACGGCGGGCGGGTGGCGATCGATGGCGCGGAGATGACGGCGCTCGCCGAGCCGGGCCGCGATCGGCTGCGGGCGGAGAAGCTCGGCTATATTTTCCAGACCTTCAACCTGCTCCAGGGCTTCACAGTGCTGGAGAATGTCGTGCTCGGCATGTCGTTCGGCCCGCGCGGCGCGGATCGGGCGCACGCGCGCGCGGTGCTGGAGCGCGTGGGCCTCGGGCACCGGCTGGATCATTTTCCGCGGCAGCTGTCCACCGGGCAGCAGCAGCGCGTGGCCGTGGCGCGGGCGCTGGCCAACCGGCCCAAGCTCGTGCTCGCCGACGAGCCGACCGGCAACCTCGACCGCAAGCATGGGCGGGAGGCGCTCGCGCTGATCCGCGAGGTGTGCCGCGAGCACAACGCCGCGCTGCTGATCGTGAGCCATGACGAGGAAGTGCTCGGCGCGTTCGAGACGCGGATGGATTTCGCCGTCATCAACGCGGCGGGGAAGGCGCGCGCATGACCCTGCCGCTGCTCATCCGCCGCTCGCTGCGGCAGCACGCGCTCTCGACCGTCATCACCGCGGGGAGCATCGCGCTCGCCTGCGGGCTGCTGATGTGCGTGTGGATGGTGAAGACGCAGTCGCAGGCGGCGTTCACGCAGACGACCACGGGGTTCGACGCGGTGCTCGGCGCGCGCGGCTCGAAGCTCCAGCTCGTGCTCAACGCGATTTTCCACCTCGAGGCCTCGCCGGGCAACGTGGCCGCCGCGGACTTCGAGGCCATCCGCCGCCATCCGATGGTGAAGACCGCGATCCCGATCGCGGTGGGCGACAACCTGCGCGGGTATCGGCTGGTCGGCACCGTGCCGGAGCTGTTCACGCAGGTGGAGCTGGCGCCGGGGAAAAAATTCGTGGTGCAGTCGGGCGGAAAAATCTTCAACGCCGAGGCCAAGGAGGCGCTGGCCGGCAGCTTCGCGGCCCAGCGCCTCGGGCTGAAGGTGGGCGACACCTTCAAGCCGTTTCACGGGCTCGCGTTCGACGCCAAGGCGGAGCACGCGGATGTGTTCACCGTCACCGGCATCCTCGAGCCGACGAACACGCCGGCGGATCGCGTGGTGTGGCTGCCGTTGCGCGGCCTGCAGACGATGAGCGGGCACGATGCCAAGGCGGCGACGGATGTGAGCGCCGTGCTGCTCCAATTCCGCTCGCCGATGGCGGGGCTCCAGCTCGACATGCTCTACAACAAGCAGGGCAACCGCCTCACGCTGGCCTTTCCGGTGGGCGCGATCGTGGCGGAGCTGTTTGGGAAGATCGCCTGGTTCGACCATGTGCTGACCCTCGTGGCCTACCTCGTGGCGCTGGTGGCGGCGGCCTCGGTCGTGGCCAGCATCTACAATTCGATGAGCGCGCGCCGCCGCGACCTTGCGATCTTGCGCGCGCTCGGCGCCAAGCGGCGGACGATCTTCGGTGCGGTGCTGGCGGAGGCGGCGTGCATCGGCGCGCTCGGCGCGGCGGTGGGGTGGCTGTTTTATCTCGGGCTGTATGCGGGCGTCGCGGGCCTCATCCGGGCGCAGACGGGGGTGGTGCTGGAGATCGGCGCGTGGCATCCGGTGCTATGGATCTGTCCGGTGGCGATGATCGGGCTGTGTGCGCTGGGCGGCATCGTGCCGGCGCTGAAGGCGTATCGCACGCCCGTGGCCGAGACGCTCGCGCCGGTCTCCTGAGCCCGGCGAAGCGGCGGACGGACAATGCGCGGAACGCTTTGACGCGGGGCGGCTCCTTTGTAGCGTGCGGCCACCATGAAGAAGACGTCCTCTTTGATCGCCGCCCCGTTGGTCGCAGTCCTTCTAGCGATGCCGCTCGCGCTGTGGGCGGCGGAGGGCGAGGCCCCGGCCAAGCCCGCCGCCCCGCTGACCGCTCCGGCCGTGGAGAACGGCTACCTGAAGCTCGGCTTTGAGCAGCTCGCATCGTATCCCTTCAACCCGCCGCCCTTCGATCCCGCCGCGGATCCGAAGGCGAAGCCGCCGACGGGCGAGGAGCAGATCCCCGCGATGGTGAAGTCGTGGAACGGCAAGAAGGCCGTGATCACGGGCTACATGGTGCCGGTGAAGATGGACAAGGGCCTCGTCACGGAATTCCTCCTCATGCGCAACACGATGGCGTGCTGCTTTGGCACGGTGCCCAGCATGAACGAGTGGGTGGTCGTGAAGATGAAGAAGGGCGTGCAGCCGATGATGGATGTGCCGGTGGAATTTTACGGCGAACTGAAGGTCGGCGCGATGTTCGAGAACGGCTACATGACCGGGCTCTACGAACTCGAGGGCGAGAAGATGGGCGCCGTGCAGGGCTGAAGATAAAACCGGCTACTCCGCGCCCCGCCCATATCGCGTCACCGCGCGATGTCGTGCTGGGTGAGCACACGGAAGCCGCGGCGGGCGAGGGCTTGGGCGGCGACTTCGATATCCTCCACGTTCATCGCGAGCGCGCTGCGGCCTTCGGGCCGTTTGATGAAGCTGTAGATGTAGTGGATGTTGATTTCCGCTTCGAGCAGCGAGGCCAGCACGCCGTTGAGCTCCGACTCGTCGCCGATCTCGACGGCGAGGACGGTGCTCTCGGAATAGGGAAAATCATTGCTCACCATCAGCTCCCTCGCCTTGTCGGGATCGTCCACGATCAGGCGGTCGATGGCGCAGTCCGTGGTGTCGAGGATCGTGAGGGCCATGATGTGCACGTTGTTCGCCTTGAAGAGCGACGTGAGGTCATGGAGGCGGCCGACGCGGTTCTCGGTGAACACCGAAAACTGCCTTACCGGATCGTTCGGTGCGGTGCTGGTTTGCGCGGCCATGGTGGCGGCTACGTTTGGCGCGCCGGCCCGGCCGGGTCAATTGCGGGCTGGCGAGGTGGAAGACAGCCCGTAGACGCGCACGTAATCGACGAACAGGGTCTGCGGAAGCACGGTCGTGGCGTCGGGCGGGCCCGGCCAGTTGCCGCCGATGGCGAGGTTGAGCAGCAGGTAGTGTGGCGCATCGAACACCCACCGCGCTCCGGCTGGGAGATCGGCGGGGGTGCGGGTGAAATACACCGTGCCATCGAGCGACCACGTGATTTTGCCGGGTGACCAGTCCACAGCGTAAACGTGGTAGGCCTCGCTGAGCGAAGCGCCGGACGGGAGGGTGGTGTGGCCGTTGAGGCCCTTTGCGCCGGAGTAACCGGGGCCGTGCAGGGTGCCGTGGAGTTTGCCCGGCTCGTGGCCGACCTGCTCCATGATGTCGATCTCGCCGCAGGCGGGCCAGCCGACGGCGGGCTTGCTGGCGCCGAGCATCCAGAAGGCCGGCCACACGCCGCGGCCGCGCGTGATTTTCATCCGCGCCTCGATGCGGCCATAGGTGACGGAAAATTTCCCCTCGGTCTTGAGTCGCGCCGAAGTGTAGCCACCGGTCGAAGTGCGCACCGCGCGGATCGCGAGGGCACGACCGTCGAGCGCCGCGGGATCGGCGACGATGAAGGAATTCTCGCGCGAATCGGTGTAGGTCTGGAGCTCGCGGTTGCCCCAGCCGCCGGCACCGAGGTCGTAAACCCAGCGGGCGGGATCAGGGGCGGTGCCGACAGGCTGGTTGAATTCGTCGCTCCAGATCGGCGCAGGGCCGGCGAATCCCCTGAGCGGCCCGACCAGGAGGGCGAGCGCAAGCGCACGGAGGAAATGTTGAGACTCGGGCAACACGTCGCGGAGAGTTTTAGAAACCAACGGTCGCGGTGAGCTGGTAGGAGCGGGGCTGGCGGTAAACGAAGGTCGTCGGCACGGTGACGCGATTGGGGCGCGTGATGTCGCCGCCGGGCGGGCGCAGGCCGGCGCCGATGTAGATGAGGTCGGTGTTGTTCAGGAGATTTCCGATGCGGAGGCTGAGGTCGATCGGGCGGTTGCCGCGCAGACGGAGCTGGTAGCCGAGGGTCGCCGTCGCGGTGTAAAAGGCATCGCGATAGACACGGGTCCCGGCGTCCACCGCAGGATCGTCGATGGCGGTGTTGGGATTCGCCGGATTCACAATGGTGTCGGCGCCGCGGTTGCCGATGGCGGTGCGGCCGATGTATTGCACGCCGGCACCCACGCGCAGGCCCTTCAGCGGACCGCGGGACAAACGGTAATCCGAGTAGAGGTTGGCCGTGAACTTGGGCTGGTCGCTTTCGGTCACACGCGAGGGCTCGTTGGTCGCCTTGAAGGCTTGGATGTTATTCCACGCTGTGACGGCGGCGGTGACGTCGGGCGAGCGGTTGCCGACGGGAACGGAGAGATCGACGGTGGCGGTGGAGTTGGCGTCGATGAGGCCACCTGCATCGAGGACGATTTGGCGCAGAGTGGGCTCGTTGGCCGTGAGGTAGGCCCACTCGTCCTTGCGGGAGTTGAGGGTGCGGTTTTTGGGGATACCGGAGTTGGCGGTCAGGCGCCAGTTGCGGGTGAGGTTGGCGACGATGTCGACTTCGTAGCCTTCGTTTTCGGTGTCCGAATAGTCGAAGGTGACGCTGGCCGGCGGGATGAGGCCGCGGGCGTTGAGGCCGTTGGGGCTGAGGTCGCCGACTTTGTTGGCGTCGACGATGGTGGCGTATTTGCGGCTGTTGCTGGTGCTGTCGGTGGACCGATCGCGGCGCGCGCCGGCGTAGGTGCCGAAGGAGGCGGAGACTTTGCCCTCCAGCAGCGTGAAGCGGAGGCCGGCGTCCCAGCCGTCGCCGGAGGAGACGGGCACGGGGTTGCCGGTGAGCGTGACGCCGGAGCCCTGCGGGAGAAATGATTCAGCGTAGTTGGCGTAGGCGCTGATGGCGCGAGTGACGTGCAGGACGCCGCCGTAGGAAACCGTGGTGGTGGCGACGTCGACCTTGGGCGAGGAATAGTCGTCGCGGAAGCGGTCCTTGGCGTATTGCGGGAGTGGCTTGAAATTCGCATCGCGCGGGCGGGCGGCGGCGTCGAGGAACGCGCCGTTGCCGGTGAGGTTGCCGTTGGCGTCCTTGGCTTGGTATTTGAGGTTGAAGTAGTCGCTGGGTCCGACCGGGCGGTAGATGATGGTCTGCTGATCCCAATCGACGGGATAGTCGGCGAGCATGTTGTTGGTGCTGTTACCCGAGTAGGCCGTGGTTTCGACCTGGTCGCGGCGGGCGCCGGCAATCAGGTTCAGCCGGCCGCCGAGGACCTTGGCGTTGAAGGCGGACTGGAGGTATTTGAACGTCGAATCGGTGGCGCGCGGCACGCCGGTGCGCAGGTCGGCGACCCGGCTGACGCGATAATTGGTCGTGGTGCCGGCCACCGGATCGACGACGCGGACGCTGTCCGGGTAGAGGGTGGGCTGGCGCAGGGCGTTCCAATAAAAACGATAGGTGAACACATCGTCCACGGAGCGGCGGCGCACGTCGGGATTGCGTTCGAGCACGCTCACAAAGGAGTAGTTGTTGGCCCGCACATCGCGGATGCCCGTGATGAAGTTGGCGCGGAAATCGCCCCACTTCGTCTGGTCGAACACGACCGCGACCGCCGCGCGGCCCTCATTGATTTTGTGCCGGTAATAAAAAGCCGAGGCGAGGGCCTCGCTGTAAACCTGCCCGAAGTTCGGGTTGGGCCGGCCGTCAGGCAGGTTGCGGTTCACGTCGATGGTGGCGTTACCCATGCGGGAGGCGGCGGTCTCGACGTGCTTGTTGGTATGCGCGTAGTTGTAGGCGGCCTCGAAAAAGAGGTGCCGGCCCTGTTGATGTTCGAGAAAAACGGCGGCGTTCTGAAAACTGTATTCCAGGGTGGGCATGTCGGGCTGGATGACGGTCTCCCGCGTCGGACGGCGAAACAACGAGCCGGCCTCGGCCAGACCGAAGAGGAGATCGGGCGAATAGGTGCTCGCGACCATCGTGCCGCCGTTGATGCCGAGATTGGCGGTGGAGAGGGCGAACCGGCCGCCGATGGGGACAGCGGCGTTGGCGGCGCCGCCCTGCGTGCGCCACGTGTTGGCCCAGTTCATCACGGTGCCGGGATCGGAGCCCGGGATGTAGATGAGGGCGGGTGTGGTGCTGGAGCCGAGGCGCGCGATGCCCTTGGCGTCGGAGTTCGTGATTGCGGCGACGGGAGAAGAGACCGTGGTGACGCCATCCCAGCCCGAGACGGAATCGGACATCGACTCGCGGCCCATGATGGTGCTCTGGCGGTAGTGCTCGTATTCGGCGCGGATCTGGGTGCGCCGGAACGGCTGAAGGGTGATGGTGGTGTGCACGCCGCGGCGGTTGTCGAACTCGAGGTCGCGCCACGTGTCGGCGTCCTGCCAGAGGAGATTGAGGCGGGCGGAGATCTTGTCGTTGATTGGATGGTTGAGATCGAGGCTGGTGCGGAATTTGTTCCACGAGCCGTATTGCAGGGAGAGTTTGTCGAACGCCTTGTCGGTGCGCGCGCGTTTGGTGAGGCCGTTGACCACGCCGCCGAGGCCGCTGTTGCCGATGAGGAGGGCGTTGGGGCCGCGCGCGTAGTCGATGCGCTCCTGGCTGTAGGTGTCGGAGTTGAGGCCGAGCAGGAAGAAATTGCGCTGGGCTCCGGCGGTTTGCACGCCGCGCGACATGACGCTGGAACCGCCCTCGTTGTCGTTGTAGCGGTAGGCGCTCAGCGCGACGATGGGCGCGTAGGAGCCCACGGCCCAGGTCATGGCCTGCTCCGTGTCGGTGAGATTGAGCGCATCAAGAAAGTCCCGCGTGAGCACGGAATAGGCGACGGGTGTGTCCTTGAGCTGGGTGGACAACCGGCCGCCGGCGAGGGAGGTGGCGGCGACGAAGCCCTCGTCCTTCTCGGTGGCGACGTTGAAGGGCGACATCATCACCACGCTGTCGGCATTGACGGTGGGAGGGGCGATGGCGGGGCGGGGCGTGGCGGTGGGTTTGAGGGTGCTGGGGCCGGGGCTGACCACGACGGACAATGCTCCGGTCTGGGCGTCCACCGTGGCGGTGAGCCGGGAGCCGGTGAGGAGTTGTTGGAGCGCGGTGGCGACGGGGAGTTCGCCGCGCACGGCATTGGTGGCGTGGCCGCGCACATCCTGGGCGGGATAGACGATTTCGCGGCCGGCTTGCTGGGCGAAACGGCGCAGGCTATCGGCAGCGTCGCCGGCGGGGATGTCGAACGTGCGCAAGGTGTCTGCGGCGAAGGCGACAGCGGCGGCCAGCAGGGCGCACGCGAAGAAGGCAAGGCGGGAGGAGTTCATGGCAGGGTGGGGGTTGCCGCTCAAGACGGGCGCGGCGGCGGATTCCGCCAAAACTATTTTCGCGCGGTGCGCGGACGTCAGCGGGCGCGGTGCAGCGCGATGGTGGAGCCGCTTCGTGCGACGCGCACGCCGAAGCTCGCTTCGAGCAAACGGACGAAGCCGTCGACATTGTCCGAGCGGAAACTGGCACCAATCGGCAGCGCGCGCAGGGCTTCGTCGGCGACGACAATTTGCACGGTGTTGCGCCGGTTGAACTCGGCGACGACCTCCGCGAGCGGCGTGGCGGCAAATTCCAGGAGCTTGGGCTGCCAAACCAGCACGCGGTCGATCTCCGCGGGCGTGAGGCTGGCTGTGACCGGGGCCGGACCTGCGAGCGGCATGACCGCTTGTTCGCCGGCGCTCAGGAGCGCGGGCGTGGCGAGAGGCGCGGCGGGGCGGTCGAGTTGCACCCGGCCCTCGGTCACGAGCACATCGACGGAGCTGGAGCCGAGCCGGACATTAAAGGCGGTGCCGACGGCGCGCACAGTGATGCCGGCGGCTTCGACGATGAACGGGCGCGCGGGGTTCTTCGCCACGGTGAACAGCGCCTCGCCCTGCATGAGCCGCACCCGACGCTGCCCCGGGGTGAACACGACGGCGATTCGCGCCCCGCGATTGAGTTCAACGAGGGATCCGTCGTCGAGCACCTGCTGCCGGTAGCCGGGTTCTGCGGCCGCGGTGGCGGCTGGTGGCACGGCCGGCTTTGGCCCGAGGAAAAGCAGCGCGATGGCGGCGGCGGCCGCCAAGGAAACGGGAGCGATCCAGAAAAGAATTTTCCGCGAGCGACGCGACGGACGGGCGGATGGGGCGAGCAAGTCCGCATTGGGCTCGGCGCCGTGCTCGGGCCGCCATTGGGCGAGGCGCGCGAGCTCGCTCCAGCCGCGCTGGTGGCGGGCGAGGCGCTCGCCATGGCGCGGGTCGGCGGAGAGCCATTGGAAAAAGGCGTCCTGCTCGGCCGGCGTCAGGCCGCGGTCGCGCCGCGCCACCCACGCGGCGGCGGCATCGTCGATGGCGGCGAGGGCGGAGGGCGATTCGTGGTGCGGCGCGGCCATGGCGTTCATTTCTTCCAATACCGGGCGAGGAACTCGGTGCATTTGCGCACGCCGATGGTGACCTGGCTCTCGACGGTGTTTTCCGAGATGCCGAGGCGCGCGGCGATTTCCTTTTGGGAAAGGCCATAGAGCCGGCGGAGCGTAAGCACCTGGCGGCAGCGCTCGGGCAGCGATTGGATGGCTTGGGTCAAGAGTTCGAGTTCCTGGTTGCGCGCGACGGTCTCGGGAATGCCGTCGGCATCCTCCAAGACGTTGAGCGCGTCGATTTCCGCCAAAGCCTCCGTGCGATTTGTCGCGGTGGTGCGGAGCAGGTCGATGGCGCGGTTGCGCGCGGTGGCGAAAAGAAAGGCCTTGGGCGACTGCATCTCCGTCCCGCGGGAGCGGGCTGCGAGCACGTGCAGGTAGGCCTCATGGATGATGTCGTCGACATCCGGGATCTGCGGAAACCGGCTCGCGAGCCACGCGCGCAGCATCGGCTCGTGCGGACGGAGATGCTCCGCAAACCAACGGTCCTGATCGGGCGGAGACGCGCTCACAGTCGCAAGGAGAGGGGCTGCCGGGGTCGCATCAATACCGGGCTGACCGGATATCTGCTGGTCCCCTGGCGCGAGTGTGCCCTTGTGCTCGGCCACACATTCCGCTAACGGTCTCAACTCGGCGCACCGCTGATGTGACATCCGGGCGGCCGGCGCGTCTCGCAATCTTGTCCGAGAGCGAAGCACCAAGCAGCCAAACCTACCTATCACCATGATGAAAACAAACCTGACACCCATTCTCCGAGCCAGCGCGCTTGCCGCTGCCCTCGGCTTGGCTCCTCTTACTGCGGTCTGGGCGCAGACGGCTCCCGCGGCGCCCGCTCCGGCCGACGAGCCTCTGCGTCTCGAGGTCTTCACCGTCACCGGCTCCAATATCAAGCGCACCGAGCTGGAGAAAGTGCTCCCCGTCACCGTCGTCGATCGGGATGCGATCGAGGTGCGCGATGCGCAGACGCCCATCGATCTGCTGATGGCCCTCCCGCAGGTCGTCAGCGTGCCGCTCAACGAGACCGGCACGCTCGGCGCCTCGGCGCGCGGCGACAATTCCTCAATCTCGCTGCGCGGCCTCAGCACGGGCAACACGCTGATCCTTCTAAATGGCCGCCGGCTCGCGCCTCACCCGATCAGCGCGGCGGAAAGCTCCGTGCCCGCGCTCTCGCCCAATGTCGCCCAGCTGCCGAACCGCGGCCTCGATCGCATCGAGGTGCTCCGCGACGGCGCCTCCGCCATCTACGGGAGCGATGCGGTGGCCGGTGTCGTGAATTACATGATCCGGCGCGACTATCGCGGCGCCGAGTTCACCGCCCGCTACGGCGACACGACCGAAGGCGGCGGCCGCGAATGGCGCGGCACCCTGCTCTTCGGCAAGGATTTTGGCGGCGGCAAGGGCCGCTTCGTCACGACCTTCGACGTCTACGACCGCGGCATCATCTTCAACCGCGACCGCAAATTCTCCGCGGATGCCGACAACACCTCGCGCGCGCCGGCGCCGTGGGACAACTACAACACGGCGACCCAGTTCTTCGACCGCTCGACCGGCAGCGCCTACGGCAACTACACGCTCGGCACCGTCAACGCCGCCGGCACCTTCGTTGGTTCCCGTCCGGCCGGCGTGCCCGCGACCACCGCTTCGGCCACGGGCACCGTCTTCTTCGTTCCGAACGCCGCGGGCGGCGTGTCCTTCCAACCCGGCACCCCTTCGCGCGTGGGTGTGACGCGGGATTACTACTATAATCTGAGCGCCAATCGCGTCGCCCAGCCCGAGTCCCGCCGCTACACGTGGTTTGGCTCCGGCGAGTATGATCTGTCCGATCGCCTGACCGCTTTCGTGGATCTGAACTACTACCGCGCACTCTCCACGACCTATCGCGAGCCGGACCAATATGCCGCGAGCACGGACAAGGAAATCATCGTCCCCATCTCCAATCCATGGAATCCGTTCGGCTCGCGCTTCTTCTCGACCACCGGCGCGCCCAACGCCGACGGCACTCCGCGCCTCACCGGCACGCCTTCGGTCGTGAAGATCCAGAACAAGCGCTTTGTCGATCTGCCGGCGCGCGTCGCCGAGATCGATTCCGAGGTCTATCGCGTCGTCGCCGGCCTCCGGGGCAAGCTGCCCGGCACCTGGGCGTGGGAGGGCGCCGTGCTCTACACCAAGGCCAAGACGACGGACGACGAAGCCAACAGCACCCGCGAATCTTTCCTCATCAACGCCATCAACCAGACCGACCCGGCGCGGGCGTTCAATCCCTTCGGCTACAACTTCGCCGTGCAGAACGGCGCGCTGGTCGTGACCTCGCCCTACGCCAATCCGGCCAGCCTCGCCAGCTCGCTGCAACAGACATTCACCCGTGTCGGCACCAGCTCGATTGGCAGCGTGGACTTCCGCGTTACGGGCGAGGTGTTCAAACTCTGGGGCGGAAACGCGATCTCGGCGGCCATCGGCGGCGAGTTCCGCCACGAGACCTACACGGATGCGCGGCCTCCGTTCGGCGGCCTCAATCCCCCGAACTCCGGGCTCGATCCGACGGACAACGATTTCATCGCCCTCTCGCCCAATCCCGACACGGACGCCGAGCGTGATGTGACGGCCGGCTACGTCGAGCTCGTCGCCCCGGTCGTCGGCCGCAATTTCACCCTGCCGCTCGTGCGTTCGCTCGAGTTCTCGGCTTCCAGCCGCATCGAGAAGTATTCCGATTTCGGCACGGCCCGTAAGCCCAAGGTCGGCGCCACGTGGCGCCTCGTCCCTGCCCTCATGGCCCGCGCTTCCTACAACGAGGGCTTCCGCGCGCCGAACCTCGCCCAGCTCTTCACGGGCGAACTCGTGCGCTCTACTTCCTCGACCGACACCTACCGCTCCAACGTCACGCTCCTCCCGTCCGACGGCAGCGCCAATCGCCTCGAGCGCCGCAGCGGCAACGAACGGCTCCGCCCCGAGGAGGGCCGTGGCAAATCCGTCGGCGTCGTGATTGATGTGCCTTGGGTCAAGGGCCTGTCCGTCACCGCGGACTACTGGGAAATCAACCAGCTCGGCATCATCGACAACACCACGGGCATCGCCGACGACAACGACGCGCTCCAAGTCGCGACGCAGGCCGCCCTCGCCCGCGGCACGCCAATCAACTCCATCGATCTCGGCAGCGGCAGCGCGAATTACCAAGGCAACCCGAACGTCGTCCGCCTGCCGGTCACCCAGCAGGACCGCGATTTCTTCGCCGCCTACAACGCCACGCGCGCCCCGGGCAACCAGAAGGCCGTCGTCGGCGCGATCCAGTTCATCCGCCAGACTTACTACAACAAGTCCCGGCAGTTCGTGAACGGCTTCGACTTTGCGCTCACCTACCGCTTCCCGCAGACCCGGCTCGGCCGCTTTGCCTTCAACACGGAGTGGACCCGGATGAACGCCTTCTTCCAAAACCCGAAGGAAGGCGAACCGCGCGACAACCGCCTGTGGGAAGACGGCGCCGCCCGCTGGCGCGGGAATGCCGGACTGACCTGGCGGCACAAGGAGTGGGGCGCGGGCCTCAGCGCCTACTATGTCGGCAGCTTCCAGGACACCGGCGCGACGACTACCTCCACGGTTTACAACGCGCTCGGCCGCCCGAGCTACATCTCCGAGGTTTTTGACACGGGCGCCGTCCGCTATCGCTACATCAACAGCGATTCGATCACCTACAACACCTACGTGACCTACAATCATCGTGGTTCGAAGGACGGCTGGCTCTCCAACACCTCCGTGCGCTTCGGTCTCGTCAACCTCTTCAACAAGGAGCCGCCCCTCAACAGCGACAGCCGCGGCTACGACACTGCGGTCTATGCGCCGATGGCGCGCGGCCGCACCTGGAGCGTGCAGCTCACGAAGAAGCTCTGAGTCCCGGCCCTTTGCCTGCTTCCCGGCCCGGTCGCTTCGGCGACCGGGCTTTTTTCTGCCCGGGCATGGGCAAATCGGTTCGCCCATGACAGGGATGAATCTAATTCCCGGCCGCAATCGCCCTTCTTCCCCGCGCTGCGGGTGGGCTTTGGGGTTTACTCGCGAGGGCCCGGCGGCAGCATCGCCCGGATGAAGAAGCGCAATCCCGCGAAGCCCCTCGCGAGCAACAAGCATCTGCTCCGGTGGGTCGAGAAAATGGCCGCCCTTTGTCAGCCGGCTTCCATTCACTGGATCGACGGTTCGCAGGAGGAATACAACGCCCTCTGCGCGCAGCTCGTCGCCGGCGGCACCTTCATCAAGCTCAACGCCAAGAAGTGGCCCGGCTGCTTCCTCGCCCGCTCCGATCCGACCGACGTCGCGCGCGTGGAAGACCGCACGTTCATCTGCTCGCTCTCCAAGGAGGCCGCCGGCCCGACCAACAATTGGGTCAATCCCTTTGAAATGCGGAAGACTCTCAAGGGTCTTTTCTCCGGATGCATGAAGGGCCGCACGATGTATGTGCTCCCGTTCAGCATGGGCCCGATCGGCTCGCCGATGTCGCAGATCGGCGTGCAGCTCACCGATTCGCCCTACGCCGTCGTCAACATGCGCATCATGGCGCGCATCGGGAAGAAAGTCTTCGAGCTGATTGATCAGAACTTCAAGCGCGTCGTCCCCTGCGTCCACTCTGTCGGTGCGCCGCTCGCCAAGGGGCAGAAGGATGTCGCCTGGCCCTGCAACAAGGAGAAATACATCGTCCATTTCCCCGAGACGCGCGAGATCTGGAGCTACGGCTCCGGCTACGGCGGCAACGCCCTGCTTGGGAAAAAGTGCTTCGCCCTCCGCATCGCGTCCGCCATGGCGCGCGATGAAGGCTGGATGGCCGAGCACATGCTCATCCTCGGCGTCGAGAACCCCGAGGGGAAGAAGACCTACGTCGCGGCCGCCTTCCCCAGTGCGTGCGGCAAGACCAACTTTGCGATGCTCATCCCGCCGGCGCATTTCCAGAAGCAGGGGTGGAAGGTCTGGACCGTCGGCGACGACATCGCATGGATCAAGCCCGACGAACACGGCCGGCTCCGCGCGATCAACCCCGAGGCGGGCTTCTTCGGCGTCGCCCCCGGCACGAGCGCGCAGACCAATCCCAATGCGATGGCCTCGCTCGCGAAGAACACCATCTTCACCAACTGCGCCCTCACCCCCGGCGGCGGCGTCTGGTGGGAAGGCATGACCGAGACCCCGCCCGAAATGGCGACCGACTGGCAGGGCAAGATCTGGACCCCCGAGATCGCCAAGGCCACCGGCGCCAAGGCGGCGCACCCCAACGCCCGCTTTACCGCGCCCGCCAAGCAGTGCCCCACCATTGATCCCGATTGGGAGAATCCCGAGGGCGTGCCGATCCACGCGATTGTCTTCGGCGGACGGCGCGCGACCACGATGCCGCTGGTTTACCAAGCCTTCAACTGGTCGAGCGGCGTCTACGTCGGCGCCACCATGGGCAGCGAGATGACCGCGGCCGCCGCCGGCACCCTTGGCAAGGTCCGCCGCGACCCCATGGCGATGCTGCCCTTCTGCGGCTACAACATGGGCGATTACTTCCGCCATTGGATCTCGATGCAGCGGAAGCTCAGCGAGACGCCGCGCATCTTTCACGTGAACTGGTTCCGCAAGGATGCCGAAGGGAAATTCATGTGGCCCGGCTTCTCGGAAAACATGCGCGTCCTCAAATGGATCGTCGACCGCGTGCGCGCCGGCGGCCGCGCCAAGGAGACGCCCATCGGCTGGGTGCCCCGCTACCGCGACATCGACTGGGAGGGCATGGATTTCCCGGAAGCCAAGTTCGAGGAGTTGCAGGCCTTCGACCGTGGCGCTTGGCGCGCCGAGGTGCTCGGCCACGAGGAGCTCTTCATCGATCTCCACTCCCACCTGCCCAAGGAGCTGCTCTACGAGCGCGAACTGCTGATTTGCCGTATGTAGGCTAAATCCTACAAAAAGTTAAATTCTCAGTTCATCTGAATGGGGATGGCCCGATTATTATTGGCCATGTCCGCTGCTGAGACCGTCACCACGCCTCCCCAATTCTCCCGCGACAATCTCCTGAAGATTGCGCGGGCGCTGCCCGCTGATGTCGGCGTCATCGCCAAGCTGGGCACCATGTTGCAGGATCCCAATAGCGATCTCGACGACCTTTCCGCGCTGTTGCGGCGCGACGTCGCGCTCTCGACCCGCATCGTGCGCATCAGCAACAGCGCGGTTTACTCGGGCGGAGCGTCCCGCGTGTCGACGGTGGAGGATGCCGTGGGGCGCGTGGGCTTCGGCGAAGTGCTGAAGCTCGTGGGCAACGCCACGGCCGCCCGCTTCACCGAGCTGAACCTCGACGTTTACGGCATCCCCGGAAAGGACCTGCGCAACAACATGCTCTACGCCGCGCTCGCCACCGAGGCCTTGGCGCGTCCCGCGGGCATCGATCCGCGCATCGCCTACACCGCCGGCCTGTTGCGCCCTCTCGGCATCATGGTGCTCGATTACGCCTGCCGCAGCTATCCCGGGCTGAAGTATCGCTACGCCGCGGGCCAGTGGCCGACCTACGCCGCTTGGGAAGGGACGACCCTCTGCCTGGACAGCTGCGAGGTCTCCGCCTTCATCCTCGAGGACTTGGGCTTTCCAGAGGACATCACCTCGGCCATTCGCCGGCACTACCTCACCCGGCCGGAGGATTATGGCTGCCGGCTGGCCACGCTGCTCAACGTCGCCAACGGCCTCGCGGCGCGGGTAAGCTACAGTTTTCAGGGCGAGACGCACTGGTGGGAGCTGAATCAGACCAAGCTCGACGCCGCTGGCATCGCGATCGACGACTTCGAACCCGCGATCATTCAGATCGAGGCGGCGTTTGAGGCCGCGCTCTCGGCCATCGCGGCCTGAGCCAGAGCGGCACGATCGCGCGGAACGGCTTGCCGGAGGGCGGAGTCGGGAGGAGCCTGTTTCCTTCTTTTCCCACCCAGTCCCTCCCGTGCGCGCAACCACTCTATTCCTCGCCCTGCTCATCGGATGGCTTGCGCCCGCCCGGGCCACGGACTCAGGTCCGCGGGCCGCCACGCCGGCCGAAGTCACGCTGCTGAACGACGCGCTCTATCGCGTCGCTGGCGAATACCCGCGGTGGGCCTACACCGAGCATCGCATCGTGCGCGACTCCAAGGGCCGCGTGAAAACCGACCTCGTCCTCCGTTTCGATCCGTCGCGGCCTTACGCTGAGCAATGGACGCCCATCCAAGTCAACGGCAAGGAGCCCAGTGCCCGTGACCGGGCGAAGTATCGCGCCATGGGCGAGCGCGCGGCCCCGGCTGACATGGCCAAGCCAGCGCAGCCCAAGTCCGACCTTCGCCGCCGCGTCTCGCTGGGCGAGTTGCTCGATGTGGCGGGAAGCTCGATTGCGGACGAGACGGCGACGCACTGGACGTTTGAGATCCCCTTGCGAAAATTTGGCAACGAACGATTCCCCCCCGAAAAATTCCGCGTGCTGGTGCGCCTGCGCAAGGAAGGCGAGGCCCTGGAGAACATTGCCGTGCGGCTCCGCGAGTCGTTTCGGTCCAAGTTCATCGTGAGCGTCAAGTCCGGCGAAGGCACGCTTGAGTTTTCTCCTGTGGACCCGAAACGCGCGCCCGCCCTCGTCGGGCTGTCGGGCGATGCCGTGGCGTCGGTGTTGTTTGTCAACGTTGGCGGCTCCGTGACGCTCACCCGCACGGATTTGAAGGCCGTGAAGCCCTACGACGAGCGCTTCGAGGTCCAGATCGGCAACCTCAAGGCCATCGATTTCTAGGCGGGCGCCGGATTCCGCTTGGGTCGGGCGGCCTTCGTGCCGAATGGGTTAGGGCGATTCATTGCAGCGCGCCTATGTCCCCCACCCAAGAATCCATCATCACGCTCGGCAACAAACTCGCTCCCGCGGCCGCGACTTTCTCGCGCCTGCGCCAGCTGCTGCTCGACCCTGATGTCGAGTTGCACGAGATCGTGAGCCTCATCCGGCTCGATCCGGCGCTCACTTTCCACGTCGTGCGCATGAGCAACAGCGTGCTCTTCGGCGTCCGCGAGAAAACCGATTCGCTCGACGTCGCCGTCGGGCGCGTGGGTCTCGGCGAAATTTTCCGCCTCGTGGGCCTGGCCGCCGTGTCGCAAGTCTGCCAGCGCGACCTCGCCACCTATCGCTTGCCGGCCACGCGGCTTTGGGAAAACGCCGTCGCCACTGCCGCTGCGGCCGACCTGCTCGCGCAGCGCGCCAACATTGACGCCGGTCTGGCCTACACCGCCGGCCTATTGCGCTCAGTGGGCCGCGTGATCCTCGATGGGTCGGCTTTCGGCCTGGTCTATCCCGGTGCGGCCGAGTGGCCCTCGGTCGCGGAATGGGAGAAAAAGACCTTTGGGGTGACTTCCTCCGAGGTGACGACCACGCTTCTTTCGCACTGGCGCTTCCCCGGCGAACTCGTCGAAGCCGTGAGCCAGCACTACGAGCCGCTCGGCGCCGAAGGCCCCAACATGAGCGCCTGTGTGCTCAATCTCGCCTGTGGCGTCGCCGCCCGCTTCGGCCTCGAACTGCCGGGCGAGGAAGGCGACTGGGAATGCACGCCCGCCAAGCTCACGCTCGCTGGCATCACTGAGGAGGAGCTGGAAGACTGCTCCAACCGGGCCCGCGCTCACTTCGTGCTCCTCTGCTCGAGTGTGGTCTGAGGCCTGCTGTCCGTTGGTTTGGACTCTAGTCCCGGCCGTTGGCCGCGTTACTCGCACTGGACACCTGTTCAGTAGCTGAGAAAAATCTCCTGCAGTGCCCGCACATCTCGCGCGCGGGTCAGGGCCAGCTGGAGCAGCACGCGGGCTTTCTGCGGATTGAGCTCGTCTGCCGCGATGAGGCCGAGGCCGTCGTCGTCGATCTCGATGTTGCGCTCGACGATGCCGCCGCCCGTGCGCGAGCTGCGCACGATCGCGACCCCGGCCCGCGCGGCCTGGGCGCAGGCGGCGAGCGCGGCGGCGCTGAGGTTGCCGTCGCCCACGCCCGCGATCACCAGGCCGCGCGCGCCCGCGCGCACCGCGGCGTCGAACAAATCGCGGCCCAGTCCGGCGTGCGCGTAGAGGATGTCCACGCGCGGGAGCGGCGCGACGAGCCCGGCGAGCGGCGCGAATTCGCTGCGGGCCGTGTGCCGGCGCACCGGCGGGCCGTAGAGGTGCAGTCGGCCGGCGTTCACCAGCCCGGCGAGGCCGTGGTGGCCGCTGCGGAAGGTGCCGACCTGCGTGGTGTCGGTCTTGGTGATCTCGCGGGCGAAGTGGATTTCGTCGTTGGCGACCACGAGCACGCCGCGGTTGCGCGCAGCGGCGTGGATGGCGACGGCGATCGCGTTGTAGAGATTGATCGGGCCGTCGGCGCTCAGCGCCGTGGCGGGGCGCATGGCGCCGACGAGCACGACGGGTTTTTCCGTGCGCAGGACCAGGTTCAGGAAATAGGCCGTCTCCTCCATCGTGTCCGTGCCGTGCGTGATCACGACGCCCGCGATTTCCGGCGTGTCGAGCGCGGCTTGGGCGCGGGTGGCGAGTTTCAGCCACGTCGCCTCGTCCATGTCCTGCGAGCCGATGGCGGCCACGCGCTCGACCTCCAGTTGCGCGAGGGTGGCGAGCTGCGGCACGGCGGCGACGACCTCCTCGGCGGAGAGCGCCGCGGTGCGGTAACCGCGCGCATCACCGCCGGTCTGCGCCCCGGCAATCGTGCCGCCGGTGGCGAGAAGGCGGATGACGGGAAGCGGCGAGACGGTGGACACACATGAAACGAAACATTCCCACGAGCGTGGGGCCACCTTCTTGTTGCCCGGTGGAGGCGCTATTTTTCACAACGCACCCACCTGGCGCCATTGGCCGGCAGCGTGATGGGTGCAGCCAAGTCGATGGTGCCGCCCCAGACGGGATCCTCGGCGCGGGCATAGGCGCGGCGGGTTGTGCGCAATGTCGTGCGCACGGGCTCCGACGATGAGTTGACGAGGAAAAAATGGTCCGCCCCGGGCGCGGCGAGACGATAGGCGATTACGCCGCCATCGCAGGAGTAGGGCGATTCGAGCCGGCCCAGTGCGTGGCGCACGAGCGCGGCCTGAGCCCACGCGTTGCCAGGCTTCCAGCAGTTGAGCGCCGCCGCATGCCCGATGATCACGGCGGTTCCCTTGCCCAGCGTGTGTTCTGTCACGGCCGGGCGACCGTCGGCAAATTGCTCCAAGACCCGGGCGCGCGTGGGCTGAAGGTCGAGCGTGAAGCCTTCCAGCGCCTGTCCGTCGATGCGCCATTGCACGTGGTTGGCGCGGGAGAACTGGAAGTCGCCGATGCGGCAGCCGAAGAGCTGCTCGAAGGGCGAGCCGTCGGCGGTCGGGAGCAACCGGCCGTCGTAGCCATACCACCCGCTGGGCGCGTCGAGGATCACGCGGCCGCCGCGCTCCGCGTAGCCGCGCAGGAGCCCGAGGATCTCCGCATCGAGCGCGAGCTGCGCGGGCAGGTAGATCGCGCGGTAGCGATCGGCGAGGCCGGCGCGGAGGTTGCGCGCGGTGACGTGCTCCCAGGGGATGTTGGCGTCGATGAGGGCGCGGGCGGCACCAATGCGAGCGCGCACGGGGAAACCCTTATACATGTCACGCCCGCCGACGGCGACCGCGGCCCAGAAGGCGTCGCTCTCCCAGTCCTGAAACACCCCGACGAGCGGCTCCTTGTGCGCGGCCCACAGCTCGTCGCGGAGGCGCTGGCAGGCCTGACCGATCTTGCCGGCGGCCACGGTGCGCGCCGTCGGCCGCTGGTTGCGATCGAGGAGCGCGTATTCGCCGCCCTCCCAGCCGAAGCCGCGGGCATTCCAGCACCACTGGCCGAAGCCCTTGAAGCCCGCCGCGACCCATGTGAGCATGAGCTGCTGGATCGTGTTTTCGTCGATGGTGAAGCCGGCGATCTGATCACGCACCTCCGGGACAAAGGGGGCCTTGCCCCCGCTGAGTTGCTGCGGGCCGCCGGTGGCTTCCCACGCGGCGGACCAGCCGCCCTTGAACCAATCGACCGCGAGCGAGGCCTGCATGTAGGTGGGCCGCGCATATTCGAAATCGGCCTCCTCGTAGTGCCAGCCGGGGTGCATCGACGGATAAAAGGAGCCGCCTTCGCGCATCAGGCTCGCGATTCCCTCCATGTCGGTCGAGCGCGCGGCAAAGGGCAGGAACAGGCTCATCTCGCCGCCGAAACGCTGCGGCGCGAGCGGATCGAAGGCGTGGATCTCGTCCCGTGAGTGGCGGATCTTGGCGAGGTGCAGATCCGCCCGGAAGCGATACACGTCCACGATGCGGCGGTAGTCCTGGCGCTCGGCGTTGACGAAATCGACGACATCGCGCCGCACCTCGGTCCAAGTTTCCCAGGGGAGGCTGCGCACCAGCGCGAAGTCGAAATTCCACGCGCGTCTCAGCGCAGGCACCGCGGTGTAGCGCTGGCGCAGCCAGTCAGCGAACAGGTCCGCGGCCTCGGGCGTGACGCCGTATTGGTCACGCTTCAGCGTGCCGGGCAGGCCGTCGGTCTCGTGGGCGGCGGCGTGCTTCGGCGGGATGTCGGTGCGATCGATGCGCGCGCGCAGGAGGCCGAGCTGCCGCTCGCGCCACGCCGGGGCGATGCGAAGCTTATCCGGAGGCAAATCGGCCGGCAGTCCCAGCGAGCGAAGCAGGTCGGGAGTGGGCAGTTCGCTGCTGGCGTCGTCATACCACCAGGGCACGAGGCCTTCATCGAGCGCGGCATGGAGAACGGCGCGCTCGTCTTGGCCGGGCACGAGCGCGATTTGTTTCAGGCAGGTGAAGCCATGCTCGCGTATGAGGCGGAAGTGCGCACGGATGTCCGCCAGCGTCATGCCCGGCCGCTGGATGAAGACCACCCCGACCGGCCACGGGCGCAGCGCGCGCAGCCGCTGCTGCATCGGGCTGTCGTTGAGCGCGTCGTAGCGCGCGTGCAGGAACGGATCGTCGGCCGCGCGCGCGGCGACGGCAGCGGCGAGCAGGAGGAGGCAGACGATGCGCGCGCGGCGGGCAGGCGTGGGCATGGGAGACGGGTGCGGCGCGCGATTAGAAATCGACACTGGCCGAGAGCCGCAGGCTGCGGGGCCGGTAGTAGGTGACCTGGCGGCGGTCGGTGGTGGTATTGTTGGGCAGCGCGTAGGTCACGCTCGTCTCGCTCTTGCGCTCATCGAGGAGGTTGTTGACGGCGAGGTTGAGGCGCCAGTTGCGTTCGCCGGCGCGCCAGCGATAACCGAGGCCCGCGGTGATCTCGTAGCGGCGCTGGACGTTTGGGGTGCGGAGAGTGTTCACATTAGTGTTGCCGCCGCCAAAATCGACGCTGGTCGGGCGAGGGCCGGTGTGGATCACGCCAAGGCGCAGGCTCAGATCCTTGAACGCGCCGGACTCGATCCGATAGTTGGAAAAAATCGAGGCGGTCTGCTTCGGCCCGAGATCGAGGGAGCGGCCGACGATGTTCTTGCCGTTGTAGGTGGAGGGCAGCTTCGGGTCGCCGAAGTTCTCGCGGCCGAGCTCGTAGAGCCAGGCGTCGTATTCGGTGCCGAACTGGCGGCCATTGTTGAGGTCGCGGTGATCCACGAGCTTGAAGCCCTCCGAGACCTCCTTGTTGATGCGGGCGTAGCTGGTGACGATCTGCCAGTTGGGCCGCGGGGAGAAGATGAGCTGAGCATCGAAGCCGGTCGCCTCCTCCTGGTAGGAGACATCGGAACCGCGCGAGCCGCCCTTGCTGGGATTGTTGGTCGCCGTGTCGCCATAGTTGATCGGTGTCGTGGTGAGCGTGTCGCGGAAGGCGGCTTCGAGCGCGGCGCGTTCGGCGGCGGTGGGGTTCTCGTAGTTCACGACGAAGTAGCCGGCGGTCGTGGCGGGCGTGCCGGCGTGGCCCGCGGGGAAATACTGCGTGCGCACGGCGTAGGTGCGCGGGCGCTCGGGGTCGAAGTTGTTGATGTTGGAGACGGGATCGACGGCGCGGGCGTAGTTGGCGCGGGGCGCGGGGGCGTTGGAGTAGAAGTAGGTGGCGTTCTCGCGGTTGATTTTGAACCACGAGATCGTGCCGGAGATCTTGCCCTTGAGCAGATCGACCTTGAGGCCGAGTTCGCGGCTGAGGGTTTTCTCGGCGTCGAAATTGGTGGCGCTGCCGTCGCGCTGGCCGGGGTTGGGGAAGAGGCCCTGCGCGGTGAGGCCGTAGAGCGAGACGGCGTCGCTGATTTTGTAGCTGAGGCCGACGGTGCCGGTGGTCTCCTTCTGCGGCTTGCCGCCGAAGCGATAGCCGGCGCGCTGCGGCGCGTTGGCGGGGCGCGGCGTGCCGGGACCGTTGTCGGCGTTGGTGGGGTTGGCGTTGCGGATGCCGCCGACGTAGTCGAAGTCGAGCACGCGCGAGGCGAAGCGATCGCGGCGCGCGCCGAGGATCAGGTTGAGGCGGTCGGAAAGAAACTTGGCGTTGTAGACGGCGTAGTCGCCGTCGAACCAGTTCCATTGCGTGGTGTCGCGGGCGCGCTCAAAGGACGTGCCGTCGTAGCGGATCGGGTTGTAGTCGGTGACGCTGCGGAACTCCGTGCGCACGAATGCGGCGTTGCTCGAGGTGTTCTGGATCGTGGGGTTGTTGTTGGGGCGGAAGACCTCGTCGCGCGTGCTCTGGCGGCCGAGGAGCAGGCTGTGGTTGGTTTTTCCGAGGGCGAACTTGTAGGCGAGCTCGAGTCGGTATTGGCGTGAATCGACTTGGAGCGGGTCATTGTCCCAGTCGTAGCGGATGACCTTGCCGGTGCCGTTGGGGAAGACGGTCACGAGGCTGCGGTCGGGCACCTGGCCGAGGTTGGCGGCGGCGAGGCTGACGGTCTGCGCGGCGAGGATGCGGCGCTGCGTGACATCGGTGCGGGAGAACTGCCAGCCGGCGACGAGCGTGAGGCCCTCGAGGAGCCGCTGCTCGGCCTGCACCACAGTGCTCCACGTTCGGTTGCGCTCGAAGGTGTCGGGCCCGGCGAGGTTGAAGGTGCGGCGCGAGCGGCCGCCGAAGTCGCGCGTCCAGTTGAAGGGCTCGTTGTAGCGATTGCGGCCGAGCGTGGCGTCCGCGTTGTCGTTGATGTCGCGCAACGCCGTGCCGGCGTTGAAGCCGAGGCCCTCGGTGTGGGTCCGCTGCCAAGCGTATTCGGCGTAGATGTTGGTCGCGCGGAAGGGCCGCCATTCGAGCTTGGCCGAGAGGAAATCCACCTGCTGCTCGTAGTGGTCGAAGGTGCTGCCGGTCTGCTGGTGCGAGGCGAGCAGGCGGTAGTTCAACTTGCCGGGCGCGAGCGGGCCCGTGGCGTCGATGGAGGCGCGGGCGAAATCAAAGCTGCCGTAGGCGGCGGCGATCTCGTAGCGGGGTTTCGAGAGCGGAAGCTTGGGCAGGACGTTGACGACGCCGCCGAGCGTGCTCACGCCGTAGAGCAGGGCGGCGGGGCCGCGCACGACCTCGGCGCGATCGATGTCCACAGCGTCGCTCGGCGCGCCGACGACTGTGGCGTCGTATTGCGTGCCGTTGCGGAAGCCGAGGCGGAGCTGGGTGCCGGTGTAGAAGCCGCGGATGTTGACGGCGGAGGGCAGGTCACCGAGGGCCTTGTTGGTCGGGCGCGACGGCGAAAAATCGAACAGTCCCGGCCCACCGCTCTCGGTGGTAAACGCATCCGAGCCGTAGATGCCGGCGCTGTAGGCGAGCGCCTCCTTTAGATCGGTGGCGCCGATGTCGCGGATGAACTCGCTGGTGACGACCTCGATCGGCATCGGCAGATCCTTGATCGCGGTGTTGAGGCGCGTGCCGGAGATGGCGTTGGTCGCGAGGTAGCCCTTGTCCTTGGAGGTATCGACGCGGAACTCCGAGAGCTGGATGGGATCGCCGGCGGCGGGGGTGGGCGCGGCGGCTTGGGCGCGCAGGCCGGCTGGCGCGAGCGCGGCGACGGCAAGGAAGGCGAGGAGGCGGGTGTTCATGGAGTGGGCAGGGTTGGATGGTTGGGAAAAACAGGGCCGCGCGCCTCGCGGAACGCGTCGTTGCGCACAATCTCGGCGCGCGCCGTGTCGAGCGCGATGGCGCCGGGCGGCGGGGCGGTTGCCAGGCGCACGGTGCAGTTCGTGAGCGCGACGCCGCGGGCCTCGCGGATGCGGAAGCCGGCGAGCGGCGCGGTCGCGACGGCGGATTCTTGCTCTGCGCGGAACTCGCCGGCGGGCGGGCCGGCGTGCGGGTTGGGCTCCGGCGGGCGCTCGTCGATGCGGCTGTGCGGGAAATCCGGTGACGGCGTGAGCTCGACCGTGACGTGATCGAGCACGATGTCGTCCGGCACGCATTCGGGCGATCCGGCGATGAAGACGCCGCCTGGCCCGCGCGCGATGATGTGGCTGAAGCGCAGGCCACGCAGCGTGCCGATCTTGCCGCCGGGCGTGCGCGGTCGCGCGCTCACGTAGATGGGCTCGGTTCCGCCCCACCACGCGGGGTGGAAGAGCTTGGTCTCGATCACGAGGTTGTGCACGAGCACATCGGAGATGCTGCCCTCGTCGCGGAGCACGAGGGCGATGCCGCGGTGGCTGCCGCGAATGACGCAGTTGGAGAAGAGGACGCCGCGGATGTCGTCGTGCGTCTCGGTGCCGAGCTTCAGCGCGGCGGAGGTCGAGACGAGCGTGCAGTTGGTGACGATGATGTTCTCGCTCGGCCCGTAGCGCATGTATTCCGGGCGGTTCTTGATCACGATGCAGTCGTCGCCGGCCTCGATGTGGCAGTCGCTGATCCGGACGTTGCGCGAATGGTCGGGCGCGATGCCGTCGCAGTTGGGAATCTTGCGGTTGTTGAGAATCGTGACGCCGCGCACGGTGACGTCGTCGCAGCCGGCGAAGTGGATCGTCCAGTTGGGGGAGTCGCGGATCGTGAAATCGGAGAGGCGCACGCGGCGGCAGCCCTCGAGCAGCATGACCTTGGGCCGCCACGGTTTGGGGCGGAAGATGTGCGGCTGCTCCTCGGCCATGAACGCCGGCCCGCACCCGTCGATCGTGCCTGAGCCGGTGAACGCGATCTCCTCGGCGCCGAAGGCCTCGATGAGCACGGCGTCGCGGTAGTCCTCCCGCTCGGTGCTCGCGACGAGCCGGCTACCGGGCGCGAGGTGGAGCGTGACGCGCGACTTCATCTCGAAGGAGCCGGTGAGCAGCGTGCGGCCGGCGGGCACGGCGACCGTGCCGCCGCCGGCCGCGTGCGCCGCGTCGATGGCGGCCTGCAGGGCCGCGCGGTCGAGCGTGCGGCCGTCGAGCGCCGCGCCGTAGTCGGCGGGCGAGTGGCCCGGGGTGGCCATGAGGGCGGGGGCGAGGGCCAGGACGAGCGCGGCGAACTCGATGCGCGGGCGGGGAAAGCGCGTTGGGATCGGCGCGCTTCCCATTGTGGCGCGGCGGCTTTCGCCCGCGGGGCGCATGGCGGTCCCAGGGTGGCTCAGAACTTCGTGCTGAGCGAGACGAGGAAATTCCGCGGATCGCCGAAGCCGCCCATGTTACCCTCGCGATATTCCTCGTCGAAGACGTTCCGCACGTTGAGCTGGAGCACGGCGTCGCGGCCGGCGAGCTTGAGGCGATACTGCGCGAGCAAATCCACGGTCGTGTAGGCGGGCATCTTGGCGACGAGGTTTGGGTCCGCCGCGAAGCGCGCGGACGAACTGTCGCGCAGGCCGCCGCCGATCGAGATGCCGGCGAGGTCGCCGGTGCGGAAATCGTATTTCGTCCAGAGCGAGATCACGTCCTTCGGAAACGCCGCGAGCGGCAGGCCGACGCGAGCGGGAGAGGTCGAGGTCACGGTCTTGGCCTTGGTCGCGTGCGCGTAGCCCAGCATGATCTGCCAGTTGGCCTGCGGGTTGTAGGACAGGTCGAACTCGAGGCCCTGCGACTCCTCGGCGTCGCCGTAGATGAACCATGGCTGGCGCGCGGTGGCGACTTCGCGGGCGCTGTCCCGCGATGAGATGTCCTCCCGCTTCACGCCGTAGAACGAGACGGAGCCGGCGAGCCGGCCGCCGAGGAGCGCGGACTTCAGGCCGATGTCGAAGCCCTTGCCCTTGACGGGTGAGAGGCCGCGGCCGTCGGCGTCGGCGCCGAGCTGTGGCTCGAGCGACTCGGAATACATCGCGAAGGCGGAGAGCTCGGGCGTGAGCTTCACGAGCGCGCCGTAGAGGGGTGTGTTGGCCTTGGTCTTGGGCGTGGCGATCTCGGGGTTGGTGACGGCGCGCTCGTAGTAGGTGTTGCGCGAGTATTCATTGCGGCGCACGCCGGCGATGGTGCGGAGGCGGCCGCCGAAAAACTCCGACTGCAGGCCGGCGTAGTAGCCGATGAGCTTCTCGGCGCGGCGGCGGGAGATATTCCACGTCTCGGCGCTGGCGGCGCGTTCCTGCGCGGCGTTGCGGAGCGGCTGCGTGCGGGGATTCCAGACGGCGAAGGCGCCATAACGTCCGTCCTGGAAGCGGCCCACGGTATCGAACCAGCCGGGGGTGTCTTGATAGACGCGCTGCGACTCCTGCCCGAGGGCGAGCGTGTGCTGCGTGTCGGCGAGGGCGAAGCGGTAGGTGAGCTTGTTGTCGAGGTTGTAGGAGTCGCGGTAGTTCGCGAAATTGCCGAAGCGGAAGCGCACGGTGCCGTCGGCAAAGGGCTCCTGGTCGCCGCCGATGGAGCGCAGGATCTCAAAGTCGTCGATCGCGAAGTTGCCTTGCAGCTGGTAGACGAGGCTCGGGCCGATTTTCTGGGTGAACTCGAGGTCGGCGGTGTAGGATTGGTAGAAGGAGTAGGTTTCGCGGCCCATCGTGACCTTGCGGCCGTAGGGATCGCCGCTGCCGAAAACGGGCGCGAAGATGTCGAACGTCGGCACGGCGGCAAAGCCGTTGGCGTTGAGCCAGGCGCGGGCGCCGAGGCCGCTGGCGATGGCGGCGGGGTTGCCGTGGTAGCGCGAGTTGGTGCGCAGGACGGCGGCGGACTCGCGGTCCTGGTTCACGCGGCGCACGGTCTCGAGATCGATGGTGAGCAGGCTGTCCTTGGTGATCTGCCCCGCGAGCGCACCGCCGAGGTAGTGCTCCGTCTTGAAGTCGTTGTCGCGCCAGCCGCCGGCGTCGATCGCGCCGGCGCCGACGCGGACGGCGAGGTTGTCGCCGCCGACGTTGTAGTTCACCTCGCCCTTCATGAAGTCCCAGCTGCCAAAGCTCACGCGGGCATCGCCGCCCTGCTGCTTGAACGCGGCGCGCTTGGTGATGTAGTTCACGACGCCGCCCGGCCGCACGAGGCCGAAAAAGATCGAGGAGGAGCCCTTGATGACCTCGATGCGGTCCATGCCCCAGGTGGAATAAAGCTGCCGGCGATACTGGCCGTTACGGTAGGACTGGAGGCCGGAGAAGCCGCGGATGTTGATGTAGGATTCGTAATTCGGGTTGGTCTGGATCCCGGGCACGTAGCGCAGCACCTCGCTCTGGAGATTCGCCCCGAGATCGGCGACGAACTCGCCCGTGAGGACGTTGATGGTGACGGGTGTGTCGATGATGTTGGTGCCGAAGCCGGTCGCGGTGATGGCGGTCTGGGCGCGGTAGCCGGAGGCGCGATCGGCGGAGACGCTGAACTCGGACAGCTTGATGGTTTCCTCGGTGGTTTTGGCCGGCTGGGCCGGCAGCAGCGTGGCGGGGAGAAGCGCGGTGAGCACGAGCATCGGTATTCTATTCATGGGGAGGGTGGGTTAAGGGGTGGACCGGGAGCTGATCCGGCCCGGGGCAATCTCGCCGGGCAGTCGTAGTCCTTGCCTTTGGGCTGTCAGCGATCGGAATCTGCAACAGTTACAGACCAGCCCGCTTTCATGGCCGCCACGATTCGCTCCCTCGCCGCGCATTGCGGCCTCTCCACCGCCACGGTGTCGCGCGCGCTGGCCGGCAAGATGCATGTCGGGGCGAAGACCCGCGCGCGGATTGAGGCGGCGGCCCGGGCGCTCGGCTACACGCGCAACGAGCTCGTCGGCGCGCTCATGGCGCACTTGCGCGGGGCGCGGGCGGCGGCGTTCATCGGCAACCTCGCGATAGTGCATGTCCCGCACGCGGGGCAGGCGCAGATGCTCCCGCAGCAGCGGCGCATTGTCCGCGGCGCGCAGGCGCGGGCGCGGGAACTGGGCTTTCAGCTTGATGCCTTCAGCCTGGCCGAGATGTGTGCGCGGCCGCAGGCGGTGCTGACCAACCTGCGGGCGCGTGGCGTGCTAGGCGTGATCTTCCTCTACTCGCAACCGCTGCGGGAGCCGTTCGATTTCCCTTGGGATGAATTTGTCGCCTTGGAGATCGACTACGGCCAGCGCGAGCCATCCCTTCACACGATCTGCCACGATCATTACCTCACCTTGACCACGGCGCTGGTCTGGCTGAGGACACGTGGCTACCGGCGCGCCGGCTTGATCATCGAGGCCTTCAAGGACGAGCGCATCCTCGGCAAATGGTCGGCGGCCTTCGAGGCTTTCCAGCGGCGGCCTGAAAGCCTCGACACGGTGCCGGTCCTGCGCGGCGAGAAGATCACCGAGGCCGCGTTTGCCCGCTGGTTTCGCGCGCACCAGCCGGATGTGGTGATCGGCCACGTGGAGGCGTGCATCGGGTGGCTCAAAAAACTGGGCCGGGCCGTGCCGGGCGACACGGGATTTTTCAGCCTCAACCGCGACGAGAGCACCGTGCCCTGCGCGGGTCTCGATCCCCGGCTCGAGTTGCAGGGTGGGGTGGCTGTGGATGCCTTGATTGCGCAAATCCAGCGGGGTGAACGGGGCCTGCCTGCGGTGCCGCGCACGCTGATGGTGCCGGGAGCGATTGTCCCTGGTCCCACAGTGCGCGGGTTGTGACCGCCAGCCGGAAATTCGCCGTGGAAACGACGTTGAATGCCGGCCGATCCTCGGCACGGTCTCCGATCCCCGTGGAGCAAAGACGACCCCAAGCCCAACGCAATGATCCCCGCCCGGCGCGCGGCGGCCCCGGTCCGCGCGACGATCGCGGACGGGGCGCCCCGCGCGATTTCCGCGATCCACGGGGCGATCGGGGCGGGGCGGGCCGGCGGCCGGATTTCGCGGGCGGGGCGGCGCGACAGGAGCCGCGGGTGCCCGTGCGCGCGCCGGCCCCGGTATCGGCGGCCGTGACCCAGGCCGGCGTGCCGCACGGCTCGCGCGAGGGCGGCTGGTTGCCGGACCTCGTCTACACCGGCGAGAAGTTCGAGAGCGGCCTCGCGTTTTTTGCCGACGCCACCGGCCGCATCACGCGGTTCTCGCGCGAGCCGGCGGACCTCGCGACGGCCCGGCGCCTCGAAGGGCAGGCTGCGCTGCCCGGCTTGGTCAACGCCCACTCGCACGCGTGGCACCGCGCGCTGCGCGGGCGGGCCGAGTCGCTTGACCGCGCCTTGGCGGGGCTCGGTGAGGAGGAGGTCTTCGACACGGCGCGGATGGTGTTTCTCGAGATGCTCACTGCCGGCATCACGTGCGTGGGTGAATTCCATTTTCTTCACGCGCGGCCCGATGGCTCGCCGTGGCCCGAGCCTCACCACCTCGCGGCCGAAATCATCCGCGCGGCGCATGAGGTGGGCGTGCGTATCGCCCTGCTCAACACCGCCTGCGATCTCGCCGCGCCCGCGCGCTGCCGGCAGGCGGGCGCCGACGCTTGGGTGCGCGAGACGGAAGCGCTGGGTCGTGCGGTGGAAAAGAACTATCCGGCCGACGAAGTCTGGATCGGCGCCGGCGTTCACACGCTCGGTGCGCTTCCGCCCGATCAGCTCAAGGTCATCGCGGGCCACGCGCGCGCGCAGCGCCTGCGCCTGCATGCGCATGTGCCGGCGGCGGCCGCGGGTCGCACGCCCCTGGCCGAGCTCGCGGAGCTGGGCCTGCTCGACAAGCGCTTCACGGCCGTCGATGCGGGTCAGCTGGGCGACGAGGATGTGAAGCTGCTCGGCGCCGCGCGCGCTCTCTTGTGCGCTTGCCCGACCGGATCACTGGCGGCGGGCCAGGGTGTCGCGCCGGTTGAAAAATTGATTGCCGCCGGCGCGGGGGTGGCGCTCGGCACCGACACGCACGCGCGCACGGATCTCATCGGCGAGGCGCGGCTGCTTGAGCTTTTCCAGCGCGCGGCGACCGGGCGGCACAGTGTGCTGGCGGTGCCGGCGCTCTTTCACGCGGCGACGGTCGGCGGGGCGCGCAGCCTTGGCGCCACGGGCGGTGCGCTGGAGGTCGGACGGCCGGCGGATTTTTTCACAGTGAACCTGCACGACCCCTCGATCGCGGGGGCCGACGCGTCGTCGCTCCTCGCGGCGATTGTCTTTGGCTTCGAGCGCCGTGCGATTCGCGATGTATGGATCGGCGGCCGCCAGCGCCTCGCGGCCGGGCGCCATGTGATGCACGGCCCGATCATCGGACGATTCAGCGACGGGCAGAAGAAACTCTGGGCCTGAACCGCGCCTGGCGCGGTTCGCGCATTGACCGCGCGGCGCGCGGCGCGTTTTTCTGGCGCGCATGTCCCTCACACTCGTCGTCCTCGCCGCCGGCATGGGCTCCCGTTACGGCGGCCTCAAGCAAATCGATCCGGTCGGGCCGGGCGGGGAGACGGTGCTGGACTACGCGGTGTTCGACGCCGCCCGCGCGGGCTTCACGCGCGTGGTCTTCGTGATCCGGCGCGATTTCGAGGCGCTCTTCCGCGAAAAAATCGGCGCGCGCTACGCCGGGCGCATCGCGGTGGACTACGTCTTCCAGTCGCTCGATGCGCTGCCCGCGGGTTATGCGCCGCCGGCCGGGCGCGAGAAACCCTGGGGCACGGGCCACGCCGTGTGGTGCGCGCGCGACGCCATCGGCGGCAACTTCGCCGTCATCAACGCGGACGATTTCTACGGCGCGGACTCGTTTGCGCAGCTCGCGCGTTTCCTCGGGCCCGCAAGGGGCGGGGACTTTGCGATGGTGGGCTTCCGCCTCGCCAACACCCTCTCCGAGCACGGCCTCGTGTCGCGCGGCGTGTGCGCGGCGGGCGCGGAGGGAGCGCTGCGCTCGATCGTCGAGCACACCGGCATCGCCCCGGCCGAGGTGGGCGCGGGGAAGAAATTTTCTGGCGACGAGACGGTCTCGATGAACTGCTGGGGCTTCACGCCGGCGCTGTTTGCGGGGCTCGACGCGCAGTTTCGGGAGTTCCTTGGCTCGGTTGGAGCCGCGGCGCCCTCGCCGCGGCCTAGCGAAGAACGCGGCGGGGGCGCCGCGTCTCCAGCCAAGCCCGATCCGCTCAAAGCCGAGTTCTACCTCCCCGCCTCCGTCTCGACGATGATCGGGCGAGGCGAGGCGCGCGTGCGCGTGCTGCCGACGGAGAGCGCGTGGTTCGGCGTCACCTATCGCGAGGACAAGCCGCGTGTGCAGGCCGCCATCGCCGAGCTGGTCGCGCGAGGGCTCTACCCGGCGAAACTCTGGGCGTGAACTGCCGGCGCCCTTGTGCCTGAGTCGTGGCGTTGCCATGAAACTCTCCCGCCCCGAGGCCGACATCTTCCTTCCGCACGCCGCGCCCGGCCTCACGCCCGCCGCCGCGCTCGCGCGCACCACGCACCTCTGCGTGATCGCCCATCAGGACGACATCGAGATCAACGCCTACCCTGGCGTGGCCGAGTGCTTCGGCCGCGCGGGAAAATATTTCACCGGCGTCGTCATGACCAACGGCGCCGGCTCCGCCCGCACGGGCCGCTACGCGAAGACGACCGACGCCGAGATGCAGATCATCCGCCGCGAGGAGCAGCGCCGCGCCGCCGAGATCGGGAAATACAACCTGCAGCTCCAGCTCGCGCACCCGAGCGGCGACGTGAAGAAGCCCGGCCACCCCGGCGTCGCCGCCGATCTCGCCACGATCTTCGGTGGCTGCGGGCCGGCGCTCGAGACCGTCTATCTCCACCAGCCCGCCGACAAGCACGACACGCACGTCGCCTGCTTCCTTCGCTGCCTCGAGGCCATGCGCGCGCTGCCGCGCGAAAAGCGCCCGCGCCGCGTGCTCGGCATCGAAGGCTGGCGCGACCTCGACTGGCTGGCCGACGCCGACAAGGTCGCGATGGACGCGAGCCCCAACCCCGACCTCGCGCGCGAGCTCGTCGCGGTCTTCGACTCGCAGATCGCCGGTGGCAAGCGCTACGACCTCGCCGCGCTCGGCCGCCGCGTGGCCAACGCCACCTTCTTCGCCTCGCACGCAACCGACGCGGCGACGGCCGTCTCGTTTGCGATGGACCTCACGCCCTTGGTGCAAAACGACGCGCTGAGCGTGCGGGAGTTTACGCTCGCGCACATCGAGAAACTGCGGGCGGATGTGGCGGGGCGGTTGGAGCGGTTTGGGTGAGCGCACATACATCCGCGTTTTTGAAAGTGGAATCGTCCGATAGAAATGAACGCTCCAAAGCTTCAGGATTTCACCCAGACGCAACTGGAAGAATATCTCTTTCCGGGAACTGATGCCGCGGTGATTTTTGTCGCAGAAGGCACTGAGTTGTCATCGGACCTCAAGGAGGTCATGGGTCGCTCTAGCCACCAACGTTGGTATCCTGTCGCTGGCGGTCACAACGCCATGATCCCGTATCATTACGTCAAAGGGAATGAGGCGTCGTTTCAGCGTGAGGTGATGGGTTGGAATAACGAGCATTGCGATTTCTGCAATGCGTCGGTCGCGATAGGTGAGCTATGTTGGACGGCACCTTCGGGCCGAGGCATCTTTGTTTTTTGCAGGGAGTGTCACGGGAAGGTTCCGGTTGAAAGGCCGTGGTGGAAATTCTGGCGATAGTGTCCCCGACGTGAGTATTGTGTTTTATGCCCCGCCTCCTCCGCGCCCGTGACAACCGCAACCGGCCCATCGTCGCCCCGGGCGACGGCGCGGTCACGCGGCTTTGTTACTTCAACCTCCTGCGGCTGCGCGCCGGCGAGTCGGTCACGCTCGATGTGCCGAGCTGCGAGCTGCTGTGCGTCGTGCTCTCGGGCCGCGCGGACATCGCGGCGTGCGCGCAGGAATTCAAGAACGTCGGGCGCCGCGCGGACATCTGGGCCGGGCCCGCGGACTCGGTTTACTGCGGGACCTGTCCGCGCGTGACGGTGCGCGCGGTGCGCGACGGCACCGAGGTCGCGGTTGCGGGCGGCGTGTGCTCGACGCCGTTTGCGCCGTTCCGCATCACGCCGGAGGAGGTCGAGATGGTGGAGGTCGGCTCGCACGACACGCATTCGCGGCGGCGGATTTTTCACGTCCTCGGGCAGAACGGCGCGGGCCGCGCGGGCAACCTGCTCGTGAGCGAACTCTACGGCGACGCCGGCTGCTGGTCGGGCTACCCGCCGCACAAGCACGACACCGATCGCCTGCCCGACGAGACCAACCACGAGGAGCTCTACCACTACCGCTACCGGCCGGAGAACGGCTTCGGCGCGCAGTTCTGCTACGCGGACGACGGCGGCGGCGCGCAGCCGGAGGTCGTGATGACGCGGCATGGCGACACCTTTTGCATCGACCGCGGCTACCACCCGACGCTGCGCGCGCCGGGGCACGAGGGCTACATCTTCACCATCCTTGTCGGCGCGAGGCACCGCGGCCTCGTGCAGTCCTTCGAGCCGACGCATGAGCACCTGACGGCAAAGATCCCCGGCATCCAGGCGATGCGGGACAAGTTTAAGTGACCGCGCAAGGGCTCGCCCCTTGCGCGGTCATCCTGAGCGCAGCGAAGGATCCAGCAGGAGTCTCGAAGCCTTCATGCGGTGCGAGGGTCCAAATGGATTCGCTGCGCTCAGAATGACAATCTGAGGTGGGGCCCCGCTCTCCGAGCTGGCCTGAGTTCCAGCCGGCGAATCGCCCTGCAGCCCAGGCCGGCTGCGGAGAGCCGGCCCCACCTCGATCCATTCTGCGCTGGCGCTGCGTGGGGCTGAGGCGCTTGCTTTCAGCAATGTCCACCCCGCTCCCCCGCCGTGATTTTCTCCTTTCGACCGGCGCCGCCGCGGCGCTGGCCGCGTTCGCGCCGCGCCTGACGGCCGCCGAAAGCTCCGCCGAAGCCGCGAAACTCCTCCGCGACGCCATCGCCGCCAACGACGCGCAGATCCCCGCGCTGCTCGCGAAGCAGGAAAAACGCCCCGGCCACCGCTGGCTCGGCGGCATGCCCGATGCCAACGGCATCCACACCGTCGCGGGCACGAGCGGTTTTGTGTCCGCGCTCACGGCGGCGGCGTGCGCGCCGGGCTCGCGCTATTATCGCTCCGCGGAATTCGTCGAGCCGATGCGCGCCGCCATCCGCTACATGCTCGCGGCGCAGCACGCGGACGGCACGGTGGACTATTACGCGACGAACTTCCACTCGACGCCCGATCTCGCGTTCATCCTCGAGGGCGCGTGCCCCACATGCACGCTGCTGCGCGCAAGCCCCGTGCCGGCGATTGCGGCGGTGGCGGGGGAGCTGGGCGAGTTTATCAAGCGCGGCGGCGAGGCGCTCGTCGTCGGCGGCATTCACACGCCGAATCACCGGTGGGTCGTCTGCGCGGCGCTCGCGTGGGTGAATTCGCTGTTCCCGGACAAGCGCTACGTCGCCCGCGCCGACCAGTGGCTCGCCGAGGGCATCGACCTCGATCCCGACGGGCAATACACGGAGAAGAGCACGACGGTCTACTCGCCCATCGTGGATCGCGCGCTCATCACGGTCGCGCGGCTCCTCAACCGCCCGGAGCTCTACGAGCCGGTCCGCAAGAATCTCGAGATGACGCTCTACTACGTGCAGCCCGACGGCGAGGTCGTGACCGAGGCCTCGCGCCGGCAGGACCGCGATCAGCGCGGCACGATGCACCGCTACTACTACTCCTACCGCACGCTCGCGCTGCGCGACGGCAACGGCCGCTTCGCCGCAATGTGCCGCCAGATCGAAGCGGAGACCAAGGGCCGGGTGGGGGAGCTCGCGACCTTTCTGCTTGAGCCGGAGTTTGGGCGCGCCTTGCCGCCGAGCGCGCCGCTGCCGACCGACTACGCCAAGGTCTTCGCACACTCGGCGCTGGCGCGCATCCGGCGCGGCGCGGCGAGCGGCACGGTGCTGGCAGGCAACCCCACGCTCTTCACGTTTCGCAAAGGCTCCGCGGCGCTCACCGCGCTGCGGCTGGCGACGGCGTTTTTTGGCAAAGGCCAGTTCGTGGGCGACGCGCTGGAGGTGCGCGACGGCCGCTACGTGCTGCGCCAAAAACTCGAGGGCCCGTATTTCCAGCCGCTCACCGCCGCGCAGATCGCCGACGGCGAGCACACGCGCATGGCGCCCAACGGCACGCTCGCCAACGACAGCCGCGCTCGCCGCGCGCGCAGCGAGATTCAGGAACTCGAGACGGTCTTGACCGTGACGGAAACGGCCGGCCGTTTCGCGCTCGCCATCGCGATTCGTGGCACGGCGTTCGTGCCCGTTTCGATCGAGCTGGTGTTTCGCCACGGCGGGAAACTCGAGGGCGTGGAGCCGCTGGGCGACACGAAGGACGCCTTTCTCCTTCGCGCTGGCACAGGCCGCTACACGCTCGGCGCCGACACGATCGAGTTCAGCCCCGGGCTTGCCGAGCACACCTACGCGCAGGTGCGCGGCGCGCTGCCCAAGGGCGACGGCCAGTCCGTCTATCTCACCGGCACGACGCCGTTCGAGTTCACGCTGAACATTTCCTGAAAATGAAAACGCTCCGCGCCCTGTCCTCGCTGCTTGTCGGAGCCACGGCGTTGTTCGCCGCGCCCGCGCAAAAACCCAACATCCTCTTCATCCTCGCCGACGACATGGGAGTGGGCGATGTCTCCGCGCTCAACCCGAAGTCCGCGTGGCAGACGCCGCACCTCGACCGCCTTGCGCGCGAGGGCATCGCGTTCACCGACGCCCATTCCGCCTCCGCGCTCTGCACGCCGAGCCGCTACGCCTTCCTCACCGGCCGCTATGCCTGGCGCTCGAAGATGAAACGCGGCGTGCTCCAAGGCTACGGCGCCCCGCTGATCGAGCCGGGCCGGCTCACGCTGCCGGCGTTTCTTCGCCAGCACGGCTATACCACGGCGGTCGTGGGCAAGTGGCACCTCGGCTTGGAATGGGCGAAGACCGGCCCGCAGCCTGAGGACGTGGATTTCACGCAGCCTTTTGCCAACGGCCCCCTCGCGCATGGCTTCGAGCGTTTCTTCGGCATCAGCGCCTCGCTCGACATGCCGCCCTATGTGTGGCTGCGCGACGACCGCGCGACGCGCGTGCCGACCGGCACCATCGGCGACAGCCCGGCGCCCAAGCTCTGGCGCGGCGGCCCGATCGCCGACGACTTCAAAATGGACGACGTGCAGACCCGCTTCACCGACGAGAGTCTCGCCTTCATCGAGCAGCGCGGCGCCGCGCGCGACGGCCGGCCGTTCTTCCTCTACCTGCCGCTCGCTGCGCCGCATACGCCCGTGCTGCCGACGGGAAGATTCGACGGGCTGACGCGCACAACGCCCTACGGCGACTTCGTCGCGCAGGTGGACGCGGACGTCGGCCGTCTCCTCGCCGCGCTCGATCGGCTTGGCCTCGCGAAGAACACCCTGGTGATTTTTTCCGCTGACAACGGCTTCGCCCCGCCCGGCGGCCTGGAAGCGCTGCAAAGAATCGGCCACGATCCGAACGCGGGAATGCGCGGGTCAAAAGCCGATCTCTTCGAGGGTGGTCACCGCGTGCCGTTTCTCGCCCGCTGGCCGGGCGTCGCGCCCGCGGGCACGCGCAGCTCCGCCACAATCGGCCAACTCGATCTCTTCGCGACGATGGCGGAAATTCTCGGCGCGAAGGTCCCCGAGACCGCGGCGGAGGACAGCGTGAGCTTCCTCGCGCACCTGCGCGGCGAGAAAAACGCCGCGCCCCGCGCCCCGCTCGTGAACCACAGCGCCGACGGCGAGTTCGCGATCCGCGACGGGAAATGGAAACTGCTCCTCTGCCCCGGCTCCGGCGGCTGGAGCCCGCCGACCGCCAACCCGACGCAATGGCTGCCCGCCGAGCGCGCCGATCTCTCGAAGCTCCCGCCCTTCCAGCTCTACGACCTCGCGGCTGATCCGGCGGAGACGAAGAACCTCGCCGCCGCGCACCCCGAGATCGTGCAGCGCCTCGGCCGCGCGATGCGCGAGCTGATCGAGCGTGGGCGCAGCACGCCGGGCGCGCCGCAGAAAAACGCCCCTGGCCCGTGGCCGCAGACGGCGTGGATGGAGAAATTCAAGTGAGCGGGCGCGGCTCAGAGGTAGCGGCGGGCGTCCCTGCCCGCCGAGGTTTGGAAAGTAGGTCGGGTCTTCGACCCGCCCTCGGTGGTGAGCACTCAACGCGCGAAAGGGCGGGTCACAGACCCGCCCTACTTCGGCGGCCAGGGACGCTCGCCGCTACGTGCGCGCTGCTTGTGTTTGCGATGCTCGGCGCCGTCGCTGCCCGCGCGCAGCAGGTCGCCGACACCGCGTTTGCGGCGCCCATTGTGTCGCCCGTTTTCGCCGAAGGCCGCGGCCCGGTCGTCGCGATCGATGAGGCGCATGGCAATTTTCACACGGCGACGGGGCGCTATGTGGCCTTTGCCAATCTCGCGCGCCGCGACGGTTTCGTGGTCCGGGCCTCGGCCGAGAAATTTTCCGCGCCTGCGTTGCGCGAGGTGCGCGTGCTCGTGATCGCGAATGCCCTGCACCCGCGCAATGCCTCCGGCAACTGGACGCTGCCCACACCGTCCGCCTTCGCGCCCGATGAGATAGCGGCGGTCGTCGCTTGGGTGCGCGCCGGCGGCGCGCTCCTGCTCATCGCGGACCACATGCCGTTTCCCGGCGCGGTGGCCGAGCTCGCGGCGGCGTTCGGCTTCACGTTCAGCAACGGCTACGCGCAGGATGCGACGGGCCGCAGCCAGCTCGCCTTTCGCCGCGCGGACGCGAGCCTCGCTGATCACGCGGTGGTGCGCGGGCGCTCGGCCGCCGAGGTGATCGACACGGTGCGGAATTTCACGGGCAGCGCGTTTCGCGGTCCGCCCGAGGCGACTTCGCTCCTCATTTTGCCGAAGGGCAGCGTGTCGCTGGAGTGCAAGGTCGCCGCGCGCTTCGACGCCGACACGCCGCGGGTGGATGTCTCCGGCTGGTCGCAAGGCGCGGTCGTGAAAGCCGGCCGCGGCCGCGTGGCGGTCTTTGCCGAGGCGGCGATGTTCTCCGCGCAGCTCGCCGGTCCCGACAAGCGCCCGATGGGCATGAACGACCCGGCGGCGAAGCAGAACCCGCAGTTCCTGCTGAATATCCTGCGCTGGCTTACGGGCGTGATGGACTGACCTCCACCGGCAGGAACTGCACGGCATCGACGATCACGTATTTGCCCTCGGTGCCGGCGGTGCTGATGCGAACGTGGCCGTCGCGGCCCGCGTTGAAACGGAAGACTCCGAGAGTGCGCCAGAGCCGCGCGTGCGGCGGCTCCTGCTGCTGGTTGATGCGGAGCGTGGTCTCGCCGTCGGCGTGGCGGATGGTGACCGGGGTGTTGGTGGCGCGACGGACGTTGTAGCAGTGGGCGAGGCGCACTTCATACCAGCCGGCGCGCGGGAGATTCGGCGTGAGCATGGCGGACTTGGTGCCTTTGTCTTTGTTTTGGTCGTGGAGGTAGCCGAGGCCGACGTAGGGCGGCGTGTGCGTGGAGTATTGCCAGCTGCCGACCAGCGTCGCCGAGGTTTCATCGACGACGATGCCGGGCAACGCGGCCGGATCGGCGACGATGAAGGGCACGAGCTCGGGGCGGTCCACTTCGCCGGGCGTGTGGATGTTGGGCACGGCGGCGGGGTGGGGCGTGAGCTTCGGCGCGGCCCAGACGGGGCTCAGCGCGGCGAGGAAGAAAAACGCGAGACGCATGGGCAGGGCGGGGTGCGGGAAACGCCGGCAGGCTCGCGGTTGCGGGGCGCGAGGCCGAGTTTTTTCGTTTCGTCCGCGTCGCGGGGGCGTCTTGCTGGCGCCGCCCCATGAAAACCCTCGCCCTGCTGTCAGCCCTCGTGAGTTTTGTTTCCGCCGCCATTGCGGCCGCCCCGGCCAAGCCGAATGTCGTGGTCATCCTCGTGGATGATTTCGGCTACGAGTGCGTCGGCGCCAACGGCGGGACCTCCTACCAGACACCGCACCTCGACCGCCTGGCCGCGGGCGGCATGCGGTTCGAGCGGTGCTTCGTGCAGCCGCTCTGCACGCCGACGCGCGTGCAGCTGATGACCGGCATCTACAATATCAGGAACTACATCAATTTTGGAAACATGGACCCGGAGGCAGAGACCTTTGCGCACCATTTCCGGCGCGCGGGCTACGCGACCGGCATCGCGGGCAAGTGGCAGCTCGGCGCCGATCGCGGGCTGCCGCAGAAACTCGGCTTTGACGAGAATTGCCTCTGGCAGCACACGCGCCGCCCGCCGCGCTACGCCAACCCCGGGCTGGAGTTCAACGGTCAGGAGCGTGACTTCAACAACGGCGAATACGGCCCCGACCTCGTGCAGGACTGGGTGCTCGACTTCATCCGCCGGAAAAAAGACGGCCCGTGGCTGCTCTATTACCCGATGATCCTCACGCACGATCCCTTCCAGCCGGTGCCGGGCGGACCGGGCTGGGACCCCAAGGCGATCGGCGAGCGCGTGAACCGCGACGTGAAGTATTTCGCCGACATGGTTGCGCACACGGACAAACACGTCGGCCAGCTCACGGCGCACCTCGAAAAACTCGGCCTGCGCGAGAACACGCTGATCGTCTTCGTCGGCGACAACGGCACTGGCGTGACCGTGACCTCCCGCATGGGCGATCGCGTGGTGCCCGGCGGCAAGGGCAAGATGACCGCCGCCGGCATGCACGTGCCGCTGATTGTGAGCTGGCCCGGAAAAATCCCCGCCGGTCGCGTCAACGGCGACCTGGTCGATTCGACGGATTTCCTGCCCACGCTCCTCGCCGCCGCTGGCCTGCCCGCGACTACGGTGAAGATCGACGGGCGCAGCTTCGCGCCCCAGCTCCGCGGCGAGCCGGGGCAGCCGCGCGAGTGGTATTACTCGTGGTATTCCCGCAACGGCGATCTGAAGTCCGCGCGCGAGTTTGCGGCGACGAAGCGCTTCAAGCTCTACCGCACGGGCGAATTTTTCGACACCGTGGCCGATCCCGACGAGAAGCGGCCGCTGCCGTTGGCGTCGCTGGGGGCCGAGGCCACGGCGGCTAAAACAAAACTGCAGGGCGTGCTGGCGCCCTTTACCGAGGCGCGGCCGGAGAAATATCGTGGCATCGCGCCGGCCACCGCCAAGGCGAGCCCCAACGAGTGAGGCCTCGCGCTGCCGGATTCGTGGCTTGCGCATTAATCGCCTGATCGCTCCCTAGAGCGATCCATTCGACCGTCATGATCCTGCGCGTTCTTTTTGCCCTGTTGCTGCTGCCGTTTGCCGGTCTGATCGCCGCGGAGAAAAAGGCACCGCCTGTTCCTCCCGGGGTCGATTTGACCGGGACCTACGCGGGCCGCTGGTCAGCCGATGAGGGCGACGCGGCCGGCGAATTTGAGCTGACGTTGCGACGCGACGACAAAGCGGGATGGACGGCGGAAGCGACGTTCACCTTCGGGGGCGCGCGTGTGCCGACGGCGATGAAAAGCGTGAAGGTCGAGGCCGCAAAGGTTGTGATGGTGTTCGACTGGCGAATCCAAGATGCGCCCGGCCAGAGCAAGATCAGCGGCGAACTCGCCGGCGAAACCCTGAGTGGTGTCTATGAATCCAACACCTCCGAGGGCATCACGCATGGCAAGTGGACGCTCAAGCGTGCCGGCGCGAAGCGCTGACGCCTTGGTGCGGGGTGCGCCCGAAGCGCACGCCGCCTGCGAAGGTTGCGGACCGGAGGAGCAGCGGAAGGCCAGGGAATGGGGAAAATTTCGCGGCGCACGAAGCCGCTTGGGGGAAAATTCGCGCGGGCCGACGGGCTGGTCGGCGAGACGCACAAGGGCGATTTTCCCTCGTAAAACGAGGTGCGCCGGACCACCGGCGGAGGCGTGGCACGCTCGATGCGCAATGCGGCGCGTGTCGCTCACCTTGTCCACACCAGCGCCGCAAGCGCCGCTGCGTTTGCGCAACGACGGAACCTTTCGCCTCCGAATCCGCTCGCAGTTTTCCCCCGTGAGCGCACTTCCGCCGCGAACTCGTGTCTTGCGCTTTGTTGTCACCGATCCGCTTTTGGTGCGTCGGCCTACGGTTGCCCCTTTTTATTCCTAGCATGTGTCCTGAATCCTTCATCGTCATGAACCGCATCCACCCTGCTACGCCCCACATGGTCCCGAGTCGCGCGCGTCCGGCGCGCTGGTTTGCCGCGCTTGCCGCGTTTGTCCTGCTGCCGTTCGCGGCGTTTGCCCAAGTCAATGTGACGACACCCGCCGGCGCAGTGGGCAGCTTCGGCACCGCCGACAATGCCGATGGCACGCTGGCGCGCTTCAACGAGCCGGCCAGCCTCGCGAGCGACGGCACGTTCATCTACATCGCCGATTCAAACAACGGCCGCATCCGCAAGATGAACATCAGCACCGGTGCCGTCACCACGCTGGTGACCGGGTTGCTTGGACCTTCGGGTGTCGCGGTGGACGGCTCGGGCAATGTCTACGTCGCCGAGACGAGCAACCACGTCATCAAGGTCTTCAATGCCGGCGGCACACTGACCTCGACCATCGGCACGCTCGGCACCTCGGGTCTGAACAATGGCACGCTCACTACCTCGACGTTCAGCACCCCGGTGGGTGTGGCGGTCAACAGTGCGGGCACACTCATCTACGTGACGGACACGTTCAATGACGTGGTTCGACGCGTCGACATCGGCGGCAATGCCGTCACCACCATCGCATCGGGATTTTCGCGGCCGTGGGGCATCGCCATCAGCTCTGATGGCGGCACGCTCTATGTCACGGACCACAACAATGGCCTCGTAAAAAGCATCGCGGTCCCGGCCAACACCGTCACGACCCTCTCCGGCACCTATTCGATTCCGCGCGGTGTGGCGGTGCAGGGCACGGATGTCTACGTTTCCGACTCGGGCACGAACACCATCAAGAAAATCTCCGGCCCCACGGTCACGACCTTGGCCGGCACCGGCGCGACGGGTTCAGCCAACGGCCTCGGCACCTCCGCGCAGTTCAACACTCCCTTCGGCCTGGTCGCCACGGCGGCCAATTCCCTCTTCGTCGCGGATTCCAAGAACCACACCATCCGCCGCATCCTGCCCGCGAGCGCTCCGAGCATCACGAGTGCAAACAACACCACATTCGCCCTGAATGCCTTCGGTTCGTTTTCCGTGACGGCGACCGGCTCTCCGGCGCCGACGTTCTCGATTGTCATCGGCACTCTGCCGTCCGGCGTCACACTCAGTTCCGGCGGGCTGCTCGCCGGAACGCCCACGCAGAGCGGCTCTTTTCCCGTCACAATCCGCGCGACCAACGTCGTCAGCTTCAACGACCAGTCCTTCACGCTCACGGTCACGGGCACGGCGGCCCCGCAGATCGTGACCTCGCCTTCGTCGTTCGCGACGGACATCGGGATGAACGCCAATTTCAGCGGCTCCGCCTCCGGCGCGCCCGTGCCCACCCTCCGCTGGCAGCGCCAAGCCGCGGCGGGCGGTGGATTCAATGATCTCAATGAGGCTTTTCCCTACAGCGGCACGACCACCGGCACTCTCACCATCACCAGCGTGACCGGTGGCATGAACGGCGATCAGTTCCGTCTCGTCGCCTCGAATTCAAGCGGTCCGGACGCCGTCTCCAGCGTCGCCACCCTCTCGATCAACAACGCGGCTCCCGTCTTCACGCTTTCACCCGTTAACACCAACATTCTCCCCGGCGGCAACGGCACCTTCACGGCCGCCGCCATCGGCAGCCCCACGCCCACGCTCCGCTGGCAGCGCCAGCTCGCGAACACATCCGGCTTCTTCGACTTGAGCGACGACCTCACCTTCGGCGGCACCGCGACCGGCACACTCACGATCACCGCCGCCTCGGTCCTCCTCAATGGCGACCAGTTCCGGCTCGTGGCGACCAACGTCAACGGCAGCACGCCCAGCATCGCGGCCACCCTCACGGTCACCGCGACGCAGCCGGTCATTTCGCTGCAGCCCGTCTCCGTCATCGCGAACATCGGCGGCAACACGAGTTTCTCTTCCGGCGCCACCGGCAATCCCACGCCGACCTACCGCTGGCAGCGCCAGCCGAGCGGCACCGTTGGCTTCATCGACCTCTTTGACGACGGCACCTACGGCGGCACCACCTCGACCACGCTCACCCTCACCAACATCTCCGCCGGCATGGGCGGCGATCAGTTCCGCATGGTGGCGACCAATATCGGCGGCGCCGTCCCCAGCACCTCGGCCACGCTCACGGTCAACCTCGGCACGACCATCAGCACGTTTGCCGGCCTCGCCAACTTCCAAGGCTCGATCGACGGGACGGGCTCCGCGGCGCGCTTCAACGGGCCCTCGAGCATCGTCGTCGACACCTCCGGCAATTTCTACATCGCCGACACCGCCAGCCACGTGATCCGCAAGATGACGGCCAACGGTGTCGTCACCACCATCGCCGGCCTCGCGGGCGCGAGCGGCAGCGTGGACGGCTTCGGGTCGCTTGCCCGCTTCAACGCCCCTTCGGGCGTCGCGGTCGATTCGGCGGGGAACGTCTATGTCGCGGACACCTTCAACCACGTCATCCGCGTCATCTCCCCCAGCGGCTCCGTCACCACCCTCGCGGGCAGCGCCAATGCCAGCGGCGCGCTCGACGGCGTCGGCCCTGCGGCCCGCTTCTTCCTGCCCTCGGGCGTCGCGGTGGACAACGTCGGCACCGTCTATGTCGCCGATTCGGGCAACCACTGCATCCGCCGCATCACCGTGGGCGGCACGGTCTCGACGTTCGCCGGTGCCTTGGGTGGCGCGGGCTTCGTCAACGGCGTCGGCATCAACTCGCGTTTCAACACGCCGAATTCCCTGATCATCGACAACGTCGGCAACGTTTACGTCGCCGACTCGATCAACAACGCCATCCGCAAGATCACCAGCGGCGCCGTGGTGACCACCGTCGCCGGCAATCCTGGCGGCGCCAGCGGCAGCGCGGATGGCAACGGCACGGCGGCTTCCTTCACGCGTCCCTCGGGCCTGGCGCTCGACAGCGCCGGCAATCTCTACGTCGCGGACACGGTCAACAGCACCATCCGCAAGATCACGCCCGCGGGTGACGTGACCACCCTCGCCGGCACCGCCGGGAATCCCGGCTACCTCGATGGCGTCGGCCCCGCGGTGCGCTTCAACCGGCCCTTTGGCATCGTGGTTGATTCAAACGGCAACCTTTACGTCGCCGACACCGTGAACCAAGTCATCCGCCGCAGCGGCAGCACGGTGGCGCCCTCGATCATCACGCAGCCAGGCAACCGCACGGTCGCCCTTGGGCAAAGCGCCACGTTCACGGTCGGTGCCGCTGGCACGCCCCCGCCCACGAGCTTCCAGTGGCAGCGCCAGCCGGCCGGCGGCTTTGAATTTACCAACATCTCGGCCGATGCCACCTATGGCGGCGTCTCCACCGCCACGCTGACGGTTTCCAATGTCACTCAAATCATGACGGGGGATCAGTTCCGCGTCGTCGTGTCCAACGGGGTCTCGCCCTCCGCGGTCTCGCAAGCTGCCACGCTCAGTGTCGGCCTGCCGCCCGTGTTCACCAGCGTGGCCGCGGCGTCATTCCGCGCCGGCCAGGCCAATAGCTTCACGGTCTCGACCGACAGCGCCACGCCGGTCGTCTTCTCCGCCACGGGTTTGCCGGCTTGGGCCACCTTCAACTCTTCCACCGGCTTGCTCAGCGGCAACCCGCCCGACACCACCGGATCACCGCTTGCGCTCACCATCACCGCCAACAACGGCGTGTCTGCCACCCAGTCCTTCACGCTCACGATTCTGCCGGCCAATCTGCCGCCCGTCATCGCCACCCAGCCTGCCGGCTCCGTGATTGATCCGGGCCAGGGGGTGACGTTCTCCGTTAGCGTGACGGGCACCGCACCGTTCTCCTACCAGTGGCGGCGCAACGGCATCGCTCTCGCGGGGGCCACGAGTTCCACCCTCATCCTCACGGGTGTGCAGGCCGCCAGCTCGGGTGTCTATTCCGTGGCGGTCACCAATGCCTTCGGCACCGCCACCTCGTCGGGCGCGGCGCTCGTCGTCAATTCCGCGCCGGAGTTCACGCTCCAGCCCCAGCCGCAGATCGCGCAGGCTGGCGGCAGCGCCTCGTTCTCCGCCGCGGCGGTCGGCAGCGGCACACTTGCCTACCAGTGGCGCCGCAATGGCGTCCCCATCGCCGGGGCCAACGGCGCGAGCTTCACCATCGGCGCCGTCAGCGCCACGGATGCCGGCAATTACGATGTGCAGGTGTCCAACAACATCGCCACCGTGCAGAGTTCCACCGCCACGCTCGCTCTCGTCACCGCGCCCACCGCGCCGCAGACGACCCTGAGCCCCATCGGCCGCACTGCGGTTGTCGGTGGCTCGGCCACGTTCACCGCGGCCGCGACCGGCGCGCCCGCTCCGGGCTACCAGTGGCGCAAGAACGGGGTCGCCATCCCCGGCGCCAACGGCGCCACCCTGTCGTTCTCCAGCGTGCAGGCCGGTGATGCGGCGCTCTACGATGTGGTCTTCACCAACTCCGCCGGCACCGCCACCACGGCTTCCGCCGCGCTGACCGTGATCACGCGCAGCTACTCGGGCACCTACTTCGGCACCTACAGCGGTGGCCTCGGCAGCTGGGCGCTCTATGTGCGCGACGACAACACGGGCGTCTTCCTCAGCTACCTGCCCTTCTCCTCCGCCCCGATCATGAGCCTCAACGTGATCGTGGGTGACAACGGCCAGTTCACCTTCTCGCAGTCGGCCATCGCCGAAGGCGGCGAGGCGGGCGGTCCTGCCCGCGCCGCGGCCCTCCAGCCTGTCACCCTCACAGCCACCATCGGCGCCAACGGCATTGTCTCGGGTGATGTCACCGGGGGCGCCGTCGGCACCCTGAGCGGCACCGTGGCCCCGGTCAATGGCGGCACGCTGGGGGTTGCGGGCTTCTACCAAGCCGGCTCTTCGGCCAACAGCGCGGTCACCTACACGATCGCGGGGCCGAATGGCCTGTCCTACGTCCTCGCGCAGGCGGGCGCCGTGTTTGACGGCGGTGCCGGCACCGTCAGCAGCACGGGCTCCGTCAACGTCTCGACTGGTCGCTCCATCATCGCGCAGACCATCAGTGCCGATGCCGGCCTGATCACCGGCAGCTCCTCGGGTCTCATCGTGGCCTCGGCGCTCTCCGGCGGCTCGGATCTCGCGCTCGCGCGCCAACGCCTGCTCAACATCTCGACGCGCGCCCGCGTCGGCACCGCTGAGAATGTCCTCATCGCCGGCTTCGTGATCTCCGGCCAGCAGTCCAAGCCGGTGCTCATCCGCGCCGTCGGTCCCACGCTCGGTGTCTTCGGTGTGCCGGGCGTGCTCGCGACGCCGCGGCTCGAGCTCTTCCGCGGCAATACCTCGCTCGCCGTCAACGCCGGCATCGCCGGCAACCGCGCCGCGATCGACGCCGCGGGCGTGCAGGCGGGCGCCTTTGCCCTCGGCGCCGCCGGCACCGATGCCGCGATCCTCACCACGCTGCCGCCTGGCGCCTACAGCGCCCAGGTCAGCAGCACCGGGACCACGACCGGCATCGCGCTCGTCGAGGTTTACGACCTCTCCGGACCCACACCGGGCCAGAAGCTGCTCAACATCTCGACCCGCGCGGCCGCGGGCACCGCCGAGAACCAGTTGACGGCCGGCTTCGTCGTCCCGGGCGGCACTTCCAAGCGCGTGCTCATCCGCGGCGTCGGCCCCGGCCTCACGGTCTTCGGTGTCCCCGGCGTCCTCGCCCAGCCCACGCTCACGCTCACGCGCGGCGGCACCCAGGTGGCGACCAACACCAACTGGAGCACGTCGGCGGATGCCTCCGTCATCACCACCTCGTCGGCGCAGGTCGGCGCCTTTGCTCTCGCCAACAACGATTCGGCGATGGTCCTGACGCTCACTCCTGGTAACTACAGCGCCACGGTCACGGGCGCCGCCGCCGCGCCCAACGGCGTCGCGCTCATCGAGGTATACGAGCTGCCGTAAGCAACTGAAGTTCTCTCATCCAGCCCGGGCCCCAAAAGGGTCCGGGCTTTTTTTCGCCTGCTTGCTCACCGCTTCTTTTGCAGCGCCGCGCTGAACCAGTCGTTGTTCACCGCTTGCGGCGCGCGCGCTGGAGCAGGTGGGGTGCTCCGCGCGCCGCCCGCCGGACGCGGCCCGCTCGGTCCGCCACTTTGGGTCTGCTTCGGCCCGATCTGCGGATTGCTCCGCATCGACAGCGCGATCCGCTGCCGCGCCAGATCGATTTCGGTCACGGTCACGCGCACTTTCTGGCCGGGCTTCACCACCGCGGCCGGTTCCTTCACGAAGCCATCGGCCAGCTGCGAGACGTGCACGAGCCCGTCCTGGTGGACGCCGATGTCCACAAACGCGCCGAACGCCGTCACGTTGGTCACGATGCCCGGCAGCTTCATGCCGGGCTTAAGGTCCTCGGGTTTGTTGACGCCCTCCGTGAAGCTGAACGCCTCGAACTGTTCGCGCGGATCGCGGCCGGGTTTGGCGAGCTCGGCCATGATGTCGGTCAGCGTCGGCAGGCCGACCTCGGCGGTGACGTAGCTCTCCAGCTTGATCTTTGCGCGCAGTTTCCCGTCGCGCATGAGATCGGCGACCGTCGCGCCGCAGTCGGCGGCCATTTTTTCCACGAGGGCGTAGCGCTCGGGGTGCACGGAGCTGGCGTCGAGCGGGTGCGCGCCGTCGCGGAGCCGCAGGAAGCCCGCGGCCTGCTCAAACGCCTTCGGCCCGAGGCGCGGCACCTCCTTGAGATCGGCGCGGGACTTGAACGGTCCCTTTTCATTGCGGCGCGCGACGATCGCGGCGGCCGTGGCGCTGTTGAGCCCCGAGACGTAGCTCAGGAGCTGCTTCGAGGCGGTGTTGAGCTCGACGCCCACGCGGTTGACGGAGAGCACGACGGTGTCGTCGAGCGAACGCTTGAGCGCCGCCTGATCGACGTCGTGCTGGTATTGGCCGACGCCGATGGACTTCGGGTCGAGCTTCACGAGCTCCGCGAGCGGATCCATCAGGCGGCGCCCGATCGAGACCGCGCCGCGCACCGTGAGATCGTGATCGGGAAACTCCTCCCGCGCGGCCTCGCTCGCCGAGTAGATGGACGCGCCGGACTCGTTGACCATCACGATCGGAATCGTCGCGGGCAGGCCGAGCGCGCGCACAAACGCCTCCGTCTCGCGCCCCGCGGTGCCGTTGCCGATGGCGACGGCCTCGACCTTGAAGAACTGCACGAAGCCGAGGAGCTTCTCCTTCGCCTCCTCCGCGTGGCGGTCGGGGAAGATCACGTCGTTGTGCAGCAGCTTGCCCTGGCGGTCGAGGAGCACGGTCTTGCAGCCGGTGCGGAAGCCCGGGTCGATCGCCAGCACGGCGCGCTGGCCGAGCGGGGCGGCAAGGAGCAGCTCGCGGGCATTGTCCGAGAAAACTTTGATCGCGGCCTCGTCGGCGCGCTTCTTCGACTCGAGGCGCATCTCGGTTTCCATCGCGGGCGAGAGCAGGCGCTTGGCGGCGTCCTGCACGGCGAGCGCGACCTGCTCGGCAGAGCGATTCTTCGCCTTCACGAACAGCGACTGCACGGTGGCGGCGGCCGCAGCCTCGTCGGCGAGCTGCACGCGCATCATGAGAAACAGCTCCTTCTCGCCGCGGCGCATCGCGAGGATGCGGTGCGAGGGTGCCTTGGCCAGCGGCTCGCTCCAGGCGAAGTAGTCCTTGTATTTCGCGGCCTCGGGATCGGCTTCCTTGCCGGGCAGGACTTTTGACGAGACGACGGCATCCTTCTGGAAAACGGCGCGCAGCCGGGCGCGGGCGTCTTTGTCGTCGGCGATGCGTTCGGCGAGGATGTCGCGCGCGCCGGCGAGGGCCTCGTCGGTGGAGGCGATCTTGGCCGGGAGATTCTTGCCGTCGTCCGGGGTGTAGTCGCGGCCCACGTAGGCCTGCGCCGCGGCGAGCGGATCCGTCGCTGCGTCCTGCGCCCAGAGCAAATCGGCGAGCGGCTCGAGGCCCTTCTCCTTGGCGAGGGTGGCGCGGGTGCGCTTTTTCGGCCGGAAGGGCAGGTAGATGTCCTCGAGCGTCGCGAGCGTGTCGGCGGCGGCGATCGCTTTTTCCAGCGCGGGCGTGAGGAGGTTGCGCTCCTTCAGCGACCCGAGAATGGCCGTGCGGCGCTCGTCGAGGGCGCGCATCTGCTCCAGCCGGTCGCGGATGGCGAGGACCTGCACCTCGTCGAGTTCGCCGGTGACCTCCTTGCGGTAGCGCGCGATGAACGGCACCGTCGCGCCTTCGCCGATGAGCTGCGCGGTGGCGGCGACTTGGAAGACCTTCACGTTCAGCTCGGCTGCGAGGCGGAGCACGTGGTCGGGATTCGGGGCGGTGGAATGGGCCGGGGTGGCGACAGCGGACATGCGGGAAAAGCCGCCGAGCACAGCGCGCGCGGCCCGACGCGCAACCAGTAAAATCCTTGCGTGCACGATTGCGCGCCGCGCCGGCCCGCGGCAATGTGCGCGCATGAGTCCGCTCCTGCGTGTTGTCGTCCTGTTCGTTTCGCTTTCATGCGCCGGCCTGCGCGCCTCCGAGTCCTGGCTGCCGATTGAGCGCGAGGTGGCGGAGCTCGTGAAGTCGCCTGATGTCACCGTCGTCCATTTCTGGGCGCCGTGGTGCCCCAACTGCAACGCCGAGCTCAAGTCCGGCGGCTGGAAAAAATTCATTGAGGACAACCCCAAGGTGAAGGTCGTCTTCATCACCGTGCGCGACGAGCGCAACGGCGCGGCCGAGCTGGCGAAGTTCGGTCTCGGTCCCCAGAAAAATTTCCAGCACTTCCAGCATCCAAATCCGTCGCGCCGGCCGGATACGGAGATGACCTCGTTCATGGGCCTGCGCGTCGGCTGGACGCCCGCGACATGGATCTACCGCAACAACCGCCAGCGCTACGCCCTCAATTACGGCCAGATTCGCTTCCACATCCTCCAGCAGCTCGTGGACGACACGGACCCGAAATGGCTGTGACCGCGCGGCGTCGGATTGCCGGACGGTGATGACCGGATCGCGCCTTGTCTCGCGGCGGCGAATATGAGCCACTCGCGCGCTCCTGCGCTTATGTCCGCCATCAACCGCTTCCTCCTCGAAAACAACCTCCGCATCGCGACCAACCCGTGCGTGTCGCCGGACTTCTGCCTCGATTGGCCGGCGCTCGCCGCTGAGCTCGTCGCCGGCAAGCTGCTGAAGGTTTACCCGAAGAGCCGCTTCGAGACCAAGGCCGGAGCGTGGACGCTCGTCGAAAACACCCAGGGCGATTGCGCGTGGCGCCTCGAAAATGGGGCCGCCAAGAGGGACGCGCTGGCCGACGGCATCGCGTTGCCCGACGGCGCGGCGGCCTTTCCCGCGACCTTTGCCAATCTCCTCCGCCTGAAAAACCTCGTGCAGGAGCACAACCCGGCCTCGACGATCTTTGCCTCGGCCACCGAGCAACTCGGCCGGAGCACGCTCGGCATTGGCGCGCGTTTCACGACGCTGCACTGGCCCGCGGTCGATTGGGCGATGAGTGCGCTCAGCCTCGGCGTGACGGCCAACCAAAACTCGATCCCGCGCGAGCTGGTTTACGACACCGATGTGATGCTGGCGGGCAAGCTGGACACCGTGCCGTTCCCCTTCATCGGCACCAACGTCCCCGAGGGCCACCAGGGCCAGAGCGTCGAGGGCATGAGCCACGGCTGCGTGCTCGCGAAACTGAAGACCGGTTTCCACCGCCGCGGCATCGCGTGGTCCTTTAACGCCGACCACCAGCCCATCGGCGGCAAGTTCGATTCGCGCGAGGATGCGCTGGTCGCCGGCTGCGTGCTCGCGAGCTACATCACTTTCGATCTCTCACCTGAGCTGGCGCAGACCAAGGTCGCCGACGATGCGGCGGCGTGGGTGAAGCAAAACGTCCCCGCCGCGCTCGTCGCCACGGTGAAGGCGCGGGTCGCGTCCGTCGGGCTTACGTTGAACGAAGCCGACTTCGCCAAGCTCCTCGCATACGTCTGGCCCTCGCTGCAAAAGATGAAACGCCGCGACGAGAAATACGCCGCCGCGCGGGCGAAGCAGTTCACGACCCCCGTGGGCTGCGCCTACCTGCGCGAACTCTCGATTGACGAGCTGCCCGGCCTCACCACGCCCGAGACGACCGCCATCATGCTCGCGCTCTGCGAGGCCCTCGGGATGAAGATCCAATTCGTCGCGCCCGCCTTCGGCTTCCAGAAAAACATGCCGTTCCCCGACAACGCCGCGCTGCGCACGTTGATCGAAAAGCAGTGGGGCGTCTGCCGGCAGTTCGGCGCGAGCATCGGCTTCCACTCCGGCTCCGGCAAATCCGCCGAAAACTATCAGGTCATGGGCCAGGTCACCGGCGGCCGCCTCGAGATCAAGACAAGCGGGCGCTACACCTACGAGATGGGCCGCGCGCTCTTCGCGTCGAAAAACGCCACCGACCAGGCGCTGTGGCGCGACTGGTATAAGTTCACGCTCGAGCTGGCCGTCGCGGGCGCGTTCAGCACCGATGCCACGGAGCAAAAGATGGCGCGCGTCTTCATCACCGACGCGCTGGCGAAATCCGGCCGGGGCGTGGAAGTCTTTGCCAACCCCACCGCCGCGCGCGCCGCGCTCGAGTCGCTGCCCCCGAGCCCCGAGCACATGTTTTGGTTCGAGTATAACTTCCTCCACGTTCTCGCCGCCGGCGGCCGCGCCGAGAAGGCCGCCCTCGGCGACCACACGCCCGCGGGCTACCGCCAGCGCGCGCGCTTCTACAGCGTGAGCGACGAAGGCCGGCTGCACTTCGCGAAAAACATCGCGACCTACATCGTGTTCCTTGCCGAGCACACCGGTCTCGCCCCCGCCGCCACCTGCGCCGCCGCCCGCAAGCTCCTCGCCGGCTACGCGACGCTCGACGCGATGCTCAACGACATCTCGAAATAACGAACCAAGCAGGAAGCCAGGAAACCAAGAATCAAAGCCTTGGCTGCTTCTTTCCTGGCTTCTTGGTTTCCTGCTTCAAACTTCACCGACCTTCCCTTTCTTCTTTCTCAAAAATGCCCGCCCGTCCCTTCATCCACGCCGACTTCCTCCTCGGCAACAAGCAGGCCCGCGAACTCTACCACCGCTACGCGGCGGCCGAGCCGATCTACGATTACCACTGCCACCTGCCGCCCGATCTCATCGCGAAGAACCACCAGTTCGCCGATCTCTCCGAACTCTGGCTGGGCGGCGACCACTACAAATGGCGCGCGATGCGCACCAATGGCGTGCAGGAGAAATTCATCACCGGCGATGCGTCGCCGCGGGAGAAATTCCAGGCCTGGGCCGAGACCGTCCCCCACACGCTGCGCAACCCGCTCCACCATTGGTCCGCCTTGGAGCTGAAGCTCTACTTCGGCATCGAGGAGCTGCTCGACGGCAAGTCCGCCGAGCGCATCTGGAAAAAGGCCAACGCCCGCCTCGCCCGGCTCCGCGTCCACGATCTGATCAATATGTCCAACGTCGCCGTCATCTGCACGACCGACGATCCGGCGGACTCCCTCGCGCACCACCAGGCCATCGCCGCCAACCCCGGCAAGCTCAAGGCCCGCGTCTATCCCGCCTTCCGTCCCGACAAGGCCCTCGCCGTCGGCAGCCCCGCCGGCTTCAACGCCTGGGTGGACAAACTCGCCGCCGCCGCGGGCGGCAGCTACGCGAGCGCCGGCATCAAGACCTTCGACGATCTCCTCGGCGCGCTGAAAAAGCGCCACGACGATTTCCACGCCATCGGCTGCCGCGTCTCCGATCACGGCCTCGAGAGCGCGCTCGCCGAGACCTGCACGCACGCGCAGGCGCGGATGATCTTCGACGCCGCCCGCCGCGGCCGCGCCGCGAGCGCCGACGAGGCCGCGCGCTACGGCTCGTATCTCATGCTCGAGTTTGGCCGCTGGGACGCCGCGCGCGGTTGGACCAAGCAGCTCCACCTCGGCGCGCTGCGCAGCAACAACACCCGCCTGCTCGCGAAGCTCGGGCCCGACACCGGCTTCGACTCGGTGGGCGATTTTCCGCAGGCCGTCGCGCTCTCGCGCTACCTCAACGCCCTCGATTCCACCGACCAGCTCCCGCGCACGATCCTCTACAACAACAACCCGGTCGATAATTACGTCCTCGGGACGATGATTGGGAATTTCCAGGACGGCTCGATCCCGGGCAAGGTGCAGTTCGGCAGCGGCTGGTGGTTCCTCGACCAGAAGGAAGGCATGGAGTGGCAGATGAACGCGCTCTCGAACCTCGGCCTGCTCTCGCGCTTCGTCGGCATGATCACGGATTCGCGCAGCTTCGTGAGCTACCCGCGCCACGAGTATTTCCGCCGCACGCTCTGCAACCTCCTCGGCGCCGACATGGCCGCCGGCCTCGTGCCCAACGACCTGAAGGTCGTCGGCGCGATGGTGAAGAACATCTGCTTCGCCAACGCCCGCGACTACTTCGGCCTCACGCTGGCAAAGGAGTTTTCCAAGTAGGGCGGGGTCTGTGACCCGCCCTTTCGCACGCTGAGTATTCGCCCCAAGGGCAGGTCAAAGACCTGCCCTACTACCGCAACGCCGCCGCGACTGCGCGAAAGTTCGACAGCCCGGCCTCGATGTTCTCGATGATCTCCTCGGCGAGGATTTCGGGCTCGGGGAGGTTGTCGAGGTCGGCGAGGCTGTCGTCTTTGAGCCAGAAGAGATCGAGGCTCGTCTTGTCGCGGGCGGCCAGTTCGGCGTGGGTGAATTTCCGCCAGCGGCCTTCCGGGTTCTTTTCCGCGTGCCAGGTCTCTTTCCGCTTCTGGCGGTTCTGCGGATTGTAGCAGGCGATGAACTCGGCGAGGTCGTCGAGCCGGAGCGGCTTTCTCTTCAGCGTGTGGTGGATGTTGGTCCGGTAGTCGTAATACCAGACCTCTTTGGTCGCGACGTCTTTGCTCGCGGGTCGGTTGTCGAAGAAGAGCACGTTGGCCTTCACGCCGTTGGCGTAGAAGATGCCGGTGGGCAGGCGTAGGATCGTATGCAGCTCCGTCGTCTCCATGAGCCGCTTGCGCACGGTTTCGCCGGCGCCGCCCTCGAAGAGGACGTTGTCGGGCAGCACGACGGCGGCGCGGCCGGTGGTCTTGAGCAGCGAGCGGATGTGCTGGAGGAAGTTGAGCTGCTTGTTCGAGGTCGTGGCCCAGAAATCCTGCCGGTTGTAGACGAGGTCTTCCTTCTCCTGCTCGCCCTCTTCGTTGGTGAACGTCATCGAGCTCTTTTTGCCGAAGGGCGGATTGGCGAGGACGTAATCCACGGTCTGTGCTGGCTGGGCGATCAGCGCATCGGTCGAGGCTATGAGGCTGTCGCCGTCGATCTCCCCGATGTTGTGGAGGAAGAGATTCATCAGGCACAGCCGGCGCGTGCCGGCGACGATCTCGTTGCCGTGAAAAGTCCCGGTCTTGAGGAAACGTTTCTGCGCGGGCGTGAGCTGGTGCTGCTTCACGAGGTGGTCGTAGGCCGAGAGGAAAAAGCCGCCGGTGCCGCAGGCGGGGTCGGCGATGGTCTTGCCCGGCTCGGGCGCGACGCACGCGACCATCGCCTTGATGAGCGCCCGGGGCGTGAAGTATTGGCCGGCGCCGGACTTGGTGTCCTCGGCGTTCTTTTCCAAAATACCCTCGTAGATGTCGCCCTTGGTATCGGCATCGAGGGTGACCCAGGAAACCTCGTCCACCATCTCGATCAGGCGGGCCAGCTTGGCGGGGTCCTGGATTTTGTTCTGCGCCTTGGTGAAGATCTGGCCCAGCATGCCCTTCTCCGTGCCGAGCGCGCGGAGGGCCTCGACGTAATGCACCTCCAACTCCGCGCCCTTGAGCGGGCGCATGACCGGCCACGCGTAGCGGGCGGGCACACCGACCTTTCGGCTGTAGGGCGGCTTCGAGTATTCGTCCGCCATCTTGAGGAAGATGAGGTAGGTGAGCTGCTCGAGGTAGTCGCCGTAGCCCACGCCGTCGTCACGGAGCGTGTGGCAGAAAGACCAGACCTTGGAGATGATGCTGTCGGTGGTCATGGAGCTGTCACGGGCGGGGAATTTCCAGCTGCCGGCAGATGGCGCGCACGGTGCCTTCCTTGATTTCGCGATGGCGCGGGACCGGCGCCACCTTGCGATTGGCCGGGTTGGCCCAGAGGGTATGCGCCCCGCCCTCCCGCGCGAACTGGCACCCGTGGGTGCGGAGGTGGCGCTCGAGATCGAGCAGCTTCACGAGGCCACGAGGCGCAGCGGCTCGCGCAGGACGCCCGCGGACCCGCGCGCCCGCGCCTCGTCGCGGTGGTGCGCCATCACCAGCGACAGGGCATCGGCCAGGTTGGTGCGTGCCTCCTCCAGCGTCTCGCCCTGCGAAAAGACCTCCGGCAGTTCCTCGAAATGGCAGGTGTAGCCGCCCTCCGGCGCGGGTTCGAAGACGGCGGTGAGGGTGAGGGGATCCAGTTTCATGCGTGTAAGATAGTTGAGGGCAAAGCTCAGGCAACTCCGCTCTTCGGCGGTGGAACGGCCGCCCGCAGGCGGGCGAGGAGTTGGGACGCGGGTTCGTCGGACGGGTCCTGCGGGACGAGGCGGCCGGTGAAGGCTTTTTTCAGGATCGACTGGCGCAGGGCCTCGCTGCGCTGCAAGGCGGCGTCGAGCTCACGCTCGTTCCGCTCGATGGCCTCGAACTGCTCGTCCAGCACCCGCACGATCTCCTGTTGCTCGGGGAGGGAGCAGAGGGGGACGGGAACTTGATTGAGGTTCGCTTGGTTAAGTTTGGGCTGGGCCGTGCCGCTGATGAAGCGCGTGAGATCCCGGCCATTCAAGAATAGCTCAAGGTAACGCATCAGCATCGCCGAGACTGGCTGCACAATATGAGCGTGGTTGTTTACCCAAAACTTTCCGTGCGCCTGAAACGCGATCGGGGTCGAACGCGAAAGTAGATTCGCGCCATCTTCCGCGATGAGGAGGTAATCGCCATCAAACAGGAAATCGTCGATGTCATCGATGATTCCCGAAGCGCCATAGTAGGGGTAGGCACCGGAGCGTTTGTCGCGATCTTCGCGCTTCAGCGGCACTCGTTGGCCGTCGAAGTTGAGCGTGATTTGGTCAAGCGACGCATATGCCCAGCACTCGGGAATTGGGCGCTCGGCATTGAGCTTTGGGCCTATGGCATCCTGATATCTTCCGCGTCCCTTCCATTGATCACGTCGATTGTCAGCTGCCGATTTGAGTAGGGCAACGGGGGATTCGAGTTTGGCGGGGTTTTGGGTGCGCCACTTTTGGGTGAGCTTGCCCTCGAAGGCTTGTTTGAGGAGCGACTGGCGATAGACGCCGAGTTGCCGCCGCGCCTGCCGCAGACTCGCCTCCCCGGCCTCCAACTCGCTGAACAACTCCTCGATCTTCGCCACGATCCGCTTCTGCTCGGTCAGCGGCGGCACGCTAACTTTCAATTCCCGGATGTCCGCGACATTTAGTCGAGGAACCGCCGTTCCCAAACGTTTCGCTTCAAACTGCCGAATCATATTTGGCGAGCGAAGAAACCATGCGAGGTAACCGTGGCTTATGACTTTCTCATCGGAGCGAATGCGAACGGATGACTGAGTAATATTTCCTCCAGCCAACACATCCGGGACCAACGCGACCTTTCCGATCGTTCCAACCATCGACATGACAATGTCGTTGGTCGCGAGCGTCGATCGAGAATACTTGGCTGCGATTTCGGCAGTGGTTTTTCGAAGTGCTCCGAGCTGAATACGATCTTCGCTGATCTCGGTGGGGCGAACGTAGGGGACGCCGTCGGGAATATTCGGCCCAGGCTGAAGGATTCCATAGAGGATTGGCGCAGAGGGTTTGACGAGTTCCTCAAGGCTGGTTTCGCACCACGACGCAGGCAAAGTTTCACCGCTCACGCCGTCAGCTCCTTGTTCAGGTCGGCGATGAGCGGGTCCATGCGGTCGCCGAAGAGTTCATACATTTTGCCGAGGCCGCCTTGGGCGTCGAAGGGGGCGTATTCCAGATCTTCGCGGTCGAGACGGAAGGACGTCATGACGTGGTCGCGGATGAGTTGGAGCCAGGCGGTCTGGGCGGGCGTGAAGGGGTTGCCGGCGTTTTCGCGCACGATCCAGTCGCGGTAGTTGCGGCGCACGGTGTCGGCGAAGGGCGTGAGTTTCTGATCGAGACCGCAGGCGCGGCGGATGAGGGCGATAAGGGCGGTCAATTCGGTGAGCGGGCGGGCGTTGGCGGGGAGCGCGTCGAGGCGGGCGTAGGCATCCCATACGCGGAGGGGCGCGAGGCGCGGGGCGTGTTGGCGGAGGGCGGTGAGCACGTCCTTGATCTGGCCGAGCGTGACTTCCTGCCGGCGCTGAGGCTGCGCGTAGTAGATGGTGAGGGCGTCGAGCTCGTCGCGGTGATCGCGGCAGAAGGTCTCGAAGTCCTGGGCGAAGGCGGCGGCGCGTTCGTGGATGTCGCCATCCCAGCCGGCGTTGAGCAGCTGATCCTGGGTGTCGTGGTCGATGGTCTGCATGTTGGCGGTGCAGGCTTCGACGATCGAGGTGACGACGGCGCCGGTGAGCGGAGCGCGGGCGGCGGCGACGAGTTGTTGCTGGGCTTTTTCGCGGGCAGTGTCGCCGGGATCGGCGGCGGCCGGAACGCCCGCGATCTCGCGCGCCTTCTGCTCGATGGCTTCGCCGTCGATGGCGTGGAATAGACTCTTCACGAGCTGGCCGACGGTGGTGCCGCCCATCTTTTCGGCGAGGGTGTGTTTTTGCAGCGGGGTGAGCATGCGCTCGATGCGGGCGAGGCGGCCAGCGAGGGAGGAAACGGTGTCGGCGTCGCTCGCGCCCATGACGACCTCCATGGCGAGGTCTTTGAAAGGCACGGTGGGCCGGGTGACGGGCGGGCGGCTGGCAGTCTTGAGGGACTTGGTGACGCCGATGGCGTCGACGATGACGTAGTGGGTCTTGCCCGACTTGGCGGCGGAGGAGACTTTGCGGAGGCCGTCGTGGTCGAGGGTGCGGGTGCCGCGGCCCTTCATCTGCTCGAAGTAACCCTTGGACTTCACGTCGCGCATGAAGAGGAGGCACTCGAGGGGTTTCACGTCGGTGCCGGTGGCGATCATGTCGACGGTGACGGCGATGCGCGGGTGGTAGCCGTTGCGAAACTGGGTGAGGGCGGACTTGGCGGTCTCGGGCTCCTGAATGTAGTCGTCCTCGATCTGGCGTTTCTTGTCATCCGCCGGGTCAAAGGTGATGCGCTTGACGCCCTTGCTCGTGCCGAAGGTGACCTTTTTGCAGAAGGCGTTTCCCTCGCCGAACTCCTCGCGGACGATGTTGATGATGTCGTCGGCGTGGGAATCGGTCTTGGCGAAGATGAGGGTCTTCGGGACTTCGTAGGCGCCGGTGGCGTCGGTGCGGTCGGGGAAAATCTCCGGGAGGTGATCGCGGAAGGCGCGGATGACGGTGCGGATCTGGGACGGGTTGACGATGTCGCGGTCGAGTTTCTTGGCGGAGTATGTCTGATCCTCGTCCTGTTGCTGCCAGCGTTTGGCGCGGGTGAGTTTTTCGCGTTTCTCGACGAGGCCCTTGAGGACGGTGCCACCCTGTTGGGAGACGGCGGTTTCGATGGTGTAGATCTCGCCCTGCACGTTCACGCCATCGGCGACGGCGTCCTCGTGGGTGTATTCGGAGACGACGTTCTGGCGGAAGAAGCCGTAGGTGCGGCCATCGGGCGTGGCGGTGAGGCCGACGAGGAAGGCGTCGAAGTAGTCGAGGACCTGTTGCCAGAGGTTGTAGATCGAGCGGTGACACTCATCGATGATGATGAGATCGAAGAACTCGGGCGGGACCTTGGCGTTGTAGGCTACGGGGAGCGGTTCGCGTTTGCGGTCGGTGGAGTGCTCGGCGGGATTTTCGTCCTCGGCGGATTCGTCGAGCTCGGTGCCCTGGAGGATCGAATACATCCGCTGGATGGTGGAGATGCAGACCTGCGCATCGGCCGGGACGTGGGACGAGGCGAGGCGCTGGGCGGAGTAGAGCTCGGTGAACTTGCGGTTGTCGTCGTTGGGCGTGAAGGCGAGGAACTCCTGCTCGGCCTGCTCGCCGAGATTGCGCGTGTCGACGAGGAAGAGCACGCGGCGGACGCGGGCGTGCTTGAGCAGGCGATAGACGGACGTGATGGCGGTGAAGGTCTTGCCGGCGCCGGTCGCCATCTGGATGAGCGCGCGGGGGCGGGCGTCGCGCAGGGATTTTTCGAGGTTCGTAACGGCCTCGATCTGGCAATCGCGGAGGCCGGCGGGATCGAGGGCTGGGAGATCGTGGAGACGGGCGCGGAGGGAGCGGGAGGCGGCGAGCGATTCGCGCAAGGTCTCAGGGCGATGGAAGGCAAAAACCTCACGGGAGCGGGGCTTGGGATCGCGCTGATCGGTGAAGCGGGTTATGACGCCGGTGGCCTCGTAAAGGAAGGGGAGCGGGATGCCGGTGGACTGGATCCATTTCAGTTTGGCGGCGGCGTAGTCCTCGGTCTGCGTCTCGGCGACGGTCAAATTCTGACCGAGGGTTTCCTTCTTGGCTTCGATGACGCCGACGGGCTTTCCGTCGATGAAGAGGACGTAGTCGGCGGGGCCGGTGTCTGTGGAATATTCGCGGACGGCCTGGCCCTCGCCGGCGTGGTGATCCCACGCGGCTTTATCCTGCACGGCCCAACCGGAGGCCCGGAGCTGCGCGTCGATGGCGTCGCGGGCGACTTGCTCGGGATTTTGGTTGGGCGGCATGTTTCCCGCGCTCTACTGCGCCTCAGAACCCCAGCGCCTTCGGCAAGGCCGTGGAGAGAGCGGGCCAGTAGGTCACCAGCAGCAGCACGACGAGCATCGCGAAGAAAAACGGCAGCAAGGGCCGCCACACTTTGGCGATCGTCGTGCCCGCCACGCCGCAGCCGACGAAGAGGCAGCTGCCGACCGGCGGTGTGCAGAGGCCGATGCAGAGGTTGAAGATCAGCACCATGCCGAAGTGCAGCGGCGTCATGCCGAACTTTGCCACGATCGGCAGCAGGATCGGCGTGAAGATCAGCACGGCGGGCGTCATGTCCATGAACGTGCCGACGACCAGCAGCAGCACGTTGATGATGAGCAGCAGGAGGATCTTGTTGTCGGTGAGCGCGAGCAGCGTCTCGGTCACGGCCTGCGGGATGTTGGCCGACGACATCACCCACGACATGCCCATCGACGTGCCCACGAGCAGCAGCACGATGGCGGTGGTCGCGGCCGCATCTGTGAGCAGCCCGGGCAGCTCGCGCCACGGGATCTCGCCATAGATGACGACCGAGAGCACGAAGGTGTAGGCCACGGCGATCGCGCTCGCCTCGGTGGGCGTGAACCAGCCGAGGATGATGCCACCCATCACCAGCAGCACGAGAAAGAGGCTCGGCAGCGCCGCCAGGGTGATCCGCGCGCCCTCGCTCAGCCCGATACGGTCGCCGACGGGTAGGTTTTTCCGCTTGGCCACGACGGCGACCACCCCCATCAGCGCCAGCCCGAGCAAAATGCCCGGCACGTAGCCCGCGAGAAACAGCGCCGCGATCGACACGCCGCCGCTCGCGAGCGAATAGACGACCATGATGTTGCTCGGCGGGATGAGCAGGCCGATGGGCGCGGCGGCGATGTTGACCGCGGCGCTGAACTCGCGGTCGTAGCCTTCACGTTTCATCATCGGAGCCATCGTGCCGCCGATGGCCGCGGCCGCCGCGACCGCCGAGCCCGAGATGGAGCCAAAGAGCATGCTCCCGAGCACATTCACGTAGGCGAGTCCGCCGGGCAGCCGGCCGACGACCACCTTGGCCAGGTCGATCAGGCGGCGCGCGATGCCGCCGCGGTTCATGAGCTGGCCGGACAGGATGAAGAACGGGATCGCGAGCAGCGCGAAGCTGTCGAGGCCCGTGGCCAGGCGCTGCGCGACAACGGTCGTCGCCGCCGCCGGATCGAGCGACATGAGCAGGGCCGCGAGCGCCGCCGTGCCGATGGCAAACGAGATCGGCACGCCGGCGAAGAGCAGCACCGCGAAGACGAGCGAGAGGATGAGCGCTTCGGTCATGTCAGTTGAGCCCGGAGGATTTCTGCACGGCCTCGGTTTCGCCGCGCAGGGCGTCGAGCAACGAGAGCGCGCTGTAAACCACGATGCACGCCCCGGCCAGCGGCACGGCGAGGTAAACGTAGCCAAGCTTCCACTGGAGCGCGGCCGATTGCTGGCCGAGCGTGAGCTGGATGTAAACCAGCCGGCCGCCACCGCCGACCATCACGGCGAGGGCAAACACGAGCACGGCGGCGTGAATGAAGAGTTCCGAGGTCCGCTTGCGCGCGCCCTCGAGCCGCGCGGTGATCAGGTCGAGCGCGAGGTGGGATTTTTTCCCGGCGGCGTAGGCCGAGCCCAGCAGGCCGACCCAGATCATCATGTAGCGGGCCAGTTCCTCGGTGAAGCTCGACGGCTGGCGCAGCACGAAGCGCGTGAAGACCTGCCAGAGGACATTGAGCACCATCGCGCCCATGAGCGCGCAGATGAAACCGCCGAGCAGGCGGTCGAGGGTGTGGCGGAGGGCTTTCATGGCGTGGTCTCCGCGATGCGCCGGTCGAGCGGACCGACGATGGGGTCCTGCTGGGCCTTGGCGTGGAGCTCGGCGACGGCGGCGCGGAAGGCGGCCTTGTCGGGGCGGATGATTTCGACGCCGGCCTTGGCGACGGCGTCGAGCGACTCCGTGGTCGAGGCAACCCAGAGATTGCGTTGGTGGACGGCGGATTCGTCGGCCGCTTCCTGCAGCCATTTTTGCTGCTGCGGCGTGAGGCTGTTCCAGAGGTGCGTGCCGATCACGAGCACGTCGGGCACGATGGTGTGCTCGTCGAGCGAGTAGAATTTGCAGACTTCGTAATGGCGCGAGAGATGGAAGGTCGGGGGGTTGTTCTCCGCACCGTCGACGACGCCCTGCTGGAGCGCAGTATAGAGTTCGCCGAACGCGATCGGGGTGGCCGAGGCGCCGAAGGCGCGGATGAGGGCAAACGCCATCGGGCTCTCCTGCACACGGATCTTCAGGCCGCGGAGATCGTCGGGCGTGCGGATGGGTTTCTTTGTGTAGAAGCTGCGGCTGCCGGCATCGTAGTAGCACACGCCGCGGAGGAACTTGCTTTGCGGCGCGGCGAGGATCTCGCGGCCGATGGGGCCGTCGAGCACGGCGGCCTTGTGCGCGTCGTCGCGGAACAGGTAGGGCAGGCCGAAGACCTTGAACTCCGGGGCGAAGCCCTCGAGCACGCTGGCGGAGACCTTGGTCATGCCGAGCCCGCCGAGCTGCACGAGCTCGAGGCACTCGCGTTCGCTGCCGAGCTGGCCGCTCGGATAGACCTCGGCGCGCAGCGTGCCGCCGGATTTCGCGGCGAGTCGCTCCGCAAAGAACACCATGCCCTTGTGCACGCTGTGCTGCTGGTCGAGGCCGTGCGCGAGCTTGATGACGCGGCCTTCGCCTTTCCGGCCGCAGCCGGCGACGAGCAGGCCGCAGGCGAGCACGGTGGCAAGGTGGAGACAGGTGCGGCGAAGCATGGGGCGCGATGACGATGCGGAGAAGCGGCGCATTTTGTCGAGCGCGCGATCCGCGAGCCTTTGCCATTCACGAGTTCACGTGGCGGCGGGCGGAGGGAAAGCCCATGCGGCTGGGCTGGAGTGCGCGCAACGGAGTGGTGGTATTTACCCGGCATTTGCATAGTCGGGCTGGACACGGGCGCAAAGTGGCGGAAATTCGGGGTAGGCCCCGCGGCCCCGGCGGAACTTTCCCGACCGGATTCCATCAACGAACCGCCCGATGAAAACCCACACCCGCCTCGCGCTGGCCTTGCTCGCCGGCCTCTCATCGCCGCTTTGGACTTCGTCCGCCCTCGCGGCAGAATACGATCAGCGGCTCGCCAATCTCTCCACCCGCGCCCAGGTCGGCACCGGCGCCAACATCATGATCACGGGCTTCGTCGTGCAGGAGGGCGCGCCCAAGCGCGTGCTCATCCGCGCGGTCGGGGCGCGGCTGGCGCAGGCGCCCTTCGGCCTCAGCGGCGTGCTCACCGATCCGCAGCTGCGGCTGTTCAACTCGGCCGGCGTGCTCGTGCTCGCCAACGACAACTGGACCACCGCCGATGCCGCCACGATGAACTCCGTCGGCGCCTTTGCGCTCACGAACGGCAGCCGCGACGCGGCGATCGTCGCCACGCTCGCCCCCGGCGCCTACACCGCGCAGGTGAGCGGCGTGAACAACGGCACGGGCGTCGCCATCCTCGAGATTTACGATGTGAGCGGCTCGGCCCGGCTCATGAATCTCTCGACGCGCGCGCTCGTCGGCACGGGTGGCAACGGCCTCTTCTCCGGTCTCTCCGTCGCGCCCGGCGGCGGCACGCGCCGCGTGCTCGTGCGTGCGGTCGGCCCCGGTCTCGCGACCTACGGGGTGGACGGGGCGCTCGCTGATCCGGCGGTCGCAATCACGGACACCGCAGGCCGGCAGATCGCCGGCGGCGCGAACGACAACTGGGAAACCTCCGGCGCGGCGGGACTCGCGGCGGCGTTTGCCCAGGCGGGGGCCTTTCCGCTCCAGGCGGGCAGTCGCGACGCCGCGCTCGTGCTCGATGTCCCGCCGGGCAACTACACCATCCAAGTCACCGGCGTCGGCGGCGCGACCGGCACCGCGCTCGTCGAGGTTTACGATCTCTCGCCCGACAACCTCGCCACGATCAGCGTGCGGGCGACGGTGCCCTCGACGGACGCCGCCACGCGCACGCCCGCGGTCTTCACCTTTTCCCGCGTCGGCCTCGTGAACGCACCCGTCACGATCGACTACACGATCACGGGCAGCGCGGTCGCGGGCGTGGACTTTGATCCGGTGCCGGGCCGCATCACGATTCCCTCCGGCGCGACCTCGGCGACCCTGAACCTGGTGCCGCGCGCGAATCCGGAGAACCTCAACAACCGCACGGCCACCCTCGCTCTCGCGCCGAACCCGGCCTACGGCGTCGGCGCCGCCGACCGCGCCGGCGTGACGATCTACGCCAACTCCGGCTCGCTCTTCATCTCCACGCTTCGCGCCCTGCCGGGCGCCACCGCCTCGACGGCTTACGGCACCGCGACGGTGCAGCTCGCCCCCGATGAGCGCATGGCCTTCGTCAACGTCTCCTTCTCCAACCTGAGTTCGCCGGAGGTCGTCGCCCACCTCGCGATTGACGGCAACTACGTCTTCAATCTCCCGCAGGGCCAGGTGACCAACGCCATCTGGACCTTCAATCCGGTCGGCACCTACAGCACGGCCGATCTCATCGCGGCCCTGAAGGCGGGCCGGGTGACTGTGAGCATCGACTCGGCGATCTATCCCGAGGGCGAGCTGGGCGGCAGCTTCGTGCGCAGCAGTGGATCGGCCGTCTTCAATCCGCCCGCCGCGCCGCCCGCCCTCGATCTGACGCGTCCCGGCGTGCTGGATGCGGCGCGCTTTCTCACGCAGGCGACCTTCGGGCCCGACCAAGCCGAGATCAATGCCCTCGTGGCCAAGGGCTATGCGGCCTGGATTAACGAACAGATGAGCCTGCCGGCTTCGAGCCACCGTGAGGCTACGATGGCGGACTTTGCCGCGGTCAATGCCGGCGGACTCAACGCAGTCAACGGGGTGAACACCCGCCCCGGCGGAGCCCACCGCCAGGCCGCGTGGTGGAAGATCGCGGTCACAGGCCAGGACCAGCTGCGCCAGCGCGTGGCGTTTGCCCTGAGCCAGATCCTCGTGGCCTCCGACGCCAACTCCACCATCGGCCAGTGGCAGGAGGGTGCGGCCCACTACTACGACATCTTCTCGCGCCACGCCTTCGGCAATTTCCGCCAGATTCTCGAGGAGGTCACGCTCAGCCCGATCATGGGCATCTATCTCTCGTCGCTGCGCAATGCGAAGGCGACGTTCAACAACGCCGGCCAGCCGCTCACGGTCGCCGACGAGAACTACGCCCGCGAGATCATGCAGCTCTTCACCATCGGCCTGCACGAACTCAACCCCGACGGCACCGTGCGCCTCGATCCCGCCGGCCAGCCGATCCCGACTTACACTCAGGCCACCATCGCCGAGCTGGCCAAGGTCTTCACCGGCTGGTCGTTTGCCAGCGCCACCCCCGGCGCGACCGCCAACAACAACCTCTTCCGCGGCGCGGCCGGCAACTACATCGATCCGATGATGCTCTGGCCGGCATTTCACGACGACACCGCCAAGACCATCATCGGCGGCAAAGTCCTGCCCGCGGCGCAAGGCGGAGTGAAGGATTTGCAGGACACCCTCGACGCGCTCTTCGCCCACCCCAACACCGGGCCGTTCATCAGCCGCCAACTCATCCAGCGGCTCGTGACGAGCAACCCCAGCCCGGGCTACGTCTATCGGGTCGCGCAGGCCTTCGCCAACAACGGCGCCGGTGTGCGCGGTGATCTCGGCGCCGTGACGCGCGCGATCCTGCTGGACTATGAGGCGCGCTCCGACGCGGTGGCCGCCACGGCGACGTTCGGCAAGATGAAGGAGCCGCTGCTGCGCGCGACGGCGATGTTCCGCGCGTTCTACGCGGCCTCGAATTTCGGCCGCTACAACATCTCCAACCCCGAGACCAACCTGCACCAGGCCGCGCTTCGGGCGCCCACGGTATTCAACTTCTACGAACCGGACTTTGTCTTCCCCGGCGACATCGCCTCCGCCGGTCTTTATGCGCCCGAGTTCCAGATCCTCACCGGCATCTCGGCGCTCACGCAGCCCAACTTCTACTACACCTACATCTACAACAACCGCTCCGCCACCGATCCCAACCAGCAGACCATCGGCCTGAGTCTCCAGGCTTGGCTTCCGCTGGCGCGCACCCCGCAGCAGCTCGTGGACACGCTGAACTTGATGCTGGCCAGCGGCTCTGTGCCCAAGGTGGCGACCGATCGCATCGTCGCCGCCATCTCCGCGATGCCCGTCGGCACCGCCACCAACACGGCGGCCGATCTCGAGCGGGTGCGCTCCGCGATCTACCTCTTCGTCACCTCCCCGTTCGGCGCCATCCAGAAATAACCATCACCCGCCATGAATCCCAAGAATCCCACGTTCGATCCGAACCGGCGCAAGTTTCTCGGCGCGTGCTGCGCCGCGGTGAGCGCCACCGGCATGCTCTCGACGCTCGCGCAGCTGCGCATGATGGGGGCGGTCGCCGCCACGGATCAGGGCCCGGTCGGCCCGGCGCGGGCGGGCGCGCTCCCGCCGGACTACAAGGCCCTCGTCTGTCTCTTCCTCGCCGGCGGCAACGACGCCAACAACATGATCGTGCCGTTCGACACGGCGGGCTACAACGCCTATGCCTCCGCGGCCGGCCGCGGGGCCATCGCCCTGCCGCAGGGCCAGCTGCAAGGCATCACGCCCGCCACCGGCGACGGCCGCAGCTGGGCGCTGCACCAGAGCATGAACGCGGATGTCGCCGGCACCAACAACACCGGCCTCAAATCGCTGTTCGATGCCGGCAAGATGGCGCTCATCGGCAACGTCGGCACGCTCGTCGTGCCCACGACCAAGGCGCAATACAGCGCGCGCTCCGTGCCGCTGCCGCCGCAGCTCTTTTCCCACAACGATCAGCAGGTCGAGTGGCAGAGCAGCGTGCCGGATCGGCCCTTCAGCACGGGATGGGGCGGCCGTCTCGCCGATCTCACCAACGCCTTCAACGGCAGCTCGACCGTCTCCATGTCGATCAGTCTCAACGGCCAGAATTCCTTCCAAGTCGGCCGCAACGTCGTCCAGTTCTCCGTGAATCAGAACGGGGCCATCGCGCTCTCGGGCTCTTCGAGCAGCCCGACCACCGCCGCCGGCCTGCGCACCCGGGCGCAGAACGATCTGCTCGCCTCCGCCAACGGCCACCTCTTTGAGACGGCCTTTGCCGGCATGACCTCCCGCGCGATCTCGGACAGCGCGATGCTCTCCTCGATCCTGTCGGGCAACCCGCCGTTTGCGACGACGTTCTCGAATTCCAGCCTCGGGCAGCAGCTGCGCACCATCGCACGCCTGATCGCCGCCTCGCCCCAGCTCGGCCTCAAGCGCCAGATTTTCTTCGCGCGCATCGGGGGCTGGGATTTGCACGACGCCCAGCTCGGCGCCCATGCAAACCTGTTCGCCGATGTGAGCCGCAACGTCTCCGCCTTCTACCGGACGACCGTCGAACTCGGCTGCGCGGAACAGGTCACGACCTTCACGGCCTCGGACTTCGGCCGCACCTACAATACCAATGGAGATGGCTCCGACCACGGCTGGGGCTCCAACCACTTTGTGGTCGGCGGGGCGGTCAAGGGTGGCGACATCTACGGCAAAATGGCCGATCTCAGCATCCGCGGACCGGACGACGCGGGCAGCCGGGGTTCTTGGATTCCGACGACGAGTGTGGATGAGTATTCAGCTACAATGGCTTCATGGTTTGGGGTTAGCGCCACCAACTTGCCGGTGGTTCTGCCTAATATCGGGCGGTTCGCCAGACCCAACCTTGGCTTTCTTTGATCGAGTGGGCGGCGTTCAGAGTAGTAACCGCAAGGTGGCTACCGCGGGCTCGACATGAGCAGGGTGGGTGGCCAGCTTTCGCCCGTTACCTAGGCCCCGGAGCGGCGTCATTGTCGCACCCCAACCCCATTTCTCGTCCGATGAAAATCATGACTGGCCCGATGAGGGCGATGTTTGCCTGCGCGCTCAGCGCGCTCACCGCGGTGGAAGCCGCCGAATTCGATCAACGCGTGGCCAATCTCTCGACCCGGGCGCAAGTCGGGACGGGTGCCAACGTCGCCGTGGTCGGCTTCGTCATCGGGCCGGGCCCATCAAAAACCGTGCTGATCCGCGCGGTCGGCCCCGCGCTCGGTGGCTTCGGTGTCGCTGGCACGCTCGGCGATCCGCGCATCGACCTTTACGACAGTTCGTCGCCCGCGCGGCTGGTGACGTCCAACGATAATTGGCAGACGACGGTGGCCGGCTCCATGGCGGCCAACGCCGCGACTTTCGGTGCAGTGGGGGCTTTTTCGCTCGGCAATGGCAGCCGGGATGCGGCGTTGGTGGCCTCGCTGGCGCCCGGTGCTTACACGGCGCAGGTCACGGGCGTCGGTGGCACCTCGGGAATCGCGCTCGTCGAAGTCTATGATGTGACCGGGCCGGCTCGCCTGATGAATCTCTCCACCCGGGCGCAGGTCGGCACGGGCGGGGGTATTTTGATTTCCGGACTCTCCATTGCTCCGGGTGGCGGACTGAGGAAATTCCTCGTTCGGGCCGCGGGTCCGACGCTCGGTGGCTTTGGGGTCGGAGGTGCGCTGGCTGATCCGGCGATTGCGGTGCTGGATGCAGCCGGTCAGCAAGTCGGCTCCAACGACAACTGGGGCACGGGGAACGCGCCGGCGCTCGCGACGGCCTTCGCGCAAGCGGGAGCCTTCGGCTTTACGGCCGGCTCGCGCGACGCCGCGATGCTATTGGATTTGGAGCCAGGCAAGAACTACACGATTCAGGTGAGTGGCGTCGGCAACACCACCGGCCTCGCGTTGATTGAGGTTTACGATCTCACGGCGGACGGGGCCGCAGCTGTCACGGTCAACGCCAGCGTGAGCACGACGGACGCGCGCGGTGCGCCGCCCGCGGTCTTCACCATCACCCGGTCCGGTCCCACGACCGCTCCTCTCACCGTCTACTACCAAGTCACGGGCACCGCCGTGCCAGGCGTGGATTACGTGGCGCTGCCCGGCAGTGTCACGATCCCGGCGGGCGCTTCCAGTGTGGGCGTGGCCGTCTCTGCCGTGGCGGGTAGCGGAAGTGACGCGATTAACAAGGATACCACCCTTACGCTTAATGCCGGCACCGGCTACACGATTGGCGACAGCAGCGCCGCGGCCGTCACAATCTTCTACAATCCGGGCACTCTCTACATCGCCGCCCTGCGCCCGCCCCCCTCGGCGTCTGCTTCCACGGCTTTCGGCACCGCGACTATTCAGCTCAGTGCGGACAACCGTTTCGCGGTCGTCTCGGTGAACTTTTCGAGCCTGAGCTCGCCCGAAACCGTCGCCTACCTGCGCTTTGGCTCGGGCAGCGAAGTCGGCGCCGAACTCCTGCGCCTGCCCAATGGCCAGGTCAACGGCGTGTCGTGGACCTTCACCGGCACAGGTGCTCTGAGCGCGGCCGATATCGTGCAAGGCCTCAAGGATGGGCGCATTTTCCTCAGCATCGAATCCGCGCGGTTCCCGACCGGCGAACTCCGCGGCACGTTCGTGCAGACCAGCGGCTCGCTCAACTTTACCCCGCCCCTCGCGCCACCCGCCCTAGGCACGGCGTCGCTTAGCCCAGCCGACGCCGCGCGTTTCCTGATTCAAGGCACTTTTGGCCCCACCAAGGCCGAAATCGATGCGCTCGCCGGCAAGCGCCCGGCCGACCTCAATGCGTGGATCACCGCGCAGATTGCGCTGCCGGTCTCCTCGCACCTCGCCGCGATTGATGAGGATTTCCAGACTTACACCGCCACCGCCGACAACCCGCAGTATTCCCAGGCCAACCGCCAGGCCGCCTGGTGGAAGCTCGCGGTGACGGCGCCCGATCAGCTCCGCCAGCGCGTGGCTTTTGCGCTGAGCCAGATTTTGGTCGTCTCCGATCTCAATGGCATGCTGAACACGAACGCCCGGGCTTTGGCCAACTACTACGACATCTTCGCCAAGGGGGCATTCGGCAATTACCGTCAGGTGCTTGAGGAGGTCACACTCAGCCCGATGATGGGCATCTACCTCTCGTCGTTGCGCAATGGCAAGGCGACCTTCAACGCCGCGGGCCAGCAGCTCACGGCGGCCGATGAGAATTACGCCCGCGAAGTGATGCAGCTCTTCACTGTAGGCGTGAACCTGCTCCAGCCTGATGGCACGCTGAAGCTGGATCCCCTCGGCGTCCCGATTCCGACCTACGACAACAACACCATCACGGAGATGGCCAAGGTCTTCACCGGCTGGGGCTATTACTCTGCCAATCCGGTGCCGAACTTCCGCGGCGAACCGGTGAACAACCTTCGTCCCATGATGCTTTACCCGGCGTTTCATGACGATCGGGCCAAGACCATCATCGGTGGCCTTACGTTGCCCGCGAACCAAGGCGGCGCGAAAGACCTCAAAGACACGCTCGACGCGCTCGTGAATCATCCCAACACCGCGCCGTTCGTCTCGCGCCAGCTGATTCAGCGCTTGGTCACGGCCAATCCCAGCCCCGGCTATGTCTATCGCGTCGCGCAGGCTTTTGCCAACAACGGCTCCGGCGTGCGGGGCGACCTTGGCGCCGTGGTGCGCGCCATCCTGATGGATTACGAAGCGCGTTCCAACGACGTGGCTTCCACCGCGGCGTTCGGCAAACTGAAGGAACCACTCTTGCGCGCGACCGCCATCCTCCGCGGGTTCAATGGAGGCGCCAACAACCAGCGCTTCACTATCTCGAACCCCGAGGCGACCCTCGCCCAAGCTGCGCTTCGTGCGCCCACGGTCTTTAATTTCTTCGAGCCCAACTTCGTCCAGCCCGGCGTTCTCGCCGCCGCCGGCCTCGTGGCGCCCGAGTATCAGCTCATCACCGATACCACCGCCATCAGCATGCCCAACCAGCTGTGGAATTACATCTACGCCGGCCGCACTGGGATTCCTGGCACTACTTCGGTTTTCAACCCTGCCGAGGCGACCGTCGGCGTCCGTTTCGACGCCGCCCTGCTTGCAATGGCTCGCACGCCGCAGGCCCTCGTCGATTACGCCAATCTCGTCCTCGCCGCCGGCGCCCTGCCCAAGGCTGTGACGGACCGCTTCGTTGCCGCCATTACCGCGATGCCCAACAGCACGGCGGCCACCTATGGCGCGACCGATCTCGAGCGCGTGCGCTCCGTCATCTACCTCACCGTTTCCGTTCCCCAAGGCGCCATCCAGAAATAACCATCGCCATGAATCCCAAGACGGCCACCCCTGATCTCTCCCGCCGCAATTTCGTGGGCGCCTGTTGCGCCTCGGTCGGCGCCACCGGTTTCCTCTCCGCCCTCTCCCAGCTTCGCCTGATGGGCGCGGCAGCGGCCGACTCGTCCTCCGGGCCGGCGCGCGCCGGTGCGCCGCAGTCTGATTACAAGGCCCTCGTGTGCCTGTTCCTCGCCGGTGGCAACGACGCCAACAACCTCGTCGTGCCCACGGATCCCGCGACTTACGCCGCCTATACCAGTGGCCGCGGTGTGCTCTCACTGCCGCAGAGCGCCGTGCTCCCGATCACGCCCAGGACCAGCGATGGCCGTTCTTGGGGCCTCCATCCCGCGCTAATCGAGCTCAAGAACCGCTTCGATCAGGGCAAGTTCGCCGTTCTCGCCAACGTCGGCACCCTCACGCGACCGCTGACCAAACAGCTCTACACCACACGGCCCGATCTGCGTCCGATGCAGCTCTTCTCCCACAACGACCAGCAGGTCGAGTGGCAGACCAGCGTGCCCGACAAGCCCTTCAACGAAGTCGGCACCGGTTGGGGCGGCCGCATGGCGGATCTCATCAATTCGATGAATGCGAACAACCGCATCTCGATGTCGCTCACCCTGAACGGCCAGAATACGTTCCAAGTGGGCAAGAGCGTATCGCAGTATGCCGTCGGCACCACAGGCGCGATTGCCCTCACGGGCAACGGCACGGGCACCTCGGTCAACGGCATCCGCACGGCCGCGTTGAATGACGCTCTCACCGCGCAGAACGCCAATCTCTTCGAGACGGCGTTTGGCGGCCTCACCTCGGGGGCCATCGGCAACAGCGCGCTGCTTTCCTCCATCATCACCGGCGCGAGTCCGGTGCAGACCATCTTCAGCCGCGTGCCCAACTCCAGCCTGGCGCAACAGCTCCATATGGTGGCGCGCCTCGTCAACGCCCAGGCTCAGCTCAATCTCAAGCGCCAGATTTTCTTCGTGCGCATCGGCGGCTTCGATCTCCACGACAACCAAGTCGTCCTCGGCAATACCGTCAGCGGCGCCCACGCCAACCTCCTCCGCGACATCAGCCTTTCGCTGAATGCGTTTTACGACGCGCTCACCCAGCTCGGCGCGCAGGATCAGGTCACCACCTTCACCGCGTCCGATTTCGGCCGCACCTACGACACCAACGGCGATGGCTCCGACCACGGTTGGGGCAGCCACCACTTCGTGCTCGGCGGCGCGGTCAACGGCGGCGACATCTACGGCCGCATGCCCGACTTCACGCGCGACGGCCCGGACGACACGGGCCGCGGCCGCTGGATTCCCAGCACCAGCGTCGACGAATTTGCCGGCACCCTCGCGAAATGGTTCGGAGTCAGCGCCACCAACCTGCCGCTCATCCTCCCGAACATCGGACGCTTTGAGCGGCCGGACCTCGGGTTCATGAACAACGCATGACCGTGCGGCGCACCTCCGCCGCCCTCGTCATCGCGATCGCCTTGGGGATCGCCCTGTGGTTTTTCTGGCCGCGCCGTGCGCCGCTCGCGCCCGGCGCGGTTTTGGCTCCTTCCGCCGCAACGCCCTCCGCGTCCGCTGCTCCGGCCGCCCGGCCCGCGATTGGCGATGAACGGCCGATCGAAGGCGAGAGCCGGATCGCCGATGCGCTCAACGCCCCCGGCGGTGACATCCGCGCCGATCTCAGGATTCTCAACGAGGTCTTCGAAACGTGGCAGACCAACTTTCCCGCGACCGGCAACCCCGTCGGCGAAAACGCCGAGATCACCGCCGCGCTCACCGGCGACAATGTGCATCGCTTCGCCTTCATCCCGCGCGGCCATCGCGCCGTCAACGCTCGCGGCGAACTCACCGACCGCTGGGGCACGCCCTTTCGTTTCCACCAGATCAGCGGCCAGCAGATGGAGATTCGCAGCGCCGGCCCGGATCGCAGATTTTTGACCGACGACGACGCGTTCTGGCCGCCGCGCTGAGGCCCCCCGCGGGAACCTTCGCGGTCAGCGCGCGTCTCGACAACGGCCCGCGCCTCCGCATCGTTTTTCCGCCATGCGCTTTCATCGAAAAAACTCCCGTCGCGCCGCCCGCACGCGCGGCTTCTCTCTCCTCGAGATTCTCGTGGTGCTCGCGATCATGGGCCTGCTCGTCGGGCTCGTGATTAACAATGTCGGCGGATCGTTCGACAGTGCCCGCGTCGGAACGGCGCAGCTTTTCGTCCGCGAGAGCATCAAGACCCCGCTCGTCTCCTATCAGATTCATATGGGCGATTTCCCGACGACTGCCGAGGGCCTGCAGGCGCTGGTCGCGCGGCCTGCCGCCAAGGGCGAGAAATGGTTCGGCCCTTACATCACTGAGGCGGGCAAGCTCAACGATCCCTGGGGCGAGCCTTACCAATACGCCTACCCGGGCACGCACAACAAGGGCCGCTACGACATCTGGTCGAAGGGTCCCGACAAGCAGACGGGCACCGCCGACGACATCGGCAACTGGGATGCCGCGCCCACGGGCGCGAAGTGAGGGCGCCGCGCGGCGCCGGCCCGATGTCCCGGACCCCCACCCACCGCGCCGTGCGCGGCTTCTCGCTGCTCGAGGTCCTGCTGGTCGTCGCCATCATCGGCTTGATCGCCAGCGTCCTCATTGGCGGGGCCGTGCCGCTCTTTGGCGAGCGGTCGATTGCTCCGGGCGACGTCTTCCGGCGCGCCGTGCAGGAGGCGCGCAAGACCGCGCTCAAGTCCGGCCACGAGATCCGGCTCAAGTTTCACAAGGAGAAGAGCCGCTTCCTGCTCTTCGACGGCACCGTGCCCGCCGTGCTGGCCGCCGACGGCTTCACGCGGGAGGAGACGCCGCTGAAGGAATTTCCCGTGCCCGCGGCCGGCGGCGAGCTTGCCGTGGATTTTCTCGCCCCCGCTTCCAAGGGCGGCGGGGGCAACGCCATCCTCGTGGGCGGCGTGCTGCTCGAGGCGCGCACGATCCCGCACGTCACGTTTTTCCCGGATGGCACGTGCTCTCCGTTTCGCGCGCAGTTTGTCCGCGGCGGCGGGGTGACCGTGCTCGCCATCGACCCGTGGACGTGCGCCGAGGTGCTCACGCCACCCGACCCCCATGCGCTGCCGGCCTTCTGAGTTTCGCCGCGCCCGCGGGTTCACGCTCCTCGAGGTCCTCGTGGGCCTCGCCATCGTGGCGATGGTGGTGATCGTGCTGGGCGCCTCCTACCTCAACGTCCTCACCAGCTACGAGGTCGTGTCGCGCGGCATGCAGATAGACGAGGATGTCGCCTTCGCCCGGCAGCTGGTGCTCCGCGAGCCCGACCGCAAGAAGCTTGAGCAAGGCGGCGAGTTCGAGACCGCCGGCGGCCGCCGCGCCCAATGGAGCGTCGAGATCACGTCGACCGCGCTGCCGGATGTCTTTGAGGTCGCCTTCACCTGCGAGATTGCCGAGCCCGCGCGGCCGGAGCCCGACAAAGTCACGCAGCGCTTCACCGTGCTGCGCCCGACGTGGTCCATCGACGCGGCGGAGCAGGGGAAGCTCCGCGAAGAAGTGAAGAAGCGCATCCTCGAGGCGCAGGTGAAGAAACCCGCATGAGCCCGCGCGCCACCCGTCCCGCCCGCCTGCGCGGCTTCACCTTCCTCGAGGTCCTGCTGGCCCTCGCGCTGGTGGGGCTGCTGCTCGTCGCGATGAACACCTTTGTCTTCTCCATGGGCGAACTCTGGGGCCGGCGCTCCGATGTGCGGCTCTTCGAGCAGCACGTGCGCGCAGTCACGCGGTTTCTCGAGCAGGAACTGCGCGCCGCCGCACTCCCACCCGCCGCTCGCGCCGGCTCCACCCCCATCGCGCTCCAGGAAATCCGCCCGCGCGGCGGCCTCACCGAGAAACTCCTCACTTTCGAGCTGCCCGGGGGCGGCCGCCTCTTCGATTGGCCCGAGCAGCCGCTCCCCGAGGTTGTGTGCTCGCTGCAGGCGCGCCGCGGCGAGGGGCTCGTGCTGCTCTGGCACTCGCGCCTCGAGCGCGACTTCGAGTCCGACTCGCCCCGCGAGACCGTGATCACGCCGCTCGTGACCGAGCTGGCCTACGACTACTACGATGCCGACACCCGGCGCTGGACCACCGAGACCCGGCTCAAGACCGACGCGCAAGGCCAGCCCATGACCCCGCAGCGCCTGCGCGTGAAGTTCGCCTACGGCCAGCTCACGCGCGAAGCCATCGTCACGCTGCCCTCGCCCGGGGAGGGGCTGCCCATTTTCTGATCATGCGCGCGATCCGGAAAATTCGCCGCGGCTCCGTGCTCGTGATCGTGATGATCACGCTGCTGTTTGCCACGGCCGCGCTCCTCCTGTTCATGGAAAAGGCGAGCGTCGATCTGCTCGTCGAGCAGCGCGAGGCGGTGGCGCGCCGGCTGCGGGTCGAGGCCTACTCCGCCCTCGAGGTCACGCTCGCGGTGCTGAACGAGTTTCGCACCGCCGGCAACGGCCTGCGCAACCCCGCCGAGGGCTGGTCCGATCCGCTGGCGTTCGCCGGCTACCAGCCCGGCGATGATCGGACCGTCGAGGTCGTGTTTGACGACGAGAGCGGCAAGCTCTCGCTCCCGCACACCAACGCCATCGTGCTGACGAATCTCTTCCGGGGGTGGGGGGTGTCGGAGTCCGATGCGGAGGCCGTCGCGGACGCCCTGCTCGGCTGGATGAAGCACGGCCACGTTTACACCTCGGCGCTCCGGCCGCGCTACGATTCCGCCTCGCCGGCTTTCGATCCCCCCGGCCGGCCGCTCCGCTCGTTTGCGGAACTCGCCGCGATCGAGCGCGTGCGCGAGCTGCTCTACGATCCCGACGGCCGGCCCAACGATCTCTGGAAACGCTTTGTCGCGGCGGTGTCGCTCCTCGATTTCCGCCAGCCCAACATCAACGGCGCCAAGCCCGACACCCTCGCCGCCCTCGGCCAGTTCGACCCGTCGCAGCAGCAACGGCTCGACGAGTATTTCCGCGGCGCCGGTGCCTACCAGGGCCGTGGCCCGCAGTTCGTGCAGAATCCCAACGAGGTCCAGCGCATCGCCGGCCCGGCCGGCGACTCCTCCGGTTTCGCCACCACGATCAGCGCCTTGCGCGTCACCGTCACAGTGCGCGATGGGCGCACGGAATTTCGTCTTTCCGCGGTGGTCGCGCCGCCCGGCGGCGCTACTACGGTGCATAAAACCGCCACGCCCGCCGTCGTCCGCCCCTCCGCCGCCAAGTCCTCGGCCCAGCAGCAATCCGCGCCCAACGCCGCCCAGGCCGCCGGGACCGCGAAAAATGCCGGAACCGCCGCCAGCCTGCGTTATCCGTTTACGCTCTTGGAAATCAGGGAAAATGATGAAATTCCTCCTCCGCCCCCGCCGCCGGCGGGACCCTAGTTCCTCGCCGTCCATTCCATGTGCGCCTCGCCGCTGAGCTTTCTCCGAGCCGGACCTCCGCCCCCCCGGGTGGCGTTGCTGCCTGACGCGCTCTTTTTCACGCGCTCCGTGCCCATCGCGGCGGGCGCCACCCCCGCCGAGGCGGCGGCCCAGGCCGAGCTTGCGCTCGAGAGCCTCGCGCCCTTTCCGCTCGCCCAACTCTACTACGGCTCGTTCTGGGTGCCGGGGGCGGAGAATGCCCTCGTGTTCGGCGCCTATCGCCGGCGCTTCACCGGTGAACAGACGGCCGAGTGGGCCGAGACCGAGCTGGTGATTCCGGGCTTTGCCGCGGCGCTCGGTGCGCCAGTCGCCCCGGGCACGACGCTGCTGCTGGCCTCGGCCGAGGCCTTGACCGCCCTGCAATGGGAAAAATCCCCGGTGCCGGTGCGCGTCGTCACCGAGACGCTCGCAGCTGATCTCTCCGACGAGGATCGGGTCCGCGCGCGCGACCAGCTGATCGCATCGCTGGAAGGCGCGGGGCGTGTCACCGAGGTGGCGGCTCCGCTCACCGCCGAACCGGCGGCGAGCGACGGATATCTCGGGTTTCGCTCGGGGACGTTGGTTTCACGACTGGCCGCCCCCGTGGCCGCGCAGCTCGATGTGCGCGACAAGATCGAACTCGCCGCGCGCCGCAACGCCGACCGCCGCGATGTGTTTCTCTGGCGCGTCGCGCTCGGCGCCGTCGCCGCGCTCCTGCTGCTCGCCGTGGCGGAGCTGGGGATCCTGGGCGCGCGGAAATTCTGGCAGGTGGCTCGGCTCGCCCGCGTCGCCGCCCAGGCCCCGCGCGTGGAGGAAATCAGGAAATCACACGCGCTCGCCAACCGCATCGACGACCTCGCGACCAAGCGCCTCCTGCCCTTCGAGATGATCGCGCTCCTCACCGAGGACAACCGCAAGCCCGCCGAGATCACCTTCGTCAGCGCCTCGGCTAGCTCCAACACCGGTCTCCATACTCTCTTCGTCGAGGCCGCGACCACGAGCATGGGCCAGCTCAGCGCCTACGTCGCCACGCTGCGCCGGCTCCCGATGATCCAGAGCGTCGAGACGCGCGACGAAAAGACCCGCAACGACGGCGGCACCTTCCGCCTGACCGTGGTGTTCAAGCCCGGCAGCGTGAAGCGCGCCGACTCCATCGCCCAATGATCCCCGCCCTCCGCCTCTATTTTCTCACGCGGCGCGCGCGTGAGAAATATCTCCTCTTGGCCTTTCTCCTCATCGGCGTGCTGTGGTGGCTCTCGGCCTTCGGGACGCGGGCGGGCGCGTTCTGGCGCGAGCAGCGCAGCACCGGCACCACGCTCGCCGAGCAAAAGCTCTGGCTCGATCAGCGCGAAACGGTGCAGAAGAGCGTGCAGGCCTCGGCCGCGCAGCTCGAACCGGGCAAGACCCTCGACCGCGCCCAGCTCCTCGACGCGGTCAACCAAGCCGCGCACGAGGCCGGCCTGCGCAACAACTACGGCTCCAGCGCCGCAACCTCCGAGAAGAGCGGTGATTTCACCGTGCATAGCGTGGACTATCAGGTCAACGGGGCGGACTTCGTGATGCTCCAGCAGTTCTACCTCAATCTCCAGAAGCGCGCGCCCTACATCGGCATCGAGCGCTTCGGCCTCTCGGCGACCCGCGGCAATGAGTCGAAACTTACCCTCCAGCTTCGGGTCACTGCGGTCGAGCTGCCGCGCTAGCCGGGGCGCACACGGGAGCGGCCGCGGGGTTTGAATGTTCTGTTACCTTTCACCGGTTGCGCCGTCGCCAGTGACAAATCCCCTTTCGGCTCCCTTGTTTTTTCGCCCCTGATGAATTTTCGCTTCCGCCCACCGCTCCGTGCCGCCGCCCTCTCCACGCTGCTCGTGTGGTTCGCGCCCCGTGCCGCCCGGGCCGAGGAATACGTGCGCTACAAATATCAGGATTACCGTGAATCCGGCGGCCGCGTTGCCATCGAGGTTCACAGCGCCGCCATCGAAAAGGATCTCGGGCCCACGATGCACCTCCGGCTTGAGGGCGTCGTTGACGCAATCACGGGAGCCACGCCCAGCGGGCAGCCCGCGCCCGCCGGCAGCGATCAGGTTCCGCTCTCCAAGCTCACGGATCGGCGCAAGGCTTGGAACGGCGCGCTCTCGCGCCAGTTTGGCCGCGTCAACGTCGCCCTCGGCGCGGGCAACAGCCGCGAGAGCGACTACGTCTCCGACGGCTGGTCGCTCAACACGCTGACCGATTTCAACCAGAAGAACACCACGCTCCTCGCCGGCGTGGCCGGCACGCATGACGATGTGAAGGTCTTCCATCAGCGCGGCCTTGCCCGCAAGCGCACCAATGATCTGATCCTCGGTGTCACGCAGCTGCTCGACCCGCGCACCTCGGCGACCTTCAACGTCACGTGGGGCCGCCAGACCGGCTACCTCGCCGATCCCTACAAGCTCGTGCAAAAAGACACGGAGCTTTTCCCCGGCATCTCGCTGCCGCTCACCTTTCCCGAGAACCGGCCCAACGAGCGCGACAAGTGGATCGCGCTGGCGGCGCTCAACCGCTCCTTCCCGGCGGCGCGCGGCGCACTCGACGCGAGCTGGCGCTACTATCGCGATTCCTTTGGCGTCGCCTCGCACACGGTCGAACTGGCTTGGTTTCAGCGCCTCGGCGAGTCGCTGATTCTCCGCCCCGGCCTGCGTTTCCACGATCAGGACGCGGCCGACTTTTACTACTATCGCCTCGACGGGCGGCCGATCGTGCCGTTGCAGGGTCCGCCGCGGCCGCAGGGGCCTTTCTATTCCTCGGACTGGCGGCTCTCCGCGCTGCGATCCGTCAACTACGGGGCGAAGCTCATCTGGACGGTGACGGCGGCGCTCGAGTTCGACGCCGCCTTCGAGATCTACGACATGCGCGGACGCGACGGCGTCACCCCGCAGAGCGCCTACAGCCGCGCCAACATCCTCACGCTCGGCGCCAAGTTCTCCTGGTAAACCACATGGCCGTCTTCGCGCAAACCCGCCGCACGCCGCCGCCTCCCGCCACCACGGCGGCCGACGCGCTGCCGCTGCGCCGCCTGTCGTTTGCCGCGCTGGGCACCACGTGCGAGGTGCAATACGCCGCCCCGGGCGGCGACGCGCAGGCGCAGGGTTTCGAGCGCGCGGCGGTCGCGTGGGTGACGGCGTTTGAAGCGAAGTATTCCCGTTTCCGCCCCGACAGTCTCGTGAGCCGCATCAACGCCGCCGCCGGCCGCGAATGGATCGCAGTCGATGCCGAGATGGAGGGCCTGCTCAAGCTCTGCGACACGCTGCACTTCATGACGCAGGGCGTGCTCGATCCCACGGCGCTGCCGCTCCTGCGGCTTTGGGATTACAAGGCAGCGCAGCCCCGCATCCCCGCCACCGCCGAGATCGCCGCGGCGCTCGCGCTCGTGGGCTGGAAAAAAGTGCAGCGCGCGCCCGGCAAGGTGTTTCTCCCCGTGGCAGGCATGGCGCTCGACTTCGGCGGCTTCGGCAAGGAATACGCCGTGGACTTCGTCGCGCGGATCGCGGGAGAGCATGGCATCACGAGTGCGCTGGTGGATTTCGGCCACGATCTCCGGGCGCTGGGCCGGCCGCCGGGCCGACCGGCCTGGCACATCGGCCTCGAGGATCCGCGCCAGCCGGGCCGCAGCGACGGCAGCCTCGCCATCCTCGGGCAGGGCGTGGCTTCTTCCGGCGACTACCTCCGGAGCTTCACGATCGAGGGCAAGCGCTACGGCCACATCATCGATCCGCGCACGGGCTGGCCGGTGGCCAACGGCTGCACGCAGGCGACGGTCGTGGCCTCAAGTTGCCTGCAGGCCGGCGTGCTCTCCACGACGGCCTTTGTCCTCGGGGTGCCCAAGGGCATCGATTTCATACAGGCCTGCCCCGGGGCCGAAGGTCTCATCATCACGGATCGGGTGCGCGCGCAGACGCGCGGTTTTTATCACCATGTCGCCGCTTAATCGAATCATCCGCCTCGCCGCCCTGCTGGCTTTGATCACCGCCGCCCCGGCTTTTGCCGCGATTAAGGTCGGCGATGTGTTTCCGCCGATCGCGGAGCCCGGTGTGACCGGCCTGCGGGGCATGACGGTGCCCGGCACGGCGGGCAAAGTCGTGCTCGTGGATTTCTGGGCCTCGTGGTGCGCGCCGTGCAAGGCGTCGTTTCCCGCGATGGCCAAGCTCCACGCCGCCTACGCGTCCCGGGGCCTCGTGATCGTGGCGGTGAGCATCGACGAAAAGGCTCCCGCCGCGGAGGCGTTTGCCAAGAAACTCGCGCCCCCGTTCCCCACGCTGCTCGATCGCCAGCAGAAACTCGCGAAGCAAGTCGTCGTGCCCGCGATGCCGACGAGCTACCTGCTCGGGCCCGACGGCCGCGTGCGCTTCATCCACCAAGGGTTCCGCGGCGAGCCGACGGAGCGCGAACTCCGCGCGCACATCGAGCTGCTGCTCGCCGAGCTGCCCGCGCCGCTTTCACCATGAGACACCGCCTTATCCCTGCTGTCCTGCTCGCCGCGCTCGGCGCGACCTTCTCCGGCTGCACCCATTCCGCCCTCGTGCGCGTGCAGCCCTGGGAGCGCGCGACCCTGACTTCCTACGAGATGCGCGCCGACCGCGATCCGCTGCAGACGGCGATGGCGGAGCACATTTATTTTTCACGCGAGGCGGCGACCGGCGGACGCGGCGTCGGCGGCAGCGGCTGCGGCTGCAACTGATCATTTCATGAAGCACTTTGTTTATTTCCTTCATCGTCTGCACGGCCGGCACCTTTCGGCGGCGGCGCTCATCCTGCTGTTGCAGCGCACGCCGGTGCTCCGCGTCGCCTCCGCCGCGGGCGAAGCGTTCGCGGCCTCGCCCCTCGGCGCCTTGCTCCGGCCCGCGCTCGGCACGCTGGCGTCGCTCGGGGCCGTGCATACGCTCGCGGGCGCGACCGAGATCGTTTTCAGCCGGCCTCAGCCCATTGCGGGAACCGTGGGCACGACGATTACGCCGCTATTGTTCACGGTTACGGGCACGCCCGGCGATCCGCCGGCGTCGTTTCGCGTCACGGGATTGCCGCCCGGGCTCGCGCTTCTGGGCGTGAATGGCAACGGGGTGCTGAATGCTTCCTCCGGCACCATCACGGGCATCCCCACCACGGCGGGCACCTTCCAGGCGTCGGTGCAGGCGTGGCGCTCCACCAATGCGCAGGGCGATACGATCGGGCCGGTGCCGCTGGTCTTCACCATCACGGGCGGCGCCGACGTCGCGCCCGCCATCACGACGCAGCCCGGCGATCAGTCCGTGGTCGCGGGCGCGCTGGTGACATTCAGCGCGGGAGCCAGCGGTTCGCCGCCACCTACCTTCCAATGGCGGCGCAACGGCGTGGCCATCGCCGGCGCGACAAATGCCACGTTCACCCTCGCCGGCGCGCAGACCGACGATGCCGGCGACTACACTGTGGTCGCCACCAATGCCGCCGGCTCCGCGACCAGCAACGTCGCCCGTCTCACCGTCACGCCGCCCCTGCCGCCCCCGATCGATCCAGCGGCGCGGCTTTCCAACCTCTCCGTGCGCACCACGCTCGCCGCCGGGCAAATCCTTTCTTTCGGCGTCGTGGTCCGCGATGGCGCGCGCCAGGTGCTCGTGCGCGCCGCGGGCCCGGCCCTCGCTGGCTTCGGACTGCCGGGCGCGATGGCGGACCCGCGCCTTGAGCTGTTTGAGGGCTCCACCTCGGTCTTCGTGAACGACAACTGGCCGGCGGTGCTCGCGCCGACGTTTGCAAGCGTGGGGGCGTTTCCTTTTACCAACGGCAGCCTCGACGCAGCTTTCCTCCGCGACATCAGCGGGCCCGTCTCTGTGCAGACGCGCGGCACTGGCGCAGGCGTGGTGCTCGTCGAGGCCTACGACACCGGCCCGGCGACCGCCGCCCGCATGATCAACGTCTCTGCGCTCAATCGCGTCGGCACCGGCGACGACATTTTGATCGCCGGCTTCAACATCACGGGCGCCGGCGCCAAGCGCCTGCTCATCCGCGCCATCGGCCCGCAGCTCGCGGCCTTTGGCTTGGGCGGCGCGCTCGCCGATCCGGTGCTCGATGTTTTCAACAGCGCCGGCGTGCGCCAGACCGGCAACGACAACTGGGATGGCTCGCTGGCACCCACCTTCACGGCGGTGGGAGCCTTTGGCCTGACCGCGGGCAGCCGCGATGCCGCGCTCGTCGCCATCCTCGCGCCCGGCAGCTACACCGCGCAGGTGCGCGGCGCCAGCAACGGCACCGGCGAAGCCCTGATTGAGATCTACGAGGTGCCTTGACGCTGTGCGCCCGGTGGAAACGCTTCCGCCCTGCGCCGGTGTTGTTTCCCCCGATGACGCCGGCGGACATGCGCATCCTCGTGATCGAAGACGAAAAACAGCTGGCCGGGCACGTCTCGCGTGCGCTGGCGCGGCACGGCCATGCGCTCACCACGGTGCATGACGGCGCCGAGGGCCTGAAGACCGCCCTCGCTGATCCGCCGGACCTCGTCGTGCTCGATCTCAGCCTGCCGGGGCTCGACGGGCTCTCGGTGCTCGCTCGGCTGCGCGAGGTGCAGAGCCCGGCGCGCGTGCTGATCCTCACCGCCCGCAGCGAGGTCGAGCATCGCGTCAAGGGCCTCCACGCCGGCGCGGACGACTACCTGGCCAAGCCCTTCTCGATGGACGAGCTGGCCGCGCGCGTCGAGGCGCTCGGCCGCCGCGGCGCGGCCGGCCACGCCTCCGATCTGCTGCGCGCGGCGGACCTGCACATGGATGTGCGGCACCGGCGTGTCGTGCGCGCGGGCAAGCCGATCGCGCTTTCGCCGCGGGAATTCGACGTGCTCCAGGTGCTCATGCAGGAGCCGGGCCGGCCGTTCTCTCGCACGGAACTCTGCGAGCGCGTCTGGCAGCGCGACCACGAATACGACACGCGCACCGTCGAGATCTTCATCACGCGGCTGCGGAAGAAAATCGACTCGGGTTTCTCCCCGCCGCTCATCCACACGCTCCGCGGCGTCGGCTACACCCTGAAGGCCCACCCATGATCTTGCGCGGACTTTTTCTGCTGTGCGTCCTGGGTGCGCCGCTCGCCGCCGCCACCATCGAGGGCCGCGTGGTCCTGCCGAAGGCCCGCGCCACGCCGGTGGTCAACCAGCGCTACGAGATCGTCGCCAAGGCCGGCGTGCTCTCGACCAATCCACCGGTGGCGGTGGTTTACCTCGAGGGCTCGTTCCCGCGCCCGTCGGCCGCGCCCGTTGCCCAGATCCTCCAGAAGGATCTCACGTTTGTGCCCGCGCTGCTGCCGGTGCAGGCGGGGACGCGCGTGGAGTTTCCCAACCTCGACGACACCTTCCACAATGTCTTTTCCTTTTCGCCGACGAAGCGGTTCGACCTTGGCCGCTACCGCGCGGACGAGCGGCCCGTGCCGGGGGTGCTCTTCGACACGCCCGGGCTCGTGACGCTGCGCTGCGATGTGCATGAGCACATGCGCGCGCTCATCCTCGTGCTCGACACCCCGCACTTCACGATCACGGCGGCCGACGGGACGTTTCGCCTCACGGGCCTCCCGCCCGGGCGTCACACGCTCCGCGCGTGGATCGACAGCAAGCAGACCAAGGCGCACGCCGTCGACCTCGCGGTCGACGCGACGCTGCGCGTGGATTTCCCGTGAATGCGCCGCGCGAGCCGCAGGCCACCCGCGTGGCGGGCTTTCGCACCAAGCTGCGCGTGGCCACGATGGTCGTCGTCACCTTGGTGACGGTGCTCGGCCTCTACGTCGGCGAGCGCAGTCTCGCGGGCAATGCCGAGGCGGACATGCGCCGCGAGTTCCAAGGCGAGCTGGCCGTGCTGCGCAACGCCCGCGCGATCCGCCACGCGGGCCTCGTCGAGCGCTGCCGCTCGCTCGTGCGGCGTTCGCGCATCCAGTCCGCGCTCGAGGACGACGCGCTCGACCTGCTCTACCCGAGCGCGGAGAACGAACTGCGCGATCTGATGGCGCCGGCCGCGGACTCCGCGCCGGGCACCGCCGCGCCCGGCCTGCAGGCGAAATTTTATCGTTTCCTCGGGCGCGACGGCGCGGTCATCCCCGCTAACAATCCGCGGGCGGTCGGGGCGCTCTCGCCGGCCGAGGAGAAGCAGCTCGCGCTGCCGGCGCTGCCGGCCGAACCGCAGACCGGCTACCTCACGCGCGAGACCGCGGCGGGCGAGGCCATGATCTTCGAGGTGATCGCGATGCCGATCCTGTCGATGGAGACGGGTGAGCCCATTGCCGCGCTCGTGTTGGGCTTCGAGCCGCCGGCCGTGGGCCGGCGCGAGGCGCGCTCCGGGATGAAGATCGGCGTGCAGGTGCGCGGCCGGCTGCATTCCGCCGCGCTCTCGCCCGCCGCCGAGGCCGCGCTGGCGCGCGAGGTGCGCGACGATCAAGCCGCGCCGGTGCGCGTGCTGCTCGAGGGCGAGCCGCACCTGCTCTTTGCCCAGCGGCTCAACGCCGATTCGCTCTACGCCCCGGCGCTCGAGGTCTGTGTTTTTCCCCTGGCCGAGCTTGAAGCGCGGCAGGCGCGGCTGCGCTGGCAGGTGCTCGGGGCCGGCGCGTTGCTGCTGCTCGTGGGCCTCGGCGGCAGCCATGTGGTCTCGGCGCGGTTCGCGGCGCCCGTCGAGAAGCTCGCTTCCGATTCCGAGGAGAACCGCACCCAGCGCGCCCGCGCCGAGGCCGCGCTGGAAATGACGAGCGCCGAGCTGCAGCGCTCCGCGCGGTTTTCCGCCGACGCCTCCCACCAGCTAAAGACCCCCGTCACGGTCCTGCGCGCGGGCCTCGAGGAGCTCCTCGCGAACGACAATCTCACGCCCGAGGAGTGCGACGCGATCTCGGCCCTCATCCACCAGACTTACCGGCTCTCGAGCCTCATCGAGGATCTGTTGCTCCTTTCGCGGATGGATGCGGGCCGGCTCAAGCTGGCCTTTGGGCCCGTCAACCTGAGCGCCCTCATCGAGGCCTCGCTCGACGATCTCGGCGCGGCGCCCGATGGGCTCGCGGTGCGGGTCGAGACGGATTTCCCGCCGGACCTTCACATCGCCGGCGAAAAACGCTACACCGCGATCATTCTGCACAACCTGCTCGAGAACGCGCGCAAATACAACGTGCCCGACGGCCGCATCCGGATCGCCGCGGTCGTCGAGGGCGAGGTCGTCACGCTCACCGTCGCCAACACCGGCCGCACCATCGCGCCGGCGGCGCAGTCGCACATCTTCGAGCGCTTCCACCGCGGGGTGATGGGCGAAAACGTCCCCGGCTACGGCTTGGGCCTCAACCTCGCGCGCGAGCTGGCTCGCCTGCACTTGGGTGATTTGCGGCTGTTGCGCTCGGATGAAAACTGGACTGTCTTCGAAGTGCGGCTGCGCTGGTCGCCGCCGCCCCTCCGCACCGTCTCCTCCTCGTGAAGCCGCTCCGTCTCATCGCCTGTCTGCTGGCCGTGCCGGCCGTGCCGCGCGCGGCGGACGATTTTTTCGACCGGCTGGCGGAGTCGCTCACCTTCAGCGCCCAGGAGGGCCGCGTCCGCGCGCGGGTGAGCGGCCTGCTCGATCTCGAGGCCTACGATCTGCAGCACCCCTCCGCTCCGGGCGTGATCGACACCAAGGACCGGCGGCTCTTCACACCGCGGCTCACGACGTTTCTGGACGCCCAGCTCGGTCCGCGCACCTACGCGTTTGCGCAGCTGCGCGTCGATCGCGGCTTTGATCCCGAGTCCTCAGACCTGCGGGTGCGGTTCGACGAGTATGCGCTGCGCCTGGCCCCGTGGGGCGGCCGGCGCGTTAATTTTCAACTGGGCAAGTTTGCCACGGTGGTCGGCAACTGGGTCAACCGCCACGGTGCGTGGACCGATCCGTTCATCGTCGCGCCGCTGCCCTACGATCATCTCACGCCGCTCTGGGACACGCAGGCCGCGCCGTCGAGCGCCACGCTGCTGCGCTGGGGCCATGTCCGCCCCGGTTTGCTGGCCACGACCGAAGCGGTGGAAAAAGACCGCCGTTTCCCGATCGTGTGGGGGCCATCGTATGCGATCGGGGCGGCGGCTTCCGGGCAGATCGGGCGGTTCCGCTACGCGGCCGAGGCCAAGCTCGGTTCGCTGTCTTCGCGACCCGATGCGTGGTCGCACCCCGCCGAACAGATCAACCATCCCACAGTTAATGTCCGGCTCGGCTGGCGGCCGAGTCCGATGTGGGATTTTGGCGTGTCGGCGAGCGACGGCGTTTATCTGCGCGAATATGCCGGCGTCTCCGTGCCGGCCGGGCTCAGCCGGGCGAGCTACCGCCAGCGCGTAATCGCGCACGACATGGCGTTTGCCTGGCGGCACGTGCAGGTGTGGGCCGAGATTTACGCCGCGCGTTTCGAGATCCCCGGCATCGGCGACGGCGACACGATCGCGGGCTACGCTGAACTGCGCTACAAGTTCACGCCGCAGTTCTCCAGCGCCGTGCGCTGGGGCCGGCAGGTTTACGGCACGATCCCGCATTTGGGCGAACGGGTGCGCTGGGGGCGCGAGGTTACGCGATGGGAGTTCGCCCCCGCTTTCCGCTTCACGCCGCATTTGCAGCTCAAGCTGCACGGCGGCCTCCAGCGCGGCGACAGCGGGGCCCGCGCGACCTCGCGCACGCTGGCAAGCCAATTGACGGTGAGGTTCTGAGTCGTCGGACCGGGTCGCGGTTGCGTGGAACAAAGTGATTGGCCGCGGCGTCGGGCTTTGTCCCAATCACCGTTTATGCGTTTTGTCTGTCTCGCGTCAGTCCTCCTGAGTCTCATTGCCGCCGCCTCGTTGCGCGCCCAGTCGGGCGTGCCCGTGCTGCTGCGGGCTTTGCCGGCCCAGACGATGACCACCTCGACGCCGCCGGTCACCCTCGACCTCACGGAGTATTTTGGCGTGCCCGGGGTCGCCGGCACGCGGTTCGTGCAGTATGACACCATCTTCGGCCAGTTCGGCGTCGAGCTCCGCACAGACTTCGCGCCGCGCCACGTGACGAATTTCCTCAGCTACGTCGCCTCGGGCGCCTATGTGAACTCGTTCATGCACCGCGCCGCCACCTTTGACGGTGGCGCCATCTCCATCGTGCAAGGCGGCGGCTACACCTACACGCTGCCTTTCCAGGTCCTTGCGATTTCGAAACAGGCGCCCATCGCCCTCGAATACAACCTCGTCAACGCCCGCGGGACGCTCGCCGCCGCCCGCACCAGCGAGGTCAACAGTGCCACCAGCGAGTGGTATTTCAATGTGCGCGACAACTCCACCATCCTCGGGCCCGCCAACGGCGGCGGCTATTCCGTCTTTGGCCGCGTGCTCGGCACCGGCATGACGGTCGTCGACCGCATGGCCGGGCTGCCGCGCACCAACGCCGGCGGGGTGCTCGCCGAGCTGCCGGTGCGGAATTATTTCGGCGGCAACATCGACCAGAACCACATCGTCGTCATCAACTCCATCCGCGAGGTCTCGCTCTTCCCCGCGCTCACCGGCCGCTCGCACATCGAGTTTGCCGTGGAAAACACCGCGCCGCAGGCCGTCGTCGCCTCGCTCGCCGGCTCCACGCTCACGGTCGGTGGCATCGCGGGCGGCACTGCGACTGTCACGGTGCGCGCGACCGATGTGAACGGCAACGTGGCCGAGGGCACCTTCACCGTCGCGGTGAGCGGCGGCCGTCCGATTATTCTCACGCAGCCCGCGCCGCAGACCGTCGCCGCGGGCAGCACGGTGGTTTTCGGCGTCACGGCGCGCGACGCCACCGCTTACCAGTGGTTTCGCAACGGCCAGGCGCTTCCGGGCGCGACTGCCGCCACGCTGATCATTCCCAACGCCGTGCCCGCCAGCATCGGCAGCTACAGCGTCGAAGTCACCGGTTCCATCGGCGCCCCGGTCATGAGCGACGCCGTCCCGCTCACGGTAATCGCCGCCACCCCAAACGCCGGCCGCCTGGTCAACCTCGCCATCCGCACCAACGCCGGCACTGGCGCGGAAGGGCTTTTCGTGGGCTTCGCCGTGGGTGGCGCCGGCACGACGGGCGCCAAGCCACTGCTCCTCCGCGGCGTCGGCCCGTCGCTCGGGCAGTTCGGCCTCACGGGCGTGCTCGCTGATCCGGTGATGACCGTCGTGCAGGGCACGGCCACCATTGCCAGCAACGACGATTGGGCGGGCGACGCGCAGGTGCTCGCGCGCTCGACTCAGGTGGGCGCTTTCACCCTCACTGGTCCCGCGAGCCTCGACGCCGCGCTCGCGGCCTCTCCCGCCACCGGGGCCTACAGCGTGCAAATTGTCGGGAAGAACAACGGCACGGGCATAGCCCTCGCCGAGATCTATGATGCCACCGCCGTGCCCGTCGCCGCGACGCCGCGCCTCGTCAACGTCTCCGCCCGCACGCAGGTCGGCACTGGCGGCGACATTCTGATCGCGGGCTTCGTGATCGGCGGAAATTCCGCCCGCACCGTGCTGATCCGCGCGATCGGGCCGGCGCTCGCGGCGTTCGGCGTGCCCGGCGTGCTCGCCGATCCGCGGCTGCAGCTTTTCTCCAGCAGCACGGTCATCCGCGAAAACGACAACTGGGGCGGCGACAACCAGCTCACGACGGTGGGCGCGAGCGTGGGGGCCTTTGCGCTCGCCGACGGCGCGAGCCGCGACGCGATGCTCCTCGTGACCCTCGAACCCGGCAACTACACCGCGCAGGTCTCCGGCGTGAACGGCGGCACCGGCGTCGCCCTCGTCGAGGTTTACGAAGTGCCGTGAGGCGCGGGCGGCTTCAGCCGCCCATCTTGAAACTCGCGCTGACGCTGAACACCGCGCTCACGATCGCGTAGGCGATGAAGCCCACGAAGACGAACACCGCCAGCAGCACGCCGCTGGCGAAGACCTTGGTGAACGTGCTCAGCTGGTTTGAAATCGTCTTCTGGTAGGTCGCCGCGATCTGGCGCAGGCTGGGCACGATGTTGCCCGTGTTCTCGCCGACGGCGAGACGATCGAGCACGAGGTCGGGGAAGCAGCCGGTGCGTTGCAGCGCGCCGGAGAGCGACTCGCCCTCGAGCACGCGCGCCGTCGCGGTGTTGAAGGCCGCGCGGTGCACGGTGTTCGCGATCTGCTTCTCGGTCATGCGCAGCGCCTCGGCGGCGGTGATGCCGTTGGCGAGCAGCACCGAAAGCGTCTGCGAGAAGGCCAGCACCGTCTGGGAAATGAGGAACGGCCCGACAAACGGCAGCCCCAGCAGCCATTGATCGGTCGCCGTCCGGCCCGCCGCGGTCTGCCTCCAGCCGAGAAAGGACACCAGCCCGATGATCGCGAGGATGAGGACCGCGAGGCCGTAGAAGCTGAGCGCAAACTCGGAAACGCCGATCAACAGGGAAGTCGAGGCGGGCATCTTGCCGCCGAGCGAAGCCAGGAGCGTCTTCAGCCGCGGCAGGAGGAACAGCAGGAAAAAAACCACGACGCCGCCGGCGACGACCACCATGAACACCGGGTAGGCCAGCGCCGCGACGAGCTGGCGCCGGAGCTCACGCTGCTCGGTCAGATGCGCGATCAGGCGCGCGAGCGTGTCGTTGAGCGAGCCCGTGGCCTCGCCGGCCTGGATGAGATTGGTGATCGACGGGTCGAAAACCTGGGGGAGCGAGGCCATCGCGCGCGAGAGCGGCGCGCCCTCGCTGATTTGCGACCAGAGATGGGCGCAGAGCTGGCGAAACCTCGGCTCCTTGATGCGCACCGAGAGCAGCCGCACGGCTTCGCCGGCCGAGAGCCCGCTCGTCGCCAGATCGTGGAGCGCCTCGAGGAACGGCAGGCATTCCTTGCGCGTGGGCGGCTGCCGCGAGACCGACGTAACGATGATTTTCTCGGCCTTGGGTTTGGCGGTGGCGCCGGCCTTGGGTGCGGGACCGGCCGCGGACTCGCTGATGGCGACGACCTGGAGGCCGCGGGCGGCGAGCAGCCGGAGAGCATCCTTGCGCGACGGCGCCTCGAAATCGGCGGCCACGGCTTGGCCAGCGCGATCACGGGCGGTGTAGGCGAAGCGGGGCATGCGCTACTTCTCCGTGATGGTGATCACGCGGAGCACTTCGTCGAAGGTGGTGTGGCCGGCCTTCACTTTTTCCCAGCCGCTCTGGCCGAGCGTTCGCATGCCGTTCTTCCGCGCGCATTCCGCGAGGGTGCGCGTGCTCTCGCGCGAGAGCACGAGCTGGTGCATCTCCTCGTTGAGCCGGAAAATCTCGAAGAGCCCGATGCGCCCGCGGTAGCCGGTGCCGCGGCAACGATCGCAGCCGACCGGCGCGCGCAGGGTCTCGATGCCGGCGGCCTCAGCGGCGTCGCACCCGAGGATCGCGAGGTTCTCCACGAGCTTCACGTGCGAGATCGGCGCGGGCCGCGAGCACTCCGGGCAGAGGCGGCGCACGAGGCGCTGCGCGATCACGAGCTCGATGGCGCTCGCGACGAGGAAGGGCTCGATGCCCATGTCCACGAGGCGGGTGATCGCACCGGGCGCGTCGTTGGTGTGCAGGGTCGAGAAAACCAGATGGCCCGTGAGCGAGGCGCGGATGGCGATCTCGGCAGTGTCCTTGTCGCGGATTTCGCCGACCATGATCACATCGGGATCCTGGCGGAGGACGTGGCGGAGGGCGTCGGCAAAGGTGAGCCCGATCTCGGGGCGCACCTGCATCTGGTTCACGCCGGGGACCTCATACTCGATCGGATCCTCGATGGTGATGATGCGCAGATCGGTGGAGTTGATCTTGCGGAGAAAGGCGTTGAGCGAGGTGCTTTTGCCGGAGCCGGTGGGGCCGGTGACGAGGATGATGCCGTGGGGATAGTCGAGGATTCCGGTGATCTGGGCCTGTTCCTCGGCGCTCATGCCGAGGCGCTCCATCGTGTAGGCTTCCTTTTTCTGGTTCAGCAGGCGCAGCGAGATCGACTCGGCGTAGATGGTGGGGACGGTGGAGACGCGGATATCGAGCACGAGGCCGCCGGCCTTGAAGTTGATGCGACCGTCCTGCGGGAGGCGTTTTTCGGAGATGTTCATCCGCGCCATGATTTTCAGGCGCGAGATGATGGCGTCCTGGAAGCGCAGGAGGTTGTCGGGCACGGGCACGGGCACGAGGAGGCCGTCCACCCGGTAGCGGATGCGGAGCTGGCCTTCCTGCGGCTCGAAATGGATGTCGGTCGCCTGATCCTCGATGGCCTGCGAGATGACATCGGTGACGAAGCGCACGACGGCGGCGTCCTCGTCCACGACTTCGTCGGTCTCCTTCTGCGTCTCGGGGGCGACGTAGCTGTCGTCGTTTTCGTCGAGCGAGCCGGAGCCGACGCCAAAATTCTCGATGATGAGCTGATGGATGCGTTCGGGCACGGCGAGGTGCCAGATCAGCGGGAGCGGGGTAAAGGTGCGCAGCCAGGCGCGCATGGTGTCGTCCGGCAGCCAGGCGGTGGCGAGATGGAGCGCGGACTCGTCGGCGGTGCCGAACTTGATTGGGATGATCTGGTATTCGTGGACGAGGCGGGCGGGGAGAAGGCCGCGAGCCGCGGGGTCGGTCTCGAGGTTCGTGGCGAGGGTGAGGCCGGTGGCGGCGACGAGGGTTTCCAGCACCTCGGACTCGGGGCGGCCGAGGGCGGCGGCGAGGGCGGCGAGGCGTTTCTCGCGGGGGGCCTCGGCGATCGCCTGGCGCTGTTCGTCGGTGAGCGCCGTGTCGAGCACGGCGGGCAGGGGGTCCGGAGCGAGCACGTTCACTTGGACGGCGTGTAGTTGGAGTCGAGGGCGCCCTTGATGGCGTCGCGCGCGGGGAGCTGTTCGATGCGCTTCATGGTCTCCGCGTTGTCGATGACGGGGTTGTTGGTGATGACGGTCGCGCGGATGAAGAAAATGAGCTCGGAGCGGTTGGCGGATTTCTTCCGCGAGCCGAAGAGGTCGCCAATAATCGGGATGGGGCCGAGACGGTTGGTCTCGTTGACCATGGTGTTTTTCCTGAAGCCGCTGAAAACTAGGATGTCGCCGGACATGGCGCTCACGTAGCTCTTGGACTCGCGTTTGCCGATGATGTATTGGTCGTTGGCATCCACCTTCACGGTGCCGGTCACGTCCTCGACCGACTGGGTGATTTCGAGCTGCACGGAGTTGTTGACGCCGATGAAGGGCGTGGCCGTGAGCGTTGTGCCGATTTGCTGCTGGGTGACGGTGGAGCTGGAGGCCAGGCCCGTGGTCGCACCGGCCGCGGAGTTGATGGTGCCCGTGACGACCGGGCGGGTCTCGCCGGTGAAGAACTTGGCCTCCTTGCCGTGGCTGGTGACGGTCGAAGGCTGGGTGATGATGGCGTTGTTGCGCTTGCGGGGCGTGGTCTTGATCGAGATCTCGGCGGCGAGGTCGAGGCCGGGGCGGGTAATGGTGCCGTTGGAGACGGTGACGCTTGCCTCGCTGCCGGAGAAGCCGACCAATTTGTTGCCCTCCACCTTGAGGCCGAGGGAGCTGATGCCGGACTCGTGGTTGTCGTCCAGCGTGACATCGGCGATGACGACCTCGATGCGCACCTGCGCGAGCTGGATGTCGAGTTTGTCCACGAGGTCACGGGTGAGGCGGATGTCGTCCGAGGTGCCAAAGACCACGACGGCGTTGCTGCGCTCGTCATTCACGACCGTCATGAGGGCGCTGAACTCGGTGGAGGCGGCGCCGTCGACGTTGGGGTTGTTAGCGCTGGTGGCGGAGACGACGGTGGGTTGGGCCGGGGCGCCGGGCGCCATACCGGGGGCGGGCGTGGGACCGGGCCGCACGGAGCCGGTGTTCTGGCGCTGGAGCGCGCTGGTGGTGCCGGAGATGATGCGGCTGAGCACATCGACGACGTCCTTGGCCTTGGCGTTCTTCAGGTAGAGCACCTCGGTGCGGGTGTTGGGATCCGATTTCTGGTCGAGCTTCTCGATGAGCTCGGTGAAGAATTCCCATTGGCGGGGGTCGGTGACGACGACGATTTGCTGCGTGCGGTCGTCGGCGCTGTAGGTGGTCGCGGTGCCGAGCTGCTGCTGGAGCGTGCCGGTGAGGATGCCGCGGAGCTTGTTGACCAGCTCGCTGGCCTTGACGTTGCGGACGCTGTAGAACTTGGGCTTCATGCCGGAGACGACGGGCTTGTCCACGTCCTGGAGGATAAGCTCCAGGCGCTGAAGGTTGCTGATGCTGTCGGTGACGAACATCGCGTTGGCGTTCTGCAGCAGCACGGGGCCGCCGTAGAGGCCGTTGAGCACGCTGCCGAGCAGCGGGGTGATGTCCTGAACCCGGGCGAACTCGAGCTGGAACAGCTTTGTGGCCACGCGCCCGCTGGCCGGCAGGCCGAGGGCGGAGCCCTGGATCATCTCGGGCGCTTCCTTGCCGACTTGCTGGAGATTGACGACCTTCAGGAACTTGTCGTCCAGCGGCGAGAGGCCGATGCCGTTGAGCGCCAGCACCGTCTCCACGGCGAGGATGGCCTCGGCCTTGGTGATGGGTTTGTTGATAACGAGATTATACGTCGCGGTCTGGAGCGCGGCGGGGCGCAGGACGGTGCGATCGGTGAGCCTCTCCAACAGCTCAAGCACGGTGGCGAGGTCGGCATCGGGCAGCTTGAGGCCATTGACGGGTTCATCGACCGGCGGCGCGGGCTTGATGCGGGAGGCGGTCTGCGCAAACGCGCCGGCGGTGGCGAACGTGGCGGCGATGAGGCACAGGCAGGCGAGGCGCGAGATCATGCGGAGGGAGGGAGAGTTTTCGGCGGACGGCGACCGCACAGGCGATAACGAAGGCAAACGGCGAGGCTTGTAAACGGTCTAGTGCGGGTGTTAGGACTCCGGCGCGCGGGGAAAGTTGCCGCGCGGGCGCGGGCGGATTTGCCGCTTGCCGGTCCAGTAAGCGCCGCCAACTCTCCCGCGGCGCAATGCCGAACACGTTCGGGAAACTTTTCTCTGTCACCACTTGGGGCGAAAGCCACGGCGCGGCCGTGGGCGCGGTGGTCGAGGGCTGTCCGCCCCGCCTGCCCCTCACCGCGGTGGAAATCCAAGCCGAGCTCGACCGTCGCCGGCCGGGCCAAAGCGACATCGTGACCCCCCGCCAGGAGGAGGACCGGGTCGAGATTCTCTCCGGCCTCTTCGAGGGCCGCACGACCGGGGCGCCCATCTCGATGCTCGTGCGCAACGCAGACCAGCGGCCCGGCGCCTACGACGAGATGCGCGACAAATTCCGGCCGTCGCACGCCGATTACACCTATCAGGCAAAATTTGGGATCCGGGATCATCGCGGGGGCGGCCGGAGCTCCGCGCGCGAGACGATCGGGCGCGTGGCGGCCGGAGCCATTGCTAAGAAGATTCTCGGCCACCCGAACCCGGCCGGTGGCGCCGGGATCGAAATTCGCGCTTTTCTTACGCAAGTGCACGACATCCTCGCGCCGGCGGAGGCGCTGGCGGCCTTCCCGACGCTCGCCGAGGTGGAGGCCACGGCCGTCCGCTGTCCGCACCTGCCGACCGCCGCCCAGATGATCGAGCGGATCAAGGCCGTGCGGAGCGAGGGCGACTCGGTGGGCGGCGTGATCGAGTGCCGCGTGCGCGGCGTGCCCCCCGGGTTCGGCGAGCCGGTCTTCGACCGCCTCGAGGCCGACCTCGCCAAGGCGATGCTCTCGCTGCCCGCGACCAAGGGCTTCGAGATCGGGAGCGGCTTCGCGGGCGCGCGGATGCGCGGCAGCGAGCACAACGACCTCTTCGAGACCCGCGACGGCCGCGTGCGCACCGTGACCAACCGCAGCGGCGGCACGCAGGGCGGCATCAGCAATGGCGAGGAGATCGTGTTTCGCGTGGCCTTCAAGCCGACGGCGACCGTGCTGCGCTCGCAGCGCACCGTGGACATCCACGGCGCCGCCACTGACCTGATGGGCCGCGGCCGCCACGACCCGTGCGTCGTCCCGCGCGCCGTGCCCATTGTGGAAGCGATGACGGCCCTCGTGCTCGTCGATCACTGGATGCGCCACGCGGCGCAGAACCAGGTCATCCGTTTCTGATCACGCGCCGGCGGTCTGAAATGGGTAGATCGACCCGAGGCCGAGGAGTTGCGTGAGCTCGTCGAGGGCGTGGCGGCTTTCGAGGAGTAGCTGCGGATCGGCGAGGTCTGCGGGGGACAGGCGGTCACGGTAGTGATTCCTCACCCAATCGGCGAGCACGGCGTAGGTCGTGGCGTTGAGAAAAACCCCGGGAGGCAGCGCGGCCTGTTCGGCGGGCGTGAGCACGACGCGCAGTCGCAGGCACGCGGGGCCGCCGCCGTTGTGCATCGATTGCCGGAGGTCCAGGTGGTGCACCTGGTGCAGTGGCGTCCGGCCACGCGCGATTAGATCGGCTAGGAATGCGGCCACGCTGGGTATCTCGGCGCACGCCGTGGGCGCGATTAGCGCCATGCGACCCGGCGCGAGCGTGACGAGCTGCGAGTTGAAGAGGTAGGAGCGCACGGCGTCGGCGAGCGGCACGCGGGTTTCCGGCACCACGATGATCGTGAGTTCACGGCCCCGGTGGAGCGCGGCGTAGCGGCGACGCAACTCGGCGAATACGGCGCGGGGGTTCACGAAGGTGCGCTCGTGGCAGAGGAAGACGTTTTCGTTTCCAACCGCGATCACGTCGTTGTGAAACACGCCGGCGTCGATTGCGGTGGGGTGTTGGCGGGCGAAAACGACTACGCCGGCGTCGAGCCCGTGGCCGCGCGCGACGGCCTGCGAGGCCTCCAGCGCCTGCCGTGACGCAAACCGCCGGGGCTGGGCGAGTGCCTCGGCGGCGTCGATCGCGCGGTGCCCGTAGGTGAAAAGGTGCAGCCCGCGCTGCGCGTGCGTCGGCGCGAAGCGCGTGTGGTTCGCCGCGCCTTCGTCGCCGAACGCCTGGCCGCCGGGCACGGGCTCGTGCACGACGAACCGCGACGCATCGCGGAAGATCGCACGGAGCGTGCGCGCCGTCTGCGGCGGCTCGATGGCCCGGTGGAATTTGCTGACGAGATTGGCGGGCGTGAGGTGGACGCGGCCGTCGGCGCTGTCGGCCGAAGGCGTGACAGTCGCGGCGTTGGCGACCCACATCGCGGAGGCGGACGAGCACGCGGCGAGGAGCGCCGGCGCCTGCCGGTCGGCGGCGCGGAGGATCGCGGCGTCGTTGCGGCCCCTGAAGCCGAGCGCTTGCAGCGCGGCGATGGACGGACGCTCGTGCGGCGGCAGCACCGCCTGCGGCAGACCAAGGTCGGCGAGGCGTTTCATTTTCGCGAGGCCCTGCAACGCGGCCTCACGGGGATTGGCGACGGCGCCGCGGTGCGACATCGACGCGATGTTGCCGTGCGAAAGCCCCGCGTAGTTGTGTGTCGGGCCGACGAGGCCGTCGAAATTGATTTCAATGGCGGCGGCCATGTCAGGGCGCGAGGCCGGGTGGGACGCTTGCCGGCATCTTCAGTTCGGGCTGCTCGAGGCTCGCGACGGGAAACGAGCAGTAGTCGGCCGCGAAAAATCCGCTTGGCCGGTGGTTGCCGCTCGCGCCGATACCCCCGAAGGGCGCCGCCCCGCTCGCGCCCGTGAGCGGTTGGTTCCAGTTGATGAGGCCGGCGCGCAGCTCATCGCGGAAACGCTTGTAGAGCGCCGCATCGTCGGCCAAGAGGCCCGCGGCGAGACCGTAGCACGTGGCGTTTGCCTCGGCGAGCGCGGCGTCGAAATCGGGGACACGGACAACTTGGAGCAGCGGGCCGAAAAATTCCTCGTCTTCGCGGTCATGCACCGTGGTCACATCAAGCAGGCCGGGGGAGACGAGGCCGGTGTTGGCCTTGAGCTGCGTCATGTAAACCAGCGGGTCGGCTCCGGCTGCGATGAACGCGTCCTGCGACGCGATTAGGTGGTTCGCTGCCGCCGCAGAAATCATCGGCCCCATGAACGGCTCCGGGCGATCGGTAAAGGGACCGACACGCATCGCGGCGATTTGGCGCGTGAGTTCAGAGATGAACGCGTCGCCCTCGGCGTCGGCGGGCACGATGAGGCGGCGCGCGCAGGTGCAGCGTTGCCCGGCGGTGAGGAAAGCCGACTGGATCGTGAGCAGCGCGGCGACGCGGAGATCGCGCGGGCGCCAGGCGACGAGCGGGTTGTTGCCGCCCATCTCGAGCGCGAGGATTTTTCCGGGCGATCGCGCGAACAGTTCCGCGAGCCACTCCCCGGCGCGGCTGCTGCCGGTGAAGAAGAGCCCGTCGATGCCAGGATGTTGCGCGAGCGTGGCGCCGGTTTCGCGCCCGCCCTGCACGACGGTGAGCACGCCGTCGGGCAGCCCGGAGTCGCGCCAGGCCGCGGCGGTGAGCTCGGCGACGAACGGCGCGTGCTCGCTCGGCTTAAACACAACGGTGTTCCCCGCGAGGAGCGCGGGCACGATGTGACCGTTGGGCAGGTGGCCGGGGAAATTGAACGGCCCGAACACCGCTACGACCCCGTGCGGGCGGAAACGAGTCACCGCCGGCCCGCCGGCAAACTCTGCGCAGCGCTGCGCGTGGGCGCGCACGGCAAAATCCACCTTGGTGATCATCGTCTGCACCTCAGTGAGCGCTTCCCATGTGGGCTTGCCGACCTCGCGCGAGATCGCGTCGGCGAGCGTGGTTTTGCGGGTTTCGAGCATCGCCGCGAAGGCGCGCAGGTGGCGCTCGCGTTCCGCGAGCGGCGCGCGGGCCCACGCGGGAAACGCGGCGCGGGCCCGCTCGACCGCCGCGTTGACCGCGCTGGCATCCGCGGCGCGACCGGTCCAGACCGTCTCGCCAGTGGCGGGATTGATCGAGGAGAACGCGGTCATTTGACGGGCGTGAACGTGATGGCGTCGCCGACGCGCAGTTGCAGTGCATCAGCGAAAGGTGCCGCGAGCGCGACGCCGTCGCCGCGCGGCATCACGGCGCCGAGGCAGGCGCGGAAACCGAGCGCACCGTTGGCGAGGATCTGCGGGCGCGCGGTGTCGTTGGAATCTGCGGGGACGATCTCGCAGAGCTTGGCGGTCTGCGCGTGGCGGATGGTGCGGAGCTGCGCGACTTCGGCGCGCACGATCGGGCCGGCATCGAAGATGTCCACCTCGTTGGTCGTGGCGAAGCCCTCCGCCCGCAGCAGCGCGAGCGCGGGCTCGGTCTCATGGTGCACGCGACCGATCACGGCCTGCACCTCGGGCGGAAGCAGCGGCACGTAGATCGGGTGATCGGGCATGAGATCGGCGATGAACTCCTTTTCGCCGAGGCCGCTGAGCACGTCGGCCCGGTAGAAGTCGAACTCGAAGAACGGCCGGCCGACGGCTTCCCAGAAAGGTGAGCGTCCGGTCTGATCGATGTAGCCGCGCAACTCGGCGATGATCGTTTCGGTGAAACGGCGGCGGAAGGCACCGATGAACAGGAAACGTGCGAGCGAGAGCAGGCGGCCGTTGCCGCCGCGGCGGCGGTCGGCGCGAAGGAACAGCGAACAGGCCTCGCTCGGCCCGCGATGCGACTCCTTGAGGTGCAGCGTGGCGATTTCTTTTTCGATCTTCAGCGGGCGGTGGGCGTAGCGCTCGGTGCGGATTTCGTAGCTGTAGAACGGCTCGAAGCCGCCCACGCGCGACGCAAGGCCGCTCGTGCCGACGACCTCGCCGGTCGCGGTGTCCTCGAGCACGAACAGATAGTGCTCGCCGGCGGGCTTGCGCACGCGCGGGCTGAAGGCGCTAAGCGACTCGTGGATGCGGTCCTCGAGGAACTCCGCGTCCGGTGGCAGCGTCGTCAGCCCGCCGCCGACCGATTTCGCCAGCGCGATGATCGCGGCGAGGTCGGCTTCGCGGACTGGACGGAGGACGAACATGGGCGTCTCACCCCGCTCACAGGCTGATCTCGCCGGCGGCGACGCGGTGGAGGAAGAGCGCGACGATCTGCGCCCGCGGCGCGATGGTGTCGGTGCGGATGAACTCGCGATCGCTGTGCAGGTGGTCGCCGATGGGGCCGATGCCGTCGAGGCTCGGGAGGCCGGCCGCGGCGAACAGGTTGCCGTCGGACGCGCCGCCGGTGTGGACCCAGTTGGGCGGCGTCACGCCGACGTCCCGCGCGGCGCGGCGCCACTCGTCGAACACGGCCTCCTCGGCGGGCACGCACTCCTTGGGCAGCCGGTTGAAGCGGACGTCGAGCTCGAGCTTGTAGCCGTCGCGCGCGTTGATCACGGCGGCGAGCTCGTTGAGCCGCGCGATCAGCAAATCACGGTCGGCGACCTGAGTGATGCGCACGTCGAGCTCGGACTGGGCGAAATCGGGCACGACGTTCGTCGCTGGGCTGCCTCCTCGGATGTTGCCGACGTTCACCATCACGCCCGGCAGTTCGGCGGGGACGCGGCTGGCGCTGAGGAGAAATTCCGCGAGCCCGAGGATGGCGTTGCGGCCGTCGTTGGGGATTTTCGCCGCGTGCGCGGCGCGGCCGCGGCAGGTGGCGATGACGGCGCCGGTGCCTTTGCGCGAGCGCACGATGTCGCCGTTGGTGCGCGCGGGCTCAAACACGAGCGCGAAGCGGTGGCGGCGCGCGGCCTCGAGGAAGAGCGGCTTGCTGCCGTGCGAGCCGATTTCCTCGTCGGGCGTGAGTAGCACTTCCCAGCCGAGCCGGCCGGCGTGGGGCGTGCGCTCGAAGGCCTCGAGCGCGGCGAGCATCGTCACGAGGCCGCCTTTCATGTCGATCACGCCGGGGCCGCGCAGCGTGTGGGCATCGGGCCGTGTGCACTTCTGAAAGGAATCGTCGGCCTCGTAGACGGTGTCGAAGTGGCCGTTCAGCAGGATGTGTTGCGGCGCGTCCGGCCTGAGTGTCACCCGTAAAGCGCGCGCCGGCGTGCCTTCGAGGGGGATGTCGGCGAGGAGCGCGCCAGGAAAGGCCCGGGCGAAAGCGTCGCGCAGGGCGAGCCGCATGCGCTCGAGGCCGGCGGCATGGCCGGAGCCGGAATTGATGTTAGCCCACGTCTCGAGCAACGAGACGAGCTCAGGGGTGCGCGCGGGCAGGGCCGCGATGGAATCGGGCAGGGTCATGGTTTGTCGGAATCTTCGGAGAGCTTGCCGTCGGCCGCGGCGACAGTGCGCAGCGCCGCGGGGCGATCGACGGTGAGTTGGGCGAGGTTGAAGGTGCTGTGCGGGCCTATGCCCACGACCCGCACGCCGTCGAGCGAGAGCGGCTGGCCCGGGGCTAGGGTGCGAGGGAGCTGAGTTGTCTGCACGAGCCAGACGAGGCCATCCTTTTCGGTGAAGACAGTGGCGGCGCCGCCGGGTTCGATGCAGAGCGCGGTGCCTTCGTCCACGCCGAGGCCAATGAGGCGGGCGGGTTTTTCCTCCGCCTGCAGCCGCGCGAGGAACACGATCAGGCGGCCGAGGCGCTGGCGGGCCATGAAGTGCGAATCCGTGATCACGCCCGCGAGCGCCGGCGCGGCGATGAAGTCGCGGCCGAGGGTGACGGCGCGGTGAAACGGATCGCGGAGCGCCGTGGCGCTGGTGACGGAGTCGTGCAGCGCGGGAAAATAATACTGGCCGAGCACGGCGAGGCCCGCGCTGGTGCCGCCGAGCGGCTTGCCCGCGCGCAGATGGGCGTTGAGCGCGGCGCCGACCGGCGTGCCCTTCCACCAATTGAGGTAGCGCGCCTGGTCGCCGCCGGCCATGAATATACCGTCGGCCCGCGCAATGATCTCGAGCACGCGCGGATCGTGCGCGGCGGTGGCGTCCTTGAAAAGGAGGGTCTCGACGGAATCGACGCCGCCGATCTTGGAATAGATGTAGTCGTTGTAGCCGTCGGCGCCCGAGGCGCGGAGGACGACGATATCGCCGCCTCCGGCGCAGGCGACGAACCACTTCCATGCGGCGGCGACATCGCCGCCGCCGCCGGAGAGAAAGAGGCCGGCGCGGGTCGAGGCAGGCTGCGCGTCGGCCGACTGGCCGGTCAGCCAGTAGTCATGGTTGGGTGCCGCGAGCGCCCCGGGAGGGAGGCTGAGCGCGGCGACGAGCATGAGCCGGGGGCGGAGCATGAACTCAAGGCTGACGGGCCACTGGCCGCGAGGCTAGGGCGAAGCGGCAGGGTGGCGAGATTACCACCTTCGTGGTAATTGTTTTGAGCTGCGTGGCCCGGCGCGGGCGGCTCACGATGCGGCGCATGAAACGACTCCTCGTTCTGCTCCTCGCGGCTGCGCTTTTGACCGGGTGCGGGCGGCGCGAGACGCCGGTCGCGACCGGCAACCAAGCCGGTGTGCTCTACCGGGGCAACGCGTCCGAGCCCGAGTCGCTCGATCCGTATCTCGTCCGCGGCGCCGTCGAATGGACGATCGTCGGCGGACTCTTCGAGGGGCTGGTCGTGCCTGACATGGCCACCCTCGAGCCGCGGCCGGGAGCGGCGGAGCGCTGGGAGATCTCGGCGGACGGCCGGCGCTACACCTTCTTCCTGCGCGCCGATGCAAAGTGGAGCGACGGTTCACCGGTGACGGCGGGAGACTTCGAATATGGGGCGCGTCGTTTGCTCGCGCCGCGGCTGGGCGCGTCCCATGCGGAAAACAACCTCTTCTTTGTGCGCGGCGCGCGCGACTACCAGGCGGGGCGCAGCGCGGACTTTGGCACGGTGGGCGTGAAGGCGCGGGGCGAGCGCACCGTGGAGATGGAGCTGGCGCGCCCGACGCCCTTTTTTCTCTCGGCGCTCTATTTGTTCTTCCCCGTCCCGCGCGCCGCGGTCGAGAAGCACGCCGCGATGGATGAACGCGTGAACAACTGGATTCGGCCAGGCAACCTCGTGGGTAACGGGCCGTTTCGCCTGAAGGCCTGGAGGCAGAACCAAGGCGTGGTCCTCGAGCGCAACCCCGCCTACTGGGACGCCGCCCGCGTGCGCCTGCGCGAGATCCACTTTCTTCCGATCGAAAACGCGGGTGCGGAAGAAAACATGTTCCGCGCCGGCCAGCTCCACCTCACCAGCGGTGTGCCGATGAGCAAGATCGAGGTCTACCAGCGCGAGCAGCCGGAGGCCCTGAAGATCGTCGATGACCGCGGCGTGTATTTCTACTCGCTCAATGTGGCGAAGCCGCCGTTCGGCGACGCGCGCGTGCGCCGCGCGCTGGCCCTCTCCCTCGATCGCGAGACGCTGACGCGGCAGGTGCTCAAGGGCGGCAAGGTGCCCGCGTGGAGTTTCACGCCGCCAGGCACGGGCGGCTACACGGCGCGCGCGCGCCTGGGCTTCGACCCGGAGCGGGCGCGGGCGCAGTTGCGCGACGCGGGGTTCCCCGGCGGGCAGGGCCTGCCCGCAATCGAGCTGCTGGTGGATGCGCGCGAGCAGCACCGGGTGATCGCGGAGGCGGTGCAGCAGATGTGGCGGCGCGAACTCGGCATCGAGGTGACGCTCCGCAACGAGGAGACGCAGGTGCTCAACGCCTCCAAGCGCTCGATGGACTTCCAGATGGTGCGCGGCTCATGGAATGCGACGACCTACCAGGATCCGTTCTACTTCCTCGGTGCTTGGCAAACCACCGGGCTCTACAACGAGGCAAGGTGGTCGAGCGCGGAGTTCGACCGCCTGATCGATGCGACTTGGACGGTGGACGCGGCCGCGCGGGAGGCGGCTTTTCAGCGGGCGGAGGAGATATTCCTGAACGAAGTGCCGGCGATCCCGCTCTTCTTCTCGACGCAGACGATCTTGATGCAGCCGAGCGTCAAAGGCTGGCAGCCGCGGCCGTTTGCGGACCGGCGGTTGAAGGAGCTGTGGCTGGAGCGCTGAGGACTCGCCCTGCGTGGGCAGCGAGTCCTGCGCGGGTTCGAATCAGAGATTCCAGCGAATCCCGAGCGTCGCGGACCAGTCGGAATACTCGTTGTAGTCGAGGCGGAGATTGGGGTCGCCGTTGTAGCCATGGCGGGGGGCGCTGAGGGCGTTCTGGATCTCGGCGTAAACGGTCCAGCGGCGGAGGAATTTGTAGCTGGCAGTGAGGTCGAGCTCGGTGCTCGGCGACTCGTAGCGGGCGAGGGCGTAGAGATTGTCGGTCGCGAGATCGAAGACGGTCCGGCTGCGGCGGTGCGCGGCGGCGCGGAGGCGAAGGCCGTTTTTCTCGTAGTAGATGCTGGCGTTGACCGTCTGCTTCATCTGGTCGAAGAGCGGAATTTTCAGGCCGGCGAGGCGCGGGAGGCCGGTGTCGAGCGACGAGTCGGTGTAGGTGAAATTCGCGGTGACGCCGAGGCCGTCGAAGGGCGCGGGGAGGAAACGCAGCGGCTGGTCGTAGGCGAACTCGACGCCGGTGAGCTTGCCGCCGCGGGCGTTGCGTTCCTGCGTGACCTGCGTGTTGGGCTCGCCCTCGAAAAGTTCGCGCTGGGTGGAGCGATAGACGTTATTTTTGTAGTCCTTGTGAAAGACGCCGAGCGACACGTAGCCGGTGCCGCCGAGGTAGTAGTCGAACGACAGATCGTAGTTGCGCGCGGAGACGGGCTTGAGGTCGAGGTTGCCGCGGCTGACTACGTCGTTGACGGTGTTGATCGTGGCGCGGGGGTTGAGCTGGTTGAAGGTCGGGCGGGCGATCGACTCGGTATAGGCGGAGCGGACAACGAAGTTCTTCGTAGCGTCGTAGCGAATGTGCACGCCGGGGAGCACGTCGGTGTAGTCGCGCACGGGCTGGATGCGGCGCACAGCGCCGTCAACGACGGCCCAAGTCTTGAATTTCACCGCGGTGCGTTCGGTGCGGAGGCCGGCGAGCACGGACAGTTTGCCGGAGGTGAACTGGCCCTGCGCATAGGCGGCGGAGACATCCTCCCACGCGGCGTAGTCGCCGAGCTGGCTGTTCAGCACGTTGGACCCGAGCGGCGTCAAGAGGCCGCGGGAAATGAGCAGCTCGCCGACCTCGCGGACCTTCTTCGGATCGATGAAGTAGCCGAAGTCGTAGCGGCCGTCGGCGGTGGCACCTTTCTTCGCGCCGTAGTTGGCGAGGACGGAAGGGATGTCGGGCTGGCCGGTGTAGCCGAGAAGGTTCCAATTGGTGTTTTGGGTGAACGAGCGGACGATTTCGTCGCGGTCGCGGGTCTTGGTGCGGTATTTGGCGCCGGCCTTGAACCAGCCATTGAGGCCGGCGAGGGTGGCGGGGCGTTTGGCGTCGAGGGCGGCGTTCCATTCCTCGTCGGTGTAGTTGCGCGTGCCGCGGACAAAGCTGCGGTTTTGGTAGGCGCCCGCGAGCGACGGCGTGAGGCGATCGAGTGTGGTCGTGATGACGGGGGATCGCGCGGCGCCGGGTGTGATGGTGTAGCCGTTGGTCGACGTGGCGCGCTGAAACTGCGCCTGCACACCGGTGTCGAGTCCACCGTCGAACTCACCGCGGTTGTATCCGAGGAGGCCGGTGACGGTGAAGCCCCCGAGCTTCGTCTCGCCGTCGAGCGCGATCGTGCCGGTCTCCTGTGTCTCGTCGAAGTCGCGGGCTTCCTTGCGGAGCGTGTTGTTGGGCGAGGCGACGCTCGTGTAGGTGTCGCCGGTGACGACGACGGGGCCCACTGTGTTGGTCGGCGTGACGGAGAGCGGGAAGAAGATCTGCTGGCGCTGGCGGCCGCGGTTGGTCTCGCGGGTGTTCAGGCCGGCGTAGAGGCGTAGCTTGGTCTCGGCGGCGGGGCGGAACTCGAGCGAGGCGTTGAAGCCGCGGGTCGTCATGTCGTCGAAGAAGTGCTGCAGCACGAACGAATCCATCAGGAAGGGCGAGGCGGCGGTGCCGGCGCCGTTCCAGCCGGTGGTGCTGTTGCGCTGCTTGACGAAGGTGCGATCGCGGTAGTTGGCGGAGAGTGATAAGCCCCACTGGCGCTTCGCGCCGAGGAGATCGGAGTAGGTGATCGCGCCCTCGCGCGAGGGATTTTCGTAGGGATAGTTGGTGTAGTCGGAGAGGATGGACGAGTAGCCGAGGGCGAACTTGGCGGAGGCGGTGCGGCCGTCGCGGCTGAAGGCGCTGCGGGTCTTGATGTCCACGGCGCCGCCGAGCGAGTCGGCGTCCTGATCGGGTCGGAGGGCCTTGGTGACCTCGATCTGGTCGGCGACATCGGAGGAGATGACGTCGAGCGGGACACGGCGGCTGATGCCGTCGAAGTCCGTCACGTTGACCCTCATGCCGTTCACGGTGACGGCGTTGAAATCGGCGCTCATGCCGCGGACGGTGACGTAGCGGCCCTCGCTGCCGCCGGTGTCGCGATCGGTCTCGACGGTGACACCGGGCAGGCGCTTCACGGCGTCGGCGATGTTCTTGTCGGGAAACTGCCCCGAGAAATCCGCGGAGATGATGTTGGTGAGGTTCTGCGAAGTGCGCTGCTGGTTGAGTGCGCGGGCCTGGCCGGTGCGCGCGCCCTCGACGGTGACGGCGGCGAGCACGACGGCGCTGTCGCCGAGCGAGAGCGCGAGACGCACCGGCGCGGCGGGGGCGGCCGGCAGGATGACAGGCTGCGATTTCGGCGGAAGGCCGAGGTAGTCCACAGCGAGCGTGTAGCTGCCGGCGGGGGCGCTGAGGGAAAACTCGCCGTCAGCATCCGTGGCGGTGCGCAGCGGCGTGGCGGCAGGGGAAGCGACCGGCGTGAGCGTGACGCTCGCGCCGCGGAGCACGTCTTGCGTGGCGGAATCGGTGACGCGGCCGGTGAGTGTGGCGTTTTGGGCGCGGGTGGCGACGAGCAGCGCGCAAGAGAGGGCGAACAGGGCGAGACAGCGGAGGGGGCGGTGCATGTCCCATAGTAACAGCGCACGCCGTGCCCGGTCCATACCACCAAGGTTGTAATTCCGCGCTCGGCGCGCAGCCTCGGGCCCCGCCATGTCCCGACTGTCCGCCGTCCCGCTGTCCGCCGCCACCGCCGCGCGCCTGCACCGGCCGTTGCTCGCGCTGCACGCGGCGATGGAGGTCGATGCGCTGTGGCGCGCAGTGCGCGGCGTGATGCGCGCGGCCTTCGCGCCGCACCGCGTGACGCTGTTTCTCGGCCACCTCGGCATGGGCGAGGCGCGCGTCGTCCTCACCGATCCGCCGATCGTGCACCCGGAGGAGTGGTATGCGGCGCGCGGGAAACTGAACCCGTTCTCGCCCTTCATCGAGACGAACCGCGGCGTGAAGTTCTACCGCTTCGCCGACGTGCTGCCGCCACGCGCGGACTTTGTGCGCACGGAATTCTACCGGCGCTTCGCGTTGCCGGAAGGCTGGGACAAGGGCGTCTCGGCGCTCTTCTGGGAGCGGCGCGAGGTGACGGCGATGTTCAGCCTCTACCGTGCGCCGGCGCAGCCGGACTTCGACGAAGCCGAACTCGCGCTGCTGCGGCATTTGCACCCCTTTGTCGGCACGGCGATCGCGCGCGTGCGGCGGCTGCACACGGAGCGCCTCGCGCGGCGCGGGCTCGAGGAGTTCAACCGCAACGTGCCCATGGGCCTCGTGTTCCTCGACTGGTCGCTGCGCGTGGAGTTCGCCAACCCCGAGGCGCACCGCTGCTGCGCGCGGTGGAACTTCGGCGCCGAGGCGGCGCGCGCCTACAACCCGCGCGACGCCTTCGAGCTCCCGCCCGCCGTGCTCGACGCCTGCCGCGCGCTGCGCGCCGCCGTGCTCGCGCGCGATCCGCGTGGGCCCAACCCGCAGCCGGGCGACGTGACGCACGTCGAGCCCGCCGGCGACGCCGGCCTGCGTGCCCAGATCACGGTGCTGAACAACCCCGCGAGCGCGCTCGCACAGCCGCGGTTTCTGGTGGTCTTCGACTCGCGGCCCGTGGCTTCGCCTGAGGCCGGCGCGGTGAGCGCGGAAAAAATGGGCCAGCTCCGTGAGCTTACCCCGCGCGAACGCGAGCTCGCGCTGCTCGTCTGCGAAGGCTGCACCAACGCCGAGATCGCCCGCGGCCTCAACAAGAGCGTGCTCACAATCAAGAAGCAGCTGAACTCCGTATTCCGCAAGCTGCGCGTGAAGTCGCGGGCGCGGATGATGGCGCTCTTGCGCTGAAGATGGAGCGGGTTGGGCTCAACGTGCTTCCCCTCGCTCCGCGCCGGAGAACCTCATCCGCCGCACGATGCGGGAGAGCAGCCACGGTGCGAGGCGCTTCACGTAGATGCCGGCGACTTCCCAGCCGCCGACGAAAACCTCCTCCCGCCCACGGGCGACGCCGCGCACGATCGCGGCGGCGCATTTTTCTGGCGTGATGCCGGTCCGGTGCGTGCCGTCGGTCCGGCCGTGCTGTTCGCCGCGCGGCCCGACCGCGTGCTCCGAGATCGCGGTGTTCACATACCCGGGGCAGACGATCGTCACACGGATGCCCTCGCGCCAGATCTCGGCGCGCAGCGAATCGAAATAGCCGTGCAGCGCGTGCTTGGCCGCCGCGTAGGTCGAGCGGCCGGGTGTGCCGAGGTAGCCCATGACGCTGCTGACGACGACAATGTGGCCGGCGTGGCGGGCGCGCATCGCGGGCAGCACGGCCTTGGTGAGCGCGACGGGACCGAAGTAATCCACCTCCATCAGCGCGCGCTCGACGGTCTCGGTGGCGTCCATCGCCAGCGCGCGCTGGCTCACGCCGCCGTTGTTCACCAGCACGTCGATCCGTCCGCAACGCGCGAGGACCTCGGCGACGAGGGCGGGAAAGTTCCCGCTCTGCGCGAGGTCGAGCGGCAGCACGAAATGGTCGTCGGGTCGCGCACAGGTGCGGCGCACACGCTCGAGCTCCGCGGGCCGGCGGCTCGACAGCACGAGCCGCGCGCCCTCGCGGGCAAACGCCAACGCCGACGCCTCGCCGATGCCCGACGAGGCGCCCGTGATCCAAACAACCTGGCCCGCAAATTTCACGCGGCCGGATCGGTTCCGGCCCGGGCCGGGCTGGAGGTCACGGCTGGGCCCTCTTCGCGGCGCGTTCCGCCGCTTTCTCCGCGGCTTGGTCTGCCTTGCTCATGCCTTTTGCGGCTTTCGAACCGGTGTCGGCCGATGGCGCTTTCACCTCAATCGAGGCGGCGGCCATCTTGTAATGAACAGTGACCCGGGCGCCGACGGCGAGTTTGCCGTCGATCTTGGTGGCGGCGGTGCGGTCGATTTCGAACTTCTCGTCGCCCTTGGTGACCGTGATGACGGTGTCCGTGAGCGCGGTCACGGCTCCGGTAACCTGATAGGATTTGGCGGACGCGGCGTGAAGGCCGAGGGCCGCGATAAAAAACAGGGGCAGCAGGAGGTGCTTTCTCATGGCGGCGGGAACCAAGGTGAAAGGGCCGGCGGTTTCAACCGGAGACTGGCGGGGTTCGCCCGCTCAGGCGCAGTAGACGCCGCCGTTGATGTCCAGCGTGGCGCCGGTGATGAACCCGTCGAACTCGCCGGCGAGGAACACCGCCGCGCGCGCGACATCGTCGGCCGTGCCGGCGCGGCCGAGCGGGATGCCGGCGACCGTGGCGCGCGCGGACTCCGCGGTCGTGTGGGTGTCGTGGAAACTGGTGCCGAGGATGAGGCCCGGGGCGAGGGCATTGACGCGGATGCCCTGCGGCCCGAGCTCAGCGGACAGGGCGCGAGTGAAGGTGAGCACCGCGCCCTTGGCGGTGGAGTAGGCGAGGGAGCCGCCGTGGCCGCCCTTGCGGCCGGCGAGGGAGGCGAGGTTCACGATGCTCGCGCCGCCGGCGGTCTTGGCCGCGGCCGCGAGATGCGGGGCGGCGGCGCGGGTGACCTTCCGCAGACTGCCGAGATTGAGCATGATGGTCTGCGCCCAGAAATCGTCATCGGCCTCGGCGAGCGAGCGCCGCCCGATGAGCGAGCCGGCGTTGTTCACCAGGATGTCGAGGCCGCCGAGCGCCTGCACGGCCGCGGCCACGAGCGCGTCGCACGCCTCGGTGCGAGTGAGATCGCCGGTGAGCGCGACACAGCGGCGGCCGAGCGCCGTCGCCTCGGTGACGAGGGCCTCCGCCGCGGCGGCGCTGCTGTGGTAGTGGACGGCGATGTCGCAACCTGCGCGCAGCAGCTGGCGGCTTGTCGCCAGCCCGATGCCTTGGGCGCCGGCAGTGACAAGGGCGCGTTTGCCGAGAAGTTTGTTCATTGGGCCGCAGGATTGATAACTATCATCCGCGGTCAATGGCCGAGCAGCCGGGGAACCCGACGCGACGCAGGAAACGGACAAACTCAAGCGTTGCGGGTGGCGCGCCTTTCGCGGCCCACATGAGGGCGACCTCCAGGCCGCTCACGCGTGGCCGCAGCGGACGGAATACCACGCCGCGGGGCGCCGTCGCAGCGAGCGAACCGGGATAAGGCGCCACACCAAGGCCGGCGGAGACAAGCCACACGAGGGCCGCGAGATCGCCGGCCGCGTGGTCGATGGCAGGTTGCACGCCATGCCGGGCGCACAGGCCGAGCAGGCGCTGGCCATAGTGCGGATTGCTGTCTGAGTTGATGAGAAGCAGCGGAGCGCCTTGGAGCTTGCGGATCGGAATGCTTCGCTGCTTGGCCCAAGGGTGATCTTCCGGCAGCGCGAGCACCTGTTCCTGGGTGCCGAGGGGTTGCTGCCGCCAGCGGGGATCAGATTGCGAAGGCCGCGTGAGCGCCACGTCGATCTGCCCGGCCATCAGCAGGCGGCGGAGCGTTTCCACGTTGTCGTGCCGCACCCGCAGGCGCACGAGCGGAAAGGCGCGGTTGAAGTCCCGCAGCGCCGCGGCCACCTCCGTCGTCGCGCAGGGCGTGATGAGGCCAAGGCGCACCGTGCCCGTGCGGCCGGTGGCCAGATCGCGGGCGGCCTCGGCCGCGCGCGCCGCGGCGGCGAGCGCTTCCTGTGCCGCGGGGAGCAGGGCCCGCCCGGCCTTCGTCAGCGTGACCCCGCGCGGGCCGCGTTCGAAGAGTTCCACCCCAAGCTCCGCCTCGAGCGAGCGCACCTGCGCGCTGAGCGGTGGCTGCGCGATATTGAGGATGCGGGCGGCACGGGAAAAGTTGAGCGTCTCGGCGACGGTGATGAAATAACGGAGGTGCCGCAGTTCCATGCCTGCCATACATGAAACGTATCGCGCCGGAATCAAAGTTGTATTGGGCGCCGCGCACGCGACGCGGTATTCTCGGGACATGTCCTCCCCCGCCGCCACCACCTCCGCCAAGAAACGGGTCCTCATGATCGTCGCCAACCCTGCGATCTCGCCTGCCACGGGCTGGCCCGTCGGCTTCTGGGCCGCTGAGCTCACGCACCCCTGGACCGAATTTGTTCACGCCGGCTATGATGTCGCGCTCGCCAGCCCGCGCGGCGGCAAGACGATCATCGACGGCTACAGCGATCCGCGCGATGCGAGCGGGTATTCCAAACACGACATCATCAGTCTCGGCGTGCTCAGCCATCCCGACATGGCCGCGATGCTGGAGAACACCGCCGCGCTCGCCGCCGTGAACCTGGCCGACTACGACGCCATCTTCGTCTGCGGCGGCCAGTCGCCGATGGTGACGTTTGTCGACGACACCGCCCTGCACGCCTTCATCGCACGCGCCTACGAGGCCGGCAAGGTCGTCGCGCTCGTCTGTCACGGCACCTGTGTGCTGCTCAAGGTCCGCACGAGCGACGGCAAGCTGCTCGCCGAAGGCAAGACGTGGACCGGCTTCGCCAACAGCGAAGAGCGCTTTGCCGAGCAGGCTGTGGGCGGCAAAATCCAACCCTTCTGGATCGAGACCGAGGCGAAGAAAATCGCGGGCACCAATTTCATCACGCACAATGCCTTCGAGCCCTTCGCCGTGCGCGATGGCCGCATCATCACCGGTCAGCAGCAGAACTCCGGCCGCGCCGCCGCCGCGCTCGTGATTGAGGCGCTTGGGAAGTGATCGCACATTCTTGGCCATGAACATCGCAATCATCGGGGCAGGGAATGTCGGTGGCGCTCTCGGGTGCGGCTGGGCGCGCGTCGGCCACCGGATCATCTTCGGCGTGCGTGATCTTTCGTCAGAGAAGACGCGCACGTTGCTCGCGGCCGCCGGCGAAAAAACCGGCGCCGCGCCGCCGGCCGAAGCCGCGCGAGCCGCCGAAATCATCGTGCTGGCCACACCGTGGGATGCGACCGGGGCCGCGCTCTCCTCTCTCGGCGATCTGCGCGGCAAGATTTTAATCGATTGCACCAATCCGCTGAAGTTCACGCCCGGCATCGGCTTGGAGCTCGCGCTCGGCTTTGCCGAATCCGGCGGCGAGCGCGTCGCCGGCTGGGCGCCGGGCGCCCGTGTGGTGAAGGCTTTCAACACCTATGGCTGGGAGAATTTCGCCGACCCGGTCTACCCTAACGCCGCGCGGCTCAGGCCGTTGATGTTCCTTGCCGGCGACGACTCCGCCGCAAAGACGACCGTCGGCCAGCTGGCGGCCGATCTGGGCTTCGAGCCCTTCGACGCCGGCGCCCTGCGGGCGGCGCGCGAACTCGAGCCGCTCGCCTTGATCTGGATCCGCCAGGCCCTATCAGGCGCGCGTAGTCCGCATTTCACCTGGGCGCGGCTCACGCGGTGAAGCACTGCGGCTTTCCGTGTCCGCTCACATCATCGCGTTCATCCCGCCGAGCTTGGCGGCTTGTTTCACGACCGCCAGCGCGGCCTTGAGATCGAGGTCATCGGGTTTCTTGAACGTGATGCAGCTGCGGCCGACCTTTACCTTGCCGAGCTTGGGCGCGGCCTGCTCAGCGAGATAGCCGTTCTCATCGGCGGAGCAGATGTAGAGGCTGTAGTAGGCCTTGCGCGCGCAGAGGCCGACGATGAACCAGTCGCCCGCGCAGCTCTTGGATTTGTAGCGGAATTTCCCGTAGCCGATGATGCCGGACTGAAGAAACGGCTCGAGCTTCGGAGCGGCGGCGCGGATGGCAGCATGGAGTGTTTCCATCACGGCGCGGCGATCGGCTGGCAGGGCGGCGAGGTAGGCCTCGGGGGTGGCAGGCGCGGGCATGGCCTGACCGCGCCAAACGCGTGGCAGGAGGTCAAGCCTCACACTCTTTTGAGGGCGGCGCGGGGCGGGAAGATTCTCCGCATCCCGGTCCGCTCTCGGACCGTCTGGCGAGACGTGAGGTTGACCTCTGCCTGCTCTCTGCCAAAGCATGGTCTTCCTCCTCGGCACTTACCCCGCGACCGGACCTCGGCCGCCCCCCTTAACCTCCAACCATCGATCACCCTATGAATAACTGGACCCGCAAGGATTTTATCAAAGCCTCTATCTTGGGCGGTGGCGCCGCCCTCGTCGCCAGCCGCACGCGGGCCTTCGCCCAAGCCGGCAGCGCCAACGGCGACATCCGTGTCGGCATCGTCGGAGTCGGCGGCCAGGGCGCGAGCCACATGCGCGACTACCTCGGCAAGCTCAAGGGCGCGCGCGTCGTCGCCATCTGCGACGCCGACAGCGATGTGCTCGCGAAGCGCGCCGCCGAGTGCGACAAGGCTGGTTTCAAGGTCGCGACCTACGTCGATTACCGAAAGATGCTCGAGAGCAAAGACGTCGACGCCATCGTCATCGGCACGCCCAACCACCAGCACTCCCTCCAGACGATCTGGGGGCTGCAGGCGGGCAAGGATGTGTATGTCGAGAAGCCCCTTTCGCACAACGTCTGGGAAGGCCGCCAGGCCGTCGAGGCGACCAAGAAATACACGAAGAACATCGTTGTGGCTGGCACGCAGAACCGCTCCTCGCTCGACATCCAGGAGGCCATCGCCGACGTGCGCGCCGGGAAATATGGGAAAATCCAGTGGGTCCGCGGGCTCTGCTACAAGATGCGCGACAGCATCGGCAAGACCACCGGCCCGCAGGCTGTGCCCGCCTCGGTGAACTACGATTTCTGGACCGGCCCCGCCGATCTCACGCCGCCCCGCCGCAACAGCCCGCAGCGCGGCCCGATCCACTACGACTGGCACTGGTTCTGGAACTACGGCGGCGGCGACATCACCAACCAGGGCATCCACCAGATGGACGTCGCGCGCTGGTTCCTCGGTGAGTCCGGGATGCCGAACTCCGTGATGAGCTTCGGTGGCCGCTTCGGCTACCTCGACGATGCCGAGACGCCCAATACCCTCGTCTCCGTCTTCGACTACAAGTCCGCCCCCCTGATTTTTGAGGTGCGCGGCCTGCCCACCAAGGCTGGCATGAAGGCGATGGATTCCTACAAGGGCGGCCGCGTGGGCGTCATTGTCCAGTGCGAGAATGGCCACCTGCTGATTTCCGAGTCGGGCAACGTGACCGCCTTCGACAAGAACAACGAGCGCGTGAAGGCCTACACCGCCGGCGGCAACGGCGCGCACCGCGCCAACTTCGTCAAGGCCGTGCAGACCCGCAAGGTCGTCAACGGCCTCGTCCTCGAGTGCCATCTCTCCAGCGCGCTCTGCCACCTCGGCAACCTCTCCTACCTCGTGGGCGCGGAGAAATCCAACACCCAGCTCGCCGATGCGATCAAGAGCGACGCCAACACCAAGGACTCGTTCGCCCGCATGATGGATCATCTCAAGGCCAACGAGGTCGACACCGCGAAGACCAAGTCGGTCGTCGGCCCGCTCCTCAAGATCGACGGCAAGACGGAGATGTTCACCGGCGGCGAGAAGACGATCACCGCCGCGGCGAACAAACACCCGCTCCGCATGCGCGTGGGCCGCGGGGAGTTCAAAATCCCGACCCTGCAAGGCGCGACCGTCGCGGCTTCATAAGGCTGGCGGGCGTTCGTCCCGCCAAAGCCCGTTGCAAAAGCCCCGCGCCGAGAAGCGCGGGGCTTTTTTGCGCCTACGCTTTCGTTTCGGCGTAGGCTTCCATCCCCACGCACGAGCACACGAGGTTCCGGTCGCCGTAGACGTTGTCCACGCGGCCGACCGCGGGCCAGAACTTGCTCGCCCGCGTGTGCTTGTCGGGAAACGCCGCCAGCTCGCGCGAATAGGGGCGGTCCCACTTGTCCGCGCACACGACCTTGGCGGTGTGCGGGGCGTGCTTGAGCGGGTTGCTGGCCTTGTCGGATTCGCCGTGGGCGACGGCCTGCATCTCGCCATGGATGGCGATGAGCGCGTCGCAGAAACGATCGAGCTCGGCCTTCGACTCGCTCTCGGTGGGCTCGATCATGAGCGTGCCGGGCACGGGAAATGAAAGCGTCGGCGCGTGATAGCCGTAGTCCATGAGACGCTTGGCGGCATCCTCGGCCTCGAGGCCGTGTTTCTTCCAGCCGCGCAGATCGACGATGCACTCGTGCGCGATCAGGCCGGCGTTGCCGCGGTAGAGCACGGGGAAAAATCCGTCGAGGCGGCGCGCGACGTAGTTGGCGTTGAGGATCGCCTTCTTCGTCGCCTCGGTCAGGCCGTCGGGGCCCATCATGCGGATATACATCCACGAGATGACGAGGATGCTCGCGCTGCCGTAGGGCGCGGCGCTCACCGCTCCCCCAGACCCCAGACCCGGGATCCCAGACTCCGCCATCACGTGGCCGGGCAGGAATGGCGCGAGATGTTTCGCCACGCCGATCGGGCCCATGCCGGGGCCGCCGCCGCCGTGCGGGATGCAGAACGTCTTGTGGAGATTCAGGTGGCAGACATCGGCGCCGATGTGGCCGGGCGAGGTGAGGCCCACCTGCGCGTTCATGTTGGCGCCGTCCATGTAAACCTGGCCGCCGTGCGCGTGGATCGTGGCGCAGATGTCGCGAATCGAGGTTTCAAACACGCCGTGCGTCGAGGGGTAGGTGACCATGAGCGCCGCGAGTTCGGCGGAGTGGGCCGCGGCCTTGGCGTTGAGATCGGCGAGGTCGATGTTGCCGTTGGTGTCGCAGGCGACGGGCACGACCTTGAAGCCGCACATCGTGGCCGTGGCGGGATTGGTCCCGTGCGCGCTCGCGGGGATGAGGCAGATGTTGCGGCGGCCCTCGCCGCGCGACTCGTGCCACGCTCGGATGACGAGCAGGCCGGCGTATTCGCCCTGCGAACCGGCGTTGGGCTGGAGCGACACCGCCGCGAAGCCCGTGATCTCGCTGAGCCAGGTCTCGAGATCGCGGAAGAGCTGCGCGTAGCCGCGCGTCTGCGCCGCGGGGGCAAACGGATGCAGCGCGCCAAACTCCGGCCACGACACGGGGAACATCTCGCTCGTGGCGTTGAGCTTCATCGTGCACGAGCCGAGCGAGATCATCGAGTGGACGAGCGAGAGATCCTTGGCCTCGAGCCGCCGGATGTAGCGGAGCATCTCGTGCTCGGTGTGGTAGCGATTGAAGGTCGGGTGGGTGAGGAAGGCGGATTGCCGCGCAAAGGGGATCGGAAACTCGTAGCCGCGAGCGCCAGCGAGTGGTCGTTCGTCGGCTCGCTGGCGCTCGCCGCTACCAAACAGCGTGAGCAGGGCCTGCACGTCATCGGCGCTCGTCGTCTCGTCGAGCGAGATGCCCACGGTGTGCGCATCGATGCGGCGCAAGTTGAGCTGCTTCGCGGCGGCGGCCGCGTGGATTTTCTCCGCGTCGACCCCGCCAATCGTGAGCGTGTCGAAGACCGGCTCGGCATTGAGCTTTGCGCCCTTGGCGCGAAGCCCGGCGGCGAGCACTTCGGTGAGGAGCTTCACGCGGCGCGCGATTTTCTTCAGACCCTCGGGCCCGTGATAGACGGCATACATCGAGGCCATCACGGCGAGGAGCACCTGCGCCGTGCAGATGTTGCTCGTGGCCTTGTCGCGGCGGATGTGCTGCTCGCGCGTGCCGAGCGCGAGGCGCATCGCGGGATCGCCCTGGGCGTCCTTGGAGACGCCGACGAGGCGGCCGGGCATCTGGCGTTTGAACGCGTCCTTCGTCGCGAGGAAGCCCGCGTGCGGTCCGCCGTAGCCCATCGGCACGCCGAAGCGCTGGGCCGAACCCACGGCGACATCCGCGCCGAACTCTCCTGGCGCGCGCAGCAGCGTGAGCGCGAGCAGATCCGCGGCGACGATGGTGAACGCTCCGGCCGCGTGCGCGGCGGCGAAGAATTTCTCGAAATCGTGGATCGAGCCCGTGGTGTCGGGGTATTGCACGAGCACGCCGAAGCAGTCCGCGGTCGGCGCAAACGTGCGGTGGTCGCCCGTCACGACCTCGATGCCGAGGGGCTTCGCGCGGGTGCGCACGATGTCGATCGTCTGCGGGTGGCAGTGCTCGGAGACGAAGAACCGGCGGTGCGCCTCCGCCGCGCCTTCCTTGAGTCGGTGGCACATCATCATCGCCTCGGCGGCGGCCGTGCCCTCGTCGAGCATCGAGGCGCCGGCGATCTCGAGGCCCGTGAGATCGCAGATCATCGTCTGGAAATTGAGCAGCGCCTCGAGGCGGCCTTGCGAGATCTCCGCCTGGTAGGGCGTGTAGGCGGTATACCAGCCGGGGTTCTCGAGGATGTTGCGCTGGATCACGGGCGGCGTGTGCGTGCCGTGGTAGCCGAGGCCGATGCAGCTGCGGAAAACCTGGTTCTGCTGCGCGAGGCCGCGCAGGGCGGCGAGCGCGCCGCTCTCGCCGAGGGCGGCGGGCAGGTTGAGCGCGCCGCGCCGGATCGCGGGCGGCACGGCGGCATCGGCCAGCGCGTCGAGCGACGCATAGCCCAGCGTGGCGAGCAGGGCCGCCGTCTCCGCGGGATCATCGCCGTGGTGGCGGCGGGCAAACGTGTCGGTCGGGGCGAGAAGATCGCGGGGCGAGGCCATGGGAAAACCGCACCGTAGGGCGGGGGATGCGCCGCGCAACCGCGTTCTGGCCCGGGCGGCGGCGAATAAGGGGTTGTTCCGCGCGGTGAAGCCCGTCTGCTTGCCGCGCATGACGACCAAGCTGGAGCGCGCCGCCTTCATCGACCGCCGGCTCGCGGAGCTCTACCCCGCGCCCGCGATCCCGCTCGATCACCGCGATGCCTTTACCCTGCTCGTCGCCGTGCTGCTCTCCGCGCAGTGCACCGACAAGCGCGTGAACCTCACCACGCCCGCGCTCTTCGCCCTCGCCGACACGCCGCAAAAAATGGCCGCCCTCAGCGTCGCGCAGATCGACGCCATCGTGCGCCCCTGCGGCCTGGCCCCGCGCAAGGCCGAGGCGATCGCGGGGCTCTCGCGCCTGCTCTTGGAAAAACACGGCGGGGCCGTGCCTCGGACCTTCGCCGAGTTGGAGGAGTTGCCGGGCGTCGGCCACAAGACCGCGAGCGTCGTCATGGCCCAGGCCTTCGGCGTGCCGGCGTTTCCCGTGGACACGCACATCCACCGCCTCGCCCAGCGCTGGAAGCTCACGAGCGGGAAAAGCGTGGAGCAGACCGAGGCGGACCTGAAGCTACTCTTCCCGCGCGAGCACTGGAATGCCCTGCACCTGCGCATCATCTACTATGGCCGCGAGCACTGCTCCGCGCACGGCTGCGACGGCACGGTGTGCGAAATCTGCCGCACCGTCGCCCCGGCTCGAAAGCGTCCCGTCATCACGAAAAAGTGACTGCGGCGAGGCGCGCGAGAAAACGGGATTGCCTCGCTGGGGGGCGCTGTCCACGTTCTCGCCCCCAAGTCGGACGCTTAGCTCAGTTGGTTAGAGCACCTGCTTCACACGCAGGGGGTCTGCGGTTCGAGTCCGCAAGCGTCCACCATCTCCGGCCGAGGACGGTCCGTGGGCAAAGCGAGCCCGGTTTGGCGTCCGACCGTTTCTTCACTTCGCGGTCTTCAGCATGATCGCATTCTTCACGTCGGTCACGCCTGGCACCGCTCGGGCCAGTTCCTCGGCGCGCGCCTTTTGCTCGGCCGTGTCCACGAAGCCCGCGAGCTGCACGATGCCCTTGAAGGTCTCCACGTTGATATCGAAGGCTTTCACCAAGGGATCGCGCACATGGGCCGTCTTGACCTTGGTGGTGATGGCCGCGCCGTCGAGATACTCGCCGGTGCTTTCCTTGGTCGGCGTGGCGGCGCAGCCGGCGAAGGCGAGGGCCAGGAGGGCAAGGGCAGGCAGGACGGGGCGTTTCATGGCTGGGCTTGGGTTATGCCCGGTATGAAACTGGGGAAACGACGCGGTTCCATGCCTAACTTCGCCCGGGCTTGCCTTGTGCGCCGCGCCGCCGAGGGTCGCGCGCATGGACTGCCGCCCCGGTTGCGGCGCGTGCTGCATCGCGCCCTCCATCTCGTCGCCGATTCCCGGCATGCCGCACGGCAAACCGGCGGGCATCCCTTGCGTGCAGCTCACGCCCGACCTGCGCTGCGCGCTCTTTGGCCGGCCCGAGCGCCCGGCGGTGTGCGCGAGCCTGCGGCCGACGGAGACGATGTGCGGCGCCAATCGCGAGGACGCGCTGGCGTGGCTCGCGCGGCTTGAAACCCTGACGAATCCCTAGACGCTCCCGCCCATGGCCAAAGCCGAAACCGCCCCCACGATCATTTTCTCGATGCTTGGCGTCTCGAAGAAAATCGAGCGCAAGGAGATCCTCCGCGACATCTCGCTCTCGTTTTACTACGGCGCGAAGATCGGCGTGCTCGGCCTCAACGGCTCCGGCAAATCCTCGCTCCTCCGCATCCTTGCCGGCCGCGACACCGAGATCGACGGGCGGCTGCACTTCGAGCCGGGCTACACGGTCGGCTTCCTCGAGCAGGAGCCGCACCTCACGCCGGGCTCCACGGTGCGCGCGAGCGTCGAGGAAGGCGTGAAGCATCTCACCGATCTCACGGCGGCCTACGATGCGACGTGGGACGAGCTCAACGAAGCCGCCGACGATGCCGCCAAGGACGCCATCATGGCACGGCAGGGTGAGCTGCAGGAAAAGATCGACGCCCTCGGCGCGTGGGATGTCGCGCCGCTGATTGAGATGGCCATGGACGCGCTGCGTTGTCCGCCCGGCGATGCGCTCGTGGACAAACTCTCCGGCGGCGAGCGCCGCCGCGTCGCGCTTGCGCGGCTGCTGTTGCAGAAGCCCTCGATTCTCCTCCTCGACGAGCCGACCAACCATCTCGATGCCGAGAGCGTCCACTGGCTCGAGCAGCATCTCGCGCGTTACGAAGGCACCGTGATCGCGGTGACGCATGACCGCTACTTCCTCGACAATGTCGCGCAGTGGATCCTCGAGCTCGATCGGGGGCACGGCATCCCGTGGAAGGGCAACTACTCCTCGTGGCTCGAGCAAAAGCAGGCGCGCGCCGCTGTGCAGCAGCGCACCGAGGACAAGCGCGCCAAGGCGATGGCGCGCGAGCTGGAGTGGATTCGCTCCGGGGCGAAGGCCCGCCAGGCCAAGGGCCAGGCGCGCATCAACGCCTACGAGAAGATGCTCAAGGAAAACGTCACCGAGAAGGAGCGCGAGTTCGAGATGCTCATCCCGCCGGGGCCGCGGCTCGGCACCCTCGTCGTCGAGGCCCAGCAGCTCGCGAAGAGCTACGGCGACAACGTGCTCTTCGAGGACGTGAATTTCTCCCTCCCGCCCGGCGGCATCGTGGGCGTGATCGGCCCCAACGGCGCGGGCAAGACCACGCTTTTCCGCCTCATCATCGGCGCGGAGCAGCCCTCCGCCGGCACGCTGCGCGTGGGCGACACCGTGAAGATCGCCCACGTCGATCAGTCGCGCGACACGCTGCCGGACTCCGAGACGATCTGGCAGGCGATCAGCGGCGGCGAGGAGATCATGCGCCTGCCGGGGCGCGAGGTGAACTCGCGCGCGTATTGCGCGCAGTTCGGTTTCACCGGCGCGGACCAGTCGAAGAAGGTCGGCATCCTCTCCGGCGGCGAGCGCAACCGCGTCCACCTCGCGCGCCTGCTCAAGGCCGGCGCCAACCTCATCCTCCTCGACGAGCCGACTAACGATCTCGACGTGAACTCCATCCGCGCGTTGGAGGAGGGCCTGGAGAACTACGCCGGCTGCGCGGTCGTGGTGTCGCACGACCGCTGGTTCCTCGACCGCGTGGCGACGCACATCCTCGCCTTCGAGGGCGACAGCACGGTGCAGTGGTTCAACGGCAACTACTCGGCGTATCTCGAGGATTTCCGCCGGCGCAAGGGCAAGGACGCCGACCAGCCCCACCGGATCAAATACCGGAAGCTCGGGCACGGGTGAGCGTGCCGGAAGCGGGCTCCCTGTCCCGCCGCCCGGCACGCAGGGCCGCTCGGCGCGCCCCGCGCCCTCACTCTTGTCTCAGTCCGCAAACAAGACAGTTGCTAGATCAGAAGTTCAGCTTGGCGGAGAGGGTGTAGTTGCGCGGGATGAGGTAGGAAAAATTGCCGGGGACAGTGTAGCGCGCGGGCGACGCGATGGTCTCGCCGGGGCGCGGGCGGAGGTTGGTGGCGTTGGTGCCAATCACGCCGCCATTGCTGCCGTAGATCGGGGCGCGGCGGTTGAACAGGTTGTCGATGTTGAGGTCGAATTGGAGGCTGCGGCCTTCCTTCAGCTTGAAAATGTAGGAGAGGCTGGCGACGCCCCGATAGTAAGACGGTGCATAGACGGACGTGCCGGCATCCACGGTAGGGTCGTAGATGGCGGTGGACGGGTTGGCGGGGTTGACGATGGTGTCGCTGCCGCGGTAGCCGACGACCTGCCCGCCGCGGTAATTGATGCCGGCGCCAAGGCGGAGGCCCTTGAGCCGACCGCTCTGGATGCGGTAGTCGGTGGCGAGGTTGCCGACCCATTTGCTGCTGCCCTGCGATTCCTGCGGGACAAGGCCGGTGGTGTTGGGAATGACGGTGTCGATGAGGTTGTTCCAGCCGTTGACGGCGGCCTGCACGCGCTGCTGATTGATCTTCGTGGGATCGTTGAGGGCGGGGTTGATGAAGGCGTCGTTGTTGGCGTCGATCAAGATGCCGGCATCGGCGAGAATCTGGCGGGAAATTCCATCCTGCGATTTGAAGTAGGCGATGATGTCGGGATATTGGTCGCGCACGCGGGCCTTGGTGTGGCCGGCGTTGAGGATCATGCGCCAGGCGCGGGTGAAGTTGGCGGTGAGCTCAAATTCGTAGCCCGTGGTCTCGGAGGTGACGGTGGACCAGACGTTCTGCGGAAAGCGGGCGACGTTGCGGGCGTTGCGGCCGACGGGGCTGAGGTCGCCGACGACGGGCGCATCGGAGATAGCATTGTAGGCGGCGTTGAAGCCGGAGGGCGAGAGGACGGAGGTGCCGGCCTGGTAGGAGTTGAAGTGGCCGATACTGAGCGAGAGGCGGCCGTTGGGCAGGGTGACGCGCAGGCCGTAATCCTTGCCGCGGGAGCTGGTGGGGGGGACAAGCGTGCCGTCCACGCGTTGCTGCGGGGCGGTGAGATTAAAGGTCTCGGCGACGTTGGAATAAACGCCGAGCCAGCGCGTGAGGTTCAGAACGCCGCCGACGGTGAAGGTGTTGATGATGGGTGAGAGGGCCGGGGAATCGAAATCGTCGCGGAAGCGGTCGTTGGCGTATTGGGGCTGGGGGAGATTGGCGCCGTTGATGTTCGCGCGGGGGCGGACGTCGGCGGGGGTCTCCGGGCCGTTGACGCGGCCGGCGGCATCCTTGGGGAAATATTTTAGCGCGAAGTAGTCGGCCGGGGCGTCGCGACGAAAAGTGAGCGAGGTGCCGTCCCAGCCGGCGGGCATGTCGCCGGGCGCAAGCACGCGTTTGTCGGCGATGGTGGCGAAGTCGCGGCGGAAGGCCCCGATGAGGACGAGGCGGTTTTTGAATAGGTCGAGATTGCCGGCGGCTTGGAGGAACTTGTATTCGCGAAGGCTGTTGCGGTTGTTGTCCTCGCGGCGGGTGTCGAACATCCAGGTGGGGGTGACCGTCTCGGTAAGTCCAGTGACGGGATTCACCAAGGTCACCGGGGTGCTGGAAGGCGGGCTGTAATTGCGATTGGGTTGGTCGGAATAGAAGCGGGTGTAGATGGCGTATTCGCTGTATTCGAGATTATCGACCCAGCTGCGGGCGTCGGGGGCGCGGCTCTTTAGCGGGAGTAGCAGGGTGCGGGCGCGGGCGACCGTCTTGTGCTCGGTCATGCCGGCCATGCCGCTGAACTGGAATTTGCCGAAGCGGGTGTCCCGGATGTAGACGGCCTGCGCGCGGGCGCTGCGCATCTTGTTCGTGCGGAGATTCTGATATTCCATGAACTCCATGAAGGGGTGCAGGAAGTTCGGGTTGGCTCCGCCGCCGGGAAGTGTGGAATCGATATCGATGTAGATGTCCTGGCCCCCGCGGCGGGCGAGGCCGGTCTGGCCGTTGGCGTCGCCCTCATTGATGTCGCCGGCGAGCTCAACGTAGAGTCCGCCTCCGACCTTGTAGTTGGCGACGAGGGAGAAATCCTTGGATTTTTCAGTGAAGGTCGGGAGCTTGTTGGACCACACGGTGGTGGATTCGCGGGTGGGGATGGTGAAAAATGGCGAGCCAGCGAGGGCGCGCGCGTAGCGGTCGGCGGGGACGCCGAAGTTGTCGTCCACCATGGCCTGGTTGTTGAGCGTGAAGCTTGGAGTGCGGATGGGCATGCCGTTAATCAGGTTGGTCAGGGTGATGTTGGTGTTCTGGGCGGCACCTTTGGTCACGTAGCGGTTCTCAAAGTTGAGCACCCGTCCGCCGAAGCCGGGATGAGTGACCCAGCGCATGCCGGAGCGAACGATGCCTGCGGCGGCGAGCTGGGCGTTGGTGGGCAGCGTGGTCGGGATACTGCTGAAGGTGGTGATGCCGTCCCACGCGGAGAGGCGGTCGCGCAGCGAGGTGGTGCCGCGGAGTTCGCGGCTGCGCCCGTATTCGGCCTCGGCGCGGAGCGTGAGGCGTGAGGTTGGCTGATAGGTGGCGGCGAGGTGGGCGCCGTAGCGGTCTTTCCACTCGTTGTCGCGCCACGTGTCGGATTGGTCCCAGACGAGATTGGTGCGGATGGCGAACTGCCGGTTGAGCGCGTGGTTGGCGTCAGCGGTGAAGCGGTAGCGGTTGTAACTGCCTAGCTGGATGCGGGCGCTCTGGAAATTCTTGGAGACGTCGGCTTGCTTCGTGACAGAGTTGACGGTGCCGCCGACTCCGCCGGCGCCGAAAAGCACGGCGTTGGGGCCGCGGCCGTAGTCCACGCGATCGAGATTGTAGCTGTCGGCCGTCATGATGAACGGGAAAAAATTCCGCGTGGGCAGGCCAGTCGCCACGCCGCGCGTGCGCAGGCCGCCGTTGCCGACGGAAGTGCCAAAGGCTCGATTTGTGCCGTCGGCGTCGATGACGGTGCTATTGACGGACCACTGGGTCGCTTCGGCGACATCGGTGAGATTAAAGGCCTCGAGGAATTCCGCCGTGACGACGGAGTAGGCCACGGGTGTGTCCTTCAGCGCCGTGGCGATCCGGCCGCCGGCGAGCGAACTGGCGGCGACGAAGCCGACGTCCTTCTCCGCGCTGACAGTGAAGGGCGTGAGGGTGACGCGTTCGTCGCGATCAGTGCCTCCGGGAGGGGCTGCGGCGGTCTGGCCTTGCGAGGCGCCGCGGCCGAACCAAAGACAGGCGGCGGTGGCGGTGACGCGAATCAAGACAGGCAGGGTGGGGCGGTTGGTTGCAGTCATGGGGTTTTTAGGAGGCAAGGGAGATATCGCCCAACACCAAGGAGCGGAACCTGACGAGGGGCGGAACCTGACGAGGGGCGGAACCTGACGAGGGGCGGAGCATCCCCAGGGCTGGGATCTTAGCTTACTGTCGTAGCGCGGCGTGAAGCAATGCGGAACTCGGCGGCTGCCCGTTGGAGCGGGAAACTATCTTGTCCGTTGCGGAATAGGCCGGCATGAGCAGGCTCTCACGGTCATGAAAAGCCCCGCTTTCCTCTTCATCCTCTGCTCTCTCCTCCCTCTCTCCATGTCTGCCGCCGCTCCCAAACTCGAATCCCTCATCCTCGGCGGCGGCTGCTTCTGGTGCACCGAGGCCGCCTATGAAATCCTGCCCGGCGTGAAGGACGTCGTGAGCGGCTACGCCGGCGGCCACGTGCCCAACCCCACCTACGAGCAGATCGGCACCAAGAAAACCGGCCATGCCGAGGTGATCAAAATCGACTACGATCCGGCCGTGGTCTCGCTCGAGAAGCTGCTCGATTACTTCTGGCACGTCCATAATCCCACCCAGGTCGGCGGCCAGGGCAACGACCACGGCCCTCAATACCGCTCCATCATTCTCTACGCCTCGCCGGAGCAGAAGGCCGCCGCCGAGAAGTCGCGCGCCAAGGCCGCGCAGGAGTTCCGCGACCCCATCACGACCGAGATCGTGGCGCTGGAGAAATTCTGGGTCGCGGAGAAATATCATCAGGACTATTTCCGCCTGAATCCCAACGCCGGCTACTGCGCATACGTGATCGCGCCCAAGGTGAAGAAGCTGAAGTCGCAGATTGCGGCGGAAAAAGCGGGCGCGACGAAAAAGTAGCCGCGGTCGCGGGCGGCTCAGTCTTTCTTTCCCTGCCACTCAAAGTTGTAGGAAAAAGTCACCTGCTCGCCGTCCCACTGCAGCTTCATGAGTTTGAACGCGGCGCCGAGATCCGGTGAGCCCGCGAGGTAGCGGCGCAGTTGCTCCTCATTCGCTGGTGGCCGGCCGGGATGCTCGGCCAGGTAGGCGACCTGCGCGAACATCGGGCCGGCGGCGGCGATCAGTTTGTCTGCGATCGGCAGGTAGGGCAGGATCTGCCCGAGATCGGTGACGGTCGCACCCGGGTTGGCCGCGACGAAGCGGCGCACGGCGTCCTTCAACGCTTCGCCGATGGCCTCTTCGCCGCCGAGCGATTCGGCTGCTGTGGCAAATGATTTCTTCATGCCCTCGGCCATCATCGTCAGTCCCGGAATCATTTCGGTGGCGAGTGTGCTTTCGGGGCCAACGGCCGTATCGACTGCCTTGGCGGCGCGGGCGAGCGCATCCATGTCGGTTTCGCCGACGGCCGGGGCAAAGTCCGGGTTGTTCTTCATGTGCCAGCCGTCGAGCCCGACGGAAAGGAGCATGTCGGAGGTGGGTTTTTCGTGGAGAAGCTTTTCGTCGGCATCACCGAGTTTGCGGCCTCGCGTGAGTTCGTAGCGGGCGAGCATCTCGGCATCCGCCGGAGCATCGAGGTGTGGAGCGAGCTGCGCGATGTCGTGGGGCAGGGTGCCATCGGTGGCAGCGGAAAAGCGGCGCAGCGCGGCTTGGAGGTGCGTGGCGAATTTCCTGCGGGCCAGCGAGCGCAGTTTCGCGAGGGCCACGCGGATGTCGGCGGCGGAATCGAGCTCATGGGCGCGGGCGACGTCCGCCCAATCCACCGGCGCGAGCAGCCGAAGCTCGGGCAGACTCTGGGCTGGCAACTCGACGAAGAGCTGCCGCAGGAGCGCGACCCGCATATCCTCCGGCGAGCCGGGGGTGACGCGGGCGGCGGCGGGCATCGGCTGTGGAAGCGCGGGCGAAATCACCGACGTCGGCGCGGCGGGGGCCGGCGCGGTGGCGGTGATCTGGAGTGGCGGCGGATTGGGAAGCGATCCGACCTGGTGGACGACGAGCGCGACCAGCGCGGCGACGCCGGCGGCGACGAGGGCCTTCTGGGCGAGGGACATGACGGCGACGGATGCGGTGGTGGCGATCGCGGTGCCGGAAAAGACGGCCGAGGAAATGAGGCCGGCGAGCCCGGCCGGCGCAGTGAGGATCGCGTGGGCCGGCAAGTGGGTGGCGAAGGCTGCGGCCGAGACCGTGACGCCGCGGCGGATGAGAAACGTGCGCAGTTGATCAAGCGCGCGGCTCACGCGTTTCTGCGCGGCGTCGTCGCTGGTGCCGAGGGCGGCGCCGACCTCGCGGAGACTTTTGTTTTGGAAATAGCGCAGGAGGATCGCATGGCGATCGGTGGCGTCGAGCGACTCCACGGCTTCGTCGAGTAGCGGCTCGATCACGGGCCAAGGATCAGGGGTGGGATTCATGGCGGCGTCCTCGGTCAGGAGTGCGGCGGCCGCTTCGCGCGCCTGGCGGCGCGATTCGCGGCGCACGGTGTCGATGGCCGTCCGTCGGCTGACGACATGCAGCCAGGCGACGAGCGGGGTGTCGGGCTTGAGCGCGCGGGCGTGGCGCGCGAGGTCGAGGAAGACGGCTTGCGCCACCTCCTCGGCCAGCTGCGGCGAGCGCGTGATCCGGCGCGCGACGGAATAGGTGAGGTTCAGATGCCGCTCCACGAGCGCCGCGAAGGCGGCCTCGGAGTTTTCCGCGGCATAGCAGCGCAGGAGATCATGGTCACTGGGCGACATTCCGATCTGCTATCGCCGCCGCCGGGCGAATCCGACACGAAATCCGAAAAAAATCCCGCGTTCAGCCCGCCCGCGGCAAGACGAAGATCAGCACGGCCACGATGTGGCAGGCGCTGCCGCCTAGCGCGAAGGCGTGGCGCATCACCTGGTGGTAGCGCACCCGCTGCCAAATTTGAAAAGCAGCGCCGCACGCATAGCACAGGCCGCCGGCGAGCAGCAGCCAGACCGCACCTTGCGGCACGGTCGAGACGAGCGGCTTCAGCGCGATGAGCGCCACGAGCGCGAGCAGCAGATAAGCGCCGCGCGATACGAGCTGCATCCGGCCCGGCCAGAACAAGCGCGCGCCGGCGCCGATGGCGCACAGGCCCCACACGACGCCGATCAGGCTCCAGCCCCACGCGCCGCCGACCCCGCGAAGGAGAAAGGGCGTCGCCGTGCCCGCAATCAGCAGGAAGATCGCACCGTGGGTGTAGCGGTGGAAAACCTCGCGCCAGTGGGCCGGGCGCTGTTTGCGGAAGCGGGCAAACGCCGCATAGACGGCCACCAGCCCCGCGCCGAAGAGAATCGCGCCGGCCAAATCGCGGCCGCCGCCGCGCAGCGCGGCGAAGACCACGAGCAGCACAAACGCGGCGATGCTGGCGGCCAGCCCGGCGCCGTGGGTGAGCGTGTGGGCGATTTGCTCGCCGCGTGTGTAGCCAGCGGGGGCCGACTTGGGCGCGGCGGCGGCGCGGCGCGCTTTCACGAGCGCATCGCTCTTTTCGTCGCACCAGCGGATGAGCGCGACCGGGCGCGGGCTCGCAAACTCGTTCGCCTTCCACTCCGTGCCGGTGACGTAGAGCGACTTCGGCAGGATGAACGTGCCGAACACCCAATCAAACACGGGCAGGGTGAAGAAGCCCGAGATGGCCTCGTTGCAATCGATCACGGCGTGGTGGCGGAGGTGGAAGCTGTAAACCTTGCGCCAGAACCAGCCGAAGGTGCGGTGCTCGATGAGCGGCGCCCAGCGCTCAAACGACCAGTGCTCGATGGCGTGGAAAATCTCGTAGAGCGCGAGGGCGAAGGCCAGTGCCGCGTAGCCCGCGATGAACCACGGGAAGGCCGGGGCGATCCAGTGCAGCAGCGCGAGCAGCGGCGTCACCAGCGCGGCGAAGACGGCGAGCGTATACCACGGGAAGAACGAAGCCTCGCCCTGCTCGGGCGTTGTGACCGGGTAGACGTTTTCGACAAACGGCACCTCGCGGCCGGCCGAGGTGTAGCGCTTGCCGATGCGCGTGAGCGAGTGGTGGAGCGTGTGTTGCCGGTAGAAGCGGCTGAGCAGCGGGACCACGGGCTTGTGCAGCACATAGCGGTGGAAGACGAACTCGATGAACGCCGTGAAAAGATGGATCACCAGAAACGCGGCGGCGAAGCGCCAGGCGCCGCCGGCGAGCTGCGCCTGCCATACCGCGTCGGGCGCGACGAGTTTCAGCAATCCGGCCAGCGCGCCGAGCGTCGCCGCGATGGTGAGGAGGAAGAGCGGGAGCGAAAACTGTTCTTCGATGCGCGCGCGGGACGAGGGGAGATCGGACATGTGCCATGAAGGTCGGGTCGCCGCCAGTCCGGAGCAACTGCCGAATCGGGATTTATCCCGGAAAAAGATCGAACGGTTCGACATCAGCGCGGCCCGCGCTTGTCGTCTCGCGGCATGCTGACCGGGAAAGTCCCGCGAGTTTCGGTCGTCCTCCCCGTGCGCCACGCCGCGGGCACGGTGGCGCGCGCGATTGCGAGCATCCGCGCGCAGACTTTTCCCGACTGGGAGCTGATCGCGGTGGACGATGGATCCAGCGACGGCACGCGCGAAATCCTGCGTGCGCTCGCACGCGACGAGCCGCGCCTCACGCTGATCGAGCAGGATCACGCGGGCGTGGCCGCGGCGGCAAATGCGGGCGCGGCGGCGGCGCGCGGGGAATTCATCGCGCGCATGGATGCGGACGACGTGTCGCACCCGGAGCGGCTCGCGGCGCAAGTGGCGTTTCTCGATGCGGTGGAGAATCGCGGAGTGGGGGTGGCCGGGTGCCTCGTGGAGTTTGGCGGCGACCGGGCGGCGGCCGAGGGCTACGCGCGGCATGTCGATTGGGTGAACTCGCTCGTGACGCCGGATGAGATCGCGCTCCACCGCTTCGTGGAGGCGCCGCTGGCGAACCCGAGTGTGATGTTCCGGCGCGAGCTCGTCGCGCGGCACGGTGGCTATCGCGACGGAGAGTTTCCGGAGGACTACGAGCTGTGGCTCCGCTGGCTCGACGCCGGCGTGCGGATGGCCAAGGTGCCGCGCGTGCTGCTGACGTGGCACGACGCGCCGACCCGCCTCACGCGCACCGATGCGCGCTACGATCCGGAGGCATTCTTCCGGGTGAAGGCGCCCTGGATCGCGAACGAAGTGCGGCGGCTTGGCGCAGGGCGGTTCTGTGACCCGACCTCGACTACTCAGCGTGCAAATGAGCGAGTCACGGCTCCGCCCTGCGTTTGGATCTGGGGTGCGGGCCGCCCGGCCCGGAAACGCGCCGCGCACCTGCTCGCGCATGGCGTGAGCATCGCGGGCTACATCGATGTCGATGCGAAGAAAACCGGCCGAGGCCTCGGCGGCACCGGCCTGCCGATCATCGCGCCGGAGGCGCTGCCGCCGCCGGGTGATATTTTTGTGCTCGGCTATGTGGCGCGGAGGGGAGTGCGCGAGGATGTCCGCGCGCGCCTGCGGGCTCGCGGTTATCAGGAAGGCCGTGATTTCCTGATGTGTGCGTGACCTCATGGCATCGTCCGAAACGGCCCGGCATCGTCGCTTGAAAACCCTCGCGCTCGCGTGGGCGCAGGCCGGTGGCTTCGCGATCTGCGCCGCCGAGGTGCGCGTGCCCCGGAGCGGCTATCGCGCGGATGTCGCGGCCTACGCGCCGGCGCGGCGTGATCGCGCCGAGGCGCGCACGGCCATCTTCGAGTGCAAGCAGGCGCGATCGGATCTGCTCAAGGACGCGCACGCGGAGGCGGCGACGCACGCCCGGCTCGCCGAGTTGACGGAGCGGCGGCGGGCGCTCGAGCAGCTGCTCGCGGTGCACCGGCCCGACCTGCGCCGGGGCGAGGCGCTGTGGCCGGAGTTCGACGCGTGGGATTTCTCCGGCCTCGAGCACCGCGCCTATCGCGGCGTCCTGGACGAGCTGGAGACGGTGCAGCGGCGCGTGCTCCATGGGACGAAGTTTTCGAAGCTGTTCCGTTATCGTTGCGCGGATTTCCTCTATCTCGTCGTGGAGGAGAACATCTTCGCGGAGGCGGAAATCCCGGCCGGCTGGGGGCTGCTCGTGCGCGCGGACGACGGGCTCCGGCTGGCGCGCGCCCCCGCGAACCTTGACGCGACGGCGGCGCAGCGCACGGCGCTGCTCGAATCGATCGCGCAGGTGGCGACGCGGGCCGCTAATCGTGCGGACGGCGTGGAGCCTTCGCCATCGGAGGTGACCGAGATGGACGGCGACGAGGAGGTGCGCGATGCCGGTTGAGCCGCAGCGCACGGTCGAATGCGCGGATGCGATTCCGTGGATGCGCGCGCGCGGCGTGATCGGCGGGGCGTGCGCGGTGACTTCGCTGCCGGATGTCTCGGAGGTGAACCTGGCGTTGCCGGCGTGGCGGTTGTGGTTTCAGGAGGCGGTGCGGCTGGTGGTGGACGCGGTGTCGGCGGAGAGTGCGGCGCTCTTTTTCCAGAGCGACATCAAGCGCGACGGCGAGTGGATCGACAAAGGCGCGATGGTGATCCGCGCGGCGGAGGAGGCGGGGGCGCGGGTGCTGTTTCACAAGATCGTCTGCCGGCGGCCGGCGGGGATGCTCACCTATGGGCGGCCCGGCTACACGCATCTGATCGCGGTGTCGCGGGCGCTGCGGTGCCCGGAGGTGCTGGCGATCCCGGATGTGATCGCGGATGCGGGGGAGCTGAAATGGGTGCGCGCGATGGGCGTGCGGGCGGCGGCGCACGCGGTGCGGTTTGCGCAGGAGCACGCCGGCGCCCGGGTGATATTCGATCCTTTCTGCGGGGTGGGGACGGTGCTGGCGGTGGCGAATGCCCTGGGGCTCGACGCGCTCGGGGTGGAGAAGGCCCGGAAGCGCGCGGAGCAGGCGCGGAGGCTGGCGGTCACGCGCGCGGAATTGTAGGGCGAGACGCCGCGGATGGACATCCGGGCAATCCTCGTAAACGTGGGCCCATGCCTGAAACCACACCGCCCAATCCCGCCGAAGCCGGCCTGGAGGTGCGCACGCATTACGTGCGCCATCGCAACGCCCTCGTGGCGCGCGCGGACTTCGGCGAACTCTTCGTGGACTACTACCTCCACCTGAGCACGCAGGGGATGAAGGTCTCGCCGGTGCACGACGCGATGTTCAAGCGGGCGCTCGCGGCCTTCACCCTGCACTGCGCCTCGCGCCCGTGGAACGAGATCACGGCGTGGACGATCAATTTTCAGCAGCCGCGCGTGAACCTCTTCCTCACCGGCGACAACGGGACTGGCGCGGTCACCGGCCGGGTCTTCGACGAGAACGTGAAGGAACTGCCGGAAAATATCTTCTACGCCGACGTCGTCCGCGGCCGCGGCGAGAAGCGTCGCAGCGCGGTGACCTTCGAGGGCGCGGACCCGCTGGTGGCGGCGGAAAAGTTCTACACGCAGAGCGAGCAGCGCGGCGCGCGGTTCTTCCAGCTCGGCGAGGAGGAGTTCGCGGTCGTCTCGGAACATCCCGATTGCGACTTGGAGTGGTTTCGCGCCCTCACGCCGGAGGCGGTGCGCGATCTGGACAAGACCGAGACCCTCTCGCTCCTCGAGCGCCGCATCCAGCGCTGGCACTGCGGCTGTAACCAGGCGCGCATGATGGAGGTGCTCGCGCCGACGATGCGCGAGGATCCGGACGGTCTCTTCGCCGGCGAGCCCAAGGTCGAGCTCCGCTGCCCGCGCTGCGGCGCGCGGCACACGATCACGCGCGAGGCGCTGGAGGCGTTTGTCGCGGGCGGCGGCCCGAAATCGTGAGCGAGATCGGGCGCAGCATCTGGGCCGGCCTCATCGGGGCGTCGGTGCTCGATCAGGTAAACCTCGCGCTCGGCCTCGCCGGCGTGGTGCTGATGATCCGGCGATCGCTGTGGGCCTTTCCCGTCGGGCTCGTGGCGGTGTCGGTGCAGGGCGTGCTGTTTTACCGCACCAAGTTCTACGCCGACGCGACGCAGCAGGTCTTTTTCTTCGCCGCGCTGGCGTGGGGCTGGTGGCACTGGGTGCGCGACCGCGGGGCGGCGCCGGAGCTGCCCGTCACGGCGCTTTCGTGGCGCGCGCGCGCGGCGGTGCTGCTCGGCGGCTGCGCCGCCGTCGCGATCTGGGCGCTGGCGCTGCAACGGTGGACCGATGCGGTGATGCCGTGGCGCGACGCGTTCATCGCGGTGTTCGGCATCGTCGCGCAGTGGCTGCAGGCGCGGAAGGCGATCGACAACTGGCCGCTGTGGATCGTCGTCAACGCGGTCGCCATCGCGGCGTATTGGGAGGCGACGCTGGCCTACACGGCGCTGCTCTACGCGATTTATCTCGGGCTGGCCGTGGTGGGCTGGCGCGCATGGGCGAAGGCCAAAGCTGGGGATGCGGCGCCCTCGCCGCGTCTTTCATCCGAACGCGGCGAGGGCGCCGCGTCCCCAGTTGAAAGCCAGCCATGAGCGGCGCGAAACGCATCGTGCTTTTCGGCACGGAGTCCACGGGCAAGACTGCGCTCGCGCAGCGGCTCGCGGCGCATTTCGGCGAGCCGTGGGCGGAGGAGTTCGTGCGCGAGTTCTGGACCATCAAGGAAGGCAAGATCACGGCCGAGGATCTCGGCCACATCGCGCTCGGGCAGATGGCCAACGAGGACCGCGCGATCGCGGCGGCGCGGCGCGTGGTGTTTTTCGACACGGACCTGCTCACCTGCACGCTGTGGGACGACGCGCTGTTTCCCGGCGCCTGTCCGCCGTGGTTGCGGGCCGAGGCGGAGGAGCGGGCGCGTGCCGTCGCGCTGTGGCTGCTGTGCGACACGGATGTGCCGTTCGAGCCCGATCCGCAGCGGAGTTTTCCGGCGGCGGCGGATCGCGCGCGGGCGCGGGAGCTTTGGCGCGCGGCGCTCGTGTCGCGTGGACTGCCCTTCGTGGAGATTCGCGGCGATTGGGACGCGCGCACGCGCACGGCGATCGCCGCGGTGGAGCGCGTGTTGGCTGGCGAGTAGCCCGGCTCGTAAGAGCCGGGACCGACGTCAATTCAGGGGCGAAACTTTCCTGCCCCTCACGAGGCGGGCTACAAGGCAGCCGTGACCGCCGTGGTCAGTTCCACCGTGGTCAGCACAAGCGGGTTCGCCTTCATGCTGCTGGCTTGCGCAGCGGCCGCGACGATCGCCGGCACGTCTGCGGTCGTGATCCCGTAGGCCCGCAGGGTCGGCAGGCCGAGCGAGGCGACGAGCTCGCTTACCCAACGCAGCCCTTCCTCCGCGGTCGCATGCGGCGCGCCGGTGACGAGCCGCGCGATCTCGGCGAAGCGCGGCAGCACGGGCGACTGCGGGGCGCGGGCCCGCAGGGCGGCGAGGTTGGTGGCGAGCACGTGCGGGAGCAGCGCGCCGCAGACGGCCCCGTGGGGAGCGGGGAACATTCCGCCAATCGGACCGGCAAACCCGTGCACGGCGCCGAGGCCGGCGTTGGCGAGGGCCAGGCCGCCGTGGAGGCTGGCGAGCGCCATGTCCTCCCGCGCGCTGGCGTCGTGGCCGTGCTCGACGGCGCGGCGGAGCGAGCGGGCGACACGGCGCAGGCCCTCGGCGCAGAGCGCGTCGGTCAGCGGGTTGGCGCGGTTCGAGAGATAGGGCTCGATGAGTTGGGTGAGCGCATCAAGGCCGGTGGCGGCGGTGAGCGCCGGCGGCAGATCGTGGGTGAGCTCGGGATCGACGAGCGCGATGCGCGGGAGCATCGACGGGCTCCGCAGGCTGGCCTTCACCCGATGGGCAGGGGAGGCGAGGACGGCGTTGCGCGTGACCTCGGAGCCGGTGCCGGCCGTCGTGGGAATCGCGACGCAGGGCGCGGCGGCGTGCGGGAGCGGCTGCGCGCGGCCGACGACCTCAAGGTAGTCGAGGAGGTCGCCGGGATTGGTGAGGAGCGCCGCGATGGCCTTGGCGGCATCGAGGGCCGCCCCGCCGCCGCAGCCGATCACGACCTCGCAACCGGCCGCGCGGGCCGCGGCCGTGGCGGCCGTGATGTCGTCGGTCGTGGGTTCGCGCGCGATGGCGACGGTCGTGATCGCGAGGCCGGCGGCGCGGAGCAGCTCGAGCAGCCGGGCGGCGCGCGCGCCATCGCGGCCGGTCACGACCAAGGCGCACCGACCATGGGCGCGGGCGAGCGGTCCGATCCCGGCGAGGGTGCCGGGGCCAAACATAATCCGCGTGGCGGTCGCGAATTCGAAGCGCATCACCAGCCCGCGTCTTCGGGAAATACGTTGGCGAACTTCACGCTCGTGCGCGGCGCCGCCATCATCGGGGCGACGGTGTCGCGCCACGCGGTGTAGTGCGCGGTCTCCTTGTGCGCGGCCGGCGCGGCGGCATCGCGGTAGGCTTCGACGAGAACGAAGCGCGCCGGATCGTCGGCCTGCTGCACGACATCGAAACGCGCGATGCCGGGTTCGCGCACGCTGGCGCGGGCGTTGGCAAGCGTGGCGGCCTTGAACGCCTCGATGCATTCGGGGCGCACCTGGACCTGGACATGGACGATGAGCATGGCCCGAGGCTGCCGGGTGGCGTTGGCGGGCGAAACCTGAAAATTGCGCCGCGCGCGCCGGCCCGGCCAGTTAGCCTTGCCAGTGACCGCCCGATGGGTAGCGATCGCCGTCCTTCGAGTTACTTCACCCCCTCCTTCCCCATGAGCACACGTCTCCTCTTCGCATCCTGTCTCTGCATCCTCGTCTGCGGCTCGACCGCGCTGGCCCAAGCCCCGAAAGGTGGCAAAGGCGGCGACAAGAGCGGCGAGAAAAAAGCCGCGGCTCCCAAGACGCCCGCTGATTTGGCCTACGATGAGTTCAACAAGGTCCGCACGGCGCCCGGCCCCAAGGACCAGGCGCGTTTCCAGAATGTGATCACCGCCGGTGTCTCCTACCTGGTCAAATATCCGACCCACAGCCGCGTCGGCGATGCCGTGCGCGACCTTGCCTTCTACGGCAACAACAACACCGACGCCAAGCAGCCCGCGTTGCGCACCTCGTATCTTTCCAACCTCCGGCTGGCTGTAACCAACGAGCGCTTCAAGGAAGGCGCGAGCGATCCGACGGTGGCCGCGTTGCAGGCGGTCGAGGCGGCGGCGGCGGACGCGGAGCTGCGCGCGAGCCCGACGCCGGCCCTGCTCGCCACCCTCCGGGAGAAGCTCGACGAAATTGCCACGGTGCCCGGCATCGGACGTTTCCTGACCGAACGCGAACGCTCCTACGCGCATCTGCTCACGGTGCTCAACCAGCCGCCCTTCGCCAAGGTGGAGGAGCATCTGAAAAAGATGACCAAGCACGCCGACAAGGGCGTCGCCGCCATGGCGCAAACCGAGCTGAACATCATCGAGGCGCGCAAAGCCCCCTACGAACTCAAGTTCACCGCCCTCGACGGCAAGGAAGTCGATCTGGCCCAGTTGCGCGGCAAGGTGGTCGCGCTCTATTTCTGGTCCACCACCAACGCCGGCTCGGTCAAAAATTTCGAGGGCCTGCAGAACGTCGCTTCCGCCTACAAGCGCAAGGGCCTCGAGATGGTGACCGTGTGCTTCGACAAGGAGGAGGACCGCCCCAAGGTGCTCGCCACGATCAAGGAAAAGGGCATCAAGTGGCCGGTGTATTTCGACGGCAAGGGTGCCAAGAACGACTTCGCGCCGAAGCTCAACATCACCGGCGTCCCTGCGCTCCTGATCTTCGATCAAAAGGGCATGCTGCAGGCGAGCATGCAGGGGACCAATCTGACCATTAACCTGCCGGCGAACCAGATCGAGAATCCGGTGAAGCGTCTCACCGAGCCGGCGAAGAAGAAGTGAACGCGGGAGCGGCGTGACGGCCGCTTGCTAGGCGCCGGCCCACGCGGGCCGGCGCTTGTTTTTTCACGCGGGGCGCTGTGCCGGTCGTGGGGCTTGCGCGGCAGGGCGGAAAGGGTAGCTTGGAGGCATCATGAGCGCCGCCGAAATCATCGCGATGATCGACCAGCTTTCGCCGACGGAGCGGGAGAAGGTGAAATTGCACCTTGAGGCTTCGTCAGGCGCCAAGCCCGCGGGCGAGGGTGTGCGGCGCGCGGGCGTCGCCGAGGGGCTGGCGGTGGGCGAAAAATTCATCGACCGGCACCCGGAGCTTTTTCGCCGCTTGGCCCAGTAGCCAATGCAACCGGTTGAACCGACCTTCCTCGCGTGGGAACTGGTCGAGGCCTTGCATCGGTGCTCGCTCGACCGCTGGGGAGGAATCGACGGTGTGCGCGATCGCAACGGTCTCGAGTCGGCGCTTGCCGCGGCCGAGAACGCCTATTTCTACGGCGGCGCCGACCTCCACGAGGTCGCGGCCGCCTATGCCTACCACGTGGCGCAGAGCCAAGGCTTCCTCGATGGTAACAAACGCGCGGCCGTGGCATGCGCCGGCACGTTCCTGCTGCTCAACGGCTGTGTTGATCGCTCCGACGACTTGGAGTTCTACCATGCCATGATCGCCATCGCCAAACGCGAACTCGACAAGGCGGGCCTCGCCGCGATTTTGCGCCAACAATTTCCTAAATTATGAGCGCAGCCATTGAATCGGCGGTGAGCGCCGGCTATGCCGAGCGCTTTGGCGGCGTCGCCCGGCTCTTCGGCCGCGCCGGGCTGGAGCGGTTGCACGCGGCGCACGTCTGCGTCGTCGGGGTGGGCGGCGTCGGCTCCTGGGTGGTCGAGGCGCTCGCGCGCAGCGGCGTCGGCGCGCTCACCCTCATTGATCTCGACGATGTCTGCGTGACCAACGTCAACCGCCAGCTCCCCGCGCTCGACGGCGCGATCGGCCGGCCGAAGGTCGCCGTCCTGGCCGAGCGCGTGCGGCTGATCAACCCGGATTGCCGGGTCGAGGCGGTGCCGGAGTTTTTCACGGCGACGACGGCCGAGCGGTTGCTCGCGCCGCGGCACGACTACGTGGTCGATGCGGTCGATCTCATGTCGCACAAGGCGCTGGTGATCGCCGGGTGTCATGCGCGCGGCCGGCGCGTGCTCACCATCGGCGCCGCCGGCGGGCGCCGCGATCCGGGGCGGGTTCGAGCGGGCGACATCGGCGAGGCCGGCGACGAGCTATTGCGGCAGGTGAGGAAAAAACTCCGCCGCGATCATGGGTTCTCCGGCGGGGCGCACCGCGGCATCACGCGCATGGGCGTGCCGGCGGTGTGGTCCACGGAGGCGCCGACGTTCCCGTGGGCCGACGGCACCTGCGCGGCCGAGCCCGAGCCGGGCAGCAATCTCACGCTCGACTGCGCGACGGGCTTCGGCACGGCGGCGTTTGTCACCGGAGCGTTCGGCCTCCTCGCCGCGGGTGTGGTGGTGCGGGAGCTCGCCGCGCCGGAAGGAGCCGCGGAAAAATGAGCGCTTCGCTCCTGCGCGCCCTGGCGGTTTTGTTTGCGCTGGTCTCCGTGCGCGGAGCCGAGCCGGTGCGGCTGGGCTTCTTCATGTCGATCACGGGGCGCGATGCGTCGTTCGGCGAGGCCTCGCTGCGGGGCGCGCGGCTCGCAATCGACGAGTTGAATGCCGCCGGCGGCGTGCTCGGGCGGCCGCTGGAGCTCGTCGTCGAGGACAACCGCTCGCTGGCGGGCGAGTCCGCCACCGCCGCCAAGAAACTGATCGCGCGCGACCGGGTGGCGGCGCTGATCGGCGAATGTTCGTCGGCGCGCACCCTGGAGGCCGCGCCGGTCGCGCACGCGGCGGGCGTGCCGCTCATCACGCCGGCCTCGACGAGTCCGAAAGTCACCGAGGTCGGCGACGCCATTTTCCGCGTGTGTTTCATCGATCCGTTCCAAGGCGAGGTGCTGGCGACGTTCGCCCGCCAGCGGCTCGGGCTGAAGCGCGCCGCGCTGCTGATTGAGAACGGCTCGCCCTACTCGGTGGGGCTGGCGGAGTTTTTCGCGAAGACCTTCACCGCGCTCGGGGGCGAGATCGTGGCGACGCAGAAATACGGCGGGACTGACACCGATTTCCGCGCGCCGCTGACGGCCCTCCGCGCGGCGCGGCCCGACGCGATTTTCCTGCCCGGCTACTACGTGGCCGCCGGGCTCGTCGCGCAGCAGGCCAGGCAGCTCGGGCTCCCCGCCACGCTGCTCGGCGGCGATGGCTTCGAGGCTCCGCAGCTCCTCGAGATCGGCGGCGCCGCGCTCGAAGGCGTCTACTATTCCTCGCACTTTTCGGAGGCCAACACCGCCCCAGAGTCACGGCGATTCGTCGCGGCCTATCGCGCGCGCCACGGCGCGGCGCCCAACGGCCTCGCGGCGCTCACCTACGATGCCGTGCGGCTGGCCGCCGACGGCATCGCCCGCGCCGGCACCACGGATAAGACGGCGCTCCGCCGCGCGCTGGCCGCGACGAAGGATTTCCCCGGCGCCACCGGTCGCACCACGATCAACGCGCGCCGCGATGCCGACAAGGACGCCGCCATCATCGCGGTGCGCGGCGGGCGGCTGGAATTTGTCGAGACGGTGCGGCCGTAGTGTGCTTTCCGGGCTTTCGCTGCGCGGGGTTTCCGTGTAGCCACCGGTCCGCCATGCCTCACCTCGCCCGTTGGGTTGCCCTGCTCGTCGTCGCGCTGGCGTTCAGCGCTTGCCAGAAAAAATCCGAGGCGCCGGCCGCATCTCCCGTGCCCGGTTCCAAGTCGGATGCCGCCAAAACCCTCACGGTCGCGGTGGTGCCAGAGGCCGAGCGCAGTCCGGCGTTCACCGCCGTGACCAAGCATCTTGAACTCGGCGGCACGCTCTACGGCTACGTCGACGTGGATGGCGATTTGCTCCATCTGGCCGGCAGCCTCCAAACGATCCTCAACGAAGCGGCGAAGATGCAGCCGCAGATGCGCCCGTTCGTGCAGCAGGATTTCGGCGCGATCCTGAAACTGCTCGGCCTCACGGATGTGAAGGCGCTCGGCGCGAGCTCGGTGCCGGATGGCACCGGGTATTTTCGCAACCGGCTCTTCGTTTACACCGGCGCGGAACGGCACGGCTTGATGGCCGCCGTGGGCGGCAAGCCGGGCCCGCTCAAGCATGTCGGGCTCGCGCCGGCCGACGCCGCGTTTTTCGGCGAGAGCGAGATGGATCTGGGCGTGGTGTATCGCACGATCCGCGAGGTGGTGGCCAAGGTCGCCGGCGAGCCCGCGGGCAACGAGCTGGAGAACACACTCAAGAAAGCCGGCGAGGCCGCCGCGATCTCGATCATCGATCTCATCTATGGCCTCAAGGGCCGATCGGCCGTCGTGGTGCATGCGGATGGAGAGAAGACCCTCCGCCTGCCGGGCCGTGACGGCTTGGTGCTGCCGGCCATCTCGGTGCTCGTAGCGATCGATGGCGTGGGGCCGGTCGTGGAGCGCGCGATTGTGCAGTCGGGACAGTTTCGCCGCAGCGAGGAAAGCAACCTGAAGCTCTACGAATTCACGCAGCCCCTGCCGATTGAGGGCTTGGCGCCGGCCCTGGCCGTGGACGGCGGCACGCTTTATTTCACGACTTCGCCGGCCTTCCTCAAACAGTGCCGCGCGCAGACGACCGGCTTGGCTCAGACCGCGGAATTCAAGCAGGCGCTGGCCCAGGTCGGCGCCGAAAACAACGGCGTGACCTACGTGAGCCCGCGGGCGCTGGAGGCGGCTCGCAGCGTCCTGAAATTGAATCCCGGCCTCCCGCCTGAGCAGACCACGCTGGTGAATCTCATGTTCTCCCAGCTCGGCGCGATCGATCGGCCCTTGGTGGCATCGCGCATCAATCTCGCCGACGGCATCCTCGTCCGTTCGCACCTGAATCGCTCCATGAAACAGGACCTCGCAGCCATCGCGATCTACAATCCGGTCACGATTGGCGTGATCGCGGCGATGGCGATTCCGTCGTTTCAAAAGGTGCAGACCTCATCGCAGGAGAAGGCGGTGCTCAACAACCTCCGCATGCTCGCCGCCGCGGCCGATCAGCATTACCTTGAGACCGGCACCACGACCGCAACCTACGATCAGCTCGTCGGTCCACGGCTTTACATCAAGAGCCTCACGCCGGTGGCCGGGGAAAACTACCGCGCGATTCGCTTCGTGCAGGGCCGGCCCATCAGCGTGCGCCTGCGCGACGGCCGCATGGTGAACTACGCGCCCTGACGCGGCGGCCGGAGTTTGTTCACGCCGCCCTTGCGCTCGCCGCGCTGGGCTGTGACGCTGATCGGTTCCCATGGCCCTTGTCAGTCTCCTCGATATCAGCCTGAGCTTCGGCGGCGCGCCGCTGCTCGATCGCGTCAATCTCCAGATTGATCGCGGGGAACGCGTGTGTCTCGTCGGCCGCAACGGCGCGGGCAAGTCCACGCTCATGAAGGTCATCTCCGGCGAGCTCGAGGCCGACAAAGGCCAGGTGTTTCGCCAGGCCGGCGCGGTGTTTTCGACGCTGCGGCAGGAGGTGCCCGCGGGCGTGACCGGCACGGTGCGCACCGTCGTCGAGGGCGAGGGCGGCTCCTACGAGGAGCACAACGATTGGGAGCGCCATGATCGCGTCGAGCGCCTGCTGGAGCAGATGGGGCTGCCAGCCGACCACGAGTTTGCCGCGCTCTCCGCCGGGCAGAAACGCCGCGTGCTGCTCGCGCGCGGGCTGGCCGACGAGCCGCAGCTGCTGCTGCTCGACGAGCCGACCAACCATCTCGATCTGGAGTCGATTCTCTGGCTCGAGGAGTTTCTGCTGGAGTGGGGCGGGGCGCTGCTCTTCGTGACCCACGATCGGGCTTTTCTGCGGAAAATCTCCACCCGCATCGTCGAGGTCGATCGCGGCAAGCTCATCGGCTGGGCCTGCGACTACGACACGTTTCTCACCCGCAAGCAGGCCGTGCTCGAGGCCGAGGAGGTGGAGCGCGCCCAGTTCGACAAGAAGCTCGCGCAGGAGGAAGTCTGGATCCGCCGCGGGGTGAAGGCGCAGCGCTCGCGGGCGAGCAACCGCATCCATGCGTTGGAGAAAATGCGCGCCGAGCGCGCCGCGCGCCGCGACCGCACCGGCAAGGCGACCATCACGGCGCAGGAGGCGGATCGGAGCGGCTTCAAGGTCATCGAGTGCCAGGACGCCGGCTTCCGCTATGCCGACGACGGCCGCTGGATCGTGCGCGATCTCACCACGCGCATTGAGCGCGGCGACAAGATCGGCATCGTGGGGCCCAACGGCGCGGGCAAGACCACGCTGCTCCGCCTGCTCCTCGGCCAGATCGCGCCGAAGGCCGGCACGATCGAGCAGGGCACGAAGCTCGAGATTGTTTATTTTGATCAGCTCCGCGCGCAGCTCGACGAGACCATGCGCGTGCAGGACGCCGTGGCCGACGGCAACGCCACCGTGACGATCAACGGCCACAACCGGCACGTGATTTCCTACCTCGAGGATTTTCTCTTCGACCCGACGCGCGCCCGCACCCCGATCAAGGCGCTTTCCGGCGGCGAACGGAACCGGCTGCTGCTTGCCCGGCTCTTCACCAAGCCCTGCAACGTGCTCGTGCTCGACGAACCGACCAACGATCTCGACGCCGAGACGCTTGAGCTGCTTGAGGATCTGCTCGTGGAATTCGGCGGCACGCTGCTCCTCGTGAGCCATGACCGGGCCTTTCTCAACGAGGTCTGCACGAGCCTGCTTGTCTTCGAGGGCGAAGGCCGGGTGGTGGAATATTTCGGCGGCTACGACGATTGGCAGAAGGAGAAGGCCGCGAAAGCCAAGGCGGCTGCTTCCTTGAGCGAGAAGGCGAAGCGCGACGCCCGGGAAGCCGCGAGCGCCGAGCCGACGAAGCCCACGCGCAAGCTCACGAACAAGGAGCGCATGGAGCTGGAGGCGCTGCCCAAGACCATCGAGAAACTGGAGGCCGAGCAGGCAATCCTGTCAGGCAAGCTCGCCGATCCGCTTTTCTTCAAGAAGCCGCCGGTGGAAGTGACGCATGCAACCGAGCGACTGCACGAGATCGAAGCGGAGCTGGCCAAGGCGTATGCGCGTTGGGCGGAGTTGGAGTAGGCGGCTGATCCCTGCGACGCGCGACTGCTCCGGCGGCCAGTTCAGAGGCGGGCCGCGATGGCCTGCAGGGCTTGATGGCCTCGGGTGATGGACTCCTTGAGGAGTTCCGCGTGGAGGGGCTTGTTGAGGAAATCGTTCATGCCGGCGGCGAGTGCGTTGAGGCGATCCTCCTCAAAGGCCCCGGCGGTGATCGCCACGATCCACGGGCAATGGCTCGCGCCGCTCAAGGCGCGGATGCGGCGCGTGGCCTCCAAGCCGTCCATGACCGGCATGTGCACATCCATGAGGATCAAATCGTAGGGCGCGCGCGTGTGGGCTGCGACAGCCTTCGCGCCGTCATCGGTGAGGTCGCAGTCGTAGCCGAAGCGTTTCATCGTGAGCGCGGCGACTCGTTGGTTGACCGGGTTGTCGTCGCTGATGAGCACGCGCAGCGGCATCCGACCGGCCAGCCGCTCGACGGCGGCGGTGGGCGCGGGGCTCGGGGAGGCGATCTCGATCTGGGGCTTGGAGGGTTCGGCGGGCTTGAGGTGGGGCAGGGTCGCGCCCGAGACGCCGACCGTGATCACGACCGTGAAGGTGGCGCCGCGTCCGGCTTCGCTCTCGACGGTGATCGTGCCGTCCATGAGTTCGGCGAGGCGCTTGGAGATTGCCAGCCCGAGGCCGGTGCCGCCGTAGCGGCGGGTGTTGGAGTCGTCGATTTGGGAAAAGCGCTGGAAGAGCCGGCCCTGTTTCTCCCTGGCGATGCCAATGCCGGTGTCGCGCACGCGGAAAATCAGCTGGCAGCGGTCGCCGGTGGGCGCGGCGGCGAGCTGTGCCTCGAGGTTAATCGAGCCCTGCTCGGTGAACTTGATGGCGTTGCTGACGAGGTTGACGAGGATCTGGCGAAGGCGGGCGGCGTCGCCGATCACCAGCGGCGGGATGGCGGAATCGATGCGGTGGTCGAGGAGGAGGCCCTTGGCGCGGGCGCGATCGGCGAGGATGGCGATGGTTTCCTCGACACAGTCCACGACATGAAAGGGCTGGCGCCGGAGATCGACCTGGCCGGCCTCGATCTTGGAGTAGTCGAGGGTGTCGTTGATGATGATGAGCAGCGCTTCGCCGGAGAGCTTGATGGTGCGGAGGCAGTCGCGCTGGTCGTCGTTGAGCGGCGTGTCGCCGAGGAGCTGGGTCATGCCGATCACGCCGTTGAGGGGCGTGCGGATCTCGTGGCTCATCGTGGCGAGGAAGGCGCTCTTGGCGGCGTTGGCGGCCTCGGCGGCGCGGGCGAGGCGGCGGGCTTCCTCGACGGCGGCCTGCAGCTCGAGGTTGGCGCGCCGCAGGTTCTCCTCTGAGGCGCGGATCGCGTTTTCCTGACGGCGGCGCTCGGTGATATCGGTGAAGACGCCGAAGATGCCGGTGGGTGTGCCGGCGTCGTCGCGGATGATGTCGGCGCGGACGAAGGCGGGAAAGACCCGGCCGCTCTTGTCCTTGATGTCGGTCTCGCCGTGCCACGAACGGCCTTCGCGGATGCTTTGGTGAATCAGGCGGGCGACGGCCTTGTCGGCAAACAAGGCGGCGGGCTCCTCGGCGGCGTTGAGGTGCTCGACGGTGTAGCCGAAGAGATCGATGTGGGATTTGTTGTGGAAGAGGGAATTCGAGTCCATGTCGCCGATGCCGATGGCGTCGGAGGCGCTGTCGACGGCCTGGACGAGGCGCTTGAGCTTGGCCGCGGTGGCGGCGAGTTCCGCGGCTTGCCGCCGGGCGCGGGCCCGGGCGCGAACCACCGTGATGCCCAGGGCGCAGGCCAAGGCGGCGGCTAGCAGCCAAGGGGCGAGGGTGGACGGCGACGGCATTTCCCGGATTAGATCGGACGGGTGGGGCGCGGGGAAAACGGTATTTTCACCCGGAAAGCATGGCTCCCGCGGGGCCCGGCTCCCACGAGCCGGGTGGCCTGCGATCAATCGTCAGTTCTGCTTGGCCTGGCGCTTCGCCTTTTTCGCGGCCTTGGCGGCGGATTCGTCTGACGCCGAAGGCGCGCGGCCGGCCGGATCTGCGATGTCGGATTTGGGCAGATATTTCGCGAGCTCGGCTTTCTTGGCGGCAAACTCAGGCCTTGCGGCGAGGTTTACGTATTCGTTGGGGTCCTTGACCTCGTCGTAGAGTTCCTCGTCGCCGTTGGCGTAGCGGATGTAGCGCCAGCCGGCGGTGCGCACGGTGTGATTCTTGTAGCGGTAGGTCGTGACAGCCGGTTGGGCCCACGCGGCGGAGGGGTTGGCGAGCAGCGGGCGGAAGCTCGACCCTTCGACGTGTTTCGGCGTCGGGATGCCGCAGAGATCGGTGAGGGTCGGGAAAATCCCCATGAAGTCGATGGGCGTGGAGCAGGTCGTGCCGGGCTGGGTGAGGCCGGGAACGATCCACATGAAGGGCGCGCGCGTTGCCTCCTCCCAGAGGGCGAATTTCCGCCAGTGGCTTTTCTCGCCGAGGTGCCAGCCGTGGTCGCTCCAGAGGCAGAGGATGGTGTTGGCGCGGTGCGGCGACTTTTCGTAGGCGTCGAGCAGGCGGCCGAGGTTCATGTCGAGATAGGCCACGGTGGCGAGGTAGGCCTGCACGGCTTCCTTCCAGCGGCCGGAAGCCAGCATCGCGCCGTGGTCGCCCTGAGGCTTGGCCATGGCCACGCCGGCTGGCGGCACATCGGCGAGATCGTTCTCGAGGTGCGGCGGGAGCTTGATCGAGGCGAGTGGAAACAGGTCGAACCACTTGCGCGGGACATTCCACGGCATGTGCGGCTTGTGGAAACCGACGGCGAGGAAGAAGGGCTTGTCGTGTTTGCGCGCGAGCGAGGCGATGCCGTAGTCGGCGATCTTCCAGTCGGGGATGTCCTCGTCCTTGCAATCGAGCGGCGCGAACTTGATGCCGCCCACGCCATCGCTCTGGCCGGCGGGGACCTTGGGGTAGCCGCCTTCCTTGCTGAGGTAGTGGTCCCATTCGCTGTCGCGGCGGTAGGCCTCGTGGTAGATCTTGCCGGCGCCGTGGACGAAGTAGCCCGCGTTGCGGAAGGTCGCCGTGAGCATCTTGTCCGCCGGGATGATGGGGCGGAAATCGATGTTGTTCTCATAGACGCCCGAGGTCGAGGGACGCAGGCCGGACATGAGCGCGGCGCGCGAGGGGTTGCAACTGGGCGACGCACAGTAGGCGCGGGTGAACGAGGTCGCGAGCTTGGCGAGGCGATCGAAGTTCGGCGTCTTCGCCTGCGGATTCCGATCGAAGTAGCCGACCCAGTCGCGCAGGTCGTCGATGGCGATGAAGAGGACGTTGGGTTTTTGCGGGGTCGCGGCCGAGAGCGGGGCGGCAAACGCGAGCAGGAGCGCGAGACAGGCGAAGGGGCGGGAGTGCATAGGGGTAGGCCAAGCAGAGACGGCGAACATTCGAAGGCGATGCGGTTTTTTTGGCTGATTCAGGCGCGGACCGTGCTCTACTGGCACAGTTCTCCGATCAGTTACATCGGAGCAGCGTCCTTTCCCATGACTACCGTCGCCCTCCCCTCTGGCCGCCCTTTGGCGCGCCGCGCGCCTTCTCTCGTCCGCTGGCTGCTCGCCAGTGTGCTGCTCGCCGCTGTGGCCTTGGCCCAGACCGCCGGCACAGGCCGCATCACCGGTCGCGTGTTCAACCCTGCCACTCAGGAATACGTGCGCAATGCCGAGGTCGCCGTCGTCGGCACCGACATCGTGGCGTTCTCCGACGCCGACGGCTCCTTCGTGCTGCCCAACGTCCCCGCCGGCGCCGTCACGCTCGCCGTCGCCTACACGGGCTACGAGCGTGCGACCGCCGTGCTCACAGTGACGGCCGGCGCGACGGCGACGCGCGACTTCGAGCTGAAGGGCGCGGTCTTCGCCCCTGGCGCCCGCGCGGGCACACCGACGCCGGGCGAGGTCGTGACGCTGGAGAAATTTGTGGTCTCCAACGAGCGCGAGGGCAACGCCAAGGCCATCATGGAGCAGCGCGCCGCGCTCAACATGAAGAGTGTCGTCGCCGCCGATAACTTCGGCGACATCACCGGCGGCAACGTCGGCGAGTTCGTGAAATACCTGCCTGGCGTCGTGCTCGATTACGTCGATGCCGACGCGCGCGCGGTGCGCCTCGGCGGCCTCGATCCGAAATACGCGGCGGTGAGCATCGATGGCATGAGGGCGGCGAGCGCGGCCTCGGCGCTGTTCACGGGTGCGACGCGGCAGTTCGAGTTCGAGCAGTCATCGATCACGAGCATCGAATCCATCGAGATCAACAAGACCCTCACGGCCTCGATGGACGCGGACGCGCCCGCCGGCACGATGAACATGCGCAGCAAAAACGCCTTCGAGCGCCGCGGCCGCGAGATCACCGCCACCACGACCCTCACGGCCAACCCCTACGACCTCACCACGCGGCGCACGCCCGGCCCCGGCGACGGCGAGCATCGCAAGATCCGCCCGGGCTTCGTCTTCACTTACGCCGACTCCTTCCGCCAGCGCTTTGGTGTGCAGCTCAGCCTCTCGCACAACAGCCTCTTCAACGAGCAGGCCGGCATCACGCAGACGTTCGACACCGGCACCGTTGCCGTGCCGCGCGCGCCGATCATCAACAACCTCACCTTCCGCGACAACCCGAAGATCACCACGCGCGCGGCCTTCGGCCTCAATCTCGACTTTAAGATTCTCCCTGGCCTCGTCGCCTCGCTGCGCACGCAGGGCTCGCACTTCAACGACGAGATCAACGCCCGGCAGGTCATCTTCCGCGCCAACACTGCCGATCTCGATCCGGCCTCGACGCTGCTCAATCTCATCGCGCGCCCCACCGCCAACATCAACACGCGCCTCGAGACCATCATCGGCCACAGCCACAAGTGGAACGACACCTCGACTTACACGCCCAAGCTGGAGTTCAAGCGCGGCGATCTCCTGCTCACCCTCGGCGGCGGCTACTCGCGCAGCCGCACGCATTACGAGGACCGCCGCACCGGCTACTGGGCCACGACCAACAACCGCGTCACCCGCATGGGCTGGGGCGCCACGCGCGACAACACCCGCGACGGCAGCTGGCAGCTCCGCCAGACCAGCGGGCGGCCATGGAACGACATCGCGAGCTTCAACCGCGACGATGCCAACGCGAACAACATCGGCACCTCCGAGCGCACCGGCCGCAGCCAAGTGTGGCAGGGCTACTTCGACGGCAAGAAGACCTTTGCCCTCGGCCTGCCCGTCACCGTGCAGGCTGGCGTGAAGTCGCGCCTCACCGTCTACGATCTTTTCAAGACCGGCGCGCTCACGTGGACCTTTGTCGGACCGGCTCGCAACCAGCTCGCGCCCTCCACGGTGATGGCGGTGCACACGCAGCCCGTCTTCGATCCGCGGCAGGGGGACAACGTGCCCTCGCTCGGCATCCCGATCGCGAACGCGACCACCATGTATGAGCTCTTCCAGCGCGACACTGCGCAGTTCACGGAAAACACCGTCGGCAACTTCACCGCGCTCAACACCAGCCCTCGCGCCGTGAAGGAGCAGGTGGACGCCGGCTACGTCGAATTCAACACCCGCTGGCAGCGTCTGCGCCTCAATGCCGGCGTGCGCCACGAGCGCACGCGCACGGTCGGCCGCGTGTTCGACCTGATCCCCAACGCGCTTGTGCGCGCCGCCGGTTACACCGCGGGCACGATTCCCTACATCACCTACCAATACCGCGGATTCGAGCGCAGTAACCGCTACGGCGGCTACGAGAACACCTTCCTCAGCGGCGGCGCGAAATACTCCATCCTCCCCAACCTCGTCGTGCAGGTCGCCGCCAGCCAGACGATCGGCCGGCCCGACTACAACAACCTCGCCGGCGCGCTCGTGATCAACGACACCAACTTCACCGTCTCGCTGCCCAACCCCGATCTCAAGCCGGAGACCTCCGACAAATACTTCGCCAGCGTGCAGTATTACATGGAGCCCGCCGGCACGCTCAGCTTCTCGACCTACGAGCTGAATGTGAAAAACATGGGCGTGAGCAACACGCAGATCACCGCCGAGCAGGCCGGGCTCGCCGACGATCCCGAGTATGTCGGCTACACCTTCTTCCGGCCCGCCAATCTCGATGGCACCCGCAAAATCAAGGGAGTGGAGTTGGAATACTCACAGCAGCTCGTGTTTCTGCCGGGCTGGGCGCGCGGCTTCAGCGTCTTCGGCTCGCTGACTCGCGCGGTGCCGGACATCAGGCTCGTGAGCGTCGTGCCCAAGGCCGTCAACGGCGGCGTGCGCTTCAGCAACCACCGGTTCAACCTGCAGGTGCGCTCGACGTGGGCGAGCGCGCGGCTCACCGCCATCGCGGCGACGCAGACGCAGTGGCAATACGAGCGCCTCATGTTCGACGTGAGCGGCGGCTATAAGCTGGGCGCGCGCTACGAGCTGACGCTCAGCGGCCGCAACGTGCTCAACTCCCCGATCCGCAGTTACGTGAACGAACCCGGCCTGATGCGGACGAATTTCTACTACGGCCCGGTCTGGACGCTCGGCGTGCGCGGGCGGTGGTGATGAGAGTCGAGGGTCAGCGCGCTTCACCGTTGGCCAAACGCGCCATGAGCGCCGCGAGGTCGATCTCCGCCAGGGAGGCCACGCGCAGATCCGCGTGCGCGAAATCGTGGTGCGCGGTCGAGGGGTTGGGCACGGCGACGGCGAAGAGGCCGGCGCGCTGGGCCGCGAGGGAGCCGGTGTGCGAATCTTCAAACGCGATCGCCTCGGGGCCGCGCAGGCCAAAGCGCCCGAGCACGAGCTGGTAGAGATCGGGCGCGGGTTTGGGGGCGGGCGCATCCTCGCGGCAGGCGATGAACTCGAACCGCTCGAACAGCCCGATGCGCTGGAGATGCGCATCGACCCAGCCGTGATCGGAATTGGAGGCGAGCCCGATGCGCAGTCCGTGCGCGCGGGCGTCGTCGAGCAACGCGACCACGCCGGGCAGGATGGGCTGGCGCAGGAGCAGCTCGTCTTTCCACTGCTTGCGCTCCGCCTCGAGCCCGGCGCGATCGGCGTGCGGGCTGAAGCCGTGCCACGGATCGAAGGTGTAGTCCGCGTGGCCCACGCTGCGCACGAACAGCGTCCGATCAAAGGCCACGCGGTGCGCGCGGTGCACTTCGGCGTAGGAGTCGATGAGCGGGGTCTCGGTGTCGAGAATCAGGCCGTCGAAATCGAAAATGAGGGAGCGAATCATGGGACGCGGAGGCCCGTGGGCAGGCCGTCGATGCTGCGCTGGTTTTTCTCGGCGCGGTAGGCGGCCATGCCGGCGGGGCCTTTCTTCGCGGAGTAGTCGATGAGGGTCTCGCGCTCGCTGCGGTAGTCGAAGAACGGCACGCCAAACCCGCACGAGGTCTGCACGCTTTGCACCTCTGCGATGATCAGCTGGCGCTCGCCGGGCAGGGGCAGGCCGAAGCGGGGTCGCAGCTCGTGCCACTCGGCGTCGGGCGGCTGCACGGCCCGGCCGCGGCCGTAGATGCGGAAGATGAGCGGCGCCGTGGTGAAGGAGCACATCATGATCGTAAGGCGGCCGTTCTCCAGCAGGTGCGCGGCGGTTTCGTTGCCGCTGCCGGTGGCGTCGAGGTAGCCGACGCGTGTGGCCGAGAGCACGCGGAAGGTGTCCATGCCCTTGGGCGAGAGGTTCACGCGTCCGTCGCGCGGGGCGGAGGCGACGAAGTAGATTTTCTGCGCCGCGATGAACTCGAGGTGCGCGGGCGAGAGGGCGTCGTGGAACTTGGCCATGGTGCGAAGTGGAAAAGTGCGCGCGCAAGCGCGGCTCGTCCACGAAAGGATGTGGCGCCGAAAACGAAAGCGCGGAGTGGTCGCACGAGCGCGCAACGGTGCGGCAGCCGGAGGCGCGGCTGTGCCGGTGGGCGCGTGGGCGGGCGCAAAAAAAAAGACGCGGACGGCGCCGGGGGGGGGCGCGTCCGCGTCTTGGGTTTTGTCAGTGGGTCGGGTCAGCGCCGCAGGGCATCCAGCTTGCCCGGCACGCTCAGCACGGCGCGCAGCAGATCGATGAACAGGTGCTGCAGGAGAAAGACCGCGTAGGCCACGATGGGCACCAGGCAGGCCACGACTACCAGCGCGGAGCCCACCAGGGCGCCGCCGACGGGCACCGGGATCGGGAGCGCTGCTAGGAAGCTGCTGGCGACACCGGCCAGGCCGCTCTCGCGCGAAAATAGCCCGAACAGCAGCGTGAGCGCGCCGGTGATGGAGAACAGCGCGAAGACCAACGGCGCGACCTTGAGCCCGGCCTTGGCGGCAAACGACAGCAGGCCGATCGCCTCCTCGCCGGCGCCGCCGGAGCCTGGGTGCGTGTTGACGACCGCGGGATGCAGGGCGAGCGCTCCGAGGCAGGCGAAGAGCGCGGTGCTCAGGATGGCCGGCAGCAGCGGCAGCAAGCTGCCCGCGGCGATTGCGCCGGTGATGCCGCCGAGCAAGGACGAGACTGCGAGCATCACGAGCAGCAGGCCCGCGCAGTCGAGAAACGCGGCCGACGACACGCGTCCCGGGGTGCCGGCGATCACGGTGCCGGCGGCGTCAAGGAAGCGCGTCGCGGCAAACTGCGCCACGCCGATCGCTGCCACGAGCCCGAGGCCGAGGGCAAACACCTGAAACGAGTTGCCGCGGATGGCCTCGACGAGCGCGAGGACCAGGGTGAGCGCACCGCCCGCGAGCACCGCGTAGTGGCCGCCGCGCTTGGCGAGGCCGAGGGTGTTTTGGACGAGGCTCGGACTCAGCACGGAGCTCACGAAGCCCAACGCCCGGCCCACCAAGTCGCCGAGGAGGGTGCTACTGACCGGGCCTGCCGAGGCGGGCAGGGCAGCGCCCCACTGGGCTTGGGTGGCCGAAGGATTGCCGCCGATTTGCACACCAGGATCAGTGGCGATGTGCTCGACGCGGGCATGACTGGGGGCGCTGCCGGAGGAAGCCGGCGCGGACGCCGACGGATTGGATGCGATGTCTGGTTGGTTCATGGGGCGGTGGGTTGTGGCTGGCAGAAAACCTGGCGCGGGCGCGGCGGGAAAATCAGCCCGGCCTCACGGCGGAACAGCCGGGCGGGGGGCGAGGGGAAGCGGCGGAGCGAAGCCATCTCGAGCAATGCGCCGGCCGGGGGGTGCGGCCGCACGCGTGACAACTAATCCTGAGCGGGGTTGGGGCGAGCTTGCCGGGCACGGCCGGAAATGCAACGGCGAGTTTGCCGGCGGAACCGGTTATCTTCGCAAGATACTGGCGGCGGGCTCGACTCAGCCCGTCCTTGTCGCATCGTTATGTGCTCGTCCGCGTCTTGCCTAATCCCCGTCCGTCATGCGCCACCCCTTACTTCACGTCCGCCCTGCCGCCCCTTATGTTTCGACTCGCCGGCCGGTGTCGCGCCGCCGGTTTTTGCAGGGCGCGGGCACGGCGCTCGCATTGCCTTTTCTGGAGTCGATGCTGCCCTCATTCGCCCGGGCGGCGGCGCCGTCTTCGCCGCTCGCGCCGGGCGCGAAGCCGCGCCGGATGTTTGCCATCTGCAACAACCTCGGCCTGCTCGGGGATCAGTTTTTCCCCACCGGCGCGGGCCGGGATTACAAGGCGTCGCCCTACCTGGAGAAACTTCAGGCGCACCGCGGGGATTTCAGCGTCTTCAGCGGCGTCTCGCATCCCAACGTCGATGGCGGGCACCCGGCCGACATCTGCTTCCTCACCGCGGCGCCGCATCCGGGCAGCAGCTCGTTTCGCAACACCATCTCGCTCGACCAGCACATCGCCGAGCGCATCGGCACGCTCACGAGGTTTCCTTCGATCACGCTGGGCGTGAACACCCGCACTCGGTCGCTTTCGTGGACGGGCACGGGCGTGGCGATCCCGCCGGAGGACAAGGCGGCGGAGGTCTTCAAGCAGCTCTTCCTCCAAGGCACGCCGGAGCAGGTCGCCGCGCAGGTGCGCCGGCTCGACACGGGCCGCAGCATCCTCGACACGGTCGCCGGCCAGGCGAAGGAGCTGCAACGCGGCGTCACCGCCCGCGACCGCGATCGTCTCGATCAGTATTTCACCAGCGTGCGCGATCTGGAGCACCGGTTGCAGGCCTCGCAGGGCTGGGAGACCAGGCCGAAACCTGTGGTGAAGGCCGCCGTCCCGGTCGATCCGGCGAGTCCCGCGGCCTACATGGAAAAGGTGAAGGTGATGTATGACCTCGCGCGCCTCGCCTTCGAGACCGACTCCACCCGTGCCATAACGCTGATGCTCGACAGCGTCGCCACGCCCGTCCTCGAGATCCCCGACACCAAGATCACCGACGGCTACCACAACCTCTCGCACCACGGAAAATCCGAGAACAAGCGCTCGCAGCTCAAGACCATCGACGAGCTGCACATGAAGCTGCTCGCCGGCCTCATCGCCGATCTCAAGGGCGTGCGCGAGGCCGAGGACACGATGCTCGACCGGACGATGGTGCTCTACGGCTCGAACTTCGGCGACGCCAACCAGCACACGTGCTTCAACATGCCCGTGATTTTTGCGGGCGGCGGCTTCAAGCACGGCCAGCACCTGGCTTTCAGCACGACGCAGAATTATCCGCTGCCGAATCTCTTCGTCTCGATGCTGCAGCGCATGGGCATCGAGGAGGAGAAGTTCGCCTCCTCGACCGGCAAGATGCGGGGCTTGGAAATGGCATGAGCCTGCAATGGATCGAAGGTGGGGGCGGCTCTCCGAGCCGCCCTGAGTTGCCGGGTGAAGCACGGCGCAGGGAGCCGAAAACCCAGGCCGGTTCGGAGAACAGGCCCCACCGCATGCTTACGATGGCGCTCTTGTTTTCCGCCGCGCCGCTTTTTGCGGCGTCCGTGCCGCCCCTCGCCCCGGCTTTCATCGAGAAGCACTGCGCCGGCTGCCACAACGACACCGACAAGGAGGCGGGCCTCGATCTCACGTCGCTCGCGTTCAAACCCGCCGACCGCGCGAACTTCGATCTCTGGATTCGCCTCCACGATCGCGTGGAGGCGGGCGAGATGCCGCCGAAAAACAAGGCGCGCCCGGAGGCCACGGAGATGTCGGCGTTCCTTGGCTCGCTCGCCGGGGCGTTCATCACCCACGAGCGCGAGGTCGCCGCGCGCGAAGGCCGCGCCACGGCCCGCCGCCTCAACGGCTACGAATATGAGAACACCCTGCGCGATCTCTTCGCCGCGCCTTGGCTGCAGGTGAAGGGTCTGTTCCCCGAGGACGGCGAGTCGCACCGCTTCAACAAACTCAGCGGCGCCCTCGATGTCTCGCACGTCCACCTGTCGCGCTATATGAGCGCGGCCGACTACGCGATGCGGCAGGTCCTGAGCGTGCAGTTCACGCGGCCGCCCACGACGACCGTGCGCCACTACGCCCGCGATCAGCGCACGCTCACGAGCAAGTTCACCGGCAACAGCTTCAATTCCTCGCCGGACCGCATGACGTTTCCCGTCGTCGGCCTGCACACGGCGCAGCCCGACGTGCGCTGGCTGCGCGCGCCGCTCAGCGATCCCGCGCGCCGCGACGAGGAGGCCATCGGCTGGGTCTCGAGCAACTACGTCACGGGCTTCACCTACCGCTGGGACGGGTTTCGCGCGCCGGTCGCCGGCCGCTACCGCGTGCGCTTCAGCGGCTACACGCTGTGGGTGCCGCCGGGCGGCATCGCGATGTCGTTCAAAGGCGAGCAGGACAAAAAAGGCACGCCGCGCCCGCCCAACAAGAACGTGGGCGACTACGATCATCCGCAGCCCGGCCGGCGCCACGAGCCCATCACCGTCTATACGCGCAACGGCGTGCTGAACCGCCGCGTGGGTGAATTCGATCTCACGCCGGAGCCGGCCGTGTATGATCTCGGCGAGGTCTGGCTGCTCGCCAACGAGACCTTGGTGCCCGACGCCTCGCGCCTCTACCGCTCGCGCCCGAATAATTTCCGCAACCCACTCATGACGCCCGAGGGTGCCCCGGCCGTCGCCTTTCGCTGGATGGAGATCGAGGGACCGCTCTACGACGAGTCCACCGCCGCCGGCTATCGCCTCCTCTTTGGCGATCTGCCGCTGCGGGCGGCGCAAAAAAAGATCGGTGGCATCCCCATCCCCACCGTGCCCGGCGGCGAGCGCCGCGACACGGGCCGCAACGCCGGCCAGCGGGTCGTGCCCGTCGAGGAGACGGCGGTCGAGGTCGTCTCGCAGAATCCGCGCGCCGACGCCGCGCGCCTGCTTGGTGGTTTCATCACCCGGGCCTACCGCCGCCCCGCGGGCGCGGCCGAAGCGGATCGTTTTCTCGCGCTCTTCGACGACCGCACCCAGGCCGGCCTCAGCTTCACCGAGGCGATGATCGCGTGCTACACCGCGGTGCTCGCCTCGCCGGCCTTCATTTTCCTGGAGGAGCAGCCGGGCCAGCTCGACGACCACGCGCTGGCCGCGCGGCTCGCGTATTTTCTCTCGAATTCCGAACCCGACAGCGCGCTCCGCGCCCGGGCCGCGCGCGGCGAACTGCGCACACCGGCCGGGCTCCGTGCCGAGACCGAGCGCCTGCTCGCCGATCCGAAGTCGCGGCGCTTCACGGATGCTTTCCTCGATTACTGGATCGATCTGCGTAAGATGGAGGACACCACGCCCTCCACCACGCTCTACAACGACTACTACCTCGACGATGCGCTGGCCGAGGCCGCCGTGATCGAGACGCAGCTCTTCTTCGCCGAGCTGCTCCGCCGCGATTTGCCGGCGCGCAACCTGATCGATTCCGACTTCACGTTTCTCAACGAGCGACTCGCGGTCCACTACGGCATCCCGGGCGTGACCGGCAGCTCGCCGTGCCGCGTCGCGCTGCCCGTGGGCTCGCCGCGCGGTGGCCTCATGACGCAGGCCAGCGTGCTCAAGGTCACGGCCAACGGCACCACCACCTCGCCTGTGCTCCGTGGCAAATGGATCGTCGAGCGCATCCTCGGCCTCGAGATTCCGCCGCCGCCGCCCGTGCCCGCCGTCGAGCCCGACATCCGCGGTGCCGTCACCATCCGCCAGCAGCTGGAAAAGCACCGCGCCGACAAGAGCTGCGCCTCCTGCCACGACAAAATCGATCCGCCGGGTTTCGCGCTGGAGAACTTCGACATCATGGGCGCCTGGCGCGACCGCTACCGTGCCGTCGCGGAGGACAAGCCGGCGGAGAAGGGCCTCGGCAAGAACGGGCAGCCCTTCGAGTGGCACTACGGCCTCCCGGTCGATGCCGCCGGCCACGTCCCCGATGGGCGGGCCTTTGCGGACGTGCGCGAGTTCAAGCGCCTCCTCCTCGACCGCGAGACCGAGGTCGCCCGCAACCTCATCCAGCAACTCATGGTTTACGCGACGGGTGCGCCGGTGCGTTTCAGCGATCGGCCGGCCATCGAGCAACTCGTGCGCGAGACCGCCGCGAAAAACCACGGCGTGCGCGCGATCGTCCACGCCATCGTGCAGAGCGAGCTGTTCCGATCGAAGTGATCTTTTTGGTGGCCCTGCTCGTGAGAGCAGGGACCGACGGCAGCAAAAGGGCGAGCCCTCCCGCCTCTCACGAGGCGGGCTACCAGCCTTGTGCCGCTCGCTCGTGGCACCCGCTGTCCGGTCCGCTGCGCACTCACCGCTTGTCTCTGAGCTGCCTCCCTCGAAAAAATCCCTTCATGCGCCGCACTTTCCGCTTCATCCTTGCCCTCTTCGCCAGCCTGACCGCCGTCCGCGCCCAAGCTCCCGCCGATCCTGAGGCGACCCTGCGGGCGATTTTCACGGAGGCGCTCGTGCGCGGGCGTGCCTATGGCGAACTCCGCACCCTTGTCACCACCTACCCGGGCCGTCTCGCTGGCTCGAAGGCCCTCGCCGGCGCGGTCACCTGGGGCGAGGCCGCGCTGAAGCGCGCCGGCGCTGAAACGGTTTACCGGCAGGACGTGATGGTCCCGCATTGGGAGCGCGGCGCGAAGGAATCCGTCACGCTCCTCGCTGGTGGCGCGCCGCAGCCGCTCGCGGCCTTTGCGCTCGGCGGCTCCGTGGCCACGCCCGCCGGCGGGATCGAGGCGGAGGTCGTCGAGGTAAAATCGCTCGAGGAGGTAGCCGCGCTCGGCCGCGAGCAGGTCGCTGGAAAGATCGTCTTCTTCAACCGCCCGATGGATCCTGCGATCGTGCGCCCCGGCACGGCCTACAGCACGGGGGTCGGCGTGCGCAGCCGCGGGCCCTCGGCGGCGGCGCGTCTCGGTGCCGTCGCGGTGATCGTGCGCTCCATGACGCATGCCCTCGATGATCTGCCGCACACCGGCGGCACCAATTACGCGCCCGACGCCCCGCGCATCCCGGCCGCCGCGATCTCGACGCTTGCCGCGGAAAGACTCGGCGCCGCGCTCACCGCGGCGAAAAAGTCCGGCGGTGCGACGGTGCGCGTCGCGCTCACGATCAACTCCCGCTGGCTGCCCGACGCGCCGTCGCACAACGTCATCGGCGAGATCCGCGGCACAGAGTTTCCCGAGCAAATCATTCTGGTCGGCGGCCACCTGGACTCGTGGGATGTGACGCCCGGCGCGCACGACAACGGCTCGGGCATCGTGCAGTCGATCGAGGTGCTGCGGATTTTCCGCGCTCTCGGGCTGCGGCCGCGCCACACGCTGCGCTGCGTGCTCTTCACCAACGAGGAGAACGGCCTCCGCGGCTCGCTCGCCTACGCGGCGTCCGTGCGCGAGAAGCAGGAGCGGCATGTCATCGCCATTGAGACGGACAACGGCGGCTTCCAGCCCCGCGGCTTCAACCTCGGCAGCACGCAGGGCGACTTGCACGAGCGCGCCGCCGCGCGCTGGGCGGCGCTCTTTGCGCCGTATGGCCTGAACTCGTTTGTCAAAGGCACGGGTGGGGCCGATGTGGGCCCGCTGCTTGCCCAGGGCATTGCGGTCGCCGGCCTCACGCCGGATTCACAACGCTACTTCGACTACCACCACACGACGGCCGACTCGATCGACAAGGTGCATCCCCGCGAGCTCCACCTCGGCGCCGGCGCCCTCGCCGCGCTGGTGTGGCTCGTGGACACGCAGGGACTCTGACCGGTCATCGATCCATCAGCCGCTCAAGCTTGGATTTCACGGCGGGCCACTCGGCCGCGAGGATCGAGAACACAACGGAGTCGCGCACCCAGCCGTCCGGTAAAATCATATGAGACCGCCAGACGCCCTCGCGCACCGCGCCCAGCCGCGCGATGGCGGCCTGCGAGCGAGCGTTGCGCGCATCGGTTTTTAGCTGCACGCGGTTCAGCCCGAGCGTCTCGAACGCGTGCCGCAGCAGCAGGAATTTCGCCTCGGTGTTGATCGCCGTCCGCCAGGCCGTCCGCGCCAGCCACGTGTAGCCGATCTCCACTCGCTTGTGCTCTTCCGCGTGGTCGAAGAGCACGGTGCCGCCCACCGCCTCGCCCCGCGCGGTGTCCACGATCGCAAAAGCCACCGCTTCGCCGCGCGCCTGCATCGCGCCCAGCTTGGCGCACCAGGCGCGCGCCATCGCCCGCGGCTCGGCGGACGGAAAAGTCATCCAGCGCCAGATCTCGGCCTCGGCGCCGTTGCGTTCGAGCGCAGCGTGGTGCGCCTCGGCCAGCGGCTCGAGCCGCACCGCGCGGCCGGGGAGAGTGACAGGGAGGAGTTTCATGGGTGGGGCGACGTTGATTCGCCGGGCGTGAATTCCCGCCCGCAACGAAATTCCACGCGGGCCCCGCCCAGCGGCTTTCCTCCGCCCCCGGCACACTTTGAGAAAATTTCTCGCCACCTGCGCGCGCCCCTGACTCCTTGCGACCGCCCCTGCGCGTGCATCGTTCGCGTCTCCCTCCGACCCTGGCCACGCCCCATGCCCCGGTCTCGACCTCTCTCCCTCACTCTTTCTTCCCTTCTTTCGCCTTCCTCATGACTTGGTCCCAAAACTACGCCCCGGTCGGTGGCATCGGCACCTCGGCTCTCATCGCCGCTATTCCGGTCGTCGTGCTGCTCGGTCTCCTCGCCTTCTGGCACGTGCGGGCGCATATCGCGGCGCTCATCGCGCTGGCGGTGGCGGGCGCGGTGGCGGTTTTTGTCTATGGCATGCCGCTGTCGCTCGCCGCGGCGGCCGCCGGCTACGGCGCGGCTTTCGGCCTGTTGCCGATCGGCTGGCTGATCCTCAACGCGATCTTCATCTACCAGCTCTCGGTGGAGACGGGGCAGTTTGCCGTGCTGCAAAAACAGATCGCCAGCGTCTCCGGCGACCGGCGCATCCAGGCGCTGCTGATCGCGTTTTCGTTCGGCGCGTTCATCGAGGGCGCGGCGGGCTTTGGCGCCCCGGTCGCGATCTCGGGCGCGCTCATGATCGGGCTGGGGTTCAAGCCGCTGGAGGCCGCGAAGCTCGCGCTCATCGGCAACACCGCGCCCGTCGCCTTCGGCTCGCTCGGCACGCCGCTCGTCACGCTCGCTCCGCTCACGAGCCTCGATCTGCTGGAACTCAGCGCGATGGTCGGGCGGCAGCTGCCGTTCTTCTCGCTGATCGTCCCGTTCTGGCTCGTCGCGGCGCAGGTGGGCTGGCGCGGCATGGTCGCGGTGTGGCCGGCGTGCCTCGTGGCCGGCGGTTCGTTCGGGATCGTGCAGTTTCTCGTGAGCAACTATCACGGGCCGTGGCTTGTGGACATCGTGGCCGGCGCGGTCTCAATGCTCTCGGTCGTCGTGCTGATGCAGTTTTGGAAACCGGCCGAGGAGCAATCCAACCCCGCGGCCGCCGCGGCGGCGTCGTCGAATGCGGCGGTCGCGGGGACCGGGCCCGCGTGGAAGGCCTGGCTGCCGTGGATTTTTCTCACGGTCTTCGTCTTCGCCTGGGGCATGCCGCAGGTGAAGAGCCAGCTCAACGCCTGGTTTGCCCCGCAGATTCCGGTGCCGGAGCTGCACAACGCCGTGATCAAGGTGCCGCCGGTCGCGCCCGCGCCCACGCCGGAAAAGGCCGTCTTCAGCCTCAACCTGCTCTCCGCCACCGGCACCGCATTGTTGCTGGCGGGCCTCGCCTCGGTCGTCGCCCTGCGCGTGAGCGTCGGCCGCGCGCTGCGCATCTACGGCCAGACCCTTTGGCGCGTGCGCATCTCGCTCCTCACCATCTCGGCCATGATGGCGCTCGGCTTCACCACGAAATACAGCGGCACCGACACCACGATGGGCCTGGCGATGGCGGGCACGGGGTGGCTGTTCCCGTTCTTCTCGCCGATCATCGGCTGGCTGGGCGTGGCCCTCACGGGCAGCGACACGTCGTCCAACGTGCTCTTCGGCAACCTCCAGAAGGTCACCGCCGAGGCGCTCAATTTCCCGCCGTTGCTCATGTGCGCCGCCAACAGCTCCGGCGGAGTGATGGGCAAGATGATCGACGCGCAGAGCATAGTGGTCGCAAGCGTCGCCACCGGCGGGCACCCCGACAGCCCGACGGCGGGTGCGATTCTGCGCTCGGTCTTCTGGCACAGCGTGGCGCTGGCGTTTCTCGTCGGGGTGTTCGTGATGCTGCAGGCCTACGTGTGGCCCGGCATGGTGCCGGGGGCGAAGTAGGCGGTCGGTCGGGCTTCGTTTTCGATGGCACGGGCCGCCTTCGCCCCGCTTTGCTGGCGCCGATACACCGATGGCCCGCCGCGACGAATTCCCAGCGCTGGAAAAGCACCCCCGTATTTTCGCGATGCTGACGATCGCGATCGCGGTGCTACTCGCGCACGGCGGGTCGCTGGCGGTGCCGTTTTTCTTCGACGACATCGAGGCCGTCTCGAACAACCCCACGATCCGTAGCCTCGCCCGGATGGGTGATGTGCTCTCGCCTCCGGCGGATGGCACGGGTGTCACGGGTCGGCCGATCGTCAATCTCACCCTCGCGGTTGACTACGCCTTCGGGGGGCTGAATCCGCGCGGCTACCACGCGACTAATCTGCTGCTCCACACGATGGCGGCGTGGCTGCTTTTGGGTGTGACGCGGCGCACGTTGCTGCTCCCGGCGCTGCGCGTGCGCTTTGGGTCTGCGGCGTCGGGGATTGCGCTGGCGGTGGCGCTGGTGTGGAGCGTGCATCCGATCCAGACGGAGTCGGTCGCGTGCGTCATCCAGCGCACGGAGCTGCTCGCGGGCGTTTTTCTGCTGCTCGTGCTCTACGCCTTTGTGCGCGCGGTGGAGGAGCCGCGAAACCGGCGCTGGCCGGTGCTGGCGGTCGCGGCTTCAGCGCTCGGCATGGCGAGCAAGGAGATCATGGTCGCGGCGCCGGTGCTCGTGCTGCTTCACGACCGGGCTTTTGCGGGCGGGTCTTTCCGCGCAGCGTGGACGGCGCGGCGCGCGCTTCATCTCAGCCTGGCCGCGACTTGGCTCCTGCTGCTGGCGATGCTCGTTGCGATGGGCGGCACCCGGGGCTCCGCCGCGGGCCTCGGCCTGGGTGTGCCGTGGTGGGCCTACGCGCTCAAGCAATGCGAGGCCATCCCCGCCTACCTCGGCCTCGCGTTCTGGCCTCACCCTCTCGTGCTCGACTACGGCACGGACGTCGTGACCGATCCGATGTCGGTGCTCGCGCCGGGCCTGTTGCTGCTGGCGCTGGTGCTCGCGACGCTCGCGGCGCTGCGGTGGCGGCCGAAGCTTGGGTTTGTGGCGGTTTTCTTCTTCGCGATTCTGGCGCCGAGTTCGAGCGTGGTGCCGCTGGTCACGCAGACGATGGCCGAGCACCGGATGTATCTGCCGCTGGCCGCGGTCGTGGTATTTTGGGTGCTCGCGGCTCATCGCGCCGTGGGTGGACGCGCGACGCTCTGCCTCGCCGCTGCGCTCGCCCTCGGCTTCGCCGGCGTCTCCGCCGCCCGCACGCGTGTGATGCAGGATGAGCTCGCCATCTGGGCCGACACGATTGCGAAACGCCCGGGGAACGCCCGCGCCCATGCGAGCTATGCCCTGGCCCTCTCGCAACGCGGTCGTGCAGCGGAGGCGCGACCTGTCTTTCAACGGGCGCTTGAACTGGATCCGGCGTCGGCCGCGACGGAACTGAACCTGGGCACGGTGTTGTTCGAGCTGCGGGACTTTTCCTCGGCCGCGACCCACTTTAGGCGGGCGCTGGCGCTCAAGCCCGGATTTGCCAACGCGCAGGCCAATCTGGGCTCGGCGTTATTCGAACTCGGAGACCTCGCTGGTGCGCTTGCCGCGCAAGAGGCCGCGCTTGCGCTTGAGCCGCGGCACCTCGGCGCCCGCAAGAATGCGGGACGCGTCTGTTTCGCGCTCGGCCGCCATGCCGAGGCCGCGCGGCACTATGCCGAGGTCGTGGCGCAGGTCCCGAGCGATCCCGAGGCGCACTACAACCTGGGCCTGGCGCTCGCCCGCAGCGCGGAGTTGCCGCGCGCGCTGGCGCACTTTGCGACCGCGCTCCGCCTCAGGCCGGAGCCCGGGGCCTATGTCGCCTACGCGCGCTTTCTCGCCGAGGCGGGTGAAATCGCCGAGGCCCGTGCCGCGCTCGCGGCGGCTTTGAAGCTGCGGCCGGATTTTCCCGAGGCGCGGCTCGAGCTGGAGCGACTGCCGGCGCGGTGAGCGACGGCTATTTCTTCGGCGGCACGACACTGTTGCCCGCGGGGCGGGCGGACTGCCATGCGACGAGGCGCCATGTGCCGCCCTCATTGCGCCACACGGCGAGATAGCGGAGCTTCACCTCCGACCAGTCGGGGCCCAGACGTTTGCGCATCTGCTGCGCACCGAGCACATAGACGACATCAGGTGCAATCTGCTTCGTCTCGAGCTCGCTTAGCTTCACGTCGGCGTAGGCGGTGTCGCCGGCGAGCAGGTTCTTCACATAGTCGGCCTTGGATTCCACGCGACCGTCGGAATGCGCGAAACGCAGCTGGTCCGACATGAGGTTGGCGAGCGCGGTGGCATCGCCGGCCATCATCGCCTTGACGCGGGCCTGGTCGGCCTGGGCCGCGGCGATGACGGGAGGCAACGCGGCGTAGAGCGCCGAGGTCGCCAGCAGGCTCAGGAGAAAAACGAAAAGACAGCGGGTGGTTTTCATTTCGAGGCAGGGTGGGCGTGATAGGCGTCGCGGAGAACTTGCATCGTGTGCCGCACGCGCACCGGCGAGCGGAGTTTTTCGAGGTGGGTCTTGAGCTGCGTGAGGCAGCCGATGTTGCCGGTCGCGACGACGGCTGCGCCCGTGGCCACGACGGCCTGCGCCTTCTGCGCGCCGAGCGAATCCGCGATCGCCGGCTGGTCGAGGTTGTAGGTGCCGGCGCTGCCACAGCAGAGATGGGCGTTGGGCAGCTCGCGCACCTCCACTCCGGGGATAGCGCGGAGAAGGCCGCGCGGCTCGGCGCGCACGCCCTGCGCGTTGGCGAGGTGGCAGGCGTCGTGGTAGGCGACGATCTGCGCGGTGCGTCCGCCGGCGGGTTTCTCACGCAGGCCCAGATTGGCGAGAAAAACGCTCACATCGACGACGCGTTTGCGCAGCGCCTCCGCGCGGGCCTCGTCGGGCGTGCCGCGCAGGATGAGGTGATACTCGTGCATCGCCGAGCCGCAGCCCGCGGCGTTGGTGAGGATCGCGTCCACGTCGGCCGGGAAGGCGTCGAGGTTGCGCCGGGCAAACGCCTGCGCCGCCCGCAGATCACCCGTGTGCCACGCGAGGCCGCCGCAGCAGCCCTGCGCCGCCGGCACGAGCACCTCGATGCCGTTGCGCGCGAGCACCTCGATGGTCGCGACATTGATGTCGGGATCGAGCACCTGCTGCGCGCAGCCGGCCAGGAGAGCGACCCGTGCGCGTCGTTCGCCCTGCGCGGGGGTCACCGCCGGAAGCGAGACGGCCGCCGGCACGTCGCGCGGCGCGAGCGCGAGCATCGGCCGCAGCACCGCGGGCACGAGGCCACCGAGCGCGCGGCCGAGCTTCGCACCGCGCAGCGCGAGGCGGAAGCGCCCGGGAAATGGAATCGTCTGGGCCGCGAGCCAGCGCCGGAGCTTTTCGCCGAACGTGCGCGGGAGTTTTTCCTGCCCCCCCGCGCGATACGGGCTGATGAGATCGCGGTAGGGCACGCCGCTGGGGCAGGCAGGTTCGCAGGCAAGGCAGCCGAGGCAGCGGTCGATGTGCGGCGCAGCGGCCTCCGGTGCCAGTGTGCCCTCGAGCACCTGCTTCATGAGCACGATGCGCCCGCGCGGCGAATCCATCTCCTGCCCGAGCTCGCTGTAGGTCGGGCAGGCCGCGAGGCAGAAGCCGCAATGCACGCAGGCCTGCACCGCGTGCGCCATGGGATCGCCGAGCGGGCCGTGTTCCTGGGGTTTGATCGCGTGGAGCATGGAAAATTCAGGCGGAAAAACGGTGCGAAGCAGGAAGCCAGGAAACCAAGAAACGGAGCTGACGAGGTCTTTTCATGGTTTCCTGCCTAGTCATTCAGATTTGGGAACCGTCCGTGCGGATCGAGTGCGTGCTTCACGGCGTCGATGATCGCGGGCGTGCGCTGCGGTCCGAGCCAGAGCGGGCTGGTGCCGCGCAGCGTCACACCCGGCCACGGCGCGCCGACGAGCGCCGCGCCGCTCTCCGCCGCCACGTAGCCGACGTTGCCGCCCGCGCTGATCCAGCCGCGGCCGCCAGGCAGACGCCTCACCCATGCGGAGAACTCTGGCACCTGCGCGGGCGTGATCGCGAATTTCGCCAGGCCGCCGCCTTCATGCGCCCATCGGAATTCCGTCGCTACCGACCAGCAATGGACGGCGGCTTCGCCGGCGAGTTCTTCGCCCGGGCATCGCCCGAGGATTTCCGCGCAGAGCGCATCGAGCGCCGCCGCCGGACCGCCGATGCGCGCGAGCACCGCGGGTTCGCCGACGGCGGAGTCGAGGGCGTCGAGCTCCCAACGCGCGCTCGCCGCGGCCGTGAGGATTTTCAGTTTCGCGGCATCATCCGCGGCATCCAACCGCAGCGTGCGCAGCGCGACGGGCCGCGGGAAGACCTTGAACGTGATCTCGGCCATCGCGCCGAAGCGGCCGAGGCCGCCGACGAAAAACTTGGGCACGTCGAAGCCCGCGGCGTTTTTGACGACCTTGCCGCCGAGCCGCAGCAGCCGGCCCTCGCCGTCGACGAACCGCACGCCGAGGATGAAATCGCGCAGCCCGCCGAAGCGGAACCGTCCCGGCCCGCTCAGCCCCGCCGCGACCGTGCCGCCCAGCGTTGCGCCCGCCTCCGCGAGCATCGGATCGAAAGGCAGGTATTGCCCCGTCTCCGCGAGCGCGGCGGCGATCTCGTGGAGGGGCGTGCCGGCCAGCGCGGTGAAGGTGAACTCGGTCGGCTCATACTCGACGATGCCCCGGAGCTTCGCGGTCGAGATGCGCGCGACCTCGCCCGCCACCTGCGCGAGCCGCGGCTTGGTCCCCGCGCCCACGACGATCACGCGCGGTGCCGAACGCACGGCGTCGGCGAGTTCTTGGGGTAAAGTGGGCGTGAGGGCCAAGCTCATCGGTCTTTTTGAGTCACAGAGATCGCGGAGAGCGGACACAGAGATCACAGAGAAATTCTCCGCGCCCTCGGATTGGGCCTCTGTGCCCTCTGTGACAAATCCGGGATTTTTTCATTCCCGCGAAATCACGCCGGCCTTCTCCAGCGGGTGCAGCCCGTGCTGCGCGAGCGCGGGCGCGCCCTCGGCCGGAAACATCTTTCCCGGGTTCGCGATGCCGTGCGGATCAAAGGCCGTGCGCAGGCGTTGGAGGCAGGCCATCTCCTCGGCGTTGAACATCGCGGGCAGGTAGTCGCGTTTCTCCATGCCCACGCCGTGCTCGCCCGTGATCGAGCCGCCCATCTCCACACACATGCGCAGGATTTTTCCGGCCAGTTCCTCGGCGCGGTGGAGAGCGCCCGGCTCGCGACCATCGTAGAGGATGAGCGGGTGCAGGTTGCCGTCGCCGGCATGAAACACATTGGCGCACCGCACGCCTGATTCGCGCGACCAGGCGGCGATCTTGCGCAGCGCCTCGCCGAGACGGCGGCGCGGGACCACGCCGTCCTGCACGATGAAGTCGGGCGAGAGACGGCCCACCGCGCTGAACGCGCTCTTGCGCCCTTTCCAGATGGCGAGGCGCTCCGCGGCATCGCGCGCGGGTCGCACTTCGACAGGCCGGCTTGCCGCCAGGATCTGATCGAGCCGCGCGCGGTCCGCGGCCACGACCTCGCGCGGTCCCTCGAGTTCGACGATGAGCACCGCTTCGCACCCCGGCGGGTAATCCGCATGCACGGCGGCCACGGCTGCCTCGAGCGCGAGCGCATCCATGATCTCGATCGCGCCGGGGAGGAGGCCGCTGGCGACGATGGCGGACACCGCCTCGCCGGCCTCCTCCAGCGTGCGGTAGCCGGCGAGCACGGTGTGAAACATCTCCGCCCGCGGGAGGAGTTGCAGAGTGATTTCGAGCGCGATGCCGAAGAGGCCCTCGTTGCCGACAAAGAGCCCCGTCCAGTCGGGCCCGATCTGCTCGCGGCTCGCGCCGCCAAACTCGACGACCTCGCCCGTCGCGAGCACGGCCTTGAGGCCGAGCACGTGGTTGGAGGTCATGCCGTATTTCAGGCAGTGCGCGCCGCCGGCATTGAAGGCCACGTTGCCCCCGATCGTGCAGATCGACTGGCTGGAGGGATCGGGGGCGTAGTGGAGTCCGTGCGGTTGCGCGGCGGCCGTCACGGCGAGATTGATCACGCCCGGCTCGACGACCGCGATGCGCTGGGCCGGATCGAGGCGGAGGATTTTGTTGAGCCGGTTGAGCGCGATCACAATGCCGCCGGCAAAGGGCAGCGAGCCGCCCGACAAACTCGTGCCGCTCCCGCGCGCGACAAAGGGCAGCTGGGTCGCATGGCAAAACTGCACGATGGCGATCACCTCGGCCTGCGACTCGGGCACGACGACGGCGAGCGGCTTCGTCTGGAAGGCCGTGAGACCGTCGCTCTCGTAGGCCGCGAGCGGCGCGGCGTCGGCCAGCACACGACCCGCCGGCAGGCTCGCGGCGAGCCGGCGAATCACAGCGGAGGCGGAGGCGGGGACAGTCACGCGACCGACGATGCAACGCCGCGACGGGCGCTGACGAGCGCGGAGTTTTTCCGGTTAGGGGCGCCGCTTGACCGTGTAGCCCAAGCAGGAGCCCTTCGATTTCTTGCCGGCGAAGGCAAAGGCGGCCTGCTTCATGCCGTCGATCGGCAGACCAAGTCCGGCACCCACCAAGCCCGGCGCCAGCGTGCCGTGCGTGGAGCTCCAGTGGGCGTCGTCGAAGAACAGTTTCACGACCTCGAGGTCGCGGGCTTCGTGGCTGAAAAACAGGCCCCCGTCGGCCAGCTTGGGCCAGGCGTGGCGCAGCACGTCGGCGACCGAGGCGACCAAGTCGGCATCCTCGAAGATCAGCGCGTAGGTTTCATCCGGCGGGCGCAGCTTCAGTGTGTCGGCGAAGAAACCGCGGACGAATTCGCAGCACGCGATCTCGCCGTGCCGGGCGATCAGGGTGCGCACGTCCTCTAGCGATCCCGCGTAGTCGCCCTTCTTGTAATCGAGCCGCTGGTGGGTCCCGAGATGGTGAATGCCGGCCCCGGGCTCGGGGAGACCCTCAAACGAATCGAAGACCAGCAGCCTGCGCCCCGTGAGCTTCGCCGCGAGCGAGAGCGCGACGGACGACATGCCCTTGTAGCAGCCGAATTCCGCGATGGCGCCGGGCATCTCCCGCGGGATGCGCAGAACCGCCTCGATGAGCACAAGCTGCTCCCCGAACGATGTCGCGGTTTTCCCACGGTTGGCCAGGTGCGCGCGGACGAGCCGGTGGACGAGTCGCAGGCGCGGGCCGGCGCCGAACCCGCCCGTGCCCAGCCGGATGAAGCGGAGCGACTGAAGGGAGTTGGGGAGAGGAGACATCGGGTGAGGTCGGCGCGCAGCGAGGCAAGGGATGTGCGCCGAGGGTGCAACCGGGGAGTATCATGGCGGGCTTGTAGGGCCTTGGTGCGCCGCTCACGCTGGCCGGAACCGGGGCTGCGCGCGTGGTCCCGGGCGGCTCCGGCCGCGATCGATGAGCGCGAAAACCCTGTCTGCCAATGCGGTCGCCTCCGCGGGGAAGCGACGGGGCGAAGCCATGCCGGCGCATGGTGCTCGGTTGGAGCCGCGGCGCCCTCGCCGCGGAATCGCGCGGACCAAACGCGGCGGGGGCGCCGCGGCTCCAACGAACCAGTGAGCGCCGCCCCCACGACCACCCGGCGGGAAGTAAAGTGGAACCTCCTCCTCCAGTATTCGGGCATCGGCTTCATGCTCGTGCAGGGCGTGGTTCTGGTTCCGGTTTACCTGCGCTATGTCGGCAGCGCGGAGTTTGGGCTGTGGCTGATCGCGGGTGGCGTGGCGACGTGGGTTGCGGTCATCGATCCGGGCATCTCCGCGTTGATGCAGCAGCGGGTGTCGCGCGCGCTGGGCAGCGAACGCCGCGGCCAGGCGGTGCGGCTGGCGCGGCGCGGCCTGCGGATCAACGCGGTGTTGACCGGTGTGATGATCGTCGTGGGGGCCTCGGCTTCAGGGTGGCTCGCCCGTTCGATCGATCCCCGGGCCACGGTGCCGGAGCAGACGGGTTGGTGGCTGGTTTTTCTCTCCGTGGCGGGCGTGGCGGCAAACCTGATGGCGAACGCGCTCACCTCCCTCGGGGTCGCTTTGCGCGCGGCCCGGGCGCACACCATCGTCACGCTGGTGAGCGCGTCGGCTGGCATCGCCGCGACGCTGGTCGGGCTGGTGCTCGGCGGCGATGTCCTGGCGCTCGCCGTGGGCGTGCTGGTGCGGGGCGGACTGCAGGCCTTGCTCGCCTATCCGCTGGTGCAGGTGGAGCTGAGGGCACTGGGAGCGGCGGATGACGATCGGGCCGCGGATGAAACCCAGCAGCTTGACGGCCGGGCGCTCGCCTGGGCGGCCTTTGACAAGATCGTGGGCACCTTCGCATTGAGCGCGGACCTGTTTTTTCTCGGGCGCGGATTCGAGGTCGCCACCGTGACCTCCTACGCGCTGACCAAGAAACCGGTCGATTTGCTGCTGGGCTGTTTTCAGCGCCTCGTGGTCGCGCTGGCACCGGCGATGAGTTTCCTGAGCGGCGGGCCCAAGGCGGGCGAGGCCAGCGCGTTTATCGTCGCGATGGGGGCCCGGACCTTGTGGCTGCTGGGCGGCGCGGGGCTCGGCACTGCGCTGTTGTTGGAATCCTTGGTGGGTTGGTGGGTGGGGCCGGCGCAATATGCCGGAGGCAATGTCGCGGGAATCCTGGCCGCCGGCCTGGGGGTGAGCGTGGGTGCGAGTTTCTTTGGGAATCTCTACTTCGCCAGTGGCGTGACGTCGCAGTTCTACATGCTGAACGGCTCGATCAGTTTGCTCACAATTCCGGCGATGCTGGGCGGACTTCACTATCATGGCATCGTGGGGCTGTTGATTGGCGCGTTTCTGCCGCGGGTGCTCGCGCTTGGGCTGTTTGCCGTGCTGGCCATAAGGGTCCTGAGCATGGCGACTCCCGAAAAGCGCATGATGGCGGGCGAACTTGCCATCACGCTGATGGCGACGATCACTGGATTGGTTGTGGCCGCGGCTGTTTCGGGGGAACGATGGATCGGCGGGTTGGCCGGCCTCGTGGCCTACGGTGTGGTAATCGCTGCTGCATCAGGGCGGTTTCGCGGTGACCTGCGCAAAATTGCGACAATGGGCCGCGGCTGGGTGGCCGGACGAACATGAACTACCGCGAAATCATCTACCGACGCTACGCCGAGAAATTTCAGGCCAGCGGCTACCAGCGGCCCGACCTAGTGGTGCACTGGACGCGCGCCTACCGGTGGTATTTCCGGCGCTGGCTGCCGGCTTCCCCGCAAGCGGCCATTCTCGATGTCGGCTGCGGCGGCGGACAGATGCTGCAGACGATGCAACGGCTGGGTTTCGCGAATTTGCAGGGCGTGGATGCGAGCGAACAGCAGGTGCAGCGGGCGCGCGGGGCCGGCCTCGACGTGCGGCCGGGCGACGCGTTGGCGGCGTTGCGTGAGAGTCCCGGCCGCTGGGACCTCATCCTCGCGATCGACATCCTGGAGCACTTGCAGAAGGGTGAGGCGCTGGAATTTCTCCAGGCGGCCCACGCGGCGCTTAAGCCGGGCGGGCGGCTCATATTGCAGATGCCCAACCCCGATGCGCGCGCCGGGATGCGCGTGCGCTACGGCGATCTCACGCACGAGATCGCGCTTGGGCCGGAGGCCGCGGCGCGGTTGCTGGATTTGTTCGGCTTCGATCGGATCGAGGCGCGCGAGCTCGGGCCGGTGCCGCGCCTGGGCTGGCGTTTCGGGCCCGTGCGCTGGGTGCTCTGGCAGTTTGCCCGCCTTGGGTGGATGCTCCAGGATGTGATCGAGACCGGCAGCCCGGGGGCTCGCGTCCACACGCGCGTTTTTCTCATCTCGGCCTGCCGGCCGGGTCCAACGACGTGAACGCGCTTCCGCTCCGCATTGGATATGTCGGCACGCTCGATCCGGGCGGGACTTGCTTTTCGCGGTTCGAGGCGCTGCGGAGCGTGGAGCCCGGAGTGGTGGCGCTCGACACCGATCGATACCTGGGCGGAGGGCGCCTCGCTCGTTGGCTCAATCAAGTGCCGAGCGTGGGTGCGGGCCCGCGGCGGCTCAACGCCGCCCTGCTGCGGCTCGTGCGCGAGCACGGCCTGAATTTCCTCTGGATCGACAAGGGCACGTGGGTGGCGCCCGCGACGCTGCGGGCGCTGCGCCGGGCCGATGTGCGGCTCGCACATCACGTCACCGATGCGCTCTGGCCTCGGCCGTGGCGCCTCCGGCTCACCCGCCGCCGGCTCGCCGCCACCGCGCCGCTTTACGATCATTACCTCACGAGCAACGCCGCGGATTTCCGCCGCCTCCAGCGCGAGATGCCCGGCCGCGTGCGGCTGACGCAGCTCGGCTACGACGAGCGGCGCTTCAACGCGCAACCCGTGCGCGATCCCGCGTCCGCGGCGCGATGGACCCACGACGCGATTTTTATCGGCCACTGGGAGCCGCGCACGGAGCTTGGCATCACGGCCCTGCTCGCGGCGGGGGTGCGCGTGAAGGTCTATGGCCGGCCCTGGCTCGCGCGGGCGCGGCGCAACCCGCGCCTGGCGGGCCACGTGTTCGACGGTCTGAGCGATCGGGACTATGTGCTCGCCTTGCAGCACGCGCTCATCGGCCTCGGCTTCGTCTCCGAGTGGAACTACAACGAGACGGCCGGCCGCAGCTACGAGATTCCCGCGTGCGGGACCTTCCTGCTGGCGCCGCGCACGCGCGAGCACCAGCGCGACTACCGGGAGGGAGAGGAGGCGGAATTCTTCGGCAGCGAGACTGAGCTCGTCGCCAAGACGCGCGAGTATCTGGCCGACGACACGCGCCGCCGCGCCGTCGCCACGCGCGGGCACCAACGTTGCGCTACCTCCGGCTACAGCTGGCGCGAGATCATGCTGCGCGACTGGGCTAGGGTGGCGGTGCAGCCGGCAATTGTAGGCGGGGTGCCCTCACCCCGCGACCCATGAAGTCGAATAGCCCCAAACCGCGGGGTGAGGGCACCCCGCCTACAAACGAAGGCGTCTGACCGCATGGACACCCCCTCCACCCAACTCTGGTTCGCGCTCGCGCTCGCGGCAGCGATTAACGGGGTGATCGTGCGCTATTTTTTCCGGCGCCTGCAGGATCAGGTGCTTCTCGGCGGCGTGGCATTTTTCTTCCTGCTGCAATGCGGCTGGATGGCGCTTTATCTCCTCCTCACGGGATCGGCCGTGGTGCTCATCGGCCCGGAACTCTCGCCCAACCTCAACGACACACCCTACGCGGTGACGCTCGGGCAAACCATCCTGCCGCTGGTGGCCGTGGTTTGCGGCCGGTTGTTCACCCACCGGCGCCACGCGGGGACTTTTTTCCAGATCCAGCAGCTTAATCGGCAACGGGTGCCGGGCTTCGAAGCTCTCCTCTGCGTTTTCGCGACCGGACTGGTGCTCTATTTCGTCGGGACGGTGTTTGTGCGCGTGCCGATCGTGACGCAAGCGATCAGCTACCTGCACTTGGCCTTCTTCATGACGCCGCTGCTCATCGGCCTGTGCTGGCGGCGTTACCCGATCGCGGCCGCGATCTTCGGAGTGGCGGTGGTGATCGGGGGGATATTGGCGCTCGGCGCCGGCTCGCGGGCCCTGTTGTTCCTGCCGCTGGCGTTCTTTGCGCTTGGCGTATGGCTGACTCTGTCGCGCCTGATGCGCGTGTGGGCGGCGCTGGGCAGCGTGTTGCTCATCGTCCCGGTGTTTTATCTGAGCGCGCGGATCGAAACGGTGCGCAAGGACGGGACGGTTGAGCGCGAAGGAGATTTGCTCGCCCGGGCCGGCGAGATCAGGCGGCTCGTGGGCGAGTCGTCGCGGGGCGAGGGCGTGTTCGCCAACTTCACCCGCGGGGTCGAACGCATGATCATATGGAGCAACTTCGTCGCCCTCGGGTATTCCCCGGATCGCGTGCCCTACCGCGGGTTTGATGATTTCACCGACGAGTTTCGCTTCATGAACCAGTCGACCCTCTTTCGCGAAGCCAACGACTACCTCGACGAGAGCCTCGACCGCGAGTTTGGCCTCGGCGCGGCGCGGCGCTACGGATTCTCGATTTCAGTCGGCGGCTCGGTGCCCTTTCCGGTCCTCGCCGATGGCTGGTCGCGCGCCGGCATCTGGGGCGTGGTATTGTTCGGGGGCGGCCTGTGCCTGCTGTGGGGCGGTTTGGAGCGGGGCATCCGGCGCCTCTTTGCCGACAAGCCGCACCTCGCCCTGGCCCTGCTTGTGATCCTGTTGAGCTCGGCCTACGAGAAGATGAGCACCTACGGATTCATCTACAATCTGCGCTACCTCGTGATGCAGGCGGCGCTGTGGGGCGGGCTGTTCTACCTTGCGTCGAAAACCATCTTCACCGCGCCGGCGCCGCCGCCCGAGGCGATGCCTGCGCCGCGCCTGCGCCGCGGCTGATTCCCGGTCATGATGCCCCCACGCCTGGTCTTCGCCTGCGAGTCGCTCGTGCCCGGCAACGGCGGCATCGCCCGGGTCGATCGCATGATGGCGCGCGTGATGCAGGAGGGCGGCGCACGCGTCCGGCCGGAAATCCATGTCTTCTGCGACCGCCCTTCTGAGGTTGCGGCGAGTGGCGTTGAGGCGCCGCACCGTTGCTACGGCGGATCGCGGCTGCGTTTCTCGCTCGGCCTCTGGCGGGCGATGCTGCGGCCGGGGTGCGTGCTCTACGACGCCGCCTATTACGCGAAGATCCATCGCTTCGCGCCCTTGGCGGCCCGCCGGCCGTCGATGGTTTTCCTGCATGGCATTGAGATTTGGGAGCGGGCCCGGCCCGGCAGTGTCGTGGCGTGCCGGCGAGCCAAGCTGCTCACGGCCAACTCGCGCTACACGCGTGATCGCGCGGACCGTTGCCACGGTGGCTTCGCGCGCGCGCGGGTATGCTGGCTCGGCACGGAGACATCCGAGCCCGCGCCGCAGCGCGCGATGCCGGATGGGCCTCCGGTCGTGCTCGTCGTGGGCCGGATGGAGACGCGCGAAGGCTACAAGGGGCACCGCGAACTCATCGAGGCGTGGCCCGGCGTGCTGGTGCGGCAGCCCGAGGCGCGCCTGCGGATTGTGGGGCGGGGCGGGCAGGTGCCGGAACTGGTGCGGCTCGCCGCGGCGCGGCAGGTTGCGCACCGCGTGGAATTCACGGGATTCGTGCCGGAGGGAAAACTGGCCGAGTGCTACCGCACGGCCACGGCCTTCGCGCTGCCGAGCCGCGGCGAGGGCTTCGGGCTGGTTTACATCGAGGCGATGCGCCACGGGCTGCCCGTCGTGGCCTCCCTGCATGATGCCGGGGGCGAAGTCGTGGAGGACGGCCGCACGGGCGTCCTCGCCGATCTCGATCGTCCCGGCGATCTCGCGGAGAAAATCAGCGGGTTGCTGGCGCGACCCGACGAGGCAAGGCGCATGGGGCGCGCGGGCCAGGAGCGCTGGCGGAGCCACTTTACCTACGAGGCGTTTCGCGGCCGGTTCCGCGGCGTGCTGGAGGAATTCACCGGAGCGGGGGTCGCCGACCGGGAAAACGCATGACGGCCGCACCCGAGTTTTCTTTTATCACGCCGACCTACCAAGGCGCGGCGTTTTTGCCGCGCTGCCACTGGTCACTGACGCGGCAGACGCTGACCGACTGGGAGTGGGTGGTGATCGACGACGGCTCCACCGACGGCACGGCAGACGTGATTGCCGCGCTGGGCGATGCCCGTATCCGCTACCATCGTCTGCCGCAAAACCTCGGCCGCGGCCGCGCGCGCGAGGTTGCCTTGCGACAGGCGCGCGGGCGCTGGGCGGTCATCATGGATGTGGATGATCTTTCGTTGCCGGATCGCCTCGCGCGCGCGAGTGCCGCGCGGGCGGAGGGGTTTTCCTTTTTCTGCTCCGCGATGGTGCTGATCGATGCAGCTTACGGGATCGGCCCAGTGCGCGGCTGCGTGGACTCCGGAGAGCCGCGGATGTTTCCCCACGCGACGCTTTGCGGGGATCTCGAGTTGCTGCGCCGGATTGGCTATCCGCCCCTTCGCCGGGCCGAGGACCAGACGATGGTGCTCACGCTGGCCAACACGGCGCGCGGCGTTTTCTGCAAGGAGCCGCTCTACGCATATCACGAGGCCGCCAGCATCACGCCCGGCGCGGCCTGGCGCAGCAACTGGTCGGCGCTGGGGCAGATTCGGGCCCTGGCTCGTGCGGGCGTGCTGACGCGCAGCGCGGGGTTGCGGCGCTTGAAAAGAGAGCGCGTCGCCCGGCTGATCGGGCTTTTGCCGTTTCTGATTTGGCCGCGGGCCTATGAAAAGACGCTGCGACGGCGCGAGAACTTCGCGGCCGGCGCGCAGCCGCTGGAGGCGGCGGGCCGCGCTTTCATCGCCGAGTGCGCGCGGCGTTTTCCGCTGAAGCCCATCGCGCCGTTCGTCCATGCCGCGTAAACGCATCTGCCTCGTGTGCGCCGACCCCGCGACGTTTGACGCCTTCCTGCTGCCGCACGCCGTCCGGCTGAGTGCGGATCATGAGGTGTCCGTGGCGTGCCACGGTCGGCCGCGCCACGCTGAGAAAGCGCGCGCGACGTTTCACACCGTGGGGATCGAGCGCGCGGTGTCGCCGCTCCGCGACTTGCGGGCATTGCTTGCGCTCCGCCGGTTGTTTCGGCGCGAGCATTTCGATCTCGTGCATTCGTTCACGCCCAAGGCCGGGCTGCTGGCGATGCTCGCGGCGCGCCTGGCCGGAGTGCCGCGGCGTCTGCACACGTTCACCGGCCAGGTCTGGGCGACCCAATCCGGCCTGAAACGCCGGGGCCTGAAGGCCCTTGACCGCTTGCTCGCGCGCTCTGCCACGCATGTCCTCGCGGACAGCGCCTCGCAGGCGCGCTTTCTTGAAAACGAGGGTGTGATTGCCCCCGGGCGCATCGCGGTGATCGGCGACGGCTCGATCTGCGGCGTGAATTTTTCGCGCTTCAAACCCGACCCCGCGGCGCGGGCCGCACTCCGCGCGGAACTGGCGATCGCGGACGAGGCGTTGGTGTTCCTCTTCGTGGGTCGTCTCAACCTAGACAAGGGCGTGCTGGATTTGGCCCGGGCGTTTGCGGCGATGAAAACCTCGCGCCCGGCCTGCCTGGTATTCGTGGGCCCCGACGAGGCGGGCATGCAGGGGCAGGTGCGGCGCGAGCTGAGCGCGCGCTTGGCCGAGGTGCGATTCGTGGCCGCGACGCCGACTCCCGAGCGCTTCATGTCGGCCTCGGATGTGCTCTGCCTGCCGAGCCATCGCGAAGGCTTCGGCAGCGTGATCATCGAGGCCGCTGCGTGCGGCTGCCCCTGCGTGGCTTCGCGCATCTACGGGATCACCGATGCGGTGGAGGAAGGGAGCGGCGGACTGCTCCATGCGCCGGGCGATGTCGCGGCCCTGCGCCGGTGCCTCGAGCAACTCGCGGCGGATCGCGAGCTCACGGCCCGGCTGGGACGCGACGCGCGTGCGCGCGTGGAGAAACTGTTTCCCGAGCAACGCATCACCGACGGGCTCGCGGCCTATTATCATGCACTCTGATTTCCTGCGGCTCATCGACGAAGTGCGCGCCAACAAGAAGCAGCCGCCGGCCAGCGGCGTGACCCGGGCCACGCGATTGCGCGAGGATCTCGGCTTCGCGTCGCTCGATCTCGCGGAGCTGACGGTGCGGATCGAGGAGCGTTTCGGCGTCGATGTGTTTGCCGATGGTCTCGTGCGCACGGTGGGCGAAGTCGCGGACAAGATTGAGAAGCCCAGGCAGCGGTGAACGCGCCCTTGGAAAAACCCTGGTGGATTGACGGCCGCTCCGGTGCGAGCGAGTCCTACGCCGAGCTGCTCGCGCAGATGCGCGCGCGTGCGGCGGCGCATCAGCCGTGCTGCCAGCCGCGCACCGCTCGCGAGGCGTTGGTCGCGTTCGCCACGACGCTGGCATGCGATGCAGAGCAGACGCTCTTCGACGCCGACTTCAGCCCGGGCGAGATCGAGGCGCTGGGGTTTTCGCCCGGTGATCTTCAGCGGACAATCGCGCTGTCGTCCGGCGCCTCGATTTCGATCGGGTCGCTCAAGAAGAAGGCCGCCGGGGGTTCGCGCGCCCGGCTGGGGCTGTTCACCTCCGGTTCGACGGGACTGCCCAAGCGTGTCTGGCAGCCGGCGGCGAATCTCGCCCGCGCCGTGAAGGTCTCGCCGCGCCACGCGGCGGCGGTGTGGGCCTTGGCCTACAGCCCCACCCATGTCGCCGGCCTCCAGGTAGGCCTCCAGGCGCTGGCCAATGGCTGCACGCTCGTCGATGTGCTCGACCTCGATCGCGCGGCGGTGTTGGCGGCACTGGAGCGGCACGGCGTGACGCACCTTTCGGCGACGCCGAGTTTTTACCGTCTGCTCCTCCCCGCGGATCGCGCGTTGCCCGGCGTAAGGTCGGTCACCTTGGGCGGCGAAAGCGCGGAGGCCGGGTTGATCGAAAAACTCCGCGCGCTGTTTCCCGCCGCGCGGATGCACAACATCTACGCCTCGACCGAGGCGGGCACGCTGCTCACGGCCGAGGGTGACGTGTTTGCGATCGCGGCGGGGCTGGAGGGCCGCGTCATGGTGCGTGAGGGCACGCTGCGCGTGCATCGCAGCCTGCTCGGGGAGTTCGACGGCGCCGCGACTGATGACGAGTGGTATGACACGGGCGACGCGGTCGCGATGGTGAGCGAGTCGCCGCTGCGCTTTCGCATCGTCGCCCGCGCGCGCGACTGGATCAACGTGGGCGGCGGCAAGGTAAACCCGCACGAGGTCGAAGCCGTGCTCGCCGCGCATCCGGCGGTGGCGCGGGCGAGGGTGTTTGGCCGGAAAAATTCCGTGCTCGGCCAGGTGCTCTGCGCCGAGGTCGTCGCGCGCGGCGCGGCTCCGGCCGAGGCGGAGCTGCGCGAATTTGCCGAAGCGCAATTGCAACCGTTCAAGGTTCCCCGGATGATCCGCTTCGTGGACAACATCGCTTCGACCCGCACGGGCAAGGTGGCCCGCGCATGAGCCGGAACATCCTCATCACCGGCGTCTCGCAGGGCCTCGGCCTCGCGATTGCGCGCGCGGTCCTGGCCGCGGGGTGGAGCGTCCATGGCGTGAGCCGCCGGCTCTCGCCGGAGTTCGCGGCGTTGCAGCGCGAGCATGCCGGCCGGGCCCACTTCCACGCCTTCGATCTGGCGCGGGTGGACGAGATGAAGGTGGAGCTGTTCGAGCCGTTCCTGCCGTTTGCGCTGCCGCTGCACGGCTTTGTCAACAACGCCGCCGTCGCCTACGACGATCTGGTTTCCAACCTCGAGGTCGACCGGCTGCGCGCGATGTATGAGGTGAACGTCTTCGCACCGATGCTGATCACGCGGCACGTCATCCGGCAGATGCTCCTCAAGCAGGTCGCTGGCTCCATCGTGCACCTCTCCTCGATCAGCGTGCACACGGGCTACAAGGGCCTCGCGATGTATGCCTCGACGAAGGGCGCGCTCGAGGCGTTCTCGAAGAACACCGCCCGCGAGTGGGGCGAGCGCGGCATCCGTTCCAATTGCGTCGTGGCCGGCTTCATGGAGACGGCGATGAGCGCGGGCCTCACCGCCGAGCAGCGGGAAAAAATCCACCGCCGCACGGCGCTCCAGCGCGCGACAAGCCCCGCGTCGGTCGCGGCCACCGTCGTCCATCTGCTCGGCGACGGCGCGGCTTCGGTGACAGGCCAGAATTTCTTCGTGGACGCCGGCACGATCTAGCGATGAGCGCGCTGCCCCAACTCGTCATCATCGGCGCCGGAGGATTTGGCCGTGAGGTGCTCGCCTGGGCGGAGCAGTCCGTGCAAATCGGCCGCGACTGGACGATCAAGGGCTTCATCGACGACAATCTCGATGCTCTCGCGCAGAAGCGTTCGCCGGGGAAATTGCTCGGCCGGCTGGCGGATCATCAGCCCGCGAGTGACGAGGTGTTTCTCTGCGCGGTCGGCGTGCCGGCCGTGAAGCGCAGATGCTCCGAACTCATCGCGGCGCGGGGCGGACGCTTCACCCGGCTCGTGCATCGCAGCGCCGTTCTCGGGCATGAGGTCGAGCTGGGCGAAGGGATTGTCCTCTGTCCGCACAGCGTGGTTTCGGCCAACAACCGTCTCGGCCGCGGCGTGGCGGTGAACCTGCACGCCACGATCGATCATGACGCCGAGGTCGGGGACTGGACGCAGATCAACTGTCACAGCGATCTCACGGGCGGGGTGCGGGTCGGCCGGGAGGTGTGGGTGAGCAGCCATGTCGTGATCGCGCCGGGTGTGAGCGTGGGCGATGGCGCCTACCTCGGCGCGGGCGCGATGGTGATGCGCGACGTGGAGGCGGGGACGAAGGTGTTCGGCGTGCCGGCCCGGCGCATCGAGTGACCATGAAGGCGCGCCTCATCCTGATCTTGGCGGCGACCGTCCTGCTGATGGCGGTGGCGTTGCAATTTGTCCGCGTGCGCCACAGCACGGCGGGGGAGCGCGACCCGGCGGCGCGACGCCTCGATCTGAAGCGTCAAATTCCCGCGCAGGTGGCGGGCTGGAGCGTGACGGACGAGCCGCTGGGGCCCAACGAAGCCGTGCGCGGCGCCATTGAGCGCACGCTCAATTATGACGATTACGTTTACCGGCTCTACCGTCGCGGTGGGATGACGGTGGGCATCTATGCCGCCTATTGGGCGCCGGATCGGATGCCCGTGCAAAAAGTCGCGTCGCACACGCCCGACCGCTGCTGGATCGAGAATGGCTGGACCTGTCTCGACCAGCGATTCGCGGAAAAGATTAGCGCCAGCGATGCGCGCCTGCAGCCCGCGCAATGGCGGATCTTTCAGGCGCCGGGCCGCGATGGACGGCTGGAGCACGTGCTCTACTGGCATCTCGTCGGTGCCAAACTGCACGATTACGGCGGGCGCCTCGCCACGAGCCCCGGCATCATCGGCTGGTGGCGCGATGCCGTGGCATATGCGCTCGCGGGCAGCAGGGAGCAGGTTTTTGTGCGGGTCACGAGCTCGGTGCCTTTTGAGCGCCTGCAGGGCGAGGCGGGCTGGAAAACCCTCGTCGAAGCGCTGGCCAGCCTCGGTCTTTCGGCCGGGCACGGAGCCTGAAGCAACCCGGTTCCCCGAACCATCCCACCCCCATGCCAGATCGCAAATCCCGCGTCTATCTCTCATCGCCCCACATGGGCGGCGACGAGCTGCGGCTGGTGACCGAGGCGTTTGCCTCAAACTGGATCGCACCGCTCGGGCCGAGCGTGGATGCGTTCGAGGCGGAGTTTGCGGCGCGCGTGGGCACGGCCCACGCGGCGGCGCTGTCATCGGGCACGGCCGCGTTGCACCTCGCGATGCGCTGGCTGCGCCTGCAGCCGGGCGACGAGGTGATCTGCTCGACGTTCACCTTCTCCGCGACGGTAAACCCGATTGTTTACGAGGGCGCGCGTCCGGTGTTCGTCGATTGCGAGCGCGAGTCGTGGAACATGTCGCCCGAGCTGCTCGCCGAGGCCATCGCGGATCGCGTGAAGCGCGGGCGGCGGCCCAAGGCCGTCGTGCTGGTGCACATCTATGGCCAGAGCGCCGACCTCGATCCGATCGTGGCGCTCTGCGCGCGGTATGGTATCCCGCTGATCGAGGATGCGGCGGAGGCGCTCGGCGCGACGTATCGCGGCCGGGTGCCCGGCTCGTCCGGGCTGTGCGGCATTCACTCCTTCAACGGCAACAAGATCATCACGACCTCCGGCGGCGGCATGCTCGTGTCCAACGACGGCGCGTTGATTGAGAAGGCGCGGTTTTGGGCGACGCAGGCGCGCGACGCGGCGCCGCACTACCAGCACTCGGAGATCGGCTTCAATTACCGTCTGAGCAACGTGCTCGCGGCCATCGGTCGCGGGCAGCTCCGCGTGCTTGACGATCGCGTGGCCGCGCGGCGGGCGCACTGCGCGGCCTACCAGGCGGCCTTGGCCGGCCTGCCGGGCCTCGAGTTCATGCCCGAGGCCGCGTGGGGCCGGAGCACGCGCTGGCTTACCTGCGTGCTCATCGATCCCGAGAAGTTCGGCGCGGATCGTGAAAAGGTGCGCCTCGCGCTCGAGGCGGAGAATATCGAGGCGCGGCCCGTGTGGAAGCCCATGCACCTCCAGCCTGTTTTTGCCGGCAGCGAGTGCTACGGCGGCGCGGTGGCGGAGGATCTTTTCGCGCGCGGGTTGTGCCTGCCCTCGGGCTCCAACCTGACGGCGGAGGATCGCGGGCGCGTCATCGCCGCGGTGCAGGCGGCGGCGCGGCGCCGGTAGCGGAATGAGGTCATGCTGAAACGCCTGTTCGATCTAGCCGTGGTCATCGCGGCGGCGCCGTTGTGGGTGCCGCTGGCAGCGCTGGTCGCGCTGCTGGTGCGCGTGAAGCTGGGTGCGCCCCTTTTCTTCCGGCAGCACCGGCCGGGCCGGGGCGCGGTGATCTTCGAGTTGATCAAGTTTCGCACGATGCGCGAGGCGCGCGACGCCGGCGGCCGGCTCCTGCCGGACGCGGAGCGGCTGACGGAATTTGGCCGCTGGCTGCGCTCGACCTCGCTCGATGAACTGCCGGAGCTGATCAATGTCCTCCGCGGCGACATGAGCCTGGTCGGGCCGCGCCCGCTGCTGGTGCAGTATCTCGATCGTTATTCGCCGCGACAGGCGCGCCGCCACGAGGTGCGGCCCGGCCTCACCGGACTCGCGCAGGTGATGGGGCGCAATGCGCTGACTTGGGACGAGAAACTCGAGTGGGACGTGCGCTACGTGGAGACCCGCGGGTTCTGGCTCGACGCCAAGATCCTGCTGCTCACGTTCAGGCTTGTGCTGGGCCGCGGCGGCGTGAACGCGCACGGCGAAGCCACCATGCCAGAATTCAACCCCGCGGGCTCGCGCCCCGACACCCGCAGCTGATGCCCGAGGAAATCAACGCCCCCTTCGCCGACTTCGCGCAGAAGCGCCGCGTGCTCCTGCTCACCCTCTTCTACAGCGGCGTGATCGGGGCGAGCTTCTGGCTCGCCTATGCGATCCGTTTCGAGTTCGCCGTGCCGGAGGTCTATCGGGAAGAGCGGCTGCGGCTGCTGCCCATCGTGGTGGGCGTGAAGCTGGTCGCGCTCGTGCTCGCGCGACAGTTCGGCAGCCTGATGACGTATTTCAGCATTCCCGATCTGATCCGGCTCATCTGGGTGACGCTCGGATCGAGCGCCCTGCTCCTCTTGCCGCGGCTTTTCGGTTCGGCGCACTACTCTCCGCCCCGCGGCGTGCTGTTGAGCGATTTCATGCTATGCCTCGGCGGGCTGTGCCTCGGCCGCATCGCGGCGCGCATGTATCGCGAGCGCCTGAGCGGCGCGCAGCGGGCCACGCGGGGGGTGCAGGAGCAGCGCCTCGCGATCATCGGGGCGGGCGATGCGGGGGCGTCGCTGGCGAAGGAGTTCATCAACTCGCCCTCGCGCGGATTTCGCCCGGTGATGTTTTTCGACGACGATCAGTCCAAGCATGGCAAACTGGTGCACGGCGTGCCCGTCATCGGCCGGCCCGAGGCGATCGCCACCGCGAAGGGCATCACCACGATCGCCAAGGCCGTGATCGCGATGCCCTCGGCGCCCGCGAAACGCGTGCGGGAGGTCGTGCTGCTGCTGGCCAAGCAGGGTATCAAGGTCGAGACGATGCCCTCGCTCGAGGAGCTGGCCTCGGGCCGGATGCGGGCGAGCCGCATCCGCCCGGTCGAGGTTCAGGACCTGCTCGGCCGCGATCCGGTGAACCTCGACGCGGCGGGCATCCGCCAGCGCATCGAGGGACGGGTGGTGCTCGTCACAGGCGCGGGCGGCAGCATTGGCGCCGAGCTCTGCCGCCAGATCGCCACGCTCAACCCGAAGCGCCTGCTGCTCGTCGAGCAGGCCGAGGGCGCGCTCTTCGTGATCGAGCAGGAGCTGAACGAACTCGGCTTCGCCGGCGTGATCGTGCCGCTCGTGGCTGACGTCCTGGATCGCGAGCGGATGGAGTTCGTGTTCGGGCGCTACCGGCCCGAGGTCGTCTTCCACGCGGCGGCGCACAAGCACGTCTTTCTCATGGAGCGGCAGCCCGCCGAGGCGATTCGCAACAACGTGCTCGGCACCCGCCAGCTCGCGACCATCGCGACCGCGCACGGCGTGGATGCGTTTGTCTTCATCTCGACCGACAAGGCCATCAATCCCACGAGCGTGATGGGCGCGACCAAGCGCCTTGCGGAAATCCAGCTCATGTCGCTCGCCGCGGAAGCGGCGACGAAGTTCATGGCCGTGCGTTTCGGGAATGTCCTCGGCTCCTCCGGCAGCGTCGTTCCGATCTTCAAGCGCCAGATTGAGCACGGCGGACCGGTGACGGTGACCCATCCCGATGTGAGCCGTTACTTCATGACGATCCCCGAGGCCGTGGGGCTGGTGTTGCAGAGCTTCGTGCTCGGCCGCGGGGGCGAAATCTTCGTCCTCGATATGGGCCAGCCCGTGAAGATCGTCGATCTTGCGCGGCAGATGATCGAGCTGAGCGGCTACCGCGTGGGCGAGGACATCGAGATCACGTTCACCGGCCTCAAGCCGGGGGAGAAACTCTACGAGGAGCTGCAGCACCACACCGAGCGCCACGCCGCCACCGCCCACCCGCGCATCATGCGGTTCACGAGCGACGCGGCGGCTGGTGAGGCCGGTCTGCGTGAGCTTGAGCAGACGCTCCACGGCATGGACCCGAACCAATTGAAGACGCTGCTCAAGCGCCACGTGCCGGAATACACGCCGTTTCTCGAGTAGCGCGCGAGTTCAGCCGGCGGCGGACTGCTCCTCGAACTTCACCCAAAGCACCAGCACCGGCCAGAGCGCGCACCACGTGATCAGGATGGCCGGGCATTGAAACGGGAAATCCCACCACGCGTAGACGAGCAAAAGCGCGAGCCCGAGCACACCGCAGGCCCCCAGCGGATGATCCCAAAAATGATTCCTGCTCAGCATGAGCAGCGCGCAGCCGAGCGCCAGCAGCCCAAGCGCGGCGCCCGCGAAGCCGAGCTCGATCGGCAACTGCACGAGGTCGTTGTGCGCATGCTCCCAGTGGCGGCGCTCGCCGTGCGACATGGTCAGCTCGGGATGTTTCGCCTGATGGATCGGGAACAGGTAGCGGAAGGCGCCCGCGCCCACGCCGGTCGCGCGATTCTCGGCCAGCATTTCGAGCGCCGCGGAGGTCGCCACGCCGCGGACCTCGAGCGCCCGATCCTGCTGCGTGAAGCCCTGGCGCAGATGGGCGAGCGCGTCGCGCGAGCGCAGGGCGCGGAAACCCGTGACCAGGAAAACGCCGAACACCACGAGCAGGGCGAGCGCGATGGCGGGGTTGCGGCTGCCCGACGGCACGGTCCGCCGGTGCCACAGGAGCACGCCGGCGCAGCCGACCAGCAGCACGAGCATCACAATGGTCGCGCCGCGCGCGTAACTCGCGAGCACGGCCACCGCGAGGCCGAGGGCAAAGAAGGCGAAGAGCCCCGCGGGATTGGACTTCTCGTGCCGCCGGAGCCCGCGCACGTGATACCAAGCCCCCAGGGCGGCGGCCGCCGTGAGCGCGAGGTTCAGGTAGGCGGCGGCGTGGTTCTTGTAGACGAAACTCGCGAAAAACCAGAGGCTGGGCGAGGGCAGCGACCAATAGATCTTGGCGGTGCCGGAGAGTTTTTGCACCACGCCGAAGGCTGCGAGCAGCACGCCGTTCGCGACGAGGGCGATCAGCAGGAGCTGCAGGCTGCGACGGCGCGTGCACGCCACCCACACGGTGCAGATCGTCAGCCACGCCGAGCCATAGACGAGGAGCGAGCGCCACGGGTTCCAGCGCTCGAAGGGTGCGCTCACGCCGGCCGGCAGCCACTCGCGGTGCGGGATGCGTTCCATCCAGAAGTTGGCGGCGTCGCTGCGGAAAACCCACGCCGGATTGAGCGCCTGCACTGCGATGTAGCCGAGCAGCGCCAGGCCGATCCAGAAAACGGGAAATGCGATCAGCCGCGGCCACATCGCTTGACGGGCCGGCAGGGCGACGCCGGTGTCGTCGCGGGCCGCGCGCGGGATCAAGGCGACGCCGAAGCCGGCCGCGGCGAGCGCGGCGCTGACGATTTGCGCCCACACCGGCATCCCGCCGATGGCCCAGGGCAGAAACGCCAGATGCACACCCACAATCGCTACCGCCGCCATCTCCAAGGCGGGCAGCGGCCGACGTCGCACGGGGGCACGGAACTGCTCGAGCGGGCGCTGGAGCGGTGGGGTCGGGGCAGAGCGTTCGGATCGCTGGGACACGAGCGCGACGGTGCGCGAACCAGTCGATGCCTCAAGCGTTTCTCTCGCGGCGTCGCCCCGGCCACCCGGCCGCGCGCGTCCAAAATTCATCCCCGCGGCCGCCGTAGTAATCGTGCAGCACAGCATCCATGACCGCGCTCGTGCGCCGGGCCGATTCCCCGGTGCTCGGGCACACCCCCCGGCCGAGCAGATCATCCACCACGGATTGCACGAGCGGCTGCTGCACATGCGGCGGATGATCCCGCACGATCGATTGCACACCGGCGGCGGTTTCGAGCCGCACCGGGCCGGTTTCAAAGATCGGAAACTCGATCACGCCGGCCGTGCCCTCGATGCGCAACGCGTCGCGGCGCACGGCGGAGGCGAAATTCCACCTGGCCCCGCCGACGATGCCGCCGCCGGTCCGAAAGGACATCGCGACGGTGTCCTCGGGCGCATAGGCCGACGCAGAGTTGGCCGCGGTGCCGGCGATATCGCGGAGCGGCCCGAAAAGGTGATCCAGCAGGTCGAGCGTGTGCGAACCCAAGTCGAGGAAATGCCCGCCGCCTGCGCTGGCGGCGTCAATGCGCCAGCCGGCGTCCTTTTGGTGAAAGGGCTCGGCCTGCGCGTAGCTGATCGCGGTGACGACGCCAATCTCGCCCCGATCGAGCAGGTCCTTCACCAGCGTGAAGCGCGGCAGCAGGCGCCGGTAGTAGGCGACGAAAAGCGGGACACGGGCCGCGGCAAACGCCGCGATCATGCGGTCGCACTCGGGCGTGTGGCGCGCCATCGGTTTTTCGACGTAGGTCGGCTTGCCCGCCGCGGCGGCCAGGAGCGCGCCATCAACATGCGCGTTGGGCGGCGTCGCGACATAGATGGCGTCCACCTCGGGATCGGCGACGAGCTGCGCGGCGTCGGCATACCACCGCGGCACGCGGTGGCGGCGCGCATAGTCGGCGGCCCTGGCCGCATCGCGGCGCATGACGGCGATGAGCTGCGAGCCGCTGGCCTGCTGAAACGCGGGGCCGCTCTTCACCTCCGTGACATCGCCGCAGCCGATGATGCCCCAGCGGATGAGCTGACGATCGCGGTAGAATCCGGTGGGTGCGGGCATGGGCATGGCCGGCAGAATGGACCGGCTGCCACAGCGGTGTCGATCTCTTGGCCAAAGGACGGTGATGGCGGCCAAAGGATTTGTTCGACGCAGCGGCGTTCTTCCCGGAAACCTGTGCGTTTCCACTCGCCATAGACCACGCATGAGCCGTTACGCCGACCTCCAACAAAAGCTCCGGGCCCAACCGCGCACTTGGCTGGTCACGGGCGTGGCGGGGTTCATTGGGTCCAACCTGCTCGAGAAACTGCTGCTGCTCGATCAGCGGGTCGTGGGCCTCGACAATTTCTCCAACGGCTTCCGCCACAACCTCGACGGCGTGCGCGAGGCCGTGTCGTCCGCCCAGTGGGCACGGTTCACCTTCCACGAGGGCGACACGCGCCGGATTGAGGATTGCCAGGCTGCGTGCCGGGGCGTCGACGTTGTCCTGCACCAAGCCGCGCTCGGCTCCGTGCCCCGCTCGATCGCCGATCCGTTGCGATCGCACCAGAGCAATGTCGACGGCTTCCTGAATGTGCTGCTCGCCGTGCGCGACGCGAAGATCCCCCGCCTCGTCTTCGCCTCCAGCAGCTGCGTTTACGGGGATCATCCCGGTCTGCCCAAGATCGAGGGCGCCATCGGCCAGCTCCTCTCGCCCTACGCCGCCACCAAGCGCATCACGGAACTCTACGCGGGTGTCTTCGCACGCACCTACGGCCTGTCGATTTTCGGCCTGCGTTACTTTAATGTCTTCGGCCCGCGGCAGAATCCGAACGGCGCCTACGCCGCCGTGATCCCGCGCTGGTTCACTGACCTCATCGAAGGCCGGCCGATCACGATCAACGGAGATGGCGAGACGAGCCGCGACTTCAGCTACATCGACAACGTCGTCGCCGCCAACCTCCTCGCGGCCGCCGCGCCGGATCCTCGCGAGGCGTCCCTGCTCAACATCGCCTGCGGCGAGCGCACAACCCTCAACGCGCTCTTCGCCGCGATGCGCGAGCTGGTGGGGCGTGACTTTCCCGCGGCGGCGGGCGTGGAGCCGTTGCGCCAGCCCGAACGGGCGGGTGATGTCCGGCATTCCCTCGCCGATATCTCCGCCGCGCGCGCGGCCATCGGCTACGAGTTGCAGACCTCCCTGCGCGCCGGACTGGGGCAGACCTACCAGTGGTATCGCCGCCAAATCGCGCCGGTGGCCGGCGTCGCCCTCTGATCCATGGTTTACTCCGCCGAGATCCTCGCGCTGATCCCGGCCCGCTCGGGCTCGAAGAGCATTCCCCACAAGAACGTCCAGCCCTTCGCCGGCAAGCCGCTCCTCGCGCACTCCATCGAGCAGGCGCGGGCCTGTCCCGCCATCACCCGCGTGATCGTGAGCACGGACAGCGAGGCCTACGCGGAAATCGCGCGCCGCTTCGGCGCCGAGGTGCCGTTTCTCCGGCCGGCTGGAATCTCCGGCGATGCCTCGACGGATCTTGAGGTGTTCCAGCACGCGCTGCGCTGGCTCGTGGAGAAAGAAGGCCGAGCGCCCGAGCTCTGCGTGCATCTCCGCCCGACGCACCCCAACCGCCGCGTCGCCGACATCACGGCTGCGATTGATCGGCTTCACGCGCATCCCGAGTGGGATTCGGTGCGCTCCGTCGTCCCGGCGCCGGAGCCGCCGTTCAAAATGTGGTTCCGCTCCGCCACCGGCGAACTCACGCCCGTCGTCACGACGGACATTCCCGAAGCCCATAGCCGCCCGCGGCAGACGCTGCCCGCTGCGTTTCTCCAGAACGCCTCCATCGACATCATCCGCTCGCGCACGATTCTCGAAAAGAACTCCATCGCCGGCGCGACCATCGGATCGATTCTGCTCGAGGAATTCCACGACATCGACACGCCCGGCCAGCTGGCCGCGGCTGAGGCCGACTTTGCCTGGCGCGAAGGCGTCCCGACAGGCAAGACCTTCTGCTGTGACATCGACGGCGTGCTCGCGACCCTCGTGCCGAATCACGACTACACCCTCGCCGGTCCGATGGTGGAGAACATCGGCCGCCTCAACCGCCTCCACGCCGCCGGCAACCGCATCGTGCTCTTCACCGCCCGGGGCTCTATGACCGGGATCGACTGGGCCGAGCTCACGCGCCGCCAGATGCGCGACTGGGGTGTCGCGCACCATGAGTTGCGCCTCGGCAAGCCCGCCGCCGACTACTACATTGATGATCGCATGCTCAGCCTCGCGGCACTCGCCGGGCTTGATCGCGTTTCCGATTCGCCGCCCATCCGCCCATGAAGCCCCGTCTCTCCCCGCTTTTCATCTTCGAGCTGGCCAACAACCATCAGGGCGATGTGCGCCACGGCCGCCGCATCATCGACGAGATGGCCAAGATCGCGCGGCAGTTCGGCATCCGCGCCGCGGTGAAGCTCCAGTATCGCAACCTGGCCACCTTCATCCACCCGGCCTTCCGCACCGGCGAGCACAAGCACATCAAGCGCTTCCTCAGCACCGAACTCACCAAGGAAAACTACGCCACGCTCACCGAGGCGATCCGCGATGCCGGGCTCGTCACGATCTGCACGCCGTTCGACGAGGAGTCGGTCGATGACATTGTGAACCACGGCATCGAGATCGTGAAGGTCGCGAGTTGCAGCGCCAATGACTGGCCTCTGCTCCAGCGCATCGTCGATGCGCGCAAGCCCGTCATCTGCTCCACGGGCGGCCTCCGCCTCGACGAGATCGATCAGGTGGTGAACTTTTTTATGCACCGGCACGTGCGGGATTTTTCGCTGCTGCACTGCGTCGGGATCTACCCGACGCAGAATCGGGGCGTGCAGCTCAACTTCATGGACACCATGAAGCGCCGCTACCACTGGCTCGACATCGGCTACTCCGGCCACGAGGCGCCCGAGAACCTCGACGTGGTGAAGGTCGCGGTCGCCAAAGGCGCAAAGATCCTCGAGCGCCACGTGGGTGTCGCGACCGACACGATCAAGCTCAACGCCTACTCGATGGACCCCGCGCAGACCGCGCGCTGGGTCGAGGCCGCGCTGCTGGCCGCCGAGATCGGCGGAGCGGCCGACGGCACCAAGGTCATCGCGCAGGAAGAGGTGGATTCGCTGCTCTCGCTGCGGCGCGGGACTTTTGCGCGCGACGCGGTCGCCGCGGGCGAGACGCTGACGCGCGACAAGGTCTTCTTCGCGATGCCCTGCGCCGATGGTCAGACAACCTCTTCCGAATATCAGGATTCGATGGTCGCCTCCGCCCCGATCGCGGCCAATGCCCCCGTCACGGAGCGCCGCGCGCGCACGCTCGCCAACCAGCTCCGCAGCCTGATCCACCAGGCCAAGGGCATGCTGCACGAGGCGCAGATCGCGATTGGCGACAAGTTCACCATCGAGATGTCGCACCACTACGGCGCGGAGCACTTCCGCGCGCACGGCGCGCTGATCGTCAACCTGATCAACCGCGAATACTGCAAGAAACTCATTATCCTCCTGCCCGGCCAGCGGCACCCGATGCACCGGCACATGAGGAAGGAGGAGACCTTCCAGCTCCTGCACGGCGATCTTGAGGTGAACCTGAACGGTGTCGCCCACCCCGTGGAGCGCGGCGGCCTCCTGCTGGTCGAGCGCGGGAGCTGGCACAGCTTCGGCACGGTGAACGGCTGCATCTTCGAGGAGGTCTCGACCACGCACGTCGTCGGCGACTCCTATTACGAGGATCCGAAAATCGCCGCGCTCGACCCGATGCAGCGCAAGACGATCCTTTCGATGTGGTAAGGGAGCCCATCCTTTGGCCCTCACGCCCGGCAAACTCCTCCGCCACACACGCAACGCCCTCCAGGCGCAGCAGTCGCTGTGGGCTGGCCGCCCGGCCGCCGATCCGGTGTTCGCCTACCAGGCCATCGACAGTTGGCTTGCGGCGCTCGCGAGCCGGTCGCTTCCGCCCGCGCGGGGCCGCATCGCGATTACGGCGCTGCGCAGCCTCTCGTGGATCGAGTGGGCGGCCTACGCCGCCGCGGTGCTGCGGACGCTGGGTTGGGAAACCACGCTGCTGTTTCGCGGCAGCCAGATCCGCCGGCTCTATCCGGAGCCTCGCGCGATTAACTTCTGGGCCCGGGTGCCGGACCTGCCCGGCGTGGAGCTGATCGACTTGGAAACGGAGCCGCGGGTCAACTGCGCCGATGATGGGCTCCGTGCCCTCGCGCAGCGCCTGGCTCCGACCAACGTCGCCTACGACCTGCATCTGGAGGAATGCGACATCTCGGCCGATCCCGTCGCCCACGGCCCGCGGGTCGCGGCGCGCGCCGATGAGATTGTGGCGATGGGCGAGGCGCTCGACGGTCTGCTCGCCCGGCGGTCCTTTGCGCGTTTGGTCTGCTACAGCGGTCTCATCGCGGAGTCGCCGGGTCTGTTGCATGTGGCTCGCCGTCGCGGCGTGCTCACGGTGTGCCTCGAAGGCTGGGCCTGGCGCCCGGGCCACCTGATCTACAATCGCGACGCCCCGGCGATGGCTTACAATGTGGCTGGCTGGATGCGCTCGTTGGGCCCATGGAATGCGGAGAAGGAGCGCGAGGTGAACGCCTACCTGAAATTTCTCGATGGCGAGAAGCACGACGGCGAATGGCTCGCCAATTTCCACCGCATCCAGCGCGACACGCTGGCGCAGGCGTTGCCGCCGGACTTGCGGGCGTTTCTCGAAGGCGCGGAACCGGTGTTTGTGCTTGCGACCAACGTCATCGGCGACAGCTCCACGCTTGGCTGCGAGACGATCTTCGCCGGACAGCAGCCGTGGATTGCGCAAGTCGTGCGGTGGTTTGCGGCGCGGCCGCACCTCAAGCTGGTCATCCGCGCCCATCCCGCCGAACGCTGGATCGGAGGCAAATGCGCGATCTATCTCGGTGAGGTGTCGCGGAAACTTGCCGGGGGGCATCCCAACATCCGCGTCATCGGCAGCGAGGAGAGCATGAACACCTTTGCCCTCGTGCCTTTTGCGCGCGCCGGCCTTGCCTGGCTCAGTTCCGCAGGGGTGGACTTTGTTGTGCGCGGAATCCCGGCGGCTGTGGCCGCGCGGCCGAAATACACGGGGCTCGGCATCGTGGAGGAGCCGGCGACCCAGGAGGAGTATTTCGCGCTCATCGAGCGCTGGGCCGGGCAAGTTGAGCGGCCTGCCGTGTCCCAGATTACGCAGGGCAAGCGCTACCTGCACTTGGTCTTCAAGGGATTTTCATTCGAGGCCACGGGCCGCAATTTCCGGGCGACCGGCATGAAGCTCGGCGCGATGCCCAGCCAGGCGGAGCACGACAGGTTCTACCGCATCCTCTGCGGCGATGAGCCCATGCCCGACGTCGCGGAGGCCATGGCGGGCGCATGAAATTCACGCTCTTCACGCCGGTCTTCAATCGCGAGCGCGTGCTTGAGCGTGTGTGGAACTCGATCCGCGCACAGACCTTGCGAGATTTTGAGTGGATCGTGGTGGATGATGGCTCGACCGACGGCAGCTGGGCGAAACTGGAGGCATGGCGCGCGGGGGCGGATTTTCCGATGACGGTGCTGCGGCACGAAAAAAATTCCGGCAAGCATGTCGCATGGAACCATGCCGTCGCCATCGCGCGAGGGGAGCTGTTCGTGCCGTGCGACTCGGACGACGAATTCGACGCCGACGCGCTGGAGTATTTTGCGCGCGAGTGGAGCGCGCTTTCAACTGCGCAACGCGCGGGCGCGAGCGGGATCAACGTCCTCTGTCGCGATGCCGCCACCGGCGCGATCGTGGGGACTTCGTTTCCGGGCGCGCCGTTGTGGAGCCACAACCTGGAGCTCACCTACCGCCACCGCGTGGCCGGCGAGAAGTGGGGCTGCATCCGCACGGAGCTCCTGCGCGGCCGGCCGTTTCCCGTCGTGCCGGGCTATTACCCGGAGAGCTACCTGTGGTTCTCGCTGGCGCGCACGCATCGGGTGCTCTGCCTGAACCGGGCGCTGCGCACCTATCACCGCGATCAAGGCAACCAAATCAGTTCGCGGGTGCCGCGTCGCGAGCGGTTGCCGGCGCTGTTCGACTACGCGTGCTGGCATATCCGGGAAAACTGGGACTGGGTGCGGCGCCGGCCCCTGCGGCTGGTCGGCGAGGGGAGCAATGTCTTTCTCCGCGCCCGGCTGCTGGGCCTGCCGGCCGAGGCGGCCCGCGCCCGGCTGCGCGGGGCGCAAGCCGCCGCGTGGTGGCCGCTCTTCGCGCTCGTCGGCTGGCTGCGATTCCTGAGAATCAAACCGATGATGACCAGACAGGAGATGACGGGATGAGCACGTGGGGCACGATCTGGCGCGCCGCGCAGCTGGCGCATCGCGCGCTCGCGACCTTCGGCTGGTCGCTCGCCGCCAATGTTTTTCTGCGCCTCCACCCGGCGGCGGAGCTGGCGGGGTGGGTGCGCGTGACGGGCCGGGTGCGTTTCCACCTGCACCCGCAGGGCCGCCTCGTGTTGGCGCGCGGAGTCCGAATCCACTCCGGCGCCATCGTGAACCCCGTGGGCGGCCACCGCCCCTCAGTGATCGCGGTGCACAAGGATGCGGTGATCGAGGTGGGGGCCGACAGCGGCCTCAGCAGCGTGACGATCGTGGCGCACCGGCGCATCGCGATCGGCCGCCGCGTGCTCGTCGGCGGCGACACGGCGATCTACGACAGCGATTTTCATCCGCTGCGCGCCGCAGATCGGCTCGTCGGGCCGGACCATCGTGTCGTTTCCACGCCGGTGGAGATTGGCGACGGTGCCTTCATTGGAACCGGCGTGACCATCCTGAAGGGCGTGATCATCGGCGCAGACGCGGTGATTGGCGCGGGGTCGGTCGTGACCAAGCCGGTGCCGGCCGGTGAAATTTGGGCCGGGAATCCCGCACGGCTGCTCATTCGCCACGATGCCTGACAATCCGCCGCCAGTCCCCTCCGATCCCCAAGCGGGTAAGAATCCGGCCGCCGAGGACCCCGCGGCCAGGCGCAACGTGTGCAACTGCTTTCAGGTCACCTATGGTGATCTGCAGAAGATGTTCGATGCGACGAACGGGGCCGGCTTCGAGGTGCTCAAGAAATACTACCACGTCGGGTCGCGGTGCACCTCGTGCGAGTATGAGATCAAGGATCTGATCACGGTGTATCGCGAAGAGCGCCGCTTGGGGCACATCGGCATCGGTGGCGGAACGGTGCCGTGGCGTCGTCGGCTGGAGCGCGCTTATCGCGAGCTGCGCGACAGCGTGCGTCGTCGGCTGACCTTGCGCCGGTTCGGGCTCTTTGTGGTGCGCGACCCGTCCGGGGAATCGTCGTTGACGCTTTCGAACCTCAAGTTCCCCGAGGATCATTCCAACGCCAACGGGCGGGAGATCGTTTTTCACCTGACATTGTTCGACGCCGCGGGCCGGGTGCTCGGGCGGAGGACAGGCCTGCGCCTGCCGAGCGGGGCATCGCGCGAATATTTTCTCCCCGAAGTTTTCCCCGATCTCCCGGCGCGGTTCCACGGCATGCTGTTCGTGGATTACGCGCGGCTGCATCAGGTCGGATCGCTGCGGCCCTACTGCTGCTTCAATTTTGATCGCGGCGAGGGCGGCTACCGGGGGCGCTGGCACTATCACGACAAGTATAGCTTGGCCCCTTACAACGGCCATTTTCACAACAACCACCCGCTGATTGCCGGTCAGGACTGCTGGATGGCGGTGTCGAATCCGTGCGCCGCACCCTACGCGGGCACCGTGCGGCTGCGCACGGCCGACGGCCGGATCTGGGCGCACGCCTTCACGCTGCCACCGCACGGATCGTGGTGGGGCCGCGTGCGCGATCTGTTCCCGGGGCAGGCGGAGGTGCCCGCGGCCGATCCCAATGCCCTGCTCTGGCTCGATCACAACCAGCGCCTCATGGTGTGGTTTTTCTGGCACAAACTGGACGGCAACATCTGGGTCGTGCAGCACCATTGAGCCATCCATCCATGCACACCGAGCATCTCACGACCGGACAACGCGCGCGACGGCTGGCGCATCGCACCCTGAAGGCGCTTGTGCCCGCGCTGCCGCCGCTCGCGAACGAACTGGAGTGGGCGCCCTCGGGGAATTTCGTGCTCCACGACGAGAACGTCTCCACAACGATCAGTTTTTCCCCGCTGGCGGTGACGCGAAGCCCGGGGACCTACTTCTGGGAGTTCCGCCTCTACGGCGACAATCCCACGCAACCGATTTTCACGCGCAAATCGCGCGCGCTGGCGCTGGAGGATCAGGAGACGCTGACCTCGGCGGAGCTTTGCGCGGCGGCGGGCGTGGATCGGCTGTTCAACTACTGCGAGGTCATGGCCTGGTCCCCCGACGTGCGTCCGGTGGGCGTGAGCAGCGTGCTGGTGAGTTTTCACCACTTCACATCAAAGGACGGCCGCATCGAGGCGCATCTGCCGGCCGCCTACATCTGGGGTGCGGCGCGCTTCACGCGGACCGAGCGGTTCCACTACGAGAATTTCCCCGCGGTGCTGCTCTCGCCTGAGGTCCGCCCCATCGCCTACGTGATGAATCCGTTTGTCCGGCCGATGCGCTACTGGATCACGCTGACGGATGCGAACGGCCGCGACTACGAGGAAGGACCGTTCCGCGTGGCCGGGAAGGGCGTGTCGTATTGGAGCGGCGAGCGGATTCCGCTGCCGCAGCTGGCGAGCCCGGCCGGCCTCGTGGTCCGGAGCGAGAGCAAGGGCAACGCCTTCGTGGGCTCCCTGCATCTGCCCACAGGCCGCATGGTCGATCTGGAGCACCTGCATCCATTCTTCTCGCAATGAAGGCGCCGCTGCTCGGCCCGGACTACCATGCGCCCGAGGGGCCGTTTCCCATCCCCACGACCGAGCGCGGGCTCGCGGCGAGGCGGGAGATTTTGGAACTTGTCCGGTCGGGTGCCTACGGTCTTGAAGCCGTTCCATGCCTGTGCGGCGGCACGCAGGAAGAGGTCGTCGCGACGGTCGATCGCTATCGCATCCCGCATCGCACGGTGATGTGCCGGGACTGCGGCCTCGTGCGCACCAACCCGCGCTGGAACGGTTCGGCCTATGGCGATTTCTACGCGCGCTTCTATCGCGCGATCTACGAGCGACCCGGGCACAGCGCGCAGGGCATGTATGCCCACCAGCGCGGCAATGCCGAACGGCGCGCCGCCTTCATCGCGCCGCATCTCACGCCCGGGCGAAAGCACACGGTGCTCGAATTGGGATGCGGGAGCGGCTGGAATCTCCTGCCGCTGCGCGAGCGCGGGCACGACGTCGCCGGGTATGACTTTGACGAGGAGTATCTCGCCACCGGCCGCGCGCACGGGCTCGACCTGCGCCGCGGCGGCATCGCTGAGGCCCTGGCCGATGGCCGGCGCCACGATGTGGTGATCCTCTCGCACGTCGTGGAGCATTTTTTGGATCCGGTCGGGGATCTAAGCCAGGTGCGCGGGCTGCTGGCGCACGGCGGGCGGCTGTTTGTCGAGGTGCCCAATCTTTTCGCGGTCACGCGCAACCTGCTGCGTTATTGGCAAGGGGCGCACACCTATTCCTTCGTCCCCGCCACGCTCCGCGCGCTGATGCAGCGCGCCGGCTACGAGGAGATCGCGCTGGACGATGCGATCGCGTCCCTCTGGCAGGTGCGCAGCGCGCCGCCGGCCGCGATCGCCTGGCCGAATGTGGCTGCAGAGACGCGGAGGTTCCTCGCAAGCCGCGACACCGACACCGCGCCCAAGCTCATCGCGCGGGCGATTGGCCGGCGGCTGCGGCGCTTGGGCCGGGCCTGCCTCGGCCGCTGAGCGACCCGCCAACCAAACGTGGGCAAAACGGAAACATCGCGGTGGGCGGCGAGGTGGGCGAGGATTCGCGACGCGGGTTTCTCGTTCGCGGCCTACTCTGTCGTAAGCACGGTGTTGAACGGGCTCTCGGGGCTGGTCGTGCTGCGATTCCTGGAACCCATCGCGATGGGCTGGTGGAACGCCAGCCAGCTCCTGCGGGTGCCGCTTGATTTGCTGCGGGCAGGCATCCTCAGCGGCATGAACCGCGAATACCCTCATCTCGTCGGCGCGGGCCGGACCGAGGAGGCGCGACAGGTGCTGGAGACGGGGCTGGCCTACACGCTCGCCATCATCGCGGTAAGCCAGCTCGTCTTGGGCGGCATGCTGCTGGCGGCAGGCCGGGAGAATCCGATGCTGGTTTGGGGCTTGGTCACCACGACGCTGGTCTGGGCGCTGGGCGTCTATGCCCACTACGTCCGATCCATGCTGCGGACCTCGCGGCAGTTCATGCTGGTGGGCCGGGTCGGTGTCATCGTGGCGATCCTCGATGCGGCGTTGGTCGTGCTGGTGTGGCGTTTCGGTTTCGCGGGCTTGGCGGCGCGGGCGATGATTTCCGCGACCGCGACGTTTGTGCTCTTTTACCGCCAGCGCGACGCTGCGACTCGGCCCCGGATGGACTGGGCGGTTTTGCGACGGTTGTTCGCGTTTGGCCGGCATCACTACCTGACGGGCTTTGGACTCCTGCTCGGAGCGCAGGCAGAGCGTCTGATGCTGCTGTCGGTGTCGGGGGGCGTGGAGTGGCTCGGTCTCTACACTCCGGCCTTGGCGGCCGCGACGCTGCTGCAAGTCGTGCCCGGCAGCATGCAGGGATTTCACTATCCGAAAATCATGGAGGAATTCGGGCGGAACGGGGACGAGCGGCTCCTGCTGAAAGCGACGATGACGCTTATCAGGCGGACGTTCTTCGCGATGATTTTGGTGTCCGCGGCGATGGCGATGGGCTTTGTGTTGCTCGTGGAATTGTTTCTTCCCCGCTATGTGGGCGGCCTGCCGGCGGCCCTCATCACCTGTGCCGCCGGTCCTTTCCTGGCGGCGCGGGTGGGTGTGACTTATTTTTCCGCGCTGCGGCGCTGGCCGGAGTATTATTTCTACACCGGGCTCCAATGCGGTCTGCCCTTCGGGCTCATCTGGCTCGCGTTGCGATGGCTGCCGCCATTGCCAGCCGTGGCACTCGGGGGCGGCCTCGCGATCGCGGTGTCCGGGGTGGCTTTGGTGGCGCTGGTCGTCATGCACGGCCGGAAACGATCATGTCTGCCGCCAAGTCCGTCATGAGTAATCGCCTCCGTTTGGTTAGGCGGGATGTCGCAGGATCGCCGGCTTGGCCGCCCGGTGCCGGATTCCGTTGCGTGAATGGAGAACAGGGTGGAGGCCTGCCAGCGTGAGCCCGGGCTCTGATGCTCCTCCCGGGCCTCAGGCGCGCCGTGATCCTGTTGGGGAGGGCGGAGCGCGCGCGGGCCGGCGGTGGGATTTAACTGGCCCGATTGGCGTGAACTGGGGGTTCAACTTGCTGCTCATGTTTGGCGCCATGCAGTGGGTGAGTTTTGGCCGGGTATTTCTCGCCGGGGTCATGGGCGAGTGGGTCAATGATGTCGCCGGATATCTTAACGCCGGTTCCGTCCTGGTCGTGGCGTTGGCGGCGGCGTGGTATGCGTGGCGGCACGGGAATCCCCTCATTGTCGCGGCCCGGATCTGGTTCCTGGCCGTGCTCACTCTCGTGCTGGCGCTCGCGGCTCGCGGGTTGTGGCAAGGTGTCATCCCGCGCTTCGTCATTTACGACACGATCGCCTACGGGCTGATCCTGAGTTTTGTAATCATCGGCGCCATCCCGCAGGCGTTCGAAGACATGCGGCGGGTTTGGGTTTATGTCATCGCCGCATCGATTCCGCTCAATCTGGCGGCGCTCACTGATTTGACGGCCCTCCTGGGCGAATTGCAGACGGGCGAGCGCATCGCACGCGACACGATGTCGTATCGGACGCAGAACGCGCTCGATGTCGTCGTGCTCATGGTGCCGTTTGCCTTTGCCCTGTCGGGTTGGCGATGGCTTGTGGTGGTGACGGGGTTCGGGTTGGTCCTCGCGCAGCAGGTGCTTTATCAGAAGCGTTTGGACGCGGTTTATTTTCTGCTGGTGCTGGCCGCCACCGCTTGGTGCTGGTCGCGCGGGCCGCGCGTGTGGCGGGCGGAGCTGCGGGCGAAATTCCTCCGCATGGTCGGATTGCTCGCGGCGGGCGCGGCTGTTCTGCTGGTCGTGGGGGGCAATTATGTCATCCCGCAGTTCGCTTCGCTGATGGACCGATTGTCAGGGCAGTCGGCGGACATCCACTACTCGTCTGGTTTCCTGCGCTATCTGGCATTGGAGAACGAGCGATTCGAGATCGTGGCCGACTGTTTTCGCCACTTTACTCCGATCGAGTGGATCTTCGGCCGGGGCATGGGCAGCGGCGTGGAGTGGATCGGCTTCAATCCCGCGGCGTTGCAGGGCGCGGAAATGGAGCAAATCTGGGCGGCCTACTATCTTCCGGACTACGGGTTTTTCGGCCGGCGGGTGTTTGAAGTGGGAGTGATGACGCTCGTGCTGAAGGGTGGCGCCCTGCTCTTTGCCGTCTATTACTCGGCGTTCGCATTGCTCGGCGCGCGGCGCAGATGGCTGAGGCAGTCTTTGACCGGCCGCCTGTGCCTCTGGGTGGTCGCGCTCCAGCTGCTCTATTCAATCGTCGGCGGAGATTTCATGATGAGTGCGGCATTTCAGATGGCGACCACGGCCGCCTGTCTCGGTGTGGGGCTGTCCCGATTCGCCTCGGTTGAGGCGCGGCCATGACGGTGTCCGGGCAAAGCAAGGGTTCGCCAGACCTGGCCCCGCCTCTGGTCGTGGTGGTGGCGGCTTTCGATCTGGACGGGACGGGTGGTGGAGCGACGCGAGCTAAACAACTCGCGGCGCTCTTCGTGCGCGCGGGTTGCACCGTGCGCTTGATGGGGTTTGGAGAGGAAGGGGCAGATCGGGAGCCGGAGAAGGACTCGGAAGCTCCCCATGCGGTTGAATGCGTGCCCGATCACGTCGGCCGGTTGATGCGGCGGATCCTGGGTGCGATCGGGCAGGAGGGCGGTTTTGCGGCGCGCTCTGCGCTCGTCGCGGCCGCGCAGCGTGCGGTTGCGGGTGCGCGGCGGGGGCCGTGTTTTGTCCTGCTCTACAATCAGGATCCGTTTCTCGCGGTGCGGCTCGCCCGTGTCTGCGCCGAAGCCGGCGCTCATTTTTTGCAGCAGTATGCCGAACTGCACGTCGCGGCCGACTATCGCGCGCGGTGGCTGCAGGGCTACTACCTGCGCGAGAGGCTTCACTTTCAGGCCGTCCCCCGCTGGGCGGCGGGCAATCTCGTCATCTCCTCCACGCTGCGCGAACTCGCGGCGCGCCGCGGGGCGCGGAACATTTTTGTGCTGCCTTCGTTTGTCGATGCAGCCGCGTGGGAGCGTGCCATCGCGGGCGCCGGTCGGAATAAAATTCCCGGCCGCGTGCTCTACGCGGGTGAAGGCGCACGGCGCGACTGCCTTGGGATGATCATCGCCGCCGCCGGGCACTGCCGTCGCCGTGGCTTGGATATCACGCTGCGGCTCGTCGGGCTCACGCCGCGGCGAGCGCGTGAATGCCACGCGCTCGCCGCGGTGGCCGGACTCGGCGAAGCGATGACAATCGCTGGCCGGATCGGCCATGCCGAACTCGCCGTCGAGTATGCCGAGGCGGCCGCCGCCGTCTTGCTGCGCAGCGATGACCGTTCGTCGCGGGCGTGTTTTCCAACCCGGCTCGGTGAGCTGCTGCTCGCGGGGCCCGTGTTGTTGAGCGATATTCCCGACTACAATCTTCGCTTCGCCCATGGCGTGAACGCCTACTTGGCCGATCCGAACCGAGTGGAGTCGGTGGCGGAGGAGCTGGCGGCCCTCGTCGTTTCCGGCGAGCGCAACGACCGCGTCGCGGCCGCCGGGCGCGATCTCGCGCGCACGGTGCTGAATATCGGCCATTATGCCGCCGATGCGCGGCGGTGGCTGGAAACCGTCGCGCGGACGCAGGGCGCGGCCCTGGCCGCGCCCTAATCATGTGCGGCATCGCAGGCTTCCTCGGGCGGGCGGATGGCGACCGTGATCGCGATCTCGGCGCCCTGCGCGCGATGATGGCGAGCCTCTCGCACCGCGGGCCCGATGCCGATGGCGCGTGGCGCGAGACGGAAGGTCGCGTGCACCTCGGCCATCGCCGTCTCGCCATCATCGATCTCTCGCCGGGCGGGGCGCAGCCGATGGCGACGCCCGATGGCCGGGGCGTGATCGTCTACAATGGTGAGATTTTCAACTTCGTGGAGTTGCGCGCGGCGTTGGAGGCCGAGGGGTTCGGCTTCCGCAGCCGGTCCGATACCGAGGTGCTGCTCACGGCGCTGCACCACTGGGGCCCGGCGGGCACCTTGCCGCGGCTCAACGGCCAGTTTGCCTTCGCCTACTGGGACGCGCGCGACCGCTCGCTCACGTTGGCGCGCGATCGCCTCGGCGAGAAACCGCTCTACTACGCGCTGCAGGACGGCGTGCTTTACTTCGCCTCGGAGCTCAAAGCCCTGCGCGCGCACCCCGGATATCGCGCGGTGGTCGATCGCGCCGTGGTGCCGCTCTTCCTGCGCCACGGCTACGTGCCTGCGCCCCGTGCGATCTACGAGGACACCTGGAAACTCCCGGCGGCGCACTGGATCCGCTTCGGGTCCGCGGTGCCGCGTCACGATTCCCCGGTGCCTTACTGGTCGCTCGCACGGACAATTGATGACGCCGCGAACGACCGGGCAACCGGCGACGCAAACGAGCTGGCGGACGAAACCGAGCGTCTGCTGCGGCATGCGGTCGAGCAGCGCCTCGTCTCGGATCGGCCGATCGGCTGCTTTCTGTCCGGCGGCATTGATTCGTCCACGATTGCGGCGCTGATGCAGCGGGCGTCGTCGAGAAAAATCCGCACGTTCACCGTCGGCTACCGCGAGGCCGCGCTGAACGAGGCGGATGAGGCCGCTAAAGTCGCCCGCCACCTCGGCACCGAGCACACCACCTTCACCGTCGGCAGCGCCGAGGCGCTCGGGATTATCCCGCGGCTCGCGGAGATCTACGACGAGCCCTTCGCCGATTCCTCACAGATTCCCGCGAGCCTGCTTGCGCAGCTGACCGCGCGCCACGTGACCGTGGCGCTGACCGGCGACGGCGGCGACGAGATCTTCGGCGGATACAACCGCCATGTCGCGGCGGCGCGGCTCTGGCCGCGGCTGAGCCGCTGGCCGCTGCCGCTGCGCCGCGCCCTCGCCGCGGTGCTGACGGGTGCGGCTGGTTCCGAACGCGTGGCCGCGCTGCTGCTCGCGGGGCGGGCGCGCAGCCCGGTTGACAAAATCCGCAAGCTCGCGCAACTCGCGCGCTCCCGCGACGAGCGCGAACTCTACCGGCGGCTGACCGCGGTGATCGCCGAGCCAGAGCGCTTCTCCGGATTGGCCGGCGGGCCGCTGCCTTTCGAGGAACAGGCCTTGCCTGCGGCTCCGCTGAGCCCGGCGGAGCGGATGATGTTCTGGGATACGCTCACCTACCTGCCCGACGACATCCTCGCCAAGGTGGATCGCGCCGCGATGGCCTTCGGGCTTGAGGGGCGGATTCCGTTTCTCGACAACGACGTCGTGCGCTTCGCGTGGCGCCTGCCGCTCGCCGAGAAGGTCGGCCCGAACTGCGGCAAATTGATCCTGCGGCGCGTGCTTGGGCGTCATGTGCCGCGCGAGTTGTTTGATCGGCCGAAGGCCGGGTTTGCCGCGCCCATCGGCGAGTGGCTGCGCGGGCCGTTGCGTGGCTGGGCCGAGGCGCTGCTGCGCAACCCGACGCTCGCCGCGCACGTGCGCATCGAGCCGGTGTGGGCGCTGTGGCGCGCGCACCTGAGGGGGCGTGAAAACGGGGAGCACGCGCTTTGGACGGTGCTCATGTTTGGCGCATGGCTGGATCGCTGGCATCCGGCGCCACCGCCGTCGCGCCTCGAGCCCAAGGGCCGCGTGGTGTTCCTGCTGCAGTCGCTTGATGGCGCAGGGGCGGAGAAACAGGTCGTGCTCACGGCGCTCGCGCTCGCGCGCCACGGCCACGGTGTCGAGATCTTCACGCTCGCGCCGGGTGCGAATGGCGCGCGGCTCGAGTCGTTGCTGGCCGAGGCACAGGCGGCGGGCGTGATGGTTTTCCGGCCGCCCGATGGCCGAGGCTGGCTCACGTCTTCTGTCCGCGCGTGCCGGGCGAGCCTGCGGCGCGATCACCGGTGTGTGCTGTGGACCTGGGGCCATCGCGCCGACGTGATCGCGCATGTGGCGCTGAACGGCCTGGCGCCGCGCATCGGATCGCTGCGATCGGCGGGGGCGGATTTTGTGCGCCGACGGGCGTTCTGGTCGCGGCTGACGGATTCATCGTGCGTGCGCTATGTGAGCAACACGCACCTCAACATCGAGCAGCTCGCCGGGATCATGCCGGGTGTGAGGGCGAAATGCCGCGTGCTCTACAATGCGCTCGAGCCCGCGGCGCTCGCCGCCGCGCCTGTGGCGCTGCCGGAGAGAATCGAGCGGCTCGAAATCGTGATGCTGGGCAATGTGCGCGTGGGCGTGAAGGGCTACGATTTTGCGGTGGAGATGATGCGCCGCCTGCGCGCCGAGGGCCGGGCGGTGCGCCTGCGCATCGCCGGCCTGCCGATCGAGGCGAAGGAACTGGCGGCGGTGATCGCCGCGGCGGGAGTGGGCGACGCGGTCGAGTTTGCCGGGCCGGTGGCCGATCCGTTCCCGTTTCTGCGCTCGGCGCATGTCTTTCTCCTTTTCAGCCGGCTGGAGGGCATGCCCAACGCGCTGCTCGAGGCGATGGCGCTCGGGTTGCCGTGCATCAGCGCGCGGGTGGGCGATGTGGCGGCGTTCACGCAGGATCGCGTGCACCTGCGGCAGATCGACGTGGGCGATGTGGCCGCGGCGTGCGGCGCCGTGCGCGACGCGATCGAAAACTGGCCGGAGTTCCGCGCGATGGGCGCGGCGGCGCGGCGGCTGATCGCGGAGCGGTTTTCCGCGGCGGAGTTCGAGAAAAACCTGCTGGCGTGCATCGGCGACGTGATGCCGAATGGCCGTTTGCCCACGTGATCCCGCCCGCCCGCAAAGCCATCCTGGTCGTCAGCGAGGATTGGTATTTCCTCTCGCACCGGCTCGGGCTGGCGCAGTTTCTCCAGCGCGAGGGCTGGGCGGTCACGGTCGTGACGCAGGTGAACACCCCGGAAGACGCGGCGCGGATCGCGGCAGCGGGCCTCCGGCTGGTGCCGGCGCCCTTGGAGCGTGGCCGGCTGCTGGCGCCCGGCGACCTCGCCTATCTGTGGCGGCTCTTCCGTCTCTACCGGCGGGAGCGCCCGGCGATCGTCCATCACGTGGCGATGAAACCGATCCTCTACGGATCGATCGCCGCTCTGGGGATGAGGGGGGCGGGCGTGATCAACGCGTTTGCGGGGCTCGGCTATCTCTTCACGCATCGGGGTGATCGGGTGCGCGTGGTGCGACGGATTCTGATGGCGGTGTTCCGGCGGCTGTTCGCGCGGGCGCGGACGCGCGTCGTGCTGCAAAATGCCCAGGACCACGCGTTGTTCCGCGATCGGATCGGGGTGCCGGTCCGGAACCTCCGCCTCGTGCGCGGGGCTGGCGTGGATCTCGCGGCCTATCGGCTCGTGGCGCATGGCGAGCGGGCGCGGCCCGTCGTTGTGATGGTGGCCCGGCTGTTGCGTGACAAAGGCGTGCGGGAGTTTGCCGATGCGGCGAGGAGGCTGCGCGAGGCGGGGTGCGCGGTGCGCTGTCTTGTTGCCGGCGAGATCGACGGGGAGAATCCCAATTCCCTCACGGCGGAGGAACTCGCGGCGCTTCGGGCCGAGGGGAGCGTCGAATGGCTGGGGCACCGGGAGGATGTGGCGGCGATTTACGCCGGGGCGGACATCGCGGTGCTGCCGAGCTACCGCGAGGGCCTGCCGAAGTCGCTGCTCGAGGCGATGGCGTGCGGCTTGCCAATCGTGGCGACCGATACCTCGGGCTGCCGCGAGATTGTCGCGCCCGAGATCAACGGCCTGCTCGTGCCGGTGCGTGACGCGGCGGCACTGGCCGGCGCGATTGAGCGCCTGGCGCGTGATCCGGGCTTGCGGGCGCGCATGGGCGCCGCGGGACGGGCGCGCGTGGAGCGGGAATTTGGCCAGGAGGTTGTGTTTCGCGGGATCGAGGCGATCTACCGGGAGGTGGCGGGTGGCTGATCCCGGGCAACGCACGGCGCTTGTCACCGGTGCCAGCGGCGCGATCGGCTGGCGGTTGTGCCTGCGGCTGAGCGAGGCGGGCTGGCGCGTGATCGGGCTTTCAGCGCGGAGCGCAGGGGAGGGGCCGTGGCAGCGCTACGTGGCCTGCGACCTTGCGGCACCGGGAGCGGGCGCGGTGGCCGCGAAGGAACTGGCCGCGGAGCGGATCGAGGTGGTCTGGCATCTCGCCGCCAAGGCGCACGCGCTGGCCGAGCTGCATGCGGACGGCCGCGAGTATGAACGCATCAACGTGGGCGGCACGCGCGCGGCGGTGGCCTTGGCGCGGGAAATAGGCGCGCGGCGGATCGTGCTCGCGAGTTCGATCAAGGCGATGGGCGAGGGCGGCGCCGAGGTGCTGGACGAATCGGCGCCGTGTGCGCCCGCCACGCCCTACGGCCAGTCGAAGCTCGAGGCCGAGCGCGTCGTGCTCGCGGCGCGCGGCGCGATTGAGCCCGTGGTGTTGCGCTTCTGCATGGTCTATGGCGCGCGCGGGCACGGAAACATGGGGCGCATGCTCGAGGCGGTGGAGTGCGGGCGGTTCCCGCCGTTTCCCGAGACGGGCAACCGGCGTTCGTTTGTGTTTGTGGAGGATGCGGTGCAGGCATGCGTGCTCGCCGGCGTGGCGAAGTCGGCGGCCGGCGAGGTTTTTCTTGTGACGGACGGCCGGCAGTATTCGACGCGCGAGCTGTTCCTCGCCATGCGCGCGACGCTCGGGCGGGCGGCGCCACGCTTGACCCCGCCGCTGGGGATGTTTCGGGCCGCGGCGCGGATCGGCGATTTTTGCGAGTCGCTGCTGAGACGACGGGTGCCGCTCGACAGCGAGACGCTCGCGAAGCTCACGGATTCATCGGCGTATTCGTCGGCCAAAATGATCCGGACGCTGGGCTATGCGCCGGCCTGGCCGCTGGCCCGCGGGCTCGCGGAAATGGTGAAGCGCGACCGCTGAGCGGCGCGTTTTCGGGTTGGACTCCGAGGCGGCGGCGCCCGGACATTGGGCCCGACACTCATGGAAGCGACCACGCCAGCAGTCTGTCCGTCTCCGCCGCCGCGGCCCGTGCAACCTCACGCGAGCGAATGAAGGCGTGGATTTTTTTCTTCGCAGGAGTGGTGGTCGCCGCGGGCGTGGCGGTGCGGGTCATGCGCTGGGTGGCGCTGCGGCGGGCGCTGCTGGATCGGCCCAACACGCGCAGCTCGCATGAGCTGCCGGTGCCGCGGCTGGGCGGCGGGGCGTTCATGCCGGTGGTGCTCGGCGCGATCGCGCTGCTGGCGCCGCGCGCGGCGATTCCCGGCGGGCTCTTCGCCGTTTTCCTCGGCGGAGCCGCGCTGCTGTTTGTCGTGGGGTTGATCGATGACGTGGTGTCGCTCTCCACGGGGCTGCGTTTCGCGGTGCATTTCGCGGTGGCCGGCGCGGTGCTGGCGATGGCGGCGAAATTTTGGCCGGCCGGTGCGGATGTGGCGTGGTGGTCGGCGGCGTTGCGCCCGCCGGGATGGGGATTTTGGGCGCTCGCGATATGGATCGTGGGGGTGCTGAACCTCTACAATTTCATGGACGGGATTGATGGGCTCGCGGGCGTGCAGGCCGTGGTCGCGGGTGCGTTTTGGACTGCGGCGGGGATGGCGCTGGGCGCGCCCTGGGTGGCGGTCGTCGGCGCGGCGATTGCGGCGGGATCGCTGGGGTTTCTGAGCCTGAACTGGCCGCCGGCGAAAATTTTCATGGGCGACGCAGGCAGCACGGTGCTGGGTTTCTGCTTCGCCGCGCTGCCATTGCTGGCGGTCGTCGAGATGCGGCGCGCGGGGCAATTCGAGCTGTGGCTGGCGGCGGGCGCGCTGGCGGTGTGGCCGTTTCTGGCCGACGGGACGTTCACGATTCTCCGCCGGCTGCGGCGCGGTGAAAACATCCTGCAGGCGCACCGTTCGCACCTCTACCAACGGCTGGTGATCGCGGGAGTGTCGCACGCGCGAGTGACGATCGTGTATGGCGCGCTTGCGCTGTTGGGCGCGGGGCTTGGCTGGCGCGTGCTGCGGGGCGAAAGCCTCGCGGTGACGACGGCCTTGGGCGCGATCGCCGCCGCGTTCTTTGTTCTCTGGCGCTGGGTCCTGCGCTGCGAGCGGCGCGGGCTGGCGGGCGCCGTTACTTCTTAGCCGGGGGCGCGCTGAGGCGGCGGGCTTCCTGGGCGAATTCGTCCTTCAGGCCGAGCGCGAGGGCGCGCTCCAAGGTGCGTTTGCCGGCGTCGGCGTCCTTGTTTTCGATCTGGGCGCGGCCGAGGTAATAAAGCAGATCGGCGTCCTTGGTCAGGGTGCGGGCGCTCTCCTGCAGGAGGGTGGCGGCGCGAGCGAAGTTGCCCTGCCGGAACAGAATCACGCCGAAGGCGCGGGTGAGCTCGCCGTCGCCGGGGAAGGCATCACGGGCTTTGCCCGCGACCTCGGCGGCGTTTTTCGGGAGGTCGGGCTGGGTGGACCAGATGATGGCGAGCCGTCGCATCGCGGGCCGGAAGTCGGTGAAGCGCGTGAGGATCTTGTCGTAGGTCTGTTGCGCGGCCTTGGTATTGCCGCTGCGTTCGTCGAGCGCGGCCTTGACCATGAGGGCGGGCACGCTGTTCGCGTCGGCCTTGAGCGCGGCGTCGGCGGCCTGGTTGGCGGCGGCTGCGTCGGCGGGATTCTGCGCCAGGGCGATGAGAGCAAGGTGCTGGCGGGCTTGGGGAGCGCGCGGGGAATTGGGCGCGAGCCGCAGGGCGTCGTTGAGGGCGTTTTCCGTGGGAGTGAGCTGGCCGAGGGCGTAGGTGGCGTCGGCCAGGTCGAAGAGGATTTCCGCGTCGTCGGGCTGGCGGCGGGCGGCGTCCTGCAGGAGCGAGAGCGCGCCGGTGAAATCACCGCTTTGATAGGACAGGCGGCCGAGCGCAGTGGTGAGCTGGGTGTCGCCGGGGACGAGCTTGCGGGCCTCGCGGCCGAGGGCGATGGCCTTGGCGGTCTCGTTGCGCGAGGCGTGGATGCGCATCACGGCGACGATGGCCGGGACGAGGCTGGGGTTGGTCTTGAGTGCGACTTCGTAGGCGGCGAGGGCCTTTTCGGCGTTGCCCTCGCGCTCGAGGAGCGCGGCGAGGCGCAGGTTGGCGACGGGATCGTCCTTGCGGGTGGCGACGGCCTTTTCGAGGACGGGGCGCGCCGTGGCGGCCTGGGTGATGTCCGTCGAGAGGACCGCTAGACACTGCCGCGCATCGGCGGCGCCTGCGACATCGGGCTTCAGTTTGAGGGCGAGTTCCAAGTTGGTCCGGGCGGCGGCTTCCTGGCCGGACATGTAGCAGGCCAGGCCAAGGTGCAGGCGGACGTCGGCGTTGTCGGGCAGCTTCTCGGCGGCCTCCTCAAGAAGCGCGACGGCCCGGGGATACTGGCCTTTCTTGAAAAGAATCCAGCCGAGGCTGTCCGCGACCTCGCCTTGGCCGGGCAAGGCCTCGCGGGCGCGCTGCGCCGCATCCTGTGCCTTGTCGAGATCCACGAGGTGCTCCGCGTAGATGTAGGAGAGATTGTTGAGCGCGTGGCCCATCTTGGGATTGGCGGCGACCGTCGCCTCATAGGCATCGCGGGCGGCGGGATAGTTTTTCTGCGCCTCGTAGATGGTGCCCAGGACGAAGTGGGCGCCGAAATCATTGGGATTCTTTGCGACCGTGGAGCGCAGATTGGCGATCGCCTTGTCGGTCTGGTTGGTATCGAGGTAAATCTTGGAGAGCAGGCTGTAGGCGATGTGCGCATCGGGCTGAAGCTCGATGGCTTTTTTCAGGGCGGTCTCGGCCTTGGCGTTGTCGGGCTGCACAAGATACACGTTGGCGAGCATCAGGTGCGGGGCGGCGACCGTGGGGTTGCGGGCGCTGTAGGCTTCGAGGCGTGCGATGGCCGGGGCGAATTGCTTCTGCGCCAGTTCGGCGCGGACCAGCCGCTCGATGGCCGGCAGGTAGTCCGGAGCCTGCTCATGCAGGGCGGCATACACCGAGCGGGCTTCGTCCGCCTGGCCCTTCTGCTCGAGCACGGAAGCCACGAGAAACGGGAAATCAGCGATCTTGGGGTTGGCCTCGGCCAGCTGGCGGTAGAGCTTGAGCGCCTCGTCGAGCGCGCCTTGGCCCCGCAAGGCGGCGGCGAGCAGAGAGCGGGCCTCCACAATAGGCGGCTCGCGGCGGGCCAGCGGCTCGATGGTTTTCACGGCGTTGGCAAAGTCGCCCTGCCGGGCCTGCACCTGCGCGAGCGACATGGCGGCCGGGACGTAGTTGGGGGCGATGCGCAGTGCCTGGGCGAAGCTGGCGCTGGCGGCGGCGAGGTTGCCGGCCGACTCTTGGGCTGCGCCGAGCTGGAAGTGCACCGGAGCCGAGCGAGGATAGAGTGCGATGGCCCGTTCCAGTGTGGTGATGGCGCGCTCCTTGTCGCCCATGCGCAGCCGCACCTGGCCCATGAGGATGAGCGCCTCGGGATGCTCGGCATCGCGGGCGATGATCTTCTCAAGGAGGCCGACGGCGTCGTCGTATTTCTGCGCGGTATTCAGGGCATCGGCCAAAGCCAGATAGGCGGGGAGAAAATCCGGCGTCTTGGCTATCCGCTCCTCCAGGAGGCGGCGCCCGGCCTCGAGCTTCTGGTTCTGAAAAAGGTAGCGGGCGTATTGGATGCGGATCTGAGAGCGGGGTGGAGCCAGCTCCGCCGCCTCCGCGAGCCCCTGCTCCGCCCGCGCCGAATCGCCCTGCGCCATGTGGACCTGCGCCGCCACGGCCGGCGTGAGGTGAAACTTGGGGTCGGCCTTGCGGGCGAGCTCCAGCAGGGCTTCAGCCTCCTTGAACTTGCGCTCCCGCATGTCGATCACCGCGAGCCCGACGAGTGCCGGGGCGCGATCGGCGGCGCCGCCCGGCAGAGTGCGGAGCCGGGTGCGCGCGTCGTTGGCCTCCTCAAGGTTGGCGACTGTCTCGGCGAGGATGACGGGGGCCTCGACGTGGGCCGGATCCTTGCCCAGGATGAAGATCGCGCCTTGGCGGGCATCGCCCGGCTTGCCATTGCTGAAATCGAAATGCGCGAGCCGGGTGCGCACGGCCAAATCGTCCGGGCTCAGCTCGAGCGCGCGGCGCAGGAAGCGATAGCCGAGGCTGACGCGGCCTTGGTCGAAATAGATCATGCCTAGGCGGCCAATCGAGTGGCCGCCGGTGGCCCCGCGCTGGAGGGCGTTCTTGTATTCGAGCTCCGCTTTCTCGTAGTCGCCTTGGGCGAAGAACGCATCCGCGCGTTTGATCGCAGCCTCGGGTCCGGATTGGCGTGAGCAGCCCGCCAGCACGGCGGCGAGGAGACCGCCGGCGAACAGGAGTGAGAAATGGCGCAAAGCGGAGCGGGACATGGCGGGGAATTACTTGACGGCGGGGGTTGAGGCGCGGAGCACGCGGCGCTCCGATCGCACCAGATAGAAAACAAGGATGGAAAAAGGCACGAGCGACAGCGCGAAGAAGATCGGGCCGCCCTGGTGGTGCCACATCGAGTCGATCATGTGCGGTCCGATGTGGACGCACAGCTGGCCGATGACGAAGATGCGAAAGCCGTTGCGGATGAGGGCGAGGGGAATCACAGCGAGGGTGATTACGGCGCGTTTCCACGGCGTGCGGAGAAAAAGATGCCCCGCCACCAGACTCACCATGAACAACACGAGCGTGGAGCGGATGCCGCTGCACTCCGGGGCGACGCGCAGCGCGATGCCCGGCAGCTCAAAAATCAGGTCATGGTAATGCATCGTCGTCCCCGCGAGCAGAAACATCGCGTGGGCCGCCGGCGCCGAACCATGCTGCAGCCAGACCTCGATGGTCTGCTCCATCGCGATCGGGAAGGGCGCCATGAAGACGAGAAAAGCCAGGGGGAAGCGCGCCCGGCGAAACGCGGCTCGGTCCAGGAAGAACGCGGTGGCGGCGGCCACGAACGCGACGAACGAGGCCGTGCCCAGCGCCAGCGCATCCTGCCGCTGCAGAGCCGAGCCGAGAGCGAGGCGCGAAACAATCGCCACGAGTCCGAGCACCGCGAAGACGCCGGCGAGGACCCGGCGGGGCGGCCCGTTGCGTTCCGAGGAACGCGGGGCGGTCAGGAAGAGATAGCCGCTCACGATCGGGACCAAGAGGACGTAGGAATAGAGTTCCCCTTGCATCGAGAACCGCACCAGATCGATTAACAGCAGGGCGTAGACGGCCGCGAGGGCGAGCAATGTAAAGCCCAGCAAAGGTGGCAGGTCGCGCGCAGGACTGGATCGTAAACCTGGATTTGCAGAAATGCCACCTGCCGGGCCGGTTCTTGGTTCGGTCGGTTTTTGGTTCACTTGGCCCGTGTCGGTTGTCATGGATCGGGTTCTGGCTTGAACTAACTTATTTTAACCGGGAGCGCAGGCTGAAAACTGAAGGATGGGCCGATCATGTCAGTTCAGCCATCGGCATTTTTGCGCGGGACTCCACGATATTCTCAGAAACGCAAGCCGATGCTTAAGCCATATTGGTCGCTCACGACATCGAAGTCCGTGAAACTGGAAATGTTTTCGATACGGGAGTAGAATACGCTGATTGAGGTCCGACGATATAGCACGGTTGAGATGGTTGTGCCGATGGATTTGCCCTTATCGCGTCGGCCGACTGCAAGGCCTCGGTTGGTTTCGATGTAGGAGTTGCGGTGCTCAGAGTATCTGCCGGTAAGGAAAACACGACCCAAGATGCGCTGCTCCACACTGGCACTCCAGCCGGTCGAGCGCGTGGCTCGACTGGCGAAATAGGAACCGGTCTCGGCTGCATTGGCCGAAAGTGAGAGCAAAGTCGGAGCTATGGGGGCATAACTTAGCGATGCCGTGTAGACGGGATTGACTAAGCTATTCTGACCATCGCTGCGGAATTTGCGAAATTCGTAGCCAGCGTCCGCACTCAATGTGATTTTTTCTGTGGGCCGCCAACCGAGAATAACCTGAGGCCGTGTATAGTTTGAGTCGGCGCCTTCGCTTGCGAAGTTTGCACCATAGGAGAAGCCGATACCGGTGTTCAGCCGGGGCGTTATTTGGTAACGAATCCAATTTGTCGTTGTGATGATACGGCCGCTTGCAAACCCGGTCGCAAAATTTGCTACATGGCTGACAGAAAGTTCGAGCGATGTTCGATCTCCGATTTCGCGGGCTAACGACAAGTTGCTATTGTAGGAATCGCGGGTGGTTTGAGCGCCGATCTCCAATAGGGTATCGTTCGACCGTGAATAGCCGGATGAAGCGGCCACGGACCAATCTCCGAGCTTATATCCGGCGGAAATCGCCGCGGAGTGATCAACCGGGTCACGGAATTCCTCGCTCGTGTAAAAGCTTGCCGTGGTCGCGTAGTTGATGAGCCAGTGCCGCCCCACTGCCAGATTGGAGTCCAAATTTATGGAGTGGACTTCACTCGAACGCAACCGGCCGAGAATCGTGCGCAGACCTGTGCCATTGAGATAGCGATAGGTCATGGATGCGCTGTAGTTGAGTGGACCGTATTGCAGCAGTGGCCGTTCGGCTGCCATGGAAGAGGTAATGTTTGATGCTGCCGGAGCTCGCTTGGTGCCCGTGGCCAAATCACGCGCGACCGCTGCAGGGGAAGGGCCGGACGCAAGCGGCAGAATCAATGCCTGCGCATGCAAGATAGAGGTGGTTGCGAAGCAGGTGATGATGAAGGCCGCTGCACGAAATTGAACTGTCCTGGTGTTCTGGGGCATGGCTGGAATGGATTCGTTTTAGTAGTAACCTTAGCTGCGGACAAATTCTCGCTTATCAGTAATCTTATTAGCTAGCAGTATTCAAAGCTTGTTAAAAAATCCATGCAACTGGTCGCCGAATCTTGTCATGTCGTAATGCCGTTCGCAGAGCCTGCGCCCAGCTTGTCCCATGGCGGCCGCACGTTGCGGATCGCTGGCGATGCTGGCCATGGCGCGGGCCAGCGCCTTGGGGTCGTTGGGGGGCACAAACAGCCCGCATCCCTGGGCTTCGACGTCGATCTCATCGGGAATCGCCCCGGTGCGCGTGACAATCACGGGCTTGCTCAAAGCCATGGCTTCAAGGAGTTGGGTGAAGCCAGCGGCGTAGCGTTGAGTTGGGTCGTTCTCGAGCAGCACCAGCGTGGCCGTGCAACCGGCGTAGTGATGCTCGATCAATTCGCGGAAAGAAACGGCTTCCCAACTCCCGGGCCGCATCGTCCCAACAAACTCGACATTGGCGGGCCACATCAGTCCCGCCGGGGCGCTGGTGTTGATGACGCGCACAGGCGTGGCCACCGCTGCGGACGCCGCTGCGAGCGTTGAAAAATCACGGCGGGTCTTGCCGCACGACAGGAACCAACGCGGCTCATACGGTGCGACGGGGTAAAGAGGCAGATCGACGCCCCAGCCGAGGTGCGCGATTTTCGCACCGGGTGCCAGACTGCGGGCGCGCCGTTCGGCGGCGGGGGTCATGGCGATCACCCCGGCGTAGCCGCGGGTGAAGCGCAGGTTTTCACCCGCCGCGTAGAGCAGGGTCACCACCGGGCAGCGCAGCAGTCCTGCGGCTGCCAGCAGTGGCGCCCAAAATACCACGGTGTGGGCACTGTAGAGGATGCCGTCGCGGCCGAGCCATTCCCGGATGAAGCGCAGGTGTTTGAAATCCTGCCGCCGGTAGTTGAAGAACCGGCCGCGCACCGGCTCCTCGGGCATGGCGACCTCATAGCCGAGGCGGGCGAGTTCGATGCAGCCCCATAGGTGCTGGCCGGGATTAGGCTCCCCCAAGGTGCGCCATGCCTGCGCCATGCCATAGGAATTAAGATAAAAGAGCCGACGATGCGGCTTCACGTGGACCGAGCGCAGGATGGTCATGCCGGCCTGTTGCTCCGCCACGATGCCGTCGGTGCGGCCCGTCAGGGCAGTGGTCAGAGGTTGCATGCCGCCGGGTGTTTGAAGCCGAAAAGTCGCGGACAGGATTCTATTTGGTCCGGTAGTAAGCCGGCGGCAGCACCACGTGCTCTCGCAGGGTGTTGTCGCGATCCAGCGGATGGGGAAACTGCCGCGCGTAGCCCGCCGGCCGGACCCGGTCGTTGCGCACGAAGGTGAACTCCGCCATCTGCAGCATCTCCAGCCCGGCCACCTTGATCAGGCTGCAGTAGTTGTTCGGATGGATGTGCACGCAGGTGTGGGTCGCGAGCAGTTTTTCAAAAACGAGACGGTAGAAGGGAAACAGCGGCTCACAGAACAAGCGTTCCAAATCATGGAATTCCACGACCATGATCCGGAAGCGCTGAAGGAGTGCAGTGGAGGCTGTGAGAAACGCCTCGTATTCGAATCCTTCGATATCCATCTGCAGCAGCAAATCTTTGTCGGCCAGCTTGGTTTCGGCGCCCACCCAGTCCTCAAGGCTCACGAACTTTCCTCCGGTGGTTGCGCCGATGAATTTTTTGGCGAATCGGAACGAGGGGTGGGAACAAGGCGGTTTTTCGACCGACGCATCCGCCAGGAACACCTCCATGCCCCGGTTGGCGCAATCTAGTTCGAAGCCGGCGACATCGCTTACGCCGGGGGAGAAACAGGCGCCGATGCCCTCCAGATCATCGGGCACCAGATAGCCGCCGTCGCCTTCCGGGCCCATCCGGATCAAGGGCCGGCCACACTCGACGGGGTGCAGCTTGCCGAGAAGTTCATGCACCAAGCGTGGCTCTGTTGCCCGTGTCGCGAAGAAGGGCAGCTTGCCAGGCAGATTCAACAGACGCTCCGTGCTGTTGGCCATGATCTCGGGCAGATCGGTGGCGCCGATGAACCGGCACCGCCGCAGGGCGCTTAGCTGGCCCTTGATGAAGAGCGACAGGAGCTTGGATTGCACTGGTCTCGACATGGGTGGCGATGGGGACTTTGCAACGGCGATTTACCGACGAGGACGCCACGTCGGCGCCCACGGCGTCGCGATCAGCGGCGAGTTGTTGGGCCGCCGGCCGATGAGGGGAGGGGGCGCATTCGCTAGGCCTTGAGCACCTGTCCCGGCTTGGTCGGGACACCGTGCATGGCATTGCGCGTGTCCACGATGCAGGGCGACCAGTCGGCCAGCTCGTGGTAGTTGACCGAGGCGTGGTTGGTGGCGATCAGCGCGAGGTCGAATCCTTGCACCGTCTCGCGGTTCCACGCCACCGACTTCACGCCAGTCCAGTGCGCGTGCTCGCGCGTAGGGCGGATGATCGGCACGTAGGGATCGTAGTAGGCGACTTCGGCTCCGCGGGCCTTGAGCTGCTCCATCAGGATGTAGCTCGGCGACTCGCGCTCGTCATCCACGTTGGGCTTGTAGGCGAGACCAACCACGAGCACGCGACTGCCCTTGACGGATTTCTGCCGTTCGTTGAGCGCGTCGGCCACCTTGTGCACCACGTATTCCGGCATTGATGTGTTGATCTCACCGGCGAGCTCGATGAAGCGCGTGTGTTGGCCGTATTCGCGGGCCTTCCACGTCAGGTAAAACGGATCGATCGGGATGCAGTGGCCGCCGAGTCCGGGGCCGGGGTAAAACGCCATGAACCCAAACGGCTTCGTCTTGGCGGCGTTAATGACCTCCCAGACATCGATGCCCATCGCGGCATAGACGACCTTCAGCTCGTTCACGAGGGCGATGTTCACGCCGCGAAAGGTGTTCTCAAGCAGCTTGGTCGCCTCCGCCACTCGGCACGACGACACGGGCACGAGCGTCTTGATCGCGATTGAGTAGAGGGCGATGGCTTTCTTGAGGCACGCGGGCGTGTAGCCGCCGACGACCTTGGGGATGGTCGCGACGACACTGCTCGGATTGCCCGGATCCTCGCGCTCCGGCGAAAACGCGAGGTGGAAATCAGTGCCGGCTTTGAGGCCCGAGCCTGCCTCCAGCACGGCGCGCAAATCCTCGTCGGTCGTGCCGGGGTAGGTGGTGGATTCGAGGACCACGAGCGCGCCCTTCTTGAGGTGCGGTGCGAGGGCCTTGCCGGTCTCGGTGATGTAGGAGATGTCGGGCTCGCGGTTCTTGTTGAGCGGCGTCGGCACGCAGATGATGGCGGCCTCGCACTCCCGGGCGCGGGAGAAATCGGTCGAGGCGCTGAACGACTTGGCGTCGATGGTCGCTTTGATGGATTCCGGGCTGATGTGCTTGATGTAGCTCCGGCCCTGGTTGAGGGCGTCCACCTTGTTGCGGTCGATGTCGAGCCCGAGCACCGTGGCGCCGCAACGCGCAAATTGAAGGGAGAGCGGAAGCCCTACGTAACCGAGGCCGACGACACAGATTTTCATAAAAGAGGAGGGAAGTGAGTATTACTACGGAAAGATCGAGCTTTGGGCGAAACTCAAAAGGTAAAAATGATGCGACAACGGATCTGGGTGTTGGTTTGGTCGATGACTCACTCGGATTTGCGCACGCAGCTTTGCGCGACCGCGTGAACTTTGGGCGCGATGGCGTCCCAAGTCCATCGATTGAGAAACTCCCCCCAGGCGTGCTCCGCGATGGCGTGCGCTTGGGTTCGATCGCGGACGAGTTCGACGCAGGCTTGGGCGAACTCGGCCGGTTGGTCGGCCAAGCGCAGCTGGCGGCCGTCCTGCACGTCGTAACCAAAGGCGCCCAGCCGCGTCGAGACCGCCGGGCATTTCCTGGAAAAGGCCTCGGCGATCTTGATGCGGGTGCCGCCGCCGAAGCGGATCGGGATGATCATCGCCGACCAGGTCGCGATTTCGGCGGCGGGATCGGCGACAAATCCGAGACCGTCCACGTCCGGCCCTTGCGGGCCGGACGGGCCGTCGGTGTCTTTGCCGATCAGGCGCAGCCGGATGCCCGGGATGGCCTGGCGCAATTGTGGCCAGCATTCGCGCAAAAACCACTGCACGCCGTCGGCGTTGGGCGTGTAGGAATAGAGTCCGATGAAACCGATCCGTGGCGCGTCCGCGGGCGGGTTGTAGCTGGGTTCGATCGCGGGGCGCTCGAATCCGTTGGGGATGACGTGAATCGTTTTGCCACCGCCAAGGTAGTCTTTGTCCGGCTGGCTGCAGACGGAAAGCGTCGTGAAGCGCTCCGCGAACAGCAGCTCGCGGCGGTGCATCAGCCGCTGCTGGAGCCGGGCTTTCCAGCGCTGGGCCGGCTTTTCGCCGCTTTGGCCCACTGTGCGCAGGTAGGTGCTCGGCACGTCGTCGAGATCGAGGTGGCTGCGGGGCCAGTGCCAGCGCCGGAGAAGGTTCGGCGTCCTCGAATTGAGCACCCAGACGAGATCGTAGTCGCCGACGAGGGCCGTGAGCCGCGCGCGATCCTCCGCCGAGGCGGCGACCCCGTGGACCTCCATGCAGCGCGGACTGAACGCGCGGCGGAGCTTGCCGGGCAAGCCTCCGCTGGGGGTCGGGCGGGGCAAGATGGGTGGCAGAACCTCAAACTCGGCCGCGGTCTTTTCAGCGGCGGATTGATCGTCCGCCTCCGAACTCACGGCCAGCACCGTGACTTTGCCGACCTGTTTCAGAGCGCGCCCGATATGCAGCGCTCGGAGCTGGCCGCCAAAACTGCGGCCGAGCGGCCAGGACGAACAGAGGTAGAGAATGCGGGTCACGCGTCTAGGCGGCTAAGCGGCTCCTTTGGCCGAGTAATCGAAATGACGCTTCAGCTTGAGGAACCATTTTTCGAAACCGTGGTAGCTTAGGTAGGCGAGTGCGAGGCTGGCGCTAATCGTCAGCACATAGTAGAGCAGCATCCAAAAGAGCGAGAGCCCGTGGGATGTGGGGAGGTGGCGAAAGTCGAAGAGCCTTTCGAAAGCGGGGCGGAGTATGCCGTGGATCACGTAGAGGCCGTAGCTGTATTTGCCGAGCGTGACCAGGGAGCCGGACGTCATCACCCGGTGCCAGAGTGCGCCCGGCCGCAGATGGAGCGTGCCGAGCAAAATCAGGCCGAAAGCGATCACGATCACGGTTTCGCCCATGACATCGAGAGCCTGATGATGGAGCCGATGAGGCAGCATGACGTAGCTGAAACTCAAAAAGACGAATGCCCCGAGCAAGCGTCGGTAGGTGGGGCCTGATGGGACGAGCCGCATCAGGCCAGGATCGCGCAGGGCCGTCGCGAGCATCGCGCCAATCGCGAGACCATCGAGTTTCTGCAACGTGAGCCAAGTGAAGATCACGGGCGTCTCCGCGCCTCCTATCAACGCCACGGTGCGGCAAATCAGTCCAATTCCGATCAGCCCGAGCGCGACCAGGATGATGCGACGCTGGGAGGTGAAGGCGACGATCAGTGGCCAGAAAATGTAGAAATGCTCCTCGACACAGAGCGACCAGAAATGGCCAAGCCGGAAAAGATTCGAGTCGTCCCAGATCCAGCCGGTGGGCCAGTTGGCCAGGTAGGTCCAAAGCCAAGCTTGGCGCTCCACGATCGCTTTTGCCCCTTCGTCGAAAACAACGAAGTGTGGGAGCACAAACAGGACGACGGCCAGCGCCCCGTAGTAGAGCGGAAAGATGCGCAGCGTGCGCCGGGCGTAGAATTTTCCGAGGAACCCGCGTTCGCCCTTGGTATCGAGCAGAATGCCGGTGATCAGAAAGCCCGAGAGCACGAAGAACAACTCGACCCCGTAGCCGCTGGGCCTCACGAGGCGTCCCAGAAACAGCGCGATCGTCGGATAGGAATCGATTACGAGGTTCTTGGGGTAGAAGTGACCAATGAGCACCAGCGCGATCGCGACGCCGCGCAGCCCATCCAAGGCCCGGATGTGGCCGCCGAGCAGGGGTGCAGGTGTTTCCATCCGGACAGCGCTGGAATTAAGTGTGCTCACGCCGGGTTTATAAGGAGGCGAAGAACCGGTGCAGCCCGTCGGCATAGCGGCCGATGTTGTAGTGCCGTTCCGCCAAGGCCCGGCCTTTTTGTCCCATGGCTTGAGCCGCCGCCGGGTCGCGACCCATGCGGTCGATTACAGCGGCGAGGGCCGCCGGATCATTGGGCGGGGCAAACAGCCCGCAACCGGCCGCCTCGACATCGATCTCCCCGGGGATCGCTCCAGTCCGCGTAACAATCACAGGACGCGCCAGCGCGAGCGCCTCCAGCAGATTGGTGAAGCCGACCGCCGTGTATTCCACCGGATCGTGCTTGAGGATGATGAGCGAGGCGATGGAGCCGGCATAATGTTGGTGGAAAAGCTCCTGATAACTGACGGCGGATTTTTGGTGGTTCCAGCCTTTGCCGCCGTCGATCACGGTGACGTTGGGCGACCACTCGATGCCGGGCGGCAGGCCCGGGCAAATGAGGCGGAGCGCATAGGGCGATTGGCGCGCGGCCTGGCTCAGGGTCGCGAAATCGCGGTGCGTGATGCCGCACGATAGGAACCAGTGCGGGTCATAGGCCAGCTGTGGAAAGAAACCGAGGTCACAACCCCACGCGAGATGGGCGACCTTGGCCTGGGGGGCGATTTTCCGCGCTTGGTCGGCGGCGGCCGGTGTAAGCGCGATGATGCCGCGATGCGCCCCCGCGAAATCGAGTTCTTCGCGCGCATAGGTCATCGACACGAGATGCCGCCGGCGGCCCAGGAGCGCGCGGAGCAGCGGCACCCAGAATAGCAGGGTGTGCCCGCAATAGACGATGTCGTCGGGCCGCAGCCACGAGCGCACGACGCGCAGCAAGCGCAGATCGTGCGGGAACGGCTTCCGATAGTTGAAATGATGCAACGGCTCGGCCAGCGCGACCTCGTAGCCCATGCGCACGAGTTCGATGCAGCCCCACATGTGGTGCGGGGGCAGCAGGCCTTGCTTGACCTTGGTCCAGACGTCCGAACCGCCGTAGGAATTGATGAACAGCACGCGGCGTCCGTTCTTCGGCGCCGACGGAGAGAGCACGAGCAAGCCCTGTTCGCGACTTTCGGTGATGCCAGTCAGCACCGGGTTGGGCGCGGAGGTGGCGGTGGTGGTCGGACTCATCACGAGCGCAGTCTGGGTCACCAGCCGCGGAGGCGCAGGAGTTTCTCGAAGGCCCGCACGCTCAGATCGCCGCGGCGTTTTTGGGTGCGCTTGAGCCAGCTGTGGGCGACGCGCTCGAACTTCGAGCGCGGGTCGCTGAAATCCACGCCCGTCATCCCGATTTTCCGGGCGAAAGCGTTCCAATCGTAGTCCCAGATCGCGATGCGACGGAAATACTCGGGGCCGCGCTCCTTCAGCATCCCGGCGACCTCGCGATCCCACCACGTGACTGGCTCGCACTTCAGTGACCGATAATCGATGCCCGCGCGATCAAAGCTTTCCAGCCATTCCGGGCGCACGGGGCAGAGGTCGCGCTCCTCCCAGCCGCCGTGCATGTGGTTATATTGGCGAAAAATATCGAGCGGGCCGGCCTTCCCCCGAGTGAATTCCCAAGCCTGATACCAGCGCTGCTTGCTGGCCATGCGATCCCAGAGGATGTATTGGAAATGCAGCACGACGATGTCGTTAAGGTCCAGAACGGGCGCATCCTTGGGCTGGGGCAAGCGCGGGCCGTGAATCGTGCCGCCCACGTAGTCCACGCCGTCGTCCACGTAGCCGAGCGGCACGTGCCCCGGGCAGACCCAGGCGCGCTCGAAGCCAGGGAGAATGTTGACCCAGCGGAACCGGAGGATCGTGCCCGGCGCGGCCGCCTCGATCTTGGCCCATTCCGGCGAGGTGCGGCAATGGGCGGACAGGGTCTCGTCCGCGTCGAGGCTCACGATGATCCGCTTGCCGGGAATCTTGCGCGCGGCGGAAAGCAGGAGGGTCTGCCGGTGATGCTCGTAGAAACCCTGGGACTCGTTGGAGAGCAGGTTGGACTTGGGCGCGCGGGTGATGGCCTCGCGGGTGCCATCGGTCGAACCTTGGTCGGCGACAAAAATGTGATCCGCCCAAGTGCCCGCCGCACCCAGAAAACGATCGATGACCCACGACTCGTTCTTGGTGGGCGATACGCAAATCCACACGGGCTTCTCTTCGGGTTGGGCGTTCATGAGGTTCAGGGCCGGCTGGAGGCCAGAGCGAGCCGGCGATATTCGGCGGCGTGCTTGGCGGCCGTGGCCTCCCACGAAAACTCCGTGGCCCGCCGCCGACCCCGCTCCAGCAACTCGGATCGACGGACCTTGTCGGTGGCGATCGCAAGCATGCAGTCCGTCCATGCCGCCTCATCCGCTGGGTCGAGCATGATGCCGGCGTCGCCCACCACTTCGGGCAGGCTGGTGGTGTTGGCGGTGACGGCGAGCGTGCCGCAGGCCATGGCCTCGAGCGCAGGGATGCCGAAACCCTCGTGGCGGGAAGGATAAAGCAGCGCCACACTGCCTTGGTAAAGCTGCTCCAGCTTTTCCTCGGAGGGGTAGGCCACCGCGTCCACGCGGCCGGAAATTCCGAGAAAATGGATCTGCCACTTTTCTTCCTCGGTCAGCGGTCCGCCCGCGGCGCACAGCCGCATGGTGGGGTGCGACTGGCAGGCCCTCGCAAACGCCCGGAGCAACAGGGCGAAATTCTTGTAGGTCGAGCGGCGGCCGACGAAGAGAAACACCGGCACCTCGAAGATCGAGGGCGGGGCTGCTTCGCGGACGACTTCGAAGGACGTGCCGTGATAAATGACCGAGGTCTTTCCCGCCATGTGGGGGAAGTGTGTGAGCAGGTCCCGCTCCGTGGCACGCGAGACGCAAATCGCGTGGTCGGCCCGGTCCAGCGCCATGCGCATGCCTTGCGTCGTGGCCGCACCGTCATCCTCCAGCTGCGGATAGGTAGCCGAGATGAGATCGTGGACCGTCACGACCACGGGGCATTTGATGCGCGCATAGCTGAGGCCGCCGGTCAGGCCGTAGTAGGTGGGGTGGAACACCTGCGCGCGTGAAAGGTGGCGCTGCTCCCACCACCGAACTTTGAGGGGCTGGCTGAGGCTGCGCGGGCGCAGCGAACTCAGGCCCGAGGCAATGAGCCGCGGATGGGCCGGGAGGTTTTGCGGCGCGGCCTCGCCGAGGATCGCCGGGGTCCAGTCGCGGGGGAGCCGGGAGATGACCTCGCGGAAGTAGCGGCTCACGCCGCCCACCTTTTGCCAGCGGAAAATATGTCCGTCGTAGGCGACCTGCATAGTCAGCCATGTTTACCACGGGCAATAGGCTGTATAAGGAATCGCACTGCAAATTTCAATCTCAAATAAGAAGAATACGCTTTGATAGATAGCCGCTCATCCAATAAAGTCGCCGCCTTTAGGTGCTGAAGTGCGCCAGTTTTTTTACCTTCACGAAGCAATCCTTCAGCTAAAAGTAATGCGCCTTGCGCATGCTGACGTTTTGCGGCACTTGCGAGTTGAGTTCTCTCGGATGCAGGCAGGTATGCACGCCATAGCTCGATGGCATCGACAATATCCATGGTATTCTCGCCGTTATTGATCTGACGCGAGGTGGTTGCTGAACTGTGTCTCCGCCAAGCTGCAAGTATGCTAGGATCATAATAGAGAGGGTAAGAGCTTGAAATGCGCATCCACATCTCCCAATCGAGAGCATGTTTTAACTTACTTGAAAAGCCGCCTATTTTTTCATAGGTCGATTTTCGAACCGAAATCGATGCGCACTGGATGCAGTCTTCAGTGGCGATTTTGCGATAAAGATTATCCAGCACTACTGGGATAGATGATAGCAACCTTGGTAGGGATTGCCAGTGATCATTAGCATCGCAGTAGGCATAGCGAGAGAATGCGGCACCTATTTTCGGATTATCGTCGAATCCCCGTTGCATCGCTTTATAGTAGCCTGGATAAACCAAATCGTCTTGGTGGAGAATGTGAACGATGTCACCCCGCGCCCTTTCGATACATCGATTCCAAATCCCAGCCAATCCGAGATTTTTGGTCTCGCGATGGACATGTATACGTGACCCCGAGACTGTGCGTGCTACGTCAATAGGGGCGCCTTTTGGAGAGCAATCGTCGATCAATTCGATTTGCATCATATCGCAGCCTTGATCTTGGTATAAGACGCTGCGCAGTGTCTTTGCTAACAAATCAGAATCTGAATTGTAGCAAGGAATCATGATAGACCATTTTGGGCGCATAGATGGTCTCAAGCAGTATTATTTACTGGTTTTGCGACGACAGCAAACTGTAGAAATTTTGCATCAGTTAGTGTTTTGCTTGGAATCAGCGATAGTAGTTTATAATACTGCCATAGTCTTGTGTCGCCGGCGCCAAGGACAGCGCGCTCATTTATGCCTTCAATTGAAATTATTTTGTATCCAGTTTCATGAAAAATATTCTCAATTGTCTGTCTCGTAAAAAATCTTAGATGAGTCTTATCGAGAATGCCTCTTTCAGCGTATGTCCACTCTGCCCTAAAGGCTAACCTCCAGAGCGTCGGAAAATGGCGAACATTGGGGATAGAGGCTATGACTATTCCATCTTGTTTGAGGGAAGTTTTTACGAGACGTAGTGATTCCCATGGATCCACCAAATGTTCCAAAACATCATTGAAAAAAACACAATCAAAGTAGTTCTTTGGTAAAGCAGAGGAATTGGTCAGCGGTTCGGCCAATACACGATCAAGATGTGATGCTGCCTTCTTTGCAGCCCTCGCGTCAGGTTCGATACCCCAGACTTCTCGTCCCAAATGTTTCCTTAGATGAGACCCGAATGCTCCCGCACCACAGCCGATATCTAATATTCGATGGGCTGACCTTGGAAGTAGGGGCAGCATCTCGCTGCGAATTTGCTCAAAATAGTCCTCTTTCTTCTCTGCGTAATCATTTTTGAGTGGTGCATCCATAGTAAAGTTGACGGGGTAAGCCCTTGGAGCATGCGATTGCACCAGTTTATATTATACGGGTGAAGATGTGTGCAGATGGGGATAAATAATGCGACCCCATTCGTTTCGCCAATGCGAACTCACGCCTCCTTCCGACACTGCGGCTAGCTCAAAATGGAGGACATCAAGTACAACATCGTAGTCTAATATTCCGGTCAAATGATTTCCTTTGCCGACCGAGACGCCACAATAGTAGTGGCCTGGTGCCAGGTTTGGGCAGGGTAATGTCACTGTCATATTATATATTCCCGACTTGCCATCCCAGTCGTGTTCGCTGCCGCATACGCATCCGACAGCTGTGCCATCAGCTGAGAAAATCGTCATGGCAACTCGTAGCTTGGACACCGCCACTTTTGAGTCTATTTGAATTGTGAAGTCTAGGTCTTCATCGCCTCGAAAACACGGAGTGGAGCGCAAGAATGCCAAAGACAGAATTCTTGCTGCACCTGTGCCAAAGCGACGTTCTGAATTGGCTGAAACATCGAAGAATAACTCTTCCTTGCGTGTGGTGGCGTTGCGATATCGCTCTAAAGTATCGACTGTGGGCCCGTAGTAAATACTGCGACCGCGATCGAGCAGAAGGCATTGGCTGCAAAGCGCAGAAACGGCGTCCATGTTGTGGCTAACAAATAGGACTGTCCGCCCGCTGCGTGATACTCCACGGATCTTGCCGAGGCACTTTTTCTGGAACTCCGCGTCGCCCACCGCGAGCACCTCGTCCACGATCAGGATCTCGGGCTCGAGGTGCGCGGCGACCGCGAAGGCCAGGCGCACATACATGCCGGAGGAGTAGCGCTTCACGGGGGTGTCGAGGAACTTCTCGACCTCGGAGAAGGCGACGATCTCGTCGAACTTGCGCGTGATCTCGGCGCGGCTCATGCCGAGGATGGCGCCGTTGAGGAAGATGTTTTCGCGGCCGGTGAGCTCCTGGTGGAAGCCAGTGCCGACCTCGAGGAGGCTGGCGACGCGGCCGCGGATGCGCACGGAGCCGGAGGTCGGCTCGGTGATGCGGCTCAGGACCTTGAGCAGGGTGGACTTGCCCGCGCCGTTGCGGCCGATGATACCCACGACTTCGCCCTGCGGCACGTCGAACGACACGTCCTTCAGCGCCCAAAAATCCTCGCGGGTCTGCGCCTGCGCGGCCTGCCGCTGGCGCAGCCACTGCAGCGGGCTGCGGAACGCGTCCTCGATCGCATGGCGCAGCCCGTCCTTCGCATCGCGCTGGTGCCCGATGACATACTTTTTCGACAGGCGCTCGACTTGGATCACGGGGGGGCTCACGGAGAATAAGGAAGGTTACCGCTACCGGTGCGCGGAGAGGAAGAAGCCGGTGGCCATGGGAGAGTATCGTGCATCAAATTTCAGGTCACCCTACTTCGGAGAGGTTTCGACCTGAATGCAGCTTTCAAATGACGTCGGCGAATCCCTTTTCCGTTTTGCGGAAATACCAGATGCCCGTTACGAGAAGAAATCCCACCATGAGCAGCGATAGCATGAGGCCCGGCCAGTAAATCGTGTTGGGAGCGCCCAGCAGGCACCAGCGAAAGCCGTCGATCACGCCGACCATGGGATTGAGCGAGTAGAGCAGCCGCCATTCCTCGGGAACCTTGGTGCTCAGGAAACCCACGGGGGAAACGTAGAGGCCAAACTGCACGGCGAACGGCACGATGAAACGGAAGTCGCGGTATTTAACCATGAGGGCCGCGATCCAGAGACCGGCGCCAAACGAAGCCAAGAAGGCGAGCCCGATGAACAACGGCAGGAAGACGATGTTGCCCGAGGGCAGGAAGCGATACCACACCATCAGCACCGCGAGGAAAAAAGCGGAGATGAGGAAATCGACGAAGCTGGTGATGACGCTGCTGGCGGGCACGACCAGCCGGGGGAAATAGATCTTGGAGATCAGATTGGAATTGCTGATTAGGCTGCCGCCGCATTCCGAGAGCCCGGTGGCGAAGAACTGCCACGGGAGCATGCCGCAGAACACGATCAGAGCGTAGGGGATGTCGCTTGCGGCCGCCATGCCGGCGATCTTCCCAAAGATGACCGTGAGCACGATCATCGTGAGCAGCGGGCGAATCAGCGACCACGCCACCCCCACGACCGTCTGCTTGTAGCGCACCAGCAGATCGCGCCAAGCGAGGAAGTAGAACAATTCGCGGTAGCGCCAGAGATCGCGCCAGTATTGTTTGTCAGCCCGGCCGGCCTCGAGTGTGAGTTCGTTCATTCGCGTTGGGTCCGATACCGCGAAGCTCGCTTCGCCTTCGTCAGCGGAATGAGTATTGGCGCAAGCTTCACGAGAGTCGGAATAGTTTGGAGTTGTTTAGTCAAATGCCCTGAGCTTGCTCCGGGAATCTTTACTGCTAGGGAAGCAAAATAGTTTAGAAATTGAAACGCTTTGATGTTAGTTCTTGCTCGTTGAAATTGGCGAGATTGTTGGCATCCGGGGTGTTTGATTACGCGTTGCCTCATATCGCGCACCCGCCGGGATGGCGGCGAAGCGGGTGTCGCGCGTCACCGGGTCATACGGCGGCCAGTTGTAGCCCGCCATGAAGCTCGGGGCGGACGAGCGGTAGAGGCTCGCGGGCAGCGTGGTCGAGCCGAGGGCTTCGACCGCGGGGATGCCCACGTTGTCCTTCGCGTAGTAATTGCCGAGCCGCACGAGGCTCTGCGCGGTCGCATCGTCGCGCTCGCGGTAGCCGTTGGCGTTGGGCCAGAGGCGGACCGCCGTGCCTTGGGCCGGCAGCACGCTTTCGTATCCGCCGCCGGTGAGGGTGACGACGCGCGTGGTCGGGTTGACCTCGCCCTTGCCGACGCCGTAACGGCCGGTCGCGGCGAGGCCGGTGCCCCACGTCACGCCCAACTGCGAGACATCCGGGTTTTCAAGCTGCCCGACAGTCGTATCCAGCGTGACCGTGCCGGTGCCGTCCCCGGTGCGGGTGGTCAGCACGCCGGTCAGCAGGAGGTCCACATGCGGATCGCCCGCGTAGTTGTTGGCGACGCCGTTGCTCGACCCGTTGAAAGCGGTCGGGAGCCAGGTCTCGATGCCGTAGGTCGTGCCGGTGCGGCCGAGTTGGTTTCCGACGATTTCCCAGCGGCGGGTGAAGCGCGAGAGCTGCACCGGGTAGGCATAGAACGGAGTCGTGAACGGATCGATCACCACGCCGTGCAGGTCGTTGCGGAAGACGACATCATCCGCGGCGCTGCCAAAGTAGCCGTCGGTCTGGATGCTCGTCATCGCATTCCCCTCCCACAGATTGCAGTGATTGCCGGCGTTGTGGGTCACGCCCACGTAGTAGCCGTAGTGCTGGAGGATGAAATTGTATCCGAAGACATTCCCCGCGCAGGCCGCTCCCTCCATTTTAATCAGCGGGAAATGCTTTTCGATGATATTATTCTCAAAGAGCGAGCCGCTGACCGCCCCGAGGCCGAGGCCGCCGTGGTTGGAGCTGCCCCAGTTCGTGTCCCGCGTGGGCATGATGACGCAATCGCGCAGCTCGATTTGCGCGGACTCGCCGAAATACATGCCGTGGCGGTAGGTGTTTTTGACGCGGATGTTCTTGAACCAACACCCGTGCATACCACCGGCAGACAGCAGGGTGTGCGTGTCGGAAGCGAGGCCGTCGATCACGAAGTCCTCCAATCCCGCCCCTAGGATCGGGGCGAGCGCGCCGGTGTGACTCAGCCAGCGCATCACCAGAGCGCCGCCCGTGCGCTTCACAGGGGTCTGATAGAGCGGGGGCTGAAACGTCATCGTGCCCGCGCCGGTATCGACGGCCGTCACGAGCACGGTCTGCCGCTTGATGAAGGGCGAGCCTCCCACGCTCATAACGGGCAAGGTATCGTCATTCTCCGTCTGAAGCTCGACGAGGCGGTTTACAAGCCAAGTGGTCAGGTTGGCGGCGGCAAGGGTGGTCGCGCCCTTGGCAGGCGTGCCGGTGATCTCGCCGGTCAAGGGGCTAAGATAGGTGTCGGAGCCGCGCAGTTTGATCCCATTGCCGCCGGGGAGGACATGAATCACGGTGCCGGTCGCGGGGTCTGAGCCGGAGCCGCGCAGGGTCTTGCCGCCGAGGTGATGCTGGCGAAATTCGGTGTAGCTGATGGCGAAGGGGCCGGGGCCGAGCTTCACCGTCTGGCCCGCCGGGCAGGCGATGAGCGCGGCGTAAATGTCCGCGAGCCGGTCAGTCATGTCGCCCGTGGTGGTGAGCGTGGTGTAGATGGTCGAGCGCGCGGGAATGCCGCCGGGCACGCCGACGCCGCTGGCGACGTTGGGCGTCCAGTCGATGGCGGCCGTGCTGGCGGGGGCGTAGGTCGCGGCGCGGAGCGCGGGCTCGGCAAGTAGGAGCGTGAGCAGAGAGGCCACTGAAAATAAAGTAGCGTGCATGGAATGCATCAAGGTGGAGTGTTTTCGGCGCATAACGATCATTTCTGGACACTTAATCCTCGCACTGGCTGCAACGCCAAGCTGAACACGACTTTCACCAATGCAGGTGAGGAGTTTTACATGCATTCTACATGCTTACGGTTTGCACGTTGTGGGTATAGAATCGCGTTGAGTCGTTTCACTCGCAATCATCATATCCAATTTCTTCCCCCTCCATGAAAAAATACTTCGTCGAATTCATCGGCACGTTCTTCCTCGTCTTTACCATTGGCATGGCGGTGCGCAGCGGTTCGCCGCTGGCGCCGCTCGCGATTGGCGCCTCGCTCATGGTCATGATTTTCGCCGGCGGCCATGTATCCGGCGCGCATTTCAATCCCGCGGTCACGCTGGCCGTCTGGATTCGCGGCAAGTGCGACACCAAGGACGTCGTGCCCTACTGGCTTGCGCAGCTCGCGGCCGGCCTCGTTGCGGCATTGCTCGTCGTGAGCCTCATCGGCAAGCCCACCGAGCCCGCCACGCACGATGCGATGAAGACGCTCATCGTCGAGTTCCTCTTCACGTTTGCCCTCGCTTGGGTGGTGCTCAACACGGCCACCGCCAAGGGCACCGCGGGCAATTCGTTCTACGGCCTCGCCATCGGCATGACGGTGATGACCGGGGCAGTGGCTGTCGGAGGCATATCCGGGGGCGCGTTCAACCCCGCCGTCGGCCTCGGTGTGGTGACGATGGGCCTCGAAAAGCTTGGCCAGTTCTGGCTCTACCTCGGTGCCGATCTCGCGGGTGGCGCGGTCGCGGCGCTGACCTACAAGGTGGTCAACGGCGACGAGTGATGCAGCCGGTGGAGCGCGTTGACCTCAACGCGCTTTCCGGGTCACTGGCTCAACGCGTTGGGGTCAACGCGTTCCACCCTCACCGCCGCACGCCGCGGTGCAGGCGGCTGACGGGCTTGGCCGCGGCGGCGGCTGTCTCGGCCAGGGCCTTTTCGTCGAAGAGCGCGGAATAGATGTAGGGGAAGCCCTCGATTTTCTTCCGCTCCACGGCGACGCCCATGTAGCGCTCGATGGAGCGGGCGTCGCGCACGTCGTCCTCGGTCACGAGGGTGAAGGCGTCGCCGGTGTTGTTGGCGCGGCCGGTTCGGCCGATGCGGTGCACGTAGTCCTCGGCGTTTTCCGGCACGTCGTAGTTGATGACGTGGGAGACGCCGGCGATGTCGAGGCCGCGCGCGGCGATGTCGGTCGCGCAGAGCACCTCGTATTTGCCGCTCTTGAAGCCCTCCAGCGCCTCGATGCGCTCGCGCTGGTTGCGGTCGGAGTGCATCACGCCGACGGTGTGGCCGCTGCGCTCCAGCCGTTGCGCGATGCGGTCGGCGCCCATGCGGGTGCGGGTGAAGATGAGCACGCTCTTGAAGTCGGTCTGCTCGAGGAGCAATTGCAGCAGATCAAATTTCTGCGAGGCGACGACGGGATAAAACGCATGCGCGATCGTCTCCGCGGGCGAGCGCACGCGGCCGATCTCGACCTTCACCGGATCGCGGAGGGCCCAGCCGGCGAGCTGCTCGAGCTCGGGCGGGAGCGTGGCGGTGAAGAAGAGGGTCTGCCGATCCTTCCGGCATTTTTGGACGATGCGCTTCACGTCGGGCAGGAAGCCCATGTCGAGCATGCGATCCACTTCGTCGAGGACGAGGATGTCGATGTCGTTGAGCGAGCAGTTGCCGCGCTCCAGGTGATCGAGCAGGCGGCCGGGGGTCGCGGCGAGGATGTCCATGCCGCGGCGGAGATCGTCCTCCTGCTTCCCGTAGCCGACGCCGCCATAGACGATCGTCACGCGGAGGTCGGTGAACTTGGCAAATTTCTGGAACGCCTCCTCGACCTGGAGCGCGAGTTCGCGCGTGGGCTCGAGGATGAGGCAGCGGAGTTTCCCATGGCTGCCGAGGCGCTGGATGATTGGCAGCGCAAAGGCCGCGGTCTTGCCCGTGCCGGTCTGCGCGGAGCCGATGACATCGCCGCCCTTGAGCACGACGGGGATGGCCTGCGCCTGAATGGGGGTGGGGGTGAGGTAGCCCATCTCCTGCACGCCGAAGGCCAGCGCGTCGCTGAGGCCGAGGGCGGTGAAGGCCGTGTCCATCTTCGGGATGTCCACGGGCACGGTGGGCTTGATGTCGGCCTTGCGCGGGTGGTCGAAGGTCTTGTCGATCATCGGGCGCTCGCGCTCGCCGCGCGGGCCGCCGCGGCCGCTGCCAGCGCCGCCGGCGCCGCCCCGGCTGGAGCGGGAATGCAGGCCGCCGCGACCGCCGCCGTCGCGCGCTCCACGGTCCTCGCGCGGGCCGCGCTCGTCGCGCCGCTCGCGGGGCTGGTGTTCGCCGCGCGGTTCACGGGCGGGGTCCGAGGTGCGGGCACCGCGTCCGCCGGAGCTGCGTCCGCCGCCATCGCGGCCGGGGCCGCGCTCGGAGCGGGGGCGGCCGGCCGGCGAATCGCCGTGGGCCTTGGCGTGGGAATGGGAGGCGGACTTGGCCGCGGGCGCGGCCGGCTTCGCGGCGCGCGAGGGCGTCAGCTTGTCGCGCAGCTTCGCAAAAATTTTCTTCAGCATGGCAAAAGGGAAAGGGTTTAGCGTCGGGGAAACACGGGTATTTGCAATACCCATATCGGCCGCCCGCCGAGCGTGGCTTCCCGGGTGCGCCTCAACCGGTCGGTCGCCCTGTTTGCGTGCAATGAATCTCGCGCCTGCAGTTCGATTGGCGGTGTTCGCGCTTGGCTTGCCTGCGGCCGGCGCCAAATCTCGCGCTCCTTTCCGCTGCGCATGAACGACGATATCCGCTGGCTCGCCCGGCTCGGCTCCGACCGAGGCCTGTTCGCGCGTGAACAGGCCGCCCAGATCCTCGCCAAGCTCGGCGCCGACGCCGATCTCATGGCTTTCGCGCAGGAGTTGATCGACAGCGGGGTCGTGACGGACGTCGAGACCCTCGAGGCGCTCGCCGCGGAGGCGATGGCCCATGCCGCCAAGGGGCCGCCGCCGGCCGAGGCCCCGGCTGCTTCCGCGGCGGGGGCGCCTCAGCCGCGAATCCCTGCCGCTGCGTCCGTGTCTTCCCTGGACTTCGGCACGCTCGGCCGGCTCGACGATGCGGCGCTGGCCACGGCGATGCGCGCACTGCTGCGCGCGAGTGCCGAGAGCGGTGCGAGCGATCTGCATCTCTCGACGGGCGCGCGGCCGTTTGTGCGGCGCCAGCGGGCACTCTCGTTTCTTTCCGAACACCTGCTGACGGCCCCCGAGGCCCTCCGCCTCAACACCGCGCTGCTCTCCGAGGGTCAGAAAAAGATTTTCCTCGAGCGCAAGGACTACGACTACGCCTTGGCCGTCTCGGCCGACGATCGCTACCGCGTGAACCTCATGTTCCACAAGAACGGCGCGGCCGGTTCCTACCGCATGGTGCCGGCCAGGACGCGCTCGCTCGAGGAGCTGGGTTACACGAAGCACATCGAGACCCTGCGGAAGATGATGTCCTACCACAACGGCCTCATCCTCATCACTGGCCCGGTCGGCTCCGGCAAGACGACCACGCTCGCCGCGATGGTCGCCTGGCTCAACGAGACGCGCACCGATCACATCATCACCGTCGAGGATCCGATCGAGGTCGTGCAGCCGGCCAAAGGCTGCAACGTCACGCAGCGCGAGGTCGGCCCGCACACGCGCACCTTTGCCACCGCGCTCAAGGGCGCGCTCCGCGAGGACCCGGACATCATCGTCATTGGCGAGCTGCGCGACCTCGAGACCATCGAGATGGCGATCAGCGCGAGCGAGACCGGTCACCTCGTCATCGGCACCATGCACACGAGCGATGCCGCCACGACGCTCAACCGCCTGCTCGACGTCTTCCCCCCCGCGCAGCAGACGCAGATTCGCGCCAGCGTGGCCGAGTCGCTCCGCGGCATCGTCTGCCAGCGCCTCCTGCCCGGCGCCGACGGCAGCCTCGTGCTCGCCTGCGAGATTCTCGTCAGCAACACCGCGATCCAAAACCTCATCCGCGAGGGCAAGGCCACCGGCCTGCGCAACACGATGGAGACGGGCGTGCGCGAGGGAATGTGCCTCATGGACAACGTGGTCTTCGGCCTCTGGCAGGAGAAGAAGCTCTCCGCCGAAACCGCGCGCGCCCAGATTGCCAACCGCGTGCTCCGCGCCCGCATCGCCTGACCCGATGGCCGCGATCCCCGACGAACCCGCCGCGCTGCTCGCCGCCTACCGCAAGGCGATCTGGAAACTGATCGGCCTCGGGGTCTTCGCCGCGGGCTGCCTTGCGCTGGTCTTCTTTGCGCGGCGCCTCTTCAAGCTGCCGCCGGCGCTCCTCACCCTGCCGCTCATCGCGGCGCTCATCTTCTTCGGCTCCGACCTGTGGCGTTTCGTCGTGCTCCGGCGCCGGGTGCAGCGCCTGCGCGAGCTCTCTTCCTGACCATGGCCGCCCTCGATCAACTTCTCCGCACGATGCTCGCCCAGGGCGGGTCCGACTTGCACCTCACCGTCGGCCTGCCGCCCAAGGCCCGCATCTCCGGCGCGCTCCAGGCCATCGGCGATCAGCCGATCGACGCGCGCGCGATGGAGTCGCTGCTCAAGGAAATCTGCCCCGAGAAGCGCTGGGCCGATTTCCTCGAGCGCAAGGACCTCGACCTCGCCTACGAGGTGCCCGGGCTCGCGCGCTTCCGCGGGAATTTTCTCTACAACCACTGGGGCCAGGCCGCGGTCTTGCGCCAGATCCCGGCGAAGATCCTCTCGTTCGACGATCTCAAGCTGCCCGAGGCGCTGAAGAAGCTCTGCCATCTCGAGCAGGGCCTCGTGGTCGTGACCGGCCCCACGGGCAGCGGCAAGTCCACGACGCTCGCCGCGATGATCGACTACATCAACACGCACCAGGCGCGGCACATCATTACGATCGAGGACCCGATCGAGTTTGTGCATCCGGTGAAGCAGTCCGTGATCGTGCACCGCGAGGTGGGGGAGCACACGGCCTCGTTTGCCGCCGCGCTCAAGGGCGCGATGCGCCACGACCCCGACATCATCCTCCTCGGCGAGATGCGCGAGATGGAGACCATCAAGCTCGCGCTCGGCTGCGCCTCGATGGGCATGCTCGTCTTTGGCACGCTGCACACCAACAATGCCGCCAAGACCGTCGATCGGATCATCAACACCTTCCCCGCCGAGGAGCAGAACCAAGTGCGCGTGATGCTCTCGAGCTGCCTCGCCGGCGTCGTCGCGCAGCTCCTCTGCAAACGCATCCCCAAGGGCCGCTGCGCCGTCCACGAAATCCTCCTCACGCACGAGGCCCTGCCCAACACGATCCGCAGCGGCCAGATCGCCAACATCAAGTCGATCATCGAGAGCGGCGGCGCCGACGGCATGGTCACGATGGACCAGAGCCTGATGAACCGCGTGAAGGACGGCACCATCGAGCCCAAGGAAGCCTACATGAAGGCCGCCGTGAAGGCCACGTTCGCCCCGCTGCTGAAGCCCGGCGATCTCGACGGCGGGCACTGATCACGACGTGTGGCCGCCCTGCTCCGTCTTGTGGGAGCGAGCTTGCTCGCGAGAACCTGCGTCGGAGTCGCGAGCAAGCTCGCTCCCACAGGAAGACCTCGGAAATCTTGGGTCTGAGCATGAAAGTCGCCGAGTCCTCATCATCCAGCTGGCCGCCCGGCCTCATCCCCGTGCGCGGCCTGATGAGCGTGATGCACCTGCTCATCGACGCCACGGGCGTCGTGATCCTCGATACCGGCCTGCCGCCCGACGCCGCGCGCATCAAACGGGCGATCGCCCGCGCCGGCCGGGGGCCGCGCGATGTGCGCGCGATTCTGCTCACGCACGGTCACCTCGATCATGCGGGCGGCCTCGCGGAACTGAAAGACTGGTGCGGCGCGCCCGTCCATGCGCACCCGCTCGACCAGCCGCACCTCGACGGCACCGCGCAGGTCTACGGTCGCGCGCGCATCGGCGCAGCCCTGGAGGCCGCCGGCCGCGCGTTCTTCCGCTACCGCGCGTTGCCGATCGACGTGCCGCTCGCCGACGGCGACGAACTCCCCTTCTGGGGCGGCCTGCGCGTGGTGCACCTGCCGGGGCACACGCTCGGCCACTGCGGTTTCTACTCGGCGAAACATGATCTGCTTTTCACCGCCGATCTGTGGGCCCGCTTCATGATGGTGGTGCAGGTCTCGCCGCCGATCTTCACCGCGGCGCCGGAGTTGGTCGCGCCGAGCTTTCGCAAGGCCCGCGCGCTGGGCGCGCGCCGCATCGTGCCCAATCACTACGGCAAACCCGGCGCGCTGCGCCTGCGGAGGATTTTCGAGAACCTTTGCGACACGTTGGAGAAAAAGGTCCCGGTGGTTTGAGCCGAGTCCGGGAATCGCGGGCCGGGATCGCTAGCCGAGCAGGTTTTTCAGCGCAGCGAGGTATTTGTCCCGCGTGCGGGCGATCACGTCGGCGGGCAGGCGCGGGCCGGGCGGCTTCTGGTCCCACTTGATCGCGAGCAGGTGGTCGCGCACGAACTGCTTGTCGTAGCTTGGCGGCGAGCAGTCCGGGCGATACTCGGCGGCCGGCCAGTAGCGCGAGGAATCAGGTGTGAGAACCTCGTCGATGAGGAAGAGGCTCCCCGCCGCGTCGGTGCCGAACTCGAACTTGGTGTCGGCCAGAATC
>JAEUHC010000011.1 GCA_016794785.1 Opitutaceae bacterium | reverse complement strand
GAAGTAATGAAAATCACGAAGACTGGTTTCGGCCGCATGCCGGCGTTTGATCGCATCCCGGACCCGCAGCGCGAGGCGATCCTGGCCTACGTGTTCGGCAAGACCGCGCCCACCGGAGGTCGCCCCGACGAGGCAGGAGGCGCGACCAAGACGGAGGCGAAGGAAATCCCTGCGTATGCCTTTGGCGGCTTTCGGCGCTGGACGGACCAAGCGGGCTATCCCGCGATCAAACCGCCATGGGGGACGCTGAACGCCGTCGACCTCAACACCGGTGAACTCAAATGGAAGGTGCCGCTGGGCGAGTATCGCGAGTTGACGGCCCGCGGCATCCCGCCGACTGGAACGGAAAATTATGGCGGCCCGGTGGTGACGGCCGGCGGACTTATCTTCATCGCGGCGACCGCGGACGAAACGATCCGGGCTTTCGACAAGGACACCGGCGCCATCCTCTGGCAGGCGACGTTGCCGTTCAGCGGCAACGCCACCCCGAGTGTTTACATGGCCAACGGCCGCCAGTTCCTCGTGATTTCCGCCGGGGGTGGCAAATCCGGCCGTCCCGCCGGAGGCAGCCTCGTGGCCTTCGCACTGCCTTCCACCATCACCCGTTAATCGATTCAAACCTGTCGCGCCGCCAGCAAATGAAAAAAACTTTTCTGTGCGCCATGTTGGCCTTGGTCGTTCCAACGGTCCGAGCGGCCGACCGCCCCAACATCATTCTCATCCTCACCGACGATCTCGGTTGGGGCGACCTCGGGGTGTATTTTCAAAACGCGCGCCGCGCGTCCGGCAACACCGCCTCGTTTACCACCCCGCACCTTGATCGCCTCGCCCGCGAGGGCGCGCAGCTCACGCACCACTACTGCGCGGCGCCCGTCTGCGCGCCCTCGCGTGCGTCCCTGCTGCTCGGCGTTTCGCAGGGGCACGCCAACGTCCGCGACAACCAGTTCGACAAGGCCCTCGAAAACAACCACACGCTCGCCACCGTGCTGCGTCGCGCCGGCTACGCCACCGCCGCCATCGGCAAATGGGGGCTGCACGGGCAATCCAACACCTCCACCGATGGCGCGCAGCCCGACGCGCCTGCGCATCCGCTCAACCGCGGCTTCGATTCCTTCTACGGCATGCTCCGCCATATCGACGGTCACGAGCACTACCCGAAGGAGGCTCCCTATTTTGCCGAAAAGGCGAAGGCCCGCGGGCCCGTCAGTGTGTGGGACGGGCGCTCGAACGTCACCGCCGGACTCGATAAGTGCTACACGACCGACCTCTTCACCGCTCGCGCCAAAAAATTCATCACGGCACACACCGCGTCCACCCCGCAGCAGCCGTTCTTCCTCTATCTCGCATTCGACACCCCGCACGCCGTCCTCGAATTACCGACCCAGGCCTATCCCGCCGGCGGCGGCCTCAAGGGCGGCCTGCAATGGCTCGGTGCGCCCGGCCGCATGATCAACACCGCCTCGGGCACGATCGACTCATGGATTCATCCTGATTTCGCCGCGGCCACCTACGACGATTCGCAGGATTCCGTCGCGCCACCGAAACCCTGGCCCGATGTCTACCGGCGCCAAGCCACCAGCGTGCGCCGCATCGACGACGCCGTGGCCGACCTGCGGCAACTGCTCGTCGATCTCCACGCCGACGAAGATACGCTCATCGTGTTCACCTCTGGCAACGGACCTGAACGCGAGTCCATGCTCGGTGGCCAGTTCTCGCCCGAGTTCTTCGCGAGCTTCGGCCCCTTTGACGGTATCAAACGCGACCTGTGGGAGGGTGGCCTGCGCGTGCCGACCATCGCGTGCTGGCCCGGGCACATCCCCGCCGGACGTGTCGTGGCGCAGCCGAGCGCCCAATGGGATTGGCTGCCCACCTTCGCCGAAGTCGCCGGCTTGCCCGCCCCTGCTCGCACCGACGGAGTGTCCCTCTTGCCGGCACTGACCGGACAGGGCCGGGCGAGCGAACGCGGTCCACTGTATTTCGAATACAACGTCGGTGGACGCACCCCCGGCTACCCGGCCTTCGAGCCGGGCCGACGCGACCGCCCGCGCAATCAAATGCAGGCCGTCCGCCTCGGTGACCTGATCGGCGTGCGCTAAGACGTGAAATCGGCCGACGACAAATTTGAGATCTACGATGTCGTCGCCAATCCGAAGGAAACGAAGAATCTCGCCCGCGATCCGGCGAACGCCGCACTCCAGCGAAAATTACAAGAGACCGCCCTTCAGTCCCGGCGGCCCGACTCCGCCGCACCGCGCCCTTACGATGCTGCGCTCGTGCCCGCACTCGCGGCCACTGCAACCGTCGCCGGAGTTGAGTGGCATGCCTACGCCGGTCCGTTTCCGTGGGTGCCGGATTTTGCGGCGCTGACGCCCGTCGCTACGGGCACGATGTCACGACCGGACCCTGCCAGCGTCCTGCCCAACGCTGCCGCGGGACTACTCTTCACCGGTCACCTCATTGTGCCGGCTGACGGTGAATACATCTTCTATCTCACGACCGACACCGGTGCCATCCTCCGCCTGCACGAAGCCACTCTCCTTGATGCGGATTTCGGTTATGCGCACGGCACGGAAAAATCGGCGACGATGCGGCTCCAAGCCGGCCCGCATCCTTTCAGGATCTCGTTGCTTCAGGCCGGCGTCCACGCCCCGGCACTCGGGCTCGAATGGAGTGGTCCCGGATTCGCGCGCCAGCCGTTACCTGCCCGCGCCTTCGCGCGCGCTCCGGCCGCCGCCACCCATCCCTGAGCTCACTCTCTTCCCATCCTGGCAATGCCCGCTCTGAACACGCCCATGATTCAACTGGCCACGATCTCCCATCCCCTACCCGGCGGCGGTGCCGTGTCGCTGCAACTCGCGCCGGTCGACTACCTGATTCTCGGAACCTACTTTATTTTCGTGATTGGCATCGGCTGGGCGATCCGGCGGCACATGAAAACGAGCTCCGATTTCTTCGAGTCCGGCCGTTCGCTCCCCGCGTGGATCTGTGCGCTCGGCTTCATTGGCGCCAACCTCGGTGCGCAGGAAGTCATGGGCATGGCCGCCTCTGGCGCCAAATACGGCATCGCCACCAGTCATTTCTACTGGGTCGGCGCGATTCCCGCCATGGTCTTCGTCGGCATTTTCATGATGCCGTTCTACTACGGCTCCAAGGCGCGCTCGGTCCCGGAATACCTCAAGCTCCGCTTCGACGAGAAGACCCGCACGTTCAACGCGCTTTCCTTCGCCGTGATGACGGTGTTCTCCTCGGGTATCTCGATGTTCGCGCTGGCGAAGCTCCTCAACGCGATCCTCGGCTGGAATTTCGACGCCTGCATCTTCGTTTCCAGCGCCATCGTGCTGGTCTACATCTACACTGGCGGCCTCACCTCGGCCATCTACAACGAGGTGCTCCAGTTCTTCCTCATCGTGCTCGGTTTCCTTCCGCTCGTCATCCTCGGCCTGCAGGACATCGGCGGCTGGAGCGGCCTCATGCATAACCTCGACGCCTATTCCGCCACCAAGGGCATGCCCGGCGCCTGGAGTTCCTCGTGGTCCCACCTCGGCACGCCCACCGCGAACCCCATCGGCATCGAGTGGTTCGGCCTCGTCGCCGGCCTCGGCTTCGTCCTCTCCTTCGGCTACTGGTGCACGGACTTCCTCGTCATCCAGCGTGCCATGGCCGCCAAGGACATGAACGCCGCCCGCCGCACGCCGCTGATCGCCGCTATCCCGAAAATGCTGTTCCCGGCGCTCGTGATACTTCCCGGCATGCTCGCGATCGCCCTCTACCACAAGGGCGGCTCCGCCGGCCTCGCGCTGCCGGTCGGCGCCGACGGCAACCCCGACTACAACATGGTTGTCCCCGCCATGCTCGCTAAATATTTTCCGCATGGCATGCTCGGCATCGGCCTCACCGCGCTCATGGCCTCGTTCATGTCAGGCATGGCCGGTAACGTCACCGCCTTCAACACGGTCTGGACCTACGACCTCTACCAGCGCTGGTTCAAGAAGGATGCCTCCGACGCCCACCTCATCAAAGTCGGCCGCATCACCACCGTCGTCGGCCTGCTCATCAGTGCGGCCTGCGCCTACGCTGCGGCGAAATTCAACAATATCATGGACATGCTCCAACTGGTGTTCGGCTTCGTGAACGCGCCGCTTTTCGCCATCTTCCTCCTCGGCATGTTCTGGCGTCGCGCCACCGGCCACGGCGCCTTTTTCGGCCTGCTCATCGGCACAGCCACCGCCGCGATTTTCCAAGGCAACACTCTCGCCGTCGGCGAGGTGCCCGGCCTGCTCAAGGGCGGATGGATGGGCGTGCACCAGCTCTTCGCCAGTTCGATGGCGCAGAGTTTCTGGATGGCCATCTTCGCCTTCACCGGCTGCTTCCTCGGCACACTTGTCATTTGCCTCGCTACGAAACCCAACCGCACCGACGACGAACTCCGCGGACTGGTTTATTCGCTGACCGCAAAACCCCAAGACGCGCCCGGCACGCCGTGGTATGCGCGCCCCGCCCTGCTCGGCACCCTCGTCCTCGGTGCCACAGCCGCGCTGAACATCATGTTCTGGTAGTCGCCCCCTCCTCCACTCTCATGCAACTCGATATCCGCCTCCCGATGGGCCTGCTCTTTCTCCTGCTCGGCATTATTCTCGTCGTATACGGCTCTATTTCAGACCCGGCCATCTACACCGCTCACTCGCTCGGGCAAAACGTAAATCTGATCTGGGGCGCACTCTTCACTGTCTTCGGTGCGCTAATGCTCTGGCTCGCCCGCCGTTCGGCCAAAAAATCCTGAACCGTTGCAGGATGAATCCGGATTTGAATTTCACCCCGCCTAAACAAACCTCGTGTCTTTGCCGAGCGACGCGACCCAGCATTGAAGACTCGGCCTCCTATGACCCCAAAAAAACGTCCCACGCACGCCACCAGCCCGCTCACCGTCGATCTCCCGATCTCGATCTTCAACCAGATCGAAGCCGCCCGAAAAGCCCGCGGATTCAAGACCGCGAGTGAAACCGTGCGCTTCGCCTTGGCGCAGTTCGATTTCAGTCAGTTCACCTCGGCCAAGGAAAGGCGCCTGCAAATCTCGGTGCGCGTCCCGCGAAGTCAGCGTGTGGACCTCAGGCGTGCCGCGCGGCAAAAAGGAGTCGCGATCGGTGAACTGGTGCGGGCCGCGATCGAAAATCTTAAGACCAACCGGAAACGCAGATAGAGCCCCGATCAAAACCGTGCAATTATCCCCATGCCCAACCTGACCAAACATGAGATCGTGCTGGAGATTTTCCGGAAGACCGGGTTCCCGCAGAAACAGATCGTCGATAACGTCCAGCAGACGCTCGACACTATCCAGCGCGCGCTGGCCGAGGGACGAAACGTCGAGCTGCGCAATTTCGGAGTTCTGGAAGTGCAATTGCGCCGGCCACGCGTCGGCCGAAATCCCAATAGACCCGACCAGACAGTCATCATTCCGCTGCGAGCGGTGGTAAAATTCAAGGCAGGCAAAATCCTCAAACAGGAACTCAAGAAGATCGACCTCGCGAAATTCCAGCAACGCTGAGACGACAACATCGCTCAACCGGCTTCGCGACAACGAAGCCAATTTCACCGGCACACCTTCGATTTCCTGCACCGGGTTCGGTGTCTCCGCCGGTGTCTCCGCCGGTGACTCCGGCTGCACAAGGTTGCCAAGCAGTCCTCAGTCCTGGCGACCGGCAGGCCGCCATATTGGCCATTTGCAGGTAAAGCCAGGGCAAGCAGCGCGATGATGGTCAAGCCCCTCAAAGGCCGGGACGATCGCGCGCATGGCATTGACGCCCTACGGCGGGCTGGTGCCGTGAACGGCATTCGCGATCGACTGGTCGCATCACCGTAAGAGAAGTCTCGCAGGCAGCCGGCCTTTCCGATCATTCGCAGATGGCCCGCCATTTTCGCGCCATGAAGACGCCTCCACCTCGGGACTAGATTCCATCACGGCAGTCGAGAGAATCGCCGACACTTTCGAGACAATCATCTCACCTCCCGCCTGTTATCGTGCCCACGATGCGATTCAATGCGGTGGATGCGGAAGCGCGACCAATTCATCTTCATCAGGGCTGACGGCAAAGTTCAGCCGGTGCCTCGATATACAAGTCGTGAGACCACGGCGGCACCCGTTGCCGACTGCGGTCAGAGCGCAACGCGGTCGAACCGGGCCGCAGCGGTTCACGCTACGGCGCAGAATGGAGGCGGGCGTTCACATGGCACTCCAACCAGCGCGAAATGATCGAGGACGGAATGGTCACTTGCCGGCAAACGGACATGGCTATCAGGACAACCGCGTTCAGTTTGAGGAATTTTATGCACTCCAGCGCACGCTCGTGGATCAACTTGCCCGGCACCCGATCCTCGTTCGCGCCTGGCTGGATTCACTTCCACCGCGGGACGATGAGGCCACGGAGTCTTCTGGCGTGTCGAAATCATGGCGCGCTGCGCGCGTCAGCGCAGCCCGGCGCCGGACACTGTCGGACTTAGTCGCCAGCGTTGAGCAAAACGCCGAGCACAGCCATCGGCTCGCCGATTTCCTGCTCACCTCTTTGCCCGTTGAAAGTTACTTCACGATCGCCGCGGGCGGCGCCATGTCCGGCACAGCCGGAAACGCCTTGAGCGTTTCCTGCCGGGTCATCAACGCAAAGAGAAACGAACTTTTTGACGCAAACCTCGGCTTGGCAAAAGCGGCGGTGCGCGGTCGGCGAAACTATGATGAATTGCTCAGCGCTGCCCTCGTCGGACTGCTGGCCGCGATCGATCGTTACGTGCCGAACAACGAGACGTCGGCCCGGTTTGGATATTTTGCGACATTTTGGATTCGCTATCACATTTCCCGTTACACGCAAAAGACCAGCGGCGTCGTGCCGGTTTCGATCAATCAGCAGCGAATCATCCGCCGGATTGATCGCTTCGTTGAGCAATGCCGCGCCGAGGGGCGGCCTGAGCCGACGCAATTCGAGATCTGTTCCGCTTTGAGCATCAGTGCCGACGCCTACGGCTCATTCTTGCGGCGACCAGTCGTCATTTCGCTCGACCAATCCGCCTCGTCCGAGGGCGATGAGAGAGAACGCGAGGTGTCGCTCGCCAACGTGATCGCAGCCGAAGGACCGGAGCCGGATCAGGAAGTGGAAGATTCTGAGATAGCGCGATACCTTCGCGATTTGCTGCGGAAAGAAGTGCCGGCCTTTGGTCGAGTGATGTTGTCCTATGCGCGGCGAGTCGGTTCATTATCCGATGGCGCGGAGGACTACCTTTTGGCGTTGGAAGATCAGGCGTTGGTGCGACTGAGATCTCGTGTGAGATTGAGCACAAATCGGGATCCGGGCGGATATGTCGCCTTTCACGTTCAATCTCGCTCGGTATTAAACTCACACGAGTCGTCGGGCTAAGCGGTCGGCGACGCGGGCTCCACCTCGGCGCCTGGTGATCCAATCACGGCCGATACACTCAACGGTGACTGGCCACAGACATAGGTGCGTTCGGAAATCTTTGTGGCCCCGGCCGGCCCTTCCCGACTCGGCGCCTCCGCAGTGGTCGCAAGGTCTTTCCCTTGGGTTTGCCACCATGTGGCCGCATCGTGCCATGCATAGGGTTGCCCTTTGCCATTTGAGCCCAACCCGACATTCACGATCCGCATGCCGTTTTCATTTCTCATGCACTGAAGAAATGTCAGCCTCCGCTCGCTGGTCGGAGGCAGGGCGGCCGACGCGCGGAGCGCGCGCAAGAGCAATTCCGGTGCGACTAAAACCTCGGCCGACTCCGGCGCTTCGACCGAAGCGACCAAGCCCCTTGCGGGCGAATCAGGCAACTCCGGTCTCAGTCGCATCGTTACCAAATCTTTTGAAACTGGCTTCCGCTCTCGCGGTCCATTTGTCACAGCCGTGCTCGCATCATCACGGCCCGCGGTCTCAACGATCTTTTGGGATGTATCTCCAGTGGTCACGGCCAATCCAAGCGGGGAAACGGCCGACTTTTCGATGGTCGCTGAACTCGGCTGGAAGCCCGGGGACTCGGTCACGGTATCTTTATTCTTCGAGAGGATAGAAGCGACAGCTTGGTCGGTTGATTTTGGATCGACGATCACCGGAGAGCGGATCGCAGCGTCAACGACGGGAACGGCGTAGCCGAGCTTGGCCAATTCGCGGAAACACCGGTGCAATTGCTCCGTAACCGGAGAATCGGGAGCAAACGTCAAATCGACCGACGCTGTGGATTGAGCGGACGGTGTTTCGGTAGTTCGAGTCGAAATATTTTCACCCCACCGCACATGCATTCCGCCGGCATCCAAGAAGATTTTCTTGGCGTGCCCATTCTGCATTCGGACATCTGGATCGAAGGAATGCTGCGGGCCTTGCCATACGGAACCACGTTGCGCCGACGGCGAAGCCTGATCGCCAGAGTCGGAGCCAGTGCCGAACAAGCCTCGGAAGAAGGCACTGATTCGAGAAAACAGGTCGCTAGCCGCCGGCTGATTCGCGCGTGCAGCGACGCTCGCCGCGATTTTTTCATGCAGGTTCCGAAATGACTCATACGCCTCGGAGCGTGGATCGGCGCGGAAGAGTATGCGACGGCCGTTGAGCTCAATGGCCACGTGTTCGGCCTCAACGACGAGATCTTTGAGAACTGCGCTGCGTGGTTCCGGCATTGCTTGATCCTAGCAAGGGCGCCGTCGGAAACCCGTTTGAAGGAACCCGATATTAGCGACGGGGGCGGCGAAAAAATCCTGGGCGTGTCACGCTATCCCCAACGTTCAGTCCCCCTATCTGCGCACAATCCCAACTCACATGCGCCTCACCGATTGCCCGAGAAACCAGACGATTCGCCGGACTGCATTTGTGGAAAGAGCGACCGAGTTACTCCCCCACTCCGCCGCAGAGATTGAGGAAACCGCGCTTGCCCGCTATGGTTCCGGCTCTCCGCACGCACCGTCATCCCCCACCTTGTCGGATCAGATCGACTCGAAAATTCGTTTCTACACGTGGTTCGCGGAAGGAAAACCGGCGGAGTTTAGCTTTCGCCCCGATGTCATGCCCGACGGCGAGATCGACTCTCGCTTTGCCCGATGCTGGCAGGAGGCCGTCAAGGCGACGCCCGGCCTCACGGCCCGCTTTACCTTGCGCGCAGGTGGGTTTCGCGTGCCTCTTCCCGGCGGATACTACCGGTTCAACCGTTCGGTGCTGCTGAGCAACGCGACGGACGACGGCAGCGATGTATTCGTGGCAGTCGCGCCGAAATTGCTGCAAAAGGGCGGGCTTTACCGCGCGACGATCACAACTGAAGGCGTAGCTTTGGACTCACTCGACGCGGTGTTTCTACGTTGGAAAATCGCCTTGCGGATGTTGCGTCGCTACCGCCGGACCGTGAGACCGGAAATTCTTCGCCGCCTGCGTGCGGGCATTCCCTTCGAGTTTGCGCGCGATCACGGCGAGCTATGCGTCACCCTGCGAAGCGGCCGGATGCCGAAGGAGACGAAGGATGACTATAAACGCCGTGCCGCCATTTTTAGCAGCCGCCTCGACCGCGTGCGCGATGCGCTCGCCGCCCTCGCCGCCGAGGGCCAGGCCGCAGCGGAGCAATTCGCCGCGCGCCCGGAGATCGCGGCGGCCGAACTCGCACAGGCGCGCGAGACCGCCATCGCCGACTATCGTGCGGCGCGAGACCGGTTCTGGCATTCGGCGCTGGAGAGCTATCACAAAACCACCCTCCCCGGCTTTCCCTTTCGCACGCCGAGCGAGGTGCACGGACGTCTCAAATCCAGCCTTTCCCACCGCCAGCGCGAACGGTTCGACCACACGCACGCGTTTTTCGTCTCGGCGTTTCGCCGAGTCATGGAATTCGGTTGGAATCCGCTGGAGGAAACGCCGACCGATACGCGGCGCAGCGAAAATGCGAGCCAGCAAATGCTCGCCATGGAGTTCTCCGCCTGAATCCGGGGTCGTGGCGGCGCTCGTTATCTGCGGAGCATGTGCGCCACTCGTGCCCTGACCCCAGCCGAACAGATCGAAATGACCGCGTCGCTTGATCGGGCGCGCGACCGGCTGCTATTTCTGTTCGGCCTCTACACCGGCTTTCGCATCCACGAATTGCTGGCCATTCGCTGCGGCGATGCCTGGAACGACGGACGCGCGGCCAAGGAAATCACCCTCGCGCGGCGTCAGCTCAAAGGCGGCGACGGCCGCAAAGCGCGCCGCGTTCGTGCGCGCACCGTGCCGCTCCATCCCGCGCTGCAAGCGGCGCTGCAGACTTACATGCAGGCGAGTTTCCCCAACGGAGGCCCGCCGGCCGACACATTTCTCTTCAAAAGCAGGAAAGGCGCAAACTCACCCATCACGGTCGGGCATGCATGGCGCATCATCAAGAGTTCAGCGCGACGGCTGGGATTTGATCACCGCATCGCAACCCACTCCATGCGGAAAACCTTCGCGCGCGCCATCTACGATCAATCCGGCCACGACTTGATCCTGACGCAGCGCGCACTGAACCACAGCGCGATCACCACCACCTCGCAGTATTTGGAATCAACGCAGGCCGACGTCGCGACCGCCGTCCTCGGTCTCGGCGGCCCGCTGCACCCACTGCCGCCAAAGGTGGCGCCTCTCGAGCAGCGGCCGACGCAAGCGACCGCCTAGAAAAGTGTCGCCGCCCTCCCCTGCCACTATCTGCGGGCGTGAATCCACTCCGCCACAATACTCACGGCCCACGCCGCGATAGTCAGGACCGACTACCGCTCCGACGGACTCGATCCGTCACGACTCGCCGGCTGCTCGATCACGCGTTGCTCTCGCCCGAGGCCGAGATGGCCTTGGCCGAGCGAATACGTGCGGGCGATAAAACGGCGCTGCATGAACTGGTGCGCAGCAACCTCCGTCTCGTGCATTTTCTGGCGGAGCGGTTTGCCGCGAGTTGCCCCGGCCAGCCCGACGCGGAAGAATTTGTTTCCGAAGGCATCGCGACGCTCTACGAACTCGCGCGCCGCTTCGATCCACGGCGCAGCCGGTTTGGCGAATTCGCGACGTTCCACCTGCGGTCGAGATTTCATTCGTTGGTCAGTGTGGCCAGAGTGGGCCGTCGCCGTCCCTCACCGCGCGAAGATCGCGTCGCACTGGCAGAGGCCGGCTGGCGCTGGCTGGAACAAACCGGTCGCGAAGCCACGGCGGAGCAACTTGCCGCGTTGCTCGGTTGGAACGTGGGTCGCGTGGGCCGCGCGGCGGGACAGGACCTTGTTTTCAGCTTGGATGCAACGGGTGCTCACTGCGGCGAGACCTTGCACCAGACGCTGGTCGATGAATTTGCCCAGCACGGCGACCAGCTGGCGATGGAACATGAACGCATCGAGTCCGTTCGCGTCGCCCTCCAGCAACTCGATCCCCGCGCTCAGGCGATCATTCGCGAGCGTTTCGACTTTGCCGCGCGCGCCACACCGTCGCAAATCGACCGGCCACGATTGACCAGCGGCGGACGGCGGCGGCAGCAACGCCTCGGCGGCTCGCTGCGCGAAGTCGGGGCATCGCTTGGACTCAGCGGCGAGCGCGTGCGCCAGATCGAAAACGCGGCGTTCGTGCAGCTGCGCCGTCTCTTATCTGCGTGGCGTGAAGACTCGCAGAAAGAAAAACAAGGCCCCGACTCTTGCGCGACTTATCGCCGCTGACCGCGACGGACTCACGGTGCGCAATCCCGACAATGGCCTGATATTCCGCATCGTTTACGTGAACTGGCAGGGCGTGCTGCCCGCCGTGAAAATCTACCGCAGGCTCGGCCGCCGCGCGACACGCACTCCGCTGATGGGCCACGACTGGATCGAGCGCTGGCTCACCGATCTGGAGCTCTGCCGCAGGCCACGCCGTCGAATGGGTAAACCGCAGAGCACGAGTCAGCCGCTGTTTTCTGTATCCCTCAATCCAATCACTCCATGAAAATCTTTTCGTTTGATCCCGCCACCATCGACGCGTTGCGTGCGGCCGTCGAACTTGCTCTCGCCAAAGTCGGCGAACTCCACGGCATCCGTCTCAACACAGGCCGCATCACCTATCGTCCCCACAACTGCGTCATCCCAATTGAGGCGGCAATCATCGCGGCCGATGGCACGGTGGCGTCGCGAGAAGCTGAGGATTTCAAGACAAACGCGGCGTTTTTCGGCCTCACGCCCGGGCATCTTGGGCAGACGTTCACCGATGGCCGCGGCGTGCGCTTCCGGCTGGTCGGGCTGAATCTGAAAGCGCGCAAGAAACCGTTCCTCATCGAGGATGTGAAGGGCACGCGATTTGTGGCGCCCGAAACGATGGTGTTGCGCGGATTCGGCCTCACCCGCCCCGACGACCTGCATCGATAGGAGTGCGCAATTCGACAAACTCTCTCGGCATCATGAAAACACCCAACACGCGCATCGCCTACCTCTACCGCGACGCCAGCAACTACAAGGCGGCGGGCGCAGTGATCGTCGCGGGGCAGATTACGTTTCGACAAGTTTCCGCCTGTCTCGACTGCGGCGAATTTTTCATTCCGCAGCAAGTGGGCTGGGAACCCCTGCAATCCGGGGTTGCGGCCTACAGCGGAGGACAACTCAACGAGGACGACCACGTGTGGCATGAGTTGCGCGCAGAGGACTTCGCCCCGACCGACGCGGAGCCGACGCTGCCGTGCTCCGCCCGCGACGTGCTACGAGCCTTTACCCGTGCGCACGCCGAGGGCTGGAATGTCGCCCGCTACTCCCGCGAGCTGGGGCTCCCACTGGAGGACAAGCCATGACCACGACCGACAAGGCCGTGCAGCGCGTGACGCGCGCACCCTACATGGTGCTTTTTCCGAATTCGCGGGCCAAGGCCCGCGCCATCGTCGTCGCCATCGGGCCGGGCGATCTGCTCCGCTTCCGCGAGAAAGGCCGTCGCACGTGGTTCGACCTGCCCCTCGAGGCGGCTTTCGGCATGGCGGTCAAATGCGCGGCAGGATTTCGACTCTGCTTCGTGCCCGGCAAGAAAACGCGGCCCGAGAACGCCACCGAGCGCAGCGCCGCGCGCCGATGATTCACGCCATTCACCCATGACCTCATTCGCTGAAATTCAATCCTCCTACGATACGCTCGCCGCCGCGCTCCTCACCTACCTCAACGCGCGTGTTCCCGCTGACGAAACTCCGCGCTCCTTTCGCACCGACTACCTCCGGCTCGCCCACCCTCACGAGGAGGGCCAGGTGCTTCGCTTCCACTCCCTGCGGCGCTGTGACGGCGTAGTCTGCGCCGCCGCCGAGACGGATGACGAATGCGGCGCGGGCGACGAGGTGGAGCCCATCCCGGTCGCGGAGTTCCTGCTCGATGGATTGTATAGTTTCGCCGCGCAGCTCGACGACGGCACCCCGGCATCACCGACGGCGTGACGCTAGAACACGCGATTCGGAGCGGGCCGAACGTTATCTGCGGCTATGTCCCACCCACCACCACTCCGCATCGCCGCCAACCGGATCGAAGGCTTCGTCACCAAGGTCAACTGGCAGCCCACGACCAGCCTCGCTCCCACCGTGCTCATGTGGCGCGACGACACGTTTATCGCCGGCTTCAAAGTCAGCGTGCCCGCCGATATCGCCGCCCGGCTCGATCCCGAGCGCACGAAAGACGCTCAAGCGGTGGCGATCGCGCGAACGCTGCGTGACGCCGGTGCCACGGCTTACGCGCTGTTTATGGAAGCGTGGGCCGCGCGCCCACTCGATCCCCGCGATCCTTTCGCGGGACCGTCGCCAGCTGAGCGGCCGGATCGCTACGAAGTCGTATTCGCGAGTTATGAAACGAAGGACGGATTCACCTTGGCCCGACAGTATTCCGTCGAACGTCGCAGTGACGGCACCATGCGGCTGCTGCGCTATTTCGAGACGGAACAGTTCAGTGGCCGCTTCAGCGGACTGCTCCGGAGGCCCGACCACGCGCGGAACTAGAGCAGGAAGCGGCGGCTTATCTGCGGGGATGAAACCAATCACCTCCGCAGAAATCTCCGCCCTCGCCCGCTTTGTCGCCAACGCCCAGCTCTCCTATCACGAGGAAAACAAGGCACACTTTCTCCGCGAGACTCGCCGGCTCGCCGCCCGGTTTGCCACCGAACTGACACTCGGCCCCTCGCAGTTCGATCTGCGGGTAAATAGCGGCGGCATCGCCGGCTCCGGTGACGTGACGCTGCACGCCGATCATCTCTACGTGTCGCTCAACGCCGAAATCGACTTCGGCCGCGGGCGAGCGTTTATGTTTCGCGGTTGCCGATCACGGCAGGACTACACGGGCCTCGGCAATCGGTGGGCGCTCTGGTATGACATCGGCCGCGATTTTTCCGGAGTGGTGAACGCGATGCGCGTGGCGATGAACGAGGCCGCGGCGGTGAGCTGCCCGCCCGTCGCATAAACGGCGCAAGCGGGCCACCGGTTATCTGCCGGCATGACCAACTTTCCGGCACCGACTGCTCCTATCACTGTCGTCGAATTCACGCGCCACTATCTCGCCCGCGACATCGCGTTCTTCCGTCTCGGCGCAATTCCCTACGGTGACGTGCTCGATTCGGTGAACCGACTGCGAAGCATTCGCGCCCTGCACCGGCGCACACTCGATTGGACGGGTGCGCGGGGCCTGTGCCGCGAACACCTCGAAAGCGGCGGGAGCTATCCGAGCTACCGGCACGCCGAGGAACAGGGCACGGCGGAAGACTACGCGCAACTCGCTACCGAGTTGGTCCGGCTTTGTGCCGTTCATGCGCGGATGCCTGTGCTCGCGACGGGCGCCCGAGCCGACACGGCCGTTATCTGCGAGGCATGAATCCCACCGTTTCCCTCCATGCCGTCGAACAGATGTTCCGCGCGGCCCGCCTGCTCTTGCTCGCGCGCTATCCGTTCTACGGTTCGTTGCTCGCTCACCTAAAACCCATCCTCACGGACCGCGTGCCGACCGCCGCCGTGGATGCGTGTGACCGCGTGTTTCTGAATCCAGAATTTTTCGCCGCACTGGAGGGCGTGGAGCAACGCGCCTTCATCCTGGCCCACGAGGCGCTGCATCCCGCGCTCGGAATTTTCTGGCGCGGCCGGGGCCACGATCCGGTGCTGTCCAACCTCGCCCACGATTTCGTCATCAATCTCATCCTCCGTGACGACAATCCCCGCTGGTTGCCCAAGACCGCGCTCATCGACGACCGGTTCGCCGGCAAGTCCTACGAAGAAGTGTATGGTGAGTTAGTCCGCAAATCGCACCGCACGCTGGCGAAACTAAAACTGCCGATGACGGATGTGATGCCCAGCGGCCCCGCGGGTGTCACCGGCGATGAGAGCCCATCGCGCTCCGCAGAGGCCGAAGATCCGGCCGGGCGGATGCGAGTCTGGCAGACGCGCGTCGTCGCCGCGCAGCTCTACGCGCAAGCCCAGGGGCGCGCCTCACGCGGCGCTGAGCGCGCCGCCGAAATGAGTCGCGGCTCCACTGTGCCGTGGCAGGAGAAACTGCGGCTGGCGTTGCACGAGGCGTTCGGACGAGCGCGCACGGATTGGTCGCGCCCGCACCGGCGCGGGTGCGCGCTGGGGCTTTACCTGCCGCGGGAAGTTTTCCACGGCTGCGACTGCGCCGTCTATGTCGATACTTCCGGCTCGATTTCCCCGGAAAATCTCGCCAGCGCCGTGCGCGAAATTGACGGCATCATCCGCGCGTGCGGCGGGCGCGTCCGTTGGTTGCAGGGCGATGACGGCGTGCTCGGCGACGAATGGATTCAGGCGGCGCCGGAAACGCTGTCCGGTGGCGGCGGCACCTCGTTCGTGCCGTTGTTCTCGCACCTCTCCGAAAGCACGCCCCCGCACAGTCTCGTGATTTTCACGGACACGTTTGGAACCATGCCCGCCAGTGCGCCGGAGTTTCCCGTGATTTGGGCGGTGTATGGCGAGACGGAAAAAGAAATCGCGGCCTTGCCCGTTCCGTTCGGTGAAAAAATCGCCGTCCCGGCGCACGCCTTCGCCGCGCGGACCTGAGCGTTATCTGCGGGCATGGCCTCCAAATCTATCGACACCGGCGCGGCGCTCACGCTGCGCGAACTTCCGCCCGTCCTCCGTCTCGCCGCCGCCAAACGGCGCAGCGTTTTTCTTCTCTCCACGCCCGGCGTCGGCAAAACCGAAGTCATCACCACGCTCGCGCGCGAGGCGGGCGCGGACTTGCTTGTGTTGGTTGCGAGCCTGCTTGATCGCCTCGACCTCGCGGGCCTGCCGCACACCTACGCGGACCCGAGCGGTCGCACCGTGACCGGCTTCGCGCCGATGGCGCAGATGGCCGCGCTCTCCAATGAGCACGCTCCTGACGGCGGTCCCGTCTGGCTTTACCTGAACGAACTCAACGCCGCCGCCGACCTGTCCGTCATGCCGACGCTCTACCGCCTCATGGCCGAGCGCGCGGTCGGGCAACTCACGCTCCGTGACAACGTATTCATCATCGCCGACGGCAATCCCGGCAGCGCACTCTCCGCCGGCCGCGACATGCACCTCGCCATGCGGCGGCGCTTTCAGTGGATCAACATCCGGGCCGACCTCGCCGTGTGGAACGCGTGGGCACTCACCCACGGCTGCGATGCGCGCGTCGCCGCGTTCTTTGGCGTCCCGGCCTTTGCGCCGCACTTCAATAATTTTGACCCGAGCGACCGCGCCGCCCTCACCTTCGGTTGCCCCGCGACATGGGCACGCGTCGGCGCGGACTTGCGAGAAATCGAGGCACTGAGCCCGGACGACCCCGGCCTGCGGCTCGCACTCATCTGCGGGCACGTCGGCGAAAAAGCGGGCACGGACTTCGTGGGGTTTCTGAGCCACGCCGACAAGATTCCCGACGCGGCCGACGTGCTCGCGCGGCCGAGGGATGCGGAAATCCCCAAGGAGATCGACCGGCTTTCGCTGCTGTGCGGCTCCGTGGTAAATATGTGTATCGAGAAGCCCGTGCTCACTCACAGCGCGTTGAACTACGCGCTGCGCCTGCATGCCGTCGCAGGCATCGCCGGCCACGCGGAGTTCGCCATCTTTCTCGCGCGGTCGCTCGCCCTTGTGCAGGCGACCAAGCTCGTGATGCGCGAGAGCCCGTTGCTCGAAAAACTCACGAAGCTCGTCAGCGGCGATCCCTACGCGATCGAAGCGTTTCAGGCGTCTTGACCGGTCCGGAGGCGCACACGCATCCGTTATCTGCGGACATGGCTCACTCCTACATTCACGCGGTCTCCTCGGCACGTCGCTTCGGCGGGAAACCCGAGGACTACCTCCCGCTCCACAACTGGTTCGACGCGACCAAGGTCATCGCCGCCGATTTCCGGCATCGCGCGCTGCGTCATCACAGCGAGGGCATTTTCCTCGCCGAGCAAATTTTCGGGGTCACCCTCCTCAACAGCGCGGGCCAACCCATCCCGGTGCGCCTGCTCGGCGAGCAACACGTGCGCGAGGATTTCAACGGGCGGATTCCCGCCGCACTCGATTGGCTCCGCGCCATTCGCGCCGAACCGTGGATGCACGTGCGCCAGGTCGATACCCCGACCGAGGAAATCTACGCCGAACTCATGCCGCGTTGACTCTTTCTTCCCGTGAATCCCCCCGACTACACCGCACAGGAATACGCCGCGGCGTTCCTCATTGATTTCCTCGCTTCGCTCGGCGTCACGCGCGCCGATCTGAGTTTCAGCGGCAGCGGCGACGACGGCGCCGTGAACGACGTGACCTTCGCTTATCGCCAAGACCGTCAACCCAGCGAGGAACAGGTCGGCGAACAATGGCGACTCGCGCTCGCCCGGCATCACTTGCTCTACCCGGAATATTCCGCAGAAGGGCCGACGCATGGCGAGAAAGGCGAGCGCTTCCTTGCCGCGGCGGTCGAAAAATATTTCGACGACCACCTCAGCTCAAATCTCGGCGACTGGGTGAACGGCGACGGCGGCAGCGGCAGTGTCGGGCTGGACATCGCGGGCCGGCTCATCAGTCACCGGGTCACCTACAACACCACGACCGCCGGCGAACCTCATTCCGGCAGGGTGAGAAGGCGGGCGCTTTTTCGCGCGCTCCTCGGCGTCGCCGCCACTTATGGCATCGCCCGCATCGAGGCCGAACTCGACTTCGATGACGACGCGCATTGCTGGTCGCAAAATTTCACCTTCCGGGCGGCGGACGGCACGACGGTGACCCTCGACGACCCAACGCAGGCGGCATTCCTCGACGCGTGTCACGCCGCCGCCAGCACTCATCCGGGCAAACGCCACGCACCGCTGGCGGCGAGCAGCATCGAGGAATTCACGCTCTGGCTGCACGAAGCCTTCGTGGAGAAGGCGGCGTTGGCCTTCGGCGAGGATGGCGAAGTGGAAAGTTACAATGTGACGCTCGCCCTGGGAATGAATTCGGGCACACCCGTGCTCGAATGGACGGCCACGTTTTACTACCTTACGACCGAGGACGGTGAATCCGACGAACTTGCTGCCCCGGTCATTGCGCCGGCAGCCAAACGCTCCCGTCGCGCGAGGCATCGCGCCGCGTAAACCTTGAAAATCTGCGGAGAGTCGGCGGCGCGATTATCTGCGGTCATGACCACAACCAGCTTTTCAGCCGAAGAATACTCCGCCGCCTTCCTCATTGATTTCCTCGCCACACTCGGCGTCCGGCGGGCCGAGCTGAGTTTCAGCGGCGGCGGCGACAGCGGCGCCGTTGACCACGTGGAGTTCACCTACGTCAAGAAACGCCTGCCCAGCGACGAGGCCGTGACCGAGCAGTGGCTGCTCGCCCTCGCGCGCCACCATCTCCTTTACCCGGAATACAAGGTCGAGTTGCCACCGCACGCGGACAAGGGAGAAAAACTTCTGGCAGCGCTCGTCGAGAAACACTTCGACGACCACATCAATTCCCACCTCGGCGACTGGTATAACAACGAGGGCGGCCGAGGCAGTGTCGCCGTGGACATCGCCGAGCGCGCCGTCCGCCACGAGGTGTGCTACAACACTACTTCGCACGGCGAACCGCACACCGCCAAAGCCAATCATCCCGATCTCTTCACCGCCCTGCTCGCCGCCGTCAATTTATTGGGCGTGGGTTCGATTGAGGCCGAACTGGACTTCGACTCCGAGGGCTATTGCTGGTCGCAGACCCTCACCTTCCACGCGATCGACGGGGCCGTCGTCGTGCTCGATGAATCTCAGCAAGCGGCCCTGCTTACCGCGTGCAACGCCGTGCTCTGCGTCCACTCCTTTGAGGGAAAACCACTTGGCCCGGCGGATAGTATGCCGGAACTGGCACTCGCATTCTACGAGACGTTCGTGAAGAGCCCGGCCTTGGAAACCAGCGACGACGAGGTGGAGAGTTTCGCGGTGAGCTACACCATCGGTCCGGACGCCGAGCAATTGTTTCCGTCACTCGAATGGACGGCGACGTTTTGTTACCACGACACCGATGACGGCGACTCCGATGAAGTCATCGCCCCGGTCATCGGCCCCGCCGCGAAGCGTGCCCGCCGGTCCCGCCCTCGCGCGGCCTGAGTCGTCCCGGCCAAAAGCCGCGCCGCGCGCCCGTTATCTGCGGGCATGGGACTTACCATTCACTGGACACTCGAAAATTCGCTCAGCACCTCGACGGTTCTCGCCAAGTTGCACGAGCTGCGCTCCGCCTGCCTCGACCTTCCCTTCGACACCGTTGGAGAGATCGTCCACCTGCGGGGCTCCGACATCAAAAAGATCCACGACGACCGCGAGCATCCGTTGCGGTGGTCGATGATTCAATCCGAGGGCAGCCTCGTCCTCAACCGCGGCTCCGGGCGCGAATGCTGGCTGCGCGTTCCACCGTTGGAGCTCGTCGGGTTTTCGACGTGGCCGGGGGAAGGTTGCGAGGAGGCCAATATTTTCATCGGCCGTTTCCCCGAGTCCGTGTTTCACGAGGGCAAGGGCATCAAGACCGCGTTCGCGCCGTGGGCCGGACACAGTTTCTGCAAGACCCAGTATGCCTCCACGGTTTCCATGCCTCACTTCCTTCAGTGTCACCTAACGGTGACCGCGATGTTGGACAAGGGGCGCGAACTCGGCTTGATCGCCAGCGTCAACGACGAGGGCGAGTATTGGGAGAAACGCGACCTCCCCGCCCTCGCGAAAGAGGTCGGCGAGTGGAACGAAATGATTGCGGGCCTCGTCGGCGCGTTCGACGCCACGGGTGTCACCGGTGTCTCGCCCATCACCGCGCATCCTCAGTTCGAGCAGTTGGAACATCGCGGCCTCCAAAGCGCCACGACCGCCCTCGCCGCGAAGAAGCTCGCGGAAATCGCCAAGCGACTGCCGCGGTAACTTCACCCAGCCCGCCGTCCGCTGCCCGGCGGGCTTTATCTGCCAGCGTGGAAAACCAAATCGCGTTCCTGCCCGCCCACGACCTCCTGCTCCCCATCGCCGAAATTCAGGCCTTGAAGACGCTGCTGGACGCTCACTCCGACCGCGCTCAGGCCGCCGCTTTTCTGGAGGAAATTGCCCGGCGCTGCGGCGCCCATGAATCAGCTGAACGACGGGGCGCCCTCGCCGCCTATCAACGCGGAGCGGAGTCGCTGGCGCGCGACGGCGAGATCGAAGTGGACGAATCCGCTGTCATTTCAAAAGGCGACGCCCCCGGAGCCTACGTCCAAGCTTGGCTATGGGTAGGCGACGCTGACGCCGGTCTCGTCGCGGAGACCGCCGGAGATTGAAGCCACGCTCGAAGCCTCGCCCTCTGTAAACCGGAGGCGACACCGGGCGATCATAACCACATCTGTTGGCCAAGTTATCTCCCCTGCGAGCCGCCCCGGCATTTCCTCGCAAAGGAGAATAGGGCGCTCGCCAACCGATCCATTTATGAACGACCACCATACCCAATGCGACCGCTGCGGGTGCAATGTGCCGGCAGACGAGAGCTACTGGGCCGAGGGCCACGACAACGTCTGCTCCGATTGCTACCACGACATCGTCAAAACCTGCCAGCTCTGCGGCGACGACGATGTGATGCCGAGTGGCGTCAGCGAATTCATCCTCGTGAAGAACGAACTCGCACGCACCGCCACCCGGTTGCCCGGCATCTATTGGATCAAGCGCCGGCCCTTTCTGTGCGTTCCGATCATCGGCGGAGGCAGTCTGATTGGCTCCGATGTCGTCTTCGTGGATCGCCTGCCGAAGCCCGACCACGCCTACGAAATCAGCGGTCACATCTGCAAAAAATGCGCCCGGCCTTACGTGAAGCGCTTTCGCGCCATCTATGGGGGCATCTCGGATCGAACGGAGCATCGCAGCGGCAGATCCTTCAATCCGCTGTGCGAGCGCGAACGCGTGCGCGTGGCGAATGTCGCACGTCGTCACCCCATCCTGCTCCGCGATCTGGAGGACGACGCAGCCTATTCGCTCGCCGAACTCCGCCAGAGATGGGACCTGCCCCACGGGCAAACGTGGCACGAATGGCTGTTGCTGGAACACAAGGGTGTGAAGGTTTACGCCATCTATCCGGGCGACCGCTACGGCGATAGTTGGCTCTCACTGCGCCCCGAGCCGCGCTATCGCAACGACCGTTGCCGTGAACCCGGCGTCATTTTCTGCGCCAGCGGTCTGCCGACCTATCCCCATTGGGACTACGAGGTAAACCGTGATACCTATCACAATCCCTACGACCACGCGCGTCAGCACAGTCGACCGGCGATCATCGCCGCGATCGATCAAGGCATCCTGACGCAAACGGGCGTCCGCAATCAGCGCGGCGAACTCATCGAATGCCGATAGTTAAACAGGGCCGCAGACTCGGCACGGCGGGCACGGCGGCGCGAACCGAGTGCGCGTTATCTGTCTCCAGCTATGAAGCAGGAGGAAATTTCATTCGATTCGCCGGCCCGCCAGCCCCTCGTCGTCGCCTACGGCATGGGTGTTGACTCGACCGCGCTCCTGATTGAATTCCGTCGGCGTGGCATCCGGCCGGACTTGATTCTCTTCGCCGATACCGGGAGCGAAAAAGCCACGACCTACGCCTACCGCCCCGTGATCGACGCGTGGCTGGCGCAGGTCGGATTTCCGGCACTTCAAGTGGTCCGCTACGAGCCGAAGAATTTCAAAAACTACCCGCCCTATCATTCGCTGGAGGAAAATCTCCTGACCAACGCCACGCTGCCGTCGCTGGCGTTCGGTTTCAAAAGTTGCAGCCTCAAGTGGAAGGTCGCGCCACAGGATGCCTTCGTCCGAACATGGCGGCCGGCCATTGAGTGTTGGGCTGCCGGTGGCCGCGTGCGGAAAGTGATCGGCTACGACGCCGGGCCGGCTGACCTGCGACGGCGCAATCACGCCGGAGATCGTGAGGATCGCGATTACGACTATTGGTATCCGCTGATCGAATGGGGCCTCGATCGCGAGGCGTGCAAGGCGATTATCGTGCAGGAACGCCTGCCGCTGCCGTCGAAATCCGCCTGCTATTTCTGCCCGGCGACCAAGCCGGCGGAGCTGGTCGAGGCCCCGCACGACGAGCTGCGCCGAATCGTGACCATCGAGGCCCGTGCCCGGCCGCGCCTTCACTCGATTGACGGCCTCTGGCGCAAGCCGGTCAAAGGTGCGAGAGGCGCCACGCCCCGCCCCGGCTCGATGACCGATTTCATCCGGCAGCATCAGCTTCTCCCACCGGACGAGATTGATGAGATCATCGCCCGGACGCCCACCGCGTTGCTCACGCGTGGTGAAGTCGAGTCATGGCCGGCGTGGTTGAAGACCCTGTTCGCCGGTGCGGCGACCGGCGGTTGCGCCGGCTGCGGACCAACTTGACGACCGCAGCGACGTGACGGTTTCGCTTTCCGTTATCTGTGCTCATGTCCTCGCCCTCATCTCCCACTGATTTGATCGTTCCCTCGCCCGCTTGGCAGCCAGTCATCTTTCGCGGCTGGAGGTGCAATGGCAGCCTCGATCCGCTCATTCGCGACTACGCACACCTCGGCGAACTTTGCCACCACCACCCCGCAGAAATCACCGAGGCCGGCCGCATCTGCGCCATCGCTCTCCGCCACAACACCTATCCCGAGTCGCAGGAAAGTGCCCGCGCTGTGTTTGAGACGTGGCAGGCCGAACGCCGCGTGCCGAGCTGGCAACGCCGCCCTGAACACCTCCCCGGCATCAGGACACCGGCCCAATTTCTCGCGAAACTTGGTAATACTCACTGCCGCGCCGCGTGCGCCGACGCCGCCGACCTCGCGCACTGTGCGCAGCTCGTCGGCAGCTACAACGGCTTCGATGCGACGCTCTTCATTCGCCAACTCACGGAATTCAACCGCCGCGTCTTCTACAACCCGTGCAATCCGAACAATGGCAGCGATCTTTTCCACTACACCTTCGGCTGGGAAGGCTCGCACGTCGTCTATGTCGAATACAACGCCACGTCGGGCAGCGAACTCAACGCCGCCTCGACCCACTGGCGAAAGTTGACGGCCGCGCAGTTCCGCAGCGATTGCCGGACTCTCGGCGACCTCACTCACGCCGACGAAAACTCCACGGTCGCGGATGACGACGGGCGCGTGACGTGGCGCCTGTGGTGGGATTGAGTCACGCAGCGCCGACCGCCGCACTTTAGCCACGGGCGTCGCACGTGGCCCTCCGGCGTGCTTGCTTGAATCCGGTTATCCCGTCACATTATCTGCGCCAACCAACGACCGCTGCGCCCTCCTTTTCATGAGATTTCACGGCCTCGCGCCGTAAATGCGCCTCCGGCCGTCGCCCGCGAATGCGACGTTTCCGACAAAAGTTCGCATTCGCCCGCAGACCGTTGGCGCACCTGCTGTTATCTGCGGTCATGCCCTCCCCTGCCATTCCGATGATCCATCGCTGGCACAAACTCGGCGATCACGGTGGCGTGGTTTCGGCCGGCACCGTCGCCCGCGTCATCCGCGAAGTCCGGCAGCATCCGCTCGACACGTGGTATCGGAAAACGCTCTCCGGTTGGGGCGGCGACGGTCACGACATGGTGCGGCAGTTCCACACCTACTGCACCCACGAGATCAATCGGCGGGGCGACGTGGTTGTGCGTGAACTGACCGAAGCCCGGTTGATCGCGAAGATGAAAAAACATCTCCGGTGCCAGTGCGCGTGGTGCGGCGCGGCGGCGGAATTTGCACCCGAGCGCAACCGGCGGTTCTGTTCGGCCGACTGCCGCCAAAGCTATTTTTCCTGACCGAAACGTTGGAAAGGTTGCCGGAGGCCGCCGCTATCTGTGGCGATGAAAAAGGAATTGGAATTTCCCGCCGAGGCGCGGATGCGCCGCCGCGTCAGCCAGGCCATTGCCAGCGCGGACGGATACGACGACGCGCTGGCCGCTCTCCGCGAGGAAATCAGAGGCCTCGCGGCGCGCCTGCCCGAGAATGGAATTCGCGTGGTCTCGGCTGTGCTCGCCCGGCACGGCGGGACGCTCCCCGCGACGGGCTTGGACGATTTGGCGGATGCCGTGGTCGATTGCACCGTCGGGCCGGAGGACGAAACCGAAGTGCTGTTGGAAATCTACGCCGCGCTGATTTCGACGGCGTTATCTGCGGAGTAAATCCATCCGCCCAATGCCCACTCCCTCCCGATCCGACTCACCTTCCTCCGACGCCATCGAAGCCCGCTGGAACGAAATCCCCCTCCACCCACTCGGCACGATTCCCGACGACCTACCCGAAGAGAATCCCCTGCTCTATCGCCGCGTGATCGCCAAACGCGCCATCGTCGCGGCCTACGAAGAGAGCGAGCTGCCCGAGGCGTGCATCGTCGATCTTTTGGCCGACCTGCGCCATCTTTGCGACGCGTTGGGCCTGGATTTCGCGCAACTCGATCATGCGGCTTTCCTCGGTTATGCCACCGAGCGAGCCCGTGCTTCCGCCGCCTCCCATCGCTAAACCGCCGCCGCTACCATGCGCGTTTTCGAAGCCAAGCTGGTTTATTCCCTGGTCTCGTTGGGCGAGGCAGTGCGACTCGTCACTCCAGAACACGTGGTGGATTACCTGCGGTCGGCATTCGACGAGAACCCGCTGCAGGAGGCTTTCTACGTCATCTATCTCGACTGCCGGAACCATCCGTTAGGGCGGCAGCTCGTGAGTCTCGGCACGGTAAATTCCACGCTGGTTTCGTGCCGCGAAGTGTTTCGCGGCGCGATCCTCGCCGGCGCTTATGGTATCATCGTCGCGCACAACCACCCCTCCGGCGATCCCTGCCCGAGCCCGGCCGACTTCTCGGTCACGCGGAGCCTGCGGGAGGCGGCCAGAATCATAGAGATCCCACTCGCCGATCATGTCATCTGCGGCGATCCCAAGGCCGATCCGCTCCACCTCGGCTATTATTCGTTTCGTAACGCCGGAGTCCTGTAGAACCGATGACGCGCAAGCAGCGGAACAGCTGTTCCCGAGGGGAGAGCCGAGCAAAGGGCTTCCGCGCAGGCGCAATAATTTTTGACCGAAACCATGAACCACGTGAGGGCGATTGCCGGCCGTCCGCAGATTTGCGCGGCCACGGCTACAGGGGAGCTATGAACGAGACAGGACGCTAAACCGCGGTCGAAACGCCGCAGAGGCCCGCCCGGGCGTGGAGATGTAACGGAGGGAAACCAAGCCATCAGGATACTCCGCCGATTTTTCCGGGATTTCGGCGTAACTCCGCGATTTTCCGTCGCACGGTCGCCGCTCGCAGCGCAACGGACGTGATTTCCGTCGCGCGATGTCGCGGGCCGAGTCGCCACCACCGCGATTCGCGTCGCACCGGTGTCGCCCCTCGGGTCGAATCGCCCGATTCCCGTCGCGCGGTATTCCGCGATGATTCCTTGCTACCATCGGCGCCATGGAAGAATCGCTGCCCAACCCGGACCACGAACCGCCGGAATCTGAAGCCATCGCATCGGTAAAAGTCTCGGCCGAAACCAAGGCCATGCTCGACCGGCTCTCCGACCAGCTTGGCGCCGAAACCATCGGCAACCTGATCGCCTTCCTGGGACGGCACTTCGAATCGACGACCCACCTCACGCGTTTCGCCGACTTGCGCGACCTGCAGTCGCTCTCCGACCGGCTCAACATCGTGCTGCTTTTTCTCGCGACGACGAACCTTGAGACCGGACAACAGCTCCGCCGCATACACGCCGGCCACTATCGTCGGCTGGGCCAGTATGCCGATGAACTCGTCGCCCTGCACCAGCGGTTGATCGCGACCAAGCCTCCCGTCCCGTCCACGCCCCGCTCGCCATGAACGCCACTCTCGTCGCCCAAACCGAACCGCGCACGCTCGTCGTCACAGTGTCGCTCGCGCCCTCCGAACTCGGACTCTATGCCGCCGTCCGGCATGCCAAGCGCGTCTCTAATGATGCCGTCGTTTCGGCCATGGTCGCGTTTTGCCTGCAGTTGCTAGCGGCCGAATCAGCCTCACTCACCGGCGACACCCCGCTCGACGACGACCTTGAGCGGGCCGCGCTGAATCTCACCGCCGAACTCAAGCGCCTGGGTTCACTCCTCGCCGGCGCCGAAAAAATCCTGCTCGACGCCGCCGCGCTGCGCGACCAACTCGCGCGCTACTCCACGTCCACCCCATGAGCCTCTACGGTGCAGTTCAGGCCGCCTACGGCGGGCGCGTGAAACGGGCGGGCATGATGCGTCGGAAGAAAAGCTTCACGGCCGCGCGTCCGCTGCGCGATTTTCTCAACGCGTATGCCGACGAAACGACCAAGCCCAACTACGTCGCCCCTGAAACACTCCCGGTCCGCACCGAGGAAGAATACCTCCGCGCGATTCTGACCGGCCAGGCCCCGTTGCGTCCCGAGATCGATTACCTCCCGTTTCACGGGCGGGTCACGGCCTTCGGCGGCGCCGCCCGGCCTGAAATTTACCAGACCCACGAGATCGAGAAACTCCCCCCCTCCGATCGACTGGCCCGTCTCCGCCAGTGGTGGCTGCGCGACACCGCCGATCTCGCCACCAAGGCGCATCATGTCGTCTTCACGCTCGATCCCCGGTTGGCCGCCGCCATGCGGCAGGCGGGAGTTTCCGCCGACACGTTTTTACTGACCGCCGTGAGCAACGCCTTCACCGAGTTCCAAGCGCAATTTTATCCCGGCGATACGCTCGGCTACGTCGTGGCCCTGCACCACGACCGGGCGCACATCCACGCACACGTATTGTTGCATCCGCTCACGGAGTCCGGGGCTCGCGTCAATCTCGGCATCTTGCGTCGCTACCGGGTCGGCGACCGCACCGTTGACGTGCCGTGCCAGCAAGTCCTCAAAGATTCTTTCGAGCGGCAGGCCGAGCTCGCCTGCGAACGCCTGCTCCCGAAACCGCGCGCCGTGCATTCCGCACAACGCGAACAACGGATCGAGGCGGCCGAGGAGCTGATGCTCTTGCACCGCGCCACTTTGGAGCCCGACGCCCGCGCGGGCGGAGCCATTCAAATCGAAAAACTGGTGAAGATCATCGACGACATGCGCGGCGACCCCGCGGCACTGACACTCATCCGCCAAGGCCGCGATGGTGTGGCCCACCTGATCGCCGAAGATCTCGCCGACGGCCGCCTCTACGAAATCCAGCACAACTTTCCGGCAATCGCCGACAAGTCGTCCGCCGCCCGCTTTGAAGTCACCGCCCAAGCGCGCACTACCCTCGGGATGTTTTCCGCCATCGTCGGTCGGGCCTCAACCCTCTACATCGCCGGCCTCGACAAGGTAAAACTCGCGGCTCCGGGGACCCCTGCAACCACGACCGGCCCGGTCTCGTTTCACGAAGAGGTTCGCGCTCGCGCCCGGCATCACCGCGACCGCGCCGACGAAAACGCGCGCCTGACTCATGAGACTGCCATCCTGCGGGCAAAAATCTTACAGGAGGACAAGACCGAGGCCGAATGCCTGATTGCATCCGGTCACACCGCGCTGCGGATGATGCAGGCATTGAGTCCTGCTCTCGGCGACGGTCCCGATTTGTTGACCCTGTGGCAGCCCTCCGCAGCGCGGGAGCCCCGCATCGGCGGCGCGCTGGTCCGGGCGGCCAGTCTCAATCGCGAACTGACTCGATCGGCCGACAACCTCGCGCGGCGACATCAGCCCGTTGATCTCGCCCAGCACGCGGCGAAACCGAGCTCGTCCGGTGAAACCAGCGATCCTGAAACCGTCGAGACGGCCTCGCTTCAAACCCTGACGGCTGCGCCCGGTTTTCTGGCCCACCCTCAATCGGTGCGCTTGGAAGATTTGCTCACGCTCACACCGTTGGAAAAACTGGGCGGGGCGGAACCCACGCCGGGATCGTTTTAGCTCTTTTACAATGTCCCCCACGACGTCCCACCTCCCTGCGGCATCCGACAACCGTCACCCGCTCATCCCGTTCAATTCCGCATCGGTCGATGTCGCGGCTTATGCGGTGCTTCGGGCCGCGTGCCTGCGCCACGCATTTCTGCCTACATTCAGCCATGGCCTCCTGCTCGACATCGCGATGGTCGCGCCCGACGACGAACCCGCGCTCGGCGCGATCCGTCGTCTTACGCACCAGGAGGTGCGGCGCTTCAAAATCGCGGAAGACGACTACGACCACACGGTCGCTCATCTCGAGGCCAAACGGCCACCCACGCCCACCGCATCAGGCGAGAACCACGACACGCCACCGCGCCGCCCCGAGAGCTGGGATTTTTTCCAGCGCACACCACGAGAAATTGCCCTCGATTTGGTCGCGTTCGCTTTCGCCGCCGGCGCCTCCGATCTTCTCCTTGATGAGCAGGAGGAGTGGATGGATGTGGCGATCAAAATCGCCGGCCAAAAGGAAATCCTCGCCCCGGTCGAACGCGCGCACGCGGCCTCGCTCCTCCGGGCGTTTAAGGAGATCGCCGGTCTCTCCACCCAAACCGTCACGACGTGGCAGTCCGGCGCGGCGAGTCTTCCGATGCCGCACGGTCGTCGCGCCGACTTGCGGATCGAGATCACTCCAACCGTTCACGGCGAGAGCTTGGTCGCGCGCATCCAGGACCGCCAGAGGCAGCTTGATCGGATGCGGTGTCTGCCGTTTACCGATCCATCGCAGCTCGCGCTGGCGCGGGCCTGCCTGCGCCAGTCGCAAGGGCTCATCGTAGCGACCGGTCCCACCGGCCACGGGAAGACGACGACGCTTTATTCGTGTCTCGGGCAGCTCGACCGCTCGGTTCTGAACATCCGCACGTTGGAAGATCCGGTTGAATTCACGGTGCCGTGGATCACGCAAATTCCCGTCGGCACCGACACCGGCCGGAGTTTTGCGGACGGACTCAAGAGTCTGCTGCGTCAGGCACCGCATGTGATTCTGATGGGCGAGATTCGCGACGGACCGGTGGCGCACACGTGCGTCGAAGCCGTCGATACCGGCCACCTCATCTTCGCCACCCTGCACACGCGCGACGCGGTCGGAGTGGTATCGCGGTTGCTCGACCTCGGGCTCACTGGTCGGCAAATCGCGACCTCGCTGCTGCTCGTCGTCGCCCAGCGCTTGGTGCGTCGCCTGTGTCCTCACTGCCGGAAACCGGTCACTCCGACGCCGGCGCAGGCGCGACACTTCGCGCACTACCAATTGCCAGTGCCGACGACCTTGCACACGCCCGGAGGCTGCGCGCAGTGCGGCGGCCAAGGCGAGCGCGACGTGGCGGCCGTCTTTGAGTTGCTCCATCCCGCCGCGAGCGACGATCTCACGGACGCGATCGGCCGGGCCAGTCGGCATACGTTCAACGAGACCACCCTCCGCAAACGCTGGCTCGCGCTCGGCGGTTCATCGCTCGTGCGCGAAGCGCTGCTCCTTGCCGGGGCCGGCGAGATTTCCTACGCGGAGGTGTTGAAGTTCGAGCGCCTGCCTCCGTTCCCGGACGACTGATCACCAGCGCACGTCCGCCCAGTTGCCGAGCAGCGCACGGCTCATCCCCGTGCGATGCACGGCCGCGATGCACATCATCGCCGCCATGATGGCGAACAGGAGCAGGAAACAGACGAACGGCTCCGCTGCCAGCCGACGCCAGGATAACAATCCAGGCGCGCGGCGCGGCGGCTCGTGTTCAGGCGAAAGCGACCGGCGTTCCGGGCAGTAACGACGCGGACGGGAAAAGGCAGCGAGGCGATGACGAGTTCTCACGTTGCTACAATCATGGGCTCATGGGTTCCAATTCACAAGGGGACGCCCGCGGCGGGATCACCACTGCGCCGGAGCCGTCGCATTTTTTGCAGGCCACCGCCTTCCTCGGCCGGTGGCGGGCGCGGCGTGGTCGCGCGGCACCACCGTCCGCCGCGAGCTTGATCCCACCACAAGCGGAGCTACCACCTGCGTTGCGCGCCCACTTTCGGAGTTTCGCTTGGGTCGTCCATGAACAGCGCCTAATGCTGCTTCTGCTTGCGGCGGTCGTGAGTTGCACCGCCGCGGTGTGGGGCCTCGCGCTCCACTTGGAGCGCAAACCCCCGGTCGTGGTTCGTGCGGCAAAAACGTTGAAGGAATCGGCCGCCGCCTTCTACGGCACTTCGCAGGTCTCCTACGATCACTTGGCGTTCTTTCTCCACGGCTGCCTACCGCTGCTCTATGCCGCGAGCGACTCCGGGCATCCGCTCCTGCCGCTGGCGCAGGGCCTCGTTGATCCCGAGATTTATCGCGCCGCCGAGCAGCGCCTGCGCTCCGCCTCACCGGAACTGAAGGCCAACCAGATGACGCAGAGCCTCGCGCTCACTGGATTCGCGGATGTCGTCGCCGACAGTCAGAGCGGTCGCGCCGCCGCCTACGTGCGCGGCTTCATCGCCGTCACCGTGCGCAATTCCGGGGTGACATTTTTCCCTTGGCGAGCGCAGGTGATCATCGAGGCCAATCCTCTCGGACGGCTCAACCCCTACCCGTTCTATGTGATCGGCCTTGAGACGAAAACCGGACCCGAGGCGTTGGCGTGGGACACCACCCACGACAACCGTGGGCTCCTCAATCCCCGTTCACCGTGAGCCTCGACGACGGAGCAGCCTCGACCGAAGGCGCGATCACCCATCCACGCTGGTCGCGATCTGAGGAGAGCCGCGATTTCTTTCTGGACGAAGACCGTCTCCGGCTCGGTTTTCGTTTTCTGGCGATCGGCGGAGTCGTGCTGCTCGTCGCATTGGGAGCGGGCCTGTGGCGGCTGCATCGCGCCGCCCTCGCCCCGCCCAAATTCGTCGGCATCCTGCATGGGCTCATCTTCAGCGGACCGCCCGAATCCCTCGTCAGCGTGCGCGAGAGCGACTTCGATCTTTTGCTGACCGACATTGTCGAAGTTGCCTTCAGTCGCACTGAAAAAGGCCTCCCGGATGAAGTCCGCTATTTTTGCGCGGCGAACGTCATCACTCAAATCGACCAGGCTTACCGGGAGAACGCGCTGAAATATCCGGCTGGATATGTGCAGACTATGATGGTGCAGGAAACGCGGTCCGTCGCCCAACGCACCGGCCATCGTCATCTGCGCTACCGCGGCCTGCTCTCATCGCGCTCCGTTTCCGCCGCACAGACCAGCGCCATCTACCTCGATTGCGTTTTTGAAATCGGCCCGCCGGCCGGGACGAACACCATCGGCTGGCGACTGCAACGCGTGGACGCCATCACCCGCGAGGCGTTCTACACCGAGGAACGCGAACGCGCCCGTCGCGAGGCGCTCAACCTGCCCGCGAGTGCCGAACCCGGAAAGGAGCGACCATGAGAGGCCGCTCGATGACTGTCCTGCTGGCGCTGCTCGCCGTTGCGTCAATCCGCGCCGACGAATCCGCTGTGACGAACCTATATCCCAGCGTGCCCGTGGAAATCTTCGTGGCACCCGGCCGCGTTACCACGCTGCTGTTTCGTGGAGTCGATAAAATTTCCGCGATCTCCGCCGCCTCGCCCCTCGTCAGTTACAAATACGACCGGGCGCTCAACCAGATCGAACTCGCACCGACGGAACGCACCGCAGGCGCGGAGACAAATCTCAATCTCCGTATCGGCCCAAACGTTTACGTGCTCGTGGCGAAAGTCGTCACAGATGTGCGCGCTCAGTTCGTCCGGATTTTTTCGCCGACGGCTGAGACGGCGATCGACGACGAAGCCTCCCTCGCCGACTCGCCTCCGGTGAAGCCCAACGCGGTCGGCTTGGTCGAGGCCGTGCGCATCCTCGGTCGGGCGCAAAGCGATCATGTTTTCCGCGCCGCACATCCGTACCTTCGCGTAGAGTCCATCGGTCAAATCTCCGTCTGGAACGACTGCCTGATCACGCTCGTCGATGTCGCTCAGTTCCTCGATCGTGACTTGCTGGTCTTTCGCGTCCGGTGGCAAAATCGCACGCGTGACGCCTTGCACCTGGATCTTTCGCAATACGCGCTCGCTGTGCAGGGCCGAGCCATTCCGATCATTGCGCGCTACCAACCTTCCGGCATCGGCCCCATCGTCCCGCCGGGAGCGACGGAGACCGTCTTTCTCGCCGTCCAAGGCCAGCGCCTGAGTCGGCACAATCCGTGGCAGCTCCGACTGCCGCCCGATGCGGCCGAGATCGGCCGACGCAGCCCAAAGTAATCATGGGCTTTTTTATTCGCGAAAAGCAGGACGGGCACCGCACGGCCGGCTACGGCATCTATCTCGCGGCCGGTGTCGCGGCGTTCGCGGCCGTAAAGATTCTTCACGACCGCGTGGTGGGAGCGCCGACGGTCGCGCCGACACGAGCGCAACCACCGTCCAACGTCGCCCCCATCACCGAGGCCGCCGCGCTCATCGCGCCCGTCAAAATTCCCGAACCCCAGTCGAGGAAGCCCGAGTCGGAAAGTTTTCGTCTGGGGAAACCCGCTCCGGCATCGCGCACCGCACCACCGCTGGCGGAACCCGATTCGTTCAATGCCATTGCGCAAGCGCTGAAAGAGGCCGCTTCTCCGTCGCGCGCCGATGACTCGCGCCCGGCGCGCCCGCTCGATGAGCGAACGAGCGCCACCGATGTCGCCACCGCTCCCGTCTTCGCGGCCTTGCCGCCGGCCTTTGCCGCAGAACCCGCCGGTCGGCCGAGTTCAGATTCGGGTGCGGCACCCGCACCGCAATTGTTCGGCTACCGCGATCCCACCGCAGAATCGATCAATCCCAAACTCTCGGATGGGCCAGCCGATGGCGACGAACGCGCCCGTTTTCTGGTTCCGCGCGGCTCGTTGATTGCGGTGTATCTGCTCACCACCGTCGATACCGGGAATCCGGCCGCAACGCTGCAATTCGCCACCGCCGCGCCACTCAGGTTCAATGGACGCGAACAGATTCCATTCGGCACGCGTTTTCTTGGCCGCGTCGGTGGATCGGCCGTGCGGGACCGGTTGATTCTCACGGCGGACACCGTGCTCTATCCGGATGGATTGCAGCTATCGATTGCCGCGACCGCCGTCGAAGCCGACGCGAGCGGCGCACAAATCTACCCGGGAATCGCCGCCTATTTTTTTTCACCACCGACGTGGGCTCAGGCCGTGCCTTATCTGGCGGAGTTTGCCTCCGGCTCCGTCGCGTCGCTGCAAGCTCGGCTCGCCCAACCTTTCTCGGCAAGTGTTGGCGGCATCGCCGTTACTTCGGCGAGTTCCGCCGGAGATCCACGCACCTCCCTCCACCAAGCATCGGCACAAGCTCTCCAGGATTTTTCCCAAGCCCGCCTGAAGGAAATCGAGCAGCGGTATGCCAGCCACTACCTCGTGCCGGCCGGGACGGCCTGCTGGCTCCAACTCGATCGCGATCTCGACCTGAACCGCGCCCACGCGCCTCACCGCGCGACCTTGCCATTATCCACGGAGCCACCGGCCGCCGGCAACCCACCGGCGGCCACCGCGCAACCTAAATGATCCCGGTCCGCACACTCTTTGTCGGAAGCCTAGTTCTCACTGTCGCGGGCTGCCGGACGGTCGCTCCCAGCGTCCTCTCGGCGGAACCGCCACCAGTTCCTAGCCTCGCGCCGTCGGCGCCCGCATGGCCAACGTCGGTCCCGGCAACCGAGGCTTCCGTCTATCGCAACCCGACGATCGGAGTCGTTCAACTGCGTTCCTATCAGGACGCGGACGGAAGGTTGTTCGGTCCGCAAGTCATGTATCAGATCGTCGAGCCCGGCGGCTGGAACGTCGAGGCCGCCGAAAGCAAATCCTCGCTTGGTGCGAAAAACGAAATCCCAGTCCCGACTCTCTCCACCTCATCGTTGGTGGCAGAAAATTCCTCGGTATCAGACCGACCGCTGCTCGATCCCGCCCAAGCCGACGACATCGTGCTCACCGGTTTGATGCGCGAGTCGGATCGACCGCAAGCCGAGGCGATGGCCCGCAATACCGGAAATCGCAGCGCGATTTTTGATCGGGACGCCGGTTGGTTTCTTCTGCGCCTCGCCCCCTCACTCCCTCCGTGAACCGATGGCGCGACTCGTCTATTTCTTGAAAGCGGCTCCGATACCAGCCGATCCGCTGGAGGAGCCGATTGTGCCGTATGTCTTCGCGGAATCCGTGCTCCGCCTCGGCGGCAAGCTACGCGCCGACAACGCGCAGACCGCACTGCCTGTCTGGCGCGACGGCCGGCTGGAAATGTGCAGCCGCCGGCTGCCGGACCGCACGTTTTGCGGCTACGCCTACCGGATGCCGGCGCCGAGCTGGTTTGTATTTCGACCAGTCGCAACGGGGGCACCGCGATGAGCGAGCAACTTCCCGCCGATTCGCCCACGGAGTTTCGTTCCGAAGCGCCACGCGTCTGGGTGCGACGTTATCTCCCGGATGACGACGCCTTCCTGCTTGCGCCACTCGACGACGAAGCTGTCCCTCTGGTCGCCACGATAGACAAAGATTCGCCCGGCCGTGGTCGCGTTCGCGAAGCCCTCATGGAGGCGTTGTTCGGCACCCGACGCAGCCTCGCACCTTTGCGGCTACTCGTGCGCGAGATCGCGACTCCCGCGCCATCGGACGCGAATCGACCGTCCCCACGTCGCTTCACCATCACCGATGCGTTTGCCGAGCGCACTTTCAAGGACGCCGACGCGCGCAAGATCGTCGATGTCGAGGGACAGGTGGTTTCTCGTTGGAGCGAAAGCCTTGAGGAGGCCGTTAACCACCACGGCCGACTGTGGCTCGCCCGCAGCGCCGTCGATTATTTGTCGGAAATGCACCCGGCCGATTTCATCCGTGTGCGCGAACGGGCGGCCACGCGGCTCGCCCCCGAGCAAGCCGACGCCTTGCCCCGTGACCTGCTCGGCGCGCTCCTGGGCGGCGAACTCGCCCACCCGCGCCGCTATCATCCGGGCGTGCCCCTGTCGCTTCAGGTCGAGGGCGAGCCACATCCGTCGCAACGCGCCAACTATGCGGTGCAGCGCGCCCTCGTGGATGAGTTTGTCGATCGCATGGCGAGCGGGCTGCCGGCGCTCGCCCATGCACAATCAACCCTAATGGCGAGCGACGTGCTCGTGGCGGTGCATCCGACGCGCACACCGGAGTCGCTCCGCGCCGGCACGCGGGAGGCCGCGCGTGGCATCGCAGCCCAGACTCTCGCGGGCCTTATGGAACTTCACGGTGCCGAGCCCGCCACGCGGGACTTCGATGAACTGTGGGGCCCGCAGCCCGACGGTTCGCTCGGCCGGCGCGCCACGCTCCATCAGGAAATCGTCGCCGAGATGGCACCGCACCCCATCGCGAAAAATCTAAACCTCCGGGAGAAAACCGCCGCCTACCTCGAACTCTCCGCCTCGCGTCTCGCGCGCTACGACCTCGAAGCGCGGCTGCTTGTTTACCAAGAGCAGCTCAAAACCGCCGGCCCCAGAAAACCACGGCACCCCGGAACAGAAATCGCCGTCGACTCAGCGCCGAAGTCCGCTCCCGTCGAGCCCGGGATGATTGCGCTCCTGCAGACGGGAGCGCCCACTGCGGTCGCGGCCGACCACGCGATCCAGACGGTCGTGCAATCCGAAAATATTCCTTGGTTCTAATTTTCCATGTCGCTGCCGGCTTCAGATGAAAGCGAGTCCTTCGCGCGGTTTCTACACACGACCCCGCTCGGACAGTTCTGCCGGCACCCCGAGATTGCGTGGGCGCTCGCTCAGGATCGCCTCGCAACCACGATCACGCCGTTTCTCCATTTGCCCGACATCTTCCGCTACGAGGAGCGGCTCCTCCGGGATTGGGAATCGGAACGGCCGGAGGCCGCGGCCCAGGCTCGCGCTACATCGGCTCCGATTCAGGCCAGCGCGAGCGGCATGACGGACGAAGCCCGGCGACTGCGCGAATTGCTCCATCGCGTGGCGCACCGCCGCGTCGACGCCGCCGCGGTCGGTCGCGAAGTGTTCATCCCCTGCCCGCCGTTTTTCGGCGACCCGCACCTATCCCAACCGCTCCACGACGGGCTCACCTTGAAAATCGGAATCGTCCGGATGGCCCACTATTGGCCGAAACCCGAAACCGAACTCCGCAGTCGGGCGTGGCGCGCTCAGCCCGCTCTTATCCGGGCGGCCGAAAGCGCGTTGTTCCCGCTGTTGCCTCCGCCGGGCGAAAACGAAGACGACGAATTTTCCGCGGCCGCCTCGCTCTGGCTGGCCCTCGCACCGTTACGGGAATTCGAAGCCCACAAATCGCTGCCGCTCCTGCCCTACACCACCATTTACCCCGAAGGCTACGTGCCCCGCGGCTACTCCATCCGCATCAAACCCGAGACCATGCGCACGCTCGGTGGCAGCTACCTCACCCTCGCCGCCGCCGGCCTGTCGCCCTACATCTCCGATCCTTTTCTCGCCTACTGCGACTCGCGCCGCAGCATCCTGCAAATGTGGATCGCCGATCTCGAGTCGTTGGCGAAATTCAAATGGAGCACACCAGCCACGAGTAGCTAAGCCCCCGCCCCCGTGTCGAATTCGTAGAGATCGTAGGCAACGAGTGCCAGGTTCGAGGGCGGGCCCAACCCGATCGCGGCCCCAAGGGGCGAGGTGACCTTCTGACTTCCGATGATGGCGATGCCACCGCCCGCCGTCGCAGTGCCCATCCAAAGATAGCCTTCCTCGGTGGCGGAAAACCAACACGGTCCGCCGGCATACTGGCCCCAGATAACATCGAAATTGAAAACCTGCGCGCGCGTCGGATCGACCACGAGTTTGGCGGACCCCGTTGATACGATACTCCCGCTCAATGCATCGACGGAGTAGGACCACAGGTTGGAATCGTCATTGCCCACCGCGCAGTTGGCTACGAGCAGATTTCCTTCCGAAACGGCAAGACTGTTGATGCCGCGCTGGGCAGTGGGATTGTAAACGATGCGGGATACGACGGTGCCGTCGGGTACGCGCACGAGGCACAGGTCGCCGTCTTCCGAGCCCGTGATTACGAATCCCGCAGAGTCCGTCGCCGAAACAAGACCGACGCCACGCACGTTGTGTAGCCCCCACGGATTCACCGGAGTGGCCGACCGCACATCCACCGTCTCGATCAGTGTGATAGCCGAACCATCCGAGCCACTTTGCCAAATTGTGACGAAACCGCCGGCATGACCGACGATGAGGAAGAGCGCCGCCCCATTGGGCGTGACATAGCTTGCGCCGCTATTGGCCACGCCTAGCGAGGAACTGTAAGCCAGCCTCTGCGCCATCACGAGATCGGACCACCGTCCGCTGGGCGACTGCCAGACGATCATGCTCTGCGCGTCGTTCGAGGTTACGAACAGTCCCGGCACGAGGAGCGTGATCATCTGCACGCCCTCGGCCGAGGGCGTGTTGATCGCCTTCGCGATCACCGGACCCAGTTGGGGCGACTGGTTGAACTGAAAAATGGACATCGAGCCATCCCAGCGACCCACCGCGAAATGCGACGCATCGAGCCACGCCAGTTCCTGCGCCATAATATACGTCGCTCCGCTGCTCGCAATCGGCAGCCCCGCCGGCGGCGCAACGCCGAGTCGGCTTTGCACTTCCTGCCATGAACGCAACACGGGCGGAACCGGATGACGTCGGCCAGTGCGGCCGTGCGCGGGCGTCTTCATGCATCTGAACATGTGGCGTATTGCCCGAACGCGGCGAACATTTTCCCGCGTGGTCTCGTCTTAACAAACAATCCGGTCTGCATCGGCGTTGTCCCAAGCGGTCTCGGCGTCACTCAGCTCACCCGTGTCCGCAACGGAGTCGCGTGCGCGTGCAGGTGGCGCATATCGCCCGCGTTGATGATACCGTCGCGTTTGATCGCATCGCGGAGCCGCGCCAGGCCGTTTTCGCACTCCCGATCCACGTCGGCCACCGAACACCAAAACGCGTTGGTCAGGTGTTGCGGATCGCGTCGCGTTGGATGGATGCGCGAAGCGTGCTTCGGCGCTCGAAACGGGGCCGCGAAGTAGGACGCATTTTTAGGATAGTCGATCAACCCACACCAGTAACGCGAGAGACTGTAGGGCCGGAACTCATTGGCGTTCACATCACTCACCGCGGGCGGCTCCAAAAGAAACTCCGCGAGGATCGCGAGCGTGCGTTGGAGGTTGGCGGTCACGCCCATCGTCGCCAACACCGCCGGATCGCCGGCGACGGCCGCCGCCGGCAGGACTTCTTGAAACGCCAGCCGCGCGCGACCCGAGGCCCAGTCGACATCATGCACGATATCGACGAGTCGCTCGCCGTGCTCGGGCGCCGGCTTGGTCCAGCGCACGAGCACGGGCTCGAGCACCTGCGAGGTAAGCCAGAGGTTGTAGGGCATGGTGGCGATCATCAGTTCCGGGTAGGAACCCAGCGGGTTGCCCCGCGACTCTTCCATGAAGGAAACTTGCCGCACGACAGCGCGGGCGGGTCGAGTTTTGATTGGATGGCGTTGCAGCATGGCGAAAAATTCGGAAGGAAATCGGCTCAACCCGCCACCGCCAATTGCGGTCGTTCCTCTGGAGTCAAAGCGTCGAAGAGCAAACCCTTGAACTCGCGCTCCAACGCGTGCCCGTCTGGAGCCATGAGCAGGAGCGAACCCGCAGCGCGCGGCAGCAGCACCAGCATACCGGGGCCGCCTCCCGTTAGAGTGAGAAAGCGTGCGCAATCAGCCAGCTCGGGATGCCGATCCAGCACGGTGCGGATCATCTTTCCCGGTTGCACCAGAATCAGCGCTTCCTCGCTACTGAGCGAAACGACCAGATGGGCGGTGGTGGTGTCCGCAGGCACGAGACGCATGGCTATGAAACGAGATCGCGCATGGTCTTGAGATCGAAGGCACCCGCTTCCGGTCGTGGCCGTTCCGCGGTGGCCCGACGGCGCGCGGCCGCGCCGGCCTCCTCCCGCGCCCTCGCCTGCCGCGCCGTTTCGGCCACGTGCAGAGCCAGACCGCCGGCGGGTATGAGACCCGGCGCATCGGGCGAGACCGCGGCGACCAGCTCACGCTCCGGTGGACGCTCATCAGACGCCATTCCGTCGAGTCCCAGACTGAGCGTTTCGCCGAAGGCCGCAGCGGGTTTGTCGGATTTCTGCGCCTGGCGTCTCGCTTCCTCGAGCACGACCGCCAGACCGCGCGGCTCCACCGTGCTCATCTCGCCGACGGCGGCATCCAGATTCCCGAGATAGGCGGCGAAGAGGTCGCGCTCTCGTTCCACTTGCACGGGGGTCAGTGAATTTTCGCCGCCGTCACCCTCGTCTTTTTCCGAGGTCGGCGGCGGAGCCGGAGGACGGGAACTCTGCGCCGCCAGAGCAGGTGTCGCGACACTCACCTCTAACACTGGACGCGGCGCGATGGCGAAGCCCGGCGTGAGCGGCAGGACCGATTTGTAAGCGGGGCGCGGTATGACTGGCGATTCAGTCGCGCTGTTTGCCGGTGCCGGCGCGGACGGAGAGTTCGGCGCGCTACCCGACGCCGCAGTCGGCGCAATCGCCGGCGCAGTTGCGGGAGGCGCAGTTTCCGCCGGACGAGGCTGGCAGTCCCAACGCGCGTCCTGGCCTCGTTCGTGCGAGAGATTCTCGAGAATCTCGCGGTAGTATTCGCGCACGCGAGCGTTCACCGCTGCCACACCGCGAGGCTTTTCGGTGCAAAAAATGTAGTTCGATTTCCCTTTTCTCACCTTGGCGACTTTGCCCTCGCAGCCCTTGTTGTAGGCCACGATGTCGCCGACGTTCAGATGCGCGAAGTCCTCGGGACGATAGCGATCCTTCTCCTCGTTGTTCAGGCGGTGGCGCACGGTCATGCCGCGACCGTTGGAGAGCGTGCCGAGCAGTCCGCCGAAATCGATGTTGTGATCGGCGCTCACTTTTTCCCGTGTCACCATGCCACAGATTTCCGAGGCTCGCTTGCACGTCTCGGGGTCGGTCTGTTGCAACCAGAATTGCACGCCAAACGCGGAGATGTAGACGTTGGCCGCCTCGCGCCCGATTACCTCGATGATCCACGCGTAGCTCTGCGTGGCGCAGAAGTTCACGACGTTGTTGGAGCGCGACAGATTCATGAAGTAGGGATCGCCCGCGGTCGAGGAACCGGAGATGATGTATTTGTGGCACTCGTCCGTGAACGAGAGCGCGAGGCGCGCGGAATTGAGATCGGGGCGGCTGTTGCGCGCGAGCATGGCGCTCTGGAAATCACTCTTGCACGCCGTGCCCAGCAACCGCCCCAGTTGCTCGTAGCGATCGCCAGGCACGAGCCCGATGATTTTCCCCGACTGCACGATGTCCTCGAAGCTGAACGTGGACGGCTGGCAAAACGTCTCCGCCAAGTTCGGGTCTTGGAGAAACACGTCGAAGGCGCCCGAAATGGTGGACTTGATGATGTTCGCCGTCTTGCCGTCAGCCACCATCTTTTGCCATTCGTCGCGAAAGAAAAGCGTGAGGTCTTCCAGCGGCGCGATCTGCCGCCGCAAAATATCGTTGCGGGCATCCTCGTCCCGGCACGCCTTCGCCTCCTCGCGCAGGATTTTGATCCGCTCGCCGAGTCGCGCCAGCGCCGCCGTGAGGCGCTGGTCCTGCGTGGCGAGCCGGACAATATCGATCGCCGTGCATTGCGTTCGCTCCGACGCCCGGTGGAGCGAGATGCACGCCGCGATGACTTTTCTACCCTGCTCGTAGAAATAATCGTTTTCCCCGCGACTGCCGCTGCCGCGCGACATCGAGGCCAGCCGGGTGATTCGCTCCGCCGCCTCCGCCGCCGGCAGAAGCGGATCGACCAGATTGTAGTGGATGCCGTTGTCCACGTAGAGCACACCGTCGACCGTCAGTGTGAGTGGCGCTTCCGATAGAATCGGCCGGCCCTCCGCATCGAGCGAAGCCACGGGTTGATCGCGCGCGACGGTGTGGCTCACCCGCCGCAGGCGCGGGCCTTCCCAGCGCCAGCCGAGAAATCGCGGCCGACGCTCACCGAGAGTCACCGCCATCTTCGCCAGCTCGGGCAACACCGCTTGAATCTCCGCCGGCGATTCAAACACATTGCTCGGCACCAGTCGCCCGGCGCGGTGGTGCCCGATGGGAAAATGCAGGCGCGGCAAAATCTCGCCGGCATCCGAACCGCCCGCACCGCCGCGCCCACTGAGAAACCAGAGTCGCCCGTGCTCGTCGCGATAGCGGATCACGGGAATCCGGCAGCTCGGCGAAACGATCATCACATCGCGCGACACGCACCGACCCGCTTCGTGGGCGAGATAGATGCACCCGTCCACCAAGTCGCCTTTCACCTCGGGAATAAATGCGCCGATTTTCTGAAATTCGTTTTTTGAGAGTTCGTCGTCGGTTTCCTCGTTGTAGGTCTGAAAGAGCTGCTGCAGTGCCGGCATCAGCACGCCCGCCGTCTTCGACGACCCCGTCACGCCGGTGACCAGAATCGAAGTGCGCATCGCATCGTAATTCACGTTCATCCCCGCAATCGTGAAGCCGTGCCGCTTCGCCACCGTGCGACGGCCGACGAGTTCCCACGCCTTTGCGAAATAGAGCGGCGCAACGGACAGGAGAACTGCTCCCGTCGCCCAAAATGCCAGCCCACGCGGCCAGCCATAAACCGCTCCGAGTTGCGCGAGCGTTACGGGAATCAGCAGACCGACGATCGCGAGCGCCGCCGCGACGTGAGCGGCATACACCCAGCGCGATTTCAGCGGCCACGCTTGGGCCAGAACACCGAAGCTCCGCCCGGCAATGAGATCATTCGTCCGCATATTGGTCGTAGAAATCGGGGAAACAGATTTGCAGGCACCGCGCCTGAAAAATCCACGACGCCGTGCAGGCGCCCACCACCATCGCGATCTCGATGCCGCGCAGCCACCGCCATCCCGTGGTCGCCCCGTCGAGCGCCTCGCGAAACATAGGCGCCTCGCTCGCGAGCCGCGACAACTCCGGCAACAGATACACCGCCGTGAGCAGAAACAGCACGCAGAATGCCGTGCAGATGCCGGGGGATTCGATCGGCATTTTTCGCGCGAAGAAAATCACCCAGCGGCGCCAGAGGTTGAGCGCGGTGTTCATGGTGCTCTGGCGATAATAGCAAGGCCCCGCCTTGGACCGGCCTCCTTGCCACTATCGGAGACAACCCGGTGCGGATGTCTTTAATTCCCGTAGTCTATCGTTACGCCGTCCTCTGGTTCCTGGCCTTGGTCTCCAGCACGCTCGGCGGCCTGCAACTGAGCCGTTGGCTCAGTCCGAGCGGCGCCCGAATGATCCCCGGTGAAAAACCGCAGGCACCCCTCGCGATTCACCTACCCAAAACCCCGGACCCCGCCGTCACGAAAACGTGGGCTGACCTCTTCGGCGCCGCGCGCACGGAAATCTGGCTCTCAGCCGCGCAACTCGACGCCGAGATCGTGTTGCAAGCCCTGCACGCCGCAGCCACCCGGCGCGTGGCCGTAAATGTGATCCTGTCTCCTGCGCAAAATCCAAATCCCGCGACCGGTGCCCGTGCCTGGCTCCGTCAGCGCACCGCCATCCGCAATGTGCGCATCGCCCGGCACCGCTTCGACGGCACGGCCTGCGTAGTCGATGGGGCTTATGTTGTCGTCACCGCCCAAGCGATTATCCCGCCCTCCGCGAATGCCCTCGACGGCGGAATTTTCCTCTACTCGGCCAACACCGAAATGGCCGCAGCGCTCCGCAGCCGTCTCGCCGGCCAATACGCTGACTCTTCGCCGGACACCGCTTCACGATGAACGATCATCCCCCGGCCATTTCCTTGCCACGCACGATGTGGAGCCACCAGGGCGAAGCCCCGGAATGGCGACGAACCTACGACGCATGGGCCGTCAACGAAATCAAACGCGTCCTCGCCCAGGATCGCGGGGAGCCGCTCCAGCCCGATGTGCTCGGACTCATCCCCTACCGCCCGGAGTTGCTGCTGCGAATCGGGCCGGCCGCCTTGAAGCTGCCCGATTTATTCAACGTCATCGTCGCTCATCCCGCCTGCGCGCTGACCCTGCTGATGGGATTCTACGATGCGACGGCCGACCGATTGGAGAAGTTTCTCCACGGCTCGGGTGAGGCCGTTTTTCAATTGATGCGCTGGGCAGCCGCAACCAGTCGCACGCTCCGGCAGCCCGAGTGCTTCTACCGTCACGCGCTCATCACGGACTGCTACTGGGGATTTCTCCATGCGAAGCAGACCCGCAACGAAAGCTTGCTCGCCGAGCTTCTCACCTGGTGCGCCGACGAACGGCAGCGCTACGCCGCCGCCGCGGCCTATTTTCTGCTCCGAAATCCGGCGGAACCCATCGCCGCCTACCGCGAGCTGCTCGCGGCCAATCCGTTCTATGCCTACCTTGCGCTGCCCCGATTGTCGCTGCGCGGGTTTTCAGTCCGAGCCGAGGAAATCGGTTCCACGCCGAAATGGGCGTGCCACTTTGCTCTCAGCGCCTTCACCGGCCCGCGCGATGATTTTATCCCTCTCACCGAAACTGACCCCGCGTGGTTGCTCGAACTCGCAGCCGGCCTGGGCTGGCTGACGCAGCCGACGAAATTGCCCGGCCTCAGCCAAGCCATCGCGAACCGCGCCGCCGGCCACCCGCTGCAACGTCCGGCCATGCGCTTCCTGGTCGATGTGAAGCAAGCCGGCCGGCCGCCGTGAGGCTTGCTATTGTGGAACTGTGCCGCGCCCCCATTTTTGGAATCTCAGCCTGCTGGTCGCCACGCTCGTCTCCCGTCCCGCCAGCCACTGCCTCGCCGCAGAGCAATCACCGACGCTTTCAGGCAACGCTTCCGCAATCTTTAACGCCTACCTTGCCCGCGCTGCGCTCACTACTCCGCAGTATCGCGCCGACATTGCCCTGGTGCGTCCAAAAGAATTGGTCCCCATCGACCGCATCGCTGCCCACAGCCCGCTCATCGGTCGCTTTTCCTATCGGCCAAAAATCTACCGGGAACTCGCGCCCGAGGAACGCGTCGCCCTGCTACGTAAGCCCGAGCTGCGCGCATTCCTCTTAACCCTCGGAGCGACGGCTGATTCACCGACTGAGAAAACACCTGTCGTCGGCAAGCACGCGGACTTCAGCGGTATTATTGTATTTTCGGTTTCGCCCGAGGCGATGCTCAGTCGAACCCGGCTGTTCATCGTCTTGCCTTCGCCACCATGAACGCGGCCACAGAGATCGATCCGCAGAAACTCGCAGAAGTCCTCACGACTGTGCAGAGCCAGATCGCCACCGCGCTATGGCTCTCGGCGGGCATGCTCTTCGCGTTTGCCGCCATCGTCTGCGGGGCCTTGCGCTGGCGTCGCGCGGCCCTGGGCTTCGGCTTCTGTTACGCGCTCACGCTGTGCTTCGTTCACAACGGGCACGCCGCCCTGCTCGGTCCGACCGGCTGCGTGATCGCCCTCGCCGGATTGCTCTGGCCCGACAGTCGGTCCCGTGAACGCGGAAAGTCGGACGGCCGGCACTGACACCGCAGTGATCGAGCCAATGGTCCGCACCGATCGTTTTGTCGTCACGCTCAAGTCGCTTCGATCCACCAGAGAGATCAAAATCCCATCCACATCGCGGCCGGAAAACGCTCCCGTTACGATCCGCGTGTCCGATCCCGCGTAGGCGATCACGATCTGAAATGCACGTCCGAGTGCGGCGATGACTTCCGGCATCGCCGCGCCCTCGCAGTGCAAAATGTAGCCATCGCCTTCTCGCACTAGACGGCCTCGCGGCAACTCGACCATGACCCGTCCGGGGAATCGCAGTTCGTTCGCCGCCGGCAATAACTCCGCCGATTTTCCACCCTGCACCGCGAATACCAAGAGCACGCTAAAAATTATTTTTTTCATCTGCGGGCGATTGTAGCAACCGGGCTCGCGCCCCCTTGCTACAATCGGAACGCATGTCGTCGTCGCCTCGTCGTCCCGCCGCCGCGGAGGAGGCCCTCCTGCGGCAAAAAGCGATCACTGCGGAATTGAATCAGATTCCGCTGCGCGACGTCATGGAGTCGCACTTCGGGTTTCAGGGCAAGAAAGGCGGCCGGAACATGGTGAAGTATGAGATATCCCCCGGCTTCTACCTCAATTGCTCCACCGCGGAAAACTGGTTCGCCAGTTTCAACGGCGCGCCCATCCCCGGCCTCGGCGGCCCCGGCCGCAACGCGTCGGGCGGCAGCGGTGCCATCAACGCGGTCATCGCCGTGCGTTCGATTCTCGGCGGTGGCTGCGACTTCAAGGACGCACGCCGAGAACTTCAGCAAGCGTTCGCCGCTCACTCGCTCGACGCCCACTACTCATCCGCCGGGCACATCCCTCCGCTCTCACGGCCCAAGCCACCGGCGGAAGAAAGCGAACAACCGAAAGAGTTGCCGGCACGTTTCAACACCCTCGACGACTACCGGCGCAGCACGGCGAGCTGTGGCACGCAACCCGTGCTCAAATTGCCCGACGACCTCGATCATCATGTTCGTAGCTACCTCACTGAAATCCGAAAAATCCCCGAATCCGTAGTCGGAGATCTTATGCGCCGCAACGCCGCCTTCCCCAGCGTGCGCGAACGCCGCCTCACCTCGCGACGCACCGGAGCACCTTACCTGTTGGCCGAACCGGTCGTGGTGTTTCCGCTCGCCTCTTGGCGCAGCGACCTCGTCGTCGGCTACGATTACAAAACTCTCCCGCTGGACCCGGACTACGCGTCGTTCGCTGCGACCGAGGGTCGAAAGAAATTCGGCGGATTCTTGCTGGGAAACTGGGACGCCTCCACGCGCGAGGCCATCCTCACGGAAGGTGCCCTCGACGCCGTTAGCAAATGGGTGATCGACCGGCCGCCCGCTGGCACCTGCATTTGGGGCATGTCCGGAGCCCGGACGAGCGAGAGCCTGCTCCTCGAATGCCAGCGCAAAGGCATCGACGTGCGTGCAGCGTTCGACAACGACCGCGCCGGTCGCCTCGCCGCCACCGCCACGAAAAAGATGGCCGACGAGTTGGGCGTGCCATGCGTCTGTGAGTTCGTGGCGCCATCGGAAATAAATTTCGCGCTCTCGCGCGATACAGCGGGCGCGACCCGGATGACAGCCTTAGCCGATCTGTGCGCGGAACGAAACATCGCGTGGCGTCCCGAACCGGACGATTCCGCCGCCGGGTATCGGGGCATAGTCGTGAACGACGACGCAGTGTGGGATCTGTTCACGCGCTACCAGAACGACGATCAACTTGAACGCATGACCGCCGAGATGCGGGGCGAACCCGCGCCCTTCGTCGGCACTCGCGTCAACTACGATGTGCGCAACAAAGATTGGAACGACCAACTCAAGGGCGAGTTCATGCCCAAGCTAGCACCGGCCACCGATCCTGCGGCGGTCGCAGAACCGCCGCACGCACACCTCGCCGAAATGGAGGTCAGCCCATGATGCGCTTTCAGAATGCCGCCCGCGATGGAGAATTTATGGCCGGGCTGCGCGATGCCGGCATCCTAACGCCGGATCTCATCGATAAAATTGATGCTGCGATGGGCCGGCCTGATTCCGGTGCCCTCACCGATTTCCTCCTCGCCGGCGCCGAGATCATACCTGAACTCACTTGGCTTACATGGCTCATTCGGCGGCACGGCTGTCATCGCGTGGGACCGGTCACACTTCAATCGGACACGCTGGCCGCGATCACAAATCGCGACACCCTCGGCGACAACCTCCCCTACCGTTTCACGGCGGATGATTCGCTCCTCATCGCCCTCGTGCGCCCCGACCGTTGGGCGGAGGAGACACAAATCCTCACACCGCGCCGCTGCATTAAAGTCGCCGCCACACTGCGCGAAGCGCGCGCCCTGCGCACCGCGTGGCGCCATCCCGTTTTCTAGTCATGGCCAAACTCACCAACATCCGCGGCTGCGGCCCGATGGTCTGCTCCGACTATCACGAAATCAGCGCCGCCATCGACCAAGCCCATGCCGGACCCCGTCACGAACCGATGCAGTGGCGCAACGTCGCCGCTCAACTCGAAGCCGGAGTAGCCCGAAAAGCCAACCCTCTCGCCGATCTCACCGCGCTTCGGCTCGTCGACGCGAATTCCGTCGAGCCTCTCGCGCCATCCCCCGACGACCTCACACCGGGCTGAACCAATCTCTGCTTGCCCCGCCAACGAGAAGAACCATTTCAATTCGGCCGCCCGGTCACCTGCGACTGCTGCGCCGCGCTCGATCCGATGCTACGCGTGACGTTGACGATCACGGGCGCAAACCAGAGCAGAACGGATGCGACCGTCGCGAGGATGGCCTTACCCAAACCCTCGTGGGTGATTTGATAGTAGGCGACGCCGAGTCCGATCAGGCTGAGCAGTTTCAAGATGGCGTAAACGTAGCCCGCAATGTTGTTCATGCCGCTCTGCAAACCCGGGTCCATGTTCTGGGGACCGTTGAAGATGGAGTCGGCGCTCTGCGCGTGGGCTTGGCCTGCCACGATCCACAGCACGAGAGAAATTAGCGCAGCGTATTTAAGCCAGTGCAGCGCCATACGAACGGTTCCCGACTTCGAAGTGGTCATACTCTCATAGTAGCAATCCCCGCCGCCGGGTGTCGCGGTAACCATGAGTTGGCGGGGATTGGAGGCTGATGGCAGGCGGCCAGTTTCTCCTGCTTCCCGGACCGACGGCCTCCACGGTAGATTTGCGCAGGTCTGCGACTGTGTGATGATGATTCAATTCTCGTCCGTCGAGGTTCACCATCAATACTCCCGGCCTGACGAGTCATTGCGCCAGCGATGGCGCGGAAAGTGATCCGCATCGTAGACGTCAATTGCCAGCCAGCGAATCGCATCGCCGATGGGGCCGCGCGGACTTGGCACCGGGTCTTCCTTGCCTTCGCGAGGCTCCGGCTGTGTTGCGAGTGCGGCGACCATTTTGGCCGCGAAGTCCAAGCGTTCGTGTGCAAAGAACGCAGCCTCACTTGAGGCTTTGGGCCAGGTGCCGCTTTGGAGAAATTCGGCTAGCGCTTCCCGCGTGTCCGGCCCTGCTTCGTCTTCTGCGGCAGACCGCTCGCCGCGTTCCTTCCACCCTTCGCCGGCGTATGGGAAGCTCAAGGTTTCGGGCTCGCTTCCCCGAGGAAGGCACTTTTCGAGGGCCTTGATCATTTTTCCGACGTAAACCCAGTGTTCGTACATGGGCGCGTCCTTGGGCGGTGGGTCAGGGACGGTGTCGTTGGGGTCACGTTGAGGCATGGATTGAAATCTTAATCGTGCGGCCAATACATCCACCACTTCGTCGAACTGGTGGGGAGGTAAACAAAGCCGCACTTTTGGTAGTGGAACTCCAGCCGCACTTGCTCAGCGGGAGTCTTGTAGTTCGACGGCTGGAGGATGATTTTTCTTCCACCGCCAAATTTGCTCCTGATGTCCGCGATAACGTCGCCAGCGTGCCTGACGAGAAGTTTCCTTCCTTTAGGCGCCGCTTCGAACCATTCGATCAGGATGTATTCCGCGTCCGGCAACTCAGGAGCCGGCCGGTTGGGGGCAAACGCCTTGACCAGATACGTGAGAGTGCCGTTGGGGCGCTCAAGCGTGCCTTGCACGGAATGTTGTAGCGGGATTGGCACCATCCGTTCTCTACGAAATCCGCTTTGGTCCCGTTCGTCACGAACAGGATTTGGGCACCCGGGCCCTCTGACGCCGATGTTTCTTGAGAGCATTCACCTTCTCGGCAGCGGCGGCGGTACCTTTAGCGGGTCACTGGCAGTTTCGTCCTCGAAATCACGGACTAATCCATGCATGTAAACGGCAGGATGGTAGTCGGATTTCGTCGATTGGTAACCCACTTCGAGGAGTCACCCACAGTGATTTTTCCGAAATTTTGAGGTTTTGTTACCGGAGTGCCCCAAGCTCTAACGATTGACTAGGAAACCGGAGCCCGCCTCCGAATTCCAACCAACCTCAAACCCAACATGACCGCTCCAGCAGTCAGGCCTTTGCGAAAGAAAACACCATTCGGGGCGCTCTATACACGGACCAAAGAGGTCGAAGGCGTTTTGTTGGAATTGCTTTTTCTACCTGATGACGCGGTGGTTGCACGTTGTGAGATTCCCTCAAAAGATCTCATCGGGTACGTTCCAAGTGAATGTCTGGTTTACCTGGTCCGCACACGCTTCGGCTCAAGCAATCAGGTCCAAGAATCGATTTTTGGCATCTTGGCGGAGCGAGTCCGGCAGCGGCTGCCTAGACGCACCGCCTCCGATGGCGCCGCCATTTCGTTGTCGCGCAGCAATATCGCGGATGAGGTGTTCAATCAGTTCGTAACAATGCTCATGGCCGATCGCGCCAAATACGACGAGCGCCTTGACGCCTTGGAGACCTGCTTCGACAAAATCATCAAGCTTCGTCGCGTTGACGCGACGCGGGGGGCCTTGCGCCGCCACGAGCGGTACCCCGTCTTGGATATGGATGATTCGACCGGCGAGGTCTCCAAGGACCTCCAGGATCAAGGCGGCTCTGTCCAGACCAACGGCCTGCGCGAGATTGAGCGATTGGCTCGACGTATCGACATCGATGCCGCCATGGACCAACTGCCAGCCCTCCAGCGTCAAATTCTGCATCTCGCCCTCCGCGGCCTTCCGCGGTACTCGGAAGACCCCTCTACGCTCTGTATCGCCAAGGCGTTGGGGAAATCGGACAAGACCATCCGCACCCACCTCGATCTAGCCATCACCACCGTCATATCTATCCTTAGTGGAGAGAAAACAAAATGAACCCGGAACCCGTCCCGTCCCTCCAGGATGTGTTGGAGGCATACGCCCTCGAACTTGAAAACGACAATGCTACTCTGGAGCGCTACATCCGCGCCTATCCACAATATGCGCCCGACTTGGTCGAAGTCTCACGCGAGCTTGAACGCCCCATGGATGTGAGCACGGCGCCATTGGATGCGGAAGATCGCACCTTGGTTCAAAATGCGTGGGTTCAACTCAACGCCATCGCCGATTCGAACGCCACCAACTCACTTCTCACATTGGAACCAGCCAAGATGAGATCTATCGCCAGCTCGCTTGGCATCCCCCGTCAGATTCTCTCCGCCTTTCGAGAGGGGCGCGTGATAGTGGAGTCAATTCCAAGACTCTTTCTAGAACACCTAGCGGAAGCTCTTGGAACGCCTTACGAAGCACTGCGATCATCGCTTGCCCGAGCGCCGAATCTCGTTCCCAGCCGAAGTTATAAAGCTGACGAAAAACCAATAACGCCGCAGCAGGTGTCTTTTGAGCAACTGCTGATTGATGCATGTGTGCCGCCCGATAAACGGGCGGCTTTGCTGGCTAAAAAGGATTGAGCATGGACGCCGTCGAGCTGGTCCGCCAAACTGCAGCTCGGCTTCATTCCGAAGGAGTAGCGGCCGGCCACGACCCCCATCAGCCATACGCTTTTGCGTGCGCCGAGGCAGCCCGTCACACACTGGACGTGGAGCCTGTTAAGACTGGGGCCGCGATGCTTGATGGCGGGCGGGCAACCATCATTGCACAGGACCGTTTGATTCTGCACGAGGATATCGGCACGCCGTTTGAAAAAGCCTTTCTCGTCATGCACGAAATTGGCCACTCCGAGTGCGGTGATGATCCTAGGGATGCAAACGCGCCACCTATCGCCATCGACTTGGCCCGCCCCGCCGAACTCTCCCCGATTGGGGCTGATCGAGTAGTCGACTATGGACGCCGGCAGCGCCGCGAGATTCAGATGGATCTGTTTGCTCGGGAGTTTCTCCTTCCACGAACAGTCGTCCGCTCTCTGCACTTAGACAAGGGACTAGGCCTCACGGCTATTGCTGAACTTTTCGGAGCGCCTACCGACGTTGTTGCCCAACAACTCTTCGATGCCTTGCTGCTGCCGCCTCAAATCGCTCCCGCAGTGAGCGTGCATAGCGAGCGTGGTCTGAATGCGGAGCAACGATTGGCTGCAGAACACAGAGGGGCCGCCTATCTGCTTGAAGCGGGTCCCGGAACCGGAAAAACCCAAACATTGGTGGGACGGGTTGAGGGTCTCTTGACTGACGGTGTCGACCCTCGTCGCGTACTCCTTCTCACGTTCTCCAACAAAGCCGCCGGAGAAATGGCGGAACGAATCGCACGCAAGCACCCGGAAGCAGCACGTGCGATGTGGATCGGAACCTTCCACGCCTTCGGGCTGGATATAGTGCGGAGGTTTCGAAAGGAGCTAGGATTCGATGCCGACCCTCGCCTGCTAGACCGGACCGAAGCAGTCGAGTTGCTCGAGCATGAGTTTCCACGACTTGGGCTACTGCACTACCGCAATCTCTACGATCCCACGAACGAGATCGCCGACATTCTTTCTGCGATCTCGCGAGCAAAAGACGACGTGGCAGACGAAGCCGCCTATTTGGCGCTCGCTGAATCCATGAAAGCGCACGCTTCCAGCGAGGAAGAGAATATCGCGGCCGAAAAAGCGATCGAGGTTGCCCGCGTGTACGCCGTATACGAAATCCTGAAACGTTCACGGAAATGCGTCGATTTTGGTGATCTCGTCTCGCTCCCGGTCCGTCTGCTTGAACGCGAGCCAATCATACGCGAACATTTCCAGCAGAGTTACGATCATGTCTTGGTCGACGAGTACCAAGACGTGAATCGCAGCAGCGTAAGACTGCTATCGGCGCTTCGCCCAGATGGAAAAAATCTCTGGGTGGTGGGCGACGTCCGCCAGTCGATCTACCGTTTCCGAGGTGCGTCGTCCTTCAATCTAGAGCGATTTGGCTCGGCGGATTTCCCCGGTGGAATCCGCGGAAAACTGGTGATGAACTATCGCTCTTCGGCAGAGATTACCGCCGCCTTCACCAGCTTCGCCCAGCAAATGCCAGTCGGAGGAGATACTTCCGGGTTCACCGCGGCTCGAGGCCAAGGCGGGTACCCGCCCGAGTTACGGACGACGGAGCATGCAAGCTCTCAGTCTGCCGCAATCGCCGAGGCCATCGAAGAACTTCGTGGCAATGGCCATGCCTACCGTCACCAAGCGGTGTTGTGTTCCGGGAACGACACTCTTTCCGACATCGGCCACGAACTCGAAAGGCTGGGGGTTCCTGTGCTTTTCCTCGGCAACCTGTTTGACCGACCCGAAACCAAAGAGCTTTTCTCACTGCTCTCGCTCCTAGTCGACGGTCGTGCGATGGGCCTCGTCCGCGCGGCGTGCATGCCAGAATTTTGCATGCCTCTTACCGATGTCGCTGCACTAATCGCATTCTTAAAGGCGGCTGAAGCCACCCCGGGTAAATGGCGACATGATGACAGAGCCATGCAACAGCTCACACCGGCGGGCCAGGCGGTCGTGCACAAATTGGCCGCGGCGCTCGACGGGTTTGGACCAGAGTCTTCGCCCTGGCATGTGTTGACAACTGTGCTGCTCGACCGAACGAGGATTGTAGCGAAGCTTGCCACGTCGGCTACGGTTGGTGATCGCGCTCGGGCAATTGCAATCTGGCAGGTGCTGAACTTTGTCCGTGCGCAGCCCGGCGGAAAAGGCCTTCCCATCCAGCGATTGTTGGACCGCGTGCGACGTTTGCTTCGTCTACGCGACGACCGCGACCTTCGGCAACTACCTGCCGCGGCCCAAGGTCTGGATGCAGTGAGGCTCATGACGATTCATGCCGCCAAGGGCCTCGAATTTGAAGCCGTGCACCTAGCCGGCATGAACCGCGAGTCGATGCCCGGGTACATGCGGACCCTAGCATGCCCACCACCCGACGGTCTGATCGAAGGTGGAAGCGGTAGAGCCACGGACGATGTCAAACGCGCTCATTCCGAGGAACGAGAATGTCTGTTCTACGTTGCATGTTCACGTGCGAAAGACCGATTGATCTCCTACGCCGCTCTGAAAACGTCGGCCAATGCGACCCGCCAACCATCACCGTTCCTCGGGCGACTGGGAGCTAGTTTGATCAAGACTCCTGTAACCCCCGGTCGACTTCTACCACCCTCACCGGAGATGGCGGAAGTGCCGCTGGAAATCGACGGAGCTCTACGCTTCACGGGCCAGCAGGTTTCCCTGTTTGAGCGCTGCCCCCGACGCTTCTTTTTCACCCATGTCCTGTCGGTCGGGGGACGTCGCACAGCGACCCCGTTCATGAAAATGCACGAAGCTGTCCGAACTGTTTTTAAGTCGGTAAAGGCGCTTGGGGGAAAAGCAGAAACATCGGATTTGGAGCAACAGATCGGGGAAGCCTTCGCCACCCACGGCCTCGCGGGCCACGGATACGAACGACTGTACCGCGAATTCGCTTTGAACATGGTGCGGTACTTCACCTCCACCCGCGACGGCCACACCATTGAGGCCGTCACAGCGCTGAGCCTAAAATTTGGCGACGAAGAGATTCTTGTGCACCCTGACGATGTCCTAATGCGGCCCGACGGACGACGCACAGTGCGAAAAGTCGAAACGGGTCATCGGCCGGCTAAAGGGGAGAAGACGGTTGGTGGAGCCGCATTCGTACTGGCAGCACAACAGACGTTTCCAGGCGCCGTCGTCGAACTGGTCTATCTGGCCGATTGCCTCGTCGAAGAGGTCCCATTGTCGAAAACCGAACTAACGGGCCGTGAGAAGAAACTCTCCGAATTTTTAGGCCACATGCGGAAAGGTCGTTTCCCGCCAAATCCAAGCGATCAAACCTGCCCACAATGTCCCGCCTACTTCATCTGCGGTCCATTGCCCGGTGGGAAACTGAGCAGAAAGTTCGATTAGCGTTACCGGATTGGGCGCTCGGGAGGCGATTGAGTAAGTACCAAGGGAATCCTCCCGAGGAAACTAAAACAAAATGGCCTCCAATAATCCTATTGAGTTCGACGATGTGGGTGCCGCGGTGCGCGAGGGTCGTCCCCTCCACGCTGCGAGCGCCTATCAAATCCGGTTCGCCAACGGCGACACCAACTTTCGCTCCATTCTCGTGAGCGACCCCATCCCCCTCGGCCGCCAGATTCTGGCGGCCGGGGGTGCCGACCCCCGCGATGGCTACAGCCTCTTCACGATCCTCCCAACCGGCGACTTCGAAGACGTGCGCCTCGACGAGCCATTCGACCTTCGCTCCCACGGAGCGGAACAGTTCATCGCGTTTCGCACTGATCGCGACTTCAAGTTCACCCTCGACGACCGCCAGCTCGCCTGGGGCAAGCCGGTCATCAGCGGCGCGGCGCTGCAAGCGCTCGCGAAAACTGCGCCGGACCAGTCGATCTTCCTGGAGGTTCGCGGCGGTACCGACCGGCTCATCGAGCCTGGCGATCTGGTCGACCTCACCGCTCCCGGCATCGAACGCTTCATCACCGGCCCGAAGCCGATCGTCACCTACGAAATCATCGTAAACTCCCGTCCGCATCTGGTTCCGGGTCCGCGTGTGACGTTCGAGCAGGTGGTCGCGCTCGTGTTCCCGGGCCCGCATGGCCCGAACATCGTCTTCGCGGTGACTTATCGCCACGCCGAATCTAAGCCGCATGCCAGCGAGATGGGCCCTGGCAGCACGGTTGAAGTGAAACGCAAGGGGACCATTTTCAATGTCACTAAAACTGATAAATCTTAATTCGGATCTGAAACGCCTTCGTGATGAAGGCTACTTCATCCAGATCGTGGGAGGGTTCCTCGTCATGCGGGAAGTTCCGTACGTGAATGCTCAACGCCAAGTCATGAGGGGAACTCTGATCTCCAGCTTGACCATGGCAGGAGACGTCACCCGCACACCAGATACCCACGTTGCGTACTTCGACGGCGAATATCCCTGCCTCGCCGACGGCACGCCCATTCATCAGATCTCCCATCAAAGCGGCAATCTTCCGTTGGGCAACGGAACCACGGCGAAGCACTCGTTTTCGAGCAAGCCGAGCAACGGTTACCCGGACTACTACGAAAAAATGTCTACTTACGCGGCGATCCTCACCGGACCGGCTACGCAACTTCAGCCCTCCGCCACGCCACGTGTCTTCCGTGTGCCGGAGTCTGAGGAAAACAGCGTGTTCGAGTATACCGAAACTGCTTCTGATCGGGTCGGTATTGGCGCTCTAACCGAACGGCTTTCTGCGGAGAAAGTTGCGATCATCGGAGTCGGAGGGACTGGATCCTATATCTTGGACTTCCTCACGAAAACCCCGGTACGTGAAATCCGCCTGATCGACGGCGACGACTTCCTTCAGCACAATGCGTTTCGCGCCCCTGGGGCCGCGGCGCTGGAGGAGCTCCGTGAGGCTCCGAAAAAGGTGCATTACCTCAAAGGTATCTATTCGCGGATGCACCGAGGTATCGTCGCCCACCCAGTGCCTCTCACCCGAACTAATCTCCAACTGCTGGACGGGATTACGTTCGCATTCTTGGCGATGGACGCCGGTGACGATAAACGGATCCTCGTCGAAAGAATGGAGGCGCTCGGGATTTCATTCATCGATGTCGGCATGGGGCTGGAGCTAGTCGATGGCTCGCTCGGCGGAATTCTTCGCACGACCGCGAGCACACCGGCAAAGCGAGACCATTTCCGCAGTCAGGTTTCCTTCGCCGGCAACGGGCAGGTCAACATCTATTCGTCGAACATCCAAGTCGCTGATCTCAATGCGCTCAACGCAGTGATGGCCGTAATCAAATGGAAGAAGCTGCGTGGCTTCTATCGGGACCTCGAGGGAGAGCACCACAGCTCGTACACCACCGACGGAAACATGCTCTTGAACGGAGGATTGTTGTGATTCGTCATCTGCGACTGACGCACCGATTTGTAACGCACATCCCTAGCGCGTTGGAGGAGGGGGTGCTTTACGTTTCGGTGGAGTACGCCACAGCAATTCACCTCTGCTGCTGCGGGTGCGGTGAACAGGTTGTTACGCCCCTCACACCGACAGACTGGGCTCTGACATTCGATGGTGACACCGTTTCATTGTGGCCCTCCATCGGGAACTGGAACTTCAAGTGCCGTTCCCATTACGTCATCGAGCGAAGTGAGGTGCATGGTGCGCTACCTTGGTCCAAAAGCAGAATCGACTATGCGAGGTCTAGTGATCGATTGGCCAAATCTCAGTACTACGGCAGCGAACACGCGCCTGGTGATGCAGAAATTAAGTCACCTGAAAAAGCGGACAAATTGCGCAGTGGAGAAACTGAGGAATCGACCGACCCCACATGATAACTTAAGTGACAGGCACCGTGCTCGCACGCCCGAAAGGACCATTACCCCATCGGGGTGTAGTCAACCGAACGTGGAACGGTGCTTCACAACTGTCGTTTCATCCTCACCGCAACACCGGGCTTCGGGCACGTTGCTACTATCGTGACCATGCGCACTCGTTTTCTGCTCACGGTCGTCTCACTCGCCTGCTCCGCTTTGGCGGCAGGCGAGCCTCCGGCTCCAAGTCCAACGTCGGCTCCGATTCCGCCTCCCGCGCCTTCCGAAACCGCAGTGCCGCTGAAAATCCCCGGCTACGAACTGCGCGTGCTCGATGTGCAAAAAGACGTTACAATCAACATCGGCGGCACGTGGACGCGGGCCTCGCTTCCCGTCTTCATCTATGTGCCGACCTCAACCGCGGAGCGGACGCGTGCGCTCGAGCTGCTGCGAAAAACTTACGCCGACCTACTCGCCTTGGCCAAGGCTCGCGAATGGTCAGCGGCCGACCTTCAGCGCGTGCTGGCCGGAATCGACGCCGCAATCACGGCCTTGGAGAAAGCCCCCTAGACTATGCTCACCGTCCGCTATCACCGCCAGCTCGCGCGCTCCATCTACGTCTGGGGCGTGTTTACACCGCAGGATTTCGGCACGCTGATCGCCGGCCTCGCACTGAACATCGTGCTTTTCGACAGCACCGTGACGATGGCCGTCATCCTCCTCGGTTTCCCTGGCTACCTCGTCGCCTTCCGTCTTGGACGACCGCCTGGAAACGACTTCCACTTTTTCCAAGCCCTGCTTCTGCCGCGCCAGCTCCGTCCTGGCCGCGCGGAATTTCGGCCGTGGCGTGATTGCCTATGATCGGCAAGCTCATCAGAAAATTCCAGCGCACCAACGCTCTCGACGGCCGCACGTTTGATCGCGAGTTGTCGTCGCTCGAGGTGAGCCGTGGCATCGTGATCAATCGGGATCGCTCCCTCGGCTACGGCTTCAAGCTCGACGCGCTCTACACCCCCACCCTCGCCGACGAGGCGATGGGCGAAATCTACCGCCGGCTCGGCGGGTTTCTTAATTCACTGCCCGATCATTTCGACATCCAGGTCATCTGGACCCAACATTCGCGCTCGGTCGAATTCGCCGCGCGGCTCAATGAAACGGAATTCTCCGCCGGCCTCGTCGGCGATGTGCAGCGGGAGCAGCAGGAAAATATCTTGGCGCTTCTGCGCGAAGGCCACCTGCGCTGGGTGGAAACCTATCTCATTCTCGTTCGCAAACCGAACGGCGCCGTAACTCGCCCGCGTCGCTCTCCCACTCCCCACCCCACCTTCCGCGCGTGGTCGCAACGCGCTCAAGCCTACTTCACCGATGCGAGGGAGCACCTTCGTTACGACGCCGCGACCTTCGCCTCCGCCTCCGAGGAACTACTCACGCAGGCTCGCGCTCTCGCGGGCGCACTCGATCATCTCGGCTACGCGCCGGTCCCCCTCGATGACGATGCGGTCGCACGACTCTGCTATCAGCGATGGAACCCGCGCCGATTCGAGGAAGGCGCTCCGTTGCCACGGTGGCGGGCTGGCGCACAAACTCCCTTTACCGAGCGGACCGTGCAGAGCGTGTTTCGTTGGGACCCCGAGGGAGTCACGCTACCCGCCGGCATCGCCGAACTCGACGAATGGTATCACGCCATCCTCACGCTCTATGAGCCGCCGGAGGAGATGGCTCGCCCGGTGTTCGACGAGCTGATGCTGCTCTCTGGACTCTTTCGCGCCGAGGTGGTGGTGAACGTGGAGCGCGGCGACCGGCTCAAGCGCATGAAACGCCTGAAAATCCTCCTGAAGCAGCGTCAGTCCGACGCGGCCACGGCGAGTGATCCCGCTGAACGCGCCGCCACCGAGCAGCTCGCCCGCGAACTGGAAGAGATGGGTGCCAACTCGGAGGGCACATGGCGGGCGGCGTGCTATCTGCATCTTTGGGCACCGACCCCGGAGCAACTTCGGGAGAAAATCGCCGCCACGCTCTCGGCTGCCCGCGCGCGAGACATCGTGCTCATCGTGGAAAAACACGCGCTCTGGCCCTACTGGCGGGCGATGCAGCCGTTCTGGACGCAGGACAAAGATCGCTACCGCCTGCTCGATTACTCGACCCGGCAGTTGGTCCGCCTGCTGCCGCTTTTCGGCCAGCCGACCAATCTTCCGTCCGGCAAAACCATCGGCACGCTTTTCCAGACCGCTTCGCGCAGTCTCTTCAACTGGGTTCTGCCCGACGAATCGCTGTTCGCGAATCCTCACCACCTCGTCATCGGCGGCACCGGCTCGGGCAAATCCGTCCTCGCCGATGAAAATCTGATCGCGATGCGACGGCGCAACGCGCGTGCCATCATTATCGACCTCGGCGGCTCCTTCTCAAATTTCTGCGAGTGCAGCGGCGGCGTCTATGTGGACTACAACATCAAGAGCCGCGCGAACCGGCTGAATCCGCTCTGGCTCCCACCCGGCACTGTGCCCGACCAGGAGGTGCTCCGCTCCCGCGCGCTCTGGATGGAAAGTCTCGTCATGGAGCGCGGCGAACGCCTTTCCTCGACCGACCTCGTCGTCATCGAAAGTGCGCTCCGTCGCGCGTATTTCCGCGACCTCCATCAAACCGTCTTCCTGCGCCACGTGCGCGCCGCCCTCCTGCGGAATGACCGCGGTGCCGTGCTGGCCCACCGCCTCGGCGCTTGGTGCGAGGACGGTTCGTTCTCCAACTTGTTCGACGGTCCGTCGCAGATCGATCTCTCGGCGCCGGTCGTCGTCTTCGACCTGAAACGCGTGATGCACGACCAGCGCGACTCGGATCTCACGCGCGTCATTTTCAACTCGATCGTCAGCACCGTCACGAGCCTCGCGCTCGAGCTGAGTCGAGAGCCCAAGGTGCTGCTCTTCGACGAGGCCGGTTTGCAGTTAAAGGACGAAGCCACCGCCGAGTTCATGGAATACGCCATCCGCACGCTGCGCAAAGCCGGCGTCTGCGTGGGCGCGATCTCGCAGGGGCTCGAGGATTTTCTCGTCAGCAGCAAGTCGCGCAACGCCTTCGTCGGCGCAGCTGACAACCTCCTCGTCCTGAAACAGGATAACTACGACAAGGCCCGCATCGTCGCGCTGGAAAAAAATCTCTCGCCGCGCGAACTCAGCCTCATTCAGGCCGTGAACACGGTGCCGGGCAGCCACGCCGAGTTCGTGCTCATCCAAAAAACTCCGCACGGCCAGCGCACGCTCCACCTTGTGAGCGCCTCCACGCCGCTCAAATACGCCTTCACCTGCAACTCGAAGGACGACCGCCTCGAAATGCAGAGCCACGTCATCGCCGGCCTCACACGCCAGGAGGCGGTGCGCAAGTTCGCGCGCGAACACCCCGCCGGCATTCACTCCTCGCCACTCCGCCAAATTTGATCCATGCGCTCAATCTCTTCCCTGATTTTTGCGACCGCTCTCCTCGGCGGATGCGCTTCGCCCACGAGTCCGCTCACATCACGCGTGTCCTCGGAGCATCTATCCACCGGGCAAGTCGCGGCGGTGGGAGCCGGCGGCATGCTCGGCGCGTTCGCCGGACAAAAGCTCGCCGGCAATACCGGCGCGTTGCTCGGCAGTGCGGCCGGATTGGTCGCCGGCTCTCTCGCCTACAACGCAATCATCTCGTCCGCCGACCAGCAACGCCTTGAAGCCGTCGAGCAGGCGCGCCGCGAGGAGCGTCTGCGCATCATGCGCGAGTATTGGCGCGATCGCACCGAGACGGAAAAACCAGCCGCACGCCGCGCCGCGTTCCCACCGACTCCTCTCCTCCGCTATCCCGCGGGCACCTACGACGGGTTCAAATTCGCGCCTCGCCTCGCCACCGACGCAACGCTGAGCGAACCAATCCGATGAAACCGATCCGCCTCCTCCGTCTCGCCGCCGCGCTGGCATTGTTGGCGCAGCCTCTTGTCACTCGCGCGATCTTCGGCGTGGGCGACATCGTTTTCGATCCCACCAATACCGCCGAGACGATCAAGGTTCTCGCGCAGACGCAGCAGCAGGTTCAGCGGCTCGGCGCCCTGCTCGGCGTTTCCACGCAGCAGCTCGATCAACTCGTGCAGGTGACGACTGCCCTCGGCAACGCGGCCGACGCCGCGACGTTCGCGCGCCCACAAAGTTTGGGCCAAGTGCAAAGCCTGCTGCGCGGCATTCCGGGATTTGAGCAAATTGACGTGTCCAAGCTCTTCAATAGCGCTGGGCAGCTCGACATCTTCATGGGCATCACCTTCGACCAATGGGTCCAAGCCGTGCAGCGCCCGACGAATTTTTTCCGCAACGTGCTCGTGACACCCGCCATCGACCGCATCGGTCGCGCCGTCGGACTCACTCAACCCGAGATCGCCTACGCGCAGTGGTATGCCGCGCGCGCGCAGACGGATCACTACAACCTCAGCGGACGCGCCGCCGTCGATTTTTCCAATCTCCTCGCGAGCCGTTGGCTCGAGGGCGGGTCGGAGCGGCGCGTCAATCTGCAGGCTCTTTCGGCGGCCACGAAATCCGCGGAGACCAAGGCGTCCTCAGCACGCACGCTGGTTGAGCAAGAGCACGCCCAGGCCCAGATCACCGCGCAAACGAACGCGATCGCCCTCGAAACCGCCGCGCAAAATGCCGACGCCAACGAAACCGCGATCCGCGCCATGCACGCCCAGAACCGCCTGCTCGAAGCGCAATCGGAAGCACAGCGGAATGCCGACGCCCTGCGACTCAACAACGGCCCGTAAACATCGACATGATCCGCTCACTCCGCTTCGCTCTTACGCTCTTCGGTCTCAGTTTGTCGTGGGCTCACATCGCGCTGGCCCAGCGCATCGCCATCGATCCGGAGCGGGCCGCGCAACAGACCGCGGTGCTCGTAGAGGAGACAACGAAACTCGGCCAGCTCCAGTCGTTCGAATCCGGCCTGCGCGAAGTCCTGCAACAGCAGCAAACCCTCCGTGAAATCATCGGCGCTCCGGTGGTGCCAAACATCCGTCCCGCAACTCCTACCATCGCAACCGGCACGCCTCGCATCTCTCCATCGCTTTCGAGTCCCGTGGTTTCGTCCTCGCCGGCTGATAAAATCTACGCCGACCACCGACAGACCGACATCCACCACCACGCCGCGCTCGCAGCCATTCAGACTCAGACAGAATTTTTGGTTCCGCCCAATCAGCCGATGAATCAAGCGCAACTCGTGAATCTCCGACTGCAGCTCGATGCCCAGGCCGCTCAGGCCAAACTCATTTCCACGGCGCTGGCTGCGGACACGGCACGAACCAAAGTGCTCCTCCTCACCCACGCTGTCGCCGAGCGCACCGAAGTCGCCGACCGCGCACGCAACCAACGCATCCTCCAACTCGGGTTCTCCCCGTGAAATCGCTGCCCGCTCGTCTGCGGAGTGTGGGCCGGCTCGCCATTTTTGCGTCCACGTTTTTCGTGACGCTCGCGGCACACGCCCAAAACGTCGCCGGTCCGCCCGCGCTCGGGGGCACGACGATTTCCGCCGGCATCGCCGATTCGCAGTCGCAGCTCAACCGCGCGATGGGTGTGTCCACGGGCTTCGGCGCGGACAGTATCGCCCGCTTTGCCGCGCAATACCGCGCGAGTGGCGGCGGGCCGACGCTCACGTTTCTCGGTTTCAATCCCTTCGAGTTCATCGCGGACGGCAGTTTTCGTTATCTCTACTGGACGACCGTCACACTCTTCCTCGGCGCGATGGCCACCGTCGCCACGTTCGACTCCCTGCGCCACCGGCAATTCATCCGCGACCATCCGGCCGAGAATCTCGCGAAGATTTATTTCCGGCTGCTCATGGGCGTTCTCATCATCACTAACACGCCGCTCATCTACGCGTGCCTGATGACGCTCAACGGCGTCCTCTCCCAAAGTCTGCAAACGATGGCCTCGCGCTCGCCCAACCTCACCGGCCGGTTGCAAGCGGGCAGCATCGGCACGCTCACGTTGGCGCAGGCGCGCCTCGAAGCGATTCGCCAGGCCGCCGCCCGCCGGGCCGTCGCCCTCTACCCGAGCGACGGTTCGCGCGATGAGATGATCCAAATCGGTCACTGGTATAACGCGATGGCCGCAGCGCTCAACTCCGCCCTCTCTACCGCCGGCCGCCCCGGCCAGCTCCCCTCACTCGACTCCACGCTCTGGGGCGACGCGGCCACATCCGATGCTCAGGTCATGTCGTCCATCGGACGCGGCGTGCTGCAAAATTTCAGCGCCCTAATTGCCGGCCTGGCCGCGTTGCCTGCGGACCACACCGATCTGGCAATCGCGTTTCCCGAAGCTCAGACCACGCCTCTCGCTCCGCTCTCGCGCGCACTCGCGACCGACGATGCGCGCGCCGCCACCGCGATGGCGCTGCCGAACACGCCTGCGAGCAACGCCGCGTTTGAATCGGAGCGCCAGCTCTACGCCAAGAACGTCCTCACGCACACGCTGCACTACCTCGACACCCGCCTGCTGCCGGTGATCGGCGCGTCGCCCACGCTCGCCCAACGCGCGCGGGCTTGGTTCTCGGAAAAAGTAGAGCAGGCCGCCGCCGCGGTATCCGGGCTGATGGCCGATCTCCGCTCTTTGGTGGATTGGTTCGGCCGCGGCATCGGCATCGTGCTCACGCGCATGGTGGCGTTTCTCTTCACGGCGGGCGTGCAGGTATTGCTCGAACTCAATCTCTTCGTCCTCGTGCTCGCGATGCCGTTTTGGCTCCTGCGCGCGACCGAGGGCGCGTTCTACGGAGTCCTGCGCTCGTTGATTTCTCTGAGCGTCGTCGTGCCGGCCTACCAGTTTCTGATGCTCTTCGTCGATGCGCTCATGGGGTTGCTGCTGCGCTACATTCTCTTCGGGCCGCTCGCGGTGCCGAGCGACAGTGCGCTCCAGACCGCCGGCGGCGCGGCCTACATGGTGACGCTGGCCGTAACCACCGCGTTTGGCGGCGGCGAACTCGTCGCCCTCGTGATGCTGTGCTACGTCGTCTCGTATGTTTTTCTCGCCATCTACATGGCGATCAAAACCCCGAAGCTCATCACGCTCTTTCTGCGCGGCGCGGGTGTCGCCGGCGCTTTCGCTTCGAGCGTGGCGACCGGTCTCCTCGCCGGCGTCGCCACCACGCTCATGACCGCCGCCGTCGCAAGCGGCGCGGCGGCAGGCGGCGGCGGTTTGGCCGGGGCATTTTTCGGATCAGGTGGCGGCGCGAGCAGTGCCAGAGGCGCAGCCCGGGAACTCGCGGCCGGAGCCGCCTCCGCGAGTGGGGGCGGAGCAGGTCCGCCATCTCCCACTTATCGCCCACCCTCGTCAGGTGGCTCTACGGGCGGGAGCGGCAGCAACCCGCGCGCACCGCTCGGACCTGTGATGTCACCGACGGTGCGCGCCACTCCGTCCGCGCCTCCTCCAGTGATCGCACGTCCGCCGGCCGCACCGGAACCCAAGCGTGAATCAAATTGGGGTGACGCCATCGGCTTGGGCGCACGCACGTTCATCGACAGCCTCTCCGCCGAATCGCCGGGCCAGGGCGTCCAAGTAGCCATGAACAACCTCGGCCAACATCTGAAGCGTCGCGAGCAGGAGGAAGAGCGGGCCTACCGCGCGCGAGTTCGCGCCGACGCCGCGCACGGCGACGACTCGTCGTGACCCCATGCCGCCGTTGCTACAATCGACCGGGTGCGCGCCCCACTCCGACCCACCGCAATCCTGATCCTCGGCGCACTCGCGCACGCGCAACAGATCGACGGCCCCGGCACCGCCCGCAGCGGCGAACAACATTTCTACCGACTGTCCGCTCCACCATCGACCGGAGAGTATCGCTGGCATCTTGAGTGGAACGATGCGAGCGGCAGCGCCCAAAGCTGGGAGGGCAACGAGAACCGCCCCGCATTGAATCTCAGCTTCCCAGCGCACTCCGGCCCGCATCGGCTGTGGGCCATCACGCGTGCCGGAAACTCAAATGCGCTCGCCATCGAAGTCGCGCCATCGACCCGCGAGCCAGAAACAACGGCCACCGCGCTCACGAAGCCTCTGCTCGACGTCCCGTCCATCGCCGTGATCGCGCTCACCCCACCGCCGTCGCCCCGGCCGAGCGTGCCCTTCCTGCCCGAACCCCGCCCCGTCATCACTTCACCGCGCGTCGAATCTCCGATCGCAGCAAACACGATCATCACAGCCGATGACCGTGACGTCATCGATCTCGTCGCCGGGATTTCGCGCGACGAAACCGCCACCTCACCGAATCCCTTCCGCGTCCGCTACCAACCGAAACTCCAAACCCGCGAGATCACACTGAATGTCGGCCTGGTCCACGTCGGCCAGGACCCGCGCCAATCGTCCGTCGTCATCAACGGCGAACTCTACGGGATCGGCGACGCTATCGAAACGCTCACCGTCGCCACCATATCCCCGGAGTGGATCGAACTCCGCACCGCGCAGTTTACAGCGCGCATTCCCGTGCAGGATCGGCCCGTCGTGCTCCGGCTTCCCCGCTGAATTCCTCATGCCCTCTTTCGAAGCATCGGTCCTCGACGACCGTGGCACCGCGCATCGTCGCAAGCTCGACGCCGCGAACGTCAACGAAGCCCTCGCGGCCCTCCGCCGCGACGGCTGGTTCGTTGAGCAGATTCGGCCTGTGCGTCGGGACCTCCGCTCGCTCACCCGACTCCGCATTCCGCGGAAGCAGCAAATCCATCTCTTCCAGCAAATGCAGATGCTCCTCTCGTCGGGCATCCTGATCCCCGACGCGTTGGGGAAACTGCGGGAGAAGTTTCCCCACGCGCAAACGCGTCAGGCGTTGCAGGCCATCTACGCTCATGTCGTTGAATCCCGCGGGAGTCTGTCCGCGGCGTTTACCCTGTTTCCACGCAGCTTCCCTCCTGGCCTCGTGAGCGTAATTGCCGCTGGCGAGGATGCCGGAACAGCAACACTCGCGGATCGGTTTGGCGATCTCGCGGAGCGGCTCGCCTACGAGGACGCCAATCGCAAACAAGTCCTGAAGGCCTGCGCCTATCCTGCGTTCATCATGCTGCTGGCCGCCCTGCTGTGCGTCTTCCTGCTCGCGGCCGTTTTTCCGCGGCTGACCGAACTACTCGGGTCGCTCGGCGGCCGCCTCCCGCCGCTGACGCGCGCGCTCATCGCGGCATCCACCGTCATGCGCACCTGGTGGTGGGCGATCCTCGCCGCACTCGTCGTCGTGCCGCTGGCACTCACCGCGCTGCGGCGCATTCCCGCCGTCGGACTTTACCTCGACCAGCTTTTTCTGCGCCTTCCGTTCGTCGGAACGATCTACCGGCAACTCACCGTCGCGCTCATCTGCACGATCTACCGTTCACTCTATCGCTCCAACAAACCCGCCCCCGAAATCATCGAGGCGTGCAGCAAGGTCGTCGGCAACCGCGCGTTCCTGCACGCGCTCGGCCTCGTGCGCGACCGCGTCATGATTGACGGCACCGCGCTCAGCCGCGCCCTCGAAGAGACCGGCCTTTTCCCTCCGATCGCGTGCATGACCATCGAGCTGGGCGAGCAGTCGGGCAAACTTGCCGACGCGCTCGATCGCGTCGCGCGCTTTTGCAGTGCCGAGGCGAAGGAATCCATCACCTCTCTCGTGGCCCTGCTCAATCCGACCATGACCATCCTCGTCGTGGGCGGCGTCGGGCTCGTGATGCTCTCATTTTTTCAGGCGATCTACCAAGTCGTCTTCGTCGTGCACTGAGGTGCCGCCTTTCACTATGCACTCCCGCACCTCCGCTTTCACGCTGCTGGAAATCATGCTGGTCATGGCCGTGATCGGTCTGCTCCTCGCGCTGGCCGCGCCCGTCGTGGGATTCCAGATCACGCAGAGTCAGGTCGCCGCCGAGACGTCGTCGCTTAAAACCATCGCCGCCGCGATTCAGGCCTCGTTTCTGTCCACGGATCTCGAAGGCACCAATGTCGCCGCCTTGCCCGGCACCGTGCCGACCGGTGTGAGCACGACGCAGTTTTCCACGTCCACCAACTCCGCTTCCCTGCCGACGACCGTCGCGAGCAACGACTGGTTCATCAAAGTCGCGCGCCAGATGGGCTACTCGTTTCAAGGCGTGTCGTTTCCATCGACCGGTGTTCCCACGCAAGCATCGGGCCTGTTGCAGAACGCGACTCGCAACCGGCGCATTTTGCTCGTCGGTCCCGACAACGAAACCACGTCTCAACGTTTCCTGCTGATTTCCCTCGTAGGCGCGCCCGACCAACTAACGATTCCCCCGCTGCCAAACGCGGCCAATCCGCAAGATCCCGCGAATCTCGCGCTCTTCAACGACGTTTGGAACACCACGTGGACCTCACCCAACGCCACGCTACCCTCCACGTGGACGACCGCGTTGACCGCCGCACAAATCCAAACGTGGCAGGGCAGGCTCTGGCAGCTCTGCGTGCAACAAATCACCTGTCCGAAATACAACGTCGTGATCAACAACACCGACGCGACGCTCAATTGCTACGTGTATTACAACTTCAACGGCTCCACCTCCGGCAGTTCGCTCACCGTGCTAGCCAACGCAGGCAGTCAGACGAGTGCGACGCCCATCCTCTACGGCCGCACCATTCAGGCATGGCGCGGCACCGCCGCACCGCCTAGCGCGAGCGCGTCGCTGTTCTCGCAATTCATCCTGAAGGAGCCGGCGGAGATCACTCTGCAAAATTAGCGTCGCGCCGGCGTTGCTACTATCGAGGTCATGCCAGCGCGCGCACCGATCTATTTTGTCCCGCACCACGCGTTGCGGATTGCAGCCTGCGGATTCGCGATCTGGGGCGCGGCCACGCTACCCGCCGCATCTGCGCCCGCTCCACTGGTGCCATTGCCAGCACCCGTCGTGCCCGCGACGTCGATTCCGGATGCCTCCCTCCTCGCCGCACCGTCGCTTCCCTCCGCACTGTCGCTCCTCCCAAGCTATCGACTCATACCGGACACGGCGCAAACGAACGACACCTCAACCGCCACCAACTCGCCCCGGGCGACCCCGTCCGATGTCGCGCTCGATTCGCGTGTCGCTCTTTTTCGCGTGCAGAAGATGCCGCTCGCCGCCGCGCTCCAATCGTTGAATCGCGGCCACGGAATCGTCTTCGTCCTCGACGGCGCGATCTCCGGCGAAATCACGCTCGAACTCCGCGACGCCACGGTGCGCGACATCGTCGAGGCCGTGGCCCAAACGTGCGGTTACGCGTGGGAGCAGCAAGGCCGCGTCATCTCATTCCGCAAAACCGTCACGCGGTTCTACCAGATCGATCATCCCCAACTCACCCGCACCGCCCAGGGCTCGAGCACAATCACTCTTTCAAGTCAGGCCACCGGGGCGACCGGCGGTGGTGCTTCCATCGGCACGAGTCCGCTCCTCGCCCAGCAAAACAACGGTAGCGGAAGCTCGGGGGCCGCGAATCAGAATGATCAGACCAACATCTCCATCCAGCAGCAGAATCAAACCACATTTTGGTCCGACGTGCAGACGGAGTTGTCGCGCCTCGCCGATACCGGGGAGTCCGCTTCGATCAACAAACTCGCCGGCATCGCCATCGTCACCGCCTCCCTCCGCCGCCAGCGCGACTTCGCATCCTACATCGAAACTATCAACCGTCGCATCGCGCAGCAGGTGCGGATCACGGCGCGCGTTCTGGAGGTTAACCTCACCTCGCAGCGTAAACTCGGCGTCGATTGGAGTTTGGCCGCGACCACAGCCGGCGGAGTCAATCTCACTGGCCTCGCGACCAAGACCGCCTTTGCCACCATCAGTGGCGCCGCCACGATTCCGAGCACGATCTCCGGCACGGTCGCGACGGGAAAAATCACCGCGATCATCAACGCGCTCGCCGAGCAAGGCGAGGTGCGGGCCGTCTCCAATCCTTCCATCGTCACGCTGCACAACCAGACCGCCTTCGTGAAAGTGGGCACGGAGCAAACCTTCTTCTCCCTGGCGAACACGACGACGATCAACCAGAGCGGCACGACTGCGCCGCTCTCCACCGTGCAGAATAACTACCAGCAGACTCCGATCACCATCGGCACCGTGCTCTACGTGACGCCCGAGGTTAATGGCGACGGCTCCGTGACCGTGGACGTGCTCCCCGCCGTCACCCAACTGATCGGCGTGGACACGTCGCCCGACGGTCAGCGCAACGCACCGCGCATGACGATCAAATCGCTTTCCACCATCGCCCGTCTCCGACCCAACGAGAGCGTCATGATCGGCGGCCTGATTTACGAGCAGACCAGCACCCAGACGCAAAAAATCCCGGTGCTCGGCGCCATTCCCGTGCTTGGACGCGCATTTCAAACCGATGGCGCGGTGAAGACCCGCAGCGAACTCGTCATTTTTCTCACGGCGGAGCGAGTCCCGTGACGCCGGCCCCGCTCGACCGCGCCAAATTCGACAATCCGTTCTGGCTCGGACAGGCGCTCGTCGACGCCCACCTCATCTCCAAGGAACAGTTCACGAGCGCCCGCGCGCTCTGGTTGAAACGTAATCTCGAGGGCAGTTTCTCCGTCGTGCTCGAAGAACTCGGCCTCGGAAATCCTGAATCGCTCGCCCGTTTAATCGCCCAACAACACGGCTTGCCCGAAGTCACACTTAACGCCGACGCCGTTCAATTCGCGGCGGCGAAGCTCCTCTCGCCGGAGGTTGCCCGGCGACGATGCATCCTGCCGTTCACCCTCATCGGGCGAATCCTGCACGTCGCGGTCGCCGAGCCCTTCGACTACGCACCACAGCAGGCCCGGCAGGATTTCCCCGAGCACGAAGTGCGATTCTTCGTCGCCGCTCGTCGTGACATCCTCGCGCACATCGAGCGCGCGTGGCAGCCGGACGCCGTGCCCACGAGCGCGACCGACTTGTTCGACCGCATGTTGAGGGAAGCCGTGGCGGAGCGGGCCTCGGATCTGCACTTCGAGCCGCGCGATCACGCGCTCGATCTTCGTCGCCGCATCGATGGCCGGCTCATTCATCACGGTTTCATCGACGGTCCGATGCGCGACTACGTCATTCAGGCCGCGAAGATCGCCGGTCGGATGGACATCTCCGAAAAACGTCTGCCCCAGGACGGACAGGGTTCGCTGCAAGTCGGCGCCCGCCACTACAACCTGCGCTTCTCCTGCATCCCCGCGGTGAACGGCGAATCCCTGGTCGTCCGCATCATCGACGAAAACGCCGGCCTCCGCTCCTTCGAGGACATCGGTCTTTTCCCCGCCGACATCGCGCGTGTCGAAGAACTGCTGCGCTTGCCCGACGGGCTCATCTACGTCACCGGCCCCACCGGCGCAGGCAAGACCACGCTTCTCTACTCCATGCTCGGGCAACTGCCCGACATCAACGAACTCAAAATTATCACGCTCGAAGAGCCGGTCGAACTGCGCAACCCGCGGTTCTTCCTGCAGGTGCCGGTGGACGAGCGCATCGGCCGCACCTTTGGCGAACTCCTTCGGCATTTTCTGCGGCACGATCCCGATGTCATCATGGTGGGAGAAACCCGCGACAAAGCCACGGCCGAGATCACCCTCCGTGCCTCGCTCACCGGGCACCTCTGTTTCAGCACGGTCCACACCACGAGCGCCCTCGCCACGATCGAGCGCCTCACGGAGCTCGGCCTCGATCCCTTGATGCTCGGCTCCGCGCTCAAGGGTCTCATCGCGCAACGACTGGTGCGCCGGCCCTGCCCGCAGTGCCGTCGGATTCATCCGCAGAACGCCTTCTTCCTCGCACGTTTCGCGGCGGTGCTCGCACAGGAAAAAATCGGGCCGGCCGAAGCCGGATTTTTCGCCGCGAGCTTCGAGCCCGACTGCGCGTTCTGCAAAGGCCGCGGCTATCACGGTCGCATCGCCATCATCGAGGTGTTCCCGATGCAGGGCCTTGAGGCGAAGATCGCGCAAGGCGTCGCGATCTCGTCACTCCTATCTGAGCTGCGCGAGCGCGGATGCCGCACCTTGTTCGAAGACGGCGTCCGCAAGGCGGCTCGTGGCCTGACGACGATGGAAGAAGTTTTCGGAGCCATCGCTGAAACCAAAATCGAGATGCGCGGGTGACCCACGACCGCAGCAGGCGGGGCGATCGCGAGGTTGCTACTATCGGAAGTCAACTCGCCCACATTTATGAACTCCGAACCAACCCGCTGCTTCTCGCATCTCGCTTCGCGTCGCAACCGCCGCACCCGCGGTTTCACGCTGGTTGAAACGCTCGTCGTCCTCACCGTCATCGCCGTCGTGATCGCCATCGGTGTCCCGGCGGTTTCGCGCGTGCTGCAGACGAGCCACGTCCGCAACGCGCAGGGCGTCGCCTTCGTCGCCAAATCCGCCGTCACGCATTTTCTCAGCAAGCCGAATTCTCCCGGCACTTTGCCGGTGACTGAGGGCACGGCCGCCGTGCTCGTCACGCAATACACCGGCACGGGCACGCCCACCGCCGCCGCCGTCGGCGCCGCGGCCACGTTGGACAACGTGCTGTTGAGCGAACTTTTTCTTGAGCGGCCACTCACCGTGCGCATGGGCGTGCAAAACGCGGCCACTTCGGGCAGCGCGAACGGCTTCACGTGGTCGCCCGTCACGCAGACCTTCACCGGCACCGCCGCCCCCACGCTCAGCTACGCCACGATGACCCGCCTCGAATGCGCGATCAGCGATGGCGCCAACAATCCCGGCGTCACCGGTCAGACTGCCGGCTCGGCCGCGTGCGCATTCAATCTCGCCGGCACCGGCACGCTCACTCCCGCGGGCAGTCGCGTCGCCTACCTGCTCATCAAGAATGCGCCGGCCGCGGAAGCCTACCAACTTTCCCTGGACGTAAATGGTCCCGCCCTGACCCAAAATACCACAGCCGCTCCCGCCACCGTCGATCAAACGCAGGGCGCCGTGGCCTACGCCAAGGATTCCACCGGCACTGGATTTGTGGACGTGTTCTACTACGTCACCAATCTCTGAGCGCATTTCCGCTCGAACGCAAAAGCACGCGCGCCACCCCGTGATGAAACCGACGCCTGCGGTCGTGCTGTGGTGGGACGATGCGCTGCGGGTGTTGGCACCGGATGGCAGGCTGCTCTCGCGCACCCTCGCAGCGGGAGCCGACCACGTCGCGGAGATTCAAAAATTGATCGCCGCGGAATGCGCCGGGATTTCGGCGCTGCGAATTGTTTACCATCCGGCCCATCTCGACCTGCACCTTCTGCCGTGCCCTGACACCAGCCGCGCGAAGTTGCGGACGATTTTCGCCCATCAACATCCGGCACTCGCCTTGCCCGATACCGTCTGGGCCGTGGAGCCGATCCGGCGGCACCGCGACGGAGACGGGTGCAACACGATTCTGTATCTCGACCACCGGTCGCCGTTGCCCCGCCTGCTTGCGGCACTTCAGTCATCCGGCATCGACGTCGAGGGCGCATGGCCGCTTCAAACCGTCATCGAGGCCACGCCTGCCTGCGAAGCTTCCGTCGACGGGTTCGTGAGTGTGCTCGGAATCGGCCGCCGTTCACTCGTCTCCTGCCTCCGCCCCAACGGTGCCCGATTCCTGCGATTGCAAGAACAGCCATCGCCGAAACTCGGCCCGGACCTAAACGCAGCGCTCGCGTTTTTCGAGGGCGCCCCTTTTCCCGCCGGTCTGGTAGTCGGCAGTGACGAGGCCTGGTATGATTTCTTCCGCGAAACCGTGCGCGATTTCCCCTTCCAGAAACTCACCGTGGCGGAATTCCTCTCACACGCCCGCAGGCTCAAGCCGAGCGGATTTTCCGATTTCACCCCGCGTCGGCCGATCGTAACCCGCAAGACGTTTTTCCCCGCCGCCGTCGCCCTGGCTGGAATCGCAGCACTCGCGTGGTCCGTTCAGTCCGCTTACTTTGGTCATCGCCGAGCCCACGCTGCTCACGATGCACTCACTCGGATCGAGCGCGAACAATCGCAACTGGCCTTGTTGGTCGCGTCCCGTCGCGCAACCAAGGAAGAGATCGAACGGCTGGAAGTTCAAATTGGCCGGCTTCGAAGTTCACCGCAGCTGCACCATCGCCTCGTGACTTCGCTCACGAACGCGTTGCCCAAAACCATGAGCCTGCAAACTCTGAAGATCGAAGACCGCCGTTTCACGATCACGGGAAAGATCTTTGAAGGTGGCGGCACCGCGGCATCGCCGCTCATCGGCTTTCGACGGGCCGTCACCACGGCCGGGGAACCGTGGCGCGTGGAAGAAGCTCCCATCGCGGACGCGAAGGACAATTTCTCGTTGGCGGGAGTGATGACCGATGCCCGCTAACATGACCTTTCTTCGACTGCGCAAGGCTTGGTGGTGGTCACTTGCTCTCGCAGCCTGCGGCGTCGGCTCCGTGCTCGTCGCGCATCTTACCCGGCCAAAGCAGGTCGTGATGCCGTCGCCCGATCCCGATCTGCAGCGCCAACTCGCCGCCCTAAACGCCGCCACGCCCGAGCGCCTTGCCGCCCTCCAACGAAATTTCACCGCGGTCGTCGCCGGGCTGGAAACGTCACCGGCATTCGAGTTACGGCTCAAAGCTTGGAGTCACACGTGGAACGTGCAACGCCACCCCACCGAGTCGGTCGGGCCGGTCGAGATTCGGCGCTACGCTCTCACTTTGCGTGACCCGAAGCTCGACGCCTGGCCGGAAATCGAAACGACGCTGCAATCGTTGTGCTCGATCCCCGGCGTGACGCTGGAGCGCACCGTGATCGCAGTGGCGTCCGACGGCGAAAAATTCGACCGGGCGGAAATCGAATTCACCGCCCGTCTGAGTCTTTGAGGAATTCAGTCGCCGCTATCTGCGGAGATGAACTTCCACCGCCTGCTCACCCGCCTTGGTCAAATCGTCTGCGCCCTCTTCGTCGCAGCCTTGGTGTTTTTCCTCACCCTCGCCGCCGGAATCGCATTCGCCGCCTGGTTCATCAACCAAGGCGCACCCTCTCCCACCGGCTCCGCCGTGCGACCGCTGCACCTGCGGCACTACGTCGCCCCGATCGCTGGCGCGGGCACGGCAATTTGGATGCTGTTGCGTTGCGCATTGTCCGCCGGACGCCGCGCCGCGCTGAGCGTCGCCGCCGGAGCCCCGCTCAAAAACGTGCTGCGGCCCGCGCTGTTTGCCGTGACGTGGACGCTCATGGCGACCGCCGCCTTTGCCCTCGCCGCGTGGATTCAGCGGAAGCTCTTCGGTTTCTTCCTGCCGCCGTAATCGATCAAGGCGTTGGCGCCGGGCTTTGCCCCAAGCTGGCGACGGCGTGGATAAGGAGCGCGCCTGCTTCAACCCATACTCGGCGCCGCCGCGGCTATCGGCGGAACCGCCTCAGCTTCGAGGACCGCATCCATCGCTGCGACGGGCGGCAACGGCATGGGTTGCGGCGCTTCGACTTCAGCCGGAGTGCCGGTCTCCACCGCCTCCTTGGGCTTCTCGGGCACAATGCCCAGCACAAGATTGACCGCACGGGCGGCGCGCTCGGAAGCCCAGATGAGCACCTTGGGATTGTCTTCGATTTTCGATTTCCAGCTCCGCAGATACGCGGCCGAGTTGTCCCGCAGCTCGGCGTTTTCCAACCCCGCCCGCACGAGCAGAAAATTCGCCCCGATTTCCGCCGTGAGTTCCTCGAGCGCGTAGTCGCGGTCGCCGAAGCGCGGTCGCGGCCCGCCCTTGTGGAAATCGAGCCGCTTTGCCGCACCCGCCGCATGCACGAGTTCATGGAAGAGCGTGGACCAGTATTCTCCCGCTGTCGGATAGTCCTCCGGCGGTCGCAGGGAAATCGTGTCACTCTTCTCCGCATAGCTGCCCGCACTCCGGCTCACGATGCTCTTGTCGTGATTGATAACCGGCCCGTCTTTCATGTCAGCGAGCATCGCGCGCGCCGTCGCCTCGGCTTCGTCCGGCGTCGCGGTGCGACGCACTGTCGGATACGGCTCGTGGCCGATCTCAACCCCGTCGGTTTGATCGAAATTGAACACCCGGAAATAAAACAGCCGCGGATAACGCCGCACTTTTTCCGCCGCAGGATCGCTGCCACGCGCACCGTCCGAAGTCTCCTCCTTTTTCGCTTCACGTCCCTTGGCCTCGAACATTTTTCGGTAAACGATCATCGACGAGTGCTCGCCCTTTCTCACGTGGCCGCCGAATTCGTTCGCCTGCCGCAACGTCATCCAAAACGGCGAACGATGCCCCTCCATCATGGTGATGACCGCCAGGTAAACCTGATTGAATCCGCGATAGGTGAGCCCCGACTTCGCATTCGCGATCGGCAGCGAGAGGCACGGATTATTCCACGGACACACCCCTTGATCGATGGCCTGCATCAGCCGCTTCACTGGCTCCTCGTAGAATCCCAGCCCACCGTCCTGACTTTTTTCGGATGCCCGGGGTTCAGCTCCGTTCCTCGCCGTTTTGCCCATGCCATCATATTAACAACGCTTTGGCGCGAATCGGTTTGCCGTCTTATGGCCTTCGCCGGCAAGGGCCATCAATCAGCCAAAACGCGTCGTATACGATACGTTTATTGACATTTACCCTAAAAACTGCGTTATTTGACTCGCATACGATACATGAACTTCGCTCTTACAGGCCAGCTTATCCGAGACGCCCGCGAGAAATCCGACCTCACGCAGGCCGAGCTTGCCCGCCGGCTGGGCATGAGTCGCGCCACGATTTCCCGGCTTGAAAACGGCACCATTGAAGAACTCGGCGTGCGCAAGCTCGCCCTGCTCTGCGACCGTCTCGGCCTCGAGATCGGCGTCCGCCCGCGCCAGCCGCCGACACTCCACGAAGCCTATGAGCAGAACCGACGCGAGCGCCGCGACGCCTTTCGCGAAACTGACGAGGTCTTGAAAAATCTGAAGCCCGACGCCCGTGGCTAACACCTTCGTCAACCGCCAGCCGGTCGGCACGCTCTCGCGCGAAGACCCGCTCAACCGCTTCGCCTACGAAGCGGACGTGCCGCCATCGCTCGGTGTTTCCCTGCTCATGCCCGTCGCCGCCGGGCCGTATGGCGCGGAGCGCAGTGGTGTGCTTCATCCCGTCTTCGACATGAGCCTGCCCGAAGGCGCGCTGCGCGACGCGGTGTCCAATCTCTTCGCAAAGGCGCTGCCCGCGATCGACGACCTCGCCCTTTTTCAAATCGTGGGGCGTTCCCTCATCGGCCGCATCCGCTTCGGCGAATCCGCCGCCCAGCTCGACCAAGTGCCCACGCACAACCTCCGCGATCTCCTCAAAACCCGCGGCACCGGCGAACTGTTCGCCGAACTGCTCACTCGCTACGCGCAGTATTCCGGCGTGGCCGGGATTCAGCCCAAAGTGCTCGTCCGCGACGACGGCGGCCTGCGCACGGAAAATTTCAGCCCGGTCGAAACCGGCGAACGCCTCACCGCCCACGGCACCACGCACATCGTCAAATCCTTCGACCCTGCGCGCTACCCTGGGCTCGCCGCCAACGAATACCTCTGCCTCCGGGCCGCTGCCGCCGCCGGCCTCGCCGTGGGAAAAACATCGATCGCGACCGATGGCCGCCTGCTCGTCGTCGAACGCTTCGACCTCAAAGCCGACGGCAGCTACCTCGCTTTCGAGGATGGCTGCGCGCTCGCCGGCCGCCTCTCGCGCGAAAAATACGAGGGATCGTATGAGCAACTCGTCGGCACGCTCGCCAACGTGCTACGCGGTCCCGACGGCACCGGCGCCGAGCTCGCAAAGTTTTTCCGTTCCTTCGTGCTCTCCGTCGCCGTGCGCAACGGCGACGCTCATCGGAAAAATTTCGGCGTGATCTACGACGACGCCACGGGCCACGTCACGCTCGCCCCCACCTTCGACGTCATCACGACCACACCGTATCTGCCCAACGACAGCCTCGCCCTCACCCTCGACGGCACAAAACGCTGGCCCGACGCCAAACGCCTCGTGAAATTCGGCATCCGCTACTGCGGACTCACCACCCACGTTGCTAAATCCATCCTGTCAGAAGTCGCCGAAGCGGTGGCCACCGTCAGCAAAGACCTCGCCCAGTTTTCAGACCTCGACCCAGACGCGGAGGAGACGCCTGCGCGCATGAAGTCTGCCTGGGCACAGGGTGTCGCCGCCCTCGCGCTTTCCGCATGAGGGTTTCGCAAAGCACGACAATGTAAAGGATGACGGGGGACCAAATCGGCGAGGCAGGGATAGTCCGCACCGGCCGCACGTGTTTATTTTTTCGAGAGGCTGGGACTTGGCCAGATTTGCTCGGGATGACTTAGCTCGTCACCGGAACACAAACTGCCTCACCCGATTACGGCGCCCTGAACTCCGCACCGGAGGCCGAAACGACGTCGAGGGTGGCTTTACGTGTGTGGACGATCTCGCGCGCTTTTTCGAGAACCGGCTCGGGGGCGATGACCCTCCGCGCAAAATCGATGATGTTCTTCCCGCCCACGTCGTGAAAATAGGAGCAAAAGTCGATCTGGCGCTTGCCGCCCATCGGCTTCTCGAAGAACTCCCGGTTGGACGCGATCAACTCCTCCTTTTCCACGTCCTCCAGCGTCCGGTAATGCCACACGCCAGCGAACGCCAAGTTGGGAACAATCTTCCACTCTCGCTGGTGATAATATTCCAGCGGACCGGTCCACTTCGGATCGTCGGTCGGATAGGACAGGTTGCACAACGCCTGAAGGCAGAAATAGAGTTCTTCGGGCGGAAGGTTGGCGCGATGGTCCCGTCTTAGAATAGACTGGAGCATCTGCCGCTCGTCTGCGGTCCCGTTCCGGCTCCGATCCCAGATTTCACCGAGGACTTGGTGCGCTTCGAGAAGCTGACGGGCCAGCATCTGTCCCGATTCATTGAAAAATTCTCCGTCCGGTAGTCGGCCTGCGAAATACACCGCCGGAAGCGCCCCAAATGCCCGCAAGGCCTTGCCGTCGAACTCAAGCGCGAACTCGCCAAAATCCTCCGCGTGCCCGGAAACTTCATTCGGTGAAAGGGCGGTGAAGCACGCCCGTTGTTGGAATGCCTTTGCTGCCGGCAGATTCCGTGTCGCGGCAAACGTTCTTTCCTCCCCGGTCAGTAGGAGGCCTTTGCGAAAAAGCGATTCGAGAATCTTCAATCCCAGCACGTGGTCCTTTTTGCGTGGAAAGCTGTGGTAGAAGAAGGTGGAGGTCATTTTAGGAAAGCTCAAATCAGCGACAACACTGCTTCATTTTTGAATGCAGTTACAATCGCGGTAGTGCCGGTGAGGAACGGCAGAATGTGGCGTGCCGAGATGTCTTTGACGACAATCTTCATTGGTTTGAAACCCTTCTTCACCCCGCGCTCTGCCCGGGGAGAGCGGCCCTCCCCGCTGCGCGCCGGGTTCGCTGAAGCGAACCACTCTCGTTGTTCGCTCCCCTTTTTTTCCGCCACTGTGCTGCGGCCATTGCGACATTCATCTTTCCACTCCCCGCATCACCGATAGCTTCGACGAATCATGCCGCGACCAACTCCTCCCAACTATGAGTCCAAGTTCGCCGATTTTATTCGGATGTGCGCCGAGGCACCGAAGTCCGGGCTGAAACAAATCGTCGTGGCGGCGCCGTCGGTGATCGGCGACAACTATGCCGAGGTGATCGAAAGTCTGTCCCGACTGGCTGAGTCCGGTCTCAGCTTGAATATCGCAGCGCCAGAGACGTCGGCCCGGCAGGCAGGGGACGTTTCGAGGAACTGAGTCTCGAGAGAGCTGTGGTGACGTGGACCTTTCTATGAACGATGTGAGTCCAGCAGTGCCCGCCACCGAATCGATCCCTGATCTCAACTTCGTCACTCCAGTTTATCTCGACGACAAGGGGACGTTACTCCACTTGGGCTCTGCGGTCCTGATTCGCTCCACGGAGTCGTATTGGCTGCTCACGGCCGCGCACGTTGCGGCCGACGGAGAACTTGGGACTGTATTGTTGCCGCGTGCAACCGGCGGATTCTTCCGCCTCACGGGATACCCCGTCTCGTCATGTCCATTGCGGCGCGAAGATGCCTACGCAGATTGCATCGATCTCTTTTGCGTCGCGTTAAACGACCTTGAGGCCGCCGCGGTGGGAACGACGGGGGTTGGTTTCCTACCGTTGCATCCTGACACGGTCGACCTCCGCGGCGAGATCCCGGCCGGGAGTTTCGGCGTGCTATGGGGATTCCCCACGCCGTCTGTGACCATCTCCCAACGCCACGCAACGATTGCTCCGGCATTTTTTGACGACCTCAAATTTGCAGAACACGAGAGGATTCGACGAGCGGGACTGGACCCCGATCAGAACCTCGCCCTGATTGCGCCGCGAAAATTCGTGCGCAACGGGATCGTTCAGCACGACTTTCAACTGAAGGGGCTCAGTGGCGGTGCAATCCTGCGCAGCGACCCAGACGGGTTGCGCCTTGTTGGAATCGCGACCGAGTTTCGGGACGAGCGGTCGTTACTCGTCGGCACCCGAATTGGACACTTGTTCGCCTCGGTCGCGCATCATTTGAAATCGGGAGCGCCCATTCGGAAGATCATGACCACTCCCGTCGTCCACCCAACTATGATGACGGTTGAGCTGGCTGTGGCAAAAAGCGGTGCCGACAAAAACAGATTCGCGTAGTTCGTATGCTCAATCCTGAAAACCCCGCCGAACTCGTGACGTTCGAGGACATGCTGGAGGATGACCGCGCGATGTTCATCTCGCGGTTGCGAGGGCAATTCACACTTGGTGCCGCAATTCAGCTCCAAAGCGAGGGGATGGCATCGGAAGCGCACGGCCTCGCGCCGCCACCGATAAACGCGGATCACAACGAGGGCTACCGGATTGAATTTACCCAAGCGGCCCGAGCCGATTGGCGCTTCTTGGCCGAAGTCGTTCACCCTCGATATACTGGCGTCCTCGGCTCTGGTCTGGCATTGCTCCAATCATCCGCATTTCCCCCTGGTTCGTGCGTCGAGCTGCGTAGAAACGGCTTTCTTCTGCGACACGAAGAACTTCGCTGGATCTTTCGTTACGATCAGCCCAATCATCGCGCGGTGGTTCACGCCATTGGGCGCCGAGCTCACAATCCGCAGCAAAAAATTTGGCGCTATTTTGACCAAAGGAAATCGCTGGATTTGATTCGCACCGGTCAGCTCTACCTCAGTCGCGTCGACACGCTCAGTGACCGTTTTGAGGCCACGCCGACTGCGGCGATGATCGAGCAACATCGCAAGGCGCTGATCGCATCCTTGGGCACCGCGCATCCTGACCACCTCCGCGCCTACTCGAATGTCTGCCGTGGGACTTATGTTTGTTGCTGGCACAAGGCGGAACACGAAGCCGTTCACATGTGGCGTAGTTACTGCCGGGCCAAGCCAAGCGCGGACGCTCCGGAGATCCCCGGGGGCTTCGCGTTGCAAACGACCGAACGGCGACTCCAGCACGAGTTCCTGCGCCTGCGAGATGCGTCGACTGTTCCCGGAGTAAACCTGTTTTTGCGTGACGTGGAGTATGTTGACCACGCTGCTCACAACGGCCCGGGCGGTTTCGGCGATCATGCGTTTCTCAAGGCCAAGTGGTTTTCCAGTGAAAAGGAGGTTCGGCTCGCGGTGCAGCGTTTGGACTGCATTGCAGCCGGCAGCGCGGCGGAGATCGAAGCTCGTCTCGCCGCACTGCCCCAATTTGAACGCATCGCTGTTGATCTCGAAGCCGTCGCAGTGCGACTGGCTTTGAATCCGGACGCCTCGGTGACAGATCGCGATACGATCATCACGGCGGTCGCCGAGTTTCGACCGGCCTTGCGAGCGAGAGTCGAGCCATCCGAGATTGAAGTGCAGCCGATCGATGCTCTTCGAATCGAAGACACCAAACAGTGACCGAGCAGGTTAAGCCTGCTTTTGTCGGCGCTCACCAAGTTCGAGCAACGCGTAACCTAAACCGACCCGCAGCCGATCTGCTGACTCTCCTCAGAGAACTCGTCACCGATGGTCAACCTGATCGATATGTCCAACATGGTGAAGCTGACCTCACCCGCCGAGGATCTATTTGAACTCCGCAATCACGCCTCCGTCGACGTGAAGTGAATCGTCACCGAGGTCGACTTCGTCTTCGACTCAAACTCACAGCTACGCGCTTGGCCGAAGTCTATGCGATTGCGGAACCAGAGCCGCCCGGACCACTGTCGTTTTCGGGAAATTAGGAAGCGGTTTCAGATTCAAATTCTGAACACGTTTTCCCTTATTTCGGTTTTGATAAATTTGACCGCTAAATAACGAAAAGAATCGAATTCACCCCACCCTCCGCGCCTTAAATCGAAAAACAAATCGCCCACGCTTGCGATCAAGCACAAGCCACGCGGGAAACGCACCGTGTCGGCCGACGAATCCCTCAAACGGCCCGCCACCCTTGGACCCGCCGAGCAGAATCCGCGCGTAGTCGCCGGCACTCATTGGCCGTTGTGCGATGACCTTTGGGCAACGCACCCCGGCGAGCCGACTCTTCGCTGGAAAAATCCATCCGCTCGCATCCTCCCCCACCGCGCGTCCGGTGTCCGGGCAAACCGCAAATCGCGGCGCCCCAGTTTCCACCAAGCTGGATTTAATGTCCTTCAATCGCTCGACGAGGTGGGGCAGGAAATCCTCTTTGCGCACGGGTTCGCGCTCCCGCTCGACAAGTTCCAATTGACGCTCCCAAGCGGCAGTCTCGTTTGGATCGGTAAATACGGCCGCAGCGGAAGCGGAGAGCAACGCACACAAGAGCGCCCCTCGACGCGTGGTCACAAACCGTGCGCCGACAGTTCCACGCTCGATCAGTCCCGCTTGCTCAAGCCCCTCCATCGTCTGCGCCCGTGTTGCGCTCGTGCCGAGCCGCAGTTCCGCCATTTTCTGCAGGAGCAGGTCATCGTTCAGATAGTGCGGCGGCGACGTGTGGCCGGGCTCGATTTTCAAAGTCAGCATTCGCGCGAATGGCCCGGCCGGCGGCACCGCTTTTTCCGCCAGACGCCGGGCCAGCGGAAGACCGATCCCGGTCGTATTCATCATGGCGTCCTCGTAAACGAGCCAACCGGCCGATTCCACTTCCTCCGTCTCCAGCACCGCCCGCCACACGCCCCCGGCACCATCATCCCGAGAAAACAGTCGCTTCACATACGCGACGCGCGCCGCCGGCAACCAAGCGAGGAGGAACCGGGTCGCGATCAACTCCCAGAGCATCCTTTCAGGGCGCATCCGATCCGGTGTTTCGCCGACCAACGCCGGAATCACGCCAGTCGGCACAATGGCGTGATGATCGGTCACGCCGGCATCGTTGAAGTGAGTGCCGCCCGGCTCAGGTGGGGCCGCCAGTTCCGCCAGCCTCGGCCATGCAATTTGTGCCCACTCACGCCACAGTGAAGTATAACGCGCGACAATCTCCGAGCGCATCGCGACCGGGAGCGCGGCACTATCGGTTCGCGGGTAACTGATGGCGTGGTCGCGCTCGTAAAGCCGCTGCGCGATTTCGAGCGTGTAGGCCGCCGACCAACCCGCGAGGCGGTGAGCGCTTCGCTGCAAATCCAGGAGATCGAAAAGAGGCGGCGGCGACTGGGTGCCGATCTCGCGCGCATCGGCGACTGCCCATTCCCGTTCCGACTCGAGCAACAGCACGCGCCGGATTTCCCGGGCTTCATCCACGTGCCGAAAGTGCGTTGCCGTGTGGCCGAATCGAAATTCCGCCGGCGCGACCAACCACGCGCGAACACGCCCTGCCGTTGGGTCGCCGAATTCGGTTTCCAAGCGCCAGAACGGCTCGGACTGGAAATTCGCGATCTCCAGACAACGCCGTTCGATGAGTGCGAGCACCGGAGTTTGCACGCGTCCGATCGGCCAGGTTGAGCGACGACCGACCGGGCTCGCTTCGCTGTCTGGAAACGGCAGCGCGAGCGTCACCATGCGCGTGCCGTTGATACCCCAAATCCAATCCGCCTCGGCCCGGGCATACGCGGCCGCGCGCAAACGCGCGTAGTGCCGCGACGGACGGCGCGCCTGCCACGCGCGGCGCAGGCCGTCGGGCGTCGTGTCCGCAACCCACAGCCGCGTGACCTTCGCGTCATCGCAGTCGCGCCCGCACCAAGCCATGATTTCCGCGAAGATGAGTTCCCCTTCCCGCCCAGCGTCGCACGCATTGACGATCTCGTCCGCGCGCGAGGCCAAGTCTGAGATCCGACGCAGCCATCGTTCCTTGCCAGCTACACATCGTCGCTCGAAGCCCCCTGACGACGGCATCAGTGGCAAATCTCCCCAGCGAAACTGTGCCCACAAGGGATTTTGAATCTCCGGCGGTGAAATTTCCAACAAGTGGCCCGCAGCCCATGCGACCGCGAACAAGGTGCCGTCGGGCGCGTGCCCAACGATCGCATTTTCGTATTCACGGACGTCGCCCGGACGGAGCAATGTGCGTGCAAGCGCGCGCCCTTGGCTGGGTTTTTCCGCCACCACGAGCCGCCGCGAAACTGAACCTTCCTGAGCCACACGCGCCGCCCCTACGACCGCAGACTCGCCGGTTCGACTTTGCGCCGGTAGATTTTTCGCACGTAGTCCGCATCGACCCGGCGCGAAACCAATTCCTGCACCTCGGTTTCCAGGTCCTGCACCATCGCCGCCACGACCCACGGCGGTTGCGGCCAGTTGTCCGTCGCGCGGAGCCGCGCCTCGATCAATCCTTCTAGGCTTGGTTTCGTTTTTCGCACAGTGAAGACAGTAGCAAGTGCCGCACGCGAGCGCCGGCTCGATAAGCGCTGACTTGCTATGATCGGACTGTGTCCGTTTCCGACCATCACACCGCAGCTCTCGCCCGCTGGTTTGCCCAAGGCGTGAGTTCGGAGACGCATCCCGTGCTTCAATTTGCCTTCGCTACGTTTTTTCAGCCACTCGGCATCGAGGCGGCTTCCCTCGAAGCGGAGCCGTTCAGTGGCCTCGAATCGGCCACGGGAAGTTGGTGGCTGAATCAGCCGCGTTGGAACGCCGGCAAGGTTGTTCGCGCCGGACCGTTCTCGGGCGACTTCGGCGGGCTATTGGAATTCCAAGCTTCGTTCCGCGTCTCCGTAGCGCCGTCGGGCTGGATAAGCATCGCGCCAACGCTACAAGCGGAAAACGATCTCGCCGCCCAGGCCTACTGGGCATCGAGCGACCACGGTTGGCTGGCCGCGCGGCACAGCTTCGAAGCGACCCGGCACACGGAGGTTTTTCTGTATGCTGCCGCCGCCCTGCTGCTCGACGACGCATTAGCGGCACAGCTCTACTGCCTTGGCGAATACGCGGCATTCTGCGCGCGAATTTTGCAACGCCTCGCGTTCACGCCATCGCTCGCGCCCAGTTCGGTTCAGTAGGACTACCGTCAATCGCTGTTCGCGTTTTACGCCGCCGTCTCGCGAACGGCCACACGGGCAATCGTCGTCCGATAGAACCAGTAGAGTTCGGGCAACAGTTCATGCCACGCACATCGCTCGGCGGCCTCCAGGTAGGAGCTTTCGAGCCGTGCCCGATCCCACGGGGACACACGCCACCACTCGGCCAACCAAGCCGGATGGGTATGGACGACGCGGAGCAATTCCTCTTCGCGATCTGGCAACAACTGGTCCCGCAACGCATGAAACGCCCAGGCTGGGGTGCGAAATCCCGCCAACAAAGCCCGCTCTTCCGAAGATCGCTCCGACTGGCACGCCCAGCTCAACACGCGGAATTGATACTCCTCATCTTGGCGGAGCACTTCGGCGAGTCGGCCGTTGATCTGAATCCCACTATGGCTCGTCAGATACCAATGCGCCATCGCCGGCGACTCGCTCCAGCGCATTTCAGATTGGCGTCTCAATTCTACGGCCAAGGTCGGTCTCTCGTTCTCTGGAGCCAGACGCACTCTGCGGTCAGGCACTTCGCCGAGGAGATTTAGGTAGTCGGTATCCGAATGGAGCGCCGTGTGCGCGGCAATGCGGCGGTCCACCAGCAAGCGTTCGACCGATCTCGGATGACCGAGCAGCCGGGGTTCGATGATCTTCGCCAGACCGGCGTAGTTCTCCAACAGGATCGAGCACGCCGCGTCCGGATCGGCCAAAAGCAGTTCTCGTTCTATTTTCGTGAGCACCCCGGCTAATAAAAATTCCGCCGCGAGCGCCGGGTGCCAAGCGAGGCGACAGATCAGCGCGTAAGCCGCGTCGCCACCCGCCTCGCGACGGTCGAGGATCGATTTTCGCAGCCGATCCTCCAGCCGTTCGTGCGCGCAACTGTTCAGAATCGTCTGCGGGAAAGCGATGATCGCCGGTCTCAAGTCGTGATTCATGGGGTTTGCGATTTTCTTGTGCCGCGGGGCTCAACCCATCGCCGGTTCGACGGCAAGGCCGGGCAACGCCTCGCCGAAAAACTCCATTTGCATCGTGCTGGCTTCGGGCAAGGGGCACGGAGCCGCGGACTCCTTCCACACTTCAGGATCGGAGAGATACTCGCCGAGAAATCCATCGGTGGCCGGATCGTAGTTTTCGATCAGGCGGCGAAACACATTTACGCGCCCGGCGAAGCGTTCCGTCTCCTGGCCGAGTTCGGCTTCCGCCCAATCGCGCGCCATCGCGCGAATCTGGCCAAAGAGCGAAGGCGGCCGGGCGTCGGGTTCCATTTCCCGTCCTGTCACCAGCGCGAGGTAGGTGTAGTCGGGGCGTTCGGCGCTGGCCAGTTCGCCTTCGCTCAGCGCGCGCGCGTTCCAAAATTCCTCCGCCGCCACGGCGAGTTTCACGAGGACCGCGCCGCCATGCTCGCGGGCCGACAGTCGCTCCACCGCGGCCAGCTCCACTTCGGGACTGGGCACGCGTGCCGGCACCGGTGCGAACTCCGCCGCCGTTTCCAAAGCCGTCGCCAACTCAGGAAAGGTGTGACGAAACTCCGCCGCCGCCGGGTCCCAGGCGCGCAGCCGTTTTTCCATCACGGCATCCGGTTGACCACCGCGCACGAGATCGCCGGCCAGCACCGCCAGCGAGCGGAGCTGCACCACGCGCGCCGCCGGCGAATCGGCCCGCTGGATCGGATGGCCCAGCACACGCTCGAACAAATCGTATTCCGCGCGCGCCCGCCCCACGCCGACGACCCGCGGCGCCACGGTTTCACCGAGCAGCGACAGGGGCGACTCGTCGGGCTCGGCATCATGGTCCGGAGCCGCATCGGCCTGATGCCGCACCACCCGGCCGCCATCGTCGATGTCGATGCCGACCGCACTCAGCGCCTCGAAGCTCACGAAATGCGACCGCTCCGCCCGCTCCCGGCTCATGTCCTGCAACACCCAGCCGATGCGCTGCCGCATATACGGCACGAGTCCGCCCTTGGCCGGCTCCCACCACGAGAGCGCGTGATAACTCGAGACCCGCTCCGCATCAGTGACGACGTTCTTCCTCCCATCGATCGGTGCCACGAGGCGCAGCGCGATCTCCTCGCTCATCGCCGCCCAGCCACCGGGAAACGTGCCCGCCTCCCGCTGGAGCGCGACAAACCGCGAGCGCTCATCACCGCGCCGATGCAGCATCTTCACCAGAAATCCCGCGCTGTCCTTCCCGAAGGCTTCGAAGAGCGACTGCTTCAGCACCCGCGAGGCCGCTTCGCTCGACATGCCGGATACTGGTTCGATCCGTCGCTCCAGCAGGTCGCTGAAGATTCCCCATTCGGGTCGCAACGGGTCGTTGCACTGCCGCAGTTGTCCGGGTGTCGCCACATCGGACGAGAATAACAACCCCCGCCGTCGAATCGGACCAAAGCCACAACGTCCCTCGCCGGTTGCTACTATCTACGAGGGTGAAAACCCATCTCTTCCCCGTTTCGTTTTTAATTCTGGCTTGCGGCTCGACGGCCTTGGCCGAGCCGACCCGGCGTTGGTCGCAAGGTGATCCGACCTCTGCACAGCAACAAGCAATGGAGTGGCTCAACGCCGTCCGTCGCGATCCACCGGGCACGCTTCACTCCATTCTCCGGCTCGCCGAGTCAGACCCGATCGTCACAGGCTTCATGCGTGTGCAAGCACCCGCCACGGTCGCGCAACTCGAATCATGGCTCACCGACGACTATGCCATTTCGCGGACGCGCAGCGCCGACTTCCCCAACGCCGAGGCCATCTCGAATGCGCCACTCGTCTTCTACCCGCTGTTTCAACAACGCGCCGAAGCCCTCGGCAGCCGTGCGACTCCGCCACCGACGAATTTCCCCGCCCTCCGCCAACCGCCTGACTACATCTACCCTACGCCGATCTTCGGCAGCACGCTGCTCAACGGCCCCGACCAGCCCTTCTCCGGTCCCGACGCCACGGGCGGCACCGCGCGCTTCGGCCCGTTTGGCGCCGACTACGCCGAAGTCGCGCACGCGAATCTCTATCTTCCGGCCCTAACCGCTCGCGAGTGGGCCTTGTCGATTCTCACCGCCGCGTATCCGACCGCACGCGGAAGCCTCACGTCTTTTCTCATCCAGGGAAACGCCGTGCCCGGATTCAAACTCGGGCACACCCGCATGGCCGGCATCGCCATCACGCCGCGCGACGCCGGCGCTCGCGTCCTCACCACGTTCAAGGCGAGCAGCGAGTTTCTCACGCAAAGCGACCTGCCCTTCGGCGCGACCGAAACCGTGTTCATCACCGGCGTCGCGTATCGCGACCGAAACAGCAACGGCTTCTACGACATCGGCGAGGGCACCGCCGGCATCACCATCGCCCCCGACAAGGGCGACTGGTTCGCCGTCACCTCCACGTCTGGCGGTTTCGCCATCCCAGTCGCGGCGAATTCCGGCCTCTATCGCCTGACCGCCACGGGACGCGGCATCGACACCGTGAGCGCGACCGCAACCGTCGGCGCTGACAACGTGAAGCTCGATTGGTCGCTGCCGGCCGCGAAACTTCCGCTTCAATCGCTTGTGCCGGCGAGCAGCGGCACGCTCCAACTTGTCGGTCTATCCACACGTGGCCTCGTTGAAACCGGCGCCGGCTCGTTGATCGGCGGCTTCGTCATCACCGGTCCCGCTGCCGCTCGAAAAACCGTCCTCGTTCGCGCAGTCGGCCCGTCCCTCCAAACGGTTGGGTTCGCGGCCAGCGAAGTCGCGCCCGCCACGCAGCTCGAGGTCTTCGACCATCGCGGTTCCATGATCGCTACCAACAACGGCTGGACCGCCACCACCGATCGCGGCGCGGTCGTCGCCGACGCCGCCCGGGCCGTTGGCGATTTCCCGCTCACCGATTGGCCCGGCGGCGGTGGTGATAGCGCACTTCTACTCTCGCTCGCGCCAGGCCAATACACCGCGCACGTCACGCCAGCTCCCGGGATTCCGACCACCACAGCGCAGGATCGAATCGGACTCGTCGAAATCTACGACGTGAGCCGCGACGACGGCAGTCGTTTCGTCAACATCTCCACCCGTGGCGTCGCCGATGAAAGCAGTCGGCAAATGATCGTGGGATGCACTCTCGTGGGCCGCGGTTCTGCCCGCCTCCTTTTCCGCGGTGTCGGTCCTGCACTCACGCAAAACTTCGGACTCTCCGCCACGCTCGCGAATCCCACCCTCACGCTCTTCGACGGCGCGGGTCGCATCCTTGGCACAAACGACGATTGGAGTTTCTCACCGCAGACCGCGCAGGTTCGCGAACTCGCCGCAGCCTCCGGCGCCTTCGCCCTGCCCGAAGACGGTCTCGATTCGAGTCTCATCACCCTGACCGCACCGGGAAACTACACTGCGATCATCGGCGCGAAATCGGACTCGCCGACCAAGGGTATCGCGTTGGTCGAGCTTTACGAAACGCCGTAACGGCACCTGTCATGCCACGGTCACTGTGCACTATCGCGGCGGCGCTCGCCGTTTTCTCCGCCACGCGAGCATTCGGCTCCGACCCGAGTCCGACGCAGTGGGTGTCCCCCGACGGCAATGTCTACAGTCCGCCATCTCAAGTAGGAAATCCGTTCCCCAGTTCCGTTTACGGCGTGCTGCATGGCGGCAGCAGTTTTTCACTACAACGTCCCTTCCTCAGTCCGTTCGGTCGCACCGACAATTCGCGCGGACGATTCGTTTACTACGCCGATTCGTTTTACCCGCGCGGTTCCGAAGGCGTTTTCGGAGTGGATGTCTGGCTGGAGCAGCAAGACGCGTTTGGAAACTGGAACCCGGCCAATCAAAACGGCGGCGTCTCCGACGACGGCACGCTCTACTGGACCGTCAACCGCACCAACCCCGGCCCCAGCGCCAGCCGCACCTTCACGTGGACCTATGCCGATCTGCCCGCCAACACGAACTTCCGCGTCTTCGTTTACGTTTACATCTACAATCAGGGTGGCGGCAGTTCCGGATATTTTCCGCTCTCCAGCAGCACGCAAGTCGTCAACACGGGCTCAACCAACGACGCGCCGCGCATCGCCTGGACGCAGAATCCCGCGCAAGCGATCACCGGCCAGAACTACACCATCGCGGCGCGCGGCGAGGACGACAACGGCGACCTCGCCACCGTGAGCATCGACAAAAACGGCCAGGGCTTCGCCTACGCCGGCGGCGGCAACGGCTATACCGGCGATTCGCAGAACACCACCAGTGATGGAGTCGGCACGGTCACGTTCACGGCCTGGGCCACAGATTCGTCTGGCGCGCGATCGCCGACAATCTCGTGGACGGTCAACATCGTTCCAAAATCGAACCAGCCAGCGGTGAACTCAAGCAACGCGACGATCACGTTTCTTCAATCCTTCACGCCTTCATACTTCGGCGGCGCCGGCTCCGGTGGCTGGCAGTTTGTCGTCTCCGGGCAGACCAACTTCGATCCCAACGACAGCTCGCACTCGGGCACGAAACTCTTCCCCTCGAACGCATGGTCGTCGAGTTGGACTCCGCCACAGCCCGGCAGCTACTCGTTCTTCGTCGCCCGTGTGGGCGACAGTAGCTACAACCCTTCCGCCACCGCCGGACCCTACACGCTCACAGTGCTCCCAGTCGCCCCCGTCGGCAGCTTCGACGCAATTTCCGCAACCAGCGTCATCCAAGGCCAGACCCTCACCGGCAGCGGCTGGGCCGCAGACGCGCAACTCGGCGCTCCACTTTCATCCGTCACGCTGCTCGTCGATGGCGGCGCGAGTGGGTCAATCACCGCGACACTCAACGGATATCGACCCGACGTCCAAAGCGCCAACACGAGTTGGGGCCACTGGTCGCCGCGCGACACCACCTACTCCGGCTGGTCATTCAGCCTCAACACATCGAGCTTGGCCGCCGGCACGCACACGATCGCGGCCATCGCGAACGATTCGACCTACGCCATCTCGGCGAATCTCGGATCGAAAAGCTTTTCTGTGTCCGCCCTGCTGAGCCAAACCGTCAGCGTAACGCCGAGCGCTTCGACGGTGAACGTCGGCGACACCCTGAATTTCACGGCGACCGGCGGGCAGAACGGCTACTTCTGGGGCGGCTCCGCCTCCGGCAGCGGCGGCACGAAGTCAGTCACGTTTTCCACAGCGGGGACATTTTCCGTCACGGTCTATTCGCCCGCGGGCGGAAGTTATGCTCAGAGCAATACCGCGACCGCCACGATCACCGTGGTATCGAATTCTTCTCAAACCGTCGCCCTCGCACCCGCGTCTCAAACCGTCGGTGTCGGCGCAAGTGTCACGTTCACCGCCAGTGGTGGTGTGAACGGCTACAACTGGGGCGGCCCTGCGAGTGGAAGCGGCAACACCAAGACCGTCACGTTTTCGATGTTGGGCTCCTACACCGTCTCGGTCTATTCGCCCGCCGGCAGTGGCTACAACCAAAGCAACACCGCCACCGCAACCATCACCGTGGTGACCAACGCCCAGACTGTCGCACTCACGCCCGCCGCCCAGACCATCACGGTCGGTGACACCGTTAATTTCACGGCGACCGGCGGACAGAACGGCTACGTCTGGGGTAGCTCTGCCTCCGGTAGCGGAAGCACGAAGTCAGTCACGTTTTCCACGGCGGGGACATTTTCCGTCACCGTCTATTCGCCCGCAGGAGGAAGCTATGCTCAAAGCAATACCGTGACTGCCACGATCACCGTGGTATCGAATTCCTCTCAAACCGTCGCCATCGCACCCGCGTCTCAAACCGTCGGCGTCGGCGCGAGCGTAACATTCTCCGCCAGCGGTGGCGTGAACGGCTATAGTTGGAGTGGCTCCGCGAGCGGAAGCGGAAATTCCAAGACCGTGACATTCCCGGCGGTTGGCTCCTACACCGTTTCGGTCTATTCTCCCGCAGGAGGCGGCTACAACCAAAGCAACACCGCCACCGCGACCATCACCGTGGTGACCAACGCCCAGACCGTCGCACTCACGCCCGCCACCCAAACCATCACGGTCGGCGACACCGTCGATTTCAACGCGACGGGAGGGGTGAACGGCTACGTGTGGGGCGGTGCCGCGAGCGGCAGCGGCAGCACGAAAACAGTTTCGTTCAATTCGCCCGGCACCTTCAGCGTGACCACCTATTCGCCCGCGGGTGGTGGCTATTCGCAGAGCAACACCGCCACCTCGGCGATCACCGTCAATGCGATCACGACCACGTTTACCGTCGCCCCGACATCGTTCAGCTACACCGGCTTCGTGTGCGCGCCGACCATCACGGCCTCACCCGCCGCGGCCACATATTCAGTCTCTGGCACGTCATCGGCGACAAACCCGGGCAGCTATTCTTTCACTGTCACGGCGACAGGCAACTACGCTGGCAGCGCCACCATTCCCTGGTCCATCGGCCTCGCCAGTCAGGCCGCCGTGACTCTATCCCCGGCAAGTGCGACCGCCACCGTCGGGCAAACAGTCACGTTCACTGCCAGTGGCGGCTCGGGAACCGGCGCATTCGTCTGGGGCGGCGTCGCGTCAGGCAACGGCACATCCAAGACGATCACGTTCCCCTCCATCGGAACCGCCAGCGTTGCCGTCTATCGAGCCGGAGATTCCACCTACGGATCATCGAACACGGCAACCGTCAGCGTGAACGTCGTAGCCGCCACCTACGCGCTGACGGTCAACGCTGGTCTCGGTGGCACCGCGACCGGCTCTGCGACGGGACTCGCCGGCTCCGCCATCGTCACCATCTCCGCGACGCCAAGCCCGGGCTATGTGTTCGCAGGCTGGACCGGAGATCCCGTGGCAGACGCCAGCGCCAGTTCGACCACCGTCTCGATCGGATCGGCCAACCGCAGTGTCACCGCCAACTTCACCGCCAGCGTCGCACAGTCGATCACGTTCACCCCGCCGACGACAGCATCGTATCCGAGCACACCGCTCACACTCTCTGCGACCGCATCGTCAGGCCTGCCCGTTGTCTTCGCGCTCGTCAGCGGTCCAGGCACCGTGACAGGAACCCAACTCATAATCACCGGCACGGGCACCGTGATTGTCCGGGCCTCGCAAGCCGGAGGGTTAAACGCCGGGGTCTTTTTCCAGCCGGCTCCGAATGTGGATCGTTCGATTCAAGTGAACCCGCCGTTCAGCATTCTCCGCCTACGCTTCAACACCCCTGCCAACCTCGACGGCACCCCGACCGGCAACCGCAGTCTCGATGGCGACAACCTCGCGCATTCGGCCCCGGCAAACAAACGCGCCACCTACATTTTCACCAACCCGGCGGGACTCGCGAGCTCTCGCTGGCCGCATTTCAACAACCCGCAGCGCGTCCAGCCCGTCCATACCAATATCTCGCTCCCACTCGCGCCCGCCGCAACGTCGAGTAGCGACGCGACCCAGCCAAACGTGCGCTGAACAAGCTTTGAGGTCGAAGTTTACCGTGCGCCTACAAATCGTTCAAATTCTCCGAACCGCCCATCAAGGGGGGGGACAAACGGATCCGATCACAGCACAAGATCTGAGCTTGCGCACACTTCGCACCGTCAAGGCGGCATCGATCTAAATGCGGTCCGCGCTCAACCCAGCCGTGTTTTAATTTCAGTTACAAACCTCGAGATGCCGAGACGCACCAGTCCATAGCGATTCTCGAACGCATTCGCATGAATCAAATGCACGGCGCGCCGTGCCCTCGTCACACCCACATAGAAAAGGCGGCGAGCTTCGCTCAATTGGAAGGTCGACGGTTTATCCCAAGTGCGCGCACGTGGGTTCCACGACCACGCCGGCAAGACGCCTTCGGCGCAGCCCGGAATGATCACGACGCCAAACTGACGGCCTTTGCTTCCGTGCAACGTCGTCACCACGATTTTGTCCGTAACCTGCCCGGGGCCTGCAAATGCAAGCAGTGTTGTATCCCGAAGGACGCCGGAATTCGTCGCTTCGATCAGCGTCTTCAAGTCCGCTTTGTCCTGCGCCGCCTCCGGCCTGGTGCGTAACATGTGCTGGAGCCCCATGGTTCCGTCGATAGTCTCAAGCCAGTCACGCAAACGCATATTCACGGGCACCGGCATCGAGAGAAATCCGTGCAACTCGGCGCGCCGCTTCAAACCGTCGATTTGCCCGCCGCTGGCTTCCCCGCCGGCCCAAGCCATGAATTCTCGCAGCAGCGGACGGAATGAAGATCGCAAATCAGCGGGAGCGACTGACCACGCAGCAGCTTGCTGTAGCCAGCGCACGAGTGGACCTCCGGGAAAGCGTTCGTCACGTTCCCAAACGAAGGGAATATTATGATGCACGAAAGCGGCGCGGATTACGTCCAGCATCGGGCTAACCGAACGGTAGAGGACGGCAATTTCATGAAGCGGCTCGCCAGCCTCGATCGCGGCGCGGACCGCCGTCACTACTTTGGCGGCATAGTCGGCATTGGTGCCGGAGCACATCGTCAGGAAAACTTCCCCGGGTTTTTTTTGGCTGGGATGCGCGACGTAGCCGCGCGGTTGAGCCGGTGCCAGCGCCGCCTGACTCGCGTCGATCAAACGCTGGCCGCTGCGGTAGTTGAATTTCAATCTGACTTCCTCGAAATCCTCACGCGTCCGGAGTGCATTCAGATACTTGGGATTCGCGCCGGTAAAATCATAGATCGTTTGATCGGGATCGCCGACCGCGAAAATGCGAATACCAGCGTGTTCTGCCAGATGAGTGACAATGAGGTGCAGGGGGCCGCCCAAATCCTGATACTCGTCCACCAGCAGCCACGGAAATCGCGCGACTAACAAGTCCCGAACCCACGAGTGAGTCCGAATCAATTCGAGCGAGGAAACCACCATGCCCTCGAAGTCGATCAGTCCTGCCTGCAGCAGGCGGTCTTCGTAATCCTGCGCAAGTAACGGATCTTTCTCCGCAAATCCCGAAAGGTCTTCGCCGCACGCGCGGGCGCGGCGAACTTTCGTAACCAACGATTCGAGCCACCGCGGATTGGAACCGGGCATGTATTCCTCCACTGCATCGGTCAGCGCTTGGTCCGTCTGCTCTTTGTTCGCCACCACCACGCCGTCTTTGAATCTAGGATCTACGAGACGTGCATAAGGGCGCAAAATGCAGTTGAGGCAGAAGCTGTGGACGGTGCCTAGAAATACGCTTCGACGCGGTGTGACGCCTAGCTCCGCCAACCGACGGCGGAACTCTCCGACGGCATCGTTGTTATATGTGATGCACGCGACGCCGGACGGCGGCTGGATTTTATCGGCCAGCAAGTGGGCGAGTTTAACCACTAGCGTCGCGGTCTTTCCGCTCCCGGGACCGGCGAGCACAACGGTGTTTCCGGAGGAACGCACCGCCGTCTTTTGTTCCTCATTGAGGCGCTCAAATTCCGTCGTCAGGTTCATGCACGAGCGAGACGATGCGTTCGATGGCTCCGCCGATATACGCGGGAGCGGCGCGCTGGCCGATCTTTTCGGCTAGGCGTTGGGCAAAGCGGCCCTTGCCGATGCTCTCGATTCGGTCGATAAAATCGACTGCCGCCGGCTTGTCGCCCGGTGACTTGTCGGCGGCGGCATTGAACCTCGTCCGCATCAACGGCGATGGCCGGAGATCGGCATAAGCCAACTTCAATTCCGCGCTCATCGTCGCGAGGAGGTCCAACTCAAGCGTGCTCTGCCCCACAAAAACGTGATGCTTTCCCAGTATCGCGAGGCCACCCGTCACGTCTCCCGCTTCGACGCGCTTATCAACAGCCTTGGTCACCGGCCCGTCGTTGACGAGCGCTTTGGCCCTCGCGATGCCCCACCACTGCACCTTACCGTCCACGGTGCGCGGGTCGCCATCGGTGATCACCACCGTGGGAATCGAAAAGCCGTTTGCGGAAAGCATCCGCCAATACGGCCGAAAATCCGTCCCGCCGACGGCGCAGACGGAAATGCCGAAGTCATCGAGGGAATCGCCAAGTCCTTCCGCCTTGAGGTAACGCTCGGCGAAGGCCGTCACCAGGAATTGCTCCGCAATTCCTTCAACTAAGATGACGCCCCGTGCGAAGAGGATTTCCGCCCGCGTCACGTCCAAATAGCGCTGCAGGTCCGCGACCTCTTCCGGCGTAAAGCCTACCTGGCGCGCGGTGAAGGCTTCCGATTCGTCTCCCGTGTTCCGCAGGAGAACCGTGCTCAGAAGCGGCGCAACGCTCGCGATATTCGGCGAGTGCGTCGTCAGAAGAATCGGATGTTCTCGCCCGAGGAAATATCGGAAGAGCAGGCGTTGCAGTTGCGGATGCAAATGTGCCTCCGGTTCCTCGATCGCCATGATCGTGCTGACGACCTCGTTGGCGTCCCGTTTCATGTCCAAGTCTTGGACAAGCAGGGCAAGGAAAAGGAGATTTGCAGTGCCGAGGCTGGCGTCTGTCAGTGGCTTCGTCGTTCGTTCCTGAAAAAAGACGCGAAGGGAGCGCATCAGTTGGTCCGGTTCGCTGGCCGCAAAATCCAAGTCCGTTTTCGCCGCTTGGACGGGTCCGGAGAGGAGTCCCAGCCGCTCGTTGATCGATTTTACAAGCCCTTTGACCGGAGCTGACTTCAAGAGAGTTGCCTTGGCCTCGTCGAGTTCGTCACGCACCGTTTCGAGCACCTCATCCGGTATTTGTTTCCGAACCCTCTCCAAGAGCGGTCGGAGAGGAGAGCGGCGCCAGGTTTGCAGATCGGTCTGCGCATCGCGCAGCGCGGGGAGCACGACGAGGGCGAGCCATTTGCGCAGATCGTGACCGATGACGTTGCTTGCGTCGGTGCCGCCGAAGACCACGAAATCGTAGTCGTCTTCGCCAAGATCGGCGGCATCGCCATCTTCGATTTTGTCGGAAGGGCGAAATTGATAGGTCACCGCCGCGGTCAACGGGACTGGCGCGACGATGCAATCGGCCAACAGCGCTTGGGCCCGCGGGTTTTCTTCGAGGTTGCGAATGAAAGCCTTCACTTCAATCACCGCGCCGGCAAACGGAGCTTCAAGGCCGTCCCAAAAATCCTCAGGCCGCAGCCGCCGAGCGGATTCTGGCAACGCCGGATCGAAAATCAGTCGCAACGCCTCAATCAGATTACTCTTTCCCGCTTTGTTCTGGCCGACGAAGATCGCCGTCGGCTCCAAATCTACGGTCAGCTCCCGGAAATTGCGAAAATTACGAATTTCAATGCGACTGAGATAAGGGTGTTTCATGGGAGGACGTCCGTGGGGCACGGAGGTGGGGTTAATGCGCAGTCTGCCGCTGCGGCGTGGATGTTTACGGCCTCAGCAACCTTGGTTTCGGAAGCCCCGGCCACGCAACAATCACGCATTATTTGACGCTTTCAAGCGCCATTCACCTTGCGAATTACTGATTTTTGCTCATTTTATGCACCAATAGCTAATTCGAACGTCTCTTTCTCCTATGCTAATCGAATTCACCGTGGCGAATTTTCGCTCCTTCCGTGAAAAATACACGCTGTCTTTGCAGGCTGCGACCGACAAGTGGCTGGAGGACGACAACGTCGGACATGTCGGCGGTTACCGGTTATTGAAGACTGCCGCCATTTACGGCCCCAATGCCGGGGGAAAATCGAATCTGATGATGGCGATGCGGCACATGCGCCAGTGGGTTCTCGGTTCGTCGAAGGAAGGCCAAGCGGGAGAGAAAATCCCCGTTTCGCCCTTTCGTCTGAACACCAAGACGGAGTCCGCTCCGTCATTCTTCGAAGTCATGTTCGTGGTCGGGCAAACCCGCTATCGCTACGGATTTGAAGCTGACGCCGAACGGGTCCGCACCGAGTGGCTGCTCTCGCGCGCCGATTCCACCCGGGAGACCACTCTCTTTACGCGCGACGGGGAGACTATCACCCCTGGCGCAGAGTTTCGCGAGGGCAATGGCTTGGAGGAACGCACTCGTCCGAATGCCTTGTTCCTTTCGGTCGTCGCGCAGTTTAACGGCCGGATCGCCGGCGAAGTGGTTGTCTGGTTCGATCACTTCCGCGCCATCTCAGGCTTGAACGACGACGGCTACATCGGCTTCACCGCCGAATTGCTGCGCAACGACACGATGCGCCAGCAGATCGTCGAGCTGATGCACAAGGCAGATGTGGGGATTGAGGATCTGCGCTCCCGGCAAGTTTCACCGGAGAAACTATCGGCCATCATACCACCCAACCTGCCCAAATCATTGCGGGCCCAATTTCTCAAAGCGGCCGAGCAGGCATTTGAACTGAAAACCTTCCATCGCAAATTCGACGGAGATAAACCCATGGAGGGGCTGGTTGAGTTCGATCTCGCGATGGACGAGTCGGCGGGCACGGCCAAATATCTCGGATTGCTCGGCCCTTTTTTGGATACTTTGAGCGAAGGTTCTGTGCTACTGGTCGATGAACTTGAAGCGAGGCTGCATCCCCGGCTGACCAAGGCCCTTGTCGGATTGTTCAACAGCTCTGCCAATCGCAAGAATGCCCAGTTGGTGTTCGCGACTCACGATGCCGGATTGCTCGACGCCCGCACAGTGCGACGCGACCAAGTCTGGTTTGTGGAGAAAGATCCGCAAGGTGCTTCCTCCCTCTACCCGCTTACCGATTTCAAAATTCGCAAGGAGGCGAAGATCGGAAAGGAATATCTGCTCGGCCAGTTCGGGGGCGTGCCGCACATCGGCGATATGCGAGAGACCCTCCTCCATGCCACGGAATAATCGACGCCCTTGGGCTCCCCGGAACGAATCGACCCGGCGCGCGGCGTTCAGGCCGCTGCGCCGGGTGCTGATTCTCTGCGAAGACGAAAAGAGCAGCTGCGATTACTTCAAAGCCTTCCCGATCGACCGGCGGCGCATTCGCGTTGAAACCGTCGGCACTGGCTACAACACGGACACGCTCATCAAAGAAGCGGTTCGCCTGAAAACGGCAGCGGAAAAAGCCGGCGAGCCCTTCAACGAAGTTTACTGTGTATTCGACCGGGACGATTTCCCCGCAGGGAATTTCAACCAAGCTTTTCAACGCGCCGCAAAGCACGGCATCCACGCGATCTGGACGAACGAGGCCTTTGAGCTGTGGTATCTCCTCCACTTCGATCTCATCACCACGGCATTGCCCCGGGCGAAATATGCTGCACGCCTCAAGGCAAAGCTGGGCGTCGCTTACCGTAAGAACGACCGGACCCTGTATGAAAAATTGAAGGACCGCCAAGGCGACGCGTTTCGTTTTTCCGCTGGGCTCGCCCGCCATTGGGCCGAACTCGCGGGCGGGTGCAATCCCGAGACCTGCAATCCGTCGACCAACGTGGCCGATCTCGTGACATTTCTCAACGAGTTGGTCGAACTCGGAGGCCGCACTTGAGCGGCAATGCTCCATCTCCCCGTATTTATTTCTCATGGTCACGATTTATTCCGCATCACGTTCCCCTTCGATGAATTCGACGTTCAGCGCATGGAGTATTCCGAGAAGCGCATGGCGGAACTGTGGGCACGCATGACGCCACCGTTTTTTTGAAATCTAACTTCATTCAAGCGTGGATAACCCTGCCAATGCGCCCCCGCCTGCTCCCTCCGAGGTCATCTATACCTCTGCTGATTCTTCATCTCATCGCGTCTTCCTCCATCTCTCTGCTCCAAAAGCGACCGCTTACAGAGGGATTCTTCGAATCTTTGTGGCCGCCAAAGAACGTTTCGAGATCGCTCTGCGCGCTTCCGAAGTGGCAGCACGTCTTGCCGCCCTGCCAACTTCGCCGCCGGACATAGCCGGTGAATCAGATGTCATTGCCTGTCTTGATGCCCTCCGTGATTGGGGAAATCTGAGTGCCACGCGCGATGTAGTCTCCGCCCGCACTCTCGAGGAATACCTCCACCCGAAATATCTCTACCAGCTTACCCAAGCCGGGGACATGGCTGAACGCGCCTTGGCCTTCTTCGAAGAAGGCCTGCAGCGTCCCGGCGAACTTTCCGCTTCGGCATTGCGCGACATCGCCGACACTCTCGACGAACTCATTCGTCTTCTCGCTTCATCAGAACTCGACGAGCCAAAGGCAGCCCGCGCTCTCTCCGATCTTGCTTCTCGCTTCGATACCCTCGTAGCGCGCGCTCAGATGTTTGTTGGAAATCTCCAGCGGGAACTCGACCGGCCTGCGGTCGAAGAATCTGCTTTCATCGCGTTAAAGGAAGAGCTTCTTAACTACCTCGAACGCTTCGTCCGGGAACTCGTTCAGTCCACTTTCCGAATCAGTAAATCTCTACGCATTCTTGACGATGCTGGTGTCGAACCACTCCTAAGAGCAGCCTCTCTGGCCGATTTGACGGACGTTCTCGCTCCCACCGTCGCATTGCGCACACGCACTCTTGAGAAATGGCAGGCCCGCTGGATCGGCCTGCGTGGTTGGTTTATCGGTATTTCCGGTCATCCAGCCCAAGCTGAAAACTTACGCGCCCGTGCGTTGGCGGCCATCCCCGCCCTTCTCGAACGCGTGCGACGCATGCACGACCAGCGCACGAATCGCGCCGACCGTGCGACCGATTTCATCACCCTCGCTCGCTGGTTTGCCAGCGCTCCCACCAACGATGATTTACACCGCCTGTGGCGGGTAGCATTTGCGCTTACGTCGTGCCGACATTTACGCGTCAACACCACCACTCTCCAAGCATGGGCTGCCCTCGACGATGCCACACGATCCGCATGGGAGGATTGTCCACCCTACATTATCACCATCGCTCAGTGGCGGCGTGGTCGCTCGGCGCCACGCGGTGCCGCGCCGGGTATCATTGATCGCACAGCTGCTCGTGCCGCTCTCCGCGCTCGTGCCGAAGCCGAGAGTCGTGACTTGCGCGCCGCGCGGGTCGCCCTCGCCTCACGCACTCCCTGCTCCCTGACCGACTTGCCCGAATTAGATACCCCCGGCTTCGACGTGTTGCTCGATGCCATCGGCGAAGCCTTCGCTCAGCTCGGCCCCAAGGACACAACCGCTGAAGCCACCACCGCCGACGGGGGACTGCTTGTGCGAATCCAGCTTCCTGCGCCACGCGCAACTTTAGCCATACTTCATTCTCCAGAGGGCATCCTGTGTGGCCCCGACCTTCGGCTCACTCTCCAGCTAACCGATGACAGCCCGGTCTCATGAGCACGCTCCCTCCTGAATCAGCCGAGATCGAACGTCTCTCCAGTGAGGAACGGCAAGCAGCGCTCCGCGCCTTGTTACGGCGCCCTCTGCTGATTGCCGATCATCCGGATCACCGTGCCGATTTTGCCAAGGTGAGGCGTCACGCCGAGCCGCTTCGCTCTTGGTTTGCCCGCCAGACCGGCTGGACACTCGACGTCACCACGGAGTGCGCACGCCTTTACAAGGTCCCGGCACGTCTCAGCGATGCCACGCATCCGGCCCGTCTTTCACGGGATGAACTCCCTCTAACTCGCACCCGTTACGTTCTCCTCTGTCTTTCGTTGGCCATTCTGGTGCGTGGTGGAAACCAGACTACGTTGGGGCAGCTCGCACAGGCCATTGTTAGCGCATGGAATGATGATAGTGCTTTCGCCAGTCTCACCTTCGATCTCGATGCCGCCGACTCACGCCGCGACCTCATCGCCGCCATCCGGCTTCTTCTCGATCTACACGCGCTTACCCAGGTTGATGGTGACGAACAGCGCTTTCTGCATGATCGCACCCAAGAGGTGCTCTACGATGTGAACCATCATATTCTCTTCCGTCTGTTAGCCACGCGCCGTCCGCCCAGTTCTCTCGTCGAGCCCGATTGGGACGCCCGGCTTGCCGCCCTTGTAGCCGAGCCCGTTATAGACGAAGAGGAACAGCGCAATCAGCGCATCCGACACTTTATTGCGCGCCGCCTCCTCGACGATCCCGTCATCTATCCCGCAACCGACCTGCCGCGCGATGCGCAGGACTACCTCTTGAAACAACGTCCACATCTCCTCCAGATGCTAACGGACGCCACGGACCTTGAGCCAGAGGACAGACGCGACGGCCTCGCTCTCGCCGACAAATTCGGGGACTGCACCGATATCGGACTCCCTGAAGAAGGGACCGACGGACATGCGACACTACTCACGGCCGAACACCTCGGTCGCCTCCGGTTGGCTTCTCCAGGCGACATCATCCCCTTCGCCCTCATAGATAGTTTTCTCGCCGAACAAGCGCAGGCGAATCGCACATTCTGGCGAAAGGATGCCACACTTTCTGGTGCAGAACGCCAACTCGCCCGTTCGGTAGTCGCGCGTCTTGCCAGTCTTGACCTCGTGCGGGTGCTGCCGGACGGCATTATTGTGATGCCCGCCATCCATCGCTATCGACACGAACTTCGCGCTGTCGCCGAACCTGCACCCGACTCATCGATCAGTCTTTGATTTCCATGCTGCCATCGCCCACAGCCACCCGATTCCAACCCCTGCGCAGCGGACTCATCAATCTGTTCAAATACCAAGAACAAGAATTCTGGTATGAACGCGGGCGCCTCCTCATCCGAGGCAACAATGGTAGCGGTAAATCCCGCGTCCTCGCCCTTCAACTACCGTTCTTGCTTGATGGCGAAATCAGCCCGCGGCGCGTCGAACCTGATGGAGACCCCGCACGCCAGATTGCGTGGCACCTGCTCATGGACGAGCACGAGCAACGCACCGGCTATACTTGGATTGAATTTGGCCGCCGCGACGAAGTCGGAACCGAACACTTCTTTACCCTCGGCTGCGGCATGCGTGCGATTCGTGGCGGCGACAACCAACCCACACGCTGGTTTTTCATCACCGAGCGCCGCGTCGGTCAGGATTTCTCTCTCCTCCAAGGCGCACATCCGCTCAGCGCCGAGCGCCTCGGCGAGGTAATCGGTGAAGAATGCCTCTACAAAGCCGCCCGCGACTACCGTATCGCCATCGATAAACGCCTTTTCGGCATTGGCGCGGAACGCTATGAAGCGCTCATCGAACTGCTCATTCGCCTTCGCGCACCGCAGCTCGCGAAAAAACTCAACGCAGACCTGCTGTTCTCCGCGCTCTCCGACGCACTCCCGCCTCTTCCCGCAACCGTCGTCGAACAAGTCGCCGCCGCTTTCAAGAATCTCGACGACCTCCGTGAACAACACGAAACCCTGATAAAGCTTTCCCGAGCCCTAGCCAACTTTCACACCGGCTATCAAAGTTACCTGCAAGCGGCGCTTCTGCGTCGTGCCGGCTTTCTCCGCTCGCGTCACGTTGAGTTCGAAAGCGCCCAGCGCCAGGTCAACACCATCGAACGTGAACTATCTTCGGCTCAAATCGCCGAGGCCGGAGCGAAATCCGAGGTCGGCCTGGCCGACGATGCGTTCAACACCGCAGATGCACGCCTACAAGCCATTCAGCAGAGCGAGCGCGCCCAAGACGCGCAAACTCTCGACTATGCGCAGCAGACTGCCGAGTCCGAGCAACGGCGCGCGGTGGATGCCGAGACAAACGCTCAAGAAGCGTCGGGGCGTCAGGAAACCATCGACGCAGACATCGAAAAACAATCTGTGCTTTTCGCCGAACACGTCGCTGCCCTCGAAGCCGCCGGTCGCGACGCCGTCCGACTCTCCGTCCCGGCGGGAGTCGCCGGCGAGCACTCGCGCGTCGTGCCCAGTTCCGCCGCATGGCCAGCCGATCCGACCCAGATTTCCAAACTGAAGTCGGCTCACGCCAAAATGGCCGGAGACCACGACCACCGGCTGAAGCAAATCGAAGCCGGACTCGAAATTACCAATAAGGCGCAGAACGCGCTCGGCTCCGCCCAGCAGACCGAGGACCGACTCTCCGGTGCGATCACCGCTCACTCATCGACAGTTCAAACTCACGACGAATCGGCTCGTGTCTCCACCCGCCTCCTTGCGGACACCTATGGCAGTTGGCACGCTGCTTTGCGCTGGCTGGCGCCTCCGCCATGGTCCGAACTCTCGCCTGCTTTCGACGATTGGCTCGAAACTGCGGACGAGACGCACCGGAACCTCGCGACCACCATTGCAGATGTGGCCCGGCATGAAAGCGCCTCGCTCGCCACCGCCCGGGCCGACGTTAAATCTCGACAGGACACACTCGCCGGGGAACGCAAACTTCTGACCGATGAGCGCGACTTGCTCGCCGCCGGTCCGCCGCCTCCACCTGCCGCGCCAGCCACCCGCGACCCCGTTGGTCGCCTTGGTCGTGCCGGTGCACCGCTGTGGCAGGTCTGCGAGTTCAATGCCGTCCTCGATCCCGCGCAGCGCGCCGGCTTGGAAGCGGCCCTTGAGGCGGCAGGCCTCCTAGATGCGTGGATTTCTCCCGACGGCACGCTCTCACGCGAACTCCCCGCCGACACCTTCCTCGCAGAAATGCCGACGGCTCGGGTGCTGACGACTGCCGGGCACACGCTGGCGGATTGGCTCCAGCCCGACCTCTCCGGCGATCTCAGGGCCGCCACCGGCCTCGACCCCCTCGTTCTCCAGGCCGTCCTCACTTGCATCGGTGCCGGCCCGTCGGATACATCGCACTGGGTGGCCCTCGACGGACGCTGGCAACTCGGTCCGATGTTCGGACGCGGTCAAAAGTCCTCCGCCGTTCATCTCGGGGCGACCGGACGAGAAGCCGCCCGTCTCGGCCGTCTCGCAGGCATCGCGCTCGCGCTCGCCGCCGTGGCCACCCGCCAGATCGCCCTCGACGCCGAAGCCGCCCAACTCGACATCCGCGCTTCCGCCGCTGAGGCTGAACGGCTCGGCGCGCCCACCGATCACGACATCGCCCGCTTGCTCACCCTCCGCACGGAAGCGCACCGGCAGCTCGCCACCGCCAAACTCGCCCACGCCACTGCCGTGCAAGACACGCACCGCGCCCGTCAGGCTTTTCAAGCTGCCGAAGAAAAACTCCGCCGTGATGCCCGCGACCTCGGTTACGGTGAGCATCTGCACCGGCTCGCCGAGTTGCGGGCTTCGTGGGCTCCCTATGCGCAAGCCATCGTCCAGCTCTGGGGCGACGCTCAAGCTTGGATCACTTCAGCCGTTCAAATGGAACGCCTCGCCGGTCACAAGCGCACCTGCGATGAAGAGGTTGTTCGCGCCGTCGACGCCGCGCAAACCGCACGCACTGCGGCGCTACGCTCAGCTGAAAACCACCGCACGCTCGCCCAGAACCTCGGCGCGTCCATTGGGGAATATCAACGCGAGCTGAAAATCACCCGCACCGCCCGCGCCGACGCCCAGACAAAACTCAACGAAGCCAACGACGCGCACACCAAGCGGGTTCAGGCCCTCGCCACATTCGAGGCTTCCCTTGGACCGGCGAAGGAAAAGGTGACCGATGCCGATCAACGCCGTCACGCCGCGATCCTTGAACTGCGCGTGCCTCTTTTGCACGGCCTCTTCCCTGAAGCTCACCCCGATCTCGCCGATATCGAGAAGGACGACTGGGCACCCACTCGCGCCTACGCCATCGCGCGCCGCCTGGATAAGGAACTGCCATCAACCGACCTCGCCGACTCCGCATGGACTGATCGGCTCAACACTCTTAATACACAGATCAACGACCTTCGCACCCTCACCGGTGCCCTCGGCTGTCAGGTCGTCAGTCGCGTGCTCGGCGAAGGCCTGACCGTTGTAAACTGTCACTATCTTGGCTCTGCGTTGACGCCAGCCCATTGCCTCGCCGCCGTCGAGCGGGAACGAGAGACTCACGAGCGACTTCTCAGTGACGGCGAACGCGCCATCATTGATCGGCATCTCGTCACCGAAGTTTCCCTGCAACTTCAGACACTCATCGAAAACGCCCGTCTCCGCACCGAAGAAATGAACGCCGAGATGACTCGTTGCGCGACCACACTTGGCGTTACCCTTCGTCTCGTATGGGAGTCCGTCAGTGAAGGATTGCCGCCCGGCCTGCCTCACGTTCGTAAATTGCTCTTGGTTGATCACGCCGCGTGGAGCGACGAAGAACGCGCCACTGTCGGTCGATTTCTTCATCAGCTTATTCAAGAAGAACGCGCTCGCGATCCTGCCGCGCCCGGCACCGAGCAACTACTCCGCGCTCTCGACTACCGGCGGTGGCATGCTTTTGCCGCCGATCGTCGGCAAAACAACCGCTGGGAGCGGCTCACCCGCAAGCGCTATGGCACGGGCTCCGGCGGAGAAAAAGCACTCATGCTCACCATTCCCCAGATGGCTGCCGCCTCTTCCCACTACAAAAATGCCGCCGCTCACGCTCCGCGTCTCATCCTTCTCGATGAAGCCTTTGCGGGCATGGACAAACCCACTCGCGCCCGGTGCATGGGCCTGCTCGAAGCCTTCGACCTCGACCTGCTAATGACCAGCGAGCGCGAGTGGGGCGCGCACGCCACCGTTTCTGGGATTGCCATCTATCAACTCGTCGCCGACGCAGACGCTGTGGCCGCCACACGTTGGGTATGGAATGGAAAGAAAAACCAACTGGCCCCAGTGCCCGACACTCCGGAATTGCGGGCGCCAGCGCTCACCGCAAAGCCCGCATCGAACGATGAACTCAGCCTCGGATAAACTCCGCGCGATCCTCGGCATCTCAGGGTGGGCGCGTTTCGTGGAGAACTTGCGCGCGTGCCGCGACGCCGGTCGCGCCCTGCCAGCGACGATCACTCTGACAGGACCAACCGAGGATGAACGGCGACGTCACGCGGCGTTACTCCGTCTGTCAGAAACCAGCCGCGCACAACGCCTGCGATATGAACTGAATGCTATTTCCAACGCACTCGCGGTGGCCGGCGCGCCCACAGATTGGAGTGAGATTCTCGAAATCCTATGCGGACCGATTCCAACAAAGGCATTGGCCGCTCAAGCTTCGACCCAAGCATGGCAGGATTTCTGGCCTGCCACCACCGCATCACTTTCAGCCCACCCATTTCCAGCTCATCTTGATTGGCTGGACGCGCTGCGTCGTGACGGCGTGCTAAAAAGACTCGCCAGCGGCGATGCGACGCTGGCCGCCCGTTGGATTGATACCGCCAGCAGGCTCCTGCGCGCGCTTCCGTTGGCAGAAGATCAACCATTGCCCCACACCGCTGCTCACTACTGCGGCGACAGTCATGCCCTCGATCCGGACCGCCCTCTGGCCACGCTCGTGCTACGTGGAGTCGCCCTCCGTAAAGGGCAAACGTTGCCCTCACGCTCCCCCGAGCGTCGCGCACTTTGGGCTGAGTTTGGCGTCGTATGCGATGAACTCAGCGCCCCGGTGTTAACCTTCAACCTCGGTCTAACGGGTGAAGAGCCGTTGGCGGCACTTGTGAGCCACGCGACACTCGCCATCCAGCCTTTGCATCTCACCACGCGCCTGCTCTGGGCCACGGCGTGGAAGCGAATAACCTGTCCGCCACGAGTGTTCATATGCGAAAACCCAACTATCGTTGCTCTGGCAGCGACTCGTCTGGGCATTTCGTGCCCGCCCCTCGTATGCGTGGATGGAGAACTCAAGACGGCCGCACGCCTGCTGTTGCGCGCGCTTCGAACGGGCGGAGCAACGCTCCACTATCACGGCGATTTTGACTGGGCAGGTCTAGCCATCGCAGACCGTATTTTTCGTGAATTTTCGGCTCAGCCCTGGCTCTTCGATCACGAGGCCTACATTCAAGCCTGCCAACAGCAGGGCCGTCCATTGCTCGGGACTCCCATTCCAACTTCGTGGTCGCCTCAGATGAGTGGGGCGATGAAACGAGTTGGGTTAGCCTACGACGAGGAATTGCTGGTGGACACTTTGCTGGGTGACCTCAAGGAGGCGGCAGGTGCACCCATCACACCAAATTCAGGGCTTTTATCCGGCGCGCGGCAGGGAGTATAGATCACAAATTAATCCACGGCTACTTCACCGTGGCGTTACCTCACGAGTCTTGGTCGCGTGCATAGCCCCTGCCGGTTGGAGTATCATTTTTTTGGGGAGTGTTGAGTGAGGGATTGCCTTGGCTCCTGTCCGAAAGTTGACCATGCGGTAGAGCCCCCCACCCTAGCATCAAATGCAGGAGACTATCGAATTTGGAGGTAAGATTCTCTCGGCCGACGACCTCGTTGCACGAGGCAGTCCGACGAGTTGGCCGGACGTGTTCAGCACCGACGTCGATGGGCTGCAGTTACGCTGGCAGTTCGCCAACGAGAAAGGTCCGTGCCGCAAACTCGGCGCCGACCGGCTCATCATTCCGTTTGCCCATGGCACGATTTCCAAAGGGGCGCAGCTCCGTTTGAAAGTTAGTCGCGCCGTTCGTTGAACCCTGAGATGCTCCGCTCAGTGGATGGCGTCAGGTAATTTTGAACTTTGACGGCAGCCGCGATGCCATGCTCGCGCCTGAGAGGCCCCGACCTCGGATTTGCTCGGAATGTTCTTGGGGCATGGAACAAACGGCAGGAAGATTCGCCGCCTGCTAATCATATATCGACTACTCCAAGCATCGCCTGACCACAGTAGCAGTCGACACGACCTCACTGTCGTCGACTTCGGCAGGGCAGCCAGCATTTGCCACACGTCGGCTTCAAATAGCGGGGAGATTGGAGCACCGCAACGCAGGCAATGCGTGCACATCAGCAGCGGGGCGGAGCCGTCCTAAACGAAGTTTCGCGAAGTCTGCTTGCTCTTATGAATCCTACAGATGAAACGATTTTCGGCAGTCCACGTTGCCGGTTCAAATATTCGGCGATTGATTTTCGAGGCCCTGGATGAAGGCGAAGCGCAGCAATTCGCGATCAAATGGGGCGTAGGGATCGAAGGGGAAACAAATCACGTCGAAGCACCAGCCCCACTCCCCGAAGCCTACGATCAGGAAACCGCTCGCAAGTTACTGGGCGGGATTTCACGCACGACGCTCTATGCAGAATTGTGCCTCGGTCGCTTGGAGCGTGTCCCAGGCATTCGCCGTGTCCTGATTACGCGCCGCTCGATTGAGCGACGGTGCGGAGCACGGTCGTGACGAGTTCCTGCGAACGAAAGTTCACTTCTCCTTGCCGGGTGGCGAGGGCCAGACTGCGCAAGCCTCACGGCATTGCGCGCAAAAACTTTCGGATGCATCTGCCGATCTTTGAGTGGCCCCAGCAAGTCCATGACCCTTTCCCAGGCTCATCACGCAACGCTCGTCTGCGCGGCAATGCCCTGTGATGTGAAATCTACCTTCTTGGCCGCTGCCCGACTGTGGTCCTTGAGTAAGTGCCCGTATGTTTTCATCGCGAGTGCCCCACCATCGGCATGCCCGAGCCACCGGGAAACCGTGGGAATATCCACTCCACTTGCGATGCAAACCGACGCGAAATAGTGACGCAGGTCATGATTGCGCAATCTCGGCAAGCCGAGGCGATCACAGGCCCGCCGCATTGCTGTTCTCGGCTCCCTCGTGATGACCAGTTTGGTTTTTCCACCAATCCGGCGGCTCTTGATGCGATCCAAAACCTGACGGAGCGCCACGTTTACCGGAACAAACCGGTCCGACGTTTCAGATTTCGTGCCCCAAATCTTGAATTCGTCGCCGCGGTCGTCGGCGACAGTCGAACACGTGGCCTCTTCTTTGCGCATTCCCGAATAAGCCAGCAGTTCGGCGTGGTCGGCCATCTCGATCGCCATATTTTGCAGATACACCCGCTGCTCGGGGTTTGGGTTGAAGTGCTCGAAGCTCGGCGGAACACGCCGGATCTCCGCAAAAATGCGGAGCATGTCAGCCCGATCGGGCAGTTGCAGTTTTGCACCGCCCATCCCACCACGCCCACGCCCTTTCGCAAACAGACTTCCGCGCAACGTCGACGAAACCGCAAACGGGTTTTCGATCAGCACCATTTTTTCAACGGCAATGTCGAGCATGACGCGAAGCACCCACAATGTCTGGTTAACCGTGGCGATCTTGAATCCCCGGTGAGACCTGCCTTTTTGAAATTTCCATTTCCACTCTGCCTTGTGGATCAAAAAGTCGCGCAGCTCGGCGACAACGTCAGCCGTCACGTTGCGCGCGAGGAAGGCGTCAAAGCTGCCCCGCTGCCAGTAATTCTGCAGTCGCTCAATGTTGCTCTTGCGGCCGATTTTCGTGTTTTCGGCAACCGGGATGGCATCGAGGCGCAATTTCATCTCCGCCAGCAACCCACCGAGAGTCTGGAAATTCCCACCGACCTCCGCACCACGCTGCCGATCTTTTTCGACGTCCACCCGCCGCTTCGCGTGTTTGAGCTTCGCGACCGTGAAAACTTTTGTTTTCAATGTCCGGAATGTTCGCGTGCCGTTCAATCGATACCGGGAGTAGTAGATCTCCGATTTGGTGTTCAGGTAAAGCCCCTCAACACCGGTGGGCTGCCACGTTTTCGCATTCATTCGAGGTGGGTATAACAGGCGGGTATTTTTACCGATGACACCAATGATGCAACAGTATTTCGAGGTGAAGCGCGGCCTCCCGCGCGACACGCTCCTGCTCTTCCGGCTGGGCGATTTCTTCGAGCTGTTCTTCGAGGACGCCGTCGCCGCCTCCAAGCTTCTCGGCCTCACGCTCACCAAGCGCCAGGACCACCCGATGGCCGGCCTGCCCTCGCAGGCGCTCGACAACTACGTCAACAAGCTCCTCGCCGCCGGGAAAAAAGTCGCCATCTGCGATCAGGCCGAGACCGCCAAGCCCGGCAAGCTCGTGCGCCGGCAGCTCACGCGCATCCTCTCGCCCGGCACCACGCTCGCCGCCAACCAGCTCGACGCCGCGCGCAACCACTACCTCGCGGCCCTCGCCCTCGACAAACACGGCCTCCACGCCGCGTGGCTCGACCTCTCGACCGGCGAATTCCGCGTCGCCAGCGATCCCACCATCGCCAACCTCCTCCCCGTCCTCACCGCCCTCGATCCCGCGGAGCTGCTCATCATCGAGGGCGAGCGCGAGCGCTGGGCCGCCGCGCCGCACGAGCAGACCGCGCTCCATGCGCTCCACGGCTTCTGCGCCGAGCGGCTCGTCTCCGAGCTGCCGGGCTACCACTTCGACACCGCGACGGGCGCCAAGACCGTCATGGACACGCTCGGCGTGCTCAACCTCGAGGGCTTCGGCCTCGCGCCCTCCCACCCCGGCCTCGGGCCCGCCGGCGCGCTCGTCTATTACGCGACGGAGAATCTCTGCGCGAAGCCGGAAAATCTCCGCGGCCTCCAGGAATACCGCAGCGCGCGCACGCTGCTCCTCGACCCCGCCACGCTGCGCAACCTGGAGATTTTCGCCTCCAGCCGCGGCACGCGCGACGGCTCGCTCCTCCACGCCATCAACCGCACGACCACCGCCGCCGGCGCGCGGCTGCTCGAACGCTGGCTCGCCGCCCCCACCCTCGACCTCGCCGAGATGCGCCGCCGCCAGACGATCGTCGGCGAACTGCTCGCGCAGCCCACGCGCCTCGCCGAGGTCCACGAGCTGCTCGGCACCGTGCGCGACATCCCGCGCATCCTCGGCCGCCTGCAAAACCGCCTCCGCAATCCCCGCGAACTCGGCGGCATCCGCGACACCCTCGCGCAGATGCCCGCCCTCCGCGCCACGCTCTCGGCCTTTGGTTCTGACTCCAGCCTCTCAGCTCACAGCTCTCAGCTCCACGAACTCCCTAACTTGCGCCAACTCCTCGCCTCGGCGCTCGCGACGGAGCTCCCCAACGATCTCGCCGATGGCAACTACATCGCCGCCGGCCACGACGCGCGCCTCGACGAGCTGCGCGCGCTCACCAGCGGCAACAAGACCTGGCTCGCCGATCTCGAGCGCACCGAGCAAGAGCGCACCGGCATCCGCAGCCTCAAGGTCAGGTTCACGAACAATTTTGGCTACTATATCGAGATCACCAAGGCCAACCTCCACCTCGTCCCCGCCGACTACGTCCGCCGGCAGACGACCGTCGGCGGCGAGCGCTACGTGACAGAGGCGCTCAAGCAGAAGGAAAAGGAAATCTTCCACGCCGAGGAAAACGCCCTCGCGCGCGAGCTCGAGCTCTTCAACGCCCTCGTCTCCGCCGTGCTCGACGAGTCGCTCGCCCTCACGCGCACCGCCGAGGCCCTCGCCGAGATCGACGTCCTCGCCGGCTGGGCGCTCCTCGCCCGCGAGTGGGACTACGCCCGCCCCGAACTCGACGACGACGACACCCTCGAAATCACCGAGGGCCGCCACCCCGTCGTCGAGCAGGTGCTCCGCTCGCCCGACACCACCCTCGCCCGCGGCGCGAGCGCCGCCTTCGTCCCCAACGACACGCTCCTCGCCTGCGACGATGCGCAGCTCGTCCTCCTCACCGGCCCCAACATGGCCGGCAAGTCCACCTACATCCGCCAGATCGCGCTCATCACGCTCATGGCGCAGGTCGGCTGCTGGGTGCCCGCGAAGTCCGCGCGCGTCGGCCTCGTCGATCGCATCTTCTCCCGCGTCGGCGCCAGCGACGATCTCGCGCGCGGCAACTCGACCTTCATGGTCGAGATGAACGAGACCGCCAACATCCTCAACCACGCCACCGATCGCTCCCTCATCATCCTCGACGAGATCGGCCGCGGCACCTCGACCTACGACGGCCTCTCGATCGCGTGGGCCGTGGTCGAGCACCTGCACCGCGGTCCCGAACGCGGCCCGCGCACGCTCTTCGCCACGCACTACCAGGAGCTGACTCAGCTCGAGAAACACCTCCCGCGCCTCCGCAACTTCTCCGTCGCCGTGAAGGAGTGGAACGACGAGATCGTCTTCGTCCGCCGCGTGATCCCCGGCGCCGCCGATCGCAGCTACGGCATCCAAGTCGCCCGCCTGGCCGGCCTGCCCCTCAGCGTCATCGACCGCGCCAAGACCATCCTCGCGAAACTCGAGAGCGACGACACCTCCGTGTCGCTCCCCGCTACCCCGACTGCCAAGCCACGGAAAAAAATTTCCGTCGCGCCCGCAGACGATTCGCAGCTTAGCTTACTGTAAGACGTGGCGGAGTTCGCCTTTGCACCACCGGTGATACGCTTCACCGGCGTGTCTGCAGAAACTTTAGCCGCCACCGTGTGTTGTGTGCTCCAAGCACGATGACGAAATTCCAGCGCTTCTTCTTACTCCGTTTCCGCAGACTATCGCTGGCGCTCGTTTGCGCCCTCAGCGTCGTCGGGCCGAAAGCCCGCGCATGCACCATCTTCGTGCTGACTGACAGCGAGCATACGCTGTTCTTCAACAACGAGGATTTCTCCAACGCCGCCACTCGCCTGTGGTTTGTGCCCGGTGGCGCCGGTTTTTTCGGCTGCACCTACGTTGGTTTCGATGACGGCTGGGCCCAAGGCGGCCTCAACACGCAGGGGCTCGCCTTCGATTGGGTCGCAGGCCCGATGGAAAACTGGCAGCCGGACCCGGCGCTGCGGCGGGTCCGCGGCAATCCCGCCGCCCGCATGCTCGAAACCTGCGTGACGGTCGAAGACGCGGTCGCCTTCTTCCAGACCCATCGCGAACCGGGCTTCGCGCGCGCCCGAATGCTGGTGGCCGACCGCAGTGGCGCGTCCGCAATCATCGGGGCGAAAGACGGCCAGCTCGTGGTCCAGTTATCACGCGAATCGCGCGGATTCGGTTACGGCGGGCGCATTTTGTCCGAGCGCCTGAACCGGAAGCCGGAGCCGACGATTGTTCGCGGCATGGAAATACTGCGGGCCTGCGCCCAAGCGGGCCGCGATGCGACGAAGTATTCCAACGCCTTCGACCTGCGCACCGGCGAGATCTTCCTCGCGCCCGCTCCGATGGACGGAAAAACCGTGCGGCTCGATCTCAACGTCGAGCTGCAAAAGGGCGGCCACTTCTACGATCTCCCAAAGCTCGGTGTGCAACTAACCGGACCACTCCAGCCGCTGTTGCCCAACCAGACGCGGTTCTATCTCGATCGGTTTTCGGCTTCACCGGAACGCGAGCCAGCCATGGCCGAACAGATCCGGCGCGTGATTTCGGAGGCCGCGCGTGGCGAAATGCAGGAGGAAAATTACACCGCCGAATTCTGGCGCCAGATTGTCGCTTCACAAAAAGAGATGCGGGTTGCGCTCGGACGGCTCGGAGAACTGGGCGCGATGACCCTCGTCGATCGCCCGGAAAAGGATGGCCTTCGGAGCTATCGCTACGTGCTGGAATTTTCAAATGCGCGTGTGCTGCAACGCTACGACGTCGCCGAACAAGGGAAGGTCGCCGGCATCCAGACGGAGTTCATCGAACTGTCGGCGGATTTTCGTCCGAACTGAATTGGACCGCACCATGGCCTCAGCCTGCGGTGAGGTAGGGCGCGGACTCCGCTCCGCGCCACGCGGCGGCGAGCGGAGTCGCCGCCCTACCCTTGACGCCGCAGCGCCCAGAGCTGGCTGACTTGCGTGATCGTTTTCTTCAGCACCTCGGGAGTAAGCGCCTGCTTCGGATCGTCGCCGATGCCCTTGGCCGGCTGCACGTGCGCTTCGATGCACAGGCCATCGGCGCCATACGCGACGGCGGCCAATGCGGCGGCGGGGACATAGGACGCCTTGCCCACAGGATGCAGACAGAGTCAGGCTTTGGGGTTTGGGATTTCCCGGCGCCGAATCGCCCAGAGCTGTTTCGCCTGCGCGATCGTCTGCGCAAGCACGGGCGGCGTGAACACCTGCTTCTTGTCGTCGCCGATGCCCTTGGCGGGTTCGACGTGCGACTCGAGGCACAGGCCCGTCGGCACCGTCCGCCACGGCTGCTGTGATGAGACCCGTCTGCTATTCGACCGTCGGCAATCCCAGCAGCTTCGCCGCCGCGAGCATCCGCTTGTCCTTGGTGAAAAGCGGGCCGGTGGTGACGGATTGGTAGGTCGCGAGGTGAATGGCGTCCAACGTCCGCAATGGCACATGCGGATGCACGTCGAACATCGCTTGGTTGGCCTCGCGGATCATCACGCCGTCGAGCGGGATGATCCGCAGCGCACCTTCGTCGATGTCATCATTGAAGGCTTCCCAGGCTGCGACGCGCTGGGCGGCGGTGAGAATCCGGCCGCGCTCCTTGGAAAGCAGCGCCGACCAGACCTCACCGACCGCCAGCTCTGAGGTCACCAACGTCGCGCCAATCAACTGCGCGTCCACCTCGTCCGAATCCGGCTCGACCGTGTAGCGCTTCACGAGGACGGAGGTGTCAAGATACATGGCCCGGGCTCTTCAATAACGGCTGTCCCGCTCCGCGCGAATCGCCGCCGTCGAGTCCGGCCCCATCTGCATGGTCGCCCGCAGCGCGGCCCGCGACCGGGCCGGCGCGCCGACAATCACCGGCCGGTAGCGCACGATCATGGCCTTGGGGCGGCCATCGCTCGTGATGACGATATCCTCGCCTTGCGCGGCCCGCTCCAGCAGGGCGGAAAGCTGGTCTTTCGCGGCGCGCACGCTGATCTCCGTCGGCGCGCCGTAGACGGCTGCAGCCTCGCGCATCACACTGGGCATTGGCTCCTTCAGGCCCCCTGATTCGACGTTCTTCTTTTTCATGTGGCCTCATGTGGCCTCATGTAGCTCCGTTCGCAATCTTTTTCTTCAAAATCACCCGCGCCGCAGCGCCCAGAGCTGCCGGGCCTGCGTGATCGTTTTTTTTGGAATTTCCGGCGTGAGCGCCTGCTTGGGGTCGTCGCCGATGTCCTTGGCGGGTTCGACGTGCGACTCGATGCACGGGCCGTCGGCACCGCGGCCATGGCCGCGAGCGCGGCCAAAGAACAATCTCCGTCGCCCCGGCCGACGATTCGCAGCTCAGCTTGCTTTAGGCGGCGCGAATCGCGCCTCAACGGAGGTCGATAAAGGGTGTTCCCGCCTGTCATTGCGAGGGAGGCGAAGCCGACCGCGGCAATCCAGCTGGAGTATCAGATGGATTGCTTCGTCGCTGCGCTCCTCGCAATGACGGGGCTTTTCCCCGCCCGCTCAGGCCACCAGCTTCGTGTAGGCCGCGGCGTCGAGCAGCGCGGCCACACTGCCGGCGTCAGCGGGCTTCACGCGCAGCATCCAGCCTTCGGCGTAGGGCGCGCGGTTCACGGTCTCCGGCGCGCTGTCGAGCACGGGGTTGACCGCCACCACGGTGCCCGCGATCGGCAGATAGAGATCGCTCGCGGCCTTCACCGACTCGACGACACCGAAGGTCTCGCCGGCCTTGAGCGCCGCGCCGACCTTGGGCACCTGCACGTAGGTGATGTCGCCGAGGGAATTTTGCGCGTAGTCGGTGATACCGATGGTGACGGTGCCGTCGGACTCGGCGCGCACCCATTCGTGGGATTTGGCGTAGCGAAGATCAGCGGGGATGTTGCTCATGCGGTAATGGTAGGGAGGAGCCTGCCTGTAGGCGATTCCAGCGGGCAGGCCATCGCGTGCAAGCACGCTCCTACATTTTCTTCAGCTCCACGAACGGGGGTTTGACGAGGGACAGATTCAGCTTCGCCCCGCGGATATCGACGGCCAGCGGCTGCGCGGCGGCGGCGCTCGGGACGAGCGCGGAGCCAATCGCCTCGTTGAGGATCGGCGAGAGGGTGCCGGAGAGCACGCGGCCCACGGTCGCGCCCGCCGCGTCGAGCACCGGGGTGTCCGCCCGCACGATGCGGCGGTCGCCGGTGCGGAAGAACACGACCTTGTGCGCCCCGCCGTGCTGCTTCTCGGCGAGCAGCGCGGCGCGGCCGATGAAGTCGGCGCCTTTTTCCAGCTTCACCGTCCAGCCGAGCCCGGCGGTGAGCGGCGAAATCTCCGAGGTGATCTCGTGGCCGTAGAGCGGGTAGCCCGCCTCGAGGCGCAGGCTGTCGCGCGCGCCGAGGCCGGCGAGCTCGAGGCCGTGCGGCTGCCCGGCGGCGAGCAGAGCGGCGGCCAGCGCGGGGGCGTCGTCCACGGCATGATAGAGCTCAAAGCCATCCTCGCCGGTATAGCCGGTGCGGCTGGCGAGGCACTGGATGCCGGCGACGGTGGCCTCGGTGAAGTGGTAGTATTTCACGAGGCCGAGCTTCGCGCCGGTGAGCGACTGCACGATGGCCGCCGCCCGCGGGCCCTGCACGGCGAGGAGCGCGTAGTCGTCGCTGCGATCGGTGATGGTGACGTTGAAACCCGCCGCCTGTTCGCGGATCCAGGCGAGGTCCTTGGCGATGTTGCCGGCGTTGATGCAGAGGAAAAAATCCTCCGCGCCGCGCATGTAAACGAGCAGGTCGTCCACCACGCCGCCGTTCGGATAGCACATCGGCGAGTAGAGGACGCGGCCGGGAAAGAGTTTCGCGACATCATTGGTCACGAGCTGATTCAGGAAACGCGCGGCGTCGGGCCCGCGCACATCGACCTCGCCCATGTGGCTCACGTCGAAGAGCCCGGCGGCGCGGCGCACGGCCTTGTGCTCCTCGAGGATGCTGCGGTATTGCACGGGCATCTCCCAGCCCACGAAGTCCACGAGGCGGCCGCCGTGGGCGGCATGGAAATCGCGGAGCGGCGTGCGTTTCAATTCGGACATCCGCCAAGCATAGCGGGCGGCGCGGCGCGGGCCGCAAGGTTGAAGTAGGGCGGGTCTGTGACCCGCCTTCGGCTCGAACACTGAACGCGCGAAAGGGCGGGTCACAGACCCGCCATACCCCAAGCCGCATTCGGCATTGCCGGCGGGTGCGGGGGGCGGCCACGTTTCCACCATGCCGCTCGCGCACTGGGTCCACGACTGGAGTCCGTTTCTCGTCCGCTTCTCGGACAATTTCGGCATCCGCTATTACGGCCTCGCCTATCTCATGGGCTTCGCGGCGGGCGTGGCGTTGCTCTGGCTCTACTGGAAAAAGGGCCGCTCGCCCCACGGCCCCGCGGCGATCTCGGATCTCATCACGGTGATCATCGTCGGTGTGCTCGTGGGCGGGCGGCTGGGCTATTTTCTCCTCTACCAGTTCGACTCGGTGCTGGCCGATCCTCTGGTGCTGATCCGGGTGTGGGAGGGCGGCATGGCCAGCCACGGCGGCTTGATCGGGGTGGTCGTGGCGATGGCCTGGTGGGCGCGCAAGCAGAGCGTCGGATTTTTCAGCGTCGCCGATCTGATCGTGACGACCGCGCCGGCCGGACTGCTCTTCGGGCGCTTCGCCAACTTCATCAACGGCGAGCTCGTCGGCAAAGCCTCGAACGTCGCCTGGGCCGTCATCTTTCCGCACAACGAAATCGACCGCGCGCTCGGCCAGGCGGCGGTGCCACGGCATCCCTCGCAGCTTTACGCGGCCGCGCTCGAGGGCCTGCTCATGCTCGCCTTCATGCAGTGGCGTTTCTGGCGAAGCGACGTCGCGCGCACGCAGCCCGGCCGGCTCAGCGGCGAGTTCCTCGTGGCCTATGCGGTCGTGCGCACGATCAGTGAGGTATTCCGCGAGCCCGATGCGTCTCTGCTGCTGGGCCTCAGCCGCGGGACGTTTTATTCCCTCTTCCTCGCCGCCGCGGGCGTCGTCTTGATCGTGCGGGCAGTCCGGCGGCCGGCGGCCTGAAGTTTAGTGAGACTCGCGCGCTAACGCTGACACGATTCGAAACCGGAAGCGGTGGCCTTGAGTAGGGCGGGTCTGTGACCCGCCCATTCGCGCGTGGAACGTTGCGGGGCGGGTCACAGACCCGCCCTACCTCAAGTCTCGGCACCAGGCCATCGCGCTCAGTGCGCGGCCGGCTTGGCCGGCTCGGCATGAGCTACCACTTCACCGTGGACCGCAGGCGCGGCCTTGGCCGCCGCGGGAGCGGCCGGCTGCGCGTAGAGAATCTCCACGCGGCCCGTCACCAGGTCGTAGCGCGCGGGCACGACCTTGAGGCGGCCCAGCTTCACGGCATCGCCGAGAATCGGGGCGCACCCCGCGAGCGCCGCGGCGACCTGCCGGGCGTTGGCGCGGATGGCATTGTCCACCGGATCGCCGGGCTCGCCCGCGCTGGCTTTCACCGCGGGGAGGATCGACTCGACGATGCTCGGGATGCGGCCCGGTGCATGGCCGCCGGCCACCGCCGCGCCGACCGCGCCGCATTTGCCATGGCCCACGACCAGAATCAGCGACGAGCCGAGGTGTTCCACCGCATACTCGATGCTGCCGATGGTGTGGTCGTTGAGGATATTGCCGGCGTTGCGGACGACGAAAAGATTGCCGAGCCCTTGGTCAAAATACAGCTCGGGCGCGACGCGGGAATCGGCGCACGTCAGCACAATCGCAAAGGGTTTCTGACCAGCCGCGAGCTCGCGGCGGCGATTCGGGCTCTGGTCGGGAAACATCGGCCGGCCCGCCACAAACCGCTGGTTGCCGGCCATCAAAATCTCGAGGGCATCCTCCGGCGCGATCTTCGGCTTGGCCCCGGCGGGGTCCGAACCGACCGAAAGGCAGGCGAACGGCCCGAGCAGGGCGGCAAAGAGGCGGGTTTTCAGGAAACGCATGACCCATCCCCATCGGCCCGAAGCCGCCACTCCACCAACCGGGAGGCGTGCGGATACTGCGCAGCGTTGACGCCGTGGCGCCCTGGGTCCCGTTTGGCCCCCGCTGACCATGCCCCGCTACCTCGCTTTCCTCCGCGGCATCAACCTCGGGCGTCGCCGCCTCAAGATGGACCATCTCCGCGATCTCTTCGCCGAGCTGGGCTGCACCGGCGTCGAGACCTTCATCGCCAGCGGCAACGTGATCTTCGACGACCGCGCGCGCGACGCGCTGAAGCTCGCGGCGAAAATCGAAAAGCACCTCACGGCCCGGCTCGGCTACGAGGTCGACACCTTTGTGCGCACGCCCGCCGAGATCGCGGCGCTGGCGAAGCTGCGGCCGTTTGCGCGCGCCGCCATGGAAGCACCGGAAAACACGGTGCACGTCGGCTTCTTCGCCATCGCATTGCCCGCCGCGCAAGCCCGCGACCTCGCCGCGATCCGCACGGCGACGGACGAGTTTCACGTGACGGGCCGGGAATTTTTCTGGCTCTGCCGCCGCATCAAATCGAGCGAGTCGGATGTGTGGGCCTCGCCCGCGATGAGAGCGCTCAAGCTTCCGTCGTCCTCGATGCGCAATCTGAAAACGATTCGGAAGCTGGCGGAGCTTTATCCGAAGTAGATCATTACGCCTATGCCCGCGGACTAACATCCACGACTTCCACCGCTCGGCATCTTAACGATCCATCGAAACCACAAGTCGGGTCAAACTCGACGGCGAAGTCCTCGCCCTCGCTCCTACTAATCACCAACTCAAACAGCACATTATGAGGGCTGAAGTTGGCGAACTTGATTTTATCACAGCGATGAAACCGCAGGACTACGCGCATCTGCTTCGTCAGCACATAGCGGCCTCTTCCATCGATTGCTGCCGAAGGCTGCGCCAAATGAACAACTGCCGAGACTGCAGCGCCATGATCCGTGCGCTCTGCCGTGACCGATAAAACCTCGGCATCATGAAAGCTCGGCCATTTCCCGAACACATCGGTCAATTTCTCACTGCCTGTGATTTCGACCATCAGTTTCCGTCTGCCTTCACCCAACCACCGCGAGATCTCCAAAGGAAGTCTTCACGATCTAGTCCACGCCCGGTTCCCGACCTCGGCGATCGGGATGCAGCCTTGGTAGCGGCCGGGGATGGGGTCGTAGTGCGTCACGTTTCGCCCGACGGGCTCGGAGGTGAAATAGCCGAGGATGGTCAGCTCCTTGATTTGGTGGAAGAAGGTGCCGCGCTTGGACTGCGCGGCCTCGGCCATCGCCGTGAGCAGGGCGTCCTGCTGCGCGGGGGAGAGTTTCCCGAAGGCGGATTGGTGCGCCGCCAGGCTCTTCGTCTCCACCTCGGCGAGGCCCGCCGTGAAGGTGCGGCGCTCCGCATCGGTCATGTATTTCCCCGCCATGAGATCGATGAAGGCGGGCACGCCCACGTCGATCGCGCCGGGCGTGTCGGTGCGCGGGAGGATGCGTTCGGCCACGGCGCCCGCGGTCGCGAACTGCGCGGCGGTGAGGAACTGCGGCTTGGCGCCGGCGGCGGGAGTCTGCGCGCGGAGCACGCCCTGGAGAATCGACGGCGTGATCGCGACGCCGAGCAGGAGCGCGGCGCGCTGGAGGGCTTCGCGACGGTTCATCAGATCGGCGGGGGAAGCAGCGGAAGGCGAGTTCATGGTGAAATGGGGGCGGGTGTTTGGTTGGTTCGCGAGGAAGCTCGTTCCCACCGGCGCAGGAGGCCGCAGGCTCAGAGGTTCAGTTTCTTCAGCTCGCCCACCGCGTGGTCGGCGGCGCGGGCGGTCAGCGCCATGTAGGTGAGCGAGGGGTTGACGCAGCCGTTGGAGGTCATGCACGCGCCGTCAGTCACGAAGACGTTGGGCGAGGTGTGGACCTGGTTCCACTTGTTGAGCACCGAGGTCTTGGGATCGCGGCCCATGCGGGCGGTGCCCATTTCGTGGATGCAGTTGCCGGGGTTGCTCGCGCCCACGTCGTCGAAGCCGGTCACGTCCTTCAGGCCCGCGGCCTCGAGCATCTCGACGGCGGACTGCTTCATGTCCTTGCGCATCGCGAGTTCGTTTTCTTTCCAGCCGCAGTCGAACGTCACGGTGGGCTGGCCCCATTTGTCGCGCACGGCGGAGTTGAGATACATCTTGTTGGCGTGGTAGGGCAGGCACTCGCCCCACGAGCCGATGCCCATGCGCCACGGGCCGGGCGCGATGAGGTCGGCCTTCAGCTTGCCGCCGAAGAGCGAGAGTTCCTTGATGCCGCGCGTCCAGTCGGTGCGGCTCGCGCTGCCCTGGTAGCCGAAGCCGCGGAGGTAATCCTTGCGCGTGCTCGCCTTGTCGATGTTGCGGAAGCGCGGGATGTAGATGCCGTTGGGCCGGTGGCCGCGGTAGTAGCGGTCGGCAAACTGATCCGAGAGGCCCGTGGCGCCGACCTTGAAATGGTGGTCCATCAGGTTGTGCCCGAGCTCGCCGCTGTCGTTGCCCAGGCCGTTGGGGAAACGGTCGGACTTCGAGTTGAGCAAAATGAACGTCGAGGCGATGGCCGAGGCGCAGAGGAAGATCACCTTGGCGTGAAACTCGATCACCTCGTTGGTCTCGGCGTCGATCACGCGCACGCCCGTGGCGCGGCCCTTGTCCTTGTCGTAGATGAGGCCGTTGACGATCGAGAAGGGGCGCAGCGTGAGGCGGCCCGTGGCATAGGCGGCGGGGAGCGTGGCGGCGTTGCTGGAGAAGTAGGCGCCGTAGGGACAGCCGCGGCTGCAGCGGTTGCGAAACTGGCAATTGCCGCGGCCGTTGTGCGGCTGGGTGAGATTGGCGGAGCGACCGATGATCATCGCGCGGCCGCCGAAGGAGGACTTGATGCGGTCGCGCACCTGCTGCTCGAGGCAGTTCATCTCCATCGGCGGGAGGAACTGGCCGTCGGGGAGCTGCGCGAGGCCGTCGCGGTTGCCGTTGATGCCGGCGAAGCGCTCCGCGTAGTCATACCAGGGCGCGATGTCGGCGTAGCGAATGGGCCAGTCCACGGCGACGCCCTCCTTGGCGTTGGCCTCGAAATCGAGATCGCTGAAACGATACGACTGCCGGCCCCACGTGAGCGAGCGGCCGCCGACGTGATAGCCGCGCATCCAGTCGAAGGGCTTGTCCTCCGAGTAGGGATTCTCGAGGTCGTTGACGAACCAGTGCGCGGTCGCCGGGTGCGTGGTGTAGCCGGTGCGGTGCTGCTTCTGCTGCTTCGCAAGGTCGGCGGGGGCGGCCTTGGTGCGGCCCTCGAATTCCCAGCTGTCCTTCATCGCGGTCGGGTAATCGCCGTGCTTCACGTCGCGCCCGCGCTCGAGGACGAGGGTCTTGAGCCCCTTCTCGGTGAGCTCCTTCGCGGCCCAGCCGCCGCTGATGCCGGAGCCGACGACGATCGCGTCGTAAGTGTTTTGTTTCGTGCCTGCGCCTTGGATGTTGGCCATGGGGAAATTTTTTCGGGGTTAACGGGACTCCTGCACGCGAATGCGGCGATACTCAAGCTGCCCGCGGTCACTTTCAAGGCCGATGCCGCCGGTCGCGGGCACCGGAAACGCATCGACGAGCACCTCGCCGTTGCAGGTGGCCCGGGCCACGCCGCCGCGCACGGTCACGATCACTTCGTTCCAGTCCAGCGGACGGTAATTCTTCAGCGAGGTGTAAGGACCGGCGATGAGGTAGTCGCGCACCTGCAGCTGTGGAGCGCGGACGAAGACGCCGCTGTCGGCGTTGGGGCTCGCGCGGAATTCGAGCTTCAGCGTGAAGTCGCGCGGGAACTGCCGGGTCGTCCAGAGCTTGGTGTAGGCGCGCTCCTGCCGCGCCACGGTCACGACCAAGCGGCCCGCCGCCGCGGCGTAGCGGCCATCGGGACTCGTGGTTTTGCCGTCGAAGGCCGGGCCGGTCTCGTAACCCCAGCCCGTGAGATCGCTGCCGTTGAAGAGACTCTCGAAGCCGGGCTCGGGCGTGAAGTCGTCGGGCCACGCGGGCACCAGGCCCGTCGTCTCCAACACCGGCCGCAGCGCGGCGGCCCACTTGAAATAGCCCGCGGGATTCGGGTGCAGCAGATCGGGGAATTCATCGGGCTTCGCGTCGCCCTTGGCGTCGGCAAACAGCGCCCAGGTGTCGAGGAACGTGATCTGCGGCTCGTCCTTGATCGCGGCGTAGTAGAGCTGGTTGATTTTTTTGATCTGGTCCGCGGGGCGCTTTTTCGCGGTGGAGCTGGGCATCACATTGCACAGCACGAGCGGCATCGCGGGGTTGGCCTTGCGCAGCTCGGCGATGATGAGCCGGAGGTTACCGGCGATCGTCTCGGGCGCGGCGCCTTCCTCGAGGTCATTGGTGCCAATGAGGAGGACGACGCCCTTGGGATTCAGCGCAATGACGTCTTCCTGGAGACGGATGAGCACGCCGCGCGTGGTGTCGCCGCTGATGCCGCGATTGGCGATCTTGATGCCGAGGAAGGCCGCCCCGGGCACCGTGCCCCACCCCTGTGTGATCGAATCGCCGAGGAACACCACCGCGCCCTGATCCTGTTTCACGCGCGCGGCCCAGCCGGTGCGGCGCTCGGTCCAGAGTTTCTGGAACCACTCGTAGCGCCGAACCGGCCCGGCGCCGGGCAAGCCGTCGTCCGTCGCGGGGAGCTGAAACCGGGCGGACTGGCCGGCGAGGGGCCAGGCGCAGCCGACGACGAGGGCGCACAGGATGAGAAAACGACGATCCATAGGGGAAAGGGGGAAAGCGGGGCGCCGCGACGTTGCGGACACACCGCACCCGGCGTCAAATGCGTTCCCGCCCGGTTTGCCGCCTCGGTTGATTCGGAGTCTTGCACGGAACCCGCGGCCTCTTCACGTTTCTCCCACCCTATCATGCGTCGCCTCCTCCCGCTCACGTTTGCCTGCGCCCTGATGGCCGTGCCGTCCGTGCCCGCGGCCCGGGCGCAGAGCGCGCCCCCTGCCTCCCCGCTTCTCCAGCCGAAGAAAGAGGACGATAAACCCGCCGCTCCGCGCCGCTCGCGCGTGATCTCGCCTGAGGTCGCTGCGGCGCTCGCCCAGGCTTCGCCGACCTTCGCACCGCCGCCCCCCAAGCCAGAGCCGAAGCCCGAGGAGGAGCTGCCCGACGCCCGCGACCTCGACAAGCCGAAGAACGCCATCGTGCGCCTGCCCAAATACCTCGTGCTGGAAAAGAAGCCCGCGATTTTGACCGAGCGCGCGGTTCACACCCAAAAGGGCCTCGCCGACATCGCGATGAAGCGCTACATCACCGAGACCGATCGCGTGCTGAACCGTTTCCGCATCCCGTTTCTCACGATGACCAACGAAGCGCGCGCCCTCGCCATGTATGCCGAGGACGAGCGCCTGATCAACATGGCCAGCCTCAACGAGGCCGCCGCGGCCGCCGCGAAATCCGACGCCGCCCAAGGCACCTACATCCTGAAAGAGGCGCAGCAGACCTTTCTGCGCTCGAGCGACTTTGGCTGGGCCAAGAGCGGCAACGCTAAATGACGCGGGCCGCGCGCGGCCGCTCCGCCGCCGTTATTCCGCGCGGGTGCTCAGCGCCCGCGCGATCTGCTCCCACTCCGCCTCGAGCGTCGTCCCTCCCGGCGGGACGCGGCGGCCGGCGCGCGCATACCAATAGCCGGCGTTGCCCTCGTCACCTTCCTTGCGGTGCAGGTAGGCGTGGACCCACGAACCGTCACGGCTGTGGTCGTCCTGCGCGGCATTGTGGGCCGCGTCCCAATCCCCGCGCGCCTCGTGCCAGAGGGCTTGCAGCGCGCCGCTCGCGCCCGCCGGCGGCGCCGCATCGCGCGCGATCGATTCCTGGAATTTCGCAAATGACATTTGCGCCACTGTGGGCGGCGGTCCTTTGATTTCAATCCCGCCGCCATGCCGTCCGCCGAGCACACCATTTTGCGCGAACTCCTCGCCCACCCGGAGAAATGGGTCTCGGGCACCGCGTTGGCCGCCAAGCTCGGCGTGAGCCGGGTCGCCGTCTGGCAGCACATGGAAAAACTCCGCGCCGCGGGTTTCACGTTCGAGGCGCAGCGCTCGCACGGCTACCGGATCGCGGCGCGCCCCGCCACGCTCTTCGGGCCGCTCATCGAGCTCGAGCAGCGCGTGCGGCCGCGGGGCTTCTCCCTGATCGTGCTCGAAAGCGTGGACAGCACCAACGACGAGGCCGCCCGCCAGCTCGCCGCGGGCCGCGCGACGCCGTTTGCCGTGCTCGCGCGGCGGCAGACCAAGGGCCGCGGGCGCTTCGGCCGCACGTGGCACAGCGATTCGCCGGCCAATCTCTACGCGAGCTTCGCCTTCCACCCGCGCGTCGAGCCCGAGCGGATGCAGACCTTCACCCTCTGGATGGGCGTCAACGTCTGCGCCCTGCTCGAGAAATTCACCGGCCTCGCCCCGGGGATCAAGTGGCCCAACGACATCCTCTTCGACGGCCGCAAGGCCGGCGGCATGCTCACGGAGGCGCGCATCGACGCCGACCGCATCCGCGACCTCGTCTTCGGCCTCGGCCTCAACGTCAACAGCCCTGCCGGCGGCTGGCCCGCCGATCTCGCGAAGCGCGCCGTCTCGCTCGCCGAGATCACCGGCGCTCCGCTCGATCTCAACCGCCTCGCCGCGGCGCTCGTGGGGCGCGTGCTGCTCGCGTTCCAGACGTTTGCCGACGGCGAGCACCTGAAGACGTTCGCCGATCTCTGGCACCGCCATGATGTGCTGCGCGGCAAAACCATCTCGCTCCTCGAGGGCGGGCGCCGCCATGCCGGCACCGTCCAAGGCCTCGACGACGAGGGCGCGCTCCTGCTCCGCGACAGCCACGGCAAGGTCCACCGCTTCCGGGCCGGCGAGGTCACGCTCGAAAAAGCGGCAAGTTGAACATTGAGCGCCGCCCGCAATCCCTAGAGCGTCCCACTATTCCCGACCGCATGCCCGACCAACCGCCCGCCATCGAAGTCACCCATCTGGTGAAGACCTACGGCGGCGTCACGGCCGTGAGCGACATCAGCTTCACCGTGGCGCAGGGCGAGATCGTGGGTTTCCTGGGCCCCAACGGCGCGGGCAAGTCCACCACGATGCGCATCCTCACGGGCTACCTGCCCGCCACAGCCGGCACCGTGAGCATCTGCGGCGCCTCCGTGGCCGCCGAGCCCGACCTCATTAAGCGCCGCATCGGCTACATGCCGGAGAACAACCCGCTGCCAGAGGACATGCGCGTCTCCGAGTATCTTTATTTCCGCGGCCGCCTGAAGGAGGTGCCCCGCCGCAAACTCGGCCCGCGCATCGACGAGGTCCTCGAGGTCTGCGACCTCAAGCGCGTCCGCCACAAAATCATCGGCCAGCTCTCCAAGGGCTACCGCCAGCGCGTCGGCATCGCCGAGGCCATCCTCGCCGAGCCGCCCGTCATCATCATGGACGAGCCCACCATCGGCCTCGACCCGCACCAGATCCTCATCGTCCGCGATCTCATCGCGAGCCTCCGCGGCCGCATGGCCGTGATCATCTCGTCGCACATCCTCCCCGAGATCGAGATGACCTGCGACCGCGTGCTCATCATAAACCAGGGCCGCGTCGTCGCCTCCGGCACGCCCGCGGATCTGCGGCGCGACATTTTTGGCCAGTCGAGCTATCAGCTCGAAATCAACGGCGATCCTGCAGCCCTGCCCGCGATCCTCGCCGAACTCGACGCCACCCTGCAGGTCTCCGAACAAACCGCACCCGATGCCGCGGGCTTCCGGCGCGTGACCCTCACCACGCGCCGCGAGGACGATCTCGGCGAGCCACTGCTGCGGGCACTCGCGTCGAAGAACCTCCGCGTCCGCGCCCTCAGCCGCCGGCAGCCCACGCTCGAGGATGTGTTCCTCGCCGCCACGCGCCGCAGCTGGGATGCGGTCGCGCCGCTCTCCCGCGACGCCCAGCCGGCGATCAAGCCCCCGACCGCCACGCCGTGAAACACTTTCCCACCCTCCTCAGCCACGAGATCCGGATGCTGCTCGTCAGCCCGGCGACCTACGTCGCCGCGACGCTCTTTCTCGGGTTCATGGGTCTCATCTTCACCAAGATCCTCGAAATCTACTCCGGCACGCCGCAGGAGGCCTCGCCCGCGAGCGTTTATTTCCAGCTCTTCTGGCTACCGACCTGCGTGATGGTGCCGCTGCTCACGATGAAGTGCCTCGCCGAGGAGCGCCGCCTCGGCACCATCGAGACGCTCCTCACCACGCCCGTCACCACGACCGAGGTCGTGGTCGCCAAGTTCGGCGCCGCCTACGTGCTCTACCTTGCGCTCTGGGGCTCGACCGGCGGATTCTTCTACATCCTCCGGAAATTCTCCGGCGATGCGCGCGTGCTCGACTCCGGGCCGCTGCTCGGCGGCTTCCTCTTCATCGCAATCTCCGGCCTCTTCTTCATCGCGATCGGGGTCTTCGCCAGCTCGCTCACGCGCAACCAGTCCGTCGCCGCCATCATCAGCGGCGTGCTGCTCGGCCTGCTCATCCTCGGCGGCAACGCCCTCACCGACTCCGCCTGGATCGAGCACGGCGTGCTCCGGCCCGCCAAGGCCGTGATCGAATACGGCCACGTGTTCGGGCACCGCGACGACTTTGTGCGCGGCGTCGTGGACACGCGCCACGTGCTGTTCTACGTGAGCGGCACCGTGCTCGCGCTCCTTTTCAGCATCCTCAGCGTCGAGGTGAAACTGCTCCATAGCTGAGCCGCCGCGCATGCCCGTCATCACCAGTTTCCGCGCCGTCCGCTGGCTCCGCACGCTCAACCTCGTGCTGCAGGCCGTGCTGTTCGTGACGCTTTTCGCGGGGCTGAACTACGTCGCCAAGAACCACGCCTCGCGCTTCGACCTCACGCGCGGCGGCCGGTTCTCCCTCTCCGCCGAGACGCTCGCCTACCTCGCCAACCTCCAGCGCCCCGTGCACATCGTGCTGACCACCGGCGGCGAGACCGAGAACCCCGAGGTCAAGGGCCTGATCGACGAGTATGTGCATGCCACCGCCGACCGCAGCTCCGGCCTCATCACCAAGGAGACGGTGGATGTTTACCAGAACCGCCGCCGCGCCGAGGAGCTCGGCCTCGATCAAGCCGGCGTGATCCTGCTCGTCTCCGGGGATCGGCGCCGCATCGAGCCCATCGACAATCTCTACACGCTGAAAAACAAGCAGCGCGACACCTTCCACGGCGAACAGGCGCTCACCGCCGCCATTCTCGACGTGACGATGCTCCGCCGGGAAAAAATCTACTTCGTCACCGGCCACGGCGAACTGCGCATCGACAACCCCGATCCGCAGCTCGGCCTCACCGCCCTGCGTGATCAGCTCAAGGTGCGGAATTTCGAGGTGGAGCCTTTCGATTTCTCGGCGAACCGGAAAATCCCCGACGATGCGTCGCTGCTCGTCGTCGTCTCCCCGCAAAGCGCCTTCACGCGGCAGGAGCAGGAAAATCTCCGCCAATACCTCGCCACCGGCGCCGGCCGGCTGATCTTTTTCCTCTCGCCCGGCAAGACCACCGCCGCCCTCGGCCTCGATGACTTGCTCCTCGACTGGGGCATTCTTGTGCATCCGGACATCATCCTCGATCCCGGCCCCGGCGCCATGACCGAGAACCTCGAGCTCCTCATCCGCCACCTCTCCGGCACCCACCCGATCACCAAGAGCCTTGTCACCAGCGGCAGCCAGGCACTGCGCTTCGGCCTCACGCGCACCGTGTTCCCCGATCCCGGCCGCGCCCTCGGGGGGGGGCTCAACACCGTCACCATCGCCGCCACCACGGAGCAGGCGTGGGGCGAGCGCGGCGGCTTCCGCGCCGGCGAGACCCCGCGCTACGATCCGGGCGTGGACACCCGGCCGCTGCCCGGCATGGACCCGCCCAACCGACTCGGCGTGATCGTGGCCTCCGAACGCACCGCTGCGCGCGACAACCTGCCCTTCAGCGTGCGCGGCGGAAAAATCGTGGTCGTCGGCACCGGCGATGCCATCTCCAACGGCCGCCTCGACAACGCCAGCCTCCTCCTCGCCCTCAACGCCGTGAACTGGTGCGTCGATCGCGACCACCAGCTCTCGATTCCCCCGCGCCCGATCGAGCGTTTCCAGCTCGCGATGAGCGCCGCCGATTTCACCAAGCTCCGTTATCTCCTGCTCGCCGGACTCCCCGGCCTCGCCATGCTCCTCGGCTTCGCGGTCTATTGGACAAGGAGAAGCTGAGAGCCCGGAGCCGAGAGTCCAGAGCCTGAACAATGCGCCATCATGAGAGTCTACGCTTCCTGCTCTCAGCTCTAGGCTCTTAGCTCTCAGCTCCTCCCGCCATGCGCACCAAAGTCACGCTCGTCCTCATCTTCCTGAACGCCGCGCTGTTCATCTTCATCTTCAAATTCGAGCGTCCCCGGATCAAGGATGCGGAGGCGAGGGAGACCCGGCGGCGCGTCCTCGGGCCCGAGGCGTCGGACATCCGCACGATCGAGGTCACGAGTTCCGTCGCCGATGGCTCCTTCGCGCTCGAGCGCCGGCGCGACACCTGGTTTCTAACCAAGCCCTTCGAGTGGCCCGCGAACCTTCACGCCGCGAGCGCCATCGTCAGCGATCTCCAGCTGCTCGAGCACGAGTCCGCCTTCCCCGTCGCGGACCTCGGCAAGAGCGGCCTCTCGCTCGCCGACTACGGCATCGATCTCGATAAGCCCAAGCTCAAGGTCGCCTTCTCCTCCATCGACCCCGCGGCGCCGGCCAGCATCGCGCGCTCGACCACCGAGCTCCGCCTCGGCGACACGACCAAGGACGGCAAGCGCCTCTACCTCCTCTCCCCCGACCGCGAGCGGGTCCACGTCGTGAAGCGCAGCTTCGCCGACACCCTCACCACCCCGCTCGATCAGCTGCGCGCGGACACGCTGCTCACCGTCCGCGTCTTCGAGGCCCGCTCGCTCACGATCCAGACCGCGGGCACCGCGAGCGCCCGCGTGCGCATCCGCCGCGACGGCACCCGCTGGCGGTTTGAAACCCCGCTCACCGCCGCCGCCAGCACCACGGCGATGGAGATCGCCATCAAGGAGCTCAACGGCCTCCGCGCGAAATCCTTCCCCGCCACGCCGCCCGCCACCCTGCCCTCGTCCTCGCCCATGATGCGCGTCACGCTCGAGGGCAACGGCGTGACCGAGACGCTCTTCATCGGCGACCCCGTGCCCGTTGCGAGCCCCGCTCCGGCGGCCGCAACCGCGGAGTATTTCGGCCAGCTGGAGGGCCGCGCCGCCGTCTTCACCGTCGCGATCCCGGTGGAACTCATCCGGGCGCTCGGCAGCGCGCACGAGACCCTGCGCGAACGCCGCATCCTCGACTTTGATCCCGCCCAAGTGACCGCCGTCGCGATCTCGTCGCCCGCGCAGCCGCGCCAGGCGCCGATCACCTTGCAGCGCCTCGAGCCGCCCGCCGGGCAGGCGGCCGGCGCCGCCCCGTCGTGGCAGATCGTCGTGCGCAGCGATGGCACCCAGGGTCCGCAGACCCTGCCCGCCGAACGCGCCGCCGTGGTGCGCCTGCTCGAACGGCTTTCCCTGCTCGCGGCGGAGAAATTCCAAAGCGACGAGCCGAAGGCCGCCGATCTGGAGGACTGGGGCTTCAACCGCCCCCTGCGCGAGGTCACCATCACGCTCGCGGGCTCCGCCGCGCCGCTGGTCCTGCGCCTCGGCACCGATGCGAGCCGCACGACCCTCTTCGCCCGCGCGGGCACACCCGGTGATCCCGGCAACTCGATTGTCCAGGTGCGCCCCGAGATCGAGCGCGACCTCGATCTCTCGCCGCTCGCGTGGCGCGATCGCGCCGTGGCCGATCCCTTGCCCGCCTCCGCGCGCATCGCCGCCGTGAAGCTCACCGAAATCAATTCGAAGCGCGTGCTCTTCGAATCACCGGTGGACGCCACCAGCCCTGTGCAACCCGCGGCGCTGGCCACCGTCGTCACCGCCTTGCGCGCCCTCCGGGCCAAGGATTTCCTCCCCGGCGGATTCACCGAGAAGATTATGGCCGCCGGCGACGAACGCCCGTGGCGCCTGCTGCTCGAGACCACCGTCTCCCTGCCCGGTCCGGCCGGAGGGGAACTGCTCACCGTGCGGCCGCTCTTCCTGAGCGAGCGCCTCGGCGGCGCGCTGCAATACGCGGGCTCCAAGGAACTCGACGCCGTCTTCACCCTGGAGCATCCGCTCGTGGACGCCCTTTGGACCCTCGCCTACGGCGCCCGTGATCCGGGGCCGCCGCCTGAACCAAAGAAGTGATCGGGCGGTCTCCGCCGGGGCGGCGCCACCGCCCCGCTCCCGCTCTCCCGCGATGAAACCCACCGGCTCACCGAACCGCTTCGCCCAGCTTTGCTGGTTTGGCGCGTGCACCGTGGCTTCGTGGGTGGGCTTGTTTGCCCTCTGGACGGTGTGGCTCGCGCTCGTGCTGCTCCTGGCGGCGCAGATCTACGTGGTCACGGCCCGCGAGGTGGCGGTGCCGGGCTTTGTGCTCCGCAGCCTGGAGGATCGGCTGGATCGGAGCGGGTTCCGCGCAAAGTTCGGCCGCACCGCCTTCGACCTCTCCGGACGGCTCTACGCGGACAATGTCGCGCTGTCGCTGCCGCCCTTTGCCGAGCCCTTGGTCACCGCGCGCAGCGTCTTCGTGCGCCTCGATCCGCTGCTGCTGGCAATCGGTCTGGTCGAGCCCCGCGAGATCCGCCTCAGCGGCGTGGCCGTGGCCGCGCCCGCGATGTTGTCGCCCACCGGCCGGGTCGAGGAGCTGCTGAGCGATCTCGATGTCACGCTCGAGCCCGAGCGCGGGGCGGTGGTGGTGCGGCAGTTTTCCGGCCGCCTCGCGGGGCTCACGCTCACCGCCCACGGCAAGCTCGCGCTCGGTGGTTTCACCCCGGCCCGGTCCTCCGGCGAAAACCTCGCGGCGACGATTGGAAAAAATCTCCCGCGGTGGAGCCGGCAGGCGCTCGCGCTCGTCGAGGCCCTCGGCCGCTGCGAGGCGCCCGCGCTCGATCTGGAATTCTCCCCTTCCCCCGGCGGCTCCGCCGCGATCCGGCTGCGCGCGCTGGCCCGGGTCGCCCGGCTCCCGGGCCCGGCTGCCGCCGAGGCCCATGCGCTCGAGATCAGCACGCGCATCGTGCTCTTCGGCGAGGCCCCGCCGTCGCACATCGACGCCGCCGCCGCGGAGCTGCGCCTCCCGGGCGGCATCCTCGCCCGCGGCGTGCAGGCGCGGCTGCTGGGCCGGCTGCGGCTCGACGACGCCGGCTTCGACCTGCGCGAGCTGCTGTTTACGGCCGACTCCGTGGCTGCCGAAGGCGCGACCGCGACCGCCTTGAGCGCGCGCCTCCTGCCCCGCCCGCTGCCCGCCGTGGCGGTGACGGCGACGGCGCGCATCCTGGGCGCTCCGCTGGGCGTGCAAGCCGAGGCCGATCTGGAGACCCGCCGCGGCACCGCGCGCTTCGCGGGCGCGATCTCGCCCGGCGTGCTTGATGTGATCTCGGCTCGCACCGGCGCGGAGGTGCGGCGATTTTTCGATTTCGACTCGCTGGCGATCGAGCGCGGCGAAGTGCGCTTCGGCCCCGGCGGAAAATTTGAGCATCTCACCGCGCGCGTGGCCGTGCCCGTGGTGCGGGCCTACGGCGTGACCATGACGGACGGGCGCGTGCTGGCGGAACTGGAGCCGGGAAAATTCCACGCGCCCGAGGCCTTCGCCCGCATCGGCGAGAATTTCGCGCGGGGCAGCTACCAGCACAACCTCGCGACACACGAGCACCGCTTTCTGCTTTCCGGCCGCCTCCGCCCGCTCGCGATCTCGGGGTGGTTTCGCAGCGGATGGTGGGAGCGGTTTTTCCAACAGTTCGACTTCACGGCGGCGCCGCCGGAGGCCGACGTCGATGTGCGCGGCGTCTGGCGCCAGGGATGGCAATCGCGCGTGTTTGTCTTTGCCGACTCGGCGCAACCCGTGATTCGCGGGGCGGGGCTCGACCGGGTGCGCACGCGATTGTTTATCCGGCCCGGGTTCATCGACAGTCTGGAGCTGCTCGCGACCCGCGGCGAAGGCCGAGCCACCGGTCGCTTCACCCACACGGCCGACACCGCGGCGGCGGAATGGCGCACGGTGGACATCGCGTTCGACTCGACGCTGGAGCTGCCCACCATCGCGCAGATCCTCGGTCCGCCGATTGCGGATTTTTTCCAGCCCTTCCAGCTCGCCCAGGCGCCGACGGCGCGCGTCGAGGGACGGTTTGCCCATCCGGCGGCCCCCGGCGGCGCGGCGACCAAGCTGAAAATCGCGGCGCGCTCCATGGGCGAGTTTCGTTTCCACGGTTTTCCACTCCAGGATGTGGCGTTCAACGCGACCATCGATGCCGACAAACTAAACATCGACGACATGCGCGGGCTGTTCGCCGGCGGCCGCGTGACCGGCCACGCCCGGGCCTGGGGCACGGGGGAGCAGCGCCGGCTGGCTTTCGACGTCGCGCTCGGCGACGCGAGCCTCGGCCCGCTCGTCACGGGCGTGAATGCCTTCTTCGCCGCGCGCCGGGGCGTGCCGCCGGCGGCCCCGGGAAAGTTCGTGCAGGACAAGGCCGGCGTGCACGTCGACCTCGCCGCCAAGGCCGAGGGCGGGATCAACGATGCGCTGAGCTATCGCGGCACCGGCACCGGCTTGCTGCGGGGCGCCAGCCTCGGCGAGGTGCCGCTGCTCGGCGCGCTCTCGGGTCTCTTCACGTTCACCGCGCTGCGCTTCAACGAAGCCCGCGGCGACTTCAACATCGAGGGCGCCCGCCTCGTGTTTCCGAAGATCACTCTGCGCGGCGCCAACTCAGCCATCGACGGTTCCGGCACCTACTCGCTGGAGCGGCGCGAACTCGATTTCAACGCGAAGATCTTTCCGTTCCAGGAGAGCGGCAACGTCATCAAGAGCGTCGTCGGCGCCGTGCTCACGCCGCTGTCCAACGCCTTCGAGGTCCGGTTGACCGGACCGCTCGACAAGCCCGAATGGTCGCTGGCTAATTTCTCGCGCCCCACCCCGACAGGCGAAGACCCGCCCGTGCCCGCGCCGCCGCCCGCCGGATCCAAACCCTAGCCCGGCCGGCTCCTAGGGAAACACGTTGCGCCGCGCGGTGCGCCGATCATCATCGCGGCATTCCCTCGTTGATGAACGCACCGCGACCGACGAATACCAACCCCGGACTCCCAGAGTCGGAGGAGCGTCTGCGCCTCGCGCTCGAGTTTTCCCAAGTCGGCATCGTGGAGTGGAACGTCAGCACCGGCGCGGCCTACCATAGCTCGGGCCTGTGGCGCTTGCTCGGTTACGAGCCCGCGACGCAACCCGCCACCATCGAAGCTTGGCGGTCGCTGATCCACCCCGATGATCGGGCGGCCTACCAGCGCACCATCGACACGCAACTCGCGGGCGAGACCCCGCCCCTCGAGACCGAGTATCGCGTGCGGGCCCGCGACGGCCAGTGGCGCTGGCTCTGCGCCCGCACCAAATCCGCCCCGGCCGAGGGCCGCTCGCCGGACCGAATCATCGGCACGGTGCAGGACGTGACCGCCCGCCGCACCGCCGAGGAGGCGCTCCGGGAGAGCCAAGCCGATGCCCGCAAACTCTCGCTCGTCGCCGCCAAGACCGACAGCCCCGTGCTCATCTGCCTCCCCGATGGAAACATCGAATGGGCCAACGAGGCCTTCTGCCGGCTCGTCGAGCGGCCGCTCGAAGAGGTGATCGGCCAGCACCAAACCGATTTCATGGCCGGCCCCGAGACCGACACCAAGACGGTCGCCCGCATCCGCGCCGCCATTGCGCGCGGCCAGGGCATCAGCACCGACGCCGTCCACTACGCCCATTCCGGCCGCCGCTACCACCTGCACATCGAGATCCAGCCCGTGCGCAACGCCGCCGGCGCGATCGAAAATTTCATCACCGTCGGCACCGACATCACCGCGCGCGTCGACACCGAACAGCAGCTCCGCCGCGCCAAGACCGAGGCCGACGAGGCCTCGCGCGCCAAGAGCGAATTCCTGGCCTCGATGTCGCACGAAATCCGCACGCCCATGAACGGCGTGATCGGCATGACGAGCCTCCTGCTCGAGACGCCGCTGAACGAGGAGCAGCGCGACTTCGTGAACACGGTGCGCAGCTCCGGCGAGGCCCTGCTCACCATCATCAACGACATCCTCGATTTCTCCAAAATCGAGTCGGGCAAGATGGACCTCGAGCGCACGCCGTTCGAGCTCGCCGTCTGCATCGAGGAAGCGCTCGATCTTTTCGCCCTGTCGGCGGCCGCGAAGAAAATCGAGCTCGGCTACCTCCTCGCCCCCGAGGTGCCCGCTTGGATCGTGGGCGACGTCACGCGGGTGCGCCAGGTGATCGTGAACCTCGTCAACAATGCCGTGAAGTTCACGCCCCGCGGCAGCATCTCGGTGGAGGTGCGGCGGGCTTCGTCTGCGGCGGAGCACCCGAGCTTCGCCCGCAGCGCGACCCCTTTCCCCGCCGACACCGTGCTTGAGTTCACCGTGCGCGACACCGGCATCGGCATCCCCGCCGACCGCATCGACCGGCTGTTCCGCGCCTTCAGCCAGGTCGATTCCTCGACCACGCGCAAATACGGCGGCACCGGTCTCGGACTCGCCATCTCGCACCGCCTGTGCGAACTGATGGGCGGCCGCATCCGCGTCGAGAGCCGGGTCGGCGTGGGCTCTTCGTTCATCTTCACCATCGGCACGCGCGCCGCGCCGGAAGCCGAACCCCTGGAGCCGCCACCGGTGCCGGCCTCCCATCGCGGGCGAATCGCGCTCTGCATCGAGGACAACCCGGTGACCGCGGCGCGCCTGCACGCGGCCTTTGAGAAATGGGGCCTGGCTTGCATGGTCGTGGCCGATGCCGCCACCGCCGTCGCGACCGCCCCCAAGCTCGCGCAGCCCCCGTTGCTGCTCGTCGTCGACGCCGCCGGCGAGGACTCCGCCGCTGCGCTGGCCGCGGCCGCATCGATTCCGTGCCCGCGCCTTGCGTTGCATGCCTTGGGCAGCCCGCCCCCGGTCGCTCCGGCTGACGGACAGCCCTTCGCCGCGACGAGTAAGCCAATCCGCCATGCGGCCTTTGCCCAGTGCGTCGCGCGGCTTTTCAGCCCCGCCCTGTCCAACGGCACGGAGCTGGCCGCCGGGGAGGAGCAGCCGCTCGGGAGCGAAATCCCGCTGGAGATACTTTTGGCGGAGGACAATCCGGTGAACCAGCGGGTCGCGTTGCGCTTCCTGGAGCGCATGGGCTATCGGGCCAACTCCGTCGCCAACGGCCTCGAGGCCGTGCGCACGCTCGAGCACCGGTTCTACGATCTCGTGCTGATGGACCTCCAGATGCCCGAGATGGACGGCATGGAGGCCACGCGCCAGATCCGCGCGCGCCTGCCCGCCAATCGCCAGCCGCGCATCGTCGCGCTCACCGCCAACGCCATGCAGGGCGACCGCGAGATGTGTCTTGCCGCGGGGATGGACGACTACATTTCCAAGCCCGTGAAAATCCAGGAAATCACCGAGTCGATCCGGCGGCTGTTCGGGTCGCCCGCGGCCCCGCCCGCCCGCCGTCCGGCGGAGTGAGCCTGCCGCCGCGCCGCCCATGCTGATCGACTGGCCGCTTCTCGCCGCCGCGCTCGCCCTGCTTCTCACGCCCATCGGGCTCTTCCATGGCGCGCGCACACGCCATCGCGCGCTCGGCAGCGACTGGTCCGACTACTGGCGGCGCACGCTCAGCCACGGCTTTCACACCATCGACCTGCTGCGCGCGGCGCTCGGCGCGTGGTATCTCGCGGCCGGCGTCGGGGCCACGCCGCAGGCGACGGGCTTGGCCGCGCACGCTCCACTGCTCGTGCAAGGCGCCGTGCTGGGGCTGGGCACCGTGTTGCAAACCTTCGTGTGCAAGGAGCGCCACGCGGCCTGCGCGCCATTCGCCTACATGGCGGGCTGCGCCCTCGGATTCCTGCCGGTCGAAACGGGGTTCTTCGCCCTGCTCCTTGCGATCGTGTTCGCGCTCGGCGTGCGCGCGCCGGCGCTTTTTTTCCCGGCGCTGGGGGCCACCACCGTGGGCGTGGGCATCGTCGTGACGGGCGCAGAAATCAACCTGGCTGGCCTCGCCGCCGCCGTCGTTTTCACGGCTCCCTGGCTCCTGACGCTTCTTTTTCCCCGCGAACTCACGGTCGCGCACCTCGCGCGCCGCGCGACAAGCGAGCGCCTCGCCGCCGGCACGGAACGAAAGTAGCCGCGCGCATCCCGCCGCTACACCCAGGCTCGCAGCGCTGTGATCTCCGCGGCGCGCGCCGGATCGTCCGCGAGGTTCACCTGCTCGCCCGGGTCCTTTTCCAAGTCGAAGAACAGCCACGGCGAGCCGTCGGCGTTGAGCACGAGTTTGCGCGTCGCCGTGCGCACCCCGCGCCACACGTGGTCGCATTGATCCGGCAGCGCGACGACCGCGGGCATGGAGATGCGCGCGGCGCTCGCATTTTCGATTTTGGCTTTTCGATTGTCGATTCGCGCGAGCGTGAGTTCACCCAGATCAAGCAACGAGACCGGCGCATCGTCGCGCCGCGGCACTTCGCCGGGCGCGCGAATGAGCAGCGGCACGCGCACGCTCTCCTCGTGCGGCCAGCCTTTGCGAAACAGGCCGTGCGCCCCGTGCATGTCGCCGTGGACGCTCGTGAAGACGACGATGGTGTCGCGCGGCGCCGTGGCCAGCAGACGACCGATGGCGCGATCCGTCGCCTCGATGTGGGCGTAATAGCCGGCCAATTCGCGGCGCGTGCGGTCCGCGGCCGCGGCGGGGACATTATTCGGCAAGGTCAGCGCCGCCGAATCGCGGGCCGCGATTCCCGCCGAAGGTGCGGCGTATGGCGGATGCGGGGCCTCCACGCTCACCAAGCAAAAACCCGGCTTCGCCGATCCGATCCAGACCGCGGCACGCGCGCACACGACGTCGCTTTGATAACCGGTGAATTTCGTCGGCGCGGGCAGACGAGTTCCCTGCAGCCAAGGATCGTTGAGCTGAAACCCTCCCTCGAAGCCCTCGAAAAACTCGAACCCAGTCCGCTCGCCCTCGGGCACAATCACTTTCGCCGCCGCCTCGCCCACCAGCGGAACGCGCGGGTCGCGCCGGCCCACGCCCCACTTGCCGAAGAACGCCGTCGCGTAGCCGCGCGCGCGCATCTCGTGGGCGATGGTGCGCGAATCCGGTGGCAGCATGTCGAAGTAGCCGCGCACGGCGTTCTCGGGCGAGGGCACGCCGGTCAGCAGCGCCGCGCGTGCAAACGGCCCGAACGGATGCGGCGTCACCGCCTGCGTGTAGTTCACGCTCTCCGCCGCGAGCGCATCGAGCACCGGCGTGCGCGCGTTGGGATCGCCTGCGTAGCCTGTCGCCTGCGCCCGCCACTGCGTGGTGACGATCCAGAGGATGTTGGGCGGCGACGCGCTCACGGCGCGTTTTTCCGGAAAACCAGGATGTGCTGCCGCGGCAGGGTCGCGATGTTGCGCTCGAAGGTCACGGGATGCACGGCCATCTCCTTTTTCACCTGCGCGGCGGTCATCTTGTGCAACGGCTTGATCGGCACCGCGGGATCCTCGCCGCGGTATTCGACCAGCACGAGCCGCCCGCCGGGCTTCAGCGCCGCGATCATCGAGCGCGCCATCTCGTAGGGGAAATCCAGCTCATGATAGACATCGACGAGGATGATCGTGTCCACCGACGCCACCGGCAGGCCGCAGTCCCGCACCGTGCCGAGGATGGGCTGCACGATTTTCTCCGCGCCGTGCTTGCGCATCTGGCGCATCAGGATGTCGAGCATCTCCTGCTGGATGTCGGTCGCATAGACGCGGCCCGTCTCGCCCACGATCTTCGCCATGCGCCACGAAAAATAACCGCTGCCCGCGCCGATATCGGCCACGTGCTCGCCGGACCGGAGCGCGAGTTCCTTGAGCAACAAGTCCGTGCGCTCCTCCTGCTCGCGCTCGGGCCGCTCCAGCCAGCCCGCGCCCTGGTGCCCCATGAAGCGCGCGATCTCGCGGCCGAAATATCTTTTCCCGATGCCGTCGCGGGTCGCCTGGCCGCTCGTATCGTAGCGCGCCTCGGGCGGACGGGCGTCGTCGGCCGCGCCCGCGGTGGCGGCGAAGACACACAACGCAAAGAGAAGCCAAACCGCAGCCGGGGTTGCACGCATGAGGAGGAAGATTGCGTGCAGGAAAGCGACAATCCCCACGTTGTCCATCGCGCGGCTCGGCCGTAGGGCGGGCCGGTGACCCGCCTTTTGCACGCTGAGTCTTCGCACCCAGGGCGGGTCACAGACTCCGCCCTACTTCAATCCCGCGGCTTGCCCACCGCCCGCGTTTCCCGAAACGTCCTTATCCCCACCATGAGACTTCTCCCCGCCCTCGCCCACTCCGCCCTGCTCGTCGCCGTTTTCGCCACCGCCCGCCTGACCGCCGCGGAAAACCCGCAGCCCTTCGGCCCCGATTTCCCGACGCTCGACGGCCGCGCCACCGGCGAGTGGTGGGCCAAACCCACCGCCGCCGCCAACGCGAAGGCCGACGCCAAAAAGAAACAGGGCGGCCAGCCGCAGCCGCCGCCGATGGACGTGCCGCGCGATCAGGTCGTGGCCTTCGCGCTCTACACGCAGGACCGCGGCGTGCTGAAGCTCACCGCCCAGCTCTATCCGCTCAAACCCGGCGAACCGCGCGAAGCCCGCCTCGAGGTCCAGCGCGGCGGCCGCTGGCAGGAGATCGCCCGCACGCCGGTCGTGTATCCCGGCTGGAGCGCCCATTTCCGCGTCGAGAATTGGGACAGCTCGGCCGACGCGCCCTATCGTGTCCGCCACGGCGCGAGCGCGAGCTTCGAGGGCGTCGTCCGCCGCGATCCGCGGGACAAAAACGAAATCGTCGTCGCCAGCCTCTCCTGCAACTCCTCGCGCACCACCGGTCCGCGCCCCGAAATCATCGAGGCTCTCCGCGCGCAAAACCCCGACCTCCTTTTCTTCGCCGGCGACCAGACCTACCGCCACACCGAGCACACCGCCGGCTGGATCGAGTTTGGCCTTCAGTTTCGCGATCTCATGCGCGACCGGCCGACCGTCTCGATCCCCGACGACCACGACGTGGGCCACGGCAACCTCTGGGGCGAGAACGGAAAAAAATCCAACCGCAGCGACGCCTCCGACGGCGGCTACATCTACCCCGTGGACTACGTGAACATGGTCCAGCGCCAGCAGTCCTGGCACCTCCCCGATCCCGTCGATCCCACGCCAGTCGATCGCGGTATCACGGTTTACTTCACGCGCCTGCGCGTCGGCGGCCTCGACTTCGCCATCCTGGAGGACCGCAAATTCAAGACCGGCCCGCAGGGCAAAATCCCGCAGGCCGGCCCGCGCCCGGATCATTTCAACGAGCCCGGCTTCAACCCCGAGACCGTTGACCGCCCCGGCCTCGAGCTGCTTGGCGAGCGGCAGATGCGTTTCCTCCGCACCTGGGGGCAGGACTGGACCGGCGCCGAGATGAAGGCCGTTCTCTCGCAGACCGCCTTCGCCGGCGCCGTGCACCTTCACGGACAGCGCACCAACCGCCTCCTCGCCGATCTCGATTCCAACGCCTGGCCGCAGACCGGCCGCAACCGCGCCCTCGAGGAAATCCGCCGCACGTGGTCCGTCCATCTCTGCGGCGACCAGCACCTCGCCGTCGTCATGCAGCACGGCATCACGGCGCACCGCGACGGCCCGTTCTCCTTCACCAATCCCGCGATCGTGAACACCATCTACGGCCGCTGGTGGCACCCGCTCGACGAGAAAGCCGGCGCGCGCCCCGTGCCCGGCAGCCCGCTCCCGTGGACCGGCGACTACCTCGACGGCCTCGGCAACAAGATCACGATGCTCGCCTACGCCAACCCGCCTGACATCGCCGACGAGCGCCAGCGCGCCGACGGCTACGGCCTCGCGCGCTTCAATAAAGCCACGCGCCAAATCACCTTCGAGTGTTGGCCGCGTTTCCCCGGCGCCGATGGCAAACGCACGCAATTCCCCGGCTGGCCGATCACCGTCGCAATGGACGCCAACGACGGCCGCGCCATCGCCGGCTATTTGCCCGAGCTAAATTTCAAGGGCGCGACCAACCCCGTCGTGCAAGTGATCGAGGAAGCCACCAGCGAAATCCTCTACACCGTGCGCGTGCCAGGCGACCGCTTCCGCCCCCGCGTCTATCGCGCCGGCACCTACACCGTGAAGGCAGGCCGCAATCTGCCGGATGCGGTGGAGCTGAAGGCGCTGGCGGCGAGGCCGAGCGAGGAGCGGGCGGTGCGGGAGGTAGCAATCCCGTAGGGCCTGAGCTTGCTCAGGCCGTCGGCGCGCGAAACCGAACCGAGGCCTACCAACTGATAGCTCTCAAATATGACCCGCGATACGCTGGCAGCAGATATGGGGAAGTTGGCAGATGCGGTGCTATCAGACGCACGATGGCAACGCGACGACCTCGGTGTCTCGGTTCTCGGAATGCTTCTCTACGGGTTCGCGTTGGCGAAGGGCCGGATCGTCATGTTGCTGGACCTCGAGGACATCAACGCAGCTGTTCTGCACGTCATGACCACCCGGATCGGTGCGGCGTCGAAGTGGAGTAGCGGTATGATCGAAGACGCAGATCGCTCGGCCTTAGACGCAGCCTATCACCCCGGCCAGCATGAGCTCATCAGTGCGGGACAGTCGTATTTGGGAATCCAAGAACGTGCGGCCATTTTGGATAATGTATTCGCCAATATCCGCAGTGTTCGACGAAGAGCAGACCTTGGCCGCCGGGCATGACGCGGCACAGGAATCTGATTCGACAGCGCCAGGCTTCCGATTATTCGTGCTGCCATGCCCGCCACACTTGATGCCCTCGCGCACGACGCACTCGTGCTGCCGCCCGATCAGCGGGTTGCGCTCGCCTACCGGCTGCTCGTGAGCGTCGAGCCCGCGCCCGAACCCGGAGCGGAGGCCGCTTGGGACGCAGAGATCGTCCAGCGCATCGCGCGATTCGACGCCGGGAAATCACCCTCTGTGCCTGCCGAGCAAGTCTTCGCCCGGCTCCGTGCGATTGCGCCGGGTGAATGAGCGCCGGGTTTGAGTTTCTCGCGGAAGCCTCGCGGGACGCCGAGGAGGCGACGATCTACTACGAGGGTTGCGTGACAGGGTTGGGCGCGCGGTTGGAACTCGAAAGAGTCTGCACTGCGATCATTCGGCATCCGTTGTTGTGGCGCGAGCGTCCCGGCGGCTATCGGCGCGTGAACATCCCAGGCTTTCCCTACTACGTCGCCTACATCATTCGCGACGCGCGCATCGTTGTCACCGCCGTCGGGCACGGCAGCCGACATCCCGATTATTGGAAGCAGCGCAAGGGCTGAGGCGAAGCCCATGACCACCGAGCCCCTCATCAAACTCCTTGCCGGTCGCAGCGGACATTTCCGGATGGAGTCGGGCTACCACAGTGAGCGGTGGTTCGAACTCGACCGCTTGCTGGCGCAGCGCGAACAGCTCCGGCCGTTTGTCACCGAGCTGGCGCAGCGGCTCGCGGCGCATCGGATCGAGGCGGTGTGCGGGCCGATGACGGGCGGTGCGCAGCTCGCCGAGCAAATCGCGGACATCCTGGGCGTGGAGTATTGGTTCACCGAACGTTTCGAACCCGCCGAGGCGACGGGACTCTTCCCCGTGCGCTACACCATGCCGGCCACGCTGCGCGAGCAAGCGCGGGGCAAACGCGTCGCCATCGTGGATGACGCGATCAGCGCAGGCTCAGCCGTGCGCGGGACGCACACCGACTTGAGGGCGTGCGGCGCGCGGCCGGTGGCGATGGGCGCGCTGTTTGTCTTTGGCCAGCCGGCCGAGCGTTTCGCGACGGAGCACGGCCTCGCCCTCGAGGCGATGGCGCGAATGTCGTTCGGCGTGTGGCGGCCCGACGAGTGCCCGCTGTGCCGCGCGGGTCTCCCGGTCGAACGGGTTTCCGACGTGCCGTCAGAAACTCGTGCTCGCGGTGAAGCGGAATGAGATCGGGTCGAAGTAGCGCACGACGCGCTCGGGCACGGAGATTCTCTGCGCGCCGGGCGTGGCCGAGGGCACGGTGATGCCCGTCGCCGGGTCGATGAAGAGCGTGCTGGAGCCAAACGCGGCGTCCTTCTGGTCGTTGAGCAGGTTGTTCACGTTCAGGCGGAGGTTCCACTTGCGGCCCCAGGCGGTGCCCCGCCAGCCAAGCGCGGCGTTGACGGTGATGTGCTGCGGATAAGCCGGCTTGAAGCGCACGTTCTGCGCGAGCTTCAGGTCGCGCGCGCCGTTGTTGATGACGACCTCGCTCTGGCGCTGGCTCACCCACGTGACGCCGGTGCCGATCTCGAAGCCGCGCAGCCAGCCGTCGGCCTGCACCTTGTAGTTGTTCCAAACCGAGGCCGAGTTGCGCGGGTTGTCCGAGGTGCGCGCGCCTTTGATCTGGCCGGAGAAATCGTAGCTGGATTCGTCGAGGTTGGCGCGGCGGACGTCGAGCGGCACGCCCATGTAGTTCCACCACGAGTCGTATTCCGTGCTCCTGGCCTGATCGGCGACCTTGAAGCCGCCGGTGATGCCCTGCACGAGATGCGTGTAGGTGATGACGGTGGAAAGATTGTCCGTGAAGTTGAGGTAGATCTGCGCCTCGACGCCCTTCGAACGGTCGTTGTAGGCGGTGTCGGAGTTGCGGTTCAGAGCGTAGCCGTTGTTGGCGTAAAGCCCCGATGCACCGGTGCCGACCGCGGCCGTCTGGAGCGCGGTGAGGTTGCCGCCGTCGCCAGCGGCCGCATCGAGCGCGCGGCGCAGCGGGTCGGTGCTGGCGCTGCCGAGGGAGGCGTAATCGACGAGGATGAAGCCCGACTGCTGCGGCGCACCGGTGACGCGCGGGCTGCCGAGGTCGGCCGGGGCCACGTAGCCGATCGGCACGAGGTAGGTGACGGGCTGAGAGGTCTCAAAATCGAGGAAGCCGGAATTGGTGACCGAGTAGGCGCCGGCACCGGTGCCGGACACCGGCGCAGTGGCGAAGCCACGCGAGCGCTTGCGGTCGTTGCTGCGGCCCTGCGGCGCCCAGAACAGGTTGTAGATGGCGTTTTCGCGATCGACCTTGAAGACGGAGACGGTGCCGGAGACGCGGGAGCGGCCGCTGGCGCTGCGGAAAAGATCGAACTTCAATCCGAGTTCGCGACTTTCGCTGCGCTCGGCGTTGAAGGGATTGCCGTTGCCGTCGCGCTGGCCCGTGTTGGGAAACACGCCGGTGGCGGCCGCGCCGTAGAGGCTTAGCGCCTCGGAAATCTTGAGGCTCAGGCCGAGCGTCGGGCCATCCTCGTGCTGGACAGCGCCGCCGAAGCGGTAGCCGTTGACCTTTGGCACCGCACCGGGCGCGCTGTTGGCGGCGGTGGCGTTGAAGGTCCGGCTGCGCACCCAGTTGGCGAGGTCGTTGTCGGGCAGCGCGGGGTTGGCCTTGGCGAAATCATACTGGAGGTCGCGCACCATGTAGCGGTCGTTGCGGAAGCCACCGAGGATCGTGATCCGATCGCGCCACCAGCGGCTTTGCAGCACCGCGTAGTGGCCGGTGCTCCACTCTTGGAACGAGGCGTCGTTCACCGGGCGGATGGCCTCGCCGGCGTAGGCGATGTGGCTCAAGTCGCCGTAGGCGACGTAGGACTGGTTCGTGCCGCCCGTGAGGTTGGAGCTGGCCTGCGTGGTGTTGCGGGTGACTTGGAACGTGGACTGGTCCGTGCGCCCGAGCAGCAGGCCCTGCTTGTTGCCGAAGATGGTGAACTCGTAGCTGAGGTCCAGGCGGGTCTGCTTGATGCGTTTGTTGGTGGGCGAGGCCGACCAGTTGTAGTTTACGGATTTCCAGTGGGTCTGCGCGGGATTGATCGGATTGGGGCCGACGTTGACCCACCGGCCGACGGCCGTGGGCGTGATGGCGGGGCTCGCGGTGTTTTGGGTGGAGACGCCCTGGCCGCCGATGCTGCGCCGCGTGGTGTGCGTGTCGGCATAATTGGCCCCGGCGACCGCAGTGAGACCGTAGGGCAGACGTTGCGTGATTTCCACCGTGCCGGAAAAATAATCGTCCTGCTGGTAGTGATCCTTACCGCTCCAGCGGAAGAACCGGCCCTTGCCGAAGCGATCGCGGGCGACGCCGATGGTCTGATTGTAGATGTTCACGTTTTCGGCGACGCGGAGGCCAAACTCGTTGCGCACATTGCCGGCGTTGGCGTCGTTGATGTCCTGGAAGCCGTTGCCCTCGGTGCGGAAGCGGCCATATTCCATATCGACGAAGATGTTGGTGTTCTCAAACACCCGAAAATCCAGCGCCGGGGTCACCAGCACGCGGGTCCGATCGTTGAGCTCATCAGGACGACTCTGCGCCTGCGCGACGAGGCCGATGCCGTAGTTGAGCGTGCGTTTGCCGTCGTTTTTGCGGAGCAGGTTGCCGGTCGCGTAGAGTTCGGCGCGCGCGAAGCCGAAGCTGCCGTAGCCCAGCCGCAGATCCTGCCGCGGAGTGGCGCGCGGATAGCGCGGCGCGATGTTCACCACGCCGCCGAGCGAGGCCACGCCGTAGAGGAGCGCCTGCGGGCCGCGGGCGACCTCCATGCGGTCCACGTTGATGTTGTCGGTCACGGTGTCCTGCCGGAAACCGCTGCGCAGAAACGAGCGGGTGTTGAGACCACGGACGGTGAACCCCGGCGTGTCGCGGGTGACCGAGCCAGCGTTGCCGGAGCCCGACGGGCTGAAGGTGAAGTTGTTCGAGGTGGTGACCGTCTCCTGCACGATGCCGGCGGAGTAATCGAGCGCCTCCTTGATGTCGAAGGCGCCGATGTCCTCGATGAATTCGCGCGTGATAACCTCAACGGGGAGCGGGATGTCCTTAATCGCCATGTTGAGGCGGGTGCCGGTCGTGGCGTTGGTGGCTAGGTAGCCGCGGTCCTTGGAAGTATCGACGCGGAATTCCGAGAGCATGATGGCCTCGGTCTTCGCCGCATCAGACGCCGTGGCGGATGCAGGGGCGTTTTGGGCGGGAGCGATTACGGCGGCGAGCAAGGCGCCGAGCAGGGCGAGCGGGGTCTTTCGGGTCATGGGCGGGTCAGGTGGCTTCGGTTTCGGGTCCGGTTTGGAATCCTGGGGAGCAGCTGGCGCCGGAACGGCGCGGAAAATCATCAACGCACCGGTCAAATCGTCCTCCGCGGCGGTGAGCCCGGTCCGGGCGATCATGAGTTCGAGCGCCGCGCGCGGCGTAAATTCGCCCTGGACTGCATGGGTGCGCACGCCCGCGACCGCCGCGGCAGGAAACATGATTTCCCGCTTCGCCTGGGCGCCGAAACGCTTGAGCGTCACGGCCGCCTCGCCCGCCGGCAGATCGAACGCCATCGGGACACCGGCGGCCGCCGCCGCAGGCGAGGCCGCGACAAACAGCACGGCGACGAGGAGCGGCCAAAAGCGCGACGGATGACGGGGCACGTCGTTCAGGGCCATGGGATGAGGGGTTCATCGGGTTCTTGGCGGCTTGGTTTGCCACACAAGATGCGCCGCCGCGGGATTTCCGCTAAAAGAACTTTCAGCCGTCGCACCCCGACGGGCCCTTTGCCCCGGGACACCCTCCGCCAGGCGCTCACGGGGCCTTGCGCAGGATGATCTGCGACGCGCCGCGGCGTTCGGCCTGCACGCCGAAACCCAGCTCCACGAGCCGGACGAACCCGTCCACATTGTCCGAGCGAAACGACGCGCTGATTCGCACCGCCGCCAATTCGGGATCGGACACGGCCAGCTGCACGCGGTTGCGGCGGTTGAACTCCGCCACGATTTCCGCCAGCGGCGCGGAGGTGAACTCCAGCATCCGGTGCTGCCATGCGAGCACCCGCTCGATTTCCCCCGCGGTGAGGGTCGCGATGCGCGGTTGCTGGGCCTCGCCCGTGAGCGAGACGACGACCCTCTGCCCGGCATCGAGCGCCGGCACGAGTGGCTTCGGGAGACTGGCCGCAGGCTCGTGGAAGGCGGGCGCAGTCGGGCGCACCTCACTGAGCCGCACCCTGCCCTCCGTCACCAGCACCTCGAGCGAGGCGGTGTCGAAGCGCACATTGAAGGCTGTCCCCACGGCCCAGACATCCACGCCGCCCGCGGTGACGATGAACGGCCGCGCCAGATCCTTGGTCACGGTGAAGTGCGCCTCGCCATGCTCCAAGCGCACCCGCCGCGCGGTCGCGGAAAACTCCGGGTGCAACACCGCCCCTTGGTTGAGCTCAACCAAGGATCCGTCCTCGAGGATCCGGCGCGTGGACGCCGGTTCGCGGACGACGGTCGAGGCGACCGGCGCCGGGCCGCCGACCTCCGGCGTGACAGCGGGCCACAGCGACAAAAACAGCACGATTGACGCCGCCGCGGCCAAAGGCGCCAGCAGCCACACCCAGCGTTTGGGCCGCGCCGCCGGTGCCAGCAGATCGGGATTGGGTCGCGCACTGTGTTCAGGCCGCCATTGCGCCAGCGGGGCCAGCCGATCCCAGTGCCGGCGGTGCCGGGCCCACTGCTCGCGATGCCGGGAATCGCGCGCAAGCCAGTGCGAAAAATCGTCCTGCTCCTCCGGGGTCAGACCCCGATCGCAGCGCAGCACCCAGGCCGCCGCCTCATCGGCGGCGCGTTCCTCGGAAAAATCCTGGGGAGCGGGGCTAGGCACGGCGGGGAGGACGGCGTTCGAGCCGTTCGAAGAAGTCGGCGAGTTTGCGCAGACCGATGGTGCCCTGGGCCTCGACGGTGTGTTCCGCGATGCCGAGCTGGGCGGCGACCTCCTTTTGCGAAAGGCCGTAGATCCGCCGCAGGGTGATGACCTGCCGGCAGCGGGCGGGAAGGGACTGGATGGCGCGGGTCAAGAGTTCGAGTTCCTGCGCGCGGGCGACTTCGTCGGCCACGTCGGCGCTCTCATCGCAGACGCCTGTGAGGGCGCTTTCCGCTAAGGCAAAATCAACCTCGACTCGAAGATGCCGCACCCGGGCGAGCGCGAGATTGCGCGCGGTGGCAAACAGGAAGGCCTTGGGCGACTCAATCGGGCGGTCCTCCCGCGCCTGCAGCACCCGCATGAAAGCCTCCTGCACGATGTCGTCCACGTCCCCGGCCCGGGGAAACTGACCGCGCAGCCACGCGCGCAGCATCGGCTCGTGCGGCCGGAGGTGCTCCGCAAACCAGCGGCCTTGTTCGGAATTCTCGGGCGGCATGGGGAAGGCGGGCGATCGATGGACGCGGCGGATGAGGGCTTGGCTACCACGCCATCTTCGGACCCGGCTCCTTCAGCGGCAGCTCATCCAGCTTGCCGGCGGCGGAGACAACCTCGTAGGCGGTGCGGAAATGCAGCTTGGCGAATTCGCCCAGCGCCCGCGCGCCGAACTTCGCGATGATTTCGGCGCCTTGCACCTTCACCTGCGGGCCGGCGCCCTTTTGCAGCTTCGCGCCGAATTTTTTCCCGAGCAGCACCATCTGCCGCTGGAACTCCGCGCGCGCGACCACCGAGGCCGCGGCGACCACGGGATCGGACTCGGCCTTGGTGCGCATGCGCAGATCGAAATCCTTCACGCCCCTTTTCGCGAGCTCACGCTGCACGAGCGGCTGCTCGGTGAACTGGTCGAGCAGGCCCCACGGCACGCGCTTGGCGGCGAGCGCCTGCTCCAGCGCGATGGCGTGCTGCCACGCGAGGAGGCGGTTGAGATTGGCCCCGGGGCGCGACATCAGCTCGTTGTATTTCGGCATCCCGCAGAAACAGGTGCGCACGACAGCGCCCGCGGTGTTGCGGATGATTTCCTCGAGCTTGAAGATCTGCATCTCCGCGATCTTCTTGGAATCCTGCACGCCGGCCTTGCGCCACGCCTCGATCGCGCCGCGCTCGGCGATCACGGTCGCGGCGACCACGGGGCCGAAGAAGTCGCCCTTGCCGCTTTCGTCGAGGCCGGCGTGCGCCTCGAACCAGTCGGGGTGGAGCACATCGTCGTAGCCGAGCTGGGCCGCGCCGATGATTTCGGGCTCGAGCGTGTCGCGCACGAAATCCTCCGTGCCCTTGCCGGCGATGACGACCTTGCCGCTCGTGTAGGCGGAGATGTTGACCTTGAGGTGCTCGGCCTTGAAGGCGAAGCGCGTGTAGGCGACCTCGAACGGCGTCCAGCCGCGCTCCTCGCAGAGGGCGCGGAGCTTGTCCATCTGCGCGTCGGCGAGCTTCACCGTGTAGGAGGCGAGCTTCTTGGGCGCGTCGGCGTCGTCGCTGGAATTTTTCGGCATCGCGGGAGATTGGCCACCAAAGGTGCGGAAAGCACAAAACGATTCTGGCCCGCGGCGCGTTTTTGCGCCTTCACTGCCCCGCGTGGCCGGACACCTGATTGCACGAAGGACGGAGTTTCAGCGGGCGCTGCTCGCCTGGTATCGCGCGCATGCGCGGCCGCTGCCGTGGCGCGCGGCGCCGTCGCTCTACCAGACGGTCGTGAGCGAGTTCATGCTCCAGCAGACGCAGGTGAAGACGGTGCTGCCCTACCTCGCGCGCTGGCTGGCGGAGCTGCCGGACTTCGCCGCGCTCGCCGCCGCGCCCGAGTCACGCGTGCTCAAGCTCTGGGAGGGCCTCGGCTACTACTCGCGCGCCCGCAATCTCCACCGCCTCGCGCGGGAGGTCGCCGCGTGGCCCGAGCTGCGGCGCACCCCCGAAGCGTGGCGCGAACTGCCCGGCGTCGGGCCCTACACGGCCGCGGCGATCACGAGCATCTCGTTTGGCGCGCCGGCGGCCTGCGTCGATGGCAACGTCGTGCGCATCCTCGCCCGGCTCACGGCGGATGCGGCGGAGTTTCGGGACAGCGCGAGTGCCGGCAAGGCCTTCACGCCGCTCGCGGAGGCGCTGCTGCCCGCGGACCAGCCCGGCGATCACAACCAGGCGATGATGGAACTGGGGGCGACGGTGTGCTTCCGCCAAAAACCGCTCTGCCTCACGTGCCCCGTGCAAACCTTCTGCGCCGCGGGCCGCGCCGGCAACCCGGAGGATTTCCCGCGTCTCGCCGCCAAGAAAATGGAGCAGCGCGCCGTGACCCGCGCGTGGTGCGAACGCGGCGAGGCCCTCCTCCTGCATCGCGCCGCCGGCGACGCGCGGCGCCTGGCCGACATCCACGAACTGCCCACGCCCGAGCAGGCCGGCCTCGATCCGGCGGCGGTGGCGCAGGGGAAACTCCTCGCGAAAAAACGTCGCGGCATCACGCGTTTCCAGATCACCGAGTCGATTCACGCAGTGCCGCCGCCCCGCGGGCGGCTGCGCGCCGGGCTGGCTTGGGTGCCGTTTGCGGACCTCGCAGCGCTCACGCTGTCGGGGCCGCACCGCCGCTGGGTCGGCGAGATCCTCGCGGCGCGCGCTAAGCGATAAGCGCCTCGATGCGCGCCTTCGACGCGCGCACGTCATCCACGCTCACGCGTGGACTCAGCTCCAGCGTGAGCAGATGCCCGGGCCGCCAGAATCCGCTGATCATTTTGAAATCGATCCGGCCCGCGCCGATGGGCTGGTGATCCTTGCCCGCGCTGACATCGTGCAAATGCCAGCCGAGAAGGCGCGGGGCCAACGCCGCGAGGTGTTCCTGATGACGGAGCACGCCCATGCTCTCCTTGAGATCGGCGTGGCCCGTGTCGTGCCAGTAGCCGACGGGCGCATCGGATGCGAAGCCCGTCAGCAACTCGGCCCAGTCGCCATCGAGCGGCAACTCGTCGAAGCCCTCGCGGTTCTCAAGCCCAAGGCGCACCCCTTTCTCCGTCGCGAGGGTCATCACCTCCACGAGACTCGACCGCACTCTTTCAAGAAACAACGGCTGGCGGCGGCGGAGCTTGTTGAGCGCCTTGCCCAAGATCGACCGATACTCCGCATCGTCCGGCGTGCGACCCGCCTCGGGTTTGTCGCGCAGATAGCGGCGGACCTTGCGGGCGGGATTAAACCAAAAAAACGCGACACTCCCGAGATGGCACACGAGCACGCGCGCCCGAACTTTGGCCGCAAACTCGATGGAGCGCAGCGTCTGCCGCACCCACTGTTCGCGTTCGCCGCGGCTGGGTGACGAGGGCTGGTAAAGATTGGGGGCGGCCTGGGTGATGCCGGCGGGCAACGGGCAAAAATTATGCGTCGAGCTGATCTGCACAACGCCTTCCTCGACCGCGCGCAGAATCCCGGGGACCAGCGTGACCCGGATGCCGTGGCTCAGCTCGGCATGCGTGAAGCCGAGCGCCGCGATCTCCGCCAGCATCGCATGGCCGTCGCGGTGACGATGCGAATTCCAGCTAGTGGACAGGGCGAGGATCGGTTTCACGCGGGCGAGGCGGAGATACCGGCGGTCCCCTCGGCGGATTGCACGGCGAAAAAAGCGCGCAGCAAAAAGCCGCGCCCCAGCTTGCGTGGCGGCGCGGCGGAAAGTGGAGACGAACCGGCGGGGCTTACTCCGCGTAGCGGTTGCGCAGCATCTGGGTGAAGGCCATGACCTTCTCCTTGCGGCGACGCTTCTCGCAGGGCTTCTCGAAGTAGCGCTTCGCGCGCGTGCCCTTGATGATGTTCTCGCGATCGAGCTTCTTCTTCATGCGGCGGAGCGCACGGTCGATGGGCTCGTTCTTGCGGATCTTGATTTCGATGGACATGAGGTCGGACGTGAGACGGCTGAGGATGTGATGAAAAGCCGACCACTAGGCCGGGCGGCGCACCCGCCGTCAACGGCTTTTTTCCGTCACGTTGGCTGGGACGCCGCCCGAGGGCCCGGGCCTTAGTCGGCCGTGTCGCGCAGGGCGTGCAGGACCCGCGAACTGAAGCGGTCGACGAGGTAGATGTATTCCTTCACGCGCCACTTGCGCCAGTTCTCGGCGTGATCGCGGGTCCATTCAAACTTGATGCGCATCACATCCTCAGGGGTGCGTGCCCCCTGGATCCACAGTTCTTTTTCGATCTCGCGCATCTGGGCCTTCAATTCCGCGCTCATGCTGAGGGAACGGACGCGCAGGATGGCGATTTTGACCGTGCGGATGAGTTCCTCGTCAGACGAACAGGTGCCGGCCTCGCGCAGGATGTCAGACCGGTGGCGCCGGACGAAGCGCAAGAGCGCCTCGCCATCGCGCCACATGCCGCGCTTCTCATCGAACCAGCTGCGTTCAAGAGCGTCGCGTTCGGCATCGTTCTTGGGTTCCGCGTCTTCCATGATTAGCAGCGCCAGGGTATTCATCAGTGGGGGCGAGGCCGGGGAAGTTGCATCAAGTTTACCCCGCTGGCTAGCGTTCTCCGGCTTTTCCGTTGACCGGATTCACAGGCCCCGTGACTTTCGCACGTTATGCTGAAAGCTGGTATCGTCGGCCTGCCCAACGTGGGCAAGTCCACCCTCTTCAACGCCCTCACCCGCTCGCGCAAGGCGGAGGCGGCCAATTATCCGTTTTGCACCATCGATCCCAACGTGGGCGTGGTGGTTGTGCCGGATGAGCGGGCCTACGTGCTGCAGAAAATCGCCAAGACCAACGTCGTCGTGCCTGCCGCCATCGAGTTTGTCGATATCGCGGGCCTCGTCGCCGGCGCCAGCAAGGGCGAGGGCCTGGGCAACCAGTTTCTCGCCAACATCCGCGAGGTGGACGCCATCGTGCAGGTCGTCCGCTGCTTCGAGGACTCCGACATCATTCACACCATGGGCGGCATCGATCCCGTGCGCGACATCGAGGTCATCACCACCGAGCTGGTGCTCGCCGACCTCGACGCCGTGGGCAAGCGCATGATCAAGACCCAAAAGAGCGCCAAGGCCGGCGACAAGGAAGCCATCGCCGAGCTGGCGCTCCTGCAAAAACTCGAGCCTCATCTGAATTCCGGCAAGACCGCGAACACCCTCGTCGCCACCGACGACGAGAAGGCCGCGATGAAGCTCTTCCAGCTCCTCACCGCCAAGCCCGTCCTCTTCGCCTGCAACGTCGCGGAGGGCGATCTCGCCACCGCCGAGCAAAACCCGTTTGTGCAGAAGGTCGCCGGCTACGTCCGCACGCACCACGACGCCGCCTATGTGCCCATCTCCGCCAAGATCGAGAGCGAGCTGATCGACCTTCCGCCGGACGAAGCGAAGGCGTTTCTCAAGGACCTCGGCGTCGACGACTCCGGGGTGTCCTCCCTCATCAAGGGCACCTACACGCTGCTCGGCCTGCAGACCTACTTCACGGCCGGCGAAAAGGAAGTGCGCGCCTGGACCATCAAGAAGGGCTGGAAAGCCCCGCAGGCCGCCGGCGTGATCCACACGGATTTCGAAAAGGGCTTCATCAAGGCCGAAGTCGTCTCCTACAAGGATCTCACGACGCTCGGCAGCGTCGCCGCCGCGCGCGAGGCCGGGAAGTATCGCCTCGAAGGCAAGGAATACGTCTTCGCCGATGGCGATGTCGTGCTCTTCCGCTTCAACACCTGAGGTCCCGCCGTCGCGCCGCGCGGCCAAACCCCGGCGCAACGTAACGATCCCGCGACCGTCAGGCGCGGCGTTGTCTTTCCGCCGGCACCCGTCTTTTTCCCTGCGCGTGTCCCTTCCGCGCACCTTGGCCGCTTTGCTTCTGGGCGTCGCGCTCCTGCGCGCCCATCCCGAAATCGAGGAAGCGCTCACCCGGCTGAGCACCGCCATTGCAGCGCAGCCCGGCAACGCGGAGCTCTATCTCCAGCGCGGCGAACTCTATTCGCGCCACGAGGATTGGGTCTCGGCCGAGGCCAATTTCCTGCTCGCCGCCGAACTCTCCCCCCGCCTGCCGCGGCTCGCGCAAGCCCGCGGCGCCCTCGAACTCGCCGCCGGCCGCCCGGCCGCCGCGGTCTCCCTGCTCGACACCGCACTCGCCCTCGATCCGGCTGACACCGCCGCCCTCGTGCTGCGCGCCCGGGCGCATCGCGCCCTGCACGCGCCCGCCGCCGCCCTCTCCGATCTCGATGCCGCAATTGCGCGCCTCGCGCAGCCCCCCCCGGAGCTTTTCATCGAACGCGCCGGCCTCCTGCCCCCGGCCGAGGCCATCCGGAGCCTGGATGAGGGCATCGCGCGGCTCGGTCCCGTCGTGACGTTATATCTGCGCGCCGTCGCGCTGGAGGAATCACTCGGGCGCATCGACGACGCCGCCACTCGCTTGCTCCACCTCGCCGCCACCAGCGAGCGTCCCGAAGGCTGGCACAAGCGCCGGGGCGATCTGCTCGCCCGTGCGGGGCGCGCGACCGAGGCCCGCACCGCCTACACGGCGGCGCTCGCCGCCATCGCCGCACTGCCCGAATGGTTGCGCACGTCGCCCGACACCGCCCGACTGGCCGCCGAACTCACCGATCTGGCCGCCCCGCGCCCTTGAATTTTTCCACACCCATGCGTTCCCTACTCCTCCCCACCCTCGCCCTCCTGCTCGCGACTCCCGCGCTGCACGCGGCCACCACCATCGTCCGCGGCCCGTATCTCCAGTCCGCCACACCGACCAGCATGGTCGTGCGCTGGCGCACCGACATCGCGGAGGCCTCCGTCGTCTCCTATGGCACCGAGCGCAACCAACTCGCCAAGTCCGCGAAATCCGAGGGCATCCTCACCGAGCATGTGGTCCAGCTCTCAGACCTCACCCCGAACACCAAATACTTTTACTCGGTCGGTCCAGCCGCAGTGAAGGTCGCCCCGGCCAAGGCCGATGCCGCCAAGACCACCGCCAAGGCCGATGCCGAGGATGCCCCGGGAAGAGCGACCATCCATTCCTTCACCACTCCGCCGCCCATCGGCCCCGCCCGGCCCACGCGCGTGTGGGTGCTCGGTGATCCCGGCACCAAGAACGCCACGCAGGCCGCCGTCCGCGACGCCTACTACAAGTTCACGGCCAGCCGCGCCACCGACCTCTGGCTAATGCTCGGCGACAACGCCTATCCGGACGGCACCGACACCGACTACCAGAAAGCCGTCTTCGACGTGTATCCCAAGACGCTCGCCACCGTGGCGCTCTGGCCCGCGCTCGGCAACCACGATGGCAAGAGCGCCAACTCCATCACGCAGTCCGGCGTTTACTACGACATCTTCACCCTGCCCACCCGCGCGCAGGCCGGCGGCGTGCCTTCCGGCACCGAAGCCTACTACTCGTTCGACCACGCCAACGCCCACTTCATCTGCCTCGATTCCCACGACTCCGATCGCACCGCCGGGGGCGCGATGATGCAATGGCTCAAGGCCGACCTCGCCGCCACCCAGCGCGACTGGATCATCGTGTTCTTCCACCACCCGCCCTACACCAAGGGCACGCACGACTCCGACAAGGACAGCGACAGCGCCGGCCGCATGAATGACATGCGCCAGGTTTTCCTCCCCGTCCTCGAAGCCGGCGGCGTCGATCTCGTCCTCACCGGCCACTCGCACGTCTATGAACGCTCGTGGCTCCTGGACGGCCACTACGGCAAGAGCGACACCTTCGACGCCGCGAAGCACATCAAACAAAAAGTCTCCGGCCGCGCCGATGGCGACGGCGTTTACCGCAAGCCCCGCGCCCGCACGCCGAATTTCGGGCACATCAACAACGTCACCGGCTCCGCCGGCCATGCCAGCGCCAAGCCCGTGCCCCTCAACCATCCTGCTTTCTTCATCTCGCTCAACGAAGCCGGCTCCTCCGTCCTCGACATCGACGGCCTCCGGCTCGACGCCACCTTCGTCAACGAGAAGGGCGAGAAGCGCGACTGGTTCACGATTGTGAAGGAGTGAGCGAGATTGCTGGAGACGTGGCGGGGGCGCCCCGGCTCCAGCCAAACACCGGCGTTGCGCGCGCCACCGGCGCGGCTCAACCTGACCGCCCGCATGAGCGACGCGCCCACTACTCCGCCCCTGCTGTCCACCTTCGCCGGTGAGTCGCTCGACTCCGCCCTCCTCCGTGTCCTCATGGACACGATCCCCGACCGGATCTATTTCAAGGATCTTCACTCGCGCTTCGTCCGCAACAATGCCGCGCACGCCCGCTCCCTCGGGGCCGCCTCGCCCGCCGCCTGCGTGGGCAAGACCGATTTCGACTTCTTCTCCGCCGAACATGCGCAGCACGCCCGCGAGGACGAGGAGCGCATCATCCGCACCGGCAAACCCGTCGTCGGCAAGGAGGAGCGCCTCGTCATGCGCGATGGCTCCCGCCGCTGGGCCTCCAGCACCAAGATGCCGTGGCGCGACGCCAGCGGCGCCATCATCGGCACCTTCGGCCTCTCGCGCGACATCACCGCGACCAAGGAAGCCGAGGCCAAACTCATCGAGGAGCGCAACCTCCTCCGCACGATCATCGATCACCTGCCGAGCCGGCTCTACGTCAAGGACACCGCCTCGCGCTACGTCCTCAACAACCAAGCCCATCTCGCGATGCTCGGCGCCCGCTCGCAAGCCGACGCCCTCGGCAAGACCACGGTGGATTTTTTCCCGGGTGAACGCGGCCGCCAGGCCCTCGCCGACGATCGCCAGGTCCTCAGCGGCGGCGCCCCGATCATCGGGCAGGAAAAATCCGACTTCGGCGCCGAGGGCACCGTCCATTGGTCGCTTGTCACCAAGGTCCCGCTGCACGACGTGAGCGGCCAGCTCGCCGGCCTCGTCGGCATCAGCCTCGACATCACCGCCCGCAAACTCGCCGAGGAGGAACTGCGGCGCCGCAACGCCGAAATGGAAACCGATCTGCTGATGGCGCGGCAGGTGCAGGAGGCGTTCCTCAACCGCGCTTATCCCTGCTTCCCAAGCCATGCGGCCCCGGCCGCCTCCGCGTTGCGCTTCGCCCATCGCTACGTGCCCACCACCACCCTCGGCGGAGACTTCTACGATCTGCTTCAGCTCTCCGACGACCGCTGCGGCGTCCTCATGTGCGACGTGATGGGCCACGGCGTCCGGGCCGGCCTCCTCACCGCGCTCATCCGCGGCGTCGTCGAGGAGATGGGCGCAAAAGCCGAGGATCCGGGCCACGTCCTCGCAGAGATCAACCGCAGCCTCGCGCCCATCGTGGAGCAGACGGGCCAGCCCGTGTTCGCCACCGTCTTCTATGGCGTGATCGACCTCGCCGCGCGCACCCTGGCCTACGCCAACGCCGGCCACCCGCCGCCGCTCGTGCGCTCCGCCGGGACCACCGGCACCCTGCGGCTCGCGGCCGCCGACCCCGAGCCCGCCGCCGGCCTCCTCGCGGATTTTGCCTACCACACGATCACCTGCGCCTTCGGCCCCGGCGATCTGCTGTTCACGAGCACCGACGGCCTTCTCGAGGCCGCGGCGCCCTCCGGCGAGCAATACGGCGAGTCGCGCCTCCGCGCCTTCTTCGACGCCCACCCCCGGCTCGGCGCCGAACGGCTCATCGCCTCCCTGCTCGACGAGATCGCCGCCTTCACCGGCCGCGCCAGCTTCGAGGACGATCTCTGCGCCCTCGTCGTCGAGCGCACCCCCTGACTCAGGGCGCCCGTAGCGCCACGCCCGCCTCGATCAGCGCCGCGCGTAATCGCCGCGCAAATGCCACGGCGTGCGGTCCGTCGCCATGCACGCACACCGTGTCGGCCCGGACCGGCACATCGGTGCCGTCGGTCGCGCGCACCACTCCTTCGCGCACCATCCGCAGCACCTGGGCCACGGCCTGCGCCTCGTCGTGAATCAACGCGTCCGGCCGCGCCCGCGGCGTCAGCGAACCATCGCGCTGATAAGTCCGATCCGCGAAGACCTCGGAGACGACGCGGATGTCGCCACTAGCCCGCGCGACCTGCTCCAGTTTGCTTCCGGCCAGAACGAAGATCGTGGGGTTTTTGGCAGCCGAGGAGATCGCCTCCACCACCGCTTTCGCCAGCGCCGCGTCGCGTGAAACCATGTTGTAGAGTGCCCCGTGCAACTTGATGTGCTTCATCGAAGCCCCCAGGGGCACGGCCATTTCCTGCATCCGCTGGACTTGCCGCAACACCAGTTCCGCCGCCTCGATCGGAGTCAATGGCAGCTCCCGCCGGCCGAAATTTTCCCGGTCATCAAAACCCGGATGCGCGCCGATCGCGACCCCGTGCCGCTGCGCGAGCGCGATGGTGGCGCGCATCGTCGCCGCGTCGCCCGCGTGCGCGCCGCAGGCGATGTTCGCCGAGGTGACGAGGGGCATCAGCTCCGCATCATGGCCGGCGCCTTCGCCGAGGTCGCAGTTGAGATCGATCGTCCGTTGCACGTCAGCGGAATTTCCGCGCGACGCCCTCGCGCAGCAAGCCCAGCGCGCGCTCCACCGCCCCGGCCGCGCGCCGCGCCTCGTCGAGCGACACCTCCACGAATCTTACCGCGTCTCCCGGACGCAGCTGTGCCACGAGCGGCAGGTCCGCGCTGATCACGTGCGCGAGCTGAGGATAGCCACCGATCGTCTGCGCATCGGCGAGCAGCACAATCGGCTCGCCGCCCGGCGGCACCTGGATCGTGCCCGGCGCGACCGGCGTTGAAACCAGTTCGCGCGCCGATCCGCGCCGCGCCACCGCGCCGCCCAGTCGCACCCCCATGCGATCCGATTGCGCGGAGACGGCAAACTCGCGCCTCGGCCAACCCTCGAAGTCCGCCGCGTGCGCGCCCGGGATCACCCGCACCGTGGGCGCCGCCGAGTAGCGCGGCAAAATCCGCTCATCGATCCGCCAGGCTCTTCCGCCCGTGAGTTGCCGCCCCGCACCCAGCGGCAATCCGTCGCCATCGCGGAGTTCCCTCCCCTCCAGGCCGCCCAGTCCGGCGCGCACCAGTGTGCTCCGGCTGCCTAGCACGGGCGGCACGCTCACGCCGCCCCCGATCGCGAGGTAGCCGCGGCACCCGCGCCGCAAGGCCCCTATCGCGAGCGTCTCGCCCGCGCGCACGACGATGGGCCTTCCGCCTGGCAACGCCTCCGTCTCCGCCCCGCCCCAGGCGATCACGGTGTCGCGGTGAAAGCGCAGCGTCGGCCCGACGAGGGTGCATTCGAGCCCCGCCGCTTGCTCGTCGTTGCCCGCGATCAGGTTGGCGATTCGCAGGGCCAGCGGATCAGCCGCGCCACCCAGCGGCACGCCATAGGCGCGATGACCGCGCCGCCCGGCATCCTGCACCGTGGTAAACATCCCGGCGCGCAACACCTCGATATCCACCGCGCTGCGTTCACTTGCGGGCGGCTTCGACGAGGCCGTCGAAAAATCCGCCTCAGCCACCGCGCGAAAGCGCACGCGGTCACCCGCGCGCAGCAGGGCCGCCGGCTCACGTCGGGGATCGAAAAGCAGGAGCGGTGTGCGTCCGATCAGGTTCCAGCCGCCGGGCGATGCGAGGGGATAAATGCCTGTCTGCGCCCCGCCGATGCCGACGCTGCGCGCCGGCACCTGGGCGCGGGGGACCGCGCGCCGCGGCGTCGCCAGCTCCGCCGCCAGCCCGCCGAGATACGGAAACCCCGGGGCAAACCCGATCGCGTGCACGAGATAGTCACCCGCCTCGTGCCGCGCGATCACCTCGGCCGCAGGCAGGCCCGCATGGGCGGCAACCGCTTCCAGGTCGGGCCCATGCTCGCCGCCATAGACCACCGGCACTTCGAGCACACGGCCCGGAGGGGATTTCTTTTCCGTCTCCGCCCCCGCTACAAAGGCGCGCAGATCGGCCTCGATGTCCGCCATAGCCGCCGTCGGCACCCGCTCAAAGAACACCGCCACGCTCGCAAACGCCGGGACGATGTCGGTCACCCCCTCCAGACGCGCCCGTGCGAGGGCCCCCGCGATCGCGTGCACCCGTGCGGCCATCGCGCCATCGACGGCCCCATCGAGGTGCAGCACCACGGCCGCGTCGCCCAGCGGTTGGACGGTCATGCCTATTTTCTCAACCGGCGGAGCGCGACCCGCAAAAACAAAAAAAAGCCCGGCGCCGTGCGGCACCGGGCTTTTCGTCGGAAAGAGAAGACCTCAGCGCGTCGCGACCGCAGCGGGCAACGGCGTGGTCACGCAAAATTCCGGCGCGGGCCGCGCCCCGGCGGCGGCAATCGCCCGCGGCGCGTCGCCCTTGGGCGAGACCGGATCGAGCGAAGCGATGGCGAGGGCCGTCGGCACGTTGCGGAGGTCATAGACCTCGAGCAGCGCCACGCCGGTGCCGGCGGACGACGAAACCTGCGCGGTGTAGTTGCCCGGCGGCAGCACGACGACGAGCGCGGACTCCAGCGGATTAGTCGGGACCGCGGGGATGCGCGACAATTCCGAGTTGGCTACGAGCGCGCCCACATCGTCATTCACCGCAATCTGCGTGGTGCCCGAGAAGAGCGCGAGGCGGGGATTGGGAATCGCCCCCGTCACGCCGAACGCCGCGAGCGAAGGCCCCTTGGCCGCAATGAGCACCCGCACCGGCTCGGTGCCCTGCACACTGATGCCGCCGATCAGCACCTGCTCGCCCGCGCCGACAAAACCGCGGACCGCGAGATTGCCGAGGCGCGTGTTGAGCGTCTCGCGCGACACCGTCAGCTGACCGCGCAGCTGGCCGCCGGCGAACGCCTGGCTGTGATAGTTTAGGTAATTCAGCCCGGTGAGCAGCTCGACAGGGTTGCCGCCGTAGGTAACCGCCTCGTGGCTGCCGGAGATGTGGCCGTTCGCGGTGTTGTAGGCTCCGGCGTTGGCGTTGGTGCCGAGCTGGGTATTGACGCCGCCACTCACGCCAGGCGCGCCCGTGTGGATGTGGGAGTTGGTAAACGTGCTGCTGTAATTGAACAGCGAGTGACGGAGCGACACCGTGTTGGCCGTCGGGTCGTAGATCACCACGGCGGCGCCGAAATTATTGACGGCGGAAAAATTAAGCGCGGGAAAGGCCGCGGCTTCCTGCGCGACGTCGAGGTTGGCCACGAGGCGCACCGGGCGGGCGATGAGCTGCCCGCGGACCTCGCCGCCCGGATTGGCCGCCGTGTGCAGGTTAAAGTAAGCCCCGCCCTGAATGAGGCGGAGTCGGTCCCCGCTATGCGCAACATTGCGGAAAGTCGCCGTCAGCGTGGTGCCGCTGCGCGTGTAGACCGCCTCGCCACCAAGATTGGTCGCCACCGGTCCGTTGGACCCGACGGCCCCTTCGTGGATATGGGAGGCCGTCACGGTGTTGGTCAGGCCCGTAATCGAGATTATCAGGTCGAAGGTATTCGTGCCCACGTCGTAGAGCATAACCGCGTTGCCTTCGGCGGGCGTGTTGACGGCAGGATTTTCCTGCGCGCCGTTGATGGTCGCCCGAAGTTCAATGACTTGGGCGCGGGCGGAGAGCGCGAGGACGCCGGCGGCGCCCACGGCAAGCAAGGTTCGGAGGGAGGGAGTTTTCATGGGGAGTAGAATGCTACGACAACGGGGGACCGCCGGATGCAGCACGCACCAAACGGTAACAGCATCGACAGAAAGCCCGAACCCCACGCGGTTCGAGCCTCAAGTTGACTCCGGCTCGGAAACCGGCGGCAACAATTGCTCATGGCCCGCGTCTGCTGCCGTAATGACCGGTCGGCCGCGGCCGGTTTGATTTGCGCTTTGCCCGGAGCCCGCCGACTAATCCGCCGCCCATGAATCCCCGCCGCCTGCTCCCCCTCTCCGCTGCGCTGACCGCATTGCTCGCGGCGTGCAGCAAACCCGAAATCGCATCTTACCGCGCGCCCAAGGATTCGGTCGCGCCCGCGCCTGCGGCCGCGCCTCATTCCCATCCGGCCACCCCCGCCCCGGCGGCACCGGCCGCCCCCGCGCCGAGCACGATGGCCAACACTCCCGTCGCCACCGCCACCGGCGAGGGCCTCGCGTGGAGCGCGCCCGCCAGCTGGGCCGCCAAGGCCCCCGGCTCGATGCGCAAGGGCAGCTACACCATCAAGGGCGAGGGCGGCGAAGCCGACATGTCGATCACAGCGTTCCCCGGCGATGTCGGCGGTGATCTCGCCAACGTGAATCGCTGGCGCGGTCAGGTCGGCCTGCCGCCCATCGCGCCCGCGGACCTCGCGTCCGCGGTGCAGCGACTTGAGCGCAACGGCCTGAAAATCGGCGTCGTCGATCTCGGCGGCGCGACCGGCGCAGCCCCGATGCGCACGCTCGCGGCCATCGTGCCGCACGTCGGCAGCACGTGGTTCTTCAAGCTCACCGGGCCTGACGCGCTCGTCGCGAAGGAGAAGGCGGCGTTCATGGCGTTCCTCGACACGATCAAGCCCGGCACGAAATGAGCCCCGCCCTTCGCTTCGCCCGCGATTTTCTCGTCTCGCTCAAGCTGACGGTCGTCCTGCTCGCGCTCGGGCTGATTCTCGTTTTCGCCGCGACACTCGATCAGGTGAACCTCGGCATCTGGGGCATCCAGGAAAAGTGGTTCCGGAGCTTCGTGGTGTTCCAGCAGTCGGGCACCTCGTCGTTTCCCGTCTTCCCCGGCGGCTACAGCATCGGCGGCCTGCTGCTCGCCAACCTCATCGCCGCGCATGTTTACCGCTTCAAGCGCTCGTGGAAAAAAGTCGGCATCGAGCTCACGCACCTCGGCGTGATTTTGCTGCTCATCGGCGAGCTGCTCAGCGGTCTCTGGCAGGAGGATTTTGCCATGCGCATCACCGAGGGCGAAACGAAGAGCTACTCGGAAAGCCACCACGACAACGAGCTCGCCATCATCGACACCACGAACCCTGAGTTCGACGAAGTCGTGGCGATCCCCGAGGCGTTGCTGGCCACGCGCGAGCCCATCCAGCACCCGAAGCTGCCTTTCCGCGTCGTGGTGAAGGAGTATTTCCCGAACTCAGGCCTGAGCATGCGCGACGCCGCCTCGACCAAGCCCCCTCAGGCCACGGCCGGCGTCGGCGCCAGCGTCATGGCCACCGGCCTGCCGATGACCTACAAGCAAGACGAGCGCAACCTGCCCTCCGCCTCCGTCGAGCTCGTCGGCCCTGCCGGCTCACTCGGCACTTGGCTCGTGTCGCCTCGCATCAGCTCGCCGTTCTCGCCGCCGTTCCTCGCCGCCCCGCAGACCTTTACGCACGAGGGCCGCACCTACCGGATCGCGTTGCGCTTCGCCCGCCACTACAAGCCATTCTCCCTCACCCTCCTCAAGTTCAGCCACGACCGCTACGCAGGCACCGAGATTCCCAAGAATTTCTCCAGCAAACTCCGCCTCACTTCGCCCGAAGGGCACGACGACCGTGAGGTCCTCATCTACATGAACAACCCGCTGCGCTACGCCGGCCTCACGTTCTACCAATCTGGCTACGACGGCGAGCAGACCACCGTCCTCCAGGTCGTGCGCAACCCCAGCTGGCAGATGCCCTATGTCGCCTGCGCCTTGATGACGCTCGGCCTCCTCTGGCAATTTAGCATCCACCTCGTCGGTTTCTTCGAGAAACGCGCCGCCAAACAGGAGGCCGCATCATGAAAAAGTTCATCCCCCTCTCGATCGTCGTCCTCATGGCGCTCTACGCGCTCTCGACGCTGCGGGCACCGAAGAACCCCGCGGAGTTCGACGTCACCGGCTTTGGCAAGCTGCCCGTGCTGCTCAACGGCCGCATGAAGCCGCTCGACACAGTCGCGCGCAGCGCGCTCCTCCAGCTCCAGGGCCGCCAGTCCGTCAGCACGCCCGATGGCCGCAAGCTCCTGCCCACCGAGTGGCTGCTCGATGTCTCTTTCCGCCCCGAGCGCGCCGACACCTACCGCACCTTTGAGATCACGCATCCGGAGTTGCTCGCGTTGTTCAACCTCAAGCCCGAGGATGGCGACGGCAAGAAGCGCTTCGCCTACAACCAGCTCTCCGGCAAATTCGGCGAACTCGATCGCCAGACCAAGCTCGCGCAGCAGGTGGACAGCGCCGTGCGCTCCGTCTTCCAGCGCGCCGTCGTCCAGCTCTACCACAATCTCGTCCACTACCAGCGCCTGCGGCACGCCCTCGTTTCGCCCGGCCGCGACGATTTCCTCGGTGATCTGCTCGCCTTTGAGACCAAAGTCGCCGCCGGCGTCGCCGCCGTGCGCGCCAAGCAGGCCGGCCAGCCGCACGACGAGGCCGCCGCCTCCGCCATGACCGAGATTGGCGAGCGCTTCGTGGACATGGCGAACATCGCCGGCCCCTTCCTCGTCGTCCCGCCCGCGCCCGACAACCCCGACCCCAACGCCTGGAAGCCCGCCGGCGCCGCGCTGCTCGACACGTTCCGCACCGGCCGCGTCGATCCCACCGCGCTCGCCTACGCCGGATTTGCCCACGCGTGGCGCACGGATAAGGCCGACCGCTTCAACAAGCTACTCGAACTCTACCGCGCCGACATCGTGAAGCGCTTCCCTGAGCGCCAGAAAAAAGCCGATGCCGAGACGCGCTTCAACGCCGCGCAACCGTTCTACACCGCCTCGATCGTTTACGCCGCGGTCTTCCTGCTCGGCTTCGTCTCGTGGCTGGTGTGGCCCGACGCGCTGCAGCGGTCGGCCTTCTGGCTGATGGGTCTGGCCTGGCTACTGACCACCGCGGGCATTCTCACCCGCATGTGGCTCGAGGGCCGGCCCCCGGTGACCAACCTCTATTCTTCCGCGCTCTTCGTCGGCTGGGGCACCGTGCTCCTGTGCCTCATCCTGGAGCGCACTTTTAAAAACGGCATCGCGAGCGTCGCGGGCGGCACCGTCGGCTTCGCCACCCTGATCATCGCGCACAACCTCTCCCTGAGCGGAGACACGCTGGAGATGATGCGCGCCGTGCTCGACACCAACTTCTGGCTGGCGACGCACGTCGTCATCGTGACGATCGGCTATTCGGCCACGTTCCTCGCCGGTTTTCTGGCCATCATCTACATTTTGCGCGGGCTGCTCAGCTCCACGCTCGACAAAGACACCGCCGATTCGCTCGGCCGCATGGTTTACGGCATCGTTTGCTTCGCGACGCTCTTCAGCTTCGTCGGCACCGTGCTCGGCGGCATCTGGGCCGACCAGTCGTGGGGCCGGTTCTGGGGCTGGGATCCAAAGGAAAACGGCGCGCTCATGATCGTCATCTGGAACGCCATCATCCTGCACGCCCGCTGGGGCGGCTTGGTGAAGCAGCGCGGCATCATGGTGCTCGCCATCGGCGGCAACATCATCACGGCGTGGAGCTGGTTTGGCACGAACATGCTCGGCGTGGGCCTGCACAGCTACGGCTTCACCGACGCGGCGTTCGTCGCGCTCGCCGGCTTCGTCGTCAGCCAGCTCGCGATCATCGGCCTCGGGCTCATCCCGCTCGACAAGTGGCGGAGCTTCCGCCGCGGTTCAGGCAGGGTGGCGACTCCGCTCGCCGCCGCTTCGGCCAAGACTGCGCCTTGATTGTTCGAGGCGCGGAACGGAGTCCGCGCCCTGCCGGCCCGGCAGCTCCAAGCCCCCGCTCAACGCCTGAGAGGCGCAAGCCCGAGCTTCGCCCGCACGTCGTTCGTCGAGTGGCGCACGCCGATGTCCTTGGCCCGGGCCTCCAGCAATTGCACGGAATCGAGCAAGTCCTCCACCTCTTCGCGAATAGTAGCGATTTTGCGCACCACGCGACGGCGTTGGGCGCTGAGCGGCTGGCGGGAAGATGGTTTAGCGGTAGGCATCGCGGCGATTCTTGATGGCCCTCACAACAACGCTTCGGCCGTCGCAGTCGAACAAAACCCGATAGTCGCCCGAGCGCAACCGATAGCCCGAGTCGGCGTTGGTCAGCGCCTTGATATCTCCGGCCAAGCCGCCCCGCAGGCGCTCCACTTTGCGCGTGATCTGGTCGGCGTGGCGCAGCGGGATGCGACGCAGATCTTCCAGCGCGTCGTCGGTGTAATGAATGTCCATGATGCCCCTACCGGCCCAGCAGCTCCTCCGCGTGGGCCAGCGCGCTCTTGGCGGTGCGGTCACCGAGCATGCGCGCGAGCTCGCTCACGCGGGCTTTCCGGCTCGCCTGAATCGGCGCGATGCTCACGACCGCGCGGTCCTTGGACTGATCCTTGGTCACGACGAGGTGGCAGGCCGCCTGCGCCGCGACCTGCGGCAGGTGCGTCACACACAGCACCTGGTGCTCGCGCGCGATGCCCGCCATCTTCTCGCCCACGACGCGGCCAATCTCGCCGCCCACGTTCGCGTCAACCTCGTCGAAGACCAGCAGCGGCACCGCGTCGAGATCGGCGAGCACCGTCTTCAGCGCCAGCATCACGCGCGCGAGTTCGCCGCTCGAGGCGATGCGGCTGAGCGGCAGCGGCGCCTCGCCGACATTGGGGGAGAACAAAAACTCCGCGCCGCAGTCGCCCGCCGGCCCCAGCTCCGCGAGCGGCACGACGCGCACCTGAAAATCCGCGCGCTTGAACCCGAGCTGCGCGATGCCCTTGGCGGCGAGCTTGGCGAGTTCCTTCGCGGCCTTTTCGCGCCCGGTCCGCAGCGCCTGCGCGTGCTTGCGCGCGTGCTTCTCGGCGTCGGCGATCTGTTTCTCCAGCCGCAGGAGCGTGCCCTCGAGGTCCCCCTGCACTTCCAGCCGGCGGCGCAGCTCCTCGCGCGCGGCCGCGACCGCCTGCACATCGCCGCCGTGCCGGCGCTTGAGTTCGAGCCACGCGTTCATCTTCACCTCGAGCTCTTCCGCCTGCTCGGGATCGAACTGCAACTGCTGGCTCAGCGCCGAAAACTCCGCCCCGAGATCATTCAGCTCCACCGCGGCCGACGAAAGCCGCTCCGCCAGCGGGCGGCTCGCGGCGTCGATGCCCTCGAGCTGGCGCGCCTGCCGCAGCAGCTCCGCCACGCGGCCCTGCACGCCTTCCTCGCCGGTGAGGCCAGCCGCGAGAGCCGAACTCAACTCGATCAACTCCTGCGCCCGGCTCATGCGCTGGAAGTCCCGCTCCAGCGCCTCGATCGCCTCGTCGGTGAGCGTCAGGGCATCAAGCCGTGCGAGCTGGTTCTTCAGGAAATCAATCTGATCCGGCGCGAGCTTCGTCTCGGTCGCGAGGCGCGTGCGCTCAGCGCCGAGCTCGCGCCACGCGCGATAAGCGGCCGCGTAGGTCTCGCGCGCCGCGCCCAACCGGCCGAAGAGATCGAGCAGGTCGAGCTGGCAGCTCTCCTTGAGCAGCCGGCGCGGTTCGCTCGGCCCGTGAAAGTCGATCCAGAGTTCTCCCAGCCGCTGGAGCGCGGCGAGCGTGGCGAGGCTGCCGTTGACCGTGATCTTAGGGGCCTTCTCGCGCGGCACGCTGCGCTTCAAAATCAGCACGCCCTCTTCGCAAGCCGGCAGCTCCAGCTCGGCGAGCAACGCGTCGATCTTGGCCGGGGCGGCAAAGAACAAACTCGCCTCCACCTCCGTCGCGGGCGAGCCCTGCCGGATGATCGATTTGTCGGCGCGCTCGCCGGCGAGGAGGCTCAGCGCCCCGAGCAGGATGCTCTTGCCCGCCCCGGTCTCGCCGGTGACCGCGGTGAAGCCGGCCTCGAAGTCGAGCGCGACTTCCTCGAGCAGGGCCAGGTTGCGGACGCGGAGCGATTGCAGCATGCCCGCCATGCAGGCACGAAACGCCGCCCGCAATCAAGCGGGGGATTGCCCGGCCGGCGGAAAAAACAAAAACCGCGCGTAAACGTAGGCGATGATCTCGCCGATGACAGAGCGCACACCCTCGCTGTAGCGCCACCATTGGCCGGCGTCGTAGTCGAGATGCGGCACGGCGATGATGCCGACCTCGACACCGGGCCCGAGCGCCTTTTCAAAAAGCAGCCGCGTGCGCCGCGCATGCACGTCCTGCGTGAGGACGTTGATCCGCGCGAGCTTCACGCCGTTCATCGCACACCACTCGCGCAAGGCCACCGCCGAGCCAAAGGTGCGATCGCGCGCCAGCTCGCGGGCGGGCGCCATCTGCACGCGGTCCGCCGGCAAGCCGGCCTGCCGGAGCCGCGACGCCCCCACCCCCGCCGTCGTGCTCTGATCCGTGAGGTAGCCGGCGAGCCCGCGCACCGGTCCGCCGGTCGTGAAAACCCGCTCGTAGCCGCCGCGCTGAAATTCCTCCACACCCGCGCGAATCGCATGGGCATCCACCCATCCCTCGACCACGAGGATTTTGGTTTCCACCCGCTCCGTGACCGCGAGAAACGGGTAAGCCCCGAAGAGGACCACTGCCGCCAAGGCGCCACCCAAGCCGAGCAGCGCCAGCCAGCCGCGCGCCGACAGCCCCCAGCGTTCGCGCCGCGAAAGCAGCCCTAGGCATTTGCGCTGAACCGTTGTCGGCGGCGGGACCATGCCGCTAGCGCACCCGGCCGCGCGCCCCGATGCAATCCTCGGCCTCGGAAAACAAAAACCCCCTCCGTTTCCAGAGGGGATTTTCAGATGGTGGACCTTACTGGACTCGAACCAGTGACCTTTTCGATGTCAACGAAACGCTCTAACCAACTGAGCTAAAGGTCCCCAAATCTGAGGTCGGCGAGTAACGCGTCCCGGCCCTCCGCGCGCAAGGAAAAATCTTGCGCCGTCACGACCGGAAAAACTCCTCCGCCGCCGCCCGATCACGGGCGATCTGGGCGGTGAGTTCGGCGACGCCACCGAACTTCATTTCCGGGCGCAAGAAGCGCAGCCACTCGATTTTCACGTGATCGCCCTCGACGAAGGGACAGGCCCCGAGCACATGGGTCTCGAGCCGCGGTTCCGTCGCGTGCTCCACCGTCGGCCGCAGCCCGTAGTTGGCCACAGCCGGCAATGGCGCCGACCCCGCGCCACCTGGATCGAAAATTCGCACCGCGTAAACGCCGAACCTGGGGCGCAGCTCCGGCACCCACGCGACATTGAGGGTCGGAAAACCGATGGTGCGCCCCAGCCGCTTGCCCGGGGTCACAAAGCCGTGCGCGAAATAGGCGTAGCCGAGCAAGGCGTTGGCCGCCTCGATCTCCCCGGCCTCAAGCAGCGCACGGATGCGGGTGCTGCTGACGGCTTCGCCGCCCAAGCTGACGCGCGGAGTGCTGAAGACACTCACGCCGTGCCGGCGGCCGCTGGCCACGAGCGACGCCGCGTCGCCCTGCCGGCCGCGGCCGAAGCGAAAATTCTCCCCCACGTGAATCGCGGCGAGGTGCGGCAGCTTTTGTTTCAGCCACGGCAGAAAGGCGTCCGCCGCGATGCCGGCCAGCTCCGGTGTAAACGGCAGCGTGATCACCGCATCGACGCCGAGCCGGTTCAGCATGCGCGCCTTGGTCGCCGCCGGTTGCATCAGTTTCGTCGGGCTTTCCGGCCGGAAAAGCGCGCTGGGATGCGGCCAGAACGTCAGCACGCCGCTGAGCCCCCCACTCAACCGCGCCGCCCGCACAGCCGGATCGATCACGGCGCGATGGCCGAGGTGCAGGCCGTCGAACATCCCGATCGCGAGATGCAGGGGCCGCGGCGGGAGCGCCGCCGCTTCCTCGAGCGAGGCAAACTGCGCAGGCAGGTTCACAACGCCACGCTGGGCACCGCGTCGCGCGGCGCGATGAGCCGCCGCCCAATCTCCGGAATCGTGAGGGCGTTGATCTGGTCGAGGGTCAGCGCCTGGGAGACGTTGAACTTGTCGGTCGCCGTGCGGCGGAGCGCGGCGAGGTGCGCGCCGCAGCCGAGCTTCTGGCCGAGGTCGTGCGCGAGCGTGCGCACATAGGTGCCCTTGGTGACACGCATCCTGAAATCAAAGCGCGGCACGCCGAACCGCGTGATTTCCCAGCTCATCACGCGGATGAAGCGCGGCTCGCGCGCGATCTCCTCGCCCTTGCGGGCACTCTTGTAGAGCGGCACCCCGTCAATCTTGATCGCCGAATACATGGGCGGCATCTGGTATTGATCGCCGTGAAAGCTGCGCACGGCCGCGGTGAGTTCCGCCTCGGTGAAGGCCGGCACCGGCCGGGTCTCCATCGTCTCGCCCTCGGCGTCCTGCGTGTCGGTCACTTTGCCGAGCTCGATGGTGCCCTCGTATTCCTTGTCGAGGCTGATCAGGTATTGGGAGACGCGCGTGGCCTTGCCGACGAGGATGATGAGCAGGCCGGTCGCCATGGGATCGAGCGTGCCCGCGTGGCCGATGCGCTTCATCTTCAGCTTGCCGCGGAGGCGCGCGACGACGTCGTGCGACGTGTGGTCGGCGGGCTTGTCCACGAGGAGGATGCCCTCGATTTCCTTTGGCTGCAGCAGCATGGTGTCAGGGTTTCTTCGCGGCATCAAAGGCCGCAAATCGTTCGGCAAAGGCGGCGATGAGCCGGGCGCGAAAATCCGCGCCCCCCTGCTTGAGGCTGAGGCCGGCGGCGCAGGCGTGTCCGCCGCCGTTAAACTTGGCCGCGATGAGATCCACCCGCAGCGCGGGGTCCTGCCCGCGGAGACTGGCCTTCACGGAGCCGTCGGCCCGCTCCTCGATGAGCGCGCCGATTTGCACGCCATCGATGCAGCGGGCATAATCGACCAACCCTTCGGTATCCTCGGCCGTCGCGCCAATCTGCTCGAAGAGCCCGGGCGCGAGCGTGCCGATGCAGGCGCGTCCGCCGCATTCGAGCGTGAGGGTGGAAAGGTAGTGCTGGAGCAGCCGGAGCTTGCCGAACGACTCACGCTCGAAGAGTTCCTGCCCCGCCCGCTCCGGGCGGGCGCCGCGCGCGACCAGCTCGCCCGCGAGGGCAAAGCAGCGCGCCGTGGCGGAGCCGAAGCGAAACTGCCCCGTGTCGGTCATGATCCCGGTGAAGAGCGCCTGCGCGGCCTGCGCGTCGATCGGGAGCCCGTTGTCGAGGAACATGCCGGCGAGCATCTCGCAGGTCGCGGAAGAGTCGCTGTCGATCAGGTTGGCGGCGGCGTAGCCGGCGTTGGAGATATGGTGATCGATGGTGGCGACCGGCGCGGGGAAGCGCGCCTTCAGCCGTTCGCCCGCGCGCGCGTGATCCGCGCAGTCCACGAAGATCGCGGCGCAGTCGCCATCGGCCCCGATCAGATCGTCGGTGCGGTGGAAGCGCATGCCGGCGGTGAGAAAGACGAGGCGGCGCGGGACGGGATCGGCGTTGACGCAGATGACATCGAGCCCGCGGGCGGCGAGCACGCGCGCGAGGGCCACCTGCGAGCCGATGCAATCGCCATCGGGCCGCGCGTGGCCGATGACGGCGACGCGCCGGCCGGCGAGGGAGGCGAGGAGGCGCGCAAATTCGGCCGAGAGCTGCGGATAGTATTTTCCCATGGCGGCGTCAGGCCTTCGGCTCCGGGGGAGGCGGCGGCACGAGATCGTCGATCAGCTTGAGCAGGTGGTTGCCGCGCGCGGCGGACTCATCGACGACAAATTCAAAGCGCGGCATGTATTTCAGCACGATGCGACGCCCGAGCTCGTGGCTGATCGGGCCAATCTTGGAGCGCAGCCAGTGCAGGCCCTTCTGCACCGCCTGTTCGTTCCCGATCACGCCGACAAAGACCCGCGCCTCGCGCAGATCGGGCGTGACGCGCACCTCCGTGATCGTGATCGCCACGGCCTCGGACTGGTAGCGCTGGCGCAGGATGGCGCTAAGCTCGCGCTGGAGCAGCTCGTTGACGCGGACGGGACGGTTGGACATGGGATTTTCGATCTTCGGTTCGCGATTCTCGATTTCCCCGCGGCGTTTCCGCCCATCGAAAATCGAAACTCAAGAAACGAAAATCAGAGTGTGGCGCGGACCTTCTGGATCTCGAAGCACTCGATGACGTCGCCGGCCTGGTAGCCGTTGAAGTCGTCGAGCTTGATGCCGCACTCGAGGCCGGCGCGGACTTCGTTGGCGTCGTCCTTGAAGCGCTTGAGCGTGCCAATCTTGCCCTCGTGCACGATCTCGCGGCCGCGGCGGAGGCGGGCGGTGGCGTTGCGGTTGATCTTGCCCTCGGTGACGAGGCAGCCGGCGACGAAGCCCTTGGCGAGCGGGAAGACCTGGCGGACTTCGGCGGCGCCGGTCTTGAGTTCCTTGGTATCAGGATCGAGGAGATCGGCCATCATCTCGCGGACCTTGTCGCCCATCTCGTAGATGATCTCGTAGGTCTCGAGGCGCACGCCGTGGTGCTTGGCGAGCGGGGTGACGCCGTTCTCGAGCTTGGTGTGGAAGCCGATGACGAGGGCGCCGGTGGAGGCGGCCATCGCGATGTCGTTCTTGGTGACGAGGCCGACTTCGATCGAAACAATTTCGAGGCTGACCTTGGTGCTCTTGATGCCTTCGAGGATGTTGCGCACGGCCTCGGAGGAGCCGAACACATCGGTCTTGATGATCACCTTGAGGACCTTGGCCTGCGTGGCGGCGATGTTGGCGAAAAGCTTCTCGACCGAGACCTCCTTCGGCACGGCGGCCGCGGTGGTGGCGAGTTTCTTGAGGCGGAGCTGCTCTTCCTCCGCGAGCTTCTCGGCTTCGCGCACGTTCTTCACGACCGAGAAGGTCGCGCCGCTGTCAGGCGTGCCGGTCCAGCCGATGACGCGCACGGGCGTGGCGGGCGGGGCTTCCTTCAGGTTGTTGCCCTGGTCGTCGAACATGGCTCGGATCTTGGCGTAGTTCGGGCCGCTCACGATCGCGTCGCCCACCCGGAGGGTGCCCCGCTGCACGATGACGGTCGCAAGCGGGCCGCGCCCAAAGTCGATCTCGGATTCGATGACGACGCCGCTGGCCTCGGCCTTGGGGTTGGCCTTGAGCTCAAGCACGTCGGTCTGGAGCAAAATCATCTCGAGCAGCTCGGTGATGCCCTGGCCCTTGATCGCGGCCACGGGCACTGTGATCGTCTCGCCGCCCCAGTCCTCGGGCGCGATGTTGCGCTGCTGCATCTGGTTCTTCACCTGATCGAGGTTGGCGCCCTTCACGTCCATCTTGTTGACGGCGACAATGAGGGCGAAGCGATCGGGGTGGTTGGCCTTTTCCGCGAGGGCGATCTTGAGGGCTTCGTCCGTCTGCGGCATGAAGCCGTCGTCGGCGGCGACCACGAGGATCGCGACATCGGTCACGCTTGCGCCGCGCGCGCGCATCTTGGTGAAGGCGGCGTGGCCGGGCGTATCGAGAAAGGTGATCTTGCGGCCGTTGAACTCGATCTGGTAGGCGCCGATGTGCTGCGTGATGCCGCCCGCCTCGCCAGCGGCGACGTTGGCCTTGCGGATGGCGTCGAGGAGGGAGGTCTTGCCGTGGTCAACGTGACCGAGGATGCAGACGACCGGGGGCCGCGTGACGAGGTTCTTGGCATCGTCCTCGGCGGGTTTCTTGTCCTTCTTTTCCTTGGCGATGGCCTGCTGATTGGCGGCATCACCCCGGTGCTTGATCTCCAGGAGGAACCCGTATTTCTCGGCGACCTTCTGCGCGACGCTCTCCTCGATGGTGGAGTTCATCGCGGCGAAGCCGACGAGTTGGTTGAGCTCGGAGATGAGCTTGAAGGGCTTGAGCCCGAGCGCCGTCGCAAAATCGCGCACGACGATCGGCGGCTTGAGGTGCAGGACCTTGATGTCGCCCTGCATGGTGATCTGCGGGGCCGCGGGGGGCGCTGGCATCGCCGGGGTCATCGGCGGCGTGGTGCCCGGGAGGGGCGGCGGCTTGGGCGCCATCACGGCGGCCGGGGCCGGCGGAGCGACGCGCGATGGCAAAACCGGGGCCTTGGCCGCAGGCACAGGCGGAGTCGTGGAAGAAGCAACAGCGGCCGCGGGCGGGCGCAGGCCGGGGAACGGCGACGAGGTCGGAGCGGACCTCGTGGGCGCCGGCGCGGACACAGGCGCTGGGGTCGGACGCGGAGCCGGCGGAGTCATCGGCGGCCGCGAAAGTGCAGTGGGCACGACCACAGGCCGCGGAGCAGAAACGGGGGCAGGCGGCACGTTGGCCGGCCGAGCCGGGACGACTGGAACAGGAGTCGGCGCCGAGGGTGAAGCGGCCTTGAGTGCGGCGGCCTTGGCCGCCGCCGCCACTTCCTTCTCGCGCACAATGTCCTCCTTGGACTTCACGAACACTCCGGCCGGCAGGGAAATTTTGGGCTCAACGGGCTCGGTCACCGGCTCCGCCACGGGCTCGGCGGGGGCGGCGGGGGCGATCTTCGCGGCAAACTCCTCGCGCAGCGCCGAGGCGCTGATGTTATCCACCGTGCTCGAGGGCGACTTCACATCCGCAGCAATGATCTTCCGCTCCTTGAGGAGCGCGATGAACTCTTTGTTCTCAAAATTGAGTTCCTTGGCGAGTTCGTGGATGCGGATGCTCATGCAGCGGTAATCGTGGCGAAAAAAAGCGGTGGCTTACTGGGTGCGCGTGGCGACGCGCTGGATGACATCGGAGGCTTCCTCCGGAGTGAAACCGGCGCCCTCGAGGTCGCCCGTCTCGACTCCGTCGAAAAGTTCGAGCGAGACGAAGCCGGCCTTGACCAGGCGCAGGGCGAGATCCTCGGTGATGCCGAGCGCAGCGACGAGCTTGCGCTTGGCGTCGCCCTCGGGATCGGCGCCCACGGCGCGGAATTCCTCGATGTCGAGCCGCCAGCCGATGAGACGCGAAGTGAGGCGCGCGTTCTGGCCCTTGCGGCCGATGGCGACCGCGAGATCCTCGGTGGCGACGCGCAGGAGGATGCGGTGCGACTTCTCGTCGAGCACGATCTCGCGCGGCACGGCGGGCTTGAGGGCCTCGATGATCATTTCGCGCGGGCCGGGGAAATACTTGATGATGTCGATTTTTTCGCCGCCGAGCTCGCGCACGATCGTCTTCACGCGCGCACCGCGGGCGCCGACGCACGCGCCGACGGGGTCGACCTTCGGATCGGTGCTGGTGACGGCGATCTTCGTGCGGTAGCCAGGCTCGCGGGCGAAGGCCTCGATCTTGACCGTGCCATCGGCGACCTCGGTGACCTCCAGCTCGAAGAGCCGGCGGACAAACTTGGGGCTCGCGCGACTGAGGATGATCTCGGGGCCGCGGGGCGTGCTCTCGATTTCCATCAGCAGGCAACGGATGCGCTCGCCTGGCTGGTATTCCTCGCCGGGCACCTGCTCCTTGCCGGGCATGATGGCCTCGGCCTTGCCGAGATCGACGAAGAGATCGTTGCGCTCACGGCGGCGCACGGTGCCGGTGACGATGTTGCCGACCTGATCCTTGAAGTCGTCGTAGATGCGATCCTTTTCAAACTGTCGCAGCCGCTGCATGACCGCCTGCCGCGCCGTCTGCGCCGCGATGCGGCCGAGCGACGAGGGATCGATTTCCTTTTCCACCATCTCACCGATGGTGATGCCGGGTTTGACGGCCTGGGCCTTCTCGACGTGCAGCTCGGTCTTCGGATTGCTGACCGAGTCGACCACCTTCATCACAGCCCAGGCATGGAGCTGGCCATTCTTGGGATTGATATCGATCCTGAGTTCCTGACCGGAATTGACGCCTTTTTGCGCGGCGGTCTTGAGGGCATTGGCAATGGTCGCGATCATGTCGGCACGCGGGATGCCCTTCTCCTTCTCCATGTATTCCAGGACGGATAGAATTTCGCTGCTCATTGGTCGGTTGATAGAAGGGGAAAAAAAAAGCGGGCCGCAGGGCCCACTTTTTGGAAAGTGAGTGTTGTTGAGTTGGTAAACGTAGCCTTCGGTGCAAATTCTTGTCAAGCCCCCCGCCCCTGCCGCAAGCCATGGGCGCCCCGCCCGATCGTGATGGGCTTGGACGGCCGGAGGACCGCATCGTGAGAAGCCGATGGAACCGCGCCGATCTACTTCCCGCCGCCGATGAGCTTGTTGAAAAACTCCGACGCCTTGTCGGTCACGCCGCTCTTCTCCACCGCCAGCATGGAGAACCGGCGGTTGAGATCGCCCGCATCCGGCTGCCCGATTGTGCCGCCCACGGCAAAGGGCACCGCGCAGGCCGTGTAGCCGAGCGGGTCGGGTTCGCCTTCGAGCAGACCTAGATATTTCAGCAACTCGGCCGCCCGGCCGCGCGCCCGCAAGCGAAACTCCATCGCCAGCTCATCGTTGAGGATGTCGTCACCCGTCCGATGCCTGGCCGTGCCCGCACCGGTGAGCCGGACTTCGGGAGCGATAAGCGCAAAATCATCCAGCGCCATGTTCAGGGCCGCGTCGCGGCGCACGCGCACATTGAGCTGATCGTAGGCGAGCGGATGCATGGCGCGCACAAACTCCGCGACCGCCTCGGCCTTGCCCGCGATGTCCGAACCCGCCTTTCGGCCCGTAAGGCTGCCGATCGACGCAAGGATGCTGGCGAGGCGTCCGGACGACTCCACCGCCTGCGTCACGTTGAGGGGGAGCCCGCGAAAAACACCGCCCCGGCTCGTCACAGCAAATTCCCCGATCGCCGCATCCGCCAGCGTCGCGAGCGAGCCGGCCTGCGCCGCAACCTCGCTTGCGACATCGAATCGCCCCTCAAGCGGAGCAACACGATCACCGTTGAGCGCGCGCCAGATCGGGCCCGAGTCGATGTCCTTGAGGCGCACGTCGGCGGCGAGCACGTAAGGTCGGTCCGCGCCGTTGGCGAATGTCACGGCCCCCGCGATATTCGCCTTTCCCGCTTCGCCGACGCTGGCTTGGAGCCCTTCGAGCTTCACCTGGCCGGCATCGATGCGAATCCGGCCGGTGACGTTGCTCGCGCTCAAACCCGGCGACCAGATCACCTCATTGAAACGCAGCGTGACGGCGCCGTTGAGCCCAGCCCACGGCGGCGGCACGGGACCCGCCGCGGCGGCGGGCTTGTCCGGCGCAAGCGGGGCGGCGGCGCCCAGCAGCTTCATATCCTCGATGAATACTTGTGTGCCGGCCACGAGCGCCTCGATGAGCGGCGGCGCCCCGTCCACCGGCGTGAGCGTGCCGTTAATCGCGAAGTCCGATTTGCGACCGGCGCGTTCGATTAATATCGGGGCGCTGAAAACCGTCGCGCCGTCGGGCCCGGCATCGGCCCGCAGATCCATCGTGAGGGCCGGCAGGACGAGCGGTTCGCCCGCGGTCCGGGCCGCGAGATTCTTGATCGCGAGATTGGCGTGCACTTCACGGCGAGCCGCCAACGTGGCGGCGAAATTGATCTCGGCTTCGCCCGTGGCGAGCGCGAGGTAGCCCGACGCGACGGGCTGCGCTAAGACCCGCGGAAGATCCACGTTGAGGCGGCCCGTGGCTTTCACCGGCTGATTCTGTCCGGCGAGGCGCCCAGCCCGTGCGGAAAAAGTCAGCATCACCTCGTCGCCGGTGCGCAAGGCGAGGCCCGGGATCTCGACCTGCCAGCCCTGCGGCGTGTAGTCGGCCGCGACACTCACGATGAGCGCCGACGGCTCGATGAGCGGGCGCTCACCCTCAAAAAGCGCAAAGTCCGCGACGGCCAGCGGCGCCGGCGAACGCAGCGTCACCCCGCCGTTGCGCGGCGTGGCGACGAGATCGCCGCGCAGCCGGCCCGCCCTCGGATCGAGACCGCCCAGCCACGGGCGCGCCCATGCGAGCGGCGCACCGTGCAGCGTGATCGCGACCAAGTCCTTGGCGACTTCCGCCGTGCGCAGTTCACCCGTGCCGGGGTTGATTTCGAATTCCTGCAGGAGTCGCAACGTCGCCACAGGATCACCCGCGCCAAAGTTGCCCTCAAACTGACGCACCACGATGGCACGACCACTGTGCGCGAAATCGAAGCTCGCCCGGAGCGACACCGGACCGAGCTCGGCCAGCTCCGCTTGCACCACGCCCAATCGATCGGCCGTGGCGTCGATGTGACCCGCCGCATGCGCGGCGATGAAACCGGCATCCGCGTCAAAGCTCCCTTCGCCCGCCACGGAAAAAACCGGCAGCGTTTTGCCGAACGTGAAGGGCGCCAAGTCGGCGTCGCGAGCCTTGATGCTCCATCGTCCATCGATGCGCCGCGCTCCGGCCGGATACTCGGCGCTCAGGGCGACGATTTCACGGCCGTCGCTCACCGCGCTCGCGGTGTAGCGCTCCCCTGCGGCCGAGCGCGCGGCGCGCGCCTCGGTGCGCAGCCGGACTCCGCCGGGGAAATTCGGCCCGACGGCCGTCGCATCCAGGGTCACGCCCAGCGCCGCAAAGGTCCGTGGCGTGTCCATCCGCGCCGCCAATTCGCCGCGCAGCTCGACGGATTGAACATCGCCGGTGGCGAGCGTCGCGATCGCCGTCACGGCGAACTTCGCCTCGCGCCCGGCCGCGAGGCCGCCGCCCTGGATCGTCACTTTCACGCGGCCGCGCGCCTCGGGCAGCACCACTTCGCCCGCGAGTTCGACGCCATCGATCACGACATCGATCGGCAGATCCAGCTGGGCAAACACGCCTACAAACGCCCCCACCGCCGCCTCCGCGGAAATACGCGCCGTCTCCGCCGCGGTCGCAGGCGCGGCCGGAGCCGCGCCTGGGGTGCCGGCCGCGGCAAACTCCATGGTCCAATCCCGCGCGACCAGCCGGGTCACGATCACGCGGCGATTCCAGCCCGCCTCGGCCATGGGCACCTCGAGTTCCACGAGCGGCAGCACCACCGTCGCGCCCCGGTAGCCGAGCCGCAGATCGCGAATCTCCGTGCGTTTCAGGCCGGCTGCGACCGAGCCGATGCTGGCTTGAAAATCTCCCTGCGCGGGCAACGCCCGCCGGACCGCCCACGTCTGGAACCACGGCGCAAGCACAAGCAGGACCAAGGCGACGAGCAGCAAAAGCCCGGCACCGGCGGCCAGCAGGAGAAGCCGGAGACGTTTCATGGACCGGGTGGGATGACACCCGGGCGCGCGGAGGGTTGCTGACATGGCGCGGGAAAAGTTTTGAACGCCGCGGCCCGCGGCCGTGGACGCCGCGAGCGAGCGCAACCCCCGCCGCCGGGGCAACCTACTTCTTCACAAACTCGTCCGATTGGCCCATGGCCTTGCGCAACGCCGCCACGGCGACGTTGTAGGTGAAAAAGGCCTGGATTTGATTGGTGCGGGCGGTCGTCAGCTCCACCTGGGCCGCCAGCAGATCGAGCTGGGTGCTCGTGCCGGCATTGTAGCGCGCGGTGGCGAGGCGCACGGCTTCGCTCGCCTGATCGACCACTTTCACCGAAACCTCGGCCAGCTCCGTCGCCTGTTGCCACTGGGAATACGCGCGGCGCACCTCGACGTCCACCGCCAGCTGCGCCTCGGCCAGCGAGAGCCGGGTCTGCTCCAACGCGGACTTGGCCTGCGTGACGCGCCCCGCCGTCGCCCGGCCGTCAAAGATGGCCCACTGCGACTGCACGCCGATGAGCCAGCCGTTGTTGGAGTCGCCGAAACTATCGCCCGGCCCCTTGCGCAGCGTCCAGCCCCCGAACGCCGAGACGTTCGGATAGTAGCCGGAGCGTGCGACCGTCACGCCCTCCGCCTGCGCATCGGCCAGCTTGGCGATGCGCTCCAAATCGGGGCGGTGGGCGCGCGCAGCCTGGAAGGCGGCCAGCAAATCGAACTGCTGCGGCGTGAACTCCAGCGTGCCGACGAAATCCGGCACCTTGGTGGCCATGCCCGGCGTGTTGGTCGTGAAACCGAGCGCCTGCCGCAGGGACTCGATGGCGAGGCGCCAGTCGTTGCGCGCGGTGATGAGCGGCACCTGCGCGTTGGCCACGGCGACCTCGGCGCGGAGCTTCTCGAAGCTGGAGACCGTGCCCGCATCAAAACGGTCCGAGGCCGTCTTGAGCTGCTCCTGGAGCAGCTTGAGGTTGGATTCCTGCACCTTGATCTGCTCGCGGGCGAGGAGCACGCGGTAGAAGCCGGTGCGCACCTGCAGCAGGGCGTCGTTGATCACGGCCTGGAGGTCGAGCAGCGCGGCGTCGCGCGCGAGCTTCGAGCTTTTCACCGCGGAGGTCACGCCGCCGCCGGCGTAGATCACCTGCGAGGCGGTGAGGTTGATTTGCCAGGCGCGATCGCTGGCGGGAAACCCGTTGGAGATGTCGCGGTCGTTGCGCTGGTAGGCGGCATCGGCCGTGACGTTCGGGATGGAGCGGGCCGAGACCTCGACGACAACGCCCTCCTGCTGCCGGATGCGCTCGCGCGCCTGCCGGATGGAGAAGTTGTTCTCGATGGCGAAGCCGATGGCCGTCGGCAGGTCGAGCGAGTCGGGCACCGGCTGCTGGGGCGCCGGCTGCGCGGCGGCCGAAGCCGCGAGGATGAGCGCCGCCAGCGGGCGCACGGGCGTGAAATGATGGCGGGAGAATTTCATGGCGATTATTTGGCGGGCACGGCCGCGGTGGCGAAGGCGGGTTCGGTTTCCTTGACGCGGTCCTTGGAGTGATCCTTGGCGAGCAGCACATAGACCGCCGGCAGCACGAACAGCGTGAAAAACGAACCGATTGCCATGCCGCCGACAAGGACCAAGCCGATCGAGTTGCGCGCCGCGGCGCCGGGGCCGTCGACGAGCGTCAGCGGGAAATGCCCCGCGATCGTGGCCACGCTGGTCATGAGCACCGGGCGGAGCCGGGTCATCGCCGCCTCATGCACCGCCTCGAGCTTGGACTTGCCCGATTCCTGCAGCTTGTTCGCAAATTCGACGACCAGGATGCCGTTCTTCGCGATCAGGCCGACGAGGGTGACGAGGCCGACCTGCGCGTAGATGTTCAGCGTGGTGGTCCAGCTCGTCGTCCAATACGGCGTGTTCGGATCCGGGATGCGGAGGAAGGTGAAGAGCAGCGCGCCAAACATCGCCAGCGGCACGGAGCCGAGGAGAATCACGACCGGATCGCGGAACGAATTGAACTGCACCGCGAGGGCCAGGAAGATGAGCACGATGGAAAGTAACAGCGCGGGCAGAAACTTACCGCCCTCTTGCTTGAACTGCCGCGACTCGCCCGTGTAGTCGATCGTGTAGCCCGGCGGCAGGATTTCCTTCGATATTTTCTCTAGGTATTCGAGCGCGGCGGCGAGCTGGCCGGTGGCGCCCGACAGTTTCACGGCATTGAGCTGCTGGAACCGGTTGAGCGAGCGCGGCACCGTCTGCGACTGGATGTGGGCGATGGTGCTCACGGGAATGAGCTCGCCCTTGGGGCCGGTGATGAAGATGTCGCGCAATTGCTCGGGATTGAGCCGCTCGCCGCGCTCGATCTGCGGGATGACTTTGTAGCTGCGGCCGGAGATATTGAAGCGGTTGACGTAGTTGCCGCCGAGGGCCGAGGCCAGATCCGCGCCGACCTGCGCAAGATTGAGCCCCATCGACGCCACCTTTTCGCGGTCGATGACAATCTCCGACTGCGGCTGGTCGATCTTCAGATCGATCATCGGCGGGAAGTAGAACAGACCCTGCGCCGCCGTATCGGTCATGCACCGCATCGAGATTTGCTGGGCGAAGTCCAGCAACTGCGGCGCATCGGCCGTGGAGGCGATCACGAACTCGACCTTGAAATTGCTGCCGCCGGGGAGCGCCGGAGGCGTGAGCGCGTAAACCTCCAGGCCCGGAATCTGCGCCATCTTGCCCTGCACCTCGGGCAGGATCTCGAACACCGAGCGGTTCCGCTGCTCCCACGGCTTCACCACCATGCCGCCGAAGCCGTCGAAACCGAAGGCGGCCGCGCTCGAGGGCGCGAAGAGCAGCTGAAAGGTGATTTCCCGCTCGGGCATGGAGAGGAACGCATCCTCGACCGCCTTGCCGAAATGACTCTTGTGATCGGCGGTGGCATTGGCCGGCGCGCTGATGCCGCTGAAGATGACGCTCTGGTCCTCCGGCGGCGCCAGCTCCTCCGGCGAAAACATATACATCGGGATCGTACACAGACCGACCACGATCCACAGGGCATAGACAAGCGGGCGACGCTTCAAAAGACGATCGAGGCCGCGGCCGTAGGCGATGCGCAGGCGATCGAACTGGTGGTTCACCCAGCCCGGAAAGCCGCGCTCCTCTTCCGCCGCGCTGCGCAACAGGCGGCCCGCCATCATGGGCGAGAGCGTGAGCGCCACGATGCCGGAGATCGTCACCGCGCCGGCGAGCGTGAGCGCGAACTCGCGGAACAGAGCGCCGGTCAGGCCGCCTTGGAGGCCGATGGGCGTGTAAACCGCCGCAAGCGTGATGGTCATCGCGATCACGGGGCCCGCCAGCTCGCGCGCCCCAAGCATCGCGGCCTGGGCGGGCGTGCGCCCTTCGCGCAGGTGGCGCTCCACATTCTCCACCATCACGATGGCATCGTCCACGACGAGGCCGACCGAGAGCACGATCGCCAGCAGCGTCAGCAGGTTCAGCGTGAAGCCGAACGTCTGCATGAGAAACACGCCGCCGATGAGCGACACCGGGATGGCCATGATCGGCACGAGCACCGAGCGCCACGAGCCGAGGAAAAGGAAGATGACGGCGACGACGATGATGAGCGTCTCGGTCAGCGTCTTGGTGACTTCGTTGATGGCGTTGCTGATGTATTCCGAGGAATCGTAGCCGATGCTCGCCTCCAGGCCGGTGGGCAGGTCCTTCTTAATCGCCTCCAGCTCGGTGCGGACCAGCTTGACCACATCGATGGTGTTCGCGTTCGGCAGCGTGTGCACGCCGATGAAGACCGCGGTCTGGCCGGTCTGCCGCACCTGGGTGTCGTATTCCTCGGCCCCGAGCTCGACGTCGGCCACATCCTCGAGCCGGATCACGGCGCCGTTCTGCTCGCGGATCGCGAGCCGCTTGAACTCGGCCACGGAGTGGAGATCGGTGTTGGCGATCAGGTTCTCCTGCACCAGCGCGCCCTTGGTGGTGCCGATGGCGGCCAGGTAGTTGTTGGCGGCCAGGGCCTGGCGGACCTGGGCGGGGGTGACATTCAGGGAAGCCATGATCTCCGGCTTGAGCCAGATGCGCATGGCGAAGGTGCGCATGCCGATCAGCTCGATGTTCTGCACGCCGGCCAGCGCCGCGAGCCGCGGCTGCACGACCCGCACCATGTAATCCGTGATCTCGCCTTGCGAGAGGATGTCCGAGCTGAAGCCCAGGTAGGCCGCGGCAAACGACTGATCAGCCGACACGACGCTGATCGCGGGAATCTCGGATTCGGGGGGCAGTTCGTTGCGCACCTGGTTCACCTTGGAGGTGATGTCGGCCAGGGCCTTGGTCGTGTCGTAGTTGAGCTTCAGGCGGGCGCTGATGGTGGAGAAGCTCAGGATGCTCTTGGACTCGATGTATTCGATGCCCTCGGCCGAGGCGATGGCCCGCTCGAGCGGCGTGGTGACAAACCCGCGCACGAGCTCGGCGTTGGCGCCGACGTAAACAGTGTTGATGACGACGGAGGCGTTCTCACTGCGCGGGTATTGCCGCACTGAGAGCGAGCGCCAAGCCTGCACGCCCGCGATGACGATCACGAGGTTCACGACGATCGCGAGGACCGGCTTGTTGATGAAAAGGTCGGTGAAGGAAGTGGATTTCATGGTGTGTTTCGGTGCTGAGGCGCGGCTTCCCGGCCGCACGGCAGGAAACGCGCGGCGGAACCACGGCGCTTAGGCCAGGCACTCAGGAGTTCTTGGGCTTGGGCGCGAGCTTCGCATCCGGCGCGAGTTTGTTGTCGATGGCGACCGCCATGCCCGGGCGCAGCTTGAACACGCCTGAGCTGACCACGTTCTCGCCGGCTTTCAGGCCGTCCGTCACGTTCACAAAATCACCGCGGGCGGCGCCGAGCCGGACGAACTGCTGGCGCAGCACCTGTTGCACCTTGCCGCTCTTCTCGTCCTTCTTCTCGTCGATCACAAAGACCGAGTCGCCATAGGGCGCGTAGAGCACGGCGGTCACCGGGATCATGAGCACTTTGGTGTCTGTCGGGAGCAGCACCTCGACACTCGCATACATGCCCGGACGGAGCTTCTCGTCGCGATTGGCGATGGTCGCCTGCACGCGGATGTTGCGGGTGGTCGCGTCAATCTCCGGGCTGATCGCGTTGATTTTCCCGGGAAACTTGTCGCCGGGAGCGGCATCGCTCGACACCTGCACGGCGGTGCCGACCGCGAGCAGCGCCAGGCGCTGCTGCGGCAGGGAAAAGTTGACGTAGATCGGATCGAGGGTCTGCAGGGTGGCAATGGGATCGCCCTCGCGCAGGATCTGGCCGAGATTCACCATGCGCAGGCCGAGCCGCCCGGAAAACGGCGCCCGGATCGTCTTCTTCGCAATGACCGCCCGGATCGCCTCAGCCTGGGCCTCGGCCTGTTTGGCCTGGGCTTCGGAAGCATCGAGCTCGGACAGCGAGTTGGTGTTGCTCTGCCGAAGATCCTTGGCGCGGGCGAGGTTCGCCTTGGCGAGGGCGGCATTGGCCTCGGCGGCGCGGAGCTGGGCTTCCTCGGTTGAGATATCGAGCTGGACCAGGACATCGCCGGCCTTGACGGCCGCGCCGGCCTCAAACGCGAGCTTGACGATCTTGCCCGGCATCTCAGCCGCGACGGTGACACCCTGCACCGCATCCAGCGAACCCGGGGCGCCGAGGCTGTTGCTCCAGCTGTCGGGCTTGGCCGGGGCAGCCGTGACGACGGTGGGCGGCATGTTGGCCGCCATGGCCTCACCCGCGGCGCCCATCGCGGCAAACTGCCTCGTCTTGACGAGGAATAGCGGGCCCGCGATCGCGAGCAGGAACAGGACGAAGCCGATGATGAAGGTTAGGATTTTTCTTGGCATGGTGCAGCGGGGATCAGTGTTGAAACGAACGAAGCGGACGAAAAAGGACAGCCTACGCGGAAGAAGCCGGCCCTCTCGCCGGAGATTCGGAACCTGAGGGCGCCTCGGCGGCGCGCCCAAGCACCTTGGTCAGCAGGCGGACAAAAGTCCGGCGCTCGGGTTCGCTGAGCGGCTCCATCAGCCACGCCATCCGGCGGAAATGAGGCGGCAGGATGCGCGCGAGGAGTTTCTCGCCGCGCTTGGTGAGCCCGACCGACATCATGCGCCGATCATCCGGATGAGGCGTGCGCGTCACAAAACCGGAGCGCTCCAGCGTGTCGACCAACCCGGTCATCGTGGCGCGCGTGACACCGGTGCGGTCCGCGAGTTCCGCGGGCGTGAGGGGCTTTTCATTCTCGCAGTCGGCATTCTGGCAATTGCCCCACAACGCCATCAGCACACCGAAGCGGCCCTGCGAAATGTCGTGCTGCGCCAGGTGCTCCTCGACGACCCGAAACGCCTCGTCGCCCGCCCGCAGCAGATGAAGAAACACCTCCGTGGCCGAAGGATCAAGGTCCGGAAACTCGCGCGCCGCCTCCAGGAGGCACTCGTAGCGGGGCAGGTCTTTGATCAATAGGTGTGGCACGGAGAAGAAAGTAAGGGGGCGGATAGTTAGGCGGCTAACGATAAAAGCAAGCGCCGCTTTGTTACATTAGGGACACAGTTGGCGGCCTTATCAGACGGACATTGCATCTAATGCCGGACCCGGTGTTCGCGGGCGCGGGCCCGCGGCAGCGTGGTGCAAGGGCGATGAATCATCCGGTCCCCCGGCCGTTCACACCGGGCGAGAAACTCCTTGGCGCGCGCGCCGCGGTTCGCGACGCTGCGCCGTCCATGCCACTGCCCGACCTCCTGCCGATTCAACCGTTCACGCGTCCCGCGCGCGGCGCGGTCGCGTTGCCCGGTTCGAAGAGCCTCACGAACCGCGCCCTGCTGCTCGCCGCGCTGTGCGACCAACCCGTGACACTCACCGGCGCGCTCTTCAGCGAGGACACCCACCTGATGGCCGAGGCGCTGCGCAAACTCGGCTTCGCGGTCACCGCCGACGAGGCCGCCCACACGCTGCGCGTCTCAGCTCAAGCCAAGGGCTTCACCGTCGGGAGCGCGGAGCTTTTTGTGGGGCTCGCGGGCACCGCGGCCCGCTTTCTCACCGCGCTGTGCGCCGCGGCGCCGGGCGGCGTCTACCACCTCGATGGCGTGCCGCAGATGCGAAAGCGGCCGATGAAACCGCTCATCGACGCGTTGCGCACGCTGGGCGCGGACATCCGCTGCACCGGCGTGGAGGGATTTTTTCCGCTCGAGATTCATGCCCGCGGCCTGCGAGGCGGCGCCGTGAACATCGACGCCAGCGAGAGCAGCCAGCTACTTTCCGCGCTGTTAATGGTCGCCCCCCTCGCCGCCTCGCCGATCACGATCACACTCGTCGGCGGCGTAAGGTGGCCGTTCGTCGCAATGACGATCAACCAGATGGCGCAGTTCGGTTTCGCCGCGAAGCTCACGCGCCAAGGTGATGCTATCGCTGTGCCGACCGGCCGCTACGCCCCACCCCCGAGCTATGCCATCGAGCCCGATGCCACGGCTTCGAGCTACTTCACCGCGCTGCCGCTCGCCGTCGGCGGCACAATTCACGTGTCGAATCTACTGCCACCCGCGCAAGGCCTGCAGGGCGATTCGCAGTTTCTCACCGTGCTTCAACGCCTCGGAGCCGTCGTCTTTGCCGCGCGCGGCGATGTCGATGTCACCGTGCCGCCGCGCACCAAACTCCGCGGCGTCACGCAGGACTTCAGCGAGTTCTCCGACACCTTCCTCACCCTCGCCGCACTCGCGCCGCTGCTCGCCGGCCCGACGACCATCACCGGCATCGCCCACTCCCGTAAACAGGAGACCGACCGCGTCGCGGGCATGGTCGCCGAACTGCGGAAGCTCGGCCAGGACGTCCACGAACACGAAGATGGTGACGGCCTCACCATCACCCCCCGCGCGCTCAGGTCGGGAGTCGAGATCGAGACCTACGGCGACCACCGGTTCGCGATGAGCTTCGGCATCCTCGGCTGCCACGATCTCCACGCCGACGGCCGGCCCTGGCTCTCGATCAAAGATCCCGCGTGCTGCGCGAAGACGTTTCCTCACTTTTTCGAGTTGCTGGAAACGGTGCGTCAAAACTCCCTCGCCCCGTGACCGCGCCCGCCGTCTCTCCTTTCATCATCGTCGCCATCGACGGCGGCGCCGGAACGGGCAAGTCGTCGTCGGCCACTTTGCTCAGCGAACGTTTCAACCTGCTGCATGTGGACACCGGCTCGTTCTACCGCGCCGCGACCGCGGAGTTCCTGCGCCTCGGCGTCACGGCAGCGGACCCCGCGGCGGTGCGGGGCGCGATCAGCGGCTTGCAGCTCCGCACCCGACTCAACGGCCGCGATGCGCAGATGGAGATCGGCGGGCGCGTCGTGCCCGACGCCGAGATCCGCAGCCCGGCTGTAAACGCCGGCGTCTCGCTTTTCGCCGCCTTGCCCGAAGTGCGCGCCGCCCTGCTCGACTACCAGCGGCAGCTGGCCGACTTTGCCCGCGCCCACAGTTTCCGGGGGATCGTGCTGGGCGGCCGCGACATCGGCTCCGTGATTTTCCCCGACGCGGATTTCCGCTTCTTCCTGCATGTGGACGAGGCCGTGGCCGAGCAGCGCCGCGCGCGCCAAGGCCAGAGCGACTCAATCAAGGAGCGCAACCGGCTCGACTCCTCGCGCAAGACCGCGCCCCTCCTCTGCCCCGCGGGCGCGAGCTACATCGACACCACGCAACTCACGCTCGCCGAGGTCGTGGAAAAAATGGCCGCACCAATCGCCGCAAAGCTCGGCGTGCCATGAGCCAGGCATTTCCTCAGGTCGAGATGGAGCCGGTTTACGGATTCTGCCACTACATGTCGGCGCTGATCGACGACATCGCCTTTCGTGGCCCCACGATTGGCCAGGAGCATATCCCGAAGGACGGCGGATTTCTCATCGCCACCAACCACGCCAGCCACCTCGATCCGTTTCTGGTCGGATCGAGGCTGCCGCAACAGGTCACATTTTTCGCGCGCAAGACCCTTTGGAAACCCGGCTTCGCCTCGTGGTGGCTCAACGAGGTCGGCGTCATCCCGGTCGATCGCGACGGAGGGTCGGACGTGACCGCCATCAAGCGCGTGCTCCACGCGTTGAAGGAGAAAAAAACCATCATCATGTTTCCCGAGGGCACCCGCTCGCCCGACGGGAAATTGCAGCCGCCCAAGCCAGGCGTGGGCCTCTTCGCCTGCCGCGCCCAGGTGCCGGTGCTGCCCGTGCGGATTTTCGGATCGTTCGAGGCACTGGGCCGGAGCGGCTCCCTCCGGCTCGGCACGCCCGTGACCGTCGTGTTCGGCCGGCCGCTCTCACCGGCGGATTACGATGTCCCCGGAGCCGGCAAGGAACGCTACCCGATCGCCAGCGAACGCATCATGGCCCGCATCGCCGCCCTAAGGCCGCCGAGCGAGCTCGTGATTTGATGCCAAGCCAAAACCCTAAACACGGAAACGCGGTGGAGCGGAGACACGGAAAACAGACCTCTCACCTTCTGCCATTCCGCGTTTCAGCTCTTCCGCGGTTCCGCGATTAGAATCGGCTCGGTTCACCTCAGCCCGCACGCTTTGCGCGCACGGCCCATCACCTGCTCAGCCACGGCCCGGGCGCGCTGTGCGCCGTCGCGCAGCGCGGCCTCGACGTGATCGAGATTCGCAGCGAGCTCGGCGCGACGCGCGCGGGCCGCCGCGAAATGGTTCCAGTAGTGTTCGAACAGTGCCTTCTTCAGATCGCCGTAGCCGAGGCCGCCGGCGCGGAGGCGGTTTTCGAAATCGGCGGCAACCTCAGGCGCCGCGAATAATTTCAGGAGCTGAATCGCGAGGTTCTTGTCGGCGTCGGGCTTGGGCTCGGCGGGCGTGCGCGAGTCCATGACGATGCCCATGATTTTTTTCCGCAGCGCCTTCTCGTCGCCGAAGATCTCGATCGTGTTGCCGTAGCTCTTGCTCATCTTTTGGCCGTCGAGGCCAGGGATGACGGCGACATCCTCGCGGATCACGGGCTCGGGCACGACGAGCGTCTCGCCGTAGGCCTCGTTGAACTTGATCGCCATATCGCGCGTCATCTCGAGGTGCTGTTTCTGGTCCTTGCCGACGGGCACGCGGTGCGTGTCGTAGAGCAAAATATCCGCGGCCATCAGCACCGGATAGGCGAAGAGGCCGAAGTTGGGCGAGATGCCCTTGGCCGTCTTGTCCTTGTAGCTGTGCGCGCGCTCCATGAGGCCCATCGGCGCGAGCGTGCCGAGCATCCACATGAGCTCACAGACCTCCGGCACGTCGCTCTGCCGCCAGAAGACGCTCGTCTTCGGGTCGAGGCCGCAGGCGAGCCAGTCGAGCGCGATGCCGAGCGTGTTCTTGCGGCGCTCGGCGGCGTCGGTGACCGAGGTCATCGAGTGGTAGTCGGCGATGAAATAGAAACAATCGCCCGCGGCCTGCGCGTCGATGGCCGGGCGCATCGCGCCAAAATAGTTGCCGATGTGGAGCGTGCCGGAGGGCGTGATGCCGGTGAGGGTGCGGGGCATTTCAGAGTTACGATTAACGATTGTTGATTTAAGATTGGTCGAGCCGGCGAACTCAGTCGCGCCGCGGGATCAGCTTAATCGCGGGGCGGGCATGCGCGATGGTGGCGGCGGGGATGAAGCCGCCGACGGCGATGGCGGGCGTGACGAGGGCGCGCGGGCCGAGCACGGTGCCGGGGTTGAGCACGACGTTGCAGCCCACCTCCGCGCCGTCGCCCACGATGGCGCCGAATTTCCGCAGCCCGGTCTCATGGCTCGCATCAGCCGTGCGCACGACGATAGGCTGCTGATCCAGCCGCAGGTTGGAGCAAATCACACCGGCGCCGAAGTGCGCGCGGTTGCCGAGGATCGAGTCGCCCACGTAGCTGAAATGCGGCACCTGCACGCCGTCCATGAGAAGGCAGTTCTTGAACTCGCAGGCGTTGCCCAGCACGCAGCCCTCGCCGGCGATGACGTTGCCGCGGATGAACGCGCCGGGGCGGATGTCGCACTTCGCGCCAATCCACACCGGTCCGATGATCGTGCAATAGGCCGGGAGCTTCACGCTCGGGTGCAGCCAAACCCGGCCCTCGATATGGCCGCCCGGTGGGCGCTTGAGCTCGGCGCTGTTGCCTTCGATTCCGGCGCACGCGGCGGCGATCTGCTTCAGCCAATCCCACGGCGGCACCTCCGCCGAAAAATGCGGGGCGAAGCGCGCGAGCGACGCGGGCAGCGTGAAGAAATCAGAGGCCTTCATGAAGCGCACAGCCGTGGCGGAACGCGGCGGCGAACGCAACCGAAAGGTCGGGCGAACCGTAGCCGCGAGCGTGAGCGAGTGGACCCGAGCATCCACTCGCTCACGCTCGCGGCTACCTGTCCCACGGAAACTTGACCGTCGGCGCCGCGGCGTAGCGCTTCATCGCCAGCGCGAGCTGGGCGCCGCTGCCGGGCGCGAGCTTCACGGTAAAGAACGGCGCGCCGACTTTCTCCGCGCGCCCGCCCTGCTCCACCGACTCGATGCGGTGTTCGCCATACGCGCCGCCTTGCACGATCACGGTGCGCGTCGCTGTCGGGCTCAGGTTCACGAGCGTGAGCACGGTGCGCGTGTCGCCGAGTTCGCTCACGAGCGCGCCCACATCATCGGGCACGCCCGCCCGGCGGCGCTCGGGATCGAAGTAGCGCACGCGGGAGTTCATCAGCTCGCCCGCGCGGCCCGGCGGAATCGCCCCCCACATGAGCTGCTGGAGCGCGACGACGGAGGCGGGGTTGAAGCTCATCATGTTGTCCGCGAGGCGGCGCTCGGGCCGGCTGTCATCACTGCGGAAGCCCGCGGTCTTTCGCGCCAGGGCCGCGAGGTCGCGACGCAGCGCCTCCTCGGGAAATCCGGAGTTTTTCCCGTCGAGATAGGTGAGCCAGTCGTTGTCGCGCACCCGCGCTCGATCGTCGGCGCGCTGCGACCAATACCACAGCTCAAGCGCGCCTACATTCCACGGCGTCGCCTGCCAGCCATACCAGCCGGCGCCGCCGTGCATGGTGGGGTATTCCTTGCGGCCGTCGGCGGTCGGACGCGCGTGCGAGTTCACCGCCTCGATCATCGCGCGCCAGGCGTCGGGGTATTTTTTGTCGCCGGTCACAAGGAGCGCATTCTGAAAGCCCACGATCGCGCGGGGGATGCGGTTGCGGTTCTCGAGGCGGTTCGTGACGGGATTCAGCGGCGAGAAGCCCCAGCCGTAGGCGTTGCCCCACCATTTGTTTTCCGGTCCGCCGATCTTGCCGTCGCGGTAATCCACGTAGCTCGGAATCACGCCGCCGTTGGCCTTCATGCGCGCGAGCCACGCGTCCATGTAGTCAGTGAGCCACTGCTTGTATTTCGGCTCGTGGGCGAGGAGGTAGGCGTTGGTCGGCAGGGTGGTCGCGACGAGGTTAAGGAAGTGATCGCCGGCGACGTCGTGGTAGGGATCGTAGTGCTGGAGGAACTGGGCGTAGGTGCTCTCGCCGTGGGCCGCGACGAACTGCGACACGTCGAACGGATCGCCGACCCAGTCGAGCGCGGTGGCCGGCCGCAGCAGCGGGCCCTTGCTGCCGTTGATCATCGATCGGATCAGTTTGAGCTGCGGATCGTAATTCGGCGTGGCGGGGTCCTCGCCCATGTAGAGGCCGGCCCAGCGGCGCGCGCGCTCCTGGTAGATCGGCAGCGTGGGCACGGAGAGCCCCATGAGGTTGAAGGTCCGCAAGCCCTCGCCGTGGTGCATCCAGTCCGACTGCGCGGAGAATTCCTTGAAATACATCCCGTCGCGTCCGGCCGGAGTCTCGACGGTCTTCGCCTCCGAGTATTGACGGATCATGCCGTTCCACGTGTGGAGGAACACGCGCATGATCTCGTCACTCGCACCGAGCGCGTGGAGCTGCGGCCAGTCGGCGAAATTCTCGAACGCGTCGTCCGGCCCGTCGTTGGCGCCCCAGCGGATGAAGCACTGCACGTAGCCGCGCTCGTCGTAATATTTCTTGGCGAACTCGAGGCACGCCGGCACCTGCTCGGCGAGCAGGCGACGCTGGAGCCGCGCCCACTCGGGCGCAGCCATCGGCGAGGAAACCGTGAGCGTGGCAGGCGTCGTCGCGCCGAGCACCGGGGCGACCAGGGCCGGCAAGAGCAGACCGCGAAGCGCACGCCGGCAGACAGCAAAGGCATTCATGGGGATGGCCAAGCATCAGCCGCCAGCGTAGGCGAACACGAGCCCGGAGCGGCGCTGACGGTCAAAGGCGTGAGAGAACATAGTATAATCGCCGATCTCGCCGTTGACTCAGCGGCCCGCGAAACGCAGCGTGCAGCTCATGAAATCGGCCGTCGCCACCAAGTCTTCGCGCAGCCCGGCCAAGCTTCGCCGCGCCGCCGCCAAGGCCAACGCGCGCCCCACTCTTTTTGACCGGCTCAAGGCGTTCGATGGACGCGCGGACGATCTACCCACGGACCTCGCGCTGCAGCACGACCACTACCTCTACGGCGTGCCGAAGCGGCCAGCGCGATGACTCCCCTCTTCGCGGACACGTTTTATTTTCAGGCCCGGGTCAATTCGCAGGATCAACACCACGCGCGAGTGCTCGCGTGGTCGCAAAAGCACACAGCGCCACTGGTCACGACCGATCTCGTGCTGGTGGAGCTGGCCAACAGTCTCGCCGGCTCCCGCTTTCGACCCTTGGTGCAGGATTACTTTGCCCTCCTCCGACGCCACGCGACCGTCGTGCCAAACAGCCGCGCCCGCTTCGAGCAGGCACTCAAGCTCTACCATCAACACGACGACAAGTTGTGGTCGCTCACCGACTGCCTGTCATTCGTGGTCATGCGTGAGCGCGGCCTGACGGTCGCGCTGACCGGCGACCGCCATTTCGTGCAAGCGGGGTTCGCCGCGGTGTTTGCCTAGACGCGCCAAGGCGAAACACCGGCACCCAACCGCACGAGCGGCTAAAAATTTACCGCACCACGCATGTCCCGCCTCTCCTTCACCCTCGAAAAAGAATCGCCCGGCTCCCAGGCGCGCGCGGCGCGCTTCCAGACCGCGCACGGCGAGGTGCGCACGCCTGTCTTCATGCCCGTGGGCACGCAGGCAACGGTGAAAAACATGAATGTCGAGGGCCTCAAGGCCCTCGGCGCCCAGGTGCTTCTCGCCAACACCTACCACCTCCTGCTGCGCCCCGGCCCGGATGTTTTCCGGAAGTTCGGCGGCATCCATCGGTTCATGAATTGGGACCGGCCCGTGCTCACCGACTCGGGCGGCTTCCAGATTTTCTCGCTGCCGGAGTCCCGCGTGATGACCGAGGCTGGCGCGCGGTTCCGCAGCTACGTGGACGGCGAACTCCACTTCCTCTCGCCCGAGTCGAGCATCGAAATGCAGCGCGCCATCGGCAGCGACATCATGATGGTGCTCGACCAGTGCATCGCGTCCACTGCGTCGCACGCCGAGGCCGAAGCCGCGATGCAGCTCACGCACCGCTGGGCCGAGCGCTCGTTGCGCGCGCGCGGGGATTCGCCGCAGGCGCTTTTCGGCATCGTGCAGGGCGCGTGTCATCGCGACCTCCGTCTGCGGAGCGCCGAGTTTCTGCGCGCGTTGCCGTTCGACGGCCTCGCGATTGGCGGCCTGGCCGTCGGCGAAACCCACGAGCAGCGCTACGAATTCACGGGCATCGCGACCGAGCAACTGCCGAAGCACCTCCCGCGCTACCTCATGGGCGTAGGCACGCCGATCGACATTTTGGAGTCCGTGCATCGCGGCGTGGACATGTTCGACTGCATCATCCCCACCCAGCTTGCGCAGCGCGGCACGGCGTTCACCTCGCACGGCCGCATCCACTGCCGCCGGAGCGTGCACAAGTTTTCCGATACGCCGCTCGACGCCGCGTGCGCCTGCTCCACGTGCCGCGACTATTCGCGCGCCTACGTGCATCACCTCATCAAGTCCGACGAGGTGCTCGGCTGGCAGCTCCTCTCGATTCACAACCTCGCCTTCTACCAAAAGCTCATGGCCGAGATTCGCGCGGCCATTTTGAGCGGCGAATTCTCCTCCTACTACGAGCGCCAGCGCGTCGCCCTCGTGCGCGAGGACGAGGCCAACCCGGCCGTGCCTCCCGCTCCCGCCCGGACCCAAAAGGTCCCCCGCCGGGGCGACTACGACATCGTCACTTCGCCGCAGGGTTTTTCCAGCATCCGTCAGCTCAGCTCCGGCGAGGTCATGCACTCCGTCTCCGCACCCGCTGACGAAGCCAACCGTCTCTACATCGAACAGTCGCGCCTCGCCGCCCGCCTGCGCCGACGCCAGCCCGACGACGCTGAGCCGCTCGTCGTCTGGGATGTCGGCCTCGGCGCCGCGTCCAACGCCATGGCCGCGATTCACCGCGTGGAGTCCGAGCTCGCCGCTGCCGGCCCCGCCGCGCTGCGCCCGTTGCAGATCGTCAGCTTCGAGCGCGACCTCGATCCGCTCATCCTCGCCGCGCGCCACGCCTCGCATTTCCCCCACCTCCGGCACGGCGCGCCGCACGGCCTGCTCAACAAGGGCCGCTGGGGCCACTCGTCCGGCCTCATCGACTGGCAGCTCCTGCGCGGCGATTTCCTCGAGCACCTCGAAGCCGCGCCCGCACCCGACGTGATTTTCTACGATCCCTTCTCATCCAAGACCGACACCGCGCTGTGGCACACCGATGTCTTCGCGCGCCTGCACCGCCACTGCGCGCCGCGGCCGGCGGAACTCTACACCTACGCCGCCGGCACGGCGGTGCGTGTCGCACTGCTGCTCGCGGGCTTCTACGTCGCCGAAGGCGTCGGCACACCGCCAAAAGCGACCACGACGGTGGCCTACACGCGCCTCGACGGCCGCACCGCCGACGCCGATTCCCCGCGTCTCCTCGGCCCCGAGTGGCTCGCCCGCTGGCGCCGCAGTGGATCAAAATATCCCGCGGGGCTCTCGGAGGCGGAGCAGACTGCGTTCGAGCGACGGATCGAGACGCACCCGCAATTTAGTTTCCCAAACCGGGCCTGACAAAACCCTCCTGCTGTCAGGAAAACGGATTCACGACGGCAACTCCGGTCTTGGAAAAGTCACGGGCGTTGCGAGTCACGATCGTGAAGCCGTGGGTGAGTGCCGTCGCTGCAATCATACTGTCCTTGATCGGCATCGCATTCCCACTCGCACGCAACGCGGCGAGGAGCTTCGCCCAGCGCAGGCCGGTCGCCGCCTCCCAAGGCACGCAGTGCATCCGACCGAGACCGTCGGCAAACCACCGCTCCAGACGCTGCCGCCGCTTCCCCTTAGGCAGAAGCAGAATTCCGAATTGAATCTCCCCGAGGATGATGGGGTCCACTGCGATCTCGCGCTCGTGCCGGCGAAGCCAGTCGATCGCCTTCGGATCGGGCGCCTGCTTGGTCGCCTCGCTCAGGACGTTGGCATCGACCAGATAGGTCACAGCGTGTCGGTGGACTCCGACTCAATCGGCGTGAAAAAATCCTTTTCCGGACACGCCACGAGCCAGTCCACGAGGCCCTCGTTCGCCGGCGGCGTGCGGCGCGTGAGGCGGTAGTCGCCCCGATCAATGCGCTCGATTTGGAATTCCTGACCGGTCTCGATCCCATCCTCGCGGCGGATCTTCGCCGGGAGCACCAACTGGCCTTTGCTGGAAATGCAGGTCGTCACGGCAGGTAAGATGCCGGCTTACCAAGCTCCGTCAAACGCGATTTCGGGAGTGAGACCGGCGAGCCCCTCATTCATTCAGCGCGTTGAGTTCAACGCGCTCCACCGCTTCAGCGCCACGCCCGTGAGCGAGCGCTCGCACGTTTCGATCCCGGCGCGCGGACCGGCGTAGATGAGTTCGCCGCCGTCGCGGCCGCCGCCGGGGCCTAGGTCGATCAGCCAGTCGGCGAGATTGATGACGTCGAGATTGTGTTCGATCACGATCACGGTGTTGCCGGCGTCGCGGAGTTTGAAGAGCAGGTCCATCAGCTTCTGGATGTCGGTCCAGTGCAGGCCGGTCGTCGGCTCGTCGAGGATGTAGAGCGTCGAGCCCTGCTGGCGTTTGCTCAATTCGAGCGAGAGCTTGATACGCTGCGCCTCGCCGCCGGAGAGCGTCACGGCGGACTGGCCGAGCGTGAGGTAGCCGAGGCCGACGGCGTCGAGCGTGGCGAGCTTGTCCATCACGCGCGGGATATTTTTGAAGAGCGTGATCGCCTCGCGCACGGTGAGCTCGAGCACGTCGGCGATGGATTTCCCGTGGAAGAGGACCTCGAGCGTCTCGCGGTTGAAGCGGCGGCCGGCGCAGCTCGGGCACGGCGCGTAGGCGTCGGGCATGAACTGCAGGTCGAGCTTGATGGCACCGTCACCCTGGCAGCGCTCGCAGCGGCCGCCGAGGACGTTGAAGGAGACGCGGCTCGCCTTGGAGCCGCGCACCTTGGCCAGTGGCACCTGCGCATAGAGGTCGCGCAGCAGCGGCAGCAAGTCGACGTAACTCGCGGGGTTGGATCGCGGGCTGCGCCCGATCGGCTCCTGATCGACCTGCACGAGCTTTTCGAAGAAATCCAGGTTCTCGATGTGCCGGTGTTTCGCCGGCAGGGTCTTCGCGCCGTTGAGCTTCCGGGCCGCCTGCGCGGCGAGGACATCGAGGACGAGGGTGCTCTTGCCGGAGCCGCTGACCCCGGTCACGCACGTGAGCAGCCCGATCGGAAACCGAACGTCGATGCCGCGCAGGTTGTTGGCCCGCGCCTCCCGCACCGTCAGCCAGGCGCCGTCCGGTTCCCTGACCTTCGCCTCCCGTCCCACGGTCAGTTTCCGCGCCAAGTACGGACCCGTCCGCGATGCCTTGGCCGGCAGAGCCGCACAGGCTTCGGGAGTTCCCTGGAACAGCAGTTGGCCACCTTCGGTACCCGCCTCCGGTCCCAGCTCGATAATCTCATCGGCGAGGCGCATCGTGTCCTCGTCGTGCTCGACGACGACCACGGTGTTGCCGCGGTCCCGGAGGGCCACGAGGGTGTCCAGCAGCTTCTGGTTGTCGTGCGGGTGCAGCCCGATGCTGGGCTCATCCAGGACGTAAATCACGCCGACGAGGCCCATGCCGAGTTGGGTCGCCAGCCTTACCCTCTGCGCTTCGCCTCCGGACAACGTGCCGTAGTCGCGATCCAAGGTCAGGTATCCGAGCCCGGTCTCCAGAAGGAAGTGCAGGCGCTGTTCCACCCCGCCGACCACCTCCCGAAGGGCAGGCTGCGCGCCCAAGACCTCCACCCACTCCCGCGCGAGGGCGTGAGCCGAGGCAACGTCCATGGCCA
>JAEUHC010000006.1 GCA_016794785.1 Opitutaceae bacterium | reverse complement strand
CGGTCTGCGCCAGCAGGACGAAGCGGATGATCTCTTCCATCGGAGTGATATTTTGCCAGGGCATCTTGCCCGGCTTTTTCGGTTACTTTGGTGTAACCCATCACCCCGGATTGTTTGTCACCTATCTCGCCGGTTCATACCTGTCCGTGGTTGCAAAGGCGTTTTAAGAATGCCGACTGTGATTGCTTCTCTGTCGATGCGAGACTCGTTTAAAGCGTCGCGAGAACGTCGTTCACCAACTTGCTTGGGCGCAACACCAAGGGGGTTTTCTTGTCGTCGGTTTGAGAAAGCAGGGAAGGGGTCGAAAGCAGGGAAGGGGTCATGTCTGAACTCTTGACAGTAAGATAGGGCGCGCGGCGTGGCCCAGGCTTGGGCTGGGCGGATTTTGGCGGTGAGCTGCTTTTGTTTTTTGCCCAGCGCACGGAAGTCGCACTCCACCTGCAGGACATGCCAGAACTCCGGCGTCTGGCCGAAGTAGGCGCCGTAGCGGATGGACATGACGGGCGTGATGGAACGGTGGCCCAGAACGATTTCGTTGATCGCGCGCGGGGCCACGCCGATGGCGCGGGCCATGGCGTTTTGGGAAATTCCCATCGGAGTGAGGTATTCCTCCAGCAGGATTTCACCGGGAGTGATGGGCGGGTTCATGGCTATGACGTGCCTCACAACTCCAATGCGTGGCGAATTGCGACCTTGATTTGGGCGAGTTGGGTCGCCGACACGGTGCCGAGAAGGCGGATGATGCGCTCGTGGCCGACGGCCATCAGTCCTTGGACATTGGCCCACGAATACTTGTTGAGAAATCGTGGCTTCCCGAGTGAGACCTCATAGGCGGAGGCACGGTTCTCCGTCGTCAGCGGCACGAAGATGGAAAGTGCGCGCGGGCTATCAGGGTCATACCGGGAAACCACCACGGCAGGCCGGACCTTGGCAACCATGCCCAAGTCCACGAGGTAGATTTCGCCCGGCTTGGTGGTCACGACTTGGCGAGGTGCGAGTAGTCCTCTTGGTCGAGTTGATCCCAGACGTGGGCGACGTGTTCAATCGGCGCGGCGACGGAGCGATTGTCGTCGAGCTGCAGCGGAAACGGGATGGCTTTGCGCAGTTCAATTTGCGCGTAGAGCATAGTAATAGCCTGCGTCGGCGACACGCCGAGTTTACTCAGGATTTTTTCGGCGCGAGCTTTGCGCCGTGGGTCAATGCGAGTGCGGATGACGGCGGTCTGTTGCATGGGGGCAGGAATGATCTTTTTGCGCCGGAGAGCAAGGCTCCCATGGGGACCATAAAGTCCCGGAGTGCGGGGGATGCACCCACCAGCGGCACGCCGGCGAGCGGCGGCCCTACGCGGAGCAATCAGACGGTGGCGAGAATCTCGTTGAGCGTCTTGCTCGGCCGCATCGCCGCCGAGGCCTTAGAGTCGTCCGGCTGGTAGTAGCCACCGATGTCAGCAGGCTTGCCCTGCACGGCGATCATTTCGGCGACGATTTGTTTTTCGGCGGCGGTGAGCTTTTCCGCCACGGGGCGGAAAAGGGTCTGGAGTTCGGGGTCTCGGGTCTGGGAGGCCAAGGCCTGCGCCCAGTAGAGGCAGAGGTAGAAATGGCTGCCGCGGTTGTCGATGCCGGCGCCGACTTTGCGGGCGGGGCTCTTGTCGTGCTCCAGGAACTTGCCGTTGGCCTCGTCGAGGGTTTCGGCGAGCACCTTCGCCTTCGCGTGGTTTTGCGTGATGCCGAGGTGCTCGAAGCTCGCGGCGAGCGCGAAGAATTCGCCGAGGCTGTCCCACCGGAGGAAATTTTCCTCGGTGAATTGCTGCACGTGCTTGGGCGCGGAGCCGCCGGCTCCGGTTTCGAAGAGGCCGCCGCCGTTCATCAGCGGGACGATCGAGAGCATCTTGGCGCTGGTGCCGACTTCGAGGATCGGGAAGAGGTCGGTGAGGTAGTCGCGGAGGACATTGCCGGTGACGCTAATCGTGTCCTGCCCGGCCTTGAGGCGGAAGAGCGTGGCTTCGCACGCGGCGGCGGGCGCGAGGATCTTGATGTCGAGGCCCGTGGTGTCGTGCTTCGCGAGGTTGGCTTTCACCTTCGCGATGAGCTGGGCGTCGTGCGGGCGTTTTTCGTCGAGCCAGAAGATGGCGGGCATGCCGGAGAGGCGGGCGCGGTTGACGGCGAGTTTCACCCAGTCCTGCACAGGGGCGTCCTTGGTTTGGCAAGCACGCCAGATGTCGCCTGTCTCCACTTCGTGGGACAGGAGGATTTCAGGCGAGAGGTCGGAGGTGGGAGGAACAGTGACGATGCGAATGGTGCCGTTGCCAGGGGCTTGGAAAGTCTTGTTGTGCGAGCCGTATTCCTCGGCGGCCTGGGCCATGAGGCCGACGTTGGGAACGGTGCCCATGGTCTTGGGATCGAAGGCGCCGTGCTTTTTGCAGAAGTCGATCGTGGTGGCGTAGACGCCGGCGTAGCAGCTGTCGGGGATGACGCAGAGGGTGTCCTGGCCCTTGCCCTGCGCGTTCCACATCTGGCCGGAGGTGCGGATCATCGCGGGCATGGAGGCGTCGATGATCACATCGGAGGGCACGTGGAGATTGGTGATGCCCTTGTCGGAGTTGACCATCGCGACGGCGGGGCGCGCGGCGAAGACGGCGGCGATGTCGGCCTCGATGGCGGCCTTCTGGTCAGCGGGGAGCGTGGCGATCTTGCCGACGAGGTCGCCGAAGCCGTTGTTCAGATCGACGCCGAGCGAGGCGAGGGTGGCGGCGTGCTTCGTGAAGAGGTCCTTGAAGAACACGCGCACGCACAGGCCGAACATGATGGGGTCGCTGACCTTCATCATCGTGGCCTTCAGGTGGAGCGAGAAGAGGACGCCGTCTTTCTTTGCCTTGTTGATTTGCTGCGCGAAGAAGGCGCCGAGGGCCTTCCGGTTCATGAAGGTGGCGTCGAGGATTTCGCCGGCCTTGAGCGGAGTCTTTTCCTTGAGGACGATCGTGGGCTCCTGTTTGCCGGCGGCGCTCAGTGCGGGGACAAACTCGATGCGCACGGTCGTGGCGGCGGCGACGGTCACGGACTTCTCATTCGAGAAGAAATCGTCGTGCCCCATCGTGGCGACGGAAGTCTTGGAGGTGGGCGACCACGCGCCCATGGAGTGCGGGTGCTTCTTCGCGTAGTCCTTCACGGCCTTGGGGGCGCGGCGGTCGGAGTTGCCTTCGCGGAGGACGGGGTTGACGGCGGAGCCGAGGACTTTCGCGTAGCGGGCCTTGGCGTCCTTCTCGGCGTCGGTCGTGGGATTCTCGGGGAAATCGGGAAGGGGGTAGCCCTTGGCCTGGAGCTCGGCGATGGCGGCCTTGAGCTGCGGGACGGAGGCGGAGATGTTGGGCAGCTTGATGATGTTGGCCTCGGGCTTGAGCGTGAGGGCGCCGAGTTCGGCGAGGGCATCGGGCACGCGCTGGTGGGCCGGGAGCTTGTCCGCGAACTGCGCGAGGATGCGGCCCGCGACGGAGATGTCGCGCGTCTCGACGGCGATGCCCGCATGCTTCGTGAACGCCTGCACGATCGGCAGGAGCGAATAGGTGGCGAGCGCGGGGGCCTCGTCGGTCTTGGTGTAGATGATGGTCGGATGCGCGGCGGACATGGTGAAAAGAGTCGGCGAGCTAACGGGCGCCCGGTGGCGCGGTCAAAAGCAATTCCGCCGCGGGGCCGAAAGTCGCGGCCACTCCGGCGTGGCGCTCCGCACCGCGATCCGTAGAATGGCCCCATGCCCATGCTGCTCCGCGCCCTGCTCGTCTGGCTGGTGCTGGCGCTCGCCGAGGTCGTGCAAGGCTACCTTCGCGTGCGCCTGCTCAATCGTCGCGTCGGCGACCGACGCGCGCGGCAGATCGGCGTGGTCACAGGCTCGCTCCTCATCCTCGGGCTCACGTGGTTCACGCTGCCGTGGGTCGGCGTGCGCACGGAGTGGGAGGCGCTCGGCGTCGGCGCCCTGTGGCTCGGGCTGATGATCGCGTTCGACGTCGGCTTCGGGCGCTGGGTCTTTCGCGCATCGTGGGAGCGGATTTTCGAGGAGTTTGATCTTACGCGCGGACGGTGGCTCAGCATTGGGATGGCGGTGGTGTTTGCCGCGCCATGGTTTGTCTTCCGGCTGCGCTGATGAAACGCTCGCCGCCACGCATGCCTGCTTCCACGCTATCCGTCTTTGCCGTCCCCATGAGAAGCCCCTTCACCCCGCTCGCGGCGCTGCTGCTTGCCGCCGCCGTCCCCGCCCTCGCCCAAATCGACGCCGGGCAGGGCATCGCGCCGGCGATCGACACGACCGGCTTCCGCGACTCGGCGCACCACTGGCGCAACATCATCCAGCCGGAGCGGTTCATGCAGGCCACGGGCCCGGACCAGCCGTCGTATGGGCCGAAGCAGACGCGCGAGATCGCGGACAACATCCTGCTTTTTCAGCGGGAAAACGGCGGCTGGCCCAAGGACTACGACATGCTCGCCGTCCTCACCGAGGCGCAGAAAAAACTCGTGCGCGACACGCGCACGAACACCGACACCAGCTACGACAACCACAACACGCATCCGCAGGTCGCCTACCTCGCGCGGGCCTTCGTCGCGCTCGGCGATCCGGCGCTGCGCGCGGCGTGCGAGCGCGGCCTGGAGTTCATGCTCGCCTCGCAATACGCCAACGGAGGCTTTCCGCAGTGGTGGCCCAAGGGCGGCACGATCGCGAAGCGCATCACGCTCAACGACGGCGTCATGATCGGTATCCTGAATGTGCTCAAGGACGCCGCGGATCGCGCGCCGCATTTTGCCTGGCTCGACGAGGCGCGCCGCGTCCGCTGCGCGGAGGCCGTGGCGCGCGGCACCGCCTGCCTGCTCAAGATGCAGATCCCCGGCGGCGACGGCGCCCCGACCGGCTGGGGGCAGCAGCACGACGAGGTGACGCTCGCGACCGTGGGCGCTCGGACCTTTGAGCTGCCGTGCGTCGCGCCGGGCGACACGACCGAGGTCGTGCAGTTTCTGATGCGCGCTGAAAAACCTGCGCCCGAGATTGTGCGTGCGGTGGAGGCGGCGATCGCGTGGCTGAAACGGACGCAGCTCGACGGCATCGCGGTGAAGCGGGTGCCCGCGCCGCCGGCGGAGTTTGTGCGGCACAAAACGGACTTCGATGTCGTGGTCGTGCCGGAACCCGGCGCGCCGCCGCTCTGGGCCCGCACCATCGAACCCGGCACCGATCGGCCGATCTTCGCGAGTCGTGACGGAAAAAAAGTCTACTCGCTCGCCGAGGTCGATCGCGAGCGCCGCACGGGCTCAGGCTGGTATGTGACCGCGCCGCGGCAGCTCCTGCAGCGCGACTACCCGCGCTGGCGGGCGCGGCTGGCGGAGGGGCGGTAGTTTTTTCGTCGCGCGGCGCGGCCGGCTGTTTCTTATCGGAGCCATGATTGCCCGATTCCCGCTGTTTGCGCTGCTCGCTTTGATGGGACTGTTCGCCACTCGCGCTGCCGCCCAAGAGCACGTGCTGGACTTTGGCCCGCGCGGGAAGGCCACGCTTTACCTACTCGGTGATTGGAAGGCCACCGTCATCAACATGGCCGGCCAATACGACATCATGTTTGCGCCGAAGCAGGACTCCATCAACGCGCAGGCCACCATCAAGGTGACCTACCCCGACGTTGATCGCTACGACACGAAGCAGCGCCTCAAGCTGCGGGTGGAGGCCGATTGCCTGCCCTACGAGGAGCAGTCGGTGGAGCGCAAGGCCCGGGCCCGGGAGTTCACCTTGGGATCGGGCTATGGGTTCTACTGCAGCTTCACCGATGCCGCCCTGCGCGGCCGCAAAGCCCCGCCCGGCGAGTTTAAGGTCATCAGCTCCGGCCGCATCCGGCTCGCGGCCGATGTCCACCTCGAGATATTCATCGGGGCGGACAGTTTCAGCGAGGAGGCCTACCAGCAGCTCCTCGGTGCGATTGAGGGCATGGAGTATCGGCGGCGATAGGCCGCGCTACTTCGCCGTGGCGGGAGCGGGTTTCGGTGTCGCGGCGGTGACCAGACGGATGACGTGGTAACGTGCGCGCGTCGCCCCCGCGTTCTTCATCCCGTGGAGATCGTCGGAGGCGAAGAAGAACACCGAGCCCGGCCCGCCGACCTCGGCGCGGCCGTTGATGGTGGCCTCGATGGCCCCCTCGGCGACGAGCACGATCTCGTCGTCCGGATGGCGGTGGGCGCCGTGCGCGGCCACGCCGCCCTCGATGGTGGTGATGTGGCTCTGGAGCTTGGCGAGCGTGACGGTCGAGCCTTCGAGCACGGCGCGCCGCTCGCCGGTTTTGGTCGGGGTGACCGTGAGTTTCTCCCAGTCAAACACGCCTGACTTCAGCGAGGGCGCGGGGTTGTGCAGCGCGGGCGCGTGAGTCGCGGCCGAGGCGAGGTTGATCACCCAGTAGGTGGCGCGGGTGTCGCCGACGTTGCGCACGCGGTGGGCGTCGTTGGAGGCGTAGAAAAAAGTGGAGCCGCGGCCGGCGACCTGCGTCTGGCCGTTGATATGCACCTCGAGCGTGCCCTCCTTTACGATGATGAGCTCCTCCTGCGGATGGCGGTGCGGCTCGTGCGAGGCGGCGCCGGGGTTGAGCGTGGTGATGTGGCACTCAAAGACCGCGAGCGTGGGCGTGGCGTGGCGGGCGACATCGCGGCGCTCGCCCACGGGCGTGGGCCGGGCGACGAGTTTTTCCCACGCAAACACCGCCGACCCCATCGTCGGCCGGGGCGGCGAGACAGGCTGCGCGTGGAGCGCGCAGACGCAGGGCAGGGCGGCGAGGACGGAGAGGATTTTCATGGGGTGGCGCGGGCGGCGACGCGCGGCAGGACGCACGCGGACTTTCGAGGTGACATCGACGGGGCGGACCCGCACCTTGCCCGCCCCACTGTGACCTCACTCGCCTTCTACGTCGCCGTCACCACCCTTGGCATCCTGAGCATGGGTTTCCAGATGCTCGGCTCCCGGCTCCTCAGCCCGCACTTCGGCTCCAGCATCGATGTCTGGGCGTGCCTCATCTCGACGTTTCTCGCCGCATTCAGCATCGGCTCGATGCTCGGCGGCTGGATCAGCAACCTCCCGCTCGAGGCGCGCCGCCGCGGCCAGAACATCGGCGCCGTCGCCGCGGTCGTGACCCTCACGATCACCGCCCTCTGGGGCCGCGCGATCCTGGGCGGGATCGAGGAGGCGTTTCCGCCCGGCGGGCTCGGCGTCCTGCTCTCCTGCGTGGCGCTGTTTTTCGTGCCGGTCACGGCGCTGTCCACCTTTGCCCCGCAGTGCGTGCAATGGCTGGCGGCGCGCGGCACACCTCCGGGCAAGGCCTCCGGCCTCGTCTATGGCGTGAGCACGCTCGGCAACATCGCCGGCGTGATGCTCACGACCTTCGTCCTCATCTCGCACTTCCGCGTCTCGACGCTACTCTATCTCTGGCTCGCGGTCGCGGTGCTGTGCCTCGCCGGCCTCGTGCGTCTGCTGCGGCAGCCCCAAGCTTCATGAAACGCTCCCTCATTCTTGCTCTCGTCCTGCCCTGCGCGGCCCTGGCCGCGGAACGCGCCGGCGACTTCACCGAGCGCCACGACACGATCTACAACAGCCTCACGATCGAGAAGCGCGGCAACATCGTCGAGATGCGCGCCCGGGCGCGCGGCACCGAGGCCCTCGAGTCGGCCATCGATCTCACCGATCCCTACAAGCCGATCGTCCACTACATCCAGTCGCTCTACGGCGCGCTCTTCATCCAGCCCAAGCCCCAGCGCGTGCTCATGGTCGGCCTCGGCGGCGCGGGGTTCCACCGGCTGTTTACCGCGGCCTATCCCGAGGCGTTGCTGCACACCGTCGAGCTCGACCCCAAGGTCGTCGAGCTCTGCGAGGTTCACATGGGCTTCAAACCCGGCCCCAAGACGCCCGTCACGGTCATGGACGGGCGCATGTTCATCAAACGCAACCGCGAGCAATGGGACTGGCTCATCCTCGACGCCTACCGCGGCGGGTTCGTGCCGCCGCACCTGAAGACGGAGGAGTTCTATCGCGAATGCGCCGCGCGCCTGAGCGACCGCGGCGTCTTCATCAGCAATCTCCACGCGACCACCGAGCTCTATTACTCCGATCTCAAGACCATCCAGGCCGTGTTCCCGCAGGTCGTGCTCTTCGAGACCGAGGGCCGGGGCAACGTGATCGCCTGCGCCGTGAAATACCGCGAGCCGCTGATCATTGATCCCGCCAAGTGGCCGAGCCCGGAATCGGTCACGCAGCCGATCTTCGCCGGCCGGGTGGACATGAAGCACGTGCGCGGCGAGCACGTGCGCCTGCCGCTCAACCGCATGCGCGCCGGCCAGGTGCTGAGCGACGACTTCGCGCCCGTGGAGTTTCTCGACGCCCTGAAGACCCACAACACCGACGAGCCGCGGAAGAAGAAGTGAGGCCCGCGCGCCCCGCCGGGGGGGCGCCGAGAAAGAGTGAACTGCAGGCCGCCCGCGGCTGAGGAAGACGCTCTGCGGTCTGATCTGCGCGCTACGGCACGATTTTCAGGATACGATTGTTGTAGCTGTCGGTGATGTAGAGGGTGCCGTCGCGATGCACGGTCACGCCGTGGGGGCGGTTCAGCTCGGCCTTCTCGGGCGGGCCGCCGACTCCGGCGGCGCCTTTCTGTCCGGTGCCGGCGACGCGCACGATTTTCCCCGTGGCGGGCACGTAGCGGCGGATGAGATGATTCTCGGCGTCGGCGATGAGCACGGTGTCGTCGCGATCGATACAAAGGTGCTTGGGACCGCTCATCGTGGCGGCGAGCGCATCGCCGCCGTCGCCCGTGGCACCTTTCTGGCCGGAGGCGTTGACGACGGTGCGGATTCTTCCGTCGCGGCCGACCACGCGCAGGGCGTGGCCGTTGCGTTCGAGGATGTAGAGGTTGCCCTGCCGGTCGAGGGCAGCGGCCCGCGGATCGGAAAGCGGGGCCTCGGTGGCGATCGCGCCGTCAGCGGGCCGGCCCTTGGTGCCGTTGCCAGCAAGGATGCGCGCCGCGCCGGTCTTCACATCGATCGCGTGGACACGCGTGAGGTCGGCGACGATGAGCTGCGTGCCGGTGAAATCGAGCGTGATGCAGTAGGGGCCGGCGGCGCGCCCGCGGGCGGCGGCGACGTTGAAGCCGGGGAGGCTGGTCACGGTGCCGCGCGCGACATCGACACGGCGCACGCGGCCGTTCCACGTGTCGCTGATGAGCACGTCGCCACCGGGGAGCACGGCGAGGTTGTGCGGGCCGTTGAACTGCGCGGCGAGCGCCGGGCCGCCATCGCCGGCATCGCCCGCTGTGGGCAGGCCGGCGATGTGCGTGAGGGTGCCGCGGGCATCGACTTGGAGGAGACGGTTGCCACTGGCCATCTCGACGATGAAGAGGTTGCCCGCCGCGTTGAAGTCCACGCCGAAGGGTTCGCGCAGCTTCGCCTGGGTTGCGGCGATGCCGGTGCGATCGTCGTCGCCCCCGGCCACGAGGACGATGCGCGCGGCGCGGAGCGGCAGCGCGGCAAGGGCGAACAGGGCAATCAGGGCGAGCAGGCGGCGGGGGGCGGGGAGGTTCATGGGGGATGCGTGGTGGGAGTTGACCGGTTTCGCGGGAATCAGCAAACCTGAGCTTCGATGGCGTCGCCCGTTCTTGGGCGACTCCTCTCAACCTCAAGGACCATTCCCATGAAAAAACTCGTTTCCCTCCTCCTGCTCGCGGGCGTGCTCGCGGGCGCCGCTACCACCCACGCCGCCGACACGACGCCGAAGAGCGTCATCCACGTAGTCACCGTCGCCTGGAAAAAAGACGCCACCGAGGCGCAGATCAAAGCCGCGCTCGAAGGTGTCCGCGCCCTGCCGAAGAGCTTCAAGGGCATCACCCGCGTCTGGACCCGCTCGATCAAGGTGCAGAACGCCAAGGGCACGGAGCTGCCGCGCACCCATGCCTTCGTGATGGAGTTCGCCGATGAGGCCGCGCTCAAGGCCTACACCGACAGCGCGGCGCAGAAGAAGTGGTATGAGGTCTACCTCCCGATCCGCGAGTCGAGCACGACGCACGACATCACGAACTGAGCCCACGATTGGATTAGGGGCCGGGAGCCGTGCCTTCGCGCGTCTCCCGGCCTTTTTTGTGTCCGGTTTCCGCGGCCGTGCCTGCTATTGGGTATCGACTCCATGACTGAGGATTCCGAATTGCTGCAAGCCTACGCCGAGACCCGCTCGCAAACGGCCTTTGCCGAGCTGGTGAAGCGCCGCGTGGGCCTCGTCTATTCCGTCGCACTCCGGCAGGTGGGCGGCGACACGCACCTCGCGCAGGATGTGACCCAGCGGGTGTTTGCCGATCTCGCCCGGAAAGCGACGACCCTCGCGAGCCGCCCCGTGCTGAGCGGCTGGCTCTATCGCAGCGCGCAATTCGCGGCCTCGGACCTCGTGCGCAGCGAGCGCCGGCGGCGTGCCCGCGAACAGGAGAACCTCATCATGAACGCAACCCTGTCAGCCGACGGAACGGACCCTGCGGTGGATTGGGACAAGCTTCGTCCCGTGCTCGACGAAGCGATGGCCGAGCTCGGCGACGAGGATCGCGATGCGGTGGCGCTGCGGTTTTTGGAAGAGAAGCCGTTTGCGGAAGTCGGCCGGCGTCTCGCAATTTCCGAGGAGGCGGCGCGCAAGCGCGTGAGCCGGGCTTTGGACAAACTGCACGACTGCCTCGCCCAGCGCGGCGTTACCTCGACGACCGCGGCGCTGGCGTTGGCGCTGGGGAATCAGGCGACCGCGGCTGTGCCGGCGGGCTTGGCGGCGAGCGTGGCGACCATGGCGCTCGCCGGTGCGGGCACATGGCTGGGCCCGGCGATTTCATTTATGAGCATGAGCAAACTTCAGGTCGGGGTCGCCGGTGCGCTCGCGGCGGCGGGCGCGATCGGCTGCGTCGTGCAGGCGGAAACCCAGGCGGACATCCGCCGTGAAATCGCCGCACTCCGAGTCGAGCATCAGGCAATCGCGAGGCTTCGCTCGGAGAATGAGCAGTTCGCTGCCGTTGCAGCTGAGGTCGAAAAACTTCGTGGAGATGACCTAGAGTTTGCCCGGCTTTCGCGTCTCGTGGCCGAGGCGCAGGAAGCCCAACGATCAAGGAACGAAAAGGCCCGGCTCGCGGAGGTGAGCCGCGTCGCGCCGGATATTCAGGCGGAGATCGCGCGGATGAACCGCGAAGGCAACAAGCTGGTCGAGGAATTCAAGATGCTCAGCGAAGCCGCCAAGGCTTCGTCGCTCTCATCGGAAGCCAAGACGGCTGCGCAGGCTGCAGTGCAGCAGAAGCTCGAGGCGATTAAGTCGAAGCAGGCTGAAATCAAAGTCTTCACCGAAAACGCGCGTGCTGCCGGCTGGGTGCCGCCGGCTTCCGGAAAATTCAAGGCCGTCCCGCAGCCCGGACAACTTCCGCCATGAAGCGGCGATCATCGTTCGGCTTCCTTGTCGTGCTCGGAGCGCTCGTCGCCGCGGGCGGCGTCGGTTTGTTTTCCCAATGGCGGCAAACGCTGGCGTTGCGCGCCGAACTCAAGCTGGCGCGGGCGACCATGACGGAGCTGGAGCAGCTGCGGGAGGAGAACCAACGCCTGCGTGCCCGGCAAATTCCCGCCGCCGAGCTGGACCGCTTGCGGGCCGATCATGCTGCGCTGCCCAGATTGCGAAGGGAACTTGAGGCCTTGGGGAAGAGTGCCGAAGTTTCGCGGTGAAAACGGGCGCAAGCCCGAACTCCCTCACAGCATCTTCCGCAGCACCGCCCACACATTCTCGGCCAGAATCCGCTGGCCGGCGGCGGTGGGGTGGATGCGGTCGGGTTGGTTGAGCGCGGCGCTGCCGCCCACGCCTTCGAGGAGAAACGGGATCAGCGCGGCGTCGTGCTTGGCGGCGACGGTGGGAAACACCTCGGCGAAGGCCTGCGCAAACTCGGGACCCATCCCGGCCGGCATCTGCATCCCGGCGACGACGAGCTGCGCGCGCGGATACTTCGCACGCACACGTTCGAGGATTTTTTCCAAGTTCCCGCGCGTCACCGCCGGATCGACGCCGCGGAGGCCGTCGTTGCCGCCGAGCGCGAGCACGAAGACGTCGATGGGCTGGCGCAGGATCCAGTCGATGCGCCGCAGGCCGCCCGCCGAGGTCTCGCCGCTCAGGCCGGCGTTGACCGCGCGCCAGGCGAGCCCGGCGGCGTCGATTTTCCTCTGGATTATCGCGGGGTAGCCTTGCGATGACGGATCCTCCAGGCCGTAGCCCGCCGTCAGGCTGTCGCCGAAAAACACAATCGTGCGCGGGGGCTCGGCGGCGAAGAGCTGGCCGATGAGGCCGACGAAACACGCGAACCAGAGGCGAGGGGAAAGACGGACCGGGTGGCGCGCGGGAAATGAAAGGGGCATGACGGCTCGATTTCGTGGGATTCGTGTGTTTCGTGGGCGGCTCCTCATGAATGTCCCGTCGATGCTGAAAGTCCAGCGGCTCACCAAAACCTACCCGACCGCCGCCGGTCCGCTCACGGTGCTCCACGAGGTGGGCTTCGATCTCGCCGCGGGCGCGACGCTCGCGATCGTGGGCCCGAGCGGGAGCGGCAAGACCACCCTGCTCGGCCTCTGCGCCGGGCTCGATCGGCCGAGCACCGGCGAGGTGATTCTCGCCGGAGAATCCATCGGCGCACTGAGCGAGGATGCGCGTGCGCTCGTGCGAAACCGCCACGTGGGCTTCGTGTTTCAAAACTTCCAGCTGATCCCGACGCTCACCGCGCTGGAAAACGTGCTCGTGCCCGTCGAGCTGCGCGGCGAGGGCGGCGCGGCGGCGGAGGCCGAGGCGCGGGCGCTGCTCACGCGCGTGGGCCTCGGCGAGCGCTGCGAGCACTATCCGCTGCAGCTCTCCGGCGGCGAGCAGCAGCGCGTGGCGCTGGCGCGGGCGTTCATGAACCGGCCGAAGATTTTGTTCTGCGACGAGCCCACGGGCAACCTCGACGGCGACACCGCGCACGCGATGGTGGAATTGATCTTCGGGCTGAACCGCGAGAAGCAGACAACCCTCGTGCTCGTGACGCACGACCTCGAATTGGCCGCACGTTGCCAGCGGGTGATCCGCCTGCGGAGCGGAGCGGTGGTGAGCGATGAGCAAACATTAGTCACCGAGGGCACGGAGAGATGACACAGAGGACACAGAGAACGGGAGTGCTCATCCACGCTCGCTTGCGGCGGTCTGGGGTAGCGCGGTGCTTCAGCCCGCGCCGGAAGAGGAGACAATCTGAACCACGGATGGCACGGATCGACACGGATCGATTCCCGCTGCCGAACCTCCATCCGTGTTCATCCGTGCCATCCGTGGTTAATGCTGAGGGTTATCGGCGCGGGCTGAAGCACCGCGCTACCCCGGAGCCGCGCCGGCCGGCCATGACATGCCTTGGACAGTTCTCCTCCGTGACCTTTCTGCCTCCTCTGTGATCTCTGTGGCCCAAGTCCGATTCCACCGATCCTCCGCATGAACTTCATCCTCAAAATGGCCTGGCGGGATTCGCGGGCTTCGCGGCGGCGGCTGGTGCTTTACTCGCTGTCCATCGTGCTCGGCATCGCCGCGCTCGTCGCCATCGGCTCGCTCGGCGCCAATCTCGAGCGCGCCATCGACGATCAGGCCAAGGGCCTGCTGGGGGCCGATCTGATCGTCTCCGGCCGCACGCCGCTCAGCGACACCGCGCGCCGGCAGATCACGGCGGTCGCGAGCGAGATGGCGGGTGAGGTGAGCTTCTCCTCGATGATGGCGTTTCCCACGGCGGGCGGCCTCACCCGGCTCGTCAATGTGCGCGCGATGGAGGGCGCGTTTCCGTTCTTCGGCGACTTCGTGACCGCGCCCGCGGACGCCCCGGCGCGGCTGCGCGCGGGCGGCGAGGTCGCGATCGTGGAGGAGACGCTGCTGCGGCAGTTCGACGCCAAGGTCGGCGACACCGTGCGGCTGGGCAACACGACCTTCACGGTGATCGGCGCGCTGCAAAAGATGCCCGGCGAATCCTCCGCGCTCGCCGCGACGATGGCTCCCCGCGCCCTGATCCCGCGCAGCGCGCTCGAGGCGACGGGCCTCGCCGAGCGCAACGTGCTCGTGCGCCATCGCACCATGCTGCGGCTGCCGCCCGGCCGCGCGCCGGACGTGGTGGAGCGCGAGCTGCGGCAGGCGCTGCGCGGCGAGGGCCTGGGCTTCGACACCGTGGCGGAGCGCAAGCGCAACCTCGGCCGCGTGCTGGAGAACATCGAGAACTTCCTCGGCCTCGTCGGATTCATTGCGCTCTTCCTCGGCGCCATTGGCGTGGCGAGCGCGATCCACGTCTATGTGCGGCAGAAGATCGCGACGGTCGCGGTGCTGCGGTGCCTCGGGGCGAGTGCGCGGCAGAGTTTTGCGGTTTATCTGGTGCAGGGCGTGGCGCTCGGTCTCCTCGGGGCGCTGGCCGGCGCGGCGCTGGGGCTCGCGATTCAGCTGGCCCTGCCGTGGTTGCTCGGGGACCTGCTGCCGTTTGAGGTGCAGTTCTTCATCGCGTGGCCGGCGGTGGCGCGCGGGGTGGGCGCGGGGCTGGTGATCTGCGTGCTCTTCACGCTGCTGCCGCTGCTCGCGGTGCGGCGGGTGTCGCCGCTCGTGGCCATCCGCTCCGCGGTGGCGGAGCAGGGCGGCGGGCGCGACCCGTGGCGGATCGCGATCGGGGCGTTCATCGTGGCGGCGGTGGCGGGCTTCGCGATCTGGCAGACGGGCAAGGTGCGCGAGGGCCTCGGGTTCACCGCCGCACTGGCCGTGGGCTTCGGCCTGCTCGCCGGGCTCGCGCAGCTGACCGCCTGGGCCGCGCGCCGCTGGTTTCCGCGGAGCGCGCCCTATGTCGTGCGCCAGGGCGTGGCCAACCTCCACCGGCCCAACAACCGCACCGTGCTCCTGCTGCTCTCGCTCGGGCTCGGGACGTTTCTGATGCTCACGCTCTTTCTCACGCGCAGCACGCTGCTGAAGGAGATCGAGTTTTCCGGCGGCGGCGACCGGCCCAACGTCCTGCTCTTCGACATCCAGGACGACCAGATAGACGAGTTGAAGTCACGTGTCGCCGCCGAGGGCGCGCCCGTGCTCGTGCACGCGCCGATTGTCACGATGAAGATCGCCTCGGTGAAGGGCCGGCCGGTCGAGGAGCTCATCCGCTCGGGCTGGCGCGGCGGGGCGGCGCCGAAAGAGAGTGAGACGGAGCGGAAAGGAGAGGCGGAGAAAGGAAAACGCGGGGGCGCGGGCGAGGGGCGGCTGCCGGGCTGGACGCTGCGCCGCGAATACCGCTCGACCTACCGCGGCGAACTCACGGGCACGGAGCGCCTCGTGGGCGGGACGTTCGTCGGCGAGGTCGCGCCCGGCGAGGCCGTCGTCCCGATCTCGATCGAGGAGGGGCTGCTCAATGAGATGGGCCTGGCCCTGGGCGACGAGATTGGGTGGGACGTGCAAGGCGTGCCGCTGCGCTCGCGCATCGCGAGCGTGCGCGCCGTGGAGTGGCGGCGGCTGGAGCCGAATTTCTTCGTGGTGTTTCCGCGGGGCGTCCTGGAGCCGGCGCCCAAATTCCACGTGGCCGCCGTGCGCGCGACCGATGCCGCGCATTCCGCGCGCGTGCAGCGCGCGCTCGTCGCGGTGTTCCCCAACGTGACCGCCATCGACCTCGCGCTTGTGCTGCAGACGGTGGACAGCCTGTTCTCGAACGTCGCCTTCGCGATCAACGCGATGGCGCTCTTCACGGTCCTGACCGGCGTGATCGTGCTCGTGGGTGCGGTGGCGACGGGGCGGTTCCAGCGCGTGCGCGAGACGGTGCTGCTGCGCACGCTCGGCGCCACGCAGCGGCAGCTCTGGCGCATCCAGCTCGTGGAATACGCGATTCTCGGCGCGCTCGCGGCCTTCGTCGGCTCCCTGCTCGCGCTCGCGGGCAACGCGCTGCTCGCGCACTTCGTGTTTCGCATCGCGCCCGGCGTGCACGTGTGGCTGCCGCTCGCCGCCGGTGTGATCGTCTGCCTCGTGACGGTCGCGACCGGCCTGCTCGCCAGCCGCGGCATCGCGAACCACCCGCCGCTCGAGGTGCTGCGGCAGGAGACCTGACGGCGGCGTGTTGCTCGGGACGCGGAGACACGGGGACGCGGGGAAGGGGAGAGAAAAAGGCCGGGGCCTCCGCTTGCACTTTCTCCCTGTCTCCCCCTCTCTCTGTCTCCCCGTCTCTTCCAAACATGCCTCGCGTCGTCTCCTTCCACTACACCCTCCGTGATCCGAGCGGCCGCGTGCTCGACAGCTCCGCCGGCGGCGAGCCCATCAGCTACCTCGAGGGCTCGGGCCAGATCATCGACGGGCTCGACGAGCAGCTCCGCACCGCCGCCGCGGGCGCCAAGTCGCGCGTGACCGTGCCGGCGAAAAAAGCCTACGGCGAGCGCGACCCCGCGCAGATGCAGCACGTGCCGCGCGCGGCGCTGCCGGTCGAGGGCGAGCTGAAGATCGGCGACCAATTCCAGACCGGCCCGCACCGCGCCGATCCGGTCGTGACCGTCGCCGCCATCGAGGGCGATCAAGTGCTGCTCGACGCCAACCACCCGCTCGCCGGCGTGGACCTGACCTTCGACGTCGAAATCACCGCCGCCCGCGAAGCGACCGCCGAGGAGCTAAACCACGGCCACGCACACAAGGCGGACGAGGGCAATTGCGGCTCGGGGTGCGGGTGCGGGCATTGAGGCAAAGAGCGTGATTCCTGCGGTTGGGCGATGTCCAACTGTTCGTCGCATTGGCGTTAATTGTTCTGTCCGCCGGACTCTAGCCACTTGATCACAGCTTCGATCTGAGTTTGCTCCGGAAATCCTTCGGGTGTGTTTGGCTCACAAACACCTTCGCTGGCGGCGCGCTCCAGGTGATGACGGACTTGCTCATATCCCGGCACGAGCAATCGCTTAATCACCTCAATTATCTCTTTGTTTTCTGCAAAGTCCCCTTCGGCGATAAACGAGAGCAGCAGCATTAGGCCATCATGCCCGTCAAGCCGCTCCAAGTTTAGATCAGAGGTCGTAGCATTTTTGGCCTTGAAAACAGATTGGGCATCGTAAGCGCACTTCGGCCGGTCAGGTCGTCTGATGTGAACCAATTCAAGCCCTTCGCGGCGATAACCGCTTTCATCGTTTTTCGGGATCACGAGCCATTGAAGTAACCCTTCTGAGGCGCTCACTGTTTCACCGCATCTGTCGCAAATCCAAGTCGTGGTTTTGGGGATCATATTTTGGCTAACGGGTAGCGTTGAATGTTTGTTCTCTCGTCGTGCTGGTCAGCTTGTGAGCGCGATTTGGTGGCTCAAGTTTTGATTTGTCTGAACGAGCGTGTGGATCGACATAGCGCGAGGCTGGATTTCTTGCCGCTTGCTCCCCCCGCCGCCCTCGCTAGCAGTTTCTCCGTGCGCCTCCGCCCCTCCGCATTCGCGCTGCTCCTTGCCGCGCTCCCCCTCCACGCCGCCGAGTCCTATGTGCTCGGCCCCGATTCGTCGCCGCAGGCCGGTGTGCCCAAGGGCACGGTCCGCACGGGCACCTTCACGGCGAGCAAGGTGTTTCCCGGCACCACGCGCGAGTTTCAGGTCTATGTGCCGGCGCAATACGACGCGGCCAAGCCGGCGTGCCTCATGGTGTTCTTCGACGGCGCGGGCATGATGAACGCGACCGGCGCGTATCGCGTGCCCGTCGTTTTCGACAACCTGATCGCGAAAAAGGACATGCCCGTGACCATCGCGGTCGGCATCAACCCCGGCGTCGTCAAGGCCTCCGCCGCGCCCGGCGCCAAGGATCGCAGCCAGCGCAGCTACGAATACGACTCGCTCGGCGACGCCAACGCCCGCTTCCTCCTCGACGAGCTGCTGCCCGAGGCGCTCAAGGGCCTCAACGTGACCGCCGATCCCGCGGGCCGCGCGGTGTGCGGCAACAGCAGCGGCGGCATCGCGGCCTTCACGATTGCGTGGGAGCGGCCGGACGCGTTTCGCAAGGTCGTCTCGCACATCGGCAGCTTCACCAACATCCAGGGCGGCCATCGCTACGCCGGGATCGTGCGGGCGTCGAAGTCCGCGCCGAAGCCGCTGCGGGTGTTCTTGCAGGACGGCAGCGGCGACCTCGACAACCTCCACGGCAACTGGCCGCTCGCCAACCAGGACATGGCGGCCGCGCTTAAATTCGCCGGCTACGATCACACATTCGTCTTCGGCACCGAGGGCCACAACGGCAAGCACGGCGGCGCGATTTTTCCGGACACGTTGCGCTGGCTGTGGCGCGACTGGAAACCGTAGCGGCGAGCGCCTTCCCATCTTTCCCATGCGCTCCCTCTTTCACCTTTCACTCTTCGCACTTCTGCCTTCGCTCCCCTTTGCCGCCGAGGCCTTCAAGGCCACGCCGGATCACTTGCCGCAGCCGGGCGTGCCGACGGGCCGCCTCATCGCGATGCCCGCGCTGCAATCGAAGATTTTCGCCGGCACCACGCGAGACTGGTGGGTCTATGTGCCCGCCGGCTACAAGCCCGACGGCAGCGCGGCGCTCATGGTTTTCCAGGACGGCCGCAACTACCACAACCCCACGGGAAATTTCCGCGTCCCGATCGTGTTTGAAAACCTGATCGCGCGCGGCGAGATGCCCGTGACGGTCGCCGTGATGGTCAATCCCGGCAACGATCCCACGCGTCCGCCGAACCCGGCGAAGAAAGCCGGCACGACCTTCAGCAACCGCGGCCTCGAATACGACTCCCTCGGCGACCGCTACGTGCGCATGCTCCTCGAGGAGATTCTGCCCGAGGTGGAGAAGCAGTTTCCCGTCTCCAAGGACCCCGCGATGCGCGCGATCAGCGGATCGAGCAGCGGCGGCATCGCGGCCTTCACCGCGGCGTGGGAGCGGCCCGATCAATTTGGGAAGGTCCACTCGACCGTGGGCAGCTTCGTGAATCTCCGCGGCGGCGACGCCTATCCCGCGCTCGTGCGCAAGACGGAGCGCAAGCCGCTCCGCGTCTATCTCGAGGACGTGAGCGGCGACCTCGACAACAATTTCGGCAACTGGCCGATCGCCAACAAACAGATGCACGCCGCGCTGCGCTACATGGGCTACGACACGCATCTCGAGTGGGCCGAGGGCTACAGCCACGGCTCCGTGCATGGCGGCTCGGTGTTTCCCGATGCGCTCCGCTGGCTCTGGCGCAAGGAGACGCCCAAACCCGAGATCGTCACCAAGGGTGACCTCGGTGGCGACATGACGCTGCACCGCCTGCTCATCGAGGGCGAGGGTTGGCAGCCGGTCGTCGAGAACATCGGCTTCGGTGACGCGCTCGCGACCGACGACGCGGGCAATTTCTATTTCTGCGACATGCGCGGCGCCGCGCCCGGCATCTACCGCATCGCGCTCGACGGCACGAAGACCAAGCTAAGCGACGAAGTGGTGAGCGGGATGAAGTTCGGCCCCGACGGCCGCGCCTACGCCTGCCAAGGCGCCAAGAAGCGCGTCGTCGCGATCGATCTCAAGACGGGCGCGGTCGAGGTGATCGTGACCGAGGTGCAGCCCAACGACCTCGTCGTCACCCGCACCGGGCACCTCTACTTCACGCACACGGCGAAGAAGGAGGTCGCGCACGTGAACCTCGCGACCAAGGCGCTGCGCGCCGCCGCCGGTGGCATCGCCAATCCCAACGGCATCACGCTTTCGCCCGACCAGGGCACGCTCGCCGTGAGCGAGCACCGCGGCGGCAGCGTGTGGACCTTTCGCGTCAACGCCGACGGCTCGCTCGACGCCGGCGCACCCACGATGGCGATGCGCCGCCCGATCGATCCGAAGGGCGAGTTCAAGAGCCAGCAGCCGCCGCCGTATCTCCCCGCCGCGAGCGGCGACGGCATGACGACGGACGAGCAAGGCCGCTATTACGTGACCACGGCGCTGGGCATCCAAGTGTTTGATCCCACGGGCCGCCTCTGCGGCGTGCTCGCCAAGACGAGCCGCGAGCGCAGCGAGGTCAGCTGCGTGCTCTCGGGCCCAGGGCGCAATTATCTCTACGTCGGCGCCGGCACCGCCATCTACCGGCGCAAGGTGCAGGCGACGGGTGTGGCGCTGAAGTGAGGCGGGATTGTGTAGCCCTGCTCGTGAGAGCAGGGATGTCTTGAGGTAGCGCGGTGCTTCAGCCCGCGCAGGAAGTCGGCATCGCATTCGGCGCGGGCTGAAGCACCGCGCTACCCCAGAGTCCCGCTTCTTCCGCAGCGGGCTACAGCGATTACTTTTTGATTTGTCCCGCCCCCGTGCCCCCGCTGCCCTCTTGCTCTCCCCATGAAACGTCTCCTCGCCTTGTTCGCTTTCACATTGGCCGCCGGCATCCCGCTTGGCTGCGCCGCCGACAAGAAAATCGTCCTCATCGCCGGCAAGCCGAGTCATCCGCCGGGCATGCACGAGTTTCGCGCGGGCTGCCTGCTGCTGCAGGCCAGCCTTGAGAAAACGCCCGGCGTGAAGGTCGAGGTCCACGCCAACGGCTGGCCTGCGAGCGACGCGGCGTTCGAGGGCGCGGCGGCGGTCGTCATCTACGCCGACGGCGGCGGCCGGCACCCGGCCGTGCAGGATAACCGCAAGGCTTTTCTCGACGGCCTGGCGAAGAAGGGCGTCGGCCTCGGCTTCATGCACTACGGCGTCGAAGTGCTGAAGGACAATGGCGGCCCGGAGTTCCTGCGCTGGCTCGGCGGCTACTACGAAAATTCCTACTCGGTGAACCCGATGTGGGCGCCGGACTTCAAGGAGTTTCCCGTGCACCCGGTCGCGCGCGGCGTGAAGCCTTTCAGCACGCACGACGAGTGGTATTTCAACATGCGCTGGGCCGAGGGCCAGAAGGGCGTGACTCCCATCCTCACTGCCAAGCCCTCCGACCAGGTGCGCGACGGCCCGTATGTCCATCCCAAGGGGCCGTATCCGCATATCCAAACTGACAAGGGCCGCACCGAGACGATGATGTGGGTCATCGAGCGCCCCGACGGCGGGCGCGGCTTCGGCTTCACCGGCGGTCACACGCACGCCCACTGGGGCGACGACAACCAGCGCAAGGTCGTCCTCAACGCCCTCCTCTGGGTCGCCAAGGCCGAGGTGCCGAAAAACGGCGTCGAGTCCAAGGTCACCCCGGCGCAGCTCGCGGCCAATCTCGACGACAAGCCGACCCCGGCGGCGAAGAAGAAAAAGTAATCCGCCCACCTTTGGAGCGCGCCCCAGTGCGCGGCAAAGGCAGCTTATTTTCCTGATGAAAACCCTCGGCATCGACATCGGCGGCTCCGCCATCAAGGGCGCGCCCGTCAACACCGCCACGGGCGAGCTGCTCGCCGAACGCCACCGCATCGAGATCGACAAGTCGATGACGCCCGCCGCTGTCGCTCGCGTGGTCGCCGAGCTCGCCGCACACTTCAAATGGCGCGGCCCGATCGGCGTGGGTTTTCCCGGCGTGGTCGAGGGGCCGCGCATCTGGACCTCCGCCAACCTGCATCCGAAGTTTGTCGGCTGCGATGCCGCCAAGCTTTTCGGCCGGGCCACCGGTTGCCCGGTGGCGATGATCAACGACGCCGCGGCGGCCGGCATCGCCGAGATGCGTTATGGCGCGGGGCGGAATTTCATGGGCAAGGCCCTCCTGCTCACCCTCGGCACCGGCGTCGGCACGGCGCTCGCCTACCAGGGCGTGGTCGTGCCGCTGGAGCTGGGGCACTTTACATGGAAACGCGGCAAGTCGGCGGAGAAGCACGTCGCGGCCTCCGTGCGCGAGAACAAGGACCTGTCGTGGAAAGAGTGGGGCGGCCGGCTCCGCGACTACGTGGGCGAACTCGAGCGGCTGCTCTGGCCCGAGCTGATCATTGTGGGCGGCGGCGTGAGCGCTAAGCACGCGAAGTTTTTCAAGTTCATCAAGCCGCGCGCGCGGATCGTGCCGGCGGAGTTTTTCAACAATGCCGGCATCGCCGGCGCGGCGATCTGGGCGGCGGAGAAGAAATAGTCCCCACGCCCCATGCTCTTCCTCGACCCCAAGCGCCGGCCCGCGCTCGACCCGAATTTCCTGCCCGCCGCGCTCTGGCACCGCAGCTACGCCAAGATCGTGGCCGATGACCCCGGGGCGCGGCCGTTTGTCATCGCGATTGTGCGCGGTGACGGGGCGGTCTTCCGCCACGAAAGCCGCGTGCTCGCCAGCGATCATCCGGGCGCGGCGCTCAACGTCCGCTACGCGGAGCGGCTGCTCAAATTCCTCCTCTGGATGAAGGGCGGCCCCGAGATCCTCATCGCCGGCGCCCCCGAGATCGCGACGGCGCTCTACAAAATCTACCACCCGACCGGGGCACGCGCCTTCGATCATGCCTTCATGGGGGAAAAGATTTTCGGCCGGAAATTCAGCATCAAGTCCGTGGCGCTCGACGCCCTGCCCGCCGCCACCGAGACCAGCCGTCCCATGGGCCGGCACCTGGACGGCTGCCGCATCGGCTTCGATCTCGGCGGCAGCGACCGCAAGGCCGCCGCACTCATCGACGGCGAGGTCGTCTTCTCCGAGGAGATCACGTGGGACCCGTATTTCCAGCAGGATCCCGCCTACCATCTCGAGGGAGTGCATGACTCGCTGACGCGTGCCGCCAAGCATCTGCCGCAGGTCGATGCGATCGGCGGCAGCGCCGCGGGCGTCTATGTGAACAACGAGGTGCGCGCGGGTTCGCTCTTCCGCGGCGTGCCGGAGGAGTTGTTCGAGACGCAGGTGCGGCGCATGTTCTTCACGCTGCAGGAGCGCTGGGGCGGAGTGCCCTTTGAGGTCGTCAACGACGGCGAGGTCACCGCGCTCGCCGGCTCGATGGCGCTGGAGGACAACGCCGTGCTCGGGGTCTCGATGGGCACGAGCCAGGCCGGCGGCTACGTCACGCCGGCGGGCAACATCACGCCGTGGCTCAACGAGCTCGCCTTCGCGCCGATCGACTACCGCGAGGAGGCGCCGCGCGACGAGTGGTCGGGCGACATCGGCTGCGGTGTGCAGTATTTCTCGCAGCAGGGCGTGGCCCGGCTCGCCGAACGGGCGGGTTTCGTTTTTGACCCCGCAGTGCCATTGCCCGAGCGCCTCGTCGAGGTGCAAAAAGCGATGAAGGACGGCGACGCCCGGGCCCGCGCGGTCTATGAATCCGTCGGCGTGTGTTTCGGCTACGCGGTCGCGCACTACGCCTCGTTTTACGAGGTGCGCCATCTGCTCGTGCTCGGCCGGGTGACGAGCGGCGAGGGCGGCGAGGTGATCTTGCAGCAGGCGAAGGAAACGCTGCACGACGAGTTTCCGGAGATCGAGGAACGGATTCGCCTCAGCACGCCCGACGAGCAGGGCAAGCGCCACGGCCAGGCCACCGCCGCCGCCAGCCTGCCGGCGCTGCGGAAGTGAATGAGGCGGGAGCGGGCGGGCGGCAGGCCTACGACGTCATACGAACTTGTTCTTAATACTGGACGTCCGGGCGGTGGGGCCGCTTCTCCGCAAGCGGCCTGAGTTCAAGGGTTCAAATCACGCCGCAACCCAGGCCGGCTGCGGAGAGCCGGCCCCACCTCGGACTAGACCAGTCGTCGTAGGGCATGGGGCTCTTTCCTCTCGCCTCACGCCATTCGTCGCAGAAAACCGGCGGTTCGTCGCAACGGCCGGTTTCCCGCTTGAAGGCGCCGCTTCGGCGGCGGATGAAACCCAGCATGCACCGCCCTTGGATTCGCTATGCCGCCGTCGTCGCCGGCTGGGCGTTTCTCGGGCTGCTGCTCACGCTGGAGCTCTACTTCAACTACCGCGCCGGCATGGCCGGGAAGCCGGGGCACGAGCCCGAGTTCTGGGATGTGGCGTTGCCGCAGTTTGGCCGCGCGGCGATGTGGAGCCTGCAGGCGCCGCTGATTCTGCGGTTGCGCGAAATGATGCCGCTCAGCCGGGGCCGTTGGTTCGGCGGGATCGGTTTCCACCTCGGCATGAGCTTCGTAGTGATGGCGACCTACTACCTCGGGCGGATTTTTTCCTACACGATTTTCTTCGAGAAGGAGCTGGCGGACTTCTGGCATCACGCCTTCAGCGGATTCTACGGCCGCAACCTGATCGACATGGCGTTCTACTGGGCGATGATCGCGTTTGGCCACGGGCTCGAGCTGCGGCGGCGCTACAAGAATGAGGAGCTCAAGGCGGCCCAGCTCGAGGCGCGGCTCGTCGAGGCGGAGCTCAAGGTCCTGCGCGAGCAGCTGCAGCCGCACTTTTTCTTCAACACACTCAACACGATCTCGATGCTCGTGCGCGAGCAGAAGACGACCGAGGCCGTCACCCTCATCGCGCGCCTCAGCTCGCTGCTGCGGCTCACGCTCGACCGCACGCGGCTGCACGAGGTCACGCTGCGCGAGGAGCTGGAGTTCATCACTTGCTACCTGGAGATCCAGCAGGCGCGGTTTGCCGACCGCCTGGCCGTGGCGCTGGCCATCGAGCCCGAGGCCCTCGATGCGCGCATCCCCCACCTCCTGCTCCAGCCGCTCGTGGAGAATGCCCTCCTCCACGGCATCGCGCCCAAGTCGGGCCCGGGCCGCATCGAGGTGAGCGGCCGCGTGGAGGGCGACCGCCTGCATCTCGAGGTGCGCGACGACGGCCCCGGCCTGCCCGGGGGCGGCGGGCCCGCGCGCGAGGGGGTGGGCCTCGGCAACACCCGCGAGCGCCTCGCCAAGATCTACGGCGAGCGCGCCGAGCTGCACCTGCGCAGCACGCCGGGAATGGGGCTCACCGTGCAGATTTCTCTGCCCTTCCGCACATGAGATCCAATCGGACGGAAAATTTCGTTTCCACTGTAGCGCGGCTTGGACCGGAATGTTTCGCCGTCGGTCGCACCGCCGCGTGTAACCTTCCGCCGCCTGCCCGTGTTGATCCCGAGACTGCGCCGACTGTTTCCTCCAACCCGATCCACCCTGCATGAACGCCGCGACCGAGACCGCCACCCAGGCGCCCATCCGCACCCTGATCGTGGACGACGAGCCCGCCGCGCGTCGCGGTGTGCGCCTGCTCCTCGCGCGTGATCCCGCGTTTGAGGTGGTGGGCGAGGCGGCCAACGGCGCCGAGGCCGCCGCCCTCATCGCGAGCCTGCGGCCCGATCTCGCGTTCCTCGACGTGCAGATGCCGGGCGCAGATGGCTTCGCCGCGCTCGACGGCCTCGATCCGGCCGCGACACCGGCGGTGGTTTTTGTCACCGCCTACGACGAGCATGCGCTCCGCGCCTTCGAGGTTCACGCCGTGGACTACCTGCTCAAGCCCTACGACGACGAGCGATTCGCCGCCGCGCTCCAACGCGCCAAGGCCGAGGTGCGCCACCGCGTGCAGGACCGCGCGGGCACCCGGCTCAGCCAGATCATGGAGCTGCTTTCGAGCGGGTCCGGGACCGCCGCGCAGTCGGTCCCGCCGGGGGGCGACCGCATCCTCGTGAAATCCTCCGGCGAGATCTTCTTCCTCAAGGCCGACGAGATCGACTGGATCGAGGCCGAGGGCGACTACATGAAATTCCACGTCGGCCCGCGCTCGCACCTGATGCGCGAGACGATGGCGCGGCTGGAGGCGCGGCTCGACGCGCGGCGCTTCGTGCGCATCCACCGCTCGACGATCGTGAATATCGATCGCGTGCGGAAGCTGAGCCCGAGCTTCGGCGGCGAATATGCCGTCGTCCTCGCCGACGGCACCAAGCTCCGCCTCAGCCGCGGCTATCAGGAGCGCATCGCAGCGCTGTTGAAGCAGGCGCTGTAGCGGGCGCACTGCGAGCGGTCATCCTGCATAACCAAGCTGACGCATCGGACATCTCCCGCGCTTTGCGTGCACCGCGCAACGGCTCAGTCTCTCTCTCGGCAGCCACCTCTCCCGGTCGCTTCCTCGATCGCTCTCGGGCATTTCTGATTCTTACCGGACGCCTTAGATCAAATTTATCTGCTCACTGCCGAGTGGCTTTACCCCGATCGCGCCATAGCCCTTGGCTGTGAGCACGCGGCCCTGCGGGGTGCGCTGGAGGTAACCTTCCTGGATGAGGAACGGCTCGTGGACTTCCTCCAGCGTCTCGGCCTCCTCGCCGACGGCGACGGCGATCGTGCTCATGCCGACGGGGCCGCCGCGGTAGTTCTCGGCCATCACGCGGAGCATGCGCTTGTCCATCTCGTCGAGGCCGGCGGCGTCGATTTCGAGGAGTTCGAGGGCGCGGGCGGCGACGGGCTGGGTGATCGTGCCCTTGGCGCGTTCCTGCGCGAAGTCGCGGCAGAAGTTGATCAGGTTGTTGGCCACGCGCGGCGTGCCGCGGGCGCGCGTCGCGATCTCGGCGGCGCCGCCGGGATCGATCTGGACCTTGAGGAGGCCGCAGCTGCGCTGGACGATGCCCTCGAGCGTGGGCCGGTCGTAGTAGTCGAGCCGCGTCTGCAACGTGAAGCGCGAGCGCAGCGGCGCGGTGAGCAGGCCGGCGCGCGTCGTGGCGCCGACGAGCGTGAAGCGCGGGATGGTGAGGCGCACGCTGCGGGCGTTGGGCCCCTGGTCGATCATGATGTCGAGGCGGAAGTCCTCCATCGCGGAGTAGAGGTATTCCTCGACGGTCTTCGGGATGCGGTGGATTTCGTCGATGAAGAGGATGTCGCCCTCCTCGAGGTTGGTGAGCAGCCCCGCGAGATCGCCGGCCTTCTCGATCACGGGGCCGGAGGTGACGCGCACAGCTTTGCCGAGTTCGTTCCCGAGGATAAACGCGAGCGTGGTCTTGCCGAGGCCGGGCGGGCCGGAGAGGAGGATGTGGTTCAGCGCCTCGCCGCGTTTGCGCGCGGCGCCGACCATGACTTGCAGGCGCTCGATGGTCTTGGGCTGGCCGGTGAAGTCGGCAAACGACAACGGCCGCAGCGCGGCCTCGGCGGGCGAGACGGGCGCGGCGAGCGTCGAGGTGATGTAGCCTAGGCCTTTTTCGGCCATGCGATCAGGCAAACGTGAGGCGGCCACGCGGCTTGGGCACGGGGCGGCGCAACGATTTCGCAGTTTCGATCCACTCACGAATCACGACTTGGACGTTCGCGAGGGCTTCTTCCTGCGTGGAGCCGTCCGCGGCGCAGCCGGGAAGCTCGGGCACCTCCGCGATGAAGCCTTCGTCGGCTTCGCTCCAATAGATGATGACCTCGTAGTTGGGCTTAGGCATTTTTCGCGACGGATAGCTGATACTTTAGCACGACGTTACGCACTTGTCTGACTTGGTAGGATTTCGCCTGCGAGCCTTTTGGCTGCAGATTTAATATCTCCTCAATGCCGCTTTGGTGGAAGATGTGGTGGCTGCCCTTGATGCGGCAGGTGAAACCGAGCTTCTCCAGCAGCCGAAGCAGATCGTTGAAGGCGATGCTGGCGTCTGCCTGCCCGGAGAGAATGCGGTCGAGGGTCTTGCGTGGATTGCTCATTCTATCCCTGGCCAGCTTGTCAACGGAGCCCTCATTTCCATTCCAGCTCCGCGCCGAGGCTGCGGAGGTTTTCGACGAAGCGCGGGTGGGCGCGCTTGATGATCTCGGCGTTGCGCACGACGGAGCGGCCGGGGATCGCGGCGGCGACCATCGCGAGCGCGACGGCGGCGCGGATGATGTAGGGCGAGTCCACGACCGCGGGGCGCAGCGGGCGGTTGCCGAAGACGACGATGCGGTGCGGGTCGCTCGTCAGCACGTGCGCGCCGAACTTCGCCAGCTCGGGCATCCACGCGAAGCCGTTTTCGTAAACCTTGTTCCAAAAATGCACCGTGCCCTCGGCGCGCGTGCTGAGCGCGATCACGAGCGGGAGCAGATCGACGGAGAAATAGGGCCACGGCGCGGCCTCAATCTTGGTGAGCAGGTTGGCGGTGAAGGGCGCCTCGACGACGAGCTTCTGGTTGCGCCGCACGATCGCGGTGTCGCCCTCGTGCTCGACCACCACGCCGAGCTTGGCAAACGCGCGCGTGATGAGATCGAAGTGGTGCGGGAGGGATTTTTTCACCCGGACTTCGCCGCCCGTGATCGCGCCGAGGGCGAGGAAGGTGACGATCTCGTGGTAATCGCTGCTGATGGTGATGGTGGCGCCGTGGAGTTTCTTCACTCCGGTGATTTCCAGCATCGAGGTGCCCAGGCCCTTGATCTTGGCGCCCATCGCGACGAGCGCGGCGCAGAGATCCTGCACGTGAGGCTCGCTGGCGGCGTTGAGGAGGGTGGACTTGCCCTTGGCGAGGGCGGCGGCCATCGCGAAATTCTCCGTGACGGTGACCGACATGTAGTCGAGCCAGTGCCGCGCGCCGGCGAAACCGTGGGGCAGGGCGATGACGAGGGGATCGCCCACCTTGATGACGGCGCCGAGCGAGCGGAGAATTTCCAGATGCGGATCGATTTCGCGGACGCCGAGGGAGCAGCCCTTGGTGTTGGCGTGGATGGTGATTTTCCGGAAGCGGTGCAGCAGCGCGGGGTAGAGGAGCACCGTGGAGCGCATGTCCTGCGGCAGCTCGTCGTTGGCGAGGGTGCCGCGAAACGACGAGTGATCGACGCGCATCACGCCGGTGTCGCGGTTCCAGTCGATCTTCGAGCCCTGGCTGCGGAAGAAGCCGACGAGCTTGTCGAGGTCGGTGATGTCGGGGACGTTTTTCAACGTGACGGGCTCGTCGGTGAGAAGCGTCGCGCAGAAGATGGGCAGCACGGAGTTCTTGTTGCCGGAGGGCGTGATGACGCCGCTGAGGGGCTTGCCGCCGTTGACGATGAGATCGGCCATTGGAAGGGACCAAGGGACTAGGGACCAAGGGAGCAAAAGACCAAGAAAAGAAAAAGACCAAGGGACGAACCCTTGGTCTTTGGTCTCGGGAATTGTTGATCCCTCAGATTGCGCCGCCGCCCTGCTGGCCTTCGGGGCGCGGACCGCGGTCGCCGCGATCGCCGCCGCCTTCGCCGCGGAATCGGCCGCGGCCGCCGCGACGACGACGACGGCGCTGACCGCCATCGCCTTCGCCGCCGTGCGAGCGGAATTCGCCTTCGCCGCGCGGGCCTCGGCCCTCGCCGCCCCGGCCACCGCGATCCCGATCACCGCGGTGGCGGTGTTCGCCGTCGCGCCGGTGTTCGCCGGAAGGGGTGTCCTTTTTCTTGCCGCCGAACAGGCCTTTGAGCCAGCCGAGGAAGCCGCCGGATTGTTTCACCGGCTCAGGCCGGGCTTCGCGCGGTTCGCGCGGCGGGCGATCGCCCTGGGCCCGCGGCTCGCGGGGCTCGAAGGAACGGGGCTCGCGGGCCTCGCGCGGATCGCGCGGTTGACGCGGTTCGCGTTGCTCGCGGGGATCGCGCGGCTGGCGCGCCTCGCGAGGATCGCGGGGTTCGCGGGGTTCGCGGGGTTCGCGTGGGTCGAAGGGCTGGCCCGCGCGGCCTTCCTGCCGCTCGCGGCGTTCGCGCGAGGTTTGGAAGGACGGACGGGCGTCGGGCTGGGCTGAGCCCGGCGCGTTGGATTCCCAGCGCGTCTCGGCGCGGCGGGGCGCCTCGGGCGGGAGGATGTTGAGCTCTGCCTTGGCGGCCGGTTCGGCGGCCAGGGGAGCGACCGGGTCGGCGTCGAGCGATGCCGGAGCCGAGACCGGAACAGGTGCGGGGGCAGGAGCGGGAGCGGCCGGGAGTTCCGGCTCGTTGGCACGAGGCGCGGTCACCGACGTCTCGCCGGTGAACGGATTCTTGTATTCCGACTGGGGCGTAATCACCGCGAGGGCCGACGGCTTGAAGCCGGCAGGTGCGGGGGCGGCGCTGGGAGCCGAGGCCTTGGCCGAGGGGCGTTTGCCCCGGGCGAGGCCGGTGCCGCGGGTGGCGCCGAATGAGCCGGCGGGGGGCGTGGCACTGACGGGGGCCGAGGCGGCGGCCGCTGCGCTGTCCGCCGGCGCGGGGGCCGGGGCGAGCAAGTCCGCGGAGGCCGGGTTCGGCGTCGCGGACTTTTCTGGATCTGACATGTTGTTGTTTTCTCTGGTGGTGGCGGCGCATCCCGCGAGGCGGGAGGGCGGCCGGGTTGGTTGCGCACCCGGAGCGCGGTTGGACGCGCTCGACGGATGCAGGAAGGAAACAGGCTCGCCCGCCCTGCCCCAAGGGGCAACTGCAAATTCCGCTCGCGACAGCGCCTGACGGCGGACAGTGGGGGCGGCTGTCACCGCTTGGGCGCGACTTGCCACTTGCCACCCGCCGCGCGCCGTCGCCAGCCTGCCCGGATGGACAAACTTGAGGAAATTTTCCGCATGCAGGACGCGCTCAACGCCCGGATCGGTGTCAACCTCCCGCCGCCGACCGACGAGGAGAAGGCCAAGTGGATCCTCAACTACACCCGTGCGATGCAACAGGAAACAGCCGAGCTCATCGACAGCGTGCCGTGGAAATGGTGGGCCAAATACCAGAAGTTCGACGAGCAGAACGCCAAGGTGGAGGTCGTGGACCTTTTCCACTTCCTCGTCTCGCTCGCGCAGACCCTCGGGATGACGGCCGACGACGTCTACCAGGCCTATCTCAAGAAAAACGCGGTGAACCACCAGCGCCAGGAGACCGGCTACGTGAAGAAGGACGAGGCGGACTCGAAGCACATCTGATGAGGGTAGGGCGCGGACTCCGTTCCGCGCCTTTCCGCATAATGTTAGACAGGCGGCGAGCGGAGTCGCCGCCCTACCGACTCGACTTACCGCGTCACCACAAACGCCGCCGTCACATCGACGGCGCTCTGGCCATCCTCTATGATCGAGGCCTTGAGCTTGAGCTTGGCCTTGCCGTAGCGCGCGAGGGCTTCCTTGAACTCGGCGATCGCCGCCTGCGCGGGCCGCTCGCAGATCGCGCGGAGGTCGCCGATGACGGGCTTACGGTAGGCGGCGCGGCTCTCCTTCACGACGATGCGCCACTCGGTCTTGTCGGCGCCCTTTTCGTTTTTCATCAGCTCCCACACCACGCCGTAGCCGGCGAGAGTGGCCAGCGAGACGAGACTGCCGCCGAAGGCCGTGTTGAGCGAATTTTTGTTCTGCTCCTTGGGGGCCGTCAGGGTCAGCGCGCGGTCGTCGCTCACCTCCACGCCGACGCCCATCGCCTTCGCGAGCGGGATCATCTCGTGGAGGAAAAGTTCGAGGGCGGGGACCTTGACCGACTTCATTCGCGGGGGACGTTGGAGGGTTTTATTCGGCGCGTCAAAGCCTCGCCGGAGTCTCTTTTTGGCAGAAAAGAGAGGGTGGCATTTGACCTTCCTCGCCTGGGCCGCCCCTTCCGTGGGCCATGATTTCCCCCGGTAAGCGGCTCAACACCAACTTCAAGCTCAAGGTCGTGCGCGGCGACGCGGCGGCGGAAGTCGCCTTCGCCGACCTCCTCACCCGGCGCACCATCGTGTCGGTTTACATGAAAAACAACACGGGCAGCTGCGACAAACAGAACGAGAGCCTCGCCGCCCACGCCGCCGAATTCGACCGCGCCGGCTACAATCTCGTGGCGCTCAGCCGCGACACTTGCGGCTCGCACCTCAAATACGCGGCGAAGAAAAACATCACCTACGTGCTCGCGAGCGACCCGGAGGATCTGTTTTCCAAGGCAGCGGATGCGATTGTGGAGAAATCAATGTATGGGCGGACTTTCTTCGGTCCGGCACGCGCCGCCTACGTGCTCGACCGCGATGGCACAGTCCTCGCCGTGGCCGAGAAGGTCGCCACGGCCGATCACGCCGCGCAATTGAGGGAATTGATAAAGCCGCTCGGTCGCGACGCGCAGCATTGATTCCGCGGACCGGCGTGGAACTGTCGGCGTCGTTTTACTTCACCCCTTCGAACCGCCGCCATGCCACGCATCCCTGCGCGTCCTCACCTCATCGTCTTGCTCCTGATGGCGGGAGGAGCCGCTTTCGGCGGATGGCGCATCTGGTCTGAGTCGCCGGAGCGTGCGGCTTCACCGGTTGCCGTATCGCCGCGGTTGCCCGCCGGCTCGCCCGACGCGCCGCGCGCGCTCGTGGCCTTCGTGACTCCGCCCGATCCCGCCGCGCTCGATGCCGCGCTTCCTGCGCCCGCGCAGGAGATCACCTATGTGCGCGTCGATGCGGGGCTCGCTGCCGGGCCGCGTTCGCCTTTCTGGCAAGCCTCGGGCGAGGGGTGGCTCGAGGTGCCGTTGCCGCGCGGGGGCTCGCTGAGCATTGTGATCGAAGGGAGCGAACGGCTCGGCACGGATCGGTTTGTGAGCCGGGGCGTCATCGAGGGTCGAGCCGGGAGCACGGCGCGCTTCGCGTGGAACGAAGGGTTTCTCCACGCCGCGATCGAGGATCCGGTGCTGGGCAATTTCGCGCTGCGCACGGCGACGGCGGACCTCGCGCAGTTCTACCGCGTCGATCCCGCCCAGGTGCTGCCTTGTGGCGGCGAGCGGCGGCCGCCGACGCGCGCGGCGGCACCCGCTCAAACGGCGCGCCCGGGCGGGCGCGCCCCGGCCACGGCGGCCGCGATCGATCATCCTCAGCGCGCCGAAGTCCATCTGCTCATGCTCTACACGCAGGATGTGCTGCCGACGCTTTCCGGCGCGGCGCGCACCGCGGCCTTGCAGAGTGCGTTCGACCTCGCGGTCATGCGCGTCAACGATGTGCTCGCGGCCAGCCTCGTCTCCGCGCGCGTGCGGCTCGTGCGCATCGCCGAGACGCGCTACGATGAAAGCCGCAGCGCCTCCAATAAAATCCAGGACGACGCCCTCACCGCGTTGCAGGCGGAATCGGACGGCCACATGGACGATATCCATGCGCTGCGCGACGAGGCGGGCGCGGACTTTGTGTGCCTTGCGCTGGCGCGCCGTGACTTTGCGAGCAGCGGCCTCAGTTTCGTCCTCGGCGACATCGACGACGCGACCAACGCCCCCTACGCCTTCTCCATCGTCGAATACGGAACGATCGCAGGCACGACGGTCGTCGCGCACGAGCTCGGCCACCTCTTCGGCTGCACGCATGATCGGCCCAATGCGGGGGTGTTCGGCGGCGCGTTTCCGTTCAGTTACGGCTACCGCTTCATCGGCGCCGATGGCCGGCAGTATCGCGACATCATGGCCTATCCGCCGGGCACCGAACTCGCGTATTTCTCCAATCCGCGGCTCATCGCGCCCAGCCCCGCGGGCGCGCCGCTCGGCATCGCGGCCGGTCTGCCGGGCGAGGCGGACAACGCGCTCACGATCGAGCGCACTGCGTTTGCCGCCGCCTCCTACCGGCTGCAAACGCAGACACCCGCCGCGGCCGGCACGCTCATCAACGTCGCCACGCGCTCCGCGGTCGGCACCGGCGAGGAGGCCTTGATCGCGGGCTTCGTGATCAGCGGATCGCAGCCGAAGCCGGTGCTCATCCGCGCCGCCGGCCCCGCGCTGCGCGGCTTCGGTGTGGGCGACGCCATCGCCGATCCGGTGCTGCGGGTTTTTTCAGGCGGAGCGGTGATCGCCGAGAATGATCAGTGGTCCGTGCCGCTCGGCGGCGGCCGCACGGGTGCCGAGATCATGGCGGCGGCGGCGCGCGCGGGCGCGTTTCCCTTCGCGAATGCGAGCGCGGATGCCGCGGTGCTGCTCACGCTGCCGCCGGGCGCCTACAGCGCGGTCGCCGAAGGCGCCCGTGGCGCGGCCGGCTCGGGCCTGGTCGAGGTCTTCGAGGTCGAGGACGGCGCCGCGCGTATCGTAAACCTGGCCACGCGCGGCTTCGCCGCCCGCGACGGCCGCGAGATGATCGGGGGCTTCGTCGTGCGCGGCGAGCCGGGCGCCACGAAGCGCATCCTGATCCGCGCCCTCGGGCCGACGCTCGGCCGCGCGCCGTTCGGGCTCGCCGGCGCGCTCGACGATCCCGAGATGGAGGTGCGCAACGCCGCCGGCGATCTCGTGCTGCGCAACGACGACTGGAGCACCGGCGCGGTCGGCGGCGCGAGCCCGGCCAACGATTTTTCCCCCACCGTGACGACCCACGGGGAAAGGCAGATCGCCGCGACCGGCTTTGCGCCGGCCAACCGCCGCGAACCCTGCGTTCTCGCGGATCTGCCGCCCGGTGTTTACACCGTGATCGTGCGGCCCTTTGAGCTGCGCGATTCGGATCCGGCGCGCGATCAGCCGGCGCGGCCGGGCGTGGGGCTGGTCGAGGTTTACGAGGTCGGGCGCTGACACAGATTCGGTTTGCCGCGGCGCGGCGCCGGATGAAGCTCGCCGGGTCCAGCGCGAACCTGATCGCGACCGTGACGCCCACACATCAACCTCCCGACCTCGGACCCGAGGCTTCATCGCCATGCGAAAAGCACCCATGTCCCTTCGCGCCTGCGCGCGGGTTCTCCGCTGCCGGAAAACCCCCGTGCCCGCGTGAAGACCATCCTCCAATTTGCCCAGGCGGCGCGCGAGCGCCGGGGCCTCGTGATGGTCACGGCCTACGACGCGTTGATGGCGCGCCTCGTCGCCGCCAGCGCGGCCGACGCGATCCTCGTGGGCGACAGCCTCGCGATGGTCGCGCACGGGTTTCCCTCCACGATTCACGCGACGGTGGAAATGATGGCGATGCACGTCGCCGCCGTGCGGCGCGGTGCATCCGACATGCTCGTGGTGGCCGATCTGCCGTTTCTTGCGGTGCGCCGTGGGATCGCCGCGGCGACTGACGCCGCGGGCACGCTCATGCAGGCCGGTGCGACAGCCGTGAAATTGGAGGGAGTCGCGGGCCATGCCGACGTGATCGCGCATCTTGTGCAGAGCGGAATCCCCGTCATGGGCCATCTCGGCCTGACGCCGCAGACCGTGCACCAGCTCGGCGGGCACCGGTTGCAGGGGCGCAGCGTGGCCGAGGCCGAGCGCATCCGCGCCGAGGCGCGGGAGCTCGAGGCGCGCGGCGCCTTTGCGATGGTGCTGGAGTGCATCCCGGCCGCGCTGGCGGCCACGATCACGGCCGAGCGAGCGATTCCCACGATCGGGATCGGCGCGGGCGCAGGCACAGCCGGCCAGGTGCTCGTGCTCTCGGATCTGCTGGGGCTCGATCCACGGTTTCAGCCGCGTTTTGCCCGGCGTTACTTGGAGGGCGACTCGCTCGTGCGCGAGGCGATCGATCGCTTCGCGCGCGATGTGCGAGCGGCGGAATTTCCCACCGGAGCGGAGGTGCTCGCATGAGCCTCGTGTGCCTCAGTCTCGATTTGTGGCGCAACCTGCGCGCGTCGCCCGAGTGGGCGGGCCGGAGCGTGGGCTTCGTGCCGACCATGGGCGCGCTCCACGCCGGCCATGTGTCGCTCCTCAAGCGCGCCCGCGAGGAGAACGACCGCGTGGTGCTCAGCATTTTCGTCAATCCCACGCAGTTCAACGACCCGGCCGATCTGGCGGCTTATCCGCGCACGCTCGAGGCCGACCTGGAGCTGGCGCGGCCTTTCGCCGATGCCGTGATCGCGCCGGGCGATGAGCAGCTCTATCCCGGCGGCTACCACTGCCGCGTGACGGAGAACGACCTCAGCCGGCGCCGCGAGGGCGCGCACCGGCCCGGACATTTCGACGGCGTGCTCACGATTGTGCTCAAGCTCCTCAACCTCGTGCAGCCCACACGCGCCTACTTTGGGGAGAAGGACTGGCAGCAGCTCCAGCTGGTGCGGCGGATGGCGGAGGCGTTCTTTCTGCCGTGCGAAATTGTCGGATGCGCCACGGTGCGCGAGGCCGACGGGCTGGCGCTCAGCTCGCGCAACCGCCGCCTCACCCCGGAGGGCCGCCAGCGCGCGGCGGAGTTTGCGCTCGCGCTGCGGCACGCGCGGACGCCGGCCGACGCGATCGTCACGCTCAAGGCCCTCGGCTTCGAGATCGACTACGTCGAAGACGAGGGGGGCCGGCGGCTGGGCGCGGTGCGGCTTGAAGGCGTGCGTCTGATCGACAACGTGCCCATCCCATAACCCCCATGCTGCTCGCGCTCGATATCGGCAACTCCCAGATCCACGGCGGTGTCTTTGAAGGCGAGGCGCTGCGGTGCCAGTTTCGGAAGACCACGCATCCGCTCGGCTCGGCGGACGAGTTTGGCGTGTTCTTCGCCACCGTGCTCCGCGAGAATAGCGTCGATCCGCGCGCGATCCGGCGCGTCGCGATCTGCTCGGTGGTGCCGCCGGCGCTCTTTCCCGTGCGCGGCGCGTGCACGAAGTATTTCTGCTGCGAGCCCTTCATCCTGCAGGCCGGCGTGAAGACCGGGCTCCGCGTGAAATACCGCAACCCGCAGGAGGTGGGCGCCGATCGCATCGCGGGCGCGATGGGCGCGGCGCAGCGCCGGCCCGCCACCAATCTCATCGTGGTGGATTGCGGCACGGCGACGACGTTCGACGTGGTCACGGCCGCGGGTGATTATCTCGGCGGCGCGATTCTGCCGGGCGTGGGCATCTCGGTCGAGACGCTCGCAGGCCGCACGGCCAAGCTCCCGACCGTCGAGATCGTGCGCCCCGCGGTGGCGCTCGGCCGCTCGACGATCGAGAGCATCCAATCGGGCATCTACCACGGCCACGCCGGCGCGATCCGGCGGCTGCTCGACGAGCTGGCGCGCGAGGCCTTCGAGGGCCAGCGGCCGTTTGTCACGGGCACCGGCGGTTTCGCGCGGCTGCTCGAGCCGGAAAATCTCTTCGACGACATCGTGCCGGAGCTGGTGCTCCTCGGCCTGAAACGGGCCGAGGAAATCAACCGAGAGCCTTGACGCGGATCAAGGCGCGCGGCGGCGCGGGCGGGTAGAGTGGGGCGAGGCTCAAGCCCGCTCTTATGAAAACCCACCCGCTGCTCCTTCCCTCGATTCCATTCCTGGCGCTCGCGCTGCTCGCGGCCCGTGCGACTGCCGCCGAAGGCCCGTCCGCCGCCCAAGGCCCGGTCATTCTGCCGCCCGCGGTGCTCGCGCTTCCGGTTGAACAGGCGGTGCTCACGTCGCCACCCAACGTGCCGCCGCCGATCGCGCGCAAGCACGCGGCGCGCGTGGTCGTGAACCTTGAGGTGCGCGAGTTCACCGCGCGGCTCGCCGACGGCGTCGAATACACGTTCTGGACCTATGGCGGCAGTGTGCCGGGATCGTTCATCCGCGTCCGCGAGGGCGATGTCGTCGAGTTTTTCTTCGCGAATCACCCGAGTTCAAAGGTGCCGCACAACATCGACCTGCACGCGGTGACGGGCCCGGGCGGCGGCGCGTCGGCGACATTCACGGCGCCGGGACACTCGTCGAAGTTCACCTTCCAGGCGCTGAATGCCGGGCTCTACGTCTATCATTGCGCGACCGCGCCCGTGCCCATGCACATCGCCAACGGCATGTATGGCCTCATCCTCGTCGAACCGAAGGAAGGCATGCCGCCCGTCGATCGCGAATTCTACGTGATGCAGGGCGAGTTCTACACGACCGGCCGCTATGGGGAGGAGGGCCTGCAAGCCTTCGACCTCGCCAAGTCGATTGACGAGCGGCCGCCCTATGTGCTGTTCAACGGCGCGGTCGGATCGCTCGTGGGCGACAAGGCCGTGACCGCCAAGGTCGGCGAAAAGGTGCGCATCTACTTCGGCGTCGGCGGGCCCAACCTCACCTCGTCGTTCCACGTCATCGGCGAGATTTTCGACAAAGTCTGGCCCGAGGGCGGGACGAAGTTTGTGCAGGAAAACGTCCAGACCACGATGGTCCCGGCCGGTGGCGCGACGATCGTGGACTTCAAGGTCGATGTGCCGGGCACCTACATCCTGGTCGATCACTCGCTGTCGCGGGCCTTCAACAAGGGCGCGCTCGGCATGCTCAAGGTCGAGGGCCCGGAAAACCGCGTGATCTACTCGGGCAAGGAAATCGATGCCGTGTATTTGGGCGCGCAGGCGGAGGCGGGCTCCGAGGCCGCACGCCGCGAGGCTGAGCTCCAGACGCGCATCGCTGCCGAGATGAAGGCCAACCCCGTGATCGCCGGCCTCACCAAGGAGGCGCAGATCGAGAAGGGGAAGCAGGTTTACATGGGCCTCTGCTTCGCCTGCCACCAGGCCGACGGCAACGGCCTGCCCGGCGTCTTCCCGCCACTGGCCAAGGCCGACTACATGCTGGCCGACCGCGAGCGCGCCATCCGCGTCGTGCTGAAAGGCATGACCGGCAAGGTGACGGTGAATGGGAAAACCTACGACAGCGCGATGCCGCCGCAGGAGGCCGCGCTTACCGATCAACAGGCGGCCGATGTGCTCACCTACGTGTTCAATGCCTGGGGCAACAGCGGTGACGCCTTCAACGCCGGTCAGGTCAAGAGCGTGCGCAACGAAGCACGCTGAAGAAAAAACGAGCACCCATGAAAACCGCGCGGCCGACAAGTGATCCGTCCCGCTTCTCACGAAGCGGGCTACGATCGGCAGGTGGCCCGCCTCGTGAGAGGCGGGACCGGTCGGGCGCACGCGCGATCGCGGCATCGGTGCTGCTGACGATCTTTTTTTCCGCTGCGCTTTCCGCCGCCGAGATGCGCCCCATCCCGGCCGGCGACTACGCGCCGCCGCTGCGCGCCGTGGGCGAGCCGGAGCGTGTGGCGGTCGCGACCTTTGCGCTCGACGAGCGGCCGGTGTCGAATGCGGACTTCCTCGCGTTCGTCACCGCGCAGCCGCGCTGGCGGCGTTCGGCGATCAGCCCGCTCTTCGCGGACGAAGCCTATCTGCAACACTGGGCCGGCGACCTTGAGCCCGGGCCGCTGGCGCCGGCCGCCGCACCGGTGGTGCGGGTGTCGTGGTTTGCCGCGCGGGCCTACGCGCGGTGGGCGGGCAAGCGCCTGCCGACCACGGCCGAGTGGGAGCTGGCGGCCTCCGTCGGCTTCACCCGCCGTGATGGAAAAAATGATCCCGAGCTGGCGCGGGTGGCGCAGGCGTGGCTCGCCCGGCCCGTGCCGCCGATCCTGCCCGACGCCGCCTCGCCCCGGCCGGACTTCAACGGCGTGCGCGGTCTGCACGGTCTCGTCTGGGAATGGGTCGAGGATTTCTCGACCGCCATGGTCACCGGCGAATCGCGGGCCGACAGCGGGCTGAACCGCGATTTGTTCTGCGGCGCAGGCGCCGTGAGCGCGCGCGACCCGGGCGACTACGCGGCGTTCATGCGCCTCGCGCTGCGCTCCTCCCTCACGGCCCGCCACACCACCACCGCGCTCGGCTTCCGCTGCGCGCAAGATTTGCCCGCACCTGCTTCACCATGAAAACCACCGCCCTTTTCCTCGCCTTGCTCGTCGCCGCCACAGCAGCCGCCCCGGTCGTCCCGCCGAAGGAGGATTGCTGCAAGGAAGCGCCGCCCGCCGGCCCGATCTCCGCGCGCTCGATCTACCAGCTCGACGCGAAATTCTGCGCCGACACCGGCCAGTGCCTGCCGCTCGCGACCTTGCGCGGGCGGCCGGTGGTGCTCGCGATGTTTTTCGCCTCCTGCGGCTACGCCTGCCCGCGGCTGGTGCAGGACATGCAGGCGATCCGCGGCCGCCTGCCTGCTGAGTTCAGGGACAAGATCGCGCTCGTGCTCGTGTCGTTCGATCCGGAGCGCGACACGCCCGCCGCGCTCGCCGACTACCGTCGCCAGCGCGCGCTCGACGGGGCCTGGTCGCTCCTGCACGGCGACAAGGACGCAGTCGGCGAATTGGCCGCGCTGCTCGGCGTGAAGTTCCGCCGGGAGCCGAGCGGCAGCTTCGCCCACTCCAATCTCCTCACGATCCTCAACCCCGAAGGCGAGATCGTGCACCGTCGCGAGGGCCTTGAGGGCGGCCTCGCCGAGGCGGCGCAGGCGGTGGTTGCGAGCATGGAAAAGAAATAGCATGAAGTCCTCCGCGCTCGCCGCCATGTCTGCCCCCGTTTTCAAGAACCTCGATGTGCGCCCGCTGCTTGCCCAAGGCATCGAGCCGCTCGCCGAGATCCGCGCCCGGCTCGACGCGCTGTCCGCCGGGCAAGGGCTCACCGTGATCGCGCCCTTTTTGCCTGCACCGCTGATCGAGCTGCTGCGGAGCGAGGGCTATTCGGCGTCCATCGAACGTCGCGGCGAAGGTTGGGCGGCCCATTTTTGGCGCGACTAACCGGGGGCGGCGCCGTTGAGTCGGCGCATGGTCGGCTCAAAGAAAGCTCTCTCGCCCGAGCTGCGCCTCGCGGGCTTGGAGGCCTCGGTGCGCTGCGCGCAGCTTTTCTCCGGCCTGCCACCGGCGGACGTGAGCTGCATCGCCGCGCTCTCGCAGCCGGTGGCGCTGGCCAAAGGGGAATACCTGTTTCGCGAAGGCGAGCCGTCGCGGGGCTTTTTCCTCGTGCGCACGGGTGCGATCAATGTCCACCGCGTCAGCGCCGCGGGCCGCGAGCAGGTGATCCACGTTTTCCGCGCGGGCGAGACGTTTGCGGAGGCGGCGCTGGCGTCGCCGACCGGCTATCCCGCCGATGCGCGCGCGGTCGAGGCGGGCAGTGTGCTCCTCTTTCCGAAACGTCCCATGCTCGACCTGCTCGCGGGCCGTCCGGACCTCGCGCTGCGGATGCTGGGCTCCATGAGCGCCCACCTGCGCGTGCTCGTGGGCATGCTCGACGACCTGACGCTCAAGGATGCCGAGACGCGCGTGCTCAACTGGATCGTGCAGCGCTGCCCGCCCGCCGGGGCGGCCGAAGTGCGCCTCGCCTCGACCAAGCGCGTGCTTGCCGCCGAGCTGGCGACGAGCAGCGAGACACTCTCGCGCACCTTTGCGCGCCTGCGCGATGCGGGCCTCATCGAGGTGCGCGGCCTGACCGTGCGCGTGCGCGACGCCGCGGCGCTGCGCGCGCGGTTCCGGCGGCTCCTGGGCGAGGCATAGGCGGGGCCGGAGTTGCGCGCGCGGCCCAGCCATGCAACGTGGACCGACCCCTTACCCTAACCCCGTTTCCCCGCCATGAACCCCCGGATTGCCCTCTTGTTTGCCGCTGCTGCGTTGCTCGTCCCTGCGTCCGCCTCCGCCCGCGTCGTCGGGCGGCTCCACGTCAACGGTCCGGCCACCAACGCCACCGCGAAGATCGAGGTCACCGGCGGCCCGATTATCTATGTTGATCCCGCGGTGCTGCCGGCGACGACGCCGGCCGATGCGGACTTCATCCTCATCACCCACAACCACGGCGACCATCAGGAGATCGCCTCCATCAACCGTATTCGAAAGCCCGGCACCGTGATTTATTCGTCGCCCCCCGGCGTGCCCGCGCTTTCGGCTAACGCAAGCCTGGGCGGCACGCCGGTCGTGGCCGTCACGCCCGGCCAGCGGTTCACCATTGGTGGCGTCGAGGTCGAGACGGTGCCGATGTATAATGTCGTCCGGACGAACCATCTTCGAGCGATGAACTTCGTCGGCTACGTGATCAACGTCGGCGGCGTCCGCGTGTATGCGTCCGGGGACACGGAACGCTTTCCCGAGATGCGCACGTTCACGGCCGATGTCGCGCTGCTGCCGCTCGGCCAGACTTTCACGATGATTCGCGTGCAGGACGCGGTTGATGCCGCGCTCGATGTGCAAGCGCGCGTGGCGATTCCCTACCACTACGGCCGCGGCGAGGGCACGATCGCGGACGGGACGTTCTTCACGACCACGCTGGCTGATCGCATGACCACCATGATGAGCACGCCGGCCGAGGGCTTTGCGCTGGAGATTTCCGAGACCGTGGCCTTCGCCGAGCACCCCGCGAGCACCACGGTCGCGCCCGGCGCGAATGCCATGCTCGGTGTGCAGGCGACGGGGGCCGGCCCGCTGCGCTACCAGTGGCGGCGCAACGGCGTCGCGCTCGTGGGCGCGACCGCGGCCTCGCTGCCGATTGCCGCCGCCTCGGCGACTCACGCCGGCGATTACACCGTGATCGTGAGCGACAACAACGGCCCGCTCACCAGCCGCCTCGCGCGCCTCACGGTCGAGGCCCCGCGACCGGGCCGGCTCATCAATTTGTCCGTGCGGGCGGCCACGCGGGCGGGCGGACCGCCGCTGATCGTGGGCGCGGTGGCGGTGGGCGGGCCGAAGCCCGTGCTCGTGCGCGCCGCCGGCCCGGCGCTCGCGGCGTTCGGGGTGGCGGGCGCGATGGTCGATCCGCGGCTCGAACTGCACGCCGATGTAGCGGGCCGCGACACGATCGTGGCGACTAACGACGACTGGGCCAGCGGCGGCGTCGCGACGCTGCGCGCGGCGTTCACGGGCGTGGGGGCCTTTGATTTCACGGATGCGGCGGGGCGCGATGCCGCGCTGCTGGCGACCATCGATGGGCCGCGCTCGGTTCACGTCGTGGACACCGCGGGTCGTCCGGGGGTGGCGCTGATCGAACTCTACGATACCGAGCCGGGCGGCGCGGCACGGCTCGCGAACCTCTCCGCGCGCAATTTCGCCGGCACGGGCGACAACGCGTTGATCGCGGGCTTCGTCGTGAGTGGCAATGTGCCGAAGCGCCTCCTCATCCGCGGCGTGGGTCCGCGGCTCGCGGCATTGGGTGTCACGGGCGTGCTCGCCGATCCGCGGGTGGAGTTGTTTCTCGCCGAGGGCGGGCGCAGCGTGAGCTTCGCGGCCAACGACAACTGGGCCGAGGGCGGCGCGGCGCCGGTGCGCGCGGCGTTTGCGTCGGTGGGGGCCTTCGATCTGCCCGATGCCGCGAGCCGCGATGCGGCGCTGGTGGTCACGGTGCCCGCGGGGGCGTTCACCGCGCAGGTCACCGGCGTGGGCGGCGCGACCGGCGAGGCGCTGGTGGAAATCTACGAGCTGCCGTAGCCCACGGGCGCGTCACGGCAGGACGTCGATCTCGAGGAGCACTTCGCCGGAAGGGCCGGCGGCGCGGCGCACGGCGAATGTGTAGCTCCGGCCTGCCCTCACGTTGATCAGCACGGCGGCGTCGCGGCTGCCGGCCGGCAGATCGGTGGCGCCGGCAATCGGGAAAAGCGGCGCGAGCGCCGGATCCCAGTCGTCGTTTTCGGCGATCAACTGTCCGTCCTGATCGAAGACTTCGAGGATGGGGTTGGCGAGGGGTTGGACGACGCCGAACTGCTCGAGCTGTGGGCCGAGCGCGCGGATGAGCACGCGCATGGAGCCGAGGCCGCTGACCGAGAAGCCGCCCGTCAGGGCCCGTGAACCGGGGCCGACGCGGCCGCGGGCCGAGAGATGGGCGATGCCGGTCTCGCGGGTGGGGGCCGGATCGTAGAATTCGAGCAGCATCGAGCCGCTGCCCGTGGCCCGCGCGCGGGCGGTGTTGAGGCCGGCGGGCACCGTGAGGACGAGCGCGGCGTCGGCGCTGTCTGCCTCGAGGGGAAAGGCCCCGGTGGCCGCGAAGGCTTCGCTGTCGGCCGGGAGCCAGCGATCGTTGAGCGCGATGAGGCTTGCGCTGCTGTCGAAGACCTCCAGCAGCGGATCCTCGACGCCATCGGCCACGCCGAGGCGGGCGAGCACGGGGCCGAGCGCGCGGAGGACGAGGGGCTTAGCGGGGGTGCGGACGGAGAACCCGAAGGCCAGCGCGGCGCGTTCGTCGTTGAGATAGGAGAGGATGGAGAGATTGGAGATGACGGCGAAGGGGCGCGGGGGCTCCGGAGGAGGCGGCGCATCGACCGTGACAGTCACCGTGCGGCTGGTGGCGGAGCCGAGGGCGTTGGTCACCGTCACAGTGTAGCTGCCGGCATCGCTGGCGATCGCGGTAGCGATCGTGTGGGTCGCGCCGACGGCGCCCGGGAGCGCGACGCCATCCTTGAACCACTGGTAGGAAAAGGGTGGCTGCCCCATGCCGGTGACGGTGAGGGCAACGGTGCCGCCGCTCGGGACGTTGGTGGGCGTCGTGGCCGTGATGGCCAGCGCCGTGGGCGCGATGGCGGGCGCGACGAATTCAATTTCCCAGCGCGAGGAGCCACTGACGTAAAGCCGCGCGACCTGACCGGCGAGCGTGTCGGTGCCGCCGGGCTCCAGGCCCATCACCTGGGGGTAGAAATAATACCAGCCGGAGAACTCGGATTTATCGAGAATCTTGCGGGGCGGGCTCCACCCGTCGGGTTTGCTGAGGTCCGCGCAGAAGGAGACGTAGATGCCCTGTTGCGACCAGCCGGGTTCGCCCGCCGCGTGGCTCATGAGCATCACGTAGCAGTTGAGGTAGGTGTTCCAGTGGACCGAGGGGCCCCAGAGCGCATCGGGATCGCTGGACTGCCAGCGTTTCACCACGGGGAAAATCGGCGTCACGCGCCCGCCGAGGCCGGCCTCGCGCCAGGCGCCGTTGTGGAATTTCCAGACCTTGCCCACAGGGTTGTGCCGATCCTCGTAAGCCATGCGGGCGATGCACACCCCCTGCGTCGCCGCCTCGCCGCCGTAGTTGTCGAAAAGAAAATAGAAATACCGCCGCTCGCGATCGAGGATGACGGAGAAGTCGCCGTGGCCGCCGGCGAAGTAGCCGTTGCGGGCGGTGGGGTCGAGCGGGTCGCCGGATTCGAGGATGGTGCCGAGGTTGAAGAGCGTGGTGCCGCCGTCGGTGGACATCACGGCGCCGATCTTGGGGGCGGTGAGAGTCGTGTCGGGGAAGAGCCCCACGGGTTCGGCGTGATACCAGCCCCAGAGCGTGCCGTCCGGGTCGGCCGAGACGGCCTCCAGCCAGTGGGGCTGGTTGGCGGGATTCACCAGCTCGACCCGGCGGAGCTGCCATGGGCCGAACTGGTCGGGTCCGATGCTGAGATCGGGGTGGCCCTGCGAGTTAAACCAGTGTAGCCGGCCCTCACGCCAGAAGGCGGGGCTGTTGCTGTCGATCGGCCGGGGCATCACGACCTCGGTCGCGCGGCGGATGCGGACCTCTTGCGCGGCGAGCGGCAGGCTGAAGAGGAGCCAGGCGGCTAGGCCGAGCAGAAATTTGGTGGTCACGGGTGGGGGGGCGCGAACTATGACGCGGGAGACGCAGTTGGGTTTCGCCTTGCTGTGGGTGTGGATCGGTGTGGTGAAGGCAGCCTGTGGCGGATGCAAACGCAGACTGGCGTCCGGGGCCGGGGTTCCTGCGCAAGGTGGCGCGCCTAGGCCTTCGATGAGTGCAATTTTGTCCCGGCGACCGCGCGGCTGGGGGCTTCCGCCTAGGGGGAAACAGGTTGCCGAGCTGGCCCGCCGGATGCGAAGGGAAGAAATCATGGATTTCGCCAAACTCACCCAGATGTCGCGTCAGGCCGTGACCGACGCGCAGAACACCGCCCGCCGGCTCAACCACCACGAGGTGGACACGTGGCACCTGCTTTCCGCGCTCATCGCTCAGGAAAATGGCGTCGTGCCCGGTCTCCTTGAAAAAATGAACGTCGGTCCCGGCGCGATGCAGCTCGCGGTCGAACGCGAACTCGACCGCCTGCCGAAGATTACCGGCAGCGTGGACACGTCGAAAATTTACGTCACCCAATCCGTGAACGACGCGCTTACGCGGGCCGAGGGCGAGGCCAAGTCGCTCAACGACGACTTCGTAAGCGTGGAGCACCTGCTGCTCGGCCTGATCGATGTCGGCAAACCCGACGCGTTGAAGAACTTGTTCAAGAGCTTCGGCGTCGATCGCGGCAAAGTGCTCAAGGCGCTCAAGGACGTGCGTGGATCACAGCGCGTCACGACCGACAACCCCGAGGCGACCTACGCCGCGCTGGAGAAATACGGCATCGATCTCGTCGCGCAGGCCCGCAAAGGGAAAATGGATCCCGTCATCGGGCGCGACGACGAGATCCGCCGCACCATCCGCATCCTCTCCCGCAAAACGAAGAACAACCCCGTGCTCATCGGCGAGCCCGGCGTCGGCAAGACCGCCATCGTCGAAGGCCTCGCGCAGCGCATTTTGCGGGGCGATGTGCCCGAGGGCCTGAAGGACAAGACGATTTTCTCCCTCGATATGGGTGCGCTCGTGGCCGGCGCCAAATACCGCGGCGAGTTTGAGGAGCGCCTGAAAGCCGTGCTCGCGGAGGTCAAGGCGAGCGACGGCCGCATCATTCTATTTATCGACGAGCTCCATGTGATCGTCGGCGCCGGCAAGACCGAAGGCGCGATGGATGCGGGCAACCTGCTCAAGCCCATGCTCGCGCGCGGCGAGCTGCACTGCATCGGCGCCACGACGCTCGACGAGTATCGCCAGCACATCGAGAAGGACGCCGCGCTCGAGCGGCGTTTCCAACCCGTCGTCGTGGATCAGCCGAGCGTCGAGGACGCCCTGTCGATCCTGCGCGGCATCAAGGAGCGCTTCGAGCTGCACCACGGCGTGCGCATCCAGGACAACGCCCTCGTGAGCGCCGTCACGCTCTCGAACCGCTACATCACGGATCGGTTCTTGCCCGACAAGGCGATCGATCTGATGGACGAGGCCTGCGCGATGATCCGCACCGAGATGGACTCGATGCCGCAGGAACTCGACGAACTCACCCGCAAGGTCCTCCGCCTCGAAATCGAGGAGACCGCGCTCGCCAAGGAGAAGGACGAGAGCAGCAAGCGCCGCCTCGAAACGCTTCGCAAGGAACTCGCCGAGGCCCGGGAAAAGGCCAAGGGCATCAAGCTGCACTGGGAAAAGGAAAAGGCCGCCGTGGACAAGACCCGCAAGCTGCGCGAGCAGATCGAAGCCGCGCGCCTGGAGATGGAAAAAGCCGAGCGCGCCTACGACCTCAACAAGGTCGCCGAGCTGCGCCACGGGAAGATCCCGCAGATGGAAGACGAACTGAAGAAGCTGGAGAAGGCCGGCCGCGGCCAGACGACGCTTTTCAAGGAGGAGGTTTCCGAGGAGGAGATCGCCGAGATCGTCTCGAAGTGGAGCGGCGTGCCCGTGACACGCCTCGTCGAGGGCGAGAAGGACAAGCTGCTCCGGTTGGAGGACGTGCTGCACCAGCGCGTCATCGGCCAGCACGAGGCGGTCACTCTCGTGACTGAGGCGATTCTCCGCGCGCGCAGCGGCATCAAGGACCCGCGCCGTCCCGTCGGCAGTTTTCTGTTTCTCGGCCCGACGGGCGTCGGCAAGACCGAGCTGGCGAAGACGCTCGCCGAAACCCTCTTCGACACCGAGGCCGCGATGGTGCGCATCGACATGTCGGAATACATGGAAAAATTTAGCACAGCACGGTTAATCGGTGCTCCTCCCGGCTACGTTGGCTACGACGAGGGCGGGCAGCTCACCGAGGCCGTCCGAAGGAAGCCGTATGCAGTGATTCTTTTCGATGAGATCGAGAAGGCGCATCCCGACGTGTTCAACGTTCTCCTCCAAGTGCTCGACGACGGTCGCCTGACCGACTCTCAGGGACGCACCGTGGACTTCAAGAATACGGTCATTATTATGACGTCGAACATCGGCTCCCGCCATCTGCTTGAAGGCGTCAGCGGAGACTCGATCCCCGAAGTCGTGCGCGAAAGCGTCATGGCCGACCTGCGGAAATCCTTCCGCCCTGAGTTCCTCAATCGCGTCGACGAAACGATTCTCTTCAAGCCCCTCACGTTGGAGGAAATCACGAGCATTGTGGATCTCTTGCTCGTCGACTTGAACAAGCGCCTGGCCGAACGCCGCGTGACAGTGACGCTCGACAAGCAAGCGCACGAATGGGTCGCCGAGAAGGGTTATGATCCCGTGTTTGGCGCCCGCCCGCTGAAGCGTTTCCTCCAGCGCAACATCGAGACCAAGCTTGCGCGCGGCTTGATCACAGGAGACATCGGTGACGGCACCACCGTGGCCTACACCGTTCGGAACGATGAACTGGTGTCCGTTGGAGAGCCGTCGGTCGCGCAGAAGCGATAGCCAACAGCCGGTCGGCCATCGTTCGCCGGTTATTCTCCGTGTCCGCTTCCATGCACCTAGTCATCGATCAGAACTCCTTCCGTTTGCCAGATCTGGCGTTGAACACTCACCTCTCGGCGTCGCCGGATAACGTCGCGGTGGTGACAGACACCGCGCTCTTCGAGATGCTGAAAGGGAGCGACCCCGTCTACGCGGCCACGCGCTCTTTCGAGGTGTTGAAGGACTTCCCGGAGCAGGCGGTAGTCACCGCGGGCACGGGAGAGCTTATCCGGCAGGAGATCGACACGAAGAAGCTAATCGAAACCGCGACCGATGTGCGCCTCACCGGCGAGCTCCGGAAGCTTCTCGTCGAGATCAAGAAGTTCACGGATGGGAAGCGCGCGACATTTCCGCTGGAGGCGGCGGAAATCCAGAAGCAGCTCGCGATAGTCCGCCCCCAGCGCATCGATACTCCGCTGCACAAGACCGCCTTGGTCGGCGCGGTTGGCGCTCTTCGGAAGCAGCTGCCCGAAGCGTTGCGCGCGGACGCGCGCAACGGCCGGATGACTGATGCGCTCTACGAGTTTATCTACCTTACCTCCTTCGTCGCCTATCGTGACGCGATGGCGACCAGGGGGCTCAGCGAAGAGGAGGCCAAAGAACTGTTCCTCGGCTACGCACTCGGCGCGAGGCTCGTCATGATGTATCAGCTGTCGATCTTCGGCTGGTTCGAATCGAATGGCGCCGAATCGCTCAAAGACACCGCGGCCACCAACGAATTTCTGGACGTGGACTACGTCACCATGGCAACCTATTACGATGGCATCCTCTCGAAGGAAGCGCGCGTGAACGAACTGTATGCGCTGGCGAAACTTTTCTTCGAATTTTCCCGATCCACCTCTTGAGGCTTTCAGTTCGAAGGCGCCTGGGGTGGTTCCGTCGGCGGCGCCACGGACACCGCATAGCCGCGCCAGCACAGGTGGATGATCAGCCACCACAGAAACACCGATGCCGATCCGTAGAATGCCCCTTCCGGCATGAGCCCGTGGGCGGATTCATTCCGCATGTTGTGGCCGAAGCGCTCGATCAGGATGCCGCGCAGGTCAAACGCGATGTCCGACCCGAAGGTCTTTTCCATTTCTGGCATCCACAGGAGCTGGTTCAGATCGCGCTCTTTCTGCGTGCCGTCGGATTCGAGTGTCGACGTGACGACACCTTCTTGTTGTAGGACGAGCCGGATCGACGCCTCCACCTGCGGAATCAGAAGGTGCATGGCCACGAGCCAGTCGCCATGAAACCCGGCCTGAATCCCGCGCAGGTAAATCCCTTCGTGTCCCTTCGGGATAAAGGGATTGAAGCTGACGAGAAACCGCAGGCTGTCGCGCCGCACGGCGTGTTCCGTGGTGAACGCGAGCCGCGCCGGCTCGATGTGCCAAGCAACTTGCAGCGGCCAGTTGATCTCGTTCGCCATCTGAACCATTCGCTTTCGCAAGGCTTCGCCTTCCAGGGGGCCACCCACGCTCGACGGAGCCAGTGTGTCCGCCGTTTTTCCCCAGCGATCGATCGCCGTCTCCACCACGATCTTATCGAAAATGGTTTCCTCCGATTGTTTCAGGATCTGAGCTTTGAGGGCGGCGACGTTGGTGGGATGCGACACAAACGCGAAGCGACCGAGTGCGAACTCGAACGAATGACCTCGCACGTGGTCCGCCGCCGCTTTTTGCGCGGCGGCCTCGTTGTCGCGAAAGCCCGGGATTTCATCCAAGTTGAGGCTCATCGGCCCCATCTCGGTCAGCGCGAGCTTTTGCAGTTCTAGGAGCCGCCGATGCACGTGGACGAGGCGAGCCGGGTCCGCCTGTGCGCGCCGCAATCCCTCAAGTCCCTTCCCCATCCAGAACGCGGCGAAGCTGTAACTTCGTTTTGGACCGGCGACGTTGGCCTCGGCCGCGGAGACGTTGCACTCGGCCGCGGCCGCGAGGCATCGTTGAGCCGCGGCGTCGTCCTTGTTCACCCGGTGCCATGAACTCGCGGTGTCCCAGTATCTCTCGGAAGCGTGCCAGTTTCCAGCCGCGGCGAAATCCGTGGCCAGTTGTTCCGACAGCGTCGCGTATTTTTTCGCATCCCCGACGTGGAGTCGGAGCAGGATGGTCATCAGTCGGCGGCAGAGCGCCTCGTTCGTTCGGTCGTTCTGGCAGGCGGCAATCCCACTCTCGACTGCCGCGACGACTTCGGCCTCGAGCTTCTCGAAGCCTTTTCGCGCCGCGATCTTCGCCGCGCGCTCCAGTCGCACGGCGTAGCCAATCCATTCGCCCGCGTTGATCAGCTTGTCCGCCGATTCGAGGAAAGACCGGACAGCGAGCTGGGCGCATTTGAAGTCCTTGGTGCATTCCCAGAGTATGTCCGCCAGCCGGCCCCGGTATTCCGGGTTGTTGATTTCATCCACGATCCCACGCATCGCGGCAAAGTCGGCCGGCACGAGATCGTCCGTGTTCATCGACCGCTTGCCTTCGCCGTTGGACCACCATTCGCGATACGGATTCCCTTTCGCGTCGTAGTCGGGATAGAACGCCGCGACGAGAAACAGGAGGTTGAAGACGCGCATGCCCAGGTCGTCGCCTGCTGCTTCGCGCTCGGAGAAACCTTTCTGCAGAACCTCTCGGTAGTCCGAACACTCTTTCCCCGGACAGCTCGCGATCCGGTCCTGCCAGTCAAATTTCCGCAGATCGTCCGCGCTCACGTTGAACCGGGAGGGCGGGGTGTTGCCGGTGGTGCCTGCGTTGATCATGGACGTGAAAAAGATCGTCGACGCATCGGGGGCCACGTGGCCACAAAATCCCGGTTTCGCTGCGGAGACGTGGCCGTGCGAGCTTGGCTTTAGTCCCGGTGCTGCGGGTGCCGATCGGCTTACGTGTATCCGGGCCAGCTGCGTTGCTCCAGCAGCGCTTCCTTATTCACCTTCTCCTGCGTAAGGTCGAGCGGATGGAGCGGGAAGGGACACTCGTTGACAATCAGCCCAAACGCTTCCCGGCCTGCGGCCTTCAACAGGCCTTTCGCGTCGAGGGCCCGCAGGGTTGCCTCGTTGAGATCGCGCAGCTCGTGAATTGTCATCGCCCCGTCGACGGTCACGCAACGCCAGAGGTCGGCAATCGTCGCGAGCGCCGCCGCCGAAAAGCATCCAGCTGCGTGCAGCGCTGAAACCATCCGGAAGATTCCCCCCGGGCGAAAATCATCCGGGCCGAACACCAGCAGGTGATGCGTTACCGGATCGTGCCACCACTTCGATTCGTCCGCCACGATGTAGTCCACATACATCGCCTGCTCGCGTGCACTCAGGATGTAGTTGCAAACGGCGAACTCCCCGCCGTCCGGGCCATCGAGGTAGTATTGCTTCCGCTCCCGTTCGATCCGCCCCTGAACCTCGGCAAACGAGCATGGCCGGCCCTCTGCCACACAAACGTAGAGTCCCTTCGGCAGGTGTTGCGCGAAATACTTCAGCTGGCGGACAAGAACCTCCTTCGGCGCACGCGGGCAGCGCACCGCATCCATGAGGATCATCGCCTTCGCGGTTTCCTCGTTGGCGACGTTTTGCAGGATCCTCGCCGCCTGGTATCGACCGTCTTTCGCCAATACCGCGACATCTGCCATTATCCGGGTCGCATTGGCGACGCACAGCCCAATCCCCGTCTCGAGTTCGGCGAAGAACTCGGGATCGGCGAGGTCGGCTAGATCGTAAACGGCTCTTTGGCGCATACGTGACGCTCCCATCATGTAGACGGCCGGCCTAGGCGCAACTTCAAGGGATCATACCCTCTCCGCCTGCCCTCACGGAATCTTACGGCTGTCTTATCACGATTCACAACATGACCTTGGCCGAGTGGAACGATCTCATGTTCACGGTTCGCAATAATGAGCCAGCGCCGGTGCAAGAGGGTGCCGCGCACTCACGGCTGTCATGACCCACGCAGCGACGCGAAACGCTCGTTACCTTGGCACACCGTAGATGCGCCGCGGCGTCGGTTCGCCAAGATCGCTCCGAACTATGGTCGGCATGATCCACACGTTCTTGCGGAGTGAAAATGCCTGACCGTGAGGCTGTGCCCGCCAATGCCCCCGGCGCCAATGGGCGCTCGTTAGTTCGCCGGCTGAGTATCTGCTTGCCAGTTCGTCACCCAGGCGATCCCCGATGAAATGCACGCGGCGAAAACCGAGCGATTGCAGTTTCGACTCGGAACGTGCGCGCATTCGCGGCGAATCAGGATCATTCGCCTTTTTGACAAGATTCGCGGGCGCGTCGCTCGGATACCGCAACGTGACGTCGTGTTCCTCGCGGGACAAAAAGAGCAGCACGTTGGTCATCAACTCCAGCGCTTGGCGAAGCGAAGCTTGGTCCCAAAACGCGCGGCCTTTCGGGTCGTGCAAAAGCGCGTCCTTCTCAAAAAGTCCGAGCGCGTCCGCGATGCCGGCTGTGAACCTGGCGTCCTTTTCGAACGAGGCGTAGACCTGCAGGGTCGGCTCGTCTTCCAGGAATTCAGGGGCGGATGTCCGCTGCGCATATTGTCCGCCGACTTTACGCGTAGTCAGGATGAGTTGCAGGGTTTCTTCGATCCGGGTGCTATCAAACTGGCGGTTGCCGCCCCGATAGACCGAATTTTCGACATACATCCCGTCGAGCAGATGCGTGCCGCCACCGAAAGTGATCTGCGAACTTTCTCCGAGGTGCAGATAGAAAAACGGAAATGGCAGACGAGCCTTCTCAACGAGCGCTTCATCGATGCTGCTGTGGCGCAGCAGATCGAGCACGACCGGGCGAATTTCGAAGATGTTCTCGCCCGATGACCGGTAGAAAAGGTCGGTGAACCAAGTGTTGAATGCGATCGAGCCCGCCTCCTTGGCTTCCTCGCTTTTGCGATCGATGCCGCGTCGGTCGGCAATTTCGTAGCGGCAAATCTCTTCCTCGCCGCGCGTGCCCCAGAGCACATTCCGGCCGCTCTCCAAGCTTTCCTCGCCATCACCGGCTCCGAGTTTGCGCAGTTCCTCGGCTGACATCGCATCGACCTCCTGCCGAATGATGGAAAAGCGATGCCGCCACATCGCCGTATTGTAACCAAATCGGACCGGGTAATAGCGGAGCGCACGGGGCGACATAAGAGTGGCGGATGCGGTGGATCGAAATGCTTCGCTCGACGAAGTTTTTTACCCAGCCCTACCTCTACCGGACGAGCGAGCTGGAAGCGCCTCAGACATGGCGTAGCTCGTGGAGGCGTCGGGCATATCGTGACTTTTCTAAATCGCCGCGAGCAAGGTGCGCCCGAGGGTGACAACATCCTGTTGAATCTGCAGACGTGCGGTGCGGATGTCTTCGACCTCGCCGGCGTCGATCTCGCCATGCACGAAGTGCGCCGCACGCACCGGCGCGGGCGAGTCCTCATGCTGGAAGAAGTTCTTCAGGCAGGTGATGGCGTCGGGCATGGCGGTGTTGCCGACCTGCACCTCCGTTCCGAAGGCCGCGATCGCCGCGTCGGTGCCGCCATCGTAGTGGAGCAGAGTGTAGAGCACGTCGAACGCATCCTTCGGCGCCTGCCGGGAGCCGAACGCGCGCAGCTTCAGGGCAAGGAACGGGCCTACCTCGCAGATCGGAATCGTGAAATTCTGTTTCGCTCCCAAGAGATCGATGCCGCTCACGGCCTGCTGCCGGGCGGTCGCAAGCGCGCGGTCAATGCCCGGCATCACGTTGGCGGGCACGTCGTCGACCGGGATGGCTCCTCGTCTCCCACGCGGGTCCTCCACGAGGAAGTCGACGTAGAGCGTGTAGAGGCCGACCTTCTTTTCAAAGCGGTCTCCGTTCAGCCGAAATCCTTGCCCCTGCAACTCCGACTGCAGGCCGGGGTATTGCCCCGACGATGCGCCGATCGCGATGCCGATATCGACGTCGAGCGTGCCGGGACGCGGGAAGCGGTCGTTGGACGGGGGATGGGTGCAGATGAAGTGCGGCACAAGCCCGCCCACCAGCACAAGTTCGTCCCGCAGACGCTGGATGCCGGCCCAGACCGTGAGGAGACCGGGAACGGCGAGTGCCATTCCTTTCGGATCATACTCCGCGTAGGTGGCGTATTTCATGGGCGGCAGAATCCGTCCCATTCGCGCAGCGCCTGCGCCTGTTCGGGTCCGCGAAGTCCCGTCTTTACGAGGTCGAGGTAGATCTGCGCGTCCGTGACGAGCGGCAGGTTTTCGACCGTCCGCCGTTCGAGGAAAACGCCCTCGTCGGTCGGCACGTGCAACCAGACGCGGCCAGCCTCGTTGACGGGCCGGAGCCCGAGACGCTCGAGCTGTTCCGGCGCCGGCAGGCGGGAGATGTAGGCGGAGACGATCGGCGGCTCGGTGTAGGGATGGCGCAACCACGCGGCGATCCACTGCGTGAACGCGAACAGGGGCGCGTCGGGCGCATGCGTCAGGTCGTTGCGGAGTTTTTTCGCGAGCTGGACCGGATCGGAGATCAGCGCCGAATACCGCTGGGTAGCCGCCCTTCGGCCGAACTCGTCCGAGTTCACCCACGCGTCGAGCAGCAGCGAAGGTGAGACGACATGGAAGCGCCGCGCGTCGACCTTGCGCAGCAGACCCTGGCGCAGCAGGTGGGTCGTGATGCGCGAGACGAGTCCGGAACTCGCGCCGGTGCGTCGGGTGATTTCACTTTGCGCCCACAACCGTTGCGGGTCGGTCAACAGCGTGCGCACGATGCGCACGCTTTTTCCCACGAAGACGTTTCTGGGCTCGAGTTCGAAGCGATACTCCCGGCCGGGCAGCGGGCCGCGTTCAATCCAAACCCCGGGTGCTCGGATGAACGTGCGGCCATTCAGATCCACGACGCTGACGCGGTGCTTTCGGCAGACGTCCAAGAACGCGGGATTGAGCCGGGGCACCACGAAGAGCGTTTGCTCTTTCTCTTCCGCCGTCAGGCGGATGACTTCATTCGCGTCGGGGACCAAGGCGAAGCGTGGTCGGAATTGCAGGCGCCGGTCATCGAAGTTGAGGGCTACTCCACTGGGCGCTCCCTCCGAGGCGACCGGGTTTGGCTGCCAAGGGAGGTCTTTTTCATCGCGGACAAGCTGCCCGAACAGATGAACGAGTTCACTCTCGTGTCGGATGTTCTTACTCTCACGCACGGGTTTAGTGGACTGTAAGAACGTCGATTTCAGTGAAAAGGCAACGGATTCTTACTGGAAATCCATTTTTTCATCGTTCAGTAAAAATACCATTTCTGATAAACCAATGGCGGCTAAGCCCTTCGTTGCGGAGCGGCCGTCACTACTCGCGCCCGCCCATGGATGCATCAAACGTGAAGTGAAGCCGAGGTCCAATTGGCAAAAAAGCGGGGTGAATTGAAAGACGGCAACCGCAGAGGGTGCTGCAGTGAATCCGGTGCCTGGCGCCGGAGTGGAAGCGGGCGCCACGCCGTTCGCTCGGAGAACGAATCGAAGGCGCAGAGCGCCAGCGGACCTTGCCCGATCCGATACACCCGTTGCGTGGGCGAGGCCCCCCGACCGTTGCCGATCCGGCCGGGGGTTCTCCGCCGAGCTGCCGGTCGACGATTGGCGGTTCGCCGGTCGATCGTTGCCAGCCCAACGAACGGCGGGATTGCGGCACCGGCTCCCGGCCGACACGAACTCCAACCGGCAAGGCGGCCCGCGCGCTCGCGGATTCTGTGGCGGTGTCTGATCTCCCGATTTGCTGGCTCGGCGTTCGCGCCGGTATCCGGCCACGCCAACGAGCGTGGCCGATCCAGCACGTCCGAGGATGGGAACTCCTCGGCTTTGAACAGCCGCGAATCAGACCGCACCGGGCAAGGTGGAGAGCGCAGCGGACCTTGCCCGGTGCGATACACTGTTTGCGGCGGGCCGAGGAGATGCGTCGGCATGTCGCGCCTCAGTAGGGCTACCACCAGCGGCCGGAGAGCGGTCCGCCGGGGGTCCACGGTTAGCCCGCGACCGCCCGGTGGGCGGTCCGCGCTTTTTCATCATCCTTCGTGCCCGGAGGAGTGCTTATTGGGAATCGGGGCAGTTGAAGAACCACGCAGCAAAGGCAGTCGCGTTGACCCCGACCTATCCGGTTCGGCTGTATGCCGGCAACCGGGGGGAGGATAAAGCGACCCTATCGCCACATGCTCCTTCCGCCGTATGTAATCCCGATCACCGCATCAAGTGATGCGCGCCGGGAAACGCCACGCTCGCCAATCTACCGGATGCTGTCACAGATTTCGGTTAGTAGAACTCACACCGAGGCGATCAATTGCTGACCTCCCCATGAAGTTTCCCTCGCACCGTCTCCCGCAAGCTGGATTTCCGGTCCCGCCGGTCCTCCGCTCATGGGCGCACTTGGAAGCAACGATGGGCGTCGCGCCCCCGGCTGGCCTGCCGATCACAAGCGGTGGCCAGACGTTCGTGATGGCGCAGGAGTTGGCGTGGCTGGACTCGAACCACTTTGCCGTAGGCCGATGGGACGGATCGCTGTCGATCTTCCAGTTCAATCAAGCCCCGTCAGCCGGTCCCGTTATCGCCAAGGCCGTAAATACCCCTGCTGCCGAAGGCGTGCAAATGATCACACCTCTGACGTCCACGGCTTTCGTGTCGTCAAATGATGCGCTGAGCATGATCGTGTGGCAGACGAGCAAAGGCGACTGGACCGATTTGAGCGTCATGCAAACGCTCGAATACGGCAGCATGATGGGGGTCGCGAACAGCGGTGCGACCTTCCTCACTGCAGACGGCGCCGCGCTTTTCCTGATCGTGGGCCATGCATACGGATATGTTACGATTTGGCAGGGTGCGCCCAACGGTTGCGGGCTGACACTCATCGAAACTGTAAACGTGCGCTCCACCAATCCAGTGAACCCATGGAGCCTGCACAACGTTCGGGGCATCGGCGTTATCGGCAGCGGCAACGGTGAAACCGGCTACGTGGTCACCGGTTCGGAGGACGGAGATCTCTGTGTTATCCGGATTCCCGACGGGACTCTGTTATCCCGGCAGGTTTACAACCCTGCCGCCCAACGTGGAATCAACAGCCTCTGCACCTCAGGCCTGAATCTGCTTGTGGCCAACTGTGCCGTCGGGGCTGCGGACTTCAATTTGTGGTCTTACACGATTGATCCCGCGAGCTGGACGATCACCAAAGCGGACGCGGCTCGCCTGGTGGTCGATTCTACCAAGGCTCAGGTCTTCAATTTCGATGTCATCTGGGGCGAGGCCGCCGGAGCGCGTTGTTGGTTTTCCGCGACGGAAGAGGGATATCTCTGGATGGGCACTGCATCCGACGGAGGAGCGCTCGCACTGATCGGCGCACAGAAAGTCACCGCGCCACTCGGGGCTGCGCTCGGGATGCAACTGCCCTCGCATCTAGCGCTGGTGGCGTATGACTTGTATGAATTCGATACAGGGGCACCAACGCGAAGCTGAGCGCACCGTGGTCAGGCATCCAGCACACGCCCATCCGCGCAAATGAACGAGGAATTCAAAAGGTATAAGGAAGGCGAGCAATGCCCTGAACTCGGCAAAAAAGTCGAAATGCTCGTCTATTCCGACGAGAATATTTTCGTTTTCCTTGACGAAGAATACTTCGTGCAATGGCTGACGCGGGACGGGTTCAGCACCCAGCGTGCCGCCGAAGTTCTCAATCGGGTGTCGTATCTCGAAACGATCTCCAGCACGCACTTTGCCGGGGTACCGAAACAAAGAGGAGAGCTTGCCGAATTTCGACGACTGCTGGGCGAATCGCTGGCGCGCGCTTATGTCGGCAACATCAGATCCGCCAACGCTTTGTTGGATTCGACCGAGAACCTGCTGCATGAGCGCAGCGGGCAGCGAGCGCGCCAGTGGTATCTCACGGCTGCTGGTCTCACCACGCTGCTCCCAGTGATCGGTGCGGTGGCCTTTTGGATATCCAGAGATCAACTGCACGCCACGCTGGGAACCGCGGCTTTTGAAATCATCCTTTGCGCATTCCTCGGTGGCGTCGGCGCCTTGATTTCCACAATTCTCAGCGTCAGGAAGGTCAATTTAAATGCGTCGTTCGGCCCTCAAATCCATTATTTCGAAGGCACCGCGCGAATCATTATCGGCGTGGGATTCGGCGGGCTTGTGGCCGCTGCGATCAAAGGCAACTTGCTGTTAGGCAGTCTTAACGCGATCGCCGATCCTTCGATCCGGCTCGCGTGTGTGTGTGCATTAGCGATGATTGCGGGAACGAGCGAGCGGATCGTACCAAACTTTATCAAGAAGGTGGAAAAGACCGCCTTCGAGCATGGGGCGGACGCGACAGACAAAAATAGCGGCCGGACACCTACTGCCGTGTCGGATGCGCCGCCTTCCTCACTGCCACGGTCGTGAATCGTCGCGCATTGATCATCCTGGCGGATCGTGACGACCGTCCTCACCGGGCGGGTGTCGCTGTGCGCGATTTCCTCCGGTCTCCGAGAGGTGGCGGGTGGGTGGATGATGAAGTATGTGTGTCGCGAGGCCAGACGGTTGAAGAAATACGAACTTTGGTCTCCTCGGCTCCACCGGTCGACTATACGCTGCTGTTTGTATTCGGTCCGATTCAATTGCTTAAGATGGACCGCCCGTGGCTCGAGTTGGTGGTGACGGTGGCAGGAATGACCATTACGGAGAGAGAACTGAACCCGGGTTCTCCCCGCTGCATGTTGATTTTTGACGATGCAGCGGCGGAGTCCAGCGACCGCGTGGACGGACCTGCCTCTGCCGATCGGTTGTCGCAGTCTCGCACTCTGTATGATCGATGCCTCACGAACGCGGAGGCGGGACTGGTCAAAGTGTTTCCCTCCAGCGCCGAGACCGGCGCACACGCGAAGATTTCAGTTGTGAAGCAGCTCCTAACCGCCGCGCAAAGGTGGAACCCTACCGGCCCAGGCATTATGGACATCGACGAGGCCGTAACGCGTGCACAGTCCGTGGACGAAACCCGCAACTCGGCGGTCTTGACCTACCGCGGCGGCCGCCGTCTCCGGCATTTTCCCTTTTCCGTCGTAGTATGATTGGTCTATTTCCGGCGGTTGCCGATTTTTCCCATGAAACGAAAAGCTGTGCTGATTGAATCGTCGAACGTATCGGGTCAGAAAGATTTGCCCGGGGCGCGGGTCGATGTGGCAAACTGGAGGAATTTTCTTACAAGTCCGCTCGGCGGCGCCTGGGCGGACAATGAGATTGTCGTGCTGCACAAGCCATTTTCCTCCGACGTCGAAGCCGCGGTGAAAGTCGACAGTGACTGCTATTGCTTCGTGACGTTTTCAGGCCACGGCGAGGACGGGTCCGTCGTCCTGAACGAACATCGCGACGATTTTCCGGTCAGCAAACTGCGTCCAACAGGGGAGCGAGGTGTCGTCGTGGTTGATTCATGCCGAGGCGTCAGTTCGGTCCGGTACAACTTTTCCAACAAAGCGGCGGCGCTCGCGAACATCGCCGAGGGCACAATGGTGACGCTCAATGCGAGCCTGGGCCGCGCGTCCCAGTTTGAGCAGGCGATTGCCAATCGGGCTTATGTGGGAAACCAGCGGGAGTCCACATGGGCCAGCGGCTTCTCGTCGTATTACAAGGGCGTTGTTGAGATGCTGGCCTGCGCCAAAGGACAAGGTGCCGAGGAAGACCCTACCGCCGGAGGTTACTATACATCCCTATTGCTCGCCTCGGCGGACGTGTGGAACAAAACGAAGACCGGTTCAAAGATATATTCGACAAAGGAGGCGCACGACTACGCGGCCTCGCTGTTAAGTCCCCAGCAGACGCCCGAATATTCGCCAACGTGGCTGGCATATCCCTTTGCCGTCAAATCGTGACGTAACCGAACGATAGCGGTCCGCGACTCGGTGCAGTCATAATCGGGCAACGTCAGTTTACCTGCCTGACGATCTTGGCCAGCGTTCCGACCAGCGCTTTGGTTTCACCCTCCGAGCGCGCTTGGCGCACCATCTCCTCGCAGATTGCGGCTGGGGTCCATTTTTCGGCGAGCAGCCGGTTGGCGAGCAGCCGCGCCAGCTGATAGCGGAAGACCAGGGCGCGAACGCTGCGCGGGCCCCAGAGGCCAGTCTGGGGCATTTGACTAAAGGCGGACACTGTAGCGACGAGCGCGGTGCGCTCGTCTTCGCTGAAACGGAATTTGACCCGAAGAAGACCGGATTCGGTCGCATCGCCGATGGGCGACGGAATCGTTATCGGAGCCTGAGGCTCGGCGGACGCAGGTGCGACGGCCGCCACGTTCCCGATTTCCGTTAATCTTGCCCCATCGGTTTCGCCCAAGCCGTCGGGAGGTCCGCCGGGTGGGGAAATACGGCGACCCGCCGGCGGGCTGTCATTCCCTTCTACCGGAGTTACCGAGTCCGCGGGCGGCGGCGCACCTCCAGCATCGGGCCGATCGGGTTGTCCGCGTTCTTTTCCGCCAATCACGAAGTCGAGAACCTCTTTAAGCTCGGTGGGCTCGAGCGGAGGGAGGCGCAGATGCGCCGTAAACAGCTTTTCGCGATTCTCCCGAATCACCCGCGCCTGATCGAATCTTTTTGCGCAGTGCGCCTTTTTGAGGTCGCCATGTTTTTTCAGGACGGCGTGCTCGAAGATGTCTTCGTCCACCAGCGCGGCGACCTGTATCCGGCGGCTGACGACGTCGTCCTCGGTAAGAAGTTTGAGGGATTCCACGACGTGCAGAAGCTGCGCCGTGGTGCAGCGGTCGAGGTCGTCGATCACCAGCAGCACGCGGGCGGGCTTCTTCCAGGGAAAAAAGACCCATACGGGTAAGAACACGCTGATCGCAATACCGATGGGAAGCCGCAGGTCGGGAACGCCGGCCGCCTGGAACCAGGAATGCTCAAACCACAGATGTGCAGTATAGCAAATCCATGCGGCCACGGCAAAATATATGCCAATACCCCACCGGCTCACCCCGAGTTTGAGCGGCATCCAACCGTCTAGGAGCGCTCGCAGGTCCCTTCCAATCGTGCCCTGCAGACCCAATTTTTCGATATGACGTGTCGCCGTCATATAGTCGCGCACCAGCCGGTCGCGTGTCCGCCGGACGCCGAGAACGAAAATAACAAGCCATACGGCTCCGCCCAACCCCGCAACGCGGATGAGATCGACGACGCTCTCGGCGACAACCGATGCGAGCCAGATTTTCGGCGTCAAGGACAAGGCCATTGCGGCCAATGCGGCGATGATCGGCCAAGAACCGTGGCGCGCTATGCCGGTGCGGATGAGGCGCGGGATCCGGACAAACGACGATCCTGCGCACACGCGCTCAGCGAGCGTCTCGTAGAGATGAACCCACACTTCGGGCGTTGTCGGATATTTCCAAGCGCTGAAGTGAACAGTTTCGTACTTGTCCTGCGCGAGGCGGCGCTTGAGGCGCCGCATGAGAAATGTTTTTCCGCGACCCCAGTGACCAAAAATGGCGAGGGAAAATTCACCGGGCCCCGCCTGGGTGTAGATCGTGGCAAGAACTTCGGCGTAGTCGTCGACTCGCAGCGCCGCCTCGGCAGACTCCGTTTCCCGTTCCCAGTCGTCTTTCGAGCCGATCTCGACTTTCTTCCGAGGGCCGGCTGACGCGGGCTTGATCCGGCCAATCAGCATGCCCAGACGCGGATGCCACTCGTCAGGATCGTCCGGATCGTCGTCCTTCCGCGCTGCGGCCGTGGCGCTGAAAGCGTGGATCATTGCGTCCCAATCGACGCCGTCAGTCGGCCACAGCGGATCGGCCCTGGTGCCGTCCACCAGTTCAAAGAGGGCAAGTAGAAGATGCCGCGCCGATATTGAGCGGCTGCCGCCGATTTCTTCCCGCGCGTTGTTCGCCTGGTGCGCGAGCGAGGGAAGATCGACTGGAATCGCTTCGCAGCCGCGCGGGTCGCCGTCGGGCCGCTGGTATTGAGCCCGTAGCAGGTTTTCCACCTGTTCGAGGGTAAGGCCGGATGCAGGGCCAAACAGCCGGAGCAACTCGTCACCGCCCTCCGAGTTGCCGCGGCCGGCGTCATCTACCCCGAACCGCAGCAGCGTCAGAAAAAGTACCCGGGGTGTAATCTGAGGAGCGAACGACTTGAGGCCGACCCGATCGAGCATCGTCGCGTGCGTGCGCGCGGTATATTGAAGGAAAGCAGTCACCGGCGGACTCCAAGGAAACGCCGAATTGGCGATCCAATCCGCGATGATCGCCTGCCATATCCGCCCCAATTCGGCGGGGGGGAGGCCGCAGGTATCGCACAGGCTGAAGAACTCAGCCGGAATCTCATCGGCCGCGATTCCGAATCGGGTTCGAGCGAGAAGGTCGTTCAACTGCTGTAAGGCAATGGAGCGTGCGTCCTGATTACGCGGAGCGGCGGAACCAGATTCCAGCGGGCCTTGCGAATGGAGATATGCAATCCAGAGGTCATTGTCATCCCGGCTTCCGAAGCAGGTGACTTCCTGAAAACCTGCGGTGAGCTTGGGATCTGAGCCGGCATGTGAGTGCAGTGCTTTTCCCGTGCGCTGATGAATCAGTCGAACTTCGTCTCCGAACAGCCATTCGTCACCGCGAACGGGATCGACGACCCAGTTGTCACTCTCGTCCCCGTTGCCGAAGGCTCCGAACGCACTCACTTCCTGCTGATCACCTAGGATCGGTGACGGGTGGTCGTGGCTGTGCAGATTCTTGCGCGTGGAGACATGCTCTAGCCGCACGATCGCGCCCCGCTTCGCTACCCGCCCTGGCGCCCCCAAGTCACTTTCACCGTGCGGCCCCTTGACCAGCCAATCTAACCCGGAATGAGAGACCCCGGTCTGGGTCGTTACCACCATCGGCTGCTTGGAGCTGCGATCATGCCGATAGGTCTCCTGCAGGGCCGTCAGAACGGTCCTCGTTTTGACATGCACAAGATGAACCTGCATGCCGACACAAACTGGTTTGCCGGACGCCATGATTCAAGGAAGCGGATCGTCGAAGGCCTAAGCCTCCCTCCTCATTTCCAGAAGCCGCTCGTCGAACTTCATTCCCAGCGAAAGTCCCAGGGAATCGAGTTTCTCCTTGATCTCGTTGAGGGATTTTCTCCCGAAATTGCGGTATTTGAGCATCTCCTGCTCGCTCTTCATGGCGAGTTCGCCGACCGTCGTGATGTTCGCGTTGTTGAGGCAATTCGCCGCGCGCACGGAGAGTTCGATTTCGTTGACCGACATGTTGAGGAGCTTGCGAAGCTTGTTCTGCTCCTCGCTGACCTCGGACTGTTGGTTCTCGAATTCGTAGGACTCATCGCTGACACAATCGAAAACCTCCAAGTGGTGTTTCAGAATCGAAGCCGCCTGTTTGAGAGCGCCATCCGGCGTAATCCGTCCGTCGGTCCAAATCTCAATGCTCAGTCGGTCGTAATCGGTGATTTGCCCGACACGTGTGGCATCGACTGAATATCTCACTAACCTTACGGGTGAGAAGAGCGCATCGATCGGAATGAAACCGGGTGGCTGGTTCGCTTTTTTGTTCGCCTCCCCGGGATAGTAGCCGCGGCCCGTCCTGACCTCTATCGTCGCGTCAAAACTCTTCTTCTGCCCAAGCGTGCAGATGAGCTGATCGGGATTAATAATCTGCATGTCCGAGCCGGTCTGGATGTCGGCGGCGGTAATCGCGCCGGTCTTGTCTGCCGTGAGGTGCAGCCATACCGTCTCGCGCGTGTGAGATACGACCAAAACTTTCTTCAGATTGAGGACGATGTCTGAGACGTCCTCGACGACGCCGTCGATCGACTGGAATTCGTGATTCACGCCCTTCAGTTTGAACCCGGAAACGGCCGCGCCCTCGATGGACGACAGGAGAACCCGGCGAAGCGAGTTGCCGACCGTTTGTCCGTACCCCGCTTCAAACGGTTCTGCGATAAACTTGGCGTAAGTAGGCGTCGCGCTTTCCTCGACTTTGGTGAGCTTGCCGGGGAGCTCGAATTTCCCGAGGCGCTTCGAGGTACGCGGTCGCGGGCCGGATTTATCGGCCGCTGCTCTAACCGGACCGCTTGACGGCACCGTCAGGTTCGGGAAGCCCCTCCCTCGCAGCGATTCCATCGTCGCGCCGATTTCGCTCCAGTATGCACCGACATCCATGCCTTCGGATTCAAGTTCGGCGCGCAGCTCCGCGACCGGCTGGCGGGCTTCGACGGTGAGACCGCGGATCAATCGCCTCACTGCCTCTAAATGCTGGTCGCTCATGGCATTGCCCCCTCCCGCGCCATGCGGTCGCGTATCCTCGCGGCTGCGGCATCAATCTTTCGTTTGAGTTGGTAGATCTTTGCGCTGTCCGCGCCGAGCCCCTGCCCCAGCTCATCCGCACTCTGCTTGCCGGCGAGCAGCCCCTCCAGCACCATTCCGGCCTCACCCTCGCGTGTGAGGTCGGCGCGAAGCAGCTCGAGAAAACGCTGCGCCTGAGCCTCCGACACCGTGGCGACGCCCGCCCAGCTAACACCGGTAGAGGCGGACGCATTGTCGGAATACGGCGCATTTTGCTTCCGATACAGGAGCAACAATTCGCTACGCACCGCGGCCTCCATGTGTTCCAGCCTTAAGCTACCACCGGACGGCTTTCGTCGTCCGGCCATAAAGTCAAGAAACACGTCGCGTGCAAGCTGCTCCGGGAGCCGTCCCCCGGGCAGATTCCCTCCGGGTTGCCACCCATGAAACTTCGCCATTTTTCGAGCATGCTGGGCCAAGCGGAGACTCTCCTCTTCCCAGGTCGTTCCATTACGCGTCCATGCCGGGTTCATGGGTTTTCACACCCTAGAGAACAACGCGGTGAACATCTTCGCGCCGATGAGAACTGCGACGAAGAAGGAGCGCGACTCTTGCCGAGACGGCCGCGGACGGGCTGGAACGTAGGAGAAGCAAGTGCAGGAAGTTGGCACAACCACTGACCCTCGTCCAACTCAGAACGATGGTCGGGAGTTTCTCCCGAGGCTGCTGGGGGTGCAAAGCGGAAGCCGTGCCGTCGCCTTTCTTCATTTCCAGCGGCGCGCAAAAATTCCCACTTCTCGATGCCTGCCGCCGAGTCACACCATACTCTCCGGGATGTCGGCTGCGCAGCACTTGAGAGTGAGGCGGTCGAGGGGAAACTTCGGCGTATTCCACTATTTCTGCCGAGGACTTTCCGCAAAATGCGCACCCCAATTGACCATGATCTGGGCTCATCGTGCGACTTCGCTGGAAGCAGCCACCCACCTCAACTGCCGTCGATGTTGAAACCTTCATCCATCTGACGGCTGTGAAACCGGTGGACGAAATCTTTGTGCTCGGACGCGTAGTTCAGGAAAAATTTCACGGTAAGCTTCGACTACAGTAGACGGACACCTTCGCCGACCGGTGAAACGTTTAGCAGCGAACAACGCTTGCGAGACCAGAGACATGCGCCATGCTCAACGAACTTCCAGTTCGGCGTGATTGTTTCCGTCATACCGGCGGAAGCAAGCATGAGTAATCTGTTTCTAAACACAGTGCCGCTGGCGGTTCCTGAGTATTCCATCCGGGTGGGGATATTGCCGTTCGAAACACCGGACGCCTTGCGTGCGCTGCGGGCCGAACATGTCGGAACGCACGTGTTCAAGCGCGGACACCTTGATGATCGGCCCATCATCTATGCGGTGGCAACCGACGGCTCGTTCTGCCAGTTGAGCGACGAGCGGGCGGAGTTGCCTTCCACGCGTCATCTCGGGATTGTGCGCGCGCTCATCGAGGAGTATTTTTTGCGGGAGTTCAGAGGGAAGCGCGAAATCGTTGGGTATGGTCCCTTGGAGGTTCTCACTAAGGGGCCGGTCGGCGACCTGATAGCAGAGGCGTCGGGCGTGGAGACGCCGCCGTGGCTGGTGGTCCGGCGCAGCCATCAGATCGAAATCCGAATTTTTAGTTTCGAGCGCCAAGAGCCTTTTCTGGGCCTCGTGCTCAATCAACGCACCTATCGCCGTATCGGCCGTTCCTGTGCCGAATTGATGGCCGACGGCATGGACGTCAGCGGCCTTTACGTGGTGGATGATGTTCCAAAGAAGGACCATCGCTATTCTCCCTATTCACGACTCCTCGGGCGCGTGGCGGAAGTGAACGGGACGAAGCTCACGCTCGCTGATTGCCGCGAGGGATTTGAGACTGTCGAAGCGACCGCCGTGCGCCCCGAGGCGGATCATGCGGGCCTAGAGCGGTGTCTGCGTTCTGCGTTCGGGAACGAAGCCGGGGCTATCGCAGACCGGCTTTTTACGCTTCAAGCCGAGGGCCGCAGTGGGCCAAAATTCTACGAGGAGATGGCGCGGGTGGCTGAACGGCTCGGAAAACGTCCGATGCAGCTGCTCCCGGGCTTCTCCCTTACCGCCCTGCCAATGCTGGGCGAGGGCCAAGCCGCGTTTCCTGCCACCAAGCACTGCCCACCGGCGCTGTTTGTTTTCGATCCGACACTCGCGAAGCCGGCGACATCGAACAAGCTTCAGATCTTGTCCGGAGGTCCCTACAGCCAACGTGGGTTTTCGCCGAGCAAGCCGCGGATTTGTGTGATTTGCCAGCGCGGCCGGCAAGGCGAGGTGGAGCAATTCCTGCGGAAGTTTTTCGACGGAGTGAACGACCCGAGTCGGCGCTGCTATTTTCCCAATGGATTCATCAAAACCTACCGCCTGGCCGGATTTGAATGGCGATTCTTTTTGGCGGAAAACACCAGTGCATCGGCTTATCACAAGGCGGCATTAGAGGCGCTGGAAGCGGTCCAAACGGAAGCGCAGCGTTGGCATCTGGCGTTGGTGCAGGTCGATGAATCCAGTCATGACTTCTACGGCGAAGAGAACCAGTATCTCGTCACGAAAGCGGCCTTTCTCGGTCAACAAGTGCCTGTGCAGGAATTCGAGACGGAGACGATGTTTCAACGCGGCGCCTCCCTCGACTTCGTGCTGAGCAACATTGCGCTCGCCAGCTATGCAAAGCTTGGCGGCACACCATGGCATCTCCAGGTCGATCAGCCGATGGCTCACGAGCTCGTGGTCGGTCTCGGCAGCGCCTTCGTCTCTGAATCACGGCTCGGAGCGCGTCAGCGGATCGTTGGCATTACCACATTGTTCACGGGCGAAGGACGCTACATGCTGGGTAACCTTTCCAAGGTGGTGCTCTTCACGGAGTATCGGATGGCGGTAACCGATATGCTACAAAGTGCGATCGCGCGCGCCCGCCAGGAGATGAACTGGCAACCCGGCGAGGAGGTGCGGCTTGTTTTCCACTCGTTCAAGCCGATGAAGGACGATGAAGCCGAGGCCGTGAAGGCCATCGTGCAAAGCCTGACGGCCGAATTCCACGTCGACTTTGCGTTTTTGCACGTCGCACAGGATCAGCCGCTCGTTCTTTTCGACCTGAACCAACGCGGCATGCCGGCGTTCGGCAGCCGCGAGCTTAAGGGGGCTTTCGCGCCGAAACGCGGCACCTACGTTCCACTGAGCACTTTTGAAACGCTGCTGGTTCTAACCGGCCCGGAAGAAGTCAAGAAGCCGAGCGACGGGATGCCGTCTCCCCTCGTATTGCGCCTCCACCGCGGTTCTACATTTCACGACATGCGATACCTGACCAAACAGGTATTCGATTTTTCCTGCCACTCGTGGCGCAGCATGAATCCAGCGGGCATGCCGGTAACCATCCTGTATTCCCAGCTCATCGCTCGGCTGCTTGGCCGCCTTGGAACATTGCCTCACTTTAGCGCTGATTCGATCGTCGGCCGGCTGAATCGACTGCGCTGGTTTCTATGAACGAAGCGAGTCTGCTGTTTATCGCGGATGCGCAGCGCACCTTGGAAGCAACGGTGACTTCAGGTGCCAGCGATGTCCTGACCGCGGCCTTCGCGCGGTGGCTCGATCTGTCGGACGTGGCGCTCCCTGCGGTCGTTGACATTGCCGCCCAGGCCGTGCGGAACAAAGGAGCAGCGCGAACCTATCGGGACGTTGCCGCGCTCGGCTATTGCCTCAGCGATCCAGCAGTCGCGCCAAAATTGGGCGCCAATTTCCACGCGATGGCAGATTGGCTGATGGGCCGACCTCTGGAAATGGGGGGCGACCCGGTTCCGATGTTGAGCGATCCGGTGGCGTTGCTCGGGATGACGTTTGGCGTGAAACAACTTCCGGCGACGAACCGGTCGAAGCTCGAGTCGTGGCTCGCTGCAGTTCGGGCGCAATCAGCCGCGCTGCTTCAGCAAGCGGGGTGGACCGGCGGCCTCGCACATGCGATCGCGACCCACTCGGTCGGCGAAGAGGGTTGGGTCGCCGCGGGGTTGGCTTCGCGTTTGCCCGTGATCGATACAGGGATCGATCTTGCGGCCATTTTGCGCGAAGTGATTGCGCGCGCGCCCGTCGCTGAGCCTGCCGAGGCGGTTTTGCTGTTAGCGGCGCTACGATGGCTAAAAGATCGCGCGCTCACGATAAACGTGAATGCGGCAAGCATAACCGACACTGTGCGTGTCCTCGAGCGTGTTGGTTCAATATTTTCCCGGTGGGTGTGGGAGCAAAAAGCGCGCCGTGGAAGTGCGGAGCCCGTCCGCTGGCGCATCGAAAACGAATATCATTTCCAAAGCCTGCTGTTTACGGTGTTGAAACCGTTGCTGCCTTCGCTGGAGGAGGAGCAGTTCCTCGCTAGCACCGGCCAGGTTCAGCCTCGGGCCGACCTCTGCCTGCTGAGCTTGTCGCTCCTTATTGAGGTGAAATTCTGGTATCGCGCAAATGCCGCCAGTCGCCTGATCGAGGAGGTCGCCGCCGACGTAACCCTCTACCTGAAGTCCAACGCCCCCTATCGCGAATTGATCGTGGTTATATGGGACGACGGCGCACGCACGGAGGAACACGATGAACTTAAACGGGGACTTGGCGGCCTTCAAGGCATCTGTGGAGTCGTAGTCATCAACCGGCCCAGCCGAATGGTTGACTAGCGGCGGCTGAAATAATCAGACGACCGGCAAGATCTGCCATTTTCATTGGCAAGCGGAGGCCGGACCTAAGCCGGAGGCGGGGACGACGGGTCCACGAGCGTCGTGACCGTCGGCAACCAGATCGGATAAGGCCGGAACAACCGGTCGAACTGAGGAAGTCGCAGCGGGTAGGAAGAGCCGGTAGCAAGGAGTGCCTTATCCCGATAACCTCGCGAACAACATCCGTCGCATTTTGCGATTGATCGGCTAATTTGGCACTGCAACGTTCACGGGACGTGAACTACGTCGAGGCCAAGCACCGGCTGGACCGATCCGCCACGCTGAGACTGCTCAAGGCGGACAGTGCCGCTCTCTGCATACCCTTTCTGCGTGACGTCTTTCGCGTCGACCGCGCGATTCACCGCGCGCAACCGGAAATGATTGCGCGGCTCACGACGGTGCTCGATGAGATCAACGGTCCCGGCGAGGCGAAGAAATTCCCGCGCGAAGCAAAGGACTACCTCGACAAGTGGCTCGCCGACGGAGCCCTGGTGACGCGCTACGACGACAATGCCGAGGTCGTTTACGAGCTGACCCCGGCGGCCGACGAAGCGATCCTGTTTTTCCAACAGTTGGGAGAGCACGGCCCCGGCACGCGCGGCGCGGAATCGAAGCTTCGCACCGTGCTGCAATCGCTGGAGCGAATCAAGCAGGGCGCGAATCCGGACCGTGCGGTCCGGCTCCGGGAGATCGAGGAGCGCATCGCGGCGCTGCAGAAGGAAAAAGGAAACCTGCTCGCGGCCGACAGCATCCAGCCCGACTCGCCCGACAAACTTCTGGAGGAATATCATTTCGCGTTGGAAATGGCGCACAGCCTTCTCGCCGATTTCACCCGCATCCGTCAGAGATTTCTCGAAGTCGCGCAGGAACTGGCCGAGCGCTATGCCTCCGCCGACATTTCGCGCGGCGCGCTCCTCGAACGCGCCCTCGCGGCACACAACGAACTGCGCACCGGGCCGCTCGGGCAGAGTTTTTTCGGCTTCCGCGAGTATCTCGCGGCGGATGAAACCCAGTCGCGGCTTTCGGACCTGATCGAGCAGTTGGAACAGATTCCGGTGTTCACCGAAATCATGTCACGCGACCGATTTCTTCCCCGGGTGCCGCAAAGTCTGATCGCCGAGGCGCAGGCAGTGGTGCAGCAGACTCGCCGCCTTTCGAGCGATCTGCGGCGGATGCTCGACGCCACCGCCATCACGTCACGTCGGGAGGCCCACGAAGCCGTGGCGAACATCAAAGCGCTCTTATATAGTGCCAGCGATGCGCCGCCAGTCGCGGATTTGATGGAAGCACCGCTGCCCTTCGCTGAGATCGAGCTGGCCGAGGCCACGCTCCGTCTGCCGTGGAAGGCGCCGGATGTCATCGTCCCGGTAGGCGAATCGCAGGCCGACCCCAACGAGGCATCGGCCGGGGTTTTGAAGCTGTTCGCCGATCTTTCGATCATCGACCTCGGCCGGCTGACCGCGCAGGTGCAGGAGCGCTTCCGGCAGGAGGATCACGGCTTCAGGTTGACCGAAATGCTCGATTGGTTCCCGCCGAAACGCGGCGAGTGGCTGCTCGACGTCATCGGCTATCTCGAACTTGCCCGTCGTCCCAAGTCGTCCTTCGTCCTGAGGGATCGTCCCGAGGACTATTGGGAGTATTGCCCGCCGGGTGGCGAGCGCAGCTACCGCCTGCCGCAGGTCTATTTCTACAAATGAACGCCCCGTCGACCTCCCCAGCCGAGACGCCCTTCGCATTCGAGACGTTCTGCCGCCAGCCGGTTATCCGCGAGTCCGCGGCGGCCAAGGTCGCCTTGCTCCGCGGCCCGATCTATCACGACGACCCGGCGTGGGAACCGATGATAAAGCACGAACCCGACCTCATCCGTTTCTTTGCGGAAATCGGGGTCCGGCTGACCATCGACGCGACCGACGGTTTCGCTTTTCTCGATCAGGCGGCGGAGGGCGAACCCGGCTCGGAGTGGCCGAAATTGCTGTATCGGGACCGATTCAGCTACGACGTGACGTGCGTGCTGGTGGTGCTTCGGGAGTGGCTGCTCACCCAGGAAACCAAAACACGCGAAGATAGGGCGCCGCTGCGCTTGGAGGAGCTCATGGCCCAGTTGCGGCCGTTTTCACGGAAGAAAGACGCCAACGTCGAGAAAGAGGAGAAGCGGTGGCGGGAGGCGATCAACAAGGTCGTGGCGCTGGGATTTCTGAAGCGCTGGAAGGGTGAAGACGCCTTTATTGTGCGCCCAATTATCCGGGCCCGACTTTCCATCGATCATCTGAAGTCGCTGCGGGAGTCGCTGGAAAAGCACTCCGCAACGCGCGACCCATCCGCCGGGGAGGTCGCATGAAATCCGGCTACCGGCTGCATCGCCTCGAACTGCGCAACTGGGGCACGTTTCACGGTGACAAGCATTTCGTCGTGGAATTCGGCGGCGAGAGCACCTGCTTCACTGGTCTGAACCAAAGCGGCAAGAGCACCGCCATGGACGGAATCCTCACGCTGCTCGTGCCGCACGAGTTCCGCCATTACAACGTCGCCGCCACGATGAACGAGGGGAAGCGCGAACGCAGCATCCGCACCTACATCATGGGGGCGTATTCCAAGGGCCAGTCGCCGGAGAGTTCGTCCGGCCGGACGCTTTTCCTGCGGGAAAAGCCGGGCACGCTCTCGATTTTGCTGGGGGTTTTCAAAGACGAGACTTTCGGGCGCAGCGTGACGTTGGCCCAACTCCACTGGATCACGGCGAGCGGCGACCATCAGGGACGGTATCTCATCAAGGAGGCGGACCTGCATATTCCGGACCTCGGCATCGCGAACGTCGACGTGCAGGGCTTCGCCGCGCATTTCGACCGGAACCAGTGGCACTACGAATCGCAACCCGCGCCCTACTACGGCAAGCTCCAGGGAATACTCCGAATCCCCACCCCCGAAGCCCTGCGGCTCTTCTGCCGGGCCGTGTCGCTAAAGGACGTCCAGGATGTCACGTCGTTTGTCCGGACGCTGATGCTTGAGCCTCAAAACCCGACGGCATTCCTGGACGGCATCGTCAAGCACTTCACCGACCTCGATCACATCTACAAGGAGCTACAGGCGACGAAAGCCGAGATCCACTGGTTGGAACCGGTGGAAGCGACGTATCTGGAGTTCAAGAAAAACGCCGACGAATTCGACCGGCTTGCGCTGATCCGGCGCACCTTGCAGATCGTGCTCGACCGGGAAGCCTGCGCCCTGCTCGACGGTGAAATCTCGGCACTGGCGGATCGGAAGAAAGCGCACGAAGACGAAACCGCCCGCCTGAAGGAAGTGCTTTCCGGAATCGATGCCCGGATCATCGATATCAACGTCTCACTGCGGACCAACGACACGTTCGCCGCGATGCAGAGCCTGAAGACGGAAAAGGACCGACTCGTGCTGGAACTCGCGGCGGCCCGCGCAGCGGCCCGCAATTTGACCGACTGGTTGCGCGCCCTGAACTACACCGATCCGGTGAGCACCCAGGCCGGATTCGCCCGGCTGCAGAAACATGCGGGCACAATGCTGGCCAACGAGACGCAGCGGCACCAGCAGACCCTCGAACTGCGCGGCGCCGCGATCCATGAGGCGAAGCAGCTGCGGGACCGACGGCTTCAGCTCGCGGGCGACATTGCGGAAATGACTTCGAAGCGCACGAAAATCCCCCGCCACTTCCGCGAAATGCGCGACGAGATCTGCCAGTCCCTCGGCCTGAACGAAGGGCTTCTGCCCTTCGTAGGCGAACTGCTCGACCTCGCGGACGCCGACCAGCCCTGGCGCCGGACCATCGAAGTGCTCCTGAACAATTTCGCGTTGTCGGTGATCGTTCCCGACGATCTCTACGGTTCCGTTGCCGGCTACGTCGAGCACTCCGACTTCCGTAGCCGGTTCACTTACTATCGGGCGCCGCGGGGCACCGGACTAACCGCGTCGCTCGATCGAAGCCGCGTTTACGGCAAGCTCGAGATCCGCCCCGACGCCTGGTGCCGCGGATGGCTCATGCAGTCGCTGGTCCGCGATTTCGATCATCGGTGCTGCGAGCGGATCGACGATTTCAAGAACGAGCGCGGCCGGGCGATTACCCAAAATCTGCACGTGAAGGGCGGCGAGCGATCCTTCAAAGAGGCCCGGCGCCGCCTCGAATCGGGGGATTTCGACATCCTGGGCTGGAGCAACGAGAACAAGATCGCGGAACTCCGCAATCGGCTCGGTGAACTCGATCGAGAACTGAAGACGAAAGACGAGTCGATCGGGCGAATGCTGACCGACGCGAAAAGCATCGATGGCGGCGTTGCGCTGATCCGTCAGATTACCGCCCTTGCGAGTTTTCGCTCGATCGACACTGCAACCATCGAGACCGAGCTTACGACGACGCAGGATCGCATCGCCGAACTCGAAGGGAGCGACTCGAAACTGAAGGAACTGACGGACAACCTCCGTCAGGCAGAGGAGGAAAAGCATGGCGTCTCCATGCTTCACGACAAGGAGATCGACGCCGGCAGCAAGATGGAGGAGCGACTGGAGCAACGCCGGAAGGAGCGGAAGGAGATTGCCAATCGGTTCAACGAGATGAACGCCTCATTCGATTGGAAGACTCACGAGTCAGCGGCGTTGGAGTGGCGGGGGACCGCCCCGCTGGTGCTGACGGACCTGCGGAGGCAGATGGACGCCCATCTGGCGCGCGTCGACGGTCGATCAGGGGAAGCGGGGCGCGCCCGCGACCGCGCCGAGAAAGAACTCGGCCCGCTCATGCAGGATTTCCTCAACGGGACTGCCGACAAGGGCTACCGCAACAACTGGAGCGCGACGGTGAAGTCCGCGCCCGCAATGGTGGAACACCTGCACAAGTTGAAAGACGAGCGCTTCCACGTGCAGGAAGCTCGCTTCAAGGAGGAAATGGACCGTCTCCTGGAGTCCGATCTGGATTTCGCCAAGGCCGGATTGACCACGCAGCAGAAGGCCAACGCGGATCGCATCAAGGAGGTCAATACAACCCTGCAACCCATCGCCTACAACGACGGGACCTTCGTAAAAATAGAACACCTGCCGTCGCCGGATCCGGCGGTGGCCAAGTTCAGGGCGCTGCTCGATGACTGCACGCGGCAGGTAATCGCCATGACGCCGGAACAACGAATCGATCGCTTCAAAGCGATCCAAGGACTCATTTCGTTTATCAAGGAACACCGCAACGATGCGATCAAAGGCGCGAACCCCAACAACTGGGACGTTTACGTCGTAGCCGAAAGGCGTCGTGACGATCCCAACCTCGTGGCCTACTGGCACAGCGATTCCGATGGCGGCTCCGGTGGACAGAAGGCCAAGCTCGCGTGCACGGTGGTGGCGGCCGCGCTCAGCTTCCGGATGGCGCACACACGGAAAAAGGACTCCAACGCCTTTCGTTTGGTGATGATCGACGAAATCTTCCAGAAGAGCGACGACGAGAACTCGTCCTACGCGCTCAATATCTTCGAGCAGTTCGATCTGCAGCTGGTGCTTGCGACGCCGCGGGACGGACGCCTCAAGCTTGTCATCCCCTATGTCGGATCATTCCACCTGTTCCAGAACCCGACCAAAGCGAGTTCATCCGTAGTGAGCATCACCGCGGAGCAGGCGCGCCAAGCCGCCGCTGCGGACGACGACGATTCCGATGCTGACGCCAGCTGAGATCAAGCGGCAGGCGCAGCGAAAGTATCCCGACTTTGTCGCCGCGCACTTTCGGGGCGAACCGTATTTTCCGCACCCGGTGCGGTTCGGCGTCCCGTCGCCGACCCGGCCGCTGAGCGAGCTGCGGCGCGAAGTCGATGAACTTTGGCACGGAAGCCACGAGTTCACGGGCCATGGCTACCGGATCGAATTCGAGGAACGGCGCCTGAGGCTGCATGGCGATCAGAGGCTCCCGAAACGGGTGTGGTTCGAGGATGCTTCCGATTTCCTTCGATTTGTGGGGAAAGCGGAGTCCTTTCGCCGTCTTCAAGAAGATGCCGCCGGTGCCATTGACGCGGCTCCCATGCTGCAGCCGTGGATCGAAGAGAACGCACGCGAGCTTGCGTCATCCCTGACCCCGGGAGACGGGCGGGCGCTGGGCCTCGCCGTCGACGCACTCCATCACCGCCCCTTGCCCGGTTGCTTCCCCCGGGAAATCGCGCTCCCCGGGGTCTCGGGGAAGTTCATCGAGAACAATGTCGCTCTGCTGGCTTCGATTTTGCGGGGCCTCGGCTCGGGAGCGTGGCGCGAAGCCGACAATCACCATGCCCAACTCGGCCTGCGGATCGCACCGCGCATGCTCAGGCTCATGTGGCTTAACGGAAACGGAGAGGACTTCGGCATACCGGTTGATCGTTTTCGGCCTCCCGCTGAAATCGCGAATGTCCTCGTGGTAGAAAACCTGCGATCATTCCTGACCTTGCCGCCGGTTCCGCGAACGCTCGCGGTTTACGGAGAGGGCCGGGCCGCCCAAACGCTCAACCGGCTCGAATGGCTCGCGCAGGTTCGATTTTTCTACTGGGGAGACATGGACCCTTATGGTTACAACATGCTCGCGGCGCTGCGGGGCGACTTCTCCGGCGTTCAGTCCGTTCTGATGAACTCTGACGCCTACGAAAGCTACCGGCACCTGCAGTCTCCGGTATCGGTGCATGGCTTCAAAACTGACGGCGGTCTGCCGTCAGTCGATCCGACTTGGCATCGGTTGGCGCCGGAGGAGTTTTCCGCTGCAAACGCGACCTTGCAACGCGTGGTCACAATCGACGGCGTCATGCACGCCTACGGAATCGAACAGGAAAAGATTCCGCTGCCCGAGGCCGTGGCAGCGATCACCCGCGCGCTTTCGGCTGGTAGCACACCATGAAAACCCGCACCGGGAGAAAGCGTGCACCGAAGGAACGACAACGCGCACTTCCCTGGAGCCGTCGTCAGCGGCTTCGGCATTTGGAGGCATTGGCATATTGGCGCGGCAGCTTTCGCCGCTCGGACCTGCTCAACCGCTTTGACATCGGGATGCAGCGGGTTTCGGACGATATTCGGGAATATATGCGGCAGAATCCCGGAGCCCTCGAATACGACCGGCACGGAAAACTCTACCGGGCGACGGCGGCTATGAAGCCGATCTTTGGCGAACCGGAACTCCACGAGGCACTCGGACTTCTGGGGCCCAGATCAGCCGAGGCCGGACCGTGGTTCGATCGCGTGACTCTGCCGGTTCGGCAAATCTCACCGATTGTTCTCCAAAGCCTCTTTCGAGCGGTTGCAACGCAGCGGTCGATCCATGTCCGCTACGCTTCGCTGCATTCAGCCACGCACCGCTGGCGGTGGATCACGCCCCATGCGTTCGCGGACGACGGCTATCGCTGGCACGTTCGCGCATTCTGCCATGAGGAAAGCACCTTCAAAGACTTTGTTATCGGGCGGATATCGTCCGCCGCCGATCTGGGCGAGCCGGCCGCAAAGCCGCAGGACGACAAGGATTGGAACGCTGTTTCGAGTTTTTGTCTTCGCGTCGCCCCGGGTCTCTCGAAAGCCGAAGTTCGCGCCCTCCAACTCGATTTCGGGCTGAAGGAGAGCCAAATGGTCGTTCCAATCCGCTCCGCCTTGGCCCTCTACGCGTTGGCCCAGCTTGGACTCGAGGAAAGCGGTCGGCCCAAGCGGCGTCGGTTTGTGCTGGCATAGCAATCCGAACGCGCATCTGCCCTTGGACGGCATCTCGGAAATGGGTGACGGGCCGGCACCGGTCCTTTGTCGGAGAGCCGCCGGGCTGCAACCGGTGCAAAGGGAGAGCGCCGATGCAGCCCCACCGCGCCGACGACGGACACCGACCGGAACCTCAATAGGCCAGCAGGCGTTGCCCGTGGTTGAGGTAGCGGCGCTCGATCTCCTTGCCGTCGCGCCGGATGTTTTCGAGCAACCGATACAACTCGTGCCAAAGCGCCCGCACGGCCGTGAGCGATGTGCCCTCCGGTCCGACGATCCGGCGCAGTCCATTCGGCACGGTCAGGGCGTTCAAGCGGGCTTCGTTGGTGACGAGATCCAGCAGGAATGACGCGCAGTTACCCGCGAGCCGCAGGGCGTGGTCCTCGTCGCCCGGCAGCGCCCCCGCCTCCATATTCCAGACGAGCGCGCAAATGTCGTAGCTGGAAATCGCGATGTCCGACTCGGCATCGGCCTTGAGCGTTTTCAGCAACCGGATGGCCCGGCCGGATCCGCCTCCGGTCAACGCATCCTTTTCCCGCAACCGGTGCTGGTGAAGAAACGGCAGATTGAGCACGCGGGAGCGGCTCTCGGTCGAGAGCACCTGGACGCCCCGCACATTCTCGTCGGACGACCGCACATACTCCGTCGAGTGATACCAATTCGCGGTCACGACATCGACATTTCGCCGCAGGCTTCCGCCCGACAGCGACAGCGCACGGTCCTTCTCACGAATCGTGACCTCCGGAAACTCCGCAGCCAGAGTGCGTCGCGAACGCGCGCGCAGGTCCATCAGGGTGACCACGGGATCGGGCGCATAGGTCGGCAAATGCGCCGGCCCGCCACCCTCCCACGCGGTGAACTGCTCGGTAATCGTCAGGATGTCGACATCGCTGTGGTAGCGGATGTGGGTGTTGGTCGTAACCGAGCCCTGCAGGCGGATGCTCGCGAACGGTTCGAGATACTTCTGCACACGCTCCGCCTCGCCGAGACACTTCTCGGTATAGTCGGCGTCCAGCGGTTCCATCGCGCCGAGCAGGTATTTGATGTCCTCGGATTCCTGCAGCTCCGCCACCCGCGCATTGAGCGCAATGAGGCGATCAGGCCGCGCCCGGCGGTTCAGCAGTTTCTGGTATCGGGTCAGAGCAGGCATTGGATTTCCTTTTCAAGGCGCTGGTAGGTCTGCGTGCCGCGGGCATACAGTTTCCGCAGTTTCTCCCGGTCGGTCTCGAGCAAATCCGTGCCGAGTTCCGGAGTGTTGAAAAGATCGTCGGCCCGCACCGTGCGCACGCCTTTCAGCAGCAGTGTCCGGAGAAGGTTGGCGGTGTTGCTGCCGGATTCGAGGACCCCGTCAAGGAGCCGGACCGACGTCAGCAACGCCGCAACCCGCATCGCGAGACGCTGGGCTGTCCATGGCGCAGGCCGGGGATAGTGCCCCACTCCGACACTGACGAGCGCCGTTCGCGTGAAATCGAATCCCAATCCCTGCGCATCGACTAAGGCGAAGAGCGAAGGATTGTTGGCGCAGAATCCGCCGTCGTAGGCCGCGACCCGCTCGCCGCCGCGGTTGGCGACCGTCACCGTGACCGGGCGGAAGAGCGGCACCGCCGCGCAGGACGCGCAGATGGCGGTGGTGAGCGGAACTCCGAAGCCGGCGACAAAGGCGCTGCGGCCCGCATGCGCCATCCCCTCCCTGCTCTTGAAAATCAAAGGCTCTTTGTTGTCCCAATTCGTGGCGACGATTCCGGTTAGAGGCTTGAGGTCGGCCCACGTGCGGTCTCGGATCAACCGGTCCGCCACCGACTGCAAGCGGACGCTGCGGGTGCGCTTCAACCACGGCGACAGAATGGTCGGCACATGCTCCAAATACAGTTCGTAAATCTCCTCGACCGGGGTGCCAAAGCCAAGGAGCGCTGCGATGATGGATCCGGTGCTCGTGCCGTAGACGAGATCGAAAACCTCGGCCAGCGGGCGGCCGGCGTCCCGCTCCAGCCGGCTGAGAAATCCCAGCGAGTAGACGCCTTTCGCTCCTCCGCCATCCAACGAAAGGACGCGGCGGGTCACCGGGAGTGGAGGCGTATGGGTCATGGCGGAAGACGGCTATGTGTTCATACGAACACATGCCGGCCGCCTGGCAAGCCCCGGACGATTGATTATACCGGCAGTTTTGGCCGCAGCTTGCGCACTTCGCGCACGAGCCGTTCGGGCTCCACCGTCAAGCCCCCGGCCAACATGAAGATCGTGCCCAAACTCGGCTGCCGCTTGCCGCGCTCCAGCAGCGATATCGTCGTAGGGTGCAGCCCGGACCGCTCCGCCAGTTCCTCATGTGTCAATCCCCGCTCCTGCCGGAAGCGGAGCAGCACATGGGAAAATGCCTCGGTCGTGTCCAAGCGACCACTTTAAGAAAAAGAACCTCCCCAAAGACACAGACAGTAGTCAGGATGAAAAGGCCCCAAACCCGTTTCCCCCTGTGGCCACCGGAAAAACCAGACCCAGACAACGGTCAGTATGTGACCACGCACCGGCGAACCCCACCGTAATGAAGGTCCGGTCCCTGCCGCCCGCACCGCTCAATGTCACATGCCCTCTCTGGCTCCTCGTGGAATGGGCCGAGGTGTTCCGTCCCGGCCTGCGGTCCCGCTCGAAGGTCGTCCTGGAAATCGGTCCCCGCCACGGACCCTCCGCAACCGGAGAACGCTGGTTGGCGCTGGTTACCTGGTGCCACCCGGCGGCGCCCCTGCTCCGCGCCTTGCCCGTCGCCCTGCGGCGCGAGTGCCGGCGCGTGGGAGCGGCACCGTTGATGCGCGCCACTATGGGATCTCTTTTCCGCCTGATGGCCGAGAGGAACGCGACGGTTTGGTCCGTTTCGCTTTCGCGCTGGGGCGGTGCGGCAATCTTCGTCCGCCGGCCGGCCAATGACGCCCCCGCAGCCGCCCTCGCGGGCTTCAACCGCGCCGGCCCGTCATCCCGTCCCTGGCGGCCTGCCCGGCCCCGCACCTATCCCAAAGCCTACCGCGAAGAGTATGCCCGCGCATTCTCCGCTTCCTCCGCTCGTGAATCGGTCACGCGAGCGGCGGTCAGATCAACCCCGCCGCCCTGAACGAGTAAAATCCCTGACCGAGGGGATCGTGCTCCCGTGCGCCGACGACCACGTGGTCGACGAGCACAATGTCCACAGCCCGTGATGCCTCCCGCAATTGCTTCGTCGCCTGCAAGTCCGCCGCACTCGGCGCAGGATCGCCGCTCGGATGATTGTGGGCACAGGCCACCGCTGCCGCGGATTCGCGGATCGCCGCGCGAAAGACTTCCCTCGGATGCGCGAGCGTAGCGGTCGCCGTGCCGGAGGTAATCTCGACCCGCTTGAGCAGCCGGTTCTTCCGGTCGAGGCACAGCACCCAGAATTTCTCCACGGTGAGCCCGGCCGCATACGGCTTCAGATACTCCGCAATCTGCTCCGGGCGGTTGAGCACCGGCCGGGCCTCCCCGGCAGCCATCATCCGCCGCGCGATCTCCGTCACCGCTGCCAATTGGCCGGCCTTCCTCGGGCCGATGCCCCGTAGCCGGCGGTAGTCCTGGGCCTCCCACCGGGCCAGTCCCCGGATCGAGCCCGCCTCTGCGAGCAATCGGGATGCCGTCCCCACCGCGGCCTCCGCCGGCACGCCGCCGTCCTGCAGGAGCATCGCCACCAACTCGGTGTCGCTCAATGCGCCCGAACCGTAGTCTTCCATCCGCCGCTGCGGTTTTTCGCCGCCCGCGATCGCGAACGCCCCGTCGAAGGAATCGCCCAGATTCAACAAGCCTTGTTTCATGATGCCACGGCGCAGGCTGCGCTGCCCGGCCGGACACCCTGTCCGGTGGTCGGGTCGCTGCCCGCGCGTTGGCCCGCGCAGGCATGGCCAGTCACGCCGGCGGCGCCCCGCGCCGCGCGGCGGGCAGGCGGCGGCACCGCGCGCCGCCTTGACGGCCATGCGAGCATGGAAAACGCGCGCAAGCAGTCGCCCCTTGTCATTTTTAACCGCGGCGGAGCTGCGACAAAGCGCCGTTGTCGGCGCTGCCCTCTAGTCCGACTCGACCGCCGCGCAGTGCGGCGCCAGCGCCACCTGGCTCGTGTCGACGGGCTCGAAATTCGTCCGGCCCCACGCCACGGCGACGATCTCCAGTTCGCCGCGTTCGCAGCCGAGCTTGCGCCGCAGGCGCACCGCCGCGTCGGTGGCGTTCTCCGCCGCGAGTGTCTCCACGCAGTGCGCTCCGGCCGGCAGATAATACGCCACCACCGTATAGAGCGGCCCGTCGAAATCGGGCTGGCAGTTCAGGGGGCGGCGATCCGGCAAGGGCGGCAGGGTGCCGCGGGCGAGCGGGTAGCGGACGGCAAGGTTGGCACGAGTCTTCATGGCGAGTGCGGCGCGGTCGCAGTGCGCTTCCCCGGAGACCTTCCGGGGGATCGGCGGTGCTCCCGCGCCCGGTTCCGGGCCGCACACGAAGTCACGGCCGCTCGCGCCGAGACGCGGGCCTCGTGCCCGCGTCGGAGGGGGAAGCGAGCGGCCGGGAAGGCGGGCTCGTCCCGCCTTGACTCGTGTGCGAGCCTTGGCGAACCGGCGCGGGGGCAGAAGTCCCCTTTCCCTAAACAGTCTCATCACAGGTGCTTCTCCCCTCGCGGTCGTGACGTTGCGCGGCAGTTCACCCGCGGCCTTCCGCTCGGCCGACTGAATCGCCCGCACGCCGAAAACCCAAACACCGGGGATCGGCCCGCGAGTGCGGCGAGCGCACCTTCGCATTCGCGGGCCGCTCCCGTAGCATCGACCGCGATTTTCAACGGCTCCCCGATCTCGAAACATCGCGCCCGATGAGTCTCCGACGGCAACCGCTTCCGAACCCGGGACGCATTGCTTTGCCGACGATCAAAAAATTTCCTCCGGCAAATGTCGAAATCCATCGAAGTGGGCCGTCATCGGGGTGAAGGCGCAGAATGTCTTCGCGCCAAAATCCAACGACAGAGCTCCCTACGATCCATGAAACTCACTGGAAACCCACTCCGCGCGGCGCTGCGAATGGCAGCGCTGCTCATCGGCCTCGCGGGCGCCACGGCGCTGCGCGCAGAAGCCTTTACGATCTTTCTCTGAATCCCGATTGGCAACGGCGATGCGATGGGGTTCGACTCTGAAGGGCCCAATCTGCTGCCGGCGCCGCGAAACCAACACGATTCCCAACCGAAAAATAAAAACGTCCGAAATTATTACTCCCATGGAATACATGCTTTTGTTTTGTGAAACCGAGTCCGAAAAGGCGAAGGCCAACGATCCTGTGTTGGCCGGTCCCTACTGGGGCGCGTGGGGTGCCTACGTCGAGTCGGTGGAGAAAGCCGGAATCATTGTGAGCGGGGCGCCGCTGCAACCGCCGCACACGGCCACGACCTTGCGCATCCGCGACGGACAGCGGCACGTGCAGGACGGACCGTATGCCGACACGAAGGAGCAATTCGGAGGTTTTTATGTGATCAACGTGCCTGATCTCGACACGGCGCTCCAGTGGGCGGCGCGGTGTCCGGCGGCGAGCGGCGGCGCGGTCGAGGTGCGGCCGGTTTTGGTTTTGCCGCCGAGGAAGTAAGACTGCGACCCGCGGATGGAAGCCACGACGGCGGTTGAGACGGTGGTGCGGACCTCGTTTGGCCGCCTCGTGGCTTACCTCGCGGCGCGCTCGCGCGATGTGGCGGGCGCGGAGGACGCGTTGAGCGAGGCGCTGCGCGCGGCGCTGGCGACGTGGCCGCGCGATGGCGTGCCGGAGAAACCCGAGGCTTGGCTGCTGGCGGCGGCGCGGCGGAGGCTAATCGATGCGGCGCGGCACCGGAAGGTCCGGGCGGCGGCGGAGAGCGCGATCGAGTCGATCATCGAGGAGGCGGCGACGATGGCGAATGAGTCGAAAGAGTTTCCCGACGAGCGGCTGAAACTCCTGTTCATCTGCGCGCACCCGGCGATCGACGCGGCGGCGCGCACTCCGCTGATTTTGCAGGCCGTGCTGGGCCTGGACGCGGCGCGGATTGCGTCGGCGTTCTTGATGGCGCCGGCGGCGATGGGCCAGCGGCTGGTGCGGGCGAAGGGAAAAATCCGGGATGCCGGGATCGCTTTTGCGGTGCCTGAGGCCGCGGAACTGCCGGAGCGACTGGAGGCGGTGCTGGCGGCGATTTATGCGGCATATGGGACGGGCTGGGAGAATGCGGTGGGCATCGATCCCGGGCAGCGCGGACTTGTGGAGGAGGCGTTGCGGCTCGCGCGGGTGACGGCGCAACTACTGCCGGCGGAAGCGGAGGCGAAGGGACTGTTGGCGCTGATTTTGTTTTGCGAATCGCGGCAGGCAGCCAGGCGGGACGCGGACGGGCGGTTCGTGCCGCTGGCAGAACAGGATGTGGCCAAGTGGTCGCGGCCGCTTGTGACGGAGGCGGAAGAAGTGCTGACCGAGGCGAGCCGTGCCCGGCGGCCTGGTCGTTTTCAACTTGAGGCGGCGATCCAATCGGTGCACGCGCAGCGGTTGTTTACGGGCCGGACAAACTGGGCGGCGGTAGCGCGGTTGCACGGCGCGCTCGTGTGCTGGACACCGACGATCGGGGCGCGGGTGAGCTACGCGGCGGCGATGGCGCAGGCGGGCGAGCCCGCAGCCGCGCTCACGATTTTGGACGGATTGGACGCGGGCTCAGTAGCGGAGTATCAGGCGTTTTGGGCGACGCGCGCGCACGTGCTGGAGCGGATGCGTCGAGCTGATGCGGCGCGCGCGGCATATCGGCGCGCGAGCGGACTCTCGTCCGATGCGGCCGTGCGCGCGTTTCTGCTGGAGCGAGCGGCGCGAATCGGTCGGGGTGGCGATAACTCAGAATTTCGGTGAACGGGAAAGACTCAGGGGCTCGTGACGCGATTTCTGAAAATTTGCATGACGGCCGACTTAGCCGGCGCAATACGCCGCCCCCTTAGCAGTCGTGAAGTGGGCTTAGGCCCGCCGGACGAGAAACATTTATCGTTGTAGTAATCTGTGCCCGGCTTCGAGCTTATCGAGTTTTTGCGTGCCGACCGTGCTTCATGACGGCGGAAACGCAGGGGATTTCGTCCTCGAGCGACCAACCGGTCTAAAACAGTCGCATGCCCGGCGGGCGTTCCCGAACGCTCGGTGCCGTCCGAGGCAACTCCCCGGCGGACATCCGCTCCGCTGAAGGGCTCTGCCGCACGACGAACAAGCGCTCCGCCGCCACCACCCCGCGCACCTGCGCGCCGTGTCCGAACGCGAGGCAGTGGGCCAGCGTATCGCGCACCGCGCGCTGAGCCCAGAGCCGCTGGTTGCGCAACTGGTCCAGGTCGGGCACGAGCTCACCCACGCGAAAGTCGACGCCATACACGGCGAGCGCCCGACCCGGATGCGCCAGACGCGCGAAGACTTCCGCGTGGCCCGGATAAATCGAAAACGAGACGAAGCCCGAGCGCGATTGCAGCGAATTCCTTCGCGTTTCGCCCGTGGGTTTCAGTCCCTCGCGCAGCACCGGGAGCGCCGCGTCGGTGCCGTGAAACAGCCGCACCCACGCGCCGGGATTCGCGCGGAGCCAACGGTCGAGGGTCGCGATGCGCTCCGCCGTGGGCTCGCGATAGAGCAGCGAGCGCCACAACGGAGCCGCCTCCACGCGAAGGCCCGCCGATGCACGCGACGGACCGGCGGGCATTCCGGCCGCCTCGCTCATTTCCGGCGCCGCCGCTCTCGCGTCTCGAAATAATCCGCCACGATCAGGTCGCCCTCGCGGTCCGAAAGCTCGTGCGCGATCAACTGCTCGGTCGTCGGCGCCCCGCTGCCGAGCGTGCGGCGCAGCCGCCGGGCGGCGCGCGCGTAGCGCTGGAGCACCCGGTCGTCGAGGAGAAGGGTCAGGTGGGTTTGCATGATGGATTCGGTTTGCTCCGTGGCGGGATCGCGCTGATGCGCGGCCGCCGCACATCGGGATAGTCCTCGTGCAGCGGGCGCGGGAACGGCGGCGCATGGGCGCTCACCTCGAGCTCCGTGCGCACCCACTCGCGCGCCCGCTGCACCTGCGCGAGCGCCGCTTGGACGGCAGCGCCCGCGGGCGTGTTTGCCAGGCACTCGAAGTTGCCCGCCACTTTGAGCGAGAACTCCGCCTGCCCGAGGTGATCGTGGATCTGCCGGCGCGTGGCGGGATTGGCCGTCACGGCCGCGCGCCGGCCGCCATGCGGGGTGTCTGCGCGAGCGGCAGCCGGTTCTGCCAGTTGCGCTCGCGCACGACCGCGCGGACGAATTCCCCGTCGCGGTCGAACGGCGAGGCCTTGGCGACACGCTCGTCGATGCTCTTTTTCACCTCGGGCTTCTGCTTGTCATACCATTCGACGGCGGCGGGCAGTTGCTTCTCGACGAGGCGCTGCGACGCCTTGTGCGCCTGCATATCCTTGAGCATGAGCGTGCGCGCGGCGCGCTCGGGATTCTCCTGCACGAGCTTGGTGTAGCGGTCGAACGCTTCCTTGTTCGCGTCGATGTAGGCGTTGAGCTGCTTGTCGATTTCCTCGTTCACGCGCGGCGCGGGGCGCGTGCCGTTGGTCTCGGGCTTGGCGGGCGGAGTTTCGGCCGGCGGCTTGGCGGCGTCGGCGGATACGATCGGTTTGTCTTTGAGGGCCATGATGGCGGTTGGTTTGAAATGCCGGGCACGAAGAACGTGCGGCCCGGCGGTGGCACGGAGCGGACGATTCCGCTCGGAAATGCTATCGCAGGACGGGATTCGGCAGCGGCTTCGCCTCGGAGCGGGCGATGCGCAGCGCGAGGTCGAAGTGCCCGCACACGTCGGCGCTGTCGTAGCGCGCGAGCGTGAAGGCAATGAGCGTCTTCGCCTCGAGTTTCGGGTCGGTCTGGCCGAAGCGGCGGTTGAGTTCTTCGGCCGCGTCGGCGTAGGTGGCGTAAACAGACGCCGGGAGCGTGAGGTTGATGGTGATCATGGTGTGCGTTGGTTTTGGACTGAAAGTGCGCTGCGGGCGGCCGGAGCCGGAAGGGTCGCGCGGAGACGCCGCAGCGGAGGCCGTCCGGGAGTCCGCGGACGGCGGGCGGAGCGCAGGCGGAAACGCGCGACCTTTCCGGCCGGGTCCGCCAACCCCGGCCCCGCCAACCGGGAGCGGGCAGACAGCGCAGCGGCCCGCTCCGGGTTGGCTCGGGTGCGCACCGGCGGGCGCAGGATGCGCGTCGTGATGACCAGGCGCGTGAAGCGTCGCGCCGGTCCGGAGCCGCTGGCCGCAAGGTCGAGGCGTTCGATGATCAGCCCAGGCTCGCGCTCGATGCGCTCCACGGCCGCGAGCAACGCGTCCCACCGACAGCGCCCAGGTGAAAGCGCCGCGACAAGTTGGCGGCCGTCCGCGGTCTCCGACCACTGCCAATCCGGGCCGAGGCGCCGCTGAAACTCCGCGAGCCGCGTTTCTCCCGAGGGTGGCCCGACGCGCGCGGCAAGTTGATTCAGCAGTGTGTCGCGTTGCGCATCGGTATTCGGGGCGAGCCGGTCCCGCTCTTCGTGGAGCGCGGCCAATCCCGCCGCCGAGGTGTGCGGAACCGGGAAGCAACGCGGAATGCCGACGCCTACGGCGGCGGCGATGCAAGCCGCCGCCAGAACGAAGCGGCCGAGGCGCGAGAGTTTTTGCTTCATGGAACGGAGTTGCCGCGCAGTCGGAACGGCGCCGCTCGGTTGGCAGGCGTTTCGGCGTGGAAGAGCAGCGCCGTGCCCGGCGGGGACAGCAGGGTTCGCCAGCGCTCCAGTGCGCCCTCGGGTGCGCCGGGCGCGACATAACCCCGCGCCTCGACGGCATCGGGCGTGGCCTCGAGCACCGTCAACGTGATCTCGGGCGGAACGGTCGCCGCGATGCGACGCAAGAGCGGCCCGGCGAAGGGCGCCGTGCGTTGGGCGAGGCCGGCGCGCAGGGCGTCGATCTCCGTTGCGTTCGCGCGCAGGTGGGCGATTTCGGCGCGAAGCACGCCCTCGCGAGCCCGCAGGGCGGCGACATCCGCGGGTGCGGCGAGGTGCGCCCGCATCCATGGTGCGAACGACGCGGCCCCAAGCGCGAGCAAGGCGACGCTGGCCGCGAAGGCCGCGCGGTTCGGCGTGAACAGCGGCGGCTCCGGCAGCAGTTGCGCCGGGTGTTTTCGCGGGAGGGTCGCCGCCCAGGTCAGCGCCTCGGGCAGCGGCAGATGCCGCTGCACAGTCGTCTGGCCTGCCGAGGCAAACCGCTCGATCGACGGTGCGTTCGCCGTGACGACGAGCACGGGTTCGTCGGTCTCGCGCGCGAGAATATCGCGCAGCCACGCCTCGGGCGCGCCGGAAGCCGCGCCCGGCCACTGCTCCACGTGGCGCACGCCGCCCGCCGCGTGGCGGTAGGCGCACGCCTGGTCGCCGATGACGGCGAGCACCGTGGTGCCTCCGGATTCGCTCCATTCTTCGGGCAGCGCGCTCAGCCAGGTCGCAAGCGGCCACGCCGATTCGATTTCGATGCCGGCGGTGGCGAGCTGCGCGACGAGGCCCACGAGCCACGGATCGGACTCGCGATGGATCACCGTCGCGAAGCCCTCCCCGATCCGCAGGATCGGCTCGTGACTCCAGGCGAGATCCTCCGTGTCGAGTCCGGGAAACTGCTCCTGCAAGGCGAGCCCGAGCGTGCGGCGCGGGACGTGCGGGCAAGGTGTCGCGGTGCTCGCGAAACCCTCCGGATGGTAAATCAGCCGCAACCGCCGCGGCCCATCGCCGGCGAGCGCGCCGACGAGGACCGCCGCCGCCGCCTCGCGGTAGGCGAAGGTCACGGGCTCGGGCCGTTGCGGCAGCCACCACGCCGTGCCGCAGAGAAGGACGGTGGTCGTCATGCTCAGAGTGCGGTCAGGTAGATGTAGACGTCCGTCACGCCGTTGGCGGGCGCGGCGTAGGCGACAAGGCCGGTGTCCGACGCGGCGCCTTCGACGGGCGCGAGCTGCGCTCCGTTCATCGCGAGCGCCAGCTCGTAGGCGTCCCGCGCGGGACACGCGGGGATCACGAGGTAGGCAACGACATAGTTCGCGGAGATGTTCGTCGCGCCATCGAGCCGGAAGTTCGCGCCGAGTGCGGCCGAAGGCGCCAGCGCCGGGTTGGCCGTGCGCGCTTCAACGCGCGTGACCGTGGACCAGTTGCGTTGGGGTGCGGCGTCCGGTGTCATCACGAAGGCGAGCGAGGCCTGGCTCCACGTGACTTCATTGCCGGTGCCGGTTGACGTGAACGCCTGAGTGCCCATGCGCAGTGCGAGTGGCTTCTCGATCTTGCCGGTGGCTAGCAGCACGGTATCGAGCCGTGCCGCGTTGCCTTTGGCTGCGTCAATAGCACCCGTGAGCGCGGCGCCCGACGTGGGAACGCCCGTTCCTTCGGTGCGCGGCAGGCTGCCATTGCCGCCGGCCATCGAGAGATAGTCGGTGAGCGCGGTCTTTAGTGTATCGACGGTTTTCTCGACCTGTTGCACGCGCGCATTGCGGAGCGCATCGAAGCCCTTCGGCAGAAGCAGCCCGACGAGCACGGCGATAACGGCAATAACGAGGACGAGTTCGAGCAGGGAGTAACCCTGCGAGCGACGGAACGATGACGGATGATGTCTTTTCATGGTTGTTCTTCTTGGTTTGGTTTCCTGAACGGAAAATCAGAGCACGCGCGCGACCTCGTCGACGGTGGTCTCCCCCACCGCGGCGGCGGCGAGGCCGCGCTGCCACAGGGTCGCGTGACCTTCGCGCGCGCGGAGCGCGACGAGTTCGGCGAGTGGCGCATCGGCTGAAATAAGCGGAAGGAACTTTTCCGCGGGAATCACCTCGTGGATCGCGAGACGTCCGCGGTAGCCGCGTCCGCGACAGGCGGCGCACCCGACGGCACGGAAGAGCTGCGCATCTGGCAGTAGGTAGTGCGCCGCGAGCCGCGGCGAATCCGGGTGCGGTGCCTTGCAGTCGGGGCAGAGCCGCCGCACGAGGCGCTGCGCTGCCACGAGCCGCAACGCGGCGGAGAGGAGGAACGACTCGACGCCGAGGTCGCGCAGGCGCGGGATAGCGGCGAGCGCATCGTTCGTGTGCAGCGTGGAAAGCACCAGGTGCCCGGTGAGAGCCGCGCGAACCGCGAGCTGCGCGGTCTCCGCGTCGCGCGTCTCGCCGACGAGCAGCACATCCGGGTTTTGGCGGAGAAGCGCGCGCAGCGAAGCGGCGAACGTGAGCCCGATTTTTTCGCGGATCTCCGTCTGCCGGATGGCCGCGAACTCATACTCCACCGGATCCTCCAGCGTGTGAATGACGCGGCCGTGGTGATCGAGCGCATGCAGCGCCGAGTGCAGCGTGGTCGTCTTGCCAGAGCCGGTCGGACCGGTGAGGTAGATCAAACCGGCCGGACCGTGCAGCGCCGCGTCGAGCGCGGCGGATTGCTCCGGCGCGAAGCCGAGGCGTTCGAAGGCTTGCGCGGGCATCGACTGATCGAGCAGCCGGATGACGAGGCTCTCACCGTGCACCGTCGGCAGCGTGCTCAACCGCAGATGAAATCGCCGCGCGCCGTCGCGCAGCACCGCCCGGCCATCCTGCGGCAGTCGCCGCTCCGTGATGTCCATGCCGCCGAAGATTTTCCCGCGGGCCAGAAATGCGTCGCGGTGCGCGAGCGGGAGCCGCGTGTGATCGCGCATTTCGCCGTCGAGCCGGAAACGGATGAGCAGGCCGTCCTCCTTCGGTTCGCAGTGCACGTCACTCGCGTTCTCCGCGATTGCGGTGCGGAGCAGCGCGTCGAGCGTCCGCGTGGGATCGCCCGTATCGGGCGGCGGCACGGGTGAGCTCCGCCCCGTGAGGTTCTGCAGGAAGTCGAGCATGGTCAGCGGACGAGCCGGGGCGTGAGGAAGATCACGAGTTCTTTGCGGGCGCGGAGCGTGGCCTTGCTGCTGAACGCCGCGCCGAGGACCGGCACGCTCCCGAGCACCGGGACGCGCCGCACCGTCTCGCCGCTCTCCTCTGAGATGAGGCCGCCGATGATCGCGGTCTCGCCGTCGCGCAGCCGCACGATGGTGGACGCCTGCTTCACTTCCGTGACCGGCGCCGTCTGCCGCCCGTCGGGGCTGGTGACGATGCTTTGCAGGCGTGTAATTGCCGGCAGCACGTCGAGCGTGATCACGCGGTCGCCGTCGATCTGCGGGGTGACGGCGAGGATGGTGCCGATGGTGATTGTGGAAACCGTGAAGTTCTCCTGCGTCTGATTAAACGCGGTCGTAGCGCCCGGCTGTTGCAGCGTTGTCGTCTGCTGCAATCTGAAAAACGGACGGTCTTCGCCGACCTTGATGAACGCCGTCTGGTTGTTGAGCGCGCGGAGCCGCGGTTGCGCCACCGTCTTCACGTCACCCTGCTGCTTGAGCGCCTGGATGATCGCATTGGCGCGACCGAGGCCGAGCGTCGCGGCAAAGGTGCTGGCGCCCAGCACACTGCCGCCAACGCCGGCGACTTCGACCGGCGCACGCGCTTGCACGCGCACGCCGTCGAGCAGCGTGCTCGCGACCTCCCAATCGACGCCAAGCTTTTGCTCGTCGCGCAGCGTCACTTCGACCAGCCGCGCCTCGATTTCGACCTGCTGCGTGATGCGGCGGTTGACGAGGTCTATAAAGGCGCGGATCGAGTCGTGCCGGCGCACCGGCGCGGAGATTTGCGCGACGCCGCTAAAGCGATTCAGGACAAGCGCGTCGCCGTCCTTCAGCATCGCGCGCAGCTCGGCTTCGAGGTTTGCCCAGAATGTATTCTGGTTCTCCTGCGAGATGGAAACCTGCGTCGCGTCCGACGCAGTGTTGCCGCCGGCAAACGTCTGCGGATGTGCGGACGTTGCGGCCGACACGCCGCCAAGTGCGGAGCCGCCGACACCTCCGCCGGTCGCGCCGCCGAGTGTAATGAAGGCGCTGCCGGAGCCGCTGCGCGTGAGCTGCGGATAGTCGATGGCGTAGAGCACAGTCTTACGCGCGCGCACAACGACTCCGGCCTCCGTCACTTCAACCCACAAGCCACCCGAAGCGACAATTGCGGCGAGCGCCTCGCGCAGATTCCCGCCCGAAAAATCCACGGATATTTCGGCGGCGAGATCGGGTTCCGCGTGGACCGCGACATTCGCGGCGCGGCCGAGCGTGCGTAGCGCGGCTGGCAACGGCGCTTTTTCGAAGCGGAGCGCACCGACGGGTTGATCGAGGGTGGTCGGCTCCGCCGCATGGGCGAGACCGAGCACGAGCAGGAAATAGAGGACGGTTTTCATGAAAAAATTGGCTTAGGGTTTCTCGCTCACGTAGGGCGGCGGAGCGGACGTGGATTCGTCGCGGAGGAGCGTGCGGGCCTCGCCGCGATATTTGAGCGTCGCGGCAGCAACCGCGTTGAACGTTCGGGTAACCGGCGGCGCGGGGAGGAAGAACGCATCGCCCGGCTGGTTTGCCTGGACGCTCACGGACCCGGCGCCGGTGAGCTGCACCGTGGCGCCAGTGAGCGTGGCCGGGCCGCCGAGGAGCGAGAAGGACACGGGCAGCCCCGACGATGCGCTGGCGACGAGCGCGAACGGCGGCGAACTGACCGCGCGGTCGCCCGGCGGATCGAAGGCAATCGTCTGGGCCGTCTTGGGCACGAAGTTGGCCTGGACGAACTTCGCGCGATCCATCGTGACCGCGATGGAGGGCGCCGCACCGCTCGCGTCACCGCTCCAGTCGAAGAAGCGATGGGTGGCATCGGGGGTCGCGCCGACCGTGACGATCGAGCCCGCGGGATACACGCCGCCGGGCGTGACGCTGCCGCCGGCGGTCGCGGCGGTCGTGAGCGCGTAACCGGTGGCGACGAAGTTGGCGACGACACTCGTGTTGCCGTTGACGGTGACGACGAGCGGGTTTGCGGTGCCCATAACATCTCCCGTCCAGCCGCTGAAGGCGTGCGTCGCGTTCGGTGTAGCCGTAAGGATCGCGGTGGCGCCGGCGTTGTAGGTGCCCGCGCCGCTGACCGAGCCCGCGCCGGCCGGCGCGACGTTGGCCACGACCGAATAGGTGCGCAGCGCGAAGTTCGCCGTGAGCGCGTAGTTTTGTGCGCCGACCGTGAACGTGAGCGGATTGGCCGTGCCGGCGAGATCGCCGGACCAGCCCGTGAACACGTGGGTCGCATCCGGTGTCGCGGTGAGCGTAGCGCTCGCGCCCTCGGGGTAGGTGCCTGCGCCCGTGACCACGCCGGTCCCGGCAGGCGACACCGAAGCCGTTACGGTGCGGTCGACACCGAGGACCGTCAGGTAGGCGTAGGCACCGCGGGTCGCGCTGAACGCGCCGGGTCCATACTCGAACACGAAGCTGTAATCGCCCGGTGGAAGCGCGGGAATGACGCTGGAGCCGCTGGTGGGCGCAGGATAGATCGAAACGCCGTTGTAGCTCGGGAGCTGCCCGTGAATCCACCGAAAGTTCGCACCGCTCGAAGTCCACGCGAGCGTGGCGCTCTGGTTCGAGTAGATAACGGTCGGCGAAACCGTCAGCGAGCCGGCAAACCCGTCGATGCTGTTCACCGCGATCGTCGCCGTGCGGGTCACCGGCCCGCCGGGACCTTCGGCGATCAGCGTCCACGTGGATTGGCCCGGCGGCAGGCCGCCGATGTTGACGGTGAAGTTCGGGTTCGACTGATACGGGCTGCCCGTGATGCCGAAGCCGGTGACATGCACGGACGACGCGTTAGCAGTGCTCCACGTGAGCGTGGCGGAGCCGCCGACGTTTATGGTTGCGGGCGAGACGCTGATCGCCGCGGCGAGGCCCGACGGTGGATTCACGGTCACGGTCGCCGTGCGTGTAAGCGGTCCGCCGTTGCCCTGCGCGGTCAGCGTGAACACATGCGTGCCCGCTGCGAGTCTGGTCACGGTTTGCGTGCCGTTCGTGGCGGTGCTCGCGAGGCCTGGCCCGCTGACCGACACGGCTGTCGCGTTCGCTGTGCTCCACGTGAGGGTCGTCGCACCGGGTGCGGTCGCGGTCGTGGGCGACGCGCTGAGTGCGGCGGAAACTGTCGGCGCCGCGGGGCTGACGGTGACGGACGTGCTGCGCGTAATCGGGACGCCGGGACCTTGGGCGGTCAGGGTGAAGGTGTGCGTGCCGACGGTGAGTCCGCTCACGTTTTGCGCGCCGTTCGCCGCCGTGCTGTTCAGCGACGGACCGGAAATGGAAACCGCAGTCGCGTTGGCCGTGCTCCACGAAACGGTCGTTGAAAGCGGCGCGATACCGCTCGCGGGGCTGGCTGCGATTGAGCCGGACACGGAGGCGGCGGATGAAACTACGACGGTCGCGATCTGTGTCATCGGACCGCCGGGCCCCTGCGCGGTGATCGTGTAGTCGTGGCTGCCCGCGGCGAGGCCGGTCACGTTCTGGCTGCCGCTCGTTGCGGTGCTGCTCAGGCCGGTGCCGGAGACGGAAACTGCGGTCGCGTTCGCACTCGACCACATGATGGTCGAAGCGCCCGGCGCGGTGGCGGACGTGGGCGACGCGCTAATCGAGGCGGTGACGCTCGCGGCCGGCGCGACTGTGACGGACGCGGTCTGCGTGACCGGGCCGCCGTTACCTTGCGCGGTGATGGTGAACGTATGGGTGCCCACCGGGAGGCCGTTCACCGCCTGCGATCCGCTCGCGGCCGCGCTGCTGAGACCGGGGCCGCTCACGCTCACCGACGAGGCGTTGGCGCTCGCCCACGTGATCGTGCTCGCCCCAGGCGCGGTCGCTGTCGTCGGCGAGGCGCTGATGGACGCTGACACGGCGGCGGGGGCGGTGACCGCAACGGTCTGGCTGATCGTGGCAGAAGTCGCGCCGAGCGAATCGACCGCGTTGGCCGTGAAAGTGATGGCGGCGGGGCCACTGTCGGAGGTCGTGTTGCCGGAATCGCCATCGGTGCCGTTGCCGCCGCCCGCGAAGGCAAAGGCCCCGCCGTTCTTCCACACGTTGACCTGCGCGAGATTGCCATCGGCATCGTGGCCGTGCGCGGAAATCGTGTAGCTCTGTCCGCTCGCGACGGAACCCGGCGTGGTGTTCCACGCGATGGTCGGTGCCGTGTTCGCCGCGGCGATAGATACGGTCTGCGAAATCACCGCCGAGGTCGCGCCGTTGGCATCGACGGCCTGCGCGGTGAACGTGATGGTCGCCGGGCCGGTGTCCGAGGTCGCGTTGCCGGAATCGCCGTCGGTGCCATTGCCGCCGCCCGCGAACGCGAAGGGGGAACCGTCCTTCCAGACGTTCACCTGCGCGAGGTTGCCGTCGTCGTCGTGGCCGCGCGCGGAGACAGTGTAGCTCTGGCCGCTGGCGACCGAACCCGGCGTCGAGGTCCACGCGATCGTGGGCGAGCGATTCGCGGCGCTGATCGTTACCGCATGGGAAATCGTCGGGGAGGTCGCACCGTTCGCATCGACGGCGTTGGCGGTGAACGTGACGGCGGCGGGTCCGGAGTCGAAGGTCGCGTTGCCGGAGTCGCTGTCGAAGCCGTTGCCGCCGCCGCCGAACGCGAACGGCGCGCCGTTCTTCCACACGTTGACCTGCGTGAGGTTGCCGTCGGCGTCATGGCCATGCGCCGAGACCGTGTAGTTTTGCCCGCTCGCTGCGTTGGCCGGAGCGGAGGTCCACGCGATGGTCGGCGCGGCGTTGGCCGCGGCGAAAACGGCGCTCACGCTTTTGTTGGCATCCATCGTGAGCGACGCGGGATTGGCGCTCCCGGAGAGCGCGCCTTGCCAGCCGCTGAACGTTGAGCCTCCAAACGGCGTCGCGGTCACCGTGGCGGTCGCACCGGCCGCGTAGCTGCCTCCGCCGCTCACGGAGCCACTCCCGAGAGTGCCGGTGGTCAGCGTGAAAGTCGGTGCCGCGGCCACGTCGATGAACGAACCGAGTGCCGTGCCTGCGCCGCCGTAGCCGACGCCGTTGGGCGGATTGTGCGGAAACATATACCAGGTGCTCGCGCTGTCGCCGAACCGGAAGCTGTCGATGGCGCCGCCGTCCGTCGTCCACCAGGCCCAGCGGCCGACCTCGTTCAGCGTCACTGTCGTCGTCGAGAAACCGTCGCTGCCGCCGAGACCATAGTTGTTCGTGTCGATGTAGGTGGCTCCGGTCGGGCTGACGATCCACGCGCGGTTCCAGAGTTCGATGCGCTCGTTGACGCCGGCGTCGATGCGCTCACGAACGGTCGTGTGCGAGGACCAGATCGTCACAGTCGAACCGAAGGCGGCCGGATTGGCCGGCTGAGCGCGCACTGCCAAGCCGCCGAGCAGAACGGAAAGGGAGGAAACGATGACCGAGGAGAACTTCATTGGAGGGTGGCGGTGGCGTTTTCGCGGAGGTGGAAGCGCAGTGCCTCCACGCCGGGCCACGCGGTGCCGCGGTTTAGGGTGATGAGTCGGCCGCCGAGGATTTCGGGTGTGGTGGCGGCACCGGAATTGGCCGGCGCGGTGAACGCGTTCGGCGTGTTGTTGAAGGAAACGAACGCCGCCTCGGTCGGGTGGTTGCTGTTCACCGTCACGCGAAACTTCGGGAGCACGATCCGACGCACGACACAGCGGCTGACCTGGGTCAGGCCACCGGAGCCCTCGTGCCAGGCCGTGGCCTGCGCCGCCATGAGGCGACTTTGCCAGTAACTCGGCAGTGTGGCGGTGCGACTTTCCCAATCGTGATTCCAGATCGCGTCGAACCAACCGAGACCCGCCTCGTAAGCTGGAAGAGCGAGCCGGTCGCTCGGCGCGGTGAGGCTCACGAGCAGAAAACGCTGACGGCCCGGTTCGTCGGGTGCGGCGAAGAGGAGGCGCGGATTGCCGAGCGGGTTGTAAGCGATGCCACGCAGCGCCGCCTGCGCCATCGGCGGCAGTCCCGCCTGCACTGCGTGCCCGCGACCACGCGCTACCTTGGCGAACCACGCATAGGGATCGGTGGTGGTGTAGACCGGCGCCGTTGAGAGGGAGAATGCGGTCGGCGTGTCGGTGGCGCCGATCGTGCCCGGCAGGGCGGCGACGTTCAGATTGGACAGATCCGTCTGCTCAAAGGACGCCGCGATGGTGGCGCTGATCTCATCGAGGGAGCGCGCTTCGGCGTCGCGCCGGCTGCGCTCGATGATGTCACGCACCGACGGCGTGAGCACGGCGGCGAGCGCGCCGAGGACGAAGAGGACGAGAACGAGCTCGAGGAGGGAAAATCCGGGCAAGGCAGTGGCCCGGCGTGTGAAATGACGCGACATAAGTGGGACGGAAAATCAGCGGGCGTTGACGCCGCCGAGAAGGGCGAAGAGCGGGAGGAAGAAGGAGAGCGCGATGGCGCCGACGATGGCGGTGAGCGCGGTGAGGGTGACGGGTTCGAGCCAGGCGAGCGCGGTCGCAAGTTGTTCGCGGGCGCGGGTCGCGGCGTAGGTTTCGATGTGGCGCAGCGCGGCGGCGAGCTGACCGGTAGTTTCACCCGCGCGAAGCGCAGGGACGAAGAAGTTGGGGAGGTGATGGCCGGACGGGAGCGCGTCGCAGAGTGTCTTGCCCGCGGCCACGCCCGTCCGGGCCGCGAGCAGATCGCGGGAGATCGCGGCGTTGCCGGCCAGCTCCGCGCCCGTGGCGAGCGCGGCGAGCAGCGGCACGCCGGCCTCGTGCATGAGCCGCACGTGAGCGGCGACGCGCGCTGTCGAGAGGCAGCGAAACGTTTCACCGAGCACCGGCAGACGTAGCGCGAGGCGATCGCGCCAGAGCCGCAGACGCGGCGCGCGCGTGGCGACGATAAGCGCGGCCCCGGCGAGCGTCGCGACGGCGGCCAGCATCGGCCATCCTTGGCGCAGCAACTCGCTCGTCTTGATCAGCGCGACCGTAAGCCAAGGGAGCGTGATGTGCAGCGACGAGAAAATTTCCGCGAAGCGCGGGACCACCCCACCCAGCAGAAAGACGATGAGACCGGCCGTCGCCGTCAGCACGATGCCCGGGTAGATGAGCGCGCGGCGCGCCGTGCGCCTCAGCTCTTCATTGCTCGCGAGGTGTGCGGCCAGCGCACGCAGCGCCTCCGGCAGCCGGGCGGACGCCTCGCCAGCGGCGACTACGGCCGCCAGTTCGGCCGGGAAAATGCGCGGGCAGGCTCGGCACGCGACGTGGATCGGCGAACCCTGCGCCACTTCGCGGTGCAGGTGGGCGAGCAGCGAGCGCGCCGGGCCGGCCGGCAAATCGGTCGCGAGCTGGGCGAGCGCCGCATCGGGCGTGACGCCGGCGAGCACCTGCAATTCCAGTTGATGGAGCAGCGCGACGAGTTCGCGGGTCGGCAAACTCAGCCGGGCGAAGCGTCGATCCGGTCTGGCGCCGGCAATGCGCACGGGCCAGAGCGACTCGGCGCGCAGCCGCGCGCGCAGCGCGGTGGCGTCGGCGGCATCCCAGACGCCGGAGCGCTCACGTCCGAGCGCGTCGATGACCGTGGCGGCGAAGGCGGGCATGGTCACAGCGCTCCGCGGATGCGAACGGGTTTCGGATCGACGGAGAGGCGCAGCCGGTGCTCGCCGCGCCGGAAGATCGCGGCGTCGGGTTCGCAGCGCTCGAGCTTCAGGGACTCGATCGTCTCACCGACTTGGACGGCGCGGCCATTGACGAGCGCCACCGGGCTGGGTCCCCCGACGATCCCGCTCACGGTGAACACCAGGTCGCGCGTCGGGTCGGCGCCGGCGGATCGCACAGCAAACGGATTGGTCGGCTCCGACGCCGGCACCGCCAAAGCGGTGAGGTCGATGATACCCTCGGCGTTGGGAGCGAGGAAGACTTCGGGTTGCGGTGGCGTCAGCGCCGGCGGTGCTTGAACGGCGGGCGCAGGCGGAGACGGAGGCGTGACTGGCGGTGGCGTTTCGCTGCGTGTTTCCACTTTCGCAACGGTCGGCGGCGCCTCCTCGACCGGGGGCTGCGGCGGGAGCGAGGGCATCGCCTCCAGCTTGGCGGTGAGCACATCGTTTTGGCTCATCAGCGCCTCGATGATTTGACGCTGCTGCCGGAGCTTCTGCTCGTAGGCGATATGCGCGGTCGAACTCGACGCGGGAGGCGGCGTGATGACAGGCGCCGGGAGTGCGGCCGGAGGTTGCGGCAACGGCAGCGCGCGGGGAGCCGCAGTGTGGCAGCCGGCGAGAACAAGCGGAACAACGAGGAGGACGAATTTCATGGCGTGGTGGTGGGTGGGCGCTGGGCGCGGCCGCGGTCGAGGGTTTCGGTGACGTAGAGGTAGAAGGGCTTGCCGGAGGGCACGCGGAGGTAGAGGCCGTCGCGCGCCACGGCCTCACGGAGTTGCTGCGCGTAATCGCGGAGGATCGCGCCGGCGCCGGCGAGGACGGCGTTGCGGGCGGTGGCGGCGGGCAGTGCGACCTCGCCGAGCAAGCCGCTGGAGACGCGCGTGTCCTGAAGCGCGGCGGTCGCGCCGGAAAGAAAGGTGGCGGCGAAGAGCTTCAGTTCGCGGTCGTCGCTCGTCTTGACGATGATACCGCGCAGACCGGCGGAACCATCGGACTCGCCCCATCGGCCAGTCGCGCCGTCGAGGTCACGGTCGAGGGCGAGGCCCTGCACGGCAAGTTCGGTGCCGTTGTCATCGCCCGGCGTCCGCCAGACGATGCGCCAAGCTCCGGTCGCGGCGATCCGCTCGCGGGCGCGGTCGAGCGCGGCGCGGCCGTGCACCTCTGCGCCGGACGGGATGACAAGCCGGCCGGCGTGCCAGACGTCGTCGGTCACGAGTCCGATGACCGGTGTCTCCAGTCGATTAGATTCGAGGGTTACGACAGTCGCACAGGGAATAAGACGGCCGTAGGGTGCGAGTGGTGCGCTCGCCCGCGGTGCGACTGCCGGTGCACTGGCGAACAGGGTCAGCGGCTGGATCGCCGTGGGCGCGGGCCGCGCACCGGGCCCTGCTGAACCCGGGTGATTGGGCGCGGACTCCGGCGATGTCGCGGCCTTGGGAAACTTCGGGATGTCGCGGGCAAACGATTTCGGCAGCGCAACCGGCGCGCTGGTCGCTGCCGCGGGCAGCGGTGAGGTTTGCCGACGGCGATGCTGCAACCACACAACGACGCCACCGATCGCGACGACGACGGCGATGAGGACGATCTGCCCTCCGGGCGAACGAAGAAATTCCCGGTCGAAGGTCATGGGCGCGGAGCGATCACCGAGAAACGTTCGCCGACTCCGAGATTGGTGCGGCCCCCGCCGGGCGTCCCGCCGATCACGGCGAACACTTCGCTGTGGCCACGCGGCGGCACAGCGCCCGAGCCATCGCACCATACCGCGGGGTGGATTGTGGTGCCGACGCGAATCGCGAGTTGGGCAGGATCGTAGGCCGCCGCGGTGGTGCTCTCGTTGGCAAAGCGCAGGCGGACCACGAGCGCATCCTCCGCTTCAAAGCGGAATACGTCGGCCACGGTGACCGTGAACAGCGGATAGGCTGTCACGGTGCCGGGCTGCGCGCGCGCAAGGGTCGAGGCGAGCGCGCTCTCGTTTACCGCGAGCTGGGCCGCGTGCTTGGCGCGCGCGACCAGGGCCGCAAAGCGATCCGACGCTTGCGGCTTCGCCGCTGGGTTTGCGCCGGCGAACGGCTCATCGAGGAAGCGCACGACGCGATCCGGGGCGCCGTCGGTCGTGAAACTGAGGGCGAACACATGGCCGCGAAACACGACGTTGAGCGCTCCGGTCGCCGTCTCGCGCAGTGCGCGCACGGAAAAGTAGTCGGTGCCCGGCTGGTGCGAGAGCAGCACGGCGGCATTATCGTCGGGCTTCGTTGCGACCGCCGCACCTTCCAGCGCGGTGAGTGCGCCGGGGAAAACGCAGGTCGTCGGCGCCTCGCGGCCGATGCGGACCGTGTAGACGATCCGCTCGTCGAGCGGGTAGGCGCGGACGCTGGCGTGCGACAGCGGTGCCGAGACGGTGAGCGCGATCAGCGCGAGAGTTCGTAGTTCCATACGGCGAGCGGATAGCGGCCGTTGCCGGCCAGGTTGGGATTGCGCGCAAAGGTGAATTGCGCGGTGAAGGCCGGGGCCTCGGTGAAGACCTGCCCATTGACGGCGCCGGTTCGAACCAACTGGCCCTCGGCTTGGGCCAACACGGTGTGCTCCCGCGTCTCTAGCACGGTGATCTTCTGCACCTCTGGTTTTTGATGAAGTGCTTTCGCGGTAAACTCGTCCGCCAGCGCGCCCATTTCCGAGCGCGCCTTGCGGGCCGCCTCCGGCAGGAAAAGTTTATCCAGCAGTTCCGGGAAATCGAAGCCCGCGGGGTTGCGCTGCAGCAGGGCGAGACACGCCAGCAGCGCATGATGCTCGTGGAGCTTGGCAGCGTCTTCGAAGCCCAGCAGCGGGCTTACGTGGTAGGTCCCGCTCGGATCGAGCACGATCACGCGCTCCTGCGTGCGATACGCGCGGATGACGAGGAAGGGCTGGATGGCGCAGAAGCCGACCGCGAGGACGGCGACGGCACACCAGAGCCGCGCGGCGAACGCATGATCTGCGAAGAGGTCGAGCGGATGGCGGCGACGTTTGGGCAACGCAGTGGCATCGGGGCGCCGATGTGGCGCCTCAGTTTGGCGGAGTTCGGTCATTTCAGATGGTGGTTCTGGGCGCGGGCAGTCGGGTTTGAGCGAGGGCGGCAGCGACGCGGGCGTCGCCACCGGGGTCTTTGGAAGGTCCGGACGCCGTGGGCGGTGGCGGTGGCGATACCGCCGGCATTCCCGGTGAAGGCGGTGGCGTGCCTTTGCTCCCGGCGTTGGCCGCCGTCTGGGTGGCGAGCACCGGCGCAGCGGCGCCGCCCGTCTTGAGGGTCTTCACCAGCGTGGCGATCTGGTGCAGCATGTAGATCTGGTGAAGCGCGGAGCCACCGCCGCCGTTCATCGGCGAGCCCGAGCAGATCAGCGCCTGCATGAGGACCGGCGTGCCGAGAGTGCCGATGACGAGCCAGATCGCGGCGAGCAGTCCGCCGAGGATGCTGGCAAACGAGGCGCCGTCGATTTCGCCGGGCTGAAGGCCGTAGGCCGTCGCGAGGTTTTGGCCGTAGGCAGTGAGCAAGTGATAGGCGACCAACTCGGTGACGGCGAAGCCGACGGGCCACGCGAGGACAGCGAGCGTCTGCTGGAAGTAGCGCACGCCCATCGATGCGAGCGACGGGATGAGCGTCAGCGCTAGCGCGATCGGCAGAAAGAGGTAGCAGAGCAGTTTCAGGATGAACTGCAGGACGAGGAACGGGAGTTGGAGCAGGCTCGCGATGAGCACCACGAGCTTGGCCGCGCCGAACAAGAATCCCTTGTAGATCGACTCGCCGATCCGGCGTAGGCTGAAGTCGGTCGTGCTGTCGGCGACGGCATCGCGCAGCCGCGACGCGGCCTGCATCGGATGCTGGGAGTAGCCTGTGTGCACCGTGTCGGCGATCGCCACGAACAGTCGCTCCGTCCACTCGAACCAAAACGGCAGCGTTGCCACGAGTCCGACCACGACAATCGCGCGCACGATCGGTCGCAGCATCTGGTCCATGTCGCCGCGCGAACGGTTCACCTGCATCATCAGTCCGACGACGGCGATGAAGAACACGACCACGCGGAGCGCATCGGTGAGCCCGAGAATCGCGGGACGCAGGCCTGGAGCGAAGTTGTCCATCAGTTGCGGCCCTCCGACGGTTTCTGGCGCGCTTCCTCGGCGCGGAGTTTCTCCGGCAGCGGCTGGCCGTCGGCATCATACCCGGGCGGCACCAAGGGCGCGCGACGCAGCTCGCGCCAGAGCAAGGCGCCGCCGGCCAGCAAGCTGAGGGAAATGACGATGCAGGCGGCCATCGAATCAGCGCTGGGTGTAGTTGGTCGGCGTGAGCCGGATCGATTGCTGCCACGTGTTCACAGCTGCGATCGTGTGGCGCTCCTCGGCGATCTGGCGCTCGAGCAAATCCTGCCGCTCCTTGGCGGCTTGGTTGTCATTCTGGATCTGCTGCGCCGCGAGCTTGTCGGCTTCGTCCCGTCGTTGCGCGGCGAGGACCGCAAGCTGGCCGTTCAGCGCCGCGACGGTGATATTGAGCTTGTCCACCTCGGCCTGCGTCGAGGCGTCGCGCAACGCAACGAGCGCCTGAGCCAGATCGGCTTGGAGCGATAGACTGCGGGCGGAGGTCTGCGCCACCACGCGCTCGGCGTTCTCCGCCTGCCGCTCCACGGCGGCGTAGCGGCGGTAGTGGGGCTCACTCCGCGTGAAGCTGCGCCCGAGCGAGGTGCGATCGTCAAGCCCGCCATAGATACCCTCGGCCGTGCGGCGCAGCGACGCCGTCGCATCGGTGAGCCGGCGCACGGCGGCGAGCGTATCGCCGTAGGTGCGCGCGAGGTCGTTGGCACCGAGGCCCCGCAAGATGACCTGGCCGCCAGCAGCCGTGGGATTTCCCATCACGTCGCGCACTTGCCGCGCGACGGCGAGCTGCTGCTCGAGTTCACGAAGCTGGCGATTCAAGGTCTCGATCTGCACGGCCCACTGCCGGAGAATTTCGAGATGGTTGGCGGCCTGGCCCGACTGGATGAGCGTGTTGACCGCGAAATTCGTTGGATCGAAGACGGCCCATTGCGCCGTCAGCGGCGAGGCGAGTAAGGGAATGAGGAAGAGAATTCGTTTCATGGCGTGGGTGTTTCCGGCGCGGCGCCGCGCTGCTGGTTCTGGATGATCCAATACTGCTCTTTGACGGCCTGCCGGTAACCGCGCTCGTAACCGCGGGCTTCGGCGTCGGCCTGGCGTTGCGACGTGGCGCAACCGGCGAGGAGTAGCGTGAGCAAACTAAGCAGCAGGCGGTGCATCGGTCTCCCTGGGTTGGATGTGGCGCAGCGTGCCGCACTGCGGCGGCTGCGTGGTGGGCGTGAAATAGCAGAGCGATGAGTAGCGTTCGCTCTCCGGGAGTTGCTCCGGCAACGGATAGCGCTGAATCGCGTCGATGGCCGTTTCCGGCAGCGCGAGATCGGCGGCGAGATCGGCGAGGTCGCCTCGATCCGACTGGCGCATGAGGAAGAATTGCTTCGCGTTGCCGATGACCGCGGGACGGATGCGCGAGGTTTTGAATCGCGCGTATTGCTGCACGACGCTCACCGCCCAGCAGTTGAACTTGCGGAGCTGGGCGTAACTCTCGGCTACGATGCGCTCGCCGCCGGGCACGTCGAGGAAACGGGCGAGTTCCTCGAACACGACGCGCTTCCTCCGGGCGCGAGGGAGCGCAAGGATGTGCTGGCGCACAAGTCCGCTCACGAGGAGCCCCACGGCCGCCTTCAACTCGACCGCCTGCTCGGGGATGAAGCCGAGTTCGAAGTGTGCGACGCGGCCGTGCAGCGAGACATTGGTCACGCCGTCAAACAGCCGGCCGTAGTGACCTTCGGCGCTCCACGCGCGGAGCAGCGTGGCCAGTCGATCGGTCTCGTCCTTCGCGTGCTCGGGAAACCGGGCGTAGGCGAGCATTTCGACCAAGGCACCGTGCGTCGGGAAATCCTCCGGCGAGAAGAACGCGCACGCCGTCTGGGCGACGAGCCGCTCGGTCGCCGGCTCCTGCGCAAAGCGGGTGATGTCTTCCGCCTTGAGCGCGGCGAGCAATGACTCCGCCTCGGAGTCGTGCCGATGGCGAAGGTCGCGGAACTCCACAAACGCATCGAGCGGCTTTGCGCCGGCGGGCATCCGCTCGCGCCAGCGGTGCGCGGCGAGTGCGATGCGGACGACGTCCTCGGCCTGCGAGGGATTACGGCGCGACCAATCGAGGTGCGCATCGCGATAGAGCTGATGAAGGTATTGGGTCAGCTGCGCCTGGCGCAGCGCGAGCCGCTCCGTCGAATCGGGTTCGCCGACCATGCGCGCGAGCAACGCGACAGCCGTGGCGAGATGGAGCTGCGTGAGTGGTAGCCCGCGGGTGTCGAGGTAGTTGAACGTGAGCGGCGCGTCGGGATGGACGACGATGGGCGTCTCGCCGAGTCTTTCGGTGAACTGCTTGTAGGAGAACCCTTCTTCGACGATGAACGTGTAATCGAAGTGCGCCGCCGTCTGCATGAGCAGATCGTGCATCGCCTCGGATTTGCCCGCGCCGGTCATGCCGAGCACGACCGCGTGTTGCGGTGAGCCGCCGGTCTGCGTGCTGACGCCGACAAGGTTGTGGTGGCTGCCGTCGTAGATCGCTTCGGCCTTGTCGAGCGCACCCACGAACGTCGCGGAGAACGGGAGCATGTCCGCAAGGAACGTGTCCTCCGCGTAGAGTTCGCGATGCCGGTAGGACGAATGCGTCCAGCCAGGCCACGATGAGAAAAAGAGTTTCTGGGCCGTCGTGGGCAGCGCGCATTCGACGTAGTGCGCACCATCCATCGCGTGGATGGCCGCCTGGACCGCAGCGAGTCGCTCCCGCAGCGCCTCGCGCGTCGGTGCCCAGACGCGGATGAGATACGTCACATGAAATGGACGGGCGAATCCGCCGCTCAACGCCTCGACCTTGCGTTCCTTCTTGCGCAGAGCGACGAGCAGCGAGGCGCGGGGCTTGTCGGCGTATTCGCCGCGGAGACGCTCGGCGACCTGCTCCTCGCGCCGCACTTCCTGCCGCGCCTCGCCGGGCGTGACGTTCACCGTGAGTGTGTAGTCGAGAAACGGCAGTCCGGTCAGGTGCGTGACGATGCCGGGTCGGGTGCGCTGCGGCCAACGCGACAATGCGAGGAGCGCATGGTAGTGGCCGTCGAGCACGAAGCCGCCGTCGACCTGGCCGACACTTTCGGAGTGCCAGCAGTTTTCCTGCAGGGTGAGCGCCGGGTCGAAGGCGTGCAGCGCATCCTTGGGCAGGCGACGGGAAAGACTCGGGTTCAGAAAGCGGCGCAGGCAGGCACAATGGTCCGGATCGTCCATCGGCAGCACTCGTGTCTCGTTTCCAAAGATGGTGCGCAGCATGCCGGCGAAGTCCTCGAACTGCGCAACCAATTCTGCGATCACTGCCTCGTAGTGTGACGAAAGCCCGTCGCGGGAGCGCAGGTTGCCGGCGTAGGCGCCGACCTCGATCGAAAGGAAAAGGGCGAGCCGCTCGCGCCGCAGTTCGCGTCTCTGCATACGCTCCCAGTAGCGGATGAAGCGTTCATTGCGCACCCGACGCACGCGCGGATCGCTCACGCCTTCGGTGGTCGCATGGTAGCGGAGCAGCTCCGCGCAGTAGTCGGAATCGCATTCCCACTGGAGTTGCAGGCGCCGGCCCGGAGTGATCGACGCGAGGAGCGCGCGCACCTGCTCTTGGAAGGCATGCAGCCGCGCGATGCTGGCGCCACGCAGGTCGGGAGGCTCAATCCAGAAGCCCTTGGCGATCACGCCGCCGCGCTCGGGCGCGCCGAAGACAATCAGGCCGTTGGTCAGTCGGCCGTCAGGCGCGCGGTCGTGGCTGCGCGCGTCGCCTCCGTCGCCGGCGAGCGGCGAGGCGTCTCCGCCCCCAAGCACGTGCGCGATCTTGTCGCGGTCGTAGCCGGCGGGACGGCCGCGCTTGAAGATCAGAATCCAGCCCAGAGTCAGGCCGAGCGGTGTGGCCGCGGTGATGGCCGCGAACGCCATTTTCGTATGTAACCCGAGCGCGAGTCCGGCGAAGATTCCGGCCGAGACGATGGCAGCGATGACGACGGGGAGGTAGAGATTGCCCTCCAGGCCGAAGACGCGGCCAGCGGAGTCATCCGCCGAGTTGGTGTCTGTGAAACGAAGGTCGCTCATGGTGGGTCCTCAAAACCGAGGTGTCAGGACGGCGTCCTGCAGGCCGAAGATGGCAAACAGCGCGCCCATGATCGCCGCCGCTGCCGCGATCACGATGCCGGCAATGACGCCCGCCTTACCCTCGGGGTCGCCCTTCTTGATGGCGTTGGCGCCGGTCCAGATGGCGAGGACGCCCCAAAAGAAGCCCACCATGAAAACGAGCGCGAGCGCGGTGCCGAAGCCATCCTTCAGGGCTTGGAGCTGCGCCAGCACCGGCGCGGGCCAAACGACGGGCGGGAATGTGAAGCGGATGAGCATACGATTGGTGCGGGAACGTCGACCGGTCAGCGAGCTTTGAGCCGGAAGTGCGCGAGAGGGGCTTCGAGGACGGTGCGTTTCATTGGGCTTACAATTGCATACGAAAAACGGCCTTGTCAAGAAAACGTATGCAAATACATCTTTGCACCATGAAGTCTTCCCCGGCCCGTCGCAGCCAAGGCGAGTCACGCACGAGTTTCTCGTTCTATCCCGCCGATCTGAAGGTGATGAACGATGCGCTCGCGCTCCTGGAGCAGCGGAAAGTTCAATCGGACCGGACCAAGTTGGTGCGTTGCCTCCTCCACGTCTCGTCGGAGCTGGATCTGTTTGCCTTCGCAGTCGTCCAGCATCGAGACGACTCGCTCAAGGCCGGCCCGCGCGAGAACGACTATATTGCCGAGCGCGTCACGATCGTCATACCGGAGGCCGATCTGACCAAGTTGGATCGGGTCGTCGCCCAACTCGCGACGAAAGGCATCCGCGCAAACGAAAGCTACATTCTGCGCGCCGTGCTGCGCCGACTTCCGCCGATCGAGGCGCTGGCCCCGCTGGTGGAAAGTTACCTGGAGGAATTCCCCGACGGACGATCAAAAGCCGGGAGAGCGAAGATCCGATGAGCGACGCAATCGCAATCGATCCTGTCGCTCACCTGCGCGGATTGGAGGCGCATCTGCGCCGCCACATCCGCGGGCAGGATCATGTGCTGCCCCGGATTGCCGCGGCGTTTGCGCGCGGCGCTCTAGGCGTCACGTCTCCGGACCGTCCCCGTGGCTCGTTTCTGTTGGTGGGTCCGACCGGAACGGGCAAGACCGAGACGTTTGCGTGCGCCACCGACTATGTGTTCGGTCCGGGCCATCTCGTTTCGTTCGACATGTCGGAGTATCAGGGAGACTCCGCCATCGACAAGCTGCTCGGCGAGCACCGCGACGATCCCGGGCTTTTGGGCAACGCATTGGCAGGGGTCGCCGAAGGCAGTGTGATTTTCGACGAGATCGAGAAAGCACATCCCTTGGTTCTGGACGTCTTCCTGCAAATTCTGTGGCACGGCCGCGCGACTGTTGCGACCGGCCGGACACTGCGCTTCGGCCGCTTTTTCGTCGGATTCACGTCCAACATCGGCGCGGCGGATGCCATACGCATGGAGCGCTCCAATCTCTCCGGCGTCGAGCGAGCTGTGCTGCGCTGCGTTGAGCGGGAGCTGCGGCCAGAATTGATCGGACGCATTGCCGAGAGGTTGGTCTTCGCGCGGTTATCGCCGGCGGTGCAGCGCGAAATCTGCGCCTTGGAAGTGCAACGGGAGCTCGCCCGACTGCGCGGCGGGGGCTTCGACCTGCGGGTATCCGCTGCGGCGCTTGAGTTTCTAGCCCGCGAGGGCTTTCACCCTCAACTCGGCGCCCGGCCCATGCGCCAAACGGTGGAACGCCATCTGCAAGATGCTGTGGTGCGAGCGTTGTTCACCTCGGGAGAGGCCAACGGCGAGCTGGTGCCGACGGCTCAAGGCGCAAGAGGGTTGGATATTCGAAGAATCTGATCGAATCCGGGAGAAATGCCACACGGCGGCCGGGCATTTCATCCGGACAGCTTTCGACGCGGGTTGATGACGAGCCAGCACAACGCCGCGAGCAAGTAGAGCACGCCGATGATTTGCAGCGGCAACAGCCATTTGCCTGCCGCGCCGGAGCGCTCGACCAGCCACGCCAGCACGATGGGCGACCGCATGCCGCCGACCTGCCCCCATCGTGTTCATCGTGGCGCTGACGGGGCCCGAGTGCTCCGCGCTGACCTCGATGCAAGTGGCCCATGACGCCGCGAGCGCGAGCAGGCAGTTGGCGGCGCACTTCGGCGAGCACCTGCGCCTCGCGCCGCGACTGCAGGGCGCGCTGTGCGATTTCCGCGTTTACGACCGCGCGCTGCAGACGACGGAAGCGCTCTAAGCTAGCGGTGACCACTAGTCAGGCTTGAATTCTCTGTTCCTTTCTCCTGCCATCCGCCGCGTCGCAATGCCACCCCACACCGACCAAGCCCGATGGTTCGCCGAGCACGTGCAGCCGCACGAGGCTGTGCTGCGGGCGTGGCTGCACGGGAAATTTCCGAAGCTGCCCGACCTCGAAGACCTCGTGCAGGAGGCTCACGCGCGTCTTCTGCGCGCCCACGCCGAGGGCACGGTCGTCTGCCCACGCGCGTTTCTTTTTCACACCGCCCGCAATCTGGCGCTCAATGCGCTGCGCCACCGCGGCTACACCCACCCGGAATCGTTAACGGAAACGGATGTCTCGAGTGTCTTGGATGGTGGCGTCGGCGTGCCGGAATCGGTCGCCCACGCTGAGGACATCCAATTGCTCATTGCCGCCATCCAATCCCTGCCGGAACGCTGCCGCCAGGTTTTCACCCTGCGGAAAATCTACGGTCTCGCCCAAAAGGAAATCGCCGTCCGGCTCGGCATCTCCGAAAACACCGTCGAGGTCCAAGGTGCCATCGGCATTCGCAAGTGCGCCGAATATTTCCAGCGCCATGGCGACGCGCCCTCCCGCCGGCCATGAACCCGTCGCCCGATTCCGCCGCTTCGTCGCCGGGCACAGCCCTCGCCGCCACCGCCGCCGAATGGGTGATGCGGCAGGACCGTGGCCTGTCGCCCGAGGAACAGGACGCCTTTCTGCACTGGCTGGCCACCGATCCTCGCCATTCGGTCGCAATGTCCCGGCAGCGCCGCGCGTGGGAGGCGTTTGACCGGCTCGCCGGCTTGCAATCCTCCGTCCAAACGCTGCCCGATCCGGATTTGCTGGCTCCCGCCGCCCCGCACGCTCGACGCCCCGCCCGGTGGCGCTTTGCCTGGGTCGCTGCGCCCCTCGCCGCGGCGGCGGCCGTGGCGTTCGCCATCTGGTCTTTCCGGCCGGGTCCGCCCGCCTCGCGCGAGATTCCGCCCAATGTCTCCGCCGCCCTCGCCCTCGTGAATCCCATCGAGGAGCGCGTGCTGGCGGATGGCTCGACCGTGCGGCTCAATCGCGGGGCCGTCGTCACCGTGGAGTTCCTGCCAGGTGAACGTCGGGTGCGACTGGAACGCGGCGAAGCCGCCTTCGATGTGGCCAAGAATGCTACTCGGCCCTTCGTCGTCGTCTCCTCGGGTGTGTCCGTGCGCGCCGTTGGCACAGCGTTCAACGTCCGCCTCGGCGAGAGCGCGGTCGAAGTCATCGTGACGGAAGGCCGCGTGGCCGTCGTGGGCGACCAAGCCTCGCCCGACACGCTGCCGCCCACCGTCGATGCTGGCCAGCGCGCGGTCGTTCCGCTCACCGTCGGCGACAGTGGGCCGGCTGTGAGCACGCTTTCCCCCGATGATCTGTCGCGTCGGCTGGCTTGGCAGCCGCGCATGCTTTCGTTCAGCGACGAGCCGCTGGCGGCGATCCTCAAGGAGTTTAACCGGCACAACCCGATCACGCTTCGCCTCGGCGGCGAACCCGCGCTGCAAGGACTGCGACTCACCGCGCGCTTTCGCTCCGACAACGTCGAGGGCTTCCTGCGCCTGCTCGCTTCCGATTTCGGGGTGAAGGTTCAGCCGGGAAACGAAGACGAAGTCCTCCTGAGGCTGTCCCGCTAGGGTAGGGCGACGGGAGCCTCAGCGCAGGATCAGGGGCTCGGGAAAATAGTTCATTGTCGGCTAATGGAAACGCCACCGCCGCGTGTCTTGCCGAATGAACCCCAAATTCATGCCTTCATCCTACTTCCCCCGACTGGTTCGTTATGCCCTCCTGTCCGTCGCTGTTGTGGTGACGGTTTTCGCCGCCACCGAAATCAAGCGTCATTTCGATATTCCGGCCGGCGACGCTGCGCAGACGCTAGCGCGTTTCGCCGAACAGGCCGACCGCGAGATCGTGTTTTCCCCTGCGGCCGTCCGCGGCGTGCGGACTAACGTCCTCGCCGGCGAGCATACCGCGCGCGCGGCCCTCGATCTGCTCGTCGCCCGCACAGGGCTCACCGTGACGCACGATGTTTCGACCGGCGCCTTCGCCATCCGCCCAGAAACCGCCGGCCCAAACGGTAGTGACGCTATATCGGCTCCGCCGGCTCCCGCTCCGCGCGCCACGGGTTCCGGCAGCGTCTCCGGCCGCGTGCAAAACGTCGCCACCGGCCAATACCTCAACAACGCCCGCGTCGCCGTGCGCGGCACCGACCTCGTCGCGTTCACCGATCAGAGCGGCACCTACCGGCTTCCCGTCGTGCCTTCCGGAAATATCGTGCTCGAGGTATTCTACACCGGACTCGACGCCGCGACCGCCGCGGTGCAACTCATGCCGGGCGAGGCGCTCGCTCGCGATTTCCAACTTACGAGCGCCGGTCGTTACGGCGCGAGTGGTGACGTCATGAAGCTCGACCCGTTCTTGGTCGCATCCGAAAAGGAAGCCGACAATCAAGCGCTCGCGCTGAACGAGCAGCGATTCGCGCCGAACCTCAAGAACGTGATGGCCGCAGACTCGTTTGGTGACGTGCTCGGCAGCAGCGTGGGTGAGTTCCTCAAATTTCTCCCCGGCATCGCGCTTGAGGAGGATGGCAACGAGGTGCAGGGCGTTTCGATTCGCGGCGCCGGCGGGAGCAGGACGGCCTACTTGACCGACGGCTCGCCGATCGCGACAGCCAACGACGGGGCTTCGCGCAACACCGATATTGTCATGCTGGCGCTCGACGCCGTCTCGCGGCTGGAAGTCACAAAGGTGCCCACGCCGTCGTCACCGGCCGACTCGCTCTCGGGGACCGTGAATATGGTGAGCAAGAGCGCCTTCGAGCGGAGCAAGCCGCAATTCAATTATGGGATCAATCTCATCGGCAATGGCGACCACCTGCATCTGCGCAGGACACCGCAGTCCGTGGACGACAGCCGCGACTACAAAACGCGTCCGGGTGCAAATTTCAGTTATACGCTGCCCATCCGGAAGACTTTTGGTATCGTCGTTTCAGGGCTGCACAGCGACAAATACAGCGACACGGCGATCGCAACGAAGGTGTTCAACTCCGGTGGCACGCAGACGGGCGCTTCGTTTGACAGACCGTTTCTCCAGCAGTTCACGCTGGCGCATTCTCCGAAAAATCTCACGCGCACGTCGTTCACCTTCAAGGCTGACTGGCGCGTCACGCCGCACTCCGTGCTCTCGCTCTCGCTCCAGCGCAACCGCAGCACGAGCAATCAAGGCGCCAACACGTGGGTCTTCAACGCCGGCACCACTGGCTCGCCGGCGGTGGCGGGCGGCGTGCCGCTGACGTTCGGCGCGACCTCGACGCAAGGCGCGACCGGCCGCGGTGCCGTCACGCTCACCTCGGCGACAGTCGTGCGCGAGCGGGCGATTGACAGCGCCAACCTGACCTATCGCTACGACGACGGTCGCTGGAAAATCGACGCCGGCGTGAACGGCGCAGATTCCGAGCGCTCGCGTGTGCCCAACGTCTTCTCGGCGATGTCGGCCACGTTGTCGGCCGCTCCGGCCATCCGCGTGGCGCTCACTTCGATCGACGATATGAGTCCGGGCAACGTTCAGGTCTTCGACAACAGCGAACGCCCGATCGATCTCTACGATCTCAACAATTACCGGCTCAACACCGCGACCCAGCTGGTGAAAGACGTGAACCGCTCGGAAGTTCGCAGTGGCAATTTCGACGTGAAGCGCCGGCTCTCGCTTTTCCCGTTTCCCGCCGCGGTGCAAGCCGGCGGATTTCAGAAAATGATCACGGTGGACAGCAGGCCGGAAACGCGGCCCCTGACGTATGCCGGACCGGACGGCAACACCGGCACGCCCGATCCCGTCGCGCCGTTTGCGGCGCAGGCGTTTCGCGGACAGAACGATCACTTCGGCTTTCGCGGAGCTCCGTGGTATTCGGCGCACCGCGCGTGGAACGCTTACGCGGCCACTCCCGCCCTCTTCGTGCAGACGCCAGCGCAGGCCGTGACGGAGGCGATCAACACCATCTCGGCTTCCGAGCGAATCGAGGAGACGGTCACGGCCGGTTATTTCCAATCCGAGGCCAAGCTGCTGCGCAACCGCCTGAATGTTCTGGCCGGCGTGCGCTTCGAGCGGACGCGTGATCGCGGCGCGGGGCCGGTTTTCGATCCCGGTGCCGTATTCGTGCGGAATGCCGACGGCACGTTCGCCCGCACTGCCGCGGGTGCTCGCATCAGGCGGCCTGATGCCGGCGCGGTGGGCTCGATCGAGGAATTGAGGCTTACGCGCCAAGAGCGCGGTTACAAGGCGGAGCGAGCCTATGACGGCTACTATCCGAGCCTGCACCTAACATATAGTCTGAAAGAAAACCTGCTCTTGCGCGCAGCCTATGCCCGCACCTATGCCCGGCCGAATTTCGGCGACATTATCCCCAACACAGTGATCAGCGAGAACGACCTCACCGAGCAGGATATCAGTGCCAATCCCGACCTGATCCGCGGCACGCTCACCGTGCGCAACCCGGCGTTGAAGCCTTGGACGGCCGACAACTTCGATCTCTCGGCCGAATATTACACGCAGAGCGGCGGCATCGTGAGCGGGGGCGTGTTCGTGAAGGAAATCAAGGATTTCTTCGGCACGGGCGTGCGCGTCGCCACGGCGGCCGATCTCGAGGAGCTCGGGTTGAGATCACAGTATCTCAATTGGAATCTGAACACCAAGTTCAACGCCGGCGACGCGCGGATCAGCGGAGCCGAGTTCGACTTCCGCCAGTCGCTCCGCGCGCTCGGCCGCTGGGGGCAGCACTTCACTGTGTTTGCCAATGGCACCTACCTCCGGCTCGCGGGCGGCCCTCTGGCGGACTTCACCAGTTTCACGCCGCGCTCGGCAAATTGGGGCCTTACGTTTCACCGGAAACGAATGGTGGCCAGCGCGCGTTGGAACTACCGCGGCGAAAACAAGCGCAATGCCGTGCCCGCCGCCGGGCCCGATGCCTTCGCCTATTTCCCGGCGAGCACGCGGCTCGACCTGAGCCTGTCGTATCAGATTTCGCGGCGGGTCACGCTCGTGGGCAGTGTGAACAATCTCTCCAATGTGCCGGAACGGACGCTGCAATACGGCTCCGCCACGCCCGACTATGCGAAATACACGGTGTCCAAGGAATATGGGATTGCCGTCGGCCTCGGAGTGAAAGGCACGTTTTGAACCCGATGGCCGCATTAATTTTTTCCGCCATGCGCTGCTCTCTTATTTCCCTGCTTGCGACCTTGAGTCTGGCCCACGCGGCCCCCGCTGAGCAGCGTTTCGATGTCGTGATCTACGGGGGCACCGCCGGCGGGATCATCTCGGCCGTGGCCGCCGCGCAGGAAGGCGCCAGCGTAGTGGTTATCGAGCCCACGCGTCACATCGGCGGGATGGTCACCGGTGGACTCGGCTGGACTGACATCGGCATCCAGCAATCGATCGGCGGCATGAGCCGGGATTTCTACCGGCGCATCTACGCTCACTACGAACGACCGGAAGCCTGGAAGTTTGAGACGCGCGAGGAATTTCTTAGACGCATGCCGAGGATGGTCGATCATGCGGACCGCGTATGGTGGGCCGTCGAGCCATCGGTGGCTTCGCAGGTGCTGCGCCAGCTGGTCGCCGACGCCAAGGTGACCGTGCTCACCGGCCAGCCCCTGAAAGCGGTTCACAAATCCGGTTCGCACATCGAGGCGCTTACGACTGCGGGAGGGGAAGTGTTTCGCGGTCGGGTGTTCATCGACGCGACTTATGAGGGGGATTTATTGGCGATGGCGGGCGTGCCGTTTCGCGTGGGCCGCGAAAGCCGCGCTGAATTCGGCGAAGAGCTGGCGGGCGTGGTGCCCGAGGCTTGGTCCACGCGCAAACAGTGGGATGTCGATATTCGCCCCTACGGCCCGGACGGGAAGCTCCTTTTCGGAGTGCAGGAGACCTTGCGCGGGGAAGATGGCTCTGGTGACACCAAAGTGCAGGCCTACAATTACCGCATTTGCCTGACCGATGTGCCAGCGAATCGGTTGCCGATTGGACGTCCCGCAAGCTACGACGTCAGTCGCTACGAATTGTTGGCGCTCTACATCGGAAAAAAGGGCGACGCGATCAACCTCACCGGACCTTTGCGCGGGAGCCTGCTCAAAATCGATCCGATGCCGAATCGGAAAACCGACATCAACGACGGCGCCCCGTTTTCGACCGACTACATCGGCGCAAACTGGGCCTATCCCGAGGGCAGCCCGGAGACGCGTGAGCGGATACTGCGGGACCATCGGGATTACACCGAAGGCTTGCTCTACTTTCTGGGCCACGACGAACGCGTGCCGGAGCGAATCAGGGAACGGATGCAACGCTGGGGATACCCGAAGGATGAATTTGTCGATCACGGACACTGGACGCCGCAGCTCTACATCCGCGAAGCCCGCCGGATGGTCGGCGCCTACGTGATGACGCAAAACGATATTCAGCGGAACCGCACCAAGCCCGATGCCGTCGGGATGGGTTCCTACAACGCCGACTCCCACCATATCCAACGTATCGTGGATCGAAACGGTTTTGTCCGCAACGAGGGCAACCCCAATGATCGGGCGATCGGTCACATCGCCTACGAGATTCCTTATCGCTGCCTGACACCCAAACGAAACGACGCCGACAATCTGTTCGCGACCTTTTGCGTTTCGGCCTCGCACATGGGTTTCTCGTCCGTGCGCATGGAGCCGGTTTTCATGATCCTGTCGGAAAGTGCTGGCGTCGCCGCGGCGATGGCGGTGCGTGCCGATGTCGCGGTTCAGGATGTGCCGGTGCAGCCGCTGCAGGATCGCCTCCTGATTCGCGGTCAACGGCTGCGGTTGGACACGGTGACGGGAGGAAAGAAGTGAGTTAGGAACTTAGGAACGGTGTTTAGAGGCTATCCGAAAACCTTGTGTATAGATAGGCATGCAGTCTGCTGTATAGGACCCTCTGAAAAACGATCGGTTATTGCCGGGCGAGGAGTGCGACGGGGTTTTGTGAGGAAGCAAAAGAGTAAGCCAAGAAAGAAGCGGTCATTTGCCGGGTCATTTTCCGTGATATGGAGGAGAGGGTCGGGGCTGCGCCCGGCTCAGGCGAGGGCGAGCAGGGAGCGGCGGGCTTGGTAGAGATTGGAGAGGGCGAAGAGCAGGTGCAGCCGGGCGGTGTTCTTCTTCAAACCGCGGTAGCGCACACCGGCGTGGCCCCTTTTTCCTGCTCGCCTGCGCCCTCCGCGCCGTCGACACGCCGAGCAAGGCCGCCCTGCAAGGCCGCGTCCTCAACCTCGCGAGCGGCGAGTATCTCGAAAAGGCCCGGCTCACCGTCGACGGCACCGTGCTCGAGACCTTCAGCGGAGCCGAGGGCAATTACCGGCTCACCGGCGTCTCTGCGGGCACGGTGCGATTGACGGCATTTTTCACCGGTCTCCCTCCTCAGACCACGACGGCCAGCGTCCCCGCCGGTCAGACCGTGTCGCGCAACATCAGCCTCGTCGCGCCGCCGTCGCACGCCGATCACTCAGTCGGCGTCGCGGCCCTCCCCGCCTTCGTCGTGAGCACCTCGAGGGAAATGGCCGCCTCCGCGATCGCGATCAACGAGCAGCGCTTCGCGCCCAACATCAAAAACATCCTCTCGACCGACGACTTTGGCTTCGTGCCCGAGGGCAACGCCGCCGAGTTCATCAAGTTCCTCCCCGGCATCACCATCGAGTCCGCCGGCGGCAACGCCCGCGACATCCTCATCAATGGCGCGCCGTCCACCAATGTCCCCATCACCCTCGACGGCTTCTCCGTCGCAAGGGCCGGCGTCGAGGCCAACACCGGCCGCGCCGTCGCGATGGACATGCTCTCCGTCAACACCCTCGCGCGCATCGAGGTCGAGTATTCGCCCACGCCCGAGTCGCAGGGCATGGCGCTCTCCGGCTCGATCAACATGGTGCCGCGCAGCGCGTTCGAGCGCGCGCGGCCGCAGCTCGCGTTCAACACCTACCTCATCCGCCGGCCCAATGAATACTCCTTCGACCGCACGCCCGGCCCGCGCGAGTCGCCGTCGCGCAAGGTCAGCCCCGGCTTCGACTTCACCTCGATCGTGCCGGTGAACAAGAAATTCGGATTCACCCTCTCCGGCGGCACCTCGACGAACTTCTCGCCCGAGCCGCTCGCACAGATGCTCTGGCGCGGTGTGGAATGAGGGTGCCGTCTTCGGCGGCACCGACTGGATTCCCTTCGGCATCGCCTACCGCTCGCTGCACCCGCGCGCCGCCGAATGCACGAACCTGCTCGCGCCCACGTGCGTGTCGTCGAGCTACGTCGCCTACGGCGCGCTGCGCTTGGAGTGGACGTTCATGGCGATCGCGCAATCCGCCGCGCTCGCCGCCGACCTCGCGCTCGCGCGCGGCACGAGCGTGCAGGCCGTGGACTACGCCGCGCTCCGCGCTCGCCTGCTCGCCGCGGGCCAAGCGCTTGAAGTGCACGTATCCCGCACGCCCGGGCCTCGCTAGAGGTCCCGGCTGCCACTCTCCGCTATCCAGTCCAGCTCGCCGAGAACTGCTCGGCAGCGAGTCATCCTCCGGATTCGGAAGTTTTTTCAGGGTGAGGTCGGATTAGGAGCACAACGAACACCGACAGCAGTGCGAGGCCCGCGAACGCACCGAAGATGAGGTTGAGCGGGACATCGCGGTCTCGTAGGTAGCCGAAACCCCAGTCGCCAAAGCCGCCGCAACTGATGCTCACAAGATTCATGATGCCGTAGCCGGTCGCGCGCCACTCGGGCCGCACGATCTGGCAGAGGATGGGCATGTTGTTGCAGTCGAAGAAACCCCAGCCGAGGCCGAAGACGATCAGGCCCGCGATGGCGAAGCCCAGCGTGCCAGCGTTGCCCACGCCGAAGAGCGCGGGGAGAAACAGCACCATGCCGAGCGCGCTGGCGAAGATGCGTCCGCGCGAGGTGCGTCGCATCCAGCGGTCGGCGAGTGTGCCGCCGAGGAGCGCGCCGACGAGCGAGGCAAGTTGCACGTAGAGGATCGCGCTCACGCCCGCCTTGCCCTGGCCGAGAGAAAATTTCTCGCGCAGGATTTCGGGCATCCAATCTCGGACTACCCAGCCAGCGATCGCGGGCAGCGTGAAGTAGAGCACAAGCAGCAGAAAATTACGGTTTGTCAGCAAACCGCGCCACACCCCCGTAGTATCGCCTGCCGGAGCCGACGTCGCTTCGCGGACCGGCACCGGATCGCGCAGCAGCGCGAGCAGCGGAATGGCGTAGATCACGCCGATCATGCCGCAGGTCGAGAACGCCCATTGCCACCCGTGGTCCGGCGAATCCGCCACATAGCCCGCAAAGCCCCCGAGGATTTGGCCGATATAGATCCCGGTCTGGTGAACGCCGACCGCGCGCGAGCGCGTATCGCCGGGATGATAACTCGTGATGAGCGCCAGCGCGCAGGGAATGTAGAACGCCTCGCTGATGCCCATCAGAGCCCGCGCAGTGAGGAGCTCGTTGAAAGTCGTCACATGCCCCGTCCACCACGTCACGAACGACCACACAAAGAGGCTGCCGCAGATCACCCACCGTTTGCTGAACCGATCGGCGATGTAGCCGCCGAACGGACTCAGAAACGCATAGGTCCACTTGAAACTACCGAGCACGAGGCCCCAGTCGGCCTTGTTCGCGATGGTCGGGATGTCGCCCACCATCGACGCCTTCATCGTGGCGAGCATCTGTCGGTCGAGGTAGTTCAGCAGCGCCACGGGAAACAGCAGCGCCACGGCGAACCAGGCGTAGCGCAGGGCGTTGGGAGGTGTGGACATGGGGGCTGGCGTCGAAGGTTATCGCCAATCGGTCGTTCGGCTCCGCGTGCCGCAAACGTTGACGGTCACGCCCAACGCGCGCGCGAAGGCCGCTTTGGCGAAGAGACACGCGTCCGCCGCCCGCGCGTCCCGCGCATACGCGACTTGGATGTGGTTGGCCTGGTGCTTCGCCATGAGCTGGTCCCGCCCCACGCCGTAGGTGACCGCATGCATGATCGGCCATTGCGGCGTCGTGCCTTGCCAGCGACGCTCGGTTTCCTCCGCCGGGAGAGTCACCACCCCGCCGCGGCCGAGATCCATCCGGAGCGACTCGCCCTCGACGTAGATACGCGACCAGACGATCTCGCCCTGCTTGCTGATGCCGCGCAACGTTGAGCCGCCATTGGGGAAATACATCGCGGGCTGGCGGAAGCCTTCCGCGCCCTTCCAGCCGCCGACAAAATGGGCCGGCGGCGCGGCGCCGCTGATGAGGAAAACCCACACGTAGTCGCCGCCATACGGCGCGCCCCAGCGCACATCGTGCAGCGTGTTTTCGACGGGCTGGCCGAGCGCCGCGTGGACGCGTTGGGTCAGCAGGCCGTCGAGCCCGGCGCACTCATCCACTTCATTAAAATGCGTGACAGGCCGCCCCGCGTAGAGCACCCGCTTGCCGTCGCGCGACTTAACCGGGGGTCGGTCGGAATTGTTGAGCGTGCCCTCGACGAGGTCGCTGGCGGGCAGCAAGTCTTTCAAACCTTGTTGGTATTGGATGCCGATGGCGTCGCAGCCGAAATCATCCGCGAGGCGCACCGCGGCGACATACATCTTGCACTGGAGGCGGAGCTGCGCGCCGGTGAGATCGGTCGCGTGCCTCGGGCCGGTATGAAACTTCATCCCCCGCTCTTCCAACCACGCGCGCACCGCATCGGCTTCGGCGTTGGGCACACGCATCGTCTCGGCGTAGAGCGCAGACTGGCTGAGGCGCTCTTTGAAGACGCCGCAGGCGTGCAGCGCGTGGTCGGGAATGATCGCGTTGAACATGCCCATGCAGCCTTCGTCGAAGACGCCGAGGATGGCTTTGTCGCGGCGGAGCTCCGCGGCGAGCCTCTCGCCTAGCCGGGTCGCGCGGGCGGGCACGGCGATTTTCTCCAGCGGCCGCGCATGCGACGTGTCGTGCGAGATGCGTCCGGTCTTCAGCCATTGCCGCAGCTTGGTGCGGAAAAAAACATCGGTGAAATCTTCGCTCCACAAGGAGGAGTAGCGCACGCCGGCCTTCGTGAGCGAGCCGTTGAGATTGAGCATTCCGACCAAGCCCGGCCATTGCCCGCTCCAGTTGGCCACCGTGAGAATCGGCGCCCGATGGGTCGTGAGTCCGGGCAGGACGTGGTGCGAATACTGCCACACCGCCTCCGCGACGATGAGCGGCGCGTCGGGGTCCACCGCGCGAAACACGTCCAGTCCCTCGCGCTGCCCGGCAATGAAGCCGTGCTGCTCCTTCGGCTTGAACGGATGCGCGCGGACGACGCTCCAACCCTCGGCGGCGAGCGCGGCGCCGAGCGCGGTCTCCATCGCGGCCTGCGCCGACCAGCACACTTGGTTGGCGGAAAGCCGGAGGTCGCCGCTGGCGACAAGTTGGACGCGGGGTTTCGCGGGGTGTTTCGTGGACATGGATTTGGAAATCATTTCCGCGCCGCGAGGAAATCGCCGAGCCGCCGATACTCGGCGTAAAGCGCACGGTAGCGGGCGCGGTGGGCGCGGTTCGGCTCGAAGACGGCCGCTCCGGGGCGCACCGCCATCGCGCGGATAGCGTCGGCGGGCGAGGTAAACGCCCCGGCGGCCAGCGCCCCGAGAATCGCCGCGCCGAGCGCGGGGCCTTGCTTGCTCGGATGGACGGTGATGGGTTCGCCGAGCACGTCCGCATAGACTTGCACGATGAACGGATCGTGATGCGGCAAACCGCCCGTCGCGATGAAGCGCTTCACCGGCACACCGCCGTCACAGAGCAGTTCGACGATCCAGCGCACCCCGCAAGCCGAGGCCTCGAGCAACGCGCGGTAAAGATGAGCGGGCCGATGGTGCAACCCGAGCCCGGCAAACGCGCCCTTGAGCGCACCGTCCATCAGCGGTGTGCGGCAGCCGTTGAACCAATCCACGCACCGCACGCCGTCCGCGCCCGGCGGCAATGCGGCGGCCTCGCGGCCGAGTGCGGCGAGATCGCGGCGGCCGGTGAGTTTGCGCAGCCAGTCGAACGCATCGCCGACGGCGGCCTGCCCCGTCTCATAGCCGAAGAAGCCCGGCAGAATTCCGTCGCGCACCACGCCCGCGATGCCGGGCACGCTGCGCCCGACCCGGCTGTTCAGCATGTGGCACGAACTCGTGCCCATCACCATGACGAGCGTGCCCGGCTCGGCGGCCCCGGCCCCGGGCACGCCGGCGTGCGCGTCGATGACGGCGGTGCTGACGGGCGTGCCGGCGCGCAGCCCGAACCGCTTTGCCATCGCCGGCACGAGGCCGCCGGCCGCGACGCCCGGGGCCAGCAGGCGCCCCGGCATTTTGTCCTGCACGACCCGTGCAAACTTCGGATGCACGGCCCGCAGAAACGCCTCCGACGGATAACCGTCCGCCGCGCTCCACAGACCCTTGTAGCCGGCCTGGCACGTCGAGCGCGGCAGCGTCTCCGCGGGGCCTCCGACGAGTTGCCACACGAACCAATCCCCGGCTTCGAGCCACACCTCCGCGGCCGCGTAGGCCCGCGGGGCGAGTTCGAGCGTCTCCATCATTTTAGGGAAAAACCACTCGAGCCCGATCGCTCCGCCGTAGCGCGCGAGAAATTTTTCCCCGCGGCGGCGCGCGACGGCGTTGATCCGATCCGTCTGCCGTTGCGCGCCGTGGTGCTTCCAGAGCTTCGGCCAGGCGAGCGGCTCGGCCGCAAACTCATCCAGCAAACACAGCGGGGTGCCGTCGCGCGTCGTCGGCAACATCGTGCAGCTCGTGAAATCCACGCCGATCCCGACCACCTCCGCGGCGCCGAGGCCGGCCTGCCGCAGCGCCGCGCGCACCGCCCGCGCGGCGGCGCCCGGCCAATCGAGCGGATGTTGCAGCGCGTAATGCGGCGGCAGCGGCCGTTTCGAACCGGGGAGCGCGTCGACGATCTGCCCGTGCGGATACCGGGCCGCGACGGAAGCCAGCTCGCGCCCGCGCAAATCCACGAGCACCGCGCGGACGCTTTCGGTGCCGAAATCGAGACCAAGGGCGGCTTTCACGCGGGAAAAGGAAGTTCGGAGGGAAGAACGCGTGGCGGCCGGTTCACGCAGCGGCCGCGGGCCCGGGGGCGAGTCCCCAGGCGTCGAAGAGAGCCCCGAGATCGGCTTCAATGCCGGCGGCGAGTGCCCTCGAGGCCGGGGAGAGAATCGACTTCGGCGCGCCGGGCGAGAAGCCGCGCGCCGCAAGGCCTGCGCCGACATTCGGCGGAAACGCGAGTCGGTCGATCACGCGGCCGACTTCCGCCATGCGCTCCGCCGCCAGTGCCGCGTCGCCCGGCCGCCCCGCAGTGCAGCACCGGTGAATTTCGACCATCAGTTCGGGCACGATATTGACAAGGCCGCCGATCGCTCCCGCTGCGCCGAGCGAAAAAACTTCGGGCAAGCGGGTATCGGAGCCCGACATCACGGCGAAGCCCTTCTCCCGGCCGAGCGCGATGAGGTCGCGGTGATAGGCAAACTCGCCGCCGCTTTGCTTGATCGCGATCATCGGCGCACGGTCGGCAAACGCCGCCACCGTCGGCAGGTCGATGCGTTTCCCGGTGAGTTCCGGAAAATTGTAGAGCATCACGGGGAGCCCAACGGCATCCGCGACATGGAGAAAATATGCCAGCACGTCCGCCTGCGAAACCGGGAAAAACATCGGCGGCATGAGAGCAATCGCGGTGTAGCCGAGCGCCTTTGCCCGCCGGCCGACCTCGATCGCCGCTCGCGGCCGCACGTCGGAGACGTTGGCGTAGAGCGTGAGCTGACCCGCCAGTTTGGCAACGAGCGCGAGCACGTCGGTGCGCTCCTCCACACTGAAGAACGGAAACTCGCCCGTGCTGCCGAGCGCAAGCACACCGGCAACACCGGCTTGGCGCTCGAACGCCAAATGCGCGGCGAGAGCGGCACGATCAACGATGCCGTCGCCGTCAGTCGGAATCCATTGGGCGGAGAAGATGCCTTGGGGGAGCTGTGAAGAATGCATATGAAACTGGTCGGATTATTTCCACTCGCCCGCTCGGTCGTAGCGGGCGCGCGCGTTCGCCGCGAAACGAACACCCGCGGTATTCATGCCCTCCAGCACTTGCGGGAGGGGCACGCCCTGCTGTTGCCGCGCCGAGGGAATCACGGTGTCGCACTCGTTGTCGTCCATGAAGCGGGCGGCCTCCAGCACTCGGCCGCTTGCGTCATCGGGGATGACGATGAATCCGTGTTTGTCGGCGTGGATCAACTGCCCGGGTTTGATGCGTGTGCCGAACACGGCCACGTCCACGCCCCAGCGCACAGGCCACGTGTAGGCGTGCGACACGGCGAGCCGGCGGGCGAGAGCCTTGAAGCCCGCGTTTTTCATTTCGTCGAGATCGCGGATGGCGCCGTCGGTGATCGTGCCGACGCAGCCAAGCGTGCGCGCGACATTGGCACCAACCTCGCCCCAGATAGAACCGTAGCAGGCAGGCGCATCGAGGTCTTCGACGACGACGATTTTCGGGCCAAGCTGCGCCGCGAGATACTCGCGGTAGAGACGGAAATTGTCGGGTTGCGTCTGCTTGATGCGTGGATCGCTGCCGGTGATCTGAACGGTGACCGCGTAGCCGACCATCGGCCCCATCTCGGGCATGAAGTCTCGGGTCTCGTCGCGGTTGACGAGCGACAGCGGATCGGCGGTAGAGACTTGTTCCAACGCGTTGGCGATGGTGCAGGAGTTCCAGCGTTTGAGTTTGAGCAGGTCGCCATGCGCGAGGCTGATGTTGGGTCGAGCGGTGGTAGTCATGAAAAAAGCGGGAAGCCAGACGGGCTAAGGCTGCAGCAGCGGCACCTGCTGCGTCGTGCGCAGATACGCGATCAAGTCGCGAACTTCGTCGTTCGAGCAGTGCTTCAGCAGCCCCTCGGGCATCATCGAAACCGGCGATTTTTCACGCGAAAGGATTCCCGATTTCGGGATCACCGTATCCTGCCCGATCAGGCGCAACGTGAGTTGCTGGTCGTCTTCGGCGGCGGCATTCTGCACGAGGAGCGCGGTCAGGCCGCCGGCGCGGTCGACGGAGATTTTGGCGGCCGTGGAGTCTTCGCGCACCAAGAGCGGTTGAGCAAAGCCGGTGGCGCTGGTCGCGACCAAGATTAGCCTCCCGAGCGAGAGCGATCTGGAAAAAAAGAACCGTGCAAGAACGACCGGAATAGGCGAACGCGCGGGTGGATGTGGCATCGGTGCGCACCAAACGGGAAGTGAGTGTGCGCAACGGTATGCGTTCATGGAGTGCGGGTTCGTCCGGCCCGGCGCATCGCATCGAGCTTCTCCGCCATCGCCTGGGCTCGTTCGGGCTGGGCCGAGGCCAGATTGCGGGTTTCCCCGATATCTGTTTCCAGATCGTAGAGCTGGGGCTCGGGGGCGTTGGCGGTTTCCGTGGCGGTTGTTTCTTGAAACGGGCTGGCGGATGATGTCTCGATGAATTTCCACCGTCCCTCCCGCAGGGCGAGCTGGCCGTTGTGCTGGATCACATAGGGCCGGCCCACAGGTGATTCGCCCAAGAGGGCGGAGCCGACATCGAGGCTGTCGGGCGCGTCGCGGGGCGTGAGTTTCTGTCCGGTGAGTGCGGCGAAGGTCGCGACGACATCGACCTGGCTCACCAACGCATCCGACACGCCGGGCCGCATACGCGCCGGCCAACGCACGATGAAGGGCACGCGAGTGCCGCCCTCGAAGCGGCTGTTTTTTCCGCCGCGGAGCGGACCGGCGGGCCGGTGGTCGCCGAGAAGTTCGACCGCGCGATCCTTGTAGCCGTCGTCGCGCACGGGGCCGTTATCGCTGGTGAGAATCACGACGGTGTCGCGGGTGAGGCCGTGCCGTTCCAGCGCGGCAAGAATCTCGCCGACAGCCCAATCGAACTGAACGATAGCATCGCCGCGTGCGCCCATTCCCGTTTGGCCGGCGAAGCGGGGGTGAGGCACGCGCGGGACGTGGATGTCGTGCGCCGCGAAAAACAGAAAAAACGGGCGGGCTCGCTCGCGCTCGATGAATTGAAGGGCACGGGCGGTGAAGGTGTCGGCCATGTCCTCGTCGATCCACTGCGCCGCGCGTCCGCCAGTGTGGTAACCGATACGGCCAATGCCGTTGACGACGGCTTGATTGTGGCCGTGGGACCAATCGAGCTTGAGCTGCGACCGGATGCTCACACCGGTCGGCTCCCCGGGAAACGGGTCGGCGTAGCTCGTGCGCAAGCGATCCCGCGGATCGAGGCCTACAACCCGTTGGTTTTCCAGATAGACACACGGCACCCGATCCGCGGTGGCCGCCATGATGAAGCTATAGTCGAAACCGACCTCACGCGGTCCCGGTGCGACCGGCTCGTTCCAATCGAGCGTTTGACCGTGCGCTCCCAGACCAAGATGCCACTTGCCGACAATGGCGGTCGAGTAGCCGGCGCTCCTGAGCACGGACGGCAACGTCGCGCGATCCAAGTCGACGATCAGCGGTGCATCGCCGGGCAAAATTCCCGTGCCCGCGCGGCGCCATGGATACTCGCCGGACATGAGTGCAAACCGGGAGGGCGTGCAAGTGGCGGAGGTGGCATAGGCCGACGTGAAACGCAGACCCTCGCGGGCCAGCCGATCCACGTGGGGCGTCTTGACTCGGTGCGCGCCATAGGCGCCCAGATCGCCGTAGCCGATATCGTCGGCATAAATGATCACGATGGCGCGCGGGCGGCTGGGCTCCGCAACCGCCTCCGAACAGAGAAGACCTGCACCGAGGAGAAGCAGGCCGCGCCAGGTGAACATCGGGGTGAGAATGAAAACCGAGCGTGATTTCATCGGGTGCGCGGAAGCGGCGCGCCCGTGGTGCGAAGCCACTCCAGCAGAGTCTTCAGCAGCGCATCGCGTTCCGCCGGACGGTCAGCACTCAGGTCCTGAAGTTCACCGACATCGTCGGCGAGGTGGAAAAGTTCCGTCGCGCCGTTGCTGGGCAGTCCCGCTGCGCCCCCGTCCAACAGCCACGGCTCATGGTGCAGGTGCAGTTTCCAATCGCCCCGGCGGATCACGCTCGTAGGCCGGGCGCGAAACGCTTTCGCCGGGTCTTTCGGATCGGAGCCGTCAAGATAGCCCGGGAAATGCCAGAAGAGCGGTCGGTCGTTCAAGGCGGCTTCCGGCGCACCTTTCAACAACGGGGTGAGGTCCGCGCCATCGAGGCGGGACGGAATCTTGGCCGCACCGGCCAAGGCGAGAAACGTGGGAAAAAGGTCGAGCTGGATGACCGGAACGGCCGAGGCCGAATCGGGCGCGACAACGCCCGGCCAGCGCATGATGAGCGGCACCCGGAGACCACCCTCGTAGTAGGTGCCCTTGGTGCCACGGAGCGGAGCCTGCGAGCGGCTGTCGCCACCGCCGTTGTCCGAGGTAAAGATGACGATAGTTTTCTCCGAGAGACCAAGCGTATCGAGATGCGCGAGGAGCCGGCCGACGGCGGCATCAAGATCGTAGATGCACGCGGCGTAGAGAGGATCGCGGTGGATTTTTCCCGGCGGTTTTGCGCTGAAACGGGCGAGACTCGCGGGCCGCGACTCGAGATCGCTGTGCGGCGCGTGGTGCGAGACGAAAGCGAAGAACGGCCGCGCGCGGTGGGCCGTGATAAAATCGACCGCGGCGGCGGTGAGGGAGAAAGCGCCCTTGGGATCGTCGGGTGCATCGTCGCGGCGGCGGTTGGGGCGGTCGGCGCGGGTATCGACAAAGGTGTCGAAGCCTTGGGCAGCCGGTAGCGTCGCGGGGTTCACGCGGGAGGGATCGTCGGAGTTCGCAAGGTGCCATTTGCCAAACAGGCCGGTAGCGTAACCCGAACCGCGCAGCGCCTCGGCCAACGTTTCGATTTCCGGCGCGAGATCGGGACGATTGGGCACCGCGTCTAGCCGCATCAATTCCCGCGGGCCGCGGACCGTGCTGCCCACCGCGTAAACCCCGTGGCGAGGGGAGTATTGCCCGGACCAAAGGGAGGCGCGACTCGGAGCGCAATTGCCCGCACCGGCGTAGGCCTGAGTGAAGGCCATGCCTTGGGCGCGGAGCCGGTCGAGGTGCGGCGTCTCATAAAAGTCGGAACCGGCAAAGCCGGTGTCGGCCCAACCGAGATCGTCGGCCAGAATTACGACGATGTTTGGCGGACGGGCGTGGCTGATGGCGGTGACAAGTATCGCCAGGAGGGCGACCGGAAGGCCGCACCGAAAAGAAACGTGATTTGGCAGGTGCATCGGTGAAAACGTCACAGCCGGCTCGGTTGGGCGGCGATGGGCGGTTCGTCGAACCACGCGCGGTCCACGACGACGTGCTTGATCGCGTAGCGGTCGACATCGTAGGCAACGTGGATGTTGCCGTCGCGTGCGAGCAGCACGGCGGTGTAACCGGCCGGCCCGGGACCGGTTTCGAGGTCGCGGCGCACGGGCCACGTCTTGCCCCCGTCGCGCGAGAGCAGGAGCGAGACGGGCGCGCGGCGTTGCGGCGAGGGGTTGCAGGCGAGGACGAGGGAGCCGTCGGACAGGACGACGAAATCGGAGCGCGTGCTGGGATTGTCGAGTGGTGTTTTCTCCAGCGGTGCCCAGGTCGCACCGCCGTCGGTGGAGGTGGAGCGCCAGAGCTTCGCGTTGCGGCCGCGCGGGCGGAAGAAGGCGACGAGCGAACCGTCGGCGAGCTGCTGGGCGGTCGGCTGGATGTTGCCCGGCGCTGAGCGCAGCTCGGGCGTCTCGGTCCAGGTGCGGCCGTCGTCGGTCGAGCGATAGAAGAGCGACGTCCAACCGCGCAGCGGATCGGTGTTGTTAGACTCTCGGTTGGCCGGGAGGAGGATCGTGCCGTCGGCGAGATGGAGCGGTTTGATCGCGAAGATGGTGCCGGTGGGCTCGTCGAAACGCGGCTCCGGCATCCGTTGTTCGACTCCCCACGTCGCGCCGCCGTCGCGCGAGATGCGGTAGCACGGGCGAGCATACTCGAAATTCCGCGCGCTTTCGATGTTGCTGTAAAAACACGTGAGCGTGCCGTCGCGGCCGAGCATCAAGACCGGGTTGACGCGCGGAACACCGGCGCCCGGCACGATGATGCGTGGTGTTTCCCACTCGGCCGCGCCGCGCTGGAGCCGCGCCAGGTAGATGGCATTGTCGTCGGAGAGTTCGTAGCGGCCGGCGTAGAAGACGGAGAGGAGGTCGCCATTGGGCAGCTCGACGAGCGCGGGAATACCCTCGTGGCCGCTGCCGGGAATGTGACGCGAGAGCCAACGTGTCGCGCGCGGCGCGACCAGCGTGGGGAAGGTTTCGGTATCGGCCATGGTGAGCCAGACCGGTTCCGAGTCGGTCGCTGCGCCGCGGTCGTCCGTGGCGCGCGCGATGAGCGAAAAACGAGAGCGCGCGAAGAGTTCGCGCGGCGTGACCTCGACCGTGTAGGGTGCGGTCGTGGCGATGCCGACGCGGAGGTTGGAGGACCAGACGAAAAACTCGACCTTGGCGATGGTCCGGCCGGCGGCGGCGGTCGCGTCGGCGCGGGCGGTGAACTTGGCTGAGGGCGCGAGCGAGTCGGACGGCAAAGGAGCGGTGACACGCACGACGGGCGGATCGGCCAAAGCGAAGGACGGGAGCGAAACGACGAGGATCAACCGGAGCAGCGTTTTCATGGAGACAAGGTCGTGGCGGGAGGAAATGTTCAGCGACGGACATCCGCTTCCCACGCCGCCAAAGCCGCCGTCAGTGTGGCGACTCGCTCGGGCTCAGTCGCCGCGAGGTTGCGCGATTCGCCTGGATCGTCGGTCAGATGGTAGAGTTCGCCCGCGGCCGCACGCGGGGCGACGAGTTTCCAGTCACCCGAACGGACTGCGCGTGCGCCGCGGATGCGCCAGAAAATCGGGCGCTCGGGCAACGGCGCGCCGCGCAACAGATGCGCCGAGAGATCGATTCCGTCGAACGCGGCCGGGGATTCGGCGGCGACGCCGGCAAGGGCGAGGAACGTGGGCGCGAGGTCAAAGGTCGCGGTCGTCGCGGGCGACACCGTGCCGGCGGCGATGCGGCCGGGCCAGCGCGCGATCGCCGGAACGCGGTGGCCGCCTTCATAAACGGAGGTCTTGCCGTCGCGGAAAGGTCCGTTGTCGGAAATCTCGCCGCGATGCAGACCCTCGTAGTGGACGTAGCCGCCGTTGTCGGAGGTAAAGACGACGAGTGTGTTTTCGTCGAGGCCGAGTTTGTGTAGTGCAGCCACGAGCCGGCCAACCTCGTGGTCAAGGTCGGCGATCATGGCATGGACGACCTCCTGCATTTGGGCCGAGCCGACGTGCGGGCCGAGCTTGCTGTTCGCGGGATCAGCGACACCGGGGTAGCGCGTGCCGAGGCGGCGATGCGCCGGATCGTCGGGCCGCATCCACGGAAAATGGATCGCGAGATGCGCGACGTAGAGGAAAAAGGGTTTCTCTCGGTGGCGTTCGAGAAAGCCGATCGCGTGGTCGGTGATGGCGGCGGTTGTGTTTTTCGCAGCGGGCTCGGGCCGGAGCGTTTCGTTATCCCACCAGTCGGGCAGGCCATTGCGGCTGATCTGGGCGGCGAAATCGCCGTCACCGCAGAGGAGACCGCGAAACTCAGCGAAGCCGAAGCGCACGGGATTCTCGTCGGGGTGATGGCCGAGATGCCACTTGCCGAACAGCCCGGTGGCATAGCCGGCCTCGGCAAGGCGCTTCGCGACCGTGACGGTGCCGGCCGGCAAACCCTCGCGCTTCGCGGGAAAAGCCATCAGCGGCAACGCGGTCTCGATGCCAACGCGCTGAGGGTAGCGGCCGGTGAGCAAGGCCGCGCGCGTGGGCGAGCACATGGGGCCGTTGGCGTGGAAATCGGTGAAGCGCACGCCTTCGGCCGCGAGGCGGTCGAGGTGCGGGGTGGCGACACGGGTGTTGCCGTAGCAAGCGAGGTCCGCGTAGCCGAGATCGTCGGCGAGAATGACGATGAAGTTCGGTTGACGGAGAGTGGCTCCGGAAAGGGAAACCGCGCCGACCCCGGCCAAGATGGTCGAGGCGACGCGGAGAAACCAAGCCGCCCGCGGGCGAACGAGCAGAGAGAGTGCGAACGGGCGGCAAAGCATGACGGGAGTTTATTGATAAGTGATCTCGAGCACGGGGCGGTTGGCCGCGGTGCCGTTATCGGCCGCATACCAACCGATATAGTCTTCCACGGAGTTGTTGTTGTCATCCGTCGCGAAATAAACGCGGAACTGAGTTGTGCCGGTCTTGTTGACGAAGCCGAGACCCGTGCCGTTGAGCGTGCCGGACGACCAATCGCCATTGGCCGCCGCGTTGCTGAGCGACGAGACCTGCGTCGCATCGGCACTCGCCTGGAAATCGGCACCCGCCAGCGCCACGGCGCCGCCGAATCCGGTCCCACTCTTGATGTCCACGTGGCAGGTCCCGAAGGTGGTGAACGGATTCGTGCCCACCACGGTGCCGCGGCGCAGCCGGAGCACGGCGGAGGTGATCGTCGCGCCGTCGGGCAGTGCCGCAGTGTCGAACGATACGACGGTGCGCCACTGGCTGCGCGAGGCGTTGTCGCCGGCGCGCAGACCGGTGTTGCCACCGTCGGTGGCGCTCAACGTTGTGCCGCCGACGCCTGTGTTTTCGCCAGATTCAAGAATGCGCCCGTCTTGCGCTGCCACCGACGTGAAGGTGACGGTCGTGGAACCGCCGCCGCCGGATGGCGTGGCCGAGGCTTGGTTGGAATTGCCGCTCTCGCCGCCACTGCCAGTCGCAGTGACAACGTAGTAATATGTCACGCCGTTGGTGCGGCCTGTATGAGTGTAAGCCGTGGCGGTCAGACCGGACGCCGCGACCGTGTAGGGGCCGCCGCTCACCGTGGCGAACTTCATGTTGTAACCCGTCGCGCCGGCCGCGGCGTTCCAAGCCAGCGATACCTGCTGGTCCCCGGAGGTGGCGGCAAGGCCCGTTGGGGCCGGCGGCGCAGCCACGGTCGTCGGGCCGGCATTCTGGATGATGGTCTGGGCGGCGGCGGGCCAAGCGGCAGTTGGATAGACACCGGCATTGCTGACGAACACCTGCTTGGCGGTGTTCGAAATTATGCCGTCGATCACATCCGGATTCTCGTAGAGCGCTTCGTTGCCGAGCTTGCTCAATGTGGTAAAGTTTCCGACATCGGCTGTGATGCCGACGGCGTTTCCATCGAACGCCAAGTTTAGCCACCCTTTCTCGATGTTTGAAGGCACATTGAACACGTTGTTCGCGCATAGGGCGTATTTGGTGCCTTGATCGAAGTAGAAGCCGGAGTGGCCGTTTTTCGGCCCGGCCGGAGGCGCGACTACGATGTAGTTCCCGCTCAACTCATCACGATTCGCGGCGTCCAATCGCTCGCCCAGACAGTAAACGGCGCCGCCGTCTTCGAGAACGTTCATGTAGTCGTGGATGTAATTGTTTCGGACCTTATTACGGGCGGTCTTGTTGGTGCCGGCGGCCGAGTCGGCCCAGCCCCAGCCGACGTTCATCCCGGAATAAGGCACGTTGGCGATCTCGTTGTGGTCGATCACACAATCCTGAACATAGTAGAACGTCATGCCGGGCGCGCCGGAGAACTCCACCGCTACCGTGTCGACGGTGTTGTTCGTGACGGTGATGAACTCGACCTTTGCTTCGCCGGGGTCGAGATTTAGGAGTTCCCACGTTCCGCCGACAATCGCGCTCTCGGAAATGTCGGCGAAGAAATTGCGATCGATCGTCACCTGGGACACACCGGAAATCATCGTAAGGCCGGCACCGCCGAGGCGGGAGAATTCGCAGTTTTCGACGCGCACGGCGGTGGCGTCGCGGAGTTCGAGCGCGGCTCGCACAAGGTAGCCTTCGTTCTCATCGGCCCCTTGGAAGCCGGTGCCATCGACCCATTTTCCGGCTTGGCCGCAGAGGGATCCGAGGGCGCTGGCCCGCGCAAGTCGGGTGTGCCGGAACGTCAACCCGTCGAAAGACAGATCGCGAATCCGGTCGGTGGACGACGTGCCGAAAAGCGTGAGAAGGCTGCCGTCGATGACCGGCACTTTGATGTCGGCGGCTCCCATATTCTCGCCGCTGGCGGGACGGTAATAGAGGAAATCGGTGCCGCTGTTGTAGTAGCAGGTTCCCTCCGTTTGCGTGAGCAGTTCGTAGGCGTTATGGAGGTAGAAGCGGCGGTCCGGCCTCGGGCGCGCACCTTCGAAACCGGCGGATGGCAGCCAACTCATCGGTTCGGATTGAAGGATGATCCGCTTGGTGTTGGCGATCGGACCGGCGACAATGTCGACGACCGGGATACGATGGGATTTCCAGCGAATGTCCCAGCGGAGCTCCATATCCGCCGGGTTGGCCCAGTAACCGAGCGCACTGTCGGCCACGACCAGACTCGTGGGATTGATGTCGTCTGGATACCAAGAGGCCGCGGTCTTGGGGCCGGTCGTATCCCAATCGACGCCGGTTCGCCACGAACTCGAAACGGCCATGCGGCGGCGCACACCGTTGACGTCGATCCAGCGCACGTCGGTTTGGCCGCCGGGTGGGTTAAACGCAGCGCGCCAGATGTTGTTCGTCGCGTCGTGGAGCGTCCAACCCGTGACGGTGGCCGCGCCGCTGATGATCGGCACCTCTCCCGGATGCGCCCGCCACGTGACGGTGTAGCCGTTGCGGCCAGAGTCGGCCGGTGTCAGCGCCAAGGTCGCGGCCAAGACATGCGGGGCGTTGCCACGCAGGTTAACGAACACCGGCTCCGTCATGCCGCCGGAAATGTGCGTGCGCACAGCGTCGCGCGCTTTGGTCAGAGTTCGGAAGGCCGCGCCGGTCGAGAGGCCGTTGTTGGTATCGGCACCGTTGAGAGCATCGACGAAGTAGACGCGGTCGGCCCGGGCCGGCATCGCGGAGACCGCCAGCGCAAAAGCGCCGACAGCGAGGGTTTTGAACAGGGAGTTCATTTTTCTTGAGGGGTGGGAGGAAAGGAAGAGCGGCCGGTCCGGATAGGTAAGGCAGAGCCAAGGCGGCACGCGGAAACGTGCGCCGGAGCAGAAGTGAAACTGGCAGCGAGCGGCGCCGGGAAATCAGAACCTTCCGCTGAGGCCGAAGGTCAGGCGGGCGCCGAACACTTCGGAGAAGAACATGCGCTGCGGATTCTTCGCCATATAGACACTCGGCGTTTCGTTGAAGACGTTGACCGCATCCACAAACACCGCGAGCCACGGGCGGAAACGATACTGCAGGTTGAGATCGAGGGTGCGGCCGGCCTCCTTGTATTGGCGGAGCAGCGGATTGGCATTGAAGGCGAAAAGGAACGAATCGGTGTAGTTCCACGAGGCGCGGCCCTCCCACGCGCGGTGGCGGTAGGAGAAGCCGGCATTCGCCGTCACAGGGATAAAGTTGCGCAATTCCGACGCCCCGCCTTCAAACTGGCCGACCGCATCGATTTTCGTATAGTTGGCGAAGACGGAGAGCCCCTTGAGCGCGCCGGGCAAAAAGCGAAGCTGCTGCGAGTAGTTGAACTCGAAGCCCTCGACCTCGGCGGAGCCGGCGTTGCCGTTGGTCAGCAGATTGAAGCCTTCGTAGCGGCCGTCGAAGCCGTTGTTCGCTCCGCCCGGCACAAAACCGGTGGCGGCGAAAATGTAGTCCTTAATCCGTTTGCGAAACGCTCCGACGGAGAGCACGCCCACCGGCTCGAAATAGTATTCTGCGGAAATGTCGTAGTTTTTCGAGAACTGCGGCTTCAGGCCCGGGTTGTTTTGGCTGACGGAACCCAGGCCGCCTTCCACCGCGGAGAGCGTGACCGTGGTGTTGGGCGTAATCTGGCCGATGCCGGGGCGCGCCATGCTGGTTGAATACGAAGCGCGCAGGAGCAAGCCTCGGATGGGTTCGTAGCGGGCGTGCACGCTCGGGAAATACTTCCGGTAATCGCGCTCGACCGTGATGAGCGGCTGCGCGGGGGCGCCCGGATCGCGGAGGCTGCCGGTGGCCTCGACCTCCGTTTGCTCGACCCGCACGCCGCCGACAAACTGCGCGCGGCCGATTTTCACGCGGCCCATGCCGTAGGCCGCGGTGACGCTCTCGGTGATCTCGGTGGGCGGAGGGAGGTTGGTGTTGTTGGGCACAAAGTGATTCGGGTTGGTGCGGAAGGCCGCTTGCACCTTGCCGATATCCATCCGCTGAAACGGAAAGTAGCTCCCGTTGAACAGGCCGTAGCCGGCGGTCGGCTCGAGGAATTGCGCGAAGTTGTCGTCGTTGAGGCCGGTGGCGGGATTGGTGCCGGCGACCCGGTCGGCGCCCCGATAGAACCACGAGGGCGCTGAATTCGACGTGATACGGTGCTGCTCGCGCCATTTCAGCCCGGTCTTTAGGGAGATCGGCCAAGTGGTCGCGAAGCCGCGTTCGGCGTCAATTTGCGCCGTCGAAATTTCCTCTTCGGTCCGCGCGGGTTCATCGGTGAACGTGGCATTGTTGACGCGGGTGAAGTCAGTATTGCGGGTGACATCGGGGCCATAGGTCTGGCGGAAAACCGGCCGTTCGAGATCGGCGGTGCCGTCGATCAGCATTCCGATGCCGGGGATGCCGAGTCCGAAGGTCACGAAGCGGTTGTCGTAGTCGGCGGGGCTATAGTTGGCCGACGCCTTCAGCTTCAACTCGCCGAGCTTCGACTCGCCACCGACGCCGAACTTGTATTGCGAACCGCGCCGCACCTCGATGGCGGACTGGCGCGTTGAGGTGGCGTTGAGCATCTCGGTGACAGTGTCGGTGAAACCGGGGGCTACGCCGGCCTGCAAACCGGCGGTCGTGCGCGGCACGGCGCCGGCCTCGATCGCGGCGCGCGAGACGACGTTGTAGTCGGCGACGCGGCGGGTGCCGGTGTCGTTCACCTGAAACTGATAGCGGCGCGTGTCGGAAGAGTAGTTGGAGTAGAGCGCGCTGGCGTGCAGCAGGGTGGTATCGCTCAGCTTGTATTCGACCTTCGCGCTATAACCCCAGCGGACGCGGTCGTAGGTGTCGTCGAGGAGGCGGGCCTGGGTATTGCGGCCGTCGGCCTCCTGCCGCTGACCCTGCACCCGATCGCGAGTGTTGACCGTCTGCGTATAGCTGGCGCTGAGTGCGATGGCGATCTTGCGATCCCGGCCGATCGTATCCATCAGCGAAAACGAACCGGTTGGCGTGAACGGCTGGCCGCTGCGATACTGATTCTGATTGTAGGCGAATTTGTAGCTGACCACCCGATTCTTGAAATCGAACCCCGATTTCGTGACCAGATTGGCGGCGCCGCCGAGACCATCGGCATCGCGGTCCGGCATGAGCGCCTTAAAGACTTCGATCTCCTTGATGAGTTCGGCGGGGAGACGGTCGAGCTGCGGCGCGCGGTCGCCGATGACACCGGCGGCTGAGCCGGCGACGGCGGCTGTCATGATCGTGCCATCGATCGAGAGCGAACTTTGGTCGGGCGGACTGCCGCGGAGGCCGACCCCGATGATGTCGCCCTCGGCGTAGATGGCGGCGACGCCCGGCAGCCGTTGCATGAAAGAGCCGATGTTGCCGTCGGCGATGTTTCCGTGGGCATCGGTGGCGATAACGTTCACGATGTTCTCGGCGTTGCGCTGCTTCGTGAGCGCGACGGCGTTGCCCTCGCGCTCGCCCGCGACGGTGAAGGCCTCGAGTTGATAGACGTCGGAGGTGAGCGCAATGTCGACCGGGGCATTGATGCCCGGCGCAACGGTGATGGCGGTCCGCGTCGGCGACAGGCCGGTATAGGTGGCCTCGACCGTCCGGGCGCCGGTCGGCACGCCGGTGAGCGTGAAGCTGCCGGTGCGGGCGCTGATGGTCGAGAGACCCGTGCCGACGACCGTGACGACCGCCCCTTCGAGGTAGGCGCCAGTGCGTTCGTTGCGCACGGTGCCTGTGATGGTGCCTGAGGATTCGGCTGCGGATAGTCGGACGGCGGCGAGGCAGAGGAAAGCCGCGAGCAGTCGCGCGGTCCGCGGGGTGGAACGAAGGTGTCGAAGGTTCATGGGATTTAACGGAGCGGTGGCGCGCTCGTGTCTAGGGGTTCGAGGTTTCGGATATGGTCGGAGGGAGATATCGGCGATCAGGGCGCGGCAGTGCGCGGCAAGTTCCGCGGAGCGAGCGCCTCGTCAGGGTCGAATTCGGCGAGCGTCGCGGGCCGCTCGAACCAAGGGCGATCGACCCGGCAATAATAAATCTGGCCGAGTTGCTCCTGGCGTTTGTCGTTCCGGCTGCCGAAGACGAAGTGGATCGTGCGGCCGTCGCGTCCCAAAATCGCCGACGGATAGCCCCACTCGATGACGCCATTGGGCTTGGCGACTGTCTGGTCGTAGCGCTTCGCGACAGTCTTGCGGTGCGACACGGTCCGGCCGAGGTCGGCCGTGAGGAGCAGGTTGATTTCCTTGCGGCCGGACGCGCCGTCGCGTTGCGGCAAACGCACGGTATCGTTGCCGACCACGAGTAGTTCGCCCGAGGGGAGCTGCACGAGGTCGAGCCGCGAATTGGGATTGCGGATGGCGGGAAGCGGTTCGGGCACCGACCAGGTGCGGCCGCCGTCCGCGGACAGGCTGCGGTGGAGCAATTGGCGCGCGGGATCGTGGTTGACGCGGCTCGTGCGCAGCATCGCCAAAAGGCGCCCGTCGGGCAGCGGTTGCACACTCGGCATCGACGCCGCGGCTTCGCGGCCGGTGGCGGGAAAGAGAGATTCCCGCCACGTCTTGCCGGAATCGGAGGTGATCAGCACGCCGCTGGGGGAACTGGAAAACGGCAACACGATGTCGCCGTTGGCGAGCCGGACCGGTTTAGTGGCCGACACCGTGACCGGAGCGCGCAGCAGCGTCGCCTCGCTCCATGTTGCGCCTTGGTCCGCACTCCGGCGCCAATAAAGTTCCGCGGACTGTTCGCCGCCGGGCCAGGTGCCGTTGGGCGCGCGCGGCACGCCGAAGTAGAAGAGCCAGAGTTCTTCGCCATGGAGAAAAAGGAGCGGGTTGCCTTCGCCTACTTCAGGCCGATCAAACGGGGCCCGACGCGGGGGAGTCCACTCTCCGCCCGCAGCGTTGCGTTGGGTGAAATACAGGGCGGTAAAGTCGGACTTTTCGATGGTGGCCGATCCCGCAGTCTTTGCCGACGCGGTGTAGGCCACGAGCAACTGTCCGTCGGCCAGCTCGACGATAGACGGTCCCCACGCCCAACGGGGCATGGCTGCACCGGCTGCATCGACGGGTCGATTCAAAGCGACCATCTCCAAGGGCGGCGTCACCGCAAAGCCCGGGAGGCAACAGAGCAACGCTCCGGCGGCGGCGGCCCCGAATTTTCCGAGCCGCTCGGCGCCGGGTGCGCGACTCGATGCGGACAGAAATGTGGTCACGGCTGAGCGGGATCAGAAGCTGACGGTCGCGCTGAGCCGGACCTCGCGCGGGGTCGCGGTGCGGAAGCCGGGGTAGAAGCCCGTGGTCGTCACGGCCACGTAGCGAAACGCGAGATCGTCGAAGAGATTGCTGACGTTGAGCCGCCAATCGAGATCGTGGCCGAAGACCTTGTGGCGGTAGCCGCCGAACGCGGTGAAGAGCGCATAGGGCGACACATGCACGAGCGTGCCGTTGGCCAGCCGGCCGATCTTGCTTTCGCCGAAGTAATTCATGCCGCCGCCGAGGCTGAAGCCTTTGAGCCGACCCTCGGTGAAACGGTAGCGGGTGATCGCGTTGCCGAGCAGCTTGAAATTACCGTTGGTTTCCTCGCCGTCGCTGTTCGAGCGGAATACCTCGTCGATGCGACCGAGGCCGACGGCGACCGCGGTGGACGCCGGGTTGTTCACGTTGGTGGCGATCGCTCGCCAGCCGCTCTCGCGCTCGGCGAAGAACGGCCGGAAGGACTTGAAACTCCCGGTCGTCGACGAACGCGGCCGGGCGGCGTTCACGGTGAGCGTCCAGTTGCGCGTCGGGTTCGCGGTGACCTCGAATTCCCAGCCCCGGGCGTCGATGCTGTTGGAATCGAAAGGCGCGCCGAAGGCCGGCAGGTTGAGCGCGGTGGCGATGGCGTTGATGCCGGAATTGAGTTCGTTGATGCGGAGACTATTGAACGTCTGCTCGGACTTGTAGCGGCTGAGGGAGCCGGCCACGCGGCCGCCGAAGAACTCGAACTTCGCGCCCAACTCCACGGTCTCGCCCCGCGGCGGCGGCAGGGTGTTGCCCTGGTAGTCGAGCCGCGCGTCCGTGATCACGACGAACGATTTGCTGGCGTTGGCATACAGGCTCAGCCACGGCAGCACCGTGAGCACCGCGCCGGTCGAGGGTGATTTCAGCGTGTTGTCCACGCTGCTCGTCCGGCCGACCCGCACGAGCCGGCGCGTCGTCGCATCGAAGGTGCCGGTGGTCGCGCTGTTGTAGAGCGTCGATTCGACGGCATCGCGGCGGATGCCGAGCGTCGTGTGCAGGCGCTTCGAGGCGAACCACGAACCGCTCACGAAGGCTTGCAGGGAATCGACCGTGGCGTCCGTGTGCTGATTCGGGCCGGCGCTGCTGTGCTGCACATAGTCGAGCACCGTGCCGTTGAACATGTAGGTGGGGCCGCGCTCGAACTCGAAGACGCCGCGGGTGCGGTCGTCGAGATAGCTGCGGAACTCGACCACGTTGGTCGCGCCCGCGAGATTGGCATCGGGGCCGTTGACCCGGGTGAGCCGAAAGCGCGATTGGCCGGAATCCGCCCGCCGCGTGCTCGCGAGCACGCCGAAGTTCTGCTCGGCGAAACGCGTCTGCAACCGATAGACGCCGAGCACGCGGGCCTCAGCGGTGCGCTGGTAGTCGTCGTAGAGCGTGATGTCGCCGGTCTGCGTGAAATACTTCAGGAAGTTCGGATTGGCGGAGGAACCGTTGATTGTGTGACCGGCCGGCAGCTGGCGGTTGACATCGACCGCGATGCGCACGGCGTTGCCGGCCCGCACATAGTTCAGCCGCGACTCGGCCTGGAGGTTGGCCGCCGCCTCGAGGAAGAGATTTTGCCCGATGCGCCGCTCTACGAAGATTGAGCCGGTGTGGTAGTGCCCGGTCACGCGGCTTAGGCCTGCCGCCAGCGAATAGGCGTAGTTGGGCGTCAGCAATTCGACCGGCCGACCGTCGAGCCGGACCGGCTCCAGCACGGAGACGGACGGGAGCGTCGTGCCGCGCAGCGGATGCGCGGCGAGCCGCGGCTCGGCGGTGCCGGCGGTGCCGCTGGCGCTGAAGGTATCGCCGGTGTTGATCCAGTTGACGATGCCATCCTGCTCGCGGCCGAAGGTGAGGACGTTGACGGCGCCGGATCGGCGCAAACCCGCGGCGGTGGCCTGCGCGGCGGTGAGCGAGCCCGGCGTGTCGAAGACGGTGGTGCGGTTCCACGCCGAGACGGCAGAGCGGAGCGAGGTCGCGGGCAACCGGTCGTCGCGCTGGCCGGCCTCGCCCTCGACCCGGATTTCCCAGCCGGGGCGCGGGCGCCACGTGGCGGTCAGATACGCGCCCTGCTGGTCGGTCTTGCCGAAATCGCGCCACGTATCGGTGCGCTGGAGGAAGGCACCGGCGCGCACGGCGAGCGCTTTGCCGGCCAGCGGCTCGTTGATATCCGCCACGGCCCGGCCGCCGCCGAAGCTCGAGGCCAGCAGTTGCAGCGACCGCGCACGGGTGAACTGCGCGCGCTTCGTGGTGACGTTCATCGAGCCCGAGAGCGCCGAGTCGCCGAAGAGGAGGGCGTTCGGCCCGCGGGCCTGATCGATGCGCTCGATGTTGAACGAGTCGGAGTTGATCGACCAGCGGAAGAAGTTCCTGGCCGTGGTGAGCTGCCCCGCACCGCCGCGGGTCGCGACCGCGGTGTTCTGCGAGGCGAGCAGCGCGCCGCCGAGCACGTAGGAACCGCCGTTGGGGTCGGAGTCGTTGCTCGCAAAACTGTTCGTGCTCCATGCCATCGCCTCCTGCACGCTGAAGGCCGCGATGTCGTCGAGCAGCTCGCGGGTGATGACCGTGACGGCGACCGGTGTCGTCTTCAGTTCCTGCGCGAGCCGGCTGCCGGAGAGCGATTGCGAGGCGGCGTAGCCATAGTCCTTGTCGCTCCGCACCTCGAAGGGCGATAGCTCGATCGTTGCGTCGGTTTGCGCAGCAGGGTCAACGGGACGAGAAGCGACGGGCAAAGGGACGGCAGATCTAGCAACGGCAAACGGCGTCGCCAGCAGCGCAAGCTGGAGCAACAGAGTGGGCAGTGTGCGAGGGGTTTTCATGGTCGGGTTGGGATTGGGTATCACGTAAAGATGGGCAGCTGTTGCCCGAGGTGGCTGAAGTCTGATGAAGCGCCTGCGCCGCCGTTCGCCGAGAGTCTCGCCTCGGGGGTCATGCATAGATCCAAAGAGACGAATCTGGTATGCGTTCGGCCAAGACCGCCTGCGGGAATTCTCCTGAGATTTTCCGGTCGATGAGACTCGCTGAGGACATCGACCGCTGCCGCGAAGAAATCTGCCGCGTATGCCATGACAGGTCCGCCCCCTTGAATGTCCAAAAAATCAAGCCCTCGACGGGCCGAAAATGGCAATGGTCCGGCCGAGCAAGCTACCTGTCGCTCGCTCGCCGAGGGAGGCTGCAATCTCATGGGGTCGTGATAAGTTCATCGCTTTGTTCACGTGAACTAACTAATGTTCAAGTAGAAAATTTAGGCTCAGGGCATTTTTCAAGCACGCCTACTTTCGCCGGGAATATGTCGATTTTCTCATATGGCTTGAACTAGCGTCCGATCCCAGAACATGACGAAGAACAAAAAACCTGTGACGATTCACGATGTGGCCAAAGCGGCAGGAGTGGCCGTGGGCTCCGCGTCACGGGCGCTCAACAATGCCGCGGACGTTACGCCGGAAATTCGCGAACGGATCCTCTCTGCCGCGCGTGCGTTGAATTACACCCGGCTGCGCCGACGCTCGGTGCGCCCGGTCAACGGCCATGGGACAGTCGCGGCAAATGTCGCCGTCGTGTGCTTCGGCATGGAGGACGCCCTGGTGCAATTGCCTTCCGTCAGCACCGCGATCCATGCGGTGGAGGAAGCGGTCTCGGCCGAGGGCGGGATGTTTATGTTCGCCAGTATTCCGCGTGGCGACCGCGTGCCGGCCTTTCTGGCTGAAGGCCGGGTGGCAGGCGTGATCGTGAAGGGCCCCAATCAAGGCGAACTACCGGCGCCGGCAGACAATGAGCTGCTCCGCGCCATTTACCGGGTGCCGCATGTCTGGATGATGGGCCGGTTGCCAAACGCGCTGGGCGACCACTGCAATTTCGACGCCGAGATGGCTGGCCGGCTCGCCGCCGAGCATGTGACCGCACGAGGGCACCGGCGGGTGGCGTTTCTCAACCCGAAGCCTGGCCACGCCCAGTTCGAGCACATGAAGCGCGCCTTCTGCGAGCGCAGCCGCGCGCTTGGCGCCGAGGCCGAGGTGCTGGAGCATGCCACTGCCGCGCCGCTCGCGTGGCCTCTGCCGGGCATGACCTCGCCCGAACGCGTGGAGGAACTCGCGCGTCAGTGGCACGCGACCCCCAAATCCCGCCGTGCCACCGCCATTATGGTCGGCGCCGACATGACCGCGGTTCAACTTTATCACTCGTTGGGCCGGATCGGCGTCGCCGCGGGGCGCGATGTCGGTATCGTGTCGTGCAACGACGAGCGATCGCTCACGGCCGGGCTTAACCCGGGTCTTTCGACGCTTGACGTGCGCGCCGACGCGATCGGCCGGAATGCCTTGGCACGGTTGCTGTGGCAAGCGCGGCAAAGTGGAGCGACAGCTCCCGCCAAAATCCTGGTAGAGCCGGTGTTGGTCGAACGGGAATCCGTGCCCGCCCTTTAGGCCTACAACCACGACGCTCCGCGCTCCGGAGGACCTCGCGGCTCTGCGCCAAGAGAAGAGGAGCAAAGGCGGCGCGTGAATCTCGCTCAGAGCTCAAGCGAGTCGCTGTAGCCACGGGAGTATTTCGTCGTGGGCGCCTGGGCAGCAAAGTGAAGTCATTTGACGTTTTTTGTCGCGCGAACGCCCGGAAGATAAAGTGGGCGCGGACGAGTTTTTGAGGTTTGACAGTCATAAGTTCATTTGAACTTACTTTCATTCATCGACAATCGACTGCCTGTTCATGGCAGCATTTGTTCAAAACCCCATGATTCCCCACCTGTTCCTCCGTTGCCGGACTTGGCACTCGCTGACTGCGGTGGCCGGGCTGCTGCTCGCAGACTCGCAGATCCACGCTCAAGCTCCGGCGGCCAGTTCCGGTTCCATCGCCGGCCGCGTCATTCATGCCACGACACGCACGGCGCTTGGCGGCGCGACCGTGGCGCTCGAAGCCGATGCGCGCGTCGCGACATTTTCCGACACCGATGGCTCGTTCCGCCTCGAGCGTGTTCCGCCCGGGCCGCAAACCCTATTGGTCGACTACACGGGCCTCGACCGCGCCCGCGTGCCGGTGATGGTGCAGCCGGGCGCGGTTATCGCCACCGAAGCACGGTTGAGTTCGGGGATTTACCAACTCGCCGCATTCGAGGTCTCCTCAGTGCGCGAAGGCCAAGCTGCCGCGATCAGCAGCCAGCGCGCGGCGGACAACATCAAAACGAGTGTCGCCACCGATGCCTTTGGCAATGTCGCCGACGGCAACCTCGGCAACTTGCTCGTCAAACTCGCCGGCATCGGCGGGGAGCGCGACGAGGGCGACGTCTATCAGGTCTCGGTGCGCGGCATGGGCGCCGACCTCAATTCGGTCACTGTGGACGGCACGCGTCTCTCTGGCGCAACCACGCGCGGTTCGGGCCGGGCCTTCGAAATCGACAAAGTTTCGACGGCCTCGATCGAGGCGGTTGAAGTCGTGAAGGCCGCCACACCCGACATGGACGGAGATTCCATCGGCGGATCCATCAATTTGAAAACGAAGAGTTCCTTCGACCGCGCGGGCCGCAGTTTCGACTATACGGTCGGCACCAACATCTACGCGCAGCGCGGCTCGGCGATGCCGTCGGCGAGTTTTTCCTACGCCGATGTATATGGTCCGGATCGCCGGCTCGGGATCGTGCTCTCGGGCAGTTTCAATCGCACGATCGCGCCGCGGTCTGCCTTTCGTGCCGGCTACACCGCGCCGCGCTTGGATGCACCCGCACCGATGACGGATTTTCAAATATCCGAGGATGACATTCGCCTGGATCGGGCAGGTGTCGGCCTCAAGGCCGACTATAAACTGAACGAGCGCGCTTCGGTGTTCCTCAGCCTGATGTATAACAATTTTCGAGACGTCATGGAGCAGCACCGGCAAAGGGTTGTTCGCGCGACCGGCATCGCGGTCACTCCGGACGATGTTGTCACTACGATCACCAACGGCCAATTTGCCTACGAAATGGAATCGCGCGTGCGCACTGTGAAAACGCTCCGGGTGCGCGCCGGCGGAAAACTCGACTGGCGCGGAAACCAGATCGACTTCGACGCCTCCGTTGCGCCCTCGTCCGGTTCCGAGCAGCGGCAAGATGTCATTTTTCGCATCAACGGCGTGAACTACGTCGTGGACCGCACTAACCGCCTGCATTTTCCCTCGATCACGCGCACCGGTGGAGCCGATCCGGCCAACTACGACAACGGTTTCACCGATTCGATCAACAAGAAGGATTTTCACGCAAGCGACGAGATCGTGTCGGCCCAATTCAACCTCAGACGGTCGCTGCCGTTCGCCCTGCCCTCTTACGCGAAGGCCGGCGTGCGCTATCGCGGCCAGGAAAAAAGTCAGGATCGCAGCCAGGACGTGTGGCGCTACGTCGGCCCGGACGCCGTCGCCGGACCCAACCCCGTTACCGGCGTGAACGACGACAATCTCAACCGGTTTCGCGATGATGGGCACCGCCATCGGGCGATCGACGGCTTTTACCGCGAACTTGCTGTCTGGCCGGACTGGCGCGCCATACACCGTGAACTCGCCGTCAACCCCACCCCTTTTGCCTACAACCGCTCCGCATCCGTGCAAAATGCGCTGGTGAACGACGGCAAAGCCCGTGAAGACGTCTATGCCGGTTACCTCCAAGGCCAACTCAAAGCCGGGCGAATCTCCCTCTTGGGCGGTGCGAGGGTGGAGCACACCCGTGTTTCCGGCACCGGACCCGTGACCGATGCGCGCTACAGCGCCGCCACCCAGCCGGAACTGCGATTCGGGGGAAAGACCAGGCGCCAAGGCAACTACACAGACACATTTCCAAGCCTGCATCTGCGCTACGAGCCATGGCGCGATACACTCGTGCGGGCGAGCGTATCCACGGGTATTGGCCGTCCTTCGTTCACCGACCTCATGCCCATCACGACGATCGACACGGCGGCCGGAAGTATCACCCAGAACAATACCGGGCTGAAACCTCAGCGCTCCATCGGCTACGACCTCAGCATCGAGCGCTATCTGAAACCGGTCGGCCTGCTCTCCATCGGTCTTTTCCAGAAGGAGATCGAGGACTACATCTTCAACCTTCGCACGACCGTGCCCGGCGGGGCCGACAACGGCTTCGGCGGTCTGTATGAGGGCTACGACTACAACACCAAGACCAACGGCGGTTGGGCGCGAGTGCGCGGGCTCGAAGTCGGATATCAGCAGCAACTCACTTTTCTGCCGGGTTGGCTGGGTGGTTTCGGGGTCTTCGCGAACTATACGCGCCTGCTCACCCGCGGCACGTTTGCCGGCACAACGGTCGTGGACAAGCTCGCCAACTTGACGCCCCTCACCGCGAACGGCGGGTTCTCCTATATCCGCGGTCGGATCACCCTGCGGGCGCAACTCAACCACGTTGCCGAGCGGCTTACTTCCTACAACGCCAACCCCGGGCAGTGGGTGTTCGAAGAGGCGCGTTCCACGGTGGATATGAGCATGAAGTTCGCGTTCGGCCCGCGGCTCGGAGTATACCTCGATGCGTTCAATGTCTTTAACGAAAAGAATTTCCGCTACCAAGGGCTCGGCACCCGCCCGGTGAACTCGCAGTATTATGGCACCCGCCTGAGCGCAGGTCTGTCCGGCCGCTTCTGAACCGCCTTTTCCATGTCTAACTCTGTCCCGCTGGTTTCGCCGATCGGTCTCGTCGGCATTGGTCTAATGGGCAGCGCGTTCGCTGCGCGGCTTTTGCGCGGTGGCTTTGCGGTGCTGGGCTCCGATCTCGAATCCGCCCGGCTTGCCGACCTCGTCGCCGAGGGCGGCGAGGCGGCGCCGACCATTGCCGACGTGTGGCGCCGCTGCGAACGCATCGTGCTGAGCCTGCCCTCGCACCGCGAAGTCGGCCACGTGCTGGCCGCGGGTGCCCAGTTTCTGCGGCCCGGCCAAGTCGTCATCGATACGACGACCGGCGATCCCGAGCATAGCGAAGCACGCGCGGCGGAGCTTTCGGCCCGCGGCGTCATCTATCTGGATGCCACTGTTTCCGGCAGCAGCGCGCTGGTGCGCAGCGGCGATGCGGTGATTATGGTCGGCGGCGACGCCGCCGCTTTCGCCGCCTGCCGCGATGTGCTGGACCGGCTGGGCTGCGCGGCGTTTCACACCGGCACTTCGGGCTCGGGCGCAAAAATGAAACTCGTCACCAACTTGGTGCTCGGGCTGAACCGGGCAGCCTTGGCCGAGGGCCTCGCCCTCGGTGAGGCGATCGGACTCGACCCCGCGCTCACCCTCGCGGTCATGCGTCGCAGCCCGGCCTACTCGCGTGCGATGGACGCGAAAGGCGAAAAAATGCTCGCTTCCGATTTTGCACCCGAGGCCCGGCTGGCGCAGCATCTCAAGGACGTGCGGCTGATGATCGCGATCGGCACCCAGGCGGGATTGCCAATGGCGTTGAGCGAAGCGCACGGCGCCGTGCTCGAACAAGCGGAGGCTGCCGGCCTCGGTGCGCTCGACAACAGCGCGATTATTCAAGTGATGCGCGGCCTGGCGGCGAAAGCGGAGCGTCCATGAGCAGCACCGCCCCCGGAGTTCTTCGGCCAGCGCAGCGCGGTCTTGTGCTGCTCGTGGCCTTTCTCGGTCTGGTGGGTGCAGGCTTCCAACTTGGGCTCATGCCGCTCGCTTCGCTCTCGGTCTCGCGTGACCTTATGGGTAACGCATTTTCACCGGGCTCCGCCGGCGACTGGTTCGCGCGTTACACAGCGGCGATCATGCTCGGCGCCGCGGTAGGCGGGATTGCTTTCGGATCCCTCGGCGATCGCATCGGACGCGCCCGCGCCACCGGCGTGTGCGTGCTATGTTATTCGGTGTTCGGCGCGGCCGGAGCGTTCGTTACCTCGCAGGAACAGTTGCTCGCGTTGCGATTTCTCGCCGGCCTTGGCGTCGGCGGCATGTGGCCCAACGGGGTCGCGCTCGTCTCCGAATGCTGGACCAACGCCACCCGTCCGATGGTCGCAGGCGTGATCGGCACCGGCCTCAACGTCGGCATCCTCTGCGTTTCTCAACTCGGCCGGATGCAGGCCGTCACCGCCGACTCGTGGCGCTGGCTGGTCGAGTTGGGCGCGGTCGCTGCGGTCGTGGGGCTGGCGGCGCTCGCGGTGTTGCCGGAGTCGCCCCGCTGGTTGGCGAGCCGCGGAAAGCAAACCGCGAAAACCAACGCGCCGTTGCGGGAACTGTTCCGGCCACCGCTGCTGCGCATTACCGTGGTCGGCATTTGCCTCGGGGCTATCCCGCTCATCGGAGCGTGGGGCGCAAGCAAATGGATGATTCCATGGGCCGATGCGGTCGGCGGCGCGAGCCAAGCGGGATACAAGGCCTCGACCCAAGGCTGGTGGGCCGTCGGCGCGATCCTCGGCAGTTTCTTTGGCAGCCACCTCGCGCACTTGCTCGGGCGACGCACGGCTTATTTCTGCATCAGCCTCGGTTCGGTCGTGCTGACCTGCGGGATATTTCTCTGGTCGCGGCCGCTCGCAACGTCGTTTCTGCCTCTGGTCTTCGTGCAAGGGCTCGTGACAACGCTTTTCTTCGGCTGGCTACCGCTTTGCCTGCCCGAACTCTTTCCAACGGCGGTGCGCGCGACCGGCACCGGCATCGCCTACAACACCGGCCGGTTCGCGTCAGCCGCGGGTGTGCTCGGTGCCGGTGCACTCATGGCGTGGTCGGGCGGCGACTACGCCCGCGTCGGCGTGATCAGCGGCCTCGTCTACGCGCTCGGCATGGTGGTGATCTGGTGGGCGCCCGACACGAGCCGGCGCACGCTCGACGACTGAGGCCGGCAGGTGTTTTCCCGCTTTTCATGATGCACGTCCGCTTGAGTCTTCTGTTCGTCTTCGCCCTTGCCACCGCCGCTGTGGCGACCGTGCCAACGAGGCCCAACATCGTTTTTATTCTGGCTGACGATCTTGGATATGCCGACCTCGGCTGCTACGGGCAGACGAAAATTCGCACGCCGAATCTCGACCGTCTCGCCTCGGAAGGCACGCGCTTCACCCAGTTCTACGCGGGGGCGAGCGTGTGCGCCCCGTCGCGCTGCGTGCTGCTCACCGGCAAGCACACCGGACACGCGCGCATCCGCGCCAACGGCCCTCGCGTCGGCGGGCAGACGGAATACTTCGGGGAAGGCGCGATGCGCCTTTCCCTCACAGATGAAGACCGCACGGTCGCCGAAGCTTTGCGCGCCAGCGGCTACGCCACCGCCGCGATCGGCAAATGGGGTCTCGGCGAGCCCAGCACTCCCGGCACGCCCAACCGCCGGGGCTTTGACTTGTGGTTCGGCTATCTCAACCAGAACCACGCCGCCTATTACTATACCGACTATCTCTGGCGCGACGACCGGAAAGAACCGATCCCTGAAAATGCCGGCGGCCGACGCAGTCGCTATACTCACGACCTGTTCGCCGACGAAGCAGTGGCCTTTCTACGTCGGAAACACGAGAAGCCGTTTTTCCTCTATCTGGCCTTCACGATCCCGCACCGCCGGTTCGAAGTGCCGGCGCTCGGCGCCTACTCCGGCGAATCCTGGCCCGACGAGGCAAAAATCTATGCGGCGATGGTCACGCGGCTCGATCGCGATGTCGGCCGCGTGCTCGATACACTTGGCGAGCGCGGACTCGCCGCGAACACGGCGTTGTTTTTTACCTCGGATAACGGCGGTGAACGGAAAGCTTTCGACCCTGTGTTCCGCTCCCACGGCCCGTGGCGCGGCACCAAGGGCTCGCACTACGAAGGCGGCTTGCGAGTGCCGATGCTCGTGCGTTGGCCCGGCACTGTCCCCGCCGGCCGCATCAGCGACGCGGTTGGCTGGTTTGCAGATATGTTCCCCACCATGCTGGCGGTCGCAGGCGACACCGCGCCGGACGCTGCCCTCGACGGCTTTAACCTGCTCCCGACTCTGATCGGCGGCGATCAGCCTGCGCTCCGGGCGCGCACTCTGTATTGGGAGAATCCGGCCCGCGAACTCGCGCAGGCCGCTCGCCGCGGCCCGTGGAAAGCCGTGCGCGCCCACCCGCAGGCGCCGCTCGAACTCTACCGTCTCGACACTGACCCCGGCGAGACGCGCGATCTCGCCGCGGCCCATCCGGATTTGGTCAACGAGTTCCGCGCGCACTTCACCGCCGCCCACACTCCGTCGCCGCACTGGCCGAGCTCTCCCTGAAACTTTCCCGTCATGCCGCGCTGCCGCCTTCTTCCGTTTTGCTCGCTACTTCTCCCGCTGATCGTCTGCGCCGCGCCCGCCGGCAAATCGACCGGCGCCGGCATGGCCCTGCTACCGCAAGTCCCCGACAACTTCTCGGTCTCGCTTTTCGCGCGCGAGCCGCTCGTGCGCAACCCCTGCGCGCTCGCCTTCGACGCCCGCGGCCGGCTCTTCGTCGGCCAGGGGCCGCAATACCGTAACCCGAAACCGGATACCCCCGGCGACACGGTCGAGCTGCTGCTCGACACCGACGGCGACGGCACCGCCGATACGGCCAAAACCTTCGCACGCGGACTCAACTGCATCCAGGGCCTCGCCTGGCGCGGGCGCGATCTCTGGATCGCCAACGCTCCCGACCTCACGGTCTGCCGCGACGTCGACGGCGACGACGTGGCCGACGAATACGTTCTCATCTATACCGATCTCGGCAATCTCGAGCACGGGTTGCACGGCCTCAACTGGGCACCCGACGGCAAACTCTACATGAGTAAGGGCAACTCCAAGGGCCTCAACCGCCCCGGCCGTTACGCCCCGCGCGCCTTTCGCGAACTCTGGGATCTGCCCTCGCCGGCCGGCGCCGCCGACCTGCCTGCGTCGCGCACGTTTACCGAGGCAACGTATCGGAAATCCTACCACGACCCCGCCGACGACTGGGGCCGCATGGGCGGCGTGCTCCGCTGCGACGACCTCGGCGCCAACCTTGAAATCGTATCCCGCGGCCTGCGCAACCCGTGGGATATCGGTTACGACAGCGGGTTCAACTGGCTCGGCACCGACAACGATCAGAGCGAGGGCGACCGCATCGTCATGCCTTTTTTCGGCGCGCACTTCGGCTGGGCGCATGCCTGGGGTTCGCATTGGACCGGCGAAAACCATCTGCCCACGGTCCCCGTGAGCGGGCCGGTGTTCCCGGGTTCCGGCACGGGCGTGGCGTATCTCGACCATGCGTCGCTGCCTGCGAAGTTGCGCGGCGTATGGTTGATCAACGATTTCCTTCGGCGCACAACCTTCGTGTATCGGCCGGTCTGGGATGGCGCGCTGGTGCAGCCGTCCGGCGGCGCGTGGGAGCCGCTCATCCGCGGTGGCGACGCCCTTTTCAATCCCGTCGATATCGAGCCGGGGCCGGACGGCTCACTCTACATCAGCGGCTGGGGCGCGCATCTCGGCGCCGTGTTTCGCGACGGGCATCAGACCAACGAGGGAAGGATTTTTCGCCTGACGGCGGCGGACAACCCGGCGCGCTTGCGCGGGCGCAGCCTGCAACCTGCCGCGGTCCGCAAGTTCGCCGAACTGTTCGCCGATCTCGCCGCGCCGATTCCCGCTTGGCGCACCGATGCCGCCGACGAACTCGTGCGCCGCGGTGCCGCCACGGTCGCGGCATTGCAGGCGCGGCTTGTCGCCCGCGATCTCGCCGTCGCGCACGAGACCTGGGCGCTGTGGACGCTCGGGCGGATCGCGCTGCCCGATCCGACGCTCGACGGCTGGTTCGAGCGGATAGGCGCCGCGCTCTCGGAGAACGCGCGGCTGCAGGCGCTGCGCATCGTCGCGCACCGCGCGCGGGAGACGCGCCGGGCCGCGCCGCCGCCGGCCTTCGTCACGGCCGCACTGCGGGATCCTTCGGCGCGGGTGCGTTTCGCTGCGCTCCAAGCCTTGCAGCAGGCCCGCAGCACGGCGTCGGACCGGCTCATCGCGGACACGCTCGCGACCGAAAGCGACCGCTTGGTTTACTACGCGGGTTGGCAAGCGCTCGCTGCGCTGGCCCGGCCGGAGGCGTTGCGTTCCCTGGCGGATGATCCCCGGGCAGGTGTGCGCCGCGCCACCCTGCTCGCGTTGTTGGACCGCGGTGCGCTCGACGTGACCGCGGTGCGCGCGCGGATCGCCGATCCCGATCCCGCGACCGCGGGCCTCGCCGGCCTCTGGCTCGCGCAGCAGGACGGCAACCCGCTCGTGATCTTCGAGCCGGCCCCTCGCGAGTTTGCCGACCAGCTCCGCGTCGTGGCGATCGCGGGTATCCAGCCGGGTATTGTGCGGGTGACGCGCGACGGATCCGAACCGACCTATGCCGAAGGCAACGTTCGGGAGGCGGTGCAACTCGCCGACACGACGACGCTCAAGGCCGCGTTGTTTGTCGACGGCAAGAAAGTCGGCAACACGGCCACGGCCACGTATTCGAAACGGCCGGCGCCGCTCCGACCAGCGGAGATCACGCTGCGCCCGCCGGCACAGCCGACGGTGGCCGCCGACGTCCTGCCGCTGCTCGCTGCGGCCGATGCCGGACGCGGGCGGGCGGTGTTTCACGCCGCCGGGTGTGTGGTCTGTCACCGCGTCGGAGCTGAAGGCGGCGCTTTCGGACCCGATCTCACCGGACTCGGCGAACGCGGCCAGCCCGAGCGCGCGGTTCGCGCGATTCTCGAACCGAGCGCGGAAATCGTCGAGGGGTTTGCCTTGCACATCGTGGAGCGTCGCAGCGGCGGCTCCGTGGCAGGGCGGCTGGTGGAGGAGTCGGGCGCAGCCGTCGTGTTCATGCAGGCCGACGGCACGACGATGCGCGTCCCGCGCGCCGACATTGCGCGCAGCGAGACGGCCGCCGTCTCGGCGATGCCGGCCTACGCGAACGTGCTCGACGCGTCCGATCTCGCCGCCTTGGTGGCGTGGCTTCAGGCGCCCTCGTCGGCTGCAAGTCCACCGAGCGGGCCCGGATTCGCGTTCGAGCTGCGCGACGACCGATTAGCGATCACCGACGGCGGGCAGCCCGTGGCGCACTACGTATTTCGCGACGCGCATGTGCTGCGACCGCACTTCCAGGATCTGCGTGCTCCGGGCGGCTACCGCCTCACTCGCCCCCAGCCGCCCGGACCCGACGATCTGGCCGATCACCCGGCGATGCATCCCGGAGTGTGGTTTGGCTTCGGCAATGTGAACGGGGAAGATTTCTGGCGCAACAAGGGCCGCATCGAGCACGTGCAGTTCACGCAGGTTCCGACGGCGCGCGACGGCGTGCTGCGTTTCGCAACGGAAAGCCGCCTCGTGGCGCGGGACGGTCGCACACTCGGCCGTCAATCTCTCGCGGTGGCCGTCTCTCGGCAAGGCACGGCCTACCTGTTAGATTGCACGACGACGCTCAAGCCGGAGACCGGCGAGCTCGTGTTCGGCGAGCAGGAAGAGATGGGCTTCGGACTGCGCCTCGCCACGGCATTGATCGAGAAAAACGGCGGCCGCCTCGCCGATTCCGCCGGCCATTCGGACGCCAAGGAAATATGGGGGCAGGTTTCCGATTGGGTCGTCGCCTCGCACACGCTCGACGGCCGGGTCCGCGGCGCGGCGGTCCTGGCCGCGACGAATAATCCCGTGCGCACCTGGTGGCATACGCGCGACTACGGTCTCGTGGTCGCCAATGCTTTCGGCCCGCGCGTGTTGCCGGCTAACACCGCCGGCAGGTTAACCGTGTCGGCCGGAGGCGCACTCACACTGCGCTACGGCCTGCTGCTGTTCGACGCCGAGAAGCTGCCCGACCTCGCAGGGGCCTTCGAAGATTTCAATCGGACACCGTGAGCAAATGGCCTTCTACTCGGCGCCAATTTTGAGGTTGGTTTACTTTCCTCCCTATCGGACCTCAAAGCATTCCATCGACGTCAATGCGGAGGTGAAGGCATGAGGCGTCTCGCGGCAGTCGGGTTTGGCAGCGCAGAATTGACCACGCACTATTCACGGTTGATTGCGGAGGAAGTGCGCCATCGTTTCGGGCACCGACACCAACCGAATCTGATTACCCTTACGTTGCCGACAGCTCACATTGCTCTGGCGGAGTCACTTCGCTCCGTGCGGGCTCTCGGGGCAGAGGCCGTGATTCTCTGCTCGAATTTCACGTGTTCGTCGGCGACCGAGGTAATTCTCCCTGCACTCTCGGTTTACTTGCCGATCACGCGCGCGCTGCGCGCATCGGCGCTCCGGCGGGTTGGTCTGATCGGCACGCGTGAGGCCTCGGAAGAAAATTCATGGCAGGCGGCGCTATGTGCGGCGGGGATTCCCGATGTCTTGCTGCCAGTATCTTCGGACCGACGGCATCTCGTGGAGATTTGCGATCGGGAATTCAGCGGCGGCCTGGTCACTGAAGCCGCGCGAGCCGACGTAGTGCGTATCGTTCACTCTTTGAAACAGGCTGGCGCACGGGCAGTGGTCGTAATCGCCCCGGAATTGACTGAGGTCCTTCACGATTCCGTGCCCGTGCTGCCGGTTTTCGACGTATGCGAGCATCACGCGCTGGCGGCTGTCGACTGGATGACCGTTTCAACCGATTCACTCCGTTCGGGTAAGCCGCCGAGAAAAACCCTTGCCCAATCGAGAGGCCACGAAAGCACCCATCTTTGAAATCTGTCACACTTTCGGTTTTCGATATGCACATTTCGCGTATCCAAACCGGAGGCAGAATCAATGGGTGATGACCTTTCGGGAATTCACACCCACTATGGGCCGCCGTCCCATCATCCGGGCGAGTCGCTTCTGCCATCGCCGATCATTTTGGCCGGAGGCTGCGAAATCTCCTTCACGTGGCAGCGTCCGACCGTAGTGCGGGAGCATCGGCACCGGCGCTTGCAAATCGTGATCTCCGGGGAAGACGCGCGGATCGAAACCCGGTGGCGCATGCCGGATGGTCGCCGCGGGCACGCGAACTTGGACGGCAGTCACGTCTGGCTGGTGCCGGGCGGGACTTGGCATGGAGCGGACTGGCATCGCGCGGCGGGAATCATTGCGATTCAGGTCGGGGCGCAAATTGAGCGCAAATTTCTTCCGGAGCCTCTGGGCAATCCGACGGTCGCTCCCTTGGACCATTACTCGGCCGCAGTGCCATTGATCGGGGAACTGTGCGCAAATATCTGGGAGGAATGCCGCCTCCCGGGACCGGCGGATCGGCTGACGGCCGGTGGCATGGCTCAGGCTTTGGCGGGGCACGTCTTGCGCGCACACCGCACCTTCCGTGATCGGAGCGAGCCGCAACAATGGCGCATGATGCGTGGGCACATCGCAAAAGTGCGCGAGCACGTAGAAGCTCACCTCGATGACGATCTGTCATTGGACGCGCTGGCGGCGGTAGCCGGATTGAGCCCAAGCTATTTCGGTCAAGTCTTCCGAGCGGCCGTCGGACTGCCGCCTGCTGCCTACGTCATCGGGGCGCGTGTCCGGCGGGCTCGGGAGTTACTTCGCGCTGGAAAACACTCGGCCACTGAGGTCGCGCATATCGCGGGATTTTCCAGCCAGCAACTGATGACAACCTCGTTCCGCCGCCTCCTTGGCACACTGCCAAGCGACTACCTCCCCGACGGAGAGAAATATCGTGCTGAAATCACGAGCGCACGGAAGCGAGTCCGATGGCGATTCTGCTAATGTAATGCGTATAGGAGCCGCGGCGAATCCGGCACGCCGCGTTCGTCGGAGAAAATTGCCGACCACCGCCAGTCAGTCATCGAACCATGCGCCATGCTCGATTATCCACGTTGATTGTAAGTGTCCCGATTCGCGATGCCCGCGTTTTTCGCCGGGCCTCACAGATACTCGCGGCCAAAATCGGCCGCTTTGCACCCACGCCTGTCGAACTGGTCTTGCACGAGCTGTCCTGCCGTCGCGCTTCATCGATAGCGGCGGAATATCTCTACTTCATCTCGTGCGGCGCGGCGCGCCCAGCCGACCAACGAGAAAAGCGGAAATTCGCGGGTGACGGCGCTCTAGCCAAATCGCTCGCCGCCGTCGTCCGCCCCAACGACGTAACTCGAAACTAGGGTTCGCGCGCGCCATTGCGCGACACTCTCCCGTGGGCGCTCGCTTCGGCGCCGCGGGGTTCATTGCAGGTAAAAGCGGTAAAGGGCAATCGCCGCAGCAACGGTCGGCCGACAATCCGCGGATGTTTTATTACAGCCATCCCCGCGGGCAGCGCGAGCAGTCGGAGCGGCTTGAACCATGCCTCATCCACCAACTGCCAACTGCGCGACGTGCGACCACCGCTCACGCCGCCGCTATATTTGCGCGCCTCGCGCCCACCGAGTTTGGCGGCCAGAATCGTCGCGCCTTTTTCATCGGCGGAGCGAAAGTGAATTTGCGTTCTAAGGTTTGCCATGAAGACATCGGCCTTCACCTCGTTCGCGAAGGCCGCATAAAACGATAGCGGGGTCTGCGTCGCTGAAATCACGCACATCCCCGCCTCGCGCAGCTCATCGACGGTGCCGTGATCTGAAAAGCCGTCCTCCGAAACCAGCGTGGTCTTTTGCCCTTCATCGAGAATGAGCACGATCATGTTGCGCCGTTGACGCTCTCCCGGATCGAGATCGAAGCGTCGGAATGCGTGGAGAAACAAAAGCTGCTTGCAGAGAAAATTGAGATACTTGCGCTCGACCTGATAGGTCTGCGGGACTGACAGGCAGATGAGCCGGCCGAGGTCGATTTCATCGAGTGCAAAATTGGGTTTCGGCGCACAGAAAACTTCGGCAATGTCCGGCGGCGTGTAGGGCCGGAGATAGTTGGCGACCGTGCCGACCGTGCCACTGCGCTGCTCCGGCGGCTGCGCGGCGAAGTCTTTGAAAAACTGAACCTCATCGGCGGCGTCGCGACGCTCAGACTTTTCCAGTCGTTCAACGAGCGACAGCGTATCCGCCGAATTGCAGATGACGTTGTGGACGTTGTCCAAGCTCACGAGATAGCCCGCGATTTCGAGGGCCTGCATCGCATGGGTGATCACGTCGCGGGCGCTTTCCTTGAAGAAACTTTGCCCGCCCCGCTGGCCCGACGCCGAAGCCGTATCGACGATAATTTTGGCGTAGGTCGTCCACGGCACGCTGCGATCGGAGAGCAGGTTCAGTCGGAGCGGAGCCTTCCAATCATTCACCGGGATGTGCTCCGGCCGCACGCGAATCAGACGCAGGCTGTCCTCATGTCCCAGCGCGCGAGCGATCTCCCCGAGGGGCTTCCATAGTGCTCCCTTGGAGTCGATGGCCATGATGCCGGTGGATGGCAGCGCGCGACGCAGGCCGTGGACGATGGGCACGATCGCACGTGCAGTTTTTCCGGTCCCGGTGGCACCGGTGACGAAGAAATGGCAGCACGCTTCATCACGCGTCCAATCGAGCCCCCAGAGACGCAACACGCGGACCCCGCGCGGGTCAGGGGTGGCAACGAGTGCGAGGTAGGCAGAGACCACGCTGCCGGCAAAAAGCGTAAGCGCCAGCCAGTATCCGCTGGTTTCCGGTAGCGCATGGCGGGCCGCAGCAGCGACAGACAGAGCAACAACCACCGGCAGGAAACCGGCAGTCTTCATGCACTCCAAACCGCAAACGCGCCCAAGAGGCCGAGTGCGACACCGGTGAGCAGCGCGGCGAATATCTCCCTTCGTCGTGTTCGGTCCGCCGTCGCGCGCACGTTCTGCAGCGTGGCTTCCAGGGATTTTTCAACGGCCGCGATCTTGGCGAGCGGCGCGGCCAGCTCCGCCTCGACCTCCGCTGAGAGGAGGGCGGGCTTCTGCTCCAGCGAAGATTGCACCTGCACGAGCAGTTCGCTCAACGCCGCCGTGGATTCGGCGGCACCGGCAAGAACGTCGACCCTCGCGTCCACAGCCGAAGTGAACTCCACGGTGGCGGCGCGGAGAGAGTCCTCTGCGGCCTTTACGCGGTGCCAATGCCACGCGATGAGCACGAAAACCGGATCCTTGGGCGCGAGCTTGAATTCCGACGCCAACCAGCGGAGATCGTCCGGCAGTGTCTCGGGATCGAGCAGTGATTCGAGCTTCACGGCAGGATGAGCGATGCCGCCTTGCCGAACTCCTCGGCCATGCGCTCGTGGAACCGCACGCACCGGGAGCGATCCAGCAAATGGAGTTCGGGCGCACTCCGACCCCGACCGACTGTGAGGTTTGCTTGCTGGAGACGATTGCGCGTTACTTCGGCCAATCCCGGCACGGCGATCTCGATCGCGCCGAGCGCGAGCAATCGCTGGCGCGTCTTGCTAGCCATGAAGACGCTGGGCTCGGCGCCATCGCGCAGGTTGCGCACGACGAGCCATTGCACCTGTTCGCCGTGGGTGTCCACCAAGTCGGCGATTTGAGACACGGCATCCTTGTCGTCCACGGCGATGACGACGAACACGAGGGCGAAGCCGAGTTCGCCCTGCAATGCAGTCAGCCGGCTCTCCTCAAGATACTGCTGCACCTTGGCGCCGCCGGCGGCACGATTGTCGGCAAGCACGACATCATGCTCCTGCAGGGCCTCGACCAGCCGATCGAGCACGGCGAGTTTGTCGGCGTCCACGTCGGTGTCGATGAATTCGGCGTCGGGGACGTATCGCTGGAACGTCGAGTTGGCGTGGTCGAGGTCGAACGCCTTCAGGCCGCTTACCCGTCCCGACAGGAAGTCATGGAGCAGCGTCGCGACGAAACTTTTGCCGATTCCGCCCTTGTCTTGGGCGAAGAGGATAAGCCGTTTCCTCGGCAAGGCTGATGCTGAGGAATCAGAGGTCATCACGGGCGATTCGCGGACCGCGGCGTTTCGCCGGGTCGGACGGTGAAGACGCGGGAGCTAAGGCGGCCGCCGGAGCGCCGGTCAAGGCCGGCGCAGTAGCCACGTTCGCGAAGAGGTGATGACGTGCGCGTTCCACGTCTGAGTCAGCGCAATGAACACGGCAGAAGTCGCCGACGGCGGAGGCGCGAATCATCACGCCGTGGCTGCGTAGGGCAACGGCGATCTTAGCGTAACTGAGGCGCTTCACGCGAAACATCAGAATGGCCTCGCGCAGAGGCATGAGCCGGCTCCGTTCCGGCGACACCGGCGCGTGCTGCCGTGCGAAGATAAGCAGGCGTTCGGGCAAGTCGGGCTTCATCCCGATAAAGCTAGCATAACGTATGCAGAAGAAAAGCGCTGGGTGGCGATTTCGTATGCCATCGCACCGCTGGCAATCTCGGCGGTAATGCCGCCGGCTGACCACCGGCGATCCGGTGGCGACCGGCGATTCCCGCCTAACGCAGTTAGGGGTAGCGTGTCCCTGATTGCATGAATCAAAGGCGTGCAGCCGAATGGCTGTGCGTTGGTGGCAGCATGGGGCGGGAAAAAGGTAAATCGGAGCCCGGTGGAATTGTCAGAGCTCGGTGAAACATTAAGTCCAGCAACACTGAAAGGCGGCGAACGGGTTGCAAACGTATGCAAACAGGCTAGCCTAAAGTGTGGTTCGATTCGACAAGCCCTGTATGAAGGTTGGTGGTGCCGTAGAGTATTTCCGCGAGCACATGGTCGGCGACTATCTGACCGAAAGTGGTCAGGCTGAGATGACGTGGCATGGTGTCGGCGCGGCTCGATTAGGACTGAGCGGTGCCTGTCGGTTACCAGATTTCGAGGCGCTTTGTTCGGGCCGACACCCGGCGACAGGCGACAAGCTGATGGTGCGCGACAAGGGCGCGCACCGGCGGGTCTGCTTTTTCGCGCAGATTTCCGCACCCAAGGATGTTTCCGTGGCCCATTTGGTGGGCGGCGACCAACGTATCGCCGGCTGGTGGAATGAGGCGGTGCGCGAGACCCTATCCGAAATCGAGGCAATGGCGGCGACCCGCGTCCGGCGAGGCGGGGTCAACGAAGATCGGGCGACCGGAAACATGATCGCGGCCGTCGTAACGCACGACGCCAACCGCGCACTCGACCCGCAACTGCACACGCACGTGTGTATCATGAATCTCACGTTTGATGAGACGGAGAGTCGCTGGAAGAGCGTGCAACCCTCGGCCTTCTACCGGCACCAAGGCTACCTCCGGGAGGTCTGCTACAACAAGCTCGCGGCGCGCATGGTCGGTGCGGGCTATGAATTGGAGCGAGCTCGCGGCATCGGATTCCATATCGCTGGATTCCCGCCCGAACTCCGCGACCGTTTCAGTAAGCGCCGAAAGGAAATCCTCCGACAGGCGGTAGCGGCCGGCGCGACCTCCCAGGACGAGCTGCAAGTGATCACCGCGCGCAGCCGCGCCGCCAAGACGAAGGCGACGGCGGCCGAGTTGCGGGCAGGTTGGGAGGCCGAGGCCGGGGATGTTCTCGAGGCGGCTCGGCGGGTAATTGCCGCGGCCAGCGGAACGCCACGCACCCGGCCGAACATGGATGCGACGGCTGCGATTGTCTCCGCAGAGGCCCACGTGTTCGAGCGCCGCTCCGTGGTCGACGAACGGGTGTTATTGCGCGAGGCGCTTGTCGCCGCACGTGGGCATGTGGCACTCGATGGCCTCAAGCTCGCCAAGGAGCGCCGGCTCGCGTCGGGTGAATTGCTGCGGCACGGCGTCGATGTTGCCTCGCGCGATGCGCTACGGGCGGAGGATGAGTTTGTCACCTGGGCTGCGTCCGTGACGAAGGCTTGCCCGCCGTTGGGTCGATTTGCTGCAGATGTCGGCCTGGCAGAAGATCAAGCGACGGCCGTGCAGGGCGTGTTGAAGGCGCGCTCCCGTGTCGTGATTTTCCAAGGCGACGCCGGCAGCGGCAAGACTACCTCCTTGAAGCAGATCGTGGCCGGAATCGAGCGGGCCGGAGGGCGGGCGTTCGGTTGCGCGCCATCGGCGGGCGCAACCGACGTGCTCCGGCACGAACTCACCGCCGAGGCCGATACGCTGAAGCAGTTGCTCGTGAATCCAAAGTTGCAGGAAGCGACGCGCGGGCGCGTCCTGATCGTGGATGAGGCTGGCCTCGTGTCGGTGCGCGAGATGCGCGATCTTTGTCGCCTAGCGGCCGCGAACGACAATCGGCTGCTGCTCGTCGGCGACATCAAGCAGCACAATTCCGTCGAGGCCGGCGACGCGGTGCGCTGCCTCCAAAAATTCGCGCAGGTTCCGGTCGTCCGTCTCACGCAGATTCGCCGGCAGAAAAATCCGGAGTATCGAGCGGCGGTCGCCTGTCTCGCCCGCAACGATGCCGTCGGCGCGTTGGAGCGCTTCGGTCGTCTGGGCGCGGTTCGGGAAACCAGAGATGTTGCGAGCCTTCTAGGCCAAGCCGCGGACGACTACGTGCGCACCGTGCGCGCAGGTCAGTCGTGTCTGGCGATTTCCCCGGTCTGGTCGGAGATTCACCGCTTTAGCGCTGAGGTCCGGTCGAGATTGAAGGCCGCCGGTGTAGTCGCAGCAGCCGATCAGCGAATGCCGACCGTTTCGCTCATGAAGTGGACCGCCGAGGAGCGACGCCGGGCTGACAACTACCGCGCCGGTGATGTGCTCGCCTTTAACCGTTCCGGCCACGGCTACGAACAACATGAGCACGTGGTGGTCGTCCGTCGTGAGGACGATCAATTGCTCGTCCGGCGCGGCGACGGATCAGAGCGTCGTCTCAATCCACGGAAGACGACCGGTTTTGAAGTCGGCATTCCCATGGATTTGGATGTGGCGGTGGGTGATCGCTTGATGGTGCGAGCCAACCTCAAAACTGCCGGTTTGAGGAACGGCGACTTGGTGGATGTCGCGGGTTTTGCGACGGACGGCGGAATTCAACTCAAGGACGGTCGCGCGATCCCCGCATGTTTCCGCCAGTTTACCCACGGCTACGCGTCCACTTCCCACAGCGCGCAGGGCAAGACCGTGGATCGCGGCATCCTCATCATGGCCGATGAGGGCATCGCGGCCGGCAATCTCAAGCAGGCTTACGTGTCCAACTCCCGCTTCCGCGAGAGCCAGATGATCTACACGACCGACTTGCACGCCGCGCGCGAGGCGATGCAGCGGCCCGGCGACCGGATGCTCGCGTCGGAGCTGGTGCCGCGCCCGGCGCCGGACTCTTCGTCCCGGCGTTTCTTTCTTTCACGACTCTATCGTGGCCGCGTTCGCCCGAGCGCGAAGGCGATGCTGCGGGGCACGCCTGATCCGCTCCCCGTTCCGCCGGCCAAGACGGCCATGGGCCGCAACTAATATGGCGCTCAAGGATCACCCGACCACGAAACCGACCGCACCGCTGTCGCCGGAGCGCGCGTGGGGTGTGCTGGCCGACGAAGACGAAGCGGCCCTCGCGGTCCGATTCGTTGTCGGCGAACGCAGCGTTTCGTTCCCCGTGCACACTTTGAAACGCTGGGAGTTGAACCCCGGCGCAACCGACACGCTCGCCATCCAAGCCGACGCCGAGCGTATCGTCGTGCAGGGCCACGGGCTCGCTTCCGTCCGCGACGCGCTCGACGCCGGCGCGTTGCGCGTGCTGCGGGTGAAGCCCGGACGCACGACAGTCGCCGCCGCACCGGGCGAAACGGTCGTCACCGGCATCGCCTTCACCGTTGCGTCCGAATGAACGATGGCCAAGAGAACCACCGATCATCCGGCCCAACTCGATCTCTTCGGGCCTTCCTCTCATGAACGAACTGCTGACCTACGCCCGGATGGCGGAAGCCCACTGGCGGGAGCACTGCCCGCGGCGGGTGCGGGACCTGGAGCGGACAGGGACGCTGAATGGGTCTCTTTTGGAAGCCCAGAATCGGACGCTGGACGAAATGGAGCAACTGATGCGGGATTTCCGTCAACAGGGACTCGACCCGCAGCAGGCCCACGACCAGGCTTGGGAAATGGTGCGGGAGCGCTACATCCTGATCCCGCCGGAAACGGCGGCGTCGTAGCGCCTGCGCGGAATCAGTCCAACTACCGGATCACCGACGCCGACGAACTTGGCGAGGGTTCACTGCGCCGGAAGTTCGAGCAAAACGTCGCAGCCATCCGACTGCTGCGCGAGATCGAGGGCAACGCGCGCATCGCTACGCCCGAGCAAAAGGCCGCGCTCGTCAAATACACCGGCTGGGGCGGCCTGCCGCAGGTTTTTGCCACGGCCGCGGAAGCTCCGAAATGGAAGTCGGAGCAGGCGACGCTAAAAGAACTCCTGCTCCCCGACGAATACCGCTCCGCGCAGGCCACGGTGCTCAACGCCCACTACACGTCGCCGACAGTCGTCCGCGCGATGTATACGGCGGTCGAGCGGCTCGGTTTCAAGCAAGGGCGCGTGCTCGAGCCTGCCTGCGGTCTCGGGCACTTTTTTGGTCTGATGCCCGACGGGATGCGGACGGGCTCCGATCTCACCGGCATCGAAATCGATCCGGTCACAGCGCGGCTGGCGCGGATGCTGTATCCGGACGCGCTGATCCGCACGACGCCGTTCGAGGACGCCTCGTTGCCGACCAACTCGTTCGACCTCGCGATTTCCAACGTGCCGTTCGGCGACTACGCGCCTCACGATCCGAAACTCAATCCAAGGAAGTTTCATATCCACGACTACTTTTTCGTCGCGGCGCTGGAGCGAGTGCGGCCGGGCGGGCTGCTGGCATTCATCACGTCGCGCGGAACGATGGATAAACAATATCCGTATTTCCGCGAAACCGTCGCGAAGTCGGCGAACCTCGTGGCCGCCATTCGTCTGCCGTGCACGGCGTTCAAGAAGAACGCCAACACGGAGGTCACCGCCGACATCGTGATCCTGCGGAAGCGCGACCCGCGGGAAGCTCCGTCCGGGCCCGCGTGGGCCGAGAGCCGGCCCATCTCCGAGGAAACACCGATCTTCCTCAACGAATACTTTCACGCCCATCCCGCGATGCTCCTCGGCCGCATGGAGCAAACGGAGCACGGCATGTATGGTCGCGAGTCCGTCAGGCTCGCCGACGACGGCCGCGATCTCGGCGAGGCGCTCGCCGCGGTCGTCGGCACGCTGCCCGTCGGAATCTACCAGCCGCTTTCAGCTGAGGAGTCGGCCAAAATTCGTCGCTCGATTCCCGTGCCGCCCGGCGTGAAGCCCAACGCCTACGTGCTCACCGAGGAAGGCGGGGGCGGCGTCGCGCGCCGGGAGGGCGAGGAGCTGGTCCTGCTCACGGATGTTTCCGCGCAGACCGCGCGACGCATTCGCCGCCTGATCTACGTGCGCGACGCCGCGCGCGAGTGCCTGCGCAAGCAGGTCGAGAATCGCAGCGACCAGGAAATCGCCGCGGCGCGCTTCCGGCTCAACCAGGACTACGATTACTTCGTCGGGCAATTCGGTCCGATCTCCGAGTCAACCAACCTGCGTGCGTTCGCCGGCGATCCCGATCTGCCGCTGCTGCTCTCGCTCGAAAACTATAGCGAGGACACCGGCACCGCGGCGAAGACCGCAATCTTTCGGGAGCGGACCATCCAGCCGCGGGCGCCGGTGGTTCAGGCCGGCACCGCCAAAGAGGCGCTCCTCGTGACGTTGAGCGAGAAAGGCCGAGTCGATTTGGAGCACATCGGGACGCTGCTCGGAAAACCAGAGTCGGAGTTTTTGGCGGAACTGGCGGGCACGATCTACCTGAACCCCGTGACGCGCCGGTGGGAGACCGACGACGAGTATCTCTCCGGCAACGTGCGCGAGAAACTCACGATCGCCGAACGCGCCGCCGAGGCGGATCCTACATTTCGCGTGAACGTCGAGGCGCTGCGGGGCGTGCAGCCCGACGAACTCAAGGCCACCGAAATCGACGCGCGGCTTGGCGCGGTGTGGATTCCGGTGGACGACGTGGGGCGTTTCGCGCGGGAGCTGCTTCGCCTACCACCGCGCGCCGCACGCGAACTCGACGTCCGCCATGTGCCGACGCTCGGGCTCTGGTCGGTCGAGGCCGGGCCAGGGGTCAAAAGCCACGCCGCCAACCTATCCGAATGGGGCACGGAACGCGCGCCTGCACACGAGTTGATTGAGGACGCGCTCAACCTCCGCACACCGACCGTCTACGATGCCGACGCCGAGGGGAAACCCGTCATCAACCCCGGTGCCACCGAGAGCGCGCGGGAGAAGCAACAGAAGATCAAAGACCGCTTCGCCGAGTGGGTGTGGGAGGACGACGCCCGGCGTGAACGGCTCGTGGGTTTCTACAACCGGGAATTCAACCACCACCGGCTGCGCACCTTTTCCGGCGATCATCTCACGCTCCCCGGCGCGAGTCCCAACATCACGTTGCGCACGCATCAGAAAGCGGGGGTGTGGCGCATCGTCCAGTCGCCCAACGTGCTCCTCGGCCACGTCGTCGGCGCAGGCAAGACCTTTACGATGGCCGCCGCCGGGATGGAATTGAAGCGCCTCGGGCTCGCCCGGAAGCCGCTCTACGTCGTCCCGAATCACATGCTCGGGCAGTTCTCGTCCGAGTTACTGATGCTGTATCCCGGGGCCAACATCCTCGTCGCGGGCAAAGCGGATTTTGAAAGCTCGCGACGACGAGAACTGATGGGACGCATTGCGACGGGAAATTGGGATGCGGTAATCGTTACCCATTCTGGATTCGAGCGGCTGCCGCTTTCCGAAAAGGCGCAAAAAGACTTCCTCACCGGCGAGCTCGGGGAACTGGAGCAGTGCATCCGCGAGCAGTCGGACGGCTCGCGCGGAAGCCGCATGGTCAAGGAACTCGAACGCGCGAAGAAACGGCTCGAATCGAAAATCCTCGGCCTCTCAGCCGCGCACAAGAAGGACATCACCCTGACCTTCGAGGAACTCGGCATCGACCGGCTGTTCGTCGACGAGGCGCAGGCGTTCAAGAATCTCTTCTACGTTACAAAAATGACGCGCGTCGCCGGGCTGCCACAGGCGGCCTCCGAGCGAGCCTTCGACATGTTTCTGAAAGTGCAGCACGTGCAGCGCGTGAATGGCGGCGGCGGGGTCGTGTTCGCCACGGGCACACCCATCACGAACACGATGGCCGAAATGTTCACCATGCAGCGCTACCTCCAGATGGAGACGCTGCGGCGACAGAAACTCGTGCACTTCGATTCGTGGGCGGCAACCTACGGCGAGACGGTGACGGCGATGGAACTCGCCCCCGACGGCGCCGGCTACCGGCTAAACACGCGCTTCGCGCGGTTCGTCAATGTGCCGGAGCTCATGCAGACGTTTCGGCAGGTCGCCGACATTCAGACGGCCGACATGCTCAAACTCCCGGTGCCGGCGCTCGAAGGCGGCAAGCCCCGCATCGTGCAGGCGCCGACCACGCCTGAATTGAGGAAGTTTGTGTCATCGCTCGCCGCCCGGGCCGAGAAAATAAAAAACAGCAAGGTCGATCCGCGGGACGACAACATGCTCAAGATCACCGGCGAGGGCCGCAAAGCCGCGCTCGATCTCCGGCTGATGGTGCCGCGCGCCCCCGATCACCCGGAAAGTAAAACCAACCAAGCCGTCCGGGAAATCCTTTCCGTCTGGCGCGAGACCAGTGCGCAGCGTCTCACTCAACTCGTCTTCTGCGATCTCTCCACGCCGCACAAGCTGCGCGACGGATTGTCCGTGTATCACGACATCAAAACGAAGCTTGTCACGCAGGGTGTCCCCGCGGCGGAGGTTCAGTTTATCCAATTATGTGTAGCTACACATAGCTGAATTAATGTGGAGGCGGCAAAAATGTGGAATGGACGGACAGTGGTCATGTTTCTCCTCTGGGAACGGTCTGCTTCATTCCACATTATTGGCCTCATTTCTTCGCGTGTATTACAGGCTCTCCAGCCATTTGATGAGACCAGGATCCCGTCGCCACGCGGCCGGATGTTTCCGACGGTTCAGCAGCGGCTCGGTTTTTGCCAAGGCCTCCCGTTTGGTTTCGAGATCCATAGCCAGATACTTGTTCGTGGTGTTGAGACTCGCGTGACCGAGCCAGTGCGCAATCGAGCTCAAATCAACGCCGGCGCGCAGGAGGTGGACAGCGGTGCCATGTCGGAGGCTGTGGGGATGGATTCGTTTGTGCGCCAGGCTCGGCATAGCGACGGCAGTTCGTTGGACGTGCTTTCGCAAGATAACGCGAATGCCAAACCGCGTCAGCGGAGCACCGCGATGATTGCGGAAAACCGTTTCGGGTCGATCCGGTGTGATGCCGCGTTCTTCCAGGTGTTCGCGGAGCAATCGCGCGGTGGCGGGCCACAAGGGGCAAACGCGTTCCTTGCGACCTTTGCCCCGCAGCAGCACGCTCGGCGGTCCCGCCAGCCGCAGATCCGCCGCCATCAGCCCGACGATCTCGCTCACCCGGGCGCCGGTGTTGAACAACACGTTCAAGAGAGCAAAGTCACGGCGGCCGTCGGCCCGCGAGCGGTCGATGCCGTCGAGCATGGTCTGCAACTCGGAAAACTCCACGTGCTGGATGGCTCGGGTTTCCACGCGCTTGAACGGGATGCCCAGCACGCGCTGCGTCTGCTCGACATACTCCGGATGCTGCGTTCCGACATAGCGAAAGAAACTGTGGATGGCGCTCAGCCGGACGTTGCGCGTGCTCGCGCGATTCTTCCGGACTTTTTCCAGATGCAGCAGGAACGCCGTGACGCGATCGACGGAAAGATTTTCGAGCTTCAGCGCGCTCACGTCGCCCTTCTTCCCGGCGACGAACTGGAGAAGCAGTTTGAGGCTGTCGCGATAGCTGTGAACCGTGTGCGGGCTGATCGCGCGTTGGCGGGGCAAATACTCGACGAGGAAAACGTGCAGAGAGTGCGCCAATATAGAGCGACGATCGGTGTTCATCGGGCACCTCCGTTCGAAGCAAGGATTCCGAACGATCGCTCGAACCGTTCACTCGCGGCTGCACGAAGCGCCGGCGTGAACTGCAAATAGTAGTGCGAGGAGGATGGATTAACGTGCCCGAGATACGTCGCGAGATGAACGAGCCGTGCTTGAGGATTGATCCCCGCGGCATACCAGCGATGGAGGGCTTCGACGGCGAAGCTGTGGCGCAGGTCGTGCAATCGGGGCGCACGGCCTCTCTCGTCCAAGACACCGGCACTGAGGCAGAGCTGTTGCCACGATCTGGTGAGGCCGGTGCCGGTGTAGCCAGCCTCGGGCCGCCTTTCGCCGCTCCACAGCAGGAAGCTGCCGGGCGCATACGGAAGACCGCGCGCGCGCCTGAGCGCGAGAAACGTTTCGAGTGCTTTTGCGGCCGACGTCGGCAACGGCACCAGGCGGGATTTATGAAACTTCGTCGCCTCGATTCGGAGGAGTCGTTCCACCCGGTCGTAATGCCGAATTTGCAGGCGCAACAGCTCTTGCTGCCGCAGCCCGCAGCAGAACAGCAGCAGCAGGCCGAGGCGGATTGTCCCAGCGCGCAACGGATTGGCGTTGGTTCTTCCCAACTGCGTCGCGGTCGCCAGCAATACGCCCATCTCTTTCGGAGAGACCAGTCGCGGGTGCCGTGGCGGTGTCGCTTTCGGGAAGGTAGCCCAATCCGGCACGAAGGTGCGCGGGTGTTCGCGACGATGATAGACGAGAAACCTGCGCACGATCAGCAGGCGTTGGCGGCGGGTGACTGGGGCCAATGCCGCCTGCGACTTCAACCAAGCATCGAGTTGTTCGTGCGAAACCTTCGGAGCATCGCCTTGGCGGTCGTGCAAGAAGGTGTCCCACAGGCGCAACACCGACTCGATGACCCGACAGCCGCGGCCCAGCGTGCGACGGTTCTCCAAGTAGCGATTGAGACTCCGAGCAAAGCCGCTGCGGAAGCAGGTCACGACGCGTGGTCGAGGCCCATCCAAATTACGGATACGCGGGAAGCGATCTCCCCAATCGCGGCCCAACAACCTCGCCGCTTGCTCTGCGCGGGGGACCGGCAGGCCCACCGTGCGCAAATCATCCACGTTGAGCCTGAGATACACCGCGGTGCTCGTCAGGTCGCGATGGCCCAACACGTCGCCGATCGATTTTATCGGCACTCCGCGGCGCACCAGATGCACTGCCACCGAGTGGCGCAGCCCATGCATGCTAAAGTTCGGCGAGGACAAACCGCTGCGCCGGAGCCGGCGGCGAAGCATGGCACCGACCGAGCTGCGCCCAAGGGGCTTCATCGGTGCGCGGGCGAGAAAGAAAAGTTGCCGCAACCCAGTCCGCGGTCTGCCGAGCCGGAGATACCGCGCCAGCACCTCACCCGCCTCGTCGAGCAACGGCAAGCGGAGCACTTGCCGTGTCTTTGCCTGTTGGACGTTCAGCACGGCGTTGCGCCAATCGATATCCTCCACGCGCATCTGTCGCAGTTCGTCGCTGCGCAGACCGTAGGTGGCGGCCAGATACAAGATCGTGAAGTCGCGCATACCCGCGGGTCGCGATCGGTCGATCGAGCGCAGCAACCGCGTCACATCCGTTCGGGCGGCCGCACGCGGGAGCCGTTCGCCCAGATACAGCCGCGGTCGGTCGATTTGCTCGTGCAGTGGCAAAGCCAGCTTGCCTTGAGAAAACTCGAACCGCAGAAATCCGCGCAGCGACGCGAGTGCCTGCGCCAAACTGAAACGAGTGTTCGTGCGCGCGAGTTGTCGCACGAACTCCTCGATCGACGCGCGGCGCAACCCGCACAGCGCCCTTGGTCGCCGGTTGAAGTGCATGAACTCCAGGAACCGAATTGCGCGGCGGATGTGCGTATCGACCGTGCTCCCCGCCAGGCCCCGAACCTCAACCAAGTAGGCGCCGAATCGTTGCGCTTCCAAGTGCGAGCGCGAAGACGGGCCGGGTTTGGCCTGCGGAATGAGCCCCCGTTCTTGGAGAAACCGGCCCATCGCCCGCACGGCCGCCGGCATGTCTGCGTCGCGGGGACGAAAGTGCGCCACGGCCGCTGCCAACGTTTCTGGCAACAAATCACGCAACGAGGTTATCCGTTGTCGTTGTTGCAGCCACTGCTCTACGCGCCACAGACGTCCGATTACCCGTTGGATGGTTTGCGGGGGGTATCCTTGGGCTACGAGCCGCTGAGCGAAACTCTCCAACACGGAGCCAAAAATCGGCCGGGCCAAATGATGGCCGGCACGACGAACGAACAATCGATTGATGAGCGGGGTGGTATTCACCCCGCCACTCCACGGCCCGATCGGAAAGGCTTCAGTAATGTTAAGTGAAGAGAACCGTTCCCAGAGGAGAAACATGACCACTGTCCGTCCATTCCACATTTTTGCCGCCTCCACATTAGTTCAGGATCACGATTCAGACGCAGCGAAGGCTGCGCTTTTCAAAGATGTTCGGGCCGGCAAAGTGCGCGTGCTCATCGGCTCCACGCAGAAAATGGGAGCTGGCACCAACGTGCAGGCCAAGCTCGTCGCGCTCCATCATCTCGACGCCCCTTGGCGCCCCGCGGACATCGAGCAACGCGAGGGGCGCATCCGGCGGCAGGGCAATACCAATGCCACGGTGCGCATCCTCCGCTACGTGACCGAGGGCAGCTTCGATGCCTATTCGTGGCAACTCCTCGAAACCAAGGCGAAATTCATCGCGCAGGTGATGACAGGGCACTCGACCGCGCGCCGCATCGAGGATCTCGACTCGCCCGCGCTCACCTACGCCGAGGTGAAGGCGATCGCATCCGGCAATCCGCTCGTCATCGAAAAGGCGAAGGTGGATTCGGAGGTGATGCGGTTGTCCCGCCTGCGTTCCGAGCATCAGGAGACACAGTTCTCACACCGTAACCGCATCCGCATGCTCGAAAGCGATACCACGCGGCTCGAAAAACACGTCGCGGGGCTGGAGCAGGACTTGAAGACGCGGCGCGATACCAGCGGGGAGAAGTTCACGATGACGGTCGAGAAGCAGACGTTCACCGAGCGCGTGAAGGCGGGCGGCGCGCTTGTCCTCGCGATCGAGGATCACCGCACAGATCACCCGCACGGGCGTCCCGCCAACGCCGTGCTCGGCGATTTGGCCGGTTTCAAGGTCACGTTCCGCTCCACCAATCCCGAAAAGGTTAACCTCGCCGGTGCGATGGAATATCCGGCCAACGTGTCGCCGTCGCCCGTCGGGATCGTGAGTTCGCTGGAGCACGCCGCCCGCAGCATCGATGATCATTTGGTTCGCACGCGGGAGGAGCTGGCCCGGACGAAAACTGACCTCGCTAGCCTGACCAAAGCTGTCGGTGGCGTCTTCGAGCACGAGGAGCGCTACCGGGAATTGTCGGCCCGGCAGGCCGAACTCGTGAAACAGCTCGATCTCACGAAAAATCAGGCATCGAGCCTACAGGCGGCCGACGCCAGCACCGAAGTCGATGCCACGGCAACGGAGCAGCCGGCACCCACGGAGGTAGAGAGCGAGGCGGAAGCTTCCGCCGAGACTGTTTCGCAAAAGCCGGCAGAGCTGATGTCGCCGAAGGAGTATCGCGCCGCCGGGCTCGGACCGGCCAACGATGCCCTGGTCCTCGAAGCACTGCGCGCCCGCAAACCCGTATCGGCGCTCGCGGTCGACGAATACAATCTCAAGCACGCCGTCCCGCGAGGCTATCGACGGGAGGGCGATGTGTTCGTGCCACACGACGCAAAACCGGCAGTGGCGGCAAGGCCGCCAGTGATCCCGCCGGAAGGCGAGACGATCGGAACTGCGAGGTGTCCCGCGCCCGCTCGCATCGTGCGGCGTAAGGCGGCAATGAAACTGTCCGCCTAGAGCCACGCCGTAGATCGTGTCTGCCACCTCTGCATTAGCCGGCGACGAGCGAATTGCCACGTCGCGCATCGCAGAGCTAAAGGCGGCCATTCCAGTCGGACATGAGATTGTGATGATGCTGCGAGGTAGGGACGGTGTGCGGGTGTTTACTTCGTCGAGGCCGAGCGACCCGTTGTGGGAACATGAGACGCTGATTCCTTATCTTCGGCATACATTCCCGCGAACGAGCAAATCCGGTCCCATTCGTCGATCGTCATTCCAAGGGGATTGGCGAAAGCGATGATATTTGCGGCTCGATTCTTTCCGACCCGGACAAAGGTGACATAGGCGGTAATGGCGCGCCCATTCTTGAAGAAGAGACGCACGGCTCCCATAACTCTCCCTTGCGAGATCGAAAGCTTCGCGGTCTTGGGTGCGGATTCCGTCGCGTATTCGAGAGGCAGTTTCCAGAAGGAGTCGGGAGTCCGGCCATCCGGCCACACCTTGATTTTGGTGAGAACAGCGCGAAGCTCGGCGCGAAGCTTTTCGCGCAATGCCGGGTCCGACGGGATTTCGCGAGTGAACATGGTCGGCGTTGAAGCGCTCGCGCGCCGCAAGCCGTCCAACTGATCGTGTGCGTCGTCACGCTCCTTTCGCAGTTCCTGAAGCCTCTGTTCGAGCTGCTGCACTTGAGCCTTCACCGCCTCGCCAAATGCGCCACCTTCGAGCACAGCCTGCGCGGCATTGGCCAGCTTGCGCTTGATGGTCGTCTCTTCACGCGTGAGGTTTTCAAGATGTGTTTCCAACCGATCTCGTTCTTTCGTGTCGCCTAGGAACAGCCGGCCCCAATTGATCTCTCCGCACGCGGAAATAACACAACGCTCGAGATGTTCGGCGGACCAACGCACCGGTTTCTCGCGTAACGTCAGAAAATTTGCAGCAGTCTGATAGGTTGGGAAGGTGCCGCCGGCATGCGCGTGGATATGCATCGGGCGGCCGTGCGCGTCCTCCAACAAACCGGACAAGAGCCGAATCCACTTGTCGGGACGCCCGCCGGGATTGCCCGTGACGCTCGGTTGAGCGGCGGCGAATTGATCATCGGAGACCACACGCGGGAAGTAGTCGGAGATCGGAGTCCCGTCCGCCACGCGCTTGCCGTACGTTCCGCCTTCGTAGCGGCACGGTTGGTATTCGCCGATCACTGCACGATTCTTAATCACTTTCGCGATGCGGGTGGTGGACCAGCCGGCCCGGCCCCACGGTGATACCCGCCGAGCGCGCAATTCCTGGGCGATGCGCCCGTATCCCCACCCAGACACCGCCCATTCGAAAATTTGCCGCACCACTTTAGCGCGGTCCTCGTTTAGCGTGTAGCTCGCTGCCGAGAAGTCGGCTCGGGTGCCATACCGCTTTACGCCGACTACACGAATCCAGGGATGCACCCATGTGGAAATCACCTTGCGCGAGGCTGCCGCTTCTCGGCGCTTATTGCCCCACACCGCGCAGAGCCGTCTTGATTTCGTCAATGATTCCTCGTTGCCGCGCGCAAAGGTGATGAGCGCGACGATCAGATGTGAGACGTCCTGCGCGATGTTCTGGCGCGTGTAGCGTCGCCGGTCCTGCAGTGTCACAACGTCGACACCGGCTTCCACGATTGTTTCGAGAACGTGCATCGCTTTCAGCGGATCGTGCCGCGAGATGCGGTCCAGATTTTCGACCAACAGCACGGAGCCAGGGGCAACGGAACCTTGCCGGACAGCAGTCAAAAACACACCCAACGCGCCAACTTCAAGGTTGCGGCCTTTGAAACCAGAAACCCCCTCGTCCCTTAGTGAGGTGTCGAGCGAGAGGTTCATGCCCTCGGCTTTGCACCAAGCCTCTGCCGCTTCGATCTGCCGGCGAACGGAGTCGCCGCGCCGCTGCTTTTCCGAGGAAAATCGAGTGTAGCTGTAGGCTTTCGGTGCGGGGCTCATGGCAAGAAATCTAGGGCAGAAAAAGGCGGAGTCAATGGTGTGATAAACAAAGCCATGTCTGAATACATGGAGAAGCACAGCGTCGCCCGCATGATCGGCGCGCCTCCGGGCTACGTCGGCTACGATGAGGGCGGCCAGCTCACCGAGGCCGTGCGCCGCAAGCCCTACGCGGTGATCCTCTTCGACGAAATCGAGAAGGCGCACCCGGATGTGTTCAACGTCCTCCTCCAGGTGCTCGACGACGGCCGCATCACCGACTCGCAGGGCCGCACGGTGGATTTCAAGAACACGATCATCATCATGACCTCGAACCTCGGTTCGCGCCATCTGCTCGAAGGCGTGACCGGCGACACGATCCCCGAGAGCGTGCGTGAGAGCGTGATGATGGAGCTGCGCAAAGCCTTCCGCCCGGAGTTCCTCAACCGCATCGACGAGACGATCCTCTTCAAGCCGCTCACGCTCGAGGAAATCACCACGATTGTGGACCTCCTGCTGGCCGACCTGAACAAGCGCCTCGCCGACCGCCGCGTGACCGTGACGCTCGATAAGAAGGCGAAGGAATGGGCCGCCGAGAAAGGCTACGACCCGGTCTTCGGCGCGCGGCCGCTGAAGCGTTTCCTCCAGCGCAATATCGAAACCAAGCTCGCCCGCGCCCTCATCGGCGGCGAAGTGGGCGAGGGGAGCGAAGTGAAGTTCACGGTGAAGGACGATGCGCTCGTGATGAAGTAGGCACGCGGAAAGACGCGGCGAGGGCGCCGCGTCCCCACCAAGGCATCGGTAGCAAAAGTTCGAGGGAACGGAGCGAACTCGCTGGATTGCCACGACGCGTTTCGCTTCCGGGTGAGTAATGATTCGCGGGGCAACCCATGATGAGTCCGCACGTCTGTTCTCTCATGTCCCGCTTTTCCCGTTTGTGCGATCCGTGCCGCTTGCTTCCCGAAGGCCATCGAGGCCGCCTCATGGGTAAACTTCCAGGCTGTTTTGCCCGCGGGCTACTGCTGATCGTCTTGCTCGGGCTTACCGTGAGCGGCGCCCATGTTCGGGCCGCGACGGAGAACAAACGCAATCTTCCCACCGATCGCCCGGTGAACTACGAGGCGTTTGGCGCGGTCGGCGACGGCGTGGCCGATGATTTGCCGGCGATCGTCGAGGCGCACGCCTTCGCCAACGCCCACGGCCTCCCGGTCAAGACGAAGGCCGACGCCACCTATCACCTCGGCCGCCGGGCGCTCACCGCCGTCATCGCCACCGACACCGACTGGAGCACGTCGCGCTTTGTGGTCGATGACACCGACGTCGAGAACTCCCGCACCTCGCTCTTCGCCGTGCGCTCGCTGCTGGCCCCCGTGACACTGGCGATCCCGCGATTGACCCGGGATCAGCGGCGCCTCGACGTCCGGCCGCCTCGCGATTGCTGGGTGCGCGTCGAGAACAACCGCAAGCGGATCTACATCCGCCGGGGCCTGAACCAGAACAACGGCACGCCCCAGCGCGATTGCTTCATCCTGCGCCGCGACGGCACGATCGAGGGCGACATCGATTGGGACTACGCCACGATCACGCGCGTGGAAGCCCGTCCGATCGACGAGCAGCCGCTGACCGTCCGCGGCGGGATCTTCACCACGACCGCCAATCGGCTGAAGGCTGACAAGGGCTACAACTACTGGGCGCGGAACATCGCCATCACCCGCTCCAACACCACGGTCGCGGGGCTGACGCATCACGTCGTCGGCGAGACCGATGTCGGCCAGCCCTACAGCGGGTTTCTCTCGGTCAGCGGCTGCGCCAACGTCACTCTGCGCGACTGCTTCGTCACCGGACATAAGACCTACACGACCATCGGATCGGCCGGCAAGCCGGTGAGCATGGGCACCTATGACGTGACCGCCAACGAAGTGGTGAATTTCACGATGATCGGCTGCCGGATGGACAACATCTGCGATACCACGCGCTGGGGCGTGATCGGGACCAATTTCTGCAAGAACATCCTCCTCGAAAACTGCACGCTGTCGCGCATGGACACGCACCAGGGCGTCTCCGGCACCTACACGATCCGCGGTTGCACGCTGGGCCACGCGGGTCTGAACGCCATCGGCCGGGGCACGTTGACCGTGGAGAATTCGACCCTGAACGGCCGGTCGCTGCTGAGTTTTCGCAGCGACTACGGCAGCACCTGGGAGGGCACGGTCGTGATCCGCAACTGCCGCTGGCTTCCCGGCTGCGGCGCGGCGATCCAGCCCCACGTGATCGCCGGGAGCAACGACGGGCAGCACGATTTTGGCTATCCCTGCTTCATGCCGGCCAAGGTCACCATCGATGGACTGGTCATCGACGACAGCCGTCATCCCAAGGACTATCAGGGGCCGTATCTCTTCACGGATCCGGATGGTGCGAAGGCCGCCAAGGAAGCGCGGCCGTTTCCCTACCGGCTGACCGAGCAGGTGACGATCAGCCGCCTGACCACGACGAGCGGACGAAAGCTCCGGACCTCGCCGGACGCGGAGTTCAACCAGCGCGTGAAAGTGATCGACGTAAACTGAGGGCCCGGCATCCCCCGCAAGTCAGCCCAACCACGACGCGGCGCGGGGCCTGGGCAAACGGAAACACGTGGCCATGGGAGATGCCTTGTCCTATCTCTCTGCATATTCTTTCCGTGAATAAATATCTCTTGGTTCTCCTGTTTTCAGTCTTCATCGGCGTCGCACAAGCTCAGCCCGCCCCGCCTGCGTCCCTCGCCCGCCTGCCGCTGGAGCAACATGGCGGCACTTGGCCCACGAGCCACGTGCAGGGCATTGCGGTGGATCTGGCGGGCGGCTACCTCTACTACTCGTTCACCACGCTCCTCGCGAAATACGATTTCAGCGGAAAACTCGTCGGCACGCTGGTCGGCTGGGCGGGCCACCTCGGCGACCTCGACTTCAACCCGCGCGACGGCCGGGTTTACGGCTCGCTCGAATACAAAAAGGACAAGGCGTTCTACATCGCGGCAATCGACGTCAGCCGGATCGATCAGGTCGGGCTCGACGCCACGAAGTCCGGGATTCTCCGAACGGTCTATTTGTCCGAAGTGGTCAACGACTACACGGCCGACATGAATGGCGACGGCGTGTTCGATGGCGACACGGCGAAGTCGCTGGATCACCGCTACGGCTGCTCGGGCATCGATGGCGTGAGCTTCGGCCCGCAGTTTGGCCGCACCGATGGCCCGCGTCTCCTGACCGTCGCCTACGGCATCTACGCCCATACCGCGCGCACCGACAACGATCACCAGGTGCTGCTGCAATACGACATCACCGACTGGAGCCGTTACGAGCGCCCGCTCACGGAGGCCGCCCCGCACCGCAGCGGTCCGACGGCCCTGCACGGCAAATACTTCGTGCGCACCGGCAACACGACCTACGGCGTCCAGAACCTCGCCTACGATGAGGCGCAGCAACGCTGGTTTATGGGCGTCTACAAAGGCACCAAGCCGGCGTTTCCAAATTACCTGATGTTTGCCGTCGATGCCCGGACCAAGCCGACGCTCGGCGATCTCGTCGGCGTGCCCGGTCCGGGAGGGAAGGGGAACGAACGCGGTCAACTGCTCACGCTCGCCGCCGACGGTCTCACCGACGCCGCGACCGGCATCCGCGGCTGGAACCAGAAGGCCGACGTGGGCATCCAGCCGGTCGGTGGCGGCCTATTTTACCTCGCCGTCGGTTCGGGCCCCAAGGGCCAGCAAAGCGGCAAGGTCACTTTGCAGCGCTGGACCGGCTCGCCGACGGCACCGTTCGTCCCAGCGGCGGCCGCGGATCTCAAATAGGCGGGAGGCGCCAAGCGGAAGGATTACGCGAGTGTGGTGTGCTTTTCGGTCCGAAGGATGGCCCGGAGTCGAACAAAACAACCGCGGCTGACCCTGATGGACACGGATAGCGCAGGCTCATCGCTTGGGTCCATGGTCTCTGTGTCCGGGAGCTGTGTTCTCGCGGGCCCACGCCATCGGGCTTTTTCCTCGCCCAGTGTCGAATCCGCGCTTGAGTTATCTCGCTTCCGCCCACCACCCCAGAGGGGACTTCCGCTTGCCGCAGCATCGGTCGTCCGTTTCCTGCGTCAGGCGGCGAAAGCACGTCCCCTTGCCCCCAAAAAATCCCATGAGCATGAACTCCATGAACCGCCGCCGCTTCATCCTCAAATCCTTGGCCGGATCGCTCGCTCTGCCGTCGCTCCCGTCGCTCATGGCCGCGGCCGTGGGCGGCACGTCCACGGTGCAGGCGGCCAAAGGCGCGGGGGCCGGGGCGCGGCGGTTCGTCGCGGTCGGGAATCTGCTCGGCTACCAAGTGAAGCAATTTTTCCCCGAGACGACCGGCTCGGCCTACGAGCAGACGACGCTGCTCAAGCCGCTGTGGGACGTGCGCAAGCACCTGACCGTTTACCGCGGTCTCGATCACGGCATCAAGGGCGGTCACTTCGCGGTCCATTCCTTCCTCTCGGGCGTGCTCAATTCGGAGGCGCAGAACCGGCCGCTCGGCAATGTCACCATCGACCAATTCATCGCCGACGAGATCGGCCACCAGACGCGCTTTCCCTCGCTCACGGTCGGATCCGAGGGCGGCATTCACGGCGGCTGCCAGATCGCGTGGACGAAGTCGGGCGTGCGCGTGCCGCCCATCACGGGGCCGGCGGAGTTGTTTGACCGGCTCTTTGTCGGAGATTCGGCGGAGCGGCAGCAACGGCGCCACCAGGAAAACCATTTGCAGGCTTCCATCCTCGACACCGTGCTGGGCGAGGCGAACAGCCTCTCGCGGCGCGTCAACCGCGAGGACAAGGACAAGCTCGACGAATACTTCACCTCGATTCGCGACGTCGAGAAGCGCCTCGAACTCCGCCAGCGCTGGGCCCGCCTGCCCAAGCCGCAGCCGCCCTTCGACCGGCCGGCCAACAAGAACAAGGTCGAGGACCTGCCGATGCTCTACGAGCTGATCGCGCTGGCGCTGCAGACGGATTCGACGCGCATCGCCACGCTGGAAATCGGCGGTGATTTCCTCCCGCAGAATCTCGGCATCGACAAATCCTACCACGGCCTCTCGCACCACGGCAACGACGAGGCCGCGATCAAGCACCTCATCACGCTCGAGGCCTACCAGATCGAGCACTTCGGCAAGTTCATCGCGCGGCTGGCCAAGATCGAGGACGGCGACCGGACCTTGCTCGACTCGACCTCGGTGCTTTTCGGCAGCGGCATCGGCGATGCGAACACGCACAAGAATTCCGACCTCCCGATCGTCCTCGCCGGTGGCGGCTACCGGCATGGCGAGTTCAAGAAGCTTCCGGCCGCGGGCTCCAACAAGGTGCCCCTGTGCAATCTCTACGTGGACCTCGCCCAGCGCATGGGCGTCGAGACGGAGTCGTTCGGCACGAGCACCGGCCGGTTTGGGCTCGCCTAAGGTGGATTGGGAGCAACCCGCCCAAACGGATTCGATCCTCGCCACAAAGAAAACTGAGTTCGAACCGGAGTGCACCGAGCAATGCCTTCTTCTTCGTGACCTCTGTGCTTCCTCAGTGAGTTCTGTGTCCAAAGTTTGGTCCCCGCTTGCTCTTCGCACGATCTTCGCGCCCTTCGCGTCTTTGCGCTTAGGCTTGGGCCGCATCGCCCTTGGGCTCGTTGTCTTCACTGAGGCGTCCGCTCTGGCGGCGGATGCGCCTGCGCCCAAGGCGCTCTCCCAGTTCGTCGGCAAATACTGCCTGAAGTGCCACGACGCTGCGACACAGAAGGGCGACCGCGAATTCGAGACCTTCAAGCTGCCGCTCACCACCGAGGCAGGCTTGATCGACGCCAAGGACATCATCGATCAGCTCACCCTGGGGGAAATGCCGCCGCCGAAGGCGGAGCACCATCCGACCGACGATGAGCGCCTTGCCATCATCCGCCTCCTGCGGGAGGGCGTCGCGTCCGCGCGTGGCACCATCGCGAGCACCGGCGCGCGCACGGTGATGCGCCGGCTCTCGAACCGTGAATACGAGAACACGCTCGCGACACTCTTTGGCCGCCGCGTGGACACACTCGGCCTCACGGCGGATTTCCCGAAGGAGAAGGCGAGCGAGCACATCGACACCATCGGGAAATCGCTCGTCACGTCCGGCTTCCTGCTCGACCAGTATTTTCAAGCGGCCAACCGCCTCGTCGAGACCCGCCTCGGCCGGCCGGAGCTGGCGCCGCAGTCGTGGCACTTCACCGGCAACTTTCGCCAATATGAGGAGCTGACGGGCCCGCACAAGGCGGCCTTCAACTACAAGTTTCTCTGCCTCTATGAACAGCCCAACACCGACACGCGACAGGGCGGCTACGGGCACATCGAGGACTTTCTCAAGGGCGTGCCGGTCTCCGGACTCTACGACATCGAGGTCCACGCGCAGGCCATGCACCGCGACACGCACTACGACGCCGCGATTTTCGGCATCGATTTCTCCGAGCCCTTTCTGCTCGGCGTCGTGCCCGGCGACGCCACCAAAAACCACATCCACTATCCCCAAGCCATCGAGCCGCTCCTCGCGCAGGCGGTGGTGCCGGATGAGAAACCGGAGTGGCTCAAATTCCGCGTCTGGCTCGAGGCCGGTCAGACCCCGCGCTTTATCTTCCCCAATGGGCCCTACGAGTCGCGCGCGTCCGTCCTCCAGGTCAACAAGCGCTACAAAGACGAATTCGACGCCAAGCTCGCCAATGCCGGCGTCGTCCGCACACACCTGATCACAGGGACGGGCAAACTGCCGCACATCCGCATCGGCGAGATCAAAATCGCGGGGCCCATCCCCGAGCCCGGCGGCAGCGCGGAAGAGATCGCGGTGTTCGGGGCGGGAGGCTTTCAGCCCAAGCAGGCGCTCGCGCAACTCTACGCCTTTGGCACCCGCGCGTATCGCCGGCCGCTGACCAATGCCGATCGCGCCGCCATTCGGAAAACCTACGACAAGCGCATCAGCGAAAAAGCGACGCCGCGGCAGGCGGCGCTGGACACGCTGAAGCTGATGCTCTGCTCGCCCTCCTTTCTCTACTTCAGCGAGATCACCGACGAAAAAGAAACCAAGCTCGGCCCCTACGATCTCGCCTCACGTCTCTCCTACGCGCTCTGGGGCGCGCCGCCGGATCGGGAGCTGATGGCCGCGGCGGCGGCCAGAAAACTGACCGATCCCAAGGAAATCAGCAAACAGACGGCCCGGCTCCTCGCCGACGATCGCGTGGGCGGATTCGTCAACGCCTTCCTCGACGCCTGGCTGAACCTGCGCGATCTCGGCAGTCAGCCGCCGCCGCGCGAATCGATGCGGGTGTATTACGCCGAGAACTTGCCCGAGGCGATGAAGACGGAGGTGCGTCTTTTCTTCCGCGATCTGCTCAAGTCCAACGGCTCGGTGCGGCTGTTTCTCGACGCCGACTACACGTTTGCCGACAAGCGGCTGGCCAAGCTCTACGGCCTGCCCGAGCAAAAAACGCTCCGCATTGCCGACGGTTTCCAGCGGGTCAGCCTCGCGGACAAACAACAGCGCGGCGGCCTGCTCGGCATGGCCGGCGTGCTCACCGTCAGCGCCAACGGCGTCGAGACCTCGCCCGTCACGCGCGGCGTCTGGGTTTCGGAAAACATCCTCGGCATCAAACCGCCGCCGCCGCCGGATGTGGTTCCGGCCCTCGGTGCGGATGTGAGCGGGGCCACCACTATCCGCGACCGGCTCGCCAAACACCGCGCCGATCCGGCCTGCGCCGAATGCCACCGCAAGATCGATCCGCTCGGCTTCAGTCTCGAGAACTTCGATCCCATCGGCCGCTGGCGAACGACCTACGCCAAGCCCAAGGGCAGCGCGGCCGCCCCGAAGGTGGATGCCACCGGCGAATTCGGCTCCGGGGAGACCTATGCCGGCTTTCACGATTTCAAGAACATCCTCGTCGGCAGCCGGACCGACATGTTCACCCGGCACCTCACGAAACAGTTTCTCAGCTACGCCACGGGCCGCCACATGGAGGCTGTGGACGAGTTTGTGATCGAGGACATCGTCCAGGCCGTGAAGAAGGACGGCTACGGCCTGCGCACCCTCATCACCGAGTGCCTCGCCAGCGAAATTTTCCGATCGAGGTGAGCGGTCGGCGGATCGTCGCGGCCAGCCGCGGCGCGCGGGATTAAGGTGGGGGTGAAAAACCGCGTTGAGGTCGGGGAGGCGGCCCGCACAGTGCCGCCATGCCCGCCGAGCCCATCCGTTTTTTTGATCGCAGCACGCGCACCGTGAAGACGGAACTCGTCCTCGGCGAGCGGTGGATGCGGCTGGCCTACGAGAACCCCATCGGCCGCCTGTTCGTGTGGGGGTTGATCCGGCGCGCGTTCTTTTCCCGCTGGTATGGCTGGCGCATGAGAATCGGGAGGCGCCACGAATCCGAATCCCGGGTGACCCAGCTCTTCTCCATGATGGCCGGAGGGCGCGACAGCTCGGCGCTCATTCTGCCGTTCATCACGCAGTATGGGATCGACGTGGACGAGTTCGCCAAGTCGCCCTTCGACTATCGGACGTTCAACGAGTTTTTCTACCGCGCGCTGAAACCGGGCGCGCGTCCGATCGCCGCGGGGGAAAACGTCGCGGTCTTCCCGGCCGACGGCCGGCACCTCGCGTTTCAGGATGTGTCCGCCGCGCCGGGCTTCTACGTGAAGGGCGCGACCTTCACGCTCGCCGAGCTGTTCGGCGACGCCGCGCTCGCGGAGAAATTCGCCGGCGGCGCGATGCTCATCTCGCGGCTCTGCCCGGTGGACTATCACCGGTTTCATTTTCCCGTCGCCGGCACGCCCGGCGAGCCGCGCTTGATCAACGGCTGGCTCTACTCCGTGAGCCCGATCGCGCTGCGGCGGAACATCCGCTACCTCGTGGAAAACAAACGCGTCGTCACACTCGTCGAGTCGGCGCAGTTCGGCACCGTCGCGATCATCGAGGTCGGCGCGACCAATGTCGGCACCATCCAGCAGAGCTTCGTGCCCGGGCGTGCCGTGGCGAAAGGAGAAGAGAAAGGCTTCTTCGCGTTCGGCGGCTCGTGCGTGATCACCGTGTTTCAGCGCGGGCGCATCCGATTCGATGCGGATGTGCTCGAGCAAAGCGCGCAGCACGTCGAGACCTACGCCAAGATGGGCGAGCGGCTGGGGGAGGTGCCGTGAAATCCTGTTTTGCCGCGGTCATGGCCGCTTGCGCCACCGTGCTGGCGGTCGCGCAGCCGGCCTTCCGTTTCGCAGAGGCGACGATTGATGATCTTCAGTCGCGCATGGTCGCGGGCACGCTCACCGCCCGTGAACTCACCGCCGCCTACCTTGAGCACATCGCGCAGATCGACCGCGCCGGTCCGAAACTCAATTCCGTCATCGAACTGAATCCCGATGCTCTCGCCCTCGCGGAGAGTCTCGACGCTGAGCGCAAAGCCGGCCGGGTGCGCGGTCCGCTCCATGGCATCCCGATTTTGCTCAAGGACAACATCGCCACGGCGGATCGCATGGAGACCACGGCGGGCTCGCTTGCGCTCGTGGGCCTCAAGCCGCCGCGCGACGCGCACCTCGTCACGCGGCTGCGCGAAGCCGGCGCGGTCATCCTCGGGAAAACCAACCTGAGCGAATGGGCCAATTTCCGCGGCGAGCGCTCGGTGAGCGGCTGGAGCGGGCGGGGCGGCCAGACGCTCAACCCCTACGCGCTCAACCGCACGCCGTCGGGTTCGAGCTCGGGCTCGGCCGTCGCTGTCGCGGCCAATCTCTGCGTCGCCGCCATCGGCACCGAGACCAACGGTTCGATCCTCTCCCCCGGCGCTGTCAACGGCATCGTCGGCCTCAAGCCCACCGTGGGCGCCGTGAGCCGCAGCGGCGTGATCCCGATAGCCGCGAGTTTCGACACCGCGGGCCCGATGACGCGCACCGTGCGCGACGCCGCGCTGGTGCTCGCTGCGCTGGCCGGCACCGATGCGCGCGACGAAGCCACCCGGGCGCTGCCGCCGGCGCTCTCCGCGCAGCTGATGAAACCCTTGCCCGCTGGCGCACTGCGCGGCGCCCGCATCGGCTTTGTGCGCACCCCCGGCCTGCGGCCCGCGCTCGAGTCCGCGCTCACCGCCGCGGTCACGACCATCCGCGCCGCCGGGGCCGAGGTCATCGACCTGGGTGAGTTTCCCGGCCTCGCGGCCGCAGGTGCTCCCCGCATCGAGGTCATGCTTTATGAAATGAAGGCGGGCATCGACGCCTATTTGCGCGAGCTCGGCTCCGCATCGCCGATGAAGACCCTCGCGGACATCATCCGGTTCAACGACGAGAATTGGCCCCGCGAGCAGCCGCTCTTCGGCCAGCAGTATTTTGCCCGCGCTCAGGCCAAGGGCCCGCTCACCGACGCCGCCTACCTCGCGGCGCTCGCCACCTGCCACCGCATCGCGCGCACGGAGGGCATCGACGCCCTCACGGCGAAGCATCGCCTCGATGCCTTCATCGCGATCGGCGCGGCCGCCTCCCTGCTCGCGCCCCCGCGCGGCGACGATCCGATCTTCGGAGGCCGCGGGCCCAACGGCGGCAGCGCGGTCGCCGCCGCCGCGATGGCCGGCTACCCGAGCGTGACCGTGCCCATGACGCAGATCGCGGGACTGCCTCTGGGTTTGATTTTCTTTGGCCAGGCCTGGACTGAGCCGCGCCTGCTTGCGCTCGCGGCCGATTTCGAATCGCGCACCCAGGCGCGACGGGAACCGCGCCTCCGGACGACGGCGCTTGCTGACTGAATGATATTCGACCTCCTCTCAGGCCTTTCGCCTCACTCAGTGATTACAGTTTAGGAATCTGCTGCGATTGCGCCTTGGCTTTGGCCGCGGCGGTTTCTTTGGCCCGCACGTAGGCCGGAGTAGTGAGGGTGAGCCCCACGCCTTTCCGCCAAAGCCCGGTCGCGCCATCGCTGCGTTTCCATTCTCGTTTCACGGTCTTGAATCTGGCGTCGGAAACCTCGGTCCACGTTGCCCCTTGTGCGTTTGCGTTCAGGGCCGCAAGAAAGTGATCATCCGTCCACTCGCCTGGCTTCTGATAGGTCGCTCGGGCGCATCGCCCTTCCACGATGTCGCACGCGATCGTCCAATCGTCCTGGCTATATGTGAGCTTGGGCCAGAGCCGGATGATCTTGCCCGCCGCCAGCAGCGTATCCTGCGCTTGGGTGCGAGGCGCACCGAAGCGTTTTCCCAATTCAGCTTCCGTTTCGCCAAGCCGGCAATGCGCGCGGGGCGCCAGGCAAAACGCGAGGATCGCGGTGAGCAGCAGTCCACAACGTGAGGGAGGGGTGATGGTTCTCACGTCGAGAAAAGCACGGAAACGTGCCTGGACCGGCAAGGAATATTTGGGCGCACGACCGGCTTGCGCCCTTGTGCTTTGCGCCCTGACCATCCGCGATGGCTTCCCTCCAGATTGAGAAACTCACCGCCGGCTCCGGTGCTTCGCCCAAGAAAGGCGACCTCGTCACCGTGCACTACACCGGCTGGCTCACGACGGGCGAAAAATTCGACAGCTCCGTCGATCGCGACGAGCCGTTCCAATTCGTGCTCGGCGAGCGCCAGGTGATCGCCGGCTGGGACCAGGGCGTCGCGCAGATGAAAATCGGCGACAAGGTGCGGCTCACCCTCCCGCCCGAATTGGCCTACGGCGCCGGCGGCTACCCCGGCGCCATCCCGCCCAATGCCACCCTGATTTTCGAGGTGGAACTGCTCGAGATCGGGTGACAAGTGGGCAAGCGAGCGGAGCGTTTCCCCGCTTGCTCCGGCTCCCGAAATCGGAAGCCTCGAAATCGAAAATCACTATCGCCCGGGTGGTGGAATGGCAGACACGAAGGTCTTAGAAGCCTTTGCCGAAAGGTGTGCAGGTTCGAGTCCTGTCCCGGGCACCAGTTGGAGCTTCGTTGTAACGTCGCCCGGGGGCGCTCAACCCTAGCCACACTCAGCCGGTGGGAGAACGTGGTCCGCGCCGGCCGCAGGACCTGGCCAAAGGTTATCTCCCATCGTCCGGCGTCGACGGAGTGGCGCGCTGGGGGCTTATCATAAGCCGCAGATTACACTCATCTGCTACTCGTGCTCGGAGATTCCGTGTTCCCCTGCGTAGCGGGCGAGTTCGACATCACTGCGCACGCCCAACTTTAAAAAAATGCGTCTGCGAAAAGTGCTGATGGTCTTGGGACTCAAGCTCAAATCGGCGGCGATCTCCTTGGGAGACTTTCCAGTGGCGCTGAGATGAAACACCTGCAGTTCGCGGTCTGAAAGCAACTCGTGCTGCGGGCGACCGCCCGCGCGCTGAAACTCGGCCGTGAGACGGCTCACCAGGGCAGGGCTGATCACCCGGCGGCCTTGAAGCACATTCTGCACCGCCTCGATCAACTGCTCGGGTTTGGCCTGCTTGCTGAGATAGCCGGCGGAACCGCCCTTGATGGCGCGGAGGCCGGCGGTTTCCTCCGCAATGGCGCTAAGGATCAAAACCGGCAATTGCGGATAAGCACGCACGGACTCGGCCAGCACCTCATATCCATTTCGGCCCGGCATGGTGAGATCGCAAATCAGCAGGTCCCATTGCTGTCGGTTCAGGAGCTCAAGCGCCTCCCCCAAGTTGCTGGCCTCGCCGAATTGCGCATCCGGGAAGTGGTGAGCTAAAAGATGCCTCAGACCTTGCCGGAATATGGCGTGATCGTCGACAAGTAGGATATGCTTCATGCAACGGCGCGGCGATGTATCAGCTGTTTCTTTTCAGGAGAATGAACGCGCAAATCGTGGTCAACGAGGATCTGGTTCCGGCTGCGCCGCCAAGGGGCGCAACACGGTTGTCATTCACGTTCCTCGCGCGGCAGTTTGGTTCTGTGTTATGTTTTTAATGACCGAAGACCGGGCCGCAGGAATGCCCTCGCGGCAGGGCGGCTTCGGGGTATCCGCCGTTCGGCGCTTCGAGCTTCAGGCAGGCCATTTGGAAAAAGTGACAGCGCTGCTATTCGGCCTCCTGTCGCGCAAGCGCCTTCTCAACTTCCGCCAGCAGGCGTTGCTCGGAAAAGGGCTTTCCGAGCAAGGTCTCGGCGCCAAGACCCCGCGCGATGTTGAGGTAGAATGAGGCGGGCATGCGGCCTCCACCCGACATGGCAATGATGGGCAGCTGGGGGTTGCCATGGCGAAGGTCGGAGATGACTTCGATGCCATCCTTTCCCGGCATCAGCAAATCGGTCAGGACGAGATCAATCGCATGCGTGGCGATGGTCCGCTTCGCTTCGTGTCCGTTGGCCGCCGAAACCACGCAATATCCCGCCACCGTGAGCATCGCTTCGATCGCCGCGCGCATCTCCTCTTGGTCTTCAACCACCAAGATGGTGTAAGGATTCATGCTGAGGATCAGACGGCATCATCCTGCAATAACTTTAGCACTCGATCCCAAGTAGGCACTCATTGGCCCTTGGCACGTTTGAAATAAACCAACTCCCAATTTGATTTATCAAACCCCGCCACTTATCTCCACCCCGCGATGAAGCCCCACCCAGACGCGATGGTATCAAAATGCCCGACTGGCATTGTTGGGTTCGACAAAGTCACCGCGGGCGGTCTGCCCCGGGGCCGGACTTCGTTGGTGCTGGGTGGCGCGGGCTCCGGCAAGACGCTCTTTGCCCTGCAGACGCTCGTGAATGGGGCGCGCACGTGGAATGAACCTGGCATTTTCGTGGCTTTCGAGGAGGACTCCCGCCGGATTGCCGAAAACGCCGCCAAATTCGGGTGGTCGCTGCCGGCACTGAAACGGCAGAAGCTCCTCTTCATCGATGCCCAGCCGACCAGCGACTTGGTGCATTCGGGGGAGTTTGATTTGGTCGGCCTGCTGGCGATGCTGGAGACCAAGGTGCGCGCGATGAAGGCCCGGCGCATCGTGTTCGACTCCCTCGACGTCGTGTTGGATCTGATGGACGATCCGCGCTCCCAGCGGCGGGAAATCTACCGGCTCCACGACTGGTTGTTGCGGCATGGACTGACGGCTTTGCTCACGGCCAAGGTTTGGAGCGGCGGGGCCGCCGGGCGCCAGCCGTTCGAGTTCATGCAGTTCATGGTGGATTGCGCGCTCGTCCTGAATCACGACATGACCCAGGGGGTCTCGCAGCGCACGATCCGGGTGGTAAAGTATCGGGGCTCCAGCTTCGCGGAGAACGAAAGCCCCTTCGTCATCGGCCGGGAGGGCCTCGACGTCGCCGGGCCGCGAGCGGACCTGAACGCCACGCGAGGCGCCACGCTGGAGCGCGTCTCAAGCGGCATTGCCCGCTTGGACTCGATGCTGGGGGGCGGCTACTACCGGGCCGCGAGCGTGTTGATTACCGGTTCGCCGGGCACGGCCAAGTCCACGCTCAGCGGGGCTTTTGCCGCCGCGGCCTGCCGCCGTGGCGAACGGACGCTGTTTGTGAGCTTCGACTCGCCCGCGGCGGAGATGGTCCGCAATCTCGCCTCGGTGAACATCAACCTGGCCGGGTTCGTCCGGCGGGGGCTTTTGCAAATCGTGCAGGCCAAGTCAGGCGATGGCAGTGCGGAAGCCCACCTGCAGCACATCAAGCTTCTGGCTCGTGAACATCGGGCCGCCCACCTCGTCGTTGACCCGATCTCGGCCTTGGCCAAGCGCGGCAACGAACAGGCGGCGCACAGTGTGGTGGAACGGCTGATTGACTGGTGCAAGGGCGAGGGTTTGACGGTCCTGTGCACGAGCCTGCTTGATGCCACCGCCTTGGAAGATGAAAGCACCTCGATGGAAATTTCGACCATCGCCGACACGTGGATTCACCTCAGCTACGTGGTGCACGCCGGCGAGCGCAACCGCGCGCTCACCATCGTCAAGTCCCGCGGGACCTCGCATTCCAACCAGGTGCGCGAACTGGTCCTCCGCACCGAAGGTGTGACGCTCTCCGATGTTTACACGGCGGGCGGCGAAGTGCTCATGGGCACCTTGCGCTGGGAAAAGGAGCAGGCGCTGCGCAATCAGCGCCAGGCCGAGCGGGAGTTGGAGCAACGCCGGGCGCGTGAGTTGGACGCGTCGGAGACTGAGCTGCTCCTGAAGCTGAAGGCGCTCGAGCGGGACCTCGCCAACGCGAGGTCTGAACGGGCGATCCTGCGGGCGAAGCAGACGGAAACCCGGGCCCAATCCGCCGCCACGCGCAAGGACATTGCCGCTCTGCGCGGCGCGGATGCCGCGCCCAACCCCTCTCCAAGAAAGACCACGTGAAGGCCCCGCCAAAATTAAAGTTCCGGCTCTACGTCGCCGGTGATTCGCCAAACTCCGCCCAAGCGAAGATGAATCTTGAGCGCCTCTGCCGCGAACATTTGCCCGACCGCCACCACATCGATGTGATCGATGTCCTTTCGGAGCCCGAGCGCGCGATCAAGGACAAGGTCTTGATTACCCCCACCCTCCTGAAGCTGGAGCCACGACCGGTGCGAACCATCATTGGCAATCTGGGCAATTCCTTGGTCGTCCTCCAGGCTTTGGGGCTGCCTCCGGTATAGCCATGAAGCCGAAGGACGATCCTACCCCCGCCGTCCGCCAGCGCAGGATCACGGCGCTCGTCCGCAGGCTGCAAGACACGGAACGGGAGCTGCTGGAATTGACCGGGGGTGGGCTCGACGCGGTCGCGACGGGCGACGGCCGTTCCTATCTGCTCAGCGAAGCCCAGGATCAGCTGCGTCGGGCGGCGGCCCTGCAGCGCGGCATCCTCAATGCCCTGCCGGCCCACATCGCCCTGCTGGATCCCGAGGGCGTGATCATCGAGGTGAACGAATCGTGGCGGCGCTTCGCCTCCGCCAACGTGCTGCTGAGCCCGGATTTTTTCGTCGGACAGAACTACCTCTCCGTCTGCGACCGGGCCAGTGGCGATTGCGCGGAGGAGTCTGCCGAGGCGGCCGAGGGCATCCGGCGCGTGCTGCGCGGCGAGGTGCGGGAGTTCGGCCTGGAGTATCCCTGTCACTCCCCCACGGAAAAACGCTGGTTCCGGATGATGGTGACTCCCGTGGCGGAGGACCGCCGGCTGGGAGCGGTGGTCATGCATGTCAACGTGACCCAGCGCCGCCTCGCGGAGGAGCACCTGCGGGAGCAGGAGCAGGAGCAGCGCCGCCTCGCGGAAAAGCTGACGATCGAGAGGCAACGGCTGCTTGAATCGCAGGTGGTGGGCAGCGTCGGCAGCTGGGAAACCGACCTGGCGACGCTGGCCGTCACGTGGACCGACGAGACGTTCCGCATTTTCGAGACGACACGGGAGCAGTTTCAACCCAGCCATCCGGGTTTCCTGGAATTCGTGCACCCGGACGACCGCCAGCGGGTGGACGACGCCTTTGTGCAATCCATGGGTCGTCCCGGGTCGTTCGCCATCGAACACCGGATTCTTCTCCCTGGGGGCAAACTCAAGCACATCGAGGAGCGCTGGCAGACCTTCAACGATGCAGAGGGCAAGCCCGTCCGCGCCGTGGGCACGTGCCAGGACATCACCGCGCGCATCCTCGCCGCCGAGGTGATGCGCAATCGCGCGCGGCAGCAGGAGGCCATCGCAAAGATCGGGTATGAGGCGACGCGGGCCACGACACTCGAGGGGATTTTCGATTTTACCACCCGCACCGTCGCCGAATCGCTCGAGGTTGACCTCTGCAAAGTGCTGCAGCTTGTGCCGGACGGCAGTCACCTCCGGTTGGTCTCCGGCTTGGGCTGGCAACCGGGCTTGGTCGGTGTCGGGACGGTTGGGGTGGACCGCGAGTCCCAGGCTGGATTTACGCTGCATTCGGAGGGCGCGATTTACGTCAACGACTATGCCAAGGAGACCCGCTTCAAGGCGCCGCCGCTTCTGCAGCAGCACGATGTGGTGAGCGGGCTCAGCGTGAAGATCATGCTCCGAGACAAGCCGTGGGGCGTGTTGGGCGCGCATTCGCGGACGGTGCGACAGTTTAATGGCCCCGACGCCGACTTCATGCAGGCGGTGGCCACACTGCTGGCCGTCGTGATCGAACGCCTCGCGGTCCAGCAGGTCCTGACTGAAAGCGAAGCCCGCATGAGGGAGGCCCAGCGCATCGCCCACCTCGGCAACTGGGAACTCGACATCGCGAAGAACGAACTGTCGTGGTCCGAGGAAATCTTCCGGATTTTCGGCGTCGAACCGTCGCGATTCGCCGCCACCTACGATGCCTTTCTCGCCTTGGTCCATCCCGACGACCGGGCGGCGATGCAGGCGGCCCAGGAGATCGCCCTCTCCGGACAGAAGCCGCTGGAGATCGAGCACCGCATCATCCGCGGCGACGGCGAAGTCCGTTTCGTGCGGGAGCGGGGAGAGCTGATCCATGATGAGAACGGCAAGCCCGTCGCCCTTTCGGGCACGGTGCTGGACGTCACGGACCAGCGCGCCAAGGAGGATCAATTGCGGCTGCTGGAGACCTGTGTGTCGCGGCTCAACGACATCGTGCTGATCACCGAGGCGGAGCCGATCGACGATCCGGGCCCGCGCATCCTCTACGTGAACGATGCCTTCGTCCGCCGCACCGGCTTCACGCGCGAGGAGGCCATCGGCAAGTCGCCCCGCATTTTGCAGGGGCCGAAGACCCAGCGCGACGCCCTGGACCGGCTCCGCGCCGCGCTCAAGGCGTGGCAGCCCTGCCGTGAGGAGCTGATCAACTACACCAAGTCCGGCGAGGAGTTCTGGGTCGAGCTCGACATCGTGCCGGTGGCGGACGCGAAGGGCTGGTTCACGCACTGGGTGGCCATTGAGCGCGACATCACCGAGCGCAAGAAGGCCGAGGAGGTTCTGCGCGAAAGCCAGGAACGGTTCCGCCTGATGGTCGAGGGCAGCGAAACGGTGCTCTTCTACACGCATGACCGCGAGCACCGGTTCGAATATCTCTCACCTTCAACGCGTGATGTGCTCGGCTACGAACCCGAGGATCTGGTGGGCAAGCCGTGCGATTTCCTCGTCATCGCGGATGATCCGCTGAACGCCGATGTCCACGCCCTCACCGACCGGGCGCTCCAGGACGGCAAGCCCTGTGAGCCCTATCCGGCGGTGGTGCGGCACAAGGACGGCCGCCGCATCGTGCTCGAGATTTTGGAGAGCCCGATCCTGCGGGAGGGGAAGGCGGTCGGCATACAGGGCTTCGCCCGCGACATCACCGAGCGCGAGCGCGCCCGGGAAGCCTTGGCGGAGAGCCAGCGTCAGTATCGCGACCTTGTCGAGACGTCCACCAACATGATCTGGACGGTGGATGCCGAAGGGCGGTTCACTTTCGTCAATCAGGCCAGCCGCGCGATCTTCGGACGTGAGCCGGACGAAATGATCGGCCACCGGTATCACGAGTTTGTCCCGGAGGATCAGTGCCGGGCGAATGACGAACTCATGGCCCGGATGATCCGGGATGGGCAGGACGTCATCAATTATTCCAACCGCATCCGGCGCAAGGATGGCAGCATCGCGATTCTCAATTCCAACGCGCGGGTCGTCCGCGATCTGAAGGGCCAATTCATCGGGATTTCGGGGATGTCGCAGGACACCACTGAAATTACCCGGGCCCAGCAGGCCATCGCGCAGTCCGAGGCCCGCTTCCGCGGGCTGTTCGACCAGGCGGCGGTCGGCATGTGCCTCGCATCCACCGAAGGGATCTTCCTCCGCACCAACGAGCGCTTCTGCGAGATCGTCGGCTACTCCGCCGAGGAGATGCTGAACCGTGACTGCGTGCAGACCACGCACCCGGACGACCGGGCGCGCGAAGCCGCGACCGTCGCACAGATGCTGGCGGGGGAACTGCACACCGCCGCCTGGGAGAAGCGCTATCTGCACAAGGACGGCCATGCGGTGTGGTGCCACCTGACACTGTCGCTGTTGCCGGCATCCGAAGGCCAGCCACGGCAGTTTGTCGGTGTCATCGAGGACATCACCGCGCGCCGGGCGGCGGAGGAAAAGGTGCGCGCGAGCGAGGCGCAGTTTCGGCAACTCGCGGAGTCCAACCTCCTCGGTCTCCTGTTCTGGGATCGCGATGGCAGGATTACGGACGCCAACGATGCCTTCCTGCGGATGGTGGGTTACTCCCGCGAGGATCTGCAAAGCGGCCAGATTGATTGGCGAAGGATGACTCCTCTGGAACACCGCGTCGCGGATGAACAGGCGCTGGCCGAGATCGCCTCCACGGGGCGCTGCGCTCCATTTGAAAAGGAATATTTCCGCAAGGACGGCAGCCGCGTGGCGGTGGTGGTTGGGGCGGCGTTGCTGGACGGCGCACCTGATCGGGGCATTTGCTTTGTGGCGGACATTTCGCAGCAGAAGCTGGCCTTGGCTGCGCTCCGCGTCAGCGAGGAACGCTTCAGCCTGCTGGCGAAGGCCACCAACGACGCCGTCTGGGATTGGGATCTCGTCACCAACCAGCTGTGGTGGAACGATAGCTACGAGGTGATGTTCGGTTACACGCGGAACGAAACCGAATCCGACATCGAGTCGTGGACCAAACGAATCCACCCGGATGAGCGGGAATCCGTGCTGGCGAGCATCCAGGCGAAGATCGATTCCGGCGACAACACCTGGTCGTATGAATACCGCTATCTCCGCAAGGATGGAAGCTACGCCTACGTGCTGGATCGCGGCTATTTGATCCGCAATCCCGAGGGCAAGGCCGTGCGCATGGTCGGCGGCATGACGGACCTCACGGAGCGCCGCCGTGCCGCCGAGGCATTGGCGGTCAGCGAGCGGGAATTCCGCAATCTCGCCGAGGCCATGCCGCAGATCGTCTGGATCACGCGACCGGATGGCTGGAATATCTACTTCAACGAGCATTGGATGGCCTACACCGGGCTGACCCTGGAGGAAAGTCTCGGCCACGGCTGGAACAAGCCCTTCCACCCCGAAGACCAGCAGCGCGCCTGGGATGCCTGGCAGCAGGCCACTTCCACCGTCGGGACTTATGAGCTGGAGTGCCGCCTGCGCCGGGCCGACGGCGAATATCGCTGGTGGCTCATCCGCGGCGAACCACAAAAGGATGCCGACGGCAACGTGCTGAAATGGTTCGGCACCTGCACCGACATCCACGACCTGAAGCACGCGGAGCTCGAAATCATCCGCACCAACCGGGCGCTCAAGATGCTGAGTGCATGCAATGAGGCGCTCATCCACGCCGATGACGAAACCAAGCTGCTCAAGGACGTCTGCGAGATCGCCGTGAACAGCGGCGGTTACCGGATGGCCTGGGTCGGATTTGCGCAGGACGATGCGCAACGCACCATCCGGCCCGTGGCCTATGCCGGAGCCGAGACGGGCTACCTCTCGGAGGTCACCCTCACGTGGCAGGAGAATACCCCCGAGGGGGGCGGACCGGGAGGGCGGACGATTCGCACCGGGCAGCCCTGCATGTCCGAGGACATGGAGCAGGATGCCAGCTTCATCTGGCGCGAGGCCGCCCGCCGGCGCGGGTATCGCTCCGTGATTTGTCTGCCTTTGCGCGGTGACAACCGCACCTTCGGACTGCTGGGCCTTTATTCCTCCGAGCCGCTCCAAGCCGGGGCGGAGGAAATCAAGCTCCTGCAGGAACTGGCGGACGATCTGGCCTTTGGCATCGGCCATCTGCGCGCGCAGCAGGCGAGCGCACGGATTCAAAGCGTGGTGACCAATGTGGCCACTGCTGTCTCGGCCAGCACGGGCACTGCATTCTTTGAACAACTGGCCGGCAACATGGCGGCGGCACTGGGCGGCGCGGCCGGATTCGTGGCGGAGATGCTGCCCGGGGAACCGCCCAGCGCCCGGATCATTGCCGGCGTGGTGGATGGGAAGAAGATCGAGAGCTTTGACTACGCGATTGCCGGGACGCCCTGCGTGAAACTGATGGCGGAAGATGAATGCGTTTTTCCCGCCCGCGTGGCGGCGCTCTTCCCCGAGTCCTCCAATCTGGCGAACCTGGGCGCCGAGGCTTACGTGGGCCGGCGCCTGAGCAATGCCAACGGAGAGAAAATCGGCCTGCTGTATGTGCTTTTCCGCGAGCCCCTGAAGGAGACGAGAATCATCACGGACACGCTCCGGATTTTCGCGGCCCGCGCGGCCTCGGAGATGGAGCGCCGGCGCGCCGAGGCCAACGTGCGCGAGCAGGCGGCGCTGCTGGATATCGCCAACGAAGCCATCTTCGTGAAAGATGCGGACGACCGGATAATCTATTGGAACCGAGGGGCGCAGCAGATCTACGGCTGGACCAGTGCCGAGGCGCTGGGCCAGTTGTCTGCTAAACTCCTGCAGCCCGACCCGGTCAAGTTTCGCGAGGCCCATGCCCGCCTTGTGGCCGACGGCAAGTGGGAGGGCGAGTTGACCAAACGGACCAAGGAAGGACGCGAATTGACCCTGCTGGTGCGCTGGACCCAAGTGCGCGACGAGGCATCGCGGCCCAAGTCGGTCCTGGCCATCAATACCGACATCACCGAGCGGAAGAAGCTTGAGCAGCAATTCCTGCGGGCGCAGCGGCTGGAGAGCATCGGCACCCTGGCCGGCGGCATCGCGCACGATCTGAACAACCTGCTGGCGCCAATCCTCATGGGGGTCTCCCTGCTCCGGGTCTATGAACCCAATCCCAAGAGCCAGCAGATGATCTCGATCATCGAACGCAGCGCGGAGCGCGGGACCAGTCTCGTGAAGCAGGTGCTCTCTTTTGCCCGAGGTGTGGAAGGCCTGCGGGTCAGCTTGGAAATCAAGCACGTCGTCAAGGAGGTCGAAGCCATCGCCGCATCGACCTTCCCGAAGAACATTCGCTTCGAGACCGATTTGCCCCAGGACCTTTGGCCGGTCCTCGGGGACCCGACGCAACTCAACCAGGTTCTGGTCAATTTGTGCGTCAATGCCCGCGATGCGCTGCCCGATGGCGGCGAGATAAAAGTTTCCGCCGCAAACATGGAGATCGACGCCCAGTATGCCGCGATGAATCGTGGCGTGAGCCCCGGGCGCTACGTCCTTGTCAAGGTGACCGACAACGGAACCGGCATCCCGAAAGAAATTATCGACCGGATTTTTGAGCCGTTCTTCACCACCAAGGAGCAGGGGCGGGGCACGGGGCTCGGGCTTTCGACCGTGGTCGGCATTGTGCGCTCACACGGGGGCTTTGTGAACGTCTACAGTGAGCCCGGCCGGGGAACCACGTTTCAGGTTTATCTGCCCACGGTCCGCGAGGAGGACGCGGCGGGAAAAACAGCCGATTTGGCCAGCCCCAAAGAGGAGCTCCCGCGCGGCAACGGCGAGCTCATCCTCGTGGTGGATGACGAGGAGATAATCCTGAGCGTCACGCGGCAGACGCTCGAGACCTTTGGCTACAAGGTGGTCACCGCTGTGGATGGGGCCCAGGCCATCGGTGTCTATGCGACGCGCCGTGCTGAGGTCGCGGTCGTGATCACCGACATGATGATGCCGATTATGGACGGGCCGGCTTTGATCGCGGCGCTGCGCCGCATCAACCCGGCGGTGAAAATCATCGGGGCCAGCGGACTCACCGCGAATTTCAACCTCTCCCGGCTGAACAGCTCCGGGGTCAGCCATTTCCTGCCCAAGCCCTATTCGGCCAGCGTCATGCTGACGACGCTCAAAGAGGTGCTGGCCGGGCCCTGAACGCAGCACCCAACCCAGCGCGGACAAACCGCCCGGTGCGTGGGCCGCGCACGAGCGTCGTGGGAGAGGCGACTCATACCAACGTCCGCTACCTTTTAGATCTTTGTCATTGCGAGGTGCGCGCAGCGCGCCGTGGCAATCCAGCTGGATTGCTTCGTCGCTCGGCTCCTCGCAATGTCAGTCCAAAAGCGAAGGGACGTTGGTGTTACCCTGAAACTGCGGTCACAATTTCTGCACGCCCGCAGCGGTTGGCATATCGCTCCGTGATTGCCTCTGATGCGGGCCCGCTAAGCTCGGCGCGTGCGAATTTCACCCCGCTTCGCGATTTGGCTTCTCGTCCTGGCGCCCTTGGGCGCGGCCGAGCGTGTGGTCATCGAGGTCGGTCACGATGAGGTCGTCCGGCCGCTTGCGGCCGGGCGCTGGCAGCTCTCCGGCAAGGAGCTTGAGGTGCGCTTCACGGGACGCATCGCCCCGCACGAAAATTCCGTGTGGCCGATCTTTGCTCCGGGCGTCGAAGCGATTGAGGGACGCTTCGACCGCGTGATTTTGCCCGAGGGTTGGACTTGCGACGTGGACTACGAGGCGCGCGCGCCGCAGGTGACGTTGCGCCGGCCGCGTCCCGGTCGTGCGCAGGCGTTTCCGGGCGCGGAGGGTTTTGGCAAATACACGCTCGGGGGGCGTGGCGGACGCGTCATCGAGGTTACGAACCTGAACGACAGCGGCCCGGGCAGCCTGCGTGCGGCCGTGCTGGCGAAGGGTCCGCGCACGGTGGTGTTTCGCGTGTCGGGCACCATCGCCCTCGAATCCGAGCTGAAGATCCGCGAGCCGTATCTCACCCTCGCGGGCCAGACCGCGCCGGGCGACGGCATCTGCGTGAAGGGCTATCAGGTCAATTTCGACACCTCGCACCTCATCATCCGCTACCTGCGTTTCCGGCCGGGTGACGAGCGCGGGAAGGAGCAGGACGGCTTCAGCGGGCAGGGCGATCACATCATCATCGATCACTGTTCGGTGAGCTGGGGCATCGACGAGACCTTCTCGATCAACAAGGCGTCCAACCTCACCGTGCAGTGGTGCATGGTCACGGAGAGTCTCTGGCATTCGCTGCACAAGAAAGGCAACCACGGTTACGGCGGCCTGTGGGGCGGCCCCGGCGGCTCTTGGCACCACAACCTCCTCGCGCATCACACGAGCCGCAATCCCCGCGCCTCGGGCAACAAGGACTCGGGCCTGATGGATTACCGCAACAACGTGATCTACAACTGGGGGTTCAACTCGGCCTACGGCGGCGAACTCTGGCCGCGCAATTGGATCAACAACTACTACAAGTCCGGCCCGGCCACCGATGAGAAGGTGCGGCACCGGATCTTTCTCCAGAAAGATCCGCGCGGGAAAATGTTTGCCGCGGGAAACTATGTCCACGGCTTCCCCGTGATCACGGCGGACAACTGGAAAGGTGGGATCGACTTCGCGCCCGATGGCGAGGCGACGGAGGCGACGCTCCGCGCTCCTGCGCCCTACGTCGTCGCGCCGGTCGCCACGCACTCGGCCGAGGCGGCCTATGATTTGGTGCTCCAGCACGCCGGCGCCTCGCTGGCGCGCGACGCCGTGGATGCGCGCATCGTCGAGGAGGTGCGCACGGGCACGGCGCGCTTTGGCGCGAGCTACAAGGGAGGAGGCAAGGGCATCATCGACTCGCACCGGGATGTCGGCGGCTGGCCGGAGCTGCGCTCACTGTCTGCGCCGCCTGACACGGATCACGACGGCATCCCTGACGATTGGGAGCGCGCCCACGGCCTCGATCCGCGCAACCCGGGCGACGGCGCACGGGTTCAGGCGGATGGCTACACGAATCTGGAACGCTACCTCAATTCCCTCGTGGGTCAGTCACGCCCTTGAGGCTCAGCGTTTCGCCTTCGGCGTCTCGTTCCAGTAGATGATCACATTCTTGGTCGCGCGGCCGGCGGCGATAATCTCGGGGCGACCGTCGCCATCAAGGTCGGCGACCTTCAGGTCTTCGCAGGCCATCTGGTTGTCGTCGATCAAGGCGTGCATCGTCCACGCCTCGCCCGCGGCATCGGTGGCGGCGTAGAGCTTGAGGCCGACCTTGTCGCCCGCCTTGGCGCCGCGCCAGCCGACGACGATCTGGTCGCTGCCGACTCCGAGCAGATCGCCGGTGGCGAGGCCGTGGCCCTGGATGAGTTTGGCGTCGAGCAGCGTGCGGCGGGTGGTGAGATCGGTGCCGCTGGAGGCTTGGCTCGCGGGGGCGCGATAAACGGCGAGTTCGTTGCCGTGCATCGGCTCGATGGTCGCGACGTAGCGGCCGCCGCCCGGCAGCGAGCCGCGGCGCACCTCGCCGGCGTTGATCGTGGTCACAGGCTGCGGCGACGAGCGGTTGGCGGGTGCGTCGAGGGAGAAGACGCCTTCCTTGGTCGCGAGCAGCAGCGTCTCGCCGGAGGTCGCGGTGGCTCCTGGCACCAAATCGAAATTGTGCGTGAGATGCAGCGGAGGCTGCGCGGCCATGAGCGGCGCGGGGCGGCTCGCGGCGGTCCAGGGCCATTCGTAGCCGTGCAGCTCGACGCCCGCGCCGGCGCCGTTCTTGTTGCCGCGTCCATGGAGCGGGAGGACCGCGAGCATGAAGGTGCGATCGGGGCCGCGCAGCCAGTGCATGCGGTGCGTCGTCGGCTCGTGCGGCAGGCGGCGCGGCGTCCAGCGCTGCGTGCGGTCGGCCGGGGCATCGAGGAGAAAGATGGCGCCGCTGCCGGTGGTGTCGCCGGGATTCCATTCGGCGCCCACCGCGACCTCGGCCTTGCCGTCGCCATCAAGATCGCGGGCGGCGATGCAGACGTTGTCCTTGGGCGTGAGGTTCTCGGCCATCACGAACTTCTCCCACTTGGGTGCGCGATACCACACGATCTGTTTGGCGTCGGCCAGGAGGATGTCGGGCCGGCCGTCGCCATCGACATCGGCGATCACGAGCCCGTAGCCGATTTGGATCGCGGGATCGATGGTCTGCGGGCGCACGCGGAGTGCTGGCAGTTCGGCCGCGAGGAGCGGGCCGGCGAGAAAGGGGAGGAGGGCGGCGACGCGGAAGGGCTTCGGATTCATGGGGTGGGCGGAGCGTGCAGAAGGGGAGAAACTGCTGCAATTTTTTCCTTCGCACTGCGGCGCGCACCCTTCAGCCTCCGCGTCGCAGCCAGTTTTGGGCCGGTAGCTCAGTTGATAGAGCGCGTCGTTTGCAACGATGAGGTCGTCGGTTTGATCCCGATCCGGTCCACCATTTTCTCCGCCAGGCTGGCGGGACATTCAGGCCTCCCAGACGGTCTTCGCATTCATGAAGGCGCGGGCGCCCCAAGGGCCGAGTTCGCGGCCGTGGCCGCTCTCCTTCACGCCGCCAAAGGGCAGCTCGGGCGCGGAGCGGACGAAGTCGTTGATGAACACGGCGCCCGCCTCGAGCTGGCGCACGACGCTGCGGGCCCGCGTGCGGTTGCGGGTGAAGACAGTGGCGGCGAGGCCGTAGGGCGTGGCGTTGGCCAGTTTCACCGCCTCGCTCTCGTCACGCACGGCAACAATCGCGGCCACGGGGCCAAACAGTTCCTCGTCGAATGCCGGCATGCCGGGCCGCACACCCGTCAGCACCGTGGGCGGGTAGAAGAATCCACGGCCGGGCGTCGGAGCCCCGCCGAGGAGCACGCGCGCGCCGAGCCGCACGCTGCTCCGCACCTGTGCGTGCAACGTCGCGCGCAAATCGGCGCGGGCGAGCGGACCGATCTCGGTGGCGGGATCGGCCGGATCGCCGACGCGGCGCGCGGACATGCGCTCGACGAGGTGGCGCTCAAAGTCCGCGAGCACCCTGCGCTCGACGAGGAAACGCTTGGCGCACACGCAGCTCTGGCCGGAATTGAGCAGGCGGGATTGCGCGCAGATCTCTGCTGCGCGCGGGATGTCGGCATCCGCCAGCACGAGGGCCGGGTCGCTGCCGCCGAGTTCGAAGACGCCCGGCTTCATCGCCGCGCCGGCGAGGGCGGCGACTTTTTTCCCGGCCGCCGTGCTGCCGGTGAGCGTGACCGCGTGGACCCGCGAATCGGCGAGGACGCGGGCGATGGCGGCGTTGTCCGCGAGGAGGAGCTGGAAGACGCCACGCGGAAAACCGGCCCGGAGGAAGAGCCGCTCCAGCGCGCGTGAGCTGCCCGCGACGCTGGCGGCAGGCTTGAGGAGCACGGTGTTGCCGCCGATGAGCGCGGGCACCGTGGCGCGCACGGCCTGCCAGACGGGGAAATTCCACGGCATGATGGCGAGGACGGTGCCGAGGGGCTCGAACGTCACGCGGGCCTGCGCGGGCGCGGCGATCGGGCGCTCGTCAGCGAGGATCGTGGCGCCGTGGCGGGCGTAATAGGAGCAGAGGAGGGCGGATTTCTCGATCTCGGCGCGGGCTTGCGCGATGGGCTTGCCCATCTCGGCGGTGGCGAGCGGGGCCAGCTCGTCGCGCGCGGCGAGCAGTGTCCGGCCGAGGCGGCGCAGCACCGCGGCGCGGCGGGCGATGGACCGCCCGCGCCATTCCCGTTGCGCCGCCGCGGCCCGGGCGAGCACCTGCTCGATTTCGGCCGGCCCGTGCGCGCGGACCGTGGCGATGCGGCGGCCGGTGGCGGGGTTGATTGAGGTGAAGCGCATGACGGAAATTTCCGCGCGGGCGCAGGCGAGACAACGGCAAAGCGCGTGGGCGCGGGCACACGCTTGCAACGCGGGGGCGGGCACACTTGGCGGCGCGCGGAGTGCGCTGTTGCACTCCGCGCCGGGCGCGCCACGCTGCGCCGTCCGTGAAAATCACCTCCTCCGAATTCAAGACCAGCGCACCCGATGTGGCCTCGTGCCCGAATTGGACGGTGCCGGAGTTTGCCTTCGTGGGCCGTTCGAACGTGGGGAAGTCCTCCTTGATTAACATGCTCGTGCACCGCCGCGATCTGGCGAAGGTCTCGGCGACGCCGGGCAAGACGCGGCTCCTTAATTTTTTTCACATCAATGGCGAGTGGGGCTTGGTCGATTTGCCGGGCTACGGCTACGCGAAGGTGGGAAAGGGGCAGCGGCTCGAGATCGGCCAGATGATCGCGCGGTTTGTGGCGGAGCGAGGGAACCTGCGCTGCGTCTTCGTGCTGATCGACTGCCGACTGCCGCCGCAGCCGATCGACTTGGAGTTTTTGCAATGGCTTGAGACGACCACCGTGCCGTTTGCGCTCATCTTCACGAAGACCGACAAGCTCGGCCCGATGCGCCTCAAGGCGAACATCGAGGACTACAAGAAAACGCTCCGGCAGGGACGCGCCGTGCTGCCCGACATCCTGACCAGTTCCTCCCACGATGGCTCCGGCCGGGCGGACATCCTGAACTACATCGCGACCCGGCTGGAGACCTCCGCCGCGCCGGGGGCCTGAGAGTGACCGGGATTATTTTTCCACCGTGCTCTTCGATCCGAAAAAACTGTTGCTCATCGCCGGCCCCTGCTCGCTCGAGAACGAGCGAGTATGCCGCGCCGTCGCCGAGGCCCTGGTCGGGCTCCGGGGCTCGCGACCGGAGCTGAACGTGGTCTTCAAAGGCTCGTTCGACAAAGCGAACCGCACGTCGCTGGCGGGCGCGCGCGGCACCGGCATCGACGCCGGGCTGGCGCTGCTCGCCCTGATCAAGCGCGACTACGGTTTTCCGGTGCTGACTGATGTGCATGAGTCGGCACAGGTGGTGGCCGTGGCGGCGGTGTGCGATGTCGTGCAGATCCCGGCGTTCCTGTGCCGGCAGACAGATTTGCTGCTGGCGGCGGCGGCGACTGGCCGGGTCGTCAACGTGAAGAAGGGCCAGTTTCTCTCACCGCAGGAGATGGTGCACGTGACGGGCAAGCTGCGCGAGGGCGCGGCGCGCGAGATTTGGCAGACGGAGCGCGGCACGACCTTCGGCTATCAAAACCTCGTCGTGGACATGCGTTCGTTTGCGCTGATGCGGCAGAACGGATTTCCGACGGTGTTCGACGCCACCCATGCGGTGCAGCTCCCCGGCGCGGGGGGCGGCAAGAGCAGCGGGCAGCGGGAATTTGTGCCGCCGCTCGCGCGGGCGGCGCTCGCGGCGGGGGCCGAGGGGCTGTTCATCGAGACCCATCCCGATCCGGCAAACGCGATCAGCGACGGACCGAACATGATCGCGCTCGCGGATCTGCCGGCGCTCATCGACTCATGCCTCGCCGTGTGGCGGGCGGTGCGCTGAGCCGGCGGTGATCCGCCGCTCGTCCGGGGCGCGAATGCGCCCGGAGGCGGCGCAGGGTGCGAACGCGTTATTTCTTCTTCGCCGCGGCGGCCTGCTCCTTCTCGAATTTCGCGGCCTCCTCCTCGGTCACCATCATGTAAACGTGCGACACGACGGGGACGATGGTGTAGTTGCGCTCCAGCGTGAAGCCATAGGCCTTCATCATCTTCTGGTTGTCCTCGCTGAGCTTGGCGAGGAGGGCGTCCACCTTGGTCTTCAGCTCCTTTTTCTTGGAGGCGTTGGTCTCCTTTTCCATCGCCGTGTTGGCCTCGATCAGCTCCTGGCGGCGGGCGTGCATGACTTGCACGTTGTTCTGAAACTCCTGGTTGGCCTCCACGGAGTTGAGCGTGGAGACGCGGATGAGGCGCTGCTGCTTGGGCGCGGTCGAAGGGGCTTGGGCGAGGAGTGGGCCGCCGGAGAGCAGCGCAAAACCAGTCGCGAGGAGGACGAGGAGGGATTTCTTCATGGTGTGGTGAGTCGGTGAGAAGGAGAAAAGTGGAGGAAGTTCCCGCGCGCTGGCCAGCCCTTTGCGTGCGGGGCCCGGACGCTCCGCACGGAAGCCGGTTGCCAACCGCACTTTCCTCCCCATCTCCGAGCGTGCGCCACGCGTCGCACCGCCTTACCCATGTTTGCCTTCGCCCTGACGATCTTCACCGGAGCTTTCCTGCTCTTCCAAGTCCAGCCGCTCATCGGCAAATACATCCTCCCGTGGTTTGGCGGCGCGCCGGGCGTGTGGACGACGTGCATGCTTTTCTTCCAAATGCTGCTGCTCGGCGGCTATGCCTATGCCCATGCGCTGAGCCGCCGCTGCAAGCCGCGCACGCAGGCGATGGTGCACGGCGTGCTGCTCGTGGCGGCGCTGGCCAGCCTGCCGATCACCCCCGGCGATCATTGGAAACCGGAAGGCGCGGGCGATCCGACGTGGCGCATCTTGGCGCTGCTGCTCGTGAGCCTCGGCGTGCCGTATCTGATTCTGGCCGCGACGGGGCCGCTCATGCAGGAGTGGTTTCGCCGCCTGACACCGGGGGCGTCGCCCTACCGGCTTTATGCGCTCTCCAACGTCGGCTCGCTGCTCGCGCTGGTGAGCTATCCGTTTTTCTTCGAGACGCAGTTCACGCGCCAGGCCCAGGCCCAGATGTGGTCGTGGGGGCTCGTGGCCTACGCGGTGTGCTGCGGCGTGTGCGCCTATCGCCTCTGGCGGCGCGAGCCGGGGGTGGCGGCGGAGGTGCTGGCGCATGCGGCGGAGGACAATGCGCCCGCGCCGACGCTGATGCAGCGCCTTTTTTGGATGGCGTTGCCGGCGTGCGGCTCGGTGCTGCTCCTCGCGGTCACCAACAAGATGTGCCAGGACGTGGCGGTCATCCCGTTCCTCTGGGTGCTGCCGCTCGCGCTGTATCTGGTGACGTTCATCATCTGCTTCGACAGCCCGCGTTGGTATTCGCGTTTCTATTGGACACTGGCGCTGGCGGTCGCGCTGGTCTTCGGCTGCATCGCGCTCTACGAGGGCGCCGACATGCCGATTCAGCGGCAAGTCGTGATCTACACGGGCCTGATGTTCGTGGCATGCATGGTGTGCCACGGTGAAGTTTACCGGCTGAAGCCGCACCCGCGGCACCTCACGTCGTTCTACCTGATGATCTCCGCGGGCGGCGCGATCGGCGGGCTGTTCGTGGCATTGGTGGCGCCGTTCGTCTTCGATAATTTCTACGAATTGCACGTCGGCCTCGCCACGCTCGTGGTGCTGCTCATCGCGGTGTGCCTGCGCGACCGCGAGGCTCTTAGCCCTCGGCGCTGGGGGCTGCTGGCGGCCTTGCTGGCGGTGGCGGGCGCGGTTTACGCCTACATGGAAATATCCCGAGGGGGCCTGCCGCTCTCGAACTACCGTTGGGTGGTGCTGGCCCTCGCGGGCTGCGCTGCGTTGGTCACGGGGTTGGCCTGGTGGCGCAGTGATCGCGCAAGAGTGGGCCATCGCGCGACGGTGGCTTTGCTCGGAGCCGGTCTGGTCGCGCTGGGGTGGGTGCTCACCGGACACGTGCGTGAGGCGAAGCAAGGCGCGCTGCTGACAGGCCGAAATTTCTACGGTGTCCTTTCTGTGCTCGAATACCGCAAGGAGGAGCCCGACGCCCACTACTACACGCTGCTGCACGGCCGCATCACGCACGGCTTGCAGTTCGCCGCGCCGGAGCGCGCGGCGATGATCACTTCGTATTTCGGCCCGCGGACGGGCATCGCGCTCGCATTGAAAAATTTCCCGCGGCAGGAGAACCAACGCATCGGCCTGCTTGGCCTTGGTGTCGGCACCATCGCCGCCTATGGAAAACCCGGCGACTACATGCGCATCTACGAGATCGACCCGCAGGTAAAGGCGATCGCGGAGAAGCCCTTCAGCTACGTCGCGCGGAGCAAGGCGAGGATCGACATCGTCATGGGCGACGGCCGTCTCTCGATGGAGAACGAACCCGCCCAGAATTTCGACTTTCTCATCATGGATGCGTTCAGCAGTGATGCGGTGCCGGTGCATCTGCTCACGCGCGAGGCTTTCGTGATCTACCTGCGGCACTTGAAGCCGGACGGCGTGATTCTCGTCAACATCTCCAATCGCTACCTCGACCTGCGCCCCGTCGTGGAGAATGCCGCGCGCGAGTTTGGGCTCCGCGCACATGCGATTTCGAGCGAGGATGGTGACAGTGGCGACGGCGAGGAGGGTGCCTGGTGGCTTTATGGGGCGACGTGGATGGTGCTCAGCCGCAACGACGCCTTCATGAACCGTCCGGAGCTTACCGCGGTGGCGAGCCCGCTCGCCCCGCCTAACACCATCCCGCTTTGGACCGACGACTACACGAGCATGTTTCGCATCCTGCAGTAGTGCGGCGTGAAGCCGTGGTTGTGTTCGTGACGCCACGGTTACGATTCGGTGCCGGGAGGGTTTCAAGGCAGGTTGGCGCTTGACCGATTCAGCTGCGGTTTGGCCCTGTGGAGGCCGCCTGCTGGAGCGTTCGGCATGGGCCGTGCGGCTAGTGTTGTGGGGGCAGGCGGCCCATATTCAGCGCAGGGTATTTACGGTATTTTCAGCCTGTCCAATTTGTCCTGATGAGCATGCATCTTTCCGCTTCCCGCCCCCCGATGGTTATCCGTCGTCCGGCGGCCTTGCGCAAACTGCCCGCCTGGAAGCGCGCCATCGACATTATCTGCTGTCTCGCGGTGCTGCCTTTTTTTGCGCTGGGAGCGTTGGTCGTCGGGGTCATGTCGATGCTCTTTTCTCCAGGCCCCATCTTCTTTCGTCAGGAACGGATCGGCTACCGCGGCCGCCGCTTCATGATCTTCAAGTTTCGCACGATGCACCTGTCGTCGGATGTGAAGACCCATTCGGCGCACTTCAAGGAACTGATTCGCTCGGGCGTCCCGATGCAGAAGCTCGACGGCCGTGGTGACCGCCGTTTGGTCCCGGGCGGCTGGCTGCTGCGTGCGTCCGGCCTCGATGAGCTCCCGCAGATCATCAATGTCCTGCGTGGTGAGATGAGCCTCGTCGGGCCGCGCCCATGCATCCCCTACGAGTTTGAACTCTACACGGCGGAACAGCGCCGTCGCTTCGAGTCGGTGCCAGGCCTTACCGGCCTCTGGCAGGTTTCGGGCAAGAACCGGACGACGTTCAATGAGATGGTCCGCCTCGACATCGAGTATGGCGAGCGGCGTTCCTTGGGCCTCGATCTTTGGATCATGCTGATGACGGTGCCCGCGTTGGTCACCCAGATCATCGATACGCGCCGGGCCAAGCGCGCGGCGGAGGCGTCCGTCGGCGCTCCTGTCCCGGCGACGGCGACGGTGGCCGCGGAGCGGCGTTCGTAAGCGCGGCTTGCCACGTGCAGCCCGCCGCGACCACTCTGGTCGCATGATGTCCATTGCTCCTGCGCGTGTCGCGTGCGTCACCGCGGTCCTTTCGCTCGCCGCGCTTGCGGCCTGCACCAAAAACGAACCCCTGCCGGCATCCGCCGCCAAGCCGTCTGTGGTCGCGAGCGTTCCGACCCCCGCGGCGCCCGCCGTCGCCGCTTTGCCGGAGAATGTGAAAAAAGTCCTCGGCAAATGGCTCCGCGCCGACGGCGGCTACGTGCTGGAGCTGCGCGGCGGCGATGCCAGCGGCGTGCTCCAAGCCGGCTACTTCAATCCGAAATCGATCAACGTCTCCCGTGCGGTGTGGATGCAAGGCGGGCCCGGTCTGCAAGTCGCGGTCGAGCTCAACGACGTGGGCTATCCCGGCTCGACCTATGTGCTCACCTACGACGCGGCGAACGACCGACTCGCCGGCCAATACACCCAGCCTTCGATGCAGCAGACGTTCGACGTCGAGTTTATCCGGCAGGCGCGGCCCTAGCCGCGTTTAAAGAATCGTCCGCTTTTTCGCCATGACGTCGTCCGCGAATTCCGGGCCGGCCGAGGAACTCGGTCCGTTTCAATTCTCGCTGCTCGTCCTCTCGATCGTGGCTCTGGGCGCGATCGCGGCGGATTCCTTTTTCCGCCTGCCGGCGGAGATTTCCCGGCTTCTGCGCTGGGCGGACAACGCGGCGTGCGCCGCCTTCTTCGGCGACTTTGTCGTGCGATTCCGCCGCGCAAAGTCCAAAGCCGCTTTCATGAAATGGGGCTGGGTCGACCTGCTGGCCAGCGTGCCAAACGTCGAAGTGCTCCGGCTCGGCCGCTTTGTGCGGGTCTTGCGCGTGATTCGCCTGCTGCGTGGCATCCAGACGGTGCATCGCTTTGTGGCGTTGATGGACATCACGCGCCGCCGGGGTGGCACCATCACTGTGGTGCTCGTCGTCTTTCTGCTTGTGACATTCGCGTCCGTAGGCGTGCTCGCGGTCGAGCAGTCCAAGGACTCGAACATCAAGACCGCCGGCGATGCCGTCTGGTGGAGTGTCTCGACCATGACCACCGTCGGCTACGGCGATCGCTACCCCGTCACGACGGCGGGCCGCATGATCGCGATGGCGCTGATGTTCTCCGGTGTCGGCATGTTCGGGGCGTTGAGCGGCATCATCGCGGCCAACTTCCTCGGGCAGGACGACCGCGAGGACGAAATCCTGGCCGAGGTAAAGGCCCTGCGCGCCGAGGTCGCCCGGCTCGGCCAGCGTGATGGCGGCCCGCCGGCGCATTGACTCCCAGCCGCATGGAGCAACGGTGCCGCGTGCTCCCATTCCCCATGAAAAAACTCCTCTGCCTCCCTCTCGCGCTCGCCGCCCTCGGCGCGGTGCCCTTCGCCTCCGCGGCCGCCGATGCCGGCCCTGCCTACGAACTTCGCACCTATCATGTGCTGCCCGGCCGCATGCCCGCGATGCTCGCACGCTTCCGCGACCACACGGTCAAGCTCTTCGAGCGCCACGGCATGGTGAACGTCGGCTACTGGACGCCCACCGACGAGAAGGACGGCGCGGGCGCCAAGCTGATCTATCTCCTCGAGCACAAGAGCCGTGAGGCCGCCGCCGCATCATGGAAGGCCTTTGGCGCGGATCCGCAGTGGCAGGACGTGCGCAAGAAAAGCGAGGCCGACGGCAAGATCGTCGCAAAGGTCGAAAGCCTTTTTCTCAAGACGACCGATTACTCGAAGCTCATGACCGCCGGCAACGGCCGCGGTGCACCCCGCGCGTTCGAGCTGCGCACCTACGTCGCCGCCGACGGCAAGCTGGCCGATCTCGATGCCCGGTTTCGGAACCACACCCTCGCGCTTTTTGCCAAGCACGGCATGACCAATCTCGCGTATTTCCATCCCGCCGACAGCGACAAGGGCGCCGCCAACACGCTCGTCTATTTTCTCGCCCATGCGAATCGCGAGGCCGCGACCGCCTCGTGGAAGGGCTTCCGCGAAGATCCGGAGTGGCTCAAAGCCCGCGATGCTTCGGAGAAAAACGGCAAGCTCACCGCCAAGGTGGAGTCGGTCTTCCTCAAGGCCGTCGATTTCTCGGCGCTGAAATAAGCGGGCCGCCCGCGTGCGCCGCCTCGCCCTCCGCATCGAACCGCGCTGCAGCCGCTGCCTGCTGCCCCCGCGCTGGTGCGTGTGCGCCGGTGCGGCCGCCATCACGACACCGCTGCAGGTCGATATCGTCATCCACGATCGCGAGCGGCACCGGCCCAGCAGCACGGGCAACCTGATCGCGCGCGTGCTGCCCGGCACACGGCTGCACCCGTGGCGCAACGTCACCACCACGCCGCCCGACGCCTGGCGCCTGCCTGGGCGCGAACTCTGGATTCTCCATCCCCGTGGCTTGCCGCCGCCGCCCGGCGCCGATCCCTCTGGCGTGCAGGCGGTGCTCCTGGACGGCGCGTGGACCGAGTCCACGGCGATGGCGCGCGTGCTCGCACCGGAGGGCCGGCTTGTCGCGCTGCCGATGGCCGGCGAGAGCCGTTACTGGCTCCGGGCGCAGGCCGACGCCGGCCGGTTCTCCACAGCGGAGGCGCTCTTATTCCTGTTGCGCACGCTCGGGCTCGACGCCGCGCACGACGCGTTGCGCGTGCAGTTCGAGCTCCATGTCTACGCGCACCTGCGTGCCCGGGGCCGGGCCGAGGTCGCCGCCGCCTTCCTCGCCGATTCGCCGTTGCGCACCGCGCTGCCCGATTTGATCGCGCAGCTGAACACCCGCCGGCCGCGTTAGCCGGGCGGATTACTTGGCCAGCGGACCCACGTCGGCCGGCTTGAGCAAGCGCGCGGCCACGGGAGCGGTGCTGACCTCGTCGGCCCCGATGTCCTTCGCGCCTTCGCGCGTCTGGCCTTCAAAATCCACGGTGATCGTCGGATAGTCGCCCTTGGCGGCGTCGATCACGGGGCTGCCGGCCTGCGGGCGCAGCAGGCCCGCGGCGTCCGCTTCAAGGAGCGGATCGGCGGAGATGTAGCTGCCGGTCGGCAGGCTGCCGGCGCCGCCTGTCTGCCAGATCACGTTTCCGGCCCACACGGCGCCGGTGTTGGGACCGTCGATACGAGACGCCGTGCCGCCGCCCACGATCAGGTTGTTGGCGAAGACGGTGTTGTTCGCGCCGAGGGCGGGGGGCATGCGGCGGCTCATCTGGTAGTGGGTGCGGTTTTCGATGAACGTGTTGAACACGATCACGCAGTCGTCGGGCCGATCCTGCCCGGAGGTCGAGCCCCCGTCGGGCTGATCACCGGAGCCGTTGCCGAGGTTCACGCCGATGAAGTTTTTCTCGAAGCGATTGCTGTGAATGCGATGCCGGTCGCCGAAGATCCAGAGGCCCTCGGTGCGGATCATCGTGTTGCCATAGACGAGGCAGTCGTTGCCGTGGCGCAGGCCGAAGTGCGCGGCCGGGCTGTCGAGCATGGTGTTGTAGCGGTAGATGTTCCCCGAGGATTTGTTCGCGATGAACTCGGTCCCGCCATTGCAGCGCTCGAAGAGATTGTGCTCCACGATGCCGGCGCCGATGGAGCGGGCGAGGTTGCTCAGCCCGAAGCGCAGGGCCTCGGTGGTGCTGGCGCCCTGCGTGGGGGCGAAGTCGCGGAAGTGGTTCCGATGAATCCACGCGCGGCGCGCGACTTGGGTGCCGGTTCCGGCGAGCGCGAGCATGGGCCCGGTGGTGCGCTTGTCGGCGAACTCGTTGTGATCAATCTGGGCGTCGTCGCCCGAGACGCTGAGATATACGCCGTCGCCGGCGCACTGGAAGACATTGCGGGTGAAGCGGACGTTGCTCGTGCCGGCGGCGATGGTGCAGCGGCCGCTCGAGTGCACGAAGCGGAAGCCCGCGATCACGATGTGCGCGGCGGCGCCGCTGACATTGAAGCCATGCGTGCCGTTGATCTCCACGCCACCGACTGTCTCGGCCGTGATGATGATGGGGTTCTCCACGGTGCCGGCGCGGCGCACGGCGATGTAGGCCCCGGTGGTGTAGGCGCCGTTCTTCACCGTGATGGTGTCGCCGGGCACGGCGGTGTTGATCGCGGCCTGGAGCGCCGCGAGGGAATCGACGGTCTGGTTGGCGGCCGCCGCCGCGGCGACAGCCAACGGGAAGAGAACAAACGCGCGCAGGCGGCGCAGAATCGCTAAGGTGATCACGGGTGGAAGAAAACGGCGCAGCGTGGGGCGCACCGCGCGCGAGGTCGAGGCATGTTTGGGCCGGCGCGCGCGGGCTTCCCAAGCGCCGCGGAAACCGCTACGGCTCGATCCGTGTTTCCAACGAGGCAAAGTGTCGTCGCGCTGCTCTGCGCCGTGGCGGGGGCGGCGCAGGAGCCCGCGGCATGGGAGCCGCGGCCGGTCTCGACCGTGCTCGAGGCGCAGGTGGAGCTGCACCGGCGGGGTTTCTCCTGCGGCGCAATCGACGGCGTGGCCGGCGGGCAGACCGCCGCGGCGCTGCGGGCCTTTCAGCGGGCCCGAGGGCTGGGGGAGTCCGGTGCGCTCGACGCGGCCACGCGCGAATACCTGTGGCTCACGGCGGCGGCGCTGAAGGTGCGCACCCTCATGCCCGAGGATTTCTCCGGCCTACGCCCTCTGCCGGCCACGTGGCTGGAGAAATCACTGGAGCCCGATCTTGCGCACGCCTCGCTGCTCGAGCGCATCGCGGAGCAGCACCGCGCGGGCGTGAACTTCCTCCGTCGCCTCAATCCCGGCACCGATTGGGACGCGCTCGAACCCGGCGCGACCGTCTCCGTGCCTGCCGTCGGCCCCGTCGCGATCGCGGGCCGCGCGGCGCAGATCACGATCCGGCTGGAGGCGCGCGAGCTTGAGGCGATCGATGCGGAGGGCCGCGTGCTGCTGCATTGTCCGGTGAGCATCGCGCGCAAAGTCGAGAAGCGCCCGAGCGGCGAGCTGCAGGTCATCGTGATCGTGCGCGAGCCCAACTATACGTTCGATCCCGAGGTGTTCCCCGAGTCCGAGGAGGGGCGCGAACTCGGCCGCCGGCTGATCATTCCCCCGGGCCCGAATAATCCCGTCGGCCGCGCCTGGATCGGTCTCAACCTCCCGGGTTACGGCATCCATGGCACGCCGGATCCGGAGAAGGTGGGGCGCACGGAGTCGCACGGCTGTTTCCGCCTCGCCAATTGGGACGCGGTCACGCTGCTGAATCTGGCGCGCGTGGGGCTGGTCGTGCGTGTGGAGCCGTAGGGGGCCACTTGGCCCGGCTAGTTCGGCGTGGACTTGGCGGACTGGACGCGCTTTTTTCGTCCACCACCAACTACCGTGGCCCTACACCGGCGACCCCCGCCGGATGCAAACCCAGACCAAACCATGAACTGCACCCGATCCCTCCGAGGCTCCGCCTCGCTTCACCGGCTGTTGCGCGTCGCAACCAGCCTTGTTCTCGGCCTCGTGACTGGCGCGCTTGCCTTTGCCCAAGGCACCGGCGCCGTCTCCGGCTCCGTCACCAGCGCCAGCACGCGCAACGCCTTGCAAGGCGCGATCGTCTCGATCCCGGCGCTCAACCGCTCCGAGTTCACCGACAACGCCGGCTCGTTCCTCATCACCAACGTCCCCGCCGGCACCGTCGAACTCGTCATCAGTTACACGGGGTTCGAGGACCAGCGGCGCAGCGTGACCGTGCGTGCCGGAGAGACCCAGCGCACCGATCTCGAGCTCAAGGCCGCCAACGCGATCATGATGGAGGCCTTCACCGTCGCCACCATCAAGGAGGGCCAGGCTCTCGCAATCACAGAGCAGCGCAACGCGATCAATCTCAAGAACGTGACCGCACTTGACGAGTGGGGCGTTCTCCCGACGCAGAACGTCGGCGAACTCGTCTCCCGCCTCCCCGGCATCACCGGCTGGCAGACCGATGAGGACGACCTCATCATGAACGTCTCCATCCGCGGCCAGCCGTTCAATTACACCCGACTCAATGTCGATGGCATGTCCTCCACTGGTGTCGGCGGCGACGGCCGCACGGCGACGCTGCACTCGTTCTCCGGCTCCATGTATGAGCAGATCGAAATCATCGCCGGCCAGACGCCCGACAAGCGCGCCGACTCCCTCGGCGGCCAGCTCAACCTCAAGACCCGTTCGCCCCTCGCGATGGCCGAGCGTCGCCGCATCTCATATTCGGTCAGCGCCCGCTACTTCCCCTCCTGGTCCAACGTCAACGATGTCACCTCCAAGCGCCCCATCCGCCCTGACGTAAGCGGGACCTACACCGAAGTCTTCGATGTGCGCGGTGGCCACAAGAACCTAGCGGTCTCATTGAGCGCCTCCTACCAGGAGGTCCTCAGTCCGTTCGATTCCGATCTCATGCTGTATGAGAACACGGTCAACGACGCCGCCTACTTCAACAATTACCTTCGGAAGAGCGGCTACAACAACCGCTTCATCTCCGCTTTCAACGGCCGCGTGGATTACCGCCTGTCGCGCTCGACCCAAGTCTCCCTGCGCTTCCTCTACAACGCCGGCTCGGAGCCCTTCTTCAACTACACCGATGTGCAGCCTCGCGTGACGACCGCCCTCACGGTCTTCAACCCGAACGTCGCCAACTCGACCGGCGCCATCATGCCCGGCTACACCGCCAACCGCACCGAGATCCGCGCCGCGGGCAACTCCTCGATGTTCCTCAACCCGCAGCGCTACTCCTTCACGAGCAAGAACCCCACAGGGACGCTCGTCTTCGAGCACAACTGGGGCCGGCTCAAGGTGGACCACGCCTACCGCTGGTCCAACACGCACTGGAATTCCGGCGCCGGTCGCAACCGCGAGAACGGCACGCTCCAGCTCCGCACCCCCGACGGCCAGATCGGCTTCATCCTCGACAACTCGAAGCGCTTCGGCGCCGTCTTCACGCAGACGACCGGCCCCGATGTCTACAATCCCGCGAGCTACGCCTCTTTCCAGACGGGTGCGGCCAACACCACCACGCAGCCCGTGCCCACGACCTCGGTGATTTTCAACAAACGCGACACCATCACCGACACCAACGAGGTCACCGCCACCGTCAACGCGAGCTACACCTTCGCCACCGAGTTCCCGATTACTCTCAAGGGGGGCCTCGATACGATCAACCGCCGAGTCAACAACCGCCAGCCCTACAGCCAGCGCTGGTATGGCGTGGTCGGCACCACGCTCACCGGCACGCCGCTGATGGAACTCACCGAGTTCGAGCGTGAGCACGGCGGCCGCCGCCTGCCGGTTTTCGATCCCACGGTCGTCGCCACCCAGCTCGGCAATCCGGCGCAGTGGTATCAGGACGTGAACTTCACCGCGACCTCGCAATACACCAACCGCCGCATCCTTGAGGAGGGCGTCGATTCCGCCTACATTCAGGGTCAGACCAAACTCGGACGCCTCACCGTGCTCGGCGGTGTCCGCGGCGAATGGGTCAGCACCGACACGTTCACGTTCGCCTTCCGCACCACCCGCACGCCCATCGCAGTCGAGCCGGATCATTTCAAGCGCGCCGCGCGCGACGCCATCGCGGTCACCCGCGACGGCGACTACAACCGTTACTTCCCGAGCGTGCATGCGAGCTACGATGTCACCTCGAATTTCAAGGTCCGCGGCAGCTACTCGACGAGCTACGGCCGGCCCTTCCTTGCGCAGCTCATCGCCGGTGCGACGCCCAACGACACAGCCCGCACCGTCACGATGGGCAATCCAGAGCTCCAGCCCCAGCTTGCGAAGAACTACGACGTGAAGCTGGAATATTACGGCGCGACGAATCACTTCAGCGTCGGCGCGTATCGCAAGACCATCAAGGACTACATCGGCTCCGCCTCCCGCTCGGGTGACATCATCGCTGATGGCCCGGACAATGGTTTTGAGGGCAATTACGTCGGCTACGAAATTGTGCGCGCGAACAACCTGGGCAATGCCACCCTTCGCGGGCTTGAGTTCGATTTCCGCCAGCGGCTGACCTTCCTGCCCGGGGCCTTCAAGGGTCTCGCTGTGCGCGGCAACTACACCTATCTCCAGACTTACGGTCGTTTCTCTGGCACCGTCGACCTCAAGAACGGCCAGGTGCCCGGCTTCGTGCCGCGCGCCGCCAATCTCGGCCTCCAGTATTCCTATCAGAAATTCGGCGCTTCGTTCGACGTGAACCAGACTGGTCGCTACCCAATCGGCTACAGCCTGACTTCGCCTGGCAGCGGCAACATCTACCGCAACAAAATCACCCGCATGAACGCGAGCGTGACCTACCGCGTGCGGCCCAACGCCACGGCATTTCTCTACGTCACCAACATCGGGGAGGAAGGCACGGACGTTTACACCTTCACCCCGTCCCGTCCGCGCCAGTCTCTTATCGCCTCGCAAACGCTGAAGTTCGGCGTCAGCGGACAGTTCTAATCGCCGCCGAATCCTGGCGGAATTTCAACGAGGGCGGGCCGAGCGGCCCGCCCTTTTTTTGTCGGGGCACCGGGCGCAACGCGATTGCATGCGATGCGGCCGCCCGTTGTCTCGCCGGGATGCTTTCCCGGCTTCCTTTCGTCCTGTTGGTTCTCCTCGTCAGTCTGACGCTGCGCGCCCAGGTCATGCCCTCGCCACCACCTCCAATCCGGCTTGCGGAGGTCGTTGTCACGCCCAGCCGCTTCGGCGTGATGGACACCGCCACGCCGGCCGCAGCGTCGCTCACCGCGGCCGAGCTCGAAGTGCTGCCGCAGGTGGGGGACGATCTGTTTCGCTCGATTGCGCGGCTGCCGGGGCTGTCGAGCGACGATGTCTCCGCGCGCTTCTGGGTGCGCGGCGCGCCGCATGGCCAGCTCCTCGCGCGGCTCGACGGCGTGGACCTCATCGAGCCGTTCCACCTCAAGGACGTCGGCGGTGCGCTCGCGATTGTGGACCCGGCGGCGATCCGGCGGCTCGATTTGTCCACGGGTGGATTTTCCGCGGAGTTCGGGGATCGACTGGCGGGCGTGCTGACGATGGAGACGAAGACCGCCGCGCAGGCCCGCACGGCCCTCAATCTCAGCCTGACCGGGCTCGGGGCCATGAGCCAAGGGCTCTTCGATGGCCGGCGTGGACGCTGGCTTGTCTCCGCCCGGCGCGGTTATCCCGATGTGGCGCTGAAGCTCGCCGGCCGCGACGACGAGGTCTCGCCGCGCTATTACGATCTCATGGGAAAGGTGGAATATGATTTCGCCCCGCGGCACACGGTCTCGCTCCACGCCCTGCACGCGGGCGACGGGCTCCGCTACAAGCGCAACAGCAACAACCCCACGCTCACCAGTTCCTACGCCAGCGACACCGTGTGGGGACGCTGGCTCGCGGAGTGGGCCGGCGGCGTGCGCAGCGAGACGGTCGCCTCCTGGGCGCAGCTGCACTGGCGGCGCGACGGAGGCGGACGCCTCGACGGATTTCCGTTTTTGCTGTCCGATCGGCGGAGTCTGGCTCAGTTCGCCGGACGGCAGGAGTGGACGGCGCAGGTCTCCGACGCAGCGATTCTGCGCGGCGGAATCGAAGCCCGCGACGGCGACGCCCGTTACGACTACGCGCTCCGGCAGCAGCGCACGGCCGTGGTCAATGGGGTGCAGACGGTCGCGACGGAGACGGAGAACGCGCGGATGCGCCCCGGCGGCGCGGCGATGGGGGCATTCATCGACGCGAAATTCCAGCCACTGCCGGCGCTCGTGGTGCAGCCTGGCGTGCGCTTCGATCGGCACGGCTACACGCGGGATCGCGAGTGGTCGCCACGGCTCAACGCCGCGCTTGCGCTCGGGCGCGGCACGCTGCGCTCCGCGTGGGGCGGCCATGCGCAGGCGCAGGGTCTGCACGAATTGAGCGTGGCCGACGGCGAGCGGACGTTCAGCCGCGCCGAGCGGGCGGAGCAGCGCGTGCTGAGCTTCGAACACCCACTCGGCCGCGGCGCCTCGCTGCGCGCCGAGGCCTACGAGCGCACGGGCACGCGCGTGCGCCCGCGCTGGGAGAACCTCGACAACGCCTACGACCTGTTCCCCGAGGCGCAGACGGATCGCGTGCAGCTCGCGCCCGACCGCAGTCGCGCGCGGGGCCTGGAGCTGCTGATCGCCAGTCGCGGTCGCACGGACCTGCGCTGGCACGTGAGCTACACCCTGGCGCGGACCGAGGAGCGCATCGCCGGCCGGTGGGTGCCACGCCAGCGGGATCAGCGCCACGCCTTCTACGCCGACACGATCTACGCACCGAATGCGCGCTGGGAATTCAGCGCCGCATGGCATTACCACTCCGGCTGGCCGACGACCGACGTAGTTTACTCGCTGGCGCCACTGAACAACGGCCGCCGCCTCCTCGTCTCCACCAACGGCCCGATCTACGGCTTGCGCCTGCCCGATTATCACCGGCTCGATCTGCGCGCCACCCGGCGCATCAAGATCGACCGCGGCGATCTCCGCGTGTTTCTCGATGTGTTCAACGCCTATGATCGGAAAAATTTCCTCGGCTACGATCACCGTGTGACCATGTCCGGCACGCAGGTGACGGACATGAAAAAGGCCCGGGAGCAGTTGCCGCTGCTACCGAGCCTCGGGGCGAGCTGGGAATTCTAACGGACTTCCCGCCGGAGCGAAGCGGTGCTCAATACTTGGTGATTTCCCGCGTGGTGCTGCTGCCCACGAGCGTGCGGAGTTTGGCGGTGCGCGTGAGCCAGTCAGCCACCCTCGGGTGGGTGCCCATGGCGTCGAGAAACGCGGCCAGCCGATCGGGCGAGGCGGTGCTGATCACCACACGATGGCTGTGATCGGTGCGGCCGGCGAGCACCCGATAGGCGGCCATTTTGACATCCTTGAGCCCGACGCTGTCGAAAATGCCACGCAGTTCGTCGAGCGCCTTGAGGTAGGCATCTTCGTCCGTCACGACGACAAGGGCGCTGTAGTTGTTCGCACCTTTGGCACTGGGACCGTCGAATCGCAGAGCTTGGTAGAGCACGCGCGCGCCAGTCTTGCGGATCGCCCGGAGATGCTCGCGATTCTGCACGATTGCAGGATCCGTCTCAAGGGCGTTGGTGAGCTTGGTGAGTTCGGCCACGGAGGAAGCGCTCACCGACACTCGCACGCGGCCGCTGTTGTGGCCGTCAAAGACCGTCTGGAAAACACGGAGAAGATTTTCAGAGCCGGTCTTGGCCTTGGCGATGTCGTTGTATTCCTTGAGCCAGGCGGCGTAGCCGCTTGCGTCTTCGGTGTCGACCTCAAGGAGGGTCATGACGCGGGCGATGGGTTTCGAGTCGGCGGCGTGCAGGGCGCACGCGAGGAGCAGCGTCGCGGACGACGCAAGCAGACGGACGAGGGCTTTCATGGGGCTGAGGGGTTGAAGCGCGGCTCGACAGGGGGGCGAGCCGGTGCGCGCCGGATGGCCGCACGTCCGGGTGATAGCACTACGCCGGCGGCGTGCAAGGCCGCGGGGGCGGCTTTATTTGCAATCCATTGGCGTCAGATGTCGGTGGGGGCGTGGTGCAGGCGAGCCAGTGCGTTACCACGTCACTTCTGTTTCTTTTTCCCCTTCTTCTGGGGCGCTGCCTCGCCGGGTTTGTCGGCATAGTCGGGGATGCGGTAGCCGGTGGCCTGCACTTGCGCGTCGAACTCCGCGGTGAGCCGGGCCGCCGACGCGGGGTCGCCGGCCAGATTCTTCAGCTCGTAGGGATCAAGCGTGAGGTCGAAGACCTCGGTCCATTCGGGATGGCCGGGATATTTCACGAGCTTCGCGTCGACCGTGCGCACACCGACGATGGTGGGCGTGCCAGGATAGTTGGTTTCTTGGAAATATTCGGCGAGGAACGACTGGCGCCAGGCGGATTTTTGGCCCGCAAGCAGAGGCACCCAGCTGACGCCCTGCATCTCGCGTGGCACGGTGGCACCGGCCAGCTCAAGCAGCGTGGGCGCGAGATCGAGGTTGAGCACCATCTCGTCGCGCACGCTGCCGGCGGCGACCAGCCGAGGATAGCGCACCAGGAGCGGGATGCGCAGCGATTCCTCGTAGAGGGAGCGCTTGTCGCCGAGACCATGTTCGCCGAGGTAGTAGCCGTTGTCGCTGGCGTAGATGAGCACGGTGTCGGCGGTGAGGCCTTGTTCGTCCAAAGCGCCGAGGAGGCGGCCGAGATTCTCGTCGGCCCCGGCGATGTGGCGGAAATAGTCGAGGTGCGCCGGGGTGACGGCGGCGCCTTTGGCGGCCGTGGCGCCCGGTCCGCTGTAGATCGCGCGGACGGCGAGGTTGGGCACGGGGCGGCTCGCTTCGTCGGCATAGAGGGTGCGCAGGCGGGCGGGCAGGTTTTCGCCGCCGCGCGGCCCGTGCGGAGTCTTGAAGCCGACGACCAGGGAGAACGGGCGCTCGCGATGCTGCCTGATGAAATCGATCGCGTAGCCGGTGAGCACGTCGTCGATCCAGCCGGTCGTGGGTGTGGAGACGCCGTTGATCTCGACCGGGCAGTTGTTGTAGCGGCCTTGGCCGACAAAGCTCGCGGAATAATCGAAGCCCGGGCGCTGGCCGCTCTGCGAGCCCATGTGCCACTTGCCAACGTAGGCGGTCGTGTAGCCGGCGGCGCGCAGCAGGGTGGCATGCGTGACGCTGCTCTCGGGAAAGGGCGTGCGGTTGTTGGCGACGCCGTTGAGGTGGTTGTAGCGGCCGGTGAGGAAGACGGCACGGCTCGGCGCGCAGAGCGCGAGGGTGACGAAGGCGTTTCGGAAGCGCAGCCCCTCCGCGGCGAGCCGGTCCATGTGCGGCGTCTTGAACCAAGGGAAGCGAGCCCGCTCGCCCTGCTCGCGCTGGACGACGCCCATCGCGTCCCAACGCTGGTCGTCGGTGTAGACGAAAAGGAAATTGGGTTTGCGATCGGCGGCCTGGAGCAAGGTGAGGCCAAGCAGCCACACGAAGAATCCTGGGCGAAGGGCACGTAGCGTGGTCATCGGCAGGCAAGACGGCTGGCAGCGGCGCGACGTGACAAGGAGACGGCGACGCGTTCATTGACCCGGCGGTCCGACCGCCTACGGTCGCGCGCGCCATGCGAATGCCCCCCCTGCGTTGCTTGCTCCCTTTTTTGCTTTTTCTTTCCGCGCCAATGTTGCGAGCCGCTGATGCCGCCGCCGATCTCGCGGCGGCGATGAGACGCGGCCAGGCGCTCTACCTCGCCAACTGTTCGCTTTGCCACGGCGCGACAGGTGATGGTGTGACGACCATCTACCCGCCGCTGGCGAAGTCCGACTGGCTCGCCGCGCACCGCAGCGGGGCCATTCGCGCCATCGTCGCCGGTCTCAACGAACCCATCACGGTGAACGGCCGCGCGTTTCACGGCCAGATGCCGCCTATCATGCTCGACGATGCGCAAGCGGCCGACGTGATGACCTACATCGTCAATTCCTGGGGCAACACGGGTGGCCGGGTGATCCCGGAGAACATCGCGGCCGTGCGTGCGACGGCGAACTTCAAGACCTTCGAGGCGTTGAAGGCCGCGGCGGATTTCCGGCCGCTGCCCGCGGCGCCGGAGGGCTTCGCGGTGCGCGAGCTGGTGCGCCTGCCCGATTTTGGCGTGCGTCTCGCGAGCGACGGGCGGGGCGGAAAATTCTACATCCTCGGCCAGGCCGGTGCGGTGTGGCGCTTCGATCCGGCGAGCGGCAACCTGAAGCAGATCATCTGGCCGAAGGACTATGCGGGGGTGAAGCCTGGCGATTTTCAGACGCTCGGCTTTACGCGCGACGAGCAGGGGCGTCTCTGGATCACGGTCAACCAGCGCGTGACGGCCGATCCGCTGGTGATGAACGAGTGCGGCATCTACCGCACGACGGCCTTCGACGAGGAAGGCGATCCCATCGCGCCCAAAGCGTGGTTTCAGACGAGTTATCCTTGGGGCATCGGTCCCTACAACCACGGGCTCTCGGACATCCGCTTCGGTCGCGACGGCCTGCTCTACGTGAGCAGCGGCTCGCGCACGGATGCGGGTGAGACCGGGGTCTTTTCCCATCTCGGGAAAATGGGCGAGGTGGACATCACCGCCGTGATGTGGCGCATGGACCCGAAATCCGCGGCACCCAAAATCGAGATCATCGCGCGCGGCATCCGCAACGCCTATAGCTTCAACTGGGATGGCGCGGGCAACCTCTTCACTGTCTCGAACGGTCCCGATGCGCACGCGCCCGAGGAAATGGATTTCATCGTGCCGCCGCGGCCGGGTGAGCAACCGCGGCACCACGGTTTCCCCTACCAGATGGGCGACGCGCCGGCCGACACGAAATGGTATCAGCACACGATGGTGCCGCCGCCGCCAGCCAATCCGAATTATGAGTTGCCGGTGCTCAACCTCGGTCCCGCTGGAATCATGCATGGGAAGCCCACGAGCACCTTCAACGCGCACACTTCGCCCACCGGCCTCACGTGGCTCGGCGCAGAGTGGCCGGCGAGCGTGCGTGACGGCTTCCTCCTGGCGCGCATCGGCAGCTTTCTCATGGGCCCGGGGCCGGAGGAAGAACACGGCTTCGATGTGCTGCACATGAAAATGGAGCGCCGCGCTGATGGCCGCTGGACCGCGCGGACCACAAACTTCCTCGCCCCGCTCGGCCGCCCCATCGACGTGCATATCGCGGGGCCGGGTAAACTCTACGTGCTGGAATACACGCGCCAGACGGAGTTGCGCAGCCGCATCGGCTGGTTGCCGGGGAGGATACTGGAGCTGACGGTGAAGGGCGCGAAGTAAGCCGGGTGGGCTATTGCCGGCGGGGTGAGGGGCCTCCCGCCTGCATTGCAGAGATCACATGTCGCGCGCTCAAAAATCCAGCGAGGCCTGGAGGGTGAATTTCCGCGGCTCAGGCATGCGGATATTGTTCGGGATTTGTTGGAGCGGGTTCGCGGCGAGACCACCGACGCGGAAGGTGCCGAAGCCGTTGTAAATCGCTTTGTCGCTGTCGATGAGGTTGGCGACGTTGAGCTGGTAGCGGATGTTGAACTTGTTCGCGAGGCGGTGGCGGTAGGCGGCATGCGCGGAGAGGATCGCGTAGGTATCGGCGTAGAGGTAGTCGTAGGGGCTGCCGGTGACGCTCGCGACCTTGGCGCGGCCACGGAAATTACCGCCGCCGCCGAAGGTCAGGCCGCGGAATTTGCCCTCGGTGAAGTTGTAGGTGGCGTAGAGGTTGCCCGTGTATTTGAAGGTGTTGTTGAGCGGCGTGCCGGGGGAGAGCGCGGCGACGGCGTTGCGGATGGTATTGATGTCGTTGGCGACCTGCGTGGGGTTGAGCGAGGTCGGGCCGGCGGCGGTCCAGGCGGCGACGTTGGCGTCGAAATAGCCGATGAGGCCGGGCTGGAGGTTGACGGCGGAGGTTTTGGGCAGCGCGAGGTTGGCGGTGAGGCGCAAATTGCGCACGGGATTGGCCGTGAGCTCGAACTCGTAGCCGTCGCCCTTTTGGTCCTGCGTATCGCGGAAGGCGAGGGTCGCGAGGTCGGCTCGGCTGAGATTGGTCCAGATGCGGTTGATCTCGGTGGTGTTGCCACCGGCGATGAGAAGCCCCTTTTGCTCGGAGGTGTAGTAGCTGGCTGAGGCGACGATCTTGCCGCCGAGCAGCTCGAACTTGAAGCCGTAGTCCTGGCCCTTGCTCTTGGAAATCGGCGGGGTGGTGCCGTCGATGAGGTTGTTGCCATTGTTGGGCGCGGCAAAGGTTTCGGAGGTGTTGGCAAACACGCCGAGCCACGGGAGCACGAACCACACGACGCCGCCGTTGCGGCTGACGGGGGCGAAATCGCCCTTGGTCTTGGCCCCGAGCACCGGAGTGGGCACGCCGGCGGCGTCGAAGAGCACGGCGCCGAGCCGCGGCAGGCCGGTGACGGGATCGACGGGGATGCCGGTAGTGGTCTGCTGGACGTTGGTGACGGCATCGCGGCGCGCGCCGAGCATCACGGCGAGGCGGTCGTGGAAAAAGCGGCTGGTTGAGGCGATTTGCGCGTAGTCGAGCGTCTTGCGCTGGTGGCTGATTGCGGTGTGGACGAAGTCGAGCGTGATGCCGGGGAACTGCGGCACGTTGCCGAGCTCCAAAGCGGCTTGATCCCAGTAGCGGCGCTCGCGGACCTGGTTGGCGGCGACGGTGAGGTTGGGGTTGGTGCCGTTCGTGCGGCGGAGCGTGCGATTCCACGAGTCGAACCGGTCGAGGCGCGAGCCAGCGATGCCACTGAAGCTCTGCTTGAGCCAGCCCGTGTCGAAGCGCCAGTTCACGAGGGCGCGGGCGTCGTGGACGATATTGCCTTGGAGGCTTTTCACGCGCTCGGTGTCCGTGAAGGGCTTGCCGAAATTGGGGTTGGTGCCGCCGCCAGGGAGAAGCTGGTTAACGTCGATGCGGTAGGTGTTGAAGAGCGCCTGCGAGCCGTGCGAATGGCGGTCGTTGCGGAAGCGATTGAAGGCAACCTCGACGAAGAGGTTGTCGCTGAAACGGTGGTCCAGATACGCGGTGTAGGCGTAATAGTAGAGGCGCGCGACGGAGTCGGGCGGCTGAAGATTGAACTCCTTCGAGGGCAGCCGGGGCGAGTTGGGGAGGTCGCTGCGCGCTTCGCCCGTCTGAAGGAGGCCGAAGCCGGTGCCGGTGGTCTGGTAGGACGGACCCCAGTCAAGCAGCGCGTCATTGGCCAGGCCGCGGACGCGGACGAAGTAATTGTTGGTGCTGATCCGCGCGATGCCAGTGCCGGTGGTGCTGGGCAGCGTCACCCCGTTGTTGACGGTCGAACGGTTCCAATAGGACGCTTGGTCGATGTAATAGCTCGGGTAGATGGAGCGGTCTTGCAGGCCGAACTCGCCCTCGAAACGGAACTGGTTTCTTTGCGTGAGGCGGTAGATGCCGGCGAGATGGGCACCTTGCCGCTCGTTGTGATTATGGTCGCGGTAGCCGGGTGCGTTCTCCGCGAAGGCATTGAGGCGGAGCGCAAAATTTTTCGTGAGTGGGCGGTTGAGGTCGATCGAGCTGCGCCAGCCGCCGTAGCTGTCGAGGCGGAAGTTCACGCCATTGGCGGCGCGGTCGAAGCGCGGGCGTTTGGTCCACGTGGTGGAGATGCCGCCTGGGCCGCCGTCGCCGAAGAGCACGCCGTTGGGACCGCGGGCGAACTCGTAGCGCTCGGTGTTGTAGGAGTCGCTCTCGACATACCAGAGGAAGTAATTCCGCGAGGGGAAGGTGCTGCCCATGTTGCGGTAGTTGACGCTGAAGCCGCCGGCGACACCGGTGTTGACGTCGAGCTGCGGCACCCAGTTGAGCGCCCATTCGCCGGCGCTGCGGAAATTAGTGGCGCCGATGTCCTCTAGAAACTGGCTCGTCATCACGGAAATCGCCGCGGACGTGAGCTTGAGCGGCTGGTCAGTGCGGCCGCCGGCAAGCGCGCTAGCGGCGGTGTAGCCGACATCCCCATCCGTGCGCACCTCGAAGGGTGAGAGCAGCACAGTGGAGGCATCCTCCGTGGGCTTGGCGTTGGCGGCGGGTGCCGTTTGGGCGTGGAGCGGGGCGAGGGTCAGGGAAAGCGCGGCGGCGAATGTGCGCGCGGACAGGCTAAGGCTGCGATGGGCTGGCATGGTCATGGTTAAGGGGGCGACCTTGGCGGGGGTTGGTCGTGGACGGGGTGCGCCACCACTAGGGTGCGGGTAGGGAATGGCAAGCCCCTCTACAGTATGAAGCGCGCTCGCGTCCTGCCAGCGGCCGCGGCAATCTGCACGGCGCATGAAGAAACCCACGCGCGACGAACGCCAACGCGGATGCACCGGCAAACGCCGTTATCGCACGCAGGGCGATGCGCTCGACGCCGCGCTCCTCGCCGGGGTGGAGCGGCGGCGCAAAGCCTACCTTTGTGCGCTATGCGGAAACTGGCATCTGGCCTTGGCATGACCGCCTGCGCGCTTGCTCGTCGCTCCGGTCCGGCCTGAATCGCAGGGCATGGCTGCACACGATCTCGTCATCGGCTTCGACGCCGACGACACACTCTGGCATAACGAAAATATTTTCGAGCGCTCGCATGAGCGCTTTCGCGAACTCCTCGCTCGGCATCACGACGCTGCGACGGTCGACCGCACGCTCTTCGCCACCGAGATGCGTAACCTCGAGCTCTACGGGTATGGCGTTAAAGGATTCACGCTCTCCGCCATCGAGACCGCGATTCACCTGACCGAGGGGAAAATCAGCGCCGCCGAAATCCAGGAAATTGTCGAACTCGGCCGCGAGATGCTGGCCCATCCGGTCGAGCTCCTCGACGGCGCCGCCGATATCCTCGCCACCCTCGCCCTCCGCCACCGCCTGCTGCTGATTACCAAAGGCGATATCCGCGATCAGGAGCGCAAGCTGGCGAAGTCGGAGCTCGCCGCCCATTTCCATCAAGTTGAGATCGTCTCCGAGAAAAACCCCGAGACCTATGCGCGTATCCTGCGCCGCCACACCATCGCGCCGGAGCGGTTTCTGATGGTGGGCAACTCTGTTAAGTCGGATATTCTGCCCGTGCTCACGCTTGGTGGGGCCGGGGTGCATATTCCCTATCGCTTACTTTGGGAGCACGAGCGCACCGAAGAGACGGCCGACGCTGTTGGCCGGGTTTTTGTGATTGATTCATTGCGGAAGCTGCCGGGTGTGGTCGCGGTCTTGGCCTGATTCAGCTGCACCTCAACGAGCCATCTGGCATCATGCAGGGACTACCTGCTGTGCAGGGGGATCTCGCCGGCGCATCACGAAGTGGGCGCCGGCACCGGCGCCTTTCCGAGCGCTTCATGGTAGCGGTGGGGCGCGTGCATCCATCGGACGACGCGAATGTGCCCGCGTTTTCGCATGCGAAGTTTGAATACGCGGTATACGCGTCCGGCTTCGGCACATTTTTTGATGCCAGCGAAAGTTGTCGCTGCCTCTGTGTGCCGGCGCGACATCTGCCGCACGAGCACGATGTTGCTGCCGGGCTGAGAGGAAACTCGGAGCCAGCCTGGCACGGTCCCGCCACGTCCATCAGTATCAAGGCGTCGGATGATCGTCTCGTTGCACTGAATGTATCGCAAACCAGGAGTCGCTGGCTTTGCGCTGATAAAGCGGCTGGTGATCTACATATTTTGAAAGAATGATCCCCGCGAGCAAGCCCACCGAGAGGTGGCCGGCTGGCCCCGGCCGTGCCGAAGCAGGAACAATATCGGGCGGGGTCCAGCGGTTAGCGCATATTAAATAATACTGTAACCGCAGGCGGTAACCCATCTACGGGCGTTAGCGTGACTGACGGAGGGGAGGGCGTGGCCGATGGCGGCTTGGAGTTCTGCGGAGTGCGGACCTCGGCTTTACCGAGAAGGGCCTTCACTTTGCTCCTCTTCATTTCAATCGGTTGAGGTCAGGGGAAGTAGGCAGGCAGGCAGGAAGAGCACGCTGGCGCTGGCTGCGGCGATGAGGGCAAGGGTCGGCGGGGCCTTGTGCGGCGCGATGTTGTCCATGATGACGATGTCGCCGGGCCGCAGGGTGGGCAGGAGGATGGCCCGCACGTAAGCGTGGAAGACGGCGGTGTCGGTGGCGCCCTTGATGGTCATGCAGGCGGTCGTGCCGTCGAGCCGCACGGAGCTGAGCATTGTCGTCGTGCGCGAGTGGCCGTGCGACGCCTTGGCTAGTAGGCGGCGGCCCCGGGGCGCGTGGCCGCGCAAATGGGGCAGTTCCGGCAGGCGAAGGACGCGCAGGCGTGGATCAAAAAGCGCACCCGCAAGACGCTGAGCGTGAGCGGCGCGCTCAAGGTTTTGCGGCGATTGGGCGGGAAACTGAAAGTCCCGCGCAAGTCGCATGCGAAAAAGGATCCGGTCAAAGCGGCCCAGTTTAAGGTGGAACTGCCCGCGCGGTTGCAGGAGGTGGCCGGACCCGCGCCGGCCCAACCCGTGCGGATGTGGGTGCTCGACGAGCATCGTTACGGACTGTTGCCGGTGATCCGCCGGGTCTGGGGCCGCCGCGGCGTGCGGGTGCATGCGCCCTACGCGACGCGTTACCAATGGGGTTACTTGCACGAGACCTTGGAAGTCGACGGCGCGCACGCCGTCGAACTGCTGTTCACCACGGCCATCGACCGCGACATCCACGCGCTCTTTCTCCAGCAGATCGCCGGCTCCGACCCCAAGGCGCTGCATGTCGTCATCGCCGATCAGGCTGGCTTCCATCTGCCGGCGGATGATGGCCGCTTGCCGGCCAACCTGCGGCTGTTGCCGCTGCCGCCCTACTGCCCCGAGCTCAATCCGGTCGAGCGCTTCGGCGGCCTGCTCAAAGCCGCCGTGCCAACCGGCTCTATCCGACGCTGCGCCGGCTAGAAGATCATCTGGCCGCTGCAGCGCGCCCTTGGTCCACCCCGGCCGCAGTCTCCTCCCTCATCCACACCTGGCTCGTCGATCAGGTAAACTCTGGCGCGCCAACCTAAAGTGCATTAGCTGGCGGCGTTGGGTATTAGCTGGTCCAAAGGGGCCCCATGGGGACCCCGCGCGGCTTTTTTGCGGCAAAGGCGTTCGGCGTGAGGCCGGCGTGTGCGCTGTGCGGGCGGGTTTCGTTGTAGTCGTCGCGGAAGGCCTAGCTGTGAGTCGTCAGGATGTTGTCCTCCAGAATGAGCCTGGAGACGGGAGGCTGGCGTTGTAACGATCGATGGGGTCGACGCCAGTTGTATCGTTGAAGCCAGACAGGGAGCGCGGCGGTGCGCTCGATGGAGTGCTGATATGTGCGAGCGTAGGCCCACTCGCGGAGGGCGGACTGGATGAAGCGCTTGGCTTTGCCGTTGGTCTGTGGGCTGCAGGGCTTGGTGAAGAGGTGGCGGAGTTGGAGCAGAGCGCACGCTTTGCGGGAGGCGGCCGACCTGCAGCAGCTGCCGTTGTAGGTCATGACGCATTGCACGCGGATGCCGAGTTGGTGGTAGTGCGCGACGACCTGTTCGAGGAAGTCGACGGTCGTGTCCTTGCGTTCATCTGCCCGCACCGCGGTGTGACTTAAACGGGAGTGGTCGTCGATGCAGACGTGGATGCATTCCCAGCCAATGCCGCGCACGAGATCCCGCCGGTCGCCGGTCATGCGGTGGCTGGGCCGACCGAGCTTTTTGGTGTCGAGGTGGGGCAGTTCGTCCGGCTGGGCGCGCGCGTAGCGCACAACCGGCGCCGAGGGCGGCCCGGGCCGATAGCCGTGCAAGATCCGGCTCAGCATCGCCTTGGATAAGCCGGTCCGTTCGCTAATCTCGGCGTCGGTCAGGCCCTGCTATCGCCGGCGCCACACTGTCTGACGCGCCACAGAGCCGATGCGCGCAGGACTGTGAGCAGGGTCGGGATGAGCGGTCCTTGAGGTTATCCGTGCCGGCATCGCGATAGCGCGCGACCCATTTGCGGATGGTTTTCGGACAGACGCACGATGTCCGCTCGACTACGCGGCGTGTGGTCCGGGCATTGGCATGTATGTCCTTTCGAGTCCTCATAGGTTGATGTTTTTTTCTTAACACCCATCTCTCGCAGGTCTGACCCGGAGGCACAACCTCCTGAAAGATCACATCTAGCAGGCTGCTGAAAAAGTCCGCAACGCGCGTGGGGGCGGGATCGTCGGGAAGGCATGCGCGGACAACTGCCCTCCCAACCGAGTTTCGCGAGCCTGATCAGCGTCGAGACACTGATCGCCGCGGATCATCCGATTCGCCCCATCAAGCGTCTGTGCGACGAGGCGCTGCGCGCGATGAGCGGGCACTTCGACGAAATCTACGCGGCCGCCGGCGCGCCCTCGATCCCGCCCGAGACCCTGCTCAAGGGCAAGGTGCTCCAGGCGCCCTACACGGTGCGCAGAGTGCGCCAGCTCTGCGCGCGGTTGCAGACCGATCTGCTTTTCCGCTGGTTCGTCGACCTGCCGCTCGACGCCGCGGAGTTCGACGCGTCCACCTTCAGCAAGAACCAGACGCGGCTGCTCGCCCACGAGGTCGCCGACCTTTTCTTTTACGAGGTGGTCGAGGTGGCGCGCCGCAACGGCTGGGTGTCCGAGGACCATTTCAGCGTGGACGCGACGCTCATCGAGGCGTGGGCCTCGCTGAAGAGCTTCAAGCCGAAGGGCGCCGGCCACGGGCCGGGTAGTGGAAACAGCTGGACGGACTTCAAGGGCGAGCAACGCGGCAACGCCACGCACGAGTCCAACACCGATGCGGAGGCGAAGCTAGTGCGCAAAGGCCCCGGCAAGGAAGCGCGCATGTGTTTCGCGGGCCATGCCACGATGGAAAACCGCCACGGGCTGTGCGTGCTGTTCGAGGTGCAGCCGGCCGTCGGCGCGCCGGAATCGGCGGTCGCGGTGGACCAAGCCATCGAGCTGCGCAACCGCGGCTTCAAGCCGAAGACCAACGGCGGCGACAAAGCGTATCACACCGCGGAGTTCGTCACCGGCCTGCGCGAGCTCGGCATCGTGCCGCACCCCGCGCTCAAGGCCGGGCGGAAGACCTTGCGGGTCGTGTGCACGGTCGCGCACGCGGCAAGCCAGAAGGTGCGCAAGCGCATCGAGGATATCTTCGGCTGGAGCAAGGCGACGGGCGGCGTCCGCCAAAGCCGCTACCGGGGCGTCGCGCGCACGCACGCGCACGGCCAATACGTCGTCGCGACGTGGAACCTGGTGCGGATGGCGAAACTGCTGCTGAGCGGACCGCCCAAAGGGGCGCGGGCGTGACGCCCGCCGGGCCCGCGGTGTGCCCGCGCCCCGCACCACGCCGCGAAGACCATGCGGGCCGCGCCGAAAACGGCGCGCAATACGCGGTGCGGAGCCTGCGTTTGCGGCGAAAATCACGAAATCAAGGGACGGCGATATTGAAAAGGGGTGTTTTTCAGCAGCCTGCTAGGCCCATGAACTCCGGGCCGTTGTCGGTGAGCACACAGGCGGGGCGGCTACGCAGTTCGCTCAGGTAATTGAGCACGCGCGCCACGCGCGGCCCGGACAGCGAGGTGTCGACATCGATCCACAGGACTCGCGCGTGTGGTCGTCGGGCATGGTGAGCAGGCGCAACGCGCGACTGCTTGCGCCGGCGAACCTTCAGGCCTTTTCCTGCGGTAGAGCCGTTGCACGCGCTTGTGGTTGCCTGCAAGGCCTTCGCGGCGCAGCAGCACGAGTAGCCGGCGATAACGCCAGAGCTGCGCCACCGCGGCATGGCGCTGCAGGGCGGCGCTCACCGGGGCTTCGTCGCGCCGGCCGTGGGGGTGGTAGTAGCTGCTTAAGGCCAGGTGCAGCAGTCCGCACACGCGGGTGGTGCTGACCGGATAATATACCCTGCGCGCAGGTTATCCACGGCGGCGCGCCGAGCGGCGGGCTCTACCAGATTTTTTGCGTTACAGTCCTTGTGCACCCGCAGGTCGAGGGTCTGATCGGCGACAATTTCCTTCAGCTCGGTGTTCTCGCGTTCAAGCTTCTTGAGGCGGTGCAGCTGGCTCTGCTCCAGTCCGCCGTAGTGACTTCTCCAGCGGTAGAATGTGCCGCTGGAGATCATGTGCTGGCGCAAGAGATCGGGCAAGGGCTTGCTCATCTCGTTTACCTTCAGTATCCTGAGTATCTGTGACTTGATATGGTGCTATTTCATGAGGAGTGATCAGTGGTTTTGCCCGGCCCGCTGTCACCCCACTCCAGTTTCCGAGGGAGCGATTTTGACTGAGATTGATCATGCGTTTAATCATTTTCTATAAATCGCTTATGTAATATCTCGTAAGTCTTCGCCGCATTCGCGTTGATATTGAAAAGACGAAGTGGTTCGGGAGATAGTTCGGTAGATTAAATTTCAAAAAGGATTGGTCGATTCTTAATTATTGATTATCAGCATTTTAAGAAAATAGTCAAAATAGTTAAGAAAAATCCTTGACCGGAGCTGTCGCATTTGGTTTCGTGATCGTCCTTTCAATTTTCAGCTCTTTGAAAACTAATTTGTGCGATTGATTGAACTAACCTATTTAGGTTTACAGAAAAAGTAGTAATTGAATCACTAGGTTCAAAATTCACCATTTCGGAGAGTTTGATCCTGGCTCAGAATGAACGCTGGCGGCGTGGTTAAGACATGCAAGTCGAACGGGTTTTGCGATATAGCAATATAGCTGCAAAACTAGTGGCGAACGGGTGCGTAACACGTGAACAATCTACCGTTTAGTGGGGAATAGCTCGTCGAAAGACGAATTAATGCCGCATATTGTTGCTTATTACATGATAAGCAAACCAAAGTCGGGGACCGCAAGGCCTGATGCTAAACGAGGAGTTCGCGGCCTATCAGCTTGTTGGCGAGGTAACGGCTCACCAAGGCAAAGACGGGTAGCTGATCTGAGAGGATGATCAGCCACACTGGAACTGAGAAACGGTCCAGACACCTACGGGTGGCAGCAGTTTCGAATCATTCACAATGGGCGAAAGCCTGATGGTGCGACGCCGCGTGAGGGATGAAGGTCTTCGGATTGTAAACCTCTGTCACCGGGGAGGAAACATATTAATAAAATATATTAATACTTGACTTAACCCGGAGAGGAAGCAGTGGCTAACTCTGTGCCAGCAGCCGCGGTAATACAGAGACTGCAAGCGTTATTCGGATTCACTGGGCGTAAAGGGTGCGCAGGCGGTTTTGTGTGTGGGGCGTGAAAGCCCGAGGCTCAACCTCGGAATAGCCCCCCAAACTACAAAACTAGAGCATTAGAGAGAGTGGCAGAATTCACGGTGTAGCAGTGAAATGCGTAGATATCGTGAGGAATACCAGAGGCGAAGGCGGCCACTTGGATAATAGCTGACGCTCATGCACGAAAGCGTGGGGAGCAAAAGGGATTAGATACCCCTGTAGTCCACGCCCTAAACGGTGCATACTAGGTCTCGAAAGATTCGACTCTTTCGGGGCCTAAACTAACGTATTAAGTATGCCGCCTGAGAACTACGGCCGCAAGGCTAAAACTCAAAGGAATTGACGGGGGCCCGCACAAGCGGTGGAGTATGTGGCTTAATTCGATGCAACGCGAAGAACCTTACCTAGCCTTGACATGCAATAGACTGATACTGAAAGGTATTATTCCTTCGGGACTTTTGCACAGGTGCTGCATGGCTGTCGTCAGCTCGTGTCGTGAGATGTTGCGTTAAGTCGCGCAACGAGCGCAACCCCTGTCTTTAGTTGCCATCATTAAGTTGGGCACTCTAAAGAGACAAACCCGTTTTCGGGTGGGAAGGTGGGGATGACGTCAAGTCAGGATGGCCCTTACGGCTAGGGCTGCACACGTACTACAATGCTTGGTACAATAGGACGCAACATTGCGAAATGAAGCAAATCCCAAAAACCAAGCTCAGTTCAGATTGTAGTCTGCAACTCGACTACATGAAGTTGGAATCGCTAGTAATGGCGCATCAGCTACGGCGCCGTGAATACGTTCCCGGGCCTTGTACACACCGCCCGTCACGTCATGAAAGCCGGTTTTGCCCGAAATACGTTTGCTAACTTTAACCAGAAGCGGCGTCTTAAGGTGAGGCTGGTGATTGGGACGAAGTCGTAACAAGGTAGCCGTAGGGGAACCTGCGGCTGGATCACCTCCTTTCTAAGGAGTATAGATATCATAATATAATATCTATTGTCGATAGGTTATATTCTAAGAATTATTTCTTAATTCAATCGCACAAACTAGCTTTCTTTTGGTTTTATCCTTACTAGTTGATTTACACGACGGGCTCATAGCTCAGTTGGTTAGAGCACGCGCTTGATAAGCGCGGGGTCGATGGTTCAAATCCATCTGGGCCCACCATAATTTAGTTCTTTGAAATTTTTTTAGCTGAAATTAACGCCTAGAATCTAAAATACACTCATCGTTAAATAAGTGCAATTGATGGATGCCTAGACTTCATCAGGCTATGAAGGACGCAGCAAGCTGCGATAATCTCCGACTAGCGGCACGCACGCTTTAACTCGGAGGTCTCCGAATGGGAAAACCCGGCTCAATTTGAGTCATAACGTCACAAATAATTACTGACGTTAAGCAATACGTGGTGAAGTGAAACATCTCAGTAACCACAGGAAGAGAAAGAAATTCGATTCCGATAGTAGCGGCGAGCGAAATCGGAACAGCCCAAACCGGTAGAATTTATTCTACCGGTGTTATAGGACTACTGTATCCGCTAAATGTCTTATGTAAACGCATTGGAAACTGCGACCATAGAGAGTGATAGTCTCGTTACTTAAAAGACAAATAGTGGTAGTAGTATCCTGAGTAGCACCGCACACGTGAAATTCGGTGTGAATTTGTGCCGACCACGGCATAAGGCTAAATACTAGATGAAGATCGACAGTGAACTAGTACCGCGAGGGAAAGGTGAAAAGAACCCCTATTAGGGGAGTGAAAAGCAACTGAAATCAATTGCATACAAGTCAGTGGAAGCTCTACCGAGTGACCGCCTGCCTTTTGTATAATGAGTCTGCGAGTTATTGTTATTGGCAAGTTTTTTCCGTTTAACGGAGGTGGCGCAGCGAAAGCGAGTCCTAATTGGGCTTTAGCCTATAGCAATAGACCCGAAGCGGAGGTGATCTAACCATGATCAGGATGAAGCATAAGTAAAATTATGTGAAGGTCCGAACCGGTCAACCTTGAGAAGTTGTCGGATGAATTGTGGTTAGGAGCGAAAGACTAATCAAACCCCGTGATAGCTGGTTCTTTCCGAAATATATTTGGGTATAGCGTCAATCTCTAAACTACGAAGGTAGAGCACTAAATAAGCTAGGGCCCCTGCCGGGGTACTGAACTTAATTAAACTCCGAATGTCGTGGTGTGTAGATTGGCAGTCAGACTGTGTGGGATAACCTTCATAGTCAAAAGGAGAACAATCCAGACCATCAGTTAAGGTCCCTAAATATGACTCAGTGTTAAAGGATGTGATTTTGCATAGACAATGGGGATGTTGGCTTAGAGGCAGCCATCATTTAAACAGTGCGTAACAGCTGACCCATCGAGCGAAATTGCGCCAAAAATGATCGGGACTTAAGTCATATACCGAAGCTATGGGCGGCCTAGTGCCGCGGTAGGAAAGCGTCCCAATTACTGCGAAGGGAAAAGGATACTTTTTCTGGAGTGTTTGGGAGTGAGAATGCAGACATAAGTAACGATAAAGCCAGCAGAAATCTGGCTCGCCGAAATCCCAAGGATTCCTAGGGAAGGTTCGTCCTCCTAGGGTTAGTCGGGTGCTAAGACGAGGCCGTAAGGAGTAGTCGATGCCAAGCAGGTTTTATATTCCTGCACCGTAATGATATCGTTATTTCAAAAAATGACGGAGATTGGTAAAGCAGCAATGTGTTGAATCATTGTTTCGTTGTTAATTGGCTGATGATCTTAATTGGTTTTCAGCTAGAGGCATCTGAGATCCGAAGACTTCGGTTAACGGAGATTGCTTGATCCTTCACTTCCAAGAAAAGTTTTTTGAATAGATATCAATATGCCCGTACCGTAAACCGACACAGGTGGGATAGATGAGTATTCTAAGGCGCTCAGGTTAATTCTCTCTAAGGAACTCGGCAAATTAACCCCGTATCTTCGGTATAAGGGGTGCCTCATAACTGAGGCCGCAGTTAATTGCGTCAACCGACTGTTTAGCAAAAACACAGCACTCTGCTAAGTCGCAAGACGACGTATAGGGTGTGACACGTGACCAATGCGGAAAGGTGAAAATCTTGGGTGCAAGCTCAGGATCTAAGCCCCCGTGAATGTCGGCCGTAACTATAACGGTCCTAAGGTAGCGAAATTCCTTGTCGGGTAAGTTCCGACCCGCACGAATCGTGTAACGAGTTGACGACTGTCTCGGAGAGAGGCCTGGTGAAATTGTAGTGGCGGTGAAGATGCCGCCTTCCTGCAGCAGGACGGAAAGACCCTATGCACCTTTACTGTAAGCTGTTATTGTCGCTTGATTTTCAATACGTAGAATAGGTGGGAGACTTAGAAGCCTTGTCTCAGGACGAGGTTGAGTCGCAATATGAAATACCACTTTTTGTTTGTTAGGCGTCTAACCTTTCATCCTAATCGGGTAAAGGAACATTGATAGCAGGTCAGTTTTTCTGGGGCGGAATCCTCCCAAAGAGTAACGGAGGATTGCGAAGGTTCCCTCGGCCCGGTCGGTAATCGGGCTAACGAGCGCATGAGTATAAGGGAGCTTTACTGTGAGACCAACAAGTCGATCAGTTGCGAAAGCAGGCTCAAGTGATCCGGTGGTTGAATGTGGAATCGCCATCGCTCATAGGACAAAAGGTACGCTAGGGATAACAGGCTGATCGCGCCCAAGCGTTCACAGCGACGGCGCGGTTTGGCACCTCGATGTCGGCTCATCACATCCTGGG
>JAEUHC010000003.1 GCA_016794785.1 Opitutaceae bacterium | reverse complement strand
GGGCGCGCGTGCTCCCGGGGGCGGGGGGCGGGGGGCGCCCCCCCCCCCCCCCCCCCCCACCCCCCCCCCCGGGGCCCCCCCCCCCCCCCGCTCCCGGGGAGGGAAAGATCTTGGACCGTTACCCTTCACAGCGGTTTCGCGTTGAGCACGATGCGGCGGGTGTAGACGCGCGAGTTCTCCTGCGCCACGCCCCACCACCACTCCTGGGCGTTGTTGTTGTACTTGGCTGGGATCGTAAGCGCCGGCGTCTGGACCCGCTCCATTTCCGCGATCAACGCCGCGCCTTCATCGGTGAGGATCCGGACCATGACATCGACCACGTCGGGAAACGGCTGCGCGGTGCCCCAGGACGCCGGCGGCGTGTTGGCGGGCAGCGAGCCGCGCAACCGCGACGTGGCGGCGTTGGACAATGCGCCGCTGGCGTTCGCGGGAAACACCAGCCGCAGTCCGCCGGGCACGGTCAGGTCGCGCACATAGGCCCGGACGCCGAAGTCGATCACGTTGTCCGCGATCACGGCATCCAGATTGCGCGCGCCGCCGGGCACCTGGATGCCGCGCGGGTCGCCGGTGACGGAGCCGTTGTTCGTCCCCGAGGTGCTCGTGGTGTAGTTCGCGCTGGTGATGTTGTAGCCGGCCTCGAGCACGCCGATGCGGCCGTTGGCGGTCGCCGGCCGGGCCTCGGAGCGATGCAGGAGATACGCGGTGCCGGTGTTGGCGGGATTGCTCGCCGTGAAGCGGCGGATGATCTGGTAGCTCACCGCGACCGGGGCCGAGATCGTCGCCGGCGTGGCGGCCGTGTTGGTGCCGCGGCTCGTGGTGAAGAAGCGCAGCCAGACCCCGGCGGTGCCGAAGCGGGCGTGCTCGAACTTGCCGCGCTCGTCGGCGCGCAATTGCGCGCGGGTGGCCGCCATGTCGAGCGAGATGCCGCCCGCGGGCTTGGGATTGCGGCCGGCAATCTGCCACAGGCCGGTGGCGTTGCCGTTCGAATTATTGAGCACGTCGAGGGCGAACCACACGTTGCCGTCGTCCCGGTAAAGCGCGCCCTGCAGGTCGAGCTGCAGCTGATCGAGCACGATGCGGGCCTGCGCGTCGGTGCCGAGCCGGTTGCCCGCGCGCGTCCAGGAAATGGATACGTTGCGCACGATCACCGCGATGAAACCGGCCCTCAGGGCCGTGATCGAGGCGGCGACGAGCAGCTCGACGAGCGTGAAGGCGGACCGCCGGCGCCGCAGCCGGCGGCGGGCGAGGTCCAACGTGCCAGGAATAAGGTCGCGGAGGCTCATCGCTGGATGGCGCCGGTGAAGAACAGCACCTGCTTGCGGCTGTGATCGTACGGCACGGCGCCGCCACCTGCGGGATTCGCCCCCACCTGCACCGGGGCTCCGCTCGAGGCGCGGAGGAAGGCCGGCCAGCGCACGCGCATGGTGTACGCCACGAAGGCGGCGGTGCCGTCGGCCGCCGCGGGCGAGAGCGTCTCGTTGCGAATCAGGTCGACCTCGAAGTACTTGTCCGCGTCCTGCACCGGCTGCGGCGTCGGCACCGACGAGTCGTACCACCGGCGCCGGTTTTCGCCGGCATCGTAGATGCCGACGTCGCCGTTCAGGAGCCCGAAGATCACGGCGGGATTCCGCGTGCCGTCGTTGGGATTGTACGCTCCGTCCGCGTCCTTCCGCCGCACATCCGCCGGCAGCTGGATGAGACTCAGGGCCTGGTCGAACGGCAGCCCCTGCAGGCGGGCGCGGATGGAGTCGGCGACCCGCGCGGCCACCTCGGCCTCGCCCACGGACGAGACCGACTTCGACACCGGGGCGAACAGCCCGATCACCGCCACCATGCCGATGGCAAAGATCGCGAGCGCGGCGACGACCTCGAGCAGGGAGAAGGCGGACCGTTTCATCGTCAGAATCCGGTCGACGTATCGACCAGCGAGACGGAGCCCGAGCGGCGGACCACGACGCCGCGCACGCCGTTGGCGTTGTTGAACTGCGGCAGCGCGTTGCCGCCGAGGATCGCGGTGGTGAGGGCGATCTTGACCGGGTTGGCGGACGGCGCCGGCGAGATCACGGTGCCGGTCTGGTCCATCTCCAGATACAGGATACGCCCGTTCTGCCCCTGCACGCCGAAGAACTGGCTGGCGGTGGCATTGACCTGGCCGCGGTAGTTGAACCCGGTGGCGATGGTCAGGGTGGAGACCGGCCCCATGGCGACGTTGTTGTTCCACGCCACGCCGGTGCGGAGATGATTGGCGGGCACCGGAGCGGGGGGCACGACGCAGATGGGCGCGGGCAGGGTCACCGGATCGCCGACGGCGACCCAGACCGAAGTGCCATTGGCGAGCGTTTCCTGGCGCAGCACCTGTAGCATGCGCAGATACTTCGCCGCATCCGCATTCGCGGCAGGCGGCATCTGCGCGTAAACGATCAACCGGGCGTTGGTCTGGTGCAGCGCGGCCTGCGCGCGGGTGGCGCCCACGAGGCTGGAGACCAGCGACTGGGCATTGACGAGGGCGGCGCCCTCTCCTCCCCGTCCGGCGATCGCGAGCGCGAAGCCGCCGACCAGGAGGATCATCACGCCCATGACCACGAGCAGTTCCACCAGCGTGAATCCGGGAGCCGGGCGCAGGCGGGCCACCCGCTGCGCGGTGGCCGTTCGCCGGTTTCCGACGCCCGACGGGGTATTCAGGCTGGCGTGGTGCACTCCCCTCATTTCCAGCTCATGATCAGGTCCGTCGCGGTGGTGGCCCGCGGCGGCGCCGAGTAGAAGATCACGCCGGTGCGCACTCCGCCCTGGGCCGCCGGCGGGAAGTCGGTTGCGCTGGGCTGCAGGCGGACCGTGGTGACGTCCGGCGGACTCACGAACGGCAGGGCGTTGATGCTGTCGCCGCCCGTACCGCCCACCTTGATCGAACCGTCGAGATTGCGGTCGACCAGGACCGCGATGTCGGTGCTGTCGAAGGAATCGCGAATCAGCCCTCGCTTCGCGGTCAGGGTACCGTCGGTGGTGCTCACGGGCACCATGTCGGCCTCGGTGAACGTGATGAACTGAATCCGGCGGGTGTTCTGGGCCTGCGGGGGCGGCGGCGTGCCGGTCGTGGCGGTGAGCAGGGCCGAACCATCGCGGCGCGAGCCGACGAGGGTTTCGTAGAAGCGGTGGGTGGCGGCGAGGTTGGTGCCGCCCGCGGTGTTGCCGTTCACCTTGTTGAGCCCGGCGCCGGCGGTTTCAAACGTCGGATAGTACCCGTATTCCTGGCGGAACGCCTCGATCGCGGCCGCCCACTGCGCGAACTGGCCGCGCGTCTTGGCCTTGCGGGCGGCGGTGCGGGCCGAGGATGTGGTGGGAATCAGGATGGCGGCCAGGATGCCGATCACGGCGATCACCGTGAGCAGCTCGATCAGCGTGAAACCGCGGCGCGACGCGGACCGCGGCCGGAAGCGAAGACCGAAAAGGGAGGAGCGGCTCATGGGTTGGCGTAAATGTTGTCCGCCATCTCGGCACTCTGGGTGGCCAGCATCAGGCCGGTGGTGACCGTGATGGGCGGAGTCTGGGTCCCGTTGGCGGCAACGGTGCGACCGGCGGAATATAGCACGTATCCGGTTGCCTGCCACTGGTTCGGATTCCGCGCGTTCTTGTAGTAGTACAGGTAGCGACGGCCCCACGGGTCGAGCAGGCAGACGTTCTGCTCGAGCTTGGAGGGAGGATTCGGGGCGTTGCTCACCGGAATGAGAAACTGATTCGTGAGGCTGCCGTTGAGCGAGAACTTACCGACGTCGAGGAAGTTCGGGCCGTTGAGCCGGTCGGAGTTGGTGAAGGCCCGGGCGCCGAAAACTCCGGTGAGGGCGTTGAAGAGCTTGGCCTGCGCGGTCTGAACGCCCGGACCCGTGGTCTCCAGGGTTGGCGTTGCCGCCGCCTGGGTAAACTCGCCTGTCTGCGGGTAGTCGCCGTACCGGCGCTTGAACTCCTCCAACGCGGTGACGAGCGCGGCCAGTTCGCTGCGGGCGCGAGCGATATTGGCGCGCTCCTTGGCTCCCCGCACGGCACCCACGGCAAAGGTCGCCAGGATCGCGATCACGGCGACGACCGTCAGCAGCTCGATCAGGGTGAACGCCCCGCGGGACCAGGAGACCGGACGCAGGCCCGCCCGTGGAAGCGGTGCGGACGTGCAGCGGCGACTGGGGCGCGGGGGCGGCATGCGGGAGAGGACGCGAGTGAAGGGCGAACGTTACAGGTCCAGCAACGGCAAAACCGCCGCGTTTGGGGGCGGCGGTTTTGGGAGGTTGGGAGCGCGGTCGTCATCGACCGCAACGGCGTGCGGCCGGACGTTGCGGCCGGGGACGGCCGCGCTCCCGGGCAATGCGGCGCGCTTTTATTCCTCGCTCTGAAGCGCGGCGACCACGCTGAAGTCTTCCAGCGTCGTCGTGTCACCCTTCACTTCGCCACCGGCGGCGATCTCCTTCAGGATGCGCCGCATGATCTTTCCGCTGCGGGTCTTGGGCAGACCGGCGGCGAAGCGGATCGAGTCGGGCTTGGCCAGGGAGCCGATCTCCTTGCCCACGTGATTGCGCAGTTGCTCCTTGAGTTCGTCGCTCGCGACCTGGCCGGCCTTGAGGGTGACGAAGACACAGAGCGACTGACCCTTGAGCTCGTCGGGGCGTCCGACGGCCGCGGCTTCCGCGACGGCGGGATGCGAGACGAGCGCGCTCTCGATCTCGGCGGTGCCGATGCGGTGGCCGGAGACGTTGAGCACGTCGTCGATGCGGCCGACGATCCAGAAGTTGCCATCCTTGTCCTGCCGGGCGCCGTCACCCGTGAAGTAGATCTCGGGCCGGCCCGGAAACTCGCTGAAGTACTGGCGGACGTAGCGGTCGTCGTCGCCCCACAGCGTCCGCAGCATCGAGGGCCAGGGCTGGGTGATGACCAGCTTGCCCCCGGAGTTGCGCGGCACTTCCCGGCACTTGTCGTCGACTACCTTGGCTACGACGCCAAAGAACGGACGCGTAGCGGAGCCGGGGGTGGCGGCGGTGACGCCGGGGAGCGGGGTGATCATGATGGAACCCGTTTCCGTCTGCCACCAAGTGTCCACGATCGGGCACCGCTTCTTGCCGATGAGGGTGTGATACCACATCCAGGCCTCGGGATTGATCGGTTCGCCGACCGAGCCGAGCAAGCGGAGGGAATCGAGCCGGTGCCGCAGGACGTAGTTGTCGCCCCAGCGCATGAACGCCCGAATGGCGGTGGGCGCGGTGTACAGGATGGTGATCCCGTGCCGGTCGATCATCTGCCAGAAGCGATCCGGCTCCGGCTGATTGGGGGCTCCTTCATAGAGGAACACCGTGGCGCCGTTCGAGAGGAGGCCGTACACGACGTAGCTGTGACCCGTGACCCAGCCGATGTCGGCCGAGCAGAAGTAACGGTCGTTTTCCTTCAGGTCGAAAACGTAGTGGGAGCTGAGTTTCGCGCCGAGCAGGTAGCCGGCCGACGTGTGCAGCACTCCCTTGGGTTTTCCGGTCGAACCCGACGTGTAGAGGATGAACAGCGGGTGCTCGGAATCGAACGCCTTCGCCTTGTGGGTATTCGGCGCGCCTTCCCAGGCTTCCTTCCACCAGACGTCGCGGCCCTCGACCATGTTGATCGCATGGCCGGTGCGCTTGACGACCAGCACGGTCTGCACGGTCGGCGTACCCTCGACGGCCTTGTCGACGTTGGCCTTGAGCTCGATGATCTTGCCGCGGCGCCAGCCGCCGTCGGCCGTGATGACCAGCTTGGCCTTGCAGTCGTTGATGCGGTCCTTGAGCGCCTCGGGACTGAAGCCGCCGAAGACCACGGTGTGAATTGCGCCGACCCGGGCGCAGGCCAGCATCGCGATCACGGCCTCCGGGATCATCGGCATGTAGATGGCGACCCGGTCGCCCTCTCCGACTCCCATGTTGTGAAATGCATTCGCCCAGCGGCAGACGTGGAAATGGAGCTGCTTGTACGTGATTGTACGCACGTCCCCCGGCTCACCCTCGAAGATCAGCGCCGCCTTGTTCTCGCGATAGGTGCCGAGATGGCGGTCGATGCAGTTCTCGGAGACGTTCAATTTGCCGCCGACAAACCACTTCGCGTGGGGCGGCTTCCAGTCGAGGACCTTCTTGTACGGCTTGCGCCAGACGATGTGTTCCTTGGCCTGCTTGTCCCAGAACTTTTCTGGGGAGTTGACAGACTCGGTGTAGAGCCTTTTGTAAGCCGTCTCACTCCCAAGGTTGGCTTGGGCTTTGAACTCGGCCGAAGGCCTGAATTTCCGGGACTCCCGGGATACTGAGGTAATCGTCTGATCTGGCACGTTGCGTGTCGGTTTAGGGTTTAAGGTCGCAAATCGCGGCTCTTATCCCGTCCTGAGTTTCAAGCGTCAAGCACCGGGACGCGTCCGTCTCACCTCATTGCACCGTATGGAAAAGAAACCTGCGTCCGCCACAGCGGACACACCTGTAGCCGCTGCACCCACGCCGGCTGATACCAACCCCGCCGCCACCGCGGCCCAAGCACCTGCTGTGGCTCCCGCCGGCCCTCCGCCGATCGAGACGATTCGCGTCGAAGGCCTGCTCGACGTCGATCAGCAGCGCGGCGGCAATGGCCAGCTACTCGACGTGAGCCGCGGCTGCAAACGCAGGCCGACCGACCCCTTTGTCCCCAAGGAACTCATCCGCCGCTTCAAGCTGCGCGCCGGCTCCATGATCGGCGGCACGGCGTTCCCGCCTGACGGGCGTTTCCCCAATCCGAAGATGCGGTTCATCGAGACCGTCGATGGAGTGAAACTGGAGGAACGCCGCGCGCTCTTCGAGTTCACCACCCTCACGACCATCTCGCCGAATCAGTTTCTAAAGATGGAAATGAAGGACGGCCGCCTCACGACCCGCGCCGTCGATCTCTTCTGCCCGATCGGCAAGGGCACCCGCGGCCTCATCGTCGCCCCGCCCCGCACCGGCAAGACCACCCTGCTCCGCGACATGGCGCTCGGCGTCCTCGAGAACAACCCCGAGTGCAAAGTCATGATCCTCCTCGTGGACGAGCGCCCGGAGGAAGTAACCGACTTCAAGCGCAGCGTCCCCGCCGCCGAGGTGTGGGCCTCGTCCAACGACGAGCAAATCGAAAACCATATCCGCATCGCCGATCTCTGCATCGAGCGCGCCAAGCGCCTCGTCGAGGCCGGCCGCGATGTCGTGCTTTTCGTCGATTCGATCACGCGCCTCGCCCGCGCGCACAACACCGCCAAGAACTCCGGCCGCACCGGCTCCGGCGGCCTCGACGTGCGCGCCCTCGAAAAGCCGCGCCAGCTCTTCGCCTCCGCGCGCAAGACCGAGGAGGCCGGCTCGCTCACCATCATCGCCAGCGTGCTCGTCGAGACCGGCAGCCGCATGGACGACGTGATCTTCCAGGAGTTCAAGGGCACTGGCAACATGGAGCTCGTCCTCGACCGCAAGTGCGCCGAGATGCGTCTCTGGCCCGCCATCAACGTCGCCGCCAGCGGCACGCGCAAGGAAGAGCTCCTAATCGACGCCAAGACCCTTGAGGGCATCCACTTCTTCCGCCGCGCCCTCGTGCAGCAGAAGATCGAGGAAGCCACCGACACCATGATCGCCCGTCTCTCAAAGACAAAGACCAACGCGGAGTTCCTCAAACTCATCGCCCGCTGACCCGGTCCCGAACTTCCCTCTTGCTCCTCCCCCGAATCTCCTGAGATTCATTCGTTTCCTTTTCGGACGCCGAGCGTCCGGTCTCGCCACCAGCCCAACCACGCATGCATAGTTTTTCCGAGCAGTGCCTCGACATGGCCCGATCGATGTTGGCCCACAACCTCGAGTCGATTCAACCCGATGGCACGATTCTCCCCGCCAACGGCGAGCAATCGCGCCCCGACGAACCCGGCCACGTCGCCTTCGCCCTCGGAGAATTCTACCGTGCGACCGGCGAGACCACTCTCAAGGGCCACGACCTCGTGGACCTCGCCGCCCGCTGCATCACGGCGCAGATGTTCACCGAGCCCGCGGCGGAGAACGGCCTCGCCTACGCCGCGCTCGGCCTGCTCGCCTTCGGCCCGTCCAAGGAGCGCAACCCCGTCTGGGAGCGCCTCGTCGAGGAGACCCAGCAGCGCATCGACAAGTCCCTCCTCCATCGCAGCGACTACGACAACCACTGGCAGGCGTTCAACATCGCCAAGGCCGTCGCTCGCTTCTCCCTCGGTCTCTCCAAGAAGGACGAGACCTCGCGCCTCATCGAGCGCATGTGCGATCGCGTTGGGCAGACCAGCTCCTCTGGCTTCTTCGACGACTCGACGGCGGGCCTCGGCGGCAACTTCAATCTCTACGGCGTGATGACGTTTGTCTTCGTCCGTTCCGCCCTGCAGCTCCACGCCAACAGCGGCGTGCGTGAGCGCAAACTGCCCACTCTCCGCACCTACGCCGAGAAATACATCAAGATGATGCCCGACCTCGTCCGCCACGACGGGCTCGGCTGGGCTTTTGGCCGCGCCGCCGGCGCCTATGGCCAGATGCACTGCATCAGCCTCATTCTGCAGGGCCTGCGCGACGGCTGGGTGCCCGAGGACCAGAAGGTCAAATACTACGACATCCTGCGCCGGCTGTTCATGTTTTTCTACGCGACCTACCTCGATCAGGAGCACGGCTTCCTCGATCTCCGCGACGCCGAGCGCACCGCCTACACGCCGCACACCACGCGCATGGCCAATTTCGACGCCGCGCGCTACCTCTGCCAGTGGTCCCGCCTCGCCAAGACCATCCAGATGCCCTCGGGCGCGCCGCGCGTCGAGCCGCCCAAGACGACCGGCCGCTTCGTCATCTTCGACAAGTCCAACCGCAAGGAACAGGGTCTCTTCCTCTACCGCGACCCTGAGTCCGGCCTCCACCTCCAGATCCCGCTGATCAGCTCCGGCTCGAAGTTGACCGCGGACTCGCTCGCGTTTCCGCACTGCCCGGGCATCTTTGACTGGCCGAACAACATCTATCTGCCCGTGATGCTCCCCGAGCTCACCTTCGGCGATCAGGTCACGCTCCCGTCCTTCTACGGCAAGAACTGCGTCACCGGCCTCGGCCTGCGCAACAGCTTCTATTTCCGCTACGAGCAGCCCGAACTCATCAACACCAAGGAGGAGTTCGTGAAGGGCCTCGGCAGCGTGAAGGTGCAGTGGAATTTCGCCGGCAACAAAATCGGCGTCGAATTCGCCTACACCGTGAAGCAGCAGGTCACGCTCGACAAATTCCGCTACTGCCTGGCCATCGCCGCGCCGCACTCGAAGTATCACGTGACCGGCGCCCTCTCGCTCGGGCCGCAGGGCCACCGCTGCAGCGTCGCCAAGGATGACTTCCAGGGCGCATGGCTGGACACCGAGGTCGTCAGCGCCGACCCGACCTACCGCACCAATTACGGCAAGGTCCACTACCTCCAATACCTCGTGCGCGATCACCCGCTGATCATGCGGCCCGGCCATGTTTACCGCTTCGCGGTGAACTTCGAGCCCGACGTCGCGCACATGGACACGTGAGGATTTTCGATTTTTGATTCTCGATTTTCGATTGGCGGCATCGCCACGATTTCCCGGAATCGAAAATCGAAAATCGAAAATCGAAAATGTTGAGCCGCCGCATCATCCCCTGCCTCGACGTCAACGCCGGCCGCGTCGTCAAAGGCGTGAAGTTCCAGCAGCTCCGCGACGCTGGCGATCCCGTGCAGTGCGCCAAGGCCTACGACGCGCAGGGGGCCGACGAACTCGTCTTCCTCGACATCACCGCCTCGAGCGACAACCGCGGCATCATGCACGACGTCGTCGCCGCGACGGCTGAGCAGTGCTTCATGCCGCTCACCGTCGGCGGCGGCCTGCGCACCGTGGCCGACATTGAGGCGATGCTGAAGAGCGGCGCCGACAAAGTCTCGCTCAACACCGCCGCGATCAAGGATCCCGAACTTATCCGCGCCGCCTCCGATCGGTTCGGCGCGCAGTGCATTGTCGTCGCCATCGACGCCAAGCGCGAACCCGACGGGAAGTCGTGGCGCGTTTACACCCACGGCGGTCGCAACCGCACGGAGCTCGACGCCGTCGCGTGGGCGACGCGCGCCGTGGGGCTGGGAGCCGGCGAAATCCTGCTCACGAGCATGGATGCCGATGGGACGAAGGCCGGCTACGACTGCCCGCTCACGCGCGCCGTCAGCGATGCCGTCAGCGTCCCCGTCATCGCCAGCGGCGGCGCCGGCACCCTCGATCATTTCGCCGATGTCCTCGATCAGGGCCGCGCGAGCGCCGTGCTCGCCGCGAGCCTGTTTCACTTCGGCACCTTCACGATCGGGCAGGTGAAAAACCACCTCGCCACCCGCGGCGTGCCCGTGCGGCGCTGAACCTCAGCTCGCCGTGGCCGCTTCGGCGGCCGGCGCAGCCGGAGCCTCGGCCTTGGGCTTCGGTTCGCCCACCAGCACGCTGAGCTGCTCCTGCACGGCGACGAAAAATTCCGGCGTCAGCTCGCCCACCGGCACCTCGAAAATCGCCTTCGACTTCGCGTGCTCGTAGCGGTGGCGCGCTCCGTCGGCGCTGAGACCGCGCGGACGCAGGACGCGTTTCCGTTCGAGCATCAGCGCGAGGAATTGCACGAGCCGCGTGTTCTCCGGCGTCGGCTCCGTCGTGGGATCGGCGAGGGCGACGAAGAGATTCTCGGCCGTGAGCTTGAGCGCGCGGTCGGCGTTTTCCCCGGCGCGGCGCGGCTTGTAGGCCTGCACCCACGAGCACGCCACGAAGCCCTCCGGCGCAAAGCCCGCCGTATGCGCCTCCAGCACATCGTGGCGCACGATCTCGAGGGCCGCGCCCACCCGCACCAGATAGCTCGCGACGCGCGCGCCCTCGGCGAAGGGTTCGCCGGAGACGAAGCACGTGGTCGCGAGCGGCTGGAGATGCATTTCCATGGGCTTTCCTGTTTACTCTCGCTCTCGGCGGACGCTAGCACTTTCCCGTCCTCGCCCACCGCATGTCCGCCCCGAACTCCCCCGATTCTGCCGACACGCTCCTCCTGTGCGTCGATCTGCAACCGAAGTTCATCGCGGCGATGGAGAACGGCCCACGGCTCCAGCGCCGGTGCGCGTTTGCCATCGCCGCGGCCACCGGGCTCGGCCTGCCCGTGGCGTTTACCGAGCAAGTCCCGGAAAAGCTCGGCGCCACTGCGCCCGAACTCCGCGCACTCGCGCCACAGGCCCCGGCATGGGCCAAGACCGCTTTCTCCGCCTTGGGCGACGAGCGCATTCGCGCTGAGTTGCTCGACGAGCGTGCCCTCGGCCATCTGCTGCTTTGCGGACTGGAGACGCCCGTCTGCATCTACCAGACCGCGCTCGCCGCCAAAGCCGCCGGCCTGCACGTCACCGTCCTGAGCGATGCCGTCGGCGCGCGCCGCACCGACGATGCGCAGGCGTGCCTCGCGGCTCTCGCCCGCGCCGGAGTCCACTTCCTGCCCGCCGAGACTGTCTTCTACGCGCTGCTCGGCGACGTGCGGCATCCCTTCTTCAAAACCTACACCGCGCTCGTAAAATCCCATGCCTGACTCGCCCATGCTCTCCTCCGTCCGCGATCTCAAGGCGCTCGGCACCGAGGCCAACGGCCGCCCCTTCGCCGCCCTGCTCGTCGTGAAAAAACTCGCCGCCAAGACCGCGGCCAACGGCAACACCTTCCTCAGCGCGGAGCTCGGCGACCGCCACGGCTCCTTCGGCTGCACCATCTTTGGCGACAGCCCCGTCTTCGACGTTTTCAAATCCTCCGGCGAAGGCGCCGTCGTGCGCATCGAGGGCAAGGTCGAATACTACAACGCCCGGCTCTCCCCGCGCATCAACAAGGCGCAGGCGCTGAAGGAGGACGAACTCGGCGCTCCGGGCCTGATCGACAACCTCGTCGAGCTCGCGCCCGAAAACGCCGACGAACTCTGGACCGAGTTTTCTTCCTTCATCGACGCGATCAGCCTCGTCGAACTGCGCGCGACGGTCCGCGGTGTGTTTGACGAGATCGGCGAGACCTTCCGTTGGTCGCCCGCCGCCGTCGCGATGCACCACGCCTATCGCCACGGCCTGCTCGAGCACACTGTCCACATGGCGCGCGCCTGCCGCGCGCTGCTGCCGATCTACCCGGAGGTGGACGCCGATCTCGCGCTCGCGGGCATCCTCCTGCACGACACCGGCAAGGCCATCGAATACGAGGGCACGCTCGCCACCAAACGCAGCCGCCGCGGCATCCTCCAAGGCCACGTCGTGCTCGGCTACCAGCTCGCGCGCAAGCACGGCATCAAGGCCAAGCTCGACGCCGACCGCCTGGAGCGCCTCGAGCACATCATCCTCTCGCACCAAGGCGAACCCGAGTGGGGCGCGGCCGTCTATGCCGCCACCCCCGAGGCCGTCTTCGTCTCGATGATCGACAACCTCGATGCCCGCATGGGCATGGTGCAGCGCGCGCTCCGCCAAGCCGACGACCACGCCGAGTTCTCCGAGCGGCTCCCCGGCCTCAACTCCGCGCTGCTCACGCGCAAGCTCACGCCGCCGCCCGCGTGACGCACTCCGCGGTTGAGCCCGCGCCCTGCCGCGGGTCATCCTCGCCGCCTACTCGCATGTCCACGCCGCTCCCGCCCATCCTCGCCCCTTCCCTCCTCGCCGGCGACCACGCCAACCTCGCCGCCAGCGCGCGCAACGTCGAGGCGGCCGGCGTGCAGTGGCTGCACCTCGATCTGATGGACGGGCACTTCGTGCCCAACCTCACCTTCGGGCCCGAGACGCTCGCCGCCCTGCGCCGCGCCGGTTCGAAGTTGTTCTTCGACACGCACCTCATGCTGGCCGAGCCGCAGCGCTACGTCGAAGCCTTCGCCAAGGCCGGCTCCAACCTGATCAGCATCCACATCGAGCCCGCCTACGATCACGCCGCCGCGCTCGCCCGCATCCGCGCCCTCGGCTGCCAGTGCGGCATCGTGCTCAACCCCGGCACACCCGCCGCCGCCATCGAGCCCGTGCTCCCGCTCGTCGATCTCGTGCTCGTGATGACCGTGCAGCCGGGTTTCGGCGGCCAGGCCTTCCGCGCCGACATGCTGCCCAAGCTCCGCCAAATTGACACGTGGCGCCGCGAACGCTCGCTCCGCTTCCGCCTCGAAGTTGACGGCGGCATCGATCTCGCCACAGCAGCCGATTGCCGCGCCGCGGGGGCCGACACGTTTGTCGCCGGCACGTCGTTCTTCCGCGCGCCCGACAAAGCCGCCTACACTGCGGCGATCGCAAAATTATAGCCGATCACAGGATCCGCTCAGCGCTCGCTGCGCGCGATCGCCTCGGCCTCCGCGTAACGCGCGCGAAACATCCCGCCCAGCTCCCCCGCGAGGCGCACTTCGTCGACTTTGTTCTTCGACGTGATCGCGCGCTTGATGTCGCCCCCGGCCCGCTCGTAGTCCGCAAACGGCATCTCCTGCAACGCCGCGAGCGCGCGTTGCCGCCGCTCGGGCGGCGCCGCTTGGATCGCCCGCCAGGCACCGGTGAGTTCGCGGTGCGTGTCCTGGCACATCACGCGGATCACGAGGGACATTTCGCGAAACAGCCGGCCGGTCCACGCCTCGCGATAGACGAGCGGATCGCGCTGCACAAAGGGCGAATCGTCCGGATCGCTGCGCAGCGGCTTCCACTCCTCCTGCGTGTAGAAATCCCGCCGGACCGGCATGCGCCGCAGCGCGAATCGCTCCGGCCCGCCCGGCGTGCCCGGCCGGAAATTCCACAGCTTCTGCCCCTCCATCGAGAGGGTGAACTCGATGAACGCCTCCGCCACCGCGCGATGCCGCGCCCCGCGCAACAACGCCACGGGATCGACCGACGCCACCGATCCGCCGACGGGCGTCACGTAACCGACCCGCTCGACGGTGTTGCGCCGGCGCACCGCCTCCTCCTGCTGGCGGCCGTAGAAATCAATGCACAGCCCCGCCGCGCAATTGCCGGCCGCGACATCGATCGGCGGCTTTTGCGACGTGTCGGTGAAGTAGCGCGAGTTGGCCCCGATCCGCTGAATGAGGCGCAGCCCATCAAGCCAGCCCGCACGCACCGCCTCCGCCTCGGGCAGGCCCGATTGCAAGCGCCGCTGCATCTGCTGCTGGATGATGTTTTCAAACGCCTTGGCCACCGAGCCGCTCTTCGTCGGATCCGCCAGGCCCACCTCGCCGATGAGCCGCGGATCAGCGAGGTCGTCCCACTGCGCGGGCTCGCGATCAAAGCCGAGGCGCGCGAGCGCATCGCGGTTGAAAATAATCCCGTAGGAGCTGAGCACCGCGCCGATCCACAGGCCTTGGGGATGCCAGTAGTCCTCGCCGCCCACCCGCCGCGGAATCGTCACCTCGGTGAACCACTCTGGCCGGCGCGTCATCACGCCCGAATCCACCAGCCGCCCGGCCAGCGCCTGCCGCTCAAAGTCATACGTGCCGCCGCCAAAAAACACATCGATGCCGCAGCCGATGTCCGACGCCAGGAAGGCCGCCCGGGCCTCACGAACCACGGCCGGTGCATCGGGCGCCAGCCGCCCGTTTTGGAACCCCGCCTGAATCTCCGCGCTCCAGGCGCGGCCCAGCTCGCGCGTCCAGTGGTTTTCAAACGCCGTCACATATTCGCCCTCGAGAAAGCGCGCGATCTCGCTCGTGCCGCCGACCATGCGCCAGTCGATCGCCACGCTCCGGCCGGTCCGCGCCCGCCACCACGCGGCAAACCCGCGCGCAAACTCGGAGCGAAGCGCCTCGTTGTGCGGGGTAATGATGACCAGCGTGTCATCGGCCTTGGCAAAGGCCGGCCGCCCGGGTCGCAACGCAAACGGCACCGCCACGATGGCGATCAGCGCGAGGATGATAAGGAGTCGCTTGAGCATGACGCGCCCGGTCGCACTCGCGCCGCCCTACTCCGTCAACACCACCACGTCGTCCGGCTCGGCCCGCGCAAACACGTCGCCGCGCTCCGCCTGCTCGATGAACCGCGGGTTGAGCTCGAGAATCTTCAGGTTGAGCGCTCCCGATCGGAGTTCGTATTGCGCGAGCTCCCCCAGGTAAATCGCCGCGCCGATGCGGCCGCGGACAAAATTCCCCTGCGGCGCCTCGCGGCTCAGCACCCAGCACTCGGGCCGCACCGAGAGCGTCACGGCCGCACCTGCCGCAGGCGCCGCGGCCCCGTCACCCAGCACACCTTCGAACCGGCCGACCTCGGTCTCGACCACCGCGCGGCCCGCCGCGGCGCTCACGACCTTGCCGGGGATGAAATCCGTCTCGCCGATGAAATCCGCCACGACCTTGCACGACGGCCGCCGGTAAACTTCCCGCGGCGATCCCACCTGCAGGATTTTCCCGCGGTCGAGAATAGCCATGCGGTCGGACACCGAGAGCGCCTCCTTCTGATCGTGCGTCACATAAATTGTCGTCAGCTTGAACTCCTTGCAGACGCGCCGGATCTCCGCGCGCATCTCGAGGCGCAGGCGGGCGTCGAGATTCGAGAGCGGCTCGTCAAGCAGCAGGCAGCGCGGCCGGATCACGAGCGCGCGAGCGAGGGCCACCCGCTGCTGCTGGCCGCCCGAAAGCTGGTTGGGCCGGCGCTCGGCGTATTGGCCCATGCGCACGGATTCGAGCGCCTCGGCCACGCGCCGCTTGATCTCGTCCTTCGCGACTTTCCGCTCCTCCAGGCCAAAGGCGACGTTCTGCGCCACCGTCATGTGCGGCCACAGCGCGTAGCTCTGAAACATCATCCCCGTGTTCCGCTTGTGCGGGGCGAGGCGCGTCACGTCCTCCTCGCCAAAGTGAATCGTGCCCTCCTCGGGAATGTAGAAGCCCGCGAGGCTGCGCAGGAGCGTCGTCTTGCCGCAGCCGCTGGGCCCGAGCAGGAAAAACAATTCCCCCGGCCGAATCTCCAGGTCCAGGCCGTGCAGCGCCGTCACCGTGCCGAAGCGCTTTGTGAGTTGCTGGATGCGGATGGAAATCATGCCGGGGCGACGCGGAGGCCGAGGCAAGTTTTGGCCCGCGGATGAGTCAAAGGAATTACCTGCGGCCCCGGGCCGAGGATCAGTTTGCTTCCGCCGGGGCGCTTTGTCTGGCTCGCGCTCCCATCATGCCCGCCCAGAAGAAATCCGCCAAGCTGCACCCCGATCTGGCCGAAGTCCTCCTCACCGACACGCAAATCAAGCGCCGCGTGAAGTCCCTCGCCCGCGAGATCAAGGCGGTCTATGGCGACGGCGAGTTCACCATCATCTCGCTCATCAACGGCGCCGTGATGTTCACCTCCGATCTCATGCGCGAGATCGACAACCCCGTGCGCCTCGACTGCATCCGCGTCTCCAGCTACGGCACCAAGACCAAGTCCATCGGCACCCCGCAGATCATCCACAGCCTCACCCTCGACATCGCCCGGCGACACGTGCTACTGATCGACGACATCCTCGACACGGGCAAGACCCTCAAGCTCGTCAAGGAACTCGTGCTCGACCTGAAACCCGCCAGCCTGCGCACCTGCGTGCTGCTCGACAAGAAAGCGCGCCGCGAAGTGGACCTCGAGGCGGATTTCGTGGGCTTCGAGATTCCCGACAAATTTGTGGTCGGCTACGGCCTCGATTTCGCCGAGCGCTACCGCAACCTCCGCGGCATCGGCGTGCTGAAACCCGAAAAGCAGGTGGCCGGCGCCTGGGCCACGGGGTGAAGCTTCCGTCACCGTAGGGCGCGAGCTTGCTCGCGCCATTTTGAACCAAGGCCCGAGCAAGCTCGGGCCCTACCGCCGCGATTTCCCCCGCACCGCCGCCGCCGTGCGTTTCGCCTTCGCATATTCTTGCGGCGGCCTGCTCGCGACCTTGCGAAAATCGCCCGACTTCAACGCGTCGATCTGATCGCGCAGCACGGCGGCGCGTTCGAACTCGAGGCGGCCCGCGGCCTCTTGCATTTCATCCTCCAACTCCGCGACCACGGCCGCCACATCGTCGATGCCCTCGGCCACCGCGGCCTCGGCCCCGCCCCGGTCGCCCGATCCGTCATAGACATGCAGGCTCGCCTGGGCCGAGCGCTTCACGCTGCGCGGTGTGATCCCGTGCTCCAGGTTGTAGGCTATCTGCTTTTGCCGGCGGTAGTTCACGGCCTCCTGCGTCCGTTTGATCGAGTCGGTGATCTTGTCGGCGTAGAAGATTACCCGGCCCTTCTCGTGGCGCGCGGCGCGGCCGGCCGTCTGGATGAGCGAGGTCTCGCTGCGCAGGAAACCCTCCTTGTCTGCATCGAGGATCGCGACGAGCGCGACCTCGGGCAGGTCGAGGCCTTCGCGCAGGAGGTTGATGCCAATCAGCACGTCGAAGTTGCCGAGCCGCAGGTTGCGCAGAATCTCCACACGCTCGATCGCGTCGATGTCGGAGTGCAGGTATTCGACGCGGATCTTCGACTCGCGCAGGAAGCTCGTGAGGTCCTCGGAGAGGCGCTTGGTGAGCGTGGTGACGAGCACCCGCTCGCCCGCGGCGGTCGCGGCGCGGATCTCGGCGATGAGGTTTTCCACCTGCCCCTTGGTCGGCCGTATCGTGATTTCGGGATCGAGCAGACCGGTGGGGCGGACGAGCTGCTCGGCGACGACCGTCGATCGCTTGATTTCAAACTCCGCCGGCGTGGCCGAGACGTAGAGCGTCTGGCCGGTGACGGTCTCGAACTCGGCAAACGACTGCGGGCGGTTGTCGAGCGCCGAAGGCAGGCGGAAACCGAAATCCACGAGCGTCTGCTTGCGCGCGCGGTCGCCGTTGAACATCCCGCCAATCTGCGGGACGGTCGCGTGGCTCTCGTCGATCATGAGGAGAAAATCCTTCGGGAAGAAATCTATGAGGCAGAACGGCCGCTCGCCGGCCTGCCGGCCCGTGAGGTGACGCGAGTAGTTCTCGATGCCGTTGCAGAATCCCATCTCCTGCAGCATCTCGAGATCGTAGTTCGTCCGCATCCGGATGCGTTGCGCCTCGAGGAGCTGCCCGCGGCCCTCGAAATATGCCACGCGCTCATCGAGCTCCGCCTTGATGGCGGCGACGGCCGGCTCGAGCTTGCCGCGGCTCGTCACGTATTGGTTGGCCGGGTAGAGATCAAACTGCTCAATCGCGCGGATGACGCTGCCGGTCGTCGGATCGAATTCGCTCAGCGCGTCGATCTCATCGCCGAAGAACTCGATGCGCAGGCCCGACTCCAGGTAGGCGGGCATGATGTCCACCACGTCGCCGCGCACGCGGAAACGGCCGGGCTTCAGCTCGTAGTCGTTTCGCTCGTAGATGTTGTCCACGAGCCGTTCGAGCAGGCGCTGGCGTGCGAGCGTCGCGCCGCGGCGGAGCGGGATGCGCATTTCGGTGAACTCCTGCGGCGAGCCGAGGCCATAGATGCACGAGACGCTCGCCACCACGATCACGTCGCGCCGCGAAACGAGCGAACTCGTGCTCGCGATGCGGAGCCGCTCGATCTCCTCGTTGATGGAGGAGTCCTTCTCGATGAAGGTGTCGCTGGAAGGCACGTAGGCCTCGGGCTGGTAGTAGTCGTAGTAGCTGACGAAGTATTCGACCGCGTTCTCCGGGAAGAAATTCTTGAACTCCGAGTAGAGCTGCGCCGCGAGGGTCTTGTTGTGCGAGAGGATGAGCGTGGGCCGCTGCGTGCGCGCGATGACGTTGGCCATCGTGAACGTCTTGCCCGAGCCCGTGACGCCGAGGAGGGTCTGATGCCGGTTCCCCGCCTCAATCGAGGCCACGAGCTTCTCAATCGCCTGCGGCTGATCGCCGGTGGGCTGGTAGTCGGAGGCGAGTTTGAAAAGCATTCGGAAAAATGAAGAGCAGGAAGCCAGGAAACCAAGAATCGGTCAGGAATTGGGCCGATACTCAGGACCGATTCGGCGCACTTGCAACGTGGGGGCGGAGAAATTGATCAACAGGCCGCGTGAAGCCCCTGAAGCGCGAAGATAGGAGCGCACGATCGCGAAATGGACATCCTCGAATGCCTTGATGGCCTTCAGTTCGAGCACGACCGACTCCTCGACCAGATAGTCGAGCCGGTGCTCGCCGACTGCCTGGCCATGAAAATGCAACGGCACGACCCACTGCCGCCGGAACCGGAGACCCGCTTCCGTCAGGGCGATGGCCATCGCTTCCTCGTAAATTGACTCAAGAAAGCCCGGGCCGAGTTCACGATGCACCGAAATGGCCGCGGCCAAAATTTTCCCAGTAAGCGGATCATCGAATGCCTGATTCATGGATTCCTGGTTTCCTGCTCCATCATTCATTTTCAAAGCCCGAAGACCTTGAGCACGCCGCTCCAGACCGTGGACCAGAAGCGGCCGGCGCGGGCGGCGGAGCCTTCGGCGGCGGTTTCCTGCAGGACGAACAAGCCGCGGCCGGAGAACAGGTCGTCGAAGAGCGGGTTCATGCCGCGGTAGTAGCTCCAAAATGTCTCCGCGCGCACGGGGCGGTAATCGAGGTTGGGCGTGAAGCCGATGGTGGCGTCCTGATTGGTGCGGCGCGCCGGCCTCGCCGCGCCCACGCGATCGGCGAGACACTCGGCGCGCACGCCGCGGCTGCCCGCGACGAAAAGGCGGCACGGCCCGACAAACTCGAAAAACCGGAACTGCCCGCCAATCCACGCCTGCCAGCGGAAAATCCGCCAGTGCCGGCGAATCGCCAGCGACTCGCCCTCGCGCTGCACGACGCCGGCCAGAAAACTCGGTCGCAGCACGAGCGAGGCTCCGGCGGGCACCGTGATTTGCGCCATCTCCATGTGGGGATCGGTGCCGTTGGAAAGCGTGATCCGGCGTTCGCCCTCGGCGGCCGCATGGCGCAGCTCGACCAGCTCGACCAGCCCGCACGCGAGGCTCGTGAACGGGATGCGCCAATCGAGCACGAATCGCGTGTGCCGGCCCATGCCTTCATCGGAGGCCTGGAGGTATTTTTCCTTGATGCGCAGGAGCTCGCCGGGTTGGAGCCGCGCCTCGATCGACACGTGGCTTTCGCCCACTTCGGGCAGGGCCGCAGGTTCCGGGCCGAGCCGAATCGGGCGCCCGCGGGCCATCACGGGCGCGAGCCCAAAATACATCGTGATCGACCAGAGGGTCGGGCCGAAAAAATAAGCCGCGAGTGCGATCACCAGATACCACTTCAGTCGGTCCCAGGCGGTGGCAAGGTAGCGCCGCATCCCGGAACGAGTCTGATCGAGATAGGCGACCTCGGCGTTCACCCGGTGCAGCGCGGTCTCGACCCCGTCCTTCTCAAACACGACTTTCGTCACCCCGCGCTGGAGATCGTCGATGAGGCCGAGCGAGTCCTTGCGCAATTTTTCCATCCGCGCGATTTGCTCGGCGTTGGCGGATTGCTGCGCGCGATTGCCAAACCATCGGTCCCACCAGCTTTCGAGCTCGCGCAAGGTGGCGATGACCTTGGCCGCCTGCTGGGCGCGCTCGCGCTGCTTCTCGATGTCGGCCCGGAGGGTGGCAAGGCGCTGCTCCACCTCGGCTTTGGCCGCGAGCAGCTTGTCGCGATCAGCCATGGTGCGGGCCAGTTTCTCCACGCGATCCACCTCGAGCGAATGCTCCTCCTTCACGAAGAGCCAGAGCCCATAGCCCGCGAGTGCGATCAGCACGATCAAGGCGGCCACGCCGAATTTTTGCGCGAGCCAGGCAAGGAACTTGAGGATGATGCCCGGCATGTGGCGCGCAGTGTGGTCCGGGCCCATCGCCGATTTCAACCGCGCGTTGGATGCCGTTTGCAAACCCTGCCCCACCCTCCCAGCCTTTTGGCAAGCCCGACCGGCACCCTCCCCAAAGCCCGAATCGCATCATGTCCAAGGCCATCATCTCCACCCTTTACGACTCCGATGTCTTTCGCATGGCGTGCCGCCAGTTCGATCTGGCGGCGGATGCCATCAGCCTGCCGGACGCGATCCGGGATCGGACCAAATACCCCCGCCGCTGCCTCGCGGTGTCGCTGCCCGTGAAACGACTCGATGGCTCAGTGACCGTGTTCGAAGGCTACCGGGTGCAGCACAATCTCAGCACGGGCCCGTCCAAGGGCGGCATCCGTTTCCACCAGCACGTGACTCTGGGCGAGGTCGCGGCGCTCGCGATGTGGATGAGCTGGAAGACCTCGCTGGTCGGCCTGCCCTACGGCGGGGCCAAGGGCGGTGTGATCGTCAACCCCAGCGAACTCACGGAGTCCGAACTCGAGCATCTCTCGCGTCGCTACATGCAGGAGATGGTGAACTTCGTCGGCCCGCACATCGACGTGCCCGCCCCCGACGTCGGCACCAATGAGAAGATCATGGGCTGGATGATGGACACCTACTCCAACCACGTGGGGCACGTCGCGAGCGCGGTCGTCACGGGCAAACCCATCGCGCTGGGCGGTTCGCAAGGGCGCCGCGAGGCGACCGGCGCGGGCGTCGCCTATCTCACCAAACGCTACCTTGAGGACCTCCGCATCCCCGTGACCCAGGCCACGGTCGCCGTCCAGGGCTTTGGCAATGTCGGCAGCGAGACGGCCATCGCGCTCGCCAACTACGGCGCAAAAATCATCGCGATCTCCGACTACACCGGCGGCATCCACAACCCCCGCGGCATCGACCTCGGGAAGGCGCTCACCTACCTCCGCTACCAGAAAACCCTTCACGACTTCGACGGCGGCGATCCCATCTCCAACGAGGAACTGCTCGAGCTCGACTGCACCGTGCTCGCCCCCTGCGCCCTGGAGCGCGTGATCGGCGAGCACAACGCCGCGAAGCTCAAATGCCGCATCCTCGCCGAAGGCGCCAACGGCCCGACTACCAACGCCGCCGACAAAATCATCGAGGCGCGCGGCGATATCGAACTCATCCCCGATGTGCTCTGCAATTCCGGCGGAGTGATCGTGTCCTACTTCGAATGGCTGCAGAACCTCTCCAACTTCTATTGGACCCGCGACGAGGTGCTGCAAAAACTCTTCGCCATGCTCGACCGGGCCAAGGAATCGGTCGATGCGCAAAGGGCCAAGTTCAAGTTCAGCCGCCGCCTCGCCGCCCTCACCCTCGGCATCCAGCGCGTGGCCGACGCGAAGCAGAGCCGCGGATTGTTTCCCTGAGCCCGCGACCGACGGTGAAGCGGGCGGCGCGGCCTCGGTCAGCGCTGCCCGCCAACCTCCTGTTCCGCGCATGACACAAGCGGCGTGAAAAGCCCCTTGCATCCGCCGCGGCGCTTCTGTTGCGTGGTGAGTCCGCGCGTGCGCGGAACTCAGTCTCAACCGCAATCCAACCACCATCCCTACCGGAGTCACACCCATGGCAGTAAAAGTCGCTATCAATGGTTTCGGCCGCATCGGCCGCCTCGTTTTCCGCGCGTTGGTCGAGCAGGGCCTGCTCGGCACCACGCTCGATGTTGTGGCGGTCGGAGACATCGTGCCGGCCGACAACCTCGCCTACCTGCTCAAGTATGACTCCACGCAGGGCAAGTTCGCCGGCACCGTTTCCTCCAAGAAATCCTCCCCGGACAAGGCCGAGGACGACGTCCTGATCGTGAACGGCAAGGAGATCCTCGTCGTTTCCGCCAAGACTCCGGCCGAACTCCCCTGGGGCAAGCTGGGCGTCCAGCTCGTGATCGAGTCCACCGGCCTGTTCACCGACGCCGAGAAGGCCAAGGGCCACATCGCCGCCGGTGCCAAGAAGGTCATCATCTCCGCCCCGGCCAAGGGCGAGGATATCACCGTCGTCATGGGCGTGAACGACGACAAGCTCGACCTCTCGAAGCACACCATCATTTCCAACGCCTCCTGCACGACGAACTGCCTCGCGCCGCTCGTCCACGTGCTGCTCAAGGAAGGCTTCGGCCTCGAGGAAGGCCTCCTCACGACCGTCCACGCCTACACCGCCACGCAGAAGACCGTGGACGGCCCGTCTAAGAAGGACTGGAAGGGCGGCCGCACCGCCGCGCAGAACATCATCCCGTCCGCCACCGGCGCCGCCAAGGCCGTCGCGCTCGTGCTGCCCGAGGTCAAGGGCAAGCTCACCGGCATGGCCTTCCGCGTGCCGACCCCGACCGTCTCGGTCGTCGACCTCACCTTCAAGACCACCAAGGAAACCTCCCTCAAGGAAATCAACGCCGCCCTCGAGCGTGCATCGCAGACCTACATGAAGGGCATCCTCGGCTACACGACCGACGAGGTCGTCTCCTCGGACTTCATCCACGACAAACAATCGTCGATCTACGACGCCGGCTCCTCGATCGAGCTGAACTCGAAGTTCTTCAAGCTCGTCTCGTGGTATGACAACGAGTGGGGCTACTCGAACCGCGTCGTCGATCTGACCAAGAAGATCGCGGACAAGCTGTAAGGTTTTTCTTTCGCCCGCGAATCGCACGAATCCTCGCGAATACTTCAAACTATTCGCGGGGCTTCGCGTGATTCGCGGGCAACTTTTTTTAGGAGCTCATCCATGGCCAACTTCAAAACCATCCGTGACCTGAACCTCGGCGGGAAACGCGTGCTCATGCGCGTGGACTTCAATGTCCCGCAGGACAAGCAGACCGGCGCCATCACCAACACCGCGCGCATCGCCGCCGCGCTGCCCACGATCCAGCACGCGCTCGCCGCAGGCGCCTCCGTGGTCCTGATGTCGCACCTCGGCCGGCCCGATGGCCAGAAGATCGCCAAGTTCTCGCTCAAGCCCGTCGCCGCGGAGCTGGAGAAGCTCCTCGGCAAGCCGGTCACGTTTCTCGATGACTGCGTCGGCCCCGCGGTCGAGGCGGCATGCGCGAAGCTCTCGCCCGGCCAGGTCGTGCTCCTCGAAAATCTGCGCTTCCATCTGGAGGAAGAGGGCAAGGTAAAGATCAAGAACGCCGACGGCACCGAGACCAAGCTCAAGGCCGATCCCGCAAAGGAGGCGGCGTTCCGCGCCTCGCTCTCGAAGCTCGGCGATGTGTTTGTCAACGACGCCTTCGGCACCGCGCACCGCGCGCACTCGTCGATGGTCGGCGTGGCGCTCAAGGACAAGGCCGCGGGTTTCCTGATGGAGGCCGAGCTGAAGGCTTTCGACCAAGTGCTCAACCGCCCCGAGCGCCCGCTGCTCGCCATCCTCGGCGGCGCCAAGATCGCGGACAAGATTCCGCTCATCAACAATCTCCTCGAAAAGGCCAACAAGATCATCATCGGCGGCGGGATGGCCTACACCTTCCACAAGGTGAACCGCGGCATGAAAATCGGCTCCTCGCTCTTCGACAAAGCCGGCGCCGAGATCGTCGCCGACCTCGAGGCCAAGGCCAAGGCCCGCGGCGTCGAGCTGATCTTCCCGGTGGATTTCGTGTGCGGCGACAAGTTTGGCCCCGACGCCAACACCCAGCCCGCCACCCTCGAGGGCGGCATCCCCGACGGCTGGGAAGGCATGGACGCCGGCCCCAAGAGCATCGCGCTCTACCGCGCCGCCATCCTCGCCTCCAAGACCATCGTGTGGAACGGCCCCGCGGGCGTGTTCGAGTTCGAGAAGTTCGCCGGCGCCACCAAGGCCATGGCCGATGCCATTGCCGAGGCCACCGCCAAGGGCGCGACCACTGTCGTCGGCGGCGGCGACACGGCGACGGCCGCGAAGAAATTCGGCGTCCACAAGAAAGTCACCCACTGCTCCACCGGCGGCGGCGCGAGCCTCGAATACCTCGAAGGCAAGGCGTTGCCCGGCGTCGCATTTTTGGAAAGCTGAGCTTTCCCAAAATGCGAGTTGACGAAGACAGTGTAAGTTCAAGCCCGGCTGGGCGGCGCATCCTTCCTTCAACTTCAACTTTCAACTTCGACTGAAATGATCCCCCGCAAGAAACTGATCGCCGGCAACTGGAAGATGAACAAGACCCCCGCCGATGGCGTGGCGCTCGTGCGCGAGCTCGTCGCCACCGTCGGCAAGCAATCCGAGGTCGAGGTCGTCGTGTGCCCGCCGTTCACGGGCATCGAGAGCGCCGGTCGTGCGCTGGAGGGCTCCACCCTCAAGCTCGGCGCGCAGAACATGCACTTCGAGGCGAGCGGCGCCTTCACCGGCGAGGTCTCGGCCCCGATGCTCCGCGCCATCTTCGCGACCCACGTCATCCTCGGCCACAGCGAGCGCCGCACGCTTTTCGGCGAGACCGATGAGCAGGTGAACAAGAAGGTGCTCGCCGCGCTGAAGAACCAGCTCCGCCCGATTTTCTGCGTGGGCGAGACCCTCGCCGAGCGCGAGTCCGGAGCGACCCTCAAGGTCGTCCAGACCCAAATCGAGCGCGGCCTCGAGGGCGTCGCCAAGGATCAGGCGGCCTCGGTGGTCGTGGCCTACGAGCCCGTCTGGGCCATCGGCACCGGCAAGGTCGCGACGACCGAGCAGGCGCAGGAAGTCCACGCCTTCATCCGCGAGCTCCTCACCAAGCTCTTCACCGAGCCCGTGGCCCAAAAGGTCCGCATCCTCTACGGCGGCTCGATGAAGCCCGCCAACGCCCCCGAGCTGCTCGCGCAAAAGGACATCGACGGCGGCCTCATCGGCGGCGCGAGCCTCGAGGCCCGGAGCTTCGTGGAGCTGGTCACCGCCGCCGCCGCGATCAAGTGAACCGCACCGCGGCGCGGCTTCGCGGACAACGCGCAAAAAATCCTTGCCGTTGCCCGGCGGACTCGCGACGTTCCGCGTCCCTTTTTTGGTAGGTTACTCAAGTGGCCAACGAGGGCAGACTGTAAATCTGCTGGCTTACGCCTTCGATGGTTCGAATCCATCACCTACCACCATTTTAGCCAACGCCCCGTTGGTTTTCGACCTCTTGCCCGCGGTAGGGCGCGGACTCCGCTCCGCGCCCGTGGGCGCAGCCGCAAACGGCGGCGAGCGGAGTCACCGTCTTACCCCAAGCCACCGCTCGCGTCCGTTCAGACCAACGTCCCCTGGTTTTTAGGCTGTAGGCCCGGCCGTTGGCCGGGTTGCCCGCCCAGCGGGCGGGCCTACAACGGAAAAGTCCAGACCATGAGGGACGTTGATCATGCCAACGTCCGCTTCCTTTTTGACCTTTGTCATTGCGAGGTGCGCGCAGCGCGCCGTGGCAATCCAGCTGGATTGCTTCGTCGCTCCGCTCCTCGCAATGACAGGCCAGAAGCGAAGAGACCTTGGATCAAACCATCCCGGCCTCGCGAAAGCTGTGATAACCCCGCCCCACGGGGTCCGAGGCCCGGCGGCCGATGATCACATGGTCCTCCAGCGGGATTTCCATCGTGCGGGCCGCCTCGCGCAAAGTGCGCGTGACCCGGAAATCGTCGGGACTGGGCGATGGATCGCCGCTCGGGTGGTTATGGACGCAGACGATCGCTGCCGCACCCTCGCGCACCGCCACCCGGAATATCTCCCGCGGATGCGCAAGCGTGGCCATCGCCGTGCCGGAGGTGACCTCGACGCGCTTGAGCAGGCGGCGCTTGGCGTTGAGGCAGAGCACCCAGAATTTCTCCACCTCCAGGCCCGCCGCGAAATGCTGGCAATACTCGTGAATCAAATCCGGGCGGTTCAGCAGCGGCGCCTCGCCGGCCTGCTGGCCGATCACCCGGCGCGCCACTTCCATCACAGCCATGAGTTGCAGGGCCTTCACCCGCCCGATACCCTTGAGGCGGCGGAAATCCCTCTCCTGCCACGTAATCAGGCCGGCAAGCGAACCCGCCTCTTGGATGAGCCGCGTCGCGAGCGTCATCACATCCTGCCCACGCGTGCCGCTGCGCAACAGCATGGCCAGCAATTCCCCGTCGCTGAGTGAGGCGGCGCCAAAGCGCTGCAGCCGTTCTTGGGGCCGCTCGGCGACGGCCAACGCGCGCAGCCGGTTGGACGGGGATTGATCAAGTTCCTCGGACACGCGGTCGGGTGTGGCGGGAAAATGAGCGCCTGCCAATCCTGCGTGCAGGTTTGCGACGCGGGTGACCGCTGACCCGTCGGGCCCTGCTTTCCCGAGCAGGGCCAACCCCCATCTGTCAGGGGCTCAATAATGCTTCACGTAGCCGTTGCGCCGGAGGCGCTCGAGCCACTTCTCCTGGCTGGAGCGGCCCATTTGCTGCACCAGCAGCCGCTCGATTTGCTCGCGCACCTCGTCAATGGGTTGGATGCCGGCATACTTGCGGTCCTCGGCGTAGATGAGGTAGGCGGCCTCGGGTAGGAGAATTACCTTGGATATTTCGCCCTTCTTCAGCTCGAACGCAGGTTCGCTGAATTCCTTTCTGAAGTCCGAGCGCTTTAACCAGAGGTAATCGCCGCCTTTCGAGCGTTTGGCATCCGTGCTCAACTCCTTCGCCAAGTCCTCAAATTTCTCGCCGGCCTTGAAGCGGGCAATAATGAGATTCGCCTTCTCTGTGAGTGTTTGGTCGGTCTCGCTGTCAGTGCGCGTAAGAGTGATGAGGCGCATGTGCACGGCGTCCTCCTGGTAGAACCGATCCTTGTTCTCGTTGTAGTAGGTCTCGATGCGGACGGGGCTCACCACGCTCTGCGATTTCCGCTGCTGGCCCTGCATGTAGGAGAAGATGATGTCCTCTTCCTTTTCCCGGCGATAGTCGCGCTGCGTCTGGCCCTTGGCCTTGAGGAAGGCGAGATACTTGGAACGGTCACCTTCGAAGCGCTCCGCGATCTCGTCGGAGATCGCGTTGTCCACGTAGTGCTGCGGGATGTTGCGTTTCTCGTCCTTGCGAAACTCCTTCACGATCAGGACGCGGTCGATGAGGTCCTGAATCGCGCTGTCCTGCAGCTGCATGAGCTGCTGCTCAAAGTCCTTTTGGTCCTTGGCCGTGGACTGGATCTGGGGGATGAGCGGCCCGATGTATTGCATCACATCGGCGACGGTGATGATTTTTTCCTCGGCCACGGCCACGATGCCGTTGGCGAACCGGAGGTTCATGTTCTCGGCGACCGTGCTGCTGGCGGAGGTCGCCGGCGCGGCCGTTTGCGCAAACGCCGGCGCGACGGCCAGGGACAAAACGACTAAACTGCGGCGGAGCGTCATGGGTTCGGCAGATTATTAAGGAAAGAAATGATTTCGCGCAAACGTAGGAGGGGCTTGAGGGCGGTCAACCGCGGAAACCGGGTGCCCACCTGCACCCAGTCATCCCGGCGGCCGGAGTGGCGCAGGCACTTCAGGCGGTTGGCGTCGGTTTCGACGGAAACGATGCCCTTTTGTTCCGCCCGCACGCGGATCTCGGTCACGAGGAGGAGCGCCTTCACCTCGTCGCCAAATTTCCCGAACCGATCCCGCAGGTCGGACTCGATCTGTTTCAGGGTGGCGGGGGAGTCGGCGAGCGCCAGTTTACGGTAGAAATCGATGCGCAAGCGCGTCTCGCCGACGTAGGCCGTCGGGATGCGCGCCTGAATCGGGGCCACCTCCACAACCTGCTCATCCTCCGCGTCCTTGAGGGCGGTGTAGCCGTCCGTATGCCGGCCGGTGGCCGCGCCCGCCCCTGCCCCCTCCCCCACAAACACGAAATCCAGCTTCACGTTGGCCCGGATCGCGGCGGCGGTCTTGTCGCCGCGCAGGCGCGCGACCGATTGCCGGAGGAGCTGGCAGTAGAGCTCAAAGCCCACGCCCACGATGTGCCCGCTCTGCTCCGAGCCGAGGAGGTTGCCCGCGCCGCGCAGCTCGAGGTCGCGCATCGCGATCCGGAAGCCCGCGCCGAGCTGGTTGTGCTGCCGCATCGCCGTGAGCCGCTGGCGCGCGATCTCGAGCAGGCGCGTGTGGCGGTGCAGCAGCAGGTAGGCGTAGGCCTGGTGTTTGAAGCGCCCCACCCGCCCGCGGAGCTGATAAAGCTGCGAAAGCCCGAACCGATCCGCGCCCTCGATGATGATCGTGTTGCTGTTGGGGATATCCAGGCCGCTCTCGATGATCGTCGTCGAGACGAGCACTTGGTAGCGGCCCGCGACAAACTCCGTCATCACCTGCTCCAGTTCGTCGGCATCCATCTGCCCGTGGCCCACGCCCACTGTGACACCAGGCATGAGTTCGCGCAGCCGGGCCGCGACGAGGTCGATCGTCTGCACGCGGTTGTGGAGATAGAAAACCTGCCCGCCGCGCCGCAGCTCGAACTGAATCGCGTCCACGACGATTTTCTCGTCGTAGGTCTTCACGATGGTCTGGATCGGGTGCCGGTTGGCCGGCGCCGTCTCGATCACGCTGAGATCACGGGCGCCGGTGAGCGCCATGTAGAGCGTGCGCGGGATGGGCGTGGCGCTCATCGAGAGCACATCCACGGTCGCGCGCATGCGCTTGAAGACCTCCTTGTGCTTCACGCCGAAGCGCTGCTCCTCGTCGATGATCACGAGGCCGAGTTCCTTGAAGACCACGTCGCGCTGCAGCAGCCGGTGCGTGCCGATGAGGATGTCCACCTGCCCGGCGTTCGTGGCCTCGACGATTTTCTTCAGGTCCGCCCGCGAGCGAAACCGGCTCAGCATCTCCACCGCCACCGGGTAGCCGGCCATGCGCTCGCGAAACGTGTTCAGGTGCTGCTGCGCCAGCACCGTCGTGGGCACCAGCACCGCCACCTGCCGGCCGCCCTGCACCGCCTTGAACGCCGCCCGGATCGCGACCTCGGTCTTGCCGAAGCCCACATCGCCGCAGATCAGGCGGTCCATCGGCCGCGTCATCTCCATGTCCGACTTGGCCGCCTCAATCGCGCGCAACTGATCCGGCGTCTCGGTGAAGGGAAACGAGGCCTCGAATTCCTTCTGCCACGTGTTGTCGGCGGCAAACGCGTGGCCCGGCTGCGCCTCGCGCGCCGCCTGGATGCGCAGCAGCTCCGCCGCGAGGTCGATGGTCGCGCGCTCCGCGGCCTGCCGGGCTTTTTCCCACCGGCCCGAGCCGATGCGCCCGAGCTGCGGCCGCGCCTTGCTCAACCCCACGTAGCGGCTGATCAGGTGCGATTCCTGGAGCGGCACGTGCAGCGTCACGTGGTCGTCGAACTCCAGCGAGATCACCTCGCGGATGCCCTGCGCGGTGTCGAGCTTGGTGAGCCCGCGGTAGTGCGCGATGCCGTGCTGGAGATGCACCACGAAGTCGCCCTCGACCAGCTCCGCAAAATCGAGCAGCTGATCAACCTGCGCCCGCTGCGCGACCGCGCGCGAGCTCGGCAGCGCGCGGCGCTGACGCTGCCGCCCGAAAATCTCCGTCTCGGTGACGACGACCAGGCCGGCGGATTCCGCTGGGGATGCGGCGCCCTCGCCGCGTCCGGGCCGACCGGGGCGGGGGCGCCCCGGCTCCATCCAAGTCAATCTGGCCCCCTCGCGAAACGTCATCCGAAACCCTTCGTTCATCCCGCCGCGCAGCCAGCGGGGCTTGAGCTCCTTCAGCGCCGGATCGTCGGCGAGGATTTCCTGCGCGCGCTGCTCCTCGCCCTCCTTGGCCGAGACGATCGCGAGGTCGTAGCCGGCTTTCCGCCACGCCGCGATCTGGCGCAGAAACTCCCGCCGCGCATCCTCCTCCACGCTCAGCCGCTCCTGCGCCACGAGCGCATCGTCGGGATAACGCCGGTGATGCACGAGGCTTTCCGTGTCCCACGTCGTCTCCTGCGTCTCGCCGTCAAACAGCCAGCTCGCCTCGTCGAGGTCGCTCACGCCAAACGCCGCCGCGCAGCGCCCGAGCAACGGGAGCACTCCCTCGCCGCCCGCGCGCGCCAGCGCGCTGAACGCCGCGTCGAGCGCCGCCGGCTCCACGCACAGCAGGTGCGTTCCCGGCGACAGGTAGTCGGCCATCCCCGTCCGCGATTCCGCCAGCCGCACCCGCGGCGAGGCCGCGAGCGCCACGCTCTCGAGGCTCGCGCCGGAGCGTTGCGTGACCGGATCGAATTCGCGGATCGACTCGATCTCGTCGCCGAAGAAATCGAGGCGGACCGGCCGCGTGGCCGTTACCGGATAGACATCGATGATCCCGCCGCGCACGGCGTAGTGCCCGGGCGCCTCGCACACCGGCTCGGAATCGTAGTCGAGCGCATGCAGCGCCTCGATCAGCGCCTGAAAAGACTGCGCCTGCCCGCGCGTGAGCGTGAGCTCCCGCGTGGCAAACTCCTCCAGCGCCGGCACCGGCTGGAGCAGCGCCGCGGGCGTCGTCACGACGACGAGCGTGTCCGGCGCCCGCGCCATGCCGCGCAGCGCGCGCAGCCGCGAGAGCACCGTCAGCCGATCGCTCGAGGCCGCGAAGGCCTCGCGCATGTCGCCCCCGCCGGGCATCGCCTCGGGAAACGCCAGCGTGCGCAGCGCCGCGCCGCCACCCTGCGCCTCGTGAAAGAAGGCGATGTCCTCCGCCAGCTGCTCGGCCGCCCGCAGGTGCTCCGCGACGACGAGCCACACCGGCGCGGGATGCGCCCGCGTCAGCGCCGCGATCACCGCGCCGCGCGCGGACGGGCACACGCCGGTGTGTTTGTGGCGTGGCAGGGTGAAGGAGGGCATCGGGAGCGGCGAAAACAGGAGCCGTATCGTATCGTGGGCCCACCCGGCCCTACGCAAGCCGCGCGTCCGGAAAAACGCCGTTTGCCGATGGCGGGTTTCGGTGCATCTATTGTCATAGCTAGTATTGTGATTAACGCTTGCTCCCTTCTTCGTCGCGGCCTTCTTCCCGTCGCGCTGGCTACGACTGCGTTCCACTCCTTTCACGCGCAGGAGCAAAACCCAACGCTCAACGTGCGGCTCGACTCAGGATTCTTACCCGTGATCAGCGATGGTCGCACCGGTGGTAGCTTCACAGCGTTGCAACCGGACGGCAAGATTCTGGCCGACGACGCGCGAGTGCGCTACAACACGGACGACTCGCTCGATGCGACATACTCGCTTGCGCCGAATCTGCCCTCGGTCGTTTCCGCCGTCGTGGCACCCGATGGAAAGATCGTGCTTTGGACCGACAGCGGCACTGCCTTCCTCTTGCGGTCGGATGGCAGCCTTGAGGCGAATTTGGGCGGTGGCGCTCAGGTGTCCGCAATTGCGATGCAAACCGATGGGAAGGTCGTGATGGCCGGAGACAGCATTGTCCGGGTCAATCGCGATGGCTCGCGTGATCGCTCGTTCGATCCCGGCACTGGCCCGCGCAATGGATCGATCCGGGCCGTTGCGGTGCAAGCCGACGGCAAGATTCTCGTCGGCGGATTCTTCACCCAGTTTGACGGAACGCCGTATAGGGGCCTCGCGAGGCTCAACCCCAACGGCACGGTGGACACCTCTTTCTTCGCCAATCAACGCGGGATCATCACCTGCATCCAACCTCTCCCCAGCGGCAAGACGGTCGCTTTCAGCAGCCTGCCGGACGCGTTGTTCCGCTTGAATGCCGATGGCTCGCCAGATGTCACTTTCGGCACCGAGACGGGCAGCGATGAGGAAATTTACGCCCTCGCGGTGCAGCCCGATGGCCACGTCCTTGCCGGTGGCGGTTTCACGAGCTTCAACGGCGTGCCTTTTCTCAATCTCGTCCGCATCAAGCCCGACGGCACGCTCGACCAATCCTTCATGCCCGGTGCTGCTGCCTTGGGAACGATCACGAATTTGGCGGTGCAACCGGATGGAAAAATTCTCCTATCGGGAAAAACGGGGCCGCAGTCAGGCGCCCTGTTGCGGCTCAATGCGGACGGAACGCCGGACCCGACCTTCCGCGCTGGCCAGCCGAAGGCGCCCATCTTCCTCACGGCGGCGCGGCAAGCCGACGGCCGCATCGTCGTCGCCGGGGGATTCACTGTCATCAACGAGGCGACGCGACCCAGCCTGGCCCGACTCTTGCCCGACGGCACGCTCGACGCGTCCTTCCGTCCGTCGGCCCCGATCCTCTGGAGAGTTTTCAACTCCGAGGTCACGGCCAACTCCGCCAAGCTGGCGGTCCTGCCCAACGGTGCGGTTGTGGTGGGTGGCACATTCACGGCGGTCGGCACCTCGCCGCGCCCTGGGATCGCGCGCTTCTCGGCAAATGGCGCGCTCGACGCCTCGTTTAATCCGACTCTCAGCGCGGGCGCGACCATCGATGCGCTCCTGGCCTTGCCGGATGGGCGCGTGGTCATCGGCGGCAATTTTTCCTTGGTGAACGGCGTCAGCCGGGGAAACCTCGCAGCCCTGCGCGCCGATGGCTCGCTCGATCCCGCGTTCGGTGCGAACGGCACCAACGGTCCGGTGCGGGCATTCGCGCTGCGTGCGGACGGCGGTGTGTTCGTGGCCGGCGAATTCACGACCATGGCCGGACAACGGCGCAACAACCTCGCGGCCCTCGCGGCGGACGGGGCATTCGATCCGGCGTTTCTCCCGGCTCAGCTCGCGACCAACGACCGGATTCGCCTGCTCACGGGGCTGGCCAACGGCGGGGTCATGGTCGGTTTTTCGCGACCCGATTTCATCCCCGGCCTCCAAGCGACCTACACGCTCCGTCGGCTCCGGGCCGATGGAAATTTCGATCCCGACTTTGAACTCGCGCTTGGTGCGAACGCGGACATCTCGGCCGTCACCGTCGATGCCCTAGGCCGGACGCTGGTCGGCTACACCGAATGGCTGCGGCTTCAATTCGGCCCCGTCATCCAACGCCACCTTATGCAGCGATTCACCCCTTCGGGCACGATCGATCCGGCGTTCAGCGTGGGCACCGGCCCCTCCGCGCCGATCACATCCCTCCTCGTGGAGCCCGACGGTGCGGTGCTCGTGGGCGGCGGCTTCAGCCATTTCGATGATCTGACAATCGGTCCGTTGCTGCGGCTGCGGCCTGCCGCCACTTCTGTCGCGAGCCGGCTTTTAAATATCTCCACGCGCGGAGAGACCGGCCCCGGAGGCAATGTCCTCACCGCAGGGTTCGTGCTCGGCGGCACGGCACATACCAGTGTGCTCGTGCGCGCCACGGGCCCGGGCCTCGCGGCCTTCGGCGTCGGCGGAGCCATCACGGATCCTCACCTTGCGCTGTTCCGCAGCGACGGAACAGTCGTGGGCACAAACGACAATTGGTTCGGCTCCGCGTCGGAAGGCTCGTCCTCAATCAACCGGGCGAACGTCGCGGCTACCGGAGCGCGCGTCGGTGCGTTTGCCTTACAGTCGCCTCTGGAGGCCGCGTTCGTCGCTACACTCGCGCCAGGCGCCTACACCGCGCAGGTCTTCGCCAACGGCACGCCGACCACGGGCATCACGCTCGTCGAGGTCTATGATGCCAGTTTCCTCCCCAGTGATCGCCGGCTGCTTAATATCTCCACTCGCGGAATGGCGGGGCCGGGTGGCCGGACCTTAATCGCGGGTTTTGTGGTCCGTGGCTCGACCTCCCCGGCCGTGCTCATCCGTGCGATTGGTCCGGGGCTCGCACCCTTCGGGGTTGGCGGCGCGCTCGCCGATCCACTTCTCACTATCGTCAACTCCGCCGGTGCAACGGTCGCCATGAATGACGACTGGAGTTCAAGCGCCGATAAACCTGCAATTGCAGCTACTGCACTCCGGGCAGGCGCCTTTGCGCTGGCTGATCCTTCCAAGGACTCCGCTGTGCTCCTCACACTCCCGCCTGGCAGCTACACTGCGCTGGTAAGCGGCTCCGCCAACACCACGGGAGTCGCACTCGTAGAGGTTTACGAGGTGCCGTAATTGCGCCGATTTCGAGGGGACCGACACCACCCAAGTCAGCGCGCGGAATACTTCAAGAGCGCCATCCGGGCGGCGGCTTCCTCCGCCAGCTTCTTCGAGCTTCCCTGCCCCGTGCCGAGCAAGCGATCCTTCAGATAGACCGACGACGTAAACTCCAGCGAGTGATCAAGCCCGCCGGCCTTCACCGAGTCGTAGCGCAGCGCGCCGTTGCCGTGGCTGGGCTGCACGATCTCCTGGAGGCGGCCTTTGGGATTGATGGCGTATTCCAGCGTCGCCAGCCGCGCGCCGAGATCGCCGTAGATGCCGAGCACCACGCGACGGGCGACTTCGAGGCCGGCGTCGAGATAGACCGCGCCGATGAGCGCCTCAAACGCATCCTCGATCGTGCTCGCCCGCGTGCGACCGCCCGTCGCCTCCTCGCTTGAGCCCAGGCGCACCGCCGAGGCCAGGTCGATCTCGGTGGCGAGCTGCGTGAGCACGGCGCCGTTGGCCAGTGCGGAGCGGCGGTGCGTGAGCCCGCCCTCGCGCTCGCGGGGAAACTCGCGATAGAGCGCTTCGCTCACGATCAGGTGCACCACGGCGTCGCCGAGGAATTCGAGCCGCTGGTTGTTGCCGCGGAAGGCCGGGTTGTCCTGCTGCCAGGAGGGATGCGTGAGCGCGAGCAGCAGGTGCGCGCGGTCCTTGAAGACATGCCCGATGCGGGCTTCAAGACGGTCAAGCGGATCACTCATGAGCTGGCGCTGGCATAGCGGCGCAGGCCGCGGTTGAAAACAAAGACCGCCAGCGCAAACCACGCCGCCGCCGCCCCCGCGAGCCACAGCGCGAGCCGGCCGTCGAAGCCCCGGATGAGGGCGTTGGCCGGGGTGTTGCTCACCACCACGACCGGGAGCGCATAGACAAACAGCCACTGCGTCGCGCGGCTCTTGAAAGCGCTGCGCGGCAGGCGCGAAAACTCCGTGAGGGTGAAGTAGGTGCCCTCGATGCCCTGCGCGCTCGTCATCCAGAACGCCACCGAGATCGAGAGCACGAGGATGCTGTAGTGGATGATCACACCGCAGGCGATCATGAGCGCGTAGAGCACGATCTCGGCGGCGCCGGGCGTGAGGCCGAGCTGGCGGGCGGCGTAAATGACGACCCCCGTCGCGATCAGCGAGTTCACCAGGCTGTCGGGGTCGAGCTTGCGGGTCGTGGCCATGAACATGACGTTGCCCGGCTGCGCCAGGAAGAAGTCGAAGTTGCCGCTGCGGATGTTGCGCCCCATCTCGAAGATGCTGCTCCAGAAAAACCCCATCAGGAAGCGCTGGATGAGCAGCGAGGTGCCCACGAGCAGGATCATCTCGTATTTGGTCCAGCCCGCGATCGCGCCCGTGTGATCGTAGATGACCGAGATCGTGAGCAGGTTGACCGCCATCCAGAACAATTCGACGAGCGCCCAGACGAAGAAATCGCCGCGGAACATCAGCGTCCGCGTGATCGAGTAGCGGGCGCTGGCGAGCCAGATGTTCAGGTAGTGCAGCATGGGTGGTTCAGCCTCCCACCGCCGTGTGCCGGCGGAGGCCGCGCGTCCAGAGCGCGTGGTTGACGAGCAGCAGCGCACCCACCCAGGCCGCCTGCACGGCGTAGCCCTGCACGATCACGGCCGTCTCCGTGATGCGGCCCGAGAAAATGGCGGCCGGGAAATACATCTGGTAGTAAAACGGCAGCCACTTCGCGACCGCGTAGGCCCAGGCCGGCAGCAGATCCAGCGGGAACATCTGCCCGCCGAGGATCGTCTCGACCGCCATCGAGAGAATCACGAAGCCTTGGATCTCCAGGAACCAGAACGTCAGCATCCCGAAACAGTAGGCGATGCTGAACTGGATCAGGGCCGACATGATCATCGCCGGCACGCCGAGCACGTAGGCCCGCGGATCGGCGGGGAAATCGAGGTATTCGCGCAGAAAGGGAAACGCGATCAGCAGCGGGGCAAAGACCAGGAGCCCCGAGACCAGCCGCGCCGCGACGAAGATGCTGAAGCGGTAGGCGAAGTAGTTGATCGGTTTCAGGAGGAACTGGTTGATGAGCCCGTTCCTGATTTCCTCGCTGATCTGGTAGTCCTCGTTGAACGCGCTGATAAAGAACTGGAGGATCAGCAGCGTGACGAAGTAGGTGATGGTCTGGTTGAGCGAGAAGCCGCCCAGTTCGGTGCGCCCCTCCGCCGCCGCGCTCCACAGGATCACCACCACAGCGAGGTGGAAGAGCGAAAAGAAGCCGCGCACGGCAAAGTTCCACCGATAGACGATGTTGCTTTGCAGGCCGACCAGGAAGGCCTGGCGGTATTTGACGAAGGCGGCGAACATGCGGGATCTAGGAAGCCGGGAAACCCGCGTAAGGCCAGATGCAGCGGATCATTTCCCGGCCAGCTTGAACCGCGCGATCACCTCGTCGGCGAGCTTGCGGTAGGCGGTGGAGCCGGGGTTGAGCGGGTCGTAATCGAAGATGGTCTTGCCGAAGCTCGGCGCCTCGCTGAGCCGGATCGTGCGCGGGATCACGGTCGCGAAAATCTTGTCGGGCAGGTGCTGCTTCACCTCGTCCACGACTTGCCGCGAGAGGTTGGTGCGGAGATCGAACATCGTCATGACCACGCCGCCGAGCTCGAGGGCGTCGTTGACGTGCGCGGCCTTGAGACGCTCGACGTTGCGCAGGATCTGGCCGAGGCCCTCAAGGGCGAGGTATTCGCACTGGAGCGCGATCAGGAGGTAGTCGGCGGCGGCGAGGCTGTTCATCGAGAGCATGCCGAGGGCGGGCGGGCAATCGATGACGATGGCACGGTAGGTCCCGGCCTCGCGGACGGGCGCGAGCACGCCGCGGAGCTTGGCGAGGTAGTTCTCGGCCTGGGCCAGCTCGATCTCGGCGGCGGCGAGGTCCTCCTCGCTGGGGAGGAGGGAGAGGTTGGGATAGGCGGTCGGCACGATCATCTCGGCGGCCGTGCCCTCGCCGCTGAGCGGGCCATAGAGGCTCTTGCCCGCCTGCTTCTCGACGCCCACGGCGCTGGTCGCGTTGGCCTGCGGGTCGAGATCGACGAGGAGGGTGCAGACCTTTTTCTCCGCCAAGGCGGCCGAGAGGTTGACCGCGGTGGTGGTTTTGCCGACGCCACCCTTCTGGTTGGCGATGGTGAAGACGGTGGTGCGCATGAAGCGCCCCATGCCTAGCGGCGATGCCCGCACGGCGGCAAGCGCCGTGTCGGCGCATTTCGGCACTTGCGCGGGGATTTTTTTCCTGCAACGTCCGCCCTCTCAGTTCAGGCGCGGTAGCCAAGTGGTAAGGCCGAGGTCTGCAAAACCTCTATGCGTCGGTTCAATTCCGACCCGCGCCTCCAATTTCCCCGGAAAAGACGGCCCGATCCGGCGCGACCGCAGGTGTGAAATCGTCAGTCGTTGGTGTGAGCTTGGGGGTTGTCGGTCCAAAACCGAGCCGCACGGTGAGCGCACAACCCTCCCCCTTTTTCGGCTACCCATACGTCCAAATCTCATAGGACCTTGGATAAGGGCGGCCGTTATCGCGCCCTGATCCAATCCGCCAGCTGCGCCCAAGCGCGGGCGCGGTGGCTGATGCGGTTTTTCTCCCCCTCGGAGATTTCCGCGTAGCTCGCCGTGCAGCCGTCAGGCACAAAAATCGGATCGTAGCCAAACCCGCCGCCACCGCGCGGTTCGTCGAGCAGCCGTCCGTGGCAGGCGCCCTCCGCGACGAACTCCTCGCCGCCAGCACCAATCGCCAAAAGCACGCACACAAAACTCGCCCGTCGCTCCACCGCCGGCACGCCGCGCATCGTCGCCACGAGTTTCGCCAGGTTGGCCGCCGGGTCGCACACGGGGCCGGCATAGTAGGCCGACTCCACGCCGGGCGCGCCGCCGAGCGCGTCCACGCACACGCCGCTGTCGTCCGCGAGCGCCCACACCTCGGCCGGCAGGCGCGCGCGCAAGGCCTGCGCTTTCTTCCGCGCGTTGCCCACAAAGGTCCCCGTGTCCTCCTCCACCGCCGGCATCCCGCCAAACTCGCGCGCGGATCGAGTGCGCACCGAAAGCCCGCTCGCCCGGGCGAGCGCCTGCAGCTCCGCCACCTTGTGCGCGTTGCCCGAGGCGAGGCAGAACTCGATCATCCCCGATGCCACGCCGCTATTTCTTCGCGGTCGGCTGCTTCTGCTTCGGCGGCGGCGGCGCGACGTATTTCGGCAGCACGTTGGCTTGCGGCGCCACAGTGGCGATGTTCGGCGTCACGTCGGCGTCGATGCGACGCAGCGCCCATTCGAGCCCGCCCAGCAGCACCGATTGAAACACGGGGCTGGTCCAGATGTCGTCGCGGTGGCCCATGTTGGTGTAGAAAACCCGGCCCTGCCCGTGCATCCGCGCCCACGTCGCGGGATAATTGGGCCGCGCATAGGACGGCCCGGTCATCGTGCTCGTATCCTGCACCATGATCACGTGCAGATCGGGGGCAAAATTCTTCAGCGAATACCACTCCTCATGCACGGTGAAATCCGCCGGCACCGCGGCCATGCCGGGGAACTTCGCATCGGCGATGATCATGCGGGCTTTCTGCTGCGCGTCGTGCTTGATGAACGAACCGCCGAGCATCTTCCCATAGGGATCGGTGCGGTCGCCATCGGGCTCATTGCGCGCGGGACCATGGTCCTGGTTGCCGGGGGCGTGGAAGGTGTCCGAGGCGTTGTGCGTGCCGATGAATCCTTTGCCGCCCGCAATCGCGTCGAGGAGCGCCTGCTTGCCGGCGGGCGTCATCGGGGGATTGCCGTCGCCCTGCGCCGGGTTGTTTTTCGCCAGCAGCAAATTGCCGCTCGTGGCGAAGAAGAACGCATCGAACTGCGCGAGGTAGGCCGGCGAGAACAGGCTGCCGTCCTTGGAAAACGTGAACTCAATGTTGTGCTTTTCCCCCAGCTCGCGGAGCACGCGGAACGCCATGCCGTAGCGCGGGCCATCGAGCGTCTTGATCACGTCGTGCTCGAAACCGGAGGATTTGCTGAAGAAGAGCACCTTCTTCTTCGCGGGCGCGGCCGTCAGCGCCGACGCCGACGCCAGGGCCACGGTCAGGAACAGGAGACGCACGAGGGTTTTCATGATGAGGGTCGGAGGAGGCTAGGGTTGCTTGGCGAGCTTTTGCACTTCGGTCTTCGTCAGCCCGAGGCGTTTCGCGGCTTTCGCGGCATCGCCCCCATCGGCGGCCAGCGCCCGCGTCACGAGCTCGCGCTCGACGCGCTTGAGCACGGGCTCGTCACCAGTCTTTAACTGGTCGAAGACAAAATCCAGTGCGCTCGCGAGCGTAAGCGCGGAGGCCGCGCTTGGAACCGCCCCAGGCTCGCCCGGCGCGGGTTCGCCGCGAATCTCCGCCGGCAGGTCCTTCACCAGAATGGCGTCGCCCTGCGCGATGACGGCGCTGCGGTAGATCACGTTTTCCAGCTCGCGCACGTTGCCGGGCCAGCGGTGGCGGACGAGCACGGCCATGGCCTCGGGCGAGACCTTGGAGACGCGCGTTTTTTTCTGCTTCACCAGGTTTTGGAGGCAGAAATCCACAATCTGCGGGATGTCCTCCCCGCGCTCCCGGAGCGGGGGCATCCGGATGCGGACGACATTGAGCCGGTAATAGAGGTCCTCGCGGAAGGTCTTCGCCTTCACCATCTCCTCAAGATCCTTGTTGGTCGCGGCGAGGATGCGCACATCGACCTTGATCGTCTCGGTGCCGCCGACGCGCTGAATCTCGCCCTGCTGGAGCACGCGCAGGATTTTCGTCTGAGTCGCGAGCGCCATGTCGCCGATCTCGTCGAGGAAGATGGTGCCGCCATCGCAGAGCTCAAACTTGCCGATGCGCTGCACGGTCGCGCCCGTGAATGATCCTTTCTCATGCCCGAAGAGTTCGCTCTCGATCAAATTGTCCGGGATCGCGGCGCAATTGACGGCGATGAAGGGCTTGGTCGCGCGGTGGCTGTGCTTCCAAATGCCGCGCGCGACGAGTTCCTTGCCCGTGCCGCTCTCACCCGTGATCATCACGGTCACATCGCTCGCCGTCACCTGGCCGATGATTTTGAAGACGTCCTGCATCACCGGGGAGCTGCCCACGATGCCTTCGCGGTAGTCGTCGGCGTTGATGGTCGGCTTATAGTCGCCCACCGCCCGAAGATCGGCGTGGGCCTTCAGGGCGTTCTGCGCGAGCGCGAGCACCTTCGCCGGGTCGAAGGGCTTCATCACGTAGTCGAAGGCGCCGTATTTCATCGCCTCGATCGCAGTCTGCGCCGTGCCGAAGGCCGTCATCAGGATCACGAGCTGCCGCGGGTTGGCCGAGCGGATGTGCTGGAGCGCCTCAATGCCGCCCATGCCGGTCATCCGGACATCGAGAAAAACGAGGTCCGGGTGCGGCCCTTTCTTCACCAACGCCACGCCCTGCTCGCCATTGGGCGCCTCGACGATCTGGTAGCCGTGCGAAGACAGCACGCGGGAAAGCGAGTAGCGGATCTCGGCGTCGTCATCGATGACGAGGATGGTGGGTGATTTGGCAGGTTCGGACATGCGGTCTGAGGAAGGTGTTTTGTCGCTTCGCCAAGGATGACGGTCAATGCACCAATTAGGCCAGCCTCCGAGCCTTGGGGCTGCGCCAAAAAAAATCCCCGCCGTGAAGGCGGGGAAAAATGGTGGACCCTAGGAGGCTCGAACTCCTGACCTCCTCAATGCCATTGAGGCGCTCTACCAACTGAGCTAAGAGCCCATTTACCCTGACGAGGGGCGAGAAAAATCAAAGTTCCGCGGTCGAACGCAAGGACTTTCTCAGCCCTTTTCCTACCGCCCGTGGGTGGAGAAAGGCACCAACTGCGTGGCCGCCACCCCGCGGGGTCGCGTGCCCATCCGCACCGAGGCGATGGCCTCGAGCACGGCCTTGTCGAAGGCGTCGTTGCGCGACGACTTGGTGATGCGTGCCCGCGTGAGCCGGCCGTCGGCCTCGATGGTGAACTCCGCCTCGGCCCGGAGCCCGTCATTGAGACCCGGCGTGCGATCGAGTGCGTCCTTCAGGCGCTGGAGCAGCGCGGCGCCATAGCGCTCGGCCTCGTCGCCCTCGGCGGCGGTCAGGGCCTTGCCGCCGGCGCCGCCGACCTTGTTGTTGGGCGAGCCGCCGACCACGCCCTTGGCGATGCCTTCGGCGTCGATCTTCGCAACCTTGGTGGGCGTGTTCTTGGCGGGCGCCGGGGCGCTCCTGGCCTTGTTCTTCTGATCAAATTCCTCCTTGGAGATGCGCTTCCGCTCCTCCTCCTCGCGTTTCTTCTTCGCGGCCGCCTCGCGTTTGAGCTCAAGCTTCGCCTTCGACTCGGCGATGATGAGCTTGCGCGTGATCTGCTTCGAAAAATTCGGGATCTCTTCCGGGGCCGTCGCCTTGGCCGTGGGCGTCGGCGGAGCGGGTGCGGGTGCAGGCGGCGTCGGCTCGGGCGCGGGCGCGGGCCGGGGCTCGGGGGCTTTCGTCATCGGCACGCTGATGCCTCCGGTCACGCCCAGGGCGGGCGCTTCGTTGGCCATGTAATTATCGCCCTCGCCGGCGACGAGCTGCAGAATCTTCTGCGGCGGCTCGTCGGTCCTGGAGACCAAGCTCAGCAGCAACGCCAGCGCCACGAGGCCGTGCAGCCCCAGCGAGCAAAGAAAGGCGCGCGGCGAACCCGAGTCCATGGTGCGCTCAGTCCTCCGTCTTCGTGTCGATCATGAAGCGGGTGAGCCCCGCCCGTTCGACCTCGGTGAAGAGTTCGGCCACGCGCTGATAGGGCACCGTCGCGTCGCCCCGGATGCGGATGACCGGCTGCTTGGACTCGGCGGCGAGCATGCGCAGCCGGGTGCGCAGCTCGGCGAGCGTCACGGTCGTGCGCTCGTTGTCGATGAAGAGGCCGCGGGCGTTGACGCCCACGGCGACGAAGCGGTCCTTCGGATCGGCTTTCTGCTGCGGGGACTTCGCGACCGTCGGCAGGTTGATCGCAATCGTCTGCTCCTGCTGGATGAGCGGCGTCGCGATCATGAAGATCACGAGCAAAATGAACCCGAGATCGATCAGGTTGGTCACGTTGAGGTCCGCGATGGGGTGCGAGGCGCGGTGACGGCGGAAATTGCGGGCCATGGCGGGGCGTCCCTCAGTTCGACTCCAGCTCGATGCGGTCGGCGAGCGAGCTCGCGAAGTTTTCCAGCTCCGTGACCATCTGGCGCGTGTGGCCGAGCAGGAAGTTGTAGCCGAAGACCGACGGGATCGCGACGACGAGGCCGGCGATCGTGGCGAGCATCGCGCCCGAGACGCCCGGCGCGAGCTGCTGAATGCCCGCGGTCTGCTGCATCGCGATCGCGCTGAAGGCCTCCATCACGCCCCACACCGTGCCGAGCAGGCCGATGAACGGCGCGCCCGACACAATCGAGGCCAGGAAGATCATGCTCGATTCGTAGCGCAGCGTCTGGCGCGCGATGGCGCGCTGGAGGGCGTTCTCCGCATGCTCGAGCCGCGCGCGCGAACTCTCCACGCCGCGCTCGCGCCCGATCGCCGCGGCGCGCCAGTAGCCCTCGACCGCATCGGCAAAAAGATCCGCGTAGGGAATCGCACGCTTGTCGCGAAACGACTCCGGCAGATCGAGCAGCGTGCGCTGGTCGCGCAGGTGGCCTTCGAACGAGCGATTCAGCGCGCGCAGCCGCTTCAATTCGGCGTGCTTGCCGAACATCACCGTCCAGGCCACCAGGCTCGCCACGGCGAGGCCCAGCACGATGATTTTGTCGATGGTCCCACAGCGTTCGAAGATGTCGATGATGTTGGTCGCGAGGACAGGAGGGAAAAAATTCGGCGCAAGCATGAGCGTGTTGCACACAGTTGCCGGGTTTGATCCGCGCGTTCAACGGAAAACCCGGGCGACTTGTTCACGGCGGCGCGCGAATCTGTTTGCGACGGCCGGCGCGGGTTTTTTGCTCGGGGGCCCGCTTCCCACCTTCGACCCATTTTATGTTCCGCCAACGCGCCCTCGATCAACTCAAGTCCCGCCGCGCCGCCATCGGCTCCGCCAGCGCCCTCGTGGGCTTCGACGGCTTTGTCGACACCATCGTCACGCCCGTCGGCCTGCGCCGGAGCGCCGGGGACAACTTCACGCCCATCGCCACGCTCGCCGAGCTCGGCCAGCGCATCAGCGCCGCCGCCGGCAAGAGCACCAACATCGAGCTTTACCCGCGCATCGACAAACTCGGCGGCAACGGCCCCATCATGGCCAACGCCCTCCTCTCCGCCGGCGCGCGCGTGACCTACATTGGCGCCGTCGGCGAGCCCGCCATCCACCCGGTCTTCGCCGCGATGGCCGCCCGCGCCCGCACCGTCTCGATCTGCGCCGCCGCCCAGACGACCGCGATCGAGTGCAACGATGGCAAGCTCATGCTCGGCCAGATGCGCTGCCTCGACGAGATCACCTACGACCGCATCTGCGCGGTGATGGGCGAGGCCGCCTTCCACGCCGAGATCGCCGCCGCCAGCCTCGTGGCGCTCGTGAACTGGACGATGATCCCAAACATGACGGCGATCTTCACCGCGCTCACCGAGCATGTGTTGCCAAAGCTGCCGCCGGCGCCCGATCGCGTTTACTTCTTCGACCTCGCCGATCCGGAAAAACGCTCGGCCGAGGATCTGCGCGCCGCGCTCGCGGCCATCGGGAAGTTCTCGCCGTTCGGCCGCGTGACGCTCGGGCTCAATCTCAAGGAGGCGCAGCAAGTCGCCGCCGCGCTCGGCTGCGGCACGGTCAGCGCCGAGGAGGCCAGCCTCCGCGCCACCGCCACCGCGATTCGCGCCCAGCTCGGTCTGCACACGGTCGTAATCCACCCGGTCGAGTGCGCTGCGTGCGCCACCGCCGCAGGATCGGCCTGCGTGCCCGGCCCCTACACCGCCAAGCCGAAAATCACCACCGGCGCCGGCGATCATTTCAACGCGGGCTTCACCACCGGCCAGCTCCTCGGCCTCGATCCCGAGGCGTGCCTTGCGCTCGGCGTGAGCACGAGCGGCCATTATGTGCGCACCGGCGAGAGCCCGAGCCTGGCCGCGCTGGAAACCTTCCTCGCCAACTGGCGCTGAAGCCCGCCATTCTCTGCTCATGTCGTCGAAAACCAAACCCGCCGGCCGCCTGGTCTCCTTCGAGGGTTCCGAAGGCTCGGGCAAGTCCACCCAGATCGCGCGTCTCGCGGCCCACTTTCAGAAGACCCACCGCGATGTCGTCACGACCCGCGAGCCCGGCGGCACGGAGATCGGCGAGCAGATTCGGAACATCATCGTCCACAATTCCAAGGGCGACGAGATGTGCGCCGAGACGGAGCTGCTGCTCTTCACCGCCGCCCGCGCGCAGCTCGTGCGCGAGGTCATCGCCCCCGCCCTGCTGCGCGGGGCAATCGTGCTCAGTGATCGTTTCCTCGACTCCTCGACCGTATACCAGGGCATCGCTCGCAACCTCGCCGCCGGGCCCGTGGCACAGATCAACCGCTTCGCCGTCGGCGATGTGATGCCCGATCTCACCATCGTGATCGATGTGCCGGAGGCGGTCAGCCTCGCGCGCCTCAAGACCCGCGCCTCCGGCCTGCCGGACCGCATGGAGCGCGAAAACGTGGATTTCTACACCAAGGTCCGCCAGGGCTACCTGGTGCTCGCCCAAGGCCTGCCCGAGCGCTTCATCGTCGTCGACGGCACCAAGACCGAGGACGCGATTGAAAAGAAGATCTGGGCCGAGGTGCAGGCGCGACTGAAGTAAGACAATAGGTCAGAAGCCGGATGTCAGAAGTCAGAACATCGCACTTCGACATCATCTTTCGGCCTTCCGCCTCTGACATCTAACTTCTGGTATCATTATGTCTCCTGTGACTCCCTGGCCCGCCGCCCTCGCCGGCACCCCGGCGGTCGCGGTGATTGACCAAGCGATCGCCCGGCATCGGCTCTCGCACAGCCTGCTCCTGCATGGCGACGATCCAGAGACACTCGCCGCCATCGCCCACGCCATCGCGGACCGCCTGCTCAACGGTCCCGAAGGCCGGCGCGCCTCGGCGACCTTTCCACCCGATCAGCATCCGGACTGCTTCGCGCTGCGCCCGGCCGGCAAGATGCGCCAGATTTCAGCCGATGCCACGCGCGATCTCATCGGCAAGGTCCAGGTCTCGCCCGCCGTCGCCCCGCGCAAGGTCGCGATCATCCACGAAGTCGATCGCATGCATCTCACGGCGGCCAATGTCTTCCTCAAGACGCTCGAGGAGCCGCCCGCCAACACCACACTCCTCCTGCTCACGACTCGGCCCTATGCGCTGCTGCCCACGATTCGCAGCCGCGTGCTGATTTTCCGCTTCCCCGCGACCGCCGCACCCGTCGCCGCCGATGGCTGGGCTGCGTGGCGCGACGACTACCGCGCCTGGCTCGGCCGGCTCGCCGACGGCGTGGCCAACGACAAGGCCGAGATCGCGGATCATATTTTCACCCTTTACGGGCTCGTCGCGCGGTTCGGCGCGGTGCTGGACTTCGCCACCGCCGAGGCGTGGAAGGCCCAGAAGGGAAAACTCCCGCCCGACCTCGACGACGATGAGCAGACCGCCATCGAGACGGGCCTCGCGAATGGCCTGCGGCTGCGCCTGTTCTCCGAAATCGCGCAAGCCACGCGAGAATTTTCCCTTCCCCGCCTTGCCGCTGGCGACGAGCCGACGCGCCGGGCGCTCGTCGCCGCCATCGGGCAGCTTGAGCACGATACCGGCCTGCTGCGGCTGAATCTCAACGAGTCGGCAGTGCTGGAGAATTTCCTGCTGTCTTCGCTGCGGCTGTGGTCGCGGCGGTAAGCGTGACAAAAATCGCGGAAACCTTTTTCACGGACAGCTGTTTCCCCCACATGCCCCGTCTCAGTCTCGTCGCTCTTCTGCTGCTTCCACTCACGACCGTGTGCGCCGGTGAATTCGAGGCCGCCGTCGAACATTTCAAGGCCCGGCGCTACCCGGAGGCCCACGCGGCTTTTTCCGCGGTGGCCGCGGCGGAACCGAAAAACGCCGCGGTGCGCCACTACCTCGGACGCGTCTGCGCGCGGCGCAACGACGCCGCGGCGCTGGAGGAGGCCGCGAAATGGTTTGGCGAGGCCGCGGAACTCGAACCCGCCAACGCCACCTACCTCGCCGCCTACGGCGGGGCGCTGCTCAACGCCGCCAACCGCTCGCGCTCGCTCTCTAGCGCGAATAAGGGCCGCGACATGCTGGAAAAAGCAGTCGCCCTCGATCCCGCTCAGCTCGACGCACGCGAGGCGCTGTTTCGCTTTTATCACCACGCGCCCTGGCCCATCGGCAGCGGCGCCAAGGCCCGCGCCCATCTGGCCGAGCTGCGCAAGCACGATCCCGAACGCGCCACCGTCCTCAGCATCATCAGCCGCGTGGACGACAAGGACTACGCCGGCGCCTTCAAGGTCTGCGACGAGCTGATCGCCGCCCAGCCCGACCACTACACGGCGCTCTACCAGTATGGCCGCACCGCCTCAATCAGCGGCCAGAATCTCGAACGCGGGCTGGCGCGCCTAAGGCAATGTGTCGCGCTCACCCCGCCCTCGCCCGCTTCGCCGCCGCACAGCGCCGTCTGGCACCGGATCGGCAACATCGAGGAAAAACTCCAGCGCCCCGCGGAGGCGCGCACCGCCTACGAGACCGCCCTTCGGCTCGATCCTGGCAACCGCCAGGCAAAGGACGCAGTCGCGCGCCTGAAGTAGCCAAGCCGACGGCCGAGAGATCGGCTCATAACAACGTGCCTTCGCTTTTGGACTGTCATTGCGAGGAGCGGAGCGACGAAGCAATCCAGCTGGATTGCCACGGCGCGCTGCGCGCACCTCGCAATGACAAAGGTCTAAAAAGAAGCGGACGTTGGTATTAAACGATCGTGCCCGCCGGCAGGATCATGTTCTTCGGCACGACCAGCACGCCATCGCGCACGATCACGCGGCCGTCGGCGTAGGTGCCATCGGCCTTGCCGTCGGCGATGAGCACGCAGCCATCACCGATGCGCGTGTTCTTGTCGATGATGGCCCCCTTGACCCGGCAATGCTTGCCCACGCCGAGGTGCGGGCGACCCAAGGCGATGTTTTCAGCCAGCTGCGCGTCGGTCTCGTAGTTGTCCGAGCCCATCACGATCGTGTCCTCAAGGTTGCTGCCCTCGCCGACGTAGGAGCGGATGCCCAGCACGCAGTGGCGCAGTGTGGAATCCGTGAGAATCGAGCCGTCGCCGATCACAACATGATCAATGGCGCACTTGTTGAGCTTGGAGGCCGGCAAGTAGCGGTCCTGCGTGTAAATCGGCGCGGAGGGATCGAAGAAGTTGAACGGCGGCAGCGGTTGCGCGAGCGCGAGGTTGGCCTCGAAGAAGGCGCGCACGGTGCCGATGTCTTCCCAGTAGCCCTCGAAGATGTGCGCGCAGAGTTTCTTTTTCCCGAGCAGGCTCGGGATGACTTCCTTGCCGAAGTCGGTCATCGAGTTGTCGAGCGCGTCGGCCAGCACCTGGCGGTTGAAAACATAGATGCCCATCGAGGCGAGGCACTGTTTTTCCACAGACTTGGTTTGCAACGAAGCCTCGAGCTTTGGGCTCAGCGTGAGGCTGTCGATGACGGCGGGATCCTTCGGCTTCTCGACGAAACGCTGGATGGTCTGGTCATCGTTGACCTGCATCAGGCCGAGGCCGGCGACCTTGGAAACGGGAAACGGAATCGACGCGATCGTGACGTCGGCATGGTTGACCGTGTGCTCCTCGATGATGCGGCGGAAATCCATCCGGTAGAGCTGGTCGCCGGAGAGAATGAGCACCAGGTCGTGCGGGAAACTGCGGAAGTGGATCAGATTGCGCCGCACGGCATCGGCCGTGCCCTGATACCAGTCAGAGCCCTTCTCGGTCTGCTCCGCGGACATGATGTCGACGAAGCCCCCGCCGAACGGATCGAAGTGGTAGGTGGTCTGCACGTGGCGGTGCAGAGAAGCCGTCTGAAACTGCGTGAGCAGAAACATCCGGTTGATGTCGCTGTTGAGGCAGTTCGAGATCGGGATGTCGACGAGGCGATATTTGCCGGCGAGCGGCACGGCGGGCTTGCAGCGCTCCTGTGTGAGGGGGTGGAGACGGGTGCCGCGGCCGCCGCCCATGATGACGGCGAGCACACGTTTTTGGGTGGTGACGAGATTCTTGCGCATGAGGGGATTGGGTTGAGGGGCTGGTGCGCCCAACCCTTGCCGCCGCCCTGCCATTCGCCAGCAATTTCTCCGAAATATGACAAGTGCCGGCACGCTGGAGCCCCTCGTCCGGCAAGGCTCAAGCCAGTGGGGAAATCGCCGATTAACTTCAGGTTCGGGAAAGCGATCCCTGGCGCAGGCGTATTACGTGCTGCACGCTCGCTCTTCCCGGCAAAATCCTTTTCCACCATCCCATGTGCGGCATCGTCGGCTACGTCGGTAAACAAAAAGCGGCGCCCTTGATCATCGAGGGTCTCAAGCGCCTCGAGTATCGCGGCTACGATTCGGCGGGCGTCGCCGTGCTCCAGGACGGACGTTTTGAGGTCGCGAAAAAAATTGGCCGCGTGGCCAACCTTGAGATCGAGGCCGCCCGCCACAAGCTGAGCGGCCATCACGGCATCGGCCACACCCGCTGGGCCACCCACGGCGGCGTGACCGACGCCAACGCCCACCCGCACGTGAGCAGCGACGGCCAGATCGCCCTCATCCACAACGGCGTGATCGAAAATTACGCCCAGATGAAAAAATTCCTGCTGGGCAAGGGCTACACCTTCAAGTCGGAGACCGACACCGAGGTGCTCTGCAACCTCGTCGCCTACCACTACGCCAAGGAACCCGCCGGCCACAATGGCGACAGCCGCTTCGTCGAAAGCGTGCGCAAGACCCTGCACCATGCCGAGGGCACCTACGGTATCGTGATCATGGCGCTCGATGCGCCGGGCGAACTCGTCACCGCGCGCAAGGGCTCGCCCCTCATCCTCGGCCTCGGCGACGGCGAGAGCCTGGTCGCAAGCGACGTGTCGGCGATCGTCAGCCGCACCCAGAACGTCGTTTACCTGAAGGACGGCGAGATCGCACACCTCACGCCCAAGACCTGCGCGATTACCACGCTTTCCTCCGGCACGGTCGAGCCAGTGATCGACAAGGTCACGTGGTCGATCGCGGATGCGGAGATGGGCGCGCATGCGCACTTCATGGAGAAGGAAATCTTCGAGCAGCCCATGGCGCTTGAGAACGCCATGCGCGGCCGTTTCTCCGAGGATGGCAGCACCGCGAATTTCGGCGGCCTCAACATTTCCGCGAGCGAGTTTCGCGGCATTGATCGCTTCATGTTCTGCGCCTGCGGCACGGCGCTGCACGCCTGCATGGTCACCGAGCATTTGATCGAACGCTTCGCCCGTGTGCCGGTCGAGTGCGACTACGCCTCGGAATTCCGCTACCGCAACTCCCCGCTCTTCCGCAATTCCCTCTTCTTCGTGATGAGCCAGTCGGGCGAGACCATCGACACGCTCGCCGCCATGCGCGAGGCGAAGCGCAAGGGCTACAAGGTGCTCGCGATTAACAATGTCGTCGGCTCCACCATCGCGCGCGAGGCCGACGGCGGCATCTACCAGCACGTCGGCCCGGAGGTCGGCGTCGCGTCCACCAAGGCCTTTACCTCGCAGCTCCTCATCGGCGCGATGCTCGCGCTCTACATCGGGCGCATGCGCGACCTCAGCTTCTCCGAAGGCACCGAGTATGTGAAGGCGCTCAAGGGCGCGCCCGACCTCGTGCGCCGGGCGCTCGAGCAGGCCCCGCACATCAAGGCCATCGCCAAACGCTTCGCCAAGGCAACCGACATGCTTTTCCTCGGACGCCTCTCCCTGTTCCCCATCGCCCTCGAAGGCGCGCTCAAGCTGAAGGAGATTTCTTACATCCACGCGGAGGGCTACCCCGCCGCCGAGATGAAGCACGGGCCCATCGCGCTCATCAGCGAGGACTGCCCGAGCGTCTTCTTCGCGCCGAACAACGAAATCTTCAACAAGGTCGTCTCCTCCATGCAGGAGATCAAGGCGCGCAAGGGCCCGATCATCGCCATCGTGACGGAGGACGCGGACCTCCCTGCCGGCCTCGCCGACGAAGTGATCCGCATCCCGCAGTGCCACGAAGCCGTGCTGCCGATCGTCGCTTCGATTCCCGTGCAACTGCTGAGCTACTACATCGCCGTCGCGCGCGGCTGCGATGTGGACAAGCCTCGCAACCTGGCGAAGTCGGTTACGGTGGAGTGAGCAAGCTCCACCCGTAGGGCCTCAGCTTGCTGAGGCCGGCCCGCGACCGCGCAAAGGCCCGAGCAAGCTCGGGCCCTACAATTCAATTCCGGTCAATTCGCCCGCGCCACGGTCTCGATCAACTGGGAGGGCGCCGGCTTCAAGTCCGCGCGATGCCGCGCGACCGCCTCGTTGATCCGTGCGAGCACGGCGGGATTCTCCTTCGCGCGATCGATGCGTTCGCTGACATCCTCGCCGAGGTGATAAAGCTGAGGCGGTTCGTGCTTCACGGGCTGGTCCGGGCCGTAGGCGGAGCGCGTGATGTAGTGCGCCTTCCAGTGGCCCAGCCGCGCCGCGTAGAGCGTGGCGCCGCGATAGTAGAAGAACGCGTCGCGCGCCACCGGACCCGTGTTGAAGAGCAGCGGCGAGATATCCAGCCCGTCAATCGTGCGATCCGCGGGCACGGTCGCGCCCGCGAGCTTCGCGCACGTCGTGAAGAGATCCATCGTCGTGGCGATCTCGCGTTGCACGGAGCCAGCCGGGATTTTTCCGGGCCACCACGCGAGACCGGGCACGCGCATGCCGCCTTCCCACGTCGAGCCCTTGCCCTCGCGGAGCGGCCCGGCGGAGCCGCCGTGGTGGTTGAAAATCAGCCAAGGGCCGTTGTCGCTGCTGAAGACCACGAGGGTTTTCCGGTCGAGCCCCTCGGTGCGCAGCGTGGCGAGGATTTCCCCGACGCTCCAGTCGAGTTCCTCGATCACGTCGCCATAGACGCCCGCCGCGCTCTTGCCGCGGAAGCGCTCGGAGGCAAACAGCGGCACATGCGGGAAACTGTGCGCGACATAGAGGAAGAACGGCGCGGCCTTTTTCTCGCGGATGAATTTCACCGCCTCCTCGGTGTAGCGCCTGGTGAGCAGCCGCTGATCCGGCTGGGCCTCGACGATCTCCGTGCCGCGGATCAGAGGTGTGCGCCAGTAGGCGTTGTTCTCCTCGTAGAATTTAGGACGGCCCTTGGGCGCGTCGGGCGCCGGCATCATGTCGTTGGAATAGGGCATCCCGAAGTAGGCATCGAACCCGTGGTGCGCCGGGAGGTGCTCCGGCAGATGACCGAGATGCCACTTGCCGACGATGCCGGTCGAGTAGCCGCGGCCTTTGAGGAGTTCGGGCAACGTCACTTCATCGCGCGGCAGCCCGCCGGCGGAGTTGTTGCGCAGCACGCGAAACTGATCGTGGCACATGCCGTTGCGCAGCGGATAACGACCGGTCAGCAGCGCGGCTCGGCTCGGCGTGCAGACCTCTGCCGCCGAGTAGAAATCCGTGAAGCGCATCCCCTCCGCGGCCATGCGATCAAGGTTCGGCGTGCGGATGACGGGATTGCCATAGCAACCGAGATCGCCCCACCCGAGATCGTCGGCGTAGATGATGACGACGTTGGGCCGATCGGCGGGCGCGGCTCGGGCGATCACACCAGCGAGCGCCAAAAGGGAAAATAAAACCGGGATTGTTTTCATGGGGCGGCGTCACGCTCGGGATTTCACGAGCGCGTTTCGAGCCGAAACAGTCCCTGTGATAATGCGCCGCCACAGCCGGAGTCTTCCGCCTTGCGAGCGACGGCGGCCGGGCGCATTAACGCACGTTTCGACGATGAACATCCACCCGACCAAGGAAGCGTTCACGGCCCTCGCCGCCCAGGGCAACGTGATCCCCGTCTACGCCGACTTGATGGCGGACTTTGAGACGCCTGTCTCGGCCTACGCCAAGCTCAACAGCGGCGGGCCGGCCTACCTATTCGAGTCGGTGGAGGGCGGGGAGAACCTCGCCCGCTACAGCTTCATCGGGTGCCGCCCGAGGAAGATTTTCGCCTGTGGCCCGCAGACCACCGAGGTGCGCATCCCCGGCGGCGCGACGCAGACCATCCCCACGCCCGCGGATCCGCTCACCCTTATCGAGCAGGAAATGCGCGGCTACAAACCGGTCGCGGTGCCGGGGCTGCCCCGCTTCACGGGCGGCGCGGTGGGCTTCATCGCCTACGAATATGTCACGCGCATCGAACCCACGGTGCCCGCCGCACCGAAGGACGAACTCGGCACGCCCCTGCTTTATTTCATGCTGTCTGATTCGCTGCTGATCTTCGATCGCGCGAAGCAGACCCTCCGGCTCTGCGTCAACGCCCACGTCCGGGGCGAGGCCGGTGCCGCCTACGACGCGGCGGTCGCGGAACTCCACGAACTCTACGCGCTCCTGAGCCAGCCCCGCGCGCTCGCGCCCGCGCCCCTCGCGGATGTGGCGAAGCTCACGGTGCCTCCGGGCAACTTCACGCAGGCCAGCTTCGAGCAGGCGGTCGATGACGGCAAAGAGTTCATCCGGGCCGGCGACATCATCCAGTTCGTGCCCTCGCAGCGTTTCACGCGGCCGTTCACCAAGTCCCCGCTCGATCTCTACCGCGCGCTGCGGACGGTGAACCCGTCGCCCTACATGTTCATCCTCGAGGCCGGGGACTTCTCAATCGTGGGGGCATCGCCCGAGGTCCACGTGCGACTGACCGACGGCCTCGTCGAGATCCGCCCGATCGCCGGCACGCGCAAGCGCGGCGCCACGCCCGCCGAGGATCTCGCCCTCGAAAAGGATCTCCTCGCCGATGAAAAGGAGCGCGCCGAACACCTCATGCTCGTCGATCTCGCGCGCAACGACATCGGCCGTGTGTGCCGTTTCGGTTCCGTGAAAGTGCCCGAGATGATGGTCATCGAACGCTACTCGCACGTCATGCACATCGTCTCGCAGGTCGAGGGCCAGATCGCGCCCGACAAGACCGCCTACGATTTGATGCGCGCGACGTTTCCCGCCGGCACCGTGAGCGGCGCGCCCAAGATTCGCGCCATGCAGATCATCGCGCAATACGAGCCCTCCCAACGGGGTTTCTACGCGGGTGCCCTCGGCTACGTGGGCTACGACGGCAACATGGACACCTGCATCATGCTCCGCACCGCGCTGCTCAAGGGAGGCCAGATTCATATTCAGGCGGGCGCAGGCGTCGTGGCCGATTCCGTGCCCGCCTCCGAATATCAGGAAACGATCAGCAAGGCCTCCGCCCTGCTCAAGGCAGTCGCGATGGCGGAACGTTTTTGACCGCGACGGCGGCCCGGCCGTGTGACCGGGCTGTTACCCTTTTGGCGTCGTTGCGTCACAGCTGTGTGACACGTTGCCCGTGCGCAACCACGCGCCCGTGCATCCGTCCCTCTAGGCAGCCCGTAAGAGACATGGAACGATTTCCGCTATGCCAGCGGGAACAACCCACCGCCTCATTCCTCCTACCTATATACGAGAGGTTATCCGCCATGCCAAATAAGACCACCCTTCCCCGTCCCGCTCGCACCTCAGCTCCTATCGACGCTGCCATCAGCGCTGCGCCCCTGGATGCCCCGCCCTCCTTCCTTGAGAGGCCTGACCGCGCCGCACCCGAGGCGCCCATCCCGCATGGCGAGCGCTCGAACCTCCAGCTCTACCTCCAGGAAATCGGCAAGACCCCGCTTCTGACGATTGCCGAGGAAGTAACCCTCGCCCGTCGCATCAGGCGGGGCGACAAGGCCGCCCGGGATCACATGATCTCGGCCAATCTGCGCCTCGTCGTGAAAATCGCGATGGATTACAAAGACTTTGGCCTGCCGCTCCTCGACCTCATCAGCGAGGGCAACATCGGCCTCATCAAGGCCGTGGAGCGCTTCGACCCGCGCAAGGGCGGCAAGCTCTCCACCTACGCCGCCTGGTGGATCAAGCAGTCGATCAAGCGGGCACTGGCCAACCAGTCCAAGACGATCCGCCTGCCCGTCCATCTGGTGGACAAGATTTCCAAGATGCGCCGCACCGCCATGCAGCTCACCGAACAGCTCGGCCGCGAACCCACGGACGAGGAATTGGCCATCGAACTCCAAATCCCAACCGCCAAGGTCGCGCATCTGAAATCCGTCTCCGTCCGGCCGGCCTCCCTCGACGCGCCCATCGGCGAGTCGGGTGACTCCTCGACGTTCGGCGAAATCGTGGGCGACGAAAACGCCGTCAGCCCCTACGAGGGCCTGCGCGAAAAGAATCTCACCCGGGACCTCAACGCCATGGTCAACTCCCTCGATGAGCGCGAAGCCGAGATCATCAAGTTCCGCTTCGGGCTCGACGGCCGTGACGAGCTCACGCTCGAGGAGGTGGGCAAGAAGTTTCACGTCACCCGCGAACGCATCCGGCAGCTCGAGTATCTCGCGCTCTCCAAGATGCGGAAGGCGATGGCGAAAAACGAAGCCGTCCATACCGCCGAGGAAATCGAGGAGGAGCAACGCCAGCGCGAACGCATGGCGGTCATCCGCGAGTTCGTCGAAAGCAAGACCCGCAAACAGGGCAAAGCCGGGCGGAACTGAGCGGAGCGCGGTAGCGGCCGTCTCTCCGGGCCGGCTTGGGTTGCAGGGTAATTTTCACCTGCAACCCGTCCGCTATGCTTGAACCCAGGCCGCTTCGGAGAAGCGGCCCCACCCACTCACATCCACCGCTACGGCAGCCAGGGGTATTTACGCGCGTCGGGTTTTCGCTTCTCGCGCTGAGCCGTCATGAACTCCTTTGCCTCGTCACTCATGTAGTAGAGCATCGTGGCGTTGCCCGCGAGTTCCTGGATGCCGGCCTGCCCGTCGAGCTCCGCGTTGAACGCACTCTTGAGCATGCGAATCGCGAGCGGGCTTTTCTCCAGGATTTCGCCGGCCCACTTCACGCCCTCGGCCTCGAGGTCCGCGACCGGGACGACGGCGTTGACGAGACCCATGGCGAGCGCCTCTTTCGCGCCATATTGGCGGCAGAGGAACCAAATCTCGCGCGCCTTTTTCTGGCCAACCACGCGCGCCAGGTAACTGGAGCCGAACCCGCCGTCAAAGCTGCCCATCTTAGGCCCCACCTGCCCGAAAATCGCGTTGTCGGCCGCGATGCTGAGGTCGCAGACCACATGCAGCACATGCCCGCCGCCGATCGCGTAGCCCGCCACGAGCGCGATCACGACCTTGGGCATCGAGCGGATGAGTTTTTGCAGATCGAGCACGTTGAGCCGGGGCACGCCGGCCTCGTCGATGTAGCCGGCGTGGCCGCGCACGCTCTGGTCGCCGCCAGCGCAGAAGGCATATTTCCCGTCCGTGTGCGGCCCGGCTCCGGTCAGCAGCACAACGCCGATCTTCGGGTCCTCGCGGGCATCGGAGAACGCATCAAACATCTCCGCCACCGTCAGCGGACGGAACGCGTTGCGTTTCGCCGGGCGGTTAATCGTCACCCGGGCGATGCCGCCGGACTTGTGGTAAAGGATGTCGGTGTAGGATTTGGCCACCTGCCATTGCGTCGTCATCACCCGGCAGCGTGGTCGGACACCGCGCGCTTGTCCATCGGCGAGAGCATGCAAAGGCGAAAGCAAGCTGATTTCCCGCCGTCCCGAGAAACTGCTTGGACGGGGACGGGCCTTGCCGGACACTCCGCGCCCTCCCGATGAGTCAGGATGCACCACCGTCTCCCAAGCGCCTCGCGCAACTCGGCCTCGGCCTCGGCGCGCTGGGCGTGGTGTTTGGCGACATCGGCACGAGTCCGCTCTACACCATCCGCGAGTGCCTGCGGGTGCTGCCCGCCTCGGAACACTCCACTGCGGTGCTCGGGGTGTTGTCGCTCATCTTCTGGTCGCTGATCGCGGTGGTGAGTGTGAAATACACTCTCGTCGTGCTTCGCGCCGACAACCGCGGCGAGGGCGGCATCTTCGCCCTGATGGCGCTCGGCCAGATCGACCGGGGATCGAAGCATGCGCTGACCCTCGGGGTCGTGGTCGTGCTGCTCGGCGCCGCCATGCTCTGCGGTGAGGCGATCATCACTCCGGCGATCACCGTCCTCAGCGCAGTCGAAGGCATCAAGGAAGTCTGGCCCAAAGCCGACCATCTCGTTGTGCCGCTGGCCTGCGCGGTGCTGGCCGTGCTCTTCGGCCTGCAATACCGCGGCACCAAGTTCATGGGCGGCATCTTCGGACCGGTGATGCTGCTGTGGTTCTTCGTGCTCGGTTCACTCGGCCTGTGGCGCATCATCGAGAATCCAATCGTGCTGCAGGCGCTCAACCCGATGCACGGGATCCGGCTGCTCGCCACGCACAACCTCACCGAGCTTTCGCTGCTCCTGGGCTCAGTAGTGCTGGCCTTCACCGGCGTCGAGGCGCTCTACGCCGACATGGGGCATTTCGGCCGCCGCGCGATCACCGTGGCGTGGTATGCGGTCGTGCTGCCGGGGCTCACGCTGAATTATTTTGGCCAAGGCGCCTATTTCCTTTCCGGCAAGGGCTCCGCGGCCAACCCATTCCTTTCCATCGCCCCCGAGGGGCCGGTGCGACTCGCGCTCCTCGCGCTCTCGATGTGCGCGGCCATCATCGCCAGCCAGGCTCTCATCTCGGGGGCGTTTTCACTGGTGCGGCAGGCCATCCAGCTCGGCTATTTCCCGCGCCTCACGGTCCGCCACACCAACGCCGAACAACGCGGCCAAATTTATCTCCCGCTGGTCAACACCACCCTCGGCCTCGGAGCGATCGCCACCGTCATCGGTTTCAAGTCTAGCGAAGCCCTCGCCGCCGCCTACGGCATCGCCGTCACCGGCACCATGATGGTCACAACCATCGCCCTGGCCTACGTGATGCGCCGCGCCTGGCGCTGGCCGGTGCGCCGCGTGCTCATGATCTGCGCGCTGTTCTTCGTGATCGATGCGGTCTTCTTCGCCGCGAATCTCCACAAGTTCGCCGACGGCGGCTGGCTTCCCATCGCCATCGCGCTCGGTGTCCTCGCCATCATGGCCACATGGAAGACCGGGAAGTTTGAAATCTTCCGCCGCGTCTACGGCAACGAGGTCACTGAGGACGAACTCTGCCGCATCGCGTCGAGCCAGCACATCGTGCGCGTGCGCGGCACCGGCGTCTTCATGGCCGGCAACCCGCAGGGCACTCCCCTCGTGCTGCTGCACCACGTGAAGGCGAACAAAATGCTCCACGAGACCGTCGTGCTCCTGAGCATCATGACCCCCGAGGTCCCCTACGTGCCCGACGACGAGCGTCTCCAAGTGCGCGAACTCGGCGAAGGCGTGTGGCGCGCCCTCGCGAGCTACGGCTACATGGAGTCGCCCGACGTCGCCGAACTCGCCGAGCAGATCCGCGCCCGCGGCGTGCCGCTCAAGACCGCGGAGGCGACTTATTATTTCAACCGCGAGATGATCATCACGGGCGGCGACGCCAAGATGTGGGAATGGCAAAAGCACTTCTACGCCTTCCTCAGCCGCAACGCCCGCCAGGCCCGCGACTATTACCACCTCCCGCCCTCGCAAATCATCGAGGTCGGAATGCCGCTGCAGCTCTGAGGTGCATTCCGGGTGGCCCGCCTCGTGAGAGGCGGGAACGCCGGACGTCTTGAGGTGATTCTGTCCCGCTTCTCACGAAGCGGGCTACGGGCCGAGCAGCGCCGCCAGCTCCGCAAACCACGCCTTGCGCATCGCGGCGTCGGCCTTCCGGTCGGTGCGCACTTCGAGCACCCGGATGCCCGTCTGCGGCAGCTCGCCGATGAGAGCGCGGAATTGCGGCCAGTCCTTCACCAGCGTGTGCGCGACGCCATGCGCCGCGCATAATTTTTCAAAGTCGATCTCCTGCGGGGTCGCAAAGTAGTCCTCGAACGGCGGCTCAAACCCCGCGATCGGCAGGTGCTCGAAAATCCCGCCGCCGCGGTTGTTCACGAGCACGATCGTGAGCGAACCCTGCAGCCGCGAGCGCAGCAGGAAGCCGTTGCTGTCGTGCAGCAGGGCGAGGTCGCCCGTGAGCAGCGCCGCCGGCTGGTGGGCGACATGCGCCACGCCGAGCGCCGTCGAGAGCGTGCCGTCGATGCCGTTCGCGCCGCGATTCGAGTAGGGCTGCACCGCCCGGGTGTTGGCCGGCCACACATACTCGACATCACGCGCCGGCATCGAGTTGGCGACAAACAGCGGCGTGTGCGGCGGCAGGTGCCGGGCCAGCAGCCACGCAATCTTGGGCTCGAAGAACGCCTTCTCGGTCAGGAACCGTTGGTCGATCGCGGGGCGCACCTTTTCCTCGCAGCGCGCCCACATGCGTTCGTAGCCATTTCCCTCCTCGGCCACCGCGGGCAGCGTCGCGGCCAGCGCGGTCAGCGAGGCCCCGAGATGCACGGTGCGACCGTGCAACGCGTCGCGGTTGTCGCTGCGCTCGGCCGCCATCCACACGCGGGCTTCGCTGCCTTCGATCCACGCGCGGAGAACTTTGCTCGTGGGCCAGCCGCCAAGGCAGAGCACCGCCTCCGGTTTCAGGCGTTCGGCGGAGGCGGCGTGGCGCAGCACGGCATCGTAGGTCGTGACGAGATGCGGCACCTCCATCGAACGGCTGCGCACCGGTGATAAAGCGTCAGCGAGGACCGGCCAGCCCAGCCGCCGGGCAATGTCCGCCACCGCGGTGATCGCCGCCTCGCGATCGCCCGGCAATTGCGGCCCCACCACGATCACGCCGTGCGAATCGGCCACGAGGCGCGGCGGCTCGCCCGCGACGAGCCGGCTCTCCGGCGGCGCCAGCTGCGAGAAAAATGAATGCCAGTCGATATCGTGCGCAAAGGCCGCCGCCGCGCCGCCGTCCTCGACCGGGGCGAGCGGGTCGCGGAAAGGCACATTCAGGTGCACCGCCCCCGCCATCGGGCCGACCGCGCGCGCGACGGCGTGGGCCACCGTCTGCCGCAGATAGCGGAGCAAATCCAGCGTGAGCCCCGGCAGCGCCAGCTCATGGAAAAACACGGCATGGTCGCCGAACAATTTTTGCTGATCGATGGTCTGGCCGGAGCCGCAGGCGCGCAGCTCCGGCGGCCGATCCGCCGTGAGCACCAGCAGCGGCACCGCGCTCTCGCGGGCCTCGATCACCGCCGGGAAGAAATTCGCCGCGGCCGTGCCGCTCGTGCAGACGAGGGCGACCGGCTGGCCCAGCCGCTTGGCCATCCCGAGCGCGAAGAACGCCGCCGATCTTTCATCGAGCACCGGCTCCGCCGCGATCTCCGGGTGCGCGGCCAACGCCACCGTGAGCGGCGCCGACCGCGACCCCGGCGAGATCACCGCATGCCGCACGCCGCGCCGCGAGAGCGTCTCGACGAGCACGCTGGCCCAGAGGGCATTGGCATTGCGGGAGTCGATAGGCAGGTCGGACGGCGTCATGGTTCAGCCCGCGAGGGCGTCGAGCATCGCCTTAAACTTCAGCTCCGTTTCGGCAAACTCCTTTTCGGGCGTCGAGCCCGCGACGATCCCCGCGCCGGCAAAAACGCGCGCCCTTTCGCCTTCCACGATCGCCGAGCGGATACCCACGAAAAACTCGCCGCCACCGCGCGCGTTGAGCCAGCCGAGCGTGCCGGCATACACCCCCCGGGGAAACCCCTCGATCTCGCGGATGCGCGCCACCGCGGCCGTGCGGGGGCTGCCACCGACCGCGGGGGTCGGATGCATGGCGGCGAGCACATCGAGGAGCCGCACGCCGTCGGGCAGCGCCGCCTGCACCGGGGTATGGAGATGCTGCACATTGGCGAAGCGGCGCACCTGCGGCTGCGTGGGAAACTGCGGCTGCAAGCCCAGCGGCGCGAGGCGCGCGACGATGTCGTCGAGCACATCGCGGTGCTCGCGGCAGTCCTTCTCGCTGCGCAGCAGCGCGGCGGCCAGCGCGGCGTCCTCGCTTGCGCCCGCGCCGCGGCGGATGGAGCCGGCGAGCGCCTCGGTCTCAAGCCGGCCCTGGCTTACACGCACGAGCCGCTCGGGACTCGCGCCGATGAAACTTGGCCCTCGGCCTTGCGCAAAGGAGAACGCGTAGCAGTCCGGAAACCGCTGCCGCAGGCCGTTGAGCATGCGCAGCGGATGCAGCGGCTGGTCGGCAGCGAGCTCCTGCACGCGAGCGAGCACGATTTTTTTGAACTCCCCCGCCTCGATCCGGCCGAGCGCCTGCGCGACCGCGGCGCGATAATCGCCGGTCTCATTGGATCGAAATGTAGGCGGGGTGCCTTCACCCCGCGCACCGCCCGGGCGGGATGAAGGCACCCCGCCTGCATCCAAACTTCCGTAGTCGAAGCTGCGAAATTTCCCATGCGCCCGCCACACCCGTTGCGCAAGCGCTTCGAGATCGGCGTCGGGGGTCACGTGCAGATTGGCGACCGCCGTCGTGATCGCGCCGGCGCGCGCGACCTGCCAGCGCGGCACAAACGCATACGCCGCCGGGAACGGCTCCCCCGGCTCGACCTCGTCGTGAAAGGCGAAGCTCGCGAAGAAATGCGGCCCGCCGAGCGGCGCGTTCACATCGCCGACCGCGATGGTGTGCGCGAGCGTTTCGCTCATCCATTCCTGCACGCTCGCAAATCGTCCCACCCCGCGCGCCTCGTGCGCGCACGCGATCTCCGCGCCGGCGAGCGCGGTGCCGATGGCCGGGCGCTCGGCGTAGAAGTGCGGCTCGCCCGGCTCGAAAATCGATTCCAGCACCGCCAGCGGATCGAGCGCCTCGACGGCGAGGGTAATGCTCACGAGCTTGGCGTGGCCATCGCGCACCGCCGCCGCCCGGCACTGCGCCAGAAACGCCCCCAGCGCCTCGGGCGAGGCATTGTCGGCGGGATTAATCGGCAGAATGGTCACGAACGCAGTCTCACGCCTTTGCCGCTGGCGTCTTTTCCGTCGGCGCGGGCCGAGGGAAGAGCACGAGCGCGCCCTCGACCTTCCGGCCGGCGAGGCGGCCGTCCCAGTTCAGCTCGTCGCGCCAGACCGCGCCCGGCGTGTAGCCGAGCACGGCATTAATCTTCGCGGACGAAGCGGGCGTGACGTGCTGGATGAGCGCGACGGCGAGGCGCAGCGCCTCCGCCATCGTGGCGAGCGCCGTGCGCAGGAGCGCCTGGTCTTTCGCCTCGACGGATTTGCCGAGCTTCCAGGGCGCGCGCTTCTCGATGTAGGCGTTGGTCTCGGTGAGGAACACCATCGCGCGCTCCAGCGCGGTGTGAAACTGGAAGCCTTCGCAGAGCGGGATGAACTCGTCGCGCGTCCGCGACCACAGCGCGCGCAAGTTTTTCTCCAGCTCATCCTCCGCCGCGGCGTCGGCGTCCGGCACGTTGCCGGCGGCGAATCGCGTCGTCATGTTGAGCGTGCGGTTGACGAGGTTGCCGAGGTTGTTCGCGAGCTCGCTGTTGTAGCGCACCAGGAACTGCTCGCGCGTAAAGTCGCTGTCCTGCCCCACGTTCATCTCGCGGATCAGGAAGTAGCGGAAGGCGTCGGCGCCAAACTCCGCGACGAGGTCGAGCGGGTTGAGCGCGTTGCCCGTGCTCTTGGACATCTTCGCGCCGCGCTGCAGCCACCAACCGTGAGCGACGATGCCCTGCGGCAGCGGCAGGCCCGCCGCGTGCAGCATGATGGGCCAGTAAACCGCGTGCGGCGGCACGAGGATATCCTTGCCGATCACGTGCCACGTCGCGGGCCAGATGCCCGGCTTATCGGCGACGGCCGAGTAGTAGTTCAGCAGCGCGTCGAACCAAACGTAGGTCACGTAGCCTTCGTCGAACGGCAGCGGGATGCCCCACTCGAGCCGCTCGCGCGGGCGCGAGATGCAGAGATCATTGAGCGGCTCCTTCAGAAACTCGACGACCTGCTTCTGGCGGAACGCGGGAAAAATGAAGTTCTCGTGCTTCTCGTAGAATTCCACGAGCCACGGCTGATACTGCTTCAGTTTGAAGAAGTAGTTCGATTCCACGATCTCGGTCACCTCGCCGAAGAGCTCGGGCCACGAGCCGTCGGGATTGCGGTCCTTTTCCTGGAGAAACTGCTCCTGTCGCGTCGAGTAGAAGCCGCGGTATTCCGCCTTGTAGATCTCGCCCATGTCGAAGAGCTGCTGGAGCACGGCGCGCACGACGCGCTTGTGCCGCTCGTCGGTCGTGCGGATGAAGTCGTCGTTGCTGATGTCGAGCTTGGGCAGCAGCGCGCGAAATTCCTGCGACACCTCGTCGCAGAACTGCTGCGGCGGGATCCCGCGCTGTTTGGCGCTGGCTTGCACCTTTTGCCCGTGCTCGTCCACGCCGGTGAGGAAATGAACCGAGTCGCCCAGCTGGCGGCGGAAGCGCGCCATCACGTCGGTCAGCACCTTTTCGTAGGCGTGGCCGAGGTGCGGCGAGCCGTTCACGTAGTCGATGGCGGTCGTGACGTAGAAGGACTTCATGTCGAGTCGGCCACTAAAACGCCGCCCGTGTGAAATGTCGAAAGTTTTGACGCACCTCAGCGCGCCGCCACGCTGCGCACCGACTTCGCATGACTCCCCTGCCGCGTTTCGTAGCGATGGCGCTCTTCATCGTGCTGCTGGCCCTCGTCGGCCTGCTCGCCGTGCCGCTCTGGCAGGGCACCGGCGCGGACCCGCGCGGGACTTCTCCCGCCACGGCGGAGAGCCCCGGCACCGCGCAGTCCGCCCGCGCCCGCGTCCTCTCGCAGCGCATCGCCTTCATGCTCGCGACCGGCGCGCTCGGCCTCACCCTGGCCCTCATCCTCCTCCAGCTGCTCCGTCCGGCGCGTGAGGCGGAGTCGCCCGTGGACGGCCCCACGACGCGCGCCGACCTCGGCACGCTCGCCAAGCTCGCCGAATCCTCCGTCGCCCAAGGCGCGGAGCTGACGCGCGAGCGCGACGTGCGCCGCCGCGCCGAGGAGGACGCCCGCCTGAAACAGCAGCTCCTCGCCCAGGCCCTCGACGAAAAAATCCGCCTCGGCCGCGACCTGCACGACGGCATCATCCAGTCGCTTTACGCCACGGGTCTCAACGTCGAGACCGCGCGCGCCCTCGTGAAGACCCGGCCCGACGAGGCCGAGCAGCGCCTCGACCAGATGCGCTCCGGCCTCAACACAACCATCCGCGACGTGCGCGCTTACCTGGTCGGCCTCGCGCCCGAGAACCTGCGCCGCGCCGGCTTTGCTCAGGCCCTCGCCGCATCGATCACGGAGCTCAACGCTGGCCGCGACACCCGCCTCGACGTCGCGATCGACGACGAAGCCGCGGCCTTGCTCCAGCCGGAGCAGACCATCGAGGCCCTCCAGATTGCGCGGGAAGCGGTCAGCAATGCCCTCCGCCATGGCCGCGCCACCGCCGTCACCCTGCGGCTCGCCCGCAGCGACCGCGAGCTGACCTTGCTCGTGCAGGACAATGGCACGGGCTTTGACCCCGCCGGCGCCGCCGCCGGCCACGGCCTCGCAAACATGCGTGCCCGCGCCGCGAAACTCGGCGCCACCGTTCAGGTCACCAGCGCACCCGGCCAGGGCACGCGCGTGCTCGCCACCCTGCCCCTTCCAGGTTCCGCTCCCGCCGCATGAGCACCGCCGCCACGCCACGCCTTCGCCTCCTCCTCGTCGATGACAGTGAGGTCGTCCGCACCGGGCTGCGCGCACTCCTCGGCCTGGAGCCTTCGTTCGAGATCGTCGGTGAGGCGGGCAATGTCGCTGCCGCTGTCGCCGCCAACGCGGCCCTCAAGCCCGATGTCGTGCTCCTCGACATCCGCCTCCCCGACGGCACGGGCATCGACGCCTGCCGCCGCATGCTCGCCGCCACGCCCGACGTGCGCGTCCTGATCGTCACCTCGGTGCTCGACGACGCGATCGTGGACGACGCCATCCGCGCCGGCGCCCACGGCTACCTGCTCAAGGAGATCGACGGCCGCGCCCTGGTGAACGCGATCCGCGACGTGGCCTCCGGCAAGTCCACGCTCGATCCCGCCATCACGGCCCGCGTCATGAACCTCGCCCGTTCCGGCGGCACGACCCGCACCACGCTCGACGCGCTCTCGCCGCAGGAGAAACGCGTGCTGGCCCTGATCGCGGAGGGCTGCACGAACAAGGAAGCCGGCGCCAAACTCGGCCTCACCGAGAAGACGGTGAAAAACTACCTCGCGACCATCTTCGACAAACTCCACGTCTCCCGCCGAGCCGAAGCCGCGGTCATCTACGCGCAGGAGCAAAAGCGGCCCTGACGCTATCGCGCCGCCTCCTCATCGAGCACTTTGATCGGCCAGAGTTTGGTCGGCACGTGCTGTGCCTTCATGATCGCGGCGAGCCGCGCGACGATCTCGGGATGCTGGGCGGCGACATTCCTTGTCTCCGCGGGATCGTCCTTGAGGTTGTAAAGCTCGATGGCGGTGGAGCCGGCAGGGAGTTTTTTCTTCGCGGCCGCGGCCGTCGGGTGGAGGTTGTTGCGAAACGCCTTCCACTCACCCACGCGCACGCTCTGCTGGCCGCCGGAGGCCTGCGATTCGCGATAGAGAAACGGCCGCTCCGGCTGCGTCTGTCCGAGCAGAGTGGGCGCGAAACTGATGCCATCGATGCCGGCGGGCGTGGCTGCCTTGGCCCCGGCGAGTTCGAGCAGCGTCGGGAGCCAATCCTCAAAACCCGTCACCCGCGCGCTCACGCTGCCCGGCGCGATCTTGCCGGACCACCGCACCAGGCAGGGCACCCGAATGCCCCCTTCATAGTAGCCGCCCTTGAAGCCGCGCAGGCCGCCGGCGCTGTTGAAAAACGCCGAGTCGGTGCCGCCGAAGCGGTCCCAGAGCGGGCCGTTGTCGCTGGTGAAGACCACGATGGTGTTTTCGCGCAGGCCAAACTCATCGACCAACGCAAGCAGCCGGCCGATGTCGCGGTCGAGGCGCGTCACCATCGCGGCATAGGCGGCGCGGGGCGTGCGATGCGGCAGGTAGCCGTTGCCGCCGGGATACGGCTCCTCGGGAAACGCGTCCTTGTATTCCGCGAGCGAATCCTCGGGCACCTGGAGCGCGAGGTGGGGAACGGTCGTCGGGTAGTAGAGAAAGAATGGCCGCTCCCGGTTGTCGCGGAGGAATTTTCGCGCGGCCTCGTTGATGAAATCGGGCGCGTAGTCGGTGCCCGTGAACTGCGCGTAGCTCGCGGGATTCTTCGGATCGGCGCCCTCGGGGAGTTTCTGGTGCGCACTGAAGGCGGCGTTGCGCAGCGGGACGCGCTCGCGGTTGTGCCACAGACTCGTGGGATAGAAGTTGTGCGCGACGGCCTGGTCGTTGTAACCGAAGAAAACGTCAATGCCCTGGTTATTGGGCTCGCCGGTGGTGCCGACTCCGCCGAGGCCCCATTTGCCGAAGCCGCCATTGGTGTAGCCGAGCTGCTTCAGCGTGAGCGGGAGCTTCAGCTCGCCGGCGGGCACGGGCTCCTGGCCCTCGGTCGTGCTGCCGACGCCCATGCCGCCGCGGTTGTTGCGGATGTAGGCGTGGCCCGGGTGCTGCCCCGTCATCAACGTGCAGCGCGACGGCGCGCAGACGTTATGACCCGAGTAGTGCTGCGTGAACTTCATCCCGTCGCGCGCCAGCTGATCGAGGTGGGGCGTGCGGATCTTTTTCTGCCCGTAGGCGCCGATGTCGCCGTAGCCGAGATCATCGGCGAGGAGGAAGATGATGTTGGGCCGGGCCGGCACCGCGGCGCGAAGGCCGGTGGCGGCAACAGACACGACGAAAATCAGGCCGATAAGCGTTCGCATGGGGTGAAGGATAACACCGCGACGTTCACCGCGCGTCGCAAGCGACGCGACGAAAATTCTCGCGGCGCTTGCCACCGTCCGGAGCTTCGCGCTTCATTCGCGATCCACTCAGCGTGCGCCGTGCCGTCCGGCCCCCGCTCGCCCCATTCCGACGGCGAAACCTCAAGCCCAGCCACACCGCCATGTCCCACATCCCGATGATTCCCTGCAATGTCGCCGGCCCGCTCGGCGTGCTGCATCTTCCCCGCCTCTGGCTCAAGGTCTCCCTCGAGGCCCGCGGCAAGCTCGCCGCCGGCTATCCCGGCATCGGCAAAGGCTACGACTCGATGGTGATCTCCGCGCTCGGTCTGAACGCCGACGCCGTCAAAAAATACGTCGCGGACAAGCGCCCCACTTACCAGCAGTTCGAAGCGTGGGTCGCGGCCCAGCCCGGCGTGAAACTCGACCGCAACACCGTCCATCGTCTCAACACTGCGATCCTCGGCTACCATCACACCGAGGAACTCTCCAAGGAGATTCGCGCGGCTACCGGCTACAAGGAGGACGGCTCCGTCACCAGTGCCGCGTGCGAGCTCAACGCGCTCGACGACTGGCAGGCCTTCCACGCGGCCGAGTTGAAGTAGTGGCGAGGTCCTGAAGCCGCACGCCGTCATCGCGACAGCTGCGGCCGGGCACGAAAAAGGCGCGGCTTTCGCCGCGCCTTTTTCGTGCCTGCCAAGGGACAGGGCTACTTCGCCGCGATCTTCTTCAGCTTCGTGAAGCGGCCGCTGAAGTTCCAGTCCTGCACGAAGAGATTGCCGGCCTTGTCGAACGTCAGGCCGTGCGGCGCGATGAAGATGCCGTCGCGCCAGTGCTCCGGCTCGAGCTTGAAGGCCGCCCACTGCTTCTGGTCGGGATTGTCGCCGAGTGTCGCGGCGATCTGGCCGGCCTTGTCGAGGATGACGACGCGGCCCTGCAATTCCGCGACCGCCACATGGTCCCCGAAAAACGACATCGCGCACGGGCGGCGCAGATCGGTGGCGACGACGCCGAGCCACTTGCCCTCGAGATCGAGATGCACGAGGCGCTTGTTCTCGCGGTCCGCCACGAGCAGGCGGACGGGACTGAACCGCGGGTCGATCGCGATGCCGTGGCAGGTCTTGAACTGGTTCTCGCCTTCGCCGCGCGTGCCGATCGTCTTCAGGTATTTCCGCTCGGGGCTGAACACGTGGATGACACTCGCGCCGTAGCCGTCGGCCAGGTAGATGCGGCCGTCGGGCCCGACGGCGATGCCGGTGGGCGCAAAATTCGCGGGCTTCTTCTTCGGATCGGCCGGCTGATCGTAGAAACCGCTCTGCATCGGCTTCTCAATCGTCCACTCGAGCTTGCCGTCGAGGGAGAGCTTCACGGCTTTGCCCTTGTTCACGGCACCGTAGATGAACTCTTTCCCACCTTCGGAGCGGATCATGATGCCGTGGAGGTTGGCCAGCTCCGGCGCCATCGTCCGGAGCAGCTTCCCGTCGGGCGCGAAGACAAAGATGCCGTGCGGGCCATCCGAGCTCATGTAGATGTTGCCGGCCTTGTCCACGGCGGCGCCGCCGTGGGTGGAGGCGAGATTCTTGTCGGCGGGCAGCTTGGCCCAGCCGGACTCGACCATGAAGCGCCACGCGCCCTGGCCGAGCGGCGCGGCGGGCAGCGGGGCGGCGGCGACCTGCGCGAGCGGCAGGGAAAATTCAGCTTGGGCAACGAGCGCCGCGGGGCACGCGAGCGCGAGGGCGAGGACGATTCGGGGTGACATGGCGCGCCGACGGTTGCGACGCGCTCCGGCAGCGTCAAGCGGCGCCGCGCGGCCAACACCGGGCTCAGCGCGCCGCCGGCAGCGCAAACGCCACGTAGGCGTCGCCGCTTTTCACCCCAATCTTCCCGCCACCACAGGCGATGACGACGTATTGCCGCCCTCCGACCGCATAGGTCGCCGGAGTGGCGAAGCCCGCGGCGGGTAGCGGTGCCTTCCAAAGTTCCTTGCCAGTCCGCCGGTCAAAGGCGCGGATGTGCCCGTCGCGGCTCGCGGCGATGAAAACCAGGCCGCCTGCCGTCACGACCGGGCCGCCGTAGTTCTCGGTGCCTGTGGGCGGGCCGGCCGGCGCGCCCGGCGTGGGCCAGTCGCCGAGCGGCACGGTCCAGCGATACTCGCCGGTGTTGAGATCGATGGCGTTGAGCGTGCCCCACGGTGGCTTCACCGCCGGATAGCCGTCGGGATCGAGCCAGCGGTTGTAGCCGGTCGTCGCAAACGGAATGCCGCCCAGCGGATCGACGCCCGCGGCGTCGGCCGCATGAGTGTCGCCGGGATTAGCAGCCGGCGGCGCTTCCGTGCCAAAAAGCGCATTCACCAGTGCGCCGCGCTGGGCTTCGCTGAGAAACGCAAACGACGGCATGACGCCCTTGCCCGCCTGAAGCAGCGCGTGGACATCGGCCGGCTTGAGCCGCGCGGCGAGATTCTCGAGCGAGGGCACGTTCTGCGCCACGTTGCCACGCCGATCCACGCCGTGGCACGCCGCGCAGATCTGCGTGTAGATCGCCGCGCCATCCGAACCGCCCGCCGCGCCGGCGGCCCGGCGTTTGGCATCCACCATCGTGAGGATCCACGCCATCTCGTTGCCGTTGACGTAGAGCACGCCGTCGGGGTCCGCAGCCGCCCCGCCCCACTCCGCGCCGCCGTCGAAGCCGGGAAACACAACCGTCCCCTGCCGGCTCGGCGGGGCAAACGGCGTGTGCGGGCGCACCGTGGCGAAGCGCTCGAGCACCGCCCGGTGCGCCTCGGGTGTGCGCTGCGTGATCTCGGTGTGCGTGAACAGCTGGCGCGAAAACGGCGCGGGCCGGCGCGGCACGCGCTGCGTCGTGGCGAGCACCTCGCCCGGCAGATCGGACTTCGGCACCGGCACCTCGTCGATCGGGAAGAGCGGCTCGCCGGTCTCGCGGTTGAAGACAAACACGTGCCCGGACTTCGTCACCTGCGCGACGGCGGCGATCGGTTTTCCGCCGTGCGTGACGGTCACGAGGTTCGGCGGCGCCGGCAGATCGCGGTCCCACACATCGTGCCGCACAAACTGGTAGTGCCACACCCGGCGGCCCGTGCGGGCATCGAGGGCGACCAGGCTGTTCGCGTAGAGATTGTCGCCGATCCGGTTGCCACCCCAAAAATCAAACGACGCCGAGCCCGTCGGGCAGAAGACGAGGCCGCGCTCCTCGTCGAGCGCGAAGCCGGTCCAGACGTTGGCGCCGCCGATGTGGCGGTGCGCCTCCGGCGGCCAGGTCTCGTGACCCGGCTCGCCCGGCAGCGGGATGGTGTTGAACCGCCACACGAGGGCGCCCGTGCGCACGTCAAAGGCCCGGATCGGCCCGGGCGCGGCCGGCGCGGGCCCCTCGCCCACCCTCATGCCGAGGATCAGCAAATCGCGGAAAACGACGCCGGGCGTGGTGACACTGAGCGCGAGTTTCGCGGCGTCGCGCCCGAGGCCCTCCTTCAAATCGATCGAGCCCCCGCGGCCGAAGCTCGCGATGCGCTGGCCGGTCGCCGCATCGATGGCGTGCAGGAAACGATCATTGGCGAAAAGGATGCGGCGCGCAATGCCGTCGGTCCAGGTGGCGAGGCCGCGGTTGACGCCGCTTTTGGCGAGGCCCGGGATCTTGGCGGCATCGAAGCGCCAGCGCTCCGCACCGGTGGCGGCGTCGAGCGCGAAGAGCTGCAAGTCCGGCGTCGTGCCGTAGAGCACGCCGTCGATGACGAGCGGGTTGCACTGGATCTGGGTGCGGCCGCCGAGACCGCCGGCCTGGTAGGTCCACGCCACCTCGAGGCGCGCGACATTGTCCGGCGTGATCTCGCTGAGCGTGGAGTAGTGGCTGCTCGCCTTGTCGCCGAGGTAGGCCGGCCAGTCGGCGGCTTGGGCGGCTCCGGCGGCGAAGGCGACGAGCAAGGCGGAGACAGTGAGGAATCGCATGGGGCAATCAGGAAAAAGCGATCGGGCCGGTGGGAGCGAGCTTGCTCGCGACCGGATCGAAATCGTGGCGAGCTTGCTCACCCCCACGGGGAATCGCATCGGTTTCGAAAACCGCCAGCGGCCTCACCACTTCGAGGCGACGTTGGCGGCGTTCCATTTTTCCCAAAGGGCGGTGAGCTCGGCGACGCGCGCGGGCTCGCGGGCGGCGAGGTCGGACTTCTCGCCGATGTCGGCGGCGAGGTCGTAGAGCTGCCACGGCCCGCGGTCGCGCAGCAGTTTCCACGAGCCGGCGCGGAGCGCGTGGCGTTCGCCCACCCGCCAGTAAAGGGTGTCGCGTGACACTGGCGCGCTCTCGCCGCGCAGCAGCGGAAGCAAGTTCACGCCGTCGGCATTGGCCGGCGTCACCGCGCCGCCCAGGTGCTGCGCCGTCACCGTGAAATCGATCGAGATCACGGGGGCGGCGACGACCCGGCCCGCCGGGATCACCCCGGGCCATGCCGCGAGGAACGGCACGCGGACACCGCCTTCGAAGAGCGAACCTTTCTCCCCGCGCAGCGGGGCGTTGCTGGAGGTGAGTTCGCGGGTGGGGCCGCCGTTGTCGCTCAGGAAAACGACGAGCGTTTTCTCCGCGACGCCCGCGCTGCGCAGCTGCGCGACCACCTGCCCCACGCAATCGTCGAGGTGCGCGAGCATCGCGGCAAAAATGCGGCGGTGGATGTCCGGGACGTGCGCAAACTTCGCCAGATAGGCGTCGGGCGCCTGCATCGGGCTGTGCACGGAGTTGTAGGCGAGCAGCAGGAAAAACGGTTGCGCGCGGTGGCGGCCGATGAAGTCGCATGCCTCGCGCGTGAAGGCATCGGTCAGATTCGCGCGCTCCTCGACGTGCTGGCTGCCGCGGAGGATCGGGTTGTCGGCGTCGTAGTCGGGCTCGTGGTTGTTGAGGTGCGTGCTCCAGATGAGGCGGCCGTCCGGCGAGGTCCAGCGGCCCTTGCCGCCATCGGGCAACGCACGGCGGCGCAGCCACGTCGTCACGCCGGTCCACGGCGGCGGCACGAAATAGTGCCCCTCGTGGAGGAAGCCGAAGAACTCGTCGAAGCCGCGGCGCTGCGGATGGTAGTCGGCCGTCCCGCCGAGGTGCCATTTGCCGACGAGGGCGGTGGCGTAGCCGACATCGCGCAGCCGATCGGCGATCGTTTTTTCCCCCACGGGCAGGCCGATGCGCGGGTCGGCGTTGCGCGCGCCGATGGGATTGAACTCGAACCCGAAGCGCGTCTGGTAGCGCCCCGTGACGAGCGCCGCGCGCGAGGCCGCGCAGAACGGCGCGGTCACATAGGCATCGGTGAAACGCATGCCGCTGGCCGCCAGCGCATCGAGGTGCGGCGTCGGGATCTCGCGGCCGCCATAGCTCCCGAGTTCGCCATAGCCGAGATCGTCGGCGACGATGAAGACGATATTGGGGCGCGGTGCCGTCTGGGCGGCCCAGGCCGCGCTAGCGACCAAGGCGAGCGCGAGACATAGGAGTGGCGGCTTTGTCATGGAAAAAGGCGGAGCCGAATTCAGTCTTTTGCGACCGCATCGCGATCACGGGCGGCCACGGCGGCGAGGCGGGCGCGCATCTGCGCGAGCACTTCGGGTTGCGTCGCGGCGAGGTTCCGCGTCTCGGCCGGATCGGCGGCGAGGTTGAAAAGTTCCTCCGTGGCGGCGGCAGACGCGCCCTGCTTCTTCGCTTTCGCCGCCGCTGGCTGCGTGACGACCAGTTTCCAGTCACCATGCCGCACGGCCTGCGCGCGCCAGCCGGGCGCGACGCCGTAGAGCGTGCGCACGGGCGGCGGCGTGTGGGCCGTGAGAAGCGCACTGAGATCGGCGCCATCCCACCTGAGATCCTGGGCGGGGCGATAGCCGGCGAGTGCGGCAAAGGTCGGCATCCAGTCGGCGACGTGCACCGGCGCCTCGACCCGGCCGGAGCGGGCGCGCCCGGGCCACGAGACAAAGGTCGGCACCCGCGTGCCGCCCTCATAAAGATCGCCCTTCTTGCCGCGCCACGGGCGGTTGTTGCCCGGGAGCGGACCGCTCGGGCAATCGTCGGAGGGATAGGTGCGGTCGTTGTTCTCGGCCGTGCTGCCGCCGTTGTCGCTGGTGAATACGACCAGTGTGTTTTGGCGGCGGCCCGTTTTATCGAGCGTCGCGACGATCCGCCCGACCGCGTCGTCGAGGTGCATGATCGAGGCGGCGTAGTGGCGCGCAACCTCGCCGGTGATCGTGGCCGGCACGCGGGCGAGCCACTCGGCGGGTTCCTTCACCGGCAGATGCACGGCGGTGAACGGCACGTAGAGAAAAAACGGCGCCGCGCCCCTCGCCTCGATCCAGCGCACCGCCTCAGCGGCGATCAGATCGGTCACGTGGCCGGTCTCGTCGAGGAGCGTGCCGTTGCGATGCCAGGTGTCGGTGAACGGCCCCTGTTTGTATTTGTGGCCGTAGGGGCTCACGCCGCCGGCGAGCGAGCCGTAGGAATGATCGAAGCCAAAGCGCTGGGGCCCCTGGTCGGGCCGGGAGCCGAGGTGCCATTTGCCCACGAGGCAGGTGTCGTAGCCCACGCTCTTCAACGCGCGCGGCAGCGTGACCGTGTCCCACGGCAGCGCGCGCTCGTTCTGCGGGGTCGTGACGCCGAACCGGCTCCAAAACCGGCCGGTCATGAAAGCCGTGCGCGTGGGGCTGCACACCGGCGCGACATAGTGCGCGCCCAGTTCGAGCCCTTCGCGCGCGAGCCGGTCGAGGTGCGGCGTGGGGGCGTTGCCGCCATGCGACGCGACATCCGCCCAGCCGAGATCGTCGGCGATGATGAAGACGATATTCGGCCGCGCGGCCGGCTGCCCGGCCAAGCACGCGAAAGGGAGCAACACGGACAGGAGCAGCCGCAGGGGTGATTTCACGCGAAGAAACGAACCCAGAATCCCAGCAAAGGCACGCCAACACGTTCGGCTCTTCACTGGGATTGAGCCATCAAAGGAAGCGACCGCGCCCAATCCCAGTGCCACGACCCACTGAAATCGTGACACCCGACGGCCTCGATGTAGCCCGCCTCGTGAGAGGCGGGACTGTCGGCCATTCGATCTCACGTCTGTCCCAGCTCTCACGAGCAGGGCTACACCGGCAATGAGTGCAACAGATATGCCACGGCAGGGGAGTGTCGCGGCACCATTGGCCGCGGCGGCCCATGCAATCATTGCTGGCAAACGTTCAGAACGTCACCGTGCTCGTGATGCTCCAGCGGCGCGGGGTCTGGAAGACGTAGCGGTAGGCGCGCACCTGATCGGCGTCGATGACCTGGAGTTTGTCCTCGTTGAGCAGGTTATCGACGTTGAGCTGTAGGCGGACGCGATACTTGCCCGAGAGCCGGAGGTTGTAGGCGGCCATCGCGTTCACGAGGGTGTAGGCGCCGCCGTAAATCGGGGCGTTGTTGCGCGAGCTGTCGTAGCCGACGACCGCGTCACCGCGATACTGCACGCCGCCGCCGAGCGTGAGGCCGTTGAGCCGGCTGTCGCCTCGGCGGATCGTGTAGCTGGTGAAGAAATTCCCCGTGTTCTGGCGGAGCTGGCGGCGCGTCTGGCCCTCCGATTGTTTGAAGCCGGCGTAGAGCGCATCGATCGTGCTGAGCGCGGTGGCGCCGGTCGCATTCGTCGGCAAGCCAAAGCCGGTCGGCATGAGCAGGGCGCTGGCGCGTGTCCATTCGGCGCGGTTGGCCTCCACGTAGGCGCCGTTGCGCGGCTGGATATTGGTCGTGATCTGTTTCGTCTGCGCGAAATTCAGCGACACGCGCCAGCTCGGCGTGGGGTTGGCGGTGAAGTCGTATTCCCAGCCCTTGCCGTCGGTGTCCTGGCTGTCGCGAGAGCCGGTGTCGGCGAACTGATCGACTTTTCCGAGGGCCTGCCAAAGCGCGTTCATGGCATTGATGTAGGCGTTGTCCCGGCCCACGGATCGGTTTACCTCGGCAGTCTTGTAGCGGGATACGGAACCGCTGATTTTTCCGTCGAGCAGCGTCAAACGCACGCCCATGTCCTCGCCCTCGCCTTTGCGGTTGCCGAGGAGGTTGTTGAAAATATCGCGGTCAGACTGGGGCACGAAGTTGTTCGCATTGTTGTAGAACAAGCCGACCTGCTTGGTGGCGTTGACGACAATGCCATAGGTGCGGGTGTCGCCCTCGGAACGGTTGGCGCTGGCGACGCGACTGCGGACCGGAAAGGTGCGCGTGACCGGATCGCGGTCGTCGTTGGTGCTGCCGTCGCCATTGAGATCGGCGGTGCTGCCCCAGACGGCCTGCTTGTCCTTGCGCCAGCCGCCGGTGAGCACGACGCGGCCGTCGAACCAGCGGCTCTGAAACGCGGCCATCGAGGAGTCCGTGCGGGTGAGATCATTGCGGGAGGCGTCGCGCGTGCGGACGAGGCCGGAGGTGACGCCGTTCTGGCCGTTGATGGGATATTTCCGCGGGTCGAGCATGCCGCGGCGGTCCGGATCAGAGGTGGAGAAATCGAGGTAGGTGCGGCGGCGGATCTGGTTGTTGGCATTGGTGAGGTCGCGCGGATAGAAGGCATCACCGGCGGGCGTGAGGTTCACCTCGTTGAAGCCATCGTCGCGGCCGACGTTTTCCCGCCGGGTGAGCAGGCCGGCCAGCGTGTGCGAACCGAGCCACGCGGAGCGTTTGCGCAGGTCGAGCGCGTAGGAGCCGGTGAACCGCCAGTCGGTGCGCACCTGATCGCGGTAATCCACCTGGAGCTGGCCGTCGGTGTATAGTTTTCCGGCGCCGGGGTTGGGCCGGCCATTGGGCAGGAAGGCGTTGGGGTCGCCGCGCAGGGCGACATCGTTGAAGACCTGCGGGCGATGCTGCTGGCGCTGCTCGCTCTGGCGGTTGAACGCGGCCTCGAGTGCAAAATCGCCGAGACGCTGCTCCACGAAGAAGGCGTAGTTGTAGAAGAAGTAGTCGCCCGTGAAGCCGGGCCCGGTGAGGGTGGCCTTGCGCGGGATGAGCGACCAGTCGGTGATGGCGATGGTGTTGTTGCCAAGCGCGGGCGAGGTGGGGCCGGTGTTCGTCACGCGGCCGCCGAACCACGAGATGGGGCCGGCGCCGCCGAGGGGATCGTAGATGAACTGGCGGGCGGTGTTGTTTCCGGTGCCGGCGGCGGCGGCGCCAAAGGTCGCCGAGAGGGGGCGCCCCGCGTCGAGCCAGGGCTGCAGCCGCTCCTGCGCAGGCCAGGGCTGGGCGACGACCTGCTTGACGTCGCCATATTCGCCATCGAACCGAATCTCGGTGCCCTTAAACGGCCGGAAGGTCAGCGCGAGCGCCGCGCCGGTGCGCTCCAGGCGATCAAACTCGCGCCAGCCGTCGCGGTCTTGCCAGAGGAGATTCAGGCGGGCGGCGAGTTTTCCGGGGACGAGGGTGCGGCCAAAGTCGAGCGTGCCGCGATAGTCGTCCCAGCTGCCGGCGCGCACGCGAACCTCGTTGGTCTTGGAGCCGATGAGGGCGCGCTTGGTCGAGGTGTTGATGATGCCGCCGGGGCCGCCGATGCCGAAGAGGATGGAGTTGGGCCCGCGCGCGAAATCGAGGCGCTCGATGTTGTAGCTGTCGCTCGAGAGGGACCACGCGAAGTAATTGCGGCCGAGCGAGGCGCCGGTGAAGCCGCGCAGCTGGAAAACGAGGTCGTTGGAGCTGGCGACATTGCCGGTGTAGTCGGTGGTGTCGCGGGAGCCGTTGAGGCCGTATTCGAGGGCCTCGGTGACGTTAATGGCGCCGATGTCGTCGAGAAATTCCTTCGTGAAAACGGAAATGGCCGCGGGGGTGTCGCGCAACGAGGTGTTGAGGCGCGAGCCGGCGAGCGTGCTCGTGGCGGTGTAGCCGGTGTCCTTCTCCGTGCGCACCTCGAAGGGCGAGAGAGTGACAGTGGCGTCATTGCCCGCGGGCGCGGGGCTGGTCTGGGCGTCGCTGTTCGGCCCGGCAATGGCGGCAACCAGCAGGGCGGCAAAACTGCGCGGACGGGGTGTTCGGGTGTTCATCGTGGTGGTTTTAGGGTCAGCTACGGCAGAGGACAAAGGGGTGCGCTGGGTGCGCTCGACGCTGAGACCGCCGGTCTTCGGATCCTGCGTGACGCTCAGCGGTGTGCTGGCGAGGAGACGGTTGAGCGCCTCACGGAGCGTAAACGAGCCGTGGACCGGCCGGGTGCGCACGCCGCGCACCGTCTCCGTGAGAAAGACAATCTCGGCTTCCCCTTGGCGCGCGATCAGGCGGAGCGTTTCGACCGCTTCCCCCGCCGGCACCGCAAACATGCGGGTCGGTTCGGCCGCCACGGCCGCCACCGCTAGGCGCGAGGACAACATGAGAGCCAACAGACGGCAGGCCAGCCGGAGAAAACGTAGTCTGGGCAATGACAAGGGAGGCGATGGACGCAGGGGGTTATCCGACGGGTTGCTTTCGACAGCATGACGCACCGCGCCGCGATTTCCCCCAAAACTTTTCCAAGAAATTTTCCCGCGCGTGCACGCCGGCTATAGCGCCGGGCGGAGCACGATGCGGTAGTCCCCCTGCGGCTCGGCCCGCAGGCGGGCCGTCGTCGCCAGCAGTTGAACGAAGCCTTCAAGATTGTCCGAACGAATCGATGCGGCGACGGAGAGCCGGCCCAACGCCGGATCGGCGAGCACGAGCTGAACCCGGTTGCGCCGGTTCAGCTCCGCGATCACCTCGGCCAGCGGGGTGGACGGGAAATCCAGCAGCTGTGGCTGCCAGGCGCGCACGCGGGCGTGATCGGCCGCGGAGGCGGCGGCGACCTGAGGGGCGCTCCCAGGCGCGAGCGACACCACGGCCAACTCCCCGGCGACGACGAGGGGCGGGGCCGCCGCGCCCGAAGGTGGCGCGACCTGCACGCGCCCCTCGGTGACGAGCACCTCGACGCGCTCGGGACCGAGCCGGACATTGAAAGCGGTGCCGACCGCACGGACATTCACGCCGCCGGCCCGCACGATGAACGGACGCGCCGGATTCTTGGCGACGGTGAACAGCGCCTCGCCGTGGCGGAGGGCGACGCGCCGCTCCTCTGGCGAGAAATTGATCTCGAGTTCGGCCCCGCCGGTGAGCTCCACGACCGTGCCATCCTCCAGCACCCGGCGCTCGTAGGTGCCGGCCGGCACGGTGGCGGTGCGCTCCACGCCCGGCGCCGTGAGGCGGTAAAACACAGCCGTGCCGGCCACAATCGCCACGGTGGCGGCAGCCAGCAGCACCGGCTGCAGCCAACGGGTCCGGCGAACCGGGCGTGCGAGCACATCGGGATTAGGCTCGGCCCCATGTTGCGGATGCCAGGCCGCGATGCGATCGAGGCGCTCCCACCCGCCACGGTGCTTGGCGAACCACGCGCCATGACTCGGATCAGAGGCGAGCCATTGCAGAAACTCATCCTGCTCCGCCCCGGTCAGGCCGCGGTCGTGCCGCGCGAGCCACTGCGCCGCGGCGCGGCGCGCCGCCGGATCGGAAGGTTCGGCCGGAGCGTTCATGACAGGGAGCGGCCATCGCCATGCACCGCGAAATAATCCGTGCATTTCTCGATGCCGATCGTGATTTGGTTCTCCACCGTGCTCTCGGAAATACCGAGGCGCGCCGCGATCTCGCGCTGCGACAGACCGTAGAGCTTGCGCAGCGTGAAAATCCGGCGGCACCGGTCGGGCAGCGATTGGATGGCTTGGGTCAAGAGTTCGAGTTCCTGGTTGCGGGCGACGGTTTCGGACACGCCCTCGCTCTCATCCAAGACGTCCAAGGCCTCGATTTCCCCCAATGCCTCCGTGCGGGAAACCTCCTGGCGCCGCAACCGGTCCAGCGCGAGGTTGCGGGCGGTGGCGAAGAGAAACGGCTTGGCCACCCGCAGCGTGCCCTCGCGGTGCGCCTGCAAGGTGCGGACAAAGGACTCCTGCACCAGATCGTCGATATCGAGCCGCCCGCCGAACCGGGCCCGCAGCCAGGCCCGCAGCATCGCCGCGTGCGGCTGCACGTGGGCGGCAAACCACGCGGTGGCGTCCAGGTCCTGCGGCTGCGTAGAATCGGATTGGGGCGCATCCACGCCGCGGAAGGTTTGGCGCGACCCCGCGAACTCAAGCTCAAATCCGAGCGCCGCCCCACGCCGGGCGCCACCACCAGTCAAAACGAATAGGTCGTCGTGAACCGAATCTCCCGTGGCTGCACGAGGTCGTAGCGCGTGTAGGCGAGGCCGCGGCCGCCGGGCAGGTTGAAGCCGTCCGGCGTGGCCTCCGAGGTCGCGAGCCGCGAGGGAATGATGTCCGTGCGATCGAGCAGATTGTTCACGTTCAGCTGAAACCGCACCCGGCCGGGCAGCCCGCGGAACTTCCGCGTGTAGCCGATCATCAGGTCCGCCGCGGTGATCTGCTTGCCGCTGATTTCCTCGCCCTTGGAATTCGAGCCGATGACGTTCGGGCTCCGCCAGCGCCAGCCGCCGCCGACGGTAAGGCCTTCGAGCCGCCCTGACCGGATGTCATACGCGGTGAAGAGGCTGATCTTGTGCGGACGCACGCCCCAGCTCTTGAGCTGCGACTCGCGCTCGTCGTTGAGCACGTCGGCCAGGTCGAAAATCTCCTGCGCGATCGTAGCGCCCGTCGAAGTCGTGAGCACCGATGGGTTGGCTGCCGCAGTCATGCCGCCGAGTTCGAGCCATTTCGCAATGGCGCCGCCTGTTTCGAAGGCGCCCGCGTCGGCCACGAAGCGGCCGGTGGCGTCCTGCGTCACACCCGGCACGAGGAGCACCCGGTCCCTCGCCTTGAAACCGAAAAACGTGATCGCCTCGCGAGCGAGATCGACGCGGGCCGATTCGGTGTAGGAATAGTTCGCGACCAGCCGCCAGTTGCGCGTGAGGTTCGCCGTGACGCGCGCCTCGTAGCCCTCCGTGTCGAAGTCCGACGAAATCGACGAGACCGGCGGCGTGTATTTGGCCCGGATCGGAGCCCACGCCGCCGCGGTGAAAGGCCGGCCGGCGCCCACGAGCACGCCGCCAAACGCATCCATCACCCGCGTGTTTGCGCCCGTCAGCAGATTGGCCACGGGCGCCGTAAGGCGGCCGATTTCACTGCCGGTGAAATAGACGACGCGCGCGTTCAGCCGGCCTTGGAGCAAATCGAAACCGAGGCCGAAATCCTTGCCCTTGCCCTGCGAAAGCGGACCCAGGTTGCCGTCGGGAAACACGGTCCGCGCCAGCGGCGGGATGCCGACGTTCGACGACTTGTTGCCGACGACCGACAGCCAGTCGAACACGTGATAGACCACGCCCGCCGTGCGCGTCTGTCCGAGGAAATAATTCACCTTCCCCTTCGAGAGATCACGGTCGACGACGTCGCCCCGGATGGGGTCGTTGGAATAGCCAAGCTGGGTGTTCTTCACGCGGTCGTCGCGGTAGCCGAAGGTCGTGACGAGTTTGCCGTCGAAGAAAAAGCTCTGCGTCGCGACCATCTTGGAATCCATCCTCTGCACCATGCCGCCGTTGTCGGCCCCGCCCGCGGCGACGTTGGCATAGGCGGTCGTGAAGCTGCGGCCGCCGATGTTCAGCGTCTGTGGCAGCGAGCGCCAGTCGCCCGCGCGATAGGTGCCGTGGTTTCCCTCCGTGAGATAATTGCGCACGGTCACGCGGTTGTTGGCGTTGGCCGGATCGTTGTTGAAGGGACGGCCGGCGAGCACGAGCCACGAATTGGCGCGCCGGTCGTTGACGTCGGTGCGCGAGACCGAGGCCGCGATGCGGTGGCGGCCGAGCCATTTCCATTTCGTCTCGAGGTTGTAGGAGGCGGAGAGCCGCGATTCCCGGCTGTCACCGTAGTGGATGTCGCGCGTCCACGTGCCGTCGAAATACATCCGGCCCGCGTAGGGATTGGCGGGGCCGTTGACGCCCAGCGTGCGGTTGGCGTCGCCGCGCAGCATGGGGGCGGTGCCGTTCATGAGGTTCACGACGGCGCGCGTCTCCTGGTAGTTGTGCGCGAGGTTGAAGATCAGGTGGCGCGTCGGCTGCCAGTCGGCGGTGAAGGTGTAGTTGTGCAGCGTCTGATCGCGAAACATCCCCGGGCCGACGGCGTTGCCGTTGCGCGGATAGAATTTCGGATCGTTGATGCGCAGCGTCGGGGAGGTGATGCCCCGCGTGCCATCGGGCGCGCGCACGGCGGCGTTGTTATAGCTGCCGGTGAAATACGTTCCGATGGCATCGAAGATCGTGCCGTCGTTCTCAATATAGATGTAGCGGCGGTTGTTGCCGCCGACCGTGCCATCGCGCCCGACGACGCCCAGCGCCTGCTGCGCAGCGGTGGGCACGGTGTTGTTGGGCGTAAACGTCACCGCGTTTACACCCAGCGCCTCGCGGTTGTCATACCACGCGAGCACCTGCTCGGCGTCGCTGAACGACCGGACGACCGCATTGATGTCGCGGCCCACCTCGCCCATCGCTGTGACCGTGACCGAACGCAGCGGCCGCCACGTGACAGAGCCGAAAACGCGGTCCTTGTCCTGGAAATCGAAGGCGCGCCAGCCGCCGTTCTCCTGGTGCAGCGCTGCGACGGAGACGGCTAGTTTGTTTTTGAGGATGACCCGGTTCGCATCGACCTCGGTCCGGTTGCGCGACCACGAGCCCAGGCTGTGGCGAATCGCGCCGGTGTGGCGGTGCGTCTCCGCGATCTTCGAGGACTGGTTGAGCAGGCCGCCGGGCGCGCCGATGCCGAAGAGAATGCTATTCGGCCCGCGCGCATCCTCGAAGCGCCCGACGCGATAGGGATCGGTGGGCGTGATGCTGTTGAAATAATCCATGCCAATGCTCGCGAGCAGCCCGCGGATCTGGATGCCGGCGAAGAGCGCGTGGCCGCCGATGATTCGGTTCTGCTCGGAGGAGGCGCCTTGCGAATTGGTGTCCATCTCGGAGTTCACCGTGTATTCGAGCAGATGGGCGATGTCCGTGATCGCGAGGTCGTCGAGAAACTCCTTCGTGAAGACCGACACGGAGCTGGCCGTGTCGCGCAGCTTCGTGTTGAGCCGGCTGCCCGCGAGCGTGTTCTCGGCGGCATAGCCGAGATCGTTGCTCGTGTTGACGGTGAACGGGCTGAGTTCGACGACCTCGGAGGAAGGTGGCGGAGTCGCGGCGGGGGTCGCGGCTCTCGGCGGCGACACCGGCGCTACGGCCTGGGCGAGGAGCGCGGCGGGCAGCAGCATGGTGCCCGCGAAGGCAAAACGAAGCAGAGAGTTCATCGGCGGCGAGGGGTTGGAGGAAAAGCCCGCGAGGGATTCGCGGCGGGGGTGAACGCCACGCTGCGACGCCGAATCGCGGCGTCAATCCCGCGGCTGGGGGATGTGCCGCCTCGGCGCATTGGCCGGCTGTGATCAAGGCTTTCGCCGCGTGCCGCGCCACCGGTAAAAGCCGTTCTCAAGCGCGGCTACTTCGCCGCCCGTAGCCGCACTCGTTTGGACCCAAAATGATCCTCAATCGCCAAGGCCCACGCCACATCCGGCATTCCGGGCTGTCGGTTGAATTCGCATTAGAACGGCTGGCTTATTGTGGAGTGTCCCATGCAAATATTAATTGAAGAACTCAACGGCGGTCTGCCCGATTGGAATGAGTTTACCCGCCTGATCATCCGGCTCGTTGCCGCCATGTTTCTCGGCGCCATTATTGGCTACGAACGCGAGGGCGCAGGGAAGGCGGCTGGCCTGCGCACCCACATGCTCGTCGCGATGGGCAGCACGCTTTTCGTCATCGGCTGTGCCGCGGCGGAGATGTCGTTGGAGGGACTTTCCCGGGTGATCCAAGGAATCGCCACCGGCATCGGCTTTATTGGCGCCGGCGCGATTCTCAAGCGGCGCAGTGAACGTGAGATCGAAGGACTCACGACGGCGGCGGGAGTTTATATGACGGCGGCGGCGGGCGTGGCAGTGGGTCTCGGGCAACTCGGCTTGGCGGCGCTCAGCGTCTTCCTGACGTGGGTTGTCCTCGCCCTGCTGGGTTTCGTCCGAGCACGCATCACTAAAGATAACGCCCGATCCGTGGGCGGCGCGGGCAGGTAAAAGGACAAAAGGGCGGGAAGAAAACCCGCGTCGCCAACCCATGCCCCAGCCCAAGGAGAATCCCATTTCCCGCCTGCTCCGGCGATCCCCGCGCTTTACCTCCCGCGCGAATTGGGGAACTTAGGGGCGCACTCCACCCCACCCGCCATGATGATGCCCGCCCGCCTCGCCCTCCTCCTCGCCTTCGCCCCGCTCGCCGCCACCGCCGCGGAAAAACCCGCCGCCCTCAAGCCGCTCTTTGACGGAAAAACTCTCGCCGGCTGGACCATCAAGGGAGGCACGGCGACGTATCGCGTCGAGGACGGCACGATCATCGGCCGCACGGCCGAGGGCTCGAAGAACACGTTTCTCTGCACCACGCGCGACTACGCCGACTTTGAGTTTGAGTGCGAGGTGAAGTGCGACCCCGCGCTCAACTCCGGCATCCAGATCCGCAGCCACACCTACGCGAAGGCCACGCCGCAGGCCTCGCAGCCCAAGAAGCAGCGCGAGAGCGGCGAAGTTTACGGCTACCAGTGCGAGATCACGACCGCCGCCAAGGGCGTGTCCGGAAATTTCTGGGACGAAGGCCGCTGGACCAAGTGGCACGACGATCTGGCCAAGCGGCCCGGCGCCGCCACGGCCTTCAAGGACGGCGAGTGGAACCACTACCGCATCGTCGCCCAGGGCGACCGCATCCGCTCGTGGGTGAACGGCGTGCCCTGCGCGGATTTTCGCGACGCACTCGACGCGACCGGCTTCATCGGCCTCCAGGTCCACGGCATCGCCAAGGGCACCGGGCCGTTTGAAGTGCGCTGGAAAAACATCCGGCTGCGCGAGCTGAAGCCAGGTGAGGTGGTGAAATAGGCGGCAATTAGCCAATTGCTTCCCGCCATGAAACGATACCTGCAAATTCTCGCGGCAATCACACTCTCTTCTTTCGCGGCCGAGCCCAAGCCGGCGGTCCCGGAAAAGCTTTCCGCTGTTCTGTCGCAGGTGAACTTCGGTCACGTCGCGTTCTGCCGGCCTAACGCGTATATCGACGAACTCCAAATCATCGGAGAGACACGGTGGCTGACCGAGGCAGAAGCCAAGAAACTGGCCGCCGTATTTAACAGCGAGGGCAGTTGGCGGGACAAATCTGGCAAGGGCATGGTCAGCTTCTGCATTCCGCACTATGATTTCAAAATCGTCCTCGGTCGAAAGGATGTCGGCTCTGTCGCGATGCGGTTCTGCACCGGCTGCAGAGTAGCGGACACGCGCGTGAACGGAGAGCCCGTGAGCCTGCCGACAATGCTCGACCCCGGTTCCAAGGCACTGCGGGAGCTGTTCGACAGTTGGTTCCCAGGCTGGGCAAAGATCTCACAAGGAAACTACGCCGAGTGGGCCCGCCGGGATCGAAAGACTCGGCCGCGCGACTCTGAGAAGGAGACAAAGTAACCGCAGTGCGTAGGCCGCTCCGATCATGCGTGAAGCACCGCTGTTGCTTCCATACCGTCCCAGTCCGCGCATGACTCCTGCCGCTTCAACGACCGCAAACTTTGCCGTGCGCAGCGCAGTGGCCGCAGACACCGCGGCGTTGGAGGAGCTGATTCCGCTCTCGGTGCGCGCGCTGCAAGCGGAGCACTATTCGCCCGCGCAGATGGCCGCGGCGCTCGGGCCGGTCTTCGGCGTGGACCGCACGCTGATTGGCGATGGCACCTATTTCGTGGCGGAACACGCGGGCGTGATCATCGGCTGCGGCGGCTGGAGCCAGCGGCAGGCGCAATTTGGCGGCGACCGCACGCGCAGCGGCGAGGATGGTTTGCTCGATCCGGCGCGCGAGGCGGCGCGGGTGCGGGCGTTTTTCGTGCATCCGGCCTGGGCGCGGCGTGGCGTCGGCACCGCGATCCTCCGCGCGACGGAAAGCGCCATCCACGCGGCGGGCTTCACCCGTATCGTGATGGTTGCCACGCTCGCCGGCGAACCGCTCTATGCGCGGCACGGCTACATCGCCGAGGAGCGCTACACTGTGCCGCTGCGCGACGGCCTCGCGCTCCCGGTCGTGCGCATGGGCAAGCTCGTGGCGGTTGCCCGACCCGGCGTCAGCTGAAACATTTTCCCCCATGCACCTTGCCCGCCTCACCTTGGTTCTGGCCGCCGCCACCGCACTCGCCCACTCCGCCGATGCGCCCGCGCCGATCCCGGGGGCCGCGCCGCCGGCGCTCATCCCGGGCCTGGCGTTCATCGATTCGAACTACGAAAACGCTTCCCCGCTCTGGCATGAGCCGGCCACCGACGGCTCCGTGCTCGTCCACCTGCTCTACGATCACGAGCGCGCCTCGACCAACCGGGCCGCGGGCCACATCCGTTTCACGATTCACGGCACGCCCGGCGCGCGGCTGACGCTCGAATTCGTGAACCTCCAGAATGTTTACAACGGCCGCGCCGCCTCCGTGGCGCCCAGCATGCGCACGCTCTCGGTGTCCGATGATGGCCGCGCGTGGCGCGTCGTCCCGATCACGCACCCGGCGCCGGGCCGCGCCCGCGCCACGGTCGAGCTCACCGGCCCGCTCCTCCACGTCGCGCGCATCGAGCCCTACGGCCTGCCGGAACTCGCCGCCTTCCTCGCCGAACTCCGCGCCAGCCCGCTGACCGAGATCACTGTCATCGGAAAAACCGTGCAGGGCCGCGATCTCGAGATCGTGCGGCTCGGCGATCCGGCGGCGCCGCGGCGCGTGTTTCTCCGCGCCCGCGCGCATCCGTGGGAGCCCGGCGGCAACTGGGTGCTGCAGGGCCTCGCGCGCCGGCTGCTGCGCGGCGATGCCGACGCGAAGAAATTCCTCGCGCGCACCTGCGTCTGGTTTCTCCCGATGGCCAACAAGGATGGCGTCGCCGCCGGCCGCACGCGCTTCAACGCGCTCGGCAAGGACCTGAACCGCGACTGGAATGCCCCCGCCGATCCCGCGCTCGCGCCGGAAAACGCCGCGCTCGAACGCTGGCTCGAAGGCATGATCGCCGCGGGCCGCAAGCCCGACCTCGCGCTCGAGCTGCACAACGACGGCAACGGCCAGCTCCACGTCACGCGCGCCCCCAGCCCGCATCTGGAGCGCCATCTCGCACGCATGGCGATCTTCGAGAAACTGCTGCGCCGGCACACCTGGTTCACCGAAGGCGCGACCGGCCCGGCCTTCCGCAACACCGGCACGCTCGGCGAGGGCTGGCTCCTGCGTTTTGGCATCGATGCCGTGGTGCATGAATTCAACACCAACGTCATCACCGTGGCCGGAGAAAAAGTGGCGCCGCTCGGCCGCCACTGGGAAGCCTACGGCGAATCGCTCGCGACCGTGTTCTTCGACTACTTCGGCGAGACCGCGCCGTGAGCGAGGCGCGGCCTGCAGCGTAGAAAAATCCTGGCAAGGTGGGGGCGGCTCTCCGAGCCGCCCTGAGTTTGAGCGGCGAATCTCCCTTGAACCCAGGCCGGCTCGGAGAGACGGCCCCACCTTTTCAGCCCCCGCTCACCGCGCCCCCGTCTTAATCTGGTCGTGGCGCTGCTGATATTTGTCGCGCAGGCGGGTGTGGCGGCTCGACAGATCGATGCGCGCGCCGTCGATGTAGGCCTGCTCGACCTGCGTGGCGACCTCGAGCGGGTCGCCATCGGTGACGATGAGCGTGGCGCGCTTGCCGACTTCGATCGAGCCGAGCTCGGCGGCGACGCCGAGGAGCTGCGCCGGATAGATCGTGACGGCCTTCAGCGCCTCCGCCGGCGGCAGGCCGTGGGCCGCGGCCTTGGCGGCCTGATACGGGAGGTTGCGATCGGCCATCGTGCCCATCTCGGCGCTGCCGTCGTTGGCGATGCAGAAGCGCACGCCCGCGGCGTGGAGGTGGCCCGGGTTGGCGTAGCTCGCGTCATAGGGGTCCTCGCGGCGCAGCGGCAGCGTGAGCACGGGGCTCACGATCACAGGGATGTCGTGGGTCTTGAGGAGATCGGCGACCTTCCAGGCATCGAGCCCGCCGACGATGGTGATCTTGAGCTTCTCGGCGCGGCCCCAGGCGACAGCGGCCTCGATCTGCTTGCGCTCGGTGGCGTGGACAAAGACGGGCAGTTCGCCGCGCACGACCGGCAGCATCGCCTCCCAGCGCGAATCAAACTCCGTGCGCGCGGCGGCGCTCTCCCGCGCCCGCGCATAGGCGCGCGCGGCGGCAAACGCGTCGCGCAGGCGGCGGAGGTTTTCGTTGATCGTGCGCTCCTGATCGGCGGCGGAACGGCTCGCGCCGGGATCGCGGTTCACGGCCATGCTTGGCCAGTAGACGTGCAGCGCCACAGCGGCGCGGAGCGTGAGATCCTCCCACGTCCAGCCGTCCATGCGGATGAGCGTCGAGGTGCCGGCGATGAGGCCGGTGCTCATCGGCACGCTGAGCGCGGTGAGGATGCCGTTGGCGCGCGAGACGGGGATGTGATCGGTGTCGGGGTTGAGCGCGGGCTGCGCGCGGGCGTTGGGGTTGAGCGCGCCGGTCTCGGCGAGATCGACGGTGCCGCGGACGGAATTGTGCTCGGTGAGGCCCATGCCGGTGACGGCTGAGATGAGGCCGGGGTAAACGTGCTTGCCCGCGACATCGACCACCGCGGCATCGCTCGGCGCGGGGATTTTTTGCCCGATGGCGGCAATCTTGCCGTCGCGGAGCAGCAAATCGGTCGCAGGCAGGTCCGCACCGGTGACGGTATGCACGGTGGCGCCGCGCAGGAGGAGCGGCTTGCCGGGACGCGCGGCCGGAATGGAATCGGAGGCGGGTGCGGCGGCCGCAGCGGCGAGGCCGAGCCATAGCGGCAGAAAACGCAGCCGCCGGCGGGCGGAAGGTGGATTGGCGGTGGGGCCGCATCTCCGAGGCGGCCTGGGTTCCGGGCCGGGAATCACGTTCAAACCCAGGCCGGCTCGGAGAGCCGGCCCCACCACGAAACAGCCAAAAAATTTTGTGGCATTCATGTTATCGGTTCCAGTGGGTCGAGCAGTTGTGGGCATCGGCTCCGTCGTGATAGATGCCTTGGTATTCGTGGGCGTGGCGGGCCTCCATCGCCTGGAGGAGGCGGAGGATATCCGGCGTATCGGCGGCGGCGGGGCGCGCGCCGGCAGCCGGGGTGCCGCCGGTGCCGAGGGTGCGCACGCGCTCGGCGAGCGCCTTTTGCACGAGGGCTTCGCGCTCGGTGGCCGCGGCGGAGCGCAGCTCGGCATCCTCGGCCAGCGAGAAATACGGCCGGCCATCGATCCACGTTTGCTCCACGCGCGCGTAACTGGAGATCGGATTCGCGCTCCAGATCACGAAGTCGGCATCCTTGCCGGGCTCGAGGGAGCCCACGCGGTTGTCGACGCGGAGCTGCTTCGCGGGGTTGAGCGTGACGAATTTCAGCGCCTCCTCCTCGGACAGGCCGCCGTATTTCACGGCCTTGGCGGCCTCGGTGTTGAGGCGGCGGGCGAGTTCGTTGTTGTCGGAGTTGAAGGAGACGAGCACGCCCGCGCGGTGCATCATCGCGCCGGCGTAGGGAATCGCGTCGATGACCTCGTATTTGTAGGCCCACCAATCGCTGAACGCGGACGCGCCGGCGCCGAGTTTAGCGATCTCGGGGGCGACCTTGTAGCCTTCGAGAATGTGCTGGAAGGTCGCGACGGAGAGCTTCTGCTGCTGCGCGAGGCGGATGAACATCAGCACCTCGTCCTGCCGGTAGGCGTGGATGTGGATGAGGCGCTGACCACGGAGGATCTCGAGGGCGGCCTCGAGGCGGAGGTTGCGGCGCGGCGGAAGCGTGGCGCCGGCCGGAGCCTGAAGGGCGCGCTCGTAGTCGCGCGCCTGCGCGAAGGTGTCGGCCATGATCTGCTCCACGCCCATGCGCGTGGCGGGGTAGCGCGCGGGCGCGCCGGTGGTGTTCACCCGGTTGGCCTGCTTCACGTTTTCGCCGAGGGCGAATTTCACGCCGGGCGGGGCGCCGGCGAACTTGAGCCCTTCAGGCAGGGCGCCCCAGCGCAGCTTGATGACCTGATTCTGGCCGCCCATGGGATTGGAGGAGCCGTGGAGGAGATTCGAGGTGGTCGTGCCTCCGCCGAGCTGGCGGTAGATGCTGACATCGGTCGCATCGAGCACATCGCCCACGCGCACCTCGACCGTGACGGCACTCGTGCCCTCGTTCACGCCGCGCGAGATTGCGGTGTGAGAATGGCAGTCGATCAGACCGGCGGTGACGTGCTTGCCCGCCGCGTCGATCACGAGCGCGCCGGCGGGCGCGGCGAGGTATTTGCCCACGGCCTCGACCTTCCCGGCGCGCACGAGGAGTTCGCCGCCGTCAATGCGGCCAGCGGGGCCGCTGGTCCAGATCGTGGCGTTTTTCACGAGCACGGCCGTGGGTTGCGCGGGAATGCCCTTGCGCCCGTAGGCGCCGGCGGGCCAGGCGTCGACGGTGGCGAGAAACTTCTCCTCGCGCGGCGCAGGCGCGGCGGGCCGTTCGGCGGCGGCGGTGCGCTCCGCGCTCCAGCGCAACGCCGTGCCGTCGGGCAGCAGCCCGGTGCCCTCAATCGTGCCGCCGGCCACGGTGCCGGCGAGGCGCACGGTGCCTTTCGCCTCAGGGCCCAGAAACAATTCCGCCGGCGCGAGCAGCGTGAGCTGGCCGCGGGTCTGCGTGAACGTGAGGTCCTTGTCGCCGAGCCGCGCGCGCGGCCGGGCGCCACCGCGGCTCTCGATGCGCAGATCCGCGGGCGCGGTCGCGCCGCGCCAGGCGATCGTCCACGTGCCGCGGGCCTCGACCTTGTGCGCGGCCTCCGTCTCGAAGCGCACGCCATCCACCCACACCTCGGCAATCTCCGCGCCACCTTGGGCGGCAAACAAATCGCCCGTCGCCACAACAAGGTGCGCGAGCCGTCCCGGAGCGATCGTGCCCACCAGATCGGCGGCGCCGAGGGCCTGCGCGGGCACAGTCGTGAGGGCCGCGAGCGCGGCGTCCGGCGCAAGGCCGCGGCGCACCGCGAGGCGCACGGCATTCCAAAACTGGGTGTCGGGCGCACGCAGGCCCGCGCTCGTGAACGCCACGGGCACGGCCTGCGCCGCGAGCCGCGCGGCGTTGGCGGGCGCGAGCTCCCAATGTTGCAGCGTCGAGAGCGGCACATCACCGGCCTTGTCGGGCGTCTCGACCTCGGGCACGGCGGGAAAATTGAGCGGCAGGATCACGGGCGTCTTCTTCGCCGCAAGCGCGCTCGCCATGCGATACTCCGCACCGCGCCCGCGCAGCACGAGCCGGAGGCCAAACTCATCCGCCACGGCCTGCGCGCGGAGCAGGTCGAGCTCATCCTGCGTGTCCATGACCACGGGGCGTTTCGCGTCCACGTAGTCGGCGAGCGCAGTCAGCGAGGCGTTGGTCTCCGGACGTTCGAGGGCGGGATTGCGCGCGTGCGCCACCGTGGCGTCGCGCAGCCACTTCGCATCAATCAGGGTCTGCCGCACGAGCGCAATCGAGCCCATCAGGGACGCCGGGTAACCGCCGGGCGAAACCTCGAAGGCCACGTGTTGCGCGAGCTGCGGCCGCAACAAAATCGATCCCGGCGCGCGGCCGCTGAGGCTCACCAGCGCGCTCTCGCCGCGAAACACGCCGCGGCCCGGCGCCACGGCCGCCGCCGTGAAGCCCAGCTCGCGCAGTGCCGCGGCCCCGCGGTCGTCGGCCGTGAGGACGCGCGCCACTTCGCGCTCGGGTGTCACCCGGGCGTTCCACGAACGCGCCGCCGCCGCGGGCGCGAGGGCGTCAGTCCCCGTGGCCGCCGCGGCGCCGCCTCGCCCACCCCGCCCACCCGGCGTTTCCCCGCTGCCCGACTCGGTCCGTAGCGCCGCCGGCAGGTGCACCTCGGCGAGCGGCTCGACAAAGCCGGCGTAAATTGTCCGGCCCTCGACGGACCAGAGGCGCGCGTCGGGCGGCACGGTCACGGCCGATTCCGGGCCGACGGCGACAATCACACCGTCGCGCACGACCACCGTGCCGCGGGCAATCACGGCGCCGGGCGCAGTCACGATGCGCGCACCCACCAGAGCATGGACCCGGGGCGTCGCGTCGCGCAGGCCCTCGATGGGCGTGGTGGAGACTTGGGCGCGGGCGTCGCCCAGGATGCAGACCAGGAAGGAGGCGGCCGAGAACAGCTTCACAACTGTGGCGGCAACAGGAAGCGCCCGGCTCGGCCGGACTGGGGTGGAACGGATTTGCATGGGGTGAACCGCGGACGGCACGGCCCGGGAGGCAAAGTTCCCGCCGGTCCGCGCGCAACAGCAGACTTCCATGCCGCCGGCGGGGAATTCCGTTACCTTTCCGAAAAGGCCCCGTCTTTGCGAACGCGCATCGAATCGCCGGCCCTCAACCGTCGGCCTTCATACTGTCTCCGAAGAATCCCTTTGCGCACGCCTCTCCTTCAACCAACCGTCCTCACTCCCCCTCCTTACTCCCAGCAGCCATGGCCAAATCCAAAAGCTACGGTGGTCTCATCGTCCTGCTCGTCCTTCTCCTCGGCGGAGGCGGCGGCGCGTGGTATTACCTGAAGGGCCGCACCGTCAAGGCGCCCGAATTCCAGATCACCAAGGTCGCGCGCGGCGACATCACGCAGTCCGTCACCGCCACCGGCGATCTTCAGCCCGTCATGACGGTGGACATCGGCGCGCAGGTCTCCGGCCAGATCAAGGAGGTCCTGGTCGACTACAATTCCAAGGTGAAGGCCGGCGATGTGCTCGCCCGCATCGACGAATCGACACTTACCCAGCGCCTCAAGCAGGCCGAGGCCGATCTTGAGTCCACCAAGGCCAGCAACCGTCTCCTCGTGCTCAACGTCGAGCGCACCAAGGAGCTCTTCGGCAAGAACCTCGTCTCCCAGCAGGAACTCGACAACATCGAGGCCCAGCTCGCCCAGTCCAACGCCACCCTCCTCACCCGCACCGCCGCCGTCGAAAACGCCCGCCTCGATCTCTCGCGCTGCACCATCACCGCGCCCATCGACGGCATGGTCCTCGACCGCAAGACCGACAAGGGCCGCACCGTCAACGCCAGCATGAACGCCCCGGTGCTCTTCACCCTCGTGAACGACCTCACGAAGATGCAGATCAACGCCGCCGTCGCCGAGGCCGACATCGGCAGCATCGCCGAGGGCCAGGAAGTGAAGTTTACGGTCGACGCGTTCCCGAGCCGCACCTTCACCGGCACCGTCCGCATGGTGCGCAACGCCGCCAGCGTCGCCCAGAGCGTCGTCTCCTACGCCACCATCATCGACGTCAGCAACGACGACCTCCGCCTCAAGCCCGGCATGACGGCAAATGTCTCCATCATCGTCCAGCAGCGCCCCAATGTCCTGCGCATCGCCAACGGCGCCCTGCGGGTGCGCGTGCCGCAGGAACTGCTCGCCTCGGCCCCAGGCGACACCAAGGGCGACGCCGGCAAGGCGGCTCCGGCGGCCGGCGGCATGACCGACGACGAACGCATGACCGCCACCATGGCCATCATGCGCGAAATCGGCTTTGAGCGCGGCTCGACCCCCTCGTCCGAGCAAATCGAGAAGGCCAAGAAACTCGCCAAGGACAAGGGCCTCGACCCCGATCTCATCGCGGCGCGCCTGGCCACGCCAGGCGGCCGCGGCAAGAGCGGCGGCGGCGGTGACCGCGGCAGCCGCGGCGGCGGCGGCGGCGGTAGCCGCGGTCCCAGCGGCCCCGGCGGCGACCGTGGCTTCAACAACACCATCGTCACCCGAACCCTCTACAAATTCGCCGATCCCGACGCGGCGGACAAAGACAAGCGCATCGTGCCCGTGACCGTGAAGCTCGGCGTGTCCGACGGCTTCTCCACCGAGGTCCTCGAGGGCCTGGCGGAAGGCGACACCGTCCTCACCGGCGTCCTCATGCCCGGGGCGGTCGCCGCGGCGGCCCAGCCCCCCGGCGGCTCCAATCCCCTCAGCGGCCGCAGCAGCTTCGGCAGCAGCCCCGGCCGCGGGCCGCGTTGACCCTCTCCGCGCGTCCCGCCATGTCGTCCCCCGTCGTCCAGATTAAGGACATCCACAAGATCTACGAATCCGGCGAGGTGCCCGTGCACGCCGTCCGCGGCGTGAGCCTCGACATCAATCGCGGCGAGTTCATCGCCCTCATGGGCGCCTCGGGCTCGGGCAAATCCACCCTCATGAACATGCTGGGCTGCCTCGACCGGCAGACCAAGGGCACCTACCTCCTCGACGGCATCGACATCGACAAGCTCGACCGCAACGAACTCGCCGATCTCCGCAACCAGAAGCTCGGCTTCGTCTTTCAGGGCTTCAACCTCCTCGCCCGCACCACCGCGCTGGAAAATGTCGAGCTTCCCATGCTCTACGGCCGCCACCGCCGGGTCTCCGCCCGCCAGATTCGCGATCGCGCCATGCACTGCCTCGAGATTGTCGGCCTCGCCAACCGCGCCGACCACATGCCCAACCAACTCTCCGGCGGCCAACAGCAGCGCGTCGCCATCGCCCGCGGCCTCGTCAACGAACCCCAGGTGCTGCTCGCCGACGAGCCGACCGGCAACCTCGACTCCAAGACCTCCGTCGAGGTCATGGGCGTTTTCCAAAAACTCAACGACCAGGGCATCACCATCGTCATGGTCACGCACGAGCTCGACATCGCCCACTACTGCAAACGCAACCTCATCCTCCGCGACGGCGTGGTCGTGCGCGATGAGCCGGTGCAGAACCGCTCCATCGCCGCCCACGAGATGGCCAAGATCAAGGACGCGGAGGCCGCCGCCAAGCTCACCGCCGGAGCCCACGCCGCCTGAAGCGCCCACCCCACCCATGCGCTTCACCACCACTTTCCTCGTCGCCCTCCGCGCCCTCCGCCGCAACACCATGCGGTCGATCCTCACCGCGCTCGGCATCATCTTCGGCATCGCCGCGGTCATCACCACCGTCGCCATGGGCACCGGCGCCAAGACCCAGATCGAGGCCCAGATTGCCTCCCTCGGCCAGAATCTCATCACCGTCATGCCCGGCTCCATGAGCAGCGGCGGCATGCGCGGCGGCTTCGGCTCCTCCGCCACGCTCACGCCCGAGGACTACGAGGCCATCGCCGCCGAGGTGAGCGGCATCGACGGCATCAGCCCCGAGATCCGCGACCGCAACCAGATCCTCGCCAACGGCCTCAACTGGAACACCAACGTCAACGGCGTCGGCCCCGACTATCCCTACGTGCGCAACTGGCCCATGGCCGCCGGCGCCATGTTCACCGAGCAGGATGTGAAATCGCTCGGCAAGGTCTGCGTCATCGGCAAGACGGTCGCCGACCAAGTCTTCCCCAACGAGGATCCCATCGGCCAGACCCTGCGCATCCGCAACCTGCCTTTCCGCATCCTCGGCGTCCTCTCGCCCAAGGGCTTCAGTGTGTTCGGCTCGGATGAGGATGACGTCGTGCTCATCCCCTACACCTCGCACATGAAGCGCGTCTCCCGCCGCACCAGCATCAGCATGATCCGCATCCAGGCGGAGGACCCGGAAAAGATCGACCGCGTCAAGCTCGCCACCGAGGACCTGCTCACGCAGCGCCGCCGCGGCCGCGAACCCGACTTCACGGTGCGCACCCAGGAGGAACTTTCCAACACCTTCACCGCCACCACGCGCATCATGACCGTCCTGCTCACCGGCACGGCCTTGGTCTCGCTGATCGTGGGCGGCATCGGCGTGATGAACATCATGCTCGTCTCCGTCACCGAGCGCACCCGCGAGATCGGCATCCGTATCGCCATCGGCGCGCACGGCCAGGACGTCCTCACGCAGTTTCTCATCGAGGCCGTGCTGCTGAGCCTGCTCGGTGGCGCGCTCGGCATCCTCTGCGGCTACGGGGGCTCCGAACTGGTGACCCGCTACTTCGGCCTGCCGACGCTCGTGCCGCTCTGGTCAGTGCTTGTCGCCTTCGGCATCAGCAGCCTCATCGGCGTGGTGTTCGGCTTCCTCCCTGCCTACAAGGCTGCGCAACTCGATCCGATCGACGCGCTGCGGCACGAGTAAGCCGGCGGCCCCTTAGTTTTCAGACTGTAGGCCCGGCCGTTGGCCGGGTCGCCGCCCAGCGGGCGGGGTTGCAACCGAAAAGTCCAAAACCTGAAGGACGTTGTCTTCAGTCTCATGCCCACGCTTTTCGCTTTTGGACTGTCATTGCGAGGAGCGGAGCGACGAAGCAATCCATCTGGATTGCCACGGCGCGCTACGCGCACCTCGCAATGACAAAAGTCTAAAATGAAGCCGACGTTGGACTCACACCAACCCGAGCTGCTTCAGGACCTCGGGCGGCGGGCCGTCGTAGTTCTCCGTCGCGACATTCCCGACGTAGCCGATGTCCTTCATGCCCTCGGGCGTCGAGTAGTAGCCGCCGGCGGTCAGGTCGCGGAACTTGCGGAAGAACTGCGCCGCCGGCCTGAACTCGGGCTTCGCGTTGGGCAGGTAGCAGATGTCGTCGCAGATCGCGTTTTTCTGCCGGGTGACGAGGTTGCCGAAGCTGTTTTGGAAACGCTTCTGCGCCTCCGCCTCGATCCAAGCGAGGCCGTCGAGAATGGTCTTCCGATCCGCGTCGTGGCCGGGATAGGGCGCGCTGATCCATTCGTCGATGAAGTCGGGCACGCCCACGGTGGACGCGGCGGGCCCCTTGGCGTCGGCCGGGATGATGGTGTCGCACAGCGCGGCGGCGGTGGCGCGCTGCGCCGGCGTAAGGGTGAGCGGCCAGAGGTCGCCGGGCTTGTAGGTCTTGAGCAGGTCGGGATCGCTGCCGTAGCCGGTCGCGGGCTTGGCGGCGCTCGCGCCGAAAGCGATCCGATCAGCGACGGAGGCGGCCGCGGCGGCGGCCATCATCCACTTGATTGCGGCGCGGCGATCAAGGCGTTGCGGGGTAGAGGGCGAGTCGGGGGCGTTCATGTCAGAGATTTCCCTTCTTCATTTCGTCGAGCAGGTAGTCGCTGGCTCGCCACGCGAGCGCCATGATGGTGAGCGTGGGATTCTTGTCGGCGTTGGAGCAGAACGGGCCGCCGTCCGTGATGAAGAGGTTTTTCACCTCCCAGGTCTGGCACCACTGGTTGGTCACGGATTTTTTCGGATCCGCGCCCATGATCGTGCCGCCCACCTCGTGGATGATCTTGCCGCCGGGCTCGATGGCTTGGGCGCCGTCGGCCGCGGGCGGGGACTGCACCTTGCCCCCCATCGCCTCGATGATCTGGGCAAAGGTTTCCTGCATGTGCTTCGCCTGCCGGGTCTCGTGCTCGGACCATTTCCAATGAAAGCGCAGCACCGGGATGCCCCACTTGTCCTTCACCACGGGATCGAGGTCGCAGTAGGTGTCGTCGTTGGGGATCATCTCGCCGCGGCCGGAGAAGCCCAGGAACGATCCGTAGTAGCGGCGCGCGTCCTCCTTGAACTGCCGGCCGTAGCTGCCGCTCGTCAACGCTTCCACGCCGCCGGTGGTGCCCATGCCGGGCAGGTGGCGCCCGCTCTGAAACTCGATGTGGTAGCCGCGCGCAAAACCGAGTTTGCCGGCGAGCTGCTCCTTGTAGAGCCACCACGGGATGTAGGTGTGGCCGCCGCCCGCGCCGTCCTCGTTGTGCAGGGGCAGGTTCTCCAACAGCGGAATCTGGCCGCGGAGCGAGGCGCCGACGGTGTCCATGATGTATTTGCCGACGAGGCCGTTCGAGTTGGCGATGCCCTGCGGGAAACGCGCCGACCTCGAGTTGAGCATGATGCGCACGGACTCGGCGGAGCTGGCGGCGAGCACGACGACCTTCGCCTTAACCGCGTGCTCCATGCCGGTGGTCTTGTCGATGTAGATGACGCCGGTGGCCTTGCCGTTGGCATCGGTCGTCACCTCGCGCGCCATGGCGTTGGACACGATGTCGAGGTTGCCGCTCGCGAGCGCGGGCGGGAGGTGAACCGTGGTCGATTGGTAGTTGGCCTTGATCGAGCAGCCGCGGCCGCAGGGCGTGGCCCAGAAGCAGGCCTGGCGGGCGCGCATCGCCTCGGCGAGCAGGCGCTGGGCGCGCGGATTGTTGGGATGGATTTTTTTCGGCAGCACGTCGGCGTCCTGCTTGCGGCTGAGGACGGCGCGGTGAATCGGGATGACGGGCAGGCCGAGTTTCTTGCCCCGCGCCTTCACGAGTTGCTCGCCCGCGCGCATCGCCGGCGGCGGCTGGAGACAGCCATCGGGGGAGTCAGGCGTGTTCTCGAGGCCGTTGTTGTCGCCATAGATGCCCACGAGCATCTCGGTCTTGTCGTAGTAGGGCGCGAGATCCTCGTAGCTCAGCGGCCAGTCGAGGCCGAGGCCGTCGCGCGAGCGGGGCTTGAAATCGTAGGGCCCGTTGCGGAGCGAGATGCGGCCCCAGTGGTTGGTCCGGCCGCCGAGCATGCGCGGCCGCCACCACCAGAATTTGCGCGCCGGATCCGGCGAGGCGCTCGTGTAGGGCTCGCCGGGCACCTCCCAGCCGCCATCGACGGTCGCGTCGTAGAACCCGAAAAACTGCTTGTCCGGCGTCGAGACGCCCCGCAGCGGCGCCTGGCTGTTGATCTGGAACATCGGCGTCTCCTTCACCGGATCGTAGCTGCGCCCGGCCTCCAGCATGAGGACCTTTGCGCCCTCCATCACGCACGTATAGGCCGTCTGGCCGCCGGCGGCGCCGGAACCGACGACGATGACATCATAGCTGGGCTGCGTCTGGCTCGAAGTGATCTGGGGCATGGGAAAAGGGGTTGAAGAACAACAAAACTATCGCCGAGCCAGCAGACGGAAAGCAACGCGGCTTTTGGCCGAAAAATTCACGCGGGCTCGAGCACCGCGGCCACAAACGCCGCGCGCGCCTCCATGTGCGGATTGTGCCCGCTCTCCGCGATCGTGCGGATATCCGCGGCGGGAAAGTGCGCGCGGATCACCGCGTGATCCGTGGATTCGACGTAGGCGGATTTGCCGCCCGCGATGAAACGGGTCGGCCCCGGAAAAACATCGCCCGCGGCGAGCGGATTCTTCTCCAACTCCGGCACCGCCGCCGTGAGCGCAGGCAGGTTGATCTGCCACGACCAGGCTCCCTCGGCGCTGCGTTGAAGGTTGGTCGCGAGGAATTTTCTCAGCGGCAAGGCCGGCACGCGGCCTTCCATGCGCATCTCGGCCTCGGCGCGCGAGGCGAGGTCGGCGAGGTTCAGCTCGTTCATCGCCGTGAAGCTCTGCCGGTGGCCCGGCCAGAAATAATCCCGCGGCGCGATGTCCACGACCACCAGCCGCTCGACCCGCGCCGGGTGCCGGCACGCGAGAAGCATCGCGACCTTGCCGCCCATGCTGTGGCCGAGCCAGGTCGCGCGCGCGATGCCCTGCGCGTCGGCCCACGCGAGCACATCGTCCATCATCTCCTCGTAGCTCATGGTCGCCGCATGCGGCGAGCTCCCGTGATTCCGGAGATCCGGCGCGAGCACATGGAAATGCGCGGCGAGGTCCGCCCCCGTCGTCTGCCAGTTGCGCGACGAGCCGAGCATGCCGTGCAGGAGGACGAGCGGCGGCTTCCCCGCCCCGCCGAGATCGCGGTGAAAGAGCATCGGCGGCGGGCTCACGACTCGTCCGTGCCCACGGCGGCGATGACTTTTTTCAGCACCGCCTCGTCCATCTCGACCAAGTGCGCGGGGCCGGGGAAGCGGCCCGCCTTCACGTCGGCGATGTATTCGCCAAACGCCGCGACCCGCTCCCGCTGCAGCCGGCGGTGCTCCTCGAGGAAATTCCGGTAGGCCTTGGCGTGCCGCGGGAGCCGCTCGTCGTAGTCGCCGAGGATGTCGTCGGAGAAAAGGAACTGCGTGTCGCAGCCCGCGCCCGATCCGAGCGACATCAGCAGCATCTTCGTCTGCGCGCAGAGAAACGTCGCGAGCGGGTGCGGCACGCACTCCAGCTCCGCGGCGTAGGCGCCGGCGCTTTCGAGCGTCTTCATCTGGCGGAAAAGCTGCACGGCCTCGGCCTCGGTCCGGCCGATGGCGCGGTAGTTGGTCCACGTCACGTGGCGCGGCACCATGCCGAGGTGCCCGACGACCGGGATGCGTTCCCGCGCCATCGCCTCGATGATGAACGGGCTCGCCGAGCAATAGACCGAGCTCGCCCCCAGCTCCAAGGCGCGAAACGCCACCCGAATCGCCTCCTCCGGCGAGGCGAGGCCATGCGGCGTCGCGCACGAGAGGAAACTGTTGGGCGCCGCGGCCACGAGCGCCGGCAGCCGCGCCTGCGACTCCGGCGAATCGAAGCTGCAGCTCATCAGGTCCACCCCGGCGGCCTCGGCGGCGGCGGCCTCATCCGGCGACTTCACGTGGATGTGGGTCAGGCAGCGTTTGCCCTTGAGCAGCTGCAGATCGCGCACGGTGTATTTTTTGCGGGGGCGGAGCATGGCGGGACCGTCTCAGGCGGCGGCGCGCGCGGCAAAAAAAATTTCCGTGTATTCCCCGGTTTCCGTGGGCAAGTTCGCCGCTCCCATGTCCGACGCGAAGCTCACGCCGATGATGCAGCAGTATTTCGAGGTGAAAGATGAGAATTTTTCGCCAGTGTTTTGGTCTTGTTCGTTCACGTTCAATACGAGTGAAGCGCCGATTTTCATGTCCACCGGTGTTCGTGGAAAAACGCCAAATTATACCCACCCGGGTATAACGAGACGGGTATAATTTCAGGGTGTCTGCGCGATATTGTCGTGCAACCGTCGTCGCGGGCGGCCTCGATTTTATCATATTGAGCTCGATGTCGGCGGCCCATTTTCCAAGCGGGGTTTCTATCGCACCGATGGCGTTTTTTCGAAAACGCGGGCCGCTTTCGGGAACGAGCTAAAAATCGGATCGAGTTCGTCGCTCCCTCGGTTACGGGGATTGATAAGGATACCCAGGGGACGGTCCATGCCAACTACCGTCACAGTAACTACAGGTAGGCTCGGGCTTCCCGCATACCCTTGATTTTGCGGGCCGAGATCTCTCGCGCCATCAGTGAACCGGTCAGAAGGAAAGATATCGATTCGATGTTTGTTTCGTCGGTGCTGGAATACTGCTTCAATGCGAAATGGAAGCTGAGGATAATCTGGAAAACTCCCACTCGGGCGGTGATTGCAATCCGTGCTCGCAGCGCAGTGTTGGAGTGAACGGTCGCACCGTCGGCCGGACTGCCTACGCGACAAAAGAGCGTTCGATCAACTACAACAGCCAGCACGAGCCGCTCGGCTATTTCGGCGCCAGCACCCTGCAACACCAAGCTTTCGTGGGCGTAGTATCAAACCGGGGTGCAGGATGTCTGCGATTTCCGGCTCAAGCCGCTCGCCTCGACCGATCTCTTCAATTCGGTTTACAGCGAGCGACCGGGCGTCGGCTTTCGGTTGTTCTGCACGACTACGGTCACCGCGGCGGAAGGTGGCTCCGTGGGGTCGCGAGGTCTGCGGCGCGGAAGTGGCGTGCCATCTGAGATTGATCGGCAAAGCCGACCTCGTGCGCGATCTCCTTCACCGATAGGTGACCGACCGTCAAAAGTTCGCGTGCTCGCTGCACACGCTGCGAAATCACATAGGCGATGGGCGTTGAGCCATGTCCCAATCGAAACATTTGCCCGAAATAGCTCGGACTCAGTCCGACGACCCACGCAAGCTGAGCCAGCGTCAATCGCTCGGGCAAATGTTCCCGGACGTAGGCGTAGATTTTTTCCAACGCCAACTCCGAAAGCCTTGGGCCGCGCGAAACGTCCACTGCGCAAAGTGACTCGTTGGCCAACAGCAACTCCGCAGCCAGTGCGGCACCCAGCCCCGCGACGGCAGCCCGGTTGGGCGGTTCTTGGACGCAGCCGTGATGGCGTATCCTCCGGCAGAGATCACCGATGGTGGGTTCAAACGCCACATACCGTTTGAGCGGCTCAAGCGAGACACCATTCACGCGGCGTCCGATGAGGCTTTCGATCCACTGTTTCTTGATAAAAAGCCTCAGCATCGGTGCTTCAGCGCGCCACTGGATTTCATGGATCACCCCGGACGGGACGATCCAGACATATTCACCGTCGATCTCCCTTTCGGCGAAATATTGCTGAGTATCCGTTTGGCATCGGATCAAACAATTCGCTCGCCCGAGTGTCACCATGACATACACGAACTCCGGATGACAGTGCGGTGGCCAATGCGACGGCACTTGAGTGCCGATCTTGACCCAACTTTCGAGTCCTCGAACCAGCAAACCGCAGTGAGGCCGGGTGCAGTAGGGCAACGTGAATTCTATGATCGTGGAGGCCGCGCCAACGGTTGTTTTATGCACCATTCCCATTCCTTCCGTCGGATAATTTGGAAACAGTCGGCCACATGATAATGCCAATAGTATGGCAGACGGACATCACGTCCGACTTGGGTAATCTCTCGGTTTTTCGGGCGTTCTTCTCGATTCTCTTGTCGCCGATCTTCGTTCAACCCGCCGCATGCCCTGCCGATGGCGCACTCGATTGGCCTTGCCCCATAGTAGAGATAAATTTCCCGAACCCATCGCATCAAAAAACGGCGACCCGTGCACTACAGCGGCGCACGCACCACTCGCACAAACTCGCTGCCGCGAAGCTGGCCACGCCAACACCCACGTGTTTCCGTGGGTTCCCCCCGCCCTGTTCATCCGATACGCTCACCCACCATGAACCCACGCCCCCTGCCCCTCATTTTCTGCGTCGCCCTGTTCTTTGGCTCCACGCCGGTCCGCGCCGAGGACTCGCCTGCGTTTCGCGATCTCTTCAACGGGAAGGACCTCACCGGCTGGGTCGATGTGAACACCAGCAAGGAGACGTGGCGCGTGCAGGACGGCCTGCTCGTGTGCAGCGGCCAGCCCATCGGGGTAATGCGCTCGGAGAAGCAGTATGAAAACTTCATCCTGCACATCGAGTGGAGGCATATGCAGGCCGGCGGGAATTCCGGGGTATTTGCCTGGAGCGGAGGCACCATTCCGCCGGGCCGGCAGCTGCCCAAAGGACTGGAAGTGCAAATGCTCGAGTTGGAGTTCCTCCGGCTTTCTCCCGAAAAGGATGGCACTCCGCGACACCCCGGCTACGTCTCCGGTGAACTCTTCGGCGCGGGCGGTCTCGAAGTCACGCCGGACAACCCGCGCGGCAAACGCAGCATGTCGTATGAGATGCGCTGCAAGGGCAAAGGCGAATGGAACACCTACGATGTCGTCTGCGTGGACGGCACCGTGAAGCTCGCGATCAACGGCAAATTTGTGAACGGCGTGAGTCGTTCGAGCGTGCGGAAAGGCTACCTCTGCCTCGAATCCGAAGGTTCGGAAATCCATTTCCGCAACATCCGCATCTTGGAGCTGCCGGGTGGAATGGCGACCCCGGAGCAAACCGCACCGCTCGTGGCCAAATAGCATTCCGTCCCACTTTCTTTCCGCTCCGCTCTATCACGCTCCCTGCTGATGAAACACTTTAGCCCACTGCTCCTCCTGTTCAGTGCCTCTCTCGGACTCGCGGCGCCCGCTCCTGCGCGCCCCAACATCGTCTTCATCTTGGCCGACGATCAGGCCCCGTGGGCCATCGGCGCCGCCGGGCATCCGCAGGTGCGCACGCCCAATATGGATCGCATCGCACACGAGGGGGTGCGTTTCACCCACGCCCTCACGCCCACGCCCGTGTGCAGTCCCGCCCGCGCCGCCATCATGACGAGCCGCTACGGCACCGAAGTCGGTATCACCGATTGGCTCAACCCGCAGTTCGACGGCCCGCTCGGCCTCGACGCGAAATTCCCCACGTGGCCGCGCCTGCTCCAGCAAGCCGGCTACGCCACCGCCCTCTTTGGCAAATGGCACCTCGGCGACCTCGACGAACAACATCCGACCCAGCGCGGCTTCGGCACCTTCGTCGGCCTTCGCGGCGGCGGCTCGCCACCGAAGGATCCCGTCTTGGAAAAAAATGGCATCAAAGAAAAACGCGTCGGCTTCATCGTCGATCTGGTCGCCGACGAGGCACTCGCCTGGCTCCAACAGCGCGACACCTCGCAGCCTTTCGCCGTCAGCATTCACTTCCGGGAGCCGCACGCCGCCTATCTGCCCGTGCCCGACGAAGATTGGGCCAAGGTCAAAGATCTCGACCCCATCGTCCCCAATCCCGACTTCCCCGGCCTCGACGTTGCCCGCGCCAAGAAACTCACCCGCGACTACCTCGCCTCCGTCACCGCCCTCGACCGCAACGTCGGACGCATCCTCGATGCTCTCGACCGCCTCCGGCTCGCGGAAAATACGCTCCTCATCTACACCTCGGATCACGGCTACAACATCGGCCACCACGGCATCTGGCATAAAGGCAACGCTACCTGGTTGCTGAACAAAGAGGCTCTGCCCCCGGGGACGCCCAATATCCCCGTAGGAGAGCGGCCCAATATGTTCGACACTTCGCTGCACATCCCCCTCGCGATCCGTTGGCCGGGCGTGGTCAAGGCCGGCACCACCAATGCGCACACGCTTTCCCACCTCGATTGGTTGCCCACGTTCGCCACCGTCGCCGCCGCCCCGCTCCCGGCTGGCACGATCATTCGCGGCCGCGATGTCACTCCGCTACTCCGGGGCGAGACGAAAACCTGGGACGACGATTTCTACGCCGAATATTCCCAAAAGCATCGCGCCAAGACTCACGTGCGGATGTATCGCACGCCCGAGTGGAAGCTGATTCGTGACTTCCTGAGCGAAGGCCGCGATGAACTCTACCACCTCGCCGCCGACCCCGGTGAGTCGCGCAACCTGATCGCCGATCCCAGCCCCGCCGCGCGCGCCGCCTATCGCGACCTCACCGCCCGTATCCTCGCCAAGATGGCCGAACTCAAGGACCCCGTGCTTGCCCAAGCGCAAGTCCGCTCGCGCGAATAATGCGGCGCGCCAATCTTCGCCGCGCACCAACTGCGCCTCTTGTGCAGCGGGAAGTGCGGCAGTGAGGGCGAACAGGACTGAGGTGGATTGTCGGCGCATAGATTGGCCGCAATTGAACCAAGACTGATGCCCGCTCTCGGACCGCGCGTTTCGGCTCGCCGAGATGCGCTCAATCTTGTGTGACCGGCCAAATAGCAGAAAGCGGGCTACGGGAGATCATAGATTTCAACCAATGCGACGCCTGACGCATTGTCGGCGCTGCGCACGACCGCCGTATAGTTACCGGGTGCGAGGTTGGAGACTGCGATGCAATCCTTGCTGTCCTCGATCAGCGCAAACGCGCCGGCCAACGTCGACGAACTCCGAAGTAAATCCGCATCGGGTCGCGCCGACCACACCCCTTGGGCGGTGGCACGAGGGCCCGGCTCTCCCTCCCGATATAGCTCGAGCACGGGGCTGATGAGCGCGTTGCTGATGCCGAACGCAGCCAGAGATGGACCGACCGCCCGAAGCGCGACGCGGCGGGAGGCGGTTCCTCCAATGCTAAAACCGGCGATGAGGTTGCCGGCGGAGCCGCCGACCGTGCCGCGCGTGGAGAGATTGATCGTCCGCGCTCCGTCGGGCTCGGGGCCAGCCATATCGTAGACCTCCACGAGGGCGGTGCCGGTGGCACGGTCGCGCCCAGCGACTTCAACCGTGTAGCTGCCGGGTTCCAGGGACACGAGGAGCGCGGCGTCTGCACTGCCCGGCGCAAAAGCGAGCGCCCCGACTCGCGCGGCCGCCGCCGCGAGGGAGGGATCGCTGCTCCATCCGGCATTCGCCGCCATGGTTCGCCCGGCACCGTTGCGCACCACGATCACGGGCGCAGCGAGGTTTCCCGCGACGCCAAACGCGGCCATGGCCGGACCGGCGGCGCGAATCAGGCAGGTCTTCGGTGCGGAGCCGGCGATGACGAGACCGCTGACGAGGATGTTGTCGTCGGTGCCGACAAATCCTCGGCTGGAAATGTTCTGCAGGCGACTTGGGTAGAGGGCGGTGGATTGCAGAATCGTTTCATCCTCGCCCACGACGAAGAGCGATTGGTTGGCGTAGACACCGTTAACCAAGTTGGCGGTCGTGCCGGACGCCGCGGGCGTCCATGGCCCGAGATGGGAAGGAGCGGAAAGGATCGTGCCGTTCTCACCGGTGGCAAAAAGCGCGTTCGCCCCCTGCACCAATCCGCGTATTCTTGCCGCGTTGCCGGTGGAGCCATCTAAGCGCGACTTGTCGGGAACAACGGTCCCGAACTTATCCTGACGAAAGAAATATTCGTCAGCAGTGACGGCGCCGCTTTCGCCAACGGACACGAAGGCACCGCCATGCGTCGAGTATGCCGTCCGGCCGGAAATCGCGTAGATAAGGGCTTCAAAATCGTTCGCGCCGCGTGCGGTGGATGGACTCCAGGCGATCCCGTCGCTCGATTCCACCGCCCGGCCGCCTTGGCCGATCGCGAGGTAAACTTGGTTTGCGACCTCCACGAATCGAAATGCCGGGGCATATACAGCAGTCCGGTAGCTGAGATCGGCGTAGGCGATGCCGCGCAACCAGCCGGTGGTCCCGGACGGGCGCTGAGCCCACTCCGTGGCATCGAGCGAGGTCAGGATCGTGCCGGCCTCGCCGACGGCGACGAATTGCCCGTTCACAAAGGTGACGTTGTTCAGACGGTGCGTGGTCGTCGCGGTCGATACTTTGTTCCACCGCACACTGTCAGATGAAGTCAGGATTATTCCACGATCCCCGACCACCACGAATCGGCCCAGTCCATAGGTGATTCCGACCAACCAGTCGCGGCTGCCGGAATCACTGCGGATCCAGTTCGTCCCGTTCACCGAAGTCAGGATGGTTCCCCGTTCTCCGACGGCAACCAGTCGATCCGAACTGCTCGCGATGCCCCAGAGAAAGTCACCGCCGCGCTTCGCGTTTCTAACCGTGAACGACGTTTGACTGTGCAAAACCTGCGTGAGCAGGAACAGGGCGAGCGAGGCTTTCAGCAGGGTCGACAATTGGATTCTATGGTTGGGCTGCATATTGCACAAATGGTCCTGCGACCCTCGCCGTGACGGTCAGGACAATTGACTATGAGGATTCCTCTATTCCACACCGTTTAGGAAAGTTTCCGGCGCGAGAAGCGGATGCAAACACGGCTCCGCGCCACGACCGAAGGTGATAGGCGAAGCTGAGAGAAACCATGTGGAGAGACTCGCGGAACAGCAACCTTGCCCGTGCCCATGGATCGGGCATCCAGGTGCGGACCGGGCGGTGCTTTTCGTTGGCAGGAATCCAGGTCCTTCGCGCTGGACCCCTCACGCGATATTCCCGGGCAGCACCGCTGGTCCGCACGAACGCGCCATCGCAGGCACGATCCTTCGTCTCGCTTTCGCCGGGTTCCTATGTGCGGTTGCTTCAGTCACGCCGCTGGTCGCACGCAACGCTGCGCTCTCCTCGCAGAGCGAATGCACGTCAGCGTTGGTCACGACGGGCCGGTCAACGGCAATTTCCCACGCCGCCCACGTGTTTAGTGGTCGTCATACGATGGCATACCACGGTTTCAGTAACCATTTTGGCGATATGCTTCTGTCGGGGAGGAGCGACAGAAACCAACTGTGCTTGGGCTCGAATGCACCCTCATGGTTGCGTATAGCGAATACGCAAAACAGGGCGAGACGGTTCATTGGCTTCCCCGGCCCAGAATCCCTTGGTGTTTGGGACACCAATGTGGGTTGTAGCGGTGGTAAAGTAGACTCGCACCTGAGTCTTACCGTTTCGATTTATTGCGTCGAGTCCAGCGGGATTCAGCGTACCCACGGACCACGCGGAGTTGCTGGAACTCAGGAGGAAAAATGGAATCGCGTCAATGGACGTGGCCGAGGCGTTGAAGTCCTCCGGGGCAAGCGCCGAGCTATTGCCGAAAATCCCGGTTTTGATATCCGCCCTCAAACGGCCAAATTCCGACATCGCTCCCGAAGTGTCGCCCTGCCGGAGTTCAACTGTGGCATCCACGATCTTCGCGCCCGCTTGGATGGGGTTGGCCGAAGTATCAAAAGACAGGATGCTCCGGTATTGTTTGTTCAGCTTATCGTCTCCGATGGTCAAAGCTTGCCCTCCCGAAAAAGACTGGACGACGCCGTCTTGCAGCAACGTGCCATCTTCGGTTGCGATTGATTCCAGGATCAGCTCAGCACCGTAGAACGGCCGTTCATTTGTCATGAAGTTGTCGTCGATCTCACCCCGCTTGAATAGATTTACTGTATCGGGGTATGCGATTCTATTGGTGGGGCTCCCCGTTCTGATCTCGCGAAGTGTGTCACCGTGAATTTCAGGCAATCGATATAATTGTGGGACGATCAAGGCTGCCAGCACGTCGTCGGAATTGGTAAATTCCACCACGCCCTGGCCGCTGGGGCTGTTGCGGATGGCTCCATGTCCATACACGGCGAAATTGGTGCAGTTCTTGACCCAGAGGATAGAGCTCGTGGTGGCCGGCGGCGGATCCATTTTCAAGGTGGACCTATCATTATCGAATTCACTCTTGATGGAATAAATCCGCACATTGGACGCGCCGTTGAATTCCAAATAGGTATCGGCTACTCTCGGATGCTCGGGATTCAACGCATAAAAAGCCAAGGGCTGCGACGTCCCCATCACTTTGAGGATTCGGAAATCGTTGTGCTCTGAAGTGTAAGTCTTGATTGCGGTAAGAAAATACCAGCGGCCTCCGCCAGCGTCGGTGATTTTGACGAGGCTGTGGGGGTTCGTGACATTTCGTTTGCTGATCTCGATATCGGTCGCTGAACGGTAGATCGGTCCGATGTGGACCAATGAGTTCCTCCCGACTCGCCAGTGCAAGGCGACGAACCAATCATCCGGGCTGGCCTGATTGTCCCCTTGCGCCGGTTGAACTTCCCCGACGTCCACACCGATGGACAGGTCGCCCAGATACGTCGTGCCGTGCTGATCCACTACCGTTCTGATCATCGGCGTTTCGATAAAATTATTGCTGGTATCCTTCCAAGGAGTCCAAGCGGAATCTACCTCGATGCGAGTCAGATTCCGGTCCGCGCCAAACAACACATTGTGGGCACCCAATGTGAGGGGGGCGCCTAACTTGTAGGTGCCTTTGGGCAGAAAGACCTTCCGGTGGGCGTCGAGGATAGCCTGCAATTTGGCGGAGAGCACCACGCCGGTATCGGTCGGTAGAATCCGTTCACTGGTGAGCAACCGAGAATCGGACATGACATCGACGGCATCGGGATCATCTACCGAGGGGAGTGCATTCCAGACGTGCCGGTTGATCAGGTCGGTCGGGGCCGCGGCAGCGAGGGAAATTACGTTTGTTTCCGCTGTGCCCGGAGTTCCCTCAATCAAGGTGGTGGAAAGTCGAGGGAGTGAGATGATTGCTCCGTCCTCTAGTTTTGAGGCTGGGTAGGCGTTGTCCGGATTGAGGTCACAATAGTTGTATTCCTTGATTTGCTTCCATGGGTTTGCCATCGTCCCAATGCGAGTGAGTGGCAGCCCGTCCTTCGCATTTCGCCACACCAGTTGGTCAGTCCCGAATACATAGACATTTCGGGCATAGAAATTCCGCCTTGAATCATTGTCGATTGCAGGCGGAGGCGTGCTGCTCCCCGTGGCACTTACCGTGATCGTGCCGTCAATCAGACAGATCGTGGAATTGGAGGGATTGCTTGCGGCAGCAAGCTTCAGGCCCGGCATGCCTGCGGCCGGGGAGATCGCGAACCCCACAATTGTCAGCGGAGCAAAACCCATCGACCGGATCGTTTGCTCCGTCTGGCCGCTGAGCTTAAGTCCGGCAATGACAGTGCTGGCCGTGCCAGTGCGCATGGCGCCATTGCGGTCTGTATCAATACCGAAACGGCCGCCGACGATTTCCAGATTCACCACGCCGGCTCCGGCGGAGGGCAAGCCGCGCAAGCCCGTGTGGGCATTCGTCGCGATGATTTTGACGTTCTCGATCGAGCAACCTTGTGCTCCATAAAAATGGAGGCCGACCGCCCCTTTATTCCTGTCCGCCGTGGCATTGCAATCCAAGGTGATCCCCCGCAGCATCTGATTGTAGCTCTCGTCAGGCTTTTCGATCCGGCGCGGCGGATCGTTGTCGGGAGTAACAGCCCACTCGGGTGTCGCCTCCGACGACGTCGTGCTGCTGTCCTTGTCGATGGCCCAATTTCTAAATTCCAGCAAAGGTTTAGGACCATCGGGAACCTCCTCAGGGTATGATTTCGAAGGCGGTATAGTCTGATTGTCGAATCCAAGAGAATTAGCTGCAAGTTTGATGACGGGACGGCTTCCTTTCGTCGAACCGACGATGGCGCTGTGGTGGTCTCGCGGCGTCTGAAAATCGCCGGACGGCATATTGTCAAACGACCCCGTTATCGTATGAGCCTTGAGCGTATCGTTGATATAATAAGTGCCACTCGGAAAATAGACGACCAAGTTGTATTTGTAGCCGTCTGCTATGGCCTCGTTCAAACGCAGCGTGGTTCCGCCTGCATTGGCTTCAATATTGGCGGGAGAAGTCAGATAGAGTGAAACATCCAAATATCCCTTTTTATAAAGAATATTACTCTGGTAGCCGGCGGGGAGTGTGGCCTGCGCGCGCGGTATCACCGCGCCGAGCAAGGCAAAAGCGAGAAGAGACACGCGTCTGATTTTCGCGAGGGAGGCTCTGATGTGGCGGTGGTCAAGCGCGGCGCGGTTTTTTTGTAGGGTGGTTATGATCATAGGTGAAGAGGCAACTGGCTATGTTTGTGAATCGAAGAGAGACCGCAGAGCACTACGCTGTGCGCAGGACGCCGGCAGGAATACCGCAGAGACTAAGCTGTCTGATCCGGAAAAACCGGGCCAATGGAGCGCATAAACCTATTGGTAAGAAACCACGCGAGCAGGGGGCGGATTGCTGGGGTTGGGGTCGAGTGTCGCAGATCTTTTCAGGAACCAGATTTACGGTCATAGTCACAGCGGGCCGAACAAGTGGGCAATCGCTTGCCCGATTAAGAAAGAGCAATTTACGTATCATTCGTTGGGTTACACATAACACTTGCTGGGGTGAGCGGGGCGTTTCCGCTCAATGCAGGAGCAGAACATGGGGCGGAATACTATGTTGATAATATCGGAATGATTCTGGAGCAACAATCCACGTAAATACGTGGGTGGGTATTCGGTGGTCGTGAGCTCTTGCTGCGGGCGCAGTTGCATGGCGAAAGGGCCGACGCACCACAACTCGGCGGCCTCCGATTGGATCGCGGTCGCAACGATGTCGCGCAAACCACGGGCGAACCTCGTAACGGGTGCGACTTCGAGTGGGGCGACGACCTCGACAATTGGTGAAGGGACGCGTGAGGCCAAAAGAGGTGCATTATACGGGGGAGAGAATCGGGAGGCAGAAATGTGTGCGCGAGCGGGTCCGACCAACGCGTTATTCCCCCTGCGGTGCCCGGAGGAAATCATCCTCGTAGCGGATGATGTCCGCCTGCTGCCAATTGCCGAAGGCGACTTCGAGCACCCGAATGGATCGGGTGCCCGCGTTGCAGGCCAGGCGGTGCTTTTCGTGGGCAGGAATCCAGATTTCGTCGCCCGCGCGATACTCCCGGGCGGCATCGCCCACCTGCACGATCGCACCGTCGTCGAGCACGATCCACAACTCGGCCCGGCCGGTGTGCGATTGCAGGCTCAGGCGCTGGCCGGGCCGCACGGTCATGAGGCTGACCGTGCATTCACGGTTGTGCGCGTATTGCTTGAACGAGCCCCACGGGCGCTCGACGAAGGCGACGGGCGGCTTTTCCGCAGGGATGGGTTTGGTGATATATTGGCTCATGATGAATAAAACGGCTGCGGCATCCGGTTCAACGCGCGGTCGCGATTTGATAGAGAACGAATTGTTCATCACCGCGGATCGTGCGGGCCCCATCACGGAGGATGAGCCATGACCGCGGATCATAGCCCACGCGCAGGGCACCCACGTTGCCGATCCCGCCGAGTTGCGGATATATGCCGGCCAGGACGACGTCCGAGCACCGGTCGAGAGAGAAGAGCGGCCAGCCGGGCCGCAGGGCGGCGTTGCCGCCGTAGCCGAACAGCCGCACCCGACGGCTGTCCTGCATCGCCACCACGGTGTAGCTGCCTTCGGACTTCATCGAATAGATGTCCACATCCTCGACGTCGCGCAGGTCGATCATGGCCTCGCTGCGGGCATGCTGGGGTTGGAGATGATAGAAACGCAGCGGCTCCCGTGTGCCGCGGACCAGGAGATGGCGGTAGTCCGGGCCTTGCGACCACCAGCCCAGCAGCGCCTGCGTATACCAGCGGCCACCGCCGGAGCCCTCGATGACGACCATCGGCTGCCCGATCACCGGTGCATTGGGATGCCACGCCGTGCGGATCGGATACACGTTGCGCACGACGGAATTCCGGCCCGCCCGCCAGCGGAGCGCATAGACGCTGGGGTTCAGCACGGGCAGTTCCAGCCTGACCATCGCGAGCATGGAGCGCGCCTGCGGATCATCGACCGTTTCCACCAGGGGCTGCGGCTGTCCGGGGTCGGAGAACGCGAGCGCCCCGGGCAGTGGCGTGAGAACGCTGAAGAGGTTCGTCACGCCGAACAACGTGGTGTTGGCGCGCAGGCGCAACGGGCGGGAAATCCGGTAAACTCCCTTCGGCAGGAAGACCGCGTCATGGGCGTCGATCGCCCCCTGGATCGCCGCAGTGTCGTCCTGGCGTCCGTCGCCGGCTGCATTCCACGGCGCCGCGCGCACATTGGCGGTGCCGGCGGAGAACCAGTCGGGTTGTCTTGGGAAACGGTGGCGCGTCAGCAGGTCGGCGGGGGGCGTCGCCGCCGGACCGGATTGCAGGAGCGGTTCAGCCTGCTCCTGGCCGTCGATCCAGAGTCCATCGCGGCGCGGCGCACCGCCGAGAAATTCCTGGGTCTTGACGATGGCACCGGCCACGTAGCGCGTGACATGCGTCCAGCCGTTGGCGTTGCCGGCGACCGGCGGGTGGTCGGCGATCCGGGCCACGGTTGCGGCGCGGTCGAACCAGACGTTGTCCAGCACCACGGAGCGCGGCGTGGCGATGGCCGGGCCTTCGCCGCGCACGGCGACGATGCTGTCGATGAGATTGATCGCCCCGTCCGATCGCGTCCCGAGCGAACCGCCGAGGATCGGTGCGCCGCTAATGTCGGCCCCGACCACGGTCAGCGGCCCGCGGCCGCGATAATGGATCGACGCTTTCTCCTGGTCCCGGAGCGTCAGGTCACTCACCGACGGCGAGGGCTGGCTGCCGGGCAGGTAGAGCCCGTAGCGGCCGCCCGTGACACGGATGCCGTGCATGGCGCCGCCGGAACCGGGCGCGTTCAGGATGCCGGCGAAGGCCCCGGTGGCCTGCACCGACACGTCCTCGATGGTCGAGCCCTCGGCGCTCTGGTGGCTGATGGCGACGGCTCCGGGGTTGCCTGTGCCCAGCTCAAAATCGAGGCTCAGGATCTTCTGGTTGAAATTGATGGCCGGCTGCGACGAGTTCGGTTCCAGCACCGGGCCGGTTTCGCCCCGGGCCCAGAAATGAAGCACCGGCTTGGGGTTTTTCGGGTCGTGAAACCCCGGCGCGTGGTCCGCGAGCACGAGTGTCGCCCGCGCGCCTTCGCCCGGCCCGGCGATCACGCAGGGATACTCGAACGATGTGTAGGCGACCCATGGGTCGGACCAGCCCTCGTAGGGCCAATGATCCCACTTCACCGTGCCCATGACCCCTTTGATCGTGCCGGACACCTGATAGCGGCCGGCGGGCAGGTAGGTAATCAAGCGCGCATCGCGCGCATCGTTCAGAGCCTGCTGGATCGCGGTGGTCGCGTCCTTTTTCCCGGTCGGGTCCGCGAGGTAGGGCGCTTTCGTGACGTCGAGGAAGCCTAGCGCAGCGAGCCGCGCGTCGCCGTAACGCGCCACCGCCTGCCGGCCCGATTCCCGCACTTCGGCCTCCGTGCGGATGGGATTGCCGGTGGTATCGGCGGCGTGGAGCCAGGCGCCCCATAGGCCGGCCAAAGAGAGGAAGAGGTGGAGAGTGCGAGGGGCTTTCATTTACGACCGGGCCGAGGGTGGGACGGGCGGTTTAGTCGAATACCTGCAGCTCACGGATGGCGTAACCGGGACTGGGAATCTGCGTGGGAGTCAGGCAGCGCTGCTGGCACTGCACGCGGACGAAACGCGCGGCCCGCGTCGCGAAACCGATCTCGCTTGCTCCACCGCGGCCCACCTTTTCCAGATGCACCTCGCTCCACGTCTGGCCATCGGCCGAAAGCTGCACGGCGAATCCCACCGCATACAGGAAGCCCCACTCGATGCGCACCCGCCTGATGGAACGCGCGCTGCCCAGATCCACCGCCAGCCAGGCTTGCGGCCCGGTCGCCTGCCACACGGTGGCCGGGTCGCCATCGGTGGCATCGGTGGGACCGTCCGGTTGCGCCGGCCCGGTCGATGCTGTCGCGGGCCGCCCGAAGGCCAGGCCCTGCTCCGCGCGTGTCTCAACGGTGAATTCGCGCTGGCTTCGCACGGGTTCCCCGTCGTCGCCGCGCAGTTCCGCTTCCAACACATAGGCGCCAGGCTCCTGCGGCCAGGCGAGCTCGAAACTTAGCGTGGCCGAGCCCTGGGGCTCCATCCGGCCGGGCTGCCCGAACTCGCGGACTACCGAGCCGGTGTCGGCGCGGCGCAGGCGCAGGTGAATCTCGCCCGCCCACGCCTGTGCGAGGTCGTTGATCAGTCGCACCGGCAGCCGCGCGGCTTGCCCGGCCAGCACGCGTTCGCTCCAGAACTCGATCATCAGGCCGACCGGCGCAAAGGCGTCACGGACATGGCGGTGGAACTCCGGCTCCCAGGTCAGTTTCGTCACATCCGCCCAGTTGTCGCTCGTCTGCCCGTCGGCGCGCGAATAGCCGAGGCTGCAGAAATGCAGCAACGCGGCCACGTGGCGGTAGCTGCGCCAGAATTCCGTCTCGGCGGCGAAGTGCGTGGCGTAAAGGTGGCGGCGCTGCGCCACCGTGGCGTTTTCGCCCAGCGCATTGTCGTAGAAGTTTCTGGTCAGCGTCGTCGGCGAGCCGTCGCGATTCAGCCACAGCCAGGCATATTCATTGATGATGACCGCATTGTGTCCGTCGTGCGCCTTGTGGTCGTTCGAGCGCGGCACCCGGTTCGCCCGCGTCAGATCGGAGAGCGTGAACCGGTCAAAGGACTGCCAAGGGGAAAAATGATAGATGTGCTGCTCGAGCGCGTCGCCGGGCGCCTGGGGCGCGCTCCAGCCGTTGTCCCAGGGCCGGCCGGACAGATCGAGGCTGCGCACGGCCGTGAGCGCGGCGCCGGTCTCGGGCGTGACCGTCTCGTTCTGCGCATCCCAAATCACCACGCTGGGATGGTTGCTCCGTTCGTGAATCCATTCGGCATACTCTTTTTCCAGCTCTCCGCGTTTCACGCCCGAGAGCTTCCACAGCGGAAACTCGTCCTGGATCAGGATCCCGAGCTCGTCGGCGATGTCATACCACGCCTCGGGCGGAAAGCCGATGCAGTAGCGCAGCGAGTTCCAGCGCATTTCTTTCACCCGCTGGTGCAGCAGACGCACCCAGCTGTCCGTCCAGGGGAGCAGCCGGCAGTCGTCGTCCTCGAAAAAGCGGTAGAGGGTGAAGTTGCTTCCGCGCATGAAATACGGCTGGCCGTTGAGGACGGCGCGGCGCGTGACGGGATCGAATCTGAATTCGCGCATCCCGAAGCGGGTCGTGAACCGGTCCGCGCCGGTATCGGCCTCGAGCCGGTAGAGGAACGGATCCTCGGGCGACCACAGCCGGCAGTCGGCGAGCGGAATGCGGACGTCCATCGTCGCCTCCGTGTCCGCCGCCAGCGCCACCGGCTCGCTCGTGACCTGACCGGCGATACGGCCCGATTTCACCTCGCGCACCACGAACGTCACGGCGGCGGACCGCGCCGGCCCGGCGTTGCGCAGCACCGCCTGCACCCGCACCGTTTGCGTTGCGATCTCCGGCACGGTCTGCACCCGCAGGAAATGCGGTGTGCCGGAGAGGATCAGTTCAACCGAGTCGAAGATGCCGGGAATGTAGCGGTCCTTTTCGTTGTCGAAGCCGCCTGGCACCGCCTGGGTGACCGCGTCGCGATCGGCCCCGACGCGGATGAGCAGCACGTTTTCACCCGGCTGGAGCGCGGCGCGTGCATCGTAGTAGGCGGGCGTGAAGCTGCCGGCATGGTCGCCGAGCAGGCGGCCGTTCAGGATCACTTGCGAGCCGAACATGGCCTTGGCGACCTTGAGCCGGGCGACGGCGGGAACCGGTTGGTCGAACCGGAACGTGCGCCGATACCAGAAGGCGTCGCGGGCCGGATCTTTCTGGGGGAAGGCCCGACGATCAGCGACTTTCGGTCCCGGCATCGGCGTGAAGGCCGGCGTCGCCAGCGTGACCAAGCCGGGCACCGGCACGGTGCGGTTGAAGGTCGAGGGCGGCGCGTCCATCTTGCCTTCGGCAATCGACCAGACGCCGTCAAGCGACAGCACCTGGCGCGATGCGACTTCATCCGCCACGGTGGCGGCCGTCACACCGAGCCAGATCGTCAGGATGGGAAAAAAGCGAAGGATGAGTTTCATGGGGAGGAAGCGAGGTGATCAGAGTTGGTTGCGTGCGAGCATCACCGGCTGGCCGGCGCGCTCGACGACCACACAGCGGAAGTTGCGCTGGGCGATGGCGCCGTAATCGTGACCCGCACGGGCGGGATAGACCCCGAGGTAGGTGAGCGGCGCGGTCCCGGTGTTCATCGTGCGGTGGGCGGTGCGGCCCGGCACGTAAACGGCGTGATGCGGCCGGAGCGGCACCAGCCGGCTTTCGCCGGTGGCCTCGTCCTCCAAGAGCATCACGCCTTCGCCGGACAGCCCGAAATAGAATTCGGCCGCCGGACGCCAGGCATGCAGATGACCCTTGGTCAGATGATATTCATCGCCAATCTTGCCGGGCATGATGCAGCCGACACCGTAGTGCAGGTCGCCCTCGTCCGCCGCGGGTTCAACGCTGCCCACGCGATAGAGGAGCGGATTACCGGCGGCCAGCGCCTCCTCGTAGGCCGTCGCGTTGGCAAAACAGCCGCGCAGATCGGCGAGATAACGCTCGGTGGATTTCGCCCCGGCGAGTTCGCCGGTGACGGGATTGTAGCGGGAGAGGATCTGGTCGAGATTGAACATGGGAAATGGAAAGGCTCAGGTGCGGACAAAGGCTTTCATGGTGGCGCATTCGGTGCCGATGGCCGGCCCGTGCGGACGGATCGTGTAGGCGCCGACTGCCGCCGGGACGATGAACGTCTCGGCGTAGTGGACGACGTAAGGCGCGAAAGCCCCGGTCGGGCTTTCGACCACGGCTTCCTCGCCCTGGACAAGATTGAGGACGTTCACGCCGCCGTGCGTATCGTGCGCCACGGTCTTGGTGAACCAATGGCGGCGCGTCTCGATGAACTCCCGCTCGTGCAAGCCCGTGCGCTCCTCGCGCCAGCCGTCGCCGGCGGCGACCGGCTCGATGGCGTTGACCAGATTTTTCTTGGTCCAGGCGGTGGTGCGATCCCACTGGATGTTGGCCGCACCGTGCGCGAGGTGGATGGGTCGCGGCTTGCCGTCGAGACCGAGGCGCGACCAATCCCACAGTTTAAAGGTGAAGATGTAGGGCGTCGCGCTGATCTCCAGCACCATGGCCCCCGCCCCGGAGCAATGCACCGTGCCTGCGGGAATGAGGAAGTGGTCGTGTTTTTTTGCCGGCCACTGGTTCGAATAACGGTCGGCGTCGAACGGCGCGCCGCCTTCCTGGGCCGCGGCCAGCGCGCGCACCATCGCCGCCGGCTCCACGCCATCCTTCAGCCCCAGATAGACGGTGGCGGCCGGATCGGCATCGAGCAGGTAGTAACTCTCATCCTGCGTGTAGTGCATGCCGAAGTGCTGCTGGATGTATTCCGTGAGCGGATGAACCTGGAACGACAGATGCCCGCCGCCCACCGTATCGAGAAAGTCGAAGCGGATGGGAAATTCGTCGCCGAAACGCGCATGAACCGCGTCGCCCAGCAGCGCGCGCGGCTGGTCAAACACGAGATCAAGCGAGGGCAGCTCGATGCGGACGCCGCCGAGGTCGAGCAGCAGGCTGTTCTCCTCGGGCACGCAGTCGAAGCACCAGCCGTAGTTCTTCACGCCACGGTCAAGGTCGCAGGCCTCCTTCATCCACTGACCGCCCCACGGCGCCGGATCGAAAAATGGCACGACCCGGAACGGCCGGGTCACGGCCTGGCGCAAACCGCGCCGGACCGCGTCGCCGCCGGCGAGTTTCGGTTCGGCGGGATTATTCGTATCGAGAACAAAATCCCACCGCGCGATCAGCGGGCGCTTCCAGCGGTCAGCCACGCGCCAGTCCACGAAGAAAGCGCGTTTGTATTGCAGGCTGGCGGCGAGCGTGTGGTTCGCGACACCGAGGTTGCCGGAGGCGTTGCGCCGGAAACGTCCCAACGCTTCCCAGCGGGCCAGATCGGCATAGACCAGCAGGTTGCCGTCGGCCACGAGCCGCGCGCCGCAGCCGATGATCAGGACGAGACCTTCCGCCACGGCGGCGGCCTGCGCGCGCAAAGCGGCGAGTTTCTCGTCGTCGAAAAATTGCGGCAGCGTCAGGTTGGTGAGGAAGCCGAAAACGGGATCGTGGCCCCCGAGGAACGGCGCGACGAGCGCGTCGATTTTGTCCGGTGGCAACAGGGCCTCGCTGGCGGCGATGGTCAGCGTCGGCATCAGGTGGCGGGCCAGTTCCCCGCGCATGGCGGCCTCGTCCACCCCGGGATAGCATTCCACCACGAGCACGGTCCGCCGGGCTCCCCGCCCCTCGGCCACCCGGCGCAAACGGTCGGCGATGGCCGGCCAGCCGGTGGCCGCCGCGCCCGCACTGTCTGGCACGGCAATGGCAGGGAATTTTTCGTAGTTGGACTTTCGCATGATGGGTTGGGGCAGGAATTATTTGCCCGGCGGATGCACCGGCGGCGCGGTTTCAGGCCCCGTGTGCATCGGCCCCAGCCGGCCCTGCTGATTCATCAGGCCCGCCGGGCCCGCGGCCGGTGCATCGCCGAGATCCTGGCGCAGCCGGTCCAGCTCACGGTGCAGGTCGGCCGCCACGGTCTGATACTTCGGATCGTGGTAGAAATTGGTGGTCTCCTTCGGGTCCGCCTGCAGGTCGAGCAGCTCCCATTCGTCGATCTGGCGGGCGATCCGCGTGGCATCGCCCGTGGGCGTGCCGTCGTCGGCGATGATCGGCCCCTGGTAATGGATGAGTTTGTAGCGCTCCGTGCGGACGCCGTAATGCGGCGGCAGCGCGAACTCCGTGGCGTAATAGCGATAGTAGATCGAGTGGCGCCAGTCGGCGGGCACCTGGCCGGCCAGCACGGGACGGAGGCTGCGCCCCTGCATGTCAGCCGGCACGGGCACGCCCGCGATGTCGAGCAGCGTGGGCGCGAAATCGATGTTGAGCGTCATCGCCGTTTCCACCGAGCCGGGCTGGATGAGGCGCGGATAGCGCACGAGCAGCGGCATGCGCAGCGACTCCTCCATCATCCAGCGCTTGTCGAACCAGCCATGCTCGCCGAGGAAGAAGCCCTGGTCGGAGGCGTAGATGACAATCGTGTCTTCCGCGAGATGGTTGCGGTCCAGCCAGTCGAGGACACGGCCGACATTGTCGTCGATGCCGGCCACGCAGCCGAGATAGCTCTTCATCATTTTCTGATAAAGCCAGCTCCGGCGCTGTTCGGGCGTGAGTCCGGCGGGGGCCTCTCCCCATTCCTTCCCTTGCCAGCGCAGCAACTGGTCCACCTGCAGCCAAGCGGGCTTCACCGCCTCGGCGCGATTTGCGTGATCGTCGCCGATTGAAGCGGGCTCCGGCAAATCCTTGCCGTCGAAGAGCGACTCGTGGCGTTTCGCCGGCTGCCACGAGATGTGCGCCGCCTTGTCGTGAATACTGATCACAAACGGGCGGTTGGGGTCGCGGTGCTCGAGCCAGGAGAGCGAGAGATCGGCGATGATATCACTGACGAAACCTGGGATCGTCCGCCGCCCTTTCGCCGAGATAAAGGTCGGGTTGTGGTAAACGCCCTGCCCGGGCAGGATGTCGTAGTAATCGAAGCCGACCGGATCGCTGCCTTGATGGTATTTGCCGACGAGTGCCGTCTGGTAGCCTGCGGCGCGCAGGTATTCCGCAAACGTGCGGTGCTTATGGTCGTAGGGCAGCCAGCCCATCGCGCCACTGACATGACCGTATTTTCCAGTCATGATCGCCGCACGGCTCGGGCCGCAGATCGACTCTGTGCAAAAAGCCCGGTCGAAGCGCATTCCCTCCTGGGCGATACGATCAAGGTTCGGTGTCGGCATGAACTTGCTGCCGTAGGCGCCGATAGTCTGGTAGGCGTGGTCGTCGCTGAGGAAAAAGATGATATTCGGACGGCGCGGGGCCGCAGCGGAGGTCGCAACGGCGGCACGAACCGAAGTCCACCCCGCCGTGATCGCCAGCAGCGCGGTGAGGAGAAGGGAAATCTGGGTTTTCATGCGAGATTGCCGACCAAGTTGAGGTGTTCGCGGAGCAGCCACTCGCCAGCCACGAGCGCCGCCGTGTCGCCCAGAGCGGAAGCCACCACGCGCACTTTCCCCCAAGGGGTATGCGCATGGCGGTTCACATAGTCGGCCATGGAGGGAAGAATCACATCGCCACTGGCCATGATGCCGCCGCCGAGGATCAGCACTTCCGGGTCGTAAGCGTGGATCAAATTCACTGCGAGCGTGCCCCAGACGAGGAGACTGTGATCGCGCAGGGCCGCGGCACACCCGTCTCCGGCCGCGGCGTGGGCGAAGACCTCGGCGTAGCCGAGGGTCGCGGCCTGCCGGAGCGAACTCCGCGGCCAATCCGAAAAACCCTCCGCCAGCTTTCCGAGGAACGCCGTGGAAGCCTCCGCCTCGGCGCAACCGAGATTGCCGCAGCTGCACGCCCGTCCGCCGTAGCGCACGGAGAGATGTCCGCCGAGCACGCCAGCCTGTCCATGCCGGCCGCGCACGATGCGGCCCTCCATGATGGCGCTCGTGCCGATCCCGGTGCCGAGCGTCATCATCGCGAGATTGTCGCAGTTGCGGCCGGCGCCGGCGCGCCACTCTCCGATCAACGCCATGCGGGCGTCGTTTTCGATGGCGAGTGGCAGACCAAGCTCGGCGCGCGCCCACTCCCGCAAATCCAGCGCCATCGCGTCGGCATATTTGGCGTAGGCGGCGAGGATCCGGCCTGTGGGCTGATCAATCAGACTGGGAAAAGCCACCGTGACACCGGCGCAGTCAGTGAGCGTCAGATTCAGGCCGTCCAGCTGTCGCAGCCAGGCGGCCTTGAGCACCGGTAGTTGCGGCGCGAGTCCCTGCTGCGAGTTCGCCTGCTCAACAGTCCGCGCGAGCATCAGGCCGTCGCGCACCACGCCAATCTTCAGGCGCGTCCCCCCCAGATCACAGGCAAGGACGATCATGACGCCGTTCCTTTGCTGGTTCCCTCCACCGGTTTCCACATCCGCGCGATCTCCTCCAAGGTGCGGCCCTTCGTCTCAGGGATCAGCAGCAGCACAAAGAAGAATGAAGCCAGGCTGACCGCGGCGTAGATCCCGAAAGTTAACGCCGGACCAATCGCCGGGCTGTCGTTCAGCATTGGGAAGGTCTGGGCCACGATGTAGCAAGCCGTCCAGATGACGAACGCGGCGACGGACATGGCCCGGCCGCGGATCTGGTTGGGGAAAATCTCCGAGCAGAACAGCCAGGTGATCGGCCCCATCGCCATCGCGAAAGCGGCGATGAAGAGCACCACGCAACCGAGCAGCAGCGGACCGTGTTGCCCGACATGAAACATCCAACCCACGAGGCCCAGCGCGACCGCCTGCACGGCGGTGCCGATGAGCAGCAGCGGACGGCGACCCAGCCGGTCCACAAAGGCGATGGCCACGAACGTGAATACGAGGTTGATCAGGCCGACCCAGACGGAGGACGTGAAGGCGGCATTCTTGCCTGCGCCCGCGGTTTCAAAAATCTTCGTCGAGTAATACATGATGGCGTTGATGCCGCAGAACTGCTGGAAGAGCGCGAGCAGCACGGCCAACAGCAGCGGGCGACGGTAGGCTCCGGAAAAGAGCGCGGAAAATGGCGGCTCTACCTGCGTCACCGCCGCCCGGATGGCTGCCAGCTCCGTCGCAGCGTGCTCCGGTCCGTCCACCTGCTCCAGAATCGCGCGGGCCTCATCGGTGCGGCTCCGAAGGGCGAGCCAGCGTGGGCTCTCCGGCACGGTGAACAGGAGCGCGATAAAGGCGATGGCCGGCACGACCTCCATGCCCAGCATCCAGCGCCAGCCCACGGACGTGTTCCACGCCTCGTCCCCCCACCCTTGGATGAGCAGGTTGACAAACAAGGTCAGGAAAATGCCGGTGACGATGCCGAGTTGAAACAACGCCCCGAGCCGGCCGCGCCACTTCTCTGGCGCGATTTCCGCGATATAAACCGGACAGATCATGGACGACGCGCCGATGCCCAAACCGCTGATGATCCGGGCGAGCAGAAACTGGTCGAAGGTGCGTGGGATGGCCGAGAGCAGGCCCGACACCGCGTAAAGGGTCGCGCAAAGGAACAGCATTTTTTTCCGCCCGAACCGGTCGCTCAGGAAACCGGCGAACATCGCGCCTGGAATGCAGCCCAAGATCGCACTGGCCCCCGCCAGGCCTTCCTGCGTCGAATTCAGCCCGAGGTGGGCGGTGAGGTAGGAATTCGCGCCATTGATCACCGCGGTGTCGTAGCCAAAAAGAAAACCGCCGATGGCGGTCACGCCCGTCGCAAAGAGGACGAAGCGGAGTGGGCGGTGCGGCTTAGTGTTCATAGCTGGGATGACGGGGTAAGCAGGTCATTGCTGGCGCAGATTGAGACTGAGTTCGAACCGGTCGCCGCGGTAGTGCACGACGGAGTATTCCATCGGCTGTCGCCGCGTATCATAGACCGTGCGATTGCGCTGCAGGATCGGAGCTCCGACTTTGACGGCGAGCACCCGGGCCAGCCGGCGGTCGGCAGCGACCGCCGTCAATTCCTCGTCGGACTGGTCCGCAATGACTCCGCAACGACTCCGCACCAGTTCGTAAAGCGGTTGGTTGAAATCATCGTCGATCACCAGCTTGAGACGTGGATGCAGGTAGGAGCGAAAATGAACCACCGGTTTTCCGTCCCAGCCGCGGACGCGGTCAAGGCAGAGCACCTCGTTGCCGGTCTCGAGGAGCAGTCGGGGGCCAGCCTCGGCCGGGATCTCGACCATTCGGGCCGTGACCGAATACGTCTCCACTTTGATGCCTTTGGCCTCCATTTCACGGGTGAAGCTCTGCCATGCGCCGACCCCGGAGTGCATCTTGGGTTCGACCACCCGCGTGCCCACTCCGGCCTTGCGCTCCAACCGGCCCTCGCTGACCAGACGCGCAATCGCGGCACGCAGCGTGTTGCGACTCACGCCCATGGCATTGGCGAGCGACACCTCGTCGGGCAGCAGTGTGCCAGTGCCCTGGTCCGGGGAAGCCAGCAGGGTGCGCAACGATTGTTCGGCCTGCGCATGCAGCGGTAGCGAGCTGCCGGGGTTGAGCCGCAGGCCACGTAGCGAACGCGAGCGATCTGCGGGCTTGGGGTTGAGGGAATTCATCTGCATGTTAGTTTGTTTAAACATTCCATTCATATCGTCATGTCAAGCGCACGCGCGACACGAATGCCCCCGTGTTTACGTGGGTTGTTGGTTCGAAGTCTGGCCGATAGACTGTCGACATGACGCCAGCCCCTCGTCTCCCGCATCGGCGTGTTTATGCGACCGGTCATTTCCGATGGGGCGCTTGCATCGCCCACTGATTCACGATCCCGGCGATCGTGCACTGCAACGAACACCCCATGAATGCGCTACCCCTCCCTCTCCGGCTGGTCCGGGCTTCTTTTTCACCGATTACGAGCGCTCGGTTTCGGCGACCACCCGCGCACTTTGCTGATTTTCCGGCCGCATCCGAGGGGACGTCGCGCACGCCCGACCACACGGCCACCACCTGCGGCCCGTATTCGATCACTGCACATTCAATCGTTGTCACTGACCGGAGCTGGGTTTCGGGAGTGTCTAATCTTCCAATCCAAGCACCGCTATGAAACGTCGCGAATTCATAAAATACACCGGAGCGGCGGTCGCCCTCGCCCGCACTGCAAACGCGGCTGCCGACTCGGATGCGGAGACCGTGCCGCAAAACACCGTCTTGGAAAAAAGCTTTCGCGCCACTTCGGCGTATCGTGATCCGTTCGATGACGTGGACTTCAAAGTTAAGGTAACTTTCCCCGATGGACGGGAAAGAATTTATCCTGGATTTTGGGCCGGTCAGGACAGGTTCAGCTTTCGTTTTTCTTCGCACGAGATCGGCCTGTTCAGCTACGTCACCGTGGCGTCCAACGAGCGGGACGCCGGACTGCATCATCACCGCGGCACGTTTCGTGTCGTTCGATATGAGGGCGACAATGAGCTGCTCAAACACGGTCCGATCCGGATCTCCAAAAACAAACGCCACTTCACCCACCTCGACGGCAAACCGTTTCTGTGGTTGGGCGATACTTGGTGGTGCGGTCTGACCAAGCGCCTGCGGTGGCCGGACGAGTTCAAGCTCATGACGAGGGATCGGGTGGAAAAAGGCTACAACGCCATCCAGTTCACGGTGGGACTGGCGCCAACGGGGACCTATTTCGACAAGAAGAATGAGAACGAAAACGGTTTGCCGTGGGACGAGGCGACCAAGCGAGTCAATCCGGCGTATTTCGATGCGGCCGACCGGCGGGTTTTTCATCTGGTGGATTCCGGCATCGTGCCGGTGGTGGTTCCGTGCTGGGGCTTTTACATTTTGCGCATGGGCACGGAGAGCACGAAGAAACTCTGGCGCTACATCATGGCGCGCTGGGGCGCATTACCGGCCGTGTGGTGCGTCGCCGGTGAGGTGTCCATGCCCTACTACAACTCGGAAACGCGTCAGGAAGACGGCCCTCGCCAAATCGCCGCTTGGAGCGAAGTGCTCCAACACCTGCGTGAGATCAACTGCTATGGCCACGTAATCTGCGCGCACCCCAAGCACGGGCAGAGTTCGCGGAATGAAGTGCTCGATCCCTCATTGCTGGATTTCGACATGCTCCAAGCGGGTCATCTCTATCTTCAAGCGCTGCCGAAAGCCCTGTCGCTGCTGCGCACTTCATTGGCCGAAAAGCCCGCCATGCCCGTGCTCGTCGACGAAGTCGCCTACGAAGGCATTGCGGAAACCAACTGGGAGGACTGCCAGCGCCAACTTTTCTGGGCGAGTGTCCTGTCAGGCTCGCCCGGTTACACCTACGGGGCGCACGGCATCACGCAGTTTAGCTCCGACGAATTTCCATCGAACATCCAACCCCAAGGTCTATCGTGGGGAGAAGAGACGTGGCACAACGCCTACCAATACCGCGGAGCGATCCAAGTCGGGCTCGGCAAGAAAACCCTGGCGAACCTCGACTGGTGGAAAATGGAGCCGCACCCCGAGTGGGTGCTCCCGGCCAAAAGCGACGCGTTGAAGCACTTCACGTCGTATGCGGCTGGTGTGCCCGGCAAGCTGCGGGTGATTTATTTCAGCGCCTTGAGTGCGATGGAGCTGGCAGTCGTGGGTCTTGAGCCGGACATCACCTACGACGCCTATTTTATCGTCCCCTCGAATGGAAAACGTCTTCCGCTCGGCCAGGTCCGGGGCAACCGCGATGGCATCTGGACCATGACCAGGACCAGAAAGCACGACCTTGTTCTGATCCTGACAGCTGCCAGCGCGTTCGACTCCAACGTCAAGCCATTGTCGCGCTGACCGCCTTCAATTAATTCACCCAAACCCCATGAAATCCACCCGCCGTCAATTTCTCCAAGACACCGCGCTTGGTCTTGGAGCGCTCGCGTCGCTCACTGCCCCTGGCGCGCTTTCCGCCGCCGAAAAGGCCGCGAAAAAAAGCCCCGCGCCGGCTCAGTCATTCGTCACAGGCAAGCCGAAACATCATATCGGCATGGTGACCTACAATCTTGGCAAGGACTGGGATATCGAGACCATCATCAAGAACTGCACCGAGGCCAAATTCACTGGCGTCGAGCTGCGCACTACGCACAAGCACGGTGTCGAGGTTACGTTGAGCAAGGCTGAGCGCGCCGAAGTGAAAAAACGTTTCGCCGATTCACCCGTGCAGCTGGTCAGCCTCGGCAGCATTTTCGACTACCACACGCCCGACAAGGCCAGGCTCCGGCAGGATATCGAGGACACCAAGGCCTACCTCAACCTCGCGCACGACGTCGGCGCCACCGGGGTGAAGGTGCGGCCTAACGCATTGCCGAAAGGGGTGCCCGAGGAAAAGACCCTCGAACAAATCGGTCTCTCGCTCCGTGAAGTCGGCCAGTTTGGAGCCAGTCTCGGCCAGGAAATCCGTCTCGAAATCCACGGCAACGAGACCGTCCGCGTCCCGCGCTGCAAACGGATCATGGACGTCGCCGATCACCCGATGGTTGGCGTCTGCTGGAACTCGAACGTAACCGACCTCGAAGACGGCGGCTTCGACGTCAACTTCGACCGTGTGAAGAACAAGATCTTCACCGTGCATCTCCGCGATATTTACCTCGAAGAATATCCCTTCCGCCGCCTCTTCACGCGCCTGAATGAAATCAATTTCACCGGCCATGCCTTCGCGGAGATTCCCGAAAGCGCCGATCCCGTGCGCGTGATGAAATACTTCCGCAGCATCTGGCTCGCCTATCAGGGCCTGCTGTGACGGACCCGGCTTGGTCTACGTCCCCTGCATTCTTTCTTCCGCGACCCGCGCATAAATTACCTTACCCCGACCGTCCTATGAAACCAACCCAACGGAGAGACTTCATCAAACAGTCCGCCATCGGCACTGCCGGCCTTACGATCGGGGCCATGGGCTTCAGCGCCAAATCCTACGCCGCCATCGCCGGGGCCAATGAACGGATCAATGTCGCCGTCATCGGTATTCGCAATCAAGGCACGCTCCATCTCAACAGTTGGTGCAGCCTCAAGGATAGTCACAACGTGCAGGTGCGCACCGTCTGTGACACCGACGAAAACCTCTTCGCCGCCGGCGTGAAGCTCGTTGAAGACAGGACCGGCGTGAAGCCCGCGACCACTTGGGACCTCCGCACGGTGCTCGACGACCAAGCGATCGACGCCGTCTCCATCGTCACGCCGAACCACTGGCACGCCCTCGCGACCATCTGGGCCTGCCAGGCCGGCAAACACGTCTATGTCGAGAAGCCCGCCTCCCACAATATCTGGGAAGGCCGCAAGATGATCGAGGCCGCGCGAAAATATCGGCGGCGCGTCCAGGTCGGTCTCAACAACCGTTCAGTGCGCGGTGTGATGGATGCAATGGCGTTTCTCCACGGTGGCGGCCTCGGCGAACTCTACCTCGCCCGCGCACTCTGCTTCAAAGCTCGCGATTCCTACGGCCGTTCTGCCGACGGCCAACCGCCCGCCGGATTCCACTACGACCGCTGGCTCGGGCCCGCGCCCGACCGACCCTACAACGAAAAACGCAGCCACTACAACTGGCACTGGTATTGGGACACGGGCAATGGCGACACCGGCAACACCGGCCCGCACCAACTCGACCTCGCGCGCTGGGGCATGGCGAAAAACGAACACCCCGTCTCGGTCTACTCGGCTGGCGGCCTCTACGGGTTCCGTGACGACGACGGCCCACCGACGCCCGGTGTGCGCGTCTACGGCGGCGTGGAAGCCTACGGTCACGACAAGACTTCGCAGGAGACGCCCAACACCCAGACCGCGGTTTTCAAATACGCCGACGGCGGCATGATCGAATTCGAGGCCCGTGGGCGCTACACGAACTACGAAGGCAGCCGCGGCCAGGAAGTGGGCAACCTCTTCTTCGGCGCCGAAGGCTGGCTCGAACTCAGCGGCGGCACGTGGAAAGCCTTCCGCCGCCGCAGCAAAGAACCCTTCGCCGGCTCCCAGGAAAGCGCCGGCGGTTGGAAAAGCGAGCACTGGGGCAACTTCCTCGACGCCCTCCGCTCCGGCAAAGACACCGACTTGCACGCTGACATCAACGAGGGTCACCTCTCCACGTCGTTGCCCCACCTCGCCAACATCTCCTACCGCATGGGTCGCTCGCTCACCTTCCACGGGGCGACGGAGAAATTCGCCAACGACCGCGAAGCCGACGCGCTCCTTACGCGCGTCTACCGCAAGCCCTACGCCGTTCCGGAAACCGTCTGACGTGCCCGCGCCTCTGGTTTCAACCCTCCGGCGACCCATCACGGGGCGACCGGTTTATCTCATTGCTTCACACCGTCGTGAGGAGAAGGAATCCCCATCCCCCGTGATTCCGTGGGTTTTCGCCGCGTCGCAGGTCCGATAGGATATTCGCACAAAGCAATCCCGCCCATCGGTTCTTTCACTCTTATCGATCCCGTCAGGAAAGCGCTTGCCTCATTTGCCGCGAAATGGCCAACCATCGGTGTTCCCGCTCTCGCCCTTCGGTTTAACCAGCCCTGCCGCGCATCAACTCTATCATGAAAAAAACACTGCTTCCCCGACGCGATTTTCTTAAAATCTCCGCGACACTCGCCACCGGTTCGGTCCTCGCTCGCCCGCTCACCGCCGGCGAACGCACCCGTTCCATCGGCGCCAATTCCCGCATTCGCATCGCCCAAATCGGCTGCGGCAGTCGGGGCCGACTGGCACATCTGGAAAAAGGCATCATCCCCCACCTCGCCGCCACGAATTTCGAAGTCGTCGCGCTTGCCGATCCCTGGAGCAAGGCCCGGGAGGACACCAATGCCCTCGTGAAAGCCACCTTCGGTCGCACCGCCAAAGCCTTCACCAACTACCGCGACCTTCTGGCGATGGATGGCATCGATGCCGTCATGATCGCTTCACCCGATTTCCATCACACCACGCACCTCGCCGCCGTCGCCCAGGCGGGCAAGCACATCTACGTCGAGAAACCGCTCGCCACCGATTTCGATCAACTCCTCCGCGCTTACGACGCCGCGAAATCCGCGCAGGCTGCCGGCAGCATCATTCAGGTGGGCACGCAGCTTCGCAGTATTCCCGGCATCGTCGGCGCCCGCGAAGTCATGCAGAGCGGCGTGCTTGGAAAAATTTCCCGCATCGAGGAAGCCCGCAACGCGGAGAAACCCTATTGGTATCAATATCTGAAAACCGATGTGCAGGCGGCCGACGTCGATTGGAAGGAATTCCTCGGCGACCGGAAAATGCGTCCGTTCAACATCGACCAGTTTTCCGCCTGGTTCGGCTATTACGAATTCTGCCAGGGGCCCGTCCCGCAGTGGGGCGCGCACTTTCTCGACACCGCCCACTTCATCATGGGCTGCGGCTTCCCCACCTCGTGCGTCTGCACCGGCGGCTCGTTTACTTGGAACGACGAACACAAGTTCACCGTCCCCGACTGCGTGCAAGCCACGTGGATTTACCCCGAGGGCTTCCTGCTCACGAGTTCGAATAATTTCGGCAACAGCGCGGGCAATACCCGCAAGTTTTTCGGCGCCAAAGGCACGCTCTCCATCGACAACTGGAACGCCCCCACCTACTCCGCCGACGGGGGGCCGAAACGCGACGGCAAGATCCGCGGCAAGCTGGAGGTCAAACCCGTCGAGCGCCCGGATCACTTCCTGAACTGGCTGCAGTGCATGCGCACCGGAGAAACCCCGCATGCCTCGATCGACGCCGGCTACCAGCACGCCGTCGCCGTCCTCATGGCCGTCAAAGCCTACGAGACCGGCCGGAAAACCGTTTACGATCACGCCCAGCGCGCGATCCGCACCGTTTGAAGACGAACTCCCACTCCGTCGCAGCCCCGACCTCCATCCGCGTCGTCATGACTACCACCAATACCATGCATCTTAGGAATCAATCTCACCTGTTCGGTTGCCTCCTCCTTCTGCTCGGCGCGCCGGTCGCGATCGCGGCCGATGCGACGAGCGGCCCCACGTCCACCCGTTCGCCAAGTCCCGCGGTCGACGAAGTCGTCGAGCTCTCACCCTTCACCGTCAACGCCAGTGACGATCGCGGCTATCAGGCGCAAAGCTCCCTCACCGGCAGCCGGATGAAGACCGACCTCAAGGACATTGCCGCCCCCACCTCGTCGTTCACCGAACAATTCCTCCTCGATACCGCGATCACCAACACCGACGACCTCGCGCGCTTCATGCTCAGCACGGAGTCGGATTTCGGCGAGGATGCCGGCGGCCAAAACCGCCTTTTCTCGGGCACCGCCAAGCCGCTCCGGATGCGCGGCCTCGGCGGCGGCGAGGTCACCACGAATTTTTTCAAGACCGGCGGGCGTGGCGATTCGTATAGCCTCGAGCGCATCGACCAGTCCCGCGGCCCCAATGCCATCCTCTTCGGCGTGGGTAATCCAGGTGGCATCATTAACGCCACCACCAAACGCGCCCGCCTCAACGCCGACAGCAATCTCATCGCCGGCCAGGTCCGCACCTACGGCGGCACGCGCATCGAGGGCGACTACAATCACGTGGTTCTTCGTGATCGCCTCGCTTTCCGCGTCGCCGCCGTGCAGGGCCGCGCCAACCACTGGCGCAATCACCAGTTCAACGACGAGGATCGCCTCTTCGGCACCGTCAAATTCCGGCTCTCCCCGAAAACGGAAATCAACGCCGAGGCCGAGACCGGCCGCTCCCACCGGCGCAACAATCGCACCTTCACCGCGCTCGATGCCTACACGCCGTGGCTTGCCGCCGGCAAACCCCTCTCCGCCGTCGCCGTTCCGGGCAGTATCGAACGCACGGCGGGCGCGACGGCCACCTGGCTCGTCTACGACGCCGCCACGAATTCCCTCATGAACCGGTCCGCCTCGTCGCGCACCTCGCCCCGCGCACTCGTCGGCGGCGATCCCACGCTCACGGATTTCTCCGTGCTGCCCCGCGAGACCTCCATCCTCGGGCCCGGCATGGGCCAGGACAACACCTCCAACCGTTTCACCGCGTTTCTCACCCACGCCTTCACGCGCGATCTCAACCTCGAGGTCGCCGCGATGCGCCTCGACGATCACTTCTACAACAAGGATGCGCAGCAAAACCTCGGCACCTATCTCCGCGCCGATCCCAGCCCCACGCTGCCCACCGGCGCGCCCAACCCGAACGCCGGCCGCGCCTTCCTCGAATCCCAGATGCAGCGCAACTATCGCGACACCCGCACCGATGCCGTGCGCGCCAGCGGCAGCTACAAATTCGATCTCGGCCGCTATTTCGGTTCCCACACGCTCGCCGGCGTCGCCGAATACAATTTCGAAAAAATGACCGGCGTGCAGTTGAAAGAATTCGTCACTTCACCCAACGCCCCGACGCTCGCCAATCCCGAGAACAATAACAACCGCGTCTGGCGCCGCACCTACGTCGATCTCAACGGCCCCTCCGGCAATATCTTTCTCGCCGACTGGCGCACGTCCAGCCCCAGCGGCCTCACCGATCCGATCAGCGGCCGGGCCTATCAGATCGACTGGATCTCGTTCGGCAATGGCACGCAGTTCACCTCCACGGAGAGCAAGTCTTACATTGGGATGCTGCAAAGTAATTTTTGGAATAGACGCATCAACACCGTGGTCGGCCTGAGCCGCGACGAGCGCACGGCCTACAACTCCTCTCAGGTCCGCACTCCGCTGGCCGGCTTCACCACGGGCGTCCTCACCGCCGTGCGCGATCACACCGGCAACGAAGGCTCCGCCCGCAACATCACCTTTAGCGGCGTATTCCACGCCACCCACTGGCTCGGCCTCACCTACAGCAAAGCCGAAAACAGCGGCCTCCCCAACGCCAGCGGCTCCATCCCCTCCGTCGACGGCACCTTGGCGAACCAGCGCCCGCCACGTCCTCTCGGCCGGAGCCAGGACATGGGCTTCAAACTGGATTTGTTCGACCGCCGCCTTTTCCTCAATGCCGTCTATTTCCAAACCACCGCCGGGAACGACTTTGATTTCTCCCCGCCTGTCACCCAGGCCAGCATCAACTCGATTTGGGATGCCCTCGCCGCCAACGGCATAAACGACCCCGCCACGAACGCTCCGATCATCTCGCCACGCGATGTGGTCACGGGCTCCACCTTCGCCTCGCGCACGCAGGGCTACGAGGTCGATCTGACGGCGAACCCCACGAAAAATTGGCGTCTCTTCCTCAACTATTCCCGCACCAAGACCGCCCGGACGGATATCGGGCCCGAGATGGTCAACTACATCGCCCGGATGCGTGGCCTCTGGACTGAAGGCACGCGCGGTCGCCTCTACCTCGTGGGCCGCGGCACCGGCCTCGCGCCGCAGGAGCGCGACGGCAACAACACCGCCGACACCATCGCCGAGCAACTCGACGTCATCGATGCGAGTATCCTAAACGGTATCACGCTCGCCAACGGCCGGCGGCCCCTCGGACAGGTCCCCCAAAAAATGAACTTCCGCACCTCATATGATTTCACGGACGGCGCGCTCAAAGGCATCGGCATCGGCGGTGCGTTGCGCTGGGCCGACCGGCCCATCGTGCGATTCGTCGCTCCCACCGCGACCACCGGCAGCGTTGTCGCCTACGGCGACCGCCAGGTGTTCGCCGATCTCAACCTCGGCTACCGGCGAAAATTTACGCTCTTCGGCCGCAACGTGAACTGGACCCTCCAGCTCAACGTCGATAACGTTCTCAACGACGACAAGTTCGTCGTCCTCCGGCAAAACACGGCCGGTGAGATTTTGAACTACCGATTCAACGAACCGCGGCAGTGGATTCTCACCAACCGGTTTATGTTCTAAAGTGCAACCGTCACCACGCCCACCCCGCAAACCGCAACCTCGCCTGCGCCTGATTTTTCCTATCCCGGCTAGGATGATCCGGGACTTCGATCCGCCCAATCCAACCGCCACGTAAAACACCAAAACCATTCGCCTGAATTTTTGCCCCTTTTCGTGTTTTTTATGACCATCTCTCTCGCATGAGCAACCGCCTCGTCCTCGCCGCGCTCCTTTCGTCCTGCTCCCTCCTCCTTTCTCCGGCGACTGCGGCCGCGTCCGCCGCCGGGGCAAAGCCCAACATCCTCTTCCTCCTCTCCGACGACCACAGCTACCCGCACCTCGGCGCCTACGGCAACCGCGACCTTCGCACGCCCGCGCTCGACGGCTTCGCCGCGCAGGGCCTGCGCTTCGATCGCATGTTCGTCGCCTGCCCGCAGTGCGTGCCTTCGCGCGCCACGCTCATGACCGGCCGCTCGCCCGTCTCGATCAAGATGGTCCGCTTCACCTCCGCCCTCCCCGCTGAGCTACCTGCGCTCCCCGATCAGCTCCGCGACCGCGCCGGCTACTTCACCGGCGTCGGCGGCCGCAGCTACCACCTCGACGGCCCGCCCCCCAACGGCAAGCACGCCGCCCCCGTCATCAGCGGCGTGCTCGACGGGAAAAAGCTCCGCACCTTCAAACAGCGCGTGAACTTCGTGGACGATGGCGGCGTGAAGGACTTCGACGCCGTCCTCGGCCGTTTCCTCGACGCTGCGCCGAAAAACCGGCCGTGGTTCTTCTGGCTTGGCTTCAGTGATCCGCATCACGTCTGGGATGCGAGCCGCCCCGGCTCGCGCATCGATCCCGCGAGGCTCACCCTCCCGCCCTATCTCCCCGATCTGCCCGAGGTCCGCGCCGACTACGCGCGCTACCTCGCCGAGATCGAGCACCTCGACGACGACGTGGGGGCCGTGCTCGCACTGCTCGAAAAGCGCGGCCACGCGAGCGACACGATTGTCGTTTTCATGGGCGACAACGGCATGGCCTTCCCGCACGGCAAGGGGGCGCTCCACGATCCCGGCATTGCCGTGCCGCTCATGGTGCGCTGGCCCGGCGTGGTGCAGCCCGGCGGCGTCACGCGCGAGCTTATTTCCGGCGAGGATTTCGCGCCCACGCTCCTCGAAATCGCCGGCGTCAAGCCGCCCGCCGAGATGACCGGCGTCAGCTACCTGAAGCTTCTCCGCGGCGAGCCGTTCAACGGCCGCAAGTATGTCTTCGCCGAGCGCGGCCCGCACGGCGGCGACGGCGCGATGCGCCCCGACATCCCTGCGGCGAGCTTCGACCTCGCGCGCTGCGTGCGCTCCGCGAACTGGAAGCTGATCTACAACTGCACGCCGCACCAGCGCGTGCAACCCGTGGACAGCGCGCAGGAGCCATATTGGCAGGCGATGGTGGCCGCCAACGCCGCCGGGAAACTCGCGCCCGAGTTCGTGACTGCCTACTTCACCGCGCCGCGCCCCACCTACGAGCTCTACGACCTCGCCGCCGATCTTGGCGAGCTGCGCAACCTCGCCGGCGACCCGCGCCACGCTGCGATCGAGCGTGAGTTGAAGGTCGCGCTCTCCGAAAAAATGGTCCTCGATTGGGACTTCCTTCCTACGCCGCTGCGCTAGGCACCGTCCGCCTCCTCTGCGCGCTGCCCTCCCCGCCGCCCGCGTCCAGCAACGACATCGGTTGCTCATCTGCACCAGGCCGTGTGCGGCTGTGCCGAGCAGCAGATCGCCCAATCAGAGCCGCTTCAATGCCGATGGAAGTCTCTACCTCTGGGAATACGAGCGCCGGAAGAGTTCAGCCAGTATCACGCGACTGATCGACCGCATCACGAGCGATCGCCTCAGCGCGCCGCTCAATGATGTCGTCTTGTGCTACGGCGCACAACCGACCGACGCCGTTTAATGCCGAGTAGTCCGGCGAGCGGCCCCGGCTCTCATGACGCATCCGGCGCCAAATTCTGACCCATTTCCCCGTCACTGACGCCGAACCCAGAAGCCCGGTGGTCACCGAATTTTCCTCACGTGGCGCGGTTCATCGTTCACCGACAGGTTGGAGTTTGCGCCGTTCGTCGGCGACACCTAGTCATGCACGCCATGAAAAAGTCATCCATGCCGACCATGAAAGACGTGGCGAAGGCCTGCGGGGTAGCCGAGTCCACCGTCTCGCGGGTGCTCAACGGCACCAAGTTCGTCACGCCCGAGACCCGCGCGCTCATCGAGCGCGCGCTGCAGGAGATGAACTTCCATCGTGACTCCCACGCACGGCGACTCGCCCGCGGTCGCAGCGACTTTGTCGGGCTCGTCATTTCCGACATCGAAAATCCGTTTTACCCCGGCCTCATCAAATCGTTCGAAAGCGCCGCGCTCATGCACGGCTACGAAGTGCTGCTCTGCACGACGAACTACGATCCGGCGCGGACTGAGCATGTTTTCCGCCGGATGATCGAAAACAAATCCCCCGGCGTCGCTGTGATGACCTCCCGTGTGGACGGTTCGATCGCCGAACGTCTCGCCGAGCACGGGATCGCCTCGGTCTTTCTCGACTCCGATGGGCCTGGTCGCCGCAAGAGCAACATTCGCCTCGACTACGCCCAAGGAGCCGGCGAGGCCGTCCGCTACCTGCATACGCTCAACCATCGCCGTTTCGCTCTCATCGCCGGTCCGCAAAATCGCGCTTCACACTCCGCCTATCGCCGCGCCGTCGAGAGCGAACTCAAGAAGCTTGGCTTGAAACCCCAAATCGTCGAAGGCAACAACGACGCCATCACTGGCGCATCCGCGGCCGAACGCTTGCTGACTTTAACTGAGCCGCCTACGGCAGTGCTCTGCAGCAACGACCTCACCGCACTCGGCGCGGTGCGGGCGTTCCTGCGCTGCGGACTCAGCGTGCCGCAGGACATCTCCGTCGTCGGCGCGGACGACATCCCGATGGCCGCACTCTCCTATCCGCCGCTCACCACCGTCCGAATTCCGAGAGAGAAACTGGGCACACTCGCCATGGATATCCTCCACGAGATGCTGGGCTCATCCCGCCGCGCTGGTGGGGAATCGCGGTTGATGACCGATCTGGTCATTCGCGAATCTACCGGACCCGCCCGGAAAGTGCGCAGCAAATGAGATGTCCGTCGGGAAGGTGAACTAGGTGCGGTGACTGCTCTGCGGGCAAGCGCTGCCAGCAGTTTCGCATTGATCGAGTGCATTAGACCTTGACCAGCGTTTTTGCCGAGGTAGGCAAGCGATTGCCCACGCAGTCCCCCTCTGCGGCTTCGGCCGATCTTCACTTTTGCGACCAGACCCGTAACCCATGAAACCAACCCTACCCACCCAAACCCCGCTCGCGTTGCTCGTCGGCCTCATCGTCGCCTCGCTTCCGCTCTCCGCACAAATCGCTCCCGCTGCCAATCGGCCTTCCTCCGAAGCCGAAACCGACAAGGCAATCGAGCTGTCGCCCTTCGTCGTCCACTCGGAAAAAGACACGGGCTACCAAGCGGCCTCCACGCTCGCCGGCACCCGCCTCAACACCCCGGTCAAGGATCTCGGCGCCTCGATTTCGATCTACACCAAGGATTTTCTCACGGACATTGGGGCGACCAATTCCAGCGACCTGCTCATCTTCGCCACCGGCATGGAAGCGGCCGGTCCCGGCGGAAATTTTTCCGGCGCCACGAATGATATCAACTCGGTCCAGGTCGTCGGCGACTCCGTGCGCGCCAACCCGCAGCAGGGCAGCCGCACCCGCGGTTTGTCCGCCCCGAATTTCACGCGTGGCTTTTACACCACCAACATCGCCTTCGACAGCTACAACACCGAGACGGTCACGATCAACCGTGGCCCAAACGCGATCCTCTTCGGCGTCGGCAGTCCCGCCGGCGTCGTCGACACCTCGCTGCTCCGCCCCAACCTCCGGCGCGACACCAATAAGGTCGAAGTGCGTTACGGCGACAACGACAGCCTGCGCGAGTCCTTCGATTTCAACCGCGTGCTGGTGAAGGGCAAACTCGCCGTGCGTCTCGCCGCTCTGCACGACGAGGAGCGCTACGACCAACGTCCCGCCTACGAGGAGAAAAAGCGCATCTACGGTGCCGCAACCTTCGAGCCCTTCAAGTCCACCGCCCTGCGCGTCAATTTCGAGACGGGCCGCACGAAGGCCAATCGGCCGATCACCGTGCTCCCGTTTAAAAGCATCTCCGACGCGTGGCTCAACGGCGCCCGGCCCGGTTTCGACTGGACGTTTTATGACGATCCCGCCCGCAATCCCGCCGCAGCCACTCAAGTCGTCGGTAGCGCCATCTGGGGCAATCTTTTCGGCCAACAGCAGCTCTTCGATCAAATGCTGCAAGTCTACTCCGGCCCGGCCGCCACATCTCCCGCCTACGCTTTCCGCAGCGAGACCCGCGTCACCACCGGCAATGTTGCCAACGCCGTCCGCGCCGCCGTCTTACAGCCATTGGTCAACCGCGACCTCGCCAACGACGCCATCCCGCTGCTGACCACGGTGAACGTCGGTGAGCTCATCGGCGCCTACTGGACCGGGGCCAACGTCCTGCCCGGCCAGCAATCGGGGGTCGCGCCCGCCGGCATCAAGATGCAGGGCTTCACGGATTTCAGCGCGTTCGATTTCCGCCGCCGAATGATCGACGAGACTTCCGCCCAGGGTGACAGCTTCCACACGTTCAACGTCGCGTTCGAGCAGCGTGCCTGGGAAGACCGCCTCGGCCTTGAACTGGCCTACGACACCCAGCGCATCGACCGGCGCACCAAGAATTCCGGCTTCTCCCAAGGCAATTCCAATCACATCCGCGTCGATGTGAACCAGGTTCTCCCCACCGGTCAGCCCAATCCAAATTACGGCCGCCCCTTCGCCAACATCTACAGCCAGGCGAACTGGCTCAACAATTTCACCGAGCGCGAAACCAAGCGCGCGACCGGCTTTGTCAAATACGACTTCAAGGACACGAAATCCTCGTGGGGCAAGTGGCTCGGGCGCCACACTCTCACCGGTCTCTACGAAGAATCGAAAAACGATTCGATCGCCTACACCCATCGCTTTGCGTCCGACGGCGAGGCCGCGCGCGACATCAATGCCAATATCAGTGTCTTTGCCCGCCGCCCCGGCGTGCTCGTTTACCTCGGCCCATCGCTCATCGGAAACAACAACCCGCTACAGTTGGCGCCCATTCAGATCCCCGTCATCCAGGCCGGCCCGCTGGCCGTCCCCGTGCGCTATTTCGTCCGTGCCGCCAATGCCACCGACCCCGGTGCTTTTGTGGACACTCCCGCCTCGCTGGTTGAAATCAACGCCGGCGGCAACGCCGAGCGCGACGTGATCAAGTCCCGCGCCGCGCTCCTGCAAAGCTACTGGTTGCAGGACCACCTCGTCACCTTGGTCGGTTGGCGCCGCGATGCCGATTACTTCGCCCGGCAAAATATCAATTTTGTGGCGAACCCCAGCAACCCGAACGATCCCGGGAAAGTTCACTACGGGTTCAATGATCTCGTTCTGCCCGGCACCCCGCCGCTCAACGTCGCCGCCGAAACCTGGACCTACAGCGGCGTCCTCCGCTGGCCGAAGAAATTGCTCAAGCTGCCCGAGGGCACCGATCTCAGCGTCTTCTACAACGAGTCCGCCAATTTCACCCCGTCCGGTGGCCGCGTCGACGGGTTTAATCAACCGCTCGCTTCCCCCAGCGGCAAAACCAGAGAATACGGATTCAGCGTCTCCGGCTTCCACGACAAACTCAGCCTTCGGGTAAACTGGTTCCAGACGGACGTGCAGGGTCAGAGCTTCACGCCCGGCGTCTACAACACCACGATCAACAATGGCATTCTCCAAGCGGCTGACATTTGGGGAGTGGAGGCCAACGTCAATCCGCAGCTCGCTCCGTCGCGCAACGCCGACATCGCCCTGCTCTTCAGCCCGCTGCCCGCCAACTTCCGCCAACTCTACGGCTGGGGCATCCTCGGCACCGCCCCGAGCCTCGCGGCCGCCGGCCGCCTCAATAATCTCAGCGGCGCCGGCGATACCACCGACTTCACCGCCAAGGGCACCGAGATCGAGATTGTCTACAACCCCACGCGTAATTGGCGCATTTTGATGAACGTCGCCAAACAGGAATCGATTCAAACCAACAGCCTGCCGTTTCTGAAAAAATTGATCGGGCTGATGACGCCGGTTTGGAACCAGCTCCGCGATCGCCCCCGCCTCACCTACCCCGTCGGTTACCAGCCCACCGATCCGCTGCCCGTGCCGGCCCAGTTGACCTACGGCGATTATCTCGATGCCAATGTGCTGGTGCCCTTCGCCACCGCGATCGCCACCGAAGGCTCCGCCTCGGCCGAGCAGCGCAAATGGCGCGCGAACCTCGTCACCAATTACACGTTTCGTCAGGACTCCCCTTTCGGTGACAAACTGAAGGGCTTCGGCCTTGGTGCCGCCGTGCGCTGGCAAGACAAACTCGGCATCGGCTACCCGACGACCCGCAACCTCAACCAGAGCGTGACGCTCGACCTCGCGCATCCCTTCTACGCTCCCGCCGAGACCAATTTCGACGCGTGGGTGAGCTACGAACGCAAACTCTGGCAGAACCGCATCAACTGGAAAGTGCAGCTCAACGCCCGCAATCTCTTCGGAAGCACCGAACCCATCGCCATCGGCGCGCAGCCTTGGGGTGGAGCCTCCACCGTCCGCCTCGCGCCCGAGCGCCGCTGGTATCTCACCAACACGTTCACCTTCTGAACGTCCCTCTCTCCTGATCGCACCAAGGCTTCCCGGCCCGGGTGCGATCCTGACCGATCAGCCGTCGATGACGCCACCCATCCCCGCACCTGTCCCGAAGAGGAAGTTCGGCCCGTTACCGCTCTTGCTGGCTATCATGCTCGCCGCGCTTGCTCCGGCCGCCTTGGCCGCGCCGGCGCACCTTTTCGTGCCCGGTCACGGTCTCACTGACCGGACGTCCGGTCTGAACCGGACGTCCGAGCAACTGCTCGATGAATGTGAGGCTACCGGCCCGTGGATGCGCCTCATCGAGATCGCCTACGATTGGGGTGACTTGGAGGGTGAGCCGGCTCCCGACGGCACACGCACTTGGAAAACCGCCGGTTTCACCCGGATCCGCGCGGACGCCGAAGCCTGCGCCGCTCGCGGCAAGTATCTTCGCGTGATACTCCAGCATCGCTACGCAAGATTTCCCGCGTATATGAGAGTGGGCGATCGTCATAGCTTCTCAATCCGGGACAACACGCCCCACCCCGGCGAGGCGCCGCCGCGCGTGATCAAGCTCGACCAGCCCGAGAGCTTGAAACTGCTGAAGGGACTTTACGACCGGGTGATCACCACGCTCCAAAGCAGCGCCGCGGCCCGCCGGGGCTTCTACGGTTTCGTGATCCAGGAGACCTCGCTTGGCGAATCTCCCTACCTCACCCGACCAATCGAGGCCGCTTGGTATGCCAACCTCCGTGCCTTTCACCAGTGGCTCGGCGGCCAGCTCGCGAATTTCGACGACGCAGCGCCTCGCGGCCGGCTCTTCTGGCAGATGGTGAACTTCCCCGCCCGGGAGGTTCCGACCATCATCGCCCAACTGCCCCCGGGCGCAGGTCTTTGCGGTCCGGATACCTTCCCCCGCGAGCCCGTGAGCCACGCGAAGGACACCGGCAAGGCGGCCTACGGTGGGCTCTACAAAGCCTACGACGCCATGCGCCAGCGCACCGACCGGCCCGTCTCGCTGCATGTCTATCACGGCAACTACAACACCGATCGCGCCCCTTTCCTCTCCGACGCGATCAAGGGTGTCCAGCCGATCTGGACCGATACGAATCTCCCCGCCGCCAACGGTCTGGACAACAAGGACGCCGGCGACGGTATCGCCAACTTCCTTGGCTGCGTGAGCACCGGCCGCCGGCCCGACACTCTCGCCGTGCACAACATCATCTGGTCAACGGCCAGCGGCACGCTGCGTCCCTATGCCAGCAAGCCGGCAGGCACCATGCCCGGCCGCAACGAAGCGAGCCCTGGCCAGCCTGCCGGTCCCTACGGCTGGCCGCAGGTGAAAGCGTGGATGCAACACTCCGGCCAATTCCCCAAGACAGACCCCGCAGGTGGGTGTGCTGCCACCGTGGCGACCCTCGCCGCCCCCTAGCCGCGGGAATGCATTGCGTCGAAACCTGCCGCGCTTTCTCGCCCCATCGCCACGACGCCCCATTCCCGACCCTTGCACCATGCAATCGGCCGGTGTGTTAGCGAAAAACAAGAACCCAAAAACATGATAAATACCACCCGCGCGGCTTGCTGCTCCTTCGCAGCCGGCCGCTTCCTCCCAACCCTCCGGGGATGCTGCGCTCCCCGCACCCTGCTGCTGGCGCTGGGCCTCCTAGCCCCTTCTCTCCAGGCGGCACCTTCGTATCCGGTCGTGGCGATCGCCGTGCCGGATGAACGCACATCGAAGACATTTTTGTCCCCCTTGAATGCCACCGAGGTGCATAAGCTGAAGATGGTTTATGGCTCGGACGCCGCCGGCGTTACGGACAAGCCAGTGCAGTTGGTGCGGGACGTCTCGGGCCGCGATCCGGACCTGACACCGGTCATCCCCTACATGGGAGGCTACACCACAAACCTCGCGCCTGACGCCCAAAAAGCACAAACGACATATATCAAGGGAATCGCGATGATCAAGGCCGGGAAGCTCGAATGGGGAATCAGCAATACGGCCACGACGTTCAATGTGATCCTTGATATTCCGGCACGTGAAGTGCTCATCCCCCGAAAGGACGATCCGTTGGTGACGGGCACTTATGATATCCAGTATCTCAAACCTTCCCAGTATGATTCTTGGTTGAGAATTGACAACGAACGGATGCAGATTGTTAGCGTCGGAAATCCCAATACCAACGGGGCCGTATCGGTCACGGTTGTCCGGAACTACAAGAACACCGGCAACGTCGGACATGGGATCAACAGCAACGTGTTCTCTCCAGTTTACCTCGGCGACAATGCGGTATCCGATCCTCGTTTTGACCAGGGCTACCCCGACAATCCTGCGGGTAAGACGATCCGTTATGCACTCGATCCGGGCGCGACGGACGCCGCATCGTTTCGCGCCGCGATTATCAATGGCTACACCACCACCACGCCCCCGCCCGGTGGCACCAAGCGCGAATACGACGGCGCTTGGTGGGACACGTTTAACCAAGGATTCTACAATATGTGTGACGCGAGGGGAAATCAGGTCCGCCCGAAAGACATCTGGAACTTCGGCACCGGCGCGAACTATACCGAACCTCAATTCATAAGTGAATTGCAGGACTTTACCGTTCTGACGCGCAGTATGCTAGCCGCTCCCCCACCAGGCCACGGGCCCTATGTCATTTATGCTAACACAACATTTCAAGTAGGCGCTTACCATTTGGCCGGCGATCCCCTGGGTATTGGAACCGAAACACTCGTGGATCGGCCCAACGTTGCGACGGATGATGGCCGCCTTAACGCCGGCTGCTTTGAGGATTCATTCTTGGAGTATGTCGGTCCCAGCCCAGCGGGCAGCGCTAACTTCCAACAGATCGCTGGCACGACCTGGACCACCCATCTCACCAAGATGATCGATGCTGCGAACAGCCTCCGACCGTATATCTGCATGGTTGGGCCGGCTGGCGAACTGTCCAAGTATATCAATAACGAGGATGAGCCCAGCTACGCGGCCAAGATGCGCTTCAGCTACGCCTCGTATCTCATGGCCGTGAAAGTTGTTTCTGCGGCAGAATTTCCGAAAAACTCCACGCTTATTTTCGGCCAGCCTCTGCTCGTTAGCACCGATGCCAACAATAACAAATTCATCTATCGGCTCGCGCCCATGCTTTTTGCGCAGATCGGCAATCCCGTCACAGCGAACAATCTGACACAGGTCTATCCCAATGGCTTGAAGCTGGGCTCGACCTCCCCAAACGACCGCGTGTATCAGCGTAAATTCCAGAAAGGCTTGGTCGCGGTTTACCCTTGGGCTAGCGGCAGCCCCGCCGTGAATATCACGGTTCCAGCCCTCCCAAACGGCACAACCCAATGGAAAAATGCCGACACCAACGCAAACGTGTCGGTCGGCCAATCGTTGTCGTTGAGTCCAGGCGATGGATTGATCCTCGTCGCGAACTAAGAAGGGGCGCTGCACGCCGGCACTGGACCGGCGCGCAGCGCCAATCCGCCGCATCACTCAATACTTCCAATACTTCCCTGAAGTCTCAGGTAACATTGCACCATGCGCCAATCGGTAAAACCGAAACTATGAACTGCCCGCGCGCCCGTCAGTCGCACGAGTCCCACCAAACGACTTGGACCCTACATCCCGGCTCATTTCTTCTCCACCCATGACCACCCGCCGCCAATTCCTCGCGCAGAGCGCCGCGGCTCTCGCTGGCGCTGCTTTGGCTCCTTCCCTGCTTGCAGCGAAAGCCTCTCCCCTGCTCGGCCCGCGCGCCCGGCCGATTCCCACCGCCACGGGGGAAATCCTGCCCGAGCAGATGGGCATCTCCAGCCTGCACGAGCATATCGCGCTGCGCCGTGGCGGGGAACACCGTGAGGAAAGTCTGGCCTATGCCATCCGCGAATTGCAGCGAGCGAAGGCACTGGGCCTGCGCACAATTGTCGATGTCGGGCCGCCTGACGATGTCGTGGGCATCCGGGAGGTGGCGCGGGCCACGGGCATCAATGTCGTCTGCTGCACCGGCTTCTACCTGCTGCGTGGCGAGCAACTGGCCCTGAAGGCGGAGGATTTCGAGAGCAAGATGCTGCACGACATCGAGCACGGCCTTCAGGGCACAGAGGTCCGGCCCGGTGTTATCAAAGTGGCCGCCGTGCGTCTGCCCATCCGGCCGGCGGAGAAGGAACTGTTCATCGCCGCCGCCCGCGTCCAGCAACGCCATCATCTTCCGATCTGTGCCCACGCCGTCAGCGGCTGTGCCGAACAGCAGCAGATTCTGGAGAGAGCGGGCGCGGATCTCCGACGCTGCTATTTCTCGCACATCGAGGCCACCTTCGGCTGGAGCGGACGTTCCGTCGAGCAGGAAATCGACTACCTGGAGGGTGTGGTAGCCAAGGGCAGCACGCTCAGTTTCAATAATTTTGGCAACTGGAACCACACCAAACCGGAGGATCTGGCCCGCATCATTCGCGAGCTCGCCCTCCGCGGTTACGCCGACCGCTTGGTCGCCACCATGGACGTGACCTGGTCGTTCGAGCAGGGAAAACTCAAGCTCCTCTGGGAGGACACCAACGTGAACGGCCGGGACCGCACCTACGCCTACCTGCTGGATACGGCCGTGCCCTGGATGCACGCGAACGGCATAGCCAAGGAGGACACGGACAAGTTCATTCTCGACAACCCCCGCCGGATTTTCACCGCCCCGCTCGCATGATCTCAAAACGGTTTCTCCTTATTCCTGCCTTCGCGCTCGCCTGGCAGCCGGTTTCGGCCGCCGAGCCAGTGCGCCTCTACCTGGCGAACGACGATCACACCGACTACATGTGGACGGCCGACGCCGACACCTACAAGCGGGTGTTCGTCGAGATGCTCGATTTCCACGCGAAGCTGACGGACGAAACCATCGGCAATCCGCCGCCGTTGCAAAACCGTTTCAACGCCGACGGCAGCCTCTGGCTGTGGGAATACGAGCGTCAAAAAACTCCCGCCGAGTTCGCGCGCCTGATGGACCGCATCAAGAGCGGTCATCTCAGTGCGCCGCTCAACGCCGCCGTCTCGTGCTACGGCGCACAACCGACCGAGGCTGTGCTACGGGGCATGTATTACTCCGGCCGCTTGGAGCGACGCTTCGGCCTGCGCTTCACCCAGGCCGTCGCCATGGAAAACCAGTCTTTTCCACTGGGGCTCGCTTCGCTCTGGGCAGGCGCCGGGGCGAAGTTCAGTTGGCGGGGCGTGTGCGGCTGCGCGAGCAAGCTGCGGAACACCTCCCTCGCCGACCGCGAGCACGAGATCTATTGGTGCACGGGGCTCGACGGCCAGCGCCTGTTGATGAAATGGCACTCGTTCGTGCCGGGCGGCAGCAAGCAGAGCGGCGGCTACGCCGAGGCCTTTGACCCTGTGAAGGCGATCCGTTTTCTCACCACCAACACCAAGTTCCTCTCCCGCTATCGCGCTCCCGGCGCCGCCGAACCCTTCGGCGTGCGGGCCGCGTTTGGTTTCGGCTGGGATGCGCTCGATCGCAAGACCGGCGTGCCCTACGCCGCCGATCCCAAGACCTATCCGACCACCGAGCATTTCCACGTGATCGCCCGGGCGGAGACCACGCCCGACCGCCAAGTGATCGTTTCCAACCAAGAGGACTTTTTCCGGGATTTCGAAAAACACCACGGTGCGCAGCTCCCGACCGAGTCTCTCACCTATGGCAACGAATGGGATCTCTACAGTGCCTCGATGGCTGAAACCTCCGCCCGCATCCGTCGCTCCGTCGAGCAGCTTCGCACCGCCGAGGCTCTCGCCACCGTCGTCGCCCTTCACGATCCCGCGGCTTTCCGCGACCAAGCCCCGGCCCGCGACCGGGCGTTCATGGACCTCGGCCTCTATTGGGAACACGACTGGACTGCGGACGGCCCCGTCTCCCGCGACGCCCGCGCCTCATGGCAAAACACCCTCGCCGATCGCGTCGCCAGCTATGTTGACACCCTGCAACGCGACGCCGCCAAACGACTTTCTGCGCTCATTCCGCGCTCCCCGTCACACCAACGCTTCTACGTCTTCAATTCCCTCGGCTGGATGCGCACCGACGCCGCCGATTTTCCCTACGACGGCTCCGAAGACATCCACGTGCATGACCTCACCGCCGCCGCCGACACGCCCCACCAATTTGTCACGCTCTCCGGCGGGAAGCATCTGCGCATCCTCGCCCGCGATTTGCCCCCGGTGGGCTACAAAATCTTTGAACTGCGCCCCGGCCCCGGCAGCGCCCCTCGCGATGCCGCCGCGACGCTTTCCGCCCGCGTGTTTGAAAACTCCCGTGTGAAACTCACCCTCGATCGCGACGGCGCCATCGCCAGCCTGATTAACAAGCACGAGCCAACTGTCGAACTCGCCGCGACGATTGCCGGACTGAAAATCAACGATCTGGCGGCGCATGAAGCCGGTGGCAAAAGCATCGTCGTGGAAAACAGCGGCCCCGTGGGCGCGACCGTCCGTATCACCAGCGGTGCCGCGCGCAACCACGTCACCCGTGTCACCCTCTATCGTGACTCCGAACGCATCGATCTCCGCAATGAAATCACCGAAAACTTCGGCGATGTTCGCCACTGGGCCTTCAGCTTCAACCTCGCCTCGCCCGATGTGCACACGGAAGAACTCGGTGCCATCATTCGGTTGCAGAAAAAGTCCTATCGCGGCCACTACGCGGAACGCAATGCCCGCTACGACTACGCCACGCTCAACCACTTCGCCGACATCACCGATGGCACGGGCACCCGTGGCGTCACCCTCTCCAACTGGGATTGCGCCTTCCTGCGTCTCGGCAAGAGCACGCCCGATTCCCTCGACACCGCGACCGCGCAACTGAACGTCCTCGCCGGCGGCCAGGTCGACGGCGACCAACTCGGCATCCGCAATCAGAACGGAGCGACGTATTTTCTCCAGCGTTTCGCGCTCCGCGCGCACCGCGGTTACGATGCCGTTGCCGCGATGCGTTTCGCCCTCGAACACCAAAATCCGCCCGTCGCCGCCTCGGTGGACGGCCCGACCGCCGCCACGCTTCCCGCCGCCTCCTTCTCATTACTTACGGTAAGCGATCCCAACGTCCTGCTCTGGGCGTTGAAACCCGCCGAGGAAGGTATGGGGCACGGCATCATTGCACGCCTGTGGAATGTCTCCGACGCCCCGGCCACCGCGACCCTCGCCGTCGCTTCCGGCCTCGCTGCGGCGCGACGGACGACTCACCTCGAAACCGATCTCGAACCGGTGACGCTCAACTCCGCAGCCGCTCTGCCGGCGACGTTCTCTCGCCAACAACTCCAGACCTACCGACTCACGCCGAAGTGAGTCGCTCGCCGTTCCGATCGCTGCGTCGCGCCGGCGGGACGAATCCCGCCACGGTGCGGCCAGCCGCCGGCCGACGTCTCCCAAAGCGCAAGCATCCGATCACGATGAAATCATCTTCACTCCCACATTCGCTTCTTGGACTGGCGGCATTTTGCGCACTGGCCGCACCCGTGTGTGCGGGCACGCTGCTGCGCTACGATTTCAATCGCCCCGGCCAATGGCCCGGCGTCGCGACGAAGTCTGCCGGCACCGTGGACCTGCAGGCTTCCAAGGAGGCTTCCGGCGCCGCCGTGATGACCGTCGAGCGAGGAGAACCGGCCGTCCTCACCAGCGGCCTGCTCGCGGTGAACGCCCGCGAAACCAATCTCGGCAAACTCACCCTGAGCTTCGATCACTCGATCTCGGTGAATCAGCCGATCACCCTGCGCGTCGAATCCTTCGACGCGGCGAAGGCCCGCTCAGGCGGCTTGGAAACCACGCTCTACCCCGCGACCGCCAATTTTTTTCAACGCGCGGCCATTGAACTCTCGGCGATGAAGCCGGTGGGCCATGGAGCCTTCGCGCCGACCGATCCCTTCGTTCAAATCAGCTTCACGTTTTCGGGTCCGGCGGAGTTACGCATCGACAATCTCGCGTATGCCAGCCCCGCATTTTACGTCAGCCCCCGCGGCCGCGATATCAACGACGGGCGCACCGAGGAATCCGCTTTCGCTTCGCCCCAAAAAGCCATCGATGTCGCACAACCGGGCGACGTCATTCTGCTGATGAACGGACGCTACGAACGTCCCACGGGAAAACCGGCGGGCACGCCCGTGGCGAATTTCTCCCGGCCCGGCACGCCCGCCGCCTGGATCACCTTGAAGAACTATCCGGGGCACGCGCCAGTGTTGTCCTCCCACGGTCAAGTAGCCGTCAACATCCAGCAGACCGTCGGCGCGCCCATCCTCGCCTACCTCGAAATCCGCGGCCTGCACATCCTCGGCAACGGCGAGACCGCGCGGGAACAATACGCCGGCGAACTCGGGACGACGTCGCCGAACGTCAATTCGCCGGGCATCTTCGTAAACGGCCGCGCCACGCCTCCCGGCGGGAAGCGGACCGCCAACGACCTCGTTCATCATATCCGCATCGCGGGAAACGTGGCCGAGTATTGCACCTCCGACGGTATCTTCGTCCGCTACTGCGACTGGGTGACGGTGCTGGACAATCACGTGCGGAACAATTGCTGGACCACCGTCAACGGTGCGCCCGCCGGCCTCACGCTCATGGGTCACGCGAACTTCGACGCGCAGGAAAACGTCCCGAAAATTCTCGTCGCCGGCAATCAGGCGAGCGGCAACCGGCTCTATGTGAAAAACTCGCCGGACGATCAGCCGGTGAAGACCAAGTTTTACAACGGCAACGGCATCCTGCTCGATTCGAACGCGGAGTTTCCTCCCGGCGGCTACCTCGGCCGGACGCTGGTGCAGAACAACCTCGCGTTCAACAACGGCGGCTGCGGCCTCCAGATGTGGGGCAGCCACCGCCTGGATGTCGCCAACAACACCATCTACCACAACGGCACTACGCCGGAAATGAAGTGGGGCCAGGTCGGCTTCGATCGCTGCAAGGATGTCCGCTTCATCAACAATATCGTCGTCGCTCAGCCTGACCGACCGCTCGACACTTGGCTGCCGACCCGCGCCGATCGGAACAACGCGAATATCGTCCGTCAGAACAACCTCTATTGGGGTGGCGCGAAACCGCCCGTCGCCGGCGAAAATGACTTCGTGGCCGATCCTCAGTTCGTGAATCCGACGACCGATTCCGTCACGGCCGATTTTCGACTGAAGCCGAACAGCCCGGCGCTGAAAGCCGGGCGCCAAATGTCATTTGCCCCGCTCGTTGATCTCGCTGGCGCGAGGCGGCCATCCGCCGGAGCGCCTGATCTGGGATCGTTCCAACACTGATACGCCAACACTTCACTCTGTCAGATTCCATCGCCACTCCTCCCATGTCTCTGTATCTCTCCGTCGTCGAAGGCGCCTACCTGCGCGATCTCCTTGCTCAACCTCAAGCGGTGGCCGACACCCTGACCGGCCTGCGCTCGTTTCCGCCGCTGCAAGGGCGCGCCACGGCCTCTCGGCACATCGTGCTCACCGGTATCGGTTCCTCGCTGCACGCCTTGTATCCGCTGCTACTCCGGCTGGTGCGGGCCGGGCACACCGCACTGATGATCGAAACCGGGGAACTCGTGCACGCGCAATCCGCCCTGCTCGATGAGCGCACGCTTCTCGTCGCCGTGTCTCAATCCGGCCGCAGCGCGGAGATGGTGCAATTGCTCGATCTGATCACGGAGCTCCCGTCGCGGCCCTTCGTGGTCGGTGTCACCAATACCGCGGATTCTCCCCTCGCGCTTCGCTCGGATGCACTGGTGCCTTTGCGCGCCGGCCCGGAATTCTCCGTTTCCTGCAAGACCTACCTGTCCACGCTCGTCGCCCTCGAGTGGCTGGGCGGTGCGCTGTGCGGAGATGATTTGGACGCCCTCATCAAGGAACTCGATCACACCGCGCCCCTCTTGGAAGATTACCTTGTCCGGTGGCGCACCCACGTCGCGCAGCTCACCGGGCAGCTCACCCGGCTCCGCCATCTCTTCCTTCTTGGTCGCGGGCCTTCGCTTGCCGCCGCCGGCACCGGCGCACTGATCATCAAGGAGTCCACCCGGTTTCACGCCGAGGGCATGAGCAGCCCGGCCTTTCGTCACGGGCCACTCGAAATGGTTGGCCTGGGTCTTTTCGCTGTGGTGTTCGCAGGAGCGCCCGCGACCGCCGCGCTCAACGAAACGCTTGTGCGCGATATCCGCGCCGCCGGCGGTTGTGCCGCGCTGGTCAGCGCGGATAGCGACTTGAGTCCATTCCGTTTGCCGGCTGCGCCGACGCGGCTCCTGCCCGTCCTGGAAATGCTCCCGGTGCAAATGATCTCCCTCGCGCTCGCCGCAATCGCCGGCCGCGAGCCGGGACGCTTCGAGCGTGCCTCCAAGATCACCGTTGTCGCGTGATCCGCCGTCATGAAAAACGTCATCGCCCTGCCACCGATTCCCATGACGCCGGCTGTGATGGCCGACCTTGAACGGCGCAACCTGATCATCCGCCTCGGTGCCCATCGACACGATCTCCCGGCCGCACCGGGACAAACCCTTGACCACCCTATCTACCGTTCGGCCGAGCACTACGGTCCGCACATGCTCCTTTCGGTCACAGTGAATCGCGTGCCCTTCGTCGATTTCGCTACCCATCCCGACAACGAAGATTTCCTGTTGATCGGCGATCCCGACACCAAGCCGCTCTACCTCGTCGTGGCCCTGATGCGCCGCCCCGAACTCTCCGCCAAAGTCGCCGCCGGCGCCGTGTCTGCGGCCGATTTTTTCTGTCTCCGCGTGAAATGGAACGACCCGGAGGTGAGTTTCTTTACCATGCTGGCCGACGTGCCGCATGGCGAGGCCATCACGGCCACGGAAGGCCGAGCCCCCACGTTTTACGTCACCGAGAGCCGCGATCTCCCCAACGATCTTTTTGATCTCGGTTCCTACGAACTCGCCGTCGCCACGGACTGACTATCCCGCCCCCACTCCTATCCCCTCCTATGACCGCCACCAAATCACCCCTCCTGCCTCCGTGGCTGCTCTACACCCTCACCGCCGCCACGTGCTGGGGCATCTGGGGCGTGCTCTCCAAAGGTCCGAGCCGCGAACTCTCCGGTTGGATGACGCAGATGCTCTTCACCTTCGCCCTTGTGCCGTCGGTGATCTTCGCGGCCCGCTCAAAAAACGTTCGCACCGGCACCAACAAACCCCGCGGCCTCTTCTGGGGCTTCGTCTCCGGCCTCATCGCCGCGGCGGGCAATATTTTTTTCTACCTTGCGCTCGAAGCCGGCGCCGACACCGCCATCGCCGTCCCGCTCACGAATGTCTATCCGCTGGTCACCATCGTGCTCGCGTTTTTTTGGTTCAAGGAACGCCTCAATCTCATCCAAGGCGCGGGCATCCTGATCGCGGTGGCCGCGATCATTCTCCTCAGCGGTGAGGCCAGGAATCTCGGCGATCCGCTCGCCATCCTCCGCCGCATCGGCCTCACCCCGTGGATGCTCTACTCGCTCGGCGCGATGGTCTGCTGGGGCGTCTTCAGCGCGACCCAGAAAGTCTCCACCAATCATGTCTCTGCGGAGCTCTCGTATCTCGCGTGGTGCGCCGCATTCATCCCGATCGCGATCTGGATCGTCGCGACCAAGCCGCTCAACTGGGCCATGTCCGCGCCCATGGTTTGGTCCGGCCTCGCCGCCGGCGCGCTCAACAGCTTCGGCGTCGTCGCCGCTTTTGCGGCCTATCGCTACGAAGGCAAAGCCGCCATCGTCACGCCGCTCGCCGCCGCGCTGCAGCCGATCGTCACGATCATCCTCGCCCTCATTTTCCTCGGTGAAAAAGTCGGCCTGATTGAAAGCGCCGGCATCGCCCTCGCCATCCTCGCCGCCATCGCCCTCTCCTGCGAGACCAAGCCCGCGGCGTCCGCTGCTTCATAGCGAGGCAAGCACCGACCTCGGCCCAGACCCCGCCGTAGGACCCGCAAAATTCCAGACAGTCAAGCAGGCTCCGGCCTCAGAGCCTTATCGTATGCGGCCAGCCGGGAAACTGCTTGGCGCCAGATTGTGTCACGTCGCTGAAGCGGGGCCAGCACTCGAAGGTCACTTCGCGCGTGGATTTCTTGAAACGGATCAGGCCCCAACCGTCCGCCCAGCCCGGTTTGCCGAGGTTGGCCGTGCGCGTCTTTTGGCTCTCGAAAAAGGCGGCGTCGGGGTTCGCGTAGGCATGCATCGAAATCTTGTTATTGAAGCCATCGAGGTAGTCGCCGGTCCATGGGAGAGGAGAATTAGCGACAGGATTGGCGCCGGGTTTCTCGTTTTCAGGCCACCACCAGCGGCCGTAGTAACTGTTGTCGATGGCGGGGACGACAAAGGACCACGGTCCGTCGCGGTGACGATCAATTCCGTGTTGGACAAGGGTGGCGATGTGCTGATCGCCGGCGATATGGACGGCGTTGGCTTGCCGGATAAGTTTGAGAGCGGCGAGGCGGCCGGATTGCGGCCAGCCGTTGGAATCGAGATCGGCGTGGAGTCGATTCGTTGGGGTGCCGTGGAGGTGGGCACTGCCGGAAAAGCCGGTTTGCGAGAGCACTGCGCGCATCACGACGCCCTGACGGCGGCCGCCCCAATCGGCGAGAAACGTGAGCTGGCGTTCGCCCAGGAGCTGTAGGCCCGGAGTGTCGATAACAGCGGGGTCGTAGTTGGGATCGAGGATGTGGTCCGGTCGCGGGCCCTTCATCGGGTGGCGGCCGAGCGGGCCGGTCTTGAATTTGCGGTCTTCGAGAATTGCGAAATCGACGCCCCCAACATTGAGGCTGGTATAATAAACTCCGATCCCCTGCTCGACGGGCGTGGGATCGAACGGATCGGGGAGGTTGGCGCACTGCTGGCGTTCGATCATCTTGATGTAGTCGTGATGAAAAAAATAACCGCCGCTGTCGCCGGCGGTGCTCGTGGCGATTTTGCCATTCTCGCCCCAAAGATTGCCCTGGCCGATGTCATGATCGTCAGGAATGGAAACACAGGGGCGGCGGCGGATGATTTCCTTGAACGCGAGGCCGAACTTCAGCCACGCGGCGGTGTGCTCCTTGTGATCGTAAGATTGATCGCCGGCGAAGAACACGAGATCGGGATCCTGATGATTGAGATTGCGGGTGTATTCGGGGCGAAGACCACGGTCGCGGTTCGAATTGCACGAGAGCGCGGCCAGTTTGATCTCGTCCTTCGCTGCGGGACTTTTCCGGATCAGGCCCTCGAAGACGGCACTCTCGCCGTGCCGGAGTCGGTATTTCTGATCGCGCGAGTGATCCCATTTTTCGATGCGAAACGCGGTGGACCAGCCGAGATCATTGACGGGGTGGCGGGACAGTTCGATCCAGCGCCCATCGCGCTCGACTTCGAGGCGAACCTCGCGGGTCTCGCTGGGATAAAGCGGATAGAGTTGGGCGCTGAGTTTGAGAATTCCGTTGGCGACGGTATAGAGACCAAACGCGACGACTTGGTCGCGCGGGACCTTGAGATCGATGATCGGGTTGGCGGGACGATTCCACCAATCGTTCACGCACAGGCTGTCTTCGCCTTTGAGGAAAGGAGCCTTCACAGGAGGCTCGCCGTGCCCCGCGGTCTGGGCGACAGCACCGATCGGCGCCGAATACCAAGCCAGAACTGCGCAGAACAAGGTGAGTGCCGACGAGCGCAACGGGGAGATTTGATTCATGGTGAACGAGGGTGGGTTGGAAGGGATGTGATTCCGCGGACGCAGGCAAGGCTGCGTCACATGCGGCTCTCGGCGGCCGAATTGCCAATCACCGCTGCGTCGGCTTTCCTGTCGCCTCGGTCAACGCAACCGAGTGCTCCGCTTGCAGCGCGTGCAGTTGTTCTATCACGCCCGCGAGTTTTGCGCCCGTGGGCGTGAGCCGATACTCGACGTGCAACGACGTGGCCGAATGATCTGCGCGCGTGGCCAGACCGTAGGCGAGCAGCTTGCGCAGGCGCTCGTTGAGAATTTTCGTCGAGATACCGGGGATGTAGCGCTCCAGTTGACCGGGCCGCGTGATCCCGCGCTGCAGCGCGCCCACGACTGCGGCCGACCATTTGCACCCCACCACATCTTCGAGCCCACGGTAGGCGGTGCGTTCGCTGAGTGTGAGGTGTTTCGATTTCATGTCGCACAAGTATGCGCTGTCCGGGGCTTGCGTCCAGTAGGCACCAAACGGTGCCCACGCTCCGAATCGTGCCCTCTGTGAGCGTGCGCGTGGATGCGTTAGATTAACACCGTGCGAGGCATTCCGCTCCGCACATCTTCAAACCATCCATCGCAGGAAAAATCCCATGAGCAAAACCACCGCCACCTTCTATCACGCCGGCTGCCCTGTTTGTCTCGACGCCGAAAGCGCCGTCACGCGCTATCTCGACACCGCCAAGGTCAATCTGGAAGTCGTCCACCTCGGCACCGCCAAGAACCGCATCGCCGAAGCCGAAGCTGCCGGCGTCAAATCCGTCCCCGCGCTCGTCGTCGGCGGACAAACGCTACACCTCAACTTCGGCGCGCCGATGAGCGCGCTGAAGTAATTCCGCTCGCTGCGCCACGTTTCGGGGGAAGGTAGCCGCCGCAGGTCGGGCGGCGCTTTCCTCCTTTTTTGTTTTTGAAATTCCATTTCCCAATGTCCGCTAACTCTTCTGCGCTCGCCGCCGCTCCCACCGTCTCCCGCCTCGCGCCGCCCATCTCCGCCTCGCTCTGGCTCAACACGCCGGCCCCCCTCGCGCTCGAGCAACTGCGCGGCCGCGTCGTCGTGCTCCACGCCTTCCAGATGCTCTGTCCCGGCTGTGTCTCGCACGGACTGCCTCAAACGGTGGAGATTCAGCGCGCATTTGACCCACGCTCCCTCGCAGTGATCGGGTTGCACAGCGTGTTCGAGCACCATGACGTGATGACGCCGGCGGCACTGCGGGTGTTCGTGCACGAATACCGCCTCACGCTCCCCATCGCAGTGGACCAGCCCTCCGACGATCACCCGTTGCCGCGGACCATGCGTGCCTATGCGATGCAAGGCACCCCGACTCTGGTGTTGATCGACGCGCTCGGCCGGATTCGCGCGCAGCATTTCGGCGTGGTCTCCGACCTTCTCCTCGGCGCAGAGCTCGGCCGGTTACTGGCCGAGCGCAACGGTATTGGCCCGGGAGAACTGGAGACATGAGAACTTGCGTTCGGCCCCACGTGTTTCCGTGGGTTGAACGCGTTGCCCACGACTGACACACTGACACCCACTCACGCCGCAGCCGGCAGACGATATTGAGTATTTATGTCGTCCCTTCCTCTATCCCACGCACCTGACCAACCAGCCGCTCCGAATCGCTGCCCATGAACTCACAAAAAAAACCGCCGGCCGCATCTGCACGCTTCCTGCCCGCATTCATTCTGACCGGCTTTTTGGCCGCATCGCTTGCCGCGCAAACTGCCCCCAAGGCGCCCGCCGTGCCGAACGCCAAGCCTCCGGTGCAGGTCATGGAAGCCGTCACCGTCACGGGCTCCAACATCCGCCGCATCGATCAGGAGATCAACCTGCCGGTCACAGTGCTCGATTTCGACGACATCGCGCTGCGCGCCGCTCCGACGGCGGCCGAGCTTCTCCAACTGCTCCCCAACGGCGGAGCACTCACGCTCACCGAGACCAATGTCCTCGGTGCCGATGCGCGGGGCGACAACACTGCGCTCAACCTCCGTGGCATCGGCTCCGGCAACACCCTTGTCCTGGTCAACGGCCGCCGCCTCGCGCCGCATCCGATCAGCCAGGCCGAAGGCGGCGTGCCATCGCTCGCCGTCAACATCAACCAGCTCCCCACCGCCGCAATCCAACGCATTGAGGTGCTGCGCGACGGTGCTTCTGCCATTTACGGGGCCGATGCCGCCGCCGGTGTCGTCAACACGATCCTTCGCCGCGACTACGACGGCTACGACCTCTCCCTGCGTGGCAGCCTCACCCAGCACGGCGGCGCCGAGGACTGGCGCACGACCCTGAGCGGCGGCAAGGTCTTTAACGGCGGCAGGACCAGTCTGCTCGCGATGGTCGATGTCTATCACCGCGAGCTGCTCGGGACCAAGGACCGTAAATTCTCCCGCGATTCCGATGTGCGCCGCGTGCGCAATGTCCCGGAGCCGTGGAGCACCACCGACACCGACTTCGACAATCGGTCCACCGCTTCGCAATACGGCAACTTCATCCGCGGCACCTTCGATGCCACGGGAAATTTTGTGGGCGCACGTCCCACGGGCAACGCGGGCATCACCACCTCGACCACGCCTTCCACGTCGTTGACCGCTTCGGCCGCCGGCGTTTTTTTCCTGACCCCGCTCGCCACCGGCGGCACCGGCCTGCGCCAGACCGCCCCGTCGCGGCTGCCCACGGGCGTCGAACGCGATTACTATTTCAACCTCGGTCTTGACCGCGTGATTTTGCCGCAGACGGATCGGTTGAACATTTTCACCGCGCTCGACCACCGGCTGAACGAACGCCTCTCAGCCTTCGGCGAGTTGGCCTACTATCGCGCCGACTCCCTTAACCACCGCGATCCCCCCGGCTCGGATGCCACCGACGATCTTAACATCTACGTCGGCGCGAACAATCCGTGGAATCCCTTCGGTTCGCGTTTCTACCATCCGACGGGCGCATCCAATGCCGATGGCACCCCGCGCGTCACTGGCACACCTGCCGACGTGCTTTTGGCTGGAGGGACTGGCGTGCGCCCGCGCGAGTTCAAACCGAAAGATATCAGTGTCCTCTCCCAATCACTGCGCCTGATCGGCGGCCTGCGTGGCCGGACATTTGCGGACTTCGAATGGGAATCCGGCGCGCTGTATTCCCGCGCGTGGACGCGCGACGAGGAGGCCAACAACATCCGGCACAGCCGCCTTCAGGCCGCGCTCCTCCGCACCGACAGCACGGCGTTCAACCCGTTTGGCTACACCTTCCGCAACATTGGCGGCACCGTCACCGTCGACCAGCCCTATACCAATCCGACGTCGATCGTGAATGCCCTCACCGACACTTTCGTTCGCGAAGGCCGGACCGAACTCGCCACGTGGGATGCAAAACTCAACGGCTCGCTCGCCGATTTCTGGGGCGGTCGCATCGGCAGCGCACTCGGCGGTGAATACCGCTGGGAAAGCTATCGCGACTGGCGCCCGCCGTTCCACGGCCTCAACCCCGCGGGCGACACCACGCCGTTTCTCCCGGGGGGCACGGACAACGACTTCATCGGCCTCAGCCCCAACCTGAATCTCTCCTCGCAGCGCAGCGTTTACTCCGCCTTCGCCGAGGTGCTTGTGCCGGTGTTCGGAAAAAAGAACCGCCGCCCGTTTCTCGACGTGCTCGAATTCTCCGCCGCCGCGCGCTACGAAAAATTTCCCAAGATCGACGGCGCCGTGAAGCCGAAATACGGCCTCGCCTGGCGCCCTGGCGCTCACGTCCTCCTGCGCGCTTCCTACAACGAGTCGTTCCGCGCGCCGAATCTGGTGCAGACCAACACCTCGCCGCTCCAGCGTTCCGTCACCGGCATCTCCGATCCTTATCGCTTCGAGGTCACGAACCTCATCACCGATGGCGCCACCAATCGCACGGTCTTCCGTCAGGGAAACGCCACGCTGCGCCCCGAGGAATCCAGCACGTCCACCATCGGCATCGCCATCGAAGTCCCGCGCGTGAAAGGCCTCAGCTTCACCGTCGATTGGTGGCGTCTCGACCAGAAGCGGGTGATCGACAACCTCGGTGCCGCCGGCGTGCTGCTCCGCGACGAGACACTCCTCGATGCCTACACGCAGGCTCAAATCGCGGGCGGCACCGCCGCCAGCAGCGTCGTCACCGGCTCAGGCGCACCAGACTACAAGGGCAGCGACAAGGTCACCCGCGCCCCGGTCACGCAGCCCGACCGGGACGCCTATGCCGCCTTCAACGCCACGCGCCCCGTTTCCTCGCAACGCGCGCCCGTCGGGCGCGTGCTCTCCGTGATCGACGACTACCTCAACGTCGCCGGCCGCGATCTCGAAGGCTGGGATTTCGCACTCACCTACCGCTTGCCGAAACTCGCGGTCGGCCAGTTCACCCTGAAGGCCGAGGCGACCTACAACCGCAAGTTCAAGCAACAGCTCGACGAGTTCTCCGAACCCGACTCGATCCTTGAGGAGGACGGCCGGGCGAAATGGCGTGGCAACGCGGGCGTCACGTGGCGTCGTGGCGCGTGGAGCGCCGGCTGGTTTGCGGAATACTACGGCGGCTCGATGGATCCCGGCGGCGCGCTCGCCACCGGCGCGGCCGGTCAGGCGATTTACGATCAACTCGGCCGCCCCGACTACATCAAAGTCTTCAACGACATCGGCGGCGTCGTGCGCTATCGCTGGTGGATCAAGCAGGTGATCCAACACAATGTGAACATGCAGCATCGCTTCACTGCGACGCGTGGCCTGCTCGCCAACGTGACCGCGCGTTTTGGCATCTCCAATCTCTTCGACGAAGAGCCGCCAATTGCGGACGAATCGCGCGGCTATCAAGGCGGCACCGTTAGCGCTAAAGGTCGGAGCTACTACTTGGAGATTTCGAAAAAGCTCTGATCGGTCCCCCTGCATCTTTCCTTACCATGCCGGCGCAGTGCCGGCCGATCGTGCCGCGAGTAAAGTTCTAGCCCTCCGGCGCGAGCGAGGCTTTCCACGCCACGCAGAAACTTTCTGCTCGTTTTCGCAGCCACTCCCAATCTCCGGCAGCCAGCCGTTCCGGTGCCAGCAGCGGACTTCCGACGCCAAATCCTTCGGCGCCGGCGCGCGCATACTCCGGCAGCGTCTCGGGCGTGATGCCGCCGGTCGCGAGCAGACGCACGGAAGACAACGGCGCCTTCAAGTCGCGCACGTAGCCTGGGCCGAGGCGGTGGGCGGGAAAAAGTTTCACCATCGTCGCGCCGAGTCGGTGCGCTTGGTGCACCTCGGTGGGCGTGAACGCGCCCGGAAATACCGGCAATCCGCGCCGCACGCATTCGCCAATCACATCCGGCACGATCACCGGTGTGACGATGAAACTGGCTCCGGCGGCCCCGGCTTCGTCGAGTTCGGCCAAGGTGGTCACGGTGCCGGCGCCGATGTTCATGCGACCTTGCGAGTGCGCCACGGCGGCTCGGATTTGAGCCGCGGCTCCCGGCGAGTTCATAGTGATTTCCAAGGCGGTGAAACCACCTTCGAACAAAGCTTGCACGACCGGTTCGACGAACCTCCCGGGCTGGCCACGCAGAATCGCGATGAGAGGCATGGCCGCGAACCGGGCCGCGCTGAAGGCCGGGTCCGTCATGGGAAAGACAGAATCCTGGCCTGGCCCTTCATGACTGCCGTGGCCAAGTCGGTCGGGGGGATTTGCACCACGACGGCATCCGGTGAGAGTTCACCCAGCGCCAAGGCATACTGACGCGCAAACGAATCCGTCGCAGCGAGCAGGATCTTCCCCGCGGACGCCCCGGTCAAAGTGGCTACCTCCGCACCAATCAACACGCCGCTGAGAAACGCACGGCTGCTTTCTGCGGCCAGATGCCCGAGCACCGTGCGCGCCCGGGTTTGAAAGAGCGCCGCGCTCAAGCCGAGCTTTCGGGCCACGTGCACGCCAGCGACAAAGGCGGTCTCGTCGAAGATTGCTTCGCCCGGAGTGGCCAGCGTGCTGTTTTGACTGAGCAGGCCGTAGAGTTCGCCCGTTAGGTAGGTGGTAAAATCCACAACCTGGCCGGCGTGCAATCGCACATGCTTGGAATGGCTGCCTGGCAGCACGACCGTGCAGTTCTCACGCAAACCGTGTCGGTTGGGATCGGCGAACAGCCCGATCAATTCCGTCTCTTCGCCACGCATGACGTCGCTCGCCGCCTGCAGGCCGGAAATCAATCGCACCTTGCGGCCAGCGTGAAGAAAATCGAGGAAGCGCACCGTGCTGCCGTCGATCGGCGCCGGCAAGGACGCGTAGGGCAGTGACTGCCAGCCCAAGGTGGACGAGGCCATGCCGGAAATCACCACAGGAATGTCGGCTTGGCCGCCGACGCCCAGCGCGCCGATGCCACGCTCGAGCACCGCGCCAAGGAATTCGCGCCGTCCGTGCTGGGCGGGATGCAGCTTGGCCAAATGCTGGATACCTTCGTCGGAGGCGTGCTCGGCCAGAACCCGGCCCTGTGCCAGTTCGACCAATCGAAGCCGCAGGCGTGAGGTGCCCCAATCGCAGGAAATAAATTGAGTCACGGTTTGTGGGGTCACCATTCAGCGAAGCCTCCATCCTCCGCCGTGAAGCGTGGAGTGTCCCATACACCGTCAAACTGTTCGGCAGCGAGCTTGTGCTCATCCAACTCGATCCCGAGACCGGGGCGATCGGGCACGCTGATGTGGCCCGCTTCAATGACGAAGGGTTCGGCTAGCAGTGTTTCGCCGAGCGTCACGTGTTCTTGAATGAAAAAATTTGGGCAGGCAGCATCGAGCTGCAGGCTGGCGGCGAGCGCCACCGGACTCAGCGGGCAGTGCGGGGCAATAAGAATATCCCGTGATTCCGCCATGGCAGCGATGCGCCGCACCTCGGAAATTCCTCCCGCGTGCGCCACGTCAGGCTGCACGACGCGCACCGCGCATTTCTCGATCAGTTCTTGAAATTGCCACCGGGTGAACAGCCTTTCGCCGGCCGCGATGGGGATGCTGGTGGCATCCGCGATCTCCCTCAGTCCGTCCGCGTCGCCGGGCAGAATCGGTTCCTCGATGAACATCGGCTGGTGTTGCTCCAGCAATTTGGCCAGGCGCTTGGCGTCGGGAAAAGTCAGGCGGCCGTGAAAATCTGCCCCAATATCGACGTGAGGCCCGGCGGCCTGCCGCAAGGAGCCCAGACGATCGGCCGCCGCTTGCAGGGCTGCGGGAGCAGAAAGCGGACGCATCATACCCGTGGCGTTGTATTTGAAGGCCGTGAGCCCGCGGGTGTCGCGCAGGTCGCGCACCGAGTTGACATAGTTGTCGGCCGTGCCGGCGTCGGTCCAGGCATACATCCGAATCCGATCGCGCACGCGTCCACCGAGCAACTGGTGGACCGGGACGCCCAGCGATTTTCCGAGGATGTCCCAGAGCGCCATGTCGACGCCGGAAAGAGCGGTGCAATGAACCGGCCCGCCGCGATAGAATCCCCCGCGGTAGAGATGCTGCCAGATGTATTCGATACGCCGCGGATCCTGACCGATCAGCCAGCGGCTCATTTCACACAGCATCGTCTCGACGGTGAGCGACGCACCTTCGAGGGTCGCCTCACCGAGACCAGTCAAACCCGTGTCGGTTTGCACGCGCACGATCAGCCAACGAGGGCGCACGTGAAATGTTTCAAGTCGCGATATTTTCATTCGAGGAGAACGGCATCGAAGTGACTCATTCAGCTGCGCAGGGCCACGACTGGCTCATTGAGCGGATTGAGCGGACGCTGTCCGGCTAGAACCCGGGCAACGTCATTGACACAGTGAAGGCGAGCCCGGAGGCGGCTTTCGCGCGTGCCTCCGCCGATATGGGGAGTGAGCACGACATTGCGCATGGCAAGCAACGCGGGATGAACCTGGGGCTCATTCTCGAAGACATCCAGCGCCGCGCCCGCGAGATGGCCGGATTCCAGCGCTGCGACCAGAGCCGATTCATCCACGATGCGACCACGCGACGCGTTGATGAGGAGGGCACCGCGCTTCATCTGCGCCAAGCGGGCCGCACCGATCAATCCCTCGGAGTCTCGATTGAGAGGCAGGTGCAGCGAGACTACGTCGGCTTCGCGCAGCAACCGGTCGAGCGCAGCATAGTCGCTATGATCGACCGGCGTGCGTTGATGAAAGAGGATGCGCAGTCCAAAGCCCCGCGCCCTTTGCGCGACCGCCTGACCGATTGCGCCGTAGCCAACGAGACCCAATGTTTTGCCATGGAGCAACGCCCCATCCCAAACTCCGGGCTGGAAGCTGCGCCATCCGCCCGCTCGCACATAACTATCGGCTTCATGAATCCTTCGGGCGACGGCCAGCAAAGCCCCAAGAGTGAAGTCCGCCGTGGATTCGACAAACGCGTGCGGAACATTGGTGGCAAAAACCCCGCGCCGCTGCATGAGCGGTATATCCAAATTGTTCACGCCAATCGAAACATTGGCGACCACTTTCAATTTTGGTGCGCAGTCCAAGAGCTCGGCATCCACCCGTAGTTCCGCCTGATTCACGATGCCGGCAAGTTCTGGAGCAAGCCGCAGCACTTCTGCCCGAGGCATCAAGTCGCCGCCAGCGGGTCCGAGCACCACGCGAGCAATTCCTTTGAGCGGGACCAGAACCTCGACGGGCACCGCGTTGGTAAATAGGATCAAGGGCGCTGATTCGGAAGACATGGAGAGCCGCAGTGGCGACCGGCGTATGTCCGCCAATGCGGCAGGTGGCGCAACTCTCCTGTAACTGTTATTGTAACACAGTGGTCACCAAAAATTCCCGGCAGCCGCGCCCTTCAGCGCGGACGGATACTCGGACCATCGACCCACGCGGGAGGTGTCAGCGTCTGACGCGGAATGTCTGGCACCCCGCGCTCGTTGTGCATCAGAAGCGTCGCCAGCATATCCACCGCCGCGGACGCAACCTGGGCCCGACGATGATGAATGCCGGCGAAGTTCCGATGGCGCTCCGCCCAATCGTGCACGACCATCCCGACCTGTTCCGGAATGCGACGACCAAGCTTTTCGGTCAGCCACTCCGGGACGTAGGAATCGAACGAAATAACGACATCCGGACGATGCCGCTGGAACCACCTGCGGAAGATTTCGTATTCTTGGGCTAGATTGTTCTCCGGGAACAACAGCAACGGCACGCGATCTCGCGGCGGGATTTGCTGCTGATACGTCAGCATTGCACCCTGATAAGCGTGGTCGGAGCGGTTATCCACCCACTGCGTGATCGCCAAACCAATCCGCCGGTAGCCACGTGCCGCCAACTCGGCAGTCGCCTGCTGAATGCCGCGTGTCATGTGCGTGCTCGCACGGTGAAGCGCCGGCTGCGTGAGCCCATAGCCCAGCGTCACCGCCGCGAACCTCGAGTAATCGAGTTCGGTGCCGATGCTATGCGAAGACTGCGGCGAAATAATCAGGCCCTCGATTCCGCGGGTCTCAAGGATCTGCGCCAAGCGCGCAGCCGACATCCGCGTGCGATCAAGCCGAAACTCCTCGGCGCGGTAGCCATGTCGCGCCGCCCGCATGCGGATGTCGTCAAGTGCGACATATTGATAAGCGTGATCGAGCAATTCGTCCCCTGGAATCTCATCGCGCACCAGCGCGATAACCGCCGCGGCACGCCGCTGTCGGTAGCTGCGGATTCGCGCCATCAGCCGCGCCATGTGCGGATCAGGCACATAACCGAGTTTTTTCGCGGCCGATAGCACGCGGCGCCGGGTATCGGATGCCACGTTGGGAAAATTCCGCAGCACGCGGGAAACGGTCATGGCCGATACGTCGCAGGCTTCGGCGATCGCTCGAAGATTTTTTAGAGAGGTTGGGCTTCCCACGCTGTTACAATAACACGGCAGCCCCATTGCACGTCAACCCGCACAAAATTTTGGTCACGTTATTGAATGGCGGTCCCCGCGCTGTTCACCGACCACCCTCCTTCCCTCCCACGGTGCCCTTTTACCCTGCGCAATTTCATCCGCGTTATTGCCTATCGGACCTGACCCGAAGCAAGCACTCAATCCATCACCGTCTTTCATCCGCTGCGGCTGCCAGTGAAGACCGCAAGGATTCACAGGCGGCAGCGCCCTCTCCACCTCGGTAGTCAAACCACGAACCCTGCACCCTCCCACGTATGCCAGACATCCGTCCATACTCCCGTATCACCACCGTCGTGGCGCTCTTGTCGGCCGGACTGCCGGTTTGGGCTCAGTCGGCCCAACCGCCGCCTGCCGGTGAGAAAGAAGTTCTGGTCCTCGCTCCGTTCTCGGTCGAGGCCAAGGAGGACGCCAGCGGTTACGGCGTCACTTCCTCGACGTCGCTCACCCGCCTCAACACGCCTTTGCGCGACGTTCCCCAGACGGTCAACATCGCCTCCGAACGCATGATCAAGGAATTGGTGGCGCCCAGCTTGGGTGAGGCCGTGGCCTTTCTGCCCGGCGTGACGGTCCGCAACGGCGGACAAGACCAATTCCAAGTGCGTTCGATCGACGTGTTCAGTCAGTTCCGAAACAGCTTTCGCTACACCACGGGCTCGTCGCTGCATTTCCGGAAGGACCTCTCCAACATCGCACGCGTCGAAGTCATCAAGGGTTTGGGTTCCGCCACCACCGGTCGCGGCGAGGCGGGTGGCGTGGTGAACCTAATCACCAAGAAGCCGCAGCCGAAACCGGCCACGTCGCTGCGATTTACGGCCGATGACTTCGGCTACTACAAAGCCGAGGTGGATCAGACCGGCCCGCTCAAAGCTGACGGCTCCGTGCTTTATCGGGCGATCGCGGCCTACACCGGGGGAGAAATCTACCTGCCCAACGAAAAATACGATACGATCGCCTTTTTTCCCTCGGTGGAATTTCGCTTCAACGAGCGCACGAATCTACTGATTGAGGGCAGCCTTCAGTCCGGGCGGACGCCTTCGGCTGAATTTTTCGAGATTCAGGACGAGTTCCAGTTTTTTTCCCGCGCCGCCAACGGTTCCATCGTGCGCACCTTCCCCTTGGACGGCGCCCTCGCCAAAATCAAAATGCTGCCGCTGAACACGCCGCAGACCGCGTCGTTCGTCAAACCCGACGCCCAGGCTTACGAAGTTCAGAGTATCCTGGATCACAAATTCACCCGCTGGTTCTCCACTCGGCAAGGATTGCTTTGGGTCAAGACAGAGGTGGATCGCGAACTGACCCGGCTGCGTGGTTTCGGCAACTACGTCTTCGCGCCCAACAATCCGCTGGGCCCGCCGATCGATTGGACGATGGCGCTGCGACATGACACTACGGAAAGGGACATCGAATTCGTATCCTACCAAGGAGACTTCCTGCTCGACTACGATTTCGCGACAATGACCCATCAGACACTGCTGGGCTATGAGTTTACCCATCGGGATGTCTTCGACCGTTTCAAGCGCGCCAACACCGGCGGCATCTTCCGCATCTTGGAAAACAGCGCGTTCCTGAATCTGAAACGCAGCGATCTGCCGGCGCAAGCGGTGAGCACTTTCGAGACGCGTGATGTCGAGGAGACGTCCTACTACGTGCAGCACACGGCCAAAGCATGGAAGAACCGGCTCCAACTGACCGGCGGCTGGCGCTACGACAAGATCGAAGAGGATATCCGGGATCGGAGGACCAACACCTTCACCGCTTCGCGGCCCGAACCCACGGACAAGACGTGGCGCCTCGGCGGCTCGTTCCGTGTTGTTCCCTGGCTGACGGCCTTCGCCGTTCACGCCGAGCAGCAGGATCCGACCCGCAACGTCCTCCGTTTTCCGGAAGGCACGTTCGGTGTCGCGGGACGCGATCCTGCGCAGCGCGTCTCGGCCGCCCGCACCGTGGAACTCGACGAAATCGGGCTGAAATCGGAAGTGCTCAATGGCCGGCTCACGTTCAACGTGTCGTATTACAAGATTCTGGAGGGAAGCGATATTCGCTCCGTAAACTTTCGGACCAACCGCAACGACGAGTTAAGCCCGCAGTTCAACTGGCGCGAAAACGTCGTCGATCCCAGTGCCACCTCGGAAGGCGTGGAAGTCGAAGTTTCGGGCGCTCCCACCGATCGATTTTCCTTCTATGCGTCGGGGGCCTTTGCGCACACCGCGATCTTCGCCGTGCAATCGGACCTCTCGGTGGTGAAGCGGCGACAGCGCGGCGACACTCCCGTCCGGCTGAATTTCGTCGGCAACTATTTGGTTCATAGGGATAATAGTTGGGCGTTCTACGCGCAAAACGCCTTCGGCTACACGGACGACGTCGTCTTAAATCCCGACAATATCGTGCTGCAAAGCTCCAGCCTTCGTTGGGATGTCGGTGTCCGGGCCGTGCGGCGAGTCGGGACCGGATCGTGGGAGGCGCAGCTCCGCGTGCAAAACGTCCTCGACCAACGCGTCATTACGGGCACGGCCAACAGCGGCACCATGCCCCGGCGTTTCTCGTTCTACATCGAACGGCGCTACTGATCGCGAGCAACCCACTCCACCGCGCGCGCTCAAAACGCCTGCCCGGTCTTTTTTTTACCCATTGCCAAAAAAAACTAGGCACGGCAGTGCGAAACCTGAATCAACCAATCCAACTCCAAACATGACCCATCGAACAAACTCAACCACCCCAATCATTCGCCGGCTGCTCGGCGGACTCCTGTCGCTTGCGCTGCTGTGCAGCGTCTCCGCCCAGACCGCACCGATCCGCACCTCCGCCAAACCCGACGATGAGCCGGTGGCGCTCCAGCAATTCCTCGTGACGGGCTCCAACATCAAGCGCCTCGACATGGAGAAGATCGTCCCCGTCACCGTGCTGGATCAGACCGCGATGGAAGTTCGCAATGCCGTGCTGCCGGTCGATCTGCTCACGTCGTTGCCGTCGGTCGTAAATCTGCCCGAGAACGAAACCCGGCTGGGCTCATCCGGCGCCCGCGGCGACAACGCCAACGTCAACCTGCGCAACATGGGCGCGACCGCCACACTCATCCTCGTGAACGGCCGCCGCATGGCAATCAACCCCATGACCGCCGGCCTCACGCAGGCGGTGAATGTCAACCAGCTCCCCACGGCGGGCGTTGAGCGCATTGAGGTGCTGCGTGACGGAGCCTCGTCCATCTACGGCTCCGATGCCGTGGGCGGGGTCATCAACTACGTGCTGAAGCGCGAGTTTAACGGCGCGGAGGCTTCCCTCCGTTACGGCTGGCCCGAGCATGGAG
>JAEUHC010000021.1 GCA_016794785.1 Opitutaceae bacterium | reverse complement strand
AGGCCTTCTACCAGCGGCTCCGCGACCGGGGCAAACCCGCCAAGGTCGCCCTCACCGCCGTCATGCGAAAACTCACTGTCCTCCTCAACCGCCTCCTCAAAAACCCCGACTTTATCCTTGTTTCCTGAACACCGTTGCTGGGACTTGGCCAGCTCGACGAGCTGGGCGTGCAGTTCGTCCGTCCGGCCACTCTTCGCCGCCGCATCAAAACCCTCTGCCGGCGCATCGACGCCACGCAGCTGCCCGTCGGGCAGACCGTGATCGAGTTCACTTTTCCCGGCCTGCCGAAATTCGCGCGCTGGTGGATCGTCTTCGGCGCGGGCGGGGAACGGGAACTCTGCGTGAACCATCCGGCCCGGCCGCCGACGCACAGCGCGTGTGACGCTCGGTCGCGTCGCACCTTGAAGGCGCCCTGCTTTACCAAGGAAAACCGCGGCGAAAAAACCTCACACTGGCGGCCGCCCGCGCACCTCGGTCAGCACCGGGCTGACATCCGCGACCAGTCGCACCTCCACCGTGAGACCCTGCGCCAGACCCGGGCATTGTTTCGCGATGGCGGTGGCCTCGTCGAGGTCAGCGACCGCAATGAAGAAATATCCGCCCACGACTTCCTTGCCCTCCGCGTAAGGCCCGTCCGTCACGCGGCCACCCTCCGGGCCGGAGACGACGCGGCCACCAAGGGCGAGCGGGCGCGCATGGCGGAGCTTGCCCTGCGCCATGAGCGAAGAGGCCCAGTCGTTCCATTGCTGGGCGAGTCGCGTCCGCTGTTCGGCCGTGAGATGCGCATGCGTCTCCGGCCCGGCGTTGCGAAAAAGGAGAAGATAATCCGAGGTCGGGGCGGCGGCAGGGGAAGTCGGCATCGCGGCCAAGCGTGGAAAACCGCCGCCCGGCTCGCCAAGCCGAAAGATCAGCAGCCGCGCCGCGCCGTTTTCTTTTGGGCGCCAAGCCGCGGCGTAATAACCTCCGCGCGCCGCCGCTTCCCGCTCGCGGCCGCGCGCCGGTCTGGAAAGATGAGCCCAAGGTGAAACTCAACCACCCGGCGCTCGTCCGCCTGCTCCAGCGCGCCTATTCCGCGGAGCGTGCCGCCGCCTTCGCCTACGTCGGCCACGCCGCCTCGCTGCGTGATCCCGCGGCCAAGGCGGCCGTGAAACAAATCGAGGACGACGAGTGGGAACATCGCCGCCACGTGCAGGCGATCATGCTCCGCCACGGCGTGCCGGTCTCACGGCGCTTCGAGGCGCAATACTGGCTCATCGGCAAAGCCATCTCCGCGAGCTGCCACGTGATCGGCTGGTTCATGCCCTACTTCTTCGCCGGCAAGCTCGAGAGCGGCAACGTGTGCGAGTATTTCGTGATGATGCAGCACTTCCACGCGCTCGGCATCCGCGAGCACGACGCGATCCTCCACGCGATGGGGCTCAAGGAAAAGGAGCACGAGGTTTACTTCCTCGCGCAGATCGAGGGCAGCCGCTGGCTGCCGTTTTTCGAAAAGCTCTTCGCGTGGGGCCGGCACGCGAGCCGCAACGACGTGGACCTCGCCCGCCCGCTGCCCGTCGCCGACTCGCATCGCTACTGCACGACCCATCCCGGCAGCCCGGCCGCCGCTAACCGCGATCGACAGCCGTAAATTAGGCCGGCTCGGAGAGCCGGCCCCACCTTCAAGCCAATGTTTTCCACTCCCCAGCCCGGGCCAATTCCGCGCGCCACAGCTCCGGCTCCCCCGGCAATCCATGCGCGAGCAGCGCCGCGGCAATGGCGTCGAGCGTAGGCTCCACGACCTGATGCTTCGGATCACCGGGCAAGTCCGGCCGCACCGCGCGCGCCAGCGCCCAGCACGCCCACGCCCGCCAGCGGCGTTGGTCGCGGCGCGGCTCGTTCATCCTGTCGGCGTAGTGTTGGAAATGCACGCGCGGGTTGCCGAGAAACACCCCGGGCGGCGTGCGGGCGATGAGCCAGGCCATCGCCGCATACGGCAGCGGCTGCGCCCGCAGCTCCGGCTCCGCCCCACGGAGATCCGCACCCAACGCGCGGTCGAGGCAGAGCAGCGCGCGCGCCGCAAAGCCCCGCTGCCAGAGCGCGTGCCCGTATTCCAGGCACGCGAGGTAGAACGCCCCGCCGCGGTCGGCGTCGCGAAACGCATGCAGCGCCCGCCAGTCGAGCCCCGCGCGCGGCGCAGGCAGATGCGGACAGGGTGGCAACAAGGACGACATGCCCGCTCTCGTGCCGGTGAAGGCGCGGAGCGTCAACCGTGAGCCCGCGGGCTGCTTGCGCCTTGCCTCAGGCTGTTCGCCAAATACGGCTTCATCCGCATGACCGGTGTCGCGGAGATCCCGATTTCACCCCCTGCTCTTGCTGCAGATTGCCTCAATGCCACTCACGCCGGCGGCAGCTGAAAGTGCCCGGCCACGACGCCGCGCACCGTGAGGTCCTCGTCGATTTCCTCCCAGCGCAGTGCGGCGCCGCCGAGTTCGATCTTCACTTTCCTCAGGTCGGCCTCGGACGCGTCCCGGAGCCGGCGGTAGCGCGCCGCAGGGAAGCCGAAGATGCGCCCGTCGTGCAGTTCGATAAACACGGTCCGGCCTTCCACCCAGGCGCGCGTGGCCAGCGCTGCGGTGCTCTGCTCAACGGGCGCGATGGAACTCATGGTAGGCGGCAAGTAAGGCGGGTGATGCGCAAAGACAAGGCGCTCGATGGCCCGGACATCGTGCGGCGTAACCATCGTGCATACGCATGCCCACCGACGACGGTGCGCCTCGAATCCGAGCCGATCACGGAAGTTTGGAGCCACAGGACGGTGGGGCCGCTTCTCCGCAAGCGGCCTGAGTTCACGGGTGAAAATCGCCCTGCAACTCAGGCCGGCTCGGAGAGCCGGCCCCACCCCGGAATAGTCTGATCGGGATGGGACATTGATATTTCCCCATTCGCTCTCCGTCGTGGGCTAGCAATCACCGCTGGCTGCACAGCTTCGTTTCGATTGGTGTGGATTCGCAGCCGCTCGCTCTCGCCACCAAATTTCGGATGGCCGCCACCGCGGGGACCGCTACGGCTCTTAGCCTTCATGGCTTCTGCGTCCGCTCCCTCCACCCTCGGCTTCGGCATCGTCGGCGTCGGGATGATCGCCGATTTCCACGCACAGGCCATCGCGGCCACCACGGGCGGCAAGCTCATCGGCGTCGCCACGCGCAATGCCGACAACGCCCGCGCCTTCGCGCAAAAGCACGGCCTCACCTTCGCGACCACGGACGTCGCCGCGCTCGTCGCCCGGCCCGACATCCACGTCGTCTGCATCACCACCCCCAGCGGCGCCCATCTGGAGCCTGCGCTCGCCGCCATCCGCGCCGGCAAGCACCTCGTCGTCGAGAAGCCCATCGAGATCACCACGGAGCGCGCGGACGAGATGCTCCGCGCCGCCGATGCCGCGGGCGTGCGCATCGCGCCGATCTTCCAGGCCCGCTTCGGCGACGGCGCGCGCGCGCTCAAGGCCGCGCTCGTCGCCGGGCGCTTCGGCCGCCTCGTGCTCGCGAGCGCCTATGTGAAGTGGCACCGCCCGCGCGAATACTACACCGGCTGGAAAGGCACGCTCGCCCTCGACGGCGGAGGCGCGCTCATCAACCAGGCCATCCACGCCATCGACCTGCTCCAGTGGTTCGCCGGCATGCCGTCCGAAGTCTTCTGTTGGAAAACGCGCCGCGTCTACGGACACATCGAGGCCGAGGACACCGCGAGCGCCACGCTGCGCTTTGCCAATGGCGCGCAGGGCTCCATCGAGGCCACCACCGCGGGCTGGCCCGGCTGGGGCCGCCGCCTCGAGATCGTCGGGGAGCACGGCTCCGCCCGCCTGGAGGATGATCGTCTCGACCAGTGGCAGTTTCGCGACGAGCAGCCCGGCGACGCCGCCCTCCGCACGGCCAAGGCCGATCCCAACGCGCAGTTCGGCGCCGGCGCAGCCAACGCGATTACGCACCACGGCCACCAGCGCCAGATTCAGGATCTGATCGACGCGTTGCGCGCGGGGCGCGCGCCCGCCATCGACGGCCACGAGGCGCGCAAGGCCGTCTCGCTCATCCGCGCGCTCTACGCTTCCGCCGAGCGGGGCGTGCCGGTCGCTCCGCAGTGAATCGCGCGGAGATTTCGTTTCCCAATTTCTACTTTCCCACTTTCTCTCATTTTACATGTCCCCCGCATCCCCCGCCCTACCCTGGTATCGCACGCTCTCGAGCAATCACTGGTTCGTCTTCACCGTCGCCTCGCTGGCGTGGCTCTTCGACTGCCTGGACCAGCAACTTTTCATTCTGGCGCGCGACAACGCCATCAAGGCCCTCGCCGCCCCCGGCACGGATCCCCTCGTGCTGAAGCAGCTCAGCGGCTGGGCGCAGAGCATCTTCGTCGCAGGCTGGGCGATGGGCGGCCTCATCTTCGGATCGGTCGGCGACCGGATCGGCCGCGCCAAGACGCTCTCGCTCACGGTGCTCATCTACTCGCTCTGCACGGGGCTCTCGGCCTTTGCGCAGGACATCACGCAGTTCATGATCTACCGAGCGATCACCGGCCTGGGCGTCGGCGGCGTATTCGGTCTCGCGGTGGCGCTGGTCGCCGACTCTCTGCCGGATCACGCGCGGCCCAAGGCCCTCGGTCTCCTGCAGGCGCTCTCAGCCGTGGGCAACGTGACCGCCGGGGGCTGCGCGATGGCACTCTCGAGCATGGACCCGATGGTCTCGTGGAAATATCTTTTCATCATCGGCGCGGCGCCGGCCTTTCTCTGCATCTTCATCATGGTGCGGCTCAAGGAGCCGGCGAAGTGGGTCGCGGCGCGCGCGGCCAGCCGTGAGGTCGGCGGCAAGGCGATGGGCAGCTATGCCAGCCTCTTCGGCGAGGCGCAGTGGCGCCGGCCGGCCATCCTCGGCATGCTCCTGTGCGTCGCGGGCGTCGTCGGCCTGTGGGGCGTCGGCTTCTTCAGCGGCGCGCTGATCGGCCCCGCGATCGAGAAGGCCCTGCGCGCGCAGAACCTCTCGCCTGCCGAGATCACCGCCGGCAAGCAGTGGTGGACGGCCGCCAACCTGATCGTGCAGAACATCGGCGCGTTCTTCGGCATGATCGTCTTCTCGAAGCTCGCCGCGATCTACGGCCGCAAGATCATCTTCGCCTTCGGTTTCCTCGCGGCCTTCGCAGTCACGATCTATTTCTACAAGAATTTCCAGACCAAGGCCGACATTTGGATGACCGGCCTCATGGGCTTCTGCCAGCTCGGCATCTTCGCCGGCTTCGCGATTTACCTGCCGGAACTCTTCCCGACGCGCCTCCGCAGCACGGGCGTGAGCTTCTGCTACAACGTCGGCCGCTTCATCGCCGCCACCGGCCCGATCACGCTGGGCTCGCTGCAAAAGGCGCTCGGCGACAAGGCCGTCGCCGCCCTGCCCGCGACCGCCGATGCCGTGGCCAAGGCCGATGCGCAGCTCACCGCCTTCCGCGACGCGGCGTGCTGGCTCGCCGGCATCTACTTCCTCGGCCTGATCGTGCTGCCCTTCCTCCCCGAGACCAAGGGCCGGCCGATGCCGGAGTAGTGAGTGGTTTAATTAGCTCATATCAACGTCCCGTGCTTTTGGATTTCTGCTTGTGGTAGGGCGCGGACTCCGCTCCGCGCCGGTTCGAAAGCCGCCGACGGCGGCGAACGGAGTCACCGCCCTACCAAAGACGGTCCAAGAGTCCCAGATACTGGTATCACACGTCGTTTCTGGACCGCAGGGCCGGCGATTCCCGTCGGCCGAAGCGGAATCGACGTGATAATGACAACGGCCTCCGGCAAGCAGAGGTCCTATAATAGGCCTGCAGGAGGCTCACCCACCCAGCCGAGCGGCCAAGCCGATTGGAATCAGGCGCCGACGCCCGCCGCCTCACTTCCCCAGCGCAAACAGCTTCGTGCCCGTGCGCACGAAGAGGTTGCCCTGCGAGATCGCGATGCTGGAGCGGTGGCGGGTGTCGTCGCCGGCGTCCTTGAAGCTCGCCTGGTGGAGCAGCTTGAAGTCAGCGCCGCCCGCCTGGATCACGAAAACATCGGCGTCGAAATTCATCACGTAGATCTTGCCGTCGGCCGCGGTGGGCGAGGCTTGGAAGACGGACCGGCCGCCGAGATCGCCGCTCCACACGACCGCGCCGTCGGCGGGGTTGATGCAGTAGAGTTTTTTCTTCGTGCCGTTCAGGATGTAGAATTTCCCCTCGTAGAAGAGCGGCGTCGGGACATCGGTCGTTAGGTCGCGCTCGTTCTTCGTCGGCGCGGCCTCGGCGACGTCCTCCGTCGGCTGCACGTGGCTCTGCCACACGAGGGCTTGTTTGTGCGTCAGCGTGCCGTTGCCGCCGGCCTTCACGGCATAGACGGGCGCATTTTTCGGCCCGCAGGCGAGGAGCACCTTGCCATCGGTGGTCGGCGACGGCACGAGGCGCCAGTGGCCGATCCGCGTCGGGTTCCACGTGCCCCAGCGCCAGAGCTCGCGGCCGTTGGCCGGATCGTGGCCGCTGATGGCATCGCCGCCGATGACGACGAGTTCCTTGCGGCCGTTGTGCTCGAAGGGCAGCGGCGTGCTGAAGGCTTCGCGCGACTCGGCCACCGCATCGGACGGGCGCAACTGCCGCCAGACGTCCTTGCCCGTGACCGGATCAATCGCGAGGAGGAAGGACTCGTTGCCGGTGGGCTTGCCTTTGCCGCGCACGGCCACGTCGCGCTGGAGCACCTGCATGATCAGGCGGCCCTCGTGCAGCAGCGGGCTCGACGAGAACGTCCACTGAAACGCAAACGGCCCGATATTCCGCTCCCAGAGTTTCCGGCCGCCGACCTCGAAAGCCACGAGATCACCCGTGCCGAAAAAGAACACGACCACTTTGCCGTCCGTCACCGGCGAAGGGGAGCACGAGTTGGAGTATTGGCCATCGGTGGTGAACTCGCTGATGTCGGAGCGCCAGAGCTGTTTTCCCGTGCGGCGGTCGAGGCAGAGCGCGGCTTGCTTGCCGGTCTTGGCATCGGCCGCGGTCGCAAACACGCGGTCGCCCCAGATCACCGGCGTCGCCGCCGACATGCCGGGCATCTCGACCGCCCATTTCACGCCCTCCGTCTTGGAAAAACTCGACGGCAGGTTTTTCTCCGTGCTGGAGCCGTTGTGCAGCGGCCCGCGCCAGTTGGACCAATTTTCAGCGCGGAGCGCGGCGGCGGAAAGGACGAGGGTGAGGGGAAGCAGCAGGCGGATCATGGCGTGAAGTGGGTTCGAGGCAGGACGAAGGGGAATGGGAAAAGGGCCGCAGATGCGCCCCTGCACACCGGAGATTGAAATGCCCTCGGGTCAAGACTTCCGCATCGCCCGCCGCCACAGTGGGCGCATCTCAGTTTTCTGGCGCACGCAGTCGCATCAGTGAGGCAATCGCGAAGCGCTTGGAGCCGCGGCGCCCTCGCCGCGGTCGGGCCCACGCGCCGGGGGCGGCGCGGCTCCAGCGCCAGAAAACTGAAACGCGCCCGCCGCCCCAATTCCGCCCCTTTCGTGAACTCCCCCGGCAACGCAGGCCTTGGCGTCCGCGGGCGCTTCTGCTTCCCCTTTGCTCCCCGCTTTCATGCACCTCCGCCTTCTCCCCCTCGCCCTCGCTGTTCTTCTCCCTCTCGGCACGGCCGTCGCCGCGGCGCCCAACATCCTGTGGATCTCCAGCGAGGACCACGGGCCGCAGCTGGGTTGCTATGGCGACACCTTCGCGACCACGCCCCACGTCGACCAGTTTGCCACGCGCGCCCTGCGCTACACGCGCGCGTGGGCCGCCGCGCCCGTCTGCGCCCCCGCGCGCACCACCATCATCTCCGGCCTCCACGGCCCGTCCTCCGGCGGCGATCACATGCGCAGCATGGTCGCCTATCCGGCCGGCCAGAAAATGTTCCCGCAGCTCCTCCGCGAGGCCGGCTACTTCACCGCCAACAACGTGAAGGAGGACTACAACCTCCCGAAAACGCCCGCCGTCTGGGACGAATCGTCCAACCGCGCGCACTGGAAAAATCGCCCCGCCGGCAAACCGTTCTTCGCCGTCTTCAACTCCACCAAGAGCCACGAGAGCCAGACCGTGAAGCCCGGCGCGACGCCCGTCCACGATCCGGCCAAGGTCCGCGTGCCCGCCTACCACCCCGACACCCCGGAGGTCCGCCGCGACTGGGCGCTCTACTACGACAGCGTCACCGCGGCCGACCGCGATGCCGGCGCCGTCCTCGCCCAGCTCGCCGCCGACGGGCTCGCCGACGACACCATCGTTTTCTACTGGGCCGATCACGGCTCCGGCATGCCCCGCAGCAAACGCTGGCCCTCCAACTCGGGCCTCCACGTCCCGCTCCTCGTCCACATCCCGGAAAAATTCAAGGACCTCCGCCCCGCCGATTATCGCGCCGGCGGCACCACCGATCGCCTCGTGAGCTTCGCCGATTTCGCGCCGACCCTGTGCAGCCTCGCCGGGATCAAGCCTCCCGCGTGGATGCAAGGCCACGCCTTCCTCGGGAAATTCATCGCCCCCGCCCAACCCTACGTCCACGGCTTCCGCGGCCGCATGGACGAGCGCTACGACCTCGTGCGCAGCGTGACCGATGGCCGCTACGTTTATCTCCGCAATTACCTGCCGCACCTCTCCCAGGGCCAGCACGTCGACACCCAGTTCAAGACGCCGACCACCGCCATCTGGCGCAAACTCTACGACGAAGGGAGACTCAACGCCGCGCAGCGCCTCTTCTGGCAGACGCCCAAGGCCCCCGAGGAACTCTACGATCTCCAGAACGATCGCGACGAGGTGAACAACCTCGCCGCCTCCCCCGCGCACCAGGCCATCCTTGAGCGGCTCCGCGGCGCCCAGCAGGCCCACTCGCGCCGCATCCGCGACCTCGGCTTCATCCCCGAGGGCGAGCGCCTCACGCGCGCCGGCGCGCAGGCCCCCTACGACTTCGGCCACGACGACGCGCAGTATCCCTTCGAGCGCGTCTTCGCCGCCGCCGAGCTCGCCTCGTCGCTGAAGCCCGACGCCGCCCCCGCGTTGACCCAGCTCCTCGCCGATTCCGACAGCGCCGTCCGCTACTGGGGCGCGCTGGGGCTGCACATGCGCGGCCGCCCGGCCGTGGCTGCCGCGCACCGCGCCCTCTCCGCCGCCCTCGCCGATGCCTCGCCCTACGTCCGCATCGCCGCCGCCGAGGCGCTCGCCCAATTCGGCGAACCCGCCGACCTCGCGGCCGCGCTCCCGGTGCTCGCCGCCCTCGCCCACTGGGGCCGGCACGACGTCTTCACCGCGCTCGCCGCGCTGCACGCGCTCGACGCCCTCGGCCCGAAGGTCGCCCCCGTCCGCGACGCCATCCTCGCCCTCCCCGCCAGCGGCCCGTCGCCGGATAGCCGTTACGCCGCCTACATCCCCCGCATCCTCGGCGACCTCCGCGCCCGGCTCGGCGCGCCCGCCGCCTCCGCCGACTCCGCCGCCGAAACCAAGCGCGGAAAACGAAAAGCGGCCAAGTGATGCGGCGGAGGCCGGGTTGCCCGCCCACCGGGCGGGCCTACAACGGAATCCGCCTTGGCCGCTTCCTCCAAGGGCGCCTGCGCCAAAACGATTTTCCAATCCGGAAATGAGACCGACTCGAGAGGCATTGCGGGGAGCGCGCTAACTTGGGCTTTTGCCGGAGCCCCGCGCAGCCCGCAAAAATCCAAGTCCGCCATTCGGCGGTTGAAATCGAGGCACCCAGCGCTCCAATTCTAGCAAATGAACCGAGTTCAACTTAGGCTTTGCGCTGAAGCTGAATAACATTGTTGGGCCAAGAAAGATGACGAACGAAGAATACTCCGGAATGCTCGAATGCTCGGATACCACGCTGTCCTATCGCTCCGGAGCCGGCGATTGGACGATTCCCATTTCCTCCATTCGGTTGATCGCAGAATATACGAACTCCGATGGCCCTTGGATCGACGATTACTTTTTCGTGTTCCTCACAGCGCCTGAGGGCGGATGGCACGAAGCATCGTTCTACGCCAAGGGCCGAGAGGCCGCTTTGTGCGCGCTGGAGAAGAAGTTCGGCACACAGTTGGAGTGCGGGCTGTGCGGTTCCACCGAGTATCGCACGCGCATTTTGTGGCCCGCGGAACTCAGAGACCAAGCCCTGATGGATGTTATTCCTCCGAAGAAGCAGAATCTTTGGCAGCGTCTCACCGACTCCGGTGCTCGAGATATTGTTTTGTCTGACGCCGCTCGACAGGCTTTCACGCGATGAAGAGACAGCCCAACAAATCGCCACAGACAACTCGGGCCTACGGCCCTCGTATCTGAGCTCAAACGTTAGGCGTTGCCCAACCGCTGCGCACCCAGAATGAGGCGGGAAACAAAAGCGTGTCGCCCACTTGAGGCCCGCGAGCGCCAAGGGCCATTTCTTCACTGGGATTATTTTTCGGCCCCGCATCGGCGGGACGAACGCGCCGACGCGGGGGAGCCACCCGCCACCCAACTTCCGCCGTGACGCGACCGCGCGGACCCCGCTAACTCCCGCACCATGTCCTTCGCTCCCGCTCTCACCCTCGCCGATGGCGGCCAGTTTCCCGCCGTCGGCCTCGGTTTCTGGAAAATGCCCAAGCCCGATACGCCCGGCATCGTGCGCGAGGCGATTCGCGCCGGCTACCGGCACCTCGACTGCGCGTGCGACTACGGCAATGAGCCGCAGGTGGGCGAAGGCCTCGCCGCCGCGGTGCGCGACGGCCTCTGCCGCCGCGAGGATCTTTGGGTGACCTCCAAGCTCTGGAACACCTACCACGAGCCCAGGCACGTGCGCGCCGCCTGCGAGCGCTCGCTGCGCGACCTGCGGCTCGACCACCTCGATCTCTACCTCGTGCATTTCCCGATCGCGCTCGCATTTGTGCCGTTCGACGTGCGCTACCCGCCCGAGTGGCTCCACGATCCCAAGGCCGCGCGGCCCGCGATGCAGCCCATCAAGGTGCCCTACGCCGACACGTGGGGCGCGATGGAAGAACTGCAGCGCGCCGGCCTCGTGAAGCGCATCGGCGTGTGCAACCTGAACATCTCCGCGCTGCGCGATGTGCTGAGCTACGCCGCCATCCGCCCCGCCGTGCATCAGATCGAACTGCACCCGTATCTCACGCAGCCGCGGATGCTGCGCTACTGCGCGCAGGAGCGGATCGCAGTCACGGCCTTCTCGCCGCTCGGGTCGCCCTCCTACGAATCCATCGGCATGGCGCGGCCCGACGAAAACGTGCTCCGCGATCCGGTCGTCACCGCGCTCGCCGCCCGCCACCGCCGCACGCCCGCGCAGATCGTGCTGCGCTGGGGCGTGCAGCGCGGCTGCGCCGTGATTCCCAAAACGCAGACGCCGTCGCGCCTCGCGGAGAACCTCGCGCTCTTCGACTTTGCGCTCACAGCCGACGAGATGGCGGCCATCGACCGGCTCGACCGCCACCGCCGCTTCAACGACCCCGGCCACTTCGGCGAGAAGGCATTCAACACCTTCATGCCGATTTTCGACTGAGCAGGGCGGCGATGGCTTGGGGTAGCGGCGTCTTGGACAATCAGGATAATGAACCCTGTTTGTCATGGCGAGGAGCGCAGCGACGTGGCCATCCATCCAGAATTCCGGAATGCCAGCTAGATTGCCACGGCGCGCTGCGCGCACCTCGCAATGACAAGGGTCTTAAATCCAAGAGCCGCTACAGCTCAACGCCCATAGACCACATACCACTTGTCGTCGTAGAGCTTGTGCTCGGCGACGACCTTGAGGCCTGCGGCGGCCATCCACTCCTTTGTCTGCTCGCGCGTGATTTGCAGCTTGGGGTCGTTCTTGTGTGGCCCGAGCTCGGGGAAAAAATCGATCACGGCGATGCGGCCGCCCGGTTTGAGGTAGGGCGCGAGGTTTTTCAGATACTCCACCCGGTTCTCGATATGGTGCAGCACGTCGTAGATGAAGGCCACGTCCACGTCGCGCGCGGGCAGGTCCGGGTCCGTGAACTTGCCGAGCACCGGCCGCACGTGGTCGGCCTTGGCGTCCTTCGCCTTCTTCGCGATGTGGTCCACGAGGCCCTGGTCGATGTCTACGGCATAGACGCGACCGGCGGGGACCGCCTTCGCCAGCGGCAGCGTGAAGACCCCCGAGCCTGCGCCGATGTCGGCGACCACGTCGGTGGGTTTCAATTTCAACACCGCCACGGCCTCGTCCACTTTCAGGCGGGCGACGCGGTTCTGGGAGTCGAGCGTCTTCAGCCACTCCTCCGTGCTGCGGGCGCCGAGCTGGGCGCGCGCGGGCAAGGCCGCGGCGGCGACCACGGCGAGCAAAGCGGCGAGCCGCAGCACGGCGGCAAACGAAAGGCGGGCGGCGGGGCGGGTGCTCATCATGCGCGCGACACTGGCCGCGGGGCGCGGCGCGGCAACCCGGTTTCTCCGCCGCATCGGGATTGAATTCGGGCCGCGCTGCCGCCTGACTCCCGCCGGAACCCAACCACCCCATGCACCTCCGCCACTGTGTCTCCGCCTCGCTCCTCGCCGCCGCGCTCGCGCTGCCGGCCTTCGCCCAGAACGGCAAGCCCGACGCCGAGGGCTTCATCCGCGACTGGCTCATCCTGGCGCCGCTCGCCATCGGCGACGGCGGCGGCGCGGAGGCCATCGACAAAAAGCAGTTTGCCAACGAAGCCATGCCCGGCGCCAAGGAAGGCGGCACCCAGCAGGCCGGCGGCAAGGAGTTCACCTGGGAAAAAGTCACGACCAAGCAGTTCTACATCGATTTTCGGGAGCTGCACCCGTCGCAGGGCGAGCAGGTCGTCGGCTGGGCCGTCGCGTATGTCGTGTGCGCCGCCGAGAAGACCGGCCTCACCCTCCGCATGAACAGCAACGACCAGGGCAAAGTCTGGCTCAACGGCAAGGAGCTCGTGAAGTTCACCGACACCCGCACGCTGGAGAAGGACGCGGAGGACTCCGCGAAGAACGTCACCCTCAAGAAAGGCGTCAACGTGCTCGTCCTGAAAGTCGCCAACGAGGAGAACAACTGGCAGGGCAGCGTCCGTTTCCTCGACGCCGCCGGCAAACCCGTGACCGACATCAAGGTCGAGACGAAGCCCTGATTTTTCCCCACCCATCATGATCAACCGCATTTCCCGCCGCCTGTTCGCGGCCCTACTCCTCGCCCTGCCCGCGCTCGCGCTGGCCGCGCCGGCCGCGAAGCCGCTGCGCGTCCTCCTCGTCACCGGCGGTTGCTGCCACGACTACGCCGCGCAAAAAGATCTCCTCAAGGCCGGCCTCGAGGCGCGCGCGCACGTCGTCGTCGAGCACATGCACACGCCCGACAAGACCACCAAGCCGCCGCTCCCGCTGCACACCGACGCCAACTACGGCAAGGGCTACGACGTAATCATCCACGACGAATGCGCCGCCGCGATCGACGATCCCGCGGCGTTGCGCAACGTGCTCCAGCCGCACGTCGATGGCATCCCCGGCGTGAACCTCCACTGCGCCATGCACAGCTACCGCGTCTCGAAGGATTTTCGCCAGCCGCTCAAGCCCGGCAGCGAGGGCGCGGCGTGGTTCGACTACCTCGGCCTCCAGTCGAGCGCCCACGGCCCCAAGGAGCCGATCACGATCACGTTTGCGCAGGACGCCGGCCCAATCACGCGCGGCATGGCGGTGTGGGTGACGGGCAACGAGGAACTCTACAACAACGTGCAGGACCCGAAAAACTATCCCGGCCACCGCGCGCTCGCCACCGGCCGCCAAATCACGACGGCGAAGGACGGCACGAAGAGGGAAGCCACCGCCGTCGTCGCGTGGACCAACGAGTTTGGCCCGAAGAAGACCCGCGTCTTCAGCACGACCATCGGCCACAACAACGAGACCGTCGCCGATGCGCGCTACCTCGACCTCGTGACGCGCGGCCTCCTCTGGGCCGCCGGCAAGCTCAACGCCGACGGCACGCCCGCCAAGGGCTACGGCCCGGGCGGGAAGTAGGCCGGGGTTACATCTCAGGCAGTAGCGCACGCCAAACAGCCGTGGCGTAATACCAACGTCCGCTTCCTTTTGGACCTTTGTCATTGCGAGGTGCGCGCAGCGCGCCGTGGCAATCCAGCTGGATTGCTTCGTCGCTCCGCTCCTCGCAATGACAGTCCAAAAGCCCCACGGCCTCAGCGAGCTGAGGCCCTACCATCCAAATAATGCGCCGCTGGGCTCAATCCGCGATCCAAACCAGATCGCCGGCGCGCACTTCCTCGTAGAGCTGCACGAGGTCGAGGTTGCGCATCAGCACGCAGCCGGAGCTCATCGGCTCGCCGATGCGGTCCTCGTGGTTGGTGCCGTGGATGTAGACGTAGCGCTCGTAGGTATCGACGTCCCCGCCGCGGTTCACGCCGGGCTCCAGCCCGCGGAGCCAGAGGATGCGGCCGGTGATGAGGTTGTCGCCCGCGTCGGGATGGCGGGAGAGATACTCGTGAAAGTCGCGACCCGTGGGCACGCGACCCTTGAAGACCATGCCCGGCGGCTGCCCGGCCCCGATGCGCTCGGCGATTTCGTGCAGGCCGCGCGGGGTGCCGAGGGAGTTCTTCACGTTGGAGGGCGGGCGCTTGGAGGTGGAGACACCGAAGCTCCGCACCAGCTCACCGCGGCGGTAGAACTGCAGGGTCGCTGTGCTGATCCGCACGGCGAGCACCCGCTCTCCGGGCTTGATGCCGAGGCGCGCACAGGCTTGGTTAACCTGCTCCATGGGAGACAAACTCGTGAACAACACATCCATCACAGTCGGTATCGTCGGTGCCACCGGCGCCGTAGGTCAAGAGCTGCTCCGGCTCCTGCACGAGCGCAAGTTCCCGATGGCCGCGCTGCGGCTCTACGCCTCGGCCCGGTCGGCGGGCAAGGTCCTCGCCTGCGCGGGCCACACCTACACGGTCGAGGAAGCCAAGCCCGGCGCGTTCGCCGGCGTGGACGTGGCGTTCTTCGCCGCCGGCGGCTCGACAACGCGCGCCCTCGCCCCCGACGCCGTGAAGGACGGCTGCCTCGTGATCGACAAGAGCTCGCACTACCGCATGGACCCGGAGGTCCCGCTCGTCATCCCCGAGATCAATCCCGAGGGCCTGCGCCGCCACAAGGGAATCATCGCCAACCCGAATTGCTCCACCGCCGTCACGCTCATGGCGCTGTGGCCGCTGCACAAGGCGTTTGGCCTGAAGCGCTATTTCGCCAGCACCTACCAGTCCGTCTCCGGCACCGGCGCCGAGGCCGTGCGCGAACTCGAGGATCAGATCCAGTCGCACGTGAAGGGCGCGCCCATCGCCAAGAAAGTCTACGCCTACCAGATCGCGTTCAACGTGATCCCGCAGGTCGATTCGTTCGGGCCCAACGGCTACACGGGCGAGGAGACCAAGATGATGCTCGAGAGCCGCAAAATCATGGGCCTGCCGAATCTCAAGGTCTCGGCCACCACGGTGCGCGTGCCGGTCGTGCGGGCGCACTCCATCTCGGTCAACGCGGAGTTCGAGCGCCCCGTCTCGGTCGAGGCCGCGCGCGCCGCGGTCGCGGCGTTTGCCGGCGCGGAACTCGTCGATGATCCGGCGAAGCAGGCCTACCCCACGCCGCTCGATTTCAGCAAGAAGGTGAAGTGCGGCGTCGGCCGCATCCGGATCGACACCGCGCTGGACAACGGCCTCGCGCTCTGGGTGAGCGGCGACAACCTCTGGAAAGGCGCGGCACTGAATGCGATTCAGAACGCCGAGCTGATGGTGCGCGAGGGCCTGCTCAAGCCGCGGGCGCTGGCGACCGCGTGAGGGCGAATCCCATATCGCAGGGCCTGAGCTTGCTCAGGCCTCACCTCCAACGGCCGCGGCGAGCCGAGGTCCTACCGCACCGCCCGCACATCCGCGAGCAGCGCCGCCACGTCGGCGTCCGCCGTGTCCCACGCGCACATGAAGCGGTAGCCGTGCTCGCCGACGAATTTGTAGAAATGCCAACCCCGCGCCTCGAGCCCCGCCGCGACACGCGGCGACAGCTCGACGAACACACCGTTGGCTTCCGTCGGCGTCACAAGGGCGAAGCCCAGCTCGCGCAGGCCCGCGGATAATTTTTGCGCCTGCCCGTTGGCGTGCGCCGCGTGCCGGAGCCACGCACCGTCGCGCAGCACCGCGACCCACTGCGCGGCGGCGAAGCGCATCTTCGACGCGAGCTGCCCGGCTTGCTTCACCCGATACTCAAACTCGGCCGCGAGCGCGCGGTTGAAGAAGACGACCGCCTCGGTGCCGAGCAGGCCGTTCTTCGTGCCACCGAGGCACAGCACATCGACGCCCGAGCGCCACGTGAGATCGGCCGGCGACACGCCGCGCGGCGCGAGCGCCGCGGCGGCGTTGGCGAAACGCGCGCCATCCATCTGCACCGCGAGTCCGCGCGCGTGCGCGCAATCCGCCAGCGCGCGCAGCTCCGCCGGCGTGTAGAGCGTGCCCAGCTCCGTCGCCTGCGTGAGCGAGAGCGCACGGGCCTTCGGAAAATGCACGCCATGCCCGCGCGCGAGCGCCGGAGCGAGATCAGCGGGACAGAGCTTCGCGTGCTCGCCCGCGAGCGGGAGGAGCTTGGCCCCGCCGGTGAAAAATTCCGGCGCGCCGCACTCGTCGGTCTCGATGTGCGCGAGCGCGTGACAGAGCACGGCGTGGTGCCGCTGGCAGAGCGCGGCGAGCACGAGGGCGTTGGCCGCCGTGCCGTTGAAGACGAAGAACACCTCGCACTCCGCCTCGAAGATCTGCGCGAACAGACGCTTCGCCTCGGCCGTGGCCGCATCGTCGCCGTAGCTGGGCGCGCGGCCGGAATTGGCGTCGCGAATCGCGGCGAACGCCTCGGGGCAGACACCGGCGGTGTTGTCGCTCGCGAAGGTGAAATTCGCGGGACGCGTCATGGGGCTTTTGGGGTCTGGCAATTTGCGACGCGCACGTTTCTGCTCGAAACGCACGCGATGAATCCAGCGGACGTCAACCTCTACCTCGTCGGCTTCATGGGCACCGGCAAAACCACCGTGGGCCGCGCGGTCGCGCAGCGGACCGGCTTCCACGCCCTCGACAGCGACCACGAAATCGAGCGGCAGCAGCGGAAGACGATCCCGGAGATCTTCGCGCAGGACGGCGAGCCGGCGTTCCGCGCGATGGAGCGGGAATTCATCGAGCATGGCCACCCGGCGCAGCGCACCCTCGTGGCCTGCGGCGGCGGACTCGTCGTGCAGCCCGGCATGCTGGAGCTCCTGAAATCGAAGGGCGTCGTCGTCTGCCTGCACGCCTCGCTCGACACCATCCTCGCGCGCACCGCGCGCCAGCGGAACCGCCCGTTGCTCGAAGTCGAGAATCCCGAGGAGCGCGTCCGCACGCTCTACGCCGCGCGCGAGCCGATCTACAAGCAGTCGGGCACGGTCATCCTGACCGACGGCCGTCCGCTCTCCGACATCGCGGCGCACGTGCTGCGCGCGTGGCGGCGCGACGCGGCGGACTTCGCCCGCGCGCACCCGTGAGCGCCACCGACCGGCAGGAGGAGCTGCGCCGCCGGCTCGCGGCGCTGGGGTTCGACGACGTGCGGTTCGCCCGCCTCGACGAGGCTCCGACCGCCCCACTCCGCGCCTGGCTCACCGCCGGCCACCACGCCGACATGCACTGGATGGAGCGCACCGCGGAGAAGCGCCTCGATCCGCAGCTCGTCGTCGCCGGCGCGCGCTCCGTCATCATGCTCGGCGTGAATTATTGGGCGGAGAAAATCGCCGCGCCGACCCGGCCGACCTGGGCCCGCTACGCCCTCCACGAGGATTACCACGACACGATTGCTCCGGCACTCGATGAAGCCGGCCGCCTCCTCGGCGAACTCTACGGCGCCACGCGCGACGACTACCGCGCCTACACCGACACCGGCCCCGTGCTTGAGCGCTCGTGGGCCGCGCGCGCGGGCCTCGGTTTCACCGGGAAAAACGCGATGCTCATCTCGCGGCGCCACGGCAACTGGCTCTTCCTCGCCGCGATTCTCACGCGGATCGAGTTCGCGCCCGACGCGCCGGTGAAGAACGATTTTCACACGCGCGACGTGGGCACGCTCTGCGGGAGCTGCACGCGCTGCCTGGAGGCGTGCCCGACCGCGGCCTTCCCCGCGCCCGGCGTCGTCGATGCGCGGCGCTGCATCTCCTACCAGACGATCGAGAACAAGGGCGTGATCCCGCGCGCGCTGCGCGCCGGCATCGGCCAGCGCATCTACGGCTGCGATGTCTGCCTGGAAGTCTGCCCGTGGAATCGTTTCGCGCAGGAGGGCCGCCGCCTCCTGCTCGCCGCCCGCCACGATCTCGCGGAGATCCCGCTCGCGGAGATTCTTGGGCTCACCCCGGAGAAGTTCGCGGCGGTGTTTCGCCGCACGCCGATGAAGCGCCTCAAGCTCACCGGCCTCCTGCGCAACGCCTGCATCGTCGCCGGCAACAGCGGCGACACCTCGCTCCTGCCCCAGCTCACCGCGCTCGCCACCGCGCACGCCGCGCCGCTCGTGCGCGCGCATGCGGTGTGGGCGGTCTTCCGCCTCGGCGGCGGCCCCGCGCTCGCCGCCACCGCCGCGAGCGAAACGGATCCGCTCGTCCTCGCGGAGTTCGCCGCGGAGGCCGCGGCTACTTGAAGGCCGCGCCAAACACCGCCACCGCCGAGGCCGGCGGGCGCACCGGTTTACCCTCGCGATCGATGAATGCGTGGACCGTGTGGCCGGTCGCGAGCAGCTCGTTCCCGCGGCGCGCCTCATACTCGAGCCGGATGCGGAGCAATGGCTTTTCCCGCAACGTCGTCACAATCGTCACGGTGTCGTCGTAAAGCGCAGGGCGGAGGTATTTCACGCCGACTTCGAGCACGGGCAGGCGGAAGCCCTCGGCTTCGAGCTGACGATACGGGAGCCCCAGCTCCTTGAGCAGAGTGGTGCGGCCGACCTCAAACCACGGCAGAAAATTGCCGTGGTAGACGACGCCCATCATGTCCGTCTCCGCGTAGCGGACGACAATCTGTGTGCGCGAGACGATCATGGCGCGGCCGATTCGGGATTGAAGAGCGCGGCGGCGGAGACCTTCCAGCAGTTGCGCTTCGCCCACTCGCGGCCGGCGGCCCCGAGTTTTTTCCGCAACGCCCCATCGTGGATGAGTTTTTCGAAGGCCGCCGCGAGCTGCACCGGCCGACCGGGCGGGACGAGCAGGCCCGTCACGCCATCGGCCACGGCATCCGCCACGCCGCCGACATCATGCGCCACGACGGGCAATCCGTGCGCCGCCGCTTCCAGATAGACGAGGCCAAAGCCCTCGACGCTCCGGCCGTGGTTGACACTGGTCATCGCGAAGATGTCCGCGCCCTCGTAAATGCCGGCCAGCTCCTCGTCCGGAAGATTGCCGAAAAACCGCACGGTGAGGTCCGGGGCAACCGCGCCGGCCGCGCGGAGCTGGCGCTCGTAGTTGCCTTTGCTCTGCCCGCCCACGATCCAGTATTCGAGCCGGGCGCGCAGCTCAGGCGGGAGCATCTGGAGCGCCTGCAAGGTGAGCAGCTGGCCCTTGCGGGGATGGAGCCGGCCCACGGTAAGAACGACGATCTTGGGGCGGTCCGTGTCGGGCCGCACCGGCACGACCGCGAAGTCCGACCGCAGCGCACCGGGCGTGAGGTAGGTCTTGTCGGCCGCTTCTGGGAAATGGCCGAGCAGCAACTCCTGGGTGTAGGTGCTGAGCGTGCTGATGCGCGTCGCATGGCGGATGAGGCCGCGCGCCAGCCACCGGCGCCATGGGCTGCCGGCAAACTTGAGGATTTCCGAGCCGTGAAACGTCAGGACGAGCCGCCGCGGCCGGAAGGTGTGGAAAAACTGCAGCAACATCATCGCCAGCATCGGTCCTGGCTCCGGCAGATAGACTGTCGCATGCCGCAGGCCGCGCCGGTGCCGGATGAGTTCGCGTGCCAGACGGAACTGGCAGGCCAGATCGTGGGTGCCTTTCAGCGGCAGGCGACGCAGGCGAAACGGCCAGTCAGCCTTCTCGGCGCCCACCGGTGCGGACTGGGCCCAGACCTCGACATCGTAACCCAGCGCCGCCGAGGCCCGGGCCATCTCTTCGGCAAACGTGGCGATGCCGCCACGCTTCGGGTAGAATTCGTGCGTGATCAAATAGACCGGCTGATCGACGGGATTGGATGAGGCAACGGCGCTCATGCGCGGATTCGGAAGTGGCACAGAGCGCGCGATGGTCGAGCGTGAAACACCGCTGCGGCCTACCATCGACCGGCAATATCCATGCACCGGGTGACTTTGCAGTTACACTTCGGCCCGAAATAAGGGGTTTACAATGATCCCCCCGCTTCCATACAACGGACGAACAATGCCAGATGCAGTTTCCACCAGTGCGGGCGCACACAAGTCGGCCCCGATGACGCCGAAGCCATTCGCCCCCGAGGATGAAGTGGCGTTGCGCGAGGCATTAAAACGCTGCTCCCCATCCACTTTTGAAGCGGCAGTGCAGTTCCGCAAGACCGCCAATCCCGAGCACGTCCCCGCCGTCGTCATCGGCGTGATCGAGCGTTTCGTGGAGCCCGACCTGCGGATGAAGCTCAAGGATGCCGACGACGACCTTCGGCTCATCGAAGATCTCGGGATCGATTCCCTGACGATGATGGAAATCGTCATCCTCGTGGAGGACGTCCTCCAGATGACGATCAACAACGATGAGCTGCGCAACCTGCGCACCGTCGGCGACGTGAAGACCTTCATCGACTGCAAGATTCGCGGCCTGCCCCTCCCCAAGCCCACGAAGTTCATCCCCATCGAGCACGTGGCGGCCGTGATGCCGATCCAACCGCCTTTCCTTTTCCTCAACGAAGCCTCGGTCAGCTCCGCCTCCGCCAACGGCAAATACAAGATCACCGGCCAGGAGTTCTTCCTGCAGGGCCACTTCAAGGACAACCCCGTCATGCCCGCCTCGATCATGCTCGAGGCCCTCGGCCAGCTCGCGGTGCTCTATCTCCTCGAAGGCGCACCGACCGAGCCGGGCAAGGTCGTCAGTCCCCAGACCATTTTCTTCACCGGCTGCGAAGGCGTGCGCGCCCACCGCATCTGCAAGCCCGGCGACATCCTCACCCTCTCGATCAAGCCCAAGCGCATGAAGATGCCGCTGGCCACCTTCGAGGGCTCGATTCGCGTCGGTCAGGAAAAGGCCGTCATCGCCGAGGAGATCACGCTCACCTTCGGGATCGTCGAGGCCGCCGAGGCTCCGGTGCCGATCAGCGCGGTCGGGCACGCGCCCGGCTCCAACGGGACCACGCCCGCCGCCGTCACGCCCCCGCTGCGTGTGGCCATCAACGCCTGACCTCGCCGGGCCGCGGAATAACCATTCCGCCTCCCGCGTTGACCGTCAGGGAGCAAAGGCTTCACTGCGGTGCTTACACGCCGCATGCCCAGAGTCTTCATCACCGGCCTCGGTTTCGTCACCAGCATTGGCAACGACGCCACGACCGTCACCCGCCACCTCCGCGAGCTCCGGCACGGCTTCGAGGTCTATCCGCCGTTTCAAAAGCCCGACATCCCGGTCAAGATCGTCGGCACCATCAAGGACTTCACGACCGATTCCACCGATCCTGAGGACTGGACCTTTCCCGCCGCCTACAAAATCAAGCGCGAGCTCCTGCGCACGATGGCGCCCAACGGACTCTTTGCCCATTGCGCGATGGTTCAGGCCATCGCCGACGCTAAACTCGCCGACTCCGACATCTCCCAGCCCGATACCGGCCTCTACGCCGCCTCGGCTGGCTCGCCCTACCTGCTCCATCATCATCACGACCGCCTCACCAAAGTCGGCGTGATGCGCTGCTCCCCCCTAGGCATCGTCGCCTCCATCGCAGGCACTTTGAACTTCAATCTCATCGCCGCCTTCAAGATCCAGGGCGCCTCCTGCGGCTTCTCCTCCGCCTGCGCTTCCTCGGCCCACGCTCTCGGCTACGCGTTCGACGACATCGCGCTCGGCCGGCAGAAGCGGATGTTCGTCGTCGGCGCCGAGGATGGAAACACGGACGCCATCCTCCCCTTCGCCGGCATGCGGACTCTCTCCCTGCAAACCGATCCCAACCTCGCCTCGCGGCCGTTCGACGCCGGACGCGATGGCTTCGTCGGCACCGGCGGATCGGTCACGCTCGTGCTCGAAAGCGAAGACGAAGTCGCCCGCCGCGGCGTGCGACCCTACGCCGAGGTCCTCGGCTGGGGCCAGGCCTCCGACGGCTGGAATGTCGCCATCTCGCACCCCGAGGGCAGCGGCTCAGCCGCGGCGATGACTAACGCCCTCCGCGCCTCCGCGGTTGCTCCGGCGCAGGTGGACTACGTCAACGCCCACGCCACCTCCACGCTCATCGGCGATGTCTCCGAGGCCCGCGCACTGCGCACCGTTTTCAAAGACCACCTCCCCCGCGTCGCCGTAAGCAGCACCAAGGCCCTCACCGGCCACGGCCTCTCGCTCGCCGGCGCCATGGAGAGCGCCTTCTGCGCACTCGCGCTGCGCGACGGTTTTATTCCGGGCTGCGCGCACCTCACACAGGTCGATCCCGAGTGCGCGGACCTCAACCTCCCCCGCGCCACCGAAAACCGGCCGGCCGGGATCGTCGTGAAAAACAGCAGCGGATTCGGCGGCGCCAACGTCGCGCTGGTGTTCAAGCGGGTCGCCTGAAGCCGTGCCCGCCCGCGTTTCCGATTTCTACCGCACTGCTTTCGTCACCGGAGCGAGCACCGGCCTCGGCCGCGCCTTTGCCGAGATGCTGCTCACCGAGGGCGTGCGCGTCTGGGGCACCTCGCGCGAACTGGCGCGGCTCGCGCCCATCGCGGGGCTGGAGTCCGTCGCCCTCGATCTGCGCGACGGACCCGCGGCGCTGGAAACCTTTCGCCGCGCCGACCGCGCGGCCGGCGGCTTCGACCTACTGATCAACAACGCCGGCTTCGGGGTGTTCGCGGAATTCGCGGGCGCGGATTTTTCCGTCTGGGAGGAGCAGCTGGCCGTGATGCTCCTCAATCCCGCCCGCCTCGCGCACGCCGCGCTGCCCGGCATGCTGGCGCGGCAGCGCGGCGCGCTCGTCAACATTTCGTCGCTGGCCGCCGAGTTTCCCCTGCCCTTCCAGAGCGCCTACAACATCGCCAAGTCCGGCCTCTCCGCCCTCAGCGAAAGCCTCATCACCGAGACCGCGGGCACCGGGGTCGTCGTGCTCGACGTGCGCCCCGGCGACTACCGCACCGAGATCGACACCTCGGTGCGCCACCCGCAGGCCGCCGCAACGCCGCGCATGAAGCGCGCGTGGGCCGCCTTCGAGAAAATGATGGCCCAGGGCCACGCGCCGGCGCACGCCGCCGCCGCGTTGCGCCGCGCCCTGTTGCGCCGCCGCAGCGGCACGGTGCGCATGGGTCGCTTTTCGCAGGCGGTGGCGGCACCCTTGCTCGCCCGCTTGGGCTCCCTCCCGTTGCGTCGCCACGTGCAGGCGCGCTACTTCGACGCCGGTTGATCTCCCCATGCCCAAGCTTCGCATCCTCGTCCTGACATCGAGCACCGGCGGCGGGCACGACGCCCGCGCGGAGGCGTTTGCCGAGTGGTGCTTCCAGCTCTACCGCCACGACGTCGATGTGCGCATCGAGCAGATGCTGGAGAAATCCTCCGTCGTGAACCGCACGGGCGTGAACCTCTACAACCAAATCCAGCGCGTCGCCCCGTGGCTGCACAAGGTCTTCTTCGCCCTCGTCGAGCTGCTGAGCTGGCTCAATCGCCGCCGCGTCACCTTCGGCGCCGCCTACTACATCGGCGTGCTGCGCGACTACCGGCCGCACCTGGTCTTCAGCGTCCACGATTGCCTCAATCGCGGCTTCTTTCAGCTCGCACGCAAAACCCTCGGTCCCGACCAAGTGCGCTGCGCCACCTACTGCGGCGAGTTCTCCGGCGGCTGGGGCTACTCGCGCAACTGGATCGAACCCAGCGCCGATCTTTACGTCTCGCGCACGCCCACGGCGCGCGACTACGCGGTCAAGTGCGGCATCCCGCCGGACAAGAGCCGCGTGCGCGGCTACCTCATGCGCCCCCGCTCGCACCTTGAGACGCTCAGCGCCGACGACCGCCGCCTCTTCCGCACGCGCCGCCTCGGCCTCGATCACGATCGGTTCACCGTCTTCCTCGCGACCGGCGGCAATGGCGCCAACAACCACCTCGCCCTCCTGCCCGCCCTCCTCGCCCACGCCGCCCGCATCCAGGCGATCATCATCTGCGGCCGCAACAAGGAGGCCTACAACGAGCTCATCCATTGGCGCACCCTGCACCCGGAGTTCCTGTGCTACATCGAGGGCTACTCCGACTCCGTCCACCTCCTCATGCAGGCCAGCGACGCGATCGTCACGCGCGGCGGCACAACCACCTGCGCCAAGGCCCTGCACTTCCGCTGCCCGATCATCTTCAATGCCTTTGGCGGCATCATGCCGCAGGAGGCCCTTACGTGGAAATTTTTCCGCAACGGCGCGGCCTCCCAGAAAATCGAGTCCGCCGCCGAGTTCGCCCGCATCATCGACACGTGGATGGCCGATCCCGCCGCCTACGCCGCGACGCGCGCCAATTTCCTGAAGCTCCGCTACGAGGAGGACCCCACCGTGATCATCGACGAACTCGTCGCGCTCGGCAACGAGGTCGCCGGCGCCAAGCTCCGCCGCCGCCCTTTCCCGCCTGAGCGCACGGGCGGCCCGGCCAGCTCGCGCGCGCCGTTCATCGACGGCCCGGCTGCGACATAGCGCCATCAATGCGCTTGGCCGCGGCGCACGCGGCCCTCTAACTTCGCGCCACCTTGTCCGCCGCGCCGCCCGTCATCGCCTATCTCTTCACCACGTTTCCGAAAAACACGGAGACGTTCCTCCAGCGCGAGATCATCGCGATGCGACAGCACGGGGTCGGACTCCGGATTTATTCCCTGTGGGGCGGCGGCGGCACGTTCCGCGGGCTGCCCGTCGCCTCGTTCAACAAGTGGCGCCTCCTCACCCTGCTGTGGATGATTCCCTACGAATCCTGGCGTCGGCCCGCCGTGCTCCGCCAGGTGCTGCACGGGCTCTTCACGCGACGCGCCCCATCGTGGATCAATTTTTGGGAAAACATGCTCGGGGCCGGCTTCGCCTGCCTCTACGCGCGCGAGTTCCGGAAAAACCCGCCCGCCCTCGTCCACGCCGCCTGGGGCGGTGCTCCCGCCACCGCCGCCTGGCTGCTCTGGCGGCTCGACGGACACCGCTACAGCGCCGGCGCCCACGCCTACGACATCTATGAGCACGGCGGCGACTGGTGGCTGGAGGAAAAACTCGCCCCCGCGGCTTTCGTCCACACTTCGACCGAGATGGGTCGCCGCACCCTGATCGAGCGGGGCGTGCCCGCGGACCGCGCCCTCTGCATCCGCCGCGGGCTCGATCGCCTCCCCACGATGAAGGCGCTGCGCGCGGGCCGCTCGCCGCTCCACCTCGTCTGCGTGGCGCGCCTCGTCGAGAAAAAGGGCCTCGATCACCAGCTGCGCATCTATGCCGCGCTCCACGCCGCGGGCGTGCCGTTTGCCGCGCGCATCGTGGGCGACGGTCCGCTGCGCGCCGAGCTGGAGCGCCTCGCCGGCCACCTCGGCATCGCCGGCCACGTGACGTTCACCGGCCATCTGCCCCAGCACGAAGTCTGGAGCCAGCTCGCGTGGGCCGATGTGCTGCTGCACACCGGCGTCATCGCCCCGAGCGGTGATCGCGACGGCCTGCCCAACGTCATCCCCGAGGCCATGGCCGCGGGTGTGCTCGTCGTGACTTCGCCCGCCGCCGCCACCACCGAAGCCGTCACCCAGGGCATCACGGGCTACGTCGTGCCGGTGACCCAGTCCGCCGACTGGGTCTCCGCGCTGCGCCGGCTCTCGCACGACGACGTGTTTGCGGAAAAACTCCGCGCCGCCGCGCGCCGTTGGGTCGAGGAAAACTTCGACGCCCACAAGAACGCCCGCCGTCTGCTCAGTCACTTCGAGCGCACCCTCGCCGTGCCCGCCGCGGAAACGGCCGCCGCCGTCGCCACCGCGACGCCATGATTTTTTTCGACACCACCAAGACCGGCGCCGCCAGCCACCGCTCCGGCCTCACCCGCGTGAGCGCGCGCCTGCGCGATGAACTCGGCCCGCGCGCCTCGGCTGCGGCCTGGGACGACGCCGCGCGCCGCGCCGGGCCCGGCGACTGGTTCCTCACGACCGAGCTTTTCTCGGAGGAGGAGCGCCCGGGATTCTCCGCGTTTCTCGCCACCCGGCGCTGCCGGCTCGCCGCGGTGTTTCACGACGCGATTCCCCTGCGCCACCCGCACATCACGTGGCCGCAGTCGGTCGCGCGCCACCCCGGCTACATGAAGCTGCTCGCGCAGTTCGATCGCGTCTGGGCGGTCTCCGCCGCCAGCCGCGACGATCTGCTCGGTTATTGGCGCTGGGCGGGCCTCGAGAAGTTTCCGCCCGTCGATGTGCTCGCCCTCGGCGCGGACCACGCCGGCTCGCCCCGCGTCACCTCCCGCCCCGCGCCCCGCGCTGCGCGGCTCCTCTGCGTGGGCATCGTCGAGCCACGGAAAAACCAAGCCCTGCTCCTCGAAGCCTGCGAGGCGCTCTGGTCCGAGGGCCTCGCCTTCGAGCTGCACCTTGTCGGCCGCGTGAATCCGCATTTCGGCCGCCCCATCGTGGCGCGGCTCCGCGCCCTGCAACGCACTCGCGGCCCCGCGCTCCATTTCCACGAAGCGGCCGACGATGCCACGGTCGCCGCGCTCCACGCGACCGCCCGCGCCACGGTGTTTCCCACCCTGGCCGAGGGCTGCGGCCTGCCCGTGCTCGAATCGCTGTGGCAAGGGGTGCCGTGCGTGTGCAGCGACCTGCCGGCGCTCCGCGAAAACGCCGACGCCGGCGGCTGCCTCCGCGTGCCGCCCAATGATCGGCCCGCTTGGTGCGACGCGCTCCGGCGCGTCCTCACCGATGACGCGCTCATCGCGCGTCTCGCGGCCGAGGCCGTCGCCCGGCCGCTCCCGCGCTGGCACGCGGCGGCTGACACGCTCGCGACCGCCCTGCGCTAGCGCACCAGCGGCGGCAGAGCGGCGGCCGGTTTGCCCGTTGCACCCGCCTGCGGCGTCGGCGCCTGCTCTTCCAGCGCCTTCACCGCGGTCTCGCGGACCGCCTTCACGACCGGAGAATTTTTCGGGACCTCGATCTTCGTCTCGTACCGCGAATCGCTCGCCACGTTCTGCGCGGCGACGGCGGAAAGCAGCGGCATCACCGACTCGACGGCCCCGGCCACCCCAAAGACCGCCACGCGCACATCCCAGAGCTCCCGGCCCGTGCCGCTGTTGATGCCCTTGGTCGGATTGTCGCGCGCGGAGAGCTGCAGGAACGTCTCGCGCGCCGAGGGATCGACCCGCCCGCCCGTGTAGGTGCCGAAGCTCACCTCGATGAAAAGATCCGGCGCCGCGGTGGCTGGCGCTTCAAACATCCCGACGCCCACCAACCCCGCGTCGATGCAGGCCTTGACGGCCGCCACTTGCATCTGGGACTGCGCGACGACGGATTTTTTCGCCACGAGCCGGTAGGACATGCCGCTGGGCTTGGTGACGCCCGGCGCGGCGATGGCGTCGACGAGCACCCGGTGCTTGGGCATCAAGGCCGTGATGCAACCCAGGCCGGTGAAGGCGAAGACCGCCGCCCAGGTCCAGACGAGCAACCGTGCGTAGCAAACGGGGAGTTTCATCAGTGTCCCGCCCTAGTTGTGCGACGCGTGGAAAATGGCAAATCCGGACGTGTGACGGCGCTGTTACCGCCTTTACTCGATCTTGACCCGCGCGCGGTAGAAGGCATCGCACCGCGCATAGATTTCCGCGGGCGACTCCAGCGTGAGCGCCTCCGCGGCGAGTGCGCGGGCGTCGGCCATCGTCATCGCGCGGACGATGTAGCGGACGGCCGGCAACCACGAAGCCGACATGCTGAGACTGTCCACCCCCAGCCCAAGCAGCAGCGGGGCAAACACCGGATCGCCGCCCATCTCGCCGCACACGCCCACCTGGATATTGTTCGCATGCGCCTCGTGCACGATGTGCCGCAGCGTGCGGAGCACGGCGGGATGCGTGGGCTCGTAGAGGTGCGCGATGCGGTCGTTCACCCGATCGATCGCGAGCAGGTATTGGATGAGGTCGTTGGTGCCGATGCTGAAGAACGCGCAGCGCTTCGCCAGCAGGTCCGCCGTGGTCGCCGCGCTCGGGATCTCGATCATGGTGCCGACCTCGATCGTTTCGTCGAAGCGCACGCCGCGCGCGCGCAGCTCATCGCGGCACTCGGCCAGCATGGCGTTGGCGCGCGCCAGCTCGCCCACGCCGCTGATCATGGGATACATGATCTTCGCGCGGCCGAACGCGCTCGCGCGCAGGATCGCCCGGAGCTGATCCTTGAAGATTTCCGGATGCGCCAGGCAGAACCGGATCGCGCGGAAGCCCATGAAGGGGTTGTTCTCCTTCGGGAAAAGGTCCGACTTGCCCGCCATCGGCTTGTCGCCGCCGATGTCGAGCGTGCGGATAATCACGGCGTGGGGCGCCATCCCCTCGACCGCGGTCCGGTAGGCGACGAACTGCTCCTCCTCGCTCGGGATATGCGAGCCGGCGAGAAAGAGAAACTCCGTGCGATAAAGGCCCACGCCCTCGGCGCGGTAGGTCTTCGCCGCGGCCACTTCCTCGGCCTTCTCGATGTTGGCAAGCAGCGTCACCGCCACGCCGTCGCGCGTCACCGCCGGCTCGCGGTTGCTCTCGAGCAGGCGCGCCTCGAAGGATTTTTTCTTCTCCTGGATTTTCCCGTAGCGGAAGAGCGTGCTCTCCGTCGGGTTGACGATCACGAGACCGTCGTAGCCGTCCACGATGGCCCAGTCGCCGTTGTGGACGCGCGCCGTCAGGTCGTGCAGGCCGACGACCGACGGGATTTTCATCGAGCGCGCCACGATCGCGGCGTGGCTGGTGCGGCTGCCGGAGTTGAGCGCCAGCGCCAGCGCGGCGGAACGGTCCAGCGTGGCGGACTCCGAGGGCGCGATGTCGCTCGCCACGATGATGCGCTGGCCCACGATGTGCCGGAGCGAGGTCTCGTCCTGCCCCATCAGGTTCTTGAGCAGGCGCTGCGCGACATCGCGCAGATCGACGGCGCGCTCGGCGAGGAACCGGTCCTCGAACTCCGAGAAGGCCTTGATGTAGCGCCCGGCAACTTTCTGGAAGCAGGTCTCGATGTTCTGCCCCGTCGTCTCCAGGTCGCGCACCGTCTCCGCGATCAGCGCCGGATCGTCGAGCACCATGAGGTGGGCGTCGAAGATCGCGGCCTCCTCCGGGCCGATGTTCTTCTCCACCTCATGCTTGATCCGCGAGATCTGCTGGCGGGTGGCCACGATCGCCCGCTCGAAGCGCTCGACCTCCCCGGCTCGCTGGTCCGGCTCGACGATGTAGCTCGGCACCTCGACCGAACTCTGCAGATAGACGAAAATCTGCCCATACGCGATTCCTGGCGAGGCGGCGATGCCTGCGATGGTGGTTTCGGTCTTCGCGCGGGAATCCATGAAGGCTGGACTGACGGTTGCGGCCCCGAGGGGTTTCGAGGCGACGCCGCACGATAACGCGGCGCCCGTGAGTCGGGTCAACCCGTATCTACGTCAGCCGCGCCTCCGTCACGAAAGCCGACGCGCCCCATGCCGCGCGCACCGCCGTCGTGATGGGAGCCGCGTCCGTTTCGGCGCCGAGCAGCGCGAAGCACGCGCTCCCGCTGCCGCTCATGCGCGGGTGCAACCCAAACCTCACCCGCAGCTCGGCCAGCAGCGCCGGCAGCGCGAGGAACTTCGCGAAGGCCGGCGGCTCCATGTTGTTGAAAAGCAGATTTTCCACCGGGGCCGCCGCCTCCGCGATCCACGCCGCGAGCCGCGCCTCCGCCTCCACCGCGGGCTGATAGCCCACCGGGGCCGTCGCCGCGAGCCGCGCGTAGGCCCACGGGGTCGCGATGCCGAAGGCCGGCTTGAACACGAGCACCCGGCGGCCGCGCACGCGGCCCGCGGCTTCCGGTGGCAACGGCGCGATGCGCTCGCCGCGCCCGCGCATCACGACCGGCCCCGGCTCGAGAAACAACGGGCAATCGGAGCCCAGCCCGGCCGCCACCTGCGCGAGCCCGACCGCGTCGAGCGGTGCGCCCGCGAGCTGGTTCAGCCCGCGCAACGCCGCGACCGCATCACTGCTCCCGCCGCCGAGGCCCGCGCCGGCCGGGATGCGTTTCGTCAGGACAAACTTTGCCCCGCCCCGCCATCCCGCCGCCGCCGCAAAGGCCCGCGCGGCCTTGAGCACGAGGTTCGTCTCGTCCGCCGGCACCGCGGGGTCGTCGCAGGTCAGCGAAAACTCCGCCGCCGGCTCGACCCGCAGCGTGTCGCCGAAATCAAGTTGTGACACGACCGACAGCAAATCGTGAAACCCATCGGCTCGCCGTCCGGTGACGGCGAGGCAAAGGTTCAGCTTGGCCGGGGCGAAAATCGACAGGGTGTTCACCTATGGCACCACTGAGGCATACTGCCGTTCACATATCCAGAAACTACAGATTCGTGCTTCATAAGTGTCCGCGACTGCCCATAAGTGAACAGCCCAATGCCCTGCGATCTCATCCTCGTCCTCGACGCCCAATCTCCCCGCGAAGTCGGTCCCGTCCTGCGCCAGCTCCAAGGCACCGTGCGCTGGGTGAAGGTTGGCTTGGAAATGTTCACCGCCTGTGGCCCCGACTGCGTGCGCGAGATCGCCGGCCTGGGCTTCAACGTCTTCCTCGATCTCAAGCTCCACGATATCCCCAACACCGTCGCCAAGGCCGTCGAGTCCTGCGCCAAGCTCCCCATCGGCATGCTCACGCTCCACACCTGCGGTGGCCGCGAGATGATGCAGTGGGCCGTGAAAGCCCAGCAGCAGCACAAACCCGATCTGCTCCTGCTGGGCGTGACCGTGCTCACCTCGATGAGCGCCGCCGGCCTCGCCGAGACCGGCCCGGCGGATTCGCCGGAGAAACAAGTCGTGCGCCTCGGCCGCCTCGCCGCTGATTCCGGCCTGCGCGGCCTCGTCTGCTCGCCCCTCGAGATTGCGCCGCTCCGCGCCGTGCTGCCGCCGGGCGTCGCGCTCGTCACCCCCGGCATCCGCCCGCGCGACGCCAAGGCCGACGACCAGACCCGCATCATGACCCCCGCCGAAGCCGCCCGCGCCGGCGCCACCTACATCGTGGTCGGCCGCCCGATTTTCAAAGCCCCCGATCCCGCCGCCGCCGCCCGCGCCATCCTCGCCGAGCTGGGATCCGTGTAAGCCCGATTGCGACGGTTCCGTTTCCATCTCTCCACTCTCAGCCCTCAACCCTCAACTCCGCCGCCATGTCCCGCACCGCCGTCATCCTCCTCGCCGCCGGCAGCGGTTCACGCATGGCCGGCACCGTCACCGACAAAGTCCTCGCGCCGCTCGGGGGCCGCCCCGTCTTCGCCTACTCCGCCGCCGCCTTCATGCGCAGCATGGTCGCCGACCTCTACGTCGTCGTTTACCGCGACCAGAAACAGATGATCGAGCTGTCCGCCTACGCGCCCACGCCCTCGACGCTCGTCCAAGGCGGACGCGAACGGCAGGACTCCGTGCTCGCCGCCCTCGCCGTCCTGCCCGCCGACATCGAGCACGTCTTCATCCACGACTGCGCGCGCCCGCTCGTCCGCCCCGAGCAGCTCGTCGCCCTCCACAAGATCGTCCGCCGCGAACACGCCGTCGTCCTCGCCCACCGCGTGACCGACACGATCAAGAAACACCGCAGCGGCGGCCACCTCCGCACCCTCGATCGCAGCCGCCTCTGGGCGATGGAGACGCCGCAGGTCTTCTCGCGCGAACTCATCGATCGCGCCTACGCCCGCGTCGCCAAGAAGAAGCTCGCCATCACCGACGACGCCCAGGCCGTCGAGAAACTCGACCACCCCATCGCGCTCCTCGAGAACCCCCATCCGAATCCTAAGCTCACCACGCCCACCGACCTCGCCTACTTGGAGTTTCTGCTCTCGCGCGAAACGGCCACCCCATGAAATTCCGCATCGGCCACGGCTACGACATCCACCGCCTCGTCGCGGGACGGCCGCTCGTGCTCGGCGGTGTCAAGTTCGACACCGACTACGGCCTCGACGGCCACTCCGACGCCGACTGCCTCACCCACGCCATCTGCGACGCCCTCCTCGGCGCCGCCGGCCTGCCCGACATCGGCCACTTTTTCCCCAACACCGATCCGGCCTACCGCAACATCGACTCGCAGCTCCTGCTCCAACGCGTCGTCGCCGAAATCACGAAGCTCGGCTTCAACATCGCGAACCTCGACGCCACCGTCATCGCCGAGAAACCGAAAATCTATCCGCACCTCGCCGCCATGAAGGCCGCTCTCGCCAAATCCACCGGCCTTCTCCCCGACGAGATCGGCCTCAAGGCCACCACCAACGAAGGCGTAGGCGATCTCGGCCGCGGCCTCGCCATCGCCGCCCACGCCGTCGCCCTCCTCTCCCGCTCATGAAATTTTCCCGCCGCCTCCTTCCGCTACTCTGCGTTCTGGGCTCTGGCCTCTGGCTTCTGACTTCCACCGGCTGCGCCAAGCGGGACTCCACCGTCACCCGCGGCAATCAGGACGGCGTCCTGCACATGAGCATCGGCGCCGAGCCGTCCGATCTCGATCCCCAGACCGTCACCGGCACCAATGACGCGAAGGTCATCCATGCGTTGTTCGAGCCCCTCGTCGGCTACGAGCCCGGCACACTCGCGCCCGTGCCCGCGCTCGCCGAGCGCTGGGAAATCTCCACCGACGGCCTCACCTACACGTTTCACCTCCGCGCCGACGCCAAATGGTCCAACGGCGATCCCGTCACCGCGCAGGACTGCGTGGATTCGTGGCGCCGCATCCTCACGCCCACGCTCGGCGCCGACTACGCCTACTTCCTCTACCTCATCCGCGGCGGCGAAGCGTTCCACAAAGGCAAGAGCACCGATTTCTCGACCGTCGGCGCCGTCGCGCGCGATCCGCGCACCCTCGTCGTCACGCTCACCCACCCCGCGCCCTACTTCCTCCAAATCCTGCTGAACTCACCCTGGCGCCCGGTCCACGTCCGCTCGATCGCCGCCATCGGCAACCCCTATCTCCGCAACACCAAGTGGACGCGCCCCGGCCTCCTCGTTTCCAACGGACCGTTCGTGCTCAAGGAATGGACGCTCAATCAGCGCGTCGTCGTCGAGAAATCCCCCACCTACTGGGACCGCGCCAAAGTCCGGCTCAACGCGATCCACTTTTATCCCATCGACAACATCGACGCTGAGGAACGCGCGTTTCGCGCCGGCCAGCTCCACCTCACGTGGGCGCTCCCGCTCTCGAAGGTCCTGCCGCTCCAGCGCGAGAAAAACCCCGCCTTCCGCATCGATCCCCTCCTCGAGACTTATTTTTTCCGCCTCAACGTCCGCAAGGCGCCGTTTGCCGATGCGCGCATCCGACGCGCGCTCGCGCTCGCCGTCGATCGCGACACCATCGCCAGCAAAATCCTCCCCGGCGGCCGCCTGCCCGCCACGACCTTCATCCCCTCGCTGCTCGTCGGCTACACCCCGCCCACCCGCCGCGCCCACGACCTCGAGGCCGCCAGGAAACTCCTCGCCGAGGCCGGGCACCCGGGCGGCGCCGGCCTGCCGCCCATCGAGATCCTCTACAACAACTCCGAGATCCTCCGCCTCGTCGGCGAGGCCGTCCAGGAGATGTGGCGACGCGAGCTCGGCTTGGATGTCCGCCTCTCCAACCAGGAGAAAAAGGTCGTCTTCGCCAGCCGCAGCGCCGGCGGCTATCAGGTGCTCCTCGGCAGCTGGACCGCCGACTACCTCGACGCCACCACCTACCTCGACATGTGGCGCGCCGACTCCGGCAACAACCACACCGGCTGGTCCGACCCCGCCTATGACGCCCTCTGTGATCGCGCCAACACCCTCGCCGATCCTGTCGCCCGCGCCGCGGTGCTCCAGCAGGCCGAGACGCTCCTGCTCGATGCCGCGCCGATCATCCCGATCTATTTCAACACGCACGTCTATCTGGTGCATCCCGCCGTGCAGGGCTACCAGCCCACGCCGATGGAGCATACGGATTACCGCGACGTGTGGTTGAAGCCGTAGTGCAACGCAGCCCGCCGGAAGCTTGACCCGTTCGTTTGCGATGAAGGCGCGCCCCAGGAAGAAATCCTCCGTAGTCTCCGGCTACCCGCCGCTCCTCGCCGGGCTGAAGGCGCGCGTGCGCAGCGCGCAGGTCAAGGCCGCGCTGTCGGTGAACCGCGAGCTGATCCTCCTCTACTGGCACATCGGCCGCGAAATCCTGCGCGCGCAAAAAGCGCAGGGCTGGGGCACGAAGGTCGTGGAGCGATTGGCGCGGGATTTGGCCAAGGAGTTTCCTGAGATGGGCGGATTCTCGGAACTGAACCTCAAACGCATGCGCGCATTCTACGCAGCATGGGCTCCGGTGGAAATAGTCCAACAGCCTGCTGGACTATTGCAGAGCCCAATTGTGTCACAGGCCGTGACACAATTGCCGCGGGCAAAAGCCCAGCGAACCCGAGCCCTGATTGTGCAACGGCCCGTTGCACAAATTGTGTCACAGCCCGTGACACAATCGCGGAAGGCCGCTGAAGCGCAGCCCTCTGCCCAAATAGTCTTACAGCCCGTTAGACATTTGGCCGACGCCCCGCCCGATCCGCTCTCACTCCTCCCGTGGAGCACCAACCTCGTCCTCCTCCACAAGCTCGATGATCCCGCCGCGCGCCTCTGGTATGCGCGCAAGACCCTTGAGCACGGCTGGAGCCGCGCCGTGCTCACCGTGCAGATCGAGTCGCGGCTCCATGCGCGCAGCGGCAGGGCGATGAACAATTTCGCGCACACGCTGCCGCCCGCGCAGTCGGACCTCGCGCGCGAGGTGCTGAAGGATCCCTACACGTTCGACTTCCTCACGCTCGGCGAGGCGGCGCAGGAACGCGACCTCGAGCAAGGGCTGCTCGATCACGTGCAAAAACTGCTGCTGGAGATGGGCGCGGGCTTCGCGTTCGTCGGCCGGCAGGTGCGTCTCGAGGTGGGCGGCGAGGATTTCTACCTCGACTTGCTGTTCTATCACCTCCGGCTGCGGTGCTTCATCGTGGTCGATCTGAAGATGAAGTCCTTCGAGCCCGAGTTCGCAGGGAAAATGAACTTCTACCTCGCCGCCATCGACGAGCAGATGCGCCACCCGCAGGATTCCGCCAGCATCGGCCTGCTCCTGTGCAAGGACGCGAAGAACAAGCTCAAGGTCGAGTATGCCCTGCGCGACGTGAAGAAGCCCATCGGCGTCGCCGAATGGCAGACACGCCTCGTGGACTCGCTGCCGAAGAACCTGCGCGGTTCGCTGCCCGCGATCGCGGACATCGAGCGCGAACTCAACCAACCCAGCCGTGCCCGCACCAAAGCGAAAAAGTAGCCTGCGCGCCCGCCTTCCTGGCTTCATCCGGCCTCTCGCGGTCGCCGTGCTCACGTCTGTTCTTTTTCCGGCCTGCGCGAAACGCGAATCCGACGCGACCGCAGTGCAGATCCTCCGCCTCTCCCAGCGCAACGAGCCCGGCTCCCTCGATCCCGCGCGCACCACACTGCCCGACGAGTTCGCCGTCGAGCGCACGCTGCTCGAAGGCCTGCTCGTCCCCGGCGCCAACGGCGGTGAGCCGCAGCCTGGCGTCGCGACGCGCTTCGAGGTGTCGGCCGACGGGCTCACCTACACGTTTCACCTGCGGCCGGAGGCGCGCTGGAGCGACGGCGTGCCGGTCACCGCCGGCCACTTCGTCGAGAGCTACCGGCGCCTGCTCACGCCCGCGACCGCCGCGCCCAAGGCCGGCGTGTTTTTCCCGGTGAAAAACGCGCGCGCCTTCGTCAGCGGCACGCACGCGGATTTTTCCGCCGTCGGTTTTCGCGCCGCCGATGCGCGCACGCTCGTCGTGACGCTCGCGGAGCCGACGCCGCGCTTTCCCCACTACGTCGCCAGCGGCCCGTGGCTGCCCGTGCGCACCGATGTCATCGCAAAACACGGCCGCAACTGGACCCGCCCGGAAAACTTCGTCGGCAACGGCCCCTTCCGCCTCGCCGAGTGGCGCCCGCACCAGCGCCTCGTCGTGGAAAAGAATCCGTCGTGGCACGGAGCCGCGGGCGTGCGGCTGGACGAGATTCACTTCCTCCACTTCGACGACGGCGACACCGAGGAGCGCGCCTACCGTGCCGGCCAGCTCGACGCCACGATGGCCGTGCCTTCCAGCAAGGTGGACACCTACGCGCGCGAGCGCCCCGCTGAGCTGCACCGCGCGCCGATGATCGAGACGCGCTACCTCGCCTTCAACACCCGCCGCGCCCCGCTCACCGACGCCCGCGTGCGCCGCGCCCTCGCGCTCGCCATCGACCGCGAACAGATCGCCGCGCGCGTGCTGCGCGGGCAGCAGACCGCCGCCACCCGTCTCATCCCCGCCGCGCTCGACGCCGGCCCCGCACCCGCCGCCGCCCACCGCCACGATCCCGCGGTCGCGCGAGCGCTGCTCGCCGAGGCAGGCTTCGGCGGCGGAAAGAATTTCCCGCGCCTCGAGGTCGCCGCGTGGTCGAAATCGCAGGTCGCCACCCTCGAGGCCATCCAAGCCATGTGGCGCAACGAACTCGGCCTCGAGATCGCGATCATCACGCGCGAAGGCGGCGTGCATCTGAGTTCGCTCGCCGCCGGCGACTACGCCATCGGCTTCATCACGCAGATTCCCGACGTGGCCGACGCCGCCGAGATGCTCGGCGACTTTGCCACGGGCGCGCCGGAAAACTACCCGCACTGGAGCGACCCCGCCTTCGACGCCGCCCTCGCCCGGGCCCGCCCGCTCGCCGATCCCGCGGCGCGCACCGCCGCCCTCCGCACCGCCGAGGATCGCCTGCTCGCCGAGGCCCCGCTCACGCCGCTCTACTTCAACACCAAGATCTGGCTCATGGCCCCGCGCGTCCGCGGCTGGCAGGAGGACGGGCTGTGGTCGCGGACCTATCATCAGGTTTCGCTTGAAGCCAAGTGACGGGTTTCCCGCGTCGTTGCCATTTCAGTCATCCCGCCCAATTTCACCGACCATGCGCTTCCTCCCCTTGGCGTTGTTCTCGCTTCTACCGACCTTCGCCGCCGAACCTGCCATCTCCGCTGCCCGCATCAAGGCCCGCACCGCCACCCTCGCCTCGGATGAGTTCGAGGGCCGCGCCCCCGGTTCCGCCGGCGAGGACAAGACGGTCACCTACCTTGAGCGCGAGTTCCGCGCCCTCGGCCTCAAGCCCGGCAATCCCGACGGCACGTTCATCCAGTCCGTGCCGATGGTCGGCATCACGACCACGATGCAGACCACGTTTGCCGCCGGCAGCACGACGCTCACGCCCCAGCCGATCACGGAGTATGTCGCGCGCACGCGGCGCACGGAGGCGAGGCTCAATTTCCCCAACACCGAGGTCGTGTTCTGCGGCTACGGCGTCGTCGCGCCGGAATTCCAATGGGACGATTTCAAGGGCGTCGATGTGCGCGGCAAGACCATCGTCGTGCTCGTCAACGATCCGCCGCAGCCTGATCCGAAGAACCCCGGCCAGCTCGATCCCGCGGTCTTCAAGGGCAAGGCGATGACCTACTACGGCCGCTGGGATTACAAATACGATCAGGCCGCGCGCCTCGGCGCCGCCGCCTGCATCATCGTCCACGAGACGGGACCGGCCGGCTACCCGTTTGCCGTGCTCGGCAGCCGCTGGGGGCAGGAAGAGTTCGACCTGCGCCAGCCGCCGGGCGCGGCGCAGCTGGTCGGCGTGCAAGCCTGGATCACGGTGGATTTTGCGCGCCGACTCTTCGCCGCCGCCGGGCAGGACTACGACAAGCTCAAGGCCGCGGCCAACGACCGCGCGTTTCGCCCCGTCGCGCTCGCCACGCGCGCGAGCTACGCCGTCGAGAACAAGCTCCGCGACATCACCTCGCGCAACGTGATCGCCCGCCTCGAGGGCTCCGACCCCGCGCGCCGCAGTGAGCACGTCATCTACACCGCGCACTGGGATCACCTCGGGCGCGACCCGAAGCTCAAGGGCGACCAGATTTTCAACGGCGCCTTCGACAACGCCACCGGCACCGCCGCCCTCGTCGAGATCGCCGCCGGGCTCGCTGCGCGCAAGCCCGCGCCGCGGCGCTCCGTGCTGTTTCTCGCCGTGACCGGCGAGGAGCGCGGCCTGCTCGGCGCGAAATACTACGCCGAGCACCCGCTCCACCCGCTCGAACGCACGCTCGCGAACCTCAACATGGACCGCATCCAGGTCTTCGGGCCCTCGCGCGATCTCGAGATCATCGGCCACGGCAACTCGACCATAGACGATCTCGCCACCGCGATTCTCGCGCGCAGCGGGCGAGTCGTCGTGCCCGACACGCTGCCGGAGAAGGGCTATTTCTATCGCTCCGATCACTTCGAGTTCGCGAAGCAGGGCGTGCCGGCGTTCTACAGCAAGTTCGGCAAGGACATCATCGGCCGCCCCGCCGGCTACGGCGCGCGCCTCGACGAGGACTACACCACGAACGACTACCACAAGGTCTCCGACGAGATGAAACCCAACTGGGATTTCACCGGCGCGCTGGAGGACGTGAAGTTCCTCATCGAGCTCGGCGCCACCATCGCCGACGGCGACCGCTGGCCCGAGTGGAAACCGGGCAACGAGTTCAAGGCGAAGCGCGACGCGATGCTGAAGGCGGCGAAGAAATAGGGATCACGTCTACGCATGTCTGCTGTGGGACACGGCGCCCTCGCCGCGTCATTTCGCGTCCGACCCGCAACCTCAGCTCTCGTCGAACCCAAAGTTGATCAGGCAGTCCACCGTGTAACCGGTCGACGAGCGCTGGGCGGGCGGCACAAACTCAACAAAGCGCCAACGCTGCACTCCGGCCAGCGCGTGGATTTCAAACTCGCGCTGTGTGCTGCGCACCACAGAGACCGACCGCACAATCCCATCGGCCCCGACGTTGGCGCGCACGACCACCTCGCCAGTGATCCCAGCGCGCAGCATATCCAGCGGGAAACAAGGCGGAGGAAACTGAAACAACGGATAACCCCACGATACGGAATCTTTGCTCGGCGTGACCGATTCAAGTGTCACCAATGGCAACGGCATCACATTGATAAATCCCCCGCATGCGCCTGACACTCGTGCCTGACAGCCGCTCGTAGTAAACGCCACCAGCAGCGAGAACGTGACCGCTGTCATCAGTTGATGGGGTTTTGCCATGCTTGACCCGAACCAGTGAGCTTAGATCGCGTGGCGATTCAAACTCATCTTCCGAGTTGTCCCACCCCCGCGCTTGCCCCCGTGCGTCCCAGTCATTCAGTTACCCTCATGCCCACTCGCCCCCGCCTCCTGGTCGCCGCCTTGCTCACCTTCGCCACGCTCCTTGCCACGGGCTGTGGAAAATCCAAATCCCCCGCGAGCGCCAGCACCTCCCTTTCGGCCACGAAGTTCGCTGCCGGCGCCGTCCCGCAAATTTTTCACTTCGGCAACGGCGCCGAGCCACAGGATCTCGATCCCCAGGCGACGACCGGCGTGCCGGAGCACAAGCTCATGATGGCCCTCTTCGAGGGCCTCGCCACCGAGGATCCCCGGGACCTCAGCCCCGTGCCCGGCCTGGCCGAGAGCTGGGAAATCTCTCCCGACGGCAAGACCTACACCTTTCGCCTGAGGAAAAACGCCAAATGGTCCGACGGCTCGCCCATCACCGCCGAGGATTGCGTGGCCTCCTACCAGCGGATGCTCACGCCCGAATTCGCCTCGGAATACGCCTATCTCATCTACGACTACGTGGTCGGCGCCAAGGAATACTACGACCGTAAGATCACCGATTTCTCCCAGGTCGGCTTCAAGGCGCCGGATTCCCAGACCTTGGTGGCCACGCTGAAGAACCCCGCGCCTTACCTGATCAAGATCATCGCGAGCCACTACGCATGGACGCCCGTGCCGGTGAAGGTCATCGCCCGGCATGGCCCGCTCGGACAGAAGCGCACGCCGTGGACGCGCCTCGGCAATCACGTGGGCAGCGGCCCGTTCATGCTCAAGGAGTGGCTGCCCAATCAGAAAATCGTCGTCGCGCGCAACCCCCACTATTGGGACGCCGCCACCGTGAAGCTCGACGAAATCCACTTCTATCCCACCGAGGACATCTCGACCGAGGAGCGGATGTTCCGCACCGGTGCTCTGCACAAAACCAACGAGCTCCCCAACTCCAAGCTCGATGTCTATCGTCGCGATTTCCCCGAATCGCTCCGCATCGATCCGTGGCTCGGCGTCTATTTCTACCGCTGCAATGTGCTGCGCCCCCCGCTGAACGACAAACGCGTGCGCAAGGCGCTCGCGCTCGCCATCGACCGCGAGGCCATCGTCTCCAAAATCACGCGCGGCGGCCAGCAGCCCGCCTACGCCGTGAGCTATCCCGGCACCGCCGGCTACAAGCCGCACGCCAAGCTCACCGGCACGCTCGCCGACGCGAAACGCCTCCTCGCCGAAGCGGGCTTTCCCAATGGCAAGGGCCTCCCGAAAATCGAGCTGCTCTACAACACATCAGAAAACCATCGCGCCATCGCCGAGGCCATCCAGCAGATGTGGAAGGTCAACCTGGGGGTGGATATCACCCTGCTCAACCAGGAGTGGAAGGTCTATCTCGACATGCAGCACACCACCAACTTCACCCTGCAGCGCGCCGGCTGGATCGCCGACTACGTGGATCCGCACGTCTTCCTCGAGATCTGGGTCACGGGCAACGGCAACAACGACACCAACTGGTCCCACGCCGGCTACGACGCGCTCTTCAAGCAGGCCCTCGCCGCCAAGAACGACACCGAACGCTACGAAATCTACCAGAAGATGGATGCCATCCTCGTCGACGAACTCCCCATCATCCCGATCTACTACTACACCCGGCCCTACGCGCTGAGCCCCAAGGTCCAGGGCTACTACCCCACGCTGCTCGACAACCACCCCTACAAGTTCATCTCGATCGCGCCGTGAGCCAAGACTGAGCTCGCGCACGGAGCCTTGCGTCCCCCGTCTCCTGCCTCCTGTCTCCCGCCTCGCCGCTCTCATGCTCCGCTTCATCACGTCGCGCTTCCTGCAATCGTTGCTGGCGCTGTTCCTCGTCATCACCGCGACGTTCTTCATGATTCGTTTCGTGCCGGGCGGGCCGTTCACGGCGGAAAAGGCCGTGACCCCCGAGATCCTCCGCAACCTCGAGGCGCACTACGGGCTGAACCAGCCGCTCTGGCGGCAATACCTCGACTACCTCGGCAGCCTGGCGCGCGGCGACCTCGGGCCGTCGTTCAAATACCCCAACCGCACCGTCAACGAAATCATCGCCGACAAGGTGCCCGTCTCCGCCGAGCTCGGCGCGCTGGCCCTCAGCCTCGCCCTCGTGCTCGGCATCACGCTCGGCACGCTCGCCGCCGTGCGCCGCAACACCTGGATCGACTACACGGCCTCCACGTTCGGCATGGCCGGCATCTCGATTCCCACCTTTGTCGTCGGTCCCCTGCTCGTGTTGTTCTTCGCGATCCACCTCGGATGGTTCAACGCCTCCGGCTGGTATGGTCCGCTCGACCGCGTGCTGCCGGCCATCGTGCTCGGCCTCGCCTACGCCGCGCCTATCTCGCGGCTCACGCGCGGCGGGATGCTGGAAATCCTCAACCAGGATTTCATCCGCACGGCCCGCGCGAAAGGCGCGAGCGAGTTTCGCGTCGTCACCCGGCACGCCCTGCGCGGCGGCCTGCTGCCCGTGATCTCCTACCTCGGGCCGGCCGTCGCGGGCATCCTCACGGGCTCGTTTGTGATCGAGACGATTTTCCAGATTCCCGGGATCGGCCGCGAGTTCGTGAACAGCGCGTTCAACCGCGACTACACCCTGGTGCTCGGCACCGTGATCCTCTACGCCGCGCTCATCATGGCGCTGAACCTCGTGGTGGACATCGTGCAGGCGTGGCTCAACCCCAAGGTCCGCCTCGAAGCCTGACGCGCCATGCCCGCCGCCAGCCCATCGCCCCTCGCCATTCACCCCTCGCCGGTTGGGGAGCCCATCGAAAAAGGCAACTCGCTCTGGCACGACGCCTGGCTGCGCCTGCGCAAGAACCAGCTCGCCGTCTTCGGCATGGGGACGCTGGTCATCGTCGCGATCGCCTGCCTCGTCGGGCCGTTCTTCTCGCCCTATGGCTACGAGCAGCAGGAGCTGAACAACACCTTCGCCGCGCCCTCGTGGCAGCACTGGCTCGGCACCGATCAGCTCGGGCGCGACCTGTTCGTGCGCCTGCTCTACGGCGGGCGCGTGTCGCTGGGCGTGGGCCTGTGCGCGACGTTTGTGGCGCTCACCATCGGCGTGGCCTACGGCGCGATCTCGGGCTTCTTCGGCGGCAAGCTGGACGCCGTGATGATGCGCGCGGTGGACATCATGTATTCCCTGCCGTTCACCATCTTCGTGATTCTGCTGATGGTGTTCTTCGGGCGGAACATCATTTTGCTCTTCGTCGCCATCGGCGCGGTGGAGTGGCTCACGATGGCGCGCATCGTCCGCAGCCAGGTGATGGCCGTGAAAAAAATGGAGTTCGTCGAGGCCGCCCGCTCGCTCGGCTTCGGCCGCCGCCGGATCATCTTCCGCCACATCCTCCCCAACATCCTCGGCCCGATCATCGTCTACACCACGCTCACGATCCCGGCGGTGATGCTGCTGGAGGCGTTCCTCAGCTTCCTCGGCCTCGGCGTGCAGCCGCCGATGAGCTCGTGGGGCGTGCTCATCAAGGACGGCGCGGAGAAGATGGAGGAATACCCGTGGCTCCTCCAGTTCCCCGCCGCGATCTTCTCGCTCACGCTCCTCTCGCTCAACTTCCTCGGCGACGGCCTGCGCGACGCGCTCGATGTGCGGTCGTCGAAGGACTGAGGCAGAGGGCGAAATTGACAGGGTAGCGTGTCGCGCGTAACGCACTGCCATGCCAGCCGCCGCCTCAAAACCAACTCGCAGAAACACATCCTCCGTGGCGGTCTCCCGGGCGGCAGTCTCGCGCAAAAAATCCAGCTCGAAACCGCTGTCGCTCTACGATCGCTTCAAGCACCTGATCGGCACGATCGACGGCCCGGGCGATCTCTCCACGCGGAGCAAGACGATGGAAGGATATGGCCAATTCCGTCGTCCTTGATGCTGGCCCGCTTGTCGCCCTGCTGGACCGCCGCGATCCTTGGCACGAGTGGGCGCGCAGCGAGCTGGCCCAGCTGACCGACCCGTTGCTTACATGCGAGACTGTGCTTTCTGAGGCAGGCTTTTTGCTCTCGAACTCCGATCCAGGATATCGCCGAATGATGGCTCTCGCGAGTGAAGGCATGGTGCGGATCGATTTCTCGCTGAACCAGCACATGGAGGCGGTCGCCGCGCTGATGGCCAAATATCACGACGTCCCCATGTCACTCGCCGATGCCTGCCTGGTCCGCATGTCCGAGCAGCACGAGGGTGCCCGCATCTTCACTCTTGATTCCGATTTCAAGCTCTACCGCCGCCACGGCCGGCAGACGATCCCTCTCATCACGCCCGCGCCCTGATCCTGATGCGCCGCTTCCGTCCCTACTTCCGCTACCTGAACCTCGTGCGCGCGCCGCTCGCGGGCGCACTGCTGAGCGCGGTCGTGTTTGGCGCGGCGGCGGCCGGCCTCGCCTACATCATGGAGAAGGCGCTGCCGCGCCTCTTCGACGACGAAGCCACTCCGCTCACCAGCGCCCAGCTCTACGGCTACGCGGCCCTCATTCCCCTGGTGTTCTTGGTGCGAGGGGTCGCGGGCTACCTCAACACCTGGCTCATCACGCTCTGCGGCGTGCGCATCCTCGAGCGGATGCGGCGCGATTTTTTCGCCCGCCTGCAGGTGCTGCCGCTCGCGTTCTTCTCGGGCCGGCAGACGGGCGACCTCATCTCGCGCGGCATCGCCGACACCAACCAGCTCCAGTTCACGCTCACGAGCGTCGCCAACGATCTCTTCAAGCAGCCCGCCCAGCTGATCGGCGCCATCGGCTATCTGGTGTTTCTCGCGGCCAAAAACCAGGACGTCGCGATTCTGCTCCTCTGCCTCGCCAGCATCCCGCTCTGCGTCTTCCCCGTGCGCTACGTCGGCAAGCATCTCCAGCGCCGCGCCGAGCAGTTCCAGGCCGAGATGGGCGCCGTCACCGCCACGCTGAGCGAAAACCTCGGCGCCGCGCGCGAGGTCCGGGCCTTCAGCCTCGAGCAGCGCGAGAACGCGCGCTTCGAACGCGTCACCGGCCGGCTGCTCGGCTTCCAAATGAAGGCCGCGAAATACGCGGGCATGCTGACGCCCGTCATCGAGGTCATCAGCGCCGTCGGCATCGCCGCCACGCTCGTCTACGCCTATCGCGCGGGTTTCACCTGGAACCAGTTCTTCGCGATCCTGACCGCGCTCTACCTGTGCTACGACCCGGTCAAGAAGCTGGGCGCGGTGAACAACGAGCTGAAGCGCGGCTCGGCCGCCCTCGCGCGGCTCGACGAGGTGTTCAACGAACCGATCACAATCGCCGATCCGGAGAAACCCGCCGCCGTCGGCCGCCTCCGCGGCGACCTGGCCTTTGAAGACGTGTCCTTCGCCTACCGCGCCGATTTGCCGGTGCTGCGCGACGTGAGCGTCGCCCTGCCCGCCGGCACCGTGTGCGCGCTCGTCGGCCCGAGCGGCGCGGGCAAGACCACATTCGCCAACCTCGTGCCGCGCTTCTACGAAGCCACCGGCCGCGTCACTATCGACGGCATCGACGTGCGCGCGATGCGCCTCGCCGACCTGCGGCGCAACATCGCCGTCGTCTCGCAGGAGGCCGTGCTCTTCAACGACACCATCCTCGCCAATCTCATGATCGGCCGCGCCGACGCCACGCGTCCCGAGGTTGAGCAGGCCGCGCGCGACGCGTTCGCGCACGACTTCATCCTCGGGCTCTCGCATGGCTACGACACCATCGTCGGCGAGCGCGGCGCCTCGCTCTCCGGCGGCCAGCGCCAGCGCATCGCCCTCGCGCGGGCCTTCCTCCGCGACGCACCGATCCTCATCCTCGACGAAGCCACCAGCGCCCTCGACAGCGACAGCGAGGCCGCGATTCAAGCCGCGCTGAAAAAACTGATGCAGGGAAAAACCGTGCTCATCATCGCGCACCGCTTCTCCACGATCCGCGACGCGACCAAGATCCTCGTCTTCGACCGCGGCGAGATCGTCGCCAGCGGCGACCACGCCTCGCTCTACGCCGGCAACGCCCTCTACAAGTCGCTCTACGATCGGCAGAGCAATTCCCCCGCGTAGCGGCGAGCGCCAGCGAGCCGAAATGTCCGCGCCCCGCATCCTCGTCATCCGCCGCCGCTATCTCGGCGACATCGTGCTGCTCGGGAGCGTCGTGCGGAATCTCCGCCTCCACTGGCCGGCGGCGCAGATCACGTTTCTCACCGAGGCCGCCTACGCCGGCGTCGTGCCGCTCAATCCCGAGGTCAACGCGGCGCTGGCTTTTCCGCGCGGCGCACTCGGCTGGCCCGGGTTTGTGCGCGCACTGCGCCGCGCGCACTTCACGCACGTGCTCGACTTCGACAACACGGAGAAGACCGCGCTCGTCACCCGCCTCACCGGCGCCCCCGTGCGCGCGACCTTCGACCGCGAGCTGATCACCCACCGCTACCCGCGATTCTACACGCACGCAGCCAAGGTCACGAATGCGTTCTACGATTCGCATCACATCACGGACACCTACCTCGCCCTCCCCGCCGCCATCGGAGTGCCCCTCGTCTCATGCGAGGTGCGCCTCGTGCCGCGCGCCGCCGATTGCTCCGCCGCGCAACGTCTCGTGCCGGCCGGCGGAAAGAAGGTCCTGGTCCATCCCGGCTCGCGCAGTGCGCACCGTGTCTGGCCCGCGGCCCGTTTCGCGGCCGTGTGCGATCGCTTGCAGGATGAGCAAGGCGTGCAGGTATTTCTCACCGCCGGTCCGGGCGAGCGACCGCTCCTCGAGGAGATTCGCCGCCACGCCCAGACACACTTGGTCGTCCTCGAACCCGCGCCCCACGTCGGCGCGTTTGCCGCGCTCGCCGCGCAGTTCGACGCGTTTCTCTGCCACGACAGCGGCCCCATGCACATCGCCGCGGCCGTGGGCACACCGGTCGTCGCGCTCTTCGGTTCGCAAAACGCCACCATCTGGCGCCCGGTCGGCGAGCGCCACACCGTCCTGCAAACCGCCCTCCCCTGCGCGTGCTTTCCCGCCGGCCAGCTGCCGTCGCCCTGCGTGAAAGGCGACTCCTACCGCAGCTACTGCGTCCGCCAGCTCACCGAGGCCGAGGTCTTCGCCGCCGTCGCGCGCGTGATTACATCCGATACGCGATGATCGTCCCCGCCACGCCGACGATTTCGGCGAAGCGGCCGGCCTTGGTCTCCTCGAAAATCGCGCGCGTCACGCCGTCGGCCCGGCTGCCGAAATCGTGAAACGCGATCACTCCGCCGCGTTTCACGAAGGGCGCCCACGCGGCGATGTCCGCCTTGCACGCCTCGTAGCTATGATCGCCGTCGATGAAGATGAAATCGATCGTGCCGCGCTTCACGGCGAGCGTAGTCGCAGCGGCAAGTGAATCGCTCACAACCGGCTCAGCGCGTGACGCGAAGCCAAGGTCGGCGAAGTTCTGCCGGAAAATCTCCAGCGTGCTTTTGGCGCCGAGTTTTTGGAAATGCCGGTTATACCACGCGCTGTCCTCGCCGCAGGTCGAGAGGCCCTGAAAGTTGTCGACCGCGAAAATCTTCGCCGTCGCGCCCTTCAGTCCGCCGGCGATGAAGCACGTCGAGGCGCCCATCCACGAGCCGACCTCGATCACCTGCGCGTCGGCCGGCAGATCGCTCGCGAGTTGGAAGAGGTAGCCGCGCTCGGCGAAGCTGCCCATGTCGTCCTGCTTGAAGTGCCGCGCGATGCGGAGGAACTCGTCCCACCGGAGATCGGGCCGGCGCTTGCGCGCGCCGCGCAGGTAGCGCCCGCATTTCTGCGCGAAACGCACGTCGCGAACGAGAGGCCAGTGCTTGAACGCCATCGCGCAAGGCAACGCGTCGCCGCGCGACGCGGGAAGCTTTTTCTTGTCAATGCCCCGGCCCGCCCGTGCCGTAGGCCACTCCGCGTGAGCACCTCCCCCATCAAAGTCACCGTCGCGATCCCGACCTACAATCGCGCGGACTTTCTGCGCCAGACGCTCGCCGGCCTCGCCGCCCAGCAGTTCCCGCGCGACCACTTCGAGGTGCTCGTGATCGACAACAACTCGACCGACAATACCCGCGCGATCGTGGCGGAGTTCGCCGGCGCCACCCCCGCGCCGCGCTACCTCCTCGAAAAACAACAGGGCTTGGACTACGCGCGCAACCGTGCCATCGCCGAGGCCCGCGGCGAGGTCATCGTGTTTGGCGACGACGACATCCTGGTGCAGCCCGACTGGCTCGCGCAGATGGCCGTGCCGCTGCTGGCCGACGCCGCCACGCGCCGCATCGGCGCCATCGGCGGCGAGGTGATCCCGGTTTTCCCCGACGGCCTGCCCGACTGGGTGCGCGAGTGGCACGCACCCCTGGCCTTTCGCGAGGGGACCGGCCCGCTCGAGCCGCGGCACTCGCCGATGGGCGCCAACCTCGCGTTCCCCAAGTGGGTCTTCACGCAACTCGGCACCTTTCACACCGCGCTTGATCGGGCGGCGGGAAACTATTTCTCCGGGGGCGACAGCGAGATGGTGCGCCGCGTGCGCGACGCGGGGCTTGAGGTGTGGTTCGCCCCGGCCGCGGCGGTGCAGCACCAGATGCCGGCGAGCCGCACGACGTTCCGCTACGCGCGGCGCCACGCCTTCGACTCGGCCCGCTCCCGCGTCATCGACCGCGCGGGACAGCCCGGCGCGGCGGGCTATTTGATCGGGCGCTTTTTCGCCAATGTCGCCAAGGCGCTCGGCTACACGCTCGTCGCCCTCCTCAACACGATCCTCTGCCGCCCCGGCGAGGCCAAGAAAGCCCTGGTGCGCGCGTGGCGCTCGTGCGGCTACCTCTACCAAATCCCGCGCTCGCTCGTGGGAAAGATTTAATCCTTCATCCGCGCCTTGGCCGCACCGCTCCCACTCTCCGTCGCCATCATCGCAAAAAACGAGGCGCACAACCTCCCGCGCTGCATCGCCAGCGTGCAGGGCTGGGTCGCGGAGATCATCGTCGTGCTCAACGACACGACCGATGCCAGCGAGGCCGTCGCCCGCACGGCCGGCGCGCAGGTGCATCACCTGCCGTGGCGCGGCTACCGCGACACCAAGAACGCCGCCACCGATCTCACGCGTCAGCCGTGGGTGCTGTCGCTCGATGCGGATGAGGAAGTCTCGCCCGCGTTGCGCGCGAGCATCGCGGCCTTTCTGGCCCGAGCGGACCGCGACACCTTCGCCGGCGCCCGCTTCCCGCGCAAAGTCTGGTTCATCGACCGCTGGATCACGCACGGCGACTGGTATCCCGATCTGAGCCTGCGGCTCTTCCACCGCGAGCGGGCGCGATGGGGCGGCGACGAGTTTGTGCACGAAAAGGTCGAGGCCCGCGGCCCCGTGGCCACGCTCCGCGGTGACCTGCACCACTATTCGTTCCCGACCCTCGCCGCCCACGTCGCCAAGATAAACCCCTTCGCCGACCTCTTCGTGCGGCAGCAGCAAGCCAGGGTCGCCCGCTTTTCCCTGGCCGCGGCGATCTTCCGGCCGGGCTGGCGTTTTTTCCGCGCCTACGTGTTGAGGCGCGGTTTCCTCGATGGTTTCCCCGGCTTCTACATCGCGTGGGCGACGGCCTTCGGCACCTTCGTGCGCTATTCGCGACTTTACGAGGAACAGCACAAGCGCCCCACGCCATGAGTGCCGCACCCCATGAATTCAGCAAACTCGCCGAGAATCTCGTCTGCGATCTGCGCGGCGTGCCGTCCGACGATCCGCCGCGCTCCCGCAAACGCCCCGCCCAAACCCTCGCCCATCTCGTCGAGGAACTGCTGCAAAAGCACCGCATCGGCCGCGAGGCGCCCGAGCACACCATCCGCGAGCAATGGCCGGCCCTCGTCGGCTCCGCCAACGCGTCCTATTCGCACCCCGCCGCCATTGAGCGCAATCGCCTCATCGTCCTCGCCGCCCACGCCGTCGTGCGCAACGAACTCTTCCTCCACCGCGCCGAGATCGTCGCCCGCATCCGCAAGCTACCTGGTTGCGAAGGGATAAAGTCCCTGAATCTGCGAGCCGGCTGAGCTTGCCGGGGTGCCCCCTTGGGTCCGTCGGCCCGGGCCGAATTTGCGCTTGCGCCCCGTCGCGCCGTTCGGGAGCCTGTTTCCTTGCGTCAGTGGACGCCCGCCGGTTGCGGGTGGCCACCACACTGGCCCCGATTCCTCGGGGTGAGAACGGTGACGCCGGTCCCCTCCGACCACCAATCGGGCGGGACGGGCGGCACGGAGCCCGCAAGGGTTCCCTACAGTCGTGAATCCAACCATAAAACCATGTCTACCGCAGTCGTTAAACCCGAAATCATCCAGCAATACAAAATCCACGAGAAGGACACCGGCTCGTCCGAAGTTCAGATCGCGCTGCTCACCGCCCGGATCAATCACTTGACCGAGCACCTGCGCACGCATCGCAAGGATTTCCACTCGCGCCGCGGGCTGCTCCAGATGGCCTCCCGCCGTCGCAAGCTGCTCGACTACTTGAAGCGGACCAATCTGCCCAAGTATAGCGAACTCCTCCAGAAGCTGAATCTCCGCAAGTAACTCTTTCAACAGACAGGCGACCCGATCCGCGGGTCGCCTGTTGTTTTTCCGACCTTCGTCACCAAGCGGGACATTTCCGCCTGGCCCCTCCCCCCACCGGGGTCAGACGGAAATCTCTCGCCCCCGGGCGAAGTGATGAAAGCGGGACGGCCGAAAACCGTCCCCCACCGCGCCGGCATTTCCCCCTGCCAGCGCCGCGTCCGCCTCCCGCGGACGCCCAACGAGCCTCTCCGGTCGCGTGTCGCCGGCCGGCTCGTCCTTACCCGAGACACGTAATCCGTCCGAATCGTCCGAAAGAAAAGATCGTTCTATGCAACAGAAACACTCCGTCACCGTGCCCGGCCTCGGGCTCACGTTCTCCACCGGCTCCATCGCCCAGCTCGCCGGCGGCGCCGTCAATGTAAACGTCGGCGAGACCAACGTCTTCGTCACCGCCTGCGCCGCGCAGACCATGCGCCCCGGCCAGGATTTCTTCCCCCTGACCGTCGACTACCGCGACAAATACGCCGCGGCCGGCCGCTTCCCCGGCGGCTATTTCAAGCGCGAGGGCCGTCCCTCCGAGCGCGAGATCCTCATCTCCCGCCTCTGCGACCGCCCCTGCCGCCCGCTCTTCCCCGAGGGCTTCCTCAATGAAGTCCAGATCATCGGCCAGCTCTTCTCCGCCGACCTCATCAACGATTCCGACATCGCGATGGTCAACGGCGCCAGCGCCGCGCTGCACATCTCCGACATCCCGTGGAACGGGCCGATCGGCTGCGTCCGCGTCGCGCTGATCGAGGACAAGTTCGTCGCCAACCCGACGATCGAGCAGATGTATTCCTCGTCCCTCGACCTGATCTACGTCGGCAACAAGAAGGACATGCTGATGATCGAGGGCTCCGCGGACCAAATCTCCGAGGAGAAGTTCATCGAGGCGCTCGCTTTCGGCCACGAGGCCATCCAGCCCATCATCGCCGCTATCGAGGAACTCCGGGGTCTCGCCGGCAAACCCAAGGCCGTCTTCAAGCTCGTCGGTGCCACGCCCGAGGCCCGCGCGATCATCGAGCGCGTCGTCCCCGCCGAGCGCATCTCCGCCGCCATCTTCGGCTTCGAGAAGAACGTCCGCTCCGCCAACGTCAAAGCCCTCAAGGAAGAGGCCAAGGCCGCCCTCGTCGCCGAACTCGGCGAAGGCAAGTTCACCGATGTCGACCTCAACGTCGTCTTCGAGGATCTCCAATACAAGGCCTACCGCGCCACCGTCCTCGCCCAGGGCGTGCGCTCCGACAAGCGCGACGCCAAGTCCCTCCGCCCGCTCCAGGCGCAGGTCGGCGTCCTCCCCCGCGTGCACGGCTCCGCCATGTTCCAGCGCGGCGACACCCAGAACATCGCCATCGTCACCCTCGGGCCGACGAAGGAAGCCCAGGACATGGACGGCCTCACCGGCGGCGCCACGAGCAAGAGCTTCATTCTCCACTACAACTTCCCGCCGTTCTCCGTCGGCGAGGCCGGCCGCTTCATCGGCCCCGGCCGCCGCGAAATCGGCCACGGCGCCCTCGCCGAGCGCTCGCTCGTCCCGGTGCTCCCGCCCGAGGATGCGTTCCCCTACTCCATCCGCGTCGTCTCCGAGATCATGGCCTCCAACGGCTCGACCTCGATGGCCTCGATCTGCGGCGGCTGCCTCGCCCTCATGGACGCCGGCGTGCCGATCATCGCGCCCGTCGCCGGCATTTCCTGCGGTCTCATGACCGAGATGGATGCCAACGGCGGCATCACCAAGTGGACAACCATCACCGACATCCTCGGCGAGGAAGACCACTTCGGCGACATGGACTTCAAGATCGCCGGCACGACCAAGGGCATCACGGGCTTCCAGCTCGACCTCAAGATCAACGGCCTCCCCTTCGAGATCGCCAAGACCGCGGTCTTCCAGGCCCGCGACGCCCGCATCGAGATCCTCAAGGTCATGCTCGGCTCGCTCCCCGCGCCCCGCGCCGACCTCTCCCGCTACGCCCCCCGCATCCAGACGATCCAGATCGATCCCGAGAAGATCGGCCTGCTCATCGGGCCCGGCGGCAAGACCATCCGCCGCATCACCGAGACCACTGGCGCGCAGATCGACATCGCCGAGGACGACTCCGGCAAGGTCTTCATCTACTCCAACAATGGCGACGCCATGGCCCGCGCCATCGCGGAGATCGACGGCCTGTGCGGTGGTGGCGGCGGCCCCGGCGGCGGTGGCGGCGGCGCCCCCATCGAAGTCGGCAAGATCTACAATGGCCGCGTCACCGGCATCAAGGACTTCGGTGCCTTCGTCGAATGCACGCCGGGCAAGGAAGGACTCTGCCACATCAGCGAACTCGCCGAAATGCGCGTGCGCCGCACCGAGGACGTCGTGAAGATGGGCGAGATGATCTGGGTCAAGTGCATCGGCATCGACGAGCGCTCGGGCAAGGTCCGTCTCTCCCGCAAGGCCGCGATGCGCGAGATGGAGAGCCAGCAGCAGGGCGGCGGCCAAGCCGCCCCGGCCGAGGCGCCCACGGCCTGAGCACCGACCAAGCTCGAACCTCTCAAAGCCGCGACGTCCCCGTCGCGGCTTTTTTGCGCCGTCCATTTGCAAAGCGCCGGGCCGAAAGTCGAAACGCACGCCGGAGTTTTCCTTTGCGCGCACGCTCGATTCACGGCGCGATGGCATCGTGCGTTTTCTGGTCACCAACGACGACGGCATTGAAAGCGTGTTCCTCCACGAACTCGTGCATGCCCTGCGTGCCGGCGGCCACGAACTCTTCGTCGCCGCGCCCAAGCGCGAGCAGAGCTGGGTCGGCGCCGCCAAGTCGCGCAATCGTCCCGTCCATGCCACCGCCGCCGACCGCGGCCTCGGTTGCCCCACTTGGATCGTCGACGGCACGCCAAGCGATGCCGTCAACATCGCCGTCGGCCATCTCCTGCCGCGAGACCTGACCATCGACGCCGTGGTGAGCGGCATCAACATCGGCCTCAACGCTTCGCTGGGCTTCATCATCGCCAGCGGCACCATCGCCGGAGCTTGGGAAGGCGCCCTCCACGGGCTGCCCGCTGTCGCGTTCTCCCAAGATCTCAGCGCGCCCATCTACGAGAAGCTCAAGGCCGACGGCGACGTGCCCGACGCCGAACTGCACGCGATGCTGAAAATCTCCGCCCGCCATGCCGCCCGGCTCGCGCCGGATTTTGCCGCCGCCACGCCCGCGCGCAGTTTCATCGTGCACAACGTCAACTTCCCGCTGCCCTGCCACGCGCACAGCGTAGTCCGCCGCACCGTGCCCGCGCGCGTCGTCGTGCCCGGCCTCTTCAGCCCCGCGGGCGATGATGGCACGCACCGCCTCATCTTCCGCCTCGGCGACGATCTTTCACCCCTTGAGCCGCTGACTGATCGCGCCGCATTGGCCGCCGGCCAGATCAGCCACACAGTCCTCGACTACAAAGCCCTCGGGGCGCTGGGCTAGTTTTTGCCGAAAGGCGGATCCGCGCGCAAAACCTTGCCGTTGCGGAAAACCACCTCACGCACATCGGGCGGCGTAGGCGGCGTCACAATCGGCCCGCCGATGCCACCCATGCCGGTGCCGCCGATCCCGCCGATCCCCGTGCCACCAATCCCACCGCCAATGCCGATCCCTCCGCTCGTGCCGATGGACGTGCCGCCGCGGCCCGTGCTGATGCCGATGCCCGACCCGGTGCCGCCCACCCCAATCCCACCCATCCCGCCGCCGATGCCACCGCCGCTTGCGACACCGCCCGGATAATAAACCGAGCCATCGCTGCCGCCCCGTTTGAAAACCCAAATTTCGTCACCCGCCGGCGAGGTCGCGATCTCGCTCGGCTCGCCCCATGCCACGCGCACCATGTCCGTGTCCATGCCCGGCTCCACGCGGCCATCGAGCACCGCCTGCCGCGTCTCCAGCGGCCACGTCTCGTAGATGTCGCGGTTGCGATCGATGCGGCTCATCTGCCCCGAAGCGCACCCGCCCAGCAGGAGCGTGACGAACAACCCGACCCCGCTGGCGCAGCAGAGGTAATTGCGACTCATGATGCGGGAATAATGCACCAAACCCGCGCGCCGTAAAGTTTCCCGTGGCATTCTCGTGGGCGGCACGGCGCAGGCCGTCCGGGCAGCGTCACTTTCTCCCCTGCGCCTCAGTGCGCCAATCGCTCGGCGTGCGCCCCGTCTCCCGCTTGAAGAGCACGCTGAGATACTCGGCGTGCTCGAAACCTGTGCGCTCCGCCACGATATAAAGCGGCAACTCGGTCTGGGCGAGCAGCTGCTTCACCCGTTCCAGCCGAGTCCGGAGGATTTCCGCCCGGGGCGTCAGGCCCAGCAGTTTTTGAAACCGCTGCTCCAGCACGCGGCGGGAGAGAGGCACTGCCTTGAGCACATCGCCCACTTGGATGCCTTCGGTCGCATGCTCGCGGATAAACTGCACCGCCCGCGCCACATCGCGATCGTCCACCGCGAGCACCTCGGTGGACTGCCGTTCCGCCACGCCGAGCGGCGCGATGAGATGCGCTTTCGCCGCCACTTTCTTCCCTGCCATCATCCGATCGAGCAGCGCCGCCGCCTCGTAGCCGGCGCGGTGGGCATTGGGCTTCACGCTGGAGAGCGGGGGCGAGGCGAGGTCGCACAGCAGGGCGTCGTTATCCACTCCGATCACGGCCACTTCATCCGGCACCGGGAGCCCCGCGCCGCGGCACGCATCGAGCACCTGCTGCCCGCGGATGTCGTAACAGGCCATGATGCCAACCGGCTTGGGCAATCCCTTCAGCCACTGCGCGAGATTTCGCGCCTCGGCGGCCACATCGCCCGCACCATCGACGCTGGGCTCCAGCGGGCGATAAACCGCGCAGTCATGCCCCGCCTGTTTCAGGCGGCCGGCGAAATGCTTCTCCCGCCAGAGCGACCAATTGAAGCGACCGTCGCCGCAGAAGGCGAAGCGCTTGAAGCCGCGTTCCATCAGGTGCTCCGCCGCGAGATGAGCGATGGCCTCGTCGTCCGTCTCCACCCACGGCAATGCTGGGACCAGGCGCGCCGCGCTCACGTCCACCGCGGGCAATCCCGTGCGCACGACCGCCCGCGCGATCTTCGGCGTCTCGATACGCGCGATGATGCCATCGCCCCGCCATCCCGTCAGCCAGGCCGGCGGATCATCCCCGCGTCCCTGCTCCATCAGGTGAAACGACCACGGCCGGTGTTCGCGGATGTAATGCACGACGCCTTGGAGCAACCCACGGGCATAGGCATTCGACGTCTCGATGAGCACCGCGACTTGACGTCGCCGCACGGGCGGCGGTTTGCGCTGGGTCGTGGGCATGGTCCGACTATCCGGTGGCAGCACAAAAGATCAACGGCCCACCGCTATTTTTTTCCCGTCCTGCGTAGGACGCGTGAAAAAACTCAATATTTAATCCTGAAGTCTCATGGCGCGAGCGCCGCGGAGCTGGCATACTCACGGTGATTCCGTGTCGCGCGCCGACGACTCCGCTTCGCCCCAACCCGTCAGTTACCCCAAAGATTTGCATGAAACCCCCTAAGCTGTTCCGGTTCGTGCCCGTCCGCTTCCCACGGTCTCGCCGCGGAAACTCACGATTCAGTTTTCCCGCATGAACGACTCCCGGCCTAAACCGGGCGATGCCGTCGTGCTGTGGAAACGGTGGCGCCTCGTCTCCGACCGGGAACTCTACGATCTCGCGACCGATCCGGCGCAGGAACGTAACGTCATCGCGCAATTCCCGGAAATCGCGACTGCGTTGCGCGCCCACTATGCGACGTGGTGGGCCGGAGTCGAACCGCGCGTCCTCGAGATCAGCCCGATCCACCTCGGTTCGGCCCGCGCCAATCCTGTCCAACTCTCCCCGTGCGATTGGGTGGATGTGTTTTTCGATCAACAAAACCAGGTGCGCCGGACGAAAAAGAACGGAGCGTGGTCGCTCTTCGTCGAGCACGCCGGCGACTACGAGTTCTCCCTGCGCCGCTGGCCGGTCGAGGCCGATGCACCGATCACCTCCGCCATGCCCGCCTACCGCGGCGTCGATGGCGAATACGCGGCCGGCGATGCGTTTCCCGTCGCCCGCGCCGAGCTGAAGATCGGCGCGGAGCTGCGGCAGCAAGCCGTCACGCCCGGGGACAAGTCGGTGACATTCCGCGTCGCCCTGCCGCGCGGCCCGGTCGCCCTGCAAACGTGGTTTCGCGACTCCGCCGACCAGGAAATCGCCGGCGCCTACTACGTTTACGTTCGTGCGCTGCGTCCCGGAAAGTGATGCACGACGTGCAACCACCCAGTAATGCCTGCGCCCGACCACATCTCCCGCGTCTGCGAAAACAGTTTCACCCCTTCACCGCGTTTCACTTTCTGCCCCCCGCACACCCAAATTCACCGCCATGATTTTTTCTCCCTTCCGTATCTGCGTCGCCCTCTTCGCCGGAGCCCTGCCCGCCGCGCACGCCGCGCACCTCTCGCTGCGTCAGGACGCCGCCACGCACACGATCTCCGTATATCGTGACAACGTCGCCGAACCCATCCTCACGCAGAACGCGAAACCCGATTTTCGCCCCTACCTGCATCCGATCGTTTCGCCCGACGGGAAAAGTGTCCTCACGGAATTCAGCCCCGGCCACCACAAGCATCAGACCGGCATCTATTGGGGCCTCACGCGCGTCAACGGCCGCGACTATTTCCACAATCCCTCGAACGGCTACTGGCGCCGCATCTCCAGCGACATCCTCGCCGATCACGGCAACACGGTGAAGTGGTCAACCGTCTATCACCTGCTCGATGAGGCGGGCCAGCCGATCATGGCCGAGACGCAGACGTGGACCATGCGCGACACCGGCGATCGCTACCTCCTCGACCTCGAGTGGAAGGGCGAGGGTCTCGTCGATCTCACCGTCGCGAAATTCGACTACGGCGGGCTCTTCGTCCGCATGCCCTGGCGCGCCGGCATGGACGGCGCCGTGGTCAACAGCAACCGCCAGCGCAACAACCGCGCCACCGGCCAGCGCGCGCTCTGGGTCGACATCGGACTCAAACTCGAAGGCCGCACCGATCAGGCGCACATCGCCATCCTCGATCATCCGCGCAACTCAGGCTACCCGCTCCCGTGGCGCGTCGACGGCCAGATGGGCGTCGGCCCTAGCCGCGCCATCTCCGGCGACTGGACCATCGCCAAGGGCAAGACGGAGACCGTCCGCCACCAGCTCGTCGTTTACACCGGCGAACTGAACGACATCACGCTCACCGACACTTGGAAGGCCTACTCCGGCCAAAATAACGACACCGTCCTCTGGAACCTCGCCAAGGCCGAGGGCCTGAAGGCGACTTTTCTCACCGGCGAGCAGGCTGCCGCCAAAATGACGGTCGCCGACGGCTTCGAGGTGAAACTCGCCGCCTCCGAACCCATGATCACGCAGCCGATGGCGTTTTGCTGGGATGATCGCGGGCGCCTCTGGGTCGCCGAAAACCGCGACTACGAGACGCGCCGCACCGGCTTCGCCAACCACGGCGACAGCCGCATCCTCATCCTCGAGGACACCGACGGCGACGGCCGTTTCGATTCGCGCAAGGTCTTCCTCGAAGGCATCCCGTTTCCCGCCGCCATCGCCGTCGGCTTCGACGGCCTCTGGCTCGGCGCTCCGCCGAATCTCCTCTTCGTCCCTGATCGCGACCGCGATGACCGCGCCGATGCCGGCATCGAGATCCGCCTCACCGGCTGGGGCATTCAGGACCGGCACGAGACGCTCAACTCTTTCCACTGGGGCCCCGACGGCTGGCTCTACGGCCTGCAAGGTTTCGCCACCCGCTCCACAGTCGGCAAACCGGCCGACGGCGGCCGGCTCTTCAAAAAGGGCGAAGCCTTTCCCGAACAGATCCCCGTGAAGGACGGTCAATACATCGACGGGGGCGTCTGGCGCTACCACCCCACCAAGGACCGCTTCGAGATCGTCGCCCACGGTTTCAGCAATCCTTGGGGCGTGGATTTCGACGACCACGGCCAGATGTTCATCACCGCCTGTGTCATCCCGCACCTCTGGCACGTGATTCCCGGCGGCATCTACCACCGGCAGGGCGGCAAGCACATCAACCCCTACATCTACGACGACATCAAGACCATCGCCGACCACCGCCACCGCTCCGCCCACGGCGGCGCGCGCGTCTATCTCGCCGATGAATTCCCACGGCAATACCGCGACCGGATCTTCATGGCCAACATCCACGAGCACGCCGTCCTCTCCGATGTGCTCGTGCCCAAGGGCTCGGGTTTCATGGGCAAACACGGCGACGACACGCTGCTCGCCAACGACGCCGCGTGGGTCGGCTTCAGCGTCGAGATCGGTCCCGACGGCGCGGTCTACGTGCTCGACTGGCACGACGGCGACATCTGCGGCAATTCCCTCACCGCAAAGGAAACCGGCCGTATCTATCGCCTCGCGCCGAAAGGTCTCCCCGGTAAATCCGGCCTCAACCTTGCCGCGCAATCCGACCTCGAGCTCGTCGGTCTCCTCCATCATCGCAACGACTGGTTCAGCCGCCGCGCCCGCGTCCTCCTCCAGCAGCGCGCCGCCGCTGGCCGCCTCGATCCCGCCGTGCCGGCCCGCCTCCGCGCGTTGCTCGCAGACTCCGACACCGCCGCGAAGAAACTCCGCGCCCTCTGGGCCCTGCACATCACCGGACACCTGCCCGCCTCTGACCTCCTGCCGTTGCTCGATCATCCCGAGCCCTACCTCCGCGCGTGGGCGATCCAGCTGCTCGGCGAGGACAACGCGATCGGCGCCGAAGCCCTGAAGAAATTCGCCGCCCTCGCCGCCTCCGATTCCTCGCCAGTCGTCCGCCTCTACCTCGCGTCCGCTCTGCAGCGCATGCCGCTCGTTGATCGCTGGCCGATCGCGGAGCGGCTCGTCGCTCGCGCCGAGGATGTCACCGACCACAACATCCCGAAGGTCATCTGGTCCGGCATCGAACCGCTCGTCCCTGCCGATCCCGCGCGCGCCCTCGCGCTCGCCGCTCGTAGCGCGATGCCACCGCTCACCCAATGGCTCGCCCGCCGCGCCGTCGCCGCCGGCCAGCTCGAACCTATCGCCGCCACCCTCGGCGCCACGTCCGCGTTGCCCGTCCGGCTCGCGCTCCTCGAAGGCTTGCGTGCCGGTCTCTCCGGGCTCGGTCGCGGCGAAGCCCGCCCCCCCGCCAACTGGTCCGCCGTCACTGCCCCGCTCGCGGCGCAAGCCGACGCGAAAATTCGCGAAGTCCTCACTCAGGTGAATCAGCTATTCGGCGACGCCAGTGCTTTCGCCGCCCAACTCGCCGTGCTCAAGGACCGTTCCGCCCCGGCCGATCGTCGCCGCGAGATTCTCCGCGCTTTCGCCCGCGACGGCTATGCCGCGTCCCTCCCGGCCACCCTCGCGCTTCTTGACGAAGCCCCGCTCAGGCGCGACGCGATCCGCGCCCTCGCCGCCTTCGACGACGCCGGCATCGCGCCCGCCCTTCTCCAGCGCTACCCATCCCTCGACGCCGCCGACAAGGCCGAGGTCATCCTCACGCTCGCCGGCCGCCGCGCCACGGCGCAGGCGCTTCTCGCCGCCCTCCGCCGCAACGCGATTCCGAAACGCGACGTCTCCGCCTTCGCCGCCCGCCAGCTCTCGCGCGTGCTCGGCCCGTCGTTCGTCGACTTCTGGGGCCCCGTCGCCCAGCCCGACGACAGCAAGCTCGAGGACATCACCCGCTTCAAACGCCTCCTCACCGAGGCCGAGTTTGCCCGCGCCGATGTGCGCCGCGGTCGCGCCCTCTACGAGCGCACCTGCGCCGCGTGCCACACGCTCTACGGCGCTGGTGGCAACCTCGGCCCCGATCTCACCGGGTCCAACCGCGCCAACCTCGACTACATCCTCACCGAGATTGTCAACCCCAGCGAGGTCATGCTCGAGAGCTACCAGCTCGTCACCGTCGCCACGCGCGACGGCCGCACGCTCTCCGGGAACGTCGCCGCCGAGGACGACCGCCAGCTCACGCTCCGCCTCGTCGGCCAAGATACCACCATCGCGAAATCCGAGATTGTCTCGCGCGAAAAATCCTCCGTCTCGCTGATGCCCGAAGGCCTGCTGAAATCCCTGGCCAACGACGAAGTCCGCGACCTCCTCGCCTATCTCCGCACCACCAGCCAGGTTCCGCTTCCTCAGCCCTGAGTCCAACGCCGCGCGGCCGCCGCCGTGTCCTTTTTTCTGACTCATCGGCACACCGCCCCCTTCCTCTTCCTTCGATGTTTTCCTCACCATCACTCATGCCCCGACTCCGACTAGCCGCCCTCTTCCTGCTCGCGCTGCCCTGCGCCGCCCAGCCCATCCGCGTGCTTTATCTCGGCACGCCTGACCGCGGACCGCGCATGACGGCCCACGCCCTCATGCGCGACCTCGGCCGCGACGCCATCTGGTTTGACTACGTCTCCGATCCGGCTGCTGCCACGACCGACTACGTCGCCAAATTCGACGTCGTCGTCCTCGACGCTCCAGCCGCAAGGTTCCAATCCGCCCTCGGCGATCTCCCCGTTGCCAAACGCCTCGCCGCCTCCGTTCTGGGCAGCGATCCCGCCGCCGAGTCCTTTGCCGTCAGCGCCAGACCGAAGCTCCTCGCCGCCGCCGGTGCCACCCGTGTTGCCCAGTGGGAAAAATTCCTCGCGCAGCGCGAGGCCGAAATCCGCGAGTCGCGTCCCACCATCGCCAACTACGAGAAGCGCGCGCAACCCCTCACGTTTCAGCATCCGTTCTCCGTCAAGGGCAGCATGGAGCGCACGCAGGTCGCGCCCGATCTGAGGCTCCAGCTCTTCGCCGCCGAACCCGACATCGCCAAGCCCATCTTCATGGCGTGGGACGAGCGCGGTCGCCTCTGGATCGCTGAGTCGCGCGACTACCCGCACGACGTGAAGCCCGATGGCCTAGGCAAGGACTCAATCAAGATTTGCGAAGACACCGACGGAGACGGCCGGGCGGACAAGTTCACCGTGTTCGCCGACAAGCTGAACATCCCCACCGGCTTCGTCTTCGCCAACGGTGGCATCATCGTCGCGCAATCGCCGCGTTTTCTTTTCCTCAAGGACACTAACGGTGACGACCGCGCCGACGAGCGCCGCGAAATCATGACCGGCTGGGGCATCAACGACACTCACGCGCAGGCCAACAACCTCCACTACGGTCACGACAACTGGCTCTACGGCGCGGTCGGCTACTCCGGCTTCAACGGCACCGTCGGCGGCGTGGCGATGCGGTTTGCGCAGGGCACCTACCGCTTCAAGGCCGATGGCTCCGCCCTCGAGTTCCTCCACCAGTTCACCAACAACACCTGGGGCCAGAGCGCCAACCAGTGGGGCGACCAGTTCGGCGGCACCGCCAACAACGCGCCGATCTTCTTCGGCGGTCTGCCCGCCACGATCGTCCCGCGCGGCACGCGCGCGATGACGGCCAAGCGCATCAACACCGAGGACAAGACCCACACCATCACGCCCAATTTCCGGCAGGTGGACGTGATGGGCGGCTACACCGCCGCGGCCGGCAGCGCGTTCATCGACTCCGCGCAACTCCCGCCGCGCCTCCAAGGCACGGCCATGATCTGCGAACCCACGATGAAGAACATCGCTCTCTTCGATGTCCGGCGCGACGGCGCGGGCTACGCGGCGCACGATGGCTTCAATCTCGTCGCGAGCAGCGACGAGTGGATGTCGCCCGTCTTCGCCGAGGTCGGCCCCGATGGCGCGGTCTGGTTCGCGGATTGGCAGAACTACATCATCCAGCACAACCCGACGCCCAACACCGGCCGGGGCGGTTACGACGCCAAGACCGGGGTCGGCGGCGCCCACGAAAACCCCCTCCGCGACCATGCCCGCGGCCGCGTCTACCGCGTAGTCTGGGATCAGGCGAAACCCGCGCCAATCAAGTCACTCCAGGGTGCCACGACCGCGCAGCTCGTCGCCGCGCTGAGTGATGGCAATCCGTTCTGGCGTCTCACCGCGCAACGGCTGCTCGTCGAGGGCCGTCGCACCGACGCGACGCCCGCGTTGAAAAACCTCAGCGCCGCACGGGCTCCGCTCGCCGCGCTGCACGCGCTCTGGACACTCCACGGCCTCGGCCAGCTTGACGAGGCCACGCACCGCGCCGCTCTCGGCCACACCGACGCTGCCGTCCGCCGCAACGCCGTCCGCGCCCTCGGCAACGATGCCGCCGCCCTCGCCCTTTACTTCGGCTCCTCCGTCATTAGCGACGCCGATCTCCTCACGCGCCTCGCGGCCTTCGCGAAGCTCGGCGAGTTCCCCACCACGCCGCAGATCAAGACGGTCGTCACCGCCCTCGTGCGCAATCCCGCCAACCAGCAGGACGAGTGGCTCCGCGAAGCCACGCGCATCCTCGGCAAGGTCCACGGCGCTTCGCTCTTTCGCGAGGGCCCCAACCTCGTGCCCAACTCAGGCTTTGAAACCGCCGGCGCCGATGGCCTGCCTGAAGGGTGGAAACGCCGCGACAACGGCAATCGCCCGGGCAACGCCGACGCAGCCTGGACCGTGGCGGGGAGCGATCAGCAGCCCCGCTCTGGCGCCAAGACCCTCCGCGTCATCACCCGCGCCGACTCCGACACGAGCCTCTTCACCGAGGTGCCGGTGAAGCCCAACACGATGTATCGCCTCAGCGGCTGGATCAAAACGCACGCCCTCTCCGGCCGCGTCAGCCTCAGCATCAGCCCCGCCGGCGAGTGGCTCCGCGTCGCCAGCAACGCGAACAACAACCGCGTCGAGACCGATCCCGTCCGCCGGCGCGACAGCGAGTGGACGTCCGTCGAAGTCGAGTTCAACTCGGGCGAGCGCACCACCGCCACGCTCAACCTCACGCATGCCGCCCGGGGCGACGCTTTTTTCGACGACATCCGCCTCTCCGAGCTGCTTTCCGCTGACGACAACGCCGTCCTCACCGCCGGCAACGCCCAACGCGGCGAGCAGCTCTTCACCAAGCACCCCGCCGCCTGCATCCTGTGCCACGCACTCAAGGGCCAGGGCAGCGCCGTCGGCCCGGCGCTCGACGGCATCGCCTCGCGTGCCACACCCGCCTATCTGCGCGAGAGTCTGCTTGAGCCGAGCAAAGTCATCGCCAAGGGATTCGAGCACTTCGGCACAGTCTCCCCGATGCCCCCGATGGCCGACATCTTCAGCCCGCAGGAAATCTCCGACATCGAGGCCTACCTCCAAACCCTCAAGTAAGACCAGCACTGGCGGGCGTGCCGTTTTTGTCTCCCACTCTCCCCGTCTCTCCTTCTCCCTTTCTCTCAATCTTCCCTCTCCATGTCCGAAAAGAAAATCAACCTCGCCATCATCGGCCTCGGCTTCGGCGCCGAGTTCATCCCGATCTTCCAGAACCATCCGAACGCGAATCTCGTCGCCGTCTGCCAGCGCGACCCGAAAAAGCTGAAGGCCATCCAGGACGCCTTCGGCATTCCCAAGGGCTACACCGACTACGCCGAACTCCTCCGCGATCCCGAGATCGACGCCGTCCACATCAACACCCCGATCCCCGACCACGCGCGCCAGTCGATCGCCGCGCTCAAGGCCGGCAAGCACGTCGCCTGCACCGTCCCGATGGCCACCTCCATCGCCGACTGCAAACGCATCGTCGATCTCACGAAGAAGACCGGCCTCAAATACATGATGATGGAGACGGTCGTCTACGCCCGCGAATACCTCTACATCAAGGAACTCTACGACCGCGGTGAGCTCGGCAAAATCCAGTTCCTCCAGGCGAGCCACCAGCAGGACATGGACGGCTGGCCCAACTACTGGCCCGGCCTCCCGCCGATGTGGTATGCCACGCATTGCGTCGGCCCCATGCTCGCGCTCACCGGCGCCACCGCGGAATACGTTTCCTGCTTCGGCTCCGGCACCGTGCGCAAGGAACTCATCAAGCACTACGGCTCGCCCTTCGCAGTCGAGACCGCGCACATCAAGTTCAAGGACTCCGATCTCACCGCGCGCATCATCCGCTCCCTCTTCGACACCGCCCGCCAATACCGCGAGAGCATCGATGTCTATGGCTCGAAGAAGTCCTTCGAGTGGTCGCTCATCGAGCACGAGCCTCACGTGCTGCACACGGCGAAACTCCCCGAGCACAAGATCCCGAAAAAGATCAAGGTGCCCGACTACGCGAAGCGCCTGCCCAAGGGCATCCAGAAGTTCACGACCAAGGGCGTGTATGATCTCGGCAAGAAGACGCACCTCAGCTTCACGCAAGGCGCCGGCCACGGCGGCTCGCACCCGCACCTCGCGCACGAATTCCTCCGCGCGCTCGTCGAGGACCGCGACCCGATGCCCAATGCCGTGCAGTCCGCCAACTGGACCTGTGTCGGCCTCAGCGCCCACGAGTCCGCCCTCGCCGGCGGCAAGATCGTGAAGCTCCCGGCCTTCACGCAGGGCTGACTCCTGCCCTCGCCCCGATTGCGCAAACAGGGCCGTCTTCGGACGGCCCTATTTCTTTTTCTTCCCGGGAGCCTTCTTCGTCGCCGCTCCGCCCTTCAGCAGAGCCCCGGCCCGGGCGCGCACGTCGGCGTCGCTCTCGGTCCCGGCGATTTTTTCCAGCGTGCGCCTCGCCTCCGCGGCATGCACGCCGCCCAGCAGCGGCGGCGCGATTTGCACGATGGCGAGCGCGGCCTCGGTCTTCACGGACTCGATTGCGCGATGGGCTTCCAGCAAACGCAGCGCCTCGATGCGCCGCACATTCCCGAGCGCCGAAACCATCATCATGCGCTCGGGCTCGGTGGCAACGAGGGCATTGGCCTGGGTGAGCAGCGTGAGCGAATCGAGCGCAGTCCGGTCGCGCCCGGCCGCGACCTCGGTCGCGAGCCGCACGGCGCCGGCAAACGCCGTGGAGCGGATCGGCTCCGCCTCCTGCTTCGCGAGCGCCAGCAGTTCCGCCGCGGGGGAGGCATCAGGCCAGTCGGCGAGGCACTTCACCGCCGCCGCCCGCACAGCGGGATCGGGGGCCCGGGTTTCCTGCTTCACCGCCGCTAGGGCGGTCTCGCTGCCGCGCAGCGCGCGCACCACCGCACCGAGCGGACGAAACAACGCCGCCCGCTCGGGCGGCACGACGGCGGTTCGCAAAGCAGCGAGCAACGGCTCGACACGTTCCTCGGGCTCAAGAATCTTCATCGACGCAGCGTAGATCGCGCGATCGGCCAGCGTGCGGTCGGCATCATCGGCTGCCGTGGCCGACAGTCGAATCAGCTCCGGAAGGTTGTCCGGCTGCGCCGTCGCGGCCAAGGCCCGCAGCGCCGCGCGGCTCACCGCCGGATCCCGCTCACGCGCGAGCCGGAGCAGTTCGGGGGTCGCGCCCGCCACACCACGATCACCCAACACGGTGATCAGTTTGATCCGGCTGGCCGGGTCGGCCGTCGCCAGCGCGCGCAAAATCAACCCGTCCGCCTCCGGCGCGGGAATCAGCGCGAGGCTGCGCGCCGCCGTCTCGCTTTTTCCCAAAACCTCAAGCAGCAGCGGCACGCTCGACGGTCCGCCGATGCGGCCGAGGGCCTTCAGCGCCTCGTCATCACCCGCCTTGGCCCGTCGCTCGACCGCGGCCAGCACGCCCTCGCCCCCGCGATCCACGAGTGCGGCCAGCACGAGCGGCTGCAAAGCCGGATCGATCCGGTCCAACTCGGCCACGAGCGCCGCCGTGACCCCCGCGCCCGCGAGCTCGCGCATCGCTTGCAGCGCAACGTGCCGCAACGCGGTGTCTTTTGACCGCAGCGTTTCCACAAGCAGCGGCACCCCCGCCGCACCGCGCGCCAGGATTGCGCCCCGAGTCGCCGTGAGTGCGGCTTGCCCGCCAACGTGGCTTTTTCGGACCTCATCGAACAGTTTCACGGCCTCCTCCGATCGTCCGCGCACCAGCAGCCGATCGGCGGCCACCAGCATGGCCTCGGCGGCCGCGGGACTTTTTCCCAAACCGCCCCGCACGATCGCCACCGCCTCCGGAGTTCCGATGCGCGCCAGCGTGCGCATTGCGGCGCCCGCAACCGCCGCATCGCTCCCCGTCGCGAGCGTGCTGAGCCCGGCAATCGCGGCGGCGTCGGCCCGGGCTCCGAGTGAATTGATCACGCCGATGAGCGCGGGGCCCCGCAGACGGCCGAGGGCTTCGCGCAGGGCCGCATCGGCGGCGGGCGCGGCCATCGCTTCGAGAGCTTCGCGGGCGTAGTGACCAAGCTGGGCATCGCCCAGCAGCGCGGCGAGTGCCGGCACCGCCTCGGGCGAGCCCACGATCGCGAGCTGCTGGCAGGCGCGGGCCTGCTCGGCGAGAGCCGTCCCGGGCTTGAGCAAAGCGAGCAGTTCGCGGGTCTTGGCCGCGTCACCCGCGGCCAGCAGGCTCGCGGCGGAAAACAGAAAGATGAACGTGCGCATGGCGGCGGCGCGGCTCACGCGATCCAAGGCTCGCGCACGGCGCGGGTGCGCATGCGGTTGGCCGCCTCGTCGCCGACGAACATCTCCGTCGCCGGATCGAACTTCACCTTGCGGCCGAGCTGCCAGGCGATGGCGGCGGCGTGGCAGGCGATGTGGGTGCGGCGCATCACGCGATGGTTGGCGGCGGGCGTGCCGCGCGACTTCACGCAGTCGAGGAATTCGCGCGTGTGCCGCGAGGGATCGGTGCCGCGCATCACGAAGGCCCGCCATTCCTGCCGCAACGACGCCGGGTGCAGTTCGATCGAGCCGTTGTCGCCCGTCTCGACCCAGCCTTCGTCGCCCTCGAAGCGCACGGGGCACGTGCCGGTGGAGCCGACGGCAAAGTTGGCGGCGTTGGGCGCAGCTTCAGGCTGGCCGATCCAGCGATTGGGACGCAGCACGAGATTCAGCCCGTTGGCATAGCGCGCGCGGATCGTATCGCCCTCGGGCTCGTAGTCGGTGGGCACGGTGTCGTCGCAGTCCCCCGCCCACTGGCAGAGATCGACGGTGTGCGCGCCCCAGTCGTGGAGCTTGGCGCCCGAGTCGAAGTCGTAGTAGCCGCGCCACCGGCGATCGACGACGTAGGCCTTGTTGTAGGGCCGCCACGGCGCGGGGCCGAGCCACATGTTCCAATCGATCACCTCGGGGTCGGGCTCGGGTTCGGCGGGCAGCCAGTCGTGCAGCACCTGGAGCTTGTAGATCGAAGCGTGCAGGGTGTGCAGGCGGCCGAGCTTGCCGCTCCGCGCGAGATGCACGGCGAACTGGAAGTTGGGGACGTTGCGGCGCTGCGTGCCGGCCTGGAACACGCGGCCCGTCTGGCGCATGGTGTCCGAGAGTGACTGGCAGAGGCCAATGGTGATGCCGCAGGGTTTCTCGCAATAGACGTCCTTGCCGGCGCGCGCCGCATACATCGAGGCGACGGCGTGCCAGCGATCGCCGGTGGCGATGAGCACGGCGTCGAGATCCGGCCGTGCGAGCAGCTCGCGGAAATCGCGATACGCGGTGCACGCGCCCTTGCCGTAGAGTTGCTCGGCGCGGCCGAGCCACTCGGTGCGCAGCCGCGCCTGCACATCGCAGGTCGCGCGATAGTGGACATCCTTCTCGGCGAGCATGGTCTCGAGCACCATCTTGCCGCGCGGGCCGATGCCGATGCCGCCGAGCGCGAGGCGGTTGCTCGGCGCCACGCCGCCGTCGCGGCCGAGCACGCGGCCTGGCACGATGAGCGGCGCGACGCCGGCGAGGAGGGATTGCTTGAGAAACGCGCGGCGGGAGGACGGCGCGGGAGCAGGCGCAACGGCGGGAGTTTTCATGGGGCGGATTCCAGCGGGGTGACGAACGTGATGGCGAACGCACGTTGGCTTTGCAACCCAGCCGCGGACCGATTCACTCGACCCTTCATGATCGAGGTCGCCCAGCTCACCCGCGTTTTCCGCACCTACAAGAAGGTCCCCGGCTTCTGGGGCGGAGTGAAGGGACTCTTCCACCGCGAATTCGTGGAGACGGCGGCGGCCAAGGACATCTCGTTCAGCATCGGCGAGGGCGAGTTCGTCGGCTTCCTCGGCCCCAATGGCGCGGGCAAGACCACCACACTCAAGATGCTCGCGGGCCTCATCTACCCGACGAGTGGCAAAGCGACCGTCGCAGGCTTCGATCCCACGAAGCGCGAGAACGCCTACCGCCGGCTCTTCGCGCTCGTCCTCGGGCAAAAAAACCAGCTCTGGTGGGACCTGCCCGCGATCGAGTCGTTCAACCTCCTGCGCGCCATCTACGCGATCCCGGAGGCGCAGTTCAAGGCGACGCTCGACGAACTGGTCGATCTGCTAGGCGTGCGCGAAAAGCTCAACGTGATGGTGCGCGAACTCTCCCTCGGCGAGCGCATGAAGATGGAGCTCATCGCCGCCCTGCTCCACCGCCCGCGCGTCCTGTTTCTCGACGAGCCGACCATCGGCCTCGACGTCGTCTCGCAGCGCGCGGTCCGGCAGTTCCTCCGCGACTACAACCGGCGGCACCGCGTCACCATCCTCCTCACGAGCCACTACATGGCCGACATCAAGGAACTCTGCGAGCGGGTGATCGTGATTCACAAGGGTCGAAAAATTTACGACGGCGCGCTCGGCCGGCTGGAGAACGCGGGCGGCGCAAAGAAGAAGATCATCACCTTCCTGCCCGCCGCCTCGGCCAACGGGGTGTTTCCCGAGACGTGGCAATCGCGCTTCGGTGAAACCAAGCGGGCCGAGGACGGCAAGTTCACCCTCCGCGTGCCGGGCGAGAATGTCGTCGCCGTCTCGCAGGAAATCCTGAGCACCGGCCCCGTGGCCGACATCACTATCGAGGACGTCCCGCTGGAGGACGTGATCGCGGAGCTATTCTCGACGCAGTCGTGAAGCGAGGCCCGCGAGCTCGTAGGGTGCAAAGAGTTTCGTCAGCCCGTCCGGCACCGACCATGAAGGCACCAGCTCGGCCATCAGGGATTTTAGACCAGCGAGCGCGCCCCAGGCTGCGACGCGCAACTCACCCGCATCCAGGCGGGCGCTGAGCTGGAGCGCAGCCAGATCGCGTGGCGAGACCAGCCGCTCGACTCTCCGTGCCTGCTGGAAAGTTGGCTCTCCGCGGCGCAGGCGCAGCTCGTGCAGCAGGACCACATTCGTTTCCAAGACGCCACGGTGCAGGATGCGCTGCGAGGCGACAAGTTCGCCGCGCTCCAGTTTTTGCAGCACCCACAGGAAATCGCAGAGCGCAGTGTCGGCAAGCTGGCGCACCTGGGAATCGTCCAGCCTGAAACCCGGCATCTCGGTGACGACCCGCGCGAAAAATTTCCCCCACGCGCGCTCACCCTTCAGGAAACGGTAGCCACCGCTCATGATCGTGGAGAGGTTATTGAGCCCCGCAGAGATAAAACCAATCCGGTGATGTAGGCCCACATTCATCAGCAAATATGCCAGCCTCAGTTTTCCAGCCGGCACCAGCACCAAGTCGGCTTCGCCATCTTCAAACAGGAGTGTGATCTTACGCACCCCACTTGAGGCTGGGCGAACGACCTGCATACATAACCGGTGACCGGGGACAGCCTCTCCCCAGTCAATTCTTTCCAGCCGCGAACCGTCCGACGTGACAAGGTGCAAATCGACATCAGACCAGCCGTCAGCAGCCGCCGAGTCCCCGGCCAGCCGAACCTGCGAGCCGAAAAGGATCGCTGCGTCCACGCATTGCTCTGAAAGCAACCAGCTTTCCAACGCCGCCAGCAAACCGACCTGTGAGCCCGCTACCATCGCCGCACGGAGATGAGGATCTCCGTCCCCTCCATCCCCGGGCCCGCGTGGATTTCTCCGCCGTGGAGGCGGAGGATTTCCTTGGCAAGGAAGACGCCGAGGCGGCCTTGGTTGGGCACGCCGCCATCGACCGGCTCGGGCAGGACGCCTTCAAGTTCCAAATGCTCACCCTTGATCGAAAGTAACGCCGTGGCATCGGGCCCCGAGCCGGTGGAGCGGACGCGCAGCGTGAGTTCCTTCGCGTTGCCGTCGCGGCGGTTCTCGGCGATCGTGCGCAGGATCGCGCGCAGCGCGAAATCCAGGAGCTTCCTGCTGGCCTCGAGCACGACCGGCTCCGTGCCGGGCTCGACGCGCACGCCGAGCGCGTGCCCCGCGGTCTGCGCCACCTCGCGGATATCGACCGTCGCGGGCTCGGACTCATGGAAACTCTGCATGATTTCGAGGTTCCCGTTCAGCGCCTCGAGCGCGGCGACGTCGTTTTTCATCGTCTCGATGAAAGGCGCGGGCATCGGCCGGTCGCCGTTGGACTGGCGGAAGGTCGCGAGCGACACGAGGGCGTTGCCCAGCTCGTGGCTGAGCGTGAGCGAGAGCTCGCGCAGCAGCTCGCGGCGCGAGCCGCGTTCGCGCGACGCCGTTTCATGCACATCGGCGCTCGCCTCCTGCCACGTCGCCCAGACGCCGCCCGTCTCGGCGATGAGGCCCGCGCTCGCCCGAAACGGCTGGCCGAGCGACGGCGCGATGCGCGCGATATCCTTCGTGCGCCGCACCTGGCCCACCAGATCGCGGACGACGAGCGGCACGTGACGCGGGGCGTTTTCCTCGGGCCCGAGCACAAGGGTGCCCGGCAGATACTTGGCCCCAAGCGTGGTCTGCGCCGCCACGCGGGTAAGACGGGCGATATCCGCCGACTTGGTCAGAAAATGCCGCAGGAGCCGCGCGAGTTGCACGACCCGGGCGCGATCCGCGCTGCTGTAGGGCTGCCCGTCGTCACGCACACCGAGGGCGATGAGGCCGAGGAGGCGGCCGTTGTCATGCACCGGCACCAGCAGGCGCGCGCCCCAGAGCGCGAGGCGGTTGCGCACGGCCAGTTCCTCGACCAGATCGGAGGAGTCGTCCCACACCGTGCCATCGATCAGGGTGGGGTGTTGCTCGAAGAACGCCACGAGCGGGTCGGTGACGGGGAAAAACGACTCGCCCCGGTCGGCACGGAAATTGGCCCCGTCGCGGACGAAAAACACGGCATGTGCCGCGCGCAGCAGCTGCCGCGCGGCGCGGCGAAACTCCGTGATGATGCGTTCGCGCGACTCCAGGTTCTCCACCGCGCCTTCGAGAAAATCCCACAATTCGGCGACGTCGGCCGAGGCCGGCTCATCCACGGGGCGGGACGCGGCCGGGCGCCGCCCCTTGTCCCGCAGCATCTCGACGAGCGACTGCTTTTCCGCGACATCTTCGACGAGCGGCAGCAGCTCGCGCAGGCGCGTCGCGCTTTCCTCGTAGGAGAGATAGACCTTGGCGCGGCCCGCCATGCGCGCCTGCTCAAACGGCAAGCTGCGCGGCTCGCCGACGAAGATCGTCGGGCAACGCGCGAGGCTCGGCGGCAACGTCGCCTCGGCCACGGCGTCGAGCACCACGACGGCGGAGAACCCCGGGGCCGTCCCGCCCGGGAAGGCCTGCTCGGTCAGGCGCAGCGCGATGCGGCCCGGCGGCAACTGCCGTTCCCACGCATCCGCCAAGGCGGAGTCGCTCGTCGCTAGGATGACAAGGGTTGGCATGGAAAGGAGACGCGGAACGTCGCGCCGCGGTCAGGCTCGGCGGGATCAACGGTGATGGTGGCGTGCAGATTCGCGAGGATATCGCTGCAAACCGCAAGCCCCAGGCCGAAACCGGATGACTTAGTGGTCTGGAACGGCTGGAAAAGCTTGGGCCGGATCTCGGGCGAGATGCCGGGCCCGCCGTCCGAGACCGACATCTCGATCCGGTCGCCGACATTGCGCGTGGCGATGGCGACCCAGCGGCGCGACTCCTCGCAGGCATCGACGGCCTGAATGGCATTGAAGCAGAGGTTCAGCATCACCTGCTTCACCGCCGAAGCGTCGGTAAAGACGCGGTCCGGCGAGGCCGCGAAGTCCGTCTTCAGCTCCACCTGCCGGTGCGAGGCCTTGGCCGTCACGAGATCGAGGCTCGAGAGCAACACCGGGTGCAAATCAAGCATCAGCGCGGCAAAGGCGCGTGGCGCGGAAAGGTCGAGAAGCTGGTCGGTGAGCTGATCGATGCGGTTAACCTCGTCGCCAATCAGGCGGAAAAATTTATTTCGGAACGCCGGGTCCTGGTAATGGTTCGGCAGCAGCTGGACGAACGTCTTGATCGAGACGAGGGGGTTGCGGATCTCGTGGGCGAGACTCGCGCCGAGCACACCCACGGTCGCGAGCTGCTCAGTGTGCTGGACCTTGGCCGAGAAGTGCGCGCGCTCGAGCGCGCCTTCGACGATTGTGGCCAGTTCCCGGAGCTGCATCACTTGGGGATAAGTATAGGGCCGCCGCGAGGCGCCTTGCCCCACGCCCACGAGCCCGGTGAGGGCCAGGCCCTCCTCAATCACGAGCACGCCCAGTTGCTGGGTGTTGAGGAATTCACGCAGCGCGTCGCGCTCCGGCGTCGTGCGTTCGCGCATGAGCCGCTCGGGCGTGGCCCATCGCAGCTCGCGCATCGTGCGCATCACCGGGCCTTCGCCCTCCAACTGCAGCGCGCCGCTGCCGACCGACTGCTTGTTGCCCGAGAGGATCAAGGCGGTCTCCGCGTTGCCCCAGCCTTTGAGCACGCCGCGAAAGGCGGCCTCCAGCCCCTCAATGGTGCGCTCCTTTTGCGCCACACTAAAGGCCGCCTGCCGCGCGACCTTGCCTTGGGGATAAATCTCAAAAAAGCGATCGAGCCGTTCGTTCAGAAACGCAGCGAGCCAAAGCGCAACCGCGATGGTGAACACCCAAGAGGCCGGTCCCACAGAATAATCCGAGAGCAAGAGGTCCACACCGTAGGCCACAGCCGCCACCGACCCCACAAGGAGGACTTTCTGCAGGCAGACGATCAGAATCTGCCGGGCGTTAAAAACCCGACTGGTGGTGATGGCGACGACCGTGCCTGTGTAAAATAGCAGCACAATGAACGGATAGAGCCGTGGCACCCATTGTGCGCCTGTAAGATTGCGCACCAGCATCAGGAACATGACAGAAAGCGCCGCGGCACTTGCGCCAAGTAATACTATCTGCAGCTCGATTCGCTTTAACCCGATCTGCGTGCGAACCTGACGAACAGTCTCGCGACAAAGCAGACCATAAAGCGACGCAAAACCCGCGATAAACACATACGAACCCTGACCGAAGCCAGGCATCTCTTTGCTCGATGCTCGCGCTAAGAACCACTCCGTCCACGGAATCCACGCCAATGCCGCGCAAGCCAAAATCCATCGCCCGCTACGCCGTAACATAAGCCAAGACGATTCCCCATCACGCAAGATCGCCTCTCTGATAAACCATACAGGCATGAAAATAAATGTTCCAACCGAACATGACATTCGCAGCCAAAACTGGCCGTTCGGACCACCCCTCAGCGCCGTGTCCAAACAAACAAGCCAAAGTGCCACAAGCAACGAGAAGGCAAAAAAGCCAACATTCACCGAACGGCGCGGATTCGACCAATACGTGACGAAACCAACGACGGCCGCAGCGATCGCGATTAGCACTGTTGAATTGATAATCAGCGAGTGAGAACCAGACATGAGTTGGAGCCGGAAAGCCCGTGAGCATTGACGAGGGTGTTGAGATGCGAAACGAAGCGCGGCTTTACGCTCAAATTCAAGGGGCAAGCCGGGTCGGGATGCTGCCAATTCACGGTCGGAGGTATGAAGCCATGCCTCAGGCCCAGCGCCGCACAGCCGACCTGGATTGCTCCGGCCGCCGCGAAGGGATTGCCAATCGCGCCCTTGATCGAGGAAACGGGAATCTCGGCCAATGCATCGCCAAAATACTGCTGCATCATCGCTGCCTCAGCCGCATCTAGGACCTTGTGACCCGGACCCCACGCGCTGACAGCTTCAATATCGCCCGGTCGCAGGCCGGCATTGCCGGTCGCAAGCCGCACCGCCTCCAGCAAACCAAGGCAGGACGCCTCCGCCATGTCGGAAGCATAGCCGTGCCCTTCGATGAACGCGTAAGCGGGCCGTGGGCTCGTCTCTGGTTCAAGGACCAGCACACACGCGCCTTCGCCAATCACGCCCGTCGTGCGCCAGCGATCAAACGGCCGGCATTGTTGCTCCGGCCGCTCGGGGTTGCCCGGCGCAAGTCCGGCCAGACGCAACTCCAGCATCGGATGAAGGTGCAAGGGCGCCTCCGTCCCACCGCAGATCGCGAGGTCGGATTCTCCGGTTGCCACCAATCCTGCCGCCTCGCCGATTGCATCGAGGCCAGAGCAGCACGCACTCTGGAGTGACATCGCGCGGGTCGTGCCGCCAATGAGATTGCCGATCGCCGCACTGATACCGCTCACCAAGGAATCGGCGACCGACGTCGGCACGGCGCTAATCAACCCGCTCTTGGCCACGCGCTCGAATATTTTCCCGATCGTGCCAAAATCCATGAGCGCCGCCCCGATCATGATCAGGGGGCTTCGCTCCTGAGCCTGCGCCAAGGATAGGTGAGCATCCCGGAGGGCGAGCAACGTTGCACCAAGGGCAAATTGCGTATGGCGCGGCACACGCTTGGGATTCGATCCCTCAACGTAGCTCTCAAGCTTGAAACCCTTCACTTCTGCAGCGACGAAGGAACCAGCCTCGTCCGGCCACCGCTTTAACACCCCCACGCGGCTCACCGGTTCCTGAATGTGCCGCAGAAACTCTTCGCAGCCGATGCCCGCGGGTGTGACGAACCCGATGCCGGTGATTTTGACGCGCCGCCGCTTCATCCCTGCGGGACCGTGGGGAAGGTCAGCCGCACTGTCGTGCCCTTGCCCGCCTCGGACTCAAGCGTGAAGGTCGCGCCATGCGCGCCAGCCAAGTGGCGGCAGATGCTCAATCCGAGGCCGGTGCCGCTGGCCTTGCTCGTGAAGCCGCCGTGCATCGCGCGCTTCACCCGGTCCGCGTCCATCCCCGCGCCGTTGTCGGCCACGGTCAGCTCGACCTTCCCATCGCGCGCCGCGGCGCTGATCACCAGCCGCGTCGCCCCGGCCTCGAGCGCGTTCTTGAACAGATTTTGGAAAATGCGCATCAGCTCGAATTTCGAGCCCTTCACCCAAGCCTCGCCGCCGCCGGCGAATTCGATCGCGGCGTCCCCGAAGAAGATCACCGCCCGCACCTCCTGCGCAATCGCGACGAGATCCACGCGATCGAACTGGGGGAGCTGCTTCGAGGCCGTGCGCCAGTTTTCCGAGAGATGGCGGCAATACTCCGCGGCCTTCTCCACCACGCGCGCATACTCGATCAGTTTCTTCGCCAAGGCCGGATCGCGCTGCGCCAGCACCCCGGCCTCGTCGGCCACCAGCGCGGCATAGCCGATGACGACGGTCAGCGGATTGTTGAGATCGTGCACCAGCTCGACGGAGGCGCGGCCCTGCCAGACCTGCGGCTCGGCCTGCGCCATCTCGCGCTTGAGGGCCTCGTTCATGCTGAGGGCCGAGGAGGCGGCCTTGGCGTGAGTGCGGCGGAGCCGCGTCGCGGCCGACTGTTTGCGCACGGCGTCGATCAGCTCCGCGATGTCGGGCGGCTTGCGCAGATATTGGTTGGCGCCGGCCGTCATCGCCTGCTGCGCGGTGAGCAGCGTGCCGAAGCCGGTGAGCATGATCACCGAGACTTCCGGGTCGATCTTGCGGAGTTCCTCGACGGCGCGGATGCCGTCCATCTCCGGCATCCGGATATCCATCACCACGGCGTCGAATTCCTTGGCCTTGATCTTTGCCAGGGCTTCCTTGGCGCGCTCGGCGGTCTCGACCGCAAACTCGCCCGAGAGCGTGAACGCGATCGACTCGCGCGGGCCGAACTCGTCGTCCACGACAAGCACAGGGGGCTTTTCCGCCGCGGCCGGCGGGGCGACTTCCGGATTTTTCTCAGTCAACATGCGGCAGGGTGGGAAATGGCGCCGGTGCGCGGTGTCGAGGGCAGCGAGCGCGCGGCGTAGGGTAAATGTCCCGCGCGATCCAGCGTGTCAAGGCACGCATCGGGGATTGCCCAGCCGGAAATTACCCATGACGTTCGCCGTGTGGATCCTTTCGTCGCAGCGCTGTTGGGCGCCGGGCTCGCCGGCTTGTTGGTCTGGCTGTTTTTGCGGTCGCGCACGGCCGCGCTCGGCGAGCGCGCCCGCCTCGCCGCCGAATCGCTCACCCGCGCCGAGGCCGACCTCGCGGCGCTGCGCGACCGCGCCACGGAGCTCGAAAAGCTCGCCGCCGCCGCCACCGAGAAGGTCGCGGCCTTCCAGCAGGCCCGCGAACAGATCGCGGTGGAATTCAAGGCCCTCGCGGCCGATGCCCTCGCGCGCAACAACGACGAATTCCTGAAGCGCGCCGGCGATTCCCTCGTGAAGCCAATCCGCGAGTCGCTCGACAAGGTCGACACCAAGATCGCCTCGCTCGAAAAGGCCCGCACCGAGGCCTACGGCTCCCTCTCCGAGCAGCTCAAGGGCCTCGCGACCACCAGTGCCTCGCTCCAGGCCGAGACGACCAAGCTCTCGCGCTCCCTCCGCTCCACGAGCACCGCCGGCCGCTGGGGCGAGCTCCAGCTCCAGCGCGTCGTCGAGCTCGCCGGCATGGTCGAAAATGTCGATTTCCTCCAGCAAACCGCCGTCGGCGACGCGCGGCCCGACATGCTGATCAAGCTCCCCGGCGGCAAGACCATCGCCGTCGATGCCAAGGCCCCGATGCAGGCCTTCCTCGAGGCGCTCGAAGCCAGCGACGAGTCCGTGCGTAAGGCCAAGTTTGTCGAGCACGCGCGCGTCGTCCGCGGCCACATCGACGCCCTCGGCGCCAAATCCTACTGGAAAGCCATCCAGCCCGCGCCCGAGTTTGTCGTGCTCTTCATCCCCGGGGAGGCGTTCTACAGCGCCGCGCTCCGCTACGAACCCGATCTCTTTGAGCGCGGCACCTCCGTCGGCGTCATTCTCGCCTCGCCCGCCACGCTCATCGCGCTACTCAAGGCCGCCGCGTATGGCTGGAAACAGGAGGCGCTCTCGAAGAACGCCGACGACATCCGCCGCCTCGGCCTTGAACTCCACGAGCGCGTCTCCGCCGTCGCGAAAAACATGGACGACCTCGGCCAGCGCCTCCGCCAGACGGTCGAGTCCTACAACAGCACCGTTTACCAGACCGAGAGCCAGGTCCTCGTCACCGGCCGCAAGCTCGAGAAGCTCGGCGCCGGCTCCGAAAAGAAGATCATCGAGCCCCGCCTCGTCGAGGAGACGCCCAAGGCGCTGACCGCACCCGAGCTGAAGCGATGAACCCGGCGCTCACCGGCACGTGGGAGATGATCCGCGCGGAATCCGGCGGCGAGCACTCGCTCGAATTGCTCGCCCTGCGGGTCGAGCTGGAACTCACCGGCGCCGCCTACACCGTGCGCTTCGGCGGCCAAATCGCCGACCGCGGCACGATCGCGATCGCATCGCCCTCCGCCTTCACCCTCAGCGGCACCGAGGGCCCGAACCTCGGACGAACCATTCCCTGCATCTATCAGCTCGTCGGCAATCGCCTCCGCATCTGCTACGGCATGGATGGCATCGCCCCGACCGCCTTCGCCAGCCCCGCCGGATCGACGCACTACCTCGCCACCTATCGCCGCAAGACACCGTGTCCGCCCGGCGCGGCCTCGTTCGTTGAGTGATTGAAGTCATCCAAAGCCCACGAGCACTCTCTCGAAAGGAAACCAACGTCATGTCCACCCACACCATTCGCCTGCACCGCGTCGTCCGTTCCACGCCCGAGAAAGTCTACCGCGCCTTCACCGAAGCCGATGCCATGTGCAAATGGCTCCCGCCGCACGGCTTCACCGCCCAGATGCACCACCTGGAAGCCAAGGTCGGCGGCACCTTCCGGATGTCGTTCAAGAATTTCACGACCGGCCACAGCCACTCCTTCGGCGGCGAATACCTCGAACTCACGCCGCACGAGCGTCTCCGCTACACCGACAAATTCGACGACCCCAATCTGCCCGGCCTGATCACAGTGACGGTCCTCCTGAAAAAAGTGCTCTGCGGCACCGAGGTGAACATAGAGCAGGCCGGCGTGCCCGCCGCCATCCCCGCCGAGATGTGCTACCTCGGCTGGCAGGAATCGCTCATGCAGCTCGCCGCGCTCGTCGAGCCCGAGATTCCGAACTGAGGCCGGCGCGGGCGAGTCAGCCGCGCCCTTTCAAAAGGGGCTCGCCTCGATTCAATTTGGGCGAAGGCTGGCGACCCGTGACCCCGTGCGCAGACGCAGTTGAGAACCCCAGGCCAGCGTCCGGAATTTTTCGCCGGGGCGTGCGGACCGTGATCCTGTTGGGCGTGGCCCTGCCCGCTCTCTTGCGCGGCCAGCCGGCGCCGGGGGTCGATGCGAATTTGGCTGCGCTGCAAGCCGACGTCCAAAAGGCCTTTCGCGATCAGGTGACTCCGTTTGTGAAGACCTATTGCGTGAGCTGCCACGGCACCCGGCCGAAGGGCGGGGTCAATTTGATATCAGCGCTCAAATACCCCGGCAACGCCGGCTTCGCCAAACACTGGAAGCAGGCGATCACGAACGTGAAGGCCCACGACATGCCGCCGGACGATGCCGACAAGCAGCCGACGGACGCCGAGCGCCAGATGTTCGTGGAGTGGATCTCCAAGCTCAAGTTTCTCAGCCCGCCCGATCCAGGGCCGTTTGTCATTCGTCGTCTCACCAAGGTGGAGTATGGCCGCACCCTGCACGATCTTCTCGGGGTCGATCCGGCGATCACCCGCGACCTGCCGGATGAAGTCATCGGTGAAGGGTATCTGAATACGCTCTCGCCGCTCCAGTCGGAGCAGTATCTCGGCATCGCCAACGCCGTGCTGGACCTCATCCTGGCCCCCGAGGGCGCTCCGCCGACCCCGGCGCAACGGCGGCTCTTCGGCGAGCCGCCGGCACCAGGCACCGATGCCCGGGCGGCGGCACGGGCGGTCGCCCGCACGCTGGCCCGGAGCGCCTACCGCCGTCCGCCCGCGGAGGCGGAAGTGGAGGTGCTGGTGGGCGTGTTCGACCTCGGGCGTGAAAACCAACTCTCCTACCCGGCGGCCCTCGGCCTGATGCTCAAGGCGATCCTCGTCTCGCCGCAGTTCCTCTACATCACGCCCGCCAGCGCAGCCCCGGCGGGAAAGAAGATCGTTGCCCTCGACGATCATCAGCTGGCTTCACGTCTCTCGTATCTGCTGTGGGCCACGATGCCCGATGCCGAGCTCTCGGCCCTCGCCGACCGCGGCACGCTCCACGAACCCGCGACGCTGCAGGCCCAGGTGCGGCGCATGCTGCAGGATCCACGGGCCCGCGCGTTGTTCGATGGGTTCGGGGCGCAATGGCTGGGCGTGGGCGAACTGGCGACCAAGACCTTCGACACCGTCAAATTCCCCCTCATGACCGCGGAGATGCGGGCGGCGATGTATGACGAGGCGCGGCTGTTCTTCGACAGCATCGTGCGCGAAGACCGGAGCGTGGTCGCCTTCGTGGACAGCGATTTCACCTTCCTCAACGGCACCCTCGCCCGGCTCTACGGGCTGGAAAAGACCGTCACCGGGCCGGCGATGCGCCGGGTGCCACTGACCGATCCCAACCGCGGCGGGATTCTCGGCATGCCCGGCATTCTGGCGACGACCTCGTTTCCCAACCGCACCAGCGCCGTCAAACGCGGCGTGTGGGTGCTCGAGCAGGTGCTCGGCGAACATGTGCCGCCCGCGCCGGCGAACGTCCCTTCCCTTGAAAAACAGGACGGAGCGCAGGTCGCGACCCTGACCCTGCGCCAGCGCACCGAACTGCACCGCACCGATGCGGCCTGCGCCAATTGCCACCGCATCCTCGATCCGATCGGCTTCGGCCTGGAAAACTTCGATGCCATCGGGCGCTGGCGCGACGCGGACGAGGCGGGCGGCGCGATCGATGCCTCCGGCGAACTCCCGGGCGGAAAGCGCTTCTCCTCGCCCAAGGAACTGAAACGCATCATCGCCGCCCGCCAGGCCGACCTCGCCCGCAACCTGACCGAGAAGCTGCTCGCCTACGCCCTCTGCCGCCAGCTCGAGGGCTACGACGAAATCGTGGTGGACCAGCTGATGGAAACCATCGCCAAGGACGGTTATCGCATGCAGGCTCTCATCACCGCCATCGTGACGAGTTATCCCTTCACGCAGCGCCGTATCTGACAAACAGCGACCATCCCGGATAATTCACCCCAGAACCCAACCAAGTCATGAGCCACAGAGCGCACGGAGTTCAGACCCAAAGGCCACGGAGCAAGACCGGATCTCCGGCTCTGTGCCCTCTGTGTCAGGGCTCGGTGCACTCGGTGGCAAAATTCTAAATCCCCCCACCCCATGAGCCGCTCCCACCTCATCGATCGTCGCACTTGCCTGAAAGGAATCGGCGTCGCCCTCGCTCTCCCGCTGTTTGAATCCATGGGCTGGGCCGAACCGGAAAAGAAAAAGGCCGCCAAGCCCCCGGTCCGCCTGGGCTTCATGTATATGCCCCACGGGGTCATCATGGACCAGTTCTGGCCCGCGAGCCCGGAGAGTTTTCTGACGGCGCCGCCCCCGGCCTTGGAGTCGCTGCGGCCCGTGCTCGCGCAATGCCTCATGCTCAAAGGCATCTCGGGCGTCCCGATCTCGCCGTTCAACGGCGCCCCGCACGCCCTCGAATTGTCCACGTGGCTCACGGCGCGGCTCCCGGACCCGGACCGCCGCAGCCAGATCAACATCTCCATCTCCGCCGATCAGATCGCCGCCAGCTATCTGGGCCACCTCACGTCGCTGCCATCGCTGGAGCTGGCCACCATGCCGCAGACGCACAAGGAAAACCAGGAGGGGCTGAACGAGGGGTATTATTCGCACTGCAGCTATCGCTCGCCCACGCAGGCGCTCCCCGCCGAGACCAATCCCCGCAGCGTGCTGCAGCGACTTTTCGGTATGCCCGACCAGGCCGGCCATACCCGCTCGCCCGGCCCGTCCTCCCAGACCAGCGCGCTCGACCGGAAGATGCTGGACCTCGTCCTCGGCGGCGCGAAAGACCTCCGGCGCAACCTGCCCCGCGACGACCAGCACAAGCTCGACGAATACCTCGACAGCGTGCGCTCCGTGGAGCGGCGCATCGCCGCGATCGAATATCGCCAGAAAGAAGCGGCGCTGGAGAAGGCCGGCGTCAGCAGCAGCAAACGCCACGCGTCCGATTCCCCGCCCATCGAGATCAAGATCCCGCTCGGCGACAAACGCAGCGAATACATGCAGGTCATGTGCGACCTCAACGTGCTGGCCTTCCAGACCGACACCACGCGCGTCAGCACCTACATCGGCTCCACGCCCAACGGCGTTTCCTACCCGGAACTCGGTTTCAAGGACACCCATCACTCGCAAACCCACCACGCCTTCGAGGCGGAGAAGGTGCGGAAGGTCGCCGCGATCACCGCCTTCAACATCGAGCAGTTCGCCTACATGGTGAAACGCATGGCCGCCATCCGGGAAGGCGACGGCACGCTGCTCGACAACAGCATCATGATGTGGGGCTCCGGCCTGGAAGACGGCAACAAGCACCAGCGGGAAAACCTGCCCTTCATCGTCGCCGGCCGCGGCGGCGGATCGATCAACACCGGCCGATTCCTGACCAACGTCCGCGGCAACCAAGGCGACCTGCTCACGACGCTGCTGGGTTGCGCCGGCGTCCCCCTCGACCGCCCCATCGGCATCGCGAAGAAATCGATCACCGAGATGCAAGCGACGATCTGAGGTGGGCCGCGAGATCGCGCGGCAAGTCCGTGGCCACGCCGTCAAAAGCCTTGAGCGTCTCCCAGAGCGTCGGAACGGTCTCGTCGACGGGCTCGATGCGCACGACGGTGCCGACGGCCACTGGGCATTCGCCGGCAGCACAATCTTCCCATCTTCGACTGTCGCGGTGATGCTCATTGAATAAATGGGACAAAATCGACCTCCACAAACCACGTCACTTCCGGTCATTCTTTAAGACTATGAAAGTGATTTTCAGCCGCAAAGGTTGGGACTCGGGTTTCGGCGGTCGCCCAAGCCCAGTCTTTCCAGACGGATCAATTCAGTCTCTTCCCATTCATGACTGCTCGGACAGAGAGGCACCGCATAGCAAAATCACGCCTCACGTTCTCAAAAAACAGGGCTACCCCACGCTCGATAAATTTTTGGAAGTCTATCATCGCGAAGGAGTGCCTGAGCGCCACGCGCACCTCGATCCGGATTTGGACTTGGAGGCGTTTCAAAGGAAGGAAGGCTGGTTACCCAGCTTTGGACAGAGTGGCGGTCCTGCAACGCATCTGGACAGATGCCACGTATCGGTGGGGGACCTTTTCTTTTCTACGGCTGGTTCGACGATGTCATCCTAACCGAGGATCGCTGGATCAACCGCCGGAAGGATCGATACGTTATCTGGGGTTGGCTCCAAGTGGGGCATGTCTTCCTCGCACCAACTGCCAGCGACACTCCTGAGTGGCTGCACTATCACCCCCATGTCATGGATTCCACTAAGCCCAAAAACAGAATTTATTCTGCGTCAGAATCACTCGAATTGAGCGGCGAGTTGATGAAATGCCGCGCGGGCGGAATCTTCGGACGCGAGCATTCAGTCCGTTGCCTCACTCACACGGCGGGGCAACGAGGCCTTTATCCGGATAATTTGCCCCCTTGGCTCGCTGTGAAAGGTAATGAAGTGGACCCCGGAAATTGGACAGCGGGGATGGGTGTCGGTAAACCCACAAGCGAACGATCCCCATGTCCAAGAAACGACGTCAGCACAGTCCCGCGCTGAAGGCCCAGGTTGGGCTGGAAGCGCTCAAGAATATCGATCCGGTGCATGCCATCGCGGCGAAGCACGGGGTGCACCCGACGCAGGTGAGCCAGTGGAAAAGGGAGCTGAGCGAACGGCTGCCCGAGGTCTTCTCGCGTGCACCGGATGGGGCCGCGCAGGAGGCGCAGGCCCGGGAGAAGGAACTCTACGAGGAGATCGGTCTGCTGAAGATGCAGCTCGAATGGCTCAAAAAAAAAGTTGGCCCGCTTGGGGACTGAGGAGCGCCGCCGCATGATCGAACCCGCCCATCCCAAGCTGCCGGTGACCGAGCAATGCGCCCTGTTGGGCTTGCCGCGCTCCAGCTACTATCACCGCGGGCAGTCCGAATCGAATGCGAACGCGCGGCTGATGCGGGTGATCGACGAGACGTATCTGGCCTATCCGTTCTTTGGCTCGCGCCAGATGACGCTGTGGCTCCGGCGCCAGGGCCACCGCGTGAACCGCAAGCGGGTGCGTCGGCTGATGCGGGTGATGGGACTGGAGGCGATGAGTCCGAAGCCCAATCTCTCGCGGCCGCACCGGGCGCATCCGGTCTATCCGTATTTGTTGCGGGAGCTGGAGGTGACCCGGCCCAATCAAGTCTGGGCGATGGACATCACCTATCTCCCGATGCCCGGCGGTAATATTTGCCTCTGTGCGATCATCGACTGGCACACCCGCTACGTGCTCGCGTGGGAGCTGAGCAACACGCTCGACGCCAGCTTCTGCGTGCGGACGGTGCAGCGGGCCATCGCGCAGCACGGCGCACCGGAAATCTTCAACACGGACCAAGGCTGCCAGTTTACTGCGGCGGAGTTTACCCAACCGCTGCTGGCCGCCGGGATCAAACTGTCGATGGATGGCAAAGGCCGATGCCTCGACAACGTCTTCGTCGAGCGGCTGTGGCGCACGGTGAAGTATGAAGAGCTTTACCTGAAGAGCTACGGCTCGCTGGTCGACGCTCACGCCCAACTCGACACCTACTTCCACTTCTACAACGAGCGCCGGCCGCACACCGCCCACGAGGGCGGAACACCTGGCGAAGCCTACCGCGCCCTCGCTCCCGCGGCCATCAACCAATGAGTGCTCGCACCACCGCCGATTGGCCGCTTCCTGCGGCAAGCTCTTCGGCTCCTGTCCTCGGAAGCGGCCAATCGGCTTGTCCTCCACACGGAAACCATAGCTTAATTTACCGTCCCACCTGTCCAATCCAAGGGGTCCACTTCAGTAACATGAGCCGACAACGGCAAGAGCAGGTTTGGGATACTAACCTATCAGCCAATGCGACTTCGTATTTGCGTCAGATGTTCCAGGAAAACCTCCCATAGTCTTTTCCCTTTGCCCCGGAGCACCGAGTGAGGCTGGCCGAAGGGATTACGGCGTGACCGTCTTGATCGCTTGGTTGCGATGGCGGCGGAAAACCGAGAAATCCCGCTTGTCAGTCGTGTAGACCACCGCGTCGGCAACAGTCTCGCTCAAGCGGACGACGCAGGCATCGGCGAACTGCATCTTGGGATAGCGCTTCATCATCGTGCCGATGATCTCGGCATCGGCAGGCAGCAACGGGAAGATTCGCAGCGTGCCGCGGCGCACCATCTCCATCAGCAAAGGCCCGGAACCGGGCGCGAGGTATTCGGTCTCGGCGATCACGGCCTCGCAGGTCGTGAGGGCCGTGCGCAGTTCACCGAAGCAACCGGCGGCCCATTCGTGATACTGATCCGAGACGTCAAGAAACCCCACCAACAGACCGGTGTCCGCGATGGGATTCACGCGCGACTACGACCGAAACCATGCAGGCTCTTCACCCGGGTGCCCGTGCGAATCGCGCCGCGCAGATCAGCCAGTTGTTCACCGAGAGAGGGCCCCGCATTCTTGGCTCGAAAGACAAAAGCCTGGCCCTGTCGATCACGCACGATGACTTCATGGCCGTTGGACGCGGCCTTTTTGATTCGGGCAAAATCACGGATGAACTCACGCGTAGTGGTGGTCGTCGCCATGGCACATAAGGAGGTATTACACTGCACAAACGTCAAGTCACGCTGCCCCTGCTCCACTCGCCACGCAAGGCGGTCATCACTCTCCTCATCTGCGCCGCGTCAATGCGGCAACCGGTTTTTGCTCACGCCGAATGTAGGCGCCAGCCTAGTGCTTCAAAACGCAGCGAAGAACGAGGGGGAAGGATTGAGTGTGACAGGGGCGCTCTCGGCTGATGTCCGAACCGCAGCCAGCGCTACTTCACCTCGAACGCCCCCAGATCAGGCGCTGATCCCTTGAAGGGTAACTCGACCGAGATGCCGGCGTTGACCAGGCGGCTGCCGGGCTTGGGGCGCATGAAGGGGATGTCGGGCAGGCTGCCATCCGGCGGGCGCGGGCCGTCGGCGCCCATCGGATCGGTGCTCACGAAGTCGTCGGCGGTGACCGTGAAATTCTCAAGGTTCCAGGAGTTGAACTGATCGTCGGGCGGATTGCGCTCGTGGCCGGACAGTGGCGGGGCGTCGCCGAGGGCGACGTTGTTGCGCAGCACGTGCGTGACGGGCTTGGTCAGCCGCGGCGCGACCTTCAGGTCGAATTGCCGGGGATTGTTGAACGCGGTGTTGTTGTAGAAACGCAACATGCCGGGGTGGTAGTTGGCGTTGAAGCCCTCGGCGCGGTTGTTGAACGCCAGGCTGTGCGTGATCACGTGCACGGCGATGTGGCCGGGGAAACGCGCGGGGTTGAGCAGCCAGCCGCCCATCTTGAAGCCGCCGCCGTTGCCCGCGCGCTGGGTGGTGTCGGGCACGAAGCCGTTGCTCCACGCCCAGCAGTGCTCGATGCGGTGCGCGCCGCGAGCGTGGATCAGGTCGTAGCCGTCGTCGCTGTTGGCCCACGCGCGGCAACCGCGGAAAACATTGCCCTCCTGCCGGGCGTGGCCGCCGAAGCCGTCGGCGTTTTCCCCGCCTTTGTCGGGATCGTAGTTGTGGTGGGAATCGCAGTTGAGGACGAGGTTGTGGCCGCCGTCGGCGATGAAGAATCCCGGGCCCTCGTTGTGGTGCAGGTTGAGCCGTTCGAAAATATTGTGGCTGCCGCCCTCGACGCGGATGCCCCACGACTCGTTCGTGTTGGTCAGGATCTGCTGCACGCCGCGAACCTCCAGCCCGCGCAGGTGCAGCCAGTCGCCCTTGACGCTGATGCCCCGAATGCGAACTGGGGTGGCGAGCTGATGGAAATCGAACACCGGCGTCTCATCCCGATACGCCCAGTAGTTGATGCGCTTTCCCTCTTGGCCGCTCTTGTTGAGCAAAATGCCGATCGCGATCGTGGTGCCGCTGAACACGTAGGTGCCGCCGCGGATCCAAACCGTGTCGCCCGGCGCGACGGCCTCCTGCGCGCGCGTGACCGAGGCGAACGGCTGCGCGAGGGTCCCCGGGTGGGCATCGTTGCCTTCGGGATGGACGTAATATTCCGCGGCGGAGATTGGCTGCCAGGCGAGCAAGGCGACGAGAACGGTCCACCCAAGGCGGAAGCGGGGTTTCATGATCGTGAGGCTGGGGGGCTCGCCGGCGGCCGACGACGCCGCCCGAAGCGGACAGTCTATTTCGCTTCTGTCTTGGGCGGGACCGAAGGCGGCCACGGGCCAGATGATACCAACGCCCCTTTGCTTTTGGACTGTCATTGCGAGGAGCTGCGCGCCTCGCAATGACAAAGGCCTAAAAGTAAGCGGAGGTTGGCATGACGAGACGTTGATCCCGATCCTCAGATCGAACCGCAGCTCATCGTCGCCCGCGCGCGCGTTCAGCGAGGGAAGCGCGTGCGGTCCAAGCCGGGGATCACGCGCAGGGCGTTTTCGTAATAGACTTTCTTGAGCACCGCGTCCGGCAGGCCGAGGCCATACATCGCCCAGAAGGCGTGGTATTTTTTGTGGTAGGGGAAATACTCGTCGTTGCTCTCCAGCACGCGGAAGTAGGTCTTGTATTCCGACGGCACCCACGAGTCCTTCCCGATGAGGATCCGGTCCTGATACTTGGTGAAGAACTCCCGCGCGAACCGCGGCTGCCGGCCGGGTTCGTAGATCACGGCACCGAGCTCGGTCATCATGTTGGGAATCTCGTCCAACAGTTTGCCCAGGAATGCGAGGTCGTGGCCATACCAGCCGAGGTGCGCGCTGATGAACGTGGTCTTGGGGTGCCGCCGGAAGATGGCGTGCTGCTCGGCCATCAGGGCGGTGAACTCCGGCACGTCGTCGCCGAAGCGGCCGCGGCTGGGATGCAGGGTGAGCTCGAGCCAGCGCTCGTTCTTGGCGTCCACAGGCAGGAAGAACGCCGGCGGTTCGCCGGTGTGGATGAGCACCGGAATGCCCAGCTCGCCAGCGCGGGCCCAGACGGGATCGAACCGCGGATCATTGGTCGGAATGCGCTTCCCTGCCTTGTCGCGCAGGGTCATGCCGACGTTCTTCGCGATCTTCAGGCCACGCGCGCCGCCTTCCTTGACGTCGCGCTCAAGCTGCGCTGCCGCGCGGGCGCCCCACTGCGGGTCGTCGATGCCGTCGTAGTTCAGGTTGGCAAACGTGACGAACCGCCCCGGCGCGACGCGCTCGTTCAGCAGCACCTGATCGCGCAACGACTGCCCCGTGCCGCCGCTGAGGTTGACCATGATGGCCATGTTCATCGCATCCATCTCGCGCACCACCTCGGCGAGCGACGTGGGCGAATGCCGGCGCTGGTGATTGTGGGCATCGATGAAGGGAAATTTCGCGCGCGTGATCTCCTGGCCCGGCACCTTCAGCATCGAGTCCGGATTGTATTCCTCGAAGGTCAGCGGCCGGGCGCGTGGGGCGGTCGGTTGCGGCTGGGCTTGAACCGGCAGGGCGGCGACCACGCCGGCCGCGAGCAGAACCGCGAGCGCGCGGCAGGAGGGAGGGGCGGAGTTCATGGGATGTCTGCGAGACAACGCCCCGGCGTCCGAGGGTCAAGTGCTCCGCCCGTCGCGAATCCAAGGGAGGCCGACGGCGTCGTGTGGAAAAGCGCAGGCCACCCCGTCGGGTGGCCCGCGCCATCAAATCGGCCCGTCCGCGCCGAAGCCTCACATCCGCGTCGTGATGCTGAAGCTCCAGGTCGTGGGCTCGGCGTAGCGGTAGATGAAGTTCGGGCGGCCGGCGGTGGTGTTGAAGGATGTCGCACCGGTGACACGGTAGCGGCCGTCGCCGACCATGACGTCGTAAATATTGCTCACGCCGAGGCGGAAGGTCGTCTGGTAGTTTTGCAGGATGCGGCGGTCGTAGAGCAGGTAGCCGTTCAGCGGAAACGAGGCGCCGGCCTGGTAGGTCACGCCGTCGCGGATGTAGACGTTGTAGTCCGGCGTGAAGATGCCGCTCAGGCCAAAGCGCAACCCGCGCACGCGGGGCACCTGGTAGTCGAGCACGAAGCTGCCCGTGTAGGGCACGCTGCGACGGCCGGCAACCTCGTCGGTGAGCGTGTTTGAGCCGAGGACATTGCGGGCGTTGGCGAGCACAGCGGGGAGCTCGGCCATGGTGGGATCGCCGCCGGGGCGGTTGGCCGCGGCGGTGCGCTCCTCCGCGGCGGTGAGGTAGGCGCGGAACTGCGAGAAATCGGCCTGCGCGCGCACGCGGTTCTTCGAAAAGGAGACGCGCGATTGAAGGCCGAGCCAGCGCTGGCTTTGCAGCGTCATCTCGAAGCCGCGCGATTGTTCATTGGAGTTCACCGTGCGGCGCTCGTTGTTCAGGCCGCTCACGACCTCGATGTATTTCGGGTCGCCGGGGAGGATGTTGTTCGGGTTGATCAGGTCTTCGAGCGACGCGAGGTTGAGCACATCGGGCAGCCACGCGTAGGCGGCGTTGACGCGCTTGGTGTCGTAGAACGAGACGGTGTAGGTGAGCTTCCTGAACAGCTCGAAGCGGAGGCCGACCTCCTTGGTCTTGCCGCGCACGGGCCCGATGTCGGGGCCGTAGAAGACCTGTCGCGACTGCCAGTTGAACGACTCCGACTGCGAGCCGATCGCGATCACGCGGGCCCAATCGCCGCGCCAGGCCTCGATGGTGAGGCCCGCCATCTTGCTCACGGCGGATAGATCAAAGCGCGGATCGTATTCGTAGGCGCCGGGGTTCTCGTCGGGCATGCCCGGGTGGATGTGGTGGCCGCGGGCATCGACCGCGTGGGCGGACTCCTTCGGCACCTTGCGCGTGACCGCGTTCCAGCTCACGCCGATCAGCGTGTTGACGCGGCCCTTGAAGTAGTCGCCGGAAAGCGAGGCCGTCTGCGTGCGCGCGTAGCGGATGTCCACGAACGGCCCGGTGATCGTCGTGCTGTGGTAGAACGCGGGCTTGAAGGTCGGGGTGTTGGGCAAATTGGGAATAAGGAATTGATCGTAGAACTTCGTCGTGCCGAACGCCGGATCGTCGAGGTAGGCGCGAAAGCGGATGCCGTTGCTCGCCGCGAGGCCGGGGGCGGCGGAGTTGTAGAGCCCGAAGCGCTCGGAGAGCTTGAGGTCCTTCTGGTGCAGCGCGGTGACGACGAGGAGCTGTTTGCCGAAGCGGCCGAAGTCGAAGGGATAAACCGCGGCCACGCGCCCGGCCTTCACGACGTTGCCAAAGACCTTGAAGGCCGCGCCGCCGAACGCCGCGTCGATGTAGGGGCGGCCGCTGCCGTCGACGCTGAGCACGGGCGGCGTCTGGCTCGTGCCGAAGGAGTTGTCGTTCCGGTCCTCGTGCTGGAACTGCTGGTTGTAGGCGAACTCGAGCGAGAGCTTGCCGATGCGCTGCTCGACCGTGGCGTTGAACACATTAAAGATGCGGTTGTTGTAGTCCACCGTGCCGAGCATGTTGGTGTATTGGTCGAAGCCGCTGAATTCCCGGAACGTCCCGTTGGGCAGGCGCACGGCCTGAGTCTGGCCCTGGAGCAGCGACACCTGGTTACCCGAGGGCCCGCTGCGGTCGATCGCGAGCGGAGGGTTGGTGGAGGTGCGCTGGATGATTTCGCCGTCGGAGGTGAAATACCACTGGTTGTTGGTCGAGAAGCCGCGGCCGGCGGCGGCGACATCGTTGATGGCGAGCGCGCTGTCGGCGCGGATGCGGTGGGTCTCGCCGCGCTCGCCCTCGATGCGGATGGTCGTGGTCTTGAACGGCTCGTAGGTGAAGGCGATGTGGCCGGCGCGGAAGACGTCGTTGGTGGTGCGGACGTAGGTCTTGTTGCGGCGGTTCGCGAGGTTCACCCGCATGAATAATTTCTCGTGCAGCTTGCGGTTCACATCCAGCTGGAACCGGAACGCCTCATAGGAGCCGTAGCTCGCGAAGAACTCGGTCGTGTTCCGCGGTCGCGCGCGCTTCGTGTAGACCGTGGCCTGGCCACCGGGCGAGGAATCGCCGAACATGAGCGAGTTCGAGCCCTTGGCGAAATCGTAGCGCTCGACGTTGTAGGCGTCCGACGGGACATACCACTGGAAGAAATTGCGTGAGATGCCGCCGGTGCTGAGACCGCGGTAGTTGACACGCTCGTCGTTGCGGGACTCGAGGCGGGGCGTGACGGTGACGCCGGCGACGAACGCCGCCGCATCGTCGAGGCTGAAGGCGCCGAGGTCGCGCATGAACTCCGACGTGATCACGTCCACGTTCACCGGGACCTTGATGAGTTCCTGGTTGGTGCGGCTGCCGATCAGCGTGGTCGTGGCCTGCCACGATTTGTCATCGGTGTCGGAGACGGTGAACGGCGAGAGGGCGACGACCTCCTCGGTCGGACGGGGACTCGCCGGCTGGGCGGCGAAGACGGGGGCAGAGACGGCAAAAACCGCGACGGTGGCGACGACAATGCGAGGTAGGTTCATAAGGGTGCGGGGTCGAGGGGTCGGAGGATGAGAACGGACGACGCAGAATTGCAGCTCGGGTTGGCACGACAAGACTGGATCGCGCCCGGCGGAAAATTTTTGCGCCGCGCGCGAACCGAATGGAGTGTGGCCCAAGGCCGGAAACGCCGCATCAAAGTCACCTGCCGCCCCTGTTTTCCCTTTGCCCCATGGCACGGCCTGAGCTGACGATGCAGCCGTGAGGACGCCCCTCCTCAGTCTCTTCGCCGCGTCCTTCTGCGCGGCCGGCCTCGCTCACGCGGATTCGTTCGACGAGCGCGTGGCCGCGCTGTTTCGACCGCCGCTCGACGAATGGATCGCACTGTCGCCGGACGGCCACCGCGTGGCCTACACCACGCGGACCGACGGGGAGCTGGAGATTGTGATGATGAGCATCGAGCCGCCGGGGCAGAAAAAGACCGTCGCCGTTGATCCCGATCGCGCCGGCGCCGCGGTCCCGGCCGGCAGCAATCCGCCGACTCAACTGCGGTTTCTGCGCTGGGCCACGGAGCGACGGCTCGTGTATGCCCCCGTCGCCCGGGTCGTGCCCTTGCCGCCGATCGTCGACGCCAGCGGCCGCTCCGCGCCGAATCCCGACGGCCCCACCGTGCTCTCGCCGATCCTGGCGACGGATGCCGATGGCCGGCAGCGCGGGACGCTCGTCGATGCGCGGGATTTCCAAGAGGCGCCGGAGGAGGCGCGCCGGTCGCTGGCGGATTTCCTGCGCACCCCCACGGAGCTGGCAGCGCGGCGCAAGGGCGAGCCCGTCCGCTGGCGCATGCCGCACCTCGACATCCTGGGATTTTTTCCGCGCGACCGGGAGCAGCTCATCATCGGGACGCGCGGCGCCTACAGCATGCCCCTGCGACACCTCGTCGATATCCGCAACGGCCACGTCCAGGCCTACGGCGAAGACTGGCCGGCACCGCCGGGCGAGCCGCAGGTTTACGACTGGTTCCTGCTCAAGGTCGTCGGCGAACGCCAGCCCGCCGCGCGCCCGACCACGGCGTGGCAGGACGAGGACCTCCGCCGCGTGCAGCAAAGGCTCGAGGCGAAATTTCCCCGGCGCATCGTCGAGCTGCTCGACTGGAGCGAGACGCGGGCCCGGGTGCTCTTCCGCGTCACTGGCGGTCGAGACGCGGGCCGCCTTTTCGTGTGGCAGCGGATGGAGGACATCGCGCTGGAGATTCTCCCGCGCGCGCCGTGGCTGAATGCCGCGAAGCTCAACGAAACGCGCTGGTTCGACTGCGCCGCACCCGACGGCGCGCGCCTGAGCGGCTACCTGACGTGGCCCGCCCAGCCGCGCGCGACGCCCCCGCCCCTGCTCGTGATCTTCCCCGCCGGCTTTCCCGGCCGGGCGCAGCCGGCCTTCGATCCCGAGGCTCAGGTCTTCGCGGACCTCGGCTTCGCCGTCGCGCGGCTGAACCACCGCAGCGTCGCGGGCATCCGCCCGGAGGACACCGCCGCGCTGCGTGCCGGGCTCGACCGCATGGCCGTGGACGACGCCCGCACCGTGCTCGCCTGGATCGCGACGCACCCCGCGCAGCACCCGTTCGATCGCCGGCGGGTGGCGGCGCTCGGCCGCGGCTTCGGCGGCTACCTCGCGCTGCGCGCCCTCCAACGCGAACCCGCGGTGTTTCGCAGCGGCATCGCCCTCGACGCGCCCCTGGCGCTGCGCCCCTCGGAAGCGGCCCACGCCATCCCCGCCGATCTGATCGAGGGCGACGGCGCGGACGGAAAAGCACCCTCGGTCCTGGACCAGGTGGAGGCGTTGACACAACCGGTCCTCCTGCTTGTCGAGCCGGGGCGCAACCCGGCAATCGACACCGCCACGGCGGCCTTGCGCGCGCAGCTGAAAGGCCTCGGCCGGAGCGCCGACCAGCTCGACCTCGATCCCGGCTTCGCCACGGGGCAGCCAACGGCGCGCGCGACCGTTTACCGGAAAATCGAGGAGTTCCTCAACCTGCACCTCGACGCCCACTCCGTGAAAATCGGGCCAACCAAGGAGGTCCGGTGAACCGCGCCACGGCCACGATCGGCCTCGCTCTCGCGCTGCTCGGCGGTGGCATGTGCCCGCCGGTGCCGGCCGGCGAGGCCCCGGCCCCGCGCGGCGCGGCGATCGAGCTGCCGCCCATGATGGTCGAGGAATCCGTCTCCGCCGCGACGTGGCTCCACGCGCACGCGGGCGGCGCCGAATTTCTCTCCCGCTGCTCCGCTTTCACGACCCGCGATTTCATCGCCGCCTGGCTGCAGCGGATGCAGCTCATCCGCGCGCTGGTGCCGGAGGAATTCCTTGGCCGGTCGGACGTGCCCACGGTGATCATCCTCTATTCGCAGAATCTGGAGCAGACGATCAGCGCGGAGATCCAGCGCGAGCTGGAGACCAACGCCCGGCGCGAGGGCGAATCCGCGCGCGGGGAGCGCGTGAATATCGCGCCGAACATGCGCCTCAGCGATCGGGACATGCACGCCTCGATCATTTATCTCGACGAGTCCCAGTTCAACGCCGCCGGCCTCAGCATCGCGCCGAGCCATGTGCGCTTCCTCGTCAAGACCCGCGTGCCCGAGCTGCCCGCGTGGCTGATCGACGGCATCGAGCGCACCTGGCACAGCGCCGACTTTGTGATGGATCCCATCACGCTCCGTCCGCTTGTCTGGCACACCCAGCGCGAGAGCGACGCCCTCGCCATCGACCCGATGCGACCGCGCGCCCTGCTGCCGGCCGGCGAACTCTTCGCGACCGAGGCGATGCGGGCCCTCGAAAACCGGCATCCCCGGCACCGGGCGACGCGGCAGGCCACGCAGGAGCTGTTCTTTCGCTGGGCCATCACCTCCAGCGCAGCGACGCGCGAGGCGCTCTGGAAATTCGCCGCCCACGCCGCCGAAGCTCCGGTCACCGAAGCACTGTTTGAGTCGTGCTTCGGCTTTGATTTCGCCGAGCTGCGCGACCGGCTCAGCGACTATCTGCCGAAAGCCGTCGATCGGGCCGCGTGGATTGCGCCCGGCGACTTGCCCCCGGCGCCGGACTTCGAAGTCAAGCCCGCCACCCCCAGCCAGATCGCGCGGGTGCGCGGCGAGTGGGAGCGTCTCGCGATCGAGCATGTCCACCGCCGGCTGCCGCAGGTGCGCGAGCCCTACATCGCGCAGGCGCGCCGCACGCTGCGCCGCGCCTACGACGCCGGCGACCGCGACCCCCGCCTGCTCGCGACGATGGGGCTCTGCGAAATCGACGCGCGCAATCCGGCGGGCGCCGGCCAATACCTCGAGCCCGCGGTTGCCGCCGGCGTCGCCCGGCCGCGCGCCTACTTCGAGCTGGCCCTGCTCCGCTTCGACGAACTCCGGCGCGACGCCCCGGAGACAAAGGCGTTTTCGTTCACCGAACTCGCGCCCGTCATCCAGCCGCTGCAACGAGCGGTGACGCAGGCCCCGCCGTTGCCCGAGGTTTTCATGCTGCTCGCGGAGGCGTGGGCGCGCTGCGAACTGGCGCCCAGCCCGGCGGAATTCGCCGCATTGGCGCTGGGCGCGAGGCTCTTCGCCCAGAACGCGAGCGTGGCCTACCCGATCGCGGTCGCTTTCTCGCGCCATGGGAAAAAGGCCGAGGCCGCGGCGGTGCTCGACGCTTGCTCAGGCGCCGCGCCCGACGACAGCACCCGGGAGCGCATCCGCGAACTGCGCGCCGATCTGGCGGCCGCGCTGGCGCAACCGCCGGCGGCACTTTGAGCGCGGACCGCACCCCGCGCTCCCGCTTTGACGGGGCGGAGCAATTCGCCCACGCCTTCGTGGCGCGATGCACCTCTCCGGCCTCTTCGTCTATCCCGTAAAATCCCTGCGCGGTTGCGCCGTAACCTCAGCCCCGCTCGACGCACTCGGCTTGGCCGGCGACCGGCGTTTCCTTGTCGTCGATGAGCAAGGGAAATTCATGACCCAACGCTCGCATCCGCGGATGGCGCTCATCTCGACGGCGCTCGATGCCACGCACCTCACGCTCTCGACGTCGCCCGCGCACGCTATCAGCGTGACGCGCGCATCGGATCCGACGGCGCCGCTGCGCACGGTCAGCGTCTGGCAAAGCGAAAACCTGCTCGCCGAAGACTGCGGCGACGCGGCAGCCGGCTGGCTCTCCACTTTTCTCGCCACCCGCTGCCGTCTCGTCCGCATCGGCGAAAAATTCCACCGGCCGATCCTCAAGGCCGCCGCGCGCGCCGGCGACAGCGTGTCCTTCGCCGATGCCTATCCGCTGCTCGTCATCAGCGAAGCCTCGCTGGCCGATCTCAACGACCGACTCGATTTCCCGCTGCCGATGGATCGCTTCCGCCCCAACCTCGTCGTCGCCGGCTGCGCCGCCTTCGCCGAGGACACCTGGCCGCGCGTCCGGATCGGCGAGGCGATCTTCCGGGCCGGCGGCCCCTGCGCCCGCTGCAACGTGACGACGACCGACCAGCTCACGGCCGAACGCGGCAAGGAACCGCTCCGCACCCTCGCGACCTACCGCCGCGACCCCGCCGATCCCACCGATGTGAATTTCGGCCAAAACCTGATCCACGAGACCAAGGCCGGCACGCTGCGTGTGGGCGACGCGGTCGCGCCACTGTGACCCGCAGCCCGGACACCTACCACCCGTCCCCGCCCACCCGCCCGCGTTTGGCTTTGTGCTTCGCGCGGTGCTTCTTCGCCTGAATCATCCGCACCTTCTGCCCGCGCGATTTCTGGCGCGTGCGCCGGCGCTCCTCCTCCCGCGCATCCACCACCGCCGCCTGCGCGGCACGCGACCGCGCCTCGAGCTTCGCGCACAGTTCCGCCCAGGCCAGCTCCCGGTTGGCGGCCTGCGAGCGCTCGCGCTGGCAGCGCACCTCGGTGCCGGTGGGCCCGTGCCGGAGCCACACGGTCGAGCTGGTCTTGTTGATTTTCTGCCCGCCGGGGCCGGCGCCGCGCACAAACTTCTCCTCCACGTCCGCGGCGCGCACGCCGAGGGCCGCGAGCCGCGTCTCGATTTGGGTTGGTAAAGCCATCGCCGCCTCCTTTCCTCCTAGGGAAACTATTCCGCCGCTCCCGAGTCAACGCGCTCCCGCCCGTCCTCCGTCTCTTTTCCCTCTTCCACCTTCATTCTCCCACTTCCAGCTCATGCCCACCGGTCCCGCCTGGTCCCAGAAACTCCGCGATGAAATCGGCAAGGCCGTCATCGGCCAGGATGCCGTCGTCGAGCGCCTGCTCGTCGCGCTCCTCGCCAACGGCCACGTGCTCCTCGAGGGCATGCCCGGCCTCGCGAAGACGCTCCTCGTGAAATCGCTCGGCGCCGCCCTCGGCGTGCAGTTTGAGCGCATCCAGTTCACGCCGGACCTGCTCCCGAGCGATGTCGTGGGCACGATGATTTTCTCGCCCAAGAACGGCGAGTTCACCGCGCACCACGGGCCCATCTTCGCCAACCTCGTCCTCGCCGACGAAATCAACCGCGCCCCGGCCAAGGTCCAGAGCGCGCTCCTCGAGGGCATGCAGGAGCGGCAGGTCACGATTGGGGGCAAAACCCACCTGCTGCCCCGGCCGTTCTTCGTGATGGCCACGCAAAACCCCGTCGAGCAGGAGGGCACCTACCCGCTCCCCGAGGCGCAGACAGATCGGTTCCTCTTCAAGCTCATCGTCGATTACCCGACGGCCGAGGAGGAGTCGTCGATGATGCAGCGCTGGGGCCAGATCACGAAGCAGCCCGCCATCGCCTCCGTCTCCAGCGGCGAGGAACTGCTCGCCCTCCGCACGCAGGTGGACGCGATCCATCTCTCCCCCGCCGTGCAGGCCTACATCCTCGCCGTCGTGCGCGGCACCCGCGCCCTCGCCGAGAAAAACGCCGGCGCGAAACGCTACCTCAACTTCGGCGCCTCGCCGCGCGCCTCGCTCGCGCTTTACCAGGCCGGCCGCGCCCTCGCGTGGCTCCGCGGGCAGGATTACCTCTCGCCCGCGCTCATCCAGGAGCTCGCGCCCGATGTGCTCCGCCACCGCATCGGTCTCACCTACGAAGCCGAGGCTGAGGAAATCTCCCCCGACAAGATCATCGAGCAGGTGATCACGCGCACGCCTGTGCCGACGGCGTGATTCGCGGGCCACAAAAGATGGCAGTCGAAACTCCAGATTCTAAAATCGAAAAGCCCGCGACGCCCCCGTCGCCGCTGGCCCTGCTGCGCCAGCTCGAGTGGCGCGTGCGCCACGCCGTCGAGAACATCCTCAGCGGCGAATACCGCTCCGCCTTCCGCGGCCGCGGCATGGAGTTCGACCAGGTCGTCAAATACGAGTTCGGGGACGACGTGCGCGACATCGACTGGAACGTCACCGCGCGCCTCGGCGAACCCTACCGCAAGAAATTCGTCGAGGAACGCGAGGTCACGCTGCTCCTCGTGCTCGAGGACTCACCGTCGCTGCACTTTGGCTCGACGGCGCAGTCCAAGCGCGAGGCGCTGCTGGAGCTCGCCGGCCTCGTGATGCTGCTCGGCGCCGTCAACCGCGATCGCGTGGGCTTCGCCCATTGCTCGCCGCGCGGAAACCTCTTTCGCGAGCCCGTCCGCGGCCGCGGCCAGATCATGCACGCGGCCGCGACGCTCCTCGCCCAGCCCGCGCCCGAGGCCACCGATCCCGCGCCGGAGCTGCCGTGGCGCTTCCTCGCCCGCGCCGCGCCCAAGCACAGCGTGCTCATCTGGCTGGGCGACTTTCCGCCGCGGCCCGCGCCCGAAGGCTGGGCCGTGCTCCAGCGCCGCTACCAGACAATGGGCTTCCGCGTGGACGATCCGTGGGAGCGCGCGCTGCCCGCCGGCGAGAGCTTCGCCGCCTATGATCCCACCGCGGGGCGCCTCGTCACGCTCGAAGGCAGCGCGGCCGAGCGCGCCGCGCACGCCGCCTGGCGCCGCGAGCGCGACGACTCCTGGCACGCGCTGTTTCCCGACGCGCTCAGCCGCCTCGTCGTCGGCACCGATCAGAACCGCCTCGATGCGCTCGTGCGGTTCTTCCACGCGCGCATGAAAACCGGAGCCCGCTGATGAAAGGAGCTGAGAGCTTGGAGCTGACAGTCCAGAGCCCGGAGCCAAACGCTTCGCGCTCACGCCGCCTCTTCGTCCGACGACGCCATCTCTTGCTCTCAACTCTCAGTTCTCGGCTCTCAGCTTCCCCGCCCTGATGCCCCGCTTCGCCCTCCACGATCCGCTCTGGCTCCTCGCGCTGCTCGCGCTGCCGCTCGTGCTGTGGCTGCGCGGCCGGCGGAGCGTGCCGGTGCTGCTCGTGCCGTTTGCCGCGGCGTGGCACCGGCCCTCGCTCGCCGCGCCCTCGCGCTGGCCGGTAGCGCTCGCGTTTCTCGGCCTGGCGCTGCTCATCGGCGCGCTCGCCCGCCCGCAGCAGGTCGAGGACAAGCGCGAGGTCCGCTCCGAGGGCTACGACATCATGCTCGCCATCGATCTCTCGAGCTCGATGCGCGCCGAGGATTTCGCCCGCGACGGCGAACCCGTCAACCGCCTCCAGGCGCTCAAGCCCGTCATCCAGGCGTTCATCGACCGCCGCACCACCGATCGCATCGGCATCGTGCTCTTCTCCGGCCGGGCCTACACGATGGCGCCGCTCACCTTCGACCACGGCTGGCTCTCGCGGCAGCTCACGCGCGTGCGCATCGGCATGATCGAGGACGGCACCGCCATCGGCGACGGGCTGGGCGTGGCGCTCACGCGCCTCGAACAGGCCAAGCGCGACAGCGGCGGCAAACGCATCGGCGCCTTCGTCGTCCTGATGACCGACGGCGCCAACAACCGCGGCGCCCTCCAGCCCCAGCAGGCCGCCGAGATTGCCAAGTCCCGCGGCATCCCCGTCTACACCATCGGCTCGGGCCGCGAGGGCTACGTGAACGTGCCAGTCTACGACGATCAGAACCGCCGCATCGGCCAGCGCCGCCAGTTCTCCGATCTCGACGAGGGCCAGCTCCGCCAGATCGCCGAGGCCACGGGCGGGAAATTCTTCCGCGTGGCCGACGCCGACACGATCGAGGGGGCATTCAAGGCCATCGACCGGGCCCAGAAGATCGAGTTTCAGGCCAAGAGCTATCTCATCACCACCGAGCTGTTCTGGTGGTTCGCCGCGCCGGGCCTCGCGCTGCTCGCCGCCGCCGCGCTCGGCGCCCGCCCGGTGTGGCGGCAGGAGGCCGTCGCATGAGCTTCGCCTGGCCCCATCTCCTGTGGCTGCTGTTTTTGCCCGTGGCCGGGCTCGTGTGGGAGCTCACGCACCGCCGCCGCGCGGTCGCGCAGGCCCGCCCGAAGATCCTCCGCGCCGAGGCCGGCCCGCGTTCGCTGCATCTGTCCCCCTTCAATGCGCCGTCAGCCGCCGCCACGAGCGCGCGCCGCATCCGCTACTGGCTCTTTGCCGGCGCCGCGCTCGTGACGGTGGCCCTCTCGCGCCCGCAGTTCGGCCGCATCGAGGAGCCCGTCTTCGACCAGGCGCGGGAAATCCTCCTCGCGGTCGATCTCTCGCGCTCGATGCTCGCGCCCGATGTGAAGCCTTCGCGCCTCGCGCGCGCCAAGCTCCTCATCCAGTCGCTGCTCGAAAAGGTCGCGGGCGAGCGCGTGGGCCTCGTGGTGTTTTCCGGCACGGCGTTTTTGCAAAGCCCGCTCAGCGCCGACTACGAGATCCTGCGCGAGTTCCTGCCCGCGCTGGACCCGGATTTTCTCCCTGAGGGCGGCACCCACTATGGCGCGCTGCTCGATGCCGCGCTGGGCGCCTTCACCTCCAGCGGCGCCGCGGATCGCTTCCTCATCATCCTCAGCGACGGCGAGGCGACCGACGAGGAATGGAAAGCGCGGGTCGAGGATCTGAAGAAGAAAGGCGTCCGCGTGATCAGCCTAGGCGTCGGCACCGAGGGCGGCGCGATGATCCCCGATGGCACCGGCCAATTCGTGAAGGACGATCGCGGCGCGGTCGTGATGTCACGCTTGGAGAGCGGCACGCTCCAGCAAATCGCCCGCGAGACCGGCGGCGTCTATCGCGACGCCAGCGCCTGGGTCGATCTCGCCGCGCTCGTCGAGGAGACCATCGCGGCTGGCCGCAAAGGTCAGTTTGTCGAGACCCGCACGGTCCGCCTCGTCGAACGTTTCCAGTGGCCGCTCGCGCTCGGGCTGTGGTGCCTGCTCGTGAGCTTCTATCGCGAATTCCCCGTGCGCCCGCGCGTGCGTGACATCGCCCTGCGGCCTAGACAGGAAGCCGGCACCCCGACGCCTTCCGCCAGCCAAACGGCCGCGGCTGTTCTGCTTTTGTTTCTGACCTCTGGCTTCTGGCCTCTGAACCCTCCGGCCCGCGCCGCCGAGCCCGCCCCGCCTCCCGAGCAACCCATGCTCGGAAAAATCTACGCCCGCCTCGCCGAGCAGGATCGCCTCTCCGCGCGCGACTACGCCGACATCGCCAACGAGACCCTCCGCTGGGGCCAGCGCATCAAGGAAGGCGGCCAGCCTGTGATCCCCGGCCCGGTGCACGACGCCCTCCAAGCTGTGGACGAGCTGATCAAGACCGGCTCGAAACTCGCCGACTGGACCAAGCTGCGGAAGGAACTCGAGGAGCTGCTCGAAAAACCCGAGGACGACAAAAAGGATCAGCCGCAGGACCAGCCGGATCAAAACCAGGACCAGCAGAACCAGGATCAACAAAAGCAGGATCAGAAGAAATCCGATCAGCAGAAAAAACAGGACAAGTCCGGCCAGCAGAAATCGCAGCCGCAGGATCAGAACGACCCCGCGGATCAATCCCCGCAGGATCAATCGCAGCAAAAGCAGGACAACCCGCAGCCGAAGCCGCAGGGCGAGTCCGCCTTCGGCGACATGGACAAGAAGGACCAGCCGCCTCCTCCGCCCCCGCCCGGCACGCAAAAAGTCGGCGGCACGCCCGATCGCCGCGAAGATGTGAGCAATCCCACCGACGCCGCGCTCGCGCAGCCTTTGCAGAAACTCGAACAGCTCCGCACCCAGGATTCGCCCGCGCAGCTCTTCCAACTGATGGAGGGCCAGCGGAAGGCCGAAAAAAAATCCGGCAAGAATTGGTAACGCCATGCGCCTCGCCCGTCTCATCATTTTCCTCCTTTTCCCGCTCCTCGCCGGGCTCGCCCGCGCCCAATCCGTGCGCTGGGAGCCGGCTGACTCCGGCGTGTCGCAGGCCGCCATGCTCGTGTTCGAGGATTGCGCGCCCGACGGCGAGCCGCAGCTGCCGGCGGTGCCCGGCGTGACGTTCACGCGCGTGGGCCAGAGCAGCAACACGAGCATCGTCAACGGCGCGGTCACCCGCTCCATCGTGCTCAGTTACCTGATTCGCTCCCGGCAAAGCGGCCCCGTCACGATCCCCGCATTCACCGTCAAGACCGACAAGGGCCCGCGGCCCGTCGCCGCCTTCAACGCCGCCGCGCCCGCCGCGCCGGTCGAATCCTTTGCCAGCGCGCGCCTCATCCCCGAGCGCACGAGCGTCTGGGCCGGCGAAGTCTTCGGCCTCGGCTACGAGCTCTCCGCCTCGCGCCGCACCAACCCGCAGATCCAGCCCGTCTTCGAGTGGAACTCCGCTCCGCTCGTCGCCGAAGACTGGTCCAAGCCCGAGATCAACGACGCCGCCGTCGGCAACGATCGCCGGGTCGTCGTCTCCTTCCGCACCCGCGCGATCGCGCGCACGCCCAACACGCAGAAGCTGGAGGCCGCCACGCATTTCCTCACCGTGCAGACCGGCACGATCGGCTTTGGCTTCCTCTCGCAGCCGCGCATGGAGCAGGTCTCGGTGACCTCCGATCAACCGGTGATCGAGGTGCGGCCGTTGCCGGCGGCACCCCCGGGCTTTTCCGGGGCCGTCGGCCAGTTCAAACTCGTCTCCACGGTCGTGCCGGAAAAGGCCGCCATCGGCGAACCCGTCACGTGGACCCTCGAGCTGAGCGGCGGTGGCAACTGGCCCGACCTCGCCGCCCTGCCCGCCCGCGAAGTCTCCAACGATTTCCAAGTCGTGCAGCCCAAGGCGAAGCGCACCCCCGCCGAGGGCAAGCTCTTCGACGCCACGCTGAGCGAGGATGTCGTGCTCGTCCCGGCCAAGGCGGGCACCTACACGCTCGGCCCCGTCACTTTCACCTACTTTGATCCGAAGGCCGGCGCCTACAAAACCATCACCGCGCCCAAGACCAGCGTCACCATCACGGGCCCCGTCGCCCCGCGGTTCGCGATCACGCCGACGCCCGGGAACGACGAAACCCGCACGCCCAAGACCGACGGCACCAAGGAAACCGATACGACCTCCACCACTCCGAAGAAAGCGCCCGTCGCCCCGCCCCCGCCTGGCGCCATCCCCCGCGATCCGCTGCCCGGCGCCGGCGACGCGAGCACGCCGCTGGCGACGCGGGATTTTCTCCTACTGCTGCTCGCACCGTTCGCGCTGGCCCTCGCGTGCTGGGCGTTCCTCGCCGCGCGCCGCGCTCACGCCACCGATCCGGCGCGCCCTCGCCGCGAAGCCCGCGAGCGCCTGGCGCGGCTGCTCGCCGAAATGTCCGCCAGCGAAACCTCCCGCCTGCCGCCTCCCGCCTCCCGCCTCCTCGAATGGCAGCATGACACCGCCGTGCTTCGGCAGCTCCACCACGCCGCGCCGCGCGCGGAGGCGCTGGGCGATGCCACCTGGGCCGCACTCTGGGCCGAGGCCGACCGCGCGCTCTACGGGGCGAAGACCGAGCTGCCCGCCGATTGGGTGCCGCGCGCGCGCGCGGCGCTGGCCGCGCAACGCGTGCCGGGCTTCAACCCGCTGCGCCTTTTCCTGCCGCGCAACCTCCTGCCCTTTGCCGCGAGCCTCGCCCTGCTCCTGGGCGCCGGCGCAGTGCTGCTCCGCGCCGCCGAGCCCGCGGGCCTGGCCGCCTACCGCAAGGGCGACTTTGCCGCGGCTGAAAAGAGCTGGCGCGCCGCCGTCGCGAAAAATCCCGCCGATTGGATCGCGCGCCACAACCTCGCCCTCGCTCTCGCGCAGCAGACGCGCGCGCCCGAGGCCGCCGCGCACAGCGCCGCCGCGTTTGTGCAGAATCCGGCGCACCCCGCCGTGCGCTGGCAATTCCGCCACGGCAGCGAACACACCGGCACCGCGCCCGGCCCGCTGCTCGCGTTCGTCACGCCGGACGCCCTGCACACGCTCGCCGAACACCACTCGCCCGCGACGTGGCAGACGATCGCGATCGGAGCCGCCGGGCTGGCCGCCCTCGCGCTCGTCGCGCTGCTCACCTGGGCCTACGGTCTCCGCGGACGCGCCTGGATCGCCGGCTCGCTCACGGTCGTGGTCCTCGCGCTGCTGGTCGCCGGCACGGCCATCGCGGGTTGGTCAGCGTATGGCGAAGCCGCGGACCCCGCGGCCGTGATTGTCGCGCGCGCGGGCACCCTGCGCTCGATCCCGACGGAAGCCGACACCACGCAGAAGACCACGCCCCTCGCCGCCGGCAGCCTCGCCATCGCGGAAAAAGATTTGCTCGGCTGGACCCGCCTCCGTTTCGCCCAAGGCCAGACCGGCTGGGTGCGCAAGGAGGAGCTGGTGCCGGTGTGGAAATAGCGTCACTTCCCAGCTCGATGTAGGGCCCGACCTTGGTCGGGCCAGTCTCCGAAATAGGCCTGAGCAAGCTCAGGCCCTACAGGGCGTGAACCGGCACAATCAGCGCGTGAGCGTCTTCCGCACCATCCGCGCCATTGATTCCTCGGCGTTGAGCGCCGTCACGCGCGCGAGATCAACCCACGCGAGGTCCTTCGACTCGCTGGAAATCACCAGCGGTTCCGCCGGGTCGGCCTCGATCATGAAGCGCAGATCGAAATGCCAGTGCGCCGGATCGGTCTTCCGCGCGGGAATCCAATGGCGGTCCAAATCGAAGATCGCGGGCGAGACGAGCCGGAGGCGCGTGAGGCCGCTCTCCTCGTGCGCCTCGCGCAGCGCCACGGCGGCGAGATCGCCATCGCCATCCGCGTGGCCGCCGAGCTGTAGCCACTTGTCGAGCTTGTGGTGGTGCGTGAGCAGCGTGCGCGTGCGTTCGGCATTCACGATCCACGCGGAGCCGGTGAGGTGGCCGGGCGCGCAGGAGCGTAACAGGCAATCGTCGTGTTGCTCGACGAACCGGATCGTCTCACTCGTCATCGCCGCCTCGTGCGGATCGAGTGGCTGCGCGGCGTGGGCGCGGAGGAGGGCGAGGACGGGGGCTCGGTGCATGAAATGTGTCATTGCGAGGAGCCCAGCGACGAAGCAATCCATCCGATATTCCAGCTGGATTGCCGCGGCACGCTTCACGTGCCTCGCAATGACAAGAAGCGTTCGCGTTCCATCAGGTCAGTTGCGATGCGGCGCGACCATCCAATCCCACGTAGGCAACGTGCGCCCGTCGGCGAAGATCACGCCGGCAGGATTCGTCGGGTGGATTCCGTCCGTGCCTGTCGCGCGCACGGCGAGGCCGGCGATGCCGAGCGCGGCGAGATCGACGACCTCTTCGGGCGCGGAGCGGCCGTCGCCATCGCGGTCGAACCACACGCGGATGCCGGCCAGCTCCGCGCCGCGCAGCACGCCGTCGCCATCGTCGTCGAGGGCAGCGAGGGCATCGTAGCCATTGGCGCGGAAAATCTGGAATGTGTAGCCACCGAAGAGCTGGCGGCCGGAGGTGATGTCACCCGTGTTCGCGGGATCCCAGACTAGTAGGCCAGCCGCCGGCCTGAGCCAAGGCCACACATCCACCGGCCCGAAGCCGCGCAACGGAAACGCCACGCGCGCCGCCGAATCGAGTAGGTCGTCCACGCAACGGATGGGCGCAAGCGCGAGGATGATTGGTGTGATGAGCTGTATCACATCGTTCTCGGGCCATTTTCGCGCCTGCTTCAGGCCTTCCTCCACTTCCGCGACTGTGGACGAACCAAAAGTCGCGCCGGCCTTTGCATCCTTGCTCAGGCGCAGGAAATTCTGCCCCGCCTCGACCGTCGCCACCGCATCTGGCCCCGTCGCGCGCCCATGCTGGTCGCCGCTTTTTTTAAACCCGAGGTTGAACGCGGCTAGGTAGAGTTCGCGAGCGTGCTCGCGTTCCAAGCGCGCGAGTTTTGGCGGCAGGCTGGCCGGCTTCACGACACCGCGCCATTCGACGACCTGTTCAATCAGGCAGGCGCGGCAGAGGAGGTAGTGAACGTTGGTCGGCGCGAGGCGTGCCGCCGTTTCGAGCGCGTCGAGCGCCTCAGCGGCATGTTTCATCATCGTGGCCGGAGGGAAGCTGGTGGCCGGCGTCCAGCCGGATTGTTCAAGTTGTTTGCGGCGACGATCACGCGCCTTAAGGAAGGGGAAACGTTTCGACTCGGGAATATGGGCACCGATCGCGCCAACATCCTCGTAGGCCATTTCCACCGCCTTGTGATAGCGGGCATACCACGCGTCCTGAGTGGCGGACCACTGCACGTAGACCTCCCTGCCGTCCGGCACCATCGTCCATCCGGTCGCGAACATAAGGTAGCGCAAACGCGCGACTACATAGTGGGCCTCGGCGGAATCGGGCTGCTCCCGAACTCGCCGAGAAGCGTTCGCCAGCAGCCGATCAATCGGGACGAGTTGGGGCAGTGGCAGGGAACGCTCCGGAAGCGTGACAACGAACCCCCACCCGGCAGGCGCTGCGACGGCCAGGCCAAGTAGCAGACAGAGGAGTATTGGGTGCAGAGGGCGCATGGCGGAATTGTGCGAGTGCGACGAATCGATTGTGCGGCGCTACATGAATCTTGTCGAGCCGCCGTGCCCCCGAGAGCTCGATGCCTATTGCCACCGGCGCTGCGCTTTCACCGCGTCTCAAACCACTTCGCCTCGGGCTTTGCGCCGGCGGCGGCCTCGATTTGGGTGAAGACTTCGGGGACGGTGGCGGCGGAGCGGAAGAGGTCCATGTTGGAGGGCTTGAAGAATCTCTCGGCGAGCATCGTGTCGAAGAGCCGCAGGAGCGGATCGTAGAAGCCGTCCTGGTTGAGTAAGACGCAGGGCTTTCGCACCACGTCGAGCTGGCGCAGGGTGAGGATCTCCATGATTTCCTCGAGCGTGCCCCAGCCGCCGGGCAGCGCGACGAAGGCGTCGGCGCGCGTCTCCATGAGGAGCTTGCGCTCGCGCATGGTGATGACGGTGACGAGCTCGTCGGCCTCGTCGTAGGCGAGCTCGCGGGCCTTCATGAACTCGGGGATGACGCCAACGACGCGCCCGCCGCTTTCCTTCACGGCGCGGGCGACGGCGCCCATCATGCCGGTCTTGCCGCCGCCATAGACGAGGCCCCAGCCGCGCGCGACGAGCTCGCGGCCCAGATCGGCGGCGGCGGCGTAGTATTTCGGGTCGAGCCGATCGCTGGAGGCGCAGTAGACGCAGAGGAGCTTGGGCATGAAGGAGAGAAAAAGCTAAGAGCTGAGAGTTGAGAGCTGAGAGACAAAACGCAAAGCTCGGTCTCATCAGCACTCCTAGCTCTAGCCTCTCAGCTCTCAGCTCAGCGCCACCGGTGCCGTATCGCGGCCGCCTCGCGCCATCGCCGACCGGGCACCTGCACCTAGGGCATGCGCGCACGTTTTGGATCGCGGCGGAGCGCGCGCGCTTAGCCGGAGGCACCCTGCTACTGCGCAACGACGATCTCGATGCGCGGCGGTTCCGACTGGATTTCGTGGAGGCGATGCTGGAGGACCTGGGCTGGCTCGGGTTTGCCTGGGAGGAACCGGTGATTGCGCAGAGCGCGCGGCTGCCACGCTATCGGGCGGCGCTGGCAAAACTCCACGCGGCGGGGCTTATCTTTCCCTGCACGCGCACGCGGCGCGATGTGCTTGAGGCGGTGGCCGCGCCGCACGAGGGCGGGGCGGATGATGAGCCGGTTTACCCGCCGCAGTTCCGCCCGCCCGCGGATGCGCCGCTGCCGCCGCTCGGCGAAACCGTGAACGTGAACTGGCGCTTCCGCGTGCCCGACGGCGAGGAGATTGTGTTTAGCGACGGGAAATTCGGGCCGCAGCGCGCGGTGGCGGGACGCGACTTCGGCGACTTCCTCGTCTGGCGGAAGGACGATGTGCCCAGCTACCAGCTCTCCTGTGCGGTGGACGATGCGGAGCTGGGCATCACCGAGGTCGTGCGCGGCGCCGACCTGATCAAAAGCACGTTTCGCCAGTTGCTGCTCATCCGTGCGCTCGGCCACGCGGCGCCGGCCTACTATCACGCGCCGCTGATGCTCGACGAGCGCGGCGAGCGGCTGGCCAAGCGCCACGATGCCCTGGCCCTGCGCACCATGCGGGAGCGGGGCGTGACGCCGAAAGAAATTCTCGGGCAGTTTGAGCGGGAAACCATGCTGCCATGAAAAAGCCCTTCCTGGTTTCGTGGCTTCCTGCTTAACCAGTTTCGCATGAGCCCCAAAATCGGCGTCCTCAACATCTCCGACCGCGCGAGCGCCGGCATCTACGAGGACACGCCGGGCCAGGCGTGCCTCGCCTTGCTGCGCGAGTGGCTCGCGACGCCGTTTGAGACCGACTACAAGGTCATCCCGGACGAGCGGGTGGTCATCGCGGCTGAGCTGCGCCGCATGGCCGATCAATCAGGCTGCTGCCTCGTCGTCACGACCGGCGGCACCGGCCCGGCGCCGCGCGACGTGACGCCCGAGGCCACCCGCGATGTGATCGAGAAGGAGCTGCCCGGCTTCGGCGAACTGATGCGCGCGACCTCGCTCAAGTATGTGCCGACCGCGATCCTCTCGCGGCAGCTCGCGGGCATCCGCGGGCGGACGCTCATCGTGAATCTCCCCGGCCGGCCCAAGGCCATCCGCGAAAACCTCGAGGCGGTGTTTCCCGCTATCCCCTATTGCATCGACCTCATCGGCGGCCCGCGGCTGGAGGCGAACGAGGCGGTGATGAAGGTGTTTCGGCCGAAGGCGTGAGGGGATTTTTGAAGTAGGGCGGGTCTGTGACCCGCCGTCGGCGCGAACACGCAGCAGGCAAAAAGGCGGGTCACAGACCCGCCCTACTTTGGATCACAGCTCCGTGTATTTTTCCGAGCGGCCCTTCGCCTTCTCGACGGGATATTTTTTCGCGTTGGCCGCCATCTTGTCGGCAATGGCGGCGGTGACATCGAGGCCGGTGACATTGGCGAAACCGAGCGCGTAGATGACCACGTCGGCCAGCTCGTCGGCGATCTTCGCGCGCTTGGCGGGATCGGCGGCGAGGGCGCGCGACTCTTCGGGCGTGGCCCAGAGGAAGTGCTCCATCAGCTCACCGGTCTCGGCGGCGAGGGCCATGCTGAGGTTTTTCGGATTGTGAAACTGCTCCCAGTCGCGCTCGCGCACAAAGGCGAGGACGCAGGCCTTGAGATCGGCGACGGTGGCGGTGGAGTCGGCGGGGGCGGCGGACATGATGACCAATGACGAATGCCTAATGACTAATGTCGAGCCGCGCCGGCACTGGGAGTGGGTCAGTTCGGTTGTGGGAGGGGCTTTACGCCCCGACGTGTCGCGGGGCAAACCCGCTCCCACAGGTTCGATTCGATCAGAAGCAAACAGCCCCACCACACGGCAAAGGCCTGGGGCGGCTTTGGCATCAATTTCGATCTTCGTGCATTGGAGGTTGGAGGGCGTCGAAAAGGGGGCTTCAAGCTTGTCATTGCGAGGGAGGCGAAGCCGACCGCGGCAATCCAGCCAGAGTGTCAGATGGATTGCTTCGTCACTGCGCTCCTCGCAATGACAGGGCTTTTTCTACGCCCTGTTCGACATTGGTCATTCCGCGCCGGGGGCGCGGGCACAGCGTCACGCAATCTTCACGGGCACAAAAAACTTCCCGCTTGGCACACCGGCTGCAATGAGCAGGGTAGCACAAGATTCATCCATGACCGCGTCGCTTCAGCATCCCGTCCGCTCCGCCGGCACCTGCCATATGCAGGGCCAGCAGCGCTGGGTTGCGCCGCGAGCGGTCGTTTTTTCCGTTTGGAATAAATTCACCGGCCCGGGCACCCAGAACTGAACTTCCGACTTCGGAAACGTTCAGCCCTCTGCCAAGCCCGGCGGTCATCCAGACCACCGAGGGGAGCACGTTTCCATCCCATCTCCTCCCATGCACTCCAACATCTCGACCCTCCCGAGCATCACTCCGCTCAAGGCCGCCGCGCCCGGTGTGTCCCCCGCGGACACCCTGCGCGAGCCCGCCTTTGAGACGCAGGACAGCGGCGACGCGCTGCGGCTGACGGTCTTCGTCCCGGGCGTGACCGCCCGCGGCGTGGAGATCGAAGGCCGCGGGGCGGACCTCACCGTCACCGCGCGCAAGGAGCGTTTCGTGCGCTCCAACTTCAGCGCCCTGCACCTCGAGAGTGTGCAGCACGACTACTGCCTGCGGCTGCGGCTCGGCACTTCGTTCGACTTCGAGGCCATGACGGCCGAGATCGCGGGTGGCGTGCTGACTGTCACCATCCCGAAGGTCGTGCGGGCGGAGGCGCCGCGGCGCCTCGCCCGCGCGGCGTAGCCGGCAGCCCATTTACCCGGCGGCGGCGGAACGCGTGCCGGCCTGAGCCCTCAATCCGGCTCGAGGTCGCATTGCCCCGCCGTCCGCCGGGATGCCGCGGGCCCATCGCCACGAGAAAGAAAAAGGCCGCGCCCTGAGGCGCGGCCTTTGAAATGATGAGCGGCGAGCGGATCCGCGACTAGGCGTTCTGCTCCTCGATCTTCACCGGGCGATAGCCGCCGATGGCCTTAAAATAGAGCAGCATCAACAGGTAGATGACCGCCATGGTCGCCGGAATATAGGAATCGAACTTGAGGGTCTTGCGATCACCCTCCCGGTCGGCCTCCACGACGGCCTTTTGCGTCGGGGTCTTGTCCTTGGCCTCCTTGGCCTCGGCGAGTTTCTTGCCGTCGATCGGCACAGCTTCAAAAATGCCGAGGAACTTGGAGGGCTCGGCGGCCTTCACCTCCGCGTAGGCCGCGGGGCTGGAAGCCTGGAGGGCCTCGGCGGCGAACTTGTCTTTGCCGAAACCAAGGCCGGGGCCGCCGATCAAGCCGGCGGAGAGCATGCCGACGCCACCCATGATGGACATGGCGACCGCACCGGAGCGCGGGAACCGATCCGAGACGACCGCGAGCATCGTGGGCCAGAAGAAGGTCTTGCCGACCGCGTAGATGCCGAGGGCGACGAGCGCCATCGTGAAGGTCTGCATCACGCTGGCCATCTGGAGGCCCACGACCGCGAGGATCGAGCACACGAGCAGCAGGCCGACCGGCGAGAGCTTGAGGGTGTTTTCAATCCAGTGGGCGCAGAACCGCAGGCCGAACATGATCGCCGAGGTCCAGAGGAAGAGCGCCTTGCCCTGCTCCGAGGTGAAGAGATTGCCGGTGATGTTCTGAATCCAGCCATCGGTGCCGAGCTCGACCGCGCCCACCATGGCGTGCGCGATGTAGAGGAAGAACAGCAGGAACGAGCCGAACGAGAACTTGGTCATGACGCCGACGACAATCACCAGCACGCCCGCGATGATGCGCGCCGTGGTGTCCGAAACGCCGAAGGTGCCGGCGATGAAGAGCGACAGGAGGAAGCCGACGACAAGCGCACCGAGCAGGCCGACGTCCTTGAACATGTCGGCGAAGCTCGTGCCCTTGGCCGAGGCTTCGGATTTGGGCATATGCTGCCCCATGAACATCAAGCCGTAGATCAGCGTCGGGATCAGATAGAGGGCCAGCTGGATCTTCCAGTGGATCTTCATGTGGTCGTCGAGCCACCAGCCAAGGACGACGCCGATGATCATGCCGAGGGGCCACGAGGCGTGGAGGATGTTGAGGTAGTGGGTGCGGTTGCTCGGGAAAAGGGTCGCCACGAGCGGATTGGCGACGGCCTCAAGCGTGCCGTTGGCAAAGGCGAAGATGAACATGCCCAGCGTCAGCATCGTGTAGGCGCTGGCGCCACCCGCCATGAAGGTGACGACGGCCGAGAGCACGTGCAGGACAAAGGCGGCAACCACGAGGGGCGCATACCCAATCTTGTCGCAGACGACACCGCCGAGGATGATGCCAAAGCAAAACCCGGTGAAGCCCGCGCCGCCGATGGCGCCAAGCTGGGTGGCAGAGAAGCCGAACTCGGCTCCCCAGTTGTCGAAGATGCCACCGCGGAGGGCGAAGCCTACGCCGGCGGCGAGGATGGCCATGAAGCCGGCCCACAACAGCCGTTTGGCGTTGGGCGCGACTGCGTCGTTAGCTACTTGTGCATTGCTCATGTATGGGAGGGGACAGGGTGGTTGAGTTGGAGGGGAGGAAAAGAGACCGGGGCCGGCCCGCGATCCATGGAGTGTGGAGGCAGCGGCGGACTAGGAAACAAGGGTGAGGGTGACGCCTAGGGGTTGAAGCAAGGCCGCCGAAGTTGAGAGGCGCGCGTCCGCTCGGCAAGGGCACATTTTCGTTCAGTCGCTCGCGGGTCGTGCCGATACCCACGCCTACCCCCGACCACTGTCACGATGAATCCATCCTCGTCCCAGTCCCAGACCGAGTCCGCCGCCCGCCCCGTGATCTTGGGTGTGCGCCGGGTGCCCGGCCGGCAGGATGAGACGCGGAGCATCGCTCACTTTCGCCCGCCGGAGTTGCCCAACCCCCGGCAGTTTCACGACGAGCTCCCGTTTACCGCGCACTTGGGTCCGCGCCTCCGCGCCCGGCCTTGAGGCGGGACAAAACCAATTTTTAACCGCAGATCGCGGCACAAACGCCGTCGGCACCGGTCACTGGCACCCCAACAAACAAGACCCCATGCCTCTTCCCGTGCCCAATCTCCCGCCGCCGCCCGCTCCGTCCGCCCTCGTGCAGACGCTGCAGCGCACCGACGTGCTGTGGAACCGGCCGGTCTTCCGCGCTCCGTCCCTCGACCGGCTGCACTTGCCGGCGCTCGACACCCAGCGGCTCGCGCAGGACCTGCAGCGCATCGGTCTCGTGCGGCACTGAGCGAGCGCGGTCCTCCGCGTCGCCTAGCCCCGCAGCAGTCCGGACCCGGAACATCGCGCGCCGCGCTTTGTCCGCGCCCTGAGGTCGTGAACAAGTGGGCGCACTCCGCGCTTTCCATTCGCGACGGCGCCTGCCTACATTCCGGCCCTTCCGTCCCTCCGCATCGCCATGAAATACTTCCTGACCCTCACGCTTGCCGCGCTCTTCGGCGCCCTTGTCGCCCGCGCCGAGCCCACCCGCGCTGAACTCGTCACTCGCATCGAATCGTGCGAGGCCGTGCTGCAGGAATTGCAGGCCAAACCCGCCAAGGAAGCCTGGCAGCGCGCCAAGGCCGTCCTGATCCTCAATCAGTTCAGGGCCGGTTTCCTGATCGGCGTGAAAGACGGTTACGGCGTCATCATGGTCAAGAAGGCCGACGGCCGCTGGAGCCTCCCCGTGCTCGTCAACGCCGGCGAAGCCAGCCTCGGCCTCCAGCTCGGCGCCAGCGCGGTCGAGAGCGTCTTCATCATCACGGACGACCAGGTGCCGCGCCGCCTCTTCACCAATCGCTTTAATGTCGGCGTGGACGCCAAGGCCGTCGCCGGTCCGCACGCCTCGCAGAGCGAGGCCACCAACGTCGAGATCCTCCGCACCCCGCTGCTCGCCTACACCAAATCCACCGGCCTGTTCGCCGGCGCGACCGTCAAGGCCGGCCACATCTCGCGCAACGACAGCGCCAACTTCACCCTCTACGACACCCGCTACACCCTCCCCGAGCTGCTCTACAGCGACTGGGTGAGCCCGCCGAAGGAAGTGCAGCCGCTGATGGCGCTGATGCAGAAGCTCGCGCCCTGAGCGCGGCGCTCCCGCGCAAGTTCGTCCTTTCATCTTTCGCGCCCCGGCTCTCAACTCGCGCCCATGAGCGCGCTGATCTCCGGCTTCCACCACGTCTGCATCAAGACCCGCGACTGGGAACGCACGATGGCGTTCTACCGCGGCACCCTCGGCTTCACTGAGAAGATCGCCTGGCAGCTCCGGGGCACCGACCGCCGCGCCGTGATGCTAGACACCGGGGACGGCAATTACGTCGAGGTCTTTGAGGACCCCGACTACACGCCCTCGCCCCACGGCTCCGTGATCCACTTTGCCCTGCGGACCGACCGGCTCGACGAAGTCGCCGCGCTCGTGCGCGCCGCCGGCGCCACGATCACGATCGAGCCGAAGGACGTCACCCTCGCCACCACCAACGGCGCCGGCCCCGTGCCCATCCGCATATTCTTCTGCGAAGGCCCGAGCGGCGAAGTGATCGAGTTTTTTCAAAACACGATCACGTGACGCGGCGCTAGGCGGTCCGCCGACCGGCCATCCGCGCATTGAACTGCGCGATCAATTCCGTGTGCTCACGCGCCTCCGTGCCATTGGCATGGAGCAGGCCGCCGGCAAACGGCGGCTGCTCGCCCGGCCCGTCCTCCCACCGCGCCCAAGCGTAGCCCACCACCGCGGGATTCCGCTCCAGCCGAGCCAAGCCCGCCCGCGCCCGCCGCAACATCCGCTCCAAGGTCGTGAGCCGCCCCACCCGTCCACCCGCGAGCGGCCGCTGAAACTCCGCGCCCGCCCACCCCACATCGCCCGCGATCACCGGCTGCGCCGGGTGGGACGAGGCCACGGACAGCTCGCGCCAGTCCACGAGCGCGACATCCACCGCCGGGAAAACCGCCTCGGCCACCACCTGCGCCCCCGCGCGCCCGAGAGTGCGCGCACCCAAAACAAGGTGCCGCGGATCGGCCGCGCGCACCGCCGCGCCCATCGCCGTGAAATACCGCCGGGCAAATTCGCGCGTCCACCGCGCATCGTCGCGCAGATAGCCGCGCGACGCGATGGCCTGCTCGGTGCGTGTCAGTGTGCGCACGACTTCCTTGTTCACGAGGGCTGCGCCCCAAGCCTGCGCCATCGCCTCCAGCCGGCCGCCATGCAGGGCGAGCGCAAACTCCCACGCCGCGTGATACGCGGCGAAACTGGGCTCGAGGCTCAGGCACCGTTGCAACAACCCAGGCCGACCGCCTGCGACCGGCTGCGGCCATTCGAGGGCCGCATCCCCCACCCAGCCGATCAGGGCCTGCTCGTCGGCAAGCGGCGTGCACACCTCGGCCGCTCGGGCGAGCGCGCGCCGCGGCCACTCTGGATCGAACACATCCGGCAGCCGCACGCCCGGCCCCGTGATGACGGAGCCGGCGGGGGAAAAATCCACCGCGGCCAGAAAGGGCAGGCCGTCGTCGCGCCCCGCGCCATCAGCGCCGAGACCCACGGCGTTGAAACCCCAGGCCCGGAGCCGTGCGGCCGGGTCCGCCGGCAATTCGCCATCGCCACCCGCCGGGGCCGCGCGCACGCCGTGCACCGCGCGCAGGAAAAAATTTTCCCCTGCGGGATCGAGCAAACGCCAGCGTCCGCCCATTTCCTGCGCGACCTGAAAAAAACCCTCCGCCCCGCGACGCGTGCCCGCGCGCCAGCCCGCGTCGCGGAGCGGCAGGGGTTCGGCCGAGGGCGGCATCGGCGCGCGCCTACTTCGAGCCGCCGCCGCTCTTCTTGGCGCCCTTGCCGCCCACGGCGAGCACCGTGCCGCCGAGCACGCCCACCGCAAAAACCCCGAAGTAAATCAACGCGGCCGAGGTCCGCACCGGCGCCTTCTCCGTGAACCCCGCGATCGGGAAGCGGAAATCGATCGTGTGCGTGTTGCTCATGCCCACGTAGAGCATCACGAAAAAGATCGCGAGAAACACGATGGTCTTGACGACGGCTTTGATCATGGCGGTGACGCGGTGGGTGGGTTGCCCGAGGTGCTAAGGCCCGCCCCCGCGTGCCGCAAATGGAAACGCAAGTGGGACTCAGGGCACCTCGTAAGCCTCGATCAGGCCGACACCGGTCGTGTTGCCGACCCCGGAGAGCTGCACCGAATAGGCTCCCGGCTCAAGCGTGAGCAGCAGCGCGGCGTCGTAGCTGCCGGCTGCGAGTGCAAAACCACCGGCCTGCTGCGTCGCGCTCACGATGGCGGAGGCCCCGGCTTGCACCGACCAGTCATCGTTGCTCGCCAGGGTCGTGGAGCCGCGCAGCAGCGTGATTTGCGGATCGAGCAGCGCGCCGGCGACACCAAACCCCGTGAGCGCGGGGCCGATACCGCGGATGAGCACACGCTTGCTCGTCGGACCCGCGACCACGATGCCCGCGATCAGGACGTCGCCCCCTGTGCCCACTTGACCGCGCGTCGAAAGGTTGAACAAGCGCCGGCCAGTTGCCTCCGCATCGGCGCTCGCATCGGCATCGTAGATCTCCACCAGGGCCACGCCGGCGCTCGATGTGCCCGGCGCCGCCGTGACCAGCGCGGTGTAGCTGCCGGCAGAGAGCGTCGTAAGGATCACGGCGTCCTTGGCGCCGGCACTGAGGGCGAAGCCACCTGCCTGCGCTGATTTGTCGATGATGAGCGCGCGGCTGGGATTATCCTCCCAGTTGTCGTTCGACGAGAGCCGCACATCACCGCGATAGAGCGAGAGCACGGGATCAGCGAGCGCATTGCCCACCCCGAAACCCCGCAAAGTGGGTCCCACCGCACGGATGAGCACCGATTTGGCCGAAGCCCCGGTGATACTGAAGCCCGCAATCATCGTCGTGCTGCCACTGCCCGCGAGGCCGCGAGTCGCGACATTGATCATCCGCCCAAGCGGAGCCGCGCCGGGCGCCGTGGCCGGGGAAAAAGTAAAGTAGAGCAACGCCGAGCCCGCCGCGCGATTGTAGCCATCGATCGCAATCTGGTAGGTGATTCCACTGCGCACGGCGACCGCGAGGCGACTCGTGCTGTTGTCACCGCCATCGTCATCGGCCGCGACGAGGCTGAGTCCGCTAAACGTCGTGCCGGTGTAGACCGCGAGCACGGTGTCGAAGTCGCTGCCCGCCGTGCTGAGGGTGATCGCGCCGTCGGCGGGCGCCGTCCAAGTCCACCAGACCGATGCGCCGCCAACGGAACCAGCGTGGTTGGGCTCGCCGGCTTCCTTGGTCGCGCCAGCCGTGCTCACGGCCGTGGAAACGGGACTGCCGGAAATTGCGGCGCGGGCCGCAAAATTGTCGTTGGCGGGACGTCCGCCTGCCGCGAGAAACCCGAGCGCCAGGTCCACGCGACCGTTGGCGCCATTGAAGCCATCGACGGCAATCTGGTAGGCAGTGCCGCGCACCACGGGAGTCGAAAGCGCCGAAGTATACTCCGGGCCGCCGTCGTCGTTGGTGGCGACAGGGGCGAGTGCATTGACGGCGGCGCCCGTGTAGACTCCCAGCAGCGTATCGAAGGTCGAACCGGCGGTGGAGAGGCTGAGCGTGCCATTATCCGGAGCGGTCCACGTCCACCACAGTGAACGTCCGCCGGGGGAAGCGTGCACGGGTTCGCCCGTCTCGCGTGTGGCGACGATGTTGCTGCCGGTGGCGGTCGCGGCGGAGCCGGCGAGCGCGGCGCGCGCGGCGAAGTTGTCGTTGCCCGACGCCGCGGAGGAGTGCAGGGCGGTGAGCACGACATCGCCGGAGTTGCCCCCGAATCCGTCCACCGCGATGTGGTAGGTGGCGCCGGCGGTCGTGTTGAAACGAACGTAACTGGTGAACGAATCGTCGTCATCGTCGTTGCTGGCGATCGGGGTCAGGCCGGAGACGGCTGTGCCGGTGTAAACTCCGAGCAGCGTGTCGAAGCTTGAGCCGCGCGTCGCAACCACGGCGGTGCCCGCCGCGGGCGGGGTCCAGCGCCACCAAAGCGAGCGCCCGCCGGCGTTGCCCGCGTGGGCTGGCTCACCGGTCTCGCGCGTCGCGCGGATCGAGCTCGTCCGCACCACCGCCCCCGCCGGGGCAATCGCACTCGCCCCGGCAAATGCATCGTTGCCCGCGGTGACCGCCGCCACGATGCGCACCCGGCGATCGGTGCTCGTGGTGGCGCCGCGGTTGTCGGTGGCGATGGCACGGAGCGTCGCATCACCCGGTGTCGCGAAATTGACGGCGCGGAGGGTCGTGAGGGTGCCGCCCGAGGGAGTCACCCGGCCCAAGCTGAGGGCCGGCGAACCGAGCAGGATGAACTCGACGCTGCCAACCGATCCGTCCGGATCACTCGCCGAGACGGAGAGGTCCGTGGCGTTGTTCGCGAATATCTGGACGTTGTCGTATTGCGGCGAGGCCCAGCCGACGACGGGCGGGGCATTGACGGCGGGCACCTCGACATTGACCGAAGCCACCAGGCCCCGGTTCAGCGAATCGACCGCCGTTGCCGTGAGCGTGTAGCGGCCCGCCGCCGGCGGCGTCCACGCCATGGAATAGGTCGTGCCGATCCGGCCCGCAGGCTGATTGGCATCGGGCGTCGAGGTGCTGCGCAGGATCGTTTCGCCAAGGCGGAAAGCCACGCTGCTCACGCCCACCCCCGCGGCGGTGGTGACACGCACGACGAAATTGACCGGCACCCCGAGGTTGACGATCGATCCGTTGGTGGGCGAGTCGATCACTATGGCGCTCGCAGCCGGGGGCGCCGCGGCCGGTGGCACGACCTTGATGAGGCTGCCGACCTGGGAAAAATCGACGTAAGGCTCGTTTGGATTCTGATAAGGGTCCGTGAAACTGCCCTTCCAGTTGTCGTGAATGATCGCCCAGCTCGCGCGGGTGACACCCGCGATGCTGCCGGAATGATAGCCGACCCCGCAGACGGCATGGTTGCCGTAGTTGTCATCGGTGACGTTGGTCTGCTGATAACTCTGGAGGTTGAGCTGCACCGGCCGCCCCGCGTCAATTTCGGACGTGTATTGTGTGAACGACATGTCGGTCGAATTCACGCCCCGGTAGTTGCCGCGCGCATGGAGCGCAAAATTGAAGCCGTTGATCCCGCGCTCCAGCACATAGCTGCGGGTGCCTGACAGCTGCAGATCAGGATAGGTGCCGTCGGTCGTCCACTGCATGAGGGTGCGGAGGCGCAAACGCACACCGGTGAGATCCGCTTCATTGACGAGTGAGGGGAAGCCGTTGGAATCGTGAAACAGCAGGATATCCATCATGCTCACGATGCCGCAATCGGGCGTGGTCGACTGGAAGAGGTAGGGCACGCGCGCGATGTAGCGAGTCGAGCCAAATTGCGGTGTCGCCGCGGTCGAACGGCCCGGCGGCAGCAACCGCAGTTCGACCCGATCGATCGCCTCCCAGGCGGCGGCGACATACGCCGCCGCCTCGGCCGTGGTGCGCGCAGCGCGGCCGGCGGTCCGCGCGACATCGCTGCGCGTCACCTCCGCCCGCTCCCGCACCGCGGCGAAGGTCTGCTGCTGCGCCGCGTCCTGCCGCGGCACCCACAGGTCGAACGGACCTTCCCACCGCAGATCCGCCCAATCGGGCTTGGCGTCGGCGCGCGGATAAGCCGCCATGAGGCCTCGCGCGACGGCCAGATACGCCGGATCTGCGTGCCACGGCAACCCGCGCCAGTGCATGACGACCGGTGGCAAGTCCCGCGTCGCCGCCGTGACCACCGTGATCGGCAGGTCGCTGGTGACCGAGCGAAACTCAAACACCCACACCGCCGGCTGGCCCTCCAGGTTGCGATAGAGCCGAGCGCCAGCGAGCGTTGGCGACTCGAGGTGTTCCTGCGCGACACCGAGCGCGAGCACCTTGGCGACGGAGAGCGGGACCTCGGGCTTGGCGGGCGTGGTCGCACGCACGACCGTCACCGCCAGCGCCACACAGAGCAAAGCCACGACATACGACGTTTTCATGGGGAAAAATCTCAGCGGGCAATCCGCCACCACTGCGGCGCGAAGCACTCCGCCTCCTCAAAACCAACCCGGCGCGGCCGGCCCGGCTCGCTCCCGTGCACCTCGATCCAGCGGCGGCCCTCGCCGCGTCGCGCGAACGCGAGTCGCGAGCCATCCGGGCTCCACACGGCGGAAACCACGCCCGGCACGCTCTCCGGTGCGCCCGGCCAGGCGGCGCCAATCCAGCGCCACGCCGCCTCGCCGCGCCGCACGGCCGCCGCCGCCTCGCTCCAGACTGCGCCAACAAAACGCCCATCCGGTGACACCGCGAGCGTCCCAGGCAGGAAGAACCCGTGCGCCAGCACCTCGGGCTGCCCGCCCTCGATCGCGATTCGCAGGAGCCGCCCCGGGGAATCCCCTTCGGGCGACTCGATCACAAGCACATCCGCCGACCCTGGAATCCCGCAGGCCTCGGAGAGCACGGCCCGGCCCACCGCGCGATAGATCACTTCGGCTCCGCCTGCGCCTCCAGCGAGAGCCAGTGCTTCGCCCCCCGCTTTCCAGCGCAGCACCACAAGCAGGCGATCGCGCGCCAGCCACCGAGGCTGGCCGGGCTCTGCCTCCACCGGCAGCGCCAGCGCCGCCGGCTTCCACTCCGGCGCGCGCGCGACAAACAGCTCCCGCCGATCGCGCCCCGCAATCCACGCGATCGCCTCGCCCTCGGCGCCGAGCGAATAATCCCATGCCCACTCGCGAGCGAGCGAGCGCTCACTCCCGCCTGCCGCGCCGAGCGCGATCAATCGCAACTCGGCTTCGCCCGCCCCGCTCGCGCCGATCGTTGCCGCGGCGATCCCCGCGCGCGGCGCCGTGCGCAGATTGCCCGCAGACGCCGGCACCGGCAGGGCCGCGGGCGCCCCGCTGCCACCCGCGTCCTGGATATAATACGCCCTCCCTCCCGACTCTTCCCGTGCAAAGATGATCGCCGAGGCCGCACCTGACCCGCCCGAGGTCTGGCAACCGGCCATGAACAACCCGGCAATCGGAGCCGGAAATAAAAAGCTCAGCAATTTCATGGGGCTGGAACGGGGTGGTCGCATGCAATCGGCCCGCACCTCCGATACAACCTTACAATCCGTCAGCCGCCGGCGCGCGACCCCTTCGGCTTGGGGCGTTGCCTCCCGTCGGCGGACAGCCATTGAGCCTCCGCCCCGCATGTGCGGGGCGAGGCAACGGGCCGGAGGCCCGCCCTTGCGGATGCAACTTTCCCCCTCAGGCCTTCTTCTCCGTCAGCTCGTCGTAGGCGGTCGCGAGGTTGCCGCCGAGGCGGTTCGGGAGCGGTTGGTGGAAATCGGGGAAGCCCGGCAGGTTCTCGAGCGCCACGATTTTTTCCTTCGGCTCGCCCGCGGCGATTTTCTTCTGCGTGTAGTCGAACACGGCGCTGAGGTAATCGCGCAGCACGAGCAGCTCGGCCGGCTTGCCGACCGGCATGAACTTGGTGCCCGCGTGGCCGAAGATCACGATCGTGTCGGCGGAGAACGCCTTGGCCACGGCCTCGAGCACCGTGATCCAGCCCGCGATGCGGCCGCCGGAGCCGCGGTCGATCACGGGGTAGATGCGGTTGAACCCGAGGTCGCCCATGTGGATCACGTTGGCCTTCTCGAAGTGCGTGACGATGTCGCCGCTCGTGTGCGCCACGCCGTGGTATTTCGCGGAGATGATCTCGCCGCCGACGTCCATGCGCCACGTCGTCTGGAACGTCGTGTCGGCGTAAGCCTGCTTGTCGAGCGACTTGGACCGCTCGGCGGCGGCGCGCTGGAGCGCGGGCACGTTGGCGTGCGCGACGATCTTCTTGGTCTCGGGCTTGAAGACGAGGTTGCCGCCGGTGTGGTCGCCGTGGTGGTGGGAGTTGACGAGCACGTCGAGCTTGCGACCGGCGCGGCCGGGCAGGCCGTTGAGGAAGAGCGGCGCGGTGTCGGCGAACTGCGTGTCCACGGCGGCGAGCGCGTCCTTGTTGACGAGGTAGCCGATGCTGCCGCCACGCGCGGTAAAGATGCCGACGTCGCGGCGCAGAAGCTTGAACTCGGGGGTGACGGGCGCGGCCGGGGCCTTGGGGGCCTGGGCGAAGGCGGCGGAGCGGGCGAGCAAGCCTGCAGCGGTGAAGAGGGAGGAACGGACAACGAAATCGCGACGATTCATGGGGAGGATGGGTTGGTGGGGACGGCATCTAGCAACACGGCTCCGCGCCCGATTCGCAATCGTTTCCTTGCGGCGCTCCGGGCTCGTGCCCGGCCTTGCCGCCGGGTCGCTCGCGGGCAAGGTGGCGCCATGAATCGTTCCCTGTTTCATCGCAGGCTGGCGCGATGCGCCGTCGTTTTCGTTTTTCTCATCACCGCCGCGGCCGGCTTGGCCGCCGAGTCTGCGCCGCACCGGCTCGGCGTCGGCCTCTATGGCGCCAACGGCCACCAGCTCACGGCCGCCAAACTCGCGAGCCACCCGCACGCGAGGCTCGTCGCCGCCGCCGCGCTGCCCGCGGCGCGAGTGCCCGAAGGCGTGCGCCGCCACGCCACGCTCGAAGAGCTGCTCGCGGACCCGGAGGTCGAGCTGGTGTCGCTCTGCTCGCCGCGGCGCGCCGACCAGGCGCGCGACGCCCTGCGTTGCCTCGAAGCCGGCAAGCACGTCTATGCGGAAAAGCCGTCCGCGCTCACCGAGGCGGATCTCGACCGCATCCTCGCGGCGGCGCGGCGCGCGGGGAAGCAGTTCCACGAGATGGCGGGCACCGCGTTTGCCCCCCACTACGCGATCATGCGCCGGCTCGTGCGCGAGGGCGCGGTGGGCGAGGTCGTGCAGATTTTTGTGCAGAAGAGCTACCGCTACGGCGCCGCGCGCCCGCAGGACGAGGCTCTCGACGGCGGGATGTTTTTGCAGGCCGGCATCCACGCCGCGCGCCTCATCGAGCATGTCGGCAGCGTGCGCCTCCGCTCGATCGCCGGCTGGGAGACCGCGTTGGGCAAACCGCCCGGCCAGGAAGGCGAAGGCAAGTCCGCCGCCGCCGCGCAGGCCACGCTCGAAAACGGCGGCCTCGCCACGGTGATCATCAACTACCTCAACCCGCCCGGCACGTCGCTCCCGCACGGCAACGAGACCCTCCGTATCTTTGGCACCAAGGGCTTCATCGAGTCGGTGGACGGCGGCCAGCGCACGCGCCTCGTGACCGCCGGAAAAATCACCGAGCCCCTCGAGCGCGTGCCGGCGCTGGACTACTTCGACGCCGTCGCCGCGCACCTCGCCCGCGGCGAGCCGCTGCCGCTCACGCTCGACGAGGAGCTGCATCCGCTCCGCCAGCTCCTGCGGGCCAAGGAGGCGCTGCGCGCCGGCGCGCGGTGAACGCGCACGAACCTGATGGTGCCCCCGCCCGGACTTGAACCGGGATAGGCGGTTTAGGAAACCGCTGCTCTATCCAGTTGAGCTACGGGGACCGCGCGGCCTGCGCCACGAGCTCGCGATTTCAGCCCTGCGCGATCGAAACGCAATCCGTGTTTGCGAACCGCGCTTCCCTCCTGGCGCTCTTCTACCTGTGATAATCGGGGCCGGGCGCGACGGATTGCCCGCCTGGCGCCGGGTTTCGCTTGGCGAACGTGCGCGTTTCCCCGACAACGGCGCGCCCTTGAATCCGCCGCCCACGCCCTCCGCCGCTCCGCCGACCGTGCATCAGATCGCCGGGTGGCGGCGCGCGCTGCTCTGGCCGTTTGGGCTGCTGCTTCGGCTGTGGGGGCGCTCACTACGTTTCGACGCCACGCCGGAGGACCTGCGGGCCTATGGCATGCGGGACGAGCCCGTGGCGATGGTGCTCTGGCACAACCGGCTCTTTCTCGCCGCCGAAATCGTGCGGCGCTACCGCGGCGGGCGACCGGCCTACGCGCTTGTCAGCGCGAGCCAGGATGGCGCGTGGTTGAGCGCGTTTTTCTCCCTCGCCGGCGTCGGCACGGTCCGCGGCTCCAGCAGCCGGCTCGGCCGCGAGGCCGCGACCACGCTCATCGACACGCTGCGCGCCGGCCACGACATCGGCCTCACGCCCGATGGACCGCGCGGTCCGTGCTACGAGCTGAAGCCGGGCGGCATCGTCGTCGCGCGGCGCGCGCGCGCGCCGCTGCTGCTGATCGGGTGCGAGTTTGCCTCCGCGTGGCGGTTGCGCAGCTGGGACAGGTTCTACCTGCCCAAGCCTTTTTCCCGCGTGCGCATGCGGGCGGAGATCATCCCCGCCGAACAGCTCGCCGATCGCGACGCCGCGATCGCGCACGTGGCGGAGCGGCTCCGGGCGATGAATCCGGATTGAAGCAGGGCGGGGGTCTGCAACCCGCCCTTTCACGCGTTGAGTCTTCGCACCGAGGGCGGGCACAGACCCGCCCTACTTCAGAACTCCGGCGTCAGCGTCACATCTGCGCCGCCCGGCACCGTGTAGTCCGGCCCGGCGCTCCACGAGAGATCGTTGACGAGGAACTTGAAGATATGACCGTGCGCCGACTCGGGGAGGGTGATGCGCCAAAGATCGGCCTCAAGGCACTCCATCAGCAGGCCTTGGTCCCAGCTGAGGCCGGCACCTTCGCCGCGGATGTAGAGGGCGTTGCCGAAGCCCACGTCGACGCGGGCGGAGATGGTCGTGAGGACGGGTTTGCGCGCCACCGGCTTCACCGCCACAGGGGCGGGACGGGGAGCCGGGGTCGCCGGGGCAGCGGCTTTGGTGGTTTTGGCGGGAGCCGGAGCCTTGGCAGGCACGACGGCTTTCGTTTTCGCGGCGGACTTGGCCGGTGCGGTCTTGGTCGCTGGGGCAGGCGACTTGGCGGTGGTGGACTTGGTCTTTTTGGATGCGCTCATGTGTGGTGAACGGAGTTATTCTAACCCCATAATCGAAAAGAGCCCTAGCAAATGCGAAGCCAGCGCGCCAGCCGGGACTCAGGAAGCCGCGGAAACGTCACCCAACCGCGCCCTCGGCGCAGGCTTACGGGCAAAACCGATCCAACATAATGGGCGATTTTCCGCGCCTTTGGCGGAATTGGTGGACCGGATCGGGATCAAACCGACGACCTCGTCGTTGCGAACGACGCGCTCTATCAACTGAGCTACCGGCCCGTGAGGGGGGTGAGGTATTGGGAAAACGCCGCGGGCAAGTAAACACCTATTTTTTCGCCGCAAAACTGCGGGTGGAGCACGATCAATCCGCCCGCGCGGCGCCCGGCAGGCGCGCGAAGATCATCTTGCCCCCGGACGTCGGCAGCACGCTCACGATCTCGGCCTCGACCCGCTGGCCGAGGTAGTGCTTGCCGCCATGCACGACCACCATCGCGCCATCCTCCATGAAGCCCACGGCCTGGCCGTCCTCTTTGCCGGGCTTCACGAGGTCGAGCTCGATGCGCTCGCCGATCATCAGCTCGGGCCGCAGCGAGCGCGCGAGGGTGTTGAGATTCAGCCAGGGCACGCCGTGAAACTCCGCAAGCTTCGCGAGATTGTAGTCGGTCGTCAGGAGCTTGGCGCGCATCGACTGCGCGAGGAAGACGAGCTTGGCGTCGAAGTCCCCCGGCTTGGTCACGTCGCTCTCCGTGATGCGGATGTCGGCTTGCTTGAGCCGGCGCAGCTCATTGAGCACCTCGAGGCCGCGACGGCCGCGGGCCTGCTTGTGCGGGTCCGGCGAGTCGGCGATGGCGCTCAGCTCGTTGAGCACAAAGCGCGGAATGATGAGCGCCGAACTCAGAAAGCCCGCCTCGCACACGCGTGCGATGCGTCCGTCGATGAGCACGCTTGTGTCCACCACCGCCAGCGGCACATCGACCTCGTGCGGCACGAAGCGCACGTAGGGGATCACGAGGTTGAACTCGTCCTTGCCGCGCAGCGCGATCACGATGGCGAGATACGGGCACACGAGAAAAAGCCCCAGCCGCGCGAGGTAGACCACGCTCTTGTCGCCGTGCTCCAGCAGCGGCGAAGAGCCGATGAGGTGCGCCACGAGCACGCCGACCGCGATGCCGAAGGTGACCGCCGAGAGACCGCGCAGCGAAAAGCCCTTGAGCAACACGTCCACGAGCACGACGAGCAGCCCGATGCAGAGGCCCACGGCGACCGCGGCGACGCGATACCGATCCCAGTCCGCGATGGCATAGCATACCAGCCAGCCCGCCGCCGCGCACAACGCCACAAACACGATCCGGATCGGCAGGAGAGTCTGGTTCATCGGGGGAAAATTCCAGCCGTCGCCGCGCCTAGCGGAAGGTCTGAAAAAGGAAGATCATCGTCGGAATCCCGATCATCAGCGCCATCATCCCGTAGAGGAGAAGCTGCACGCGGCGGGCTTTTAGCTTTTCAGCCTCGGACGGTTCCATTTCGGTGCAGCGCACCAAACCACCCCCCGCATGACAACGCAATACTGGCTCGTGAAGTCGGAACCCGAAACCTACGCGTGGGCGACCTTCGTCAAGGACGGCAAGACCGCGTGGACCGGCGTGCGCAATTACGCGGCGCGGATTCACCTCAACGCCATGCGCCCTGGCGACCGCGTGCTCTACTACCACAGCGGCGGGGAGCGGGCCGTGGTCGGCACCGCTGAGGTGACCAAGGCGGCGTTTCCCGACACCACCGCCGACGAACCCGGCTGGGTCGCCGTCGAACTCAAGGCCGGCGCCGCGCTCGCCCGGCCCGTCACGCTCGCCGCCATCAAGGCTGAGCCCGCGCTCGCCAAGATGACGCTGCTCCGCATCTCGCGCCTCTCCGTGCAGCCCGTCGCACGCGCGGAATTCGAGCGCATCGTGAAGCTGGGGAAGTGAAGCCGGTGGCGGCTCTGCTGGGTGGGTGGGGCTTTAGGCCCCGACGGTTTGCGGTCGCCATGAGTCGGGGCCTAAAGCCCCTCCCACCACAGATCCAATCGTGACCGAAACGGTTCCCCGCTCGACACCGTCGCGCCATTTTGCGTGCTTCCGCCCGTGCCTCCCCTGCCCCAGCTCACGATCCTCGCCCCCGGTCTGCTCGGGGGTTCCGTCGCCCGCGCGGCCCGAGCCTGCGGCGTGGCCCAACGCATCGTGATCTGGGCGCGCCGACCCGAGACGCGCCTCGCGCTGCGCGAGCAGCCATGGTGCGACGCCGTCGCCGACACACAGGAGGAGGCTGCCCGCGAAGCCAGCCTCGTCGTCCTCGCCGCACCCGTCGATCGCATCGTGCCGCTCGCGCAGCAGATCGCGAAAGCCCTCCCGGCCGGCGCGCTCGTGACCGATGTCGGCAGCGTGAAGGGCGAAATCTCCCGCCTCGGCGCCGCCGCGCTGGCGCCGCGCGCACACTTCATCGGCGCGCACCCGATGGCCGGCTCGGAAAAAACCGGCTGGGAACACGGCACGGCCGAGCTGTTCACGCATCGCACCTGCTTCCTCACGCCCCTGCCCGAGAGCGATCCGCGCGCGGTGGAAACCGTCGCGGCCTTCTGGCGGGCCCTCGGCGCCGAGGTCGTGAGCGTTGCTCCCGATGAGCACGACGAGATCGTCGCGCACATCAGCCATCTTCCGCAGGTCATCGCCTCGAGCCTCTGCGGATTTCTCGCGACGAAAAATCCCGCGTGGCGCAACCACGCCGGCGGCGGCCTGCGCGACACCACGCGCATCGCTGCGAGCGACCCGCAACTCTGGCGCACCATCCTTGATCAAAACCGCGACGAAGTGCTGCGCGCCCTGCGTGCCTTCGAGGACGAGCTGCACGCCTTTCAAGTCGCCCTCTCCAACCGCGACTACGTCGAAATCGCCGCCCGCATGGAGCGCGGCAAGGCCTACCGCGATCAGTTCCGCCCGCGGCCGTAGTCTGGGCGCAAGTCGGGCTTCACGCCAACGTCCCGTATTATTTAGACTTTGCCGAGGTGGGGCTGGCTCTCCGAGCCGGCCTGGGTTGCAGGGCGATTTGCGACTGGAACCCAGGCCGCTTGCGGAGAAGCGGCCCCACCTTCCTGAAGTAGAACCTGTCGGGCCTAAAGCCCGATCTACCCGCACACCCGCCGATACAGCGCTTCGTAGCGCGGCACGATGGCTTTAGCAGAAAACAACTCGCGCGCGCGGCGCTGCGCCGCCTGACCGAGTGTGCGGCGTTGCGCCGGATCGCGCAGCAGTGTCTCCATCGCGCGCGCAATCGCCGCGGCATCGCCGCTCGGCACGAGCAGACCATGCTCACCGTTGAGCGCGACCTCGGGGATGCCGCCCACCGCCGTCGAGACGCTCGGACAGCCGAACCACATCGCCTCGAGGATACCGAGGCAAAAGCTCTCCGTCTCGGACGTGAACAGCCCGAGATCCGCCGCCTGCAGGTAGTCCTCCACCTCAAGCACGTTTTCCCGGACGATCACGCGGTCATCTAGGCCGAGTTGTTTCACTTGCGCGGCAAAGGGCGCGAACTCGCCGCCCGCGAGGATCACGAGCTTGAAGGCGGCGCGCGGCTCCACGCGCGCCACGGCCGCGAGCAGCAGGTCGATGCGCTTCACAGGGCGCAGGTTCGAGAGATGCACGATCATCGCCTCGCCGTCGCGCAGGCCGAGTTCGCGACGCACCTCCTCGCGCGTGCGCCGGGGTGGCTTGGGCGCGTAGAAATTATGGATGACGTCAATGGATCGCTCCACCGCGAGCAGCCGGTGCGTCTCGTCGCGCAGCCACGCCGACACCGCGGTGACGGCGTCCGACTGGATCAACGCGTGCCGGATCGCGGGGCCGTAGCCGGCGTCGCGGCCGAGCAGCGTGGTGTCGGTGCCGTGCAGCGTGGTGACGACGCGTGGGCGCTGGGCCTCGGGGAGCATCGAACGCGCGAGAATCGCGGCGGTCGCGTGCGGCACGGCGTAGTGGACGTGCAGCACGTCGAGCGCGTGATCGCGCGCTACCTCGGCCATCTTGACCGAAAGCGGCAGCGTGTAGTCGGGATACTTGAACAGCTCGTAGCCGTTGATCACGACCGGGTGGAAATGCAGGCGCGGCGCGCCCTCAGGCAAACGGAACGGCCGTTCGTAGCTGATGAAGTGGACCTCGTGCCCGCGCTGCGCGAGTTCCTCGCCGAGCGCCGTCGCCAAAATCCCGCTGCCCCCCACCGAGGGATAGCAGGTGATGCCGATCTTCAGCGCGCGATCGGCCGCCATGGTCAAAAGCGCCGCGCCGCGCGCCCGAGGGAGGCGAGCGAATCGACGAGGAGCGCATCCGCCGGAAAGAGCGGAATGGCGTGGGTGACGCCGGCGCGCAGGCCGTTGAGCCGAGCGCGGGTGAGCTGCAACTCGGCGTAGTCGCGCGTTTTCATCTGCGAAGCGTGCGCCCGCATCGCGGCCGTCCAGCACGCGACGGTCTCCGGCGCGGACACATCGACCAGCACGCGTCCAAGATCAGTCGGCTCCGCTTCGGGCGAGACGGCGTAGAAAAACATCTGGCCGATCGCGTGCGGTGAGAGGCGGCGCAGTTCCTTCAGCCCGCCGAAGCGCGCGAGCCGCGCCGCGTCGCGCACCATGCGGCCGAGCTTCACGTGGTCCGGGTGCTGATTTTCCACGGTGCTCGTGGTCAGCACGGTCGCCGGCCGCACCTGGCGGATGATGCCGGCCAGCTCGATCACATGCACCGCGCGCTCCTCGAAATGCGCATCCCCCCCGAGGTCGATAAATTCGATGGTCGCGCCCAGCAAATCGGCCGCGCGCTTGGCCTCGCGGGTGCGGATCGGCGGCGTGCCGTTGGTCCCGGCTTCGCCGCGCGAACACACGACGAGGTGGACGGGCCGGCCGGCCTTGGCCTCCGCGGCAATCACGCCGCCACAGCCGAACTCGATGTCGTCGGGATGCGCGCCAAAGGCGAGGAGCGGGCCGGCGTCAGTGGTAGGCTTCATCGGAGCGGTCGATTTCGTCACGGCGGACAAAGGTAATCTCAGGCGCATCCGCCGGGCGCAAGTAGGCTTGTTCGCCGGCCCCGGCGATGTAGTGCGTGCAGCGCACGACCGTCTGCATCCAGCGCAGGCGCGTGTCGCGCGTGGGCGAGATTTGCGCCTTCGTGACGGCGCAGGGCGGCAGGGTCACGTAGGTGTCGCCGCCCTCGTGGAGCTTGAGCGCCCCGTCCATCCAGCGCGCCCGCACGATCTCGCCGGCGTGGGGCACATCGGCGAAATAGTCCGTCACCTCGCACGCCGCCGCGCGCACCGCGGGATCGCCGGAGCGCACGACGCGGACGCCCTCGAGCAGCCCCATGCGCCGATACATCTCGAGGCAGAAATCCGCGACATTCGTGGCCGCGACCTGCTTGAAAAGCTCGACGCGCTCCGGCGCGACGTAGGCGCCGAGCTGGCGCGCGGTGGTCGCCTGCCAGCTGGGCGCGATGCGCTTCAGGAAGAGCGGCGACCATTTGCGCTGCACCTTGTTTTCAATGGTGAAGTTCAGCGTCGCGGGCTCGTCCGTCTTGCGATGCCGCAGGACCGTCTGCGTCTCGCGCGCATCGTGGTCGCTGTCGTGGTAGAAGAACACGATCTCGCCGCCAATCTCGGATTGGAGCCGGCGCGCGGTCTGGAATTTGGCGAAGAGGAACCGCCGCGGGAAAAATCCGCAGGGCTGCTGTCCAAAACAAATGACCGGGGCGCTCATGCTAAGTAGGGCGGGTCTTCGACCCGCCCTCGGAAAAAGGACGAAACGTCGCCACGGATTTCACGGATGGCACGGAGGCAATCCCCCGCTGCGTGCGTCTTCATCCGTTTCATCCGTCTGATCCGTGGCTAAAAACTATTTCTGTTCCAAGGGCGGGTCGGAGACCCGCCCTACTCCAATCGCCTGCAGCACCACCGCGAACACCACGCACGTCGCGCAGCCGATGGGGTTGAGCCAGAGGTAGGCGATGCTGCTCGTAAAGTAGAGGGCTAGCACCACGAGCTGCGCCGCGATGGCGGCCCAGAAGACCGCGGAGCCCCCCACCCACTTCAGGAAGAACGCCACGACGAACACGCCAAGCAGCGCCGGGTAAAAGATCGACGCCACGATGTTCAGCGCCTCAATCAGGTTCTCGGCGAAGCTCACGAAGAGCGCGAAACCGATGGCGAAGAGACCCCACATGGCCGTGAACCATTTTGCGTTTCTCACGTTGCGCGGCTCGTCGCGCTCGGCGAGCGGGCGCAGGCTGCGCCACAGATCGATCGTGGTGGTGGTGCCGAGGGCGTTGAGTTCGCCGGCCTTCGAGGAAAGGGCGGATGCGAACATCACCGCGAGGAGCAGGCCGATCACGCCATGCGGGAGCTGGGTCAGGATGAAGGTGATGAAGACATAGTCGGAATCCTTCGTGCGCTTGGCCGACGGATCGGCGGCCTGGAGCGCGGCGCGCGCCTCGTTGCGCACGGCGGTGGCCTCGTTTTGCGCGGCGCGCAGCGCGGCGTGCGCGGCGGTCTCGGCCGCGGCGTCGCCCGCCTCGTGCGCGGCGACCCATGCGCGGATCTTCACCTGCTTGTCGGCGTGGAGGACGGCGTGCTTCTCCTCGATCGCGCGAAACTTCGCCCCGTCGGCGCCGGCCGCCTGGCGCTGCCATTGGGTCTGGTTGAAGAGGACGGGGGTGCCGGGCTGGAACTGGTAGAAGACGAAGAGCAGCGCGCCGAGCATCACGATGAAGAACTGCATCGGGATCTTGAAGAGCGCGTTGAACATCAGGCCGAGCCGGCCCTCGCGCAGGTGCGCGCCGCCGAGGTAGCGCTGCACCTGCGACTGGTCGGTGCCGAAATAGGAGAGCGAGAGGAAGAACCCGCCGAGGATGCCGGTCCAGATGGTGTAGCGCTGCTTGAGATCGGGCGTGTAGCTCACGGCCTCGAGCTTGCCCATCGCGCCGGCGATCTGCGCGGCGTCGGGCGGGAGCTTCACGAGCAGGACGACAAACGCCGTGATCATGCCGCCGAAGATGACGCCCATCTGGAGGCGCTGCGTGAGATTCACCGCCGCGCTGCCACCGGTCACCGTGTAGACGATCGCCAGCAGGCCGGTGAAGACGATCGTGAGGTCGAGCCGCCAGCCGAGCACCGTCGCAAGGATGATCGCGGGCGCGTAGATGGTGATGCCGGCTTGCAGGCCGCGCTGGAGGAGAAACAGGCCGGCGCCGAGCAGACGCGTCTTCTGATCGAAGCGCTGGCCGAGGTATTCGTAGGCGGTGTAAACGCCGAGCTTCCGGTAGATCGGCAGGAAGACCGCGCACACCACGATGAGCGCGAGCGGCAGGCCAAAATAATTTTGGATGAAGGCGATGCCGTTCTCGTAGGCCTGGCCCGGCAGCGAGAGGTAGGTGATCGTGCTGGCCTGCGTGGCCATGACCGAGATGCCGATGGTGCCCCACTTGGTGGTGCTGCTGCCCTTGAGGTAGGTGTCGAGCTTGTCGGTGTGGCGCGTGCGCCACGTGCCGTAGGCCGCGATGCCCACGATTGCCCCGAGGAGGACGAGCCAGTCGAGGGCGTTCATCCGTAGTAGCGCGCAAAGAAAGTGAGCGCGATCACCATGGCGACGAAACAGGCGAAGACGAAGAGATACACCCCGCGCCAGGTGCGGAAGCCGGGCACGCCGGGGGCGTCGGGCTCCTCGGGTTCAGGCGACGGCGCCGCACTCATACGGCGGAAGGAACCCCGGTGATCCAGCGAGGACGCGGCGCAGGGCTCAGGTGTCGAATCATGGAGGCGCCACGGTGAACGGGAACGCAGGGGAAATCCAATCCAGAACTGATTTCTTCGAAGAGGTTCGCGCAGAAATCCCCGGTCACGTTTCGCCATTCGACACGTCGGGCGACGTCGCTCATGAACTCACCACGTCCGCGAGTTCCCTCCCCTCCCATGCGCCGCATCCTCCTCCTCACCCTGCCCCTCGCCTCCGCCGTGTTTGCGGCCAACGCGCCTGCCCCCGGCGGCCCGACAATCTCGATCGAGGAATACGATCCCAAGTCCACGCTCCGCGTGCCCGAGCACAAGCTGACGCGCGGGAAATTTCCCTTCATCGAGGTCCACTCCCACCACCGCGAGGTCACGCCCGCGCGCCTCGACCAGCTCATCAAGGAAATGGACGGCCTCAACATGGGCCTGATGATCAACTCGCCCGTCGGCGGCGGGCAGGGCAAGTGGGTGGCCGAAGCCGCCGCGACGATGAAGGCGCACGCGCCCGCGCGCTTCCGCGTGATGACCAACATGGACCAGTCGAAGCTCGACGACCCCGGCTACGGCGCGCGCGCCGCCGCCCAGCTCGAGACCGACATCAAGGCCGGCGCCATCGGGCTCAAGGTCTGGAAAGGGTTCGGCATGACGCTCCAGGACAGCAACGGCCGCATCAAGGTGGACGACCCGCGCTTCGATCCCGTGTGGGCGATGGCGGCCAAGCACAAGATTCCCGTCCTCATCCACACCGCCGATCCGTGGGGACTCTTCCAGCCGATGGACAAAAACAACGAGCGCTGGCTCGAACTGAAACTCCAGGCGCGCCGCAATCAATCGGTGCAGACCGACTACACGTGGGAGCAGCTCATCGAGGAGCAGCACCGGCTCTTCGCGCGCCACCCCCAGACGACCTTCATCGCCGCGCACCTCGGCTGGCTCGGCCACGATCTCGGGAAACTCGGCGCGGTCCTCGACCGCCTGCCCAACGTCTATGCCGAGATCGGCGCGATCACGAGCGAGCTCGGCCGCCAGCCGCGGGCCGCGCACCGCTTCTTCGTGAAATACCAGGACCGGATTCTCTTCGGGAAGGACCGCTACGACGTGGAGGAGTATCACGTCTATTTCCGCCTGCTTGAGACCGACGACGAGTATTTCGACCCGATCCGGAAATACCACGGCATCTGGAAACTCTACGGCCTCGCGCTGCCCGACGACGTGCTGAAAAAACTCTACTACAAGAACGCGCTGCGGATTTTCCCGGGCCTGCCTTCCGCGGGATTCCCGGAATAATTCGCGCTCCGGGGCAAACGCATCGTTCTCCGACGCAGTCCCACCGGGGCGCTCATCGCGTGATCGCGCGCCTTACACCAACGTCCCATCGCTTTTGGACTGTCATTGCGAGGAGTGGAGCGACGAAGCAATCCAGCTGGATTGCCACGGCGCGCTGCGCGCACCTCGCCATGACAAAGGTCTAGAAGGAAGCGGACGTTGGTATTATTTCAGGCTCGCGAGGAGTTCGGTGGTGAGGCGCACGTATTCGTCCTTGAGCGAGCCTTGCGCTTGCTGCGCGCCGGCCAGCGCGGCTTCGGCGGCGGCGCGGGCCCCGGCCTTGTCGCCGGCGGCGGCGAGGATGCGCGCCTTGCGGTAGGTGAAGGGAAAGCGGAAATTCTCCGGCTGCGCCGCGATGCCGAGGTCCATCCACTCCGCGGCTTTTTTCAGATCGAGGTTGTGGTCGAGGTAAAACATCGCGGCGGCGACATAGGGCTTCTTTTCCGCATTGGACGCCATCACAGCCTCAATCTGCGCGCGGACTTTGGGGACGACGTCGAACTGGAGCGGGACGGAAACGACGGTGTTTTCCCAGACGAGGTTGAGCGCCGCGGAGTCGTCGCGGATCTGGTTGATGTCGATCAGGAAGGTTTCGACGAGCACGTCGCCGAGCGAGTTGGCCTTCACCGTGGCGCGCGCGACATCGTCCTTCGGGTCGTAGCGGTAGGAGCCCCACTGCTGGTTGGCGGAGCTGAGGATGACGGTCCACTCCTCGCGACCGAGCTGAGCGAAGAGCGCGTATTTGCCGGCGGGCACGTCCTTGCCGCCAAACTTCACCGGCGTGCTGAACGAGATGGTCGTGGCGTTGTTGGCGCCCACGCGCCAGATGGAGCCGAAGGGTTCGAGGCCGCCGAAAATCTTGCGGCCCTTCACGCCGGGGCGGGCATAGACGATCTCGATGTCGGTGAGGCCGACACGCTGCTTGAGCGTGGAAGTCGGGCTGGGCGCCGGGATATCGACGGTGGGCGACTGGGCCAGCGCGGCAGAAGTGAGAAACGCGCCAAGCACCAAGGCGCGGCAAACAGGCAGGAGGGGGAGCAACATGGGAAGAAGTGGATCGTGGGAACGTGAACGCGGAAACGGGGCATCGACAATCACGAAGCTACGGGAATTCGCAACCGGCAGGACGCGGCCCGGGCTGGGAAGGGTGCGGGGCGGCGGGCGCAAACAAATCAGGCTTGTGCCGCAAAAACTCACTCGCAAGTTGGGAGTCAACACGAGCGACATGAAGCCGGTTACTGTCTGCTCAGCAAATCTATGGAGATACCTCCAGAAGTCACGTTTCGACAGCTAAAGTCGGATTTCATCCAGAATGCCATCTCACTCCGCCACGATCGAGTGATCATTCGCCTGGGTGTTGGCGACTCGGTAGAGGAACGTCATGTGCGGCTCGACGATATTGCTCCCGAGATCGCGGTTACGGAACGACGCTCATTCACTGCCCTGGTGATCATGCTGGCCTTGGCTGCAATCTTCGCTTGTGCAGCGTGGAAGGTCTCCGGGCCGAGCTATATGGAATTTTTGTTGCGTGTGCTGTTTGCAGGCATGGCAGGCGGCTGTGTCGTCGCTATGTTTGTTGCTTTTGCTCGAGTGCCGACCGCGACGGTGAAGAGCCGTGATGGTGAGGTGTTATTCCAACTCAGGCGCGAGCAGAATGTCGCCGCGGACTACGAGGTGTTTTTGCTCAATCTTCAGCGACGACTGAAGCATCGCAATGGCGACTCAACCTCGTGAGAAATCCAAACCGCGAGTGAACAATTCACCCTCCGTAGCGTAGGATCGAGCACCTGCGCGCCACCCTCCTTCAGTGCGCAGCGGAGTGCGCGAGGTGCCCTCACAGATCAAACTTCACCGACGCGATGTAGAGCGCGGGGTCGATGATGCGATAAGCGAGCGGGACGCCGTTGGGGAAGGCGCCGATGGGCTGGAGGCGGCCGTTTTCGCCGAGGTTGCGGGCGTTGAGCTGGAATGTCGCGCCGACTTTGCCGCCGAAGAGCTTCGTGCGGTAGCTCACGAAGGCGTCCACGAAATAGTGGGACTTGTCGTAGATGGGGCGGTTAGGATCGAGGTCGGTGATCGAGGCGGGGAACTGCTGCACGCCGTAGTAGCCGATGCCGCCCTTGTCCTCCCAGCGCACGGCGCCGCCGACGCCGATGTGGCGCAAGATACGGTGCTGCGTGAGGCCGGAGAGCTGGAGGCTCTGCGCCATCTTGAAACGGTATTTGCGGATCTGGGGGTTGGCCTTGCCCTGCTGCTGGAGGATGATCTTGAGCGGGATGTCCACGTTGTTGGTGAAGGCCTGGCGCGGGCTGTTGCCACCGTAGGTCGCCTCCCACCAGAGGCGGTTGGGATTGGCCGCGGTGGGCGCGAGGCGAGGATCGACGATGGTCGTCCAGATGGGCAGGCGGCGCGCGATCCAGTCGGTGGTGGTGCGGGAGACGTTGGTGTTGGTCGTCTCGGTCTCGGAGAGCGAGGCCTGCAGCGTCCAGAATTTCGCGGGATTGAAGTTCAGCTCGATCTCGGTGCCGCGCGACTCGACGTCCTGCGTGGCGGAGATGCCGGGATCGGGGAGCACGAGGTCGTGCTGCTCCTCGACGGAGAGGCCGGTCTGGCGCGCGATCTCGGCCTCGACCTGCGCGGGCGTGAAGGCGGGGTTGAGCTGCGTGATCCACGCGCGGGCGTTGTTCACGAGCTGCCACGCGTCGCTCTGGAACACGTCGATGCGCAGGGTGCGCTGCGCGATGGTGGCGGCGTCGCCGTTGCGGGTCTTGATGCGCTTGGTCTCGAAACGGTTCACGCGAAGGACGAACTTGCCGTCGTTGAGATTGAGCCAGAAGCCGTAGTCCTTGCCCTCGCCGGTGGAGTTGGGGAGCTGGTTGCGAAACACATCCTGCTGCGGGCCCTGCGGAATGAAGCTGTCGCTCTGGTTGTAGGTGAGCGTGAGGCCCTCGAGCAGGCGCGCGCCGAAACCGACGACGCCATCGCCGCGCGTGGCGCGCGAGATGGGGCCGATGTCGCGGAAGGGCCGCACGACGCCGCCGGCGGTCTTGGTGCGGCCGCCGTTGGTCGCGTAGTCGCCCGCGGCCCAGCGGTTGATGACGGCGTAGTTGAAGTCGCTGCCATCGGGCAGGAGCGCACGGGGCTCGAGGCCACGCTTGTCGTAAACGGTGTCGTCACGCACCCCGAAGGTCGTGACAAGCCGGCCGCCGAGAAACATGCTCTGGATCACGCCGCCGGTCGTCTTGGTGAGCGTGAGGGAATTGCTGCCGCCACCGGCGCTGTCGAGCGTCGGGCGCTGATCAAGGCGCGCGGGCTCGCGCTGGAAAACGCCGGTCGCGGCGTTGCCCCAGACGTAGGTCGCGGGGCCGTAGCTGAACGTGCTCGGCGCGTAGTCCACGTTGGTGCCGGTGGGATCGCCGACGTAGTAGCGAAAATAGCCGCGGAAGCGCGCGTTGGCGGAGGTCTGCCCGCCGGCGATGTTGCCATTCAGCGCGGGCAACGTGCCGGGCGGCACCCAGGCGTGGCTCGACGCGAGCACATCGCGGTAGCTGTAGCGGCGCGTGATGGCGGAGGAAAATTCGTCGTAGCCGGTGAGCTGGTGGGCGCCGAGCCAGCGGAGCGCGTTATTCTCCCTGGTGAGATCGAGGCGGTAGGCGAGCTGCCCGCGGGTGGTCTCGGCGCGTCCGGGGATCCACTGGGTGAGCGGCTGATCGAGACCGAGGTAGGGGCGGCCGAAAAACGGATTGGGCGAACCGTCGAGCAGGCGCGCATTCACATCGACGAGGAGGTAATTGGTCGCGCCGGTGCCGAAGATATTCCGCTGGTAGCGCAGCGAGTCCTCGCGCGCCCAGTCGCCTTGGGCGACGAGCGTATGCCGCGGCGTGTTGAGCAGCACCTGATGGAGCTGCACGCGCGACGTGAGCGTGCGGTCCGTGAGGCGGTTCATGGCACCGAGGTTGACCTCGGACCAATTGTAATAGGTGGCGTCGCTCAGGGTGGGTGTCGTGGTGAAGAGCGGCTGGCTCGCGAAGCGGCCCGACGCCACGCCGGCGGCGGGACTCGCCGCCATGTAGCGGTTGCTGGAGTTGTTGAGCAGCGGCGAGACGGAGGCGTTGTTGTTGCCCGTGGGCGTGGTCCAGTAGGCGACCGCGCCGCCGTCGATGAAAATGTAGCTTTTGTCCGCGCCGGAAAACGTGCGTTGGAAAACATCGGGGAGATTGTTGTCGCTCGTGATCGCGGTGCGCGTGGCCTGCGGGCCGGGGCCGTTGAGGCCGTAGGCGACACCGTTGAGCGTGTAGGTCTGCGTGACGGGGTCCCACGCGGGCTTGCCCTGCTGGATCCAATACGAGACGCCGTCGCGCGGCATGATCGTGTTGGGGCGGTTGCCGTTCATGCGGTAGTAGGCGTAGGAGGCGTTGAGCGTGGTCCACTTGAACGGCTGGTATTTCACCATGCCGTTGTAGCGGAGCGAATCGGTGCCGGAGGGCTTGCGCTGGTAGCCGTCGTGCTGGAACGCCGCGCTCACGCGCAGACCGAGGCGGTTTTTCAGGAGCACGCGGTTGGCATCGAGCTCGAAGCGGTAGCCGCCCACGCTGTCGGTGCGCGCGCCGGTCGAGGTGCGGTCCTTGGCGAAATTCGCCGTCGCGGGGATCATGTTGAGCGTGCCGCCCGGCGAGCCGAGGCCGAAGACATTGGCGTTGGGCCCGCGGCTAATCTCGACGCCGTCGATGTTGAGCGGATCGACCGGCGAGAGACCGGAAGTCGCGATGTTGCCAAAGGCGACGTTGGCCGAGCCGATGCCGCGCACGCGATTCGCACCGCGGGGATTGTTCTGCACGTTGTCGGCGACGGCGCCGTTGTTGTTCACGGCGAAGTCGGTGTAGTCGCCGCTGCCCTCGGTGCCGACGGAGTAGAGGAAGATGTCGTTGATATCGAGGATCGCGAAGTCCGCCATCTGCTCCTTGGTCATCACGGTGATGGCGGCACCGAGGTCCTCGAGCTTCGAGTTGAGCCGCGTGCCGGACATGGTGTTGCCGGCGAAGTAGCCCTTGGTGTTTTCGACGACCTCGAAGGGATTGAGCTGCACGGGGGGCTTGGATTCGTCGATCGCGGTTGAAGCTGAGGAACTGGCAGGGGCGGGCGCGACGGCTTGAGCGGAGGCGAGCGGGATGGCGCGCAGGAAAAGAACGGCGGCAAGGGGTAGTTTCATGGGGTTTGAAAATGTAGGCGGGGTGCCCTCACCCCGCTTCCGGAAAATTACTCCACGATCGCGGGGTGAGGGCACCCCGCCTACATCAGGCAGAGTTCACACCAGCTTCGGCACTTCGAAGCCCGCGCGATACTCGCGCGTGAGGTGCTGGTTCATCTCGGCGTCCTTGAAGCGCTCCGTCTTCGGATCGAAGGCGAGGGAGCGGCCGGCGCGGAACGCGATGTTGCCGAGATGGCAGTGGACGCACGAGTGGTGGGCGTCGAGCGGAGACACGGGGAGATCGGCGGGATTGCGCGAGCGGATGGCGGCGAACCAGCGCTGGAACCTGTCGGCCTTGGGCGCAGGTGGGGTGTTCTCCGGAATCGGGATCTGCTCGCGCGGCCCGCCCTTGTTTTCCTTGTAAGTGAAAAAGCCCTTCGAGCGGACGTAGTAGCCCTTGGTGCCAAAGAAACTGTTGCCGCAGTTGCCGCCGTCGGCCTCCTCGAACGAACCGAGGTTGCGGACCTCGAACGTCATGATCGAGCCGTCGGCGTAAGAGAAGGTCGTCGCCTGCGTGTTGGGCGTCTGGCCGTCGTCGTCGAGACCGAAGCGTCCGCCCGCGCTGTGCACACTCGTCGGCAGACCGCGGTTGTGCCCCCAGAACGCGATGTCCATCTCGTGCACGCCTTGGTTGCCGATCTCGCCGTTGCCGTAGGGCCAGAAATAGTGCCAGTCGTAATGCACGTGCAGTCCCGGCTTCTTGCGCGCGGAGTTGACCATGAAGCCGGTCGCCTGCGCCGGGCCCTGCCAGAGATTCCAGTCGAGATAATCGGGCGCAGTGCCCGGCGCCCCGCGACCGATCGGACCGCGGTTGCCGTTTTTGTAAACGTAGCCGCGGGACTCGACGATCTTGCCGATGAAGCCGTCGTGGATGAGCTTCATGTCGCGGATGAGCGTGGCGTTGGAGCGGCTCTGCGTGCCATGTTGCACGATACGCTTGTATTTCTCCGCCGCGGCCACGACCTGCCGGCCCTCGAAGATATTGTGCGAGATCGGTTTCTCGACATAGACGTCCTTCCCCGCCTGACAGGCCCAAATCGCAGCGAGGGAATGCCAGTGGTTGGGCGTCGCGATGGTGACGGCATCGACCGCCGGGTCCCGCAACGCGTCGCGCAGATCGGAGTAGAGCTTGGGCGCCTTGCCCTGCGCGTCGGTTACGAGTTTGGCGCCCTTGGCACGGACATTGGCGTCCACATCGCAGAGAGCAGTGTATTCGGCGTCACGCTTATGGCCGAGGATATCCCTGATGTGCGAACTGCCCTGGCCGTTGAAGCCAATCGTGCAGATGCGGATGCGATTGTTGGCGCCGATGACGGTGCCTTGCGCCTTGAGGCCCGCGACAATGACCGCCGTAGCGGACGTGCCGAGGAAGACGCGACGGGTGATGGGGTTGTTCATGGGGCGGGAAAAATAGGTAAAGAACCTGAAAAGAGGACCGAGCAGTGCAATGACGTGATATGAGAGGGAACACACACCACAAGCAACAGTCGGCTTCGACCCATGATTCCGGCTCAACGTTGCTCGCCTACGCAGGAAACCAGCCCGCGGACCTCGGTCCTGCGGGGTGGCGGCCGGTCGTCGGCGCATCATCCGTCGGCGCCGTTCGTGTGCTTCCCTCCAATCCAGTTGCTGACCGTCCGGACTGAAAAAGCGTTTTCTTCCGGCCGATAATATGAAGGTTTCACCCTATGCTGCGAACACTCCGGCCGAATTTCGGCCCGCTCTTGCCATGCCTGTTTTTCTCCATCGTCGCCGCCACGACTACTTCGCTCTCCGCCCAGCCACGACATAGTCTCAGGCTGGCGGCCACGGCGAAGGGCAATGCAGCCGTCACCGCGCTCGGTCCCGACATCGCCGAAGTCGCCCAATCCTACGGGATCAATTCGCAGCGCCTCGCCACCCTCTTGCGGACGCAGTCCTCCCTCGGCATTGATCGCCGTGGCGCGCTTTTCTACGCGTGCGAAGCTCCGGTGGCCCCCGGTCCGGCCAACACCCTGCTGCCGAACTCGTCCACCGTTCAACTGGCCAACGGCACCACGGTGGATGCGTTCCAACTCCACAGCCTGCCCGGCGCATCCAAGGTCATCTACCTCGATTTCAACGGCCACACGACTGCCGGCACGATTTGGAACTCAAGCTTCACGAACGGCAGCGCGATCAATTCCGCCGCATTCGACTTGGACGGAGATCCCCTGACCTTCAGCGCGACTGAGCGAGCCGTCATCACAGGGATATGGAAACGAGTCACCGAGGATTTTGCGCCCTTCGCCGTGAACGTCACCACTCAGGATCCGGGCGTGGAAGCACTTCGCAAAGCAAACACTGGAGACCAAGCCTTCGGCATCCGCGTCGTGATCAGCCCAAGCAACTGGTATAACAACGGAGCCGGCGGAGTGGGCTATGTCGGCTCCTTTAGCTGGGACTCCGACACGCCGGTCTTCGTCTTCACCCAGCAGCTGGTGAATGCCGAAAAATACATCGCCGAAGCTGTTTCGCACGAAGTCGGGCACTCCACCGGTCTCAACCACGACGGCCTGACGGGCGCCAACGCCACCGAATACTACACCGGCCAAGGCGACTGGGCCCCCATCATGGGCCTGGGTTACTATGCCAGCGTCACGCAATTCAGCCGCGGCGAATATCAAAACGCCTCCAACACCGAAGACGATCTAGCCATCATTTCGAGTTTCATCCCCTACGCCACCGACGATCATGGCAACACCACCGCGACCGCTTCGGCCTTGACCGTCAACGGCCTCGGTGTCGTCGCCGATGGCGGCACGATCGAGCGCAGCACGGATGTGGATATGTTTCGTTTCGGATCCGGCACCGGCCTTCTGGCGCTGGCGATCCAGAGCCCTTCACCCGAAGCCAACTTGAATCTCCGGGTCGAGCTTCTCGATGCCGGTGGCGGCACGCTGCAAACCTCCAACCCCACGGGCATGAGTGCGGCGATCTCGCGCGTGATGACATCGGGCACCTATTACTTGCGCGTGAGCGGCGAAGGCGAAGGCGTTCCACTCACGAACGGTTATTCGTCCTACGGCAGCCTCGGAAACTATCTCATCACGGGCACTGTCTCAATCAATCTGCCGCCCATTGCCATCGTCGGCGCCTCGCAGACCTCCGGTGCCGCACCGCTCACCGTGAACTTCTCCAGCGCCGGCTCAACCGATCCAGACGGCACGATTGCCTCCTATGCTTGGAATTTCGGAAACGGCGCGACCGCGAGCACGGCCAACCCGAGCTATACCTACACTACCGCCGGATCCTTCACCGCCACCCTTACGGTGACTGACAACAGCGGCGCCACCCATTCCGCAAATGTCGGCATATCGGTCACAGGATCGGTCGTCGCGCCGCAGATCACGACGCAGCCGGCGGGGCAGACGGTGGTCGCGGGGGCCAATGTCACCTTCACCGCGGCGGCCTCCGGCACGCCCAGCCCCACCTTCCAGTGGCGCAAGAACGGCGCCAATATCGCCGGCGCCACCAATGCCACGCTCACCCTCGCCGCGGTCACCGCGGCCGACGCCGCCAGCTACACCCTGGTCGCCACCAACGCCGCGGGCTCGGCCACTTCCAATGCCGCGGTCCTCACCGTCACCGCCGGCGGCACCGGCCAGCCCGTCGCCTGGGTCGGCTCCGCCACCGGCG
>JAEUHC010000001.1 GCA_016794785.1 Opitutaceae bacterium | reverse complement strand
GGGGGGGGGGGGCTCTTGTTATTTGTGCTCGGGGGCCCATCCCCCAAGTTGGCGTGGGTTGGGTGGGGTCGCGGCGCGCCCCCGCCCGCCGCCGTGCCTCGGCTCGCTGGCGCTCGCCGCTACGAAGAAAAACAAAAATGGCATGATGGGATCGATCGAATGCCCCGGAGCTTGCTCCGGGGAGCTTTACTCTGCGCAGATTGCGAAGTCACCCACCCCGGCTCGCCATGGCTCTCCGGGCCGAGCCCGTTGCCGCGGCGGCTGGGTTTTCTCCGCTTCGTTCAGTGGGCCTCGGGTTGGGGCGCGGTCCCTCAGCCCTTCGACAGCGCGTCCGACTGCTTCACGAATTCGTCGCCGCTCCATTCGCCGTCGCTCTTCACGACCTTCGTCGTGCCGGCCGCGGCGGCGGCTTTTTGCGCGGCTTTGCGCTCGGCTTGGCGTTTCACGAGGTCGGCATGGGTTGTGAAATACGGGAGGCTCTTGCCGCGAAAATCCGCGAGCGTCTCGAATTTGTGCTTGGCCATGAACGCCAGCAGCTGCTCCTGCATCGGCTTCACGCACTCGTAGCCGAACTTCATCACGCCGGTGCAGACCTGCACGGTGTCGGAGCCCAGCAGGATGAACTGCGCGGCATCCTCGCCGCTCTCGATGCCGCCGAGGCCGGAGAGTGAGCGGTCGGGGAATTCCTTTCGGATCATCGTCGCCAGCTCCATCACCATGCGGAGCGCGATCGGTTTCACGGCTTTCGACGAGTAGCCGCCGGGCGTCGTGTAGCCCTCGACGCATGGGTCGGGGCGCAGCGTGTCGAGGTTGATGCTCGTGACGCTGCGGATGGTGTTGATCGCGCTGAGGCCGGTGGCGCCGCCGCGGAGGGCCGCGCGGCCGGGCTCCTCGATGTGCGTGATGTTGGGCGTCATCTTTGCCCACACGGGTTTCTTCGTCGCGGAGGCGACCCAGCCGCAGACTTCCTCCAGGATGTCCGGGTCCTGGCCCATCGCGGCGCCCATCTTGCGCTCAGGCAGGCCGTGCGGGCACGAGAAGTTCAGCTCAAACGCGTCCACGCCCACGGATTCGCAGCGCTGCACGAGCTCGATCCACGCGTCCTTGTTATACTCCTCCATGATGGAGGCGATCAGCGCGCCGGGGGGCTGCGCGTCCTTGCATTTCTTGAACTCGTCCTCCCACAGGTGAAAGGGCCGGTCGCTGATCAGCTCGATGTTTTCCCAGCCGATGACCTCGCCGCTCGTGGCGTGGAGTTTGGCGTAGCGCGGCGTCACGTTGATGACCTTCGAGGCGTCGAGGCTCACGGTCTTCGCGATCACTGCGCCCCAGCCCTCGCGAAAGGCCCGGTTGATTACGCTCAGGTTGGTGCCCGGCGGGCCGGAGCCGATGACAAACGGGTTGGGGAGCTTCAGGCCGTCGACGATGGTGGCGAGCGTGGGCATGGTGATGGTGTTTGCGTTTTGAAAAACGGCCGGGTGGCGCAGGCGAAACGCGGGTCTGCGGGCGCGAGTTGAAGCTGGCCCGCCCCGCCGAAGTTTCCAAGCTGCAAACACCCGCCATGCCCCTCCTCGATCCCAAGCGCACGGTTGCCGAGCTGAAGGAGCTGCGCGCGCTCACCGGCGACGAGCACGGCGCGCAGCGCGTGGCCTTCACGGCCACGTGGCTCAAGGCGCGCGCATGGTATCGCGAAAAACTCCAGGCCCTCCACGTCGAGGTCGCGCCCGACGCCGCCGGCAACCTCTGGGCCACGCTCCCCGGCGCCTCGCCGCGCACGCTCATCATCGGCGGCCATCTCGATTCCGTGCCCAACGGCGGCTGGCTTGATGGCTGCCTCAACCTCCTCGCCGGCCTCGAAATTCTCCGCCGCATCCACGCGCAGTATCGCGTGAAAAAACCGCCGGTGACCGTGCGGCTCGTGGACTGGGCCGACGAGGAAGGCGCGCGCTTCGGCAAGAGCCTCTTCGGTTCCTCCGCGTGCTCCGGTTCGCTCAACATGGACGAGGCGCGCGCGCTCCGCGACCGCGACGGCATCACGCTGCCCGACGCGCTGCGTGACGTGGGCATCGAGTTCGACATCGTGAAGGAGTCCGGCGCCGAGCTGAAAAACGCCGCCGCCTACCTCGAGCTGCACATCGAGCAGGGGCCCGTCCTCCTCGACCTCGACCTGCCGCTCGGCGCGGTGCTCGGGACCTTCGGCGTCGAGCGCCACGCGATCACCTTTCGCGGACAGGCCGCGCACTCGGGCTCGACGCCGATGAACCGCCGCAAGGATGCCTTCCTCGCCGCCGCGAAACTCGCGCCCGAAATCTACGAGATCGCGCGGCGCAGCGGTGGCGGCGTCTGCACCATCGGCTCCTGCACGACGAAGCCTGGGATCGTCACCAGTGTCGTCGAGGAGTGCCGCGTGACGCTCGACCAGCGCCACCTCGATCCCGTGGCGCTCGGGCGGATGCTCGCCGAGGCGCGCGCCGCGAGCGAACGCTTCGCGCGCGAGGGCGGCGTCACCGTCGCGTGGGAACGCCTCTGGCACATCGCCCCGCGGCCCTTCCACCCCGAGCTGATCGCGCTCTGCGACGCCGCGATCACGGAGACCGTGGGCGTCTCGCATCGCCTGCCGAGCGGCCCGCTGCACGACGCCGCCGAGATGTGCGGCGCCGGCGTGCCGACCGTGATGATGTTCGTGCAAAGCCTCCACGGCATCTCGCACAACAAGATCGAGGACACCAAGGAGGAGCACCTCGAGCAATGCGTCGCCGCCTTCGACCGGCTGGCGGAGAAGACGATCGGGTGGATCGTGGCGCGGGAGTAGGTTTGTCGCTGCCTGTCCCGGCTCTTCCGAGTCGGGCTACTGATCATCCGTAGCCCGCTTCGTGAGAAGCGGGACCCTCAGAGCGCCGAACATCTCAGCGGCGGGAGTCGTAGACGGCGTCCTCCTCCGCATCGTCGCGGAGGAACTGAGCATAGGCCCCGGCGCGCCAGTCCGCGTCGTCGGAAAGGGCTTCGGTGAGGACGATGATGCGGGCCTTGCCGGTCTTGGGCAGTTGCGCCGCGATGTCGGCGGGGATGGGCAGCGTCGCGCCGCCGCTTAACTCGGTGGTAAACTCGACGGCGTTCATGAGCGGAGTGGTATTGCGCGGCGCGAATGGGTCAATGCTGAGGGCGTCGTTACTGCCGCTTCACCGGCCGCCCCGGACGCGCCTCCGTGAGCTTCGCTTCGCGGATGACGGGCACGCCGTTCACGATCACGTCGCGGAAGCCGACGGCGTAGTGGTGCGGGTCGTCGTAGGACGAGGGGTCGTTCACCTTCTCGGGATCGAAGATCACGAGGTCGGCTACGGCGCCGGGGCGGAGTTCGCCGCGGTCCTTGAGGCGGAAGGTCGTCGCCGGCAGCGCGCTCATCTTGCGCACGGCGTCTTCGAGCGTGATCACCTTTTGCTCGCGCACGTAGCGGGCGAGCACGCGGGCGTTGTTGCCGTAGCCGCGGGGGTGAGGGACGGCTTCGCCGAAGCGGCGCACGCCGGAATCGGAGGCGATCATGGTGAGCGGGTGGGCGAGGAATTTTTTAAGGTCGGGCTCGCTCATGCCGTGGAAGACGCCCTGCGCGCCGCCGCGCGCGTGGATGTCGAGGATGGTCTCGATCTGGTCGTCGAGGGTGTCGGCGCCGCGGAGGAGCAGGGCGGCCTGCTTGATGTTTTTTCCGTTGAGGCGCTTGTCGGCGCGGAAGCTGGCGACGACGGCGTAGGAGTAGTCGCCGCGTTTCCCTTTCGCGATCGATTCCTTCATCTCGGCGATCATGCGGGCCTTGGTGGCGGGATCGGCGAGGCGTTCGCGGTAGCGCTGGTCGCCGCCCTCGCGGAATTCCGCGGCGATGAGCGTGCTGATGCCGGTGCTCGACGCGGTGTAGGCATACTGGTCGTGCGTGATGGCGAGGCCCTCGGCGCGCGCTTTGTCGAGCCACGCGAGGATCTCGTCGGCGCGGCCCCAGGCGGCCGGGCCGGAGAGCTTGAGGTGCGAGACCTCGGCCGGAATGCGCGCCTCGCGGGCGATGGTGGCGAGTTCCTCGAGGGCCTTGAGGATGCCCGTGCTCTCGGAGCGCATGTGGCTCGCGTAAACCCCGCCGTGCGCGGAGGCGACCTGCGCGAGCGCCACGATTTCGTCGGTCTTGGCGAACGTGCCGGGGAGGTAAATCAAGCCGGTGCTGAGGCCCACGGCCCCGTCCTTCATCGCCTGCTCGACGAGCGCGCGCATCCGGGCGAGTTCCTCGGGGGTGGGCGGGCGGGCAAAGCTGCCGCCCATCACTTGGCCGCGCACGGTGTTGTGACCGATGAGCGTGGCGACGTTGACGCCCACGCCGGTCTTCGCGATGGCGTCGAAGAACTCGCCGACGTTGAGCTTTGAGCCGCCGCAGTTGCCGGTGACGATTGTGGTGACGCCCATGCGGAGGAAATTTTCCGCGGCGGGCAGATCGGTGATGTCCTCGGAGTGCGTGTGGACATCGATGAAGCCCGGCGCGACGACGAGGCCGTTGGCCTCGATGGTGGTGCGGGCGGTGCCGGCGAGCGCGCCGAGGGCGACGATGCGATCACCGCGCACGGCGATGTCGCCCGCGTAGGCGGCGCGGCCTGTGCCATCGATCACGCGGCCGCCGCGGATGAGGAGATCGTAGTCTTGGGCGGGAAGCGCGGTGGTGGCGGTGGCGAAGACGAGGAACGAGGCGAGAAGGGGAGAGAAGCGGGGCATGATGGGACGGTAGCGGAAAGACGGACGGCGGACAGGATCCTTTTTGTTCAGGCTGATGTAGGCGGGGTGCCCTCACCCCGCGAGTTTGTGGCTGAGAAATTCCAATCCGCGGGGTGAGGGCACCCCGCCTACAACTGCACCCACGCATTCGCCTTCGCGCTCGCGAGCACGGACTCGATCACTCGCATGTTGCCCACGGCGTCGGCGAGGGGCGTGGGCACGGGAGTGTCGTCGAGCACGGCGCGGGCGAAGGCGTCGCCTTGCAGCGTGTATTGGTCGCAGATGGGGAACGTGATTTCCTCGGCGGGCTGGTTGCTGCGCTGGTGCCAGAGACGGGTGGGTTTGTCGGGCGGGGCGTTGCAGGGGATCTCGATTTCGATCCGGCCCTCGGTGCCGAAAATCTGCGCGCGCTGGTAAGGCGTGAGCTGCGTCGAGCACGTGAAGCTCGCCGTGGCGCCGCGGCCGAAATCGAGGAGGCCCGAGGCGAGCCGGTCCGTGCCGAAGGTCGGGTCGATGTCGGTCACGCCGAGCACGCGGCGCGGCTCGGCGGCGAAAATGTAGCGGGGGAACGACACGCAGTAGCAGCCGATGTCCATCATGCCGCCGCCGCCGATCGCGGCGATGTTGCGGACGTTGGCGGGGTCCACGTTCCAGTAGGAGAAGTGGCTGTGCATCGACCGCAGCTCGCCGATGCCGCCGGCCGCGATGATCGCCCGTGCGCGCTGCCACTGCGGGTGGAAGCGATACATGAACGCCTCCATGATTTTTAGTTTGGGGAAACGCCGCGCCGCCTCGGCCAGCTCCGCGGCCTCGCGGGCGTGGAGCGAGATGGGTTTTTCGCAGAGCACGTGCTTGCCGGCGGCGAGCGCCTTCAGCGACCATGGCACGTGCAGATGATTCGGCAGCGGGATGTAGACGGCGTCCACGTCCGGGGCGGCGAGCAGCGTTTCGTAGCTCGCGTGAGCGCGCGCGATGCCGTGCTGTTTCGCGGCGGCCTCACCCTTGGCGGCGTCGCGCGACGCGATGGCGACGACGGTGCCGAACTGCGAGCGCTGGAGCGCGGGGATGACCTTGTTGACCGCGATCTTCGCCGCGCCGAGGACGCCCCAGTGGAGTTTTTTCATCGCCGCGGAGTTTGAGCGGTCGCTACGTGATCGGGCGAGTGTCGATGCGCGGCCGGATCGTGCATAAATGTCCAGGCGAGGATGCGCCCGCGCTTCTGGCCGTGGGCGAGGTCGATGGTGCGCAGCGCGGTCGCGCCCGCCGCGCGCATCGCGCCGTGCAGGCCGGGGACGTGCTCATCCTTCGAGACGAGCGTGGTGAACCAGCGGCACAGGCCGTGGCGCGTCGCGCTCTCGGCGATCATGCGGCGCACGAAGGCGGCCTCGCCGCCCTCGCACCAGAGCTCGCGGTTGCTTCCGCCGAAATTGCGCGCGGGGTCGCGCTTCAGCGAGAGGCCGAGGTTGCGGAGCTTGCGCCGCGTGCTGGCGTCGGCCTCCGCGGCGGAGGCGTGGAAGGGCGGGTTGCACATGCAGGCGGCGAAGCGTTCGTCGGGTGCGGTGACGCCCGCGAAGATTTTCCGCGGGTCGCACTGAAGCCGCAGCTCGATACGGCCGGCGAGCGCGGGATTGGCGGCGACGATGCGTTCGAGATTGGCGAGGGCGGCCGAATCAATGTCGGTGCCGGTGAAGCTCCAGCCGTAGGCGGCGACGCCGAGGAGCGGGTAGATGCCGTTGGCCCCGGTGCCGAGATCGAGGATGCGCACGGCCGGGCCGCGGGGCCCGCCGAGCAAATCAGCGAGGTGATGCACGTAGTCGGCGCGGCCGGGAATCGGCGGGCAGAGGTAGCCGGGCGGAATCTCCCAATGCTCGATGCCGTAGTGGTGGCGGAGCAGGCCGCGGTTGAGCGCGACCACGGCCGCCGGATCGGCGAAGTCGATCGTGTCGCGGCCGACGGGATTCGGATGGACGAAGGCCGCGAGTTCCGGACTGCGCCGCACGAGCGCGGGGAAATCGTAGCCGGCGGCGTGCGGGTTGCGCGGGTGGAGGCCGGGTTTGCGATCGAGGTTCGGAGTTGTGAGAGGGGCTTTATGCCCCGACTGGGCGGGCTCGCGCGGCGATCCGTCGGGGCGTAAAGCCCCTCCCACAGATCCATGGCCAATCGATTGGTTGGGGACGCGGCGCCCTCGCCGCGTTTCGGAGGTGCGGTGGGCGGCGGGCGTGTCATTCCGCGGCGAGGGCGCCGCGGCTCCAGCTTTGTGTGGCTTCACCACGAGAGCCGGTCGCGCGGCCAGCCGAGGCGCTGGGCGGTTTGGGTAAGCCACGGCCAATCGGGTTTTTTGAAGGATTGAAACATCACCGGGGAGCGATCGGCCGCCATGGCGGCGGCCTGTGGAATGTCGAGAAAACGAAGGACGTTGAGATAATCAGGTCCGTTTGCGTGCGATGTGGGCGCGAATAGGAGCCGGATATCCTCGATGTTTTCAATGAATAGAGAGGCGTAGAGTGCGTTGATTGCTTGGTCTCGATAGCCTACGATCTGAATCGAAACTTCGCCGAGAATCTCTTTGCTGCGCAGGGCTGCGACTGCGCGACGAATGTCCCATACGCGCATCGCATCGATCGTCTGACCGAGCAGCATGTAGCGGCGCCGGACTTCGATTTGATCGGTGGCTGAGAGCCCCGATTTTGTCGGGGCAAGTCCACGCGGGAAAAAGTATGCCACAGCCAATTTGCCACTCCAGATCGCCTCAACCGTGAGGCCGTCGAGCTGCTCATAGTCGTGATCTTCGGCGACAATTAAGATGAGCTTTTTTGGTGATGATGGCTCCATGGAAGTGTGGACCGATACCGTGAGGCGGACGTCTCCCTGCGTCGTAAACCCATAGGCTGTTACGCGGCGAGCGTGGGCAATGTCGCTGTGTAGGCGGGCGACGTTGAGCGGCTCCTCCTTCTCCGGCCATCCGCGAAACACCTTCTCCCGCAGCGCGCGCATCCATGTTTCCTTTTGTTTCGCCCACTCGGCGGCGTTGGCGGGCACGGGCGGCGCGGCCATGGGCACGAAGGTGTCGTGAATCTTCGTCGTGCGTTCGTCGGCGGGGTGGCCGCCGACGGGGAAGACGCGGAGTTGTTTCGGATCGAAGAGTTTTTCGGCGGCGACTTTCACGAGGGTGTCGGGCTCGTTTTTCAGCCAGCGGTTGAACCAGCGGAAGGCGGGGACTTGTAGGTCCTGCGTGTCCTTGTGCGGGCCTTCGGTGATGAGGAGGCCGAGTTTGTCGCTGGCCTTGTGCAGGGCGTAGAGGCGGGCGAGTTCACCATGCACGCGCACGACGCCGTCGAGGGGGAAGATGCCGTCCTTGTCGGAGTTGGCGAGGAGCAGTGGTCGCGGGGCGAGGAGGGCGGCGAGCTTGGTGTAGTCCCAGCGATAGGTGTTCACCATGAACATGCAGTCGCAGTGGCCCTTCACGACGCCATCGACGACGTGGTTGTGCAGGTCGGTGATGCCGGCGACGGGCACGGCGACCTTGATGCGGTCGTCGAGCGCGGCGGTATACCAGGTGTAGGCACCGCCGCCGGAGCGGCCCGTCATGCCGATCTTCTCGGGGTCCACGTCGGCGCGCGACTGGAGGTAGTCGAGCGCGCGGATGCCGTTCCACGCCTCGACGCCGGCGGGGGTGTAGCCGCGCGAATTCCACCACCACATCCCGAGGCGCTTGGTGCCGTGGTGCGCGCCCTCGAGCTCGCCGAGCTGAATGGTGTCGAGCGTGAGGCAAATGTAGCCGTGCCGCGCGAACCACGCGCCGTGGTGCTGGTAGCCGGTCTTGTTGCCCAGGCTCACGCCGCCTTCCTTCACATTGGCGTGGCCGGAGCCGTAGAGGATCGCGGGCGCGCGGCCGGTGAGGTTTTTCGGCACGTAGAGATTGGCCGTCACGTAGAGGCCGGGGAGCGACTGGAAGTGGAGCTTCTCGACGAAAAACTCCGCGTGCTCCACGCGGCCGGTGACGGTCGCGCGCAGGTCGGTCTTCGCGGGCCGTGGCGAGAGGCCGAGCATCTCAAACAATTGCTCGCGATACTCGGCGCGATGGTCGGTCCAATCGCGGAGGGTCTTCACGTCGGCGAGCGAGCCGGCAGCGAGCTTGGCGGTTTCGGCGCGGAAATACTCCGCGAACATTTTGTCGGCGGCATTGGGGATCGACGCGGGCGTGGGGGCGGCGGCGGCGCAGAGGTGGCCGAGCGGAGCGAGCGCGAGCAGGGCGCCGCAGAGAGGGAGGGGGAATTTCATGGCGAGCGGGGGCCCTGCGGCGGAGGAAGCAAAAGGGGTGGGGGCGGCGGCGCTCAGAACGCCGCCGTCACCTCGTGTTGGTATCCGGGATCAAGCGACTGCGCGCCGAGGGCGGCGCACTCGACCTCGTCGTTTTTGTAGAGCTTGAAGCGGACGGGCGCGGTGGCTTCGTTGGTTTCCCAGCGCCACTTGCCGATGGAGACAAACTGGAGCGGCACGCCCTTGTCCCAGGCGAGGCCGGGGCCTTCGCCGCGGATGAAGAGGCGGTTGCCGATGCCGATGTAGGCGGTGGCGATGAGGCGGGTCGCGCCGTCGGAGCTGAGCGTGCGCTCGGAGACGCTCGCAGCGCCACCGGTGTCACCGAGGTCGAGGGCGGGTGAGTCGTCGGGCTCGCTGGGGGGCGGACGCTTGCGCGAGGTGGGGGCGGGTGGCTCCGGCGGGGGAGGCGGGGCGGCAGGAGGTGTCGCAGCGACACGGCCCGCAAACGGCTCGGCGGTGCCGGGCGCGATCGGCGCGACCTCAATGATCGTGGCGGCGGGCACGGGGGGCGGCTCATCGGCGGGGGGCGTAATCGACGCGGTGGCGGCGGGCACGCCGGCGTTCTCGGGGGCGGCGGGATCGCGGCGGGGCTTGCGGGGGCGCTTGGACTGCGCGGCGGGAGAATCGGTTTCCGGCGGGGTCACGATCACGGGCGCTGGCTCGGGCGCGACAGCAGCGGGTTCAGCGGCCGGTGCGGCGAGAGGGGCGATTGGGCTAGCGACCGCCGGAGCAACGGAACTGCTGCTGCGCGCCAGCGCTTCGAGGCGCGCGAGGCGCGCATCCAGATCGCGGGTGAGGGCGGCGGCGTGGTCGCGGGTGGCGGCCTCGAGCTTGGTCCACTCGGTGGTGAGCTTGCCGACGCGCTGCGTGATGGTCTCAAGGCGCTCGCTTTCGGAGGTGCGCAGCGCGAGCAGCTCGCGCTCGAGTTCCTCCTTCTCCGTGTCGGCGGCGGCGGCGAGCTGCGCCTGAAACTCCGCGATTTTCTCCTGCAGCTTCTGCGGCAGCTGCTCGGCTTGGCGGAGATTCCGGTGGGCGAGATCGGCGATGCCGTGGAGGCCGGTGGCGGCGATGCCCACCTGTTCGGCGGTGCTGCTGAGGGTGACGGTAAGATCCTCGAGGGCGCGCTGGCGCTCGGCGAGGGCCTCGTTTTTCAGCCGTTCGTAGCCGGCGACGAGCGGGACGAGCAACACGATGGCACTCAGGCCCACGCAGCCGGCGATGATGGCCATCGCGGCGGGCGCGAGCGTGTCGCCGGCGTTGGCGCCGAGCCAGGCGGCGGTGGCGAGCAGTGCGCCCGCGATCAAGACAAAGGGCCAGGCGGGCAGACGGGGATGCGGGGGAGGCTTCATGCGTGGAAGGGCGGCGCCCGCGCCGGACATCCCGCGGTGGACGGGAAAGGGCGGCGCGCGGATGGCGGAAAGTTTTGTGCGTCGCGCCGCCTTGCGGCTCAAGGGGAAAACTCCCTGGCCCGGGCGCATTCGGGGATTGTGCCGCGCGGCGCGCGGGCCCACGTTCGGCGTGCGCGATGAACGATTCCCCTTTTATCCGCATCGAGCGCGATGGGCGCGATGGCTCGCGCCACTACGTCGTGCATGCGCATGATCCGAAGTTCGCGGTCGAGCTGGCGGTGGACACCGAAGCGCCGGACCGCGTGGGCCGCGGCGTGATCAAGCGGGTTTGTGTGCCCAATTCGTGGGCCGGCGACTACGGCAAGTATGCAAAGTTCATCACGGCCGCGCAGGAGTTTTTCGCGGCGTCGTTCGCCGAGCCGGCGCCCAAGGCCGAGACGCGCCGGCTGGGGCGCTAGTCGAGCCCCATCCAGGCTGCGGCCGCCAGCGAGAAGAGCAGGCCGAGCCGCACCGCGCCCTCAAACGTCAGGATGACGAGGATCCAGCGCAGGCCCACGCTGCGGCGCAGCGCGTAGCCGAGCACCGAGACCCCGAGCAGGCCCGCGCCATGCACCCGTCCCGCCGGCAGCACGAGCAGCGTGATCATCCACAGCCAGTAGAGGATCAGCAGGGCGCTCCAGCAGAACGCCACGGCTTCGCTCGGTCCCAGTGGACGCGGATCGGTCCCGCGCGCGATCTGTTTCAGCCCGAGGTAGCGCTCGCTGATCACGAGCTGCCACACCTCGAAGGCGAGGAAGAGCGGCACGAGGAGCAGCAGCACAATCACGCCATGAGGATCGCCGCCCGCGCCACGCGAGGCAAGCGCGCGCCCTCACTCGCGCTCCAGCGCGTCGGCGATCGCCTTGCACGAAGCGCGCAGGATCTCGAGGCGGGCGAAGCGCTTGTTCTCCGCGGCCACGAGGTGCCACGGCGCGGCGGGGCGATGGGTGAGCGCGAGCATGTCGCCCGCGGCCGTCTCGTAGGCCGCCCACTGGCGGCGGTTGCGCCAGTCCTCCGCGTTGATCTTGTGGCGCTTGTAGGCGGTCTTCTCCCGCTCGCGGAAACGCCTGAGCTGCTCCGCCGGCGAGAGGTGGAGCCAGAACTTGATGACGATGATGCCGTGCGCGGTGAGCTGGGCCTCGAAGTCGTTCAACTCCTCAAACGCGCGCCGCCATTCCTCGGGCCGGCAGAAGCCCTCGATGCGCTCGACGAGCACGCGCCCATACCACGAGCGATCGTATATGGTCACGCGGCCGGCGCGCGGGATGTGGCGCCAGAAACGCCAGAGGTAGTGGTGCGACTTCTCCTCGTCGGTCGGCTTGGCGACGGGGATCACGCGGCAGTCGCGCGCGTCGATCGCGCTGGTGAGGCGGCGGATCGCGCCGCCCTTGCCCGCGGCATCCCAGCCCTCGAAGACCCACACGATGGAGCGGCCATGCTGCGCGGCGTCGCGCACGGCGCGATTCAGGCGGCCGAGCCACTTGGCGCGTTTCTCCGCATAATCCGATTCGCCGAGGGTTTGATCGAGGGGGACGGCCTGGAGCATGCGCAGGCCGACGGGGCGGAGCGGCGTGATGCGCCGTGGTTTCCTGGGCGCGGGGCGCGCGGCGTGCCGGCGGAGATGCTGCTTGAAGCGCGCCAGCAGGGCGTCGGCGATGGCGAGGTTGCGCGCGCGGGGATCGGCGGCCTCGACCAGGTGCCAGGGCGCGGCGGCGAGTTCCGTGGCGCGGCGCAGGCGGGCGCCGAGGGCGGCGCGACGGACGTAGTCGCGGTGGAATTTCCAGTCCTCGGGCGAGACGCGCCACGCGGTGTCGGGATCGCCCTCGAGTTCGTGCAGGCGGTCGCGCTGCGCATCCGCGCCGAGGCGGAGCCAGATTTTCACGAGCAGGGCGCCCCCGTCGGCGAGCAGGCCTTCGAAATGGGTGAGGCGGGCGAGGGTGGAGTCGAACTCCGCGAGTTCGCGCGGGGTGCGCGGATCGGCGGCGAGCGCGTCGCCATGCCAGCCGCCGGCGTAGATGGCCATGCGGCCGTGGGGCGGCAGCGAGCGCCAGTAGCGCCACATGGGCGGTCGCTCGCGCTCCTCGTCGGTGGGGTCGTGGAACGCGAAGGTCTCGACGCCGCGCGGGTCGAGCCAGCCGTTGAGGAGGTTGACGACGTCGCCCTTGCCCGAGGCGTCGTCGCCGGCGATGACGAGGAGGACGGGAAACGGCGCCGCCTGCAGCTTGATTTGGAGCTGGATGAGCGCCTCGCGCACGGCGGGCACGCGGGCTTCGTAGTCCTTTTTGGTCAGCTTCCGTCCGCTGCTTGCCTTCGCCATGGGCGAAAAGAAGTGGCGGCGGGCCGCGCGGTTGTCGAGCAGGCGTGAAGCGGGGCGCTCAGTTCGGCGGGCGCGGGCGGGGGATGAGGCTCTGCAGCCACGAGCCGCCGTATTGCTTGTAGGCTTCGACGCGGCTGGCGTCGCCGAGCAGCGGAGTCACCCGTGCGATCGCCTCCTGTTGGAGCGCGTTCAATTGCATCTGCCGCAGCTCCGGCGCGGTGTTGGCGCCGGCGGCGTAGATCTCGTTGCGGCGCCGCTCGAACTCTTTCTGCGTCGTCCACAGGTTGAGGGTCGTGGCGGGGGGCAGTTCGTAGCGCGCGACGAGGTGGCTCGTCTGGCGGTAATTGTAGTCGGTCATGCGTTCATACTCGGCGCCGCGGGCGGGGCCGAGGAGGGCGGTGATCTGGGCGTTGAGCTGCTTTTGCGCTTCGGAGCGCTCGCGCATCTGCTCCTGGCTGGGGATGCCGGAGGTGTTGGGGTAGCGTTCGTCGAAGGCCTGGCGGAGCGGGAAGATCGCGCGGAACTCCTGCTCAGTGGGCTCGAAGGCGGAGAGATCGGTGCGCATGGACTGGCCGGTGCGGCTGCTGCGCAGATCGAATTCCTCCAGCTCAGCCGGGGAGAGGATGGCGGCGAGTGCGGTGCGCTGCTCGCGTTCCAGCGGGGCGAGATCGGCGGAGCTGTAGGAACCCTTGGTGAGGTAGAACTCGGTGCGCTTCTGGATGAAATCGCTTTCGATGAGCTGGGCGGCATCGAGTTTTTCCGGCGACAGGTTCCCAAATCGGGAGCGCAGGCGGGCGAGCGCGAGGGGATCGGTGGTGCGGCCGCCGGGGCCGAGCAGATCGCGGAGCATTTTCTCCTGCTCGCGATAGAGCTGGTTTTGGGCGAGCTGGAGCGCGGGATCGGGCCGGGCTGTTTTCCAGAACGCGCGGGTGGCGGCGTCGGGGTCGAGGGCGCGGCGCCGGGCCGCGAAGTGTTCGGCGACGAGCGCGCTCATCATGGTGCGAATCACCTCCGGCGGGAATCCGGCGGCGCGCAGCCGCGGGGCGAGCGCGGAGAGCTCGTCGGTCTTGAGGCGCGCCCAAGTGTCAGCCTCGACCGGGGCGCGTGCGGCGGGGGCGCGGGCTTTGGTCGCGGCGGCCTGGGCGGCGGCGGCCTGGGCGTTCAGTTCGGCGGTGAGACGGGAACTGCCCGAGAAGGCGAAGTAGGCCAGCGTGGCGTTGGCGGCCAACGACACTGCGAGGAGGAGCGAGAGGAAGGGTTTCATCGTCGGCCTTAGCGTTTGGGGGCCGTGGGCCCGGCCATGTAGGTCGTGGTTCTGCCATCGGGGCTCAGGCGGAGGCTGTAGCCGCGTTCGAGGGCGTTGAGCCACGACAGGTTCTTCGCGTAGTCCTCGGCCACGGCGGGGCCGAGGTTGGCGACGAGTTTCGCCTTGGTCGTCGCGGCGAGGGCTTGCAGGGCCGCGTTGCGGGCCGCGGGGTCGAGCCGGGCATCGTGGATGCGCATCGATTCCTGCGCGGCCGGCAGGCGCAGATCGTAGGCGCGGTTGATGGCTTCGACGGGGATGTTGTCGCGTTGGGCGAGGCGGTGCAGATTTTGGTAGTCGTAATTGCTGGCGCGGGCGTAGTCGGCGTAGCGCTGCTCGCCGAGCGCGGCTTTGATCTGGTCGTTGATTTTATTCTGGGCCTCCGTGCGCAGGCGGGAGTCCTCCGCGGTGAACCTGATACTGCCGCCGATGCTGGGCGGATTGAGCAGATCGGCGAACGGCTGCTGGGCGCGGTAGATGGCCTGGAACTCGGCCTCCGTGGCGTCCATCAGCGTGAGGCCCGTGCGGAGCCGGGAGGTGATGGTCGAGGTGCGCATCTCGTAGTCCTCGAGTTCCGCGGGGGTGAGGATTGCGGCGAGGTCGGTGCGCCGCTCGCGCGCGAGGAGCGCGAGCTTGGCGCGATCCTCGGGCAGGGCGATGCCGTTGGTGGCGGCGCGCACCTGCGACTCCATCTCGGCGTAGTCGTCCACGATGCGCTGGATCAGATCGATCTTCGCCTTGGGCAGATCGCCGAACTGCCGCCGTTGATCGGCGGTGGGATCGCCGCTGCCCGCGGCGTAGAAGTCGTCGCCGAGGAGTTCGCGGAGCGCCTTGGTGCGGTCGCGGTAGATCTGGCTCTGCGTCTCGTAGAATTTGGCGTTGCTGTAGGAGCTGAACGGCTCGGGCTTCCAGAAAGGCGCGTCGCCGACCGTGCCGATCAGCTCCTGCATGCGCGCCGAAAAGGTGGCCTCAAGGCGCGCGTTGACGATGGCGCGCACCAGCACAGGCGAGAAGCCCGCGGCCTTGAGCCGGGCGATGAGCGTGCGGAGATCCTCGGCCTGGAGGGTGGACCACACGCCGGCGCGCTTGTCGGCCTCGGCACGCAGATCGGCGTCGGCCCGCTCGCGCTGGAGGCGGAGGGCGTCGGCCCGTTGCGCGGCCTGATCGGCGTCGCTGACGAACCAGTCGCGGACGGCGGGAGGCGCGAGCGCCGGCTGGTAGGCGAACAGCGCGAGGAGAGCGGCATTGGCCGCGAGCGAACCGACGAGCACGAGCGCAGGGAGCTTCATGGCGGGGAAAAGAAACGATGGGAGCGGGCTTTTCTTAGGCCGGCGCGGGGCAAGCCGTCGAATGCAGACTGCTGAAATGTGCACAAGTGCCGCGGGGCCGGGCGCCGGCCAATTCGCTTGGCGCGTGGGAGACGCGGGCGCAGGTTGGGCGGGATTTTTTCCGACGAACGCCCGCCATGACCGACGCCTACCATCCCGAGCGCCCGCGCGCGCTGCTCATGCTGCTCGTGGCGAATTTTTTCTGGGGCCTGAGCTTCCCGCTCATCAAGGCGATCACGCTGCTCCATGCGCAGCTGCTGCCGCAGGCGGGCACGTGGTTCTCCGCGGTCTATACGGTGGCGCCGCGTTTCCTGCTGGCGGTGCTGCTCATGCTCGCGCTGCGGCCGCGCGACATCTGGCGCGCCACTCCGCTCGAATGGAAACAGGGCGTGATCCTCGGGCTCTTCGCGGCGGCGGGCATGCTGCTGCAGAACGATGCGCTGCAATTCACGGAGGCGAGCACCTCGGCCTTCCTCACGCAGTTCTACGCGATTTTGATCCCGGTGTGGCTGGCGGTGCGGGCGCGGCGCAGCCCGCGCGCGCTCATCTGGGTGTGCTGCGCGCTCGTGCTCGCGGGGGTGGCGATCCTGGGGCGGTTCGATTTCCGCGAGCTCCATCTCGGCCGCGGCGAGTGGGAGACGCTTCTCGCCTCGCTTTTTTTCATGGGGCAGATCCTCACGCTCGATCGGCCGGAGTTTGCGGGCAACCGGCCGGAGCGGATCACGTTTGTGATGTTTGCGACCGAGGCGGCGGTTTTCTGGGTGCTTGCGGGTGTGACGGCGCCAGACATGGCGGCCTTGATCACGCCGTGGACCTCGGCGCCGTGGCTCGTCTTCACGGGCATCCTTACGTTGTTGTGCACCTACGGATCGTTTTCGCTGATGAACGCGTGGCAGCCGAAGATCACCGCGACGGAGGCGGGGCTGATTTACTGCATCGAGCCGATCTTCGGCTCGGTGATGGCGCTGTTCCTGCCGGCGATTTTCTCGACGTGGGCGGGAATCGCCTACGGCAACGAGGCCGCGACGTGGACGCTGCTCGTCGGCGGCGGGCTGATCACGCTCGCGAATGTGCTGCTGCAACTGAAGCCGCCACGGTCGTGAGCCGGCCGCGCGGAGAGCGGGTGCGACTACGGTTTCGGGGCCGGTTGGGTCGGCGTGGCGGGCGGTGTGACGTTCGTCGCCGGCGCGCCGCCGGCGGAGGTGGTCACGGTGTCGGTGGTCGTGAAGGTCATGATCTGGGCCGGGACGCCGATGGGGCGATCCACGGCGGCGTCGCTGTTGAAGATGACTTGGCGAGTGCCGGCGGCGGCGTTGACGCCGGCGGGCAGCACGGGGAAGACGCTCTGCTGGCCGAGACCGAGGCCGGGAGGCGAGTTGGACTGCGGCTGCGTGGAGTAGGCGAGGCCGCCGGAGAGGTGGTTGATCCACGGGGAAACCTGCGCGTAGGTGGTGCCGGCCTCGGTGCCGAGGGTGCGCGTGACGTCGGCTTTGGCGCGTTCGGCGAGGGCCTGGATCTGCGTGCGGCGCTCGGGGACAGAGATCGAGGTGTCGGCATTGATGCGCTGGGAGGCGGCGGCGTAGGTGTCGCGGGCGGCGAGGATGGTGTCGGTAGCGGTGCTCGGCAGGCTCAGGCGCGAGACGAGGCTGTCGAGGTTGCGCACGTCGGGATCGGCGGCGCGGCGGAGGGCGGCGTAGCGATCATCGCCGACGGCGGCGCGCAGATCGGCGTCGAGCTGGCGCTCGGCTTCGGAGCGGGCGCGGAGCGTCTCGGGCGAGATGCGGCCGACGAGGGCCTCGCGGGAGTATTTTTCGTCGAAGGCTTTTTGCAGGGCGTAGACGCGCTGGAACTCGGCCTCGCTCTCGATGGCATCGCCGTAGCGGTTGCGGACGGTGGCGGCGCTGGGCGAGGTGCGGAGATCGTAGGCGAGCTTTTCCTCGGGGGTGAGGAGGGCGGCGATGTCGCGCTCGCGCTCCGCGCGGAGGAGCCGGAGGCGCTCGCGATCGGAGGGGAGCTGGAGGCCGGAGGCGGAGAACTTGGCGATCATCTCGTCGTAGTCGTCGGTGATGCGGCGGAGCTGGTCGCGCTTGGCGGCGGGGAGAAACGCGAACTGCGCTGGGTCCGCGCCCAGCCCGAGATCGATTCCGAGGGCGGCGGCGAGCGCAGCCGACAGCTGGCGGCGGGCGGCGGCCTGCGCCTCGCGCGTGGCGGCGGCGTGGCGATTGGTCCACCAACGGCCGTCGCCGGCCGGCGCGCCACCCCGCGCCTGATCGGCGAGGCGGCCGATCGTGCGGCCGAGGGCGAGCTCGCGGGCGAGATCGCGCGAGAGACCGGCGGCCTCGAGCGCGGCGGCATCGCCGCTGGCGAGCGCGGTGCGCAGGGCGTCGGCCGAGGCGCCGCGACTGGCGGCGAGAGGCGCGGACGCGGCGGGAGCCGGCGGGGCGGATGGAGACTGGGTGACGAAGACGGCGACGAACGCGGCGTTGGCGGCGAGCGAGGCCGCGAGGAGGAGGGCGAAGGGTTTCACGGGAGGAGGCGGAGGGGTTCTGGGTGAGCGTCGCGGGCGCGGGGAATTGTCTGCGGAAAAAGTCCGTTTGCCGAGCCCGGACTAGGGCTGCGCGGCGAAGCGCCCGGTGCGGAGGAAATGCGCGACCTGCGCCGCCGTCTCGCGCTGCCACGCGATCCACGTGTGCGAAAACGGGAGCACCAAGTGATCACGCGCGCCGTCGAGGTGGGTGGAGGCCACGCTGACCTTGCCATCATGCGGAGCCGGCACAGCCGCGCCGAGGGTGGCGGATGAGGCGCCGCTGCCGGCGATGATCCCGAGATCTATCGCCGGGGCGGGCCAGGGACCGAGCGTGGCGGGCAGGGCGTCGGGCGCGGTGCCGAGGCGGGGGCCGCTGGGGCCGGTGAGCCAACGGAACGGCGCGGCCGCACCGAACGCATCCGGGATCTCGCTGCCGGCATTGGGCGGGGCGAGCATCACGACCCGCCCGAGATTCGGCGGCGCGCCGTGCTCGCGCAGCCATGCGCGCACGAGCAGGCCGCCCATCGAGTGGGTGACGAGGTGCACGCGCGGTGTTGGCGGCAGCTTCACGAGCTGCGCCGGCAGCCAGTCGGCGGCGAGTTGCTCGAGCGTGCGGCTGCGCCACGGGTAGGAGGGATTGACGACGCGGAAGCCCGCCTGCTCCAGTTCCCGCGCGAGCGCGCTCATCGACCAACTCGTGCGGCCGAGACCGTGCAGCAGCACGACGGTCTCCGGGACGGACGCGGCGGCGGCGTGTGACGGCGTTGGGACGAGCACCGCCAGACAACCCGCGAGCAGGGCAAAAGGTTTCACGCGACGTGGGACTGCGGATTGGCCGCCAAGTGCCCGACCCGCCGGGCCGCGCGCAGGGACACGGCGGCGCGCAGCGTGACGGCGCCCAGCACGATCGCGCCGCCGATCAGCGCCCAGCGCGATGGCACTTCGCCAAACGCCAGGAAAACCCAAATCGGGTTGAGGATGGGCTCGATCACGGGGATGAGCATGGCCTCGAGCGCCGTGACGTGCCGGATGGCGCGGACGAAGAGCAGATAGGCCACGCCGAGCTGAACCACACCGAGCGTCAGCAACGCCGCCCACCCCGTGGCCGGCAAGGGCGGAGCCGCGAGCAACCACGGCAGGCCGATGACAAACGCGAGCAGGTTGCCGAGAATGATGGATTGCACGGGCGAACCGTCTTTCTGGTGGCGGAGCGCCATCGTCATCGAGGCGAACGCCAGGCCGCTGAGCAGCGCGAGCGCGTTGCCACCGGCATGGCCGAGGGCGAGTCCGTCCAGCACGAAGAGCGCGAGCCCGCCGAGCACCGCCACGATGGTGAACCAATCGGCCCGCGAGGCGCGCTCGCCGAGGAACCACGCGCCGAGGAGGGCGACCCAGACGGGCGCGGTGTATTGGAGGAGGATGGCGTTGGCCGCGCTCGTGAGTGTGGTCGCGGTGCAGAACAGCACGGTGGTCGCCGCGTAGGCGATGGCACCGATGATCTGGGCGCGGGAGTAGCGCCACCGCAGCCCGCGCTGGACCGCGATGAGGAACAGCGCCGCGATGAGCCCGCGGCCGCTGGCGACAGCGAGGCCGGACCAATGGGTCGCGACGGCCTTGATCAGCACGCCCGCCAGACTCCAGCAGAGCGCGGCGGCAATGAGCAGGGCGACAGAACGGCGATGATCGGCAGACACGCGAACCTCGGGAGTGCGGGCGCGGCGGCGGCCGGGCAACGACAAACGCGGCGCCACCGGCGCAGCGCCCCCGTGATCGGACCGGTGCAGGGTAAAAAATTGCGGCGCGGCGCCCGGCGTGCAGGCTGGGGCGCATGAAGCGGCTCGCGTTCATGGTGGGTGGGGTGGGGTTGGTGGTGGCGTTCGTGGCATTTTACAAGTGGCCGGCGAGACCTGGGGCGGAGCCGATGGCAGGGTCGCGAGCGGAGCCGGCGGCGGTGGGCGAGCTGGTGCGTGAAGTGGAACAGTCGGCGCCGAAACCGGAGCGCGGGCCCACGGCGCGGACGATGACGGCGCTGGAAAAGGCCGCGCGGGTGGCCGCTATCCGACGCGATTACGAGGAACTCCGGCGACGGGTCGCGGGTGAGCTAGCGGCAACCGAGGCGGCGACGTTGACGGATGCGAAGGTGCTGCTGCGGCAGCTGGCGCTGCTGGAGGCCGAGCTGCATGCGGACCTCGGACGTGTGCTCGACCCCGGCGAGCTGGAGGAATTCGAACTGAGGGAATCGATCACCGGCGTGCGCGTCACCCAGCGGCTCGCGGGCACGGCGGCAAGCGAGGCGCAGCGGCGGGCGGTGTTCCGGGCGCAGCGGGCATTTGACTTGAAGTATGCGTTTGCCCTCGAGCTGGACGCGGAGGCGCTGGCGGAACGGGAACGCGCGCGGCAAGAAACCGAGGCGCGGATCCGCGCGGTGCTGGGCGAAGCGTTGTTCGCCGCGTGGAGCGGCGGGGCACGCTGACCTGCCTCACACCGGTTGCGGCCGGCCTGGCGGCGGCACCCGGGCGGGACGCAGCACACTGTGGTTCACGGTCCGGCGCTGGTCGGCGGTCAGCGGGGGCAAGGCGGGCAGCGACTCCTGCCGCGATTCGCCGAGCCAGTGGCGCGCGAGCGTGCGCAGTTCGTCCCAGCGCTCGGCGATGAAGTGATCGCGGCCGGTCATCGGCGCGCCATCGCCGAGGAGCGGGCCGGCGGCGGCGATTTGCTTGAGCAGGCTGCGCCACTCGGTGAGCAAGCGATCGAGATCGCCGCGGCCGGCCGTCTCGATCTCGGCGAGGACCTCGCGGGTGCGGGCACCCTCGGCGACGAGGGCGCGCACGGCCTCGCCTGCCCCGGAACCGTAGTGCAGAGGCACGCCCTCGTGCAGCCAGCCCTCGATGGTGAGGCGGCGGTAGGCGCGCGCACTGACTTCGGCGAGGCGGCCGAGCCAGCGGGGATTGGTGCCGCAGAAGCGTTCGCCGCCGTAAAGATCCGCGGCATCGAAGAGCACATCGTCGATCGGGTAGCGGCGATCCTCCAGCGCGGCGGCGAGCGCGAGGCCCTCGGGCCCGAGGAAAAACGAGACGATCTCGCCGCGCACGGTGAGCCCGAGGCGGCGATCGAGCACGCCGGTGCGTTGCCATTGCCAGAGGAGCGTGGGCTCCGGGGAGAGCGCGAGGCATGCGGCGCGAAGCGCGCAGGTGGGGCAGCCGGCGAAGGGCTGGCGTTCGCGGCGCACGAGGCGGGCGCGGCCGGTATCCGTGCGTTCGCCGCAGGGCAGGGTGGCGGGATCAAGATGCGAGGTGATTTCGGCGCCGAGCGGCACGGGGGCCTCGGTGAAAAAGCGGCCGGATGCGTCGCGCGCGAGTTCGGCGGCCGTGGACTCGGTGGCGCGGAGTTTGCGCAGAAAGAAGGCCCACGGCAAGGGTGCGGCGCGCTTGAGGCGGAGCGGGGCCGCGCGCCGGAGACGCGGCGAGTCCGCGCTCACGAGCACGTAGCCGTTTTCATCCAACCCGCGGCGGCCGGCGCGCCCGATCATCTGGAGGAGATCGTGCGGGGCGATTTCGCGTTCTAGATGATCGTGGCGGTAGCTGCCGGAGGTGATGAGGACCGAGCGGAGGGAAAAGTTGATGCCGGCGCTGAGGCCGAGCGTGGCGACGACGGCGCGGAGCTGGCCGGCCTTGGCGAGCGGCTCGACGAGCCCGGCGCGCTGCGCGTAGCTGAGGCCGCTGTGGTGGAAGGCCACGCGGGCGCGGAGCAGCTTGGCCATGAGCGGGCCGGCGAGTTGTTCCTGCTCCGGCGTGAGCGTGAGCGGGTCGGCGAGCGGGAGTTCGCGCGCGAATTGCCGGGCGAGGCGCTCGGCGTCGGCACGGTGCGGTGCAAAGACGAGGACCGGGCCGAGGTTGTCGCGGAGCGCGCCGGCCACGCGCCGGGCCCAGAAGCCCTCGATGCAGCGCGGCAGCCCGCGCACGAGATCATCGACCTCTACCTCCTCCAGCGGCACCGGCCGTTCGCGGTGCTGAATCACTGTGGCCCGGCGACCGAGGCGTTGAAGCCAGGCGGAGACATCGGTGGGATTGGCGACCGCACCGGAGAGGAGGAGCAGCTGCAGGCCGGGCGGAGTGGAGAGGAGAACGCCTTCGTAATGGTTGCCCCGGTGCGGATCGGCGATCCAGTGGTATTCGTCGATGACCAGCAGCTGAAAAGCAGGGCGCTCGACCGGCGGGGGATGGGGCGTTGCGCCGGGAGACGTCAGGCCCGAATGAGAGAGGGGGCGGGTTGCGTCGGCGATTCGGCCCTGCACGGCCTCCAGAGTGGCGACGACGACCGGAGCCTCGGGGCGGTGGCTGACATCACCTGTGACGATGCCGACCTCCCAGCCGCGGGCGCGCCATTCGGCGAATTTGTCGTTGGCAAGGGCACGGGTGGGGACGGTGAAAAGCGCACGGCGGGCGAAGCCACCCTGCTCGGCCCAGCGCTCGAAGATGTAGGTCTTGCCCGCGCCGGTCGGGGCATCGACCACCACATCGTGGCCCGCACGCAGGGCTGCCAAGGCCTGCGCCTGCCACTGGTCGGGCAGGAGGAGTTTTTGCAGGCCGGCAAAGGCGTCGGAGAGCACAGCCGCAGCGTGGGGTGGGGCGGCGGCAGGTCAAACGGCCGGGCGAGAACGACTCTGCAGAGTCCTTGAATCAGGATGAAACCATCGGGGCACAAAAAAGCGCCGGATGCGTGAGCACCCGGCGCTTTTGGCGTAATATCAGGAAGGACCGATTAGGCGGCCATCCGGCGCTTCAGACCCGCGAGGCCGAGGAGGCCGAGGCCAAGGAGGATGAGCGTCGCACCGGAGTCCGGCACGCCTTGGGTGGGGGGAGGCGTGGTGTAGTCGACGATGAGCTGGTTCACTTTAAAACGATCATCGTCATAGTTGCTGTTCGGAGTCGTGCCCAAGAGCAGGTATGAGCCGAGAATGTTTGAGGGGTTAATCGACTGCACGGAGGGTGACAGGGGTGCATTGAAGCCATCTGTTCCCGTCGAATACAGGGTGGTCAGATTGCTCGTATTGCCGACGGACCAGCGATAGTCAGAGTCGCCATCAATGTAGCCGAGGCGGAAAGAATTCACATCCACAGCGGCACCGAACGAGAAGAGCAAGAATTCGAAACGAGTGCCATTGTCGACCGTGTGGCTGTCGTTGTTGTGGGTTCGGGCACCCATGCCAGCACTGCCGTTTTGAGTGACATTCCCTTGGGTCCAACTGGTGAAGTTGGTCGTGGACCAAGCGGTGACAGAAACGCTGGGAGCACCTGCCGTCGCCGATGAAGGGGAGGCCGTGAGCACATCGCTACCGTTGGTCGCGAAATTGTAGGTGAAAGTGGCGGCGTGCGCCACGCTACCGAGCCCGAGGGCGAGAACTGCACTGCTGAAGAGTGTTTTTAGTTTCATTGGATGTTGTTGGTTACTGGGACTGACAAATAATTTACCAGTAATCATGCCAATGAGTGTATCAGTTATATTAAATATTAAATAACAATAATTAGAGAAATTATAGGGTATTTTATACCTAGGTGCTATCCCCTACGAACTGTAATGATTCCCGACGTTTTTTGATTAAATCTGCAAATTCCGTCCGGTTAGGTGGGTTAAGGCCCAGTGGGGCGGGCCTGTTTGGATGACTCCGTCGGTTCCTCCCGTTGAGCCGGCGAAGCGACCAAATCGGGCTACCGCAATGCCTCGATTACCACCCCGGGAGTGAGGATTTCAGGCAGAATCGATGGAGTATCGCGCCCGGGCAGCCAGACCACGTTGAAAGGCACGGCCGAGCGTCCGTAACGCGCCAGTTCCGCGGTGATGCGCGGGTCTTGGTTGGTCCAATCGGCTTTCAGAGTTACGACCTTCTTTTCCACCAGCGTTCGCAGCACCTCGTCGGACCCGAACACGAGTTTCTTGTTGGTCTGGCACGTCGCGCACCAGCGCGCGGTGAAGTCCACGTAGATGATGCGACCCTCGGCGCGGTATTTCGCGACTGCCTCGGGACTCCACGGCTCCCAGACGACGGCCGGCAGGCCACCGGCACCCGAGCCAGCCGCGATGGCTGCGCGCGGCCAGCCCAGCCACAGGCCCAGCGCCCCCACCACCACGAGCCCCGCCACGCCGAACCGCACGCGCTTCCGCGGTGCGCCCGGTTTGGCCCAGCGCCCATATACCCACACCGCCAGCGCGATGAGCACGAGGCTGAGCAGCGCCATCAGAAACCCGTCCTCGCTCAGCTGCGCCGCAAGCACCCAAATCAAAGCGCCCACCGTGGCGTAGAGCGGAAAAGCCATGAACTGCTTGAACGTCTCCATCCACGCGCCCGGCCGCGGCAGCACCTTCACGGCTCGCGGGAAAATCGACAGCAGCAGATACGGCGCGGAGAGCCCGAGGGCGATCGCGGTGAAAATCGCGAACGACTCCACGGTCGAGACCGCCAGTGCCGTGCCCAGCGCCGGCGCGAGAAAGGGCGCGCTGCATGGCGTGGCCACCACCGTCGCGAGAATGCCCGTGAAAAACGATCCGGCGTAGCCGTCCTTCGCCTGCAGCTTGCCGCCCACGGCCGTCGCCCGCAGCCCGAACTCGAAGACCCCGCTCAGGTTGAGCGCAAACACCAGCATCAGCACCGCCACGGCGTAAACGAATGCCGGCGACTGCAGCTGGAAGCCCCATCCGAGCTGATCCCCGCCCGCGCGGAGGACGGCCAGCACCGTCGCCAGCGCCCAGAACGACAGCAACACGCCGAGCGTAAACACGACTCCGTGCAGCACGACCGCGCTGCGCCGCTGGCCGGCTTGGTTGACGAACCCGAGAATCTTGATGCCGAGCACCGGAAACACGCAGGGCATGAGGTTGAGGATCAACCCGCCAAGAAACGCGAGCGCCAGCGTGCTCGGCAGACTGGCCGCGACGACGGCCGGGCTGTCCCCTGCGCCCTTTGCGCCGGCGATCGCGGTCGCCGTTGCGCCACCGGCTCCGGCGACGAGGTCGGCCGCCACACTCAGGCCCCGCAGCGCTCCGCCGGGCAGCCAGCCGCCGTCGGCCGTGACGACACCGAGCAATTGCTTCGCGTCCGCTGGTCCCTCGCTCGCCACGGGCAGGTTCAGCACCCACGCCCCGCTCGCCTCGCGTTTCGCGGTTTGTGGTAGGTCGTAGGCGATGAGGCCGTCGGCCGTGAAAAAGTGCGGCGTCTTCGGCTCGCCCGCTCCGGTCGCGGCCGGGGTGAGCGTGAGCGTGATGGTCTTCCCCGTGCGCACGGCGCGAGCATTCCATGCCGCATCAGCGCGCGGCAACCCCGCCAGCGTGGCGCGGATTTTTTCACCCCAAGTGGCATCGGTTGTCGGCGCGGCGGCGGTGATCGGCAGCCGCAGTTTCACGGTCGCACCGCCCGGGATGCAGATTTCCTCGCACATCAGCCAATCGGCGCGGGCGCTCAGCTCGATCGTTTCGCCGGGCTTCAGGTCCGCTGGGGGCGTGAGCGTGACGGGCAGCAGCAATTCCCCCTCGTAGCCTTGGCCGACGATGTTGCCGCGCTTATCCTTCAGCAAAATCGGCGCAGGCCACTGAATCGGCCCGGCGCTCCAGCCCGGCGGGAGTTTCCACTCGAGCGTCGTCGGCAGGCCTGTGCCCGGATTCGACCAATACGTGTGCCAGTGCGGATCGTGGAGGAGGCGGAGCGCGACGGTGAGGGGCCGGCCCGGCTGCACGCCCGCATCCGCGGCCACGAGCGCCGCCTTCACGTGCGAGGGCGCCGCGGCGCCGAAGAGCGCGGCCCCGCCCGGCAGGCCGGACAACCCGATCAGAATAAGGACGGCGAGACGGCGGAACATCATGGGTGGAGGGAGCGTGGAGGTTTTCGTGCGAGGCGCAAACCCCGCGGTTTGTTCCTGAGCGCCTCGGCGTGCCCGGATGGTTTTCCCGTTTGCACCCGCGTGCGCCCCGCCACTAGCAACACCCCGTGCCGCGTCTCCTTCCTGCGTTTTTTGTCGTCGTCGCGGCCCTCTTGGCGGGTTGCTCGACCTCCGGTGATCGCGCGACGCCGGCCGTTTCGCCCCCGCCCGCCGCTTCGCGCGACGCCTATGTGCTGCTTTCCGGCGGCGGCACGCCGCTCTCCAATAACTACTCGCAATACCTCCAGGCCCGCGCCCTCGCCGAGCACCTCGGGCGCACGTGCCCGCCGGAAGCCGTGTGGATTTTCTTCGGCGCGGGCAACCGCCCCGATGCCCCACTGATTCTCGCCGATGCCCGGCGCGAGACGCGGCGGGAGGGTCTCGTGCTCCAATCCTGGGAGCCGGGCGTCCTGCCCCGGAACCGCGCCGCCACGCGGGATAATTTTCTCCGCGCCCTGCGCGACGAGATTCTCCCGCGCGTGCGCGACGGCGGCACGCTGCACCTCTTCGTCGGCGACCACGGCGAACTCGCGGGCAAGGGCGACGCCCGCGAGAGCGCCATCACGATGTGGCAACTCAAGCCCGGCCGCCGTGGCAGCGGCTGGGTCACCGACGACAAGGAAATCCTTGGCGTCGCCGAGCTGCGCCGCGTGCTCGCCGCGGGCCTCGGCCGCGGGCGCGTCGTGTTCTGCATGACGCAGTGCCACTCCGGCGGCTTCCATGAGCTCGGCGTCGCGCGCGAACCCGTGCCGCCGCGCGAATGGTTTGCCCGCGTGCCGGCTTGGGCCGCCGTGAAAAGCAAATATCCCCGTCTGCCCATCGCCGGCTTTACCGCCACCGACGAGGATTCCCTCGCCGCCGGCTGCGATGCCGATCCGATTCCCGAACGCTGGGCGGGCTACGAACGCTTCCTGCCCGAGGCCATCCTCGGCCGCGATCTCATGACGGGCGCCGCGCTCGGCTCCGCCGCACCCAACTACACCGCCGCCCACGAGGCCGCCACGCTTGTCGATCGCACCATCGACAAGCCGCGCGCCACCTCCGATCACCTGCTCGACGGGTGGGCGCGCTTCATCGAGACGCGGCTCGCCGCCACGTTGGAGGTCAACGCCACCGTGCTCCAGGCCGTCGCCGCCTACCAACGCGCTGTCGATACCGGCCGCCTCGCCGCGACCGACGATCCCGCGCTGCGCGCGCGGCAGGCGCAGTTCGCGCGCTTCACGGCGCGCCTCGCCGAACAGGCGCCGGCCGCGAAAGACCTGCTCCTCACCGGCACGCGCGCCCAGCTCGATGCCACGATCCGCGGCCGTGGCGAACGTCCCGCCGGCGGCGGACCCCGTGGCGGGGCGCGCCGCGGCCAGCTTGCCGAGCTGCGCAAGGTCTGGACCGACACGCTGCGCCCGGCTTGGAAAGCCGCCGTGCTCCGCGGCGACGTGCCCGGCCTCGCGGGCGGCGCGCTTGACTTGGAAAAACACCTCCTCGCCCTCGAGGACGGCGGGCGTGATTTTTTTCTCCCGCGCGGCGGCGGCGATGCGCTCATCAACGAAATCTACTGGCGCTCCGGCTACGCGCACCCCGCCACGCTCGACCGCCCGCGGGCCGAGGCCGCTGCGCGCTGGGGCGCCGAGCGCCGCACGCGGATCGTCGCGTGGGGCCGCGCCTCTGCCGATCCCGCGGTCCGCGCCGCCGCCGAGAAAATCGGCCCGGCACCCGCGCTGGCCGACGAACCGGCGCGCGCCCTCAGCCGCCAGACCGCCGCCGAGCGCGTGCTCTTCTACCGCCGCGCGCTCGCCGCTTGGGAATTCCTGCTCGCGACCGGCGCGCGCGACGCCCTCGCCGAGATCGCTGCGCTCACTGCGATTGAGGGCGCCCCGTTGCCGCGGGTGGGAGCCAATTGAATTTTTGGTTGTCCGGAACGGGCGGTCTGGTTCGTCGATTGATTGCACCGCCTCCTCCCATGCTGCCCGTCGCCCTCGTCCTTCTCTTGATCGTCGTCCTCGTGGCGACGGATCGCGGGACGTCCGACGATGCCGGCGATGAGAAGTGAAATTTTCCGTTCTGCATGAAATCCGTCCTGCCTGCCGTTCCTCCCGCCGCGCCGTTGCTCGAAGTCCGTGGACTCGTAAAACACCTGGGTGGCAAGCCCGTCGTCAACGGCGTCGACCTCACTTGCCGCGCTGGCGAAGTGATTGGGCTGCTCGGGCCCAACGGCGCGGGCAAGACCACCACGCTCCGCATGTGCTACGGGTTTCTCCGGCCCGAGGCGGGCAGCATCCGCATCGCCGGCCACGACCTCGCGACCGACGGCGATCGCGCGCGCCGCGCCCTCGGCGTCTGCACGCAGGACGACACGTTCGACACCGACTTCACCGTGCGCGGCAACCTCGAGCAGACCGCGCGCTACTACCGCCCGAAGATCGAGAACCTCGCGGCGCTCATCGACGCGCTCCTCGCGCAATTCGGCCTTGAGGACTACGCGGACCAGAAGCCCGATCGGCTCTCCGGCGGCTTCAAGCGCCGCCTGATGATCGCGCGCTCGGTGGTGCATGGCCCGCAGGTGGTGTTTCTCGACGAGCCGACGACCGGCCTCGATCCGCAGGCGCGCATGGCGGTGTGGGAACTCGTCGCCCGGCTCCGCGCCGAGGGCATGGCCGTCGTCCTCACCACCCACTACATGGACGAGGCGGAGCGCCTCTCCGACCGGCTGGTGCTGCTGCAGGAGGGCAAGGTGCGCGCGAGCGGCACCACGCGCGTGCTGCTCGGCGATGTCGTGGGCGAGCACGTCGTCATCCTCGCGCACGCCGCGCCCGAGGCCGGGTCCGCTGCGGACTGGTTGCGCGCCCGGGGCGATCCGCTCACGGCCGTGCTCAGCGACTGGCATGTGGCGCTCGATGCGGCGGGGCTGGCGGCGTTTGTCGCGGCGTTTCCCGGGCTGCGCTACGAAGTGCGCCCGCCGAACCTCGACGATTTGTTTCTGGCGCTGGAGAGGGAGGGCCGCCGATGAGCGCCGCGCGCCGCATCTTCGGCCCCGCGTTGGCGTGGCAAAGTCGCGCCGTGCTCGCGCGGCACCTGCGCGTGCATCTGCGCAACTGGCACACGGCCCTGGTGCCGCCGCTGGCCGAGCCACTTGTGATGCTGCTCGCCTTCGGCATCGGCCTCGGCGGCCAGATCGGGAACCTCATGTGGGGCGGCGCGCCTGCGGACTATCTGCCGTATCTCGCGCCGGGCATTTTGGCCTACACCGTGTTCATGACGGCTTTCTTCCAGTCGATTTTCTCCGCCTACATGCGGATGCACTATCAGAAATCGTGGGAGGGCCAGCTCACGACGCAGGTGCGGCTCGAGCATGTCGTCTGGGCCGAGATGCTCTGGGCGGCCACGCTCGCGACCTTCTACGCGGTCGTCGTCTGCTTTGTGCTCGCGGGCTTCGGCGTCGCCGGCGTGTTGCAGCTGCACTGGACGTGGCTGCCGCTCGCGATCCCGCTGCTGTTTCTCGCGGCGGTGGCGTTTGCCTCCGTGGGGCTCTTCTTCACCGCGATTCTGCCCAGCATGGATCACATGGGGCTGCCGTTCTTCCTCGTGATCCTCCCGATCGGGTTCACGAGCAGCACGTATTTTCCGCTGCCCGCGCTGCCGTGGCTTGAGACGCTCGTGCTGGCCAACCCGCTGCATCACCTCGCCGAGGGTCTGCGCTGGCTGCTGCTGCGCGGCACGCCCACGGCGCACCTCGCCTACGCCGCGGCGTTGAGCGCCGTGCTGCTGCTCCTGCTCGTGCCCGTCGATCTGCGGCTGCTGCGCAAACGCGTCTTTGGCGACGCGTGAGGCGCGGCGGCGGCGCTATTGTTTCTGCCGCGTCACCGCCTGCTCGATCAACCCGGTCGCTTCGAGCCGGGCCTTGAGGTTGCCCAGCGCGTCGCGGGCCGCGTCGTCGAAGCTGTCGGCGCGCGCGAACCAGTCGCGGCGCAGCCACGTCATGATCGAAGTGCCGGAGAACATGCCGAGGTTCTGCTCACCGCGCGGCGATTTCACCGCCGCGGAGAAGACGCAATCCGTGTGGCCGACGCGGTTGACGCGCCATTCGTAGATGCGGACGTCGAGCACCGGCACGGTCTCGTCGAGCCGGTCGCCGTTCTCGACGTATTTGATGCGGCCCCTGAAGCCCTGCTCGTGCAGCGCGGTCACGACGCGATGGGCAAACGCCTCGGCGATGTCGTCGTCGCGGATCGGGTTCATGCTGAACGGCAGGTCCACGCGCAGCTGCAGGCGGACGGGGCGGGGCGTCTTGTCGGCGGGTTTTTCCAGCGCGCCGGCCCAGGGAGCCAGGGCCGCGAAGCCCAGGGTGAAGAGGGAGAGAAGTCGGATGGTTTTCATGGTGTTAAAAGAGATTGAGCGGGCCAAAAAAATGTTCCGCGCCGTCGCGCGAAAAAAAATGCCCGGTCGCTTGACAGCGGCGGCCACCGCGCCGCGCGGCTTGCGTCGCGGGCGGGACACGCGCACCGTTGGCGGCATGAAAGCGCGTCCCGCAGGCGTCCCCGGCTTTGTCTTTGGCGAAGTCGCGGCGTTCCGCCGCGGGCCGTAGCTCGCCTCTTTTTCCCCATGCACCCTAGAAGCCTCGTCGGTCTCTTTGCCGTGTTCTCCGGTCTGGCGCTCCCGCCGGCCGCCGCCCAGGAAACAAAATCCGCCGTGGCCTTCCGCCCCCTCACGCTCGAGGGCGCGTTCGCCGCCGCCCAAGCGGAGCGCAAACTCGTGTTCATCGATTTCTTCACCACGTGGTGCGCGCCCTGCAAACTCCTCGACCAGCAGACTTGGACGGACCCCAAGGTTGGCGAACTCGTCAACGCCAAGGCCGTCGCGCTCAAGCTCGACGCCGAGAAGGAGGGCCGCGCCGCGGCGAAACACTACGCCATCGCCGCCTACCCGACCCTGCTCCTGCTCAAGCCCGACGGCACGGAGGTCGATCGCATCGTCGGCTTTCGCGATCCGGCGCGGTTCATCGCGGATTTTGCCGCGGGCGTCGCTGGCCGGCCCACCTTGGTGCGCGCGCACGATGCCGTGACCTCGGCCTCGGCCGACAGCCCTGAAGCGGTCCGCGCCCGCTACGATCTGGCGAAGACGCTCGCGCGCGCGGGTCAGTCGGCCGAGGCGCTCGAGCACTACCTCTGGTGTTTCGACGAAGGGATGATCAAAGTCAGCGCCTTCACGGGGGTCCGCACCAGTTTTCTCACCGGCGATTTGGGCCGGCTCGCTGCGAAATATCCGCCGGCCCGCGAGGCGCTCGTCTCGCGCCGCGACGCCGCCAAGACGCGCCTGCTCGAAGGCGACGCGCGCGCGGCCAGTGATTTTGCCGCGCTCAATGAGGCGCTCGGGGATCGGGCGGCCAACCTCGCGATGTTCGACCAACTGCCCGCGGGCGATCCGCGGCGCCGGGGCTTTGGCACGAGGGTTCAGCCGCAGCTCATCGCGGCGCGGCGCTACGCGGAGGCGCTCGAGGTGATGCCGGCCAACGTCATGCTGGACATCGCGAAAAGAGCGCACTCCCGCATGGGCTCCGTCGCGGGCGACGCCGCTACCAAGCGCATGTCGGGGCAGATCTATGTTGCCTACGTCGAAGTCCTGGCTGGCAGCGGCGACTTGGCTCACGCGCGCGAACTCATCGGCACGATTCTCGCCATTGATGCAACCGAAGACACGCGCGCGCTGCTGCGCCGTTCCATCGAGCGAGCAGAGTGCCCCGAACTCCTCGAAGCGCTCGCGGCCAAACCGTAGCGGCGGGCGCCACGCCTCACGCCCGCAGGTAGATCCGCCGCTGGTGCAGGAACCACGCGAGCGTGAGCATGAACGCGATCGCGCCGAGGTTCGTGCCGAGATCGCCGCCACCTGCGCCGAGCGTGCGGTCGAGCCACGCGCGCACATCGCCGCCCACGATCCGGTTGGCCAGCCCGCGGTAGCCCACGATGCCCGAGATGAGGTAGAGCGTGATCGGGTTGAGACCCACCCACACGAACGGCACGCACCAGCGCCGCGCCCCGCGAACATCTATCACCCAGTAGAAGAACGCCAGCAGCAGCAGGCTCCATCCGCCCGCCACCAGCACGAACGACGAGGTCCAGATTTTTTTGATAATCGGGAACTGCAGGCCCCACAGATGCCCGAGCGCGATCGCCGCCACCCCGCCGATCACGAGCGCGGTGAGCTTCTGCGAATCGGTGCGGTCCGTGCGCCGCAGCAAGAGGCCGGCGAACACGCCGAGCAGGCACGTCGCGATCGCGGGCAGCGTGCTCAGGTAGCCCTCGGGATCCCAATAGACGTCGTATTTGCGGCCCGGCAGGAATTGGAAGTCGAGGTGGTTGGCGAGGTTCTTCCCCGGCTCGTAGCCGCCGGTGACGCGCGCGGTCGTCGCCTCAAACGCCGCCGCGATCTGCGCGGGCGTGGCTTTGTCCGTGCCGAGGCGCGCCGCGATGGCGGATTTCTCCAGCTGGAAATCCCGAATCGGCACAAACGTGAGCAGCGCCCAGTAGCCTACGAGGATCGCCGCCGCGATGCCAGCGAGCGCGCGGGGCTTGAAGAAAATGAACAGCAACCCCGTCGCGCCGTAGGCCAGCGCGATGCGCGGCAGCACACCGAGCAGTCGCAGCCCCGGCCACGGCTGCGTCATCCCGCCCGCGTAGAAGAGCCCGAGCGCGTAGATGACCGCGGTGCGGAAGAGCACGCGCTTGATCGCGGTGGCGCGGTCGTGCTGCTCCGCGAGCCGCGACAGCGAAAAGACCGACGATACGCCGACGATAAAAAGAAACAGCGGAAAAATCAGATCGTAGAACGCGAAGCCCGCCCAGTCCTTGTGCTCGAACTGCCCTGCGAGCGCCGGCATCGGCCCGACCGGCGCGATTTTCGCGAGCGCGCGGATCGCGGCGTCGCCGCCGAGGATCCAGAACATATCGAAGCCGCGCAGGGCATCGAGCGAGAGCAGGCGCGCGGGCTTGGGCGCCGCGGCGGCAGCGGAGGGGGCGGGCGGATTCATGCGGCGTGGGGTGGGTCGAGCACGGCGCAACACCGCCGCGCGGTCAATTCACGCCTCGCCGCCCGCGACGATCTGCGTTGAACGCGGCGCGTTTCGCCGTTCGTGTCGTGCGGACATGAAGGTTTCGTTCACCCAGAAGGAATACGCGCGGCTGCTCGAGCTCGCCCATCTCGGGCTCTACGTCGCGGGCGCGCGCCCCGAGGACCCGGCCACGATGCCGGAGCGCTACGCGGATGTCGCGCAGAAGATCTTCGGCCTCGCCACGCCCTTCGGCTGCGCCGACCTCGTCGAGCAGGATGTGAACGGCCAGTTTTTCCCCAATGAGAAGCTCGCCGGCGGCCCCGCCCAGACGAAGCTCGACCAGTTCATCGACGACATGTTCTGGGGCGAGCTGGTCAGCCGCCTCGCCGAGCGCGACCTGCGTTCTGAACTCGGCCCCACCAAGCTCGGCGACGAGCTGACCGACGACGAGGAGGAGCGCCTCTCCGCGATCGAGGACAGCTACTGGCGCGAATTCGAGACCAAGGGCGTGGACCACGTCGTCGTGCTCCGGGGCGGCAAAGGCTGAGCCCGGCGCATCGCCCGCCCGTGGCGCGCGTCACGCTTCCCATCGTTTAACCTTTCCCCATGAAATCCCATCCCGCCGATTCCTCCCCCACCGCCTGCACGCGCCGTGATTTCGTCACGCGCCTCGCCGCGACCGCCGCCGCGCTCCCGCTGGCCGGCGCTGTTTCCTCCGCCGTCGCCGCGGAGAAAAAATCCGCCGCGCCCGCCAAGGCCGGCCAACCGGCCACCCCGGGCACCATCCACGTCTTCTCCAAGCCGCTGCATATGTTCTCCGTCGCCGAGACGGCGAAGATCATCGCCGAGTGCGGCTACGGCGGCATCGACCTGACCGTGCGCACGGCGCAGCCCCACGTGCTGCCCGCCAAGGTGAAGGAGGACCTGCCCCGCGCCATCGACGCCGCCCGCGCCGCCGGCCTGAAGGTCGAGATGATCACCACCGACATCACGAGTGCCCGCGGCGAGCACGCCGAGGCCGTCCTCCGCACCGCCGCCCAGCACGGGGTGAAAGTTTACCGCCTCGGCAATTTCTCCTACGACGCCAAGCTCGGCATCACCGGCTCCCTTGAGAAACTACAGCCCGCGCTGAAGGAACTGGCCGCGCTCAACGCCTCGCTCGGCATCCATGGGGCCATCCAGAACCACGCCGGCCCCCGGGTGGGCGGCCCGATCTGGGATCTTTACCACCTGCTCAAGGACATCGATCCGCGCGGCCTCGGCGTGCAATACGACATCCGCCACGCGGTCGCCGAGGGCGGCCAGTCGTGGCCGCTCGCGCTCAAGCTCCTCGCGCCGTGGATTCGCTGCACCGACATCAAGGACTTCAAGTGGCAGCAATCGCCCGGCAAGGCCGCGATCGAGAACGTGCCGCTCGGCGAAGGCATCGTGCCCTTCGAGGCGTATTTCAAGCTGGTGAAGGAGCTCGGCCTCGGCGGCCCGATCTCGGTGCACCTGGAGTATCCGCCCTTCGAGCGTCCGCCCGCGACGCTGAGCTCCGCCGACCGCGTGACGCAGATGAAGGCGCTGATGAAAAAAGACCTCGCCGTGCTGAAGGGCCACCTCGCGAAGGCGGGGCTGGGCTGAGCGCAGGCAACCTGAGGCATGGCCATGCATTTGTTCGCCCAGCTCCGCCGCGGCGTGCTGCCGCTGCTCGTCCTCGGCGCGCTGGGTGCGCAGGATGTCACCATCACGAAACCGGTGTGGCAGGTTCCACACGACGCCCCGGACGAGCTGCCGGTGTTGAAAGGCAGTCCGCAGATCACATTTCCGCCTGAGCTGCGGGCCACCGCCGAGATCGGCTACGTGGCGTTCGACCTGATCGTCGATGGCAAGGGCAAGGTGCTCATGCTTAATCCGCACGCGACCCAACCGGCTTTGGAACACGCGGCGCACCTGGGTAAATCCGGCGGTTACGCCTGGTCACCCGGGCGGCGCGACAAGAAAGGGGTCAACACCGCGACCACTTTTGCCGTCATCTTCAACCCCGTTTCCGCGCGGGAAAAAGGAGAGGAGGCCACGCCCCGTTTATTGGAGGTCGCCGTGGTGCGGCGCGCTCTGCCGGCGGGCAAAAAGTCCGACGACGCCATCCCCGACGAAGTGATTCAGGCCGAAGTGACAGTGGATGAGACTGGTGCCGTCACGGCCGTCCGCGAAGCTCCGCCGGAGCTGGCGCGCGCGTTTGCGATCACGGCCAGCGCGTGGCGGTTTGCCCCGGCGCGACGGGGTGGCGTGGCGGTGCCGGCGCAGGTTCGCGTGCCGTTTGTGGTCGTGACCATCGATCCGCGGCATACTCAGCTCGGGCGCGGGGGCACGCCACCGCGGGTGATCTCGCAGGTGCCCCCCATCTACCCTTTCGAAATGCGCGTGAGCGGCATGCGGGGCGAGGTGATGGTGGATTTCATGGTCGATATCGAAGGCCGCGTGCGCAACGCCTACGTCGTCCGCTCCCTCAATCCGTCCTTCGACGACCCCGCGATCGAGGCGGTGCGGCGATGGCGATTTGAGGCGGCGCGAGTCGGGGAGCGACCGGTGGCGACACGCATGCAAGTGCCGATTATCTTCAGTCTCAACGAAACCTACGATGGCGGCCGGGGCCCGCTCACCGCGCCCCGCAAGGCCGACATGGCCAAGCTGCCCGAGGCCTATCGTTACGACACCCCGCCAAAGCCGACCGGCACCGTGCGGCCCGTCTATCCCTACGCGTTGCTCAAGGCGCGGAAATCGGGCCAGGCCTCCGTCGGCTACATCGTGGACGAAAAGGGACGGGTCGTGCGCGCGGATGTGCGCGAGGCGAGCGCCCCGGAGTTTGGCCGGGCGGTGCAGGCGGCGATTGAGTCTTTCACGTTTCAACCCGCGCTGCGGGCCGGCAAGCCGGGCCCGGCCATCCTTGGCTTCAAGCAGGAGTTCAACGAGGACGGGCAATGGCAGCTCGTCAGCGAGGAGGACCTCGCGCTGCTCCGCCGCGAGGAGAAGCGCCCGGAGACCATCCGGCAGGCGCGAGATTTGGATGGGCCGCCGGTGCCGCGATCGCGCGGCCCGCCACGCTTTCCGCAGGCGGTGGCGGATACCGTTACGACCGGCGAAGCCCTCATCGAATTCATCATCGACGAGGAAGGCTGGTCGCGTTTGCCGCGCATCGTCTCCGCGACGGACGAGGCGTTTGGCTACGCGGCAGTGCAGGCCGTGGCCGCCTGGCGCTTCGAGCCGCCCCTGCGCGGGGGCAAGCCGGTGGCCGTCCGTGTGCAAGTGCCGATGGTTTTTGGCAGCGCGGCGGAGAAGAAGTGAGAGATAAACATGAACAGGCTCCTCCTCGCATATGGCCTGATGCTGCCGCCGACACTGGTCTTCGGTGCCGCTGGCGCGGGTAAACCCGACACTGCCGCAGTCGCCGACAGCGCGCCGCTCCTCCAGACGTGGACGCCCGCCGTCTATCCCCCGGAAGCCCGCAGCGCGCGCGTCGGCGGCTTTGTGACAGTGCGCATCGTGGTGGACGAAGCGGGCCGCGTCACACAGGCGCGCGTGCTTGATGAGACCGATCCCCGACTCGGCGAGAGTGCGGTGGCGGCGGTGCGCACTTGGGTGTTCACGCCGGCGCGCGAGTCCGGCACGGCTGTCGCCATGAGCCTGGATGTGCCCTTCATGTTTGATCCGTCGAAGCCCGACCCGAAGAAACCCGGTCTGCTTCCGCCGGCGCATCTGTTGCCCAAGCCTTCACCACGCGAGCCCGCTGAGCTCACGGCCTCGCCGCTCGGCGATTACCCGGAGAGCCTGCGCGACCGCAAGCTCGCGGGCCGCGTGATCTTTGAGTGCGAGGTCACCGCTGAGGGGCGGGCCGGCCAAGTGAGGGTGCTGGGCGCGACACATGCTGACTTTGTGCCGCCCGCGCTTGAGGACAGCCAGCGCTGGGAGTTCAAGCCAGCCCGCCAAGGCGATCTGCCGGTGCGGGCCGAACTCAGGGGCGCGGTGTCCTTCGATGCACCCCGCACTACGCGCGCGGCCGTGCTCGCGGCCAACCGACTCACGGCCCCGGACGGCACCGCTCCGGCTGATGCACCCCGCCCCGACATCGTCGTGGATCCGGTCTGGCCGCACGCGGCCTTGCTCAAGGGCGAAAAGGGATCAGCGAGCGTCGAGCTGATCGTGCGGTCGAACGGCACGGTCGGCGAAGTCAAAGTCCGCGAGGCCAGCGCACCGGAGTTTGGCCACGCCCTGGCCGCGGCGATGGAGGCGTGGGTCTTCGAGCCGGCCGAGGGCCGTGCCGGTCCGGTCGAGGTCGCGCTGCTCAAGCGTGTCGAGTTTGCGCCTCCCGCGGCTGCCGACGAGAAGACCGATCCGCTGGCCCGGCTCTTGATCCTGGCCCGCGCCAATGCGATCCGCGGCGCCGATGGGCTTGATGAGCCGCTGGCGCCAGTTTACCGCGTGTCGCCAGTCTATCCGGCGGCCCTGCGCGCAGCCGGAAAACCGGCGGGCGAGGCGATCGTGGAGTTTGTAATCGATCGGGAGGGGCGGGGACGCCTGCCGCGGGTGGTGTCGGCCACGCACGACGCCTTTGGATGGGCGGCGGCGACCGCGATCCAGCAGTGGGTGTTTCGCGCGCCGCGGCGCGGCGGTGCGCCGGCTGATGTGTTGGTGCGTATTCCCTTTAATTTTTCTCCGCCGACCGAATAAGCCGACGCACTGATTTTTTCCGCCCATCATGTCCCACTCCATCACCATCGCCCGCGTGGGCTCCAACTTTGAGCGCGAGCCGCTCGTGCGGCCGTTTGGCTTCAAGGGCGGCTATCAGACCGAGATTTGGCAGAGCGCGGCGCTGCTCGAGAGCGCCTCGGGCCGACGCGGCCTCGGGCTCTGCACGCAGGGCGTGTTGTGGAGCGACGCGCAGGTTTTCGCCGGCCACAGCGAGAGCGGCGGCAACGCCCTCATGTATGCCGTGACCGAGCGTGCGCTCCAGATGCTCAACGGCCAGTCGTTCACCGATCCGATCGCGCTGCTCGAGGCGACGCGCCACGAGGTGTTTGCCTACGCTAAAAAAATCACGGGCCACCCCGGGCTGCGCGAGACCTTCGCGCTGAACGCCCTCGTGGGCGTCGATTTTGCGGCGTGGCTGCTCTACGCGGCGGAGCATGGCATCACGGCGTTCGACGAACTCGTGCCCGCGGCCTTCCGGCCCGCGCTGGCGCATCGCCACGCGCGCGTCGCGAGCATCCCGCTCGCCGCCTACGCGATCCCGATCGAGGAGATTCGCGCGATGGTCGAGGCGGGGTCGTTTTTCATCAAAATCAAGCTGGGCCAGCCGGGTTCGCAGGCCGACATGCTTGAAAAGGACAAGGCCCGCATCAGCGCCATCCACGCCGCCATCGGCCACGCGCGCACGCCCTACACGGCGAGCGGCAAGCTCCCGTATTACTTCGACGCCAACGGCCGCTACGAGTCCAAGGACACGCTGCTGCGCCTGCTCGACCACGCGCGCGCCATCGGCGCGTTCGACCAGATCGCGGTCGTCGAGGAGCCGTTTCCCGAGGAGCTGGAGATCGATATCCGCGACATCCCCGTGCGGATCGCCGCTGACGAGAGCGCGCACACGGACAAGGACGCGCTCGCGCGCATCGAGATGGGCTACACCGCCATCGCGCTGAAGCCGATCGCGAAGACCTTCTCGATGTCGCTCAAGATCGCCAAGCTCGCGCATGAGCGCGGTGTGCCGTGCTTCTGCGCGGACCTCACGGTGAACCCGCTGCTCGTCGAGTGGAACAAGGCCGTGGCCGCGCGCCTCGCGCCGTTTCCGGGCCTGGGCCTCGGGCTCGTCGAGACCAACGGCCACCAGAACTACAAGAACTGGGGGGCGATGCGCCGCCATCACCCGGCGCCCGATGCGCCGTGGGCGACGACGCGCCGCGGTGTCTTCGAACTCGACGCCGACTACTATGCGCGCAGCGGCGGGATCTTCGCGCCCCTGCCGCACTACACCCAGCTCGTCACGCCGGGAGCGGCCTGAGCGGGTGGCGTGCTCGACAGGATTTCGCCGGCTTCGGCGCTTTTTCTTGATAATTATGAAAATCAGGGTTGGATTTTTCTACCCTATGAAAGCACGCCCCTGCTCGTTCTTCGCCGCTGCCGCCGCTGCGTTCGTTATAATCGCCCCGTCGTTGCACGCGCAAGCGACTGTTCCGGCCAAGCCCGTTGGCTCCGAGCCCGTCGAGGTGCTCTCGCCCTTCGTCGTGCAGTCCGAGAAGGACACCGGCTACCAGGCTTCCTCCACGCTGGCCGGCACGCGGCTCAACACCCCCGTCAAGGAACTCGCCGCCTCCATCTCGATCTACACGAAGGATCTGATCGATGACCTCGGCGCGACCAATGCCTCCGACCTCCTCGTCTTTGCGACGGGCATGGATGTGGCGGGCGCGGGGGGAAATTATTCCGGCGCCAACAACGACATCAACGAAGCCCGCCCCAACGGCAACGCCGCCCGCATCGATCCGCAGGGCACGAGCCGTTCCCGCGGGCTTGGCTCGCCGACCTTCACGCGCGGCTATTTCGGCACCACCATTCCCTTCGATTCCTACAACACCGGCACCGTGACGGTGAACCGCGGCCCCAACGCCGCGCTCTTTGGCGTCGGCAGCGCGGCCGGCGTCGTGGACACCGCCCTGCTCGAGCCCGAATTCCGCGGCAACAAATACTCCGTCTCACTCCGCTACGGCAACAACGACAGCCTGCGCGCCTCCACCGACTTCAACCTCGTGCTGGTGCCGCGGAAGGTCGCGTTCCGCCTCGCCTCGCTGCGTGAGCGCGAGGAGTTCAACCAGCGGCCGGCGTTTGAGGACAAGCGGCGCATCTACGGCGCCCTGACCATCAAGCCGACGACGACCACCGTGCTCCGCGCCAATTTCGAGTCGGGCCGCATCAACGCCAACCGTCCGCTGATTTCACTGCCCTACAACAGCGTCCCCGCGCCGTGGTATGCCGCGGGCCGGCCGAGCTACGACTGGCGCGCCTACGACGACCCCGCCTACAACGGCCCGCACGGCACCGCCACCGAGGGCTTCTTCTTCAGCAACTCCATCACGCTCGGGCCGACCTACGTTTACAGCAACCCCACCGACCGCGCGCCCTCGATCGGGTTCATGTCCACGACGCCGAGCACCACCGCCAACGCCGCCAACGCCGTCAAGACGCAGGTCTTTCACCCAATCGCCAACCGCAACCTGCTCACCGACTCGATCCGGTTTCTGCATACGCAGAACATCTTCGATTTCCCAGCCGGCTACTGGACCGCGGCCAACGTCCCGCCCGGCCAGCTCCCCGGCTTCGTGCCCGCCGGCATCAAGGCGCAGGGCTTCACGGATTTCTCGGCCTTCGATTTCAAGAACCGGCTCATCGACGAATCGTCGCGGCAGGACGAGTCCTTCCACGCCTTCAACGTCCGCCTCGAGCAGTCCTTCTGGCAGAACCGCGCGGGCCTCTCGCTCGCCTACGACACGCAGCGCATCGACCGCCGCTCGCGCAATTCCTTCTTCTCGATCAACAACGCCAACCACATCTTCCTCGACACGTCGGTCACGCTGCCCAACGGCCAGGCCAACCCGAATCTCGGCCGCCCCTACGCGGTTTACGGTCTCTCCAACTGGCGCGATCGCTTCGAGGCGCGCGAGGGCGGGCAGGCGACTGGTTTCCTCCGCTACGACTTCAAGGATCTCAAGGCCGGCTGGGCGCGCTGGCTCGGCCGCCATTCCCTCACCGGCCTCTATGAGGAGAGCCGGACCGACCTGCTCGAGCAGCGTCCCGTGACCTCGACACTCGGCGACGCGCTCGACGCCAGCACCTCCGGCGATCTTGGCATCAATGTCCGCCGCCCTGGCATCATCGTTTACATGGGGCCGTCGATCATCGGGAACAACAACCCGCTCCGCCTGCAGCCGATTCAGATCCCGCAGATCCAGGCGGGCGCGACGATCCCGGTGAGCTATTTCCGCCGCGCCGGCAACGCCACCGATCCGGGCGACTTCGTCTCCGCGCCGTCCACGCTCATCGAACTGGCGGGCCCCGGCACAGCCGCGCGCGAGGTCATCAAGTCGCAGGCCTTCGTGCTGCAGAGCTATTGGCTCAGTGACCACTTCATCACGACGCTCAGCTGGCGCCGCGACGAGGATTTCTCCGCCAACCAGAGCACCGCCTACCGGGTCAATCCCGCCGACCGCCTCGATCCCGGCCGTGCGCGCTTCGGCTTCGGGGATTTCGAACTCTTCGATCGGCAGCCGCCGCCCTATGTCTCCAAGGAGATCAAGAGCTACGGCGCCGTCCTGCGCTGGCCGCAGCGCTGGCTGAAGCTGCCCGCGGGCTCGGATGTGAGCGTGTTCATCAACCGCTCGGAAAACTTCACGCCCCTCGGCGGCCGTATCAGTCCCTTTGGCGTCAGCTGGGATTCGCCGCAGGGCGAGACGCGCGAGTATGGGTTCAATTTCTCGACGCTGAACGACAAGTTCTCCGTGCGCCTGAACCGCTTCGAGACCGCCATCAAGGGCGCGAGCTTCAGCTGGAGCAATTTCACCGCCGCCACGGTGAACAACATCTTCGGCGCCGCCGCCGCCTGGGCCGTCGAGGGCAACATCAACCCACAGATGGCCGCCCAGCGCAACGCCGACATCGAGCTGCTCTTCAGTGCCCTGCCCGCCAATTACCGCGAGCTGCACAGCTTCCGGATCAACGGCACCGCGCCCAACATCTCCGTCTCCGGCATCCTCAACACCGGCCTCGCGGGCGCGACCGACACGACGGACACCACGGCCAAGGGCCTCGAAGCCGACTTCGTGTTCAACCCCACGCCCCGCTGGCGCATCATGATGAACGTCGCCAAGCAGGAGACCGTGCAGAGCAACTCGCTCCCGTTCATGAAGAGCTTTGTCGCCCTCATGAAGCCGACCTTCGACAAGCTCGCGAACACGCCGCGCGGCAACTACCCGACCGGCTACGTGCCCGGCTCGCCGTTGCCGCCCACGACGCTGACCTACGGCCAGTGGCTCGACGCCAACCTCTACGTGCCGCTCGCCACCGCGCTCGCCACGGAGGGCTCCGTGAGCGCCGAGCAGCGCAAGTGGCGCGTCAATCTCGTCACCAACTACACGTTTGGCTCCGAGCCCTTCCTCGGGCTTCCGCTGAAGGGCTTCGCCTTGGGCGCCGGCGTCCGCTGGCAGGACAAGTTTGCCCTCGGCTATCCCACGACCCGCAAGCCCGACGGCGGCGTGCTCATCGACATCGCCCGTCCCTACTACGGCCCCGATGATCTGAACGTGGATCTCTTCGCCAGCTACGGCCGCCCGATCTTCGGCGGCAAGATTCGCTGGAAGGCGCAGCTCAACGTGCGCAACGCCATCGGCCGCGACTCCCTCCTGCCGGTCACCGTGCAGCCCTGGGGTGAAGTCGCCACCACCCGCCTCGCCCCCGAGCGCCGCTGGTATCTCACCAACACGTTCAGTTTCTGAGCATCGTGATCTTCGCGAAACGGCGCAGCCAAGTAGGGCGGGTCTGTGACCCGCCCTTTCGCGCGTGGAGTGCCCGAAGAGCGGGTCACAGACCCGCCCTACTTCAAACCATCCGCCTTGCGCTGCTCTGCTTCGCCGCCGTCCTCGTCGCCCCCGCCGCCGAGGCCCCCCGCACATTCGCCCTCGACGCCCGCGATCTCGTCGCCAACCGCGTCCGCCTCGCGCGGGGCGATGCGGCGCTCGCGCGCGAGGTCGCCGCGCTCCGCGCCGAGGCGGACCAGCTCCTCGAGCTCAAGCCGGCCTCCGTGCTCGACAGCCCGGGCGTCGCCGCCAGCGGCGATCCCCATGACTACTACAGCGCCGGCCCCTACTGGTGGCCCGATCCGACGAAGCCCGACGGCCTCCCTTACATCCAGCGCGACGGCGTGGTGAATCCTGAAAGCCGTGCGAGCGGTGACATGCTCGCCTTCCGCCGCACCGGCGAATCCGTCCGCACCCTCGGCCTCGCTTACTTTTTCACGGCCGACGAGCGCTACGCGCAGAAGGCCGCGCAGCTCACGCGCGTGTGGTTTCTCGACCCCGCCACGCGCATGAACCCGAACTTCCAGCACGCGCAGGGCATCCCCGGCCGCAGCCCCGGCCGCGGCACCGGCCTGATCGAGGCGCGCCACCTGATGACGCTCAACGACGGCCTAGCGCTCCTCGCCGGCTCCCGCGCCTGGCCGGCCGCCGACGCCACGGCCATGCGCGCCTGGCTGGCCGAGTTCTACGGTTGGCTCACCACGAGCAAGAACGCCGCCGACGAGTCCGTCGCCGAGAACAACCACGGCTCTTGGTTCGCGGCGCAGGTCGCCCACCTCGCGCTCGTCCTCGGCCGCACCAACGACGCGAAGAAAATCATCGAGACCGTCCGCACGGAGCGCATCCCCCGCCAGATCGAGCCCGATGGCTCGCAGCCGCACGAGCTGCGCCGCACGCGTTCGCTCAACTACGTCCTCTTCAACCTCGAGGCGCTCACCCTGCTCGCGCGCCTCGGCGACCACGTGGGCGTTGATCTCTGGGGATTCGCCACGCCCGATGGCCGCAGCCTTCGCGCCGCGCTCCGCGTGGCCGCGCCCTACGTCGATCCGGCCAAGGTCTGGCCCAAGGAGGATGTCAGCCCGGAGAACCGCGCGCGCGTCCTGCCGCTGCTCGTCGAGGCCTTGCGCCACGGCGATGATCCCGGCTGGCGCGATTTGCTCGCGCGCTTCGGCGGTGCGCCCGCGCCGGGCGAGCACTGGCGGCTCTGGTGGGCGGCGCGGCCCTGAGCGGCGCGGGCGGCCGCGGAAAAAATTCGCGGCAAAAACCCTTTGCCATCGCGCGGGCCGGGCGCGACGGTGCGCGCATGTCCGCGGACGCCTCATGCAAGCAGACCCCTTCACCGGCCAAACCACGCGCCTCCGCGGCCGGCATCTCCCGGGACCGGAAGCACGCGCCTGTCTTCAAGACGATCACGAGCGACGACTGGAAGCGCTCGCTCACCTCGGCGCGGCAGCAGAAAAATGCGATCTCCGAGCGCATTCGGACCCGGACCGCGACCTCGTCCTCCTCGCCGAAGACGAAGTAGCCCTGCTGGAAAGCGCCGGGCCCGAGTGGGCGGAGCTGGGCGCGGCGATCCGGGCGTTTCGGGCGTTGCTGCCGCTGCACCGGCTGGACGATTTCGGGTTTCCCGCCGGCGTGGAGCATCCGCTGGAGGAAGCAAACGCGCGCCTGCGCTACCTGCACAGCGGCGTCGAGGCCTCGGCGTTTGTCGCGGCTGGCGACGGTTCGGTCTATAAATTTTTCCTGCCGCGCGAGGGGCATTTTATCGGCAGCGAGTTCGGTTTCCGGCCCGGCGAGGAGACCGCCTTGCACGCCGAGGCGGTGCTCGGCAGCTACCGCGCGCTGCTGGAGAAACTGCTCCTCATCCACGCGCTCGGCGGCATGGCGACGGAGGTCATGGCCGTCACGCCCGAGGGCATCCTTGTCGCCAAGCAGGCGCTCGGCGATCCGCTGCCGCAGGGCGACGACATGTCGGCCGCGCTGCCGGCCGGGCTCATCGAGATCCCCTCGCGCTTCCTCCGCGCCAACCGGGATCACCCGCGCCTGTTTTTCCTGCCTCAGGCGGGGGCTGCGACGCCCTCGGCGCGTTCGTCCGACCACCGCGGCGGGGGCGCCGCGGCTCCCGCGGGAAGCCGACCTTATCTCGTGGCGGATCTGCATGCGCGGAATTTTGTCCGCTGCGCCGACGGCGCGCTGCGCGTGATCGACCTTGTGGCCGCGCCGTGGCCCGGCGCGCCGGTCGCGACCGATCCGCAGATCGCGGAATGGCTCGAGCGCGTGCGCCTCGACCCGCATGCGACCGCGTTGCCAGGCGCGCGGGACGAGGAGCTGTGAGCAGTGGCGCGCCGTTTGCCGTAGGCAGGGCGCGGACTCCGTTCCGCGCCGATGCCGTGGATGACGGGGGCGGCGAGCGGAGTCGCCGCCCTGCCTGCGCCACCCGGCCTACGGCAGTGGCCGGAATCGCTCGTCGGCGCCGGTGATTTCGCGCCAGGTGCCAGAGAGATCGATACGGCGGTCGCGCGCACGGTTGAGCCATTCGACCTCGGTGTTCGCGCCCTCGGCGGTGAAGCGGATGCCCCAGATCGGATCGAAGGCCTCGGTCGAGAGCGTGTAGCGCATGTCGGCCACCAGCGCGGGATCCGCCGGACTGCGCGCGACCCAGTCGTCCGAGAACCACGCGAAGCGCGCGAAGGAGCGACGGCGGTCGCGGGCCGCCTCGGCCGGGGTGAGGCCGGCGGCGCGCAGGAGCGGCAGCGACCAGCCTTCGCGCACCGTGGCGCCGGAAAACCAGCCCACGCGGATGCGATCGGAAAAGATGCGCCCGTCGTGCTCGTAGAGCGCGCGCCACACGAGGTTGTTGGCGAGCGTGGGCATGACCTCCACACGCACCGGCGCGTGGCCGCGCCGCGCCGCGAGCTCGCGTTGCGCGCCGACCGCCCGCGCGTGCTGCACGCCGCCGAGGACGAGGTAGGCCGCGCCAAAAGCGAGCGCCACGGCTGCCGGCCGCGCGGTGTTGCGCACAATTGCGACCACGAGGCCGATGAGGAGCGCGAGCGTGAAGACGGGATCGACGATGGCGATGAGGTCCCAGCCCGCCCGGGTCGGGGAGAAGGGCCAGAGGAGCTGGGTGCCGTAGGTCGTGGCGGCGTCGAGCAGCGCATGGCTCAACCATGCGAGCGTCGCGGCCGCCCAGAGCGCGGGCCAGCGCCCGCGGTCGCGCCACACGGGGCGCAGCAGAAAGAGCGCGGCCACGACGGCGGCGCCGACCGGGGCAAAGGCGAGCGAGTGCGTGAAGCCGCGGTGGTGCGCGATCGCGAACAGCGGATCGGCGGCGTCATGCAGGAAGACATCCGCGTCCGGCGCAAACGCCGCGAGCCCGCCCGCGAGCGCCGCCGCGCGGCCCAGCCGGCGGCCAAAAACGACGTGCGCGAGGCTCGCGCCGAGAAGCGTGTGCGTGATTGGGTCCAAGGCCGCGGAGGAAAGCGGCGCGATGGCGAGAGGCAAGCGGGCGCCATCATAGCCATGAAGATGATTCGCGATTGCCGGGCGGTCGGGCGGCGTTTTCCTTCCCGCCCCATGCTGTGCGAGCCTGAAGTGCCCGAGATCGAGGAAATCGAGCGTGCGCACAGAGGCTCGAGATTTGGCGATTCCGGCGAGTTGCTGAGGAAATTCGCCCCGGCCGAGTCATGGATCGGCACGCGCGGGCGCGTCATCGCCGGGCGGGCGATCGGAAACCTCGGGGCGGGCAGCCGTTCGCGCCGGCTGATTCTCTCGACGTGGCGGCGCGATCCGCTCCATGCGGCGGCGCGCTACTACATGGTATTCGACTATCACGAGCGTCACGGACCGGTCGAAACGCTGCGTCTCCTGGATGAATTGGCGGCCGTCGCGCCGGTGCTGGCCCGGCCGTCCGAGGTGGGTGACGACGAGGCGGTGTGCTGGAGCGGGCTCCTGCGGGCGCGTTGCCTGGCGCAGTGTCGTGACTTTCAGGCGTCCGAGCCGTGGTTGGAGGCGGCGGAGCGAGCGCGCCCGGACGATCCTTGGCTGCACGTTGAGAAGGCGATGATTCTAGAGCACTCGGACCGGTATGCCGATGCGCTGGAAGCGACGGCGCGATCGCTGGAGTTCCGGCCGCATTACGCGCGTGCGATTTGGCAACGCGCAAATCTGCTAATGCTGACGCAACAGGACGACGAGGCCGGGGCGCTGCTTGAGCGCGAGGTCGCGGCCGGGCAGAGCCCACATCTGCCCCTCCAGCTTGCGGCGTTGGAAAGCGAGCGCGGACGTTTTGCGCAGGCGCTGGCGGCGATCGAGATGGCGGAGGCCCGTTTCACACTGGCGGAGCGGACGGTCACTGATTTTCTGCGCTCGCGCCGTGCCGATTTCCTTCACCGCCTCGGGCGCGAGGCGGAAGCGGCGGAGGCCGCGTGTGGACTCAAGGGCCGCTACTGGGAGCAGGTGCAACCGCGCCTCGCGGCGGCGGCCTCCGGGCCATCGATGCCGCGGCGCCAGCTCGCGGTGCCGTTTGTGCGGCAGCACCACATGACCTGTGCGCCCGCGACGCTGGCAGCCGTTAGCGCCTTCCTCGGCGCCCCGATCGACCACCTGGAGCTGGCGCGCGCGATCACCTACGACGGCACGCCGGATCATGAGGAGCGGCACTGGCTGGAGGCGCGAGGCTGGTGCGTGCGGGAGTTCCGCGTGACGTGGGAGGCGGCGCAAGCGCTCGTCGCGCGCGGGCTGCCGTTCACGCTGGTCACAACTTGGGTCGGTTCCGCGCACCTGCAAGCGGTGGTCGGCTGCGACGAGGCCATCGGCACGTTGATCATCCGCGACCCCTACCAGCGAGAGGCGCACGAGACACTTGCGACCGAGCTGCTGGAGCAGCAGGCGCCGTTCGGGCCGCGCGGGATGGTATTCGTGCCAGAGGGGCGCCAAGCGCAGCTCGACGGCCTCGAATTGCCGGACACCGTCGCCTACGACGAATGGTTCCGGCTGCGGCGCGCGCTCGTGCGCCACGATCGCGCCACGGCTGCAGTCGCGGCGGCGCGGATTCAGGAAATTGGCACGGGCATTCGGCTCGCCTTATGGGCTGAGCGCGAGCTGGCCTACTACGACGACAACCCGGCGCGGGCACTCGCCGCCGTCGGCGCGCTGCGCAGCCTGTTTGCGAAGGAAACCAACCTGCAGCTCGAGGAACTCGGCCTGCTCAATCGTCTGGGCCGCCGTGGCGAGCACCGGGCGCGCGTGGCCGAGGTCATGGCCGCGGGCCGCGCGGACCCCGCCATCTGGCGCGAGCAAATCGAGCTGTGGCGCGCCGATGCACGCCAGCATCGGCGCGCGCGCCGGCTCGCTGAACGCTATCTTCGGGCGCGGCCCTACGACTGGCTTGCGCGGGCGACACTCGCGCACGTGCGCTGGGATGCGCGGGAGCTGGCCCCTGCGCTCTCGCTCTACCGCCTGGCGGCGGCGGCCGGCGACAAGGTCGAGGTGGCGTGGCAATCGTATTTCTCCGCTGCGCGGCACACGGGCGGCGCGGCGGCGGCCCTGTCCATGCTCCGCGCGCGGCAGCAAAGGATCGGCACGTCTTCCTCCCTGCCGACGATCACGCTGGCGCGGGCGCTCGATCAAGCCGACCGCAGCGTGGAAGCGGCGGAGACACTCGCGGCCGCGCTTGCCGCTCGGCCGAACGACGGTGATTTGCTGATGGAATCCGCGCAATCCGACGGGAGGATCGGGCGGTTCGAGTCGGCGGCCGTGCATCTTGAGGCGGCGCGCGAGCGGATTGCACCTGCTGTGTGGCGGCGCGCGGCGGCGCGGCTAGCCTCGTGGCGCGCTGACCACGCGACGACACTGGAACATCACGAGGCCGTGCTCGCGGGCAACCCGCTCGATCAAGGCTCGCTCGCCGAGGCCGTGCGACTGCGCGCAATCATGGAAGGAACGGCGGCGGCGCTCGACTGGATCGCCGAACGTGTCCGCCGGCACCCACACTACCTGCCGCTGCGGCAGATTCGCCTTGAGTGGCTGCGGGAATCGCCGGCGGACCAGGCTCTGGCCGAGGTGGACGAGTTCCTCATGCTGGAGCCGTCGCATGCGTGGGCCTTGCGCGAGCGAGCGCTCATCTTGTTGCGAGCGGGCCGGCCGCACGCCGCCGTGGAGTCCGCGCGTCAGGCGGAAACGATCGAGCCCGGCGTGCCGCAGTCGGCGGGAATTCTTGGGCAGACGCTGCTCGCGTGCCGGGACTTCGCAGCGGCCCGGGAGGCGACGGAGCGCGGCCTGCGGTTGGAGATCGCGGCGGACTGGCTGATGCCGCAGTTGCTGGAAGCATGCGCCGAATTTGCCGAGCGCGAGGCCGCGGTGGAGTTCCTGCGCGCGGAACTCGAGCGGCAGTCGTCGGCGACGACGGGATTCCTGCGGTTCCGCGCAACGGCGATTGGCGTGCTGCCGCCGGACCGGCTGGCGACGGCTCTTGAGGCGCTGCGCGCTTGCCGGGCGGAGAGCTGGGAGCCGTGGTCGGCGTGTATCCAGCAGGCGGTGGCAATGGGCCGGTCGGTCGATGCGCTCGTCCTCGCCCGCGAGGCGACGGAGCGATTCCCGCTCGTGCCACGCACCTGGCTCGATCTGGCGGATGCGCAGGGGGCGTCGGGTGACGCGGCCGCGGAAGAGCAGGCGCTGGTGCGGGCGCGCGAGATCTCGCCAGGCTGGCGGGACGCCGCCTTCCGGCTCGCCTCGCTGTTGTTGCGCACGCTCCGGGCCGGCGAGGCGGTGCGCGTCCTGCGCGCGGCGCTGGCCCATGACCCGCTCGATGCGGGGCTGCGCGGCCGGCTCGCGGACGCGCTTTGGCTGAGCGGCGGGCACGACGAGGCGATCGCCGTCGCGGAGCGGACGGTGGAGGTGGTCCCGAGCTGGGAGGAGCCGTGGAACCGGCTGGCGGAATGGTGGCGCGAGCGCTGCGAGCCGGAGCGGATTGTCGCGCTTGCGCGACGCGTGGTGCAGCATCGTCCAGGTGACGCGGCGGCCTGGCGGCAACTGGCTCGCCTGCTGAGTGATCGCGGCGAGCACGAGGCGGCGCTAGGGGCGGCGAATGAGGCGGTGAGGATCGCGCCGACCGACGTCGAATCACACGATCTTTGCGCGTGCCAGCTGGCACTGCGCGGAAGGCGCGACGAGGCGCTTGCAGCGTGCGCGCCGCCCGCGCTGCCCGAACCGCCGTTTGTGCTGCGCGGACGCGCCGCTTGGGTGCGGTGGCAGTTTCGCGAGAATAAGGGCGCGATCGAGGCTATGCGGGCCGTGACGGCCGCGCATCCGGACTACCCGTGGGGCTGGCAGCAGCTCGCGGAATGGCTGGATGCCATGCAGGAGACGCACGCCGCGGCGGACGCCGCGCAGAAGCTGGCGGAGCTGCGGCCGGGTGACGCGACGGCGTGGGGCTGGGTCGCGTCGTTTCGCCTCAAGGAACGGGACTTCGCCGGGGCTGCACCTGTCCTCGAGCGCGCGCTGCGGATCGATCCGAGCTATGCCTACGCGGCGTTTCATCTCCTGCGGATCCACGGTGAGGCCGGACGATGGGAGCAGGCGGCGCAGGTGCTCGGCTTGATCCGGCAGCATAGTTCGCGATGGCGCAGCCTCCGGTGCGAAATCCTGCTGCTTCGCTTGATGAAGAAGAAGACGGAGGCGCTTGACCGGATGGCGGAATTGGCCTCTGCGCCGGGCCACGAGACAGGCCATCTGGCCGAAGCGGCGGAGGAATTTACCGCCGGTGGCTGGACCGCGGAGTTGCGGACGCATCTGAGCGGCGTGATCGTGGGGTTGGGCTGCAATCCCGAGGCTGGGGCGATCTGGATGCGGCAGCGGCTCCGGGCGGGGACGTTTCTGCGTCGGCGGGTAGGGTGGCTGGAGCGGCACGTCACCGATGATGCGGTGCGCCGCGCCGCTTGGATGGTTTATCTGGAATGGCTGGCGGAGAAAAAGGAAACGCTCGTGCTGCGCTGGCATTTGTGGCGGAGCGGCGCCTGGTTCGCGGGCTGCGACCGGACCTGGGGCACGGTGAGCTACGTGCTCGCGCAGATGGGGTGGCACCGGCGGCTTGCGGCTTGGATGGCCGACTGGCGCGAGCGCAAAGCGGTCGAGCCGTGGATGCTGAGCAACCTCGCGCACGCTCTCATCGATCTCGATCACATGGGTGAGCTGGATGCGGTGGTGACCGCGGCTTTGCGTCTGCCTGCGGATCAGACGAGACCCAAGTTCATCGCGTGGGCCGCGCTCGCGGCGGCGATGGCCGGCCGGCACGCCGACGCGAAGCGGTTTCTTGCCGAGTTCGAGAACTCGACGAACAGCGATTTCGCCGCGCTCACGGCGGCGCACGCGAAGGCGATTGTCGACGTGGCCAACGCGGCGACGCCCTCCCGGCGCGAGAAGTTCAACGAAGTGAGGTCCGCGCTGAAGCGGGAGACGGAATCGCGTTCAGGCACGGCGGGTGTTGGATACATGGCGCGCCAGCAGCGGCGCGCGTTTCGCGAGGCTGCGCGCATCGCGAACAGCCCCTGGAGGTGGTGGTATGCGGTGCCGTGGCTTTCGGCCCGCAATCGCGCTCTGGCCGCCGGTGCTGGCGCGGTATTGCTGGGACTCATGCTTTTGGGCGGGCTAGTGGCGACCGGGAGTCCGGCGCTCTTTGTCGTTTTGGCAATATGGGCTGCACGGATGCTGATAGAGTCGTCCAAGCAAAAATGACGGCCAGCTGGCGGAGGCTGGTGCAATACTTAACAACGCGGGGCGACAATGCCCGGCGTAGCGGTGGACGTGCCGATGCTGGCCGCGCGGCGCGGACTTAGTCCGACAGCGCGTCCAGTTGCCGCTTGATGAACTTGGCGGCCGCCACTTTGGCGCGACCGGCTTGGAGATCCTCATCCAGGCTTCCGCCGCTGCCTGTCTTGATATGGGGATTGCGGGCCAGCACGGAGGCGCCGCGGCTGCGTTTCACTTTCTTCACTTTCGTCTTCGTGGCTTTGGCTTTCGTCTTTTTTTGGGCGCACATGGATTTGTTCTCCGGGGTGGGCGGTGGGTCGCGCTCGTTCCAGTGGAGGAGGGAGCGCAGGCTCAGGCCGCGGGTTGGGGTTTTTCAGAATGGCTGGCGTTCGATGTTGCGCACGATGGCGGGTTTGAGCGCCACCGCAAGGAGCACCCTGGACCACCGCCGAGGTTTTTATTTGGGATCGGTTTTTCCTGCGCCGAGGGCGGCGCGGCTCCAGCAACTCCGAAACAAAACCGACTGCCTCGGCCCGCCGGCGGAGGCGGAGGGTGGGGGGAATTGTTGGCCTGCGCCGGTCGCGACCAAGGTCGCTCCCGCACAAACGGAGAAGCCCCGGAGTTTGCTCCGGGGCCTCTCTGGTCTGGGCACCGCAGGGGCGGTGTGCGGAGGAGCGGGTTTAGCTCTGCTTGCTCTTCAGGAACTCCAGCACCTTCTCCGCCTGCTTCTCGGTCTGGCCCTTGTCGTAATAGACGACCTTGCCGCTGCGATCGATGAGGTAGGCTTCGCGGCTCGCCATCGCGATGCCGGCCTGGCCGAAGGCCTTGACGACCTTCTTCTCCGTGTCGGCGAGGAGCGGGTAGTCAAAATTGTTCTTTTCCTTAAACTCCTTCTGCTTCTCGACGGAGTCGGTGCTCACGCCGACGACGGCGACGCCGTGCTTCTTCAGCTCGGCGCTGGCGTCGCGGAGGGAGCAACCCTGCTTGGTGCAGCCGCCGGTGAGGGCCTTGGGATAGAACCACACGAGGGTGTAGTTGTTCTTTTTGTAGACATCGGCGAGGTTGAGGGTCGTGCCGGCGTCGGTGAGGGCGGAGACGGCCGGGGCCTTGTCTCCGACTTTGATGGGCTCCGCGCGGGCGAAGCCGAACAGGAGCGTGAACAGGGACATGAGAGCGAGGGTGCGGGGGAGGTTCATGGCGGGGGCCAGACGTTGCACGGGGGCGGAGGGTGCGCAAGCGCCACTGTGGGATTCAGGCGCGGGCCCGGCTCCCGCGGAGGTTGTCGAACGTGTAGAGCGCGAGCCCGGCCCAGATGAGCGCGAAGCCCCCGGCGCGATCCGCGGAAAACGGCTCGCGAAACACCCACACCCCGAGGGCGAGTTGCACGCTGGGCGCGAGATACTGGAGCAGCCCCATCGTCGTGAGCCGGATGCGCCGCGCCCCGTAGGCGAACAGCAGCAGCGGAATCGCCGTGATCACGCCCGAGCTGAGCACGAGCACATGCGTGACACCGTCCACGCGCCCGAGCGCGCCGGCGCCTGTGTGGTGCTGCCAGAGCAGAAACGCCCCCGCGAGCGGCGCGAGCAGCAGCGTCTCCACCGTGAGGCCGGCGAGCGAGCCGAGGGCGGATTGCTTCCGGAGCAGGCCGTAGGCGCTCCACGTCGCGGCCAGCGCCAGCGCCAGCCAGGGAGGCCGTCCCAGCTGCAGGATCATCAGCAGCACGCCGGCTGCGGCGGTCGCGATGGCGAGCCACTGGAGCCGGCGCAGGTGCTCGTGGAGCACGAAGCGGCCGAGCGCGACGTTGAACAGGGGAACCAGAAAGTAACCCAGGCTGCACTCGATCACATGCCCGGTGTTCACCCCCCAGACATAGACGAGCCAGTTGGCCGTGAGCAGGGAGGCGCTGAGGAAGTTGAGGCCCACGGCACGCGGCCCCGCCAGACCGGCGAGCACCTGCCGGCCGATCCGCATCGTGCCCACGAGCGCGGCGAGAAACACCAGCGACCATAACGCCCGGTGCGCGATCAGCTCGACCGGGTTGATCCCCGCCAATTCCCGCCAGTAGAGCGGCACGAGCCCCCAGCCGAGGTAGCACAGCGCCGCGGTGAGGGCGCCGCGCGCGGCTTCAGGGGAGGGGGAGGCGGACACGCCGAAAGGCGCTGTGGCGCCTTACTTCTTCTGCCCGGCGCGCGTGAAGCCGTAGCGGTCGCGAAACTCCGTCTCGGCTTGCGCCCGGGCCGCTTCCGCGGCGGTGCCCTGGCCGGCGAGCTCGGCGGTCCGCTTGTCGACCCAGCGCTTGCGGAAGCTCTCCTCGACATCGGCCGCGATGGCGGGGGCTTCCTTCGCGCGCGGCGTTTTCTTGGAGAAAAAGCAGCCGGCGGAAACGACGGCCATGAGGATAAGGGCGGGCAGGAGCAGGAGCCTGAGCATGTTAGAAATGGGTCTAAAACGTGGGTCAACCCGGGCCCAACGGCGAGGGTTATCTTTTAGGATTCGCGATCCGGGCCGATAAGGAGTGGTTGATTCTCTCATGACCGAAGAGCCCAAGACGCCGACTCCCTCGCTGCGCCTGAAACCGCGCCTGCGTCCCCCGGATGATCCGATGCCTCGGTCACCCGCGCCAGCGGCGGTTCCCGGGGCTGCGCCCGCACCGGGCCCGGCCGAGGGGATGAAATTCAAACTCAAGCCCCGCAGCGAACCCGCGCCCGTTGCCTCCGAGGTCATCGCGGCGCTGAGCGAACCCGGCGCGACCATCCCTCCCGCCGTTATCCCCGCGACGATTCCCGCGACCATCCCGCCGACGACGATCCCGCAGGCCGCGGCGATGCCGGAACAGCCGAGCGCGCCGAAGGAGATTCCGCCACCGGCGCCCAAGCTCTTCGTGAAGCCGGAGCCGGCGGTCTTGACCCCGCCCCCGTCCACCCGGCCGCCGTTCACGCGCCCCCCGATGGGCCCATCCGGCAGGACCCCGACCGGAGGAGCCTCCCTGCGCAACACGATCCCGCCCTTTGGCGTGCCCCATCTTAAGGTTGAGATCGCCGTGCCCGAGATCGTGCCGCCCACGGCGGCACCGGCTCAGAAACGCGGTTCTGGGCGCCTCCTCATGACCCTGCTTGTCCTCGCCGTGCTGGGGGCCGGGGGCTACTTCGGCTGGCAGCATTTCGGGCCTAAACTGGCCTCCGGCGCCCCCGCGCCCGTTGCGGCTGCCGCTGCGGCGGTGAATCTCCCGGACCCCACCGCGACGCTCAACAAGATCGCCCATATTCCCGTCAACGCCATCAACAAGGCCCAGGACGCGATCGCCGCGCGCCGCGCCAGCGGCCAGACGCGCGTTGATGCCGTCGCCGCCGGGGAAGAGGCACCCGACAAACCCGTGCCCAAGCCGCTGGCTGCGCCGCCGCCCAACACCGCGCTCGCCATGACGGCGGTCGCACCCGGTCTCGCAGCCACGACTCAAGTCGAGGCCGCCTCGGCCAGCCCCGCTTTTGTCGCCTGGGTCGTAAACGCCAAAATCAACGGCGTCTTCCAAGGCACGCCCGCCCGCGCGATGATCAACGGCCGGCTCACCCGCGCCGGTGACCTCGTGGACCCCGCGCTGGGCATCAGCTTCGATCACATCGAGGCGGACCGGAAGCAGATCATCTTCAAGGACGCGACCGGCGCGACCGTGGTGCGCAAATACTGAGCGCCCACTCCGCGCTCACCGCAGGGCATCGCGGATCGCGCGCACGAATCCCGGGTCGGTCACGACGCCGAGGACACCGTTCACGACGAACTGGATGCCGATGCACAGAATCAGGAAACCCATGACCTTCGAGAGGGCGTTCATGCCGTTGGCGCCGATGACGCGCACGACGCGCTCCGAGAGCGCCAACGTCCAGTAGCTGATCACCGCCACGACGAGGATGCCGAGGATGATGGCGACATAGTCGAGCCACCGCGTCGCCAGCGAGGTGAAGCCGATTGTCACGGCAATCGAGCCCGGACCGCTGAGCATCGGCATGGCGAGCGGGGAGAACGCGATGTCGCGCTTGGCGCGGGCGGCCTGCTCGTCGGGCGTGTGGGCCCCGCGTGGCTGCCCCATCAGCATCCCGAAGCCGATGCCCGCCACGAGCAGCCCGCCCGCGATGCGCAGCCCCGGGATCGAGATGCCGAAAAATTTCATGATGAACGTCCCGCCCACCAGGAACACCACGAGGATCGCCACCATGTAGATGCAGGCCCAGCGCAGCTGCTCCATGCGCCGCGCACGCGAGTCGCCCTCCGTGATGGCGAGGAAGGTCGGCGCCGAGGCGAGCGGGTTGATCATCGGCAGCAGGGCAATCACGGTGCCGAGGATCAGCTCCCAGAAATGGCCGGGGTGGGACATGGGCGGCAGACTGTCCGCCGCGGCCCCGGGCGCAAGGCGCGGAAATATCGTTTCCACGCGGGGCCGCCTCCGCTTCGCTCGCGGCCAAGCCTTCCATGAAACTACCCCGTGCCCTCCTTGCCCTCGCCCTCGCCGCCGTGTCGTTTGCCGCCGAGGCGCCGCTCATGCCGAAGTCGCCCGCGCTCAGCCGCACGCACATCGTCTTCGTGCTCGGCGGCAACCTCTGGAGCGTGCCGCGCGAGGGCGGGGAGGCGCGGCGCCTCGTCGCCGCCGATCCGGGCGCGGCCAGCGGGCCGGTGTTTTCTCCGGACGGATCGCGCGTGGCGTTCACCGGCGATTTCGACGGCAACCAGGATGTCTACATCGTGCCGGCCGCGGGCGGGGAACTGAAGCGCCTCACCACGCACCCCGCGGCCGACGCCGCGCTCGGCTGGACGCCCGACGGCCAGAGCGTGCTCATCCGCTCGCGGCGCGGCAGCTATTCGCGCTTCGACATGCTCTACACCGTGCCCGCCGCCGGCGGGCTGCCCGCGGAGGTGCCGCTGCCGATGGGCGTGCAGGGCGCGTATTCCGCCGACGCCGCGCTGCTCGCCTACGTGCCGACTTGGAATTTCCGCAACAGCCTTGGCGATTACATCGCGATCAAGAATTACCGCGGCGGCAAATTCGCCTCCATCTGGATTGCGCGGCTCAGCGACTCCGAAATCACCAAGGTGCCGCGCACCGATTCGAACGACTTCAACCCGATGTGGGTCGGCGACAAGATCTACTTCCTCTCCGACCGCGCCGGCGCGATTACGCTTTTCAGCTACGACACCAAGTCCCGCGCCGTCACGCAGCTCATCAAGAACGACGGCTTCGATCTCAAGACCGCCGCGGCCGGCCCCGGCGCGATCGTGTATGAGCAGTTCGGCGGGCTGCACCTCTACGATCTCGCGAACGGCCGCACGCGGCCGGTGCCGGTGCGCGTGGCGGCGGATTTCCCGCAGGTGCGCCCGCGCCTCGAGAAGATCACCGCCGGCCAGCTCCGCAACGCCGACCTCTCGCCCACGGGTGCGCGCGCCGTCTTCGAGGCGCATGGCGAGATTCTCACTGTGCCCGCGGAAAAAGGCGACGCCCGCAACCTCACGCGCACCACCGCCGTGTCCGAGCGCGACCCGGCGTGGTCGCCCGACGGCAAGTGGATCGCCTATTTCTCCGACGCCAGCGGCGAGTATGCGCTCCACCTCCGCGACCAGACCGGCCTCGGGGCCGCGCGCGTGATCGCGCTCGGGGAGCCGCCGTCGTTTTTCTACAACCTCGCGTGGTCGCCCGACAGCAAGCGCCTCGCCTACTCCGACAAGCGCGGGCACATGTGGCACGTCGAGATCGAGGCGGCGAAGCCGGTGAAGTTCGACACCGACATCTCCCAGCGCGGCGCGCGCCTCGTGTGGTCGGCCGACAGCCGCTGGCTCACCTACGACAAGGAGCTGCCCAACAATCTCAGCGCGATCTTCGTGCATTCGCTCGAGACTGGCGTGTCCACGCAGGTGACCGACGGCATGAGCGATGCGGCCTATCCGAATTTCGACCGGAGCGGCAAATACCTCACCTTCACCGCGAGCACCGACGTCGGCCTCACCTCCGGCGGCTCCAGCATGAGCCGCATCGGCCGGCCCGTGACGCGTGCCGTCTATCTCGCCGTCCTGCGCAAGGATCTTCCGTCCCCGCTCGCGCCTGAGAGCGACGAGGAAAAGGATGAGGCGAAGGACAAAGAGAAGAAGCCCGACGAGGTGAAGACCGCCGACGCGGAAAAACCCGCCGACGCCGAGGCTGCGAAACCCGACGCCAAGCCCGCCGACCCCGCCGCGAAGAAAAAGGAAAGCGGCCCGGCCAAGGTCACGATCGACTTCGAGGGCCTCGGCCAGCGCATCATCGCGCTGCCGCTGCCCGAGCGAAACTACGGCGCGCTCACCGCCGGCAAGGAAGGCATCCTCTATGTGATCGAAGGCCCGCAAGTGTCTGGTGCGGGCACGGGCAAAAACGTGCTGCAGCGCTTCGACCTCAAGACGCGCAAGACCGAGAAGATCCTTGATGCCGTCGATCAGTTCATCCTCGCCGCCAAGGGCGAGAAGATGCTCTGGCGCGCGGAAAACAAGTGGTTCATCGCCGCCGCCGACAAGGCGCCCAAGGCCGGCGACGGCGCGCTCAAGCTCGAAGCCCTCGAGGTCGAGGTCGATCCGCGCGCGGAATGGCGGCAGATGTTCCGCGAGGTGTGGCGCATCCAGCGCGACTTTTTCTACGACCCCAACCACCACGGGATGAACCTCGCGCTGCTGGAGAAAACCTACGCGCCGTTCCTCGAACGCCTCGCGAGCCGCGCGGACCTGAACTACCTCTTCGCCGAGATGCTCGGCAACCTGAGCGTGCAGCACCTCTACGTGAGCGGCGGCACGAAGCCGGAGACGAAGACCGTGCCCGTCGGCCTGCTCGGCGCCGACTACCGGATCGCGGAGGGACGCTACCAGTTCGCGCGCGTGTTCGATGGCGAGAACTGGAACCCGCAGGCCAAGGCCCCGCTCACGCAGCCGGGCGTCAACGTGAAGGCCGGCGAGTTTCTCCTCGCCGTCAACGGCCGCGATCTCACCGCAGGCGACGAGGTGTATTCGTTTTTCCTCGGCACCGCCGGCAAGCAGACCGTGCTGCGCGTCGGCCCCGCCGCCGACGGCGCCGGAGCGCGCGACGTGACCGTCGTGCCCGTGGCCAGCGAAGCCTCCCTGCGCAACCTCGCATGGATTGAGGGCAACCGCCGCAAGGTCGATGAGCTCAGCGGCGGCAAGCTCGCCTACATCTACGTGCCCGACACCGCGGTCGGCGGCTACACGAGCTTCAACCGCTACTTCTTCGCGCAGTCCGGCAAGCTGGGCGCCGTGATCGACGAGCGCTTCAACGGCGGCGGCTGGCTCGCCGACTACATCATCGAGCTGCTCCAGCGCCGGATGCTCAGCGCCAGCACCACGCGCGAGGGCCACCAAGTGCCGATGCCCGTCGCCGCGATCTTCGGGCCCAAGGCGATGATCGTGAATGAATTTGCGGGCTCGGGCGGCGATGCGCTGCCGTGGTATTTCAAAAAGTCGGGTCTCGGCCCGGTCGTTGGCATGCGCACGTGGGGCGGGCTCATCGGCATCGGCGGCTACCCGCCGCTGATGGACGGCGGCAGCGTGACTGCGCCGCACTGGGGTATCTTCGGCCTCGATGGCCAGTGGGAAATGGAAAACCACGGCCTCGCGCCCGACATCGAGGTCGAGCATGATCCCAAGCTTGTGCGGCAGGGGCGCGATCCGCAGCTTGAGCGCGCCGTCGCGGTCGTGCTCGAGGCGCTTGCTAAAAATCCGCCCGTGACGCCGCGGGTGCCCGAGTTTCCAAAATTCACGCCGCGCATCCCCGCCGCGCGGTGAACGTCAGGCGCACGTCAGCGGTTTTTTCACACACCAAACACCAGCCCCATGAACCCGACTACCTCCGCCCCGATTGCAGCCGCACTTGTTCTCGCCTTGACGGGCATCGCTCACGCCCAGGTCGCGCCCGCCGCCGCAAAACCGGACGCCACCTCTTCCGAGACCGTCACGCTCTCGCCCTTCATCGTCTCCACGGAAAACGAGGCGGGCTGGTCCGCCAATGAGACGCTCTCCGCCACGCGCACCAAGCAGGCGCTGAAGGACGTGCCGGTGAACATCGACGCGATCACGGCCGACTTCATGGAGGACCTCGGCCTCTTCAACGCCGACGAGGTGGCCAACTACGTGGCCAACGCCTACGCCCCGCCCACGCTGGAGAACGACAACCAGAGCGGTGCGATCGCGTTTCGCGGGCTCAGCGGTTCGACGGCCACCCGCAACTACTTCCGCTGGTATGTGCCGAGCGACACTTACAACGTCGAGCGCATCGATTTCGGCAAGGGCTCGAACTCGCTCATCTTCGGTGACGTCGAGCCCGGCGGCCAGGCCTCCGTTTTCACGAAGCGCGCGCAAATGCGGAATTTCGGGACCTTCTACTCGAACTACAACAGCGACGGAGCCTACCGCTTCCAGCTGGATGTGAACCGCAAGCTCCGTCCGAACCTCGCCCTGCGTTTCAACGCCGTGCGCCGCCAGGAGCGCACCTTTCAGGATGCGTCCACGTTCCAACTCGAGGGCGAGACCATCACGACGACCTGGCAGCCGCTGAAAAACACGATGATTCGCGTCGAGTATGAGCGCGGGGATTTCGCCAACGTCCGCGGCTTCGGCGGCGTGACTATCCGCGAGCAGTCCGCCCGCTCCCGCGCCTACACGACCGATCGCCTCTACTACACCTCCGACAACGAGTGGATCGTGCGCGCCTCGCTGCCCGCCGCCGATCGCGCCAATGGTCCGGCCGGCGGCTCGCCCTCGCTGGTCGAGGGTGGTTTCTTCGATGTGAGCATGCGCAACGCCGCCGGCGCCATCATCGGCACGAAGCGCTTCGACGGCTACCCCAAGCACTACAACCTCCGCGGCTCCTTCGATCGTCAGAACCGGCCTTTTGAAACCTTCTCCGCCACGGTCGAGCAGCGCCTCGGCCCGGTCGGGCTCGAGGTCGCTTACAATTACCAGAAGCAGACCGCGATTCGGAACGACAACTTCTTCTCCAGCACCATCAGCGTCGATGTGAACGGCCGGCCCTACATCGAGACCGAGCTCGACGAGAAGCGCTTCGGCAACACCGTCCACGGCTTTCGCGGCACCGCCGTCTATCTCTTCGACAAGTGGAAGTGGATGCAGCAGCTCCTCGTTGCCAGCGCCGACTATCGCGAGGACCAGGTGCTCAACTACCGCTTTAATACCTACAACACCTACAACGTGGACCGCGGCGGCACGCTGAACACGAACGCCGACCGCGTGCGCCTCCGCCTCTTCCTCGACGATCCGCGCTTCTATTCGCGAGCTCTCTTCGATGCGATGAAGCCCGCCAACCTCCCCACCACGGCCACCATCACGCCGAAGTCGCTCGCCTCGTTCCCTTCCGGCACCAGCTCGACCGACGGCACGCAGTGGCGCCAGGCCTCCGCGGTCGCCTTCTCTGCCAGCGGCCGCTACTTCAAGGGCCGCGTCCTCACCCTCGTCGGCGCGCGCCACGACTGGAACCGAAACTACGAATACGAGGGCACGCGCACCTTCGGAAAATACAACGAGGAGGTCGCGCCGCCCAAGAAGCAGGACGCCCTCCCCGGCGAGTATGTGCAGAACAAGCAGCTCCGCCTCGAGAACACGAGCATGACGGGCGGCCTCACCGTCGTCCTCACGAAGGATCTTAATTTCTACGGCGTCTACTCCGAGTCGTTCCGCTTCCAAGGCCTGCGCACCTTTGACCGCGAGCGCTTCCCGCCGATCACCGGCGTGACCAAGGAGGTCGGCCTCAAGGGCAGCTTCTGGGGCGACCGCGCGAGCGTGAACCTCGGCGTCTTCAACATCGACCGCCAGAATGTCGCCCTCAGCTGGAATGGCGTCATCGATTTCACCACCGCCGAAATCGAGGACCTGATGAACCCGAACGACATCCTCCCCGGCAATCCCGCCTACAAATACGGCGAGGAGGGCACCGCCAGCGCCGCGCGCTACTACAAGTCCACCGAGAATTCCCGCGGCGCCGATCTCACTTTGAACATCCGTCCGCTGAAGGGCCTGCAGATGCGCTTCACGCTCGCGCGCACGCAGGTGACCGGCGAACCGGACCTCGATCGTTTCCGCGGCTACTACGAGGCCGCGGTGAAACGCACCGAGGCCGCCCGCGCCCCCGGCGGCAACCCCGCGATGGCCGAGCCCGCGGCGATCCTCAACGAGGCCAAGACCCTCCTCGACTCGCTCGACATCGACCAGAAGCCCACCGGCGCCCGCGCCTCCCCGTGGTCCGCGAGCTGGGTGGTGGATTATGCATTCCAGCGTGACTCTTGGGCGCCGCTCCGCGGCGTGCGCGTGGGCCTCAACGGCTCGTGGCGCGACGATTACCTCTTCGGCATCGCGGGCGGCCAGGCGCTCGCCGGTGGCTCGACGCATTTGGTCCACGGCTACGTGATGCGCGACCAGAGAATCTGGAACCAGCAGGTCCGCGCCCGCCTCGGCTTCCGCAACCTGACCGATCTCGAAAACGGCAAGCTGCGCAAGACGAGCTTCACCACGCTCGCCAGCGGCCAAAACGTCTATCGCTACAGCTACGTCGTCCCGCTCCAGGTCGACGCCAGCCTGACGGTGCGTTTCTGAGCCGCGGTCCATGTCCCCGTCCCAGCTGAATTTCTCCCGCCGCGGCCTCTTGGTCGCGTGGGCCATGCTGTCAGCTGGCGCGATGGAGGCTGCGGCGCAGGACGCCGCGGCCGACGCCGTGTTCCTCAACGGACAGATCGTAACGGTCGATGCCGACTTCAGCGTGCGTGAAGCCTTCGCCGTGCGCGGCGGGAAGATCATAGCGGTCGGCAGTTCGCGTGAGATTCGGGCGCTCGCGCGCGACGGCGTGACCACGGTGCGCGACCTCGGTGGACGCATGGTGCTGCCGGGGCTCATCGATTCGCACGTGCATGCGCCGGCCGCGGCGGTGTTCGAGCTCGATCACGCCATCCCGGACATGGAGACCATTCGTGACGTTCTGGATTACATCGCGGCGCGGGCGCGAATCGTGCCCGCCGGCCAATGGATCCAGACCTCGCAAATCTTCATCACCCGGCTCCGCGAATCGCGCTTTCCCACGCGCGCCGAGCTCGACGCCGTCGCGCCGCGCCATCCGGTGAATTTTCGCACCGGGCCCGACAACATGCTCAACACCCTCGCGCTGCGCGCGTGCGGCTTCGACCGCGAGTGGCGCGTCACCGACGGCGGGCCGGGCTACTTGGAAAAGGATCCGGGCGGCGAGCCCACCGGCCTCGCCCGCGGACTCGGCCGCTACATCAAGGCCACCGGCGGCCGCACGCCGACCGAGGCCGAGCACCTTGAGCGCCTGAAGCTCCTCTTCCGCGACTACCATCAGATCGGCTTCACCGCCGTCGCGGATCGCGGCGCCACGCCCGAATCGATCCGGCGCTACGAAAAGCTCCGCGCGAACGGCGACCTCTCGGTGCGCGTCGCGCTCTCGCAGACTTTTCCCACCGTCGGCGCGATGTCGTCGATTCTCGGGGCCATCGATCAGATCGCGTCGAGCCCGCTGCGGCGGCCCGATCCGTGGCTGCGCCTCATCGGCACGAAGATCTGGCTCGATGGCGGCATGCTCACCGGCAGCGCCTACATGCTCCAGCCGTGGGGCCGGAATGAAAACTACGGCATTCGCGACGACACTTACCGCGGCGTGCTCAACGTCCCGCCCGATCAGCTCCGTGCGATGGTGCGGCGCGTCGCGGAGCACGGGATGCAGTTCACCGCCCACGCGGTCGGCGACGCCGCCGGCACCGTGCTGCTTGATGCCTACGAGCAGGTGGATCGCGACGTGCCCCTGCGCGCCCTGCGGATGGGCGTGACGCATTCCAATTTCATGACGCCCGACCTCATCGCGCGCACGGCGCGGCTCGGCGTCGCCCTCGACATCCAGCCCATCTGGCTGCACCTCGACGCCCGCACGCTCGTGGCGCAGTTCGGCTACGACCGGCTCCGCTGGTTCCAGCCGCTGAAGAGCATCCTCGCCGCCGGTGGCCGCACGGGCGGCGGCTCCGACCACATGCTGAAGATCGGTGACCTCCGCGCGATCAATCCCTACAACCCCTTCCTCGGGATGTGGACGACGATGACGCGCCGCGCCAAGTGGTTCGATGGCCCGCTCCATCCCGAGGAAGCCCTCACACGCCGCCAGGCGATCGAGTTCTACACCCGAGCCAACGCGTGGCTGATCTTCTGGGAAAACGAAATCGGCTCCCTTGAGCCTGGAAAACGCGCGGATTTTATCCTGCTCGACCGCGACCTGCTCGCCTGCCCGGTGGACGACGTGAAAGACACGCGCGTGCTGGAGACGTGGAGCGAGGGGCGGCGGGTTTTCGCGCGCTGAGGCGCCGCCGCAGACGGAAACCGGCTTGAAGGAGAAGGGTGCCTTGCTAAGTTGCAGGCATGATCGTCGATGCCATCCGGGAGCTGAACCAGAAGGTGCCGTTTGAGCCGTATGAGATCCGTATGGCGAGCGGTGTGAAGCACCGCGTGCCGCACCCGGACTTCGTGCTCGTTTCGCCTCGTGGCAATTATGTGATCGTCGTGGATCCGCAGGACCGGCCGCACCATCTGAGCACGTTACTCATCGAAGAAGCAGTCGTGCGCAATGTTCGTCCCCGCGCCAAGGCGCGATAGGACCGCCGCGCTACCCCCGCGCAATCACGATCACCAGCACGACGACGAAGCCCGCGAGCAGCGGCGGGGCGGTGCGCTTGACGACGTCCGTCACGGACACGCCGCCGTGGTTGGCGGAGAAGATCACGACCGCCGCGGCGGGCGACATCGTGCGGCCAAAGGTCGCCGCGATGGCCGCGAGCACCCCGAGGTCGAGCGCGACCGCGAGGTTGTCGCGCAGCGCGGGCAGCACGGCGTTGGAAAACGCCACGCTCGGGCCGATGCCCGAGCCCGTGATGACTCCGAGCGCGCCGGGGAAGAGGCCCGTGGCCAGTTTGCCGCCGATGCCGGTGTCGGAGACGAGGCTCACGAGCCGCTCGGTGAGGCCCACCTGCGTCAGGCCCGCGATGAAGCAGCTCGCCGTCACGATGATTGAGATCACGTGGGCGTAGGCGAAGCCGAGGCCCTCGAAGAAGGCCTTCACCTTCGCCGTGAGTTCGCCGCGGCAGAGCAGCAGCACGATGATGGTCGAGGCGAGCATTGCGTGCGACACGGGCAGGCCCTTTGCGAAGGGAGCGGGCAGCGCGTCGAACACCAGGCCCGGCATCATGGTGAAAATCATGACGAGCGGCAGCGGAGGGAGCAGGGCCTTCCAGCGCTGGCCCGCGGCGGGCGCGGGCGGGATGACACTCGGGGCCGCGGCGCCCGCCGGCTCGCGTCTCGTCAAAAATGAAAACACGGTGACCGCCGTGGCGAAGCCGCCGAGCAGTGGCCAGAACATCGCGGCGAGCACCTGCTTCATCGGCGCCTGGCTCGCCTCGTGGATGGCGACGAGGTCGGCGTCGCCAGGGTTGTAGAGGCTGCCGCCGCCGGAGCAGCCGAGCACGAGTGTCGCGGCGGCGGCCACGGGCGAGTAGCCCGCGGCAAGCATGAGGGGCACGAGGATCGGGCCGACGGTCGCGGCGACCGCAGTCTGGCTGGTGACGGCGATGTTGGCCACGAACCCCGCGAGGCAACCGCCGGGAATAAGCAGCCACCATCGCCGACGCGCCGGCGCGAGGAGCAGGTGCACCAACTCCCGGTCGGCCCCGGCCGCGCGCAGCACGTAGGCGTAGCCCATCGCCGAGCAGATGGGTCCGATGGTTTTCACATTGGCCATCTCGGCGAGGAACACCTCGAAGACCACGAGCGGCTTGCCCGCCAGCGACGCGAGCGCGAGCCCAGCCGTGAAGAGCACCAGCCGCACCTCCATCCTCCGCACGAGGCAGATCATCGCGACGGCGATGATCACAAGGGCCGCGGGGAACTGCATCGCGGCAAGGTAGATAACGGCGATGCACCGGCAAGCCGGACTTCGAACCGGTTGTCCGGGATTCAGCTCTCATGGATGACAGCGTGAAATTCGATGTGCGATTTCACGGCGGGCGGCCATTGGATGATGCCCATGGATGATCCGATGCCCATCACCGATGCCGAGCTGCTCCGGCGCTACGCCGACGCGCGGGACGAGGGTGCCTTCGCTGAATTGGTGCGGCGCTACCTCGGGCTCGTCTATCACGCGGCGCAACGGCAACTGGGCGGGGAGGCGCACGCCGCCGAGGATGTGACGCAGCGCGTCTTCACGCTGCTGGCGCGCAAAGTTCATTCGCTGCGGCACCACACGACACTCGCCGGCTGGCTGCACACGACCACGCGCTTCATCGCGAATGAGATAATGCGCACCGAGCGCCGCCGGCGTGCGCGCGAACACGAGGCGTTCACCATGCACGACACCACCACCGTCCGTCCCGGTCCCGATAACGACGCCGCTTGGACCGACTTGCGCCCGGTGATCGACGAGGCGCTCGGCGAACTCGACGCGTCCGATCGCGAGGCGGTGCTGCTGCGCTATTTCGCCGACCTGCCGCATGCCCAGATTGGGGCGCGGCTGGCGATTTCGGAAAACGCCGCGAGGATGCGCGTGGAGCGCGCGCTGGAGAAACTCCACTCGCGGCTCGCGCGTCGCGGCGTGACCTCGACGGCCGCGGCGCTCGGCGTCGTGCTGGCGAATCAGGCGGGCGCGGCCTCGGCCGTGCTGCCCACAGGGATGGCGGCGAGCGTGACGAGCGCGGCGCTGGCCGGCGCGGCGGCTGCGGGTGCGACCGTGTCGGCCGCAGGTTTTTTTGGATTTATGAGCACAGCAAAAATCTTGGGCGGTTTGGCGGTGGTGGTGGGCGTCGCGGGGCTCGGCTCCGCTTTCCACGAGCAGAATCATGCGCGCCAGACTGAAGCGACGTTGGCGGCGCTGCGGCGCGAGGCCGAGGAACTGCGCATGCGTGCGGCGGACAACGACACGGCCCGGCGTTCCTTGGAACAGAAATCTGCGATGCGCATCGCCGCGCTTGAAAAAGACATTGAGGGATTGCGCAAGGCTGCGACCTCAGGCTCTGAGCGTTCCGCTGCAACCAGCGCAAAGGCCCCCATCGAACTGTGGAGTGTTCCGGGTTATGCTTCGTTGCACTTGGAAAAGAAAAAAGGATCACTCGCTCTGCGTTATGGCCCGCTCTATCGCTCGCTCAATCTCACGGCTGAGCAAATCGCCGTGTTTGAGCGGACGCTGATGGAAGCGGAGCAGGGCTTGGTTGACATCTGGTCCGCCGCGACTTCGCAGGGCCTGTCGGTGTCGGATAACTCCTCGGCGGCGACGTCCATCGCGCGAATGACCTCAGGCCCGCTCGGGGCCGCAGATGAAGGACTCAAGGCGCTGTTGGGCGCAGAGGCCTTCGGAAAATTCCAGCAGTTCGAAAAAGCACGCGAAGCGCGTGAACTCATCGCGGCACTTGCCGGAAGCAACTATTACACGGAAAGTCCGCTGACGGCCCAGCAGGGTGAGGTTCTTGCCGGAATTTTGGCCGCCAACACCGCGACGGAAAGGATTCGGATGACAGACGACGGGAAAAAACCGGTGTTCTCCCTGCGCCAAGTGACAGATTGGGACAAGGTGTCTGCGCAAGCGCAGGGAATTCTCACACCATCTCAGCTTCGTTCCCTTCATTTGCTCGTCGAGCAGCGGCGGCTTGATCGTGAAATCAGCAGGACGGTCAGCCAGTCGCGGACAGCTGCGGAGAAGAAATCCGGAGGCTGAGGAAGATTTCCACGCGCGAGGCTCGTTGGGGTTTGAAGGCGCAACAGGTTTGAACACCTGAGCGAAGGAGTGAGTCAGTGAAAATGTTCGCGCGGGCTTGAGGGCGGGTGGGAAACCCGCCCTATTGCGGGGGCCCACATGAGCCCCGCCACGCGTCAACCCATCGCCGGACGTTTCGCGGGCAAGGTCGCGCTCGTCACCGGCGGCACGCATGGGATTGGGTTTGCCATTGCTCTGGAGTTGCTACGCGAGGGCGCGGCCGTCGTGGTGAGCGGGCTGCCGGCGGATGCGGACGAGGGGCGCGCGGCGTTTGCGGCGGCGGGATTCTCGCCGCTCATCCTGACGGGCGATCTGATCGAGGAGAAATTTTGCGAGGCGCTGGTCGCGCAGATGCTCGCGCGGCACGGGCGGATCGATTGCCTCGTGAACAACGCATTTTCGTTTCTCGCCAAGGGGCTCGATGCCACGCCGGCGGATTTTGCGCGATCGTTTGGCGTGGGGCCGGTGGCGTTTGCGCGGCTGACGCAGCTCGTGGCGGAGCCGATGCGTCGGCAGGGCGGCGGCGCGATCGTGAACGTGTCGAGCATCTCGGCGTGGGTCGCGCAGCCGAACCGCTGGACCTACAACGCCGCCAAGGGCGCCGTCACGCAGCTCACCCGCTGCGCTGCGCTCGATCTGGCGCCGCACAAAATCCGCGTGAACAGCGTGAGCCCCGGCTGGATTTGGACGCGCGAGGTGGACAAGGCCGCCAGCGGCGACCGCGCGAAGTTCGATCCGATCTGGGGGCAGTTTCACATGCTCGGGCGGACGGGCCATCCCGTCGAGATTGCCGGGCCCGTGCTGTTTTTGCTGAGCGACGACGCGTCGTTCATCACGGGCACGGACCTGCCGGTGGACGGAGGCTACAACGGCCTCGGGCCCGAGGGGCTCGGGCAGAACACCATCGTCGCCGGCTCCAAGTAGGAAAAATTTCCCATGCCTGACTTCCCCCTCGTCGATACGCACCTCCATCTCTGGGACCTCGGCCGGCTGCGCTACGCGTGGCTCCCGAGCGTGCCGGCGCTCAACCGCAATCACCTCATGGAGGATTACCGCCGCGCCTGCGGTCCGGTGGCGGTGGCCAAGATGGTCTTTGTGCAGTGCGAGTGCGATCCCGCGCAGTCGCAGCAGGAGGCCGACTGGGTCGCGGAGATCGCGCGCACCGAGCCGCGGATCCGCGGGATCGTGGCGCAGGCTCCGCTGGAGCTGGGTGACGCAGTCGAGCCCGCGCTGGCCGCCCTGGCGGCCAATCCGCTCGTCAAAGGGGTGCGCCGCCTGCTCCAGGAGGAAAAGGACGACGCGTTTTGCCTGCGGCCTGACTTCGTGCGCGGGGTGCGCCGGCTCTCGCGACACGGGCTCAGCTTCGACATCTGCATTTTCCACCGGCAGCTTGCTTCGGCGATCGAGCTCGTGCGGCAGTGCCCGGATGTGAGCTTCATCCTCGATCATATCGGCAAGCCCGGCATCAAGGCTGGCCTCCTCGAACCGTGGCGCGCGCAGCTGCGCGAACTCGCGGCGCTGCCCAACATCTGGTGCAAGATCAGCGGTGTCGCGACCGAGGCTGACCACGCGGCATGGACCCCCGCCGATCTGCGGCCCTATCTCGACCATGCGATTGCGTGCTTCGGCTTCGACCGCGTGATGTTTGGCGGCGACTGGCCCGTGAGCACGCTCGCGGGCGACTATCCGCGCTGGGTCGCGACGCTCGACGACGTGCTGCGCGGTTGCACGCCCGACGAGCGGCATCGCCTTTATGTGCGAAACGCCGAGGCGTTCTACCGCGTCTGAGCGGAGTGGTTCGATTTTGAAATTCCCATGATGCGCTTTGCCGAGCTTGCTGGGGACGCGGCGCCCCCGCCGCGTTTCGCGCCCTGACGCGGCGAGGGCGCCGCGTCCCCAACCGATCCACATCACTTTCACCCATGAAGGTCACTCCCTCCACCCGCCGCCAGTTCATCAAGACCACCGCTGCGGCGGTGACGGCCTTCCAGATTCTGCCGCGCCATGTGCTCGGCGGTCCGCGCTTCGTGCCGCCGAGCGAAAAAATCAACGTTGCGGTGGTGGGCGCGGGCGGGCGCGGCATCCAGAACATCCGCTCGCTCCTCGCGCAGCCCGACGCGCAGGTCGTGGCCATCGCGGACCCGGCGGAGACATTCAGCCTGGAAAAATACTACTACAAGGGCGTCGGCGGCCGTCTACCGGCGATGAAGGTCGCGGAGGATCATCACGGCAAGGCCACGCCCGGCTACCGTTGCGCGGGCTACGAGGATTTCCGCGTGATGCTCGAAAAGGAAAAGGGCCTCGACGCGATCCTCTGCGCGACGCCCGATCATCTTCACGCCTACATTTCAATTCTCGCGATGCGCGCGGGCAAACACGTGTATTGCGAGAAGCCGCTCACGCACAATATCCGGGAGGCGCGCGAAGTCGCCCGCATCGCCAAGGAAACGGGTGTCGCCACGCAGATGGGCAACCAAGGCCACTCGAACCCCGGCATCCGCGACACCGTCGAGCATCTCCGCGCCGGCACGATCGGGCCCGTTAAACAAATCTACTCATGGGTCGGCACCAAGCGCTGGAACCCCACGCTCCTCACCAAACCCGCCGAGGCGCAGGCCGTGCCGGCCGGCATGAACTGGGACTTGTGGATCGGGCCGCGCGAGCCGCGGGACTTCCATGCGGCGTATCATCCGGTGGCGTGGCGCGATTTCTGGGCGTTTGGCACGACGGTGATGGGCGACTTTGCGTGCCACGACATGGATGCGGCCACGTGGGCCTTCGACTTGCCGGCGCCGGTGCGCATCGAGCCCTACGCCGTCGGCCCGACCGACGCAGAGATCGCGCCGCACGGCAGCATGATCCATTTCGATTTTCCCGCGCGCGGCGAGTGGCCGGCGCAACGCCTCACCTGGATGGATGGCGGCCTGCGGCCCTCCGCGCCCGAGGCGCTCGGGAAATTCACGCTGCCGAACCGCGGCACGATGTTCATCGGGGAAAAAGGCGTCATCCAATGCGACGGCGCCGGCGCGCCGCCGCGAATTTTTCCGGAGAGCCTGCGCGCCACGGCGGAGAAGCCGCCGCAAGTGCTCAAGCGCGTGCCCGGCCACCACCGCGACTGGCTCGACGCGATCAAGGGTGGCGACGCGGCGAGCAGCAATTTCGCCTACGGTGCGCGCCTCACCGAGATCGGACTGCTCGGCGTGCTCGCGCTGCGCCTCGGCAAGCCCATCGAGTGGGACTCGGCGAACCTGAAAGTGCCCGGCCGGCCCGAAGCCGACGCGATCATCCGCGGCATGTATCGCGCGGGGTGGGAGCTGCCGGGCTGACGCGGGGAGCCCAGGTGTCAGCGTGGTGCCGCGGCCGCCGGCGTGATGCCCGCTGCACCGGTGTCGCCATGGGTCAGCGTCTCCCACGCCATGTGGTTCAGGTCGGCTCCGGTAGGGCGGTTGAGCGGGATGACTTTTGCCATGAGCGGGAGCGCGACACTACGGCGGCGGTGGAAATGGTTGAACGCGATCTCCCATGTGGGCTGGAGCGCGAACTCGAGGTTCGGCGGCGGCGGCGCGGAGTGGGGTGGCAGGAACTGCGCTTGGTATTCCATCGCCGCGATCATGCGCCCGCCTTGCTCAGCGTAGAGGTCGAGGCCCTGATGGAAGGCGGTCTCCGCGGCGTTGACCATCGAGGAGAAGCCCATGTTGGCGTGATGCGGATCGCGCATGGTCTCCTGCAATAAGCCGGCGACGAGAGGCGTGGTTTTCCCTTTGTTGCCCCATGGGGCTTTTTTGCGGTTGCCACTCGGCGGCGGCACGGGCTCGGCTCCGTCGGTCGGCAGGTAGATGTAGCCGGGAGCGCGGGCGCGCCACAGCTTCACGCCGGCGTCGAAGATCGGGCGGTCGTTGCAAAAGACGCCGATGGCGATCAGCGCCTCGCTCATCGTGAGCTCCTTGTTGCCGTTTTCGTCGGAGCCGATGACGAGCGACGGCACGTATTGCTCGCGGAGCATTTTTTCGAAGCGCGCGATGTCCTCGGGAGCCCAGAACGGCGAGGTGTGCCGGATGATCTCGGCCGCCCGCGGCCAGAGCGCGGCGGACCAGGCGGCCTGCACGGGGCCGTTGGCGAGCGTGTGGCCGCCCGTGAGCGTGGAGGACCACGCGTTCATGATGCGGATGGCGAGGCGCGCGTGCCGTTCATTTCCGGTTATGTGCCAGGCAAGCGCGTGCGACCACGCGGCGGTGGCGTCGCGTCGCTCGTCCTTGCAGCCGAGATCGGGGCGTGAAAACGAGCCGCACTCGACGATCGCGCGTGGACTCGGCGTGTAGTCCAGCGCCCCGAACGGGCTCGCGAGGAGCGCGGCGAAGGCGCTTTTCTGCGGCTCCGCGCCTGCGATCACACGCTGCTTGACGAGGTCGAGCTGGGCGGAGTTGACGAGCACGCCGGGGTGTCGGAACGATGCGTCGGCGGCCGCTGCGACGGAAGACGGGGAGCCGGGGAGCAGGAAGGCAAGGGCGAGGAGGAAGGCGGGGCGCATGATGCGGGGATTGAAACTCAATAGCTCAGGGCGGCGAATTCGAGACAGCCAAAGCATTGTCCCAATTGGGCGGGGCGCTGCTATTATCTCATGGTTGCCCCTCTCACCCCGCCCCATGACCGATTTTTTCTCCCGCCGCCGCTTCCTGAAATCCGCCGCAGTCCTGCCGGTCGCGGGCGCACTGGCCGCCGTGCCCGCGCTAGCGGCCGAGCCGCCGAAGCGCGTCGGGGGCGCGAGCCTCAAGCTCTCGCTCAACGCCTACTCCTTCGCCAAGCTGCTCAACGACCAGCTCCTCGGCCGCGGGGCGGGGATGAGCCTCGCCGAACTCGCCGAGTTCTGCGCGAAGCACAACTTCGACGCCATCGATCCGACCGCGTATTACTTTCCCGGCTATCGCGAGCGGAAGGTGGCCCCGGACAAGTTCCTCTTCGACTTCAAGCGCCGTTGCTTCGAGCTCGGCCTCGCCATCAGCGGCACGGGCACGGGCAACAACTTCACCGTCGCCGACAAGGCGGCGCGGGCGAAGGACCTCGAGTGGGTCAAGCGCACCGTCGAGATGGCCGCGAAGCTCGGTGCGCCGGTGGTGCGGGTCTTTGCCGACACGCAAATGCGTGCGCAGACTTGGGAGACCGTTTCCAACGGCGCAAAGCGCGACGAAGTCGAAAAGTGGATCGCCGACGACATTCGCGCGTGCGCCGAGCATGGCGCGCAGCACGGCGTGATCATCGGCGTGCAGAATCACGGCGATTTCATCAAGACCGCCGCCGACCTCATCTCCCTGCTCAACCGCGTGGACTCGCCGTGGTGCGGGGCGATCGTGGACACCGGCTACTTCAAGGCCGCCGATCCCTACGCCGAAATCGCGAAGGCCGCGCCCTATGCGGTGAACTGGCAGATCAAGCAGAGCCCGCTCGGCGTCGAAAAGGAAGCCGAGGCACCGACGGATCTAAAGCGTCTGCTGAAGATTATCCGCGCGTCCGGCTATCGCGGCTACCTGCCGCTCGAGACACTCTCGCCCCGCGGCGGCGGGGGACCGGCCTACGATCCGTTCACCGTGGTGCCGAAGTTCCTAGCCGACGTAAGACAGGCGCTCGCGGAGACGGCGTGAGCCCATGAAACACCTCCTCTTTTTCGCGTTGCTCTTCGTGGGGCTCACGGCGGCCGAGCAGCAGGCCGCGGCCTTCATCCCCGCCAAGCCCGGTGTGCCGCCCAGCACTCCGGAGCCGCCCACGCTCGGCGCGCAACCTCCCGCGCGTGCCCTCGTGCTGCTTGACGGCACGAGTCTCGACGCGTGGGCGAAAAAAGCCGGCAAGGACTGGCTCAAGGAAGACGGCCCCGCGAAATGGAAACTTGTCGCCGGCGGGGCGGTGGAGGTCGTGCCCGGGAGCGACAGCCTCATCTCGCGCCGTAGCTTCGGCGACCTTCGTCTGCACGCGGAATTCCGCACGCTCGGCGCACCGACCAACAGCGGCATTTATTTCCAAGCGCGCTACGAGGTGGACATCAATGAGAGCTTCGGCCGCACCGACGGTTCACCCTGCGGCAACCTCGGCAACTGCACGCCCAAGGGCACGCTGCCCCAGGCCCGCGCCTCGCGCCCACCGCTCGCATGGCAGACCCTCGACGTGGAGTTTACCGCGCCGCGCTTCGATGCTGCGGGCAAGAAAATCGCCAAGGCCCGCGCCACCGTGCTGCTCAACGGCGTCGAACTCTACCGCGATCAGGAACTCGATCTGCCGACCGGCGCAGCGGGCCGGCTCGGCGAGGCCGCGACCGGGCCGCTCCTGCTCCAGGAGCACGGGATGCCGCTGCAGTTCCGCAACATCTGGGTGGTTGAACAATGACAACACCCCACACGCGGAATTTGCTTCGCGCCATTTCTCCATGAAAAAAATCCACTTGCTTGTCCCTGTCGCGGCGGCTCTCGGCCTCGGGATCTTCACTAGCACGGCGCACGCCGCGGCCGGCGCCGGGCCGAAGGCCCGCATCTTCGCGGAATTCGATAAGAACAAGAACGGCGTGATTGACGGCGACGAAGTAGCCGCCGTCCGCAAGGCCTTTGCCGCCGATCCGAAGGGCACGTTCGCCACCTACGACAAGAACAAGGACGCCAAGCTCGACGACGCCGAGATCGCCGCGATCCAACCGCCGGGTGGCGGTGGCAAAGGTGGCGCCAAGAAAGGTGCCGACGCGGCGAAAACGCCCGCCCCGAAGTAATCTTCCCTCCTTGGTCTGCCGACCGCACCGACTTGTCCTCCTGTAATTTTCCCATGCAAACCCCCTCCCGCATCCGTCTCATCACCCTGCTCTTCGCCGGCGTCGCCACGAGCGCGGCGGTCGTCGCGCAGGCGCCCCGCCCTTCGACTGATCCGACGGTGCGCCTCTCTGAATTCACCGTCATCGAAAACACGGACGACAGCTACGTCGCCGCCGAGTCGATCACCGGCACGCGCGTGCGCACTGCGATCAAGGACCTGACATTCACGGTGAATGTGATCACGAGCGAATTCCTGCAGGACTTCGCCTACTTTGAAATCAACGATCTCGGCTACACGAGTTCGGTGAACAATTTCGACAACGGCGGCGGCAATGTGAATATCCGCGGCTACGGCGCGACCTCCTACCTGCGCAACGGCTTCCTCCGCCTCGGCCTCGTCGACCGCGTCAATGTCGATCGCATCGAGGTCATCAAGGGCCCGGCCGCCGCGATCTACGGCATGACGACGCCGGCCGGCATGGTGAATATCATTACGAAGCGCCCCAGCGAGCGACCGAAGCAGAGTTTCTCCCTCGCGACTGGCAGTTACCAAACGACCCGCGCCGATTTCAACGCCGCCGGTCCGCTCAGCGCCGACGGCCGCACGGCCTACGCCCTCAGCGCCGGTTTCCACGAGCGCAGCTACGACACGCCGTGGGCCATGACGCGCTCGAAGACCGCTTCGCTTGCCGTGCAGCACAAGTTTGTCCGCCGCGGCACGCTCCTCGTCGAACTTGAGTGGCTCGCGCGCCGCACGAATCCGGTCGGGGCGATTCCGTTCCGCTCGATCTCCAATGCGCCGGCCACCGCTCGCATCCAAGGCCTGGCGACCGAGCTGAAAAACTTCAGCCAGAACGGACCGACCTCCGAGCAGAACCGCGAGGTGTCCTCGCTCAACATCGCCTACGACAGCCGTCTCAGCGACGTGTGGTCGCTGCGCATCGGCGGGGCGGCGTTCCGGCGCCATTCGCTCACGTTCAACAATGGCAACAGCACAACCTTCGACGTGCTCACGCGCCGCATCACCGGTCGCTCTGTCAGCAAGGGCTGGATCAACGAGGACGGCGCCGCCGGCCAGGTGGATCTGCTCGCGCACTACAAGCTCTTCGGCGGCCGGCTCGACAACAAGACGCTCTTCACCGCCGACCACTCGCAATACTGGAAATACAATCCCACGAAGCAGCTCCCGACCGCGGTGAACAACAACCCGCTCAACTACGCGGCCAGCCTCAGCGTGGACAATCCCGACTACCGGGTGCCGGCGTTTTCCGCCGATGTCTTCACGAATCTCAATCGCAAGCTCGTCACCCGGGTCGATGTGAACGGCGGCTTCCTGCGACAGCAGATCACCACGCGGGACAACCGCCTCATCGCGGTTGCCGGAACTCGGGTGGACAACGTCACCTTCAATTTTTGGGACAAGGCCGCCGCCGCGGCGAATCCCGCGTCGCGCAACACGATCAACCACTTTCACGACTTCCAGTTTTCCCCGATGGTGGGCGTGAACTACAAGCTCACGCGGCAGGTGGCGTTCTACGCGAACCGCTCGAATTCCTTTTCGCCCAATGCGCAGCGCGCGACCGCCGGGCTCAACGCCAGCGAGACGGCGCGCGGCTGGGACTACGGCTTCAAGGCGGGACTCTTCGACGACAAGCTCCAGTTCACCCTCGGTGGCTACTACATCGATCGCACGGGGGTCAGCGCCACCGAGGTGCTGCCCAACGGCACGACCATCGCCACCTCCGCGGGCAATCAGAACGCGAGGGGCGTCGAGCTCGACTTCACGTGGCGCGTGACATCCGACCTGACCCTGCTGGGCGGCTACGGCTATGTGAACGCGCACATCGTCTCCAACGGCCGCGACCTCGATTCCATCGGCCGCCGTCCCTCGCGACTCCCCGCCGTTACCTACGGTGTCGCGCTCAAATACAGCCTCGGTGCCGTGGTGAAGGGCCTCGCGTTCAATGCCGGCCTGCAGTTCACCGGCCAGACTTTTCCCGATTCGACCGCCGGCGGCATCAACGAGGGGGCGAGCAGCCCGCGGCGCGGCTACACGCTCTCGCACGACGGCCGGCGCTCGCTCTCGCTGCCCAGCTACACCGTCGTCGATCTCGGCCTGAGCTACCGGGTGCGCCCGGCAGATTCGAAGTTCGCCCACTCGCTCCGGCTCAACGTGAAAAATCTCGCCGACCTCGATTACATCGACACGTCGAAGAAAGCTGGCGACCGCCGCGGTTTCTACGTGAGCTACGGCGTCAGCCATTGAGCGGCGCTCGTTCTCGCGGTTGCCCCCATATTCCTGTGACGCCAGAAATCCCCAGCGAAGCCGAGAGTCGGAAGCGGCTGGTCGCGCTGATGACCCGGCACCAGCGCCAGATTTTCGCCTACATCTACACGCTCGTGCCTGATCGGCACGATGCGGAGGATCTGCTCCAGGAGACGAGCGTCGTCGTGTGCGAGAAATTCGAGGAGTTTGCCCCCGGCACGGATTTCGTGGCGTGGGCCTGCCAGATCGCGTGGTGGCGCATCCGCTATTCGCGGCAGAAATTCGCGCGTTCCAAGGTCGTCTTCGACGACGAGGTGCTGGCCGCCGTCGCGCACACCGCCGGCGAGATGGCGCGCGAACTCGATGAACGCCACGAGGCGCTCGCCGTCTGCCTGCAAAAGCTCGCGCCGCGCGATCGCGAGCTGGTGCTGACGCGCTACGAACCTGGCAGCGGGGTCGCCGAGGCCGCGCGTCGCAGCGGCCGCTCGCTGGACGCCGCCTACAAGGCCCTCAACCGCCTGCGCAAACTGCTGCATGATTGCGTGACCGACCGTCTGGCCCACGCGGGCGCCCTCCCATGAGTCTTTCCGACCGCGACATCCTTGAGCTGAACGAACTGTGCGGCGCCGTGGTTGACGGCACCCTCACCGAGGCCCAGCGCGCGAGGCTCTCCGCATGGCTTCTCGAATCCGAGGCCGCGCGGCGCTTCTACGCGCGGGCGCTCGGCCAGTCCGCCAGTTTGCACGCTTACGCCGGCGAACTGCATGCCGGGACACCCGATGTCATGGTCAGGGAATCCCGTTCGAGGCGATTCTGGCCCTACGCGCTGCCCGTGGCGGCGGCTTTGGTGCTGGGGGGCTGGTTCGCGACCCGCGGCCATTTCGCGTCTGCGCCAGCAGAAAGCGAATACGTCGCGCGCCTCACCGGAGCGAAGAATGCCCGGTGGGCGGCCGCGTCGCTGCACCCCGGGGATCGGCTGGAGAAAAACCGGCGGCTCGAGCTCACCGCCGGCCTCGCGGAAATCACCTTCGACTCCGGTGCCCGCGTGACGATCGAGGGCCCCGCTTCGCTCGCCATCGCCTCGGCGTGGGGCGGCACGCTGCACCGCGGCATCCTCAAGGCCAGCGTGCCGCCCGAGGCGATCGGTTTCCAGATTTCCCACCCGGCCGTCGAGGTCGTCGATCTCGGCACGGAGTTCACGATGATTGCCGATGGCCGCGGCGCCGCCGAGGTGCTCGTGCTCAAAGGCGAGGTCGAGGCCGCGCCGCGGTCGAGGGGGGCCGAGTCGATTCTGATGCGGGAACGGGAATCGCGCCGGTTCGCCGCGAGCGGGATCTCCGAGGTCGCGGATCGCGAGCGGAAGTTCGCCCTCTTGCACGAGCCTCTGCTGCTGGATCGCGTTACGCTCGCCACCCGGCTGGTGCATTGGTCGTTCGATGAAGCGGGCGGAACCTTGCTTCGCGCCGTGTCGACCGGGATGCCAAATGAATCCTCCCATGCGCAGGTTTATGGTGCGGCGCCGGGGGAGGCCGTGCGCGTCGAAGGCCGGCGGGACCGTGCCCTGCGTCTTGACGGCGAGCGTTACGCACGCGCGACCGTCCCCGGGTTGTCCAGTGGCGGGCCCCACACGATCGCCTTCTGGGTCCGCGTGCCGGAGGATGCGCCGCTCTCGGAGGCCTACTCGATCGTCACGTGGGCGACGCGCAGCAAAAAGCTCGGCAACCGGCACGCCGGCATCAATTGGAACCGGGATCGCACCGAGGGTCCGCTCGGTGCGCTGCGGACCGATTTCCGCGGCGGCCACGCGATCGGATCGACCTCGCTGCGCGACGGCCGCTGGCATCATATCGCGGTGTGTTTCGCGCCGGGCGAGGATCAGCCCGGCACGCCGGTGCGGGTGCGCCACTACGTCGACGGCCAGTTGGAGGGCGGCACGACCTTCGCCAGCCGTGCGCCCGGCCCGGCGGTCGAGGAAGATCCGGCTCTCGCCGACGTCGTCTGGATTGGCCGCCGTCTCGGCCCTAGCGGTCCGCGGACAGAGCGTTTTCGCGGCGATATCGACGAGCTCTTCATCGCCGATCGCGTCCTTGAGCCCCACGAAATCGTCTCGCTCATGAACGACAACCGCCTGCCCGCGGTTTCGCTCGCGGCCAAAGAATGAGCGCCTCTTCTCCTCTCGCATGAAATCCCTCGCGCTCCTTTTGTTTGTCGCCTTCTCGTCCTGCGCGTCTGCGGCGCCGGTGAAGAAAATCCTTTTCTTCAGCAAATGCTCGAATTTCGAGCACAGTGTCGTGCGCGAGCGCGCCGGACAGCCGAGCTGGTGCCAGCAAGTGCTCACGGAGCTCGGCGCGAAGCACGGCTACGCCTTCACGTTCACCAAGGACGGCAGCAAGTTCACGCCGGAGTATCTCGCGCAGTTCGACGCGTATTTTTTCTACACGAGCGGCGATCTGCTCTCGGCCGGCAAGGACGGGAATCCGCCGATGACGGCGGCCGGCAAGCAGGCCTTACTCGACGCGATCGCAGGCGGCAAAGGCTTCATCGGCACGCACTCGGCGGCGGACACGTTTCACACGGACGAGACCGCGGAGACGAACACCAATCAGCCGCGCACGTGGCGCTACCAGAATCGGGGCGACAAGGCGGACCCCTACATCCGCATGCTCGGCGGCGAACTGATCGTGCATGGCACGCAGCAGGTCGGCCGCATGATAGTGACGGATCCCAGATTCCCCGGCTTCGCGGGCCGGGGCGCGAGTTTTGAGCTGATGGAGGAGTGGTATTCGATGGTGAACTTTGCGCCGGATTTGCACGTGTTGCTGGTGCAGGACACCGCGGCTATGAAGGACCCGTTTGCCGGGACGAAGGACTGGCCGCCCGCAGGCTGGGACACGCCTTATAAACGTCCGCCTTATCCCTCGACTTGGGTGCGGATGCACGGGAAGGGCCGCGTGTTCTACACCGCGATGGGCCACCGCGAGGACAATTGGCTGAATCCCCTCTTCCAGGAAATCCTGCTCGGCGGCATCGCGTGGGCGGTGCGCAACGTCGATGCGGATGTGACGCCGAATATTGCCCAAGTCACACCGCGCGCCAACGAACTGCCGCCGGTGTCGGCTCCGGTCGGGGGCTTGCCGAAAGGCGTGACCGTGCCCGGCGCGAAATGACCGTGTCCTGCCCTGTTAACTTTCCCCATGAAGCTCCGCCTCCCGCTCCTGCTCCTGATGCTGTTCGCCCCGCTTGTCGCGCAGGACGCGCCGAAGCGCCCGCGCATCACGGGTATTTCGCACGCGGCATTTTATGTGAGCGACATGGCGAAGGCGCGGGCGTTCTACGAAGACTTCCTCGGCTTCCAGTCGCCGTTTTCGATTCCGCGCAAGGATCCGAAGGAGCAGCTCGTGTGGATCAAGATCAACGACCGGCAGTCGGTGGAGCTGTTTCCCGGCTCCGAAGTCTCGCCTGAAGCCGATCGGCTTTACCACATCGCGATCGAGACCGATGACGCCGAGGGCATGCGGCTCTACCTGCAAGCGAAGGGCGTCGCGGTGCCGCCAAAAACCGCGATCGGAAAGATCGGCAATAAGAACTATTTCGTGAAGGACCCGAACGGGAATACCGTCGAGATCGTCGAATATCTGCCCGACGGCTGGACGATGCGGGAAAAAGGAAAGTTCATGTCGGACCGGCGCATCTCCACCCGCATGAGCCATGTCGGCGTGATGGTTGGGCAGCTCGACCTCTCGATGAAATTCTACGGAGAAATCCTCGGCTTTCAGGAGACATGGCGGGGCGGCGCCGGCGCGACGCTCAGCTGGGTCAACCTGCGCGTGCCCGACGGCGAGGACTACGTGGAATTTATGCTCTACGCCAAAGCGCCAACACGGGACGTGCTGCTCACCAAGCATCACATCTGCCTCGAGGTCGAAGACGTCGCGAAGGCCGGAGCCATCCTCGCCAGTCGCACATTGCCGGAAGGCAGCAAGCCGCCGGACACAATGAAGACCGGCGTGAACGGCAAACGCCAAATCAACTACTTTGACCCCGATGGCACGCGCATCGAAATCATGGAACCGAGGACTTTTGACGGGAAACCGGTGCCGCCCTCGACCGCACCGGCACCCGCGCCATTGCCGCCGTATCAGCCGAGTGTGGGCGCGCCGCCGGCGACGCGGAAGTGAGAGATTCAGGAAACGCCTACAATTTGGCCAGCGCCTCACGGGCGCGACGCCGCGCCTCGTCGTCGTATTTTTCCTGCTTCGGGAGCGCGAGCGCCTGCGTGAAGGTATCTCGAGCCAGGTCGCGCTGGCCGTCGGCGAGGAGGGCGAAGCCCAGTTCGACGCTGTGCGCAGGGAGCTGAGGCGCGAGTTCCACGGCGCGCCGGAGATGGCGCACGGCTTCGGCGGTCGAGGCCGGCGGCAGGCCACCGTAGATGAGGCGCACGAAAAAGCGGGTCGCGGCCCCCAGCGAGGCGACCTCGTAGTGCCAGCGGCCGAGCACATGGTGGGCGTAGTCGTAGGCGGGATTGAGGGCGAGGGCGCGCTCGGCGTGGTCCTTCACGAGGCGGGAGTATTCGATCTTCGTGCGCGTATCGGAGTAGAGCCCCAGTTTCCCGTAGCAGATCGCGAGGGAGAGGACGTTGACGGCGTTGTCGGGCTGGAGCTCCACTGCGCGGCGGGCGCGGGCCAGGGCCTCAGTGCAGAGACGCTTTTTCTCCTCCACTTCCGCTGCTTCGATAGTGAGGTCAGATAACTGGCGCGCGAGTTTTTGCTGGATGAGCGCATCGTCCGGCCGCGCGGCGTCGGCGCTCCGGAAATGGTCGAGTGCCGCGCGCGAGTCGAACCGCGACTCGGCGGCGAGGCCGTCGCGGATATGCGCGTCGGCCGTGGTGGCCCACGATGGAACCAGGCCGGCGAGCGCGACAAAAAAGACGGTGAGCCGGAGGATCACGGTTTGCGGAAAAGATAGTGGCTCACGAGCCATTCCTCGCCGCCGCGGTAGCCCCAGAGTTCGGCGCAGCTCATGTAAAAGACGCGCCAGTAGCTCCACCATTTCGTCGCCTGATCGGCGCCGTAGGTCGCGGCGAAGAGCGGCATGATCTCGGCGCGGTGGGCGTCCATGTTTTGCAGCCAGTGCTCGGCGGTGCGCTGGTAGTGGGTGCCATTGACCTTCCAGTCGGCGACGTGCTTCAGGTCGTCCTGAAACTGCATGAACAGATCGTGCGCGGGGATTTGCCCGCCGGTGAAAAAATACCGGCTCATCCAGTCGGAGGCGTCGCGCGCGACAAAGTGGTAGCTCAGCCGGTGGTGGGTGAAGATGTGCGTGAACAGCAGGCCACCGGGCTTGAGCCAGCGCGCGATCTGGGCGAAGAGGCGCTGATAGTTTTTCAGGTGCTCGAACATCTCGACTGAGACGACGCGGTCGAACTGCGCGGGGGCGGTGTCGAAGACGTTGATGTCGGCGGTGACGATGGTGAGGTTGCTAAGACCGCGGCGCTTCGCCTCGGCGTCGATGTGCTCTTTCTGCGTGCGGGAATTCGAAATCGCGGTGATGCGGGCGCGGGGAAATTTCTCGGCGTTGTAGAGACAGAGTGAGCCCCAGCCGCAGCCGAGCTCGAGGATGTGCTGGCCGTCGGCGAGCTGGGCGCGCTCGGCGTAGAGCGCGAGCATCGCCTCCTCGGCCTGGTCGAGTGACTCGCGGCCGGTGGGGTAGAGGCAGCCGGAGTATTTGAGACGCTTGCCCAGGCAGAGTTGGTAGAAGCGAGTCGGCACCTCGTAGTGCTGCTCATTGGCCGCGGCGGTCTGTTCGGCCAGCGGGCGGGTTTTTAGATCGGCGACGTAGGCGGCGCGGTCGTAGCGAGCGGTCTCGTCGCGGAGGCGCTGCGCGAGCAGCCGGCGGATGCCGTGGCGGATGAGCCAGTCGGGCAGCAGGTTTTTTTCGAGAAGAGAATCGATCATGACTTCGGAAACCACGGCACGAAGGCGCTCGTGGTTTGCTGGTAGCGACGGTAGGCGTCGCCTTTGCTGCGGAGGCTTTGTTGTTCGGCCATGGGTATGCCTGTTACGCGCAGCAGGAGAAAAAGGATGCCGGCGGGCCCGACGACCGCGAGCCAGCCGAGTGGTGAGGGGAGGGCGAAGACGAAATAGGCCACCCAGATTAACCACTCGAAAAAGTAGTTCGGATGCCGGCTGTAACGCCACAGGCCCACGGCGCAGACGCGGCCCCTGTTGGCGGGGGCGCGTCTGAACGCGGCGAGCTGTGCGTCGGCCAGCGCCTCGCCGCAGATCGCGAGCAGCCAGAGCGCGGCTCCGGTGAGCTCGAGCGGGTGCAGGGCAGGCGCGGAGTTTTGCGCGATGAAGAGAAACGCGGCGCCAAGCGCGATGACCGAGACGGCCTGGAGTTGGAAGAAACCGAACATCTTGCCGTGGAAGTTGCCCGCCCAGTCATGGCGGAGCTGCACGTAGCGGCTGTCCTCGACGGGGTGGTGGCCGGCGACGCGCACGGCGAGGTGCGTGCCGAGCCGCAGACTCCAAACTCCCACCATCGCGGCGATGAGCGCGCGGCGCACGGGCCAGCCCTGCCCGGCGAGCGCGTAGAACGCCGCGAGTCCGGCGAAGGCATACGACCACACGACGTCGACGAAGCCGTAGTTGTCCACACGGCGTGACACCGCGTAGGCCGCGGCGAAGAGCGCGCACGCGGCGGCGGTGGCGGTGAGCACGAGGGCGAGCGTAGTCATGATTTGATCGCGGCTGCGGCGCGGCGCAGCGCCGGGCGCACGGAAAAATAGACGACGGCCGCGAGCACCGGCGCCAGCAGGAGCCACGCGGAAAGCGCATGGATGCCGGCCCAGCCAAAACGTGCGAAGAACTCCGCGATTGGGCTGTCGCGAAACACGCGCATCATCTCGCCAACGGTGAAGCGATCGCCCTCCGCGCGCCACAGCCACTCGCCGATGCGCACGTGCACGAGGATGAGCACGAGCTGCACGGGGCCGAGGAGCTGGTTGAGTGTCTGGAGAATGGGCTGGTTCATGCGCAGCGCCAGGCCCACGCCCAGGTTGAGCAGCGATGTGAGGCCGAGGAAAGGCAGGAGGGAGCAAGCCGTGCCGAGGCCGAGCGTGAGCGCGAGTTTGTCCGGGGTGACGCCCTGCGTGAGCTGCGCGCGGATCGGGCCGACGACGCGGCGTTGCCAGAAACCGGGGCGCGGCGCGGGGGCGGAGGATGAGGATGCGGAAGATGGAGGCGGGGCTGACACGAGGGTAACGTCGGTCCCGCCTCTCACGAGGCGGGCTACGGGAGCGCTGCTCATGCGAGCAGGTAGACCGCGATGCTCGCCGCAGTGAGCGCGCCGGGCAGCGCCAGGGTGCCAGGGTTGCGCTGCGTGAAGATCGAGGCGAGCGGACCCGGCGCGGGGAGGCGGAAAAGCTCGCGCAGCATGTAGGCGCCGATGGCGACATTGCCGAGGGCGATGATGGCGACGAACCAGAGCACGCGGGCGGCGAGCGACTGCTCCTTCCATGCGACCCAGACGAAGAACGCGATGAAGGCGTAATAGGCGTCGAAGAGCGTGGCGATGAACCACGGGTGCGAGAACACCTCGCGGGGGATCGCAAACAGCGGCGTGTGCAGGCTTGCCCACGTTATGACCGCGAGCATCGAGGCTACGATGACGACAAATAGGATGCGGAGGAAAAGGATCATGAGGGCAGATAGTTTGCGAGTCGGTTTAGCGGCGAGCCCCAGCGAGCCGACGGGGGCATCGGCTCGCTGGCGCTCGCCGCTACAGGCTCAGATTGTTGGCCCGGGTGTGCAGCGTGTGGACGACGGAGATGTTGCGCAGCGCGAAGGCGGCCTCGCAGTAGCAGAGGTAGTAGTTCCACTTGCGCTCGAAGCGCTCGTCGAATCCCAGCGCGCGCACCTGCTCTCGTTTTGCCGTGAAGGTCTCGCGCCAGAGACGCAGCGTGCGCGCGTAGTCGGGGCCGAAGTCGTCCATCGCGTGCAGCGTGAAGCCGCCGGCGCGCGCGAGCAGGTCGTTGAGGCGGTTGGTCGAGAGGAGCAGCGAGCCGGGGAAGATGTGCTTCTGGATGAAGTCCACGCCGCGGCGGAACTGGCCGTAACGTGCATCGGGGCACGTGATGAACTGGAGCGCGAGCAGGCCTTCGGGCTTGAGCAGGCGCGACACGACCTCAGCGAAGGTCACCTGATATTTGTGGCCGAGCGCCTCGACCATCTCGATGGAGACGATCTTGTCGAAAGTGCCGGTGATGTCGCGGAAGTCACAGAGCTGAACATCCACGCGATCGGCGAGGCCGGCTTCGGCGACGCGGCGGCGCGCGAGTTCGAATTGTTGTTTGGAAATCGTGACGGTCGTCACGTGGCAGCCGTAGGTGCGCGCGGCGTGGAGCGACCAGCCGCCCCAGCCGGTGCCGATTTCGAGGACACGGTCGGTGGCTTGCAGGCGGAGGTGACGGCAGAGGGCGTCGTTCTTCTCGCGCTGAGCGGCTTCGAGCGGAAGCTCGGGGGCGTGCGCGGGCCACTTGGCGGCGGAATACATCAGCGACGGATCGAGCCAGAGCGCGAAGAAGTCGTTGGAGAGATCGTAATGCTCGGCGATGTTGCGGCGGGCGATGGCGCGGGTGTTGGGGCGGAGCAGGTGGCCGAGGCGATTGGCGAAGCGGAGGGCGTTGAGCGCGGCGCCGCGGCTGGAGCCGGAGAGCGTGGGCGCGGTGTCGACGTTGAGGATGAAGAACGCGATCACCGCGGTGAGATTGGGCGTGTCCCAGTCGCCGTCGATGAACGATTCGGCAAACCCAATGTCACCCGACCAAAAGCATTTTTTGAAAAACACCTCGCGCCGCACACGGATGCGGGCTTCCGCCGGCAGGCCCAGGGGCAGCGGGCGCGCGGGCCGTTCGCCGCCGATCTCCTGAGTGGCGCCCTCGGGCAGCTCGAGGGTGAGGCGGCCGCGGCGCATGGCGGCGAAGGCATCAAGCACCGGGGCGCGGAGAGCGGAGGGCCGGGCGGCGCGGTCGAGGGAAGCGGTGACGGAGGTTGACTGGAGTTGGGACGGGGAACTCATGCGGCGTCGTTGGGCTGGAGAGAGTGATGGGGGCGGTAGAGCTCGCGTTGGTCGGCCGGCCGGGCTGCCTTGGCGAACCACGGCACGCGTTTCAGCCAGAGCTTGAAAGCGTGCCAGTGGATGAGCGCGATGATGCGCAGCGTGATCAGAGGATATTTGAGCGTGAACCACGCGAGGCGGGCCGATGTGAGCGCGCGGCGCGGACCGGTGAGGGTGCTGGTGAGCGTGCGTTCGGCTCCGACGTAGTCGTCGATCTGAATCGAGAGGCGATCGCCGGGCGCGCGCAGGGTGAAATCGAAGGCCACATCGACGTCGGAGAAGGGCGAGACGTAGAAGTGCTTCGGGATGCGGAGGCGGAAGGCGGCAGATCCGCTACCGCCGGGCGATGGGTGAGGAGCGATGGGCGTTGGGCTCGCGAACGAATCCGGTCCGAGGAAGTAGGGCTTCATCTCCTTGAACGTGTTCGTGACCTCGGCGATGGCGCAGGCAGGGGTGCCGGAGCGGTCTGAGCAAAAATAGAAGGAGACGGGATTAAACAGATAGCCGAACACGCGTGGCAAGGTGACCAGCACCACGCGGCCGCCCGTGAGATCGACGCCGTGCTTAGCGGCGTAGGCGAGGACGCGGGACTTCAGATTTACGATTTCAGATTTGCGACTTGTGTTTGCGGGCGAGCTGGCGGGCGCGGCGCGGGCGACGTTGTGAAGTTTTTCGCCGGTCGGGAGAAAATCTTCGTCGCGAAACGAGTAGAGGTTGCGGCGCCCCACCGAGAACCAAGCGAGCTGCCGCGGGAGGGTCGCCAGTTCGTCGAGATCGATGGCGAAGAGGAATATCCGGTAGAGGAAACGGTGCGGGCGCGGGGAGAACCGCGCATGCATGACGTGACACTCGTAGAGACAGGAATTCATCGTGTGGGCTTGGACGGATGGTTACGCCCGAGTCGCGGGGGTGGATGCCGGCTGAGGACCGCTTCAGCCAATGCCGCGCCAACCTCGCAGACGCAAGCCTCACGCCCGGGCAGCCACGGCCGAGGTCGCGGCCAGCCACGGGTCGCGGCCGAGGAGCAGCTCGCTGAGGCGCACGGCGCTCAGCAAGCCGTCCTCGTGGAAACCGTAGCGTTGCCAGGCGCCGGCGAAGTAGGTCTCGGTGCCGCCGCGCGCGGCGGCGTTGAGCCCGGGGAGTTCAGCTTGCGCGCGCACGGCGCCCAGGCTGAAGAGCGGGTGCTCGTAGTCGATGCGCCGGAGCACGCGGTCCGGCGCGACGGCCTCGGGACGGTTGATCGAGACGAAGTAGTTTTCGCGGTCCGAGACACCTTGGAGGGAGTTCATCCAATAGTGAGTGGCGGTTGAAAGCCTGCCGGCGGTGTCGCGCGCGATTTCGTAGTTCCAGCTCGACCAAGCGAGGCGGGTGCGCGGCATGACCGAGGCGTCCGTATGGACGGTGGCGACGTTGGGCTGGTAGCGAAATTCGCGGAGCAGGCGGTCCTCGTCGAATGTAGGCGCGGCGAGGAGGCGAAGCGCCTGGTCGCCGTGGCAGGCGAGGATGGCCTTGTCGAAAACCTGGGTGTGACCGTCGGAGGTCGTGACCGCGACGCCGTCGGCCGTGCGCACGATGCGCGTGGCGGCTATGCCGGTGCGGATGCGATCGCGCCAAGGGGCGGTGAGGCGATCGACGTAGTTTTTGGCGCCGCCCTCGACCGTCCACCATTGATGCTGGGTGCTGAGGCCGAGGAACCCGTGGTTGTGGAAAAAGCGCAGGAGCGTCGTCGCGGGAAACTCCAGCATCAGCTCCGGCGGCGTGCTCCACACGGCCGAGCTCATCGGCACGAGGTAGAGGTCGAAAAAGTCGGCGCCGTAGCCCCGGCGGCGGACGTAGTCGCCGAGGTTTTCGTCTTGGGTGGCGGGATCATCGAGGGCGGCCGCCGCCTCGGCATTGAAGCGGTTGATCGCGGCGAGCAGGCGCCAAAAGCGCGGCCGGAGGAGGTTGCGGCGCTGGGCGAAGAGGTGGTTGAGGGACGAGCCGGCGAATTCGAGCCCGGTGTCGGCGTGCCGCATGCTGAAGGACATCGCCGTGGGCTTGATGGGCACCTGCAGCTCGACGAAGAGCCGGGTGAGGTGCGGGTAGGTCACCTGGTTGAAGACCATGAAGCCGGTGTCCATGGCGACCGCGCGGCCCGTGACGGGCTCGGGGGTGGTGATGGTGTGGGTGTGGCCGCCGACGTAGGCGTTGCGCTCAAAGAGCGTGACGTCGAAATCGCGCCGCAGAAAGTGCGCGCAGCCGAGGCCGGCGATGCCGGTGCCGATGATCGCGAGGGTGGGCATGGGTCCGACCGTTACGCGCCAGCCGGCAGGGCGGACGCATGGGGCGTCCGCTGCGGAAGGGAAATCAAACGATACGCGGCGGAGCGCTGTGCTGGCCGCCGTGCTCGGCTTGGGTGGACACGTCCTTATGGATCGCGGGGCCCTCGGCTTTTTTCGGCACCTGCAGGTTGGAAGCCGTGGCGGTCGCGACGGCCATGGCCGCGGCGGCGGGGACTACTTTCTTTAAGGTGGAGAAATCGGGATGCGCATGCACGGCGCGCTGCGCGGCGGCGATGCTGTGCGCGTGGTCGGCGCGGGCTGCCTCCTCCATGATGGAGGCGGGCACGGGCTTGAGTCCCCAGATGAGGCCGGTCCACGAGAGGGCCTTGAGGCCGTAGTAGGTGAGGTCGATTTCCCACCAGTAGAAGCCATTGCGGGTGGAGGACTGGTAGCGGTGGTGGTTGTTGTGCCAGCCTTCGCCGAGGCAGATGATCGCGAGGATGAAACTGTTGCGCGAGTCGTCGCTGGTGTCGAAGCGGCGCTTGCCCATCAGGTGCGCCATCGAGTTGATGCACGAGGTGCCGTGAAAGAGAAACGTGGTGCTGATGAAGAAGCCCCATACGAGCATCTGCCAGCGATCGGTGCCCAGGCTGGGCGCCCAGGTCTCGAGGCCCGCGCCGAGGCCGAAGATCGCCAGCGCGAAGACCAGCGGGACCACGGTGTCGAAGCGGTTGAGCCAGACGAGCTCCGGGAATTTCGCAAGGTCCTTGATGGTCGAGTAGTCGGTCGGGAAATTGCGCCGGCTTGTGATCCAGCCGATGTGCGACCACCAGAAGCCGTGGACGTGCGGGGAGTGGGCGTCCTCGGCCTCATCGGAATGCCGGTGATGATGGCGGTGGTGGTAGGCCCACCACAATCCGCCGCGTTGCACCGTGGTGCCGCCCCAGAGCGCGAGCAGGAACTGCCCGACGCGCGACGTGCTGTAGGTCTTGTGGGAGAAATAGCGGTGGTAGATGCCGGTGACGGCAAACATCCGCACCACGTAGAGCGCCACGGCCATCCAGACGGCAAAAGCACTCGCCCCCACCCAGATCACGCCGAGACAGCCGACGTGCAGGATGATGAACGGAATGCAGCGGACCCAATCCACGCGATCGGGCTCCTGGCGCATCCGGTCCGGGCCGTCCGGGGTGTGGTCGGAGTCGATCCATTGGAGAATGGCGGTCGACAGGCGGGAAATTGCGCTGGGCTGGGACGGGACAGAGGACGGCATGAGTGCGAAACGAAGGATCAAAGGAACCGGTTGATTCGCACAGCTGCAAGCTGTGAGTGGAGAAAAGCCGGATGAATGGTTTCGATGGGTTACGTTCCAGTGACGCATAAAGTTGCGCTTGTCGCGGATGGCATCGGCTCTGCTAAACGTGAAGTGCTTTCAAAGGAACTCCCCAAAATCTGGGTTCTTTGAATTTCGCTGTCCGCGATCGGGTCGGTCCCAACGCCGGCAGCGTCAGCTTGGCGGAGGGTGCGCGGACGAGTCGCGCGCCCCCGCTGGTTTCCCAAAACGTATGCTTTGACCGGCGGGCGCTCACGCTCCCGCCGGCCGAAAACCGCCCGTGGACCGGCTGGGTTTACGCCCTGCCGGCCTGCGGGTGTTCCTAACCGATAGAGAAAGAAAGCCAAACTCTCCGCCTTATCCGCGGAGTTTAATACCATGAAAGCAGTCAATAAACTCGTCGTCCTCCTCAGTCTGGGTGCGCTTCTCGGCACCGTCGCGTTCGCGACGGATGCGGAGCAGGCCTACCTCGATTCGTGCCGCAAGGAGCCCGGTGTGCCCGTGCCCGTCGTCGTGGTCTCGCCCACGGTCGGGTCCGAGTTCACCGGTGGCTCAGTGTGGCTCGAGTTCCTGGTGGACGCAGCCGGGATGCCTGCCGAATTCAGCGTGAAGTCCGCCACGGACAACACGCTGGCGACGGCGGTCGTCAAGGCGGTCAAGCAATGGCGCTTCCTCCCCGCGGAGGTCGACGGCAAACGGGTCGCGACGAAAGTCTCGCTCCCCGTGAAGATCGTCAGCTACGCGGAGTCCGGCGAGCGCTGAGCCAGCCGCAGAGTCAGTCCAACAGTAAGTAAACAACCAGGGGCGCTTCCGCACGCGGGGGCGCCCCTGCCTATTTTAGCAGGGCGGGCTCACGTCGCGCCCTCAGCTTTCGTCCCCATTAGTCGACGAGGACTCTGTCGCCACGAGGGCGGTGAGAAGGACGAGGACGATGACGACGGGCAGCATGGCGTTTGAACAGCCGACCACTATAGCGACTGGCTGGCGAAAGGGGAATACGCCGATCTACGCATAACAGATGCAGCGGCTTGGGCCGATGGGCCCGCTAATACCCGCTCCCGGAGGCTTATTTCCCCTCAAGTTTCCGCAAGGTCACATCCCCGTTCATCGTGGCGACGCTGATCTCGGGGCCGCCGCCGTTGAGGGTGCCGGTGACGAGCTTGCCGCCGGAAATCGTGGGAATGCTGGGCATCTTGGGTGGCATCGGCGCCGCCGCGGGCTTGGGGGCGGCCGGCGGCGCGGGGATGCCGGCCTCCTCCTGCGCCTCGCGGGCGCGCTGGGCCTCGCGGCGCGCGGCCTCGGCGCCCTCACGCGCGGCTTCGAGGCTCTCTTTCACCGCGATGATCGCCTCGCGCGCGGCGCTCGCTCCGGTCTGCACCGCCTCGCGAATCGCCTCGTGCACCTCCGGGCTGATGACTCTGGCGCTGGACCGGATCTCGTGGGTGCGGCGGCCCGGAACCGGGCTGGTCTCGCTCTTGGTCACGAGCGCGGTCTCGTCGAAATCGGTAAGCACGGAGCCATTTTGGGTGCGCAGCCGCACGTTGGCCCGCGCCTCGGGCGGCAGCCGCAGCACGACCTCGCCGTTCATTGAGGTGAAGGAGAGCGGGCTCCCCTCGCGCAGCTCGCGGATACTGGCGCGGATTTCGCCGTTCATGGTCGAGGCGACGACCCCGCCGGCGACATCGTCGAGCCGGATCGTGCCGTTCATGCTGTTGATCTCAAGGTTGCCGGCCAGACCGGTGCAGGTGATGTCGCCGCCCCACGAACTTTTTACGACGACGGCGGTGCGACGCGGCACCGTGACGTTGAAGGACGCTCCGCCGCCCTTCCAGCCGTCGGCCACGGCATCGAGCGTGGCGACGTTGTCTTTCTCGCTGAGGACATAGCTGGAGGAGGAGCTGATGACACGGAGTCCATCCTTGCGGGCCGACTTGCTCGCGGGTTTGGCCTCGGACTGCACGGTAATCTGGTCGGTGTCGTCGGCGGCGATGCGAAGATTCCCGTGCCCGAGCTTGATCTCGAGGCGGCCGGGCTTGGCGGGATCGGAGAACTTCACGGAGGCGGGCGCATCCGCGGCGTGGGCGGAGGAGGCGAGCGCCAGGGCGCTGGCGAGAAGGAAGGAAAGAGAAACACGATGGGCAGTCATGGCGGGAAGGAACGTTTGGATTTTCAAAACCGCGCGAGGGCGCGCTGGGCGGCGTCGCGCACGCTGCGGTCGGTGGATTCGTCGAGGGAGAGACGTTGGAGGGCCGGGGCCGCGGCGGAGTCCTCCGCGGCGGCCACGAAGTCGATGAGCTCGAGTTGCACGAGCGGGTTTTGCTCGCGCGGCAGCGCGGCGAGGATCCCTGCGCGCACGACCTCGCGATCAGCGTGCGGGTAGAGGGCCTCGAGGGCGCGGAGGCGGATGTTGGCGCTGGGGTCGAAAGCCAGGGCGCTCACGAGATCGTCGAGAATCTTGTCGCTCGGCGCCTCGGCGCGGGCGGCGGTGAGCACGCCGCGCAGTCGCTCGTTGGCGGGACCCTGCTGCTGCTGGAGCAGCGAATAGCCGACAAGCGTGCCCATCTTGTTCACCTGTTCCTGCAGTTTCTTCAGCTCGGCGCGCGTCTCGATATCGGCGGCGAGGTGGGCGGGGGTCGTTTTCTGGCCGGCGAAAAATCCGACCGCGAGCAACGCGATGCCCGCGAGGGGCGCGAGCCACGTCCGCCACAGCGGGCTGCGGGCGGACCGCGGGGCCGGCGCGGTCTTGGCAGAGACGCTCCCGGCCGCGTGTTTTTCCGCCGCGAGCATGGCGTAGAAATTGGCGCGGAGACGGGCGGAGGGCTGGGGCGTGGGCATGGCGTCGAGGGCGGCGGTGGTGGCGGTGAGCCCTGCCAGCTCGCGCGCACACTCCGGGCACGCGGCGAGGTGGGCGCGGACATCGCCATGCGCCGCGGGATCGGCGCGGGGCGCGAGGAGTTCGGGCAGGATTTCGCGGACGCGCTGGCAGTTCATGGGGCGGGCTCCTTTTGCAGATTGAAATAGATGTCGCGCAGCGCGCGCAGGGCGCGGTGGGCGCGGACCTTGGCGGCGCCCACGGAGCATTCGAGGATGCCCGAGATTTCGGCGAACGAGAGCTCATGGAAGCGCGCCAGCAGGAGCACCTCGCGGTCGTCGCGATCGAGGCGGGCGAGGGCGGTGTGCAGCAGCGCGTGGTCGTCACGCACGGTGGCATGGTGGGCGGCGTGCGGCGTGTCGTCCGCGTGCTCATGCAGCGCGGCGGGATCGGTGGCGTGGGGCGCGGCGTGGCTGCGGCGGAAATGATCCGCGGCGCAGCGGCGCGCGAGGTGATACATCCAGGCCGTGAACGATCCGTCATCGCGATACGTGTGGCGGTATTTCAGCATGCGCTGGAAAACGATCTGCGCGATGTCCTCCGCCGCCGGCCGGTCGCCGGTCAGCTTGACGAGGAAGCCGTAGAGCGGGCCGTGGTGGCGTTCGAAGAGTTCGCCGAGCGCATCGAGCTCGCCGTCGCGCACAGCGAGCATGAGCGCGTGATCGGAGCGTGGTTCGAGGGCGGTGTCCACAGGCGGCGGGGCCACAGCGCGATCAACCACGGACGGGCGCGGGCAGACAGAAAATTCGGGCTGGAGGGCAAGCACGGCGGCAGCGGGACATGGGTGGCGTTGTCCGGAAAGAACCGGGCGGGAGGTGAATGGTTACCGGAAATTTGGGGTCGATTGTTGGACGGCAGGCGTATGGGCTGGGCTTTTGCGCCTGTCGTGGGCGCTCACTCGCATGACACTGGACATACCTTCCGGCGACTTTGCCGGCTACATCTTCGACCTCGACGGCACGCTCATCGACACGATGCCGCTGCACTACCGCGCCTGGGATGGCGCCATGCGCGCCGCCGGGCTCGACCGCGCGCTCGACGAGGAGCTGTTCTACTCGCTCGGCGGCGTGCCGACGCTGCGCGTGGCCGAGCTGATTGCGCAGCACTACGGCCTGACCGTCGATCCGCAGCGGGTGTTTCACGACAAGGAGGCGCGCTTCACCGAACTGCAGGCCGGGGCCCGGCTGATCGAGCCGGTGGTTGCCATCGCACGGCGCGCGGCGCGGACCCATCCCGTCGCGATCGCCTCGGGCGGGCCGCGCGTGATTGTGCGGCGCTCGCTGGAATTGGCGGGCCTCGCGTCGCTGTTCCGCGTGGTCGTGAGCGCGGACGACGTCGTCCACGGCAAGCCTTCGCCGGATATGTTTCTGCTCGCGGCCCGGCAGATGGGCGTGGAGGCGGAGCGCTGCCTTGTTTTTGAGGACGCCGAACCAGGGATGCGCGCGGCTGAGGCCGCGGGGATGAAGTGGGTGCGCGTCTCAAGCCGGGTAAAGACGGCGTAGGTTCAGCGCGTGGGCGGCTTCTTGAGCGGGAGCGGTTTCTCCTCGTCGAGACGGCGCACGGTCACAGTGTCGCCGGCGCGGATCTTGGCGGTGGCGGCTGCATCGGCGTAATTGCGCGCGAGCCAGGTGAAGCCGTCGGCATTGGGAAAGGCCACCCACTCGCCCCGCTTCACGCTCCCAAAATCGCGGCCGTGCAGCACGCGGAAGGTCTGGGCGTGGCACGTGATCAGGAAATGAGTCCCGCGCGGGATGCCCGCGGCGGCGAAGTCCGCCGGCTGGGCATTGAGAAAGGCGTTTCCGTAAATCGCGGAAACTTCGATCACGCGGGCGTCGAAGCCCCGGCCATCGGCGTGCAGCGTGACTTGGGAGGGCTGGGGCTGAGGCGCGACCGTCGCATCGAAGAACTCCGCGCCCGGCGGCGGGGCGGGGAGCGCGGAGCTGCCGCGCTCGATCCACGCGTCGAGCGCGCGGAGGGCGACGAGGCGCTCGGCTTGGTTGACGTTCACATGTCCATCGCGCGCGACGCGGAAGAGCACGGCGCGCAGCGCCGTGGGATCGGTGACTTCGGCGGTGACGTAGCGCTGCGGGCCGGTGATTTCGGACTGGTTGGTGAGAAACACGAGGGGGAGGTGAGGGCGATGGGTCAGCTCGAGGCTCGAGCCCGGCTCGCGAACCTGAAGCGCTGCGCCAATGGCGACGGCGCCGTGATAGAGGGGCGGGCGCACGAGTGCGCGTTCCGCAATGAACGTCGCGATCAAGCCGCCCATCGATTCGCCCTCGACGACGACACGGGTGGGCTCGCCGAACTTCGCCGCGATATGCGCGCGCAGCGCATCGAGATCGGCGATGGCGTCGGCGACGATGAGGCCGTTGCGGCGGTAGCTGGTCTTGGCGACGATCCAGCCTTCCTCGAGCAGCGTGCGATAGGCGAGGTGGTCGGGAAACAAATCGGCCACGAGCGGCCGGTCCTCGCTGCGCAGGCCGTGCGCGAGGAGGAGCACGCGGCGGTTCCAGGTGGTTTCCGGCCGCGCGATGGCGAATTTGGCGCCGGAAATCTCGCCGGTTTCCATCGCGGGTGCGGCGGAGGACGCGGGGATGGAAAGCAGGAGGGACAGCGTGAGAATCGCGAGGGCGGGGAGGCGCGGTGGCATGACGGGGTAATAAATCTCCTTCCGTGCGCTTGGCGATTCGTGTTCGAGTGATCGGATGAATTACGAGTCGCTCGCCAAAACCTCGGTGCTGACGCAACCCGTCTATGAGCCGGGCAAGCCGATCGAATATGTCGCGCGCGAACTGGGCCTCGATCCCGCAGGGATCATCAAGCTGGCGTCGAACGAGAATCCCTTCGGCCCATCGCCGCTCGCCGTCGCCGCGGCCAAGGCTGCGCTGGAGCATGGCGAACTTTACCCGGACGGCGGGTGCTATGAGCTGCGGCGCAAGCTCGCGGCGAGACACGGGCTCCACGCGGATCAGTTTGTCGTCGGCAACGGCTCGAATGAAATCATCGAGCTGCTCGGGCACGCGTTCGTGGGCGCGGGCGACGAGGTCGTGATGGGCGCGCCCGCGTTTGTAGTCTACAAGCTCGTGACGCTCCTTTTCGGCGCCAAGGCCGTGGAGGTCCCGCTGCGCGACTGGCATCACGATCTGCCTGCGATTGCGGCGGCGATCACGCCGCGGACGAAGCTCGTCTATGTCTGCACGCCCAACAATCCCACGGGCACGGCGAACACCGAGGTCGAGCTGCTGGCGTTTGTGCGCGCGCTGCCCGACCACGTCATCGCCGTGATCGACGAGGCCTATGCGGAGTATGTGGAGAATCCGCCCGACCTGCGCCCGCTGATCCGGGAGGGGCGCAAGGTCGTCTGCCTCCGGACCTTCTCCAAGATTTACGGTCTCGCCTCGCTGCGCATAGGCTACGGCTACGGGAGCCCCGCGCTAGCGGCGCTGCTGAACCGGGTGCGTCAGCCGTTCAACGTGAATGCCATCGCCCAGGCGGCGGCGCTGGCGGCGCTCGACGACACGGCGTTTGCGACCCGCTGCGCGGCGGAGAATCGCCGCGGCCTGCGCCGGATCGAGGCCGGCTGCCGCGAGCGCGGCTGGAATTTCGTGCCCAGCGTCGCCAACTTCATGCTCATCGAGGTCGGCGACGGCGGGCGGGTATTCGAGGCGCTCCAGCGCCGGGGCATCATTGTGCGGCCGGTTAAATCCTACGGCCTGCCGCGCTGGGTGCGCGTGACGGTCGGCACCGAGGAGCAGAACGAGCGGCTCCTGCGCGAGCTGGCGGCGGTGGTTTGACGCGCCGGGCGCCCCGGTGGTGGCGCTGGCTTGGGCGCAGCGAAAACTCTTGCGGACGAGATCGGCATCCCGTTTGCATTTTGTTGGCGATTTCCCTCAAATCCGCTGTCTGTCTGCTGTTCGCGGTTCGTGCCCTTGGTTTGGCTGTATCTTTCCGCATTCGATTTCTCCACACTTGCCCATGAAAAATCTCCTCCGATTGGCTTCGCTGTTCCTTGCGCTGGGCGCGAGTGCCCATGCCGGCCCCTTTCTGGCCATCGGCAGCGGCGCGGAGCTCTTTTTGACGGGAAGCGCGGGCATCCGCGCGGACGACAACATCTTTCTTTCCCCCAATGCCGAAAGCGACCTGATCTTCGACCTCACGCCGGGTGCCGAGCTGTCGTTTGGCAAGAACGCGCAACTCAAGACCAAGCTCACGCTGCAAGATCACTTCAGCAGGTATTCGGACAACAGCCGTCTCAACACCAACCTGTTCTCCGGCTTGTTCGCCACGAGCTTTGACGACGGCAAGACCAAGCTGCGTTTCAACGCGAGCTTCCGGGAGTTGAATCAGAATACTTTCGACGTGCGCCCCACGCTCGTGGGTGGCACCGCCGGCGGGCTGGTGCGCCGCGATTTGTTTGAGACAAGCGCGGACACGGAGGTCGAGATTTCGCAGCTCACATCGGTGGCGGCGGGCGTCTCCTTCGGCCGCGATCACTACAAGCGGGCCGGCTTCACCGACGCCGAATACCTCACCGTGCCAATCGACGTTTTCTACCAGTGGACCGCGAAGACCGACATCAGCGTGGGCTATCGCTACCGTGATGTGCGCCTCGCCCTCGGCCGCGATTCGACGGAGCATTTTCTGAACATCGGCGCGCGAGGCGAGTTCTCGCCCAAGCTCAAGGGCCGCCTTGCGGTAGGTCTCAACCGTCGCTCGGTGGAGCGGGCGGGGAGCGACAACCAGCTCGGGCTCGAAGCCGACTTCACCTATGAGCTTACGCCCAAGACCAGCTTGGAACTCGCGGCGCGCAACGATTTTGGCACGAGCCCGCAGGGCCAGCAGCTCAAGAACAAGAGCCTGCGCGCGCAGGTGGTGTCCCGGATCGCCGCGGAGTGGAGCGTGGGCGCGGGTCTCTCCTGGCGGGCGATCGACTACGGGGTGCGGACGGATGACTATTACGAATTCCAACTGAACGCCGCTTACGTGTTGAGCACCCAGGTGCGCATCATCGGCGGTTTCGTGCACCGTGATTACAGCTCCTCGCGGCTGTCTGAGTTTAAGAACAATGTCTTCAGCGTCTCCGCGGACTTCCGTTACTGATCCACGCGTGCCGCATGTTCGCACCGCCCGGGTGAAATGCGCCTGGGGTTTCCCCGGCCTCGTTTTGGCGCTCGGCCTTATGGCGCTCGTCCCCGCGGCCGACGCCGCGCAGGCGGCGGCTTCCGATTATGTGCTGCAGCCGCAGGACGTCCTGCGCGTGCAAGTCTTCCAGGAGGAGGACATCAACCGCCTCGGCGAGGTCAGCGTCTCGCAGGAACACACGATCGTCCTGCCGCTGATCAAGACTGTCAGCGTAAAGGGCAAATCCGTGCGGCAGGTCGAGGAACTCGTCCGCGACCTCTACAACAAGGACTACCTCGTCAACCCGCAGGTCAGCGTGACGGTGGTGAAATATGCCGAGCGCAGTGTGAGCGTCATGGGTGCGGTCAACAGCGCGGGTCGCGTGCTTTTTCCCGGCGAGCGTGCGCTCGATCTGCTCGAAGCCATCGCCAACGCCGGCGGATTCAGCCGCATCGCGGATCTCAAGCGCGTGAAGCTCACCCGCCGCAAGCCCGACGGCGAGACCACCACGCAGGAAATCAACGCCGACGAGCTGGTGAAGCGCGGCGGCTCCGGCGCGCCCTTGCTGGAAAAAGGCGATGTGATCGTGGTTCCCGAGCGCTCCTTCTGACATGGCCAACGAACGAGGACAGCGGCCGCCCGCAGAGGGCGGCTACGGCTACAATTACGGCAGTGGCCCTTCCGGCTACGGCTATGGTGGCGGCGGCTACGGCTACGGCTATGGCTACGGCGAGGGTGACGGCCGCGGCCACGCCCAGCGCACGCTGCAGGACTATCTCCTCATCCTGCGGGAGCGCATCTGGTATGTGGTCGTCGTCTTCCTCGTAATCGTCTCCAGCGTGCTCGTCTACACGCTGAGCGAGACCAAGATTTACCAGTCCACCGCGACCGTGCAGATTTTCCGGCGCGACCCGCAGGTCATGGCGGTGCAGCAGGTCATGGACAATGACATCCGCTCGCAGGAGGACCTCAACACCCAGATTAAAATCATCGAGAGCGCGACGATCATCGACCGTGTCGCCAAGCGCATCGTGGGGGAGGATCTCCGGGCCTTCCTCGCGCCCTACGAGAAATCCACCGCCGACGCCGCGTTTGTCGCCGACATTGTCGCGCGCAATCGCCGGGTGGTCCCGCAGCGCCTCACGCTGGTCGTCGGTGTTTCCTACCAGCACCCGGATCGGTTTGTCGCGGCCAAGATTGCGAACCTCTTCGTCGAGGAATACCTCAACCATAACCAGCGCATCCGCTCCGAGACCCAGAACAAAGCCGTCGAGGAGCTGCAGACGACCGTCGACGATCAGCGCAAGAAGGTCGACGAACTCGCGCTTCGCCTCCAGCGCTACAAGGAGAAGAACCGCACCGTCTCCCTCGACCAGCGCAAGGACATCGTCAGCGAGTCGCTCAAGGCCATCAATCTCGAGGTCCAGCGCTCGCAAATCGCGCTGCAAAATGCCGAGACCCGCGTGAACCAGATCCGCGAATACCGCGCCCGCGGGGCCGAGCTTACCGGCCTGCCCTTCATCTCCTCGCATCAGCTCATCGCCGAGCTCAGCCAGCAGACGGCCGTCCAAAAAATCCTGATTGCCAAGCTCAGTGACCGCTATCGCGACAAACACCCCACCATGCTGGAGGCGCGCAATGCCCATGCGCAGACCCAGCGCGAGCTTGAGCGCACGGTCAATTCTGTGGCCGCCCAGATCGAGGCTGATTACGAGGCGGTCGCCAAGGCCCACGCCCAGCGCGTGCAGGAACTCGATCGGATCAAGGCCGAGTCCCTCGCGGTCGATTCCGCCGCCGTGGAATACAACCAGATCGACCGCGATTTCCGCACGCAGGACCTCATCCTCCAGAACATCGCGGCGCGTTCGCGCGAGACTTCGATGACCAGCAACATCGAGACCCGCAACGCTCGCGTCGTGGACCAAGCGGTGGCCAGTCCGGCCAATCGTCCCATCTCGCCCAATCTCATGCTCAACCTCGGTCTCGGCGTGATGGGCGGCCTCGGCCTCGGCCTCGGGTTCGCGTTCTTCGTCGCGTTCATCGACGATCGGGTGAAGAGCTCCTACGACATCGAGGGCGTCGTCGGCCTCCCGCTCATCGGCATCATCCCCGAGATCAAGCGGCTCGACCTCGCGCAGAAGGCCCAGATCGTCGCCACCAATGACGATCGCCAGGTGGCCGAGGCCTTCCTCACGCTGCACTCGAGCCTCCGCCTCAAGGACGAGAGCAAGAACGCCAAGTGCATCCTGATCACGAGCACGATCCCCGGTGAGGGAAAATCCTTCACGACGACGAACCTCGCCTTGACGTTCGCCCAGCACGGCGAGCGCGTGGTGGTCGTCGATTGCGACCTGAGAAAGCCCAATATCCACAAATCATTTCGCCTCGAAAACCTTCGGGGCGTGATCGACATCTGCGCCGGCACGGCGACGATCGCCGACGTGGTGCTGAAAAACGTGCAGCCCAATCTCGACGTCATCCCTTCCGGCGGTCGGGCCAAGAACCCGACGCAAGTGCTCAGCAGCAAAGGCTTCGAGGTGATGATCTCCGATCTGCGCAAGAGCTACGACCGGGTGTTTGTCGACACCCCGCCGCTCGCCGCCGTGAGCGACGCGCTCATCGTCCTCCCGCTGCTCGACGGCTCCATCTTCACCATCTTCTTCAACAAGGTGAGGCGGAAGGCCGCCCAGTTTGGCGCGAAAAAGCTGCTCGAGGCGAATGTGCCCAACTTCGGTGCCGTGCTCAACGGCCTGAACCTATCCGTCTCCGGCTACTACTACGCCCAATACTACGACAAATCCTACAAGGACTATTACGTGGCGCCGGCGCAGGGCGACGGGCTCGAGAAGGAGAAGTGAAATCAGCGCGAGCGGCCGCTTGAAGCGTGGCTGCTATCGCGCCGCCGCGCGCCGCAGCCGATCATTGATCGCGCGGCCGAGGCCGCGGTTGGGGGCGAGTTCCGCATGGATGCGCGCGAAGCCCTCCGCATCGAGTCGCCGCAGCATCGCAAAGAGTCGCCGCGCCACGCCTGGCAGGGCGCCGGTGGCATCGAGCCAGAAAACATGGGCCTGGCCTTTGGCGCCGCGAGGCCGGCGCTGAAGCAGGAACGCCTCATTTGCAGGGGCGCGATCACGCCGGGCGGCGGTGATTTTGTCATGCAGCTGCAGCGGCGTGCGCGGGCTGTAGTGGCGGGCGAGCAGCCCCGGGGCGACTTGCGCGCCCTGCGCGGAGGTCTTGCGGCGCGGCGCGGTGACGCGCCGCCCCAGCACTCGCGCGATCTGCTCCGCCGTAATCGCGCCGGGACGCAGCACGGCGGGCCGGCTCGGGTCGCGCAGATCGACGATGGTCGATTCCAAGCCGATGGTCGCGGGGCCGCCGTCGAGAATATGCGGGATCTTTTTCCCGAGACCTTGCCGCACGTGCTCCGCCGTCGTGGGGCTGACATACCCAAAGGGATTGGCGCTCGGTGCGGCAAGGGGCACGCCGGCGAGCCGGAGCAGGCGGCGGAAAAGCGGGTGCCGCGGCACGCGCACGGCCACGCTTTCGCGACCCGCGGTCACGATGGCGGGCACGGCGGCGGTTTTGGGCAGCACGAGGGTGAGCGGTCCTGGCCAGAAGGCGCGCGCGAGGCGCAGCGCCGCGGCGTTGGGGCGGCACACGAGCCCAAGCTGTCGCACCGAGTGCAGGTGCACGATCAGGGGATCGGAAGAGGGGCGGCCCTTGGCGCGGAAGATCCGGGCGCAGGCGCGGGCGTCGAGCGCGTGGGCGGCGAGACCATAGACCGTCTCGGTGGGCACCGCCACGAGTTCGCCGGCGCGGAGGCGGGCGGCGAGGTGGGCGAGATTGCGGGCCGTGCCGCGGTAGGTGCGGGCGGGCGGCTTCGGGGCCATGCGCAAAAAAGGCCGGAGAAAACTCCGGCCTGGGAAAAGGGTGGATGTGCCGGTGTGCCGCTTACTTGGTCAGCAGCATGTTGCGCGACTGCTTGATCGTGCGGGTGACGGCGCGCTGGTGCTTGGCGGACAGCCCGGTGTATTTGCGCGGGAGAATCTTGCCCGTGTCGGTCACGAAAAGGCGCATGGCCTCGGGCGTGGTGAAGGGGATCTGCGCGGGCGTGGGAGTCTGCTGCTTGGTTTCGGTGGTGCTCATGCTCGAAAAGGAAGGGAGACGGTGAAGCCAAGGATGGGGTTGTCAACGGGCATTTTGGCCGCCGCACGGGCGGCGATTCGCCTCGTCCTGGGGGTCAAGCCCGCCGGCGCCGGTAGCCGGCCAGGGCCAGAGCGATCGCGCCGATGATGGCCGCATACGTTGCGGGTTCCGGCACGGGCGTCACAAATCCGTTGACGTCGATTTGGGCGCCGACGCTGATGCCCTCGAATACGATGGAGGCCAGTTGGGTCGAGCTGAGCCCTGTGTTGTCCGTGCCGAAGCGCAGGGAATTGCTGGCGGTCGTGTAACTGGTGATGGCCAGCAGGCCGCCATCCCAATTTTCGCCCGAGCTTTTCGCAAACACCAAGGCCGAGGCCGTGCCGCCAAAATTGATCGTGCCGCCGCTGGCCGTGAGATCGAGTTTGCCGAGGGTCTCAGAGAAATTTGCGAGTTCAAAGGTGCCGCCGTTGAGCCGCATATCCACGCCACTTGCGATTTGATTGCTGGCTCCTAGCTCTAAAATACCGCCCGTGTTCACGAAGACCACTCCTCCGGCGATGGCGTCCAGGCCGGCAGTCTTGGCCAGCACGAGTTTGCCGGCATTGATCAGCGTGTCTCCGCTGTAGGTGTTGGCGGACGAGCCCGAAAGCGTCAGATGCCCCGTGCCAATTTTTGTCAATTTATCCCCTCCGCCGCCGGAGATCACCCCGCTCAGGGTCAGGAGCACGCCCGAGGAGACATTCACAGTCAGCGCATCGGAGCCTCCGGACAAAGAGATCGGTCCCGCAAAGCTGCTCGTCCCCACCGAGGCGGCGATGTTGCTTGAGCTCGAAGAAACAGGCTGGGCCGCCGAGTAGGTGACTCCGCGGAAATCTAGGGTGCCTCCGCCGGAGATACTCGTGCCGCCGGAAATGTTGCCGAGGGCGCCATTGGCCGTCACCGCCAGCGTGCCGCCGGAAATCTCGGTCGCCCCGGTGTAACTGTTCGCGCCATTCGAAAGCGTCCAGACCCCCGATTGGACTTTCACTTTGCCGCTGCCGCTGATGAGTCCGGAGATATCGCTGGCTTGGGCGCCGCTTGATTTGAGAGTCAGTTCGTTGTTGCCCAGATTCACGGCGCTCGAAAACGAGAAGGCGCCGGTATTGGCCGACCAGTCGGCATTGCCCGTGATCGAAATGGTGGAAACCGAGAAGCTCTGCAGATTGGAGCTGGAATTGGTGATGTTAGCGACGGCCAGGCTCTGGCTCCCGCCGATGGTGAAAGCGTTCGCTCCGGTAAGAAAGGTGATGCTGTTGGCAAAGCCACCAAAGCCGTTGATGCTGACATTGGTGAACGCGCTGGTGGAGAACCGCAGATCGTGCGAACTCGTCGGCAGCAGGTTCAGCGACCAGTTGGAGAATGAATTCCAGTTGCCGTCCGAACCGTTCCAATTCGACGTTTGAGCCGCGGCCTCCCGTGGCGCCAGCCACAGGAGGGAAATGATGGCGAGGCCAAGAAACCCCGTCGTGCGTGCGCGCCTACCGCGTGGGAAGAGGGACGATGGCTTGCTCGGGACGATGCGGCCGCGTTTCAGCATGGGCCATAGATGAACAGGGCAGGAATTATGTGAAAGACAATTTGCGCGGCACGGGCTGGCCTTCCGCCCCGGGGCTGCGGCGGTCTCGGGTCTCGGTCAGCTCGTCGCGGAGTTTCCGCGGTTCATCGCATTCCTGAAACTCCGTGGCTGCGACGACGCTTATGGGAGCGTGCTGCGCTGCTGCCTCATCCCCGCTTGGCTTGTATTGTTCGCCGTATCGTGGCTGCGCGCGGCGACTCCGCTGGACAATGCCCGTCACGCGCAAGCCCTGCTCGGTCCCGGCATCTGGTCGCAACTGATCGAGATCGAGAATGTCGCGCCCGGCTCCCGCTACCCGGCGGTGGTCCATGCGCTCGTGTTCGAGTTCGTGGGCATCCTTTGGTTCTACACGGACGCCGATGGCACGCAGAGCTTCTCGACGCACCGCGACAACCTGGCGGCCGAGAAAGCCGACTTCGCCCCGCTGTTGCGTGACATTGATCCCGGTTTCAAACGCTGGCGCGTGCTGCCCATGTCGCCCGCGGCGCCGCCCGAGGCCGGCAGGCCGCTGCAAAACGGCTGCTTCATCGAGAGCCTCGCGATCGCCCGGGCCAGGGTCTTGGCCGGTCGCCCGCTGCGTGCGGCGCGGTTGCTCTCCTATTACATGAATGAGGGCGCCACGCGCATCGGCCACACGGTTCTGATCCACGAGACGGGAGGACGCGTGGAAGTTTTCGATCCGGGCCGGCCCGGGACTCCGCTGTCGTTTCCACGGCACATGGCGGGCGAACCCATCGTGCTCGCCCGCGCGCTGGAGCGCCGCGAGATCGCGCTGGCGCGGTTTCTCGCCCTCGAATCTGAATCGGTGGCCGGGTAGGCTGCGCGTGGTTCGTGTGGAAACGCTGTAACTTTTTAGGCGCGGTCGTGTTGTCGGTCTGTGTCCGCTTTTTCCTTTCCCTGTGTTTCGACCCTCTCCGGGCCGTCGTTCGTCGTGAACGCGGCGCGGTTGGTCGCAAACGCGTTCACTTACGGGCGGCCGGGGTGTTGTCTCCCGTCCGTTCGTAGTAGTCAGTTGTGTTGTGTGGCCGGCTCGTTGTGGGGCCGGCCACACCTTTTTCCGACAGCGCGAGCCACGCACCGCTTGCGTCGGCGGATGCGATTCTTTCCCCTCGGCCTTTCCTGACGCCCTCCTGACCGCATGAACCCTGCCGCCGCTGCTTCCGAATCCTCGCCTCCGCGTCCGCGCTCCAAGGCCCCGTGGATCATCCTCATTCTCCTGCTCGTGGTTGGTGGCCTCGGCACCGCCGCCTATTTTCGAAAGAAGGGCCAGTCCTCCGAGGTGAAGGTCACGACCGAAAAAGCCATCGTGAAAACGATCACCCAGGTCGTGTCCGCCACCGGCAAGATCCAGCCCGAGGTCGAGGTTAAGATCGCTCCGGAGGTCTCAGGTGAGGTCATCAAGCTGGGCTTCCGCGAGGGTGCGGTCGTGAAACAGGGCGACTTGCTCGTCGCCATCAAGCCCGACTTCTACGAGGCGCAGGTCGAGCAGCAGGAGGCCAATCTCGCCGCCTCCAAGGCCATGGCGCTCCAGAGCAAGGCCCAGCTCCTCAAGGCCCAGGACGACCTCGGCCGCAGTGAGGAACTCTTTACCCAGAAGCTCATCTCGGAAGCCGAAATCGCCGCCGCGCGCACCGGACTTGAAGTGGCCCGGGCCAACCTCGCCAACGCCGAGGCCCAGATCCGCCGCACCGAAGGATCGCTCACACAGGCGCGCGATCAGCTGACCAAGACCGTCCTCTTTGCCCCCATCGACGGCAAGGTCACCTCGCTTGCCACGGAGGTGGGCGAGCGCGTCGCCGGCACCGGTTCCTATGGTGGCGCCGAGGTCATGCGCGTCGCCGACCTCGCCAACATGGAGGTCCGCGTGAACGTGAACGAGAACGACATCGTCAACGTGAAGGTGGGCGACAAGGCCCGCATCGCCATCGACGCCGTGCCCAACCGCAAGTTTCGCGGCGAGGTGAAGGAGATCGGCGCCGCCGCCCGCGTGACCGGCATGAACACGCAGGACGAGGTCACCAACTTCCTCGTGAAAATCCGCATCCTCGACAAGGACGTGCCTCTCCGCCCCAGCATGAGCGCCAACGCCGACATCGAGACCAAGACCGTGGAGAATGCCATCGCCGTCCCGATCCAGAGCGTGACCGTGCGCTCCAAGCAGGGCGCCAAGACCATCGAGGAGCAGGCCAAGGACCGCGAGAAGAAGGCCGCCGAGAACAAGGGCGAAGGCTCCGTCGCCGCCGTGAATGAAAAGCAGCAACGCCAGGCGGCCGCCAGTGATCGCGACAATCTCGACCGCGTCGTCTTCATCCGCGAAGGCGACAAGGTCAGGATGGTGAAGGTCGAGACCGGCGTGCAGGACATCTCCCACATCGAGATCAAGTCCGGCCTCAAGGAGGGCGACGAAGTGGTGAGCGGCAGCTTTGGGGTGATTACCCGCACCTTGAAGGACGGCATGATCGTCGCGCTGGAAAAGCCGAAGAAGGACGAGAAGAAATAGCCTCATGATTCCGCCCTCCGCCACCGCCCACGCCGCCTCGCGCACCACGCGCCCGCCCGGCGCGCTCGTCATCGAGATCGAGGGCGTGACCAAGCTCTACCGGATGGGCGCCGAGACCATCCACGCGCTCCGCGGCGTCTCGCTGAAGATCCATCGCAACGAATACCTCGCCATCATGGGTCCCTCCGGCTCCGGCAAGTCGACCCTCATGAACATGCTCGGCTGCCTCGATACGCCCACGGCCGGCCGCTACGAGTTCAACCGCAAGAACGTCGCCACCATGGTGGACGACGAGCTCGCCGACATCCGCAACCGCGAGATCGGTTTCGTCTTCCAGACCTTCAACCTCCTGCCGCGCTCCGATGCGCTGCACAACGTCGAGCTCCCCCTCATCTACGCCGGCCTCGGCAAGGCCGGGCGCATCGAGAAGGCGCAGCGTGCGCTTGTGAATGTCGGCCTCGGTGAACGCATGGGCCACAAACCCAACGAGCTCTCCGGCGGCCAGCGCCAGCGCGTCGCCATCGCCCGCGCGCTCGTCAACGATCCTTCCATCATCCTGGCCGACGAGCCGACCGGCAACCTCGACTCCAAGACCGGCGAGGAGATCATGGCGCTGTTCGAGCAGCTCTACGAGCAGGGCAACACCATCATCGTCGTGACGCACGAGGAGGACATCGCCCGCCATGCGCGCCGCATCGTCCGCCTGCGCGACGGGTTGATCGAAAGCGATCAGCCCGTCACGGCCTGACGTCCATGCGCGGCCGGTGGATTTTCGGAGTGCTCTGGCCCGCGTGTCTCATCGCGGCGGTGCTCGGCTGCGGCGGCTGGCTCATCGGCTGGCTGATGAAAACCGATCCGTGGATCGTGGCGCTGCTGGGCTGGTCGGGACTGGTGGCGGCCGTGGGTGCGCTGGTGTTCGGAATTTTCGACTACGGCTGGGCCATCTTCTGGCCGGAGCTCACGGAGTCACTGCAGATCTCCGCCTCGCAGGTTCGCGCGAACAAGATGCGCTCGGCGCTCACCGCCCTCGGCGTGGTCATCGGCATCGTGGCCGTCACGCTCATGGGCACCGCCATCCTGGGCATCGATTCGGGAGTGGAGCGCAGCCTCGCGGGCTTCGGTGACGATGTGCTCTACGTCACAAAATGGCCGTGGCGAAACGTGCAGGACTGGTGGAATTTTCGGAACCGGCGCGACATCTCCATCGACTACGCGCAGCCCTTCAACGAGTGGATTGCCGCCCATCCCGACGGACCACTCAAGCTCGCCGTGCCCTCCGTCGGTTGGAACGCCACAGTGATCCGCGGCGAATACCGCATCGGGAGCATGACTATCCTCGGCGCCGGCGCCGATCTCGCGCGCATCGTGCGCTCCGACATGAAGGAGGGGCGCTTTTTCTCCGCGGTCGAGGGCAAGAGCGCCCGCAACGTCGTCGTGATCGGGTTCGACGTGGCGGACGCGCTGTTTCCCAACGAGTCGCCGCTCGGCCAGGTGATTCGCATCCGCAACCAGCAATACACCGTGGTCGGTGTGGCCGCGCGGCAGGGCAGCTTCCTCGGGTTGTTCAGCTGGGATTCGGTGGTGATCATGCCCATCGATTCGTTTGCGCGATCCTTTCCCATCCGCTGGGCCGATCCGAACATCCGCGTGCAGTTCGATGTGGCGCGCATGGAGGAGGCGAAGGAGGAGATTCGCGGCATCATGCGCCGCGTGCGCGGCCTGGGCCCGGAGCAGAAGGATGATTTTGAAATCAACAGCCAGCAGGTCATCCGAGACCAGATCGATCCCATCAAGGCGAAGATCGCGATGGGCGGCTTCTTCATCACGGGCCTCGCGCTGTTTGTCGGCGCGATCGGCATCATGAACATCACCTACGTGAGCGTGAAGGAGCGCACCAAGGAGATCGGCACGCGCAAGGCGCTCGGCGCGCGGCGGCGGACGATCCTCCTGCAATTTCTCATCGAGGCCGTGAGCATCTGCCTCCTGGGCGGCATCGCCGGGCTCGTGTTCGCCTGGCTGCTCACGGCGGGGGTGGGCGCGCTGCTGCCCGCGTTTCCACTCGTGTTCTCGACGGCGCTTGTGGTGCTCGGTCTCGTGATCTCCGTCGTCACGGGCGTGCTCAGCGGCTTCATGCCCGCGTTGCAGGCCAGCAAACTCGATCCCGTCGTGGCGCTGCGCTACGAGTGACCCACCATGCTTATCCGGGAAATCTTCCGCCTCGCGTTCAGTTCGCTCGCCGCGAACAAGCTGCGCTCCGCGCTCACGGTGCTGGGCATCGCGGTCGGCGTGTTCTCGGTCATCGGCGTGATGACCTTCATCAACGGCATGAGGAGCTCGCTCGAGACGGGCCTGAATGTCCTGGGCGCGAACAGCTTTCAGATCAGCAAGTTTCCCCCCATCAACTTCTCGGATCCGTGGACGCGCTTCCGCAACCGGCGCGACCTGACCTACCCGATGGCGGCGCGCTTCAAGGACATGATGGGCGAGCACGCCAAGGTGAACCTGACGCTCAACCGCGGCGGCATGACCGTGATTGTGCGCGATCGGAAGACCAACCCCAACGTGCGGCTCATCGGCACGGACGAAAACTACATCACCGCGTTCAACTTCGATGTGGCGGCGGGGCGCAACGTCGGCGCCGATGACGTGGCGTATGGGCGCCCCGTGTGCCTGCTGGGCGCCGATGTCGTGGCCAAGATTTTCCCTGACGAGGAGGCGCTCGGAAAAATGGTCCGGATCAACGGGCAGAACTACACGGTGGTCGGCCTGCTCGCCGTGAAGGGCGCCTCGTTTGGCGGGAGTCCCGACAACATTGTGATCACGCCGATCACCCGCTTCCTCGCGGTGTATGGGCGGAATTTCCGCTCATTAAGCATCAACGTGCAGGCGCCCGGCCAGGCCGAGCTGCCCGCCACGCAGGAACGCGCCATCGGCGTGATGCGGCTGGTGCGCGCCCTCGCGCCCGAGGATGGCAACGACTTCGAGGTCTTCTCGAACGAGTCGCTCATCGAGGCCTTCAACCAGATCCTTGATGTCATCGCCGCCGCGGCGCTGGTAATCAGCTCGATCGCGCTCCTCGCGTCGGGCGTGGGCGTGATGAACATCATGCTCGTGAGCGTGACCGAGCGCACCAAGGAGATCGGCATCCGCAAGAGCATCGGGGCGCGGAAGCGCAGCATTTTGCTGCAATTCCTCGCCGAGGCCGTGGCACTTTCGCTCATCGGCGGCGTGGCCGGCGTGACGATCGGCGTGACCGGTGGCAACGCCGTCGCCTACCTGATGAACACCGCGATCACCTTCCCCTGGCTGTGGGCCGGCGTCGGCATGGCCGTATGCGGTGGCATCGGCGTCGTCTTCGGCCTCTATCCGGCCTGGAAGGCCTCGTCACTCGATCCGATCGAGGCGCTGAGATACGAATGATCGGATTTTCGATTTTAGAGTTTCGATTTTCGATTGTTGCGCAGCATCGTCTGGCGTGACGCGACCATGATGGCGGTCAATTCCCCGGCCTCCTTGCACAGGGCCGCAACCTTGCTTTCGGGCAATAGGCCAATCGCGGAAATCAGCTCGAGCCAAAACCCGCTTTCATCGGCCTCCTCTTCCACGATCGAAAGTTTGGCGATCATATCCGCCGCCGATTTGGCCCTGCATGCCGCCCGATAGTTGGCGCCAACAGACGTTCCTGAACGCCCCAGCTGATTGGCAACAATTCGGCCTGAGCGGGTGTCTGGCAGGGCTTCGATCAACTTGAGCACACGAAGGGCGAAAGCCTTCGTGCGGGCTCTCATTTCGGATTCGTTCACGGCGTAATCGAAAATCGAAAATCCCGAATCGAAAATCCTCTAGCCGCGGCGGATTTCCGATCCTTGGAAACGGATCTGGATGCGGAAGACTTTTTTCGTGCGGCAGGTGATGCGGCCGGTCGCGGTGTCAAAGTGCTCGGGCACCTCGATGCGGTGCAGGTCCACCACGGCGTGGTAGCCGCGCTCGGAGAAGACATCGATCACCATCGCGAGCGCCAGGGGATCGTCGAGCACGGCGTCCTCGGTGTTGATCACCGCGACGCCGGAGATCGCATGGCGGATAACGATCGGGATCATCTTTTTCTCGATGAACACGGTCACGCGCGCGAAGAGTTCGCCGTGCTCCAGCACGTAGGCATCGAGGCGCTTCACGAGCTGCTGGCGCGCGCCCACGATGATCTCGCTGGCGACCGGGATGCCGCGCAGGCGATCGACGGTGCGCGAGTCCAGCTCCAGCGTGCTCTGGTATTCCAGCTCGCGGAGGATGTTCTGCTCGACCTCCTCGAATGAGCCTTGGGCGTTGATGAAGTGATAGTGGAAGATCTCCTTCAGGGACTGGAGGGCGTCCCACGTCTGTTCCTTGAAGACCCGGTAGCGGCGGCGGGCGAGCGCCTCGTCGTGATCGGTGGGGCGATCCTCCTGCAATTCTCCGATGCCGGAGCGGCGGACTTCCTGGTTGTGCGCCGCGGTCTCCCGGCCGCGCTGGAGCTGGCGCTGCACGGATTCCTTTTCGTCGACGAAGAGCACCATGATGTGGATCGTCGGCTGGCGGAAATGGATGCTGAGCGGCGTGTCGTAGAACTCGCGGCGCAACGCCTGCATTTTGTCGAAGAGGAGCTTGAGGCACTCGACCTGCACCTTGGTGCGGGGAAAGCCGTCGATGATGACGCCGTCGCGATATTCGGGCCGGAGCAGCTGGCGAAGGAGCAGGCCGACAACTTCGCGATCGCCGACCATGTTGCCGGCGTTCTTGAGCGCGCGGGCTTCCGGTGAATCGAGCAGGGCGCTGACGACCACGGGGGCGCAGGTCAGGCCACGGCTCTTGGTGATGAAAGCGGTGTTGGTGCCCTTGCCGGCGCCGGGCGCGCCGCCGAGGAGGATGATCTCCTTGGGGAAGCGGAGGTTCTCGCGGCCGAAGTCCGCCTCAAGGTCCTGCCAGACCGAGCTGAAGATGAGATGTGCGTCCTTGATCTCGAGATCGCTTAGCTTGCTGGGGCTGACCGCTGCGACGGGAGGAATGGTGGCGGGCGAGGCGGGGACGGGCGTCGGCATGAGGTTTGAACGGACGCTGGAGGGTTTTTCCGCGGGATTCGACACTAGAAAAAATCGGCCTCCGCCGGCATGAACGGCGGAATATTTAGCGGGACCCGGGAACTGGCCCAGGCCGGATCGGTCACTAGTGGCGAACAATTCGTGCGGGCCCAGCCCGTGGAATTGTTGAGTTGAAGCTGGACCTGGCGGGGTCGCGAAAGCGGCCCCGCCTTGGCTTTTATGGGGTTACGCTTTCCGCGGGAGCACGCGTGGGGCGGTCTCCATTTGTCCGCGGGTGACACCGAGCTGATTGAGCAGACGGAGATCGCGCCAGAGTTCCGCGCCGGTGATCTCGCCGCGCAGGAGTTGGGCGTAGCGCGCGAGCGTGCGGGTGACCTCGTCGGGGCCTTCGTTGACGAATTCGACGCGGAAGCTGCGGGCGCCGAGTTCGCGGAGCCGAGCGACGTATTCAGCGCCGGTCTGGGCGCGATTGTTGAAGACGGTGTTGCGGCAGCCGGCATCGGCCTTGAGTGGCAGGTCGGCTCCCACGCGATCACGGAGGGCGACGCGGTGGGTGTCACAGGGCCGGCCGCAGTCGCGGTAGTCCTTGCCGCTGGAGAGAAACGCGCAAAACACGCAATGCTCCATGTGAAACATGGGCATGTGCTGGTGGATCGTGATGTCGAACCACGTGCCGGGCACCGCGTGCAGGAGCGCCTCGAGCTGCGTGATGTTGAGATCGTAGCTGGCTGTGACGCGTTCAAGGCCGTGCTCTTGGAGGAAGTAGGCGGCGGTGAGGGGATTGGCGACGTTGAGCGAGAAATCGCCGCGGCGGCGATCGCCGGCGAAGAAGGAGAGGTGGTCGTAGTTGCGGCAGAGGTAGCCGTCGGCTTCGCAGGAACGGACTTGTTTCAAAATCCACTCTTCGCCGGGTTTGAAGATACGGGGAGGAGCGACCCAGATCGACGCGCTGGCCGCGCCGATGGCGGATGGGGCCTGGGAGGTGGGATCCGGGGTGCGCTGGAGTTCGCGGAAGCGGGTTACGGTGTCGCGGTAATGTTTCGGATTCTCGAACTCGCAGTAGATCGTGCGCACGCCGGCGGCCCAAGCGGCGTCGAGTTGCTCGGGGAGGCGGAGGACGGCGATCAGCTCGGGTGGCGTGGGCGACGGAGCTCGCGAAAGTTGCGCGGCAGAAGTGGCGGAAGCGGAGGTGGCGACTTGCCAGCGCTTGGGCTGGGCGCGGAGTTTCTCCAACTCGACGGCGATCTCGCGGCGGAGGCGGTTGAGCTCGCTGACCGGGAGGATGACGTCGCCCTCAAGGTAAGAACGAAAGTCTCCAAGCTTGAACGGAGTGCCGCCGAGCCGCCCGAGTTGCTCGCGGAGTCGCTCAGGCGTGAGCGGGGTTTTCTCCGCAGCGGCGAGAGGCACTGCGGAATCGAGTTGGACGACGTGGCCCTGGCCATCGTTGGCCAGAAGGGTGAGAGGCGAGCCTGCGCGGCCATGGACTTCGAGGGTGATGGGGCGCTGGAAACGGATTTTTTCGCCTTCGAAGGTGGAGCGCACCTCGCGGTCGAGCGCGGGGTCGTTGGTTTTCCAGAGCAGCTGGCCCGGGCGCACGCGGCGCCAGTCAATGTCCCCGTGGCCGAAGCGCAGTGTGGTCTCGGTGCCGGTTGCGCTGGTGTGTGGCTCGACTTGATAGACGCGGCCACCCTCCTCGCGCTCGGCGGGTTTGCCGGCATCGAAGACGACGCCATCGCCGGGCTTGAGCGTAGCCGCGAGCCGGAGCGCGACGGACTCGTCAGCGACGCGGGCGATTTTGCCGAGGAAGACACCGCGCTTGGTGCCGAATCGGGCGTGCGCGAGCTCCTGGTTGTTGATGCCGCGAAACCAGCCGGGATAGAGGCCGCGGGAAAAACTCATCTCAAGTTCGTAGCGGGCAGTCTGCGGCTCGAACTTCGGCGCGGCGACGCCGGTGAGATCGGCCATCACTTTGTCGAGGGCCTGGCGATAGACGCGGGTGATGCTCGCGACATATTCGGGCGCCTTGAGCCGGCCTTCGATTTTGAGCGAGGAGACACCGGCGCGGACGAGGTCGGGCAGCACTTCGAGGCCAGAGAGATCCTGCGGGCTCAGAAGGTAGCGGCGATCACCGAGGTCCACCTTCACGCCATCGGAGATCAGATCGTAGGGCAGGCGGCAGGCTTGGGCGCACTCGCCGCGGTTGGCGGAGCGGCCGCCGAGCGACTCGCTCGTGAGGCATTGGCCGGAATACGCCACGCAGAGAGCGCCATGCACAAAGACCTCGAGCGGGAGCTGCACCTCGGCCGCGGCTTGGGCGGCGTTGATCTTGGCGATGTCGGCGAGGGAGTTTTCGCGGGCGAGGACAACGAGCTGGGCCCCGAGCCCGCGGGCGAAGGCCACGCCTGCGGCGCTCGTGATCGTCATCTGGGTGGAGCAATGGATCGGGAAATCGGGGGAGAGCGCGCGGATGAGGCGGCAGATGCCGATGTCCTGGACAATGGCGGCGTCGACCCCGCTGGCGATGATGGTGCGGAGGTAATCCTCGGCGTCGGCAACCTCGTTGGCGAAGACGAGGGTGTTGAACGTCACGTAGCCGCGCACCCCGCGGCGGTGGAGAAAGGCCATGAGCGCGGGCAGATCGGCCTGCGTGAAGTTCTTTGCGCGCATCCGGGCGTTGAAGCGTTCGAGCCCGAAATAGATCGCGTCGGCGCCGTTTTCGACGGCGGCGCGCGCGCACTCCCAGTCGCCCGCCGGGGCGAGCAATTCTGGACGGGAAACGGGCGCGACAGCCGACATGGAGGGTGGAGCGTTGGCTTTTTTGGACAAAGGGCAACCGTCAGCCCGGGGGGCGGAGCGGTTCGCCGCGAGCGCGCACCGATTGACGCAAATGCGAGAGAAACTGCTCCACGCCGCGGCTTTGGTAGCGTTGGAGATGGCGGATGACGACGAGCTCGCGGGTGAGTTCGCTGTGCGTGAGGCGCAGATAAGTAAGGGTGTCGCGATCGTCCGGTTGGCGGGCGAGTTCAGGCAGCAGTGAGATGCCGAGACCGGAGGCAACGAATTGTTTCAACGTGGCGACCTGCGCGCAGCGATAGCCGATGCGGGGCTGAAATTTCTGATCACCGAAAAATGCCCGGATTTGGGTCGCGAGAGAACTTGAGTCGCCCAAAGACACAAAGGTCTCGTCCGCGAGGTCATTGACGCTGATGGCGGTCCGACTCGCGATCGCGTGGTTTTTGGCCACCACGAGCAGCAAGGGCTCGGTCAGCAAGGGTTCGATTGCGATGCGGTGGTCCTTCACCGGCAGTGGCACCACCGCGAGGTCGAGTTCGCCCTCGACGACAGCTCGGATGAGATTGCCGCGAAAATCCTCCTGCGCATTGACGAGGAGGTTGTTCTGCAAGCCTTTAAGCTCCGTGATGAGCGGTGTGATCAGGTAGGGCATGACTGTTTGCACGGCACCGACCGTGATGCGGCGACCGAGATTGGGATGATCGCCGAGTTCCTTGGCGGCGTTTTCTACCTCAAACAGGATGCGTTTAGCGCGGTCTAAAAAGGCCGTGCCGGCTTCAGTTAACACCGCCTTCCGTCCTAATCGATGGAAGAGTTTGTGCCCCACCTCGGATTCAAGTTTTATTATCTGCTGACTGAGTGATGGTTGAGCTACGTTGCTGCGCTCGGAAGCTCGGGTGAAATTCCCGGTCTCGGCGACAGCCACGAAGTAGCGGAGCTGGTGTATTTCCATAGAGAATGACTATGGTTGAGATAGGAAAAGTCGATTTCAACTATTGGATGCAATGTCGTATTATTGCGACGTCGGACCGAGAAGGTTCGGCAGTAACAATACAAAAACATGAATAAGAACATCATCCTTGCGGTCCCCTTCGGCCTATTGGCAACCGCGCTCGTGCTTTCTTTCGCTTACTCAGCTCCCGTCGAGGCCGTCGTCGGCTTCGTAGCCGTGCTCGTTGTGCTGCTCATCGCGGCCATGGAATACGGCATCACGTGGAAGAGTCTGTTCGGTCGCAGCTGACAGCGGCCGAAACATCAAACCTAACAGGGGCCCGGAGCAATCCGGGCCCCTTTTTATTTTCCCCAAAGGAAGGCTCCGGACGCGATAACCGATACTTTTTGCGTGCCGGGCAGACAAACCGCGGAGCGCATGACGCTTTTCAGGCAAACACCCACCGACTCCGGCCCCATGGCGGACCTGCCTGATCATGAATCTTGGAAATCTTGGTTTCACCTCTACGGACCGAAACTGCTGCTGTGCGCGCGGCAGTGGACTCGCTCGGCGGCCGATGCCGAGGACGTGGTGCAGGAGGCGTTCGTGCGCTTCTGGCGTCATCAGCGCGGGCTGCCTGGCGAGCCCATGGCGCTGCTGGTCACCTCGGTGCGGCGCGCGGCCCTCGATCTCGCGCGGCGTGAGGGGCGGCGGGCGGCGCGTGAGGAGCGTGCGCTGGGAGATCAAGCGAAGGCTTTCTTTGAAACGACCCTTGGCGACGATGATCGCCGCGTGGCCATCGAGGCCGCGCTCGCACGGCTGCCCGGCGAGCAGCGCGAGGTGCTCGTTCTCAAGATTTGGGGCGAGCTTACCTTCGAGGAAATCGCCGCGGCGCTCGACCTGTCGCCCAATACCGCGGCGTCGCGCTATCGTTACGCCCTTGTGGCGCTCCGCCAGCAAATGACCCTCGCCGAATGCCATGGATGACGATTTCGCACAGCTCGAAGCCGAACTGCGGCGCCTTCGCCCCGCGGCGCCGTCACAGGGGCTCGCCGCGCGTATCGGACATGAGTTGATCATCGGGCCGGCGTCGGCGTCAGATGGGCGCCTTCACTGGTTGTGGAGTGGTGGGTTGCCCGCCGCTGTGGCGCTGGCCGCCCTGCTGCTCCAATTCGGGCACGGCAGTCGCGATTCTGTCTCTGCGCCGACGAGTGATGCGCCATTGAAACCTGTCGCCGCTGAAAATCTGCTGGTGTCCGTCCGCGACGAGGGTCTCGTCACACTCGACGACGGCACGCGCGCGCGCCGCGAGCGCCTCCACTACGTCGACACGATCGTTTGGAAAAACTCGCGCACGCACGCGTCGCTCACCTGGAGCGTGCCGCGCGAGGAAGTGCGCATCGTCCCGGTCGTTTTCCAGTAGTCGCCAAATTTCCCCATGAAAACCATCCTCCATCATCTCGCCGTCGCGCTCATTGCGCCCTTCGTTCTTTCGCCCGTTCATGCTCTCGCGCAGGAGACACCAAAAGCTGAAGCACGGCGCGAGGTCCGCGTGCTCGGCGGCGGCCCCGAACGCCGTGTGTTCGGGCAACGTGGCGACCAGCCTGAAAAGATGGAAAAGGAGATGGTCGCCTTTCTCGGCGTGGAAACCGGCCCGGTCTCCGCCACCGTGGCGGCCCAGCTCGGTTTGGCGCGCGGCACCGGCCTCGTGGTCAATCAAGTTGTCCCCAAAAGCCCCGCCGCCGACGTCCTGCAGGAGCACGACATCCTGCTGAAACTCGACGACCAGATTCTCATCGAGTCGCGACAGCTCGCCGTCCTCATCCGCAACCGCAAGCAAGGCGACGAAGTCACACTCACCTATTTGCGCGGCGGTCAGAAATCCACGGTCAAGCTCACGCTCGGCCAGCACGAGGTGCCGAAGTTCAGCTGGGTCGGCGGGAGCGAGGCGCACGGGTTCGCCTTCGCGCCTTCCACGGCTGGCGTGCAGGTGTTTGAACGGTCCATGGTCCCGCCCGGCGCCCAACGCGAGGAGGTCGACCACCTGCTCTCAATGATCGACGGAGCGCGGAGCCGCGCGGCCTCCAGCGGTTCGCCGCCCGTGCGCATCCAAATCGACGGGCAACGCGGCCCGGGATTCCGCGCCATGAGTATCAACACCGCCGACAGCAACCTCGTGTTCTCCGACGACGAGGGCTCGCTCGAGCTCTCGCAGAAGGCGGGCGTCAAATCGCTCGTCGCCAAAGACCGCGCGGGCGCCGTCCTCTTCTCCGGTCCTGTGACGACCCCGGATGAGCGCAAGGCCCTGCCCGCTGCTGTGCGTGCACGGCTCGATCGGCTCGAGGGCATGCGTGAGATGTCGTTTCGCACCGACGGCGATTTTCAAGGCGCCGAGACCCGCATGATGCGGCCGCTTGAGCGCAGCATATCGTTTCCTCGTTCCCCCACACAGGAGCGCGTGCGAGCGCCCGACACGCTCTGACGCCGCGCCGCGCCCTCAGCGGTTGTCGCCGTCGAGCATGCGGCCGAGGCCGCCGAGCACGGAGCCTTCCTCGCGGCCGCCCTTGGCGGCGCCGATGATGCGGCCCGCGAGCCTCGAGAAGGGCAGCGACTGCAGCCACACGCGGCCGGGCCCGCGCAGTGTCGCGAAGAACAATCCCTCGCCACCGAAGAAGGCCGTCTTGATGCCGCCGACGAGCTGGATGTCGTAGTCGACCGTGGGCTGGAATGCGACGATGCAGCCGGTGTCGACGCGCAGCACTTCGCCCGGCGCGAGCGTGCGTTCATAGAGCGTGCCGCCGGCGTGGACGAACGTCCATCCGTCGCCCGTGAGCCGCTGCATGATGAAACCCTCGCCGCCGAAGAGGCCCGCGCCGATCTTCTTTTGGAAGGCGATGCCCACGCTCACGCCCTTGGCGGCGCACAGAAACGAATCCTTCTGCGCGATCAGCTCCCCGCCGATCTCGGCGAGATGCACCGGCAGGATCTTTCCGGGGTAGGGCGCGCCGAACGCCACGCGCCGGCGGCCTGCGCCTTGATTTTGAAAGACCGTCATGAAGAGCGACTCGCCCGTGAGCAGCCGCTTGCCGGCGCCGAGGAGCGAATCGAAGAACCCGCCGCGCTGCGATCCATCGCCGAAGATCGTCTCAAGCGCGATGCCGTCGTCCATGAACATCATGCCGCCGGCCTCAGCCACGACCGCCTCCTGCGGATCGAGTTCAATTTCGACGAACTGCATGTCGTCGCCGTGGATCTTGTAATCGATCTCGTGCATCGCGGAGCCGAGGAGGGGAGGATTCATGGTGGGAGAAAAGGCGCGCGGGATCAGACGGCAAGCGGCATGCGCTCGGTGCGGCGGCGGGTGACGGGCACCGGCGCATGCGGCAAACGCGGCCGGTAGTCGCTGACGGCCGTTAGCAGCAACAGCGTCACGACGCAGGTGGCGAACAACTCAAAGATGAGGGTGCCAAGCACGACGCCGGCGACCAGCGCGATGACGCCGACGATGGCGGCGCGGGAAAGGAAGACCTCGATTTTCATGGGAGCGGTAGTGGTTTTCAACGCCCCCGAGAACACTGCTTCTTGCGAAAAGTTACAGCCGCCCGTTCATGGGCGAAGCGCGGCCTCGACGAGGCGGCGGTCGCCGTCGTTGGGTGCGGGGGTGAGGCCAAGTGCGGCGCAGAGCAGGTTGTAAACGTGGATGTTCTCCGTCGCCGGCACCTCGACGCCGCGGCGAAACGCCGGTCCGTGGGCGATCAGGATTCCGTGCATGGCCTTCAGCCGGGGATCGTAGCCGTGGTCGCCGAGGAGGTAGCCTTGCGCTGCGTAACGCGTGCGCAGGCGCTCGTGGCCGGCCCGCGTGCCGGCGTGCCAGCCCTCGTCGGGGAGCACCCAGACGGGCGCGATGCGCGGGTTGCCGCGGAAATGAAATGACTCCGGCAGATCCGCGGCGAGATAGGCCTTCACGTGCGGCACGCCCGCGAAGGCGCGCACGAGCGCCGCCGGATCGCCCTCGCGGGGGCGCAGCGCGAGCACGCTGCCCTCGTCTTCGACGAGCACGTCCTTCAGATCGATCAGCGAGTCGATGATGACGGCCCGCTCCGCGCTTGTGGCGGTCATGCCGTGATCCGAGACGATCACGAGGTTGGGCTCGATGCCGGCGGCGCGCAGCCGGGCGAGCAGGGTGGCGATGCGCTCGTCGCTGAGCTTGATGGCGGCGACCAGCTCGGGGGAGTCGGGTCCGAAGCGGTGCCCCTGAGAGTTGGTCTCCTCCAAGTAGAAGATGATCACCGCGGGCCGCTCCGCCGGCGGCAGCGCGAGCCAGCCCAGCAGCTCGTCGAGGCGTTTTTCAAAAGGGACGCTGTAGTCGAATTTTTTCCAGAACGTCGGGCGCACCCCGCCGATCTCGGCCTCCGAGCCGGGCCAAAAGGCCGTCGCGGCTTTTCTCCCCTGCCGGATCGCCGTCACCCAGATCGGCTCGCCGCCCCACCAACGGGCGTCTCCGGCGGAGAGGCCCGTGTTGTAGCGGAAAAACATCCCGTGCGCCGGATCGAAGAAGAGGTTGTTGACGATGCCGTGCCGCGCGGGCCGCAGCCCGGTGACGATCGTGTAGTGGTTGGGAAAGGTGTTGCTGGGAAACACGGGCACTAGGCCGCGGGCCGCGAAGCCGTCGCGCCGCAGCGTGCGCAGGGTGGGCGAGGCCGCCGGGTGCAGGTCCGGGTAGTCCCAGCGAAAGCCGTCGAGCGAAACCAGAATGAGCGGCGCAGGCTCCGCCGCGCGCGCGAGCGCAAGCAGGGCGATGAAGACCAGCGCGAGGCGCCTCATCGGAGGGTCGCGATCGTGGCGCCCCACGAGCCGCTGGTTTCGTCGCCGCCCCGGAAGGACACCACGCGGGGCGAGCGCCGCAGCAGCGCGTGGACCGTGGTGCGGAGGGTGCCGGTGCCTTTGCCGTGGATGATGCGCACCGTGGGGATGCCACGCGCCGCGCATTCGTCGAGATACGCGGGAATCAGCGTCCCGAGATCGTCCGGGCGGAAGGTGTGCAAATCCAGCTCGCCCGTGATCGGGAGCGCCACCGGCGTCTCCTCGCTCGCCGAGCTAGCGGGCGGCCGCTTCACGGCGTCTTCGGCGCTTCGCCGGGCGACTCGGGTTTCTTGTCGGGCGCGGCGTGGGGGGGCTCGGCGGCGGCGGGCGCATCGGGCGCATCCGGTGCGTCGGCTTCGGGCTTGAGGATTTGGTTTTCGGCGGGGATTTCCGGGCCGGGCGCACCGGTCGGCACAGGCGCGGCCGGATCGGCGGCAGGCGTGTCCTGCTCGTGCGAGTAGTCGCCGTAGTGTTGCTCGTGGTGGGGATCGTCGTGATAGGGATCGGCCGCGGTGCCGGGGCCGGCATAGTTTTCGGTCGTGGTGGACGGGGTGGCGGAAGTCTCGGCCAGCTTGAGCTGGTTTTGCTTCCGTTCATCATCCTCCAAGGCGCGCTTGAACTCCTCCTCCACGCCGGACGCGGCCTTTTTGAATTCGCGGAGCGTCTTGCCCAGGCCACGGGCAAATTCGGGCAGTTTTTGTCCGCCGAAGAGCAGCAGGATGACCACAAAGATCATCAGCATCTCCGGCGTGCCGAGTCCGTCGATGAAGGCGAGATTCGCGCTAACCATGTCCATTCGGCCACTCTGACGCACGGGGCGCGAAAATGTCAGCGTCAATTTCCATGGCGCGGTTCCCCTTGGCCGGCCGGCTCAACCCACGCGAATCCGCACCGAAAAACGCTGGGTCTCGCCCGGCGGGATCAGATGGAGGCCGACTTTGTGCTCCGGGGCATTGGGCGGCCCCATCCACGGCTCGACGCAGTAGAACGGCGCGTCGTCGCTGAGGGTCCAGGTGACGAGGGTGGCGTTAGGATGCGGCACGGGTTCGGTGCCAATCTCGACATGCACATCACCGGGGCGGCCTTTTTCGCCGAACACGACCTCGTTGCCTTGGAGGAGCGTGTGCAGCGTGTCGACGAGTGCAGGGTTGGCCAGGCTCTCGTCGAGTTTCAGCGGCGCGCCGGCGATGAGTCCGCCCTGCGCATCCTGCCTCAGTCGCTTGGCGGCGGGGATGCGGATGATGTAGTCGGCGCGCGCGGTGCCCTCGCTCCACGGCAGGGTGAAATAGAAATGGTGCCCGGCGGACCAGGGCAGCGGTTCACGGCCGAGATTGGTGAGGGAGAACTCGCACATCAGGCCGAGCGGTTCGAACCGATAGGTCACGGCAAACTCATACTCGAACGGATAGCATGCCTGCGCCTCCGCGCCCGGGAGGAAGTGCGCGGTGAAGCCCCGTGAGTCGATCTGCACGACCTTGAATTCACCCTGCCGCGCGATCCCATGCATCGGCATCGGGCGGCGCACCCCGTCGGCGGCGCGCCAGAAATGGATGTCCCCGCGGTCAAAGGTGCGCGCGTTGAAGGGAAAGAGGATGGGATTGCCGCCGCGCACCTTGGCGAGTTCGGCGAAGTCCGCGTTCTCGGGCCAGTAGATCACATCGCGCACGGAGCCGTCCGCGAGGGCGATGTTCCAGTTGATCAGGCGCGCGCCCCGCTCGGGGAGGGCCAGGAACGTGGAGTTGCCCACGCGCCAGCGCGTGAGAGTCTGGCCCTGATACGGGACTTTTTCCATCGGCGGGGTAGTTTCAGCGGCGCGGCGCGCGCGCCAAGCGTATTATGGAAACGCCACCGCTTTTTCAAGCGGCGCGACGCTTGCGCTGCCCTGAACCCGGGCTAACAGTCATGGCGTCGATGCAACCCCGGCTCCTTACGCTCCTCGCCTTGTGCCTTGTGACCCTCGTGGGCGCCGCCCCCGCGATCGCGCCGGGCCCTGCGCTCCCGGGTGGCAAAACCAAGGTCGTCGTCATCCCCGTGCAGGAGCAGGTGGACTCGCCCTTGCTGTTCATCATCCGCCGCGGCCTGAAGGAGGCGATCGAGAACAAGGCGGACGTCGTCGTGCTCGACATGAAGACCCCCGGTGGCGCACTTGACGTGACCTTCGACATCATGGAGGCGCTCGCCAAATTTCCCGGCCAGACGATCACGTATGTGAACGATCAGGCGATTTCGGCCGGGGCGTTCATCGCGGCCTCGACCGAGGAGATTTGGTTTTCGCCCCGCGGCAAGATTGGGGCGGCGGCGCCGGTCAATGCGACGGGCCAGGAGATCGATAAATCGATGCGCCAAAAGGTCGTCAGCTATCTGCGCGCCGAGGTGCGTTCGATCTCCGAGGGCAAGGGCTACCGCGGCCAGGTGATCTCCGCGATGATCGACGAGAATTATGAACTGAAAATCGGCGAAGAGGTGCTCAAGCCGAAGGGCGAGCTGCTCACACTCACGGCGAGCGAGGCGGCCAAGACCTACGGCGAACCGGCGCAGCCGCTGCTCGCCGCGGGCATCGCCAAGGATCTGGCCGACTTGCTGGCGCAGAAATTCGGCGCCGACCGTTACACGACGACCACCCTGGAGGTCACCTGGTCCGAGGAGCTCGCGGTCTTCATCAAGAGCATCTCCCCGATCCTGATGGGGCTGGGGATGCTGGCGCTCTACATCGAATTCAAGACGCCGGGCTTTGGGATGTTTGGCATGGTCGGGATCGGCTGTCTCGCCATCGTGTTTCTCGGGAGCTACGTCGCGGGACTCTCGGGCCATGAGCCGATGCTTGTCTTCGCGCTGGGCGCGGTGCTGGTGGCGGTGGAGATATTTGTCATGCCGGGCGTGATCGTCTTCGCGCTCGGTGGGCTGCTGCTGATGCTCGGCTCGCTTGTCTGGTCGTTGGCGGACCTGTGGCCCAATGAGCCGGTTTCGGTCGCATGGTCGGGCGATGCGTTTGTGGGGCCGATCCAGCAGTTCGCCCTCGGCTTGGTGATTGCGGTGGCGCTGGCGGTGGCGCTCGCGCGCTTCCTGCCGCGCGGCTGGGTCTGGGATCGGCTGGTGGTGCAGTCCACTGTCGGTGGCGCCGCGCAGCTCGCGGGCGGTGCGGTGGACGAAAGCGTGGGCGCGCTCGTCGGCCGCGAAGGCGTGGCCATGACCGACCTGCGCCCGAGCGGCCAGATCGAGATTGATGGCCGGCGCCATGAGGCGCGCAGCGAACTGGGTCCGATCGATCGCGGCCGGCCCGTGCGCGTGCGCGCCCAGTCGGACTTCGGGCTCGTGGTGGAGGAGAAACGATGACGGCGATCATTTTGCTTTTCGTAACCGGCACATTGCTGCTCGCGGCGGAGATTTTCCTGCCGGGCGGAATCGCCGGGATCATCGGCGGCGTGGCGCTGGCCGCGGGCTCGCTCCTGGCCTTCGTCGAATATGGCTCTGGCGTGGGCCTGATCGCGACGCTCGGGGCCTTCGTGCTCCTCGGGGTGATGCTTTACGTGGAGCTCGTGTGGCTGCCGCGTTCGCGTCTGGGCCGCTCGCTCATCGTCCAGTCGACCGTAGAGGGCGTGTCGCAGCCGCCGGTGGCGGAGGAGGCGGTCGTCGGCGCTGCCGCGACTGCGCTGACCCCGCTTTCGCCCTCCGGCTTCGTGGAAATCGGCGGGCGGCGCTACGAAGCGTTCTGCCGCACCGGCCACGCGGCGCGCGGCGCCGAGCTGAAGGTCGTCGGTCTCGACAATTTCCGCGTTATCGTTTCCGAATCCAAACTCCCATGAAAGATCTGTCCCTCTTCATCATCATCCCCCTCGCCATTGGCGCGCTGATTTTCTTCGCGGTCTTTGTGTCGTTCATCGGCACCTGGCTCAAGGCACGCCTGAACGGCGCGCCCGTGAGTGTCATGAATCTCATCGGCATGCGGCTGGGCGGCGTGCCCTACGGCCTTGTGGTCGATGCGCGCATCACGGCCGTGAAGGCCGGCATCCCGCTCGAGACCGACAAGATCGCGGCGCACTACCTCGCGGGCGGCAACGTCGTCCCGACGGTGCAGGCGCTCGTTGCCGCGCAAAAGGCCGGCATCGCGCTCAACTGGGATCGCGCGTGCGCAATCGACCTGGCGACCAAGGGGTCGAACAAGAGCGTCGTCGAGGCCGTGCGCACCTCAGTCGATCCCAAGGTGATCGACTGCCCCAATCCCGAGAGCGGCCGCACCACCATCGATGGTGTCGCCAAGGACGGCATTCAGGTGAAGGTGAAGGCGCGCGTCACCGTGCGTTCGCACCTCGACCGCTTCGTCGGCGGCGCCAAGGAGGAGACCATCATCGCCCGCGTCGGCGAGGGCATCGTCTCCACCATCGGCTCGGCGGAGAGCTACAAGATCGTGCTCGAGTCGCCAGACAGCATTTCCAAGACCGTGCTCGCGCGCGGCCTCGACGTGGGCTCGGCCTTCGAGATTCTCTCAATCGACATCGCCGACGTGGACGTGGGCGAGAACGTGGGCGCCAAGCTCCAGGAGGCGCAGGCCGAGGCCAACAAGAACATGGCGCAGGCGCAGGCGGAAATCCGGCGTGCCGCGGCGGTCGCGGTCGAGCAGGAGATGAAGGCGCGCGTGCAGGAGATGCAGGCCGAGGTCGTGCGCGCGCAGGCCGAGGTGCCGCGCGCGATGGCCGAGGCGTTTCGCACCGGCCGGCTCGGCGTGATGGACTATTACAAGATGGAAAACGTGCAGGCCGACTCCGCGATGCGCGCCTCGATCGCGCGGCCCGAGGACAAGAAGTAACCGCCTCGCCGGCTTCCCCCCGCCATGCCTCAGCGTATCCTCGAATGGGTGATGGGCAACCTGCCCATCGTCATCTTCGCCTTCGTGGTCATCGCGCAGGTGCTGCGGGCCGCGAAGCGCGCGAAGGAGCAGGCGGAGGATACGCCGCAGGCGCGCCCCGACGCTCTGGAGGAGCACCGTCGCACGCGCGAGGTCCAAGAACAGGTCCGGCGCCGGATCGCGGAGCGGCGCGGAGGCGGCGCGGCCGCCACGCCGCCTCCGGTGCCCGTCGAACGGCCGGTCGCCCGCCCGGAGACCACGCAGATGCCGGATGTGTTCGACGGCCCGCTCGGGCGCATGCTCCAGGAGTTGCAGAAGCGCACGGAGCCGCCGGCCCCGCCCGTGATGGCCGAGGTGCGCGGGTCGCATGCCGGCGAACTTGAGCGCCAGGAACGCCTCGCGGAGGAACTGCGCGCACTCGAAGAGTCACGCGCCATGGCCAAGCGCCGCGCCGCCGCGATCGTGGCGAATCAAGCGGCCGTGGCCCAGACTTCGTCGGGTCAACTGCACGCCGCGCGGGATCGGCTGCTGGCGGATCTGCGCAGTCCGGGCAGCTTGCGCCGCGCGGTGGTGCTGCGCGAAGTGCTGGGCGCGCCGGTGGCGCTGCGCTGAGTGTTTTGCGCGCGCCGGATCAGCGCGGCGGCGCGGGGAGCTGGCCGCGTTTCTCGCCGGGCGGCAGGCCCATCGGATGGCGGGTGCCGTTGACCTCGATCAGGAGATTCTCGGGGAAGTTGGCCTCGATGTAGAGCGCGCTGGGGCGCGGCACGATCTTGGTGTCCCCGGGGACGACCGCGCCGTTGAAGAGCACGGTGCCCTCGGACTCGTCGGCGTTCTTCACCCGCACTGTGACGTTGATGGGGCGCAGCGCGACGAGGCCGATCGTGGGGGTCGCGCGAGAGTCAGCCGGCCCGCGCGTATCCGGGGCGGGCGTGCGCGAGCCGGAGAGGAGGGAATTGAGCAGCAGAACGACGAGAATCGCGATGAGCGCGCCACCGCCGATTTTTACCCACTTGAAAACGACGGCGGGATCCGGCCCGGTGGGCAGGGAGCTGCCGGTGCGCTGGCGCGGGGCGGCCCGGGGCGCGGGCGGGGCCTCGCCCTCGGAAACGGCCGGGGCGCGGGCGGGCGCCTCGGCGGGCGCGGGCGCGACTTCCATGCGGCCGTAGATCTCGCGGCTCGCCGGGCGTGGCCGCGCTTCAGTTTGGCTCAGGGCCGCGAAGTCCGCGAGGATGCGATCCGCGGGCAGCTTGAGGTAGGTGGCGTAGGTGCGGAGAAACCCGCGCGTGTAGATCGCGGTGAGCCCGATCTCGAATTGGTTGCCTTCGAATTTCTGGAGGTAGTCGCCGCGAATCTTGGTCGCCTCAGCCGCTTCGCGCAGGGAGATGCCTTTCTTTTTGCGCGCTTCCTCAAGCCGTTCACCGATGGTCTGCATGGTCTGGGTGTTTGGGAGTGGCTGACTAGGACAGAAGAAACTTCATCGGCGCGAGTTTCTTCTTTCGGAGGTTATGCGCAAGCGCGGGTCCGCGCGGCGTGCGCGACTAGAGCGAGTCGGGATCAACGAGAATTTCGCGGGGACTCGAGCCGTTCTCGGGGCCGACGATGCCCTTTTCCTCCATCAGATCCATGATGCGCGCGGCGCGGTTGTAGCCGATGCGGAGGCGGCGCTGGATCATCGAGGTGCTGGCGCGCTTGGTGGATTTCAGCACGTCGAGCGCCTGCTTGTAGAGTTCCTCGTCGTCCCCGAGATCGCTGTCGTCGCCGCCGCCTTCCTCCTCCTCGTCCTCGCGCGCGGCGCGGTCGATCTGCTGCTGCACGGACTGGGCGTATTGCGGCGGGCCGTTGCGCTTGAGGAACTCGACGATCTCGTGGACCTCCTCGTCGGCGACGAACGCGCCTTGGGCGCGCACGAGCTTGGAGGTGCCGGGCGGGGAAAACAGCATGTCGCCGCGGCCGATGAGCGTCTCGGCGCCCTTGGTGTCCATGATGGTGCGTGAGTCCACCTGCGAGGCGACCTGGAAGGCGATGCGCGAGGGGAGGTTGGCCTTGATGACGCCGGTGATGACGTTCACCGACGGGCGCTGGGTGGCGATGATGAGATGGATGCCGGCGGCGCGCGCGAGCTGAGCAAGGCGCGCGATGCTGGTCTCGATCTCGGCGGGCGCGATCATCATGAGGTCGGCGAGCTCGTCGATGATGGCGACGATGTAGGGCAAGCGCTCGGGGATCTCGAGATCATCGTCCGGCGCGACGCCGGTGAGCGTCGCCTGCTCCGGCGGGGGCGGGAAGGGGTTGCCGGATTTGCCTTTTTTGCGCGTGTTGAAGCCGACGATGTTGCGGACGTTGGCCTTGGCGAAAATCTGGTAGCGCTGCTCCATCTCGCCGAGGAGCCACTTGAGCGCGGCGGGGACTTTTTTCGGCTCCGTCACCACAGGGATGAGCATGTGCGGGAGCGAATTGAAGATCTTCAACTCGACGACCTTGGGGTCCACCATGATGAGGCGGAGATCCTTCGGGCTCTTGGAGTAGAGGATCGAGGCGACGATGGAGTTGATGCAGACCGATTTTCCGGAGCCGGTCGCGCCCGCGATGAGCAAGTGCGGCATCTTGGAGAGATCGGAGACGAGAGGCTTGCCGGAGACATCCTTGCCGAGGGCGATGGGGATTTCGGATTTCACGCCGGCCCAGTCTTCGCTCTCGAGCAACTCACGCATGCCGACAGGGGTGGGGTGCTGGTTGGGGACCTCGACGCCGACGGCGGCCTTGCCAGGGATAGGCGCGAGGATGCGCACGGACTGCGCGCGCATACCGAGGGCGATGTTCTTGTCGAGGCCGGCGATTTTCTCAACGCGCACGCCCGCCGCGGGGACGACTTCGTAGCGGGTGATGACGGGGCCGACGTGGATCTCGCCGAGCGTCACCTCGACGCCGAACTCGCTGAGGATGCGCAGGAGGTTTTCCGCGTTGTTGCGGTGCTCCTCCTCGCTGTTGGAGGCAGCGGGCTTGACCTGCTCCTTGAGCAGGGAGAGCGGGGGGAACTGGTAGTTGGCGTCGTCGCTCTGCGGCAGCGTGATCTTGGCGGCCTTCTTGGGTTCCTCGGGCTTGACGATGTTGAGCTCGACCTTGCCCGCGGCGGCGACGGCGAGGGGTTTGGTGTCGGTCGCGGTCTTGCCCGCGGAAGCGGGAGCGGGAGGGCGGGGCTCCGGCTTGAAGGGCGGGGGCGTCGCGCCCGGCTCGGTGCGGGGGGAGCGGGACTGGATCCCCTTGGAAAGCGGATCGTCGGGCGGCTTGGGGGCGAAAGTCTTTTTCCCGGACGGGCCGACGGGCAGCGGGGAATTGCTGCCTGGGGTTGGCATCGGGGGCGCGGTGAGGCCGGCGGCCTTCTGTTTGGCGCGGGCTTCCTTTTCCTTGCGGCGCTGCTCCTCTCGTTCGGCCCGGAGCCGGGCACGCGCCGCGCGCCAAGCCGTGAAGTGGGCGAAGATTTTGTCGAATTCGCCGCCGATATCGCGCACGAAGACCACCAGCAAAGCCCCGGCGTAGGCGGTGGCGAGGATTAGGGCGGAACCGAAGGCGCCGAGCGCATCCTTCAGCGCGACATGGTAAATCCACCACCCCATGAAACCGCCGGTGCCGTTGGGAAAATAATCACTCTTGAATTTCTCGTCGTGCAGCATCGCCGCTAGGCCGGAGAACATCACGCACGCGACAAACATCGCGGTGCCGCGTCCGCCGGTGAGGTGGCGGGAATTGCGCACCGAGAGATAGAGCAGCCAGCCGGCAAACACCGGCAGCAGCCACGTGCTCACGCCGATGGCGTAGAGGAGGCGGCAAATCGTCTCGGCGCCGATCCAGCCCATGAGGTTGGTCTGGGTCGGCGCGGGCGAGGTGAACCAGCGCACCTGCCGAGTATCGTAATCGATCAGCGCGACGGCGAGAAACGTGGCGACGACGAAGAAGAGCAGGGCGGCCCACCAATTCGGACGGTAGCGGGCCGCTTGGAACGACGGGCCGTCGATTGGGTTTGAAGTATCTGGCTTGCGCATTTTTGTGGGCGGGCCCGCAGGCGACTCGTTCCGAATTCGACGGTATCAAGTTGGCTGGTCAAATGTAAACCCCCCGGGCGCTTTTCACAAAAATCTCGTCACTCACTCATGCGCGAATTGCTGCGATTTCAACCGCTCTACCAGGAACGCGTCTGGGGCGGCCGGGCTTTGGAGTCCGCGCTCGGCCGGTCGCTGCCTGCGGGCGCTCCCATCGGGGAGAGCTGGGAAATCGTGGATCGCCGCGAGGCGCAGTCGATTGTCGAGGGCGGGCCTTGCAACGGCCAGTCGCTGCGCAGCGTGCTGGCGAAGCATACGGCCCACTTCATGGGTCCGCGGTGGCCCGCGGAGAAGCCGTTCCCGATTTTGGTCAAGTGGCTCGACTGCCACGAGCGCCTGAGCCTGCAAGTGCATCCCCCGGCCTCCGTCGCGGCTGAACTCAAGGGCGAGCCGAAGACGGAAAATTGGTATATCGCGCACTCTGTGCCCGGAGCCGAGCTCATCGTGGGTTTGAAGAACGGTGTCACCCGGGCGCAATTCGAAGCGGCGATCAAGGCCGGGACGCTCGAGGCCTGCGTCCATCACTTCAATGTTGCCGCGGGCGACTCGATTCTCGTGCATAGCGGCCAAGTCCACGCCATCGACGCGGGCAACCTCATCCTCGAGATCCAGCAGAACTCGGACACTACCTTCCGCGTTTACGACTGGGGCCGCACCGGGCTCGACGGCCTGCCGCGCCAGCTGCACATCGCGCAATCCCTGCGCTCGATCGACTGGACGGACTTTGAGCCCGCGCCCGTGCGCGCCGCCCCCACCTCCGGGGTGATCGCGGACTGCGCGGAGTTCAGCATCCGCCGCATCGTGCTTGGCGCGGGCGAGCGGGCGCACCTGCGCGCCAATGAGCAGCCGCGCATCCTGAGCGTCGTCAGTGGCACCGTGCGCGCGCAGAACGACGGCAACGCTGGCTCGCGCGCCCCGCAGGGGTGCAAGCTCATCCGTGGCGACAACGCCCTCGCACCCTACGCCGGCGCCTACACCATCACGGCTGAGACCACCGCAATCCTGCTGGTGACCGAGAACTTCACAGGTGACGGCGCAGGTTGATGCTGCACCGGCGAACCAGCGCATTTTTTTGCCGCGCAGCGTTGGGTGTTAGCGTGCGGTTGGCACGCAGCGGGTCACACGGCACTTGAAGAAACACTAAACCCGCTGTTGAGTCGGCTCCCTTTCGACCATGCCTGAGCCTGAGAACACCGATACCACGACCAATGCGGGCACTGCCGCGGCCCCCGCGGCCGAGGCGGCTGCTGCCGAAGCAACGACAACCGACCTCGCCGCGCAGCTGGCGGCGGCCAAGGCGGAAGCCGCGGCCAATTACGACAAGTTCATGCGGTCCGCGGCGGACTTGGAGAATTTCCGGCGCCGCACTGTCCGCGACAAGGAGGACCTCCGCACCACCGCCACGGGCCGCGTGCTCGAGGATATTTTCCCGGTGCTCGACACCCTCGGACTCGCCATCCATGCCGCGCGCCAGCCCAACGCGGACCTGAAGTCGCTCGTCGGCGGCGTGGACATGGTGCTGACCCAGCTGAAGACCGCGCTCGCCAACCACGGGCTCAAGGAAATCTCGCCCGCCGGCCAGCCCTTTGATCCGCACCAGCACGAGGCCATCTCGCACCAGCCCAGCGCCGAGGTGAAGGAGGAGCATGTGCTGACGGTCGTCCGCACCGGCTACTCGCTCAACGGCCGCCTTCTGCGCCCCGCCTCCGTGGTCGTCTCCAGCGGCCCGGCGAAGGATACGAAGAAAAGCTGAGCACGCCGCGCTGAATCCACATGGCCAAGGAAGACTATTACGAGCTGCTCGGTGTCGAGCGCGGCGTCAACGCCGATGACCTCAAGAAGGCCTACCGCAAGAAGGCCGTGCAATTTCACCCGGACAAAAACCCCGGCAACAAGGAGGCCGAGGAGATGTTCAAGAAAGTCTCCCACGCCTACGAGGTGCTGAGCGACCCGGAGAAGCGCGCCGCCTACGATCGCTACGGGGCGGCGGCGTTTGAGGGCGGCGGAGGCGGCGGCGCGCCGCGCGGCCCCGGCGGCATGGGCGGGGGCGGCGGCTTCCACGATCCGTTCGACATTTTCCGCGAAGTCTTCGGCCAGCGCGGCGGCGGCGGGGGCGGGATATTCGAGGAGATGTTTGGTGGCGGCGGGGGTGGCGGCGGCCGCGATGGCGCGGACTTGCGCTACGATCTTGAGATTACGCTCGAGGAGGCGGTCCGCGGGGTGGAGAAGGAAATCTCTTTCCGGAAGGCCGTCGTGTGCGAGCGCTGCGATGGCGCAGGCGCCGAGCCCGGCACCAAGAAAACCACGTGCCCGACCTGCCGCGGCGCCGGCCAAGTCCGACGTTCGGGCGGCATCATCACCTTCACCCAGACTTGCCCGACCTGCAGCGGCGCCGGCACCAAGATTGACCGCCCTTGCACCGCGTGCCGTGGCGAGGGCCGCGTGGCCAAGACGACCAAGCTCAACGTCCGCGTGCCCCCCGGCGTGGACACGGGTTCGCGCCTGCGCTCCTCGGGCAACGGCGAGGCCGGCGGCCCCGGCGGCAGCCCCGGCGATCTCTACATCGTGATCACGGTGAAGGAACACGAGCTCTTCCAGCGGCAAGGCGAGGACCTCTTCTGCGAGATTCCGATCAAGTTCACGCTCGCGACCCTCGGCGGCACGATCGAGCTGCCCACGCTCTTCGGCAAGGGGAGCCTGCGCATCCCGGCGGGCACGCAGAGCGGCACGACGTTCCGCGTGCGAGGCAAGGGTGTGCCGAGCCTCCGCGGCGGCGCCCAAGGCGACCAGCTCGTGCGCGTCCAAGTCGAGGTGCCGCAGTCGCTTTCCAGTGAGCAAAAGCGGATCCTGGAGGAGTTCGCGCGCGTCAGCGGCGACGCCACGGAGCCCACCTCGAAATCCTTTTTCGAGAAGGCGAAGAAGTTTTTCTGAAGCCGCGGGTTTCGGCCGCGGCCCCGCGAAGGGAGCCTAGGAAAAGAGATCCGTCGCGGTCCGGCCGAGGAAATCCTCCATGTAGGCGGTCGTGGCCTTGCCCTCGATGAAGACGGGGTCGGCCATGATCGCGCGGTGGAGGGGGATGGTGGTCTTGATGCCGCGCACGAGATACTCGCTGAGCGCCCGGTAGGCGCGCTCAAGGGCGACTTTGCGCGTGGGACCGACACAGATGAGCTTGCCGATCATCGAGTCGTAGTAGGGCGGGATGGTGTAGCCGGAGTAGGCGTGGGAATCCACGCGCACGCCCAGACCGCCGGGGGCATAGTAGAGGCCGATGGTGCCGGGGGAGGGGGCGAAGTTGCGCGCGGGATCCTCGGCGTTGATGCGGCACTCGATGGCGTGCTTCTCGAACTTGATGTCGCCTTGGTCGAAATCCAGCTTCTCGCCGTTGGCGATCCGGAGCTGCGCCTTGATCAGGTCGATGCCGGTGACCTCCTCGGTCACGGGGTGCTCGACCTGGATGCGGGTGTTCATCTCGATGAAGTAGTAGTTGCCCTTGGCATCGACGAGGAACTCGATCGTGCCGGCGTTCTCATACTCGGCGGCCTCGGCGGCCTTGACGGCGGCCTTGCCCATCTTCTTGCGCAGGTCGGAATGCTGGAGGAGGAAAGGTGAGGGCGATTCCTCGATGAGCTTCTGGTGGCGGCGCTGGACGGAGCAGTCACGCTCGCCGAGGTGGAGGGTCTTGCCGTGGCTGTCGGCGAGGATCTGGAACTCGATGTGGCGGGGGCGCTCGATGTATTTCTCGATGTAAACGGCGCCGTTGCTGAAGGCCTTCTCGGCTTCGCCCCGGGCGACGTGGTATTCCTTGGCGAAGGAGACATCGTTGTGGGCGATGCGCATGCCGCGGCCGCCGCCGCCGGCGACGGCCTTGATGATGACCGGATAACCGATCTTGCGGGCGACTTTCACGGCTTCGGCCTCGGTCTCCACCGGGCCATCCGAGCCGGGGACGGTGGGCACGCCGGCCTTGCGGACGGTGTCCTTGGCGACCGCCTTGTCGCCCATCATCTTGATCGATTTCGACTTCGGGCCGATGAACTTGATGTTACAGGACTCGCATTGCTCGGCGAATTTGGCGTTCTCGGAAAGAAAGCCGTAGCCGGGATGGATGGCGTCCACGTCCGCGATCTCCGCGGCGCTGATGATGCGGTCGGCGCGGAGGTAGCTGTCGGCGCTCTTGTTGCCACCGATGCAGATGGCCTCGTCGGCGAGCTGCACATGGAGCGACTGCACGTCGGCCTCGGAATAGACGGCGAGGGTCTTGATGCCCATTTCGCGACAAGCGCGGACGATGCGGAGGGCGATTTCGCCGCGGTTGGCGATGAGGACTTTTTGAATCATTGCGGAAAGTTGAGGGTGAAGGGGCGTTGAGAGACCGGAAAAGGCGCCGCGGATGGGAAAGCGGCTCTCAACCCCAACTCTCGACGCTCAACCGGGGCCGCGGGCCCCTCAGCCCTGCTTAATCTTGAAGAGCCGCTGGCCATATTCGACCGGCTGGCCGTTTTCGACGAGGACCTCGACGACCGTGCCCTTGGCCTCGGCCTGGATCTCGTTCATGATCTTCATCGCCTCGATGATGCAGACGACGGTGTTTTCCGCGACCTTGGCCCCGACATCGGCGAAGGGTTTGCTCTCGGGCGAGCCGGCCCGGTAAAAAGTCCCGACCATCGGCGACTTGATGTAGGCGAAACCCACTTCGTCCTTGAGCGCCGCGGCGGCCGGGTTGGCGACCGGGCCGGTCGGGGCGGGGATGGGCATCGGCGGGGTGCTATCGCCGGTGGGGAACGGTGCGGCCGAACCCCGGCCGGCAGTCACAATCGGCAGCCCGTTGGCTCCGCGGCGGATCTTGAGCTTGAAGCCCTCCTCTTCGACCGCGAACTCCGTGAGCTCCGAGCGCTTCATGAGTTCGATGATCTGCTTGATTTGTTTGAGGTCCAAAAGGTCGCCTTGGTTGTGAGTTGGGTGTCCCGTTTCCGTTAGTTGGAATTCGAGGTCCGTCGTTCAAAAGTAATCAGGGGGCCCAATCAATCACCGATTTCGTCCGAAAATCCCGAAATGGTTCATTTTTGAAGAAATCGCCCAAAAAATGGGGGAAATGCCCAAATTTAGGCCGAAAACCACAAAAAATCCGGTGGCTCTACACGGACTGTCCGCGTGATTTATCTCGTTTCGGGCGGCGTCGGACATTTTGCCCAGCCGCCAATTTCTTCATTTCCCGGCCTATTCTCCGCCAAATTCGGCGCTTTCGCGCCACGCTACGGCCAAACTCCTAGAGGGTCGTAATGATCCTCAGTCCTAGCGCGGCGGGAGCGAACGGACTCGGGTCTGCAGCGTCGCAAAGGCCGGCGCCGGGATGATGGGACCGATGTGGGCGACGGTTTCTGACCCGAGGTGCGAGGCCAGCGCGCCTGAGGCGGGCAGCGACCAGCCGTTGAGATGGCCGAAAAGGAAACCGGCGGCCCATGCATCGCCGGCCCCGTTGGTATCGACCACTTGGGAAGGAGCCACCGGCGCGGAGTGATGCAGCTCCCCGCCGCGAGCGATCCAGGCGCCGTCTTTGCCGACTTTCACCGCGGCCAGGACCCCGAAGTCGGCCAATTTTTTCGCCAGCGTGGGAAAATCCGACGTGCGATCCTCGAACAAGGCGCGGATTTCGTCTTCGTTGGCGAAGACGATGTCGATGCCCCGGCTGAGCTGGCTGAGCAGCCAAGGACGGGCGGCATGGACCACCTCGAACGACGCCAAATCCAAGCTCGTCGTGCAGCCGGCGGCGCGGGCCCCGGCGAGCACGGCATCGGCCAGCGCTTGGTTGAAGACCAGGTAGCCTTCGATATGCGCATGGCGGCAGCCCGCGAAATCGGCCGGCGTGACCTCCGTCGGCGAGAGGGTCATCGCCGCGCCGAGGCAGGTGCGCATGGTGCGCTGGGCATCGGGCGTGACCATGATCATGCTGCGGGCATTGGGCTGTGCGGCGGACTTGAAGCGGGAGGCATCGACCCCGGCAGCTTGGAAGGCCTCGCGGTAGGCTTGCGCGATGCGGTCGTTGCCGAGTTTGCCGAGAAAAGTGGTGCGCAGACCGAGGCGGGAGGCGTTGAAAGTGGAGTTGGCCGCCGATCCGCCGGTGGCGTGCGCCGGTGGGCGGGGCAGCAGGCTCACGATGCGCTCCATCTCGCGATCGTCGACGAGGACCATGCCGCCCTTTTCCCCGGCGATATGCTGGCGGAGAAAATCGTCGGGCACCTGCGCCAGCAGGTCCATGATGGGCGAACCGACGCCAATGAGATCAAAGTTGGACATGAAAGGGAGGCGCAGCGGTTAATCCGAGACAGTCAGGCTGGTGGCGAGCAGCGGCTCCTCGTCGATTTCGATGAGAAGGGAGTATTCGCCCGGCTGGGGAAACGACAGGTCGCGGATTTCGTTGATGAGATTGATGCGATGCAGGGGGCTTTCGGAGCCGAAGGTCCGCTCGAGCAGCGGCTGGGGATTGGTGGCGTCGAGCCCCATCGAGATCCGGAGGCGGTGTTCGCCGGGCGCGCAGTCGGTGAGCGTGAGAAACCACACCATGAACGGGTGGGTGACCGGGAAGCCCCGCGCCTGGATGTTGGAGAAGATGCCGAGAATGGTGTGTTTCCCTGAGCCCGGATCGATGTGGACGCCATCGCACGTGAGCCAGGCGAGGAGCTGAGGTTTGGACTGCATTGGCGGCAGCAGGCCCGGCGCGGCGGCGCGGGGCAAACGATTTTTCGGCGGACGCGCTCCGGCCTCGCGCGATTTCCCGGCGCGCGCCGAACTTTGGCTTGCGCGTTGAAAACGCCGCCTCTCCTCTGCTCTCCCGTGAAATACATTTTCGTCACGGGCGGCGTCGTATCATCCCTCGGCAAGGGCCTCACCGCGGCCTCGCTGGGGGCGCTGCTCGAACTGCGCGGCCTCACGGTGCGCATCCAGAAGTTCGACCCCTACCTGAACGTCGATCCGGGCACCATGAGCCCGTTTCAGCACGGCGAGGTTTATGTGCTGGAGGACGGTGCGGAGACCGACCTCGACCTCGGGCACTACGAGCGCTTCACGAGCGGCAAGCTCTCCCGGCTCAACAGCCTCTCCTCCGGCCAGGTTTACGAGGCGGTGATCAACAAGGAGCGCCGCGGCGACTATCTGGGCAAGACGGTGCAGGTGATTCCGCACGTCACCAATGAAATCAAGGAGCGCATCTATGCCGGCGGCAAAGGCGTCGATGTCCTCATCACCGAGATCGGCGGCACCACGGGCGACATCGAGGGGCTGCCGTTCCTCGAGGCCATGCGCCAGTTTGCGCTCGAGGTCGGGCGCAACGACGTGGCGTTCATCCATGTCACGCTCGTGCCTTTCCTGAAGGCCGCCGGCGAGCTCAAGACCAAGCCCACCCAGCAGTCCGTCGCCAAGCTCCGCGAGATCGGCATCCAGCCGCACGTCGTCGTCTGCCGCACCGATCACCCGCTGGAAGGCGACATGCGCGACAAGATTTCGATGTTCTGCAACGTGCCCGTGAAGGCCGTGATCGAGTGCCGCGATGTCGAGCACTCGATCTACCAGCTGCCGCTGGCGCTGCAGGCCGAGGGCATGGACCAGCTGGTCGTCGATTTGCTCGGGCTGACCAATCCGCCGCCGGCGAAAAACATCTGGCAGGAGATCGTCGCCCGCCTGCTCCAGCCGAAGCACGAGGTCACCATCGGCGTCGTCGGCAAATACATCGAGCTGCAGGACGCCTACAAATCCGTCTACGAGTCGATCACGCACGCGGGCATCGCCAACAACTGCAAGGTCCACATCCGCCGCATCGACGCCGAGGATGTGGAGAAGAAGGGCGCGGCCGCGTTGCTCAAGGGCCTCGACGGCATCCTCGTGCCCGGCGGCTTCGGCGACCGCGGCACCGAGGGCAAGATCGCCGCGGCCAAGTTTGCCCGCGAAAACAAGGTGCCCTACTACGGCCTCTGCCTCGGCCTCCAGATCGCGGTCATCGAGTTCGCGCGCAACGTCGCCGGGCTCGCGGGGGCCAACAGCACGGAGTTCGACCCGAATCCCGCCCACCCCGTGATCAACATGATGGAGGAGCAGAAACGGATCACGGACAAGGGCGCCACGATGCGGCTCGGCAGCTACGAGTGCGCGCTCACGCCGGGCACCCTCGCGCACAAGGCCTACGGCGCGCCGCTCGTGACCGAGCGCCACCGCCACCGCTACGAGGTCAACAACGCCTACGTCGATCGCCTCAAGGCCGCTGGCCTCGTTGTCAGCGGCGTGAATCCGCAGCGTAACCTCGTCGAGGTCGTCGAGCTGAAGGGCCACCCGTGGTTCCTCGGCACGCAGGCGCATCCGGAATTCCAGTCCAAGCCCAACCGGGCGCACCCGCTCTTCGCCGCCTTCATCGCGGCCGCATTGAAGAACAAGCGCACCGCCGTCCGCCGGCCGGCGAAGGCGAAGGGCAAGCGCGCCGCGAAATCGAGGGCGTGAGAACGGCGTCCCCTTACCATTCCACCGTCACCGTCGTCACGTAGTTCCGCGGCTCGGTTTTGCGGGGCCAGGTGTAGCTGTTGCCCTGGTCGGAATTGAGCCCGAGGACGTTGTTCACGTTGAGCTGGGCGGTGACGTTGTGGCCGAAAAACTTCCGGCGGTAGCTCGCGAATGGATTCACGAGGATGTAGCTGTCGGTCTTCGTCGCCGGAAGCACCACCACGCCGCCGGAGGAAAGCGCGTTGCGCGGGCGGCCGAGGGCGTAGCGCGCCGAGGTGCCGATGGCGAAGCCCCTGAGGCGGCCTTCGGTGAAGCTGTAGCGCGTGGTGATATTGGCGGTCTCGCGGCGGACGGCGCGGACGGCGCCCTCGGTGTCGTCGATGAGCTGCTGGGTGAGGGCGGTGGCGTTGTCGGGGTCGAGTCCCTGGGCGCGGGCGGCGTCACGCGCGGCCGCGAGATACGGCCGCACGAGCGGGAAGAAGCGGCCGAACTGCACGCGGTTCATCGAGTAGGTGGCGCGCACGGTCCACTGGCGCGTGAGATTGATCTGCGATTCGATTTCCCAGCCTTCGGTCTCCTGATCGCGGTAGTCGCCGGTGCCGAGGAGCTGGTTGCCGGCGGGAAGGAGGGCGTTGAGCTCGGCCTGCGCGGGGGCGCTGAGCCCGAGGGAATTGTTTTCGGAGGTCGTCTTGAAGCGGGTGACGGTGGCGTTGATGCGGTCGTCGAGGAAATTGAACCGCAGGCTGGACTCGTAGCCTTCGCCCGTGCGCGGGAGGCGCGGGCGGCCGGTCAGCTCGAAGCTCACGCTGTCGGTGAAGAGCGACGATTCGAAGTAGCCGCCGCCCAGCGCGAGCCACGGCAGCACGCGCAGCACGCCGCCGTAGGTCTGATTGGTGGCGTAGGTGCGGTTGAAGGGTTCGTAGGGGACATTGTAGCCCATGGCATCAAGGATGGGACGGCCCTGCAGATCGACGAGCTGCGTGCCGCCGATGACCGGCACGGTAACGGGCGCGCGGCTGCGGTTTTGGCGGAAATAATCGCGACTGATCCCGGCGCTGGTGCGGAGGCGGCCGCTGAAGAAGGAGCCGAGCGTGGTGAGGTTGCCGGAGCCGAGGGTCTGGTCGAAGCGTGTCTGCGCCGTGCCGCTGCGGTAGAAGCCCGTGACACCGGGGATGATTTTCAGGCGCAGGGCCTCGTCGCTGTTGCCATCCGCCATGTAGTGGACGGGGTTGACGACGTTGTTGGCGTAGGAGGAGGCGGCACCGGTGAGGCCGCGGCGCGCGATCTCCTGCTGGGTGAGAGCGTAGGCGTAGGTGTCGAGGTAGTTTTGCTCGTGGCGGTAGCTGGCGCCGCCCACCGCGCGGAAGGTGGAGTTCCAAAACGGCAGCCTGGTGTCGTAAACGACGGAGGTGCGCCAGCCGGTGGATTTGTTGCCGTCGGTCGTGTAGGTGGGCGCGTAGGCGAGGAAGAGCTGCTCGAAGCGCGGATTCGGGATCGTGGCGTTGGGGATGGTGGGGTGGGGGAGCACCCGGTTGACGTCGATGAACACGGCGCGCGAGTTCATGCCGAGCGCGCCGGCGGAGGAGTAGGTCTGGAGCCGCGTGGTGTCGTCCACCTGGCCGTTGTGCGCGAGCAGCAGGCGCAGGTGATCGCCGAGGGAGTGGGAGAGCTCGATGTTGTAGGCGTGGAAATCGGTGTCGTGCCGGTTGTCGGGACCGGACCAGTCCTCGCCATCGGGATACACGCTGTAGGGGATGGTCGTGAGCGGGTAGCGCACGGGATTCTGCGGATCGGCGCCGGTGGCGACGGCGGCGCCGGTGAGCACGGCGGAATTGCGGAACGTCGTCGTGGCGGTGGACTGCATGTCGTAAAGCACACCGCCGATATCGAGGTAAACGTGGGTGTTGCCGGGCGCGGCGATGCGGCGCATGCCGACGCCGTTGATCTGCACGCCGGGCGCGACGGGATCGGCATCGGGGGCGTTGGTGCCGGTGCCGCGGACGTAGGCCTTGATGCCGTCGTTGAGGTGGAGCACGCCCTGGTTGTTGCGCTGGTGGCCGCCCTCGTAGTTCACGTCGAGGCGGGTGCGGCGATCCTTGAAGGGCTCCCAGCGCAGCGCGCCGGCGAAGCCGCGGTAGTCCTTGCTCGTGCGCTGGCGGAACTGCTCGACCTCGGAGTTGAGGGCGTTGAAGCGCACGCCGAGGCGCGGCAGCAGCTGCCGGTTGAGATCGACGGAGTAGCGCTGCGTGCCGAACGAATCGTAGCGCACGGTCGCGCTCGCGGCGTTGCGGAAGGTGGCGCGCTTGGTCGAGACGTTGATGATGCCCGTCGGATCGACGTCCCCGTAGGCGAGGCCGCCGGGGCCGCGGGCAAACTCGATGCGCTCGGTATTGTAGGTGTCGGCCGGGAGGAACCACGGGAAGCCGTCGCGGAGCTGACGAATCGAGGGAATGCCGCGGAAACTGATCTGGTTGCCCGAGCGCGAGCCGACAGGCGCGCCCACGGTGCCGGTGTCGTTGTAGATGTTCTCCGCGCCGACGGCGAATTCCACCGCGCCGAAGAAATCATTGATCGCGAGATCGCTCAGGAGATCGGCGGTGAAGACCGAGATCGAGTTGGGGAGGTTGGCGAGCTTCTCGTTGGTGCGCGTGCCGGCGAGCGCAGAGGACGCGGCGTAGCCTTTGTCGTCGCCGGAGTTCACCTCGAAGGGCGAGAGGATCACGGCGTCTTCCTTCGTGGCGGCCGTCGTGGTCGCGGACGTGGCCGAGGTGGTCTGCGCGAGGAGCGAGACGGACGCACCGAGCGCGACCACCAGCAGGGGGAGCGGGGTTTTCATGGGGTTAGGGGTGCGGTATTCGTGGGGGCGAAGCGTAGCGCGGTCAAGGGGTGGTCTCGCGCGGGGCGGTCGGCCAGATGGGCCCGGGCAGGTCCGGCGCAGCGAGCGGCAATCGTTCCCGAATTTTCGTGGGACGGCTTTGTCACCCGCGGCGCGAGCGCTTCGCCGTGGCAACGCATGATCAAACCGATCCGCGGTCCGCGTCGCAGAGCGTATTTTTTCCGCCCGTTTTTTGTTCATGCTTGTGGGGGGCTCGGTCCGCTCGGTTTATTGGCGGCTCTCCTTTTGCCATGAATCGCTCCATCGCCCGGATTTTCCCCTGCGTCTTCACTGCTCTGCTGGCCTGCCTGGCGGGATGCGGCCGGAATGAGGCACAGGCGCCGGCCAGCGCGGCGCCGGCTGCGTCCGCCCCGACCGCGGCGGCGCCGGGCGATTCGCGGCTGCAGCAGTTGCGGCAGGAGGGCCAGAAAACCGAGGTCCTCAGCCAGGTCCACCGCATCGGGCAGGCGGCAGTGAGGCGCGCGCAGGCGAGCGGCGGCAAGATGCCGGCCAGCATCGCCGACCTGGAGCAGGACCTCGGCGGCCTCGCCCTGGCCCTGGCCCCGGACTACGCCCAGAAGCTGCCCATGGGATTTTCCCTGTGGCCGGGCGCGCGGCAGATGAAGTGGATCGAGGAGAATTCGAAGAAGTCGTTTCCCGCCGGCTTCGAGACGTGGACCCGGGAGCGCAAGGCCCAGTGGCTGGACGAGCGCGGCTCCTTTGTGCTGCTGCCGCTGACAATCAGCGCCACCGACCCGAAGGCCGCGCAGTCCGTGCTCGTGTTTGAGAAGCTGCAATTTCCCACGCAGGCCAGCGTGGCGATCTGCTACGGCGACACGAGCGCCCGCACGACCGACGTGGAAAAGGCCAGCCGCCAGATCCTCGCCCAGACGGGCAAGTCGCTCGCCGAGTGGAGCGGGTTGAAATAACGGGGAGTGATGCGGCCCGGCCCGGCGCTGGGACCGCGGGTAGTCCAGATCGAGCGAATAACATTCGCGCCGCCGGGGTAGGTCTCGGCCTACGGCAGTTCCAACAATGAGGCGTGCGGATCGCGGGCGAATCGCTCCATTTGGGCCCGGGCGGATCGGAGCAACGCCGCGACTTCGGCCGTGCGGCAGTTGCCAAGGCCGATGGCGACGACCTTCGGCGGTGCGCCGCGCAGGATCGCCAGCTCAAGAAAATCGTCGTCCTTGGACACCAGCACGAAACCCTGCGCCGCCGCGGTCTGCCAGATCACCGAGTCGTCGGCGCCGGTCAGGCCGAGATCGCGCAGATGCGCGGAATCCGGAAACTCACCCGCGAGCAGGCGCGGCAGGTCGGGCGAGAGATTCTCGTCGAAAAGCAGTCTCACGCGGCGTGGGAAGCGAACTTCCTCCGATCACGCTCCGCGGCGAAGGCAAAGCAGGCGAGGATGTCCTCGTGGCTCAGGTCCGGAAACTCCGCGAGCAACTCGGCCTCGGTGGTGCCCGCCGCGAGATAACCGAGGACATCATAGACCGTAATCCGCGTTTCACGGATGCACGGCTTGCCGCTCCGACGCCCCGGTTTGATCGTGATGCGCTCAAGGAGATTCATGGCGGCAAGATGACCCAGCGGGACGGGAGTTCAAGGATTGGCTGGCGCGGAGATGCGCCCGAGACGTTGAGTCCGGCACGGCTTTGCTAGACGGTCCGGGGCTTGCGGGCGTTGGCCCCCCGCGCGCTCAACGCATGGAGGCAAGCCCAGCCGATGGTCTGTCCTTCAACAGCAGGTAGTTTGGTTTTCATACAGCGGGAGATTATACACCCGCCTTCTCATTCCTACTTGTTCGGCTTTTCTCCTCTGACCACACAGAAGGCAGCGTCATCTTCCACGCGCCATCTTTCCTCTCGAAGACAAAATTTCGCTGCTCCGCTGCGGTCGCGATCCCCGGAATGCCGCTTGCCGGTCCGACTACTATAACGACAGCGCTCCCATACTTTCCTTTCTCGGCGTCGACCTGGAAGCTCTTCCAGATATCCAGCACCTCATCGGTGACCGCCTTCTTAGATTTGATGTCGACAGCCGTCTCATACTTCAGTGCGAGAGACGACGGAATGCCTGTCGTGTAGACGATTGGCCCGATTTGCGCGTTTTTCAGCACGCGTCCGGACGGCAGCTTGATGTCGCCAGCAATTGCGGCGCCTACGACTGCGAAGAATGCGATGAGAAATTTCATCATCTGCCGAACGTCAGCAGTCAGACACAACAGGGCGCAGCCCTGTCGTTGTCTGTGATGCTCTGGATCGGCCTTCTTTCATTTTAGGATATTCTTCAGCCGGTCAATTAGTGAAGGGCCACCATCCGAAGCGCGGCGGCTCTCACGAGATGAATCGTGCGGCCAGCACTCGACGTGGCTCATGCTCAATCCCGTGCGGCCTCCTTGGGTAATCGCGATAGCAATGCCACAGGTATACTTCTCCGCTCCGTCGGAGTAGCGGCCATCCTCAAAGAACGACAGCCGACCTTCGATGGAATCCAATCCAAGCTTCACGAGCTTGTCGGTGACGACCTTCGACTCCGAAACCTCGTAGCCGTAAATACTCAATAGCTGGCCAGGTCGAATCTTGAAGCTGAACTTCCTCTTCTTCTCTTTCTTCGCAACGGCGCAGAGCATGCCGATGCCCCAATAACCAGCGATGTCGTTGTTGCGCGAGCACAGGTAGGCAGAGAGCGAGTGCGCCAAGGAATTCATCTCACGGCGTTTCATGACTTTTTCCGCCGAACAGCGTTATTCGCCCTTACTCGATTGCCTGACCGGACGGGGGTTCATGCGCGTAGCCAAAATTGTAGAGCTATGCGGGACAAGGCCGGACTTCCGGCGGCGAAGGTTGCGGGAATTTGCTCGGTGGTTAGCGGCTTCGTCTTGCGGCGCGCGGGCTCACCCGATCCCAAACGCCCCCCGCAGCGTCGCGAGGCTCTTGGGCACCGCGGTGGCGGGGTCTTCCTTGCCCTCCATTTCGAGCGCGACCCAGCCTTGGTAGCCGGCGCGGCCGAGCAGCGCGGCGATGCGCGGGTAGTCCAGGTCGAGCGTATACCACTCGCCGCCGCCGTGGTAGGTCTTGGCCTGCACGTAAACCGTGTGCGGCGCGATCGCCTCCTGCTGGGCGTAGATGTCGTCGAGGAAATTGCCGGTGTCCAGCAGGCCGCCGAGCCAGGGCGACTTGATCGCGTTGAGGATGCGGAGGAGGCCGGCGGCGGTGCGGGCGAGGCCCCAGTGGTTCTCAAGTGCGAGCACGACGCCGCACTCCTCGGCCTTGGGCAGGCAGCGCGTGATGCCGTCGATGCACCACTTGAAGCCCTCGTCCTCGGTGCGGCCGGGGAGGATGGGCTCGATGCCGCGGTTCTTCATCAGCTCGTCGAAGCTGCGCGTGGTGCCCCAGCGGCCGGTGTTGATGCGGATGGAGGGGCAGCCGAGTTCGGCGGCGAGCTCGATGCACTTCTTGGTGTGCTCGACCTCGGCGGTGAGTTCGCCCGGGTCGGCCTTCACGAAACTCTGGTGCGTGGAGACGCAGCAGATCTCCAGGCCGCGGCGAAACGCGTGGCGCTTGAGCCCGCGCAGATACGCGCGGCCGGCGGCATCGAGCGGCGCGCGCTCCGTGAGGTCCATCTGGCGGTGGAGGATGTCCACGCCCGCGACGCCGAGGTCCGCGGCGCGGTCCATCACGGTCTCGATCGGGACCTTGGCGGTGCGGAAGTGCCAGTAGGAGTAGCTCGCGATGGCGAGGCGCACGCGCGGGCGGGCGGGCGCGGTGGGCGCGGCCGCGAGGAGCGGCGGGCGGCCGAGCAGCGCGGCGGCACCGGCGGCGGTGAGGGTGGACAGGAAGGCGCGGCGATCGTGGGGCATGGCGGGGTGGGGGTGCGGGGTGCGCCGATCTGTGAGCGTGGTGGCGCGGAATGTCGCGCGGAAAAATGCGCGGCGTGCCTGGCTTGGCGGATTCCGGGCTCTGGCGCACACAGACGAAGCAGTGCGGGCAGACGCGAAGCGTTTGGAGCCGCGGCGCCCTCGCCGCGGTCGGACCAACGCGCCGAGGGCGGCGCGTCCCCATCGTCTGAAAGCTGGGATGCGTTTCCGCGAGCCTTGCGTGGCCATCGGCGGGGCTGCCAGTGTCGCGCCGCTTTCCCCATGAAGAAATCCCTCCCGCGGCTCGTGTTCTCCGTTCTCGTGGCCTGCCTCGCGTCGCGTGTGGTCGCGGCCGACGCCATCCCGCCCGTGCAGGTGTTTGTGCCGGGCTTCACGGCGCGCGAGCTGCCGCTGCAGCTGCGCAATCTCAACAATCTCGTCTATGCGCCCGACGGCCGGCTCTTCGCGCTCGGCTACGACGGGAACGTCCACCAGCTCCGCGACACCGACGGCGACGGGCTGGAGGACAGCTCGTCCCTTTTCTGGGACAACAAGGGCAGCGAGATTCCCGCGAGCATCGGCATGGCGTGGGGCCCCGGCGGGCTCTACATCGCGAGCCGCGGAAAAATCCTGCACCTGCGCGACAAGGGCGACGGCACCTCCGAGCTGCAGACCGTGACCAGCGGCTGGCCGGCGCCCACGATCGCGGCGGGCTCGAATCTCGACGCGGTCGGCCTCGCCGTGGACGCCAAAGGCAACATCTGGTTTGGCCTCGGCGCCGACGCGTGGCGCAGCGCCTACCGCGTCGATCCAAAGACGGGCGTCTCGCACTACAACGTCGCCAGCGAGCGCGGCACGATCATCCGCCTTTCGCCCGACTGGCAGCGCCGCGAAATCATCGCGACGGGCCTGCGCTTCCCGGTCTCGCTCGCGTTCAACGCCGCCGGCGATCTCTTCTGCTCCGATCAGGAAGGCGCGACGTGGCTGCCCAACGGCAACCCCTTCGACGAGCTGCTCCACATCCAGCCGGGCCGGCACTACGGCTTTCCGCCGCGGCACCCGCGGCACCTGCCCGGCGTGATCGACGAGCCGAGCGTCTTCGACTACGGCCCGCAGCACCAGTCCACGTGCGGCGTGCATTTCAACGAACCTGTCGCCGGCGGCACGGCGATCTTCGGGCCGGCGTGGTGGCGCGGCGATGTGTTCGTGGCCGGCGAGTCGCGCGGAAAAATCTGGCGCACCAAGCTCGTAAAAAGCGCCGCCGGCTACGTCGCGAAAAACGATCTCATCGCATCCCTCAACCTGCTCGTGCTCGACGCCGTGCCCACGCCCGCGGGCGACCTGCTCGTGTGCGGGCACACGGGCAAGCCCGACTGGGGCACCGGCCCGCAGGGCATCGGCAAGCTCTACAAATTGTCCTACACCGGCCGATCCGCGCCGCAGCCCGTGCTCGCCTACGCCGCGAGCCCGACCGAGACGCGCGTGATTTTCGATCGCGCGCTCGATCCGGCGCAGTGGCGCACGCTGGCGAAGCAGAGCGCGATCACGCAGGGCGTGCATGTCGCCGCCGGGGATCGGTTCGAGGCCTTCGCGCCCGGCTACCAGGTCGTGAAGGATCAGCGCACGGTGGCGCGGAGCGAGGTGCCCGTGCTCTCCGCCGTGCTGGCGCCCGATCTGCGCTCGCTCACACTGCGCACCGCCCCGCGCACCGAGGCCACCAATTACGCCGTCAAGCTGCCCGAAGGCCCGGCCGGTAATCGCCCGGCCGACGCCGTTCGCCGCGAGATCGCGCAGCAGGCCGCCATCGACGTGCTCACCGATCTCACGGGCGTCGAGGCCGAGTGGCGCGACGCCGCGGGCGCCGTGCAATGGCGCGGCTGGCTGCCGCACGCCGATCTCCAGGTCGCGCGCGAGCTGACGGCGGCGAGCGAGGAGCACGCGCGGCTCTTCGCTTTCTTGAAAACGCCCGGGAAGCTCACGCTTCGCACCCAGCTCGATCTGCACCTGATGCTGCGACCCGCCATCCAGCCGGGGGCGAAACTCGATTTCGAATATCCCGCCGAGCTGGTGACGGTCGCCTTCAAGTCCGCCGGCAGCCTCGCGGTGAAAACCCTCGGCGCGCGCGTCGAACAAAAATCCGCGGGGGAGTTGCAGTTCACGATCCAGTCTCAGCCGGGCACGTGGCAGCCGCTTGAGCTGACGCTTACGACCGGCGCTGCTGAGCCGGTGCTCGAGGTGGCGTGGCACACGGCGGAGGACCACCGACCGCGCGCGCTCCCGCTGCGCCGGGTGCTGCTGCCGTGGGCCCGCCCGGCCGCGGCGGCTCCCGCCGAGACCAAGCGCGTGATCCCCGAGATCGCGGGCGGTGACTGGGCGCGGGGCAAGGCGGTGTTCGGGAGCGCGCAAGCGGCCTGCGCCGTGTGCCACGAAGTGCGCGGCGAGGGCGGCATCGTCGGGCCCGATCTCTCGAACCTCGTGCATCGCGATTACGCGTCGGTGTTGCAGGACATCGTGGAGCCCAGCGCCGCGATCAATCCCGACCGCATCGCCTATGTCGTGGAGCTGAAGGACGGCACCTCAGCCATGGGCGTCGTGCTCGAGGAATCGCCCGCCGCGCTCGTGCTCGCGGACGCCACCGGCGCCAAACGCACCCTCGCGCGCCCGGCGATTGCGAGCATGAAGGCCTCGGCGGTTTCGCTGATGCCCCCGGGCCTCTGGCAGAATCTCACGACGCAGCAGCAGCGCGATCTGATGACGTTTCTGCTCACGGAGCCCGCGGCGAAGTAGCGGCGGCCGGCCAATACCCCGATTCGCGTGGATTGAGGGCGGGGGGCGGCGCGGGCATACTCAGGGGCAACCTCCTGCCCCTCCAACTCCTGATCTTGGCCGCTGCGCGGCGGGGAAATTTCCCGGCCGGGCATGCATCCTTCGGCGTTCCTTCCATGAAAAGTCCCCACCGTAGTCCTGCCCTCCTTGCCGCGTCCTCGCGTCGCGTTGCCCCTCATCTCCGCCTCATCCAACTGCCGGCCTTCATGCTGATGGCATTGGCCGCCTTCGCCTCCTTGGTCTCGGCGGCCGATCGCGAACCCGCCTCAGGCCGCGTGGGCATGGTCGAAGGCCGCGTGTTCAACCCCGGCACCGGTGAGTATCTGGAGTTCGTGCGCATCACGGTCGAGGGCACCGGGCTGGAGACGTTCACCGATTCCTCGGGTGAGTATCGGCTGACCAATGTCCCGGCTGGTTCCGCGCGCGTGACGGCGTTTCGCACGGGTGTGCTGCCTCAGACCCAGACGATCACAATCACCGCCGGTCAGGCGGTGCGGCAAAACTTCGAGCTCTCCTACGTCAGGCCCGCCGCCGCCGGGGGCGACGGCGTCGTGAAACTGGAGCAGTTCACCGTGGCCACCTCAAAGGAGATGGATGGCGCCGCCATCGCGATCAACACGCAGCGTTTCGCCGCCAACTCGGTGAATGTCGTCGCCGCGAACGAGTTTGGCCCTGTGGCCGACGGCGGCGTCGGCGAAGTCCTGAAATCCGTCCCCGGCGTGAACATCACGCGTGGCGGCTTCGGCGACGCCTACCAGGTCTCCCTCAACGGCGTGCCGCCCCGCAACGTCCCCATCACGGTCGGCGGCATTGGGTTTGCCGAGGCCTCCTCGGGCGTGCAGCGCAACACCGGTCTCCAGCAATCTTCGATCAATAATTTCTCGCGTCTCGAAATCGCCTACACGCCGACGCCCGAGATCAGCGGCGCGGCGCTCGCCGGCGCGGTGAACATGGTTCCGCTCAGCGCGTTCGAGCGCTCGAAGCCGGTCGTGAATTTTAACGTCTCGATGATGATGCGCGACAACGCCCGCGATTTCCATCGCACGCCGGGCGCGTTGCACGAGCCGTCGCGCAAGGTGCATCCCGGTTCCGATTTCTCCGCGATCGTGCCCGTCAATGATCGCTTCGGCTTCACGTTCTCCGGCAGCGCCTCGGCCCTCTACACGTCGGTGGCGTTTTTGCAGCGCAATTGGGCGGGAGCATTTGCCGCGACCAACGGCACGACGCTGGCCGACACGACCGGCGACCGTCCCTACCTGACCGTCTTCCAGTATCGCGACCGGCCGGTCCTCTCCAAGCGGATCACCTTTGGCGGCACCGCAGATTACAAGCTGACGCGCCATGACCGGCTCTCGTTCTCGTTTCTCTACGGCTATTCCGATGCGCAGGCCTACCACCGTTTCGTGAACTTCGCGATTAACGGCGGGGTCACGCCGGCCAATTTCACGCCCACCTCCACGCGCGGCACGGGCAATGTCCAACTCCAGAACATCTACACCAAGCTCGGCGGCCGCATGATCACGCCTTCGCTCTCCTACCGGCACGACGGCCCGGTCTGGAAACTCGAGGCGACGGCCGGCATCTCGCGCTCGGGCCGCTACAATCAGAACACCGACGTCGGCTCCTTCAGCGCGGTCAACGCCCAGCGGAACAACGTCACCATCGCCTACGATGACATCAACTACCTCCGCCCCGGCCGTATCACAGTCACCGACACCGCCACGGGCGCACCGGTCGATTTCACCAACATCAGTTCCTACAACCTGACCACTTCGACGGGTGTGGAGGCCCGCACGGTTTCGCTGAAGCGGACCGCGTTCGCCAATGCCAAGCGCGATTTTTTCCAGGCGGTCCCGGTCACGGTGAAAGCCGGCATCGACCTCCGCGAGGAGTTCCTCGACTTCCGCTCGCCGAGCCCGACCTACACCTTCGTGGGCGCCAACGGCACGCCCAACAACGCCGACGACAACGCCGCGGTGGTGAAAGACGACAGCTTCTCGCAGCGCATCCCGCCCTTCGGGTTTCCCCGCACGGACTGGGTGAGCAACCAGCGACTCTACGGGCTCTACCAGTCGAACCCGGCCTACTTCACCACCAACGACGCCACCAACCACACCACCGCGGTCGCTAATTCCAAATGGGCCCGTGAACTCGTCTCGTCCGCCTACGTGCGCGGCGATGTGCAGTTCTTCCAGAACCGCCTGAAGCTCGTCGGCGGCCTGCGCGTGGAGCAGACCAACGGCGAGGGCCACGGTCCGCTCAACGATGCGACGCGCAATTTCCAGCGCGACGCCGCCGGCCGCTTCATCCTCGGCGCCAACGGCCGCCCGCTGCCAATCGAGACCAACGCGCTCGCCGCGGTCCAGCGCACCAGCATCGACCGCGGCCTGCGCACGGAAAAGGAATACCTGCGCTTTTTCCCCAGCCTCAACGCGACCTACAATCTCCGCGAAAATCTGATCCTGCGCGCCGGCTACTTCCATTCGATCGGCCGGCCGAATTTTGACCAGCTCGCCGGCGGACTCACCCTGCCGGACCTCAGCCTGCCGAATGCGGTCAACAACCGGATCTCGGTCAACAACCCGCGCGTGAAGGCGTGGTCGGCGGAGACGTTCAAGGCGTCGGTGGAATATTATTTCCAGCAGGTCGGCTTGATCTCGGTCAGCGGCTACTCGCGGAAGATTGAGGACTTTTTCGGCAGCTCGGTCTTCCGGCCGACGAACGAATTCCTGGAGTTCTACGGCCTCGATCCCGCCACTTACGCGGCCTACGATGCGCAGACGCAGTTCAACCTAACGACGCCGGTCCGCATGAGCGGCGTCGATGTGAACTACAAGCAGGCGCTCACGTTCCTGCCTCACTGGGCGCGCGGCGTGCAGGTCTTCGCAAATGGCAGCGCGCAGAGCATGACGGGCGACGAATCGGGCAATTTCGCCGGCTACATCCCGCGCACCTACAACTGGGGCGTGAGCTTCACCCGCCCGCGCTACAACATCCGCATGAACTGGAACTACTCCGGCCGCGCGCGGCAGGGCCTCATCGCCACCGGCCGCAGCATCGACCCCAGCACCTACAGCTGGATCTCCAAGCGCATGATCGTCGATCTCAGCGCGCAGTATACCTTCTACAAACGGATGTCGGTCTTCATGAATCTCTCGAACATCACCGACGCGCCCATCGACATCGAGACCGCCGGGCCGCGCACGCCGGAGCACGCCCAGCTCCGCACGCGCACGACCTACGGCGCGCAGTGGACCTTCGGCGTCCGCGGCACGTTTTGAAATCGCCCGTGGGAGCAGCGCCCCAGCGTTCGCTCCGGCCCCGCCCAGCTGTGGGAGCGTGCTTGCACGCGACAGTCGCGACCAAGGTCGCTCCCACGGGTGCAGCGACACTTCAATATCGTGACCGGCCGTCTCGCGCTCATTACCGGTGTAGCCCTGCTCGTGAGAGCAGGGACTGACGGGAGAACGAATGGCCGACGGTCCCGCCTCTCGCGAGGCGGGCTACATCCAGCCGATCGATTTCACGTTTCAATGGTTCGTAGCACAGGAGCGCGAGGATTGCGCCGTGGGGGAATTGCGGTTGGTTCGGGGCTGATGCACGCCGCCCGTCCCGCGCCGCCCTTGGCGATCCTTCCGCGCCTGCTGGCGGGCGTGCTTGGGCTCCTCGCGACCGGCGTCCATGCCGCGGAGAGTTCCGCGTGGCTTGAGCCGGTCCTGCGGACCCTCAACGCCGACTACCGCGCGGCCTCGGCGCAGGTCGGGCGTTTGCGATCGGAGATCGCGCAGCTGCCGGAGACGCCGTTCAACCAGCAGAGCGGACGGATCGGTTTCGAAATCGTCAGCTTCCTGCGCCCGCGCGTGGACCGGCGCCTCGAGGGCTGGATCGGGATCGAGTTGGATCAGCCGGAGCTGCTCGATGCGATTGTGCTCGTGCCGGTGGACGCGCCTTACCGCGATTTCCCCGGGCCCGGCTACGGTTTTCCCGTGCGGTTCAAGGTCGAGACGGAGGACGATGCCGGTGGGCGGGTCGTCGCGGACTACACGACCCGGGATTTTCCCAATCCGGGCCGGCTGCCGCTGTGGGTGCCGGTGGGCGGGGAGGAGGCCGTCAGCCGGGTGCGTATCACCATGATGGAGCCGTGGCGCTATTTGCCGACCGGGTTTGCCGTGCTGGCGTTGGGCGAGGTGATGCTGCTGCGGGGACCTCGCAATGTCACCGCCCGCCTGCCGGCTTCCGCGGTGCGGGTCAGCGAGTCCTTCGAGAGCGCGCGGGTCTGGAGCAAGGACAACCTCATCGACGGCCAGAGTGTGCTCGGGGCGCCGGTGGGATCGGAGCACAGCGCCACGCTCGGTTATCACTCGGCTTTCGCCGCCCGCGCGGACGACGCCAAATGGGTGCAGGTCGATCTCGGGCGCGACACGGCGTTCGACGAAGTGCGGCTCATCGGCGCGACCGGCTCGCAGCTCGCCGGCCGGCCGGGCTTCGGGTTTCCGGTGCGATTCAAGGTCGAGTGCGCGGACGAGCCCGGCTTTGCCGCGCCCCGGATGCTGCTCGATCACACGGCGCGGGATTTTCCCAATCCGGCGGCCAATCCTGTCACCATCGTCACGCCCGGTGCGCGCGCGCGTTACGTCCGCGTCACGGCGACCCTGCTTTGGGAGCGCGCCGAGAATTTTGCCTTCACGCTTTCCGAACTGCAGGTCTATGCCGGCGAGCGGAATGTCGCTCTCGGCTGCGCGGTGCAGGCGCTGGACAACTATCCCGCACCCGCGCCGAATTGGGCGCCGGCCAACCTCACCGATGGCTTCACGGGCGAGCGCCGCCTCGTCGAGTGGCCGGATTGGCTGCACGGACTCTCCCGCCGGCGCGAGGCGCTGATTGAGCTGGGCGGGGCGGAGCAGCTCGCCGCCCAGGCCCGCGCGGCGGCGCTTGATCGGCTGGGGCACATGGGCTGGGCGACCGTGCTCGCCGGGGTGGCGGGGACGATCGTCGTCGTGCGCCGCTCCCGCCGAATCCGCCAACGTGACCTTGAGCGCCTCCGTCAGCGCATCGCCGCCGATCTTCACGACGAGATCGGCAGCAATCTCGGCAGCATCGCGCTGCTGAGCGAGATGGGCCTGCGCCGGGCCGATGGCACGGTGCGCGCCGATCTCGAGGAGATTCATCGCGTGGCGCGGCAGACGGCGGACTCGATGCGCGACATCGTGGAGCTCATCCAGCGCCCCGCGGTGACGGGCGAGGAGTTTCTCGCCAAACTGCGCGAGGTCGCCGCCCGCATGCTGGCGGGCATCGAGTCGACCTTTGAGGTGCGCACACCGGTCGAGCTGCCATCGCTCACCGCGCAACGGCATCTGCTGCTCACGTTCAAGGAGGCGCTGCACAACATCCGAAAACATGCCCGGGCCCGCCGAGTGGACATCGAGGTCACGTGCTTGGGCGCGCTGCTGCAGCTCCGCGTGACTGACGACGGCGTGGGTTTCGATCCCGCCCGGATTCCCGATGGCCACGGCCTCACCAGCCTGCAGCATCGGGCCAAGGCGCTGGGAGGATCGCTGGGAATCGACAGCCGGTCGGGCGCGGGCACGGTGCTCACCTTGACCTTCGACCCGCGCCTCCTGGGCGTCGCCCATACCCCATGAAGAACGCGCCATTCCGCCTCTGGTTGATCGAGGACAATGCGCTTTTTCGCCGCACCGTCGGCCGCATCGCCGCGGAGGTGACCGGCGTCTCCGCCGTGGACGCGTTTGGCAGCTGCGAGGACGCGCTCCGCGCCCTCGATGCCGGCACCCGGCCCGACACGGTGCTGATCGACGTGGGGCTGCCCGGGATCGATGGCATCGAGGGCATCCGGCAAATCAAGTCGCGCGTGCCGGCCGCGCAGATCCTCGTGCTGACCGTGTTTGAGGAGGATGAGAAAATCTTCCGCGCCGTCTGCGCCGGCGCTTCGGGTTATCTGCTCAAGTCGGCATCGATGCAGCAGATCGCCGACGCGATCGCCGAGTTGCGGCGCGGCGGCTCGCCGATGACGCCCCGGGTCGCGCGCCGCGTGCTGGAGATGTTTTCCAAACTCGCGCCCGCGCAGCACGACTACGGCCTCGCGCCCCGCGAGCGCGAGGTGCTCGAGCTCTTCGTGCAGGGCCGCACCAACAAGGAAATCGCCGCCCAGCTCAACCTGAGCGTCCACACAATCGACAGCTACAACCGCAGCCTCTACGAAAAACTCCACGTCAACACCCGCTCCGGCGCGGTGGCGAAGGCGCTGAAGGAGCGGCTGGTCTGAGCGGGAAAATTTTCGGTTCTTTGGGTTGTGCCGGCCCAGGCCTTGGGCCTTTATCATCTGCGTCGGGCCGCGGCGTTGCCGAACGACTTTACCCCCATGAAAACCAACCACCCCTGCCGTCTGCTCCTCGGATTTCCGGTCGCCTTGGGCGCGACTTTTTCCTTCGCCCAAGTCGCCCCCGCGCCCGCCCCGGGCGTGCGGGCCGAGGAGCCCGTTACGCTTTCTGCGTTCACCGTCAGCGACTCGAAGGATGTCGGCTACACCGCCACGAACACGCTCGCCGGCACGCGGCTCAACACTTCGCTGAAGGACGTCGGCACCTCCATCACGGTCGTCACGAAAGAATTTCTCACCGACATCGCGGCCAACGACAGCGGGACGCTGCTGCCCTACACCGTCGGCACCGAGGTGGGTGGCACGGATGGCAACTTCGCCGGCGGGTCCATTTCGGACCGCCGGCCCGATCAGGCGGGATCGCGGGCCGAGCCGGAGCGCAACCAACGCGTGCGCGGCCTGGCCTCGGCTGAACTCACGCGCGACTACTTCCTCTCCGATATTCCCTTCGACTCCTACAACACGGATCGCGTCACCATCAACCGCGGGCCCAATGCGCTGCTCTTCGGCATCGGCAGCCCGGGCGGCGTGGTGAACAATGGCACGCTCGCGCCGGTCTTCGGCCGCAACTTTTACGAAGCGAAGTTCCAGATCGGCCAGCGCAGTTCCCACCGCGAGTCGTTCGATCTGAATCGCGAGATTGTGCCGGGCCGCGTGGCCGTGCGCCTCGCCGGCCTCAACAAGCGCGCCGAATACAAGCAGCGCCCGGCGTGGGAGCGCGACCAGCGCGTCTTCGGCAGCATCACCGCCATCCTTGCGGAGAACAGCCGCGGCGGCCTCCTTGGCCGCACCTCCCTGCGCGCCAACGCCGAGTATGGTGACATTGCCGCCAATCCCCCGAGCGTCACCCCGCCCTCCGATGGTTTCAGCTCGTGGTGGAGCCTGCCCTCGCGCGACCTTCAGCAATATACCGGCACGGTCTTTCCCGCCTATTACGACAACGGCACCTTCGTTCCCCGCGCCACCATCGACGGCCGCACGGCCCAGTCGATCATCGGCCACACCAGCATCCCGAATTTTCTCCAGTTCAACGCCATCTACCCGGGGCCGGGCCGGCCCACGCAAGGCCTCACGGGTGCCAACGCCAACCTCGCCGGCGGCCAGGGCCGCATCCTGTGGACGGGCGTCCCCGGACGCATCCGCTTCGACATCTACGCGACGGCGAACGCCTACAGCACTTCGTTCTTTCCCGGCTTCGACAACCCCTCGCTGCAGGACCGGAAAATCTTCGATTTCTACAACCAGCTTTTCTCCGGCGAGACCAACCGCGTGAACCGCGATTTCCAGGCGCAGACCATCACGCTGGAGCAGGCCCTCTGGGGCGGTCGCGCCGGCCTGGAGCTGACCTACGACTACCAGCGCTACCGCCTCGACCGCGCGCAGCCTTTCAACGGCGGTTCCGCCGAGGTGCGCATCGACATCAACCGCTACCTCGGCAACGACCAGCCCAATCCCAACCTCGGGCGGCCCTACTACGTCGTCGATACCGCCAACACCAACGACAGCCGCACCGATCGCGAGGCAGCCCGGGCCACCGTCTTTGTCACGCTCGACGGCCAGGAACTGTTCGGCAAGGGCCGCGGCGCTTTCTGGTTCGGCAAGCACACGCTCACCGGCATGTATTTCGACAACTCGATCGAGACCCGCAGCCGCACGTTCGGCCTCACCACCGATGCCCAGGGCGTCGATCTGACGACCATGCTCGCGGGCAACAGCGACAATTTCCGCCGCCAGATCGGCGCGGCGGTCTATGTCGGGCCTTCGTTGCTCAGCACGCCCAGCGCCGCGGATGTCCGCCTCGGCGCCATTTCCGATGTGGTCCTGCCGCGCCACGGAGAACGCTACGAGATGTTCTATTTCGATCCCACCACGGTCCCGGCCGCCAGCCGCTCCGTGCGCACCACCGCCATCGACATCCGCCGCTTCCTCCGCAACGGCAACATCGGCCGCCGCGAGATCAAGTCATCCGTCGCCAGCCTCCAGAGTTTTCTCCTCGATAGCCATATCGTCACCATCGCCGGCTTGCGACGCGACGAGCAGAAGACCTACGAGCGCATCGACCTCAACAACGACAACGATCCGCTCACCAATGATCGGCTCCTGATCGGCGATTTCGATCCGGCGGCCATCCGGCTGCGGAGCGCACCGTCCGACATCGCCAAGGGCGACACGCTGACCTGGAGCGTAGTCGGCCGCTATCCGCAGAAGCTCCTTGGCCGGCTCCCGCTCGGGGCCGACCTGCGGATATTTGCCAACCGATCGGAGAACTTCAGCCCGGTCGGTGCGCGGCGCGATGTCTATAACAACCTCCAGACCGCGCCCACCGGCACGACCAAGGAATACGGTTTCATGTTCGAGCTCTTCAACGGCAAGCTCTCCGCCCGGGTGAACCATTACGAGACCGCGGGCACCGGCTTCACCAACCCGGCCTTGCAGGGGGCGGTCAACACGATGCTCAACAGCCATGAGACCCTGTCGCTCCAGCGCCTGCTCGATGCCGAGACCTCGGGGTTTACGCTCGATCAGGTCGGGCTGACCCAGGTTGGCATCACCTCCTACGCCCAGGCCTACCAGGAGATCATCCGGTTCCTGCCCGAGCCCACGCGCGGCATCCGCAATCTGCGCATCGAGACGCTCAATGGCGTCCGCCGCTTTGTGGGCAATCCGATCCTGGGGGCCGTCGGCACCTCGTCCTTCGTGGCCAAGGGCTGGGAATTCGATCTCACGGGTAATCCCGCGCGTGGCCTCCGCGTGTCCCTCAACGTGGCGCAGCAGAACACCGTGAAGTCCGACATCGCGCCGGAGCTGCGCAAATTTGCCGCCGAGATGCGCGCCAATATCGACAAATCCCCGATGCGAAATGTCTTCGACAGTCCCACACTCGGGGAGACGAACACCCACTTCGGCCGCTTTGAAAACAACGTGACCCGGCCCATCGCCGCCGAAGTGGCGAAGGAAGGGACCAAGTCGCTCGAGCAGCGCGAATGGCGCGTCAATGCTGTCGTGAGCTACGATTTCACCGGCCGTCTCCGCGGCTGGGGCATCGGGGCCGGCGCCCGCTGGCAATCTGAAGTCGCGACCGGCTATCCCAACTACATCGACGCTGCCGGAATCATCCAGCCCGACCTCTCCAGGCCCTTCTTCGGCGACCCGGAGCTCAACGGCGACGGCTGGCTCAGCTACAAGCGCCGGCTCTTCAAGGACCGCGTGGAATGGCGCATCCAGCTCAACGTCCGCAATCTCATCGGCACCGACTCCCTGATCCCCGTGAGCACCAACCCCGATGGTCGCACCGCCATCGTCCGCATCCCGCCGGATCGCCAGTGGCTCCTCACGAACACGTTTCGCTTCTAGACTCTGCGCCCACCGCGCCGCCTCGCCGGTCGCGGTGGAGCCGCGCCCGGCGCTCCCCGTGATTGCGGGAGTGGCCGCAAAGCCGGGTTGGTGGCATGATGTCAATCATGCCCCGTGCCATTCCCCGTCTCGCGGTCGCCGCCTTGTTGTCGCTTGCCGGCTTGCGCGCGGCCGATGCGGCCAAACTGCCGCCGGCCGCCGCGATGACGGTCGATTTTGAGCAACACGTCCGGCCCCTCTTCGCGGCCAAGTGCATTGAGTGCCACGGGCCGGAAAAGCAAAAGAGCGACTTCCGCGTCGACGTGAAGAAGATCGTCTTCGCCGGCGGCGCCGGCGGCCTCCCGGCCGTCGTGCCGGGCAAAAGCGCCGAGAGTCCGCTCATTCATTTCGTCGCCGGCCTCGAGGAGGACATGCAGATGCCCCCGAGCGGGAAAGGCGAGCCGCTCACCCCGGAACAGATCGGCATCCTCCGCGCGTGGATCGATCAAGGGGCCAGCTGGCCGGAGCATGCGAGCGCCGCGGTCGGAGCGGCGGCAGAATTATGGTCGCTTCGTCCGATCCACGCGCCTGCCGTGCCGTCGGCGACAGTGAAGAATGGCAACACGATCGATGCGTTTCTCGAAGCCAAGCGCGCCGAGAAGAACCTCGTCGTTTCCGCTGAGGCTGATCGCCGCACCCTGCTGCGCCGCGCTTACCTGACTTTAACCGGACTCCCCCCGGCACCCGAGGAAACCGCAGCCTTTGTCCGCGATCCTGATCCGCGCGCCTATGAAAAAATCGTGGACCGCCTGCTCGCCTCGCCGCGCTTCGGTGAACGCTGGGCGCAGTTCTGGCTCGATGTGGTGCGCTGGTCCGAGACCAGCGGCTCCGAAGCCAATCTCTACCGCAAGAACGCCTGGCCGTATCGCGACTACGTGATCCGCGCGTTCAATGAGGACCTGCCTTTCAATCGTTTCATCCATGAGCAGATCGCCGGCGACGCGGCCGGGGTGGACGAAGCCACGGGGTTTCTCGTCGCCGGGATGTATGTCCATGCCGCGACAGTCGGCCGCGAGGTGCCTGCGATCCGCCAGGCGCGCTCCGATCGGCTCGACGAGACGATTCAGTCCGTCAGCGCCTCCCTGCTTGGCATGACGATGGCCTGCGCCCGCTGCCACAACCACAAGTTCGATCCCATCCCGCAGAAGGACTACTATGCGCTCGCCGCCGTGTTTCAGGGACTCGAATACGGACCCCGCCCGTGGCGCAACATGCCCGATGCCGCCGCCCGCGCCGCCCGCGCCGAGGGGCTGCTGAAGGAGATCAACGCCGTGCGCGGCGAACTGCGCGCCGTGACTCCGTCGTGGACCGAGGAGTGGCCGGGGCATCTGGAAACACGCTTCGCCCCCGTGTCCGCCCGCGCCGTGCGGATGACCTTTGCGCCGCAAACCATCGCCGTGATCGAGGAGTTTCAAATCTTCGGCTCCGCCACTGGCGAAAAAAATCTCGCGCTGGCCGCCGGTGGCGCCACGGCCCGCTCGTTCAAGCCCGCCGAGGCGCTGATGCGCGAAGTCGCCAACGTGATCGACGGGAAATTCGGCCAGACGTTTGCGTGGCGCTCGCGCGAAGCCCAGGAAAAGGCCGACCCCAAGGGGCCGTCGCCTTGGTTCGAGATCGAGCTGCCGGCGGAAGCGGTCATCGACCGCATCGCCCTGAGTTCCGACCGCGAGGCGCTTTTGCACACCGACTATCTCATTGAGCCGGGCAAGGCCACGGCGTCCGGCCCGCGGAAATACCGCGTCGAGGTGCGCGGCGCCGACGGGATGTGGCGCGAGGTCGCCAATGTCGATCTCCCGGCTAGGGTGGTGCCGGGCGCCCGGGTCGCGGCCAAGGCCCAGGCCCCCGCGCCGGCGCCGTTGCCCGAAGCCACGCGGGTCCTGCTCGATCGGCTCCATCGCCTGTTGCGCGACTACAACGAGGCCCTGCCGCAGCCCGTGTTTGCGGGCTACTTCATCCCGCCGGTGAAGACCCATCTCTTCGGCCGCGGTGATCCGATGGCGCCGCGCGAGGAAGTGCTGCCCAACGGCCTCTCTGCGCTCAAGGCCGACCTCCAGCTCACGTCCGACTCGACCGATCAGGAGCGCCGGCTCGCGTTCTCCGCGTGGCTGACGGATACGGCGCGAAATCCCCTCACGCCCCGGGTGCTCGTCAACCGGCTCTGGCTGCACGTCTTTGGCCGCGGCATCGTCGATACGCCCGGTGATTTTGGCCAGGCGGGTCAGCCCCCCAGCCATCCCGAGCTGCTCGACTGGCTTGCCTCGGAATTCATCGCGGGCGGCTGGTCCGCCAAGAAAACGATCCGCCTGCTCGTCACCTCCGCGGCGTTTCGGCAATCGAGCGCGCCCAATGCCGCGGCCGAGAAGATCGACGGCGATGCGCGGCTGCTCTGGCGTTTCCCGCCGCGGCGCATCGAGGCGGAGGCGCTGCGCGACTCGACGCTCGCGGTCGCGGGCACGCTCGACCTCACCATGGGCGGGCCCGGCTTCCGCATCCACGCCGACAAGCGGCGCTACGAAGGCTGGAAGGTCGTGGACAACTTCGGCCCCAGCACGTGGCGCCGCATGGTTTATCAGGAGAACATGCGCGGCATCGACGACCGGATGTTCTCCGCGTTCGACCGGCCCGAGTGCGGCCAGGTCACGCCCAAGCGCACGATCTCCACCACGCCGCTGCAGGCCCTCAATCTCTTCAACGGCGATTTCATCCTCACGCAGTCGGACAAACTCGCGGAGCGCGTGCAGCGCGAAGCCGGGACGGATCCCGTCGCGCAGATCGAACGGGCCTTTGCGCTCATCTTCTGCCGCCCGCCGTCGGCGCAGGAGTCGCAAGGCGCGCGGGCGCTGATCGCGCAGGATGGCCTGCCGGAACTCTGCCGCGTGCTGCTCAACACCAACGAATTCGCCTTCATCGAATGAAAACCCACGCCCACGGCCCCGCGCTTTCCCCCGCCCAGTTCGGTCCGCGCCTGCTCGATCGCCGCGACTTCCTGCGCACCGCAGGCGGCGCGGCCGGCGGCATCGCGCTGCTGCGCCTGCTCGGCGCCGACAATCTCCTCGCCGCCAGCCCCGCCGGATCGGTCCGCCCCAAGATCGATCCGGATCGGCCCTACGCGCCGCGGCCGCCGCACTTTGAGCCGAAGGCCAAGCAGGTTCTCGTCATCTTCTGCGTGGGTGCGGTGAGCCACGTGGATACCTTCGATTACAAGCCCGACCTCTTCAAATACGACGGCCAGAAGCCCCCGGGCATCCCGGCGGTCACCTTCGAAGGTCCGACGGGCAACATCGCCAAGCCGCGCTGGGAATTCAAACCGCGCGGCCAGAGCGGAAAGATGGTTTCCGAACTGCTCCCCAACATCGCGGCGCTGGCGGACGACATGTGCTTCGTCCACTCGCTCACGAGCACGACGAGCGCGCACCCGCAGGGTGAGAACTTCCTCAACACCGGCTTTACCCTCGAGGGCTTTCCCTCGCTCGGCGCCTGGGTGACTTATGCGCTGGGCACGGAGAACCAGCAGTTGCCCGCCTTCGTCGCGATCAACGATCCGCGCGGCAAGCCGCGTTCGGGGAAAAACAACTGGGCCTCGGGCTTCCTGCCGGCGGCGTTTCAGGGCACCGATTTCAGCGCGGCCCGGCCGCTCGCCAATCTGGTCCGTCCCAGCCGCGTCTCGGCCGAGGCGGACCAGCGCGCCAAGGATTTCCTCGCGCAGATGAACGCGGAGCACGCGCGCAAGTTTCCGGGCGACACCGATCTCGCCGGGCGCATCGCCAGCTACGAACTCGCCGGCCGCATGCAGATGTCGATCCCCGACGTCACGGACTTGAAGTCCGAGCCCGCGCACGTGCACAAGCTCTACGGCACCGACACCGGCACCGACCTCAAGAAGGACTACGCCAGGAACTGCATCCTCGCCCGCCGGCTGCTCGAACGGGGCGTGCGCGTGGTTCAGCTCTTCAACGGCTCCGATGCGCAGGCCAACGGCATCAGCAATTGGGATTCGCACGCCAACATCGAGAGCACGCACGCGATGCAGGCGGAGATCTTCGACCAGCCCACGGCCGCGCTCCTCGCCGACATGAAGCAGCGCGGGATGCTCAAGGACACGCTCGTGGTGTGGTGCACCGAGTTTGGCCGCATGCCCTTCCTCCAGGCCAACGGCACGGGCCGCGACCACAACCCCGACTCCTTCACCTGCTGGCTCATGGGTGCGGGCGTGAAGGCCGGCACAAGCGTCGGCGCGAGCGACAACTTCGGGTTCAAGGCCGCGCAGGACGCCGCGACACTCTACGATTTCAACGCCACAATCCTGCACCTGCTCGGCTTGGACCACGAGCGCCTCACTTATCACAACAACGGCATCGAGCGTCGGCTCACCAGTGTTCACGGCCACGTCTTGAAAAAAATGCTCGCATGAAGCACGCCCTTAAACTCCTCGCGCTGGGCCTCCTGATCTTGGCCGCGCTCCCTGCGGCCGACCGGCGGCCCAATGTGCTCTTCATCGCGGTGGACGACCTGCGCCCCGAGCTCGGGGCCTACGGCGCCAGGCATATCAAGAGTCCCCACATCGACCGGCTCGCGGCCACCGGCGTGCGCTTCGACCGCGCCTACGTGCAGTATGCGATTTGCGGCCCGTCGCGCGCCTCGACGCTGACCGGGCTGCGGCCCGGCACGCTGAAGATCGAGCACATCGACACGTTCTTTCGCGATACTGTGCCGGACGTCGTCACGTTGCCCCAGCTCTTCAAGCAGCACGGCTACACCACCGCGTATGCCGGCAAGATTTTCCACGGCGCGCAGACCGACGACGCGAATTCCTGGAGCCGGCGGATTCCGCCGGCGGGCGGGCCCGGCGACGGCGGCTACCAGCTGCCGGAGAGTCGCGAGATTGTCCGGAAGCGGCGCGAAGCGGCGATCGCGAAATACGGCAAGGAGGCCAACCTCGGCGGCGTGACGAGCGGACCCGCCTGGGAGGCGGCTGATGCGCCTGACAACGCCTATCTCGATGGGCGGAACACCGACGCCGCGATCGGGGCTTTGCGCGAACTGAAAGGGAAACCCTTTTTCCTCGGCGTCGGCTTCCTCAAGCCGCACCTGCCCTTCGTGGCGCCGAAGAAATATTTCGACCTCTACGATCCCGCCACGCTGCCGCTCGCGGCCACCCTCGAGCCGCCCAAGGATGCGCCGTCCATCGCCCGCCACAGCTCCTTTGAGCTGCGGACGCGCACGGGCGTGCCGACGGCCGGACCGATCGATGCGGCGACCTCACGCCAGCTCCTGCACGCCTACGCTGCGTGTGTGAGTTTCGTCGATGCGCAGGTCGGCCGGATTCTCGCCGAGCTCGATGCCTTGGGCCTGAGCGAAAACACCATCGTCGTTTTCTGGGGCGACCACGGCTGGCACCTCGGCGACCACGGCATCTGGGGCAAGGCGACGAACTACGAGATTGGCACGCGGATTCCGCTGATCATCCGCGCCCCCGGGATGGCCGGCAACGGCCGGCCGGCCGCGGGCATCGTCGAGTCACTGGACATTTATCCGACGCTCTGCGCGCTGGCCGGATTGAAGGCGCCGGCCGCGCTCGAAGGCGCGAGCCTCGTGCCGATGCTGCGCGACCCGGCCGTCGTCGGAAAAAACATCGCTTTCAGCGAATTTCCCGCGCCGGCCCTCCGCGAGTGGGCGGCGAAGCCGCTCTCGCCCGCGATGCGGCAGACGTTTTTCGGCCCGTTGATCGAGACGGTCGAGGCGCAGCTCGCGCGCGAACACGGCGCGCGCTACGACCGAAAATTTTTCGAGGATCACGTGAAAGGCTACAGCGTGCGGACGGAGCCCTATCGCTGCACCGTGTGGGTCGATCGACGCGCGCCGGAAAGCGAACCTCTTGCCATCGAACTCTATGATCACCGCGCTGATCCAAGGGAGACGCGCAACATCGCGGCGCAGCCGGAACAACGCGAGGTTCTCGCCGAGCTTCAGGCGCTCCTGCGCCGCTCTTGAGACCGTCGCTCAGAAGCTCACGCTGTTCGTCCAGACATAAATCCTAGGCTGGCCGTAGAAGGTGACGGCCAGATTCGCCGGCACGGTGAAGCCGCTGCCGTTGTTGGGGAGCGTGCCGAGGACGTAGTGGTTGAAGGCGTTGTCGACGTTGACCTGCGTCGTCCAGACGAAGCGTTTGCCGAGCTTGCGGCGGTAGGAGGCGTTGAGGTTCACCTGCCAGGTGTCGGGTGAGGCGAAGAGTTCGCGGCCGCCGCCGGGGGTGTTGTAGTAGAAAGTCCGATTCTTCAGGCCGAGGGCGACCGTGCCGCCGACGCCGAAGCCTTTCAGGAAGTTGTCGCCGGTGAAGGTGTAGTTGTTGGTGAGGACGAAGCGGTATTGCGCGTAGCCGACGGTGGACTCGCCCTTTTGCGCTACGACGGTCTCGCCCTTGGAGCCGTTGGGGTCGGACCAGAAATACGGGATGTCCGCGACGGGCAGGCCGGTCGTGCCAGTGAGCGCGGTGCCGTTGGAGCCGACGAAAAATTGGAGGACGCGGCGGACGTTGCTCGTCTGGAGGCGGCCGTTGTCGTCTGCAGGCTGGGCCCAGTAGGGGCTGGTGCGGTCGTTCATCATCGCGAGGGTGAGCGGTTCCCAAGTGCCGCCGACCTGGGCCTGGAGGGCGGCGGGGTCGACCTGGCGGTTGAGCGTGGTGATCGTGGGCGTGGTGGGGACGAGGAGAGGCGTGCCGTTCTGGTAGGTGACGGTGCCGTTGCGGACGTGGAACTGGTCGTTCCAGAGCAGCGGATATTTTTTGTCGGTGAGATTGCGGCCGTCGGCGCTGGTGGCGGCGAGGCGCACGCGCCAGTTGGGCGTGGGGCTGGCGGTGAGGATGAGTTCGAGACCGCGCGTGGTGCGGTCGAGGTTGGTCCACTGGTTCTTGGCGCCGGCGGGGCCGTTGTGCGCGCCGTTGAGGCCGGTGGGATTGACGAGATCGCGGACGCCGCCGCCGGCGTTGATCATCTCGTCCTTCGAATTGGTGGTGAAGGCCTGCATGGAGCCGGAGTAACGCTGGTCGCGCGAGGTGAACTTTAGGCCGGCCTCGTGGCCGGTGCCGCTGGAGGTGCGCGGGGCGTTGCCGAGCGGATCGTTGGCGTTGACGAGAGGGATGTTGTAGGTGCTGGAAAAACTATAGTAGGGCCGGAGCGTCTCGGTAAGACGCGCGTTGAGGCCGAGGTTGTAGCTGCGGTTGCCGGCGTCGGACTCAGCCCAAGGCGTGGTTACGGTGGGGGTGATGTTGGGCGTGCGCTTGAAGTTCTCATTGGCGCGGATGCCGACGAGGGTGGCGAGGCGGTCGCCGAACCAGCTCGTGTAATTGGAGGCGTAGAAGCCAGCGGTGCGGTTCTCCCAGTGGTGGCCGTCGTTGTTCTGCCCGCTCACGCCAGGGAGGCCGGCGAGACTGGCGAGACCGAGGGGATTGTTGGCGCGCACCCACGAAGGGTCGCGGGGATTGTTGGGCATGCGCACGTAGTTCTGGCCGCCGGCGGTGACGCGAGGCGTGAGCCAGCCGCCGCGCGGGAGCGGTTTTTTCTGTGGGCCGTCGGCGACGGACCACCAGAGGCGCGGCATCGGCGTGCGGCCGAGGTTGGTGGGAAGCGCGGGATTGTAGACGACGTTGAAATTCTGATCGGCGAGATAGTAGCCGTAGTCGGTCGGGCCCGAGTCGGCCCACTCGATGTCGTAACCGAGGAGGGTTTGGCTGCTGGCGCGCTCGCGAAAAAACGAGTTGGTGAGCATGGCGGCGCCGCGGACGGCCCAGCGGCGCGTGGGCTGCTCGACATCGGAGAGGGTGGCGCCGTTGGCCCAGGTGGTGAGCGGATTCCCGTTGAGGAGAGGGGCGCTGAGATTGGCGATGCCGCCGTTGGCACGGTCGGAGACGTAGTCGTTGTAGAGGACGTTGACTTGGGTGGATAGCCAGCGCGTCCAGACGGTCTCGGTGAGCACCGCGTGGGATTTGTTGGTGACGTATTCCGAGGCGGTCCAACCGGCCCAGGCGTTGAGGTTGTCCCAGGTGAGCTGGCCGTCGGCGATGGCGCCGCGGGGCCACGGCTGGCCGGTGGTGGGGTTGATGGCGCCGGCGAGATTGTTGCGCAGCATGTAGGCGAGGCCGAAATTGTGGCGCGGATCGGTGGCGGCGTTGGTGAACGCGATGTTTTCCTGGTTGGTGTTGATGATGCGCTCGTTGATCGTCTGCTGGGTCTGGACGCGCACGACGGTGCGGAGCGAGTCGAGCTTGAGCGCGATCTGGCCGTAGTAACCGAGGGTCTCGTAGCCGATGAAGAGGCGCCGGTAGCGCTGGGAGTCGTCGAGAAACGCGAAACGGAACGCGAGCGAGTCGGTGCCGGCGTTGTAGTCGAGCTGCGCCTGCTTGGAGCCGTGCTGGTCGATGCGCCACGAGGCTGAGCCGCGCCGCTGGTTGAAATTGGCGCGCTTGGAGACGGTGTTGACGGTGCCGCCCGCGCCGCCTGCGCCGTAAAGCAGACCTTGGGGACCGCGCACGACATCGGCGCGCTCGACGTCGAACGTGCTCGTGACGCCCACCGCGGTGGAGCCGAAATTATTGGCGGCGCCGGTGGCCGCAAAGCCATCGCGCCGGATCGCCCCGCCGCCGGTGCCGCGGATGCCGATGGTTTGGTTGCCCACGCGATCGCCGGGCTGCTGCGAGAGTGCGTCGGAGTCGGGATTGGACATGACGGTGCCGGCGCCGGCACCGTAGCCGTTGAGCATCTCCTCGACGGAGGTGGCGGCGATGTCGCGCATGAACTCGGACGTGAAGATGTCGGCCGAGACCGGGGTCTTGTGGAGCGCGGTATTGAACTGCGTGAGCGAATTGGAATTGAGCGCGCCGTAGGAATTGTCGGACTCGGCTTTCACCTCGAAGGGATTGAGGGTGACGAGGGCCTCGGCGGATTTTTTTGCAGCGGGCGAACCGGTCGCGGGCGGGGCGACTTGGGCGGAGGCCCAGGCGGCGAGAATCAAGGCGGCGGTGGACGAGAGAAGAAAGATGCGATGGCTCATGGGGTGGGGCTGCGCCGCATGCCATTCGGGCGCGCGGTGCGCGGCAATCGGAAAAGGGGTGGGCGTAAAACAGTGTTGCAGTGAGCGCAGGGTCGGCCGGCAGCGTGCGCCGTGCGCTGAATCTCATGTGGCGGCCGCTCGTTTTCGGCGCCGGCTGGAGCAAACGGAAGCCTGGCGCGGCCGCTGCTGAGCCGCCGATGAAGTTTCGCTGGGGAGGCCAGCCCTTGGTCCTCCTGCCAGCCTGATGGCGCCGCGGAAATGTTCCGGCCGTATTCCCGCTAGGGGCGCGTCGATTCGAAGATTACTTTCCCGGCGGTGTCGTGCAGTCGCAGGGTGAGCGTGGCGGCGCTGCTCGTGGCGCCGGGCGTGACTTCGCCGGAGAGAAAGCCGCCGTGCTTGATGCGGAGGAAGCGGTGCATGGGGCGCGGCGTCTCCTCGTTCCAGCCGCCGGCGTGCTTGTCGGTCGCGGCGCCGACGCTCCATTCCTCAAGCCCGGTGGCTGGATCGGTCGAGACATACTGCCAGTGGCGATCGCCGGTGATCACGGTGAGGTTGCGGTGCGCGCCGAGCATTTCCCGGATCCGGCCTCCTTCGGTGGCGAAGCCAGGGTTGGAGTAGTTGTCGTCCTTCTGCGCGCGGTCAGGGCCGACGATGGGAGTCGAGGTGATCAGCACGCGGAAGGTGGCGTCGGATTCCGCCAAGGTGCGCAGGAGCCAGGTGATTTGCTCCGCGCCCCAGATGGTCGGGGCGTTTTTACCCTCCTGGCTGCGGGCGGTGCGGAAATCGCGGCCTTCGACGAGCCAAATCTGGAGGTCCCGGCCCCAGCGGATGGTGCGGTAGGACGGAGGGGGCTGGGCGGTTTGCTCGGCGAAGACACGCAGGCCATCGGCGAACGTGAAATCCCCGGTGCGTTCACCGGGTTCGCAGTCGTTGTAGAGGACATCGTGGTCGTCCTTCATGAAGTAGCTGCCGACCATGCGGTGAAAATTGCGCAGCGTGGGAAAGCTGAACATCCGCGCCCAATGGTAGCGGGCGAGGTCATGGTTGAGGGCGTGGACCGGCCCATGATCATAGTAGAGCACGTCGCCGGTGTTGACCATGAAGTCGGGCCGACGGGCGAGCATCGCCGGATAAATGGCAAACCCGTCGGCGCGATCGCGCATCTCGTATTTCTGGCAGCTCATCACGGTGAACGCTACGCGCGCGGAGCTCCGGGGGGCGGGGGCCGTGGTGAAGCTGCCCGGCACGGTGCTCGTGATGGCGGCCTCCGCGGCGGGACGGGCTTCGACCTCGACGTCGTGCCGGGTCCCGGCGGCCAGGCCGCTGAGCGCAAACACGGCCGTGAAATCACGCGTCGGATCGACGTCGCGCCAAGGGCTGGTGATCCAGTCGCGGGCCCCGGCGGCCCGATGCCGCACACGGGTCTGCCCCGGTGCGCCGATCGCGGCGCCGCGGATGGAGTCGAGGCCCGCGCCGGGCGGGAACGACACCTCGGGGCGGCCCTGCGGATACGCGGCGTTGTCGCGGATGGGCTGCACCGCGCCCGTCTGCCGATGGACGACGCGCAGGATGGGCAGGGGGCCGTCGTCCGGCGCGCGCTGCGCGTCGCGCGTGATGCGCGTCCACACGACCGCAGCCGTGTCCGTGGGCTCGACGATCTTGATGCCGGTGGCCTGATGAGCGGCGATTGCGAGGGCAGGGCAGAGGAGGAAAAGGAAGGCGAGGTGGGGTTTCATGCGGCGAAAGGAAAGGACCGAGGCCGCCGGAGCTGGCGGGGGATGGCAAGCCTTCGCGCGTGTCCCGCCGGCTTTGCGCTTGTCGCGGCGGCGCCGCTTCGCGAGGTTTCTGTCCCGTGGACGCTTCCTTGTTTTCCCCCCGCTGGCGCCGCGGTTGCGCTTTGCTGATCATGGTGCTGGCTGTTGGCCTGGCCGGGCCCGCTGCCCGCGCGGCCGCCGCGCCGGCCCGCGACGACGAGCGGCTCACGCGCCTCACCGAGCAGATCAAGGCGCTGCAGAGTGTCGTCGATGGCGCCAAGAACGAGGCGGAGAAACGCCGGCTCGAGGCCAATCTGGAACAGTTGAAGCGCGAACTCTCGATCCTCGCGGATCGGCAGGCGATCGAGGAGCGGCAGCGCGTGCTCGCCGAGAACCTCACCGCGAGCCCGCTCGACACGCTCCGCGAAAAACTGCGGGCGGTCGATCGCACGGTCGAGGAGGGCGAGGTGCGGCTTCGCGAACTCGGCGCCCAACGCAAGCGGGCGGGCGCCGAGCGCGAGGCCCTCGACGCACAGCTCCAGGCGCTCGTCCGCGAGAACCGGCCCAACACCACGGCGCGCGTGGCCGAGCTGGAGGAGGCGATTTTCACGAAGAACGAGGAGGTGCGCGCGCTCGCGCTCCAGCGCGAGGCGGCCGAGCAGGAGATCGAGCTGGCCCGGGAGGCTGATCGGCTGCGCGCGGCGATCAAGACGGTCGAGTCCACGACCAAGCCCACATTGCGCGGGCTGTTCGAGGGCTACGCCAAGCTGCGGGACGACACGAAGGCCGAGTATCAGGTCGCCACGCTGGCCAACAATCTCGAGCAGAACCTCAAGATCAGCCAGAGCTCGCTCGATCTCTCGCAGCTCAAGCTCGCGAAGTTCGACGAGGAGCTGGCGCTGCTCGAAAAGCAGAGCGGATTTTTCAGCACCAACCGGGAGGTCGAGCGCCTGCTCGCCGCACAGCGCAGCCAGAAGAAGGCGCTCGTCGAGCGGATGCCGCACATCGCGGCCCAGGTCGATGCGCTGCGCCGCGCCCAGCAGGCCGTGGCGGCCCGCCGCGAACTCACGGCGCTCGATGCCTCGGGTCGGCGCGACACGCTGGAGGCCCAGAAGGAAGCCTACCTGCTCCGCCTCCGCTGGCCGGGCTTGTGCCTCGCGGCGCTGCTCGTGGTCTATGTGTTCATTGGATGGGTGTGGCTGCCGCGCCGGCGCAAGAACGAGGGGCTCTTCCTCGCGCGGCGCCTCTCGCGCTACCTGCACGTGCTCGCGGCGACGGGCATCGTCGCGGGCTTCTTCTTCGACGATCTTTCGATGGTGGCGGCGGCCTTCGGCCTGGTGAGCGCGGCGCTCGTCATCGCGCTCAAGGACATCTTCACTTCGATCGCGGGCTGGCTGGCGATGATGGTCGGCGGGCGCATGTCCATCGGCGATCGCGTGGAGATCGACGGCACCAAGGGCGACGTCCTCGACATCGATCTGCTGCGGACGACCATGCTTGAGGTCAACGGCTGGCTCGGCACCGATCAGCCCACGGGCCGGGTGATCTCGATGCCGAATAATTTCATCTTCACCAAGAAACTCTTCAACTACTCGCACGGGCACCCCTATGTCTGGAGCAAGGTCGAGTTCACGATGACGTTTTCATCGCCAGCCGGGGAGGCGATGGCGCTGTTCAAGCGTGTGCTGGAAGAGGAAACCCAGACCCAGTTCGCCGAGGCGCGCGTGGCGGCCTCCAACATGCGTTCGCGCTACGGCGTGGAGGACGCGATTTACGAACCCAAGGTGCGCATGCGCACGGCGGACCACGGCATCGTGTTCGGGCTCTTCTACGTGGCGCACTACAAGGATCTCTCGAGCTCCCGCACGCGCATCACGCGGCGGGTCATCACGGAGCTGGAGACCAAGCCGCACCTGCAGTTCGCCTATCCGACCATCCAATACCTGGACGATCCGAAAGCGCCGGGCCACACGGCCGAGCCTTCGGCCAAATGGGGCGCGCCGGCGGCGTAGGCGGGACGGGCAGCGGCGGGTGTTCCGGCCCGCCACCCCGCCGTCAGGCGCCGTGGCACTGCTTGAACTTCTTGCCGCTGCCGCAGGGGCACGGATCGTTGCGGCCGACCTTGGGTGTCTCGCGGCGGATGGTGATCTTGGGGAGGACGATTTCCTGTTCGGCCGGGGCGGCGCCGCCGCTGCCGGTGCCGCTGGTCGCCACCGGGGCCGGGGCCGAACCCGCGGGCGCGGCTGAATCGGCCGGGCCTTCGGCGTGCGCGGTGCGGCTGAGGAGGGCGAGCATGTTCTCGAACGACTCGAGGTTGGACGCGCTGCGGAAGAGGCCCGTGCAGATTTGCAGGCGCACGTTGGCCATCAGTTCCTCGAAATACTTGTAGGCTTCGCCCTTGTATTCGACGAGCGGGTCCTTCTGGCCGTAGCTGCGCAGGCCGATCGATTTGCGCAGGTCCTCCATCTCCGTGAGGTGCTCCTGCCAGTGGTGGTCGATGGCGTTGATGACGACGTAGCGCTCGAGGGAGCCGAGCGCCTCGGGAATCTCGGCGGCTTCCTTGACGGCGTAGGCCTCCCGGACGCGATCGAGGAGAAGTTTCACGATGGGCTGGGGATCGGCGCCCTTGAGCTCCTCGGCGCGCACGGTGATCGGGAAATGTGAGTTGAGCCAGCCGACGAGGCCCTCGGTGCCAGTCTGCGTGAGGCCGCCCTTCTCCGCGATGCCGGCGATTTCGAGGCGCTGGTGCAGCTCCTCGCCGATTTGCTCGAAGATGATCTCCTTGGGGCGCTCGGCGTGGATGGCGGCGTTGCGGATGCCGTAGATGACCTCGCGCTGCTGGTTGAGCACGTCGTCGTATTGGAGCAGGCGCTTGCGCTGGGAAAAGTTCTGCTGCTCGACCTTCTTCTGCGCGCTCTCGATCGAGCGGTTGAGCCACGGGTGCTCGAGTTCCTCGCCCTCCTTCATCGAGCCTTCCATGAGCTTCGAGGCGAGGTTGCCCTGGAGGAAGAGCCGCATGAGCTGATCCTCGAGGGAAAGGTAGAACTTGGTGAGGCCCGGATCGCCCTGGCGCGAGCAGCGGCCGCGGAGCTGGCGGTCGATGCGGCGGGACTCGTGGCGCTCGGTGCCGATGACGTAGAGGCCGCCGAGTTCGCGCACGGCTTCGCCGAGTTTGATGTCGGTGCCGCGGCCGGCCATGTTGGTGGCGATGGTGACGGCGCCGCGCTGGCCGGCGCGGGCGACGATGTCGGCTTCCTGCTCGTGGAACTTGGCGTTGAGCACCGTGTGGATGACGCCGGTGCGGCGCAGCATGCGGGAGAGGAACTCCGAGGACTCGACGCTCACGGTGCCGACGAGCACGGGCTGGCCGCGTTTGTGGGCATCCTCGATCTCCTTCACGACGGCGGTGTATTTGTCGCGGCGGGTCTTGAAGATGGAGTCGTTCTTGTCGATGCGGATGCAGGGTTTGTTGGTCGGGATGACCTGCACGCCCAGCCGGTAAATGTCGTTGAACTCGGTGGCCTCGGTCTCGGCGGTGCCGGTCATGCCGGCGAGTTTCTCATAGAGACGGAAATAATTCTGGATCGTGATTGTGGCGTAGGTGCGGGTCTCGCGCTCGATGGCGACGCCTTCCTTGGCCTCGACGGCCTGGTGCAGGCCGTCGGACCAGCGGCGGCCGGGCATGACACGGCCGGTGTTCTCGTCGACGATGAGGACCTTGCCTTCGGGCGAGATGACGTATTCCACGTCGCGTTCGTAGAGGGAGTAGGCGCGGAGGAGCTGGGAGATCGCGTGGATCTCCTCGGAGACCTCGGCGTAGCGCTGCTGGGAGGCGAGTTTCTTCTCCTCGCGCTGCTCGGGGGTGAAACGCGGGTCCTTCTCGAGTTCGCTGAATTCGGTGGCGAGGTCGGGCAGCACGAACGCGTCGGGATTGTCCGGGCGGAGCTGGCGGCGGCCGATCTCGGTGAGGTCGGCTTGGTGCTGGCGCTCGTCGATGACGAAGAGGAGCTCCTCCTTGATCTTGTAGAGCTCGTCCTTGTTCATGTCCGAGTTGAGGTCGGTCTCGGTCTTGTCGAGGAGCTTGCGCCACGCGCCGTTCTCCATGAGGCGGAGGAGCTGCTTGTTCTTCGGGTGGCCCATCTTCACCTGCAGCATCTTGTGCGCGGCGAGAGCGGTGTCGTCGGCCGTGGGGTTGGGCTTTTCGAGCAGCTCCTTGGCCTCCGTGACGATCTTGATGCAGAGGCGGATCTGGTCGTTGACGAGACGATCGATGGAAGGCTTGAGGCGGGTGAAGGGCTGCTCGCGCTCGATGGGCGCGGGGCCGGAGATGATCAGGGGGGTGCGCGCTTCGTCGACGAGGATGGAGTCGATTTCATCGACGATGCAGAACCAGTGGTCGCGCTGGACCTGGTCTTCCTTGCGCGTGGCCATGCCGTTGTCGCGGAGGTAGTCGAAGCCGAACTCGCTCGCGGTGCCGTAGGTGATGTCGCAGCCATACATCTCGCGGCGGACATCGGGCGCCATCTGCTGCTGGATGCAGCCGACGGTGACGCCGAGGAACTTGTAGAGGTGGCCCATCCACTCGGAGTCGCGGCGGGCGAGGTAGTCGTTGACGGTGACGAGCTGGGTGTTGCGGCCGGTGAGGGCGTTGAGATAGAGCGGGAGCGTGGAGACGAGGGTCTTGCCCTCGCCGGTGGCCATCTCGGAGATTTTTCCTTGGTGGATGGCCATGCCGCCGATGAGCTGCACGTCGAAGTGCACCATGTCCCACGGCAGCTCGTGGCCGCAGACGAGGGCCTTGGTGCCGACGAGGCGGCGGGCCGCGTTTTTGACCGTGGCGAAAGCCTCGGGCAGGACGGCCTCAAGCTCGGCGCGCTTGTCCTTGGCGGCGGCGAGGCGGGCGCGAAACTCGTCGGTCTTGGCGCGGAGCTGCTCGTCGGTCAGCGACTGGTAGGATTTTTCCAGCTCGTTGATGCGCGCGACCACGGGGCGCGCCTTTTCGAGGAATTTCTTGTAGTGTCGGCCGGAAAACCGCTTGAGCAGAAACGAGAGCATGAAGAGGCGCGAACGTTAGGAGCGCCCCCGGACTTGGCAAACGGCAAATCGGCGGGCGGGAGAGTGGGGCCGGACCCCGACGCCCCGGGCTACTGCGCGCGGATGCGCACGGAGCGACCGTGGGCGTCGAGCTTCTCCATCGCGGCAAAGGCGGCGACGGTGGGCTCGGCTTTCTTCACACTGGCCTTGTCGTAGCGGATGATGCTCGTCCGGCGCATGAAGTCGGCGACTCGCAGCCCGCTGAAGAACCGCCCGGCGCGCCCCGTGGGCAGCACGTGGCTCGGGCCGGCGGTGAAGTCGCCCAGCGCGGTCGGCGAATGATTGCCGAGCATGATGGCGCCGGCGGTGGTGATGGCATCGGTGAGTTTTTTGGCCGCGGCGTCGGCGACGAGCAGCTCGAGGTGCTCGGGCGCGACATAGTTGGCGATCTCGGCGGCGTGGGCGAGCGACTTGGCCTCGATGGCCAGGAAACCCTGCTCCAGCACGCGCAGCGTCTTCTCGGCGCGGCCGAGCACCTGGAGCTGCGTGCGCATCTCCGACATGATGCTGGAAATAAGGTCGGCGGAGGTGGCGACGAGGTAGATTTTCTCCCGGCCTGTGCCGTGCTCGGCCTGCGCGAGCAAGTCGGCGGCGGCGAAGGACGCCTTGGCCGTCTCGTCGGCAATGACCATCACCTCGCTCGGGCCGGGCAACGAATCGACGCCCACGGTGCCGAAGACCTGGCGCTTGGCCTCGCACACGTAGGCGTTGCCGGGCCCGTAGATTTTGTCCACGGGCGCGATGGTCGTGGTGCCAAACGCCATCGCGCCGATCGCCTGGGCGCCGCCGACGCGGTAAACTTCCTCGATGCCAAGCAGGTGCAGCGCGGCCAGGACGGCAGGCGCGACCTTGCCGTCGGCGTTGGACGGGGTGAACACCACGATCTCCGGGCAGCGGGCGATCTTCGCGAGCGTGGCGGTCATCAGCACCGTCGAGGCGAGCGGCACCTCGCCGCCGGGCACGTAAAGGCCGACGCGGCGGATGGGGTCGAACTTTTCGCCGACGGTGGCGCCGTGTTTGTTCTTGCCGGTCCAGGCTTCGGGCAAGCCCTTCTGGTGAAAGGCGGCGATGTTCTCGCGAGCGGCCTGCAGGGCGCGCAGCTCGGCGGGTGTGATGCGCTTGGCGGCGCCGGCGAGATCGTTGGCGGGCACGCGGAAATCGCGGGCGCGGAGCTTGGCGCCGTCGAACTTGGCCGCGTAGTAGGAAAGGGCCTCGTCCCCGCGGGCCCGGACATCAGCGAGAATGGCGGCGACGGCGTCCACGACCTCGCGGGGAACCGCGGCGCCGCGGCAAAAGGCGGCCAGATCGTCGGCAAAGGTCTTCGAGGAGTGGAGAAGCGTGCGCATGGATGCTCAACGCCTTGTATTCGTCGCGGGCTGGGTCGCGAGGATTTTCTCACCCTCGGCCGGGCGAACCGTGTAGTTGCCAATCTAGGGCGCCCGGGGGCGCGGCACCGCGAAATACTCCCGGGGCAGCGGCTCGTTGATCGTGATCTTTTCGAAGGTGAGGGTGACGGTCTCGACGACGCCCTGGGCGTTTCTGGCAAACGTCTCCACCGTGCGCGGAAAGCGCAGGCCCTGCACGACCATCTCGCCTTCCTCGCGGATGATGCGGCCGTCCTCGGTCTCGGTGACGACCAGGCGGCCCGTCTGGGGGTCGAAGTAGCGGGAAAAGCGGATGGTGGGGGAGTGGATGTAGGCAATCTTGCGCGTCAGCACGCCGTCCACGAGGTGGTCGCCCTGATCCTCGACGGTGCCGCCGGCCCGCTCCAAGCCGCGGAAATAGTAGAGGTTCTCCCACGTCTCGGCGCGCAGACGGCGGATGCGCGCGGGCGGCAGGATCGTGACGCGGCGGCGCGGCGGGTCGGATTTGTCCTGCAACAGGTGCCAGCCGTCGAACCCGTCGAGGCCCGTGATTTCCACGCGGTCGTCGAACCCCAATTGCATCAGCTGGCGGTCGGGTTTTTCAAACACGACATCGAGCTTCACGGTCTTCTTCTTTGTGGTGTCCGCCGCATCGGGCACGGACATGGTGGCGACAAAGCGCAGCGTGCGCAGCCCGTCGAGCGTGCTTTCCTCGCCGACGAATTTGCGCGCCTTGGCGATGATCGGGTGCTCCTCGGCAGCCGACGCCAGCGCCGGGGCGAGGAGGAGACAGAGGACGGCGAGCGGGCGACGAAGCGAAAATATCATGGCCGCAGACGCTGTGCCCGGAAGGCGCGGCCTGCAATCGCGGAGTCAGGCCCGCGGCCCGTCCCAAACCCACTCACTCCCACTCGATGGTCGCAGGCGGCTTGGAACTCACGTCGTAAACCACGCGGCCCACGCCGCGCACCTCGTTGGTGATGCGGCTGGAGATTTTTTGCAGCAGCTCGTGCGGGAGCTTGGCCCAGTCGGCCGTCATCGCGTCAGTCGACTCGACGATGCGCAGCGCGATCACGTAGTCGTAGGTGCGCTCGTCGCCGAAGACGCCGACGGTCTTCACCGGCAGGAACACGCAGAACGACTGCCACACCTTCCAATAGTGGCCGCTCGCCATCATCTCCTCCTGGAGCACATGGTCGGCGTTGCGGAGGATCTCGAGCTTCGGCTCGGTGATGTCGCCCATCATGCGCACGCCGAGGCCCGGGCCGGGGAAGGGCTGGCGCCACACGACCTCGCGCGGCAGGCCGAGCGCCTCGCCGACGCGTCGCACCTCATCCTTGAACAGCTCGCGCAACGGCTCGACGAGCTTGAGCTTCATGCGCTCGGGCAGGCCGCCGACGTTGTGGTGCGTCTTGATGAGCGAGGCCGGATTGCCCTGGATCGAGACGCTCTCGATCACGTCGGGGTAGAGCGTGCCCTGCGCGAGGAACTCAGCGCTGCCCTTGATCGACTTGAGCGACTTCTCGAAGACCTCGACGAATGTGCGCCCGATGATCTTTCGCTTCTGCTCGGGCTCGGTCACGCCTTTGAGCCGGCGGAGAAACAGCTTCGACGCATCCGCGACGCGCAGATCGATTTTGAAATGATCGCCGTAGAGTTTCTCGACCGCGGCGCGCTCGCCTTTGCGGAGCAGGCCGTTGTCCACGAAGACGCAGGTGAGCTGCTTGCCGATGGCCTTGTGCAGCAGCGCGGCGGCGACGGAGGAATCGACGCCACCGGAAAGCCCGAGCAGCACGCGGCCCTTGCCGACCTGGGCGCGGATTTTTTCCACCGACTGCGCGATGAAGTCCTTGGTCGTCCACTCCTGCTTCACGCCGCAGACGCCGAGGAGGAAGTTGCGGATCATGTCCACGCCGCGCTCGGTGTGGAAGACCTCCGGGTGAAACTGGATGCCGTGGAAGTGCCGCTTCGGATCCTCGATGGCGGCGAAGGGCGAGTTTTCCGTGGTGCCGACGGCGCGGAAGCCGGGCGGGAGCTTCGTCAGCTTGTCGCCGTGGGAATTCCACACGCGCAGGCGCTTGGGCAGGCCGGCGAAGAGCGGGCTCTTCTTCGTGATCGTGAGTTCGCCGTGGCCGTATTCGCGGGCCTTGCTGTGCGCGACCGTGCCGCCGAGGAAGTGCCCCATGAGCTGCACGCCGTAACAGATGCCGAGCACCGGCACACCGAGCTCGAAGATGGCGCGATCGGGGTGGGGGGCCTGCTTGGAATAAACGCTCTGCGGCCCGCCGGAGAGGATGATGCCGGCGACGCCGTCGGCGCGGAGCTGGGCCGCGGGCGTCGAGAAATGGTAGATCTTCGAGTAAACCTGGGCCTCGCGAATCCGGCGCGCGATGACCTGTGTGAGCTGCGAACCGAAGTCCAGGACGGCGATGGTAGATGGCATGAGCGGCGGAGGAAAAGGAAGAGCAGAGGCCGCGCCGCCGGGCGCGGCAAGCGCGGAGTGGGGCAGGCATCAAGGCCGAGCTGACGTTCAGCCGCTTTGCGCCTGCCGCCACTGCGCGCCCAGCCCCAGCTCGGCGCTCGCGCGATCCAAGAGCGTGCGGTCGATGCTCTCGGGGCTCACGAGCAACATGCCGCGAATGTCGCGCAGGTGTTTGTCGCCGCCGCCTTCGCGAAAAAACTCCAGCTTCCACAGGATGACGTATTCCGGCGGCGCGAACCACACCTCGTCGTCGCCCACGCGCTCCAGCCGCGGTGGTCGAAGGCCCACTGCCAATACGGGTGGCGCCGCGATGGATAAAAATCCGCCTTTTGCCCGCTCGCGAAATGGATCACGTTGAAATGCCCGCGCACGGGCCGCGCGATTTCCGTCGCGACGATCTCCGGAGGTGGTGCATAGAAGTCCGCCGAGGGAAACAGCCCGGCAATCGCCGCGGCTTCGCCTTCCCCGACATGCACCACGACGTCGACGTCCAGCGTCAGCCGCGGCTCGCCATAGTGGACCGAGGCCAGCGACCCCGTCACCATGTAGCGCACGCCCGCCCGATGCAGCGGCCGCACGAACAGCGCTAAAAGGTCAGGTGTTTCCACGCCGATAGATCCGCGCCAGCTCTCGGTCGATCTGCGCCTCGGGCCACGCCGGATGCTGCGCCCGCAGCGCACTGCGTTTCCAGCCGCGCGCTTGGCGCCGAAGGGCCGCGGCCAGTTCGGACCGCCGCGCCGCGCCCATCGCCCGCCACGCCGCGATCTGCAGCGGGTGCGGCGCATCGGCAGAGTGGGGGTGCGGCGCGGTGTTCATCAGGCCACCGTGCGGGCTTTCGCGGGACCGTGCAAGTCCGGTGCAGTGCAGGGAAACCCACGGCCGCTGATCAGCCGTGCAGATCGGCAGACGCGGCTGTGCGACGTCGGCATCCCACCGCGGCGAGAAGTCCCACGATGCCGAGCGCCGCGCCCGCCCACGCGAGCGATGACGGCCACGAGGCCGGCGAGCCAGAGGACGCGCCGCACAGCTCCGGGCCCCCGAGGCCGAGGGCTGCGCCGAGACCGGCGTAGGCGGCGGCGCACAAGAGGCATTTGGGCACGAAGGCGAGCAACGCCGCCGGGAGCAGCCACCGGCCGACGCGGTTCGCGCGAGGGGCTTCAGCGCGCGGCGGCGACATCGGCGGTCTGTTCATAGCGGTCGTGATGACGGAGCCAGCTCATCGTGGCCTCGGGGTCCTCGTCGCGGCCCTTGGGCACGAGGTCGAGCAGGTCGTAGGTGGTCATGACCACTTCCACGCCGCGACCGAAGGTGGAGTAGGTGTGATACACCTGGCCGGCGGCATCGCGGGCAAACACGCTGATGCCGGGCGCCTCGGTCACCGGAAAATCCATTTTGCCGTAATTGTAGGGCACGCCGCCGCGCTTGATTTCCTCCTCGGTGAACGACACGTGGAAATCCTGGTTGAAGCCGGTGCCATGCGACGAGACCCAGTTGACCGCCCAGCCCATGCGCGCCTTGAACGGCAGGATTTCCTTCAGCGGGGCGTGGGAGATGGCGGCAAAGGCCACGTCGCGGGCTTTCAGGTGCGGCACCGCGGGGTTGAAATGATCCATCATGAAGGAGCAGCTCTTGCAGCCCTGCTCCCAGCCGGGCCCGAGCATGAAATGCTGCACCATGAGCTGGCTGCGGCCCTCGAAGAGATCGGCGAGGGTGACTTTGCCGTCGGGGGCATCGAAGACATAGGCCTTGGTCATTTTCACCCACGGCAGCTTGCGCCGGCGTGCGGCGAGGCGGTCGCCGAGGCGGGTGAATTCCTTTTCCTCGCGCAGGAGTTCCTGGCGGGCCGCGAGCCATTTTTCGGGGGAGACGATGGTCGGATTTTCGAACGGATTGGTTTTCATGGGAGACGATGGGTGGATGATTCGGATGGGTGCGTTGGTTTCGGAACTGGGTGGAAAGGGGCAAGGCAGTGGCCTTGGGGCGTGAGTGGGCGGACCGGTGGTGGGGACGGCTCTCCGAGCCGTCCTGGGTTGGGGGATGAATCGAGACCGAGTTGGCGAATGTGGTCGGGAACTCAGGCCGGCTCGGAGAGCCGGCCCCACCTAAACTAGAAACAGGTCAACCCTTCGGCAGGTCGGCGTAGGCTTTCGCGTAGGCTGCCTTGAGCCGAAGGTGCGTGGCCCAGAAGGCCGGCGGCGGCGTGCCTTCGAGGATCGCGGTGAGCAAGGCGAAGTGCGTATGCCAGCCGCTCGCATAGCCGGGGATGGAAGGAATATCACCACCGCGGGCGCGATGGGTGAGCACGAGGAGAACGTCCTTGCCCTGCGGCGTAAGCTCGAACGTCACGTCGGACTCGTCGTCGAACGTATAGCTGAGCACGCGCGGCGGCTCGCAGCGCAGGATGGTCGAAGGCATCTTGAAGCCCTCGTCGTTCATTTTCTTGTATTGCTCGGGCGGCTCCTCGTGCGGCGACAGGTTCTTGTGCTGGAAAACGAGGTCGTTTTTGCCGCCCACCTTGGGTTCGCAGACGCCGCCGGCAAACCAGCGGGCGCGCTTGGCGGGGTCCGTGAGATACTCCCAGACGCGCTCGATGGGGCCGGGCAGCGTGCGCACGAGGCGCACCTCGGCCGGCGTGCTGAACTTTCCGTATTGGTCGTTGGCTTTCATGAGGAGGGTTTTTTCTTCGCGGCTTTCGCCTTCGCCTCGTCCTCCGCGCGCAGCTCGCGCTCGAGGGCGTCGAGCCGGCGCGACCAGACTGAGCGGGTCTTCTGCAACCAGGTTTCGATATCGTCGAGGCCGGCGGGGTTGAGCGACTGGATGCGCGACTGGCCCTCGGCGCGGGTGACGACGAGGCCGGCCTCGCGGAGGACATTCAGGTGCTGGGAAATCGCCGGGGCGCTCATGTCGAATTCCTCGACGAGCTCGCCCGCCGTGCGCTCGCGCACGGCGAGCAGTTCAACAATGCGCCGCCGCGTCGGGTCGGCGATGGCGAGGAGGCTTTGCATGGCCGAGAGTTAATTAAGTGATAACTTAATTAAGCAAGCGCGAAATCAAGATCCGGGAAAAATGTCTGCGAGGTAGGAGCGCGCTTGCGCGCGATGGTGCGTCGACTCGCTGGCGCTCGCCGCTACGAATCGCTTACAAGCGAGCTCCTGCTTTTCAAGCAGAGCCCTGTCTCATACCCGCAGCGCGCAACGGAAGCCGCGGCCGCTGTAGTAGGAATCGGCGCCGTTGTGCCCGATGAAGACGCGGTTGTAGCGCCGGTCGCCGTAGATTGCGCCGCCGAGCTTCCGGATGTCGTCCGGCGTCCTGAGCCAGCTCGAGGTCCTCGTGTCGAATTCCCCGAGCTGCTGCAGCGCGAAATACTGCGCCTCGTCGAGCAGCTCGGCGCCTAGCGCCGCCGCAGCCTCGGTGACGCAGCCCTTCGGCGGGAATTTCTTCCGGCCGTCCAGCGCCGCGCGGTCGTAGCACAGGCTCTCGCGGCCCTTCGGGCTCTGCGCCGAGCAATCAAAGAAGACGACCTCGCCCGTCTTCGCGTCGTGCCCGACGACATCCGGCTCGCCGCCCGTGCGCTCCATCTCGGCGAGCGACCACAGTTTGTCGGGATGCGCGTCCAGCCGCGCCTTCACCTTCGCCCAGTCGAGCTTCGCGTGGCGCTGCGGGTTTTTCTCAAACCGCGCCTGCAACGTGCCGAGCAGCTCGTCGCGTTGAGCAGGGGATAACTGCCTCTTGGTTTTGCTGTCTTTCATGGAGGAATTATGCGGAGCAATCGACCGATTCACTCAAGGAATCGGTTCCCGCGTCCTAGATTGCAGTCTTCACACAGCACGCGCAGGTTTTCGCGCGCATTCGTTCCGCCTTTTGAGACGGGAATTATGTGGTCGATGTGAAGTTGTTTTTCTTGTTTCCGCTTTGGGCCACAAGCGCTGCATGAAAATTTCGAATCAACCAAGAGTTGGTAGCGGAGACCTTTGGAAATATTCGTGCGAGACGGCTTCTTCTGCAATCGGGTGAGAAGATCCGATTTTGTTACTTCGCCTCGCTTCCAACCGCCAAATGCGATCATGAAAGGCTCGAAACAACCGAACCGATTGAAAATTGTCCCAACGGACACGCCGTCGGCATGCTGTTTCGAGTATTCGATGAAATGACCCTGACTAGGGGGTGAAACATCCCGTTTTAGACGAGTCCATCTCCAGATTCTTTCCACTGCTTCAAGAACGTCGTCGTCGCTCAATTTCTTCGATTTTGAGCGACCTGGACATTCGATTTCCAGCGCATGCAGCGCGTCATGCCAAGTGCCATATTTTCGGCTAATCGAGTGCTCGCTTATGCGCTTGCCCTGCCAGTTTTTGAAGCGGCTTAAGGTTCTCGATTTTGCAGGTGTTGCTTCGGCAAACCTCCGCAGCTCCTCCTCAATCTCCCTATCCGAAAATCTCTGCCTTTCCGTGGGCTCATATTTCAAACCCAAGTTTGTGAGCGCAACTTTCCACGGGCCAAGATAAGTTCGGAAAGTCTGTGAGCAAAATGCCCGCTCAGGCCATTTGTCGTAGTTCCGTTGTGTCCGATCAGATGGGCCGTAAAATTTTGAGAACCGTTGAAGTTCGGCAATAAGCTCTTGGTTGCTGATGCGTCTACGCATCGTAGGGGAAAACAAGTCGGGGGCTCTATAGTTCACGGCGCGGATTTTCGGACTCGTATAGCCGCTGTCAAATTTCGCGCCAACCCTGTTCGGTCATTAGTCAAAGCAGGGGGTTGAGCCATTTTTCGGCTTCGGCGACAGAGATCTTCTTTCGCGTGGCGTAGTCCGCAATCTGGTCTTTCCCGAGTTTTCCCACCGCGAAGTATTTTGAATCGGGGTGGTTCAAATACATGCCGCTCACGCTGCTGGCGGGGCTTATGGCGCGGCTTTGTGGCTCCCGGCGGGGCTCGCCATCTTTTCGCTGTCGCGCTCCGTCGGTGAGGATGATGCCGGTGGCGGCGGTCACCTTGAGGAGTGCGAAGAACGCGGGTTTCTCCGTTTGGTTGGGACACGCCGGTTGGCGGAGGCGGGGCTTGACGGGGAAATGGTGTGACTCATTTTGAGTCACATGAAAACCGCGACCGTCCGGCAATTGCGCACGGAGTTTCCCAAGGTGCTGTCTTGGGTCAACGCCGGGCAGGACGTGGCCATCACGCGGCGAAAGCAGATTGTCGCCAGCCTCGTGCCGGCGGGAAACCCGCCTAAGCGGAAGACCTCGCTGCCTGACTTCCGGGCCCGACTGCGGCGGATTTACGGCGACAAGGTCATTCCGGCGGCCGTGATGGCCGACATTCTAGCTGAGAACAAGGGTCGCTTCTGATGGCCGCGCCCGTCTATGCCGACACGAGCTTTCTTGTGTCGCTCTACGTGCAGGATGGGAACACGGATCGCGCCGTGAAGGCGGTGGAGTCTGGTGCGACACCGCTGGTCTTCACTCCGCTCATCCGCCACGAGCTGCGAAACGCGCTCCGGCTTTGCGTGTTTCGGCGGCAGATTTCAGCCGCCCAGCGCGAGTCGGCCCTGCACGATGTTGAAGCTGACACCGAGGCGGGCGTATTGCACCTCACTCCGGTGGACTGGCCGAAAGCGTTTGCCCATGCGGAGAGGCTCGGTCGCCTGCATTCGGAGACGCTGGGCACGCGTGGCATGGATGTGCTCCATGTGGCCTGTGCGCTCGCGCTGCGGACGAAACGGTTTGCGACGTTTGACGAGCGGCAGCGGCAACTGGCCGAGTTGGCAGGATTGGAAGTGGTGTAGGCCCGGCCGCTGGGCGGGGCGCAACCGGCCAGCGGCCGGTTCTACATCAGGTCGGTTGATAATCCAAATAAGGCCCGAGCCATTGCTCCACCTCGGCTACGGGCATTCGCTTTCGGGCTGCGTAATCGGCAATCTGGTCCTTCCCGAGTTTTCCCACAGCGAAGTATTTCCCATCGGGGTGGTTGAAATACATCCCGCTCACGCTGCTGGCGGGGCTCATCGCGCAGCTTTCGGTGAGGGTGATGCCGGTGGTGGCGGTGGCGTCGAGGAGGGCGAAGAGCGGGGGCTTCTCGGTGTGGTCGGGGCACGCGGGGTAGCCGGGGGCGGGGCGGATGCCGCGGTATTTTTCGCGGATGATGTCTTTCATCGCGAGGTTCTCGGTCTTGCCGTAGCCGGAGAAGTCGCGGACCTTTTTGTGCATCAGCTCGGCGAGGGCTTCGGCGAGGCGGTCGCCGAGGGCTTGGGCCATGATGGCGTTGTAGTCGTCGTGCACCGCCTTGAACTCGGCGGCGAGTTCCTCGACGCCGTGGCCGGCGGTAACAGCGAAACCGCCGATATAGTCGAGGCGGCCGCTGTCGCGTGGCGCGATGTAGTCGGCGAGGCAGTGGTTGAACTGGCCGGCGGGTTTCTCCTGCTGCTGGCGGAGAAAGTGGAAAGTCTGCACGACGCGCGAGCGGGACTCGTCCGCATACACCTCAACGGAGTCGCCGACGGCGTTGGCAGGCCAGAAGGCGATGACGGCTTTCGCGGTGTAGCGTTTTTCGGCGACAATGCGGGCGAGGAGTTTTTGTGCGTCGGTGAAGAGCTTCGTGGCCTCGGTGCCGACGACGGCATCGGTGAGGATGTCGGGGTAGCGGCCGTGGAGTTCCCAGGCGGAGAAGAAGGGGCCCCAGTCGATGAACTCGACGATGGCGTCGAGTTCGAGGCGATGGGCGAGGGGTGATGGGCGATGGGCTTCCGATACCTGCCTATCGCCTATCGCCTTTGGCCCCTCGCCTGCGTCCGTCGCGAACGCTCGCGTGCCGAGGAATTCCGGGCGCGGAATATCAACCGTGGTCCAATCAAACATCTGCCGGCGCGCGCGGGCTTCGGCGAGGGGGAGGAGGGCGCGTTTGTTTTGGCGCTCGCCGAACTCGATGCGCTGGCGCTCCTGCTTTTCGCCGACCTCGGCGAGGAAAGCGGGCTTCTGCGTGGGCGAGAGGAGCGAACTCACGACGTTCACGACGCGCGAGGCGTCGAGCACGTGGATGACGCCGGGCGCATACTCGGGAGCGATTTTCACGGCGGTGTGCGCGGGGCTCGTGGTGGCGCCGCCGATGAGGAGCGGGACGGTGAATTTCTGGCGCGTCATCTCGCGCGCGACGGAGACCATCTCGTCGAGCGACGGTGTGATGAGGCCGGAGAGGCCGATGACGTCGGCCTGCTTCTCGCGCGCCGTGGCGAGGATCTTCTCGGCGGGCACCATCACGCCGAGGTCGGTGACGTCGTAGTTATTGCAGGCGAGGACGACGCCGACGATGTTCTTGCCGATGTCGTGGACGTCGCCCTTGACGGTGGCGAGGACGATGCGGCCGTTGGGCTTGGCAGTGCCGCCGCCGGCGATGTGCAGGCGCTTTTCCTCCTCCATGAACGGCGTGAGGTAGGCGACGGATTTCTTCATCACGCGCGCGGACTTCACGACCTGCGGGAGAAACATTTTTCCGGCGCCGAACAAATCGCCGACGATCCTCATGCCGTCCATGAGCGGGCCCTCTATGATGTTGAGCGGGCGCGGGTATTTGGCGGTGTTGGCGCGGGCCTCCTCGGTGTCGGCCTCGACGAACTGATCGATGCCTTTGACGAGCGCGTGGCTGAGGCGCTCCTCGACGGAGAGGCTGCGCCACGCGTCGGCGGCGGAGGGCTGAGCTGCGACGGCCGTGGCCCCGGAGGCGGAATTTTTTTCGGCGGCCTCCTTGGCTTTCAGTTCGTCGGCGAAGGTGACGAGGCGCTCGGTGGCGTCGGGGCGGCGGTTGAGGAGCACGTCCTCCACTTTTTCGAGCAGGTCAGGCGCGATCTCCTGATAGACGCCCAACATGCCAGCGTTGACGATCGCCATGTCCATGCCCTCGCGGATGGCGTGGTAGAGGAAGGCGGTGTGCATCGCCTCGCGCACGGGGTTGTTGCCGCGGAAGGAGAACGAGACGTTGGAGACGCCGCCGCTGACCTTGGCGTGCGGGAGCGTCTGCTTGATGAGCCGCGTGGCCTCGAAGAAATCGACGGCGTAGTTGTTATGCTCCTCGATGCCGGTGGCGACGGTGAGGATGTTGGGATCGAAAATGATGTCCTCGGGCGGGAAGCCGATTCTCTGGGTGAGCAGATTGTAGGCGCGCGTGCAGATGCGGACTTTTTCGTCGCGCGTGGCGGCCTGCCCCTGCTCGTCGAACGCCATCACAACCGCCGCGGCGCCGTAGCGCATGATCAATTTCGCGCGGCGGAGGAACTCGGCTTCGCCATCCTTGAGCGAGATCGAGTTGACGATGCCTTTGCCCTGGAGGCACTGGAGGCCCTTCTCGAGCACGGTCCACTTCGACGAATCGAGCATCACCGGCACACGCGAGATCTCGGGTTCGGCGGCGATGAGGTTGAGGAACTTCACCATCGTGGCCTCGCCGTCGATGAGCGCCTCGTCCACGTTGATGTCGATCACGTTGGCGCCGCTCTCGACCTGCTGGCGCGCGATCGCGAGGCAACCGTCCCAGTCGCCGGCCTTGAGCGCCTTGGCGAACTTGGGCGAGCCCGTGATGTTGGTGCGCTCGCCGATGACGAGGAAGGTGGAGGCGGCGGAACCTGAGGAAGACGAAGACATGAAGCGCGAAGACGCGAAGTGAAGCGAAGGCTCGCGAAGGTGCGATACCTCAGGCGACGGCGAGGGGTTCGAGGCCGCTGAGGCGGAGGGCGCGGGCGGCTTGCGGGACCATGCGCGGGGCGCGGCCCTTCACGGCCTGCGCGATGGCGGCGATGTGCGGCGGCGTGGAGCCACAGCAGCCGCCGACCATGTTGAGCCAGCCGTTGGCGGCGAATTCGCCGAGGACCTTGGCCATGTCGGCGGGCGATTCGTCGTAGCCGCCGAAGGCATTCGGGAGGCCAGCATTCGGGTAGCACGTCGTGTAGCAGGCGGCGATACGTGACAGCTCCTCGACGTAGGGCCGCATCGCGGCGCCACCGAGCGCGCAATTGATACCGACGGAAAACGGCTTCGCGTGCGCGATGCTCGCGTAGAACGCCCCGATCGTCTGCCCCGAGAGCGTGCGACCCGAGGCATCGGTGATCGTGACGCTGATCATCACGGGCACGCGCGCGGCGTTGCCGCGCTGATCGAAGACTTGCTCGATGGCGAAGAGAGCGGCTTTGGAATTGAGCGTGTCGAAGATGGTCTCGACCAGCAGCGCATCGACGCCGCCATCAAGCAGCGCCTCGATCTGTTCAGTATAGGCGCCGACGACTTGGTCCCACGTGACGGCGCGGTAGTCGGGGCGGTTGACGTCGGGCGACATCGAGAGCGTGCGGTTGAGAGGGCCGATGGCGCCGGCGACGAAGCACGGGCGATTGAATTGCTTTGTGGCGGAATCCGCGGCGCGGCGCGCGCAGGCCACCGCGGCGAGGTTGATGTCGCGGACGAACGGCTCGCACTGGTAGTCGGCCATGCCGATGGAGGTGCTGGAAAACGTGTTGGTCTCCACGAGATCCGAGCCGGCGGCGAAGTAATCGGCATGGATCTTCTCGATCACATCGGGCCGCGTGATCGAGAGGAGGTCGTTGTTGCCTTGGAGATCGTGGGGATGGGTCTTGAAGAGTTCGCCGCGAAAGTCGGCCTCGCTCAGCTTGAAGGTCTGGATCATCGAGCCCATCGCGCCGTCGAGCACGACAATCTTCGAGGCGAAGAGGCGGCGGAACGCATCCTGGGCGTCGGCCGAGCGCGGTTGGGCGGGATTCATGGTGGTGAAGCTAGGGGGACGAAGGGGGTTGGCAAGCGACATATCTACGCATCCATATTTGTTGATGCGTATGACTGAGATGGTGTTTGCCAAGGGAGGTGCGGGTCGGTGGCCTGCCAGAGCCAGTCGTTCTTTTTCGATTCCGGAAACAGGGAAGGCCGTGGAAGCCGGCCACAGTTGCGCTGCGGTAACGCATCACAGACCCCCATCCTGCGCGAGCGGGAGCAGAGCCAATCCACGACTCCGGTCGCGGGTGAAGGCGGGGGCGAGGCGCCGCGAGTCCGCTCGCGGCACACATGCGGAGTCCGAACACCTGCCCGGGATCACTCACGCGTGAGGCGCGATTGCGCGCGCCGCCCGCGAAAACTTCATCGCAAAAATGAAGCGTGGGAGTGTGTCCGTGCCGCCGTCCGCGGCGCCCGGTCCTGCTCTTTGCGCCCGCTGATCCGCAGGACTCCATGAAAACGAATCGTTCCCCCGCCGGGCGCCGTGTGCGCCAGGCTTTGCTTTGTGCCGCCGGCTTCGCGACGCTCGTCGCGGCCGCCACCAGTTCGCCCGCGCAGACGCCGCCGGCCCAGCTCACGCCGGTCGTCACAACGGCCACCCGCACCCCGGCCGAGGTGCAGACCCTCGGCACGGCCTTCGAGACCTTCTCCGCCGAGGAACTCGCCCGACGCCAAGTGCGAACGCTCGCGGGTGCGCTCGGCGGCGCGACGGGCGCGCCGGCCTTTGCGACGGGCGCACCGGGCGCGGTGACCTCGCTTTTTCTGCGCGGGTCGAATTCCAACCAGACCCTCTTCCTGGTCGACGGCCTGCGCCTCAATGATCCCAACACGGACTACGCGGTCTTCCTCGGTGGCGCGTGCGTGGGCGCGTGCGACAGCCTCGAGGTGTCGCACGGCCCGCAGAGCACGCTTTATGGCGGCGAGGCGGCGGGCGGCGTGATTGCGCTGCGCGCCCAGCGCGGCGCCGGCGCGCCCAGCGGGCGCGTGGGGTTCGAGGCGGGCAGCTTCGGCACCGTGCAGGGATCGATCGCGGCGCAGGGTGAGCGCGGCGCCAACGCGTGGAGTTTTTCCGCGCAGGGCGGCCACACCGACAATGAGCGCGCTAACAACGCCTTCGACTCCGCCAACACCGTCCTCCGCCTCGACCGCACGCTCAACGCGCGTGTGAGCGTGGGCGGCACGGCGCGCTGGTTTCACGGCGTGTATGGCTCGCCCGGTGATCGCTACACCAACGATCCCGACAACGAGGAGCGCGAGAGCAACCTGCTCGCGACGGCGTTCGCCGACGTGAAGCTCTCACCCGTCTGGACCGCGCGCGCCGTCCTTGGCGGGCAGGACAGGCGTTTCACGGCGGAGAGCCCGCGCGCGGGCCGCGCGACGGTGTTCACCGTCGTGAAGAATCGCCGTGGAGTGCTCGACGCGCAGACGAGCTACAACGGATGGGAGCGTCATCGCACGACCGCCGGCTTCACCACGGAGGCGAACCACACGCGCAACACCGGCTTCGGCGACATCAACAAGAAGCAGGGTCTGCTGGCCGTCTTCGCGCAGGACGAGTGGTCGCCGGCGGAGAACGTTTTCGTCACCGGCGGCCTGCGCAGCGATGATTTCGACACCTTCGGCCGCGCCACGACCGGACGAGCGACGGCCGCGTGGCTCCCGATTCCTAAAACATTCAAGCTCCGCGCGAGCCACGGCACCGCCTTCCGCTCGCCGAGCTTCCTCGATCTCTACGGGCGCAGCGCGTTCTACACGGGCAATCCCGCACTCCGGGCCGAGCGCGCGCGCGGCACGGATGCGGGCGCGGACTTTTATTTCGCTCAGCGCCGCGGCACGGTTAGCGCCACGTGGTTTGAGACGCGCTTTACCGACCTGATCGCGAGCACGCCGAATTTCCGCAGCGTGGAAAACATCCAGCGCGCCCGCACGCGTGGCGTCGAGATTGCGGCGCAGTTTGCGCAGCCGGGCCTCGGCGGCTTCCGCGTCAACTACACCTATCTCGAGGCCGACAACCTCACGACCGGTGCGCGCCTCCTGCGCCGTCCGCGCCAAGGCGGGAGCGTCGATGCGTGGACCGAGCCCGCCCGCGGAGTCACGCTTGGCGGTGGCTTGGCTTTCGCCGCGCACCGGCGCGATGTCGATGCGCGCACCTTCCGCCAAATCGACGCCGAGGACTACACGGTCGCGCGTCTCTACGGATCATGGCAGGCGACGCCGCGCCTCGCGTTGAAGGCGCGCTGCGAAAACCTGCTCGGCGAACGCTACGAGGAAGTGAACGGCTACCCCGCCCTGGGCATAGGTGCGTTCGCCGGGGTGGAGTGGAAGTTCTGACCAATCGCGGATTGTTATTCGTCCGGCCGGCGGCTAGACCGGACGAATCCTCAACGTGCTCGTCGCGTCAGGCGGCCGTTCGATTTCCCTTCATGAAAATGTCCTCTCGTATCCCGGTCCTCGTCGCCCTTGCCCTGGCCTGCCTGCTCGCGGGCTGCTCCGCCGAGAGCAAGAGACTCCGGCAGCTTGAGCGCGCCTCCGAATTCCGGAAGTCCGGCGATGTCGAGCGGGCCCGCATCGAATACCAAAACGTGCTGCAGAAGTTCCCCGACGACGTGACTGCCAACGAAGCCCTCGCGACCATCTGGCACGAGCGCGGCGCCACGATGCGCGCGATGAGCTACCTCACCAAGCTGGTCGGAGTGGCCCCGGGCAACTATGAGGCGCGCATCAAGCGCGCCCGGCTGCTGTCCAGCTTGGGCGTGCGGCACGAGGCCCGTCGCGAAGTGCTCGCGATTCTGGAACGCACTGCCGTCGCGCCCGAGGCGCTGGCCGTGCTCGTCGAGACCATGCGCGGGCCGGATGAATTCAAGGCCACGGAGGAGATGCTCCGCAATTTTCCCGACAAGAACACCCCCTGGTATCATATTGCCAACGCCGCGCTGGAGAATCTCCGCGGTGATCGCGCCAAGGCCAAGGCGGCCCTCGATCGCGCGGTGGTGCTCGATCCCAAGTCGGCGCCCGCCCATGCCGCGTTGGGGCTGCTGCAGGCGGCGATGAACAATCCGACGGCCGCCGCTGCCAGCCTCAAGACCTCGGCGGAGCTCGCCCCCTTGCGGTCGCCGCTCCGGCTGGCCTATCCGGCCTACCTCGCGCAAACCGGCTCGGTTCCCGCGGCGATCACGGCCATCACGGAGATTACCAAGCAGGCGCCCGACGCGCAGCATGCGTGGCGCGCCCTCGCCCAGGTTGCGCTGGCCGAGAAACGCCACGACGACGCGCTGGGCTTTCTCGGCAAGGCGCTCGCGCTGGACGGCTCCGACTACGAGGCGCAGGTCCTGCGCGCGCGCGTCTGGCAGGCGCAGGGCGACTTGCCCAAGGCGATCGCGGAGTATCGCCGAATCGGCGAGGTCTTCCAAGGGCTGGGCATGGAGAAGCCCCACCTCGGGATGGCGCTCCTTCAGGCCAACGACACCGCCGGCGCCACCACGGCGCTCGAGCAGGCCCTGGCGTATTTTCCCGACAACCTCGAGATTGTGATGCTGGTCGCGCAGCTCCACCTCAAGTCCGGCCAGCACGACCGCGTGGTCGCGGCGATGGCCGGAGTCCTCTCGCGCCGCCCGGACCTGATCCAGCCCTACTTGCTCCTGATCGAGTCGTCGAAGGCGCTCGGCAAGCTCGACGCGCTCATCGCAGCGTTTCAGCAGAACCTCGCCGCCAACCCGAAAAGCGCGTTGCTCCATTACATGCTGGGGCTCGCCTACTGGCATCAGTCGAAATTGCCCGAGGTGCGGCGCAGTCTGGAGCAGGCGGTCGAATTGGCGCCGGACTTCATCCCCGCCAACGTCGATCTCGGCAATCTGGACCTGCAGGAGAAGCGGCCGGCCGACGCGCTGCGGCGCGCGCAGGCGCTCACGAACGCGGCGCCCAAGCAGGCCGCCGGCCCGCTCCTGGCCGCACGCGTCCATGCGACCGAAAAACGCTGGGCGGCGGCGGAGGAAGCAGCCACCGAGGCGGCGCGGCTCGATCGCACGCAAGCGGTCGCCTATGGCGTGATTGCGGAATCCTTCGCCGCCCGCAAGGACGCCCCCGGCATCGCCGCCATGGTGGATGCCTTTCTGGCGCGGATGCCCGCCGACGATTTGGGGGCGCTGCGGGTGGCGGCGCAGTCGTTCGTGCTCATCGGCGAGCCCGAGCGCGGGCGCGACCTCTACGAGAAGCACCTCGCCCTGACCCCGAACTCCACGATCGTGTTGAACAACCTCGCCAACCTCTACGCCGAGCAGCTCCGGCAGACTGACCGCGCGCTCGAACTGGCGCGCAAGGCCCGCGCCGCCGCCCCGGGCGAACCCGCTATCGCCGACACCCTCGGCTGGATTCATTATCGAAGGAAGGAATACTCCGAGGCCCTGCCCCTGATCGAGGAAGCGGCGAAGGGCATGGCCGGCAATCCCGAGGTGCAGTATCATCTCGGCCTGGTGAATCGCGCGCTGGGCAAAACCGAACCCGCGCTCGCGGCCTTGCGGCTCGCGGCGGCGGCTCCGGGCGACTTCGCCGGCAAGGCCGACGCGAAGCAGGTGCTCGCGGAGATGGAAAAATCGCGTTGAGGCTGCGCGCGCATCGCGGGTGCGCGCTTGCGAACAAAAAAGCCCGCCGCGGAGGAGGCGGCAGGCTTTGTTTCGGGACAGTGCGAAGGCTTACGGGAGCAAGACCTGATCGATGACGTGAACGACCCCGTTCACGGCCCGCACGTCGGCGATCGCGACGTTGGCGTTGTCAGCGCGCACACCGCCGCCCGTGATCGTGATGGCGAGCGGGCGCGCGCCGGTTCGCAGCGTCGTCACCTGCTGCCCATTGGTCAGTTGGCTCGACAGCACTTGTCCGCTTGCGACGTGGAAGAGCAGCACCTGCGCGAGCTGCGCGGGATTCGCGATCAGATTGTTCAGGGTGGCGGTCGGGAGGGCGGCAAACGCGGCGTCCGTGGGGGCAAACACCGTGAACGGACCACCGGCGGCCAGGGTGGCATCGAGCCCGGTCAGGCGGAGCGCCGTGGCGAGCGTGGACAAGGCCGGGGTCGCGGCGGCGAGGCCGCTGATGGTCTGGCTCTGCTGGTCGGCGGCGACTGGGCCTGCTTCGTAGACTTCGAGGAGTGCCGGCCGCATCTCGTTCGCGGCCGTGCCGCCGGTGAGCTGCACCGTGTAGGCTCCGGCGGGCACGCCGAGGAGCACGGCTGATTCCGCGGAGTTGTTCAACGGAAACGCCCCTACCGCAGTGGTGACGGTGTTGAGCAACGTCAGGTTCGGCGCGGTCGCGACATTGTCGTTGGTCGCGATGACCGTGCCATTGCCTGCCACGATGCGGATCGCGGGATCGGCCAGGGGGGTGGCCACCCCAAAGGTGGCGAGGCCCGGCCCGACGCCGCGCACGAGCACCCAGCGGAGCTGGCCGGCGGGGGCGTTGACGACGAATCCGGAGATCATCGCACCTGCACCGGAACCGGCGAAGCCGCGGGTCGAAGTGTTGATGAAGCTGCTGCTCTGGGCCGAGGCAAGACCCGGAAACAAGGAGCAGAGGGCGGCAATCGATAGTAGTTTTGTTTTCATGGTTTTGGAGGCTGCGGTTGATTTGGTCGCGGGCATTTCCCCGCGATTCGAGGCCTCTACGGGTCGTTGCGAAATGCGGATGCAAAAATAAAATCAAGCCCCGCCCCTTGCGAAACCTTCCGGGATCGCAGGGGGTGAAATATCGCTCGCCGCCGCGCGACACCGCACGGCTGGGGGTCGAGAATCTCGCGGCTGGCGGCGGAACATCGCGTCCGCCGGATTTCCGCCGCTGAGGAGGCAGGCGAGGAGGTCCTGCAGCTCTTCTTGGTTGAGCGCCTCGATGGCGGCCTGCGGCTGCAATTCTGCGAGCGCGCGGTCGGCCCATTTCTCGGCGGGCTGGCGCTCAATCGCGACGCGCGCGGCGAAGCGCACGAAACGATCGGGGCTCGCGAGGCGCGGCCACGCGGTGTCGATGGCGGTGACGGGCGTGCCCTCGGCGTGGAGGACTTCGAGTGAGGGGCGGAGCTGCGCGGCTTCGGTGGGCGGAGCGATTTTCGCGGGCGCGGTGCTCTCGCGGCCGGTGTAGGTCACACGGCAGAGCGCGGCCTGCGTGCGGCGGCCGCCGACCGTGAAATACATCGCGCCATCCTTGGGGTTGATCACCACATCGGTGAACGGTATGGACTTGCCGGAGACGAACTCGGTGCGCTCGCCGCGGAAGCTCGCGCCGTCGGGCGGGAGCTGAATCGCGTAGAGCGTGCCGAAGGTCCAATCGGCGGCGAAGAGCGCGTGCTGGAACTTGGCGGGGAATTTGGCGCCGGTGCCGAAGGTGACGCCCACGGGTGGCCGGGGCCGATGTTGACGACCTTGGGCAGGGAATCGGCGTAATAGGCGGGCCAGCGGCCGGCGCCGGAGCGCCAGCCATGGTCGCCGCCGTCGCCGGCGTGGTCGATGCGCGTGGGGACATGCCAGGGCGAGTCTTGGTCCCGCTCCATGTCGGAGTCGTAGGTGAAGAGCTCGCCGTTCTGGTCGAAGGCCATGTCGTATTGGTTGCGGAAACCGATCGAGAAGAGTTCGATCGATTTGCCGTCGCGATCGGTGCGGGCGATGTAGCCGCCGGGGGCGTATTTGTTGCGGGCATGGCCGCGGGCATCCCACATACGCGGGAGGAGGCGGTCCTCGCCCCAGGCGACAATGCGGGCCCGCTCCATCGCCTTGGGGAGATCGGTGTGGTTGCCGTTGGCGAAGTAGATCGACTGGCCGTCGGCGAGAGGACGAGGGCGTGCGTGCCGTGCTCTCCGGAGCCGTTCATGGCGCGGAGAAACTCGATCTTGTAATACTGGTCGTCGCCATCGATGTCGCGCACCCGCCAGAGAGACCGGACTTGCCGCGCTGCTCGTTGACCATGACGTAAAGTGCGTCGAAGGCATGGAGCAGGCCGTGGGCATCGGCCTGCATGCGCGGGCCGACCTCCGCCTTTTTCTTGCTGGCATCTTTTGCAGCGGCGGCAGGAGCCTCGGCTTCCGCGGCGCGCCGACCTTGAGATGGGTGAAGTCGATTGCGAGGTGCTCGACCTTGGTGCCGGGCGCGACCGTGATCGCGGAAGGTTCTATGGCGGTCGAGAGGGCAGCCATCTCGGCGCGGGACTTTTGGCCGGCGGCGGCAGGCTCGGCGCCGGGAGCGGCGTTCTTCTTTTTCGGCGCCTAGGCGACGGCAGCCGAGACGGAGAGAAGCAGGTAAAGGGCGAGGGAGAGACGGCGCATGGTGGGAGGCTGGAGAGACAGGGAGGCGGAGTGAAGCGAACTAGATTCCTCGCGCGGGAAGGTAGGGCGAACCGTCCGCGGTGAGCCGCGGCTCGGCGGGACGCCTCGCCCTACCTGGGCCTGATCGGTGCCTCAGAATTTCTGCGTGAAGGTGATGAAGTAGGAGCGCGGCTGGACGGGGACGTATTGGAGCATGGTTTCGCGGCCGGTGGCGGGGAGCGACGTGTAGCTCTGGCGGTCGCCGGGGTTCACGCCCCAGCCGCGCCATGTCATCACGCCTTCGCTGTCGAAGAGGTTGTTGACGTTGAGCCCGAGGGAGCGGGTGCGGCTGATGGTCCAGCCGGCGTTCAGGTTGAACTGATTGAAGCGCGGCAGGGTGATCACATTCGAGATGTTGCCGGCGCGCTCACCCATGTGACGCCACGAGACGTTCACGAAGCCATTGCGCAGGCGGTAGTCGAACGTGGTGTTGAGGATGAAGTCGGGGTTGTTGTCGGCATCGCGGCCGGAGAAATCGAGGTAGCTGTCGTCATCGCGGCCGTTGGAGCCGGCGACGAAGACTTTCCAAATCGTGTTCTCAGCTTTCTGGGCGGTGAAGACCGAGCGGACGCGGAAGCGTTCGGTGAACCGGACCTCGGCCTCGAGCTCCAGGCCGAAGGTCGTCACCATGTTGTAGATCGGGTCCGGGTAATAGAGCGTGATGCCGTCGGCCTCGGTGGCCTGGGGGTTGGCGTTGATGTTGCCGAGGCGGCTCCAGAAGGGCGTGGCGGTGAGCGTGACGCCTTTTCTCTTCCAGCGGTAGCCGAGCTCAACCTGCTCGACGGTCTGCGGCCGCGGGCGGAGATTATTGAGGCGGAAGACGGAGTTATAATTGCGGAAGAAGGCGTAGTCGGGGGCCTTCTCGCCATCGGCGTAGCGGACGTAAAAGGAATTTTCGTTGTTGATGACGAAATTGCTGGCAGCGGACCACGAGAAGCTGCGCACGTTTTTGTCGAAGAACCACTGGGCGTTCGGATTCGGGACGGTGAAGCGGTTATCGAACATCGTGAGCGGATTGCCGTCGGCGCCGCCGTAGGTGGGATCCCAGTTGCCGCGGGGATTGAGGGAGCCGGATTGGTTGAAGCCCTTGACGCGGAATTTCTCGCCGCGGAAGCCCCAGTCGATGCCCCAGCGTTGGTTGACGTCCCACTTATGCCCGAAGAAATAGGCGAACTGTCGGGCGATGGCGAGGTCGCGCGTGTAGCCGTTGCCGAGGGAGGTGAAGCCTTCGGGGTTGGTGAGCAGGACGGGCTGGCCGTTCCAGCCGGCGACGGCGGCGAGGGCGGCGGCGGGCGTGCCGGCCGGTTGGTTGGCCGCGGTCGCGGGAATCCAAGTGATGGCTACGGGCTGCGGCTGCTCCGTGAGCGGCGAGGCGGTGCGCCCGCCGCTGGTCTGGCGATCCGAGATGTCGGCGTAGCCGAAGTAGCCGCCGGCGGTGAACGAGTGGCCGCCCCACTTCTTGGTGATCGAGAGACGCTCCATGATTTCGTCCATGTGCTCGTTGGCGACGCGGCCGACATTGGTCCACAAGGCGCTCGGCACGATCTGGCCGTTGGGGAGATTGGCGAAGCGGACAACCTGGCCGGCGTTGAGCAGCGCGTTGGCGTTGACGGTGTAGTTGCCGTTGGAGGTGACCTCGGCGAGCACGGTGCCGGTTCTGCGATCCGAGAAGCGGTAGAGCCCGGCGGGCACGCGGCCGTTCTGCGTGCCGCCGCTGAACTGGATGGCCATCGTGGAAAAGAAATTCGGCCACTCGAGGGAGCGCGGCGTGACGCCGGAGGAGGAGTTCCAGTCGGCCCAGTTGCGGCTGAACTTGACGTTATGGTTGAGGGACCAGCCGTCGCCGAAGTCGTGCTTCCACTCGATGCCGGCGTAGCGCTGGCGGGAGCGGACGGCATCGGCGGTGTCGAACGTGGCGAACGTGGTGTCGGACTCGCGGGGATATTGGTGGGAGCTCTTGGGAAAGAGATTTGTGCTGTAGCGGCTGAGGCCGGGGAACTGCTTCGGATCCTGCGGATCGCGGGCGAGGAGGTATTCATACCAATGATTCCGATCGTCCATGTATTTGCCGTAGATCTTCACGGAGCCCGAGCCGTAGTCCTTGAACAGGTTGCCGCGGACGACGAAGCCGTTGTTCATCGGATAACCGTCGGCCGGGCGGTGGCCCACGGCGTAGCGGTAGAAGCCGCCGAGGCTGTAAACCCAGCCCTTCTGCCCGAGGGGGGCGCCGTAAACGAGATCGGCCCGATAGTGAGGCTCGCTCCGGCCCTCGAGCCCGAAGCGCGAGCGCACCTCGCCCCCGGCGCGAGCGGGGCCGGTGCGGCTGATGTAGTTGAAGGCGCCGCCGGGTGAATTGGAGGAGGTGATCGAGGCGCTGCCGCCGCGCACGGCCTCCACCCGCTGGAGCGTGGCGTCGGGGCGGTTGAAGTAGGAGGCGTTGTAGTTGCCGAACGCGATGTTGGTGATCGGCAGGCCGTCCTCCTGCATCGAGACGTAGTATTGGCCGGTCGCGCCGTCGGAGCTGTCGGCCGAGATGCCGCGCGAGTAGACCATGCCGCGGATCTCGCCGAGGGAGGAGTTGACGAAGACGCCCGCGACCTCGAGCAGGAGATCGTCGGCGCTCAGGTAAACCTGCTCGGCGAGATAATCGGCCGTGAGCGTGGTGATGGCGGTGGTGGCTTTCTTTGCCTCGGTGGCGTTGAAGACGCCGGTGACGACAAAGTCGTCGAGTTTGACGGCAGCCCCGGGCGCGGTAGCGGAGGGCGGGGGAGCGACTTGAGCGGCAACCGGGGTTGCGTAGGTAAACGCGAGCGTGAGCAACGCGGGGGCAAGTGTCGGGGTTTTCACGAGGCAAATAATCGAGATTCTCCGACGGATGCCAAAGGTTTTGTGCTGGCTTGAAGTTGCGGGAAAATCCGTTGATAGTCCGCGCCCATGGACACGCTCTCAACCTACCGCAAATTGGCGCTCAAGGCTGCCGTGGTGGAGGAGCTTGGTGACGGCGAGGGCTACGTGGCCCGCATCGCCGGTTTTCGTGGAGTGATTGGCTACGGTGCGACCAAGAAGGAGACGCTGGCGGATTTGGAGAGCGCGCTCGAAGGCTGGGTCGAGCTGGCTCTGAAGCGCGGCGTCGGCTTACCCGCGATCAACGCGCGTCGGGCAGAGCCGGCTACTGCGGCTTGAGCCAACTTTCGCGGGAGATGCCCGCCTCGTCCAAGACGATTTTGAGCAGGTTGACACCGATTTCTCGCCCGCCGTGAGGATTGGGGATAGTGAGCTGCGCAAGACCCTTGGTCATGTATTGGTGCCGGCCGCCGGCGTAGGGCCCGCCCCAGCCGTGGGCTTTCAGCCGGCGGATGAGATCACTGCGTGAGATTGGTGTGAGGCGCATCGTGCGGCTAAGGCTCCTGCTTCTTGAGCGCGACGATTTCTTCGTAGGCTTTCGTTCCCTCAATCTGCTCGAACCGCTTCAACACCTCATCGCGATTCACCGTCTTGAGTTGGAGTGAAAGTGTCGCCCGAACGAAGGCGATTTCATCCGGAACGTTTTTGGTCACATACCATGCCACGCCGCCGCGATTGGGGCATTCATGCCATCGTGCCGTCCAGCGACCATATTCATATTCGCGGCCGTTTGGTTTGCGGACGACATGGATGCTGTAGTGCACCCCGACGACGCCAGACCTGTTGCTGACCGTCATTCGACCCTCTCGCGGTGTTTCGGGTGGAAGTTTCTTGATCAAGCTCCGAACCCAGAGTGAGCCCGCGACCTCTGCAGCTCCCCAAGTTTTGTAGTCCTTCAAACTGAAGTTTTTTGGTGCCTAACGGTCGCCCTCATCACTCGCGCCATCACGCACTTTTCAGCGTAGTTTCGAGTGAGGTTCTTCATTTCAGAACTATCCTGAAAAGAGAACAAAGTGTGCTGCAAGAGGAATTAACTCCTTCAAGTGGTTAGGTGGGGCGACCTTGGACACCCCCCCAGTTTTCACATTTGCTGACGAGACGATGGCACGCTGGCCAGTGAGGCAGAGCGCCTCGACCACGACTCACCTCGCAGCGGCCTTCAGCTCCGCGAAGCGGGCGCGGAGGGCGGCGAGGCGCGGGGCCTGCGCGGGATCGGCGGCGAGGTTGCGCTCCTCGTGCGGGTCGGCGGTGAGGTCGAAGAGCTGCTCGTGCTTGAAGTCGGGCCACCAGACATACTTCACGTCCTTGCGCACGAGGGCTTCGGAAGAAGGGATGAAGTTGATGTTCCGGATCGTGGCGTGCTCGTAGAAAAACTCGGTGCGCCAGGCGGGCGCGGATGCCGCGAGATAGAGCGGGGCGAGGTCGCGGCCCTGCATGCGTGCGGGTGCGGCCCGGCCGGCGGCGGCCAGGATGGTGGGCGCGAGATCGACGTTGAGGGTGAAGTCGTCGTTGGTCGTGCCGCGTTTGGCGGCCGGCATCCGCGGATCGCGGATGATGAGGGGAACGCGAATGCTTTCCTGGTAGGGATACCATTTGTCGGCGAGGCCGTGCTCGGCGTGGAAATAGCCGTTGTCGCTGGTGAAAATCACGAGGGTCTGATCGAGCACCCCCTGTCTTTTCAGCTCGGCGAGGACGCGCCCGCAGGTCGTGTCGACCTCGGTCGCGAGGCGATAATAATTCTTCATCATTATCTGGAATTTCTCCGGCGTATCGAAGCGCCAATGCCAGCGGACGCGGCCCTCGTTCTCCTCGTTGGCGATGAAGGGTGGAAGACGGCGAAAATGTCCGTCGGTGGCCGTCTTCGGCACGGGCACGATGTCGTCCTGATAGAGCGCCAGGCTGGCGGGCTGCGGGAGGAATTGCAGCGGATTATGGTCCTCGGCGTGCGTGGCGAAAAATGCGAGCGTGAGGACGAAGGGTTTTTCAGCTGGGCGCGTGCGCAGAAATTCCAGGGCGTCATTCTCGTTTTTCTGCGTCACGTGGATCCGGGTGCCGTCGGGCTCGTTGATCCAGTGGGTGCCGCTGTAGGCGCGGCCGAAATCGAAATGTTCCTGCGGGAACTTGCCGTTGTGCCACTTGCCCACGTGGCCGGTGTGGTAGCCGCTGGCGCGCAGGATTCCGGGATACGTCTCGGCCCAGGGCGTCTTGAAGGCGGCGAAAGCCGGGTTGCCGTGGCGCGCCATCCACTGGCCGGTGAAAAGCGTGGCCCGGCTGACGCCGCAGATCGCGGTCGTCACGCAGTTCTGCGTGAAACGGACTCCGTCGCGCGCGAGTTGGTCCAGCACGGGGGTCTTGACGACTGGGTTACCCGCGCTGCCGAGCGTATCGTGCCGCCAGTCGTCGGTGTAGAGGATGAGGATATTCAGCGGCTTTTCCGCGGCGCAGGCCCAGCAGAAGCCGGCCAGCGTGAGAACAAAGGTGAAAAAAAGACGCGGAGGCATGGGCCGAGGTTAAAAGCGGCCGTTGATCCCAAGGGTCAACGTGGTGCCGTTGATGATCGTGTTCTGCATCTGGTCGGGGATGCCGCGGTAGAAGGCCTGGGGTTCGTTGCCGAGGTTGGCCACGTCGAGCGTGAGCGTCGCGGACGGGCGGAGCTGGTAGGAGACGCCGACGTTCATGGTCGAGTATTTGTAGCGGTAAATGTTTCGCCCGACACTCGCGGCGGTGTAGCTCGTGATATACTGCCCGGTGTAGTTGTAGAGCACGCGCGCGCCAAACTTGCGGTAGCGCCAGGAGAGGCTCGCATTGCCGGTGCGGGGGATGAAGCCGGCGACCTCGTTGGTGCTGCGCGAGACCGTGCCGCCGAAATCGCCGTGCGTGGCGATGAGGGTGTAGTTGGCGGAGGCGCCGAGGCCCTTCAACAACCCGGGGAGAAACGTGAATTGCTGCTGGTAGCTGAACTCCCAGCCCTGGACATAGGCGGTGCCGGCGTTGGCGGAAGTGAGGCGGGTGAAGCCGGCGTATTCGCCATTGTAGCCGTTGTCGTTGCCGCCCGCGATCGTGCCGGTGGCGATCCCGGGGACGATGTAGTCCTTGATGCGCTTGCGGAACCAACCGACGGAGAAATTGCCGACGGGCTCGAAATAATACTCGAGCGTGGCGTCCCAGGTGTCGGCGAGCTGCGGGAGCAGCCCGGGATTGTTCACCGTGAGGGTCTGGTTGGCCTCGCTGATGGTTTCGTTGGGGAGGGCGTTGTTGAGCGCGGGGCGGCCGAAGCTCGTGGACCAGCTGAGGCGGGCTTTCAGGTTCGGCGTGAGGTCGTGCGAGAGGTGGGCGCTGGGAAACCATTTCCGATAATCGCCGCTGAGATTGCGCTGGGTGCCGGCGTAGTCGCGCTGGGCGGAGCCGACCGGATCGGCGGCCTGCTGGGCGGGCGTGCTCGCGTTGCGGGCGCGGACCCAGCCCCAGCTCGATGTCTCGGTGGTCTCCGTGCGGACACCGGCGAGGAAACCCGTGCTGCCCACGCGCCCCTGCGTCATGGCATAGGCGGCGAAGACATCTTCGGTCACGGCGCGGTTGGCGGTGTAGTTGTTCTGCTCGCTGAAATAGCGGTCCTCCCGCCAGAGCGCGGGCGTGATGGGCTGGCGGTCGGCGAAGAACTGGATCGCCTCCCATTGGGGGATGCGGCGGCCGGTCTTCACGGCGTCCTGGGTGATGATCGTGGGATCGGCGGGGAGGGCGGTGGTGCCGGCGTAGTTCCAGCGGCGGGCGAAGCTCTTGGCGGCGACGTAGCGGGTGCGCCATTGCCCGCCGGCCTTGAGCGCGAGCGGGAAGGCTGTCGGTAGCGTGTAACGGGCGTTGGCGCGGGCCTCGCGGATCATGTCGTCGTTCTGGAGGATCGAGTTCGTGTAGGTGGTGGGGCGGTAATTGGCGGCGTCGGTGAAATCGGGCCCTTCGGTCTGCACGAAGCGCGGATGCAAATCGTCCTGCGTGCGGTCGAGCAGCCAGCCGATGCCGGTGATGCGGTTGACCAAGATGCCGCCGCGGCCGCCGCCGCCGCCGTTGATGTTCGTCTGCGTGTAGAGGGCGTTGTAGTCGAGCGTCAGCGGCCCGAAGGTGTGTTCCGCGCCCAGATCGACGCGGCGCAGGCGGTTGTAGAAATTGCCCGGGCCGGTGGTCGTCATGTCGATGGTGGAGCCCGGGGCGGCGCGGACCCGCGTGATGCGATCGGTGAAGCCGGGGAGGATGCCGGCGGTGCCGGTGGTGCCGATGGCCTGCGTGGTGAAGGCCCGCGTCTCGTATTGGCGGCGGAAGGTCTCGATCGCGTCGTTGACGATGGTGTTGAGCGAGAGCTTGGTGTTGGGTGAGAGGCGGTAGTCGGCCTTGAAATTCAGGCTGCCCTGCTTGCGGTTGTTGTAGTTGTCCCACGTGCGGTAGTCCCAGAGGTAGGCGGGCTGGGCGGTCGTGTTCTGGAAGTCGCGCGTGGTGCGGAAGCCGCCGACGGCGTTTTCGCTGTAGAACAGGTTGAGCGAGACGCCGAGGTTGCGCTCGCCGCCGAAGACATCGAACACTTCCTGCCACTGGACATTAAAGAGCGGATGCGCGCGGTGCTTTTCACGCGTGGGCGTCTGCTCGGTGAACGGCGGGGCGTAGCGCACGCTCGAGCTGTAGCTCAGGCGGCGTTTTTCCTTCATGCCGAGCGGCGAACGGCTCTTCAGGTTGATTGTGCCGCCGATGGAGCCGGCCTCCTTGTCGGGCGTGTGCCCCTTGGTGAGCTCGAGCTGGTCGAACATCGTGCCGGTGAGATTGTTGATGTTGGAGGCGCGATTGAGCGCGCCCTGGCTGGTGAGCTGCGCGCCGTCGAGGGTGATGGAGTTGAGGCCGGGTCCGATGCCGCGGATGGTGAAGCCATCGACGAGGTTTTCGTCGCTGAGATTGCCGGCGACGCCGGGGAGGCGGATGGCGACCTCGCCGGCGTTCATGTTGGGCAGATTGCCGAACGAATCCATCGCGACGATGTTCTTCACGTTGTCGGCGTTGCGCTGCGCGGTGATGGCCGCGGCGCCGCCCTCGCGCTCGCCTGTCACCTTGAACGCGTCGAGCTTGTAGATCCCGGTGGTGAGATCGAAGTTGCGCGAGGCGCGGGCGCCCGCGGAGACGCTCACGGTCGCGCGCGTCGTGTCGAGCCCGAGGTAGGAGACGACGACTTCGTGCGTGCCGGCGGGCAGCGCGGTGAAGAGGTAGCGGCCCGTCTCATCGGAAAGCGCGACGAGGCGCAGGGCGGGAATTTCGACGCGGGCGCCCTCAAGGAGATTGCCGGTGGCGAGGTTGGAGACATTGCCGGTAAGCGTGGCAGTGTCGGCGGCGCTCACGGTCGCGCCGAAGACCGAGAGCAGGAGGGAAAGAGCGAGGAAGAGAAGGCGCGGGAGTTGCACGGCCTGAATGGAGTTTGGGATCAGAAACGCCCGTTGATGCCCACGGTGATGGTGGTGCCGGGGTAGTTGAAGTGCTCCATGTTGTCGGGCACGCCGCGGTAGCGGCGCTGCGGGACGTTGGTCAGGTTGTCGATGTCGAGCGTGAGGTTGAGCGTGGGGCGGAGCTGGTAGCCGAAGCCGAGGTTGATGAGCTTGCGCTCCATGCGGTAGAGGTTTCGCGCCGGCGAGGTGGCGTTGTAGGCGGTGAGAAAGGTGTCCGCGTAGTTCACGAGCAGGCGGGTGCTGAAGGCGCGGTAGCGCCAGCTGAGGCTGGCATTGGCGGTGACCGGGACGAAGTTCGGGACCTGGCCTTTTTCGCGCCGGCCGGTGCCGCCGAAATTACCGTGCGTGTCGAGCAACGTGTAGTTGACGAGGCCGCTGAGGCCCTTGAGCACGCCGGGGAGAAACGTGAACTGCTGCTGGTAGCTGAACTCCCAGCCCTGCACGACGGCGGTGCCGGCGTTGGCGGAGGTGAGGATGGTCCAGCCGGGGTATTCGCCGTTGTAGCCGTTGTCGTTGCCGGTGCCGATGACGCCGGATTCCTGGCCGGTCACGATGTAGTCGCGGATCTCCTTATGAAACCAGCCGACGGTGAAATTGCCGACGGGCTCGAAGTAATACTCGAGCGTGGCGTCCCAGTTTTTCGCGGTCTGCGGCAGGAGGGACGGGTTGTTGATGGTGAGAGTCGGGCGGTTGCCGAAGTTGGCGTTGGCTTCGTTGGGCGTCTCGCCGGGCACGAGTTGGCCGAAGCCGGGGCGGCCGAAGCTCGTGGACCAGCTCAGGCGGGCCTTGAGATTTTGGGTGATGTCGTGCCACGCGTGGATGCTCGGGAAGGCCTTGGTGTAGTCGCCTTCGACTTTGCGGCGGTTGTTGGCGTAGTCGGCCTGCGCCGCGGCGACCGCGGTGGCCTCGGTGGCGGTGGCAGGCGTGCCGCTGAGACGGCGGGCGCGCACGAAGCCGTCGGCCTCGTTCTCGGTCTTTTCCCAGCGCACGCCGCCAAGGAAGCCCGTGCGACCGAGCCAGCCGTCGCGGGCGAGCTTGCCCTGCGCCATCGCGTAGGGCGCAGTGACCGTCTCGACGGCTTGGCGGTAGGCGGTGAACTTCGTGGTCTCGCGGAAATAGAAATCCTCGCGCCAGATCGTGGGGTCGATGACCTCGCGGGCGCGGATGAACCAAGACGCTTCCCATTGCGGAATGCCGCGGCCCGTCTTGCGCTGGTCCATCGTGATGAGATTGGGATCGTGCGGGAGCGGGCCGGTGCCGGTATAGCTCCAGCGGCGCGAGGCGCTGCGGGCGCCGACCGTCTGTTCGCGCCAATGGACGCCGGCCTTGGCGAAGATCGGCGCGGAAATCGGGAGATTGTAGCGCACATCGAGGCGGCCCTCGTCCACCTCGTGGATTTGTTTGTCGTTGCCGTTGGTGAGGCCGTTGGCGGTCGGGCGGTAGTTGGCGGGGTTGGTGAAATCGGGGCCGCCGTTGGGGAGGAACTTGGGGAAGAGGTCGGATTCGGTGCGGTCGAGGATCCAGCCGGAGCCGGTGATCCGGTTCACGAGGACGCCGCCCTCGCCGTTGCCGATGTTGATGTGCGTCTGCGTGCGGCGGAGGTTGGCCTCGATCTGCAGCGGGCCCTTTTGGTGTTCGATCCCGACGTCGACGCGGCGGAGGCGGTTGAAGAAATTGTTCGGGCCCGTCATCGTGACATCGATGATGGAGTTCGGGACGGGGCGGACCGTGGTGATGCGCGACGTGTAGCCGGGTGCGATGCCGGCGCCGGTGTTGGCGGCGGTGTTGAGCGCGGGATTGAAGACGACCTGGTTGGTGGTGGCGTTGACGTTGTATTGGCGGCGGTAGACCTCGCTGTGGTCGATGTAGGTCGCGAGGAACGAGAGCTTGGTCGAAGGCGTGAGGCGGTAGTCGGCCTTGGCCGTGATGTTTTTCTGCCGGCGGTGATTGTAGAGATCGCTTGTGAGGTAGCTCCAGAGGAAGGCGGGGGAGGTTTCCGTGTTTTGGAAATCACGGGTGGTGAAAAACGAACCGATGGCGGTCTCGCTGTTGAAGAGAGTGACGGAGACGCCGAGGTTGCGGCTGCCGCCGAAGGCATCGAAGACCTCTTGGTAGCCGAGGTTGGCGAGGCCGTGGAGGCGGCGCTGCTCGCGGATGGGAATCTGCTGAGTAAACGACGGCGCGATGCGCGCGCTGAGCGTGTAGGTGATGCGGCGTTTCTCGCGCATCGAGAGCGGGGAACGGCTCTTGAAATTGATGGTGCCGCCGAGGGAGTCGGCACCCTTGTCGGGGGTGTGGCCCTTGATGAGTTCCACCTGGTCGAACATCGCGCCGGTGATGTTGTTGACGAAAATGGAGCGACCCAAGCCGCCCTGGCCGGTCATGAGGCCGCCGTCCATCGTCACGGAGTTGAGGCCCGAGGCCATGCCGCGCACGGCGAAGCCGCTCAGGTTGCCGCCGGCGTCGAGTTCGCCGTAAATGCCGGGCAGCCGGATGGCGACCTCGCCCGCGTTCATGTTGGGGAGATTGCCGAAGGAATCGGTCGCGGCGATGTTCTTGAGGTTTTCGGAATTGCGATAGGCGGTGATGGCGGCGGCGTCGCCCTCGCGTTCGCCAGTGACCTTGAAGGCGTCGAGCTTGTAGATGCCGGTGGAGAGATCGAAATTGCGCGTCGCGAGCTGGCCGGCGGTGACGGCGACCGTGGCGCGCGTGGTGTCGAGGCCCAGGTAGGAGACGACCACCTCGTGCGTGCCCGCGGGCAGCGATGCGAGGACGTAGCGGCCGGTGTTGTCGGTGAGCGTGCTCACGCGCAGCGCGGGAATCTCGACGCGTGCGCCTTCGAGATTATTGCCCGTGGCGATGTTCGAGATGTTGCCGGCGAGGGTGCCGGTGGCTTCGGCCGCAAGGGCGGCCGAGGCGAGAGGGAGCAGGAGGACGAGTGCCAGCCGGCAGAGGCCGCGGACGCGAGTGCGGAGGTGGAGGGACATGGTAGTGACGGTTTGGGTGGAGCCTTTGGGACACGCCAAGTGCGCGTGCTCCGAGGTGAGGGGTTGACGGGCCAAGATAGTGGATTCGGGAGAGTAGTGCCTAGGAACTGCGCGGCGAGTTTTTGTGAAATCACGCCACGCTGATCCTCATGATTATCGGTTGGCAGCTGACGCGATGAGGGAGAGGGGGGATGACTTGCGTGGGACTAAAACCGGCCGTTGATGCCATTCTCAAGGTGGCGCGCGCGGGTCGAGCTGGGCAGCAGGAGCGCGAACTCGTTGGCGCTCCTGTTCGGCAGGTTGTCGTAGGAACCCATCGCGACGTTTTTCACGTGGGCAGCGTTGCACTGAGCGTGCGGAGGGTGGTGGTCATGTTCGCGGAGGGACGGGGGTTGTAGCGCGAGCTGAACTGCGGCCGGTGAACCATTCAGCGGAAAATGAGAATAGGATAAAACCCAGGGCTGGCCAGCGCGGATCGATTCATGGGATAGCCTGGGTATGACAGGACAAGGTCCACGGTGATTTTCGTTCCCATAGATGACGTTGGGACGCGCGGGCGCGCGCGACGAATGCCAGAGAGTTGAAGTGCAGGCCGACGGAAATGGAACGTGGCATTGGGCGGATGGGTTCAGCGGGCGGCGGCGGGCTGGAGCAACTGAAAGCGGGCCCGTTCTGCGCCGGGTAGGTGCGCGGCGATCTGCGCGTAGCCCGCATCGCGGTAGGCGCGGGCGGCTTGCCGGAAAATCGGCGCGAGGGAGGAGCCGTCGAGCTCGGCGATTTGCTCGTGGGGCCACGGCGCTGGCGGCGATTTCGCGTAGGGCGCCAGGTAGTCGATCGCCTTGCGCAGGTTACGGCCGTCGGGCGTCGAGAAATTCCACAGATCGACGCCGGCCCGCTCGCCGAGCGTGGCGAGCGTGACCAGGCCGCCGAGGTTGAGGCGCGAGTAGCTGAAGGACTTGGTGCGCGTGAGTTCGTGCGGCTGGCTGCCATCGGGCGCGATCTGGACTGCGATGCGCTGGGGGCCGACGGCGGTGAGGATTGCGCGCGCGAGATCGGAGCGGCCGACCTTGAAGGCGAAACGCACCGCCCGCACATCGGCCATCGTGGCCTGATTATTGTCCCCGGCGCTGACGGCGCGGCCCAGTTTGCCCGTGCGCATCCAGTCGAGAAACGCCGCGCACCACTCGCGCAGCGCGGTTTCGTCGGACTCCGGCCAAGCGGGCGAGCCGGCGAGCAGGCCCGAGGCATCGGCGGCGTCGATCAAACCGCCGGCCTCGATCAGGCCGGCGGGACGGCCCTCGCTGAGACCGGGGACACCCTGCGAGTAGTTGAAGTGCGGGTTCATCTTCGTGGCCGGATCGAGGAACCATGCGCGCAGGCAGCGCGCGGCGTGGGCGGCGTAGGCTTCGCGGCCGGTGAACCAATACGCCAGGGCGAGCGTCTCGACGGTGCGGCCAAGCCCCTCCAGCCGCAGTTGGTCCGAAGTCGACGTGCGGCTATCGGGGTTTATCTTTCCGTCGCGCCGGATATAGGGCAGGCCGTCGGGCTTGGATGGATCGGGCCAGAAGTAAGGTGCCGTGCTCAGGTAGTCGTGACGGTCGCCACTGGGCGCGAGCTTGGTCTTCTGTGTGACGGAGACGGGCGCGAACGCGAGGGCCCGGTCAGCGTCGGCGACGAGCTTGTCGAGCGCGGGCTGGAGCGTGGCGTCGCCGGCGGCGAGGCGGGCCTTGGTCTCGACCAGCGTGCCGGGGCGGGCGGCGAAATAGCGCGGCTCGGCGCGCGCGTCCGTCGCCGCAACTGCGGCGGCGAGGACGGCGAGGGCGAGCAGCGGCGATTTCACGTTCTTGCGGAATCAAGGTCGCGGCGTTTCCGGCACGCGCAACGTCCTCAACGCTCGAGATCGACGGAGAGGACGAACTCCCGACCCGCCTGGCGGCCGTAGTTGCGCGGGGCGCCATTCGGGAAGACGCGGGTGATGAAGACCCGGTTGGTGTTGAAGACATTGTTCACGTTGAGCTGCACGCGGCACGCCGTGTTGGCGAAGGCGCGGAAGCGGTAGCTGGCCATCACGCCGGTGATCAGGTAGCGCTCGGAGTAGTAGGGCTTGTCGCGGTCCACGCGGGTGCGGCCGCGTTCGTCAATTTTGTTGGGGAAGCCGACGATGCTCGGGCCGCGGTAGCGGAAGTTCACGGAGGCGGTGGCGCCCTTGAGGCGTCCTTCGGTGAAGCTGTGGGTGGCGACGAGGTTGGAGCGCCACGTCTGGGAGTTGTTGGCGGCGTTGCCGAGGCTGGCGCGCACGTCCTCGACGGGATTCAGGATGAAGGCGTTCCAGGCCTCCTCGACCGTGCGGGTGTTGTCGTAAGGCGTCGTGGACCAGTTCCCGCCGAACGCGCGCCAGACGGCGAGCTTGCCGTCCAAGTAATCCCACCACGGCTGGGTGGAGAGGTCGTCGATGTCGGTGTCGGTGCGGCCGGCGTTGGCGAAGAAGCGCCAGTTGCGGGTGGGGTTCCACGTGAGATCGAGCTCGATGCCTTTGCTGCTGCGGTCGCCGGGGAGACGGAAGTTGCCGACCACGGGCGCCCGGGTGATTTCGAGGAGCGGGTTGATCGGGTAGCGCGAGTCGATCTCGGCGAGGCGCTGCTCGAAGTTGATCAGGTTCTGGCGGAGGCCGGAATCGGCGAGCGTGATGTTGCGGTTGAGGGTTTCGAAATAGTTCACCTTGAACACGAGGCGGTCGTCGAGGAGGCGCAGGCGCACGGAGTATTCGCGGGACTCGCCGTAGGGCGGCTCGACGACATCGCCGGCGATGTTGCGGACGACGGCGACCTCGTTGAGCGAGGAGTTGCGCGAGTAGTCGTAGCCGAGCGAGACCCAGCGTTTGAGCCAAGGGGGGCGGACGATGAAGCCGTAGTTGGCGCGGGTGGCGGAGCGGTAGGGCGTCCAGACGGAGGCGGGCTCCTTTTCCCGGAAATCGGCGTAGGCGCGGAAGCCGGTGCCGAGGGGATTCTGCGGCGTGATGGGGCCGTCGGTGAGGATGGGCTGGAAGGAGCCGAAGTTGGAATTGCGCACACGGTCGTAGCGGACGCCGACATTGGCCACGAGGTGGTTCTTGAAGAAGACGCTTGAGGTGCTGGCCGCGAGGGAACCGCGCTGGAGGTGGTTGGCCGAGGGCGCGGTGCCGACGCCGCCGACGGGATTCTCAAACGCCGTGACGCCGAAGCGCTCGCCACTGGCGGTGGTGAGCCAGAGCGTCTCCATCAGGTCGCCGTAGGCGCTGGGGGCGGCGAGGCCGTAGTCGTGCGGATTGCCCGAGGTGCCGAAGGCGGGGAGATACTGCCGCATGTGGATGGCGCGCTCGACGTGGAGCGGGTTGGCTCGGGCGGCGGGCGAGAGGAAGCTGGGCGTGCCGATGATGAGGTTGCGGAGCTGCGCGAGAGTGTAGGTGACGGAGTCCTCGTAGCTGGCGAAAAAGCCGAGGCGGTGCAGGCCGAGGTGGCGCGTCCAACCGGCGTTGCGGGTGAAGTCCTGCTCGTGCGTGCCGACCGCGCGGGCCTGGTGCACGGTGAAGTCGGCCCAGTTGCCCTGGCCCGTCGAGTTGTTCGATTCGATGAACGGGCGGCCGTAGAGTGGATTGGGGGTCACGCCATCAGGGAGAAACCGGTTGATGTCGACGTGGATGTCGTAGGCGTTGTTGGCGTAGAGCTGGATGGTCTGGTTGCGGTAGAACTCATACGAGTAGCCGATCTCCGCGAAGGTGGAGCGCGCGATGCGCTGTTCGAGCGTCGCGGTGACGTTGCGACTGCGGCGAAAATTGTAGCGGGACCAGCCGGCGGGATTGGTATCCCAAGGCAATCCCGGATCGATGAGCGTCTGGGTCGTGCCCGCGCTGCCGGCGCCGTCGGCGATGTTCACGGTGACGGTGTTGCGGACGTCCTGGAAATTCACGAAGGACGGCACGGTGTTCTGCGGGAAAACGAAGAGCGCGGTCTTGGCGTTGAACCCGTAGGCGCGCGTGGTGACGCCATCCCCGAGGGTGAACGTGGGCGCGGCCGGGCGCCCGGCGGTCGGCGCGGTGGCGGCGCGGTTGACATAGACCTGCGGGTTGCCGGCGGCCTGCGAGGCGAGCCAGTGCATGTAGCCGTTGTCGCGGGCCATCGTGGTGGGAGGACGAGCGTCGCGGCGGTTATGATACTCGCCCTCGACGCGCAGCGTGGTGCGCTTGAACGGCTGCCAGGTGGTGGTGACAAAGGCGCGGTAGTTGTCGTCGTAGCCGGGCGTGATGAAATACTCCTTTTTCTCCCGGAGGGTGATGGCGCGGACGGCGAGCTTGCCGGGAAGGATGACCTGGCTGACATCGAAGACCCCGCGCTCGGTGCCGTAGCTGTCGGCGCGGGCGGAGATTTTCTGGCGGTTGCGCATGAGGTTGGCGCGGGCCGAGGTGCTCTCGGCGGTGCCGGCCGCGCCACCGAGGCCGAACTGCACGGCGTTGGCGCCGCTCACCAGGCTGAAGCGCTCGGTGTTGTAGGAGTCGGGCTCGATCGTGGTGCGGAAATAATTGCGGGTCCGGTCCACGTTGCCGAGGCCGCGGGAGTTGCTGGAGTCGTCGGCGCCGTTGCGCGAGCCGGGGCGGCTGTCGCCGTTGCCGTTGACATTCTCGAAGTAGGTCTGGGTCGTGGCGGAAAACATGAACGCCTCCTCGGTCGTCGTCGCCCCGATGTCGTCGAGAAAATCCTTGGTGAACACCTGCACCTGCCCCGCGACATCGGCGAGGTCGATTTTGCCGCGGCCGCCTTGGAGGAGCGCGGTGGACATGTAGCCGCGCTCGGTGTCGGAACCGACCTGGAAGGGCGAGAGCATGACAGGCTCGTCTTTGCCCGCCGGGCTCCCGGCCGCTGCGGGAGCGGGTGGCGTCACGCTCTGGCCGCAGAGTGACGCGGCGAGGAGCGGGGCGGACAACCAGCGGAGGGGGAGGTGTAGGTTCATGGCGGGGATTGTTGGGGAGGGGGTGATAGGTCTGCGCGACAACGCCGCGCGGCACAGGGGTCAGAAATCGAATTTCGAGGTGATTGTCCATGCCCGCGGTGTGCGGATGAAGTAGGACGAAGGGTCGATGGGCGGCGGCGTCGCGCCCGGGGCGACGACGGCGGTGCGGGCCCGGCGGATCAGGGGATCGGACTGATCCAGCAGGTTCACGATGTTGAGCTGGAACGTGGCGCGGGCGTTCTTCACCCACGGCACCCGGGTGCGGTAGCGCAGGCTAAGATCGTAATCGAGTGTGCTCTGGCCGAAGCGCGGGACGGTCTGCAGGAGCTTGCCGGAGGCGACTCCGCCCTCGCGAATCTCATAGGCGCCCGTGTAGGCGCCCGAGCGGTAGCGGGTGCTGAGCGTGGCGCCGAAACCCTTCAGGAATTTTTGGAAATCATACGTGGTCGTCAGATTCGCATTCATGCGGCCGGCGCCGAAATTGTTGCCGAGGGTGTCGATGGCGTTGTCGAGCCGCTGGTCGAGGGCGTCGAGCAGGCTCGCGATCGTGACGCCGGGATTGGCGGCGGTGGCGAGATTGCCGACGTTCACGCCGGGGTTCCTGGCCTGGAGGTCCGTGATGTAGGTGCGCAGCTGCGCGGCCATGGGCGCGGTGAACCTGAAGAGGTTTTCGCGCTCACGCTCGGTCTTGGAGAAGGTCGCCCGCAGGCGGAGCCCGCGCACGGGATTGGCGGTGAGCCGGGCCTCATAGCCGCGGCTGGCTTGATCGAGGATGTCGGCGTTGGCGTTGTAAACGGGCCGCAGAAGGGGATAGGCGGCCTTGAGCGCCTCAACGGCGGAAGGATCCGTGGTGCGGAAGAGCGGCGCGGTGCCGGCCGGATTGTTGAGGATCGGGAAGACGGCGTTGTAGGCGCCGCGGATGCTGTCGGCGGTGTTGGAGTTGAGGGTGAGGACCTCGGCGACGCCGTTGTTCGAGGTGTCGAAGTAGCCGACGTCGAGATAAAGTCTTTCGCTGAACAGTTCGAATTTCAGGCCCACGTCGAGGCCCTTGCCGGCGGTGTTGGGTGGCGTGACGGCATCCGGGCCGACGACATTGCCGCGCGGCGGGCCGAAGCTGGTGCTGCGGTTGGCATAGGCGGACATCCATGAGGTCAGGTGGACGACCGCGCCGAGGGTGCGTGTCGGGCCCTTGGTCGTGGTCTTCGCGACGTTGGTGCGGTCGAGGGCGATGAGTCCGTTGCTGGCCTCCCAGCCCGGAGGCCGCACCCGGGTCTGGCCGTAAACGTAGTCGGTGGCCTCGTCGAAGCGGTAGCCGGCCGTGAGCACGAGGCGGTTGCGGAAGAAACGGCTCTGCGTGGCGCCGAGGTAGGAGAACTGGCGCGCCTGGCGGAGATTCTCGCCCTCCGTCACCCAACCGGTGGAGATCGGACCGAGGGTCGGGTGCGTCCAGGTGAGTTTGGGAAACTCACGGTGATCGGGCACAAAGAAATTCGCGGCGTCCGTCGGCGCGGCGTAGTGGCGCCGGAAGACGCCGTTGTTGGTGTTGACGGGATCGTTGTTGAAGGGCGCGTTGAGCCAGGAATCGCGGAAATTCTCGCTGCCCGACGAACGCTCCGTGTAGGCGGTGGTGCCGACGACGCGGTGCGAGCCGAACCAGCGGCCAAGATCGACCTGCCACGCGGCGGTGCCCTGGAGGGTCTTGCGCAGGCCCTCCTGCGTGCGGTGCAGCCAGCGCGACTGGGTGAAGAACTGGCCGGCGAAGGGATTGACGATCTGGCCGGCGGCATTGGTGGCGAGCGGAGTGGAGCCGAGATTCTTGATCTGGGATGGGTTTGTGAGGGTGCCGTTGCCATCGACGAGGACGACCGCGCCGCTGGCGGCGCCGTTCGCGAAGGCTTGGTAGGTATCGGCGCTGCTCTCCTCGCGCGAGGCGGAGAGGTTCACGTAGAGTTTCTCCGCGACCTTCTGGTCGATGGCGATCGCGAGGATCTCGCGGTTGACGCCCTTGCGGCCGCCGGGGCCGTTGATGTTGCCGCGGGGATTGAAGAAGCGCGGGTCGATGGACTGGCGGTTGTTGGCGTCGTTGTTGCTCAGGCTGGAATTGCTGAAGAGCGAGGTGGCGGCGTTGATGATGTAGGAGCGTTCGCCGTTCTGGATGACGACGGGGCTCACGCCGGCGCCCTGGAAATTGAAGGCCACCGGCGAGCCGGCGGGGTTGACGAGGGCGTTGCGCTGCGCGGTGGTGAGCGTTTCCCAATTCGTGGGAAGCGTGAAGGTCGGCGAGCCGCGATCGAGCCAGTTAGTGACGTAGCTCGGGACGAGATGGGGGCCGGGATAGGCGACGCTGCCGGTGGTGCGCTCGCGCTCGTATTCGACGCGGACTTCCGTGCTGGCGGTCGCGCGCCAAGTGCTGGCGAGCTGGAAGCCGTTGGTGTCGTCCGTGAAGTTGGCGCGGTATTTCTTGCCGCGATTGGCGATGGCGTTGACGCGGAGGCCGAGCTTCTGGGGGATGAGGACCTGGTTGACGTCGAGGGTGACGCGGCGGCTGTTGTTGCTGTCGAAGAGTAGGTCAAAGCCGTAGGCGGGGCGGTTCAGCTTGGCGCGCTTGGTGGTGATGTTGGCGACGCCGCCGGCACTGCCCAAGCCGAAGAGAATGGCGTTGGGGCCGCTGGAGTTGTCGATGCGCTCGACGGTGTAGAAGGCGGGGCGGGAATCGGTCTCGAGGTAGTTGCGCGCGACGGTGCCGCTCAGGCCGCGGGAGCGGAAGGTGACATTGATCTGGGAGCCGGGAAAGATGGTGTTGATGACACCCTGGCTGTCGAAGTCGCCGAGGTCCTCGGCAAAGTTGGTGGAGAAGGCCAGGGCCTCCTGGAGCGTGGTGGCGCCGATGTCATCGAGGAAGTCCTTGGTGAGCACGTCGAGCACACCGGGGGTGTCCTTGAGCGAGGAGTTGAGGCGCGAGCCGGCGAGGGTGTTCTGTGCGCGGTAACCGGTATCCTGATCGGACACGACTGTGAACGGGCTGAGCTGGACGGGTTCCTCGGTCGCTGTCGCGGTCGCGCTGGCTTTGGCGGCAGGTGCGGTTGCGGCCGGCGTGGGCGCGGGCAGCAGGCACGCGCCGAGCAAAATGGCGAGGGTGAGCGTGAGTCGAGCGGGCGGGCGGGTTGGGTAGGTCATATGATTCATGGCAAAATAGAGCGCATCACGGGCTCTGGCCCGCGATTTGGGAGCGGGATTGCACGGTGCGGCGCGCGGCGGCGACGGATTCCTCGGTCACGTGATAGCCGGCGATGATGGCGGCGGCGATGAGGGCGAACACGATGGTGCCGACGCTGAAGGCCACGCGCATGGCAAAGAACGTCTCGGGCGTCTGCGCGGCCTTGAGCGCGGTGTCCCACCCCGTGAGATCGAGGGCGACGCCGGCGAGGAAGATGGAGCCGGAGAGCGCGACCTTGAGTTTCCACCCGAGCACGGCGTTGAACATCCCCTCGCGGCGCGCGCCCGTCTTCACCTCGTCTAGATCGCAGATGTCGGCGGTCATCGAGGGCACGAGCACCATCACTGCGACGAGGCCGGGCGCGAGCAGGAGCGAGGGGATGACGAGCAGCCAGCCGGCGTCGGGCACGTAGCAGAACCACTTCGAGATGCCGGCGACGACGAGGGAGACGGTGCAAAGGAGAAACGTGTTCTTTTTCCCGATGCGTTGCGACAGCCAGACGATGCCGGGGATGGCGGCTAGCCCGCCGAGTTGAAACGCCATGCCGGCGAATCCCTTCAGCAGCGCGCCCTGCGCCATGTCGCCGTGGTTGACGTAGAAGACGTTCAGGTAAAACCCGGTGTTATCGACGATGAGGAAGCTCGCATAGATGAGCATCTGGGCGGAGCCGAGGCGGACGAAATCGCCGCGCTTCATCGTTTCGCGCCAGCCGCGCCAAAGCGAAAGCTTCGGCCCGGTCGCGACGGCGGGGCGCGCCCGCTCCGGCACGCGCCAGACGGTGATCGCGCCGAGCACGGCGACGAGGCACCCGATGATGACGCCGCAGAAACGGCTGCCGGCGACGAGGCTGTTCTGGCCGACGAGCTGCACGATCTTGAGGAGCCACTGGTTCAGAACACCCGAGAGTTTGTGAAGCATCGACTTCGCGCCCATCAGCCGCGTGCGCTCGTGATAGTCGCGCGTGAGTTCGAGCCCGAGCGCGCCATAGGGCACGACGAAGATCGAGTAGGCGGTCGAGAGCAGGAAACAGCCGATGGCGAGCCAGCCGAAATAAAACGTGGGCGACCGGCCCTCGGGAAAAAACCAGATGCCCGCGGTGCAGAGCGCGGTGAGGAAGGCGCCGATCAAAATAAACGGCCGGCGGCGGCCCCAGCGGGTGCGGGCATTGTCGCTCACATTGCCGATCCACGGGTCCATCACGGCATCCCAGAGGCGCGGGAGTGCGATGGCCGCGCCGACGAGCGTGGGGCTGACGCCGAGCGTCAGGTTGAAGACGGGATTGGCGAGCTGGTTGACCGAGTTGATCGCGAGGTTCTCCGCGAAGGCGGACGAGCCGTAGGCGACACGGGTGGCGGGCGGGACGCGCTCGGCCTCGGGCGCGGCGCTCATGATGCGGAGGGGCCCTGGCCGAAGTCCGTGACGCCCCGGGCAAACTGCTTGATGCGCACGCGCGGGAACGGCTCGAACGGCAGCGCCTTGAGCGCGGCGCCCTCGACGGCGGGCCGGGTGAACTCGCGCGCGCTGAGCACGCGGACCGCCTCGGCGCGCAACGCCACGAGGGTGGCGGGGGCCGCGGCGGCGAAGTCGCGCGACTCGGCGGGATCGTCGCGGAGGTTGAAGAGCAGCTCGCGGCCGCCGTTGGCGAGCCCGAGATATTTCCAATCGCCGGACCGCACCATGCATTTGAACTGTCGCGTGCCGGGCGTCCCAAACATGCCAATGAGCGTCTCGCGCGCGGGTTTGGCCGCGCCCAGCATGCCGAGCAGATCGTGTCCGTCGCGCAATTCGGGCTGGCCGCTGGCGGAGGTGGCGAGTCCAAAAAGATCGGTGAGCGCGGCGAGGCCGGCGTGGCGGGTGTTGGCCGGGATGCGCCCGGGCCAGCTCACGAGAAACGGCACCCGGCATGCGGCCTCGAAAAAACTCTCCTTCTGCCACGCGCGATGATCGCCCATGTGATCGCCGTGGTCGGAGTAGAAGCAGATGAGGGTGTTGTCCCCGTCGGGTCGCGCTTCGACGGCGTCGATGATCCGGCCGATGCAGTCGTCGATAAACGCGATGGAGCCGAAGTAGCGCGCGCGGAGCTGGCGGGCCTGCGGCACGGGGATATCTTCGGCCCAGACGGCGTGGTTCATCCACGCGAGGTAATCGTCGGCCCGGTCGATCGCGGGGTCGCCGAGGACCGGGGCGGGCATGTCGTCGGGGTTGAACATCCGGTTGTAGGGAATCGGCGGCGCGATGGGTGGATGGGGTGTGACGAAGGAGACGAAGCCGAAATACGGGCGCGCGTCCGGGCGGGTGATTTCCTCAATGGCGCGGCCGGTGAGCCAGGCTTCGACGGTGAGGTCGGCGGGCATAGGGCGCATCTGCGGCACGTAATACATGTCGCTGCGCTCGCCGTGGACCTGCTCCAGATGGGCGAAGGCTGGCGCGCGGGCGCGCAGCCATTTCACGTAGTCGTCGCCGAGGAATTCCGACTCGGTGGGCCAGAGTTCCTCGCTGTATTCGTGGGTCTGGAAACCGAGCGGCTCGTGGCGCGGCTCGGTGTGGAACTTGCCGAGGCCCCAGGTGCGGTAGCCGCGCGCGGCGAGGGTGGTGGCGAGATAAGGGCCGCAACGCTCGCTCACGCGGTCGCCGGGCGCCCAGTTGCTGAGCCAGCTCGTCTTCGACGGCTCGCAGCCCGTCATGATCGAGTAGCGCGCGGGCACGCAGACGGGGCAGGTGGTGTAGGCGTTGGTGAGGGCGGCCCCGCGGCGGACGAGCCGGTCGAGATTCGGCGTGCGGACATGCGCGTGGCCGAGCGCGGCGATCGTGTCGAACCGCTGCTGGTCCGTCATGACGAAGAGGATGTTGGGAGGCGAGGAGGACGAGGGAGGCATCGTGACGGGATTGATAGGCCGATCGCGGCGGAGTGACACGCTCAGAAGCGGGTTTCGGCGGTGAACTGGAGCGTCGAGGGCTGGACGAAGTAGCCGCGGCGGTCGCGGTAGTTTTCGTCCGTGGCGTTCTGCCAGTTGAGGCGCAGGTGGACAGGGCGGCCGGCGAGCTTCGTGGCATACCGCGCGAACAGATCGAGGCGCATAGGATCCTCGACCTGCTGGACGAAGCGCTGGATGTAGGTCGGGAACTGCTGGATGGGGCCTTGGCGCCAGGTGAAGCCGCCGCCGAAGGTGAGCCCGCGGAACGGGGAATCCTTCGCGCAGTCGTAGCTCAGCCAGAGGCGGATGTCGTGCTTGGCGACGCCTTCCTTGCGCAGGCCGATGATGTCGGGGATGCCGTCGCGGTTCTCATCGGGGCTGTCGAAGCCGGGGGTGATGAGATTCTTGCTCACGTAGGCGTCCGTGTAGGAATACGCGCCCATGATCGAGAGGCGGGGCGTGGGCGTGTAAACGAGATCGAGCTCCAGGCCCTGGGAGAGCTCCTCGCCGCTTGGGATATTGTTGTTCTGCGTGAAGACGCCGCCGAGGAACTGGACGATGTTTTCGCGAGTGATCTTGTAGGCCGCGAGCGTGCCGGTGAGCTGCCCGCCGAATTGGCTGAACTTGAGGCCGATTTCCTTGCCCGAGCCCTTCTCAGGATCCGTGAAGCCGAGGGCGGGATTGACCGTGCTCGCGGGACCGTTGGGGCGGTAGGAATTGGAGGTGAGCGCGTAGAGGTTGTAGCCCTTGGCGAGTTCGAACACCGCGCCGAATTGCGGCGAGGTGGCGGTCTTGTTCTGCGAGCGGATGTCGATGTAGTGCGCGCCGGCGAGGAGATTGAGGCGGCCCTCCATGAGGGTGACGTAGTCCGTCACGTAGGCGCTGCGCACGGGCACGGGGTTGGGATTGGTCGCGCTGGCGACGCCGGTGATGGTGGTGGCAAACGGATCGTTGAGGCTGAAGACCGAGCGCGGGGCACCGGGGAAGGAGACCTTCCTCGGGCCGCTCGCATCGGCGATCACGGTGGCGGCGTTGGCGAAGACGCGGCTGTCGAAGTAGGCGTAGCCGTAGTTGGTGTCCTTGTTGTCGCGGATGCCGACGGAGATTTTGTGCTCGGTGCCGCCGAGCTTCAGGGTGTGGAGGAGCTTGAGGGAGAGGCCCCGGTGATCGGTCTTGCGGGGCTCGACGATCATGCGCGCGGGGTTGACGACGAACTGGCCCGCGGCGTTGGCCTGGATGCGGCCCATCCCGATGTTGAAATACTGGAGGCCGTCGATCTCCGATTGCACGTAGGAGGCGAGGACCGAGGTGTTGTCGCCGAGGTGCTGCACGAGGCGGAGGCCGAAGCCCTTGTCCTCCTGAAACCAGCTGTCGTGGGGCGTCACGAAGGTGAAGTCGTCGGTGATCGGCACGAACCCGCGGGCGAAGATGCTGCCGCCTTCGCCGGTGTTGAGGAAGGGCGTCTGGATGCGGTTGAGGCGGCCGGTCTCCTTGGCCCAGTTTGCGCGCGCGTCGAAGACGGTGTCCTTGCCGTATTCGAGATGGAGCGAGGGCGAGGCGAGCGTGCGCTCGCGATATTCGTTGGGGCGCGTGAAGCCGTCGTGCGACCAGCCGAGCACGAGCCGGGCCGCCGCGCGCCACGTGCCCGTGGTGGAGAAGGGCTGGTTGTGGTCGAGCACGCCATGCACGGTGCCGTCCTCCGCGTAGGTGCCGGTGAGGATGGTCTCCTTTTTGAAGTGGGCCTGCTTCTGGACGATGTTGACGAGGCCGGACGGATCGGAGGTGCCGTAGATGATGGCGCCGGGGCCCTTGAGCACTTCGACGCGATCAATCAGGGCGCTGTCGGTGGCGGTGTTGAAGGGTTCGCCGTCGCGGAGGACGTTGCCGGTGGAGAAGCCGCGGATGGCGAAATTTTCCGTGCCGCTGGCGCGGCCTGTGTTGGTCACGCCGCTGACGTAGCGGACCGCATCCTCCACGCGGAGACTGCCGCTGTCGGCGAGGAACTGGCTGGTCAGCACAGTGAGCGGGATGGGCACGCGATCGAGCGGCACGCTGAAGCCGAGGCCGCTGGCGCTGGATTGCGCACGGTAGCCCTCGGTGAAGGCGGAGGCGGGCACGTTGAACGGATCGAGCACGACGGCGGCATCCTTGGCGGGGAACGCTGTGGGAGCCGAGGTCTGCGCGTGGACGGAGCAAATGAGCCCGAAGGCCGACGAGACGAAGCGGAGCGCCGTGGGACGCGTGAGTTTCATGGGGTTTGGCGGGGAGGAAGATTTAGGGTCTGCGGGACTCGAGGCGGCGGTCGTCAGGCAGCGCGAGGGAGGCCGGGGTCGAAGCGGTCGAGATTGCCGCGCGTGTCGCCATCAGCATCGGCGACTTTGCGAATGATGCGGGCGAGGGGCGGGTGACGCGAGGGATGGGCAGGCTCGCTGACGAGGTGGAGCCTGCGCAGAAACGCGTAGTGGTCGCGCCCGTGCGACGCGACGGCGATGATCGAAATCATGGGCCGCGGCGGGAGGTCCGCCGCAGTGCCAGTGCATGCGGCGAACAGCCACGGGAAAACCGGCGCGCTGCGGAAGTTCATCGACAGATTCCGGATTGCCCGCCTGCGGGCTGCGGTGACGCGCCGTGGTCAGAACTCGAACGTGTTCGAGAGCTCGTAGGCGCGGGCCGGCGACATCGCCCAGATGGGCGAGCCGTCGGGGTTGGCGGCGAAGACGCGGAGGCCGCGTTCGCCAAACAGATTCTGGGCGTTGAGCTGCACGCGCCAGTTGACCTTGCCGTTGAAAATGCGGCGGCCGTAGGTCGCGAACATGCCTCCGGTGAGCTGCGCGTCGCCGCGGTATTCCCTCGACGTGTCGGAGACGCGACCGGGGTAGTTGGAGAGGCCGCCGAAGTTGAAGATCGTGTTCGTCTGCGCATAGCCGAGGACCTTGCCGGACTCCCAGCGGAGGTTGCTGCCGAGCGTGAAGCCCTTGAGCCGGCCCTCGTTGAACTTGTAGCGGCCCACGAGGCGTGCGGTGTATTCCGAGATGCCGCGGTTGGAGATCCCCTCCTTGAGGATTTCGTTCACGTAGTTGCCGGCAATCGTGTTGGCGAACGTGTCCACGAGGCGCGTGGAGGCGGCGGTGGTCGTGGTGCCGTCGGCGCGGAGACCCTCGTCGAAATACTTTTTGTAGAACGGCGCGCGGATGGCGAGAAACTCGGCGAGCTCGCGGCCGACGTTGGTGGCGACGTTCTCGAGGCGGTCCACGCCGACAACCATGTCCCAATTGCGGTTCGGGCGGAACGAGATCTCAAGCGACTCGCCCTTGGAGACGAGGTTCTCGGTGGTAGCGGCGTTGTTGGGTCGGATGTAGAGGGCGTTGGTCGGCTTGCCGAATTCGTCGATGGTGGTGTATTCGGCGCGCCGGCCGGCGTTGGTCAGCGCGTTGAAGAGCGCGGTCTCAAAGTCGACGACGCGGACGCCCGCGACGCCGGTGGCACTCGTCGCGCCGAGCTGCGAGGATTTGAACGCGGTGGCGCGCACGTCGAGGCGGCCGTCGAGGAGCGTGAAACCTAAGCCGTAGTCCTGGGTCTCGCCACTCTGCGGCGCGAGCGGGCGGTAGAGGTTGTCTTGGCGCGGCGTCGTCGCGGCGAAGTTCTCGGAACGGTTGGCGAAGACGCGGAGGCTCTCGGTGACCTTGAACACAAGGCCCTGCGTGCTGGTGGTGGCCTCGTTGATGAATTTGCTGCCGCCGGGCAGATAGTCGGAACGGTTGGCGCCGGCGGTGATCGGGAAGGGGAATTCGGCGGCGTTGCGGAGGACACCCTGCGTGCTGTCGACCTCGTCCTTGCGCCAGCCGAAGAGCGTCACGAGGCGGCGCTTCCAGAAAAAGCTCTGGAGCGAAACGCCCACGCCGTCGTTTTTCTGGATCGTGTAGGTGCGGCCGCCGGGAATGAGCTGCCGGCCGAGGTGGGCCTGGGTGGAGGCGCGCTGCCACGCCCCGGGCGCGGGCGTCGCGGTGTTGTTAAAGAAAAGGTAGTCGTAGGAGCGGTTGTTGTGCGCCGCCAGGGTCGACGGGAAGCCGGTGAGGCGCAGACTCGTGTCGCCGACCTGCACCGGATCGCCGACATACCAGAGCTGCGTCACCCAGCGGGAGGAGTTGTTCGGGGCGGGGACGTTGGCCGCGGTGAGCGCCACGGGAATGTCGTTGTCCACCATGTAGTGCCAGCGGTAGCCGATGCGATCGACCTTCGCGCCAGTGTAGACGGAGGTGAGGCGGTGCGACCCGAGCCAGCCGGCGCGCGGCAGTTTCTTCTCGAAGTCAAAATCGTAGTTGGCCTGCACGACGACGTTCCTCGCGTTGGCGTCGGAATATTCGCCGAGGTTGCGGCCATAGATGAACGGACGGAGGAAATTCGGATTCGCGCGGCCGTCGGGCAGCCGCTGGTTCACGTCCACGGAGATCTGGTTCGTCTGCGTGAGCGTGGCGAAGGACTGCTCGTGCGTGCGCTTCTCGTATTGGAAACTGGCCGAGACGTAGAGGTCCTCGGCGAGGCGCTGATCGAGCGTGAGGAAGAGCTTGTCGTCGTCCTCCCAGCGGTAGTTGCCGGGGAGAGCGCCGATCTCGACGGTCTCGTAGGGGAAGAGGCGCGAGTCGGTGACCTGCGGATCGGCGCTGAAGAGCAGGCTGTTCTCGCGGGCGGAGCCGGTGCGGGCGAACTGGCTGCGGGCAGTGACGGGGTTGACGGCGGCGCCGGTGACGGAGCGGTTGCCGGTGATCGTGAGGAGATTGTCGATCGGGTTCTGCCACTGGCGCGGGCTGTAGTAGAGCACGGTGGCGAGCGCGTTGGTGTCGAGCGGTCGCCGAATCAGGCCGAGGTTTACCGAAGTGCCGTTGGCGAGCGAGACGACGGAGTCGGGCGCGATCCCATTGGGGCTGGGTGCCACAGGATCCCAGAAAAAGGCCTGCGCGATCTGCGCGGCGGTCATCTGCGGGGCGTAGCGGTTGTAGGCCGTCAGCCACTCGGAGACATTGTCCTGCACAGTGCGGAAATTGGGGCGGCGGCCGTTGGAGTTCACGCGCTCGACGTAGCCCCGCAGCGTCGTGTGCTTGAATGGCTGGTAAGTCGCCGTCGCGAAGTAGCGCTGATCCTTTTGGTAGGCGCTCTTCACCTTATACTGCTGGTCGTTCTCGAGGAGGACGCCGCGCACCGCGAGCTTGCCGGGGATGAGCGTGCGGTTGACGTCGAAGACGTAGCGCTGCGAGCCGAACTGGTCGAACTTGGTCTCGAGCCTGGCGAAATTGCGGCGGAGCTGCGCCACCTTGGTGGACGAGTTGACGAGGCCGGCGGGCTCGGCGAGGCCAAAGAGGATGGAGTTGGCGCCGCGGAGGAACTCGGTGCGGTCGGTGTTGTAGCGATCGGTGGAACCGAGGACCTCGATGTAGTTGATCGTGGTGCTGGCGCGGCCGAGGCCGCGGACGCGGACTTCGCCGGAGCGGTTGTTGTTGTCGCCGAAATCTCCGCCGACGTAGCCGTTGGCGCCGCCGAGGGCGGCGACGGATTCCTGATGGTAGGTCTGGTCGTTCTCCGCGCCGGAGACAAACGCGAGGGCGAAGGCGACGTCGTTGGCGGCGAGGTCGTTCATGAACTCCTCGGTGAGCACGGTGACGGAGGCGGCGACCTCCTTGAGGTCGGTCTTGAGTCGGCTGCCCGCCAAAGTGGACGACGCGGAATAGCCGCGGTCGCCCGAGGTATCGACCACGAAGGGGGAAAGGAGGATCGGGTCGGCCGCAGCTGAAGTGGCAGGCTGGGGCGGGGTGGTCTGGGCCAGCGCGGACGCGGCGCAGCCGAGCGTGACGATCAGAGGCAGGGTTTTCATGGTGGGGTGTCCTCTTACGATAGCACGCGCGCGGGCCGGGAAAAATGGACAAGTGGGGATAGACTTGTTCTTTTGCGTCCGATGCCGTTCTCGAAGCGATCTCGCGAGTCCGTCGCCGTGGCGGAGTCCGCCGCCGTGTGCCGGGCCGGGCTGTTTCAGTTTTCAGCCGCGCAGGGATTTGCCAATGGCTGCGTGCAGAGCCGGGGACTCTTTTGGTGCAAAAGCGGACGCGGCGAATTCGAGGTTGATGGCGTGACCCACCGGCTCGAGCCCCATGATCTCTACGTGCTGCCGTGGGGGCGGCGGATCGCCTACCGACCTTCGGCGGAGGCGCCGATGTTCACCTCCCACGTGCATTTGGTGCCGTGGTATCGGCCGGGCGCGCGCTGGATCGCCAATGTGCCGCACGAGCGCGGCGAGCCCGAGTTCGATTCGCCGGACCGTCGCGATTGGCCGTGGCCCGGGCTTCAAGGCGTGGTGCGGCTGCGCGTGGAGGCGGACGAGCCGCTGGGCCGCCTCATCGACTACACGGTGCGTTGGTATCTGCACTCACCACGGGTGGAGGCCGAGGCGCGGGCGCTTGGCCTCCTGGTGGTGTGCGAGCTGCTGAGGGCGACAGCGAGTGCGGTGGCGCCGTCCGCGCACCGGCCCGACGAACTGGAGCGGCTGCTCGCGCATGTGGAGAAGGGATTCCATCTAGGCCCCCGGATCGAGGAGATGGCGGCGCTGGTCGGCCGCAGCCGTTCGCATGTGCTGAAGCTCTTTCGCCGCCATCTCGGCGTCTCGGCCAAGAGCCATGTGATCGGCCGGCAGCTGCGCGAGGCGCGCGAGCTGCTCCTCAGCACCACGCTGCCGATCGCGGAGGTGGGCAAGGCGGTGGGCCTCGCCGATCCGTATCATTTTTCCAAGCTCTTCCGCCGGCACGTGGGGCTCTCGCCGAGGGAGTTCAGGGCGGAGCACGGCCCGTTTGCGGCGCCGCCCAAGCCCTCCAAACACGCGCGACAGCCGCCCGCCGCGCGGGAGTGAGGACCTCCCGCGTCCGCTCAGAAATCGAAACTGTTCGTCAGAAGGAATACGCGCGGCTCGGGATACTGGAAGACCACGGGCACGCCCGCGGTGGAGAGGCCGCTCTGGGCGATCAGCTTGTCGTCGTTGAGGACGTTGCGGACGTTGAGCGACACGTTCCAGCGGATGCGGCGCTGGAACAGCGGCGCTGAGTATCCGACCACCGCGTCCGTGTTGATCGTGGCGCCGCCCATGATCGGCCGCGACACGTCGGCGATCGTGATGTTTGAGCCGGCGGGGAAAAGCCCGGGCGTGCCGAGGATCGGGTCCTTCGAGAGGTCGGCGGTGGCGACGGTCTTGTCGCGGTAGCCGAGGATGCGGTCGCCGCGGTAGCGCACACTGCCGCCGAAGCGCAGGCCCTTAAGCGGCCCGGCTTGGATGCGATACGAGCTGGTGAAATTGCCGCGCCACTCGACTTCCTGGTTGTTGGCCTGACCTTCGCTTTCGCGCAGGAACGCCCAGCCGAGCGACGCGCTGCGGATGTAGGCGAGGAGCGTCTCATTGGCATTGGTGGCGGCGTTGAAGTGCAGTTGCGTCGGTCCGCTGCCGCCGGCGCGCTGGGGCGCGGCCGTGTCGTTGGCCGCCGCGAGCCAGTCCTTCAGACGGTAGCCGATGACGCCAAACCAGTCGGCCGCGATGCGGGCGCTGCGGGTGTTGTTCTTCGCCAGGCTCGCGCTCACGCTCCAGCCGCGCGTGGGATTGGCGATGAGCCGGTATTCGATGCCTTTCGCGATGCGGTCGGAGGAGTTGTTGTATTTGAGCGAGAACGCCGTGCCGGCCGCGCCTTCGCTGGGCCAGCTGAGGACGTCATCCTGCAGGTAGCGGATCGGGCTGGCCGAATCGATGCCGTTGCTGGTGCCGCCGAGCACCGGCGCACCGGTGGCGGAGGATTCGTAGCGGCCGCCGGACTTCAGCAGATTGTAGTTCTGCACCGATTTCTCGATGTGGATCGAGGTCCAGCGGATATCGGCGCGGTCCATGCCGGAATTACCCCCGACCGCGGCGGGATTCGGCACGGCGATCGCGCCGCCCGAGACGCCGAGATACACGGACTCGTAGGCGTTGACGCGCAGGACGAATTTGTTCTCGAGAAGACGAAGTGAGATGCCGTATTCGCGCGTCGTGCCGTCGTCGAGCTGGGCCTCGGCCCCGGTCGGGGATTTGCGCGTGAAGTCTGCGACGAAGGCCGACGACGATTCGGTGTAGTGCAGGCTGGGAATCCCGTTGCGGCCGAGCGGGTGCAGCACGACGCCCTTCAGGCGGGAGGTAACGCTGTATTTCGTCGCGGCTTCGAGGGAATCGAACTCGCCCCCGCGGCTCAGCATCGCATCCCACGGCTCGAAGCCCGCGTTGCCGACCGCCTGACCGTTGCTGGGAAACACGATGGCGGCACCGTTGCGGACCGGCTCCTCATACTTGCCAGTGGCGGCGTTGTAGCGTCGCGGCAGGCGGCTGTTGGCGCCGCCCTGCCCGACCCAGGGCGCGAACGAGGCGTCCGAGAAGCGCTCTCCGATGGTGAGGTTGAGGCGGCCCTGGAGGAAACTGCTCTGCACGCCATACTGCACCGCATCTTCCTTTTTCTTGCCGTTCGAGGTCATGACTTGCGCGCCGTAGGGGTTGCTCATGCCGGAATTGATCACGACATCGCGGCCGGCGGAGTCCTTGCCGATGACGCGCGTCTCGGCGTCCCAGAGATTGAACGGCGCCTGCACCTCAAACTGGCCGCGGCCGCTGTTGTTCTGCGGGGTGTCGAGGTAGAAGCGGGCGCGGAGCCGGCGGGTGTTGCGCGTGATGTCGTTGGCGGCGTTGGTCCCGGCCGGATAGGTGATGCCGTCGAAGGTGTTGTCGGAGATGATGCGGGTGTTGTTGTTGTTTTGCTGCACGCGCATGTTCACGCCGCCGGTATACATCACGGCGCCCTGGTGCGAACCGAGCCAGCGCCAGAAGCCGCCGCGCTTTTCGAGGTCCTGCGCGAACGCCACCTGCAGCCGGCGCTCCGTGCGGTGATTGCGCCACATGCTGCCGGTGATGTCGTCCTCCACGTAATATTTTCCAAGATTGGGATTCGGCGTGACGCCGTCCGGAAGAAACCGGTTCAGCTCCACGCGCAGATCGGTGTTGTTGCCGGAAAGGAAACTCAGCGAGCGGGTGTCGAAGACCTCGCGGTTGTAGCCGCCCTCGATGTAAACATCGCGCCGCGGATTCACCTCGAAGACGAATCCGTGGATGCTCGCGCGCCACCGGCGCTGCATGGCGTTGCCGACCACGCTGCGAACAAGCGGGTAGATCGCGGGGTCGACGATGCTGGGATCCTGCGTGCCATCGAGCGGGCGGCGGGACGTGACGGTGTTGGTCCAGTTGCGGATGGCCGTGGGCTGCGTGCCGTCGAGGTTGAACACGATCGTGCCAGCGGAGGCGACGTTGTTGAAGCGCTCGGCGGCGCCCGCGAGCTCGGCGCCCTGAGCGTTGAACGCGGTGTTGAACTGCGCGGCCGTGCTCGCGGGGGTGAGGCCGGCATTGTTGAAATAGGGGCGCGTCGCGGTCATCAGCCAGGGGCTCACGCGATCGGCGACGAGGGTGTTGGCGGCGTTGCGCTGCCGCGACTCGTATTTCTCGAGCCAGCCCCGGAGGGCGATGCGGCGGTGCGGTTGAATCATCAGCGAGGTGTAGAGGCGGTCGGTCTTTGAGCCGACGCCCTCGCGGTAATCGCGCTCGTCGGCGCGCAGGCCGGCCACGCGCAGCCCGATGAAGTCGCGGATGAGCGGCTGGCTGAGGTTGACGGAGGCACGCAGGCTGCCGTTGGAGTCGGCGCGAATCGTGGTGTTGCCGGAAAACTTGCGCAGGTCGGGCCGGTCGAACGCGACGTCGTTGGTGCCGCCGGCGAAACCGGCGCCGAAGAGGATGGCGTTGGAGCCGGAGACGAGGGTGAAGCGCTTGCCGGTGTTGTAGGTGTCGAGCGGGACGTTGGTCTCGAAGAAATCGTGGGTGTTGTTCGAGCGGCTGAGCCCGCGGGTGCGGCTGCCGTAGGCGGAGGAGAAGACACTGTTGGTGTTCGGGTCGGTGCCGGGAGAGAAGTTCTCGTCGTTCGACTCGATGTTCATCGAGTAGCGCAGCGCCTCGTCGAGTGTGAGCGCTCCGATGTCTTCGAGGAACTCCGACGTCATCACGTCAATCTGCGAGGCCACGTCGCGCAGTTCGCTCTTGAGGCGCGTGCCGCCGAGCGTGGTGGTGGCGGCGTAGCCGGTGTCGGAACTGGCGTTGACGGAGAACGGGCTGAGGACGATGGCCTCTTCCTTGGTCGTGGCGCCGGCCGCGGGTGCCGGTGCAGCGGGTGCGACTTGAGCGGAAAGCCCGCCGCCGGCAATCGCCGCGGCGAGGAGCAGGCCGGCGATCGCACGGGCGGAGGAACGGAGGCCACGGGGGTAGTGAATGGGGTAGGTCATGGGATAAGGTGAGGATGGGAAGAGTGTGCGATAGTCCACGGTATTTTGGCATTACCGGGCCTGATGCGCTCGTTGGTAGAAGAAGCGAAACCGGTTGCGCGTGGAATTGTCCTTGCGCGGCGTGAGGCGGTGGCGCCAGCGGGGCCAGCCTACTTGCCCGCCTTCTTTTTTCCCGCGGCCTGGGAGCGGAGATTGTAGGGCGAGCTGGCGGGGGCGGCGCGGTCGGGCGCGGCCTGCTGAGGAAGGCCTTGTGCGAGGCGGGCCTTGATGGAGGCGAGCGCGGGGTCGGCGGCGCGGTTGGTGAACTCGCGGGGATCGGTTTCGCGGTCGTAGAGTTCCTCGAAGCCGTCGCCGTAACGGATGAACCGGTAGCGCGTATCGGAGACCGCATGCGAGGGGTTCGGCTCCTGAGCGAATTTGAAGGAGGTGAGCGAGGGGCGGGCGCGCGGGGTGGCGGGGGCCTTCACCTGCGAGGCGAGGGAGGTGCCGTCGCATTGCGGCGGCACGGGCAGGCCGGTGAGTTCGCAGAGAGTCGGATAAATGTCGGTGAGCGTGGCGGGCTGGATGCTCTTTTGCCCGTCGCCGCTCACGCCGGGCGCATGGATGAAGAGCGGCACGCGCGTGGTCTGCGTCCAGAGCGCGAACTTCTCCCAGTTTTCCTTTTCTCCGATGTGAAACCCGTGGTCGCTCCAGAGCACGATGATCGTGTTGCCCTTCAGCGGTGAGGCATCGAGCGCATCGAGCAGGAGGCCGAGCTGGTGATCGACGTAGCTGATGCTCGCGAGGTAGCCCTGCATGAACTTCTCCCACTGTTTGTTTTCGACCACCCATTTGTGCCAGCTGCGGCGGCCGTGATCGTGGGCGTCGGCGAGATCGTCGTGCTGCGTGACGGGCAGTTTCACCTCGGCCAGCGGGTGGAGGTCGAACCATTTTTGCGGGACCTCCCACGGAATGTGGGGGCGGAAAAGGCCGACCGCGAGAAAAAGGGGCTTGGCCTGCGGCGCGCGGAGCTGGGCCGCGGCCCAGTCGACGAGCTTGTGGTCACCCGTGTCCTCGTCGGAGCCGGAGAGGGCGGCGGCGCCGAAGAGATTGTTGCTGAGCGGACGCCCCGGCGTGAGCCCGGCCTGGGCGTCGGACTCGAATTTCGCGCGCGCCCAATCCTTGGAAATCGGGTCGAGCGGATCGCCGCGATAGTCGTCCCATGCGGCGGGATCGTTCTGCGAATCGCCGGGCGTCCATTGGAGCGTGTGGAAAAGTTTCCCGGCGCCGACCGCGCGGTAGCCATGGTTGCGGAAGTGCTGCGAGATGACGACGGCGTCCTTGAGCACGGGCGATTCCTCGCGCCAGCGCGGGCCGTGGGCGCCGAAGAGATTGCGATAGATGCCCGAGGTCGCGGGATGCACGCCGGTCATGACGGCGACGCGCGAAGGATGGCAGGCGGGCGCGGCGCAGTGGGCGTTGGCAAAGGTGACGGAGCGACGCGCGAGCCGATCGAAGTTGGGCGTCTTCACGCCGGGATGGTGGGCGAGCGGCGAGATGTAGTCGTTCAGATCGTCGATGGCGATGAAGAGGACATTGGGTTTTGCGGCGCGGCTGGATTCGGCAGCCAGCCCGGGGCCGAAGAGCGCGAGGCCGAGGAGAAAGATGAGGCGATGCATGAGCGGTGGGCGGTGCGGTAAAGCGGGCGGCAATCCCTTTCGCAGGGCGAGCAAGGGTGGAGCGGTTCCGGGGCTATTGGGGCAGCGGCACCTGGGTCGCGCTCATCAGGTAGGCGATGAGGTCGCGGACTTGATGATCGGGGAGGGCGGTGAGCAGGCCCTCGGGCATCATGCTGATCGGGAGTTGCTCGTGTTTCGCGATGTCGGCGCGGGCGATGGCCGTCTCGTGATCGGTGGATTTCAGCGTGAGGGTGCGGTCGGACTGGGCGGTGATGATGCCGTTGAGCACGCGACCGTCCCGAAGAGTGACCACGTGCATCACTTGGTCCGCGGCGACGACCGCGCTGGGATCGGCGATGTTCTCGATCAGGTAGCCGAGGTCGTGGCGCCCGCTGCCCGTGAGATCGGGGCCGAGCGCGCCGCCTTCGCCGTAGAGTTTGTGGCACGAGGCGCAGGCGCGGTTGAAGACCGCGCGGCCCTGGCTGGCGTCTGCGGCGCCGATCGAGGCAGGCGTGAGCTTGGTCTTGAGCGAGGCGATGAGCGCGGCTTTGTCGGCGGAGGACTCGCGGGCTTCGCCCCAGACCTCGGCGAGTTTTTGCGAGAGGGCGGGATCGTTGAAACTGCGGATCTGCCGGGCGAGAAGCGGAGTGAGGTCGGTGCGCGGGATGGGGTTCCTGGCGGCGGGATTGCCGAGTTCGTTGAGCAGCACGGCCGCAAAGCTCGGCCGCGAGGCGAGCACGGCGAGCGCGGCGGGGCGTTCGTGCGCGGGCAGGTTCCGATAGCGCGCGATAATCCGATCAGCGGCGGCGAAGTCTGAGAAAAGGGCTAGGCCACGGATGGCTTCGAGGCTGACGCCCGGGACGGCGATGAGGGATTCGCATACGCGGCGCAGGTCGGGGGCCTTGGCCTCGATGAGCGTGCGGAGGGCGGCGCGGCGATGCTCGGGGCCGGCCTTGGGGTCGAGCGCGATGGCGCGCACCTCGTCGAGGACGCGGCCGCTGCCGAAGAGCACTTCGAGATCGCGGAGGGATTTCGCGCCGGCTTCGTCCAGCGTGGCGGCGGCGCGCGCGGCGAACGCATCCCAGGCCGCGGGTTTGCGGGCCTTGCTCCAGCCCTTGAGCGCGTCGCTCAGGCCGCGAACGAGGTCGGCGGCCGGTTCACCCGCGGCGAGCGCGAGCAGCGCATTCAACGGCGCCGGATCGCTCTCAAGGTCCTCGCCGACGCGGCGGGCGATGAACTGGCGCACCAGCGGAATCCGGCACGGGTCAAAGAGGGGAGCCAATTGCGCCGGCGCGAGTTCGCGGAGGCCAAACCAATACATGAGCGGGAGATTGTGATCCGCGGCGTCTTCGGCGTGCGCGAGCAGGAGACGGGCGAGCGCGACGCGGTCGGCGGGCGGGAGCGAGGGCAACGTGGTGGCGCGGGCGAGACGGAGATACGGGGTCGCGGTGTTGGCGGCGGTCGCGGGCGTGAAGGGCACGGCCCAGCGCTGGAGGTATTCTTCGGCGCTGGCACTGAGGGCGGACCTCACGGGCGCGAGCGCGGCGGCGGAATCGGGGGCGAAGGCGGTGATCTGTTGGAGCGTCCACCACGCATTGAGTTTTTTGGCGGAGGTGGGCGCGGCGTGGAATTGCACGATGAGCGGCGCGGTGAGCGCCGGCAGGCCGCCGGTTTTTCGCGCGCGTTCGCGGAGTTCCCAGCGGGCCATGCGCACGAGCCACTCGTTGTCGCTGGATTGGAGGGAGGCGAGTTGCGTGTCGCTGTGTTTCTTGAGGTCGGTTTCCTTCGGACGGACGGCGTCGCCGTAAGTGATCTTGTAGATGCGGCCGGACTCGCGGTGGACGCCGTCGTTTTCGTGGCATTCACCGATATCGCTCCAGTCGAGGATATACACCCCGCCATCGGGGCCGGCCTGGATTTCCACCGCGCGAAACCACGGGTCGTCCATCCGCATAAAGTCGGGCTCGTGCTTGCCGACGTAGCCGCTGCCCGCGCGCTCGAGGCGATCGACGTTCACGCGGCGGCCGTGGATGTTGGTGGTGAAAACTTTCCCGCGATACGCCGGTGGAAAGTTCGTGCCTTGGTAAATCATCAGGCCGACGTGCGCGTGCCCGCCGCCGAAACTGGAGGTGGAGGGAGTGACGCCGATCTTCTTTGTGTCGCTCCAAGCTTCGCCGGTGTCCCAGTGAAAGTGATCCGCGTGCTGCTCGATGAGGCCGTAAACGTGCGGGTAGGCGTCCTCGCCGTGCATGCGCCGGAAGTGCGCGCCTTGGATGCCGTGCCAGAGATGGCCGATGACGGTGTTGATGAAGAAGACATCGCCGTGCTCGTTCCAGTCCGAGCCCCAGGGATTGGTGGTGCCATGGCACCAGGTTTCGAATACGCGGCGCGCCGGGTGATAGCGCCAGAGGCCGCCGGAGAGCGGCTGGCGTTTCTCGCGCGGCGTGCCCGGCACATCCACCCAGCTCGTGCTGCTGATGCCACTGCGGCCGTAGAGCCAGCCATCGGGGCCCCACTTGAGGCCGTTGGCAAAGGTATGCCGGCTCGCGGCGGTCGTGCTGAAACCGTCGAGCAGGATTTGCGGCGGGCCGCTTGGTTTGTCGCCTGTGGTGGGGATCCACAACAGGTGCGGCGGGCACAGCGCATACACGCCGCCGAAACCACGCTCGATGCTGGTGAGCATCTGCAGATCGTCGGCGAAGACGGTGCGCTGGTCGAAGCGACCGTCGTTGTCCGTGTCCTCGAAAATGAGGATGCGATCGCGGAGCTTCAGGTCGTAGCGTTCCTTGTTGTCCGAGTAGGTGAAGTTTTCCGCGATCCAGAGGCGGCCGCGCTCATCCCAGCACATCGCGATCGGATTCTGCACCTCGGGCTCGGCGGCGAAGAGCGTGGCCTTGAAACCAGGCGGCAGGTGCATGCCCGCCAGCGCGGCCTGCGGCGAGGTGAGCGGCAGATCGGTGATGGCTTGATTGTTCGTCGGCCGGGGAAATACGGCTGGGGCGCCATGCATGGCGGACACCAGCACAGCGCTTGCGAGGGCGGTCAGGGTGGCAAAGGGGCGTGAGCTCATGCAGGGCGCGACGGGCGGTGGAGGTGGCAGTGATACGGCGCATCAGGGTTGCGCGGCAATCACTACGCGTCGGTGGTGCGCGAGCGGGTTGCGGTCCGATTCTTCCAGGATGAGGTGAAGCTCCTTGGCGGTGGCGTCGACGGGGGTGGTAAACGTGATCGCGCGCTCAAAGGAGTTTTCCAAGTCAAGCGGTCTGCTGTGATGAGGATGATTGGGCACGGGATAGATTCACCAGGAATAGCGCAGCGCGTCGCCGTCATTCTCGCTCGAGACGGAGGCGCCGAATGCGAGCTTATCGGCGGGCTCCGCGGCGCGGCGGAGGATCGCGTCGGTCGTGTTCACCGTTGAGCCCGGTGCGCGGTAGGTGGTGGGCCTTGGAGCAGGCGCTGTCGTGGACCTCGCCGACGCGACCGGCCGGGAAGAGTTCGCCCAACGTGCTGTGGCCGGTGCGGACCTGGCCATGCGCCCACACTTCGTGGCCCTCGACGCCGTAGGCGCGGGGCGGCCAAGTGTGCGGCCCGAGATTGGTGTTGTCGGGCCGCCATGGCAGCAGGTCTGGGGATTGCTGAACGCCCATAAAATCTGCGGGAACTCGCGGCGGGTCCAAGCGTCGGCGGCGCGGGTGGGCGGGTGGCGAGGAGGAGACAGCTGGCAAGGAACGAGACCCGGGGACTTTCATGCGCAGGAGGATCGCCGCGCAAGCGGCGGCAGTGGCTCAGAAGCGAAACGAACTCGTGAAGAGATAGGTCCGCGGCTCCCGGAGGTTGTAGACCGCGGTGCTGGGCGTGTGCTTGCCGTCGCGGGAGTCCACTTTGATGAGCGGGAAAATCGTGTTTTCGTCGAGGAGGTTGCGGACGTTCATCTGCAGGCGCCAGTCGATGCGGTTGTTGAGAATCTTCTTCCGGTAGGTAATCCAGCCGCCGAAGTTCAGGGACTCGGGCGCGTAGTAGGGTGACGTCGGATCGAGGACGAGGCGCGAGTCCACGGCGAAGCCGTTGATCGCCCGGCCACGGGCGTTCATGCTGCCGCCGAGGGAAAAGCCGCCGAGCGGCACCCCGGCGATCTTCGTCTCTCGCGCGAACTCGTAGGTCTGGATCAGGTTGAGCGTCCAGTTTGAGGCGAAGTTCGCGGAGGGGCTGTTGCGGATGGCGTTGAAGTTGACGAGCGTGGTTTCCAGATCGGCGACGCGCTGGGCGACGGTGACGCCCTGCGCGTCGAGCGGCTGCCACTCCGGGCGCGCCTTGATGATGGGGATATACTGCGCCATGTATTGGTTGATGTAGACGCCGCGGGCGCTGGTGGTGTTGTCGCCGCGCTTGCTGCCGTTGAGCGTGACGCGCCACTGCGGGGTGGGGTTGGCGGTGAGCGCAAACTCCCAGCCTTTCGACGTCGTGGAAACGGCGTCGGCCCACACGGTGCTGAGGGTCGAGTAAGGGGACGTAAGATACTTCGGGTCACCCGTGAAATTGCTCACCGCGATCCAGAGCTGGTCGAACTGCTTGAAGTTGCCGGCGGCGTTGGAGGAGATGCTGTCGGCGGCGTTGAGGCTGCTGTTCGTGTAGTAGGTGACGTCGAGGAAGACGCGGCGGTTGAGCAGCGCGAATTTCACGCCGTAGTCGCTGCCCTTGCCCTCGGGATTCGGGAGCAGGTCACCAAAGACATTCCGCGTGCCGGAATTCACCTGAAAATTATTCGAGGTGTTGTAGCTGAGGCTCAGCCACGGGAGGGCGTGGAAGACGAGGCCGCGGGTATACGTGCTCCCGCCGCGCTCGGCGCGGCTGCCGGCGCGGAATTTCCGCACATCGATCCCGCTCGGGCGGGGCGCGATGCCGTTGGCATCGCGCAACGCGGCAAAGTCGTTCGGCACCGCTAGCCACGAGGTCTGGTCGTCGGTGCGGAAGCCGTTGGTGACGACAATGCGATCCTTCCAAAAGAAACTCTGCACCGCGAGGGCGCGCGTCTTGACGACGGCCTCGGTGATCGTCGGGCCCTGCTGCGCCATGAAAGCCGGGGTGATGCCACTCGGGTGCCGCGCGGGCAGCGGTTCGTTGGCGTAAAGGACGGGGATGGCCTCGATGTGCCGCCCGACGGAGGTGCCGACCTTGTTGCGGGCGGGATCGTAGTAGTAGCGGTATTGAATGGCGTTCTGGCCGTTGGTGATCGCGGCGGTGGCGCCGGTGGGGACGAGCGGAGTGGTGTTGAAAAGGCCGTTGTTGCTCGACCAGCCGCCGGTGTTGCTCTCTTCGACGAACACGGCGGCCTGATGCCGGCCGAAGTGGCGGAGCCAGGCCGAACCCGCGGCGCGGCGCGCGAAATCGAACTCATAGGACACGAGCGCGCGGTAGTTGGTCGCGCCATTGGGGGCATCGATGATGGTGGGTTGCGACTGGCTGTAGAGCCGGCCGGCGTTGGGATTCTGCGAGCCGTTGGGGAGCTGGAGATTGGGATCGACGTAAATTTGGCTGAGCTGGCCGACGAATCCGTTCACGGCCTTCAGCTTTGAGTTCACCTTGTTGAACGCGGCCTCGATGAAGAAATCGCGCGTGACCTGCTGCTCGAGAAACGCGGAGACGCTGTTGTAGTTGGTCAGCCGGTAGGCCGAGTTGCCGAACGCGCTGGCGAAGGTCGGATAGATCGACGGGTTGACGAGCGATCGGAAATTCGCGCCGTTGACCGGGAAGCCGTTGGCAAACGTGGTCGGCGCGCTCTGGCCTTGGTTCTGGAACCGCTGGGTCGGGACGGGCGTGCCGCCGGCGGAATACTCCGTCGAGGTCAGCCCGGCGAAGCCGAAGTTCTGCGTGCCGGCGGGCTTGCCGCCGGCGACGTTGGTGAACGTGGCGATCATCGGCGAACCGGCGGCGAGCCACGGGGAGACGGCGTCGTAGTCGGGCCACGGACGGACGGCGTTTTGCTGGATGTGCCCGGTGTCGTAATTGACGCGGAGGGTCGTCTTCTTGAACGGCGTGACGTTCAGCGTGAAGAAGTGCCGGCGCTGATAGTCGTTCGTGTGGAGCCGGAAGTGATTCATCCCCTCGAACAACCCGGCGTAACGGAGCGCGACGTAGTTTTTCAAAAGCACCTGATTCACATCGAGCGTGAGGCGATGCCCGCCGCGGCTGTCCATCTGCTGTTCGACGGTGCGGGAGTCGCGCGGCTTCGCGCGCTTGGTGGAGGAAACGAAGGCGCCGGCGGCGTTGCCGAGCCCGAAGAGGATGGCGTTGGGGCCGCGCGTGAACGTGAGCGCCTCCGAGTTGTAGCGATCCTGCGGGATGCCGTTGCTGAAAAAATCCTGCGCCACGACCGTGCTCGCTCCGCCGCGGGAGACGAACTTCGTCGGGATGTTGATGAAGTCGTTGCCGTTGCCGGTGACGTCGGACGTGGCCATCACGAACGGGTCCGTGTTGGGCGCGAACGCCATGAGGTTGTAGATGCTGTTGGCACCGAGGTCGTCGAGCATCTGCTCGGTGAAGACGGTGAGCGACGAACCAATGTCCTTGAGGTCGGTCTTCAGGCGCGTGCCGTTGAGCGTCTGCGTGGCGAGGTAGCCCTTGTCGGCGCTGGCATCGACTTGGAAGGGCGAGAGGACAATGGCTTCGACGGAAGACGCGGCGACCGGCGTGGCAGGTTTGGCAGGAACTTGGGCGGCGAGTTGAACGGCAGCCGTGGCGGCAGCGAGCCCCAGGCGAAGGCGGCGGGATTTGGGCAGGGAGTGCATGATGGGGTGGAGGGGTCTGCGGCCTAGTCGAGTGCGGGGTCTTTAGTCTGCGCGGCGGCTTTCTTCTTTGCCTGCGCTTTGCCCTTGGGGTGGGCGCCCGCTTTCGGATCGTAGGCGGGGTTGGGCACGGGCACGACGGCTTCGGTGTCCCGGAGGAAGGTGGAGATGAGCGCATCGAGTTCGGCGGTTTTCGCCTGATTCTGCGCCGCGAGGTTTTTCGTTTCGGAGAGGTCGGCGCGGAGATTGTAGAGTTCGAGGAGATTACTGCGCTCGGGCCCCAGGCCGTAGAAGCGGATGAGTTTCCAATCACCGAGCCGGACCCACGTGGAGGCGAGGCCGCCGGAAGCGGGCGTGGTGTGGGGAAAATGGCAGAACGTGGGCCCGCGATCATGCGGGGCGCCGCGCAGGGCGGGGGCGAAGCTCTTGCCGTCGAACCGCACCGTGGCGGGCACGGGCAGTTTCAGCAGCTCGGCGAAGGTGGGGAAAAAATCCGTGCTCTGGATGATCGTGTCGGTGGCGGTGCCGGGCTTGGCCACGCCCGGCCAGACGACGACGCAGGGTTCGCGCGTGCCGCCCTCGTAGGTTGTGGCCTTGCCGCCGCGCAGCGGGGCGTTGCTCGTGATCGGCAGGCCGGCGGTGCCATCGGCGACGGGCTCGGTCACGCCGGCTTGCCAGTGGACGCCGCCGTTGTCGGAGAAGAATACGATGATGGTATTTTCCGTGAGCTTCAGCTCGTCGAGCGTGTCGAGCAGGCGGCCGACGTTTTCGTCGAGGCTCTGCACCATCGCGGCGTAGACGGGATTACGTTGCGCGGCGCCGGGCGGGAGCTTCGCGGCCTTGGCGCGGTATTTTTCCACGAGTTCCTTCTTCGCGTCGTAGGGCGAATGGACGGAAAAGGCCCAGTAGTTGACATAGAAGGGCCGGTCCTTGTGCGAGGTGATGAACTTAATCGCCTCGGTCGCGACCCGGTCCTCGATGTGCTCGGCGGGCGCGCTCGTGATATTGAGCTTGGCGGGGAATTTCCAGGGGGCGACGTAGCTGCCCGCGGGACCCGGACCGGGCCAGTGCGGGAAATCGACGTCGAATCCCTGCTCGAGCGGCGAGTAGGGCTCGGGTCCGAGATGCCATTTGCCGAAGTGGCCCGTGTGATAGCCGGCGGCCTTGAAGACCCTCCCGAGGGTGAAGTAGCTCGTGTCGAGCCGCGTGACGCTCTGCGCCACGAGCACAGGAGCGGTGGGCGCGGCCTGTTTGACGCGCCCTTTCTCGAGGATCACCTGGGGTCCGTGCGCGACGGGTGCCGTCAAGCCGATGCGCGCGGGATCGAGGCCCGTCTGGATGCTCGCACGCGTCGGCGAGCAGAGGGGATTCGCGGCGTAAGCCTGCGTGAAGCGCAGCCCGCGCTGGGCGAGCCGCTGGATGTTGGGCGTCTCGTAAAACGCATTGGGTTTATCAAACGTCGTGTCGCTCCAGCCCAGATCGTCGGCGAGGATGAAGACGAGGTTGGGTGGGCGGCCCGCCGCCGCCAGTGCGGCGGAGAGCGGAAGCAGGAGGAGCAGGAGGTGTTTCATGGATTGCGTTTCTTCCTGGCCTTGGGGGCGGTGGGCTCGGCGATGGCGGCGCCGGGTTGCCGGTCGATGTGGGTGGCGAAGAAAATCTGGTCCTGGGGATTCGTCTCCTTGGGGAGGCCAGGGGTCTGAAGGGTGGCGTCCCAGGCCTGCAGCTGCGTGAGGAGCCGCTCGGCGATGGCGGGTTGCTGAGCGAGGAGGTTTTTCGTTTCGCCCTCGGGGCTCGCGGTGTCGAAGAGGTAGCGCTGCGTGGGGCCGAGCAAGATGAGTTTCCAGCGGCCATCGAGCACGGCGGCCTGGGAGCGCCAGCGCCAGAAGAGCGCCGCATGGGGCGGCCCGGATTTCTCGCCGCGCAGGAATGGGATCAGGTTCACGCCGTCGAGCGCGGGATCGGCGGGCAGGCCGGCTTGCGCGACGGCGGTGGCGGCGACATCGAGCGCGCTCACCATCGGCTCGTAGGTGAGGCCGGCCGGCAGCTTGCCGGGCCATGCGGCGACGAAGGGCGTGCGCACGCCGCCGTCGGTGAGCATGCCCTTCTCGCCGGTGAGCGGGAGATTGAGCGAGCCGTTCCAGGCGGCAGGGCGGAGCGGGGCGCCGTTGTCGCCGATGAAGAAAATCAGCGTGTTTTTCTCGAGGGAGAGCTCGCGGAGCCGCGCGCGGATCTGGCCGATGCCTTCGTCCATCGCGGCGATCATCGCGAGGGCTTGGCGGCGCTGGAGGGGGAGATGCGGAGGAGTTTTTGAGAACCACGGTTCCGGCGACTGGAGCGGCACGTGCGGCGTGTAATAGGCGAGGTAGAGAAAAAACGGATCGCGGGCGTGGCGGTCGATGAAGGTGAGCGCGGCTTCGGTCTGCCACACGCAGCGAAAGCGCGGGTCGGTCAGGCGCTGGGGCGGGTTGGCGAGCGGCGTGCCCTTGAGATCGTGGGACGCCATGAAGCTGTTCATCGGCCCGCACCAGTATTCGTCGAAGCCCTGGGCGCCGGGGAGAAAAGCGTGGGCCGGAGGCGCGGCCGCTTCGTCGGCGTTGCCGCGCGGCGGGGGCTCCAGGTGCCACTTGCCGACTTGAGCGGAAACGTAGCCGGCGGGTTTCAGCCGCTCGGCGATGGTAAGCTCGGCGAGCGGCAGCGGGCCCTTGCCGTTTTCGTCCACACCGAAGCGCTGCTGGTAGCGTCCGGTGATGACGCCAGCGCGCGAGGGCACGCATTGTGGCGCACTCACGTAACCGCGCGTGAAACGCACACCGTCGCGCGCGAGGGCGTCGAGGTGCGGCGTGCGGATGTCGGGATCGGCCTTCTGCGCGGCGAGATCGGCGTAGCCATGATCGTCGCTGTAGATGAGGATGATGTTGGGCTTCGGCGCGGCCAGTAGCGACGTCGCGAGCGAGAAGAAGAGAAACAGCTTTCTCATGGCGGGATGGGGAGGGCTCGGTTGCTGAGGAAGCGGAAATTGAAACGCCCGTCGGGCGCGGCGTCGCCGCTGAGATAGACATCCATGATGTCTTCCGTGGCTTGCGGGTTGTCCCACCATTTGAAATCGAGCGCCAACGCTTCGCCGGTCGGGAGGCCGAGCGCGGCGCGTGGGACCGCAAGCATCACTTCGTTGCCGCTGGTCGCGAACGGGACCTTGGCGACCTTTTCCCATGTGCCGGCGGACGTGCGCCGTTCGAGCCACGTCTCGCGGCCCACGACGGTCCGGTTGAGCACATAGTCGTAGCCTTCCCAACCGGTCCCGCGTTTCTGGTCGGTGTCGAGGAAGAGCAGCATCCAGTTGGGATCGCTCATCGCTGTGAGCGGCTGGCGCGTGCGGGCGTAAAAGAAAAGGTGCGTCGCGTCGCGGGCGACCTTGGTGGCGACGATGTCGTTGCGGCCGGTGGTGTTGACGTAGCGGCGCGCGCCTTGGCCCATCGCGCGGTGGTCGTTGTCGAAGGCGTGGTCGGCAAACTCAGGGCCGACGTTCCGCCATTGGGCGAAACCAGCGGTTAGATCGATCGTCCGAGCCGGCGTGGCCGTGGGCAGTGCGGGGATGCCTTTGTAGCGGCGGACGCCGTCCACCAGCTGGTAATAGTAGTTGTCCCCGTGCAGGCCTCGCACGGGCTCGATGTCCCGGCTGAATTCCTGGTCGTATTGATCGACGAAGACGACGGGAAGGTTGGGGCGGGAGAATTTTCCCGCCGTCCACTCGTTCCAACCCGTCACCATCACAAAGGGCGGATCGAGCTCGAGTGCGCGGCGCCATTGCTCGGCGAAATTGGAGCCGCGGTCGATGTCGCCGGGGGCGGGAGCTTGTTGTCCGTCGTGGAAGCTGCGGCCGCGGCCGTTGAGCTGGCTCATGTTGGTGACCTTGCCGTCGGAGGCGCGGAGGTTTTGGGCGACTGAGACGTTGATCTGCTCGGGCTGCGCCGGATCGGTGTCGTAGCCGTAAACTTGGGGATAGGTGTTTTCCCAGTGCCAGGCGTGGTGCGTGTTGACCTGCGTGAAGGGCCAGTGGGCTTTGCGCAGCGTGAAAAACTTCGCGACCTCGGGACTAGCCTCCTTCGGATCGCAGATGAGGAGCGGTTTGCCCTGCCAGCGGAACCAGAGGTCGGGGTGGAGGCCGGGCTGGTAGAAATCGCGGAAGAGTTCCTGGGCGGTCTCACCGGCCTTCGTATTGACCATGAAACAGACCTGCGGCGTGCGCCCGCCTTCGCGGCGCACCTGCGACCAGACTTCGCAGAGTTTCAGGTAAACCTCGCGGTAGGTTCTGCGGTTGGTCGTGTCGAAGATGACCGTGTCGACGCCGGCGTCGGCGAGGAGCGTCGCGTGGCGGCGCAGCACCCACGGATCCATCGCGTGGTAGTAACCGTAGAGCGGCTCGCCCCAATAATACTGGGTGCCTGGCGGGCCCCAGAGCGGGGAATTCGGTTTTTTGAGGATGTCCGGATCTTGCGCGACCAGCTGGGAGATGTTGAAGGCGGGATCGCTGAGATTGCGCTCGTGCCAGAGGAAATAGAAAATTCCCACCGTGCGACCGGGGCGCACGCCGCCGGCCCCGGTGTGGGCGACGGGGAGTGTCCGGTCGAGCGCGTCGGTGGCAGGCCACGGGACGCCAGGGTTGCCGGCGGTGGGCGGCGCGCCGGGACTTGCGCGGGGCCCCGCACAACCGGCGACGACCAGTCCTGCCACCAGCAGGGTGAAGGAGAGGGGCCGGAACACGGACGCGACGCAGCGGGAGATCATCATCCGGGGGTGGGGTCGACTTCGTGGAGCGAAGACGAGTCAAGATAGCACCCATCGCCCCCGGGTAAAATAGACAAGTGGGGATACCCTTGTGCTTTTGCGGCCACGCGTGTGCCGCAAAAGCACCAGACACCGCGGCGACTACGGGAGCATGATGAGTGACCGGCGGGGCGTTTGCGTTGGCCTGGTTTGCCGGCGGGGGCCCGAGCCGATGCTCGCTTGTGGTCAGGGCAGCGTCTTCAGGTAGAGATCCTTGAACTGGATCGTCATCGGCGGGCCCGTGTGGAGTTGGAGGGCGATGACTCCGGACTTGGCGATGGAGGCGTCGGTCTCGGTGGCCTCGGCGGTGACCACGCCGTTGACGGTGTGGCGGAGCTGGTTCCCGTTGGCGACGATCACCATCTCGTTCCACTCACCGATTTTGTAGGCGGCGGCGATGGCGGCGGAGGGAGTGGCGCCGGGGAGCTTTTCGACGGCGGTCTGCTTGCGCTTGCCGTCCTTCTTCTTGGTGTCGGGAACCTCTGTGGTGGCGCCGATGCGGATTTTTTCGCCGGCGACCATCAGGATGCCGCGGCCTTTTTCCTCGTAGAGCATGCCGGTGTAGCGAAACGGCATGTCGATGTCGGCCTGGTAGCCGCCGACCGCGAAAGTCGCCGCGTCGATCACGCGGCTGCGGTATTGCACGCCGGAGTTTGCTTTGTTGTCGGGGTTCTGGGCGGTGAGCTTGAACTGCAGGCGCAGCTCGAAGTTGGCCGGCTGCGCGTCTTTGTAGACGAGGAACGTGTTCGCCTTGAGGTCCGCCTGGGCTTTGGTCTGGCCGGTGATCGCGCCGTCGCGGACTGACCAGAAGGACATGTTGCCGTCCCAGCCGGCGAGGGTCTTGCCGTCGAAGAGAGACTTGAAGCCGGCGGGCGCGGCGGCGAAGGCGCTATGGGCGAGCGCGAGGAGGGTGGCGGTGAGTATGAGGTTTTTCATGGGGACAGAATTGAGTTCACGGAACTAAGCGCAAAGACGCGAAGGAGCGCGAAGAAACGCAAAGATGATTTGCGAACCTTTGCGATTCTTTGCGGCTTTGCGATTAAGGCTGGGTGGTTTGGCTCAGTGGTTATGCGCCGCGGGTGCGGCGGGTTTCGCGGCGGGGTTGGCCTTGAGGTAGGTGTCGACGTCCTTGGTGACGACGAGCTGGCCCCACATCACGGTCCAGTGGCCGGGGAAGGTGCAGACAAACTCATAGACGCCCTCGGTGCGGATCGCGTTGGCCGTGATCTTGAGGGTTTCGCTGCGGCCGGGCTCGATAAGCTTGGTGGCGGCGATCACATCCGTGGACTCGGGGACCCAGGCGCGGCCCTGGCGATCGGTGTGCTCGGGGGCGAGGGTCATGGCTTCGGTGGAGACCTTGGCGCGGGAGCCAGGTTTCACGACGACGAGGTTGTGAGGCATCACGTCGGGATTCTCGAACACGATCTCGAAAGGGCGGCCGGCCTGCACGACGATGCGCGGGGCGTCGAAGCGCATCTCCTCCACGACCGCGCGCACGATGAACGAGGCGACGCGCAGGCCGGAGAGTTGCTGGCGGAGCGTGTCGGCTTCCCCGGCCGGCAGCGTGCTCGCGAGATCGTCGGCGACCTGGATGGCCTCGACGTAGTCGCGGCTGGTGCGCTCGCTGGCGTGGGTCTTGCCGGCCCACGCGACGAGGGCGCGGGCGGCGGCGCCGGCGGCCTCGGGGGTCCAGCTCGCGCGGGGCAGCGAGCGGATGGCCTGCGCCGCGGTGGAGGCCTGGTAGCCGCGCTCGATCATCGAGACGAGGGCGGCGAAGACCTTGGCGGGTTCCCGGCGCGTGCTCACGGCCGAGCGCATGGCGTCGCGCTGGGTGGCCGCGACGATGTAGTCGGGCCCCTGCAGATCGGTGATGTTTTGCGCGAGGATGGCCATCACGCGGTCGTAGGCGGTGGCGCGGAGATCGGCGTTGGGGATGAGGTGGATGCCGCCGAGCAGGCTGGCGAGCGAGAGGGGCGAGGCGGAGGCGGCCTGCCACGCCGGATCGAGCGAGCCATCGGCCAGCGCGACGGCGGCAAAGGCCCAGCTGCGGGCCTCGGAATTGTCGGCGAGCGCGAGCTTCAGGAGCGCGGGGCGGTGGGCCTTCAAATCGGCGGCGGGTTGCGCGAGCAAGAGGCGGCCGACGGCACGCGCATCGACTTCGGCGGGCGAGTCGATGGTGGCGAGGATGAGGGCGACGGGCGCGGCCGAGCGGAGCTTGGCCAGGGTGGCGAGCGACTCGGCGCGGACGGCGTCGGTGACGCCGCTGCGGGAGAGGAGATTCTCGCAGACATCGGCGGTGCGTGGCATCTTGAGCACCTCGGCGACACTGAGGGTGCGGAGCAGGTAACGGGTCGCCGCGGCGTCGCCGCCGGCAAACGATCCGCCCTCGCCGAGGCGCTTGCGCCAGAGGGGACGGAGCTGGCGGAGGGTCTCGCCGGTCACGTAGTCGAGGTAGTAATCCACCTCGCGCTTGGTGGCGGCGAGGGCGACCTCGGTGGCTTCGGGCACATCGAAGAAACTCGCCGCGCGCACGGCCTGCAGGCGGACGCGCGAGTCCTCGTCGTCCGCCCGGGCGCGCACGAGCGCGAGAGCATCGGGCACGCGGTCGCGCCAGTAGGTGGCCACACGAGTGGCGGCGGCGCGGGCCTCGGCCCGCGGGGAGGCGAGGACCTGCCGGAGCAGATCGGCATCGACGACGTTGTGCCACTGGTGAACCCAAAGCGCCTCGGTGATGTGGTGGGCGTAGTCGGGGGATTTCTGATCGAGGCCCGCGACCCAGGTTTTCACGGCGGCGACGACTTTGGCGGCGTCGTGCTGGCCGAGCTCGATCTTGGCGAGGTTGCGGATCTGGTTTTCGCCGCGCTTGAGGAGTTCGAGGAGCGCGGGGATGGGCTCGCCGGCGATCTTGGGCTGCCACGCGAGGGGACGGCCCTCGGCGGTGATGCGGTAGATGCGGCCGTGGACGTGGTCGCGGTTAGCGTCGCGGAGGTGGCTCTGGAGGTGGCCGATGAGCGGATTGTGCCAGTCAACGACGTAGAGCGCGCCGTCGGGCCCGGTGCTCGTGTCGATGGGGCGGAAGTTGAAATCCTTGGACTGCATGATGTCTTTCTCGCGGGTGCCCTTCAGCCCGGAGCCGTCGCGCTCAAGGTTCACGCGGTAGATGCCGTGGAAGCCGATGACGTTCGGATTGAGGTAGTCGCCCCAATACTCCTCGGGAAAATGTTTGCTCGTGAGGATCGTGCTGCCGGCGCTCGGGCGGGCGGGGCGGTCCCAAATGGTCTTCAGCTTCGGGTGCTTGGCCGGGTAGTCGATGCGGCCGCTGAACGCGGGGCCGAAGTAGGTGTTGTTGCCGGTGGCATCGGTGATGAGATCGTTGCCCCAATAGTCGAAGGCGCGGCCGTGCGGATTGGCGAAGCCGTAGGCGATGTAGGTCTCGAACTTGGAGGTGAGCGGCTCGTAGCGAAAGATCGCGCCGTCGATGTTGCGCATGGCGCCGGCGACGGTCTCGACCTGCGTGCGGTGAAACACGCCGTCGCTGAAAAGAATCGCGCCGCCCGGTTCGTAGACGAGCGAGTTGGCCTGATGGTGGGAGTCGGCGGAATCGAGGCCCATGAGCACGCGCTCTTTCCAGTCGGCCTTGCCGTCGCCGTTGGTGTCGCGGACGAACCACACATCGGGCGCCTGCTGGACGAGGATGCCATCCTTGAAAAACTGGAAGCCCGTGGGGCAATTGAGGCCGTCGAGCCAGACCGTGTATTTGTCGGCCCGGCCATCCTGGTCGGTGTCCTCGAGGATGAGGATTTTGTCCTTCACCTTGGCGGTGGGGGTGAGTCCGGGGTAGCTAGGCCAGACGGCGACCCAGAGGCGGCCCTTGGTGTCCCACGCCATCTGCACGGGCTTGGCGAGCTCGGGAAACTGTTTCTCGCTGGCGAAGAGGTTGGCCTTCAGGCCGGGGGCGAGCGTCATCTGAGCGATGGCCTCGTCGCCATCAAGGAACGGATACGTGCCGTCGATGTTGGGGCCGGGCTTGTTGGTGCCGAAGGCGGTGACGACGGGGAGCGGCAGCATCTCGACCTTGTCGGTCTTGCCGGCGGCGAGGGCCCAGGCCTTGCGCTCGAGGTTGGCGGTCATCACGTCGCGCTGGGCCATCTCCTCGGCCATGATCTGGGCGTTGGTGAGCTTGGGGGCGTCGGGATGCGAGACGTAGGCGATGGTGGAGCGGCCGCCGTAGATGTTGTAGCCGTCGACAGTGCGGTAGCGGGAGTGCCACATGGTGCTCTTCTCGTTGACGGCGGCGCGCAGCGCCTGCGCGGCGGGCGTGTCGAGCGCGGGCGCCGGCGCGCCAAAGAGCGCGGCGTAGGCGCGGGGCGCGAGCCGGGCCTCGCCGGCCTCGCTGAGGTGCACGCCGTTGATCGTGAGCGGGGGCTGGCCGGTGCGCGCGGCCTCGGCGTAGAGTTCCTGCGAGGGCGCGAAGAGATTGACGAAGGAGACGCCGGCCTGATCACGGGCGACCTCCGCCATCGCCTCGGTGTAGAGCGCGAGGTTCGCGTTGATCGCGGGCTTGAACTCGTAGTTGGGGTCGGGGTGCTTTTCGACCGCGATGGGGGAGAAGAGCACGATGCGCGGCGGCGTGGTCCCGTTGTAGTTCTTTGCGCGGGTCTCGCGGAGGAATTTTTCAAGGTCCTCCTTGAACTTGGGCAGGCCTTCGCGGCCGGCGAAGGACTCGTTGTAGCCGAAAAAAGCGAACACGACGCCCGCCTGCACCTTGGTGAGCCATTCGTCGGGCGTGCCGAAATCCTTCGAGCGGGCGCGCGTCGCGACTTCGTCGCCGGCAAAGGCAAGGTTGCGCACGACGAGCTGATGCGCGGGGTGCTGCGCGTGGATCATCGTCTCCAGCCAGCCGTGGTGCTGCATGCGGTCGGCGAGGGCGTTGCCGATGAGGGCCACGCGGTCGCCGGGGTTGAGGACGAGCGGCGTGTTGACGGTGGCCGGCGTCACGGGCGCCGCACTGGGCGTGGGAGTGGCGGAGGCCTGCTTCTTCGGCGCGGGGGCTTTTTTCGCCGGCGGCTGCGGCGGCATGCCGCCCGCGGGCACGGTCTGGCCAAGGGCGTAGGCGGAGACTTTCAGCGGATAGCGGAAGGAATGAAATCCATACTTCCGCGGCTCGTAGGGATCGACGTAGGTCACGTCGGCCTTGGCGGGGATCTCGCGGCCGACGCTCCAGAAGACGGCGTTGACGACGAGGCGGCGCAGCGACTCGTCGAGGAAATCGGTGGCGGCGCCCATCGTGGTGGTGAAGACCTTGTTGGTTTTGCCGCTCTCGTGCTTGTAGGTGCGCGTCCACGCGATGGGCATCGCCGGGGCGTTGACGGGCTGGTCCTGCTTGTCGGTGGCGCGCTTCTTCACCGTGTCGGCAGGGGCGTCGCCCGGGTTCATGCCCTTGAGCACGAGGCCGCGGAGGAGAATCTTCGCGTCGGCCGGCGGATAGGCTTCATAGACATCGCTGTCGCCGAAAATCTCGCCGACGCCGCGGAGCAGCGGATCGGTTTTGGCGGAGGGCTCGGCGACGCCGCGGGTGGCTTCGATCTTGTGCTTGCCCCAGTGCGAGACCCACGTCTCGCCGAGCACGTGCTTGCCGAAGCCGCCCGGCCACGGGGCTTTCGAGTTCCACGAGTATTTCGCCCACTTGCTCTCGGCGGGGATGTTGAAGGGATGCGTCGAGGTGCGAGTGGCGATGAGCGGCACGCCGCGCTCGAAGGCGGCGACGAAGCGCTCCATCGCGGCATCGGGCCAATTACGGAACCGCAGGCCCATGAGAATCACGTCGGCCGAATCGAGGGCCGCGGCATCGGGGAGCGACTTCTGGTTGTCGGGATTGATCGTGCCGTCGGGATCGAGGGCGAAGAGCACGGTGCATTTGAAGCCGTGCCGCTGGCTCAGGATCTTCGCGAGCATGGGCAGGGCCTCCTCGCTGCGGTATTCGTCGTCGCCGGAGACGAGGACGACGTGCTTGCCCTGGGCTTTGACGCCGGCGGGCGGGTTGAAAACGAGGGAGGTCTGCGCGACCGCGGCGGCGGTCAGGGCGGCAAACCACGGGGCAAGGACAAGGAGGCGGAGCAGGCTCATGGGGGGAGAAAAAGGAGGGCGGGTCGGTGACCCGCCCTGTTGGCGTGGGAGACGAACTGTGTGACGGCTGAACGGGAAAAGGGAGGCGGAAAAAGGGCGGGTCTCAGGCCCGCCCTGCCTCGCGCCTGCCTCAAACCTGCTTCACTTTTTGCCACTTCCTCGTCTTGGCGGACTTGAGCACGGCATCGGTGACGTAGTCGGTCGCGAGGCCGTCCTGGCAGTCGGGCTTGCAGCCCTTGCCGCTCTCCAGGCCGCGCACGAATTCGACCATCGCGTGCGTGAAGCTGTGTTCGTAGCCGAGCTGGAGGCCGGGCACCCACCAGTTGCCGCAGTAGGGATGATCGCCGTCGGAGACGTGGATGCTCTTCCAGCCGCGCTCGGGGCCTTCGTCGGTGTAGTCGAAGACCTGGAGGCGGTGGAGGTCGTGAAGATCCCACTTGAGCGACATGTTCGCGCCGTTGATTTCGAACGTGTAGAGCGCCTTGTGGCCGCGGGCGTAGCGGGTGGACTCGAAGAGGCCGAGCGAGCCGTTGTTGAAGTGGCAGTGGAACACGCACGCGTCGTCGATGCCGACTTTCTCGACCTTGCCGGTGAGGCTGTGCTTGCGCTCCTTGACGAAGGTCTCGGTCATCGCGCTGACATCCTTGATGCCGCCGTTGAGCCACATCGCGGTGTCGATGCAGTGCGCGAGCAAATCACCCGTGACGCCGGAGCCGGAGACCTTGGCGTCGAGGCGCCAGAGGCCGGTGCCGCCCTGGGGGAGGTCGGCGTTGATGGTCCAATCCTGGAGAAAGTTCGCGCGGTAATGGTAAACGCGGCCGAGCTTCCCTGCGTCGATGAACTGCTTGGCGAGGACGACGGCGGGGCAACGGCGGTAGTTATACCAGACCATGTTGGCGACGCCGGCCTTCTTGATGGCCTTGACCATGGCCTCGGCTTCCTTGCCGGTGCGGCCGAGGGGCTTTTCGCAGAGGATCATCTTGCCGGCCTTGGCGGCGGCGATGACCTGCTCGGCGTGGAGATTATTCGGCGTGGCGACGTCGATGACGTCGATGTCGTCGCGGGCGATGAGTTTTTTCCAATCGGTCTCGATGGATTTGTAGCCCCACTTGTCGGCGAACTCCTGCGTCTTCGCGGCATCGCGGCCGCAGACGGCCTGCGGGACGAGCTCGTAGGAGGAGGGGAAGAAGTGGTTGACCTGATGGAAGGCGTTGCTGTGGGCGCGGCCCATGAAGCTGTAGCCGATGAGACCGATGCGGAGTTGTTTCTTGGCCATAGGAAGAAAAGTTGGAGGTGAGGAATTAAGCGTGAAGACGCTAAGGAGCTAAGATCGGAGGGAAGGATCGCAGGGATTTTTCTTTGCTCAGTCCTTCGCGGCTTCGCGGCTTTGCGCTGCAGGATTGGAATCAGCCGACCCAGCCGTGGTTGTTGCGGACCTCGATCATGGCGGAGAGGATGTCGTTCCAGGTTTGCTGCTTCGTGAGCACGTCGTTGGAGAACATGCAGCCGTCCCAGCAGATGTGTTTCATCTTCTTGGTGACCTTGCCCTGCTTGTCGCGGAGCCAGTAGCCGGAGTCGCGGGCGATGTTGAGCTTGCCCTTGGGGTCGGTCGCGACGCAGTGCTTGCCGGTCTTCTCGTGGCTGCCGGAGCCGTAGGTGGTGCCGTCGTTCTGCGCGACGTGGAAGTCGATCGTCCAGGGCCGCAGTGCGTCGGTCATCTTCTTCATCGCCTTGTGGAAGGCCTCCGGCTCCCAGTGGAAATCCTTTGGCACGATGCGGTGCTCCTCGGCGTTGGCGCCGAGGATGTAGAGGTGCGTGTGCGACATGTCGGCCTGGAAACCGACGGTCTTCGGCATGCCGACCTGCTCGAGCAGGTTCACCATGTGCTTCCATGAGTGCATGCCGCCCCAGCAGATTTCGCCCTCGGCGGCCAGGCGCTCGCCTTCGCCCTTGGCGATTTTGCCCGCCTCGCGGAAGGTCGCTGCGATCTGCTTGGTGTTGCCCTTGGGGTCGGCGTCCCAAGCGGTGACGCCCGCGGCGGTGTCGATGCGGACCACGCCGTAGGGGCGCACGCCGAGTTGGCGGAGCTTTTTCGCGACGCGGATGGTCTTGCGCACGCAATCGACCCAACCCTTGCGCTTGGCCTCGTCGCCCATCGCGGCGCCGAAGAACCACACCGGAGCCACCACCGAGCCCACGACCAGGCCGCGGGACTGAATCTTGTCGGCGAGCGCCTTGATGCCGTCGTCGGAGATATCGAGCTCCATGTGCGGCGTGTAGATGAACAGGTCGACGCCATCGAACTTCACGCCGCCGACGTCCGCTTTCGCGGTGAGGTCGAGCATGGTGTCGAGGCTGAGGTCGGCTTCGTTTCCGCCCATTGACTTTTTGCCGACGAGTCCGGGCCACATCGAATTGTGGAGCTTGGGGAAGTTATTTTGAGGCATGGGTAATTAGAAGGGTTGGAGGTTGTTTTTTGCCACAGAGGGCACGGAGGCGGACACGGAGGCCACAGAGGATGAGAAGTTGATTTCGATCCTCTGTGCTCTCAGTGCCGGCTCAGTGAACTCTGTGGCGAAAGGTTCGAGTTCTAGAACTTGTTTTTGCGGTAGGCGCCCATGGCGGGCGCGTCGGGATTCACTTCGGGGCCGAAGTAGCGGAGGCACACGAGCGGCTCGGTGCTGCTGGTGTTCTCGAAGGTGACGCCGGCCTTGGCGCCGTCCTCGGTGCAGAAGTATTCGTCCTCGGTCAGCTCGGTGAAGCGGATGAGCTTCGGGCTGACGAGCGGCTGGCCGTTGATCTTGCCGGAGCCCTGCACGCAGATGAGGCCGTAGGCGCCGGTGTCCTTGACCGTGCATTTGGTGCCCGGATCGACGGTGAGTTCCTTGGCGGTGAAGAGCTGCTCGCCATCGACCTTGCCATAAACGATCCAGCGATCGACGTAGCCTTCGCTGCGAGTGTCCGCGACCGGGACGGGCTCGAGGTAGTGGTTGTCCTTGAAATTCGGGTCCACGTTCTTCTCCCAGTCGAGCTGGTCCACGATGAAGTCGATGTCCTTGTGCTTCGACTTGGGCATATCCTTCACGAGGAGCGACCATGGCACCTCGCGTCCCTCGACAAGGTTTTGATACATGCCGAAGACGTCGGAACCCCACTGCGGCTCATAGGTGCAGAGCGAGCCGGGGGCGTGGAGGATGCACGGATCGATGAGCCAGCCGGAGCCTACCTTGAGGCGGTAGGCTTTCGAGAGATCGAGGATGCCGTTGTCGCCCTTGTTCCAGTTGCGGATGCACTGCCTGACCTGCTCCTTCGTCGTGCCGGGCTCGAAGCCCATGAAGGTGTAGGGAAAATTGTTGCCGACGTTATTGTGCTGCGGCGGGAAGTAATACGACTCCGGCTTGCCCTCCTGGCCGACGAGCTTCGCCTGCTTGGCCGACTGGTGCATGTGGTGCGGGATCGGGCCCATGTTATCGAAGAACTTCGAATAGACGGGCCACTTCTTGTATTTTTTCCAGATGGATTTTCCGACGAGCAGCGCACCCGTGTCGGCCACGGCCTGCTGGAGGGTGAAGCGCTGGTTGCCGACGACGCACCAGCTCAGGCCCTCGTCCCACGCGCGGCCCTCGTTGGCGGTCGGCGTGGTGGAGGCAAACCAGCGCTCGTCGATGCCGCCGCGGTTCAGGCCGTAGGCGTAGGTGTCGTCGGGGTGGAGCTTGATTCGCAGTCCGGGCTGGAGAAACGACCGCGGCACCCACGCGGGCGCGAGGCGCAACAAGCCGCCGGTGCGGCCGAGCTCAGCCTCGACGAGGCCTTGCGTGGATTTTTTGACGGTCTTGAGATCGAGGACGGAGGATTTCGACATGGAGAAAAGGTTGCGGGGAAGCGGCCAGTGAGGGCGCGGTGCGGGGCGACGCGGGTGGGGAAGAAAAAGGACTAAAATCTTACCCGACTCCGAGGCAACCGCCTAGTAGCGCGACGGCGAGTTTTGGTGAAATTGCGTCGGCCCGGCCGTGCGGGTTGCGTAAGGCTAGCGGGCGGATTTGGCGTCGGGCGCCCGGAGCCGGGCGCTCATCTCGGCAGCGACCTCGCGCACCCGGGCTTTCAGGTGCCTGAGCCGGGTCGGCGTGACGCGTGAAAGCGGTGCACTGCAGCCGATGGCGATGAGAATGCGCCCGCTGGCGTCGAAGACCGGCGCGCCGACCGCGGTCACGCCGCTCTCGCCGACGTTCTCGGTGACGGCGCAGCCGTCGTCCGCGACTTGAGCCAGCAGCGCGAGCAGTTCCGCGGGATTGCGGGGCGAGTTGGCGCCAAGCTGTGCATAGTCCTCGCCACGGGCGTAATGCTCGCGCAAGCCCGGCTCGAGATGGGCGAGCAGCGCCCGGCCGGAGGCGTAGCCGATCGGGTGCGCAATCACGCCGTGACGGTGCGTGACGGCGAGCGCGTGGTCCGTTTGTATCCAGTCAACGACCACTACGTGATCGTGCTGCCAGGCGAGCACGACGACGGTTTCGTCGGATTTGTCCGCCAGCATCTCGCAGTAGGGCCGGGCGAAGCGGCGCATCTCCGGCAGCGGGTCCAGGCCGTTGCCGAGCCGCAGGGCGGCGAGGCCGAGGCGGTATTGGCGGGTGTCCGGGTTGGTCTCCACGAAGCCCGCGGCCTGGAGCGTCTTGAGCAGACTGTGGGTCGCTGGCGCGGACATGCCCAGCTGGCGCGCCAAGTCGCGGACGCCGAGCCAGTCGCCCTGCCGGTCGAGGGTTTGGAGCAGGCGCAGTGCTTTTTCGACGGATTGCACCCGTCCGCGCATGGTGGAGGGAGCGGGGCGGGCGGTGGAGCGGCGGGCCGGGGCCGAACGGGGCATGGGGGGACGACACGAATTCGCGGAGTCGATGCAAGCCTGGATGTTCGGCTAATCGGAACGATATTCTGTTTAGCCGAATATGAATTTGACGCTATCCGCCTGCCTGCTTCGGCTGTCAGCAATCCCCCTTTCCCTTCCACCCCAGGGTGCTCGCCCCGCTCGCGGTTCCTCATCCGGCCTTCGTTCGACGGCAAAGTCCCAGGCATTTCTCCGCAACCCCCTCATCACCCGCCATGCACTTCACCCGCCTCCGCCCGGTTGTCGCCGCGCTCCTCCTCGCGCCTCTCGCATTCGCTCAAAACGCCCCTGCTCCCGCCCCGGCCGGCGGCACGGCGGGCCGCGACGGCGAAGCTCCCGTCGTCCTCAGCCCCTTCTCCGTCACCTCCGCCGGCGATGTCGGCTACGCCGCGGGCGATTCGCTCGCCGCCAGCCGGTTCAACACGCGGCTTATGGATTCGGCCGCGACCGTCTCCGTCTTCACCGAGGAATTTCTCAAGGATCTCGGCGCGAGCTCGCTCGCGGAGGTGCTTGAATACGGCGTCAACTCGAACATCGACTACGACCAGAACCGGCCCGACCCCACGATGTTTTATGTCGACGCCGGCCTGCAGAGCACGCGCATCAACAATCGCGGCCTGCTGGGCTCCAGTCTCACCGACTTCTTCCGCTCGCGCATGCCCGTCGATGCCTACAACACCGGCCGTTTCGACTTCGCGTCCGGTCCGAACAGCGTTCTCTTCGGCGTCGCGAATTCCGCCGGCTCAATCAACACCTCGACGCTCCAGGCCGAGCTCCGCCGGAATCACTACAAGTTCTCGGCGCAAGCCGGCCGCTGGGAGGATTACCGCGCGTCGGTCGACGGCAATTTCGTCCTCGTGCCCAATCGCGTCGCCGTGCGCGTGATGGGTATGCACGCGCGTAAGGAAAGCTGGCGCGAGTGGGACAACCGCGAGGACAACCGCGTCACCGGTTCGTTGCGCCTCGTGCCATTTAAGAAAACCGGCACCCAGATCATCGCATCCTTCGAGAAGGCCAACCTCTCCGGCATGTGGTCCGTTCCCCAGAACATGGCCGACAACGTTTCCTTCTGGGAGACGCTCCCCGATTCCGTGCGGCTCGTCGACAACCGCGGCACGGCCGCCCTCGCCGCCAACGCCGCCGCGGCCCGCGGCCTCGAGCGCATCGCCGGCAACCGGCACTACATCGTGACCAATTCCGGCGACGTCTTCGCCAACACGATCAATCCCACCCTCGGCGGGATGAATCTCTACACCAGCACCAGCTTCTACGAGACGGCCGCGGCGTTCAACACACTCGTCGGCGTCGTGCCCGGCTGGCAGCCCGCCATCTACCGCGACACGTTTCAGACCCTGCTGCCCGCGACGCCCGAAGCGGCCGCGCGCAACGGCCCGTATCAATCCGACCTCGTCGCTCCCTACCAGGTCGGTTACGGCCCCGACACGACGAACACCAGCGACATCGAGCGGCTCTTCCTTCGCATCGAGCAGCCCATCGGCAAGAATCTGTTCCTCGACGTGAGCTACCAGAAGGAAAAGGCCGAGGGCTCGGCCTTCCGCCTCGATACGCAGATTTCGGCCGATCCCAATCTCTACATTCCCGATGGCGCCGGGGGCGTGAAGGCCAATCCCTTCGTCGGCCGCTACTACATCGACGGCGCGCCGCTGCGCACCGTCAACACCGACAACAACGAGGCCCTCCGCGCCTCCGCCCTCTATAACCTCAACCTGAAGAAGCTCGGCGAGCACAAGATCCTCGCCATGTGGGAAACGAGCGAGAACACCAACTCGCAGCTGCAGGGCAACCAGGTGCTGATCAACGCGCGCACCAACGCCCCGATCTTCAACGCCGACATCCGCAACGCCAACAACCGCGTCGACTATCGCACCTATATCACGCCCGGCACCGACTACCGCTCGTGGTTCGCCGGCACCTTTGCGGACAACCGGCTCGTCCGCCTCAACGGCATCGACTACAGGAAGGACTTCACCGACCGCAGCGTGTCGGGCAACAAATCCGAGGCGAAGACCTACGTCCTCGCGACCCAGAGTTCGTTCTTCGACAAGAAAGTTTTCCTCTCGCTCGGCTTTCGCCGCGACGACTACTCCACGTTCACCCGCGTGGCGTCCCTGCTCGCCCCCACCGATCCGCGCGTCACCTCCGGCTCGCGTTACGCCGGCGACGGCGTCCTCACCGACCAATACCTGCGGATCAACAGCGAGACGTTCGATACCTACACCGCCGGCGTCGTGTGGCATGCGCTGCCGTTGCTCTCCCTCTTTGCGAATCAGGCGACCAACGTCGCCCCCGCCATGACCAACCGGCGCGTCATCGCCAACAACTTCGACGTCCCGAATCCCGTCCAGGGCAAAGGCTACGACACCGGCATCATGCTGCGGCTCCTCGACAACCGCTTCAACGCCCGGCTCACCTACTTCAAGGGCGAGAATCCCGGCAATCCGGTGAACCGCGTGAACTCCGTCGTGGTGGACCACGACCGGATCATCAGCGCGCAGATGACCTCGATCAACCCGGCCACCGGCCGGACCTATATCACCCAGGCGGAAGCCAACGAGAAATTCATCTATCAGAAGTCCCGCGGCGGCACCGTCGGCACCTACGGCGGCGCGTTGCTCGACGGCCTCTCCGACGACGTCACGACCGGCTACGAAGCGGATCTCAAGTTCAACCCCTCGCGCGCCTGGACCTTCACCGGCGCGCTCTCCTACACAAAGCTCGAGCGCGGAAACATCTTCTCCGAGTTCGAGCCCTGGTTCGCCGAAGTCCGGCCCTACTTGGAGCGCTTCGGCAGTCCCGCCGGCCTGGTCGACCAGAACAACAGCCCGGTGAATGTGGCCGAGCACGTCGAGCGCATGCAGCTCGCGATCGAGGATGTGCGCAACGCCGGCGGGTTCGGCTTCAACAACCGACCCTACAAGGCGAACATGTTCACGCGCTACACCATTGGCGCCGGCCGGCTGCGCGGTATCTTCTTCGGCGGCGGCGTCCGATGGCAGAGCCAGAATCGCGTGCAGCGCGTGGTCACCGGCCTTTCTGCCCTCGGACGGCCCCAGTATGGCGCGGTCCTCTATGGCCCGGAGATCCTCGAGGTGGATGCGCTGCTCGGCTACTCGGGCAAGACCGACTTCTTCGGCCGGCGCACCAATTGGCGCGTCCAGCTCAACGGCTACAACGTGCTCAACAATCGCGAAATCCAGGTGCTGCGTTACTCCGCCGACGGCTCCCGCCTCTGGCGTGTGACCCCGCGCGCGCCCGGCAGCTGGCGGGCTTCGTTCTCGGTGGACCTGTAATGCCGTCCGGAAGTTGACCACGGATTTCACAGAGCAGCACGGATACAATCACTGCCTTTATCCGTGTGAATCCGTGCAATCCGTGGTGAAAAAATGTTTTGCTTGTTCGGTTGCGGCTGCGCCGCGCGGTGGCTCATGCCTTGGCTCTGTTTCGAGGAGAGTTTTTTGAACTAACGAAATGCTCCTGCCTTCGCAGAAACTGTCCTCCGCGCCCGCGCTTTCCCCCGCCCGCGCCTGGCTGCTCTGCGTCCTGCTTTTCCTCTCGGCGGTGCTCTGCTTCCTTGACCGGCAGGTGCTCAGCGTGCTCGCGCCGCAGATCATCGCGGAGTTCGGGATGTCGAACACGAGCTACTCGCGCGTGGTGTTCGCGTTTGTGCTGAGCTACACCGTCATGCTTGCGCTCGGCGGACGCGTGATGGATGCGCTTGGCACGAGGCGCGGCTTGGGGTTCGCGGTCGTTTTCTGGTCGATCGCCAGTGCGGCGCACGCGTTTGTCACGGGCCCGCTCACGCTGGGCGTGGCGCGGTTTTTCCTCGGTGCGGGCGAGGGCCCGGCGATCCCCGGCGCGATCAAGGGCGCGGTGGAGTGGATGGACCCGAGGCGCCGCGGGCTCGCGATCGGTCTCGTCACGAGCGGCGCATCGCTCGGCTCCCTGATCGCGCCGCCGCTCACGGTCTGGGCCGCGTTGCACATCGGCTGGCGCGGCACCTTCCTCGCCACCGCCGGCCTCGGCGCGCTCTGGCTCCTCGCGTGGCTGCTTGCCTTCCGCGGTCTCCCCGCGGCCACCCGCAGCGTGCCTGCGGCGGAGGGCCCCGCCTCGACCTGGCGCATGCTCCTCGGCCGACGCGAAGTCCGCCGCCTCCTCGCCGCCCGCTTCTTTTTCGATCCGGTCTTCTACTTCTACATGTTCTGGATTCCGCAATATCTCTCGCGCGAGCGCGGCATGTCGCTCGCGCAGATCGGCGCGCTCATCTGGATTCCCTTCATCGCCCTCGAAATCGCCAACTTGGTCGCCGGCCAGGCCTCGGACATGTGCGTCGCCCGCGGCTGGCCCCGCCCGCGCGCCCGTATGACGCTCATGCTCGTCGCCGCGCTGCTCACGCCGGCGTCGTTCTTCGTCGCGCTCGTGGGCACGCCCGCCGCCGCGATCGCGCTCATGGGCGTGCTCATGTTTGCCCACGGCATCTGGATTACGAATTTCATGACGCTCATCGGCGACACGGTGGCATCGCGCGATGTCGCCACCACCGTCGGCCTCACGGGTTTCTGCGGGGGCATCGCCGGCATGTTGTCGAACCTCGTGATCGGTCCGGTCGTGGATCACTATTCCTTCACCCCCGTCTTCCTCGCCTCCGCCGTCGTGTATCCGCTGGCGTGGCTTATCCTCAGCGGCCGCTCGCCGCTCCGTTGATTTTCTTCCATGTCCGCTTCCTCCTCCGCCCCTGTCGTCCGCATCCCGCGTCGCAAGCCGCGCACCGCCCGCATCGGCCTCTTCGGCGTCGGCTACCACGTCTATTGGGGACAGTTTCCCGGCCTCCTCGACGAGCTCCTCGCCAAACTCGCCGTGCTCGAACAGCGCGTCGCCGCCACCGGCGTGACCGTCGTTAACTTCGGCATGGTGGACAAGGCCCAGGATGCCTACGCGCTCCTCCCGAAACTCAAGGCCGCCGACCTCGATCTCGTCTTCTGCGACATGGTCACCTACGCGACCTCGGCGACTTTCGGCGCGATCATCCGCGGTCTCGATGTCCCCGTCGTCCTCGTCGCCCTTCAGCCGCTCGCCGCGATGGACTACGCCAAGGCCACCACGCACCTGCAGCTCGCGAACGACGATTTCTGCTCCGTGCCCGAGTTCACCGGCGTCGCCATCCGCATGGGCAAGCGCCCGCCCGAGGTCATTCTCGGCACCCTCCACGACGATCCCACCGCCGAGTCCGAACTCACGGAGTGGTGCGAGATCGCGATGGCGCTCCACGATCTGAAACGCGCCCGGCTCGGCCACTTCGGCCATCCCATCGAGCACATGCTCGACATGCAGACCGACCAGACCGCCCTCACCGCCGCCTTCGGGCTGCACGTCGTCCAAACCGAGGCCGACGATCTGCTCCGCCTCAGTCGCGACATCACTCCTGCGGAGATCGCCGCGAAAAGCGCCGAGATCCTCGCGCTCTTCGACACCCCCGATCCGAAGGCCGACCCGCTCACGCGCAAACTCACCGACGACGATCTCTCCATCGCCGCGCGCACCGCGGTCGCGCTGGACAAATTCGTCGCGCACCACGCGCTCGACGGCCTCGCCTACTATTACGACGGAGAGCCCGGCAGTCCGCTCCGCGAACTCGTCACCAATCTCATCGTCGGCAACTCGCTCCTCACCGCCGCCGGTTTTCCGATGTGCGGCGAATCCGATCTGAAAACCTGCGTCGCCATGCTCATCATGGATCGGCTCGGCATCGGCGGCAGCTTCGCCGAGTTCCACCCGATCGATTTTCGCGAGGGCTTCGTCCTCGTCGGGCACGACGGCCCGCACCACATCAACATCGCCGCCGCCAAGCCCGTCCTTCGCAGCCTCGTGAAATACCACGGCAAGCCCGGGAAAGGCGCGGGCGTCGAGTTCAAGATCAAGGAAGGCCCGATCACGATGCTCAGCATCGGCGTGACGGCGCAGGGCAAATTCAAATTCATCATCGCCGAGGGCGAAAGCGTCCACGGTCCGATTCCCGCGACGGGCAACACCAACACCCGCGGTTTCTTCCGCCCCGACGTGCGCACGTTTCTCAAACGCTGGGTCGCCGAGGGCCCGACGCACCACTTCGCCCTCGGCATCGGCCATCGCGCCCGGTCGCTCCGCCGCATCGGCGAAGCCCTCGGGCTCGAAACCGTCGTCATCGATCCGGAGAAATAAACATGCGCCGCTCCTCATATCTCGCGGGTGCAGTGTCCATCGTCCTCGCTCTCTCTTCCTTCGCCGCCGAGCCCACCCTCGAAGCCGGCTTCCGCGCGCCGCCGCCCGCCGCGCGCCCCCACACCTACTGGCTCTGGCTCAACGGCCACGTCGATCTCCCCACCGCGGCCGACGAACTCCGCGCCATGCGCGACGCCGGACTCGGCGGCGTGCTTCTATTTGAAATGGGCGCGCGCGGCGATCCCGCCACGATTCCACCGCCCGGTCCTGCGTTTCTCAGCAACGCCTGGCTGAAGAATCTCCGCGCCACCACCAATCAGGCGCGCGCCCTCGGCCTCCAGGTGGACATGTCCGTCATCAGCAGCTGGGACATGGGCGGCCCGTGGATCGAGCCAAAGCATGCCGTGATGGGGCTCTACTCCACCGAGACGACCGCGACCGCCGTTGCGGGCACCCCGCTTGATCTCGCGCTCCCGTTTCCCACGCCCGAACGCGCCGCGCCGCTCGGCGCCGACGGCCGCCCCGCCTTCTGGACCGATATAGCCGTCCTGGCCCTGCGCGCGCCGCGCCGCCTGCCTGCGCACGAATTTGTCCTGCGTCTCGATCCCGTCGGCACCCACGATCTCGCCGCGGTCGTGCTCGACCAAGGCATGCCCAACGCCCCCGTGGCCCTCGCCGCGACGATGACGCCCGTGCGCGAATTCAGCGTCGCCGTTTCCACCACCGGCACGGACGACCACGATTTCAACGAAGTCCACCACGGCACGCTCGCTGCCACCGCCGGCCCGCAACGCTTCGCGCTCCCCGCCGGCACGCGCGCAACCTACGTGCGCCTGCGCCTCCTCTCGGGCCACGATGCCACGCGCCCGCGCTGGACACTCGGCGAATTCGAAGTCCTCGACGCCGCCGGCCGCAATCTCGCCGCCTCGCACCGCGTCGATCAGGCGCGCGGCGGCGCGCTCCTTGTCCGCGAGCCCGTGCCGCTCACCTTCACCGCCTGGAGCGCCGGCAAATTCCACGACGGAATCCGCGAGGGTGCCGGTGGCGTGTTCGCCACGGCGGGTCGCCCGTCGTTCGATATCGCCGACCTCAAGGAAGTCGTCGACGTCACTACGCACGTCGATCGCGAGGGCCGTCTCCGCTGGGATGCGCCGCCCGGCGATTGGACGCTTCTCCGCTACGTCTGCATGGTCACCGGCGAAAAACTCAAGGTGCCGAGCCCCTCGTCCGACGGCCTCGCGAGCGACCACCTCAATCCCGACGCGACGCGCCTGCACATGAATCATGTCATCGCCCGCCTCCGCGCCGGCCTCGGTGACGATTTGACGAAGACCGGCATCGAGAACCTCTACCTCGCCAGCTACGAGGTCGTCGGTCGCGTCTGGTCGCCCGTGTTTGCCGCCGAGTTCAAACGCCGCCGCGGCTACGATCTCACGGCCTACCTTCCGGCGATCTTCGGTGCCCGTCTCGGCGGCGAGGAAACCACCGCCCGTTTCCTGTTCGATTATCGCAAGACGCTCGGCGAAGTCGTCGTGGATGCCTACTACCGCACCGCCGCCGAAGTGGCCCGCGCCGCGGGTTTGAAAATCAAATCCGAAGCCGGCGGCCCCGGCCCACCGATCCACACGCCACCGATCGAGTCGCTTTCGGCCTACGGCGCGATTGACAGCTTTCAGGGCGAGTTCTGGCCCTTCTGGCCCGACAACGATGCCATCAACGTCATCAAGGAACCTGCCTCCGCCGCGCATATCTACGGCAAAAGTCGCGTGCATCTCGAGGCGTTCACTTCGTTTCACCACTGGGCCGAAGGGCCGGCCGATCTGAAGCCGAGCGCCGACCGTGTGTTCACCGAAGGCGGCAACCACTTCGTCTGGCACACGTGGACGCATCAGGCGCCCGACTACGGCCTCCCCGGTCTCGTCTATGGCGCCGGCACGCATCTCAGCCGCAGCGTCACGTGGTGGCCGAAGGCGAAACCGTTTCTCGACTACCTCGCGCGCGGCTCGTTCCTGCTCCAGCGTGGTCACTTCGTCGCCGACGTGCTCTACTACTACGGCGATGGCGGCATGAACTTCGTCCTCCCGCGGAAAAACCCCGCGAGCCTGGGTCCCGGCTACGACTACGATGTCACGAACGTCGAGGTGCTCCTCAACCGCTTCACCGTTCGCGACGGCCGCCTCACGCTCCCCGAAGGCACGGGTTACGCCCTCCTCGTTCTGCCCGACCGCGACGACATCCACCCGGCCGTGCTCGCCAAAATCGAGTCGCTCGTCGCCGCCGGTGCCACCGTCCTCGGTCGCCGTCCCACGCGCGCCACCGGCCTCGAAGGCTTTCCCGCCAGCGATGCCCGCGTGCGCGAACTCGCCGCGAAACTCTGGGGCGACCTCGATGGCCGCACGCGCACGAGCCGCACGCACGGCCGCGGCCGCGTTTTCTCCGGCGTAACCGAGCGCGAGGTGCTCACGACGCTCGGCGTCGCCCCCGATTTCACCGCGCCCGCCACCCTCGACTTCACGCATCGGCGCGACGGAGAGGATGAGATTTATTTCGTCCGCAACAAAACCGCCGCCCCCGTCACCGCGACCGCCACCTTCCGCGCCGGCGACCGCACCCCGGAATTGTGGGACCCCATCACCGCCCGCATCGCCCGCGCGCCCACTTTCAACCGCACTCCCGCCGGCACCGCCGTTCCGCTCACGTTCGCACCGCACGGGTCGATGTTCGTGATCTTCCGTGCGCGCTCGACCGCCGCTCCGCTCCCGGTCACGAGCGAAAACGCCGCAGGCCTGCCCGCGCCGCTCGCGCTCGATCGCGACTGGACCATCGACTTCGCCTCGCCGCTCGGCGCGCCCGCGCGCGTGGCCCAGCCGCAGGTCGGCCCGTGGACCGCGACCGACTCCGCCGACCACAAGTTTTTCTCCGGCGCCGGCACCTATCGGAAAATCTTCACGCTCCCCGCCGGCTGGCGCGCGCCGGGCCGGCGCATCACCCTCGATCTCGGGCAGCTCCGGACCATCGGCGAAGTGTTCCTCAACGGAAAATCCCTTGGCGTGCTCTGGACGCCGCCGTTCCGGGTCGATTGCACCGAGGCGTTGCGCGACGGGGAAAACGAATTGGCCGTCGAAGTGATCAACCCCTGGCAAAATCGCCTCGTCGGTGAAGCCCGCGACGCCATTCCCCGCCGCACCCGCACCAACATCCTCATCTCCCAGCGCAAGCCTTGGAAAGACCTCGAGCCGCTCGCGTCCGGCCTTTTCGGGCCTGTGCGTCTTGTGCCGAGCCAGACGATCACCCCATGAACGCTCCGCTTAGAATTCTCCGCTGCGTGCCGGCCTTCGTCGCGTTCTCCGCCGGCTTGGCCCAGGAAAAGCCCTACTCATCGCCTTACCGCGAGCCCTTCGCCCAATCGTTTCCGAACCGCCAGGAACAACATCTCCAAATCAAGGCCTACGCGGACCAGCTCCTGAAAACGCAAGCCGACCGAACGCTCCGCGCGGTCGAGCCGGATTTCGCCAGCCCCGCCGCCTACGAGCGCTCGCTTCAGCCCTATCGCGATCGCGTCCAGTCCACCTATGGAATGCCGCCACCCGGCGCCCGCGAAGGCCGTGTCACGAAATTTCTCCAGGTAGCGGAGGACGCCGACTGCACGATCTTTCGCGTCTGGATCGAAGTGGTTGACGGCGTGGAAGCCTATGGTCTCTACCTCGTCCCCAGAAAACTCCCGCCTGCCGGCCAAGCCCCGCTGCTCATCGCCCAGCACGGCGGCGGCGGCAACCCCGAGGCGATCACCGACCTGGATACGCGCATCAACTACCGCTCGTTTGGCCGCGAGGCGGTGCGGCGCGGCTACATCGTCTGGGCGCCCGCCCTCGCGATGCGCTCCGGTTTCAGCGGCGATCCGGCGATCCCGGGCGCGAGCCGGGAATTGCTCGACCAGAAACTTCGTCTCGCCGGCACCAGCATCATCGGGCTCGAGCTGCACAAGATCATCGAGAGCACACGCACGTTGTTGCGGACTCGCCCGGAAATCGACGCCCGGCGCGTCGGCATGACGGGGCTTTCGTGGGGCGGTTTTTTCACGATGTATGCGTCCGCGCTCGCGCCGTTCATCAAGGTCGCCGCGCCCTCGGGCTATTTCCGCGACACCGCGCAGCTCCTGAAAAAAGCGACGTCCGACACCGCCACGGCCACCGACCGCGAACTCTTCGGCGCGCTCGGCCACTTTCAGGCGGTCGCGCTGATTTGCCCGCGACCCTGCCTCGTCCAAATCGGCGAGCAGGACGGCGCCTTGAACCCCATGGCCGGCGCGCACACCGAGGCGGAGCGCGCGGCGACCTACTACCGGAAACTCGGCATCGCCGACCGCTTCCAGTTCAACGCGCACGCGGGCGGCCACGAGTTCGACGTTCCCGTCATCCTCGATTTCTTCGACCGCCATCTCTGAACCACCCTGCTGGCCCGCGTATGAAAACTTTCCGTCTCCTCTGGCCCGGCTTCGTTCTCACCGCCTGCGTGCTCTCCGCCGCGACCGCCACCCGGCCCAACATCGTCGTCATCCTTGCCGACGACCTCGGCTACGCCGACGTCTCCTGCTACGGCGGCAAGGATGTGCCGACACCGCAGATCGACCGCCTCGCGCGGGAGGGCGTGCGGTTCACCGATGGCTACGTCACGTGCCCGGCCTGCGCGCCGAGCCGTCTGAGCCTCATGGCGGGCGCATATCCGCAGCGCTTTGGCATGACGTGGAACGACGACCGCAGCGCCCACAAGCTGCCCGACTCGCAGCGTCTGCTGCCCGAGCTGCTCCGCGCCGCGGGCTACGTCACCGGTCTCGTTGGCAAGTGGAACATCGTCCGCCCGGCCGAGCGTGTCTTCGACGAAGTGCACGACTTCATCGAGTGGGAGTCCGATTATTTTCCGCAGGAAGACGGCCGCTACATCGGCAGCCTCGCCACCAAGAGCCCCGGCTTCGCCTCCGGCAAAGTCGCCCGCTGGGGCCCGGACCGCGAGACCGATGAATACTTGCCCGACCGCATGGGGCGTCACGCCGCCGAGTTCATCGCGCGCCATGCCGCGAAGCCGTTTTTCCTCTTCGTCAGTTTCAACTCCGTCCACAGCCCGTGGCACGGCCGGCATGGCGATCGCGCCCGCTTCGCCAACCTCCCGCACGAAGTCATGCGCCTCTACTCGTCGATGATTGCGGGCCTCGACGAAAACGTCGGCCGTGTCCTCGACGCCCTGCGCGCGCAGAAACTCGAGGACAACACGCTCGTCGTTTTCCTCAGCGACAACGGCCCCGCCAAGGGCGGCCCGCACATCGAGGGCTGGAAACCCGATTGGCCGAAACAACTCATCGTCGGCTCCGTGGCTCCGCACCGCGGCGCGAAGACCGAATTGCTCGAGGGCGGCATCCGCGAGCCGTTTATTTTGCGCTGGCCCGCGCGGCTCAAGGGCGGCGTGACCTCCTCGCATCCCGTGATCGCCAACGACATCCTGCCCACCGCCTGCGCCGCCGCCGGCGCGACGATTCCCGACACGACCGCCGTCGATGGCGTCGATCTGCTGCCGTTTCTCACCGGAGAGCGATCCGGCGCGCCGCACGACACGCTCTACTGGAAAATAAAATCCGCCGCCGCCCTCCGTCGCGGCGCCTGGAAGCTCCTCATGCTCGCCCCCGAGTGGAAGCCCCAGCTCTACCATCTCGCCACCGACCCCGGCGAATCGCGCGACCTCGCCGCCGTCGAGCCGGCCCGCACTCGCGAGCTGCACGCCGCCTGGCAGGCCTGGAATGCGCCCCTGCCTCCACCCGCCCGGCCGACGCCGGTGGTGCCCGTGCGCTGACTTTTCTTCGCCAGATTGCGACGGATGTCTCGGCGACTGGAAACGACGACTCGGCTGCGATGCGGGCTCAGCGCTGCTGATACCGCGTCCGATACGCCCTCGGGGTTTCGGCCATGAATTTCCGGAATTCCTTCGTGAAATGGCTCTGGTCGGCGAAGCCGAACTCGGTCGCGACTTCGGCGAGGGATTTGCGCGAGAAGACCAGCGCGCCGCAGCTCATGCGCACGCGCAGTTGGCGGATGTAGTCGTGCGGCGAGCTCTGGTAGGCCGCTTGGAACTGCCGCTCAAATGCCCGCACCGACAGCCCGCAGACCTTGGCGAGGTCATCGTTGGTGATCCGGTCCGCGTAGTTCTGGCTGATGAAACGGATAGCGACGCTGAGCGGCGAGCCGCCCGGCGCGGCGGGATCGGAAGTCGTGGTCTCGCGCTGTGCGAGCGGGCGGGTGACGCCGGCCGTGCCGACGATTTTTCCCTTTGGATCGCGGAGCGGGACCTTGGACGTGACGCACCAGCGTGCGGTGTGGTTGAAGCGGCCGACGAGTTCGACGCGCGAGAGGATGCGCTCGCCGCGCAGCACGCGCTCGTCGTCCATCCGGTATTGGTTGGCGAGCACCTCGCCGCAGAAATCGTAGTCGGTGCGGCCGATGAGCTCGGCGCGGGTCTTCACGCCGAAATTGATCAGGAGGGCGACGTTGGCCCACTCGTAGTGCCCGGCCTCGTCCTTCATCCAGAGCGGCGTGTCCTCAAGATAGTCGAATAGCTCGATCACTTCCGGCGCGATGGTCCCAATGCGGCTGAGGGTCGCGAGCATGGAGTCGTCGGAGGAGGTCATGGCGGGAAGGGTTGAAGCGCAAAGACGCGACGACGCGAAGGAGAAAGCGCGTGGCAGCGCTCTCATGGAGCGAGGGCAGTGGGTCAGTTTGCTTCTGATCGAAACTGTGGGAGCGGGTTTACCCCGCGACACGTCGGGGCGTAAAGCCCCTCCCACCACCAAACTGACCCACTGCCGGAGCGAGGCGTCCCTTGACTCAGCCGCGGCGCATCGTCACGTGTTCCGCATGAAATTGAGCGCGCCGCGGCCTGCCGTCCGAAAGAAGCCGATCGCAAGAAAAGCTGCCAAACGCTCCCGGCCGAGCGTGGCGGCTTGGGTGAAGCGGATCAGCGGCATGATGGAAGGCCCGCGCGATCTCTCCAGCCGTGAAGGATTCGGACGTTAGGTATCTCGTGGACACGGGGCCGCTCGTGGCGGCGTTCAATCGCGCGGATGTCTGGCACGAGTGGGCGGAGTTCACGTTCCTGACCATCGAGGAGCCATTTTGGACGAGCGAAGCGGTCATCACGGAAACGGCGTGGAACCTGGGCGAAAATTCGGTCGCTGCGCGTGAAGTGCTGGGCGCCGTCGGTCAGGGCGTGATCCGAATCCTCCCCGTGGTGGCATCTGGCGCGCCCCGCCTCGCCGAGCTGATGGCGAAATACCAGCGCATGGATGTCTGCGACGGCTCGCTTGTCGTGTTTTCGGAGAAATTCCCGCTGGTGAAAATCCTCACCGTGGATTTCCGCGATTTCCCGGTTTACCGGCGCTTCGGAAACGAGGCACTGCCGCTGCTGATGCCGGACCGCAGTTGAGCGGGTGTTTGCTCACTCCCATACCACCCGCAAATTTGTTGTCCGGTTTTGCGGGACGTCGGTTACCATGGAGGTGAAACAGCATGATGGACGACGCCGCATTGCTCCGCCGTTACGCCGAAACCCGCGATGAAGCGGCTTTCACCGAATTGGTGCGGCGGCATTTGGACGGCGTCTATTCGATCGCATTGCGGCGGGTCGGTGGAGACGTGCATCTCGCAAAGGATGTCTCGCAGCAGGTTTTTCTCGGATTGGCGCGCGGAGCCAAGCGGCTTTCCGGGCACCCCGTTCTCGCCGGCTGGCTCTACACCACCACGCGCAATACGTCGGCCAATGTTGTCCGCGGCGAGCGCAGGCGAAAGGCCCACGAACAGGAGATTCAAGCCATGCAAGACATGTTGTCGAACAGCCCGGCCGAAGCCGATTGGAACCGGTTGGCACCCGTCATCGAAGAGGCCGTCGATCAACTGGGCGAAGGTGATCGCATCGCGGTGCTATTGCGTTTCGTCGAGCGCCGGAGGTTCGGGGAAATCGGTTCCGCGCTGCGCCTCACCGAGGATGCTGCCCGGAAGCGAGTCGATCGCGCGCTGGAAAAACTGCGCGTCATTCTCGGTCGCCGAGGCGTCGATTCATCCGCGGCGGCGCTGGCGGTCGCGTTGACGACAAATGCGGTGACGGCCGCTCCAGCGGGATTGGCCGCGACGATCGCCGGAACGGCGATGGCCGGCGCCGCGGCGGGTGGCGGCGCGCTGACTTTTTTCGCCCTTATGAGCATGACCAAGATTCAAGCCGTCATCATTGGCGCCATCATTGTAGCCGGGGGGATTGGGTTCGTTTCTCAGTGGCAAACGCCCGCCAAGTTCCGGGACGAATTCGCGATGACTCGCCAACAGGGTGACCAGGACCAGCGTGTGGGCGGCGAAAATGCTCTTCTCGTCCGAGGCTCGGAATCCGGCGCTGATGAAGCGTCGCGATTGCGTGCGGAAGCGGAAGCTTTGCAACAACGTCCTGCACGTGTGGGCGCAATGAAGGCGCCCATGCGGCCGGCAAATACCTGGAAGAATCGCGGGCGGGCGACACCGGAGGATGCTTTGGAAACAGTCTTTTGGGCGACGTGGTCGCTCGATCATACGGCGCTCGGGAAAATAATCGCATTGGCTCCCCCCGATCGCGAGCGGGTTGAAAAAGTGTTCGCGCTTATTCCGGACTACGTGCGCGAGAAACTTAAGATCTTGAGCCCGGAGGAAGTGTTCGCCGGTGGGTGGGCGCTCGAACACAACGACCGCAATGTCGCTCTGCGCGCGGGCCTGTCGACGGCACATGGGCCGGATGAATTTGACGTTCAATTTGAGGTGCAGCGGCGAGGAGACGATCGTGTCAGCTCGGGAAACATGCGATTTCGCCGGAATGCCGACGGTTGGCAGTGGGTAGTTCCTCATGTGGCAGTGGAACGCATGGAATCAGACTTCCGGCGAGCGGTCCCCGGCCCGAATACGCCCGGTTGGGTGATGAATATTTGGCATGAGCTATTCGGGAAAAAACCATGAGGGCCTTGAAAAATACTGTGCGGTTCGCCGCGGTGGTCTTGGTCCTCGGTGCGAGCGGTGACGCGGCGGAAGGTGGTGTCACCGCACTCGATCCCTTCACGGTCAAAACGGACCGATTCGAGGATTTCGGGTTTTCGGCAGATGATGCGTTTCCCGAGTCCGCGCCCAGCCGCCGTTCTCCGTTAGGAAATCCGATTATCGGCATCGTCAGGGAGGTTCGGCCTAACACCGCTGCGGCGAAAGCCGGTCTGAAGCCGGGCGATCGGATTTTGAAATCGGACGGGAGTGCGCTCAGGGTGAGTCTTATCGAAGAAAACAAATGGCACAAACTGACGTGGGAAAAATTTGTCGAGGCCCGTGCGGGCAAAGAGGTGAAATGGACGCTGGCAGTCCAATCCGCGGACTCGAATGAAACGCGAACAATCACGCTCGTGGTGCCGAGCCCGCCGCCGCGTTGGGGCGCTTCGATCTGGCAGGCTCCCGCCGGTCGCACCCCGGCAACGGTGAATGAAAGCGGTCCGCTCGCGGACCGCGCCCTTGAAGTGTTGAACAGCGGAGTGTGGGCGATGCTCGACGCATCACTCGCGCGCAGCTTGGGACTTCCTGCGGAGAAAACCGATCCGATCCTCGGTTTCTACTGGGATATTCAGGTTCCGCCCAACCAAAGGAGCCGCATGTTGCACCGCATGTTCGTGAGCCAGCGGCGAGGCCGAACCGAGATCATCCTGACGGTGCGTTCTGCGACCGATCGAGGGTTTCCCGCGAAACACTTCCTGACCTCCCCGAGCGGCGTGCTCGAAAAGGCCTGGGGCAACTGGGACAAGAAAATCACGGGAGGAAAATCCAAGTCGGAGGAAATTCCGCGCGATCAGGCCGCCTCCGGTTTTCAGCAGGAGATTGATTTCTGGCTCAAGCGGGTCGGGAAAGTCACCCCGCGCTGGCCGATGGAGTTGATTCCGGAAAAATAGGATTTGAACGCGCGTCTCCGCGGACAGAAGGCACGGCACGTCAGCTGGAATCTCGATTGCTCCCATGACCTACTCAAACGCCATCCGCGAATTCGTCTTCAGATACTCCGCGATCTCGCTGGCGAAGATTTCGCCGAACTCGGCGCGCTTTTTTTCGCCGAGGCCGGGGATGCCTTCCATCTCGGCGCAGCTCGCGGGATAATGGTGCGCCATGGCGCGGAGCGTCGTGTCGCCGAAGACGATGTAGGCGGGCACGCGGCGTTCGTCGGCGAGTTTTTTCCGCAGCGCGCGCAGACGCTCGAACAGGATCTCGTCGCACGCGATGTCGCCTTCGCGGCGCGCGGGCGTGCGCGACTTCGCCTTCGGCAAATCCATCGGCTTGGTGAGCGTGATGGGTTGGCGCGTGCGCAGGACGTTCATGCCCGCCTCGGTGAGTTCCAGGGTGGCAAACTCGCCCTCGGCCACGGCGAGGTAGCCGAGGCGCATCAGTTCGCGGCCGACGGCGGCCCACGCGGAGCGGCCGAGGTCCTTGCCGATGCCGTAGGTCGTGAGGCGGTCGTGGCCCCAGCGGCGGATTTTCTCCGTGTCGGCGCCGGTGAGCACCTCGGTGATGTGGTTCATGCCGACGCTGAAGCGGCTGTTTTGCGCGATGCGATAGACGCAGGAGAGAAATTTTTGGGCGACGAGGGTGCCGTCGTATGTCTCGCGGGGCTCGGCGCAGTTGTCGCAGGCGCCGCAGTTATCGAGCGGGAAGGTCTCGCCGAAATACTCCAGCAGCTCGGCGCGGCGGCAGGAGGAGTTTTCCGCGTAGTGGACGATCTTGCGGAGCTGCGCGCGGGCGATCTGCTGTTCCTGCGGGTTGGTGATTTCGTCGAGGAAGTGCGTCTGCTTCGCGATGTCACCGGCGCTGAAGAGCAGCAGGCAGTCGCCGGGCAAACCGTCGCGGCCCGCGCGGCCGGTTTCCTGATAGTAGCCCTCGATGTTCTTCGGCAGATCGTGGTGGATGATCCAGCGGACGTTGGGCTTGTTGATGCCCATGCCGAAGGCGATCGTGGCGCAGATGATGCGGGTGTCGTCGCGGAGAAACGCCTCCTGGTTGCGCCCGCGTTCGGTGGCATCGAGGCCGGCGTGGTAGGGCTTGGCGGAGAAGCCGCGGCCAGCGAGCGAATCGGCCACGCGCTCGGCGGTGGCGCGGCTCGCGCAGTAGATGATGCCGCTCTCGCTCTCGCGCTTGCGCACGAAGTCGATGATTTGCTTCAGCGGCTGATCTTTCGGGACGACGCGATAGGTGAGGTTGGGGCGGTTGAAGCTCGCGACGAAGACCTCGGGTTCGCGCAGCCTGAGGTGCGAGACGATGTCGATGCGCACGCGCTCGGTCGCGGTGGCGGTGAGCGCCATCACGGGCACGCCGGGCAGGGCGGCGCGGAGCTTGGCGAGCTGGCGATACTCGGGGCGGAAATCGTGGCCCCACTCGGAGACGCAGTGCGCCTCGTCGATGGCGAGGCAGGCGACGTTCCACTTTTTCAGGTTTTCGTCCCAGCCCTCGAGCATGAGCCGCTCGGGCGCGGCGTAGAGCAGGCGATACTGGCCGCGGTGCAGGCCGCTGAGCCGTGAGCGCGCCTCGTCGGCATCGAGCGTGGAGTTGAGAAACGTGGCGGCGACTCCGCTCGCCTGGAGCTGATCGACCTGATCCTTCATCAGGGCGATCAGCGGCGAGACGACGACGGTGAGGCCGTCGCGCACGAGCGCGGGGAGCTGGAAACAGAGCGACTTGCCGCCGCCGGTGGGCAGCAGCGCAAACACGTCCTTGCCCGCAAGCGTCGCCTCGCAGATCTCCCGCTGGAGCGGGCGGAACGTCGAGTAGCCGAAGGTGCGCTTCAGCGTGTGGTCGAGTTCGGCGGTGTCGGCGGGCATGGCGGGTTGGCGAGTGAGCCGCGCGGCCGCGCGCACTGCACGAAAAATCCGCCGGGCTGGGCCGCGGCGCCGGTGATCAGTGCGCGCGCAGACCGAGCCAGCGGGCGAGTTCGCGCACGGCTGGCGCGCTTGCGTGGCCGCGACGGATTCTGCGCGATATGACGGTGAGTTGGCGTGCGGTGCGGTCAGCCTTGGGATCGACGTGGCCGACGAGCTCGGTGCCGGCGAGCACGGGGAGTGCATAGTATCCGCGCATTCGTTTCGCGGGCGGCGTGTAGACCTCCCATGTGTAGTCGAAGTCCCAGAGCGCCGCGGTCACGCGCCGATCGTAGATGAGCGGATCGAGCGGGGCGAGGAGGAGAGAAGGCGGATTTACGATTTCAGATTTACGATCTTCGATTTCAGCCAGCAAACCGACGTCGTCGCGCAAACAATAGAGGGTGGGCGCGTCTGCGTCGGCGAGGCGAAGGGGCTGCACGGCGTCGGCGATGAGGCGAAGTTCGTCGCGCTTGAGCGGGGCGAGGCGGCGCTGGCGGAGCTTGAGGAGCGCGAGCCAGCGGGCGGTTTCCGTGGCGGCGGGCCCGGGCACCGCGAGTGTCGCGGCCGGCAGCACGCGCTCCGGTAGGTCGTAGCGGCGGCGGTTGGCGGCGCGTAGGGCGATGAGGAGGCGGCCGTGGAAGAAGAGTTTTTGCAGGGTGCTCTTCACGAGCGAGGCGGCGCCCCACACCGGACGGTGGGTGCGCCGGTCATCCGCGATGTCCTCGGACCCGAGCGGGCCGCGCGCGGCGATCTCGGCGAGCAGGCGTGGGGCGAGTTCGCGTTCGCGGGGCGTGAGGCGGCCGGACCATGCGCTGGAAACCTTCGTGCGCGCATGCATGGCGGTTTGCAGATGCGGCCAGGCGTCGAAGGGCAGGGCGACGAGGATACCGGTGCCGGGCAGATGATGCTCGAAGGCCCGGCGTTGCGCCGCCGGGAGCGGCTGCGCCTCCCCGCCGTGCAGGTGCCGCATAAGATCGCCCTCGCGGTAGCCGGCGACGCGGTTGCGCAGGATGAGATCGTGCATGCGCCCGCATCGATGTATCGCCCATCTACCAGATCGAAATACGAGCAAAACGCAGCCTCGTTTCACTCCACTGTTGGGCCCTGAAAGGTGGGGTGAAGATGAACCCGAAGACTATCGGGGAACACCTTAAGAAACGCCGATTGGAACTCGGTTGGAAGCAGCAACAAGTCGCTGAAGCGACGGGCTATACTTGGCTGAGCGTGAGCAACTGGGAACGTGGCGTTTATCGCCCGACGAAGAAGGCCATGCTCCCGATCATCGCCTTCCTCGGCTACGATCCGCGGGGTGACAAAACGTAGATCCAACACATGACCCATGTGTTGGCCTTCTGCCGGCTCGGCCGCTATGCCATCGGCCCGACCTGATGATCGTAAAAAGCACGAATCCGAGGCACGGAATCAAGTTCACCCAACGCTTGTCGGGTGGGAATGATCGTGGCGAGCTGCAGCCCAAACTACTGATTCAACTCCTCGGCATCGGCGGTCGAAATCAAGCGCTTCACGGTCATCGGTCGCTCGATTTCTTCGCGCTCTCGATGGGTGCGAATCCCTGGAGCCAGGCTGCGCGGACCGCAAGAACGAGGGAAGCATGCCAATTCAGCCTGCGTCGATTCGTCCAACCATCAACGACTCTCGCCGCCACCGTGACCCGACCGCGCGCCTATAGCCCAGGCGCGCTACGGTCCTTGAGACGCAAAAGTTATGCGTCGTTTGGCCGTCTCGTAGAAAAGCCCTGACAAAGCGCGCCACTGTGCGAGGGTGAGTCATCCCCGCCGAAGCTCGTCCATCCAAGGTTTCGTGGATGCGTCGACTCAGCTGCCACACTTCACCAAACTTGCGTTAGTCAGACGGTAGTCACGTTCCGGCGCACGAAGTCTACGTCCCGAGTCTTTTTTCTCTCTGCTGGATTTGTTTTGGAGACCGCCCCTACGAAAAATGCGCCGCCGAATGCTTCAACATCTCAGTCTCGGTTTATCGTCGCTGTGGTTGTTCACTACGGCACATGCACAAAATTCGCCCCCGTCGTTCGCCGGAGGTCAGCCGACGTCGCGGACGATCTTGGTAGGAGGCAACGCCAGTTTCACGGTGACTGTCACAGGAACCCCGACGCCCCAGCTGGTGTGGCAAATGATACCAGAGGGCGGAGGCTTTCCGACAATCCTCACCAACACCGGCCCCTACAGCGGTGTGTCAACGAACACACTGACGATTACGGGGGCCACCTTGGCGCTCAGTGGCAATAATTATCGGTGCGTCGCGCACAACTTGGTAGACTCAGTCAGTTCGAATCTGGCCACGCTCATAGTAAACACCGTTGACGGTGCACCGTCCTTCGGAGGTGGGCAGCCGACCCCATACAGTCGAGGGATTTACCTAAGCGAAACGGAGCCGATCACAGCCATTGCAAAGGGAACACCAGCACCGACCTTGCAGTGGCAAGTGAGCACTAACGACGGGAGCACGTGGAGTAATCTGGCCAATGGCAGCCCCTACGGCGGGGTGACGACAAACACCCTTCTCGTGAAAGCAATTTCTCCGTCGATGGCCGGCTACGAATATCGGTGTGTAGCGACCAACTCTGCTGGTTCAGCGATCTCCAACAAGGTAAGGATCGCAGTGGAGGCTGGAGGGGCACTTAGGCCGCCGAATTTTGCCTATGGGCAGCCCACGCCATCGACACCTTCGGTTGCGAGTGGCGGTAACATGACCATTACAGCCACGAGCACCGGATATCCGCTGCCCACTTTGCAGTGGCAGGTGAGCACCAACGGCGGGAGCACATGGAGTAATCTCGCCAACGTCAGCCCCCACGGAGGTGTGACGACCAACACGCTGGCGATTACTGGCGCCACCGTGGGACTGAATGGAAATAAATACAGGTGCGTCGCAACCAACTCGGTGGCGTCGGCGATTTCGGATACGGCAACCCTCAGTGTGATTCCTGGGACCACCTACACCATCGCCACCAGTTCGTCGCCGCCGGCCGGCGGTAGCACTTCCGGCAGTGGCACCAAGACCGCTGGCGAATCCGTCTCGGTCGTCGCCACGGTGGCCGCCGGCTACTCGTTCGCGAATTGGACGGAGAGCGGCAGTGTGGTGAGCAGCAACGCGACCTACACGTTCACCGCATCGGCCAACCGCACCCTCGTCGCCAACTTCACGGCCGCTCCCGTCAACTATTCGGTCGCGCTCAGCCCCTCGCCCGGTGTCGGAGGCAGCGTGAGCGGCGCAGGCACATTCCCGTCGGGGACGAACGTGACGGTCACAGCCACGGCCGCGAGCGGCTACACCTTCACCAGTTGGACAGCAAGCGGACTCACCGTCTCGACCTCCGCCAGCTACGCGTTCGCCATCGGCGGCAACGTCACCCTCGTGGCTAATTTCACCGCGCAGCCTACCTACGCCATCAGCACCAGTTCGTCGCCGACCGCGGGCGGAACGACCGCAGGCGGCGGCAACAAGATAGCTGGTTCCTCGGTCTCGGTCGTCGCCGGTCCCACCATCGGTTATTCGTTCACCAACTGGACGGAAAACGGCACCGTGGTCAGCACCTCCACGACCTACACTTTCACCGCCACGGCCAATCGCTCGCTCGTCGCCAATTTCACCAACACACCGACCATCTATACCGTCAGTGTGGGTGCGTCGCCCGCCAATGGTGGCACGGCCATAGGTGCCGGCAGTTTTCCCGGCAGCACCGACGTGACAGTGACCGCGACCGCAGCGGCCGGTTTCACGTTCATCGGCTGGGCTGCGAACAATCGGACGGTTGCGACCAGCCCGAGCTACACTTTCACCATCGGCGGCAACATCAGCTTGACCGCCATGTTCACGGCGCAGCCAGCCTTCGCCATCGTCACGAGTTCGTCGCCCGCTGCCGGCGGCACCACGTCGGGCGGCGGCAACAAGGTCGCCGGCTCAACGATCCAAGTCGTCGCGATGCCTGCGGCGGGATACTCGTTCGTAAGTTGGCTTGAAAACGGCGCCACCGTCAGCGGGAACGCCACCTATTCGTTTGTCGTGTCGGGCAACCGGAACCTCGTAGCCACGTTTGGCCTGCTTTCGCTGCCTACCGTAGTTACGACCGGCGTGGTGGGAGGCACGCTCACGGCCAGCGGCGTAGTGCTAGGCGGCGACGTGGCTAACGCGGGCGGATCACCCGTGACCTCGCGGGGAATCGCCTACGGCACCTCCCCCAATCCGACGACGGCCGATGCGACCGTGACCGCGCGCGGTAGCAGCGGGAGTTTTTTGGCCAACCTTACCGGCCTGAACGCGAGCACGATCTACCATGCGCGCGCCTTCGCGACGAACAACGGAGGCACGGCCTACGGCGACAATGTCAGCTTCACGACTTTGGGCTCAGTGATAGCGATCAATCCGGCAAGCCGCGAGATTGCCGCGGCTGGTGCGACAGGACAAACCATCGCCGTGACGACGAATGCGTCGTGGACGGGGACATCCAACGCGCCATGGATAACCCTCACCGCCGGCGCGCGCGGCACCGGCAATGGCACGGTCACCTACTCCGTGGCCGCCAACACCAGTCCGGGTGCGGTCACGCGGTCCTCGACGATCACGGTGTCCAGCCAAACTCACACAATTCGGCAGACGGCTTTCGATGAACCGAAATTACCCGACGATCATCTGAGGTTAGCCGCAATCGAGAGCACTTTTATCGACCGCAACAAAGGTGAAGTGAGTCTTCTGGAGCGGCTCCGCGGAAAAAACCGCTACGGTGTAGCAGGCGATGCCGTCAAACCGAAGCGCGATGGTGAGACATGGGTTCTGGAATTCCCGGTTGGGCTGATTCAAAGCCGAGAATACTTGCCTGAGCTGGCTGACACTTCCGATACACTTGTTTTTGGAAAAGAAACGCTTCAGGAGGACGACAGTTCGAGATTCATGCTGGTGGCTTTCGCCAATCAAAATTCGACAGCCAACGCCCTCTTCCGCTTAAAGCCGCCTGGCAAGGCTTCCGCTCGAGAGGGTGTGGTAGAGTTTCGTTCTAACAATTTCTCAGGTGACTTCTGGCGGATCACGATCACCCCCGAACACCCCCAGTATGTCCGACTACGGGAGGACATGGACATAGCCATCGTGAGGCAATTCGACTTTTCCAGCCCAGCACTGCTGTTGCGCAGTGCGTGGCGTAGCAAACTCGTGATTGTAATTCACGGCTGGAACCGATCCCAGGAAAACAATGTTTTTGAAGGTGAGTTCCGAACCCTGCTCGACGCGTTGTTTGATTACCGTTCGATTTCTCGCGCGACGGATTGGAACGTCGTCGACATGAATTGGTGGCGCGACGCATCGACGGGCAACCTGAATTTTGATGGTTCCGGCGCATTTATTATTCCCGCTGGCAATGGATGGGATGCATCTGAGAACGCCTACATGCATGGTCTTTCATTCGGTGAGCGTCTTCAAGCAGCGGCGAATGGACGACGGCTAGAACAGGTTCATATTATAGCCCATTCGGCCGGCAATTGGGCTGCGCACGCCTTGGCCCAATACTTGGCGCGACACAATTCCGGCGCCAAGGTTCAGGTCACATCGCTCGATGCGTGCATTCCGGCATCAGCTTTGTCCCTTGCAGGGCCAATTGGGAACGCGGCCTTGAATGCCGGCGAGTTTCGACGGGTAATGGGCTCCAAGATTTTTGATAGCGAAATAGCTTTCGATAGCTACTTTGTGAGCGTCGCTCGGGGTGACGATGATTGGACGAGCGAAGCTACCCAAGTTGAATTTAACGTAGGGTTTTTCGAAGCGGCCCTTCGCCATAAGGTGCCACTCGACCTTGGCGGCGCCCATTCACTGCCAATTAAGCGATACGCGGAATCTGCGCGCAACATGAAGTTTGGGTATCATAGTGAGATCGGAACAATTGGCCTGGTATTTGACTTGCGTCTAGTGACCCATGCTCGAACCGCAGCGTTCCCTTCCGGCAGACCAACACCTCCGATGTCTTCGCCAGAACAGATTGAACAAGGGTGGCAGCGTTCGCTTATGCACCGCGAAACGATCGAAACCCTGTTTGACGTTAGCGGCGATTCCAGGGTCGAGCTCAAGGATTCAACGGGAGCACCGGCAGGGACCGCGGTGATCAGCCTCAATTCCGCAAAAGTCGCCACCGTCAAACTCACAGTTCGAGGAATTCCTTATGCCTCAATTGACAGTGTCGTTGTCGCCCGGGATCGAACATTCAGTTTCTCCTATTTCGGTCGGACATATTTCGGGATGATTTCGCCTCGTGCTGTCGCCGTAGGGGCCACCGTGGTGACCTCAACTACACCACCGAGGGGCGCAGCTGCAACCGGTGGCTTTGAAGTCGTCCTCACCGACTCATCGCGCGAATTTTCGGGTTCGGCGCCGCTCATTCCCGAAAACCCAGAACTTGCCGGCCGGGTTGGCACGTATGACGGTGCCCTCAACAACGGTGACCGGCTGCTGATGGTGACTCTGCCATCGGGGCGGGCCGTCGGCTTTATCACATCAGGCGGCTCAATCTCCGTGGCGGAAGGAACATTTGATGCGACGGGTGCGGTAACGATTACGTCACCGACAGTGCGCATCACCGCGCAGGTAGGATCTGAGGCGACGGCTCCGCTGACGGGAAGTGTCGTGCTCGGCGGAACCTCCGCGGCTACGCTCAATCTCCCGGCCACGGGAGTGGAGGCACCGCCCGAACCGGGGCGGCTTGTGAATCTCTCCATCCGCACGGAGGCTGGCACGGGCGCGCAGACACTCATCGTCGGCTTCAATCTTTCCGGCACCGGGACGAACCAGCTTTTGATCCGCGGCGTGGGGCCGACGTTGACGACGTTTGGAGTCACCGGCGTGCTAGCTGACCCGTCGTTGCAGTTATTCCGCGGCTCGACCGCCATCGCCACCAACGACAATTGGGGCGGCGCCACGGCTATTGGCAGCGCCGCCGCGGCGGTGGGGGCGTTTCCTTTGCCGGCCGCGAGTCGGGATGCCGTCCTCCTAGAAACCCTCAGCACCGGCAGCTACACCGCACAGATTGGTGGCGGCACCGGGGTGGCACTCGTCGAACTGTATGACGTGGGCGCGGCACCCGATGCCAAGCTGAACAATGTCTCGGCGCGCAGCCAAATCGGCGGTAGCGATGTGCTGAGCGCCGGCTTTGTGGTCCGCGGTCCCGGCGCCAAGACCGTGCTCATCCGCGCTGTCGGGCCCACATTGGCCGGATTTGGTGTCACCAATGCCCTAGTCGATCCCAAGCTTGAACTCCGCCGCGGCGCCGAATTGCTCCAGTCCAACGACAATTGGAACGGCTCACCGCTTCTTGCCAACGCATTCACCCAAGTCGGCGCCTTTCCTCTCCCCGTGACCTCCAAGGACGCCGCACTCTACCTCACCCTCCAACCCGGCGCCTACTCGGCACAGATCACCGGCGTGAACGGAGCCATCGGCGTGGCGCTGGTCGAGGTTTATGAAGTGCCGTAGTTCGCAGGTGCGTTAGAATCAGTGAGAATACCAACCGTGTTGTAAACCGAGCGACCCAACCACAGCCCCGCGTGTGCCGGGTGCCGTCTGAAGACGACACGCTTCGAGCAGATTCTCGGTGACGAACCATTCGTTGTGACGGTATCGAAGCTGACCGATCCCATTCATTTCCTGACCCACGCCGCCGACGCCCGGCACTTTCTGTCACAGGCTCATCCTCTGCTCGCGCTTTCGCATCATCGTTATTTTCAGCGTGACACTCTGATTCACGGCACGTCGCTCGCTGGCACGCTGGGCCAACGCTTCGGCTTCGTTGATGCCACCGGAGGCCACTAAAGCCTTCATCTCGTGCTTCGTCCGAATGTGATCGGCCGGCCCCATTTCCCTGACGTTGAGGCACAACGCATCGCATATCAGGCCTCTACCTGAAAAAGCCGTCCGGCTACCCATGTCGGTTAGTCGTGCTACAATTCAGGGATGGAATTCCTCACCCTCCACGAACTGTCCCTGCGCCTCGATGTGAGCGTGCGCGTGCTGCGCAGCCGGTTGCGACAGCTCTTGCAGGCGGGAAAACTGATCGAGAACGTCGATTGCAAGCGCGACGGCTACGTCGACGAGACGCATTTCGTGTGGTTGGTGAACCCTGTTGCTTTCATGCGGGCAACGGAGCTGCAACCAGTAGCCAAGCCGGTTAGCCCGGTGGCAGCCACGGCTAGCCAATCGGTCAACCAACCGGGCAGCACGGCTAGCCGCGTGGATACCCCGCTGGCTGACCGACCCGACCAAACCTTGCCAAAGGTTGATAGCCAGACGCCCAGCATGGAGCGCGAAATCATCGACCTCCTCAAAGGCCAGATGCGCGTGAAGGATGTCCAGATCGCCGATCTCAGCGAACAGAACAAGGCGCTCAACAGCCTGCATCTGAAACTCACCGGGCAAATCGTCCAACAAGCCGACCGCATTCAAAATCTGCTCCGGTTGACCGGCGGAAAAACCGACTTGGCTGACGCGACCACCCAAGCGGGCAACCGCCGGGACACTCCGGCTAACCCAACGGCTACCCACGGGGTCACCGTGGATAACCCCTTTGGCAACCAACCGCCGACTGCACCGGAAGAGCAGGAGGGTGAGCGGGCCGCATAACACGCTGCGTCGGCGACTCATTTGACCGGGCCACGCGCGAGGTGTTAGAATTGAACGATGCAACGACGCTACACCTACACCGTTAAGATAAGAAAATCCGACGAAGGCGGCTACATCGCGACCGTGCCCATATTGCCGGGTTGTCACACGCAGGGTGACACCTACGAGGAGGCGCTCGCATACATCGAGAAAGCGATTCAGGGGCACACGGAATTTCTCCAAAAGCTGGGCCGGCCGGTTCCAGTCGAAACCGATCACCGCGAACTGCACGTGCAAGTCTCCTTGCCGATGCTAGCATGACCCAAATGCCGCAGCTCAATGCACGGCAAGTCATCTAATCATCAAACGAATAGCGCCTGTCGCGGTTCATCCCGGTGCCTTCGTCGGGGATTATTGAGCCGGATTATCAAGCAGGCTGGGCTCACCGCGAAATCGTTTCGCACGCTGCTCTGATTCATCGCTCAGCTGTGCCTGTGGATAACTCGCGGCCGTGCGCGAACCCGCCGCGCGGGTTACAATGAAGGCCATGCAATCCATCTCCGACATCCTCGATCAAAACATCACGCTGCAAACCCTCGACCCGGTGACGGCCGGCGGATTTACGCAGGTGCCCAATTTTCTCCTGCGCGATTCACGCCTCACCATCGGGGCCAAGTTGACCTACGCGATGTTTCTTTCCTACGCGTGGCATAACGACCGCTGTTTTCCGGGTCAGGAGCGCCTTGCCGCCGACATGGGCATGAGCGTGCCCAGCGTTTCCAACTTCATCGCCGAACTCGGCGAACACGGCTTCATTTCAATCAAGCGGCGAGGGCAGGGCAGGACCAATCTCTACACCGTCCACTTTCAGGTCACCTCGAAAACCACGGCCATGAATCGCGCCAAAACCGCCAGACTTTAACAGGGTAAAGTCTGGATTTTACTCCGCTGAAGCCCAGACTTCAGCCGGCTGAAATCATTCTATAGAAGAATACTCAGAGGAAGAATACGAAGTCTGCGGATTTCCTTTGAAGGACCGAACAGCCGCTGGGGATAACTCCCGGCGTTTTTCATTTTTGAGAACCGTGGAAAGCAAGCGTTCGTGTCGCGGAAGTAAGATCGTGAGACACGACAAAACGGGCGACAAACAAGGTTTGTCGGGGCTACCGCCCGCCCAGCGACGATTTCGCGGCCGAACGGCGCGGTCACGAGTTCCCCCACGTGTTCGGGCTGGCGCCCGACTTCGCGCGCTTTCCTTCGGCTAGCGGGTGTGGTCCAGGCTAGCCGCCCGGCTGCACCCCAAATCGCGCGAAGTCGGCCGCCGCTAGCCGCTCAGCCTCACACGTGGGGGGCACGAGTTCACGGGTCACTTCTCCAAACCCACGACCGCGCCTCACGGCGGACGACGGCCACCACGGGCTCACGCGTTAAGCGCGCCGCCGGCGCAGCCCTAGGGCCACCGCAGGACGGCGCCCTTCCCTTCTTCGCTTCGCTGCGGCGGGGAAGGGCTCCGACCTGCCTTCGTTCACAGGGTGCGTCGCTCGCCGACTCCTTCGCTGGCGCTCGCGGAGACGCCTCCCGCCCGCCACCTCCCACGGGTTAGGGCGCAGACACGCTTATCCGGCACGTGCTACACTGGAGGGGCTTCAGACCGCGCAGCCAGCCTCGATTACCCGTCTCGCTCGCTTCCCATCGCGTTTGCGAGACGACGCCCGACCGCCGCCGAATCCGCACGGGGCGGCGTTCGCGCCTTCGGAGTCGCGGCTGGCTCCGCCGCCATGAACCACGACCCCATCGTATTTGGAAAAAGGTCCGACTACGGAACCGAGCCGCCTTTCGGCCTCGGCACGGCGGACTCGCGCCGGCACGTCTACATCATCGGGCAGACGGGTTCGGGTAAAAGCACGCTGCTACGTAACGTCATCTTGCAGCATATCGCCGCCGGCCATGGCGTCGCGCTGCTCGATCCGCACGGGGATCTCGCGGACGAACTCCTCGATCATTTTCCGCCATCGCGGGCGGATGACCTCGTCTATTTTCATCCCGCGGATGCGGACTTCCCCGTCGCGTTCAATCCGCTGGCCAATGTGCCGCCGCACCAACGCGCGCTCGCGACGGCCGGGCTCGTCTCCGCGTTCAAGAGCATTTGGCGCGACTCGTGGGGGCCGCGCTTGGAATACATCCTCGCCAACACGCTCGCCGCGTTGATGGAGGTGCCCAACACCTCCCTGCTTGGCGTCAACCGCATGCTCGCCGACGACGGCTACCGTGCGTGGGTGGTGCGGCAGGTGCGCGATCCTTTCGTGAGAGCGTTCTGGACCGAGGAATTTGCGAGCTACGACGCCCGGTTTCTCCGCGAGGCCATCGCGCCGATTCAAAACAAGCTCGGCCAACTGCTCCTCTCGCCCGCGCTCCGCAACATCGTCGGGCAGGTGCGCACCAAAATCGATCTGCGCTTCGTCATGGACACCGGTCGCGTGTTCATAGCGAACCTGTCGAAGGGCAAGCTCGGGACCGAGCCCGCCAACTTGCTTGGCGCTCTGCTGGCCGCGCAGTTTCAGCACGCAGCCCTTACGCGGGCGGACACGCCGGAGGCCGCGCGCCGCGATTTTCACCTGCTCATCGACGAATTCCATAATTTCACGACCGACAGCTTCGCTACCGCACTCGCCGAGGCGCGGAAGTATCGGCTCAATCTCATCCTCGCCCACCAATACCTCGATCAGCTCACGCCCGAGATCCGGGCCGCGGTCTTCGGCAATGTCGGCACCGTGATCGCCTTTCGGGTCGGACACGTCGATGCCAGTGCGCTCGCGGATGAATTTGGACAGGAATTTTCGGCCGGGCAGTTCGCGGACTTGGACCGGCACGAGGTCTTTGTGCGATCGTTGAGCGACGGCGCACCGGGCGTGCCGTTCCGCGGCAAGACGCTGCCACCGATCCACGGCGGGCGTTCGCGTCGGGAAAAATTGATTCGGCACGGCCGGCAGAAGTTCGCCACGCCACGCGCGAAGGTGGAGGCCCGGCTCCTTGGCTGGATGGCGCATCCATGTTATGATGACTGAATGCAGGCCACGAAGAATTCCACGCAAAAGCCCGGCTTAAAGCCCACAAAATCGGACCTCGAAGTCCTCCGGCATTTTGCGCGTTTCCCATGGCTCTACGCTGATCAAGCGGTGGTCGTGTCAAATGTTGCCCCAAAATCTGTGGCCGGGCGGCTGCGCCGACTGGTCGATTGCGGCCTTCTTTGTTTTCCTTGTTTCGTCCGCGACGTGCCGGATCACTTGGTGTTTCCGCGGATTCTGGCGATCACGCCGTCGGGGTTGCGCGAGGTGCAAAGGTCGTTCCCGCGGCAGCGCATCCCCCCGTCGGTGGTGGAGGCCCTCGCATGGGCCAATAGGTCGTCGCACACCTAGTCGCCCACTGCCATCACGCGCTCCTCTCTGTCAGTCGCGCGTTCGTTTCTCAAATGGGCTGGAGGCAAGACCAGGCTGCTTCCAGCAATCCGGTCGCATGTCCCGACCGAAACGAAGCGGTTAATCGAGCCGTTCGCCGGCAGCGGCGCGGTCGCGCTCAATCTCGACGTCCCCACGAAAATAATCGGCGATGCCAACGCCGACGTCATCAGCCTGTTTCAAATTGTCTGCCGCCATCCTCGTCGGTTCATCGTCGCCTGCTCGCGGGAGTTCGTTCCAACGACGAATAACTCGGCGGCCTACGCCGAACGGCGTGCGGAATTCAACGCGAGCCGCGACCCTTTCCGACGCGCCTGCCTCTTCGTCTACCTGAATCGCCACGGCTACAACGGCCTCTGCCGCTACAACCGCCGGGGCGAGTTCAACGTGCCGTTCGGCCGCCACACGCGCCCTTACTTTCCACGCGAGGAACTGCGGCACTTCGCGGCCGCACTGCGTGACGCGACGTTCGTCCGGGCTGATTTTCGCGCTCTGCTCGCGCAGGCCGGGCCGGGCGACTTTGTCTATTGCGATCCGCCGTATGCGCCGACTGCGGATCGGCGCGATGGCTTCACCGCCTACGCTCCGGGCGGCTTCTCCGCGCAGGATCAGCGCGATTTGGCGGAGGCGTGCCGCGCCGCCGCCGGCCGCGGTGCGTGCGTGCTGGTTTCCAACCATGACACGCCGCTCATCCACGACCTCTACGGCGACGCCACGGCGATTCGGCGCATCGCCGTTCGTCGCAGCATCAGCCGTCGTGCGGACCGCCGCCGTCCGGCGCGGGAGCTGTTGATTACCTATTTGCCGAAGTGTGCTACACTGGAGCGGTGATACGAAAACCCCGCTTCAAGCGGACCGCCAGTGACCAAGATTTGCAGTTTACGAACCGCGACCGGGAAATTTTGCAGCACGTCGCTTTGCATCGATTCCTGAGTTCGCGGCAGATTCTCGCCCTCGTGGGCGGAAGCACGCAGCATGTGCTCAAGCGCTTGCAGCGTCTTTTTCATGACGGTTACTTGGATCGCCCGCGCGCGCAGTTGCGCTATTTCTCCGAGGAGAAGCCACAGCCGATCGTCTACGCGCTGGGTCGCGCCGGCAGCCGCATGCTCGAAAAGCCCGGCCGCAAGCGATCGCGCTACGACAACCGCAACATCAAGCAGCTTTACTTGCAGCACACGCTGTTGGTCGCCGACGTGATGACGGCGTTTGTGCGCGCCTGCCGTGCTTCGGGCCGGCCGCGTCTTCTGACCGAAGAGCAACTCGCCGAGGCCTCGGCCAACCGTCAGACGTTTCGTTGGTCAGTGACCGTGCGCCAAGGCAAGGACTCGCGCAGGGTTGGCGTCGTGCCGGATCGCACCTTTGCGCTGGAGTCGCGCGCCACCGATGAGCGCGTGGTGTTCTTCGTCGAGGCCGACCGCGCGACCATGCCGCTCACGCGAACTGCGCTGACGCAGTCGTCATTATTGCGGAAGCTCCTCGCCTATGAGGCGACATGGCGGGAGGAGGTTCCCAAGGAGCGCTTCGGCGCTACTCGCCTCCGCGTCCTGTTGGTAACGACTTCGGCCGAACGCGCGCAGCACCTCGCCGAGGTCTGTGCCACGCTGCCTCACGGTCGCGGGATTTTCCTAGTGACCGATGCGACCACGCTCGCAAGCGCGACCGCCGAAGGCGCAGCCAGCGATGTGTTCGAGTTGCCATGGCTCTGCGCGGGCGGTGGCACGGAGAGGCTCTCCGGGCTGTGGACAACCCCTTTAGGTCAGAAACGCGCGGCGTGATAGGCTGGTAACGGAAGGCGCTCCAATCCGGATCGCCCGAGTTGTTTCTCAAAGCAGAAAGGAATTATCATGCCCAAGACCGTATCACGTTTTGTGGATTTTAGGGCCGTGAAAGCGGCCGTCTCGATGGAGCAGGTGCTGGAGCACTACCGGCTCATGGCCGGATTCAAGCGTTCCAACGATAGTTTGAGCGGGCCGTGCCCGATTCACCAGGGCACCAACGCGACGCAGTTTCGTGTCAGTCTCACTAAGAACTGCTGGAATTGTTTTAGCGAGTGCAAGTGTGGCGGCAACGTTTTGGATTTTGTCGCCAAGATGGACAACGTCGACCCGATGGAGGCGGCCAACCGCCTCGTTGAATGGTTCGGCTTGGAACGTGCGCAGCTCAACGCCGCGCACGATCGTGAAGCCAAGGATCAACCCTCCGAGCGCAGTTCGCGCGGTTCGCCCGCTGGTGATGCTCACGTGGCCGAGGTCTTGCCTCCGCCGCCGAGTTCATCTTCGCCGAAGTCGGGTGCCCCACCGGGCCGCCCGCCCAAGGAGGAGGTCGGCCCGAACCGGACGCTGAGTTTCAAATTGGAACTCGATCCGTCGCATCCGTATTTGACGGAGCGCGGGCTTACGCAGGAAACGGTCGCTGAATTCAGGATCGGCTACTGTGCGAAGGGTGTCATGTCCGGTCGCATCGCGATTCCGATTCACAACGTCGGCGGCGAATTGGTCGGTTATGCGGGACGCTGGCCCGGTGTGCCGCCCGACGGTCGGCCGAAGTATCGGCTGCCCGACGGGTTCAAGAAATCAGTCGAGGTCTTTCGCCTCGCCCAAGCATTGCGTGAACCGCCCGAGGCGCCGTTGGTGATTGTCGAGGGTTACTTCGGCGTGATGAAGCTCTGGCAGCACGGCGTGCGAAAGTGCGTCGCGCTCATGGGCTGCTCCATGTCGATGGCGCAGGAGAAGCTCTTGCTGGAGCACCTCGCGCCCGACTCGCGCGTCATCGTCGTGTTTGATCAGAACGAAGCCGGGTTTCTGGGCCGGGAGTGGGTCTTGCAGCGGCTGTCGCTGCGAGCCTTCGTCCGGGTGGTGTCGTTCAGCCGGCAGGATTGCCAGCCGGATCACCTTACCGCCGAAGAGGTGCAACTGCTCAAGCTCACCTGACCATGCGCACCGTCATCCCGGAAACGAAGTTCCCGTTCGGCAAGATCGTCGCGACGCCCACCGCGCTCGCGGCGATTCCGAACATCGATATACTGCAGGCGCTTGCTCGCCACCAGTCCGGTGACTGGGGCGACGTTTGTCCCGAAGACCGCGCGGCCGACGACCAGGCATTGGTTGATGGCTCCCGGATCTTCTCGGTCTATCACGCCGCTGACGGCACGAAGTTTTGGATCATCACGGAATGGGATCGGTCGGCGACGACGATTCTGCTCCCGGAGGACTATTAATGTTCTCTCACCGACGCGTCGCGTCGGTTGATTGCCCGCATTTTGAACGTGAGAGCAACACCGCTCCTCACCCATCAGAAAAAAGGAACCACTATGCCCTCCAAAAATGATCGGACTGCATCGAAATCCAATCCCGCTCCCGTCGGCGGCAAACCTCCGGTCGAGACATTCCGTCTCGGCCGGATCAAGGCCGTCGTGTGGGAAAACGACGTAGATCAACAGAAGTATTACAATGTGTCTTTCGCCCGGACCTACATGGATGAGGCGAAAGAATTTCACGATTCGGACAGCTTCGGCCGTGATGACCTGCCTTTGATGGCGAAGCTCGCCGATCAGGCCCACACGTTTATCTTCAGCCGGCTCTCCGAGTTGAAGGCCCAAGCTCAGAATGAGTAAAACGCAGGATAAGGCGACCGGTTCAACCGGCCGCTTTTTTTACGCCAAAAAACCTTGGGCAAAGGCCGACAACAAAGTCTTTCCCTCCGGCACCATGAATCAGAAGCGGGAACAGTTGTATTCTCCGCCGCACTCCCGCGCGGTATCGCCGCTGGCGATGGATTTCAGTTGGCCTGACTCAATTTCTCTGAATGACGTAACTGGCAAACTGAGCCCGATGATTCGATCAACATCCAGTATTTCCAACTGTTCTGCCCAGCAATGTTTTGCGGTGGCCTAGCGCGAACTTCGGACCCAGCGTCCAGATTGCCAAATGAGTTCCGGATTTCCCGAAAAAATCGACGAGACAATTCGTCATGCTAGGAGCGGGCGCCATCGCCTCGTCTTGGTCATCGGAGATGCCGGTTCAGGGAAGAGCGCTTTTTTGCAGAGCATCGCAGCCGCGCGTGCAATGCAGTTCTTAAGCCTGGGTGAGCCGCTTGGAATTCGTTTGTTGGAAACATCGCCGCGCACTCGCCCCCTAGTAATCGAAGATACAGTCCGCCAATTCATCGATGGCACTCGCGCAGGCGTGTGCATCGACGGGACCGATATTCTTTTTAACCCTGCCCTGCGATGCGACCCATTACGGCTCGCTTGTAGCATCAGCCAGAACACTTTCGTCGCATTCACTTTGACCGGACGAATTGAGGGAAAGCGATTCGTCCACGGTTACCCTGACCACCCGGAGTTCTACTCCGAAGAGGTTCCTTCCGTTCCCATCATCACTCTCGACCGCAGCGAGCCTACGTTCCACGCCTACTAATGAAATACCAAGACCTAGTCCAATTTCATCCGATTGAGTCGATCATTCAGCTACGCGATGCGAACAAGAGCGCCGCAGCCAAGGTTCTGGTATCGACCTATGAAATCTCAGATCCGATGGCCCAGCGGCTGACCGATCTGGTGTTCCCCCAGATACAGTTCGACACGCCGCAGGACAACAAGGGACTCCTGATCGTGGGCAACTACGGCACGGGTAAGTCCCACCTTATGTCAGTGGTTTCGGCCGTCGCGGAGAACGAAGCGCTGGCGCCTTTGATCACTAATCCAAAGGTGCGCGAGTCAGCAGCGTCAATTGCCGGGCGCTTCAAGGTGCTGCGGATCGAAATCGGTGCAGTTACAATGTCGCTCCGGGACATCGTCACCACCTCCATCGAAGAATCGATGGCTGAGTGGGGCACGCCGTTCCATTTTCCTGCCGCCGACAAGGTGAAGGAAAACAAGAGTTCATTGGAGGACATGATGGCGGCGTTCCAAAAAAAGTATCCCGACAAGGGACTACTCTTGGTCGTCGATGAACTTCTTGATTACTTGCGCAGTCGAAAAGACCAGGCGCTTATCCTCGATCTCGGCTTCCTCCGCGAAGTGGGAGAAGTCTGTAAGGACATCCGTTTTCGCTTCGTTGCCGGCGTTCAAGAGGCAATTTTCGACAGCCAGCGTTTCGCCCATGTCGCCGATAGCTTGGGCCGCGTGAAGGATCGCTTCCAACAGGTGAAAATCGTCACGACCGACGTTAAATTCGTCGTCTCGAATCGCCTGCTCAAGAAAACCAGCCAGCAACTAGCACAGGTTCGCGCCTACTTGGAGCCATACGCCAAGTTCTATGGAGGAATGGCCGAGCGAATGGACGAGTTCTGTGCCCTGTTTCCGATTCATCCGGACTATGTCGATACGTTTCAACGCATCCCGATCGTTGAAAAGCGCGGCGTGCTTCAGATCATTTCTCAAGCCATCAAAGGCTTGGTGAAAGAGACTGTGCCGGAAGACCGCCCCGGAGTCCTCGCCTTCGATAGCTATTGGGAGGCTATCATCGACAACGCTGCGCATCGCGCAAATCCGGATGTGAAGGCGATCATGGAATGCAGTTCGACACTTGATGCCAAGATTCAGAGCGCCTTTCCCAAGAAGACCTACAAGCCGATGGCGCTGCGCATCGTGCGGGGGCTTTCGGTTCACCGACTCACCACGGGAGATATTCACTCTTCCCTTGGCCTGACGCCGGAGGAATTGCGGGATCATCTTTGCCTGTTCCATTCCGGGGCGGCCGAGCTTGGCGGCGAACCTGCGGAGGATCTCTTGACTGTCGTCGAAACGACGCTCCGTGAAATCCATAAGACCGTCAGTGGTCAGTTTATTTCGGCCAACGTCGATAACCGCCAGTGGTTTCTCGATCTGAAAAAGACCGACGACTACGATGCGTTGGTCGAAAAACGGGCGGAGAGCCTCGATAACGGCGCGCTGGATCGTTTCTATTACGACGCCTTGCGACAGGTGCTCGAATGCACCGACGTGCCCACCCACGTCACCGGCTATCAGATTTGGCAACACGAGATCGAATGGCGTGAGCACAAGGCCGGCAGACTGGGCTACTTGTTTTTCGGCGCACCCAACGAGCGTTCCACCGCTGTTCCTAATCGGGACTTCTATCTCTATTTTATTCAACCGTTCGATCCGCCCCGTTACTCCGATGAGAAACGCTCGGACGAAGTGTTCTTCAGGCTCGACGACAAGCAGCCCGAATTCATCACGGCGTTGCGTCTCTATGCGGGAGCACTCGACCTCGCGTCGATCGCGTCCGGGGTCAAAAAACAGGTCTACGAAAAGAAGGCGACCGAGTATCTGCTTCGCCTGACCAAATGGCTGCGCGAGCAACTGCTCACGGCCATTTCCGTTTCTTACCAGGGCAATCGGAAGACCCTCGTCAACGCGCTCAAGGGCGCAGGTGGCGGAGGCAACCTCAACGTGCGCGATGCCATCAACCTCGTTGCTTCGATAAGCCTCGCAGGCCACTTCCACGATCAGGCTCCGCAATATCCGATCTTTTCGACGCTCGTTACCTACGGTCGCGACGGCAACGCAACGCAAGCCGCTCAAGAGGCCATCCGCGGGTTGAGCCAAACGAACCGCACCAAGCAGGCGTCTGCAATTCTCGATGCACTCGGCTTGCTCGACGGTGATCGGGTGGTTCCTTCGCAGTCGCCCGGCGCGAAGTTCATCTTAGACAAGCTCGACGCCAAAGGACAGGGCCAGGTTCTGAACCGCGCCGAGGTCATCACTGTGCTGGAGCGCGACGTGGACTACATGGCTCCCGGCACCCTTCGCTTGGAGCCCTGTTGGGTCTCAGTGCTGGCGACATCCCTCGTCTACAATGGCGATGCGGTGCTCGCCATTCCCGGCGCAAAGTTTGACGCCACGAATCTCGCAGCACTCGCCACCACTCCGCTGGCTGAACTCGTCGCATTCAAGCATCTCGAAAAACCCAAGGACTGGAATGTTTCCGGACTCAAGGCGTTGTTCGAGTTGCTTGGTTTGGCTCCGGGACTCGCTATTCAAGTTACCCAAGGCGAAACCGCCCCGGTGCAACAACTCCAGAAGACTGTTGCCGAGCGAGTGGAAAAACTCGTGCTCGCCCGCCAGCAGTTGCTCAACGGCCTGCCGTTCTGGGGACAGTCGCTGTATTCGGATGCCGAAGTGGCCCAAGTCGGCGAGACGATGCGCCGGTGCAAGGAGTTCCTTGAAGGGCTCCAAGCCTACAATACGCCCGGCAAAATCAAAAATTTCCACTTGGCCACCGCGGAAATCGCCTCGCACAAAGCTGCTTTTCAACGCCTCGCCGAAATCGATTCGATGGAGCGGTTCGTCCGCGATATCGGCCAGCTAACCAACTACCTCACGCAGGCGGAGACAGTGTTGACCGACGAGCACCCGTGGGTCGCGGAAGGCCGCAAGGCTCGCACCGAATTGTTGGGCCAGATTCGCATCCCTGAAAACCGCGAATCCGATGCTTTCAAAGCCCAACTGGAAAAGACGCTTCGCAAACTCAAGACCGACTACATCCGGGCCTATCTTGATCTTTACCGACGTGCCCGGTTGAGCCTCGCACAGGACAAAGCGAAGTCCGCGATCCTTCGTGATGAGCGGCTGGCCGCTCTGCGTCGGCTGGCCGTGATCGAGGTCATCAATCGGCAACAACTGACCGATTTGGAAAATGAGTTTGGTGCGCTTAAGACCGGGCGCCCGCTTACCGAAAAGGACCTCGATAGCGAACCCCAGGCTGACTACTGGCCGCGCTTGGAACCTACGACCGTCTCAGCGGAGACGCGGCTGAATCAGCTCAAATCACAACTTGAATCCGTCTACTCGGCATGGACACAAGCTCTCCTCAGCGACTTGGCTGATCCCGTCATCCAGGCAAACTTTGAGCTGCTGAAACCTGCTCAGAAGAAAATGATTCAGGGGTTTGTTTCCGCGAAACAGCTTCCAGAAGAAATCACCAAGGAGTTCCTCGACGCCTTGCAACAGGCGCTCTCTGGACTGACCAAGCTCAGTTTTGATTTAGCCGGCTTGCGCGCGGCGCTCTTCCCGGATGGCAGCCCGGCGACACCGGACGAGGTTCGCCGACGCATGGGCGAATATCTTGACCAGATGCTCAAAGGCAGGGACCCGGCGAAGGTTCGGATCGTGGTAACCTGACCCCATGACCCTCGACGAACTTCGCCAGCGCCTCAGCGAGATCGAATGGCGCGACATTGAATTCAAAAAGGCCCAGCGCGGGGTGCCGCATGAGGCTTATTCCACCGTTTCCGCCTTCGCGAACACCGGGGGCGGCCACATCGTTTTCGGTATCGGACAAGCCAACGGCCAATTTGAAATCGTGGGTGTGCTCGAGCCCGACAAGGTGCAGAACGATTTTCTTAGTGTCCTTCGGGGTGGAGAAAAACTGAGCTGCATTATTTCAGCGGAAGAATCCTGCATCACTGCCGATGGAAAAACGGTTCTCGCCTTCTTCATCCCCGAATCGCGCCGGGATCTGAAACCCGTTCACCTGAATCGCGAGTTAAGGGAATCGTTCATTCGGCGAGGAGGAGGGGATGAGCATTGCACGGAGGAAGAAATCAAACGCTTCATCCGCGATGCCGACGCTCGCAGTTACGACAGCGAGCCCCTGCACGACCTCGATCTCGCCTCTTGTTTCGATCCCGAAAGCATCGCGTGGTATCGCAGCATTTTCAGCCGCCGTTACCCCGCTCACGAGACAGAGGCTGGTGACGACACCGCGTTCTTAAATCACTTTGGACTCCTCATCACGGAAGGCGGGGCGCTCCTCCCCACGCGCGCGGCGGTGCTTCTCTTTGGCAATGCGGCCTCGATCAATCGCACTCTCGCGCGAGCAATCGTGGACATTCGTAAGCTGGTCGCGTCATCGGCCGACTTGATGCCGGAGGAACGCTGGGATGACCGTCGTCTGCTGGAAGGAAACCTCGTCCGTTGCTGGCGCGAAGGCGTCCAGTATTTCACCGAGCGCATCGCCGACCGCCCTTTTCAGGTCGATGCGAGCACACTCCATGGTTCCGACGCTCCGCCGGACTACCTCGCATTCCGCGAAGCCTTCCTGAATTTGCTTACGCACCAGGATTTTGGCGATCAGAGCCGGAAGGCGATTATCACGTTCTATGGTGATCAGATTCTTTTCTGGAATCCGGGAGCTTCTTACACGAGCGGTGAAGAGCTATTTCAGCCCGGCGACAAGCCCGTCCGCAATCCACGCGTCCGGTCCATGCTCCAGCGGATCGGTATTGGTGAACAGGCCGGGACGGGCATTCGGACGATTTACAGCAATCAGCGACAGTTAGGACGGCTCCCGCCGATCCTGAAAAACGAGCGGTCCGACCAAGCGTTCGCGGTTATTCTCCCGAAGAGGCTCATCACTTCACAGCGCGAGCAATGGGCGCGGCAACATCTCGGCGTTACGCTCACCGACGCCGAGGCGGCGGTCTTCCTGCAAACTCTGCGGCAAGGATCGCTCGGGCCGCTGGAGGCTGCGTCGGTGGCCGGACTCAATCCCGGAGACACCGGCCGCCTGCTTGAGCGACTGGTTCACCAGCAATTGTTGGAAATCCACGCTGCCGTCCAACGTCGCACCTTCCGGGTCAAACCCGTTTTCGCTGAACGGGCGGCGGTGCTCTTGGCCCCCCTAGATACGGCAACGCCCGAGCCCGTGGTTGCTGTTCCGCCCGCCCCTCCAAGCTTGGTCACTCCGGCCGCAGGCCCGGCAGACCAACCCGCAACTAACTTAGTCACTCAGCCGAGTGACCAAGCTGAAGCCCAATCAACGGTTCGAACGATACTGGAGTTCTGTCAGGCAGCCCGAAGCGTTCCAGCAATCATGGAGAAAGTGGGCATTAAGCATCGGAGCTACTTTAAGAAGAAACACTTAGACCCACTTGTTGAAGCCGGACTTATTGCGCCGACACACCCTGGGCAACCGCGTCATCCCGACCAAGGCTATCTCACAACTGATGCGGGTAAGGCCCGGCTAGCCGAGCTTAGTCACTAAGACTGGCAAATTCACCCAACTTAGTCACTATCTCAACTGACCAAGCTATCCGCCGTTCATGGACATCGAGACATCCAACGCTATCGAGCTTTTCTTCCCCAACCCTTCGTTGGTGCAGGTTTTTTTTGAGGCGGTCGCCAACTCACTCGATGCCGGAGCCTCGGAGGTCACGATCAAGATCGAGATTCAGGGCTTCACGTCGCCGGAGACGTTGAAAGTTTCCATCGCGGACAACGGCGCCGGCTTCACCGACGAAAACTTCGCACGATTCAAGACTCTGCTCAAACGGCGTGACGAATTCCACAAGGGTCTCGGCCGGCTCGTCTATCTGAACTACTTCAACCGCGTTGAAATCACGAGCACGTGGGGTAGCAACCGCCGGGCCTTTGTCTTCAAAGATTCTTTTGATGGTGCCGCTCCGGTGGAAGCGTTGCCGGAGGCCCAACCCAATCACACCTGTCTCGTGTTCGCCAATTTCTCCGGCGACCGTGTCCGGTCTTACGACGACCTCAAGCCAGGTGCACTGCGCGAGCGATTGATGGGAGAATTCCTTCCCACGCTCCATGACCGCCTTCGCACCGGCAGGGATTTCAAAATCACGATCGATTTGGAGACCAAGGAGGCCAACGAGCAGAAAGAATTTCTCTCCAGCGCAGAGACTATCACTTCGGCGGACCTGCCGGAGCTCAAGTCCGTCCAGATCAAAGACCCCATGCTCGACGCCTACGAAGGCGTGGAGATGTTCTACCGTGTGAAGTCCGGCATGGGCGAGCGCAGCCTGATGACTGCGGTCAGCATCGATGGGCGGACGATTCCGATCAAACTGCTCCAACCGGGAGCAGTGCCCCCGGATCACTCGGGCATTTTCTTGTTCTCATCGAAGCTCTTCGCCGGTGCGGCCGACACCTCGCGGCAAAAGCTCGTGCTGCCCGACACGATCTCCGAGCCAGACTTGCTTCGTGTGCTGCGTCGCGAGGTCGGCAAAGTGCTCTCCGAGCACATCCCGCAAATCGCGGAGAAAAACACTCAGACCACGAAGCAGTTTGAGGAAAAGTTTCCCCATCTCCTCGGATTTTTCGAGGAAACCACGGTTGGCCTCATCGACAAGGATGAGGCGCTCGATATTGCCCAACGCAAATTCTTCAAAGCGGAGAAAGAGGTGCTCCAGTGTGAGAAGCTTGACGATGCCACCTTCGAAAAATCGCTGGAGCTATCGTCCCGCACACTCACTGAATACATCCTCTATCGCGACCTGATTATCCGAAAGCTCAAGGACATGTCCGCCACGAACTCCGAAGCGGACATCCACAATCTCATTGTCCCGCGCTATCAGTCATTCACCGGCGCGGATCTGCTGGAGGGCGTTTATCGCAACAACGCGTGGTTGCTCGATGACAAATTCATGAGCTTCCAGACCATTCTCAGCGAGGCGCGCATGGATACGGTCATCAAGGCCATCACCTTGGCCCAGGAGTCTGCCACGGATGACGGCAGACCCGACATCGCCATGATTTTCTCCGGCGACCCGGCCGCCGCTGCCGCCGTCGATGTGGTTGTCGTCGAAATCAAGAAGAAGACCGACGACGAGAAGGAGAACATTTTCGCCATCAACCAACTGCTGGATCGCGCGCAAAAGCTGGTGAACCACTGCCCCAACATTCAACGCGTGTGGTATTACGCTGTGTTGCAAATCAACGATGTGCTTGGCGGACGGCTTCGGCAGATGAAATGGGCACCGCTCTACTCGAAGGGCATCGTCTACTACCAAGATTTCGAGACCCGCCGGCCCGACGGCGTGATCGTGCCGACTCCCACGTTCGCACTCTCGTTTGACGCCATCATCGGCGATGCAGAGAGCCGCAACCATACATTCTTGGAGATTCTCAAGTCGGGCATGAAGGCTCTCGGCAAGGCAGCGGAGCCCACGCCTCCATCACCCCCGATTCCTCCCGTAGCTGCACCAGCGCCGGTAAAATAACACCATGCCCGACCAATCTTCCTTTGACCTCAACGCGCAATCCGCCGGCCCAGTCAACTGTTTGGGCCGCACGTTCCCGTCCGACGATGCACGACGGGAGCACTATCTGAAGCTTCTCGCAGCGAAATTGAAGGAGCCAGCGTTCCGCAAGATCGAAGGATTTCCGATAGGAACGGATGAAGCTATTCTGTCCCTATCCGATCCGCCATACTACACGGCGTGTCCAAACCCATGGGTTAACGACTTTGCCAGTCAATTCGGCGCGCCTTACGACCCAAAGAAAACCTACCATCGCGAGCCATTCGCTGCCGACGTAAGCGAAGGAAAGAACCATCCCATTTATAGCGCTCATTCGTATCACACCAAGGTTCCGCATCGCGCCATAATGAAGTATATTCTTCATTATACAGAGCCAGGACAACTTGTGCTTGATGGCTTTTGTGGCACAGGAATGACGGGTGTAGCGGCTCAACTTTGCGGGGACCGCTCCGAAGTTCAAGCACTTGGATATCGTGTTATGGAAGATGGAACGATTCTAAATGAAGAAGGAAAAGCATTTTCAAAACTTGGTGCACGCTTCGCAGTTCTTAACGATCTATCGCCAGTAGCGACATTTATCGCGCGAAACTATAATGCTCCGGTTGACCTCGATGCGTTCGTTCTAGCTGCCAAGCGGATGCTTGCAGACGTCACAGATGAGTGTGGGTGGATGTTTCTAACGCGCCACACCGATGGTCGCGAAGGCAGAATAAACTATACTTTGTGGTCGGATGTTTTTGCCTGCCACGAATGCGCCAAACCTATAGTCTTTTGGGACGCGGCAGTTGACCGTAAGGCAGGCGAGATACGCGATGAGTTCACATGCCCGCATTGTGGCGCGGCGGTGAGCAAGAGAAACATGGAACGCATTTGGGACTCCAATTTTGATGAAAGTCTTGGCAAGACAACAAAACTGGCGAGACAAGTTCCAGTCGCGATCAACTACACTGTTGGTGGAAAGCGGTATGACAAAAAACCAGATCAGCACGATCTAGCGGTAGTGGAGCGTGTGCAGAATTCCAAAATCCCTTACTGGTTTCCTACCGACGCTCTGCCCGACGGTTTCAACACCCGGCAGCCCAGGATTTCCCATGGCATTGCCCATGTGCACCAATTCTTCACTCGCCGAAATCTTTGGACGATGGCCGCTTTTTTTGATCGGGCCAGGAAGTTAGGCAATCTTCATCTAGTTGAGCTGGTGGTAAACATGATGACGCGAGCCAATCGACAGAGCTCGTTACACGTCTCAAATTTTTTCAATGGCGGAGGCGGCGTTTGCAAGGGGCACCTTACTGGCACGCTTTACATCCCGTCACTCTCACCTGAGATACCAGCCACGAAAGTATTCGAAGATAGAATCGATACACTTTCGCGTGGTTACGCCAAGCAAGGTCGCAAGCAACTTTCCGTCATTTCGACGCAGTCTCTTAGTTCATTCGACGTTGCTGGTAGAGCCGACTTTGTATTTCTCGACCCCCCTTTCGGGGCGAATCTCAATTACTCAGAACTCAATTGGAACGACGAATCTTGGTTTCGCATTTGGACAGAGAATAAGCATGAGGCTATCGAAAATGACACGCAAGGAAAGGACTTGGAACGATATAGGGCGCTGATGACCACCTGCTTCAGTCAAGTATATGCCCAGCTAAAGCCGGGCCGATGGATGACCGTCGAGTTCTCCAATACTCAAGCTGCCGTCTGGAATAGTATTCAGTTGGCTCTGACCGAGGCCGGCTTTGTTGTGGCCAACGTATCGGCTTTAGATAAGAAACAAGGAAGTTTTAAAGCTGTTACTACGCCAACGGCAGTTAAACAGGACTTAGTTATTTCAGCATATAAGCCAAACGGCGGACTGGAAGAACGATTCGCAAAGACTGGTGGCACTATCGCCGGCGTGTGGGATTTCGTTCGGACTCATTTGCGAAATTTACCTGTCGTAAAAGCGAGAGGCGGACAGCTGGAGCCAATTGCCGAGCGCGATCCGCGCATTTTGTATGATCGCATGGTTGCGTTTTACGTCAGACATTCGACTCCTGTTCCAATTTCATCGGCGGAGTTTCAGATGGAACTTGCGTCGAACTTCGTCGAACGCGACGGCATGTGGTTCCTGCCAGAGCAGGTAAGCGAATACGACAAGAAGCGCGCCCAGATGGAGAATGTCGGCCAATTGGCAATATTCGTGGAAGATGAGCGCAGCGCGATCGACTGGCTCCGAAACGAGCTAAAGGAAAGGCCAAGATCGACTCAAGATGTCCAACCGGATTTCATGCAGCAACTCAACGCGAGTTGGAAAAAGTGGGAAGCGCGTCCTGAATTAAAGGCATTGCTCGAACAGAATTTCCTTAGCTATGACGGCACCGGTGAAGTTCCCAGCCAGATCCACAGTTATCTAAGCACGCAATTCAAGGAGCTGCGGAATCTCGCGAAGGACCACGCCCAGCTACGGCAAAAGGGCAAAGATCGCTGGTATGTGCCCGACCCGAAGAAGAACGTGGATGTCGAGACGGTGAGGAACAAACGATTGCTGGAGGAGTTTTGGAGCTATCTGCCGGATGGCTACCTATCGGCCGCGCGTTCGCCAGATCGCAATCCGACGCTTTCGATTCCAGGCTTGGCGTCACCGCGCCCGAAAGTGCCGCGCTCAAAGAAGCTGAAACAAGTGCGCACCGAGGCGGTGCGGGTGGGCTTCAAATACTGTTACCAGCAAAAGGACTATCCCACGATTCTGGCGGTCGCCGACATGCTGCCCGAAAGTGTGCTCAACGAGGACGAGCAACTCCAGATGCTCTACGACAATGCCGCGCTGCGTGCGGAAGCCACGTCATGAGGTGAAACCTAATGGCCGAAGCATGGATATGGAGCCTCCCTCACCAGCAGGCCGCTCGGATTGAGGAACGACTCGCTCTCTGGGGCGACGAGGCTCTGCGTATCTGGCTACCGCAGGAAGATGCGGTTGTGCGGGTGCGTCCGTCGGATGTCCGACCGTTGGCGGCGAGCGATGTCGGGCATGTAGATCGAATCAAGTATGCACTGTTCGCCGCCCGGCTCGCGAATCTCGCCTACGAGGATGTGCTGATTGCCCCAAGCGACTCGGCGGTGATTCCTCTGCCGCATCAGATTCGCGCGTTGCGACGCGCGGTGTCAGGCGACCGCATCCGTTACCTGCTCGCAGACGAAGTCGGCCTGGGCAAAACCATCGAGGCAGGGCTCATCATCCGTGAGCTGAAGTTACGGGGACGGGTGCACCGGGTGCTCGTCATCGCGCCAAAGGGATTGGTGAAGCAATGGGAGGCGGAGATGAAAATCCATTTTGGAGAAGACTTTCGCCACCTCGCACCGTCCGAGTTCGACACGCTGCGAAAGGTTGTGCCCGGCGACAACGTCTGGCGTGCCCGCGATCAGGTCATTTGCTCGCTCGATTCGGTGAAGCCGCTTGAAGCGCGGCGAGGTTGGAGCGCCGAAGAAGTTGCGGCCTACAACAAAGACCGCTTCGACGATCTTGTAGCCGCCGGATGGGATTTGATCGTGGTGGATGAAGCGCACCGCATGGGCGGCAGCACCGATCTTGTCGCACGTCACCAACTCGGGCTCGGGCTCGCCGAAGCGGCACCCTATCTCCTGTTGCTCTCGGCGACTCCGCACCAAGGCAAGACCGATGGATTTCACCGGCTGCTTACGTTGCTGGACAAGCAAGCATTCCCGGCGGTGGAGAGCGTCACGCGGGAGCGTGTGCAGCCCTACGTCATCCGCACCGAGAAGCGACAGGCGGTCGATGCGGAGGGCAATCCGCTATTCAAACCGCGATTGACGCGATTACGCGCGGTTTCGTGGGCCGGGCATGACGACCAGCATCAACTCTATGAAGCTGTCACCACCTACGTGCGGCACGGCTACAACCAAGCGCTGAAGGAGAAGAAAACCTATGTCGGGTTTTTGATGATCCTGATGCAACGCCTGGTCACCAGTTCGACGCGGGCGATTCGGTCGGCGTTGGAGAAACGCTTGGCGGCGCTGGAGGGGGCGGACAGCCCGGCCGCAGCCAGAACGTTTCTTTCCGAGGAGGACTGGCAGGAGATGGACGGCCAAGAGCAACTTGATCTCACGTTGCGAGCGATCCGTGACGGCATGGCAAACGAGCGGGCGGAGATCAGTGCGTTGCTCAAACTGGCGGAAAAGGTGGAGGCGCGTGGCGTGGACTCAAAGGCGGAGGCGTTGCTGGCTTTGGTCGCAGAGATGGAGCGGACCGAGCGCGATCCAGATTTGAAGGTGCTCGTGTTTACCGAATTCGTGCCGACGCAAGCGATGCTCGCCGAGTATTTCGAGGCGCGTGGCATCGCGTGCGTGCGGCTCAACGGTTCGATGGGCATGGACGAGCGGCAGGTCGTGCAGGAACGATTCGCGAAGGCGGCGCGAGTCCTGATTTCGACCGATGCCGGCGGTGAAGGTTTGAATCTTCAGTTCTGCCATGTCGTCGTGAACTTCGACATTCCCTGGAATCCGATGCGCATGGAGCAACGCATCGGTCGCGTGGACCGCATCGGCCAAAAACATCCCGTCCGGGCATTCAATTTCGTTTTCGAGGATACCGTCGAATTTCGTGTCCGCGAAGTATTGGAGGCAAAGCTGGCCGTCATCCTCGAGGAATTCGGCGTAGACAAGACGAGTGACGTGCTGGATTCCGCCGAAGCCGGGCACTTGTTCGACAGTCTCTACGTCGAGGCCCTGCTTCACCCTGAAAATCTCCCGGCAGCGGTTGATCGCCTGACGGGGACAATTCGGCAACAGGCGGATGAAGCCCGTAAGAAAAACAGCGTGTTGCACACTGAGGCCGACATGAAGGATTTCGCGGGCACCAAGCTTCCGATCGCCGATTGGGTCGAGCGCATGGTATGTCACTACCTTTCCGGTCACGGCGGAGCGTATGATTCAGAGTTGGATCGCCTAAATATCCGCTGGCCGGACGCGAAAGAAATGCAGGCGTTTTCCCTCCCGGGTCGGGAGCGGGCGCCCGGAGCCGACTTGCTGAGTCTGGAGCACCCCCGAGTCCGTGCGTTGCTCAACCGGCTCCCGCGCTCCGCACAGGGAATGCCCGTTCCTCGCCTCCGGCTCACCGGGCTTCCGGAGGGTGTCGCCGGTTGCTGGTCGTTGTGGGAAATCCGGCTACGTGGCGAATCGGTCACACGCACAAGGCTCAGTCCGGTATTCGTGCACAGCGACGGTCGCAGCCTCCAACCCACGGCGAAGTTTCTCTTCGAGCGCCTGATGATGGATCCGTGGTCGTGCGCGGAAATCTGCACCGCGAATGAAAGTCAGCGTCTGTTCGACCAATCTCAGGAGGCGGCCAGGGAGGGGCTCAAGAGCGTCTATGCGGAACTGAAGACCAGACACCTAACGGCAGTGCTTCAGGAGGAGGAAAAGGGGGAATACAGTTACCGAATTCGCACTAAACTCCTTTCGGAAATCGGCCTGCAGGAGGTCCGGGATTTCCGTCTGAAACAACTTGCCCGTGAGCGGGAGGCTTGGCGCGAGCAGATCGCTGCGCAACGTGACATCCTCCCTGAACTCAACCCGCTGCTGATTTTGACGGTAAGCTGATTATGGCCGACTGGCGCACATCTCTTCTGACGCACTTCGTGCCTGGCGTGAAACCGATCATCGCGGTTTCCGATCCGGACGGTTTGTTGCGTGAACCGACGCTTTTGAAGCGCGTAGAGAAGCGCGGCTTCATCGTCGTATTCTTCGAGGATTCGCTGTCGTTCCGAGTCGAGTATGAGACGCGTGTTCGCCGCCGCTGGGATGCCGGAGAAAATGTCGAGGCCGTCGTGTCGTTCGAGCCAAGTGAACACGAATTCGAGACCCTGCCGGTAGATGTTCTCTCTCGGGCGCGACAAGTCCGACTGCACCTTAAGGATGTCTTCCCGCGCTTGTCATACGACGTGATTCGTCAGCTCGAACCGTCCTACTACGAAGCGTTGTATGCGGCCTACGAGACTGCGGCGGTCCAGCCGCTAGGCGAGGCCATGACCAAGGATTTCGTGCTGCGCCACCTGTTCGCAGTCGACGGCAGCCTGATAGCAAGCGAGGCGTCGCTGCTCAGTTTCCTGTGCCGGCTTCACTACGCTCAATCGGTTTTGCCTGACGTGCTCGTGCTCCACTTGGAGCGAACTCTACAGCCCAGATTTCCGGCGTGGTCCGTGGGCCGGTTGTTGCGTGACCGGGCGGTGTTTCTCGCCTTCTTGCAGGAGCGTTGGCCGATTTTCGTAAAGGATAGCGACGGTGGGCGGGCACTGGCCGAAGATGGAGACGCGCCACTAAGAATCGCCGGCCCCAAGAGATTGCCCTTCGAGCATCACGACGTGCGCATCTTCATCGACAATTTCTTTGCCGACGGGCTGCTGACGCCCATCGCGTGGAGTTGGAGCGATGCCATCGATGAAAGTTGGATCAGGGTCGGGCTCTTGGACGCGGAGCGGCGCAACCCAACTCTCCGGTTGGCGGAATTGCTGGCGGATCTTTGGGACGCCGTGCCGGGTGCCGAGACACCGCCGGGCGATTGGCAAAAGTTCTCTTTGCGCTGGGGACAGGCGCGGATGCTTTGGTTGAAGCTCAATGCGGAAGAACAGGCCAAGGAAGCCGATTTGTTCATCCGCGTGCGGGACAAGGTTCGAGAGAATTTCCACGCATGGGTAATCCAGACTTACCCACGAATCCATAACGTCCCGGCGGCAACGCCTACGATGGTTCATCACGCCCCGGCCTATCTTGCCCGACTACTGGATCGGGGCACCGCCAAGCGCGTCGCCTTGGTCCTCGTTGATGGGCTCGCGCTGGAGCAGTGGAGTGCGATCAAGGACGTGATCAAACCCAAGATGGCCGCGACGCTTTTCGACGAGTCCGCCGTCTTTGCGTGGGCACCGACAATCACTCCGGTGTCCCGACAGGCAACGTTCGCCGGAAAGATTCCGGCGTATTTCGCCGAGAGCATTTCTGAGACATCCAAGGATGAGCAACGATGGCGTCAGTTTTGGTCCGCGCGCGGACTCTACGCGCACGAAATCTCCGCGCAGGCGATTCACGGAGACGACGGTGACGAGACAAAGATCGACGAGTGGCTAACCGCCGATACCAAGGCCCTCGCCGTCACGTTCTACAAGGTCGATAAAATCACCCACGGGATGCAGCTCGGCTCGGCAGGTATGCTGAATCAGGTGGAGCTTTGGGCGAACGGGAACGCGTTGATCAACGTCCTTCAACTTTTACTCGCGCGCGGATTCACCGTTCTTGTAACGGCGGACCACGGCAATACTGAAGCGATGGGGATCGGCGCACCCAAACAAGGCGTGTTGTGCGATGTGCGCGGAGAACGCTCCCGCATCTTCAACGAACTTCGTTTTGCCGAGGAGTGCGTCGCCCACGTGCCGGGCAGCCGAATCTGGCAGCATCCCGGATTGCCGTCCGGGTTCATCCCGGTCGTCGCTCCCGCCGGCAAGGCGTTTGTCGCCAAGGGAACGACCATCGTTTGTCACGGCGGTGATAGCTTGGAGGAACTTGCGGTGCCGTTTGTTCTCATGCGGACAGCGGAAGGAGGCCAACCGTGAGCACGAATCAGCGGATTGGTTTTGGGAAAAAAGTTCGATGGGACTGGCTTTTGCTGGCCGTTCGGCTTCGCGCAAAGGCGGTCAGCTTCGACGATGCGCGCGAAGAACTGGAGCGTCTCATCGAGGAGACGAACGCCGGAAAAGTGGCAATCACGAAGACGATGTCCGTCTTGCGTCAGTTGGTTTTTCTACCGACGCCGGGGTGCCGGCTTTTTTCCGAACACGGCCTTGAACTATTCCGACGACGCGGTGCGGCCGTGGCCATGCCGGTAATCTGGGGTCTTTCGATTTCAGCCTACTCGTTTTTTGCTAGTTGCGCCGAGACGGTCGGACGACTGTTAAGGCTGCACGGTGAGTTCACCGCCGCGGAAATGCTTCGCCGGCTCACCGAGCGTGAAGGGGATCGTGCCTTTGTGATCCGCATCGCCCGTTTTAACCTCAGCAGTATGCTCGATTGGGGCCTGCTCGAATTTGACACAGGATCGAAACGCTACCGGAGAGGGAAGCTCACCGCCGCCCACGATCCCGAAATCTTAGGTTGGTTGGCCGAAGGAATCTTGTTGGCGTCGGATAAAACCTCGATGCCGCAATCGCAGTTGTTCGCGAGCAATCTGTTTTTTCCCTTCGACACGAAACCCATCGCCGCGACTCAACTTATCGGTGCCAACCCACGGCTCCAGGTCATCCGCCAGAGTCTCAACGAGGAGATCGTCGCGTTGAGTGACAGCTTCACCCGCTAGTCGATGGGACGGACTTGGTGCCGCCGGCGACACCCGTCCTCTACGAATCCGTTTCGACAGCTGGCGCGTGCCGGCGGGCGGTTCAGACGATCGTCAGCAGCCTGCTACTGCGCGCCTGAATGCCGGGCGAGCTCTCTTCTGGCTTGAATCTCCGCCGGCTTCCCGCGTTTGCTTTGGGCACCCCGCGGTGTGTTACGCACCGCTTCCCAGCTCCAATCAGCCGGCGACGCCATGCGCCGGCATCCACCCCGAATCATACATCTGCATTCCCAGGCGCACGCTTCGCGTGTGCGGGTAAGTTTTGAGTCCCGTCTTCCTCCCGGGCCTCTAGTCCCTTCCATTTCGATGCCCCGTCCACCCCTCAGGCTCGGAAAATCCGGCACGTTTCTCTTCGTGCTGCTGATGGTCGGAGTGGGTTTCGTCGGCGGCTCGGCGTTGTTCGACGCGCTGTTCATCCGCTACCCGACCGAGGCTCAGATCGGTGAGGGCATCGCTCCGAGTGTGCCCGAAAGCTATCGGCGCTTCGCGCTCACGCAGGTGACAACCGCCGCGACTACCGCTGGCGTGGCGGAGCGGCGCTCCGCCACGCTGACTTTCCAACCACGCGCGCCGCTGTTCAAACCCGCCGACTTCCAGTCGTCCGCCGTAGCGCGTGGTGACGATCCCGCAGCCTTTGCCGACGCGCTCGCGCGGCACACCAAACTCGACGCCCGCACGGCTCCGCCGGTGCCGGCTGAACTGCCACCACCTGCGCTCCACGCGCACGCGCCGCCGGCGGAGTCACTGTTTTCTGTCAATGTTTCCTATCAGACGCAGAAAACGGAACGGACTTGGCCGCTTGTGGCGTGCTGGCAAATTTGGCGCGGCCTGCGCACGTGGATTTTTTCGGAAGCCACTTGGCCGGATCCGCCGGCGAGCGTCGCCGGCCTCCGTGAGCGGTCGGAGCTGCGCTTCAACGCCGCGGTCCTCGGCGAACCCGCGGCCGAGGAGTGGTTGCGCAACTACGTCGCTCGCCGGCAGGCCTTCATCAAGGCCGTCAACGAACGCGAAACCCGGACGGTCGATCAAGCTATCGATGCCACCGTGCGACAAACCTTCGGGTCGCAGTTCTCGCCGACGGACACCTTTCGCATCAAGGCGGTCACGCCGCGCGGCGCGCCCGCGGTGCCGCGCACCGAGGCGACCGTCGTGATCGAGCAGCTCGCCGATCTCTTCCGCCTCGCGCCGGACGCGGCAGCGCCCACCACAGATGCCCAGCGCGAGGCGATGGCCCGCGCAGAAAAGCTGGCGAAGGAGTTTCTTTCCGACCCGGCGCTCGTTGTCCCGGTTGTCACAAGAACCTACGAACTGGCGTCGCCCGCCGGGACGACGCTGACCGGCACCGTCACGTTTGAGGTGCGCGCGTCCGCGGCGGAGGTCGCGACGATTGAAAACCTCCGCTGGACGCAGGAGCCCGCGTGGCCGGCCGGACCCGTAGTCCGAGAGGCGGACACGGAGCCCAAAGCGATTTTCCTCTCCGGTGGTCCTCGTTTGCGCACGCCCGAACGCTATGCCGCGGAAGTGGAGGCGTATGTCCAGCGCGTGAACCAAGCCATCGCGGCGATGGAGACGCGCTGGGGCGAGGATCGCGACGCGTGGCGCATGGCTCTGCGCGCGCTCGTGGCCCACGGTGGCCGGGAGCGAATCCGCATGCAAACGGCGCTGACGGAGGAAGTGTCGGGCTCGCGCGTCGCGACCGATGCAAAAGAGATTCCTTTTCGCGGCAGCCGGCAGACGTTGTTCCCTTTCCGCCAGAGGGAAGATTTTTCGTTCACCGGGGAAAAGGTCGTAGGCCGACAGATCGAGGCCTTGAACGAGCGCGGGTTTTGGCGCACCAGCGATGGGAAGATGGGGCCGAACGATCTCACCAACGTGGGCCACACGGCGTTTCAACGTCGCATGGCCTACGCTCGTGGTATCCTCTGGCACCTCGCGGCGGAATCAGTCCCGGTGCAGCGGCTCACGCGCGGTCAGGAGCCGCACACGCTCACGGTCGCGGCGCCTGAACCGGACTTGCCCGACCTCACGGTGACATTCGATTCCGCAACCGGATTGCTGACGTCCGTGCGCTACGAGGATCGGGCTGCGGCGAAGACGACTTCGTTTGAGGTGCGCTATGCGGAGTTCAAGGAAACCGCGGGCGTCGTCCGGCCGACGAAGGTTGTCACCCTGTTCGACGGCAAAACAAAGGACGCGTTTTCCGTCACGGCTTGGATACTTTCGCCCGACCTTGCGGCGGAGAACTTCCGCAATCCCTACAGCCCCGGCAGGCCGTTCCAAAGTGCAACCGGCGCAGCGGGCCATGCGGTCAACGTCGTCAACAGCACCATGATTGGCACGCCGATCCTCGTCTGCTTCGACGACGACCCCGATACCGTCGCGCTCGGTTCGAAAACCAACCGCACCATAACGCTCCCCGAGGGCGACCACGAGTTCACCATCGTGGCGTGGGTGCCGCAAATCAGCCTCCGTCAACCCCACCGAATCGAAACGATCTCGGCGCGCGTTCGCATCCGCAGCGCTGGTGTGCTGAACATCGACGTGGATTCAAATGCCCGCCAGCCGATCCGGTGGGCGTGGCGGTGAGCCGGCGCAGGCCCTGATTTTTTGCCATGCTCCCGTTCACCCGCCCCCAACCCGCCGAGGCCGCCAAGCCGCAGTTCTTTGTGCCGCTCGACGGCCACCATTTCTCCGCGCTGGAGTTCTACGATCAAGTCGAGGCCGACTTGAAGGCGCGGCGCGTCCCGCGCCTGCGGAGCCAGCGCGTGGCCTTTCACGAGGGCAGCCGGCTGTCCGACAAACGCATCTATCTCCGCCTCGCGCGCGAGCGGTTTTCGTTCGAGGTCTGCGCCGCGCCGTTTGGCACGGGGTATTTTTTCTCGCTTCGCTACGTCGTGATTCCCCGCGGCGGCTGGATCGCGTTGCTTCTCTTGCTGGCGGCGGTGAATTCCGCGCTAGCCCTGCTCTTCCTCCTTGTGAACCACCTGCTTTTTCATGCTTCCGGCTGGTTCTGGATCGGGCTTGGGATCGCGAACGTGGCCGCGCTGGCGTTCGTGATTGTGCGCAACGCGCGGCAGGACGCCGCCAACCCGCCCGACCCGGAGGACCGTGACGACCCGGTGCAGGAGATGCCCGACTTCGACGCCATCCTCCTCAGCCTTCCGGTCATAGGCGATTGGTGGGAACGGGTTCGGCGGGAGACCTATTACCGCCACGATACGCGGCTCATGTTCCAGACTGTCGTTTCCGAGGTCGTGAGAAAACGCGTCGAAGAATTGACCGTCGCGAAAGGCATCCGGTTGCTGCGCACCGACGATCACAATTCGTTCCTGAGCGAGTTCTACAAGACTGGGACAGTTCCGGCCGCCACGCCCGAAAAGAAACCACCTCCGCATGGCGTCGATTGAGCAGCAGTTGTCCGAACGTTTTCTGCGGTGGGAGGAACGCACACGCGGGCGAATCGTTTATCCGCACGCGGTGCCGCCGGCACCGCCGTTCGTGCCTTTCCCCGGCCACTTCCGGCAAGCGCAGCCGCAACGGGACGACGGCCGGCGCCCGACCTACCTGAGTTCCCTCTTCAAGGGCCTGTGGGCCAGCCCGCCCGTCGCACCACCGGAAGAAGAAGAGGAAGCGCCTGAATTGACGAAAATCGAGCGAGAGGCGCTGGCCGAGTTTCCCCTGTTTCTGCCCCAGTCGTTCGATGTCCGCGGGCCCGAATTTGAGAATTTCACGCGCGGGCTCTTTGTGTGCCAGCACCCGATTGCCTTTGAAATCGTCGGCTCAGCCCAGGCGGTCACCGCCCAACTGGCTGTGAGTCCGGAGGACCGCGAGCATGTGCGCCAGCAGCTCCACGCGCACTTCCCCGATTTGATCGCGATACCCACGATGGGCCGTTTGGAAACAGTGTGGCAGTCGGCCGGACCCGAAGCGGGGGTGGTGGAGTTCGGGCTCGCGAAGGAATCGATGTGCCTCCTTGCCCACACGACGCAGGATCCTTTTGTCGCCATGGTCGGGGTCTTGAGCGAACTCGCGGCGGATGAGTGCGCGCTCTTTCAAGTGCTCTGGCAGCCATTGCAGAACAATTGGGCCGAAAACCTTCTGCGCTCCGTGACCGATGCCACGGGCAAGGCCTTTTTTGTCAATGCGCCGGAACTGGCGGACGGCGTGAAGCACAAAACCGCCCGGCCGCTTTACGCGGCGGTGGTGCGACTGGCGGCCAGCAGCGCCCGCTTTGAGCGCACCTGGGAAATCCTTCGCCGGCTGGCCGGCGGATTGCGAGCGTTCGCGAATCCGAACGGCAACGAACTCGTTCCCCTGCGCAACGACGACTATCCCTACGACGCGCACGTCGAGGATGTGGTCCGGCGTCAGTCGCGCCGCGCCGGGATGATTCTCAACGCCGACGAGTTGCTGGGTTTTGTGCATCTGCCGTCGAGCGCGGTGCGGTCGCCCAAATTTCTCCGGCAAACCAAGAAAACGAAAGCCGCCCCGGCTGTCGTCACGACGGCCGAAGGCCTGTTTCTCGGCCGCAACGAGCACGCCGGTGAAATGAAAGACGTGCGGCTCTCGGCCGAGCAGCGCGTGCGGCACCTGCACCTCGTCGGAGCCTCCGGCACCGGCAAGAGCACGCTGCTTTTCAATCTCATCCGGCAGGACATCGAAAACGGCGAGGGTGTGGGTGTCCTCGACCCGCACGGCGATTTGATCGATCAACTCCTCGGGATAATTCCCGAGCACCGGATCGACGACGTGGTCTTGATCGATCCCGCTGACGAGGCGTTCTCGATCGGGTTCAACATCCTTTCGGCCCATTCGGATTGGGAAAAAAATCTCCTGGCGTCAGACTTGGTGTCCGTATTCCGCCGGCTTTCGACGAGTTGGGGCGATCAAATGGATCGCGTGCTGGCGAATGCCATCCTCGCGTTTCTCGAAAGCGATAGTGGAGGCACGCTGCTGGAGCTGAGGAATTTTCTGATCGAGCCCGCGTTTCGCCGGAAATTTCTGGCGACAGTGCGCGACTCCGAAGTCGTCTACTATTGGGAGAAGGGTTTCGCGCAGCTCTCCGGCAACAAATCGATCGGCCCCGTGCTCACGCGGTTGGAGACCTTTCTCGCCCCCAAGCCCATCCGCTACATGGTTGCGCAACGGCGCAACCGCCTCGACTTTGGCGATATCCTCGACTCGGGGAAAATCTTTCTCGCGAAGCTGAGCCAAGGTGCGCTCGGCAAGGAGAACTCCCACCTGCTCGGCAGCCTCTTTGTCGCGAAGTTTCAGCAGGCTGCGATGAGCCGGCAGCGGCAGGAGGCGGATTCCCGCCGCGACTTCTGGCTCTACCTCGACGAATTTCAGGACTTCATGACGCCCTCGATGGCGGAGATGCTGGCGGGCACGCGCAAATACCGGCTCGGCCTCGCGCTCGCCCACCAAGAAATGCGGCAAGTGCAACGCGACGCCGACGTGGCCGGTGCCATCGCCAACGCCGGCACGCAGATCTATTTTCGCGTCGGCGATCAAGACGCGCGGTCATTGGCCCACGGGCTGACGAGCTTCGACGCGCGCGATTTGCAAAACCTCGCCACGGGTGAAGCGATCTGCCGAGTCGAGCGGAGCGACTGCGATTTTAACCTGGCGGTGCAACTGCCAGTGCGCCCGACCGAGACTGAGGCGGCGATTCGGCGTGCGCAGGTGGCGTCCGCCTCGCGTGAGAAATACGCGACGCCGCGCGCGGAGATCGAGGCAACGCTGCAGTCGCAGCGTGACTCCGCGGACGCAAAGGTCGAAAGCACGCGAGTGAAGGTTCCCGCGCCCAAGGCTGAGCCAGTCGCGACCGAGCCGCCGCCGCCGGCGCCGCCACCGTTACCTGAAGTGGGTAGCCAACAGCCAAAGATGGCCGTGCCGGGGAGTGAACCGGTGAAGCTGCCGATCCCAACGGTTAACCAGACGGCGGAAGCAAAAAAATCGGCCGCAGACTCGCGACCGTCTCCCGAGCCGGCGGATCTGGGCCGGGGCGGGAAACAGCATCAGGCGGTGCAGGCGCGAATAAAGGAAAGCGCGTCAGCACTCGGCTTTCGCGTGGTGATTGAGAAGTCCGTGCTCGATGGCGCGGGCACGGTTGATTTGGTTTTGGAGCGCAGTGGCCTGGCCATTGCCTGCGAGGTAACGGTCACGAATACCATCGACTACGAGGTCGGCAATGTCGCCCGGTGCATCAAGGCGGGGTTCAAGCAGATCGTCGTTGTTGGGGTGAACGAGGATAAGCTTCAAAAATTGGAGGCCGCGGTGAGAAACAGCCTGGGTGCGGACGTTGCCGTGATGGTGCAGTATTTCCTTCCCGATGCCTTCATCGATTATTTGGGAAAGCTGCCTCTACCTGACCCTACCGGTCCAAAAACGAAAACCGTGCGCGGATACAAAGTGAAGACGGTCTATGGGCAGGCTTCGCCTGAAGAAACAAAGGCCAAGGAGGATGAGATGATCCGCCTCATGGCTGAGATGCTGCGGAAGAAAACCTAACCCCGATTGAGATCATGGCCTTTTAGGATTCGCTCGACGAAAGCAATGAATTCGCCGTCTTGAAACCGTCGCCTGTCCTCCCAGACGGCCCTTGGGATTGGCAGTGAAAACAAGGTCCGGATATCGGTCGAGAGTCCCTCGGGTGCGTCCATGACTCCGTTGCGCATTGCTTGATGGGCGCTGTTGAGATGAAGAATGAGGAATCCGACAAAAATGGTTTCGTCTACGGTCACTGGATCGCGAGCAATGTCCGGGTTAGGGGATAGGACACGCTGCAAATTGGGTTGTGTGAGAAGTTTTTCCCATACCTCGCGATGGTTCGCGGTGATTTGAAAAAGGCTCGAAATTCGTCGCGAAGTGCGGTCGCGCCGCAGCGTCACGCAGGTAAAAAAAAGACCGCTGACAATGGCGATGGTTTGCAAACCGGTGAACCAATTTTCCCCGAGCCAGTGCAGCCAATTCATGCCACCATTGTAGCGCGTTGCCGGGTGCGCAGCAACGACGCGGGAAAAGCACTATTTCGTCTTTGGACGTGCGGCGGCGCGCTGAGCCCGTTGCAGCACATCGCTCAAGTCTAGTTCGAGGGCGACGGCGAGGCGGAGCAGGGTGTCGATCGTCGGATTGCGGAGTTCCCTCTCCACCAGACTCACCATCGGCTGTGACAGACCGGATCGCTCGGAAACGGTGTTCATTGAGAGGCCGCGTTGCTCGCGTTCTTCGCGCAAGATGCGGGCAATCTGCGATGTGACCGCTGCGATCCTTTTTTGATCAATCACGCGTTCTAACTATCGTCATAATCGAGTTGACCAGAGAGCAAACTATAGTCATAGTTTCTTCATGTTCATTCGGCGACTTGGCCCCGACCCCCACGCGAACGGAGCGATGACCGCTGCCGCAAATGGCTGCCCTGACATTCTTGAACTGGAGTCGGGAGATTTTGCGGTCATCGGCATCGACATGACGGCGCGGGCTTTGGCGCGCTTGCCGGCTACGGTTGGCTGCGGCCCGGACGAGCGGATTGTTTGGATTCCGCGCAGGACCTTGGTGTTGGCAAAGCCCGACATTCCCGACACGGTTTGAGCCATGAAGAGTGCGGCGGAAATCATGCAGCCCAAGAAACAGGTGGGCGTGTGGATTCGCGTCAGCACCGAAGATCAGGCGCAGGGTGACAGTCCCAAGCACCACGAAATCCGTGCGCGCAGCTACGCGGAATCGCGGGGATGGGATGTCCGCGAGGTTTACGACTTGGCCGGTGTCAGCGGCAAGAGCGTCGCAGACCATCCCGAGGCGAAGCGCATGATGGATGACGTGCGCCGTGGCCACATCGACAATTTGATTTTTTCGAAGCTCGCTCGCCTCGCGCGCAACACGAGGGAGCTGCTGGATTTCGCCGACTTCTTTCAGAAGCACAACGCCGGCATGATTTCGCTGGACGAGGCGATCGACACGGGGTCGCCGATCGGGCGACTGTTCTACACAGTGATCGCGGCGATGGCCCAATGGGAACGCGAAGAGATCGGCTCGCGCATCCGTGCGTCAGTGGCGGTGCGGGCGAAACTGGGGAAACCAATTTCCGGCCGGGTGCCATTCGGTTACCAAATCGAGGACGGAAAGGTTGTGCCGCATCCCGATGAGGCTCCGGTGCGCAAGCTCATGTATGAGCTGTTCGCAAAGCACAAACGAGGGCGGACAGTTGCCCGGCTCATCAGCGAGAAAGGGTTCCGAACTCGCGATGGCAACGAGTGGAGCGATACGAGTGTGGTCCGGCTTTTGCGCGATCCATCGGCCAAAGGTCAGTATCGGATGAACTACACCAAGAATACCGGCAAGAACGGTTGGTGGGTGGCCAAGCCGGAGCACGAGTGGGTCATTTGTCCGGTTGAAGCGATTGTCACCCCGGAACTGTGGAAGCAATGCAACGACCTCTTGGAGGCCCGTAAAACGCGCAACGAGCGTCCGACCAAGAAAGCGGTGCACCCGTTTACCGGTTATGCGTTTTGCGGGTGCGGTCAAAAACTCTACGTCCCGTCCACCTCCCCAAAGTATATCTGCTTCAAGTGCCGCACGAAGATTCCGATTGTCGATTTGGAGGAGCTGTTTCGTCAAGAGCTGAAGGGGTATTTTCTAAACCCCAAAGAGATGGCGGATTTCTTGAACCGCACGGACAGAGCGGCGGTCGAAAAAACGAAGCTGCTCGAAACCCTTCGGCGCGAACAACAGGCCTTGAAGCAAGAGATGGATGCGACCTTTCAGCTCTATTCCGCTAACGGGCTTTCGATTGACCAGTTCAAGCATCGCTACAAGCCGCTCGATGCGCGGAAGCTGCAATTGGATACCGAGATTCCGCGCGCGGAGGCGGAACTCGCGGTGCTCAAAATCGACGGCTACAGCGCCGAAACCATCAAGGCCGACGCCCTCCAACTCTACACGAACTGGCCAAAGATGACGCCTGAGCAAAAGCGCGAAATCGTCGAAATGCTCGTCAAGCGCATCGTCGTTTCAGGCGAGGATATAGTGATAAACCTCTGCTACCATCCATCTTCTAAGAAACTAACCGAAGAGCAACACATGCTCAGACGTTGATCGGATCGATCTGGATGTAGCCGTGGTGGGCGAGGGCGGCGGCGACGTCGGCATGCGGTGCATCGAGGCCGAGCGCGCGGCGCTGGAAGCGGCGCGCTACATGGCGCGGGATGACGAGGGGCGGGCGCTCAGGCACGGATGGGATTCAGCTGACTGGCCGAAGGAAAACAAGCGCGGGGGCCCATGATCCGGGCACTGTGACGACGGTGTGACGCGACCGCACATGCCATGTAGGCGCTTGACGGGCTTTTTTCGTAGGCGCTAGCTCGCCGTTGAAACCGTTCCCACAACCGCGCCGACGGCGGCGCCATCCAACCAAGCTACCATCATGAAAACGTCAGCATTCTTCCCTTGGCTCGTGCGCCTTCTTCTGGCCGTGGGCTGCGCGTGCAGCCTGCATGCGCAGGTCGTCACGTCGGGCATCACTGGTGTAGTGACCAACCAGGCCGGAAAACCGGCCGCGGGCGCCGCCGTGACCGCCGTGCACACGCCCACGAACGCCAAGTTCTCCGCCGTCACCTCGGCGGAGGGCCGCTTCTATTTCCGCGGCCTGCCCGTCGGCGGACCCTACACGGTGACGGTCGCGGCCGGCGGACAGACGGAAGCCGCCAACGACGTCTACACCTCGCTCGGCGCCGACACGGATGTGAACCTGAGCTTCGGCGCGGCGGGCGTGACGAAGCTGGAGCGCTTTGTCGTGGTGGGCGAGCGCAGCGCGCTCGACTCCGGCGCGACGGGCGCGAGTTCGACGCTGACGAGCGACAAGCTCGAATCCAAACCGACCACGCAGCGTTCGCTGGCGGACATGATCAGCAGCTCGGCGCTCGTCACGCTGCGCTCGATGTCCGGCGACCGTGAGGAAGCGCAGATCAGCGCGGTCGGGCAGAACGCGCGGTTCAACTCCATCATGATCGACGGGGCGCGCATCAACGATCAGTTCGGCCTCAACTACACGGGCCTGGCCTCGTTCTTCAACCCGCTCTCGCTCGACACGATCGAGCAGCTGACCGTCTCGATCTCGCCCTACGATGTGCGCCAGTCCGGCTTCACGGGCGCGGCGATCAATGCGGTGACCAAGAGCGGCACGAACCGCTTCCGCGGCACCCTCCGCTACGAATTCAGCGGCGACGAGTGGCTCGGCTTCCAGCTGCAGGGCGAGGATGTGCAGACCCGCGCGGTGCAGGGCCGCAAGGTCGTGCCGCGGCAGGAGCGCACGACGCTCGGGGCGACGCTCAACGGCCCGATCATCCGCGACCGCCTCTTCTTCTCGCTCTCCTACGAGAAATTCGAGCGTCTCACCCCGCCGAACAACGCCGGCTTCATCCCCAACGCCTCCGAGCTCGCGGCCATCCAGGCGCGCTTTGCCTCCATCAGCTCGGGCGCCGGCCGGCAGATCGAGTTTGGCCAGCCGGGCGGCACGGCCGTGAACCTCACGGAGGACGAGAAAAAATTCGCCAAACTCGACTGGAACATCAACCAGGATCACCGCCTCAGCCTGCGCTACTCCACGACCGAGGGCGTGCTGCCGCAGTTTGGCGCGCACACCGCCACCTCGGGCGCGCGCGGCGTGAACTCCACGCCCACCGGCCCCGGCTTCGCCTTCGACTCCTATTTCTACGCGCAGGAGCGCAAGGAGGAGGTTCAGGCCGGCCAGCTCGTCAGCCAGTGGACCCCCAGCCTGAAGACCGAGCTCAAGTATTCCAGCACCTCGCAGGAGCAGCTCACGCCGACCAACAGCGTGCTGCCGCTGATCAACATCCTCAACGTGAGCGGCATCAGCCAATCGGGTGCGCCCACGACCGGCTTCGTTTTTCTCGGCACCGAGTTCAGCCGGCACGGCCAGGGTATCTTTGTCGATACGAAGAGCTACAGCGCCACGGCGGACTACGTGTGGAACAACATCCTGTTCACGGGCGGCTTCGACCGCGAGGAGACCGACTTCCTGAACCTCTTCCGCTCGGGCTCCTACGGGCAGTTTGACTTCAACGGCAGCGCCGGTTTCGCCGCCGGCACGATCGCCGCCTACAACCGCGCCACCTACGATCCCGCGATCCGCTCCCCCGAGGACACCTCGCAGTTCGCCATCACGGCGCTGTTCGGCCAGGCCAAGTGGGATGTGACGCCGCGGCTCTCGCTCACCGCGGGCCTGCGCATCGACGAAACGGAGACGGGTGAGCGGCCGCGCTTCAACGAGAAGCTTTTCGCCCAGACCGGATTCAGGAACAACGGCACGATCGGCGGCGTCCGCTCCGTCTCCCCGCGGCTCGGCGCCAATTGGAGCGTGGACGAGCGGCGGCGCCTGCAGGTGCGCGGCGGCTTCGGCCGCTTCCTCGGCCGCGCGCCCTGGGTGATTTTCTCGAACTCCTACAACCAGCTCGGCGTGGGCACGTTCACCAGCACGACGGCGCCCGCGAGCCTCGAGACCTACCTGCGCACCCAGTTCGATCCCGCCAAGCCGATCGGCACGGGCGTCGACAACGGCACCAATGACCGCGAGGTGAATTGGAACGACAACAAGGTGAAGCTGCCCGCGGTCTGGCGCGGCAACGCGGCGTTCGACGCGCGCCTGCCCTTCCTCGATTCGGTCGCCGCGATCGAGTGGGTGGAGACGCGCACGGACCAGGCCCTCTACATCCGCAACGAGAACCTGCGGCCCGCCGGCACCGGCGCGGATGGCCGCCCGCGTTTCTCCGGCAGCCCCAGCCTCGCCAACAACGCGGCGACGGCGCTCTACCCGGACTTCCTCAACCTCTACCGCATCACCAATACTTCCGTCGGCTCGTCGCGCTACATCTCGTTCAGCCTCGATCGGCCGATGAAGAACAACTGGTCCTACAACCTCTCCTACACGCGCGGCCGGTCCAGGGACGCCCAGATCTTCGGGTCGACGACGGCGGGCAGCCAGTTCGGCCGCAACCCCGTCTTCTTCCAGAACACGGTGGTCGAGTCCCGCTCGGACTTCGAGGTCAAGGACCGCGTGCAGTTCGCGCTGGCCCGGCAGTTCTATTTCTTCGGCAAGAACCGCGCCCGCACGTATGCGTCGTTATATTACGAAGGACGGACGGGCAGCCCGTTCAGCTGGGTCTACTCGAACGACATGAATGGCGACGGTGTTTCGGCCAACGATCTCGTGGCCGTGCCCAGCGGCGCGGGCGACACGCGGTTCAACTTCGCCGGGATGTCCGCGGCCGCCCTCGAGTCCTACCTCGGCTACATTCAGGCCAGCGGCCTGGGGCGGTATGCCGGCGGCTACGCCCCGCGCAACGCCTTCGACCAGCCCTGGGTCAACCGCCTCGACCTGAAGCTCTCGCAGGAGATTCCGCTCTTCAGGCCCGCGAGCCTGGAGTTGTTCCTCAACTTCACCAATTTCGGCGCGTTCCTCAGCAAGCGGCTGTTTGGCTACTATGAGCGCACGACGCTCGTGGAGAGCGACACCTTCTGGCGCCGCAGCCTCGGGACCATGGCCTACGACGCCTCCGGCCGGCTCGCGCCGGTGACGGCGACGGCGCTTTCGCCGAGCGCGCTGGTCTTCGACAATCCGCAATCCCGCTGGCGCATCCAGGTTGGCGCACTGCTCAAGTTCTGATCCTGGCCCGGGCTGGCCCGGTCTCACTTCAAAGGCGGCCGTGAATCCACGGTCGCCTTTTTTATTTGCGGGCCACGCGGCGGCTGGCCGCGGGCCTTGAGCCCCGATGGAGGCCATCTGGGTATCCCATTCCCAGATGCGCTGGGTGGGGTGAGATGGGCAAGGCGCCGGGCGGCCCAGGGCGGCCGCTTTTCCGGGGCATATACGGCATTTTCAGAGGTGAAAACGCGGTCGGCCCCCACGCGTGGAAGATTTTTCACTCGGGGTCATTTCCGGCCCGGACGCGCAAGCCCAAATTTGCCCAAAAAATGCCGCTCTTTCAGAGATAAAATATTTGACGGTGCCCCCCTCGATTCCCATCGGTTGTGGTCTCCGCGGTCTTTGACCACATCCTGTTGTGGTCAGTAACCCGTGGATAACTGCCAGCAACTTTGCGTCGCTAAAGGCCTTTTTACCCCAAAAAAGCCCCGAATCGTCCCTCCTTTTTCTCCTTCCTCCACTTCGTCCCAGTCCCTGTCCCATGCAAAAATTGTTTCAGGTCGGTGCCAAAACCTTCGTCCTCGATCAGGCGAAGGCCGAGGCCGCGTTTGCCGCCAAGAAAGTCATCAACGGTCGCGCGACCATGACCTTCAACCTCCTCCCGCTCAAATACCAGTGGGCCTACGATCTCTACCGCACCATGAAGGCCAACCACTGGGAACCGGAGGACATCCCGATGGGCAAGGACATCGAGCAGTGGCGCGACGAAAAGGTCGTCTCCGACGTCGAGCGCTGGATTATCCGGATGGGCATCGGCTATTTTTCGGCCGCCGAGGGCATCGTCGGCGACAACATCCAGCACGTCGTCCGCGAACTCGTCACCGCGCCGGAGCTCAAGCTCGTTCTCGGCCGCCATGCCCACGAGGAGAACATCCACGCCGATTCGCTGCTCTACATGATCGCCTCGCTCGGCATCAACCCGCACGAGTGCGAGGCGATGTTTGAGGACGTGCCGACCATCGTGCGGAAAAACGAATTCGTCACCAAGGTCTCCAAGGAGCTGCGCCGCGATCTCGATCTCGCGCTGCCGGAGAACAAGAAGCTGCTGGCGAAAAACATCTTCGTCTTCGGCCAGTGCATGGAGGGCACGCAGTTCTACGGGCTCTTCGGCATGATCCTCTCGCTCTACCGGCAGAACAAGTTCCCCGGCATCGGCCAGATGTTCCGCTACACGCTGCGCGACGAGTCGAACCACATCGAGGTCTTCCGGAATCTGTTCATGGACCTCGTCGAGGAGAACCGCGAGATCTGGACGGCCGAGTTCAAGGAGGAGCTGCGCGGCCTCATGCGCGAGGCCATCGCGCTCGAGAAGGAATTCATCCGCGACTGCCTGCCCGTGAACGCCGTGGGCCTCGCGATCGACGAGTTCCTCACCTACATCGACTACATCGCGGATCGTCGCCTCGAAGGCTGCGGCCTCGCCCCGCTTTCGCCCGGCGCCAAGAACCCGCTGCCATGGCTTGCCGAGATGATGGACATCAAGAAGGAGCAGAACTTCTTCGAGGGTCGCGTCACCGAATACCAGAAGGCCTCCTCCCTCAACGTCGCCAGCGACGACGAGCTCTGACCCCGGCTCGCCGTCCATTCCACACCGCTCCGCGCCCACTCCCCATCGCGTAGTCCCGCTCCGCCGCTGCGTGGCCACCCTGGCCCGCCGCGGCTGCTCCGTTTTTCCGTCCGTCTCGATTTCCACCACTCCCGCCCTCCCTCCGCCCGCGCCCGCCGTCTCCATGAGCACTCCTTCCGTCGCCCACGATCTCGCCCTCAAACGCACCGTCCACTCGCCCGTCGATCAGAAACCCCACTATCCGTGGCGCGACACCGTCGCCGCCGAATCCATCGAGACGCCCAGCGTCGTCCTCCTCTGCCCGCACGGCGAGGAGCGCTTTTCGCTCTCCGAGGTCGCCGACACCATCGGCAAGGCCCTGACGCACGTCCACCTCGCCCGCGGTGAGAAGGAAATCTTCACGCCGGCCAACCGCGCCTGGGTCGCCAAGATTTGCCGCGAGGTCGCCGGCAACCTCGCCGAGCTCGCCCGCCGCCAGTCGCCCGCGCGCCTCACGCTCGACGCCCTCTACGAGCTGCTCGAGAAGACCCTCGTCGACAACAACGCCTACTTCGAGGCCAAGAGCCTCCTCCTCAACCGCGCCCGCAAGATCGCCGTCAACCGCGAGGCCGCCGCGCAGTCCACGCTCCGCGTCATCCGCCGCAACAACCAGGTCGTCCCGTGGAGCGAGCAGAAGGTCGAGATCGCCGTCCGCAAGACCTTCCTCTCCCTCCAGCGCGACTCCGCCCCGGCCATTTCCATCACCAAGGCCGTCGCCGCCCGCGTCCACGCCTCGAAGCAGTCCTTCGTCCACATCGAGGAAATCCAGGACATGGTGCAGGAGGAGCTGATGAAGGCCGGCCACTACAAGGTCGCCGCCGCCTACATCCTGTTCCGCGCCGAGCGCGCCGCCGCCCGCGAGGCCGGCCTCCCCAACACGGACGATTCCGCCGCGCCCTTCGCCGCCGCCGAGCCGCCCGCGCAGGGCACGATGATCGTCGTGAAAAAGCCCGACGGCACGAACGTCTTCTGGGACGGCGCCGACCTCCGCAAGCGCATCGAGTTCGCCCGCATCGGCCTCGACCTCCACCTCTCCAACGACGAAATCGAGGCCGAGCTCCGCCGCTCCGTCTATGACCAGATTACGCAGAAGGACCTCGATGCGACCATCGTCCTCAATTCCAAGACCCTGATCGAGAAGGACGCCGACTTCGCCAAGTTCGCCGGCCGCATCCAGCTCACCTACATCTACGAGGAAGTCCTCGGCTGGGACATCATGCACGACGGCATCGGCGCCCTGAAGACCGTGCACCAGCGCGCCTTCAAGAAATACCTCGAGCACGGCGTCGCCATCAAGCGCCTCAACCCCCGCCTCCTCGACTACGACCTCGCCCGGCTCGGCGCCGCCCTCGATCCGTCGTCCGACCTCGAGTTCGATTTCCTCGGCATCCAGACGATGTATGACCGCTACCTCATCATCGACAAAACCAAGAAGCCCTCGCGCCGCATCGAGACGCCGCAGTTCTTCTGGCTCCGCGTGTCGATGGGCCTGATGCTCGACGAAAAGGGCGACCGCGAATCCCGCGTCACCGGCCTCTACGAACTCTACAAGAGCCGCCGCTTCTGCTCCTCCACGCCGACCCTCTTCAACTCCGGCACGCTCCACTCGCAGCTCTCCTCCTGCTACCTCTACTACGTGGACGACTCGCTCGAGAGCATCATGCTCCGCGGCATCGCCGACAACGCCTTCCTCGCCAAGTGGGCCGGCGGCCTCGGCGGCTCCTGGACCGCCGTCCGCGGCACCGGCGCCTACATCCACGGCACCAACGGCGAGTCGCAGGGCGTCATCCCCTTCCTCAAGCTCCACAACGACCAGCTCGTCGCCGTCAACCAGGGCGGCAAGCGCAAGGGCTCCGGCTGCGCCTACCTCGAGACCTGGCACAACGACATCTTCGAATTCCTCGAGCTGCGCAAAAACACCGGCGACGACCGCCGCCGCACGCACGACATGAACACGGCGAACTGGATTCCCGACCTGTTCATGAAGCGCATGGAGGCCCGCCAGACATGGACGCTCTTCCGCTCCAACGAGGTCAAGGATCTCCACGAGCTCTACGGCGCCGCCTTTGAGCAGCGCTACCTCCAATACGAGGCGCTCGCCGAGGCCGGCAAAATCCAAGGCCAGAAGATCGAGGCCCTCGAGCTTTGGAAGAAAATGCTCTCGATGCTCTTCGAGACCGGCCACCCGTGGATCACCTTCAAGGACGCCTGCAACATCCGTTCCCCGCAGGACCACGTCGGCGTCATCCACTCGTCGAATCTCTGCACCGAGATCACGCTCAACACGAGCAACGACGAGACCGCCGTCTGCAACCTCGGCTCCGTCATCCTCGAGACGCACCTCCTGCCCGACGGCCAGATCGACCACAAGAAGCTCCGCGAGACCATCCGCATGGCCGTCCGCGCGCTCGACAACGTGATCGACATCAACTTCTACCCGACGCCCTCCGCCAAGACGTCGAACATGCGCCATCGCCCCATCGGCCTCGGTGTGATGGGCCTGGCGCACGCCCTTTACCTCCGCGGCCACGCCTTTGCGTCGCCCGAGGCCGTCGAGTTCAACGACGAGGCCATGGAGGCCATCGCCTACTACGCCTACGAGGCCAGCTCCGATCTCGCCGCCGAGCGCGGCGCCTACTCCAGCTTCAAGGGCTCCAAGTGGGACCGCGGCCTGCTCCCGCAGGACACGCTCGACCTCCTCGAAAAGGAGCGCGGCGTCGAAGTCGAGGTTCCCCGCGGCGGCCGCATGGACTGGGCGCCCGTCCGAGCCAAGATCGCGCAGCAGGGCATGCGCAACAGCAACGTGCTCGCCATCGCCCCCACCGCCACGATCTCCAACATCACGGCCACCAGCCCCTGCATCGAGCCCACCTACAAGAACCTGTTCGTGAAATCGAACCTCTCGGGCGAGTTCATCGTGCTGAATCCCTTCCTCGTGAAGGACCTCAAGGCCCGCGGC
>JAEUHC010000025.1 GCA_016794785.1 Opitutaceae bacterium | reverse complement strand
GCGCCAGCGAGCCGACGCTCCTCGGCTCGCGGGCGCGCGCCGCTACCCAACCAAGCCGAAGCAAGCTTCGGGGTATCGGACCCATCGCGAATGAAAAGCACGACGCTCATTCCCGCGCTCGCGCTCGCGATCACAGCGTTCGCCTTCGCCGCCGACGAGCCGCGCCGCGGCGGCAAGAAAGGCGGTGCGCAAGGCAAGGGGGAGGGTCGCCTGCCTACGCTGCTGTTTCGCACCGAGGTGCCGGCGCAGCCGGTCGATGTGATCCTCGGCCGGCCGACGACGGAGGGCGTCACGCTCAGCATTCTCAGCTATGAAGGCGTCGAGGGCTATGTCGCCTACGGAGCCGAGTCCGGCGAACTCACGCAGCGGACGGCGGTGCAAAAATTCGCGAAGAGCCTGCCCGTCGAAATCACGCTCGGCGGGCTGCGCGCTGGCACGCGCTACGCCTACGAATTTCGCTCGCGCGCGGCGGGCGAGGGCGAGTTTCGCCCGGCGATGACGGGCGCGTTCACGACCGCGCGCGCCCCGGGCAGCGAATTTGTGTTCACCGTGCAGGCCGATCCACACCTCGACGCCGGCACCGATCCGGAAGTTTACAAGAAGTCGCTCGCCAACGTCCTCGCGGCGCGCGCCGACTTCCATGTGGATCTGGGCGACACGTTCATGACGGACAAGCGCACGGATTACCGTGACGCGCTCCCGCAATACCTCGCGCAGCGCCACTACTTCGGCCTCGTGGGCCACTCGGTGCCCGTCTTTCTCGTGCTCGGCAACCACGACGGCGAGCAGCCCGGCAAGGGGCGCGACAGCGAGGCGATGGCCGTTTGGTCCAATGCGACGCGCAAAAAATATTTCCCGAATCCCGAACCGAATGCGTTCTACACGGGCAGCGCCACACCGCATCCCAAGGCGGGGCTGCTCCAAAACTACTACGCCTTCGAGTGGGGCGACGCGCTTTTCATCGCGCTCGATCCCTACTGGTATTCGCAGGAGCGCGGCCGCGGCGGCAGCGGTGACAACTGGGGCCGTTCGCTCGGACGCGAGCAATACGAGTGGCTGCGCGCCACACTCGAGCGGAGCCGGGCGCGGTTCACGTTTGTGTTCATCCACCATCTTGTCGGCGGCGAGACCCGCGAGGGCCGCGGCGGCGCGGAGGCGGCGGCGTTTTTCGAATGGGGCGGGCGCGACCTCGATGGAAGCGATGTCTTCGCGGAGAAACGTCGCGGCTGGGCCGAGCCGATTCACAGTCTGCTAGTGCGCCGCCGGGGCGGCGTGGTCGTCTTTCACGGCCATGATCACCTCTACGTGCAGCAAGAGCGCGACGGCGTGATCTATCAGCTCGTGCCGCAGCCCGGCCATGCGCGGTTCGACAACATCCGCAGCGCGGCCGAATACGGCTACAAGAGCGGTGTCATCCAAGGGGCCTCCGGCATCATGCGGGTGAACGTGACGCCGGAAACCGCGCTGGTGGACTACGTGCGCGCCTACCCGACCCAGGCGGAAGACGACAAGCGGAAGACCGGTGCGGTCACCCACCGCTACACGGTTGCGCCGGCGAAATAGGAGCGCGCGAGCGAGGTCTCAGCCACCAAGATACGCGGCCTTGAGCTGCGGATCCGCGCGGAGTTTCTTGCTGTCGCCCTGCATGACGATGCGGCCGGTCTCGAGCGCGAAGGCGTAGCTCGAGACCTCGAGGGCGAGGTTGGCGTTCTGCTCGACGAGCAGGATCGTGATGCCGCGCTCGCGGTTAATCTCCACGATTTTCTCGAAGATGGTGCTGATGAGGCGCGGCGCGATGCCGAGCGAGGGTTCGTCGAGCATCAGGAACTTGGGGTTGCCCATGAGCGCGCGGCCGATGGCGAGCATCTGCTGCTCGCCGCCGGAGAGCGTGCCGGCGGTCTGGCGCAGGCGTTCCTTGAGGCGCGGGAAAATCGTGAACACGTAGTCGCGGTTCTGCTCGTTGCGGGCCGTGTCGGTTTGCAGGTAGGCGCCCATCGCGAGGTTCTCGTCCACGGTTAGGTTGGAAAACACCATCCGGCCCTCGGGCACGTGGCAGAGGCCGCGCGCGACGATCTGGTGCGGGGCGGTGGCGGAGATGTCTTCGCCGAGAAAGGTGACCTTGCCGGTCTTCGCGCGCAGGAGGCCCGAAATGGTGCGCAGGGTGGTGGTCTTGCCGGCGCCGTTGCCGCCGATGAGCGTGACGATCGCGCCCTGCTCGATGGTGAACGAGATGCCGGAGAGGGCGTTGATGGCGCCGTAGGAGACTTGGAGATCGGTGACGGAAAGCATGCGGAGTTAACCACTGATGAACACAGATGGACACTGATGCCCAAACCGCAGGAACCTATAAGCGAGCATAAGTGGTGATAAGTGGTTCAAAAAAAATCAGACTCGATTGCTCAGTGGTGAGCGGCGGCGGACTTGGTGTCCTCGCCGAGGTAGGCTTCGATGACCTTTGGGTCGCGTTGGATTTCGGCGGGTGTGCCCTCGGCGATCTTCACGCCGTAGTCGAGGACGGCGATCCGCTGGCAGACGCCCATCACGACTTTCATCGAGTGCTCGACGAGAAGAATGGAGAGGTCGAATTGCTTTTGGATCTGCTGGATGAGGCGAATGAGTTCGACCTTCTCGGTGGGGTTCATGCCGGCGGCGGGTTCGTCGAGGAGGAGGAGCTTCGGCTTGGTCGCGAGCCCGCGCACGATCTCCAAGCGGCGTTGCTCGCCGTAGGGGAGGCTCTTGGCGGGCTCGTCGCGGAAACGGCCGAGGTTGAAAATATCCAGCAGTTCCTCGGCGCGCCTGGCGATCGCGGCTTCGTCGCGGCGGAAAGCGCCGAGGCGGAGCAGCGAGTGGAGCGGGCCGCAGTCGCGGTGAAGGTTGCAGGCGACGCGGACGTTGTCGAAGACCGAGAGCGAGCCGAAGAGCCGGATGTTCTGGAACGTGCGCGCGATGCCGCGGCCGGCGATCTCATTGACGCGGAGGCCGGCGACATCACGGCCACGTAGTTTCACCCGGCCCGAGGTGGGCTGGTAAACTCCGGTGACGAGATTGAAGACGGTGGTCTTGCCCGCGCCGTTGGGGCCGATGAGGCCGCAGAGCTCGCCTTTCCCTATGGTGAGATCGAGGGCGTTGACGGCGGTCAGGCCGCCGAAGCGGATGGTGGCCTGTTCGAGCTGGAGCAGCGGGACTGACATCAGGACGTAGGGGGTGGCGCGTGGGGATCGAGGTCGAGGTCGCGGACGCCACGGCGGCGGCGCATGTGCTCGGTATGGGTGCGGATCAAATCCTTCAGCGTGGCGACGCGCGGCACGGCACGCAGGACAATCTGCGGCGTGCTGCGGTCGGAACTCGTGAGGATGACATGGCCCACCCCAACGAGGCGGAGCCAGAACGGCTCGACCGTCGAGTAATCGCGCACGCGGTAGAGTTCGATTTCCTGCGTCGTCCGGGAAAAGAAGCCGGTGCGCACGCGAATGCGCTCGGTGCTGAGTTCGTAGCGTTCGGTGCGGGTGGCGATCCAGCGGCAGAGGGCCCACAGCGCCGGGAGGCCGAGGCCCGCCAGGATCAGCGGCTGCACCGGCGTGACGACGCGGTAGAGCGCGCCGATGGCGGCGGCGAGCAGGAGGCAGAGGATGTAGGAGCCGAGGTTGGTCCACTGCGAGGGCGTGCCGCGCCAGAGGATCACCTCGGGGGCCTCGGCGTCGGGGGCGGGGGCGGGGTTCATGAGGCGGGGGATTTCTTCGCGGTGCGGCGGGGGAAGTTGAGCAGACCCTGCGGCCGCACGATCATCAGCACGATGAGCAGCAGCGAGTAGATGATCATGCGGAATTCGGCGATGGGGCGGAGGAGCTCGGGAAGCAGCGTGAGGATCACCGCGGCCAAGATGACGCCGCGGGTGTTGCCCATGCCGCCGAGGATGACCATCACGACGATCTCAATGCTCTTGGTGAAGTCGAAGCCCGTAGGGGTGATCGTGAGCTTGAAGTGGCCGTAGAGGCCGCCGGCGATGCCGGCGAAAAATGCGCCGACGACGAACGCCACAATCTTGTAGCGCGTGGTATCGAGGCCGACGGACTCGCTCGCGATCTCGTCGTCGTGCGTGGCGAGGAAGCCCCGGCCGTAGGTGGAGTTGACGAGGCAGGTGACGGTGAAGACCGCGAGCGCGCCGAAGGCGACGACCCAGAAAATCGTTGTGTAGGCCGGAATGCCGTTGAGGCCGAGCGCGCCGCCGAATTTTTCCACGTTCTGGAAAATCACGCGGATGATCTCGCCGAAGCCGAGCGTGACGAGCGCGAGATAGTCGCCCTTGAGCCGGAGGGAGGGCACGCCGACGAGCAGGCCGGCCACGGCGGCGCAGAGGCCGCCCGCGAGCAGCGCGCCGGCGAAGGCGAGGCCGCGCTGGAGCACAGTGCCGCCCTCGGCGCCGAGCCACTGCGGGGCCACAAACAGGCTGATGGCGGCCGCGAAGTAAGCGCCGACCGACATGAAGCCCGCGTGCCCGAGCGAGAACTGGCCCGTGTAGCCGTTCACGAGGTTGAGCGAGACGGCGAGGATGATGTTGATGCCGACGCCGATCAGGACGTCGAGATGGTAGGGGTCGATCTTGTCTGAGAAATGGGAGAGGCCCAGCGCGACGAGCAGCGCGGCGACGAGGGCGAGGTGCGGTTTGGGCATCGGAAAAGTTTCGAGCTGAGAGGTGAGAGCTGAAGGTGAAAACAGCTCAGACTTTTTCGACAGTGAACTTCCCGAGCAGGCCGGCGGGGCGGAAAAGGAGAATGATAATCAGGATGCCAAACGCGATGGCGTCCTTGTAGGTGGACCACTGGCTGCCGCTCACAAATGTCTCGACTGTGCCGAGGAGCAGGCCGCCGAGCGCGGCGCCACGGATATTGCCAATCCCGCCGAGGATGGCCGCGACGAAGGCCTTGAGGCCCGGCATTACGCCCATCAACGGATCGATCGAAGGGTAGTTCATGGCGTAGAGGATGCCGCCGGCGCCGGCGAGGGCGGAGCCGAGGCCGAAAGTGAAGGAGATGACGACATCGTTATTGATGCCGACGAGCTGGGCGGCGCGGGGGTTGAGCGAGACGGCGCGCATCGCGGTGCCAATCTTGGTGCGGTGGACGATAAACTGCAGGGCTAACATCAGCAGCGCGGCGACGGCGATGACGGCGATCTGGCTGCTCGAGAGGGTGAGCGAGCCGAACTGGAAATTCTGCGAGGGGAAGATGGGCGGGAAGGTGCGGGGGGCCGCGCCGAAAAACACCTGGCCCGAGTATTCGAGGAGGAGAGAGACGCCGATGGCGGTGATGAGGACGTTGAGGGTGGGCGCGCCGCGCAGGGGCCTGTAGGCAAGCCGTTCAATCGTCATGCCGAGGAGCGCGCAGCCGATCATCGCCGCGAGAAGGACGGAGAAGCCGCCCCAAAGCGTGCCCTCGGGCACGAGCTTGCCGGCGTAATAGCCGATGAAGGAGCCGACCATGAAGACATCCGAGTGCGCGAAATTGATGAAGCGCAGGACGCCATAGACCATCGTGTAGCCCAGCGCGATGAGCGCGTAGATCGCGCCAAGCGAGAGACCGTTGAGCAGCTGCTGGAGGAATTCGGCCAAGGTAAAGGCGGCAGAATTAGCTCCCGTGGCGCGCCGGTCAACGCCTACGGCGCCACCGATTCGAAGAACTCTGAACGCCCGTTTTTCACGGCCAGCATGACAGCGGCTTTCTCGCTGTTGCGCTGGGCGTCGATCGTGGTCTGACCCGTCACGCCGGCGTGATTCTTCGTGGCGGCAATCGCGTCACGGAGGGCGGGGCCGGTGGTCGCTCGGCTGCGCTCCATCGCGGCGGCGATGACATACATCGCATCGTAACCAAGCGCGGAAACACCTTCGGGCCGCTCATTGCTCCAGCGCGACTGATAGCGGCGCACGAAGGACTGCACCTCGGGGGCGTGGTTGTCGGCGGAAAAATAGGTGCAGTAGTAGGTGCCCTCGACGGCCTTGCCGCCGAGCTCCGTGAGCTGCGGCGCTTCCCAGCCATCGCCGCCGATGATCGGCACCGCGAGGCCGAGGTTGCGGGCCTGGATGCAGATGAGGGCGGCCTCGCTGTAGAATCCGGTGGCGGCGATCACATCGGGCTGGGCGGCGCGGATGGCGGTGAGCTGGGCGCGGAAATCCTTGTCGCCCTCGGTGTATTTCTGCTCGGCCACGATCTCGCCGCCGAGGGCGGTGAAGCGTTCCCGCAACACGGCCGAGAGGCCGACGCTGTAGGGCGAGTTGACGGCGGTGAGGAGGGCGACGCGCTGCGCCTTGAGCGAGGTGCGGGCGAACTTGGCGAGCACGGCGCCTTGGAACGGATCGATGAAGCAGATGCGGAAGATGTAGTCGCCGATCTCGGTCACGCGGGGGTTGGTGGACGAGATGGCCATCATGGGCACGCGGGCGTTCTGGCAGATGGGCGCGGCTTCGAGTGAGTTGGCGGAGGCATTGGCCCCGATCATCACGCCCACCTTGTCGCGCGAGATGAGTTTCTTCACGGCGGTGGCGGCCTCGCCGGGCTTGGACTGCATGTCCTCGACCAGATACTCGAGCTTGCGGCCGAGCACGCCGCCGCGGGCGTTGATTTCCTCGACGGCGAGGAGCACGCCTTTGCGCGTGGCGACGCCAAAAGCGGCGTCCTTGCCGGTGAGCGACGCATAGTGGCCGATTTTGATCGGGCCCTCGGCCGCTGACGCGGAGAACGGGAAAAGAAGAGACAGAGCTAGAAAGAGGAAAACGACGGGGCGGATCATGGTTCGATGGTTTCGACGTAGGCGATGCGGCCGTCGCGCACGGTGACGATGACGGCGTCTTTTGATGCGTTGCGTTGCGCGTCAATCGTCGTGCGGCCGGTGATGCCAGGGAAATCTTTCGTCGCCGCGATCGCGGCGCGCACTTTCGGGCCGTCGGTCGTGCCGGCGCGTGTGATCGCGGCGGCGGCGATGAGCGCTGCGTCGTAGGCGAGCGGCGCCATCGAATCGGGCACTTCGCCGGAAAAACGGGCGCGGAATTTCTTCACGAAGTCGACGACCTCGGGCGAGGTGTTTTCCGAGGTGTAGTGCGTCGAGTAGTAGGTGCCCTCGACGGCCTTTCCGCCGATAGCCACCAACTCGGGTGCTTCCCAGCCGTCGGTGCCAAATATGGGGATATTCAGCCCGAGGTCGCGCGCCTGGCGGCAGACGAGCGCGGCCTCGGTGTAATAACCCGGCACAAAGAGTCCGTCGGCGCCGGAGGCTTTGATCGCGGTCAGCTGCGCGCGAAAGTCTTTGTCGCCTTCGGAATATTTTTGCTCAACCGGAATCTCGCCGCCGAGCGCGGTGAATTTTTTGCGGTAGATTTTGGAGAGATTGACGCTCGCGATGGCTGATGCCGAGGTCAGCAGCGCGACGCGCCGGAGTTTCAGGTTTTCACGTGCGAACTTCGCCATCACGGCGCCTTGGAATTCATCCACGAAGCAATTGCGGAAAACGTAATTGCCCGCCTCGGTCACGGAGGCGTCGGTGGCGGTAGTCGCGAGAAAAGGCACCTTTGCGTTCTGTAAAACGGGGCCGGCTTCGTTGCATTGGCTGGAGATCGCCCCGCTGAGCACGACGGCGACTTTGTCGCGGCTCGCGAGTTTCTTCGCGATCGTGGCGGACTCGCCAGCGCGGGATTGATTGTCCTGAAGCACAATCACGACGGGGCGGCCGAGGAGTCCGCCCTTCGCGTTGATCTCCTCGACGGCGAGCACGATGCCCTTGTGCGCGGATTGCCCAAACGCGGCCTCTTTGCCGGTCATCGACTCGATCTCACCGAATTTGATCGGCTCGGCGCCGCTTGAGGTAGCGGAAAACGCATGTGTTGCGAACAGCGCGAAAAGGGCGTGGGCGAGCCGCGCCTTTGTGGAGCGGAAGGTGCGGCTCACGGCGCGACGGTCTTGTGGAAGCTGAGTTTGCCGCCCTTGATCGCGATGATGGTGGCGGCCTTGGAGGCGTTGCGGTCCTTGTCGAGCGTCGTCACGCCGCTGGCGCCGGGGAAATCCTTGGTGGCGGCAAGGGCGGCGCGCAGTTTCGGCCCCTCGGTGGTGCCGGCGCGCTTGATGGCGTCGGCGAGCACATAGACGGAATCGTAGCCGAGCGCGGAGAAGGCGCCGGGGACCTCGCCCTTCCAGCGGGTCTTGTAGGCGGTGACGAAGCGCGCGACGGCGGGGTCGTCGTTTTCCGGAGAAAAGTGGGTGGAGTAATAGCAGCCGTTCAGGGCCGGGCCGCCGATTTTGAGGAGCTGCTCATCCTCCCAGCCGTCGCCGCCGAGGAAGGGCATGGTCAGGCCGAGGTCGCGCGCCTGGCGCACGATGAGGGCGGACTCGGTGTAGTAGCCGGGCACGAAGACGGCGTCGACGCCAGCGGCCTTCACGGCGGTGAGCTGGGCGCGGAAATCCTTGTCGCCTTCCGAGTATTTCTGCTCGAGCGCGACCGTGCCACCACCGGGGACAAAGGTTTCACGGAAAAATTTCGCGAGGCCCACGCTGTAGGCGTTGGACACGCTGGAGATGATGGCGACCTTACGGGCCTTGAGATCGTTGAGCGCGAACTTGGCCATCACGGTGCCTTGGAACGGATCGATGAAGCAGACGCGGAAGATGTAGTCGCCCTTCTGCGTGACGGCGGGATTGGTCGCGGCGGGCGCGATCATGGGAATCTTGGCGGCCTGAGCGATGGGGGCGGCTTCGAGGGAGCGGCCGGAGGAGACCTCGCCGATGAGGGCGACGACTTTGTCGCGCGAGAGAAGCTTTTTCACGACGGTCGCGGACTCGCCGGGCTTGGTCTGGTTGTCCTCGTAAACGAGCTCCAGCGGGCGGCCGAGGACACCCCCGCGGGCGTTGATTTCCTCGACAGCGAGCACGACGCCTTGGTGCGAGGTCTGGCCGAAACCGGCCTCCTTGCCGGTGAGCGACGCGTATTCGCCAATCTTGATGGGGCCTTGGGCTAGAGCGGCGGGCAGGCTCGCGGCGATGAGGGCGGCGAGGGCGAAAATGGGGGAGGGCAGTTTCATGGGAGAGGGAAGAAGGGGGAGACTTGGAAGGCGGGAGAGGAAAAAGATCAGGCAAGATTATCAGGGGCTGACATCCTGCAGGAAGGCAAACTGGCCGTTTTTCACGGTGAGGACGACGGCTGACTTGGTGGGATTGCGTTGGGCGTCGAGCGTGATGGTGCCGGCGGCGCCGGGGAAATTCTTGGTGGCGGCGAGGGCGTCGCGGAGCTTGGGGCCTTCGGTCGTGCCGGCGCGGCGCAGGGCGTCGATAAGCATGCGGGCGGAGTCGTAGCCGAGGGCGGCAAGGGCGTTGGAGGCGACGCCCCAGCGTCGCTGGAAATTCGCGTGGAAGGATTTCACGATGGGCGACTGGCTCTCCGGCGAATAGTGCGTGACGAGGTAGCAGCCCTCGACCGCCGCGCCGCCGATGGCGAGGAATTCCGCGGCCTCCCAGCCGTCGGTGCCGAGGAGCGGCACGGTGAGGCCGAGGTCGCGGGCCTGTTTGCAGATGAGCGCGGCCTCGGTGTAGTAGGCGGGGATGAAGACGGCCTCGACCCCCGCGCCTTTGATGGCGGTCAGCTGGGCGCGAAAATCCTTGTCGCCCTCGGAGAACTTCTGCTCGAGCACGACCGTGCCGCCCTCGGCGGTGAAGCGTTCGCGGAAGAACTTCGCGAGGCCCACGCTCTGTGCTGACGAGACGGAAGAGAGCACGGCGGCGCGACGGACCTTGAGCGTGTCCTTGGCAAACTTGGCCGTGATGGTGCCGACGAACGGATCGATGAAGCAGGCGCGGAAGATGTAGTCGCCCTTGGTCGTGACCTCGGGCGCGGTGGCGCCGGGCGAGACGAGCGGGATTTTCGCGGCCTGCGCGACGGGTGCTGCCTCGAGCGTGCGGCTGGACGCGATCTCGCCGAGGACGGCGACGACCTTGTCGCGCGAGATGAACTTTTTGACGATGGTGGCGGACTCGCCGGGCTTGGACTGGTTGTCCTCGAGGAGCAGCTCGATCTTTTTGCCGAGCACGCCGCCGGCGGCGTTGGCTTCCTCGATGGCGAGCAGGGTGCCCTTGTGCGCGTATTGGCCGAACACCGCCTCCTTTCCGGTCATCGAGGCAAACTGCCCGACCTTGATGGTGCCCTGGGCCAGGGCCGGGACGAGCACAGCGAGGAAAAGGAGAAACTGGCGGAGGGCGGTGGGCATGGGGCGGGTGTCGGCGAAGGGTGCGGAGACAAGGCGGGGGTGGATTTGTTTTCAACCAAACTGTTTCCCCGCCAGCAGGGCGTAGGCCCGGACAGGAGCGGGCGGGCATCTTTGCGCTTCCCGTGGCGCGGGCGGGCGCGTTTCATGCCGGCGCGTGAACACTTTCGATCGCCATCTGCTGCGCGAGTGGCTGCACATGCTGGGACTTGTGCTCCTGGCCTGCTGCGGCCTGATGCTGGTGCAGGTGCTGCTGGACGATTTCCGACAATTGCGCGAGCTGGGCGCGCGGGGGCTGGTGTTCTGGCGCTACGTGGGCGTGAAGATCCCGAGCTACGTGTCGATCGCGCTGCCTTTTGCTCTGCTCATCTCGCTGCTCTATACGCTGGGCAAGCTGCACCGGGCCAACGAACTCACGGCGATGCGCGCGGCGGGCATGGGCTTCGCGCGCATGATGGCGCCGGTGTGGTGCGTGGGGGTGCTGTGCTGCGGGCTCTCGTGGTGGCTCAACACCTCGGTCGTGCCGTGGTCGGTCGAGCAATCGCGCGCGCTGGGCGACGAGCTGGAATTTCGCCACCAGACGACTGCGCGCGCGCTGCCGGCGGACCGCGTGGGCGCGGTGTTCAGCGTCGCCTTCGACAACCCGATCGAGCGGCGCATGTGGTTTTTCAACCGCTTCAGCAAGGCGGCGCAGCGCGGTTACGGCGTTTCGGTCTCGGTGCTCGACGCCCAACGACGGGAGACCTCGCGCGTCACCGCGGCCGAGGCCTGGCTTGACCCGGCGCGGGGCGGCTGGGTGTTTCGCAGCGGGCGCCTGCTGGAATTTGCGGCCGAGACAGGGGAGCTGACCGCCTCGCAGCCGTTCGAGGAGCGTTTCGAGGCGGGCTTTCGCGAAGACCCGGAGCTCATGCTGCTCATCGATCGCAAGGCGACGTCGCTCTCGCTTTGGGAGCTGCGGGATCTTGTCGGGCAGCTTGAGGCGGAGAACAGCCCGAAGCTGGCGGCCTACGCCGTGCGCTACTTCAAGTTGATCGCCGACACGCTGGGGCCGCTGATCGTGATTGCGATTGCGATTCCGTTTGCGGTGACGGGTGTGCGGGTGAACCCGGCTGTGGGCGTGTCGAAATCGATCGGGCTGTTTTTCCTCTACTACGTTTTCAACAACACCGCGATGGCGCTCGCGACCAAGGGCTTGATCGACCCGCTGGTCGCGGCGTGGCTGCCAAATGGAGGGATGGCGCTCATCGCGGTATGGTTCCTCGCCCGGATGCGGTAAAGCAATGGCCCGAAATCGGCGGAAATCTTTTGAATATGAGCGGAGCGGGGGGCGTCGGAGTGGGCGTATGAAAACACTCCTTGTCACGGTCTCGCTTGCGGTCGCCGGGGTCAGTGTGGCGAATGCGCAGGTTTTTCGTCCTTCAGTCGGCGGCAGCGCGGCGATCGGCGCCGTGGCCGGTGGTCTCATTGGCGGACACAATGGCGATCGGTGGGCCGAGGGCATGATCATCGGTGCTGCGGCCGGTGCCTTGTTTGGGGCGATTGCGGCGCCGGAGCGTGCGACCGCCGCGCCGCCTCCAGTTTATCAAGCGCCGTCACCGGGAGCCTATGGCCAGCAGGTTTATGGGCAGCCGTCGGCCGGCGTGCCCGATGCCGCGACGGTGCCGATGGCTCCGACCGTGGGCGTGCCGGTGCAGGTGGTGACGGCGCCGCCGCAGGTGGTTTATGTCGAGACTGCGCCGCGGGTCGTCTATGTGCCCGCGCCCGCGCCGCGCGTGATCTATGCCGCGCCTCCGCCGGTGATCAGCTTCGTGGTCAGCTTCCATTCCGGTCCGCGTCATCACGGTTGGCATTCGCACGGTCACCGTCACTATCGCCGCTGAAGCGAGAGCAGAGCCCAACGAACGGAATCAACGGCCACCCGGTGCCCCGCGCGCCGGGTGTTTTGTTTTATCCGGGGCCTCAGGCTGAGGTGCGGCGCCCAGGCTAAAGGCGGTAAAATCATTCTCGATGCCGGCGTGTGGCCGATCCTGCAGGTAGATTTGCAGGATGCGGGCGTGCTCATGGTCTGTGGTCGGAAAAATGCGCGGCGGCTCACCGGGCAGCATGATCGCTGTATAGGCGCGCTGCCGATCGACCATGCGGCGGATGACGACCATCGGCGAAAGTGCGGCGCGAGTGGCGCGGGTCAGCTCCAGTTGAAGTTAAAGCTCACGCTGATGCGCTCCTCGGCGGTGCGGTTGGCGGCGACCTCGTGGCGCAGCCAGCTCTCGAAGAGGAGCACGTGGCCCGCCTCGGCGGGGTAGGTGATGTGGGCTTGGTTGGCGCGCCGTGCGCCGGGGAGCTTGGGCGGCGCGGCCATGAACTTGCTGAGGCGCGGGTCCTCAAACTTCAGCCCGGGGCAGCCGCGCGGCGTGACGACATAGTAGGTGCCGCTGATAAACGACAGCGGATGCAGGTGCAGCGAGTGCGCCGCCGTGGGCGGCATGATGTTCACCCACAGGTCCGTGAGGCGAATGGCGCGACCGCGCAGGTCCATGTCGAGCGTGCGGGCAAACGCGCGGACATGGCGCGTGAGTTTTTTCTCCAGCCCGGCAAACGTGCTGGAGAAACGGTGCAGCTCGTTCATCGAGGCATAGCTCGTGTAGCCGCCGGGGTAGTTTTTGGCGGACCACTTGCGGCCCGCCGCATCGAAGTCGCGCAGTTGCCGGCATTCGGCCGCGATCTCGGTGTTGAGCCGGGTCAGCGACGTCGCCGAGGCGACGAGCGGTTCGGAGTAAATGTAGGTGGGAAACCAAGCGCGGACAGGCATGGGATTATTGGTCGAAAAATTTCAGCCCGGCGACACCGACGACGACGAGCCCGAGGCACAGAAGCCGCGCCGGCGCGGCTGATTCGCCAAATAGCACCATGCCCGCGACGGCCGTGCCTGCCGCACCGATGCCGGTCCACACCGCGTAGGCCGTGCCGATCGGCAGGCCCCGCGCCGCGAGCGCCAGCAGGAACAGGCTCGCCGCCATGACCACGATCACGCCGACGCTGGGCCAGAGGCGCGTGAAGCCCGCGGCTGACTTGAGGCCGGTGGCCCAGACAATTTCGAGCGCGGCGGCCAGCAGGAGAATAGTCCAATGCATGAGGTCGCGAGCGTGCCGCGGACTCTCACTTCGTCAACGCACGCGGCTCGAATCATCGCACTCCGCCCATCAGGCGCTTCACCCACGGCACGAGGGCAAAGAGCGCGACGGTGGCCGCGCCGACCCAGAGGGCCTGCTGCCAGAAGAAGCTCGCGAGCTCGGCGGGGTTGTCGCTCTTGAATTCGCCCGCAATCACGCCGGCGAGTTTGCTGCCCAGCGCGGAGGCGAGGAACCAGATGCCCATCACCAGTCCCACCAACCGCTGCGGCGCGAGCCGGGTCATGGTCGAGAGACCGACCGGGCTCAGGAGCATTTCCCCGGTGGTTTGCAGAAAATAGAGCCCCACCAGCCATAGCGGGCTCACCTTGCCTTCGGCGGTCAGTTTGGCGGCGGGCACCATGAGCACGAATGAAAGCGCCACGAACAGCAGCCCGAGCGTGAACTTCATCGGGCTCGAGGGCTGCCGCGGCCCGAGCTTGATCCACAGCCAGGCAAACAAAGGCGCGAGCAGGATGACCCAGGCGGAATTGACCGACTGCCACCACGAGGAAGGAAACGGCTGCCCGAACGCGGTGTTGTCGGTCAGGTTGTCCGCGAAGAGCGTGATGGAGGAACCTGTCTGCTCGAAAATCGCCCAGAAAATTTGCGCGGCAAAAAAGAAAACGAGAATCGCCGCCATCCGCTTGCTGTCGGGATCGGGTCGAAAACCGAAGAATAGAATCGCGCCGATCTGAAGGGCGAACAGCACGAGAATGACGGCCGGGTAGGTGTCGCTGAGCTTCATCGCGCCGATGAGGGCCACCGAGCCCAGGGCCACCAGGCCCAGCTTGCCCCAAGGACGACCGTGGCTCCCTGGCTCCGGCGCCGGGGCGTTGCCGACATGGGCGAGGCGCTCGCGTTGCCGCACATAGACGAGCAGGCCGAGCGTCATCCCGACGCCAGCGGCGCCAAAACCCCAGTGCCAGCTCTGCACGGGGTTGAGTCCCCAGCTCGCGAGCTGCGCCCGCCAGCCTTCGCTCTGCGCGAGGTAACCTGTCACCAGCGGCGAGAGAAACGCACCGATGTTGATCCCCATGTAGAAAATGGAGAAGCCCGCGTCGCGGCGTCCGTCCTCTTCCGAGTAGAGGCTGCCGACCATGGTCGAGATGTTGGGTTTCAGCAGCCCGGTGCCGATGGCGATCAGCACGAGCCCCGTGTAGAAGGCCGGTATCGAACCCGTCGCCATCGTGAAATGTCCCGTCGCGATGATGATGCCCCCGGCGACCATCGCGCGGCGCGCCCCGATGAAGTTGTCGGCGATGAAGCCGCCGAGAATCGAGAGCAGGTAAACGCTCATCGTGTAAGTGCCGTAGATGGCGGCGGCCTTCTTCGTGTCGAAGCCGAGCCCGCCCTCGGCCGCCGTCTTGACCATGAAAAGCATGAGGATCGCCCTCATGCCGTAGTAGGAGAAGCGCTCCCACATCTCGGTGAAGAAGAGCGTCGTCAGCCCGCGAGGATGGCCGCCGATGCCGCCGGTGTCGTGGGTCGTGTCAGCCGGGGCCGCGGGAAGGGGATTCATGTTCGGGGTGCGGCGCAGCTTGGGTGGACATGAGGCACGGGCAACGCGAAAGCTCCGTCGCCGTGCGCTGCGATCCCGCTCCGAAATCCGCGCTTGCCAGCGCCGGGCATCACGCGCTCGTTGACCGTCTGGCATGAAGACCCCCGCGCCTACCGTCCGTTCGCTCGCCCGTGCCCTGGGCCTCTCTCACACCACCGTCTCGGATGCCTTGCGCGGCAAGGGCCGCGTGGATCCCGCGACGGTGAAACGCGTGGAGGAGGCGGCGCGCGCCGCCGGCTACCGGCGCAATCCGCTCGCGGCGGCCGTGATGTCCGAGCTGCGCCGTTCGCGTGGCGGCACCTTCCGCGGCGTGATCGCGGCGGTCGATCTGCTGGAGCCGCAGCGGCGCGATCCGCAGGGGGCGTTTCACGCGGCGCTCGTGCGCGGCGGACGCGAGCGGGCGGCCGAACTGGGCTTCAAGCTGGAGGAGTTCGTCGTGGGCACCGCCGGGATGACCGTGCGCCGCCTCGACACGATTCTGCAATCGCGCGGCATCCACGGCGTGATGGTGCTGCCTTCCTGGGGTGCGCCCGATTGGTCGGAACTCGATTGGACGCGCTACGCCGCCGTCTATTGCGACTACTCGATCGATCGGCCGCCCTTGCACTGCGTCTGCTGCAATCACTACCGCTCGATGATGGCGCTGCTCGCGCGCCTCGCTGAGCGCGGCTACCGCCGGCCGGGTCTCGCCATCGAGCGGGGGCGCGACGAGCGGATGCAGCGCCGGTTCAGCGCGGCGTTCCACGCCCATTTCGCCGGCGCACCCGCCACGGTGCCGCCGCTCATCGCCGAGACGCAGACGCGCGAGGCGTTTCAAGCGTGGTTCAAAAAGCACAAGCCCGACGTCGTGATCGGCCACCACACCGACAAGATTGGCTGGATGCAGGCTTGCGGGGCTCGTGTGCCCGAGACCCACGGTTTTGTCAGCCTCAACGCCGTCTACAACACCCAGCCCTGCGCCGGCCTCGATCAGCAGCCGCGCGAACTCGGGTCCCGCGCCGTCGAACTTGTGATTGCGCAACTCCAGCGCAACGAGCTCGGCGTGCCGGCATGGCCGACCACGACCACGATCGCCGCCCGCTGGGTTGAGGAGCCGACGGTGCGCGCGGCGGCGACCTGAAGGCCGGGCGCCGGGCGTGCGGTCACTTCACGGTCTTCGCGCGGCCGTGCTGCAGCACCTCGCGGAGTGTCGTGCGCCAGTTCACCCGCGCCGAGATGCCGTGATCGCGCTCGCGGCCCTCCTCCAGCTCCACGCGGTAGGCGAGCTCGACCTGCCATTTGCCGGGCAGCTTCCATTTTTCGGTGCGCGCAAGCGGGACATCCCAGATGGTGCCCGCCTGGAACTTGTGGCCGAGATGATTTCCTTCGTCGTTGAAGATGTGGCGCAGGCGATATTCGGCGAACCACCCGAGCTCGCCCGGCTTGAACAACAGGCCGGGGGCGGCCTCGAGCACATCGCGTCGCTCCACGCCCGCTGGACTTGGATCGCGGTGGGTCAGGTCGATGCTTCGATCGTAGGCCAGGTTGGTGTAGAGCGTGGTCGAGGGCCAGGTCCGCAGCCGACGGGCGGCGGTGAACGAGGGTTTTAAATGGGTGTAGTGATCACTGATCGCAGCAGGCGGGGTGCCGAGGGGGATGCGCGTCTCCAGAACGAGGGTCGTCTCATCGTAGAACCCGAAGGGGCATTCGAGATCACGCAGGGCGGCGAGCTTCACCTCACCCGGCCCCCAGCGGTGCTCGCGGCCGGTGTTGAAAGGATTGGGGGTGAAGGGCGAAAGCCCGCCGCGCAGCTCCCAGCGATCGGTCAGGCCGTAGCGCAGCTCGAAGGGCAGGCGGAGAAACTCGTGGTCGCGAAGATCGCTGAACTTGGGGCGGAAATGCAGCGTCACGTTGTTCTGCTCAAGCACGCCCGGCAGCATCGTGTCGAGAAACTCGGTCATCCGCAGCATCCGCTCCCGCACGCGCTCACCGGCGCTGGACGCTGGTTGCTCGGCGGCGATTGCGGGGCCGGCGGGCAGGACCAAGAGGGCGAGAAGAAGGGTGAATGGGATGCGGGGCGGCATGCTATGATTGACCGGGGAGATGGGAGCAGGTGCCGTCAATCCGGAATACGGCGGCCGGCCGTTCGGTAAAGTCCGGCTGAAAATCCGGCCTCCCGCGATCCACGCCGCCGACGGAAGCCTTGACTACGCCCGCCGGGTTCTCGCTTATCCAAGGGTTTCCCGAACCGACACCATGACCCGCACCCTCACGCACAACCCGTCCCCCGCCCACCATGTCCGCTGACAATAACGCCATCGAGGTCGAGGGCAAGGTCGTGGCGGTGTTGCCCGGCACGATGTTCAAGGTGCAGCTCTCCAACGGGCATGTCGTGCTCGCTCACATCTCCGGCAAGCTCCGGAAGAACTTCATCAAGATCGCCGCGGGCGACACGGTGAAGATGGAGATGAGCCCCTACGATCTGGAGAAGGCCCGGATCACCTTCCGCATGAAGGAGACCAATTCGAACTACGTGCCGCCGCCGCGCCGCCGGCAGTATTGAGCGAGCCGCGCCCCTCACTTGAAGATCGACGCCGCCCTCGTGCGGCGTCTTTTGTTTTCGCCGATGCGGCATGAAAGCAGCCAGGCGCCGGCGGGCTTTGCGGGGGACATCGAGGCGTTCCTCGGGTTCATCGCGCTGGAGCGCGGGCTTTCGGCCAACACCGTCGCAGCCTACCGGCGCGACCTTGATCAAGCCGGGGTGTTTCTCGCGCGCAGTGGTGCGGCGGGCTGGGCGGCGGTGACTGGCGAGCAGGCGGCGGAGTGGGCGCACTCGCTCTCCGCCGCGCGCTACACGCCGGCGAGCCTCGCGCGCAAGCTCTCCGCTCTCCGCATGCTCGCGCGTTTCCTCGTGCGCGAGCGGGTGCGGGACGATGATTTCACGGCGCTCCTCGGCACGCCGCGGCGGGCGCGCCGGATTCCCCACACCCTCACGGTCGAGGAAGTCGGGCGGCTGATCGCGATGCCCGCCGGCGGCGATCCGCGGGCGCTGCGCGATCGCGCGCTATTGGAGCTTTTCTATTCGAGTGGGCTGCGGGTGTCGGAACTCGCGGCGCTCACCTTGAGCCAGATCGATTTGGATCGGGGATTTCTCCGGGTGTTCGGCAAGGGGGCCAAGGAACGCGTCGTGCCCGTGGGCGGAAAAGCCTGCGAGGCGCTCGCGACCTACCTCACCGCCGGCCGGCCGGCGCTCGTGCGTCCGCACACGGGCAGTGTCTTCTTCCTCAACCACCGCGGCCGCGGCCTCTCGCGCGTCGCGCTCTGGATGATCGTGAAGGCGCACGCGCGGCGCGCGGGGCTCCCGCAAAATGTGAAGCCGCACGCGCTGCGTCATTCCTTCGCGACGCACCTGCTGGCCGGTGGCGCCGACTTGCGGGCCATCCAGGAGATGCTCGGGCACGCCAGCATCTCGACCACGCAGATCTACACCGCGGTCGAGCCGCAGCGCCTCGTCGAGCAGCACGAAAAATTTCACCCTCGGAATCGGAAGTAGCGGCCGGCAACGCGCGCCCTCTCCTGCGGGCGACTACTGCAACTCCAGAAACACGCGCGGGCCTTTGCCCTCCGGCTGGGCGTTCTCCGTCGCCTTCGCGAGGAAGATTCTTTCCGCCGCGATTCCGCCCTGCGTGATGAAATAGTCCCGCACCCGCTGTGCGCGGGCCAGCGCCAGGGCGCGGAGATCTTCGGGTCCGACGACCACCGCCTCGGCGAGGCGGCCGGTCATCTCCGCCAGAGGCAGCCCGGCCGATGTGACGGCAGCGACGGCGCGCTGGTGCTCCGCGGCCAGTTCCGCATTTTTCTTCTCCGCCGCGGCGCGCTGGCGGCTTTCTTCCTGAGTGATAGTCGAGATCAGGCGCTGGAAGAAACCCTGGGGCGCCGGCGGGGGTTCCACGGGCGGGGGCGGCGCCGGCAGCGGGGTGCCGAATTGCGAGCCGGGCGGAAATTTCTCGTCGAAGAGGCGTTTGGTCGTAGCGGCGAGTTCCTCCGCCGTGGCGGTGAAGCGGTCCGGGGGCGGCAGGTTGGGATCGGCCTTGCGCTTGGTTTCCCAGAGGGCGCGGCGCACCATCGCATCGAGTTTCACGCGCTTCAAGGCGTGGGTGTCGGCGGCGGTGTCGAAGCTGCCTTCGAGGCTCAGGCTCAAGCCCGGCCGGTTTTTCAAGGCAGTCGTCATCGTCGCGAGTTTCTTCAACTCGCCGGCGCCGATTTCCGAGGAACCGGCGCCGAAATCCTGGAATGCGAGTTCGTCGCCACCGCCGCCGAAAGCGGCGCCGAGCAGGGCGAAGGGCGAGGTGGCAACCTTCACGAGCAGGTTGCCGATCACGCGCCAGACGACGCGGCCGATGCGGAATTCCGGATCGTCGGTGCGTCCTTCGATGGGCACGTCGATCACGATGTTGCCGTCGAGATCCTTGAGCAGCGCGACGGCGAGGCGCACGGGGAGCTTGGTGGCCTCGGGGCTCTGCACCGCCGAGCCAAAGGTGAATTGCCGCAGCGTGAGGACGTTGGACGCGGCGATCACCGGTCCATCGACGTGGAGTTTCACATCGAGCGCGAGCTTGCCGCGCGCGAGTTCATAGCCGGCGAACTTGCCGGAGTAGGCGCCCAGCGGCAGGAGGTCCACGTTCTTGAAGTCAACTTTCAGGTCCACCTTCTTGACGACGCCAAGCGGATCGAGCTTGCCGGAGATCGCGACCGGGCCGGTGCCATCGACTGTCGCTTTGAGATCGAGGTCGCCCTTGGTCGGGTTGACGGAGGATAGGCCCGTGATCGTGCCGCCGAGATCGCGCAACGAGAGCCCTGCGCCGGGCTGCAACGATCGGTCGGTGAAACGAAAGTCGCCGCCGCTGATCGTGACTTGGCCGATCTCGATTTTTGCGGCGGGGGTGTCCGGTGACGGTGCGGTCGGGCTGGGGGTGCCGGCGGCGGGGGCGGCCGGGGCGCTGCGTGCAAGTGTGGCGAGGTTCAGCGTCTGGTCTTCGAGCACGACCACGCGCGCATACGGTGCCTCGAGCGCGACTTCCTCCAGTGCGACGGCGGTTTCGCGCGCGTTGCTAATCCTCAGTCCGCGCAGGTTGAGAGAGCGAAACCCGGCCAGCTCGGCGTTGCGGGCATCGAGCACGGCGAGTCGCTCGACGCGGACATCGCCAGCCACCGTGGCGGTGGGCGGTGCACCCTCGGACAGGGCCAGTTGGGCAATTAAGGTTGTGGTGACCTCGCCATCGGCGAGGCGGGCATTGACGAACTGCTCGACGTAGGGAGCCGCGGCGGCGAAGCCGATTTTTTCGACGGCGATCCTGAGGTTGGCCGTCAGAGGGAAGAGGCCGATGTCGCCCTCGATCTTTACCGAGCCGCTGGGGGACAGCCCAAAGGCCACTTGCGCGGGCATCTTCGCGCCCTCAGCGAGCGTGAGATTCTGGAGCGCCACCTGCACGCCTTCGAGCGCGAGCTGCGCGGGCCGCGGAACCGCCAGATCGGAGAACTCGAGACGCACGTCTTTCACCGCCAAAGAACGGAGCGTGAACTCAGGCTTGGGCGATGGGGTGGAGGGTGGCGCGGACGGAGGCGCAACGGATTTGCGGGCGGCCTGCGCGGTGTCGACCGGTGGCGCGAGCATCGCGAGCAGGTTGAGCGCGCTATTCTTTTCCCGGCGCACGCGCACGTGCCCGCCCGAGACGGCGAGGGAATCGATGCTCGCCTTGAGCGCGATGGCATCGGCGTTGATGCCCGTGATGTCCAGCGCCGGGAGCGCGACAGCCTCCGCTTGAGTGCGGCGTTCGAGCAGCTTCAGCCCGCGCAATTGCACACTGCCCCCGGCGAGCTTGAGCGTGCGCTGACCCGCGGCGAGGCTGACCTCGTAGCGGCCGCGGAGGGTGAGTTTTCCATCGGTGAGGTCGGCCTGCGCGAGTTCGGCGTAGTAGGGCGCGTATTTTTTCAGCACGATGTTTTCGATGGCGAACTCGCCGGTGGAGGCCACGGGCTCTGTGTGCAGCGTGCCGGACCAAGCCAGTTTTTCCCCGGCTTCGGTGACGGCCTCGAAACCGTAGGGTGCGCCGGAGGCGCTCGGCATCCGCAGATCGGTGGTTGTGAACGTCACCGGGCCGAGAATCGTGGCGAATTTCGTCGCGCGCGTGGCGTCGGAAAAGTCGAGTCGCGCGTCGTTCACCTGGAGTTTGGCGACGCGCAGAGGACGGGGCTTCGCGTTATCCGCTTTCGGTCCGGTCGGAGAGGGCGACGATGCGGGGGCAGATTCTGCGGTCAGCTTCGCGAGAATGTCGGAAAAATTCAGCGTCTGGTCGGCGTTGATCGCGACGCGGCCGTCGAAGCCGTCGAGCGTGAGCTCGCTGAGCACCCATTCCCCGCGCAGGGAGGCGAGTGCCGCGAAATCCACGTGGACACGCCGCCAGCCGATGAACGGCGTGGTGCCGTCCTTTTCCAGGATCGAGAAATCCTCAATCGTGAGCGAGAGCGCATAGGGATTCACGGCGACCTGGCCGATGCGCACCGTGCGGCCGAGTTCGGCGGCCAGGCGCTTCTCGGCCTGCGCCTTGATGATCGGCGGAAGCACGAAGAACCCCACGACGGTGAACACAACCAGGAGCGCGGCGAAGGCGACGAGCCAGCGTTTCAAGCGAGAGGATGGCTTCATGCGGCATTGATTGTGCTCCTCAGGCGCACGGTCTACAACTCCACAAGTGCGTTTCGCGGCTCGCCGTCGGCGCCAATCTGGCTTGGCTGGCGTGCGCCCACGTTGCCATGCGCCTTTCACCGAGCCCACGCTTCGCCCTCGCGGCTGCTATTGTCTGCGCCCTGCCGCTCATTGCGCAAACCACGACCAAGCCCATGCTGCACGGCACCAAGTGGGTCGCCATCACGGGCAAACCGCTCGCGGCCACAGCGGGCGCGCAGATTTTCGCGCAGGGTGGCAACGCCGTCGATGCCACCTGCGCCATGCTCGGCGCCACCTGCACGATGTGGGATTCACTCGGGTGGGGCGGGGAGACACAGGCGCTGATCTACAATCCCAAGACCGGCCGCGTCGTGGGGCTCAACGCGCTCGGCGCCGCGCCGAGTGGCGCCACGGTGAAATTTTTCCGTGACAAGAAAATGACCGTCCCGCCGGAGTTCGGCCCGCTCGCGGCCGTCACGCCCGGCACGCCCGGCGGACTCATGGTGATGCTCGCCGAGTTTGGCACGATGTCGCTCGCCCAGGTGCTCGCGCCCTCGATCGCGATGGCCGACGGCTACGCGATCGAGAAGGTGGCGGCGGACACCATGGAGAAGGCGCGCGGACGCATGATGAAGTGGCCGTATTCCAGGCGCGTCTTTCTGCCCTATCTCGACGAGGGCGATCCCGCGAAGCGCGCCGCGCCGGAGGCCGGAGATATTTTCCGCCAGCCCGACCTCGCGGCGACGCTCCGCAAGCTCGTCGAGACCGAGCGCGAGGCGCTCGCCGCGGGCCAGGATCGCAAGGCCGCGATCATGGCGGCCTATGATCGCTTTTACCGCGGTGACATCGCGGAGGAGATCGTGCGCGCGACGCAGGAGCAGGGCGGGTTGTTTGAGATGTCGGATCTTGATCGCTGGCGCGTGAAGTTGGAGGAGCCAGCCACCACGACCTACAAAGGCATCGAGGTCTGCAAGCTGGCGCATTGGACGCAGGGTCCGGCGATGCTGCAGGCGCTCAACCTGCTCGAGCACGCCGACCTTCGGCCGATGGGCTACAACAGCACGCGCTACATCCATGCGCTCTACCAGAGCATGAACCTCGCGTTCGCCGACCGGGATTTCTACTACGGCGATCCCGATTTCCCGCCCGAGGAGCCGATCCGCGGCTTGCTCTCGAAGGACTACGCGCGCGCCCGGTTCGCCACGATCGATTGGGAGCATAACGATCCCCAGGCCCGTCCGGGCGACCCCTATCCGTTTCAAGGCGGCCAGAATCCTTTCTCCGATCTGCTCGAGCGCTGGACTCCGATCCCACCCTCGGTCCGACGCCCGCGTCCGGCCGGCCCCGAACTTTCGGCGATGACGCACGACGAGGCCTTCCACGCCGGCACGACTTCGATCCAGGCCGCCGACGCGAACGGCTGGGTCGTGTCCGTGACGCCGAGCGGCGGCTGGGTGCCGGCGGTGATTGCGGGCACGACCGGAGTCGGTCTTTCGCAGCGCATGCAGAGTTTCGTTTTCGACCGCGCGATGAATCCCTTCAACGTGGTCTTCCCCGGCAAACGTCCGCGCGTCACGCTCTCGCCGAGCATCGCGCTGAAGGACGGCAAACCGTTCCTGGCCTTCTCCGTGCAAGGCGGTGATTCGCAGGACCAGAACCTCCTCCAGTTTTTCCTCAACGTGGTGGAGTTCGGCATGACGGTGCAGGAGGCGGCGGAGGCGGCCAACATCGAGAGTTTCCAAATGCAGTCCTCGTTCGGCGACCACAAGTCCGAGCCCGGCCGAATCGTGGTGCGCTCCGACGTGCCGCCCTGGGTGCGCTCCGATCTCGCCAAGATGGGTTATCGCGTCGAGACCGCGCCGCGCACCTCCGGTCCGATCACAGCGATCCTCATCGATCGCGAGCGCGGCACGCTCCAAGGCGCGGCCTCTGACTACGGCGAGGATTACGGGATCGCCTGGTAATCCCGTGTGGGCGCACGGTGGTTGCGCGCCCGTTGACAAGGGCGTTTCGGGCGTTTTCGGATGCCGGTGCATGTTACCCCTGTTTGCCCGTGCATTGTGCTTTCATGGTTCGCTGCTGGTGTGCCTCTCGTTGCCCGCGGGTGCCGCGGCACCCGAGTGGAAGGACCCCAAGGGGGCGACGTTTCGTGGCGAGCCGATTGAGGTGGTGGGACCGGTGGCCGTGTTTCGCACGGGCGGCACCACCTCGAAATTTCTCCCGCTCAGCGGCCTTTCGCCGGAGGACTGTCGGCGCTTTCATGCCGCCATCTCCGGGCGCGCGCCGCGGGCCGAAGCCTGGGCGGAAGCCAAGGGCGAGGCCACCGCGGAACTGGTCGGCAAGCTTCGGCGCTCCGAGCAAGGCAAGCTGGTCGCGGTGGACTTTGCGAAGACGCCGGAGCCGGAGCTGATCGTCGGAGTCTTTGTGGGCAAGCGCGAGGGTGGGGTGCGCCATCTGCTCGACAATCTCGGGCCCTTTGTGAGCCGGGTGCAGCGTGTCTATCCGGGCCGCGCCGCGACGATTGTGTTTCCCTCGACATCCGAGGCGATGGGCGGCGGCTCGCTGCCGGCGCGATCCTGGTTGGTGGCCGAGGCCGGCAAGGCTTCGGGCACAAAGGTATATCGGCGGTTCGGCACGATGCAGGGGATGGCGTGCGTGCTCCTCACGCGCGAGGGCGTGCCGCTTTTCGGCCATGCGATCAACGAGGTCGCGGACCTGATGAAGTTCGTCGATGGCGCGAGCAATTTTCTCTGGGACCTGAATCCCGCCAATCCCCGCACCGCCCGCGACCGCGCGCACTACCTCGGCTCAGTGCGGCCCGTGGAATATGCCGACAGTGCGGCCCCGCCGGTGCTGCTGGTGGATCCGTTGCGCGTCGATGCGCTGCGGATTCGCGGTGTGACCCGTGTCGAGGCCGTGATCGACGTCGGTCCGAATGGCTGGCCGACGGGTGTCACGCTCGCCCCGGACGGCGTGCCCGAGCCGCTGCGGCCGGTCATTGCAGAGGCCCTGAAGCGCGGCGCGATTTTTTCCCCGGCCGTCGAGCGCGGGGCGGGCGCGCCCGGCCGCCATGCCTATGCGCTCGCGATTCCGCCGGAGAACAAGCAGCACGCGGCCGATGCGGCGTGGGTCAACGGCGAGGCGCGCCGGGACGTGCCGTTCAAGAGCTGGCTCGTGCTGAAGCCGATCCGCGTGCCTGAGCAAGTTTTCACGAGCGTGGATCGCGTGGGGCCGGATGGCATTGTGATGCTCAAGGCGGTGACGGCGGGCAAGGCGGGCAGTGTCTCGAACGCCTCGCAGATGAACGCGTTCAACAGCGATTGGTTCACCGATGCCGGCGGTCCGGCGAGCGTGCGCCCCGTCGCCGGCCAGAAGCAGGACGTCGATGACGCCAAGCTCACATGGCGGGCGGTCAAGCCGCAGGACGGCTTGGTCGATTTCCTCGGCGGCGCTTCCTACAACAGCCACGATTACTGCGTCGGCTACGCGTGGACCGAGGTCGAGGTGCCGGAGGCCACGGATGCGTGGCTCGGCATCGGCAGCGATGACGGCCTCAAAGTCTGGCTCAACGGCGAGCTCGTGAACGACAAGTGGCAGCAGCGCACCAGCCGGCTCGACGACGAGGTGGTGCCGTTGCGCCTGAAAAAGGGCGCGAACCATTTCCTGATCAAAATCCAAAACGCCAAGGGCCTGTGGAGCTTTACGGCGCGGCTGCGGACGCGGGGGAACTGAGGCCGTTCGATCTTGGCCTGTAGGGGCGCAGGCTTGCTGCGCCCTGCGCGGGCAGGCCTTTGGGCGCAGCAAGCCTGCGCCCCTACGATTGGGAGCGTGCTCGTGCGATCCGATCGCGCTCACTGAGCAGCTGCGCGGCAATGCTCAGCGCGACCTCGTGCGGGTGGTTCGTGCCGAAATCGAGGCCCAGCGGGCAGTGGAACTGCGCGGCGCGCTCCGGGGCGAGGCCTGCGGCGATCAGCTCGCGGCGGAGCACGGCGGCCTTGGCGTCACTGCCGATGGCCCCGAGGAACGGAAAATTTCGCTCCGCGAGCGCGCGCTGCAGGATGGGCCGATCCGTGGCGTGGCCCTTGGTCAGGCACAGCACAAAGGCGTGCGCCGGCAGCGTCGGCACGAGGTCGGCGGGATTATCGTGCTGAATCGCGCGGAGATTCGCGGCGCGCGGCAGCTGCGCGAGCCACTCGGGCCGCGAGTCGCAGACGGTGATCGTGCAGGGCAGGGGGAGCAGCACGGGCACGAGCGCCTGCACGATGTGGCCCGCGCCGAAAATCACAATGGGCCACGTGGCCTCGGCCGCGGGATGTGGCTCGAAATAAAGTTTCACGGTGCCGCCGCAGGTCATGCCGACATCGGCCTTGAGGCTCCAGCTGACGAAGCGGGGGCGCGCTGCGTCCGGGCCCGTCGCGGCGAGCAGCTCCTGCGCAAACGCCACCGCCTGAGCCTCGACGCGCCCGCCTCCGACCGTGCCGGCCAGGCGGCCGGTGGCGGTCACGATCATCTTGGCGCCTGCATCCTGCGGGGTGCTGCCCACGGACTCGATCAGCACGACGAGCACAAACGCCGTGCCCGCGCTCTCCAGTTCTGCAATCTGAGCGTAGGGCGAGTTCATGGCATTCGGCGGGTGCGCTCCTGCCAGCGCTCGCGGCCGGCAAAAAAAGCGAGCGATTCCCCCGCGGCCACGGGTTCGTCGCGCACGAGTTTGAATCCGGCGTCGAAGAGCCGGTCCGCTTCCCCTGGCCCAAGCCCGAAGGGCGGGCCGTCCTCGCTCTGCTCGAAAAAATAGATACCCCCCAGCGTGCCGCCCGGCTTCAGCAGCTCCGCGGTGCGCGCGACGATGCGCTCGCGCCACGCCGGCGGCAGCGCGCAGAGAAACGTGCGCTCGTAGATGAAATCAAACGGCGCATCCGCCAGCGGGTGGGCGAATAAATCACCCTCGATGATGCGGTCCGCGAGCGCGGGGCCGACCGTGGCGCGCGCCTTGGCGACCGCCGGCGGGCTGAAGTCGATCGCGGTGACGCGGTAGCCCGCCTGGGCAAACGCCGCCGTCTCGTAGCCTGAGCCGCAGCCGGGGATCAGCACGGTCGCACCGCGTCCGGGATGCGTGGCGAGGTAGCGCGCGAGCGGCGGCGGCACGCCGCCGAAATCCCACGGCGTGCGCGCGGCGAGGTAACGTTCGTTCCAGAAGCCCGGCGCGGTCGGGTCTTCACTCATGCGCGATGCAGCTGCGGTCGGCCGCTCTCGACCACGAAGCTCGCGCGGGTCGTGATCGGCGCGCCCGGCCGGGTCACGTAAGGCAAGGTGCGGTAGTCGGCCGTCCAACGCCCCGGCGTCACTTCGCAGCGCACATAGCCGCGCTCGGTGTTGTGGTATTTCACGAAGGGGTTCTCGGCCTGAAGATCGGCCGTGCCCTTGGGCTGATCGATGCCGTCGCCGCCCGAGGTGATCGAGGTGCCGACGAACTCGACCCCGGTGCTGGGTGAGTCCGGGCGATTGACGTCGGTCACGAGTTCGTTGGCCCAGTTGCTGTGGATGTCGCCGGTGAGCACGACGGGATTCTTGATCTTGCGCTCCGCAAAATGCCGGAGGGTCGCGCGGCGCTCGAATTCATAGCCCGGCCATTGATCCATGCTGAAGCCGGTCTCCGGGCCGGGCGTGCGATCCACGGGGGCCATCATCACCTGCTGCGCGAGGATGTTCCAGCCGGCCGGCGAGCGCTCGAGGCCGGAGTAAAGCCACTGGCGTTGTTGTTCGCCCAGCAACGTGCCCTTGGGATCGAGCAGCACGTCGGACCAGGGTTTTCGGCCGTCACCCTGCGGTTGATCCGTGCGGTATTGGCGCGTGTCGAGCACGTGGAAGGACGCGAGCCGGCCAAAGGCGAGGCGACGGTAGAGCAGCATGTCGGGTCCCTTGGGCTGCGCGCTGCGGCGCAACGGCATCATCTCGAAATAGGCCTGGTAGGCCGCGGCCCGGCGCAGGAGAAACTCCTCGCGGGGCACGGCGCGCTCGGGGATGTCGCCCGCGTAGTTGTTGGCCACCTCGTGATCGTCCCACGTGAGAATCCACGGGGCGTGGGCATGGGCTTTCTGCAACGCCGGATCGAGCCGGTAGAGCGCGTAGCGGGCGCGATACTCGTCGAGGGTCTTGATCTCGGTGCTGTTGTGGCGGCGGACGCGGCCGGCCTGCGCGGCGCCTTCGTAGATGTAGTCGCCGAGATGGACCACGAGATCGAGGTCCTCGCGCGCTAGGTGTTCGTAGGCCGTGAAGAGACCGGTCTCGTAGTGCTGGCACGAGGCAAAGGCGAAGCGCAGCCGATCCGGTGTCGCTCCCGCGGGCGGCAGGGTCCGGGTTCGGCCGGTCGGGCTGACCTCGCCGGCCGCGCGAAACCGATACCAATACCAGCGGTCCGGACGCAGGCCCTCGACCTCGATGTGCACAGAGTGGCCCCAGTGCGGTGTCGCGAAGGTCGTGCCGGAGCGCACGACGGACTTGAATTGCTCGTCGTTGGCGACCTCCCACCACACAACGACCGGCGCGGCGGGCATGCCGCCGCCGGGCTCCAAGGGCTTGGGCGCGAGTCGTGTCCAGATCACGACGCTGGATGGCGCTGGATCGCCCGAGGCCACGCCGAGGGCAAAGGGATAGCTGGGCAGCTTCGGCGTCGCTTCGGCCGCGGCGCCGGTGAGACGCGTGGTCGATAGCATCGCGGCGGCGGCGAAGGAAGCGGAGCCGAGCACGAATGATCGCCGTGTCATCGTCTGCGCGCCTGGGAGGGGAAACAGCGGAGTAGCCACGTGCCGAGCCAAGGCCGCGCGTTCGCCGCGGTCAAGGGGCGACCGGGTGACGCGCGCTGGACACTGGGCGCACGGTGGCGCAAACACGTGGCTCATGAAACTCCCCCGCCTCCTTTGCGGCGTGCTCGCCGGCCTCGTGGCGCTCACATCGCTCCGCGCCGCCGACTACGATGTCGTGATTTATGGCGGCACCTCCGCGGCGGTCACCGCGGCCGTGCAGGTGCGCCGCATGGGCAAGACCGTGGCCATCGTCTGCCCCGACCGGCACCTCGGCGGCCTCTCAAGCGGCGGCCTCGGCTACACCGACACCGGCGACAAGTCCGTCATCGGCGGGCTCGCCCGCGAATTCTACCACCGCGTATGGCGGCACTACGACGCCGACAGCGCGTGGCGTTGGCAGAAGAAATCCGAGTATGGCAACAAAGGCCAGGGCACGCCCGCGATCGATGGCGAGCAGCGCACGATGTGGATCTTTGAGCCGCATGTGGCGGAGCGGGTTTTCGAGGACCTCGTGCGCGAGCACCAGATTCCTGTTTTCCGCGACGAGTGGCTCGACCGGGCCAAGGGCGTGAGGAAGTCCGGCGCCCGCCTCTCGGCGATCACCATGCTGAGCGGGAAAACCTACGCGGGGAAAATGTTTCTCGACGCCACCTACGAGGGTGATCTGCTCGCCGCCGCGGGGGTGAGCTACCATGTCGGGCGCGAGGCCAACCGCATCTACGGGGAGGAGCACAACGGCGTGCAGACCGGAGTGCTGCACCACCGGCATCATTTCGGCGTGCTGCCGGAGAAGCTCAGTCCGTATTGGACGCCCGGTGACCCGCAGAGCGGCGTCTTGCCCCGCGTGAGCACAGCGCATCCGGGAAAGTTCGGCGAGGGTGACGACAAGGTGCAGGCCTACTGCTACCGCATGTGCCTGACCGACGTGCCGGAGAACCGCATCCCGTTCGCCAAGCCCGAGGGCTATGATCCGAAGCAATATGAACTGCTCGCGCGCATCTACGCGGCCGGGTGGAAGGAGACGTTCCAGAAGTTCGACCCCATTCCGAACCGCAAAACCGACACGAACAACCACGGGCCGTTTTCCACCGACAACATCGGGATGAACTACGACTACCCCGAGGCGAGCTACGAGCGCCGCCGTGAAATCCTGCGCGAGCACGAGCGATACCAGAAGGGCTGGCTCTACTTCATCACCACCGATCCGCGCGTGCCGGCCGACGTGCGGGCGAAGATGGCGAGCTACGGCCTGCCGAAGGACGAGTTCAAGGACAACGGCGGCTGGCCCCACCAAATCTACGTGCGCGAGGCCCGTCGTTTGATCGGCACGTATGTGATGACCGAAAATGAGCTGCGGAAAAAGAGGCCCACGCCCGAATCCGTCGGCATGGGCAGCTACACCATCGATTCCCACAACGTGCAGCGCTACATCACGCCGGAGGGCTACGTGCAGAACGAGGGAGACATCGGCGTGCCCACCGGCGGTCCCTACGAGATTGCCTTCGGATCGATGATGCCGAAACGCGGGCAGGCGGAAAACCTCCTCGTGCCCGTCTGTGTTTCCAGTTCCCACATCGCCTTCGGTTCGATCCGGATGGAGCCCGTGTTCATGATCCTCGGCCAATCGGCCGCGACCGCGGCGGTCATGGCCATCGAGGCGAAATCGGCGGCGCAGGACGTGCCCTACGTCCAGTTGCGCGAACGGCTGCTGAAGGACGGGCAGATTCTCCACGCGCCCGCCGCCGCGGCGAAAAAATGAAACGCAGCCTCTCATTACTCCTCGGCGCCGGCGCGCTCTTCGGGGCCGAGCCTGCTTGGCAGCCGCTCTTTGACGGCAAGACACTCGCCGGCTGGGCCGAGCCCGGCTTCGAAGGCGTGAGCGGCGTCAAAGTCGAGGCGCCCTTCCGCGGCGGCCCCGGCGCCATCGTGATTGAGGCGGGCACCACTTTGTCCGGCGTGACCTCGACGCTGGGCTCCGCGCTGCCCCGCACGAATTACGAGATCACGCTCGAGGCCATGCGCCTCGCGGGCGGCGATTTTTTCTGCGGGCTCACCTTTCCCGTCGGGAAATCCGCGTGCAGCTTCATCGTGGGCGGATGGGGCGGCATCGTTGTCGGCATTTCCAGCATCAACTACTCCGACGCCTCCGACAACGAGACCACCAGGACACAGGAATTCGAGGACAACCGCTGGTATCGCATCCGTGTCCGCGTGACCGACGCCAAGATCGAGGCGTGGATCGACCGGGAGCAGATGGTCGATCTCGAGTTGAAGGATCGGAAGGTCATGATGCGCCCCGGCGACATCGAGAAGTCGCAGCCGCTCGGCCTCGCGACCTTCATGACGCGCGCGGCGATCCGCGACATCCGCCTGCGCCGTCTCACGCCGGCCGAGATCGCCGAGTCCGCCGCCCCATGAGCCAGCCTGTGCTGTCCGCGCGCTCGCTCGCGAAAACCTACCTCAGCGGCGACCGCCGCATCGGCGTGCTGAGCGACGCCTCGCTCGAAGTCCTCGCGGGCGAGAGCGTGTCCATCCGCGGCGAATCCGGCTCAGGCAAGTCCACGCTGCTCAACCTCCTCTCCGGTCTCGATGCGCCCGACGCCGGCGCGATCGAGTGGGGCGGGGCGCCGCCATCGCCCGCGCGACGCGCGACGTTTCTCGGGATGGTCTTCCAGTCCTTCTACCTGATTCCCGAACTCAATGCCGCGGAAAATGTGCTCATGGCCGCGCGGATGATCCGTGCACCCGGGCGCACCGAGCGCGCGCGCTCCGCCGAATTGCTGGCTCGCGTCGGTCTCGCGGAACGGGCGACGCACCTGCCGTCCCAGCTCTCCGGTGGCGAACGCCAGCGGGTCGCCGTCGCACGCGCGCTCATGAATTCGCCGCAGCTCCTGCTCGCCGACGAACCGACCGGCAACCTCGACGAGCACACGGGCGATGCGGTGATCGCGCTGCTGCTCGACTTGTGCCGCGAGACCTCCACGGCGCTGGTGCTTGTGACGCACAATGCCGCGCATGCCCAAAAAACGAATCGCCAACTCTTCCTGCGCGAAGGAGTCCTTTCCCATGCCTAGTCCCAAAATCAAGTGTGGTGTCGCCGGCGTCGGCTCACTCGGCCAGCACCACGCGCGCATCTATGCGTCGCTGCCCGGCGCCGAGCTCGCCGGCATCTACGAGACAAGCGATGCGCGCGCCGCCGAAATTTGCGCGAAGCACAGCTGCCGCCGTTTCGCGACGCTCGCGGAACTGGGCGCCGCGTGCGACGCCGTCTCGGTCGTCGTCCCGACCGACAAGCACGCGGACGTCGCGCTGCCGCTGCTGGCGGCGGGCGCCCACCTGCTGATCGAGAAACCGCTCTGTGCCTCGCTTGAGGAGGCGGAACGGGTGCTCGCCGCCGCGCAGGCCGCGCGTCGCATCGTGCAGGTGGGCCACATCGAGCACTTCAACCCGGTGATGGCCTTTCTCGAAAAGGAAATCGACGAGCCACGCTACATCACCGCCGAGCGCCTCGCGCCTTACCAGACACGCGGCACGGAGGTCGGCGTGGTGCTCGATCTGATGATCCACGACATCGGGATCGTGCTGGCGCTGGTGAAGTCGCCCATCGCCAAGATCGACAGCGTGGGCATCAATGTGCTCTCGAAGAGCGAGGACATCGCCAACGCCCGGATCCAGTTTGAGAACGGCTGCGTCGCCAACCTGAGCGCGAGCCGCATGAGCACGAAGAAGGCGCGCGAGATCCGCATTTTCCAGGGCGACGCCTACCTCTCCCTCGATTTCATGAACCAGGCGGGCCATCTCGTGAAGAAGAGCGACATCATCGCCTACGGCCTGAAGATGAAGATCGGCCTCGTGAAGGCGGGCGACCTCAGCGCGATCCCCGTGCGCGAGATTCCCATCGAGAAGGGCGAGCCGCTGGCGCTCGAGCTGGCGCATTTTGTCGAGAGCGTCGCCAAGGCGAAGCAGCCCAAGGTGGGCGGCGCGCTGGGGAAGAGCGCGCTCGAGGTCGCCATCACGATCACCGAGCAGATTCGTGCGGCGCGGAAATGAGCGCGACGCCGCTGCTGCCGTTTCGCCTGGCGCCGCCCGCGGGTGGCGCAGTGGATCTGCTCATCGTCGCGGGCGAACATTCCGGCGACGAGCATGCGGCGCGCGTTGTCCGCGAGCTGCGTGCGCGTGAACCGGGTCTCGCCATCGCGGCGCTCGGTGGGCCGCAGCTCGCGGCGGCAGGTGCGCAACTGTTGCATGATCTCACGTCGTCGTCGGTGGTCGGCCTCGTCGAGGTCCTGAAGAACTATTCGTTTTTCCGCGCGCTGTTTGAGGAGACACTGCGCTGGATCGGCGAACATCGGCCGCGGGCGGTGTGCTTTGTGGACTACCCCGGGCTCAATCTCCGCCTCGCCGCGGCGCTGCGCGAGCGCGGGCTCTCGGTGAAGGGCGGAGGGAAAATCAAGACGCTCTTCTACATCTCGCCGCAGATCTGGGCTTGGAAGGCCAAGCGTCGCTTCACGATGGCGCGTGACCTCGATGCGCTGGCGACGATCTTTCCCTTCGAGCCGGCGTGCTACGCGGACACAGCGCTGCCGGTGGAGTTTGTCGGGCATCCTTTTGTCGCGGAGGACTACGTGCCGCCCGTGCGTCACGATCCCGCGGGGCCGGTGTTGCTTTTGCCCGGCAGCCGCGTGCAGGCGGTGGGTCGGATTTTTCCGGCGCTGCTTGGCGGCTTCCGGGCGTTTGGGCAGCGCGATGCGGTGGTGCTTTATCCGAGCGAGGACATCAGGACCGTGCTGGAGCGCGCCCTCGCCGGATCGCCCGGTCGCGATAAAATCGAGCTGCGCCCGACGGGCCGGACGGTGGCCGCCGCGGCGGTGCTGACCTCGAGCGGCACGATGTCGATGCACTGCGCGCTGGCCGGCATCCCCGGCGCCATCGCGTATCGGGCGAACCCGTTGACCTATCTCCTCGGCCGCATGCTGGTGAAGATCGAGTATCTCGGCATCGCCAACCTGCTGCTCAAGGAGCCGATGTATCCCGAGTTCATCCAAGGCGCGGCGACACCCGCGGCACTCGCCGCGCAATTGCGCGCCTGCACCGGTGATCGGGCCCGCGTCGCACAAACGGCGAGTCAGGCGGAGCGGTTGCGGGCGCTCCTGCACGTGCCGGCGAGCGGCACGGCGGCGGATTGGGTTGCGCGGCACTTGCGATAAGGCCGATAGGGTGCCCGGGTGGCGTTAAAAATTCGTCACAACCCCTCTAGTCGGGCACCGGTAAAGAAATCGCGACGCCGGGTGTCGAATACCAAGGTTCTGCCCATGGCCGGCAACCCGTCCACACCCAACCCTACCACGCAGCGCAGCCGCGTGTTGCCTGTGCTAGTGCTACTGGCGGGCCTCGCCCTGACGGTGGCGTCGTGGATTTCCGTGCGCCAGGTGCTGCATCGGCAGGATACGGTGCGATTCGAGCGTCTGAAGGAACGCGTGCTCGACGCGGTTGATCAACGCTTTCGCTCACCCCATCAGGCGCTGCACGGCGCGCGGGCGCTGGTGCAGGCGACCGGCACGATCTCCCCGGGGCGTTGGGCCAGCTATGTGACCTCGGTCACGCCATTTCTTGAACGTCATGTCGTCGGAATCGGTTATGCCCAGCGGGTGCGGCGCGACGAGCTGGATGCTTTTGAAGTGCGTATCCGGGAATCCCGTCCGGCATTCCAGGCGCAGCGCAGTGGAGCTGACGCCGAGGTGTTTGTTGTGACCCACATCGAGCCGATGAGCCGCAATGCCGCCGCTCTCGGCAAGGATATCGGCTCCGGAACCACGCGGCGCGCGGCTGCGATCGAGGCGATGCGGACTGGAGCGCCTGTCATATCGCGCAGCATCAACCTCATCGATGGTGCCGGCACCGCCCCGGGCTGCCTGCTGTTTTTGCCCGTTTATCGGACCGGCGCCTCGCTTGCCACCGAGGCCGAGCGCACCCAGGCGCTCGTGGGTTGGGTCTATGCCTCACTCCGCATCGACGTGCTGCTTGAAGCGCTGGGCAGCGCGAGCGACGGTCTGCTCGATTTCGAAGTTTACGACGGGGACAAAGCGGAGGCTGCCACGCAGCTTTTTGACAGCGACGGCCGGCAGACGATGGCTGACGCCGTCTGGTCCGGCCGCGGCGCGCGTGGGGCGGCGTTTGCCGACTCCTTCTCGCGGCCGATCTTTGGCCGCAACTGGCTCATCCGGGTGCGAACCGGCCCGGCGTTTGAGCAGCAGGCCAATGCGTCACGCGCGTGGCTCGTGCTCGTGGTGGGCGCGGTGCTGAGCCTCCTTGGCGCCGGCTTTACCCGGACGCTTGTCGAGTCACGAGGCACGGCGCTCGCCCTGGCCGAGCAGATGACCGCGAGCTTGCGCCGTGCCGAAGCCGAATCCAGCCGGCTCGCGCTCGTGGCGAGCCATACCGCCAGCGTGGTCATGCTCATGGACGCCGAGAAGCGCATCGAGTGGGTCAACGCCAGCTTTGAGCGCACCTTCGGCTACAAGCTCGCGGAGGTGAAAGGTCGCACGCCAAAATCGTTCCTTGGCGGACCCAACGTCGATCGCGCCACCATCGACGCGATCGATGCCGCGGGTGCGCGAGGCGAAGCGTTCCGGGGCGAAGTCCTTAACTACACCAAAGACGGGCAGCCACGCTGGATGGAGATCGACACCCAGCCGCGGCGAGATGCGGAAGGCCGGGTGACCGGATTCATGAGCGTGCAGCTCGACATCACGGAGCGGAAGCGCATCCAAGCCGAGGTCGCGCGCAAGGAGGCGCAGTTCCGGTTCATTTTTGAAGCGGTGCCGGTCGGCATCTCGTGGAACCAGGTTTCCGCCGATGGCATCCCGCGGCGCACGCTCAACGCCGCGCACGAGCGACTGTGTGGGATTGGCCCCGAGGAAGCCGATCAGCCGGGGGTGTTCGAACGCATCAGCGTGCCGGAGGAATACGCCGCGCAACGGGCGTTCATGGCCCGCATGGCGGCCGGGGAAATCTCGAGCTTTTCGATCGAGAAGCGCTACCGGCATCGCGATGGCAGCTTTGTCTGGGTCCTGCTTACGCAACAGCGCAGGGCCAACCCCAGCGGTGGTTACGATGAGCTTTCGACCATCGTGGACATCACTGAGCGCAAGGAGGCGGAGCAGCGTCTCGCGCAGGAGCAGACGCGCTTCCGCTCCATTTTCGAACTCATCCCGATCGGTCTCTCGTGGTTCATTGTCGGACGCGAGGCCGAGACTCATCTCGTCAATTCCGCGCAGGCGCGCATCACGGGCGTGCCGATCGAGCGCTGTCGCGACATGGCCCGGTATGTCGAGGCGACTCATCCCGAGGACCGCGCGCGGGAGGCAGAGCTCGTGGCGCGCCTGCAACGGGGGGAGCTCGGCCGCTTCGGCCTGGAAAAACGCTACGTCCACCCCGGCGGCCGCGAGGTCTGGGTCGTCGTCAATGTGCAGCTCGTCACGGACCCGGTCACCGGTCAGCGGCACCAAATCGCCTCGACGGTGGACATCACGGACTTGAAACGGCAGGCCGCCGAATTGAGCGTCGCGAAGGAGACCGCGGAGTCGGCCAACGTCGCCAAAGGACAGTTCCTCGCGATGATGAGCCACGAGATCCGCACGCCGATGAACGGCGTGATCGGCATGACTTCGCTGCTGCTCGATTCCAAGCTCACGCCCGAGCAGCGTGAGTATGTGGAGACGATCCGCACCAGCGGCGACAGCCTGCTCACCATCATCAACGACATCCTGGACTTCTCCAAGATCGAGTCGGGCAAGCTGGAGCTCGAGGAGGTCGAGTTTGCGGTGCGCGAATGTGTCGAGGGCGCGCTCGATGTCCTCGCCCCCAAGTGCGCGGAGAAGGACATCGACCTGCTCTATGAGATCGCGGACGACGTGCCGGCCGCGATCAAGGGCGATCCCACGCGCCTGCGGCAGGTGCTGGTCAATCTCCTGGGCAACGCGGTGAAGTTTACCGAGCGGGGCGAGGTCGTGCTCTCCGTGCGCGCCGCACCCCATGGCGACGGGCGCACCGAGATTGCGTTCGCCGTGCGCGACACGGGCATTGGCATCCCGCCCGAGGGCTTGTCACGGCTCTTCCAGTCGTTCTCGCAGGTGGACTCGGCCACGACGCGGCGCTTCGGCGGCACGGGCCTCGGCCTTGCGATCAGCAAACGGTTGGTCGAACTCATGGGCGGAAACATGGGCGTGGAGAGCGCGGTCGGCCGCGGCTCGACGTTCCGTTTCGACATTGTCGTCTTGCCGCTGGGTTCCTCCGAGCGTCCGTGGGCCTCGCCTGATCCCGGGGCGTTGGTCGGCAAGTCCCTGCTCATCGTCGATGACAACGAGACCAACCGCCGCATCATGCATGCGCAGACGGCGGCGTGGGGCGTGAAGACGCGCATCGTGAACTCGGGCGCCGAGGCGCTCGCGCTGCTGGGCAAGGGAGTGGCGTTTGACGCCGTGATCGTGGACATGCAGATGCCCGAGATGGACGGCTCGATGCTGGCACAGGAGATCCGCCGGCGTTTCCCGAAGCTGCGACTGCCGATCGTGCTGCTCTCCTCGCTCGGGACGCGCGAAAACGTCGCTGAGCCCGGGCTCTTCTCCGCGTTTCTCACCAAGCCGGCGCGACCGGCGCAGCTCATCGACACGCTGGCGGTGCTGTTCCAGGGCCGGGCGCTCGATCATCGCGAGGTGTCGGCGCATCCGTTCCCGCCGGCGGCGACAGCGGCGGGTCCGGCCCGCGAGCGGGTGCTGCTGGCCGAGGACAATGTGGTGAACCAGAAGGTCGCGCATGCGATGCTCGCTCGCCTCCAGGTGCGCGCCGACATCGCGGCCAACGGCAAGGAAGCGATCGAGGCGCTCGTGCGCCAGCCTTACGACATTGTCTTCATGGATGTGCAGATGCCGGTCATGGACGGACTGGAGGCCACGCGGCGCATCGTGGAGCGCTGGCCCGAATCCGCCTCGCGCCCGTGGATTATCGCGGTGACGGCCAACGCCATGGTGGGCGATCGCGAGACCTGCCTGGGGGCTGGCATGGACGACTACATCACCAAGCCGCTCAAGGCCTCGGAACTCGCCGCCGCTCTTGAGCGCGCGCGGGTCGTGCTGGCGCGGCGCCGGCCCGCCACGGTCTAGGCGGAGGCCGGCTTTTGCGGGCTGGCGCCCGCGGGAGGCGGGGGTGTCGCGGATGCGGTGAGCTGCGAGGCCACGGTCCGCCAGAGCACGGCCGCTTTTTCGGCGATGATGGCGCGGCCCTTGGCGACCTCGGCCTCGCGCGCGAGGCGGTTGCGCTCCGCGATCTGCGCGAGATCGTCGAGATTGTAGAGAAAGACGTTCTCCAGCTCCGCCGCCTTCGGATCAACGTCCCGCGGCAACGCTTGATCGATCAGGAAGAGCGGCTGTGCGGGGCGGCGGGCCATCGCGCCCGAGATGGCGGCGTGCGAAAGCACCATGCCTGGGGCGGATGTCGCGCAGACCACGATGTCAAACTCCGCGAGCCGGGCCTCGCGCTGCTCAAAGGGCAGGGCGCTCGCCCCGAGCGCGGTCGCGAGTTCCATCGCCCGCTCGAGCCGGCGGCTCGCCACGGTCACGGACGCGGCCCCGCGGCTCTGGAACGCCCGCGCGGTCTTCTCGCCGACCTCGCCTGCGCCCAGCAGCAAAATACGGGCATCGGTCAGCCCCCCGAAAATCGACAGCGCGAGATCGACCGCGACATTGGCCACGCTCACGTGCCCCTCGGTGATCGCGGTGTGCGTGCGGACGTGCTTGGCGGCCTGGAAGCATTTTTGGAAGACGCGGTTCAGCACGGGGCCGGTGCTGCCGGCGGCCTGCGCGGCGGCATAGGCCGCCTTCACCTGTCCGAATATCTCGGTCTCGCCGAGCATCTGCGAATCGAGCCCCGCGGCGACCTCAAGCAAGTGGCGCACGGCGGCCTCGTCCCCGAGATCGAGGCGGATTTTCCCGAACTCCTCCATGTCGAAGCGTTGCCGGGCGCAGAAGGCGGCGACGAGGCGCGCCACCACGTCGCCGCGCTCGGCCACGCCGTAGAATTCGATGCGGTTGCAGGTGCTCAGCACGGCGAACTCCCGCAGGCCCGCGATCCCGGCCAGCTCGGCTTGCAAGTGCGCCGCGGCCGCGGCGTCGAGCGCGAGCTTCTCGCGCACGGCGAGCGCGGTGCGGTGGTGCGTCGCGCCGAGGACGAAGATGCCGGGGGCGTTCATGGCGTGCGCGCCTCCGGCAAGGGGGGCGCGGCGGGCCGGCTGCCATCGACCGGCACCAGCGAGAGCAGTGCGGCGACGAACAGCGCCACCCCCAACACCGCGAACCGCTGCGCGATCAGGCGCCCGCGCAGGCGCAGCGCCAGCGTGGCCACGCTTGCAAGCCAGACGAGCGAGGTCGCGGCGAATTTCGCCACGCTCACCGCCGCGGGCTCCCGGGCGAAAAAGAGCACGATCACGGCGAGCGCCGCCGTTAGAATGACGGCGCCCGTGCCGAGGAGCCTCACCCCGATGAGATCAAGATCGCGGATCGGGGGCAGAATCGCGGACCACCAGCCAGTTTCCTTGGCCTTGAGCGTGCGGTGCCGGAGCAGGAACATCACGGAGGTCAGCGCGAGCAGGCCGAAGACGCCGTAGCTGAACACCGCCAGCGCCGCGTGCAGCTCGATCCAAGGATTGGGGCCGAAGATAGGGGTGCGGTGCGTCGCGTCCCAGGCCGGCACCGCCAGCGAGACGAGCGTGAGCGCCGCGGCGAGCGCGGCGGTGAGATAGCCGAGCAAGCTGTGCCGGAAGGCGACACCCACGATCAGGTAGAGGGTCGTGGCCGACCAGGCGGTGAATTGCAGCAGTTCGAATGGATTGCCGAGCGGGCAGCCGCCCACCGCCCGGCCCCGGACGGTGAGGCCCGCGAGCTGGAGCGCGTAGCCGATGGCGACGAGCGCATACGTCGCGACGCCGGCCGGCCGGCCGCGACGCAGAAGCGCGATCGTGCCAAAGGCGAGGCCGGCGAAGTAGCAGCCGGCCGCGGCCCAGAGCCACGTGCGATCCGTGATGACGGCAAACATGAAGGGGCGAACGTAGGCGGAGGCCCGGGCGGGGCAAGACTTGCCCGGCGGTCGCCGGCTTGCCCCCGGTGGGCCCGCCTGTTTGCGTCCGCTCCCGACTCCTCCTTCCATGAAAACCCCGTCGTTTCCCCTGGCCGCAGTTTCGGCCCTTGCCCTGGTCGCGTCTGTCTTCGCGCAGAACCGCACGTTCACCAATCAATACTCGTTTGGCGACAGTCTCAGTGACAGTGGCAACCTCTTCGCCGCGACCCGCCTGCTCGGCGCACCCAACCCGCCGCCCCCCTATTTCCAAGGCCGCTTCTCCAACGGCCCGGTCTTCACCGAACTGCTCGGCAACAATCTGGCACTCGCGGCCGCCACGCCGGTCGCCGTGCGTTCGAGCCTGAATTTTGCCTTCGGTGGTTCCATGGCGGGAGGCACCAATGCGCTGCCGCCCTCGCTCACGCTTCAGATTGGGCTTTTCCAACAGCGCGGCATCACGCCGCAGCGCACGGATCTTTTCACGGTCCTCGCGGGGGCCAATGATCTCATTCCAGTGCTTACGGCGGCGAGCACGCCCACGAATCCTGCGGCGCTGGACGCGGCGGGTTTCGCGGCGGCGCAATCGGTGGCGACCGGCGTGCAATCGCTGATCGGCCTCGGGGCGAAAAACCTCGTCGTGCTCGGCCTGCCCAACCTCGGCCTCACTCCGCGCACGCTCGCGGCGGGCGGGCCGGGTGGCACCGGATCGCTGTTTGGCACGCGCGCCACCGTCGCCTTCAACGGCCAGCTCCGCACGCGCCTCCAGGGCATCGCCTCCGCCGCAGCCGATGTGAACCTCGTCTATGTTGACTTGCAGGGCGTCATTGATCGGCTGGCGCAGGATTACCGCGCACTCGGCTTCGCCAACGCCACGTCCTATTATCTCGCGCCCGCCGCGCAGGGCGGAGGGCAGGGCGATCCCAACAGCTACATTTTCTGGGACGACATTCATCCGACGGCGCGCACGCACGCCCTGCTCGCGGACATCGTCACCGAGACCCTCAACCCGGAGATACCCCTCGGCTTTGCGGCGACGCAGGGCAGCGCGGCGCTGGCCCTCCGCGGCCTCGCCACCGGCGCGGCCGCGGCCCGCGCCAGCCAGCTCGCGTTTTCCAAACGGCCGACCGGCCGCATGGACGCCTACGCGGGCTTCACCTACGGCGATGGCAACCGCGCGCGCGAAGGCGGACGAGGGAAGTTCAAGCACACGGGTCAAGTCGTGACGGCCGGCGCCGACTGGCTGGCGAGCGACGGCTTCCTTCTTGGTGGGGCGCTGGATGTCGGGCGGCTCAACGCCACCGTCTCGGCTCGTCAGGGTGACTACACCATCGAGGATGTGGCGGGCCGGCTCTACGGCGCATGGCGCGGCGGGCCGGTTTCGCTGCTGATCGACGCGAGCTACGGCTCGCTCACGCTCAAGGGCATTCATCGCGCGACGGCGTTCGGTGGCCTCCGCACCAGCGGAAAGTCCGGCGGCGATCATTGGGGCGCGGGCTTGAAGGCCGCTTGGGCGGTGGACCTCGGCGGGAGCAATTTCCTCCAGCCGTGGTTCGGTTTGCGCACGGAACGCGTCACCCTCGATCCCTACGCGGAGAAGGATGTGCCTGCGCTCGCTTTTGCGTTTGACGAGCAGGAAGCGGAAAGCACGAGCGCGGCGGTGGGCGTGGATTTTTCGACCACGCTCGTGTGCGCCGGGCGCAGTGCGCGCTTCGATCTGCGGGCCGCGTGGCACGGCGAGGTCGGTTCGGACGACCGCAGCGTCACCGGCCGCCTCGCGGATAATTTCACCCGCCCGACGGTCCTCGCGGTCAAGGATGGCGACGGCCGCGGCCTTGAGCTCGGCGCGGGCCTCACGACCGCACTCACTAAGACTTGGAGCGGCTCGATCAGCTACACGGCGGATATCCGCCAACGCGACAGGGTCGCGCACCGCGGCGTGCTGTCGGTGCAGACTGGTTTCTGATCGCGCGGCCCGCCTCGTGAGAAGCGGGCTACCAACCCGCGGCCTGATCGAGCCGGCGGCGAAGTTCCGTCAACTCGGCGGGGCTGGCGCTGATCATGTCGGCGGGAAACCGACGCAGCGTGAGAATCTCGCGGTAGGCGGCGGCGCCGGCGCCCGACTCAAGTTGCAGGCCCGCGAGGTATTGCAGGCGGAGGGTGCGGTCGCGGTTGATTTCGGCGCCCTGCAGCCACGCGCGCAGATCGGGGAAGTTGCCGGCGTAGGTTGAAAGCAGGTCGAGCGGCGTGCCGAGTCCGAGCTGGGTGAGCACCCGCTGCACGCTGGCGAACTCCGGCTGCAGCAGGCGCGCCTGCATCATGGCGAGATCGATCCGCGGAGGATCGACGGGGCCGAGCATCACGGTGTCGTAGCCGCCGCCGTCGTCGTCGTTGCCCCAGATGGAGCCGTGCGGGAAGACAGAGAAGAACGTCGCCATCTCGCTCTGCACCACGGCTCGGTCGGACTCGTAGAGCGGCACCCACTGGGTCACGAGGCCGCCGGGCTTCAGCCGCGCGCGGCAGAGCGCGAAATACTCCTGCGAATAGAGCACGGCCGAGCCCTTTACCCACGGATGAATCGGATCCGAGGTGATGATGTCGAATTTCTCGCGCGTCGTCGCCATGTAGTGCCGGGCGTCGTCATGCACGATCTCGACGCGGCGATCGTGGATGACGTGGTGGTTTTCCGCGCCGAAATACGTCGCCACCACGCGCGGGATCAGCGGCTCGATGTCGCAGATCACGATGCGCTCAATCGAGGGGTGGATCACAAACGTGCCCGCCGTCACCCCCGCGCCGCAGCCGACGATGAGCACGCTCCTTGGATTGGGGTGCAGCAGCGCGGGGATATGGCCGAGCATGAGCTGGAGGCGCATGTCCTTGTGCAGGCTCGAGGCCTCGGTCTTGCCGCTGACGTGGAAGAATCGCGCGCCGCCGGGTGTCTCGGTGACGGCCACGGTGGCGTTGATGCCTTCGCCGAGGTAAATCGGTTGCGCGCCGTAATCGGTCGTCGCGATTTGCCGCCCGTAGGCCACGAGCTGCCACGGCAACGGTGGAATGAACAGCGCCGCAGCGACGAGCGCGCCGGCCCCGGCCAAAACCAGTCCGCGTTCGCGCCGGCCGATCGGCCAGAGCGCAAGCAGCGCCGCGAGCACGGAGGTCGCGGCGATCGCCACTTGGGCGTCGCGGGCACCGATGAGCGGCACCAGGACAAGACCGGTGAGCACCGCGCCGCCGATGGCGCCGAGGGTGTTGGCGGCGCACGCGCGCCCGACCAGCCGGCCCGGATCGCGACGTCCCGTGGCGAGGATCGCCAAGGCCAGCGGGAAGCTCGCGCCCCACAGGAGAGCCGAGGGCAGCATCGCGCAGGCGACGCGCAGCAGATCAAAGCGAAACTTGGATGTGATCGCCGCCGTGTGATCGACGTCCCACGTCGGCAGCAGGCGCATGGTCGCATAGGCGGCCCAGGTGAGGGCGGCGACTTGGAGAAGCTGGCAGACGGCAAGCCAGACACGCGGCCGCGGCGTCGCGCGGGCGAGGGCGGCCCCGGCGCTGCTGCCCAGGGCCAGACCGCCGAGAAAGACCGCGAGGATGATGGCAAACGTGTAAACCGTCGCGCCGAGCAGCAGGGAAAGCACCCGCGTCCAGATCACCTCGGCGGCGAGCGCGCAAAAGCCGGAGAGTGCAATCGCGACGAGGATGGGGCGGCCCGTGGCGTCGTGCCCGTCCTCTGCCGTTGGAGCGGCCGGTGGCGCCGGGGCCGCATGCGGTTCGCGTCGCGCCAGGGCCAAGGCCGCGAGGGCCACGGCGGCGTTGATTCCGACGGCGACGCCGGTGGCAATCGTCGTGTCGTGCACGCGCAGCAGCCAGAAGCCCGCGAGCAGGCAACCGGCGACGGCGCCGAGGGTGTTGCCGCCGTAGAAGAATCCGAGCCAGGCCACGCCGCGGGGCGTGGCCTCGACCCAGCGGGCGATGGCGGGGAGCGTCGCACCCATCAAGATGGTGGGCGGCAGGAGGCAAAGCACACAGACCAGTGCGCGCAGCGCGATGCCGGGCGCACCCGGGCCGGCGAGCGCCACATAGGCGTGGCCAAGGAGGGGCACCACCAGCAGCACGACGAGCCCGCACACTGCGATACCGGCTTCGAGCCAGGCGTAAACCCGCAGCGGGTGCCGGGCGGCGGAGACGAATCGCGGAAGGAGCAAGGCGCCCAGCCCCATACCGCCCATGAAGGTGCCGAGCAGCACCGCCAGTGAAACGGCCGAGGAGCCGATCACGAGCTGGAGCAGCTGGAACCAGACGACCTCGTAGATCAGGGCCGCGCAACCGCTGCCGATAAACATCAACAGAACGACAGGGAGAAAGCGCAAGGCGGGCACGGGAGTGTTCGGCGGACGCGCCGAGGGCGGGAGAGTTACGCGCCCCGGGGGCCGGCGTCGAGCTGTGTTGCCACTTGCCGTGGCGGGCGGTGCGGGAATAGTGCGCCGGCATGGCATCCCAGTGGATTAGGAACGGGCGGTGGCATTCCGGACCAAGGGTCCGTCTGGCATGGCTCGGCTTTGCGCTGTTGCTGGCGCTGCGGCTCTCAGGCGCGGATACACCGTCGTTCAAGCAGGTGCGCGTGGGAGGCGCGACGGTGTCTTTCCCGACGCGATGGCAGGAGGCCGGCGCCGAGGTTCCCATCTGGCTCCATTTGCACGGAGCGCCGGCCGCGCTTGAGAGCCAGTTTGCCGCGAGCGGCGCGGTCGGCGTGCTCGTCAACGTGACCCTGCCCGGCCTGTCCCAAATCTACGCGGATCGCTTCGCCGCGCCGGGCTCGCTCGCGGAGCTGCTGAGCGGGATCGAAGCGGCGTTGCGAAAGGAATCGCCGCAGCACCCCTGGCGTGCGGGGCGGCTCACGGTGTCGTCGTTCAGCGCGGGCTTTGGCGGCGTGCGCGCGCTGCTGCGCGATCCGGCGGCGTTCGGCCGGATCGCCGCGCTCGTGATGGCGGATTCGATTTACTGCGGCTATGCCGGCGATCCGGCGGCGCGAAAAGTGGATGAGGAGCTGATGGCCGGATTTCTGCGCTTCGCCGAGGAGGCGGCGGCGGGCCGGAAACGGCTCGTGATTTCACACTCGGCGCAGGTGCCCGAGGGCTACGCCAGCACGACCGAGACGGCCGACTACCTGATCGGCCGGCTCGGTGGCGCACGCGCGATTCGCAACGAGGAGTGGGGCGGCGGGCTGCAGCTCGTGAGCGCCTTTGCGCGGGGCGGCGTCGAGATTCTGGGCTTTGCCGGCGCGGCGGCCGAGGACCACATGCGGCACCTGCGCGCACTGGCGCCGCTGGTGTCGCGGGCGCAGCCGCCGGGCGCCGAATCGGTGGCGGAACTGCGCGCGCGGCTCGGCGCGTGGCTGGCGCATCCGCGCTTCAGCCCCGGGCTTTGGGGCGTGAAGGTCGTGTCGCTCGACACCGGCGCCACGCTGTTCGAGCACCACGCGGATCGGCTGATGAGCCCGGCCTCGAACAGCAAACTCTACACCGGCGCGCTCGCGCTCGATCGCCTCGGCGGCGACCACCGGATCGTGACGCCGATCCTCGGCACGGCGAAGCCCGACGAGACGGGCCGGCTCGCCGGCGATGTGATCGTGAGCGGCCGGGGTGATCCGAGCTGGAAGGTGCGCGGCACGGGCCGCGATTTTTGGGAAATCTTCGCGCCGTTTGTGGCGGTGATCGAAAAAGCCGGCGTGCGGCGCATCACGGGCGATGTCGTGGCGGATGCGACGTGGTTTCGCGGCGTCCCCAACGGCGCCGGCTGGACCGCGGATGATCTCAACGACTACTACGGCGCCGAGATCTCCGCGATTACGCTGGAGCAGAACTACGCGGAACTGCGCCTGCATCCGGGCGTCGCGCCGGGAGCACCGGTGCGGATCGAGTGGCTGCATCCGCACACGGGCCTGGCCCTTGATCATCGCGTCGTGACCGGGCCGAAGGACGCGACGGCCCGCGTGGACCCGCGGCGGATATTCGGCGAGAGCACGGTGCATCTTTTCGGCACGGTGCCGGCGAACGAAAAACCCGTGCTGCTCGACCTGACGGTGCCCCGGCCCGCGCAATGGTTTGCCGTGGCGCTCAAGGAGGCGCTCGCCCGCGCCGGTATCCGGATCGAGGGCACCGCGCGCAGTTTGCGTTGGCCGGACGCGAGCGCCGTCACGCCGGCCAGCGTGCGGCTCGGCGAAGTGGCCTCGCCGCCGATGCGTGAGCTCGTGACGGCCTTCATGAAGCCGTCGCAGAACCTCGAGACGGATCTGATCTTCGGCTATCTGGGCGAATCACTGCGTGCCAGCGACGCGCCGGAGCGTTCGACGACCGAGGCGGAGGGGGTGCGGCGGCTGCGGGAATTTCTTGCCGCGCAGGCGGTGCCGGCCGACGAAGTGCGGTTCGAGGAAGGCTCCGGGCTCTCGCGCAACAACCTGACGACGGCCAATGCGACAGTGGCACTCCTGCGCGCGATGGCGCGGCACCGCGAGGCCGATGCGTTCCTGGCTTCGCTACCGATTGCGGGCATTGATGGATCGTTGCGGCGGCGCATGAAAGGGACGCCGGCCGAGGGCAACGTGCGCGCCAAGACGGGCACGCTGCGCTACGCCCATACCCTTGCGGGCTACGTGACCACCGCCGCGGGCGAGCGGCTCGCGTTCAGCCTCATGTTGAATCGCTATGTGCCACCGGCTGGCCGGCGCGCCACCGACGAAATCGACGAACTGGCCGTGGCGCTCGCGGCGCTCACCGGGCGGAGTGGCGAAAGGTAGGGGCGAGTTCAACCGAGCGCCATGGGCGCAGGTCCGCCAAGATATGCGCATATTATTGCAATCCAGGATTGGAGCCCGTGCCTGGAACTAGCTAATATCTTGGATAAATTATGAAAACCCAGCCTGCCCCTGTCGCGACCGAAGCAACCAAATCGGATTCCGCCTGCGTCCTTTGCGGAACTGATTTTTCCCCTTCAGCCAATTCGGCGGCCAACGCCGCCGCGGCTTTGGCGAAGCGGCTGGGCGCCCGGCTGGATTTGTTGCATGTGGCCGCGCTCCCGACCGACCCGCGAACGGTTGAAAAGTTGGAGGCAGAGGCAGCGCGGTTGCGCCAACTGGGCGCGGAGGTGAAGGCCAATGTGATTAACGGTTTGCCGGACGAAGAGCTGGTGGCGCGCGCTGAGGCTCGGGCATGCCAGCTGATGGTGGTCGCTTCGCTGGGCAAACGCGCCACGGAGCGGTGGGTGCTCGGCAGTGTCTCGGAGCGTGCGGCGGAGCGTTCACCGGTGCCCACCTTGGTGGTGCGCGACGGGGCATCCATCGAGGCTTGGGCCCGAGGCGAGCGACCGCTCAAGGTGTTTGTCGCATTCAATTTCACGCTGACGTCCGACGCCGCGCTCAACTGGGTCAAGGAACTGCAGGCAATCGGAGCCTGTGAAGTCATTGTCGGATACGTGGACTGGCCGCCCGAGGAGCGGACGCGACTGGGCGGCGAGGGACCATTGCCTCTGACTGGCAACCCGGCCCACGTGCAGGCGGTGCTGGAGCGCGATCTCCGCGTGCGGGCGGAGGGGCAGCTCGGAACCGATTCCTTTCGGGTGCGCGTGGAAGCCAACTGGGGCCGGGCGGACGTGCGCCTGGCCGAGATGGCGCGTGAGGAAGGCGCCGATCTGGTGGTCGTCGGCTCCCACCAATACCGGGGCTTTGAGCGGATGTGGCATGGATCGGTGTCGCGCGGATTGCTCCATGGATCGGTGACAAACGTGGTTGTCGTCCCGCTGGCCGCCGCCCATGAGCGCGGTCCATCCGTGGCGCGGCCGGTGCAGCGGGTCCTCGTCTCGACGGATTTTTCCTCCTGGTCCAACCACGCCATTCCGCGGGCCTACTCCTTTGTGCCTCGGGGCGGGACAGTGCATCTTGTGCATGTGATCCACCCCCATGCGCTGCCCGGCGGCGAATTCATGCAATCGCGCCACGACACGGCTTTTCAGGGTAATCACGAGGAACTGGTGAAGTCATGCGCCGCGAAGCTGCGCACACTGATCCCGGCGGAGGCCGAAGGTCTGGGTGTCCGCACGGAGGTGACGGTGATTGAGCACCGCGACACGGCCACCGGCATCGTGCAGGCCGCGGAGCGGTTGGGGGCGGATGTGATCTGCATCGGGACTCACGGTCGCACGGGTCGGCTGAAGACCCTCCTCGGCTCCGTCGCCCAGCATGTCATGGCGCTCAGCGAACGCCCGGTGCTGATTGTGCGGCCGCCGCGTGAATAAACCGCCGCCCCATGACGGGTGACAAAAACCACGCCGCGCCGGTGTCGCACCCCGCGTCACGGGTGCGGTCTGTCGCGGTCTGGTTACTCGTGGCGCTGGGGCTGGCGGGGGCCGCCGTATGGGGTTTGGCTGGGCCGTGCAGTGCGCCCCGCGAAGCGGCGTTGATGGGGGGCATTTTCGTTTTGGCGGCGGTGCTGTGGGTGACCGAGGCACTGCCGCTCTTCGCCACTTCGTTGCTGGTGATCGGATTGGAGCTTGTGCTGCTGGCGAATCCGGGGGGCTGGGCAGGACTGGGTTTCGCAGCGGGGCCGGCGCCTTCCTATCGCGAGATTCTGGGCCTGGCGGTCGATCCGGTGCTGGTGCTTTTTTTCGGCGGTTTCGTGCTGGCGCAGGCCGCGGCGAAGGAAGGCGTGGATCGGGCGATCTCCGTGTGGCTGCTGCGGCCGTTTGGGATGCGGCCGCGCTACGTGCTGCTCGGGCTGATGCTCATCACGCTGCTGTTCTCAATGTGGATGAGCAACACGGCGACGACGGCCATGATGCTGGCTTTGGTCGCTCCCATGGTGGCGTCGCTGCCCGCCGGCGAGCCCTTCCGCAAGGCCATGGTCCTCGGTGTCCCGTTTGCGGCGAACATCGGAGGCATGGGCACGCCCATCGCTTCGCCGCCCAACGCGGTCGCGCTGGGCTTCCTCCAGCAGGCTGGGCACCGCGTCGCGTTTCTCGATTGGTTGCTCGTGGCGGTTCCCCTGATGCTCGGGCTGGCGGGTCTGGCTTGGCTGCTGCTCTTGCGCTGTTTCCCGGCCACGGTGGGCGCCATCCGGCTTGAGCCCGCGACCGGCCCACTCACGCGCCGCGGCTGGATCGTGGTGGGGATCTTTGCGGTGACGGTTTTGCTGTGGATTTCTGACTGGCTGCATGGGCTGCCCGCCTCTGTGGTCGCGCTGCTGCCGGCGGTGGCGCTTACCGCAACCGGGATATTCACGCGCGACGATTTGGGGCGGATTGAATGGAGCGTCTTGATTTTGATCGCGGGTGGTGTGGCGCTGGGCGCGGGCGTGCAACGGACCGGATTGGATCGGATCGCGGTCCAATGGTTGCCGGCGTCGGATGGGGGTGGGCTGGGTCTGCTGGCCGGGCTCGTGCTGGCGACCATGGCGGTGGGCACTTTCATGTCGAACACAGCGGTGGCCAATCTGGTTCTGCCCATCGGCATCTCGGCCGCGGCGATTAGCGGGCCGGGTGTTGGCATTTCACCGGTGCAGGTGGGGCTCAGTATCGCCATGGCCGCTTCGCTGGCGATGGCGCTGCCCATCAGCACGCCACCCAACGCGATGGCCTATGCACGGGGCGAGGTGGCCACCCGTGACATGGCCCGCGTCGGGCTGGTGATCGGCGCGCTGGGCGCGTTGCTGATTATTGTGGGCGGCGGCTGGGTGATGCGGTTTTGGGGTGTCGTGGAGTGAACGGAACAACAGCCTCGCCCATGAGCTACGAAAACACTTTGAGCGCCTTGGGAGGTCTCGCACTGTTTCTGCTCGCCTTGCAGATGATGACGGAAGGGTTGAGGACATTTGCCGGCGCCGGGTTGAAAGCGTTGTTGGGGCGCTGGACTTCGACGGCGTGGCGCGGAGTTGTCTCGGGCATACTGATCACGGGCTTGGTGCAGTCGTCGAGCGCGGTCACGGTGGCCACAATCGGCTTCGTCAATGCGGGCCTGCTCACGCTGCGGCAGGCGCTCGGGGTGGTGTTCGGGACCAACGTCGGCACGACGATGACCGGCTGGTTCGTCAGCTTGGTGGGTTTTGGCTTCAAGATTGAATCGTTCGCCCTGCCAATTCTCACCGTGGGCGTGGCGATGCGATTGCTGGCTCCGGGCAAACGGCATCAGGGCCTGGGCCAGGCGCTGGCTGGCTTCGGACTGTTTTTTCTTGGGCTGGCGATTCTCAAGGATGCGTTTGGCGGGCTGGCGGAGACCTACGGCACATCCATTTCTGGAAGCGATCAAAGTCACTGGCTGGCGTTCCTGCTGGTGGGCTTTGTCGCCACGCTGCTCACGCAGTCGTCGAGCGCCGCGATCGCCATCATCCTCACCGCGGCGGCCGGAGGGATCGTTGGCGTCGAGGCAGCGGCCGCAGCGGTCATCGGCGCGAACATCGGCACGACCTCAAGCGCGGCGCTCGCCGTGATCAAGGCCACCCCCAGCGCCAAACGGCTCGCGCTGGGGCATATCGCGTTCAACGTCATCACGGGTGTCGTGGCGTTGGCGCTGCTGCCCGCCATGCTTTGGTGGGTGGGTGGGATGGCGCGTTGGTTCGGGGTCGAGCAACAGCCGGCGGTCTTCCTCGCGCTCTTCCACACCGCCTTCAACGTGCTGGGCGTGGCGCTCATGCTGCCTTTCGCCAACCGGCTCGCCCGCTGGCTCGAGCGGTTGTTCCACAGCGCGGAGGAGGACCTCGGCCGGCCCCAGCATCTTGATGACACCTTGGTGTCCACGCCCGAACTCGCGGTCTCCGCCTTGCGCGAGGAACTGCTCCGACTGCGCGCGCTCGTGAACGGAATTGTGCGGTCGGCGATCTCCCGCGGCGCGGTGTCGCCGAACGCCGTGGAAACCCAGGCGGCGGCCTTGCGCACGCTGGGCGCGACGATTGCGAATTTTGTCGCCCGCGTGCGCACCGAAAAAATGTCGTCCGACGCGGCCGAGGAACTGGCGCTGACCGTCCGCATCGCGCGCTACCTGGAAGAAGCCGCGCGGCTGGCGCCGCTTGCCCGCACCCTGTGCGAGGGTTCCGGCCGGCTGGCGGATCCGTGCCTCCGGACCCTTTTGGAACGGAGCTTGTCGGACGTGGCCCGGTGTGTGGCGCTGGCCGAACGGACGGAAACCGCGTCCGGCAATGATGCGGAGCGCACCACTGCGTTGGAGCAATTTCAGGATGCTTACCAACAGGCCAAGGCGGGTTTGCTCGCCGCGGTCGTAGGCGGGCGCCTCTCCGTGGATGCGACGGACGCGCTGCTCGACGACCTGAGCGCCACCCGCCGTCTGCTCGATCAACTGGTGAAAGCCGACCGTCTGCTGCGCACGCCGAGCCGGGCAAACGCCATCGAGCAGGAAAACAACCGGGAAGGTGGCGTTCAGCCGCCGCGGCCGATGGAACCGTAGGCAGAGGCATGAGCCGCGCCGCCACTCTCCCACGCCCTTCATGACACCCATCATCACATCGTTCTACGACACCAAGCCCTACGATCGGGATTATTTCGGGCGCGCCACGCTGGGCGCCAATGTGGCGGTGCGATACAATGATTTCCGGCTTACGGCCGAGACCGCCCAGTCCGCCGAAGGCGCGCACGCGGTGTGTGCATTCGTGAACGATCACCTGGACCGTGCGTGCCTGGCCAAGCTCGCCGCGCTCGGGGTGAAGCTGGTCGCCCTGCGCTGCGCGGGCTTCAACAACGTTGATGTGCCCGCCGCCCGCGAACTCGGCCTCGCCGTCGTGCGCGTGCCGGCGTATTCGCCGCATGCGGTCGCCGAGCACACCGTCGCGCTGCTGCTCACGCTCAACCGCAAAATCCACCGCGCGTTCAACCGCGTGCGCGAGCTCAACTTTTCGCTCAGCGGCCTGGTCGGCTTCGATTTGCACGGGAAAACCATCGGCATCGTGGGCACCGGTAAAATCGGCCGCATCGCCGCGGAGATTTTCCGCGGCTTCGGCACCAACGTCCTGGCCTGCGATCCCTTCCCCGGGCCGGATTGGGCGGAGTCTCATGGTATCCGCTATGAGGACTTCGACACGCTCCTGGCCGCGAGCGACATCGTTTCGCTGCACCTCCCGTTGCTGCCGGAAACCCATCATATGCTCAATGAGCGGAGCCTCGCGCGTATGAAGCCGGGCGTCTTCATCCTCAACACCAGCCGGGGCAAACTCATCGATACCGGCGCGCTCATCGCCTCGCTCAAAACCGGGCAGGTGGGCGGCGTGGCGTTGGATGTTTATGAGGAGGAGCAAGGCGTCTTCTTCGAGGACCTTTCCGGGCAGGTGTTGCAGGACGACGAACTCTCGCGGCTGCTGACCTTCCCGAACGTCCTCATCACCGCGCATCAGGCCTTCCTCACGCACGAAGCCCTCACGGAAATCGCGCGCGTCACCGTCGCCAACCTGGCCGTCGCTTCGACCCGCTCGTGGTTGGATGGCACCCTTCTTACCTGACATGAAAATCCACGATCATAATCAATGGCACCATGTGCCGACGGAGGAAGTGCTGCAGTTCCTCGATGTGGATCTGACCACGGGCTTGTCCATCGACGAGGTTGAGCGACGCCGGCGGCAATTTGGCCCAAATCGCGTCACGGCGCGCCGGACCACGCCGGTCTGGCTGAAGTTCATGCAGCAGTTCAACCAGCCGCTGGTCTACATCCTCCTGCTTGCGGTCGGTGTGACAGCGTTTCTCGGCGAGTGGGTGGATTCTTCGGTCATCTTCGGTGTTGTGATCATCAATGCCATCGTCGGGTTTCTCCAGGAGGCCAAGGCGGAGAAAGCCATCGAGGCGCTCGCCAAGATGGTCGCCACCGAAACGACGGTGCGCCGGGGCGGTCGCAAGGTGCGCGTCCACTCCGAGCAACTCGTGCCGGGCGATGTGGTGCTGCTGCAATCGGGTGACCGGGTGCCCGCCGACCTGCGCTTTTTTCGCGTGCGCAACCTCCATGCGGATGAATCCGCTCTCACCGGCGAGTCGCTGCCCGTGGCCAAGCAGGCCGATGCGCTCGCCCTCGATACGATACTCGCCGAGCGCAGGAATCTCGCCTACGCCGGCACGCTCGTCACCAGCGGCCAGGCCGAGGGCGTCGTCTGGGCCATCGGCGATCAGACGGAGACGGGCCGCATCTCCCGCCTCATTTCGAGCGCCGTGGAATTGTCCACGCCGCTCACGCGGAAAATCGCGCAGTTCAGCCAGCTCGTGCTCTGGGTCATCCTCGCGCTGGCGGCGGGGACCTTTGCCCTCGGCGTGGCGCGCGGTGCGCCGCCGGCCGAGATGTTCATGGCGGCGGTGGCGCTCGCGGTGGGGGCGATTCCGGAGGGGCTGCCCGCCGCCGTCACCATTGTGCTCGCCATCGGCGTTTCGCGCATGGCGAAGCGGCAGGCCATCATCCGGAAGCTGCCCGCGGTCGAGACCCTCGGCAGCACGACGGTCATCTGCTCGGACAAAACCGGCACACTCACGGAAAACCAGATGACTGTGCGGGAAATTTACGCAGGCGGCCGGGGCTACGAGCTGACGGGGAGCGGCTACGAACCCGCGGGTGAACTTCGCCTTGGCGGCGTGGCCGTCGAAACCTCCGCGCATCCTGCCCTCCGGGAATGCCTGCTCGCCGGCGTGCTCTGCAACGAATCCCAGCTCGTGCGCGAGGAAGGCCGGCTCAAGGTGCAGGGTGATCCGACGGAAGCGGCGCTGGTTGTGGCCGCGGAGAAGGGCGGCGTCCTTCGCGCGGATGCGCACGGTCTGACGCCGGTGTTGGACACGATTCCTTTTGAGTCCGAGCATATGTTTCGCGCCACGTTGCACGAGGCGCGATCAGGCCGGGTGATCTACAAGGTCGGCGCGCTTGAGCGACTGCTCGAGCGCTGCACCGACGCGCTCGGCGCCGCCGGGACGGTCGTGCCGCTCGACCGGGAAGCTGTGCTTCGCGCCGCCGAGTCAATGGCCGCGGGTGGACTTCGCGTCCTGGCCTTGGCCCGGCGCCAGGTGGAGGCACGCCACGACCGGCTTGAGCATGCCCATGTGGCCGCAGGTCTCACGTTCCTCGGTTTGCAAGGCATGATGGATCCACCGCGCGCCGCGGCCATCACCGCCGTGCAGCGCTGCCAGCAGGCCGGCATCGCGGTAAAGATGATCACGGGCGATCATCTCGTCACCGCGCGCGCCATTGCCGGGAAAATCGGGCTCAAGGGCGAAGTGCAGAACGGACAACTCGCCGCTCTCAGCGGACGGGAATTGGAGCAAGTCTCCGACGAGAATCTGCCCGCGGTCGCCGAACGCACCGCCGTCTTTGCCCGGGTCGCGCCCGAGCAAAAGCTCCGGTTGGTGAGAGCTCTTCAGTCGCGCGGGCACGTCGTCGCGATGACGGGCGATGGGGTGAACGACGCGCCCGCCCTCAAGCAGGCCGATATTGGCGTCGCGATGGGCATCACTGGCACGGACGTCGCCAAAGGCGCCGCCGCGATGATTCTCACCGACGACAACTTTGCCTCCATTGAGGCCGCGGTGGAGGAAGGCCGCGGCGTGTTCGACAACCTGACCAAGTTCATCGTCTGGACCCTGCCGACCAACGCGGGTGAAGCGATGGTGCTGCTCACGGCGATTCTGTTCGGCACGGTGCTGCCCGCACTGCCGGTGCAGCTCCTCTGGATCAACATGATGACGGCCCTGCTGCTCGGGCTGATGCTCGTGTTTGAGCCGAAGGAGAGCGGCCTCATGGCCCGGCCGCCGCGTGATCCCAAGACACCCTTGCTGACCTTCGCCCTATTCATGCGCACGGGGCTGGTTTCGCTCATCATCCTCGCCGGATCGTTCTGGGTTTTCTTTTGGGAACTGACGACCCAAGGCGCGACCGAAGCCGAGGCTCGCACCGCGGTCATCAACGTCATCGTGCTCGTCGAGGTGGCCTACCTCTTCAGTTGCCGCTCGCTGACCCGGTCGGTCTACGCGCTCGGGTTGTTTACGAACCGCTGGGCGATTGCCGGCTCGCTGGCCATGCTGGGAGCGCAATTGCTCTTCACGTATGCGCCGGCGATGAACGCGCTGTTCCACACCGCGCCGATTGGCGCCGGCACCTGGCTGCGCATTGCGGCCGTCGCGGGCGCTGCGTTTGTGGCGGTGGAGCTGGAGAAGTGGATCAGGTTCGGCGGTCGGCGGAGCGCCGGCGCGATTCCGTCATGAATCGAGGTGCGGCCGGCGCCTCCTCACCGGCCCCTGAGGATGTTATTAACCCAAAACTCGCCGAAAATCATGAGTCGCGCTGACGACGGTGTAGATCGCGCCCTTGGCCAGCCCAAGCACCAGCGCGCCGAGATAGGGATGCTTCTTCCAACGCGTGAGGCCGAAGACGAGGAAGAGCAGGACGATGTTGACGATCATGGCGAGACGGCGACGCCTTGATCGCCGCCACCGAGCTTCCGGCGGAAAAGATCGATCGCGAGGCCGTAGCAAGTGAGGGCGAGCTCAGGGTCGTAACGGTGGCCCTCGTCGCGGAGGAAGGCGTGGGCGCCGTTGAACTCGTGCCACGTGTAATGGGTGCCGGCGGCGTCGAGCGCGGCTTGGATTATCCGCCGGCCCTCGAGAGGCACGTGCGGATCCTGCCGGCCCCAGATCATGAGGAGCTCGCCCTTGATCTCGGGGATGCGGTCGAGGGAGTCGTCGTTCATGCCACGGGCGAGGCTGCGCTTGTGGATGTCGGTCGCGTAGAAGCAGGTGGCGGCGAGCACCGCGGGGTTCATCGCGGCGCGAAACGCGAGGTGCCCGCCGATGCAGATGCCGATCGCACCGAGACGGCCCGTGCAGGCAGCGTGTGCGGCGAGAAATGCGAGCACGGCGCGGGCGTCGGCGTCGTAGGCGGCAAGTTCCTTGGTGGTCTTGAGCGCGTTGCCGCGATCGGCGCCGGCTTGGTCGTAGGCGAGCACGGTGCCGGCGGGCTCGAACTCGTGGTAAATCTCCGGCACGGCGACGACGAAGCCGTGGCCAGCGAGCAGCGCGGCGGTGCGCCGGATGGGCGCGGTGACTTGGAAAATCTCCGAGTAGAGCAACAGGCCGGGATAACGGCCGGGCGCGGCGGGGCGAAACACGTGCGTGCGCATTGGTCCGGTGGGCGTGGGGAGGGCGAGGGTTTCAGTCTCGTGCAGAGTCATGGGGAAGCGAGCGGAGGGTTAATCACAGATGGCACCGGGTGCACACGGCTAAAAACGTGCACGCGCTGAAGCGAAAAGGCCCACCGTGACACGGGGTTGGTAAGTGGCCCGGCAAGTGTGCGACACAGCTTTCCGCCCTTTGTCGCTCTCCTTTGAGGTAGGCGCGGACTCTATTCCGCGCCTGTGTGGCAGTAGAAGTCGGCGGTGAAAGGAATCGCGGCTCTACCAACCGTGGACAACGAGTCGGAACGGGATGCGGCAGCGGGAGGAACTCAAGGCGTGAATTTCCGCTCCTTGAACCAGTAGAGGAGCTGGCTGGCCCACGGCGGGGCGGGCCGATCGGGTCGGCCGAGGCCTAGGCCATGCGCGCCTTTTTCGTAGATGTGCAGCGAGACCGGCACGCCGGCGCGGCGCAGCGCGGAGGCGAAGAGCAGGGAGTTTTCCACGGGCACGGCCTTGTCCTCGACTGTGTGCCAGAGGAAGCACGGCGGGGTATCCTTGGTCACTTGAAGTTCGCTGGAGAGAAACTTCACCAGATCGGCGGGCGGGTTCTCGCCGAGCAGATTTTTGCGCGAGCCGCTGTGCGCAAACTCAAGCAGCGAAATCACCGGGTAGCACAGGATGCCGAGATCGGGGCGGGAACTCTCGCGCTCGATTGCATCGGTGGCGTCGGGTTTGCCGGCGTCGAAGTGCGTGACGAGCGTCGAGGCGAGGTGGCCGCCGGCCGAGGAGCCGATGACGCCGATGCGCGCGGGATCGAGGCCGTCGCGCCGCGCGAAGGCGCGGAGCAGGCGGAGCGCGCGGGCGGCGTCGCCAAGCATCACGGGATGGCGGTAGCCGTTGGAGCCGAGGCGATATTTCAGCACGTAGGCGGTGATGCCATTTTGAGCGAAGAACTCCGCGTAGCCCGTGCCCTCGTGTTCGGCGAGGTTGCCGTAGCCGCCGCCGGGGAGGACGAGCATGGTCGCACCGTTGGCTTGGCCAGCCGCGGGCCGGTAGGGTGTGAGCGTGGGGATGTCTTTGGCGGTGTCACCCAGGGCGCCGGGCGCGGGTCCGTCCCAGAGGCGGATCGGGCCCATGATGAGCGGGTAGGGCGTGGCTTTGGGCGCGGGAGCCTTGTCGGCCGCGGGCGCGGGAAGGACAGCGAGCAGTGCGAGTGCGCTGAAGACGAAGAGACGATGATGAATGGAACGCATGGGGAAAGGGGGAGGGCTGAGTGAGGTGGGACGCGCGGAAATTGGAAAACAAAAAGGCCCCGGAAGTTTTGAGGCTTCCGGGGCCAATTTGCGGGTGTGGGCGTGCGTCACGCGCTCTTCCCCTTTCGCACACGCTTGGACGCTCTCGCTTTCGCGGGCGGTGTGCTTCCCGACGCCACTCTCCGCGGCATGCGGAGACTGCGGTCTCATGGCGGGACCGTCCTGGCCGTTGCCGGCCGGGAACTCTTGAGTGAGGCCTCTGCGCCCTTTGGGTCGCTCCTTGCCAGGAGCGGCTCGCCGGACGCGGTGCTGACACGCCTGCAATTTCCATTGTCTCGCGTCGGCACCTTTACCACGGGGACGGCGCGAGCTTTTGGCTCGCCGTTGGCCCCGCGCTACGGGTCTGACCTCTTAACTCTCAGGTTGCATTCGCTTTTGCAGCGGGGTGACCCCGTTTGGCGGGACCGCCCCAGTTGAGGAGGTTGACGGACTTTGCCTAGGTCCGCTCACTCCCCGCCGCCGCGATTTCCTTGCGCGCCCCGCTCGTGCAGCGAGCCGGGCCTTTTGGCGGGGTCGTCCCGCCGGAAATCACGACTGCGTTCTGGTCTGCGCAGTAGCAACCGAAACCCTCTGGGGTGACTGCGTCGGCGCACGGGTCGAAACGTCCCGTGGGCCTGACTCCGTTCAGCGCGGTTTCTAATCACGCCTTGCGGCTCAGCTCCTATTTCGTGTGTGGACTGACCGGACACGACTCCGGCCAGAGGAACTGGTGACATATGCCTCTCAAGCGGCTCTCGCCCTCAGGAGGGGTGGACGGCACCAGTTGCCGACCACCATTCCCCGGTCGCCCGGGATTATCCCAGCCGTGCTCTCAGCGGCGTTTTTCAGGACCGCTGCGCTTGCGACTGTTCTATCAAGGAACGAGGCAAACCGTGCGCCTCCTCCGCGGAAACTAAAGCCTATGTTCTGCACAATCGATTCACCGCGCGGAACGGTGAATAACTTGGGAGCAATGTGGCTCACCGGTTGTTCACCGCTGTCAGAGTAGCGCCGGTGTCCGTGGTTCGTGGCACCGGTGTCGGCGTGAACTTCTTCTGCCGGCGTCGAACTGCTTTGGAATAAGAAAGCCTGCGTGTTACTCTGACCTGCTCCCCATGCCCGCCGAAACATCCGTCAAACAACGCTACGCCGCCGCCGCCCAGGCGCCCGAGGCCGCGCTCTGCTGCCCCGTCGAATACGATCGCCGCTATCTCGAGGTCATCCCCGCCGAGGTGATCGAGAAGGATTACGGCTGCGGCGATCCCTCGCGCTATGTCCAGCCCGGCGAGACCGTGCTCGATCTTGGGAGCGGCACGGGGAAAATCTGTTTCATCGCTGCGCAGGTCGTCGGACCGCAGGGCCGCGTTATCGGCGTGGATATGACGGACGAGATGCTCGAGGTCGCGCGCCGCAACGCCCCGCTCGTCGCGGAGCGAATCGGCTACGCCAACGTCGAGTTCCGCAAGGGCCGCATCCAGGACCTCGCTCTCGATCTCGAGAAACTCGACCGTGAGCTGAAGCAGAACCCCATCGCGGACGCCGCCTCGTTTCTCGCCGCCGAAGAGCTGGCCGACGATCTGCGCGTGCGTGCGCCGCTCGTCGCGAGCGATGTGATCGATGTCGTGGTTTCCAATTGCGTGCTCAACCTCGTCGAGCCGCGCGCCAAGCGGACGCTGTTCGAGGAGATTTTCCGCGTCCTGAAAAAAGGCGGGCGCGCTGTCATCTCCGACATCGTGGCCGATGAGCCGGTGCCGGAGGCGCTCCAGCAGAATCCCGAGCTATGGAGCGGCTGCATTAGCGGCGCGCTCACGGAGGAGGATTTTTTGCGGGCGTTCGCCGATGCGGGGTTTTACGGGATTCAGATCCTCAAACGCGACGCCGCGCCGTGGCGCACCGTCGAGGGCATCGAGTTTCGCTCGGTCACGGTGCAGGCCTTCAAAGGCAAACAAGGCCCGTGTCTGGAGCGCAAGCAGGCCGCCATCTATCTCGGGCCGTTCAAGGAAGTCCTCGACGACGACGGTCATCGCCTGCAACGCGGGCGCCCCTACGCGGTGTGCGACAAGACCTATCAGCTCTACCGCCAGGAGCCCTATCGCGCGCATTTTGCCCTCGTTGATCCGCGGCTTGAGATCCCGCTGGCTGAGGCGAAGCCTTTCAACTGCGAGGGTGCGGCGCTGCGGCATCCGAAGGAAACCAAGGGCCAGGACTACGACGCGACGACCGCCGGGGGTGCGGTGTGCCGGGACGGTGGCTGCTGTTGATGAGATCGGGCAGCAAGTCGCGCGGGCGCTCAAGCGTTTCGCACGCCGTGCTTTTTCGGTGACGACATCCGGCGGGTGGCTGTGAATGGCGCCATCGCCCCACATGCGCGCGCGCCTCATCCTCATGCTCAAGTTTCCGCGCCCGGGCGCGGTCAAAACCCGGCTGATCCCGGCGCTCGGCGCGGAGCGGGCCTGTGCGCTGCATCGCGCGCTGGTGGCGGCCACGCTCGCAACTATCAGGGAGTTTTCCGCCACGACCGCTGTGGCCGTGGAAGTGCGCATCACGGGATCGCCCGATGATCAGGCAGCGCGCGCATGGTTGGGCGAGGGAGTTGCGATCCGGGAACAAGGCGAGGGCGACCTCGGCGCGCGGATGGAGCGCGCGATCGCCGCAGCGTTTGCGGAAGGGATGGAGCAGGTCGTGGTCATCGGAGGCGATTGTCCGGAGATCCGGCCGCACCATCTCGCGGCCGCGTTTGGCGCTCTGACTGAACGCGAGGCGGTGTTGGGGCCGGCGGCGGACGGCGGTTATTATCTCATCGGTCTACGGCGACCCTTGTCGGCGCTATTTCGCGGCATCGCGTGGGGCGGGGCGGAGGTGCGGGCGCAGACCCTCGCGGCGGCGCAGACGCACGGCGTGTCCCTCGCGGCGTTGGAGCAGTTGCGCGACATCGATATTCCTGAAGATCTGCCGGTGTGGGCGGCGACTCCTGCGGCGCGTGCTTCGGGGCAGGGTGGGGTGTCGGTCGTGATTCCCGCGCTCAACGAAGAGGAAACGCTGCCCGTGACACTGGCGGCGGTCCGGGCGGGCGGCCCCTTTGAGATCATAGTGGTGGATGGCGGCAGCCGGGATCGGACGCTGGCGGTGGCGCGGGCGCATGAGGCCATCGGGCTCAGTGCGGAGGGCGGGCGCGCCTCGCAGCTGAACGCGGGGGCGGCCGCGGCCGTCGGCGAGTTCCTGTTGTTTCTGCATGCGGACACGCTCCCGCCGCCGGGCTATGCCGATATCGTGCGGGCGACGCTCGCGCGCCCCGGCGTCGCGGCCGGTGCGTTCGCCTTCGCGATCACAGGGGAGTTTTCCGGGCGGCGGCTCATTGAGGCCGGCGCCAACTGGCGTGCGCGCCGGCTTGGTCTGCCATACGGTGACCAGGGCTTGTTTCTCCGGCGCGATGCGTTTGAGGGCCTCGGCGGCTTCCCCGTGCAGTCGATCATGGAGGACTACGCGATGGTGCGGCGGTTGAAATCGCGCGGGGACATCGTGGTCACGCCCGAGGCGGCGCTCACCTCGGGCCGCCGTTGGCGCGAGCGGGGCGCTATCCAGACGATGGCGATCAATCAGCTGGTGCTCGCCGGCTATGCGCTCGGGGTTGCGCCCGCGCGGCTCGCGCGGTGGTATCGCGGGGAATAGTTTCCATGCTCAGAGTTCTTACCGGTGACGATGCACGCCTTTGACCGCCAGCTTTCCGCCCATGGGCTCAGCCTGATGCGCGGGCGCGTGCAGACGCTCCAGATCAACGTCGGGCGCAAGTGCAACCAGGCCTGCCGTCATTGCCACGTGGATGCCGCGCCGTGGCGCACCGAGATGATGGACGCCGCCGTGGCAGCGCGCGTCTGCGACTGGATTCGCGTGCATCGGCCCGAGGTGGTGGACATCACCGGCGGCGCGCCCGAATTGAGCGAGCACTTCCGCACCTTTGTCGAAGTCGGACGCGAATGCGGCTGCCAAGTCATCGACCGCAATAATCTCACGATCATCGAGACGCCGGCGTTTGCGTGGCTGCCGGAGTATCTCGCGGCTCACGAGGTGGAGGTTGTGGCGTCGTTGCCGTGCTACAGCGCGGAGAACGTCGATGCGCAGCGCGGCGACGGTGTCTTCGAAAAGAGCATCCGCGCGCTGCTCAAACTCAACGCCGTCGGCTACGGCACGCGATTGCCGCTGAGCCTCGTTTACAACCCTCTCGGTGCGAAGTTGCCGCCGCCCCAGGCCGAACTCGAGGCCGACTACAAGACGGAGCTGCGCGCGCGCCACGGCATCGAGTTCACGCGGCTCTTTGCGCTGGCAAACCAACCCATAGCGCGCTTCGCGCAGGATCTCCGGGCGCACGGCCAGTGGGACGCCTACCTCGAGTTGCTCGCCAACAGTTTCAACCCCGCGACGATTGAAGGTCTCATGTGTCGCTCGACGCTGAGCGTCGGCTGGCGCGGCGAGGTCTATGACTGCGATTTCAACCAGATGCTCGGGATGCAGCTGCGGAACGGCCAGGACCTCTTCCTCTGGGATGTGACGCCCGACTATCTTGCGGGCCGCGCAATCCTGACGGGCCCGCATTGCCTTGCCTGCACGGCTGGCGCGGGCAGCAGTTGCACCGGCGCGCTCGGTTGATCCCCACACTATTCCCCAGACCTTCTTTATCTTCCTATGAAAAATACACTCATCCTCCTCGCCTCCCTGGCTGTCGCCACCGCGACCCTGGCCACTGCCGCCGTGCCCGGCCTCGCTGTCGGCACCAAGGCTCCCGACTTCACGCTCAAGAACGCCGCCGGTGCCGATGTGTCCTTGAAGTCGCTGACCAAGGCCGGTCCCGTCGCGCTCGTCTTTTACCGCTCCGCGGACTGGTGTCCGTTCTGCAAGAAACAGCTTCAGGCCCTGCAGGCCGACCTCAAGAAAGTCGAGATGAGCGGCGTGCGTGTCGTCGGCATCAGCTACGATGCGCCTGCGACGAGCGCGTCCGCCGCCGCGAAACTCGGTCTCTCGTTTCCGCTTCTCTCCGATACAGGCAGCAAGGTCATCGACGCCTACGGCATCCGCAACACCGAGGCCAAGGGCAAGGCGGCCGGCGTGGCGCACCCGGTGGTCTTCATCGTGGATGGAAAGGGCGTCATCCGCGCGAAGCTCGGCCGCGATGGCTACAAAGACCGACCAGAGAGCGCCGAGATCATCGCCGCGGCCAAGGGCCTGATGTGATCTTGCGGCAGCCCACTCCGCAGCCATTTCTCTTCTCCAATGTCTTCCGCCCTTCTCGCCCTTGCCAAGAATCTTGCCCGGGAATTTCCCCGCAGCCCGCGCACCACGCTCGCCGGTTACGTGCATGCAGCCCGCATGCTCGACAAATGCCGGGCGGTCGTCGCCGGGAGCGCGGGCGAGTATCACTTCAACTGCCCGCTCGATCGGTATCTCCTCGATTTCACCGGCATCGATGCGGAGGCGTTCAAGGCCTTTGTCGCCACCGGCACCGATGACGCCGCGGTGGCGGCGTGGATCACGGCCCATTCCCAAGTGAAGGACGAGGGGGAGATTGTCGTTTGGAACAACAAAATGCGCGACATGCGCCTCAGCGAAATGCCCCGGCCGCTGCAGCAGTTCCTGGAGGGCTATATCCCGAAATTCATCCCGCCTGGAAAAATCGTGCGAGTGTGGTTCGACGTCTACGATTTTGAGGAAGGCCGCGCCTAGTCGCGCGGCGCGGCTCCACGGCGGAGGCATTGTCGATGGATCTCCCCCTGCCACCCGCCGGCTGGCGTGCCGGCCTCGCGCTCGGATTGCTCTTCGTGCTCCTCGCCTGGGAGTCGATGCGGCCGTTTTTCCCGCTCTTCGGCCGGTTGGGGGAGCGGGCGCGGCACGGTGTGCTCAACCTGGCGCTCGGGACGCTCAACGCCGTGGTGGTCGCCCTATTCTTCGCCGGCCTCTGGCTCGCCGTCACGGAATGGACCGCTGAGCGCGGACTCGGCCTCCTCAACCTTCTGTCCGGCGATGTCGCGCCGTGGCTGCGGGTCGCGCTCGCCCTGCTATTGCTTGATGCCTGGACCTACGGTTGGCACCGGCTGAATCACCGCGTGCCCTTTTTCTGGCGTTTCCACCGCTGGCACCACATGGACCGGGGCATGGACGTCACGACGGCGAGTCGCTTTCACACGGGCGAGATCGTGCTCTCCTCTCTCCTCCGTGTGCCCGTGCTGCTGCTCATCGGGTGTGGCATCGGCGAACTGGCCCTCTACGAGACGCTGCTTTTTGCCGTCGTGCAGTTCCACCATGCCAACATCGCGCTGCCCGCCGGCCTCGATCGCGCGCTGCGGCTGATCATCGTCACGCCCGCGCTGCACAAGGTGCATCATTCGGTGGTCCGCGCGGAGTGCGATTCCAACTATGCCTCGCTGTTCTCGTGGTGGGACCGCTTGTTTGGCTCGCTGCGGGTGGTGAATGACCCTCGGCGGATTGTCTTTGGCCTTGATGAGTGACGCCGGCGCCGGGAATAGAAGGCCCGACGACACCTCAAAGTATCGATGACTGCCGCACTGCCGCTCCGCACACCCGATCGCCTGATCATGGTTTACAACGCCGAGGACGGTTTGTTCAACGCGGTCAACGACTGGGCGCATAAGTTTTTCTCGCCGGCGACCTACGACTGCCGGCTCTGCCACTACACCTACGGCCTCGCCGGCATGCTGAAGCCTTGGAAGGCTTTCCTCGAGGGCCAGCCTTTCCCGGCGGCGTTTTACTACCGCCCGTTTTTTCGGAAGGCGTTTCCCGATTTCGAGCAGCTCCCCTTGCCGCTGATTCTCGTGGAGAAGGCGGGGCGCGCCGAAGTGCTGTTGACCGCGACGGAGATTGCCGAGGCGGGCTCACTCGACTCGCTCATTGAGCGTGTGCAAGCGCGATTGCAGGCGTGGGGCTCGAGGGCGTAGATCGCCTCCGTGTCGGGCTTGCCGCTATACAGTCGGCCAAATTGCAGACAGGAAGTGTGTCCGATGCGCGGGCGCTGACGTTATTCCATTGGAATAATCCCGCATCTGCGCGCTCCTACCCCCGAATGACCTCGATGCTTTCCACTGGCTTTCGGGCGGCGCTTTACCTGGGGCTCGCCGCCACGCTCAACGCCTTCGACCATTCGCACGCGGCGTTCGATGCCTTGCTGAAGCGGCACGTGCGCGAGGGCATGGTGGACTATGCCGCCTTGAAAGCCGCCCCGCAGGCACTCGACGGCTATCTGTCCACGCTCGGCGCCGTGCCCGAGGCGGACTTCAAGACGTGGACCGAGTCGCAGCGCTTCGCCTGCCTCATCAACCTCTACAACGCCGCCACGCTCCGCCTCATTCTCGATCATTACCCGGTGAAGAGCATCCGCAGCATCGGCTGGCTGCCGGGCGCGGCGTGGAAAAAGGAGGGCGTTTCGCTTTTCGGCCAGAAAGTCTCCCTCGACCACGTCGAGCACGGCATCATCCGCAAGGAATATCCGGATGCGCGGGCGCACTTCGCCCTCGTGTGCGCGGCGCGCGGCTGCCCACCGCTGCGGAGCGAGGCGTTTGTCGCCGCCCGGCTCGACGCCCAGCTCGACGATCAAGGCCGCCAGTTTCTCGGCGATCCGATCAAGAACCGCGTGGAGGCCGCGACGCGCACCGTGCATCTCTCCGCGATCTTCAAGTGGTTCGCGGGCGACTTCGAGGCTTCGGCCGGCACCTTGCTGAAATTCGTGACGCCGTTTTTCCCGGAGCCGGCGCGCGCGACTCTCGCCACCGGCGGTGACTTCAAGATCGCCTATACGGACTACGACTGGTCCCTCAACGAGCAGGCCAAACGATGAGCCGCACGCGCCTGCTGCTGCTGGTGATTGCGGTCGCCGTGCTGGTGACAGTCCTGGTGGTGTTCGATGCGCGCGCGCTGTTGCGCTCCGCGCTCGATTCCATCCAGAGCCTGGGGGCGTGGGGGCCGGTGATTTTCGTGGCGCTCTACATCGTGGCCACCGTGCTCTTCGTGCCGGGCTCGGCGCTCACGCTCGGTGCGGGCGCGCTGTTTGGGGTCGGCCTCGGTTCGGTGCTGGTCTCGGTGGGCGCCACGCTCGGTGCCACGGCGGCATTTCTCGTGGGCCGCTATCTCGCCCGCGACTGGGTGGCCGCGAAGATCGAGGGCAACGCCTCGTTCGCCGCGATTGACCGGGCGGTCGCCGCCGAGGGCTGGAAAATCGTCGGGCTCACGCGACTGTCTCCGGCGTTTCCCTTTTCGCTGCTGAACTACGCCTTCGGGCTCACGCGCGTCTCGCTGCGCGACTATGTGCTCGCCTCTTGGATCGGGATGATGCCGGGGACGGTGATGTATGTCTATCTCGGCTCGCTCGCGCGGGCCGCCGGTGAGCGCACCCGCACGCCCGGCGAATGGGTGCTCTACGGCGTGGGATTGGTGGCCACGATTGCGGTCACCGTCTTTGTCACGCGGCTCGCCCGCGCCGCGCTGGCCAAGCGCACGCAAACCACTCCCGCCGCATGACCGCCACTTCCGTCCCGCTCCAGCCTTGGGACGCCCACAACCGTCGCCTCCACGCCCACGTCGCGCCGGGTGATTGGAAGAACCCGGTGCCCGCAAAGCGCTACAACCTCGTTGTCATCGGCGGCGGCACGGCCGGGCTCGTGACCGCGGCCGGAGCAGCAGGACTCGGCGCCAAGGTCGCGCTCATCGAGCGCCATCTGCTCGGCGGCGATTGCCTGAACGTCGGCTGCGTGCCCTCCAAGGCGCTGATCCGCGCGGCGCGCGCTGCGGCCGAGGCGCGGCAGGCCAAGGCATTTGGCGTCCGTATCGCGGGCGAGATCACCGTGGATTTTCCCGCGGTGATGGAACGGATGCGCCGTCTGCGGGCCGACTTGAGCCCGCACGATTCGGCGGCGCGGTTTCGCGAGCTGGGCGTCGATGTGTTTCTCGGCGAGGGCAAGTTCACGGGCTCCGACACCCTCGCGGTCGGCGGGCAGACGCTGCGCTTTGCGCGAGCCGCGATCGCCACCGGCGCGCGGGCCTCGGCCCCGCCGATCAAGGGGCTCGGCGAGGTGCCGTATCTCACCAACGAGACAGTCTTCTCGCTCACGACCCTGCCGCGCCGGCTGCTGGTCGTCGGCGCCGGCCCGATCGGCTGCGAGATGGCGCAGGCTTTCGCCCGGTTCGGTTCGCAGGTGACGCTGGTCGAATCGGCCGCCGGCATCCTCCCGCGCGAGGATCGAGAGGCTGCGGTGATTCTCCGGGCCGCGCTCGAGCGCGACGGGGTGCGTCTCCTCTGCGATGGCAAGGACCTCACCGTCGCGCGTGCAGCCGAAGGTGGCGTGCGGTGGCAACTCATCGCCGGCACGACCCGCCATGACGAGGCAGCCGATCAACTTTTGGTCGCCGTGGGCCGCGCGGCTAACGTCGAGGGCCTTGGCCTCGACGTGGCCGGAGTCGCGTTTGGCAAGAAAGGGGTCGAAGTGAATGACCGGTTGCAGACCACAAACTCCCGGATTTTCGCGTGCGGCGACGTATGCTCCCGTTTCCAATTTACTCATGCCGCAGATTTCATGGCGCGCATCGTGATCCAGAACGCACTGTTTTTCGGCCGCAAGCGGGCCAGCGCGCTCACCATCCCCTGGGCGACCTACACTTCGCCGGAGGTCGCGCACGTCGGCCTCACTCCTGCCGAGGCGAAAAATAATGGCGTGGCCATCGACACCTTCACGCAGCCGCTGGCCAAGGTGGACCGCGCGATCCTCGACGGGGAGGACGAGGGCTTTGTGCGCATCCATGTGCGCCAGGGCACCGATGAAATTCTTGGCGCGACGATCGTCGCCGCTCACGCCGGCGATCTTATCGGGGAAATCTCGCTCGCGATGACACACCGCATCGGACTCGGCGCAATCGGCGCGGCCATCCATCCCTATCCGACGCAGGCCGAGGCCATCCGCAAGGTCGGCGATCTCTACAACCGCACGCGGCTCACGCCGACAGTGCAGCGTCTTTTCTCGAAGTGGCTCGCGTGGCAGCGACGCTAGCGCTGGCCCGATATTCCGCAGCCAGCACGTGGGGCGGAGTGCCACTGAGAAAGCGCAACAGGAGGCGGCCGTTGAGCCATTGTTGGCGCAGCGGCCCACGCGACCGAAAACGCCGCGCCGAGGTCGTGACGCACGCGGGAAACGACCAGACTCGCGTGATCCGGCGCGCGCGCCGCAGCAGCTCCACGTCCTCGAACAGCGGCCACGGCGGAAAGCCACCCAGCTCCGCGTAGAAATCGCGCCGCACCACGATCGCCTGATCGCCGAAGCGGGTGAAGACTGAGTCGAAGCGCGTGAGCCACGCGCAGGTGCGCAGAAACGGCCCCGCGCGATCGAAGGCGAGCCGGAACGTGCCGAGGCGCACTGCGGGTTGCGCGAAGGCACGGGCCAGCACGGCGCCAGCCTCGGGCGGCAGCAAGGTGTCGGCGTGCAGGAACAGCAGCAAATCGCCTCGTGCCGCGGCCGCGCCGGCAGCCTGCTGTGGACCGCGGCCACGCGATGCGCTGATCACGAGGGCTTCGGCCGAGGCCGCTGTTTCCAGTGTGGCGTCGGTGCTCCCGCCGTCGGCGACGATGATCTCGGCGGTTGGCAGGGCTGCGCGGATTGCGCGGATGGTTCCGGCGATGGACGCGGCTTCGTTGAGGGTGGGGATGACGACGGAGATCACGGCATCGAGGCGGTGGGCACGGTCGCGAGCTTGAGATCGGCGAACCACGCCTCGGCTTCGCGTCCGGTGTTGTCGGTATCGACCAGCACGGCGACTGCGGTGATGCGGGTCGGCATTTCTCCGAAATGACGCCGATAGTCCGCGAGCACGTCGCGTTCCTCGTGGTGCCAGCGGCCGGCCTCGGCGGACCCGGAGCGCACGACGAACATCGCGACATTTTTAGTGTAGGGATTGGGAAAGAGAGCGCCGACCGGCTCGTGCGCAGCCCACACATAGTTGATCGCGCGCGTGCGCAGCGGAATCACGGATTGCTCGAACACCACGAAGACTCGCGCCGCGAAATCATCGCCGGCCCGCTCGCGTTCGCGGGTGTTTCCGTTGAGCGGAGCAGCGATTTTCCAGCGCCACGAGAGCAGGGCGCGCGTCGGAGTGTTTACTTCGCACACGCGATGGAGGCCGGCGTTGGAGTCGCGGGCGGTCGCATGCAGCACGGGCACTCCGCCGTCGCGCACGACTTCGTAGCGCGTGGGTTTGGTGAGAAAACTTTGCTCGCGCCAGTGGACTCGCCAGCCCTCCGAAAAGCCGTCGAAGAGATCGGCGCCGCGCATGCACGCGACCGCCGGGAGTGCGCAGCAGAGCAGGAGCACGAAGGCGGGTCGGGGCATCCGCATGAGAGTCGCGGCGAGCGGGGAGTATTCCGAGAAAGAATTGCGCCGGAGCCCGTGGCACGCAGCTTGGCCTGCCCGCATGTCACCGCGCGCATTGCCCATCTACGAACTTGAGTCCGCTGTCGTTTCCTCGCTGCGCGCGCAGGGACGGTTGATTGTGCAGGCGCCCACGGGATCGGGAAAATCGACGCAGATTCCGCAAATGCTGTGGAAGCACGGGTTGCTGGGTGAGCGCGGCGAGGTAGTCGTCCTCCAACCGCGGCGCTTGGCCGCGCGCATGCTGGCGAAACGCGTCGCCGAGGAGGCGGGCACGCGGTTGGGCGAGGGCGTGGGCTACCAAATTCGCCTCGAGTCGCGCGTGAGCGAACGCACGCGCATCCGTTTCGTGACGGAGGGGATTCTGCTGCGGCAGATGTCGTTTGACGCGACCCTGCGCGGCGTGAGCGCGATCGTGTTCGACGAGTTTCATGAGCGGCATCTTTACGGCGACATCTCGCTCGCGCGCGCCGTCCAGATCCAGCAGAGCACGCGGCCCGATCTGAAGATTGTGGTGATGTCGGCGACGCTCGACGCCGGCGCGCTGAAAACCTACCTCGCGCCGTGCGAGGTGCTGGTGTCGCAGGGTCGGAGTTTTCCGGTGCGGATCGAGTATCTGCCGAAGGCGGTGAACTTCGAGCACGAGCCGGTCTGGGAGGTGGCGGCGCGCGAATGCGAGCGCATCGCGGGCGCGACGGACGGGGACTTCCTCGTCTTCATGCCCGGAGCCTACGAGATCAACCGCACGGTGCAGGCGATCCAGGGCGGGCGGGCGCTGCGGGATTTTGTGGTGTTTCCGCTGCATGGTGAGTTGCCGCCGGAGCAACAGGACCGCGCGGTCGAGCGCACCGAGGCGCGCAAGATCATCGTCTCGACCAATGTCGCCGAGACCTCGCTCACCATCGATGGCGTGACCGCGGTGATCGACGGCGGGCTGGCGCGGGTGGCGCGTTTTGATCCGCACCGGGGCATCAACACGCTGCTGGTGGAAAAAATTTCCGCGGCCAGCGCGGACCAGCGCGCCGGGCGAGCTGGGCGCACCGCGCCGGGCGTGTGCGTGCGGCTCTGGACGGAGCGCGAACATGGCCTGCGCGCGCCCCAGGAGCTGCCCGAGGTGAAGCGCCTTGATCTCGCGGAGGTTGTGCTGACGCTGAAAGCCAGCGGCATCGACGATGTGTTCGCGTTTCCCTGGCTGGAGAAGCCCGATCCGGCCGGCTTGGCGCGGGCGGAGAATCTGCTGGTCGATTTGGGCGCGCTCGCGGGGGAAACGAAGTCGATCACTGAGGTCGGCCAGCGGATGCTACGCTTCCCGGTGCATCCGCGCTACGCGCGTATGTTTCTCGCGGCCGAGGAGCGCGGGTGCGTGCGGACGGTCGCTCTCATGGCGGCGCTCACCCAAGGGCGGAGCTTTTTAATTCGCGGCGTGGACAAGCGCACGGAGGAGGCGCGCGAGGAGCTGCTGGGCGACGAGGACGAGAGCGATTTTTTTCTACTCATGCGGGCGTGGCGCTACGCGGAGCAGGCGAACTACGGGCTCGAGGCGTGCCGGCGGTTGGGCATCCATGCGCAAGGAGCGCGGCAGGTCGGGCCGCTCTTCACGCAGTTCCTGGGCATCGCCGAGAAGGAGGGGCTCGATATTGCGGAGAAGCGCATCGAGGGCGCCGCGGTCCGCAAATGCGTGCTGGCGGGATTTTCCGACCAGCTTGCGCGGCGGCTGGACCAAGGCACGCTCCGCTGCGAGCTCGTCCACGGCCGCCGCGGCGTGCTCGCGCGCGAGAGCGCGATCCAGCGTGCGCCGCTGTTCGTCGCCGCCGAGATCAGCGAGATCGGGCGCGGCGACGGCGAGGTGAGCACGCTGCTCACGCTCGCGACTGCGATCGAGGAGGCGTGGCTGAAGGAAATTTTCGCCAGTGATTTTTACGAGACGCGGACGGTGACTTACGACGAGCAGGCGAAGCGCGTGATCACCCGGCGCGAGCGGCGTTTTCGTGATCTGGTGCTGGAGGCGAAGGCCAGCCCTGACGAAGCACCGCTCGACGCGGCGGCCGCATTGCTCACAAAGGAAGTGCTCGCCGGCCGCATCAAACTCGAGGCTTGGGACGAGGCCGTCGATCAGTGGATCGTGCGTGTGAACCGCCTGGCGGAGTGGTTTCCCGAGCTGGAGGTCAACCCGATCACCGACGGCGATCGGGCGACGCTGGTGGAGCAGATTTGCTACGGCGAGCTGGGGGCGCGTGCGTTGGCGGCCAAGCCCGTGATGCCGGTGCTGCGCGACTGGCTCACCGCCGAGCAGCTCGCCGTGATCGACGACTATCTGCCGGAGCGGCTCGTGATGGGCAACGGGCGCAAGGCGCGCCTCACCTACGCGAAGGAAGGACCGCCGGTGCTCAGCGCGCGCATCCAGGAACTCTTCGGCATCGAAGGGAAGTTTGCGGTCGGCCACGGCCGGGTGCCGGTGAAGTTCGAGATCCTCGCGCCCAATCATCGTCCGATTCAGGTGACCGAAGACCTGACGAACTTCTGGCGCGAGCAGTATCCGAAGATCAAAACCGAGCTCTCGCGGCGCTACCCGCGGCACGAGTGGCGGTAGGCGAAGCCGTGGGATTGCGGGCTTGCTTGTGGGAGCGAGCTTGCTCGCGACGGCGCGGGATGTCGCGAGCAAGCTCGCTCCCACAACTGAGCCGGCCGGTTTACTCCCCGAGCTTTTTCGCGGGCACGAGGTAGTGCTGCACGTAGTCGCGCACGGCTTCGGCGAGCGGCGTCATGGGGCGCGTGTAGCCGGTGGCGCGGAGCTTCGCGATGTCGGCCTTGGTGTAATATTGGTATTTGCCCCGCAGCACCTCGGGCATGTCGATGAAGTCGATGGCGGGGGCGCGGCCCAGCGCGGCGAAGATCCCGCGGGCGAGCGTGAGCCAGGTGTTGGCCTCGCCACTGCCGAGATTGTAGAGGCCGCCCGCCGACGGCGCCTTCTCAGCGAAGTGGAGCGTCATCTCGACGGCGTCCTTCACGTAGAGGAAGTCGCGCATCTGCTCGCCGTCCTTGAACTCGGGTTTGTGACTCTTGAAGAGCTGCACGCGGCCGGTCGCTAGGATTTGTTGGTAGGCTTTGTTGACGAGCGAGCGCATGTCGGCCTTGTGATCCTCATTTGGGCCGAAGACGTTGAAATACTTCACGCCGACAATGCGCGAAAGCCAGCCGACGCGCTGGGCATGGAGGTCGAAGAGATGCTTCGAGTAACCATACATGTTGAGCGGGCGGAGGCGCGCGATGTTTTCGTCGCGGTCGTCCATGCCCTGCGCGCCGTCGCCGTAGGTGGCGGCGGACGAGGCGTAGATGAAGCGCGCGTCCTGCGCGAGCGACCAGGCGGCGAGTTCCTTGGTGTAGGCGTAGTTGTTGTCGGCGAGGTAGCCGGCGTCTTTTTCCGTGGTGGCCGAGCAGGCGCCGAGATGAAACACGGCGGAGAATTTTCCGAGGCCGGCCGCGCCGGAGGCGACGCGGCGGCGGAGTTCGGCGGCGTCGAGGTAGTCGGCGTAATTGAGCGCGACGAGGTTCTTCCACTTTTCATCGGTGCCGAGGAAGTCGGAGATGACGATGTCGGTGTGTCCGCGCTGGTTCAGCGCCCAGACGAGGGCGCTGCCGATGAAGCCGGCGCCGCCGGTGACGAGAATGCGGCCGTGGAGGGAACTCATGTGATTCAGGTGTCCTGGGAAAGCTCCTTCGAGCGGGCCGTGGCGGCGAGCACGGTTTCGCGGATGAGGCCGCGGAAATCGCCGGCCTTCATGCGCTGCAGGCCGGCGTAGGTGGTGCCGTTGGGCGAGGTGACCTGGTCGCGGAGAATCTCGGGATCGATTTGCTTGCGGGCGAGGAGGCGAGCGGCGCCGAGTAGTGTCTCGACGGAAAGTTTTTCGGCCGTATCGCGGGTCAGGCCCGCGGCGAGGCCGGCGTCGCGGAGGGCGGCGGCAAACTCAAAGACGTAGGCCGGTCCGCTGCCACTGAGGCCGGTGACCGCATCGAGATCGGTCTCGGGCACTTCGACCGCGGCGCCGAGCGCGCCGAGGAGGGTCTGGACGATGGCGTGATCCTTTTCCGCCAGCGGGGCGCGGGCGCACCAGGCGGTGATGCCGGCGCCGATCTGGCCGGGAGTGTTGGGCATCGTGCGGACGATGTTGCGCGCCTGCGGAAACGCGCGCGCGAGACTCGTGAGCCGCTTGCCGGCGAGGATGGAGACGACGAGCTTGCCGGCGGTCAGACTCGCGAGGCGTGGATCGGCGGAAGCGAGGTGCTGCGGCTTGAAGGCGACGACCAGCGTGTCGGCGCCGGCGAGCAGGGCGTCGAGCGAGGTAGCGACGCGGATGCCGGTGCGGGCTTGGAGTTTCGTCGCCGTGTCGTCGTCGCCGCCGAGGCACACGAGGTCGGCGGGAGCCGCGGCTTGTTTGGCGAGCAGGCCGTCGACGATGGCGCCGGCCATGTTGCCGGAACCGAGAAAAGCGATGTTGGGCATGAGGAGGTCGCGCGTGGGCGCGACCTCATTGCAGCACGCCGGCCCGGCTGAGATCAAGCGGGTGCGTGAGAATCGTGATGACGCCGCCACCGGGGTTGGGCGCGAGGGTGACCTCGCCCCCGAGGTTGCGGAACGCGTGGCGCGCCACGGTGAGCCCCATGCCGACGCCCACGGTGTTCTTGGTGCTGACGAAGGGCTCGAAGGCACTGTCACGCACATCGGGATCGAGGCCGCGGCCGCGGTCGCTTACCCGCACCTCGACAAATTTGCCCACGTCAGGCGTCTCGATGAGCCGGGTCGTGATGTGGATCGGACGGGCATCGAAGGGCGCTTTGGTGCCGTAGGCCTCCCAGGCGTTGGTGAGCACTTTTGAGAGCGCGTCCTCAAAGACTTCGTAGTTGGTCTCAAGCGCGAGATCGGCGAGGGGATTCTCGATGGTGACGCTCGCGTTGTTCTTCTGATCGGTCCGGAAACGAGTGACGCCGCCGTCAAGCAGGCGCTGCAGGCCGGCTTTGATCGAGGGCGGGCGGGATTTCACGACGAGGGTGCTGAGCTGCTTGATGATCGCGACGATGCGATGGACGGCGTCCTCGACGTGCTGGACGTTCTTTTTCACCTGCTCGGGTTTGTCGTGGTAGGCCTTTACGAGCTCGAGATAGCCGATGACGACGCCGAGGAGGTTGTTCAGATTGTGGGCGATGCCCTGGGTGACGGCTCCGATGGTGGCGGCCTTCCGGGCTTCCTCGAGCCGGCGTGTAAGTTCGACGACCTGGCGGTTGATGGCGACGACTCGCAACTGTGTCTGCACGCGGGCGAGCGTCTCGTCGAGGTCGATGGGCTTCGTGATGTAGTCCACGGCCCCGGTCGTGAGCCCCACGATGCGATTTTCTTTGCCGGCATTGGCGGTGATAAAAATCACGGGGATGCCGCGGGTGAGTTCGTTGGCTTGCAGGCGCTGGCAGACTTCCAGGCCGTCCATGTCGGGCATCATCACGTCGAGCAGAATGAGGTCGGGGCGTTCGTGTTTCACCGCCTCCAGGGCGGCGGCGCCGCTGCTGGCGGCATTGACGCGGATACCCTCGCGCTCGAGTTTGCGTTTCAGGAGCTGGACGTTGATGGGCTGGTCGTCGACGACCAAGATGGACGGGGCGGACATGCGTGGTGGTGTAAATGAAATCAATCGGGCGCAGTTCCGCAGAACTTTCGTGCGACCTGATTTGAGGCCGGGATTCGGCCTGATTTCACACGACGTTGAAAACTCCTCCGCGGCTAAGCCTTCAGGCGACGCGCCTTTACCGTATTTTTCATCAGCATGGCGACCGTCATGGGCCCGACCCCGCCCGGGACGGGCGTGATTTTCGAGCAGAGGGGCGCCACCCGATCGAAAGCCACATCGCCGGTGAGGCGGTAGCCGGTCTTCTTGCTGACGTCGGCGACCCGGTTGATGCCGACATCGATCACGACCGCGCCGGGCTTCACCATGTCAGGCGTGACGAAATCCGGGCGGCCGATCGCCGCGATGAGCACGTCGGCCTGCCGTGTGATCGCGGATAAATTGACGGTGGCGGAGTGGCAGATGGTGACCGTGGCGTTGGCTCCGGCCTTTTTCTGGAGCGCGAGCAGCGCGACCGGTTTTCCCACGATCAATGAACGGCCGAGCACGACGACGTGCTTGCCCTTGAGATCAACGCCGCTGCGCGCGAGCAGCTCCATGATGCCGGCGGGCGTGCAGGCGACAAAGCCGGTCTCATCCTCTTGGGCGACCTTGCCGAGGTTGAGGGTGTTGAAGCCGTCCACGTCCTTCTCCGGCGCGACGCGGCGAAAGACGGCGACTTCGTCGATGTGTTTCGGGAGCGGGGATTGGACAAGGATGCCATCGACCGTCGGGTCGGCGTTGAGATCATCAAGCAGCGCAAACAGCTCGGCCTGTGAGATTGTGATCGGGGGCAGGATGATCCGGCTGATGAGGCCGATCTCGGCGGCGGTCTTCTCCTTCTTCTTCACGTAGGAGACCGAGGCCGGATCTTCGCCCACGCGGACGAGGGCGATGCACGGCTTGCGGCCGGGCATCGCGGCGACTTCGGTCTTGAGCTCCGCGATGAGCGCGGCGGCGATTTGGTTTCCGTCGATCAGTTCCATGGGAAGAAGCCCCACGAAACACACGAACCACCCGAAAGGGAAAGCGCTTTCGCGCGGCAGGCGGATTTCCGGCAGCCCGGCTCTTGTAGGTTCACTGGCCAAGGGGAGAGGCGTAAAGCAAGCTCCCCTTGGCCAGTGAACGGGAGGGGCGGGCGGCCGCCCGCCCCTCCCCGCCTCGCGTCAGATCGATTGGCTCTCGGAGCGTTGACTCCGTGCGCT
>JAEUHC010000016.1 GCA_016794785.1 Opitutaceae bacterium | reverse complement strand
TGTTTGGGTCGCGCCCCCGCCCCCCCACGGCTCTTCGGCTCGCTGGCGCTCGCCGCTACAAAACTCAATCCTCGCTCTGCAACGCCGCGACGACGGAGAAATCCTCGAGCGTCGTGGTGTCGCCCTTCACCTCGCCGCCGGCGGCAATCTCCTTGAGGATGCGGCGCATGATTTTTCCGCTGCGGGTCTTCGGCAGTCCCGCGGCGAACCGGATGCTGTCGGGCTTTGCGAGCGAACCGATCTCCTTGCCGACATGCGCACGGAGCTGCTCCTTGAGTTCCTCGCTCGCAGTCACACCCGCCTTGACGGTGACAAAGACGACGAGCGCCTGGCCCTTGAGCTCATCGGGGCGGCCCACGGCGGCGGCCTCGGCGACGGCCGGATGCGAGACGAGCGCGCTCTCGATCTCGGCGGTGCCGATGCGGTGGCCCGAGACGTTGAGCACATCGTCGATGCGGCCGACGATCCAGAAGTAGCCGTCCTTGTCCTGCCGCGCGCCGTCGCCGGTGAAATAGATTTCCGGGCGGCCGGGAAACTCGCTGAAGTATTGCCGCACATAGCGGTCGTCGTCGCCCCAGAGGGTGCGAAGCATCGAGGGCCACGGCTTGGCGATGATAAGTTTTCCGCCGCTGTTGCGCGGGACCTCGTTGCACTTGTCGTCCACGACCTTGGGCACGACGCCAAAGAACGGCCGCGTGGCCGAGCCGGGCGTAGTCGGAGTCACGCCAGGCAGCGGCGCGATCATGATGCAGCCGGTCTCGGTCTGCCACCACGTGTCCACGATGGGGCATTTCTTTTTCCCGATCATCGTGTGATACCACATCCAGGCCTCGGGATTGATGGGCTCGCCGACGGAGCCGAGCAGGCGCAGCGAATCGAGGCGGTGACGGAGCACGTAGTTGTCGCCCCAGCGCATGAACGCGCGAATCGCGGTCGGCGCGGTGTAGAGGATCGTGAGGCCGTGGCGGTCGATCATCTGCCAGAAGCGGTCGGGCTCAGGCTGATTGGGCGCGCCCTCATAAATGAAGACGGTGGCGCCGTTGGAGAGCAGGCCGTAAACCACGTAGCTGTGGCCGGTGATCCAGCCGATGTCGGCGGAGCAGAAGTAGCGGTCGGTTTCCTTGAGATCGAAAACGTAGTGCGAACTCAATTTCGCGCCGAGCAGATAGCCGGCGCTGGTGTGGAGCACGCCCTTGGGTTTGCCAGTCGAGCCGCTGGTGTAGAGGATGAAGAGCGGGTGCTCGGAATCGAACGCCTTTGCCTTGTGGGTATTGGGCGCACCTTCCCAGGCCTCGGTCCACCACACGTCGCGGCCCTCCCTCATCGTGACGGCGTTGCCGCAGCGTTTGACGACGAGGACAGTCTGCACCGTGGGGGTGTGCTCGACGGCCTTGTCCACGTTGGCCTTGAGCTCGATCACTTTGCCACGCCGCCACCCGCCGTCGGCGGTGATGACGAGCTTGGCCTTGCAGTCGTTGATGCGATCCTTGATCGCCTCGGCGGAGAAGCCGCCGAAAATCACGGTATGGATGGCACCGACGCGCGCGCACGCGAGCATGGCCATCACCGCCTCAGGAATCATCGGCAGGTAGATGGCGACGCGGTCGCCCTCGCCGACGCCGATGTTCTGAAAATAATTCGCCCACCGGCAGACATGGAAATGCAGCTGCTTGTAGGTGATGGTGCGGACATCGCCCGGCTCGCCCTCGAAAATGAGCGCTGCCTTGTTCTCGCGATGCGTGCCGAGGTGGCGGTCGAGGCAGTTTTCCGCGACGTTGAGTTTACCGCCCACGAACCATTGGGCGTGTGGCGGCTCCCATTTCAGGACCTTCTTATAGGGCTTGCGCCAGACAAGATGCTCCTTGGCCTGCCGGTCCCAGAATTTTTCTGGGGAGTTGACAGACTCCACGTAGAGCCTTTTGTAGGCGGCCTCGCTCCCAAGATTGGCTTGGGCTTTGAACTCGGCCGAAGGCCTGAATTTCCGGGACTCCCGGGATACTGAGGTAATCGTCTGATCTGGCACGTTGCGTGTCGGTTTAGGGTTTAAGG
>JAEUHC010000015.1 GCA_016794785.1 Opitutaceae bacterium | reverse complement strand
AATCCACGAAAGGGAGGGAGCCAAGCCCCCTCCCTTAAACCCTCCCCTTGAATTTGCTTGGTTCCCAACCCGCCCAAACTTATCCACCAAAGTGTCACCCATCACTCCGGATAGTTTGTCACCTATCACCGGCTCGCACCGGGAAGAGCACCTCCGCGAGCTGTTCAGACACTGGGGCATTTTGCCCGAGCGATGGTTTGTGGTCTTTTACGGAAGGAACGTGCCGGGATCTACGGCGTCATGGACGGATTCAACTTGGAGAAGGAAGGAATACGGGAATTTCGAGTGCTTCCTACGCGTGCTTGGAAAAATCAGGTTAAGGGTGCTTTACGCCCCCTACGACAAGGAAAGATGGAAGCATCTCGATTCCCGGCGCAATTTCCTCCGCAAGGACGCTGGCTTCAAGATCGAATCCGAATCACGCCTCGCCGACCAATTCGATTATGTGCATTGGGGAGCAACCGGGCCTGCGCGCGAAGTGCGCCGTGACTGGCTCAGCTACTACAACGTGCAAGACAGGTTGACTGGCAACGGCAAGCTTGCGCTCAGGCAGTGCGTGGAGAATCTCCGGCAAAAATTTTCCTCCGGCAAATTCGGGGATGAACACCGCGCCCTCTACGCCGCAATGCTCTTCCGGCAGTCGCGGCATTTCTCCGCGTTTCTCTCCCATGCCATTTTTCCGTGCCCGCACCGTTTTGAAACCGCAGGGATCGACAACGACTGGATGCGCTACGAAAAAGTCGATGGATGGATCCAAGCTTGGAACCGAGAGTATTCCCTCTTCCTGAGGAAACCCGGCGGTTTTTTTTGGGCTTACCAAGAAACCAGACTCACGTTCGAGGAACTCATCGGCCAACAAAAATCAGTCAACCTTGAGGGCGGTGGATTCTTCCAGGAATACCGGGCTTCCAGGGCGCGCACCCACTTCGAAATCGGCGAATGGTATGCGCGTGCCTACCGATCCACCGGCCATGTGCTTCCAATCTTGGAAGCCATCCACCACTTCGGCCAATGCATCGAGTGGGTCGATCGAGCTGCGCCGGCCTCGTCCACGGACGACAACGAATCGCTGTTCAGGCGCCTGCTTTTCCAGCGGTCCGTTTTCGAACTCACCAAGATGCTGAGGCTAGGTCGCGCTCGACTTCACTTTTGGCTGCAGGGCGAAGCGGCGAACGCGTGGTTCAGGACCCAAGTCGGCCAGACCGCGCCGCTGCCCCAAGCGCTGCATGACGCGATCGCCAAGGCGCAAATAAAGTGCCGGGAAGCCGATTTAGATTTTTGGCGCAGCTCACTCGCAGCCGAATTCGCTCACGCGCCAAGCGCCGGCCTGCGCGAAAGCCTTTCCAATCCACATCCGCTCGATACCCCGGATTCGCTCTTCGGGAAAGACGACAAATCGAAAAGCGATGCATTCGACTCACGCGGCGCCGAGACGACGTCGCCACCCGCAGCTTGGCGCCACGCACTCAAGACGAATTTGGAATCCTGGCCCTTGGAGTATGATGCCAGTCCGAAAATCCACCTTTTGGACATTCTGGCTTCGCATGAAACTTCGCCAGAAGGCAGGTTTTTCGACGCGCAACTAAAGAAATGGCGCAATGCCGCGCTATCCGAGACGCGAAATAAGCCACGGCAACTGCTGACGCTCGCGCAGACCGTTTTCGAATTGGCTTACACCCATGTGCGACGCGCGAAGATGCTGCAGCATGCCGCAAAGAGCAGCGAGAGCGAACAGCTTCGACCCACTCTCGATTCCCGGGTGCTTTGGGTCGAGGTATGCGGCCTCTGCTGGCTCGCCTTGAACCTTTGCTACTACCTTCCGCCGGCACTGCTGGTGCAGGATGCTCACCTCCGCATCAAGACCCTCACTCTTTACGGCCTGGCTCTGGGTTGGCTGGGGCGATTCCACGAAGCCCACCGCAACCTCGATGAGGCCCATGCCTGGCTCTCGAAGCTCCACACCACCATCGATCCCATCGAACTCGGCATCATCAAGGTTCGGCAGGCTGAAGTCCACGTGCTGGAAGCAACCAGGCTGAGGCGTTTGTTGGATTTGTTCTGCAACTTGGGCGAATCGGCGGGAATCACATTTACGGAAACAGTCCTCAAACGCCTTAACCATGAATCCCGTCCGCTTAGGCAAAAAATTCATTCGGCCAACTCAACGGTCGCGGCTCAGTGGTTTGAGCGATATCTCAACGATCCCAAGCACGGTGAAAAAACGCCGGAAGACCGCCCTCGTGCAAAATCGGAGATCGTCGCCGAGCTTTATCGCGCTCATTGTGCAAGTCTCGACAACGCTTGGATGGTGCTGGAAGGCGCGGAGCGCGGCCTTTCGGGCAAGAGTCATCCCGCCATCTGGTGGGGCCGCCTGCATTCCCTCCGCCTCCGTGTGATTGCCGAACACTGGTGGCCTAAGGAGTCGCGGCTTTTCAGCGATTTACAGCTTGTGCCCTACCGAACTCTGGCGTTTCGCAAACCCCAGGATCATCTGAAGGCCATCGAGAAGATTTACCGCGCCGGGCGCTTAGCCGCACGTCCGGCCCCATTCTACCAGCTTCGCTTTGTGGACTATGCGCACAGTGCCATCGAGCATCTGATAGCCCGTGGCACCATTGCGCGCAAGGATCCGGCGGTTTCTGTGCTGCATCATTTGTTGAATGGTCATCTCAAGGATGCCAAAGCCGACCTCTCCAAATTATCAGAGCCACTCGTCGACGAATATTGCGAGAGACTTAAAACCCGCCAGAGCCTGGACCCCGAAGAACCCGATGCCTGACGGCACGATTTCCGCTGTCACTTGGCTTGGATGAACTCACCTCATAAACAGCGGCAGTCTAAACCTGCCGCCGAAGCTCACGAACACCAAATGCCACTTTACTCGACTCCCATCGCGCTCACCGCCGCCTACACCGGCGAGTCCGACGCCCAGCTGATCGCCTACCTCAACCTCAAGCTGCGTGAGGTTGGCCAGCCCGCGGTCGCCGCCGCGGCCACTGGCGACGGCCTCGCGCCGATGGTCGATCACTTTCTGGCGCTGAGTCGGGAGAAGGACCGTGCTCTCGCCCACCACCTCTGCCCGGTGGACCAGCGCATCCAGGACTTTCTTGATGATATGCTCGGCGCCGCCAGCGGGACCAAGGTGCCGCGCCTGCCCGCGCCGACCCTCGTTCTTGACCGGCCCGGGCTCGCGCGTGTGCTCTCACTGCCGCCCGCGGCTGACAAGCACCAGAGCGACATCCTCTCCTCGCACCGCGTGCGCCAGGGCGTGCTGCACAACCCGAAGAGCGACCGCCGCACCACGCAGGGTATCTTCCATGTCACCGAGGTCGGCATCCCTGTGCCCGACGACAAGAAGGCCGTGCCGCCCGCCGTGTTCGCCCGCCTGCTCGCCCACGCGCTCAAGCCGCCGGCCGATCTGCTGCGCCTGCCCTTCGCCGCCGCGGAGACGACGCCGGCCGAGTGCTTCGTCTCCCTGCACCTGCGACCCGTCGTGTGCCCCGCCGTCCCGGGCTACACGCCGCAGCGCGCGATGGAGACGCGTTTCTTTGTGCCCGGCGCACTCGTCGCCAACCTCGATTTCGTCGAGCGCATCTTCGGCAACGCCGGCGATCCTTATCTGCCGCAAAACGACGCGGCCCTCGATCCCGCGCATTGGAGCGGCCACACCGGCTGCGTGATCCTGGCGACGCACCTCACGCGCCTCACCAAGCGCGAGCTCGGCCTGCCCGCATGGGACGCCGCCACGCCGCGCCAGCAGCGCGACGGCATGTGCTGGAAAAAGCCGGACGAACTCTACAACGACGGCGTCGCCTTCAAGATCACGCTGCGCGACACCCGCGGCATCGTCGTCACGCTCATCGCCGACAACTACTTTGGCTACTGCAAGAAGGAGGTGAAGACCCAGCTGAGCTACGCGGCCAACCTCCTCGGCCGCTGCGAGGAGGAGCACGCCGGCGGCGCAGTGGTCTTCCCGAGCTACGATCTCGGCGAGGATTTCCAGCTCAGCCAGCACCTCGCAATCGTCGATCACACCTTCGATGAGGCGCTCGCGCTGCTCGGTGACCGCGCAGAGTCGCAGCCCGGCGGCTGGGCGCGTGATCGCCACTACCCCGACGTCCACTACGTGCCGCAGGACGCCTTCTTCGCCTTGCGCGCGCAGACCATCACCTGGACCGACTCCGCCGGCGCGAAGCAGTCCATCCGCCTGGAGCCGCGCCACACCTATCTCCTGCCCTCCGGCTACAAGGTCGAGATGGTCAAGCCCGACGACGGCCGCCGCTGGCGCCTCCGCGGCACCACCGCCGAGGGCCTCCTCTGCCACAAGCCCTGCACCGTCTCCGGCGGCGGCAAATCCGAAATCTCCAAGTCGATCGCCGACGCCATCTTCACCGCGCCCAACTTTGTCAGCGACCTCACCGCGGACTTCGACGCGATCGACGCCATCCTGAAAAAGGAATACGGCCAGCGCTTCGCCGACAAATCCCGCAACAAGCCCGAGGGCCGCGCGATCCTCAGCCCGGAGCGCTCACTCGGATCCGTCGTGAAGCTCCTCAGCTGCAGTCCCGACTACACGCCGGAATACAACGCCTGGCTCGCCGCGATCCCGCGCTACGTCCTCGACCTGGTGCTGCTCATCAAGCGCGTCTACAAACCCGAGTGGGGCAACGACTGGCGCCGCCACTTCAGTGTCGACACCATCAACGGCCGCCCCGGCAACGAGCTAAAATACCACCGGGAGAAGGCAATGACGCACTTCCTCCGCGTCGGCTTCACACCCGACGGTGGCTGGCGAACCTTCAGCCTGCGCAAGGATTTCCACCCCGCGCTGAAAATCCAAGCCGAGGACGACATCACCGCCTCCATCGTCGTCCCCGCCGGTCACCTCGCCGGCCTGCCCGTCGCGGCGGCCAAGAGCGGCGCCTCGCTGAAATTTGTGCACAACTGCGAGACCTCGCTCTTTCAGCGGCCCGACGAAGCGATCCACCGCGGCTACGACAAGCGCACCGAGCGAGACTTCTCCCGGCCCGGAAACTTCTTCTCCAACTACGAGCCCCTCACCCGCGACGCCGCCCGGGTGATAGTCGAAGACGTGATCAGCTTCGACGCGTTTACCGCGCCGATTCGATCGCTCTTCAGCGACTTCGTCGCCGCGGATCGGCCCGCTTACCTCGCGTCGCCCGCCCACCCGCGCATCGTGGACGGCAAGCCGTCGAAGAATCCTCGTTACCTCCAGCTCCGTCCCGATCTGGAGGAGCCGCGCACAACCTACCTTGCGCAAATCGGCGCGCAGCTCTACCGCCGCGTGCCCGCGGGCGCGCCGGCGCTCTTCCCCGTCGGCGCCGTGCTCGCGGGCCGCCGCCTCAATCCGCCTGAGCCCGGCGTGAAGCCCATGTGCGTCTTCGGCCCCGTGCATTACCAGGAACTGCCGGAGGCATTCATGGATTTCGTCGCGAGCCTCACGGGCAAGTCGCCCTCGACCACCGGCGCCGGCTCCGAGGGCGCGCTCACCAAGGGCCCGTTCAACGCGCTCCCGCCCATCCACGATCTCAACGCCGCGTTTGTCTCATACGTGCTCACCGACCTGCCGGTGTTCTCGTCCGCGGCCGGCTGGGTCGGCCCGCGCTGCCGCGTGGATCATGACATCAGCCTGCTCGTGCCGGAGATCTGGGCGCGCATGTCGCCCGAGGAGCGCACCCCGCGGCACCTGATCGACAACGGCTACCTTGAGCGCTGCGAGGACTGGGTGCACGACGGCCAGCCCGTGCTCGCCAGCCGACTCGGCTGGCGCGTGACCTCACGCTTCGTGCAGACCTTCTGCGGCCGCGTGCTCGGCAATCCCAGCACCCTCTTCGACGAGGAACTGTTGCGCCCCGAATTGCAGGACCGCGGCGTCTTCGCCGAGGGCATGGCCAACATCTGCGCCGCCATGCGCGACGCCGCCCAATGCTACTTCGCCGACGGCTCGATCGCGCAGGCCGTCCCGCCGCTCGCCGCGCTGCTCCACATCATGCGCGACGGCACCTGGCAGGGCGCCGGCCCGGCCGATCCGAAGTTCCGCGCGCTCTTCGCGCGCGACGCGGTGCTGAAAAGCGACTGGTATCGCGCGCGGCTGGCCGCCCAGCAAAAGCGCGACCTCGCGCAATGGGAGCAGCGCGCCGCCTACCTCGAAGAATTCCTCGCCCGCCCGAACTATGCCGATGTTGCCGCGCGTCTCGCGATCAAGGAGAAGCTCGCGTCCGCCCGCTCCGCCGCCGCCGCCGCCCGTGAGCCGAGCTATGTCGCGACCCTCGTCGGCACCCTCGGCGTCGATCCTCCGCTGGTGAAATGATCCCGGCTACTCCAGGCGGGCCATGACCTCGCCGAGCAGGTAAATCGAACCGGTCACGACAATCACATCCTCCGGCCCTCCCGCCATGCAGCGGTCGCGATCGGGAAAGAGCCCCGCCACCTCCGCGCGCACCACGCCCCCGCGGTAGGCGGCGGGCAGCAGCGCAATCAGCTCGTCGTGGGTGCACGCGCGCGGCTGCTGCGGCACCACAAAGTGAATCTCCCGCGCGTGGCGGGCGATGACCTCGATGAGCGGCCGGGCGCGCGCCGTGCCGAGCACCCCCGTGATCACAACGGGCGCTCGGCCCGTTTCGGCGACTAGGTGCGCCAGGTTCGAGTCGAGCACCTGCGCGCCCTCCGGGTTGTGCGACGCATCGAGGATGGCCAGGCGCCCGCCGATCGCCACCCGCTGCCAGCGGCCCGGCCAGTCCACATGCGCGAGCCCGCGCGCGATCGCCGCCCCGGTGATCTTCCAGCGGGGCGCGAGCGCCTGGGCGGCCAGCGTGGCGGTCGCGGCATTCCAACGCTGATAGTCGCCCTCCAAGTTCGTGTGCGGGTAGCGCTCAAGCTCGTCGCCGAACTCCTGCGTGACTGAAATGACCCGTGCGCCCCTTTGCGCGGCGATGCGCTGGATTTCCGCCCCGGCGGACGGCGGCACGCGGCCGACGACGACCGGACGCCCGGACTTGATGATCCCCGCCTTCTCCGCGGCGATCTTTTCGAGGGTTTCGCCGAGGATCTCGCAATGATCCATGGCGAGGGAGGTGATGACGGCGACCTCGGGAGTGACGATGTTGGTGGCGTCGAGCCGGCCGCCCAGTCCCACTTCGATCACGGAGATGTCGCAACGCTTCCGCGCAAATTGCAGAAACGCCATCGCCGTGAGGTATTCGAAAAAGCTCGGCTGGGTCCCGGCGTCAGACTCGGCGAGGCGTGCCGCGATCGGGCGCAGCTCCGCGACGTAATCCAGGATCTCCTGCGGCGTGAGCGGCGTGCGATCCACCTGCACGCGCTCGCCCAGCTGCACGAGGTGCGGCGAGGTGAAAAGCCCGGTGCGCCAGCCCGCGGCGTGGAGGATGGCATCGAGCATGGCGGCGACGGAACCCTTGCCGTTGGTGCCCGCGACGTGCAGGCACGGCACGGCGCGTTCCGGATGACCGATCGCGGCGGCGAGCGCGGCCATGCGATCGACGCCGAACCGGGCCCCGTGCGGCTTCTGGGCAAAGAGCCACTCGGTCACCGCCGCGAAGCCGGCCGGCCCGTGCGCAGGCATGGCGGAGGAATCAGGCCGACACGACCGGCGCCGCGGGCGCGGGCGACTTCTTCCGCAGATGCAAGGCCGACAGCAGGTCGTGCAGGCGCTCGCGCAACTCAAGCCGGCTCACGATCTGATCGATGAGGCCGTGCTTGAGGAGGAACTCCGCTGTCTGGAAACCCGCGGGCAGCGTCTGCTTGGTCGTGTCCTTGATGACGCGAGCCCCGGCGAAGCCCACAAGCGCGCCCGGCTCGGCGAGAATCACGTCGCCCAGCGTGGCGAAACTGGCGGTCACGCCACCCATCGTCGGATGCGTGAGCACCGAGATGAACGGCAAGCTCGCCTGCCCGAGGCGGCCGAGCGCGGCGCTCGTCTTGGCCATCTGCATGAGCGAGTAGATGCCCTCCTGCATGCGCGCGCCGCCGGAGGCGCTGAAAATGATGCACGGGATGCGGCGCTCCAACGCCGTCTCGATCGCACGGGTAATCTTCTCGCCCGCCGCCGCGCCCATCGCGCCGCCGCAGAAGCGGAAATCCATCACCGCGACGGACACTTCGAGACCCAGGATCTTTCCCGTGCCGCAGATGACGGCCTCGGGCAGACCGCTGTCCTTCTCATAGCGCTTGATGCGATCGGGATAGGGCTGCGAATCGACAAACTTCAGGGGATCGCTCGACTTCACGCCGGCATCGGCTTCGACGAATGTCCCTTCGTCGAAGAGCTTCGCGATGCGCGCCCGGGCGCCGATGGGGAAATGGTGGCCGCTCTTGGGCGCGACCATCTGGTTGTCCTCGGCCTCCTTGTTGAAGACGATGTCCCCGGTGGTCGGGTCCTTGGTGTAAAGGCCCTTGGGGATGTCCTTTTTGCGGGAGCGTCGGACCGTGTAGGTCGGTTTGTCGAAATGCATGGCGAATCAGCCGTGGCCGAAGGTGACGACGTCGAGGTTCAGCGCGCCGGCGCGGCGCAGCGTGAGCGCGCAGCTGTTGAGCGTGGAACCGGTGGTGAAGACGTCATCAAGGAGGGTGTAATGCTGGCCGGGAGTAAGGTTCGCGCCCTCGGCGAGTGCAAAGGCATTTTTCAGGTTGGCCATGCGCGTGCGGCGGTCGAACGCCGTCTGCGTGCGGGTGTCGACCACGCGGCGCAGGAGCGGCTCGACGCGGGTGCCGCCGCCGGCGAGGGCAGCCACCTCCTCGGCGAGCAGCTGCGATTGATTGTAGCCGCGGTGGCGCAGCCGCACGGCGTGCAACGGCACCGGCACGATCACGGACCCGCGCACGAGATCGAGCACGGACTGGCTCCGGCGCAGGATCTCGCGCATATCGTGCAGCACATGCAGGCCGCGGTGATACTTGAGCTCAATCACGAGGGCGCGCGCCGCACCCTTGAACAACACCGCCGTGCGGCCCTCGCGGTAGGCCGGCTCCAGGCCCTCGCACTTCACACACAGATGCGCGCCCTCGACCTCGCCGTAGAACGGATGCCCGCAGGTCGCGCAATGCGGGGCGCGCACATAATCGATCTGGACAGCGCAGCGGGCGCAGACGTGGCGCAGCGCCCCTTCCGAACCGTCGGACTCAACCAGACCGCGGCATGACACGCACGAAGGCGGAAACACCGTCTCCGCCAGTCCGCGCGCCACTTGCCGCAGGCGTGAGATCATGGGTTCAATAAAAAACCTTCGTGAGAAACAACCCTTGCGGCGGCGCGGTCAGCACGGCCGGCACGCGCTGCTGCGATTCGAGAATCGTGCGCAGCTGGTCCGGCGTGACCTTGCCCAGTCCTGCGGCGACGATCGCGCCGGCGAGGCTGCGGACCATCTTGTAGAGAAAGCCAGGCGCCTCGGCGGTGATGCGGATGCGCCGGCCGGAGCGCACCACGTCGAGCCGAGTGATCTCGCGCACGGTGTTCTCGCGCGGCGGGCCGTTGAGCGCGGTGAACGCGCGGAAATCGTGCCGCCCGCGCAGCACCGCCGCCGCCGCCCGCATGGCGTCGAGGTCAAGCGGGTGAAGCACCGGCCAGCAATACGGCCGCGTGAAGGGGTCCGCGTCGCCGAGGTGCACGAAATAGTCGTAGCGTTTCCGCTTCGCGCTGAACCGTGCGTGAAATTTCTCCGATACCGGACGCAGCGAGATGATTTGCAGCTGCGCCGGGATGCGCGAGCGCAGGGCCGCCAGGAGCTTGTCCGGGGCGTGCCGCCACGCGGCGTCGAAATGGAAGACCTGCGCGCGCGCATGCACGCCCGCATCGGTGCGCCCGCTTGCGTGGGTGCGCACCAGTTCGCCGAAAATCTCGGCCAGGCGGGCCTCGACGATGTCCTGCACGCCGCGCTTCTCGTCCTGGCTTTGCCAGCCGATGAACGCCGACCCGTCATAGGCGCAGGTGCATTTCCAGCGGCGCACCTTCATGCCGGCTCCTCTTCATCGGGAGGCGCCACCAGCGGCACCTTCTGGTTGAGGTAGTCCTGCAAAATCAGCGTGGCCGCGCGCGAGTCGATGATGCCGCTCGCGCGCATGTCGCGCCGCTGCGTTTTGGTCATCGTGGACTCGGCTTCGTGGCTGGTGAGCCGCTCGTCGATGAGGTGCACAGGCAAGCCGGTCTCGGCGCGCAGGCGCGCGGCGAGCGCCTCCGCTTCCTTGGCCTTGGGCCCCACGGTGTCGTCCATGTTAAGCGGGTAGCCGATCACGAGGTCCGTGATGCGGCGTTGCGTGATGAGTGCACGCAAGCCCGCCCAGCGCTTGTCGGGATCGGCGTCGATGAGCGCAGGCAGCGGCGTCGCGACGCCAATCTCGTCGCCGTAGCTGAGCCCGATGCGGCGGGTGCCCTGATCGATTCCTAGACAACGCATCGGCCAATACGGGCGGGCCGCGCGCGACGGGGCAATTTCCAATTGCGGCGGGGACGCTTCCGGCTCTCTTTCGCCCCGATGTCCGCCGCCCTGCCCGTCCTCTCGCCCGCCGAACTCGCGCGCTACAGCCGGCACATCTTGCTCGAACAGTTCGGTGTCGAAGGCCAGCGGAAGCTCGCCGCCGCGCGCGTCCTGGTGATCGGCGCGGGCGGGCTCGGCAGCCCGGCCGCACTCTATCTCGCCGCCGCCGGCGTGGGCACGCTCGGCATAGCCGATCTCGACCGCGTCGAGCCGCACAACCTGCAACGCCAGCTCCTGCACAACGACGACGCCGTCGGGCAGCCCAAGGTGGAGTCCGCCGCGCAGCGCCTTCGCGCCACGAACCCGTTTATCGATGTCATGACTCACGCCGAGGGCATTAGCGCGGAGAACGCCGTCGCCATCTTCGGCGGCTACGACGTGATCGTCGATGGGACCGACAACTTCGGCTCGCGCTACTTGAACAACGACGCGGCGTTTTTCGCCGGCAAGCCGCTCGTGCACGGGAGCGTTTTCAAATTCGAGGGCCAGGTCACCGTGCTCGATCCGGCACGCGGCGGGCCTTGCTACCGCTGCCTTTTCCCCGAACCACCCGCGCCGGGCTCCGTGCCCGGCTGCGGCGAGGCCGGTGTGCTCGGCGCGCTCTGCGGCGTCATCGGCAGCCTCCAAGCCCTCGAGGCAATCAAACTGATCACAGGCGTGGGCGAAACGTTGCGTGGCCGCCTGCTCACCTACGACGCACTGACGCAATCGTTCCGCACCCTCACGCTGCCGCGCGATCCGCACTGCCCGCTTTGTGGCGAAGCACCCGTCATCCGCGCTCTCGATGCGCAGCGCTACGCCTCCATCACCTGCGTCCCCGCCTCCACCATGCCCGACCAAGAACACCCGCTCGAAATCTCCGTCACCGAAGCCAAACGCCTCCTCGATGAATCGCCCTGCGGCGTGATGCTCATCGACGTCCGAGAACCCTACGAACTGGAAATCGCCAGCGTGAAAGGCGCCGAGGCCATCCCCATGCGGCAGATCCCCGAGCGCCTGCGCGACCTGCCGCGTGACGAGCATCTGCTCATCATGTGCCACCATGGCGGCCGGAGTCGGCGCGTGACGGAATTCCTCCGCGCCCAAGGGCTGGCCGCCGTTACCAACATCGCCGGCGGCATCGACGCCTGGGCTGCGGAAATCGATCCGAGCCTCCAGCGCTACTGACTACACGCGCAGTTCCGCGCGCGCCGCGGCGGCCGCACGCACATGCGCGTCAAACGCAGCCTGCAACCGCGCCGTCACCGTGCCCGGACCGACCTTGAAATTCCGGCCGTCGATGGCTCCGACCGGGGCGATATTTTTGGTCGTCGAGAGCACGAAGCACTCGCTCATGGCCCCCAGATCCTCCGGGCGAATAGCGGCCTCCCGCACGGTCACGCCGGCACTTGGGGCAATGATCTTCAGCACCACCGCGCGCGTGATACCCTCGAGGATGCCCGCCCCAACCGGAGGCGTGATGATTTCCTCGCCCCGGACAAAGGCGATATTCGATGTCGAGGCCTCCGTGATCTCGCCGCGCAGGTTCAGCATCAGCACCTCGTCCGCCCCGCGGGCCCGGGCTTCGCGCAGGCCGAGCAGATTGTTGAGGTAGTTGCCCGTCTTCCACGCGGGATCGAGGCTCTCGATAGGATTGCGGCGCAGGCCCGTCGCAACCGCCAGCCGGAGCCCGTCGCGCACCACCGCCGCGGAATTTTCCGGGCAGGGCTGCACGAGGAGGACGAACGTCGGCCGATCCGCGAGCGCGATATCGAGCCCGATCGCGCCGCCGCCGCGCGACACTTGCAGGCGAATGTAGAGTTCTCCGGCAAAGGATGTCACCGCGCGATAGGCCGCGGTCGTCCGCCTGACCTCAGCGAGCATTTCCTCCGCCGTCCAAGGCAGATTCATATGCAGGGACGCGGCCGATCGACCGAGCCGGGCCCAGTGCTCACCCCAAGTGAAAATCACGCCGAGGTGCGTGCGCCACACCTCATAGATCGCGTCTCCATACAGAAAACCTCGGTCCAGCGGAGCGATGGAAGGCTCGGCCGCAGAGTGGAGACGGCCGTTGGTGTTGGCCTGGATGTAAGGGGTCATGTCGAGTCACATAAAAACAAAACGCCCTCGCACGCGGCGAGGGCGAAATGGCAACGGCCTGTTCGCCGGACCCGCTTACTTCGCCTTCACGAGCCCGAGCGACTTCTTGATATTGTGCACGCTCGGCACGGAGATCTTCACCGTCCTGGCGATCTCGGCGCCGCTCTTGCCAGCTTCGAGGAGCTTCTTCACCTGCAGGCGCATATCATCGGTGATGACTGCGCGGCGGCGGCGGTTCTTTGCGCCCGGTTTGCGGCCGCGGCGGCCCGCCGTGGCGGCCTTCACCGCGGAGATAAACTCCGCGACAGAAGCGAAGCCATATTGCGCCGGCAGTGCCGCGAGCTCCTTCTTCATTTCGTCGGCAATGGACTGCTCGAGGTTCGCCAGCTTGGCCCGCGCGGCCTCCAGCTCTTTTAATTTATTTGTGACCATAGAATCGCATATTGGCATTCCGCGATGTGCATAGCAAGACGGCGGCGATCGGCGCGTCAGATCACCGCGCCACGACACCCACTTATATTGTCATGGCATGATAGCCGCCATCGACGACGATTTCGGAGCCGGTGATGAAGCCGCCCGCACCGTCGCTCGCCAGCAGCAGCGTCGCGCCGATCAGTTCGCGCGCCTCGCCGAAGCGTTTCATCGGGGTGTGGCCCATGATGGAGGCCACGCGCTCCGGGGAGAGAATCTTTTTATTCTGCTCCGCGGGGAAGAAGCCCGGCACGAGCGTATTGACGCGCACACGGTGCGGCGCCCACTCCCGGGCGAGATTCTTCGACAGATTATGCACCGCGGCCTTCGTCGCCGAATAGGTGAACACGCGCGATAACGGCACGATCCCCGACATCGAGCCGAGGTTGATGATCGACCCACCCTGGCCGCGATCGACGAGATACTTGCCGAAGATCTGGCAGCCGAGGAACACGCCCTTGTAGTTGAGCTTCACGATCCGGTCGAACTCGTCCTCGGCGATGTCGAAGAAGGGTGTCGCGGAATTGGTGCCGGCGCCATTGACGACGATGTCCACACGTCCCGAGCGCTGGAGCACGGTGGCAAGCAGTTGCTGGAGCGGGGCCTTCTCGCTCGCTTCGGCGGACACGAAATACCCTTTGCCGCCGGCGGCAGCGATCCGCTCGAGACGAGGCTTGGCCTTTTCCTCGTTGCGCCCCACCAGCACGACCTCGGCGCCTGCGCCCGCGAGACCCTCGGCCATGGCGCCGCAGAGTTCGCCCGTGCCGCCGATGACGACCGCGACTTTGCCGGTGAGATTAAAGAGTGAAGCGAGATAGCCGGATGAGTTGCTCATGAAACGTCCAGCTGAAGCCGGCCGCGCACCGGGTGGCAACGGCAATTCCTGTCACCCACGCGGCACTTGCCGCGTTCGCTCGCCGCGCTTAACACATGGTTCCATGGCTCGCATCCCGCTCGAAGACAATTTCAACGACGTCATCAACAAGGCCCAGCGCGGCCTGAAAATCAGCGATGAGGAACTGATTAAACTCGCCGAAGTCACGCCGGAGCAGCTCGCCGCCGTGAAGGAGGGCAAACCGCTTTACGGCGTCATCCGCCGCGTCGCGCGCCATCTCCGCCTCTCGCCCGACGCCCTCGAGCAGCATGCCAAAAGACTCTGGTATCCGACCCATCCCATGTTCCCGCGGGGGTTCGCCGCCTTCAATACCCCGCACGAAGACATGACCGTGAACAGCTACCTCATCTGGGATTCGCGCGAACGCATCGCCGCCGCTTTCGACACCGGCGCGAATTGCGACGAGATGCTGTCACTCATCGCGGCGGAGAAACTGAAGCTGCACTACATCTTCCTCACCCATACTCATCCCGATCATATCGCGGCTCTCCCGCGCCTCGCGGCGGAGACGAAGGCCTCGGTCTGGTCCAGCGAGCTTGAGCCCGTCGATTTCCCCGGCGCGCAGTTCTTCAAGCCCAACGCTCATTTCCACCTCGGCCCCCTCGCGATCAAGACCCTGCTGACGTCCGGCCACTCGCCCGGGCAGACCACGTTCTACGTCACCGGCCTGAGCTGGCCGCTGGCCATCGTCGGCGATTCGATCTTCGCCAGTTCAATGGGCGGCAGCCCCACGCACCACACCGAGCAGTGGCGCAACAACCGGGAAAAAATCCTCGTGCTGCCCCGCGACACCGTGCTCGCCTGCGGTCACGGCCCGCTCACGACGGTCGCGCAGGAGCGGGAGCACAACCCTTTTTTCGCCCATCCCAAGCCTGTGAATAAACCTGCAACCCCCAACGTCCCAGAAAATGATCATGCCTGAAAAAATTGCCTTCGTCGGAGTCGGTCGCATGGGCGCCAACATGGCGCGCCGCCTCAAGGACTGCGGTTATGCGGTCACCGCCGTCTATGATGTCCACGGTCCCTCCGCGAGCGCACTCGCCGAAGAAATCGGGGCCCGCGCCGCGACTACCCTGGCCGAGGTCACGGCCGCGGCCGACGTGATCTTCACCGTCGTCACCGACGACGCTGCGCAACTCGGCGTCTTCGCCACCACCGGCGACTCGTTGCTCACTAGCGCGAAGGGCAAGATCTTCATCAATTGCGCGACCATCTCGCCGTCGACCCACGTGGAGGTCGAACGCCGCGCCCGGGCCGCCGGCGCCGTCACGCTCGAAGGCTGCATGGCCTCCTCGATCCCGCAGGCCCGCGCCGGCACGCTCTACCTCATGTGCGGCGGCGACCGCGCCACCTTCGATCGCGTGAAGCCGATTCTCGAAAAGCTGAGTTCCGCGCTCCGCTACATCGGCTCCACCGGCCAGGCCGCGCAGGTGAAGGCCCTCGTGAACATGGTCATGAACATCAACACCGCCGGCCTCGCCGAAGGCCTCGGCCTCGGCGCCGCGCTCGGCCTCGATCTCGCCATGCTGCGAGAGGTGTTTCTCCAGACCGGCGCCAACTCCCAGGTCCTCAAGACCGACGGGGAGGACATGCAAAACCGCGATCACGCCTGCTTCTTCTCGGCCGCGCACGCCGCCAAGGACTCCACCATCGCCTGGACACTTGGTGCGCAGGCCGGCCTCAACCTGCCGCTCGCCGCCGCCACCAAGCAGCAATACGAGCGCATGGTCGCGCTCGGCCTCGGTGACCTCGATAAGAGCGGCATCGCCGAACTCACGTTCAAAGGCCGCCGCGCCTGAACCGCCCTCCCCGCCATGAAAACATCCACCCGTTTCGCGCTGTGGCTCGCCGCGATCGTGACGCTCGCCCTCGGTTTCGCGCGCGCGCAGACCCCGGCCAACCTCAGCCCGGATCGGGTGGTGTTTTTCACGGAGCCCAACTACGGCGGCGAATCGCTGATCGTCGAGGCGGGCGCCTCGGTTGAGAATCTTGAGCGCCTCATGCGCCCGAGCAACCTGCCGTGGGCCTTCGCGATTTCCTCCGCGAAAATCGAAGGCGCGGCCCGAGCCACGGTTTTCAGTTCCCCCGGCTTCTCCGGTGAGCGCCTGGAGATCACCCGCAGCATCCCCGATCTCTATGGCGAACGCCGCGGGCGCGACACCGGCGCCACCTGGGATCGCGCCATCGTCTCCGTCGCGGTGGCCGGGCCTCCGCGCCCCGTTGCGCCGGCTCCCGTCGTCGTGCCGCCCGGCCGAGGCGAACCTCCGCCCACTGTCATCATCGTGCAACCGCCCCCGCCTCCGCCCGTGATTGTGCAACCCGTCCGGCCGCGCATCGACCGCCGCGCCGCCGAAGCGATCGTGCACCGCGCCTTTCGCGAGGTGCTCGACCGCCCCGCCGATCCCGAAGGCCTCCGCACTTACACCGACCGCCTCATCCGCGAGGGCTGGTCCGAGCAGCAGATGATCCAGCAGCTCCAGCGCAGCTCAGAGGCCCGTGGCATCAACGCCGACCAGGCGATCGCGAAAATCTACCGCGAGGTGCTCGGCCGCGAGCCCGACCCGCGCGGGCTCGCGCACTATCGGTCCAAGTGGAAGGACGGCTGGACCCAAGGACAAATTCGCGACGACCTCCGCCGCAGCGCCGAAGGCCGCGACACCTACATCCGCCAGGCCATCACCCGCGCCTATCGCGAAGTGCTCGGCCGCGAGCCCGATCCGGGCGGCTACGCCACCTACGAAAAGGCGATGCGCGAGCGCGGCTACACCGAGCAACAAGTGCGCGCCGCCCTCATGAGCGGCGACGAATATCGGCAGCGTCGCGGGAAGAAATAAGGTGGCGCACGTTGAGGCCAACGCGCTTCAGCTCAATCCTCCGCCAACCCGCCGCTCTCCTCCGCCGCCTTCCACTTCGGTTTGTGCTCGCTGGGTTTAGCCAAGGCGCGGCCCTCCGGCCGCCCCGTGCGCTCGGCGTGCTTTTCCTTGCCCACGAGATCGAAAAAGATCGGGCAGCCCGCGAGGTCGAACTCCGCGACGATGCCGGCCTCCAGGTAGCGGCGGTAGCTCTCCGCGAGCTTCTCCTCGCGGTTGCAAAACAGCTTGAGGCGGAAAGGCCGCGTGCCGGTATGCGTCGCGTAGTAGATGCGGAAACGTTTGCCCCCAATCGCGGCCGGCGGGTTGCGGTCGGACAGATAGCCGAGGACCTGGTTGAGCCGGGCGGTCGAGAGCCGCTTGTCGAGCGTGCGGTGGATCTTCACCGCGGCGTTGAGCATGCGGTCGATCTCGTAGCCGCTCAGGGCCGAGACAAAAATCAGCGGCGCGCCGGGCGTGAAGAAGAGCCGCTCGAACAGGGCCTTTTCATATTTCTCCCGGTAGTCGCGCTCGCTCGTGTAGGGTTGGAAGCCGCCCTGCTTCTTGAAGCGCTCGACGATGAGATCCCATTTGTTGATGACGATGATGATGGGCTTCCCCTCCTTCACCGCCTCGCCCGCGATCGCCTTGTCCTGCTGCGTCACGCCATCGAGCGCATCGAGGACGAGGAAGACGACATCCGTCTGCTTAATCGCCTCCATCGAGCGGAGACGGGAAAAATATTCGACCGGCGAACTGAGCTTCGTCGCGGCGCGGATGCCGGCCGTGTCGATCAGCTTGAAGGGATAGTCCTGGCCGTCGCGACCTTTGAAGGTGAATGGCAGTTCGATCGCATCGCGCGTCGTGCCGGGCACATCGCTCACGATCAGGCGGTCGCTCTGGAGCAGGCGGTTGCTGAGGGAGGATTTGCCGACGTTGGGCCGGCCGATGAAGCACACGCAGAGTGGATCGGCGGCGGAGCGGTCCGAGATGACATCGTCGGCCGGCGCGGGCCCGAGTGCATCGAGAATCGCATCGCGGAGATCAGCCTCGCCGTTGCCATGTTCGGCGGAGACGCGCAGCGGCTCGCCGAGACCGAGGCGGTAGGCCTCGTCGAGCGCGACTTTCGAGTCGTCGAAGTCGGCCTTGTTCACCACGAGGCGCACAGGCTTTTTGCTGCGTCGCAGCATCGTCGCGATCTTCTCGTCGAGCGCTGACAGGCCGGCGAGGCCGTCCACCACGAAGAGGATGAGATCCGCGGAGGCGATGGCGAAATCAACCTGCTGCTCGGAAGCCTTGGTGAGCGCAGCCGGCGTGTCGCTGCCCGTGTAGCCGAGGCCGCCCGTGTCGAGCAGCGTGTAGCCGCCGTCGGCGATCTCGGCCGTGATCACGTCGCGCGTGATGCCCGGCTGATCGTGCACGATCGAGATGCGCTTGCGCGCGAGCCGGTTGAAGAGGCGGCTCTTGCCGACGTTGGGCCGGCCGACGATGGCGACGATTCGACTCATGAAAATTATCTCACGCAAAGGACGCGAAGAGCGCAAAGGAGGCAAACCATTGCGACCTTTGCGATCGTGGCGTGAGGATTATTTTTTACTCCCTTGGACAAACCGCTCCACGCGATCGCACGCCTCGATGATCTGGTCGTAGGCGGTGGCGAAGCAGGCGCGGACGTGGCCGCGGCCATTCTCGCCAAAGGCCGTGCCGGGCACGACCGCGACCTTGTGCTGTTGCAGGAGGCCCACGGCGAAATCCTTTTCGCTCATGCCGGTCGGCGTCACATCGGGGAACGCGTAGAAGCTGCCGCGCGGCAGGTGGCACTTGAGGCCGACTTCGTTGAAGCGGCGCACGATCAGATCGCGGCGGCGGTGGTATTGCTCGCGCATCTTGACCACGTGCTCCCAGCCGTGCTTGAGCGCCTCGAGCGCGCCTTCCTGCGCGATGATGGAGGCGCACATCATGGCGTATTGGTGCACCTTCATCATCGCATCGATAAGCACCGCGGGCCCGCAGGCATAGCCGATGCGCCAGCCGGTCATCGCAAACGCCTTCGAGAACCCGTGCAGAAAAATCGTGCGCTCCGCCATGCCGGGGAAACTCGCGATGCTCGTGTGCGTGCCCTCGAAGGTCAGCTCCGAGTAAATCTCGTCGCTCAGCACGAGGAGGTCCTTCTCACGGCAAAAGTCGGCGATCTTTTGCAGCTGCTCGCGCGTGCAGGTGCCGCCCGTGGGATTGCACGGGAGGTTGAGCATGAGGATTTTTGCGCCCGGCTGCCACGCGGCGCGGAGCGCCTCGGCGGTGAGCGCGAAATTATCCTTGGCGTAGGTCGGCACCGCGATGCCCTCGCCGTGCACGAGCGTGATGCTCGGGTGATAGCTCACGTAGCACGGCTGGTGAAACATCACCTTGTCGCCCGGATTGCAGAAAGCGCGAAACGCCAGATCGAGCGCCTCGCTCACGCCCACCGTCACGATCACCTGATCGTCGGGCCGGTAGCTCACCCCGAAGTGCTCCTCGACGTAGGTGGAGATTTCCCGGCGCAGCTCGATCATGCCGAGGTTCGAAGTGTAGTAGGTCTTGCCCTTTTCCAGCGCGTAGATCGCGGCCTCGCGCACGTGCCACGGCGTGACGAAGTCCGGCTCGCCCACGCCGAGCGAAATCACGTCCTGGCCCTTCATCTTGGCGACCAGCTCGAAGAAATCGCGGATGCCGCTTCGCGGGAGCGTGGACACGTGTCCCGCCACCCATCGTTTCGGATCGGTGCTCATGGTTGCGTTCCTTTCCGGGCTCAGGGCGCGACGTTGAGCCGCGTGGTGGGCGCCTCGCCGCCGTCGAGCAGGAAGCCCTGCTCCTTGTAGCAACGCAGCATGAAGTGGGTGGAGGTCGAGAGCACGCCCTCGACCGTGGAGAGTTTCTCCGAGACAAACGCCGCGACCTTCTGGAGCGTCGCGCCCTTCACAAACACGAGGAGGTCGTAGCTGCCCGACATGAGGTAGCACGACTCGACCTCGTCGAACCGCGCAATTCGCTCCGCGAACCGGTTGAACCCGCCGCCGCGCTCCGGCGTGACCTTGACCTCGATGACCGCGCGCACGGCGGCCCCGGCAGCGGCCTCACGGGAAAGATCAAGCACCGGACGCCAGCCGAGGAAGACTTTGTCCGCCTTGAGCTGATCCAGGTGCTGATTCACCGCGGCTTCGCTCAACCCCGCGACCTGGGCCATCTGGCCGGTCGTGAGGCTGCCGCCGTCGATCAAGAGCTTGAGCACTGGGTTCATAGGGACGGCGGTTATCCGGGAAGGTGCGGCGTTTGACGAGGACGAAAACAAACGGACCCCGGGACAGTCGAAGAAGCCGCTTGCGAGCACAGCGCGCGGCGATCACGGTTCACCCATGCGAGTCGAAGTCGAACGCGAGGAAGATGGACGCTGGATTGCCGAAGTGCCCGCACTGGCCGGGGCGATGGCCTACGGCGCGACCAAGGAAGAGGCGGTCGCCAAGGTTGAGGCCCTCGTGCTGCGGGTGCTCGCCGATCGCATCGATCATGGCGAGAAAGCGCCCGAGCTGAGCCAAGTGTTCACCGTCGCGGCATGAGCGTGTGGGGCGCACGAAAGGCGAGGCTTGTGCTCGCAGCGCTCCTCGGCATCGGCTGGCGTCTCAAACGACAGACTGGCTCGCACAAGGTGCTCTCTCGTGAGGGTTGGCCTGACTTCGTCTTCGCGTTTCACGACGGCGACGAGATCGGCCCGCGTATGCTGGCACGAATAGCGCGACACACAGGCCTCACGCCAAACGACCTCTAATTCAGAGCCGACGCACATGAAGAGAGACATGGATTTGATAAGACTCTTGTTGCTTGCGCTCGAAGGCGACCAAGAGGCACAGCATCGCACAAAAGCCGAATATGAGGAAAATGTAGTTGTCCATCACTACGCATGACTAATTGAAGCGGAATTAGTGAAGGGTGCGGTGATGGATGATGAGCAAGGTATGCCCTTCGATGTTGTGCCACTACGGATGACGTGGAGCGGCCACGATTTTCTCGATGCTATGCGCGACGAAGGCATTTGGAAAATGGCCCAAGACAGCATCCTCAAGCCGATTGGCGGCGTAGCTTTCGAAGTCTTGAAGGAATGGCTCAAATCACAAATGAGGACAAAGCTAGGTTTCCCGAATAAGGGCCCTCACTGGTGTTATCCTTGCCCCCGCTGTTGCTTCCCGCCGTGAAATCCCCCAACGGTGTCGGCTCCCATGTTCGAGTCGCTCACCGATAAACTCTCTTCCGCGCTCCGCAACCTCCGCGGCGTCGGCAAACTGTCCGAAGAAAACATGGCGGCCGCCCTCGCTGAGGTGCGCACCGCTTTGCTCGCGGCCGATGTGCATTTCACGGTCGCGCGCCAGTTCATCGAGCGCGTGCAGGCCAAGTGCGTCGGGCAGGAGGTCCTCAAGGGCGTCGCGCCCGGCCAGCAGGTCGTCAAAATCATCAACGATGAGCTCGTCGCCCTCCTCGGCGAAGGCACGACGGATATCGCGGCGACGCGGCCGCTGAAGATCCTGATGGTCGGCCTCCACGGCTCGGGCAAGACCACCTCGACCGCCAAGCTCGGCAAGCTCCTCAAGAAGCGCGGCTACCGCCCCTTCGTCGTCGGCGCCGACATCTACCGCCCTGCCGCCATCGATCAGCTGGAGATTTTGGCGAAGCAGGAGGAACTCGGTTTCTACTCGGACCGCGCCACCAAGGATGTGCCTGCCCTCGGCGCCGCCGGTCTCAGCGCCGCGCAGGCCGCGGGCGCCGACTGCATCATCTTCGACACCGCCGGCCGCCTGCAGATCGACACCGACCTGATCGAGGAGGTGAAGAAACTCCGCGCGCGCGTGCAGCCCGATGAGGTGCTCCTCGTCGCCGACGGCGCGCTCGGCCAGGAGGCGGTCAACGTCGCCAAGGCATTTCACGAGGCGCTGTCGCTCACCGGCCTCATCCTCACCAAGCTCGACGGCGACACGCGCGGCGGCGCGGCGCTTTCGATCAAGTCGGTCACCGGCGTCCCCATCAAGTTCGTGGGTGTCGGCGAAAAGACGGCGGACTTCGAGCCGTTTTATCCCGACCGCCTCGCCTCGCGCATCCTCGGCATGGGCGATGTCGTTTCCCTCGTCGAAAGGGCGCAGGAGAACATCGACGAGAAGGAGGCCGCGAAGATGGCCGAGAAGCTCAAGAAGGCCGAGTTCGACCTCGAGGACTTCCTCGCGCAGATGCAGCAGGTGAAAAAGATGGGCTCGATGCAGAGCATCATGGGCATGATTCCCGGCATGAGCGGCATGCAGCTCCCCGCTGGCGCCGACAAACAGATGGCGCGCACCGAAGCCATCATCCAGTCGATGACGAAGCAGGAGCGCCGCAAGCCCGACATCCTCAACGGCAGCCGCCGCAAGCGCATCGCCGACGGCGCGGGCGTGAAGATCGTCGAGGTGAACTCGCTGATGAAGCAGTTCCAGCAGATGCAGCAGATGATGAAAATGATGAAGGGCGGCGGCGGCAAAAAGATGATGCGCCAGATGGAAGCCATGAAGGGCAAAGGCGGCGGCTTCCCGCCGATGGGTTTCCGGCGCTGAGTCCGGCGCAGCGTCAACCGTCTCGATTCTCTTCCCCATGAAAACATACCTCGCCCTCGCCTTCGCGCTGATCGCCGCCCCGCTCTTTGCCATGGGCCCGGCCAAACCCCTGCGCGCGCTCCTCATCACCGGCGGCTGCTGCCACGACTACGAGCTGCAGTCCAAGGCTTACGTCGAAGGCTCGAAGAAGTTCGCGGACATCGTGTGGACCGTCGTCAACGAGGGCGGCAAGGGCACGACCGCGCAAATCCCGCTCTACGACAATCCCGACTGGGCCAAGCCCTACGATGTCGTCGTCCACAACGAGTGCTTCGCCAACACCACCGACGAAATCTACATCCGCAAAATCACCGCCGTGCACAAGGCCGGCAAACCCGCCGTCGTCATCCACTGCGCGATGCACACCTACCGCGCCGCGACGATCGACGACTGGCGCGAGTTCCTCGGCGTCACCAGCCGCAAGCACGATCATCAGAGCGAGTATCCCGTCACGGTGCTCGATCCGAAGCACCCCGTGTTTGCCGGCTTCCCCGCCAAGTGGACGACGCCGAAGGACGAGCTCTACATCATCGAAAAACTCTGGCCCACGGCGAAGTCCCTCGCGACCTCCAAGAGCGAGAAGGACGGCTCCGTGCAGCCCGTGATCTGGACAAACAACTACTATGGCACGCGCGTCTTTGGCACGACCTACGGCCACAGCAACGCGACGTGGCAGGACCCGGTCTTCATCGAACTCATCAGCCGCGGCCTGCTGTGGGCGGCCGGGCGGACGAAGTGAGGTAATTATGATGGGGCCTGCTCTCGGGGCCGGCTTGGGTTGCAGGATTGATTCGAGGTCTGAAACTCAGGCCGTCTCGGAGAGACGGCCCCACCTCGGAATCTCTTCCCTCCCTCAAGGCAGCACGCGCACCTTGATGTTCCGATAAAGCACGGTGCTGTCCGGATCGTGGCCTTGCAGCGCAAACGTGCCGCTCGAGAGTTTGCGCCCCGCCATCTTGGCCGGCGGCGCGGGCGGCGTGGGCTCGGTGAAATCCACGATCTGCTTTCCGTTCACAAAAGTCTGGATGCGCTTTCCCTCGACCTTCACGACCATCGTATACCACTCGCCGTCCTTCGCGGGCGCCTCGAGGTTGTCCTTGATGGCGTAGAGGCCCGCGCCCTTCTTCACGTCGGTGTGGGTGTTGTTGACTTGGATCTCGTAGCCTTTGTCAGGCCAGCCGGTCTCCTGATACTGCGTGTGGATATAGACGCCGGAGTTCGCCTTCTGGAGTGTGCAGATGTCGAGCGACAGCTCGAAATTCTTGAAGTCGTGGTTCGCGACGGGGCCGTTGTAGAAGAGATGCGAGCGCTTGCCGAAGACGACGAGCAGTCCGTTGTGCACGCCAAACGTGCCCGGATTCTCGCTCGCCTTCCACCCGGCAAGGGACTTGCCGTCAAAGAGGAGCTGCCAGCCGGCGGCTTTTTCCTCAGGCGTGAGGACGTTGCGTTCGGGCACCGGACGGGCCGAGGGCGCGGCGGCCAGGGCAGGCGAGGCCGCCAAGCCGAGAAACAGGAAGAGGGAGACGAGGTGGTTTTTCATGGGGAAAGGAATGAATCGCGAGGCTGGGCGGCCAGACGCCGCAAAGCGAGGCTCGGTTGCGCGACCCCGATGCGCAACTGTGGGAGCGAGGTTGCTCGCGACTTATGCGAGGCCGCGCCTTCCGCTCCGTCGCGAGCAAGCTCGCTCCCACAGGGAAGCCCCGCCGTGCGGCGCTAGGGCCCGAGCACGAAATTCACCTCGGCGGACCGCACGGTCACCGCCTCGGGAATTTTCGCCTCGTCCATTTGCAGCACGAGCACGTTGCGGCCGGCTTTGGCGTTCACCGTCACGAGGCCGGCCGGCTTGGGCACAATCACGCCGTTGAGCCACGCGCCCTTGATTTCGCCACCGAGGGTGAGCTTCACCGGGCCCGCCTTGGTCGCGTCAAACTGCGTCGCGGCAAAGAGGCCGCGCGTGTTGCCGCGGTTGGGAAACGCGATCTCGGTGGCTTGGCGCGGGAGCGCGCCGTTGGCCAGCGAGGTGACGGGCACCCAGCCCGCGAGCGAGAGATCACCGCCCGTGACCGGCTCGATGCCGATGTGCATGTTCTGGCTCACGACGAGGTAGAGCTGCCAGTTGCGCGCGACGCCGCCCTTGGAGGCATCGAAGTCCCCCGGTTTTCCGAGTTGAGCGAGGAATGAGATCAGGTCGAGACGCTCCTCCGGCACCAGACCGTCGATCAGGCCGGCAGGCATGAGCGAGCCTACGCTGGTGCGACGAGCGATGTCCCTGACGGGAATGGAGATTTCCTTGTCGGTCGCGTCGCGCAGCACCACTTCGGTGGCGGTCTCGCGCGTGATCATGCCGCTGCGTTCCTCGCCGGACTTCGTCGCGATCATCACGGAGTGGTAGCCCTCCTTGATCTTGGCGCTCGGGTAGAGCAACGCCTCGACCAGATAGTCGGGGGGCGCGCTCGCCCCGATGCTGGTGAGGTCGGGCCCGATCTTGCCGCCTGCGCCGCCGATCGCGTGGCAGGCCACGCAGGCGAGCTCGGCGCGGCGGTAGATGTGCTCGCCGCGGCGGGGATCTCCCTGCGCCAGCGCGTCGCGGGCCAGCGCCTGCATGTCGGCGGCGGAGAACTGGACATCGGAAAGGGCGAGCCCCGCAGCCCTGAGCAGCACGGGCACGAGCGCCTGGTGCTGCGTGCCTTCGCGGGCGGGGCGGAGACCCGCACGCGCGACTTCGCGCGGCAGCTCGACCTTGGGCAATTCGGTCGCGAGCCGCCCGCTCACTCCGCGAATCGCCAGCAGCGAGCGCCAGAGCGCGGCCGACTCCGTGTCGCCCGTGGTCGTCTGGAGCAGCGCGATGATCTCGGGCAACGCCGTGGGCAATTCGAGCGATGCCAGCGTGAGCACCGCCTCGCGGCGCACCACCGGGGCGATGGTGGGAGCGCAGAGTTTTTTTAACTCGGCGATCGTCGCGGCCCCGCCGATGTCGCGCAGCGCGACGAAGGCCGCGCGGCGCTCGTCCTCCTTCGAGGTTGCGGCGCTCGCGAGTGCGACAAGCCGCGCCCTCGCCGCGCCAAATTTCCACGCGCCGGCGAGCCGGATCGCGCCCATGCGGTGGTCGGCGTTGGGCGATTGGAGCAGGGCGTTGAGACCGTCGAGCGCCACGGACGGCTTGGTCGAGCGCAGGCGCGCGGCCTCGGTGAGCGCCGTGAGCGCCCGCCCGATGGCCGAGTCCGTCAGGCTCCCGCGTGTCACGTGCTCAAACAGCATTTGCAGCTCCGGCGCGCCGCCCGCCGAACCAATCAACTCGATCCACGGACCGGAGCCGTCGCGCGGAATGCCCGTCCGCGCGAGCAATTCGCCGAGGACCTCGCTCGCCTGCGCGGGTTCGACCGCCTTGAGGCCAAACTCGAGTTGCGCCTCGCGGCCCGCGATTTTCCACGCGCCGCTCTTCACCGCCGCCAGCCACGGCTCGGCCAGATCGTTGATCGTGAGCCACAGCGCGTAATCGAGAAACGGATCCATCGGCCGGACCAGCACGCCGAGCGCGAGCTCCGCGGCGCGCGCGGTGCCCTGGCGGCCGAGCGCACGCAGAGCCTCGACGCGCACGCGCGGGTTCTCGTCGGCGATGAGTTTCTCCAGCACGGGCAGCGCCCCGTCCACCGGCAGCGCCCGGATCGCCGCGGCGCGCACCCGCGCATCCTTGGCTGCGATGAGACTGTTCAAGAGCGTGGCCGGCACTCCATCCAGCGCCTGATGCAGCCACAGCGCGCGCAGACGCGCGCTCTCATCGCTGCCAAGGGTCGCGGTCCACGCCGCAAGATCAGGCAGCACCTTCGCGGGCCCGCGCTCGGCGAGCACGCGGCGCGCCTGCTCGACCTCGTAGCCGTTGGGCGAGAGCACCCGGGCGAGGAGGTCGCGGTTGGCGAGTTTCGTGAGGTCGGTTTTGGCGAGGGCCGGCCGGCCCTTGGGCGCGACGCGCCAGATGCGGCCGTGGGCCTTGTCGCGGCGCACGTCGCGGAAATCCACCTCGCCGTGCTGGATGATAGGGTTGCTCCAGTCGGCGATGTAGAGCGCGCCATCCGGCCCCATGCGCAGATCGATCGGGCGGAAGGAATTGGCCGTCGTGCGCATCACGTCGGGCAGCTCCTTGGTGACGTAGCCCGAGCCCTCATCGCTGGCCTTGAAGCGCACGATGCGGTGCGCCCGGAAATCGGCGGTGACAAAGTCGCCCTGCCAGTCGGCGGGAAACAATTCCGAGCGCACGATCTCAAGGCCGCAGAATTTCGGGTAGGCGCCGGTGCTGATGCTGCGCAACTCGCGCCGCGCCGGCGCCAGCGTGCGATAGGTGGCGCCGGGGATGCCCCAGCTGATGCCTTGGAAACCGGCGCCGTCGGTCACGAAGGACTGGCCGAAGTCGTCGAATTGGTTGCCCCAGGCGTTAATCCAGCCGCGGTAAAGGATGTCCATTTGCTGATTCCGCGGATCAAGGCGGAAGATGCCGCCGGCCTTGAGCCGCACAACGCCATGCGGAGTCTCGGCGTCGGTGCGCGTGTAAACGGACTGCGCCATTTGCAGGCGGCCATCGGGCGCCCACCGGAGCGTGTGGAGATTATGGTGCGTGTCCTCGGTGCCGAAGCCGCGCAGCAGGGCGCGACGCACGTCGGCCTTGCCGTCGCCATCGGTGTCCTGGAAGTGCAGCAGCTCCGTGCTCTGCGCGACATAGACTCCACCGTCGCCGGGCGCGACGCCCGTGGGAATCAGCAGGCCTTCGGCAAAGACCGTGGCCTTGTCGGCGCGGCCCGCCCCCGTGGTGTCCTCGAGGATGATGATCTTGTCCGACGCCGCCTGGCCCGGCTCGATCTGCGGGTAGAGTTCGGAGCTGGCGACCCACAGGCGGCCGCGCGCGTCGAAGTTCATCTGGATGGGTTTGTGGAGGAGAGGATTCTCGGCCCAGAGCGTGACCTCGAGGCCGTCGGCGACCTCGAACTGCGGGTGCGGCTGCGGGCGAAACTCCGTGACGAGATTGCCCGTGCGTCGCGGAATCTCCGGCACATTGGCCGGCGTGAGCGCGCGCAACTGCGCGATGCGCTGCTCCTCGGCGGCGATGAACTCGTCGAACTGCAAAACTTCGGTGGCGTTCTTGCCCTGCTCGCGTTTACGAAAACCGAAGATGTAGGCCATGTTGGCCGGCCGCGAGCGGTGGAAGAACCATTCGTTCTTGCGCAGAATCGCCTGCCGCAGCGGCTCCGCCTGGGGGCTCGTGCGCCACGCGCCAGGCGCGCCGCCGAGGAGGCTCTCCTCGATGAGTTCCGCCAGCACGCGATAGCCGGGGCCCGTGGGCTGGATGCCGTTGTGCGTGAGCGGAGCGCGGCGGCCCGCGGCCAGCCGCGTCGTGAGGTCAAACAGCGCCACATGGGGTGCGCCGCGCGCCGCGGCGATTTCGGCGACAGCCCGCGCATAGGCGGCGAGCTGGGTGTTGTGCGGCGCGGGGTCGGGCCACGGCGCACCGAGGTTTTCGTGGGCGATGGGCGACACGAGCACGAGCCGCACGCCCGGAGCCTTCTGCGTCATCGTGGCCAGCAGACGCTCGTAATCGGAGCGGAACTTGCCGAGGCCCGCCGCACCCTCAAACGAACTCGCCATGCCGTAGGCGACAAAGGCGACCGTGGGCCGGGCCTCCTCGATTTGCTTCACAAGCTGCGTCCAGCCTTCGTCGGCGGGCTCGCGGCCGGCCTGCAACAGGCTCAGACCAAAACGCGAGTCGCCCGCGGGTGTGTCGCCGCTCCAGCCCAGGTTACGAAACGTCACCGCCCGGTCCGGGAACCGCGCCGTGAGCATCAGCTCTACCCAAGCGTGGTATTGCTCGCCCTCGACGAGACCATCGCCAAGGAAGATCACCCGGTCTCCGTCGCTCAGGGAAAACGCCGTCGGTGCCTCCGCTGCGCGAAGCGCGGCGAGGAGCGCAGTGAACATCAAAACAAACCGGGCGAGCCGGGAAACAGAGGTGGTCATAAGTCGGGGCAAAAAATGGGGAATGGGGATGGGTGATGGCCGGCGGGTCAGGAACGGCGTAGGAACGTCCGAAGCCGAAGCCCCGAGGTCGATCCTGAAAACACTACGCGCCTCGCTCCGCCTCTGCTAGGAAGTCCACGACAAACTTTGGTGCGGGAGCGACGGGGGCTTCATCACCCTCCCAAAGAAATCAAGGGCACCACTTAATCTTAATCCTCATACCAACGTCCGCTTCCTTCTAGACCTTTGTCATTGCGAGGTGCGCGCAGCGCGCCGTGGCAATCCAGCTGGATTGCTTCGTCGCTCCGCTCCTCGCAATGACAGGCCAAAAGCGATGGGACGTTGGCAACACTTACAGGCGCATGGAAATTCTGTTTGCGGCGCGAGTGTAACCGACCCGACACTTGCGCTCCCCCTCCCCGCCATGCGCATTCCGCCGCTTCGCCTCGCCCTCCCCATCCTGCTGCTCGGTCTCACCGCGTGCGCCCAAACCCCGCCGGCCCCGCCGCCGGGCTTCACCGCGCTCTTCAACGGCCGAGACCTCGCCGGCTGGCGCGGCGGCGATACCTTTGATCACCGCGCCCTGCTCGAGATGAGCGCCGAGGATCGGGCGAAGAAAATCGCCGAGTGGACGAAGAGCCTCACCGAGCTCAAGGACGGCAAGCCCCACTGGCGTGCCGAGGGCGGCGTGCTCGTCAACGACGGCGAGGGCCGCTACGCGACGATGGAAAAGGACTACGGCGACTTCGAGCTGCGCCTCGACTACAAGCTCGCGAAGGGCGCCGACTCCGGCGTCTACCTCCGCGGCGTGCCGCAAGTGCAGATCTGGGACACCGGCATACCCGACACCAAGGACATCGGCTACGCCAAGGGCTCCGGCGGGCTCTGGAACAACACCAAGGGCACCCCCGGCCGCGACCCGCTCGTGAAGGCCGACAAGCCGATCGGCGAGTGGAATTCCCTCCGCGTCGTGATGGTCGGCAGCCGCGTGAGCGTGTGGCTCAACGCCCAGCTCGTCGTCGATCACGCCGTCCTCGAAAACTACTACGACAAGGCCAACAAAAAGCTGAAGCCCGAGGAGCGCCGCCCGATCCCGGCGCGCGGGCCGATCCAGTTGCAGACGCACGGCGGCGCGACGCACTGGCGCAACGTTTACCTCCGCGAAATCGGCACCGACGAAGCCAATCAGCTCCTCGCGAGCAAAGGGGCCGCGGGTTTCGAGAGCATTTTCAACGGCAAGAATCTCGACGGGTGGGCCATCGAGGAAAAGGCGGCTACCAAGAATCAGCCCGCGATCAAGACGCCGCTCGACGTGATGGAAATCAAGGACGGCGCGCTCGTCTGGCGCGCGAACCGGGGCGGCACGCCGTATTGGAAACAGGAGCTGCGCGACTTCGTGGTGCGCCTGGCCTTCAAGATTCCGCCCGGCGGCAACAACGGCCTCGCCATCCGCTACCCCGGCACGGGCAACACCGCCTACGACGGCATGACCGAGCTGCAGATCATCGACGAAAATTATTACGCCTCGCGGGGCCAGCCCGACAAGAAACTCGACCCGCGCCAGCAGCACGGCTCGGTTTACGGCATGGTGCCCGGCATCCCCGGCTATCAGCGCCCGCTCGGCGAATGGAATTTCCAGGAAGTCACCGTCAAGGGCTCGACCATCAAGGTGGAGCTCAACGGCACCATCATCCTCGACGCCGACCTGTCCAAGGTCGACATGGCGGCGGTCATGGACAAGAAAGCGCACCCCGGCAAAGATCGGACCGCCGGCTTCTTCGGCCTCGCCGGGCACAACGACCCCGTGGCCTTCAAGGATCTCGCAGTCAAACGCCTCTGACTATGGACCGCCGCGCCTTCCTCCAATCCTCCGCCGCCGTCGCCGCGCTCACCCCGCTCGGGCTGCTCGGCGCCGAGGCCGACACGAAAAAGAAACGTCCCGCGAATCGGCCTGAAGCCTCCGCCGGGCCGGCCGCGTTCAAGCCCTCGCGCACCACGCCGCGCGTAAACAAGAAGGGCCTGATGTTCTCGACGTTCCCGCGCCGCGGCACGGAGTCGCTCTCGCTCACGGAGAAGTTTCGCATGCTCAAGACCGCCGGTTTCCACGGCGTCGAAGTCAGCAGCGGCCAGAACAACACCGATGTCCTGGCCGCCCGCGACGCCGCGGGCCTCGAGATCGCCAGCGTGCTGATGGCTTCGCACTGGAGCCACCCGCTCTCGTCGCCGAATCCCGCCGACCGCGAGACCAGCGTCAACAACCTCAAGATCGCGCTGCGCGACGCCAAGGCCTACGGCGCGAAATCCGTGCTGCTCGTGCCCGCCGTGGTGAGGAAGGACATCGCCTACGCCGACGCGTGGAAGCGCTCCGTCGAGGAGATCAGGAAGTGCGTGCCGCTCGCCGAGGAACTCGGCGTCGCGATCGCCCTCGAGAACGTCTGGAACCAGTTTCTCCTCAGCCCGCTGGAGGCGGTGGAATACTGCGATTCGTTCAAATCGCCGGCGGTGAAATGGCATTTTGACGTCGGCAACGTCGTGAACCTGGGCTGGCCCGAGCAATGGGCGCGCCTCCTCGGCCCGCGCATCGCGGCCGTCCACGTGAAGGAATATAGCCGCAAGCTGCGCGACGAGACGGGCCCTTATTCCGGCTTCAACGTCGAGCTCTTGCACGGCGACAGCGACTGGCCGGCCGTGATGAAAGCCTTCGACGAGATCAACTACACCGGCTGGCTCATCACCGAGCAGGGCGCCCCGCGCGACCTGCCGCCGCAGGAATTCCTCAACCACCTCTCCCAGAAACTCGACCAAATCCTCGTCGCTTAATCCCACTCATTGTCATTCTGAGCGCAGCGAAGAATCCAGCAGGAGCCACGACTCCTCCATGCGGTGCGAAGGTCCAAGTGGATTCTTCGCTGCGCTCAGAATGACAAACCAAACGAAACCACGCCTTCTTTTCTCACCATGAATCCCCCCGCCCAATCCCCCCTCCCCCGCCGCGACTTCCTGAAGACCTCCGCCAAGGCCGCCGCCGGCACCGCGCTCGTCGCCGCCACCCCGCGTTTCCTCACCGCCAAGGAACGCGCCAACTCCATCGGCGCCAACGACCGCATCCGCATCGCCCACATCGGCTGCGGCAGCCGCGGCCGCGACGCCCATCTCGTCAACGGCATCCTCCCGCACAAGGACGCCACCAACTTCGAGGTCGTCGCCATCGCCGACCCGTGGAAGGTCGCCCGCGAAAGGATGAACGGTGTCGTGCAGAAAAACTTCGGCCGCCCCGCCAAGGAGTTCGTCTCCTACCGCGACTTGCTCGCGATGGATGGAATCGACGCCGTAATGATCGCCTCGCCCGATCATCTGCACACCACGCACCTCGAGGCCGCCGCCAAGGCCCGCAAGCACATCTACGTCGAGAAGCCGCTCGCCACGGATTTCGCCAAGCTCGTCAAGGCCTACGATGCCGCCAAGGCTGCGCAGGCCGCCGGCAGCATCATCCAGGTCGGCACGCAGCTCCGCAGCTTCCCCGGCGTCGTCGGCGCCCGCGAGCTCATGAAGTCCGGCGTGCTCGGCAAGGTCATGCGCATCGACGAGAGCCGCAACGGCGACAAGCCCTACTGGTATTCCTACCTCGGCAAGGACATCAAAAAGGAGGACGTCGATTGGAACGAGTTCCTCGGCGACACCCCCAAGCAGGCCTTCGACGCGCGGAAGTATTCCGCCTGGTATGGCTACTACGAGTTCTGCCAGGGCCCCGTCCCGCAGTGGGGCGCGCACTTCCTCGACCTCATGCACTATGTGATGGACTGCGGCCTGCCCCAGTCGTGCGTGTGCCTCGGCGGCGTGACGACCTGGAAGGACGAGAACAACTTCACCACGCCCGACAACGTGATCGCCACGTGGATGTATCCCGAGGGCTTCGTCGTCACGAGCTCCAACAACTTTGGCAACAGCGCCGGCAACACCCGGAAATTCTTCGGCGAGAAAGGCACGCTCTCCGTCGATAACTGGAACGCGCCGTATTACAGCGCCGAAGGCGGCCGCAAGCGCGACGGCTCCATCCGCGGCAAGATCGAAGTCACGCCGATCAAGCGCCCGGACCACTGGCTCAACTGGCTCGAGTGCATGCGCAGCGGCGAGACCCCGCACGCCAGCATCGACGCCGGCTTCCAACACGCCGTGGCCGTGATGATGGCCGTCATCGCCTACGACACCGGCAAAAAGACGACCTACGATTCCAAGACGCGGCAGATTAAGACGTCGTGAAGTCGCTGCATTTCGGTGGGGCGACTAAGACACGGCCTAGAGATTCGCCCCTCGAAATCTGCATTTCCTTTTCATCATCCGCTCCGCGCGTCTGTTCAAAAACGCGACGAAAGCGAATGAGACCGGTATCCTAAGAACGCTGCGGCTCCTGCGTTCTTACATTCATGAAGCGCGTCTATTTGATAATTCCAGCGGCCCTGATGCTGGCATTTGTGGTCTATTTTCGCTGGTGGGGGCCTCGCACAACCAAGGTTCAATTCGCCGGTGAATCGCCTCAGTGGTGGAAAAGAAACGCCGTTGCGATTCTCCCGCCCATCACCACGACGAATGGCGACGAATACGAGGGACGCGATGGTGCGCATGAAGCGTCGTTAGATCTGCGCGCGGGAAAAGTTGTGCTGCTAGGATATGGCCTGCCCTATCCTTGGAATTCCGAGTTGAAGGAGATTTGGAAGCGGGAGTTCGATGTCGAATCCCGAGATTTAGCCGGATGTCTTGTGACCGAAGCCTTGGTCGAGTATGTTTCCAGCTACAATCGTATCATGCATGCGCACATTATTGAGCGATTCGGTTCGGGAACACCCGAAGCCGTATACCGGAAAGCGCGCACACTTTACGACGAGCGGCACAACCGAAAAGGTTAGGGATCGCCGCCACGCGCTTTCGGAGAGTTGGTGATGCGCCGAAACTGCAACTCGCCCCGTGAGTGGCAGGAGGACCACGCCCACCGAATTGCGACACTCCTGCTATTACGCAAAGGGCCACACTAGCCTGGAACCGCAGCCGCGAGCCCCGCTGTGGCCCTCAGCGCCCGCAGCAGTGCTTGAACTTCTTCCCGCTGCCGCAGGGGCACGGGTCGTTGCGACCGGCCTTCACGGCGGCGCGCACGGGCGCCGGCCCCTCGCGGAGCGGGCGCACGAAGAACCACTGGCCTTCGATGCGGCGAAACTCGGACTTCTCGTGCATCGGGTGCTCGGCCTCGTCGTTGCCCGCGAAGTAGGCGGTGAAATCGACATGCGAGAGATCCGGCTTCACCTCCGGCTCGTGCGATCGGATCACGAGCCGTGTCCACTGCACCTCCTCGCCCGCCGGTTCCTCGACAAACGGGTGGCGCGAGGTCTCGAGATAAGTGCGGTGCAGGTGCCGGTGATCACCGACACAGTGGGCGGTGAACCGCGAGCGCATGAGTTCCTCGGCGTTGGCGGCGGTGCGCGTCTGCTTCAGCAGCGGTTCGCAGCACTCGCCAAACGTGCGGCCGCTGCCACACGGGCACGGCGACGCGGAGACGACGGGAGGACGGGTGGTGGTCGGAGAGGACATCAGCGCAAAACTAGAAACACCGCGCGAATCGCACGCGAGCCCGAAGGCGTGCCCACGAAGGTTTGGTTGGGGATGCGGCGCCCTCGCCGCGTCCAATCCAAACATCCGCCAATTCTTGGACCTTTGTCATTGCGAGGTGTGCGTAGCGCACCGCGGCAATCCAGCTCGATTCATTCGTCGCCCACTCCTCGCAAGGACAGTCCAAAACGAATATCCGTTGGTCTGACCCATCTTTCCGCGGGCCAACAAAACCGCGGCGAGGGCGCCTCGGCTCCAGAAAAAGCCTACGGCTCCTCGCCCTGCTTCGTCGCGGACCGCCCGCCGCGGCCGCCGCCCTTGAGGCTGGCAAGGTAGGTCACGACATCGCGCAGCTCGCGCGGCTGCAAAATCGCGCCCATCGGCGGCATGATCGAGACGGGCGGCGTCTGGGTCGCAATCTCCGCTCGCGGAATCACCTGCTGTTTGCCGTCGAAGGCGCGCACCGTCACGGCGTCCGGCGTCTCCTTCGCGATTGTGCCGGTGATCTCGGTCTTGTTTTTCAGAGTGATGCCAACGAGCCCGTAGCCGGTCGCGATCTGCGCGGCGGGGTTAAGCAGCGATTCGAGCAGATGGGCCGCGTCGCGCTGCGCCCCGATGGTGCGGAGGTTGGGCCCGACCTCGCTGCCGCCCGCGGCCTCGGTCGCGTGGCACGCGGTGCAATTGGCATTGAGATGGTTGGCCACAATGTCGCGGCCGCGGCCGATGTCACCGCCGGTCAGGAGCTCGGCCCGTGTCGTGCCCGCGGTGGTGGCAGCGTAGGCCTTCGCCTTGGCGGCGAGCGCGGGGTTCTTCGCTTCGCGCGCCTGCAACGCCTCGAGCACATCCAGTTTCAGGGCCGGCTCACATTTCCCGGCGACGAGCGCATCAGCCAGAGTGCCGAGCAACGCGTCGCTCACCGCCGTGCCCGCCTGCGCGAGCAGGGCGATCGCGTGCTGTTTTTCCGGAACGCCTCGGCTCGCCAGCGCGGTGCGAGCCTCCGCCACGAGGCGGGCGGACAGGCCGGGCAGCAGCAGGGAAAGACCCGCGCGGTAAAGCGGCGCCGGCGAGCCGGCGGCCAGCGCCACATCAAGCGCGCGCTCGAACGCCGGATCGTTGCGCTGGTCGCCGCCGAGCAAACGCAGGGCCTGCGCCCGCAGCTCGCCCGAGGCCTTCGCCTCCGCGACAATCGCCGCGATCTGCGCCGGCGCGGCCTTGAGCGAATGCGCCACCATGATTTCGATCGCGAGCGTCTTCAGTCCCGGATCGGCGAGCGCCAGCAGCGCGTCGAGGCGCTGCGCGAGCACGCCCTCGATCCGCTGCGGGTCAAAGGTCCGGGCCCAGCCATCAACCAAGTCGAGGCGCGGCGGGTTGGCCCACACCTTGAGGGCGGTGAGTGCCTCGATTCGCTGGTCGCGCGGCGCCGCCTCGTTGAGGGCAAACGCCAGCACGCGGCCGGCATCCGCCGCGGTGCCGAGCCGCAGCGCCGCATTGATCGCGCGGCGGGTGACGGGCTCGCCCCGCAGCGCGCCGCCGAGCTGCGCGGCCAGCTGCGGCAGGGCCGCCGGAATCGACGTGTCGTCATGGATGCCGCGCGCGGCCTCGGCGGCGACAAGCGGATCCGCGTCATCGAGAAACACCGCAATCTCCGGCGCCGCCAGGCGCCTCAGCGCGATCACGGCCGACATGCGGATCCCTTGCGACGCATCGGATTTCCTCGCGGCGAGGGCCGCGGGTGTCGCGCAGCCGGCGAGGCCGGCGACGATGGCCTGCCGCATGACGGGCTCGGTGCCTTCGCGGGCGGCGAGAGCAAAAAGCGCCTCGACTGCCGCCGGCTCGCGGAATTTACCCAAGGCGATCGCCGCCTGCAGGCGTGTGCGGGGTTCGGTGTCGGCGAGCAGCGGGATGAGCGCCTTGCCTTCGCCTTTCGCGCCGGAGGTAGCGGCATCGCCGAGCACTTTCGCCGCCTGCGCGCGGATCTCCGCGTCACCGTCGCGCAACAATGCGGCCACAGTCGCGGACTCGGTGGCGCTGCGGCGCAGCAGCTGACCGAGGCCCCACACGGCATGCACGCGCGCGAGGTGGTTTGCCTGGCTGTCGCGCGCGAGCTTCAACAGCGCGGGCTTGGCGTTGCGCTTCGCCAGCTCGAACTGCGCTCCCTGGCGCACCCGCTGATCGCGGTGCGCGAGGTGCGCGACGAGTTCGGATTCGGGCGCGTTCGCAAAACCTGCCGACAGGATGCGCTGCGTCTCCTTGCGCGCCGGTTGATCGATCCCGTCCTTGGCATCGACGCGCCAGACCGCGCCGATCCCGTCGAGCGGATAGCCGCCGATCCAGTCGGCCATGAAGAGCGAGCCGTCGGGGTGCCAGGCGAGGCCGATGCCCATGATGCCGTCGTTGAGGATGGTGGCGTCCTTCATCGCGAAGGTCGCGCCGTCGCGCTCCGCACGGAAGGCGCGCATTTTTCCCGACGGAAATTCGTTGAGCAGCCAAAGCCCGCGCTGCGCACGGCCGAGCGCCGTGCCGGGCTCGTATTTGAATCCGGCCGGGCCATCCGAGAAGCTTACGATCGCAGGAAGCAGATAGGCGGGCTGGCCAGGGAAGCGCGGCTTCCACAGCCCGTCGCGCATCCAGAGGCTGTCCGTGCGCATGTATTGGAAATTGCAGCGCCAGCCGGTGTCGCTCGCCTCGATGATGTGGACGAAGCGCTCGCGCTCGGTGGGCTGGTCCGCGTCGTTGTCCACGCCGAGCAGATCACCGTAGTCGCTGAAGGCGGGCTCCTGCACGTTGCGCAGGCCGCGCGCGAACACCTCGAAGTTGGAGCCGTCGGGCTCCACGCGCATCACAGCGCCCTCGTTCGGAAACGAAAAATTGCGCCCCTCGCGGGAGGTGACGTTGAGGCCCTTATCGCCGATGCTCCAGTAGATGCGGCCGTCGGGCCCCGGGATCGGGCCGTGCATGTCGTGGCCGGCGTAGGCGATGTGGACGCCAAAGCCGGTCGCCACGATCTCGCGCACGTCGGCGACGCCGTCGTCGTTGGTGTCCTTGAAGCGCCACAGATCAGGCGCGATGGTGGCGTAGAGCCAGCCATCGTGCCAGCCGACGCCCGCGGCGATGCCCGTGACCTCGGTGTTGAAGCCCTCGGCGAAGACCGTGATCTTGTCCGCCGTGCCGTCGCCGTTGGTGTCGCGGAGCTGGTAGATGCGCTCGGTGTGAACCGTGAGATCCTTCCAGTCGATCGAGCCGTCGCGGTTATGGTCCGCGAGCGAGCCGCGCGGGGCGCGGAGCTTGCCGGGAGCGAGCTCGCGTTTGAAGAAGGCGCGCTTGTCCTCGACGCTCGTGAGCCCGACGTCGTCAGGAATCCACATCGTGTGCTCGCGGATATCGAGGTCGCCGACCTTGCGGCGGGTGGTGGCGGAGACATAGACCCGCCCCAGCGGATCGACGGCGACGGCGACCGGATCGGGGACATTGATTTCGCCGGACCATTTGTGAAGCACGAGGCCGCGGGTGGCGGGAGCGGCGTTGTAGTCGGGGCTGCGGGTCGGCTGGGCGCCGGCCGCGGACCAGAACGCGAGAAACACCGCCGCAAACCGGGGCAAGGAGAGAGAGAGGGGGCTCATGAAGAGGGAAAACGAAACGAACCTGCCCGCCGGACGCGAGCCGCGAAGCAAAGGCTCGCCAAGCACGGGGGCTTCTTGCTGCATCGCGGCGCACCCCATGAACGGCTACTTCGGCGTCGGCGACTGGCTTGTCATCATCCTCTACCTCGGCGCCATGATCGCGCTGGGGGTGTGGTTCAGCCGGGACCAGCGCAACACGCGCGACTATTTCCTCGGCGGCCGCGACATCCCGTGGTGGGGCATCGGCGCCTCAATCGTGGCGACGGAGACGAGCGCGCTCACAATCATCGGCGTGCCGGCCATCGCGTTTGGCGCGGGCGGGAGCCTGGGCTTCATCCAGATGATCATCGGCTACGTGATCGCCCGGATAATTTTGGCGGTCGTGCTCGTGCCGCACTATATGAAGGGCGAGATCTTCTCGCCCTACCAGCTGCTGGAGCAGCACCTCGGGCGCGGAGCCCGGCGGCTGGCGGGGGCGCTGTTTCTGTTTCTTGAACCGCTCTCGGCCGGCGTCCGCGTCTATGTCGCGTGCATCCCAATCCGCCTCATGCTCGGTGAGGAAGTGTGCAGCCTCGGCGGCCTGGTCGATCCGATTCTCGGGGCGATTTTGCTCTTTGTCGTGCTCTCGCTGGCCTACACCTACGTGGGCGGCATGAAGGCCGTTGTCTGGACCGATGCCGTGCAGATGGTGCTTTTCGTCGGCGGCGGCCTGTATGCGCTGCTCTACATTCCCACGCTGATCGACGGCGGGTGGAGCACGGCCATCAGCGAGGCGACGCGCGCGGGCAAGCTGGAGTGGCTCAACCTCAACTTCTCCCTCGCCCCACCCTTCAACCTCTGGATGGGCATCATCGGCGGCACGGTGATGGTGCTCTCCTCGCACGGCGCCGATCAACTCATAGTCCAGCGCGTGCTCGCCTGCCGCAACGTGGCCGAGGGGCGGAAGGCGCTCGTCTTCAGCGCGGTCGTGATCTTCCCGCTGTTTCTGATTTTCCTGCTCGTGGGCGTGATGCTCTGGGTGTTCTACCAGCACCACTCGTTTCAAATTCCGCTCCCGGAGGGCAGCCCGGGCATCAAGTCCAACGACTTTGTCTTTCCCATCTTCATCGTGACGGAGATGCCTCCCGTGATGAAGGGCTTCCTGATCGTCGCGATTTTGTCCGCCGCGATGTCGTCGATCAGTTCGGCGATCTCGGCGCTGGCGTCGGTCTCGACGATGGACTTTCTGAAACCGCTGCTGCCGCATCGCGACGAGGCGTGGTTCCTCCGCTTCAGCAAACATTCGACGGTCTTCTGGTCGGTGGCGCTCATCTTCGTGGCCTGGCTCACGCGGGAGGTGACATTTGTCCTCAACGCCGCCTTTTCCCTGCGCGGGCTCACAAGCGGCGCGCTGCTTGGCGGCTTGATCCTAGCGCTCTTTGGCCGGAGCGTGGGGATGCGCGCGGCCATGGCCGGGATGATCTCGTCCGTGGTCGTGATGAATCTGCTCTACTGGCCGGCGAAGCTGCCGGCGACGAGCGCGTGGTGGCAGGGCACGTTTGGCGGGGAGATTTTCTGGCCGTGGTTCACGCTCATCGGCACGGGCGTGACGCTCGGCGTCGCTTGGGCGATGAAGCCGAGGACCGTCGCTCAGTAGAGCAGGAAGGGAGCGCGGAGCCGCGCAAACTCCGCCAAGCCGGGCTCCCACGAGGCCACGATTTTCGCGAATGGTTCGCCGCGCTCGAACGCCTCGCGCACGAGCGATGTGCCCATGACCTTGTCGAAGTAGTCGGCGTGCAGCTCCAGCTTCGCACCGTGGAGTCGTTTGATCGTTTCAAGGATCGCGAGCACGCAGGTGACGGACCGGAACACCTCGCGTTCGACGATGTGCAGCTGGCAACCGCCGCAACGTTGGCCGGAGAACTTGGAGAACGTCGGCGCGAACCACGTCTCGCGAAACACGACCCCGGACAGGGCCAGGGCGTTGAGTTCGCGCGCGAGCACGAAGCCATCGATCCACGGTGCGCCGAACCACTCGAAGGGCCGCGTGGTGCCGCGGCCCTCGGAGAGGTTCGTGCCTTCCAGCAGAACCTGACCGGGGTAGACGGTCGCGGTGTTGGGCGTCGGCATGTTGGGCGACGGCGCGACCCACGGCAGCGGGGTGGCGGAGAACCAATCACCGCGCCTCCAGCCCGACATCGGCACGACCGTGAGATCGCATTTCTTCGGGAGAAATTTCGCGTTGAAGAGCCGCGCCAGCTCCCCGGCCGTCATCCCGTGCCGCAGCGGAATCGGATAGAGGCCGATGAACGAACTGTGCCGAGGGTATTCGAGGATCGGGCCCTCCATGTCCGCGCCGTTGATCGGGTTGGGGCGGTCGAGCACGATGAACGGAATGCCGGCGGCGGCCGCGGCCTCCATCGCGTAGGCCATCGTGGCGATGTAGGTGTAAACGCGGGTGCCGACATCCTGCAGATCGAAGACGAGCACCTCGACGCCGCGCAGCATCTCGGGCGCGACCTGCTTGCCGGTGTGCCGGGTGTCGTAATCGCGCATCGTGGCGTCGATGTCAGCGAGCGGATCGGCCGGGAGCGTGAGAGCCTGGCCATAGAGGGAAAAAACGGGCAGGCCGTAGTGGCTGTCCTCGTAGTAGGCGACAAACTCGCCCGCCTGCGCTTCGCCGCGCACGCCGTGCTCGGGTCCGTAGAGCGCGACGAGCTCGAACTCGCGCGACGCACGAAAGCGCGCCGCCGTGCTGACGAGCGCGGCATCGACACCGGTGGGATTGGTGATGAGGCCCACGCGTTTGCCGCGCAGCGCGGCGCGGTGCCGATCTTCCGTGAAGAATACGTCGACGCCGGTTTTCATTTCACCACTTCATGCCCGTGCGCCGCCGCGGGTTCACCGGCCCACGCGGGCCGGTGCGGCGCGATCTCGGCGCGGAAATCGCCGAGACTCGGCCACAGTGTGCGACGCGCGAGATCGACCTCCGCAACGACGACTGTGCCCCACGTCTCGGCGCGCGCGAGGGTCTGCCCGGAGCGATCATAGACGGCGGTGAGCATCCAATTGCGCGAGACATCCTCGTAGGTGCTGCTGACGAGGACGACATGGTTCTCGACGGCACGCGCGCTGGCGAGGAGCGGATTGCAGCCCCACACCGGCCACGCGATCACCTCGGCGCCGCGCAAGGTCAGTTGCCGGGCAACCTCGGGGAAGAACCCGTCGTAGCACACCATCATCCCGAGTTTGCCAAAGCGGGTCTCGAACACCGGATAGTCGGACCCTGGCTGGATGCCGCCCTCGATTTCGCCGCGCGGGAGGGCGACCTTGCGGTATTTGCCCGCGATGCTCCCGTCGGGCGCGAGCAGCACGGCGACGTTGTAAACGAGCGCGCCCTCTCGCTCGAGCAGGCCGGCGACGATGTAGAGGTCATGCTCCTTCGCCAGCGCGCCGAAATAGTCGGTCGATGGTCCCGGGATCGACTCCGCGCAATCAGCGTAGCTCCGGCGCAGGCCATAAAAAGTCAGCGTCTCGGGCAACACGACGAGATCGGCGCGCTGGCGCGCGGCGTCAGCGAGGAGGGGCGCGAACTCGCGGCAATTTTCCAGCGGAGATTTTCCGCCCTTGGGGCGATAGTGGACGGCGGCCAAGCGCACGAGGCGCGCAGGCGGCGGATCGATCGCAACCAGGGACGCCCCCCGCCACTCGACGCGGGCGTTGGCCGCCCACTGGAGGTGGAGTTCGACCACGGCACGGGCAGCTGCGGGCGGCGCCCGATAGGTGCCCGCAACCTCGACCCAGCCGTCGCCGCGATCATTGGTTTCGCCTGGATACTCGGGCTCGGCCGTGGGTTTGAAGCCCGGGAGCACGCCGCGGACGAGCGGCTCGTCGGTCAGCACGGATTTGCCGGCGGCGTCGCGCCAGAGCACCCGCACCACGGCGTTGCGCCGCGGGGCGGCGAGACCGCTGGCTTTGCGCTGAACACTGAACCGGTAATGCTGCCCGCCAACGACCGGTAACGCGCGCGACCAATAGCCGTGCAAGCCCTCGCGTGCATCAGCGTTTATTACGAGGCGCAGCTCGCGTCCGTCATCACCGGACTCGACCGAAAAACCCGGGCGAATTTCGTCCCGCGGCGAAAGCGCCCGCCATTCGCCTGCTCCGAAGACGACGCCCGCCTCCGTGGCGGGCAATCGCGCGCATAGCCCGGCCACGGCGACCGCGAAGAGGATTCGCAAACAATACGGGCTCATGGGTCTGGTGTGGCCAAAAAAAATCGGGTGGCAAGGGCGCAAGCCCCAGCCACCCGATTCGGACTGCAAGAATCAGAACCGCGCCTGCAGATTGAGCGTCAGCGTCGTGCCCTGGATCAGGAAGGTCTCCAGCTGATCCTGCACGGAACGGTAGTAGCGCTGCGGCTCGTTGAAGAGGTTTTGCACGCCGAGGGTGAGCGTCATGTTCCGCGGCAGGTTATACCGCAGGTTCGTGTTGAACAAACTGCGCGGCATCATGTAGCGGTTGCGCGAGGGCTGGGCGATGTTGAAGGCGCCACGGATGCTGCTGTCGGTGTAGTTGTAGCTCACCGAGACGCCGAACTTCTTGTAATCCCAGCCGAGGTTGGCGTTGGCCGTGAACGGAATGAAGCCGTTGACCTGCTTCGTGGTGAGGTAAACCCCGGGCGTGCCATAGTCGCCGTGCGCCATGAGCTTCGTGAAGTTGCCCGAGAACCGCAGGGTGCGCAGCACGCCCGGCAGGAAACGGAAGTTCTGCACATACTCGACTTCCCAGCCCTGCGTGAACGCGTTGCCGGCGTTGGAATTGGCGAGGATTTCGTAGCCCTCGTATTGACCGTTGAAGCCGTTGTCGACGCCGACTCCGACCGTGCCGATCGGCTGGTTGGCCCGGACGTAGTCCTCGATCCGCTTGTGGAACCAGCCGACCTTCACGTAGCTCGCGGTGCCGAAGCTGTATTCGGCGGCGAAGTCCCAGTTCTTGGATTTCGTGGGCTTCAGCTCGGGATTGCCAAACGTGATGGTCTGCTGGGTCTCGTTGATGCCGAGCCCAGTGACGGCGTTGCCGAGTGACGGGCGGGCCATGCCGGTGCTCCAAGCCGCGCGCAGGCGGAGATTGGGCGTGAGATCATACCACGTGTGCATGCTAGGGAAGTTCTCCGTGTATTCGCCGGAGTTCTTGACCGGGTTGAGGTAGTCGCGGATCGCGGAGCCCACCGGGTCGGCCGCGCGCTCCGCGTTGGAGGACAGCGTGCGCGCGCGGACGTTGACGCGTCCGACCGTCACGGTGTTCTCGCTGCGGACGCCACCGAGGTAGCCGAAGCGGCCCACCTTGCCGTTGATCATGCCGTAGTAGCCGGTGATGATCTCTTGGGTCCGGTTGGTGTTTTGGATGCGATTCTGATGGAAGAAATAGATATCTTCCTCCCAGAGCCCCGGATCAACGAGGCGGCCGTTGTTGTAGAACTGCGCGCCCTCCCAATACGGAAGATTGCGGCCGGTCTTCAGCTTGTCCCAAGTGACGAAATTTGGGATGTGCGGCAGCGCCTCACGGCGGATGTAGCTCCAGCGACGGCCGGTGCGGTAGAGTTCGACCCTGTTATCGCGGATGGAGTAGCCCGTCTTGAGGAACGAGGGATATTCCTCCAGGAACGGCAGCCGGTATTTCACGTTGCCTCGCAGCTCACGGATCATGTTCACGTCGAGATTGCCCGAATTGGAGGTGAGGCCGTTGACGGTGGGGCGCCAGTTGTTCGGGTTGGTGAAATCGAGGCCGCCGTTCTGGATGAAGCGCGGGTAGAGATCGCTCTGCGTGCGGTCGAGGATCCAGCCCACGCCGGTCTCGCCATTGGGGCCGACGATATTGTCCAGCGGGCTGGCGGCGGTGCCGGCGACGTCGTTGCGGCGGCCATTGGGGCCGATCAACGGGACGTTGCCGATGCGGTTTGTGAGATTCGCCTCATTGCCGAGCGTGCGGTAGCGCACGCGACTCCAAAGCGCCGCCCAATCAAACTCGATCCGGCCCCACTTGTGCTCGCCGCCGAGGTCGATGTGGCGGCCGCGCTGGTCGCGATGGATGTTGGTCGTGCCTTGATCCATGAGGGCGGGAGCGGTCGTGGCTGAGGTGGCATTGGCGGCGGTGGGCACGGCGCGCACGGTCGTGATGCGATCGGTGAAGCCGGGGACGACACCCGAGGTGGTGGCGTTGGGCACGGTGGTCTGACTGCCGGCAAACGCGCGCATGTTGTATTGGCGGCGCATCGGCTCGGGGGCGTTGTAGACCACGACGTTCAGCTTGAGCAGATCGTCGCGCGTCAGGCGGTAGTCGAACTTGGTGCTGATGCTGCGCTGCTTGCGGACGTTAAAATTGTCGCGCGTGCGATAGTCCCACAGGTAGGCGGGCTGGGTATTGACCTGCTGGTAGTCGCGGTTGGTTTGGAAATAGCCGAACGCGTTCTCGCTGTAGAAGGCATTCACCGACACGGCAAGGTTCTCGGTCTCTTGGCCAAGGACCGCGAATTTCTCGGTGTATTGGACATTGAACAGACCGTGGTTGCGGTGCTGCTCGCGGAGCGGCACCTGCTCGGTGAAGGACGGCGCCGTGCGATATTGCGCGTCCAGCGTGAGACGGCGCTTCTCGCGCATGGAGAGGGGCGAGCGGGTCTTGAAGTTCACGCTGCCGCCGAGCGAATCCACCGGGCGGTCGGGCGTCTGGCCCTTGGTCAGCTCGAGCGACTCGAACATCGCGCCCGTGAACGCCGTCATGCGCGTCGTGCGGCCTTGCGCGGAGAACGACGCCATGCCGCCTCCGTCGATCGTGATGGAGGTCGTGCCTGTGCCCATGCCGCGCACGCTGATTTGCTCCACGACCTCGTCGCCGGGGTCGCCGAAGGTCACGCCGGGGAGACGGATGGCGAGTTCGGTGGCGTTCATGTTCGGCAAATCGGTCAACGCGTCCATCGAGGCGATGCTCTTCAGGTTATCCGCGTTGCGCTGCGCCGTGAGTGCCGAGGCTTGGCCGGCCTTCTCGCTGGCGACCTTGAAGGCATCGAGCATGAAGACCGCACTGCTCATCTCGAAATTCCGCAGCACAGGCTGGCCGGCCGCGACCGTGACCAGCGCGCGCTGTTCATCCAAGCCCGTGTAGGTCACGACCAGCTCGTGCGCGCCGCCGGGCACGTTGAGCAGGTAGCGGCCGGTGTTGTCCACGAGCGCGGTGAGGCCGAGCTTGGGGATCTCGACCTTGGCGCCGATAAGACCGTTGCCGGTCGTCTTGTTGGTCACGATACCGCTGATGACGGCGGTGTTGTCAGCCGCGGAGGCGGCCGGAGCCAGAAGCGCCGCCAACGGCAGCAGCAACGACAGGAACATGCGCCAGGCCAGAAGGCCGAGGCGCGAGGTAGCAGGGTTTGTGGTCATGGTTGTCTAGTCGAAACAGGGACGCAGCCAAGCTGGGTCAGGGCATCGGCGGCAGGGAAGAACAGGGTAACCGGGCGGAGAGTTGGCGAGTCGCCGGCCGAAATCCAGCGAAACATTTATTCGCCATGAAACGTTCACGGAAATGACGCAGGGCCGCCCCCCCGCCCTGCCGTAGTCTATTTCAGGCTCCGCGCCCACTGCCACACCGCCTCAAATTGCCGCTCCGCGTCGCCGCCAAAGTGGGTGTCGAGCAACGCGTGGTCGCGATCCTTCGTGTAGCGGGGCATGATGGTCGCGGGGTCGATGCGCTGCGGCCAGTGCATCCAGCGTTGGTAGTAGTCGGGGCGCAGCCGCTCGGCCGCGAGGCGGAGATTGGGCCCCTGGCCTTCAAAGACTTGGAGCGCCTTGCGGCCCCCCGCATCATGGCAGGCAATGCACGCATAGCCGCCCTCGCCGGCGAGCTGCCCGCCCGCCGCAATAAGATCGGGGGCGGTGCGCGCGGGCTCGGTCTTTGCCGGCACACCGTGTTTGGCCGCAAGGCCCAGCGCGAGGTTGGCCGCGCGGCTGGCAAAGGCCGGCATGCGCGCCTCCTGCCAAGGGCGAATCTTCTCCGCAAGGCCGCCCGCGATGAGTTGCGTGAGCCACTCGCGCTGGAATTTTTCCCCGGCCAGCGCGATGTCGGGCACCTTGTGCTCCCCGCCGCCGGCATGGCACTGCGCACAGTTGAGCGCCTTGAGCTGCGCCGCGGCATACTCCGCCGGGGCAAAACGCCGCAGCGACTGCATGCCCACGTCGCGGTCGGCGTTGCGCAGAGCGATGAGCGCCGACACCTGCCCGGGGGTGAAACGATAGTCCGGCGCACTCCCGCGGTTTTCCGCCACACAGCCGCGCACGGTCCAGTCGCTGACCGCGATTTGCTCGAGGCTCATCGGGGCCGCGCCGGCTCCGGCGTCCGGTCCGTGGCACGCGGCGCACGCGCGCGCGACGATCGCGGCGCCCGCAGCGGCATCGCCGCCGCTCGCCCGCGCCGCCGCCGGCTGGCGCGATCGCACGTAACCCGCGATCTGGCGGGCCTCGGTCTCGCTGAGCCGCACATCGGGAAACACCGTGTCCGCGTGATGCCGCGCCGGCTCGCGCAGGAATCCCACGAGCCCCGCGTCCGTGTGCTTGCGCGCCTGAGCCAGCGGTTCGATCCAAAATCCAAGGTGCAGTTTGGCGACGAGACCGGCGCCCGCGGCGATGGTCGCCGCATCGGCCGGCAACGGCGTGGCCGCCTCCCCGCCCGCGCGCTGCGCGGCCAGATACGCCGCCACATCGCCCGCCTGCCGCGGCGCGACCGTCGGGCAATAGCCCTGCGGCGCGCCCACCCACTGCTCAATCCAGCCGGGCTCCAGCCGGCTGCCGATCGCGGCAAAGTCCGGCGCGCTCACGCGCAGTTCCGGCGTGACGTCGGCGGGCAGGCCGCCCCGCCCGCTCTGGTGACAGCGCACGCACATCGCCGCCGTGAAAACCTCGCGCCCCTCGCGCGCCTTCGTCCACGCCTGCATTTCCGAGGGCGGAAGAAAGCGGAACGCCGTCGCCGGCACCGGCTCCGGGCGAAATTGCGGGCTCGACCAGAGCAGCCGCACCCGCGACTCGCCCGCGCGCGGGCTCTTGTAGCTTGCGTAGATCGCGTGCGCTCCCTTGGCGAGCGTCACCGGGGCCTGCGCGGTGAGCGGCAGATCGCCGCTCAGAATCGTCCGGCCGCCAATCTGGAGCGTGACGTGGCCGTTGCCCTCGAAGGAAAACGTGTAGTCGTCGCGCTCAGGCACAATCAGCGAGCCCTGCCACGCCGCGCCAAAGGATCCACCCCGCGCGGTGATGAACACCGAAGGCGACGCGCCTTCCGGCACCGTGAGCGCGAGTTGATCCACCCGCACCGTGTCGGTGATCTCGGAGTTGAAGCTCAGCGCGAGTCCCGGTTCGCCGACCGGGCCGGTCGCCGCGACCTTAATCTCTTCCCAACGCACGGCGGGCACCGTGAAGTCCGGCCGCAGCGCATGCACGGTGTGGTAGATCGTCTCGCGCACGCGCGCGCCTTTCGCATCGGCGAGATCGAGCTTCAGCTCGAGCTGCATTGCCGGCGTCATCCGCGGGACGTAAAGGAACACCGAGCGCCCGTCGTCGAGCAGGCGCGCCGCGGCGACCGCCACGGGATCGATGATGTTGTGCGAGCCCTTCGAGGGTGCGGTGAGCGCCTTGGCCTCCGCCGCTTCGTCACGCTGGTCGATGGAGAAGCGCCCCGAGCCATATTGCGGACCCCAGACATAATTCCATTTGCTGATCGAATAACGCGCAGGATCGGCGGCCACGGTTGGGTCGAGCGGCGCGGAGAACTCGACCACCACGCCGTTGGCGTGCGCGCGCAAACCGATCGGGACCGGCCTGGTCACACCCGTGAAGCGGATACGGTGGATGGCGTCGCGCCCGTTGGTCTGCCAGCCGCGGAAACCGGCCGCATAGAGCTGGCCGTTCACCGGGTGAAACCTAGCCCGCATCACCGCCGCGCTCACTTCGATCGGCAGCCGATAGACCCCGCCCTGCACCACTCCGCCAAATTCGTCGCGCAGCACGCGAAAAATGCCGGACTTGCCATAGGAGAGATGCAGCATCTCTCCCGCGTGCCGCGGATCCCACGTGGTGGCGGCCGGCACCCACGCCTGACTCCCGCTCGAGTTATCGACAGCGTAGGGCAACCAGCACAGCGGCCGATCGTAGTCCGCCGGCGCGCCGGGCAACGGCCCGCGCCACTCGGAGCGCTCCCATGTGCCGGGCACCACGCCGTTGAACGTCACGCGCCCCGGCGGCGTCCACGAAATCTTGCAGGCGGGAACCCACGAGCCCTCGTTCTCGCCAGTCGTGATGACGCCGTCGGGGCTCACCCCGAGCCCGCCCGGCGCGCGCAGGCCCCACGCGACGCGCTCGAGCTTGGAGCCGTCCTTGCTGACCTTGAGCACCGCGCCGTTGTGCGACGTCCATGGGGCGAAGCCGCGCCCGCCTTGGTTCACCGGCATGCCCTTGCTGAAATAAAAATTCCCCTCGCGGTCGGTCTCGAGATCGAAGCTGAACTCGTGGAAGCCCGTCGTGATCTGCACGTCGTTGTTGAAGCATTCGTAGTGATCAGCCTCGCCGTCGCCGTTGAGATCGTGGAGCCGTGTGATCTGATCGCGGCCCTGCGTGTAGATGATACCGTCGACGATCTTGAGGCCGAGCGTCTGGAACATCCCGCTCGCGAAGCGCCGCCACGTCACCTTCGAAAGATCGCCGTCGATGCCCTCGGCGATCCACACGTCGCCGTTCCACGTCGAGGCGGCGAGGCGCTTGCCATCGGGGAAGAAATCGAAGCCCCCGAATCGCGGCGGGGATTTCCAAGGGTTGTCGGAAGGCAACGGAATGGTGTCCACGGCGTAGGTGCGCGTGGCCGCCTGCGGATCGAGCTGCCCCTTCACCGCGAAGGTCTGCGGAAAAAGTCCCGGCCCGCCGCGCCGAAGCGACGCAAGATCGGCCGCCGGCACCTCGGCCGCGATCGGACCCTCGGCATAGACGATCACGAAGCGCGACGCCGGGGTGCCCCGCGCGATAGCGACGACCGTGCGGCCATCCGCAACGGTCCTGAGCGTCACGCCCACCGGCGCTCCGGCCAGTTGCACGGCAACGCCGGTCTTGAGCCGGCCCGCGCCAGCCGTGGCGACCAGCAGCTCGATTTCGGCCGCCGGAGTCGCGGCGACATTCACCGTGCGCGTGAGCGCCCGCACCGCGTTGAAGCTCTCCAGCGCCGGTCGCTCATGGACGTCCACGCCCCCGACAGTGTAGTGCAGCACGACGTCCGACCCATGGCGGAAGAGCCCGCGATAGCGCGCTGCATCGTGCGGCAGTGGCCCCGCCGCGCCCTCGCGCCCATCGCGCCAATCGCCGCCGGCCGCCGCCCCGCGGCCCGTGGGGTTCTGGAAAAAGAAAATGCCGCCGTCGGGAGGATAATGCGTGTTGCCGCCGTGGCCGCCATCCCACGGTGTGCCGGCCAGCAGCACACCGCCCTCGAAGCCCGCGCGCCAGCACAGCAGCTCAGTGTCAAACACCAGCGTCGCCTCGCGCCGCGCACCCACCTTGATCGCGAGGCCCTTGAGCGCGGCCACCTCGCCCTTGGGCGCGGTGAATATTGTGTCCGAGATGAACGGTCCCGTGTCGATTTCGCGCCACCACTGGCCGCGGCCGGACTGTTTCTTCGCCGCGTCGCCGGCGCACAGCTCGGCGGCAATGCAAATGAGGGCACAACTCAGGACCACGACACGGCGGGAGGTGAGGCGCATAGGAGGGCCCTTCATCCTCATGCGCCAGGTGTCGGCGACAAGCCAAACGACGATCTTAACCGTGAAAAATATGGCGCATCCCGTCACGGTTTCGTTTGGCTGTCGTCTTCCCGCTCACACCCCGCCCTCTATGCCCACCCTTCCCCGTCGCGACTTCCTCAAGCTCACCGCCGCAGCCAGCCTCGCCGCCGCGCTGCCGATCGGCGCCGCCGCCGCACCCACCGCACCCAATCCTTTCCAGCGCACGGGCCGGCCGCGCCTGCGGCTCAGTCTCGCGGCCTACTCATTCCGCGAAAATTTTCCGGTGATGCGCGGGAAGGCCAACGACAAGGTCCCTCCCGGCCGCGCGACCGACATGTTCAAGTTCATCGATTACTGCGCCGCGCACGGCTGCGATGGCGCGGAGCTCACGACCTATTTCTTCTCCGAGGAGAGCGATGACTACATGCTCCGCCTCCGCCGCCATGCCTACCTGCGCGGCGTGGCCGTGAGCGGCACCGCCATCGGCAACAATTTCTCCCACCCCAAGGGCAGCCCCAAGCTCGCCGAGGAAATCGCCGCCACCAAGAAGTGGATCGATCGCGCCGCGCTGCTCGGCGCGCCGCACATCCGGGTCTTCGCCGGCGTCGCCCCGAAGGATTTCCCCCGCGCCGAGGCCGACAAAGTCGTCGTGAGCGCGCTGGAGGAGTGCTGCGACTACGCGGGCAAGAAAGGCATTTTCCTTGGCCTCGAAAACCACGACTCCATCGGCAGCGCCGCCACGCTCCTCCCGATGGTCAAGGCGGTGAAAAGCCCGTGGATCGGCGTGAACCTAGACTCCGGCAATTTCCGCACGCCCGATCCCTACAAGGATTTCGCGGAGTGCGTGCCCTACTCCGTCAACGTGCAATTCAAGGTCGAGATCGACGGCGACCAGCCGCGCACGAAGAAGCACGCCGACCTGAAACGCTTCACGCAGCTCCTGCGCGACGGCGGCTACCAAGGCTGGGTCGCGCTGGAATACGAGGCGAAGGAGGACTCCGCCGTCGCCGTGCCGCGCTATCTCGCCGAGATGCGCGCGTTGTTCGCCTGAACGGGGCGCAGCTTCAGCCCGACGGCGTCGTGACGGTCTCGACCGCGACCTGCGTGATGCCGGCGCGGCGCACCTCATCAAGCAGGAGCACCGCCGCGCCCAGCGTCGCTCCGCGATCCGAGCGCACCAGCACCCGTGGCAAGGCCGTGCTGCGGCGCAGGTCTTCCAGCCGCGGCCGAAGTTCCGCCGCTATGATCGGCTCGGCCGCCGTCTGCGCGCCCCGCTTCCAGAAGTAGGTCCCGTCCGCGGAAGTCTGGATCGCGACAAAGTTTTCCTCGGGCGGCGGCGTGGGCTTGTCGGTGCTTTGCGCCAGCGGGGACTCGACGAGCCGCAGGCGTTGCAGCGAGAGCGTGAACAGCACGAAGGTCGCGAGCAGGAAGAAAACCACATCGATCAGCGGAATGATCTCCACGCGGGCCTTCCGCGTTTCCGGGGCGAGGAATTCGTCGGCATTCATGGCGAGATGGGGTTGATCCCCACTACGCGGGCCGCCGGGATTTATTAGCAAACTTCACCCCGAGTCCACCAAGCCACCAACCGTCAGTAGCCGGCTCCAGGAGAGACAGGCCCGCCGCCCCTCACAGCAAATCCTGATACTCGGCGTTGCGGCGAATGAACGCCTCCACATACGAGCACGCGGGCACCACACGGTGGCCTTCGGTGCGCGCCCAGGCGAGCGCGGCGCGCACGAGTTTTTCCGCGATGCCCCGTCCGCGCAGCTCCGGCGGCACGTGGGTGTGGGTGAATGTGACGACCCCATCCGCCGCGACCTCATACTCGGCGACACAGAGGTGTCCCTCTACCGTCGCCTCGAAGCGACCCGCTGTGGTGTTGTGCAAGACTGGGATGGGATCGGTTGTCATGAGGAGTCTTGTTCGGCGGATTTCGCCCAACGCGGAGCCAGTAGCCCGCCCACGACGAGTTGCAGCGCGTGATAGATCATCAGCGGCAGCAGCACGAGGCCGGCGGCTGGGTGCCCGGCGAGCAGCACGCGCGACATGGTGGCGCCTTGCGCGAGGCTCTTCTGCGTGCCGCAAAACAGCAGCGCGGTCCGGTCCGCGCGCGAGAAGCCCAGGATGCGACCCACCCATGCGATCAGGAGTGACGCCACGGCAAACAACACCGCGGCCCCCAGGGTCACGCCGATGAGCAGTTCCCAGCCTTGGCCGCGCCACACCCCGTGCTCGAACGAGTCGCAGAACGTCGCGTATATCAGAAACAGAATCAGCAGCCGATCCGTGAGCTGCAGTTTCGGGCGATGGCGCGCCGCCCACTCCGCGAGGAATGGCCGGCACAACTGCCCGACGATCATCGGCAGCACGAGCAGGCGCGCGATGTCCAGAATCGCGCGCTCAAGCCCACCTGACGTCCCCGCCACGCCGCCGAGGGCGTGCAGCCACACCGGCGTGAGCACGACGCCCAGCAGGCTCGAGAGCGTGGCATTGAAGACCGCGCCCGGCACGTTGCCGCGGGCCACCGCCGTCAGGGCCACCGCCGACGAAATGGTTGACGGCATCGCGCACAAATAGACGAGACCGAGCGCAAGGTCGGCCGGGAGCCGCGGCCCCGCCAGACGGAGCGTCGCAGCGGCCAGCAGCGGGAAAAAAAGGAACGTCGCGACCTGCACCGCGAGATGCAGCCGCCACTGCAACGCGCCTCCCTTCAGCGCCGCAAACGACAGCGTCAGGCCATAGACGTAGAACGCCGCCATCACGCCGAACTTGGTAACGACCTCCGCGCGCAGCGGCCCGCCCGTCGCCCCGATCCCCGGCGCCAGCGCCGCGAGCGCCACCGCCGCGAACATCGCCGACAGGAACCAGTCGGGCCGGAGACTTTTCTTCACGGGAGCAGCCATGACGCGTCAACCGAACCGCGCCTTCACCTTGGCCCACACCGCCGCGAGATCGTCGCGGCCCTCGATCTTCAGAGCCCAGAGCAGCCCGCCATAGATCGCCACGCCGCCCGCGACATGAAGCGTGATGCCGCCGAGCACCGCACCGCCGGTCGCGGGCCACGCCTGCGACCACGCGCGCCAGCCCAGCCACACCGCCACACCCATCACGGCACTGGCCAAGACGACCTTGGCCAAATCGCGCCCGAGGTGGCCGAAGCGAAACTCCGCGTGCTTGCGCGTGAGCGCGCTCTGGAGAAACCACGCCTGGGCCACGACCGCGACATTGCCCGCGATGGCGAGCCCCACGGTGCCGAGCGGACGCATGAGAACGGCACTGAGCACCAGGTTGACCACGAAGCTCAGCACGGCCGCGCGGACCGGCGTCGCAGTATCCTTCTGCGCGTAGAAGGCCCGGAGCACCAGATTGACGAACGAGAAGAACGGCAGCCCGAGCGCATACACCACGAGGACCGGCGCCATGAGCGCCGTGTCGCCCGCATCGAAGGCGCCGCGCTGGAACAGCAGCCGAATGATCGGCACCGCCAGGACGCCCAGCCCCACGGCCGCCGGCACGTTGATCACTAGGATGAGGCGCATGCCCTTGCGGTAGGCCGCGGCGAGATTCGGCCAGTCGCCCGCCGCGGCAAACTTCGAGATCAGCGGGAAGATGACCGTCGAGATGGCGACGGCGAAGACGCCGATGGGCAGCTCCATCAGGCGGGAGGCGAGGTTGAGCACCGTGACGGCGGAATCGTTGAGCGAGTGGCCCACGAAGCGGGACACGGCCATGTTGATCAGGTAAATCGCCGAGCCAAAAACCGTCGGCCCCATCAGGCGCAGAATCTGGCGCAAGGGATCGCCGACCGTGAAATCGAAGCGCGGACGCCAGCCCTCGCGCATCAGCGCGAACGCCGGCACCAGCAGTTGGAGCACACCGCCGAGCAGCGTCCCGGCGCACAGCCACATCATGCGTCCCTCCGGCGACGCAGCCCAGCCGCCGTAGGCCGCGCCACCGAGCAGCGCGAGCATCGAAAGGTTGAGCCAGATGGGCGAAAGCGCCGGCTCCAGAAACCGGTCGAGCGTCTGCAGCGCCGCGCCAAACACCGCGGCGAGGCACACGCAGACGAGGTAGGGAAACAGCACCACCGCGAGATCCGCCGCCTCGATCCAGCGGCGCACGGTGCCAGCGGGCAGCCCGAGCGCCTGGGCCTCGGGCCCGAGCCGCATCGCGACGACGAGCGCCAGCATCGAGAGCAACACCACGCCGCCGCTCACAACGAGCAGCCAGCTCGCGACGCTGTTAACCAGCGCAAAGGCCCCCGGCCGCGCACGGGCGCGCAGCTCTTCGTTGAGCGTGGGCACGAACGCCGCCGTGAGCGCACCCTCGCCCAGCAGGCGCCGGAAAAGATTCGGCAGCGTGAACGCGGTGTAGAACGACGATGCCAGCGCTGAGACGCCGAACACCGCCGTCACGAGCATGTCGCGCGCGAGCCCCAGAAAACGCGACAGCATGGTCGCCGACGCGACGACGCCGATGTTTTTGAAGCTCTTGGACACGTGCGGCGAGCTTCGCGGGGCCGCGCCCGGATTGGCAAGCCAGACGACGGCCTAGCGCTTCTCCGCCGCGTCGAGCGCCGCCTTGCTGGCGGCTTCGAGCAGGAGCGCATCGCCCCAGTCCCGCGCAAACGTCGCCGCTGCGGCCGCGCGCTTTCCCGGCGCGGCGGTGCGCGCGGCGAAAGCCTCGGCGAGCGACAGCCCGGCGTTGCGGTAAAACGGGTGCAGCGTGGCGAGCACGCGCGAGAGTTCGCCGGCCCGGCGGGCGAGCTCCGCCGCCACGATGGGCTCGGTCGCGCGCGCCAGCACGTCCGGAAGCGGCAGGACGACATCCGCCTCCTCAGCGCCGGCGGCAAAGACGAAGCGCGCCAGCGCACCAAGCTGCACCCGCGAATCGGCGATCGAAAGCGCCGGCAGCGGGCGGGCACGCACGGCTTGGTGCCAGCACGTCTGCCACCACAACTCGCGCTCCGCGGGCGAGGCGAAACGCCCCGGATAACAGGCGCCGAGCGCCACCTCCGGATCGTCGCCCCGCAGCAGGCGCCCGAGCAATGCCGGCCACTCGCGGCCCCGGCCCGACTCGGTTTGCAGCACGGTCAGCAGCCAGACCGAGGCGGCGGACAGGTCCGGGCGCGGCCCGCCGCCGTGGGCCCAACCGAGGACTGCACTCAGCAACGGCGGGCGCTCGTGTTCACTGGCCTGCTTCAAGGCATCAAGCTGCGCCGCGTCGGCCCGCGTCCGCCACCAGCCCGCGCACGCCTCTTCGAGCCAACGTGGCACGGCCAGCCGTTCGTTCACTCCGTGGTGGGCGACGGCCAGGCGCAGCAACAGCCCCTGCACCAGCGCTCGCCGCACCTGGGCGGGTTGCGCCTGCGCATCGAGCCGCACCGAGACCACACCGCCGCTCTCAGCCGTCACGGCAAAGGGCTCGGGTGCCGAGGAGATGATGCGCACATAGACCGGGGTCGCAAAAGACGAGGGCAACTCCAGCGGCGGCGCGAGCCGTCGCCACCCATCCTCCGCCAGCACGGCCACGGCATGAGCGGCCGCGGAATCTACGGCCGAGATTTCAAACTGACCGGGCGCGCTCTGCACCATCACCGGCACGGGCTCCCCGCCGCGGCCGGCGATCACCGTTGCGGCGCTGGCCGCCAGCCACGCCCACGCGCGCAGCGCACGCTTCACGGCATCGTGAGCTGCAGCGAACCGGTCCCGACGGTGACCTTGGCGATTTTGCTCCACGCGGTTTGAAGACCTTCCGGCAACGGCTGGGAAACAAATTGATCACGGGCAAAGGACGCCGCAAACGGCAGCCGGTGCACCGGCAGCGATCCGACGTAGAGATCGCCGACCTCATAGGTGAACGTGTCACCCTGTTTCACGAATTGACCGTTCGCGCGCACCGTCACCACCACGTCGAGGCCGAGGGCATTGACCGTCACGGGAACGGAGATCTGCACGTCGTTTTCGCGCAGACGGAAGTTGGGCGTGCCTCGGACCAAAGCCGCATTGTCAGCCCCGGCCTGACCGCTGCTCTTCGGGGGTGCAGGCGGCTTGGGAGCGGGAGCCTTGGCGGCCGGCGCCGCCTTGGCCGGAGCGCGACGCGGGGCGGGCGCGGGGCCGGCGAGCACATTGAGTTCATCTTCCGTGAGAGTGACCGACTGTCCCTCGAGAAAGGCTTTCTTCTTCGTGGTGGCGAGCCGGGCCTTGTTGGTGTCGCGCGAGCCATCGATGTGGTAAATCACGCCGGCCTTGCGCTCCGCCTCGGGCGGCAGCTCCTTCACGATCTCCACCGGCTTGAAGGCCAGGAAGACGGCCCCGAGCACGGCGCCGAGCGCCAGGCTGAGCACTGCTCCCAAAATGACTTCGGCCCAGCTCGGGCCACGGATGGCGCTGAAGTTTCGGCTCATGGTGCGGGAATTATTTTTTGCCAGTGTCGGCGGTGCTCTTGGCTGCGGCCGCGGGCTTGGCATCGCTGGCCGGCTTGCTTTCGGCCGGCTTCGGTTCGCCGCCGGACTTCTTCTTATAGTCTGTGATGTAGAAACCCGTGCCTTTGAAAATCAATCCAGCTCCCCCGCCAACGAGGCGTTTGAGACCGGTCTTTTTGCACTTCGGGCATTTCTTGAGCGGCTCGTCGCGCATCGACTGGAACTGCTCAAACTCGTGGCCACATTTCTGGCAGGCATACTCGTAGGTGGGCATAGCGGGATGGCGCGCGTTATGGGCGGCCCCCGCGGCATTGGCGAGTGCGGATTAGGGCGCCGCGGAGTTCGCACATTTTTTCTTTGAGGCGCATCGGTAATCCGGCGCTACTCCCCCGCCCCGATGGACTTCACCGCCGAACTCAAGCGCCACACCACCCGTGTCGAACGCGGCCTCGACCAGTTTGTGCCGCGCCCCGATGTCCGGCCCGCCCGCCTCCACACCGCGATGCGTTACAGCCTCGAGGCCGGTGGCAAGCGCCTCCGCCCCCTGCTCGTGCTCGCCGCCGCCGAACTGGCCGGCGCCCGGCCCGGCCACGACGCCGCGCTCCCCGCCGCGATCGCGATCGAGTGCGTCCACACCTACTCCCTGATCCACGACGACCTGCCGTGCATGGACAACGACGACCTCCGGCGGGGCCGTCCGACCGCGCACAAGCAGTTCGACGAGGCGACCGCCCTCCTCGCCGGCGATGCGCTCCTCACCCACGCTTTTGCCCTGCTCGCCGAGAATTATCCCGGCCCACTTGCGGCCACGCTCGTCCGTGAACTCGCCGGAGCCGCCGGCAGCCGCCGCCTGATCGGCGGCCAGATGGAGGATCTCCTCGCCGAAAAAAAAGCCGGCACGACAACCGACGAGCTCGAATTCATCCATCTCAACAAGACCGCCGCGATGATCGAGGCGGCCTTGGTGATGGGCGGGCTCGTCGGCGGAGCCACGGAAGCGGACCTTGCCACGTTGCGACAGATCGGCCGCCACCTCGGCCTGGCCTTCCAGATCATCGACGACATCCTTGATGCGACCGCCGACACTGCGACACTCGGCAAAACCGCGGGCAAAGACGCGAAGGCCGGCAAGGCAACCTATGTGACAGTGCGCGGTCTGCCCGCCGCACGCGCGGCCGCTGAGGAACATTCGACGCAAGCCACCACCCTGCTCCGCTCACTGCGGGCGGACACACGCTTTCTCGAGCACCTGCTGGCCAGCATGGCGGCGCGGACCAAATAGTCCGCGTCGCCCCCCTCAAATAGCAGAAAGCGGCGGCGCACCGTCGTGCAACCGCCGCCATCCGCCCAGCACAATCAGAATGTGCCGCGCAAACCGATCACCCAATTGGCTCCGTATTCCTGCATCACGCGGAGGTGAGGCGACACACCCTCGGCGACACCAGGAGGCGACTCATACCACAGCACCGGCTTGCCAGTGATGTTGCGGCCCTGCACGTAAACCGAGTAGCGATTCGAGAGCTTCCAGGTGGCCGCGAGATCGAACTGCGTGAGCGCGCCCTTGTAGCGGCCGTAGATGCCATCGGGCGAATCGTCGCGCCACACCATGCCGATGGAGCCGTTGAAGCGACGATAGGCGTAGCCGAGCCGGGTGCTCACGCGGTGCGGCGCGAGGTTGTTGCGGCGCTGGCTGGCGTAGGTGCGCGTATAGGCGATGTTGACGTTGGTGCCGCGGAACAGCTCCGGCAGGAACCCGAGCGTCTGATTGTAGGCCAGCTCCATGTTCCGGAAACGGCGCGTCTCGGCGCTATTGCGGGTGGAACGGAAGGTGTAGGTTGCGAACTCCGGATCATCCTCGCCGAATTCCTCGGCGGTGAAGTCGAACGTCTCGCGCAGGTTCCGAATATCATTCTGAGAAAGCGCAATCGACATCTGGCCCGGCGAGCGGCCTTGGAAATAATACGCGAGGCGCGTCTGGAAGTTCTTGGAGTATTCCGGCTGCAGATCGGCGTTGGGACTGTCGATGCGCTGGATATCCTCGATGATGTTGCGGATGCCCGTGAGGCTGTCGACCGGCGGCCGCGAGATGGCCTTGTTGGCGCCGAGCTGGAACTCGAGGTTTGGGGTCGGCTTGAACTTCATCACGGCCGAGGGAAACCAATTCCGATACTCCGATTCCCGCACTGCCTGGGGCTTGCTGAAGAACTGATACTGGAGGCCCGGGATGGTGAGCGCGCGACCGGCATTGTTGACCGGAAACCCCGCCGCCACGATCTCGCTGCGCAAGCGTGGATTGAATTCCGTGAATTCGTTCAGCGTGTTCTCCATGCGCACGCCCATGCGCAGGGTCAGTTTCCGGGAGAACGCCACATCAGCCTGCGTGTAGCCGGCGGTGACGGTCTGGCGGAAATTGCGCCGGGAACTCACAAATGATGTGTAGAAGTTGTCGGGCGTAGAGGTGTGGACAAACAGGTCGGGACTGGTCCGGAACAACTGCAAGACGCGCTGCCGGTCGATGCGGGGGGGCATGCCGGGCGTGCCGGCGCCGTTGTAAACCGTCAGGGCGTTGGTCGTGCCCATGTCGAAGGGATGCGGCGAGATGTAGCCGAGGTTGGCCCAGTTGCCGGTGGTGGCGTTCTGGAAAACCTGCGTTGTCGGGTTGAAGGTCACGGTGTTACCGCCGGGCCCGATGTAGGAATAGACCATCCAAGGACCGGTGTCGTAGTTCTTGCGGGATTCCTCGTTCCATTTCCCGCCAAACTTCAGCTTCGTGGGAAAACGATCGAAGGGCAGCGCCCACGTGGCGTTGGCCTGGCCGTTCCAGATCTCTGTCACCCATTCGCGGCCGGAATTATTGACGCGGGTGCCGCCGTCACGGGTGTTCGTGTTAACAAAGTTGCCACGGTCATACCAGTCCTCCCCGGAGGTCTGGCGGATGGTCCACTCCCACGACTCGGCGTGGGGCCGGCTCGCGGTCCAGCTGCTGGGCACGCCGCCACCCTCAGACTCGACCCAGCCGCGCTCGTTGGCCTCGTAGTTGTTGCGCGACTTGGAGAAGGTGAACGCACCGTCGATGGTCAGCGCGTCGAGCTTGTATTCAAACTTCGGGGCAAAGGTGCGCGTGTAGGTGAGCTTGGCCGAGGTGCCGCCACCGGTGTTCAGGGTGGCGACGTTATTCACCGAGCCGCTCGGGGCGCGAGTCGCGACGACGTTCAGGACGCCATCGCCGCCCACGCGCGATCGGCCGTTGTTCACGTTCGCGTTGTCGTTGGCCGCGACCCAGGTGAAGTTGCGGTTCCAAAACTCGCCCTCCGTGTAGGTGTAGATCGCGTTGAGCGAGAGGACGAGCCGGCGTGTGGCGCGGAAATCCGCCGTCAGCATCAGCGCGTCCTTCTGGATGAACTTGGGGCCATCCTTGAAATCGATCTGCCGGATGACGTGGGAGCGCGGGTCGGCGGCCGTGGCGTTGCGATTGTAGGTGTTGTTGACCTGATATTGCTCCGTGAAGGAATTGGCGCGGCTCACCGAGAGCAAAATACCGAGCCGCTGGTTGAGAAATGCCTCCGAATACTCAAGGGACAGATTGGGTTTCCACTTGTAGGAAGTCCCGTCACGCGGTCCGGGGGTGCGGTTGAGGGTGAATTCCTCGGCGTTGAAGTTGACGCTCGCGTTAAAGGCGAGGCGCCGGCCTTTGCGGTCGAACGCCCGCCGCGTCTTCATGTTGATCGTGCCGGCTGGCGAGTCGGCGTCGGACTCCGCGCTCGCCGTGCGGCTGATCTCGATCGACTCGATGGAGGTGATGGAAAAGCCCTCGAAGCTCGTGGCACGGGAGGCCTCGCCACCGCCGCGGTTGGCATCGGCGCTCGCGGTGCGGATACCGTCGAAGGCCACGCCCACATACTGGCCGTCCATGCCGCCAAGGCGCGGTCCGCGCGCCTCGGATTCGACATAATCCAGATCAACGCCCGGGAGGTATTTCAGGAACTCGCCCACGTTGCCGTCCGTGACGTCGCCGAAAATATCGGACGAGACCGAGGTCGTGATATCCATGTTGCGCCGCTGATCCATGATGGCCTTGGCGTTGCCCTCGCGCTCGGTGGAGACCGTGAAGGCCTGCAATTTCACCACGCTGTCCTTGCCGCTTTTCACGGTGTCCTGGGCCTGCGTGGTCACGATCTGAATCTCGCGCGACGCGACTTGGCCGGGCGTGACGACGAATGATTCCTTCACGGAGACGTAGCCGGTGTAGGTCACCAGCACCGTCGCGGGACCGCTGCGGACACCCGTGAAGCGGAAGGAGCCGTCGTTCTCGGTGTAGTCCACCAGATTGGTGCCCTCGATCCGGACTTCGGCGTTGCGGACATATTGTTTGCTGGCGGGGTTGTAAACCCGGCCCTCGATGGTGCCGGTTCCGGGCGTCTGCGCGCCAGCGACCGGAGTGAGGAGAAGACAGATCGCGCCGAGGGAGCAGACGCGCGCTGCGAGGTAGAACAGCTTCATGTAGTTCATAATTGCCTGGGGTTGGAGCCGTGCACGGAGGCATGCGGCATGTCGGGTGAACGGAGGAGAGCTGCGATCCAAGATGGCAGCACATCCCGCCGCAGGGCTTCTCGCTGGCTGCAAACCGGACCGGCGTGGCAGCGCAAAACAAGACGCCCTTGGGCATTGAATAGACGGTTGCGCCGCTCAGGCACAAGCGACGCAGCCTGACAGTTTTGTCAGAACGGCGCGGCCGAGCTCACGCTGCCGACTTCGGCAGGCGAAGCAGAAACGTGCTGCCGCCGGCCGCGACCCGGTGGTATTCGAGGGCGCCACCGAGCACACGCATGTAGGCTTGGGTAATCGAGAGTCCGAGTCCGAAGCCGCCGCGGCTGCGGTCGCGTCCGCGGTCCGGACGAAAAAAGCGCTTGGCCAGATTGCCTTCGTTCACGGAGGCGATGCCCGGTCCCTGGTCGGTCACCGAAATCTCGATATCCGCCCCTGCCTCCCGGACGCCCACACGGATCGTCGCCCCGGCCGGGCTGTATTTAATCGCGTTGTCGATCAGGTTTTGCAGCGCCTGACGCAGAATCACGGGATCGACGGTCGCGCGACAGGGCACCGTGTCGACCGCGAGGTGTTGTTCCCTGGCTTCCGCCAGAATCCCGAAGTCGTGGACGCAAGTGGCGACATAACTGTCGATGGCAAGGTCGACACGATGCACATCGGCCGCGCCACTCTCCGCCGTGGCCAGCTCGAGCAGCCGGCCCGTGAGCAATTCCAGCCTTTGCGCCTCCTCCAGCATGCTGCCGATGGTCTCGCGATACTCCTCGGCGGTGCGGGTGCGGCGCAACGCGACCTCGCCCACGCTGCGCAAGGTCGTCAGGGGCGTCCGAAGTTCATGGGACGCATCGGCGACAAACCGATCCAAGGTGGCAAATGATCCTTCCAGGCGGTCCAGCATGCGGTTGAAGACGCGCGCGAGGCTGCCCAGTTCGTCATGCTGATTTCCCACGGGCAACCGACGCTTCAGCTCGTCGGCACTGATGCGATCCGCCTCCGCAATCATGGTTTCGAGCGGCCGGAGCCAGTGCCGGGTGATAGTGTAGCCCGCGATGGCGAGCAGGACGACCACCACCGGGAGCGCGAAAAAAATAATCCAGCGCAACGCCGCCAGCGCATCGGCCGCGGGCTCATGAATCCGCATCGCGCGCAGCATCCATTTCTTCTCCTGCCCCGGCGGCGCAAAGGGCGCGGAGAGCACCCGCAGCCGCAAATCCGGGGCGATGCGGAAAATCGAGAGCGTTTCGCTGCCCGGCTCGGGCGCAAAGGGCCGGCGCTGCACGCGGCTCTCAGGGAAAGGCCAGAACCGACGGTGCAACTTGCCATGCTCGTCCCAGAGCTCAAACCATGGATACGCCTCCGCCCAGGGCGCGCCCGTGCCAACTTCGCGCCCATCCCATAGCGTGGTGCCATCCGGCCGGATGGTGAGGCGGCGCTCGATCGCTTCTTTGTCCCGCGCCAGCTGATGGGTCAGAGGCAGCGCCACGACCTGATGCACATAGTAGTAAAGTGTCGCGCTGAAGCAGGCGAGCAGCAGCGCCCCCACGATCGCGTAGAACAGCGTGAGGCGCGATCGGATGGGCCATTGCCACCACGATTTCATGCCGACTCCCTCGCGATCCGGTAGCCGACGCCCCGGATGGTCTGAATCAGGCGCTCCGCGCCATCGCCATCGACCTTGCGCCGCAGCCGCATGATCTGGACGTCGATGACGTTGTCGAGCGAGGTCATGCGGTGCTGCTGTTTCCAGACGTCGCGTTCCAGCATGGCGCGCGTCACGATTTGGCCTTGGTGGCGGAGCAGGTATTCCAGAACATCGACCTCCCGCGGCGTGAGGGCGATCTCCTTCTCGCCGCGCATGGCGACGCGCGCCCGGGTGTCGAGCTGGAGATCGCTGCAGCGCAGCAGTCGTTCGACACCGGCGCTTGGCCGGCGCAGCAGCGCCCGGCACCGGGCCACGAGCTCGGCAAAGGCAAACGGCTTGAGCAGGTAGTCGTCCGCCCCGCTGTCGAGACCCTCCACCCGATCCGGCAGCGCCGTGCGGGCGGTCAGCATCAGAACCGGCACCGTCAGCCCGCGACCACGCACCTGCCGCAAAACGTCGATGCCGTCTTTCTGCGGCAACATCCAATCGAGGATAACCAAATCGAAAGCAATCTGCTCCAGCATGGCGATCGCGGCCTCCGCCGTGCCCACGGTGCGAACTTCCCACTCCTCCATGCGCAGCCCCTCGGCGAGGGACTCCCGGGTCTTGGGCTCGTCTTCCACGACGAGGATTCGCGGTGGTGAGAGGACGGTATTTGGCTCGTTCATCGTGATTCGCACACCGGAGAAGAGCCGGTGCGCGTGTGGGATGCAGCGAATGATTCGGTGGCGTGATTCGCGGGCGTTTACTCGTTCCGGCTGGGCACGTCCTGCGGGCGCGTCCGCACCCGCTACGCCAGGGACAGCTTGAATTCCACCGACTCGCGCAACGCTTCCCAGCTCGCGTCGATGAGGTTGTCGCTCACCCCGACGGTGCCCCAAATTTTCACGCCGTCACCCGTCTCGATCAGCACGCGGGTCCGCGAGCCGGCGCCGTTGTTGCCATCAAGGATGCGGACCTTGAAGTCGCGCAGCTGCATCGTGCGAATCTGCGGGTAGGTCTTCTCCAGCGCGAGGCGGAGCGCCTTGTCGAGCGCGCCGATGGGGCCGGCGTCTTCGGCGACCGTATGCACCGTCTCGCCGTTGACGTTGAGCTTTACTGTCGCCTCGGCCCAGAGCTCGGCGCCGTGCCGCTCGATGATGACACGGTAGGTCTCGACGGTGAAAAAGGTCCGCTGCTGGCCCACGTGCTTGGCGACGAGGAGCCGGAAAGACGCATCGGCCGCTTCATACTCATAGCCGCGAAACTCCCGTTCCTTCAGCTCCTCGATCAGGCCCTTCATCTCGGGGCGCTTCTCGTCCAGTTCCAGGCCGAGCTCCTTGGCCTTCAGCGCGAGGCTGCTGCGTCCGGCCATGTCGGAGACGAGGACGCGTGTGCGGTTGCCCACGAGCGCAGGGTCGATGTGCTCGTAGCTGCGCGCCACTTTTTGCGCGGCATTGGCGTGGAGGCCGCCCTTGTGCGCGAAGGCCGACTGGCCCACAAACGGCGCCTTGGGGTCGGGCCGCAGATTCGCGAGTTCGTCGAAGAACAGCGAGAGATCGCGCAGTTGCGCGAGATTGGCCGCGCAATGCGCCGTGCGGCCCATCTTGAGAAAGAGGTTAGGCAGGACGGTCGTGATGTTGGCGTTCCCCACGCGTTCGCCGTAGCCGTTGGCGGTGCCCTGCACGAGGGTCGCGCCGGCGGTCACACCCGCGAGCGTGAGCGCCACCCCCAGGCCACTGTCATTATGGCAATGGACGCCGACCTTGGCGCCGCCGAACTCCTGCACCACGCGCGCCACGATGTCCTTGAACTCGTCCACGAGCGTGCCGCCGTTGGTGTCGCAGAGCGAGAGGTTGCTTGCGCCACCGCGCACCGCCGCGGCAAGCGTGCGGAGCGCGTAGTCGGGATCAGATTTGTAGCCGTCGAAGAAATGCTCGGCGTCGTAGATGACCTCCCGGCCCTGGCCGACGAGGTAGCGCGTCGAGTCCTCGATCATCGCGAGGTTCTCCTCCAAGGTGGTCTTGAGAATCTCGGTGACGTGGAGCGTCCAGGTTTTCCCCACGATCGTCAGGACGGGCATGCCGCTGTCGAGCAGGGTGCGAAGCTGGGCGTCCTCAGGCGCCTTGACCCCTGCCCGACGCGTGGAGCCAAAGGCCGCCATGCGCGCGTGCTTCAGGCGCAGGCTCTTCGCCTCGTTGAAAAAGGTGATGTCGCGCGGGTTGGAGCCGGGGAAGCCTCCCTCGATGTAGTCCACGCCGAAGGCATCGAGTTTTTGCGCAATCAGGAGCTTGTCCGTGACCGAGAAGCTGATGCCTTCGCCCTGCGTGCCATCGCGCAGGGTCGTGTCGTAGATTTTCACGGCGTTGCTCATGCGAAGAAGTGGAGATTTGCGGCGCGGATCGCGACTGGCAAGGGAGGTTTTCCGGCCGCAGGGCCGGCGTGCGTCATCATTCGCTCGATCGCGAAAAAGAAAAAGGCGGGCCGATTGGCCCGCCTTTTCGGAAGCATTCTCGTCAACCGCGGGACTCAGCTCGCGGCGGCGGGAGCGGCGGCGGCTTTCGCGGCGGCACGGGCGGCCTTCTCGGCCTCGTGCTGCGCGTGAATCTCCGCGGCGCGGTCCTTCTCCTTGATCGCCATGGCGGCTTTGCCGGTGCGCTTGCGGAGATAGTAGAGGCGGGCGCGCATCGGCTCGGACTCGCGCTCGACCTCGACCTTGTCGATGTTGGGCGAATTCACCGGGAAGACGCGCTCGACGCCTTCGCCGTAGCTGAGGCGGCGGACCGTGAAAGTCTCGTGGATGCCCGAACCCTTGCGCGCGATCACGATGCCGGCATAGACCTGCACGCGCTCCTTGTCGCCCTCGCGCACCTTGGTGTGCACACGGACGCCGTCGCCGACCTTAAACGGCGTAATGTCTTTCCTCACCTGGGAGGAGGTGATTTCATTGATGATCAGGTTCATGGCTGTGAGTTATTTGAGTAAATCGGGCCGGACTTGCCGGGTTTTTTCCACCTGCCGCGCGACTCGCCATTTCTCGATTTCCGCATGGTTGCCCGAGAGGAGAACCTCCGGAACAGACATGCCTCGAAACTCGGCGGGACGCGTGTATTGAGGAAAGTCGAGCAACTTGCTGGTGAAGGATTCGTGCGTCAATGACTTTTCCTCCCCGAGCACGCCAGGGATGAAACGCGCGAGCGCATCAATCACCACCGCAGCCGCGAGGGTGCCGTTGGTCAGCACATAATCACCGATCGAAATCTCCTGATCGATGACGCGGTCGCGGATGCGCTGGTCGATGCCCTCATAGTGCCCGCTCAGAAAAATAAGGTGCCGCTCGCGCGAAAGCTCCTGCGCGAGCACCGGCGACAACGGCGTGCCGTCCGGAGTGAGGTAAATCCGCCGGCAGCCCGCTGTCTGCAACTGCTCGATCGCGGCAAAGACCGGCTCGGGCTTCAGCACCATCCCCGCCCCCCCGCCAAACGGCCGATCGTCCGTCGTGCGATGCTTGTCGGTTGTCCATGCCCGGAGGTCGTGGACCCGCACGGCGAGGTGACCCGCCGCGATGCCTTTGCCCAGGATGCTTTCCGCCAGCACGCCGTCGAGCATGCGGGGGAAAAGAGTAAGGACATCAACCAGAAGCGGCATGGCGGGCCACGATGGCGGCGAGGGAAAATGAAAAAGCCCCGGAGTAGCTCCGAGGCTGATCGAAAGGGTGGCTAATCGCGCCGGGACGCGGCGGTCGTGGCCTCAGGCGGACGGGATCGTGGTCGCGGACTTGCGCGCCTTCTTGATCATCGAGCGCATCGTGTCCGTCGGCTTCGCCCCCTTGCTGATCCAGTAGTCCACCCGCTCAAGGTTGAGCTTGATGGGGTTGCCTTTGACCGCGGGCGTGTAGGTGCCGAGGTATTCAACCGCATCGCCATCACGGCGCGAACGCGCCTCCTTGACGATCACACGGTAGAGCGGCTGGTGGACGGAACCAACCTTGGTAAGACGGATTTTGAGAGCCATGTCAGATGATTTTCAGAGCGATGCTTACTGGGAAAAGCCGAGGACAACACGGAGCACGCTTCCGAGTGTCAAGCCCCGAGTCCCTCAGGTAGTGTCCTCATCCCCGCGAGTTATTGGTAGCCACGCCGGCCTTCGAGCGCGCTCTTGAGCGTCACGCTATCCGCATACAGGACCCCTCCGCCACTCGGCAGGCCGAAACCGATTCGCGTGGTCTTGAGTTCGCCGGCACCCGCCAGGTGCTCCGTCAAATAATGGCAGGTCGCCTCGCCCTCGACGTCATTGGGCAGCGCCAGAATCAACTCCCCCACCTCACCCGCCTCAATTCGCCCGCGCAGCGCCGCGACATTCAGGTCACCGGGACCGACGCCATGAATAGGCGACAGCTTCCCGTGCAACACATGGTAAGTGCCGCGAAACGCCCCGCTCCGCTCGATCGCCACGAGATCGGGCACGTGCTCCACCACGCAGACGAGCCCCCGGTCGCGCCGCTCGTCAGCACAGATGCCGCACAACGGTCCTTCGGCGAGATTACCGCAGCGATCGCAGCGACGCACAGCGGCCGCCGCCGCCTCGAGCGCCGACACCAAGGCCGCCAGCCGCGCCGGCTTTTCGACGAGCAGGTGCAGCGCAATCCGTTCCGACGAACGATAGCCGAGCCCCGGCAGCTGCTTCAGATGCTGCTGGAGCTTCTCAAAAGCCGGTGTCATCGCCCGTGCGTTGCGCGCTCAAAACATCCCCGGCATCTGGAACGCGCCGGTGATCTTTTGCATCTCCGCCTCATGATGCTCCTTGGCCTGCTTCGCTGCATCCTGCACCGCCGCCAGCACCGCCGCGGAGACAATCTTCGCATCCTCCTTGAGGAATTCCGGATCGAGCGCGAGCGAGAGAAACTTGCCGCTGCCGGTAACAACGATCTTCACGGCGCCGCCGCCGCTCGTGATCTCGAGCTGCTTCGCCTCCAGCTGCTGCTGCAGCGCGTCGAGGCCGCGCTTCATTTTTTCTGCCTGCTTAACGAGTTTGCCGAGTCCTGCCATGGTGGGAAGTGGGTTGAGGTTCGTGGGCGCCGGAGCGCCGGGAAATGAAGGAAAAGTTGAGAAGTGTGCCGGGAATCAAGGCGACAACAAACTCGCGCAGCCCTCCCGAAACGTCGGGAACACCGGGCGCCAGCCGAGCACCGCCTTGGCCCGCGCGTTGGCAATCACGCGGTCGGGCGTGACGGCGCGGCGCCCCCCGGCCGGCGCCCCACTGAACCGTGGCATCGGCACCGCCAGCTGCGCCGCCAGCCAGCCCACGACTTCCGATTTCAGCGCGCGTCCGTCATCGGCGAGATTCAGCGCCTCGTTGCCCTCCGAAGCCGGCGCCGTGAGGGCCGCGAGCACCGCGGCCACAATGTCGTCGCGATGGATCAAGTTGAGGTGGTGCGTGCCGACGCCCGCGACCTCGCCGGTGCGCACCTGCTCCAGCAGATGAAACCGCCCCGGTCCGTAAATGCCCGCCAGCCGCAGAATCCACCAGCGCCGCGCCGCCGCGCCGCACTCGCGCACAAGCCGCTCTGCCTCGATCAACACGGCCGCGCGGTCACTCGATGCGACGGTCGGCATAGTCTCGTCCACGATCATTCCATCACGCTGCGCATAGACGGAAGTGCTGCTAGTATATAGAAGCGTCCCGGCCGGGCCGTGCGCCCGCGCCCACGTAAGAATTGAGCGCAGACCGTCCACGTAGCTGCGCCGATAGGCTTCGGCTCCGCCGCCACCCGAACTCACGCAGTTAAGCACAAAGTCCGGCGTGCCCTCGATCAACCCGTGCCACCGGTCATCGGCCAGCTCGGCCACGACCGTCTCGATCCCCGCCGCGCGCAACGCGGAGGCCTTTTCGGCGTTCCGGGTGAGGGCAATCACCCGCGCGCCCGCGGCCATGGCGCGCTCCGCCACCGCCGCGCCCACATAGCCGCAGCCGAAAATTACCAGACGTTTGCCCGCGAGCATGTCCATCTCGCGCAGTCTCGGCGCAAATGAACAGTTGCCGCAAGCGCGGCCCGGCGTTGCCTTCGCTCCGCCATGCCGTCTGTCCTGACCATCATCGCCGAAGGCTTCGAGGAAGTGGAGGCCATCGCCCCCGTCGATCTGCTGCGGCGCGCGGGCGCCGAGGTCGTGGTCGCCGGTCTCGCCGAGGGCATCCATGTCACGGGGCGCAACGGCGTCACGCTCCACGCCGACACTCCGCTCGCCGCCGTCGCCGCGCGCGATTTCGATCTCGTTTTCCTGCCGGGCGGCCCGGGCGTGAAACACCTCCGCGCCGATCCGCGCGTGCGCGAGATCGTGCTGCGCCACTGGGCCGGGAACCGCTGGGTCGCCGCCATCTGCGCGGCGCCGACGGTGCTGCACGATGCCGGACTGCTCGCGGGCCGTCGCTACACGGCGCATCCGAGCGTCGCCTCCGAACTGACGCAGATCCTCGCCCACGAGCGTTGCGTGGCCGATGGCCGCCTGCTCACTTCGCGCGGCGCCGGCACCGCGCTCGAGTTCGGCCTGCTGCTCGTCGAGAAAGTGTTTTCGCCCGGAATAGCCGCCGAGATTGGCGCCTCCATCTGCTTCGCTCCCGCGAAATGAAAACCCGCACCTACGATTTCGTCGCCCTCGGCGGCGGCAGCGCCGGCTTCAACGCCGCCCGCGTCGCCGTCTCGCTCGGGCTCAAGACCGCCGTGATCGACGGCGCCCGCGAGCTGGGCGGCTTGTGCATCCTGCGCGGCTGCATGCCGTCGAAGACCCTCCTCTACATGGCCGAGGTGCTGCACCTCGCGCAGAAGGGAAAACTCTTCGGCCTGAAAATCGCCTCCGCCCGCGCCGACATGAAGGCCATCCACGCGCGGAAAAAGCGGATCATCGCCGAATTCGCCCGTTACCGACAGGAAGCGCTCACCAGCGCCAAGTTTGATCTCATCCGCGCGCACGCGCGCTTCGCCGATGCGCACACGCTCGAGCTTTCCTCCGGCGATCGCATCCGGGCGAAGCACATCCTCATCGGCACCGGCTCCAAGGTCAGCGTGCCCCCTGTGCCCGGTCTCGCCGAGACCCCGGCCTGGACCAGCGACGAGGTGCTCGACCTGGATTTCATCCCCAAGAGCGTGATCGTGCTCGGCGGCGGCATCGTGGCCTGCGAGCTCGCGCAGTTCCTCCAGCGCACCGGCACGCGCGTGACCCTCGTGCAGCGCAGCGCCAACATCCTGCGCGATCACTCGTCCGCGGCCTCGACCGTCGTGCAGCAGGCGCTGGTGGACGACGGCATCGAGCTTTTTGCCGGCACACAGATCACACGTGTCGCGCATTCGCGCCGCGGCGTCGAGGTGGAGTTTGTCCACGACGGGCGCAAGGTCGTCCGCCGGGCCGCGCACCTCTTCAACGCGCTCGGCCGCGAGCCCAACACTGCGCCGCTCAACCTCGCCGCCGCCGGCGTGAAGACCCGCCCGGATGGCCAGATTGTCATCAACCAGTGGCAGCAGACCTCCGCTCCGCACATCTATGCCGCCGGCGACTGCTCCGGCCCGGCGGAGATCGTCCACATCGCGATCCAGCAGGGCGAACTCGCCGCGCGCCACGCCGCGGGCGTGAAAAAACTGAAGCCCATCGACTGGTCGCTCCTGCTCAACGTCGTCTTCACCGATCCGCAGCTCGCGACCATCGGCGTGCTCGAAGAAGAACTCGACGATCGCGGCACGCCTTATCTCGTCGCGAGCTATCCCTTCAACGATCACGGCAAGTCGATCCTCATGGAGGCGAACTACGGTTACGTGAAGGTCATCGCCGAGCCCAAGCGCGGCCGCATCCTCGGCGCCGAGATCGTGGGCAAGGATGCCGGAGAACTCATCCACGCCTTCAGCGGCCCGCTCGCGATGAAGGCCACGGTCTTCGATCTGCTGCGCGCGCCGTGGTATCATCCGACGCTCGCCGAGATCATCACTTATCCGCTGGAGGAATTGGCGGAGAAAATTGCCGAGCGGAAGGGCGCTGCCTTCACGCCGTAAGAGGCCGCAGTGTCCGGCCCTCGTTCCACTTTCCTTCCAACATAATCGTCGTCGCATGGCCCGGCATGCCACGTTCGTTGCGTTCGACCATGCCGATGAGCGCGTCCGCCGCGATCGCGCCGATTAGTCGGCCGTTTTGCCAGACGCCGCTCAACGGATCGTTCGGTTCCGGGCAAGCGAGCCAGGCAAACCCAATGTCTTCCGGAACCCGCCGGCCCGTGCCCTCGATCAAGTCGCGCAACCGGGCTCCGCCTAAATTGATCACTACATCCGGGCGTTCCCGCTTTAGCCAGCGCGCGACCTGCGGCCCGGCCGCCTCGTTCCAGTCATCCACCCATAGGGGCTCGACCAAAGTCAGATCGCGCATCGTTTCGCCCGCCGCGAAATAACCCGCCTGCCAGCGGCCTTGAAATCGATGACGATGCACCTCCCGCAAAGCCAAGCCGGGCCGCCGGTAGCCCCGTTGGCAGCATTCGCGGACTGCGAGCACGCACGAAGCGAAGTGATCGTTGCACACCGTCATGATCGTCCGCCCCGGCAGCGGCACACTCATGCTGACGGCGGCGAAATAGTCCCAGCGCAAATCCGGCGGCGGATCGCCTTCCGCCAGCGGACTGAGCAGCAGGCCTTGGATGCCCCGCGCCCGCAGCATTTCGGAAAACCGTTCGTTGGACATCCCTTCGCGGTGCAGCCAAAATTCCTGCGCCCGATAGCCGCGCAGCGTCGCCCGCTCGAACGCCCCATCGAGCATTTGCCGGATAGTTTTGGATTCGTGGTTGCGCCAACCGTCTGCCGTCCGCAGGGCGCAGACCAAGGCCAGCGCCGGCTTGTCCGGCAGCGGCTTCCCCTGCCGTCGCAACCGCATCAAGGTCGAGACGTAAGGATTCGGCCGATAGCCCAGTTCCTGCGCGATCGCCTGGATGCGTTCCCGCGTTGCCACCGGGATGCGCGGGTGATTGGCCAAGCACATCGACACGGTCGCTTGGGTGACACCGGCGCGCGCGGCTATGGCTTTCATGGTGACCCGGGCACTCATCTGCTTAAGGATGTAAGCAAAACGGTGCTTCTGTCCGAAGAGCGCAAATGAAATCCTGTGGCCTGAGCGCTCCGCTTAAGCGGCGCCACCCACCCCACGCACCACGACCATGAAACACCCGTCCACGACTGTCCGTCCCGCCCTCGCCTTCCTCCTCTTCGGAGCCGCCACCTTGCTCCCCGCGCAAGTCGCTCCCACGCCTGCTCCCGCCCGTGCCGCCTCCGAAGATGTTGTCCGCCTTTCGGAGTTTTCGGTGACCGCGGATGAGAACCGCGGCTATGCCCCTTCCGAGACCCTCACCGGCTCGCGCGTCGCCACCAAGATCATCGACCTGCCTTACACGGTGAACGTGATGACGAGCGAGTTCCTCGAGGACTTCGGCATCTTCGAACTCTCCGACAACGTCGTCCAAATCGGCGGCTTCACCGGCCTCGATGTGGGCGGCAGTTTCAACCTGCGCGGCTTCAGCTCATCGTCGCAGCTGCGCGACGGCTTCTTCCGTCTCGGCCGCTACGGTTCCAGCAATGTGGACCGCATCGAAATCATCAAGGGCTCCAACGCCGCCATCTACGGCCGCACCTCGCCCGGCGGCATGATGAACATGATCTCTAAGCAGCCCAAGTCGCGCGAGAGCCAGAAGCTCACCTTCAACTATGGCGACGAAGGGACCGAGCGCGTCACGCTCGAGAGCACCGGGCATTTGCTCACGACCGCGCTGGGCAAGACCAACTACGTCCTCACCGGCTCCCACTACCAGAAGGAGTTCGACATGGAGTATGCCCGCAACCGCAACCAGGAATATTACCTGGCGCTTGGCCACACGTTCCCCGACGGCTCCAACCTCCAGGTCTCGCTCGAGTATTTCCTCCAAGTCCGCCGCGCGCCCAACAGCTCCGCGCCGCTCATCACTGACCTGAAGGGCACCGCCAGCAATCTCGACGACGAGGCCATCGGCTACGCCAAGAATCTGGCCCGCTACAATGCCTTCGGCCCCGTGAGCCAGCTCGACCGCGGCAACACCGGCGTCAACGCCTTCTACGACAAGAAACTCAACTCCACCTGGAGCACCCGCCTCGGCGCGAACCGCTACTGGGCGCGCCGGTGGGACTTCAACCAGAACACCGGCTGGGGCGCCATCAGCATCAACCCCGCCCCCGCCGCCAACGGCACCCTGCCCCCCATCACCAGCGCCCGCGGCGCGACGCCCAACACCACGCGCATCATCGAGGACGGCGGCGGCTTCCAAGGCGACCTCCTCGCCCAATACCGGACCAACGGCGGCAAGCTCGAGCATCGCACCCTCGTCACGGCCGACATCAACGATTATTACCGTTGGGATCCCGCGCTCAACTACGCGGCGGCCAGCAATCCCGATCTCGTCGCGTGGAACGCCGTCCGCACGGTCACCCTCGATCGCAACACCCTCGAGCCCGTCGGCGCCATCGCCTATTTCCCGAAATGGTTCGACCCGTCGCAGACCGTCAAGACCCGTCACCAGAAACGCCGCACGACCGTCCTCGGCGGCCTGCTGCGCCACCAGACTTCGTTCTTCGAGGGTCGTCTGCTCACCTTTGCCGGCGCGCGCTACGACCACGTGCGCTTCCGCGACCGCGACTTCATCGGCTTCGCGGGCTACGTCCCCGGCACGATGATCGACAAGGATGTGGACTTCCTGAAACCCAACGCCGGCTTCAACTACAAGGTCACCCCGAGCTTCCGGGTTTATGCGAGCTACAGCCAGAGCTACTTCGTCTCGCAGAACGACAACGCCCAGGCGCACTTTGATCCCACGTTCAAGTCCGAGGTCGCGGATGGCTGGGACTACGGTTTCAAGGGCACACTCCTCAACGACCGCCTCAACTATACCGTCAGCGGCTTTTACGCTAACCGCGAAAACGTGAGCGTGACCGATAATGTCGAGACGCCGCTCGGCTCCGGCAACTTCGTCCTCGTCTCCCGCCGCGAGGGCAACCAGCTCGTCCGCGGCTACGAGATCGACGTGAACTGGCGCATCAACGAGGCGTTCTACGCCGGCGGCAGCTGGGGCCATGTCTATTCGATCTACACCGATTTCGGTTCCGCCTTTCCCGCTGCCATCGGCCGCCGCGTCAACGGCATCTCGCCACAAAATGGCAGCGTCTACGTGAAGTTTGCCCAGCCGACCGGCGCGTGGAAAAATTTCTCGGCCAACCTCATGGTGAGCTATGTCGCCTCGACCCCCACCGAGGCGCCCAATGCCGGCGACAACTACAACACGGTCAACGGACAGCGCGTCGTCACGCGCTCCACCAACCAGTGGCGCCTGCGCGTGCCGTCATTCAACGTCTGGAGCCTCGGCCTGCGCTACCGCCTGCCGCAAACGGCCGGCTTCGACCACAGCGTGGCGCTCAACGTGAATAACCTCTTCGACCGCGACTATCTCCGCGTCAACCGCCTCATCGGCGAGAAACGCGCGATCTTCGTGAGCTACACGATCAATCGCACCGCGAAGCGCTGAGCCCCGCCACCCTCACGGCCGCGCGAACAGGATGCAGATCGGCGCTGGCACGTTGATCACGCCCTTGGTCTGGTAGGTGAGCTCGCCGCTCTGCGGGTTCACCTTGTGGACCGAAACCGTGTTGGAATCCGCACCGGCGGCGAGCAGCCAGCCTCCGTCCGGCGTGAGGTTGATATTGCGCGGAAACGCCCCGCGCACCGGCTGCACTTGGACCACCTTCAGCGCCGCCGTCGCCGGGTCGGCTTGAAACACCGTCACGGTGTCGTGCCCGCGATTCGATGCGTAAACAAAACGCCCGCTGCCATGCACGAGGATTTCGGCGGCCGCGTTGAATGCTTCCTTGGCTTTGGCTTCCGCACTGAGATTCGGCGTGTCGGCGAGTCGCCGCGCCGTGCCATTCGCGGCGTCCCAGGCGAAGCTCGAGACCGACACTGAGAGCTCGTTGAGGAGGTAGATGAATTTCCCATCCGGCGAAAACCGCATGTGACGCGGGCCGCCGCCCGGCACGGAAGCCGCAAAGCCGTGTTTCTCCAGCGCCAGCGCGTCGAGATTCACGCGGTAGATCACGATGCCGTCGAGCCCGAGGTCCGGCACCAGGGCGAAACGTCCGTCGGGCGAGAAGCCGGCCCAGTGCGCGTGCGGCTTGTCCTGCCGGCCCGGCACGACCTTCGAGCCGCCTTCGTGCTTGTAAACCTTGGCCGCGCCCAGCTTCCCCTCCGCATCGAGGGGAAACAGCGCCGTCGAACCGTTGCCGTATTGCGCGGTAAGGAGAAATTTCCCCGACGGATGCACCGCGATGTGCGCGCCGCCACCGTCGCCCGTGGGCGCGGAATTGAGCAACGTGAGCGCGCCACCCGCCCCGATGCGGTAGCCGATGGCACCGGGACCACCCGGGAAACTCGCGACCGCGTAGAGCTTCGTTCCGTCCGGATGCAGCGCGAGGAAACCGGGGCTGCCAACCTCCGCAGCGAGTTCCGCGGCCGAGAGTTTGCCCGTGTCGGAGTTGAACGTCGCCCGATAGATGCCCTTGGCGCCCGGACCGCCGGTGCCGAAATAAACGGGCAGCGTCGCCGCGCCCGCTCCGCTGCCTACGCTCAGCACGAGCGCCGCCATCGCCGATAATTTAGCCGCCACTTTCAGGGGTAAGAATGATTTCATCACCGGAGCCGTAGCAGTCCGCCCCCATAGATCAACCGCAGTCCGGCGAGGGTAGTGGCCCAGTTTGTTTCTGATCGAATCTGTGGGAGCGGGTTTACCCCGCGGCACGTCGGGGCGTAAAGCCCCTCCCTCCACCAAACTGATCCACGCCCTCGCGAGACCGCAGGCGTGGCCGCTGCCTCGGACCGCTTGATTCAGCGACTGCCGGACCGCAGCGCCTTGAACGCCGCCAGCGCGTCGTCCCGTGCCGTCGCGTGATCGACGATGGGATGCGGGTAGTTTTTCCCTAACGTCACTCCCGCCTCGGCCAAGACCTCCGCCGGGGCCTCCCACGGGGTGTGGAGATTCTCCGCGGGCAATTTCGCCAGCTCGGGCACCCAGCGGCGGACGTAGTCGCCGTTCGCATCGAACTTCCGCCCTTGGAGCACGGGCGCAAAGACCCGGAAATAGGGCGCCGCGTCCGCCCCGCAGCCCGCGCTCCACTGCCAGCCGAGCGTGTTGTTCGCGAGATCGGCATCCACCAGTGTGTCCCAGAACCACTCGGCCCCGTGGTTCCACGGCAGCCGCAGATGCTTAACGAGAAACGACGCCACAATCATCCTCACGCGGTTGTGCATCCAGCCCGTGCGCCACAGTTGCCGCATGCCCGCATCGACGATCGGGTAGCCGGTGAGCCCACGCTGCCACGCGCGGAGTTTCGCGCCTTGGGGATCATCGGCCCAGGGAAACTTCGCAAAATCCTCCCGCAGCGGCCGCTCCGGCGTGTGCGGAAAATGAAACAGCAGATGGTGCGCAAATTCGCGCCAGCCGACTTCGCTCAGGAAAACAGCCGCGCCCTTGCTCGGCGGAAAAACACCGCTGGCTTTCGATCGCGCCTGCACCGCGGCCCAGACCTGGCGCGGCGAGACTTCGCCGAAGTGCAGCCAGGGCGAGAGCATCGAGGTGCCGTCGCGGCCGGGCAGATTCCGTTCTTCGGCGTAATCCTCCATCGCCCGCGCGGCAAAATGCCGCAGGCGCTTCATCCCACCGGCCTCGCCGGGCGTCCAAGTTTCACCCAGTCCCGCGTCCCACGGGATGCGTGGCCGCAGCTCCAGTTCGTCGAGTCCCAACGATTGCGGCCACTTCGCCGGCGCGGGCACAGTCGCGAGACTGATCTTGATTGGCTCGGCCACCGGCAGCGTGAGGCAGTGCCGCCAGAAGGGCGTGAAGACTTGAAAGGGCCCGCCCGCCTTGTTCGCGATGGCGTGCGGCTCGTGCAGCAGCCCGCTGTTGAAGCTTTTCGCCTCGATGCCAGCGCCGTTCAGCTCGGCCTTGATGGCCTTGTCCCGCGCGATAATCGCGGGTTCGTAGCGGCGGTTCCAGTGGACGGCGTCGGCAGCGGTCGCCCGCACGAGTGCGCGGAGCATAGTCGCCGAGTCGCCCCGCGCCAGGATTAGCCGCAAGCCTCGCTCGCGCAGCGCCGCGTCGAGCGCTTGGAGCGAATGGTGCAACCACCACCGCGAGGCGCCACCCATCGGCCATCGGCCCTCGCCCGCCTCATCAAGGATGAAGACCGGCACGACAGGCACCCCGCGCGCCAAGGCGGCGTGCAGGGCGGGATTGTCCTGCAAGCGCAGGTCATGGCGAAACCAGAGCAGCGTGGCTCTCATGTTGGGCCGATGCTACGGACCGCAGGCGGGCACGGATGCGCCGCGCCGCCGCGTCACAGCGAATCCTGGTAGAGTTGCTCGTAGGCGCGCGCCGCCACTTTCCAGGAAAAATCCCGCGCCATCCCGCGCTGTTGCACCGCCGCGTAGCGCGGGCGATCCGCGAAGAGCATGAGCGCGCGTTGCAGGGCGTCGCGCAGGCTCAGCACCTCGGGCTCGCACATCAGGCCTGTGCCGGAAGCGGGCTGCTCGTCGGCGTCGATCACCGTGTCGGCCAGGCCGCCCACGCGGCTGACGATTGGCACCGTGCCGTAAACTTGGGAATACATCTGGTTAAGCCCGCACGGCTCGAAGACCGATGGCATCACGAAGAAATCCGATCCCGCCTCGATCAGGTGGCTCATGCCTTCGTCGAGCTTGGCGGCGAAGCACACTTTCTGCGGCGCGACGGCGGCGAGTTCGCGCAGTTGCTTTTCCAGGCGTTTGTCACCCGAGCCCAGCACGACGAGCCGGCAGTCCTGCGCGAGGAAGAAGTCCGCGTTGCCCAGCACAAAGTCCATGCCCTTCTGCTCCGTGAGCCGCGCGACGATGCCGAAAATCGGCCCGGTCGTCTCCACGACGAAGCCGCAGCGTTTGAGCAGTTCGGCGCGGCAGACTTTCTTGCCCGCGAGATTGTCCGCCGAGTAGCGCGCCGGCAGCAGGGCATCGGTCGTGGGATTCCACACCCCGGTGTCCACGCCGTTGAGCAGGCCCACGATGTCGTCGGCCCGCGTCTGCACGACACCGTCGAGGCCGCACCCAAAGTCCGGCGTCTGGATCTCGCGCGCGTAGCGCGGGCTCACGGTCGTCACGCGGTCGGCGAAGAGGATGCCGCCCTTCATCAGGTTGACCTGCGAGTAATACTCGAGCCCGTCGATGGTGTAGAGGTCGTCAGGCAGGTTGGTGCGCGCAAAGGTCTTCGCGGGAAACACGCCCTGGTAGGCGATGTTGTGGATCGTGAAGATCGTTTTCAGCGCTAGGGTCACGCCGTGGCGCCGCTCCGCGTCGCGCAGCAGAACGGGCAGGAGCGCGGCCTGCCAGTCGTGGCAGTGCACGATGTCGGCCTGGAGATCGCCCAGGCGCAGCATCTCGACCACGGCTTTGCAGAAGAAAATAAAGCGGTCGGCGTTGTCCTCATAGTCGCGCTCGCCGTTGCCGTAGGGCGCCCGGCGATCGAAAAATTCCTCGCGGCAGATCAGATAGACCGTGAGGTTTTTCCGCGGCGAGAAGGCCCGCACGTCCCCCGAGAGGAAATCGCCCGCCAGCTCGACCTTGAAGCGGAGGCGGCGCGCCGCGGCGGCGGCGTCGCCATGCTCGCACGCGGCGCGGTAGCCCGGGAGAAACACCGAGACCTCGTGCCCGTCATCCGCGAGCGCGGAGCTCAGCGCGCCCACGGCATCCGCGAGACCGCCGGTCTTCATGTAGGGAAAGAGCTCGCTCGCCACGTGGACGATTTTCATCGCGCGCATCTATGGCAGCCTCTTTCGTCAGGCCAATCCCAAAGCACGGCCGTGTCGCTGTGCCCCTCCCACACCACATGTCACTCCGCGACCGTCTGCTCGCGCACCTGCGAGCCCCCGCGTATCTCCCCGTCAACGAATTCGAGCTCTCCCGCCGTTTGGAGCTGAAGAAGAAGGAGCGCGGCCAGCTCGCCCACGAGGTCCGGCTGCTGCTGAAGAGCGGCGAATTCTCGCGCGCGGCCAACGGCCGCATCGCCCGCGCCGACTCCGCGGCCGAGCGCCCGCGCACCGCCACCTCGCGCGGCTTCTTCACCCCGTCTCGCCGCGGACCCGCGCTGCCGCCGCCCAGCCCCAAGGGAGCCGACCCGCTCGCCCTCGCTCGCGAAGCGGCATCGTCCCCGCCGCGCCGCCCCGCATCCGGTCGCGCGGCCCCGGCCGCCTCTCACGCCCCGGCGCGCGACGCGGAGCCTGTGCTCCGACCCGGCGAGCTGCTCGGCCGCATCCAGTTTCGCGCCGGCGGCACCGCATTTGTCATCCGCGAGCAGGAGGCCGAGTTGCCGGCCGTGCAGATTTTCCCCGAGGACACGGGCGTCGCCCTCCCCGGCGACCGCGTGATCGCGCGCATCATTCCCGGCCGCAAGGGCCGACGCCCCGGTGAAAAAATCGGCGCCGTCGTCCGCGTGGTCGCCCGCGGCCGCGAAACCATCGTCGGCGATCTGCGCGCCACCCGCCGCGGCTACATCGTCGTGGCCGACGACCCGCGCTTCTCCTTCGAGATTCGCGTCGATGATCCCTCCGACAGCGACGTCGATCCGGCCCCGCGCGTCGGCGACAAGGTCATCGTCCGCCTCGCCCCGTGGCGTCGGCGCGAGGATGCCCTCACCGGCACCATCATCGAGCGCCTCGGCCGCACCCACGAGCCCCGCGCGGAGCTCCTCGGCATCTTCCACAAATACGATCTCGCCACGCAGTTCCCGGCCGACGTGGAGCGCGAGGCCGCCGCCCTCCCCGACCGCGTGCCCGCGCGTGACGCCGCCGGCCGGCTCGACTACCGCGCCAAGCCCGTCTTCACGATCGATCCCGATGACGCCAAGGATTTCGACGACGCCCTCTCCTACGAGACACTCGATCATGGCGCCGTGCGCGTGGGCATCCACATCGCCGATGTTTCCAGCTACGTGCGTCCCGGCACCGCGCTCGATCGCGAGGCGCAGCGCCGCGGCAACTCCACCTATCTCGTCGGTGTGGTCGTCCCGATGCTGCCGGAGAAACTCTCCAACGGCCTCTGCTCCCTCGTCGAGGCGCAGGACCGGCTCTGCAAGGCGGTCTTTCTCACCTTCGACAAAAAGGGCCGCATCACCGCCACGGATTACGCCAACACCGTCATCCGCAGCCGCAAGCGCCTCACCTACAAGCAAGCCTACGCGCTGCTCTTCGAGGACGATCTTGAGCGCATCCGCTCGCTCCCGCTGCCGCCCAAGCACCAGACCGGATCGACGGGCCGCGCCCTGCGCGAACTGAGCGAAGCCGAGCTGCGCGATTTGCAGGGCTGGACGCGCGCCCTCTGGAAAATCGCCGCCCGCCTCCGCAAGGATCGCATGGCCCACGGCAGCCTCGATCTCGACATGCCCGAGACGAAAATCTTCGTCGACGAAAAGGGCTACGCCGACCGCCTCGAGAAAATTGAGCATGACGAGAGCCACCAGCTCATCGAGGAATTCATGCTTGCCGCCAACGAGGCCGTCGCCCGCCTCACGCGCACGCGCAAGTTTCCCTCCCTCTACCGCGTCCACGACGAGCCCGACCCCGAGAAACTCTCCGACCTGCGCGAACTCCTCGGCAGCTTCGGCATCAAGGCCAGCGACCTCACGCGCCGCGAGGAGCTCGTCCGCGTGCTCGCGGTGCTCCATCAGCATCCGCAGGGCTACACCCTGCGCACGCAGCTCCTCCGCAGCCTGAAGAAAGCCGCCTACCGCCACACGGCCGACGGGCACTTCGGCCTCGCGAAGCAGGACTACACGCACTTCACCTCGCCGATCCGCCGCTACTCCGATCTCGTCGTGCACCGCGTGCTCGGCCAGCACCTCGCACAGGCCACCGGCCCCGCCTACACGCTCTCCCAAGTCGAGCGCATGGGCGAGCATCTCAGCCTCACCGAAATCAACAGCACCGAGGCCGAGCGCGACAGCGTGAAGGTGAAGCTCCTCGAATTCTTCGAGCGCGAGCTGGAGAAGACACCGAAGACCCGCTTCGACGCCATCGTCACCGACGTGCGCGCAAATGGTTTCTTCATCGAACTGGTCGCCTCGATGACCTTCGGCTTCGTGGCCGCCGGCACGCTCGGCGACGATCATTACTGGTTCGACGAGGAGGCCGGCGCGCTCATCGGCCGCAAGCGCAAGAAGCGCTACGAACTCAACCTCCGCCTGCCCGTCGTCGTCGAGTCCGTGGACCGCTTCAAGCGCCTGATCGATTTCCGCCCGGCGAGTTGAACGACCGGAGGTGGAGCGCGTTGACCTCAACGCGATTTCCGGGTCGGCCGCCGCTTGCAACCTCGAGTTTCACGCCTTGGTTCGGGTCGCTTACTTTCAAACCATGAAACACTACACCTTTCCCGATCGCTTCCGCGCCCTCCATGATCAGGCCGTGGCGCGCTACGCCGGCGGCGTGCGCAGCGCCGACGCCCTCTGCACGCCCGACGAGAAGGCGTTCCTCGCCGCCAACGGGATTTCCCCGAACAACCTCTTCGACTACGCCGAGGACTTTCACGGCTACGACGGCCAGCCCGGCCCCAACCACGCCCTCGGCATCGAGCTCGTGCGTCGCGACTATTTCTTGAATGTGCAGGGCGCCCGCCCCTCCGCCACCGTGCTCGATCCCGCGACCATGCCCGCGAAGACCGCCAGCGTGCGCGGCATCTCCTGGCTCCCGCGTCTCCTGCCCAAGGCCCGCGCCAAGCTCCGCGGCGAACTGCCCACCTCGCTCATGTATGGCTGCGGTGGCGATCGCTCCTTTTTCCAGGAGCACGACATCATCCCCGCCGAATTCCTCGCCCTCGTCTGGCGCCACGAGCGGGACGACGACGCCATCGTTGATTGGGTAGTGCGGCGTTCGGCGGGGCGGCGTTGAGCCATGCGCCTCGTTTACATCATTACGCCTCTGGCCGGGTTCGCGTTGTTCGCCGGCTATTTCATTCATTGGCGTGATACGCGCAGGCAAAGATCCGCCGATGAACATCACGCTGCTGTCAAAAAAGCTGACCAAGACACGCGCGCACTGTTCTCCGGACAGAATTTCGTCGGTCGCGATGGCCGCGCCGAAGCACTTGGCGATATTGCGCGCGGGGCGCCAAAGCTGCTGCGCTATGGCCGCACGGCGGCCAGCGAAAGGCACTTTTCAGAAATTCTATTCGACCGTTTCAACGTGCGGCTGGATCCATTGGCCGGGTGCATCGTGAACGAACCGCTCGTAAACTTTGCCGACGCTTACAACGCCTCAATCCATCAATTTCTCGCACAGAAATTCGGGCCGTCTGCGTTGGCGGATGCCGAGCGTGATGCGGTGGAAGCTTGGCAGCTCGCTCGAGCGAAAAAATAAACGGAGCTGATCAGCATCGCGCCTGAATCGCCCGCCACACCGCCTCACCGGTGGCGGGTGAGGCGAGCGGAACCGGGCCGCCGGGTTGGCCGAAACTGGCCACTGCATCGCGAATCGCCTCGCGCACGGAAATCGCGAGCATCAGCGGCGGTTCGCCCACGGCCTTGCTGCCGTGCACGGCGTGCTGGTTGGCGGCGTTGGGCAGCAGGGTGACGTTGAACTCCATCGGCACATCGCTGATCGCGGGAATCTGGTAGGTGCTCGCGCTGTGGGTGAGGAGGCGGCCCTTGTCGTCCCATTTCAATTCCTCGCTCGTGAGCCAGCCCATGCCCTGCACAAACCCGCCCTCGATCTGCCCGCGATCGACGCCGGGGTTCAGCGAGTCTCCGACATCGTGGACGATGTCCACGCGCACGACGCGGGTCAGGCCCGAGTAGCCATCTACCTCCACCTCCGCGACCGCCGCGCCGCAGGCGTAGTAGGCAAACGGCCGGCCGGAGGCTTTGGACCAATCCCAGTGGATGCCCGGCGTCGCGTAGTAGCCCGTCGCCGAAAGGCTCAGGCGCGCCGCGTAGGCGGCGCGCGCCAGCTGCGCAAAGCTCATGCGCTTCGAAGGGTCCGGGCGCGAAAACACCTCGCCGTCCGCAAACCGCAGTGTGTCGGCCGGTGCGTTGATCATCCGCGCCGCGACCGGCTTCAAACGCTCGCGCAGCGTCGCGCACGCGTTGCGCACCGCGGCGCCATTCAGGTCCGCGCCCGCGCTGGCCGCCGTCGCGGAGGTGTTGGGCACTTTGTCCGTGCTGGTGCGCATGAGCCTGATCGCGGCGGCGGGCAGGCCGAGTTCGCGCATCGCGACGCCGAGGATTTTCGTGTGCAACCCCTGCCCCATCTCCGTGCCGCCGTGGTTCACCTGCACGCTGCCGTCCTGGTAGATGTGCACGAGCGCGCCGCCTTGGTTGTAGTGCGTCAGCGTGAAGGAAATCCCGAACTTCACCGGCGTGATCGCGAGCCCGCGCCGCGCCCGCGGATGCGTGCGGTTCCACTCCGCGACCGCGAGGCGGCGTTCGGCGAACTGCGACGCCTCCAACACACTGCGCCAAATCGTCTGCAGGCGATGATCGCCGACATCCGCCCCATAGTGGGTGCGGTTGGTCTCGCCGGTGCCGTGGTAAAAATTGCGCTCGCGCACCACCTCCGGCGGCAGCCCCGTCGCCCGCGCCACGCGGTCCATGATTTCCTCGATCACGAGCATGCCCTGCGGGCCGCCAAAGCCGCGGAAGGCGGTGTTCGATGCCAGATGCGTCTTGGCCACCCGGCCCGTCACGCGCAGCGCGGGCAGATAGTAGGCGTTGTCCACATGAAACATCGCGCGCTCCAGCACCGGCTGCGAGAGGTCGAGCGACCAGCCGCCGTCCGACACGAGGTCGATGTTCGCCGCGAGCACCCGGCCGTCGGCGGAGTGGCCCACCTCGAAGCGCGCCTGAAACGGGTGGCGCTTGCCCGTCATCGTCATGTCGATGTCCCGATCCCATTGCAGGCGCACGGGGCGGCCGGTCACGCGCGCGGCGAGCGCGACCAGCGCGGCGGGGGTGTTGCCCTGCGTCTCCTTGCCGCCGAAACCGCCGCCCATGCGCGGCGATTGCACGACGACTTTGTTGCGCGGCACGTGCAGGACCTCGGCGACGATCGCCTGGATCTCCGATGGGTGCTGCGTCGAGGAACTGATGAAGACGTCGCCCTCGTCGCCCCACTCCGCCCACGCCGCATGGGTTTCGAGATAAAAATGCTCCTGTCCGCCGAAGGAGAACTCCCCCGCAAGCCTCGCTGGCGCCGCCGCCAGCGCCGCGCCCGCGTCGCCGCGCGCGAGCGTGCGCAGCGGATTGTGGAAGCTGCCCGCCGCCACGGCATCCGCGATCGTGAGAAGCGCCGGCAGCGGAGCGTAGTCCACCTCCACCAGCGCCGCCGCGGCGCGGCACGCCGCGATGGACTCGCCCACGACGAGCGCGACGAGGTGCCCGTGATACATCACCTCGTTCGCCGCGAAGAGCGTTTCGTCCTGCCGCGACACGCCGACGTTGTTCTCGCCCGGCACATCCTCGGCCATCAACACAGCCTTCACGCCCGGCGCGGCCCGCGCGGCCGTCGCATCGCGACGCAAAATCCTCGCGTGCGCGTGCGGCGCGAGCACGGGCCACACCTCCAGCATCGGCCGCTGACGCGCTGTGTCGTCCACGTAGTGCACACGACCCGTGACATGCCCGACCGCGCTCTCATGCCGCAGGTGCCGCGAGGCCTCCGAGACCTCCCACGGCGCGCTGTGCTTGAAATCCGGCGGCAGATCGACGGCGAGGCTGGTCTCGCCAGAGACGAACTTGTCCCACAAGCCGACGACCATGCCGCGCCGATATTCCGCGCTGCCCCGCACATCGTCGATGGGTTTGAACTCCTCGCGCAGCGCCGCGGCGACGGCCGCTCGCGCCTCGGCGATTGTCCTGCCCTCCAAGGCCGCCTCCGCGCGCCGCGCACGCAGGGTCCGCTCCGCCACGCCGCCATAAGCGATGCGCGCCCGCCGCACCACGCCCGCTTCGTCGATATCAAGGCAGAACGCGGCGGCGACGATGCTGATGTCGAGTTCGCGCCGGTGGGAAACCTTCTGATAATCGCTCCGCTGCGCGAGGCCTGCCGCCACGATGGTCCGCGGCACCACGATCTCGCGGATGATCTCGTCGGCGCGCATACAAGTCTTGCGATAGCCGGTTAAAAACTCCTCGAGCGGCACGGTGCGTTCGCCCGTGGCGCAGGCCAGAACGACGCTCGCCTCGAGCGTAAGCAAAACAGGCGCGCTGTCCCCGATGGGCGACGCCGTCGCGATATTGCCGCCGAGCGTCGCGCGGTTGCGGATCTGGCGCGACGCAAACACCGCGAGCATCTTCGCAAGGGACGGAAACTCCGTGCCCGTCTTTTCCTCAATCGCCGTGAGGCTGGCGGCCGCGCCGAGACGCCATTCGCTTTCCGAGGAGGAGATGCACGTCAACTCCGGCACGCCCTCGACGGAGATTAGCACGGGGAATCTTTTGAACTTCTTGTTCAGCTCGACGCCAATCTCAGTAGCGCCGGCGACAAGGACCGCACCGGGATGATCCCGCTTCAGGCCGAAAAGCTCCGCGAGCGACTCAGGCCGAAAGAAACGGCCTCCGTGCGCCTGGTAATCAAGCCCCCCCGGCGCCGGCATGGGCTGCTTGAGCCGGACGGCAAACCGATCCTCCAGCGTGGCGCCACGCCCGGCGAGCGCCGCGACCGCCGCATCGCGGATCGGGCGGTAGCCGGTGCAACGGCAGAGATTCCCGCACAACTGGTCGTTGATCTGACAGGGCTGCGAAACATCGCTCCGGTAGTAGGCCTCGAACAGCGAGACGACGAAGCCCGGCGTGCAATACCCGCACTGCGATCCTTGGTGCTCCACCATCTCGCGCTGCACGGGGTGCAGAGACTCGCCGTCGGCGAGCCCCTCGACCGTCACCACCTCGCGCCCCGCGAACATCGGCAGGAGCGCGATGCAGCTGTTGATCGCCCGGTAGGTCGGCCGCCCCGCCGCGTCGCGATCCACGAGCGCAACCGTGCAGGCGCCGCAGTCGCCTTCGGCGCAGCCGCACTTGCTGCCCGTGCGCCCCGCATCGCGCAGCCAATCGAGCAGCGTGGTCGTCGCGGGCACGCCGTCGATGCGGACGGATTGGCCGTTGAGGATGAAATCAAACCCCGCTGCTCCATTTGCCATGGGGCGAGGAAACAGCAGAGCGCGCGCCACGCAAGCGGGCTCCTACCTCGGACCGCTCACAGCGCGGCGCGGTTCACATCCTTATAGTAGAGGTAGCTGGCGGGCGTCTTGCCCATCGCGACGAACCACTGCGGGCAATAGGGAGCCATCCAGATCGCATCGCCCGCCGCGACGGGATACCACGAATCCTCGAGCCGGTAAACGCCCTGCCCCGCCAGCATCAGCAGGCCGTGCTCCATCACGTGCGTCTCGACAAAAGGCAATGTCGCACCCGGCTGGTAGGTGAAGATGTTCATCGCCAGATCAAACTCCGGCACGTCCGGGAGGAGCACCTTCAGGCGCGCGGCCGGATCACCGAGGAAGGGACGCCCTTTCATCGCCGCGGCGTCGCCGATCACAGCGCGGGGCGCGCTGAGGCCGGCGATTACCTGATATATCTTCTGAAAAAGAGTGACGCGTGTCCCGGCCTTGGGCGCGGTGATCGACCAATCGGAGCCAGCCGGTGCGAAGAAAAAGCCACCCGGTCCGCACTTGGCCTTCTCCGTGCCGATCCTCAATGAGGCGCCGCCCGTCTCGAAATAACCCGCGGTCTCGACTTCGCTGCCGGCGAAATCCGCCCGGCCGCCCGTCTCAAACGTGGCGAGCACCTGCGCGAAACGCGCGCCCATCGCGGCATTGATCACAATGACGGTCGTCGCGCCCGTGATGCCGGGGACAGAGCTGTTCACGTGCCCATCGGGCGCGATGAGGGCGTGGCGGGCGGCGACACGGGTGCGGGTCTGACCAAAGGGCAAGCTCATGGTGGTTTAGCGATGGGGCGCGAGAAACTGACCCGGCGCGGGCAGGTTCGTCAACCGGCCGTCCGCAAAGATCGGCTGGCCGCGCACGTAGGTGTGCGTGATGCGGGCGCGGCTGCGCTCCCCCGCGTAAGCGCTGATCCGGTGGCGCGTCCAAAGATCCTCGGCCTCGATCGTCCGGGCTTTGCCAAACTCGATCAGGGAAAAATCTGCGTCGCGCCCGAAGGCGATCTGACCCTTGCGATCGTCGATGCGGAAACGGCGGGCGACGTTGCGCGCGAGCACCGCGGCGAGGATGGGCAGATCCTTGTCCGCGGTCTTCTCGCAGGCGGAAAACAGCAGCTCGAAACCGTGCTGCACGCCGGCGATGCCGCCCCAGACCGCGAACATATTCGCCGAGTCCTTCATCTCCGGCCGCGAGGGCGAGTGATCGGAGCCGACGGTCTGGATGTCGCCCGCGCGCAGGCCGGCCCAGAGGGCCTTGCGGCGTTTTTCGTCGCGGATCGGCGGGGCGCATTTGCCGAGCGCACCGAGCCGCGCGACGTCCTTGTCGTTGAGCAAAAGATAATGCGGACAGGTCTCAGCCGTCACATCCACGCGCTGATCGCGCGCCTCGGAGATGAGCGCAACGCCCTCGGGGCTGCTCACGTGCACCACGTGCAGCGCACAGCCCGTTTCTCCGGCCAGCTCGAGCGCCAGGCGAATCGCGGCGAGTTCCACCTCGACTGGACGCGAGTCGAGCCACGCGCGCGCATCCGTGCGGCCCGAGGCCTTGATCTCCGCGGTGAGCTTGGCGGCCAGCGCGTCGTCCTCCGCGTGGACGGCCACCAGCAGTCCGAGCTTCGCCGCGCGCTTCATGCCCTCGCGCAGCGTCTTCGCATCGGCCTGCGCAAAACTCGCGATGCCGCTGTCGCACATGAAGGCCTTCAGCCCGATCGCGCCGGCGTCGCGCAGGCCGGCGAGCTGATCGAGGTTGCCCGGCGTGAGCCCGCCCCAGAGCGCAAAGTCCGTGCAGGATTTCTCCTCGGCGATGCGCCGCTTCTCGCGCAGCGCCGCCGCATTCAGCACGGGCGGCTCGGAGTTGAGCGGCATGTCGAAGAACATCGTGCCCCCGCCCGCCGCGAGCGCGGCCGATCCGGTCGCGATTCCCTCCCACTCGGCGCGGCCGGGCTCGTTGAAATGCACATGCGCATCGACGATGCCGGGGAAAACGTAGCGCCCGCGCGCGTCGAGCTCGGCCTCGGACGCGTCCGGGACGCGCGGCGCGAGACGGACGATCTTTCCGCGCACGATGCCAATCTCGGCGTCGATGATGCCATCGGGCGTCACGACCCGTCCGCCGCGCACGACGAGATCGAGCCGCTCGGGTTCGTGAATCGTTTTGGTATTCTCCCGGACAATCGGCCCCGTTCGTTTCATCGGGCGTGTTGCTGGGCCATTCGCTCGAGAAAGTCCACCATCACGCGCAGCGCCACCCCACAGTCCGCAGGGGAGGCATATTCGTCCGGATGGTGGCTCAGCCCACCGTGGCACCGCACAAACAGCATCGCGATCGGGGTCAGCGACGACAGCACCACGCCGTCGTGCCCGGCGCCGCTCACCAGCGAGAGGCTGCGGCCCTGCGCGGCCTCCACGCTGCGCCCCAGCTGCGCGGTGAGCGCGGGCGAGCACGCGACCGCGCGGTTTTCCTGGGTGCGCTGCCAGCGGCGCTGCAAGCCGCGCTCACGTGCGATGCGAGTCGCCAGCCGGCCCAACTGCATCAGCGCGGAGCGTCGCACCGCATCACGGGCATGGCGCACATCGAGCGTGTGAACAACCTCGCCCGGGATGACGTTGGCCGCGCCCGGAGTGACCGTGAGGGCGCCGACCGTCGCAACCAGCCCGGGCGTGCGACGAGCGATCGCTTCCACGCCAATAGTAAATTCCGCGGCGCCCGCGAGCGCGTCGTGCCGCAGTGGCATCGGCGTCGTGCCCGCGTGCCCCGCCTTGCCCGTCCAGGTGAGCTTGAAGCGGCTCTGCCCCGCGATGGCCGACACCACGCCGACCGCCAGCTTCTCCTTTTCCAAAACCGGCCCCTGCTCGATGTGCACCTCGACGTAGCCGAGCAGATCCTGGGGACGCGGCGCCCTCGCCGCGTTGCGTCGAACTACCGCGGCGGGGGCGCCGCGGCTCCATTCAGAGATCGCCTTGCGCACCGACGTGCCCTCGGCATCGCGCAGTTTCAAATCCGCCGCGGTCAGAAGACCCAGGTAGCCTTTGCTGCCGATGTAGGCGCTCGCAAACCGCACGCCCTCTTCCTCAGAAAATCCGATCACCTCGACCGCAAACGGCAGCGTCACGCCGCGACGCTTGAGTTCGGCCAAGGCCACAATGGGCAGCAACACCCCAAGCGTCCCGTCGAAACGACCGGCATCGCGCACCGTGTCGAGGTGTGAGCCGAGCAGGAGTGTTTTCGCTTTCTTGTCCGAGCCCTCGATCCGCCCAATCAGATTCCCCACCGCATCCTCGCGGACCGCGAGCCCGGCATCTTTCATCCAACCGCCGACCAGCCGGTTCGCCCGGCGCATCGCCGGCGAGAGGAACGTGCGTGTGAGTTTCCCGGGCTCGTCGCTAACGCAGCCCAGCTCGCTGAGCATTCCGGAAAGTCTGTCGATCTTCATTTGAGTTTCTTCCGCAGCCATGCCGGATCCCTCCGGCAATCAAGCACCGCGCGAACAACCACCGCCTGCTCCTGCACCGAATAGTAAATCGCATAGGGAAATCTTCGTGCGAGTGTCCTATGCCAGCCAAAGACTCGACGATGCGCGCCTGCACTCACGGGCAGCAAATCAATATCGGCGATCAAACTGTCCCGAAAATAATCACCGAGGCCCGGAGCCTGCCGTTCGTAGAATCGGAACCCCTCAGCGAGATCATCCGACGCCGACGGCAGGATCAGCAGATTCATGCCCGCAGATCGCGCAGCTTTCGCTTGGCAGTCTCCCAATCAATCGGAACTTCGCGACCTTCGCGCATGGCCGCCTCACGTTCGCGCAACACCTGTTCGTGCCACGGCGGTGAGGCGAAATTCGTCTCATCCTGGGAAAGGTCGGCCCAGATCATTTCCATCAGTTCCAATTTCTCCGCCGTGGTCATACTGTGGAGCGGAGGAGCGATATTCATGGCAGCAGAATGTCCCAGTCATCGCCCCGAGTAAAGTCGCTGTTCAGCTCCCGCGATAGGTCTGGTAAGCCCAAGGCGTCACCAGCAGCGGCACATGGTAGCCGGCTGCGGCGTCGGCGATGGCGAAGCGCACGGGCACACGATCCAGGAAGGGGCTGTCGCGGTGATGCGTGACAAAATAATCCTTCACGAAAAAGAGCAGCTCGTAGCGGCCGACCGCCATCTCGGCGGGCTCAAGCAGCGGCGCGTCGGTCCGCCCGTCGGCATTGGTCACCGCGGCCTTGAGCAGGTGCGGCTTGCCGTCGAGATTCCAAAGTTCGATCCGCATGCCGGCGGCGGGCTTGCCGGTCGTGAGGTCGAGGACATGGGTGGTGAGTTTGGCGGTCATGGGGAAAGGGTCGGAAACGGATTACGCGGATGCCGTGGACAAAGGCAGGCAAATTATCAGGGCGGTTCGCCGGGTGCGTCAGTCAGCCTTCAGCACATCAGCCAGCCGAAGCTGCGCGATTTTTTCAATTTCTCCGAGAGCGGTGGCGAACTCCGTCTCCGGCGGGTCGCCGATGCGCGTGCGCATCGCGGCGAGAATCGCGGCCTTGTTGTTCAAGCGCGCGCAAATGATGAACGGAAAGCTGAAGCGCGCGAGATACGCGGCATTGTGCCGCTGGAAATCCGCCAGCTCCTCGGCCGTGAGCGCGCCGAGCCCGGCGCTCGCCTGCTCGCGCGTCGATTCGGCGGTGAGCTTGTTCTGCTGCGCCAGGCGACCGGCCAGATCGGGGTGCGCGCGGATGAGCGCGAGCTGACGTTCGCGCGCTGCGGCACGCATCGTCGCGCAGAGCTCGCGGTGCAGGTGGGCCGCGTCGCGAAATGGCCGCCGTAGCCACGCCTCCTCGGCCACCCACGGCGAGTGCTCGAACAGGTGACCGAGCGCCGCCGTGAAGGCCGGGCGATCCATCGAGTTCAATTCATCCAGCGTGCGGGTCGTGGTCACGGCAACAGCTCATAGGCCGGCAAGGAGAGAAACTCGTCGAAGTGCGCGCTCTTCGACATGCGCATGAACAGCTCAACCGCGTCCTTGAAATGCCCGCTGTCGTAGCGCGCCTCCCCGTATTCGGCGCGGATTTTGGCCAGCTCGTCCGCGAGCAAGGCATCATACAGCCCGGCGGTAATCTTGCGGCCGTCGTCGAGCGTGGCGCCGAACTTCAGCCACTGCCAGAGCTGCGACCGCGAGATCTCCGAGGTCGCGAGGTCTTCCATCAGGTGGTGGATCGGCTCGGCGCCGGAACCGCCGAGCCACGCTTCGAGATAGCGCACGCCGACGTGCAGGTTCCACCGCACGCCGGCTTCCGTGATCGGTCCCTTGAGCGGCGCGAGCATCATGGCGGCGGTGACCTTGATGTCGTGGAAGCGGTCGAGCTGGTTGGGGCCCTTCATGTGGTGGCCGAAGGCCTCGATCGCGGCCTGCACGAGGCCGGGATGCGCGACCCACGTGCCGTCGTGCCCGTCGCGCGCCTCGCGCTCCTTGTCGGCCCGGACCTTGGCGAGCGCGGCCTCGTTGGCGGCGGGATCGTTCTTGATCGGGATCTGCGCGGCCATGCCGCCCATCGCATAGGCGCCGTGGCGGTGGCAGACGTTGATCACGTGCAGCGCGTAGGCGCGCATGAACGGCACCGTCATCGTGATCAGCGTGCGGTCGGGAAACAGATACTCAGGCCGGTTGCGCAGCTTCTTCACGAAGCTGAAAATGTAGTCCCAGCGCCCGCAGTTGAGCCCGCTGGCGTGCTCGCGCAGCTCGTAGAGAATCTCCTCCGCCTCGAAGGCCCCGAGGATCGTCTCGATCAGCACGGTTACCCGCACGCTGCCGCGCGGGATGCCCAGCGCCGCCTGCGCGTGGATGAAGACCTCGTTCCACAGCCGCGCCTCCAGATGGCTCTCCAGCTTGGGCAGGTAAAAATACGGGCCGCTGCCGCGCGCGAGCAGCTCGCGGGCGTTGTGGAAAAAATAGAGCCCCCAGTCGAAGAGCGACGCGCTGATGCGCCGGCCGCCGAGGAGGGCGTGCTTCTCCTCCAGGTGCCAGCCACGCGGGCGAGTCACGATGGTCGCGGTCTTTTCCTTCAACGCGTAGTTTTTTCCCTCGGGCGAGGTGAATGTGATCGTGCGGCGCACGGCGTCGCGCATGTTGATCTGGCCCTCGATGACGTTGTCCCACGTCGGCGAGTTGGCGTCCTCGAAGTCCGCCATCCAGCACTGCGCGCCGGAGTTGAGCGCGTTGATTGCCATCTTGCGATCGACGGGGCCGGTGATCTCGGTGCGGCGGTCGACGAGGTCGGCGGGCGGCGGCGGCACGCGCCAGTTGCCGCCGCGGATGTGCGCGGTCTCCGCTAGGAAGTCCGGTAGCTGGCCCGCGTCGATCTCGCGCTGGCGCTCTACACGGCGCGCCAGCAACTCGCGGCGGCGCGCGCCGAACTTCGCCTCGAGCCCGGCCACTAAGGCGCAGGCTTCGGGCGCAAGCACCTCGGCGTAGCGGGCGCGCAGTGGACCGGTGATTTCGAGACCGCCGATGACCTGGGAACTCATGGCGGCGGAGCGTGGTTTGGGCGTTGTCACCTGTCAGCAGGATATTCACGGTGCGCGCAGCCATAAAAAATGAGTGCCGAAGACCACATGCGCGCAGCCCTCGCCGAAGCAGAAGCCGGAATGCGTGGCGGACGCGGCGGCCCCTTCGGCTGCGTGATCGTCCGGCGCGGCGAGATCATCGCCCGCGGCAGCAACCGCGTCACCTCCACCAACGATCCCACCGCCCACGCCGAAGTGACCGCGATCCGCGAGGCCTGCGCCAAACTCAAGACGTTCCAACTCGACGACTGCGAACTCTACACGAGCTGCGAGCCGTGCCCGATGTGCCTCGCCGCGATTTACTGGGCGCGCATCCCGCGCGTGTTCTACGGCAACACCCGCGCCGACGCCGCGGCCATCGGCTTCGACGACGACTTCATCTACCAGCAGATCCCGCTGCCGCCCGAACACCGCACGATCGCGATGCGGCCACTGCTGCGCGACGAGGCGCAGGGCGCGTTCCGCGAGTGGGTCGCCAAGACCGACAAGGTGCGCTACTGACTCGAGGAGTTTGGAGCCGCGGCGCCCTCGCCGCGAACGGACCAACGCGCCGGGGGCGGCGCGTCTCCATCGCAGAAATCAGCGCCTGCGCAAAAACGCACTGGCGTTCCGCGCCCCTGCCGTTTGGTGTCCCGCGCCATGGTTTCAGCCCGCCGATTCCACCCCGCCGCCCTCCTCGTCTTTCTCTGCACGCTGACCCTCGGGCCCGCGGTCGCCCACGCCCAGGCCCCGGCCAAATCGAGCGCCGTTGAGGGCTCGGTCGTGAAGATCTTTTCGACCTCGCGCTACCCCGATGCCTACAAGCCCTGGACCAAGCAGGGCCCGCGCGAATCCTCCGGCACCGGTGTGATCATCGAGGGCCGGCGGATCCTCACCAACGCCCACGTTGTCCTCTACGCGAGCCAGGTGCAGGTCCAGGCCAACCAGTCGGGCGACAAGATTTCCGCCACGGTTGAATCGATCGCGCAGGGCATCGACCTCGCGGTGCTCAAGCTGGACGACGAAAGCTTCTTTGAAAACCGCCCCGCCCTGCCGCGCGCCACCAAGCTGCCCGCCGTGAAGGACTCGGTGATGGTCTATGGCTTCCCCACCGGCGGCACCACGCTCTCCATCACCAAGGGCATCGTCTCGCGCATCGAGTTCACCGGCTACGGCCTCTCCACCTCCGGCCTGCGCATCCAAATCGACGCCGCGATCAATCCGGGCAACAGCGGCGGCCCCGCTGTCGATGGCGACAAGATGATCGGCCTCGCCTTCAGTCGGCTCGGCGGCGGCGACAACATCGGCTACATCATCCCCTGCGAAGAGATTGAGCTGTTCCTCGCCGATGTCGCCGATGGCAAATACGACGGCAAGCCCGCGATGTTCGACTCGCTCCAGACCTTTGAAAACGCCGCGCTCCGGCCGTTCCTCAAAGCGCCGCGCCACGTCACCGGCATGATTGTCACCGAGACCGACAGCACCGATCCCACCTACCCGCTCAAAATGTGGGACATCATCAGCGAGATCGCCGGCGTGAAGGTGGACAACGAAGGTATGATCCGCGTCGGCGATCTCCGGCTGCGCTTCCAATACCTGATTCAGAAGCACGCTCGCGACGGCCGCGTGCCACTGACCATCGTGCGCGGCGGCGTGGAGCAGAAGGTCGAGTTGCCGGTGCCCACACGCCGCCCGCTGCTCATCCCCGATCTCGACGGCGCCTACCCGTCCTACTTCGTCTATGGGCCGCTCGTGTTTTCCTCGGCGACCCAGCACTTCCTGGGCGGCCTCAACAACAACTCCTGGGCCGCCCTCGCCGCGATGGGCAATCCCCTCGCCACCCGTCGCGCGGACCGGCCCGCGTTTCCGGGCGAGGCGCTTGTGGTCGTCGCGTCGCCGTTTTTCCCGCACAAGCTCTCGCAGGACTACTCGCCGGCGCAGTCACGCGTGCTCACCAAGGTCAACGACACCACGATCAAGAATCTCGCGCACCTCGTCGCCACGCTGCGCGACCTGAAGGACGAGTTTGTCGTGCTGGATTTCGCCGGCCGGCGCATGGAGAACCTCGTGTTTCCTCGCAAGGAGATGCTCGCCGCCACCGAGGACATCCTCAACGACAACGGCGTCCGCGCGCAGGGTTCGCCCGACATGATGGCGGTCTGGAACGAGAAAAAGAACTGAGCCGAAGCCGGTTGCCTCGCCCGCCTGCCTGCCTGCGGGAGCGAGCTTGCTCGCGCCCCCCTTGCGACCACGCCTCACAAAAGTCGCGAGCAAGCTCGCTCCCACAAGGGCAGCCCGCACGCACGGAGCCACGCCCCGCACTTGCCAACCGCGCCAACGCGCTCCACGTTCGCCGCCCTATGCATTTCGACAATCTCCAGCCCGGTCTCTCCGCCCCGCTCCCCCGTCTCGACGACGACGAGGATGACGACGACGAGAAGGAAGAAGCCGCGGCCAAGAAACAGGGCGGCCCGGTCGCGATGCTGATCCAGCGCAAGTTCCTTGAGCAGCGGAAAATCTTCCTCTGGGGCGCCGTCACCGACGCCACGGCCAAGGACCTCACTGAGAAGCTCCTCTACCTTGAGTCCGTCGCGCCGGGCAAAGAGATCACCTTTTACCTCAACTCTCCCGGCGGCTCGATCACCGCGGGCATGGCGGTGTTCGACACGATGCAGCTCATCACCTCGCCGATCACGGTGGTCGTGACCGGCATGGCCGCCTCGATGGGTTCGATTCTACTCTGCGGCGCAGCCAAGGGCCGGCGCCTGCTCTACCCGCACTCGCGGGTGCTCATCCACCAGCCGCTCATCTCCGGCCGGATGATCGGACCGGCGAGCGACATCAACATTCAGGCCAAGGAAATGGAAAAGCTGCGCGCCGAGCTCAACCAGATCCTCGCCACGACCTCCGGCCAGTCGATCGAGCAGATCAACAAGGACACCGACCGCGACTTCTACCTGAACGCCACCGAGGCCATCGCCTACGGCCTCGCCGACAAGATCGTGGACAAGGTCTGAGGCGCGGTGCCCGCACCCCCAAGGTGAAAAAAGGCCGGCCGGCTGGCCGGCCTTTTTCATGCGCCGCTTTGTCGCGACAACTCTGGCAAATTTCCCGCAGCCTGCTCAAGGTGGTCCCATGCGTTTGCTCTGCCCCGTCCTCGCCGTGCTCTTTGCCGCTGCGTCCTTGCTGGCTTCGCCCCATCAGATGGCGCCACTCGACACGCGGGCCTTTGCCGCGGCGGAGCCCGGGGCGCTCGCACCCGGCGGCATCGTGCCGAATTTCCGCCTGACCGATCATCGCGGCGTCACCCGCGAACTCTATTATGACACCACGGCCAAGGCCACGGTGCTCGTCTTTACCTCGGCCGGCAGCGCCCGCGCCGTGCAGACCGCCGCCGCGCTGCGGGCGCTGCGCGCGCGCTTCGCAGCCAGCGACGTCATCATCTGGCAAATCGACTCCGGCGCCGGGGCCACCAGCGCCACCATCGCCGCGACCCAGACACTCACCAACAACGACACTCCCGTCCTGATCGACGACGCCCAGCTCGTCGCCACCGAACTCGGCGTCACCCGCGAGCTGGAGACTTTTGTAATCGGCGCCGTGCCTTTCTCGTTCATCGCATATCGCGGCCCCCTCGACAACGCGGACCCGGCCTCGCTCGCGGCCCCCACGGAAAACTATGCCGCAGATGCCGTGGCCGCCGTCCTCGCCGGCCGCACGCCGGCCCAGACCGGCGTCCCGATGTCCGCCGCCGCCCCGTTTCTGGATCTCCTGCCCGCGCCCTCGATCAACTACGCCACGGATGTCGCACCGGTCGTGCTTCGTCGCTGCGTGAGCTGCCATTCGCCGGGCAACATCGCGCCCCACAGCTACGCCAAGTTCGACGACCTCGCGAGCCGCGCGAGTTCCGTGCGCGCTTCGCTGCTCCAGAAGCGCATGTCGCCGTGGCATGCTGATCCGCGCTATGGCGTTTTCGCCAACGAACTCGCCCCCACGCCGGCCGAAGTCGCGACAGTCCACGCTTGGGCGCGCGCCGGAGCGCCGCGCGGCACCGGCCCAGATCCACTCGCCACTGCCGTGCCGCCCGCCGCGGGCTGGCCCCTCGGCCAGCCGGACTTGGTGCTCACGATTCCGAAGCAGGACATCCCTGCGACCGGCATCATCGACTACCGCTACATCACGGTCGACGTGCCCACCACGACCGACCGGTGGCTGCGGGCCGCCGTGGTGCGGCCGGGCAACACCCGCGTCGTCCACCACGCGCTGCTGTTTGAGGGCTCGACCGCGGACCTGTTGTTCACCGCGCTCACGACGGGGCAGCTCCCGGGCCTCGGCGGCTACTTCGCCGCCTACGCGCCCGGCACGGCGCAGATCGCGTTTCCCGAAGGCACCGGAAAGCTCCTCAAGGCCGGCCGCCAAGTCACGTTTCAGATGCATTACACCACGAGCGGCCAGGCCGAAACCGACCAGACCCAAATCGGCCTCTACTTTTTCGATCGCCCGCCCGAACGCGAACTGCGCACCAACGCCGCGGTGAACGTCGCCCTCTCCATCCCGCCCGGCGCACGGGAGTATGAGCGCACCGCCAGTTTCACCGCCTCCGCGACGAAGGATGTCATGCTCTATGAGCTGAACCCGCACATGCACTATCGCGGCAAGCGCTTCCGGTTCGAGGCCGTGTATCCGAATGGCACGGTCGAGACCCTGCTCAACGTGCCGCAGTATGACTTTGCCTGGCAGACCGGCTACCGCCTCGCCCAGCCCAAGCGTCTCCCGCGGGGCACCGTCATCCGCGCCAGCGGCGCCTTTGACAACTCGACCCTCAATCCCACCAACCCGAATCCGCGCTCGACCGTGACGTTCGGCGAGCAGAGCAACGACGAGATGTTCATCGGCTACATCAACTACGCCGAACTGCCCGACCTCACCACGACGCTGCCGCCCGCCTTCGCCGGCAACACCTCCGCCCGGGGCCGCGTGGGCGAGTCGCTTTCGCTGGCCATCTCCGCCGCCAATTCGCCCACGCGCTACCGTGCCGACACCCTGCCCGCCGGCCTCGCCCTCGACTCCGCCACCGGAGTCCTCTCCGGCCGGCCGACCGCCGCGGGTCGCCACACCCTCGTCATCACCGCCGAGAACACCGCCGGCTCCGCCGCCACGCTCGTCGATCTCGCCATCGCGCCGCCGGCCGCGCCGGTCTTCACGCGCCAGCCCGCCAGCTTGCGCGCGCGCCTCGGCGACACCGTCACGCTCCGCGCCGCGGTCCATGCCGCGACCACACCCACCTACACGTGGTATTTCCGGGGCGGCGAATTCTGCAACACCGACACCCCCGAACTCACCCTCACCGGCCTCACCGCCGCACACGCCGGGGACTATTTCTGCGTCGCCGCCAACGCCACCGGCACCGCGCGAAGCGCCACCGCCACCGTCTCGCTGGAATTCAGCGGCCTGGTCAATCTCTCCGCCCGCGCCCGCGTGGGCACCGGCGCGGATGTCGTCATCCCCGGCATCACTGTGCGCGGCGACAAACCCAAGACCCTCCTCATCCGCGCCGCCGGCCCCGCCCTCGCGGGCTTCGGCGTGACGGGCACGCTGGCCAATCCGATTGCAAGCGTCTTCAACGCCGCCGGCGAGCGCATCCTCGCCAACGACAACTGGGGCGAGGTGCCTGACGTCCCGGCCCTGCGCACCGCCGCTGCCACGCAGAGCGCCTTCGCCCTGCCTGAGGGCAGCCGCGACGCCGCGATGCTCGTGACCCTCCCGCCTGGCGGCTACACCGTGCAGGTCGCCGGCAGCGGCACCGGCGCCGCCGCCCAGGGTGTCGCCCTCGTCGAAGTTTACGAGGCCGACGCCTCACCCAGCACCCTAGTCAACCTCTCCTGCCGCGCCCGGGTCGGCACCGGCGCGGACATCCTGATCGCGGGTTTCAGCATCCAAGGCCCCGAGCCGCGCCGGCTGCTCATCCGCGCTGTCGGCCCCACACTCGCGGCCCTCGGCGTCACCGGCGTCCTCGCCGATCCGAAGCTGGAACTCACGCCGCTCGGCGGCTCCACGCCGATCGCGTCCAACGATAATTGGGACGCCTCCCTCGCCCCGGCCTTCGCCAGCGTGGGTGCGTTTGCCCTCACCGCGGGCAGCAGCGATGCCGCGCTCGTCACCACCCTCGGACCTGGCAGCTACACCGTGCAGGTCAGCGGCGTCGGCACCGGCACCGCGGCGCAGGGCGTGGCGCTTGTCGAGGTTTACGAGCTTCCGTAGCCACGCCTGTCTGACGGTCAGGGCGTCAGCGAGAGTGCGTCGCACAATACTGCGCGCGCATCATCGGACATGCCCCGCACTCTCGCTCTTGTCCTCGCCGTTGCTTCCGCCGTGTCGGCCGCGCCACTCGATTTCGATCTCCAGCCCGGCGGCATCAGCCGCGACACGCTCTATACGCGTGATCGAGGCTACGGTTTCGAGCCAGGGGCGAGCGCGACATCGTTCCACTTCACCGCCCGCGCGCCGCGCGAGGGCAACCATCGCGTGACCGTGACCGTCGGCTCCGACACCGCCGCGACGGACATGACGATCAAGGCCGAGCTGCGCCGCCTGATGGTCGAAAAAATCACCGCGCCCCGCGGCGGCTCCGCGCGCGTGAGCTTCATCGTCAACACCCGCACTCCCGCCATCCCCGCCACCGGCGATCTCAAGGCGGGCGCGGTGCGCCTCAAGGCTCCGCGCGAGACCGTGCAGGAAGCGTGGGCGTGGGACGACGCACTCACCCTCGAGTTTGTCGGCACCGCCCCCGCCGTGCGTCGCATCGAAATCGAGCCGGCGGCGGTGCCGACCATTTTCCTGCTCGGCGACTCAACCGTCTGCGATCAGTCGAAGGAGCCCTACAACTCCTGGGGCCAGATGCTGCCACGCTGGTTCTCGACCGACGTCGCGATCGCCAACCACGGCGAGTCCGGCGAGACCTACCGCGACTCGATCGGCCGCCGCCGCCTCGACAAGATCGCCAGCGCCCTGCGTCCCGGCGACTGGGTGCTCATGCAGTTTGGCCACAACGACCAGAAGCAGATCGCCGCGGGCAGCGGCGGTCCGTTCACCACCTACAAGGACGAGCTCGCGCGTCACATCGCCGTCGTGCGCGCCCGCGGCGGCGTGCCCGTGATCGTGTCGCCGATGGAGCGGCGCGGCTTCGACGAGGCCGGCCGCGTGCGCGGGTCGCTCGCCGATTATGCGGAGGCCGCCCGCCAGGCCGCCCGGGAAGCCGGTGTCGCCTTCATCGATCTCAACGCGATGAGCAAGGTCCTCTACGCCGCGCTCGGGCCGGAGCGATCGGCCCTCGCCTTCGCCGTCCCGCGCGGCGTGGTGGACAACACCCATCACAACAATTTCGGCAGCTACCAACTCGCGCAGTGCATCGCGCAGGCGATCAAGGCTCAGCAGCTCCCGATCGCCAAATTCTTGGTCGCGGATTTCAAGGGCTTCGATCCGGCGCGGCCCGACGCCCCGGAGACGTTCGCCGTGCCGGCCAGCGCCGAGTTCACCAACGAGCGCCCGCTCGGCGACGAGGCCAACCGCGAGTAAACGCCGCAACAATCACGGCGAAGAGCCACGCATGCGCCGCCAGGCGATCAAGCCGCACAGCGCGAAGCCAAAGGCGTTGATCGAGCCGTGCAGCGCGCGCATCTGCGGCAGCTCAAGCCACGGCCCGATGCGCAGCGCATAAGCCGAGGCGAGCACCATCCCGAAAAACAATGATCCACCTGCCACGCCGAGCAGCACGCGGGTCGCACGCGACACCCGGCGCCCCTCGATCGCCAGCCGCCCATGCAAGATCCCGAGCGCGAGTCCCGCCAGCGCCAGCCAGAGTGCCGCGGCCGTCTCCAGGCTGCGGCCCCAGCCGAGCTGCGTCGCCGTGATGCCGAGCGCCAGCGTCGGCACGCCCAGCACCACGCCCACCGCGACCTGCGCGGAGAACCTCAGAAAAAATAGTTCCCGATGCAGCAACCCCGCCACGAGCGGCAGCACAAACCCCGCATAGTGGAAGTGGACCGCCGTCAGCGTCACGATCTCAGTCGGGAACTTCAGCGGCTGCCAACCCGCGCGATCAATGAGCGTCCACGTTCCACCGACCGCAATGAAAAGCATCGCCGCGTCCGCGCACATCCCATCCAGCGATCGGCCCCACCGCTCGCGCCGCAGCCGCAGCCCGGCGACGCCCGCGAGTGCGAGGGTGAAGAACCACCACGGCACCGCGGCCAGTGCCGCCCACAGCCCCGGCTTCAGGAGATAGGCGCCCGCGAGCGCCAGCGCGGCCAGCGCTTGCAAGAGCGAGCTCCACCGCAGCAACCTGGCCGGCGCGCCCGTCTCCCCGGTCTCAGTCAGCAGGCTCATCGCCAGCGGCATCACGACCAACGCCGCAAAGACAATCAGCACCTGCGCCCAGTTGGCCTGCACCGGATCGGCGCCAATTAGAACCAAGAAGCCGGCCCATGCCGCCACGCCCGGCACGACGAAAGACATCGCGCGCATGTTCATTTTGCTACTTTCGCGAGGAGAGATAACTGGTTCGGGAGAAGTGGGGACAACGCGCACACGACCCAACCCAACCTTCGCACCCGCGCGTGTCCACCGTGCCTTTGCCGCGACGGGGATTTTTTCGGTGTATTCCTCCGCCGCGCCCGCTAATGATGGCGCATGAAAACCCGCAAGGAAATCGTCGAGAACTGGCTGCCCCGCTACACCGGCGTGCCGCTGGACAAATTCGGCGCCTACATCCTCCTCACCAATTTCGATCACTACGTGCGGCTGTTCGCCGAATGGAACAACGTGCCAGTGGTGGGCGCCGACAAGCCGATGGCCAGCGCCACCGCCGGCAACATCACGATCATCAACTTTGGCATGGGCAGCGCCACCGCCGCCACGATCATGGACCTGCTCAGCGCGATCATGCCCAAGGCCGTGCTCTTCCTCGGCAAGTGCGGCGGCGTGAAGCACCGCGCCTCCCTCGGCGATCTCATCCTCCCCATCGCCGCCATCCGGGGCGAGGGCACGAGCAACGACTATTTTCCGCCCGAGGTGCCCGCCCTCCCGGCGTTCGCGCTGCAAAAGGCCATCTCCACCACCATCCGCGATCACGCCCGCGACTACTGGACAGGCACCGTTTACACCACCAACCGCCGCGTCTGGGAGCACGATGAAGCCTTCAAACAAAAGCTCACCGCCACGCGCGCCCTGTGCATCGACATGGAGACGGCCACAATCTTCATGACCGCCTTCTACAACGAGATTCCCGCCGGCGCCCTGCTCCTCGTCTCCGATCAACCCATGACCCCCGAGGGCGTGAAGACCGCCGAAAGCGATCGGCAGATCGACGAGCAGTTCGTGCAGGACCACCTCCGCATCGGCATCGATTCGTTGAAGCAGCTGCTCAATCAGGGCCTGACGGTGAAGCACCTGAAGTTCTGAGCCGGCCCTGCCAGCGCATCCACTTTCTATTCCGCCACGTTTAGCCCGAAGGGCACGAACGTCTCCAGTCCCCCGAGGTTCACCTGCGCCCACACGAGGTAGCGGCCGGCGCGCGGGATCGTGAGCTTGAAGTTCAGCACAGGGTTCGTCGCGGCGGGCGGCTTCGCGAGGTCAGCCTCGACCGGGTGCAGATGCGCGAAGCCGCTTCGTGCTTCGTCAAACGCCACGAGGTGCGCATAGGCATCCATCACCGGCTTCAGCGCCACCGCACCGCCGTCCGTCCGCGTGATCGCAAATCGCAAATCGATCGGACGCCCGGCGCGCGCGGGCTGCGGCGCGAGGCCCAATGTGAAGCGATGCCCGTCCTGCATGGCATCCAAGCCGGGCATGAGCGAGCCTTCGTCGGAGCCAGCCCGGCTCGCGATGTCGTGATCGGCGCTCGCATAGAGCCCGCGGCCCGTTGCCGCCGGAGTGAAATCCGCAAAGAAGCGATAGGTGCCGCCGCGACTCGGCGTGAACGTGAAGCGCCATTCGCCAGGCTCGCCCGTCGGCGTCGGATGCACATGCTGGTAGTCGCGCAGCGCCGGATCGACGATGAGGAGGTGCAGGCGTTCGGTGTGCGTCACGAGGAGGTCCTGCACGCGCAGCGGTTTTCCGTTCGTCGTGGCCAGCCGCACGGTGGCGACTGCGGGCGAACCCGCGACGGCGTCCCGGCCGAGCGCGATGGTCATCGCGACGGGAGACTTGGCCGCGACCACCGGGATGAACTGAGGGTTCGCCGGATCGCAAAACTCGATCGCGTTGCCCGCGCGAGGATCCACGCGAAAATCCATGTGGCTCAGGTTCGTGCCGGTGGGCAGCAGGCGCAGCGCGGCAAAGACCGCAACCGCGCCGATCGTAATCCAGGCGAACTGGCGCCGCTCTGCGGGTGAGAGGCTCATTCGCGCTTCATCTTCGCCACGAAGTCCTGCGGCTCCCACATGCTCCCATCGGTGCGGTGGGCGATGCGGCCTTGCCCGTCGATCAGCAGCGTGGCGAGCGTGTGCTTGATGAGCGGTCCCTCGAACTCGACGATCACGCCGAACTGCGTGAGCAGGTCCTTGATCGCGGTCTCGGGGCCGGTGAGGAAGGAAAAATTGGCGGTGTCGATCCCGCGCGCCTCGGCGTAGGCGTGGAGCACGCCCGGGGTGTCGAACGCCGGGTCAAGTGTGATCGAGATGAGCTCCAGGTTCTTCACCTCCGCGGCGCGCGCGAGGCGCTGGACCGCCATCATCTTGGCCGTCGCCGCCGGGCACATGGTGGCGATCGGGCAGCGGGTGAAGATGAAGTTGACCATGATCTGCTTACCCCGGAACCGCGCGGCCTGCACGACGCGGCCGGTCTGATCATAGAGGGAAAAATCGGGCGCGGTCTCGCCCACCTCGCGATAGGCGTTCTTGCCGCGCGAGTGCGTGTCCTGCCGGAGCTGGTTGGCACCGACATCGATTGCAGTCACGGCGACAGGATCGGCGGGCCAGATTTTCTCAAGGTGATAGAAATCGCTGTCCTTCACCTCCACCATCTCGGCGCGGATGCGCTGCCCGGGCTTGGCGACGGCGATGTCGCCCGCGGAGGCGAAGAACTCCATGGTCATCGCGGGCATGTAGCCCTTGATGTCGTCGTGATGCACCACGAGAACCTTGCGCGCGGCATCGACCTTGAGAATCTCACCCGTGAGGGGCCAGCGGTCGGCCTTGCCAGCGGAGGCGGCCGCCGCGGGGGCGGCATCGGGCTTGGCGCAGCCCGCGAGCACGACGACGGCAAAGGCCGCGAGCGCAGCGACGGGCGGGAGCCTATGAGATTTCATGCGCCTACGGATTCGCCGGGGGATTAGTTTGTCAAAGGGTTTGCGGAGGATATCGCCGCTGGTTCTTCTCATCGTTCGTCGCCATGCCAACGCCAGAACGCCGCACCGTCACCCACCAGCCCGCCCTCGCGCTCTTCGCCGGGATCGGGAGCGTGTGGGTGTTTGTGCTGGTCACGCTCGGGGCCTTCACGACGAGCATCGGCGCCGGAATGGCGTTTCCCGACTGGCCGCTTTCAAACGGGTCGATTAACCCGGAGGGCTGGCTGCGCGACATTTCGATGTTCGCCGAGCACTCGCACCGCCTGACCGGCGCCATCATGGGTATGATTTCGGTCGGCATGGCGTTCTGGCTCTGGCGGCGCGAGAGCCGCGCCTGGGTCCGCCGACTCGGCTGGTGGGCGCTGGCGATTGTCGTGATCCAGGGGATCATCGGCGGCAAACGCGTGCTGCTCGACAGCCTGGAGGTGCCGGGTTTTCACATGACGCTCGGCCAGATGCTGCGCATCCCGCATGGCATCCTCGCTCAGGTTTACGTGTGCCTGCTGATCGCGATTGCGGTCGCCCTTTCACGATCGTGGATCGAACGGTCGGCGCCCCTCGGCGCGCGGGTGCGGCGCTGGGGCGTGATCTGCACGGCGCTGGTGCTCGGGCAGCTCGTGATCGCGGCGACGATGCGCCACAATGCCGCCGGTCTCGCGATCTACACGTTTCCCTATTCCACGCCCGAGGGGCACTGGCTGCCGCAGCAATGGGATTTTCGGGTGGCGATTCATTTCGCCCATCGCGTGATGGCCGTCGTGCTGGCGGTGGCGCTGTCTGTTTTCGTATGGGTCATCCGGCGTGATCCGGCGGCGACGCTGAGCCTGCGCGCCGGCGCCTCCTCGCTGCTCACGCTGCTCGTCCTACAGATTCTACTCGGTGCGATGGTGATCTTCACGCGGCGCAGCGCGGAGATGACCACGGCCCATGTGGTCGTGGGCGCGCTCACGCTCGCGGCGACGTTCTGGCTGACTTGGGCGGCGCACCGAGATGCCATCGAAGGCCCCGCGCCACTGGCGACGCCCTCGCGGACATGAGCACAGCGACGCCGGCGCACGCGGGTTTCCGCGACTACCTCGAATTGACCAAGCCCAGGCTGAGCCTGCTCTCGGTCATCACGGCTCTGGTGGGGTATTACGCAACCCGGCCGGAATCGAACCCCGCGAAACTCACGTTTCTGCTCATCGGCACCTCGTTAGCCGCCGGCGGCGTGGCGGCGCTGAACCAGTGGCTCGAGCACGACACGGATGCGCTGATGAAGCGCACGGCGGACCGCCCGATTCCCGCGGGCAAGATTCCGACAGGCTCGGCCTTCGTGCTCGGCTGGCTGATGTGCGTCATCGCGCTGTTCCTGCTCTTCGCCCATGTGGACCGGATGGCGGCGTTGTTCACCCTGCTCACCATCGTCTCCTACCTCGGGTGGTATACGCCCGCGAAGCGCAGTTCGATCTGGAGCACGGAGATCGGCGCGATCGCAGGGGCATTTCCTCCGCTCATCGGCTGGGGTGCCGGCGAGGGGCGCGTGTCGGCGCTCGGTTGGATTCTCTTCGGCATCCTGTTTTTCTGGCAGATCCCACACTTCATGGCGATCGCGTGGACGCACCGGCGCGACTACTCAGCGGTGCATTTTCCGATGCTGCCGGTGCGGGACGAAAGCGGGCGACGCGTGGCCGCCTGGGCGCTCGTCAACACCGTGGCGCTGGTCGTGGTGAGCCTGCTGCCGTTTCCGCTCGGGCTGGTGAGCTGGGGCTACACGGCCGCGGCCGCGCTAGGCGGCGCGTGGTTCCTGTGGCGCGCGATTGTCTTCATGCAACCGGAGGGCCGCGACGCGGCGGCGCGGAAACTCTTCCTCGCATCCATCGCCTACCTGCCGCTCGTCCTCGCGGCGCTCGTCGCCGATCGTCTCCTCGTGCCATGAAAATCCAGGACATCCCCGCGCTCAACGCCACGCTCAACGCCCTCGCCACACTGCTCATCACGGCGGGCTTCATCTTCATCAAGCTCGGCCGGCGCGAGGCGCACCGCCGCGCGATGCTGAGCGCCGGCGTGGTGTCAGCGCTGTTCCTGATCGGCTATGTGACGCACAAGGTGCTCGTCCGCGGTGTGCACACGCCCTTTGGCGGGGAAGGCGGGATCCGCACGCTGTATCTGTTCATCCTCTGGACGCACATTCCCCTCGCCGCGTCGATCGCCTACCTCGTGCCCAAGACCTTCCTCCTCGCGATCCGCGGCGACTACGAGCGCCACCGCGCGTGGGCGAAGTGGACGTTTCCCATCTGGTATTACGTGAGCGTGACCGGTGTGCTGGTATATCTTTTCCTCTACGTCTGGTGGCCGACGGCCAAGTGACGGCACGAAAAAAAAAGCCGGACCTCGCGGCCCGGCTGAAAGTTCGCGGATAAGTTTCGCGCGAGTCCGGTTACTTCACCGTCAGCGTGCCCTTCATGATCATGTAGTGACCAGGGAAGGAGCAGATGTAAACGTAGTCGCCGGGAGCCGGCGCCGTGAAGGTGACATCGGCGCTCTTCTTGGGCCCGAGCACCGGGATGAAGGCGATGACCTTGTCCTTCATCGCCGCGGGCACGTAGTCGGTGTCCTTGGCGGTCATGGCGGCCGTGGCAAACGCCGTCACATCGGTGCCGGCCTTGAGCAGCACCCAGTTGTGGCCCATGGCTTCCTTGGGCAGCATGCCGATGTTGTTGAGGACGATCTTCAGCTCTTCGCCAGCCTTGGCCTCGATGGTCGCGAGGCTGAACTTCATTTGATCATTGGCGGTGATCTCGATTACGCGCGGGGCAGCGGCGGCCTTGGCGGCAGGCGCGGCGGCCGCCGGAGCGGCAGCGGCGGCCGCGGGAGCGGCGGCAGGCGCGCTGGCAGGCGCAGCGTCTTTCTTGCCGCAAGCGGAGAGCAGCGAGGCGGCGACTAGTGCGACGGGAATAAGACAATTTTTCATGGGACGACCACCGTGGCAGCGGCACTGCGACATGCAAACCCGAAGCGATTAATGACGACGCCTCCGCCACGCCTCATTTTGCCATCAGGCATCCCCGCCCCGTCGCGGCGCACGCATACTAATGCCCCGCGTGCGTCCCGTTAATAATTCTCGTCCACCGGCCGCCGCACGACGCCCACATTGGCGAAACACCGGAATATGGCTTGAAATGCAAAAGCCTTCGCCAACGCTGCTGACTTTTGGCGATCTTGCCTATCAGACGTTTTCGTTTTCGCACGACCACATGCCCACGCTTCCCTCGACCATAGCCCGCTACGGCCGCGCCGCCGCAGCGCTGGCCGGCGTCCTCCTCCTCGCCGGTTGCGACAAAATTAACTTTTGGCGGATGGACGGCCACCAATCGACCATCGTGGTCGATGGCCCCGTGGCCCGCGAGCAGCTCGACCTCTTCATCATCACGTGCTGGGTCTCGCTCGTCATCTTCATCGTCGTGGGCGCCGTGCTGGCGTATGCGACCTTCAAGTTCCGCGCACGCAGCGAGGCCGACGAGCACGCTGCGCCGCCGGAGCAGAGCCACGGCAATCCGCTGATCGAGCTGAGCCTCATCGTGGCGTCAGTGCTGGCCCTGGTCGTCATCGCCATCCCGACCGTGAAGGGCATCTGGAACACCTACGACGTCCCCGAAGCCGAGCGAAAGGATGCCTACGAAGTCACCGCCACCGGCTACCAGTGGTGGTTCAAGTTCGAGTATAAGAGCGAGACCGCGATGAGCGACAGCAAAGGCGGCAAAACCCCGCTGATCACCGCGAACGAACTCGTCGTCCCGGCCGGCCGCGCCATCCGCATCCACCTGCGCACCTACGATGTCATCCACTCGTTCTGGGTTCCTAAGCTCGGCGGCAAGGTGGACATGATCCCCAACCGCGCGAACATCCTCTACCTCAAGGCCGACAAGCCCGGCTATTTCTGGGGCCAATGCGCCGAATACTGCGGCGACTCGCATGCCGTGATGCGCTTCCGCGTCATCGCGCTCGACAAGAAGGAATTTGCCGAGTGGCTCGAGCAACAAGCGCAGCTCGCCCGCACGGTCGCGCCGGCGATCGCCGCCACCGCGCCTCGCGGCCAAGTCGCCGCGCTCCGCAAGTTCAGGGAGAACGAGGCCGGCATCACCGCCGCCTACGACACCGAGCCTCTCAAGGCTTGGCGCGCCAAGCAGGATCCCGAGAAGAACGAGGACGCCGCGCTCATCGCCCAAGGTCGCGAGGTGTTCAAGAAGAACAGCTGCATCAACTGCCACACCGTCCGCGGCCATGATGGCGGCGGCGTCACCGGGCCTGACCTCACCCATTTCGGTTCGCGCACGACGCTCGCCGGCGGCCTGCTTGAGAACGACGCCACCCAGCTCCGCCGCTGGATCCACGACCCGCTCGCCGTGAAGCCCGGCAACAAGATGCACTTCGGCTTTGTGGACAAGGACGGCAAGTCCACGATGGCCGGATACCGCAAAACGGAAGGCACTGGCAAAGGCTGGACGCCCAATATCACGCTCACCGCCGACGACGAAGTCGCGCTGGTGGCCTACCTTCACAGCCTGAAATAACTTCCCGCACCACATGGACGCAACGGCCAAACCCGCCCATCTCACCCACGAGGAGCACGCCCCGGCGCAGCCCGCCCTCCTCACCCACCCCTCGGCCAAGACCGGCCTCATGGGCTGGCTCACCACGGTCGACCACAAGAAGATCGGGTTCCTCTACGGATTCTTCGCGCTCATCTTCTTCCTCGTGGGCGGCTTCGAGGCGCTGCTCATCCGCACCCAACTGATGGTGCCGAACAACGACTTTCTCTCGGCGCAGATGTATAACACCATGTTCACGATGCATGGCACGACGATGATCTTCCTCGCCGTGATGCCGCTGTCGGCCGCGTTCTTCAACTTCATCATGCCGCTGCAAATCGGCGCGCGCGACGTGGCGTTCCCCCGCCTGAACGCGTTCTCGCTGTGGACCTTCGTGGCCGGCGCCATCATCCTCAACATCGGCTGGGTCGGGCCCATCTTCGGCATCGAAGGCCACAATGCTCCTGACGCCGGCTGGTATGGCTACTCGCCGCTCACCTCCAAGGCCTTCAGCCCCGGCCACTCCGTCGACTACTGGATCATGGGCCTGCAGCTCCTCGGCGTCGCCTCCATCGCCGCATCGCTCAACTTCATCGTCACCATCATCAACATGCGGGCGCCGGGCATGACCATGATGCGCCTCCCGGTGTTCACATGGATGACGCTCTTCACGGCCTTCCTGATCGTGCTCTCCTTCCCCTTCATCACCATCGCGCTGGTCGAGGTCATGATGGACCGCAACTTTGGCACGAGCTTCTTCGAGGTCTCAGGCGGCGGCATGCCGATTCTCTGGCAGCACCTTTTCTGGGTCTTCGGCCACCCGGAGGTTTACATCCTGATTCTGCCCGCGATGGGCATCATCTCGGAAATTCTGCCGACCTTCTCGCGCAAGCCGCTCTTCGGCTACCCGATCGTCGTCTTCTCCGGCGCGTCCATCGGCTTCCTCGGCTTCGCCGTGTGGAGCCACCATATGTTCACGACCGGCATGGGCACCGTGGCCACCGCGGCCTTCGCGCTCGCGACGATGGCGATCGCGGTCCCGACGGGCGTCAAAATCTTCAACTGGATCGGCACGCTCTGGGGCGGCCACCTGATGATGCGCACGCCCATGATGTTCGCCCTGGGCTTCGTTTGGATGTTCATGATCGGCGGTTTCTCCGGTGTCATGCACTCCGCCGCGCCCGCCGACGCGCAGCAGAACGATTCCTACTTCGTCATTGCGCACTTCCACTACGTGCTCATCGGCGGCTCGATCTTCGCGCTGCTGGCCGGCCTGCACTACTGGTTCCCGCTGATGTTTGGCCGCAAGGTCTCCGAGTTCTGGGGCAAGCTCTCCTTCTGGGTCATCTTCGTCGGCTTCAACGTCACGTTCTTCCCGATGCACTTCCTGGGCTTGAACGGCATGCCCCGCCGCACGTTCACCTACGATCCCAACCTCGGCTGGGACACCGCCAACTTCATCGCCACGATCGGCTCCTACGTCCTCGGCGTCGGCATGACGATCTACTTCGTCGTCCTCGCCTACACCTACTTCAAGGGCGAGAAAGTGAAGAAAGACTATTGGGACGGCCGCACCCTCGAATGGTCGATCGACAACCCGCCGCCCGAATACAATTTCCGCGTCATCCCCAACGTGCACGACCGCGATGCCTGGTGGTATGAAAAGAACCACAAGGAAGAGATCGCCAAGGAGCAGGCCGCCCACGCCAAGGCCGAGGAGGCGCACGGCGGCATCCACATGCCCTTTGGCTCCATCTGGCCCTTTGTCGCCAGCCTCGGCCTGCTGATTCTCGCCATCGGGGCGACCGTGTTCACGGCCAAGACCACCCCGGGGATCGGCCCCAAGCTCGGTCTCACCCTCTTCGGCGGCCTCGTCACCTTCATCGGCATCTACTTCTGGTCCCTCGAGGGCAATGAAGGCTACCACATCCACCTCGATAAGGACGGCAAAATCATCGAGGACGAAAAGCACGCGAAGCACTAAGCCCTGCCCCTCCCGAACCCGAACTTCGACTTCCGAACTCCGAAAATGAGCAGCCACGCGGCCACAATCGATCACCACCACGACCCGAGCACGTCCACGGGCATCCCGAACAAGAAGCTCCTCATGTGGACCTTCCTGGCCTCGGACTGCATGTTCTTCGGCGCGCTCATCTCGACGCACCTCATCTACCGGCTCCATCCGCCGGCGGGCGGTCTCGATCCCAAGGTCGTCTTCAGCCCCGAGCTCACGTCGTTCTCCACGTTCATCCTCCTGATGTCGTCGCTGATGATGGCACTCGCCGTCACCGCGATCCAGAAGGGCAACGTGAAGAGCTGCCGCTGGTCGCTGCTCACCACGATCTTCTTCGGCATGATCTTCCTGGGCTGCCAAGTTTACGAGTTCGACCACTTCGTGAAGGACAAGAACATGACGCTGTCGAACAGCCTCCTCGGCACGACGTTCTACACCCTCACCGGCACGCACGGCTGTCACGTTGCCATCGGCGTCCTCTGGCTCGGCCTCATGTATGTCCGCTCCTTCAAGGTCGCGAGCGACAAGAGCTGGTTCGGCCAGCAGCTCCTTCATGTGGTCGCTTTGCTCATCGCGCTGCTCGGCTCGCTCAAGGTCACACTCGGCCTTGTGCATGCGCTGCAGGTCGAGCCCACCTTCGGCGCGGCCGTCGGCGCCTTCTTCACCCACGAGTTTATCTACATCGCGATCACGCTCGTTGCCTACGGCCTGCTGGCTTTCTACTTCGCCCGGCCCCGCGGCACGGTGCAGTTCAACGAGGCCAACGCGATCGACGTCGAGTCGATGGGCCTCTACTGGCACTTCGTCGACATCGTCTGGATCATCATCTTCACCGCGGTCTATCTCCTCGAATACCTCCCATGAGCGCCCCCGCCCACGCCCACGCCCACGGTCACGGTCACGACGACCACGACGTCAGCAAATTCCAGATCTACGTCCAGATCGCCCTGCTGCTCGCCGTCATCACCGGCGTCGAGATCATCGCGGTCTACCTGCCCTTCGCGAAGTGGATCCTCGTGACGAGCCTCGTCGTGCTCTCGACGGTGAAGTTCATGTTCGTAATCTTTTATTTCATGCACCTGCGCTGGGACAAACCCTTCTGCACGATCATGTTTTTCATCGGGCTCGTGCTCGCCGCCGGCACGATGTGGGGCCTGCTCGCGCTCTTCGGCGCCGAGGCCAGCCTGCCGCTGCCAACCTGAGCCGCCCGCCGCTCATCCACCCAAAATAGTCACGAGGCGGCCTCCGGGCCGCCTTTATTTTTTCGGATGATCGACTGGCGACACTGGCATAACGAACCCTGGCTTGTGGGCGGCCTCGTGCTGCTCGGGTGGCTGTGGGCCGCGCTCGCCGGTCCGCTGCGCGCACGGCTCGCCCCGGGGGCGCCGTTTCCGCGACGCGAAGCCTGGCTGTTCGGCGCGGCGCTGCTCACCTTCTACCTCGCGGTCGGATCACCGCTGGACCAGATCGGTGAGCGGTTTCTTTTCGCGGCGCATATGTTCCAGCACCAATTGCTGGTCTATCCCGCGGCCATCCTCTTTCTGCTCGGTTTGCCCGGATGGATGGTCGATGCGGCGCTGTCACCAGCGTGGGTCCGTGCGCCCCTCCGCCTGCTCACAAATCCGCTCATCGCCGGACTTGTCTATTCGCTGGTGATCGGCGTCTGGCACATGCCCTCGCTCTATGACCTCGCGCTGCGCGACAAGCTGGTTCACGTGCTCGAACACGTGATGTTTTTTGCCGTCGGGCTGCTCTACTGGTGGCCGCTCCTCAGCCCGTCGCGCCTGCTCCCCCGCCGGGGCTACGGCGTCCAGATGATCTACCTGCTCGGCGTGCTGATCGCGATGACACCGGTGTTCGCCTACATCACATTTTCCCAGGATGTCCTGTATCCGACCTATGAGTTTGCGCCCCGCCTCATCGCCGATTTCACCGCGGCGCAGGATCAGCTGCTCGCCGGCGTCATGATGAAGTTGGCCGGCGTGTTTGTGTCGCTCGCGGCCTTTGGAGTGGCGTTCTACCGCTGGTATGGGGAAAACAAATAGCCGCTCCCGCCATGAATGTCCACGGCCGCCCCACCCGCACCATCTGGCCGGCGTCAGACGACGACGCCGTTGAAATCATCGACCAGACGCGACTGCCGCATGAATTTGTCACCGTGCGGCTCGCCACGCTCGACGAGGCCGCCCACGCCATCCGCGCGATGCTCGTGCGTGGCGCGCCGCTGATTGGCGCCACCGCCGCCTGGGGCCTCTGGCTCGCCTTGCGCACCGATGCTTCCGACTCCGCCCTCGCTCACGCCCACGCCACCCTGCTCGCGACCCGGCCGACCGCGGTTAATCTCCGCTGGGCCCTCGACCGCGGGCGGGCGCGCCTCACGCCGCTGCCGCCCGCGCGGCGCGCGGACGCCGCCCGAGAACTCGCCACGGAGATGTGTGATGAAGATGTCGCGATCAACCGCGCGCTCGGGGCCGCCGGCCTGCCCATCCTCCAGGCGATCGCGACGCGCAAGCCGGCGGGCCAGCCCGTCAATGTCCTCACCCACTGCAACGCCGGCTGGCTCTGCAGCGTGGACATCGGCACCGCGACCTCGCCGATCTACGCGGCGCACGACGCGGGCCTCGCGATCCACGTGTGGGTCGATGAGACGCGCCCGCGAAACCAGGGCGCCAGTCTCACCGCGTGGGAACTGCTCAATCACGGCGTGCCGCACACCGTGATCACGGACAACGCGGGCGGCCACCTGATGCAGCACGGACACGTCGATCTGGTGATCGTCGGCACCGATCGCACGACAGCCCACGGCGATGTCTGCAACAAGATCGGCACCTATCTCAAGGCGCTCGCCGCCCACGACAACGGGGTGCCTTTCTATGTCGCTGCACCCTCGCCGAGCATCGACTGGACACTGCGCGACGGGCTCCGCGAAATCCCCATCGAGGAGCGCTCGGCCCGCGAGGTCTCACACATCCAGGGTCGCCTGCCCGACGGCACGGTCGCCACCGTGGACATTCTGCCGGCCGGCAGTGCCGCCGCCAATCCCGCCTTCGATGTCACGCCTGCGCGCCTCGTGACCGGCCTGATCACCGAGCGTGGCGTGTGCGCCGCGAGCGCCGCCGAGTTGAGAAAACTCTTCCCCGAAGGATGAGACGCACCTTGTCAGCCCGCTTGGGTCAGATTTCGAGCACGCGCTGATTAAGGCATTCCGCAGTATCCCCCGGCCTCATCCGTTTTCTTCAATGGAAATCGCCCTCGCCCTCCTCGTTGTCCTCGCCACGGGATACCTCTTCGTCACCGAGAGGTATCCGGCGGCGCTCGTGGCGATGATGGCGCTGACCACGTGCCTGCTCATAGCGCTGGTGATTCCGTGGATTCCGGGCCTGCGCGCCTCGCACTGGATCACCCTCGACGAAGGGGTGGCGGGGTTCAGCAATCCGGCGACGCTTACGGTGGCCGCGATGTTCGTCCTGAGCGCAGGCCTGCAGCACACCGGGGTGATCGGTTGGTTTGGCCCGATCCTCTCCCGCCTCGCCGGGCATCGCTTGATTTTCGTGGTCATGCTGATGGCGGTGGCGTGCCTGCTCTCCGCGTTCGTCAACAATACCGCTGCGGTGGCGATCTTTTTGCCCATCGTCCTGACGGCGAGTGCGCGCAGCAGCTCGCCCGCGTCGCGCTATTTGATCCCGCTCTCCTACGCTTCGCAATTCGGCGGAGTCTGCACGCTGATCGGCACGTCAACCAATCTGCTGGTCAGCTCCATTTCCGAACGGGCCGGGCATGGGGCGTTCAGCCTGTTTGAGTTCCTGCCCTTGGGGGCGGTCTTGTGCGGGACTGGCATCCTCTACGTCGCGATCATGGGACGCTGGCTGTTGCCCGATCGGACCGGCCGCAGCGGGGCGCCGAGCTACCAGGTGTCTGAGTATGTCACGGAACTGCGGATATTGAATGGCTCCCCCCTCGTGGGACGGACGCTCGCGGAGAGCGGCTTCGGCCGGGATCAAAAGATCCAGCTCCTGACCGTGCTGCGCGCCGGCACCTCGATCTGGCCGGAGCCCGGGCTGGTCTTTGCCGCGGACGATGTGCTGCTGCTGGAGGCGCCCGCGGCCGAGCTCATGCCCTTGCGGACGAAGTGGCGGTTAAAGAGCGAGCCCGAGTTCCGCTTTGGCGCGGAGATGATGGGCAATCATCCGGTGCACCTGGCGGAGGTTGTGCTGGCTCCGGGTTCCCGGCTCGTGGGCCGGACACTGGAGCAAGTGGATTTCCGCCGGCATCATCGCTGCCTGGTCCTCGGCCTGCGCACCCGGGAGAAACTCCCCTTTGTTCGGCTGGCGGTGACCCGACTCGGCGCCGGTGATGCTCTCCTGGTGCTGGGGCCGAAGGAGGAACTGGCGCGGCTGCGTGACGATGAGGAATTTCTCATGCTGGATCGCATCGAGGAACCCGCGCTGCGTCGCGCCAAGGTGCCGCTCGCGTTGGGCATCTTCGTCGCTGTCGTGCTGATGGCGGCCTCCGGCATGGTGCCCATTCTGCCCGCGGCCCTCTGCGGCTGCGTGGCCTTGGTGGCCACGCGCTGTCTCTCGATCGAGGAGGCGTGCGAAGCCATCAACTGGAAGGTCATTTTTCTCCTGGCCGGGGCTTTGCCGCTCGGGCTCGTCATGGAAAAATCGGGCGCGGCGGCGCTGCTGGCGGAGGGCGCCGTCGGCATCGCCCGACCTTGGGGACCAGTGGCGGCGCTGGCGGTGCTTTACCTGATCACCGCAGTCCTCACCGAGTTCATGAGCAACGGCGCCACGGCCGTGCTGCTTGCGCCGATTGCCATGGCGGTCGCCGCCTCGCTGAATGTCGATGCCCGGCCGCTGCTCATGGCTGTTTGTTTCGCCGCTTCGACCAGTTTCTGCACTCCAGTCGGGTATCAGACCAACGCCATGGTCCAGCACGCCGGCGGCTACCGCTTCGCGGACTATGTGCGCATCGGGCTCCCCCTGAATCTTCTCTTCTGGGGAATCTGCGTCTGGCTGATCCCGCGCTTCTGGCCGTTTTGAACCTCGTTGGTGGTTGCACCGCGCTCAAAGCCGTGCGTCAATGTCGTGGGTTCGGGAGAAGAGTTTCCCGAAGGCAATTGGGACAGTCGGGCCACTGTCTCGCTCATCTCCCGGCGAGAACGCGTGCATCTGCCGCCTGATTGCGATCCCCTGCGGATCACAACCGGGCCGTGGGCGCTGGCTATCTCGGCGGGCCAGTCCGCTCGCCCAATGAACCTGTCTACTGACACTATTGCCTCATCCGCCCCCCTATCCCACGCCACACCGCGCCACCAATGGTCCGGCCATGCCGCGGACGACGTCGCCTCCACCTACGGCCCGGAACCTCTCGCCACCCTCACAGCCACGCCGGATGAGCTGATCCTCACCAGCACCCGCGGAAATTTTCGCCTGCCCCGCACGGCTGTCACCCGAATCGGGCGCGGCAACCTCTATCCTTGGCTCTTCTCCGCCGTGCGCATTCATCACTCGATTTCCGGCTATCCTCGTGCGCTGCAATTCAAGCCGCTTGGAGCCAAGACCAGCGACGTGCGCCTGCAACTTCAGGCCTTGGGCTATCCGTCCTAGCTGGCAGCCAGGCGGGTGACGCAAAAAAAACGGCGGCAAGGATTGCCGCCGCTTGACGCGCGGGGCGGCTTATCCGCCGCCCCGTTCCTTGCGATCAGCTCGCCGGAGTCATGAGGTCCTCGACCGAGTCGCTCTCGACGCCGATGTCGGCGAACAACCACGAGGACAGATAGCGCTCGCTGCTCGAGGGCACGATCACGACGATCTGCTTGCCCTTGTTCTCGGGGCGCTTCGCGAGCTGGAGGCCCGCCCAGATCATCGCGCCGGAGGAAATGCCGACCGGGATGCCATCGAGGGTGTTGACCTGCTTCGAGACCGGGCCCGAGTCGGCCTCCTTCACGCGGATGACCTCGTCGTAGATCTTCGTGTTGAGCACCTGGGGCACGAAGCCGGCGCCGATGCCCTGGAGCTTGTGCGGGCCGGGCTGGCCACCGGAAAGGACCGGCGACGCATCGGGCTCGACCGCGATGATCTTCACGCTGGGCTTGCGGGTCTTGAGCACTTCGCCGACGCCGGTGATGGTGCCGCCGGTGCCGATGCCGGCGACGACGATGTCCACTTTGCCGTCGGTATCACGCCAGATTTCCTCGGCGGTCGTCTTGCGGTGGATCGCGGGGTTGGCGGGATTGGCGAATTGCTGGAGAATGACACTGTTCGGGATCTTCGCGGCGAGTTCCTCGGCCTTGGCGATGGCGCCCTTCATGCCCTTCGGCCCTTCGGTGAGCACGAGGCGGGCGCCGAGCACCTTGAGGAGCTTGCGGCGCTCCATCGTCATCGTCTCGGGCATCGTGAGGATGAGCTTCAGGCCCTTGGCGGCGGCGACAAAGGCGAGCGCGATGCCCGTGTTGCCGGAGGTGGGCTCGATGAGGACGGTCTTGGCGTTGATCTTTCCAGTCCGCAGCGCGTCATCGATCATCGAAAAGCCGATGCGGTCCTTGACGCTCGAAAGCGGGTTGAAGAATTCTAGCTTCAGAAGCACCTCGGCCTGCGCCTCATGGGCGGCAGCCGTGCGATTGAGGCGGACGAGGGGGGTGTTGCCGATGGTCTCGGTGATGTCGTTGTAGATTTTAGCCATGAGGGGAGCGGAGTTTGGGTGGCAAAGGGAGCACATCCCCCGGCGGTTCGCCGCAAAAAAACGTGGCATAACGGTTCGGACCGTAAGACGCGCGCCGGCGCGTTTCTACTCGGCGCTGCCCGGCCGCTCTGCATTCATCCCCCCGCATGACCTGGCAGATCGCCCTCGTCTTCATCTTGATCGTTGGCGCCATCGTGGCGTTCCTGCGGGAGAAAACCCCGCCGGACATCGTCGCGTTGTCACTCTTCGTCATTGTGGTGGCGGCCCAGTTGGTTCCGTTGGAGGCGGCCTTCGCCGTCTTCTCCAACCCGGCGCCGATCACGGTGGGGGCGATGTTTGTCATCAGCGCGGCGCTCGTGCGCTGCGGCGCGCTGGATTATCTGGCCGGACCCTTGGACAGGGTCGCGGTGCTGCCCTACCAGCTCGTGGTTTTCCTACTCGTGGCCGTGGTCGCGTTCGTCTCCGCCTGGATCAACAACACGCCCGTGGTCGTCGTCTTCGTGCCCGTGGTGCTGAACCTCGCGCGCCGCATGGGGCTGCCAGCCTCCAAGTTTCTCATCCCGATTTCCTACGCCGCGGTCCTCGGCGGCATCACGACGCTCATCGGCACGAGCACCAACCTCGTCGCCAATGGCATTTTGGTCAGCCGGGGCGAGCCGGGCCTGGGCATGTTCGAGCTCGCTTGGATCGGCATCCCCACGGCGATTATTGGCGCCCTCTACCTCTCGCTCGCCGGCAAGCGACTGCTGCCCGAACGGGAGACGCTCACCTCCATCCTCTCCGAGGACGAGCGCCGCGAATACCTGACTGAAGCCTACGTGCCGCCGGGCTCGCACCTGATCGGAAAAAGTCTCCAGGCGGCCGGCGTCACGCGCTCGCGCGGTTTCCGCGTGATCGAGGTCGTGCGCGATGGCGTGGGCATCGATGTCGATTCGGCCGTCACGCCCTTGCAGGAGGGCGACCGCCTCGTGATCGCCTGCCGCCCCTCCGGCATCGCCCAGGCGCGCGCCACGCCGGGCTTTGATTTTACCGCCGAGGCCGGCCTCGAGCAGATCGCCTCGCACGAGAGTGTGGTGTTCGAGGGCGCGGTCGCGCCGAATTCGACCATCATCGGCCAGAGCGTGAGCGAGCTGAACTTCCGCCAGCGCTTCCGCGTCGTGGTGCTCGCGATCCATCGGCAGGGCCAGAACGTCCGCGAAAAACTCGAGACCCTGCCGCTCCAGATGGGCGACATCCTCCTCATGATGGGCACCGAGCAGGCGATCAACGGCCTGCGCCGGGGCGACGACATCATCCTCTTCGACAAGCCGCCGCTCCCGTCCTGGTCCCTGCACAAGCGCATTCCGCTCGTGCTGGCCACCATCGCGGGCGTCGTGCTCGGCGAGACTTTGGACATCCTGCCCATCCAAGTCGGCGCGATCGCCGGGGCGGTGTTTCTTTGCCTCACCGGCTGCATCAAGCCGCGCGAAGCCTACGAATCGATCGAGTGGGAGCTGCTGTTCGTGATCTTCGGCATGCTCGCCCTCGGCCTCGCGATGCAGCACACCGGCGCCGCCGCGTGGCTGGCCCACAACATCGTCGACGGGATTGATCGCTTCGTGGCCGCGCCCCACAAGCCGATGGTGATGCTCGCGTGCGTCTATCTCGTGACGATGATTCTCACCGAGATCCTCTCCAACAACGCCGTCGCCGCCCTCATGCTCCCCATCGCGCTCGGCCTCGCGGCTGAGTCCGGCCTGGCCGCCCGCCCTCTCGTGATCGCCGTCATCATCGCGGCGAGCGCGGCGTTTTCGACGCCCATCGGCTACCAGACCAACACCTACATCTACGGCATCGGCGGCTACAAATTCCGCGACTTCGTGAAGGTGGGTGTGCCGCTGAACATCCTCTGCTTCGTCGTCGCGATGATCGTGATTCCCTTCGTCTGGCCTCTGCGCTAGCGAGGTCGAGCAACGGCGCCCGTTGCCCATCACCCATGAAAAATATCCTGCTGTCGACGGCCCTCGGTGCCGCCGCCTCGCTTCAAGCCGCGGCCCCGCTCGTCCTTGATGTCTGGCCGGCCACGCCGCCCGGTGAGACCAGGACGCTCCCGCCCGAAGCGGACCAGACCAAGGACTCGGATAAACTCATCGCCGGCCGGCGCATCATCAAACTCGGCAACGTCTCCACGCCGCAGATCGCCGTCTATCGGCCCGCGAAGGAGAAGGACACCGGCACCGCGATCGTCATCTGCCCCGGCGGTGGCTTCAACATCCTCGCCTACGATCTCGAGGGCACGGAGGTCGCGGCGTGGCTCAACTCGATCGGCGTGACCGGCATCGTCCTCAAATACCGCGTGCCCTTCCGCGATCCGCAGCAGCGCTGGCTCGCCGCGGTGCAGGACGCCCAGCGCTCGATGGGTCTCGTGCGCGCCCACGCGACCGAGTGGGGCCTCGATCCCCAGCGCATCGGCCTGCTCGGGTTCAGCGCCGGTGGCGCCACCGCCGGCTACGCGGCCCTGCTCGGCGAGCAGCGAAAATATGCCGCCCTGGATCGTTTCGACGAACAGCCGTGCCGGCCGGATTTCGCGCTGCTGATTTACAGCGCCGGTTTCGTCGACCGGGGGCAATCCGAGTTCAGGCCCGCCATCCCCCTGCCCTCGGCAATTCCGCCGCCGATGTTTTTCGTCCACGCCTTCGACGATGGCGTGCCGGTGCAAAACTCCCTGCTGCTTGCCGCCGAACTGAAAAAGCTCGGTGGCTCGGCCGAGGTGCACGTTTACGACACCGGCGGCCACGGCTACGGCCTGCGCTTCGTGCCCGAGTTGCCCGTCACCACCTGGCCGGCGCGCGCGGCCGAGTGGCTCGCGCGTCGCGGTCTCCTCGCAAAACCATGATCGCGCGCTGGGGTGGCATCGTGCTCTCACTCCTGTGCGCGAGCTGTGCCAAGCAGGGAGACCTGCCGCCACCGCTCGCCGCGCGCGTCGCGGCGATCGATGCCACCTCATTGTTTCAATCACAGTCCGTCGGGGCCCCCGTCGTCGGCATGCCTTGGATCGCACACCTTCGCGCCGCCGACCTCGACCGCGATGGCTTGGCCGACGTGCTGGTCTGCGATGCCCGCGCCAATGCGGTCACCTGGGTGCGGCAGACCGCGCCCGGACGCTTCGCCGAGACGACGCTCGCCGCGGACATCCCGTCGCCGGTCCACGTCGAAGCCGTGGACCTCGATGGCGACGGCGATCTTGATGTGCTCGTGGCGAGCCTGGGCCAGATCTTTCCCAACAACGATCGCATCGGCGCGGTCATCGTCCTGGAGAACGACGGCCAGCACCGCTTCTCCAAACGCATCCTGCTCGACCGGGTCGCGCGCGTCTCGGATGTGCAGGCGGCGGACCTCGATGGCGACGGCCAGCTCGATCTCGCGGTGGGACAGTTCGGCTACGACCAAGGCGAGATCCGCTGGATGAGGAACCTCGGCGGGTGGAAATTTGAAAGCCGCAACCTCCTGAATCTCTCCGGCACGGTCAATGTATGCATCTCCGACTTCACCGGCGACGGCCATCCCGACATCGCGGCGCTGGTCTCGCAGCAATGGGAGGAAATCCATCTCTTCACCAACGACGGCCGCGGCAATTTTTCAGGAAAAGTGATCTTCGGTTCGACCAATGAGGACTTCGCGAGCAGCGGCCTGCGGATCGCTGATCTCAACCGCGATGGTAAGCCCGACCTGCTGTTCACCAACGGCGACGGCTTCGGCCCGACCCCGCAGCCCGGCCCGCGCCCCTGGCACGGCGTGCAGTGGCTAGAGAATCGCGGCAGCGGCAAGTTCCAGTTTCATCGCATCGCCGATCTGCCCGGCGCCTACGCCCCGCTCGGGGTCGATCTCGACGGCGATGGCGCGACGGATGTCGTGGCGTTGAGCGCGTTCAACGAATGGACCAAGCCCGGCGCCGTCGCGATGGTGTGGTATCGCAACGACGGAAAGCAGAACTTCACGCCGCACATCCTGGCCCACCGTCCCACGCATCTGCTCACGGTGGACGCGGCGGATTTCAGCGGTGACGGACGGCCTGCCCTGATCACCGGGGCGTTCCACGCCTACCCGCCATATCGCGACATGAGTCGGCTCACGCTGTGGCGGCGAGCGAGGCCATGACGACCAAGCGGAAAGTCGCGATAGGCGCCGGGGCCGCGCTCGTGATCGCGGCGGGCGCGTGGGTCTGGCATGACCAAGCGCAGCGCGCCGTGTTGCGGGCGCACCGGCCGCTGCGCCCCGCGCTTGCCGGCGAACTCGCCGAACGCATCGCCGGCGCGGAGCGGGCCGGGCTCGCGGCGTTGGGGCAGCTCTACCACGCCAACGGTTTCCTCCCCGAGGCGGCGCAATGTTACCGCGGCCTCGCACAGGCGGAGCCGCGCAACGCGAAATGGCCGCACCGCCTCGCCGCGATCTACGCGGGCGCGGGGCGACTCGAGGATGCCGCGATGCTGTGGCAGCGCACGCTCCGCCTCGCGCCCGACTACACGCCCGCGCGAATCCGGCTCGGCGACGTGCTGCTCAAGCTGAACCGCCCCAGCGAGGCCGCGGCCGCCTATGCCGCCGTGCTCGCGATCGAAAAGGAAAATGCCTTTGCCCTCGCCGGCCTCGCGCGGCTCGACCTCGCGGCCGGGCGCGCCGCCGCCGCGCGGGAGAAACTCGAGCGGGCCGCCGCCGCCAGCGGCGGCCGCATCGGCGCCGATCTCCTCGCCACGGCCCATGAGCAGGGCGGCGATGCCGCGCGCGCCGCCGCGATCCGCGCGCGGGCCAAGGCCAGCGGCGCCTTCCACGATCCCGCGGACCCCTGGCTGGACGAAATCATGGATGACTGCCTCGACGCCTACCGGCTCACCGTCGCCGCGGGCTTCGCCGACCACGCGGGCGATGCGGCCCGCGCCCAGCGTCTCATCACCCGCGCACTGCAGATCGCGCCGGGCGACGCGGCCGCGCAGTTCCAGTCCGGTCTGCTCGCCCTCAAACGCGGCGACGCGGCGGCGGCGCGCGCGGCCTTCGAGGCGTGCGTGCGTGTGGCTCCGGATTTTTCCGACGGCTGGCTGCGCCTCGTCGAGCTGCACAGCGCCGCGCGCAACGAGCCGGCCGCCGCGCAGGCGCTCGCGGCCGGGCTCGCGCGCAACCCGGACTCGGGCGCACTGCTCGCCGAGCAAGCCCGGCGGCTCGCGGCTGCGGGCCGCACGGCGGATGCCGTGGAATTCTACGAGCGGTCCCTCGGCGCCAGGCCGGACGACGCCGACACCGCGGTGAAACTGGCCGGCGCTTATTTCCGGATCGAGCGCATGCCCGAGGGCGTCGCAGCGCTGCAGCGCGCGCTCGCCGCCGAGCCCGATCATCCCGGGGCGCTCACGACGCTCACGCTGCACGCAATCGGTGCGGGCGACGAGGCGGCGGCGCGCGCGTGGCTCGGCCGCGTGCGGACGCAGGTGCGGGTGCCGGCGGCCATGGCGCAGGAGCTGGGCGCGGAGTTCCGGAGAAAGTTCGGCCGAGAGCCGTGAGACTCGAACCGCGGCGCACCCGGCAGCGGCGGCCGGGGCGGCAAAGAAAACGCGCCGCCGGTTGAGCCGGCGGCGCGTGGCGCGAAGTCAACTCAGCCCGAGGCGGGCCTCAGAACTTGAAGGTGTTCTGCAGCGACCACGTCTCCACCGGCGCGATGCGGAAGCCGGCGGGCGTGCCGTCCGGTTGCGCCGTGATCGGGATCAGGCTGTCGTGCTGCGCGACGTTGCGCACGTTGAGCTGCACGCGCCAGTCGATCCCGCGCCACACGTTCTTGCGGCCGTAGCCGAGCCAAAGGTCGATGTTGGTCTCCTTGGGGCCGCGGTAGGGATTGGCGATGTCGAAGCTCACGTCGCTGGCGGTGCGGCCGGGAAGCGGCTTGTAGCCGATCACGACGGAGTCCTGCCAACGGATGCCGCCGCCGACGTCGACGCCCTTGAGGCGGCCTTCGGTGAAGCTGTAGGTGTTGATGGCGTTGAAGCGCCACTCGCGCAGTTCGGGGGCGTTGGTGCCTTCCTGAAGGCGGCGGGAGGTGAACTCCGAGCCGACGTTGCTGTTCCACTGGAAGAGCGTCGTCTCGTTGCCGGCGCCGCCCCACCAGATGCGGAGATCGCCTGCGGCGGTGTTCTTGAGCGCGTCCTCGTATTTGGCGACGAAGTCGGCGAGCGCGGCGCCGCCGATGTTGCGGCGCGTGGCGTCAGTCTTGGCGACATTGGCGCTGATGCGCCAGTTGCGCGTCGGCTGCGCGCCGACCTCGATCTCGTAGCCCTTCGAAAGGCTGTCCTCGGTGAGGGTGAAGCCGTTCGGTGTGCTTGCGCCCAGTTCGCGCACTTGATCGATGGGCGCGACGGCCGGGTTGAAGTTCACGCCCCACGCGCGGTAAAAGCGCGGGTCGATTTTCTTCTGCCAAGCGCGCCACGCCGCGACGGCGTTGCGCTCACGGGCGTCGGCCTGGGCTTGGTCCTCGCCCGGGCCCGGGCTGTAGGTGTAGCGGCCCGTGCTGCCCTGGTTCTGGGTGGCGAGCGTGTTGCCGCCGAGGTCGAACTCGAAAATGTTGGCCCAGTTGCCGGCCCAAGCCTGCGAGGTGCCGAGGAACCAAGCGCCGCCGAGGGCGTTGCTGGAGGCGTTGGAGGCGGCGGTCTCGTAGCGGTTGATGCGCACGGAGAACTTGCCGTTTTTGGTCTCGATGAAGATGCCCTTGTCCGTCGTGCGACCCTGCGGCGCGGCGATCGATTCACCGTAGAAGTCGACGCGGTTGGCGGCGGGCTGGAAGTTCTCCGACTTGCTGTAAAAGAGGCTCACGTTGACGGGAAGGCGATCGCGCGGGAGGAAGCGGTTGAGATGCGCGACGGCGCTCCACGTCTTGGACGTCACCTCGAGGCGATTCTGCGCGTTGTCGGGCAGGCGGAACGTGGGCCCGAGATCGACCTGGCCGAAGCCAGGGCTGCCGTTGGAGTCGCGGCTGAAGGCCCACGCCTTGGCGACGTCCTTGCGGATGCCGTAGGTGCCGACGAGGGCGTTGTCCCAGAAGTGGCCCTGCCACACGGCGACGCGGGAGAAGACGCGGGAACGCGTGAGGCGCGCCGACGTGGTGAGCGCGTCGCGGTTGCCTTTCTCAGAGTCGGTGACGTCGAAGGTGACGTTGCGCCAGCCGACGTAGTTGGCCGGGTTCTCCGCCTGAGTGGACGCACGGCGCGTGTCGCCTTCAACATAGTAGGCGTTGTCCCAAGGTGCGGCAGGATCGACACCGGGGCGCGCGGCCCACGTGGAGTCGAAGATGCGGATCGCGGCGGTCGAAACGGTGACGCCTTGGGTGGCCCGGGGGATCGAGGCGCCGGAGGCGGCGGTGCGGCTGATGAGCGAGGGCCCGAGGTAAATCACGGGATTCACGGCGAGCAGGTTGTCCGTGAACTTCATGGACGCGGGGGCGCCGATGAGCTGGCGGTAGGCCGGATCGAGGATGGCGTAGCGCTGCCAGTTGCGGCGGTCGGTGCCCTGGCGGTCCTGGCTGTAGAGGCCCGTGAGCGTGTGCCGGCCGAGGAGGCGGTTGAGGACCGAGCGGCCGCCGGATTTCACGAAGTCGTGCGTGCCAAAGAGTGTGACGCGACCCGACTCGCGCTCGCTCTTGTAGGAGTTGTTGCCGAACTGCCAGCTGTCGCTGATGAACGGGCGGCCGACGTTGGGATTGGGCGTGCCGTCCTGGAAAGGCTCGCCGCCGCGGCCGGCGGGCGTGCCGTCGGAAAACACATTCATGAAGTCGACGTGGATGGCCGCATTGTCGCCGCCGCTGATGAGCGAGAGCTGGCCGTTCTTGTAGAACTCGTTGTTGTAGGTCGCCTCGAAACCGATCTTGTCGTTGAGGAAGGTCTGCGCGGCGCTCACGCTGAACGTGCGGAAGTTCTGCCACTCGTTCTTATTGGGGCCGTCGATGAGGTTGTTGTAGAAGTCGAAGACCGAGGAGTCGGCGAGGTTGTAGTTCTTGTAGACGCCGAATTCGGAGAACGGCAGGCGCGCGGCGCGGGCGTAGGCGGCCTGCGTGGCGATACCTCCCTGCCGATGAAACGCGAAGCCGCCGATGTTGCCGTCGATCGCGCCCGTCGGTCCGATGCCGCGCGTGGTGCGGATCTCGCCGACGAAGAAGGTCGGCGCGCCATTGCCGGAGAAATAGGCGAGCGGGCCGCCGAAGCTCTGGGCGAAGTTGCCGACCCACGGGTTGTAGGCTGGGTTGATCTGGCCGGCGTTGGGGCCGCCGTTGATGCTCGGGCGCTGCTGGCCGTGGTTGGGGCGACCGGTGTTGTCATCCTGCAGCTGGAAGGGATTGAAGGTCTCGCGATTCAAGAATGAGAAGGTGCGAGCGGAGCCGTTGACGTTGCGGCCCTGGTAGGTGCCGGACTGAAACCACGGCGTGATGCGGTCGATCGGCGGCAGCGAGCGCGGGCGATTGCTGCTGATGGCGCCGAACTCGAGGTTGGCCTTCAGCACCGTGCGGGCCGAGGTCTTTTTCAGGAAGGCCGGCTCGTAGCGGAGCGCGCTGTAGAGGCGCTTGTCGAGATTGTAGGCCGGCTCCTGCTGGAACTTCTCGTCGTTAAAAAGGCCGAGGACACGGAAGGCCAATTCGTTCCTGACCAGCATGCGGTTCAGGTCGAGCGACGAGCGAAACGAACCCCAGTTGTCGAAGCGGGTATCGACCTCCGTGGTATTCCGGAAAGCAGCCTGCTTGGTGCCGGTGTTGATGATGCCGGCGGGACTGCCCTGGCCGAAGAGGATGGAGTTGGCGCCGCGCTGAAGCTCGACGCGGTCGACCGCATATCCGTCCCAAGGGATGTCGGTGAGGAAAAAGTCGCGGGTGTTGTCGGCGGAGGTGAGGCCGCGGACGCGGGTGTTTTGGTTGGGATTGGCGAAGCGGCCCGACTCGTTGAGCGTGGCCGAATCGCCGACGCCCGCGAAGTTGCCCTGGATGTTGCCGACCTCGGTGCCGAGGGTGTATTGCAGCAGCGTCTCGTTGTTCGTCGCCCCGATATCCTGCATGAACTGCGCCGTGATGACGCTGATCGAATTGCCGAGGTCGCGCAGGTCGGTGTTGAGGCGGTTGCCGGCGAGCGTGGTCGAAGCGATGTAGCCCTTGTCCGCCTGGGCCGAGACCTCAAACGGCGTGAGCACCACTGTGGATTCACGGCCCTCGGCTTCGTCGCCCATCGATCCATCAGCCACGGCTGCGGCCACTTCGTCGGAATCCAGCGCTCCGTTTTTGTTCCTGTCGTGCTTGGCGAGGACCTCGCGCAGCTCGTCCGGGTCGAGCGCGCCATTCCTGTTCTTGTCGTATTTGGCCAGGAGGCTGGGATTCCTGAGCGCGGCAGTCGGCGACGGGGCGGGGGCTTGCTGAGGCCAGCCCGTGCTGGCGGCGACAGCGAACGCGACGAGCGCGGCGGTAGCGGAGTTTTTGTGCAGCTTGATTTTCATGGGGGACAGAAATTCTGGGGGGGAGGCTGAGCCGACGGGCAGTCCGCTCGCGGGGTTGGAGTGCAATCAGGGTGTCTGTCGAACGCCGGGGGAAAGCCGGCGGAAGGGGCGGCCTCCATACTAGCGATTCATCGCCGCCGCGCCATTACCCGAAAGAGCTATTCGCCGACGCGCAGCAGTCCCTGTTCAAAACCGCGGGCGACAGCCTCGGCGCGGTCGGCAGACTCGAGCTTTTGCAGGACGGCCTTCACATGGGCCTTCACCGTGTGCTCGCTGATCGAGAGGGAGAGCGCGATGTCGCGATTGGAAAGGCCGCGCCGCATGCCGTCGAGCACCTCGATCTCGCGGTGCGAGAGGTGGCGGCGCTTGGCGAGCTGCGCGAGGCGGCGCGCCGTCGCTTCGGGCACATAGCGCCCGCCGGCATGCACACAGCGGACGGCGCGCACGAGCTCGTCGCGTGTCACGCTTTTCTGGAGGTAGCCAGCCGCGCCCGCCTCGATGGCTTGCTGGATATCTTCGTCGAGTTCCGAAGTGGTCAGCATGAGCACCCGCACACCTGGCGTCGCGGCGCGCAGGGCGCGCAGGGCATCCAGGCCGTTCATCCCCGGCATGCGCACATCCATGAGCACGACATCGGGCTTCTCCGTCCGAAACTTTTCGATCGCCTGCGCACCATCCTCGGCTTCCGCCACCACCAAGAGGCCCTCATCGAGGCTCAACACCGCGGCCAGACCCATCCGCACCACGGAGTGATCGTCCACGAGCAAAATGCGGATGCCGCCGGAATGAGCCATCGTGAGGCATCATGCAGGATGCGGACGCCGCGCGCAATCGCCCGAACGAGCGATGCACAGGCGCTTGCCCCGCACGGCTCAAGTGTGCGTGCTCGGGGCGTGCCCCGCTTGCCTGCCATGCTTGCCGTCGTCTGCGCGCTCGGCTCGGGATCTGCGTTCGCGCAGCCCACGGCCCCCGCCCTGCTCACGACGTGCGCCGCCGTGCGTGCCCTGCCCCACCGCGAGGCGGCACGAGGCTTGCCCGCCATGATTCGCGGCGTCGTAACCCTTACACCCTCCGATGCGCCCGGCAAACTCACCGTGGACGACGGCACCGGCATCTGGGTCAGCACCGCCGTCGGCAGCGCGGCTGAAGCCGACGCCATGCGCGCGCAGCTCGGCGATGTGGTCGAGATCGAGGGCCGCACGCACGAGGGGCATTTCGCCCCCACCGTCATGGCCGAACGTGTGCGCATCACGGGCCGCGCGCCTTTGCCCGCGCCCATGTCTCTCACCCATCTCGGCCCCGCCTCCGGCACGCACGACTGCCAGCGCATGACGCTCAGTGGCGTCGTGCAGGCAGCCGATCATCTGCCGCGCACCGGGCGCACCGAGCTGCGCCTGCTCGTCTCGACGCCCAGCGGGCCTTTCACCTTTGTGCTCTACAACGGTGGATCCAAGCCGGCCGCGAGCCTGATCGATTCCGAGGTGACTCTGACGGGGGTTTTCTTCGCCTACTTCAATTCCCGCAGGCAATTCATCGGCGCGCGCCTCTTCACCAACGATCCCGGCGATGTGCAGATCACCCGCCCACCGCCGGCGGAGCCTTTCGCGGTGCAGGAAGTGGCGCTGCCGGATGTCGCGAGCTTTTCCCCCGGAGGGATGGATCGGCACCGTCGCCGCGTGCGCGGGACCGTCACCCTCTGCAAACCGGGCCACTATTTTTACCTGCAGGACGGCGGCCACGCGCTGCGCATCAACACCCGCCAGTCCGAAGTGCTCGAGCCCGGCGACCAGGTGGAAGCCACGGGGTTCTTCGAGTTCGAACACCACCGCGCGGAGATGAAGGAAGCCGTGTTCCGCCGCCTCGGCCGCCACGCCGCACCGGTCCCCGTCGAGATCGCGCGCCGGCAGGCGCTCGTGGCCGAGCCACGGGGGGTGGATACGCCGGTCCAGGACTACGAGGACACTCTCGTCGCCCTGCGCGGCCGGCTGGTGAGTGTCGATCACAAGCAGGGCGAGCCGCTGCGTCTTAACCTTGAGTGCGACGGCGTGCTCGTGCCCGCGGAGCTCTCCGTCCCTGCCCATCCTGAGTGGATTGCCTCTTTGCGGCCCGACAGCGATCTGCGGGTGAGCGGTGTCTGTGTGATGACGTTCTCCGAGTCGATCCCCGTGGTTAACTGGCCCTCGCCCGTATCCCTGCGCTTGCTGCTGCGCGGTCCGGAGGATGTCGAGGTGCTCATCCCCGCCTCGTGGTGGACGGCCCAACGGCTCTGGACCGCGCTCGGCGTCACCGCGGCCGTCCTGCTCGGCGCGCTCAGCTGGGTCGCGCTCCTCCGCCGTCAGGTGGCGCACCGCAGCGCGCAACTCACCGAGGAGATGCGCGCGAGACGCGACGCGGCGGTCGAGTTCGAGTCCACGCTGCGGGAGCGCAACCGCCTCGCCGCCGATCTGCACGACACCACCGAGCAGGCGCTCACCGGACTGGCGTTTCAGCTCGAGGCCACCGACGCGCTGCACAGCCGCGCCCCGGAGCGCAGCCAGCAGCACCTTTCGCTCGCCCGCCAGCTGCTGAGCCGCAGCCGCGAGGATTTGCGCCGCAGCATTTGGAATCTCCGCGCCCGACCGCTCGATCAGCACACCCTCGCCGAGGCGCTGGGCGAAATCGCGGCCGACCGTGCGATGGGCACCAACACCCGCATCGTGGTGGACTGCGAGGGCCCGCCGCGGCCCCTGCCCGACTTCGTCGCCGGGAATCTTCTCCTCCTCGCGCAGGAGGGCATCACCAACGCCCTCAAGCACGCGCACCCCCGCGAGATCGCGCTGAAGCTCACTTTTCGCCCTCGCGATCTGGCGCTCATGATTCGCGACGATGGCTACGGTTTCGATCCCGCGACGGCCGAGGGCCCCAAGGACGGTCACTTCGGCCTCCAAGGCATGCGTGAACGGATCAAGCGCCTCGGCGGCCGCATCGACTTCGACAGCGCCCCGGGTCGCGGCACCACCATCACCGCCACCGTGCCCATCGACTGAATCCACCGCACCTCCAGCCTCGCCGCATGAAACTCATTTCTGCCTCGGTCCGTCTGACCGCCCTCGCACTGACCGGCTTGACGCCTTTGTCCGCCCAATCCACCTACGGCGGACGCGAGCCCAACGCCCCGTGGCGGGCCGCCGCCGCCGCCCGCATCGAGCAACTGCGGAAGGGAGATTTCACCCTGCGAGTCATCGACGCCTCCGGCCGGCCCGTGGCCGGCGCGACCGTGGACATCGCCATGCAGCGCCATGCCTTTCCGTTTGGCAGCGCGCTGCAAATGGCCCGCATCGTGCAGGACACGCCCGCCAACCGTCTCTACCGCCAGAAAGCAGTCGCCCTTTTCAACGCCGCCAGCCCCGAAAATGATCTTAAGTGGCCGCCGTGGATCGGTGAATGGGGCGCGGGGTTCGGCCGCACACAGACGCTCGCCGGTCTCCGTTGGCTGAGCCACCGCGGCTACGAGCTTCGCGGCCATGTCTTGGTCTGGCCCGGCTGGACGCCCCCGACCACCAACCTCCCCAACGCCATCACGGCCCTCCGCGGCACCCCGCGCCAGAGCGAGATTCCCCAGCTCGTGCTCGATCACATCGCCGAGCAGACCACCGCAACGAAGGATTTGATCAACGAATGGGATGTGCAGAACGAACCGTTCGACAACAAGGACCTGATGGAACTCTTCGGCCCGCAGATTCAGGTCGACTGGTTCAAGGCCGCCCGCGCCTCGCTGCCCACCGCCGCACTCTACCTCAACGACTACAACATCGAGGACCAGACCCGAAACACCGCGCATGTGCGCGTCTTTGAGGACACCGTGCGCTACCTTCAGCAGAACGGGGCGCCGATCACGGGCCTCGGCCTCCAAGGTCACTTCGGCGCCAACCCAAGCAGCATCACCGACTACCTCGTCACGCTCGAGCGCTACGCCGCGTTCGGGCTCGTGATGCGTATCACGGAATTTGACATCAACACCACCGACCTCGCGCTCCAGGCCGACTACACGCGCGATTTTCTCACCGCCAGCTTCAGCCATCCCGCGATGGCAGGATTCCAGTTTTGGGGATTTTGGGAATCCGCGCACTGGCGTCCCAACGCCGCGCTCTATCGCGCCGATTGGAGCGAAAAGCCCAACGGGGCCGCCTATCGCGCGCTCGTCTTCGACCAGTGGTGGACGCGCGCCAGCGGTGCCGCGAATGCGCAGGGCGAGTTTCGCGGACGGGGATTTTTTGGCGACTACCGCGCGACCGTCACGGTCGGCGGTCGCACTTTTGAGCAGACCTTTTCGCTGCGAGCCGGCGCCGCAGCTCCGACGATCACACTGACCACCGAGGCCCCTCGTCTCGCCAACCTCGCCACCCGCGCCCAAGCCGGCGGCGCCGCCGGCCCCCTCGCCGCGGGCTTCGTCATCTCGGGCAGCGGGGAGAAGACCGTGCTCCTCCGCGGCGTAGGACCCGCGCTCACCGGGTTCGGTGTGCCCGGGGCGCTCGCGCGGCCCGTGCTCACGCTCTACCGCGGCGGCCAGCCCATCGCGGCCAACACCAGCTGGTCCACCGCCGCCAATGCCCCAGACATCGCGGCCGCCGCAGCCACGGCCGGCGCCTTCGCGCTGACGCCGGGCTCGGCGGATAGCGCGTTGCTGCTGCGCCTGGCCCCCGGCGCCTACTCGGCGCAAATCACCGCGGCCGACGGCGGTGAGGGCCTCGCGCTCGTCGAAGCCTACGAAGTCGGCGCGGAGACCGGACGCTTCACCAATCTCTCGACCCGCGCCTTTGTCGGCACCGGCGCGGCCGTCGCGATTCCCGGGCTCGTGGTGACCGGACCCAGCGCGCGAACCTTCCTCATCCGTGGCGTGGGCCCGGGACTCGCGGACTTCGGCGTGCCCGGCACGCTGGCCCGGCCTTACATTCTCCTGGTCCGCGGCTCCACCTTCATCGCCGCCAATGATCGCTGGGAAACCGCCGCCGATCCCGCGGCGATCGCCGCGGCCGGCGCGCGCATGGGGGCCTTTGCGCTCAAGCCCGGCAATGCCGATGCCGCGTTGTTGGTCACCCTCGAACCCGGAGCCTATTCCGTCCTGATCTTCGGCGCCGATGGCGGCACCGGAGACGCCCTGGTCGAGATCTACGAGGCGCCCTGACGAACCCGGCGGTCTTGCCTGCCACCGCTGCGCGCTTCGCTCTCGACGCGCATCCACCGGCGCTGCTTCCTCATCCGTCCCCTTCGGTCCGCAATCCCTCCGTTCGATTTTCCCATGAAATTCCACCTCCTTCCCGCTCTCCTTTTTTCCGCGTTGGCGCTGGGCTTCGCGCCCGCTCGCGCCGCCGAGGCCGGCATCGGTGCCTCGTTCAAGGGCCCGGTTGGCCTCCAGCTCTATTCGCTGCGTGCCCAGTTTACCGCCGGCGGCGTGCCCAAGACGCTCGATACCGTGCAGGGCTTCGGCGTCAAATACGCCGAGCTCGCGAGCACCTACAACGTCCCGCCCGATCAGTTCCTGAAGCTGCTCGCCGATCGCGGCATCAAGGCCGTAAGCGCCCACTTCCCTTACAAACGCTGGAAGGAGGAGCCCGAGAAAGTCGCCGCCGAGGCCAAGGTCCTCGGCCTCGAGTTCGCCGGCTGCGCCTGGGCCGACCACAAGGCCCCGCTCGACGAGCCGCAGCTCCGCGAGATCGCGGTGGTGTTCAACAAGGCCGGCGCCGCTTTGGCCAAGCAAGGCATCCAGTTTTTCTACCACCCTCACGGGTTTGAATTTCAGCCCCACGGCAAAGGCACCCTGCTCGATCTCTTGATGAAGGAGACGGACCCGAAGCTCGTGGCCTTTCAGATGGATGTGCTCTGGGTCGTCTTCCCCGGCCACGATCCGGTGAAGCTGCTCAACCAGTATCCCGACCGCTGGAAACTGATCCACCTGAAGGATCTGAAAAAAGGCGTCGCGACCGGCAGCCTCGCCGGCAAGACGGACGTGGCCAACAACGTCGTCCTCGGCACCGGCCAGATGAACTGGCCCGCCATCCTCGCCGCCGCGAAAAAGATCGGCGTGAAATACTACTTCATCGAGGACGAGTCGCCCACCGCCCCGGAACAGATTCCGCAGAGCCTGAAATACCTCTCCACAGTGAAGTTCTAAGGGCCGCAGCGCCGGCCACGCGCCGCGCCCCGGCACCCTCCGCACCGATGCACCTCGGCCTGGGCCTCTACCGGCACATGCTCACGCCGGAGAACTTCGCGTTCGCCCGGCAAGCGGGCGCGACCCATCTCGTCGCCCACCTGGTCGATTATTTCCGCGGCGGGGCGCACAACGGCCCCGACGACCAGCCCACCGGGGCCGACTGGGGCTGGGGTCTCGCCGGTGATCCCGATCAACTCTGGACCGCAGCCGAGCTGATCGCGCTGCGCCACGCCGTCGAGGCCGCCGGGTTGAAACTCGAGGCGATCGAGAATTTCGATCCGGCGCATTGGCACGACATCCTGCTCGATGGCCCCCGGCGCGCCCAGCACGTCGAGAATGTCCGCACGCTCCTCCGCCGCCTCGGCGAGGCCGGCATCCCCATCATGGGCTATAATTTTTCGATCGCCGGCGTCGCCGGGCGCACCAAGGGCCCCTATGCGCGGGGCGGCGCGCCTTCGGTCGGCATGGAGGGCCCGTATGATGCGCCCATGCCCGTCGGCCTCGTCTGGAACATGCTCGTCGATCCCACCGCGCCCGGCCGGGCACCCGTCGTCGCGCCCCGGGCCACGCCGGAGCAGCTCTGGTCGCGCTACGCCCGCTTCCTCGACGATGTGCTGCCCACGGCCGAAAAAGCCGGCGTGCGCCTCGCGCTCCATCCCGACGATCCGCCGATGCCAACGATCCGCGGCCAGCCGCGGCTGGTTTACCAACCCGATTTCTACCAGCGGGCGCTCGACCTCAGCGCGAGCCCGGCGCACGCGCTGGAGTTTTGCGTGGGCTCCATCGCCGAGATGACCGAAGGCGACATCTACGACGCCGTCGATCGCCACAGCCGCCAGCACCGCATCGGCTACGTCCACCTGCGCAACGTCCGCGGCAAGGTGCCGCACTACAAGGAATCGTTCATCGACGACGGCGACGTGGATGTCCTCCGCGTGCTCGCGATCCTGCGGAAGAACGGATTCGACGGCGTCATCATCCCCGATCACGCGCCGCAGATGAGCTGCGCCGCGCCGTGGCACGCCGGCATGGCTTTCGCGATGGGCTATCTCAGGGCCGGGCTCCAAGCCGCCCGCTGAGCGTGACACCCCGAAGATCACCGGCACATGACGCTTGAACATCCGGTCGCATGGCCGTAGGCGAACGGCGCGCTGCGCGCCACCCGGCGCCCGTCTTGTTTCACCGCTGTCCCCGCCACCCATTATGCACCTCCGCCTCGCCCTTGCCGCCGCCATCGTCGCGCCCCTCGGGCTCGCCGCCGCCACCCCCTCTTTCCAGCGCACCCAGATTACCGATGTTTTCTGGGCGGAAGGCGCGCATGTCGCCGACTTCAACCGCGACGGCAAACCCGACTTTGCCGCCGGTCCCTACTGGTATGCCGGGCCCGATTTCAAGGAGCGCCACGAGTTCACCGCCCTGCCGGCCAAGCCCTTCGATGGTGCGAAAAGCTACTCCGACTACTTCCTCACCTACGCCTACGATTTCGACGGCGACGGCTGGACCGACATCCTGGTGTTCACCTGGCCCGGCAAGGACGCCTCGTGGTATCGCAACCCCGGCAAGAACGCCTCGGGCCACTGGCAGAAGCACGTGCTCATGGATGAGGCCAACGGCGAGTCGCCCTCGCTCTTCGATCTCAACGGCGACGGCAAACCCGAGCTCCTGGCCTTCGCGCAGGGCAAGCTCGGCTTCGGTGAAGTGGACTGGAAAAACCCGACCGCCAAGGCGACCTTCCGCGCCATCTCGCCCGCGGATCCGAAGAAATATTTCCGCTACACCCACGGCTACGGCGCGGGCGACATCAATGGCGATGGCCGGCCCGACATCATCGAGAAGGATGGTTGGTGGGAGCAGCCCAAGGACTATCGCAACGGCGCCGAGTGGAAGCATCACCGGTTTCCCTTCTCGCCGGTCGGCCTCAAAGGCGGCGCGCAGATCCTCGTCCTCGATGTCAATGGCGACGGCCTCAACGACGTCATCACGAGCTGGGACGCCCACGGCTACGGCCTCGCGTGGTATGAGCAGGCGCGCACCGGCCAGGGCGACATCGGCTTCCGCGAGCACGTCCTGATGAACACCGAGCCCAGCCACAGCCCGCATGGTGTGAAGTTCACCCAGCCGCACGCGCTCGTCCTCGCCGACATCAACGGCGACGGCCTGATGGACTTCGTCACCGGCAAGCGCTTCTGGGCCCACGGCCCGACCAAGGACGCCGAGCCTGGCGCGCCCGCGGTGCTCTACTGGTTCGAGCTGCGCCGCAAGGGCCGCGAGGCCGAGTTCATCCCGCACCTCATCGACAGCGACAGCGGCGTCGGCACGCAAATCACCGTCGCCGATCTCAACGGCGACGGGTTGCCGGACATTCTTTCGAGCAATAAAAAGGGCATCCACACCTTCATCCAGCAGCGCCGTTGATCTCTGCGTGCGTGTCTAGCTCGCTCGTTCTTCGCGCCATGAGCCTCCGCTTCCTCAGCCTCCTGCTGTTTTCGTCCGCGGCTTGCCTGCTGCCCGCCGCAACGCCGCGACTGAACGTCCTCTTTATCGCCACGGACGACATGCGCCCGCAGCTCGGTCTCTATGGCGACAAGGTCGTGCATTCACCCCACCTCGACCGCCTCGCCGCGCGCGGCCTGGCCTTCAACCGGGCGTTTTGCCAGATGGCGCTCTGCTCGCCCTCGCGTATCTCTCTTCTCAGCGGCCGGCGCCCCGCGACAACCAAGGTTTACACCATCGATCCGGCGCTCACGGTCCGCACCCACCAGCCGGACGTGACGACCCTGCCGCAGCATTTCAAGAACCAAGGCTACTTCACGCGTAGCATGGGGAAGATTTATCACGTTGGCATCGACGATGACGCCTCTTGGTCCGTCCCGGCGTGGCACGCCAACCAGCTCGCCCCGCGGCTCGGCCCGATCGGCCGCGCGGCGCAGAAGCAGCTCTTAACCTCCGCCAAGCAGCAGAACCAAAAACTCCCGACCAAGGGCAAGGGCGCCGCCGGCTACGCCTCGCCCGCTTTCGAGGCCGTCGATGGCGCCGACGACGATCTGCTCGACGGCGCCTGCGCGCGCGAAGCGGTGGTGCAGTTGCGCGAATTCGCGAAGAAGCCGGAGCAACCCTTCTTTCTCGCCGTAGGCTTTTCCAACCCGCACGTGCCCTGGGTCGCGCCGAAGAAATATTTCGACCTCTACGATCCCGCGAAACTCGTCCTCCCGCCCAACAACTATCCGCCGAAGGACGCGCCGGAGTGGGCGGCGCAGACCGGCAGCGATTTTCTCTGGTATGCCGGCGTGCCCCAGACCAAGCCGCTCCCCGCCGATTTCGGCCGCCAGTGCCTGCACGCCTACCTCGCCGCCATCAGCTACGTCGATGCGCAGGTCGGCCGCCTGCTCGATGCGCTCGACGAGACCGGCCTCGCGAAAAACACCGTCGTCGTTTTCTGGGGTGACCACGGCTACTACATGGGCGAGCACTCCTGGTGGGGCGGCAAACACAACAACTACCACGGCGCGACCCGCGTGCCGCTGATCGTCGCCATCCCCGGCCAGAAGACCGCGGGCCGCCACGCCACCGGCTTCGTCGAACTCGTCGATCTCTATCCCTCTCTCGTCGAGCTCTGCGGCCTGCCCCCGCCGCGCGACGCCGCCGGCCTCGAAGGCACGAGCTTCGCCCCGCTCCTCGCCTCCGATCCCGACCGCGAATGGAAAAAGGCCGCGTTCAGCCAATACCGCCGGGGTGGCCACCTCGGCACTGCGATGGAGACCGACCGCTGGCGCTACGTCGAGTGGCGCAAAGGCGACGAACTCGTCGCCCGCGAACTCTACGACCGCCGCGCCGACGCCGCCGAAAACCAAAACCTCGCCACCCGCCCCGAGCACGCCGCCGTAATCGCGCAGCTTGAGAAACAACTCGCCGCTGGATGGCGCGAGGCGCGACCGTAAGAGGGCGTTGTTCCTCGCCGCCGACAGGCACTCATTGATGCTCTTCCTATTCGATTCCACTCCCGATTGATCAAGTGCGCGTATTTTCACTTCGCTCCCTGTCTTCCGTTCTCTCTCCCCCCTCTCCTCCCCACCCCATGCTCCGCATCGTCCTCACCGCCTTCGCCCTCCTCGCCGCCGCCCGCGCGGCGGAGACCCGTCCCAACTTCCTCGTCATCCTCTGCGACGATCTCGGCTACGGTGATCTCGCGAGCTACGGGCATCCGCACATCCGCACGCCCCACCTCGACCGCCTCGCGCGCGAGGGCACGCGGTTCACAAGCGCCTACTCCGCCGCGCCCGTGTGCTCGCCGTCGCGTGTCGGGCTGCTCACGGGTCGCAGCCCCAATCGCGCCGGCGTCTTCGATTGGATTCCCGCCGCCGCGCCGGGCGCCACCGCCGCGGAGAGCCGCCATCTCACGCACCTGCGCCGCGAGGAGATCACCTTGCCGCGTCTCCTCCGCAGCGCCGGCTACGCCACGGCGCTGAGCGGCAAGTGGCACTGCAACGCCGCCTTCAACACCTCCGCGCAGCCGCAGCCCGGCGACGCCGGCTTCGATCACTGGTTCGCCACGCAGAACAACGCCGCCCCCTCGCACGAAAACCCGCGCAACTTCGTCCGCAACGGCTCGCCCGTCGGCCCGCTCGAGGGCTTCAGCTGCCAGCTCGTGGCCCGCGAGATGATCGGCTGGATCGAGCGGCAGCGGACGGAGAAACCGGCGCAGCCGTTCTTCAGCTTCGTCGCCTTCCACGAGCCGCACGAGCCCGTCGCCTCGCCCTCGGACCTTGTCGCGAGTTACCGCGGCGTCGCGCGCAACGAGGATGAGGCGCAGTATTTCGCCAACGTCACCAACCTGGATCGCGCCGTCGGCGACCTCCTCGCCGCGCTCGAGCGGCTAGGTGTGGCCGACAACACCGTCGTCTTTTTCTCCAGCGACAACGGCCCCGAGACCCTCAACCGCTACCGCGGCAGCCAGCGCTCCTACGGCTCGCCGGGCCCGCTCCGCGGCATGAAACTTTGGACCACCGAGGCGGGCTTCCGCGTGCCAGGCCTTCTGCGCTGGCCCGGGCGCGTCAAGGCCGGCCACGTCAGCGCCGAGCCCGTGAGCTCGCTCGATCTGCTGCCCACGTTCACCGCGCTCGCCGGTGCCAAGGTCCCCTCCGATCTCAAACTCGATGGCGCCGATATCCGCGGCACATTTGCCGGCGGCCCCGTGCGCCGCACGCAACCGCTCTTTTGGTTTTATTACAACGCGATCAATGACCAGCGCGCCGCGATGCGCGACGGGCCATGGAAACTCCTCGCGCGCCTCGATGGCGGCGCCCTCCCGCGCTTCGCCAACATCAACACCGCCAGCGCCCCGCAGGTCCGCGCCGCCAAGCTCACCGACTTCTCGCTCTTCCGCGTGACCGACGACATCGGCGAGGCCCGCGACGTCGCCGCCACCGAACCCGCCAAGCTCCGCGAACTCGGCGCCAAGATGGAAAAGCTCTACCAGGAAGTCACGGCCACCATGCACGTCTGGCCCGAGTCCACCGTTGCCGCCGCTCCTTCAGACAATTCAGCCAAGAAGAAAAAGAAGCAGCCCTAGCTTTCTCCTGAAAATTGCCCTCAACTGTCCAAACCTAGAATCACCCATGAAATCCCCTCGTCTCCTTACCCTCGCCTTCGGATTCATTCTTGCCCTCGGTTCTTTGCGCGCGGCCGACCCCGCCGCCGCCTGGCGCGCGGCCGACGATGCCCGCATCGCCGCCATGGTCTCCGCCGATGCCAAGCAACTCGACGTCGTGTTCTCCGACGACCTGCTCTACGTCCACTCCAACGGCAAACCCGACACCAAGGCCACCTTCATCCCCGCGATCACGTCGGGAAAATCGGTCTATCGCTCCGTGACCTACGAGCAGCGCGACTTCCGCGAGGTCGCGCCCGGCCTCGTCCACATGACCGGCCGCTGCCGCGTGCAGCTGGGCAAAACCGCCCCTTACAACGAACTCTACCTCTCCGTCCTCGCCGCCTACCGCCTCGAAAAGGGCGTATGGCGCTTCCTCGCCTGGCAGTCCGCGAAATTGACTGAGCCTGTCCCCGCAAAGAAGTAGGCGCCGCCCGCCCTGCGACCCGGTCTGCCCGCCCTAGCCCGCGCCCTTTTGCCCAACCTCAGCCAGATTCTCCGTGCGCACGCGCCCCTGCTCGTCATCGACGCGGCTTCGGCTCGGGTGCAAGTCGGGGTGCTCGCCGCCGACGGCCACGGACGCTGGCACGCCTCCGAGACGGAGTCCGGAATCGCGATCTTCGAGGGTGTCGATCGGCTGGGGCTGAATCCGCAGGACGCGGCGGGCTTGGTTTTTTGCGAGGGCCCCGGCTCGGTGCTGGGCACGCGCACCGCCGCGATGGCGCTGCGCACCTGGCACATGTTGCGGCCGCGCCCGATGTTTTCCTACCAGAGTCTCGCGCTCGTCGCTCACGCCCTCGGCCAGCCCGAAACATCGATCATCGCCGACGCTCGGCGCGACTGCTGGCACGTTCAGCGGCTCGGCAGCGGGCTCCGTCGCGTGCCCACCGCCGAGCTCTCCGGCCTGCTCGTGATGCCTGATGGGTTCCGCCACTGGTCGGCGCTGCCGCCCGGTGTCACCCGCACACCCTACGACGTGGCCGACTTGCTGACGCGCACGCGGGAACACGATTTGCTCCATCTCACGGAAGCGCCCGACGCCTTCCTCCACGAGGAGCCGAGCTACGCGAGGTGGACACCGCAGATTCACCGCGCGCCCGCGCCGTAGCTAAGGCGTCGCGGCCGGCGCGCCCGCGAGAAACGCCACCAAGTCCGCCATCGACGCAGGCTCGACCGCCGCTTCCAAGCCCTCGGGCATCAGCGAGCGGCCTGAACTGACGAGGAGCCGCAGCTCGTTGCGCAAAATCACGTGCTCCACGCCGTCGAGACCGCGCAGCGTCACGCTGTGGCTGCTCTCAGCCGCCAGCATCCCCGCGAGCGAACGCCCGTCGAGCAGCGTCGCTGCGTGCATCATGTAGCGATCCTCCACGGCTCGGTTGGGATCGAGGATGTGGGTGACGAGGTAGGGCGCGCTTCGGTCCTTCACTACGGCGAGGTCGGGCCCCATCACGCCGCCGCTCATGCCCCCGAAGGCGTGGCATGCGCGGCAATTCTGCTCAAACACCCCCGCTCCCCGGCCCGCGTCACCCTTTCTCCCGCTCATCGCCACCAACATGCGATCGATTGCGGCCTGGCGGTTGCCGTCGATGCCCGTCTGAAAGACGCGCACGGCGCGGTCGGCGAGCCTGGCGTCGATGTGGTGCGTGAGGCGCTGGCGCTGCGCCGGATCGATCTGCGCGAGCATCGCGGGGTTGGCCTCGACGTGGTCGAGCAGCACCTGCGACCAGGCCACGCGGCTCGTCACGAGCTCGATGACCGCGGTGCGCACGGCGGCACCGTGGCTGCGCCAGCCGGCCAGCACCCGCTCCGGCACCACCGGGCGATTCATGCGACCGAGCGCCTGCACCGCCGCCACCTGCACTTCCGTCGGCACGCGCGGTTCGAGCAGGCCGGCCACGAGCTCGAGATCTTCCGTCTGCTGCGAGCGGTTGCGCCCGAGGATACGCACGGCCGCCACGCGTTCGTCGGCTGCGGCGCGGGCATCCACCGCCACGCGGCGCGCCGCGGAGAAAATCTCGTCGGTCGCGGCGAGAGCCTGCCGCATCGGTTCATCGGCCGAACGCTGGAGCTGGGCCAGCGTCTTGTTATTCCGCTGGAGCCAGTCGAGCAGCTGGGCGAGCGAGGCGAAAGCCCCGGGAAAATCCGCCGCCGCGGTGCGTGTGCCAATCGCCGCCAGCAGGCCGGTGAGCGCCCGGGCGTTTTCCGTCACCGTCGCCACTTCGACCAGCAGCGCATCGCCCGCGCCACCGTCGCGCAGCAACGCCGCCATGAGGGTGTCCGCATGCGCGAGCGCGGAGCTGAGCACCGCCGCTTTCACGAAACGATCCGTCTCGGTGCGCAGCAGGCGCGCGAGCGCCTCGCCGGCCACAGGGCTTTTCCACTCGCCCAGGGTATAGGCCGCCTGCTGGCGCACGGCCGCATCTGCGTCCGTCGCCATCGCGACGACACCCCTCAGCAAGTCCGGCTCGGTCTCGGTGCTGGCAAAAAACTCGCTCAGCCGCACCGCCTGCCGGCGCACGCCGGGATGCGGATCGGCCAGCGCGAGCATCAAGTGCGGAGAGACAAGCGCACCGATGCTGTGCAGACACCACAGGGCCTGCGCACGCGTCTCGGCTCGGGGGGATCTTCCCGCGACTCGATCCAGCAGCGGCACAGCTTCCTTCTCCTGCCGCCACGCGATCTGCTGCTGCGCGAGATCGCGCACCACGCCGCTCGGACTTTCCAGCGCCGCGACAAGCCCGGCCGCGTCCGCACGGGCGAGGTCCGGCACGGCGCGCAGCGGCTGGCCCTTCGGCCGCACGCGGTAGATGCGCCCCTTGTCCGCCCCGGCGCGGAGATCGCCGAGGAGTTTTTGCCACGCGGCGGGAATCCACTGCGGGTGCTCGATCGCGAGCCGATACATGTCGGCGATGTAGAGCGCGCCATCCGGACCGGCGCGGGCGGAGGTAAAGCGCGACCACGGATCCGCCGAGGCAAAGAACTCGGACTCCTTCTCCGTGGCCGCGCGCTCGCCCACAAAGGTCGCGCCCACCGGCCGCACGATCTCGCGATGCACGAGATTGTGCACGGGCTCGCAGACGAAGATGTTGCCCGCGAACTCCGCCCCGAGGAAATCGTCGCGGTAGATCGCGGGGCTGCACGCGGAGGTGAAATGGTTGAAGCCGTGCGGATCGTTGAAACGCGCGAGCGTCTCGCTCGCGGGGAACACCCGCGCCGCGCCGGCCCGCGCCCCGAGCGTCACGAGCGCGTTCGGCGGCACGAGGTGCGGGTTGCGGCGAAAGTAGCGCTCCTCGAGCGCATAGTGCCAGAGCGGGTTGGAGTTGTTGCCGCCAAACCAGTTTCCCCAGTCGTCCCGGCTGCGGCCGAACTGCGAGGCGCCGACGAGCATCTCCACCTCGCCGGTCTCGGGCGAGATGCGGAAATCCCGCCGGCCGACATCGAGTGTGCGGCCGGTCTTCTCAGAAAGAATCTTCCCACCGCTCTCGCCGTTGGCGAGGTGGAGCCAGCCGTCGAGCGACCATTGCAGGCCATTGCTGAGGTGTTGTTCGTTGCCCTCGGCCAGCCCGCGGAAAAGCACCGTCGTCTGGTCCGCGCGCCCATCGCCATCGGTGTCGCGAAGTAGCAAAATATTGGGCACGGCCACCACCAGCACACCGTCGCGCCACGGCAGCACCGCCGTCGGCGACCGCAGGCCGTCGGCAAAGAGCGTCGCCCGATCAAAGCGCCCATCCCGCCGCGTGGACTCGAGCACGCGGATCCGCCCGCCCGGCTGCCCGCGGCCGTCGAGCCCGCGCGGATAGTCGACCATCTCGACGATCCACAGCCTTCCGTCCGCGCCCCAGGCAAAATCAATCGGGTCGAGCACGTGCGGCTCGGCGGCGACGAGCTCCACCTCGAAGCCCGCCGGCACTTTGATCGCGGCGAGCGATTCGACCGCGCTCCGCGGCTTCGGCAGCACGACGTTGGCCGGGGGCGCGACTTCCTTGTAGGCGCTCACGGGCAACGCCGCCCCCAGCCCGAGCGCGAGCACCGCGGCGCACCGGATGACGACAAGCGCATTCATGGTTCGTCGCGGTTTGCCTTACCGGGCCGGGCTCTTCGCAAACGCCGCCGGCAGGAGTTCATGCACCGTGCGCACGATGCGGTCCTCGGTGTCGTCGGCGAGACGCGTGGGAAACCCATAGTAGTCCATCGCGCCCTCGGCCTCGTAGCCACCCTCGCTCAGCACCTGCCGCGACGGGATGTAGCAGGGCACATGGTTGGCGTAGGCGTTGACCCAGAGCCGCGCCGCGCCGAGCTCGCGCTTCAGGCGCAGCGCATATTCCGCCACCACCTCGCCCCCGAGAAACACCATCGCGAACTCGCTCCCAAAAGCCCAGGCCTGCACGGGGTAGCCGACCGAGGCGGGCAGTGGTTTCCCCGCATCGAGCGTCCGCAGATGCTGCGCCGCCGCGTAGGCGACATTCGGCCGGCCCTTGAGCCGCGCCTCCAATTCCTCCCGAGGCACCACGCGCGCGAGCGGAAGCTCGATGCGGCGAAAGCGCGCGCTCGTCACCGCTCCCACCGGACGCATCTCACCGGCGAGCAGCCGCGCGACTTCGTCCGCGATGGTCGCGCCCTGGCTCGCCACCCCGGGCAGGCCGCGCCCCTGCGGATCGGCATCCGCCCCGCAGCCGATCGCCACCAGCGCAACGGCGCCGGCGTGCGCAGCCTCGATCCGCGTCGCCGCCTCGCCGGCCCAGTCGGGGTGAACGAAGTTGTCGCCGCCGCGGAGGGTCGTGCAGTGACAGGCGTAGTTCACGAGCAGCGCGCGCACACCGCCGCGCTCGTCCACCGCGCGGAGCACCGGCAGCGCGTGGTCCACCGGACCGCCGGGCGTCGTCTTGAAGCCCGTGTGCTTGCCATTGGTGATCAGGCGTCGATTCACCGCAAACTCCACCTGGCCCTGCGCCCAGGCGAGCCGCGCCGGCTTCCGATCGGCCAGCGCCGCGAGCGCCACCTCGATCAACCGGCGCTGCACGAGGTCCGCGTAGCGCTCGATCCGGGCCGTCGCATCCGCCGGCAGATCGCGGGAGAACATGAAGGGAATCGTGCGCGCGATCGCCGGGCCGGTGTGCAGGTGCGTCGCGCACACCGCGACGCGCTCGCGCGGGATCGGGTGGCGCGCGCGAATCGCGGCCGCCACCGCTTCTGTCATGCGCTCGTCGATGGCAATCACGTCGGCCGTGATGAGCACGACCGGCCCCTCGGCATCCGAGCCGATCGCGAGTGCGCGGGCGGTCAGCGGGGCGGCCACTCGCGTCGCCTCGGTCGTGCGCGACTGGTAGCCGGCCAGCTGAATCGGGAGCTCGGGCGTAATGTCGACACGCGCGACACCGACGGCCACCGGCTCGGCCGCGAAACCACAACCCAACGCAAGGATCGCCGCCGCGGCGGAGACCAGGCAAACGAGGCGCGACGCCTTGATGAAGGGTGCATCAAAGCCGAGGACACGGGGCGGGGTCTTCATGCCGCAGTGCTACGCGGCGCGCGACCGGGTGTCGCTCAGAAAAACATCGCCTCGCTCAACGCGTTTTCTGGCGGGAGCAGGCTGATCGCGGCGTTGAGTTGCGTGCGCCCGGATCCGAGGTCGGCCTCAAAGGCCGCGCGCCCGGTCCCGAGTTCGCCGCTCCACTGGAAGAGCCGCCCGGAGTCCGCGTAGCCGAAACGCACGGCGAGGCTCCCGGCCTCGCCCGCGGCCATGGGCCGGGCTTCAAAGCGCACGTGGTCCGCGCCCGCGCCGCAGGCGACGAGCCGGCGCCGCAGCCACGCGAGCAGGACGCGCCCCTCGGCCGCGAGGGCCGGCGCATGCGAGACGGCCACGGTCTTGATTCCCTCGACGAGTTTCTCCGGCGCATAGGCCGAAAGGAACTGCCCGATGCTCTGCCGCACCGGCAGGAGCCGGCAGTAGGCGAGGTCACGAAGCGCGACGGGATTCGGCCACGGATAGGTCAGCGCGTCCGAGGGCGCGATGGCGCTGTCGATGAGCACGCGTTTGGCGCGGCTGAGGAGATAGCGGTAATCGGCGAGCTTGCCGCTCGTCGAAAAACCATGCGCCCAGTAATAGAGCGGCAGATCGGTCGAGAGGCAGATCGAGACCTCGTTCTCGAGAAAGGGCCGGGCGCTGCGCGAGTAGCTCAGCATCACGAATTCGACGCAGCGTTTGTCGGCCTTCGATTTCCCGAGGAAGCACTCGGCGAAAATCTTCGCGCGCATCTGCGGCGTGGGCACATCGGCGTGCAAGGGGCAGAGGACGACGACGCGGCTCGGCGTGCGCCGCGAGAACTTCACGACGACGTCAAATTGCCGGGCGGCATCCTCCGGCGTGGTCTGGAGGCCGAGGTGCAGGACGAAGTTCACCTGCGTGGCCTTGGCGTCGTCCGACGTGATCGCGGGCCGGCCGTCCGCCGCCGTGTCGGTCCACATCTGCGCGAGGCTCTTGGCGATCGCGCCGACGGGCACCTCCATGCCGGGCAAGGCGTCGAATATGGCGGGCATGGCTCAGGGCTGGCGCCAGCCGTGGTTGTTTTTGGCCAGCAGTGCGTCGGAGCTGGGCGGGCCCCACGAGCCGGCGGGATAGGCGTCCATGCCGGTGCGGCCGACGCTCTTCCAGTAGTCGAGGACCGGTGTGCAGAGTTTCCACGAGGCCTCGGCTTCGTCGCCGCGGATGAAGAGCGTGCCGTCGCCGATCATCGCGTCGAGCACGAGGCGTTCGTAGGCCTCGGCGGTGTTGGAGCCGAAGGTCGTCGCGTAGCGGAAGCTCATCTTCACCGGCTGCGTGCGCGTCTCGAGGCCGGGCACCTTGGTGTTGAGGATGAGGCTCAGGCCCTCATCGGGCTGGATTTGGAACGAGAGCGTGTTGGCTGCGAGGTCGAAACGCGCCGTCTCGCCCGCGAACAAGGTCCCGGGCGGCCTGCGGAAATTGATCGCGATCTCGGAGACGCGGCGGGCCATGCGCTTGCCGGAGCGCAGGTAGAACGGCACGCCCTGCCAGCGCCAGTTGTTGATCGAGAGGCGGAGCGCCGCGTAGGTCTCGGTGTTGGACTGCGCGGCGATGCCCTCCTCCTCAAGGTAGCCGGCCGCGGCCTTGCCGCCCATCATGCCGGCGGAGTATTGCGCACGCGCGACATCGCCGGCCGGCCCGATCGTGAGGGGCTGGATGGCGTTGAGGACCTTCACCTTTTCATCGCGGATCGCCTCGGCGTGCAGCGAGCCGGGAGGCTCCATCGCCGTGAGCGCGAGCAGCTGCATGGTGTGGTTCTGGATCATGTCGCGCAGGCAGCCGCTCTGCTCGTAGTAGCCGCCGCGCGTGCCGACGCCCACTTCCTCCGCCACCGTGATCTGCACGCTGTCGATGAAGTTCCGGTTCCACAGCGGCTCGAAGATGGCGTTGGCGAACCGCTGCACGAGCAGGTCCTGCACAGTCTCCTTCCCGAGGTAATGATCGATCCGGTAAACTTGGTTCTCCTCGAAGACCGAGCGGATCGTGGTGTTGAGCTCCCGCGCGGAGGTGAGGTCCTTGCCGAAGGGTTTCTCGATGATCACCTTCGAGTGGTGCGGCGTGCCGAGGTGCTTGGCGGCGAGCCCGCTGGCGCCCAGGTTCTGGATAATCGGCGCAAAGACGGACGGCGGCGTCGAGATGTAGAACAGCCGCTGCACATCGCGGCCGAGCTTCTTCTCAATCGTGTCGATGTGCGTCGCGAGGCGATCGAAGGCCGCCTTCTCGTCGTAGCCGCCCGCGACGTAGGTCGTGTGCGCGGCGACGCGGTCCCAGACACTGGCCGTCAGATCGCGGCGGGAAAACTCCTTGATCGCATCAGCCGCCAGCGTGCGGAATTCGTCGTCGGGGATCGGCTTGCGGCCGTAGCCGACGAGATAGAAGTCAGCCGGCAGGAGATTGTCGTGGCTGAGATTGTAGACGGCGGGAATGAGCTTGCGCGCGGTGAGATCACCGGAGGCGCCGAAGATCACGACGACCGTCGGCGGAGCTCCGCGGTGCTTGCTGAGGCCGTGCAAAAAAGGATGGCGCGGTGAATCGGACATGGCGGCGCGAGTGTTCGGACCGCCGGCGCAGTGGCGCAAGGGAAATGCTGGCCATGACGCACGCCGCGACGCGACGCTCAGCCGCGGCGGCCCGGGAAGAGCGGCACGTTCTCAAAATGGAGAATCTCGGGCGGCGTCGCGGAGCCCGCGACCGTCGCAATCTCGACCACATCGAGGCGATAGGTCCGGGGGCGCTCGCGCAGGCGCGCGAGGTAGGCCGTGACCGCGCGGCGCAACACGCGTTTCTTGCGTTCGTCGATCGCATGGTAGCCGGGCACCAGCGCGCCCGCCGCGCGGGTCTTGACCTCGACAAAGACCAGCACCTCGCCGTCGCGGCCCACCAGGTCGATCTCCTCGCGCCGGTCCGCGGGGTTGCGCCAGTTGCGCGCGATGATCGTAAACTCCTTCTCGCGGCGCAGCCATTCGGCCGCGAGGCGCTCACCCTGCGCGCCAGCCCCGGCGGCAGGAGTCCGCGAAAAGAGCCGGCGCAGAAAGCCCCACATGCAGATCCTATTTGGACGCGGCTGCCTCGAGCTCCGCGAGCTGCCGCTTGGCCGGGGGGAAATCCGCCGTGCGGCGCAGCACTTCCTTCGTCAGCGTAATCGCGGTCGCGCGATCGCCGCGAGCAGCCATCTCCCGCGCGATCTCGAGCAGCCGCAGCGATCGCGCGCGTTCTCCGGTGAGAAAAAGGCGCGCCGCGGCGAGCAGGGCGGGCACGTTGCCCTGTTCGTGCGCGGTGCGCAGGCGAGCAAGGAGCGCGGCCTCCTCGTCGGGTTCCGCCGCCGGAGCTTTGGGTTCCGCCCTCCGCTGCGTCTCGACCGGCGGCTTCGGCGCGGGAGGGAGCGCTTTCGGCTCCACGGGCGGCTCCCACTCGGCGAGCTGCCGGATCGCCGGAGGGAAGTCCGGCTCGCGCCGCACGATCTCCTTCACGAGCGCGAGGGCCACAGTCTTCTCCTCCGCGGCATGCAACGCCCGCGCCAAAGCGAGCAGCTGCGGGGCCCGCTCGGTTTCTCCACTCAGGAACAGGCGCGCCGCCGCCAGCGCGGCGAGCACATCGCCCCGGCCGGCTGCGATGCGCACCTGCGCGAGCCGCACCTCGGCCTCCCGGCCCGGCAGCCATTGCGGCACCGGTCGCAGCGCCTGGGCCTGCTGGATATGGCGGGAGGCGTCGCTCCATTGCGCGGCGTCGAGCAGCGTCTGCAGACGCTGGGAAAAAATCTGCTCGGCGACTTCGGCGGCCGGCAAAGCGCACACCCACAGCGCCAGCCAGGCCCACAGCGCGGCCATCCGCGACCAGCGGACCACGACACCGAGGGCGCCTTGCGGGGCCACGCTCATGGCTTCCTTAGCTGGTCGCCGAGGCGGGCGCCCGCGCGCCGGTGACGGACTCCGCGATGTTGCGAGTCTGCGCCTCGGGTTCGCCGCGCTCGTTGTTGAAGCGCATCGAGACGGTCTTGGACACGCCGCGCTCCTCCATCGTCACGCCGTAGATGGCCTGCGCCGCGGAGACGGTGCGCTTGTTGTGCGTGATGATGATGAACTGCGACTCGTCCACGAACTTCTTCAACAGGTCCGTGAAGCGGCCGATGTTCGACTCGTCGAGGGGCGCGTCCAATTCGTCGAGCAAGCAGAACGGCGACGGCTTCACCATGTAGAGCGCGAAGAGCAGCGCGACCGCCGTGAGCGTCTTCTGCCCGCCGGAGAGGAGCGTAATGCCCTTGAGCTTCGTGCCCGGGGGCTGCGCGACGATCTCGATGCCGCTTTCGAGGATGTCCTCGGCCTGGATCAACTCGAGGTGCGCGCGGCCGCCGCCGAAGAGCGTGTGGAAGGTGTATTCGAAGTTTTTCCGGATCTGCTCGAACGTGACCTGGAACTGCTGGAGCGAGGTCTGGTTGATCTCGTCGATGGCCTTGATCAGCTCGGCCTTCGCCGTCGTGAGATCGGTGACTTGTCCCTGGAGGAAATCGTGGCGCTGCTTCAGCTCGGCGTATTCCTCGATGGCGACGAGGTTGACCGCGCCCATCGCGTTGAGCCGCTGACGCAACGCATCGATCTCGGCCTTGGTGGCGGCCCAGTCGGTCGTGTCGAGCGCAGCCAGATCTTCGGCGGTGGGTTCGCCACGCTCCTTGGCCTTTTTCTTCCGGCGCTTGGGCTCGCTCGTGCCGTTCTCGCCCTCGGTCTTCACCTCGGCAGCCGGCGCCTCGTCGCCCTCGTCCTCATCGAGATCGAGGGGCTTCACCCCTTCCGGCTCGTCGTCGGCGTGCCAGATCTGGCGCCGCCAATCGAGCGCGGCGATGTCGGACTGAAATTCGCGCGCGACTTCCTCCGCCAGGAACTGGGCGCGCTGGCGATTCTCGGCGAGCTTCACCTCGTGGGTGCTCAGCTCCTCGTGCGCGGATTCGGACTCCTCGCGCACGGCATGCTGCGCTTGCTCCAGCCCGTTGATGGCACGCTCGACCTCAACCAACTCGACGCGCACTTGCTCCACCTGGGCCTGCGCGACCGTGAGGGTCTCGGCCAGTTGCTCGCTGCGCGATCGCTGGGCCGTCGCCTCGTGCTCGAGCTCGGCCGTCTGCTCGGTCCAGGATTCGATCTCGGTCTGTCGCTGCACGAGCAATTCGCTCAACTGCTGGCGGCGGCGTTCCATCTCGCCGAGGCCGCGGTCGATGACCTCGACCTTCTGGCGACGCTCCGCGAGCTCAAGCCGAGCCTGCGCGAGCGTCTCGCGTTTCACATCGCGATCCATGCGGACCTCCGCCAGACGGATCTCGATCACGCGGATTTTCTCCCGCTGCGCCGTGGCGGCGGCGTCGGCTTCGTTGAGCCCAAGCTGCGCCTTTTCCCAGCGGGCGTGAGCCTCGTTGCGGGCGTGTTCGAGGGCGGTGAGTTCGCCCTCCATGCGGTTCAGGCGGCTGGCGGCGGTGTCGAGATTCTGCCGGGCGTTGCGCTGCTCCGCCTGCACGGCGGCCAGCGTCTGCGTGGCGGCCAGCACGTCGGCTCGGCGCTGCTCGACCGTCCGCTCGGCCTCGGCGAGCTGGGCGTTGAGCGCGTCGATCACGGTCTTCTGGGTGTCGTGGGCCTTCTGCTCCTCCGCGAGCGCCTTTGCGGTCTCGCGCAGATCGATCTCGCGCTGCACGATGCTGTGCGCCGCGCGCTTGGTGCCGTGATGGCCGCCATAAACGAGGCCGCGGCGATCGACGAGGTCGCCCTTGCGCGTGGCGACGGCGAGGAACGGGAAGGCGGGATTGGCTTTCCAGAATTCGAGAAACGCGCCGAGGTCGTCCGCGATGTAGGATTCGCGCAGCACGCCAAGCGCCGGGTGCGCGGGATCGGTGTCGGCCGCCGCACGGGCGGCGGGCACGAGGCCCGGCGGCAATTCGAAATGCCCCTCGGTGCGCAGGCTGAACTCCGAGACGCGCAGCACCGCCGAGCCGATTTGCTCGGCGTCGAGCTGCGCGAGAATGCGCTGCGCCGTCGCGAGATCGCTCACGCTGATGGCCTCGGCGGCGTTGCCGAGGATGGCCTCCACGGCCTTGCCATACTCGGCGCTCACCGCGAGGCCCTGCATGATCGGCGTGACCTTGGCGCCGGCGAGCGCGGCATCGAGCCGGCCCTGGAGCACGGCCTTGGCGCCTTCGCCGAAGCCTTCCCATTTTTCCTGCAACTGCTGGAGCAGGCGCAGCCGCGCCGTGCGCTGCGCGAGCGCGCGATCGATCTCGGAGAGCTTGCGCTGGGCCTCGCGAAACTCGCGCGTGAGATCCGTGATCGCCTGCTGCGCCGTGGCGGCCTCGCCGTTGGCGCGGGACTTCGCGACCGTCGCCTCCTCGGCGCGGGCCTCGGTCTCCGCGGCGACCTGCTCGGCGGCGGCGACCTGCGCGCGCACGCCGTCGAGTTCCTGCGCGAGCGAGTCGTGCTTGTGGACGCTGGTCTTCTGATCGACTTCGTAGCCGGAGCAGTCGGTGCGCAGGCGCGCGACCGTGCTCTCCAATTGGAGGAGGTGAAACTTGGCCTGGTTCAGCTCCTGCTCGAGCTTGGAGAGTTCGCCCTCGACGACCGCGATCTCGCGGTTGCGCTGCTGGAAGACGGCGTCGCTGCCGCCGAGCAGTTCGAGTTGGAGTTGCTTGTCCTGCGCGCCGGTGTCCACCTGCGCCGAGACCTCGCGGAGCTGCATCTCGATCTCGCCGAGATTGTCGCGCGACGAGGCGAGGCGATCCTCGAGGCCGCTGCGCTTAATCTGAGCGAGGTTGGCGGCGTTTTCGGCGGCGTCCTTCTGCGAACGGACATCATAGACGGCCTGCTGCGCGTCCTGCACGCGCTGGTTGAGCCGGCCGCGGTGGGCGCGCTGGGCCGCGAGCGAGGCTTCCTGCTCGTCCAGATTGGTGCGGCGGGCCTGGGCTTCGGCGCGAAGCTCGGCGACCTTGCCCTCGAGTTCGCCGAGCGTGGCCGTGAGCTGCGCGTGGTGGAACCCGCTCCAGCCGAGCGCGAGGTGGCGCAGGCGGTGGTTGAGGCGTTTGTAGCGCATGGCCTTGGCCGCCTGCCGGCGCAGGCTGCCGATCTGGCGGCCGACCTCGCCGATCACGTCGGCGACGCGCGCGAGATTCTGATCCGTGAGGGAAAGTTTCTGGAGAGCCTCGCGGCGCTGCGATTTGTATTTCGTGATGCCCGCCGCCTCCTCAAACACCGCGCGCCGCTCCTCGGGTTTCGACGAAAGGATCTGGTCGATCTGGCCCTGCGCCATGATCGAGTAGCTCGTCCGGCCGATGCCGGTGTCCATGAAAAGCTTTTGGATGTCCTTCAGCCGGCAGGGCTGGCCGTTGAAGGAATACTCGCTCTGCCCGTCGCGATGCACGCGCCGCATGATCTCGATCTCGTGGAATTCGCTGCCGAGCTGCTTCTCGCAGTCCGTCAGGAGCAGGGAGACCTCGCAGAGCTGGGCGGGCTTGCGCGTGTCGGCGCCCTCGAAGATGACATCCTGCATCTTGCCGCCGCGGAGGGCTTTGGCGCTCTGCTCACCGAGCACCCAGCGGATGGAATCGGCGATGTTGGATTTGCCGCAGCCGTTGGGTCCGACGACCGCCGTCACACCCGGCTCGAAGCGGAGAGTGGTCGGATCAGCGAAGGATTTGAAGCCATGCAGCTTGAGCGCCTTGAGATACATGCGGGTTGGAAAGGGGCCGATTGAAGGCCGCCCCCCTCACCCCGCAATGGAAAAACCGGGGATTGTTGTTCACAAGCGGCGCGGCGTGACCGCGACGCGCTTTTCGGTTCGCCGCGCCGCGGCGATTGGGCCTTGCTCTCGCACGATGCATCCCCTCCCCCGCCTGCTCGCTTTGTCTATCGCCCTCGTTTCCCCCCTCGCCGCGGCACCCGCCCCCAAGCTCCCCGGCATCGGCGCCGCCATGCAGGAGATGATTGCACAAAAGGAAATCGCCGGCGCCGTGACTGTCGTCGTCACCAAGGACAAGGTGCTGCACCTTGAGGCCACCGGGCTCGCGGATATCGCCGCCCAACGCCCGATGACGCCCGACACGCTCTGCAACATCATGTCGATGACGAAGCCCGTCACCGCCGTCGCGCTCCTCATGCTGCAGGACGCCGGCAAGCTGAACATGAACGATCCGGTGGCGAAATTCATCCCTGAGTTCGCCGCGCTGAAAACGCCTTCCGGCAAGGCCGCCAACCTCACAATCGCGCAGGTCATGACGCATACCTCCGGGCTCGGCGAGGCCGGGGGACCGGCCGCACAGCGCGCCAAAACGCTCGCGGACCTCGTGCCGCTCTGGCTCGCCGCGCCCATGCAATACGAGCCCGACGCCCGCTGGAAATACACCCAGTCCGGCATCAACTGCGGCGCGCGCATCGTCGAGGTCGCGAGCGGGATGACCTTTCCCGAGTTTCTCGCTCAACGGCTCTTCGGCCCGCTCGGCATGAAGGACACCACGCACACCCCCGCGGGCGACCAGCTCACGCGCATCGCGACGCCCTACGCCAAGAACAAGGAGACCGGCGCGCTCGACGCCGGTCGCGTGGCGCCACCCGCGCCCGGCGACCGTCCGCCCACCGGCAACGCCGGCCTCTACGCCACCGCGACCGACTACGCGCGCTTTTGCCAGATGCTCCTCAACGGCGGCGCGCTCGACGGCCGTCGCTACCTGAGCGCCGCCGCGATGAAACTCCTCTCGACGCCGCAAACCGGCGATCTGCCGACCGGGTTTTTCCAGAACGACACCCACGGCCAGCGGGGCGCCAACTACGGCTGGGGCATCGGCACGTGTGTGCTCAAGACCCCGCACGCCGGTCTCGCCGCGATGCTCTCGCCCGGCACCTACGGCCACGGCGGCGCCTGGGGCACGCAGGCGTGGATCGATCCGGTCAAGGGCGTCGCCTACGTGCTCATGGTGCAGCGCTCGAATTTCCCCAACAGCGACGCGAGCATCGTGCGCCAACGCTTCCAGGAAGCCGCGGCGACCGCGCTGCGTTGATGTGTCAACCGAAGCGTGCGCTCCACCGCTTCGCCGCTGCTTGCCTATTTTCTCCCCCACCCAACCCCCAACATGAAAAAAATCCTGCTGCTCCTGTCCCTGCTCGCGACTGCGGTCGCGGGCTTCTCGGCCGATACCCTTTCCGCCGACGATCGGAAGAAGGGCCTCGCCTATCTGGAAAAAACGCGCGCCGGAGTCGTCGCCGCCGTCAAGGGCCTCAGCGAGGCGCAGCTCAACTTCAAGCCCGCGCCCGAACGCTGGTCGGTGGCGCAGACGCTCGAGCACATCGCCTCGGCCGAGGATATGCTCAGGGACCTGGCCGCCGACAAAGCGATGCAGGGCCCCGCCCGGCCTGCCGGCGAGGACGTGAAAGCCATCGATGAGATGATTCTCAAGATGATCCCTGATCGTTCGAAAAAGGCCACGGCCCCCGAGCCGCTGATTCCCGTGAATCGCTACGGCTCAACCAAGGAAGCCCTCGCGCATTTCCAAGCCAGCCGCGCCAAGACCATCGCGTTCATGAAGGAGACCGCCGGCCTCCGCGACCACGCGATCGACAGCCCGCTCGGCAAGAAACTCGACCCCTACCAGTGGCTGCTCTTCGTCGCCGCCCACAGCGAACGGCACACGAAGCAGATGCTGGAGGTGAAGGCGGATCCGAAGTTTCCGAAGAAGTGAGCGGGTTCTCCGCCTGACTGGAGCCGCGGCGCCCTCGCCGCGTTTTCGTGCCAGGCCGCGGCGAGGACGCCGCGGCTCCAGTCGGAAATTAGTTTGCCCGCGAAACGCGCCGCGGTGTTGTTGGCGGCACCACCATGTCGCGCACGTTCACCATCGCCATCGGCTCCGACCACGCGGGCTTCGCCTACAAGAAGGCCATCAAGGCCATGCTCCTCGCCGCGGGCCACACCGTGCGTGACTTCGGCACGCACTCGGACGCGAGCTGCGACTATCCCGACTTCATCCGGCCGACCGCCGAGGCCGTGGCGCGCGGCGAGTTCGAGCGCGGCATCGTGCTCGGCGGCTCGGGCAACGGCGAAGCCATCGTCGCCAACCGCGTGAAGGGTGTGCGCTGCGGCCTCTGCTGGAGCGAACAGGTGGCGATCTGGAACCGCTCGCACAACGACGGCAACGTGCTCGCCCTCGGCCAGCGCACCGTCAGCGAAGCCGAGGCGCTCACAATCGTGCGCACCTGGCTTGCGACCGAGTTCGAGGGCGGCCGGCACATCGCGCGCATCCGCAAAATCGACGGGGCGTAGGCGGTTCGCGCGATGGCCGGGCAGGTCCCGCGCTCCGCAGGGGATCGGTTGATCAAGAAATGCGGGCGCAGGCCCGGACCGCCTACCGCGATCGGCGGTGACATTGAATCGGCCGGCGCGCCTTGCGCAGCGGAAGCGCATCCATTCAGTGCTGGGCCGCGTCCTGCGCGGCATCCATGCCACGCACGGCCAAACCGCAGTTCACCTACCAGCATATCCTTGAACCAGGCACGGACCCCGCCGCGCCCCCACTGCTGCTTTTGCACGGCACGGGGGGCGACGAGCACGATCTGCTCCGGCTGGGCCGCGCCATCTCGCCGGGCTCCGCGCTCCTCAGTCCGCGGGGCGATGTGAACGAAGGCGGCGCCTTGCGGTTCTTCGCGCGGCTCTCGCTCAATGTCTTCGACCCGCAGGAAATCATCCAGCGCACCCACGCGCTGGCGGACTTCGTGACCCAGGCCACCGCCTATCACGGGCTCGACGCCCGCCGCCTCATCGCGGTGGGCTTCTCCAACGGCGCCAACATCGCCGCCACCCTGATGCTCCTGCGCCCGGAGGCGCTGGCGGGCGCCGTCCTGCTGCGCTCGATGGTGGTGCTCGATCAACCCGCCGCGCCCGGCTCGCTCGCGGGCAAACGCGCGCTCCTCTGCCACGGCTCCACCGATCCGCTCGTGCCGGCGGATCATCCGGCCCGATTGGAAGCTTTGCTCCGCGCCGGCGGCGCCGAGACGCGCTTGGAAACGATCCCCGCCAGCCATGCGCTGACGCCCCAGGACGTCGACCGCGCACGGACGTGGCTCGGCCAGGCCTGACCATGCGCCTCACCTACCTCGGCCACTCCTGTTTCCTCGTCGAGACCGCGCGGGCCCGGCTCCTGATCGATCCTTATCTGCGCGAGAATCCGCGTGCTCCCCAAGGCGCGGCCGACCTCAGCTGCGACTACATCCTGCTCTCGCACGGTCACGATGACCACACGGCCGATGCCCTGAAAATCGCGCTGCGCTGCGGCGCCACCATCGTCGCCAACTACGAGATCGCGGAATACTTCGCCGCGCTCGGGGCCAAGACCCATGCGCTCAACCCCGGCGGCGGCTTCAATTTTCCCTTCGGCCGCGTGAAGCTCACCCTCGCCCACCACACATCGAGCCTCGGCCCGGCCCTGAATCCGATCTATCTCGGCGCGCCGTGCGGCCTCCTCGTTTCAGCCGATGGCAAGACGCTCTATCATGCGGGCGACACCGCGGTGTTTCTCGACATGCAGCTCATCGGCCGCGCCGGGCTCGATGCCGCGCTGCTGCCGATCGGCGACAATTACACGATGGGGCCGGACGACGCCCTGGTCGCGCTAGATCTCCTCCGCCCGCGCGTCGCGGTGCCGATGCACTACGACACGTGGCCGCTTATCGCGCAGGATGCGGCGGCCTTTGCGACCCGCGCGGCGCAGGCCGGCCACCGCGTCGAGGTGCTCGCGCCCGGAGCGACCCTGGCGATCTGAATCAGGTTTTTCGGTGGCGGAGCCAGCGCACCATGCCCGCTGCGCCGATCACCATCACCCAGACGAACGACGACGCCTCGGGCACGACCGTCCAGCCCACATCCTGCAAGGCCGCGACGTCCAGGGCCGTGAGATAAGTGCGCGTTCCCGCCGCCAGCGTAAAACCCATCGCCGCATCCTGCGGCGCACCTGAGCCGAGCGCGGTGCTCGTGGTCCCGCTGAGCCAGTGGGCGTTGTCCACCGCGAGCGGCACGGGGCCGCCATAGGCCGCGACCGAGTTGGCCCCCGCAAACGTGGCGCCGGACGACGTGGAACCCGGGATGTTGGCAAACCACGAGCCGGCCGTCCCGATGCCCAATACATGGCCCAGCTCGCGCAGGGCGACCGAGTAGAAGTCGTATTGCCCTGAAAAATTTTCCAAGGTCGCCGGGTTGGAATCAAAATACCATGCGGCGGTGGAGTTGAAGGTGATCGCCCCGCCCCACGGGCCAAAGTCAGTCGGATTCAGGTCCGGCGCGCCGCCTTGGCCACGGGTCGCAATCGTGTTGGTCCAACTCGCATCACCGCTGGAGGAGAACCCACCCACGCTGCCCTGCCCGAGCACACCGGCCCCGAGGTCCGCGGCGCCGACATAGATCACGATGGTGTCGGCCGCCACCGAGAGATTGGAGAGCGAGACTGTCGTGCCGGGACCGGAGGGATTGGCGAATGTCGCCGTCCAAGTGTTGCCGCCACCCGGTGTGATGGCCGTGAGGGAATCCGTGAGCCTTGAGCTGAAGGCCGCGGCCGCCTGGTCCAGGACATCGCGCCGACCGGTGTTGGCCCCGCTGAAGAACCCGCTCGTATCGTAGCTGTAGTCGAATGTGACCGTGAGCGCCCAGGCCGGCCCGGCCACCACCCCGCCAGCGATCGCGCAAAGACAAAGCATCTTGCGGACAATTGAAGCGGGATGGGCGCTAATCATGCAGGGGTAGCGAGGGCAGCAAACGGGACCGCGCGGGCGAAGCAACATGGGAAAAACACCCTATGCGCGGCCCTCTGCGCAGTCGCGGTGCGTCAATGTCCGGCGGCGATATTGGTCCGACGCGGATCAGCGAAGCCGGTCCGCGTCCCGTCGGGATTGAGGGAGACGGCGTTGATGCCGCCAAAGAATCGTCCCGTGCCCGCGGCCTCGGGCAGGTTCACTTTCCACCCCAGCTCCTGCAACGCCTGCGCCTCCGCATGCGGCAGCGATCGCTCCGCCTCAAAGGCCACGGTCTCACCGCTCCGCAACGCCGCCGAGAAGTGAACCCGCGTGTCGCCGATCGCCTCGGCCAGCGGCCGGCCGATCACATAATGGTCGATCAGCACCTGCAGCACGGCGGTCGGGATGCGCGAGGCGCCGGGCACGCCGATCGCGAGTTCCGGCCGGCCGTCGCGCAGGACGATCGTGGGCGCGATGGTGCTGCGCGGGCGGCGGCCGGGCGCGAGATAGTTCATGCTCTGGCGGTCAGTGAAGGTGAAATTGCTCATCGAGTTGTTCATGACGACACCCGTGCCCGGCGGCACCACGCCCGCGCCGAAATGCAGGCTCTGCGACTGCGTCGCGCATACCACATTGCCCGCGCGATCGACGACGATGAAGTGCGTCGTCGCCGCCATGGGGCTCTCGTAAAACGCCGGCAGTTCCGCATCAAACGCGGCGACTTTTTTCTTCGCGTCTTGCGGCGCAAAGGCCTTGGCGCGGATCTCCGCGATGGAATCGGGCGCGATTAGTTTTTCGAAAAGGAAGCGTGACTCCGGTGCGTCGCCGACGGCGCGGACGACGAGCGGCGAAACCACCCGCCAGACCCGGCCCACGCGATCGAGGTGGGCCGCCGTGCGCAGCGGGCCGCCGCCGAACGACTCACCCTCCAGCGCCGCGAGGATGGGCAGGAACAGCGCGGCGCCGCTCGCCGGAGCCGGGGCGCAGACCAGCGTGCGACCGCGCCACGCCATCGTCATCGGCTCGGTCACGCGCGCCTCGTAGCTGGCCAAATCCGCGGCGGTCAGCACCCCGCCGCCCCCGCGAGAAGCCGCGACGATCGCCTCGGCCACGGGGCCGCGGTAGAAACCATCGCGCCCGTGGCGCGCGAGCGCCTCCATCGTGCGCGCAAGATCCTCGTTGGGCAGGAGCGAGCCGGCCTCGGGGAGCTTTCCGCCCGGCAGATAAAGCCGCGCGATCTCGGGATCGCCGCGGCGGAGTTTCTTTTCCTGCTCGGCAAAGCCCTCGCGGGTCTTGGGCAGGATGCGAAAGCCCGCCCGCGCCAGCGCGATCGCCGGGTGCACGGTCTCGGCCCAGGGTTTTGCGCCCCATTTCTGGTGCGCCGCCCAGAGTCCGGCCGCGAGGCCCGGCACGCAGACAGCACCGTAGCCGGCGGTGCGATCCTCCTCGGGGCGCTTGAGATAGGCGGCGACATCGAGCGAACCCGCCGCGTCCATCGCATCGACCGCAAAGCTCCGGCCCGATGCCGCGTCGAAGTAGAGCAGCATCAGCTTGCCCCCGAGGCCGGAGCCATAGGGCTCGGCCACGCCCACGGAGAGGGAAACAGCCACCGCGGCATCCATGGCGTTGCCGCCGGCTTTCAGGATCGCGACCCCCGACTCGACGGCCTGCGGATGCGCGGCCACGATCATGCCGTGGGGCGCGGTGACCGGCGTGATCGCGACCGGCGTGGCGGCCGGCACCCAGGCGCAGGCCAGAACAAAAAGGAGGGCGAAGCGCATGCGGCAAAAAGCTCAGAAGCCCCGGCTCATTTCGAGCCAGAACTGAAGCGCATCGCATCAGGGTCTGAAGAAAGAATTGGCCTCCGCCGTGCCTTGGCCACAGAGAAATCCCCTCCATGCAAAAGAAGATCAAGGTCGTCCAATTCGGACTCGGCCCCATCGGGCTTGAGTCGCTCAAGCTCGCCGCCGAACAGTCGTGGCTCGAAATCACCGGCGGCGTCGACATCGACCCCGCGAAGATTGGCAAATCCCTCGCCGATCTCACCGGTGTCGCGAGCCTCGGCGGAGCGAAGGTCTTCCCGTCCCTCGACGCCCTGTTCGCCGCCGTCGGCGCGCCCGACGCCGTGCTGCACACTGCAGGCTCGAGCGCCGCGGCATCATTCGCCCAGATGAAGCCCGCGCTCGAACGCGGCGTAAGCGTGGCCTCGACCTGCGAGGAACTCATTTTCCCGGCGCTCAAGACCCCCGATCTCGCGCGCGAGTTCGACGCGCTTTGCCAAAAGTCCGGCGCGCGCATCGCCGGCACGGGTGTCAACCCGGGCTTCGTGATGGACATCCTGCCCATCTGCCTGACCGGCGTCAGCCGCGATGTGCAGTCGATCTACGTCGAGCGCGTCGTCAACGCCTCCACCCGCCGCCAGCCGCTCCAAGCCAAGATCGGCAGCGGGCAGAATCCCGCCGATTTCCGCGCCAAATTCGCCGCCGGCAAGGCCGGCCATGCGGGCTTCCAGCAATCCGTCGCGCTCCTCGCCCACGCGATGGGTTGGAAACTCGACGAGATCCGCGAGAGCTGCGAGCCGGTCGTCGCGACCAGCCGCGTCGTCACGAAATTCTTCGATGTCGCGCCCGGCCAGAGCCTCGGCATCCACCAGAAATGCGTCGGCCTCGTCGGCGGCGAAACCAAGATCAAGCTCGACCTCCAGATGTATCTCGACGCCCCGCTGCCGCACGACGCTATCGTCGTGAAGGGCCGGCCTGACCTGAACCTCGTGCTCAACGGCGGCGTGGCCGGCGACGATGCCACCGTCGCCTCGCTCATCAACATCGTGCCGCGCCTCCTCGCCGCGCCCGCCGGCGTCCGGCTTATGACCGAGCTTGCCGTGCCCGCGTGGCGCAACCCGCGCGGCTGAAGCCGGCGACTCTTTTTCCCCATGCTCCCCTGCCCCCTCTTGCGCACGCTGCTGCTCACACTGCTCGCCACCGCCACTGCGCTGGCCGCCAAGATCACCTCACCGAAGGAGCACTTCGGCTTCGCCATCGGCGACGACTACCACCTCGCCACCTACACGCAGACCGAGGCGTATTTCAAAAAACTCGCCGCCGAGTCCGACCGCGTGCGGCTCGTGGACATGGGCCGGACCGAGGAGGGCCGCACGCAGTGGATGCTCGTCATCTCCGCGCCGGAAAACATCAAGGCGCTCGCCCGCCACAAGGAGACCGCGCAGAAGCTCGCGCGCGCCGAAGGCGTGACCGAGGCGCAGGCCCGTGCCCTCGCCGCCGCCGGCAAGGCCGTCGTCTGGATCGATGGCGGCCTCCACGCGAGCGAGACCGTCGGCTCGCACCAGCTCATCGAGACCGCCTGGCAGCTCGCCAGCGCCACCGATCCCGAGATGCTCCGCATCTTGAAGGATGTGATCGTGCTCTGCGCGCACGCCAATCCCGACGGCCAGGAACTCGTCAGCTCGTGGTATATGCGGGAGCCCGAGCCCGCCAAGCGCGTCCTCACCGTCACGCCGCGGCTCTACCAGAAATACATCGGCCACGACAATAACCGCGACTTTTACCTCTCCTCCCAGAAGGAGAGCACCAACCTCAACCGCCAGCTCTACCTCGAGTGGTTCCCCCAGATTCTCTACAACCACCACCAGAGCGGCCCGGTCGGCACGGTGATCTTCACCCCGCCGTTCCGCGATCCCTTCAACTACAATTACGACCCGCTGGTGATCGTCGGCGTGCAGGCCCTTGGCACCGCGATGCAGGGCCGTTTCCTCCAGGAGGGCAAACCCGGCGCCACCTCGCGCAGCGGCGCGAACTACTCCACGTGGTGGAACGGCGGCCTCCGCACGACGGCCTATTTCCACAACATCATCGGCCTCCTCACCGAGATCATCGGCAACCCCACGCCCATGCGCATCCCGCTCGTCGCGCGCCGGCAGCTGCCCTCGGGCGACATCCCCGCGCCGGTCGCGCCGCAGGTCTGGCACTACCGGCAGTCCATCGAGTATTCCCTCAGCGCCAACCGCGCGATTCTCGACTATGCCTCGCGCCAGCGCGAGACGCTCCTCTTCAACATCTGGCGCATGGGCCAGAACTCCATCGACCGCGGCAACCGCGACTCCTGGACGACGCGCCCCAGCCGTCTCGACGAGATCACGCGCCTCGCCGAGGCCGACCGCGAGGGCATCGAACCCGAGGAAAGCCCCGATCCTTCCGCCGAGAGCCGCACCACCCCCACGCGCCGTCTGGCGCAGAAATACTGGGACCTCCTCCGCAAGCCCGAGTGGCGCGATCCGCGCGGCTACATCCTGCCGGCCGATCAGACCGATTTCCCCACCGCGGTGAAGTTCATCAACTCGCTCGTAAAAACCGGCATCGCGATCCACCGCGCCACGGCGGACTTCGAGGTTGCGGGGAAGAAATATCCCGCCGGCTCGTATATCGTGAAGGCTGCGCAGGCCTTCCGTCCCCACGTCCTCGACATGTTCGAGCCCCAGGATCACCCAAACGATTTCCGCTACGAGGGCGGCCCGCCCAACCGGCCCTACGATGTCGCCGGCTACACGCTCGCGCTCCAGATGGGCGTGAAGTTCGACCGCGTGCTCGAGGCGTTCGACGGCCCGTTCCAGCGCCTGCCCTACGGCCAGCTCCAGACGCCGCCCGCGGCGGGGATTCCCGCGAGCGCGGGCTGGAGCTTCAGCCGTGCCGAGAACAACAGCTTCATCCTCGCCAACCGCCTGCTCAAGGCCGGCGTCGATCTCTCCACCTCGACCCGCACCGGCGATTTTTATGTGCCGGCATCCGCGCGCGCCGCGCTCGAGAAATCCCTCGCCGGCCTCGGCGTCACGCTCCGCGCCGCACCCTCCGCCCCCGCCGATCTCCGCAAGGCCACACCTCCCCGCATCGCCCTCTGGGATCGCTACGGCGGCTCCATGCCCTCGGGCTGGACGCGCTGGCTGTTTGAGCAGTTTGAGTTTCCGTTCGACGTCGTCTTCGCCCCGCAAATCGACGCCGGCAAGCTGCGCGAGAAATACGACGTGATCGTGTTTGTCAGCAGCGCCATTCCCGCCGCCGGCACGCGCCCTCCTCCGTCGGCCCGCCCGCGGAACCTCCCACCGGAATACGAAAGCCACCTCGGCCGCATCACGCCCGACAAGTCCGTGCCCGCCCTGAAGGAGTTTCTCCAGGCCGGCGGCTCCATCGTCACAATCGGCAGCTCGACCAATCTCGCTTACCACCTCGGCCTGCCGATCCAGAGCGCCCTCACCGAGCGCGGCGCCGACGGCAAGCTGCGCAACCTGCCCGACGAGAAATTCTACATCCCGGGCAGCGTCCTCACCGCGCGCTTCAATCCCGCCGATCCGCTGGCCTGGGGCATGCCCGAGCAGGCTGATGTCTTTTTTGATCGCAGCCCGGCCTTCCGGTTTGGCAGCGAGGCGGCCGCGGCCGGACTGCGTCGCGTCGGCTGGTTCGACTCGGACAAACCGCTCCGCAGCGGCTGGGCCTGGGGCCAGAATCACCTGAAGGATGCCGTCACCGTGGCGACCGCCAAGGTCGGCGCCGGCCGCCTGCACCTCATGGGGAGCGAAGTCGCCTTCCGCGGCCAGACGCACGGCACCTTCAAGCTGCTGTTCAACGCACTCCATCTCTCGACGGCGCCGTAGGCTCTGCGAGGCCAATCGCGCCCCAGCCCGCCGCTGCGCGAAATCGGCTGTCCGCCTTCGGCCTTGCCATCACCCGGGCCGGGCCGCACGTTGGGCCCCTTTTTTCCAACCAGAGACCGCGCCCGCCATGAACCAGAGCATCCGCAACATCGCCATCATCGCCCACGTCGACCACGGGAAGACCACCCTCGTCGACCAGCTCCTCAAGGAGGGCGGCGTCTATCGCGCCAACCAGCAGGTGCAGGAGCGCGCCATGGATTCCATGGACCTCGAGCGCGAGAAGGGCATCACGATCAAGGCCAAGAACACCTCCGTCCACTGGAAGGACAAGATCATCAACATCGTCGACACCCCCGGCCACGCCGACTTCGGCGGCGAGGTCGAGCGCGCCCTCCGCATGGTCGACGGCGTGCTCCTTGTGATCGACGCCTACGACGGGCCGCAGGCGCAGACCCGCTTCGTGCTCCGCAAGGCCCTCCACCACGGGCTCAAGGTCGTCATCGTAATCAACAAGATCGACCGCGACAACGCCGAGCCTGCCAAGATGTATGACAAGGTGCTCGAGCTCCTCATGGAGCTCAACGCCACCGAGGAGCAGTTCGACGCCCCCGTCGTCTATGGCTCCGGCCGCGACGGCTACATGATGTTCCACCTCGGCGACGAGAAGAAGAACATGACGCCCCTGTTCGAGACCATCCTCGACCACATCCCGCCGCCCTTCGCCAAGCCCAACGAGCCCTTCCACATGCTCGTGTCCAACCTCGACTGGTCGGACTACGTCGGCCGCATCGCCGTCGGCAAGATCCTCGGCGGCACCGCCAAGATCGGCGACAGCGTCTTCGTCATCCGCCACTCGGACCACAAGCGCGTCCGCAGCAAGATCACGAAAATCTTCGAGTTCACCGGCCTCGGCACCCGCGAGGTCGAGTCCGCCGTCGCCGGCAACATCGTGGGTTTCGCCGGCTTTGAGGATGTGGACATCGGCGACACCCTCACCGTCGATGAAAACGGCCACGCGCTGCCCTTCACACAAATCGATCCGCCGACGCTTGAGATGCAGTTCTGCGTCAACGACGGCCCGCTCGTCGGCACCGAGGGCAAGCTCGTCACCTCCCGCCAACTCCGCGAGCGCCTCATGCGCGAGCTCAAGACCAATGTCTCGATCAAGATCGAGGACTCGGACAAGGCCGGCGTCTTCAACGTCAAGGCTCGCGGCGCCATGCAGGTCGCCGTGCTCGTCGAGACCATGCGCCGCGAGGGCTTCGAACTCCTTGTCTCCCGCCCGACCGTGATCGAGAAGAAATCCGAGGACGGCAAACGCCTCGAACCCTACGAGACCGTCTGGATCGAAGTGCCCGACGAGTGCGTCGGCGCCATCATGCAGAACCTCGCGAACCGCAAGGGTCAGCTCACCAATATGGAGAAGCACCCGCACTCCACGATGATTGAGGCCACCATCACGACGCGCGGACTCATCGGCATGGAAATCGACGTCGTCAACGCCACCAGCGGCCGCGGCGTGCTAAGCCATCTCTTCAAGGAATACGGCCCCTACGCCGGCGAGGTGCTCACCCGCATCACCGGCACGCTCATCGCCACCGAAGCGGGCGAGACGACCACCTACGCCCTGCTCATGGTGCAGGAGCGCGGCAAACTCTTCGTCGGCCCCGGCGAGCAGGTTTACGAGGGCATGATTGTCGGCGAGAATCCCCGCAACGAGGACATCGCTTGCAACGCCGTCCGCGAAAAGAAGCTCACCAACTTCCGCTCCCAGGGCGAAGGTGTCGCCGCCGGCCTCACGCCCGCGACCAAGCTCTCGCTCGAGCGCGCGATCGAATACATCGCGTCCGACGAGTTCGTCGAGGTCACGCCGAAGAACCTGCGCCTGCGGAAACGCATTCTGAACAACGGCGAGCGCCAGAAGGCCGCCAAGTCGCAGAAGAAGCAGGGCGAGTAAGCTCGCCCGCGGGGTGGAGCGCGTTGACCGCAACGCGCTCTCTTGGCTGGTAGGGCGGGTCTGTGACCCGCCCATTCGCGCGCAGAGTGCCCGAGGGCGGGTCACAGACCCGCCCTACCACAATCTACAGCAGCTCCTTCGGGAGCTGCGTCACGATTTTCTTGATGTCCTGCACCGCGTCGCGGTGGCAGACGAGGATCGCGTCGGCCGTCTCGACGACGACGAGGTCCTTCACCCCGCACAGCGCAATCGTGCGCCCGTTGCTGATGGCGATGTTGTTCTCCGCGGCGGCCGTGAAGACCGCGCCACGCGTGGCGTTGCCGGCCGCGTCGTTCTTGAGGTGCTTGGGCACCGCCGTCCAGAGGCCCACGTCGTCCCAGTCGAACTGCGCAAGCAGCGTCTCGACCGCGCGCGCCTTTTCCATGATAGCGAAGTCCACGGAGATCTTCTTCAAGCCGGGAAACCGCTCCGCGAGGAAGCTCGCGAAATCCCCCTTGGGAAACTCGCGGATGAACTGCGCCAGCTCCGGCGCGTTGCGCTCCGCCTCGCCGAGGAACGTGCCGACGCGCCAGAAAAACATGCCGGCATTCCACGCAAAGTCCCCGCTCGCGACGTAGCGCTGCGCCGTGGAGAGATCGGGTTTCTCCACGAAGCGCTTCACTTCGCGCACGAGGCCCGCGGGACCATTCGCGCGCTCCGCGCCCATCTCGAGGTAGCCGAAGCCGGTCGCAGCGTGGTCCGGCTTGATCGCGATCGTGAGGATCGCGCCGGATTCATCCGCGCGCGCCAGCGCGCCACCGAGTTGCCGGCCGAAACCCGCGGCGTCGGCGATGAACGCATCCGCGGGCAGCAGCGCCAGCGTGGCTTGGTCACCGCCCCGGGCGCGCACGAGCGCCGTCGCCAGGGCCGCGGCGGGCGCGGTGTCGCGCTTCGCGGGCTCGGCGACGATCTGCGCCTCGGGCACGAGGCCGGCAAGCGCGGCGCGCGTGCCGGGCAGCTGCACTTCGTTCGTGAGGACGAAAATATTCTCCTTCGGCACCACCGTGCCGATGCGCCGCACGGTCTCCTCCACGAGGGTGCGCTCGGAGAGTAGTTTGAGCAGGTGCTTCGGCGTCTGCGACCGGCTCATCGGCCAGAAGCGCTCGCCGCTGCCACCGGCCATGATGCACGCAAATAAACGGGATGGTTGGCTCATCGGAAAGGGAAGGTTCTCCCATCGGCACGACCCCCGCCAAGCCTGAATCTCAATCCGCCGTCACCACAATCTTCCCGCATTGCCCGCCGCGCTCCATCAGCGCAAAGGCGGCCGCGGCGTCCGACAGCGAAAACGTGTCGCTCACGACCGGCCGGACGCGGTGCTGCGTGACAAACGCCAGCATTGCCGCCCAGTCCGCCGGCGAACCCATCGTCGTGCCGAGCAGGGCGAGCTGACGCCAAAACACCTTGCGCATCGCCAGCGTGGACGGATTCCCCCGCGTCGCGCCGAAAAACACGATCCGCCCGCCCGGCGCCGCCGTGTCGAGCAGCGACGAGAAGCCATCTCCGCCCGCGCTCTCCACGATCACATCGAAGCCGCCCGTGGCCTTCGTCGCCGCCGCCACCCAGCCGGCATCGTTGTAGTCGAAGCCGCCCACGGCCCCGAGCTCCACGGCGCGGGCGATCTTGTCCGGCGCACTTGAGGTCACCCACACCCGCGCGCCGGCCGCGATGGCAAACTGTAGGGCAAAGAGCGCCACGCCGCCTCCGATGCCGTGCACGAGCACGCGCTCGCCCGACCGCAGTCCCGCGCGCGTGAACACCGCGCGATACGCCGTGAGTCCGGCGAGCGGCAGCGCTGCCGCCTCTGGCCAGCCCAGGTGCGCGGGCTTGGCCGCGAGCTGCCCCACCGGCACCGCGATGCTCTCCGCGAGCGTGCCATCGCGCGGCAAACCGAGGATGGAAAAGTCCGCCCCCTGCGCCGCGTCGCTCTCGCCCCAATTGAAAGCCGGATTGATCACGACCTCGCGCCCGAGCCAGATCGGATCGACGCCGGGGCCCGCGGCGCAGACCAGACCCGCCCCGTCGGAGCCCGGGATGCACGGCCACTTCAGGCCCGCATATTGTCCCTGCTTGATCCAGACATCGCGGTGGTTGAGCGCCGACGCGCGCAACGCGACAATCACCTCGCCGGCCGCCGGCACCGGATCGGGAACCTCGGCCACAGTGAGTTGATTAACCCCGGTCAATTGGACGGCGCGCATGCCATGAACATCGCAGGCGAATGAAAAAACGAAAGCGCTGAAACGCGTTTTCCGTGCTTCCGCCCTTTCGCGTTTCCGCGATTGTTTCCTTCGTGGTCCTTGCGCTGCACAAGCCCTATGGCGTCCTCTCGCAGTTCACCCCTGAGCCGGGGTCGCGCTGGCGCACCCTCGCGGATTTTAGTCTCCCGAAAAACTGCTACGCCCTCGGCCGCCTGGATGCCGACTCCGAGGGCCTCCTGCTGCTGAGCGACGAGCCCGGCCTCAACTCCCGCCTCCTCGATCCGAAGAACGCGCACCGCCGCGAATACTGGGCGCAGGTCGAGCGCGTGCCCACGCCCGAGGCCCTCGCGCGCCTCGCACAAGGCGGGCTCGCGATCGACGACTACCGCACCCTGCCCTGCCGGGCGCGTCTCCTGGATCCCGCGCCCGCCCTCGCCACGCGCGATCCGCCGATCCGATTCCGGAAGAATGTGCCCGATGCGTGGATTTCGCTCGAACTCACCGAGGGCAAGAACCGCCAGGTCCGCCGCATGACCGCCGCCGTCGGCCATCCCACGCTGCGCCTCGTGCGCGCGCGCATCGGCGCGTTTGCGCTCGGCGATCTCGCGCCCGGGGCGTGGCGCGAACTCACGGCCGCGGAGCGCGCGACGGTGTTCGCCTAAATCCGCACGATCACGTCCTCGGGCTTGAAGCGCACCTTGGGCGTCGTCGCGTATTTGTCGTCCGCGGCGCGATAGCCCGCCGCGCAGGCCACGACGGTCGTGTAGCCGGAGCCCGTGAGCCCGAGGATCTCGTCATACTGCGCGGGATCGATGCCCTCCATCGGGCAGGTATCGATGCCGAGCACGGCGGCCGCGGCCATGAACTGGCCGAGCGCGATGTAGATTTGGTGCATCTGCCAGGTGTCGAGCCGCCCCTCGGCGCGGGCGCGGTCGAGGTTGCCCAGGGTCATCGCGCGAAATTTCGCGAGGGTCTCGACCGCGATGCCGCGCACCTCCGCCATGCGCCCGATGTGGCGATCCACATGATCGACGTCGAGATCTCGCCGCACGGCCAAGGCCACAAAATGCGAGCAATCGGCCGGCTGGGTCTGCCGATACGAGGCGGCCGCGAGCTGCGCCCGCACGCCCGGGTCGGTGACGACGACAAATTTCCACGGCTGCAGCCCGATCGAGGAGGGCGTGAGCACCAAGGCCTGCTCCAGCGCGGCCCATTCGGCGGCCGGGATCGTCTTCGCGGGATCGAATTTTTTCGTGGCGTAGCGCCAGTTCAGCGCGGCGACGAGCTGGGCGGGAGCGAGCGAAGCGGACATGCGACGGGACAGAAAAGACGAGATTCAGCGACCGCCGAACACCTGTTCGAGCACCCGCTCCAGATCCTTGCCGGGAACCCAGCCGCCCCGGCGAGTGAGCGCGAGGGATTTGCTGCGCTGGCGCTTGAGCAGCGGCGCGTTGACCTCGACGATGCGGGGCTGATCCGCCGCGAGTCCGGCGACCTCGGTGGCCGTAAGCGGCGTCCAGGCAAACGGCAGGCCCGTCCAGTTGAACAACACCTCCCAGCCTGAGACGAGTCCGACGACCGGCTTGGTGACGAGCGAGGGATAGCGCGTGACAAAGTCCGGCGTGCGATAGGTGGCGACGCGCACACGCACCGCCGGCTCCATCCGCGCGAAGAAATCGTGCGCGGTCGCGAGCCGGCCCGCGCGCCACTCCTCGTAGAACGCGAGCGGATCGAGGCCTAGCAGGTTCATGCCGTTCCACATGCCGTGCTCGTTGCGGCTGCCCATTTTCTTCCGGTCATACCACGCTTGGAAGTTCTGCGTCGCCACCAGCCCGATCTCGAAGTGCAGGTGCGAGCGATCGACGGGGATCATGTAGCCGCCGGAGCTGTGGCCCATCCGGCCGAGCGTCTGACCGGCCGTGACCGCATCGCCCGCGCGCAGGCCGGGCGCGATCTGCGCGAGGTGCGCGTAAAGCGTGTAAACCGCCGGCGTCATTGCCGGATGCTCGAGCACCACGTAGCGGCCGTAGCTGCTTCCCCCGGCCGCGGCACTCACATGGCGCACCACACCCGGCATCGCCGCGCGAATCTCGTCGAGCGGCTCGCCGCGCCGGTCGCGCGCCGTCGGCTTGATGTCGAGCCCCTCGTGGAAACCCGCGCCGCCGCTGCGCACGCCGCCGAAGCTGCCCGAATCCGGGTCACCCGAGCCCGCGTGCTGGAGCCACTGCGACGGCGGCTTGCCTTCGGCCCAGGCCGTGCCGGACGTCGGCCACACGAGGGGAAAGCGCTCCGATTTGGGCACACTTGCGGCAAACGCGCTCAACGGCGCCAGAGTCCAGACCGCGACTGCGAGGAGGCGCCTCATGGCCTCCGCGCGACCTCGCGCTGCATCGCAACGGAGCTTTTCTTCAGGTTCTCGACCAACGCGGGGAGCACCTCGTCGGGCCGCTCGATGAACATGAACACCGCACCGTTGGTGATCGGGCCGTCGATGAGCCGCGCGCCCGCCGTGACGCCGTCGAGCAGCAGCACGATGCGGCGGCCTTGGTGCGTGACGGAGAGGCGGTAAAAATCGCGCGTCGCCGCCGGCGTGAGCTGAAAGAGCAGGCAACGCCCAAGGTCCACCTGCACGAGATCGACGTTGACGATGTCGCCCTCGGTCAGGACCGGTTTCGGGTTGAGCAGCACCGAGACACCGCTCTGCGGCAGATTGGCGGGCGTGCCGTCGGCCGAGGAGGATTCAAGATGAAAGCGCACCGCGACCGGCGTGTAATCGCGCGGCTTCGGCGTCGAGCTGCAGCTGCTGAACGCCAGCGCGGCGCCGGCGAAGGCGGCCTGCAACCAAGCGGTGCGAAGGTGAAGTGCGCTCATGCGGTTTCGAGAATCGGCTCAAAGGCCGCCATCAGTTCCGTCGCCACCGAATCCGCCACAATCCGGCCGCGGTCCGTGAGTCGCACGGTGTCGCCCTCACGCGCGAGCAAGCCGCCGGCCGCGAGCGTCGCCAGCGAATCCTCGACCATCGGCCACGGCACCTCGGGTGCGCGCGTCCGCCACGGCGCGAGATCGACGCCCGCGTTCATCCGCAGGCCAAAGATCAGCGCATCCTCCGCGAGCAAGGCCGGCGTCAGCCGCACCCGGTCCTCGGTCAGGCGCTCGCCGCGCGCTAGACCCGCGAGCCACTTGTCCAGGTCGGCGACGTTGCCGCCGCGCCAGCCGGCGTGCTGCGAAGCCGCCGAGGGCCCGAGGCCGATCCACTCGTGCATGCGCCAGGTGTTGAGATTATGGCGGCAGGCATGGCCGGGGCGCGCAAAGTTCGAGACCTCGTATTGCGCGTAGCCCGCCGCGGCGAGTTGCGCCCAGGTCGCCTCATAAAGCGCGGCCTCGCGCTCCGGATCGAGTTTCACGCGGCCCTGCGAGAGCTTGAGCCAGAGCTTCGTGTCTTCCTCAAAGGTGAGGCAATAGGTCGAGAGGTGATCCGGCGCGAGCGCCACGGCCTCGCGCACGTCGGCCGCCCATTCGTCGGCCGTCTGGCCGGGCAGCGCGAACATGAGGTCGAGATTGACGCTGTGAAACCCCGCCGCCCGCACCCGCTCATGCGCGGCCAGCACCTGTTCGCGCGTATGCATGCGGCCGAGCGCGTCGAGCAGGGCCGGCTGGAAGCTTTGCACCCCCAGCGAGACCCGCGTGACGCCCGCCTCGCGCAGCACGGCGAGCCGTTCGGGCGTAACCGAGCCCGGCGCGAGCTCCACGGTCCATTCCTCCGGCGCCGCGCCACAGCGCGCACGCACGACGTCGGCGAGTTCGGCGAGATGGCGGGGGGCCAGCAGACCCGGCGTGCCGCCGCCCCAGAAAACGGTCGTGACCGGACGCGGCCACGCGACCTGCGCGGCTTCGTCGGCGATCCCGCGAAGGAACCTCTTCACGTCGTCCGCGGTCGGCTCTTTCTGATAGAAGGCGCAGAAATCGCAGGTCGAAGCGCAAAACGGCACATGCACGTAAAGCCCCAGCGGTGCCGCGGCGTCAGCTTTGGCTTGCTCTGGAATCGCTCCGCTCATTACTGGCTCCGTTTGATCGACTGATTTTCACTCTAGGAACAATGCACACCAACCGAATTTCTCCCGCGAGAAAAATCACCTCCTGGCTGATGGCCGCCGCCGGCCTCGCCCTTCTCTCGGGCTGCGAGTCCGTCAAGCTGACCGACCTGACGCCGAAGACGATGGTGGAGAACCCATCGCACATCTACACCTTCACGCTGCGCGCCCTCCCGCGCACGAACACGGTCGTCGGCCTCGAGCCGCGCATCGTGATCGACGGGCAGAATCACGGCATGAAGAAGAGCGCGCTCGGCGAGGGCCTCTACGATTTCGAGTATCAGCTGCCGCCGGGCCGCGACCGCCTCGCCTACTACTTCCTCGTGAACTACAACGTCGAGGGCAACGGCGTGCTCACGCCGCAGGAGACCTACACCCAGGTCAGCCAGGTGATGATCGAGAACCGCTATGTCGTGCGCCTCCAGGTCAACCGCGGCCCGGTCGGCGCCGTGGTCAGCATCGTCGGCCGCGGCTTCACGCCGCAGGACACGGTGCATTTCGACGGCACCCCGGTCAGGACCGTGCTCGTCTCCCCGAACGAGTTGAATTTCTTCGTGCCCGCCCTTGATGCCGGCCGCACCTACAAGGTCACGCTCGCCGGCTCCGCCGGCACCAGCGACGTCGGCCCCTTCCGCATCGACACGAGCAACGTCACCGTCAGCCCGACTTCGCTGACGCTCCGCACTGGCGAGCGTCAGCCGCTCTCCTTTACCCTCGCCACACCGGCGCCCGCCGGCGGCACGCTCCTCGACGTCACGACCGACGTCCCCGAAAGCGTGATCATGCCCGAGGTGATCGTGCGGCCCGGCCAGACCCACGTGAGTGTGACGGTCGAGGGCGGCCGCCCCGGCAACGGCAACCTCTTCCTCAAGGGCTTCGGCTCCGGAGAAATCTCCATCCCGATTACCGTCAATCCGCGCTGAAGCCCGGACCGGAGATCGATCGAAAACCCCGCGGCGCGATTAGCCCGCGGGGTTTTGTTTTTCAGGCGTCCGCGGGTTGCGGAAAAACACGAGGAAGATCACCAGCACCCCGAGCGCACCCCACGCGGGGGTAAGCCAGATTGACTGCCAATCGTGCGCAAGGCCGGTCGCAGGCGCCGGAGTGAGGGTATGCCGGGCCAGCACCTTCCCCGCGAGGTAGGTGCCCACAAACGCGCCCACGCCCCAGAGAATAAAGGCGATGAAACCCTGCGCGGCGCCGCGGATGCGCTCGTTGGCCTGCTCGTCCACGTAGAGCTGGCCGGCGATGAAGAGAAAATCGTAGCACGCGCCGTGCAGCAGAATCGCGGTGAAGATGAGCGCCGTCTGCGCCGCCCCCGCCTCCACGCTGAAACCGAGCGCGAAGTAGCGCAGCACCCAGCAAAGGATGCCGATGAAAATGGTGATCTTGTAGCCGAACTTGCTCAGGAAAACCGGCAGCAGCAGAAAAAAGATCACGTCGGACACCTGCGCGAGCGATGTCTTCACGAGCATGCCCTCCCACTTCAACTGCGTGAGATAGACGCCCAGGTTCACGAAGTAGAAATAGAGCGGGATGCAGATCAAAAACATGCACCCGATGAAGATCGCGAACGACGGCTTCTTCAGCAGCGCCAGCGCATCGAGCCCGAGGATCTCGGCCAGGCTGACATCGGCGCCGGTTTTCTTTGGCGGCGTGTGGGGCAGCGCGAGGGCGAAAAGCCCGAAGACCACGGAGGCGCCGCCCGCGAGGTAGAACTGCACCGGCGACTCGGCGCCGGCGAGGTATTGGAGGCCGAACAGCCCCGCGATCCAGCCGACGGCGGAGAGCATTTTCACGCGGGGGAAATCCACCTTGGCGTTGGCGAGATGGTGCAGGGAGAGCGAATTTCCGAGCGCGAGCGTCGGCACGTAGAGCGCGCAGTAGAGGATTAGCATCGGGTAGAACGACGCAAACGTCGTGCATTGCGGCAGCAGGCACATGACTCCGCCCCCGAGGATGCCGAGCACGGCGAGAATCTTCTCCGAGGCGAAGTAGCGATCCGCAATGAGGCCCACCAGGAACGGCGAGATCATCGCCCCGATGGCAAACGCCCCGTAGGCGAGCCCGATCTGCGCACCCTCGAACTTGAGCGTGGTGAAAAGATACGTGCCCATGCTCACATACCAGGCCCCCCAGATGAAATACTGGAGGAACATGAAGACGCTAAGCTGGACCTTGAGGGTCGATTGGGGAACGGGGTTCATGATGGGAAATGTGGCGGGGGCGCGCGGAACCCGATCACAGCTCGCGAATCGCGATGTTGCGGAACTGCACGAGGCTCGACGCGGGCGAGTATTTCCCATCCTTGAATCCGCCGTGGTGCTGGAGGGCGAGCGGCCCCTGCTCGGGCACGCCAGGCAGCTGGGCGTTCTCGATCACCGTCTTGCCATTGAGCACGACGGTGAGGCGGTCGCCCTTGAGCGTGATCTCAAACGTATTCCACTCCCCCACGGGTTTGTCGGCGCGGACCTTGGGCGTGACGCCGGCCCGCACAGCGGGCGGCATCTTCTGGTCCATGCGGTAGCCATAGACCTCGCCGGAGCCGATGGGCCAGCACCAGATGTTGAGCTGCGCCTTGCTCGAGCCGCGGAGGTAGATGCCGGAGTCGGCATTGGGCGTGGGCGTGATGATGTCTTTGCCATCGGGGCCCTTTTTGTGGGTGCCATCGGGCAGGACCGTGGGCACGGGATAGAGGCCGGTCGTCTCCTTGATGCGCCAGTCGAGGCGCAGGACGAAATCCTTGTAGGATTTCTCCGACCAGAGGTTCTTGTCGCCGGTGGCCTCGGAGCGCGCGTCGTAGTCGATCACGCCGTCGAGGACCTTCCAGTGGCCGTTGTCGCCGGCGGGGACTTTCCAGCCGGAGAGGTCGCGGCCGTTGAAGAGCGAAACGAAGCCGCGGTCGGCGGCGGAGGCGACGACGAGCGTCGCGGCGAAAAGGACAGGGAGCAGGAGGCGGGGGTGGTTCATGGTTTTCGGGGGTGAAGTTCGGAGATGCCATGCGGCAGCGCAAAGACCGCGCGCGCCTCGGCCGCGGTGAGTTCGCGATCGAAGACGGCGAGATCGTCGATGAAGCCGGTGTAGTTCAGCCCGAGGGCGAGCGCGATGCGCCCGGGCTCGGGCCAGTTGAGCGTGTGATTCCAGCCCTCGCTCGCGCCGATGCGTTCGCCGTCCACGAAGAGCGTGCCGCGGCCGTCGGGCTCGCCGGAGTTGAGGCGGGCGAAGGTGATGACGATGTGCGTCCAGCGCTCGCGGGAAAAGATCGGCCGCCGCACCGGCACCATGGGCCGCTCGGCGTCGGTCATCTCCTCGAGTTTCTTGTTCTGCGGATTCCAGAATTTGGTGACGGGGAAAATGCCGTAACGAAAATGCCGCGGCGCGTGGTCCTTGGTGAACTCGACGAAGAGCGCCCCATCGGCCCACTTCGGGGCGACGAGTTGCACCGGATCACAGTAGCCCGGCGCAAGATCACGATCAGGGTCGAGTCGTAGCCAGAAGGCCAGGCTCCCGCCCCACCCGCGCGGCGCCGCCGCGAGGCCAAGGTTGGCGCCGCCGCGGTAGAACACCTGCTGCTTGGTCGCCGCGCGAAACTCCAGCGCGCCGCCGAAGCGCCCGGCTCCGGGGACCACGCGGACAATCTCCGGCGCCGGCAGGCCCGGCGCGGCGGTGTCGCGCTTGCCCCGCTCCTCGGCGGTGAAGACCCGGCGGTCGCCGCGGGCGAACTCCGCATCGGCCGTGGCATCGAAGGAGGCGTGGAAAACCAAGGCGCCGCTCAGGTCCGCGGCTGAAGCGAACGGGACGGCCGACAGGAGCAGTAGAATAAAGCGCATCGGAGGATTGCTCAGGGCCGGACGGGAATCGTGAAACGGTCAAACTCCTCGCCGGCGGGATCGACCGCGACGAAGTCCGCCCGGTCGGCTTGGAGGGTGACGACGAAGACGTGGTTGCGCTTCTGCACGCGCTCCAGGTAGGGCGCCTTGTCGGGCGCGTGGAAGTCGCGCGTCGTGACCGACCAGGCTCCGTCGCCCAGATAGCGCGTGCCCGCGGGATCGGTTTTGCCGGCGCGGAGCGGGTGCGTGACCTTGTAAACGTGGTCGTGGTTCTCGAAGGCGAAGCGCACCCGCGCGTCGTCAAACAGCGGTATCCAGTTGGCGCGGATGGCGACGGACACCGCGCCGGAAAACGCCCGGTGCGACGGATAGGCCGGCACATGATAGATCGGCACGATCCAAGGCACGGTCGGGCGGGCGGAGAGCGTGGCGCGCAGCCAGTCGGTCTGCGGCCCAGGCACCGGGTTGGTGTGAAACGAGTCAAGCGCCACCACGCTCAGGTAGCCGCCGAAATCGAGGACGTTGTAACCCGGCGTGCCGGGAAACGCGAAGAGCGTGTAGAAAAGCGAGGCTCGCTCGGGCCGCACGCCCCGCTCGGGCGCACCGCCCCGGATCGCGTGGGCATCGCCGTGGACCTCGTGGTTGCCGATGGCAGGGACGATGGGCACGAGCCGCCCGTCCGGCGCGCGCATCGACTCGCCCCAGAGACGCAGAAAATCAAACCACTTGGCGACGGCCTTCGGCTCGTTGTTCACGTAGGCGATGTCTCCGCCCAGCAACGCGAACTCCGGATCGCGTGCGGCGGCGGCGCGATTCATCCGGGCAAACTGATACTCGTTCACGACGCCATCGGTGGTGGTCTGGCCCACATTGGCATCACCGCCGGCGACAAAGCGCACGGGCCGCGTCAGCGCCGCGGGCATCGTGCGAAACCGGTGCTCGCCGCCATCGGAAACGAAATCGAGCGCCGTCGATTTCTCCCGGGTCCGGAGCGTGCCGAGGCGGAAAACATAGGTCGTGTCGGGCGCGAGGGCGGTGAGTTCGACCGTGTGCACCATGCGCTGCGTAAACGGCAGGGGCTGAGAGCGGCCTTCGGCACGCTGCCAGGCCCCGACGGGCGCAGTGCTGGCGCGATACTCGAGCACCGTGTCGCGAAAGCCCGCCGACCAATCGGAGTGCCAGTGGATCGTCATCGTGCGCGCGGGGTCGCGCTGCCACGTGAGGTAAAGCGCGAGCGCAGGCGCGGGCGGCGGCAGGGGCGCGACGACGGCCGGCGCGGCGGCGGTCGCGGCCTTCTCTGCAGCCCAGGTGGGCAGCGCAGCGCAGACGGAAAACACAAAGAGGCACGAGATGCGGAGCGAACGGATCATGGGATAATCAATTTGAGGGATATGGCGGCAGGCGGCGCGGGTTAATGCATCTCAATCGCGCACGAGCCAAGGCCGCCGCGATAGAAGTTGAACTGCACATTGGGATGATCGCCGAGCAGCGACATCGGGACGGCGCTGTCGATGATGCGTTTGGCGATCATGAGCGTGGTGAGGCGCTGGCCGAAGGGATTGTCGTGCGCTCCGGCGTGCCAGATGGAGACTTTCTCAGCCTGCCATGTCTCGATGGGGCCGACGGTCACGGCCTGCGTGGGCACGAGGGTGACGTTGCCTCCGCCGCTCGTGCGCGCGTTCTGCGCGATCGTGACCGGATGCAGATCGACGACGCGGGTCGTGAGCTTGCGGTAGTCGGCGGCAGGAGGCGGGGCGTCCTTGTATTTGCCGCGCCGCGGCAGCGGATCGTTGAAGGCCCAGTGCTTGATGTCGCCCTGGCCGCCCTGCATCACGACGCAGCGCACACCAGCCGACCACGAGGCGCGGTAGGCGCGGGTGTCGGCGGCGGGGAAATGGAGATTCGCGTCGGGCATCACGAGGCGGCGGTCGATGCGGTTGAAACACATCTCGCGATCACACTTCTCGAATGAGAGCGGGTGCGAAACCGGCACGGAGTCGCCATCGATCACCCACTCGTCCATGCCCCAGAAATGGGCGTCGTGGAGCTTGAGGCCGATCTCGTTCGCGATCCGGGCCACGAGCGGAAGCTGCTCGGTGGGGCCGATCGGGCCGCAGATGCCGGCCGGGTTGTCGGGCGTGGCCTGTTTCCACGCGTGGATATACTCGAGCGCCTCGGCGCAGTAGAAATCCTCGAGCGTGTCGTAGAACACGACCTTGAAGCCCGGCCGCGACAGCTTGCGCAGCTTTTCCGGCGTGAGCGCCGCGGCGTCGGCGATCAGGCCGCGGTCGAGCGTCGTGTAGTCCCACCAATCGGGAGCGAGGGAGGAGAGCGGTCGGGCCATGGCGAAGTCTTGGGATTCAGATGCGAAGGAAAATCTTCCGGCGCCACATCCACCAGCAGACGAGCCAGAACACGAGACCGATGGCGATGCCGCGGACGGTCGGCTCCCAGAGCGGGCCGAAGATGTGGAAGATTTTTTGGCCAAGGTGCGCGCGCAGCACCCCGCCGGTCCAGCCCTTCATCAGCTGGCTCATGCAGTAGAGCGCGATCGAGTTGGCGCCCGCGATGACGAAGAAGGTCGCCCAGCGCGTCCACCCGCGCAGCTCGATGGCCCAGTAGAAGGCCGCGAGCATCAGCACGCACCAGCCGGTCGAGAGCAGGCCGAACGAGGGCGTCCAGATGCGTTTCACCGCGGGAATGATCCCGACCGCGTCGAGTCCGTAGCCGACGACGAGCAGCGCGACGCCGGCCAGCAGCAGCCCGCGCAGCTTGCGCACTGGCGCGGCGGCGGAGCGGAGCCACTCGCCCGCCATGAGCCCGAAGATCATCGTGGCGAGATTGGGGATGAAGTTGAGCGTCTGGTAGCCGCCGTCGTTCGCGACAAAGGGCTTCGAGCCGGGAAAGAGATTGAGGAACCACGTGTCGAAGACGTGGAAGATATTCGCGTTCTTGTGCCACGCGGCCGCGAGTTCCGCCTGGTTGCGCGCCGCCCACTCGGCGGTGACCCCCGGCCCGAGCGCCCCCGTGCCGCCATAGGCGACAAACGCGATCCACGTGCCACCCAGCGCGACCGCCGCGGCCGCGGCCTGCACGCGCCACCCGCGGTTCCAGCAGAGGAACAGCAGCGGATAGCCGAGCCCGATCTGCGCGAGCACGTTGGTGAAGATCCACCGTGTCTCGCGGCCGTCGTTCGTCGTGAGGAAGACCGCCAGCGCGATCAGGATGAGCGCACGCGCGCAGGCGTGGCCAAACATCCGCGCGTAGCTGTGGCCCTCGCGCTGGCGGCGCACGTAGGACCACGCCATCGCCATGCCGACCATGAAGGTGAAGGCCGGCATGATGAGGTCCCAGAAGCTGCACCCCAGCCACTCGCCGTGTTCCCAAAACCACTCCACGGATTTCCAGAACGACGAAGTCGGATCGGCCTTCAGGTGATTGCGCGCCGTGGCCGCGAGCCCGAAGCCGCCGAACGCGAGGCACACCATGATGAAGCCGCGGTAGGCATCGAGTGAGAGCAGCCGGCCGCCGGCTGGCGCGGATGCGCTGGAGGGAGCGGCGACAGGGGGATTCATCAGGGCGCGCAGTGCTCCACGGTCACGGCAGCTCGCGGATGCGCAGCGTGCGGAAATGGATCGGCGAGCCCTCGGACTCGAGGCAGAGGAATCCGCGCGCGGGATCGGCGCCGTTGCCGCCGGAGACTTCCTCGCCGTTCACCCAAAGGCGGATTTCACCGTTGATGGCGCGGATGTAGTAGTGGTTCCACTCGCCGTGGCCGCGCGCCAGGTTCTTGCGCGGAAAGCTCCGGCTGCCATTCGGCGAGCGCGGCTCGAAATGGTTCAGCTTCACCCGCACGGCGAAGACATCGCCGTTGGTCGTGAACCAGTCGGGCGCGCGCTTGGGGTTCTTCTGTTTGAACAGCTCCGTGTAGCCGTGCTCGAGGATCTGCACCTCGATGCCGTCGGGCAGGCCGGGCTTCCCCCCGGCCGTGAGCTTCTCGATCGAGGCGGGCGTGGCCCAGACGAAGACGCCGGAGTTGCCCGCGGGCTTGAGGTGCATCCACTCCACGACCATCTCGAAATTCACGTATTCCTTCGCCGTGCGCAGCACGCTCACGGGCAGGCCGGTGCAGTGGAGGCCGTCGGCTTTCCACGCCCAGGTGTCGGGCGCGCTGTTGACCGGCTTGAAATCTTCGGCCCCGAGGGCGCGCCAGCCGGGGCCGGTGCCATCGATGAAGGCGCGCGCGGGCGTGGCGGCTCCGGCATGCAGTGGGGAGAGCGCGAGGAATGCGAGGGACAGGAGGGACGAAGGCACGAGGGGGAGTTTCATGAGAGGGGAAAACTATTTCGCGGTGAAGTAGTCGCGGCCGAGGGCGTCGCGGAGAGGGTCGTCGGCCTCGGCGCCGAAGCCGAGGTGGAGGTGGCGCGTCCAGCCTTCGGCGTGGGTGAATTTTTTGGAGCGGCGGCCGAGTTCGCGCGCTTCGTCGGCGGCCGAGGCGACGTAGCTGTTCAGGCCCTGGCTGGCGTCGAGCCATTCCTGCTGGCTGCGATGGCAGGCGAGCGCGGCGAGACGCTCGCGCTGCACCGCGGCGGTGTTGACCCAGGCCTCGGGCCGCCACGCGCCGCGCAACGGATCGCAGAGGCCATGCGGCATGGCGTGGTAGATTGTCAGTGGTTCCATCGCCGCCGGCCGCGCGGGCTGGCTGCGGAAATTCGGCACGCCGCGCGCAAAGGCCCCCGTCACCGCGAGCCGGCACGTCGTCGTGTGGTCCTCCATGTAGTCCTGCGGCGGATGGGTGAGGAGAATCGTCGGCCGGACCGCGCGCACGAGGGCGCACACCTGCCGAATCGCGCGCTCCGTGTAGAACAGCCGCAGGTCGTGCCCGATGGGCGGATGCCACGTCGCGCCCATGAGCTTGGCTGCGGCCCGCGCCTCGCGGCGGCGCACGGCGGCCGTGCGCACGGCGGACATCCGCGTGCTCCCGAGATCGCCGCTCGAAAGATTGCAGCAGTGGATGGCCCAGCCGCGGCGCGCGAGCAGCAGCAGCGTGCCGGCGGCGCGGAATTCGATGTCGTCAGGGTGCGCGAAGATCGCGAGGGCGGCCGGGGCGGACATGGGGGTGCGAAAAACCCAACGCGTCCGCGGCGACGAAGCGAGAGCGGAGTTCGTCGCCCGCACGCCCGGCGGCGTTGGTTCGCGTCACTCCCAATCCGCGGTCGCCCGCGACCTGACAAAACGCAATCCGAACGACGGCGCTGGGAGTAGGACGGGGCTGTGACCCGCTCTTTCGCGCGTTGAGTGCCCGAGGGCGGGTCACAGACCCGCCCTACTGCCGAAGGCGAGCGTCGTCGATGGGGCGAGCCTCCATACTGCCAGGGTCCCGAAACCTTCAGACCTTGCCAAGGTGGGGCTGGCTCTCCGAGCCGGCCTGGGTTGCAGGGTGATTCGCGGCCGGGAACCCAGGCCGCTTGCGGAGAAGCGGCCCCACCCTCCTGAAATCCAAATTACAAGGGACGTTGGCATGACGGACGACGACGGCGGGGCAGCCTTGCGGTCGGGTGGCAAACTCGCCGGCGGCGCGGCGGGATTCCTGCAATGGGCCAGTCTGGTGGTGGGAGGGGCTTCACGCCCCGACGTGTCGCGGGGTAAACCCGCTCCCACAGGTTCGATCAAAAGCAAACTGACCCGCGGCCGACATTCCCGTCGTCTGGCGCGACAACGAGGCGCCGGAAGAATCTGCCTTAACTGGCCGGATGGCGTTGGGAATAATCCCTTGTCCGCCTTCGTCCGCGCGCCACGCTAGGGGACATGAAACCACCGACGCCAAGTTGGTTAAGAACAGGTTGGCCGCTACACACGTCATGAAGATATTCCACCTCTCCGAGCCCAAGCACGGGTGGATTGACGTCACCTTTGGAGAGCCGCCAGACGCTTTCACACTGACAGTCTCGGATGTCCCGAATGATTGTCTTTGTGATTTGGCGGCAGCAACTGCTCGTCTGCTTCGGCACTCTACACAGGAGACGGTCGAGTTCTCACTTGAACCGGCGTTCGCGAGCTGTGAGTTGCACCGCGAGTCGGATTCAGTTCGCGTTCTTGTCAGGCATCCAGGGCGCGACGACCCGGCGTTTGCCGCCACATTTCCGCTCCACGCTTTCGCGCGGAGAGTCAGGTTTGAGTTGCTGCGCATTCAGCCGCGCTATTCAGCAGATGACGGATGGACGCAGCCTTTTCCAGAGCGCGAGGTAGCCAATCTCGCATGACCACGCGGCCTAATCATGCGTTGCAACAAACCCGCCCATCGCGTCGCGGTTGCAATCCGAGTGTCCCGTAGGCCTGATCACTGAGCTTGGATCGTTAGACAAACACGCCAGCGAGCGGAGTCGCCGCCCTACCCTCGGCTGACGGGCCCCGGAGCTCCTAGATGAGCAGTTCCTTGACGACGTGCCCGTGCACGTCGGTGAGGCGGAAGTCGCGGCCTTGGAACCGGTGCGTGAGGCGCGTGTGGTCGAAGCCGAGCAGGTGGAGCAGCGTGGCGTTGAGGTCGTGGACGTGCACGGGATCCTGGGCGACGTTGAAGCCGAGTTCGTCGGTCGCGCCGTGGACGTGGCCGCGCTTCACGCCGCCGCCGGCCAGCCACACCGTGAAGCAGCGGTTGTGGTGATCGCGGCCGTCGTTGCCGCCCTGCACCATCGGCGTGCGGCCGAACTCGCCGCCCCAGATGACGAGCGTGTCGTCGAGCAGGCCGCGCTGCTTGAGGTCGGTCACGAGCGCGGCGCTGGCGCGGTCGGTGTCCTCGCAGTTCTTCTTGATGGCCTTGGTCAGGTCGCCGTGCTGGTCCCACGCCTCGTGGAAGAGCTGCACGAAGCGCACGCCGCGCTCGATCAGGCGGCGCGAGAGCAGGCAGTTGCGGGCGTAGTTCGATTCGTTGACGTCCTTGATGCCGTAGAGCTCGAGCGTGGCGGCGGACTCCTGCGAGAGGTCCATCAGCTCGGGCGCGCTGGTCTGGAGCTTGTAGGCCATCTCGTAGCTCTGGATACGCGCGGCGATCTCGGGATCGCCGGCCTCGGCGAGGGCGAGGTCGTTGAGGCGGTGGAGCGTGTCGAGCGAGGCGCGCTGGGCGGCGGCATCGATGCCCTTGGGATTGGAAAGATAGAGCACGGGATCGCCCGTGCCGCGAAACGGGATGCCGCCATAGACGGTCGGGAGGAAACCGCAGCCGTAGTTGCTCGCACCACCGCTGGTGCCCTTGGCGCTGGTGAGCACGACGTAGCCGGGCAGGTCCGCGCTCTCGCTGCCGAGGCCGTAGAGCGTCCACGAGCCGAAGCTCGGCCGGCCAAACTGCTGCGAGCCGGTGTTCATCAGGATCTGCGCCGGAGCGTGATTGACGGCGTCGGTCTGCATCGAGCGGATGAGGCAGAGGTCGTCCACGATTCTGGCCGTGTGCGGGATGAGTTCGCTGAGCTGCGTGCCGCTCCGGCCATGCGGCGCGAATTTGTATTTCGGGCCGAGCAGCGCGGAGTTGGGCTTGATGAAGGCGGCGCGGTAATCCTTGAGCAGCTCGGCGGGCGGGAGCTGGCCGTCGCGCTTGGCGAGCTCGGGCTTGGGATCGAAAAGCTCCAGGTGACTCGGGGCTCCGGCCTGGAACATGTAGATCACGCGCTTGGCTTTGGGCGCGTGGTGCGGGGTGCGCGGCGCGAGGGGATTGGCCGCGGTCTTGTCGGCGTCCTTGGCGAGGAGCGAGTGCGCCGCGATGCCGGCGAGGCCGACGCCGCAGTCGCGGAGGAACCAGCGGCGGGCAATCTGCGAGGGAGAGAGGGAGGGACGGGGAGAAGGAGGGATCATGACAGGGTCCATTCGTTAGGTCGCTTGATCATCATAACCAGCATGCCGATGATCTTATCGTATTCGGAGTAAAGCGCACGGCCGGACTCGCGATCCAAATAGCCGCACGCCACGGCAAATTGAATCCATACCTGAGCCTCGGCCGCCTCGGCCTCGCTGTCCGAAAGTTTGCTCACAAACGCGGCCTCATAGCGGCGCTTGCGCCACGCCTCGGCGAGATTGGCGCAAACGGACCGTGAAGAGCGCCGGCCTTGATCCGTCAAAGAATAGCGCTCCTCGACGGGAAACTTTCGGCTCAGCTCAAATACCCGCATCGCCGCGTCGAACGCACGCCGATAGGCCTCAAGGTCCGTGTGCTTGCGAATCACTTTGATGCGTTTGGTTTCCATGGGATCTCCTTCCCTGTTCTCTCCCTCGCTCCGTCTCATCTTCATCAGTTTTTCGTCAGAGTTTCGTCGAGGTTCAGGATCACACGGGCGGCGATGGTCCAGGCGGCGAGGTCGGCGGGTGTCGCATCGGCCGGGAGATCGGCGGGGCGCGTCAAATCTGAGAAGGCGATGTCGGGCGCCTTGAGTTCGCCGCGGCGGAGGCGGGCGCGGGTGTCGGCGACGAGCTGCACGAGGGCGTCGCGCTCGGCGGGGCGCGGGGCGCGCGCGACGGCGAGGCGGTAGGCGTGGGCGGCGCGGTCGGCATCGGTGGCGCCGCCTTCGCGCCAGAGGCGGAGCGCGAGGGCCTGCGCGGCCTCGACCATGATGGGCTCGTTGAGGCCGGTGAGCGCGGCGAGCGGGGTGTTGGAGCGCGGGCGGCGCACGCAGGCGAAGTCGCCGTTGGGCGCATCGAAGGCGCTGAGCATCGGGTCGGGCATCGAGCGCTTGCGAAACAGATAGAGGCTGCGGCGGTAGCGGTCGGGACCGGTGGGGACATCCCAGTAGGTGACCTTGGAATAGTTGTAGGAGAGGACGTTTTCCGGCACGGGCGGAAACACGCTCGGGCCGCCGAGCTTGGGCGTGAGCAGGCCGGACACGGCGAGCGCGAGGTCGCGCACGACCTCGGCCTCGGCCCGGAAGCGCGGGCCGCGCGCGAGGAACTGGTTGCGCGGATCGAGCTCGAGCTGCGCGGGGGTGGCGCGCGACGACTGCTGGTAGGTGCGGCTCGCGACGATCTCGCGGAGGAGGCGTTTCTGGCTCCAGCCGTGGTCCATGAAGTCCACCGCGAGCCAGTCGAGCACGTCGAGGTGCAAGGGCACCGCGGTGCGGATGCCGAAATCCTCCGGGGTCTCGACGAGGCCCGTGCCGAAGAGCGACTGCCACACGCGGTTGACGGCGACGCGCGCGGTGAGCGGCGAGCGGCGGTCCGCGATCCAGCGGGCAAAGGCAAGGCGGTCGGGCGGGGCCTCCGTCGGCAACGGATGCAAGGCGGCGGGCACGTGGGGCGGGACGGTGTGCGTGGGCCGGTCCCACGCACCGCGGTCGAGCAAGCGCGTCTCGCGCGTGTGCGCCGGCTGGCGCGCGGCGAGATGCAGCACGGAAGTCGGGGCCATGGGATATTTTTTCCAGAGCGTCTCGGCCTCGGTGTGGAATTTTTTCAGCGCCGGCACGCTCGCGCGCCACGCGGCGAAGATCGCCCCGGCCTCACGCGGGGTGCGCTCGGCCGCGCGCGAGTCGAGCGCGAGAATGGCAGCGTAGTCCACCGGCGCGGCGGCCGGCTCGGGCGCGGTCGTGAGCGAGAAGCGCGCGCGGCCGAGCATGGTGTTGTGACGGCCGTTGTCGTCGCCGCCGTGATGGAAGCGGAGCAGGACGCGGAGCTTGGTCCCGGCGGGAAAAGTGAGCGGCTCGGCAAACTGCACGACGGCGACGGACTCGGTGTTGCGCCGGCCCGGGCCGCGGTCGGCGCGCCACGCGGTCTCGTCGCTGCCGTCGATCATGAAAGAGACCGGGCCGATGGTGCGGCGGTGCTCCTTGTCGTGGTTGGCCGCCCACTCGCGTTCGAGTCCGCGCAGCGGTTCGGAAAAATCGGCCGTGGCGTTTTTCAACGGGAGTTTTTCCCACTTTTTCGTGTCGGTGGCATCGGGCGCCTGGACGGCCACCTCGAGTTCCGTGAGGGCCCACGTGCCGTATTTGCTGCGGCCAGGGCCGCCAAACTCGAGGTCGCCGTGGCGCAGCGCCTCCAGGCGCAGGCCGGTGGCGCCGGCGAGATCGGGCGTGGCGATGAGGAAGATGTCGCCCTTGGTCGTGGGGTGGCCCTGCGTGAGGATGGAGCGGTCGGCGAGCTGCACGGGATGGTTGAGGCCGCTGGTGCTGCCCATCTCCGTCGCGACGAGCGGCGTCCACGACACACGCGCGGCGCGGAGGCCCTCCTCCCATCCGGCGATCTTCTCGGACCAGGCGGGCTCGGCCTTCTTGGTGCGCTCGTCCACGGCGGCGAGGTCGCTCTTGAGCTTGGCGATGAGCTCGCGCTGCTCCGCGGTGAAGACCCACGACTGGGCCTCGTAGGTGTCGTTGAGAAACGCGAAGAGCCCGAAATACTCGTCGTGCGTGACGGGATCGAACTTGTGCGTGTGGCACTGCGCGCACGAGAGCGTGAGGCCGAGCGTGGCCTTGCCGATGCAGTCGAGGCGGTCAAACACGCCCTCGATGCGGAACTGCTCGGGGATGATCGCGCCCTCTTCGTTGACCATGCCGTTGCGCAGGAAGCCGGTCGCGACGATCTGATCCTGCGTGGCGCCGGGCAGCAGGTCGCCGGCGATCTGCTCAATGAGAAACTGATCGTAAGGCAGGTCGCGGTTGAGCGCGCCGATCACCCAGTCGCGCCAGGCCCATTGCTCGCGGGGCAGGTCTTTCTCGAAGCCGTTGCTGTCGGCGTAGCGCGCGGCGTCGAGCCAGGTACGGGCCCATTTCTCGCCGTAGCGTTCGTCGGCGAGCAACTGGTCCGCGAGCGCGCGCACAGCGGCCTGCGGATCGCGCGCGTGCGCGGCCTCGAACGCCGCGACGTCGGCTGGCGCAGGCGGCAGGCCGATGAGATCTAGATGGAGGCGACGGGCGAGCGTGGCCGCATCGGCCGCGGGCACGGGGGCGAGCTTGGCGGCGGGCAGCTTGGCGCGGACGAAGGCGTCCACGGGAGTTATGATTTCGGATTTGCGATTCTCGATTTGAGGCAAGGGCTTCTTCTGCGGGGCGACGAAGGCCCAGTGCTGCGCATACGGCGCGCCCTCGGCGATCCAGCGGCGGAGGGTTTCCTTCTGCGCGGCCGTGAGGGTCTTGTTTTCCTTCGGCGGCGGCATGACCTCGTCTTCCTCCTTCGAGAGAATGCGCAGGACGATCTCGCTCTCGTCGGGCCGGCCGACGACGACCGCGGGCAAGTCGGAGCGTCCGCCTTTGAGCGCGCCCTCGCGGGTGTCGAGGCGGAGGCCGGCCTTGCGGTCGTTGGCATCGGGCCCGTGGCAGTGAAAACAATTCTCCGCGAGGATCGGCTGAACCTCGCGGGCAAAATCAACGGGCGCCGCCGCGCGCAGCAGCACGGCAGACGTCACCACAAGCAATAGAGCGACAGGACGGAGCATCGGGGCACCCAACGTGGCAACTCGCCGGTCCAGTGCAAGGGACCGATGAAAACTTCAGTGCGGAAGGAATGATTTTTCACGCACCCGCGACCTTGCCAGGAGCGCGAGCGCTATTTGCCAGCCGCAGCCAACAGGAGTTCGACCACGATCGGCCGGTGGTCGCTGGCTTCGCGGACGCCGGGGCCGTCGTGGATGCGGCCCGACCCACCCTTCACGGCGGCAAGCAATCCCGGGGACACGAGGATCTGGTCCACGCGGGTGTAGCTGTCTTCACGGCGGTAGGCGTGGGTCCACGACTCGCCGCGCGAGTCGGCGGCGGGGAGGAGTTTCGCGATCTCGGTTTTGCCGCGTTTTTGGAGGAAGCCCACGGCCTTGCTGGTGCGGCTGTCGTTGCAGTCGCCGAGGATCATGAAGCGAGCGGCGGCGGGATCAGGAAAGCGCTTGAGCACGCGATCGCGGATGGCGGTGGCTTCGCCGGCCCGGCGGATAGCCGACCCGGGATCATCGGGCCGCTCGGTGAAGCGGCTCTTCAGGTGCAACGCAAAGATCGTCACGTCGCCAGCGGCGGTCGCGACGGTGGCTTCGAGCAGGCCGCGCTTCACGATCTCCTTGCCCGCGAAATACGTGAACGTCAGGTCGGTGTGCGTGAAGACGCCGCGCAGCTCGCGCTTGGCGAGGATCGCGAGGTGGCGGTCGGCGTCGGATGCGGTGGCGAGCGCAGCGAAGGGATAGTCGAGGCCCTCGGTGCGGAGGTCGCGGCGCAGCTCGTCGAGGTGCGGCTGGCCGCCCATCTCCTGGAGCACAAGCACATCGGCGTTGAGCGCGCGGAGGACGGTGCGCAAGGCGCGCTTCTCGGCCTCGGGCTTGGGGTAGTCCTTGCGGTAGCCGGCCTCGGTCATGCGGTTGGCCGGCCCGTAGTTCTCGACGTTGTAGGTGGCGACGGTGAGCGACGCAGCCGACGTCCAGCTCCCGAGAAGCGCAAAGAGGCAAAGAAGCGAAGTTCTGAGCAAAGTGGCTTTCCTTGGCTTGCTCATCTTCGCGCCCTGGCGTCTTCGCGTTTAATTCTTAACCAGCGCCGCCTCGCGCTCCACGAGCGTGGGGTGCGAGTAGTAGAAGCCGCTGAACCAGCGGTGCGGCGTGAGGTTGGTGAGGTTTTTCTGCGCGAGCTTGCGCAGCGCGCCGACCATCGCGGCGGGGCCGCCCATCGCGTCGCGCGCGAAGGCGTCGGCCTCATACTCGAATTTGCGCGAGAGCAGATTGCTCAGCGGCGAGAACCAGAACGTGACCACGCCGCTCAGCAGCGCGAAGAGCAGGAACGACGGCGCCATCTCGCCCGGCGGAAAGCCAAAGGCGCTGTTGAACCACGTGCTGCGCGCGAGCCAGGCCACGACAGCGAAGCCGCCGAGCATCATCGCGGCCGACATCGTGATGAGCTTCGGGATGTGCCCGCGCCGGTAGTGGCCGATCTCGTGGGCGAGCACGGCCTCGAGCTCCTCGGCGGTGAGCTGCGCGATGAGCGTGTCGAAAAGCACGATGCGGCGGAAGCGGCCGAAGCCGGTGAAGTAGGCGTTGGAGTGGCCGGAGCGCTTGGAGCCGTCGATGACCTCGATGGTCTTGGCCTGAAACCCCGTGCGGTCGCCGAGCGCCATGAGGCGCGTGCGCAGCTCGCCCTCGGGCAGCGGAGTGAGCTTGTTGAAGAGCGGCAAAATCACCTTGGGGTAGAGGATCAGCATCAGGAGCTGGAAACCGAACAGGAGCCCGAAGCCCCAGATCCACCAGGTGGCGCCGGCTTTCTCCACCACCCACAGCAGCGCGAAGAGCAGCGGATAGCCGATGGCGAAGAGGAGCAGCGTGCCCTTGAGCTTGTCGGTCACCCAGAGGCCGGGCGTGCTCTTGTTGAAGCCGAACTTCTGCTCGAGCCGGAACTGCTCCCACCATTCGAACGGCAGCGCGGGAATCGCCATGAGCGCCGCGGCGATCGGGAGGAAGAGCGCGCGCGTCCACAGCGCGTCGGGCGCGCCCCACGCCACGACCACGGAATACAGCCACGGGAGCACGCCGCCGAAGAGCACGAGGGCCAGCACGAGGGTGTCGAAAATCTCGGTGAGGGTGCCGAACCGCGACTTCTCCAGCGTGTAGGCGACGGACTTGGCGTAGGTCGGCTCGTCCATGATCGCGGCGACCGCCGGCGGCCGGGCGCCGGCGTGGCGGCGCACTTCGGCGCGGTTGAGCGCGGTGAGGATCAGTTCGGCGATCAGGCGCAACACCATCAGGCCGGCGACGATCGGGAGCAGATAGGGCATCCGACCAATCCACGCGAAACGCCCCGAGCCGCCAGCCCAAAGATGGTTTGAAATGGAAGCCCTCCGACCCATCGTGTCGGGCCGTGGCCGCCACCAACGACAAACTTTCCTTTGAAACCGCCCTCGAAAAGCTCGAGGTCATCGTCGAGTCCATGGAGGCGGGCGATGTGCCGCTGGCCGACTTGCTGGCGAAGTTCGAGGAGGGCACCAAGCTGCTGAAGGTCTGCGAGACCCGGCTCAAAGACGCCGAGCTGAAGATCGAGGTCCTCAAGAAACAAAAGGGCGGCGAGCTGGCATTCGACAAATTCGAGACAACCGCCAGCGAGTAAACCGCGCCCCTCTTCCCCTTTTTGCCGAGATGAACGATTCCGCTCCCCTGCCCTCGCCGCGTCTCCTCGCCGCCATCCGCGGCCCGGCCGATGTAAAGGCCCTCGCGCCGGAGCAGCTGCCGCAGCTCGCCCGGGAAATCCGCGAGGAACTGGTCGCGGTCACGGCCAAAAACGGCGGCCACATCGGCCCCAATCTCGGCGTCGTGGAGCTCACGATCGCGTTGCACCGGATCTTCGATTCGCCACAGGATCAGTTTGTGTTCGACGTGGCGCACCAAGGCTACGTGCACAAGCTCCTCACGGGGCGCGGCGGTGAGTTTTTCCGCAAGCTGCGCCAGAGTGGCGGCGCGAGCGGCTTTCTCTATCGCAGCGAGAGCGCCCACGATCCGTTCGGCGCGGGCCACGCGGGCACGGCGCTCTCGGCGGCGCTCGGCATGGCGACGGCGCGCGATCTGCACGGCAGCAGCGAGCATGTGGTGGCGGTGTGCGGCGATGCGGCGTTCACCTGCGGCGTTACGCTTGAGGCGCTCAACAACGTCGTCAGCTCGACCAACCGCCTCATCGTAATCCTCAACGACAACGAGTGGTCGATCGCGAAGAACGTCGGCGCGATCTCCAGCTACCTCAACCGGATCAGCACGAGCAAGACCTACAACAAGCTGCACCACGACGTGGAGGCGTTCTTCAAGAGCTTCCCCGCGGGCGTGGAGATGAACCGGGTTTACATGAAGTGGAAGCGCGAGACGAAGGACTTCTTCGTCGAGTCGTCGCTCTTCGAGAAATTCGGCCTGCGCTACCTCGGCCCGGTGGACGGGCACGATTTCGACGCGCTGCGGAAGAACCTCGAGTTTGCCAAGCACTGCGACGTGCCCGTGCTCGTCCACGTGCTCACGAAAAAGGGCAAGGGCCTCGAAGCCGCGATCGCGCATCCCGAGAAATTCCACGGCGCCTCACCCTTTGATCCCGACACGGGCGAGAGCAAGAAGGCCGCGCCCGGCACGCCCGCCAACCTGCAGGATGTGTTTGGCCAGGCGCTCACGCGCTTCGCGCGCGCCAACCCCAAGGTCGTGGGCATCACCGGCGCGATGCCCAGCGGCACGGGCCTCTCGCACCTCGCGGCGGGCGTGCCGAAGCAATTCTTCGATGTCGGCATCGCCGAGGAGCACGCGGTGCTCTTCGCCGCCGGCATGGCGACCAAGGGCTTCCGGCCCGTGTGCGCGATTTATTCCACGTTTCTCCAGCGCGCCTACGATCAGGTGATCCACGATGTCGCGCTGCAAAACCTGCCCGTGACGTTCTGTATGGATCGCGCGGGACTCTCGCCCAACGACGGACCCACGCACCACGGCCTCTTCGACCTCGCCTACCTCCGCTGCGTGCCCAACGCCACTGTGATGCAGCCGAAGGATGAGGACGAACTCGTGGATATGCTGCACACAAGCCTGCAGCTTCCCGGTCCCGGCTTCATCCGCTACCCGCGCGGTCCCGGCACCGGCGCGAAGATCAAGGAGCAACCGGCGGCCCTCCCCATCGGCCATGCCGAGGTGCTGCGCGAAGGCTCCAACATCATGATTTGGGCGCTCGGCGGCATGGTGCAGGATGCCCTCAAGCTGGCCGACCGCCTCTCCACCGAGGAGCATCTTTCCGTCGGCGTGGTCAACGCCCGCTTCGTCAAGCCGCTCGATCGCGCGCTGCTGCTGAGCCACGCGGCGTGCATCCCGCTGCTCGTGACCATGGAAGACCACGTGCTCGCCGGCGGGTTTGGCAGCGCGGTGCTCGAGGCGCTGCAGGACGCGGAATGCCCGGCCGCGGTCGAGCGCATCGGCTGGCCCGACAAATTTGTGGAGCACGGCAGCAACGTCGAGGTGCTGCGCACCGCCTACGGCCTCGGCGCTGATGACATCCATCGCCGCGTGCTAGCCCGCTGGCGTAATCTCCATCCGCAGCAGGTCTCCGCGGACGTGTAGAAAAAAGCCGCGCACCCGGAGGTGCGCGGCTCGAAAGAGAGCGGAAGAAAACCGGCCCGGTGGCCGCTTACTTCTTGGCCTTGGTGATCTTGCCGGAACCCTTGCACTTGGTGCAGTTGTCGCCGGCTTTGGCGGCTTCAACGCAGCACGGGTGCGCGCAGGTCTTGCCGTCGGCCTGGGCCTTGGCGCAGCAGCCGGCGGTCTTGTTTTCCACCTTGTCGGCGGCGAACATGAAGCCCGCGGAGGCGAACGACAGGGCAATGAGGGCGATGAGCGATTTCGATGACATCTTAGTTTAGGTTTTTGTTTTTGGGGCTGACAATCTGTTGGTGCGGGCGGCGGGAATCGAACCCGCCTCTCATGCTTGGGAAGCACACATAATACCGATATACTACGCCCGCATGTTGGGAACGAACGGACATGCTTCTGTTCCCTCGCCCCGCGGGCCGCAAGTGAAAATCCGTGCCGCCTTCAGGCTCCCTCGCCGCAGACCGCCTGACTTCACCCGGAACCCACTTCCCGCCTTGCGCGAACGGCACCAGCGGCTTGTTTCGACCCCACGTGCCGTCCGCCGACAAAAATTTCGTCCATCTCCACGTCCACTCCGACTACAGCCTGCTCGACGGCTGCTGTCGCATCGACCGGCTCATGGATCGCGCCCACGAGCTGGGCATGAGCGCCATGGCGCTCACCGACCACGGCAACCTCTACGGCGCGATCGAGTTCTACCAGCAGGCCAAGGCCAAGGGCATCAAGCCCCTCATCGGCTGCGAACTCTACCTCGTCGAGACCTCGCGCCTCGAGAAAAAGGGCCGCACCGACGACGAAGGAAAGACCATCTTCCACCTCGGCCTGCTCGCGAAGAACCTCACCGGCTACCAAAACCTCCTCAAGCTCGTCTCCGACGCGCACCTGAAGGGCTTCTACTACAAGCCGCGCACAGACATCGAGACGCTGGCGAAACACGCGAGCGGCCTCATCGGTTTCACCGGCTGCCTCGCCTCGCTCGTGCCCCAGCGCCTGCTCGCCGGCGATTACGAGGGGGCGCGCAAGGCCTGCGGCCGCTTCGTGGAGATTTTCGGCAAGGAAAACTACTTCGTCGAAATCCAGGACCACGGCATCCCCGAGCAAAAGCAGGTCATCCCCGGACTCCTCAAGCTCGCCGAGGAATTTGGCCTCAACGTGATCTGCTCGAACGACGTTCACTACGTGCGCCACACCGACGCCGGGCCGCACGACGCCATGCTCTGCATCCAGACCGGCGCCAAGCTCGACGAGGAGAAGCGCATGAAATTCTCCGGGCAGGAATTCTACCTCAAGTCCCGCGAGCAGATGGAGCGGCTCTTCGCCGAAGTGCCGGAGTCGGTGACCAACACCCAGCTCGTCGCCGAGATGTGCGAGCTCGCGATCCCGTTTCCCAAGGGCAGTGAGCGCTACCCGAAATATCCCCTCCCGCCCGAGGTGAAGACCGACCGCGCCGGCTATCTGCGCGAGCTTTGCCTCGCCGGGCTCAAGACCCGCTACGGCCTCGATGTCGCCGCGCCGGAGAAATTCGCCGACGCCGCCCTCGCGAAGACCCTCGTCGAGCGCCTCGACTTCGAGCTCTCGATCATCGGCAAGACGGGCTTCATCGACTACTTCCTCGTCGTCTGGGATTTCATCGACTGGGCGAAGAAGCAGGGCATCCCCGTCGGACCCGGCCGCGGTTCCGGCGCCGGCTGCATCGTAGCCTACCTCCTCGGCATCACGAATCTCGACCCGTTGCGTTTCAAACTGCTCTTCGAGCGCTTCCTTAATCCCGAGCGCGTCTCGCCGCCCGACTTCGACATCGATTTCTGCATGAGGCGCCGCGGCGCCGTGATCGATTACGTCCGCCAGAAATACGGCAACGCCTGCGTCGCCAACATCATCACCTACGGCACGCTCGGCGCCAAGATGGTCATCCGCGATGTGTCGCGCGTGCACAACCTCCAGTTCGCCGACGCCGACCGCCTCGCGAAGATGATCCCGGACGAGCTCAACATCACGCTCGAATCCGCCCGCGAAAAATCCGCCGAGCTGCGCGACGAGATTTCCAAGAACCCTGTCGCGAAAAAAATCTTCGACCAGGCGCTAGTCCTCGAAGGCATGGTGCGCAACACCGGCAAGCACGCCGCCGGCATCATCATCACCGATCAGCCGCTCGAGGAGTTCGTCCCGCTCACGCTCCAGGAAGGCGACGTCACGGTGCAGTTCGACATGAACGCCGTCGGCAAGCTCGGCCTGCTGAAGATGGACTTCCTCGGCCTCAAGACGCTCACGGTCATCGCCGACGCCGTGGACAATGTCCGCCGCACCGCCGCTCCGGACTTCGACATCGAGAAAATCCCCCTCGACGACGCCAAGACCTTCGCGCTCCTCAACTCCGGCCGCACCACCGGCGTGTTCCAGCTTGAATCCGGCGGCATGCAGAACCTCTGCCGCCAGATCGGCCTTTCCACCATCGACGAGATCGTCGCGCTCATCGCGCTCTACCGCCCCGGCCCGATGGAGTGGATCCCCGACTACGTGCGCGGCAAGAAGGACCCGAGCACCGTCAAGTTCCCGCACAAGCTCCTTGAGGATGTCTGCCGCGAGACCTACGGCGTGATGGTCTATCAGGAGCAGGTCATGGAAGCCGCGAAGATCATCGCCGGCTACACCCTCGGCGGCGCCGACATGCTGCGCCGCGCCATGGGCAAGAAGGACGAAAAGGCGATGGCCGCCGAACGCGTGAAGTTCGTCGAAGGTGCCAAAAAGGTGAACGACATCGACGCCAAGACCGCCGACTCGATCTTCGACATCCTCAACAAATTCGCCGGTTACGGATTCAACAAATCCCACTCCGCCGCCTACGCGATTCTCAGCTACCAGACCGGTTTCCTGAAGGCCAACTACCCGGTGCAGTTCATGGCCGCCATGCTCAGCTCGGAGCTCGGCAACGCGGAGAAAGTCTCCCACTTCGTCGCCGAGTGCGAGTCGATGGGCCTCAAGGTGCTCGGCCCCGACGTGAACGAATCACGCGAGATGTTCACGCCGGTTTTCAAGGACACGGCGAACGGCCGCGAGCCCGCCATCCGCTTCGGCCTCGCCGGCGTGAAGGGTGTCGGCGAACTCGCCGCGCAGCGCATCATCGAAGAACGCGAAAAGAACGGCCCATATGCCGACTTCGCCGACTTCGCCCAGCGTGTCGATGGCCGCGCCATCAACAAGCGCGTGCTCGAGCACCTCGTGAAAACAGGGGCCTTCGACTTTAGCGGCGAGGCGCGCAAGCCGCTCTTCGATCGCATCGACGCCGCCCTCGCCGGCGCCGCCGCGGCCGCCCGCGACAAGGCCGCCGGCCAGCATAGCTTCCTCGACATGTTCTCGGATGCGCCGCCGCCAAAGAACGGCCACGACGCAAACTCGCCTCCCGCCTCCCGCCTCCCGTCTGCCGCTTCCGATTTTTCCTCCCACGAGCGTCTCGCCTTCGAAAAGGAGCTGCTCGGCTTCTACGTCTCCGGCCACCCGATGAACGCCTACCTCGGCCTCGCCGAGGCAATCGACACCTTTCCCGTCGATCAGCTGCTGCTCCAGCCCGACCGCACCGAGTTCCGGCTGTGCGGCATCGCGAGCAACCTCGTGAAGAAGCTCTCGAAGAAGGACAACCGCCCATGGGTCGCCTTCACGCTCGCGACGAAGAACGCCTCCGTCTCGCTCAACCTCTTCGCCGATGCCTATGCCGCCTATGGCACAGCGCTCGCGGAAAACGCCGTCGTGCTCGTGCAGGGCAACATCATCGTCGGCACCGAGGGCCCGCGCATCAATGTGAAGGAATGTTACCCGCTCGATCCGCAGGTCGCGTCCCTTGTGCGCAAAACGACGTGGATTCTGCGCCCGACCCACCCGCAGGCGGGCGGGTTCCTGAACGAGCTGCGCGCGACGCTGAACCAGCAGGTCGGCGAAACCCGCGTGGAGTTCGCGTTTCTTTTCGAGGGCCGCGTCGCCCCGGTGGCTGAGACCAGCACCGCGCTCGCCTGGAAGCTCAATGCCCCCGCTTTCCAGACCCTTCGGGCCCATCCTGCGGTCGCCGGTGCGCTGATCCAGACTCGGCCGCTTGAGCTGAAACAAGACCGAAGGTGGAAGCGGTAGTTTTGGCGATCGCCTGATTTTCTCACCCCCACGCCGCCGTCGGCCGGCCCTTCGACAGGGAGTCGAGCGCGATTGGCATCTCGTTGCAGAGAGAGCGGAAGTAAAAACCGTTCAATCACGGGACAGCACGAGTCGATAAGGTCGCATGTCCGCATGCCCTCAACGCTCAATCCGCGATGCTGCCACCAAGCGCCGTCCTGGGGCGAAACGTGAGGCATCCGCTTCTTCTGCCCGCCACCTTTACTGAGTTCAGCTTATACTCTCCGGCACCCTCCATGAAACATCGGCCCCCATCACATCCCGGTTTCCTCACCAAAGCGGCATTCTCCATCGCCGCCTTGGTCCCCGGATCCGCCTTCGCCCAAGCCATTCCAGGCGCGGACTTCTCCGACCTCAGTCTTGAGGAGCTGATCAAAGTCGAAATATCGTCGCTCGGGCGCAAGAACACGGCGCTGTTCGAGACCCCGGCCCCCGGCCACATCGTCTCCGCCGAGGACATCGCTCGCAGCGGCGCATTCAATCTCCCCGAGGCGCTGCGTCTCGTGCCGGGGGTGCAGGTCTCGCGCGTCGATTCGGCCAACTACGCCATCACGATCCGCGGCTTCAACGACTCCACGTCCAACAAACTGCTCATGCTGATGGACGGGCGTTCGGTTTACAACCAGCTGTTCTCGGGCGCGAGTTGGAACTTTCAGGAGCCGATGCTCTCGGATGTCCGTCGCATCGAGGTGCAGCGCGGCCCCGCCGGCACGCTCTGGGGCGCCAATGCCGTCAACGGCGTCATCAATCTTGTCACCAAGAACGCCCATTCGACCCTCGGCTCGCTGGTCTCTGTCACGCATGGTGATCGTTTCAATTTCGGGCTCGAAGCCCGCCACGGCTGGAATTTCAACCCCGCGACCGCGGCGCGCGTTTACATCAAGTATCAGGATCATGACGACTACGGCACGGGCTCCGGCACGGGCTCCGACGGGTGGGACTATCGCCTCGCCGGCACGCGCCTCGACTGGGATCGGCCCGGCGGCGGCGGCCTTACCGTGATTGCGGAGCATCGTGAACTGCGCGTCGCAGGCACGACGAATCAGCCCACGCTGCTCCCGCCGGACTACTTCACGACCTACAACGACGACCGCCGGACCCGCGGCACCGATCTCTCGCTCAAGTGGAACCAACCCGTCTTCAGTGGCGGCCACCTTTCTGTGCAGGGCTCAGTCACACATGGTGACACCGACCAGTTTGCCACCGGCGAACGACACACCACCGCCGACATCGACACGCAACTCACCCTGCACCCGTTGCCGGGTCACGAGGTCATCACCGGCCTGACCTACCGCTCCACCTCAGATCGGCTGCGCAGCACCGAAGTGTTCACCTACCGCGTCAAAGCCGCCACCACCTCATTCGTCGGCGCCTTCGCCCAGGACGAGATTACGCTCCTCCCGGAGGTCCTTCGCCTCACCCTCGGCGCCAAGGTCGAGCGCAACAGCTACAGTGGCTGGGAGACTCAGCCCAGCGCGCGCCTGCTCTGGCATCCCACCCGCAAACAGACGGTCTGGGCGGCCGTTTCGCGCGCCGCACGCACACCTTCGCGCTCGGAGCGCGACATCACTTGGTTTGCCGCCACGCTGCCGCCTTCGCCGCTGCTGCCGTTGCCGCTACCGACCAAGGTCATCGCGCTCGGCGATCCCGATTTCAGCTCGGAGCATGTCACGGCTTACGAACTAGGCCACCGCTACCAGGCGAACCGCCGTTTCAGTATCGATACCTCCCTCTTCTATGCGGACTACACCGATATGCGCGGCCTGCGCCCGCAGTTGCTGCCGCCCAACCTCACCACCTTCCCGCCGCATTTCACCTACCTTTATACGGCGACCAACAACGTCGAAGGCCACACCTACGGCGGCGAGTTGTCCGCCCGCTGGCAGCCCGCCGACCGGGTGCGCCTCGACGCCTCAGTGGCGCTGGTTCGCACCAGTCTCCGTCAACTGACTCCATCGATCGAGCCCGACGCCTCGATCGCCGGCCTGATCGGCAACAGCCCCCGCGAGGAATACAAACTGCACGCCGGATGGGATATCACCACCCAATGGAGCATAGATGCCTACGCCCGTCGCACCGGCGCCCTGCCCGGCTCAGCTGTTCCCGGCTACACCGGCCTCGAGGCGCGCCTCGCCTGGCGACCCCGCGAAAACTATCAGGTCGAACTTGTCGGTCGCGACTTGCTCGATTCACGCCACGCGGAAATCGCGGGCTTCATCATCGGCAACGGTGCGCGCGAGATCGCGCGCAGCGTCTTCCTCCGCGTGACATTCAAAAATTGAGGAGCCGCCATGTCACCGAATCATCCTCAACTTCAGCCCCAGCGGTGTTCCCCGCGCTCCGGCCTGCACCGCCGCCGCCTCGCGCTGCTGGGCGTTGTGCTCGCCACGCTGGCAGTCCTTTCACCCGCGCGCGGTTTCGCCGCCGCCAATGCCGTCGAATATCAGGTCAAAGCCGGCTTCCTCTTCAATTTCGCCAAATTTGTCGAATGGCCCGCCTCGACGCTCGCCCCCGGAGCGCCCGTGCGCCTCGGTGTCTTCGCCCCGGACGATGTGTTTCAGCTCATCGCAAAATCACTCGCGGGCAAAGTCGCCGGGGATCGCCCGCTGGCGGTCGAACGTCTGACAGTGTCCCAGTTGGAAAAAGGCGACGCCCTTCCGAACATCATTTTCATTCATCAGGACGCCTTCCGGGCATCGGCCGACCCTGCGCTCACTCCGCAACTTGTCGCGGCTCTCGCGGAAAAGCACCCAGTGCTCATCGTGGGTGAAAGCGCCGGATTTGCCACGTCCGGCGGCATGATCGGGTTTGTGCAGCGCGGCGAAAATCTCCGCTTCCAGGTCAACCTCGCCAGTGCCCAGCGGGCCGGGTTGAAATTGTCGGCCCGCCTCTCCGGCCTCGCCGAAATCGTCGCCGCCGCCCAACCATGATCTCAGGCCGGATCGGACGCGGTCTGAGGCACTGGCTGCGCGGCAAGCCCGTCCGGCACAAGTTCGGCTTCATCACCGTCCTCGCCGTCACCTGTGCGGCGCTGGCGGCCTCCGCAGCGCTGCTCGCCTATCGTCTCTACGAACAACGCGGCGACTACGAGGCGGAGACCATCGCACTCACCCGCATCGTCGCCGAAAACGCCAACGGTTCGGTGAGCTTCCTGGATCGGGCGGCCGCCGAGTCCGTGCTCGCCACACTCCGCGCCAAACCCGCGATCCGCGGCGCCGTCATCGATATTCCCACGCACCCAAACTTCGCGATCTACGGGGAGCCACCCTCGCCTGCCTCGCGGTTGAAGGACGGTAGCAGTTCCGTCTATGACGGCTGGCTGCTGCACACCACCGCCGAAGTCGGCGATGGCCGCTCTCGGCTCGGCACCGTCCATCTCGTCTCCGATCTGCGTCCCATGCTCTGGGCCGCGCTGCAGGCTTCGCTGGTCGCGCTCGTCCTCGCGCTCGTCCTCGCCCTGCTCCTCAGTCTCTTCGTCATCGCGCGCCTCCGCGGCGTGATTCTCGATCCGGTGGACAACCTCCACGCCGTCACGCGCCGGGTCACCGAAAACGCCGACTTCTCGCAGCGCGCGGAAATCATCAGCGGCGACGAGATGGGCGAACTCACGCAAGCCTTCAACCGCATGCTCGATCGCCTCCAAGCCAAGGAAAGCGAGCTGCGCTCGGCCAATGCCAAGCTCACCGGTGAGATCGAGGAGCGCGCGCGACTGGAAGCCAAGCTGCTTGAGACTTCCCGCCAAGCCGGCATGGCGCAGGTCGCCACGGGTGTGCTGCACAACGTCGGCAACGTCCTTAACAGCGTAAACATCTCCGCCAACATCCTGCGCGACAACCTCGGCGCCAACCCTCGCCTCAAGCTCTTCAAACAGGTGGCCGATCTCCTCCGCGAGCAGGGGGAAGGCCTGCCCCGCTTCCTCGCCGAGGATCCTCGCGGGCGTCTCGTGCCCAAGCTCGTCATCGAGCTCGCCGAGCAGATGCAGACGAAGCAGACCGACTTGCAGCGCGAACTCGAGCACATGGTCCAGAACGTCGATCACATCAAACAGATCGTCGCCATGCAGCAGAGCTACGCCAAAGCCGGCGGCGTCGTGCAGACGCTCAAGCCGGCGACGCTTTTCGAGGAAGCCACCCGTCTCGCCCAAGCCTCCGTCGATCGCCATGGCGTGCGCGTCACGCCCTATCTTGGCGATGCTCCTGAAATCGAATCCGACCGCCACCAGATCCTCCAGATCCTCGTCAACTTCATCACCAACGCCGTGCAGGCCGTGAAACAGCGGCCCGACGGCGACCGCCGCGTCGCGCTGAGCCTCTCCCACCACGAGGGCAGAATCCAGTTCACCGTCGAGGACAACGGCGCCGGCATTCCCGCCGAGAATCTGCAGAAGATTTTCCAGCACGGCTTCACCACGCGCCGGGATGGGCATGGCTTTGGCCTGCACTCCGGCGCCCTGGCCGCACGCAACCTCGGCGGCACGGTCCACGTGCACAGCGATGGCCCCGGCCTCGGCGCCCGCTTCACGCTCGACCTGCCGCTGCGCCTCCCCGCCGCCCTGCCCCGCGCCGCATGAATCCACCGCGCAACCGCCGCATCCTCGTGATCGACGACACGCCGTCGATCCATGACGATTTCCGCAAGGTCCTCGCCAGCTCGACCCCGGCCGCGGATGCCGAACTCGGGCAGCTCGCGGACGCCATCTTCGGCGCCGCGCCCGCGCCGGCCGCGTTCGAGGCGTTCGAACTTGATTGCGCCAGCCAAGGTCAGGAGGGCCTCGCCCTCGTCCAGAGCGCGCTGGCTGAGGAACGCCCCTATGCCATCGCCTTCGTCGACATGCGCATGCCGCCAGGCTGGGATGGGCTCGAGACTATCAAGCACCTCTGGGCCGCCGATCCGCGCCTGCAAGCAGTCATCTGCACCGCTTATTCGGATCACAGCTGGAGCGCCATCCGCGAGCGGCTCGGCCATTCCGACCGGCTGATCATTCTCAAGAAACCCTTCGATCAAATCGAAGCCCTCCAGCTCGCGCACGCCCTCACTGAAAAATGGGCCCTGACGCAAACCGCGCGTCTGCACTCCGCCGAACTCGAAGCCATGGTGGCCGCCCGCACCACGGAGCTGCACGCCGCCAAGGAAGCCGCCGAGCAGGCGAACCGGGCCAAGAGCCTTTTCCTCGCCAACATGAGCCACGAGATTCGCACTCCGCTCAATGGCATCCTGGGGATGAACGCGCTGCTGCTGAATTCGGACCTCTCGCCCGAACAGCAGGAGTTTGCGCGCACGATGGCGGACAGCGGCGAAATCCTCCTCGCCCTGCTCAACGACATCCTCGACGGCTCGCGCATCGAATCCGGCCAGCTTGAGATCGAGCAGGCTCCCTTCTCGCTCCGCGAGGCGATCACCAGCGCCGTGCGCCTGCTCGCCCCGAAGGCTCAGGCCAAAGGCCTCAAACTCGACTCCACGATCGAAGCCACCGCGCCCAACGAACTCATCGGCGATTCGGTCCGTGTCCGCCAGGTCGTCATCAACCTCCTCGACAACGCGGTGAAGTTCACGGCCAGCGGAGAGGTCCGCCTCCGGGTGCGACCGCTCGACGCATCGGCTGAGACCTCACGCATCGAGTTTGCCATCGAAGACACCGGCACCGGCATCACGCTTGCGGATCAGGCCCGGCTTTTTCGACCCTTTGCGCAAGTCGATGCCTCGATCACGCGCCTCCACGGCGGTAGCGGCCTCGGCCTTTCGATCTGCCGCGGCCTTGTCGAGCTGATGTCCGGCACGCTCACTTTGGAAAGCGAACCGGGCCGCGGCTCGATCTTTCGTGTAACACTCCCTTTCCGCCACCGGGCCGCCACTCCCCACCGGGCGGAAGCGCGCACGCATGCCGCCAGCGTCCCCGCACAATCTGTCGTCGGAGCCCGCGTGCTCGTCGCGGAGGATAATCTCGTTAATCAAAAAGTAATCGCGCAGCACCTGAAGCGCCTCGGTCTCACCGCCGTGATTGTGTCCAACGGTCGCGAAGCGCTGGAGCGGTTGGAACAGCAAACCTTCGATCTCGTGCTGATGGATTGCCAGATGCCGGTGCTGGATGGTCTCGCCGCCACGCGGGAAATCCGCGCGCGCGAAGCCGCCACCGGCGCCCGCCGGCTGCCCATCATTGCCCTCACCGCCGGTGTGGCCGACATGGATCAGCAGGCCTGCCTGGCCGCGGGCATGGACGACTACATGTCCAAGCCGGTGCGCTGGGAACAGCTGCCCCTCGCCCTGAAAAAGCATCTGCCTCACCTCGAACTCGCCGCCGCATGACCGCGATGAGCCCGGCCACGGTGTTTCGCATCCTGCTGATCGACGACACGCCGGCGATCCACGATGATTTCCGGAAAGTCCTGACCCCGGACATCACGCCCGCGCCCCAGATCGAGGCTCTGGCCACCGCCATCTTCGGAGCCGCCAGCGCCACACCGCCGCCCTCGCGTTTCGAGCTGGATTCAGCCGCCCAGGGCCAGACCGGCCTGGCGCTCGCGCAGGACGCGCTGACCGAGGGCCGGCCCTACGCCGTCGCCTTTGTCGATATGCGCATGCCACCGGGCTGGGACGGATTGGAGACGATCCGGCGGCTCTGGGGCGCCGATCCACATCTCCAAGTCGTCATCTGCACCGCCTATTCCGATCACAGCTGGTCGGTGATCACCGAGCGACTCGGTCAGTCGGACAACCTGCTGATCCTGAAAAAACCCTTCGACCACATCGAAGTCCTGCAGATCACCCATGCCCTCACGCGCAAGTGGAGCCTCGCCCGCGAAATCGCGGCGCACATGGCCGGGCTCGACGATCGGTTGCGCGCCGCGGAGGAGGGCTTCACCGCCGCATTCGAGGCCAATCCGATCGCGCAAGCGATCGTCTCGCTCGAGCGCCGACGGATCCTCGCTATCAACCCGGCCTTCGAGAAAACCTTGGGGCTGGGAAATGTGGAGGCCGCGAGCCTCACGTTCGATTCGGGCGAACGCTTCTTCGATCCGGCTCACTGGAAAACATTGCTCGCCCACCTTGCCACAGGCGCGGCGATTGATGATCACACCTGTGTTTTCCGAGCGACTCCCGAGAGCCCGCCGCGCCCTCTACTCTGCTCAGCCCGGCCACTCACCATCCGCGGTGAGCGTTGCTCAATCTGGGTGCTGCGCGACGCGACCGGCCAAATAGAATCCGCCAGCCGTTCCCACCCAGCGGTAACGACTGTGACGGCGACAGCCGCGTAGTGCCGTTGGCCAGCTACTGCGCAGTCGCGCGCGGGGAAAACTTCCTCGATCGTTGTGTTGCACGGGGCTTGCGGCGCGCGCTTCGGCCCATGAGCGTAGGGCCCTTTCCCCGCCATGCGTTTCCCCTTCCTCGCCGCCCTCACGTTCATCACCGCCGCGTCCGCCGCGCAGCCGCCCAACATCCTCTTTGCCATTGCCGACGACTGGGGTGTCCACGCCGGCGCCTACGGCACGAAATGGGTGAAGACCCCCGCCTTCGATCGCGTGGCTCGCGACGGCCTGTTGTTCAAGAACACCTACACGCCCAACGCCAAATGCGCCCCCTCGCGCGCCGCCATCCTCACCGGCCGCAATTCCTGGCAGCTCGAGGAAGCCGCGAACCACATCTGCTACTTCCCGGCCAAGTTCAAAGGCTGGGGCGAGGCGCTCGCGGAGAACGGCTGGTTCGTCGGCCACACCACCAAGGGCTGGGGCCCGGGCGTCGCCAAGGATGCCGCCGGCCAGAATCGCCAGATGACCGGCCGCGCCTTTAACGGCCGCCAGCTCAAGCCCGATGCGACGGGCATCGCGCCCGCCGACTACGCGTCCAATTTCGACGATTTCCTCGCCGCGGCGCCCGCGGGCCGGCCTTGGGCCTTTTGGTATGGCGCACTCGAGCCGCACCGGGGCTACGAGTTCGGCTCCGGGGTCGCCAAGGGCGGCAAGCAACTCACCGACATTGATCGCGTGCCCGCCTTTTGGCCCGACAACGAGACCGTCCGACACGACATGCTCGACTACGCCTACGAGGTGGAGCACTTCGACCGCCACCTCGGCCGCATGCTCGCCGCCCTCGAAAAACGCGGCCTCCTCGCCAACACCCTCGTCATCGTCACCAGCGATCACGGCATGCCCTTCCCGCGCGGGAAAGGCGCCGCCTATGAGTATTCCAACCACGTCCCCATGGCCGCGATGTGGCCCGCCGGCATCGCCGCCCCCGGCCGCACAGTCGACGACATGATCAGTTTTGTAGATTTGGCGCCGACGTTCATCGAAGTCGCCGGACTCTCATGGGCGCAGACCGGCATGGCGCCGTCACCGGGCCGCAGTCTGAGTGATATTTTCCGCGCGACGCGCGGCGGCCAGGTCAACCCCGCGCGCGACCACGTCCTCATCGGCATGGAGCGCCACGACATCGGCCGGCCCGGCGATGTCGGCTACCCAATCCGCGGCATCGTGAAAGGCGGCCAGCTCTACCTCCAAAACTTCGAGCCCTCGCGGTGGCCGGCCTGCAACCCCGAGACCGGCTACCTCAACGTGGACGCCAGCCCCACCAAGACCTTCATCCTGGAGGCTCGCCGCCGGAATCCCGCCGATCCCTTTTGGCCGCTCAGCTTCGGCAAACGCCCCGCCGAGGAATTCTACGATCTGCGCACCGACCGGGATTGCGTGAAGAACCTCGCCACCGATCCCGCCACGGCCGCCGCGCGCCAAAAACTCCGCGACACAATGCACGCCGAGCTCAAGGCCCAGGGCGATCCGCGGATGTTTGGCCGCGGCGAGGTATTCGACAAATATCTCCACTCCAATCCTCAGCACGTGAACTTCTACGAACGCTACATGAAGGGCGAGAAGCTGCGGGCCGGCTGGGTGCTGGAGAGCGACTTTGAAAAAGCCCCGCTGGATTGAGTGCGCTGTTTCCTGTGGGAGCGAGCTTGCTCGCGACTCGGCACCCGCTAGTCGCGAGCAAGCTCGCTTCCACCGCGCCCGATGTGCCCGCCCCACCCGTTGACACCGCTTCGCGCCCACCCGTAGCCTTTCTCATCTAACCCATGGAATCACCGGTCTACGTCCTCGAATTCGAGAAACCTCTGCGCGAACTCGCCCGACAGCTCGACGAGCTGCGCCAGCGCTCCATCGAGACCCACGTCGACCTCGCCACCGAGATCAAAGCCATCGAGCAGAAGATCGAAGCCACGCGCCGCGACATCTACTCTCGCCTCACCTCATGGCAAAAAGTCCAGATCGCGCGCCACCCCCGCCGGCCCTACGCGCTCGATTACATCCGCGCCATCTTTGAGGACTTCCAGGAACTGCACGGCGACCGCCAGTTCAAGGACGACCAGGCTCTCATCGGCGGCACCGCCTTCTTCAACGGCGAGGCCGTGATGATCGTCGCCCAGCAGAAAGGCCGCGATCCCAAGGAGAGAATCCTGCGCAATTTCGGCATGCCCCAGCCCGAGGGCTACCGCAAGGCGCTCCGCCTGATGCGCATGGCCGAAAAGTTCCGCCTGCCGCTCATCACCTTCATCGACACCCCCGGCGCGTTCCCCGGCATCGAGTCCGAGGCTCGCCACGTGTCCGAAGCCATCGCCGTCAACCTCCGCGAGATGGCGCTCCTCCGCACGCCCTCGATTTCGGTCGTCGTCGGCGAAGGCGGCTCCGGCGGCGCGCTCGGCATCGGCGTCACCGATCGCGTGCTCATTTTTGAGAACAGCTACTACTCCGTGATCTCGCCCGAGGGCTGCGCCGCGATCCTGTGGAAGGACAACGCCGCCGCGCCGCTCGCCGCCGCCGCCCTCAAGGTCAGCGCCGATCACCTTGAGACGCTCGGAGTCGTGGACGAAGTGATTCCCGAGCCCTCGGGCGGCGCGCACCACGACCCGGAGCAGGCCGCCAGTGCGCTGAAATACGCGCTCCAAAAGCACCTCAACGATCTGCGCGCCCTCGACACCGAGAAGCTCCTCGCCTCGCGCTACGAGCGTTTTCGCCACCTCGGCGTTTACGAGGAAGCGGGCACGGCGCGCAGCTGAGGCCGGAGCTTACCTCCGCACCGTCACGAGTTCGATATTCTGCGCGCACGCACTGGAGGCGCCGATCTCGATCAGCGCGGCCGAAAGGCGCACGTCGCCGGTCGCCACTTCGAAACGGCGCGGCATGCCGTCGATAAACCGATCCACCACCGGCCGCACCTCGCGGCCGAGCACGCTTTCATACGGCCCGGTCATCCCCACGTCGCACATGAAGGCCGTCCCCTTCGGCAAGATGGTCGCATCCGCCGTCGGCACGTGCGTGTGGGTGCCGAGCACCGCCGTCACCCGGCCATCAAGATGCCAGCCGAGCGCGATTTTCTCCGAAGTCGCCTCGGCATGGATCTCCACGATGATCGCGTCCGCCTGCGCCTTCAGCTGCTCAATCATCCGGTCCGCGGCGAGGAAGGGACACTCGGCCTTCATCCCCATGAAAGTCCGCCCGAGCACCGTGAACACCGCCACGCGAAAGCCGCGTTGCTCAAGGACGAGGTGATCCCAGCCCGGATTGGACTTGGGCAGATTGGCCGGCCGGCAGACGTGCTCGATCTGGGTGATTTCGTTTTCCCAGCCGCGCTGATCCCAGACGTGGTCGCCCAGCGTGATGGCATCGACGCCGCAGCCGAGGATAGACTTGGCGATGGCGCCCGTGATGCCGGCGCCCGCGGCGGCGTTCTCGCCATTGGCGATCACGAAATCGATGCCGCGCTCGGTGCGCAAACGAGGGAGTTTTTCCGCCAGGATGTCGCGGCCCGGACGGCCGACAATATCCCCGATGAACAGAAGCCGAAGCATCATCTTACCGTGCCGGGCGGGCGGGCGGGTTCGCCAGCCTAATCGTGCCGGGTGCTTCCGCCGAACCGCGGGCTTGCCTCGCCCCCCTGCGCCAGTCTTGCTTCCGGGCCTGTCTGTCCTCCCATAAGCCATGAAAAAAGACACCACCTCACCCGCCGTGTTTCCCAAGGCCGAGATCGGCCCCGAAATGAAGGGCTCCGACTGCGTCGTCGAGTGCCTGATCCGCGAGGGCGTGGATGTCGTCTTCGCCTACCCGGGCGGCGCTTCGCAGGAGCTGCACCAGTCCCTCGCCCGCACCGACAAAATCCGCGTGATCCTACCCCGCCACGAGCAGGGCGGATCGTTTGCCGCGGAGGCCTACTCGCGCGTGACCGGCAAGGTTGGCGTGTGCATGGCCACCAGCGGCCCCGGCGCCACCAACCTCGTCTCCGCGATCGCCGATGCGTTCATGGACTCCGTCCCGATGATCGCGATCACCGGGCAGGTTTACTCGAAATACATCGGCAAGATGGCGTTTCAGGAGACTGACTTCTACGGCATGACGCTGCCGATCGTGAAGCATTCCTACCTCGTGATGAATGCCGCCGATCTGCCGCGCATCTTCAAGGAGGCATTTTACCTCGCGCGCAGCGGCCGGCCGGGGCCCGTCATCATCGACATCCCGAAGGACGTGCAGCAGAAAAAATTCCAGCCCGTCTATCCCGCGACGGTCGAGTTCCGCAGCGCCTACGCGACCGCGGTCCAGCACGCCAACGATGATCAACTCCGCGCGGTGCTCGCGAGCATCGCCGAGGCCAAGCGTCCCGTGCTCTACGCCGGCGGCGGCATCATCTCCGCCGAGGCGCACGCCGACCTGAAGGCCTTCGCCGTGGCGACCAATGTCCCCGTGGCGACCACGTTGATGGGCCTCGGTGGCTTTCCCGAGACGCATCCGCTCTCGATGCGCTGGTTTGGCATGCACGGCTCGGCCTACGGCAACTGGGCCGTGGACCAGTGCGACCTGCTCATCGCCGTGGGTGCGCGCTTCGACGACCGCATCACCGGCGACACGAGCAAGTTTGCGACCCAGGCGAAGGTCATCCACATCGACATCGACGCCTCCGAGCACAACAAGAACAAGCGCGTCCAGCTCCCCATCGTGAGCGACGTGAAGCACGCGCTCAGCCGCCTCAACGAGTTGGCCAAGGCCGCGAAGTTCTCCCCGCCCGACACCAAGGCCTGGCACGCGCAGATTGCGACGTGGAAGAAGGAGCACCCGTTTGGCTGGGAGACGAGCAAGCACATCGTCCCGCAGGAAGCGGTGCAGGTGCTCTACGAACTCACCAAGGGCGACGCCATCATCACCACCGGCGTGGGCCAGCACCAGATGTGGGCCGCGCAGTTCTACCAGTTCGACGAGCCGCGCCGCTATATCAGCTCGCTCGGTCTCGGCGCGATGGGCTTCGGCTATCCCGCCGCGCTCGGCGCCAAGGTCGCGCGTCCCGACAAGCAGGTCATCGACATCGATGGCGACGGCTCGTTCGTAATGAACATCCAGGAACTCGCCACTGCCAAGATCGAGAACATCGCCGCCAAGGCGATGATCCTGAACAACCAGCACCTTGGCATGGTCGTGCAGTGGGAAGACCGCTTCTACGGCAGCGTCCGCGGCAACACCATCCTGGGCGACGAGAGCAATGTCGGCAGCCCGGAGAACCTGCCCGGCCTCTATCCCGACTTCGTGAAAATCGCCGAAGGCTTCGGCGTGAAGGGGCGCCGCGTGCATCTGAAGAGCGAACTCCGCGCCGCCGTGCAGGAGATGCTCGATTGCGACGGCCCGTTCGTCCTCGATGTCATCGTGCCCTACACCGAGCACGTGCTCCCGATGATCCCGGCCGGCAAGAGCGTGAAGGAAATGCTGCTGAAGTAAGCCGCAGCGCGAACCTCGCTTCGCCTGTTTTTCAAAAGACCGCCTCCGTCAGGCGGTCTTTTTTTTCGGCAGGCACCTCAGCCCAAGAAAAAGGCGCCACCGCAGGGTGGCGCCTTTGGAAAAGCGGTCGCTGGGTTTCAGCCTCAGCCCTTGGCCTTCGGCAACGGCACAGACTGGATCGTCTTCAGGATGCGGCCAGCCACGAGATACGGGTCGGCGGCAGAGTTCGGACGGCGATCCTCGAGGTAGCCCTTGTAGCCGTTGTTGATGAAGCTGTGCGGCACGCGCACCGAGGCGCCGCGGTCGGCGACACCGTAGGTGAACTTGTCGATCGACTGCGTCTCGTGCAGGCCGGTGAGGCGGAGGTGGTTCTCCGGACCATAGACCGCGATGTGCTCGTTGCAGTTCTTGCTGAAGGCTTCCATGAGCTTCTCGAAGTAGGCCTTGCCGCCGGTCTCGCGCATGAACTTCGTGGAGAAGTTCGAGTGCATGCCGGAGCCGTTCCAGTCGAGCGCGGCGTTGAACGGCCCGAGGATGGGTTTGCACCGCCACTCGATGTCGATGCAGTAGCTCTCGCAGAGGCGGGCGAGGATGTAGCGGGCGACCCACATCTGGTCGGCGGCGCTCTTGGAGCCCTTGCCGAAGATCTGGAATTCCCACTGGCCCTTGGCGACCTCGGCGTTGATGCCCTCGATGTTGATGCCGGCGTCGAGGCAGATATCGATGTGCTTCTCGACGATCTCGCGGGCGACGCAGCCTACGTTCTTGTAGCCCACGCCGGTGTAATACGGACCCTGCGGGGCCGGATAGCCGCCTTCGGGGAAGCCGAGCGGACGTCCATCCTGGTAGAAGAAGTATTCCTGCTCAAAGCCGAACCACGTGTCCGCATCATCCGGGATGGTGGCGCGCGAGTTTGAGGGGCTGGGCTGGCCGGTGTGCTGGTAGCATTCGCACATCACGAGCACGCCGTTCTTGCGTGTGGAGTCGGGATACACCGCGACGGGCTTGAGCACGATGTCGGAACTCTTGCCCTCGGCCTGCTGGGTCGAGCTGCCATCGAAGCCCCAGTTGGGCAGTTCCGAGAGTTTCGGGAACTTGGCGAATTCCTTGATTTGCGTCTTGCTGCGCAAATTGGCCAGCGGCGTGTAGCCGTCGAGCCAGATGTATTCCAGTTTGTATTTGGCCATGATGAGGTGCGGTGAAGGCAGGGTTTTGGGACGGGAGCGGAGTGAACGTGGATGATTTTCCCACTCGGAAACGAGCGGAAAAATCGAAAGCGGAATTGAGCAGCTCATGTGCCAGTGGCAATCAGAAGTTTTGTTCATGACGCACACCTGTGTGCCAGCCCCGCCGGCGAGCGCGCTTGCCACCCGCCGGCGCCCGGCGGACCCTCGCGGCGCCTCCATGCATTCGATCAAGGACACCGCCCGCGCCACCGTCCGCATCGGCTTCGACGGGCGCGTGCACAAGACCTTCCGCGGTCACCTCGCCCGCGAGCGCTTCGAGCACGAGGTCCGGGTGCTGCGCCTGCTGGAGGACCGTGGCTGCACGTTTGTGCCGCGCGTGCTGGAGGCCGACCCGGAGAAACTCCTGCTGGTGACCACCAACTGCGGCGGACGGGTCGACCATCTTCAACCCGAGCGGCAGAAGGAGATTTTCGCCGAGCTGGAGGCTTTCGGCGTGCGCCACGAGGACCGCGACCTGCGCAACATCACCTACCGCATCGCCGACGGCCGCTTCTGTGTGATCGACTTCGAGTTCGCCACGATTCTCGACGACGGCACCGGCCGCTCCATCAGTCTCCGTCCTTCCGCAGCGCAATGAGCCAAGTGCCACCCCTGCCCGACGTTCTCTGGTCGGGCCTCACCCACCCGGGCCGCGTGCGGCCCAACAACGAGGACGTGTTCCTCGCCCTCGCGCTCGACGCCCGCGAGGTGCGCTTTCTCGGCAAGACCGGCCGGGCGCCGCTGGCCGCGAGCGATTTCGTCTTCGCCGTGTGCGATGGCATGGGCGGCGCCAAGTCCGGCGAGTTTGCCAGCCGCATCGCGGTCGATCGGATCACGCGGCTGCTCCCGGCGGCGCTGAGTCGCAACACCCGGACGGCCCCGGTGGATTTCTCCGCCGTGCTCGGCGAACTCGTCGCCGCCATCCACCGCGATCTCCTGCGGCTCGGCTATTCCTACGAGGAATGCGCCGGCATGGGCACCACGCTCACGCTCGCTTGGGTGCGCCAGGACCGGCTGCACTTCGCCCACGTCGGCGACTGCCGTCTCTACCATCTGCCTGCCGGCGGCCCGCTCGTCCAACTGTCGCACGACCACAGCTATCCGGGCTGGCTGCGCCAGCAAGGTCGCCTCAACGAACGCGAGGCCCGCACTCACCCGCGGCGCAACGCCCTCAACCAAGCCCTCGGCGCCAGCAACCAGTTCGTCGATCCGCAGCTCGGCGAGCTCGCCCACCGGCCTGGTGACCGGTTCCTCATTTGCTCCGATGGCGTCATCGACGGCCTCTGGGACAACCGGCTGGAAGAACTGCTCGGCACGGATCCCGAGCCGAACGACCCGCGCAGCCGCGCCCACCGCATCGTGGACGAAGCGGTCGCCGCCTCGGGCCGCGACAACGCCACGGCCGTCGTCTTCGAGTCGGCTGCGCCATGAGTTCGCTCCTCTTTGTTTACGGCACGCTCAAACGCGGGTGCTGCAACCACCACCACCTCGCAGGCCAGCGCTTTCTCGGACCGGCGCGCACGGTCCCCGGTTATCGGCTCTATGATCTTGGCGGCTATCCCGGCCTGGTGGCGGTGCCCGAGGATCGCGCGGGAGTCGTGGGCGAAGTGTGGTCGGTCGAACCCGCCGCCCTGCGCGAACTCGATCTTTTTGAGGGGGTGCATGAGGGGCTTTACCGGCGCGAGCCGGTGCCGTTGCTGGCGCCCTTCGCCACGGTGAAAATCGACGCGTATGTCTCCGCGTTGCCGGCCACCGGACGCAGGGAAGTCGGGGCGGAATGGATCGAGTAAGCGGGCGCTACTCCTTCAACGCTTTGCCCGGAATGCGCCGCACAGCGACGAACCGCGCCCGAAACAGATCCTCCAGCGTCTCGCGCACCTCGTCAGGGATGCGCTGAACGAGCTCTTCGAGCGGCGGGAGCGGCTTGCCCTCGGAAGGCTCATCGCTTTCCGCCGCCGGTCGCGCCACGACGACAGGCTCGCCGCGCGCCCGCGCCTCGGCGATGAAGTCCGCCTCCGCCGTCTCGTCCGGCCACAACGGCGCCATGCCATCCGTGAGCGGAACCGAGTCCGGTTCCGGCGGAGCCGGCTCGGATGGCCTTTCCGCCACAGCTGGACCCGCCGCTAAAAGCGCGGGTTTCGCCGCCACGGACTCGAATCTCGCGCCGAGCCGAGCCTCCAGCCGATCAATCAGGCCTTTTTTTTTTCGCTGTCGCCTGCCGCCGGGGACGCCTCGTCGGCCAGCGCCGCAATCTCCTTGAGCAGGGAATCGATGGCGCGCGCGCGGCTGGCCTCGACCGCCTTGAGCAGGGTGACTTCGAAATTAACCTTCTCGGCGAGACCCAGCTTAACGCTGCCCTCGCCTTCGCGCAGGCCGTCGAGCATCCGCGTGAGCTGCTCAGTGGTCATGGGCGTGCCGCCCAGCAGCTCGCTGCGGCCACCCTTCGCGATGGCGTCGAGCAGCCCGTGGCGCACGAGGGCCTGCAAATCGACCAAAAGCCGCACGAGATCGCGGCCCGCGGCGTCGCACTCGTCCACGATGGCGATGATCCGCTGGTGATCACCGGCGGCCAGCGCCGCGGCCAGCGCGGCGATTTTTTCCCCGGCGACGAGGCCGTAGACATCCAGCACATCCGGCTCGGCGATTTCGGCCCCGCAGAACGAGATCATCTGGTCAAATATGGATTGCGCATCGCGCATGCCACCGTCGGCGAGGCGCGCGATGCATGCGAGGGCGGCGTCGCCGACCTTGATCTTTTCCGCGACGGCGATGGTTTTCAGGCGCTCGACGATGAGTTCGGACGGGATCGGCTTCAGATCGAAGCGCTGGCAGCGCGACACGATCGTCGGCAGCACCTTCTGCGGATCGGTGGTGGCGAAGACGAACTTCACGTGCGCCGGCGGTTCCTCGAGGGTCTTGAGCAGCGCATTGAACGCCGCGGCCGAGAGCATGTGCACCTCGTCGATGATGTAGATTTTGAATTTCCCCTGCGCCGGCGCGTAGCGGACCGTCTCGCGGAGATCGCGCACCTGATCGACGCCGTTGTTCGATGCGCCGTCGATTTCGATCACATCGAGGTGCGAGCCCTCGGCGATGGAGACGCAGGCCGGATCCTGGGGATCGAAATCGGCCTTGGGGCCATCCGTGCAGTTCAGGGCTTTCGCAAAGATGCGCGCCGTCGAGGTCTTGCCGGTGCCTCGCGGGCCGACGAAGAGGTAGGCATGGGCGATGCGCTGGCGGGCGATGGCGTTCGTGAGCGTGCGCACCACATGATCCTGTCCGACGAGATCGTCGAAGGTCTGCGGGCGCCACTTGCGTGCGATGACTTGGTAGGCGGTGGACAAGGCTCGCTAGCTAGAAGGCCAAAATCGAAAAGCGAAAATCCAAAATCGAAAAATAAAAGTGGCCAGGCACTCCACGGCACTGGGAGTGCGTCGTTGCCGTTGCTACCTTCCGGTCCTGGCGGAGTTCACGCGCCCTGCCCATGCATGGCACCTGGCCGGCGCGAACCATGCGAGCCACCCCAGGCAGCGCAACTGTCAATTTTGGAAATTGCGCGCCGCAAACGGCAGCGTTCAGCCGGTCAAAAATGACTCAGGGCTGAGCCGGCCGCGGCCCCTTGGGTCGCGCGGGAGCCGCTTCACCGGTCGCGCGATTCGCGCCCTCGGTGGCGGCGTTCTCGGCCCGCTTGGCCTTGAGCTGTTCAGCGCGTTTGAGCTGCTCGGCCCGGGCGCGCTCCTGCATCTGGACATGCATTTTATCGAGTTCGGTCCGCTGGGCCGGGGTGAGGGCCGACGAAATGTCCTCATACATTCGTTCGGTGACGCGGACCGTGTCAGCCAGATTTTCCTGCCGGAGCCGGAGCAGATCCTCACTGGCCCGAGCAATGACGGGGCGAATGCGGTCCTTTTGAGCGGCACTCAATTCGAGCCGCTGCGTGAACTGCCGCATGAGCTGCGGCATGACCGATCCGGGCACCGCGGGAAGAGGGAGAAAACCTCCGCTCTTTTTCGAGGCAGACGGCCCGGCCGGAGACGTGGCAGGCGTCGCCGCCACCACACCGCTCGCGACGGGCGCGGCCGGCTCGGGCAACGGGGCAATCAAAGTCGGCCGGGGTTCGCGGCCTTGCTTCCTCGCATTAACCCCGAGGGTGAAGACGCCGCCGAAGACCGCACCGGCGACAAAAACGGTGAGGAAGGCCGCGAGGACTTTCCAAGGCTTCTCCATCGGGATCCTCAGTCGGCCGACAGATTCAGCACGATCGTCATCGCATCGTCCGTGTGGAGCAGTTCGTCGTCGGCGTGCTGCACGAAGGTGCCGGTGCCGGCGAGTTCCTGGTAGTTAAGCGCCACGCTGCACAGCGCGAGGAGGGCCGCCACACCGATGGCACGGAGCGAAAAGCGCTCGAGCAGCGACGAAACGCGACGCTCCTGGGCGAACGCCAGCGCGGCGACGCGGGTGGCAAAGCCAAACGGAGCGGAGGCATCGCGTTCATCGCGCACCGTGCGTGCCGCGGCAGTGAGGCGCGCCCAAGCGTGGCGCGGGTCGTTGTGATTAGGGCTCATGAGCGTTCTTGTTTTTGTAGTTCCTTGAAAAGCTTCTGCAACTTCCGTCTCGCGCGGAACGCGCGAACCTTGATGAGCGACTGGTTCCAGCCGGTGAGGGCCGCGATCTCGGCGATCGATTTCTGCTCAAGATCCAAAAGGCGGATGACAAGCTGGTCGTCGGGCTTGAGCTGGCCGAGGAGCTTGTGGACCAGCTCGTGCGCGGCCATGGCGTCGTTGGCGGCGACCTCGTTCTCGTTGGTCATCACGGCGTCGAGCACATTGGCCTCGTTTTCCGAAAGATCGGCCCACCTGAATTCCGGCCGGCGCTTCTGCGCCCGCAGGTGATCGATGCAGGTGGTGACCGCGATGCGGGACACCCAGTGAGGAAACGGGACCGCCCCCTGATATTGTGCCAGGCGCGTGAACATCTTCATGAACACTTCCTGCGCGAGATCCTCCTCCGAGACCCGGCGGGGCAGGTGCGACCGCACGATGCGAATGACGAGAGGATAGAGGTGATCCACCAGCTCGCGCGCAGCGGATTGATCGCGCTGGCGCACCCGTTCAAGGCAGCCAGCCAGATCGAGCGGCGGGGCTGCATCGTCAGGCATGAGTGAATGGATGCGTGGACATGCACGACAGGCAAGACGCCGTTGAATCCGCCCGGTTACGACCGAAACAGCATCCAAGTTTCCGCCTGCCGGGGGGTTACTTGAACTTGTTCAGCTCCTCAGGGCTCCACGCATCCGTTTGCCCGGCAGTGGCCGACCGGATGGTCGCCACCGTCGAAGGGTCGACTGGCGAGGCGGCATGGCCCCACTCGCGCCGAAGGTAGGTCAAGATGGCTGAAACCTGCTCGTCGTTCAGGGCCGCGCCAAACGCCGGCATGTCACCCGTATGCACACGACCGAGCACCGTGATGGGGCCGCGCACGCCATGCAGCACGATGCGCACGCTGCGCTCGGGCGAACCCAGCACCCACTCGGAATCGAGCAGCGGCGGCGCCAGGCCGTCAAGCCCGCGGCCATCGGCCTGGTGGCACGCGGCGCAGACAGCTGAAAAGAGCGTGCGGCCCGAATCGAAACGTGCCTGCTGCGCCGGTGAGAGCGGAACGGCAGCGCCGGCAACGGTGACACCGGGTTTGCCGGGCCAGACGATGACATCGGCGAGCTTCGCGAGCCGCGCCTTGGCCGTGGCATTTTTCTCCAGCTCAGCCCAACCGGCGGGCTGCTGTGCGAGCACAATCGGCCGACGTGACATGCCGACAGCGGGCACAAGTCCGTCAAGCAGCCCAGGCAACTTGCTCTCAACGGCGAGCGCGAACACCCGCTCCACCCCTGCACTATCGCGGGAGCCCAGAATGCCCCGAACGAGACTCACCATCAATTTTTCCGCAGCGGCACGATCTCCCGCAGGCTTATCTCGCAGCAACGATTCAAGCACGGTCAACTCGCGATCCTTCAGGCCGCTGAGGAGGCCATCGGCAAAAAAAGCACCGGCCGGCCGTTCTACCACGACTCGCACCAACTCGCGATCGACCGCGGGAATCTTGGCCTGCCCCAGCGTGAGGACGGCCTGAAGCGCAACCTCGGCCGATGCATCGCGCGCAAGCGCAAGCATCCGTTGCAGGAGCGCATCGTCCGTGGCGGCCGGCAAAAATCGCTCCGCCAGCCGCAGGCCCACTGTGCGCACGACCGGAGCCGCATCATTCAACGCCGAAAGCACCGTGGCGCGATCCAGCGCACCGACTCCATCGAGCACCGCAAGCGCATGCACACGGCCTTGGGCGAGCGAGCCTTTCGTCGCGACTTCGCGCACCGCAACCGCCAGCGCCGGATCGCGGGCCTCGACAAGCAAGCGCTGCGCCGTCTCGCGCCACCAAGCATTGGGATGTGAGAGCTTCGCGACCCACTCCGCCGGTTTCATCACCGGGATGGTCGCGACGCGCGGCGCGGGCTTGCCGTCCGGCACGACGCGATAGATGCGACCGAGGTGCTGCGGATCATTGAGGCCGCGATCCTCGCTTTGTTTGCGCAGGTAGCTCGTGAGCGAGATGCGGTGCTGGAGCACACCGCGGTAGAGATCGACGATGTAGAGCGCGCCGTCGGGGCCGGTGGCGAAATTCACTGGGCGGAAGCGTTCGTCCGTCGAGGCGACGAACTCCTTCTGCTCGCCGGCGTAGGCATTGCGGCCGCGCACCGTGCCGTTCTCCGATGTGAGCACGGTGCGGCGCACAAAATTGCCCGCCGGCTCAGCCACAAAAAGATTCCCCGCCAGCTCCGGCAGCAAATCGCCGCGATAGATCCACCAGCCGCAGGCGGCGGTGAACTCCTTGAGTTTTCCGTCGCGCAACATTTCGGGGCGGTAGCCGCGGTTGATACCAGGGTTCACGCGCGCGGGCCACACGAGCTGATTCTCGGCGCCGTTGACGTTGGTGCCGGCGAGGCGCGGGTAGTGCGGGTTGCGCGCGAGATACTCGGAGTGGATCACGTCGACGCGAAGCGAGTCGCTGTTGGAGCCATGGTAGAGGCGGCCCCAGTCGTCCTGGGTAAGACCCCACTGCCCGCGGAAGCTCGTCGCACCCGTTTCCCAGACGCCGTTCACACGGCGGAACTTTTTCGTATAGGCGGCGCTGTAGATCCAGTTGTCGAAGGCCCAGAGCAGGCTGTTGGGCGCGCGTTCGGGATTCGCGAGATGCGGGCGCTTCGGGTCAACCCGCACGCCGTAGTCGGTGGCGACGACCTCGCGGGTGTCGGCCTTGCCGTCGCCGTCGGTGTCGCGGAAAAAAATCAGCTCGGGCGGCGCGCCCACGAGCACCCCGTCGCCGACAAATGTGATCGCGCGGGGCATCACCAGGTTGTCCGCGAAGATCACGGACTGGTCGTAGCGGCCGTCGCCATCAGTATCGCGCAGCACGGAAACGCGCCCGGTGGGCAGATCTTCGCCGTTGCCATCGAGGTCAGGCATGTAGCCGCGCATCTCGACGACGAACATCCGCCCGTCCGGCGCAAATGCGATCGCGACGGGCTCCTGCACGAGCGGTTCCGCGGCCGCGAGTTCGAGCCGGAAACCTGGCGCCACCGTGAATGACTTCATCGCCTGTTCGGGCGTAAGCGCAGGCGCCGGTGGAATCTTGTCGGCAGGGACGAGCGACCGCTGGACCTCGCCCTTTTTGTCCGCGACATCGCCGATCTGGGCGAAGGCCGCGGGCGAAACCACTACGCAGAGGAGGACGGGGAGGAAGCGGGATAGGCCAAGCATGGGGAAATAGGATCAGAAATTACCTTTCACGCCAAACGTCCAGCTCACGCCATAGTTGCCATAGCGATAAAGCGCGGCGGGGATGCCGCGCCGTGGATCGCCCTCATAGAGAAGCTGGGGATCGTTGAGGATGTTGCGGCCTTGGAAAAACAGGCTGGTGGTTTTCCAGATTCGATAGCTGCCGCTCATATCGAGTTTGAAATTGTGGCGCTGGTAGCGGCCAAAGACGGTGGTAAACGGCGCGTCGTCGAGCCACACACCGCCGGCGCGCAGGCCGAAGCGCTGGTAGTTCCAGCTCACACCACCGGTGAATTTGTTCGGCACGACGCCTGGTCGCCACTGGTTCGCGTAGGAGCGAGTGTAGCTCAGGTTCACGCTCGTGCCGCGCAACGCACCGGGAAGAAACGTGAGCTGTTGGTTGTATCCCACCTCAAGATTGCGGTAGCGATAGACGAGGCTGCTGTTATCCAGCGACTCGAAGGTGTAGCCGGCGTAGGCTGGATCGTCCGCATAGCCGAACTCATCGGCGGTGAAGCGCCGCGTGAAGCGGATGCGGGAGATTTCGTTTTGCTGCACCAGCACGGTGAGGCTGCCGACGTTGCTAAAATACCACGCGAGGCGCGCGACGTAGTTGTCGGAAAGTTCCGGCTTTAGATCGGGATTCGGCGCCGTGACGATCTGCGCGGTGTCGTTGACCGACCAGACACCGGCGAGCGCATCGATCGGCGGACGCGAGATAGCATAGCTGTAGCCAAACTGCGCGAAGAGATCGGGCCGAATGGTGTATTTGGCGCTGATGCTCGGGAAAAAATTATCGTAGACGCCGCGGCGCGTGACACGCGGCCGGGAAGCGAACTGGTAATCTATGCCGGCATTGGTCGTCGCACGGCGCGTGGCCGTGCTGATGGGGAATCCCGCAGCCTGCACCTGTGCGGCGGTGAGCGGATTGAATTCCTTCGATTCGGTCTCCGTGCGCTCCCAGCGCACGCCGCCCTGAAACTGCCACCGACCGACGCGGGTGTTCGCCATGCCATAGGCGGCCGCGACCGTCTGCTTGAAGTCACGCTTGTTGGCGTAGAACGCCGCGTAGTAATTTTCCACCGTCGCATTGTTCGTGAAATATTCCGGGTGCGTCTGAAAGAGCGAACCGAGCCCCTGGCGGCTCACGATCGTCGGCATGTTCGGGATATTGAGCGCGGTGATGCCGCCAAACGTGGCGCTGAAGGGGCGCGGTGATGGGAACGCGGCGTAGCTGCCGTTAACGCCGCCGCCGGGACCATTGTAGGCATACGAGTTGTAGACGGTGCGATTTTCCGATCGGCGGTATTCCTCGTTCACCTTGCCACCGAATTTGAGGAATGTCGGCAAGCTCCACGGCATGGTGTAGCGGGCGTTGAAATCGGCATTGTAGATTTCGACGAAGGCGAAACGGCCATCCTCGGAGGAAAGGCGCGGATTGGTGAAATTCGCGAGGTTGGACCAGTCGGGACTGCCGGGGGCCTGCACAATGGTCCACTCGGCGGAATTCGGACTAGGGCGCGTCGCACGGAAATCGGTGACGAGGGGGTTGAGCGTCTCAAGGCGCGCCGTTCCGCGAACGATGCCTTCGTAGTCGTTTTTTGAGCGCGAATAGGTGAACGCGCCGTCGAGCAGCAAACTGCCGAGGGTGTATTCGAACTTGGGCGTGAAGGTCACGGTGTTGGTGAGCTTGTCGAAATTGCCGCCACCGAACGCCAGCGTGCGCGAGGTATTGGACGCGAGCCCATTCGTCTGGATATCGGTGAGGCCGTCGCCGATCACATTTTGGCGACCCGTGGCGGCCACGGTGCCGTTGGCCGCGGCGTTGAACGTGAGCGCGCGGGTGAATGTCGCGCCGTCATAGGCGTTGAACATCGCCGTCAGGGAGAGCACGAGGCGCGATGTCGCCTTGTAGTCCGCAGTGAGCGAGGCGGTGAAGCGGTCCACAAATTTCGGCCCGTCGGTAAACACTATGCCGGTGAGCACCGTCGGACGCGGGTCGGCGGCCGTCACGGTGCGGTTGTAGGTGTGGGTGACGTATTGCTGCTCGTAGAGCACCTTCGACTGGCTGAGGCCAAAACGAACGCCGAGGCGCTGGTCCATGAACACATCGGAATAATCGAGCGTGAAGTTCGGACGGATGAGGCGGTTCTGGCGGTCACCGGGGCCGTAGGTTTTGCCCAGCTTAAACTCGTCGGAATTGGCACTGAGGCTGACTTGCCAGTCAATGCGGCGGCCCTTGCGGTCGAATGCGCGCTTCGTCTTGAGGTTGATCGTGCCGGCGGGCGCGTCCGCGTCCATGTCGGAGCTGGTGGTGCGGCTCACCTCGATGGACTCGATGCTGTTGATCGACATCTGCTCGAAGCCGACAGAGCGCGAGGCCGCACCTGAACTGCCGTTGATCATCGAGCCGTAGGACGCGAACGCGTCGGCGCTCGCCATTTTTTGGCCGTCCATCGTGACGCCCACGTATTGCGGATCGAGGCCGCCCAGACGCGGGCCGCGGGTCTCCGCATCAACGTATTCGAGGTCGACGCCGGGGAGGTATTTAAGGAACTCGCCGACGTTGCCCTCGGCGACGTCGCCGAAAATATCGGAGGCGACCGAAGTGCCGATGTTCATGCTGCGGCGCTGCGACATGATGGCCTTCGCGTTGCCCTCGCGATCATTGGAGACAACGAAGCGCCCCATCTGCACGGCCGCGCCGGCATCCGGGGCGGCGAGCGCACTCGTAAGTTCAAAGTCGCGTGTCACCCGCGCGCCCGCCGCGACGGTGATCGAGGCGCTCGTGGTCATATAGCCGGAAAACGACACGACGAGCGTGACGGACCCACTGGGGACATTGTCGAACTGATAGCGGCCGCCTTCCTCGGAGTAGGCCACGCGATCAGTGCCGGTGATCCGAACCTCGGCGTTCCGCACAAAGGCATCGGTCGCGGGATTAAAGACGCGGCCCTGAATGGAACCAGCGTCAGCGGCGGCAAAAGCCGGTGCCGCAAGAAATGCGAACACGAGGAGAAGGCGGATGTTCATGGTTTGGCAGATATCGTCATGGCCGCAGGACGGTCCATGCGAACTCGCGGAGGAAAGACCTTGACTCGCGAGCGCGTCAAGTAACTTTACAGTTACCTGGCGACGCTCCCTCGTCCTCGTCCCCACACCTCCCATGCACACCCCTGCCTCCCGCCGTAATTTCCTCGGTTGCGCGGCTTCCGCCGCTGTCGTTGCCAGCCTCGCACGTGTATCCGCCGCCGAGTCCCAGTCCACCGCCACCGCTCCGCGCGCAGCGTCGGGGACCGACTGGCCGCTTATCGGCGGAACCGACGAAAAAGCGCTGATCGATGTTCTGCGCAGCGGCCGGTGGGGGCGCACATCCGGTGGCGCTCGCAATCGAGAGTTCGAGACCGTCTTCGCGCAACGCATGCAGGCGAAGCATTGCATCGCCACCTCGTCCGGCACGACTGCGCTCCTCACCGCGCTCGGCGCGCTCAATATCGGGCCCGGCGACGAGGTGGTGCTGCCGCCCTACACGTTTGTGGCCACCTTCAACGCCATCACCGCCAGCTTCGCCCTGCCCGTATTTGCCGACACAGACCCCGCCACGCTCCAGATCGATGCACAGTCGGTGGCGGCGGCGATCTCACCGGCCACGCGACTCTTGCTCCCGGTCCACATAGGGGGCACAGCCGCGGACCTCGACGCTCTCGCCACACTCGCCCGCGCGCGCAATCTCCCGCTGATCGAGGATGCCTGCCAAGCACCGCTAGCCGAGTGGAACGGCCGCCCCGTCGGCACCCACGGCCTGGGCGGCTGCTTCAGTTTCCAAGCAGGCAAGAACCTCACCGCGGGTGAAGGTGGCGCCGTCGTCACAAACGACGATGATTTCGCGCATCGTTGCTACAACTTCCATACACCCGGCGGCGGCAAACCCGCGCCGAGCCTCGGCCGCGGGGCGAATTTCCGCCTAACCGAATTTCAGGCCGCGCTCCTGCTCTCGCAGTGGACGCGATTCGAGGCGCAGCAAAAGGAACGCGCGGACAATGCCGCCCATCTCTCCCGACTGCTGGCCGCCATCCCCGGCATCGCGCCCGCCAAGCTCACTCCCGGCAACACGCGCAACGGGTGGCATCTCTACATGTTTCGCTACGACGCAGCGAAATTCGCCGGCCTGCCGCGCGCGAAGTTTCTCCACGCGCTCGCCAAGGAGGGCGTCGCCGCGAGCGCAGGCTATACCGCGCTCAACCTCTCCCCGCATGTGCAGGCTCTCGCGAAAAACCCCCACTACCGCCGCATCTACGGGGACGCCGGGATGGCACAGTGGCTCGAGCGTAACCGCTGCCCGGCCAACGATCGCGTCGTCGAAGAGACCGTCTGGCTCGGCCAGGCGAAACTGCTCGGCTCCCGCGCCTCCATGGAGCGTATCGCGGAGAAAATCGCCGATATCCAAAAGCGCGCCGGTCAACTCGCCCGTGCCTGATGCCGGGCCCGTTTTTCCTGCAAGCGAGCTTTCGCTTGTAGGAACGCGACGCAGACACCTAGGTTCATCCTTCCACGCCCGATGCCCGACACCCCAACGACCGCCGTCCCGCACCCCGCCCTGCCCTGCGCCGCGGACATGGTCGACGATTTTCTCAGCGCGCCTACCCCTGGGGTGATCGGCACCATGGCGCGTGCAACGGGACCTTTTCTTATCCTCGGTGCCAGCGGCAAACTCGGCCTCCACCTCGCCCTGATGCTGCGCCGTGCACTCCAACACCTCGGTCGCGCCGACCGCGTGATCGCGGTCTCGCGTTTTCAGAGCCTCCGGGACCGCGCCGCGTTCGAGCAGCGCGGCATCGAGAGCATCGCCTGTGATCTCGGCGATTCGGCGGCCGTGGCGGCGCTGCCGGAATCACCCACGGTTTTCTTCTTGGCGGGCGTCAAGTTCGGCACCGCCGCCGATCTCGGTTTGTTGCGCGCGGTCAACGTCGAGATTCCCCAGCGGATTGCACGCCGATTCGCCCACTCCCGCATCGTCGCATTCTCATCGGGCAACGTCTATCCCTTCGTCAGTCCCGCGTCCGGCGGCGCCCGTGAGGACACCCCCGCCTCGCCCGTCGGTGCCTACGCGATGTCCTGCGTCGACCGCGAGCAGGCATTCAGCGCCGCCTCCGCCTCGCATGACACCCCCGTCGTGCTCGTTCGCCTCAACTACGCGACCGAGTTTCGCTACGGCCTGCTCGTCGATCTGGCACAATGGGTTTTCGCGGGCCATCCAATCGATGTCACGACCGGCTACGTGAACGTCATCTGGCAGAGCGATGCCATCGCCCACAGCATCCAGGCGCTCGAACTCGCCAGCGCGCCGGCCGCGCTCATCAATGTCACGGGCCCCGGAACTCTTTCCGTCCGCGATCTTGCGCACCGTCTGGGCCGTGCGCTCGGCCGGCCTGTCGCCTTCACCGGCACCGAGGCCGGGACCGCCTTGCTCAACAACGCCGCGCTCTCGCACCGGCGCTTCGGCGCGCCGCTCGTCACCCTCGATCAGATGATCGCATGGACGGCGGCGTGGGTCGCCCAAGGCGGCGCAACATGGGGCAAGCCCACCGGCTTCGAGCGGCGCGACGGACGCTTTTGAAACCGTGACCGCGCGCGCCACTCCGCCCTTCGATCTACGCCGGCACCTGCGATCCGGACAAGTGATCCCCGCACTGCCGCTCGCCCTCACGCGGCGGCGCCGCTGGGACGAGCGCTCCCAAGCCGCGCTCGTCCGCTACTACCTCGCCGCCGGCGCCGGCGGCCTCGCTGTCGGCGTCCACTCCACACAATTCGCCATCCGCGATCCCGCGATTGGGCTATTTGAGCCGGTGTTGCGCCTCGCCGCCGTGGTCGCCGCCGAGCAGAGCGCAAGGCGCGCCTCGGCCTTCGCGCTCATCGCCGGTCTTTGCGGTCGCACGCCGCAAGCACTCCAGGAGGCCGCGCTCGCTCGCTCGCTCGGCTACCAAGCCGGCTTGCTGAGCCTCGGCGCGTGGCAGCGCGACGACGAACGCACGGTGCTCCGGCACTGCCGTGCCGTCGCCGCGGAGATTCCGCTCGTGGGCTTCTACCTGCAGCCCGCCGTGGGCGGACGCGTTTTTTCCTACCGCTTCTGGCGCGCGTTCGCTGATATTCCCGGTCTCGTCGCCGTGAAGATCGCGCCGTTCAACCGCTACCGCACCCTCGATGTCGTGCGCGCCGTGCTTGAGTCGGGCCGCGACGATGTCGCGCTCTACACGGGCAACGACGACAACATCCTCGCCGATCTCCTCACGCCGTTTTCGTTCGGCGGGCGCACCCGTCACATCGACGGCGGCCTGCTCGGCCAGTGGGGCGTCTGGACGCACCGCGCGGTGGAGCTTTTCCGCGACGTCCAGCGCGCGCGCGCGCAGCCGCGGCTCGCCGCCGCCTGGCTGGACCGCAACGCCGCGCTCACCGACGCCAACGCCGCAATCTTCGACGCCGCCCACGATTTCGCCGGCTGCCTGCCCGGCATCCATGAAGTGCTGCGGCGCCAGGGCCTCCTCGCCACGACCGCCTGCCTCGATCCGGATGAAAAACTTTCCCCGGGCCAGGCCGCCGAGATCACGCGTGTCACGCGTGACTACGCGTGGCTCACCGACGACGACTTTGTCGCCCAGCACCGCGATGCCTGGCGTCGCTGATTTTTCCCGCACCGCATGAACCCCGTCGCCGCCCTGCCCCCGCCCCGCTGGTTTGATTTTCAAGTCAACGGCTTTGGCGGCGTCGACTTCCAAGCGCCGCACGTCTCGCTCCACGAACTGGAGCACGCGGTCGGCGTCCTGCGCCGCCACGGCGTCGCCGCGATCCTGCTGACGTTGATCACCGACACGATCGACGAGCACTGCCGACGGCTGGAGCAGTTTGAAAAGCACCGTGCGGCCTCGCCCGCCTGCGCTCGCATGATAGCCGGCTACCATATCGAGGGGCCGTGGCTCAGCCCGGAGCCCGGCTACCGCGGGGCCCATCCCGCGGAACCGATGCACGCGCCGTCGATCGCGGAGTTCGAACGCCTGCAAACCGCCGCAGGCGGCCACATCCGCCTCATCACCCTCGCCCCCGAGTGGCCCGGCAGCGCCGAATGCATCGCCGCGATCGTGTCCGCCGGCGTGCAGGTTTCCCTCGGCCACACCAACGCCTCCGAGGCCGACATCGACGCCGCCATCCGCGCGGGTGCGCGCTTCGCCACGCACGTCGGCAATGGCACGCCACTCACGCTGCACCGGCACGACAACATCATCCAGCGCCTGCTCGCCCGCGATGAACTGACCGCGTGCCTCATCCCGGATGGCGTGCATTTGCCGCCTTTCACTCTGAGGAATTTTTTTCGCGCCAAGCCGCCAGGCAAAGTCCTCTTCACAACCGACGCGATGGCCGGCGCCGGCATGGGCCCCGGCCGTTACGCGATCGGCCGCTTCTCTCTCGAGATCGGCGCCGATGGCATCGCCCGCCAGCCCGGCGGAGGCGGCTTTGCCGGCTCCACCCTCACGCCCGACGAAGGCGTGCGCCGCACGGCTGCCTACCTCGGGCTCGCCGCCGACGAGTCCGCCCATCTCTGGTCGACCGCCGCCGCACGCGCCTTCGGCGTGACGCTGCCGACCTAACCTCCTTCATGACCGCTCAACCCTCCCGCTACTTCACCGCCGGCCGCCTCGCCGTCGAAGTCCATGCCGACCGTCCGGCGCTCGGGCTCGCCGCCGCCCAAGCCGCCGCAGCCTACCTGCACGATGTCATCGCCGCACGCGGCGAGGCCCGCGTGATCTTTGCGTGCGCGCCTTCGCAGAACGAATTTCTCTCGTCGCTGCTCACCGTCTCGCGCACGGGCCACACCGCTGTGGATTGGAGCCGCGTCACGGCGTTTCACATGGATGACTACGTGGGCCTCGCCGGCACGCATCCGCAGAGCTTCCGCCGCTACCTCCACGAGCACTTTCTATCGCAGGTGAAGATCGGTCGCTTTCACCCCTTGCCGGCCGAGGAGCCCGACGCCGCGGCCGTCGCCGCCCGCTACAGCGCGCTGCTCGCAGAAAAACCCATCGATCTCATCGCCCTCGGCATCGGCGAAAACGGCCACATCGCCTTCAACGATCCACCGGTCGCCGATTTCGAAGACCCGCAGCTGGTGAAGGTGGTCGAGCTCGACCGCGCGTGCCGCGAGCAGCAGGTCGCCGACGGATGTTTCCCCAACTTCGACGCCGTGCCGCGCCACGCCTTCACGCTCACCGTGTCGGTCTTCCGTCGCGCGACGCGCCTGAGCATCCACGTGCCCGGTCCCCGCAAGGCCTCCGCCGTGCGCGCCACCGTCGAGGGCCCGATCACGACCGCGTGCCCCGCCTCGATCCTGCGTTTGCATCCCGCCGCCACCCTCTTCATCGATCGTGCGGCCTCCGCGCTTCTCTCCTCCCCGGCTCCATGAAAAACCCTCTTACCCTCGCCGCGCTGCTCGCGCTCCTTCACGTCGGCATCTCCGCCGCCGACCTGCGCCTCGGCCTGATCGGCCTCGATACCTCGCACGTCATCGCGTTCACCAAGGTTTACAACGACCCCAAGACGCCTGACCACGTGCCCGGCGGGCGCGTCGTCGCCGCGTTCAAGGGCGGCAGTCCGGACATCCCTTCGAGCGCGACCCGCATCGACGGTTTCACGAAGCAGCTCACCGAGACCTACGGCGTGAAGCTCTACGACTCGATCGAGGAGCTCGCGCGCAACGTCGATGCGATCCTGATCGAGAGCGTCGATGGCCGGCCGCACCTCGAACAGTTCAAGCGCACACTTGCGGCGAAGAAACCCGTGTTCATCGACAAGCCCCTCGCCGGCTCGCTGCGCGACGGCCTCGAGATTGCACGGCTCGCGCGCGAGCACGGCATCCCGGTCTTCAGCTCCTCCTCGCTCCGCTACGGCCCCGAGCCGCTCGCGCCCAAGCTCGAGAAAATCGGCGCCGTGAAGTCCGTCTATTCCGTCGGCCCGGCCGAGTATGAGAAAAGCCACCCCGATCTTTTCTGGTATGGGATCCACGCCGTCGAGGCGCTCTACACCGTGATGGGGCCGGGCTGCATCCGCCTCGTGCGCACGCAGACGGCCGACGCCGACGTCGTCACCGGCGTCTGGGCCGATGGCCGCGTCGGCACCATGCAGGGCAATCGCAATGGCTACAAAGGCTACGGGCTCACCATTCTTGGCACCAAGGGAGCCGTGACCGCCGGCGAGAAACACAGCTACCGCGGCCTCACCCTGGAGATCATGAAGTTCTTCCAGACCGGCGTCCCGCCCGTGCCCCTCGACACCACGATCGAGATCCTCGCCTTCATGGAGGCGGCCGACGAAAGCAAACGGCGCGGCGGCGCGCCGGTCGCAATCGCCGACGTGATGAAACTCGCCCAAGCCCAAAAATGAAATTTCCCGACCACTTTACCTTTATCTCCGACGAGGTCTCGCAGGACCTGCCCGTGCTCCGCGCCTTCGTGCGCGAGTTCGGATTGCCGGGCATTGAGCTGCGCAGCTTCGCCGGCCGCGCCTTCAAGGACCTGACCCGTGAGGACATCGCCGCCATCGGTGCCGCGGCCCGCGAAGAGGGTTGGAAAATCTTCGGCTGCTCCACGCCCGTCTTCAAGTGCGCCCTCGACGACGCCACGGCCATCGCCGAGCACCGCGAGATTTTCAAGCGCAGCCTCGACACGGCGAAAGCCCTCGGCGCGGACCTGCTGCGCGTCTTCACCTTCCTCCGCCAGCCCGATCCGCTGGAGGCGAGTCGCCTCGAGCGGGTAGCTGAGCACGTCCGTGGCCTCGGCGAAATCGCGCGCGGCTCGGGCATGCGCATCGGCATCGAGAACGAGCATTCCTGCCTCACCGGCACGGTCGAGGAGATGGAGGCCATCCTCGCCCGCCTGCCCGCCGATCAGTTCGGCGCGATCTGGGATCCGTGCAACGTCCTCTACATCCCCGGCGCCGCCGCGCCCGTTCCCGCGAACCTCACACGCCTCGCGCCGCGGCTCTTCCATCTGCATGTGAAGGACTCGATCCGCCGCCCGCCCGCCACCCCCGGGGCGCTCCTCGCCGTGGGCACGCCGCTCGGCATCGGCGAGGTGGATTGGCGCGGCCATCTCGGGGCCGCGCGCGCCGCCGGCTATCGCGGGATGTTCTCGCTCGAGACGCACTGGCGTCTGAAAAAAATCGACGACGCGATGCTGCACCTCCCGGCCGGCTACGGTTTCTCGCAGGGTGGCGAGGCCGCCAGCCGGATCTGCTTCCACAATCTCCGCGCGCTAGTCGAGACGCTCTGAAAGCCTACGAGCGCGCGGGCCGGGCGATCCCGTCGAAGACGAGCCGCAGCACCTGCCGCAGCCCGCGCTGCTTCACGGCCGCATCGCCCAGATCGAGTTCGAGGCTCTGGGAGAGCGAAAACCGGTTCGAGTGGTAGATGAAACAGAGCCCGATGAAGTGGATCATCAGGTGCGTGACATCCAGGTCGGCGCGAAAGTCGCCCGCCGCCACACCATCCTCGACGATTGCCCGGAAGCGCGTGAAGAACGGGTTCTTGCTCAGCAGGTGATTCTCCTTCGTGAGATGACGGCCTTTCTCCAGGTTCTCCCATTGCAGCAGCCGCGTGAACTCGGGCTCGGCGTCCAGAAACGCAAAGTAGCTCTCAAGCAGCCGGGCCAGCTTCTCGCGCGGGTTGCTCCCCTGCTCGACAGCTCCGAACTCGATGGCCTCGATCCGACGGTAGACCTCCGCGAGCGCCGCCTCAAAGAGCGCGTCCTTGCTGCCAAAATAATGATAGACCATCCGCTTGTTGACCGCCGCGCGCCCGACGATCTCGTCGACCGAGACGGCGTGGAAGCCATGCGTCGCAAAGAGCTTGATGGCGGCCTGCAGGATTCGACGGCGGGTGCGGTCGGGGTTGCGCTGAACCGGGGTGGAGGTGGGCATCTGAATCGCGCGGGACCGTGGCAGACGGCGCGGAACGTGAGAAGCGCAAATCGTGTCCTCCGCCTACTTGACCGGCACGGCGATTAACTCGATCGCGGCCGCTCGTCCGGCGTGGGCGGGCGCGGCGACCTGCAAAGCCGAGGCCGCCGGTGGCCGGGTGGAGTCGAAATAGACTCCGCGGATCTCGCCCAGCAGCGCGCGCGTGGGCGGGGCGTGCAGATAGTAGGTCGCCTTGGCGAGGTTCCGATAGCTGCCGCCCGCATCAAACAGCACCGAGCCGATGCGCTCGAAAATCGCCTTCATCTGCGCCCGGGGATCACCCCCGGCATCCGACTCGATGGCTCCGATAAAGATCAAGGGCACGCCGGCCGGCACAAGCGCGACATGGCTGTAGCGAGGCGATGGCGTGAGCCACGGCAGCCTGGAATGCACGACGGTCTCGCCTTCCGGCGCCCGAATCGAGCGAGCCGCCGCCACCAACTCGATCTCGGCGTGAAGTTCGCTCACCCACTCCATCACCACAATCGGCGGCACGGTGCCGGACCCGAAACTTTCCGCGATGGCGCGGACGGCGGCCGCATGCCCGGCGAAGGGCCGGATGAACGCCTTCACTTGCACGACATCCGCCGCCGCCAGGCTCAGGTGCGTGAGACTGCGGTGCAGGCCCGCCATGGTGAGCCGGGAGGCCGTCGCCAGATCCGCGCCGCGCACGGCCTGGCCTGAGATGAAAATTTTCCCTCCGGCCGGCAGCACCGCGGCCTCGCTCGACAATACCGCGACGCCGGGCTCCGTCCGAGAGGACACCGCCACCGCCTCGAATCCGACCCACGCCCCGGCCCGCGCCAAGGGCGTGCGCACGATCGTAAGCGCCACCGGGGCGGCGGCGAAACGCTGCGCGATGGCGGCCTCGGCCGCCACGGTCGCCTCGGCTTCCGCCGCGTAGACCGTGAGACGCGCGACGTGGGCGAGGTCGCTGCCCGCGTTGGCCAGCGTGGCGGCCAACGCATCCAACGCCCCTTCGCACTCGGCCCGAATCTCGCCGCCCATCTGCGGAGCAAAAATCTGCCCGGTGAAAACCAGCGGCGCATCCGGCACACGAGCGAAGAAGGCCGTCCCATCGCCCATCGGTTTGGCGGCACGATGCACGCCGGCCACTTGCGCGCATGCGATGCACGCCGGGATGATCAACAGGAGCACAAACCGGGAAAAGGTGCGCATGCCGCATCATCCACGAGCGACAGCAGTCCGCCAAGCCTGCGCACAAGCCAGTTCTCAGGTGTCACTGCTGACGCAGACCATCGCCTCACGAAATCTCGCCTTCCCGTCCGGCAAAAAAATGCGGTGTCTCCGCCCGGCGGACCGTTTGCTTGATGGATTCTAGGCGCGGCAGCCCATCCGCAAAACGGATTGTCACTCCCCGATTTTCCATGAAAACCCCATCGCACCCAACCGTCATCGCACGCCTTGGCCTGGCTCTGGCCGGGATGTTCTTCGCCTTCACCGCGTTTGCCCAATCCACCCCTGGCATGGTGGAGGGCCGCGTTTTCAACGCCGGTAGCGGCAAATACCTGAACAACGCCCGAGTCGCCATCGAAGGCACCTCGCTTGAGACGCAAACCAACGAGTTTGGCGCCTACCGCATCAACGGTGTGCCGCCTGGTCCCGTGCGGGTGCGCGTCGTTTTCACCGGCCTGGACCCCAAGGTGGAGAGCGTCACGGTGCTCGCCGGCCAGGCAGCCCAGGTGAACTTCGAACTCACCAGCGTCGAACGCTATGGCAAGGAGCAGGCCGTGCAGCTCGACGTGTTCAAGGTCGCAGCGCAGCGCGAGTTTGAGGGCAGTGCCATCGCGATCAACGAGCAGCGCTACTCGCCCAATGTGAAGGTCGTCATGGCGGCCGATGCGTTTGGCGACGTCACCGAGGGCAACGTCGGCGAGTTCTTGAAATATCTCCCCGGCATCACCGTCGACTATGTGGCGGCCGATGTGCGCACCGTCTCGGTGCGCGGCTTTGCGGACACGTTTACCAACGTCTCCGTGGATGGGATGCGCATGACCAGCTCCGTGTCGGGCAACTCGAACCGCGTGTTCGAATTCGAGCAGGTCTCGATCAACAACATGGCGCGCGTCGAAGTCGCCAAGGTGCCGACGCCCGACACGCCGTCCGACTCGCTCGGCGGCAGCATCAACATGATCAGCAAGAACGCTTTCGAGCGTAAAGGCGCGCAGTTCAACTACCGCGGCTACTTCAGTTTCAACAGCGAGGACACCGATCTCTTCCGGCGCACCCCCGGGCCCGGAAACAAGAGCACGTTCAAGGTGCTGCCCGGTTTCGATTTCGACTACACGCTGCCCGTCAGCGAAACCTTCGGCCTCGTCATCACCGGCCTGAGCTCAAATCAGTTCAACGAGCAGCACCGTTGGCAGACGACGTGGAACCACGCCCAGGCCGGCGCTACGCAGGCCAACCCCTACCTCCAGCAATGGCAGGTGCAGGACGGCCCGAAGAACACCTTCCGCGACTCCATCAGCATCAAGGCCGACTGGAAGATTTCCCCGACCTCGGTCCTCTCGGTCAGCGTGCAGGACAACTACTACAAGGCGTTTTTCGGCAATCGTAACCTCAACTTCAACATCGGCACCAACCCCGCCTCCGCGAGCGCCACCGGCACGCCGCTGCTGTGGGGCCCGACGTTCGTGCAGAGCGCCACCGGAACGATCACCGCCGCCACCGGACTCGGCAACCGCGCCACCGTCACCCAAGGCAGCTCATGGCGTCACAAACTCGGCGACACCAAGGCCGTGAACGTGAAATACACCTTCAAGGGCCGCCTCTGGGACACCACCGCCGGCATTCACGGCGCGAAATCCAAGACGTGGTATCGCGAGCTCGCCCGGGGCCACTTCTCCAACATCGGCACGCAGCTCCGCGGCGTCTCCGTCGTCCGCGCCGACAACATCAACTTCCCCGCCCACGACTGGTCCGTGCGCGACACCGCCGGCGCGGCCATCAACCCCTACCTGCTCTCCAACTACAATCTCAACACCGCGCAAAACAGCCCCGTCGACGGCAAGGCCAAGATGAAGGGCGCGTTCCTTGATCTTGAGCGTCATCTCTCGCTCGCGCGCAATCCCATGGCGCTGAAATTCGGCGCCGCCGTCCGCGAGGAGGATCGCGACAACCGCCGCTACAACGAGCAATGGACCTTCGTCGGCGCCGATCGCGTCGCCAACACGGCCGACGACAACGCGGCTCCTTTCCTCAACAGCAACTACCTCGGCGAGGACACCTACTATGGCGAGCCGCCGATCCAGTGGGTCGATGGCTACAAGCTCGCCGACTACTTCCGCGCCAATCCCACGCACTTTGTTCAGGCCACGGGCACGGCCCAGCCCGGCGTGCAGGCCGAGACGAACCGCATCAACGGCTCCGAAAAAATCACCGAGCGCATCACCGCCGGCTACGTGCAGTTCTCCGGCAAGCTCCTCGAGAACCGGCTGCAGTTCGTCACCGGCGTGCGTTGGGAAAAGACCGAGGACACCGGCCTCGGCGTCCTTGCCAATCCCGACGCGGTCTTTCAGCGCACGGCCAGTGGGGCCTACGTTGACGGCGATCCCGTCGCCCCCGGCATTCAGCGCGTCCGCCGCGTCGACGCCGGCACCGCCGGGTCGCTCCAGGAGCTGAGCCTCACCCGCGTGGAGCGGGGCTACCGCGGCGAACGCTCCTACGACGACTTCTATCCGAGCCTGCACCTCACTTACAACCTTACGTCCAACTTCCTCGCGCGTTTCGCCTACGCGCGCACCCTCGGCCGGCCCGACTACGCCGACATCATCCCGAACGCCGACATCAACGAAAACGACTCCGATCCCAACCAGCCCGGCACGATCACCATCCGCAACACCGGCCTGAAACCCTGGACCGCGCACAACTTCGATCTCTCGTTCGAGTATTACCCGACCAAGGGCGGCGTCGCGCAGGTGGGCGCCTTCGTCAAGGAGCTCCGGGATTTCTGGGGCCTCGTCAACGGCCCGCTCACGCCCGGCCTCATCACCGAGCTCGGCCTCGACAACCGCTACCTCAACTGGACGGTCTCCTCGCGCGTCAACGCCGGCGACGCCCGCATCTCCGGCATGGAGTTCAACTACGTGCAGCCGATGAAATTCAGCTTCCTGCCGGAGTGGGCAAAGAGCTTCAGCCTCAGCTCCAACGGCACCATGCTCCACCTGGAGGGCGCCAACGGCGCGGACTTCCGACGCTTCATTTCCAAGAGCGGCAATCTCAGCCTGAGCTGGAACAAGCGCCCCTTCAGCGTCCGGCTCAACTGGAACTATCGCGGCCGCCAGAAGAACCAGGCCGTCACCGGCGCCCAATTCGACCTCGCGGGCACACCCGCGGGCAGCGGCGGCTTTCATCAATACTATGACTCGCGCTACAACGTGGACGTGAATGCCGAATACACCCACTCCAAGCGCCTGCGCTTCTTCGCTAACGCCCGCAACATCCTCAACCAGCCGCAGACACTCGAGCAATACAGCCCGACCTCCGCGCGCTACGCGAACGGCTTCCGCGACGAGGAGTTCGGCGTGCAGTATTCGATCGGCGTCAAGGGCACGTTCTGATCCGCGGGTCGCGCCCGCCCGCCCGCAAATTCGGCTCGCGCGCGAGTGACCAAAGCCGGTTACTCGCGCCCATGCGAACCCCGCCCCCGCTCCGGCCTCTGGTCGCACTGCTCGCGACCTGGGTTACACTGTCCGCCGCTCCGGCCGAGACTTGGCGCGCCGGTGTGGCTCGCGTCGACATCACGCCCCCGTCCGGCCTGTGGATGACCGGTTACGCCGCGCGCACCCGCCCGGCCGAGGGCACCGCGCAGCCACTCTGGGTCAAAGCCCTCGCCCTGGCCGATCCCGCCGGCAACCGGGGCGTGCTCCTCACGCTGGATCTCTGCGGCATCAACCGTGACCTCTCGGATCGTGTCGCCGCGGCCATCGGCCGCCGGCACGGCCTGCCCCGCAGCGCCGTGATGACCAATGTCTCCCACACACACTGCTCGCCGGCGATGCCGGGCATCATCACCGGTCTCCGCATTTTGCCGCCGGACGGCCGGGAGAAATCCCACGACTACGCCCGCGCACTTGAGGAAAAAATGATCCGCGCCGCCGATGCTGCGCTCACGGCGCTCGCTCCCGCGACTCTCGCATGGGCCGAGGACGAGGCGCACTTCGGCTACAATCGCCGCGAGAATCCCGCCACCGATGTGCCCGGCCAACGCGCCGCAGGAAAACTGAAAGGCCCTTTCGACCCGCGCGTGCCGGTGTTCGCCGTGCGCGCCCCCGATGGCGCTTTGCGCGCGCTGCTTGTCTCCTACGCCTGCCACAACACCACCCTCCAATTCTACCAATGGCATGGCGACTACGCCGGCGCCGCGCAGGAGGAACTCGAAAAGCGCCACCCGGGGGCGACCGTGCTCTTCGCCAGCGGATGCGGCGCCGATGCCAACCCCGCGCCCCGCGGCACGGTCGAACTCGCCGGGCAGCATGGCCGCGCCCTCGCCGACGCGGCCGACCGCGCCCTCGCGAAACCGATGACGCCCATCGCCGGTCGTTTCGCTTCCGCCCTGGAGGACGTCACGCTCCGCTTCTCCCACCGCCCCACCGAGGAGCAGCTCCGCACCGCGCGGGAAAAGGAGCAGCCGAACAAAGAAATGCACCAAGCCTGGGCCGCCGCCGTGACTGAAAAATTTCGCACGCACGGCGACGCGGCGCTGCACCACGCCTACCCCATCCAGGCCTGGCAGCTCGGCGCACTGTCGTGGACCGCACTCGGTGGCGAAGTCGTGGTCGATTACTCGCTGCGCCTCCGCCGCGAGCTCGGCGACAACCTGTGGGTCTTCGGCTATTCGACCGATGTGATGGCCTACATTCCCAGCGAGCGCGTGCTGAAAGAAGGCCGCTACGAAGGCGACACCTCGATGGTGCCCTACGGCCAGCCGAGCGCCTGGGCGCCGGGGCTGGAAGAATCGATTGTCGCCAAGGCCCGCGAACTCGTCACGCGGACGCGCAGCCCAAGGTAGCGACCGCGCTGACCCGACCGTTCCTGCAACGTCGAAAAGCGGCAGCACCCGCCCTTCGTTTCGTCTGACAACTCGAGCCGCTCAATGGTTCGACCCCTCCTCCATTAGCGGCTCATCAGTGACACCTTCGCCCTAAATCTTATTGACAGATTACTCTGTCATACAGAGCGTGAGGCCATGTCCTCGGGCCTATCCCCCCAACAGGCCGGCGCGATACTTGCCGATGTCGAAGCCGCCAAAGCCGCGATGCGCCGCGTGATTCGCGAGCACCGTGGCCACTATCATCTCTGGATTTGGGGTGCCGCGTGGGTGGCAATGCCGCTCACCGCCCATTTCGGCGGCGATCGCGCTGCGCGTTACTTTCCGTGGATCTGCCTCCTGGGCGGCGCGCTGTCGTTTCTCACCGGTTTCACGCAGTCGCGGCAGATTCGCCGGCCGACGAACGGTCGTTTCGTGGCCGTTATGGTGACTGTCTGGTGCTTTGCGGCGCTCTTTCCTTTCGTGCTGCGTGTGCCACTCGACAGCCCGCGCCACATCTACGCGTATTTCTGCCTCGTCGCGATGCAAACGTATGTCATCGCAGGTCTCTGGACCGACACCTATCTGTTATGGATCGGGCTATTGGTGACCGTGCTTGTGCTCGCCGGCGTATTTCTTTTTCCCGGCATCTTCTGGCTATGGATGGCTGTATTCGGCGGAGGGACTCTCGTGCTGACCGGTTTCTACGTCCGTTATTTTTGGCGCTGACCTCACTCAGGCCATGCCCGACCTCGACGATCTTATTCACCAGCCCGTGAGGTTGAGAATCATGGCAGCACTCACGAGCTTGGAGTCGCGAGAGCAGGTTGATTTCAGCTTTTTGAAGGAGAAGCTTGCGCTCACGGACGGCAACCTTGGTGCGCATCTGCGCTCACTCGAAGACGCGGGCTACATCTTGGTCGAGAAAACCTTTGTCGAACGCCGCCCCAAAACCTTCGTCGCAGCCAGCGCAGCCGGCCGGAAAGCGTTCATCGCACACGTCGCGGCCCTCCAATCGATCATAAAATCCGGATAAAGCCGTCGTCCCTGGCAGATCAACAGAACGCGGCGGTAACATTTCAGCCTCAGAGCAGTTTGTTGTAATCCTTTCGATGCTCCAACTCCACTCCGTCACCAAGCGCTACGGCTCGCTCATCGCCCTCGATGGCATCTCGCTCAGCGTCGCGCGCGGGGAGTTCTTTGGTCTGCTCGGGCCCAACGGCGCCGGCAAATCCACCACGATGTCCCTCATTGCTGGCTTGAACGCGCCCGATGCCGGCACGCTCACCCTCGATGGCGAACCGCTCACCGCCGCCCGTTCCCAAGCCCGCCTCGCGCTCGGCCTCGTGCCGCAGCACATCGCGCTCTACCCCGACCTCACGGCCGTCGAGAACCTCCGCATCTTCGGCGAACTCTACGGTCTCCGCGGCGCCGATCTCCGCGCGCGGATCGATGAGGCGCTCGCGGCCGTCCAGCTTGCCGACCGCGCCCGGGAGCCCGTGAAGCGCTTCTCCGGCGGCATGCAACGCCGCCTCAACCTCGTCGCCGCCCTGCTCCACCGGCCCAAGCTCCTCCTCTGCGACGAACCCACCGTCGGCATCGATCCCCAGTCGCGCAACGCCATCTTCGAATACCTCGAGCGCCGCAACCGCGAGGGCCTCACCATCATCTACTCCACCCACTATATGGAGGAGGCCACGCGGCTCTGCTCGCGCATCGGCATCATCGACCATGGCAAGCTGCACGCCCTCGGCACGCTGGACGAACTGCTCACGCGGCTGCCGTTCGACGAGGAGGTCCGTTTCCCCGCCACGCCTGGCACTGCGGCATTCGCCGCCCAGCTCGACGCCCACGGCGAACTAGCCACCGCCGGCGGCGCGCACCGGTTCCGCCCGCGCCCGGGTTTCAAGCTTTCCGCGTTCTACGCGCTGGCCGAATCACACTCGCTCGCGCCCCACCTATTCACGCAGCAGCGCCCGACGCTGGAGGCGGTGTTTCTTCATCTCACCGGCCGCAGTCTCCGCGACGCCTGATCGCCACCGCTCATGCACCCGATTCTCACCCTGCTCCGGAAGGACTTCCTCCACTTCGGCCGCAACAAGGCCGCCGTTTCGCTCACCTTCGCCGTGCCCTTCGCGATGATCTGGCTCTTCGGCTGGATCTTTGGCGTCAACCGCAAGGACTCCGGCCCCAGCGGCATTCCCCTCGCCGTCGTGGACGCGAGCGGCCACGCCGCCTCGGCAAAGCTCATCGCCGCCCTCCGCGCCGAGAAGACGTTCCGCGTGATCACCGAGCACCCCTCCGCCTTGCCCAAGCGCCCGCTCGCCGCGGCCGACTTGCGCCCGCTGATGGAGGCGCCTGGAGCCCGGTTTCGTTTTGCCCTCGTGCTGCCCGCAGATCTGGTCAGCGACACCCGCCTCGGACTGCACCTGATCTTCCTCTCGAATCCCCGCAACGAGATCGAGACGCAGACGGTGAACGGCATCCTCCAAAAGACCATTTTCTCCCACGTCCCCGAGTTGCTCGGCCAATCCCTTCAGGCCAACGCGAGGCGCTTCATCGGCGAGGAGAATCTCCGGCAGTTCAACCGTGGCATCGCCCGCACCGTCGCATCGGCCTTCAGGGGCGACGCCGACGCACTCGAGCGCCAGATGAGCACGGCCGACTTCGGCTTCGGAGCCTTCACGCAGTCGCCTGACGAATCCCTGCGCCGCCTGGACGCACCCGCGGCCGAAACCACTCAGAAGCCCGATATCAAAAAGGAAAGTTCCACCGCCGATCTCTTCAGTCAGATCGTCAAAATCGACACCGAGCAAGTCGTCGGCGCCAAGGTCAAGAGCCCGCAGGCCACGAGCCTTGTCGGCGGCTGGGCGATTCAGTTTCTGCTCTTCGCCGTCAGCGCGTCGGCGGCGAGCCTCTTCCGGGAGCGCGACGCCGGGATTTTCCAGCGCCTGCTCGCCGCGCCCGTCACGCGGGCCCACATCCTCTGGAGCAAATTCCTATACGGCATCGTGCTCGGCTTGGTGCAGCTCGTCGTGCTTTTCGTGGCGTCGAGCTGGCTCTACGGCATCGATGTGCTGCCGCATTTGCCGCTCCTCGCGCTCGTGTGCGTGTTTGCCGCGGCGGCCTGCACGTCGTTCGGCATGTTGATCGCCGCGGTCACATCGTCGCCCGAGGCGGCGGGTGGGCTCTCGACCCTCGTGATCATGCTCATGAGCGCGATCGGCGGGGCGTGGTTTCCGATCAGCCTGATGCCGCTGGTCGTGCAGCAGTTCAGCAAGCTCACGCTCGTCTATTGGTCGATGGAGGGCTTCAGCGCGGTGCTCTGGGCCGGGCAGTCGCTCGGACAAATCCTGCCGATCCTAGCCATTCTTGGCGGCATCACCGTCGCGGTGCTCAGCCTCGCGATCTGGCGTTTCAACCGTGGGACGATCTTTGGCTGAAGGATCGACTGTGGTCCCGCTGGTTAAGGCTTTGACAAGCTCCGCAGCCCTCCGTGCGCTGATGTCTCCGCGGTCGTCCGCCGCGCTTCACTCGTCCACATGGTCCGGCCATCGCTTCGTCGTCCTCGCCCGTTCGTGGCAGCTTGCCGGGCTTTGGCGCCGCTGTTGGTCGCGGGCCTGACGGCTGGTGCTCAGGAACCCGCCCCGCCACCTGCTTCGCCGGCGCCCACCTCCCTCACGCTGCGCCAGGCCATCGAACTGGCCCTTTTCCACAATCGCACCCTCGCCAAGGCCGGCCTCGATCGCGAGGTGCAGCGCTACGATCTCAAGGTCGCCCAGGATGAGTTCGTGCCCGACCTGACCCTCACCTCCGCGGTCCGCCACAATCCCGTCACGACCCCGGCCACAGAGTTGACCACCCGCACGGGCAGCGCCTCGGCCGTCGTCTCGCAGCGGTTGCCCACCGGGGCGCGCGTCGCGCTCGCCTGGGACAACACGGCCATTGATCGCTCGGCTGCGACCAACAAGGTCTACGACTCGAGCGTGTTCCTGCAACTTGACCAGCCCCTCCTGCGCGGCGGGGGGTTTACCGCCAATCTGGCCAACCTGCGCATCGCGCGCCTCGCCGAGCAGTCCAACGTCCTCGAATTCAAGCGCGGCGTCATCAACACCGTCACCTCCGTCGTGCTCGCCTACCGCGCGCTGTTGCAGGCCCAGCGCTCCGTGGAAGTCACGGAGACCTCACTCACCCGCGCTCGCGAGCAACTGCGCGTCAATCGCGCGCTCGTCAGCTCCGGCATCATCCCGCCCGTCGAGATCATCCAGACCGAGGCTGACATCGCCACGCGCGAATTCAACGTGCTCACGGCCCAATCCGCCCGCGATGCCGCCCGCTTCACCCTGGTGCGCCTGCTCGACACCGCCCGTGACGCGGACTTCGTCGCCACCGACACAATTGACACGCCGCAGTTCGCGCTCGATCTCGAGACCTGTCGCCGCCTCGCCTTCGATCACCGGCCCGACTACCGGCAGGCGCTCCAAGGCAAAGCCATCAGCGATCTTTCCACCGATTCCGCCCGCAACAACAAGCTCTGGTCCCTCAATCTCAGCTCGCGCTACCGCCTCGCCGGCACCGCACCCCGCTACAACGAATCCCTCGACCGCACGTGGCAGCGCTCAAACGAAGACTGGAACGTCGGTCTCGCCCTCTCCGTGCCCTTCGGCGATCTCACGCGGCAGCAGACCTATCTCCGCGCCCGCAGCCGCGCGCAGAAGGCCGCCCTCGATGTCGCCGAGATCACCGACAACATCGAAATCGAGGTGCGCGACGCCCTCCGCAGCATCGAGCTGTCGCTCAAGCGCGCGCAAGTCGCCGCCGTCGCGCGTGAACTCGCCGAACGCAAACTCGAGATTGAGCGCGGCCGCCTTCAGGCCGGCCGCACGACCAATTTCGCCATCATCACCTTCCAGAACGATCTCGTGAGCGCGCGGCTCAATGAAATCGGCGCGCAAATCTCCTACCTCAACGCCCTCACTCTCCTCGAGCAGACGCTCGGCACCACGCTCTCCGCCTGGGGCATCCGCATCGAGGACCTCGACCAGCCCGGGGCTCCGGCCCGCGCCCTGCCCCCGCCCCCTCCTTCGCCGTGAACGCCTCACCTACCTCGATTCCATCGGCGCCGCACTCGCTGAACCTTGCCCGTATTCTGCTCCAGGTCATGGAGCGCGTGACCGAGTTTCTCGAGGTCGAGCGCACCGCGCTCTTTATCTACGACGACGCCACAGGCGAGATGTGGAGCCCCATCGCCGAAGGCACCGGCGAGGTTCGCGTGCCGCGCGGCCGTGGCCTTTCCACCCACGTCTATGAGACCGGTGAAACCATCCGCCTCGCCGACGCCTACTCGGACCCGCGTTTCACGGGCAGCATCGATCGCCAGACCGGTTTCCATACCCGTGACCTTCACTGCCGGCCCATTCACGACAGCTCGGGCCGGCGCATCGGCGTCATCCAGCTCCTGAACCGCCGCAATGGTCCGCTCACCCCGCGCGACGAAAAACTCCTCGACACCATCTGCGGCCAGGCCGGGGCCGCCATCGAGAACGCGCAGCTGTTCCTGCGCCTGAAAAAGATCCACGACTCCGAGCACGCCCTGCACACCGCTCTCGAGGCGAAACATGCCGAGCTCCAGCAAGCCTTCCTCAAGATCGAGGAGAGCGCCGCCGCGCACGCGTTGCTCAGCCGCCGCATCCAGACGGTCCGCCTCGTCTCGATGCTCACCGGCGTCGCCCTCTTCGTGGCGATCGGGCTTTTTGCGTGGCTCGGAATCGGCGGGCGTAAATCCGCCGCCAAATCCACTTCCAAACCCGCCGCCACTGCCGCCGCCCCGGCCCCGGCCATCGCCACGATTGGCTGGCACACCGTGGCCACAGCCGCGGTGCGCACCGGCATTCCCCTCCTCGGCAACATCGAACCCCTGGAAATCCGCAACCTCACCGCTCCGTTCCGCGGTCGCATCGCCGAGAAACGTTTCGAATACGGCGAACTCGTCACCAAGGATCAGCTCCTCGCCCGGCTCGACCCAACGGACATTGAGGTCGAGGCCCGCAACGCCGAGGCGGCGCTCTTCCGCGCCAACGCCGAGCTGAAGCGGCTCGAGACCTGGGCCAAGGGCCCCGAGGTCGCCCGCGCCGAACGCGCCCTCCTCAAGGCCCGGCTCAACTTCGAGTCCAACGAGCGCAACCTCCGGGAAATGGATCAGCTCTCCAAACTCGGCATCATCGCCCAGTCGTCGCTCGAAAGCGCCCGCCAGCAATTCGAGACCCAGAAGGCCGATTTCCGCGCCGCCGAGGAGGAACTCGAAAATGTGCGCAGCACCGTCACCCCCGAGCGCATCACCTCCGCCCGCTACGACGTGGAGAACATCCGCCTTCGCCACGACGATCTCCGCGCCAAGCTCGCGCGCACCGAGATTCGCGCGCCCTTCTCCGGCATCGTGATCCTGCCCAACACCCGCCCCGCTGCCGGCCGCTCCGGCGGGTCAGACGGCTTCTACGAACAAGGGATGACGATTAATCAGTCCGACATCCTGCTCGCGATCGGCAATCTTGAGGGTGTCGCGGTGAAGACACGCGCCGACGAAGTGGACATCGCGCGCATCCGGCACAGTCAGCCCGTGCTTATCTCCGGCGACGCTTTTTCCGGGCTGAAACTCGCCGGCACGATCGCCTACGTTTCCTCCCAAGCCGTCGCCACGAGCGGACGACCCTATTTTGAACTCATCGCGCGAACCGGCCGGCTGACCGACGCCGAACTCAACGCTGTGCGGCTCGGGATGTCCGCGCGCGTCGACATCACTGTTTACGAAAAGACCGCGGCGGTGGTGGTGCCGGTGGCCGCGGTGCGTCGCTCCGGCGGCAGCGCCCTCGTTTTTCGGCGCGACGCCAAGGGCTCCCCCGTCCCCGTGCCGGTCACCACCGGCGTCGTGCTGCCCGATGCCGTTGAGATTCGCTCCGGTCTCGCGCTTGGCGACGTCATCGCGGCCAACGCCAAACAGCTCCCATGACGCCCGTCGTTGAGATCGAGACGCTGGAGCGGACCTTCCACGTCGGCCCGCTGGCCGTCCACGCGCTGCGGGGCGTGTCGCTGCGCATCATGCCCGGCGAGACCGTGGCCATCGATGGCCCCTCCGGCTCGGGCAAATCCACCCTCCTCAACTTGCTCGGTCTCCTGGATCGCCCCGACGCCGGGACCTACCGCCTCGACGGGCGCGATCTCGCGGGCCTCGACGACGACGAGCGAACCGTAATTCGCAACCGCACGATCGGCTTTGTGTTCCAGTCCTCACCCATGCTGCCGCGCCTGACAGCGGAGGAAAACATCGCCGTGCCGCTCGTCTATCGCGGCGAGCGACCCTATCGCGCACGTCGCGCCGCGCGCAGGATGCTCGGCCGGCTGGGGCTCGAGACCTTCGCGCGGCACCGCCCTCATCAGCTCTCCGGCGGCCAGCTCCAGCGCGTGGCAATCGCCCGCGCCCTGGTGGGCCAGCCCCGCCTCATCCTCGCCGACGAGCCCACCGCCTCCCTCGATCCCCGCACCGCGGCCGAGACCATGCGCCATGTGCGCGAACATTGCCGCGCGACCGGAGCCGTGCTCGTGCTCATCTCGCACGACCTCGCCGACCACGCCGCCACCGACCGCCGCTATGTGATCGACGCCGGGCGGCTCCAGCCAGCCGATCACGTCGCCACCGCGCCATGATTCCCCACCTGCTCAACCTTCGCATCGCGGTGTATTCGCTCGCCGACGCTTGGCGCCGCAATCTCTTTGCCCTCACGGGGCTCGCCATCGGCATCGGCGCGGTCGTCGCGATGCTCGCGCTCACGCTCATCGTGCGTCGCGAATCCTTGGAGCAATTCGATCAGGCTGGCACCGATGTCCTCGCGATCCGTCGCACCTCCGCGAGTGTTCCCACGGGCCGGCGCGCTCCCGCCATCGACCTGGAGCTCGTGCGCCGGCTGCCCGAGGCCGTGCCGGCGTTGATTCGCGTGGCTCCCCTGCTCGAGCGCCGTGGCGCGATCGGCTTCGCCGGTCGCACGCAGCAGGCCCCGCTGATTGGCGTCACCGAAGCCTTTGTCGATCTCAACGGGCTCGCGGCCGCCGAGGGACGCCTGCTTACCGACCTCGATCGCACGGAGTCATTTGTCGTCGTGGGTCGCGATCAGGCGAAGAACCTGCGTAGCGGCGGCGAAGCTCCGCTCGTGGGCCGGCAAATCACTGTCGATGGCCGCCTGCTGACCATCGTCGGCGTCCTGGCCCCGGCACAGGCGATCAAGTTGCACCAAGGCGATCTCAATCAGGCGATCCTCGTGCATGCGGAGTCGTTTGCCCGCGTCGTCGCCGGGGCGGAGATCAGCGTCATCTACGCCCAGCACGCCGCCACGGCCGACACCGCGCAAGTGCTGGCCGACGCGATCGGATTCTTGCAGGCAAGTGTCGAGGGCCTGGCCGTGGAGGGCGTGAGTGCGGCCGAACTCGTCGAGGAGATGCACCGGCAGCTAAAGCTCTTTGCCCTGCTGCTCGGCGCCACCGGCAGCATCGCCCTCGTGCTCGGCGGCACCGGTATCATGAACAGCCTGATGCTCGCCGTCGCCCAGCGCCGCCACGAGATCGGCTTGCGGCGCGCGCTCGGCGCCCTGCGCGGCGACATCCAGGCGCAGTTTCTCTTCGAGGCCATCATCCTCTGCAGCGTCGGCGGCCTCATCGGCGCACCGCTCGGGGCCGCCGCGACCAAGCTCATCGCCACCTATGCGGGATGGGAATATGCCCTTCCCGCTGCCATTCCGCTGATCGGCCTTGGCCTCGCGATGATCGTCGGCGCGGTCGCCGGTTTTTTCCCCGCCTATCAGGCGGCCCGGATGGAGCCCGTGGCCGCGATGAAAGCGAACACATAGGGTATCTGGATCGCCCGCGAGCAGGTCGCCCGCGATCCCAACCAGCTCGCTGACGAATGGATTCAGATCTACGCCGCGCGTTGGCGCGACTGGCTGGTCAAGAAATACCTCTACACGGCCGATCGCTACGGCCCCTCGGGATGATGGTCCTCCTCCGCGAGACACTCCGGGCCACCTGATAACCACGTTCCTTGAAGTTTGGACTTCAGAACGATTGGCGGTGGGCTGCTTCTCCTCAAGTGGCCTGGCTGCTTGCTGGCGCATCGCCCTAGAAACCGGGCCCGTTCGCAGAACCGACCCCACCCCGGAATAGTCTGCTCGTCACGGGACGTTGGTATGAGCCGGCGCCAGATCTCTGAACGCAGTGTGGCGCAAGCCGAGGCCGGGCATCGGCGCTCGCCGCGGAAACTCCTCCACCGTCTGGCCAAAACCCAAACCGCGAGCGAACGGCAGCGACACAGGGGCAACACCGGCGAGCGCAGATTTAATCTTCATGGGAAGGTATGTGGCACAACGAACACCTGCGCGAAGGACAATGCGCCCTCCGCCACATTGCGCGTGTAGGCGATCGACTTGCCGTCGGGAGAAAACACGCAGGCATGGGGCAAGGGCGCCTCGTCCCCCGAGCGCCGCGGCGTGAGCCGGTGCGTGCGCCCCTCCTCCACCGCGGTCACGCAAACACTCCCATCCATGAGATGCGCGATGTGCCGGCCATCCGGGCTCCACGTAAACGACGACGCCACTCCGCTCGGATTGCGGGTCACTTGGCGCGGCGCGCCGCCGTTGGGCGAGACGGTCCAGAGTTGCACCACGCCCGCATCGTCTTGCATGAGAAACGCAATGCGCGTCCCATCGGGCGAGCAGCGAAGCCAATGGCGCGGCGCTGTCGCGATGCCTCGAACCGCGCGATCGGCGGTGAAAGTAATGCGGCGTTGCTCGACGCCGCGCGGAGGCGCCGGTCGCCGCGTCGCCGTGCCTTCCAGAGGAGCTGCGCCCGCGCGAGTTAGGTCGTCGGGCAAATCCACGACGAAAACCTCAGCGTGCTCACGGCCATCGGCGGCGGTGACGTTGCCGAGGAATGCGAGGGCGCGACGTTGCCGCGTCCCGTCGCGGCGGGCATAACCCGCGCGCCCGATCCAGCCTTCCTCATAGGCCCGGCTGATTTCGTCGGAACCGGGACGCGGCCGGGCGACCGTGTGCGTGACGAGCACCGAAAAGTAATCGCCATCGTGATTGCGCGGATGAGAGCGGCCGACCCGCACCGGCCCGGCCGGCACCGCCACCCCCACATTGCGCTGGTTGGGATCATGATCTGGCGCGACCTCCTGAAACCTTGCGAGCACCTCGTCCTCGTAGGTGAAGCTTACCCACTGTCCGTCGTCGCTGAAGACATGAACATGGGAGCCGCCGCGCAGAGCGCCCGGCACGAACGGCGGAGCGTAGGTCATCGCATCAAGCGGACGCGATTGCCCGGGGCGCTCGACGTCCACCAGTGCGCCGCGGCGTCGGGTCATGCCGTAGCTCCACTCAGCCGTCGGCTGCTCCGGGCCGTGGATGAAGACCACGCGCGGCTCGCGCGGATGATAGGTCACGACCCCGCACCGCGCGTCACCCGGCGCCGTGTAGAGGTGCCGGATTTCTCCCGTCGCCACGTTCACCTGCTCGATCCGGGCGCCGTCAAAGATGTGATCGGCCGAGCGCACATCGTAAACGATCCATTGTCCGTCGGGCGACCAGACGTTGACATTGGTGAGCACGTGCCCGTGCCGGGCATGGGTGAGCTGTCGCTCTTGTCCCGCAGCGGGGCTAAGGCTCATGGCGGTCGCGGCCAGCAGCGGAAGAATCGAAATGGGACGCATCGAGCATCACGGCGCGTTCAGACTCCGCCGGGGCGGGCTGCACACCACAGGGGCTCGATCCGCCGGGCGCACATTGTGCGGCAACCCGTTCCGCCGGCGCCCATGCAGCGAATGCGCCATGGGGAATCAGAGACTGCCGCGCAGGCCGATGCTCCAGGCCGAGCCGTAGTCCACACGCTGCCGGAACTTGGCGTAGTCCGGGGTATTCGGACCGTAGATCTTGGAGTCCTCGGTCTGGTTGGCCACATTGCGCATGTTGATGAAGAAGGTGAGATTCTTACGGAAGTGGATGTCGGCGTTGACGTCGGTATAGAGCCGCTTGGAGCCCCAGTTGTAGGTGCTGGGCTCGATGCTGTTGTTGATGTTGGCCGCGATCAGGCCGCGGCGCTGCGGGGCGCGGTAGTTCCAGTTGAGGCGGAGCGCATACTTCGGCCGGGTGAGGCTCGCGCCCCAATTGATGGTCTTGGGCGCGAAGCCGGCGAAGTTGGCGGAGCCGTCGCCCTGCGCGCGATTGGTGCTGGCGTTGGCAAACACCTGCACGCCGCGCGCCCACTGGGGCAGGAACGTGAGCGCCTGCTTGTAGTCGATCTCGAAGCCGGTCATGCGCACCGTGGTCGAGAGGTTGTGGTTGGTGGTGACGTCGTAGACGCCATACTCGTCCGGATCGAGGGAGTAGAGCGCGAGAAACTCCGGCGTGGCCGGGAGTCGCACGCTGCCGAAGAAGTTTTTGAAATCGCGCTGGTAGGCGCCGATGTTCAGCGCGCCGACGCGCTCGAAGTAATACTCGAGCCGCACCTTGTAGGTCTCGGCGCTCCAAGCCTTGATGCCGGCGTTGTTGACGGAGATGACCGTGTTGGTCGTGACGGGCACCGAGGTGTCCGGCAGCGTGAGGCCGCCGGCATACTGGTCAAAATTCGGCCGGCCGACGGACTGGTAGTAGGCGAAGCGCGCCTGCAGGTTCTCGCGCAGCAGGTAGCTCATATTGAGATTGGGGAAGAGCCGGAGGTATTCCTTGTTGGTGCGCTGGCCGCGGTCGATGTAGGTGAGGCGAGAGACACCGAGCGCGTCCGTGGTGGGCACGATGAGCGCCGGGAGAGGCTGGCCGGCGGCGTTGCGCACGATGTTGCCCGCGGCGTCACGTCGCGGGACGATGTTGCCGGCGGAGTCCTTCTGGAAATTCCCCGTGGGATCGGTAAGCGGGCCGTGGCCCTTGACGTTGGTCTGCTCGGCGCGCAGGCCGCCGACAAACTGGAGCCGGCGATTGAAGAACGCCGCATCCGTGCGGAAATACGCCGAGGAGATCACTTCGCGGGCATACTTCGAGGCGCCGACCCCGGCGCGGTAGTTGTTGTTGGCGTTGGTCGTGAAGTAGGACGGGTTGCTCTTGTAGAGCCCGTAGTAGTCGTCGTTGGAAATCCACTGCACCCGGGGAAACCCGTAGGCGCCGGTGCGCCGGGAGAATTCCTCGTCCAGCACGATGCCGGCGTTGTCGTCGCCGAACTGCGGCCCGGCATTGGCTCCGGTCACGAAGCTGTTGAAGCCGTCGCGGCCGACGAAGGTGTAAGTGTCCGTCGTGGCGCGCAGGTCGCGTTCGTTGCTGCGGATGTCGGCGCCGACCTTGAGCGAGACGGGGACATTACGGATCACGAGGTCGCGGCGGACATTGGCGCGGGCGCTGCGCTTCAAATCGACGGAGTCGCGGACGACAGCGTTGGCGCTGTCGAGCGCGTAGTTGTCGAGCCGATAGGGGTCGACGGGCAGGCCGTCGGCCCCGGTCACGGTGATCGTTTTGGGCCGCAGGTAGAAGATGTCGGCGAACGACACCCGCACCCCGGTGCGGCGCGCCTGCGTGGCGCCGAAGAAGCCCTTGTCGACGTTGCGCGTGTGCAGGCTGGCGCGGGAGAAGCCCACCCCCGCGTCCATCTTCCAGATCGGGCCGTCATGGCGCCAGACGAGCGAAGGGGTCCAGGTCGTGCCATACCAGTCCTGCGCGCTGCCGTTGACGCGGATTTCGCCAAAGCCCCCGATCGGGCCGAAGCCCCCGGAGGTGGGCAGCGCGGTGTTGCCATTTTGGGCGGAACTCGGCGCACCCGCGACGAAGCGCGTGCCCTCGGTGTGCGTGGGGCTCCACGCGCCGGGCTGCACGCGATTCACGAAGAACGACAGCGTGCGGTTGTTGTGCACGACGCCGATCCAGTTCCACGTGAAGGAAAACGAGAGCGTGTCGTTGCGCGAAAATTTCCAGTCGATCGTCGTCGCCGCGGAGTCGCCGCGATTGCCGCGCGTGCTGTCGCGCAGGGCGAAATCCGTCAGGTAGGGCTTGTCGGGCGTGGTAGCCGGCAGGCCGGTGAGCGCCGTGGCAGCAACGTTGGTCGCCTGGCCGTTGCCGCGCCATGTGCTGGTCGCGACGTTCTCATAGCTGTATTGGTCGACGTGGTTGGTCGAGAGCGTGAAGCCGAAGCGCTTGTTCACGGGCACGACGGCGGAGAAGTTGTAGCCGGGGGTGATCTTGCGCGTGGACTTGTTGAGGGGACCGGGGGTCTTGTGGAAACTGCGGTCGCCGTCCTTGAGCGTGAGGAAGAGGCTGCCCGAGTAGATGGGGCGCGAGCGCTCGAAGGCGGAGCGCGGCACCATGTTGACCGAGCCGGCAAGCGCGGAGCCCGTGGACTCCGGCGTAGGCGAATGGTGGACCTCGATGCGCGAGATGCTGTTCACCGTGAATTGGTCGAGGTTGGTGACGCGGCCGACCCCGTTGCCCGCGGCGCTCGCGAGGTCGAAGCCACCCACAGAGATCGGCACATTGGCCGCCGGCACGCCGTTCATCGAAATCGTGCGCGCCTCGCCGGCGCTGTAATCCATCGTGATGCCGGGAAGAAACTTCAGGACCTCGCCAGGCGTGCCGTCCACGACTGTGCCGAACTCGTCGGCGGCCACCACGTTCACGATCGTGCGCGCGAAGCGCTGCTCGTTGATGGCGATGGCGGCGCCATCCATCTCCTTCGAGGTCGCGACCACAAACTTGTCGAGCTTCACCGTGCCATCGGCCGCCGGCTTCGGCGCGGCCGAGGCGGACATGGTGACATCGTGCTGCGTGACACGGCCAGCAACGACGTTCACCGGGGTGCTCTGCGGCGCCAGGCCGGTGAAGAACACCCGCACTTGCGCCGTGCCCGCGGGCACGCCGGTGAGGCGGTATTGGCCGGACTCGTCGGTAAAGGTCTCGATTTGGGTGCCCTCGACGGTCACGCGCACGCGCTCGAGGTATTCACCGCGGGCGGAATCAAAGACGCGGCCCTCGATCGTGCCGCCGGCCGGGGCCTGGGCGAAAACCCCGGCCGAAATCAAGATCGGCAGGGCCAAGGTGAGGACGGAGCGGATGAGGGACCGCAACGGAATCAATCGGGTGACAGTCATGGACGGCAGGGGTTGAGCTTGAGGTGAAACGGACGCCAGCCCGGGCCGGCGCGCGATCACGCGGAGCCGCTTTCCGACGGTGACGGGGCCACGCGCGGCTTGATGAGCAGCACGATTACCAAGGAGAGCAACGCGATTCCCGCGAAGCAGCCGAAGATCAGGTTGAGCGGCACCTGCCGATCCCGCAGGACGCCAAAGCCCCAGTCGGCAAAGCCACCGCAGGAGATGCTCACGAAGTTCATCACACCGTAACCCGTCGCGCGGAGCTCCGGCCGCACGAGTTGCGAGAGGATGGGCATGTTGTTCGTGTCGAAAAGCCCCCAGCCGATGCCGAACAGGATCAGGAAGGCGATGGCGAGCGGCAGCGATTTCATGCCCACGACCACGCCCACGCCCAGCATGGCCGGGATGATGCACGCCATGCCGAGCGCGCTCACGTAGATGCGCCCGCGTTGCGTCCGGCGCATCCAGCGATCCGCCAGCCAGCCGCCGCCGATGGCGGCGAAGATCGCGGCACCTTGCCAGTAGACGACGGCGCTCACGCCGGCGAGACCCTGCTTGAGGTTGAGCTCCTTCTGCAGAATGGCGGGCATCCAGTCGCGCACCACCCAACCTGCGATGGCCGGCAAGGTGAAGTAGAGCACGAGGAGAATAAAGGCGCCGTTGGTCGCCAGCTCGCGCACCGAGCGCGCGGGGGAAATCTCCTCCCGCGTCCCGCTGGCCGGCATGGCGGTCGAGCGCGAGTCGCGCAGCAGCCAAATCAAGGGCAAGGTGTAGAGAATGCCGACCAGCCCGGTGATATCGAACATCCACCGCCAGCCCAGCGTCGGTGAATCCGCGGCATACCCCGCAAAGCTGCCAGTGATCACGCCGCAGTAGATGCCAATCTGATGAAGCCCGATGGCGCGGGAGCGGGTGCCGTCGGAATGCAGGTCCGCGATGAGCGCGAGCGCCGCCGGGATGTAGAACGCCTCGCTGATGCCCATGAGCGTGCGCGTCCAGAGGAGACCATCGTAGGTCGTGACGTGGCCCGTGGCATACGTGACCGCCGACCAGCAGAAGAGGCTGGCGCAAATCGTGAGCCGCCGGCTGAACCGATCCGCGATGTAGCCGCCGATGGGGCTCAGGATCGCATAGACCCATTTGAACTGCCCGAGCATGTAGCCCCAGTTGGCGTCGGTGCCGATGCTCGGGATGTCGTGCATCACCGAGGCCTTCATCGCCGCGATCATCTGGCGGTCGAGGTAGTTGAGCAACGCGACGGGAAACAGCAGTGCGACGACGAACCACGCGTAACGCATCGGGGAGGGGTTGGAACTCATGCAGGAGGGGATGGGGTGATGCCGGGAGGATTCAGGCCGCGGCTGGCGTGGCGAGCGCCAGCTGGTGGTGTCGATACAATGCCATCAGTTCGCCGACGATCTTGGTGTAAAGGACACGTGACTCAGGCGAGACGATAGATTTGGGCGCGCCCGGCGCGAAGCCCCGCGCCTCGAGGCCGGCGGCCACATTGAGCGGAAAGGTCAGCTGGTCGATGATGCGGCCGAGATCGCGCATGGCCGCGGCGGCGGCCGCGGCATCGCCGGGCAGGCCTAGGCGATGCACGCGATCGATCGCGACCATCAGCTCGGGCACGAGGTTCACCAAGCCGCCGATGCAGCCGCTGGCGCCGAGGGCAAAGACCTCGGGCAGGCGCGTGTCCGAACCGGACATGACGGCGAAGTTCTTCTCCCGCCCCAGCGCGATCAGCTCGCGGTGGTAGGCAAATTCGCCGCCGCTCTGCTTGATGGCGCACATCGGCGCGCGCTCGGCGAATGCGGCGACGGTGGGCAGGTCGATGCGTTTGCCGGTCAGCTCGGGGAAATTGTAGAGCATGACGGGCAGGTCCACGGCCTCCGCCACGTGGAGAAAGTAGGCGAGCATGTCGGCCTGCGACACCGGGAAAAACACCGGCGGCATGAGCGCGATGGCCGGGAGCCCGAGCGATTTCGCAAAGCGCCCCAGCTCGATGGCGGCGCGCGGACGGATGTCGGTGACGTTGACGATCACCGGCAGCGGCGCGGCGATTTCCGCGACCGTCGCGAGAGCGCGCTTCCGCTCCTCGACCGTGAAATGCGGGAACTCGCCCGTGCTGCCGAGGGCCAGGACACCGCTGATCCCGGCGCGGCGCTCAAACGAGATATGCGCCGCGAGGGATGCGCGATCGAGGGCGCCACCGGAGTCGGTGGGCAGCCATTGGGCGGAAAAAATGCCGGATGGTCGGAAGGGTGAGGACATGCGAAGCGTTCAGAGTCTTTTCGGATCGAGGACGACGTGGCGGATTTTTTCGCGCTTCCACGTGTAGGTGATGTGCACCCGTCCGTCGGCGGCCTGGATGACGGCCGGGTAGCTGTATTCGCCGGGCTCAGTCTCGAGATCGAGGACGTGCTTCCATTCCACGCCGTCTCGTGAGAGGGCGACGCTCAACGGCGTGCGGCCTTTGGGCGTGTTGTTGTAAACGAGAAGCTGGCGGCCATCGGCGAGAGTCACCGCATCGGTGCCGGAGCTGGGATTGGGCAGCGTGGTGAGCGACATTTTCCCCCACGTGCGGCCGAGATCGGGCGAGGTGATGGAGAAAACCTTGCCCTGGCGGGTGCGGCCCACGGCCTGAAGTTTTTCGCCGCCGAGGAAGAGCACGCTCGGCTGGATGGCGGCAACCTCGATGCCGTCATTGAAAAACTCCGTCTTAGTCCACGTCGCGCCCAGGTCCGGCGTGCGCTCGAAATACACGCGCCATTTGCTGGGGCGCTCGTTGGTCTCGTCGCTCGTCGGGCACAGCAGCGAGCCATCGGGCAGCTGCACCGGCTTGTTCTTGATCGGGCCGTAGATGCCGTCGGGCAGACGACGCGCCGCGCTCCAGGTGCGCCCGCCATCGGGCGAAGTGCGGAGTTCCCCCCACCACGTCTGCGGCGAAGGTCCGACCTTGTAGAAGAGCAGCAACGGGCCGGACTTCGGCTGGAAGAGCACGGGGTTCCAGGTCGGCACGCGCGGGGCGCCATCGCGAACGCCGTTGGCCACCTCGACGGGCGTCGTCCAGCCGGAGCCCTCGTGGCGCGAGACCCAGATGCCGACATCGGGATTTTTCTCGGCGGTGCCTCCGAACCACGACGCTACCAGCTTGCCCGGTGCAGTCTCAACAATCGTCGAAGCGTGGCAGGAAGGATACGGCGCCTTCTCGTAAATGAATTCGGAGCGGACGACGGAGCCGTGATTGGCCGCGAGAAGCGGCGTCGCAAAGACCAGGAACAGCAGAGGGCGAAGGTTCATTTTTTTGAGGTGGGTTGAGGGAGGCGATAGAGAAAGCCGTCCTCGGCGCCGATGAGGAGTTCACGAGTGGTGGCGAAGAACGTGGGCTTGGTCGCGTGGCCGGCGAGGACGTGGGTGCTGACGGGGCCCTCGTCCTTGAACTTCCAGCGGCCCTCGGCGTCGCGGCCGAGGTTGCGGAAGAAATTCACGTTGGGCGCGCTGTTCATCATGAGATCGAGCTTGCCGTCGCCGTCCCAATCCACGGTGCAGAAGGTGCGGCGGCCGCCGCGGCCGAAGACGCCGTCGTTGAGGCGGAGAAGACCGCTCTCCTTGTTCTGCGGGAGGCCGTTGCTGTTGAAGACACTCGCGCCCTCGCTCCAGAAAACACGCTGAGGCGGGGAAAGGGCGAGTCGGCCGTCGGCGCCGCGCTTGCGCTCGTAGAGGGCGAGGTAGCCCTCGGCGTCCGACATAACGAGGTCCATCAGGCCATCGCCGTTCCAGTCAACCATGTGCGGAGATGTGCGCCACTGGGAGACGAGCTCGTTGCCCTTGGGCTGCCACCAATTCCACGCGGGGCCGGCATTCTTCGCACCTGGAGGAAGCGCAAGTTCCACCGGCTTTGCAGCGGCGAGTTTGGGCGCGGTGCGGGAGCCGACGTTTTTATACCAGACGACTTTGCCCCAGATGCCGTTGGTCATGATGTCGGGCAGGCCGTCGCCATCCCAGTCGGCGACGCTGAGGATGGAATAGCCCCACTTGGATTCGGCGGGCCCCTGGATGGAGCCGTTGGGACCGGCGAGTTCGCGGATGAGCTGGCCGGCGGCGCTGAGGTAGCGCGGCGGAGCCCAACGGACGGGCGTGCCACCGAGGTTCTCGATCCAGCCGATGTAGCCGGCGGTGTTGCCGCTGATGAGGTCCTCGTCGCCGTCGCCATCCCAATCGAAGGCAAAGGGCGTGGCGAGGGCGCCGAACTTAACGTCGGCGGCGAACTGCCGGAAGTAGCGGGGCGGGAGAAACTGCGGCAGGCCGCCGATGACCTTGCCGGTGTGCTCGATGAAGGCCACGCGGCCGTCCTCGTCGCCGACGACGAGATCAAGGTCGCCGTCGCCGTCGAAGTCGACGGAGGTCGGCGTGATCATGCAGAGGTCCATGACGAGCGGCAGGCCGGAATAGGTGAGCGCGCGGCCGGCGGCGTAGACGGGCTTGGTGCGGGTGCCGGTGTTTTCGTAGTAGGTGAAACTGTCGCGGAACTCGCCGCAGATGAGGTCGAGGTCGCCGTCGCCGTCGAAGTCGCCCCAGCTGGGCGAGGGCATGCCGAAGGGATCGATGTCGCGGCCGCCGGCCTGGAGGCGGACGGCGGGGGCGTAGACCGGCGCGGCGGTGGTGCCGGTGTTGCGCATGAGGTAGACGTAGCCGCGGAGCTTGCCGCGCGTCCACTCGCCTTTGGCGTTGAAGGCACCCTCGCCGCCGTTGAGCGCGCCGAAGTCACCCCAGAAGTCGATGCCGACGGTGACGTCGAGCGCGCCGTCGCCATCGTAGTCGACGAACTTCCACTGGTTCTGCCGGATGTTGCCGGGCTCGGTGAGGATTTTTTCCGGGACGGGAATTTTCGCGGGCCGGTCGAAGTGGGACTTGAGGAAGTCGGGGTAGACGTTGGCGCGGTAGGCGTAGATCTCGCCCTGCTTGACGGAGGCGGTGGCGGTGACGACGGGCTTGCCGTCGACATAGCAGATGCCGGAGGACGGCGCGGATTTCCCGAGGAGCACGGCGGACTTGAAAATCGGCAGCTTCAGCTGCGAATCGACCTGGCCGCTGTTCTCGAAATACCAGGTGCCATTGTAGGGTTTGTCGGTGCAGACGACGACGAGGTCCATGAGGCCGTCGCCGTTGTAGTCGAGCGGGAGCGGCCAGGCCCAGAGGCCGACGCCGAGGTCGGCGAGGGCGCCGGGGTTATGGTGCGCGAGACGCGGCAGGACCTCGGCGGCAGAAGCGGCGGGCGCGGCGGCGCCTTTGTTTTTTTTGGCGGGCGCCTTGTCGGCGGCGAAGAGGGAGACGCCGGCGAGCGAGGCGGCGGCGAGGAACGGGAGCGGAGATATTTTCATGGGCAGGAGGCGTAGCGAAGGCGGCGGAGGGGATAGCCGCCCGACGTCGGGTCAGAAGCGGCCGGTGACGCCGAGGTTGAGGGTGGTGCCGGTGATGAGCGTGCGCTCCATCTGGTCGCGGATGCCGCGGTATAACGCGACGGGTTCATTGGTGAGGTTGGAGACGTCGACGGTGAAGCCGAGCTTGGGCGTGAACTGGTAGGCCGCGCCGACGTTGAGGATCGTGCGGGCGTAGCGGTATTGGTTCCGGCCGATGCTGGCCGCGGTGTAGGCGTTGATATAGTCGCCGGTGTAGTTGGCGAGGATGCGCGCGCTGAAACCGCGGTGACGCCAGGAGAGCGAGAGGTTGCCGGTCTTGGGGATGAAGCCCGCGACCTGGCCGGTGCTGAGGCTGGCGTTGCCGCCGAAGTCGCCATGGGTGTCGATCACGGTATAGTTGGCGCTGAAGCCGAGGCCCTTGAACAGGCCGGGCAGAAACGTGAACTGCTGCTGGTAGCTGAACTCCCAGCCCTGCACGAAAGCCGTGCCGGCGTTGGCGGAGCTGAGCAGGCGAAAACCGCTGTAGTCGCCGTTGAAGCCGTTACTCGCGCCGCTGGCGACCGTGCCGCTCTCGACGCCGCTGACGATGTAGTCGCGGATTTCCTTGTGGAACCAGCCGACACTGAGGTTGCCGACCGGTTCGAAGTAGTAGTCGAGGGTGAAATCCCAGTTCTTCGCGGTCTGCGGCCTCAGGCTGGGGTTGCTGATGGTGAGCGTCTGGGCGGTCTCGTTGACCGTTTCGGTCGGCACGAGATTGGTCATGGCCGGGCGGCCGAAGCTGGTGGACCAGCTGCCGCGGGCCTTGATGTTGGGGGTGACGTCGTAGGTCACGTGGGCGCTGGGAAAGGCCTTGGTGTAATCGCCATCGATGCGGCGAAAGGTGTTGGCGTAGTCGCGCGTGGCGGAGCCGATCGGGTCGGCGGCCTGCTGGGCGGCGGTGCTAGGGACGCGGGTGCGGACCCAACCCCAGGACTCGTCTTCGGTCTTTTCAGCGCGCACGCCGGAGAGGAGGCCGAGGCGACCGACCTTGGCCTGGCCCATGACGTAGCCAGCGGTGACCGTCTCGGTGACCTGGCGCGTGCCAGTGTAGCGTTGTTGCTCCCGGAAATAGAGGTCCTCGTTCCACAGCGCGGCATCGACAGGCGTCTCGCCCTTAATCATGGCGGCAGTTTCCCACTGCGGGATGCGCCGGCCGGTCTTGAGCTGGTCCCACGTGACGATCGAGGGATCGGCCGGGAGCGCGGTCGTGCCGCGGTAGTTCCAGCGCCGGGCGCGGCTGACTTCGCGGACCATCTGCTCGCGCCACTGGAGACCGGTCTTGAGCGCGGCGTTGAACTCGAGCGGGAGCTTGTAGAGGGCGTTGGCGCGGGCCTCGCGGACCTCGACGTCGCGGTCGTTGTTGCGCGTGGTGAGCTGGCCGTTGGGGCGGTAATTGGCGGCGACGGTCATGTCGGGCCCGGCGGTCTGGATGAAGCGCGGGTAAAGGTCGGACGCAGTGCGGTCGAGGGTCCAGCCGATGCCACTGATGCGGTTGGTGAGGGTGCCGCCGTTGCCGACGCCGAGGTTGTTGTGCGTGCGGCTGAAGACCAGGTTGTAGTCGAGCTGGAGGCGATTGAGGTCGTGCTCGGCGCCGAAGTCGACCTGGCGGGTGCGGTTGAAGAAGCTGAACATCGTCTCGGTCACGTCGATGACGGAGGCGGCGACGGGCCGGACGTGGGTGATGCGGTTCGTGTAGCCGGGGATGACGCCGGAGGTGGTGGTGTTGGGCGCGGTCTGGTTGGTGAAGGCGCGCGTCTCGTAGAGGCGGTTGTAGGGCTCGTTGGCGTCGTTGTAGATGGCGTTGAGGGAAAACTTGGTGCGGGGCGAGAGACGGTAGTCGGCCTTGAGGTTCACGCTGGCCTGCTTGCGGTTGTTGAAAGCGTCCTGCGTGCGGTAGTCCCAGAGATAGGCGGGCTGGCTGGTGGTGTTCTCGAAATCGCGGATGGTGCGGAAGTAGCCGGCGACGTTTTCGCTGTAGAAGAAATTGAGGGAGACGCCGAGGTTGCGGGCGCCGCCGAGGACATCAAAGACCTCCTGGTGGGCGAAGTTGACGAGCGGGTGGATGCGGTGCGCCTCGCGGAGCGGGATCTGCTGGGTGAACGGCGGCGCCCAGCGCGCGGAAGCACTGTAGGTCGTGCGGCGCTTTTCGCGCATGGAGAGCGGGGAGCGCGTCTTCAGGTTGATCGTGCCGCCGAGGGAATCAGCGCCCTTGTCGGGCGTGTGGCCCTTGATCACTTCGAGCTGATCGAACATCGCGCCGGTGAGGCTGTGGGTCTGGAACTGCCGGTTGAGACCGCCGACGTTGGAGATGAGGCTGCCGTCGACGGTGACGCGGTTGAGCGTGGGGCCCATGCCGCGGACCGTGAGGCCAGTGACGTTGCCCTCGTCGTCGAGATTGCCGGCGACGCCGGGCAGGCGGATGGCGAGCTCGCCGGCGGACATGTTGGGCAGATTGCCGAAGGAATCCATGGCGACGATGTTCTTCACGTTGTCGGCGTTGCGCTGGGCGGTGATGGCGGCGGCGGCGCCCTCGCGCTCGCCGGTGACCTTGAATTCCTGCAGCCGGTAAATGCCGGTGGTGAGGTCGAAATCACGCGCGACGCGCCCGGAGCCGGCGACGACGACACTGGCCCGCGCGGTGTCGAGGCCGATGTAGCTGACGACGATCTCGTGCGTGCCGGCGGGCAGATCGTTGAGCACGTAGCGGCCGGTGAGGTCCGTGAGCGACTCGACGCCGAGCGCGGGGATCGTGACGCGGGCGCCGGGCAGGAGGTTGCCGGTGGCGGCGTTGCTCACCGTGCCCGCGAGCGTCGCGCTGTCCGCCGCGCGGGCGGCAAATCCGTGCGACCCGAGGCCCAGCAAAACAAGCCAAACGAGCGCCCGCGGCACACACCGGCGGATGAGAGGGAAACAATCGGGAGTTTTCATGGGGAACAGGGTTAGGGGGAAACCGGCCGAAAAGGCGCCGGATAGCAGCTGGCCATCCAGCATCGTGGAAAAGCAGAAAAAGTGCTAACTCGATTTAGCTGCAAGCATAAATTTTTGTCCTGCCAGGAACAGCCGGACGCCTTGACCGCATCTATCGCCGAGTCTGCGGCGGCCTACGCCGCCACTACGCGGAACCACGGATCGCCACGGAGGGCGGCACAAAAATCTCCGCGGGCTTCACGCGGCGTTGGTTCATCAGGTAGAACAGCTGCGTCACCACCTGCTCGACGATGGTCTCGTTGGACGGGCCGACACAGGTGAGCGGCGGGTCGAAGAAATCCGCATGCTCATGATCGCCCACGCCGACGACTGCGATGTCCTTCGGGATGCGGCAGCCGGCGTCCTTGATCGCCTGGTAGGCACCCAGCGCGAGCACGTCGGTCACGGCATAAAGGCCGTCGCAACGGCGGCCCGCGCCGAGGTGGGCGCGCAGCGCCTCCGCCCCGCTCGCCGGCGTGAAACCCGCTGCGATCACACGCGCGGGCTCCTGCCCGGTCTGCGCCCTAACCGTCGCGCAAAATGCCTCCGCCCGTTCCGCGGTGCTCTCCGTGAGCAGCGCCGGCGCCAGCACGACGGGCCGACGGCACCCCCGCCCCACGAGAATCTCCGCCGCCCGCCGCCCGATCTCTCCGGGCGTGTCGAGCACGCAGCAGTAGTTTGGCAGCCGGCGGCCGAGCACCACGACCGCATACGGCAGCGTCGTGCTTGCGAGAAACCGGTCGTCCTCCGGCAGCGTGTTGGTGATGATGACGCCGTTGAAGCGGCTCGCGTTGAGCAGGCCGGGCATCTCGCGCAGCCGGCCGGCATGGAACATGTCGATTGAGACCGAGAACTTTCGGCTCGGACCCGTCCGCGCATCGGCCATGCGCTGCACCTGCCGCAACACCCGGCTCACGAGAAAAAGCGGCGCCTCGAACGAGGTTAGTATGCCCAGCTCGTGGTGATGGACGTCGGGGTTGTGCGCGCGCAGGCGGCGGGCAGCGACGTTGGGCACGTAGCCGAGCTCACGCACGGCTTGGCGGATTTTCTCCACGGTCGCGGGCGCGAGGCGGCGCTCCTCGTGTCGGTTGGCGAGGACGGTCGAGACGGCCGATGGCGACACGCCCACATGCTCCGCGAGGGTGCGGACGGTGACGGGGACGGTCCTGCCGTTGCGAGCCATGGCGACCATCACGCACGAGCCGGACACCGCCGGCAAGCGTGCGAACGCGCAAAACGCCTACGAGGCGAGCAGCTGTCGCATCTGCTCCCGCAGTTGGTCCTGGCGCACCTCGAACTGACGACAGCGTTCGGCGAACGCCTCGATTTCGGCCTCGAGCTCGGCGCGCTCGGCGGCCAGCGCCGCGCGCTCGTTGGCGAGCGCGCTCTCCGCCTTCCGGCGTTTGGCGGCCTCCGCGATTGCCTGAACCTCCATGTCCTGGAGCTCGGCTTCCTTGGCGGAGATTTCCTTGCGATCCGCGGTGAGTTTCTCGGTCGCCGCCTTGGTCGCGGCCCGTTCGGTCTCCAGCGCGGCCCGTTGCGCCTGCAACTGCACCAGCTCCGCACGCTGCGCGGCGAGAGCCTTTTCCGCAGCGGCACGATCCTGATCCTGCTTGGCCATGGCTGCCTGATGGGTTCGCTGCGCGGCGGAAAGCTTCTCTTGCTCCGCGGAAACCTGGGCGCTGGCCTCGGCGCGAGTCTTTTCAAAGGTCGCCTGCGCCTTGGCCAGGACTTCGCGATCTTGCGCGAGCTTGGCCTGGGCCTGCTTCAGCGCCTGCTGGTCGGCGGCCACTTTCTCGCTCTGGGAGCTGAGACGGCTCGCGGTCTCGGCCTGCTGTCGCTCCTTGGCGACCAAGGCCTGCGCCCGAGCCGTGATCTCTTTGTTGGCGGCCTGCGCCTTCTCTAAGGCCGCTCGCTCCTGCGCGAGTTGAGCCTGATCGGCGGCGAGCTTGGCTGTCGCCTCGGCGAGTGTTTTTTCCCGCGCGGCGAGTGCCTTAGTGCAGGCGGTTTGCTCGGCCTCGCGCCGGGCGAGTTGCGCGGTCGCATCCTTAAGGACCGCCTGCGCCTTCAAGAGCGCGTCGCGCTCCTGCGCAAACTTCGCCTGCGCCTGCTTGAGCACGGTGGTTTCGGATTCGAGCTCTGCTTTCTCCGTCGCGATCAGCGTGCGCTCGCCGGCGATTTGAGCCTCGGCCTTTTTGATCTGGGCGGTAGCGGCCTGCGCGGCTGCCTCGGCCTGCTTGAGCTGCCTCTCACGCGTGAGCATCGCTTGCTCATCCTGCTCCAGCCGCGCCTGCAGGGCATCAAGCTCGGCGCGCTCGGCGGTCGTCTCCTGCAACGCCTGGCGCACGGCCTCCTGATCGGACTGCAATCCGAGGCGGGCGCTCGCGAGCTGGGCCTTGGCCTGGGCGGCTTCCGCACGCTGGGCCGCGACGGCTTTCTCCAGCGCCTCCCGCTCCTGCACGAGCTTGGCCTGCGCCTGGCAGATGAGCATTTGCTGTGATTCGAGTTTCTCCTGCTCGGCCGCGACGCGCGCGGCCCGATCGGCCTGCGCCTGCTCCTTTGCTTCGAGCGCTTGGGCGCGAGCGGCCAGATCCGCCTCCGCCTGGGCGATGCGAGCTTGCGCGTCGGCGTGCTCGGCGCGGGCCTTGGCGAGCGCCTCGCGCTCCGCGGTCACTCCCGCACTTGCCTGGCGCAGAGCAGCGAGATCGGCGGCCAGTTTTCCGCGTTCGACTGAGAGTTGCTCAGAGTCGGTCTTGAGCTGCACCTGGGCCCGCGCGAGCGCCGCCTGCTCGGCGGCGAGCTGCGTGGCGGTCGATTTCACCGCGGCCCGATCGGTCTCCACCTTGGCGAGCAGTTGGGAAAACAACGCTTGATCCGACTCGAGCTTCTCGAGTTCGACCGGCAGGCCGTGCGAGGTGCGCCCGGAGGAACCCGCTTTGCCAAACGGCGATCGCGAAGCGTCCACACGGACCGTCTCACGCGCGACCTCAGCAGCGGCGGGCAACGCCACGACCGTGGCTTCGCGCGGCAACGGCGCTTCCGCGGCAGGTTGGATCTTGCTCACCACCGGCGCCTCCAAGGGGGTGACGGCCTCGGCCACTTCCGCGGCCGCCAGCTCGGCCACGATGTCGCGCCAGTCTTCCAGGTGCGGGCCACGCTGAGCGCCGAGCTCGGTTTTGAGCACCGCATGGATGCGACCCGAGATGGCGGCGAGACTGTAGGGCGGATGAAAAACGTCCTTCACGCCGAGACGGATGGCGCGCACGACCGCATCGAGTTGCAGCGCTTCGCAGAGCAGCAGGCTCGAGGTCTGCCGTTCCCGCAGCTTCAGGCTCGCGACAAACGCCAGCGGATCGCCCGCGCCCGGGCCGTGTTCCACGATAACGAGCGAGAACCGCTCGCCCGCGAGCGCGGCATCAATGGCCGCCTGACCGCGGAAATCGCGCCAAGCCAGACCGCGCTCCTCGATGACAGCGCAGCGGGCCCGCGTCTCGGCGGGCGTTTTTCGGATAAGTAGAATTCGCGGGGACATGGGTGTGTGGAGGCCCACCGCTGCACATCGGGCGCGCCCGCAGGAACTGAAGGGCTCAAGCGCCGCGGCCAGCGTGCCGTATCAAAGAAAGCGTAAAACATGATCCATCTCCCGCCCGCCTCTGGATTTCGAAGGGTCGTTGTCGTCTCTCCTAAGCAGTGTCCGTAGTGTCCACACCACCCATGTCCACCACCCCCAGTCCCGTCTTTTTCGCCGAACAAAACGACTTTGCGCTGCTGCTCGCCCGCGGCGCCGCCGTCGGTCGCACGCTCCGCCTTGAGTCGCTCGTCGAGATTCCGCACACCAACGCCACCGCCCTGGCCGAGGCGGTGCGGCGCTCGCTCCCCGCCGGCGCCACGATTTTGTGCGCCCTCCGTCCCGGCGGGCGCAATCTGCACCTCTCCACCGGAGCCGAGGCGGCGGCTCATGCCGGCTTGGCCGGAGTGCATCGTTTCGCCCAATCATTGCCTGATTTTTCCGGGGGCCCCGTGTGGACCGCCGCGTCGCGCGCGCGCGACGGCACGGCTCCGGACGGCACGCCCTGGCTGCTCGCCACCGCCGCGGGTGAAGCCCATGAGCAATCGCTCGCCGCCCTCGCCACGCTCGGGCTGAAGCCTGCGCGCACTTTCTCTGCAATCCATCAGGCAGTCGGTGCGGCGGTAGCCCTCGCCACCACGCCCACGCTGCTCGTCGAAGTCGGCGAGCATCAGGCGCACGCGCTCGTCGTCGGTCCAGGCGGCGTGCTGACGGTCGCGCCGGTTTCACTGAGCCTCGATTGCATCGCCGAAGCAGTGCAGGCGGAACTCGGCATGAAGTTCCGCGGCTCGGCCGTGAAGCTCTTCCTTAATCCCGACTACGATTTCACGGAGGCCGCCGCCAAGATCGCCGCGCGCCTGACCGCGCGCCTGAAGTCCGAGATCAGCGCGCTGCCTGGAGCGAAACCTGGCACTCTCGCCTGCTCCGGTCTGCCAGCGGCACAGCAATGGCTCACCCACTCTCTCGCCGCCTCCCTCGATCTCGCGGTGTTCGCACCCGACCTCAAGGCTTGGTGCAACCGCGCTGGCACGACGTTCGCCTCGGCCGAACTCGAGTCTTCCCTCTCTCCGGCTTGGGCTGGTTTTCTGCACTTGGCCAACACGAGCCAGCATGACACCATGGCTTGGCAGGCCAGCTGGCAGTCGGCTCCGAGCTCCCCGACCGCGCCCGCAGCGAAGGCGTCGGCGGCTCCCGCCACACCGGCTGCACGCACTCCGGCGGCCTCTCCCTCCCCGGCTCCAGCCAAACCCGCCGCGGTCCCCTCGCCTGTCATTTCCGTGAAGACGGTGCCAGCCCCCAAGCCCGCCGCACCTGTGCCCGCGGCGAAACCGGCCGCGCCCGTGCCCGTGGCCAGAGCCACCGTGCCGGCCTCCACCGCACCGGCCAAAGCCGCCCTCTCCGCCGCTCCAGTCGCCAAGGCCACCGTGCCTGATTCCGCGGTCAGCTACCCGCCGCGGCCCGCTCCCGCTGGGAAACCTCAGCCGAAAAAGCAGCCTGATCCGGCGCCCGCCAAATCGGTCATCGCCGCCGCGACCGCCAAGTCGTCCCCTCCGCCTCCGGCAAACAAATCTCCCGCCAAACCCGCCTCACCCACCCCGCCTCCCGCCCCCGCGCAACCGCGTTCATCACGGAACTTGCTGCGCGGCCTCGCGCTGGCCGCGGTCGTCGTGCTCGCGATTGGCGGCGGTCTATTCTGGCAGGCTCAGCGCGAATCGGCGGCTCGCGCCGCCGTCGAGCAGGCGAAGCTCGAAGCCGAGCGTCTCGCCGAGACCGAACGTAAGCGCCTCGCCGCCGAGCAGGCCCGCATCGAGGCCGAGACGCGCCGCAAGATCGAGCTGGAGAACACCCAGAAGGTCGCCGCTCAGGAAGCCGCACGCCAGCAGGCCGAGAACGAGGCGCGCATCGCCGCCGCCATCCGCCTCGTCAACGCCCGCGGCGCCCTTTCCGTCGGCGGTCCCGCCGGCGCCACCGTCACGGTCGGCGATCTCCCGCCGCGCACCGCGCCGGCCACCTTCACCGATCTCAAGCTCGGCCGCCACACGGTCACTGTATCGCAGCCGCATCACGAGACTGTGACGCTCGAACTCGACGTGAAGGAAAACGTAACCACCGACGCCGGCCCGGTGCGCCTCGCGCGCGTCGTCGGCACACTGATCCTCACCTCTGAACCGGGCGATGCCAACTATGAGATCCGTCCCGCCAATACCATCACCCTTTCGCCAGACTCCGTCCGCCAAGGCCGCACTCCGGTGACATTCGACGACATCGTGCCCGGCGATTACGTCGTCACCTTCACCCGCGACGGTTGGCAGCCGCACACCGAGACGGTCACCGTCGGCCGCGACTCCACCGTGCGCGCCGCGTGTGCGTTTCGCACCGGCATTGTGAAACTGACGACCACGCCCGCCGGCGCTGCGGTGTCACTTGCCGGCGTCGCTGTCGGCGTGACACCCCTCACGCTCGCCGAGCAGAATCCCGGCGCCGTCACGTTCGAGCTCACGCTCGCCGGCCACGATCCCGAGACGGTCGAAGCCCGCATTGAATCCGGCCAGATTCTGAACATCTCCCGCACCCTCGAGCCCGAGGACCGCATCGTCCGCCTCACCGATGCCGACCAGCGCCCCGTCGCCATCCTCACCCCTCAGCCGGAGATCACCACCCAAGGTCTCGAATCGCCCCTGCGCGTGGACATCGTCCTGACCGTCGACCGCAACGGCAATCCCCGCGATCTCGTCCTCTCCAAGGCCCCCTCGCCGGAAATCGGGAAACTCTGCCTCGCGGCGGCTGAGAAGTGGAAATTCAAGCCGGCGACCGTCAACGGCAAGCCCGTCAACGTGCGCGTGGTCGTGCCGTTCACCATCGTGGCGCCGTAATACTCGAACCGGCCTTCTCGGCTGCATCCGGCTAGTCACGGCGGGACGCATCCTTGACGCATCCCGCCGCATGTGAGGTTCTGGCAAGCGTCCTGCTAAACCGCGGGCACGTTCACCAAAAACCTCCGTGTCGATTCTCAACCCCAACTACGAGTCCGGCTCCTTCTTCGATGAGATGATTTCGGGAGCCGAGGCTGGCGGCACGCGGCCGCACTACCATCGTCTCGCTGAGCGCCTCGGCCGGCTGCCCGAAGACGAATTCAACCGCCGCCGCGCAGCCGTGGACAGCGCCTTTCTCCGCCGTGGCGTCACCTTCACCGTTTACAACGACACGCAGGGCACGGAGCGCATCTTCCCCTTCGATCTCATCCCGCGCATCATCCCGGATCATGAGTGGCGCCGCATCGAGGCGGGGCTCATCCAGCGGCTGCACGCGCTCAATCTGTTTCTCGACGATGTTTATCACGGGCAAAAATGCCTGAAGGACAAAATCGTGCCTGCTGCGCTCATCCTCGGCGCGAAGCATTTTCGGCGCGAGTTCATGAATTTCTCCGTGCCGCGCGGCATCTATGTGCACATCTGCGGCTCGGACCTCATCCGCGACGCCCAGGGCAACTACCTCGTTCTGGAGGACAACCTCCGGTGCCCCTCCGGCGCCAGCTACATGATCGAGAACCGCGCCGCCATGCGCCGCGCGTTCCCCAATCTTTTCCAGAGCTACGGCGTCCGCCCGGTCGAAAGCTACGGCGACGATCTCCTGAAGGCGATGCTCCACCTCGCGCCGGGCAAGGACAAACCCAACGTCGTCCTGCTCACTCCCGGGGTCTTCAATAGCGCCTATTTCGAACACTGTTTCCTCGCGCGCCAGATGGGCATCCCGATCGTCGAGGGCCGTGACCTCGTCGTGCGTGATGCCCACGTTTACATGCGCACCACGGCCGGCCTCGTGCCCGTCGATGTCATCTACCGTCGCATCGACGACGACTTCCTCGATCCCACCGTCTTCCGGGCCGACTCGATGCTTGGTGTGCCGGGCCTCGTGAACGCCTACCGCGCCGGCCATGTCGCGCTCGCCAATTCCATCGGCACCGGCGTCGCCGACGACAAGGTCATCTACGCCTACGTCCCGAAGCTCATCAAATACTACCTCGGCGAGGAGCCGCTCCTGCCGAACGTGAACACCTACCTCGCCTCCGAGCCCCTCGACCGGAAGTTTATCTTGGAGAACATCGAGAAGCTCGTCGTGAAGTCCGCCAACGAAGCCGGCGGCTACGGCATGTTGATCGGCCCCCACTCCACCAAGGCCGAGTGCGAATCGTTCCGCGCGCAGGTCGCCGCCAATCCCCGCAATTTCATCGGCCAGGATCCCATCCAGCTCTCCCGCTCGCCCACCTGGTGCGACGGCAAGCTCGAGGGCCGCCACATCGACCTCCGCCCCTACATCCTCTACGGCGAGAAAATCACCGTCACGCCCGGCGGCCTCACCCGCGTCGCCCTTCGCAAAGGCTCGCTGGTCGTCAACTCCTCGCAGGGCGGCGGCTCGAAGGACACGTGGGTGCTGAAAGGAGACGAGTAAACATGAGCACCGCCCCGCAACCCGCCGCCCGCGCGCAAGCGACCACGATGCTCTCGCGCGTCGCCCACTCCCTCTACTGGATGAGCCGCTTCATCGAGCGCGCCGAGAACACCGCCCGCCTCCTTGAGGTGAACATCCAGTTCATCGACGATTTCGAGAACGTCACCGCCACCGAGCTCGACCAGCACTGGCAGTCCCTCGTCCTCAGCACCGGCGACATCGAGCTGTTTGAGGAGCACTATGAGGTCGCCGACAGCCGCACTGTCACGGAATTCCTCGCGTTCGATCTGCGCAACCCCAGCTCCATCCTCGCCTGCGTTTACGCCGCCCGCGAAAACGCCCGCATGATCCGCGACCAGATCTCCGTCGAGATGTGGGAGTCGATCAACGAACTGCATCTCTTCCTGAAATCGCGCTCGACCACCGCCGTGTGGGCCGACGGACCCAACGAGTTCTTCGGCTCCATCAAGCGCGCCTCGCACCTCTTCCAAGGCCTCACCGCCTCCACCTACTCGCGCTCCGAGGGCTGGGAGTTCATCGAGTTCGGAAAATTCATCGAACGCGCCGACCAGACCACGCGCATCCTCGACGTCAAATATCATATCCTCCTCCCCAGCGCGACCGACGTGGGCGGCGCCATCGACACCGCGCAGTGGCAGGCCGTGCTGCGCTCCGCCTCCGCCCTCGAAGCCTACCGCCGCTACTACGTCCGCGAGATCCTGCCGTGGAAGGCCGCCGAGTTCCTCATCTTCTCCGACAGTTTTCCTCGCTCCCTCCATTTCTGCGTCGCCCAGGTTGACGCCTACCTTCGTCGCATCCTCGACGAGACCGGCACCCGCCCGCGCACCGGCGCCGCGCGCGCCTCGCGCCGTCTCCTCGGCGACCTGCAAACCCTCACCATCACCGACGTGCTTAACCAAGGTCTCCACGAATTTCTCCTCGAAGTGCAGCAAGCCCTCGAGGCCATCGGCGCCGAGGTCGTCGAGACCACGATGTTCTATCCCGCGGAATCGGCGCTGGGCGAACAGCAGCAGCAACAGCAGCAGCAATCCTGAAACGCCGCGCCCTCCTTCGCCCTTGCCTGCCGCGCCAAAGCGCGGTGCAAGCGTGCCCGCGCTCCATGCATCTCCGCGTCACTCATCGCACCACCTTCACCTACGAGGGCCAGGCCCACGACAGTTTCAATGAAGTGCGGCTCCGCCCGATCGACGACGAGACGCAGCGCTGCCATTCGTTCAAGCTCGGCCTCGCGCCCGCGGCCAGCACCCGCGACTACGTCGATTTCTACGGCAACACCGTCCATTACTTCGAGGTCCCCGGCGAGCATCGCAAACTCGTCATTGAGGCCGTCTCCCATGTCGAGACCACCCCGCTCTCCGCCCGTCCCGCCATTCCGCGGGTCGCGATCGCGGATCTCGAGCGTTCGGCGGAGCGTGAGATGCTCGCGGAGTTCTACGGCAGCTCCCACTACGTGCCCCTTGAAGTCGATCTTTGGCGCGAGGCTCAGGATGCGCTCGCCGAAGGCCGCAGCGATGTGTGGGGCGACGTGCGACGGCTTGGCGAGCACATCTACCGGCGCTTCGCCTACCGCCCCAAGTCCACCGGCGTAAACACCCGCGCCACCGATGTCCTCAAGCTCCGCATGGGCGTCTGCCAGGATTTCGCCCACGTCCACCTCGGCCTCTGCCGCAGCATGGGCATCCCTGCGCGCTACGTCAGCGGCTACTTCTTCAACACCACCCGCCGCCCCCGCGAGATCGAGGCCTCCCATGCCTGGATCGAGGCCTATGTCCCCGGCCATGGCTGGGCCGCCTACGATCCCACGCACGAGCGCGTGGCCGACGAGCGCTACGTGAAGATCGCCGTCGGCCGCGACTATGCCGACATCCGCCCCGTCAACGGCACCTATCGCGGGCCGCCCACCCGTTCGCTCAAGGTCGTCGTCTCTGTCCGCGAGACGCCCGCCCCCCTCGCCGTCGTGGCGACCTGAACCGCCCAGGAGAAACCCCGCTCCGCCTCCACGCATGTTTCTCCGCCTCACTCATCTCACCCGCTACGATTACTCGGCGCCCGTCTCGTTTGCGCCGCACGCGCTTTACCTTCGGCCGCGCGAGTCCACGCGCCAGCGCCTGCACGAGTTCTACCTCACGATCAGCCCGGCGGCGCGCCGCATCGCCACCAACGACCCGCTCGACAACGCCCTCGACTGGGCCTTCTTCGCGCCCGACACCCTCTCGTCGCAGCTTGAATTCCGCAGCGAACTCATGGTCGAGACCCTGGACGAAAATCCGTTCGATTTTTTTCTCCGTCCCTCGGCAAGCGATTTTCCCTTCGCCTATGACCCGGCGGAACGCATCGCGCTCGCGCCCTCGCTCGCCCTCCGTGCCGAGACACGGCCCGACGATCTGCGCGCATGGCTCGCCAACCATCTGCCAGCGCCCCCCAGCGGAACCGTGCCGTTTCTCATCGCCTTGAATGGAGCCGTGCAGCGCGCCCTGTCCTACACCCGTCGCGACGAGCCCGGCATCCAGACAGTCGCCGAGACGCTGTCCCGCCGCTGCGGATCGTGCCGCGATTACGCGCTCCTCCTGATTGAACTCTGCCGTTCGCTCGGCCTCGCCGCCCGCTTTGTGAGCGGCTACCTCTACGAGGCCGTCGACCCGCTGATCGCCAACCCCGCACCTCCTGCCATGCACGCCTGGGTGGAGGTTTACCTGCCCGGCGCCGGCTGGCGCGGCCTCGACCCCACGCGTGGAATTTTTTGCAATGACGCGTTTGTGCCGGTCGCGCACACCGCCGTCGCCGAAAGCGTGAATCCCGTGCAGGGCACGTTTTACAGCGCCGGGCCCGTCACTTCCCGGCTCACCACCGAACTCACCATCGTCCGGCTCTGAACCCGCCTATGCCCAACGCCCCCTACGCCGCTCCCGTGTGGAAAAAAATCCTCGCCTGCGCCGCCGGGGTCGAGGCGTCGCTGGGCCGCACCGGCGTGAAGCTCACGATGGGCGGTGAGCCCACGTTTGTGCCCGTCGCTCCGAGCGGCGCCGAGTGGCAGACCGCCGCCCTCGGCCCCACCAAGCTCGCCTACGCACGCCAGCTCGCGCGCGAGCTCGTCCGCACCGCCTTTCCCGGCGCCGTCGTTCTCGAGACCTCCGCCAAGCACTACCCCGGCGAGCCGCTCCCCCGCTGGGCCCTGCTGATCCAACATCGCGCCGATGGCACCGCGCTCTGGCGCGACATCACTCGCCTCCGCGCCGACACCAAGCCCGGCAAGCACACGCCCGCCGGCGCCAAGAAATTCGCCATCGCGCTCGCGCAGGCCCTCTCCGTCGATTCCACCCATTGCCTTCCGTTCGCCGAGACAACCGCACCCACCGCGATCACCGGTTACGTCCTCCCTCTCGATCACGACGGCTCGAAATGGCTCACCGATGACTGGACGTCCGCGCTCGGGTCCGACCCGCTGCCACTTTTTCCGGGCGAAAGTCCCGCCGGCCTCCGTCTGCCGCTCGCCAAGCTCGGCGAAAAAAATCTGCGCCGCGCCCTCACGGCCGAGGTCCGCGCGGGCACCCTCACGATTTTCATTCCGCCGCTCCTGCTGCCCGCCTACTGCGAGCTGCTCGCGCAAATCGAGGAAACTCTCCTCGCGCTGAAACTCCGTGATGTCGTGCTCGCCGGCTACGCGCCGCCGCCCGATCCCGCACTGCCCACCGTCGGCCTCGCCAGCGATCCCGGCGTGCTTGAGATCAACGTCGCGCCCTGCGCCACGTGGGCCGACTACGATGTGCAACTCGGCCAGCTTTACGCCGCCGCAAAGACCGTCGGCCTCTGCGCGCGCAAGCTCCAATTCAACGGCCGCGAAGTCGGCACCGGCGGCGGCGCGCACCTCGTCTTTGGCGGACCCGCCGGCCTGCTCTCGCCGTTCTTCGCCTTTCCCGCGCTGCTCCCGTCGATCATCCGCTACTGGCAGCGCCATCCCGCGCTGAGCTACGCGTTCACCGGCGCCTACATGGGGCCGAGTTCGCAGGCGCCGCGCATCGACGAGTCCACCTACGAGGCGCTCTACGAACTCGAGATCGCCTGCGCCGGCGCCGAGAACCTCGGCTCGCCGCCAAACCTCGCGCTCTTCGATCTGCTCTTCCGCGATCTGCTCATGGATCGCTCGGGCAACACCCACCGCGCCGAAATCAGCGTGGACAAGCTCTGGAATCCCTTCGCGCCCAACGGCCGCCTCGGGCTCGTGGAGTTCCGCGCCTTCGAGACACATACGGCGCCGGCCGTGCAGTCGGTCACCGCGCTCTTCGTGCGCGCGATCCTCGCGCGCCTCTGCGCTGCGCCGTGCCAGGAGCCGTTCATTCGCTGGGGCGGAGAGCTGCACGACCGTTTCTTTCTCCCCGCCTTCGTCTGGGAGGATCTCGCCGCCATCTGCGCCGATCTAAAAAAACACGGCATCCCGTTCGAGGTGGAGTGGCTGCGCGCGCCGTGGGAATTCCGTTTTCCCAAGCTCGGCGAGTTTGCCCTCGCCGAAAAAAAGTCCGGCGCCTTTGCCATCGAGTTCCGGCAGGCGCTCGAAGCCTGGCCGCTCCTCGGCGAATCACCCAACGCCGGCACCGTAGCCCGCACCGTCGATTCCAGCCTCGACCGGCTCGAGGCCCGCGTCGCCGACGCCAAGGTGCTCGAAGGCGGCATTCTGCTCGTCAACGGCCTGCCCTGCGAATTCCGCGCGACGGCCGAGGGCGGCGCCGCCTGCGGTGTGCGCTACCGCGCATTTTATCTCACGCCGTCGCTCCAGCCGCACATCCCTGTCCATGCGCCGCTCCTCCTCGAATGGGTCGACCGTGAGACCCTCACGGTCGCCGCCGCCGCCCGCTGGCATGTGTGGAATCCGGCCAACACCCAGTATCCCGCCGCGCCCGCCGACGATGCCGCCGCCGCCGCCCGCCGCGCCGAACGCTGGGAGCCATGGACCGCCACGCTCGGCCAGCCGCGCTTCGTCCCGAAGATCGATTTCCCACCCGAGGGCCGGCACACGCTCGACCTGCGGCGCTATCCGGCGCAGGCGCGGTAGGAGACCGCCCGGCGCTGCGCGCGCATATAAGACGGCAGCTGTGCGGGCTGGCCTGCCTTGAGGGTTGAGCGCGGGGATTTCGGCGTTGAGCTTCGGCCGAATGTCCCGCCTCGGCCCGCCCGCCCCCATCCATCACGCCCGCGGCGTGGCCTTGATGCTCGCCTCCACGGCGTGCTTCACGGCCAACGTGCTGCTGATTCGCGCGCTCGGCCAGATGGAGTCGGTCAATGTCTGGCTGGTGAGCTGCGTGCGCTTCACCGTCGGCATGGCCATCGTGCTGGCGCTCTACTGGCGTGAAATCCGGCTCCCGCGGCTCTTCACTCAGCGCAAGCTCGCGCTGCGCGGCCTCGTCGGCGGCGCGAGCGTTTACGGCTACTACCTCACCGTGGTCGAGCTGGGCGCCGGCCGCGCCACCTTCATCAACAACACCTACGTGATCATCGGCGCCTTGCTCGCCGTGTGGCTGCTCGGCGAGCGCTTCGGTCCCGCGCTCGCCGTCGGCAGCGTGGCCGCGCTGACGGGCCTCGCGCTGCTCACCAACGTCTTTGGGGCCGGCCCGCCCATCAACCGCTACGATCTCCTCGGCATCGCGACGGCGTGCGCCTCGGCCTACGTCGTCATCACCATCCGCCAGCTCCACGCCACCGAGCACACCGCGACGATCTTCGCCGCCCAGTGCATCTACGGCCTGCTGATCTGCGGCGTGCCGGCGGCGCTCCATCCGCAGACACTCTCGCCCGCTGCGTGGGCCATGACCGCCGTCGCCGGCGGGTTCGCCGCGCTCGGCCAGATCACCATGACGGGCGGCTTTCGCGACTTGCCGGTGGCCGAGGGCTCGCTGCTCCAGATGCTCGTGCCGCTGGGCATCGCTGCCGGCGGCGCGGTTTTCTTCAGCGAGCGTTTTGCCGCGCACGAACTCATCGGTGCGGGGCTCATTTTGGGCGGCACCGTCTTCACCGCCGTGCGGCGCTGAGCTTTGGCTCGCCACCTGCGCGCGTCCGCGGCTGCCTCGTTGCTTCCGTGCAAAAGACCATCCTTCTCCTCTGGGACATCGACGGCACCCTCATCGCCTCCGGCAACGCCGGGATGCACGCGCTCCAACGCGCCCTCCGCCACACGTTCGCCATCGACGGATCGCTCGCCGACATCGATTTCGCGGGCCGCACCGACACCTGGATCATGCGGGCGATTCTGCGCAAATTCGCGCTGCCGACCACTGACGACAATCTTGGCCGACTCTTCGCCAGCTACCTCAGCGAATTGCCCGCCGCGCTCCACAACCCCCGCGCCCGCGTGCTCCCCGGCGCGCGCGAGATCATCGCCGCCGCCGCCGGGCACGGCTCCATCGCGCAAGGCCTGCTCACGGGCAACCGCCGCGAGGGAGCCCGCGCCAAGCTCGCGCACCACGGCCTCTGGGATCACTTTCCGTTTGGCGCCTTCGGCGACGACGGCGAACTCCGCAACGACCTCGGCCCGCACGCCCTGCGCCGCGCGCGCGAGACACACGGCGTCGATTTCCCGCCGCAGCGCACCTGGATCATCGGCGACACCCCGCACGACATCGCCTGCGGCCGCGCCATCGGCGCCCGCACCCTCGCCGTCGCGACCGGCGGCTCAACCCTCGATCAGCTCCGCGCGCATGACCCCGACGCAGCGCTCGAGAATCTTTCAGACACCGCCCGCGTGCTCTCGCTGCTCACTTCCTGACAGCCTCTCATCTGAAGTGACGGTTCCGAGGTGGGGCCGCTTCTCCGAAGCGGCTTGGGTTCCAGGGCGATTTTCAACGTGAACTCAGGCCGCTTGCGGAGAAGCGGCCCCACCGCCGATCATGCCAAGCCCAAGCACAAAGGACACTGGGATCACTTGTGATCCCACGGCAGCTTCACGGCCAGCTTCTCGTGCTTCCAGACGTGAAACACCTCGAACATTTTTCCCGGATTAAGAATGCCGCGCGGATCGAGCGCCGTCTTCACCGCCTGCATCGCGCGCACCTGCGCCGGTGAATGCTGGATGCGGAGGAAAGGCGTCTTCGCCAGCCCGATTCCGTGTTCGCCGGAAATTGCGCCACCCAGCGCGACCACCGTCTCCATGAGCAGCTGCACCGCCTTTTCCGCGGCGCGCGTTTCAGCCCGGTTGGCGCGGTGATACATGATGTTCACGTGCAGGTTGCCGTCGGCCAGATGCCCGAAGGTCGGCACGTGCAGGCCCGACTCGCGCTTCAGGCGCACGAGGAACTTGGCAAACTTCACGTAGCTGCGCATCGGGATGACGATGTCCTCGTTGAGCTTCGCGTCGCCGAGCTCGAACATCGCGCCCGAGCACTTGCGGCGCACGGCCCAGAGCTGCTCGGCCTCGTCGCGGTTGCGCGCCACCCGGTGCGCCGTCGCGTGCGCCGCAGCCCACGCGAGCACGGTCTTGCTCTGCTCGCGGACCTCGGATTTGGAGCCGGCCAGTTCGAGCAAAATGACCGGCTTGCCCGCCTGCCCGGCAAACACCGTCCGCTGCGTCGCCCGCTCCGCGCACAGCACGCTCTCACGGTCGAGAAACTCGCAGATGGCCGGCTGCACGCGCGAGCGGAACAGCGCCAGCGCCGCCTCCAGCGCGCACGTCTCGTCCCGAAACGAGGTGAGCAGCGTCCACCGCGCCGCCGGCTGCGGGATGAGCTTGAGCACCGCGCCCGTCACGACGCCCAGCATCCCCTCGCTCCCGATCCAGAGATCGCGCATGTTGAAGCCGGCGGAGAATTTTTTCGTGGCCGTGCCCCACTCCACATATTCGCCCGTCGGCAGAAAGCCGCGCAGCGCCACGATGAAGTCGCGCGTCACGCCATATTTCCCGCCGTGCATGCCGCCGGCATTGCACGCGATGTTGCCGCCGATGGTGCAGTATTCCTTCGACGACGGATCGGGCGGGTAGAACCAGCCCTTGGCCTCCGCCGCGCGCTGGATGTCGGCGACCTTCGCCCCCGCCTGCACGTGCGTCATACCCGCCTCCTCGTTGATTACGATTTTGTTCAGCCCGAGCATGTCGATCACCCAGCCGCCACGCAGCGGAGCCGCCGCGCCGGTGAGGGTCGTGCCGCGCCCGCGGGTCGTCACCGGCACGCGGAATTTATTCGCGAGGGCGAGCACGACGCCAATGTCGGCCTCTTTGCGCGGGTGAATCACCGCGTCGGGCAAAAAGGGAATTTTGCTGCTGTCGAACGACGCCGCGCGCCGCGCCGCCTCATCCGTGCGCACCACGCGGGCGCCAAGGCGGCGCTTCAGATCCTTCGTCGCTATGCCCGATGAACTCATCCCAAGGATCGAATCTGCCAACCGCCGTTCTGTCATGCCAAACTTTCGCTTTCCTTCCCAGGGGCCGGTGTGCGAGTGTCACGCTCCTGCTTTTCACCGCACATGACGAAAATCCTCCTCACCACGACCTCGTTCCAGGACACGCCGGGCGAGCATCACAAGCTCCTCGCCGACACCGGCTGGGAAGTCATCCGCGCCCGCGGCCCGCTCAACGAGGCCGACACGCTCGCCCTCGTCGGTGACATCGACGGCTACATCTGCGGCGACGATCTGATCACGCGCGCGGTCCTCGAGAAGGCCCGGCCCAAGCTCAAGGTGCTCTCCAAATACGGCATCGGTGTGGACAAGATCGACGTGAAGTCCTGCACCGAGTTCGGCCTGCCGCTGCTCTTCACACCGGGCGTCAATCACACCACGGTCGCCGAGCACTGCTTCCTGCTCCTGCTCGCGCTCGAGAAGAACTTCCTCTTTCACACCGATTCCACGCGCTCCGGCGGCTGGAAGCGCAAGACCGGCCACGAACTCCTCGAGAAGACCATCGGCATCGTCGGCCTCGGCCGCATCGGCAAGGAAGTCGCCATCCGCGCCCGCGCCTTCGGCATGAAGGTGATCGCGTTCGATGTCTATTGGGACGAGAAGTTCGCCGCCGCCAACCACGTCAAGCGCGCCGCCACCCTCGACGAAATCTACGCCGCCTCAGACTACATCTCGCTGCACACGAACCTGACGCCCGAGACGCGCGACATGATCAGCGCGAAGAGTTTCCCGAAGATGAAGAAGGGCGTCCTCATCCTCAACTGCGCCCGCGGCGAGATCGTCCACACGGCCGACATGGTCGAGGCGCTCAAGTCCGGCCAGGTCGGCGGCTACGGCACCGACGTGCTCGACGAGGAGCCGCCGCGCGCCGACCACCCGCTGCTCAAGCTCCCCAACGCGATCGTGACGCCGCACATCGGCTCGCGCACCGCCGAGAGCGTGCAGCGCCAGGCCGTCGCCGCGGTCAAGAACCTCATTCTCGCCATGCACGGCGACAAACCCCTCGCTCAAGTCAACCCCGAGGTGCCGGTGAAGCGCGTGGTGTGAACCCGCGCAAGCTGAGAGTCTAGAGACAAAATTCTCGGCGACTCACCTCGCTCTGCTCTCAGCTCTGGACTCTCAACTCTCAACTTCCTTCCCATCCCATGTCCGAAACCTTCTACGTCGTCCCAGAGGAGCAGCACAACGCCCTCGTCACCGCCGCCTACAAGAAACGCGGCTATTCCACCGCCGAGGCCCAGGCCGGCGCGCGCTTCTGCGCCGAGGCCTCGCGCCACGGTATTCGCACGCACAACGCCCTCAAGGCGCTTCACCTCGATCACTTCCTCGGCTCCGCCGCCGGCGGCTGCGTGCCCAAGGCCAAGCTCGAAAAGGTGAAGCTGCCCTACCGCGCCTCGCAGGTTTGGAACGCCAATCGCAAGCTCGGCCAGGCCACCGGCTACGCCGCCATTGAGGCCGCCATCAAGCTCGCCGACAAATACGGCGTCGGTATGGTCTCCGTGGACAATGCCTTCCACTACCTCTGGGGCGGCGGCTACGTGATGGACGCCGCGAAGCGCGGCTACATCGCCTACACCAACTGCACCGCCGCACTCGCGGAGGTCGTGCCCTTCGGCGGCAAGTTCCCCACCCTCGGCACCAACCCGCACTCGTGGGGCTTCCCCACGACCGAGGCCATCGGCTACCCGATCGTGATCGACTGGGCGACGAGCGTCGTCGCCATGGGCCGCGTGCAGCAGCTCCTGCGCGAGGGCAAGCAACTCCCGCCCAACGCCGCCGTGGACGAAACCGGCACCCCCACCACCGATCCCGCGAAGGCGAAATACCTGATCCCCTTCGGCGCGCACAAGGGCTACGGCCTCGCGCTCATGAACGAGATCGTCGGCGCCTTCATCGGCGGCTCGATCCCGACGCTGCGCAATCGCTGGGACAAGGTCGGCGACGACAAGGGCACCTGCACTTTCTTCTTCCAGGTCTGGAAACCCGAGGCGATGAGCGCCGGCGCCTTCGCCAAGGGCCGCAACCAGGCGGAGAACGTCAAGGCCGTCATCGCCGACATCCTCGGCCACGGCAACGAAGGCTGCATGCTCCCCGGCCAGCTCGAGGCCCAGGCCGCCGCGCGCTGCGCCAAGAACGGCGGCCTCCTCTTCAGCGAGGCCGAGATCAACGCCTTCAACGAAGTCGCCGCCGAAGCCCGCAAGGCCCGCTGGAAACTCAGCGACTTCAAGGTCGCGGAGTGATTCCACGCAAACCCCAACCTTGGTCACAGAGAAACACAGAGCGCCGACACGGAGTTCACAGAGCAGGGCAGCCTGCAGCGAATTTCTCCGTGTCCTCTGTGTCTGAGCTCTGCGCCCTCTGTGACTAAAAATCTATTCCTTCAACCATGAGCCTCCCAATCAAACCCGCCAAATCCTGCGCGTTCGACCAAATCTCCCTCGGCGAAGTCATGCTCCGCCTCGATCCCGGCGAGGGCCGCATCCGCACCGCGCGAAACTTCCAAGTCTGGGAGGGCGGCGGCGAATACAACACCTCCCGCGGCCTCCGCAAATGCTTCGGCTACAAGACGGCCGTTGTCACCGCCTTCGTGGACAACGAGGTCGGCCACCTCGTCGAGGACTTCATCATGCAGGGCGGCGTCGCCACCGACTTCATCAAGTGGCGCGACGATGACGGCATCGGCCGCACCGTCCGCAACGGCCTCAACTTCACTGAGCGCGGCTTCGGCATCCGCGGCGCCGTCGGCAACCCCGACCGCGGCAACACCGCCGCCTCGCAGCTCAAGCCCGGCGACATCGACTGGGAGCACATCTTCGGCAAGCTCGGCGTGCGCTGGTTCCACACCGGCGGCATCTTCGCCGCCCTTTCCGAGACGACCGCCGCGCTCACCGTCGAGGCCGTCAAGGCCGCCAACAAGCACGGCACCATCGTCAGCTACGATTTGAATTACCGCCCGTCGCTCTGGAAGACCATCGGCGGCCTGAAAAAGGCCCAGGAGGTCAACCGCGAGATCGCGAAATACGTCGATGTCATGATCGGCAACGAGGAGGACTTCACCGCCTCGCTCGGCTTCGAGGTCAAGGGCGTGGACCACAACATCAGCCACATCGAGACCGACGCCTTCAAGCAGATGATCGAGACCGCGGTGAAGGAGTTCAAAAACTTCAAGGTCGCCGCCACCACCCTCCGCGTGGTCAAGAGCGCAACCATCAACGACTGGTCCGCGATCCTCTGGCACGACGGCAAATTCCACGAGAGCCGCAAATACCCCGACCTCGAGATCCTCGACCGCGTCGGCGGCGGCGACTCGTTCGCCTCCGGCGTGCAGTTCGGCTTCCTCGAGTTCAACGACGCGCAAAAGGCCGTCGAATACGGCGCGGCCCACGGCGCGCTCGCCTCGACTACGCCCGGCGACACCTCGATGGCCACGCGCAAGGAAGTCGAGAAGACCTTCGGCGGCGGCGGCGCGCGCGTCGTGCGCTGAGGCTGGCGAACTTTAAGTTTGCACGCCCGCATCCGCCCGGTCGGATGCGGGCGTTTTGTTTTCTCGCCGCTCCATGAAACTGCTCCTCACCCTGCCCCTCCTCGCCATGGCTTCCCACGCCGCCGTCTCCACGGGGGCGCCGTTCTACGGCGATCCGCCCGACGCCACCCACCCCTGGGCCATCCACGATCGCAATCGCCCGCAGCCGCCGCGCGTCGAGCCCGGCACGTTCAGCACGGCGGCCCAGCCCGGCCAGCCGCCCGCGGATGCCATCGTGCTCTTCGACGGCACCGAGGCCTCCCTCGCGAAATGGGAAGCCGACACCAAGGCCGGCGATCCAGCCGCGCCCACCAAGTGGATTGTCCGCGATGGTGCGCTCGAGTGCGTGCCCAAATCCGGCCAGATCCGCACCAAGGAACAGTTCGGCGACTGCCAGCTCCACATCGAGTGGGCCGCGCCGGCCCGGGTGCAGGGCAACAGCCAGGGCCGCGGCAACAGCGGTGTCTTCCTGATGGGCCTCGCCGAGGTCCAGGTCCTCGACAACTACAACAATCCCACCTACGCCGACGGTTTCGCCGGCTCGCTCTACGGCATCAACCCGCCGCTCGCCAACGCGCTGCGGCCGCCCGGTGAGTTTCAAGTCTATGACATCGTCTTCCGCCGCCCGCTGTATCGGGATGGCAAGCTCATCGATCCCGGCTACATCACCGTATTCTGCAACGGCGTGCTCGTGCAGGATCACACGCCCCTCGAAGGCCCGGGCGGCCATGTGAAGCGTTCCGCTCACCGGCCGTTTCCCGCCGCCGGCCCCCTTAAACTACAGGACCACGGCAATCCCGTCCGCTTCCGCAATATCTGGTATCGCCCGCTCCCCCCTCGCGCCATCGAGGGCGGCACGGATGGGGCTCTGACCGCCGAAGCCACCACCGCCAAACGGGCGAGCATCGCCGCGGAGATTCGCGCCGATGCCACGAAGCTGCCGCGCGACAGCGTGGCCCAGATGCTCCGCCTCGCCGAGTCCCTCGTCTATGAGCGCGACGCTGCTGTAGCGCAGCGCGTAGATGCCCTCGCGGCCAGCTACCTCGCGTCACTGAAAGCCATTCCCACAGCCGAACTCGAGAAGAAGCGGGGTGAGGCCGAGAGTGCGCTGCGGGCGTTCCAATACCTCGCGAAATTCGACTTGGTCCCCAAGGGCCACCCGGCCATCGCGGGCCTCGAACGCATCAGCCAGGCCCAAGGCTGGGATCAGAAGAAGAAAAAATAGCACAAGAGGGCATCGTCAAAGCCGCGGAAAGGCAAAGGCGCCCCACCTTTTCAGACGCCCACTCAGAGAGGAGTGCAGCTTCAACGGATCGCCGGGCTCACGCGCCCAGGCTCTTGATCAGCTCCACCATGGGCAGGAACATCGCGATGACGATGATGCCCACGCCCACCGCCATGAACACGATCATGATGGGTTCAATGATCGAGGTGAGCGCATCGACAGCGTTGTCCACCTCCTCGTCGTAGTTGTCGGCGATGCGCACGAGCATGTCGGGCAGCGCGCCCGTCTCCTCGCCGACCTCGATCATGCTGGTGACCATGCCGGGGAAAATCTTGGTGGACTCGAGTGGCTGCGCCACGTTGTCGCCCTCCTTCACCCGGTCGTGCACGACGTTAATCGCGTTCGCGATGTGCACGTTGCCGCTCGTGTCGCGCGTGATGATGAGCGCCTGCAAGATCGGCACGCCCGATGACAGCAGCGTGCCGAAAGTCCGCGTGAAGCGCGCCACGCCCGCCTTGAGAAACAGGTCGCCCAGCACCGGCAACTTCAGCAGCAGCCAATGCAGGAAGCGGGTGCCGAGGCTCGACTTCTTGAACATCCAGAAGAGCACGGCCGCGCAGACGAGCCCGCCTATCACCATGAAGATGTTGTGCCGCAGCGCATCGGCGATCCCGACGACGAAGGACGTGAGGGCCGGGAGCGGCTTCCCCTTCAGCATCGTGAAAAACACCTCCTGGAACTTGGGCACCACCCAGATCATCAACACACCCATGATGCCGCCGGCCACGCAGCTGATGATCGCCGGATAGACCATCGCGGAGATGATCTTGCCGCGGATCTTGACCGATTTCTCCGTAAAGACGGCGAGACGCTCGAGCACCTTGTCCAGCACGCCACCGGCCTCACCGGCCTTGACCATGTTGACGTAGAGCCGATCAAAGGCCTTGGGGTGCGCGGAGAGGCCGTCGGAGAAATTTCCGCCGGAGCGAATCGTGTCGGCGCAATCCTCGACCACCGCCTTGAACGCCGGCCGCTTCTCCTGCCGCGCAAGCACCTCGAGACTGCGCATGATCGGCATGCCGGCTTTCACGAGCGTCGCGACCTGGCGGGTGAAGACCGCCTGCCCCTTGGCGTTGATTGGGCGGCCAAACGAGATGCCTTTGCGACGGCGCAACTGCGGCGCGCCGTCGGCGGCCGTGAGCTTCGGCCCGCGCGGCGGAGCCTTGGCGGCAAACGTCGCGGGCTTCTCAGGCTGATCGGTGCGGACGGAAAGTTTGGCCATGGCGAAGGGGTAGGACGCGCGGCGCGCGCTCAGGTATACTTGATCACTTCCTCAATCGAGGTGTGGCCGTCAAAAATCGCCCGGAGGCCGTCCTCGCGCAGGGGGCGCATGCCTTGCTCGATGGCTTTCTGACGGATGACGAGCGTGGGCGCCTTCTGCGTGACGAGATCCCGGATCGCCTCGCTCATGCGCAGCCACTCGTAGATGCCGAGGCGGCCCTTGTAACCGGATTGCGAGCAGACCGGGCAGCCCTTGCCGTAGAAAAACTGCCGGCTGCCCACGCTCTCGCGGGCGATGCCAAGCGGTGCCAGCAGATCGGCCGGCGGAAGATAGGAGGTCCGGCACTGCGTGCAGACGCGTCGCACGAGGCGCTGCGCGAGCACGGCCTCGAGCGAGGCGGCGATGAGAAATGGCTCCACGCCCATGTCCACCAAGCGCGTGACGGCACCCGCGGAGTCATTGGTGTGCAGCGTCGAGAGCACCAGGTGGCCCGTGAGCGAAGCCTGGATGGAGATCTGCGCCGTCTCCAGGTCGCGGATTTCCCCGAGCATGATCACATCCGGGTCCTGGCGCAGGAAGGAGCGTAGCGCGGCGGCAAAGGTGAGTCCCACGAGGGGATTAACCGGCACCTGCATGATGCCCTCGATCTCGTATTCCACCGGATCCTCGGCCGTGAGAATCTTGAGATCGACGGTGTTCACGATGCGGAGGCCGCTGTAGAGGGTCGTCGTCTTGCCGGAGCCGGTGGGGCCGGTGACGATGAAGATGCCGTTGGGCCGGCGGACGATTTCCTGAATGCCGTTGAACACATCCTCGGGCATGCCGAGCTGCGAGATGTCGAGGCGCACGGCCGATTGGTCGAGCACGCGGAGCACGACGCTCTCGCCAAACTGCGTCGGCAGCGTGGAGACGCGCAGGTCCACCTGCCGGCCGCTGATGGTGATCTTGATGCGGCCGTCCTGCGGGATGCGGCGCTCGGCGATGTTGAGGCCCGCGAGCACCTTGACGCGCGAGGTGATCGGCACGCCGAGCTGCTTGGGCGGCGGCGCCATCTCGTAAAGCGCGCCGTCGATGCGATAGCGGATCTTGAACTCGTGCTCGAAGGGCTCGAAGTGGATGTCGCTCGCCTTGTCGCGGATGGCCTGGCCGACAACGAGGTTGACGAACTTGATGATGGGCGTCTGCTCCGCCATCGACTCGAGGTCGCTCGCGCTGAGCTCGCGGTTGCCGGGATCGGTGGCGAGCTTGGTGTCGGTGTTTATCTCCTGGAGGAGATCGTCGATGCTGTCCTGGTCCTCGCCGTAGTGCTGCTTGATCTGGATCTCGACCTTGTCGGGATCGGCAAAGTAGAGGCGGACGTTGCGGTCGAGCGCGAAGGTGAGGTCATCGACCGCGTGGGTGTTGAAAGGATCGCAGACGACGAGGTCGATGTTCTGCTCGTCGGCCTGGAGGGGCATGACGCCGTAGTCGCGCGCCAGCTTGCCGGTGACGGCAGCGATGGCCTCGCCGGGATATTGCACGGGCACTTCGCTGAGATAGTCGTAGCCGAGATGCGCGGCGATGCGGCGGAGAAGATCGTCCTTCTCCATGATACCGAGATCGACGACGACATCGGCCAGCGGTTTGCCGGTGGCTTTGTGCTCCTCGTTGAGTTCGTCGAGCTGCTCTGGCGCGACGAGACGGTGCTCCTTCAAAAACTCGAAGATGGCGGGGCTGTGGCTGGGGAACATGGTGAAGGGGCCAGGGACAAGGGACTAAAAGACGAATGGACTGAAGGCAGGCAGACGGACAATGCCATGAAAAAGTCTCTTGGTCCTTTGATCGCGGGTCCCGTGGGCCCTCATCAGAGGTCGCGGAGCTTGAGACCGAGTTCGAGGAACTTCTCACGCATGACATTCGGGTCCTGCGCTTTTTCCAGCGCCTCGTCGGGCGAGACGAGTTCGCGGTTCACGAGGCTCATCAAATGCGTGTCCAGCGTGATCATGCCGAGATTGGCGCCCGTCTGGATGTCCGACGTGATGCGGAAGGTCTTGTTTTCGCGGATGAGCGAACCGATCGAGGTGGTGTTGACCATGATCTCGTAGGAGGCGATGCGGCCGCCGCCGACGCGCTTGCAGAGCACCTGCGAGATGACCGCGACGAGCGAGGAGGAGAGCTGCGTGCGGATCATGTCCTTCATGTTCGCGGGAAAGGCATCGACGATGCGATCAATGGTCTTGGCCGCGCCGTTGGTGTGCAGCGTGCCGAAGACGAGATGGCCCGTCTCGGCCGCGCTGATGGCGGCCTCGATGGTCTCAAGATCGCGCAATTCACCCACGAGGATGACATCCGGGTCCTGACGGAGCGCGCGGCGCAATGCTTCGGAGAAGCTCGGCACGTCGACGTGGACCTCGCGCTGCGTGACGACGCACTTCTTGTGGTCGTGGTAATACTCGATCGGGTCCTCAATCGTGATGATGTGGCCGTCGCGGTTCTCGTTAATGTAGTTCACCATCGAGGCGAGCGTGGTGGACTTGCCGGAGCCGGTCGGGCCGGTGACGAGGATGAGGCCGCGCGGGCGATAGAGCAGCTCGCGAATCTTGTCGGGCAGTCCGATGTCGCGGAGGCTGAACATGCGCACCGGAATCTGGCGCAGCACGAGGCCGTAGTTGGTCTTGGACTTGAGGACGGAGACGCGGAAGCGGGCCTTTTCGCCGAAGGCGAAGCCGAAGTCCGTGCCGCCGTTGAGCTTCACTTGCGCAACATGCCCGTCGGGCGTGATGGCGAGCATGAGCTTCTCGGTGTCGGATGGCGTCAGCACCGGCCCATCGATCGGCGTCATGCTGCCGTGCAGGCGTATGGTCGGCGGCTGGCCGACCTGAAGGTGAAGGTCCGAGGCACCCTGCTCGACCATCAGGTCGAGAAGGTCGTTCATTTCGTAGCTCATGGGGCGAAGTTTTCTCCGGTGGGGGCGGTGCGTGGCGAAGCCTCGCGGGGCGAAGCGGCAAAATTCATCGGGATTTCATCAGAGGGCGTCGCCCACGGTGATGGACACGACTTCCTCGATGGTGGTGAGGCCGGCGATGGCCTTGCGGGCGCCATCCTCGCGCATCGTGCGCATGCCGAGCGCGCGGGCGCGCTCCCGGAGCTTCTGGGTGCCGACGTGCTCGTAGATCATCTTCTGCACTTCCTCGTTGATCACGAAGATCTCGAAGATGCCCATCCGGCCGCGGTAGCCGGTGGCGTTGCAGCTCGCACAACCCTCGCCCTTGGCGAAGCTGGCGCCGGCGGCCTGCGCGGGGTTGATGTTGAGGGAGCGGATTTCCTTCGTATCGGCGACGTAGGGCTTCTTGCAGTGCTTGCAGATTTTGCGCACGAGGCGCTGCGCCATGATGCCGCGCAGGGAAGTGGAGACAAGAAACGGCTTCACCCCGATGTCGATCAAGCGCGTGACGGCGCCGGGCGCGTCGTTGGTGTGCAGCGTGGAGAACACCATGTGGCCCGTGAGCGACGCGTTGATGGCGATCTCGGCGGTCTCGAGGTCGCGAATTTCGCCGACCATGACGATGTTGGGCGCCTGGCGGAGCATCGCGCGGAGGGCCGAGGCAAAGGTCATGCCGACATCATGGCGCACGGGCACTTGGTTGATGCCATTCAGCTGATACTCGACCGGATCCTCGACGGTGATGATCTTGCGGTCGGGTTTGTTGATGAAGTGGAGACAGCCGTAGAGCGTCGTGGTCTTGCCGGAACCCGTGGGGCCGGTGACGAGCAGGATGCCGTCGGGCAGCGAAATCAGTTTCTCAAACGTCGCCGCATCGTCGCTCAGGAAGCCGAGCTCGGGCAGGCCGAGGGTGAGGCCTTCCTTGTCGAGAATGCGCATCACGATGCTCTCGCCGTGGGCCGTGGGCAGGGAGGAGACGCGCAGGTCGAGTTGCTTGCCGCCGGCGGCAATCTGGATGCGGCCGTCCTGCGGGATCCGCTTTTCGGCGATCGAGATGTTCGCCATGATTTTCAGGCGCGAAATGATCGAGAGCTGGAGGCGCTTGGGCGGGTTCTCGACCTCGATGAGCACGCCGTCGATGCGGTAGCGGACGCGGAATCGTTTCTCGAGCGGCTCGATGTGGATGTCCGACGCGCGCCGCTGGATCGCCTCGATGATGATGCCGTGGACGAGCTTGATGATCGGCGCGTCGGCCTCGGTGTCGGTCTGCGTCACGCCGACGCCCGGCTCGGTGGTCACCGCGGCGGCGTCGCCGTCGCCCCCTGTCGAGAGGTTGTTGAGCAGCGCGTCGATCGAATTGGTGTCCTTGCCGTAGAAACGATCGATGGCGGCGGCGATGTCCTCGGGCGTGGCGACCGAGGGCTCGATCGGCATCTTCACGAGGTAGCCGAGCGCATCGATGCCATCGGTGTCGAGCGGATCGGCGAGGGCGATGCGGAGCTTGTTGCCCTCGCGCGCGAGCGGCAGCAGGTGGTGGCGCGCGGCGACCGCGCGGGGCACGAGCTCGAGCGTCTCGGCGGTGATGCGGGCATTGACGAGGTCCGGCGCCATCGGCATCGCGAACTCGGCCGCAAGCAGCTCGGCCACCTGCCGCGACGTCAGCGCGCCCTGCTGCACGAGCACATCGACGACGCGCGGCGCACCGCTGGCGTCGCTCGCATGCCGTGCCGCGATCGCCCGCGCCGCATCGATCTGGGTCGGCTGGAGCAGACCGTGATCGAGCGCCAGCTGGATGACGAAATCATCCGCGGCCGGCGACGTGAGGGGGGCGGAGGCGGGGGTCATGGGGTGAGACAAAGCGGCTTATTTCGGCGCGAGGCTGAGGAGGAACTCCGTGTTGGTCTTGGTCTTCTTCAGGCGCGTGATGAGCATCTCCATCGACTCGATGGGGCCGAGGCCCTGCATCGCGCGGCGGAGTGCAAAGATGCGCTGGAGCTCGTCCGGATGATAGAGCAACTCCTCCTTGCGCGTGCCGGAACGGTCGATGTTGATCGCGGGGAAGATGCGGCGCTCGACGAGACCGCGGTCGAGATGGAGCTCGCTGTTGCCCGTGCCCTTGAACTCCTCGAAGATGATCTCGTCCATGCGCGAGCCGGTGTCGATGAGCGCGCTGGCGATGATCGTGAGGCTGCCGCCGTCCTCGATATTGCGGGCTGAGCCGAAGAAGCGCTTCGGCTTTTGCAGCGCATTGGACTCGAGGCCGCCGGACATGGTCTTGCCCTGGTTCCCGGTGAGGGCGTTGTAGGCGCGCGCGAGACGTGTAATCGAGTCGAGCAGGATGACGACGTGTTCGCCCTGCTCGATCCGGCGGCGCGCGATCTCGATGACCATCTCGGCGCAATGCACGTGGCTCTCGGGCGTCTCGTCGAAGGTGGACGAGACGACCTCGCCCTTGGTGTGGCGCTTGAAGTCGGTGACTTCCTCGGGCCGCTCGTCGATGAGCAGCAGGATCAGTTTCACGTCAGGGCTGTTGGCCGTGATCGAGTTGGCGATGTTTTGGAGGAGGACAGTCTTGCCCGTGCGCGGCGGCGCGACGATGAGACCGCGCTGGCCAAAACCAATCGGCGTGAGGATATCGACGGCGCGCATCGACACGTCCTTCACGATGTCCGCATCCTCGAGGAGAATGCGCTTTAGCGGATAATACGGGACGAGTTCCTCGAACGGCGTGATGGCCGCGATCTTCTCGGGCTCCATGCCCATGACGCTATCGATACGCACGGCCGAGGGGCAGCGCTCGCCTTCCAGCGGCGCTTGGATGACCACCTCGACGCGGTGACCGCGCTTGAGTCCGTAACGCTTGACGAGGGACTCGGGCAGATAGGCATCCTCCGGGTAGAGGCGGTAGTTGACGTGCTGGTGCACGATGAACGAGCCGCGGTCATTTTGATCGATGTAGCCGGTGTCGCGGATCGGGCGCTTGATCGCCGCCGCGTGGCTGAGGATGTCGCCGAGGAGCTTGAGCTTGGCCGGTGAGCCCTCGACCGTCACGCCGAGCGCACGGGCAAAGGCCACCAGCTCGAGCTGGGTCTTCGCGTAAATATCGTCGAGGCGGATCGGCTCGCCGGAGCCGCCGGCGAGTTCGCTCGCGAGCGCATCAAGCGCCGCGAGATCGTTGAAGCGCGAGGGATTCGGCAGATCGCCAAAAACGGGGGTGTTGCTCGGCGGAGGCAGCTGCGGGGGATGTTGTTCGCGACCACCATGGGCGCCGTGCCCGCCGCCACCACCGCCACCGGGTTGCCAGTTTCCGCCACCACCGTGGCGGCCGCGTTTGCGTTTGCCGTGCTTCCAAAAGCCGCGGTCATGTCCACCACCGCCACCTCCCTGGTGCGCCTGCCAGGGACCGCCCCCACCTCCGCCGCCCCCTTGCTGGGGCGGTTGCTGCGGGCGATCATCCTGCGGTGACGGCTTGAAAGTATCCCGCTCATCACGAGCCGCCGATGCATCGGAAGCGGACCGGTCGTCGCTCCGTTCGTCGGAGCGAGCCGGGCTGGTTTCGGCGGGTGCCGACGGTGGCTCAGGCGGCCGGGATTCCCTCGGCTCCGGCGGCCTCTCGACCGGAGCGGGAGGCTCGGCACGAAACGCCGGCTCGGGCAGGCGGAACTCCGCCTGAGCCGGGGCGGACGGGGCGGATGGCTCCGTCGCTCCCGATTTGGCCGGGCCGCGACGCGCGCGGATGCGGGGCGCGGAGGTCTTGGCCTCCTTCACGGGCTTTTCGCTCGCCGGCTTGGTGGTGCGGGCGCGCGGGCGGCGGGATTTCTTTTCGGAATCGGACGAGTCGTCGTCTTTGGGAGGCAGGGCCATGTCGGTAAGTGCGGGTAGGAAAAACGGCGGGCTCGCGCCGCGGGTGACGCGAGCAGCCCGGTTAAGTTTCAGGCCGCCGGCAGGTCGTTGATCAAACAATCCACCTGCGCCTCAAGGAAGGAAGGGGTGCCTTCGTTCCACAAGACAAAGTCGGACAGCTCGATTTTTCGCGCCAGCGGCAGTTGCTTTGAGATTCGCTGCCCGGCGAGCGCGCGCGGGAGGCCGCGCTGCTCCAGTCGGGCTAGTTGTTGGGCCGGAGCACACGCGACGCAGATCGTGAAATCAAACCATTTCTCCAAACCTTTCTCGAAGAGCAGCGGAACCTCCACCGCCCACCGCGCCAACGGCTCAGCTGCAAACGACGCCCGCCACACCGCGAAAACCCCGGGGTGGGTCAGCTCTTCCAGCCAAATCCGCTCCGCATCGTCGGCAAAGACGCGCTCCGCCAGCACAGGGCGGCGCACGACCAGACGGCCGTCAGCCCCCGCCCGCTCCACCACCCCATCCCCGTAACGCGCCACGAGCGCCGCGATCACCGCGGGGTCGGCCAGCACCTGCTCGCGCACGATCTGATCCGAGTCGAGCCGGCGGAAGCCGCGCTGCTCAAGCGAGCGCGCGACGGTGGACTTGCCGCAGCCGATGCCTCCGGTGATGCCGAGCTTCATAGGGTGGAAAGGTTCGACGCTTGGCCGCGCACCGCGGCGCCGCAACGGCATTTCCGCCGACCGGCCCGCGAGATTTGCGTCGCCACCGCGGCCAGCTTCGCACTCCATTCGCGCCCCCTCGCCCCATGCTCGCGACGATCAGCTCCGCCGCCCTCCAAGGCATCGACGCCGAAATTGTCCACGTGGAGGTCAACGCGGGCGAAGCGGGCGAGCCGCGATGGTTTCTCGTGGGCCTCGCCGACACGGCGGTGAAGGAGTCGAGCGACCGCGTGTTCACGGCGCTCAACAACAGCGGCTTTCGCCCCCCGCGCACGCGCACGACCATCAATCTCGCGCCCGGCAATCTCCGCAAGGAGGGTCCCTTCTACGACCTGCCCATCGCCCTCGGCATCCTCGCCGCGACCGGCCAGCTCAAATGCGAACGGCTCGGCGACTGGCTGATCGCCGGCGAACTCAGCCTCTCCGGCGCCACGCGCCCGGTGCGCGGCGCTCTCGCGATGGCCCGCCTCGCGCGCACCCTCGGCAAACGCGGCCTGCTCCTGCCCGCAATCTCCGCCATGGAGGCGGCGCTGGTGGAGGGCGTGGAGGTTTACGCCGTGGACTCCCTCGCCTCGGCCGCGCGCTTCCTCGGCGGTGAAAAACAACTCCAGCCCGTCGATCCCGCGGAGGCGCGCCGCCGCGCGAGCACGCCCACGGCGGATGGCGCGGTCGATTTTTCCGAGATCAAGGGCCAGCACGCGCTGCGTCGCGCCGTCGAGGTCGCCGTTGCCGGATCGCACAACATTCTAATGATCGGGCCCCCGGGCTCCGGCAAATCGATGCTCGCGAAACGCATCCCCACCGTGATGCCCGCGCCCACGCTCGACGAGCACCTCGAAATTCTCGGCATCCATTCCGCCGCCGGCCGCACCATCAGCGGCGAGATGACGTGGGGCGCGCGACCGTTTCGCTCGCCGCACCACACGGTGTCCGATGTCGCGCTGCTCGGCGGCGGCACGATTCCCGGCCCCGGCGAGATCTCGCTCGCCCATCACGGCGTGCTGTTCCTCGACGAATTGCCCGAGTTCAAGCGCAGCGCGCTGGAGACGCTGCGCCAGCCGCTCGAAGACGGCGAGGTGTCGATCTCGCGCAGTGCCGGGAAGGTCACGCTCCCCTGCTCTATGATGCTGGTCGCCGCGATGAACCCCTGCCCGTGCGGCTATCTGGGCGACTCGAAGCGCGAATGCCGTTGCTCGCCGGTGCAGGTGCAGCGCTACCGCGCGCGCATCAGCGGCCCGCTCCTCGATCGCATCGACCTGCACATCGAGGCCCCGGCGCTCTCGCTCGCCGAGCTGCGCTCCGAGAAACCCGGCGAACCCTCCGCGGCGATGCGCGTGCGCGTGGACGCCGCGCGCACGCGCCAGCACGGGCGCTTCGCCGGCACCAAAATCTCCGCCAACGCCCGCATGACCCACGCGCAGATCCGGAAGCACTGCGCCCTCGACAGCACCCTCGGCGATCTTCTGCAGCAGGCGATGGAGCAACTCCAGCTCTCGGCCCGCGCCTACGACCGCATCCTCAAGGTCGCCCGCACCATCGCGGACCTCGCCGGCGCGGAGCGCATCGAGTCACCCCATCTGCTCGAGGCCATCCAATACCGTAGCCTCGACCGCGCGGTGTTTTACTGAGCGGGGATGAGCCGGTGGTTTCGATGCCGGCGAGAGCAGGACTGAAGCGCGAGCGTCCGCCACTCGCCCGCTCGGTCGGGGATTACTCGCATTTTGCTCGCGCCGGCGCCGTGCCGGCGGAAATGTCCCGATGCGAAGCAAAGCTCAACCCCATGCTTTTCGTTTCCAGCGCAGCACTACGGCCTACGGCCGACGCACCGTCCTGTTCATCACGGCCCCAGGGGGCGACGGTTGAATTGGTGCTACCCGTGCATCCGCACACCCAATGAGGATTGGTCCGGCAAGTCCTTCTCTCGTGTTGAGCGGCGGTGGCGCGCGCGCCGCCTATCAAGTCGGGTTCCTGCGCGGCTTGGTGCGACAGTTTCCCACGGCTACATTTCCGGTCATCACAGGTGTCTCTGCGGGGGCCATCAACGCCGCGCACCTGGCCAATTGCACCAAGGCCGCGCCCGAATCCGTCGAGCGTCTCGTCGAGCTCTGGGCTTCACTCACGGTGGAGCAGGTTTTCCGCACCGACCTTCTGTCCATCGGTTCGCACATGCTGACTTGGGCGTTGCGGCTGATCTCGGGCGACCGATTCGGATCTCGTTCTTCTGCGTTCCGCGGCATGCTGGACACCAAGCCGCTGCGGCAGTTTCTGCACCGGGCGCTTGAAACGCCGGACGGACGCTTGCGCGGCATCGAGGAGAACCTCCGGAGCGGCTGGCTCGACGCCATCGGCATCACCACCACCAACTATGCGACCGGCCAGTCGGTCACCTGGGTGGAGGGTCGCGACGTGGTCGATTGGGAGCGCCCCGGCCGGCGGAGCCGCTTGACGACGCTCACCGTCGATCACGTCCTCGCCTCATGTGCGCTGCCGCTGCTTTTCCCGGGCGTGCGAATCGAGCAGCGCTGGCATGGCGATGGCGGCGTGCAGCTCAACGCGCCCCTCTCCCCGGCACTGCACCTGGGCTCGGATCGCATCCTCGCCGTCTCGACGCGCTACACCCCGACGTCGGCCGAGGCGGACCACCCGACGACCGAAGGCTATCCTCCGCCCGCCACCATCGTCGGCCTGCTCCTCGACGCCATCTTTCTCGACATGCTCGACAGCGACGCGCAGGTGCTGCGACGGATCAACAGCGTGATCCGGCTGGCGCCGGACATCGGCGGCAGCAAGCTGCGGCCGGTTGATCTTCTTCTCGTTCGCCCCTCCCAGGATCTAGGCCTGCTGGCCAACGAATACGAACATGAGCTGCCGTCGGTATTCCGTTTTATGATGCGTGGACTCGGCACCGAGCGGACGAGGCGCGCCGACCTGATCGCGACGCTCCTTTTCCAGCCGGGCTACATCGCGCGCCTGATTGAAATCGGCGAGCGCGACGCGATTGATCGCCACGACCAGATCGCCCGCTTCCTCTCCGCTCCCGGCGCCGGGGAGGAATCAGGCCCGTCAGGCTGACTTGAGCCGAACTCCCCGGGATGCGGTTGCAATTCCACCGGTTCCGCGCGAACATCAATCCAACCCCGGGCGGCAATCACCCCTGCCCCGCCCACCCACAATTCCATGACGGCCCACCGACTCACAAAAAATTGGGACAATCTGGATCGCGACACGACGCGCTCGCTCCAAGGCCAGCAGCTGCACCGGTATCTGCGCAACTGCGTGGTGCCCTTTTCCGCGCACTATCGAAAACTTTTCGCCGAACGCGGCCTGAGCGCGGACGACTTTCGGTCGCTCGATAATCTGAAGAAACTCCCCTTCACTTCCAAGGAGGATTTGCTGCCGACGCCCGAGCAACCCAAGCGTTCGCTTGATTTCGTGCTCGCGCCGGAGCCTGCCGCGCTCTCGCGCCGGCCCGGGGTGATTTTGCGGGCGTTGCTCCGGGGCAAGGCCCGCGTGCAGGCCCGGCTCGAACGGGAGTGGCGGCCCGTATTCATGACGAGCACCACGGGCCGCTCGAGCGAGCCGGTCCCGTTTCTCTACTCGCAGCACGACATCGCCAACATGGGGCTCGGCGCCGGCCGGATCATCGAACTCGCCGGAGTGAAGAAGGAGGAGCGCATGATCAATCTGTTCCCCTTCGCCCCGCATCTGGCGTTTTGGTATATGCACTATGGCGGGATGGAGCGGAACATCTTCGCGCTCGCGACCGGCGGCGGCAAAGTCATGGGCACCGACGGCTGCCTGCGCGCGATCCTCAAGCTCGCGCCCACGATTCTCGTGGCGATGCCCACCTTCCTCTATCACGTGCTGCAGCACGCGCATGAGCAGAAGCTCCGCGTCAAGGGCCTGCGCCTGCTCGTGCTGGGCGGAGAAAAAGTCCCCGACGGCACGCGCCGCAAGCTGTCCGAACTCTGCGCGCAGCTCGGTTCTCCCGAGGTGCAGTTCATCGTCACCTACGGCTTTACCGAGGCCAAGCTGGCTTGGGCGGAATGCCCGGTCTCGGCGGTCACGCCACCGCCGGGCTACCACCTCTATCCCGACCTCGGCATCGTGGAAATCGTGGATCCCGAGAGCGGCGAGCCGGTGCCCGACGGCACCGGCGGCGAGATCGTGTGGACGCCGCTCGGTCAGCGCGGGACGGTCGTCCTGCGCTACCGCACCGGTGATCGTAGCGAGCACGGGCTCACCTACGAACCGTGCCCCTGCTGCGGCCGCCGGATGCCGCGCTTGGTCGGCCGCATCTCCCGCGTGTCCGAGATGCGGGCCCTGCGTTTCCAGAAAATCAAGGGCACCATCGTGGACTTCAACGACCTCGAAAACGCCCTCGACGATCTGCCGGGGATCGGAACGTGGCAGATCGAACTGCGCAAGGAGCACGACGATCCGCTCGGGCTCGACATCATCGTCCTGCATCTCGCGCGCGAGGCTGAGGCGGACGAAGCCGAGGTGAAGGGACGCGTCAGCGAACTCTTCAAGGCTAGCTTTGAAATCACCCCCAACGCCATTGAGTTTCACACCATGGAGGAACTCCGGAAACTCCAGAAGGTGGGCGTCGCGATCAAGGAGCAGAAGGTGGCGGACAACCGGCCGGACGCCGCCAAGCAAGGGGCGCCATGAGCACGCCGGCCGTCTATCTCGTCGCCGGCGCACGGACGTCGTTTTGCAAGGCGGGCACGTTGCTCGCGGACGTCGATGCGGTTGAGCTGGGCCGGACCGTGACGGCGGCCGTGCTCGCGAAGACCGGCCTCGATCCCGAGCTCATCGACGAGACGATTTTCGGCTGCGTCGGCCAGCCGATGGATGCCATGAACATTGCCCGGGTGATTGCGTTGCGGGCGGGCGTGCCGGAATCCGTGCCGTCCTACACCGTCCACCGCAACTGCGCCTCTGGTCTTGAGTCTGTCACGCAGGCCGCCGATCGGATCATGCTGGGCCGGGGACACGTCTATCTGGCGGGCGGCACCGAGAGCATGAGCCGCTACCCGCTGCTGTTTTCCGACTCCGCCGCCGGCAAATTCGCCGCGCTGGCGCGCGCCCGCACTTTCGGGCAGAAGGTTTCCGGCCTGCTCCGGTTTCGCCCGCGAGATTTCGCCCCGCGCGCCAGCCTCCTGCTCGGCCTGACCGATCCGGTTTGCGGGCTCAACATGGGGCAGACGGCGGAGGTGCTCGCCCGCGACTGGCAGATCTCGCGGGATGACCAGGACGCTTTTGCGCTGCGATCGCACCAGCGGGCCACGGCCGCGCGCGAACGGCTCGCCGCGGAGATCACTCCAGTATTTCCGCGGGGGCAAAAGGAGGCCTCCGCCGTCACCCTCGAAAACGGCGTGCGCGACGGGCAGACGATGGAGGCGCTCACGCGCCTGCGCCCTATTTTCGAAAAACACCACGGCACCGTGACGGCCGGCAACTCCTCCCAGATCACCGACGGGGCCGCCGCGCTGCTCGTCATGAGCGAGACGGCCCTCGCGCGCTCCGGGCTGAAGCCCCTCGGTCGGATTGTCGCCCATGCCGCGGCCGGATGCGCGCCGGCTCGCATGGGCCTGGGTCCCGTGTTTGCCATCGCCCGCGCCGAGGCGAACTCAGGCCTCAAGCTCGGCGACGCCGAGGTGATCGAAATCAACGAGGCGTTTGCCGCGCAGGTGCTCGCGTGCCGCGCCGCCGCCGGCTCCGCCGCGTTTGCCCGCGATGAACTCGGTCGCGAACGCGCCTTGGGCGAGTTTCCCGACGAAATCACCAACATCAATGGCGGCGCGATTGCGCTCGGGCACCCGGTCGGCGCGACAGGCGCGCGTCTTATCCTCACCGCGCTGCACGAGCTGCGCGTGCGCAAAGCCCGCCGCGCGCTGGTCACGCTTTGCGTGGGCGGCGGCCAGGGCGCGGCCGTCTGGCTGGAGTCCTGCCCATGAGCGACGTGGCGCAGATTCGCCGTGAGCTTGATGCCGCCGGCATCGCCACGCTCACGTTTGATCGCGCGGGTTCATCGGCCAACGTCTTCGACCGCGCCACCCTTGAGGAGCTGGACGCCCACCTCAAATTCCTCGCCGCCGCCAGCGGGCTCCGCGGCGTGGTGCTGGCCAGCGCAAAGCCCGCCATTTTCATCGCCGGAGCCGATCTCCACGCTTTTTCACCGGCTCCGGAGGAGAGCGTGCTCGCCGCGCTGGTCGAATACGGGCAGGGCGTTTTTTCGCGGCTCGCCGCCCTCCCGGTTCCGACCGTGGCGGCGATTCATGGCGCCTGCCTCGGCGGCGGCTGCGAGCTCGCGCTCGCCTGCGACTGGCGCGTGGCGAGCAATGGCAAGGCCACGCGCATCGGTTTGCCCGAGACGCAGCTCGGCATCGTGCCCGCCTGGGGCGGCTGCACTCGACTGCCGGCCCTCATCGGCCTGCCGGCGGCGCTCAAACTCATCCTCGGGGGCAAGCCCGTCGTCGGCATCCAAGCACTGAAGCTCGGGCTCGTGGATGATTTGGCCCCGCCGGAGTATGTGCTCGCGGCCGCGCGGACTTTGCTGGGCCGCGGCCGCCGGCTGAAGCCGCCAGGCCGCCTGCTCCACTGCCCTCCTCTGCCCGCCCTGATTGCCGCGAAATCCCGCAAGCTGGTGCTCGCCCGCACCCGCGGTCACTACCCCGCGCCCTTGCGCGCCATCGACGTGTGTGTCCGCGCGCTGGGCCGGCCGGTGGAAACCGGACTCGCGCTGGAGCGCACCGCGCTGCTCGAACTCTCCCGCACGCCGGCCTGCCGGAATCTCCTCGGCCTGTTCATGCTGCAGGAGCGCGCAAAAAAAATCACGTTGCCCGAACTCAGCGATCTGACCTCCGCGCCGGTGCGCCGTGTCGCGGTGATTGGGGCGGGGGTGATGGGCTCCGGCATCGCCCAATGGCTCGCCGCTCGCGGGCTGTCCGTCCTGCTGCAGGATATCGACGCCAAGGCGCTGGCCGGCGGCCTGCATCGGATCGAAGCCCTCGTGCAGGGGGGCTTGCGCCGCCGCCTCTTCACTCCGGCCGAGGCCGCCGCCACGCTCGATCGCGTGTCTCCCATCCTCCCCGACGTGCCGCTCACCGAGTGCGATCTGGTGATTGAAGCTGCGGTCGAGCGGCTCGACCTGAAACAGAAAATCTTCCGCGATCTCGAGTCACGCACCCGCGCCGAAACGGTGCTGGCGACCAACACCTCGGCCCTGTCCATCGATGCGCTGGCCGGCGAGCTGGCCCATCCCGGGCGCGTCGTGGGACTGCATTTTTTCAACCCGGTCCACCGGATGAAACTGCTTGAGGTGGTTCGCGGGGTGCGCACCTCGCCGGCCACGCTCGCCGCCGCGCTCGATTTCGCCAAGGCGATTGGCAAGCTCCCCGTCATCGCGCGCGATCAACCGGGATTTCTGGTGAACCGGGTGCTGATGCCCGCGATGGGCGAGGCGGTGCGCCTTTTCACGGAAGGTCACCAGGCCGAGACCATCGATCGGCATCTGCTCGCCTTCGGCCTGCCGATGGGCCCGCTGCGGCTGGCCGACGAAGTGGGGCTCGATGTCGCGCTCCACGTCCAAAAGGACCTCGCGGAGCGGCTGCCGAATTTTGTGCAACCGGACGGCACGCTCGAGAAAATGACGGCGAAAGGATGGCTCGGGCGGAAGAGCGGCTGCGGATTTTATCTGCACGGTCCCGGCCGGCAGACGAAACCCAATCCAGCTGCCGCCGAATTCCAGTCCGGCCATGCGCCTACCGGAGACGGCGCCAGCATGACGGATCGCGTGATTCTGCCGATGATCAACGAGGCTGCACGCTGCCTGGAGCTGAACGTGGTGGACGCACCGGAAGACGTCGATTTCGCGATGGTGCTCGGCACGGGTTGGGCGCCGTTTCGCGGCGGTCCGCTCCGTCATGCCGATGCCTTGGGCGTGCCGAAAGTCGTGCGGCGACTCGAGGAGTTGGCCCAGGAGGTCTCCCCGAATTTTGCTCCCTGCGAGCACCTTCGCCAGATGGCCGCACACGGCCGCACGTTTTACCCCGCCCCACCATGAAGCCCGAAGAGAACACTGAAGCCCGCAGCGTGATTGACACCTCGAAGATGAGCGCGGGTCAGCGGGAGACCTTGGAACTCACCGAAGCCGCGCGCGCCACGACCCGCCGGAGTTTCGGCGGCGACCTGTTCATGGGCCGGCTCGACGTGAGTTCCGTGCATCCGTATCCCCTCCAGTCCGCGGAAGACGCGGCCGCGGGCCAGCCCTTCCTCGACGAGCTTGAGTCCATCCTCGCCAACGAAGTCGATTCCGATCGGATCGATGCCGAGGGGGAGATTCCCGACGCGCTTATCGCGCGCCTCGCCGCGATTGGCGCATTTGGCATCAAGATACCTCGCGACCACGGCGGGCTCGGGCTGTCGCAGACCAACTACTGCCGCGCCGCCCAGCTGCTCGGCAGCGTGGACGCAAATCTCACGGCGCTGGTCTCCGCCCACCAATCGATCGGGGTGCCCGAACCGGTGAAACTCTTCGGCAACGCCAAGCAGAAGCGGACCTATCTGCCGCGCGTGGCCAAAGGCGAAATCTCGGCCTTCGCCCTGACGGAGGTCAGCGTCGGCTCCGATCCCGCGCAGATGGAGACGCGCGCCGAGCCGACGCCGGACGGCGAGCATTTCATCCTGAACGGCGAGAAGCTCTGGTGCACCAACGGCACAAAGGCCGGCGTGATCGTCGTCATGGCCCGCACACCCGATGAGACGGTGGATGGGCGGGCGCGGCGGCGGATCACGGCCTTCATCGTGGAAATGAACACCCCGGGCGTGGAGGTCGTCACGCGCTGCCACTTCATGGGACTGCGCGCGCTCTACAACGGCGTGATCCGGCTCACAAACGTAAAACTGCCCCGCACGGCGATCCTCGGTGGCGAGGGCCGCGGGCTGAAAGTTGCGCTCACGACGCTCAACACGGGCCGCCTCACGATTCCCGGCGCGTGCACCGGCTTGATGAAGCGGTGCCTCGCCTACGCCACGGAGTGGTCCAACGAACGCGAGCAATGGGGCGCGCCGATCGGCAAACACGCGGCCATCGCGGAAAAACTTTCGCGGATCGCGAGCGAGACCTTCGCCTGCGAGTCGATGGTGATGCTGACCGCCGCCCTCGTGGATCGGGATCCGGCGGCCGACATCCGCATCGAGGCCGCGATGTGCAAACTCTGGGGGACGGAGGCCGCCTGGCGCGCCGTGGACGAGACGCTGCAAATTCGCGGCGGCCGCGGCTATGAGACGGCGCCCTCCCTCGCCCACCGCGGCGAAACACCGATGCCGATCGAGCGCATGATGCGCGACTGCCGGATCAACCTCATTTTCGAGGGTTCGTCGGAAATCATGCGGCTGTTTCTCGCCCGCGAGGCGCTCGATCCACATCTGAAGGTGGCCGGCGCGGTGCTCGATTCGCGCCTGCCCTTCGGCAAACGGGCCGGCGCGGGCTTGCGGGCCGCGGGCTTCTACCTCAGCTGGTATCCGGGCCTGCTGCTGCCGACGGGCGGAGCACCGGCCGGCGTAGCGGCGGAGTTTCGCCCGGCCTTGGACTACGTCGCAAGGACGAGCCGGCGGCTCGCCCGCACTCTCTTCCACGCGATGGCGACCCACGGTCCGAAATTGGAGCGGCGGCAGATTCTGCTCGGCCGCATCGTGGACATCGGGACGGAATTGTTTGCGCTCTCCGCGAGCGCGCTGCGGGCGGACGCCTTGCTCAAGCAGGGCGACGCGAAGTATGCCGCCGGCGAGCTGGAGCAAATCGTCTCGTGCATTCACGGCGATGCCCGCCTGCGCATCGACGCCGCCTTCCGCGGCCTGCGGAACAATCACGATCTCGCCCACTACCAATTTGCGCAGGACATACTGGCGGGCGGACACCGCCACTTCGGCGTCGGAATCGTGGCGAAAGCCCAGGCAAAGAAGCGCAACGCGGCCGGATAAATCGAAACCTCTGCCAGCACGCGCGCGCCGCGCACGGCATCACCGCAACTACGGCCGTGGAGTTCTACTGCGGTGGCGGTGCGTCGAGCTTCACCGTCACCTCGGCGAGACGCGCAAGCAGGCGTAGTTCGTCGCGCGCCGCCCACCAGTCGTAGAGCACAAATTCCAGCGGCTTCCACATCGCGACCCAGCCGCCGATGATCAGGCTCTCCTTGATGCCGTCGCCAAGGTTCTCGTAGCCCATCCGGCCGACCGCCGTGCCGAGCACGAAGCACCCGACGAGAAACGCCATGCCGATGACAAGGTTGATGCGGCCGCGTCGGGCGAGCTGGCGAAACTCACGCTCCTTGAGGGCCGCACGTTCCCCGAAGTAATGCCGCACCGCCTCGCCGATATTCCGAGCGCGATCCGTCATCGGCGCCTCGCGCACATGCACGATCAGTTCGAGCTGGGCCTGCCGCGGCAGCTCCCGCGCCCATGAGACGATGAATTCCTCCGCGTCGTTATCCAAATCCCGTTCGTGAAACGGCGAAGGATCGAGCGAGTTGAACAACTGGGAGAGCGATTGGAGCCTGACCTCAATTCGCGCCGGTGTGTCACTCATGGGGAAAAGGGATTGTAGCGCAGCTCGTTCGCGACCGTCGTCAGCGGCCCGTGGCCGGGAGCAATGACTGTCGCCGGCGGCACCGCGGTCAGCATCCGTCGCAGGCTGGCGCGCAGCTTGTCCCGGCAAAAATAGGCGCCGCCCACCGATCCGGCGAAAACGAGATCGCCCGACACCAGCAGCCCGGCGCCGCCGGGCGATCCGCGCCGCGTGACGAGATAGCAATGGTGGGCCGCCGCATGGCCCGGAGTGAAAAACGCCGTCACATCCAGCGGCCCAAAGCTCCTTGTCTCACCGTCGGGGATCGGTCCGCCGCAGCCGGCCGTCGCGCCGGGAGGAATGAAAGCCACGGGCGCGCCGAAGCGCGCGACGACTTCGCAAAGCCCACCGGCATGCTCGGGCTCGACGTGCGTGAGAAACACCGCGTCGAGCGCGCGCACGGACGCCGGCCACACCGCGGCCAGGGCATCGATGCCCGCGCCCGTGTCGAAAAGAATGGCCCGCGACGAGCCGCACTCGCCGACGAGATAGGCGTTGGCCACGCCGATGCCATGTGGCATCCGCAGCGGCCACACGCAGAACGGCAGCGCCCCAATCTCCGGCTTCGGGTAGGCGCCGCTGCCGAGCGCGCAGAGGCCCACGTCGTTGAGCGCGAGGGGCCCGGCCAGTTTTTGCAGTTCCGCGCACGTGAGGTCCGACCGATAATCGATCGCATCGCTGATGCGCGCGAGCGGCACACCGGTGCACGCAGCCAGCGCCTCGGGCGACAGGTCGGAGAGGCGCAGGGCCTTCTCGAGCACGTCGCCGAGCTCGTCTTCGAGCGCTGGCGGCAGGATTTGGTTCACGCCGCCACGGTGGCGGCCTCGTTGAGCGGAAGCAAAATTCATTTTGGCTTTTGTCCGCGAGCCCGCACCGTCGCACGCATGGACGATCGCCAGAAGGAAATCCTCGATATTTTCACCCGCACCCGCGCCCTGCTCACCGGGCACTTTGTGCTCCGGTCGGGCCTGCACAGCGGGCACTATTTCCAATGCGCGCAGGTCTGCCAGCGCATGGACGCCGTCGAGCGGCTGGCCGAGCTGCTGGTGGAGAAGGTGCGCGCCCTCGGGCTGCGCTTCGAGACGGTGCTCGCCCCCGCGATGGGCGGCCTCGTGATCGGGCAGGAAGTCGCGCGGCGGGCCAAGGCCCGCTACATCTTCGCCGAAAAGGAGAACAACGTGCTCGTGCTGCGCCGCGGCTTCACCCTCGCGCTGGGCGAGCCCGTGCTGATTGTCGAGGACGTCGTCACGCGCGGCGGGCGGGTGCTGGAGTGCATCGACCTCATCCGCCAGGCGGGCGGCACGCCGGTGGGCATCGCGATGCTCGTCGATCGCAGCGCAGGCAGCGCGCGTTTTGAGGTGCCGGCGGTCTCGCTGCTGGAGCTGAGCTTTCCCACGTATGCGGCCGACGCGGTGCCCGAGGCCCTGGCCCGCATTCCGGTGCAGAAGCCGGGCAGCTGAAGCGCCCGCCCGCGCGCAGCTCGAACTATTTTTTCTTCTTCGCCGGAGGATCGCGCGGGTCGGCCCGCTTGGGGTCGGACAGGAGGCGCGGCTCGCCGAAGACGGTGCCCGCGTCGCCCTGCGCCTTCATCCAGCTGTCGACCTCAGCGCGCAGCTCCGCGAGCCGCGCCCGGTGCCGCGGGTCCGCGGCGAGGTTGTTCAGCTCCTCCGGATCGGCGCGGAGATCGTAGAGTTCCTCGGCCGGGCGCTCATGGTAGCGCCGCAGGAGCGCGGCGGCCTTCGGATCGGTTTTCGCGGCTTCGCGCCAGGAATCGAAATACGGCGGGCGATCCGCGGCCTTCACGAGATCGACGTGGGTGGAGTAGTAGAATTCCGGGTGGAGGTTGCGGATGTATTTCCATTCGCCCGTGCGGACGCTGCGCGTCGGGTAGATGTTGAAGCGCCCATCGCTGCTGTGCGTGGTGAAGATGCGATCCCGGTGCGCGGCCGTCTCGCCCCACAGCACGCGCGCGAAAGACTGTCCGTCCAGCCCGCCCGGCGCCGTGCCGCCGCCAAGTTCGATCAAGGTCGGCAGGATGTCGGTCCACATCACCATCGCATCGGTGCGCGCGCCGGCGCGGATCTTTCCCGGCCACACCGCGATCATCGGCGTGCGGATGCCGTGGTCGTAGAGGCTCCATTTGGCGAAAGGCCACTGTGCGCCGTGGTCGGCGGTGGTGAGGAAAAACGTGTTGGCGCCGAGCACTTCGTTGGCGGCATCGAAGACCGCGCCCATCTCCGCGTCCATGCGCGCGACGGCGGCGTAATACTGCGCCCGCGCCTGGCGCGTGACCGCTGTGTCGACGGCCTGCGGCGGGATGCGCACGCCCGCCGGCGTGTAGCCCTCGCCGGTCTGCGGCCAGGGCACGTGCGGCCAGTTCGTGCCGACAAAGAACGCCAGCGGCTTGGTGCTCTTGCGCGCCCGCAGCCAGGCGATGGCGTTGGGCACGGCGATGTTCTCATGGAATTTGTCATGCGCCCAGTGATCGAAACCGTAATCGGCGGTGTGCTGGTAGTGGGAGACCTTGCCAAACGAAACGACCTCGTAGCCCAGCTCTTTCAGATAAGCGGGCAGTTTTTTGATCTCGGCGCGCGGCTTGGAGTGGTTGGCTTCGGCGCCGTTGCGCGCAGGCGTAAGTCCGGTGAGCAGCGCCGCCCGGCTGGGCGCGCAACTCGGCGAGGCGACGAACGCACGGTCAAACACCAAGCCGGCGCGTGCGATGCGATCCATGTGCGGCGTCTTGACGTCGGTGGCGCCATAGACGCCCGAGTCGGCGAGCGTGTGGTCGTCCGTGAGGAAAACGACGAGGTGGGGCTGGGCCGGCACAGCGGCGTGCAGCGCGCCCAGGGAAAGAATCAACGTGGCCAAACACAGGGTGCGGGTAAGCATGGGAGCAGGCGAAACGAGGCGCGGGTCCGGTGCAAGCACAGGGCGGGAATTTCCCGTTGACGCATACCAGTCGCCCCCATTTGTTCGCCGTTCCTCAAGTGGCTCGGTAGCTCAGTTGGTAGAGCAGAGGACTGAAAATCCTCGTGTCCCCGGTTCGATCCCGGGCTGAGCCACCACTTTGGTCCCGCCGCGCAGCAATGCGCGGCGGGATTTTTTTCGCCCTCAGCGGCCGAGCCGCCAGCCGAGCCAAGTCGCCGCCAGGCAAAGCGTCACCGAGAGCAGCACGTTGGCCAAAGCGAGGCCCCAGGCGCCGCGCTGCAGCTGCGCGACCGTCTGCCAGCTGAAGGCGGAGAACGTCGTGAACCCCCCGCACACCCCCACGACCCAGAAGCCCTGCACCCGCAGGTCGTTTTCGCCCAGGCCCGTGAAACGCGCCATGAGCCACCCGATCAGGAGCGAGCCTGTCACGTTGACCGCTATCGTGGCCCAGGGCAGGCGGCCCGCCGGCACGGCCACGCCCGCGAGCGCGCGCAGCACGGAGCCGAGCGCGCCGCCGAGGGCGACGAGCAACAGCGTGGCGGCGTTCACGGCGCGGCGGGCTTGGCGGCGGCCGCGGTCTGCCGCTTGATCAGCTGCGTGCGGAGGTAGTTGTCGGGCACCGCGGAGCGCTGCGCCGTCAGCCAGATCGCCGCGAGCATGCGTGCGCCGTCGAGCAACCGGGCCTCGACAAAAGCCTTGGTCTCCGGGGCGACCACTCCGCGTTCGCCATGGCCCAGCTTGCCCTCCTTCTCCAGCTGGTAGAGCGGCTCGACGTGCGCGTGCTGCGCGAGGAGGTAGTCCATGACGGCGACAAACATCGGGTCGCGCCCATCCTCGCGCGCAGCGAGCGAGATTGGCTTGGCCTCGGTCACGCGCGGCAGAAGCTGCGGCGCACGGATGACGGCCTTGCCGATGATGCCGCCGTCCACCCACGAGTGCAGGCCGGGCCATTTGGAATAGCCCTTGGGATTATCGCCGGCCCAGCCGTTGAAATGCTTCGTGGTGTGAAGCGGCTGCGCGCAGTCGCCGACGTAGTGGCCCATGGTGCCCATCACATAGAGGATGTTGGCCTGCGCGTTCATGATCTCGTCGGCCGTGCCGAGTTCCTCGTAAACCTTCAGGTAGGAGAAACCCGAGCGCAGCCGCCCAAACGCCTCCGCGATCGCCCACGGTGCGAAGCCGGGCCACTCCCGCGTGTGATCGAGGTTCTTCGCCGGATCGATGGGCGAGAAATTCTGCGGATGCGCCGCGCGCCCGGCGGCAAACTGCACGATGAAATCGTAGCGAAACGAAGTCACCTTCGCCGGATCGATGCCCGCCTCCGGCAGGTATTCGAGATCGAGAAAGTGATCCGTCCAGCTGCCGCCCGATTGCTTTAGCGGCAGATCGGGGACGTTGCGCCAGCGGTCGGGCTCGCCGGCGAGGAACGCCACCCGCTCGGCGTGCGCCACGGCCTGCACGAAGGCCGGGAAATCCTTGGGCAGCGAGGCGAGCGCGAGGGTGTTGACGATGCGGTGGCCTTCGTAGTCCCAGGCGGGGAGCGGCGCGGCAAGGACGGCGGCAAGCAGAAACCAACGGTGCGCGGAGTGCTTCATGGATGAAAAGATTATCTCGCGGTGGCCGCGACCGAAGCGCCGGGAGCGCGCGGACGGGAGGATTCGACCGTCGCCGCGTAGTCGCGGATGCCGGCGGCGAGAGCCTCGGCGATCTTCTGGCGGTAGGCGGGAGTGGAGATTTTTTTTGCCTCGGCCGTGCTCGTCAGAAACCCGCACTCGACGAGCACGCCCGGGCAATCGAGGCCGCGCAGCACGCCCCAGTGCGCGATTTTCCGCCCGCGGTCGGCGGCCTTGAGATCAGTGACGAAGCGGCGGTGGATGCCCTGCGCGAGCGCAGCGCTCCAATGGTCGTGGCGGTTGACGGGCATCTCGGTCTTTTCGAGGTGCGGGTCCGGCAGGCGCAGCGTGCTCCACCACTCGGCCGCGTGCTGATTGGCGGGCGCAAAGGTGAACACCTGCACGCCCGATGTGGTCGTGTCCTTCGGCAGCGCGTTGAAATGGATGCTGACGAAGAGATCCGCGCGGGCGGCGTTGGCGATCGCGGAACGCTCGACGAGCTCGAGCGCGACATCGGTGTCGCGCGTGAGCACGACGCGCAGGCCCTTGGCTTCGAGGAGCACCTTGGTGCGGCGCGCGACGTCGAGCGCGTAGGTTTTCTCATGGAGGCTCGTGCCATGGTCGCGCCCGCCATGCCCCGGATCGAGCACCACGATGCGCGGTGCGGCGCGCGCCGCGACCCCGAGGCCCGGCCGCAACAGCGGCGTGAGGCAACGCTCGAAATCGATCCGGCTGATGTAGAGCTGCCCTCCGGCCTGCTGCACGGGATCGCCGAGCACGACCCGCAGGCCGTTGATCGAGGCCTCCCGGACATCGAATTCGAGGTCCGCGCGGACCTTGGCATCGGCCAGGCGCGCCTTGCGGCCGCGATCCGAGGTGGTGTATTTCAAGCCGAGGCGCGTGGCGGCATCCGCCAGACTCACATAATCGACGCCACGAAGTTTGCGCGTGGCGAGGGGGGCGCCTTTGGGTGCGCTGGCCCCGGAGGAGGCGGCAGGCGCGGCTGTTGCGGCCGGGGCGGCACCCGGCCGCAACGGCACGGCACGCGGGGGTGCGTCGGCTGCGTCCGCAATGGACGCGAGCATGAGAAGCTGCGCGAGGGCGAGACGCCTGATGAGCGCCGGTGGCATGGCGGCGCAGACGTTACGCGCCGCAGCCCTACGGATTCGAGCCCGAACTCGGGTGAATCGCAGGCGGCGACACGGACTGGTCCTTGCCCTCGTCACTCTCCCCGCTGTTGCTTGAAACGATGTGCTTCGGCTTGCGCTTGTTGGGCGGCAGAGGCGTCAGCATCACGTGAATGTTGCGGCCGATAAGTTTGAGTTCGGCGTCCGGATGCCCCATGCCCGCCAGCTCGGCGACCGCGCGCTTCATCAGATCGAAGCCGAGTTCCGTGTGCGCCATTTCACGCCCGCGGAACTTGAGGCGCATTTTCACCTTGTTGCCGTGATCGAGGAATTCCTCGGCGTGGCGCAGCTTCGTGTGGAAGTCGCCCTCGGCGATGCGCGCCGTGAACTCGATCTCCTTGATCTTGCTCGCGACGGATTTCACGTGCGACTGCTTCTTCTGCTCCTCGTAGACATATTTGCCGAAATCGAGGATGCGGCACACCGGGGGCGTGGCGTTGGGCGCGACCTCGACGAGGTCGAGGCCATTCTCCAGCGCGAGGTTCACCGCCTTGGCCGTATCGAGGATCCCGAGCTGCTTGCCCTCGGGGGAAATAACCCTCACCTGCGGAACCTTGATACGATGGTTGCGGCGGATAGCCGCAAACGGGTCGACGTTGCGACGTTGGTAAGAACCGGGGCGACCGCCGCCGGAGGAGGGAAACGAGTTGGCCATCAAATAAGTTGGACGTGTCTGGTCGGGGAGGTTTGTCGCGCGGCGGACGCGCGGGAGCAAGGGTTATTTGGCCGGGACTGGTTCACACCGAAAAGCTCTCGCCGCACGAGCAACTGGCCTTGGCGTTGGGGTTGGAGAATTTGAAGCCGCCCGAGACGAGCGCGGACGAGTAGTCGAGATGCGTGCCTTTGAGGTAGAGGGCGCTCTTGCTGTCGACGACCACCCGAGCGCCTGCAGTATGCACGAGGATGTCGCCGCGCTTGGGCGCCGGCACGAACTTGAGCTTGTAGCTGAGGCCGTTGCAGCCGCCGCCGCTGATGGCGACGCGCAGAAACTCACCCTGCTGCTCGCGGGCGGCGAGCGCCGCGACCTTGTCGCCAGCGGCCGGCGTGAGAAGGACGAGATTCTCATTACCAGCACGAACCCCCTCGGGGAGCGCGCCTGAGCCCGCAGTCGGCGCCTGAGTGGGCGGCGCGGAGGACAAGGAAGCGGCAGCGGCAGATTGCATGGTGTCACGAAACGCGGCTCCGCGCCCGGCGCAACCCTTCGCTGCGACCTTGCGTGCCACGGTCAAATAGCCCTTAACCGCAACGTGCGCCCCACCCTATCCCGCCTCCTCCTCGTCGCGTCCCTCGTCCTCTCCGTGCCGGCCGTGCGCGCCCACGAAGTGCCGGCTGAGATGCTCGCCGCCGCCAACCAGTTTCTCGGCACCCTCACGCCGGAGCAGAAGAAACAGGCCTCCTATGCCCTCACCGACGCCGAGCGCGAGAACTGGAATTTCGTGCCGCTCGAGCGCAAAGGCGTCTCGTTTCGGGACACTTCCACGCAATCCCAAGCCTATGGCATCGCCCTCCTCCGCACCGGCCTGAGCCACACCGGCACTGCTCAGGCCCAGGCCATCATGCAGCTCGAACTTTTCCTGAAGGAACTGGAGAAAGATACCAAAGGCCGTCGCGATCCGACCAATTACCTCGTGACAATCTTCGGCGAGCCCGCGGCCGACAAATCATGGGGCTGGCGCTTCGAGGGGCACCACCTCTCGTTCAACTTCACCGTCGTCGGCGGCAAGCACGTCTTCTATGCGCCCTCGTTCATGGGCACCAACCCCGCCGAGGTCCGCTCCGGCCCGCGCAAGGGCGAGCGTGTGCTTGCCGCCGAGGAAGACCTCGGCCTCGCGCTCATCAACTCCCTCGACGCCGACCAGCGCAAAATCGCCATATTCGCCACCAAGGCTCTCACCGAGATCGTCACGACCAACAAAAAGCGCGTCGATCCGCTCTCCCCTGTTGGCATCGCCGCGACGCAGCTCAAGCCCGCGCAGCGCGAGCGCCTCATCGCCTTGGTAAAGGTCTACCTTGGGCGTGCCCGGCCCGAGCTCGCCGAGGAGACCTTCGCGCAAATCACCGCCGCCGGCCTCGACAAGCTGACCTTTGCCTGGGCGGGCGGGCTCGATCGCACCCAGCAGACCTACTACCGCATCCAAGGCCCGACCTTCCTGATCGAATTCGACAACTCGCAGGGCAATGGAAATCACATCCACACGACCTACCGCGAATTCAAGGGCGACTTCGGCCACGATCTCCTCGCCGAGCACTACGCCAAGGCGCACGGCAAGAAATAGCGGCGCTGGTTGCCGCCAGCGCGGCCCGAAAACTTTCTGAAAAAAGATCTGGACGGCGAAAAGCCGTTCCACACTTTCAGGGCTGCATCAGGAACGAGCTGGCCCTCAAAAAGCCGGCTCCGCCAACCGGGCCGGGAGCGGCCACGGTGGATCGGGGGAAACCCCGGATGTGCGCTTCCCTCCTAGGGTGGCGAACCAAGAACGCTCCCGAAGACGAAACCGATCTGATGCCCAGATCGGTTTTTTGTTTTCAAAACCTGAGGCGCGATAACTCCCACAAAGAACATCACGCATCATGAACGCACTCAGCTCCCTCACCGGCATCCGCGTCCGCGCAGAGAACCCGAACCACCACCTGTGGAACAACCACGGGACCTGGTTCCTGCACTACACCGTCCACCCCACGCCCTTCACCAAGGAGCGCGTGCGCCGCTCGCTCGGCACCAAGGATGTCCTGGTCGCCCGCGAACGCCGCGACGCCTTCTTCGAGCTGCTGGCCAAGGAAGCGACCAAGCCCACCGGTGGCACTCAGCTGCGCAAAGCGGTGGCGGCTTAAGGCAAGCCACGTAAGGGGGCGCTCCATCGCCCCTTCTTAACCGACTCAGTCACCTTCCTGACTGGGCCGGCTATCCGAGCACCCGGCATGGCAGCAACGCCGCGTCCTGCATGCCGTGGATGATTTTCTTGTCGGGTGGGCAAAAGGTCGCGAGCGCGCCCGACAGCCGCGGCTGACCCTCGACGAGAAAATAATACGGACACAATCGCAGTCGGCCCGGCTTCACCAGGGCCGCCGGTGAGGCGCCTGCGCCGCCAGCAGCGCCCGACGCATCGAAGACCGGATGCTCAATCCGCCGGGGTTTCCGGTAGGTTTGCAGGACATGGAGGTTCTGTGGCGCGAGGGCGATCGCACGCTCGATGCCGGCCTGCCACTCCTCCCGCGAACAATCGCTCCCCAGCACCACGCTGCGCGCGCCCCACGCCGTCTCGTGGTAGCCGCTGATCTTGATGATGAGATCGCGCTCCTTCTGCGATGCGCCCGTAAGATCACGCCAGTCGTTCAGGGCGCGACCGCCCACGCGCGGGCCGTCCAGCACCGCGCCCGGCGGCAATGGCGCCGGGTCCACGATCCACGAGGACGGGATGAGCGTGCGCAGGAGCTTCAGCGCCCGGCCGCTCAAGGCCTCGGCCCAAAAATCCTGCAGCAGGTGATGATGGAACAGCGCGAGCGAAAGCTTCTCCTCCTGAAACGGCCGCATCGGCGGCGCGATCGCCACCTCGCCGGCCTGCCACGCCTCAAAGATGAACTTCCGCGTGCGGATGTTCTCCAAGTCGAACAGCTCGAAGAATCGGTAGAGCACGTCGATCTTCTCCGGGTTGCCCCCGAGGTCCACGAACAGCGCGTTCTCGAGCGGAAACAGATCCTCGGGTTTCACGCAAAACACCCGCCGTCCCTGCAACTGAAGCTGGTGCGCGAGCCACTCCATCTCCGGCCGGTAGGTCGCGGCCTCGTCGCTCACCACGAGCGCAATCGCAGGGTTGCGCTGCCCGGGCCGCAGCGCCGCGAGCGCCGCGTGGAAATTTTTGATCATCGCGTCGTCCGCGCCGAGGACGCCGCCGGTGGCGTAGAGGCGGTTGAGAAAAGCCGTGAGCCCGATGCCGCCGGGCACGGAATCGAGTTCCGTAAGCACAAATCCCTCCTCCGTCAGGAGCAAATCCGGCCGCAGCACCGGCGGAAACACCCCGCGGTTCTTGGGGTCGCGGGCGTGCGCGACGAGCGCGGGCGGTTTGCCGCGGTCGAGATAGTCGGCGACCCAGGGCGCGAGCAACGGTTTGTTGCGCAGGAGATTCTTCCCCGTCGCCGAGCGCAGGTAGAGCGTCTCGAGCGCCTGGTGAAACTCAAGACACGCCGCGCCGATCGCCTCGAGCTGCGCGACCTGCTCCGCCGTGAGCGACCACGCCTCCGGCGAGAGCTGCCACGTCTTGGCCTCGAAAAGCGGCTGTGCCGCCAGCGCGCTCCGGATCGATTCGTAGGACAGGACGGACATGGGCGGAGGAGAAAGCCAGAAAACCGCGAATAGCCAGACCGGTTCGCACGATGATCGTGCTACCTGACCGGCAGGCTACTCATCCATCTGGATGTCCTTGTTGCGGTGGCGCGGGCAGCCGGCGCGAAGCCAGGCGTTGATGAAGCGATCGAGGTCGCCGTCGAGCACGCCCTGCGTGTCGCTCGTGCTGATGCCGGTGCGCAGGTCCTTCACCATCTGGTAGGGTTGCAGCACGTAGCTGCGGATCTGAGCGCCGAAACCGATCTCGCCCTTCTCGCCGTAGAATTTGTCCATCTCGGCGCGCTGCTCGTCCTGCTTCTTCTCGTAGAGGCGGGCCTTGAGCACGTTCATGGCCGCGGCCTTGTTCTTGATCTGTGAACGCTCGTTTTGGCAGACGACCACGAGGTTCGTCGGCAAGTGCGTGATGCGCACCGCCGAGTCCGTCGTGTTGACGCCCTGGCCGCCCTTGCCCGACGAGCGATAAACGTCGATGCGCAGCTCGCTGTCGGGGATGTCGATCACGATTTCGTCGGTGATTTCCGCGACGACATCGACGGCGCAGAACGACGTGTGCCGCCGCTTGTTCGAGTCAAAGGGGCTGATGCGCACGAGGCGGTGCACGCCGCGCTCCGCCTTGGCGTAGCCATAGGCATTCTCGCCCTTGATGAGGATGGTGGCCTTGCTGATGCCGGCGGTGTCGCCGGGCTGCACGTCCATCAGCTCGACGGTGTAATTCCGCCGCTCCGCCCAGCGCGAATACATGCGAAAAAGAATGTCGGCCCAGTCGTTGGATTCGGTGCCGCCCGCGCCGGCCTGGATGGAGAAGATCGCGTTGTTGCGATCGAACTGCCCGGTTAGGAACGATGCGATCTCGAGTTCGTCGAGTTCCGCGACCATGGCCTGCACCTGTGCCGTGAGCTCACGCGCGTAGCTTTCCTGCTCCGCGCCCTCGGCGGCGTCGATGAGCTCCTGCATCACCGCGACGTCCTCCACTTTCTTTTGGAAGGCGACGACCGGGAGCACGGCCTTCTTCAGGCCGTTGAGCTTGGCGATGTGCTTCTGCGCGCGTTCGGAATTATCCCAGAAAGTCGGCGAGCCCATCTCGGCCTCCATGGCCTCGATCTCGCGCTGCTTTTGATCGCAGTCAAAGAAACCTCCAGAGATGCCCGGCGCGCTTGGTGATGTTCTCGATGTGGTTGAAGGTCTCGGGTGCGATCATGGGAAAGGTGTGAGGGCCGAAGGGAACGAAACCGCATGCAAAGCACAAGGCCGCAGAACGAGCGCGCGGGACCGAACGGACGGGGTGTGCGCCGGATTAACCGCGCGCCACGGCTGTGAGGATGCGCCGGGTCGTCTCGATGCCGCGCTTCATCACGTCGAGGTTGAAGCTCTCGTTGGGCGCGTGGAGATTGTCCTCGGGCAGGAACAGGCCAAACATCACGGAATCGAGCCCGGTCTTGGCCTTGATCGAGGCTATGATCGGGATGCTGCCGCCCTCGCGGAGAAACAGCGGCGGCCGACCCCAGACTTCCTTGACCGCGGTCTCCGTCGCGCGAAACGCCCGCGCGAGCACCGGTGATTGATCGGGTGGCGTGTTGGATCGATCCGGCGGGACGACGAGGTAGGGCTCGCCGTTGTGCTGGTCCGTGAAACTCACTTTCACGCCGGCCGGCGTGCGCGCGCGAATCGTGTCCATCACGAGTTGCTTGATGCGGTCGGGATTCTGGCTGGCCACGAGGCGGCAGCTGATTTTCGCGAAGGCCTTGCTCGGGATCACGGTCTTGCTCCCCTCGCCTTGGTAACCACCGCCGATGCCGTTGAATTCGAGCGTCGGCTGAAACCGCAGCGACTCGAAGGGCGTGAAGCCGGGCGTGGTGTAGAAGGTGTCGATGCCGAGGAACTGCGCGTAGGCCTTCTCATCGCCGCCGAGTTTCTTCAGCTCGTCGCGCTCCCAAGGGTGCACATCGCGCACGTCGTCATAGAAGCCGGGCACGTTCACGCGTCCATCGGGCGTGTGCAGGGTCGCGAGCATCTCGGCGAGCGCCTGGATGGGATTGCGCAGCACGCCGCCGTGCAGGCCGGAGTGGAGGTCGCTCTTCGGGCCGGTCACATGCACATCGAAGAGCGCCAGCCCGCGCAGCCCGCACGTGATCACGACTTGGTTCTCGTTGATGAGTCCGGTGTCGGAGAGATAAACGAAGTCGGCCTCGCGCAGCTTCGGCGCGTAGCGCTCGAGGAACTTGGGGAAACTCGGGCTGCCCATCTCCTCCTCACCCTCGACGAGAAACGTGATGCGGAGCGGCAGGTTCGGGTTGGCCTCGAGTGCCTGCGCGACGGCCGCGATGTTGGTCATCAGCGGGCCTTTGTTGTCGGCCGCGCCGCGCCCGTAGATGCGGTTGCCGACAATCGTGGGCTCGAAGGCCGGCGTCTTCCACAGATTCAATGGATCGGCGGGCTGCACATCGTAGTGCCCGTAGATCACGACGTGCGGCCACTTCGGATCGCCGCCACGCTGCGCCCAGATGATCGGATGCAGATCGGTGGCGACCTCCTCGACGGTGAAGCCGAGCGAGCGCAACAGGTTGGCGAGAAACCCCTGCGCGCCCTTCATGCCTTCGCGAAACGCCGGATCGGTCGAGACGCTCGGGTGGCGGATGAACTCCTTCAGTTTTTCAACAGGATCAAACATGCTGCGACCGTGGCGCACACCTGGCGACTGCGCCAAGCGAAAACGCCGCTGCGGCCGCGCTCAGTCCTGGAATTTCCCGCGGTTCTGCTCGTAGATCGGCACGACCTCCGGCATCAGCGCCTTCAGGTCCGCGATGCGCTTCTCGTCCGCCGGATGCGTCGAGAGCAGCGCGCTCAGCGTCCCGGCACCCTTGCTGTCAGCGGCTTTTTTCTGCGCCGCCATTTTCTGCCAAAACGTGATCGCCGCGCGGGGATCGTAGCCGGCGCGCGCCGCGTAGATCGCGCCCATTTTGTCGGCTTCGCTCTCGTTGGCCCGCGAGTGCGGAAGCACGCGGCCCACGGTCACGAGCGCCGTGGCGCCGCCGAAGGCGAGGTTGTAGAGCTGCTTGGTCTGCGGGTCCGTCGTGCTGGCATCGGCCGCCACCGCCGCGAGCGCGGTCACGCCGTTGATCACCATCGCCTCGGACATGCGCTCGTTGCCGTGGCGCGCGGTGACGTGCCCGATCTCGTGACCCATCACGATCGCGAGCTCCGAGTCATTCTCGGCCAGCTTGAGCAGCCCGGTGTAGATGCCGACCTTGCCGCCCGGCAGCGCAAACGCGTTGAGCTGGTCGGACTCGAAAACAACGAACTCCCACTTCGCGTCCGGCAGGTCATTGCCCACCGCTTTGGCGATGCGCTGGCCGACACGCGTGACGCGGGCGTTGTCGCCGCCGTTGGTCGAGACCTTTTCCTTCTGGCGGATTTCTTGGAACGACGCCGCGCCCAGCTTGATTTCCTCGCTCTGCGGCAGGAGCGCGAGCGAGGTGCGGCCGGTGACGGGATTGGTGTAGCAGCCCGCCAAGGCGAGCGACAGGGCGAGGAGGAGGATCGGGAGTTTCATGGCGGCAGGATGACAGGCCTTGGGACCAAGATCAGTGTTTAAAGTGCCTCGACCCGGTAAAGACCATCGCCATGCCGCGGGCGTCGGCGGCGGCGATGACCTCGGCGTCGCGCATCGCGCCGCCCGGCTGGATCGCGGCGGTCGCTCCAGCGTCGGCGGCGGCGATGAGGCCATCCGGAAACGGAAAGAGCGCCTCGCTGCACACGACCGAGCCGCTCAAGTCGAGCTGGGCTTCGCCGGCCTTCCACACGGCGATGCGCGAGCTGTCCACGCGGGCCATCTGGCCAGCGCCAACGCCGAGCGTCTGCTCGCCGCGGCAATAGACGATGGAGTTCGACTTCACGTGCTTGCCGACTTTCCAGCCAAACATCATCGCGGACCACTCCTCCAGCGTGGGCTCGCGCTTGGTCACGACCTTGAACTCGCGCACATTGCCCAGCGTGCGATCGCGATCCTGCACGAGCACGCCACCGACGACCGATCGGATCTCCTGAAGCGCATCCGCGCCGATCCCGCCCTTGGCAATCATGAGGCGCAGGTTTTTCTTCTTGGTGAAGATGGCCAGCGCCTCGTCGCTGAAACGCGGCGCGATGATCACCTCGGTGAAGATCTCCGCGATGGCCTTGGCGAGATCTTCGCCGAGCGTCTGATTGACGACGATGATGCCGCCAAAAGGCGCCTGCCGGTCCGTCGCGTAGGCTTTTTCCCAGGCGGCGATCAGCGTGTCGGCGCTGCCGACGCCGCAGGGATTGGTGTGCTTGAGAATCGCGACCGTGGGGCGCTCGAACTCGCCGATGAGGTATGTCGCCGCGGTGATATCCAGGATGTTGTTGTAGGAAAGTTCCTTCCCCTGGAGCTGCGCGAAGTGCTCGTGAAACGTGCCGTAGAGCGCCGCTTTCTGATGAGGATTTTCCCCGTAGCGAAGCGACTGCGCTTTTTTCCACGAAAGCGAGAGCGTCGCAGGGAAGCCGCTGAGCGCCTCCAGATCCGGCTCCATCGCCTGCGCCTCGAGGTAGCGCGCGATCGCGGCGTCGTAGGACGCGGTGCGCTGAAAGACCTTGAGCGCGAGCTGGCGGCGCAGTTCGGGCAGCTTCGTCTCGTCGGCGAAGGCTGCGAGGGTGCGCGAGTAGTCGTCGGGGTCGCAGAGCACGGTCACGCTCTCGTGGTTCTTGGCTGCGCTGCGTAGCATCGAGGGCCCGCCGATGTCGATGTTCTCGATCGCTTCCTCGAAGTGGACGCCGGGCTTTGCCACCGTCTGTTCGAAGGGATAAAGGTTCACGACCACGAGGTCGATGAGCGCGATGTCGTTCTGCCGCGCCTGCGCGAGGTGATCGGCCTTGTCGCGGCGGCAGAGCAGGCCGCCGTGAATCTTCGGATGCAGGGTCTTGACGCGGCCTTCCATGATCTCGGGAAAGCCGGTGTGCTGGCCCACCTCGGTCACGGGCAGGCCTTTCTCGGCGAGGAGTTTCGCGGTGCCGCCCGTCGAGAGCAGCGTGTAGCCGTGCTCGCGCACGAGGGCGGCGGCGAATTCGGCGAGGCCGTGTTTGTCGGAGACGGACAGGAGGGCGAGCTTGGACATGGAAGGCGTTTTTTGTTTCGGGCGCCCCAGCGCAGCAAGCGCGAAACCTGCACGCGCCGCCTACTCGCCGCTTGCGGCGCGCGCGTTCGCCCGTCTCTTCTGCGGCGTGCCTCCTTCCCTCGCACTGCCCGGCCTCACCGCGCGCCTCGACAAGCTCGCTTACCACCACGGCGGCGCGAGCCTGCCCGAGGACAAGCCGCACGCTTTCGTCTATTTCATCACGATCCGCAACGGATCGGACCGCGCCGTCACCCTCCTCGGTCGCAAGTGGGTCGTGATCCACGCCGACGGGACGCGCCTTGTGATCGAGGGCGACAAGATCGTGGGCGAGACCCCGCACCTCGCGCCGGGCGAGGCATTTTCCTACAACAGCTACCACGTGACCGGCTGCGACGCGGAGTCGCACGGCAGCTTCCACGGGGTGGACGAGCACGGAAACAAGATCCACGTCATTCTGCCGCCGTTTGAGCTGCGCGTGCCACGCTCGTGACGTTTCGTTCTCGTTACCGCCGCGCAAATTTGCACTGTGGCGGCCCCAATGAAGCTCACAGACCTGAACCGCGATGGCGGCATCGGCGCCAATTCGCTGTTCATCCAGCTCGGCGACCTCAACATCCTCGTCGACTGCGGGCTCAATCCGAAGAAGGTCGGCCGCGCGGCCACGCCTGATCTGGGTCGCCTGCGGGGCGAGCGCCTGGACCTCATCATAATCACGCACTGCCACCTCGATCACATCGGCAGCCTGCCCGTCGCGATGCGCGACCACCCGCAGACGCCCGTGATCATGACGACTTCGAGCCGGATGCTGATTGAGCGCATGCTCCACAACTCCGCCAACGTGATGGTGCGGCAAAAGGTCGAGGAGCACATCCCGGACTACCCGCTCTTCACCCACGAGGAGATCGACCGCTGCGCCGCGCGCATGACCGGGCTGCCCTTCGGCCACGCCAAGCATTTCCGCAGCGCCCGCGATCAGATCGACATCACCCTCCATCCGGCAGGCCACGTCTATGGCGCGGCGGCCGTCGAGATCCGGCATAAAGGCCAGGCCCACTTCTTCACGGGCGACGTCCTCTTCGAGAATCTCCGCACGCTCGCCGGAGCCAAGTTCCCCGCCGGGCATTTCGACACCGTGGTGCTCGAAACCACCCGCGGCACGAGCGAACGCCCCGCCGGCAAGGAACGTGTGCACGAGATCGCGCGCCTCATCACCACGATCAACGACACCATCTCGGGCGGCGGATCATTCCTGCTCCCCGTCTTCGCCCTCGGCCGCATGCAGGAGATGATGGCGGTGCTGCACGACGCGCGGCGTTTCCACCGGCTCAAGGCGTGCCCGATCTTCGCGGCCGGCCTCGGCATCGACATCTCCGACTACGTGGACGCCATCGCGCGCAAGACTGGCCACGCACAGTTCACGAAGAGCATCATCAAGGAGCTGAAAATAAAACCCACACCGAAAAAATTGAAACCCGGCGAGGACCTGCGCCAAAACGGGATCTACCTCGTGAGCTCCGGCATGCTCGTCGAACGGACGCCGAGCTACATGCTCGCCTCGGGCCTGCTCGGCCATGCGCGCAACGCGATTGGCTTCGTCGGCTACTGCGATCCCGACACCCCCGGCGGCGCACTGCTCGCGACGCAGCCGGGCGACACCTTCGAGTTCAAGGCCATCGAGATGAAGGCCAAGGTGAAGGCGCGCGTCGAGCGCTTCGAGCTCAGCGGCCACGCCGACCGCGAGGAACTCGTGGAATTTGCCGCTCAGACCGGGGCGAAGTGCGTGGTGCTCACGCATGGGGATCCGGCCGCGCGCACGTGGTTCGCGGAGCAGCTCAGCGCCCAAATGCCCGACACCCGGGTGCTCGATCCGGTGCCGCTGAAGACCTACACCGTGTGACGGAGCCCGCGCCCGAGTCTGAAATTCTCCGCCTGCGCCGGGGCATCCGGCTCAGTCTCGGGCTTTTCATCTCTGGGCTCGTATTGAGCGGTCTGACTGCGTTTCCGCTGCTGGCGGAACTTAACGCGCTGTGCAGGCTGTTCGGTCTCGCGCCCGACGCGGCGCCGGCGGCCCACACCGGCCTCGCCCACTGGTTGCTCCTCGTGAGGGAGGGCCTTGCAGTCACCTACGCGCGCTATCCGTTCATCGGCTATGGCACGGACTGGCTAGCCTTCGGGCACATCGTGATCGCGCTTTTTTTCATCGCGCCGTGGCGTGAGCCGGGCCGGCACCTGCCTGTGCTGCACATGGGCCTTGTCGCCTGTGCGCTCGTGATCCCGCTGGCGTTGTTCGCAGGGCCAGTGCGCGGGATTCCGTTCTACTGGCAGCTCATCGATTGCGCGTTCGGCGTGATCGGCGCCGTGCCGCTCCTGATTGCCTTGCGCTTGGCGCGACGGCTCAACGCCCTCGCCGCTTTCACCTAGGCCCCCAGCCGCAGCTCCTCGCAGGCGATGAGGTAGCGCGATTTCACGCGCCGCAGCCAATCGTCGAACTCGGATGGCTCGATGCCTGCGCCTTGCAGCCAGACATCGCTCGGCAGCTCCGGGATGATCTCATCCTTCACGCAAAGCAGCGAGCGGGCCCAGCGCGAGGTCGCGAGGGCCATGCAGAGCGGGCGGTGCTCCTCAGGCGCATCCTCGGGAGCGAGCTGGAAATTGACCGCGGCCACGACCGCCGGGGAAAACCCCCAAAGCGCCAACAGCGCGCCACCGACGGAAGCATGGGAGAAGCCAAGCCAGGACCGCTCGGCCGGGGCGAAATCAACCGGGTAGCCGCTTGAGCGAAGCACCGGTGGCTTGGATTTCTTGGCGGCATAACGATCGATCGCCATGAGGCCGAGGCCGTGCATGAGGCCGGCCGTGTAGGCGTCGTCGTAATCAACGATACCGGATTTCTGCGCGAGATAGCCGGCAGCGATACCACAGCATACGGCGCGGTTCCAGAGCGTGCTGGCTTCCAAGCCATAGGCCTTGAGGGGTCGGCCGACGAGATTTGAGGCGACCGCATAGGTCACCAGTTCCTTAACCCCTGTGAGCCCGACACGTTGAATGCCTTCAAGTGGGGTTTGAACCACCGCGCCACGGTTGAAATGCGTGCTGTTGGCCATCTGGACGATTCGCGCGCTGAGCCCGGGTTCCAAAACCACCAAATCCGCGATCATGTCCATCGATGCGTGATCGCTGGAAATGAGCTTTTGCAGCTTCTGCAGAATCTTCGGAGCAGGCGGCAAATCAGTGAGTTGCCGCACCAACGCTTCCGGCGTGGCTTTGGATAGCGCGAACATAGGGGTAACTGTTCGGTGCAACGACCCCGTGCTTGAGGATGTTTTCTCCTCAGGTTCCCGGCACTGAGTTTCTTGTGACAGGCAGGTTAAATGCGCGTCTCCCTTCATGTGGCGGGCCACTTCACAATGAAACTACAACTCCTCGCGCTCTTCCCTGCCGTCCTTGTCGCACAACCCTCGCCGCCCGGCGGCGGCTCAGGCCCCTTTGGCCCTGGCGGGCCGGGAGGCCGCGGCCCGGGGTTCGGACCGATGATGCAGGAGACCAAGCTCGTCGCGCAGTTCGACCGCGATGGCGACAAGCGGCTGAACGAGGAGGAACGCGCCGCCGCTCGCGAATACCACAAGGCCAACCGCGCCGCTCGTGGCGGCCCCGGTGGCCCCGGCGGGCGCTTTCCGGGTCGCGGCCGGCCCAACGCGGAGCCGCCCGAGGCAGGCGTGAAGCTCACCCCCGCCGACGTGCAGCGCTATGGCAACGAGCCGCTCTACGCCACCACCACGCTGCGCACCCTCTTCCTGGAATTCAAAAACCCGGAGTGGGAAATTGAGCTGGAGGACTTCAATAACACTGATGTCGATGTGCCCGCCACGCTCGCCGTCGATGGCAAGACCTACCGCGATGTCGGCGTCCACTTCCGCGGTGCATCGTCCTACATGATGGTGAGCCGCGGCTCGAAACGTTCGCTCAACCTCACGCTCGACTTCGCGGACAAGGAACAGCACCTGCTCGGGCACCGCACCCTCAATCTCCTCAACTCGCACGGCGACGCGTCGTTCTCCCGCGCCCCCCTTTTCAGCCGCATCGCGCAGGACTACCTCCCGACGCCGCGCGTGAACTTCATGCGCGTCGTCATCAACGGCGAGAACTGGGGCATCTACGCCGCCGCCGAACAGTTCAACAAGGACTTCCTCCGCGACCGCTTCGGCTCCGACAAAGGCGCGCGCTGGAAAGTCCCCGGCAGCCCCGGCGGGCGCGGCGGCTTTGCCTACCTCGGCGACCGGCCCGAGGACTACAAGCGCAGCTACGAAATCAAGTCGAAGGACGACGACGCCTCCTGGTTCAAACTCATCCGCGTGTGCCGGCTGCTTGAGGAAACGCCGTCCGATAAACTGGAGGCCGCGCTCGCGCCCTACCTCGATATCGACGGCGCGCTGCGCTTCCTCGCCCTCGACACCACGTTTTCCAACGGCGACGGCTTCTGGACCCGCACGAGCGACTTCTCGATCGGCGAGGACAAGCAAGGCCGCCTGCACATGATCCCCCACGACATGAACGAGACCTTCAGCTTCGGTGGTGGCCCTGGCGGACGCGGTGGCCGCGGGCCGGGTGGCCCGGGCGGCCCTCCCCCGGGCTTCGGTCCTCCACCCGACGGCGCACGCGGCGGCCCGCCCGGGGGCGGCGGACGCGGACCCGGCGGGGGTTTCCCCGGCGGCGGTGGCGGCCCGAAACTCGACCCGCTCGCGGCGGAAAAAAACCCCAACGCCGCGCTCGCCTCCAAGCTGCTCGCTGTGCCGGAGCTGCGCGCCCGCTATCTCGCCTACGTGCGGGACATGGCGGAGAAATGGCTCGATTGGTCCCGCCTCGGCCCGATCGCGCGCGAGTATCACGACCTGATCGACGCCGATGTTAAACGCGACACGCGCAAACTCGAGAGCTACGAGGATTTTCAGCGCAGCCTTGAGAGCGGTGACCGAAGCCTCAAGGCCTTCGCCGATCAGCGGCGGGCGTTTCTTCTCGGCCATGAAGCGATCAAGAATCTGCCGCGCTGAAGTGGAGCGCGTTGACCTCAACGCGCCCCGCCGCCCTGCACGGCCTCACACTTGCCCCGCGCCCCGAACCGCCTACCACGGTGCGCGTGCCCGCCGCCCGCGTCCTCGTCCTGTTCGCGCACCCCGCGTTTCAAAAATCCCGCGTGCACCGCCAGCTCGCCGCCGCCGCGCGCGCGATCGAGGGCGTGACGTTTCACGATCTCTACGAAGCCTTCCCGGATTTCCAGATCGATGTCGCCAGCGAGCAGGCCCGGCTCCTCGCGCACGAGGTGATCGTGTTCCAGCACCCGCTCTACTGGTATAGCTGCCCCGCGCTCCTGAAGGAGTGGCTCGATCTCGTGCTCGAACATGGCTTCGCCTACGGCCCGGAGGGCACCCGGCTCCGCGGAAAAACCCTGCACTCCGCCATCACCACCGGGGGCGGTCCCTCTGCCTACACGCCCGAGGGACATAACCGTTTCACGATCGCCGAACTGATGCGGCCCTTTGAGCAGACCGCCGCGCTCTGCGGCATGACATGGCTGCCGCCCTACGTCGTGCACGGCACCGTCCACCTCCTCGATCCTGCAGCAATCGCGCGGCACGCGGCCGAGTATGCGAGCCATCTCAGCACCCTGCGCGACGGCCGGACGCCGACCGCGCGCACCTAAAATTCCCGCGCCCTCCACCGCATGGACAACGTCCTCTTCCACGCCTTCGTCTATCTCATCGCCGCGGTGATCGCCGTGCCGGTGGCCAAGCGCCTGGGTCTCGGCTCCGTGCTCGGCTACCTGCTGGCCGGCATCGTCATCGGGCCGCACGCGCTGAGCCTCGTGGGTGAACACGCGGGGCACGTGATGCACTTCGCGGAGTTCGGCGTGGTGATGATGCTTTTCCTGGTCGGTCTCGAACTGCAGCCGGCGCGGCTCTGGGCCATGCGCGCACGGCTTCTCGGCCTCGGCGGCCTGCAGGTCGCCGGCACCGCGCTCGCCGTGGCGGGAGTGGGTCTCGCCCTTGGGCTCGGGTTTCGGCTGCCGTTCGCCGCAGGCCTGATCCTCGCGATGTCCTCCACGGCGATCGTGCTGCAATCGCTGCAGGAGCGAGGGCAGATGAAGACCGCGGCCGGCGAGTCGTCGTTCGCCGTGTTGCTGTTTCAAGACATAGCCGTGATTCCGATTCTGGCGCTGCTGCCGTTGCTCGCTGCCGCGCCCTCGTCCGCGGAAACGGCCCCCGCGGCGACCGGCATCGCCGCGCTGCCGGGCTGGCAGCAAGCCTCCCTGATCATTCTCGCCGTGGGCGCGGTCGTCTTGGCCGGCCGGCACCTCGTGAATCCGCTCTTCCGCGCGATCGCGCGGACGGAACTGCGGGAACTGTTCACCGCCGCGGCGCTGCTGCTGGTCGTCGGCATCTCGCTGGTGATGCAACTGGTCGGTCTCTCCGCGGCGCTCGGCACCTTCGTCGCCGGCGTCGTGCTCGCCAACAGCGAGTATCGCCACGAACTCGAGGCCGACATCGAGCCCTTCAAGGGCCTGCTGCTCGGGCTGTTTTTCATCACCGTGGGCGCCAGCATCGACTTCGACCTGCTCCGCTCGCAGCCCGGACTCATCGCTGCCTTGGTCGGCGGGTTGCTCGTGGTGAAGTTCGCCGTGCTGTTTGCGCTCTCGCGGATCTTCCGGCTGCCGACGCCCGAGGGCCTGACCTTCAGCTTCGCCTTGGCGCAAGGCGGCGAGTTCGCGTTTGTCCTGCTGTCGTTCGTGGTCGAGCACAAGGTCCTCGCGCCCGGCGAGGCCTCGCCGCTCGTCGCCGCCGTCGCGCTCTCGATGGCTGCGACACCGCTGCTGTTCCTGTTCAATGAAAAGGTCGTGCAGCCCCGCTTCGCGCGCCCGAAGGCCGCCACGCGTGAGGCCGACGCGATCGACGCCGCATCGCAGGAGAATCCAGTGATCATCGCGGGTTTCGGCCGCTTCGGCCACATCGTGGGCCGCCTGTTGCGGGCCAACGGCGTCGGCGCCACCGTGCTCGACCTCGACGCCGAGCAGGTGGAGATCGTGCGCCGCATCGGCATCAAGGTCTATTACGGCGATGCGACGCGGCTCGACCTGCTCCACGCCGCGGGCGCCGCGCGCGCCAAGATCATCGTCATCGCGATCGACGACGAGGCGAAGTCGGTCGCGCTCGCGGAGACGGTGCAGAAACATTTCCCGCACCTGAAAATCTTCGCCCGCGCCGTGGGCCGGGTCCACGCCTACGAATACCAGAAGCGCGGCATCCTCACCTTTTACCGCGAGACGCTCGGCTCCTCGCTCGACCTCGGCGTCGATGTGCTGCGCGCGCTGGGGATGGGGGCGCACCAAGCCCACCGCGCGGCGCAGCTCTTCAAGCGCCATGACGTGCAATCCGTGCGCGAGCTGGCCCAGTTCTGGGAGGACGACGATACGTATATCAAGAACGCGCGCGACCACATCGAGGCGTTCGAGCGGATGTTCCAGTCCGATGCCACGGGCACTCACCCCGCCGGCGACCGCGCGTGGGAACCTCCGCCGCCGCACGATCCCTCGCGGGGGTGAGTGGGTCTACTCGTGCTTATCGGGTTGCCGCCCGTCGTGCAGTTCGCCCAGATCAATTCCCGATCACCCGCGTCCGATCGCTGCCCCAAACCCCATGCGCCTCTCCCTGCTCGCTTTCGCCGTCGTCCGTCTTGCCGCCGCCCCCACCGACGACGCCTATCGCCACGGTCCCGATTCGCTCCCGCAGCCCGGTGTGCCACAGGGCATCGTCGGGGAATGGAAACAACTCCCCAGCGCCGCCTACCCCGGCACTCTGCACGACTACTGCGTCTATGTGCCCGCGCAATACGACGGCTCCACGCCCGCCTCGCTGATGATTTTCCAGGACGGCCAGGCCTTTGTGCGCGCGACCGGCGACTACCGTGCCGCCACGGTCTTCGACAACCTGATCTACCGGCGCGAGATTCCCGTCACGATCGTCGTTTTCATCAATCCCGGCCGCAAACCCGAGCAGCCCGTCGCCAGCGCCTCCGATTGGGGCGACCGCTCCAGCAACCGCCCGCAGGAATACAACGCCCTCGACGACAAATACGCCCGCGTGATCGTGGACGAGCTGCTCCCCGAGCTGGAGAAAACCTACCGCATCTCGAAAAACCCCGCCGACCGTGGCATCGGCGGCGCGAGTTCCGGCGCGATCGCCGCCTTCACCGTGGCGTGGCACCGGCCCGATCAATTCAGCAAAGTGCTCAGCACGATCGGGAGCTTCGTGAACCTCCGCGGCGGCCACGTCTATCCCGACCTCATCCGCAGCACGCCGCGCAAACCGATCCGGATTTTTCTGCAGGACGGCGCCAACGACAACCGCGCCGTCCGCGGCGAGGGCCCCGCCGCCACTTACAACCCCGAGCGCGACTGGCACGCGCAGAACCGCAAGATGGTAGCCGCCCTGACCGAGAAGGGCTACGACGTGAACTTCGTCTGGGGCATCGGCACGCACTCGAGCAAACACGGCGGCGCCATTTTCCCCGAGATGCTCCGCTGGCTCTGGCGCGACTACCCGCGCCCCGATAATGCGCTCGACCCGAGCAACCGGGGATTCTTGGTTTCCCCGGCGCAGGCTCCCGTCGCGCCCGCGACGCAACGCTGAATTTGGGCAAAAAAGTGCCCGCCGTATACCCCTATACGGCGGGCTTTGCTTTCTTATACCCCATCCCTCCGCTAAGCGGAGGGTGTGGCCAAGACCGTGCCCACATTCCCGCACTCCACAACTGCAATCCCCGCCCCGCGCATAGCCAGTAGCGCGACGCGATGCCGTCATTAGCTTGGCCGCATGGCCGTGGCTCAGGGCACGTTTCGGCCGGCTTGATCCCGTCTAGGCCATGAGCCCCGAGACCACCTTGCCCGCCACCCCGGTCAGGCGGATGTCGAGACCCTGGAACTTGATGTTGAGCCGATGGTGATCGACGCCCATGAGCGCGAGCATCGTGGCATGCAGGTCATGCACATCGACGACGTTCTCGACGGCGCGGTAGCCGAGTTCATCGGTCGCGCCGTAGGTCGTGCCGGCCTTCACGCCGCCACCCGCCATGAAGACACTGAAGGCGTTGATGTGGTGATCGCGGCCCGTGCCCTGCCCCATCGGCGTGCGGCCAAACTCGCCGCCCCACAGGATGAGCGTGTCGTCGAGCATGCCGCGCTGCTTAAGATCCTTGATGAGCGCCGCGCTCGCCTGATCGACGTCGCGGGCGCCGGCCTTCATGCCTTCCTCGAGCTGCCCGTGGTGATCCCACGCGCGGTGGTAAAGCTGGATCATGCGCACGCCGCGCTCCGCGAGGCGGCGCGCGAGCAGGCAGTTGCTCGCAAACGATCCGTCGCCCGGTTCCTTCACCCCGTAAAGGTCGAGCATCGCCTTCGGCTCCGTCTTCAAGTCGGTCAGCTCGGGCACGCTCGTCTGCATCTTGAAGGCCAGCTCGTATTGCGCGATGCGCGTGGCGATCTCGGGGTCGTAGGTCTCCTCGGCGAGCAGGCCGTTCATGCGCTGGATCTCCTCGACGACCTGGCGCTGCGTGCTCTGGCACACGCCCTCGGGATTGCCCACGTAGTGGACGGCGTCGCCGCGCGACTGAAACTGGATGCCTTGGAAACGGCTGGGCAGCGCGCCGCTCGACCACTGCCGCGCCGAGATCGGCTGGAGGCCGAATTTTCCCGCGGAAGTGAGCACGATGAAGCCCGGCAGCTCCTGCGTCTCCGCGCCGAGCCCATAGAGCAGCCACGAGCCCATGCTCGGCCGGCCCTTGATGATCGAGCCGGTGTTCATGAACGCGTGCGCCGTGTCGTGGTTGATCTGCTCGGTGGTCATCGAGCGCACGACGCACAGATCATCCGCCACGCTAGCGATGTGCGGGAAGAGTTCGCTGACCTCGATGCCGGCCTGGCCGTGCTTGGCAAACGCGGTGAACGGCCCGCGGGCCTTGAGCACCATGTTCTGGAGCTGCGCGAGCTGCTGGCCGGCGGTGAACGACTCGGGGAATGGCTGATCGTGGAGCTCCTTCAGTTTCGGCTTCCAGTCGAAGGTCTCGAACTGCGATGGGCCTCCCGCCATGCAAAGGAAGATCACGCGCTTGGCCTTCACCGGCAGATGCGCCGCGGTGAGCGCGCCGTTCCAGCCCGGCGGACGTTTGGCCGTGGGGGTGGCGGCGCCGAGGCGCTGGGTCAGCATCGCAAGCGCGAGCCCGCCCAGCCCGTAGGCGCTCTGCTGGAGAAACGCGCGGCGGTTGACGCTCAGCGCGTGGGTCGTGGGGTCGAAAGCACACATGATCAGTAGCGGGTGATGAATTCGTGGAGGTTGACGATCACGCGCGCGACCTGCGTCCACGCGGCGTGCTCGACGGGATCGCCACCGGGCGGCGCGGAGAGGCCGATGCGGAGAAGTTTTTTCGCGTCTTCGGGATTCGCGCGGTAGTAGCCGCGCTGGGCAGCGAGGAGCTTGAGCAACGAGTCGCGCTCGGCGGCCCGCGGTGTGCGGCCAAGCGCGCGCTGGAACGCCTCGTGCAGACGGGCCGCATCTGTCGCGCCCGCCTCGATCGCCCGCGCGGCGAGGTGGCGCGCGGCCTCGACGAACGTGGGATCGTTGAGGAGCGTGAGCGCCTGCTGCGGAGTGTTGCTCACGGTGCGGGCGGCGGCGCATTCGTCGCGCGAGGGGGCGTCGAAGTTGGCGAGCATCGGGTGCAGAAACGTGCGCTGCCAGTGCATGTAAACGCCGCGGCGCCACTGCTCATCGTCGTCGTCCGCGACATACTCACGATCCGGGAATTGGAGCGCGGCGTAGTAGCCGGGCGGCTGGTAGGGCTTCACGCTCGGGCCGCCGATGTCGCGGAGGTTGAGCAGGCCGGCGGCAAAGAGCGCGTTGTCGCGCACGAACTCGGCCTCGAGCCGGCGCGGATTCTGCGAGGCGAGCAAGCGGTTGCCGGGATCGGCGTCGAGCAGCTCGCGGCGCAGGCTGCTGCTCTGGCGATAGGTCTCGCTGGTGACGATCAGGCGGATGATGCGCCGCAGATCCCAGCCGCTCTCGCGAAACTCCACGGCAAGCCAGTCGAGCAGCTCCGGATGCGACGGCAGCTCGCCCTGCGAACCGAGATCGTCGAGCACGGCGCTGAGACCGGTGCCGAAGAACATCGCCCAGAGCCGGTTCACGACCGTGCGCGCCGTAATCGGGTTGTCCTTGGACACAATCCAGTCGGCGAGGTCGAGGCGCGTGAGGCGCTTTTCCGCCGTGCTCTCGCGCCGGCCCGGCAAGAAGCTCGGCGTCGCGGGCAAAACGACGGGGCCGGTCTCGTCCTGCCAGTTGCCCCGGGGGAGCAGGCGCACTTCGAGCGGCTGGGCGACGGCTTGGGTGACGAGCGACCACGCCCGGCCGTCGCGGGTCTCGCGGATCAAAGCGGCCAGCCGTTGAGCGCGCTCCAGTGTCGCGCGATCCGCGGCGTGCCCGAAGATCACAGCATCGGCGAGCAGGTCGCGCTGCGCGGCGGTGCGCTGCGCCGGATCGGCGAGCACGGCCGCGCGCAACTCCATGCTCGCAGTCGCCAAAGGATCAGCCGCGATCAACGCGCTCGTGAATACCCGCAGTGCGGGCGGAATCCCGCCCGTGAGGCTCAGGACAATCTCGTCACCCGCGGCAAGCAAGCGCGGCACGGCCAGCTGCCACACGCCGCTGACCGGCGTGGCGGTCCCGGCCCGCGGAATCCTCCAACCCGTGGCGATGCCAATAATCTCAGAGCCACCCTCGTAGCGCGGCTCCTTCGCGAGGGCGTCGGCAAACACGAAGTCGAGCTTCTCGTCTTGGGCTCCGGTGCGGCGCAAGCGAGCGGAGAGGCGAAGGAGCGCGGGCGTCTTGCTGTCGCCGCTGGGCGTGAACTCCAACCGCAAAGCCGCGAGGCGACCTGGCGACGGCGTAATCGTCAGAACGGGCGCCTCGTTCCCCGCACGGGCTTTTTTGGCCGCGGCGCTTTTTGCGGGAGATTCCGGTTTGGGTGCGGAGGCTTGCACTGTCGCTTCACTCCAGCCGGAAGGGTTCTTCTCCAGATAGGCGCGCGATTCGGCGACCCAGGCCTCGATGGTCGCCGCGGGGACGGCAGCGCGCACCGCGGCCAGCTCGGCGGCGAACAGATCGCGCCGCGCACGAAGATAGGCGCTCTCCACTGCTATTTCGGGCGGGAACGGATAGTCGTTGTTGAAGCCCTTTAACTCGGGGTTGGGGGTATATTGATAGTCGGCATAGACGCCCCACTGCTTCACGTCGGCGAAGAAGGACTGCAGCTCGTAGAAATCGCGCGCCTTGATCGGGTCGAACTTGTGGTCGTGGCACTCCGCGCAGCCGAAGGTGCTGCCAAACCACGCGGCCGACACGGAGCGCACGCGCTCGGCGCCGTATTTGGCGAGATACTCCTTGGCCTGGGCGCCGCCCTCGCGGGTCATCATGTTGAGGCGGTTGTAGCCGGTGGCGACGAGTTGATCGGGAGTGGGCGCAGGCAGCAGGTCGCCGGCGAGCTGCTCGCGCGTGAATTGGTCGAAGCGCTTGTTGGTGTTGAACGCTCCAATCACGTAGTCGCGGTAGGGAAAGATGCGCTGGTTCTGATCGCCGTGGAAGCCGACGGTGTCGGCGTAGCGCGCGATATCCAGCCACCACACGGCCATGCGTTCGCCGTGCCGCGGTGAGGCCAGCAGACGCTCGACCTGCCGCTCGTAGGCCCTCGTCCGCACATCGGCCAGGAACGCCGAGATCTCGGCCGACGTCGGCGGCAGGCCGGTGAGATCGAGCGAAAGCCGGCGGAGCAGACGCGCGGGATCGGCGGCAGGCGACGGTGTGATCGCCTTTGCGGAGAGTTTCGCGCGGACGAAGGCATCCACGGGATTTGCAAGGGGAGGTTTTCGAGTATCGCCCGACGCCAGCGCCGGCACCGCCGGCCGCATCAGCGGTGCGTAAGCCCAGTGAGGCTCGTAAGGCGCTCCCTCGGCGACCCAGCGCCGGAAGAGATCCTTTTGCGCGGGAGTAAGGGTCTTGTGCGCCTCCTCGGGCGGCATGGGATCATCCTTGTCGGCGATACGCAGGATAATCTCGGACTCAGCGGGCTTTCCCGGGACGATGGGAACGACGCCGTTTTTCGTGGGCTTGAGCGCCTCCTCGCGGAGATCGAGGCGCAGGCCGGCCTTGCGGGACTTGGCGTCGAACCCGTGACAATGGAAACACGTGTCCGACATTATGGGACGGATGTCGCGGTTGAACGAAACCCGTTCGGCCGCGAACATCACAACCGGGTTCACGAAGAACGGAAACACGGCGAGCAACACGGGACGGATGATCACAGAACGGGATTGACGCATGTGGGGGTGGAAAGGCCGCGACAGCGGGGAGACCTGCCCTATGCAATGTGTGTCAGAGTCCGAAGCAAGCATCACGGGCGACAGGCTCTTTCCCAAAAAAAAGCGCACAGGTCTAAGAAAGCACAAACTCGTGCGTCTGAAGAGAAGCCCCATGAAAAAACACCCGCAGCACCCGCAGCGCGCTCAAAAATATTTTGCCCGAACGAAAGACAAAGTGGGTTGACACTCCAGTTTTCCTGACGCCACTTTCGCGTTCCGCAGTTTCCCCCACCCAAAATTTTCTCAGCGCGCGATGCTGAAACTCCTCAACTTCCCCCACGAATTAATCCGCTTAACGGGCATTGTTCCTGCATTGCGGAGCTTGGCTGGAAGTATTTGGTGAGTGAGTAAGGCTGACGCGGTGGATTCCATCCCCGCGTTTTCGCCAACTCACGCGTCGCCGCCCCGCCCTGTTCCACTCCCCACACTTTCAACCTCCCTCCCTAATATTAATATGATTACCCAAACACTCCCACTCGCATTCCTCCTCGGCGACGCCACCGTGATGGAAGTCTTCATCATGGGAAAATGGATCATGTGGCCGCTCCTGCTCGTGTCGTTCGTCGTCGTCACCGTCGTGATCGAGCGCCTGGTCTTCATCTTCCGTGAAAACGCGAGCCGCGAGCCGGAAGTCGTCGAGAAGATGCTCGAATCCGTCGAGCGCGGCGACACCGAAGGCGCGCTCGCCATGGGCGCCAAGAGCCGCGATTTCATCGCGAAGATTCTCACCTACTCCCTGAGCAACCGCCAGTATTCGCTCTCCAATGCCTTCATCCGCGCCTCCGGCCAGGAGCTGGCCCGCTTCTCCCAAGGCATGGCGACGCTGGATACCTGTATCACAGCCGCCCCTCTCCTCGGCCTTCTCGGCACGGTCACCGGCATGATGGCGACATTCGGCGCGCTCGGCACTGGTGACATCGGCTCAGCGGCCGGCCAAATCACAGGTGGCGTGGCCGAAGCCCTAATCGCGACGGCGGGCGGTCTGTTTATCGCCATCCTCGGCCTGCTCCCCTTCAACTATCTCAACGCCCGTGGTGAGAAGGCGAAGAGCGAGGTCGCCGACGTTTCCCACGCCCTTGAGATCCTCATCAAGAAGTCCGAGAGCGGCGCCTCGCTTGATCGCTGAGCTGCGCGAAGCGTAACGACCTCGCAATAAATCAACCCCGTTCCCCATGGCTGGATCATCCGGAGGCAACAGCGGCGGCAAGAAGAAGGCGCGCATTGAGATCATCCCTCTCATTGACGTCATCTTCTTCCTGCTGGCGACGTTTGTGCTTTTCACCCTTTCGCTGAACAAGTCGAGCGGTGTGGCGGGCATCAACCAGCCGCCCTCCGATACTGGCGAACCGCGCAACCCGAATGGGGTGACCATCTCGGTCACGGAGTCCGGCACAATTGCTTGGAACAAGGATTTTATCAGTCTAGCCGAATTCATTGACCGGCTGCGCGCCTTCAAAGCGAGCGATCCGGACGGGCGCATCCTCATCAATGGCGACGAGAATGCGCTCTTCAACGCGGCCCTCTACGTTTTCGACGAGGCACGCAAGAGCGGCTTCCAAAAGGTCTTCATCGAGACCAAAGTAAGGGCGGCCGGGAAATAACCCGACGCTCCATCCTGCAAACACTCTGTAATCCATGGCCGGCACCACACCCAAGGCCCAAGAGGGCGCAAAGAAAGCACGCATTGAGATCATTCCGCTCATTGACGTCATTTTCTTCCTGCTCGCCACCTTCGTGCTCTTCACCCTCTCGTTGCAGCGCATCACTTCCGTGCCGGTGACGCTGCCGGTCGCCTCCCCTCCCGGGCCGCCGAATCCTAACGACAACACCGTCTACCTTCAGGTCTCGGACGACGGAAACTATTACTGGAAACAAGGCGGCCAAGGCACGCCGGAGCTGATTACGACCAGCGAAATCGCGCCTCGGCTCGCGGACTACAAGCGCTCCGAAAACAATCCGCGCGTCCTCGTCCGCGGCGATACGCGCGCCAAGTTTGGCGCCGCCGTCAACGCGCTCGACGAAGTGCGCAAGTCCGGCATCGATCAAGTCTCCGTTGAAACCGTCTCGAGCCCCACGGGCCGCTAACCCACGCTCCCCATGACACGCGATCTGATTCTCGGAATTCTAATCTCGGCGCTTCTGCATGCGGCGGTATTCTTTGGCGACCGTCTCATGCCGGACAAAGTGGTCGTCGTGAAAAAGCAGGAAGAGGCCCCGAAAATCGAGCTCGTGCAGATGCCCAAGCTCGAGGAGGAGCCTGAGATTATTGAAACCACCGAAGAGGTGAAGCCCCTCGATCTCGCGCCGCCGATGCAGCAGGACGTGCCGCAGCTCGTCACGCCGGATTCCTTCGTTCAGAAGATCCAGCCACCGCCACCCGAGGGCATCACGATCTCGGCGCAGATGAACATCGTCCCTGAGGTCCGCGACCCAAACATGTTCAAGGGCATGCAGGTTTTCGACATCTCAAAGCTCGATCAAACCCCGGTGCCACGGCTCCAAGGCCGTCCACAGTATCCCTTTGAGATGCGCCGTGCGGGCATCTCCGGCGAAGTGGTCGTTGACTTCCTTGTCGACACCAATGGCGACGTGCAAAACGCCTACGCCATCCGCTCCTCACAGCGCGAATTTGAAGCCTCTGCGGTTGCAGCCGTAAGCAAATGGAAATTCAAGGCCGGTCGCAAAGGCGGCCGCGACGTAATCACCCGCATGCAGGTCCCGATCGTGTTCACCCTTAACGAGGACTAATCCATGGCGACTTCGCATTCATCCCTTATCCTTGCCAGCGCGCGATCTTTGATCGCGGCGTCCGGGCTCTTTTTCCTTGCCGCGAGCGTCCAGGCCCAGCCGGCCAAGGCCGCTGATAAAAAAACGCACAGCTACAGTGAGAAGCTGAGCGAGGCCTTCACCAAGATGGGCCCTTTGCAGGCCGCCGGAGACTTCGCTGGCATGCTCAAGCTCCTTGACAGCGTGCCGGTCGTGCCCGGCAGCTACGACGAAGCCTCGGTCCTCAACACCAAGGGCCGCCTGTTTGCCGCCACCAGCAAATATGCCGACGCTTTGAAGGTCTGGGAGCGTGTGGTCGAGCTTGACGACCAGCACGATTACTTCGCCGACAAAGAGATGACCGAAGTCATCTTCTTTCTTGCGCAGCTCAACGCGCAGGAAGCATCGAGCTCGAAAGACCCGAAGGTCCAGGCGCAGTATTTTAAGAAATCCGTCGGTTATTTCCGCCGCTATTTCGAAGCCACGCCAAAGCCCTCCGCGGATGTAATCTCCACCTACGCAAGCATCCTCTACTACTCCGCAGTCGCCGACCCTGCCAACGTTGACCAAGCACTGCTCAAGGAAACACGCACCATCATTGATCGTGCGCTGACCAGCGCGATCAAGCCGAAGGAAAGTTTCTACCAACTCTACCTCGCCCTCCTTCAACAGCAGAATGACTTGGTCGCGTCAGCCGAGATTCTGGAACTCGTCCTCAAACAGAATCCCTCGAAAAAGGACTATTGGGCGATGCTGTTTGCCATTTACCTTCAGCTAAACGACAAGGCTCGCGAAAAGGATCCGGCCCAAGCCCGCGACTACTTGGTCCGAGCCATTGTCACCTTGGAACGAGCCCAAGCCCTCGGCTTCCTGAACACACCGAAGGACAACATGAACTTGGTGTCGTTCTATCTTATCGCCAACCAATTCACCAAGGGCACCGAGCTCCTCTACAATGGGATGAAGAAGGGCACCATCGAGTCCGAGCCGCACAATTGGCGCATCTTGGGGCGCTACTATCAGGAGGCGAATCTCTACCAACAGGCCGTGAACGTCCTCAAGGAGGCCGCGACCCTCTTCCCCACAAACGGCGAACTCGAGGTTCAAATCGCACAGATTTACCTGCAGATGGAAAAAACGCGTGAGGCCTTTACCCACGCGAAGCTCGCGGTCAGCAAAGGAAATTTCAAAGACACGAAGCCTTACGGCGTCCACTATCTCAAGGCTTACACCGCCTACGAACTCGGTGACCTGGAGGAATCCATGAAGGCCCTTGAAGAGGCCCAGAAGTTCAAGGAACACGAAAAGGACCAGCAGTTCGCTCGCCTTAAGGAAGTCGTCTCCGAAGCCCTGAACGAAAAGAATGAGAAGGGCAAAGCCAAGGAAGCCCCCAAGAAAGCGGAAGCCACCAAGGCCCCCGAGACCCCAAGCGTGTCCCCCGCAACCAAGGGCGGGCCGGCGACCAAGGCTGCCACCAAATCAAAATAAAGCCCCCACTTTAACATGAAGAAAAGCTACGTCTATTTTATCCTGCCGCTCGCTCTGTTGATCGTCTTCTTCTTTGGGTTCTACATGAACGCCCACAAGGAGTTCGAAGGCAAGGAACAGGCCAAGATCAAGGAAGCCGCCGACCAAAAGCGCGCCAAGTTTGAGAAGGAAGCCAAGGACCGTGAGACCGCGGTGAAATCTGCGCTTGAGGCTCAGGAAAAACGCCGCATTGAAAAGAAAGCCCGCGAGGAGCGTGAAGCCCGCGAAAAGGAGGCTCGCGATCTTGCCCGCCAGAATCGCGACAAAGCCGGCCGAGATGCCGATAAGCTGGAACAGAACGCCCGCCGGCTCCAAAAGGAAATCGACAGCGAGAAGGCCGAGCTCGTTGCTGCTCAGACTGAGCGGAAGCGCGTTACCGATGAACTCGCCTTCCTCAAGGAATACGTCAAGAAGGCCGAGGCCAACGCCAAAAGTCTGAACGGTGTCCTTGAACGCATCGCCGCAGCCGACAAGGCCGCCGAAGAGGCCGCCAAGGCTGCCGCAGAAGCCGCCAAAGCCGCCAAGAAATAACCCAAACACCCTTCTCCCCTGCCATGAAAAAGTGGATGTATCTTATTTTCCCCGGAGCGATGCTCGGCGTCTTCCTCGTGTTCTACATGTCGCACGCCAAGGAGCTTCACGAAAAGGAGGCGCGCATCAAGATGGAGACGGCCAAGAAGCAGGCCGACGAAGTCGCCCGCAAGAAAGCAGCTGAGGCCAAGGCCCGTGAAGACGCCGCCAAGCGTCAGGCGGAACGCGATGCAGAGGAAAAGGCCAAACAAGCCGAAAAGGAGGCCAAACAGCTGGCCGACGACAATCGCGTCAAAGCCCAGACCGAGGAGTATCTCGCAAAGGGCAAAGCTGCAGCCAAGGAAGTCAGCGACAAGGAGGCTGAGCTTGAGCGAGTCCGCAAAGAGAAGGACAAAACGAGCCGTGAAGCATTCGATATCGCCAAACAGGTGGAGCTCGCCCGCGTTGCGCGCCGTAACGCCGAGTTGGAAATCCAGCGTATGACCGAGATGATTCACCGCCGGGCGTCCGACAGTTCGCTCGTGCGCCCCCCCGTGATTGCTTCTCCCGTTCCGGCCAAATAATCTGGCACTGCTTCCGTTGCGTGGGGCAATCCCACTACGTCAACCCCGGCTGTTTCAGCCGGGGTTTTTTTTGAAGATGATCCACACCTGTCTTGTTGTTTTCTGCTTGCGCCGTTTCACGCCGTGAGGCTCCCTCACCGCCCCACTCGCGCAAGTGTAGTGGAAGAAAAATGTCGGGGCGTAGCTTAGCCTGGTAGAGCGCTACGTTCGGGACGTAGAGGTCGTGAGTTCGAATCTCACCGCCCCGACCATTTTTGCGAGAAGACCCCGCTCCTCTGGGCCAGGAGTGTTTCCGCCCCATTTCCGTCCACCTCACAACCATTCGAATGCCAAGAACGCTGCGTGATGCGCGATTGGCCCGTCAGAAGACTCATCATTTTCGATCCTGACTGAGCCGAATCCTGTGGGCATCGGGCACGCACGACACGATGAATCGCTTACATCCAACTCAGCTTCACCGGGGCTCCAGCGCCCATGGAATTCGTCGCGCGAGGAACCCGTTAGTTGCTCTTCCTACGATAGAATTCAACGGAACGGAAATCGCAGTTGACATCCACCACCCCCTCGTGAGCTTTTGAGCTTCTTGTTTGTTGGCTTCCTAGCTCAATGGTAGAGCAGTTGACTCTTAATCAATTGGTTCGGGGTTCGAGTCCCCGGGGAGCCACCATACTAAGTCCAGTTCGCCAAAAACTGTGGTTGCTCGTTTTTTCCAAGTCCTTTTTCGGCCCCGGCGGTCCTCGTCGCACGCCGGCGTAGCTCAACGGTAGAGCACCTGTTTTGTAAACAGGCGGTTGCGGGTTCGAATCCCATCGCCGGCTCCACGTGCCTTTAGGCGTCGCCTTATTCCGCCCCGGCGGCATTAATCGACCTAACAGCCGCCACATCCCTTCGCCGAGAATTTCCACTGCCCGATGGTGTAATGGTAGCACGAACGACTCTGACTCGTTCTGTCTAGGTTCGAGTCCTAGTCGGGCAGCCACTTCCCCCCTTCCACTCTATTATTGCTTGGCATCCGGGCGAGGGGGGTAGGCGCGAGCAACGCTAAACCGGCATCCCATGATCCTTGTCTAATAGCCCGAATTTAGAGACGAGAATTTAATCGAGCTCCAAGGAATTTGAGCTGAGACCGTGCTAAGCGCACTATGGCCCTGTGGCCCAATCGGCCTTCTTTGGCGCGTAGCTTGATTATAGCCGCAAGCAAGGCTTCGCAGAGGATCTCCCTGCCTCGTGGTCTCAAAAATTGAATCCTTGAGGGCGATCTTTATCCATCCGTTGAATCCGCTCGGGCTCGGCTGATATAGATAGACAAAAAAGGCCGCCACCCCTTGCAGGATGGCGGCCTTGTAAGTTTACGCGACTGACGCGCGAAGCGGTTACTCCTTCTTCGCGGCCTCGTCGAGGATGTCTCCGAGGTTCATCATGTCGTTGCCGGCGCTGCGGTTCAGCTGCTCGTAGGCGGAGGTCTCGGCGGCGAGTTCCGACTCGGAGTAGTTGGCGGCCTTGATCGAGAGGCCGAGACGACGCTCCTCGCGATCAATCTTGATCACGCGGGCGGTGACTTCCTGGCCGGGCTTGAGCACGTCCTTCACCTTGTCGATGCGCTCCTCGCTGATCTGCGAGATGTGCACGAGACCGTCGATGCCATCCTTCAGCTCCACGAAGGCGCCGAACGACGTAATCTTGGTGACCGTGCCCTTGACGACGTCGCCGATCTTGAAGAACGAGTCGATGTCCGACCACGGATCGACCGCGAGCTGCTTCATGCCGAGGCTGATGCGCTGCTGGCCGGAATCCACGTCGAGGACGATGGCGTCCACTTCGTCGCCCTTCTTCAGGACTTCGGACGGGTGGTTGACCTTGCGGGTCCAGCTCATGTCGGAGACGTGCACCATGCCGTCGATGCCCTCTTCGAGTTCGATGAAGGCGCCGTAGGTGGTCATGTTGCGGACCTTGCCGCGGACCCGAGCGCCGATCGGGTAGTTGTGGCGGACCATGTCCCACGGGTTCGGCTCGAGCTGGCGGAGGCCGAGCGAGATCTTCTGCTCGTCTTTCTGGATGCCGAGAACCACCGCATCGAGCTCCTGACCGACCTTGAGCAGTTCGGAGGGCTTGGTGATGCGTTTGGTCCAGGACATCTCGGTGATGTGGACGAGGCCTTCGACCCCGGGCTCAATCTCGACGAACGCGCCGTAGGGCACGAGATTGACGACCTTGCCGTGGACCTTGGCGCCGACCGGGAACTTCCGATCGATCTCGTCCCACGGGTTCTTGGTGGTCTGCTTGAGACCGAGGGAGACGCGCTCTTTGTCGCGGTTCACCTCGATGATCATGACCTGAATCTCCTCGCCCTGCTTGAGCATCTCGGAGGGGTGCGAAATGCGGCCCCACGACATGTCGGTGATGTGGAGGAGGCCGTCCATGCCGTCGAGGTCGATGAACGCGCCGAAGTCGGTGATGTTCTTGACGACGCCCTTGCGCACTTGGCCGGGCTGGATCGAATCGAGGAGGTTGCGGCGCTTCTCGGTGCGCTGCTGCTCGATGAGCTCGCGGCGCGAGAGGACGATGTTCTTCCGCTCGAGGTTGATCTTGAGGACCTTGAAATCGTAGGTCTGGCCGACGTATTGATCGAGGTTCTTGGGGGGCTGGATGTCGATGTGCGACGCCGGCATGAAGGCATCGACGCCGATCGAGATGATCAGGCCGCCCTTGACCTTGGCCTTCACTCGGCCCGCGGCCACGGAGCCCTCGGGAAACTTAGTGAGGATGTTGTCCCAGTTTTTCTTCTGCTCCGCCTTGTCAAACGACAGGATCGGGGCGCCGAATTTGTCCTCCAGTTTCTCGACCATCACATCGATGGTGGAGCCGATCTGGAGTTCACCGATGTCGATGAATTCGTGGGCGGGGATCACTCCCTCGGACTTGCCGCCGATATCAACGACGACGTCGTTGTGGCGAATTTCGGTGATGACACCGGGGACGATCGCGCCCTCCTTCAGCTTGTCGAAGGACGACTGCGCGAGCAGTTCTTGCATTACGGAACTCATGACTTTTTCGGAAGCGCCGGCCGCGCGCCTGCTCCAGATGCGCCCGCCCGACGGATTCGGCCGCACGGTGAGGCGCGACCGGATGGGTTGATGGTTGAACTGACGAGACAGATTGGCGGGAGCTCGCGGCTTAACGCCAACCTGACCGACTGACTGCCGCGAACGGTCAGCTTCGCCGACGCGACCAACCCACGGCAAGCGGATAATCAGTGTCCGCAAAAAAGGCGGCCGGAGACCGGCCGCCGGGATAAACGCCGCGCCCGATTGGCGCGGAGAGGATTACTTCTTTTTCTTCGCGCCCTTGGTCGGCAGCGCCTCGATGGCGATGCGGAGCAGTTCGCCCACGCTGGCCTTCTTGATGCGGGCATAGCGCTTGAGCATGGCGCGCTGGTCGCCGGCGATACGCACCGAGATCTGGCGGTGCGGGTCGCGCTCGGGCTGGCAGGACTCGAAATCGAAGGAGGCGATGGCCGTGCGGACGACCTCGCTGGCGGTGGAAAAGCCGTGGCCTTTGCGGCACGTCTCGATGCGGGCGATCAGCGAAATCGGCAGATCGAAGGTAAGCGGAGCGGAGGGTTTGCTAGATTTTTTGGCCATGGTCGGCGATGAATTCGTGCGAAGCAGGCACTCGCACCGCGCCCGCGGCAACGATATTTTTCACCCGGTTGATTTCGCCGGCCGGCCGGTCAGTTGCAGCACACAGGTGTATGCCTCCGGCGGCGACGCCACCATCCGCCAGGCGCGCGCCGCGACCGCGGTCTCCACCGCCCGGCCATGGTGGATCATCACCGAATCGACGCCGGCCGCACTGCCGCCGAGCACATCGACATCGGAATCGCCCACGAGCACCGCCTCACTCGGCGCCACGCCCAGGCGGGCGAGAATCGCGCGCAGCCCCTCGGGATCGGGTTTGTGTGACGAGAAATCGTCGCCACAAACGATTGCAGCGAAGCGATCACCCCAACCGCGGAGGGCGAGCAGACGCTGGGTCGAGTGGCGATCCCGGCCCGTCCAAAGTGCCACAGGGACGTCAGCCGCAGCCAAGGCCGCGAGCGCGGCATCGGCGCCTGCAAAAGGCTCCATCAAATGGGAATTCTCCCGGTGAAAGCTCATCAGCCGATCAATCGCGACCGGCAGTGCGCTCACGTCGTGGAGCAATGGCACCAGGAAGCGCTCCGGCGGGCCGCCGAGGGTGGCAAAGATTTCCTTCGTTGGCTTGGGCCCGAAGCCCTCGACCGCGTGGGCAATCGCAGCCAGGACGAGGGGCAGGCTGTCAATCAGAGTGCCGTCGAAATCAAACACCACGAGCCGGGGGGGCTTTCGCCGTGTCATGGGTCGATTCGCGTGAGTCGCGACGCGTCGATGGGTGTGGCCGGCTTCGTGAGCGTGGCGGGCGCGAACAGCGCCGAGGGATGGCTCAGGTTGAGCGCGCCGGCGGTGAGCTGGAGGCGGGTTTTGTCGCGCGTCAGTTCGTTGCGATAATCGACCGACTTCGGGAGATGCTGCCCGCCCACGTTCTTCAATTCCAGCAGGGAGAAACTGCGCCGGGCGCGGCCGTCGGGCCCGATGATTTCGATCTGCGTGGGGGCGTTGAACTGGGTGTCGAGCCACGCGCGCACGGCGCCGATCCCGGGATGGACTGCGGTGAACGCCGGCGGCGCGGGAAACAGAAATTGGTGCGCCGGCCTCCCGAGCATGCGCGTGATTTTCTCCACTGTGGGATTGGGCCAGTAGAGAAATGGCATCATGAGATCGAAGGCGGTCAGCTCGATCTCGGGAGTCAGCGGGGCTAGCAGCGCTTCGGCCTTCATCGGGGCGGCGCCGCCGTCGGCCGACTGCCAGACCGTGGCGCCGTCGCCGTTTTGCAGAATGAAGCGATGCATCCCGCCGGTCGTCCCCGTGATCTCGATGCGGCTGAGCGTGCCTCGGTCGTTGCGTGTGCCCCACCAGCGGCCCGTGAGCGTCGGCCCCGTGCCGCGACGAGGCAGTGAGCGCAGCTCGAATTCGAGATAATAGTCGCCCGGGATGCCAGCCGTGCGAAACTGTTCGACCAGCCGCGCCGCCTGTTCGGCGTTGGGTTTTCCGATTTGGGCGAGTTCGGGAAGGACAGTGGGAGGCGACGCGCCGTGGGCGCCGACCGCCAGAAGTCCCGCCGCCAAAAAGCAAAACGCCCGCCGGGAAAGGGCGGGCGCGGACTTGCCGGGAGTCGGCATGGGCGAGACTTACTTCTTGGGCGCCTCGGGCGTGGGGGCCGGAGCGGGGGTCGTCGCGGGCGCGGTAGCCGCGGCCGCATCGGTCGCGGGCGCTGTGGCGGGGACCGTCACCGCCGGAGCGGCGGTTGCGCCCGCCACCGGGGCCGCAGGCGCCGGCGTGGCGGCCGCCGGCATGGCGGGCAGCGCGCGACCCGAATCAACGCCGCCGTGCTTGGACTCGTAGATGCGCCCGAGATAGAGCACAAAGGCCAGCACGAAGAAGATGATCGCCGCGTAGATGGTGGACTTGCTGAGCACGTTGTTCGTCTCCGCGCCAAAGGCCGCCTCCGTCGCGCCGCCGCCGAGGGCCGCGCCGATGCCGCCGTCCTTGGTCTTCTGCATGAGGACGATGAGGACGAGGAAGAGCGAAACGAGGATCAGGACAAAGGTGAGGATTCCGAGAAGGATGCTCATGGAGGAAAGTGGATCAGCAGGGCACAGGCAGACCCGGGTTGTCAATGGCGGGTTCGGCCAAGAAGAACGCCGTCCCGCAAACAACCTCGCCCTTACGCGCCGCCGGTGTTCGCTTTCACTTGTTCCGCCTGATTCCCCGATCGCCGAACCGCGGGGGCCTTCCCCTGTCCGCTTCCGTCATGCCATCGCCCACGCTCAAAAAAACTCACCCGGCGAGTAGCGGGTTTGGCCGGCTTGATTGTCGTTCGGGCTATCTGTGAAACCCGCCCTCTCGCCCTCGCCTTTCGCCCCCGCTCCGCCGACCGCCGACCCGCCGCCCCCAGCCATGCCTGAGGAAGCCCCGCCGCCGCGCCGTGACTTCGCCTCGCTCTACCGCGAGACGCTCGCCCCGCTGCGCCGCTATCTCGAGCGGCTGCTCGGCAACCCCACCGAGGCGCAGGACATCGCGCACGACGCCTACCTGCGCGTCTATCCCACGAGCCAGGACGCCCGCATCATCCAGCCCGAGGCCGTCCTCTACACCACCGCCCGCCGCCTCGCCATCAACCGCCTCAAGCGCCGCAGCATCGCGCCCTTTTCCCCATCGCCCGCCGGCTCCGATTCTGCCCCCACCGACACACCGGGCGTCCCCCAGCAAGTGATGGCCCACCAGGAATTGCGCCTGCTCGAAGCCGCCCTCGCCGACCTGCCCGAGGGCTGCCGCACCGTGCTCCTCCTCCGCAAGGTCGAGCTCCTCTCCCACCGCGAGATCGCCGATCGTCTCGGCATCGCCATCTCCACGGTCGAAAAACAACACGCGCGCGCCCTGCGCCTGCTTCGCGCCGCGCTTCCCGCCGAAACCGCCCCGGCCGCATCCACCGCCACAGGCAAGGCTCTTTCATGAAACTCTCCGCCCCCGAACCCAACTCCCCGCTCGCCGAGGAAGCCGCCCTCTGGGCCGCCCGCCTCGACGGCGATCCGCTCGACGGCGCCCGCCGCGCCGAACTCGACGCCTGGCTCGCCCGCGATCCGCGCCACCGGGAACTGCTCTCCCGCTACTGCCAGTTTTCCGCCGACCTCGAGGCGCAGCTGCCCGCGCTCGTCGTGGCCGGTGCCGTGAAGATGCCCTCCCTCTCGCGCGCACCCGCCGCCCGCCGCTGGGGCTTCCCGCAGTTTGCCGCCCTCGGTCTCGCCGCGGCCGCCCTCGTTGCCGTCGGTGTTTGGATCGCGCGGCCCGCGGCCACGGTGCAGAGCCTCGCCACCGCCGTCGCGCAACGCAGCGCCCACACGCTGGCCGATGGCACGCGCGTCGAGCTCAACGCCCGCACGACCCTCCGCTTTGAGAACACCGCCACCGAGCGCCGCGTGCGCCTCGCGGACGGCGAAGCGTGGTTCGCCGTCGCCAAGGACCCAACGCGGCCTTTCATCGTCGATACGCCCGCCGGGTCTGTGCGCGTCACCGGCACGACGTTCACCGTGCGCAACGACGCCGCGGACGCGATTCCGCTCGAGGTGCTCGTGGTCGAGGGCTCCGTGCTCGTCCACCCCAGCGACCCGGCGAACCAGCACAAGGACGAGCCGTTCTCTTTGACGGCCGGCCACCGTCTCACCGCCAGCGCGCAGGGCGTCGTGGTCACCGTCCTCTCCGAATCGGCGATGGAGAACGCGCTGGCATGGCGGCGCGGCCACGCGATTTTTGACGATGTGCCGCTGAGCAAGGTCGTCGCCGTGTTCGCCCGCTACCACGGGCGGCGCATCGAGGTGGACCCGGCGATTGCGGCGCTGCGCATCGGCGGTTTCTACGGCTTGGAGGATCTCCGGGCGTTCATGGCGGCACTGGAAACGGCGTTTCCGGTGCGCGTCAGCGAGGATTCCTCCGGGGCGATTGCCGTCAGGCCGCGCCCGGCGCGTTAACCTCCTCAGGTTCCACCGTGCGGCTCGCGCCCGTCCTGCTCCGTCTGCTGCTCGCCCTCGCGGGCGTTGGCGTCGGCCCGCAGGCCGCGGCGGCGGAGCGCACGGTGGATTTCGATCTGCCGGCGCAATCCGCGGCGCAGGCGCTCCTCGCCTTCTCGCGGCTCACGCAGATCGAAGTGCTCTTCTCGTTCGACGCGCTGCGCGCCGTGCAATCCGCGCCGGTCACCGGCAAGCTCGCGCCGGCCGAGGCCCTCGCGCGCCTGCTACGCGGCACCGGCTTCGTCGCGCGGCCCAACGGCCCGGATCGCTTCGTGATCGGCCCCGCCGCCGCGCCGACCGGCGCCCTCCGCGGCCGACTGCTCACGTCCGACGGCACCGCGATTGCGGGGGCCCGGCTCGTCCTGCCGCCCACGCACCACACCGCGACGACCGATGCGCGCGGCGATTTTGAATTTCGCGCCGTCACCCCGGGCACGCATCGTCTCGTGGCCAGCGCGGACGGCTTCCGTTCGCTCGAGATCGCCGGCGTGGTCGTCGAGGCGGACCGCACCCGGCGGCTCGATCCCCAGCGTCTCCAGCCGTCGAGTGATCCGGCGTCGCTCGCGCCCTTCCTCGTGCGCGACCACACCACGCGGGAAAATCCCTTCGACCGCAGCGAGACGCGCGCCGGCCCCCGCGGCCCCGGCGATCACCTCGATCTCGTGCGCACGGAGAACGACGCCATCCCCTACACCATCCACAACCGCGACCAGATCGCACGCAGCGGCGTCGTGAACCTCAACGAGTTTCTCCAGCGCGAAGTGCTCGACAGCGACGCCGCCACGCGGCCGCCCGAGCAGGACGGCGGCGTCCCGGCCTTTCTCGCCGGCAGCACCAATGTGAACCTCCGCGGCTTCGGCTCCGATCAGACCATCGTGCTCGTCAACGGCCGCCGCCTGCCCGAGGCGCTCGTCAGCGGCTCGCCCAGCCAGACGCCCGACGTGAACTTCATCCCGCTCAGCCTCGTGCAGCAAATCGAGGTGCTGCCCCTCTCCGCCGCCGCGCTCTACAGCGGCAACGCCGTCGGCGGCATCGTCAACATCGTGCTCCGCCCCGCCGTGGATTCCGACGCCACGGAGGTTTCCCTCACCTACACCAACGCCCTCGCGCGCTACGACGCCCCGCAATCCTCCGCCGCGATCATGCACAGCCGCGCCTTGTTTGGCGGCGCGCTGCGCGTGCGCTTCAACGCCAGCCTCACGCAAACCGTGCCGCCCACCGAGACGGAGCTCGGCTACCGCCAGCGCCGCCGGCGGCCCGATCTCTCGCCCACCACCTCGCTCTACCGCGCGACGCCCAACATCCGCAGCTACGTCGCGCTGCCCGAGAATCCCATGCCCGGCGATCCGCCGCCGGTGCCGCCGCCCCTCTCCGGCCTGGGCTCCGCCACCTTCACCTCCGTTGCCCCCGGCGCCGATGGACGCGGGGGCCTCGCCGCGTTTGCAGGCCGCGCCGGCGTGCGCAACTGGGATTTGCTTCGTGCTCCCGGCGGCCTCGCCTCGTCCACCGACAGCCTGAACTACCCCTACGGCCGCGCGCAGGAGCGCTCGGCTTATTTCGCCTCCGTCGTTTACGATGTCGCCCCGTGGCTGCAGCTCGGCCTCGACAGCATGTATACGCGCACGGTCATCCATCGCGGCTACGATGTGGTCGCAGCCGACCTGCGGATGCGCGCCACGGCGCCCGGCAACCCCTTTGGGCAGGACATCGCCATCTCGCTGCTCGAACTCGCCCCGCGCCTCGGCGAACACTACAGCCGCGCGCGCCTTGAGTTTGGCTCCGGCGTGCTGAGTGCGCTCTTCAAGCTCCCCCGCGGCTGGACGCTCCTCGCCGACGGCCAATACGGCCGCAACCTCTCCCGCTATCGCGGCCTAGCCGGCGCGGACTCCACCCGCTGGGAAAAACTGATCGACGAGGGCCGCTACAACCCGCTGCGCGACCCGCAGATCTTGGCCCCGCCGCAGGAGTTCTACGATCAGGTGCTGATTTACCGCGGCGGTCAGGGGCGCTTCATCACGGTAGGCGACTACACCACCATCGATGCCTCCGTGCGGCTCGGCCACCGCGCCCTCGCGCTGCCGACCGGCACCGCCGCCGTGAACCTCGGCGCCGACTACCGGCACAACGCCCTCGCGCGCCACCTCGACGAACGGCGCTTTGCCGACGGCACGCTCGCCGCCGATCCCGTGCTCTACCTCGGCCGCGCGATCGAGCGCTACAGCATCTTCGGCGAGGTGCAGGCCCCGCTCCTCCCGGACCGCTGGCGGCCCGCGTGGCTGCACGGCCTCGAGGGCGATTTCGCCGTGCGCTACATCGCCTCGCGCAACACCACCGAGGCCAACGTCGCCCCCACGCTCGCGTTCAAGGCCCGTCTGCCCGGCGGCCTGGCCTTCCGCGGCAGCGTGAGCACCTCCAGCCGCTACCCCACCCCGCAGCTCAGCCGCGTGACCCTCGCGCCGCCCAACAGCCGCCCCACGACGGCCGGCATCGATTTCCGCCAAGCCTACGACCCGACGCAAAAACTGACCATCACGGTCTCGGAGGAGGACTTCGTGAACCCGTTTCTCCTGCCGGAGGATGCGCTCACCCAGACCGCCGGCCTGATCTGGCGACGCGGGACCGAGCATCGCTTCCGCGCCGCGCTCGACTTTGTCGAGACCCGCAAGGTCAACGAACTCGTCACGCTCGATGTGCAGACGGTCCTCAACCTCGAGCACCTCTTTCCCGATCGCGTGATCCGCCGCACCGAGGCGGATACGGGCGGCGCCGCCGGCACGGTGCGCAGCGTCATCACCGGCGCCATCAACTCCGCGTCGCGCCGCTCGCACAATTGGAACCTGTCACTCGACTACGCCTGGACCAAGGCCCCCGGCGGCACGCTCGAGGCCTACGGCCGCCTGCTCTACTTCACGCGCTACGATCACCTGCTGCTGCCCGGCGCGCGCGTGGTTGACGAGCTCGCCCATCCCGAGGGCGGCGGCGCCAATGTCCTCCGCTACCGCGCCAAGTTCGGCGCCGCGTGGTCGGCCCGGTCGTGGGGCCTCGGGGTGGACGGCCACTATTTCCACTCGCGCGTGCTCCCCCGGCTGATGTGGGACCTGCAAGGCCGCGACCGCGTGCGCCCCTACTGGCAGTGCGACGCATTTGTGCAGGGCTCCCTTTCCCCTCTCGCGCGCTGGCTGCCCCGCGGCCTGCGCGCGCAGCTGCGCGTGAACAACGTCTTCGGCGAAGACTTCCCGGCCTTCGTCGGCGACCCCTCCGGGGCCGGCGTGCAGACCTACGGCGACTGGCGGAAACGCACCTACTCGCTGTCGCTCACGACGGCGTTTTGAAGCGGCACTAAGTGTAGGCGGGGTGCCCTCACCCCGCGTTCCACATGCGGGGTGTGGGCACCCCGCCTACAGCAAAAACCAACGCACCCGCGTTTTTTCCTCGCGCCCGCTAGCGGGTTTCAGGGTGGCGCTTGTCATGCTGGGAAATCCCACCCGTGAACACCGCATCCCACTCCGCGCCCCACGACGATCCTGTGCTCCGCGAGGCGCTCAAGCGCTGCTCGCCCTCCACCTATTACGCCGCGTGCAAGTTCCGCCAGACCCGCGCCCCCGATGATCTCCGCACGCTCGTCACCGGCGTGATCGAGCGGTTCGTCGAGCGCGATCGCCGCGCCGCGCTCGCCGCCGGCCCCGCCACCCTCCGCCTGCGCGAGGACCTCGGCCTCGACTCCCTCACCATGATGGAAATCGTCATGCTCGCCGAGGAGGTCCTTCCGCTCACGGTCGCCAACGACGAGCTGACGCAGCTCCGCACGCTCGGCGACGTCCACGATTTCATCGCCCGCAAGGTCGCCGTCGCCCCCGGCACGAGTCGTCCGGCCACTCCCGTCGCCACCGAAAGCTGGGACATCGCCGCCGTCGGCGAGAGCATCCGCCAGCTTGAGGCCAACGCCGCCACCAGCGCCCTCCAGCGCGGCGCCCATTGAGAAAAAATGGGGATTACCCCGCACCTCGCGCGCCGGATTTGGGGAATGGTGCGCACCCGCCTATCGCGGGATCACGCGGTTGTCGCCGGCGGTTTCCCCTCGGCCCAGAGGGGAAAACGGCCCGTCGGCGCACTTGGCACACGGTCTGCGAAACACGCGCGACCTCCTACCATGCAAACCCCCTACGCCCAAAACCTCAGCGCCGCCAACCTCTTCAGCCGGGAACGCCGGCGGCAGCGCATGCTCAAATTTCTCGAGACCTTCGAACTCCGCTCCTGGCCCGTGATCGGCGAAACCGGTTTCCTCGTCCCGGTCACCCGGGCCGACGTGCGCGAACCGGCCGCGGATCGCGCGCCCACCCGGCGCTGAGCATCGCAGCTCTGATTCTCCGTTAGGCGTAATTCAGTCGTTCATCAGAAAAGGCCCGCTCTCCGAGCGGGCTTTTTCATTTTCCGGCATTGCGGGCGTCAAAAAGGTCTCTCGTTGGGAGCGCGATGAGCTGATACCAACGTGCCATCGATTTTGGACTGTCATTGCGAGGAGCGGAGCGACGAAGCAATCCAGCTGGATTGCCACGGCGCGCTGCGCGCACCTCGCAATGACAAAGGTCTAAAAAGAAGCGGAAGTTGGCATGAGACGATTCGATATCGAAAACGGGGGCTTTGGGTAGCGCGGGTCTGTGACCCGCCCATTCGCGCGCCAAACGGTCCAGAGCGGCTTAAAGACCCGCCCTACCTCGGATTCTCAATGGGCCCCGCCCTCAATCCTCAAACCCGCCCACGCTCACCGACTGCCCGTTGTCCTTCGGGCCGAGCTTCAGGATAAACGGCGCCGCGATCTTGGCCCACTGCTCCGCCTTCGGGAAACTCGCCGCCCCGTCCGCCCAGCACGATCGCAGCATCTCCGTGTCGATCACCCCCGGGTTCAGCGGCACCGCGGCCATGCCCGCGGGCAACTCCGCGGCGAGCGCCTTGGTCAGCCCCTCGATCGCCCACTTCGACATGCAGTAGGGCCCGACCTCCGGCGCCACGCTGCGACCCCAGCCCGAGCTGAAGTTCACGATCACGCCGCGTTTCTTCGCGACCATTGCCGGCACGAAATGCCGCAGCACGTTCTGCGTGCCGCGGATGTTGGCATCGACGAGCCGCGTGAATTCGCGGTCGTCCTGCTCCCACACCGGCGCGAGCCGGTTCATGATCGCGGCGTTGTTGATCAAAAAATCCGGCGGGCTGTCGTTCTCCAGCACCTTCGCCGCCCAGATCGCGACCTTGGTGTCGAGCCCGACATCGAGGACGGTAAAATCATGCGGCGCGAGGTGCGTCATCCGCAGGTCGAAAATCGCATCGCCGCTCCGCCCGCAGCCGATGACCGTGTGCCCGCCGCGAACAAACTCCTCGACCAACGCCCGCCCCAGCCCGCGCGTGACTCCGGTGATGACGATTTTCATGCGGGGCAGCGCACGCGTGCGGCGCGTCATCGTCAAGCCGCGCCATACTGTGTCACCCAGCTATACTGCGGGAAACGTCATGCTGTTGGTTTTGCCGGAACGACAGCGGAGGCAGATTTATGCATCTCCACCCAGCTCAACCAAATCGAGCTTGAAGGACCAAACCACACTCCCAAGTTAGCCAACCAAGATGAGCAACACCAAGTTGGTCACTACATATTAGGCGCTGGCTCACGCCATGTGTAATCCGACAAAAACCCTCCGCGTTGCCCTTGCCCTCGATTGGTTGGTCATCGCCGTCGGTGTCGCAGCTGAGTTCGCCCTTCCGCACACTCTCCCCGCCGAACTCCAATCATACGTTACGGCACGACACGAGGCAGTGATGTCCAGCCTAGAGACCTCGTTACTTGCGGTCGGAGTGATCGCGTTTTTCGTCAACTTGGTTTCGTCGGTTGCCCTCTGGTTTCGGCGCAGGTGGGCTCGCCTTCCCTATCTCATCACGACCATTCTGTGCACACTTTCCGTCCTCTCTAATGGCCCATCAGTGCAATCTGCCGTCGGAACATTTTTCGGCGAGCTGACACTTTTAATTTCCGGTTTTATTGTGGCGCTTATCTACTTCGCCCCGATTCCATTCCATGAACCCACAAACGCCTAACATGGCGGTGGAGCTAACGACTTCCGCGCGTCATGCGGCCGCTCCGCTCGCGGACTCGCTCCGGCAGCCGTCACGCCACGCTCCAGTCGTAGATCACCTTGGGCGTTAGACTGTCTCCGCATTAAGGCAGCCTCGCCACATTCCCCACCGCATCCGCCCGCACCGTGCCGTCGTGCGCGATGAGCGGCTGTGGGTTTTCCACCCGACCCGCCGGTCGGCAGCCGGGGCCGACGCCGTCGAGGCCGAGGTCGCCGCGCATCGTCTCGGCGATCGCGCGGAGGCGCTGCACCTGATCGGCGTGGGCGGCGGCGACATCGCGGGATTCGCCGAGGTCGTCGCCGAGGTCGTAGAGTTCACCCTTGGCCAGATGAAGTTTCCAGGGGCCGGAGCGCACGGCCTCCAGCACGAGGCCGCGGAAGTAGTGGAACGTGTCGCGCGGCGGTGTCGCGGGGTTGCCGGCGAGCACGGGCCACACGTCCACGCCGTCCAGCTTGCGGTCGGCGGGGAGCTTGGCGCCGGCGAGGCGGGCGAAGGTCGGGAGCACGTCCATCATCGAGGTCATCGCGTCGGTCGCGGTGCCGGCGGGGATTTTTCCGGGCCACCACGTGATCGTGCAGACGCGCATGCCGCCCTCCCACGTCGAGCCCTTGCCGCCGCGGAGCGCGCCGTTGACCGCGCCCTGCTGGAGCGGGCCGCCGTTGTCGGAGGTGAAGAGCACGAGCGTCTTGTCCGCGAGCCCGGCGGCTCGCACGGCGGCGAGCACCTGGCCCACGCTCCAGTCCACCTCCTGCACCCAGTCGCCGAGCAGGCCGTGACCGGACTTACGCATGAACTCGTCGCGCGGGTAGAGCGGGAAATGCACGGCGCTGTGCGCGAGGTAGAGGAAGAAGGGCCGCTCGCGCTTCTCCCGCACAAAGGCGACCGCGCGATCGGTGTAGCGGCGCGTCAGCTCGATGTGCTCCACGACGCGCACGCGGGCGATCACCTTGTCGTTTTCCATGAGCGGCAACGGGGGCTGCGTGCCGCGGAGGCCGACGCCGTCGTCCTCGTTGACGGCAGCCTTCTTGGCGCCGGCCTTGGGCTGCGGAAGCGGGGCGCCGCGGTTGCTCTTCACGCCTTCGGCGGCGGGGCCCATGTCGTTGGAATACGGCAGGCCGAAGAAGGAGTCGAAGCCCTGCCGCGTCGGCAGGAACACCGCCTGATCGCCGAGGTGCCACTTGCCGACGGCGGCGGTGGCATAGCCGGCATCCTTGAGCACCTCGGCCACGGTGCGCTCTGCCGGGTTGAGCCCGATCGCAGCGGCGGGAAACAGCACATGCGGGACGGGCAGCGCGCGCTTGGCATGGCTGCCGGTCATGAGTGCGGCGCGCGACGGCGTGCAGACGGGCGCGGCGTAGTGGCTCATGAGCTTGCGCCCCTCGCGCGCCATGCGGTCGAGCTCGGGCGTGCGGTTGCGCCCGCCAAACGGCCCAATCTCGCCGTAGCCGAGGTCGTCGATGTTGATCACGATCAGGTTGGGGCGCGGGGCGTCCGATGCGGCGGCGACCGAGACGGACAGGAGGGCGAGCAGAACGGCGAGCGGGGGGATTTTCATGGGGCAGGCGGCGAGCCTGCCGGAGGCCACGGCAAATCCCCGCACGCTTCAAGAGCGCAGACGCCCAAAGCGGCGGCTTTCTTTTCCTGTCATGGCGAGGAGCGCAGCGACGCGGCCATCCATCTGGAATTCCTGCAGGCCTGCCGCGCCCGCTGAGCCGGACTCGCCATGACGAAACATAAACAGCAGCCGCAGCCGCCGGCACTATTTCCTCGCCCTGCGCGGCGGCCGATTCCCAGATTCCCGCCCGCCCATCCCACGATGTTCACCCTCGGTCTCGACTATGGCACCAATTCCGTGCGCGCGCTGATCGTCCGCTGCGCCGATGGCGCGGAGTTCGGCTCCGCGGTCTTCAACTACCCCAGCGGCCACCAAGGCGTGCTGCTCGATCCGCGCGACCACCACCTCGCGCGCCAGCACCCGGGCGACCACCTCGCCGGCCTGGAGCAGGCCGTGCGCGGCGCGCTGGCCATCGCGCGGAAACGCCGTGGTTTTTCCGCGGACAAGATTGTCGGCCTTGGCGTGGACACCACCGGCTCGAGCCCCATCCCGGTCGATGCGCGCAATGTGCCGCTGGCGTTGCAAAAAAAATGGCGCGGCAATCTGCACGCCCAGTGCTGGCTCTGGAAGGACCACACCAGCGTGCGCGAGGCCGCGCAGATCACCGCGCTCGCCCGGAAGCACCGGCCGCAGTTTCTCGCCAAGTGCGGCGGCGCCTACTCCTCCGAGTGGTTCTGGGCCAAGCTTTGGCACTGCCGAAACGTCGCGCCCAAGGTCTTCGCGGCCGCGCATTCGTGGGTCGAGCTGGCCGATTGGATTCCCGCCGTGCTCGCCGGTGTCACGGCACCGGAGCAGATCGTGCGCGGCGTCTGCTGCGCCGGCCACAAGGCCCTCTACGCCGACGACTGGGGCGGCCTGCCCGACAAGAAATTCCTCGCGCTCCTCGACCCGCAGCTCGCCGCGCTCCGCGACCGGCTCTACGAAAAGGCTCACGACGCCACCGTGCCCGCCGGCAAGCTGTGCGCGGCGTGGGCCAAGAAGCTCGGCCTGCCCGCCGGGCTCCCCATCGCAATCGGCGAGATGGATGTCCACTACGGCGCGATCGGCTGCGGCGTCGCGGAGGGCGTGCTCGTCAAGGTCATCGGGACCTCGTCCTGCGATTGCGGCGTCGTCTCCGCCAAGAAAACCGTGCGCGACATCCCCGGCATCAGCGGCATCGTCAAGGGCGCGATCCTCCCCGGCCACTACGGCATCGAGGCCGGGCAATCGGCGGTCGGCGACATTTTCAAGTGGTGGGTCGAGGTCGTGTGCAAGGGCGACGGCGCGATGCACGCGGCCTTCACCGCCGAGGCGGCGAAACTCAAACCCGGCGCCACCGGCCTGCTCGCCCTCGACTGGAACAACGGCAACCGCAACCTCCTCGGCGATCCGTTGCTCACCGGCCTGCTGCTGGGCCAGACGCTCTACACCACCCCGGCGGAAATCTACCGCGCGCTGCTTGAGGCCACGGCCTTCGGCGCGCGCGCCATCCTCGATCGCCTGCGCGAGTATGGCGTGCGCACGGACCGCATCGTCTGCGCCGGCGGCATCGCGGAGAAGAATCCGCTGCTCATGCAAATCTACGCCGATGTCACCGGCTGCACCATGCAGGTCTCCGCCTCGTCGCAAGCCTGCGCCCTCGGCTCCGCCATCGGCGCGGCGGTGCTCGCGGGCGCGCACCGCGATTTTCCGTCGGCGCAAAAGGCGATGACCTCCGTCCGCCCCAAGGCCTACCGCTCGATCCGCGCGCACCAGAAAACCTACGACCAGCTCTACGCGCTCTACCGGCAGGTGCACGACGCCTTCGGTGGCCTAGACCAATCCGCCGATCTCTCCGGCGTGATGAAGGCGCTGCTCGCGCTGAAGCGTGGCTGAGAAGGTGGAGCGCGTTGACCCCAACGCGCTTTCGCCTTTCCTGCCGGCCGCATGACGCCCCCCGACGACCCCGTGCCCGCCGGCCAGGGGGACCACCGCGCCCCCACGCTCGCCTTCTGGCTGATCGCCGTGGCGGCGGCGTTTGCCTACGCGCCGTCGTTCTCCGGGCCGTTCATCTTCGACGACCTCGCGTCGATCCCCGACAACCCGACGATCCGTTCGCTTTCGCCGCTCGGCCCGGTGCTGTCGCCCCCGCATGAGAATGGCGCGGCGGTCGGCGGCCGGCCGTTTCTCAATTTCACGTTCGCGCTCAACCACGCCCTCGGCGGCACGGAGGTCTGGGGCTACCATTTCGTCAATCTCGTCATTCACGTCACTGCGGGCCTCGCGCTTTTCGGCGTCTTGCGCCGCGCGCTCGGCCGGGTGCCCGCCCTCGCACGGCGCGCGGACACCGTGCCGTTATTCACCGCGCTGCTCTGGGCTCTGCATCCGCTGCAAACGGAATCCGTGAGCTACATCGTGCAGCGCGCCGAGTCGCTGTGCGGGCTGCTGGTGCTGGTCACCCTCTATGCGTTTCTGCGGGCCAGCGCTGCAACGCGTCCTCTTGGCTGGCTGATCGTGTCTGTCATCGCCTGCCTCCTCGGCGTGGCGACCAAGGAAGTCGCCGCCACCTCGCCGCTGCTCGTGCTGCTCTTTGACCGGACCCTCGTGGCCGGATCGTTTCGCGCAGCGCTGCGCGCCCGCGGCGCCTATTACGCCGCGCTGGCCGCGACTTGGATCCTCCTTGGTGTGCTCGTGGTTTCGACGGCTGGACGCGGCGGCACCGCCGGACTGGAAGCGGACGTCACGCCCTGGGGCTACCTCTGGTCGCAGCCGCTCGCGCTGACGCGCTACCTCGGCCTCACGCTGTGGCCCTTTCCGCTCGTGATCGACCACGGTGGCACGCTGGCGTATTCCGGCGCGCTCGCGGCCGCCGGATGCGTGGCGCTCGTGGCCGGATTGGCGGGCGCGACGGGGTTTGCCCTCGTGCGCGCGCCGCGGCTCGGCCTCTTGGGCGCGTGGTTTTTCATCGTGCTCGCGCCGAGTTCGAGCGGGGTGTCGCTGCTCGACACGATGGTGGAGCACCGGATGTATCTGGCGCTCGCCGCGCCGCTCCTGTTGCTCGTGCTCGGCGCCGACCTGCTGGTGGGTGCGCGGGCGCGGCCTGTTGTGATCACTGTCATTCTCGCAGCCGGCCTCCTCACCGCGGCGAGAAATTATCTCTATCGCAACGAAGTCCATCTCTGGACCGACAACACCCACCACACGCCCGACAACGCCCGCGCGCACTTTCAACTCGGCGGTGTCCTCCTCGCTCGCGGCGAGACGGCCGAGGCCATCCGGAGCTATGAACGCGCCGTCGCCTTGCGCCCGAAATATGCGGAGGCCCGCCACCACCTCGGCAGCGCCCTCCTCCAGTCGGGGCGCGTGATGGACGCCATCGTCGCGCTGGAGGGCGCGCTGCGCCTGCGTCCGCTCGCCGGCAGCCACTACCTGATCGCGGGCGCCCACGCGCAGCTCGGCCGGATCGACGCCGCGCTCGCGGCTTACGACGCCGCCCTCGCCTTGCAACCCGCGCACGTCGATGCGCTCAACAATCGCGGGAACCTCCGCCAGCAAAAGGGCGACTCCGCCGGCGCGCTGGCGGATTACGAGGCGGCTATTCGCCTCAATCCCGAGCACGTTGACGCGCGCCTCAACGCCGCCGTCGCGCTGCTCTCCTTGCACCGGCCCGCCGAGGCCATCGCGCACTGCGAGGCAGCGATCAAGCTGCGCCCCGCCTACGGCGCGGCGCATTGGAAGTTCGGCGACACCCTGCTCGCCCTCAACCGCCCCGCCGCTGCCGCCGAACGCTACCGGGAGGCGGTGCGCCTCGACCCGTCGCTCTTCTACGCGTTTGCCAACCTCGGCCGCGCGCTGGCCACGACCGGCCGGTTGCCCGAGGCCCTCGCCGCTTACGAGAGCGCGCTGAAGCTGGCGCCCGACTGGCCGCTCATCCGCCACCACTACGCCCTCGCCCTGGAGGCCTCCGATCGCCCGCAGGATGCCGCCGTGCAGAATGCCCACGCGCTCCGGCTCCAGCCCGATTTCCCCGAAGCCGCCACGCAGCGCGCCCGCCTCCAGTCGCGCGGCTTTGCTCCGTAGTTGCCCCGCGCCGCACTGCACGCTTGCCGCCCCACCCCTGCGCGCGCTTCGCTCTCCCTTTCTTTCCGCATGAAGGCCCTCCTCCTCACCGCCCCGTCCAAACTCGATCTCGTGGATTTCCCGGAGCCCACGCCCGCGGCCGACGAGGTCGTCGTCCGGGTGCATGCCTGCGGCATCTGCGGCAGCGACATCCACGGCTGGGACGGCTCGAGCGGCCGCCGCAACCCGCCCCTCATCATGGGCCACGAGGCCAGCGGCGAGATCGTCGCCACCGGCCCGCAGGTGAAGAAATGGCGCGCCGGCGATCGCGTGACCTTCGACTCCACCATCTACTGCGGCACGTGCGGCTACTGTCGCGCCGGCCAGGTCAACCTCTGCGAAAGCCGCCGCGTCGTCGGCGTCTCACCCGCGGAATACAAGCAGCACGGCGCCTTCGCCGAGCGCCTCGCGATTCCGGAGCGCATCCTTTACCGCCTGCCCGACGCGCTGTCGTTTGAGCAGGCCGCGATGGTCGAGCCCGTCTCGATCGCCGTCCACGCCGTGCAACGCACCAAGATCGCCGAGGGCTCCACCGCCGTCGTCGTCGGCAGCGGCATGATCGGCCTGCTCGTCATCCAAGTGCTCCGCTGGGCCGGGGCGAAGAACGTCGTCGCCGTTGACCTCGCCGACAACCGCCTCGCGCTCGCCAAACGCCTCGGCGCCACGCACACCATCAACTCCGGCCGCGAGGACGCCGCCGCCATCGTCGCCTCCCTCACCGGGGGCAAGGGCGCCGACACCGCCTTCGAGGTCGTGGGCTTCACGCCCACCCTCAACCTCGCCCTCGCCTCGCTCCGGCGCGGCGGCACCTGCGTAATCGTCGGCAACCTCTCGCCGAAGACCCAGGATTTTCCCCTCCAGGCCGTGGTGACCAAGGAACTCACCATCACCGGCACCTGCGGCAGCGCCGGCGAATACCCGCTCTGCCTCGACCTCATCGCGCAGGGGCACGTCAACGTGCAGCCGATGATCGAGGCCGTCGCGCCGCTCGCCGATGGCGCGGGCTGGTTCGAAAAACTCAGCGCCAAGGACGGCGGCAAATACATGAAGGTGATCCTCCGTCCCTGACGGAGGCCACCGGCGCCAAAACCGCGGCCTGTGCGCACCCTCATCCTGATCTTTCTCTGCGCCCTCTGCGCCACGGTCGCGGTGCTCGAATGCCACAACCGCCGCAACGGCCGCGCCGTCGTCGCCCATGCCGTGATCGGCGCCTTCATCGGCTGGATCATCTTCAAGCTCATCGTCCACGCCGGGCTGTTTGATTCGTATCGTTGAACCGCGCGCCCGGGCGCGTTTTTCCCTGGCGGAATTATCGCCCCGCGTGTTCCCAAACCCCGCCTCGACCGTCATAGTCACCCCGATGCCTGTGTCTGCCCACCCCCACCGTGCCCCGCGTCTTGCCCTCCGTTTGATTGTCATCGCCGTCGTGCTCGGTGCTTCCATCTGGGGCGGCCGGCTCGCCTGGCAGAAGCTGAGCCCTTCGCTCATGGGCTCGAAGCGGCAGGAAAAAATCCCGACTTCCAAGGCCCGCCCGGCGACCATCTCCGAGGAAATCGTCGCCGTCGGCCGCCTGCGCGCCGTGTTCTCCACCGAGCTCCGCTCCGAAATCAACGGCCGCATCGTGAAGATCCTCGGCGTGGACGGCCAGAAGGTGGAGCGCAACCAGGAGATCCTCCGCCTCGACCAGCAGGACCTGCTCACGCAAATCCAAGAAGTGGATCGCACCATCGAGGCGGCGCGCCTCAAGGCGCAGCGCGCCCGCCGCGACTACGAGCGCCTCCTCAACCTCCAGCAAAACGGCGTCGTCACCACCAAGGACCTGGAGGATGCCCGGGTCGCCTCCTCCCTCGGCGAGAACGACGCCGCCATCGCCGAGGCCCGCGCCGCCAACCTCCGCGACAAACTCTCCAAGACCGTCATCCGCGCCGCCCACAACGGCACCCTCCTCCTCCGCGATCTCACGGAGGGCCAGGTCATCACCGGCGCTGCCGCGCAGAACGGCGGCATGCTCCTCGGCGAGGTCGCCGATCTCTCGGTCCTCATGGTCCGCACCAATATCAACGAAATCGACGTCGCCCGCCTCAAGGTCGGCGACCCCGCCCGCGTGCGCGTCGATTCCATCCGCAGCATGATCATCGCCGGCACCATCAAGCGCATCTCCACCAGCGCCAGCGAGAGCAGCGTGGATCGCACGCGCGTCTTCCCGGTCGATGTGGTGCTCGACGAGGCCGACGAGCGCCTGCGCCCCGGCATGTCGGCCACCGTCATTGTCACCCTCGCCCGCGCCGAGGATGCGCTCGCGCTCCCCCTCTCCGGCGTGTTCTCCACCGCCGATTCCGCCCGCTACGTTTTCCTCCTCAAAGGCGAGCGCTTCGAGATCCGCGAGGTCGAGACCGGCATCGCCGACACCCGCCGCGTGCAGATCCTCTCCGGCCTCGAATCCGGGGACGAGGTCGCTCTCACGCGCCCGCTCGTCTTCGAGGGCGATGTGCCCTCGGGCGTCATGCCCGCCGCGGTCACGAAATCGAAATCCGCCAAGCGCGACGCCGAGGCCGCCGCCCCCAACGCCCCGCCCGCGGCTGATTCCCCTGGTCGCAGCCGCAGCAACTGATCCCGCCATGCGGCTTATCTGGATGGGAGTGGCGAGCGGCTGTCGCGAGGTGTGGGCGCACAAGCTGCGCTCGTTCCTCACGCTCTTCGGCATCCTCCTCGGCGCCGCGGCCCTCGTCGGCATGATCGGCGTCGTCAACGGCCTCCTCCGCAGCTTCGAGACCGTCATCTACGAGACCGGCGGCATCGAGCGCATCACCGTCAACTCCGGGCCGCCGCCCGAGAGCCAGCGCGAGAAGGCCGCGCTCTCGCCCGGACGCACCCTCAAGGATGTCGAGGCCATCCTCGATGCCGTGCCGCTCGTGCAACGCGTCACCGCTGAGGTCAACATACCCGGTGGCGCGCGCCTCTATTTCCAAGGCCGCGCGACCAGCCAGGCCGTGCGCGGCGTGCTGCCTGCGACGTTCGTCATGGATCGCTTTGAAATCGCCCAGGGCCGCCTGCTCGGAGATCTCGACCTGGAGCTGCAGACGCAGGCCGTCGTGCTCGGCGCCACCATCGCGCAGACGCTGTTTCTCCGCGGCATCGACCCGCTCGGCCGCGTCATCACCATCAACGCCCAGCCCTTCACCGTCGTCGGCGTGCTCAAGGACTACAGCTTCGCCGGCGGCGGCAGCCGGGTGAGCTCAAAGAACTACTCCGTGTTCATCCCGCTCACCACCGCCCAGACGCTCTACCGCATCGATGAAAACGTGGACGTGATCAGCGTGCAGCTCGCCAACGTCGCCGACATGCCGCACGCCCTCGATCAAATCCGAAACGTGCTCACCCACACGCACCGGGGCATCCAGGACATCCGGCTCGAGACCCGCGAGGACCTGCTCGCGAGCTTCGAGAAGACGCGCAACAGCTACTTCGCCTCCTTCGGCAGCGTGGCGGCCATCGCTCTCATTGTGGGCGGCATCGGCATCATGAATGTCATGCTCGCCTCCATCAGCGAGCGCGTCCGCGAGATCGGCGTGCGCCGCGCCCTCGGCGCCAAGCGCACAGACATCCTCGTCCAAATCCTCGCCGAATCGATCACGCTGGCCGTGGCGGGCGGCATCCTCGGGCTGCTCGCGAGCGTGGGCCTGATTCTCGTCCTACAGCAGGTGGTGATGGAGTCGAACCGCCCCGAGCTTTCGCTCTGGGCCATGGCCATCGGCATCAGTTCGAGCGCGCTGATCGGCGTGCTCGCGGGCCTCTACCCCGCCATCCGCGCCTCCATGCTCAGCCCGGTCGAGGCGCTGCGCACGGATTGACGCCTACATCAGGTTAACCGGATCGACGTCGATCACCTGCGTGATGTCGTCGGGCCACGCAAACTCGGCGCGAAGCTTGGCCAGCTGCGGCACGACCTTTGTGACCGCTCCCGTGAAATACCAGAGCTGCCAGCGATACTCGTCCTTGATTTTCTCAATCGGCGACGGCGACGGGCCGCGTAGCTCCACACGATCGCCGAGGGTTTTTTCGACGAGCTTCGCCCACTGTTCGGCGAAGAACTTCAGCTTGTCGGGGTTCGGCCCGCGGAACAGGTGGTGGATCAGGTGCCGGTAAGGCGGATAACGGAAATCCTTTCGCACCTTCAGTTCGCTTGCGGCGAAGCCCGCGTAGTCCGCATGCCGCGAGAACTGGATCGCCTCCGCCTGCGGCGTGAAGGTCTGCACGATCACCTCACCCGCCCGATCGCCGCGGCCGGCGCGGCCGGCGACCTGCACGAGGAGCTGGAAGGTCCGCTCGTTGGCCCGGAAATCCGGGATATGCATCGACATGTCCGCGTCGATCAGGCCGACGAGCGTCACGTTGGGAAAATCGAGGCCCTTGCCGATCATCTGCGTGCCCACCAGCACGTCGATCTTGCCGGCGCGAAAGGCGGAGAGCACCTCACGGAAGCGGTTCTTCTTGGACATCGTGTCGGTGTCCATGCGCTCGATGCGCGCGCGCGGGACCACGCGGCGCACACTCTCCTCGATCCGCTGCGTGCCGAGGCCGCGCCAGCGGATGTCGGGCGCGGCGCACTTGGGGCAGCGCGCGGGCGCGGGGCGCTGGTCGCCGCAAAGGTGGCAACGGAGCGTCTCATCCGTGCGGTGGTAGGTCAGCGCGATGCTGCAATGCGAGCACTCCTCCACGTGGCCGCAGGAGCGGCAGAGCATCGACGACGAATAGCCGCGGCGGTTGATGAACAGGATCGTCTGCTCGCGCTTCTCCAAGCGGTCCTGCATCGCGCGCACGAGCTTGCCGGAGAGCGCGGGCAGGCCGCGCTGCTTCGCCGCCTCGATGCGCAGATCGACCACATCGATGTAGGGTAGCTTGCGCGCATCGACGCGCTGCGTGAGCTGGAGCAGGCGGTATTTTCCCGCCTCGACGTTGGTGAAGCTCTCGAGCGAAGGCGTGGCGGAGCCGAGCAAGGCGTGCGCGGCCGCGAGCTTGGCGCGCATCACGGCCACGTCGCGCCCGTGGTAGCGCGGGGTCTCGTCCTGCTTGTAGGCGGGCTCATGTTCCTCATCGACCACGATGAGCTTGAGGTTCTGCACCGGGGCAAAAATCGCCGAGCGCGCGCCCACGACGACACGCGCCTCGCCCGTCGCCAGCGCCAGCCAGCCGTCGAGCCGTTCGCCCTCGCTCAGATGGCTGTGCCACACCACGCAGCGCTGCCCCTGCGCGATCGCCTCGAGCCGCGAACGCAGGCGTGCGACCGTCTGCGGCGTGAGCGCCACCTCCGGCACCAGGAAAACGACGCCGCCGCCGGTCTTCAGCGCCGCGTCGATCGCCCGCAGATAAACCTCAGTCTTGCCGGAGCCGGTCACGCCATGGAGCAGCGACACGCCGAATTTCCCTTCGGCGAGGCTCGCCGCGAGCGCGGTCATCGCGGTTTGCTGCTCGGCATTGGGCGCGTGCGGCTGCGCGGCCACGAGCTCGCCCGTCGCATGGTCGTCGGCGTAGGCCACGCGCTCGATGCGGCGGGACTCCTCGCGCAGAATGCCGCGCTTCACCAGCGCGCTGGCCACAGCCGCCGTCGTCCCGAGCCGGGCGAGCACGAGGCCCTTGGCCTGCGGCCGGAACTGTTGCTCGAGAAACCGGTAGAGCCGCGCCTGCTGCGGCGCGCGTTTCTCCAGCGCGGCGATCTCTTCGGCGTCGAGCTTCCGGGCGACGGCGAGGAGCTTTTCCTGCTTCAGGCCGGCGCCCCGGCGCACGGCGGCGGGAATCATCGTCTCGATGATGCTGTCGAGGCCGCACGCGTAGTAGCCGGCCATCCAGCGCGCGAGCTGGAGCAAATCGGGCGGGAGCGCGGGAAACGGATAGACGACCTGCGCCACCGTCTTCAGCCGCTCGATCGGGAAATCCTTCGGCGCGCCGATCTCGCCCACGATCCCGAGCTTCATCGTGTTCACGATTGGCACCCGCACGAGCGTGCCGACCGCCACCGACGCGCGCAACGGCTCCGGCACCCGGTAGTGCAGGACCTTGTCGAACCCCGCAAGCGGATGGACGCCGACGATCATCGCGCCACTGTGGGCAGCCCGCCGCGACGCGCGCAATCCCCGCGTTGCGCCGCATGGCCGATGTTCCGTTTGACAGCGCCGCGCACGGCGGCGAACTCTCGCGCCGTGACGACCGACGCTGCGCGCGAAAAATTCCGGGCCTATCTCGCCGGGAACGGGCTGCGCGCGACCAGCCAGCGCCTCGCCATCTTCGACGCCGCCTTCGGCCAGGCCGAGCATTTCACCGCCGATCAGCTGCTCCGCCACGTGCGCGTGATCGACGATTCCGTCTCCCGCGCGAGCGTCTATCGCACCCTGCCGCTGATGATCGCGAGCGCCCTGCTGCGCGCGGTGGACATCGGCGCCGACGAAAAATTCTACCGTTCCAACCGCGACGGCACCGCCACCCAGGTCGCGCAGGTCGTGTGCGTCGACTGCAACCGCATCTTCGAGATCAGCGCGCCGTTCATGTCGTGGTATGGCAGCACGGTTTCGTCGAAGCTCGGCCTCACGCCGCAGTCGCAGCGCCTCCAGGTGAGCGCGCACTGCGACTCCTTCCGCCAGACCGGCACTTGCCCGCGGCGCGGTTGATGCTTCCTTTCTCCCATGCCCAAGCCCAAGGACTCCGATCCCGCGTTCGAGATTAAGTTCTTCGAGTCGGTCCTCCGCCGCGAGCCCGGCTACGCGCTCGTCGTCGAGCTGCTCGGCGGCCTCTACACCCGGCAGGGCCGCATCGCCGACGGCCTGAAGATGGATCGCAAGCTCGTGAAACTCCAGCCGGCCAACGCCACCGCACGCTACAACCTCGCGTGCAGCCTCGCCCTTTCGAAGCGCAAGTCCGACGCCATTGCCGAGCTCCACCGCGCCGTCGCGCTCGGCTACCGCGACGTGGAGTGGATGGTGCAGGACCCCGACCTCGACGGCCTGAAACGCCACCCGGAATTCCAAGCCCTGCTGCAAACGCTCCAGCCGCAGAGTTAAGGCGGGCGCCGCAATCATGAGCGCCCTTCCGCCTGATGCCGCCGGTAGGGCGGCGACTCCGGTCGCCGTCCTCGACTGGGGCCGCACCGCCTATCGCGATGCTTGCGCCCGGCAGGCCGCTCTCGTCGAGCAGCGGCTCGCCGGCGAAATTGGCGATACCCTCGTCTTCACTGAGCACGAGCCGGTCTTCACTCTCGGACTGCGGCCCGGGGCGGAAACCCATCTGGTCTGGAATGCCGAACAGCTCGCGCGCGAAGGAGTGGCCGTGGAAAAAACCAACCGTGGCGGCGACATTACTTACCACGGCCCCGGCCAGATCGTCGGCTATCCGATTGTGTCGCTCGACGCGCACCGCGATTTGCACGCCTACCTGCGGCTGCTGGAGGAGGTCGTCATCAACGCCCTGGCCTCACTCGGTCTCACCGCGGCACAGCGCGACGGGCTCACGGGCATCTGGGTGCAGCAGCGGAAAATCGCCGCCATCGGCGTCGCCGTGCGGCGCTGGGTCACCTATCACGGCTTCGCGCTCAACGTGGACCCCGACCTCGCGCACTTCGGCGGCATCGTGCCCTGCGGCATCGCGAGCGCCGACGGCACCGTGACCTCGCTGCGCGCCGAGCTGGGTCGCGCCGTCCCGGCCGTCGAGGTCCGTCGCGCCTTGGAGGAGGCGTTTCGGGCGCAATGGACCGAGTTTTCCCGCGCAGAAAGCCCTCGCGATTTGCGCGCGGACCCGCGCTAATCACCCTTCGTCCTTTTCATGACCGCCCTCCGCAAACCGACCTGGCTCCGCGCCAAGCTGCCCAGTGGCCCCGGCTACGCCGCCACCCGCCGGCTCGTCGATGAGAACAAGCTCCACACCGTCTGCCAGAGCGCGCAGTGCCCCAACCTCGGCGAATGCTGGTCCCGCGGCACCGCCACCGTGATGATCCTCGGCAACATCTGCACGCGCTCGTGCAATTTCTGCGCGATCGCCACCGGCCGCCCCACCGAACTCGACCTCGGCGAGCCCGCGCGCGTGGCCGATGCCGTGGCCAAGATGAACTTGAAGCACTGCGTCATCACCAGCGTCGCCCGCGACGAACTGGCCGACGGCGGCGCCAGCGTGTGGGCCATGACGATCCGCGCCGTGCGCCATCGCAATCCGCACACCGCGATCGAGGTGCTCACCCCCGATTTCAAGGGCAACACCGCGCACGTGGACATCGTGCTCGACGCCAAGCCCGACATCTTCAACCACAACCTCGAGACCATCGAGCGCCTGCAAAAGCCCGTGCGCGTGCAGGCCCGCTACGACCGCTCGCGCTCTGTGCTGCGCCACGCCAAGTCGCGCGGCTTCGTCACCAAGACCGGCATCATGCTCGGCCTCGGCGAGGAGCCCGCCGAGATCGAGCAGACGCTCCGCGACATCGCCGCCGACAAGACCGACATCCTCACCATCGGCCAATATCTCCAACCGAGCGACAAGCACCTGCCCGTCGCGCGCTGGGCGCCGCCCGAGGAGTTCGTCCACTGGAAAAATTTCGGCCTCGGGCTCGGCCTCGGCGTCGTGGAGAGCGGCGCCCTCGTCCGCTCCAGCTACCACGCCGACGAGCAGTCGCAGAAATACACCGGCGTGGAGCATCTCAACACGGCGAACGCGCTGGATGATCGTGCGGAGTTGGATCGTCGCTGGTCAGCTTTTGAGGCCGACCCCAACCGCGCACTCACGGAGGAACAGTTCCGCGCAAACGCCGCCGCGCTCAGGCAGTGAGCGAATCAGCTACTTCTTGTTTTTGATCTGCGCCTCATTCGAGGCCGCACCATCAAAACCGGGCGGGGATCCCTCCTTGCGTTGAACTTTGAAATTCGGGCTCTCGACCATCGCTAGGAATTTCTTCGTCCGCTCGTCATTCGGAAATGCCTCAAGGTATTTTTTCAGATGGAGCTTCGCGTTGGAAATGTCGCTAGTGATGAGATAAACCTTGGCGAGTGGAAGGTGCGCATCCGGCGCTCCCAGCGTCACGGCCTTTTTCAGGTAGGGAATGGCTTGCTGGTTCAGCGTTGCTGTAGCGGCGAGGAACGACCCGTAGAAATAGTTTCCGCCTTTGCTTTCCGGTCTTAGTTTGAGGAAAGCCTCGAACGACGCGATCGCCTTTTGATCGCAGCCGGCAAAATCTAAATGGTGGCCCATCATGTTCCCGAAGGCGTGCGAGTAGATGAGGGAAGTTTCGTTTGGATGCTGCTCAAGCGCGAGATCGAGGAAAACCAAAACCTGCTTCAGCTCGGCTTCGATCTGCTTGCGCTCCTCTTGGGATCCAAACTGGGGAGGGAAAAACTGTGCGTGCTTAGCAATCCTTCCAATTTTTTCGTCCAACGATTTTTGGCTGATGGAAACTTCAGCGGCGTGGGACACAGCCGAAACAGCAACGATGGCGAAGGCCGTGATGTTGTTCATCGGATCTACTTCACCTCTCTCATCTTCACCTCCCGCCCCAGCTCCGCCGACATGTCGGCGGCGAGCACGGCGCGGTGGGATTTCATGCTTTCGGCGAGGCTCGTGAGCGGCATGTCCTCGCCGCGCTCCAGCGCCGCGAAGAAGGCCTCGAACTGGCTTTGATACGGGTGATCCGACACGTCGCCGGAATCGAGCAGCTTCATCGAGAGGTTGCTCCACGCGTGCTTGTTGAGGCCGTTGACGCGGGCGGAGTGGAACTTGTTGTCGAGGAGCGAGCCTTCGCTGCCGACGAGGTGCGTGTGGAAATAGTAGGGCTGCAGGCAGTCGATCACCGAGGCGACCTTGCCGATGCGGCCGCCGGAGAATTTCAAAATGGTGACGGTCGTCGTCGCATACTCGTATTGCGCGAAGGTCTTGTTCTGCGAACGCGTGGCGTAGCTCGTCACGGCCTCGACCTCGCCGCCCATGCAGAGGAGCAGTGCGTCCATCGCGTGGCAGCCGGCGGAGAGGAGGGAGCTGCCGCCGTTGGCTTTGCCGGTGTTCCAGCGGAACTGGCCATACCACGGGCCGATGCCGTGGTAGTAGTCCACCTCCCCGTAATGGATCGCGCCGAGGAGGCCGGCGTCGATGACGGACTTGGTCGCCTGAAACTGGCTGGAGAAGCGGCACTCGAAGCACACGCAGGTCTTCACGCCGGCCTTCTTCACCGCGGCGGCGGCGGCCTTGGCGTCGGCGAGCGAGAGCGTGATCGGCTTCTCGAGGATGATGTGCTTGCCGGCCTTGGCGGCGGCGATGATGTGCGCGGCGTGCTGGCTCGGGTAGCTGCACACGGAGACGGCGTGGATGTCCTTTCGCTTCAGCATAGCCGCGAGATCGGTGTAGGCCTCGATTTTTCCGCCGTGGCGCGCGCTCAGCGCGGCGTTGTCCTGTGGGCGCGAGGAATAGACGGCGACGACCTGAGCGTGCGGCGTGGCGTTGATGGCCTGGATGTGCGCGGTGGCGACCCAGCCATAACCGATGATGGCGACATTGTGTTTCTTCATGAGGGGAAAATTCCGTGGGGTGAGGCGTCACGTTCGCCGCAAACCACGCGTCAGGTCGAGTCATGAATGCGCCTCGCTCGAACGAGGGAGGCCGGATCATGAAAAAAGCCTTTTGCCACCCTGCCCGAAGCGATTTCCTATTCGTGATGCTTTCGCGGACGCTCCCCGCCTTTCTCGCCACCGCCGCCTCCCTCACCGCCGCCTCCGCGCCGGTGGACTACCTGCGCGACGTGAAGCCCCTCCTCGCGCAGCACTGCTACCGCTGCCACGGCGCCTCGCAGCAAAAGGGCGGCCTGCGCGCCGACACCGTGGCCTTCCTCAAGGAGGGCGGCGATGCCGGCACCTCCTTCAAGGCCGGCGACTCCGCCGCCAGCGTCATGGTGCAAGCCATCCTCGGCACGCACGACGACATCTCGCGGATGCCCTACAAGAAGCCACCGCTCGCCGACGCCGACATCGCCAAAATCCGCACTTGGATCGACGCCGGCGCCCCCGCGCCTGCCAACGAGGAGCCGGACAAGGAAATGCACTGGGCCTTTGTCGCGCCGGTGCGGCCAGCTCCGCCGACCCTCGCTGACGCCCAGGCAAAAGTCGAAAACCCCATCGACGCCTTCATCCGCGCCCGCCTCGAAAAGGAAAAGGTCCGTCCAGCTCCCGAGGCCGACCGCGTCACGCTCCTCCGCCGCGTGAGCCTCGATCTCACCGGGCTGCCTCCGACGCCCGCGGAGGTAGCCGCCTTCACCGCCGATCGCTCGCCCGAGGCCTACGCCCGCGCCGTCGATCGTCTGCTCGCCTCGCCGCACTACGGCGAGCGCTGGGCGCGCCCGTGGCTCGACGTCGCGCGCTATGCCGACTCCAACGGCTACTCCATCGACGCCCCGCGCCAGATCTGGAAATACCGCGATTGGGTCGTCGCCGCCCTCAACCGCGACCAGCCCTACGACCAGTTTGTCATCGAGCAGCTCGCCGGTGATTTGCTGCCCGGTGCGACAGTCGAGCAAAAGGTCGCCACCGGCTTCAACCGCAACACCCAGATCAACCAGGAGGGCGGCATCGATCCCGAGCAGTTCCGCATCGAGTCCGTGCTCGATCGCGTGGGCACGTTTGGCACCGCCTTCCTCGGCCTCACGGTCGCGTGCGCGCAATGTCACGACCACAAGTTCGACCCGATCAAGCAGCGCGAATTCTACCAGCTCTACGCCTTCTTCAACAACACGGTCGAGGACGGTCACGGCAAGACCACGCCCGGCGGCACGCTCGCGTTTCCGAATGAGGTCGAATCCCCCGAGGGCCTCCAGCGCGAGCTCGAGGAGGCGCGCGCCGATCTCGAGCGCCTGCTCAACACCCACGGCGCCGCCGCCCTCGCCTGGGCCGCCGCCCTAGATACGCCCGCACGCGTGAAGCTCGGCGCCACCGCGCGCGAGGCGCTGGGCATGACGTGGGAGCAGATGTCGCTCACGCACAAGCGCGCGCTCTTCGCCGCGTTCCCCGGCGCAGGCGCGGAGTTTCGCACCGCCAATCTCAAGGTTACCCGTCTCGAGCGCCGCGAGCCCAAGCCCATCACCACGCTCGTCATGTCCGAGCTGCCGCAGCCGCGGGAGAGCTTCCTCTTCATCAAGGGCGACTTCACGCGTCGCGGCGAGACCGTCACGCCAGGCACGCCCGCAATCCTGCCGCCGCTCCCCGCCGTGGAAAAGCCCACGCGCCTCGAACTAGCGCGCTGGCTCTTCACGCCGGAGCACCCGCTCACCGCGCGCGTGATGGTGAACCGCGTGTGGCAGCAGTATTTCGGCCGCGGCCTCGTCGAGACGGAAAACGATTTCGGCACGCAGGGTCTCGCGCCCAGCCATCCCGAGCTCCTCGACTGGCTCGCGACGGAGTTCGTCGCGCAAAAGTGGAGCCTCAAGGCCCTGCACCGCCTCATTGTAACCTCCGCCACCTATCGCCAGTCGTCCACCGCGCGCGCCGATCTCGAGATCGTCGATCCCGTCAACTACCTCCTCGCCCGCCAGTCGCGCCTCCGCCTCGACGCCGAGATCGTGCGCGATGTCGCGCTGACGGCCAGCGGCCTGCTTGTGCCCAAGCTCGGCGGCCCGCCGGTCTTTCCCCCGCAGCCGGACGGCGTGATGAACCTCGGCCAGGTGAAGCGCGACTGGACGCCGAGCACAGGCGAAAGCCGCCACCGCCGCGGGCTCTACACGCATTTCTGGCGCGCCACGCCGCACCCCGCGCTCGCGGTCTTCGACGCCGCCGATGGCTTCAGCGCCTGCACCCGCCGCCTCCGCTCCAACACTCCGCTCCAAGCCCTCACGCTCCTCAACGACAAACAGTTTTTTGAGTTCGCCGGCGCCCTCGCCACTCGCATCGAGCGCGAGGGTGGCGCCAGCGACGCCTCCCGCCTCGCCTACGCCTTCCGCCTCTGCGTCGCGCGCGCCCCCACCGCCGACGAAACGCAGCGCCTCACCACGCTCCTCGCGCAACTGCAAACGCCCGCCGGCGGCCAGCCCGCCGCCTCCGCCCACGAGGCCTGGACCACCGTCGCCCGCGTGCTGCTCAACCTCGACGAAACCATCACCCGCGAATGAACCCGAAAATGATTTTCGCTTGCGAGTGCCTGATTGTGGGAGGGGCTTTACGCCCCGACCTCAGCGCGTCCGCATCCCGTCGCGGCATAAAGCCCCTCCCACATCACCGCGCTTGCTCCTAGCCCCATGTCTTCCCTTCCCCATTTTGATCCTGCGTCGCACCTCGCCGAGCAGACGCGCCGGCACTTCTTCAGCCGTTGCGCGATGGGACTCGGCGGCCTCGCGCTCGCGTCGATGCTCGGCGAGCGGCGCGCATTCGGCGCCCCGGCGCTGGGCGCCCTGCCCAATCCGATGGCGCCGAAGCCCGGGCACTTTGCCCCGCGCGCCAAGAACATCATCTACCTCTTCATGGCCGGCGGCCCGAGCCAGCTCGAGCTGTTCGACCACAAGCCCAAGCTGATCGAGCTCAACGGCCAGCCCGTCCCGCAGTCGCTCATCGAGGGCAAGCGTTTCGCCTTCATGGACTCGAGCCACGGCACGAAGCTCCTCGGCACGCGGCGCGAGTTCAAGCAGCACGGCAAGAGCGGCGCGTGGGTGTCCGACCTTTTCCCGCACACCGCGAAGATCGTGGACGACATCTCGCTCGTCCACTCGTGCGCCGCCGACCTCTTCAACCACGCCCCGGCGAAACTTTTCATGAACACCGGCTCGGGCCAGTTCGGCCGGCCGAGCATGGGCTCATGGATCACCTACGGGCTCGGCAGCGAGTCGCAGGATCTGCCGGGCTTCGTCGTCCTCCAGTCCGGCCCGCGCGGGCCGCGCGGCGGCGCGGTGAATTGGGGCAGCGGTTTCCTGCCGACGACCTACCAGGGCGTCCCGCTCCGCGGCAACGGCGACCCGATCCTCAACCTCACCAATCCCGAGGGCATCACCGCCGCGCGCCAACGCCAGACCATCGACGCCATCCGCGATCTCAACCTCCAGCGCGCCGTCGCCACCGGCGACGCCGAGATCCACACGCGCATCGCCGCCTACGAGATGGCCTCGCGCATGCAGTCGAGCGCCCCCGAGCTGATCGATCTCAAGGGCGAGAGCGAGGCCACCAAGAAACTCTACGGCATCGAGGGCGACGCGCCGTCGTTTGCCCGCAACTGCCTGCTCGCGCGCCGGCTCGTCGAGCGCGGGTCGCGTTTCGTGCAGCTCTACCACACCAACTGGGACAGCCACGGCGGCCCCGGCGAGAATCTCCAGAAGGACTTCGAGAAAGTTTGCCGCGACGTGGACCAAGGCCAGGCCGCGCTCGTGCAGGATCTCAAGGCCCGCGGTCTGCTGAAGGACACGCTCGTCATCTGGGGCGGCGAATTCGGCCGCACCCCGATGGGCGAGAACCGCGACACCACGGGCCGCAACCATCACATCGACGCGTTCACGATGTGGTTCGCCGGCGGCGGCGTGAAGGCCGGCGCAAGCATCGGCGAGACCGACGAGCTCGGCTTCAGCCCGACCGCCGACCGCGCCCACGTGCACGATATCCACGCGACGATCATGCACCTCCTCGGGATGGATCACAAAAAGCTCACCTTCCGTTTCCAAGGCCGCGACTTCCGGCTGACTGACGTGCATGGCCACGTGATCGAGAAACTGCTGGCGTGATTTCGCGCGCGAAATTCGCGCATCCCTCGACGGGCTTCTGAAATTTCACGGTCCGCAGCGTTGACACGTTTGCCGCGAGTCGGGCACTGCTGCGTCTTCCCATGCCCAATCCCAAACTCCCGAAATCGCCTCGCATTCTCACCACCACCGTCGGCTCGTATCCCGTGCCCGACTGGCTCGCGGCACTCCCCAGCGAGCAGGCCGTGCTCGATGCGACGCGCGTCGTCTTCGATCTCCAGCGGCAAGCTGGCATCGATCTGCCGACGGATGGCGAGCTCTACCGCTTCGACGTCAATCACCCGGACACCAACGGCATGATCGAATACTTCATCCGCCCGATGGCCGGCATCTCGTCAGTCGTGGGCCGCTCGATCACGGATGAGTTTTCGCGGCATCACCCGATGGGTTTCCGCCGCAAGCCCGCGGGTGTCGTCACCGGCGCCCTCGGCGAAGGCTCGCTCAACTTGCTCGCCGATTGCCAGCGCGCGGCGTCCGTCGCGGGCGGGGCGTTCAAGTTCACCGTCACGAGCCCCTACATGCTCGCGCGCACGCTGCTCGATCACCACTACCGCGACTTCGACGCGCTCACGATGGCGCTCGGCGAGGTGCTCGCCGCGCAGATGCCCGGCCTGCCGACGCAGTGCGTGCAGGTGGACGAGGCCAACATCCCCGGCAATCCCGCCGATGGTCCGCTCGCCGCCGCCTCGATGAACCTCGTCCTCGACGCCATCGACAAGGGCACGGAGCGCGCCGTGCATTTCTGTTTCGGCAACTACGGCGGCCAGACGATCCAGAAGGGCAACTGGGCGAAGCTCCTCTCTTTCCTCAACGCGCTGCACACCGATCACCTCGTGCTCGAACTCGCGCACCGCCCCAAGGCCGACCTCGATGCACTCAAGCACATCGACAAGAAAATCACCCTCGGCGTCGGAGTGATCGACATCAAGGTGAACCACATCGAGACCGCCGACGAAGTCGCAGCGCGCATCGAGGCCGTGGAGAAGAAAGTCGGCCCCGGCCGCGTGCGCTGGGTCCACCCCGATTGCGGCTTCTGGATGCTCAAGCGCTCGATCGCCGACCGGAAGATCGAGGCGCTGGTGCGCGGGCGGGATCTCTATCTCGGGCGGTAAAGCACTGGCAGGGCAAAGGTAGGGCGCGGACTCCGTTCCGCGCCTTTTTCGTATTCCGACGAGTCGTGAGCGGAGCCGCCGCCCCGCCGGCTGAATTTTCAGAAACGTTCACTTTGACTACCAAGCTTTGGCGCGGACCTTCGGCCTGATGCCCCGGACGTCCGCCACGCCTCTCGCCCAGCTAGGAATCAAATCCGTCGCGCACGCCGCGGATGCCACCCCGGGTGAAATCACCGCCGCCCGTGAATTGGCGCAACTCGCTGGCGCGCGTCTGACCGAAGCCGCCGGCACGAGTGGCACGATGACGGTGGCGCTGGCCTCGCGCCGCGTCGCCGCCCAGATGCCGGCCGCCGCGATGGGCGACAGCTCGGCCTGGATCTGGCTGCGGCTCGACGACGACGGCGCGGGCGAAATCGTGGCGACCCACGGCTCGTTTCTATTTTCCGCCGTGCGTCTGCTCGCAAACGGCGTGGGCGATTTGACGCGCGAAAAGCTGGCGGCCGGCGTGTTCCTGCCGGCGTCGTTCAACTGGCACCGTCCGCATTGGGATGCCTGTTACGCGCAATACTGGCGCAGCGCGCGCGGCTTCGATCCCGCGCGCTACTGCGCCGCCCTGGCCGAGGCGGGCTTCACGCACTGCGAGGTCAACTCCCTCGCGGCCGACATGCCCCACGAGGACCTCGTCGCGCACGAATACTACTCGCAGTTCTACACCTATGCGCCGGGGTTCAACCACTTCGTCGCGACGGCGCTCACCTCGGGCCTCTGGCCCGCCCTCTATCTCGACGCCAACCTGAACCGTCTCCGCCACCTCGCCGACCTCGGCCGCCAGCACGGCCTGAAGCCCGGCCTGTGCATGTTCGAGCCGCGCACGATGCCGGAGCGGTTTTTCCAGAAACACCCCACGCTCCGCGGCGCGCGCGTCGATCATCCCTTCCGCTCGCGCCTCCCGCGCTACACGATGGCCCAGGACCACCCGATCGTGAGGCGGCACTACCGCGAGGCGCTCCAGGCGCTCCAGCGCGCGGTGCCCGCGCTCGACTACATGTCGCTCTGGACGAACGACAGCGGCGCGGGCTTCGAGCACACGGCCTCGCTCTACGTCGGCCGCAACGGCGGGCCCTACCTCATCCGCGAGTGGCGCAATCACGACAAGGTCGCCGAGGCCGCCGGCGGGAGCATCGTGCGTTTCCTCCAGAATCTCCAGACGGGCGCGGCCGAGATTAATCCCAGCTTCCTCGTCAGCCTCCGCATCGAGCCGTTCAAGGTGGAGCACGATCACATCAAGGCCGGCATGGGCGGGCCCGTGACCTACGAGGCGCCTTCGCTGCTCGTGCGCGGCTACTCCCTGCCCTACCCGCACCCGAAGTATCCCGAGAACATGGGCGTTGCCGGCAGCATTTTCCACGCGACGATGGACCCCGCCGAGAAAACCGCGCTCGCCGAGTCGCGCGCCCGCGGCATCGATCCCGTGCTGCACTACTCCGTCTCGGGCGTGATGAACCACGAGCCGCTGCTCGGCCTGCCTTTCCCGCGGCTCCTGCACGCCAAGCTCCTCGCGATGCGCGAGACCGGACTCAACCGCATCAGCGCGCTCGGCGGGCTCGCCGATCCGGCCAAGGCGCCCTACTGGCCCAATATTCCCGCCTTGCAGGCCGCGCAGTTTTTCCCCGCGCGCCCGATCGACGACGTGCTCCGCGACTATGCCGCCACGCTCGTCGGCCCCGCGCACGCCCCGGCGCTCGCGGAGGCGTGGGGCGAGTTTGAGGACGCGCTGGTGTGGCAGCCGCTCGTGCCGCTGTTCTGCGTATTCGGCTTCTGCTGGCAGCGGACCTGGGACCGGCCGTTCGTGCCCGACCTCGAAGCCGTGCCCGCCGCCGACCGGGACTACTACGAGAAACACGGCTGCTTCCAGTTCAACAATCCCGGCCTGAACGATCTCGGGAAAGACGTGCTCTTCGATCTTATCACGCGCGAATCCGGCGCGAAGATGGCCGCCGACATGGACCGCGAGCTCCTCCCGCGGCTGCGCGCCCTCATCGACCGGCTCGCCGCCGTCATCGCCGCCGCCCCGGCCGAGGGCGAAACCCGCGTCGTCTTCGCCGATCTCCGCGATCGCACGCGCGCCTACCTCCACTGGGTCACGACGCTCCGCAACGTCTGCGCGTGGTGCGAGTGCGTCTACGGCTACCTCGACGCGAAGGCCGACCCCGCCACCAAGAACGCCTGCGAGCAAAAGCTCCAAGCTGCCATCGATCTTGAGCTGGCCAACACCCGCGGACTGATCGAGCTCCTCACGACCACGCCGAGCGCGGTGCTCGTGGTCTCGGGCACTTCGGAAACGACCTTTTTCTACGGCGAAAACCTCGTCGATCACCTGCGCACCAAGCTCCGGCTCACCGAGCGCTACCGCCACCACCGGCCGCGCATCGATCGCGACATCTTCTGGCGGCCCGTCCCCGGAACCGTCTGGCCCGCGGGCTGGTCGGCCGCGACTTGAGTTCTCCACCGCCTCGCTTTTCCGCGATTCCCATTATCTTTTCTCACCATGAGCACCCTCACCGCGCTGCCCCAACTCTATTCCTACGGCCACGCCCTCGACATGGCCGATGACAAGGCCGGCCTCCTGCGCGACTCGTCCGACGCCGCCGAGGACGTCGTCGAGCTGCGCCGCCGTTTTGAGGAAGACGGCTACCTCTACATGCGCGGCTATCTCGACCGCGACGAAGTGCTCCGCGCGCGCGCTTCGATCACGGAGCGGCTTGCCGCCGAAGGCGTCACGGATCGCAACCGCCCTCACATCGAAGGCTACGCCGCGCCCGGGGGCGGCTATGCGTTCAAGCCGGAGGTCACAAAGAACAACGCCGCCATCCAAACACTGCTCTACTCCGGCCGCCTCGTTGAATTCTACACGCGCTTCTTCGGCGAACCGATCCGCCACTACGATTTCACGTGGCTGCGCGCCATCGGCCCCGGCAAGGGCACCAACCCCCATTGCGATCTGCCCTACATGGGCCGGGGCACGCACCGCCACATGACCTGCTGGCTGCCTTACGGCGACATCTCGTTTGAACTCGGCGGCCTCGTCATCCTCGAGGGCTCGCACAAGCGCATGGATCTGCTGAAAAACTACGTCTATCGCGACGTGGATTCCTTCTGCGAAAACAAACCCGAGCAGGTCGCCAACGCGCACAACGGCAACCAAGGCTTCGGCTGGACCTTCAGCGGCACGCTTTCCCACAACCCGCCCGTGCTCCGCAACAAGTTCGGCGGCCGCTGGCTCACGACGGAATTTCGCGCGGGGGATTTCCTGACCTTCGGCATGTTCACCGTGCACGCCTCGCTCGACAACCGCACGCCCGACCGTCTCCGCATCTCCAGCGACAGCCGCTACCAACGGGCCAGCGACCCGATCGACGAGCGCTGGGTCGGCGTCAATCCCCCCGGGCATTCCACCGCCGGCAAGCGCGGGCGGATTTGCTGAACGTTGGATTGATGCCGGGCCGGAAGCCCTCCCCAATCCGCCCCCACCCCTACCCCTGCATGTCGCCCCGCCTGCCGCTCCTCACCGCGCTTTTTCTCCTGCTGTTCGTTCCGCTCCGCCTCACGGCCGCCGAGGAACTCGTCTCTCTCCGCTCAACCACGGTTTCCGCCGCGGAGGCCGCGCAGCTCACGCCGCCCGCGCCCGTCGCCGATCAGGACCGCCCCGCGCTTGCGCCCCCCTCGCCGCTCTATGGCGGCGTGATGGTGCGCGGCGGCCAGGCACACATCCTCGCCGCGGCGCTCACCGGGCCCCGCGAACTCACCATCCTCGCCCACCACGCGATCACCAACACGTGGGCCAACCACGGCCGCGTGACGCTGCCCGCCGAGCCGGCCGCCTTGCGGCCCGCTCCGGGCGGCTTTCTCGTCGAGCTGCGCGGCTCCGCGGATCTCGTGCGCGTCGAGCTCGTCGGCTCGAAGCGGCTGCTCAAGGCCATCGACTGGGTGATCATCGTGGTCTATCTCGCCTTCTCCGCGGGCATCGGCCTCTGGTTTTACCTGCGCGAGAAAAAGGGCAACAACGACGACTTCTTCCTCGGCGGGCGCAACATTCCGTGGTGGGCCGCGGGCCTGAGCCTCTACGCCACCGGCACGAGCGCGATTTCGTTCATCGCCATCCCGGCGAAGTCCTTCGCGACCAACTGGCAAATCCTCTCGCGCGAGACGATCACGCTCTTCAGCACCGCGCTCGTGGCGATCTACATCGTGCCGCTCATCCGGCGCCTGAACGTCACCTCGGTTTACCACTACCTCGAGATGCGGTTCCACCCCTCGATCCGGGTGCTCGCGAGCGCGCTCAACATCCTGATCCAGCTCGGCGGGCGCATGAGCACCGTGCTCTATCTGCCGGCGCTCGCGCTCTCGGCCGTCACCGGCGTGGGCGTGATGTCGAGCATCCTGGTGATGGGCGTCGTCACCATCATCTACACGCTCCTCGGCGGCATGAAGGCCGTCATCTGGACCGATGTGCTGCAGGTCTTCGTGATGTTCGGTGGCGCGCTCTTTGCCATCGGCTACGTGATTTTCAGCGTCGATGGCGGCTTCGGCGAATTTGTGCGGGTCGCGGCGGCGGACGGCAAGTTTCACACCTTCGACTGGTCCTTCGATCTGCTGCAGCCGACGATGTGGGCCTTCATGATGTTCGCCATCCTCGATCTCATCACCTACCCGAAGGATCAGGTCATGATGCAGCGCGCGCTTTCCACCCGCTCGTCCAAGGAGGCTGGCTGGTCGATGTGGACGCTCGCCGCGATCGTCGTGCCGGGCAGCTTCACCTTCTTCGCCATCGGCACCGCGCTCTACGTCTTCTACAAACAGCACCCGGAGAAACTGAATCCCCTGCTGAGCACTGACTCGACTTTTCCCCAGTTCATCGCCGCGGAACTCCCCATCGGCGTGACGGGCCTGATCATCGCGGGCATCTTCGCCGCCTCGATGTCCACGCTCTCCAGCTGCATGAACAGCGTGGCGACCCTCGTCTCCGTCGATTTCTACGAGCGCTTCAACAAGAAGGCCACGCCCGCCAAAAGCGTGCGCCTCGCCGAGTGGATGACCGTGATCGCCGGCCTGATCGGCGTGGGCACGGCGGTGCTGCTCGCGCTCTTCGACATCAAGTCCGCCTTCGATGCCTGGTTCGCGCTGCAAGCCGTGCTCGGCGGCGGCTTCGCCGGCTGCTACGGGCTAGGCATGTTCACCAAACGCGCCAACTGGCAGGGCACGATCATCGGCGTCGCCGCGAGCCTCGTGATCACCTTGCTCATCTGGCACAGCGGCAAGGTCGCGCCCATTCTCTATCCCACCTTTGCGATCCTGGGCTGCCTCGTGTGCGGCTACATCGGCAGCCTGTTCTTCCCCGCCCCGTCCGGCTCCCTCTCCGGCCTCACGATCTACACGCGGAAAAAGGACCCCGCATGAGTGTGAGTGGAAAAACCTACCGCGCGCTCCTCGTCGGCACCGGTGGCATCGGCGACGCCCATGTGCGCGCCGTCGAGGCCACGCAGGGCCGGGTGCAGCTCGTCGCCGCCGTCGATGTCGATGCCGCGCGGGCCGCGGCGTTTTGCCAGCGCCACCGCGTGCCCGCCGCGCTCACAGACTTTGCGACCGCGCTGCGCGAGACGCGCCCGGACATCGTGCTCATCGCCACGCCGCCCGACCTGCACGGCGCCATGTGCATTGCCGCAATGGAGGCGGGCGCGTGGGTGCTTTGCGAAAAACCCCTCTGCGGATCGCTCGCCGAGTTCGACGCCATCGAGGCCGCCGAACGCCGCACCGGGCGGCGCACCGCGTGCATTTTCCAGATGCGCTTCGCGTCCTCCACCGCGCACCTGCGCGACCTCGCGGACCGCGGGCAGCTCGGCCGGCCGCTCGTGGCGGTCTGCCACACGCTCTGGTTTCGCGATGCCGCCTACTACGCCCCGCCGTGGCGCAGCACCTGGGCCGGGCTCGGCGGCCCTACGCTCGGTCTCGGCATCCACGCGATGGATCACCTGCTGCACCTGCTCGGCGAGTGGACCGAAGTCCGCGCCCTCGCCGCCACCCTCGATCGCGCGATCGAGGTCGAGGATGTCTCGCTCGCGATGGTCACGTTCGCCAACCGCGCGGTTGCCTCGATCGTCAACAGCGCGCTGAGCCCGCGGCAGGAAACCTACCTGCGCCTCGACTACCAGAAGGCCACCGTCGAGCTCACGCACCTCTACAGCTACGCGCGCGACAACTGGCGGCTCACGCTCGCCCCCGCCGCGCAGGACGACGGCTTGCTCGCCTCGTGGCAGAGCTTCCCGCCCGACGTCGGCTCAACGCACGCCGCGCAGCTCGCCGCATTTGTCGCCGATATGGATGCGGGCACACCGCCCCTGACTTCCGGCGCTGAGGCGCGCCGCACCCTCGATCTCCTCACCGCGATCTACAAATCCGCCTTCACCGGCCAGGCGGTGGCCGCCGGCTCGATCCGGCCTGGCGATCCGTTTTATGCGGCGGTGCACGGCGGCGGGCGCAGGCTGGCGCCGGGCCGGTGAACGCGTTTTTGTTTTCGCCATGAAGCTGCTCCCCCTCGCCACGTTCTTCGTCGCCAGCGCCTTCGCCGGCCTCGGCGCCGAGCCGACATTTCCCGGCCTCCAGAAAGTCCTCACCGACGCCGAGTGGAAAGGCGCCGGCCTCGACCGCCTCACGCCCGATCAACTCGGCGTGATCGACGCCGCGCTCATCCGCCACGTCGCGCAGGTAATCACCAAGATCACCACACCCCCGCCGGTCACGCCCGAGCCCGGCACCACCGCGCAGGAGAACGCCGTCGCGCGCTCGCGCTTCTGGGAGCGTTTCGGTTTCGGCAAGGGCGACGGCTCCGGCTGGCGCGATCTGCCGCCGATGAAGGCCAAGGTCACCGGCTGGCAGGGCGCCAACCGCTTCTCGCTCGACACCGGCCAGGTTTGGGAAGGCGTCGAGCCCATCCCCTACGAGATCCTCGGCGCCACGGTGATCATTGAGGCGCGCCCGCTCGGTGCCTTCGCGCTCAAGCTCACCGAAGACTCCGTCGCCGTGCGCGTGCGGCGCGTGAAGTAATCTTCGCGCCAGATTCTCCCGATTCGATGATCACGCTTTCAAACCGCGAGCTGACCGTCGACGTGCTCGATCCGGCCGATCCGGTCGATGCCGCGCGGCAGGGCTGGCGCTACTGCTGGGGCGGCTACGTGTGGCAGGTCAAGGATGCGAAGCTCGGTCCGCTCCTTTCCGGTCCTGAGTTTCCGAAGCCCGATCCGACGGCGTTCAACGGCCAGGGCCTGCCTGAATCGTTCCGCCACCGGCGGCGCGCGGACAGCTCGCCCTACACTTGGTCCGGCACGACCGGCCTCGCCATCGGCGCCGGCACGCTCGCGACCAATCCCGCCGCCATCGGTCAGAGCCCCGACTCCACGCGGCTCGTCGAGCCCGCGCGCTGGAACGTGAACCCCGCCGCTGACCACATCGTTTTCCAAACGCGCCAGTCCGCCGCCGGCTTCGCCTGCGAGCTCACGCGCAAGATCGAGCTGCGCGATCGCACCGTGACCTCGTTCACGCAGCTCACCAATGTCGGCGAAACGTCACTCGCGCTCGAGTGGTTCCCGCATCCGTTCTGGTCACTCACGCAGCATCGCGCCCGCCTGCGCCTGCCCGCGGGCACCACGCTCGCCGAGAACCCTGGCTTCGCCGTGGCGGCCGATGGCACGTTGACTTTCAAGCGCCCGTTTCTCACCGCGAGCGACAACCAGTTCTCGCTGCTCACCCTCCCGCCCGGCCGGCCGCTCGCGCTCGAACTGGATCATCCGCGGCTGGCGCGCGTCACCTTCGAATCCAGCTACGTGCCCGCGGAGTGCCCCGTGTGGGCCAACGCCAACACGATCTCGGTCGAGCCCTATCTCCCGCTGCGTCTCGCCCCGGGCGAAACGCGCCACTGGCACGTGCGGCACGGCTTCGTCGCGCGGTGACGGCTACTTGTTTTCGGCGCGTTTTTTCTTCCCGCCCTTTTTCTTGGCCGCGTCCTCGGTTTTGGCCGCGTCGTTCTTCGTGGGCATCGGCGCCTTGATCGCCGCGCGCCAGGCGCCGAGCTGCGCGTGCAGTTCCTTCGCCTTCGTGGGATTCGTCGCGGCGAGATTCTTCGACTCACCGATGTCCTCGCGGAGATTGTAGAGTTCGAGACGGCCGTCCTCGAGAAATTCCATGAGCTTCCAATCCCCCGCGGTGATCGTGCTCACGGGCGTGGTGCGCCAGTTGTCGCCGCCGGCACCGAGATACCCGGGGAAGTGCTGGTAGATGGCCTCGCGCGTGAGCTTCGCCCCGCGGTTGAGCATCAGCGGCATGAGGCTCTCGCCGTCGAAAACCTGCTGGGCCGGCAGCTTCGCGTCCGCGAGGGCGGCGAACGTGGGATAAACATCGACGTGGATCGCCGGCGTGTCGTTGGTGCTGCCGGGAGCGATGCGCCCGGGCCAGCGCACGATCAACGGCACGCGCGTGCCGCCTTCGTAGAGGCTGCCCTTGCCGGAACGCAGCGGGGCATTGTCGGTGACGTCGCTGCCATCCTTCTTGACGCCCTCGCGCACGTAGCCGCCCATGCCGCCATTGTCGCTGGAGAAGATCAGCACGGTGTTGTCCGCGATCTTCAGTTCGTCGAGCAGGGCCATGATGCGCCCCACGCTCTCATCCACGCTCGCGATCATCGCGGCATAGACGGGGTTGTTGTGGCCGCCCACGCCGGGCTTTGCCTTGAATTTCGCGATCAGGTCCGCTTTGGCCTCATGCGGCGAGTGGACGCCAAAGTGCGGCAAGTAGAGGAAGAACGGGCCACCCTGCTTGCGCCGGATGAAATCCAACGCGCGATCGGTGAGAAAATCCGCGAGGTATTGGCCCGCGGGGTAGGAGGTCTTGGGCGTGGTCTCGAAATCGAAATGCCGTCCGTTACTCACGATCGCCTCGTCGAATCCCCGGCGCCCCGGCACGTAGTCGCCCTGCTGCCCGAGGTGCCACTTCCCAAACATCGCCGTCGCGTAGCCCGCGCTCTTGAGCGCCTGCGGCAGAATCACACGATCGAGCGGCAGGTTGGTCACGTTGTCCACTGGGCGCAGCGGCCGCTTGCTCCAGTCGAAACGATCGATGCCGCCGACCGTGTAGGTGCCGGTGCGCGCGCCGTATTGGCCGGTCATCAGGGCGGCGCGCGTCGGGGCGCAGTTCTGGCAATTGTGGTAGTTGGTGAAGTTCATCCCCTGCGCGGCGAGCCGGTCGATGTTCGGCGTCTCGTAGTATTTGGAGCCGTTGACCGCGATATCCGTGTAGCCGAGATCGTCGGCGAGGATGTAGATGATGTTGGGCCGGGTCGCCGGGGCGGCGGCAGTGCCGGCTGCGACGAAACCAAGACCGGCAAGCGCGAGGAAAAGACAGCGAATAAGTTTCATGGCGGGGTTTCGACCGCGACGCTCGCGCGCACCGCGGCCTCCAGCAAGGGCAATTCCCCGCCAGCCCGGGCGCTTGAAAGTTCGAGGTTCGCCGCCAATCGTCGGGCCACTTTCCTCCGCGTGTTCCCCCGTGTCGCCACTCTCATCTTCGCCGGCGCGCTCTTCGCGCCCGGATGGGCAGCGCATGCGGCGCTCGCCCCGGCCGACGTGGAGTTCTTCGAGCACCGAATCCGCCCTGTGCTCGCGCAGGACTGCTACGAATGCCATCGCACGGGTGGAAAAATGAAAGCCGGCCTCGCGCTCGATCATCGCGCCGCGTTGCTCAAGGGCGGCGACACCGGCCCGGCCATCATCCCCGGCGACCCCAAGAACAGCCTGCTCCTCCAGGCCATCCGCCACGAGCACGACGACCTCACGATGCCCAAGGCCGGCGCCAAGCTCGACGCAACCGTCATCGCCGACTTCGAGCGCTGGGTGGCCCGCGGCGCACCCGATCCGCGCGACGCGCCGCCGACCGATGCGCAGATCGCGGCCGACACCGACTGGCGGGCGGTGATGGAGCGCCGCAAGGCGTGGTGGAGCTTTCAACCCATCCGCAAACCCTCGCCCCCCGCCGGCTCGTCCACGCATCCGGTGGATCGCTTCATCAATGCCCAGCTCACCAAAGCGGGCCTGCCGATCGCGCCTCGCGCCGATGCGGCGACCTTGGCGCGCAGACTCAGCTTCTCCCTCACCGGTCTCCCGCCGGATGCGACCGCACCGTCGGATTCTCCGAGCGATCTGTCGCCCGCGGCCTTCGCGGCGCAGGTGGATGCGCTGCTCGCGTCGCCCCGATTCGGCGAGCGCTGGGCGCGCCACTGGATGGATTGGGTGCGCTACGCCGACTCGCACGGCAGCGAGGGCGATTCTGCGATCCCCAATGCCTGGCGCTACCGCGACTATCTCATCCGCGCCCTGAATGCCGATGTGCCCTACGACCAGCTCGTCCTCGAGCACCTCGCCGGCGATCGCCTGCCGCAGCCGCGCCTCAATCCCGTCCTCGGCCTCAACGAGTCCGCTCTCGGCGTGGCGAATCTCCGCATGGTGCTGCACGGCTTTGCGCCGACCGACGCCCTGGAGGAACTCGTCCGCTTCACCGACGATCAGATCAACACCGTCTCGAAGGCCTTCCTCGGCCTCACGCTCTCGTGCGCGCGCTGCCACGACCACAAATTCGATCCGCTCAGCCAGCGCGACTTCACGGCGTGGCACGGCATCTTCAGCTCGACCTCGCCCGCGCAACTCGCCGTCGACGCCCCTGATCCCGACGAACCCGCCTTACGCGCCGCCCTGCGCGAAACCAAAGGGCAGCTCCGCTCCGCCCTCGCCGAAGCGTGGCTGGCCGACGCCGAGGCCCTCCCCGCCCGCCTCGCGTCACCCGACGCCGCGCTCAAGAAATCGATCGCCGCGGCGAAGTCCGCGGAGTCCGCGCTGCATCCCTTTTTTCTCATCGCGCGAGGAACCGCACCCGCGGCCGCCCTCGAGCCGTGGCGCAACCAATTCGACGGCATCGCGCGACATCGTGATCGCACGTTTCCGCAACGCTGGGACTTGTCGCAAGCCGCCGATGCCACCTCCTGGCTACGCGAAGGACCGGGCGTAAACACGGTCGGCGCGGCGGGCGATTTTGCGCTCGCGGCCGAAGGGGATCGGGTAATCACCGGCATCTACCCAGCCGGGATCTACTCGCATCTCGATTCGACCAAGGACCGGGGAGTGCTCCTTTCACCGCGCCTTCGCCTCGATGATAAATATGATCTCTGGCTGCGACTCTCCGGCGAAGGCGGCTCATTCGCCCGCTACGTCGTGCAGAATTATCCGCGAGACGGCACGGTCTATCCCGTGCAGAAGCTCGCCGGCACCGGCCCGCGTTGGATCAAGCAACCGCTCGGCTACTGGCAAGGCGATCAGATCCACATCGAGTTTTCCACCGCCGCCGATCAGCCCGTGCTGGCGAATCCCGCGGCCACGCGCTCCTGGTTCGGTGTTTCCGAAGTCCTCCTCGTGCGGGCCGGTGATCTCGGGCCGTTCGAGGCGTGGCCTTTTGCCGCCCTGTTGCTCGCCGCCTGCGGCGACGCGCAGACCGCGGCCGAGCTCGCCGAGGGTTTTTCCACCGCACTGCGCGTCAGCCTGAGGGCGTGGAAGGAAGGTCACCCCACCGATGGCGACGCCGAGCTGCTCGATCAGTTCCTTCGCGCCGGGATTCTCCGCAACCAGCCCGGCCAACTCCCCGCCGTCGCGCCGCTGCTCGCTGCCTGGCGCACGCAGGAAGCAGCGCTGCGCATTCCAACCCGCGCCCCCGGCGTGATCGAAACGCTCGCCGCCGACGCCCCGCTCCTCGCCCGCGGCGATCATCGCCAGCCCGGCGAGCTGGTCCCGCGGCACTTTCTCGAAGCCATCGATGCCACGCCTTACAACGTCACCGACAGCGGCCGCCTCGCTCTCGCCCGCGACTTGGTGCGGACCGACAATCCGCTCGCCGCGCGAGTCATCGTGAATCGCGTGTGGCACCACGTGTTTGGCCGCGGGCTCGTCGCCACGCCGGACAATTTCGGCCGCATGGGCGAACTGCCCTCGCACCCCGAGCTGCTCGACTGGCTGGCCACGTGGTTCGTCGAGCACCGCTGGTCCATCAAGGCCCTCGTGCGCCTGCTGGTGACGAGCGATGCCTGGCAGCGGGCCACCACCCCGCCGCCCGGCACCGCCGAACGCGACCCCGACAACCGCCTCCTCTCCCACGCCTCCGTGCGGCGCCTCGAAGCCGAGGCGATCCGCGATGCGCTGCTCGCCGTGTCGGGCGAGCTGGACACGAGCGAAATGTCCGGCCCGCCCGTGCTCGGCGCCACCCCGCGGCGCAGTGTCTATGTGCGCGTGAAGCGCAACGACCTCGATCCGTTCCTCGCCGCCTTTGACGCACCCGTGCCCGCCGCGCCGGTCGGCCGCCGCGATGTGACCAACGTCCCCGCGCAGTCGCTCGCGCTGCTCAACGCCCCGTTCGTGCGCCAGCTCGCCGAACGCTGGGCGGCGCGACTCGCCGCAGATCCGGCGCACGGCAGCCCGGAGGCCCGTGTGCGCGCGATGTATGCCGCCGCGTTCGCGCGTGCGCCCGCGCCCGACGAGGTCACGCGCGCCCTCGCCTTCCTCGGTGAAACGGCGAACGGTCGCGCCGCCTACGCCGCGTGGGCCGACCTCGCGCACGCGCTCTTCAACGCGAAGGAATTTATCTTTCTCCGATGAATCCGCTCCTCACCCGCCGCGAGATGCTCCGCCGCTGTTCGACCGGCTTCGGTTACCTGGCGCTGTCCGGACTGCTCGCGACCCCCGGCCGCGGCGCCGTGCGGCCGCCCGCGCCTCACTTCCGGCCCCGCGCGAAGAACGTGATCTTTCTCTACATGTCGGGCGGCGTCTCGCACCTCGACTCCTTCGACCCCAAGCCGCTGCTCACGCGGCTCGCGGGCCAGCCCATGCCCGCGAAGGTCGAACGCACGCAGTTCAACAAGAACGGCACCGTGTTCCCCAGCCCTTTCGAGTTTGGCCGCCACGGCGCGAGCGGACTCGAAATCAGCACCCTGTTTCCGCAGATCGCCCGCAGTTGCGCGGATGATCTCTGCGTCGTCCGCTCGATGACGTCCAAGGTCAGCGAGCACGCGCAGGGGAATTATTTCTTCCACACCGGCTTTCCCACGATGGGCTTCCCCAGCGCCGGCGCGTGGATCAACTACGGCCTCGGAACCGCCAACCGCGACCTGCCCGGCTTCGTGGTGCTCCAGAGCGGCGACGCGACGGCCCCGCACGGCGGCCCGGGGCTTTTTGGCAACGGCTTCCTCCCCGCGCAGCACCAGGCCTCGATCATCTCCGCCGACCGGCGCGAACCGGTGCCCAACATCACGCCGCGCGCGGGCGACGCGCTGCAGCGCGCGAGCCTCGATTTCATCCGCGCCGCCGACACCGATTTCGCGAACCTCGCCGGCCACGATCCGCAGATCGAGGCCGCGGTGAAGAACTACGAGACCGCCTACCGGATGCAGGCCGCCGTGCCCGAGCTCGTCGGTCTGGCCGGCGAAACCGAGGCCGTGAAGAAACTCTACGGCATCGATGACCCGCATCCGCAGAAGGCCGCCTACGCGCGCCAATGCCTGCTCGCGCGCCGCCTCGTCGAGCGCGGCGTGCGTTTCGTGGAGCTCAGCTGCCTCACCGAGAAGATTGGATCGGGCAACGCCCCCAACCCGTGGGACCAGCACGGCGACCTCGAGCGCGGACATCGCGCCATGGCGCATCAGGTCGATCAGCCCATCGCCGCCCTGCTCACCGATCTCAAGGCGCGCGGTCTGCTCGACGAGACGCTCGTGATCTGGGCCGGCGAGTTTGGCCGCACGCCGTTCTCGCAAGGCTCCAACGGCCGCGACCACAACCCCTACGGCTTCTCCATCTGGCTGGCGGGCGGCGGCGTGAAGGCCGGGACGGTTTACGGCGCGACCGACGACCTCGGCTACCGTGTCGCCGACAAACCGGTGAGCGTCTATGATCTCTGGGCGACGGTGCTGCACCTGCTCGGCCTCGATCATGAGAACCTCACCTATCTGAGCGGTGGCCGGAACTACCGGCTCACCGACGTCCACGGCGAAGTCATCCGCGACTTGATCGCGTGAGCCGCGCCTACGGCACGATCTCGTCCGTGATGCTCAGCGCGTTGAAATCGAGCACGCGCTTCAGGCGGCCGTGGGTGAGCGTGAGTTTGCGACCGCCGACCTCGGCATTGAGGTAGGGACCGCCGAAGAGTTTCCACTCCTTGGCGTAATCGATCACGCGGCCGTCCACGCGCGGGGCGGCCCCGTAGGCGACCTCGATTTTCTTGCCGCGCAGACTCGTGAACGCGACGCGCGGCGTGGGCTCGAGCGTGATTTTCAGCGGGAGGGCGCGGACCTTGGCCTTGAATTCGTCCCAGCTCGCAAACTCGCGCGCGGCGGCGGCCTGGAGGATCGTGCCGTTCTTCGCGTGCGGCGAGAGGAGGCGTTTGCCACCTTTCTCCAGCGGCCGCCACTCGTAGGGCGCGAGCGGCCGGTAGGCGATGTAGGTGCGTCCGCCCTGCGCAAAGATCCAGCCCGAGGCGTCCTCCTCGAGCGCCGTGAGATCCTTCGAGAAGAAGCCATTGATCTGCTTCCACGGCGCGCTCGCCGGGATGTCGCTCAGGGAGATGAGCGCGTCGTCCTGCTGGAAGATCTGCTCGTGGGGCGACCCGCCGAGGAGCTTGCTCTCGCTGACGTAGGTGGGCTTGCCCTGAAACGTGACCGACGCGGGCATGTAGTCCGGCATCTCCGTGAAATACATCATCAGCTCCTCGGGCCCGAAGAACGGCTGCACCGAGAAGATCGTGTTGTGGACGCCACGCGGGTCGGGCACGGCCCAGGTGAGATCCCACGAGTGCTGCTGGATGGGCTGGAGCAGGCCGCCCTGATCGGAACCGAGCGCGTAGTCGGGCGTGATGTAGGCGGTCTTGTAAACGGGGGCGTTGCGCTCGTCGCTGCCGCGCCAGCGGTGGCGCGTGCGCTTGCGCTCGATGTGCGTGTAGGCGCTCGTGCGATCCGTGCCGATGCGGTAGATGACCTCCGGCAGCTCGTAGCGATCCGCGACGGCGGCGAAATAGATGCCCCACCCGCCGTAGGCCGCCGGGGCCGGGCAGTTGCCGAGGAGCTGCCAGGCGAAGTAGGACGAGAGGGCGTTCCATTTCTCCAACACCGTCGTGTCGTCCGTGCGCGCGTGCGAACCGATGTAGGTGCCATTGAGCGTCTCGACCGCGAAGTCCGCGAAGATCCAGTCGAGCATCATGCGCCCGCGCTGCCGCATCTCCGGATCACGCGCCCACGTGGAAAGAAACAGCATCGGGATCGCATACTCACCGAGGTAGTGCGTGCAGTCGTATTCGCCCTGCCCGATCGTGGTCGTGAGGTCCATCCAGTGCAGCAGCCACGCGCGCGACTCGGCGGAGATTTCCGCGGAGGATTTCCCGTTGAACCAGTGGTCCCCGCCCTCGCCTGGCCAGAGGTCGGCCATGAGGTGCATCGTGGTGTAATACATCACCCAGTGGTTCTCGGTGTCGCCGCGCAGCGGATAATAGGTGCGCCACGCCTCGCGAATCGCGGCCTTCGCCTCGGGCGTGAGCTGATCGCGGCCGAGATACGAGATGCACGTGACGGGAAACATCCAGAACATGTCCGCCGACGGCGTCTTCATCAGCTCGACGATCCGGGCCGAGCAGAGCGCCGCATCCTCGCGCAGCGCGAGCTTGGCCGCGATGTCGGCGAGGCCGAGCTTCGCCGGCTCGGCGGGATTTACTTGCGAGGCGCGCCAGCGCAAAGCCTCCAGTCGGCGCGCGAGATACTGGTCGCGGCGGATCGCGGCGTCCTCGACCGGTGAGGTCGGCGGCGGAGGCGCGGTGAAGGAGGGCTGGGCGACCGCACTGACGGTCGCCACCGCGAAGAGAAGGGCAATGAGAGGCTTCATGATCATTTCCGCGGCACAAACACGAGGTCGAAATACGTCCCGCGGCCGCACTCCAGCGGGCGCCACGTGCGGCCAAAATCGTCCGAAGCATGCAGCGCCTCCTGGTAGGGTCCGGCGTAGAGCCGGTCCGGCAGATCCGGATCGATCGCGATGCGCCAGACTTCGCGCTTGGGCAGGCCGGCGGTGCGGTCCTGCCACGTCGCGCCGTTGTCGTCGGAAACCTGCACACCCGCACCCCAGCCGCAGTAGGCGATCCGCCGCGGGTTGCGCGGATCGAACTCGATGTTGTGCAGCGTGCGCTCGGCCGGCACGCCCGGCAGACGGGTCCAGGTGACACCGCGATCGGTGGAGCGAAACGCGCCGTTGCTCGACGTGGTCGCGAGAAAGACCTTCGGATCATGCGGCGACTGACGCAGCGCGTAGGTGACCTTGTCGGTCGCCTGCACGAGCCGCCATGTGCGCGCGCCGTCCTCAGTGAGATAGATGCCCAGCTCCGTGCCCGCGAGCACCCGTCCGGCCTGCGTGCGATCCACGAGGATCGACTCGGTGTAGGCGCGCTGGATGCCGTCGTTCATCCGCCGCCACGTCTGGCCGCGATCGTGTGAAACGGCGATGCCATCGGGAATGCCGGCATAGACGTGCTCCGGGCGCTGTCGGTCCACGGAAATGGACTTCGCCTCCGTCATGTCCCAGCTCGTGACGATGCGAAAAGTCTTCCCGCGGTCGGGCGTGCGCAGCACGCCGTCGAGGAGGGCGATGTAGAGCCGCGCGGGATCGACGGGATCATGGGTCACCGAGAACGTGCGGATGTGGTGCGGACCGATGTGCGTGAACTCAACGCGGTCTTCCGATCGGAACAGCCCGCTGCGGACCGGGCCGCTGCGCCCCATCACGCCGCCGCCCTGCGGGCTGAGGTTGGCGCACACGTAGAGATCGTGTTTCAGCTCGGCCGCAGGGGCTGTTGCAGAGAGCAGCGCGATCGCCGCAAAAAATAGTCGTCGTGCGCGGATCATGAATGCAACGTCGCGCCACCATGCGCCTCCCCACCCTCGCCCCGGTCCTGCTTTTCCTCGGCCTCGTGCTCGCGCCGCTGCGCGCCGCCGATGCCGCCCAGACGCCCGAGGCCAAGCTCGCGGCCCTCGGCCACAAGCTCCCGCCGACGAGCAAGCCCGTGGCCAACTACGTGCCGGCCGTCCGCACGGGCAATCTGGTTTTCCTCGCCGGCCACATCTCGCGCGGCGCCGACGGCAAGGTGATCACCGGCAAGCTGGGCCGCGAACTGACCGTCGAGCAGGGCGCCGCCGCGGCGCGGCACACGGCCCTCGCGCTGCTGGCCACGCTCAAGCAGGAGATCGGCGATCTCTCGAAGGTGAAGCGAATCGTGCGCGTGGGCGGATTCGTGAACTCGGTGGAGAATTTCACCCAGCAACCCCAGGTGATGAACGGCTGCTCCGATCTGCTCGTGGCGGTCTTTGGCGAGCGCGGGAAGCACGCGCGCGCCGCGCTCGGCATGGCGGCCCTGCCGCTCGACTGCGCGGTCGAGATCGAAATGGTGGTTGAGGTCGAGTGATTCAAGTAGGGCGGGTCTGTGACCCGCCCTTTCGCGCGGCGCACGTCGAGAGGGCGGGTCACAGACCCGCCCTACTCCAAGGCACTCGGCCGTGTCCTTGAGTTTCATGGCGTGCGCAGGATTTCTTCCACCCCGACGATCAGCGCGTCGCACTCGGCCGGCGAGTTGAAGATGTGCGTTGAGACGCGCAGCGCGTTAAGCTTCTCCTCCGTGACCGGCCGGCAGCGGATGGCCCGCGCCGACATAAGCCGGGAGAAAAGTTTGTCGTGCGGCACCGTCGCCGTGCGAAACGTGATCATCGCGGCGCAGAGCGCGGGCGCCGCGGGCGTGAGGATCTCGACGCCTTTGAGCGCGGCGAGCCCACGGCGGACGCGTTCCGCGAGCGCGCGGCCGCGGGCGGCGATGCGGTCGCGGCCGATGCCCTCCTGAAACCGCATGGCCTCGGCGAGGCCGTGCATCGCGGCGGCGTTGCGCGTGCCGTATTCGTAGCGCATCGCGTTTTCGGTTAGCTTGAACTCGCCCGTCGCCGCGTCGATGTCGCCCGTGTAGGCGCCCGCGAGCACCGGCGCGACCTCGTCCATCCGATCGCGGCGCACCCAGAGGACACCCGTCTCGTGCGGCCCGCCGATCCACTTGTGGCCGCTCGTCGCGAAGGAATCGCCACCGATCTCGCGCAGTGAAAAGGGAATCATGCCCGCCGACTGCGCGCCATCGATGTGGAACCACACGCCCCGCGCGTGGCAAAGCCTCGCGAGCGCGTCCACCGGCATCACGATGCCCGTGGGCGCCGTGACGTGCGAGACCTGCACCACGCGGGTGCGCGGCGTGAGGAGCTTTTCCACGCGGGCGACATTCTCCTCGGGCGTGGTGGTCGCCGGCTCGAAGGTCTTCACCACGATGCCGCGCAACCGCGCCTGCTGGAGCCAGGCAAACGCCCCGCCGGGGTGCGCATGCGACTCGTAGATCACCTCATCGCCTGCGCGCAGCGCGAGGCCGGCGGCGACGATGGCGTTGCCCTCGGTGGCGTTGCGCACAAACGCGATCTCCGCCGGATCGGCGCCGAGGAACCGCGCCGCAATCGCGCGCGCGCCGGCGATGAGGCCGTGGCCGTGCTCGGATTTTTCCTGGAGCTGGCGCGTGAGCTCCGCGGCGCGATCGAGCGCGGGCCGGCACGCGGGGCCGAGGCCGCCGGTGTTGAAATAGGTGAGCCGCGGCGTGAGCGGGAACTGCGCGCGCACGGCGGACCAAAAATCCTCGGGCGCGCGCGCGTCGAAAGCCGGCAACTTGAGCGCAGGGACCGCGTCGGCCGCGACCGCCTTGGCCCCGGCCGTAAGGCCGATCGCCCCGAGCGACGTGTGGCGCAGAAACGTGCGGCGATTGAGGCTCATGGGGTGGTGAAGGAAAGCAGGTGGTCGAGGCGCAGGGTGCCGCCGGCGGGGAGCGGATGCGATTTTTCGCGGTGGAAGGCGAAAGCCGCGAGCGGATTCTTTGCGCGCACAAACCACGGCAACGGCCCGGAAAGATTCTCGAAACGAATCCGAGTCCGTCGCAACGAGCCGTCATGCTGGCACGACCATTCCATCCAGTGGGCAAGCGCGCCGTGCACGGCAGCCTCGCCCGCGAGGCCGTCTTCAGCCGCAATGCCGATCGTGGCGTCGCCGTGCTGATCGAGCAGGTCGCGCGCGCCGCGGAATTGCAGCCCCGTGTAGTGCGAACCGGCGAGGCCGCCGAGCGAGTGGTAGTTCTCGAGCGCGAGATCGCGGCCGGCGGCGTTGAAGAGCTCGCTCGTCCAACGCAGCGACCAGCCGCCGGGAATCAGCGCAGGCGTGAGTTCGCGGTGTTCGTGCAGCAGGACGGTGCCCGAGCGTGGATCGCACCAGTCGAGGCGCTCCTCCAGTTTCTCCGCGGTGAGCGTTGGCCAGGCCCGATGCACCTGCGCGCCGTGGTCGTCGCGCCACTGGTAGCCGCCTTCGTTCCGGTGCGAGGGCCCGCCCCAGAAATTGATCCCCGCGACGCTCGTGAGCGTCAGGCTCAGCGCATGATGCCACGGATGATCGTTGGGACGGAAATTCGTCAGCGTGTCGCCGGCCAGCGAACGGAGGGGATGCACGTAAGGCCGCGGCGATTCGCCGGCAGGCGTGTCGGGCGCATAGACATAGCGGAACAACACCACGCCACCGGCGGAGATTTCCACGTGCTGGTGCGGCTCGTGGTGGAGCGTCAGCACCGGGCTCATGGGAGCGCGATCTCCTCGGCGAATCGGCCGCCTTGAAACGTGCGGCGCACGCCGCCGGGAAGTTGCAGGGTTACCGGTGTCGCTGCGGGCGCCTCGATCTCGATTGAGAATCGTTTTCCTTCCGCGCGCCAAGCGACGGACACCGGCCCGCGCGGCGTGCAGACCGAGCCGCGCGCGTGGGCGAGACCGCAGCGCTGCGGCGCAATGTCGATCGCGGCGAAGCCCGGCGCGGCCGGCGTCACTCCGAGGATGCGCGTCATGAACTCGAGCGCCGGGTGCGCGCTCCACGCGTGGCAAAGGGAGCGCCAGTAGCTGTTTTCCTCCACGAAGGTGTCGAGGCCCGCGTCAATCATCTCGTGCCATGGCCCGAGGAACTCCGGCATCCGATCGTAGGCGCCGCACAGGGCGAGCGCGCGGAAGCCCGTGTGCCACCAGAAGAACGAGCCCGGCGCGAGTTGCGGGTCGTGCGGGAAGCGCGCGAGCAGGCGAGCGCGCGTGGCGGCATCAGCCGCGCCGCACACGACCGCCCAGGCGTTGCCGTATTGGCTGACCTCGGGTCCGCCGGGGCGGTCGAGGTAGAGCCCCTCGCTCTCGGACCAAAAACGAGCGTGGAGTTTGGGACGCAGCGCGGCGGCCTCGGCGGAGAGGTCGGCCGCTTCGCGTTCGCCGCCCACGAGGCGGCAGAGGTCGGCGAGTTCGTCGAGCGCGAGGAGGAATTGCGCGGAGATGATGCAGGTGGGGCCGCTGTCCGCCCCGGGCACGACACCGCGCGGCCACCACGGACACCAATCGGTGATGTTCCAGAAGGGCAGCTTGGCGGGCAGTCCATCGGCATCGCCGTGGCGGCGAAACCAGTCCACCGACGCCCGCATCCCGGGCAGCAGCGCACGCACCGTGGCAAGGTCGCCGGAGCACCAGGCGTAGTCGCGGACGTTGGTGATCCAGTGCAGCGACCACGACGGGATGATCTGCACGAGGCGCGAGGGAAAGCGGCTCTGCGTGAGTCCGTCGGACAGCCGCGACCAATCAAAGTGATGGAGCGCCTGCCGCGTGAGGGCATAGTCACCGGCCGCGAGCATGGCGATCTTCGAGGTGATCACGGTGTCGCCGGCATACTGCATCTGCTCGTAGTAAGGGCAGTCCTCAAATGTCTCGTGCGAACACAGCCGCATCGTCCGCAGCGCGGCGCGCCAGATTTTTTCCAGCTTCGGATCGGAGCAGGCAAACTCCGCCGTGACACGATGCGGGTAGGCGGTGAACCGGTGCGCGAGCGCATGCAGCTGCAACGGCTCGTCCGCCGTGGTGAGCGTGAGACCGACGTAGCGAAACGTCCGCCAGTGCAGCGGCTCGAAGACCTCAGCCTGGCCACCAGCTCCGCCCGCCGGTTCCCACCGATCGCGCCAGCCGGTGATTTTGCCGCGACGATCAAAAGTCCAGCCGGTGCTCTCGTCAGCGAAATGCGAAGCCAAGTTGCCCAACGGCTGCTGGCGACCGAGGAGGCGCGCACCGGGCGTGCCCCAGGGCAGACGCAACGCCTCCGCATAGGTGAGCAGCACCACGCTCCCGGCCCCGCCGCTGGTTTCCAACCGGGGAAAGGCCGTGGTGAGTTCGCCGGCATCGACGATCAGCTCGATGGTCGTGCGCGGCGGAATCGTCACGGTGTCGCCGCGGGTGACCAGTCCCCGCCACGCGGCGGGTGCCTCGACTCCACCAGGGAGAAACACGTCGCGAAACGCCACGCCGGTCGCGTGCTCCTCAAGCAGGGGAATCATCCGCGGCACGAGCCCGTAGGGACTCGTCGGGTCACGGCGGTTCTCGAGCCGCTCAGCCTGATAGAGCACGGTTGCGGCCGGCCAACCCGAGTCATCGAAATCGGCCTCGGTCCAGCGCGCCGGAATCAATTTCGACACGCGGTGCTCGAAGTATCCGTGGTAGCCCTCGAAGGTGGTCTGCTCGTTCTGGAAGCGGTGCGCGGTGTCCACGGCGACCTTCCATTTCGCGTCGGTGCTGAGTTCGCCGCCGGCGAGCACGAAGCCGCCGGCGTAGGTCATGACCGAGCACGGCGCCCCGAGCTGCGTGGGCCGGTGGGCCACGCGCGACATGTCGAGCACGAGGGCCGCGAGGACGTTGCGGCCCGGGCGCAGGTGCGGCCCGAGGTCGAACGTCTCGTAGAAGTGATGGTTCACATCGCCCTTGGCCGGGCCCCGCCCGAGCAACGTGCCGTTGCAGAAAAATAGATAGCGGCTGTCGGCCGACACATGCACCGGCTCCACCACGGCCACCGCCTGGTCCGCGACCTCGAAAACCCGGCGAAACATCCGCACTTGATAGTGCGACGGAGTCGCGCGCTCGGGTGGCGGCGTCGCATGCGTGCCTTCGGCGGACCAAATCCAGGAAACACGTTGGGTGAACGGAAGGGACATTGCGCGGGGTGGCGGTGGGCGGCCGGAATAAGCTGGCGCGGGTCTGAAACTCAACAACGGTTTTCAGGATTTTTCAGGCCACGCATGAAAACCAAGTCCCCCACCCCTCGCCTCGTCGTCTGCGCCACACCTTGGTCAATGATCGGCTACCCCACCGCCCGGCGTGAATGGAGCCTCGCGGGCAAAATCACCGCGATTGCCGAGGCGGGCTTCGATGGCGTCTGCGCCTTCATCACGCCGGAGCTCAAGGCCGAGGCGACGCGCCACGGCCTGGAGATGATGAGCGGCTTCGACGCGCAGGGCGTCGCAGACGCCCTCCCTCGCCTGCGCGCGCAGCGCGACCTCGGCGTTCACCTCATCAACATCCAGCTGCTGAACCATGACACTCCTCCAGCCGCCGCAGCCCGCGCAGCGGTGCGGCTTGTGCGCGCCGGGCGCCAACTCGGCCTCGCCGTCCACATCGAGACCCACCGCGACACCGCGACAGAGACGCCGGAAAAATTCACCGAGATCGCGCGGCTCTACCGCCGCGCCACGGGCGAGACGATGCCCGTGACGTGGGATCATTCGCACTTTGCCGTCTCCAAGCACATGATGCCGGCCGACTACTCAGCGCGCCTGCTCGCGTGGCCGGGTCTGATTCGGGCGTCGCGCCTGTTTCACTTGCGGCCGTTCAACAGCCAGCACTGCCAGGTGCCGGTGACCAACGGACGCGGCGCACTCACGCCGGAAGTCCGCGACTACCTCGCGTTCGTGGAGGATTTGTTCGTGTGCTGGCTCGCCGGCCCGCGACCCGGCGGCGAACTCTGGGTCTGCCCGGAGCTTGGCATGAGCCACGGCTACCACGTGAGCACCGATCCCCACACCTGGCCCGACGCGCTCCGGCTGCGCACAGAGTTGCTTAATCGGTGGAAACGCGCGTTGAAACGCAGCCTCTGATCCAGACCTGCGCTCGCGCCCCAACGTCGCCCTCGGCGCGGAATAGCGCTTGACCATGCTGCGCCGATTTCATGCTCTTTTGCTGAAATTTTCAGCACCAACCCTACCCCCATGCTGATCACCGAAATCGCGAAGATCGCCAAGGTCTCGCCCGCCACCGTGTCGCGGGCGATCAACCAGCCGCAGATCGTCGCGCCCGAGAGCCTCGCGCGGATCCGCTCGGTCATGGAGAAGCACAACTACGTGCCCGCGCCGCTGGAGCGCCGCCGCGGCCCCAAGACCCGCCTCGCCGAACAACGCCGCATCGGAGTTTGGTTCGTGGGTGCCCGTGCCAATAATCCTAGCCACAACTGGTTTCAGGACCAACTGCTTCAGGTGCAGTCGACCGACACCCGCTACCGCGTCGATCTGCGCGTGCTGTTTTCCTCCACGGCCGACGAACTGCCCCCCACGCTCGCGAACGAAAAGCTCGATGGCCTCATCATCCAAGGCCGGGAACCCTCGGCCGCGTGCCTCGCCAAGCTCCGCGACCTGCCGCACGTTTGGTTCATGACGCGCCGTTCCGCGTCCTATCCCGGCGACTACGTCGAGCCGAACAACGAGGAAAACGGCCGCCTCGCCGCCGACCACCTCGCCCAGCGCGGCCACAAGGCCGTCGCGGTCATCAGCACGGATCCCGACTATAGCGCGGTGTCCCGCCGCGTGAAGGCCTTCCTCGAGCGCGCCGCCGAGCTGCGGCTGCCCGCGCACACGATCCTCGGCAAATCCAACCCGGGCGTCGGCTACCTTGAGATCAAGCCGGTGCATGAGGACACCGACACGCTCGTGCGCACCCTGCTGGCAAACACCCCGCGCGCCAGCGGCCTCTACGTGCCCGTGGATCACTTCTGCGGATCGTTTTTCCGCGCGCTGCGCGCGGCGGGCAAGCAGCCGGGCCGCGACTTCGAGGCCGTCGTCGGCAACTACAACCCGATCGTCTACCACAACCTCGATCACTTCCCCGCCGCGATCGACATCAACCTGACCACCTTGGTGCGCAAGGTCGTCGATCATCTCATCTGGCGCATCGAGAATCGCGGCGCCCCCGCGCCCGGCCGCATCGGCATCAGCGTCTCGCCCACCCTGCGGCTCTTCGAGGCCAACGGCCAGAGCACGCACTGAGCCCCAGCCCTTTCTGTCAGAGTCCAACACACACCGAACGTTCCCAACCATGAAACCCAAAACCCACCAAGCACCGGTCGCGCGGCGAAGCCTCGCGATCACGCTGGCGGCGTTGACGGCGGTGCCGTTTGCCTTCGGGCAATCGGCCGACGCCGCAGCGCTCCGCAAGCTCCAGGAAGAAAACGCCGCGCTGCGCAAGCAGCTCGCGGAGTTCCAAACCAAGGGCGTCACCACCCCCGCCGTCACGCCGGCTGCACCCACCACCGCTCCCGCAGCGGCGCGGCCCGCAACCTCCGGTCTCGCGACCGACGCCAACGTGCAGGTCTTGTCACCGTTCGAAGTCCGCACGGACAAGGACTACGGCTACCTGAAGACCAATGCCGTTTCCGCCACCAAGATCGGGATGGAAATTCAGAACATCCCGCTGAACATCTCGGTGCTTTCGCGCGAGCTGCTCGACGACACGAATGCCCGCTCGCTGACGGATCTGTTCCGCTACTCGGCGGCGACTTCGGGTGACACCCGCTTCGCGATGCGCGTGCCCGCCAATTCGGCGACCCCCCAGGGCGCATTCACCGCCCGCGGGTTTGTGGTGAACAGCCTGATGCGCAACGGCATCTTCCGCTACACCTCCTACAATCTGGAGAACGTCGAGCGGGTGGAGTTCATCAAGGGCCCCGCAGCCGTGTTCTTCGGCCAAGGCTACCCTGGCGGCGTAATCAACTATATCAGCAAACTCCCTGAGTTTGGACGCAACGCCACCGGCATCGACTACTCGATCAACAGCAACTCGGGCCAGAAGATCAACCTCGACCACAACGCCGCGCTCGGCAAAAACGCCGCGTTGCGCGTCGTCGGCACGTGGGATGACACCCAGGGCGAACGGCGTTTCGAGTTCCGCCGCTCCAACAGCGTAAACCCCTCGGTCTCCCTCATCCCCTTCGCCAGCGGCAAGGTGAAGATCACCGCGGAAGCGGAGTTCATCCGCGAGAAATTCAGCTGGAACGACTTTGACTGGATCTGGAGCGACTTCGCCGGCTGGCGCAATGCCGCCACTACCGGGCAATATGGCTCCTCGACGGCGACGCTCGCCAACACCATCGCCGCCAACACCGGAAACGGACTGACGGCCAACGTGATTCAGGGCACCAGCACGCCGACGCTCGCCTACGCGACTTACATCAACAACAAGCGCGTCGCCACCGCCGACTGGTCGCTGCCCGCCTACACCAGCGTGAAGCGCGGCGCCTACTATACCAACGCCGGGGGCCAGTTCATCTACGACGAAGCCTTCAACTACACGAGCCGCGGCGCGAACTTCCAGAACACCATCGACACCGTCTCGCTCACGGCCGACATGAGCCCGTTCAGCTGGCTCGATGTCCGCTACAATTACTTCAACGAGAAGAACGAGAACTACTCGGTTGGCCAAGGCGGCGCGATTCTCCAGCCCTACGCGAACGGCGTTAACTGGAACATGGGCACCGGCAATCTCTCCGGCTACTACCGCTACGCCCAGACGCACAACATCGATACCGTGGTGAAATTCGAGAAGTTTGGCGTGAAGAGCAAACTGCTCGCCGGCTTCCAGCGCATCAACCCCTACCAGCAGTTCCTCGGCGGCCAGCTCGCCACCGAAGCCCAATGGGCCTTCCTCCCGGGCGCGCGCAACACGACATCGAACCCCGATTATCGCGGCACCAATGTCGGCATCTACAATCACGGCAACGTGCCGGTAAACCAAGTCATCAAGGATCGCGCCGGCGCCATCAAGCCGGTGCGCCAGATCTTCTCGAACTTCGATCCGGGCTTTGAGATCTATCCCGACGTCTCGGTCTATCATCAGTCGGACCGCAACGCCCTCGATGGCTACAAGGACAAGCAGCACTCGGTATACCTGAACTACCAGGCGACCCTCCTAAATGATCGCCTCACGGTATTGGGCGGCTACCGCAAGGAACGCCGCTGGGCCCGTGGCCAATACCAGCCCAACAATTATCCCTGGTTCATTTACTTCCCGGACATGCACCTGCGCCCGGACCTCTACCCGGAGGATGTGTGGGGCCACTCCATCAACTACCAACGCGGCCTTTCCAGCGATCAGGAAGGCAACTCCTGGATGGGCGGCCTTTCCTATGCCGTCACCAAGGAGCTGAGCGTCTACGCCTCAAACTCAAAGACGTTCAAGTTCAACAGCGGCCGCGTGGGCGGTCTGTTCGTCGGCGATGAGGTGATGTGGTATGATGCGGCTCGCGCCTTCGGCGCCGGCGGCACGCCCGGCCAGTCCTTCAGCTATCTCGGCCAGACCATCACTTCGCTGCAGCAGTTCCAGACCCTGCTCGCCAGCCGTGGCGTCTACGACGTCATCAAGAACGAGCAAGGCATGAACTGGGAAATCGGCGCCAAACTCTCCAAGGCCGATGGCAGCATCGTCGGCACAGTATCCTTCTTCCGCGGTGAGCGCGAGAATCAGATGCTCGACGACGGCGCCAAGCAGTCGAACCTGGAGGAGCCGCTCAACTTCAGCACCACGCTGTTCCCGGTCGGCTCTCCCTTCCGCAATGTCCGCCTGCTCCGCTGGCGCACGACGGATCTGAAGAACCGCATCGAGGGTGGCGAAGCCGAGGTCATCTGGACCCCGCGCCGCAACATCCAGGCCGTGATCAACGGCTCGTGGCTGTGGACCGCCGAGACGCTTTACGACAAGACTCGTGCGGCCCCCGGCACCACGGCTTACAACGCGCTCACGCCCGCCGCCAAGGTCGCGTCCGACATCTATTACAAGGCCCGCATCGAGAATGTGCCGGAGTATCGCTTCAACTTCTTCGGCAAATATACCTTCACCGAAGGAATCGCCAATGGCCTGGGCCGCGGCGCGACGGTGGGTCTCGGCATGCGCTATTCCTCCAAGACCGTTGTCTCCCGTTCGGTCGACTGGAATCCGCTCGCCGGTGGTTACCAAGCGGGCAACTACCTCGTGTTCGATGTCACCGTCGGCTATCCGTGGGAACTCCTCGGCTACCGCATCCACTCGAACTTCGGCCTCTACAACGCCACCGACGAGAAATACTCGGAAGGTTCGTTTGTGCAGTCGCCGGCCCGCAATTGGGTATTCCGCAATACCCTGAAGTTCTGATTTCAAGAAAGACCAGGATTTGATCCACAAGGACGGCGACTTCGGTCGCCGTCCTTTTTTATTCCCCGTGAAAGAGAACCGGGCAACCTGCTCGACGATCTGCCGAGGTTGCCACGCGTTCGGCCAGCAAATCGTCGAACCTATCATTGATTCAGCCGTGCTTGTGGACAGCGGCCCGGTCGGGCATCAAAACGACGCTCACGATTCCCGCTCCATGTCTTCCTCCGAACAACTCTTCGCCCGTGCCCGCCAGCTCATCCCCGGCGGCGTCAATTCACCCGTGCGCGCCTTTCGCTCCGTCGGCGGGGCGCCGTTTTTCGTCAAGGCCGCTCATGGCGCGATGCTCACCACCGCCGATGATCGTGAGCTGATCGATTTTGTCGGCACGTGGGGGCCGGCGATCCATGGGCACAACCATCCCGTGATTCGCGCCGCCATCGCGGCGGCGCTCGACCGCGGCACTTCGTTCGGCACGCCCAATCCGCTCGAGGTCGAGATGGCCGAGCTGATCGTGCGCTTCGTGCCCTCGATCCAGAAGGTCCGCATGTGCAACAGCGGCACCGAGGCCACGATGTCAGCCATCCGCCTCGCGCGCGGGTTCACGCGCCGCGACAAGATCATCAAGTTCTCCGGCTGCTACCACGGTCATTCCGACTCGCTGCTCATCAAGGCCGGCTCGGGCGCGCTCACGCACGGCCACCCCGACAGCGCAGGCGTGCCGGCGTCATTTGCCGCCGAGACCGTCGTGCTGCCGTTCAACGACCGCGCCGCGCTCGACGCCGCGTTTGCCGCCAACCCCGGCCAGATCGCGGGCGTCATCATCGAGGCCTACTGCGGCAATGTCGGCTTCATCATGCCGGACGCCGGCTACCTCGCCTACCTGCGCGACATCACCGCGCAGCACGGCGCCGTGCTCATCTTCGACGAGGTGATGACCGGCTTCCGCATCGCCAAGGGCGGCGTGCAGGAGCGCGAGTCCATCACGCCCGATCTCACCTGCCTCGGAAAAATCATCGGCGGCGGCCTGCCCGTCGGGGCGTTCGGCGGCCGGGCCGACATCATGGATCAGCTCGCCCCGCTCGGGCCGGTTTACCAGGCCGGCACGTTGAGCGGCAATCCGCTCGCGATGGCCGCCGGCATCGCCGCGCTGCGCCTGCTCGAGTCGGAAAATCCCTACGCGCGCCTCGACACCCTCGGTCGCCGGCTACGCGACGCCGTGCTCGCCGCGTGCAAAGCCAAGGGCCTGCCTGCGCAAGTGCCGCAGTGCGGCTCGATGTTCAGCATCTTCTTCACGGCCACGCCGGTGCGCGACTATGCCACCGCGCTCACTGGCGACGCCCAGCTCTTCGCGCGCTTCTTCCACGCATGCCTGGAGCGCGGCGTGTATCTCGCCCCGAGCGCGTATGAGGCGGGATTTCTCAGCACAGCGCATGACGGAGTTGCCATCGAGCGCGCATGTGACATCCTAACCAACGCCATCGCCCGGCTCTAATTTCTCCAAGGCGAGCCGATGGAGGATGGCGGAGCCCAACCATGAATTTCTCCCGACCCGCCCTACGTCTCTTTGCGCTCTTCAGCTTGGCCAGCGTTGCGTTCGCCGCGCAGCCCATCGATGCCCCGCTCATCTCGATCGACGAGCTCAAGCCCGGGCAGCGCGGCGAGGTTTGGACCGTTTTCCGCGGCTCGGAGCCTGAGTCGTTTTCGGTCCAGGTCACCGGCGTGCTGCGCAACGCCCTCGGCCCCGGCAAATCCCTGATCGTCTGCGAACTCACCGACGAGCGCGTGCAAAAGATGGGCGCAGTCGCCGGCATGAGCGGGAGCCCGCTTTACGTGGAGGGCAAGTTTGCCGGCGCGCTGAGCTACCAGATTCAACGCTTCGAGACCGTGCGCCACGCGGGCTTCACGCCCGCCGCGGACCTCGACGAGGTGCGGGATCGCGCGGCCCTTCCGCCGGTCCTGGGCAAGGTGCCGTCGCCGATCACGGCCGTGCCCGACTCGCCCTATCGCTCACTCCAGCCGGTGTTCACCCTCGGCGGACTCAGCCCGGGCGTCGCCGATCTTTTTGCGCCGCAATTCGCCGCGCTCGGGCTCAACGCGACCGCGCTCGGCGGCAGCACGCAGTCCGCGGCCTCCACCACCGGCTCCCAATCGGGCGCGGGCGGCATCTCGCCGCTGCGCGCCGGCTCGGCCGTCTCGGTGGCTCTCGCCACCGGCGACATCACGCTCGCGGGCACCGGCACCGTGTCGCGCATCGACGGCGATCGCGTCACGGCCTTCGGCCATCCGATGCTGACGCTCGGCGAGGTCGAGCTGCCGATGTGCGCGGCGGACATCATCACCATCCTCCCTTCGCAGATGCAGTCGGTGAAGCTCGCCAACACCGGCGCCGTCATCGGCACCATCACGCAGGACCGCCTCTCCGCCATCTCCGGCACGCTCGGCCCCGGGCCCGCGATGACGAGCGTCGAGGTCACCGTCAGGCCCGCCCACCGCGAGCCGCGCACGCTGCGCTTCTCGGTCGTGCGACACCAGCAGATCACCCCGATGGTGGTCGCGAGCGGCGTCACGCAGGCGATCCTCGGCACCAACGATGCGGGCCTCGCCAAGGGCTTCCGCCTGACGAGCAACATCCGCTTCGCCGCCGACTCGACGCTGGAGTTCCAATCGCTCTACGCCGGCCCGCAGGGTTTCGCGCAGGGGCTGAACGAATTTGTGCAAGGCCTCGCCGCCAACCTCCAGAACCCCTACGCAAAGACCTTCCCCGAGCACGTGACGTTCACCATCCAACCGCTCGAGACCAACCCGTCGGTCACGCTCGATCTCTTCCAGCTCTCGCGCACCACCGTCTCCGCCGGCCAGACCGTGCAGGCCACCCTTGCGTGGCGCGACTGGCAGGGCGCGGCGCACCGCGAAGTCATCGATCTCGCGATCGACCCGGCCTGGACCGGCAAGCAGCTCGAGGTCATCCTCGCGCCCGGCCGCGCGCTCGATCAGCTCACCGGCCGCCCGCGCGTGATTGCCGCCTCGGAGCTGCGCAGCTTCGACGCCTACCTCGCCGCGATGCGTGACGACCGCGCCGGCGACGGCGTGCACGTCGCCATCGTCGAGCGGGCGATGCTCTTCAGTGACCAGACCGTCGCGACCCCCGACGCGCCCGGCTCCATTGAGCGCATCGCGCGCGGCGCCGACGAAGCGCGCTTTCGCCGCCGCGAGGCCGTGCTCCCGCTCTGGGAAAAACATCTCCAGCCCGGAAAAATTTTCACGACGATCGTGCGCCGCCCGCTCCTCGTGGTGGAGTAAGCGCGCAGGTGCGCGGACGAGTTTCGTCCCGCCCGATCCGCCGGCGGAAAAAAGCGGATCAAAACCATTGCGGCGCTCCATGTGATGGCGTCGGATCGGGTTCGACCCCCAACCGACCATGAAAACCTCGCTTCGCTTCATCGCGCCCATCGCCCTGGCCCTTCTGGCATTTGCCCGCACCCTCCTCGCCGCCGAGGCCACCGGCACGATCCAAGGCCGGGTGTTCAATCCCGCCACGCAGGAATACGTCCGCAACGCCGAGCTCGCCGTCGCGGGCACCAGCATCGTGGGCTATTCGGCTGACGACGGCTCTTATGCGCTCACGGGCGTCCCGGCCGGCGAGGTCACGGTCACGCTCCGCTACACGGGCTACGCGCCCGGCTCCGCCACCCTGCGCGTCACCGGCGGCGCGATCGCCACGAGCGACTTTGAGTTGAAACCCGCGGCCGGCCGCGCCGATGCCGTGGTGAAGCTCGATCAGTTCGTCGTCTCCACCGAGCGCGAGGGCAACGCCAAGGCCATCATGGAGCAACGCGCCGCGATCAATGTGAAGAGCGTGGTCTCCGCCGACAACTTCGGCGACCTCACCGGCGGCACCGTCGGCGAATTCATCAAGTATCTCCCCGGCGTCGTCATGGATTACGTCGATTCCGACGCCCGCACCGCGCGCATCGGCGGCCTCGATCCGCGCTACGCCTCCGTGAGCGTCGATGGCATGACGATGGCCAGCGCGCCCTCCGCGTCGTTTGGCGGCAACTCGCGGCAGTTCGAGTTCGAGCAGGCCAGCATCGTCGGCACCGATGCCATCGAGATCAACAAGACCACCACCGCGAGCATGGACGCCGATTCGCCCGCGGGCCGCATCAACATGCGCAGCCGCTCCGCCTTCGACCGCAAGCGCCGCGAAATCACCGCCACCCTCAGCCTCACCGGCAACGAATACTCCTGGGACTACCGGCGCACGCCCGGCCCCTACGACCGCGACGACTACAAGGTCCGCCCGAGCTTCGTCTTCACCTACGCGGAGGCGTTCAAGCAGCGCTTCGGCGTCGCTCTCTCCCTCGGCGCCAACACCGTCGCCACCGAGCAGGCCGGCGTCACTCACACCTACAGCCACGCCGACGCCGCGCGCGGCCCCGTGATCAACCAAATCGCGTTTCGCGACGCGCCCAAGCTCACCACGCGCGGCTCGATGACGCTCACCACGGACTACAAGTTCTCGCCGTATCTCTCCTTCTCGCTGCGCACCGCCGGCTCGCACTTCAACGACGGCACCAACCTCCGCCAGATCGCCTTCTTCGTGAATCCCGCGCAGGTCACCGCCGCCTCCACGGTCACCGACCTGACCGCGCTGGCCACGGCCAACGCCAACACGCGCGTGCAATACAACACTTCGCGACGCAACAAGCTCAACAGCACCCTCACCTACACGCCCCGGATCGATTTCAAGCGCGGCGATCTCTCGATCACGCTGGGTGGCGGCTATTCGCGCAGCCGCACCGCCTACGAGCAGCTCACCGAGGGCTACTTCCAGGCCGTCGCGCATCGCCTCACGCGCATGAGCTGGCGCGGCACCCGCTCGAGCGCGACCGATGGCGACTGGACCATGACCCAGCTCAGCGGCCTCCCGTGGAACGATCCCGCCAGCTACAACCGCGGCGAGGCCAACTACACCAACAACATCTCCGCCACCCCGCAGTCCGCCACCAACCAGCTCTGGATCGGCTACCTCGACGCCAAGAAAACCATCACCATCGCCGGCCTGCCCATCCAGCTCGGCGCCGGCGGCAAAACCAAGCTCGCCGTCTATGATCTGGAGAAAAACGGCGCCCTCCAGTGGACCTACGTCGGCGCCGCCGGCTCCATCACCGCGCCCAGCACGATTCTGCCCACCATGAACATCCACCCCTACGACGCCCGCGTCGGGGGCAACATCGGCACGATCGGCATCCCGCTCACCGACCCCTACGCCACGCGCGATCTGTTCCTTTCCAACCCCGGCTATTTCACGCCCAACCTCACGGCCAACCGCATCAACGAACTCTACAGCGCGCGCGCCCTCAAGGAGCAGATCGACGCCGGCTACGTCGAGGCCAACACCCGCTGGCGCACCGTGCGCCTCAATCTCGGCGTGCGTCACGAGCGCACGCGCACCGTCGGCCGTTCGCAGGACGTGCTCCCGGCCGCCGTGGTGCAGCGCGCGGGCTTCACGCCCGGCACGCTCGCGTTCACCGATTTTCAATACCGCTACGGCCGGCGCGAGAGCACCTACGGCGGCTACGGCAACACCTTCCTCAGCGGCGGCGCCAAGTGGGCCCTGACCGAGAACCTTAACCTCCAGCTCGCGGGCAGCCAATCGATCGCCCGCCCCAACTACGCCAACCTCACCGGCACCATCACCATCGACGAAGCCGCCCAGACCGTGCGCGTGCCCAACCCCGATCTGAAGCCCGAGACTTCCGACAAGTATTTCGCGAGCCTCCAGTATTACCTCGAGCCCGCCGGCACCCTCAGCGTCTCCGCGTTTCGTCTCAGCATCGAGAACCTGGGCGCCGGCACGCAAAACGTCACCGCCGCCGAAGCCGGCTATGCGGACGACCCCGAGTTTGTCGGCTACCGTTTTCTCCGGCCGGTGAGCGCCGAGGGCACCCGCCGCATCGACGGCGTCGAGATCGAATATTCCCAGCAGCTCGTGTTTCTCCCGCGCGCCCTCAGCGGATTCAGCGTCTTCGGCTCGGTCACGCGCACCGCCGCCGATACCCGCATCGCCGACCACGTGCCCAAGTCCGCCAACGGCGGCCTGCGCTACGGCAACAACACCTTCAACGCCCAGCTGCGCGCCACGTGGTCCGCGCCTCGCTTCAACTCCTCCAACGCGACAGAGGAGCTCTGGCAATACGAGCGCCTGATGTTCGACTTCAGCGGCGGCTGGCGCCTCAGCCCGCGCTACGAGGTCACCGTCTCGGGCCGCAACATCCTGAACGAGCCCATCCGCACCTACAGCAACGGCCCCGGCCTCCTCCGCGCCATCAACCGCTACGGCGCCTCCTGGACGATTGGCGTGCGCGGGCGCTTCTAGCCTGCTTGGGTCGTTACATTCGCGGTCGCGGGCGCACGCGCGATTCATCCCGGCGCATTTCATTGCGGCGTCTCCGCGCTCGCAACCGAGCCGCGGGCCAGCCGTCATCCTGCTCCCGCAGTTAACCCTCTCCACTGGCATGAAATCCTCCCGCCTCGCCCGCTTCCTCCTCCCCCTGCTCCTCGCCTCCGCGCAGGCCGCCGATTCGGTTCCGGCCGACCTTGAGCTCAAGCGCTTCTCGGGGCCCGACATCACGCCTTGCGTCGCCTGTCTCTGTGTGTCGGCCCAAGGCGAGGTCTATGCCGGCGTCGATCTCAACGGCTCCCTCGGCAAGGGCCCGGGCAAGGGCCGCATCGTGAAACTCATCGACGCCGATCGCGACGGCGTCGCCGACTCCCACACCGTCTTCGCCGAAATCGACAACGCCCGCGGTCTCCTCGCCATCGGCACGCAGCTGTTTGTGCTGCATACGCACTTCGGCCCCGATGGTCTCGCGACCGGCATGAACCTCGCCGTGCTCGAGGACGCCAACCGCGACGGCGTCGCCGACGGCCCCGCGCGCGTGCTCGTCAGCGGCATCTGCGCCCCCAAGTCCATCAACAGCCGCGGCACCGATCACTCCACCAACGGCATCCGCATGGGCATCGACGGCTGGATTTACATCGCCGTCGGCGATTTCGGCTTCGTCGACGCCACGGGCACCGACGGCACGAAGCTCACCCTCCTCGGCGGCGGCGTGGCCCGCGTCCGGCCCGACGGCACCGAGCTCGAACTCTACACCACCGGCACGCGCAACATCTACGATGTCGCCATCGATCCGTTCATGAACGGCTTCACGCGCGGCAACACCAACGACGGCGGCGGCTGGAACGTCCGTTTTCTGCACCACATGCAGTCCGCGGAGTTCGGGTATCCGCGCCTCTTCAAAAATTTCTCCACCGAGATCATCCCCGCGCTTGAGGACGTGGGCGGCGGCTCGGGTGTCGGCGCGCTTTTTCTCTCCGAACCCACGTGGCCCGCGCGCTACAACAATCAGCCGCTCATGGCCGACTGGGGGCGCAAGGCGATCTTCCTCCACCGCCTCACGCCCGACGGCGCCACCTTCCGCCAGGAAGTCGAGGAATTCGCGCAAATCTCGCAGGTCACTGATCTCGACGTCGATCCCTCCGGCCAGATGTTTGTCGGCGCGTGGGACGGCGCCGGCTTCAAGGGCGATCCCGGCAAAGGCTACGTCGCCCGCATCGTGCCCAAGGGCTGGGCCCCGCGCGCGCTCCCCGATTTCTCCACGCTGAAGACGCCCGAACTCCTCGCGCAACTCGCCTCCGCCAGCGCCACCGCGCGCTTCTATGCGCAACGCGAGCTGCTCGCCCGCCCCGCCGAGGCCGCCGCGCTCAAGCCCGCGCTGACCGCGCTCGTCCGCGACGCCTCGCTCTCGACCGCGGTCCGCGTCGCGGCCCTCTTCACCCTCGCGCAGCTCGACCCCGATCCACGCACCGTCCTCGCCTTCGCCAACAACTACGCGCTGCGGGAGTTTGCCCTTCGCGCCGCCGCGGATCGCCTGCCGCGGCTCAAGTCCGCCACGCTGCCGCTCGCGCCCTTTGTGCAGGCACTGCAAACGGGCACGCCGCGCGAGCAGGCCGCCGCCGCCGTCGCGCTCGGCCGCCTGGGCCGGCCCGAGGCGGCGACCGCGCTGCTCGGCGTGGCCTTCACCAAGCCCGCGACCGATGACGACAGCAATTTCACCCAGAAGGACACCCTCAAGGGCACGCGCTCCAGCGCGTTCGCCCTCGAGGTGCGGGCGGGTGACGAACTGCGCTTTCATATCACGCCGACCGATGCCGCGGACACCAATCCTGCGCAGCTCGCCCTCACCGATGCGAACTTCACGCTCGCCGACGGCAAACGCATCAGCCTCTCCGTGCTCGCGCCGAAAACCGGCCGCGCCACCGTCGCCACCCCGGCCTCCGCCGCCGACACTGCCTCCGCGCCCACGCCCGCGAAGTCGGGGAAGAAGGGCAAGCAGGGCTCGTCCGGCCCCGCGCTCGTGCTGCAAGGCGCTCCGGTCGTGACCTACACCGTGCCGGTCGGCGCCGTGTCATTCAACGCCCGCGCCGCGCGCACGGGCCCGGGCGGGCCCGAAGCCTCCATCGAGTTTTTCGCTTCCACCGGACGCGCCGGCGAGAGCCGGCCCCACTCCTTCACGCCGCGCCACGCCACGCCCAACTCGGCCATCGTCATCCCGCATGTGGCCGCCCACGCTCTTGTGCGACTCCGCGCCGTCGGACCCGCGCTCGCCGCCCTCGGCACGCCCGCCGAGGATCTCGCGCTCTGGGCGCTCTCGCAGCTGCACGAGGAGTCGGCCGTGGACGGCCTGCTCGCCAAGCTCACCGTCACCGCTGCGCCCGCGCAGCGCAGCAAACTGCTCACCACCCTCGCCCGGCTTTACCAGCAGGAGGCGCCCTACGACGGCTCGTGGTGGTGGGGCACCCGGCCCGACACGCGCGGGCCTTACTACAAGCCCGTGACTTGGTCCGCCTCGCCGCGCATCGCCGCCGCGCTTGAGGCCGAGGCCGCCCGCGCGACCGCGCCCGAGCAGCGCGACTGGTTTGCCCGTCTCAACGATTCGCACCGCCTCGGCCTCAAGGCCCTCGGCACCCGCGAAGTCGCTCCTGTCGCCGCCCAGGCCCCCGCCATCGATCTCGCCGCCATCGCGGCCAAGAGCGGCGCGGTCGGCACGACGCCCCTCGAGGACATCCTTGTGGCCATCGACAAACTGAAACCCAACCACGCCCGCGGCGAAGCTCTCTACACGCAGCAGGGATGCATCGCCTGCCACGCCTTGCAACCGGGCGGCGCCGCGCTCGGCCCCTTCATGGGGCAGATCGGCGCGATCATGAATCCCACGCAAATCGCCACCGCGATCCTGCGTCCGAGCGACACGATTTCCCAGGGCTTCCAGACCGTGAGCCTCGCGATGAAGGACGGCAGCACGCGCGTCGGTTTCGCCACCGAGACGACCTCCGACAAGATCGTCCTCCGCGACATGGCCGGCGCCGTGAGCACCGTCGCCACCGCCGACGTGAAGGAGGAGAAACACCTCCCCATGTCGATGATGCCCGAAGGCCTCGCCAACGCGCTCTCGCTCGAGGAATTCGCCGCGCTCGTCCACTTCCTCGCGGCGAAGAAATAATAAAGCTCATCGAAGCAAGCCCCGAGGCATTTGCGAAAATCAGTCCTCTGCCCTCGCCGCAGATGCTTAATTGGGTAGCCGCGAGCGCCAGCGAGCGGACGCGTGACCACTCGCTGGCGCTCGTGGCTACACCTCCAAGACGAAGCGAGCTTCGTGGCATTGGACTCAAAGCGAATAAACGGCGCGACGGGCAATCCGTCCGGCCGGTGTCGCAGAGCCCGCGGAGCCGCCTTGCGTTTCGGGCGGGTTCGCATCGGTGTTAGCGCCGTGCCGCGTCATCTTTTTTCCTCCGTCACCCTCCTCTGCCTCGCGTCGCTGGCGGGCTTCACTTCCGCCGGCGCCGAGCCGCTCTCGCGCAAAACCGAGATCGATTTCTACCGCGATGTCCCGAGCCGCAACCTCAAGGGCCTCGCCACGCGCTCCGATGGCCGCCTCGTCGCCGGCCCCGTGCTCCGCGATCTCGCGGCGCCGCCGCCGGCCGACATCCTCTGGTCCCTCGAGCCCTCCGGCGATCCCACGAAGTTCCTCGTCGGCACCGGACCCGACGGCCGCATCCTTGAACTCACGCTCGACGCCGCGCTCGCGTCTTTCACGACGCGGGAAATCGCCAAGCTCGACGATCCGCAGGTCTTCGCCGTCCGCCGCCTGGCCGATGGCGCGCTTCTCGCCGGCACCTCGCCCAAGGGCGCGCTTCACCTGATCCGCGACGGTGCGTCCGTCGCCCGCGTCGCGCTGCCGGTCGATTCCATTTTTGATCTCTTGCTGCTCAACGACGGCACCGCGCTCGCCGCCACCGGCAATCCCGGCCGCATCTACCGCATCGATCTCGCCAAGTTGACCGCAGCCGGCCTCAACCCCGAGAAGACCACCGATGCCGCCGTGCTCGCCGAACGCGGCGTCACGCTCTTCGGCGAGATTCGCGACCGCAATGTCCGCCGCCTCGTCGCGCTGTCCGATGGCCGGATCGCGGCCGGCTCCTCCCCCAAGGGCAACCTCTACGCCTTCCCCGCCGCCGGTGGCCCGCCGGTCATCCTGCAGGAGAACCGCGACGCCGAAGTCACCGATCTGCTCCCGCAGCCCAACGGTGATCTGTTCGCCACGTTTGTGTTCACGACGACGAGCAACGAGGCGCGCCTCACCCCTTCCACGCCCGCCGGCGCCGGCACGCCGGCCGCACCGCGCGATCCCACGCCGCCGCCCGCGACGATCGAACGCTTCGCCGGCCGTAGCACCGTCATGCTTTACCCGGCCAAGGGCTTTCCCGAGACGATCACGACCCGCGCCAACACCGCCTTCTACCGCCTCGCGCGCCACGGCGACACGCTGCTCTTTGCCGGCGGCGAACAGGGTGAGGTCGCCGGCTACGACTTAAAGGCGCGCCTGCCGCTCACGTATGCCGGCAGCGCTTCGGCGCAGCTCAACGGCCTCGCGCCGCTGGGCGACGGCAAGTTCCTGATCCTGCGCAACAACGTCCCCGGCCTCGCCGTGCTCGACTTCGCGGCCGAGGGCCCGCGCGAGGCCGAGACCCGCCGGCTCGATTTCGGAGTGCCGTCATTGCTCGGCGCGCTGCGCTTCGATCGCATCCGCCACCTCGCCGAGTCCGCCCTCACCGCCGAGGTCCGCGTGAGCAACGGCACGGACGATGTCGAAGGCTGGACGCCGTGGACGCCCCTCGCCCCCGGCACCGACTCCGGCTGGCGCGCCGCCGAGCTGCGCGGCCGCCATGCGAAGCTGCGCCTCAAATTCTCCGGCCCGGCCAACCTCGAAATCGATCGCGCCGCGCTGCACACGCTCCCGCAGAACCGCCGGCCCGTGCTGCAGGATTTCCGCATCGTCGCCCCCGGCTACAGCATGATTCCCGCGCGCGAGGCGCTGCCCTCGCCCGCCACATCCCTCAGCCAGCTCATCTCCCCGGCCAAGGACGAGGAGCGCCGCCGCTCCCTCCTCTCAAGTCAGATCATGATGACGCCGGGTTCGCAAATCGTCGTCTGGACCCTCGCGGATCCGGACGGCGACACGTTGCTCAGCACCTTCTCGATCCGGCGCGACGGCGAGACGGCGTGGATCGATCTCGTGAACGCCTCGAAGGAAAACCACGCCCAGTTTGACACGCGAAACCTGCCCGACGGCATCTACTTCACCCGGCTCCTCATCGAGGAGACCGCCCCGCGTCCCGTCGCGGAGCGCCTGAAACACACCGTCGAGACTGACAACCTCGTCATCGACAACACCGCGCCCACCCTCCTCGAGGCCACCGCCCGCCGCTCCGGCGAGAATATCGTCGTGAGTGTGAGCGGCCGCGACGCGCTCTCTCTGCTCGAAGGCATCGAGGTGGTCTTCAACAGCGGGCTGCGCGAGGAAGTCACCCAACCTGCCGACGGCGTGCGCGACGGCCGCGAGGAGACCTTCACGCTCGAAGTCCCCCTCGCCCGCATCTCCAACGCCACCTCGGTCGAGGTCACGATCTACGACGCCGCCGGCAACGGCGCGGCGCGGCGGTTGCAGCTGACGCCATAGGCTCGTGTAGGGCCTCAGCTTGCTGAGGCCTTTCCCGCATCTTCCAAGTGGCCTGAGCAAGCTCAGGCCCTACGGTCAGTTTCACCCCCGCGGGTGCGCCTTGGCGTGGATTTCTTGCAGGCGGGCCATGCTCACGTGCGTGTAGAGCTGCGTCGTCGCGAGCTGTGAGTGGCCGAGCAGTTCCTGCACGACCCGCAAGTCCGCGCCCGCGTTGAGCAAGTGCGTCGCAAACGAGTGCCGCAGCTTGTGCGGCGTGAGGTCCATCGGCAGGCCGGCGAGCGCGAGGTAGCGCTTCAGCATGAGCTGCACGTCACGCACGGTCGTGCGCCGACCGTCGGCATTCACGAGCACCGGGCTCGCCGGGGTGATGTCGCGCGGCGATTCGGCAAGGGCTTGCTGCACGAGTGCAATCGCCACCCGGCCGAGCGGGCAGAGACGCTCCTTGTTCCCTTTTCCCACGACACGCGCCACGCCCGCCCCCGGTTCGATCGCGCCGTGATTGAGCGCGACGAGTTCGCTCACACGCAGGCCGCCCCCGTAGAGCAGCTCCATCGCCAGGCGGTCGCGCATCGCCGTCGCGGCATCGATCTTGCCCTCTTCGCGGAGCCGCGCCGGCCCGGCGAGGAGAAGGACCGCCTGTTCCTCGGTGAGAAATTTCGGCAGACGCTTTTCCAGCTTCGGCAGCGGGATGTTGAGCAGCGGGTTTCGTTTCAGCCGGCCGGGCGCGAGCCAGAACTTGAAAAACGTGCGCAGGCCTGACGCGTGATTGTGCAGCGTGCGGCGGTCAAACCGCCGCTGCGCCTCGATGACGAAGTCCCGCATCTCGCGCGTCGTGAGTGCATCAAAGCCGCGCGCCCACAGGTCCTGCGCCGCGAGCCAGCGGTAAAAATCCTCGAAGGCCTGCCGGTAGTTGCGGACCGTGTAGCGCGACAGGCGGCGCTCCTTCGCGAGGTGGTCCTCAAACGGAGCCCACCATTCGGCGAGCACCGCCGGCGGCAGTTCCAGTAGGGCGGGTCTGTGACCCGCCCTTTCCGCGGCTTTGGCGTTGCCACCGCGCTGCGTCATCGGCCGGCGAAGGCGGGTCACAGACCCGCCCTACTTTCGGCCGGAGCGGCGGCTTGCCCGACATCGCGCATGACCTTCGTCGCGTGCAGCCGCAGCGCGCCCTCCGGATCGAGGCCCTTGGCCCGCGCGGCGGCAGTGAGTTCAAAGAGCATCCGCCCGAGCGTCGCCTCGTCGAGCTGCGCGCCGAGCGCGCGCACCTGCGCGACATCGACCGCCTCGTCGGCGGGCAGCTGCTTTTTCTCGATCTGCTTCCAGACCGCCTCGGCAAACATCAGCGCCGGCAGGCGCGGCGGCAGTTCCTTGAAGAGCGCGGCGGCGTTGGGGGCCGGGCCGTGCTTCTTCTCCGTCGCCTTGATCCGCTCCCACTCGGTGATCACTTCCGCGGAGGTTTCCAGTTTCCCGGTGCCGAAGACGTGCGGGTGCCGCCGCACGAGCTTGTCGTTGATATCGCGCGCCACGTCCTCGAAGTCGAACTCGCCGCGCTCGCGCGCGATTTGCGCGTGGAAGACGACTTGGATCAGCACGTCGCCCAGCTCCTCGCGCATGTGCGGGTAGTCGCCGCGGTCGATGGTGTCGATGAGCTCGCTCACCTCGTCGATCAGGCAGCGCACGAGCGTGGCGTGCGTCTGCTCCCGGTCCCATGGGCAGCCGTCGGGTGCCCGCAGCCGGGCCATCGTCGTCTTCAAATCCTCAATCGCGCTCATGGGCGGAAGTTGCCCGCGGAACCCGGGGAATACACGGAAAAACTTCGGCTTTGAACTCCCTCGGTTCCGTGTGTTCCGTGGACCCTCATGGCCGACAAGCTCACCGAAATCATGGCGTGGAAGCGCAGCGAGATCGCGCCGCTGCTGCGCGCGGTGCCGGAGTCCGAACTCGCTCGCCTCGACGCTTCCCGGCCGCGCCCGCCCTCCTTCGCCCAAGCCCTGCGCCGGGCCGACGGCACGCTCGCCGTCATCTCGGAGATCAAGCGCCGCTCGCCCTCGGCGGGCGACATCAAGGCCGGCGCGTCGTCGCTCGATCAGGCCAAACGCTACCAAGCCGCGGGCGCGGATGCCCTGTCGATTCTCACGGACGAGAAATTTTTCGGCGGCACGCTGGGCGATCTCCAGGGCGTGGCGGCGCACTTCGCCGCGCACCCGCCCGCCCGCCCGTGCCTGCGGAAAGATTTCTTCGTCCATCCCATCCAGGTGCTCCAGGCCCGCGAGGCGGGGGCCAGCGCCATTTTGATCATCGTGCGCGCGCTCACGAACGACGAGATCAAGGCCCTCGCCGCGGCCGCCGCCGCCGCCGGCCTCGACGCGCTCTACGAGATCCACACCGAGGCCGAGATCGACCGGGCCGTCGCGCACGGCGCCAAGATCATCGGCGTCAACAACCGCGACCTCGCCATCTTCAAGACCGACCTCGGCCTGAGCGAGCGGCTCATCCCGCGATTCCCGCGCGACGTGATCGCGCTGAGCGAGAGCGGCATCTTCACCGGCGCTGACGCCGCGCGCGTCCGCGCCGCGGGCGCCCACGCCGTGCTCGTCGGCGAGGCGCTCATGCGCGCGGATGATCCGGGAGCGCTCATCGCATCGTTCCGCGCCGCCTGATTTTTCCCATGAAACATCGCCCGATCACCGCCTTCGCCAAGCTCGGCGGCCTGCTTTACCTCCCGCGCTGCCTCGACAAGATCCGCAAGCACTCCCGCGGCGAGCTGCACGAGGAGCACCACGAGTTCATCGGCAAGGGCTTCGACGGGCGGCTCTGTCATTTTCTCGGTGTGGCCTACGAGGCCCTCAAGACGCGCACGCTCGCCGGCGGCACCGACGAGGACATCCTCGCCTGGATCGAGCAGCAGCGCGGCCGCCCGCTCACCGACGTCGATGCGCTGATCTGGAACGGCTTTGCGGCCAAGCGCGGCTGGCGCGACGACGCGACGCCGACGCTCGAAAAGCAAAAGGCCGAGAGCGGCCTCGCCCACCGCGCCGACCTGCTCACGTTTTTCGACTACTACGAAGTGGACGAAGGCCGCGCGCCGCGCTGAGCCCACTCATGCCGCTCTCCCCCACCGCCACACGCGATCTGCTCGCGGCCCTCGGCCACACGCCGAAGCATTTCCTCGGGCAGAATTTCCTCGTCGATGGCAACATCGTCCGCAAATCCCTCGAACTCGCCGCCGTCGGTCCCGGCGACACCGTGGTTGAGATTGGCCCCGGGCTCGGGACGCTCACGACCGCGCTGCTCGAAGCCGGCGCCGAGGTCTGGGCCATCGAAATGGATCGCACGCTGCACGCGCACCTCGAGACGACTTTGGCGACGCGTTTTCCGCAGACGTTTCACCTGCTCGAGGGCGACGCGGTCGAGCAACCGCTCGCGGGGCTCCCGGCCTTGCTGGAGCCGGGGCGCCCTCGCCCCGGTGCGGCCGAACGCGGCGAGGGCGCCGCGTCTCCATCGATCGCCCCGCTCGATTTCAAGGTCGTCGCCAACCTGCCCTACTCCATCGCCACGCCGTGGCTCGACGCTGTGCTCTCGGGCCCGCTGCCCGCGCGCATGGTGCTGATGCTGCAGCTCGAGGCCGCCCAGCGCTACGCCGCCAAGCCCGGCACCAAGGCCTTCGGCGCCATCTCGGTCTTTTTGCAGGCCACCTATGAGATCGCGCCAGGCCACAAGGTCGCGGCGGCGTGTTTCTTTCCACGGCCCGACATCGAGTCCCACCTCCTTCATCTGGTGCGGCGGACGGAGCCCTTTGTCTTCCCCGCCCCGGCCCGCCGGCTCATCCGCGCCTGCTTCCAGCAGCGCCGGAAGCAGATGGGCGCCTTGCTGCGCACCCACCTGCCCGCGGCGGCCCCGGCCTGCATCGAGGTCCTGACGGCCCACGGTCTTTCCGGACAGACCCGGCCCGAGGCCATCCCGGTGGACGTCTGGCGAAAACTTGCCGGCCTGATGCCACCCTTGGCTTGAAAGTGCCGCCGACCCGGCTACTTCTACGCCCTTACCCATGTTCCGACCCACCCTCGCCGTCCTCGCCCTCGCCGCCAGTGCCCTCGCGGTCCACGCGCAATCCCTGCACGGAAAAGTCGAAGGCAAGACCTACCACGCGCCCAACGGCCTCTACAAAATCGCCATCCCGGTGCTGCCCGAGCTCGGCGGCGAGGTGACCGACACGCCGAACGTCGTGACCTTTCAGGATGACTTCACCACTCATGTGAGCATCGCCGCTTTTCCGCAGGACGCCACGCAGCGCTGGGAACTCTCGACCCGCGGCCTGAAGGACTACCTGATCTATTTCTTCAGCAATTTCGTCCTCGCCGACTTCAAGCAGAACTTCGACGGCGTGCAGATCGAGAGCGCCAAGTTTGTGCCCGGCACGCAGGAGGGCTCGCTGCTCACCTATCTGCTGGTGCCCGGTGGCTCGATGTTTGGCGACCGCATCCCGCGCCTCTCGCTCGACCGCGTGCCGGTCGCCAAGCGCGGCAACCTCGTCTTCGTGCGCAACGGCCACATCTTTGTCATCAGCACGGAGCTCGCCGAGCGCGCGATCGAGGGCAAAAGCTACGACAAGAAGACCGAGGAGGAGGACGAGATTCTCCGCAACCGGCTGCTCGACCTCGTGAGCAAGATCACGTTCGCCAAGGCCCCGGCCGCGGACGCCACGAAGAAATGACCGGCGCGCGTCGCCCTCCGGTGCGACGTGCCCTCGCGTGCGGCCTGGCCGCCGCGGCCCTGCTCCTCGGCGGCTGCGTTTACCTGCGCCTGCTTGAGCTCAAGCTGCAGCTCGACCAATTCGACCGCCACTTCGCGGTGGAGACCGGCGAAGGCCTCGCCCTCACCTGCCTCTCGCCCACCCTCCGCGCCGACGATGTGCGCTGGATCGGGCTGCGCCCCGAGAGCGTCCGGGCCGACGGCCGTGACGAGCACTGGCACGTCCGCTGGGTCAAGGAGCTGCCGCCCGGCGTCACGGAGCCGGGGGTGCATGACCTCGCGCTGGATCTGGGCTTCACGGCCGGCCGCCTGTCGCGTCTCGCGGTGCCGGAAAAATATTTCGCGCTCATGCCGAAGGAATTTGTCACGGCCATCATCCGCAGCGTCGGCCGAGGCCGGGTGGATCAGGCCGGCCGCAGCCTCGCGACGACGCTGGCCGAGTCCGACCTCGCCGCCGCCCGGCCACGTTTGGCCGCCATCGGCCAGCTCCTCGGCGCGCCGAGCGAGCGGCGCATCGAAGGCACGGAGACGATGATGCGCTACCGCTACCGGCCGGCGACCCCGGAGCCCGGGGCCGAGGTTTTCGAGATGCTGCTGCACTTCGACACGGCGAGCGGCGAACTTCTCCGCTGGCGCGCCCGCACGCCGGTGGGCAACCTCGCGTTTGATTTCACGCGCCGCCGCGCAACGAAATGAACGCCCCGCTTCAACTCCTCGTCATTACACCAACGTCCCTGCGCTTTTGGAGTGATGGCGGCCCTGGTAGGGCGGGCACTCCGTTGCCCGCCTCCGCGGGCTCTCGCGGCGGGGAGCGGAGTCCCCGCCCTACCAACGTCCAAAAGCGAAGAGACGTTGGTATTACCCGTCCTGTGGGAGCGAGCTTGCTCGCGACTGCGCGCCGGAGTCGCGAGCAAGCTCGCTCCCACCTCCCAGCCGGTCCCACGGCCCACGACTTGTGAACGCCCCCCTCCTCCGCCTCGCCACCCCGGCCGATCTTCCGGCCATCGTCGCCATCTACAACGCCACGATCCCGGGCCGCATGGTCACCGCCGATCTCGCACCGGTGAGCGTCGCGTCGCGGCAGCCCTGGTTCGACGCCCACCAGAGCCCCGCGCGGCCGCTCTACGTGCTCGAAGAGGCGGGCACCGTCTGCGCCTGGCTGAGCTTCGACACCTTCTACCCCCGCGCCGCCTACGATGGCACCGCGATGATCGCGATCTATGTGGCGGAGTCGCACCGGCGCGGCGGCCTCGGCCGCCGCCTCCTCGATGAGGCGATCGCGCGCGCGCCGGCACTCGGGCTGCACACGCTCCTCGGCTACATCTTCGGGCACAACGCGCCGAGCCTGCGGCTCTTCGAGTCGCACGGCTTCGTCCGCTGGGCCCACCTCCCGCGCGTCGCCGTGCTCGACGGCATCGAGCGCGACCTGATCATTGTGGGACGGAGACTGGTTCCCTAGCTCGGTGCATCAGGTCGCGCAGCGATGCGACAGACCGTTTGACCACGGATGGCACGAATGCGCACGGATGGAGCTTCGCCACCGTGGATTTTATCCGTGTCTATCGGTGCGATCCGTGGTCAAAAATTGCCTTCACTTTGAAAACCATCCTCTCGCTTTTTCTCGTCTTGGCCCTCGCCGCCTGCGCCGCGGAAAAACCCTTCGGCCTCGTCCTGCACGGCGGCGCGGGCGTCATTGAGCGCAGTTCCCTGAGCGCCGAGCGCGAGGCCGAGTATCGCGCCAAGCTCACCGAGGCTCGCGACGCCGGCTACGCGGTGCTGGAGCGCGGCGGCGGCGCCCTCGACGCCGTGATCGCCGTCGTCACGATCCTGGAGGACTCGCCGCTCTTCAACGCCGGCAAGGGCGCCGTCTTCACCGCCGACGGCACCTGCGAGCTCGACGCCTCGGTGATGGACGGCCGCACGCAGGCCGCCGGCGCCGTTGCCGGCGTGAAGCACATCAAGAACCCGATCACGCTCGCCCGCTCCGTGATGGAAAAATCCGGGCACGTGATGCTCATCGGCGACGGCGCGGAGCGCTTCGCCCAGCAGCAGGGCTTCACCCTCGTGCCCAACGAGTATTTCCAGACCGAGCAGCGCCGCCAGCAGCTGGAGCGCGCGAAGAAGAATGCCGCGGCCAAGAAGACCGCGGCGCTCGACCGAGAGGAGCACGCCGCGCGCATCGCCCGCTACGGCACCGTGGGCTGCGTCGCGCTCGACCGCCAGGGCAACCTCGCCGCCGGCACCTCGACCGGCGGCATGAGCAACAAGCGCTTCGGCCGCGTGGGCGATGCCCCGATCATCGGCGCCGGCACCTACGCGCACAACGCCACCTGCGCCGTCAGCGCCACGGGCTGGGGCGAGTTTTTCATCCGCGTGGGCGTCGCCCGCGACATCGCCGCGCAGCTCGAATACCGCGGCACCCCGCTCAAGACCGCCGCCGCCGCGACCATCGCCAAAGTCGGCGCGCTCGGCGGCGACGGCGGCGTCATCTGCATCGACAAGGACGGCAACATCGCCCTGCCCTTCAACACCACCGGCATGTATCGCGCCCACCGTCTCTCGACCGGCGCAACCGGCGTCGCGATTTTCGGCAGCGAATAGCACGCGCCCGCTCTCGGCTTGATTTCTCCCCGCACTGCGCTGCGCTGAGCTAGCCAGAGACGCTTCACCCGCTAGACCCAGCGCATGCCAAAAATTTACCCCAGAAAATCAGCAAGCCCATGAGCCACGTATTACTGCGCCGGATCGCAATAAAACGCAGTGCAGCCGAATAACACTGTTGGGCAAATCTCCATGAAGCACCTCGCCCTACTCGCCGTATTGCCGTTCGTCACTTTGCGCGCAGCCGAGCGCGACGATAATCGAACGCGTGAGTCCAAAGCGGCCTACCACGTCGTTGAGGCGATTCTCGCAGCGCCCGACATGACGTTTAAGATGCCCGTTCTTGAGGCAGCGTTTCTTGATACCCCAGAGTGGGAGCAGCGGCTGCAGCACGTCATCAATCGAGAGCCTTGGGCATTTGCTAAGGTCCACTTCATCCATTTCTACTGGAAGCGCGTCTCCAAGAAGAACACTCCATTCTTGGATCGTGCGTTCGCCTTTGTGCGAGACTATCGACGCACCGACGACACATTGGCGATTGTGACAGAGATGCTCGATTCGCGATGACGACGAGGGCCAATCGGCTAGCCGGGAGCGACCCAAACGGAGTCTGGCTTTGGGTTTGGGGTTAACCCGCCCCGTTTTTCTCCCAGCCGCTCCGCCCAACGCCGGCCCAACGGCAACGCGCTCCACCACGCTACCGGGTTCATCGGGCCCCAGAGGGCGTCGAAAAAGAGGGTTCGAATCGGAAGGTAGGAGCCCGCTCGCGGGCGATTCCGCCGCCGGTTCGCCCGGCGACGCCAAATCTCATCGCGCGCAAGCGCGCTCCTACAGCGGGATTTTTCGACGCCCGCTCAGAGATCGAACGTCATCGTCAGGATGAACTGGCGGGGGTCGATGATGCGGAAGTTGTAGGGCTGGCCGTTGGGGTTGACGCCGATGGCCTGGAGCCGGCCGCCCTCGAGGACGTTGCGCACGTTGAGCTGCACGGTCGCGCGATACTTGTTCTGGTTGAAGCGCAGCTGGTGCGCGACGAAGAGGTCGAAATAGGAGCGCGACTTGTCGAAGACGGGCTTCGATTTGTCGAGGGAGCGGATGACGCCGTCGGCATCCGGCGCGGCGCCGAGGAAGCCGATCGCGGCCTTGTCCTCCCAGCGCATCGAGCCGCCGACGCGCGTGGCGCGCAGGTGGCGGTGATCCGGGAAAAGCCCGGCGAGGCTGTAGCTCGTGGTCGCGTTGAAGCGCCACTCGCGGACCTGGGAGCGCGGCTTACCCTGGTTGGCGACAGCGAGCTTGTAGGGCGCGAGCACGAGGCCCTCGTAGAAACCGCGCGGCGTGCCGGCGCTGCCGTAGCTGGTCGTCCACCACGGGTTGCCGGCGCCCGCGAGCTGCGAGCCGTCGGGCAGGCGATCGGTGGGGATGCGGACGGACTCCCAGACGGGCAGGCGCTCGTCGAAGTAGCGCTGGATGTTGGGCGACATGTTGGTGTCGATCGTCTGCTGGCGCGCGAGGTTGGCCCGCAGCGTCCAGTGGCTCGTGGGGTTGTAGTTGAGCTCGATCTCGTAGCCCTTGGATGAGACGTCCTGGGTCTCGGCGATGCTGCGCGTGCTGACCTCCTCGATGAAGCCGCCGGGCAGCCTCATGATTTTGTAAACCTCCGCGCGTTGCTGGGCGGCGGTCCAGTCGGGGTGAATCTGGGCCATCCAGACCGTCGCGACGTCCTCGAGGTTGAACGCATCGTTGCCGAAATCGATGCGGTTGGCGCGCGTGGCCACGATGCCGGCGTCGCCGCCGCGGGAGAACTGCTGCTTGTTGTCGTATTTGTTGATCTTGGCGACGAATTTGCCCTTCAGGAGGCTGAAGCTCACGCCGTAGTCCTTGCCCTTGCCCTGCGGGTCGGGGAGCAGCTCGCCGAAGAGGTTGTATTGCGCGGCGGCGGGCTGGAAGGTGTCGGCGGAGTTGTAGTGGACGTTGAGCGAGCGGACGAAGTCGGCGAAGTGGCCGGCGAGGCCGCCGCCCTCGGCGCGCCGGTCGAGGCCGGCCCAGCCGCGGAACGGGCGCACGACGACGCCGCGCGTCTTGGTCGAGCCCTGGCGCTCGGTGAAGAGGCCCCAGGTCTCCAGCGGCGCGTAGTTGAGAAACCCGTTTGTGGGGTCAATCGAGGCGGCGCCGGAATTGCGGCTGCGGTTCTTGTCGAACCGCCAGCCGAAGGTGGTGACGATGCGATCGTCGGCGAAGAAACTCTGGAGGGTGAGGCCCTGGCTGCGAATCTCGCGGCGGATCTGGTTGCTGGGCTGCACGCCGGTCTCGCCGAAGACCACGGGCTCGTTGATCCACTGCTGGGTGGCGCCGTTGAACCAGTAGAAATTGTAGTTCCCGCCGAGGCCGTAGAGCTCGGGCGGGGCGCGGTCGATGTTTCCGCCGGTGGCGTCGCCGAGGTAGTATTTGAAATAGCCGCGCGCCTGGACGTTGCCCTGGCGGTTGGTGTTGGAGAGCCAGGTGTGGTCGTCGATGATCTGCTCGCGGTAGCGATAGACGCCGGTGGTGATGAGGCGGGTCTCGTCGTAGCCGGCGGCGCGGTGCTTGCCGAGCCAGCGGAGGATGTTGCCGAAGCCGCCGCGCTCGCGCGTGAGGTCCAGCTGGTAGGCGACCTCGGCGCGGAAGTTGTCGTTGCGCTCGGGCCGGTTGAAGATCGTGGGCTCGGAGGCGCCGAGGTAGGGGCGGAGGAAAAACGGATTGGGCCGGCCGTCGAGAAGCCGCTCGTTGACGTCGATGAACAGGATGGAGGAATTGCCGCCAATGAAGTTGCGGCTGTAGTTGTCCACATCCTCGAAATACCAGCCGACGCGCGCGGCGAGGATCTGGCGCTGGGTGTTGAGGAAGAATTGCTCGGCGGTGATGCTGTAGATGTCGGCCTTGTCCTTGTTGTAGTTGGGCGCGACGTAGTTGATCGAGGACCAGTCGTAGAGCGCGCGGTTGGAGATGCCGGGCGTGGTGAAGAGCGGGAGCGTGGTGCCGCGGAGGCGAAGGATGTCGGTCGCGCTCTCGAGGTAGCGGACGTTGGTGTTGGCACCGCTGGGGTTGTTGGTCGTGCTGGTGCGGTTCACCGTGTAGAGCTGCGGGCCGTTGTGATCGATGAAGAAGCCGGGGCGGTTGTAGAAGCCGGTGCCCTGCGAGATGAGGCCGGCGGGCAGGTTCCCGTCCTGCGACTGCGGATAGACCGTCGGCTGGAGCACGCCGTTGATGGTCACGCGCTGCGTGACGGGATCCCACGTGGGCCGGCCGGCGGCGGTCCAGAATGTGGTCGTGTCGCGCGGGGTGAGCGCGTTGGGCCGGCGGGCGAAATTGTGGTAGGTCTCGTAGCTGCCGCGGATGGTGGTGTTGCGGAACGGCCGCCAGGTGAACATGGCCTGCGCGCGCCGCGTAATTTCCTCGGACGGCTTCCGCTCGAAGCCCTTGGACTCGTAGAGCGCGTTGACGCGGACCGCGAGTTTTCCGCCGAAGAGCGGGCGATTCACATCGAGGCTGGAGCGGTAGCCGCCGTAGCTGTCGGCGCGGAGCGTGACCTGCGTGGTCGGGCGCGTGAGGTTGGCCTGGCTGCGCACGAGGTTCACGGTGCCGGAGGAGGCGCCGAGGCCGAAGATGTTGGAGTTGGGCCCGCGGCTGATCTCGACCGCGGCGATGTTGTAGGTGTCGATCGGGATGCGGCTGTTGCCGGCGAAGCCGTCGCGCGCGATGTTGGCGGAGTCGAGGCCGCGGACGCGGTTGGCGTTCATCGGGTCGCTCTGGACCGAGTCGTTGACGTCGCCGTTTCGGCCGACGCTGAAGGCGGTGAAGTTGCCCGTGCCCTCGGTGTTGGCCTCGTAGAGGAAGATGTCGTTGATATCGATCGCGGCGGTGTCGAGGAGCTGCTGCTTCGTGACCACGGAGATCGAGGAGGCGAGGTCCTCGAGCTTGGAGTTGAGGCGCGTGCCGGAGAGCGAACTCGAGGCATAGTAGCCGCGGTCGTTGCCCGCGCCGACCTCGAAGGGCGAGAGTTGCACGACCTCGCTGGACGACTCGGCGGAGCCGGAGGCGGTCTTCACGGCGGCGGCGGTTTTGGCCTCGTCGGCGCGAAGGGCGGCGAGTTCATCGGCCTCAAGGCGGCCGTTCTTGTTTTTATCGTAACGGGCGAGCGTGGCGGCGTCGGGCGCACCGGCGGGAGCGGCTTGGGGAAACGCAAAAGGCGCGGTGAAGCCGAAAGCCAGAATCAGTCGGAGGGGGATGCGGGTGGGGTTCATGGTGACTGAGAAATAGCGTCGCACTGAGCGGAACACGAGGCCGGCCGCACGCGGACAGTTCGGCAGTGACGGCCGCGCGCGCAGTAACGGGTAGTAGGGCGAGTCTGTGACCCGCCTTCGGTGCGAACACTCAACGCGTGAAAGGGCGGGTCACAGACCCGCCCTACTTCTAATCAGCGTGGAGTTTCGGGCGGCGGCGCCATCCGGCTGTTGCGCACGTCGAGCGTCGCGGAAGACGGCGGCGCGCCCTGCGGGCCGCGTCCGCCCCGGCCGCCGCGGCCGAAAGGATTCGCCTCGGGCGGCGGCACCTCGGTCGGAAGCTGGTCCCGGCAGAGTTCGAGAATCTCGATGGCGCTGAGCCCGCCCTGCGCGGCGCCGTTGGTGCTGATGCGCGGCGATTCGTCCACGGGATTGAGCACGCGGTGGCCGTCGATGCGCGTCGTCGCGATGGGGCCGCCGCCGAAGCGCAGCAGCGAGGCGACGGCGGGCTGGGCGAAGGCGGCGTTCTTCGTCTTCCAATACGCGTAGGCGGCGAGGCGCGGCGTGCCCTGGCTGTTGGCGCCTTGCTCGCCGAGGTAGCGGGCGTCGGCGCCTTCCTGGCCGGTCTCCTTGTCGCGCAGGAGGACTTCGGCGGGGGCATTGCCGAGGCGGCAATACTGGAGCCACATCTTTTCCCAGCCGGGATGATCGAGGAATTCGTTCAACTCGAAGATCACCTGCGCGCCGCCCTGGATCGTGCTGAGGTTGTAGTTCCCGACCACATCGGAGACCTGGAAGAGTTTTCCCGTTTTGGGATCGTAGCCATAGACGAGATTGCGGCCGGACTTGAGCCAGTAGGGCATTGCGAGGAAGGACTCGACGCCCGCGATGATCTTGTCGCGCCACTGGGTGTCGCCGGTGCGCTCCCACTCGGTCGCCCAGTTGCCGACGAACGCGAACCAGTCCGGGCCGGCGCGCAGGCGCGCGGGATATTTTTTCTCCGCCGCCGTGGCCGGCTGCGCGAGACGCATCGGGTCAAAATCGATCGTCGTCAGGTCGGCGTTGACGACCTCGCGCATGAGGTCGCCGGTGCGCTCGTCGGTGGTGAGGTAGTAGTAGTAGCGCTTGAGGTGCGCCATGCTGATGCGCGCCTCCTTGGCGCCGCAGCCCCAGTGGCGGACGTTGTGCCGAGAGCCGAGGCCGGCGAGCGGGCCGAGGTGGTAGCAATCGACCTCGCTGGTGTGCCGCGTCATCGCCTCGGCCATGCGGAAGATGTCGGCGCGGCCCGTGCGCAGAAAACTCATCCAGAGCCACATGTCGGTGCCGAGCTCGGTGTTGTCCCACGCCATGCCGCCGAGGTCGTAGTTCCACACGTGGCGCTCGCGGTCGTAGCTGTGCATCACGTCGCCAAAGTCCCAGAAGCCATACCAGCGCTGCTGCTCGATGTGCTTTTGATAAAACGCGAGCGTGCTCTCAAGCTGCTCCTCGACGGCCTTTTTGAAGGGCGTCGATTTGTCCGGCAGGCTCCACAGGCCCAGCGCGCGCACGGAGTGGAGATACTGCGGCGTCGCCACGAGGAGCGGCAACGCCGCCGCGAGCTGCGCCTGCGCCACGGTCTGCTCGCGCGTCGGCACCGCGCCGCTGGGAAACAGCGTCAGCTCGCTCGTGCGCGCCACGCCCATCGGCGTGCTCAGCCCGGGCTGCACGTCTTCATAGACCGCGATGAGACCGTGCGCGCGGGTGTCGTAGTGCCGCATGTCCATCGCGTCGGCCTCGGGCGACCAGAGCCACACGCGCAGCGTCGCCTCGCCGCTCGCGGCACCCGCGACCTCGAGCGACGCGGGATGCGACTGCCAGAAATTCTTCACGCTCACGCCGAGGCCGCCGCTCACGTCGCCGACAAACACCAGCCCCGACGCGCGCCGCCCCGCGCCGCAGGGAATCCACGCGCTCTGGGCATTGGTGCGCTTCACGATCGAGAAGCCGTCGGCGTTGGGCTGCGTGAGCTTGAATCCATCCCAGATCGCCCAGTCCGCGAGCCAGCCTTGGCTGCGTTCGCTGAGCTCGGCCTTGTTGGGGAGGCGTTTTCCCTGGAGCTGATCGGGGTAAACGTTGCCGCCGCCCGGCGTGGGGTAATTCACGATCGCGTTGCCGCGGCCCACGGCGGGCTGGATCGGCTCGGACCAGAGGCCGCCATCCTCGCCGGAGAAGCGCACGTGACGGTTCTGGATTTCCTCACGCAGCGGCACGCCAAACTCGAGGCCGAGCCCGCGGATGAAGTCCTTCTGCTCATCGCCGTCGTAGATGATCGTGTGGACGAGGCGCACGCTCTCCTGCCCCGCCGAGAAATACAGCCGCACGACAAACGGCAGCCACTCGCGCGAGCCCGTCACGGCCTTGTGCCGGCCCTCGACCTTCACGACCGCGCGCACGGGGCCCGACTGCTCGACGGCCACGGCGGTGATTTTGCCGGAGAATTTCTCGCGCCGCGGCGTCTCGTCGGCTTCGCCGCCCGGGCCGTTTTGCAAGATGCACACGAGCCGCCCCTGCCGCGCGACTTCGCGGCCATCGACGACCAGCGAGTCGATCAGGTTGGAGCCCCACGAGGTGAGGCGGGCACGGAGCTTGCCGGTGTCCACCTCGATGCCGGTGTCGCTACGGCGCACGCGCACGGTCGCGCCTACGGGCGCAGGAGCGGAATCGGCGGCACTGAGCTTGAGCGTGCCCGCGACCGTGGGCCCGGCGACGGTCGCAAACCCGCTCCACTTCAGCGAGCCATCCGGCCAGTAGGCGAGCGGCCAGGTCTGAAGCGGCAGCGCCGTGCCGTCGGCCGCGGTGAGCGCAAACGCCTGCGACTTCGGCACGACCCCGCGCGGCCACGGCACGCCCCAGCTCACGCCGGTCGGCGCAGGCGCCGGTGCGCCGCCGAGCCAGTTGAGTTCGACCGGCGCGGGCGCGGCGGGCAGCGAACCGGCGCAAATGACGAGGGCGGAGAAAACCAAGGCGCGACGAAGATTCATGGGCGGCAGGGGTGAGGACAGCTCTGACGGAGCGCGACGGGAATTGTTGTGCGACGGGTCCAGACTATGAATCCGGGCGCAGGAAAAGAACATGCGCGATGCGACGCAGGGCACGACCCGACGGACGACACGCTAATGCTAACGTCCCGTGACGAGCAGACTATTCTGAGGTGGGGCCGTTGGTCCGAACCGGCCTGGATTGTGGGACGATACGCCGGCTGGAACCCAGGCCGCTTGCGGAGAAGCGGCCCCACCACCAATCGTTCGGAAGTCCAAAACCTCAAAGGACGATGGCATAATCCGCCACCTCACCGGAGATGCTGAACAACGGCAACCCGCGCCGAGCCTCCGCCAAGAAAGGGCGAGCCGGGCCGCCCGGCCTTCGCTACACTGCGCCTATGTTTTCGGCTGCTTCTTTCGTGGTCTCGCTTCGTCGCGGCGCCTTGTCGTGCCTGCTTTTCACTGCTGTTTGCGCGCCCACCTCCATCCAGGCCGAGCCGCCCGTGACGCGCGTCATCGCCGATTTGAAATTGGAACTGATCCGCGTCGCGCCCGGCACCTTCACGATGGGCAGCCCGGCCGACGAGCCGGAGCGCAACCAAGCCGAGGGCCCGCGCATGCAGGTCACGATCAGCCGCGCGTTCTGGCTGGGGAAGACCGAGGTCACGCAAGCCCAATACGAGGCCATCACGGGCATGAACCCCAGCACCTTCAAAACCGGCGGCCCGGACCTCCCGGTCGAAAACGCCTCCTGGATCGATGCGATGGCGTTCTGCCGGAAGCTCACCGAGCGCGAACGCGCCGCCGGGCGTCTCGCCGCGGGCGAGGCCTACACGCTGCCGACCGAGGCCGAGTGGGAATACGCCTGCCGCGCCGGCACGACCTCGGCCTATCCCGGCGATCCCGCGACGATGGCGTGGCACAGCGCGAACAGCGACGGCACCACGCATCCCGTCGGCCAGAAGCGCCCCAACGCGTGGGGGTTTCACGACATGTCGGGCAACGTCCTCGAATGGTGCCTCGACTGGTATGGCCCCTATCCCGGCGGCACGGTGACTGATCCGGTTGGCCCCGAACGCGGCCACTATCGCATGGCGCGCGGCGGGAGCTGGCGGACCGATGCGCGCACCGGCCGCTCCGCCGCCCGCTCCGGCGGCTCCTCCGCCCGCCTCGACTACACCATCGGATTTCGCATCGCGCTCATCACCGGGCCGCGCTCCTAGTCCGGCGCGCAAGCCGCTGCTGCCGGAGGCGCGGATCGCCTCGGCTTCGCGCTTGCTCACTCCCGGCTTCTCGCCAATTCACGGAGGCGATTTTCGATGCCTACCGCGAAGCCCTTTCCCTCCCCCGCCTCACCCAACGTGCGCCCCATCAAGAAACTGATGGCCGCCAACCGCTCCGAGATTGCCGTGCGCATCTTTCGCGCCGGCACGGAGCTGAACCTGCGCACGGTCGCGGTGTTCGCGCATGAGGATCGGCTCTGCATTCATCGCTACAAGGCCGACGAGGCCTACCAGGTCGGCGCCGGCAAGGGCCCCGTCGCCGCCTACCTCGACATCGAGAGCATCGTCGCCGTCGCGAAGGAAAAGGGCGTGGACGCCATCCACCCCGGCTACGGCTTCCTCTCGGAAAACGCCGGCTTCGCCCGCGCCTGCGCCAAGGCCGGCGTTATCTTCGTCGGCCCGCGGCCCGAGCTGCTCGACATGATGGGCGACAAGACCGCCGCTCGCGCCCTCGCGCAAAAGATCAACGTCCCCACCCTCCCCGGCACCGAGAATCCCATCACCGATCGCGACGAGGCGCTGAAGACCGCCAAGTCGATCGGGTTTCCGCTCATCATCAAGGCCGCCTTCGGTGGCGGCGGTCGCGGCATGCGCGTCGTCCACAAGGCCGCGGACCTAGCGAACCTGCTCGACGAGGCGCAGGGCGAGGCCGAGCGCGCGTTTGGCAACCCCGCCGTCTTCCTCGAGAAATACATCCCGCGCGCGAAGCACATCGAGGTGCAGATCCTCGGCGACCAGCACGGCAACGTCATTCATCTCCACGAGCGCGACTGCTCCGTGCAGCGCCGCCACCAGAAGGTGATCGAGGTCGCGCCGAGCTTCGGCCTGCCCGAGAAAATCGTGAACGAGCTTTGCGACGCCGCCGCGCGCATGGCCCGCGAGATTCGCTACGACAACGCCGGCACCGTGGAATTCCTCTACGATCTCGACCGGCACGAGTGGTTCTTCATCGAGATGAACCCGCGCATCCAGGTCGAGCACACCGTGACCGAGGTCATCACCGGCCTCGATCTCGTGCGCGCGCAGATCCTGATCGCGCAGGGCCACTCGCTGCACTCCGAGGAGGTCGGCATGCCGCGCCAGGGCGACGTCCCGCGCAACGGCTACGCCATCCAGTGCCGCATCACGACTGAGGATCCCGAGAACAAGTTCATGCCCGACTACGGGCGCATCATCGCCTACCGCTCGCCCGGCGGCTTCGGCGTGCGGCTCGACGGCGGCATGGGCTACTCCGGCGCCGTCATCACGCCGTTCTACGACTCGATGCTCGTGAAGAGCATCACCAGCGGCCAGACCTACGACATGGCGATGCGCCGCGCGCACCGCACGCTGAGCGAGTTTCGCATCCGCGGGGTGAAGACCAACATCCCCTTCCTCGAAAACGTCATCGCCCACCCGCAGTTCCGCGCCGGCCAGGCCACGACCACGCTCATCGACACGACGCCCGAGCTGTTCGCCTTCAAGCCCCGCCGCGATCGTGCGACCAAGCTCCTCACCTTCCTCGGCAACGTCATCGTCAACGGCAACCCGCACGCCAAGGGCTACCGGCCCGACAAGCCGTTCCCCGTCGCGCCGATTCCTTCGTGGGACCACACCGTCGCGCCCGCGCCCGGCACGCGGCAGAAGCTGCTCGAGCTCGGCCCGAAGAAATTCGCTGAGTGGACCACGAAACAAAAGCGCCTCCTCATCACCGACACCACGTGGCGCGACGCCCACCAGTCGCTCATGGCCACGCGCGTGCGCAGCTACGACATGCTCGCGATCGCCGACGCCGTCGCGCGCCGCACGCCCAACCTCTTCTCGCTCGAGATGTGGGGCGGCGCGACCTTCGACACCGCGATGCGTTTCCTCAACGAAGATCCGTGGGAGCGCCTGCGCCAGCTCCGCGCCAAGGTGCCGAACATCTGCTTCCAGATGCTGTTTCGCGGCGCCAACGCCGTCGGCTACACCAACTATCCCGACAACGTCGTCGCCGGTTTCGTGAAGCACTCGGCGGCGAGCGGCATGGATATCTTCCGCGTCTTCGACTCGCTCAACTACCTGCCCAACCTCCGCGTCGCGATGGAGGCCGTCAACGAGACCCACGGCGTCTGCGAGGCCGCGCTTTGCTACACCGGCGACATCCTCGACGAGCGCCGCGACAAGTTCTCGCTCCAATACTACGTGCGCATGGCCAAGGAGCTGGAGCGCATGGGCGCGCACATCCTCGCGATCAAGGACATGGCCGGCCTCTGCCGCCCCTACGCCGCCGCCAAGCTCGTGAAGGCGCTGAAGGAAGAGGTCGGCCTCCCGATCCATTTCCACACGCACGACACCAGCGGCATCGCCGCCGCCAGCGTGCTCCGCGCCGCCGATGCCGGCGTGGACATCGTGGACCTCGCCCTCGCCTCGATGAGCGGCAGCACCTCGCAGCCCAACCTCAACTCCGTCGTCGCCGCGCTGCAAAACACGCCGCGCGATCCGCAGCTTGATGTCGGCACGCTCAATGAGTTTTCCGACTACTGGGAGACGGTGCGCGAGTATTACCGTCCCTTCGACACCGCGCCGAAGAGCGGCTCCGCCGAGGTCTATCTCCACGAGATGCCCGGCGGGCAATACACCAACCTCAAGGAGCAGGCCGCCTCGATGGGCGTCGCCCAGCGCTGGCCCGAAATCGCGCGCACCTACGCCGAAGTGAACCAGCTCTTCGGCGACATCGTGAAGGTCACGCCCTCGTCCAAGGTCGTCGGCGACATGGCGCTCTTCCTCTTCAGCAAGGGCATCAAGCCCGCCGACGTGGTGAACCTCGAGCCCGGCTCGACCGCGTTCCCCGAGAGCGTAATCGACATGATGAGCGGCGGCCTCGGCTGGCCCGAGGGCGGCTGGCCGGAGAAGGTGTCGCTCGTCGTGCTCGGCGAGAAACGCCATAAGGAGGCCCGCGCGAAATACCTGAGCGACGCGAAGAAGAAAGCCTCGGCGTCCTCGACCGCGCCGATTGACCTCGAAAAACTCCGCGCCGAACTCACCGAGAAGCTCAAACGCGCGGCCACCGACGACGACGTCTACTCCCACCTGATGTATCCCCAGGTCTTCGCCGACTACGCAAAGCACGCCGCGGCCTACAGCGATGTGAGCGTGCTGCCGACGACGGCGTTTTTCTACGGCCTCAAGCCCGGCGAGGAAATCTCCGTCCACATCGAGGAAGGCAAGGTCCTCATCATCCGCCTCATCTCCGTCGGCCAGCCCGACAAGGACGGCCGCCGCGCGATCAGCTACGAGCTCAACGGCATCGGCCGCGAGACCTCCATCCTCGACAAGAGCATCGCCCCGAAAACCAAGGCCCGCCCGAAGGCCGACCTCGCCGACCCCACGCAAGTCGCCGCCCCCATCCCCGGCCTCATCGCCACGCTCCAAGTGAGCGTCGGCAGCAAAGTCGCGAAGGGCGACAAGCTCCTCATGATGGAAGCGATGAAGATGCAGAACACGGTCTACGCTCCGTGCGACGGCGTGGTGGCCGAACTGCACGTCGCGCTGGCCGATACGGTCGAGGCGAAGGATCTTCTGATCAAGATTCGGGCGGCCGTTTGACCTCTCAGGCTCGTAGATTTTCCAACATGCCACCGAGCGAAACATTTCGTGCGTTTGTCTTGATGCCCTTCGCGGCAAAATTCGACGACGTTTACAAGCTCGGCATAAAGGACGCAGCAAGAGATGCCGGCATCGTCGCGGAGCGGGTCGACGAGCAAATCTACTCCGAAGGCATCCTCGAAAGAATCTACAGCGAGATCAGATCCGCAGACATTGTAATCGCGGATATGACCGGTCAAAACGCGAACGTCTTCTACGAAGTGGGGTTCGCGCATGGCTTGAAGAAGCTTTGCATACTTCTCACACAAGATTCGGCCGACATTCCATTCGATCTAAAGCATCAGCGGCACATCGTCTACGGTGCGTCCATCGCGAAGCTCAAATTAGATCTCAAAGCCAATTTGGAATGGGCAAAGTCAGAAGTCTCACGACGACGGAAGAGCGGAATCCAATTGAAGCACGAGGTGACAGCGTCACTTGAAAAACGTCCTGAGAAGACCCCGATGTTCGCCGATGTCACCGCCTACTTTCGAATCGACCTTCACAATGAGTCGGACTCCAACTCGCCAGACATTGAAGCGATCTACTTCTACACCGGAAAGAAATGGAACATCATACAAGGTGGGCATGAATGCAGTTCAACCGCTTCAGACCTACATGGGTTTGGTCACCGGTATTTCCTAACGCCGCCTATGCGCCGTCTTCCAAAGCGGTCGTGGGCTCAGCTTAAGTTTGATGCGAAGCGGATGTGGGCTTCTGCATTCGGCAGCGGGGAGACGCTGGCGGACTCATACGATATTAGCGGCCGCTCATTGATTCGGCTGGCTACTAGTGAAGGCAGCTTCGACTTCGAGATATTGATCAATGCGGTAGCGACCGAAGACGTTCCGTTTTGACAGCAGAGTTCAAGGCAGCTGGGCAGCAAAAGACGTCGTGTCTTGCCTCTTGATTGACTAAAAATCGACGGCCGCGTCTCAGGCTCGCCCGGACGGCGCGCTTCGATTTCATGACGGAGCGTTCCCCATGAGCCACGCCATCGTCCCCGCGGAGATTTCCCGCCGTGCTTTTCTGACACAGCTCGCGGCGGCGCCGCTCGCCGCCGCCCAAGCGAGCTCGATTCGTCCGCCGTTGATCGACACCCACGTGCACGTGTGGAGCGACGATTCCGCCGCGTTCCCGTTTGCCCATCCGAGCAACCCGAACTTCCGGCCGCCGGCTGTCGCGGCCACAGCCGAAGCGCTGCTCGCTGAGATGGATCGCCACGGCATCAGCCACGCCGTGCTGGTGCAGGTGATCTACTACGGCTGGGATAACCGGTATCTCGCCCGCTGCGTGAAGGAGCATCCCCGGCGCTTCCGCGCCCAAGGGCTGAAAAGATCCTCGGGCGCAACGCGACCGCGCTCTGGCGGTTCAGTTGAGCGCCGGGCGGGACGGCGCCGCTCGGCGCGAGGAAGGGGTGTATTCGATTGTCATCGCGAGCGCGGCGCAGCCGGGCGTGGCGATCCAGCCCCTCGGCAAGCTCGGGGCCGTGAGCTGGTCGAACGGCTGGAATGCTTCGTCGCCGCGCGGGTCGCGGTATCGCCCCTGCGAAACCCGGGTTGAAACTCGGCGGGAATCACTCAGTCTCCTGCGGATGAGCACCGCCACCCAAGAAATCGTCCGCCTTTGCGAGGCTCTGCCGGAGGACAAGCGCACCGAGGTGGCCGACTTCGCCCGCTTCCTTCTTTCGCGAGCCGGGCACCCCGACGACGCTGCGTGGGAGCAACGGCTATCCGGTTCTCGTCCGCTGCCGAAACTCGAAGCATTTCTGCGCGACTCCGCGGCCGAGGGAAACGACGCGCCGCTCGACCTGAAGCGGCTGTGAACTCGCGCACGCGGCCGAGTTTCTGACGAGCCCACGCCAAGCTGGATACGCCGACCCGGGCCGCTGCCAAGCGCGCCTACCAATTGTTTCTGGAAAACCCGGCCCATCCCTCGCTGCGGTTCAAGAAGCTCGGCGGTTTGGCGAATGTGTGGTCCGTGCGCGTCAACGAGCAGTATCGGGCCGTCGGCGAGCGCGACGGCGACACGATCTTCTGGGCGTGGATCGGAACCCACAATGAGTTCGACAAACTGTTTCGCTGAGCGGTGGCCACGAGACGCTGCTCCGTTTTGTGCTGCGCGCACCCTCAACTGCCCCTCTTGCCCGGAACCGCCTTTCCCACCTCAGGTCGCACCCCATCCTCTCAGCCTTCCCCATGATGAAACTCCCCCGCCCCTTCCTTCTCGCCGGCCTGGTCCTCGCATGCGCGTGGCCGGCCGTGCTCTCCGCCGCTGACGCGGCCAAAACGGTGGCCGGCTATTGGGCGGGCTCCGTCACGACGCCGCGCGGCGAGCTGCCCCTCAGCGTCGAGTTCATCGCGGCCGGCGACGGCAAATGGCAGGGCACGCTCGACTTTCCGCGGCAGGGCGTGCGCGGGTTCAAGTTCGACACGACCAAGGTCTCCGGCGGCACGGTCGATTTCACCCTGACCGGGCTCCCTGGCGACCCGAGCTTCAGCGGCAAGCTCGCGGCCGACGGCGCGTCGATGGCCGGCGACCTGAGCCAAGGCGGCGGCGCGCTGCCGTTCCGCCTGGAGCGCGCGCCCAAGCCCGCCCCCACGGCGGACGAGAACGCCGTGCCGGCCAAGGGCGAGCCGGGCAAGGGCCTCGCGGGCAAATGGCGCGGCTCCATCAAGCCGCTGCCCGGCATCGAACTCCGCCTCGACCTCGAGGCCAAGGCCGACGCCGAGGGCAAACTGACGGGCGATGTCATCAGCCTCGACCAAGGCTCGCCGCGCCTCGCCATCGAGTCCCTCACCGAGAAGGACGGCGCGGTGCGCTTCGACCTGCCCCGGATCAACGGCAGCTTCACCGGCAAGCTCAACGCCGACGGCTCCGAGCTCGCCGGCGAATGGACCCAAGGCGGCAACACCCTCCCGCTTGTCTTCAAGCGCCGCGCGGCGAAGAGCTGAACACGGCGGCAGGTCGGTGGGATGGAGCGCCTTGATTTCCTGTTGTCAGGCGAGAAGCCGAGCGACGATGCGATCCAGCTATGATATAAAATTGGTGGCCGCGTCCGCCGAGCCGGGTTCGCAATGACAATAAAAAATCTAGCCGACCCGCGACTTGGAGACGCGGCCGAGCTTCTGACAAACCTGCGTTCAGTTCAGATCGGGTTACGATTTCACCGGACTTGTTTTCGCCGGGTCGTTCGCTAGCGTGCGGCCATGAAAGATGCCATGGTCGAGATTCCCGTCTCCGTGCTCTCTTCGGTCGAGACGCTGGACGAGTTGCAGGATTGGCTGACCGCGCAGTCTCCCGGGATCGTCTCGGAGTTGCGCGATGCGAGGGCCGAGGACACTGCTGGCAAGTTCAAGGCGTGGAAGCCCCGTCACGTCTCGTGGCCTACCGCGTCGAAATAGGGTCGCAGGCCGATGCCCAGCTAGCGGCGCTGGATGCCGCCATCGGGGCAAGCGTCGAGCGCAAGATCGTGTGGCTGGCTGAACACGCAACAACGGCGGTTCATCGCCGATTGGTCGGGATGCCTGATGACTTGGCGGGACTGTGCAAGCTCCGCATCGGAGATTATCGGATTCTTTATTGGGTCTATCATCCGCAGGGTGTCGTGCGCATCTACCGCATCCAGCATCGCTCGGAAGTCTATCGGCAGCTCTGAGCTTGTAGTGCGTCTAGGACCAAGCTCCGGGGTAGCCGGACCCATTCCGACCCTACGACTATGCCAGCTGACTTCCGGCGGGAATCCGCGGCATTCGGGCCTGATTCGGGCGTCGCGTGATAATCCCGCGCTTGCCACTGCGGGGCGGCGCTTGGCAGTCTGCGCGTTTTCACATGCCGACACTCAAGTTTGCCGTCCTTGCTGGAGACTACATCGGGCCCGAGGTGATGACCGAGGCCTTGCGCGTGTTCGAGCACGTCGCGAAGCAGGAAAACCTCACCCTCGCCTACACCAAGGCCGACGTCGGCGGCGCCGGCATCGACAACCACGGCAAGGCCCTCCCCGACTCCACGCTCAAGCTGTGCAGCGAGTCCGACGCCATCCTCTTCGGCTCCGTCGGCGGCCCCAAGTGGGAGAAGCTCCCGCCCAAGGAGCAGCCCGAGCGCGCCGCGCTACTCCCGCTGCGCAAGCACTTCACGCTTTTCGCCAACATCCGCCCCGGCCTGCTCTACCGCGAGCTCACCGACGCCTCGCCGCTCAAGACCGAGCGCATCCCGGACGGCATCGACATCGTCTGCATCCGCGAGCTCACCGGCGGCGTTTATTTCGGCCAGCCCAAGACCACGACCACCCTCGCCGACGGCGACGTGCAGTCCATCGACACGATGGTTTACAAGAAGTCCGAGATCGAACGCATCCTCCAAGTCGCGATCACGACGGCCCGCGCGCGGAAGAAGAAACTCTGCTCCGTGGACAAGGCCAACGTGCTCGAGACTTCCGTGCTCTGGCGCAAGACTGTGACCGACTATTGCGCGCAGCACGCGCCCGACCTCGCGCTCACCCACATGTATGTGGACAACGCCGCGATGCAGCTCGCGCGCGACCCGAACCAGTTCGACGTGTTCGTGACCGAGAACATGTTTGGCGACATCCTCTCGGACGAGATGGCCGTCATCTGCGGATCGCTCGGCATGCTGTCGTCGGCCTCGCTGGGCGCGGGCAAAAATTCCCTCGGCCTGCCCTTCGGCCTCTACGAGCCCGCCGGCGGCACGGCGCCCGACATCGCGGGCAAGGGCATCGCCAATCCCTGCGCGCAGATCCTCTCCGTCGCGCTCATGCTGCGCTTCAGCTTCGGCCTCGACGCCATCGCGAAACGCATCGAGACGGCCGTGCGCAGCGCCGTCACCAGCGGCACGCGGACGGGCGACATCGCCTTTGGCAAGCCGAGCGTCGGCACCAAGGCGATGGCCGACGCGATCATTGCGCGGCTCTGAGGCGGCGCTGAGAAAGGGCGGCCCTTCTCGCCGCCTTCCCCGATCAACGTCACCTGGTTTTCAGACTGCAGGCCCGGCCGCTGGCCGGGCACCCGCCCAGCGGCGGGCCTGCAACGAAGAAGCCAAAGGCAAAAGGACGCTGGCATCAGCCCTTTGTCATTGCGAGGTGCGCGCAGCGCGCCGTGGCAATCCAGCCGGATGGCTTCGTCGCTCCGCTCCTCGCCATGACAGCCCGAAGGCAAAGGGCCGCCGGCATCAGACCACGCAGATCGGCTCGCGCACGCCGACGACGGTCGCGAAGTTCCGCAGCTTCTCCAGCAGCATCGGCGTGATCAGCGTGCCTGCGCCCATGATCATCACGCCGTCTTTGGTCTCGATTTTCTCCACGAGCATGTGGTTCACGCACAGCCCCTGGAGCGTGACCTCCATGACGGTCGTGTGCGGCTGCTCGGAGGTGCCCTCCGGCACGGCGAAACAGGCGGCCACGATCTCGAGCATGCGGGGGTCGTAGTGGCCGGTGCGGGTCTTGAGCTCGGCCAGGGCCTTGCCCCGCGCCTGGCCGTGCGATTCCAGCGCGAGCATGTCGGCCAGCACGCGCAGGAGCCGGGAGCCGAGGGGAATCTCCTCCCCTTTCACGCTGTCGTTCGGAAAGCCGGTGCCGTCGAAATTCTTCTGCTGATAATGCACGATGCGGCTGACGCCCTCGAGGCGCGGGATGTTGGCCAGCAGATCGCTGCCGGTGCGCGGGACGCGGGCGAGCATGTCCTTCTCCTCGGGCTTGAGCGGCAGATGCCCGCGGTAGTTTGCGAGCACGCGCGCCGGGATGGCCACGTAGCCGATCTGGCAGAGCATGGCGGCGAGCTCGAGATCCCACGTCTGGGCGATCTTCAGGTGCGCGGCGCAGGCGCGCATGCAGTCGCGCAGCTTTTGCCCGAGCCCGAAGGCGACCGGGTCCATGATGGAGAGGATGTCCCCGAGCACCTTGGTCGTGCCGTTGAGGGTGCGCTCGAGGATGTCGCGCTCGGCGGTGATCAGGCGGTGCTGCCCGAGCGCGGCCTCGAGCGTCGCGGCGAGCGCCTCCGGCGAGCAGGGCTTGGTGAGGAAGCGGAAGACGTGGCCTTCGTTGACCGCATCCATCGCGGTCTTCTGGTCCGCATTGCCGGTCAGCATCACGCGCACCGTGTCGGGCGCGGCATGCTCCACGCGCGTGAGGAACTGGATGCCATTCATCCCCGGCATCTGCATGTCGGCCACGACCACGGCAAAGGGTCCGTCGGCCTCGAGGGCCGCCAGGCCCTGCTCGCCGCCGAGCGCGATGGTGAGATCGAACTGTTTGCGCAGGTTCCGCTGGAAGCCGGCGAGGATGTTGGCGTCGTCGTCGACGCAGAGGATTTTTTTGTTCATAGGGCAGCTGGGATTTCTTTCGGTTGGAAATTCTCGCGCCAGATCGGCAGGCGCGACTCGAGACCGAGGGTCCGGAGATAGGCTTCGTCCACCCGCGGGTCATCCGCCGGGCACGGGGTGCTGGCATGATGCACGAGCGCATCGGCCACATGGACCGCCGTCAGCGGGCAGAAAGCCTGCACGACCGCGCTCGCCGGCCGGTGGTGAAAGGCGATGGCTTCGACGACCGTGACCGGCAGCCCCCAAAGGCCCAGGAGGTAGCCGCCCACATCGGAGTGGGTCACGCCGAAGACCCGCTGCTCAGCCTCGCAGGGAGCGATCTTCTCATGGGCGATCAGCCGGAGGACCTCGGCATACTCACCGGGACAGTTCGCCGCGAGGACGACCTTGCCGGTGTCGTGCAGCAGCCCGGCGACAAACGCCTCGTCGGCCAGTTTGTGATCGGCGCCCTCCAGCAAGGCGATGGCCTTGGCCGCGGCGCCGGTATCGAGGCTGTGCGTCCACAGCTCCGGAAAGGAGAACCCCTCGATCGAGACATCGTCGAATTGGGAGAAGGCGTTGATGGAAAGCACGAGCGAGCGAAGCGTTTCGAGCCCGAGGTAGTTCGCCGCCTCCGCGGGACTGGAGACCTGCCGGCGCAGGCCGAAGAAGGCCGAATTGACCAGCTTCAGAATCTGCGCGGTCATCGCGATGTCCTTGCCGACAATGCGCCCGATCGTGTCGAGCGTGACATCGGGATCGTTGAGCGCGTCGATGATCTCGGTGTAGAGCGTCGGGATGCTGGGCAGGCGGCCCATGCGGCCGACGAGCTGTTTCAGCGTGTCGCTTTGCAGGGCGTCGTCATTGGCCGCCGCCCGCCGCACCGTCGCGCGGATGGCCTCCGGATCGCAGGGCTTCGAGAGAAACTGGTGCGTGGATCCGACACACTTCAGGATGAGTTCCTTGTCCGCATGGCCGGAGAGGATCAACCGCACCGTCCGGGGATAGAGCTGCATCACGCGGCCGAGGAGCTCGGCGCCGTTCATGCCGGGCATCCGCATGTCGGAGATGACCACATCGCAGGGCGCGACGGCCATGAGCTCGAGAGCCTTGGTCCCGCTGTCGGCGAACTGCATCTCCCACTCGTCCCGCATGGGTCGGAGCATGCGCTGCAGCCCTTGGAGCACGAGGGGCTCGTCGTCCACAAAGAGGATTCTTTTTTTCATGCGGCTTGGCGCGCGGCGGCGGCGGGTTGGAGGGGGATGCGGATGATGAAGGTCGTGCCCTGCCCCATTTCGGTCTCGAAATGGATGGTGCCGCCGTGCTTTTCCACGATCACCGCGTGGGCGATGGCGAGGCCCTGGCCGGTGCCTTTGCCCACCCCCTTGGTGGTGAAGAATGGATCGAAGATGCGCGCCCGCGCGTGCTCCGGGATGCCCGTGCCGCTGTCGCGCACGCGCACCTCGGCCCACTCGCCGTCGCGCCGGGTGCTGAGCGTGATGGTGCCCTTGCCCGCGGCGTTCGGGCCCACCACATCGGTGATGGCGTGGCAGGCGTTGACGACGAGATTGAGGATGACCTGGTTAAACTCGCCCGGCAGGCAGGGCACCGGCGGCAGGGAGGCATCGAAATCCGTGACCAGCTCCGCGACGTATTTCCACTCCGTGGTGGCGACGGTGAGCGTGCTGTCGATCGCATGGTTGAGATCGATCGGGGTCTTCTCCGCGGTGCCGGGGTGGGAAAACTCCTTCATCGCCCGCACGATCTTCGCGACGCGGGCGACGCCATCGAGGGATTGCGCGATCGCCTTGGGGATCTCCTCCGCCAGATATTCCAGATCGGCCTTGGCGGCCTGCTCGCGAAACTGGGCGAGCCAAGCGGCGGTGGGCGGCGCGGCGTCCGGCGCCGTGAGCGGGGCCAGGCTGCCGACGATGGCCAGCAGATCAACGCAGGCATCCTGCACGAAGCGCGTGTTGTCCCCGATGTATTGGGTCGGCGTGTTGATCTCGTGCGCGATGCCGGCGGCGAGCTGGCCGATGGATTCCATCTTCTGCGCATGGCGCAGCTGGAGCTCCATCTTGTTGCGGTCCGCGATTTCGGTCTGGAGCGCGAAGTTCGCGCCCTCGAGCGCCTGCGTGCGCTCGCGGATGCGGGCCTCGAGTTCATCGACGTGCGTGCGCGTCTGCTGCAGCAGCTCCCATTTGCCGACGAGGGCGTTGGCCATCTGAAGCACCTCCACCACATCGAAGGGCTTTTTCAGAATCAACAGCCGGTCGGACTGCCCAAGCGTGGCAATCATCTCGTCCCACGAGTAGTCCGAGTAGGCCGTGCAGACCACGACCTGCAAATCGGGATAGGCCGCCCAGATCTTGGCGATCGTCTCCACGCCGTCCCAGCCCGGGGGCATGCGCATGTCCACAAACGCCATCGCGTAGGGCCGCCCCTCCGCCAAGGCCTGCTGCACCCGCTCCAAGCCCTCCCTGCCCTGCATGGCCGAATCGACCTCGAACCCGAGGCTCGTGGCCTTGGGGCCATCATCGCCGAACAGCGCGGCCTCCGCGTCATCCAGCGCGCCCGTGGTGGAGGCGCTGGCTCCGAGGATTTTCTTGAAATCGTCATGAATCGCCCGGTTGTCGTCGATGACGAGGATGCGGCGGTTTGGGGGACAGGGAGCAGGTGCGGGAGCATTCATACTGAGATGAGGTTTTTAGGAAAACATGCGGCGGTATTTCCGCTCGATCCCGGCCGCGTGGGTGAAACGGGGAGCGTGACCGTGAAAGTGGTGCCGAGGCCGGGACCATCGCTGTGGACGGTGAGCGTGCCGCCCATCTCCTTGATCGCGTTGGCGCTGCTGTGCAGGCCGAAGCCATGGCCGGTCTTCTTCGTGGTAAACCCGTGATTGAAGATCCGCCCCAGGTTCTCGGGCGGGATGCCCACGCCATTGTCCGCCACGCTGACACGAACGCAGCCAGCCGCCGCCGTGAGCCGCAGCGTGATGCGCTTGTCGGCGCGGCCCGACTCGTCGCAGGCCTGCTTCGCGTTGCGGACCAGATTCACAAGGATCTGCAGCAGCTTGTGCTTGTCCGTCGACACCGGCGGCACCGTCTCGAACTCGCGCACAATCTCGACGTCGTGGCGCTGGAAAGACGCCGCGTTCATGTCCAGCGTGTCGGCCAGCAGCCCGCCCAGATTCACCGTCTCCGTGACCCCCGAGACCTTCGCGTAGCACTGCTGCATCGAGACCACGTCCTTGATGTGCTGCAGGTTCTTCTGCAGCTGCTCCAGCTCCTGCAGGATCGTCGCGCGCTCCGTGCCCAGGTTCTCCGCCAGCAGCCCCAGGAACGCCGGCACCTGCCGGCCCTTAGGGTCCATGGTGATGAAGGTGCCGAGCTCCGCCTCGTGCTCGCGCAGCATCGCGGCTACTTTCGACAGGTTCGCCCCGCGGGATTTCCGCACGGCGTCCGCGACCACCGTGGCCGAGACATTCACACTGTTGAGGACGTTGCCGACATTGTGCAGCACGCCGGTCGCGACCTCCGCCATGCCGGCCATGCGCGAGGTGGTCAGCAGCTCCTCATGCGCTTTCGCCAGCTCAGCCTCCGCACGTTTCCGCTCCGTAATGTCGCCCGTCACCGCAAGGTGTGAGATGATATTGCCGTCCAGATCCCGCAATGCGCAGGCGTGGGTTTGCATCCAGCGACGCGTGCCCTTGAGCCCGATGATTTCAAATTCCGAGGTCCTGTTCTCTCCTCGAAACACCGCCTCGTTCAATGCTCGGAACATCTCCCGATGCTCCGGCGCCACGATGCGATACACACAGCCGCCCACGACCTGTTCGATTGAATCCGCCTCGACGAAGGCCAAGCCGGCGCGATTCATCGCCAGCAACGTGCCATCGGCCGCGACTTGCTTCACGCACTGGGACTGAGTTTCCAATATCGTGCGCAGGCGGTGTTCACCGGCCCTGATTTCCTGGTTCGCAGCCACGAGCTCGGAGGTCCGCACCGCAACCTGATGTTCGATGCTCGCATTGAGCGCCTCGAGTCCCGCCCGGCGGGCGGCGACTTCAAACATGTCCTTGATGCTCTGGCGAATCATCAGGAAGAGGAACGTGTCCTCAAAGACGACCCATCCGGCATGCTCGATCCAGCGCCAAGGGCTGGTGGTCAGCACGCCAAAGGCCGACAGCGGCCAGTATATCCCGCGCACCGCATGATCGAGCGCCACCACCACCGTGGCCGTCAGCAGCACGCGCCAATCACGGTAGAACGCAAAGAACGCCAGCGATCCAAAGACATGGAAATGCGTCTCAATGCGCCCGCCGGTCAGATGGATCAACAGCGCCGACATGAGCATCTGGGCGACAGCAATCGTATGGCGCGTGAGCACCCGGCCCGGCCGATGCCACGCGAAATAAACCGGCAAGCCCGTGATCGCACCGCCCAGGAAAATGGCCGCCCACACGTGCCAATGCGTCTGGCTCGTGGCGCCGATCCAGGTCTTGGGTGAAATCCACAGCGCTGCGCCGATCCCGGCCAGCCACTGGACGATCATCAGATTCGCAAAGAGCCGATCCGCGCGCCGATGGATTTCGTTTTGCGACAGTTCAAACAACGCCGCGGTGCGGGCCGCGACGGCGTCCGCCTGATGGGTGGGCTTGGTCATGGGGTGCACAGCTCTCCGCCGGTTTGGCAGCCCGGTTCAAACAAATCGCAGCCGAACACCGGAGTCGTCGCTCGATCGAACAACGCTCCCCCTAACAACGCCTCGACCGCACCGCGGCCTGGATTGTCGCCAGCGTGCCCTCGCGCCAGCGTGATCCCACCCTGAAAAAGCAGGCGCCCTGCGGCATCATAGAGCACCGTATGACCCGAAGTCCCGGCGCCAAAGCGGGTGGATTCGGCCCCGCTGTCGTCCTGATGCACGGTCACTCCCGGGATGGCTGACGCCATCCGCCACAAATCCGTCTGAGCCCAATCCGACGTCATGCCCGCCGGCCTGATAAACAAAACCCGGGTGGTTACTCGGCCCGCCGCAGCCGCCATAAGCCGCTCCAACTCGCCCAAGCTCGCGCGGGTGCAAGGACACCGCGGATGCGCAAACATCACCAAGGTAGGCAATCCATCCCGCCGCTCGATCCCGCTGTGCCCGGGCCACTCGGCCGGGGATGCCACCGCAGCGCCCGCTGTCGCTGAATAAGCGGCCATGCGAATCGTGACGGCACCGACCACCGCCAGCCAGATTGCCGCAAGCACCGCGAGCTTGGCCGATCCTTGCTGCATCGATGCAGACGAGGAATCGACGCATTCATCCTCGCGTTCAGGTTTGGACTGGAGCTGATTTTTTTTCACATTCAGATTCAGGCGATCGGAGCACCGGCGGAAGGGTTGAGCGGGAGTTCGACCGTGAAGGTGGTGCCGAGGCCGGGACCATCGCTGTGGACGGTGAGCGTGCCGCCCATCTCCTTGATCGCGTTGGCGCTGCTGTGCAGGCCGAAGCCGTGGCCGGTCTTCTTCGTCGTGAACCCGTGGTTGAAGACCCGCCCCAGGTTCTCGCGCGGGATGCCCACGCCATTGTCCGCCACGCTGACACGAACGCAGCCAGCCGCCGCCGCAAGCCGCAGGGTGATGCGCTTGTCCGCGCGGCCCGACTCGTCGCAGGCCTGCTTCGCGTTGCGGACCAGGTTCACAAGGATCTGCAGCAGCTTGTGCTTGTCCGTCGAGACCGGCGGCACCATCTCGAACTCCCGCACAACCTCGACGTCGTGGCGTTGAAACGACCCCGCGTTCATCTCCAGCGTGTCGGCCAGCAACTCGTCCAACTTCACCGTCTCGGTCACACCCGAGACCTTCGCGTAGCTCTGCTGCATCGAGACCACGTCCTTGATGTGCTGCAGGTTCTTCTGCAGCTGCTCCAGCTCGTGCAGGATCGTCGTGCGCTCCGTGCCCAGGTTCTCCGCCAGCAGCCCAAGGAACGCCGGCACCTGCCGGCCCTTCGGATCCGTCGTGATGAAGGTGCCGAGGTCCGCCTCGTGCTCGCGTAGCAATGCCGCCACTTTCGCGAGGTTCGTCCCCCGGGATTTCCTCACCGCGTCCATGACGACGGTGGCGGACACATTCACGCTGTTCAGCACGTTGCCCACGTTGTGCAGCACCCCGGTCGCCACCTCCGCCATCCCGGCCAAGCGCGAGGTCTCGATGAGCCGGCCGGTCATCTCCGCCATTTTCTCCTCGGTCTGTTTCCGCTCGGTGATGTCTTGCGCAATGCCCAGCAGGAATTCCGGCCGGCCTTCGGCATTCAAAATCGGAACCTTGGCCACAGCGAGGATGCGGGTCCCGTTGTGGCGCGTCTCCAGTTTTTCTTCGGGCACGTCGAGCCGCTTCATGCCGCGGAGCACCTCACGATCGATGGCGGCGAACTTGTCGGCATCGGCGGCCGGGAAAAAATCGTGGTCGTTTTTCCCGATCATCTCCTCGTTCGAGTAGCCGGTCAGCTGCTCGCCAGCCTTGTTCCAAAGCACGAAACGCAGTTCCTGCGCCTCCTTGATGAAGACCGCGACCGGGAGATGCTTGATCACCGAATCGACGAAGGCCTTGGACCGCCGCAGTTCGGCCTCAGCCTGCTTGCGTTCGGTGATATCCGCCCGAATGGCCAGATAGCCCCTAATCTTGCCCTGCGCATCATGCATGGGGCCGATCGTGGTGTCCACCCAGTAGGTATGCCCGTCCTTCGCGCGGCTGTTGAGCTCACCGCGCCAGATTTCCCCGCGCGCCACCGTGCGCCAGATTTCGTTATATAACTCATCAGGATGAAGGCCGGACCTGAGCATCCGGTGGCTCTGGCCGATGAGTTCCTCTCGGCTGTAGCCCGACAGGGCGCAGAAATTATCGTTCGCGTGCGTGATGCGGCCCTCCAGATCCGTCATCTCCAGCAGGAAGGAACGGTCGAGCAGGGCGTTGATCGCGGCCAGGGAGCTGTGCGAAGCCTCGAGTTTTTCCGTGACCTTCTTCCGTTCGGACACCTCCTGCACGAGTTCGCCCGTGCGCTCGGCCACGCGTCGCTCAAGGTTATCATGCGCCTCATGGAGTTCTGCCTCCGCCCGTGCGAGCGCGGCCACGTTGCGCATTTCCGCTTCCCGCCAATTCTTCAATCGCTTGCCGACCGCCACCCACAGCCCGAGCAATCCGCCGACCATCACGAGGGACAGAACCGCATCCCGCCGCTTCTGCCGCAGGCTGGCCGCCACCTGATCCTGAAGCTGGCCCATGAACGTCGCCATGCCCGCGGCATAGATGTTTTTCTGGACCTCGTAGTCTTCGCTGAAGAGGAGGGTTCTGGCTTCATCCGGCTTCCCGTCGCGAACCAAGGCGAAACTATTGTTCTCCATCTCAACCAGCTTGAGATTGGCCGCACCGGTCTGCGCCGCCGCCTCGGCGTTGGCCAAACCGGATGTAAGTGCCATGGCCTCCTTGACGGCCCCGTCCAGCTTTCCCTCAAACTGCCGGTAGCGTTCCTCCCATTTTGCATTCCCGGTGATCGCCGCCATGCGCGCCGACATCGTCAGGACTTCGTCCAGGTGCAGGATGATGCCCCGAAGTTCCAACGAGCGCAGATTGCTGCGCTGCACGGTGTCGATATCCCGGTAAGCGACCCAGGAAGTCCAAATCAAGCCCAGCAGCATCAAGCCTGAGCAGACGAGCGCGCCTGTCAGCCATCCTGTTGGAAAGGGAACGACTGCTGTGTCCCTAAGGTTTCTCATAAGGATGACAGATTGATGCCATGGTGCAGCTGAGGGCAGAACTCCGCCGCGCTGATGAACCCGACCGAGCCTGCTCGGTGCGGAGGTTGAGGCCCATGCCGGCGCCGCGATAAAGACAGCCGGCCGAATCGAAGGGCCATGGACCCGCGAGCGGCCGAAGAACCAATGGGGCCGAGGGCGGACGAAGCCTTGGGGCATCTCCTGCCCGCACCAGCGACAACGCCACCCACCCGGGAGTGTCGCTCGCCGTGAGCGCCGACGCCGCCGGTGCGCAGGCCGCGGAAGCGAAACAGAACCAGACCATGATGGCAGAGCGTTTGGCCCGGTTTTTCATGGAGGGTTGGATGGGGGGCTGAAGCCCGCGGATGGACGCCTGGGGTGCATGGATATCACGCCGCAATCTGCGACAAACCCTTGTGGTCGGCCGGCCCGTGAGCGCCCGAGCGCAAAGGCAGTTCGAGTGAAAATGTGGCGCCCAACCCCGGGCCCTCGCTATGCACGCAGACCGTGCCGCCCATTTCCTTGGCGGCGTTGGCGCCGCTGTGGAGACCAAAGCCGTGGCCATCCTTCTTCGTCGTGAATCCGTGGCTGAAGATGCATTTCAGATTCTCCGGAGCGATGCCCACGCCGTTGTCGCTGACTGCAAAAACCACCTTTTCCCCGGCTTGGCGCACACGGATCGTGATATGTTTGTCGGCGCGCCCGGAATCATCGCAGGCGCGCTTGGCGTTGCGCAGGAAATTGATGAGGATCTGCAGCACCTTGTGCTTGTCCACCTCGACGGAAGGTGCGTCGGCGATGTCCGTGGTCACCTCGACGGAATGACGGTCGAACGAACCGGCATTCATGCTGATCGCATCCTTGACCAGGTCCGCCGGCGAGACGAACTCGGTGACGCCCGACACCTTCGCGTAGCTCTGCTGCATCGCGACGATGTCCTTGATGTGATCCACGTTCTTGCGGAGGGTATCGATCTCTCCGGCCATGGCCCGCTGCTCAGCCACCAGATGCTCGGCGAGCTTCTCGAGGAATCCGGGCAAATGACGGGCGCGTTCGTCACGTGTGAAGAAGCCCGGCAGATCCGTCGCGTGGTCCCGGAGCAGGGCCGCGACCTTGGCGAGGTTGCCCGCCTTGCTGGTGCGCACGCGATCGCCGAGCAGGGTCGTCGCGACATTCACACTGTTCAGCACGTTGCCCACGTTGTGCAGCACACTCGTGGCGACCTCCGCCATGCCGGCCTGGCGGGAGACCTCCACGATGCGGCGATTGAGATTCTCGAACTCCGTCTCCGCTTGCTTGCGCGCGGTGATATCCCGGGTCACGCCGATGAAGTGCGTCACCGCGCCCTCCTCGTCGCATACGGGCGAGATCGTGAGATCGTTCCAAAACACCGCGCCATCCTTGCGGTAGTTGAGGATCTCGCCGGAGAAATCCTCGCGGTTGACCTGCGCGCGGGCAATCGCCTCGACCGTCTTGGGGTCCGTCAGCGGGCCTTGCAGGAACCGGCAGGTGCGACCGACGATCTCCTCCTCGCTGTAGCCCGTGATGATGGAGAACGCCTGGTTCGCCGTCAGAATCCGCTGATCCGGGCCCGCGATGAGCACGCCCTGGGACACGGCCTTGATCGCACGGTCGGTCAGCCGTAGCTGCGCCTCGACGCGCTTGCGCGCCGTGATGTCCACCTGGGCCAGGGAAATGAGCCGCTTGCCATCGTGAGTGAAGACGGTGACGTGCATGATGAACCAGCGCCGCCCGCTCGCCGTGTCGCGGCGATACTCGTGGTGAAACTCGGGCAGCTCGCCGGCAATCACCGCGCGGATGCCGCGGGCCACGCCCCGCACGTCCGCCACGCATTCGCCTTGGGCGCTCTCGCAGCCTTCGAGGTAATTGACGCCCGGCAGCAGGCTGCCGGCCTGCGGATTGTCCCGGACGAAGCGCTCCCGCGTGGCATTGAATGAGACGATGGCGCCCGATTCGTCCAGAATCACGATTTCGGAGGTGAGGGAATCCAAGGCCGCGCGCAGGAAGTCCGGCGAAGTCCCGGGCGCGGCCGAAGGCCGTGACCCGGCTGGCATGGATGGGGCGCTCATGCCCGGAAGCGTGCACAGCACGCAACACGTGAGGGACGACGCACCACCCTGAGGTTCTGGGCTTCGCCGCCCAGCAGGGTTTCCAGAGCCACGCGCAACCGCTGCGCGTCGAAAAGTGTATCCGGATCTTGCTGTCGACGGGCGGCGGCCACGCAGCGGCGTGGCGCGGGACGATGCGCACGATCAGTGGAATAAGAAGCCATGGACCCTCAATCGGGCGAGCCATGGGGCCGCTGGATGGGCCCTCGTCTGATAATTATGTAGGACGAAGCCTACACGAGCCCGCGACGGACCATCGGGCGCCCTGCCCTCGCTTCCAGGTTATTGCCCCGACTCCGCGGCCTGGGCCCCTCCGTCGATGAGTTCCCGCACGAGGCGCAGCATCTTGTCCGAGCGATAGGGTTTCTGCAGAAAGGCGCTGACCCCCAGGCTCATGAGTTCCTTGCGCGGGCCATCCGATCCCTCGCCCACATCCACGCCGCTCGAAGCCACGATGCACACCGCGGGATCAATGCGGCGGAGCGCCCGCACCATCGCCGTGCCGTCGAGATGTGGCATCATCACATCGGTGATGATAAGGCGGACCTCGTTGCGATGCTGGAGGAAATGCGTCAGGCCCTCGGTGCCATCACGGGCCCCGAGCGTGCGATAGCCATTGGCCTCAAGCGAGCGCTGGAGCATCTCGCGCAGCGCCTCGTCGTCATCCACCACGAGCACCAGCTCGCCCGCGCCCCGCTGGAACAAATCCGGCGTCATGTCCGGCTCGGCCGCCCGGGCATCCGGTTTGGCCGGGAGAAACACCTTGAAGCTCGTGCCCTGGCCGACGCGCGAGCTCACCTGCACGAATCCCCCGTGGCTGCGCGCGATCGTCTGCACGGTCGCGAGCCCCAGGCCCGTGCCACGGCCGGGCTCCTTGGTGGTGAAGAACGGCTCGAAGATCTTCGGCAGAATCTCCGGCGGGATGCCCCGGCCGGTGTCCGCCACTTCGAAGGACACGTGCGGCCCGGGCTGGGCGCCGGGCTGCATGCTCGCGAACGCCTCGTCGATCCACAGGTTGGCCGCCGTCAGCGTGAGCCGGCCGCCCTGCGGCATGGCATCGCGGGCGTTGACGCAGAGATTGAGCATGATCTGGTGGATCTGCGTCGCATCACCCTCCATCGTCCAGAGGTCGTTGGGAAAGCTGGATTTCACCTCGCACGTCTTGGACAGGAGACCGGGCAGGATCGTGACCAATTCGCGCAGCAGGTGGCGGGGCTGCAGGAGCACGCGCTGGCCGTCGTAACCACGGGCAAACGTGAGCAACTGCCGCACAAGATCGGCCCCGCGTTGGGCGCAGGCCTCGATGTTGGTCAGCACCAGCCGGGCGCTGGCGCTCTGCGCTTCCTCCCGGAGCAGGGAGCTGCCCATGAGGACGGGCGCGAGGATGTTGTTGAGATCGTGCGCCACGCCGCCGGCCAGGGTGCCGATGCTCTCCACGCGCTGGGACCGCAGATACTCCGCCTGCAGCCGCTTGCTCTCAGTGATGTCCTGGTGCGAGCCGAGTAGGCGGCTTGGGCGGCCTGCCTCGTCGGGAAACACCTGCCCGATCGAGCGAATCCAGCGCCATGAGCCGTCCCGATGCCGGAGCCGCGTCTCCGCCTCGTAGCGGACCGCAGGATTGGCGACATGGGCGCGCACCTTGGCCATGGTCGGTTCGCGATCCTCGGGGTGCAGGCGCTGCTCCCATTCGGCGAGGACGCTGGGAAACTCTTCGTCCTTGTAGCCCAGCTGGGCTTTCCACTCGGCGGAGTAGAACACCTCGCCGGTGGTGAGATTCCACTCCCACAATCCCGTGTTCGAGGCGCTGGCCGCGAGCTTGAGCCGCTCGGCACTGTCCCGCAGCTCCTGCAACGCGCGGCGCAGATCGCGCCGGACCTCGGCCTCGCGCAGTTCCCGCTCGATCGCCGGACCCAGGCGCGTGAGATGCTCCTTCTCGATGAAATCGTGCGCGCCCGCCCGCATCGCCTCGGCGACCAAGTCGTCGTTCATGCTGCCCGAAACCAATATGAACGGCAGGTCCAGCGCCCGTTCGCGCAACAAGCCGAGCGCAGCCACTCCCGAGAAGCACGGCAGCTGGAAATCGGCGAGCACCAGATCCCAACCGCCATCGTCCAACGCCTGGCTCATCTCCTCCCCCGACTCCACGCGGCGGTGATCGACTGAAAAGCCCTGCTGCCGCACTTCGCGCAGGACCAGTTCGCAGTCCATCGCCGAATCTTCCACGAAGAGAATCTTCAAGGGTCGTGCACCGCGGCCCGGATCGGGCGCGTCGGAACGGGAGGGGCAGGTTGTAGTAACCACACTCTATTCATAACGGAAACCGCCGGATTCGTCATCGGCGCAATGTATGAAAAAACTGTAAGGCTGCGGCCGGAAAAGACGTAGGCTGCGGCCTACAAACGCCCTGTGCCCGGCCCTATTGGTCCGCCGCAAGTCCATGTTCCCGCGCGTAGCGCGCGAGCTCGATGTCATTTTTCAGGCCGAGCTTTTGAAAAATCCGGCTGCGAAAGGTGCTGATCGTTTTTGCGCTCAGCGAAAGTTCCGCGGCAATTTCTTTCACGGCCTTCCCCGCGGCGCTCAGGTGAAACACCTGCAGTTCACGGGCGGAAAGCAATTCGTGGCGCGGCCCGGAGCCCGCCAGAGCGACCTCGGCCGCCAGCCGCTGCGCCAGCGCGGGGCTGATAAAGCATTCGCCGCGCAACGCGGTCTGCACGGCCTCCACCAGCCGCTCCGGCGCAATCTGTTTGTTCAGGTAACCCGCCGCGCCGCCGCGGATGACGCGCAGCCCGATCTGATCTTCAGGGACCGAGCTAAGCACCAACACCGGCACGTGCGGAAAGCTGCGCCGCACTTCGGTCAGCACCTCGAAGCCATTTCGCCCCGGCATGTTCACGTCGAGGATCAGCAGGTCCCATTTCTCGCGATGCAGCAGCGCGAGGGTCTCCGCCGCCTCCCCGGCCTCGCCGAATTCGATCTGCGGAATCTCGTCGGCGAGGATCTGCTTCAGCCCCTGCCGCAGGATGGCGTGGTCGTCCGAAATGAGGATGCGAATCATGGCGCGGCGGGATTATTGATCGGGAGTTGCACCACCACGGAGGTGCCCGATTGGGGCGAGCCGCTGATCTCCACGGCTCCGCCGAACGCGTGCGCCCGCTCCCTCATGCCCAGCAGGCCGATGGAGCGCGGATCGTCCAGCAGGGCGTGGTCGATGCCGACGCCGTTGTCGCAGATCGTGAGGGTGGCGAGGCCCGATTCCTCGCTGAATTCCACCTCCACCTCCGAGGCGCGCGCGTGGCGCGCGACGTTCGTCAGGCTCTCCTGCAAAATGCGGAAAATCGCCGTCGCCCGATCGCGGTCCAGCGCGGTGGTCGCGTTCCCCACCTGCACGCGGCAGGCGAGCCCGGTGCGCTGTGCGAAATCCTGCACCACCCACTCCACCGCCGCAGGCAGGCCCAGGCTGTCGAGGACCACGGGCCGCAGATCAGTGGCGATTCGCTGCACGGTGGAAATCGCGGTGTCGACCTGGGCAATCGCCTCGGCCATGCGTCCGGCCGCCGCGGCCCGCTCCGCCGGAACCTCCGGCCGCGCCAGCTGCTTGGCGTGCCACGATAGATCGATCTTCAGCCGCGTGAGATCCTGCGCGAGGATGTCGTGGATTTCCCGCGCGATCGTTGTGCGCTCCTCCTCGCGCACGGATTGGACGCGCGCGGCCAGGGTCCGCAGTTGCTCCGCCGCCGCCCGGACGGCGGTTTCCGCCCGCTTGCGATCGGTGATGTCGCGAATCAATCCCAGCACCGATCCATCCGGCATCATGGTCCCGATTACCTCGGCGACAAACCCCGAGCCATCCTTGCGCTTGAAGCGCCATTCGCGGTGATGCTCGGCGCCCGACTGGATTTCCTTCACCGTCGCCTCGATGTGCGCGACCTCCGCCGGATCGACGATCTGCGCCGAATTCAGCCCCAGGAGCTCGGCCCGCCCGTAGCCCAGCATGCGACACACGCTCGCATTGGCATCGATCAGATTGGACTGTGCATCCGTGATCAGGATGCCATCCGGCGCGCATTCAAACAGCGTGCGATAGCGCGCCTCCGCCTCCAGGCGCACGCGCTCGGTGCGGATTCGTTCGGTGATATCGACGATCACGACCACCACCGAGGAGACCGCCCCTTCCGACCGGATCGGTTCATACCGGATTTCGTAATGGGTGTTGTCGCTGTCCCGCCCCACGCTGCGCGCAAAGCACACCCGCTCCCCGCGAAAGGCCCGGTCCAGCCGCGGGCGAATATCGTCTTCGTAGATCGTGGGCAGCAGCTCGGCCACACTCCGCCCCAGGATCTCATGCACCGGGACGCCGACGATCCCCGAGTAGGTGGAATTGGCAAAAACATAGCGCCGCTCGCGATCGATGATAATCAGCCCCAGCTGCGCATTGTCGGTCACGACGCGCAGCCGCTCCTCGCTGGTGCGCAGCGCCTCCTCCATTTTTTTGCGCTTCGTGATATCGCGCTCGACCGCCACCCAATGGGTGAACCAGCCGTTGGCATCGGCCACGGGGGCCATGTCGAGTTCGACCCAGAATTCCTCACCCGCCTTCGTGTAGTTGAGCAGCTCCACTCGCACCGGCTGCCAGCGCGCCATGGCCTCCTGGATGCGATCGAGCTCGGCCCGGCTGGTCTTCGGGCCTTGCAGGAAACGCGGCGAGCGGCCCAGTGCCTCCGCCTTGGCATAGCCGGTGCGCCGGACAAAGGCGTCGTTCACAAACACGATCCGGGGCCCGGGCTCGGCCAGCGGCTCGGCCTCGGTGATGATCACCATGTCGTTGAGCCGTGCGACACTGGCCTCGAGCAAATCGAGCTGCGCCTGCGTGCGCGCCATGGAGGCCTCGACTTCCCGCCGTTCCCGTCGCAGCCGGCTCTGCTCCAGGACGTGCGTGACCGCCGGGCCCAGCCGGGCGAGCCGGTCCTTCATCAGGTAGTCCGACGCCCCTTTTTTCATGGCGAGCACCGCCGTGTCCTCACCGATGACGCCCGAGACCAAAATGAACGGAGTCCGGGCATCCCGTTCCCTCAACAGCTCGAGGGCGCGAAATCCGTTCAACTGGGGCACGGCAAAATCCGAAATCACCACTTCAGGCTCGGCCGCCAGCTCCGCGAGATATTCCGCCTCGGTGGAGACCCGTTTCCATTCCGGCGCAAAACCCGCCTGCCGGAGCTCGCGCAGCATCAGCTCCGTGTCAAAGGCACTGTCCTCGACGATGACGAGTTTGAGGGGGCGGGCCATGATGCGTGAGCCAGGAATGGGTTAGACGGTCAGCTTCGGGGGTTGGTTAAGGAGAAGCCAATAGACCCCGAGATCCCGGACCGCCTCGGCGAACTTCTCGAAGTTCACCGGCTTCACGATGTAGCTGTTGACCCCCAGGTCGTAGCTTTCCACCACGTCGCGCTGCTCGCGCGAGGAAGTCAGCACCACCACGGGGATCGCGTGGGTGCGGCGATCGGCCTTGATGCGCTTCAGCACCTCCAGGCCGTCGATCCTGGGGAGCTTAAGATCCAGCAAGATGAGCTTGGGGGCATCCTCGACCTTGCGCCCGGCGTGCGGCCCTTCGCCGAAGATGAACTCCAGCGCCTCTGCCCCATCGCGCGCGACCCGGATGCGGTTCGACACCTTGGCCTTTTGCAGGCTGCGAAGCGTGAGCTCCAGGTCCTGGGGATTGTCCTCGACGAGCAGGATCTCGACGGCGTTCGCTTCGTTCATGACGGTGTTTCGGTTCCTCCCAAGGTGAAATAAAAAGTCGCGCCTTGATCAACTGCAGCCTCGGCCCAGACGCGACCGCCATGTCGATGGACGACGCGCTGCACGATGGCGAGACCGACTCCGGTCCCCTCGTAGTCCTCGGCGCGATGCTGGCGCTGAAAGACGCCAAACAGCTTGCTGGCATAGCGCATGTCGAAGCCGGCGCCGTTGTCGCGGATGAAATAGACGTGCCCGGCATTCTCCTGGGTGCAGCCGATCTCGATGACCGCCGGCGCGCGCCTGGCGGTGAACTTCAGCGCGTTTGAGAGCAGGTTGATCCAAACCTGCTTGAGCGTGACCCGATCGCCCGTGCAGGGCGCCAGCGCCGCGATCTTAAGCTCGAGCGGGCGCCCCTGCCGCTGGTCCGCGAGATCGTCGACGACCTCGCGCACGAGCCGGTCCATGTCGATCTCGGTCCGGGCCAAGGGCAGCCGGCCGAGGCGGGAAAACCGCAGCAGATCGTCGATCAGCGCGCCCATCTTCTGGGCGGCGAGGCCGATGTTCTTCAGATAGCGCTGCCCCTCATCCGGCAAGGCCGGGCCGAAATCCTCAATCACGATCTGCGCAAACCCGTCGATGGCCCGCAGCGGAGCGCGCAGGTCGTGCGACACCGAATAGGAAAAGGACTCGAGCTCGCGGTTGGCGTCATGCAGCCGGGCGTTGGCCTGCTGCAGTTGCTGCGCGCTGCGGTAGATCTCCGCCTCCATCAGATGCTCGCGGGCGTTCGCCCTGGTCAGGGTCCCCGGGGCCAAGGCTTTCTGCCGCACGAAATCCGTCACATCCTCCACCCGGTGGACGATGAATTCCAGCCGACGCTCGGCGCTGAACACCGGCGAGTTGATCGGGCTCCAATAGCGTTCCTCAAAGGTGCCGTCGGGCCGGCGCACATCGTATTTTTGGATCGCCATGGTATCCGGGGCATTCGTCTCCAGCACCCGGGTGAGCGAGGCCCGGAGATTGGCGACACCATCGCCCTGCGGATCGGCGGGATTATCCGGGAAGACTTCGAAGAGCGGGCGCCCGATGATGCCGGCGCGCGTGGTCATGGTGGCCTTAAGGTAGGCGTCGCTCGCGGTGACGATGATGAGTTCGGGGGTCAGGACGAGGTAGGGACCGGGCAGGGATTCAAACAGATTCACGAAGACCGCGCGGCTGCGCCGCTGTTCGTCGTTGGCCAGCTGGAGTTCGGCCGTGCGCTTGGCCACGCGGGCCTCGAGGCTGGCGTTGAGGCGGTGCACCTCGGCCTCGGCCTTCTTGCGCTGCGTGATGTCGATCACGAACGACACGCCCTCGTCCGGCTTGTCCTCAAACGATGCCCCGCCCAGCAGGATCGGCACGGTCGTGCCATCCTTGCGGATATAGGCCTTCTCATACGGGGTGCAAAAACCCCGCACGGCGATTTCGTCCAGCGCCCGCACGTCGCCCTGGCGGTATTCCGGCGGGGTCATCTCCGCCCAGTCGATCAGACCGGCCATGAGTTCCTCCCGGGTGTAGCCAACGAGCGCGAGGAAAGCGTCGTTGGCTTCGGTGATCCGACCTTGTCTGTTCCAAAAGATCACGCCCTGCACATTGGACTCCACGAGTCGGCGAAACCGTTCTTCGGCCCGCTTTCGCTCCGTGATATCCTCGACCACCGCCATGCAACGCTCCGGCCTCTCCCCGGGCGGCCCCAGGCTAGAGACGAACAGGTTCACCCAGATGACCGCGCCGTCTTTCCGAATGTAGCGCTTCTCCATCGAGAACGTCCGCTGCTCCCCGGTGACGACTTTCTCAAACTGCGCGAGATCCTTGGGCAGATCATCGGGGTGCGTGAAGTCCTTGAACGTGAGTTTGAGCAACTCCTCGACCGTGTAGCCGAGGATATCGGCGAACCGCTGGTTGACATGGACGAAGCGCGCCGAAGCGACCTCGCCTTCGGCGATGCCCAGCGGGGCCTGCTCGAAGAGCGCGCGGAAGCGCTGTTCGCTTTCGCGCAGGGCTGCCGTCTTGTCACGCATCGACTGCCCGAGCCGCCGATTCCGGGCAATCAGGCTGAGGCACCCCGCCAGAACCAACAACAGCACCACCAAAAGAAGGCCGGAAAATCCACGTCGGACCACACGCCCGGCCCATTTTTCATCGATCCGCTTCAGCTCGGCCTCTCCGATCGCGGCGAAGCCCGCCTCCACGGTGCGGAGCAATTCCGTCCGGCCCTTGCGCACCGCGCGATGGAACTGCCCCACGTTGATCGGCGGCGATTGCCGGAATTCACCCGCAATGCCGAACTTGTTCAGGAAATAAACCGCCGGCGGCTCATCGATGACAAAGACGTTCACCCGGTGCTGCTTCGCCGCCTCGACGATTGACTCGTAATTGTGGAAGGGGACCACCGTCACCGTGCCGTCGGCCTTCAGCAGATCGAGCGCATGGTCCCCTGTCTTCGCCCCGACGGGGAACCCCCGCAGCGAGGCGAGGTTGGTGATGCCGGAGATCTCCTTGTGGAAGAAAATCGGGACCTCGATCTTCGCATAGGGCCGCGTATAATCGAAGTAGGCGCGGCGCTCCGCGGTCTCAAAGATGGTGTCGATCACATCGAACTCGCCCGCGCGCATGCGCCTCAAGGCATCGGCCCAGTCCATCGCATGAATCTCGACCTTGATGCCCGTGACCTTCTCCCACGCACGCCACTGATCGATCAGGATGCCTTCCAAATTTCCGTCCGGCGTCGCGAGCACGTAGGGCGGATAGTTGTTGTCCATCACGACCCGGATACTGCGGGGCGTCTCGGACGCAGGCTGAGCCCAGACGAGACCGGAAATCCAAATCAGCCATCCGATGACGATCACCCACCGGGTCGGGGCCCCGCCAAATTTGACGCGACGAACCTCGTCGGCAGATTCACGTAACGCCATCATGGCACGGGAGCAAGGGAGCGGGCTCACGAGGCTTTGGGACTGTCAGACGAAGATGCCTTCGTCGATGGCAATCGAAGAAGACCAGACCGCCGCGGCAGACAACAACTCCCGGGTCCTGCCACGACTTCCATCTCGCGGCTCATGGCTCGGGGACGGGCCTGACGGGCAAATGCACAGCGACCGTGGTGCCGGCGCCCGGCACACCGGTGATCTCCACCGAGCCGCCAAAGGCAAAAGCCCGCTCCTTCATGCCAAGCAGACCGATGGAACGAGGGTCTTCCAGACGTTCGCGGGTGATGCCGACGCCGTCGTCCACCACGGTCAGCCTCGCGGCCTCGGCCTCCTCCGAGAATGTCACGACCACCTCCGAAGCCTGCGCATAACGGGCGACATTTGTGAGGCTCTCCTGCAAAATGCGGAAAATCGCCGTCGCCCGATCTCGGTCCAGCGCGGTTTCGCGGCGCTGGACCTGGGCACGGCCTGCAATGCCCGTCCGCCGGGCAAAATCCTCCACCACCCACTCGACCGCCGCAGGCAGGCCCAGACTGTCGAGAATCACGGGGCGCAGGTCCGTGGCGATGCGCTGCACAGTTGTGATTGAGGCGTCGACTTGTTCAAGCGCCTCACCGCAGCGCCGGGTGATGGCGGCTTGGGTCGCCGCATCGGACGGTGAGCCCACGCGTTTGGCGAGCCAGACCAGGTCGATTTTCAGCTTGGTGAGCTCCTGGGCCAGCACGTCGTGAATCTCCCGGGCGAGCGCGGTGCGTTCCTCCTCACGCACGGACTGAACCCGCGCCGCCAGCGCGCGCAGTTGGCGCGAAGCGGAGCGGAGTTCGTTCTCCGTCTGCTTGCGCAGGCTGATGTCCTGGCAAGTGCCCATGCAGCGGATCGGCCGGCCCTGATCGTCGCGGATGACCACCCAGCGCTCCTCGACGAATTTCGTCCGGCCTCCCGGCAGCAGAATCCGATGCTCGACTGTGCTCGCTCCCGGCTTGCCCCACGACTTGACGAAAGCCGCCTCAAAGGAGGCCCGATCCTCCGGGTGCACAAATTCCAAGAACCCCGCATGCGTGCCGGAGAAAACAGCGGGACTCGTCTCGAAGATCCGGAATGTCTCCTGCGACCAAGCCACCGTGAGCGCGGCGAGATCGGTTTCCCAACTGCCGACCTTCGCGACGGTCTGCGCGGCGACAAGCCGGCTGCGCTCGATTTCCAACTGCTCCGCGAGCTGGCGCTGCGTCTGCTCGCTGTCCCGCAGGGCCGCATCCGCCTTCTTTTGCTCGGTTATGTCGGTGATGACGACGACGACGAGGCGCACGCCCCCATCCTGCACCAGCGGCTCATACCGGACCGCATAGTGGCGGCCATCGCCGGGATTCACCTCGGAGAGTTCGTAGGCCACCCGCTCGCCGGCAAGCGCCTGCTCCAGCCGGGGGCGAATTTGGGATTCGTAGACGCGCGGCAGCACATCGGCCACGCGCCGGCCCAGGATGTCCGACGACGCCAGCCCGAGGATCCGGGCGTAGGTCGGGTTGGCAAAGGTGTAGCGCCGCTCGCGGTCGACGATGGCCAGGCCCAGCCGCGCATTGTCCGTCACGATACGCAGCCGCTCCTCACCGGCCCGCACCGCCTCCTCCGTGCGTTTGCGCTCGGTAATGTCGCGCTCGATCGCGACCCAGTGGGTGAACCAGCCGGTCGCATCGGCCACGGGCGCCATGTCGATCTCAACCCAGAATTCCTCGCCCTGCTTCGTGTAGTTGATCAGCTCGACCCGCACGGGCTGCCAGTGCCGCATCGCCGCGCGCATGCGGTCCAGCTCGACCCGGCTGGTTTTCGGACCCTGCAGAAACCGCGGCGACCGCCCCATCGCCTCCTCCCGCGCATAACCGGTGCGCCGCACAAATGCATCGTTGACGAAAACTATGCGAGGGCCCGGCTCATCCTGCGGCTCCGCCTCGGTGATGAGGACGATGTCATTGAGCCGGGCCACGCTGGCTTCGAGCAGAATCAACTGCGCCTGGGCGCGCACCCGCTCCGCCTCGGCCTCGCGCTGCTGCCGGCGCAGGCGAAACGATTCAAGCGCCTGCTCCACGGCGGGCCCCAGCCGGCCCAGCCGATCCTTCATGAGGAAATCGGTGGCCCCTTGCTTCATCGCCAGCACCGCGGTGTCCTCGCCAATCGTGCCGGACACGATGATGAACGGGACTTCCAGCCCGTGCGCCTGCAACAGTTCCAAGGCCCGCAAGCCGTCAAAGCCCGGCATGTGAAAATCCGAAAGCACCAGCTCAATCCCGGTGTTCAGCTGGGCCACAAAATCTACTTCGCTGTCCACCCGCCGCCACCTCGGCTCGAAACCAGCGGCGCGCAGCTCACGCAGGAGCAGATCCGCATCCGCGGGGCTGTCCTCGGCGATGAGCAGTCGGAGCGGGCGGGCCATGGGGAAAGGGTCAGTCGTCCAGTTTCGGCGGCTGATTAAGCAGGAGCCAGTAGAGCCCAAGGTCTCGCACCGCCTCGGCGAAACGATCGAAGTTCACCGGCTTCACGATGTAGCTGTTCACCCCGAGCTGGTAGCTTTCCACCACGTCCCTTTGCTCCTTGGAGGACGTCAGCACCACCACGGGCGTCGTCTTGGTGCGCGGGTCCCCCTTGATGCGCTTGAGGACCGCGAGCCCGTCCACCTTCGGCAACTTGAGATCGAGCAGGACCACCTTGAGACGATCAGTGATGCGACGATTGGCATGCGCCCCCTCGCAAAAAATGAACTCCATCGCCTCGGCGCCGTCGCGGGCGACATGGATGCGGTTGGCGAGATTCGCTTTGCGCAGGGCCCGCATCGTCAGCTCGAGGTCGTCCGGGTTGTCTTCGACGAGCAAAACTTCGACGGCGTTGGATTCGTTCATGGGGATTTGTTCGGGTTGAGGGTGAAGAAAAAGGTCGCGCCCTGGTCCACGGCGGCTTCCGCCCAGACCCGCCCGCCGTGCCGCGAGATGATGCGCTGCACAATCGCCAGGCCCACGCCGGTGCCCTCGTAGTCCTCGACCCGGTGCAAGCGTTGAAAGACGCCAAACAGTTTGTCCGCGTAGCGCATGTCGAAGCCCGTGCCATTGTCCCGCACATGAAAGATGTCCGCGCCTTCGATCCGGCGGCAGCCGACTTCGATTTCGGCCCGGTCCCGCTTGCGGCTGTATTTCAGGGCATTCGCCAGCAGATTGCCCCAGACCTGCTTCAACAGCGACGGATCACCGAAACTCCGCGGCAATTCGCCGACCGTCAGGACGACGGTCCGGTCCGGCCAAGGCGCGCCCAGATCCGCCAGCACATCATTCACCAGCCGACTGGTTTCGAATTCCCGCTTGTTGAGTTCTTGCCGGCTCAACCGCGCAAACGCCAGCAGATCGTCGATCAGCGCGCCCATCCGCTGGGCGGAGCGGCGGATCCGCGTCAAACTGCGACGTCCCTCCTCCGGCAGCAAAGGCGCAAAATCCTCCAGCACCGTCTGCGAAAATCCATCCACCGCCCGCAAGGGCGCGCGCAAATCGTGCGAGACCGAGTAGGAGAAGGCCTCGAGTTCCCGGTTGGCGACCTCCAGGTCCGCCGTGCGCTCCGCCACGCGCCGCTCCAGATCGGCGTTGAGCTGACGAACCTCATCCTCGGCTCGCTTCCGCTCCGTCACATCGACGGCCAGGCTAAGCAGCACCCGCCCGCCGGCGATGGCCTGTCCGAGCGGCGTCGTCTGAAAATCCCAAATCCGTTTCGACCCATCCTTCGCCGTGATCGTCCATTCGCCGTTCGCCACCGTTTCTCCGATCGCAAACAGATTGTCGATATACGCCTTGGCCATCCCTTGGCGTTCGCCATACGCCTTCTCCGTCCAGTCGGAAAGCGTCGGCAAATCCTCGAGCGTGTAGCCCGAGAATTTCGTCCAGCCCTTGCTCAGCAGCAGGACGCGGTCGTGCTCATCATGGATGATCATCGGGATCGGCGACTCCTGGACGGAGCGATGCAGCCGATCCTCGCTCTCCCGCAGCGCCGCCTCGGTCCGCTTTCGGTCCGTGATGTCGCGGGCGACCTTCGATGCGCCGATGATCACGCCCTCCCGATCCTTGATCGCAGAGACTGTGAGCATGACGTCGATGGTGCTCCCATCCTGGCGGACGCGGACTGTCTCGAACTGCCGCACACTTTCGCCGCGCCGGATTTTTTCGAGGATCATCGTCTCCTCGTCCTGATGCTCCGGCGGAATCAGGCGAATGATCGACTGCCCGATCATCTGCGCGGCGGTGTAGCCGAAAATCTTTGCCGCCCCGGTATTCCAGCTCGTGACGATGCCGTTGAGATCTTTGCCGACGATCGCCTCGTCGGATGATTCGACGATGGCGACCAGCCGGGCGGCCTCTTCCTCGGCCCGCTTGCGTTCCGTGATGTCGGCGCGGATGGCGACATACTGGCGGGGTTTTCCTTGCTCGTTCAGGAAGGGCACGATCGTCGTGTCCACCCAGTAGAATGAGCCGTCCTTCGCGCGGTTCTTGATCTCGCCCCGCCAGACCCGGCCCTGCGCGATCGTCGTCCACAGGCCGCGGATGAACGCCTGGGTGTGATAGCCCGAATTGATGATCCGGTGATCCTGCCCGATCAGCTCCTCCCGC
>JAEUHC010000026.1 GCA_016794785.1 Opitutaceae bacterium | reverse complement strand
ACGACGCCGAGGGCGGTCGCTTCAAACCCACCGCCTACATCGCGCCCCTGCGCCCGCCCGCACCGAAGGCGGGGAGGCTGACCGCCTCCCCTGCCACCCCTCTGCTCAATCCACGAAAGGGAGGGAGCCAAGCCCCCTCCCATAAACCCTCCCCTGGAAATTGCTTGGGTCCCCACCCGCCCAAGCGTATCCACCACAGTGTCACCCATCACTCCGGATAGTTTGTCACCTCTCACCGGCTCGCACCGCTCCGCTTTTGGGGGCCGAACGAAGGGGTCATGTCTTGATTCTTGGGGCCGAACGAAGGGGTCATGTCTTGATTCTTGACTAGCCGTTGAGGTCCACGGGACCGCGACGGAGTTAGACCTTGGGGTTTGAGTTCGGCTGTCTGACTTCGATCACTATGCGCCGGCGCGGTCGAGGGCCGCTTTGATCGCGTTGAGGTAACTCGGGTGCCAGAGCTCGTGCTCGGCGCCGGGGACGATGGTGTAGCGGGACTGGCGGTAGAAGTCGCGCACGGCGGTCGAGCGGCGGTGCATCTGCTCATCTTCCAAGGCGCCCACGAGCACCTCGGCCGGCGTGTGCGCGTTGCCGGCGCGGTAGGAGATGCTCCAGCGCTGCGGCTCGTCGTCATCTTCCAAGAAGAACGGCGAGATCGAGCCGAGAATCAGGTGTCGGGCGCGCAACGCCCCCAGATGCGCGTAGACCGCGCCAAGGGAAAAACCCATCACGACCTTGCCCGCGGTCTGGGCGTCGACTTGGGCGAAGAGCGCGGTCGATTCGAAGTTCGGCTGGCGGCCCGGCCAGTCGAGGCGGACAAATTCCGCCTCCCAGCCCGCCGCCTGCACGAAATCGACAAACGGCTGGAAGCGGCGCTCGGCGCCTGGCATCGGCGGGACAATGGTCAGCAACGGCATCGGGCGCGCAGGTTGGCGGGGCGAATCAGGACGGGCAAGGGGATGATCCGGGACCGGGGATCCCAACGGGAACATGTCTCGACTCGTGGCTGCCAACCTCGTGTTTCGCGCGTGAACTTTTGCCTGTCTGGCGGACAAGCGGACGCTGCTAAACTGAAGCGGCCCTTGCCCGGAATCCCGCTTGTCCCGAAACCCCGGCACACCGCGCGGAAAAGTCACGCCGCAGTCATGGCGGGATAATCCGTGTAGCCCCGCGCCCCCGGGCTGTAGAAGGTCTTGGCGTCCGGCTCGACCAGCGCGAGGCCCGCGCGCACCCGCGCCGGGAGGTCGGGATTGCTGATGAAGTGATGGCCGAACACGATCGCGGCCGCGGTGCCCGCGACGACCGTCTGCTCGGCCTCGGCGGGCGTGTAGCCCATGCCGCACAGGAGCGCGCCCTTGAACTCACGGCGCGCCACGGACACGACATCTGCGTTTTGCAGGCCGAAGAAATCGCCACGCATCAAATCGAGGAACGCGATGCCGCGCCGATTCAGCTCCGCGGCCACATGGCCGGTGAGCGCGAGGGGGTCGCTGTCCTTCATGTCATTGTAGCTGTTGAGCGGCGAAATGCGGACGCCGACGCGGTTCGCGCCCCAGACGGCGGCGGCGGCATCGACGACCTCGAGGAGGAGCCGGGCGCGGTGGGCGAGCGGACCGCCGTAAGGGCCCGTGCGCTGGTTGCTGCCGGAGCGCAAAAATTCGTCGAGGAGATAGCCGTTGGCGCCGTGGATCTCGACGCCGTCGAAGCCGGCGAGCTTCGCGTTTTCGGCGGCGCGCCGGAATCCCGCCACGATGCCCGGCAGCTCGTCGTCGCGCAGCTCGCGCGGCACCTCGTAAGGCTTCTTGCCCTGGGGCGTGTGGGTCTCGTCGTTGGTGATGCGCAGCGGGCTGGGCGCCACCGGCTGCGCGCCGTTGTTCAGCAGCGAATGGCACGCCCGGCCGCCGTGCCAGAGCTGGCAGAGGATCTTGCCGCCCCGCGCATGCACGCTGTCGGTCACTTTCTTCCACGCCGCCACCTGCGCGGCGGAGTAGATGCCCGGCTCCCGCCCGCCGAAGGCCGAATGGCCCTCGATGACCATCGTCGCCTCGGTCAGGATCAGCCCGGCGCTCGCTCGCTGCGTGTAATACTCGACCATCAGGTCGGTCGGGACGTGGGCGGCGTCAGCCCGGCAGCGTGTGAGCGCGGCCATGACGATGCGATTGGAGAGCGCGAGAGCGCCCAGATTGACCGGCGTGAACAGCGGAGCGTGATGCATGGTGGGTGAAGTGAAGCCCGGACCTTGAAAACCGCTCGCGCGAAAACGCAAATCGCCAGTGCAAAAGAACCTGATGCGCCCCGCCCCGCGGAGCGCCGTCCCAAACCAGAGACGGCGGAGCACGCGAGCATTGACCTGCGGGTGCAACCGGCGGCGCGAGTAAAACCCTTCGTGCAGAATCCGCACGGACGATCCGGTCCCGCCTGCGGGCTGGGGCGGTCCACAAAAAACCTTCGTCGTAGCTGCAAAAATGTGACGGCGTGGCAGCTGAGAAAGCCCCGTCCAGGCCAATCCTAAACCCATCTTGCCGGCCGACGAGAGACACCACCCGGGCGATCTGCTGCCACGACGCAGCGAGAATATCCGGTTGCGCTCTGATTGCGCTTATTCCCCCAATTATCGCTCGCGCCAACAACAGCCTCAGGGCCCAGGAGCCTAACTGCGAGGGCGTGGTCAAGTTGGAGCCTTTCAACATCGCCGCCTACAATGGGAAAATCCCCCTGATCGACGGCTTCACCGGCAAGGACTACGAGGGCACCACCCGTAACCGACATTAAGTTCGACCAGTCGTTCAGCAAACGGCTGCTCGTCTATACGAACTTCCCCGGAGCTGAGTTCGCGGCCTTGCAGCCAAGTCGGCGTCGCAACGGTCAGTCCCGCAGGCGGTCCGAGCGGCGCCATCGCCGAGGCATTTGACGGTTCAAGCTGGATTCAGAACACCCCTTCAGGGAACCGCCACAGGGTCGGGGGTGAACCATCGACTGAGACCAACGTCACATCGCTTTTGGCCTGTCATTGCGAGGAGCTGAGCGACGAAGCAATCCAGCTGGATTGCCACGGCGCGTTGCGCGCACCTCGCAATGACAAAGGTCTAAAAGGAAGAGACGGTGGCATGAGCGACCCATGCCGGAACGAAGCCGCCTTTGCTCCTCCGGCAGCACCCAAAAGGCATGGCCAAATTTCCGGCAGGCTGCGCTCGCCTCACGTCACGGAGCGGCGGATTCGCAAATGGTGGCCCGCATTAGCTCGCGTTTGCCCGATCCCGCCGGGATAAGCAGACACGCCGTCGGGGAAACGAACATTCCGAAGGTGAGGCCACTCCACACAGAAATCACCACCATGGGCGACAGATCTCCAAAATCCACACAGAAGCACGCTGCCCAGAAGCAGTCCAAGACCGACGGCGTTAACCAGAAAAAGAACGCACTGATCACGGCGCAACAGGCCACGAAAGTGAAAGCCGCCGCGAGCAAGCGAAAGTAAGCTCCACCTGTTCACCTCAACCCTCACCCTTCTCAATTTTATGGCCAAAACACAAAATTCCCAGAAACAGACCAAGAAGCTGCCGGCCAAAACCCCGGCGGAGAAAAAGGCCGCCAAACGCGCAAAGAAGAGCGCCCGGTAAGCGGCCAGTTGGCCCGTGCGATTAACGCGCCGGCCAAGCGCGTAGCGCGCGGTGGCCGATTAAGACTGGATTCCGTGTCCGTTCGCCGGAATGGTTTCGCGCGTCTCCACCCCGCCATGCTCCGCCGCCTCCTCCCCTCGTTCCTCGCTTTTGTTTTGCTGCCGCTCGCGCTCGTCGCGCAGGCCGCGGCGCCCGTGTGGCCAAAGGCAAAACCCGCGGCCCACGACTACGCCAAGTGGGAAAAGGACATCGCCAAGTTTGAGGCCGCCGACCAGGCCAACCCGCCGCCCAAGGGCGCGGTGCTCTTCGTCGGCTCCTCCACCATCGTGCGGTGGAGGACGCTCGCCGCCGATTTTCCGCACACCACGGTCCTGAACCGCGGCTTCGGCGGCAACCAGATCAAGGACTGCACCCACTACGCCGAGCGGATGATTTTCCCCTATGCGCCGAGCGCGATTTTCCTGCGCGCGGGCGGCAACGACATCAACGCGGGCTGGCCCGTCGCGGAGGTGTTCGCGGATTTCAAGGCCTTCGTCGCCAAGGTGCGCGGCCAGTTTCCCAACATCCCGATCACGTTCATCGGCCTCTCACCCACGGTGAAGCGCCTCGAGCAGGTCGCCGCCGGCAACCAGCTCAACGATCTCGTCGCCGCCTACTGCAAGACACAGCGCGGCCTGACCTACATCGAGACGCGCACGACCACGCTCGACGCCGCGGGCCGGGTGCGCCCGGAACTCTTCGTGGCCGACATGCTGCACTTTAACGAAGAGGGCTACAAGGTGCTCACCGCCGCGGTGCGTCCGTTCGTGCCGAAGACAAAGTAAAGCCACGTGAGCCGAGGCACCGGGTGTGACCCTAAATCTTCGGCACGCGAATCGTGCTGATCATCGCGCTGCCGCTCAGCGCATAGATGAGCACCAGCGGATGCAGGACGACACCACCGATGGTCCAGCTCCCGAGCCAGATGTCGGGGCCCAAGCGGCCCTGGGCATGGAGCACCGCGAACAATCCGACAATCATCACGCTCGAGGGGATGGGCGTGCCCTCGAAATATTTCACCTTGCCGCTCGTCTCGTCCGTGAGCGCGTCGGCGGTGACATTGAAGCGCGCCAGCCGGCTGATGCCGCAGGCGACAAAATAGAGCAGGACCACCACGTCTCCGCCCCCCCGCAGCCCAACGGTGAAGCCGAGTGCGGCCGGGGCCAGTCCGAAGGAAATGACGTCCGCCAGCGAATCCAAGTCGGCGCCGAGGCTCGACGATTGGTGCCGCCACCGCGCCACCCGGCCATCGGCGAAATCAAGCACCAGGGCCAGAGGCAGCAGCGCCATCGCCGTCACCAGCCAGAAGCTGTCGCCTCCGACCAGATACTGCATGGCCGCCAGCACCGATCCGCTGCCGCAGAAGCCGTTGCCCAGCGTGAGGAAATCCGCGGGCACGAACGTGCGAATCATCGAAAACCGGCGCGGACGGGGCGGCGGAGATTGAGTGGGAGTCATGTGATTCGAGTGACGGACCAGAGTCGGTTTACCCGCGCGCCGAGGCGAGCTCAGGACGAGCCGCGGCCCACTTGGATCCGGGCGATCTCGTCCTCCCCGAGCGGGGCCGCGCGCTTGACCCTGAGGCTTTCGGCAAACTCCCGCGCAAAGTCGCGTTTGTAGCGCCAGGTGATCAGCGCAATAATCGTCATCGCGAGGAGCGCTCCCAGCGAGGCCAAGGCCATGTCCTTTTGCGCATCCCAGACGTCGCCCTGCGAGCCGAGATAGTCGTTGCTGGCCGTGCTGCCGACGACGGCGGCCGTGGCCCATTCCAGCAGCTCGTAAAACGCGGAGGTGCTCATGGTGAAGTCGAGGGGCAGGAAATAGCCCCAGAACCCGCGGACCTCGGCGACCCGCAGGAAGATTTCGCGGATGGGATAGGCGATCAGCAGACCGTAGGAAAAATGCACGAGCCGGTCGAAGTGGTTGCGCTCAAAACCGAGTTGAGCGCTGAGCGTTGTCCCGGTGAGCGACTGCCACCAGTCATCGTAGGGCACCTTGGAGTAGGTCCAATGCGCCCCTGTCTCATGCAGGCAATAGAACAGAAAAATCAGCGTATAGCTGATCCGGGAGAGCGGCATCGCCCTATAGGTCAGTCCGAGGAAAAGCACGCCAATCGCCACGGGGGCGTTCTCCAGCAGCCAGGTGGGATAGTCCCGTGCGCCAATCGCGGATCGCAGGATGACGAGGGCGAGGAGTCCGGCCAGAATGAGGGCATAGCGCCCGCGCGGAATCCCACGGAGCGCCACGACCAAGGCATTGATTCGTTTTCGGGTCCGCCCGAGACGCTGCGGGCCTTCGCGCCCGGTTTGTCCTCGTGCAGTTTTCGACGACGGGCGATTCAGGCGTGCGAGCGGCATGGTGGCGGGAGTCTTGGGGGGAAGATCTGAATAAAGAGATTACTCCACCGTCCCTTGGTTTTTGGACTGTCATGGCGCGGCGTGGAGCGCCGAAACCATCCCGCAGGATTATCCCGGCGCTCCACCCCCTCGCACTGACAAAGATCCAAATGAAAGCGGACGTTGGTATCAGCGACCCTGACATTGACCAATAAACCGGCCCAAAGTCCCCTCGCCAGGCTCACAATCTTCGCCCGCACCGGCGATTACCCCTCGCACGCCGACTGAATCGCGCGGGCGAGTCGCTCCCTCTTTATGCCCACGCCGCCGGCTTCGCACTCACGGCGCGCGCTTCGTGAAGACGACGTGGGTGGCGCTGGCCGAGGCCACGTGCTCGCTGCGTTGATAGCCGAGCTTGGGCAGGTCGAGACCAGTGAACAGGTTTTCTCCTTGCCCGAGCAGAACCGGCGAAAAGGCCAGGTGCATTTCGTCGATCAACCCGGCCTGCAGGTATTGGCGCACCGTCGCAACGCCTCCGCCGAGGCGCACGTCCTTGCCCTGCGCGGCTTCACGCGCGCGGCTCAGCGCCGCGTGGATGCCCTCGGTCACAAAATGAAACGTGGTGCCGCCCGCCATCGCGATCGGGGCGCGCGGATGGTGCGTGAGGACAAACACAGGCGTGCGGTAAGGCGGAGTGTCGCCCCACCAGCCTTTCCACTGGTCGTCGGGCCACTCGCCGCGGATCGGGCCAAACATGTTGCGGCCGAGAATCCACGCGCCGAGACCGGCCATGCCGCGCGCCGCGAAATCATCGTCGCAGCCCGTCGTGCCGCCCGCGCTCCCGCCGTGCAGGGCTTGAAACGTGCGTGTCGGGAAAACCCATTCGTGGAGCGCCATGCCGCCCGCGCCGAGCGGGTTTTTAAGATTCTGCTGCGGACCGGCACCGTAGCCGTCCAGCGATACGCTGAAGCAGTTGACGCGAAGTTTGGCTCGTGAGGGCTGGTTGTTCATGAAATCGAGCGTCTGCTGTGATCGGGAGCGTGTCGGCGCCGGACTATTCTACAACGAACGATCTCCCGTGATGCGGACACGCGAGTGAGCCAGTCTCAGGGATGACCTGAACAATTATCTGATGGCGAATACTGGATTTCATTGGTCGCGCGCGCCGCTGCTTGACGAATTGTCTGTGACTTTTCGCGTCCAAGCGTAGAAGGGACCGGCCCAGCACAACCAACGATCCTCCTCCAAAATCATGAGATCCTTCCTCGCACCGCTTTGTGGCTTGGCGCTCCTTTTTTCCACCGCCACCGGCAGTCCGGCCGCCGAGATGAAGCCGCTGCCTCGCCATGCAATCGGGCGGGTCACCTTTGAGGGCGGCAAACCCATCACGGGCGATGTCCAAGATTACCACATCAGCATCGAGGGCGTCAGCGAGGCGGGGGAGAAAATCTCCTACAGCCCGATCGTGAAGAACGGCGCCTACAAACAACGTCTCGTCCCGGGTGACTATCGCTTCGGCCGGGCGCGGATCATGGTGAAATTTGGCGAGACGGTTTACACGCTGGAGCTGGTTCCGGTGGGGCCCAACTGGAACAAGAGCCAGGACGCCGCGGAAGGCATCGTGCAGGATTTCGTCTGGAAACCCACGGGCTTGCGCGAGACCTACGGCGCGAAACCCGATCCCAACAACGCGACGCATTGGCACGGCCTCAACCTCGGAATGCGTTTCCAGACATGGCGGTCCGACGCGAACAAAGCGGCGACCGTGCTGCCCGCAGGCACCAAGCTGCTATTCACGCTCAAGCCCACGAGCAAGAGTATCGACGGCCGCGAACTTCAGCCGATCACAGTCGAACGCGAGTGGCGGCCCAAGGACTCGATCACAAACCATGACCTGAACGATCTGCCGCCCGCAAACTACGAGCTCACCGGCATCGCGAAACTACCGGACGGCACCACCCGACCCATCCTGCTGCAAGGCCAGGGGGTTTATCCCAAGTTCGTCACCCAAGGGGTCGTCACCGTGACTTACGACAACATCCTCGGCAGAATGTGGAAGCAGCCCTTCGGCTGGGTCACCGACTGAGGTGGCCAGACAGCCGCCTCACTCTTCGAGCTTGGGGTTGTCGATGTCCAGCGCCTCGGCCAGATCGGTCAGGTGTTTCTGCTCCTGCGCGATGATTTTCCGGAGCACTTCGCCGGGCGCAAACTCGCCCATCGCGTCCGCCTGCCGAATCCGGGTGCGATAGTTGAGGATGGTCACGCGTTCGTTATCGAGATCGAAGCGCAGCATGTCCTCGGGCCGGCCGGAAATTCTCACTTCGTTCGGGATGGGCAACCTCCCTCTCCGGACCAATAATTTCAGCCGTGGTTCACGCCTGCGGCGGGAGACGATGGGCATTTCTCAGATGGCCTTTCGCGGAAGCCGCCATTGTGTGAGGAGGACGCCCCCATGTCCGACCTAGACCCCACGCCACCCGCAGGGAATGCACCCGATTCGCCCGCGCAGCGTCCGTCGAGCGGACACCGCCGTCGTCCGCGCTACCCGGGCAAAAATCCGCGGCGCTTTGAGGAAAAATACAAGGAGCTGAATCCTGCGCGCTACAGCGCCGATGTCGCCAAGGTGCTGGCCGCCGGCAAAACTCCGGCCGGCAGCCACCGGCCCATCATGGTCAGCGAGATTCTCGCCGTGCTGGCGCTCCAACCTGGCGAACACGCGGTCGATTGCACGCTCGGCTTCGGCGGCCACGCCCAGGAATTGCTCGCGCGCCTCACTCCCGGCGGCCGGCTCATCGGTCTGGATGTCGATCCGATCGAGCAGCCCAAGACCACCGCCCGCCTCCGCGCGGCCGGTTGGGGGGAGGATGTCTTCACCGCGGTCCGCTCAAACTTCGCCGGCCTGCCCAAGGTGCTGGGCGCACTGGGACTCGACGGCGTCCATGCCGTCCTCGCCGATCTGGGCGTTTCCTCGATGCAACTCGACGACCCCGCGCGTGGCTTCACGTTCAAGGCCGACTGCCCGCTCGATCTGCGCATGAATCCGTCGCGCGCCCCTTCGGCGGCAGACTGGCTGGCCCGCATCTCCACAACCGATCTGGCAGTCGCACTGAAGGAAAATTCAGACGAGCCCCAGGCCGAATTGCTGGCCCGCGAACTCACTCGCCGAAGAGAGCGGATGCCCTTCACCCGCACGCTCCAGCTCGCAGCTTCAATCCGGACGATCCTCCATGAACACCACCCGCGCCGCGATCCGTCCACCGACGACGACTGTGTGCGCCGGGTGTTTCAAGCGCTCCGCATCGCCGTGAACGACGAGTTCGGCGTGCTCGATCTGTTTTTGCGCCACCTGCCCTCCTGCCTGAAACCCGGCGGGCGGGCGGCGATTCTGACCTTCCATTCCGGCGAGGATCGCCGGGTAAAGCAGGCTTTTCGCGAAGGCGTGCGGGCGGGCACATACTCCGCCACCAACGAAGAAATCATTCGTGCCAGCGCCGAGGAACGACGAGCCAACCCGCGCAGTGCCTCGGCCAAGCTCCGCTGGGCCGTGCGGGCGTAGCGCGATCTTGGCCAAAAACGGGATGGTCATCGCCCGGAAATGCGCGGGGCTTTCAAACGTCGATGGATGGCCGCGTTCGCGAGGCCACCTTTTCAGAGTCCGACAAAAAATGTGGCGGACACCCCAGACCAAACAACGAGGCGTCAGCGGATCTGGGCTTTCCTGCAATTTGTCGGCACCGCCATGCGGCTCTATCGCGACATCACGGAAATAATACGCGGTGAGGGCATTCGCCGCGCGCAGAATGCCGGACACTTTTGGGCGCCCTCAACCAACCCGCCGCGTCCCTTGACGTTTCGCCCCTTCCAATCAGCGTTACGTATCTGGCCCCCACCTCCACGCAGAGGAATCGAACATCGTTCCGACTGCTGCGTCGCCCCACCCCTCGGGAATCTCCACCTTTTTCGGCACTGTTTCCCCGGCCCCTGTTACCCCCATGAAAACCACCCGCTTGCTCCTCTTCACCTCATTGCTCGGCGCAACTCTCACTCTCGTCCCAAGCCTCGCCGCTCAAGGGCCTGGTGAAAAACTGGGCACAGTGCGATTCGAGGTAAGCGGCAAGACAGACGCGCAAGCGCATGTGGTCCGCGGGGTGAAGCTGGTGCATCACATGATGTATCCCGAGGCCGACCGTGAGTTCGCCGCGGCGGCCGCCGCCGACCCGGCGTGCGCTCTTGCCCATTGGGGGCGCGCGATGGCGATTATTCATCCTCTCTGGCCCGATGCTCCCACCGAAGCGGAGCGCAAGCAAGGCGCTGAGCATATTCGGCGCGGCCTCGCCAGTCCGCCCGCGACGGCTCGCGAACGGGCCTACCTGGAAACGCTCGACCGGTTTTTTTCGGCCACCGCGCCGGGCGACTACGTCGCAAGGCTGAAGCTCCTCGATGGCGCGTGGGCGGATTTGGCCGGACAATTTCCAGACGATATGGACGCGCTCGCCTTCAGCGCGCTGTTTCACCTCGCTCCGGCCCGGTTCGTCGCGAAGGACAAATCCCATCGCATCCAACTCGAAGCCGCCGCCCGGCTGCAAAAGGTGTCCGCAAGGATCCCGGACCATCCCGGCGCGCAGCATTACAAGATTCACGCCTACGATTTTCCCCTGCTCGCGGACCGAGCACTCGAGGTGTGCGACACCTACGGCAGCATCGCGCCGGACGTGCCGCACGCGCTGCACATGCCGACGCACATCTTCACCCGCCGCGGCCTGTGGGAAAAATCGATCGATTACAACCGGCGCTCAGCCGCGGCGGCGCGCAGGTTGGGCGAGACGGCCGGGGCGCTCAACGGGCACTACCCCCACGCGCTGGACTACATGGCCTACGCCCATCTGCAACGCGGCCAGTATCGCGAAGCCGACACGATCCGGCGCCAGGTGCTGGCGCAGACCGGCCCGTATTCCCCCGTCCAGCCCGGCGCGATGGCGTTTGCATTCGCGGCCATCCCCGCACGCCATGCCCTCGAACGGCAGGCATGGCGCGAGGCGGCGGATCTGGCTCTGCACCAGCCGGCCTCGTTTGCCTGGGGCAAGCAGTTCCTCCACTGCGATTCCATCGTTCACTTTGCGCGCGCCCTTGGCGCGGCGCGCAGCGGACGTATCGACGACGCCCGCAAGGAAATCATCGCGCAGGAGCGCGTGCACCGCGAACTTGCCGGCGCCAATCGCGCCTCGTATTGGGCGGCGCAGGCCGAGACCCAGCTCCTCGCCGCACGCGCCTGGGTGCAATTCGCCGGGCAAAAACCGGACGACGCCATCACGCTGATGCGCCGCGCAGTCGAGCTCGAGGCCACCGCGGACAAGGAGGCGGTCACGCCGGGCGAAGTGCTGCCCGCAGGCGACCTACTCGGCGACATGCTGATTGAAGCAGGCCGGCCTGCCGATGCGCTCGCCGCGTTTGAGGCCGTGCTGGCCGCGAGTCCCAACCGGCTGAACACCCTCTACGGCGCCGGCCTGGCTGCCGAACGCGCCGGCAACACCGAGAAGGCGCGGCACTATTACGAACAACTGGCAAACGTCGCCTCCGAGGCCGATGCCGGCATTAGCCGAGTGGAGCGTGCCCGCGCCTTCGTCGCCAAAAGCCGAGCCGATCGAGCAAAGTAGGGCGCGGCGAACGAAGATTGCCCGAACGACTCATGCGAGCCACCACGCGGCCCGTCGCGTGAAGGAGGCAGGCGCCCTTAGTCCAACACCGAAACGGGAAATATTCTCCGGCGCTTGGCGATGGTCGGAGCTGGGCTGACAGGACCTTCACCCGGAAGACGGCGAACGTGGCGGCGGTCGCCGCGGAGCGTGTTTTCGGCGGTGCGGCGGATCTGGAAATCCTGCATGCGCTGAAACAGGCCGAGCAGTTGCTCCGGTTGAGCATAAGCGTCGAGCCCGGAGCGATCGAGGGCCTGCAGCAACTCGTGCGTCGCCTCGAGGGTCGAGAGACACCCGGGTTCCGGCTGGCGCTTGATGACGTAGCGGCTCGGCGCGGCATTGGAAAACATGATGCGCGGGAGACGTTGCAGGCTGAGGCTCGTGCGCAACATCGGGCGGACCAACCGCCACGTGGCATCGAGGAGAAACACGACGAGCCGACGCGACTGGAGCTGCGCGGCCAGGGCAGACAGCCGGGGATCGTGCTTTTGCACCGCCGACAGATCCAGCGCGTCGCGCCCCGGGTAGAGCAGCACGGGAAAATTCCCCGGATCGTTGAGCAAGGCCTGCACGGCCTCGTGGTCGTCGAAACCGAGGCCGACGTGCAGCTCACTGTCGCGCAGGCAGAGATGGGTGAGCCGGCCGGTGTTCGCCTTCACCCGCTTGTGTTCATAGGGGTGCATGAGAATCACGAACTTCGTGCGCGTCGGCATGGGCGTGATCGAGCCGCACCAGCAATGCTGGATCGGCCAGTAGCAGCGGTAGCACATCACGCGACTCATGCGCCCGGCACGCTTGCGCGACACTTGCGGTGTGACCAGAGGCAAAATGCAATGGGCGACGGCGCGAGCCAGCCGCATCGCACGGCGTTTCGCCGGCCCGGCCCAACCGACGTCAGCTCACCGCTCGGCGCCGTATTTCACGCCGCAGCCGTAGGGCTGGGTGGTGGATGGCTCGACGGGCTTGCCCGCCACCAAGGCCGCGAGCGCCGCCTTCACATGGTTGCGGGCGGAGGCGACGTTGGCCTGGCTCCCCTGCGGCTGATCATCGATGGCGCCTTGGTAAACGAGTGTGCCGTCGCGACCGATGACAAAAAGGTGCGGGGTCGTCGCAGCCCCAAAGAGCCGGCCCAGTTTCCCTTCCTGATCACGGATGTAGGCCGTCGCCTTCACGCCCTGCTTCTGCTGCCACTCGACCGACTTGGCCGGATCGAGGTCGCCCATCGCGGCGGAGTTGACCTGCAGCCACACCGCTCCGGCGTCGGCCGCCGCCGCCTGCGTGCCCTGCATGTTGCCGCTGCGGTAGTGGCGCACGACGTAGGGGCAAGCGGGATTGAGCCACTCCAGCACCACGATCTTGCCGCGAAAATCGGCGAGTCGCTGCGTCTTGCCGGCGAGGTCGGTGAAGGTGAACTCCGGCGCCGCGCGGCCGGACTCGGCGGCCATGCCCGGCAGGGCAAAAATGCCGGCGGCCAAGAGAGGCAGGAACACGGCGAAAGTCAGGCGCAAGGAATGCATGGCGGTGAATGGGAAAACAGGAAAACCGCTGGCATCGTTTTCCGATGCGCAGGCCTGACGCAACCGTTTCGTGCCGGGGCCATCGATTTGGAGCACGTGGCATCGTCTCCCTAGGGATTTCACGAGGACCGCCGCAGGTCATGAGCCTCCCGGTGCCGCAAAGGTGCGCCACTCCTGGCAGCAATTCGGCAACGCGCGGCACGAATCGACGAGGGCGCCCCCGCCCACAGTTCATCTGAACGGCCTGCGGCAAGGCCATGGATCTGACGCGACGCAGCCCGCCTCGGGCTCGGGTTTCTCCGATTGATAATCTCCGCATGACGAATAGCCCGCAGCCGAACTGATGCGGGCGCGATCCACCACGCACGATTCCGCCGCTTCTACCCACGTTCACGGACTCGACGGGATGCCATCTCACAGTGCTGCGTGGCGCCGCATTCGGAGCCATCCAGGCGGCGTAGAGTCACGTTGATGCATTCAAGCCCCCGAATCCGCCCTCGCGCCATCGAACGGTTCAAAGCTCCCGCCCGCGCGAAGATGATTCCCAATTCCATCGAGCGATGCACCAGCGGGCATGGGTCGCAGCGGCCGGTGACGAGAGGCACATGAGAGCACCGGGAGTTCGCGCGGACATGGCGAATTGAGCCTCCCCTGAAATTGGAAAGTCTGGCGTCCCCGCTCGGCACCACGCCATTGTGAGACCGGCCCCGCCACTCTTTTCTTCCCCATGCTTACTTACGTCTACGAAACCCTGCCCCGCGCCGGAAAAAAAATGCGGCGCTACGAGATCCAGCAATCCATCAAGGATGCGCCGCTGAAGAAGCACCCCGAAACCGGCGAGCCGATCCGCCGCTGCGTCGTGCTGGGCGCGGATCCGTTTGTGCGCGCCGCGACCATCGAGCGGCCCGAGCCGCGATCCACGAAGCGCTCACGCAAGCAGGACGAACATCACGCCCATCATCATCACGACCACGATCACCACCATCATTGAGTAAAGACGGACCGCCGCAGCCGGGTGCGTGGTGCACACTCCACGGACCATGCACTCCGACCCTCGCCACCCGAAGGTCGCGGCGGTGGACTAGAGGCTTTTGGTCGCCGCGCGTGATCGCGTTGGGCGCGTGGGCCCCAGACCCACGCATCACCATCCGCACCGTTTCCATACCAGCAATGTGCTCCAACACATCGGTCGAACGGCGAATACCCCTCCGCGCCCGGTTCTGCGATGCTGCACCTCCACCCCGCAGTGCGTCCGAGCCTCAAATCGAGGCGCCCCCCCACAAGACAAGTCATGAAATCCCCCGAGTCCCGTTCCCAACTCATCGAAACCCCCGCCTCAATCGTCGGCGGCGCGCAATACCAGCACCTCGCCTACGTGGATGCCTACGACGCCGTGCTCAACTGCGACTACGCTTTCGTCGCCTACAAGGAGACCGACAGCTCCGGCGATTGGCGCGTGCGCATCAAATCGTCGCAGACAGCCGGTGCGGTCTTTGAGCCCGCGATGATGAAGAGCAATGCCCGCTCGACCGGAGCGCAGGGCAAGCCCTGGTTCCAGTGGGGCTACAGCTTTGACCCGAGCCCGAGCGATCCGCGCAGCATCCAGTTCCGCGTGCACGTGAAGGACGGCCAGCCGAGCGAAATCGAGATGCTCGTCCAACTCCGCAAAGCCGACGGCATGGCCGATACCGCCAAGTCGGTGAAATTCGCCTGGCCGGCCTGAGCGCAGGATCCCGCCGACGCCTGAAAGTCTGAAGGTGGCGCTGCTTCTCCGCCAGCGGCTGGGTTCACAGGTGCGAATCATACTGCCGTCCAGTCCAGCTGAGAGAGACGTCTCCACCGCGGTTCCCGAGCTGGCTCCCTTCATGTCTCTCATCCGCTGTTTGTCCTCCCAGATCCGGACGGGCCTCATCGTCCTTGTTGTGACGGCGACGGGCCGCGACCTCCAGGCCGCCTCGGCGGCAACTTCCCCTCCGCCCACGAACCAAAATTCCATGAGCGCCTCCACCCCCTCGGGCTACGATTATCATGTCGCCGCCCTCGCCAATCACGCCGGGCCGACCTGCCGTTTCCTCAAGCCCTCCGACTTCAAGATCGCCGATCTACCCGCCGAGGAAGTCGATTTTTCCAAGGGCTCGCAATTCATGCCACTGGCGATCGCGCTGACGCAATACGGTCCGATGGTCTTCACCGTCGCCGCCCGGCCTGCGTTTGACGACGGTGCGGTTTCGCAGTGGCTGGAATACATCTGCCGCGCCGACGGCTACCAGCACACACCCGTCAAGGAGACGCGCATCGGCGATCGCCCGGCCGTCACGTGCGATGCCACGCAGAAAGCCGACGACGTCACGATGAAGATGCGCTTCGTGCTCTTCGAAGACGGCGGCCGGCTCATCCAAATGTCCGCGATGGCGCCCGAGCCGCTGTGGGACAGTGCGATCAAGAAAATGGCGCCCATGCTAGCGTCGCTTGAGCTGCGCGAAGCCCGCGGCACCAAGGTCCCGCTCTTCCCGGGCCAACCGGTGCCAGTCTCGAAAACCGAAGGGCAAACCGAGCCGTCACCGCCGCCCGCGCCAGAGAAAAACGCTCCCGCCGCAGCCTCGGCGCCCACCGCCCGCCTCACCTTAGCGGAGTTGGCCGCGCTCGCCCTCGCCGCCGACGCCATGTCACTCGACCCGGAGCAACGCGTAAACGCCAACCTCCGCGATCGCGGAGCCGGGCTCGTGCCCCGTGTGGCTTCAATCAATGTCGCGGGCAAGTTTGCCATGGTGGCGCCCGGCGCGGTCGCGGGCTTCTTCCGCGTGCCGCTGGGCTGGCATGTCATCGACGACGGCAAGCGCACCCTTGTGTTTGATGCCGGCGGCAAGATTCAAATCAACCTCAGCCAGCGGTTGCACGAAGGCGCCTCGCCACGGGACTTCGCACGCTCCTGTCTCGATCAATATCTCGCCGAGCAGCCTGACCTTCCGGTCGCAGTCTTTGAAATCGACGGCATCGCGGCGGCCGGCGTGCGCGGCGCGACCATCGACGGCGAAAAGCTCGATCAATGCTTCTTCGTGCGCGACCTCGGCCGGCCGGGTTTGCTGCTTGTCGCACGCGTGACGGCCAAAGACGCAGACTCCAAGCGCGCGCTTGATCTGGCCGGCGACATCATGGTGACCTTCGAGGCGTCCGATGCCGCGGCGAAAAACTGACCGCACCCGCACATGGCAGCCACCATCGACCATCTCCGCATCGATCACCGCGTGACGGTGATTCGCGATTTCACCGACTCCACCGGCGTAAAGATGCGCGCGGGCGACAGCGGCATCATTCGCGATATCTCGTTTGATCAAATCAAGCTGCAGGCCCGCCTCGGCATCGAGCGCGAAGGCGGGAAGGTCGCGCTGATGTTCCAATACAAGGCCCGGCAGCCCGCGCGCAGCATGCGGGAGATTTTCGAGCTGGGTGACTACATCCCCGTGCCTGGCACCGAGCGTGTCTGGCGCGATTCGTCCGCCTCGAAGGACAGGAAGATGATCGTGCCGCCGCCGGCAGCCACCGGCGGACCCCAGCGTGCGCAAGGGCCGGACTGGGCCCGCGACGTGCAGAAGCTCGAGGACGCCGGCGAGATCGAGGCCGCCGTGGAGACGATCAAAAAGAACGTGCCGCACATCGGCTACGCCGCGTCGATCGCCGAGCTGTATGCGCGGCAGATGCGCATATTTCAACGCGCCGGCGACGAGCTGCGAGCGGTCGAGGCCTTCAAGAAGGCCGTCGACTGGATGACCAGCTACGCTTCCTCCGCCACGAGCGGCGGCGAGGGCGCGGCGCTCTCGCGGGAGGCCGACGATTTCCGCGCGGCGCTCGCGCGGGAGTTTGGCTACGATCCGACCGAGCCGCCATCGCCCACCATCATCGCCTCATGAAATCACTGCTCCCCATCGCCGCAATCGTCGTCACGGTGCTTGTCACGCTTTGCGCCGTCGTATTCTGCATGGCAGGCGGCGCGAATTCCACTCCCGCGCAGATCCGCGCGCTCAAGCTCTGGATGCTCGGTCTCACGCTGCTCGGCACCGCCGGTGTCACGGCCGGAATTCTCCTCATGCGCGCGGGCCAGCCCGGCTGGGCCGCGGGCGCGGCGATTCTGCCATCCGTGATCATGGTCGTGATCCTCATCGTCGCGATGATCATCGGTTGAGCCAGCCGCGCCGGAGATCACATGGGCGTGCGTCGTGCGCCTGTCACCTCTTCGCCGCGCAAGGTTCATGAGCATCGGTCTCCTGAATATTATCCACCCATGACTTCCTCCACCATGTCACCCCTCCAAATCATCGGCAATATCTGCGTCGCCCTCGCCACCCTGATTTTTCTGCTGCGGCTGCAACCTTTGCTGACGGACTACGCGAGCAAGGAGGCCAGCAACGATCAATGGGTGACGCCCGCCCTGTTCGTTTTGATCCCCGTGTGGCTGCTGTTGATGGTCGCATTGCTCTGCATGACCGCCAGCGGCGGATTCGACTGGCTGCGCCTGGGCCGGCCCGCGCTTTACGCGCTCACCGCTGCGGCGAGCCTCGCGCTGGCGGTCGTTTCGTTCGTGTTCGTCGCCTTGTATATTCGACCCGGTTTCACGCCGCGCGGCCTCTACAGCCCGGTGCTTTACCTCGTTCACTTCGGCACCGTCGTGCTCGTGCTCCTGAGCCTCAATCAAAAGCTCGCCCCCGGAATTCCGATGCACTGGTTGCGTTGGCCGTGGACGATTTTCACCGCCTTGAGCCTCGTGGCCTGCGTGGTATTATTCGGTTACTGGATTGCCCGCACAGGCGCTGGCGGAGTGATGGGCATTGCCCAGCGCATTCGCCACCCCGGTCCATCGACAGGGGAAATTTTCTCCCATATCTCCACGCTCGATCCGGAGAAGAATTTCGAAGAACTACTCCGCGGGGCAAACCGACTGCAAAGCCGCGAAGTCCGCGAGGCCGCCACCGCCCGCCTGCGATCGAATCCCAAATATCTTGAAATGCTCGCCGCCGAATTGGAGACCGGCCATGTCGAGCCCGCGGTGGAGTTCCTCCATGGCGCCACGCTGACGCCCACCGAGCAAACCCGCCTCGCCCGCCCCGCGGGCAAGGCCATGCAGCGTTGGGTGGACCGCATCCCCGCGCCCAACTACACGACCAAGGAAAACCTCCGGCGGTTGCGCCGATGGGGCGACACCATGTTTCCCGTCCTCGTGCAAAAATTTTCCGGCACCGGCGTGGACTTCGCCGAGATCGTAGCCGACTTCGAATGGCGTTTCAGTTCCAAGTAGCGTGGAAACGACTGAGTCACGCCCGTCATGAACTCCCTGTCCGGCATCCTGCGAGCCAATCCCGGGCTCATCGTCGGCCTCGCACTATGCGCCGGCCTTCCCATCGTGCTCGGGCTCGTCGCGCTCATCATGCGCAGCGCGGGCGCTTCGTTGCGGCCCGTGGTTTTCATGGCGGTTCTGATGCTGCCGCTCGCGTGGGTGTTTCTCCTCGGGCACCTCGTCGAGGCGCGCGAACCGGGCGACGCAGCGGAGCCGACCGTCACAGTGACGGTGCGCGACGGCCGTTTCGCCGAGCGCGAAAAGATCTTCGGCGCCGAAATCGGCGACGCCTACGTGCGTGACGCCAAGGCCGTGTTTCCCGAGTTTTTCGCGGAAGCCGAAGTCGCCGAACTCGGGATCGTCGGCACGGGCGAGACGGTCGTCGCGGCGCAATTTCCCACGGCGGAGGCGACGCAGCGCGCGTCCAAATTACTCTGGCAGACATTTCAGATCACCAACACCTCCGGCGACGAAACGCACGGCTGGCGCGGCTACCGGCGGAAAAACTCCGACTACATCGAACTGCTCTGCTCCGGACGGCACCTCTTTTTGTGGACAGCGCCCACGAAGGACGCCGCCGCCTCACGCCGCGCGGCGAGCTTCGCGGCTCTCGGCTTGACGGAAAAGGCCGGGAAGAACGCCACACCTTTGTTCCCCGCGCTCCAGCCGCTCGGCACCCTGTTTCAACCGACCGCGATGAAAGCCGCCGGTGTTCTGCTCATGGTCGCGCTCTACTCCCTGTGGTTTTTCAAAGGCGCCGCGTGGGCGAGCAGTGTGCCCGCCGTGCCGGGCGTCGCGCCGCTCGCGACGGCGGACGTCGCGGCGCGCCTCGAATCGATCAACACTCTCGACGTGCCGTTCCGCATCGAGCGCGGCGCGCGGCCCGGCGAGTTTTTCGCGACCTGGCGCTACGCCGATGCCAAGTGGGTGGACCACGCCCACGCGCACGGACTGCGGCGGACATTCCGCATCGGGCTCGCGCTTGACGAGTCGGCGCACGTGGTGCGCGCGACCGACTACACCGCCGCCTACGACTGGTCGGCCGGCGGCGACGGTGCGCGCATCGCATGGCAGGCTGCGCTCGGCATCGTGTTTTTCCAGACGGAGCAGCGCCGGGTCTTCGGCCTCCAGCTCGACGAGCACGGCCGTTTCAAGCCCGAGCTTTCCTACAGCTACAAGTTCAACCTGCAGGAAATGAAGTCGCCGCTGATCGACGCGGTGACGCGCGCAGGCTGGACATGGCGCCCCGTTGTTTGGCAGGGGCCGGTGTGGCTCCGCTGGCTGACGGAGTAAGCCACGGTTTTACAAACGGTCTGAGAATTTTCCCGATGCCGCTCACGCCGCCTCCCATGACCGCGATCCGGCAACTCCGATTCCGCGACCGCCGTCCACCGCATGAGATCCGGTTCACGCTGGAGCAAGAGCTGATGGCGTTGCTCCCGACAGCTCCGGCGCGCGGATCACGCTCGAGGGCATGGGCGCGGCTATCACCCCGCTCCTATCCCCCGGCCCGCCAAACCGGCCGCGCCATGAGAATCCCCGAGAAATATCAGCAGGAAATTTACCCGTTTCCGGAGGCGCCCCGCACGCACGTCGATGCCCCGCTCAAGGCCGGCAATGCCAACGTCGCAGTCGGGCGCGGCTTTCCCGCCTCGCCGGCCGGGGCTTATGTGCAGCTGGAACAATCAGTCAGCACGCGGCCCCTCAAGACCGCGGATGGGGTAAACTTCTACGACCGCAACCCGGCAACTTGCTCCGGCGAGTTCACAGACGCGCAGCGCTGCTATTTTGTCCTCGAGCCGGCGCGTCCATTGGAAGCGCACCCGGACTTCTAAACCATCCGCGATGCTCGGATTTCCACGCTTCTAAAAATCAACCCAACCACACCATGACCTGGACCAGCTCCCTGTTTATCTCCTTTCTTTGCGGCGCGCTCGGCCTGGTGGGCGGCGGCTTCATCATGAACCTTTGCGTCGACTGGTATCGGGTTTCCAGTTTCGAGGGCAAATCCGGCTTTGCGGTCGTGGGTGTCGCGCTTGTCGGCGGGATTGCCGGCGCCCTCATCGGGCTTGGTGCCGCCCGTTGGGTCGCGGCGGGCACGGACCCGGGTTTTCTCAAGGGCCTCGGCTACGGCAGCGGCGCGGTGCTGACTGTCGCAGCGGTCGCGCTGGGCCTCTGCCGGCTGGGCGCCGATCTTCCGCACGAGATGGACGGCCGGCCGCTGGAGCTCGCGATCGAGGTGCGCTGCCCACGCGGCTTCTCCATCCCGCCGGCCGACGACTACGGCACGCACGCCGCGGTCTATCTCCCGGGCGGCAGCCGGCAGCCGGCGGAGACATTGCGTGCGACCGAGGCGCGCAGGGAGGACGGCCATCTGATTGTGCCAGCGACGGTGCCGCTGACCACCAGCGCGGCCCGCAAATTTCTGCAAGTGCGGTTCAACGCCGAGCATGATCTCCTCTTCCATCTGCCGCTGCGCTCCAAGCCGCAGACCGCGGATTTGGAATGGAGCAAATGGATCGAATCCGGCTGGGACGTGGGAAAACCAGAGCCTGCCAAGGAGGCGAAGTTCAGCGCCCGCTACCGCGTCCAAATCGTCGCGCCGGAAGCACCGGCGCCCGACCCCGCCGTGGTGCTGGCGGAGCGTTTCGCCCAGATTTCCCCCGATGCGCCACTGACGGTCTGGCTGCCATTCATGTTCGACAACGCCCCCGAGGACCGCGTCGCCGCGGTGGTCGCCGTGGTCGAGCAACGCCAAGATGAGCTGGCAGAACTGATCCGCACGGGCGACACGAAGCAACGTGAACACGCGCTCGGTGCCTGCGGGCACCTGCAGCAACCCGGGCCCGCGGTGAAAGAGGCGTTGCTCGCCGAGGCGCGCCTCATTGCGGAGGGCATCCGGGCGTCCAACGCGCTGGCCGCCGATGATCCGCAATTGCCCGCCGCACTGATGATCCTGCGGAGCCGGTTCAACCGCTGGAAGCAGGCGTGGTGGGTGGTCCAACAGCGCCTCGGTCTCGATGGCCGCCCGCCGGTGAAGGAGATCCACGACCTCGCGAGCGTGCGGCCCCGCGGCACGGCGATGGACGAGATTGAGCTCAACGCCCGCGTCATCCTCGACGCGCTGAATAAATCCGCGGCGAGGAAAAACCCATGACCATTCCCAGGGAGCACGAGAAGGAGTTCGCCCAGTTTCCGGCCGTATTGCGCGAGCTGGTGATGGCGGAACTGGCGGCTGGAAACACGATCACCGAATTTTCCCACGGTTTTCCGGCAGCCCCCTGCGGGGCCTACATCAAATTGGCCCGGCCGGTGTCGTCGCGGCCGCGCGAAAAGACTCCCGATCTGGATTTCTACGACCGCAATATGGGCAGCTACTCCGGCGAATTCACGGATGCGAAGCGCCACTTCTTCGTGCTGGAGCCGCCACATCCGCCGGAGCCACCGCCGGACATGGCCGCCATCCGGGCAAGACAGGAGGCTAGTTACGCGGCCGCAAACGAGGCGGTGACGGGCACACCGTCAACCGCCCGATCCGGTTACGCCGACGCGTCTCCCGCCGAGTGGGCCGTCTGGCAGCGCTTGGAGTCCGATCCCAAGTCCGTCCTCGCCCGCTTCAAAGCCAGCATGACGATCGACTACGAGAAATGGCGCGAAGGCATCGGCTACGACCTGGAGCTGATCAAGCAGGCGAATCCCGAGGAGCTGAAGGCGATCGAAGAATTGCTGATTCAGCAGCGGAATGCCGACTGGCGGGATGTCGAAGCCTTGGCCGCCCTTGATTCTCCGCGCGCGAAGGCCGCGCTCAAAGCGGCCTTCGGATCCGGGGATGCGGAGATGCGGATGGCGGTGCATTCCCACGCGCCGGAGTTGATGACGGAACCACAGCGGATCGCCTCCCTCGTGCAGGCCTTGGAGCAGGGGGATATCTATGGCGGCCTGACGCAGGCTTTGCTGGAAGTGGAGACGTTTCATCCGCCCGAGATCATGACGGCCTTGTTGCGGGGGCTGATGGACCGTGACGGCGGCACCGCCTGTCACTTCGCCGCGATGCTCTATTTCCTCCACGGCAAATCCGCTTCGGCCTTCGATTGGAATCACCGGCCGTTCTTCCTGCGTTTCAACACGCACGACATGGTGGAGCGGGAAAAGGCCGTCCGCGAACTCTGCGAAACCATCGGCGTGGATCCCGGCCGTTGCATCACACCCAAGCCCGCCCAGCCGACGAAGTCTCCGAAGAAAACCAAACCGTCTCGCCGCACCAAGCCCTGAACGCACGTTCTCCTCGCGTCGAAAGCGCCGCCCGGCCCGCTGATGAAATCGGGAGTTGCCGTGCGCCAGCGGACCTCAAGTTTGCCCCTTCCCGTTCCCCTCCACCCAACCTTCGTTCCACCGCCCTCATGAACTTCGAAACCCTCCAGTTGCACGCCGGCCAAGAGATTGATCCCGCCACCCAATCCCGCGCAGTGCCGATCTACCAGACGACGGCCTACCAGTTCAAGGACTCGGCCCACGGTGCGCGGCTCTTCGCGCTCCAGGAATTCGGCAACGTTTACACGCGGATCATGAACCCGACGACCGATGTCTTCGAGAAGCGGATCGCGGCGCTCGAGGGCGGGGTCGCGGCCCTGGCCACGGCCTCCGGCCACTCGGCGCAGTTTCTCGCGCTCAACAACATCACCACCGTGGGCGACAACTTCGTCACCACCTCGCACCTCTACGGCGGTTCCTACAACCAGTTCAAAAACGCCTTCAAGAACATCGGCGTCGACGTGCGCTTTGCCGACGGCGTGAACGTCGCGAGCTTCGAGCCGCTGATCGACGCCAAGACGAAGGCGATCTACCTGGAGACCATCGGCAACCCCGGCCTCACGGTGCCCGACTTCGCGGCGTTTGTGGCGCTCGCCAAGAAACACGACCTCCCGCTGATCGTGGACAACACCTTCGGCGCCGGCGGCGCCATTTGCCAGCCCCTGAAGCACGGCGCGCACATCCTCGTCGAGTCCGCCACCAAGTGGATCGGCGGCCACGGCACCAGCATGGGCGGCGTGATTGTGGACGCCGGCACCTTCAACTGGGGCAACGGCAAATACCCGCAGTTCACCGCGCCTTCGCCGAGCTACCACGGCATGGTGCTCAACAGCGTCTTCGGCATCGGCAGCCAGTTCGGCAACATCCAGTTCATCATCCGCTGCCGCGTGGAGGGCCTGCGTGATTTCGGCCCGGCCCAGAGCCCGTTCAACTCCTTCCTGCTGCTGCAGGGACTCGAAACCCTCTCCCTGCGAGTCGAGCGCACCTGCGAAAACGCCCTCGCGCTTGCGCGCTGGCTGGCCGCGCACTCCGAGGTCGTGTCGGTGAGTTATCCCGGCCTCGAAAATCATCCGACCCACGCCAACGCCAAGAAATACCTCACGCGCGGCTTCGGCGGCGTGCTGTCGTTCCAGCTCAAGGGCGACCGCGCGCGCGCGGAGAAATTCGTGAACAGCCTCAAGCTGATCTCCCACCTCGCCAACGTGGGCGACGCCAAGACGCTCATCATCCATCCGGCCTCGACGACCCACTCGCAGCTCTCCCCCACTGAGCAAGCCTCCGCCGGCGTGGCGCCGGGCGGCCTGCGAATCTCCCTCGGCATCGAGCACATCGACGACCTCAAGGCCGACATCACGCAGGCCCTGCGCGCGTGACAGCGCGCCATTGCGGAGGGCGCGGTTTTCAAAACCGCCCCCCGCCATGGCAAGCCGCGCGCGTTAGACGAGCTTGGCGTCGAGCGTGATCTCAGCCGCCGCGAGCAACCGTGAGATCGGGCAACCGACCTTGGCGCCGCCGGCGATGGTGGCGAACTTCGCGGCATCGATCCCCGGGACCTTCGCCGCCGTCTCGAGATGGATCTGGGTCACCGTCCAGCCGGTCTTCGGATGATTTTCCAGCGTGACCGTCGCGGTGGTCGCGATCTCGGTGGCGGTGAAGCCGGCTTTGCCCAGCTCGGCGGAGAGCGCCATGCTGAAGCAGCCGGCGTGGGCTGCGCCAATGAGCTCCTCGGGATTGGTGCCGGGGCCGTTTTCAAAACGGGTGCCGAACCCATATTGCGCATCCTTGAGGAGCGTGCTTTCGGTGGAGATCGTGCCGCGACCCGACTTGAGGTCGCCGCGCCAGACTGCGGAGGCTTTGCGTTTCATAGTTTCGATTGGGACTGAGGATTAAACGGAATCACGCCAACTTGAAGCCAGACTTCGGCGGGTTGCCAACGGTGATGAGAAAAAATCTCACTCGGCGTCGTGCAGGCGGTGGCGGAAAGGTTGCTGACCCTCCGCTTTTTTCCGCCAGCCCGGTTTGCTCGCGAGTGCGCCGGGTTTGCGCAGGCGCGGCGCGGCGCGGGCTTTTTCGGCCTGGAGTTTCTGGTATTGCGAAAACCGCAGCGCGGGCAATTCGCCGCTCTCCAGCGCGGCGCGCACGGCGCAGGCGGGTTCGTTGGAATGGCCGCAGTCGGTGAAGCGGCAGCGGAGCGCGAGCGCCTTGATGTCGGGAAACGCCTCCTCGACCCCGTCCTCGATGCCCCAAAGCTGCAGCTCACGCATGCCCGGCGTGTCGATCACGAGGGCGCCGGAAGGGGTCAGCACGAGTTCGCGCCGGGTCGTCGTGTGCCGGCCCTTGCTGTCCTTCTCGCGCACTTCGCCGGTGGGCAGCGCCTCGTCGTCGCGGAGCAGCGCGTTGATCAGGGTGGATTTGCCCACGCCGGAGGAGCCCACAAACGCGAGCGTGCGGCCGGGGCGGGCGAAGGCGGTGGTGAGCGCCTTGAGGCCCTTGCGCGTCTCGGCGCTCGTGATCAACACGGGCACGCCTGGCACGAGCCGTTCGATCTCGCGGCGCACGGCGTCGGTGTCGGCGCACAGGTCCGCCTTGTTCAGGATCACCACCGCCTCGGCCCCGCTCTCCCGGGCGGCCACGAGGAAGCGCTGGATGCGCTTCGGGTTGAAATTCCGATCGAGCCCGCTGACGAGGCACACGGTGTCGACATTGGCCGCGACGATCTGCTCGATCTCCTCCGAGCCCGCCGCGCGGCGGGAGAACTTCGTGCTCCGCGGGAGCACCGCGTGCAGATCGGCGCGCGTCTCGCCGGGGCGCGGCCGCACCGCGACCCAGTCGCCCACGGCCGGAAACTGATCGGGCGTGCGGGCATGGTGAAAAAAACCGCCGCCACACTCCGCCAGCACCTCGCCGCCCGCCATCTGCACCGCGCAAAAATTGCGTCGCAGCTCGCAGACCACGCGCGCCGGTTCCAGCCCCGCCGCCGCGTGGGGCGCAAAGGCGCGCGCCAGCGTCTCGTTCCAGCCGTAGTCTGCGAGTGTCATGCCGCCCAAGCGTGCAGGCTCGCCCAGCCGAGGCCAGTGCAGACACAACGAACCCCGGGAGCCGCTGCACTCCGCCCGTCCGCACGCCGGCTCGCCTCCTCCGCTGCGCCGCCTCTACCATGCCCGCCATGCTCCCGCTGCGCATCGTCCTTGGCTTCATGCTCGCTGTCGGTGCGCTCGGCCGCACCGCGGCCGGAGCAGCCGAGACCGTCACGCATCCGTTCCGCGGCATCACCCTCATCGCGCGTTCCGAAACCTCGCCGCACGCGGTCCGCACGCATGTGCTGCGGGTTGATCTCACGACGCCGGGCCTCGCGTTCAAACTCAGTCCACCGGGCGGCTCGCGCGATGCCGTGCGGCAGACGACCCTCGATTTTCTCCGCCAGGAGCGGGCCCAGCTCGCCCTCAACGTCCACTTCTTCGTGCCGTTTCCGACCGATGAGATCGACGTCGATCTCGTCGGGCTCGCGGCCTCGCAGGGGAAAACCTATTCGCCGTTCGAGCCCCAGCCGGTGGGGCCCGCGTATGTCGATCAGAGCTATGCGATCGTGGCGCATGCGCCGGCGTTCAACCTCGACGCCGCCAACCGCCTCACGCTCGTGCGCCATGATCCGGACCACGCGGACAACCGCCACACCCTGCCCCGCGTGGTGCTATGGAACGCATTTTCCGGCAGCGCCCAAATCGTGACCGATGGTGCGAAGACGATCCCCGTCTACTCCGGCCGGCCCGGCGGCCTGCGGCCGACGCAGACTTACTCGGACGCGCACTCGTGGTATGCCATCCGCCGCGCGCGCACCGCGGCCGGCGTGACGGCCGATGGGAAAACCCTGGTGCTGTTCACTGCTGATCAAGGAACGGGGTCGGGCGGCCTCACCGTGGCGGAAGTCGCCGAGCGATTGATCAACGATCACCAAGTGGCGCAGGCCTTGAACCTGGATGGCGGCGGCTCGACCACACTCGCCATGGCGGATCCGCTCACGGGTGAAGCGCGCCTCGTGAACACGCCTTCCGACACTCCGCGCGGCCGCGCGGTGGGCAGCAGCCTCGCGATCTTTGCCGCGCCCTCGTCGCACCGGTGATTGGGGCCGCCACCAGATCTTACCCAGCGTTCCGTGAGCTTCAGACTGTCATTGCGAGGAGCGCAGCGACGAAGCAATCCAGCTGGATTGCCACGGCGCGCTTCGCGCACCTCGCAATGACAATAGTCTGAAAATTGCGGGGCTTTGGCATTATTTAATCTTGGGCGCGTCGAACGTCCGGCCGTTTTGCGTGTGCGAGGCCTTGGTGACCTTGCCATCGGCATCCTTGACGAAGCTCACCTTGGCCGCGACGACGCGCCACTCGTAATCCGTCGCGGATTTCGGGTAGATCGAAAATCGCGGCTGGCCGGTCAGCTGCGCGAAGACCGCGTCGCCATCGCGCGTCACGGTCATCACTGTCGTTGGACCGTATTGATACTGCCCGAGGATCGCGTCGAGTTCGGCGTCGGTGAGCTTCACCTCGGAGGCGACGACGCGCGGCGCCCTGAAGGTATTGCCGTCCTGCGAGTGCTGCACCGCGATGACTTCGCGCTGGTCGTTGCGCTGAAAATCGAACTGCGCGTCGAACCCCTTTAGGAAGAAAGCGTCGGGCGCGCTGGCAAATAGCTCGAACCTCTGCTGGCCCGTGATCTGGGTGAAAAGCCGATCGTCCTCAGTGGTCACGGTCATCACGGCGCCGGGATAGGAGTAGCGACCCAGGAAGTTGGCGTAGGTCTTCTTGTCCACCGCGGGGTCTTGCTGCGGCGTCGGTAGCTGCGCGATTTCGGCCTCGAGGAATTTCGCGACGATATTGCGCACGACGGCCGACGGTGCGCGACCGGCCACCGGCGGCCGTGCGTTGGCGAACGCGACCACGGTGCAATTCTGCTCGGGCAGGCGCGTGAGATCACTCGACCATCCGTTGAGCGCGCCGCCATGGCTGATCGCGGGCAGGCGGTTGATTTTGCTTATGACCAGCCCGTATCCGTAAATCATGCCATCCACTCCCGGCGGCAACTTCACCGGCGTGGTCATGCGCTTGAGCGCCTCCTCCGGCACGACCTGGCCGCTGAACAGCGCCTCGTTCCACCGGAAGAGGTCGCCGACCGTGGAATACAGCGCGCCGGCGCCGCCCGCCCACGACATATCCCAATCGAGCGCGCGCACGGCTTGGCCGTCGGCGACCGCATAGCCGAGCGCTTCGCCGGCCGGCGGAGCGGCATTAACAAAAATGCCCGTGTCCTTCATGCCGAGCGGTTCGAAAAACGCCTCGCGCAAAAACGCGGCAAACGGTTTGCCCGCCACCTTGGCCACAATCTCACCGAGCAAAAAATAGCCGGAGTTGTTGTAGGCGAAACCCGCGCCCGGCGCGAAGTCGGCCGGATCATCGCGAAACCACGCGATGAGTTCGTCCGGCGCGATCGGCTGGGCGACGCGGCCCAGGAACTCCGGCTTGTTCGTGTAGCTGCGGAGGCCCGAGGTGTGGGTGATCAGCTGATGCAGCGTGACCTCGGCGCCGCGCGCAAATCCGGGAAAGAATTTTTCCAACCGATCGGTCAACGCGAGCCTGCCCTCGGCCTCGAGGCGCAGGATGGCCGCGGCGGTGAACTGCTTTGTGATCGAGCCGATGCGGAATTTGGTTTCCGGCGTCACCGGCGTCTTGTTCGCGATGTCCGCGAAGCCGAAGCCACCTTGGAAAACAATCTTTCCGTCCCGGGCCACCAGCACGGCCATGCCGGGCAGTTCGTCGTTGGTCAGCTTGTCGAGGTGGCGGCGCAGCCCGTCCTCGAAAGAGGCCGGCGCCGCGCCCGGCAGCGCGGTGACGGCGCCTATGAACCATGCGAGCGTGAACCAGCGGCGGAGATTTCGGTTCATGGCTCCCCGTGTGCCAACACGCCCGTCGCCCGTCAACGGTCACAACGCCTCAGCCCCGCCGCACCCGCCGTCAGCTACGCTTTCGGCTCACGCCAGAAACGCTGCATCTCAAGGAAAGTGAACGACGCCGACCAGCCCAGCAGAACCCAGCCGTTGAGCGCCTCGGTCGCGGCGATGAAACGGATCGGTCCCGTGGGCACGAGGTCACCGTAGCCGACCGTCGTGTAGGTCATGAACGAGAAGTAGATGTAATCCAGCCAATCGGTCGGGCCCGGAGGCGTCGTGATTTTTGCGATGCTGCCGAAGCCCGCCACGCCATCGAGCAGTCCGTAGCCGATCGCATAGATCCAGATCTCGCAGACGTGCGCGACCAACAGACCGAGGATCAGCACCAGCACCCGCATCCGGTGCAGCTGACGCATGGCGTCGAGCCAGTCCGAGAGTTTGCGCAGCACTTCGTAGTGCAACAGCACGCACACGCCCACCAGCCCGACCGAGACGACCGCGACCCCGTAGTGGACGGAAGCGATCGACAAGAGTCCAAGGAAGGAAAGCAAGGGATTCACCGGGAGGGCGGGCGAGTCTTGCCGCACGGTTCCGGCGGAGGCCAGCGCAGATCGCGCCGGATGGCCCCGGCGGTTTTCGGGCGTGACACACCCGGCGCAATCGGCACCAAGCTCCGCCCGCACCATCTTCCATGCTCAAGACCGAACTCATCCACCCCGAGATCCTCGCCGCGCTCGCGGGCTCCGGGCATTTTTCCCAAGTCCTGATCGCCGACGGCAATTTTCCCATCCTGGGCAATCGCGGGCCCAACGCCCGCGTCGTCCACCTGAACCTCATGCCCGGCTTGGTCGATGCGCTCACCGTGCTCGACACCCTGCTCACCGCCGTGCCGTTCCAGGCCGCCACGGTCATGCAACCTCCGGCCGATTTCAAATCGCCGTTGCACGCGATCTATCGGGAAAAACTGGGGGGCGCCGTGGCGTGGCACGAGATGGAGCGCTGGGCGTTCTACGAAAAGATCGCCTCGCCACGCACGACGCTGATGATCGCGACCGGCGAGCAGCGGCGTTTCGCCAACCTGCTCCTCGAAATCGGCGTTGTTAAGATCGCCAGCGAGAATTTCTAGGCGGCCCGCGCCCGCCCGAGGGGCGGCGTTGAATCTTCCCCGTCCGGCCGGTTCTGCCTTGAGCAAGGGGAGTGATCCGGAGTTTTCTCCGCGGAGGGTGCCGGCCATCACGGCCCGCCACTCCGCCCCACCCCACCATGAAGCTCCGCCCCGCCCTCCTCGTTCTCGCCGTCGCCCTGCTGGGCGCCACCGCTTCCGCCGCCACCCTCCCCTCCGCCGAATGGCAGATCAAGACCGCCGTGCTCGCCGCGCCCAAGGCCGAGCGCGACGCCGCCACCGTCCTCGGCTACGACGCCAGCGGGAACCTCGTCACGCTGCGCAAGGGCAGCAACAAGCTCATCTGCCTCGCCGACGATCCGAAGCAAAACGGCTTCAACGTCTCCTGCTACTATCAGGACCTCGAGCCGTTCATGGCGCGCGGCCGCGAGCTGCAAGCCCTCGGAAAAAAAGCCCCCGAGATCACCAAAATCCGCGAGGAAGAGGTGAAGGCCGGCAAACTCAAGATGCCCGACCGCAGCGTGCTCAATGTCACCACCGGCAAGGTGGACGAGGCCACCGGCGAGGTCACCGAGCTCTACACGCGCTACGTCGTTTACATCCCCTACGCCACGCCTGAGACGACCGGCATTCCGCTCGCCCCGCTCAGCCCCGGCGGCCCATGGATCATGGATCCGGGCACGCACCGTGCGCACATCATGATCAATCCGCCGAAGCCTGGAGCGGCCGACGCGAAGAAGAAATAGGCGCCGCGGCCCCCGGCGCGCAGCGTCGCGCTACACGGTGACCGTGACGCGCATGAACGTCGCCGAGATCGCCGTGCCACCGCCCTTTGCTTGGCTCTTGTAGGTTCACTGGCCAAGGGGAGAGGCGTAAAGCAAGCTCCCCTTGGCCAGTGAACGGGAGGGGCGGGCGGCCGCCCGCCCCTCCCCGCCTCGCGTCAGATCGATTGGCTCTCGGAGCGTTGACTCCGTGCGC
>JAEUHC010000005.1 GCA_016794785.1 Opitutaceae bacterium | reverse complement strand
GCCTCCTGCCTCGTCGGGGCGACCTCCGGTGGGCGCGGTCTTGCCGAACACGTAGGCCAGGATCGCCTCGCGCTGCGGGTCCGGGATGCGATCAAACGCCGGCATGCGGCCGAAACCAGTCTTCGTGATTTTCATTACTTCCTCGGGAGTGCGCCGCTTGTCCACGTCGAGGAGGGAGGGAAAACCGGCGAGCGGAATCCCAGCGCGGTCGATGCCATGACACGCGGCACAGTGGATCAGGTAGTCGCGTTCGCCGCGGGGTAGCGGCGTGCCATCGGCGCGCCGGGTCTCGACCATCTGCAAGATCCACGGAATTTCGTTCACATTGACGTAATAGATACCGTTGGGATCGACGGCGCCTCCGCCCCACTCCATGCCCCCGTCGAAACCGGGAAACATGATCGTCTCCTTCAGGCCGGGGGTGGGAAACGGACCGAAGTTCGGCGAAATCCTGATGCGGTCCTGCGTCAGTGCGAGCGCCTCGGGCGAGATCGGGGATACGTCTTCCTCGCCGTAATGCTGCCGCATGAGCGGCGCGGGCTTGGTGGGAAACGGCTGGGTCGGCGAAGCCAGCTCGCCGCGGAGTTCGGACGCGGGCACGGATCTTTCCTCGATGGGCCAGAGCGGTTTCCCGGTGACGCGATCAAAGACAAAGAGGTAACCGTGCTTGGTGCCTTGGGCGACCGCATCGATCTTTTTTCCACCGTGGGTCACCGTCACGAGGATGGGCGCGCAAGGCAGGTCCTTGTCCAAGAGATCGTGATGCACGATCTGGAAATGCCAGAGGCGTTTGCCGGTCGCGGCGTCGAGCGCGACGAGGGAATTGGCAAAGAGGTTGTCTCCGTGACGATCCGCGCCGTAGAAGTCGGGCTCGGCCGTCTTCGTCGCGATGTAGACGATACCGCGCTTCTCATCGAGGGCCTGGCCCGACCACGGCATCACGCCGGTGGCCGTCTTGTAGGCGTCGGCGGGCCAGGTGTCGTGGCCAACTTCGCCGGGGCGCGGAATCAGGTGAAAGATCCATCGGCGTTCCCCGGTGCGCACATCGAGGCCGCGCACTGCGCCCGGTCCGCCAAAGCCGCCGATGATCAACGTATCTTTGAAGACCACGCCGGGCGTGTTGAGCCCGACTTTCGGTGTGCCGTCCACGTCGAGACCGCTACCAAGTTGGATCGAACCTTTGTCGCCGAAACTCGAAATGAGTGCGCCCGTCTTTGCATCGAGCGCGAAGAGAAAATTCCCCACGGCGGTGAAGAGCCGTTGCTCGCCGCCCTGCTCGTTTTGCCAAAATACCAACCCGCGTTGCCGGCGGCCACCGGCGCCGGCAAGCGTTGTCGCCGGATCCCATTTCCATAGTTCGCGCCCCGTCGCGGCATCGAGCGCCACGACCTTCCGGCTCTGCGTGGCGGTGTAGAGCACGCCGGCGATGATCAGATTGTTGGCCTGATACTCGCCGATCTCCCCGGTATCGTAGGTCCAGGCCGGCTTGAGTTGGGCGACGTTGCTGCGGTCGATCTGTCGTAGCGGCGAGTAGAGGCTGCGGTCTTTGCCCCCGAGATAGGTCGGCCAGTCGGCGTTGGCTGCGGATGTCGCGGCTTGCGAAGCAGGCAGGCCGGAAAACCACGCCCCGAGGCAGGAGAGGACGAAACGGACGGAAAGTTTCATAATAAGGAACGGTGAATGTTCGACGATGAACGAGCGAAGATGCCGCCGTTCAGTGCGGAAGGTAAGATTGCCCGGTGCGGCCCAGCGGTAGACCGGGCACGCGGAAGGGACTGCCCGGCCAAAGTGAGTGTGTGAGGTTCATTTTCAGCGCGGGCGTTTGATCTTCTCCAGCCGCGCACGCAACGCGCTCACCGTATCAGGATATTTGGCGGCAACGTTGACCTGCTCGGCGGGATCGTTGGTCAGGTGGTAAAGGGCGTCTTCGCGGACGATGGATTCGCCCCAGCGTTTGTCGGAAGGGTTGGCACCGGAGCCCATGCCGGACACCTGCTGCTGCGGGCTCGCAGGGATGAATTTCCAATCGCCCGCGCGCAGGGCGAGGGTGTTGGAGATGCCTTGTTCGACGAGTTCGGTGCGGATTGCGCCGCCGGGTTGGCCGGTGAGGACACGCAGTTGGTCGAGGCTGTCGACGCCGGTGCCGGCCGGGAGTTTCTGACCGGTGAGCGACGCGCAGGTGGCCAGCAGATCGGTCAGGCAGATCATGCGGTCGTCCACGCCGACGCTTACGTGGCCGGGCCAACGCGCGATGAACGGCACGCGCGTGCCGCCTTCGTAGGCGAGGTATTTCCAGCCGCGCAGTCCGCCGGCGGGCCGGTGGTCGCCATTGAGTTCCTCCGCCTGGTCGAAATAGCCGTCGAACAGCACCGGGCCGTTGTCGCTGGTGACGATCACGAGAGTGTTGTCCGCGACACGGGCGCGGTCGAGCGCGGCGAGCACTTCGCCTACCGTCCAGTCGAGCTCGGCGATCACATCGCCGCGCGGGCCGAGCTTGGTCGCGCCGACGAAGCGTGGGTGCGGGGTGCGGGGGACATGGGGATCGAACGTCCCGAGGTAGAGGAAGAAGGGTTTTGCCTTGTGCGCCTCGATGAAGCGCGCCGAGCGACGGGCGATAACGTCGGCCAAATCTTCATCGATCCAACGCGCGGCTTTGCCGCCGGACATCGAGCCGATGCGGCTGATGCCGTTGACGATTACGCCGGCGTGTTGCGCATCGGCGCGCTGCTTGAGCAGATCGGGGCGCTCGGCACCGGTCGGTTCGTTGCTCACGCGCTTTTGATAACTCACGTGAATCGGATCGGTCGGATCGAGGCCGACGACGCGGTGATTCTCGATGAAGACCGTGGGCACGCGATCGACTGTGGCGGGGATGAAGAAGGCGGAGTCGAAACCGACTTCGAGCGGGCCGGGCCGGATGTCGCCATTGAAATCCACGGCGTGTTCGCCGTCGCCGAGACCGAGGTGCCATTTGCCGCTGAGCGCCGTGGTGTAGCCGGCCTGCTTCAGCAACGCCGGGAGCGTGAGGCGCCCGGGCGCGATGCTCAGGGGCGCGTCGCCGTCGAGGATGGTGGTTTGTTTGGTCTGCTGCCGCCACGCGTATTCGCCGGTCATCAGCGCATAGCGGGATGGCGTGCAGGTGGAGGCGGGCGCGTAACCTTGGGTGAAGCGTCGGCCCTGCGCCGCCAGCCGATCGATGTGCGGCGTGGCAATGGCGCGCGCCCCGTAGCAGCCGACATCGCCGTAGCCAAGGTCGTCAGCCACGATGAGCACAATGTTGGGGCGGGCGGCGGTCTCTGCCGCCGCCGTGAGCGGGACAGCGAAGCCGAGTGCGATGAGGAATGATCGGACGGGGAAGCCGATGTTGAATGGGATGATAATATTCATTGGTGCACGGCCACTGCGGCCATTGGGCAGCGACTCGGTTCACCGCGTGGGGGCAGGGGAGGTTGCTGGCGCGGCCGGCAGGCCTGGGATCCGCCAGTCGTCGTTGTCCACATGGGCGGTGCGCATGATTTCCGCACACCGGGCGGCGAGTCGCGGGTTTTGTTTGGCCACGTCGGTCTGCTCGCCGAGATCGGCGGCCAAATCGTAAAGTTGGATCGGGGCCGTCACCTGCCTGCGGCGGATCGCTTTCCAGCGACCGTTGAGCAGCACGGCCTGACTCACTCCGTTCTCGTAGAATTCCCAATAGAGATACTCGTGCTGCTTCTGAATTCCTCGACCGGTCAGGGTTGGCAGCAGGCTGATGCTGTCGTGGGTCGGCGGGAGCGGCGCGCCAGTTAATTCAGCGAACGTCGCCATCATATCGCCGAAGTATCCGACTTGCGCGGCCTCCGTGCCGGGGTTGATGCGACCGGGCCAGCGGGCGATGAAGGGCACGCGAATGCCGCCCTCGGTAAGGTCCCGTTTGTAACCGCGCAACGGGCCGCCGGACTTGAAGAAATCCGGATCGGCACCGCCTTCCTTGTGCGGGCCGTTGTCGCTGGTGAAAATGACGAGGGTGTTGTCGTCGAGTTTGAGCCGTTGGAGCTGTTCAAGCAGACGTCCGACCGTGCGATCCATGCGGCTGACCATCCCGGCAAAGGCGGCGCGGGGAGTGGGCGAGTCGCGATACGCCCCGAAGCCATGCTTGTCGCCACCACTGCCGTCCATCGCGAACGGTGTCTCCGGCCAACGCCCTCGATAGGGAGCAGCCGAATCTTCCGGCACGAGCAATTCGGCGTGAGGGCTGGTCAGCGCCAGGTAGAGGAAGAAGGGCCGGTCTTGGTGGGCGGCGAGATAGCGCAGCGCCTCGGCCTCGAGCAGGTCCGGGGCGTATTGGCCGCGTTTGCCATCCTGATTGCCGGGGAGGCTGACACGTTGGTCGTTTCGCCACAAATAGTCAGGGTAGGTCCAGTGGGCCTGGCGCTGGCAGTTGTAGCCAAAGAAAAAATCGAACCCGGCCTTGCGCGGATCGCTGGCCGATCCGGGATGACCCAGGCCCCACTTGCCAATCAGCGCCGTTTGGTAGCCGGCGTGTTTGAGCATCTTCCCCAGTGTGAAAGTGTCGGCCGGCATCGGGGACTGGCCTTCGGGCAGCACCTCCTTGTTACCCCGGACGGGCGCGTGGCCGTTGTGCAAACCCGTCAGCAAGGTGCAGCGGGACGGGGCGCACACGGTGTTCCCGGCATAGAGCTGCGTGAAGCGCATGCCTTGCGTCGCCATGCGATCGAGGTGGGGCGTCTGGATGAGTCGCTGTCCGTAACAGCCGAGATCCCCGAAGCCGAGATCGTCAGCGAGAATGAAAATGATGTTCGGGCGTGATGTCGTCTCAGCTGCGTGGGGCTGCGCGGTGAATAGTGCGAGCGTGGCGAGAGCCAAGGCGCGGAACTGGGGCCGGCGATTCAGGCGGGGGCCGGTAGCGTGGTGAGGAGGGAGAATGTGGAGTTTGGTCATGTGGTCAAAGGCGAGTTGGGGCCGGAGGCGCTCAGGAGTGGCCGAGCCTGTCCGTAAAACCGGATACGCGAGCCGGAATCGGCGAGGGCGACTGACTCAACGGACGAAGGTGGATCTGCGGTAGAAGTAACGGGCGGTGGGATTTTAGGGGGAAAGGTCAGTCACGCTCGACCGGCAGCGCGGACATCTCCGCGATCAACAGCGGGGCATCGTAAACCGGCAGGCCGCGAAAGGCCGCGCCCTCCGCGCCTTGGGTCCATCGGGCCGGCGGGATGGCATACACGCGGTTGGTGCGGATATCCACGAGCACCGGTTCGCGAAACCGGCCGGCCGGCAGCACGAAATCCGCGAGGGTGACGCCATTGGCTTCGGCCGGTGGCGCATCATTGAACCAATAGGCCGCCACCTGGCCCTCGCCGGCGGTCCGTTGATAACCGGTCATGGCCACGCCGCGCAGCGCGGTCGAGGCAAAGGGATACTGGGGCAGCCGCCCGAGGGTGTCGTCAAAGACGGTGAACACCACCTGCGCCGCCAGGTAAGCCGGCTTGATCGCCGCGATCGACCGGTCGGGATTGGTCGTGAGCAGCCCCTTGTAATTCATCTGCACTCCATTCTCCCCGACGCCTTGGTTGTCGGCCTGGGCATAGTGCATGTCGGAGAGGGTGAAGAGATTCATCGGCACGTCCTTGGCCCGGTGCGCCAGCAGGCGGCGCAAATTCCATTTGGCTTGGATCGTCTCGGTGAGGCTGATCTTTTTCAGCGCGAAATTCTCCTGGTAGCGGGACGGGGCGCCGGTCTCGCCCTGCCGCACTTGGATCGCGTGGCCGTATTTCCCGATGAGGGCGCGCACTTGGTCGGTCAGCTGGGTGTCGTCGGGATTGCGCGGGTAGTTGTGGATCGTGATGGCGTCGATCAAGGCCAGCCGGTCCCGGGCCTGCATGCTGGCGAGAAACTTGTCCGCATAGGCCGGGGTGCGTGCCAGGGCCAAGGCGAAGATGCGCGCGGCCGGCTGCGCTTCGCGCAGGATGGTCGCGGTGCGGATATACAGCCCGACGTAGGCTTCGACGGGCACGACGCCGTGCGTGTTGAGATCGGGCTCGTTCCAGACTTCCCACTCGCGCACGCGATCCCGGTAGCGTTCGGCGAGCGCCCGCACCCAGCGGTCCCAGGCCGCCAGCGCCTCCGGTGACGAAGGCAGGCCGCCGCCCAGGCGCGCATCGCCGCCGCCGGGATAGAGGGGATTGCCATAGCTCAGCTGGAGCCAGGGTTGGACACCTTGGGCGAGGGCATCGTCGATGACCGCGTCCAGCCACGCCCACTCGTAGGCTCCTTTCACTTGCTCGCACCTGGCCCAGCCGGCTTGGAGCCGGATGCCCTTGGCCCCGAGTGGCCCCAGATAGGCTTTGTATTTCGCGTAGTCCGCGTAGTCGCGATCCAGCGTCTCCCCGCCGATCGACCAAGGGGAGGACGGAATGTCGGCCGCGGACTTGAGCTTGATCCGGCCGAGCGCCGGGAGGTCGATGCCGGTGGTGGGGAGCGGGACCGGTGCGGGCAAAGCCGCGTGGAGAACCGCAGCAACGCTCAGGGCGGTGAAGATGAACTTTGGGACAAAGAGGCGACGCGAAACGTTCATGGGCGGAGTAGAGGGGTGGCAGGGATTTCGATCCCGCGATTTTCAGGTGGAGTCTCCAAACGATTCCCGCAGCGCGCTGGATTGCGCGGCGCCAGGGCGCGCCCCCCGCCGCCGACGGCTGAACCCGGCCGGATGATGACTCAGGTTTCTCACTGCGGGAGTCTCCTGGAAGTGAGAAGAACATGGGCGAGAGCCACTGCGGCCAAGGCCGCCAACCCCGCGAGGCACTTGAACCCGAGGCTCAGGCCGTCGACGACGCCATATACCTCCGCGAGCCACCCAAACACCCACGGTGTAGTTGAGCCGACCAGAAGGGCGATCATCGCGAAGACTGACACCACCACCGCGCGTAGCTCAGCCGGCACGGCGTCGAACAGGCTGACGTGCGTGTTGCATTCGTAAGCGCCACGCGCCAAACCGAGAACCACCATGGCGGCTGACACGGACCAAAAGCCGTCGGCACTGCCCAGCCACCACAAGCATGGCGTGATCGCGATCATGGCCGCGAGCATCAGCGCGACGCGCGCTCCCGGCCATCGGCGGGCCAGTCGGTCGGATAAATAACCACCGGCGATGACGGCCAAGAGGGCCGCCACGTGGTGTCCGGTCATGGCCTGCGCTCCGGCCGCCCTCGCGGTCAGACCATACTTGGTCTCGAGCAGGCGGGGTGCCCAGGTGATGTAAGCATTGACGATGCACACGATCACCGCAAAGCAGAGGCAGAAGACGCGCGCGGCGGGATTACCCGCCAGCGCGGCCAGGCCCGCCCGGACTGCGTCCAACACTCCCCGCCGGCTGGTGCGCGGCGCGTCGGACTCCAAGCGCCAAGCCAGCAGCGCCGCCAGCAGCAGTCCGGCGCCCCCGAACACGAAAAATGCCCAACGCCAGCCCCATTGCGCGGCGACCCAACCTCCGGCCACTCCGCTCGTGATTACGCCGAAATAAAGCGCGGCTTGATGAATCGCCATGGCCCGCCCGCGGCTCTCGCGGTGGCGTTCGGCCAGCAGCGAATAGGCCGCCGGCGTATAAAACGACTCGCCACACCCAGTCAGCAGACTGCGGAAGAGGATCAGCGAAACCAGTCCCACAGACGCCCCCGTGAGCACCGTGCCCAGGCTCCACGCGGTCAGGCTGAACACGATCGCCCACTTGCGATTGAGATTGTCCCCGACGTAGCCGGCCAGCGGCATCAGCAAGGCAATCGCGCCGAGCATCAGGGTGTTGGACAAGCCGAGTTCCCGAGGGGAAAGCTGCAACGACCCGGCCATCGCCCCGAGCAGAACGCCGAAGATCGCCCGGTCGCCGTAATAGAGAAAAAAAGTGGCGAAGAGCCAGGCGAGCAGCTCCCATTTTCTGTGGTCGTTGTGAGCGGGCGGGGTCATTTTCATTTGGCGTTTGCTGGGCGACGCAAAAGTCCGGTGCCCGTTTCCACATCCGCGGGCAGCAGTTGGGCCAGGCTGCCAGCGTCCACCGCCAGCCGGGCTCCCGTGATGCTCCGGGCGGCGTCGGAAGCGAGAAAGAGAATGGCTTCCGCCACGTCAATCGCCCGCGCCTCCCGGCCGAGCGGAAGATTCGCCCTCCGACGGACAACGACGCCTTTGGTCAGCGATTTCCAGCGGTCACTGCGGATGTAACCTGGCACCACCATGTTCACCCGGATGCCATGCTCCGCCAGTTCAACCGCGAGGGCCCGGGTGAGAGCATCCAGGGCGCCCTTGGTCGCGATGTAGACCGAGCGCTTGCGGATCGCGCGTTCGGAGGTGTTGGAGCCGATGTTCACCACCGTCCCGGCACCCTGCTTGATCATGGCGCGAACCACCGCCTGCGTGCAGACGAACAGACTCTCAAGATTGATGGCGATCGCGGCGCGCAGGAACGGCTGCGGGGTGTCCTGCATCGCATACCCCATCGCCTGATCCACGGCGTTGTTGACGAGGATATCGATCCCGCCGACCCGCCGAAGGATGCCGTCGATCATCGATCCGATCCTGGCCGGTCGGCGGAAATCCGCGGCCACCGGCCAGACCTTCATTCGGGCCGTCGTCCGCAGCCTGGCCGCCGCCGCGCGTGCCTCGCCCAGCGTCGGGGCATGGAGGAAAACGGTCGCGCCGACATCGGCAAATCGCCGGGCGATCTCGAAGCCGGTGTTGGCATTCGCGCCGGTCACCAGAACCCGTTTGCCTTGCCAGTTCATGGTTTCCGTCCTCCCGAAAAATAGCCGGTGGCATCGGGTGGACGAATGGCGGTGAGCTCGCCGTTGTAGTGCCGCAGGTTGCGTGGCTGGTAGGGATACCGGGCGATTTCCGTCTCGGAAATCTCGATCCCGAGACCCGGCCGGTCCGGGATGGACAACGCCCCCGCCTGGAAGTGGAGCGATTCGTCGGTCACCTCGCCCCGATGGCGGACATCGGTGGACATGGTTTCGAGGAGGAAGAAATTGGGCGTGCATGCGGCCACGTGCAGTGTCGCCGCATTCGCCACCGGGCCGGAGGGATTGTGCGGGCAGATCGCGATGTGGTAGGCTTCGGCCATGGCCGCGATCCGCCGCAATTCGCCGATCCCCCCGACGTGACTCACGTCGGGTTGCGCATAATCCACGCAGCGGCGGGAGAGAAAATCCCTGAAATCCCAGCGGCTATACAAACGCTCGCCACCCGCCACGGGAACCCGGATGCGTCGTTTCACCTCGCCCAGTCCCTCCTGGTCGTCGGGTGGAATCGGTTCCTCAAACCAGGTGATGTCGTAGTCTTCCAAGGCGTGGCCGACACGAACCGCCGTGGGCACGTTGAAGCGGCCGTGGCCTTCGATGAGGATGTCCACATCCGGCCCGACGGCGGCGACGACGGCCTCGATGCACTCAAGCGCCGTGCGCAGCTCCTGTTTCGTGATGTTCATGTAGGCCGACCCGAAGGGATCCCACTTGAGGCCCTTGAATCCCTGGGCGACCGTCGCTTTGGCCTTGGCCGCAAACTCCTCGGGTCTGGTGGCCGGGGCAAACCATCCATTGGCGTAACACGGCACCTGCCGGCGGACGCACCCGCCCAACAGTTGCCAGACCGGAACCCCGAGGGCCTTCCCTTTGATGTCCCAGAGCGCCATTTCCACGCCGGCCAGCGCGCTCATGAGCACCACGCCGCCACGCCAGTAGGCGTCGCGGTAGGCATCATGCCAGAATGCATCGATGTCCCGCGCGTCGCGGCCCACCAGGTAACGTTCCAGTTCCTGGCAGGCCGCAGCCACCGTCGTCTCCCGCATCTCCAACGTCGACTCACCGACCCCCGTGATGCCGTCGGCCGTGTGGACTTTGACGAACACCCAGTTCGTCCGGTAGGCGTGGCAGATGAATGTCTCGATCTTGGTTACTTTCATGGCGTAATTTCTAACGTTTTTCGTAACGCAGCGGGTAAAGCTGGCGCGCCATGGCGCGGGCGGCCGCGACGGTTTCCTCGTAAGGAGTGTCCGCGATGTCCACAAAACCGGTCTGGTAGTTTTCCGTGTCAAATCGCCCGGCCGGCGGTTGATCGTAAAACTGGAACCAGTGCGTGCCCACGATCGCCGGATTGCGCAGCGCACTGGCCACATACTCCCGGTAAGCGGTGGCGCGGGCGTCCTGGTCCGCCACCGGCGCCAGGGCGCTGCTGAAGGAACCGCGGTCGAGCGCGCCGAAATGAAACTCGCCCACCAGGACCGGACGGTCCGCCGTGTGGTCGTCCAAGGTCAGCTTCGCCACGGAGACAAAATAGCGATTGAGGCTGAGCACATCGCAGTATTTGGCCGCGACCGTCAGCACGAGGGGGTTGAAACCGGCGAAACGGGCGCCGAGGTAGAGATGGCGCGGAGCGATGTTTGCCAGCGCGTCATGGCATCCCTTGAAGTAAGTCTCGATCACGGCGCGGCTGAAATCCTGCAGATCCGCGGCCGCGGCGGATCGGGCCCGGTCGGGCGTCGTCGTCGCACTGAGAAAGGCCTCCCACGTTGCATGGGCCACGCCCCAGGCGGCATTCAGCCGCGCGATGTCTTCATATTTCGCCCGGAGCGCATCGCGGAAAGCCAGTTTGGCCGGCTGCGTCGCCGGCGAGCGCAGCACGCACTCCGCGATGTGGAAGGTGTCGCCCCACGCCAGCTCGTTGTCGACAAAGAAGCCCATACACCAGGGGTCGCCGATGCTGTCCCTAAGGTCGCTCTTGAGCGTGGTTTCGATCAGCCGCCGCCAACCGGGATCATAGGGATCGGGCAACTTGCCCCAGGTGCCCGCCGATCCCTCGATGCGGTGCTCGGTCGAACCCAACGGGGCCGAGTAAACGATGGCGGTGTAAGGGGTCCGCCGCTGCAGGTAGATCCGCGGATCGGAGGAATTCGCGATGGTGTTCAGCCCCCAGCTGGCCAGACGACGCTGGGCTTTCTCCGCGTAGCGCGACTCCCAATCGCGGCCATGCTTCCGGTAGAGATTCGCCTCAAGAAAATCGTAAACCGGATGATCCGGATACTTTGAGTAATAGAACCGGGTCGAAGCCGGCTCCTGGCCATAGAAGCGCCCCAAGTCCGAATCGCGCGGCGGGAGCCGGAAGAGATACTCCCGGTGAAGAATCGGGGTGCCATGATAAATGCCCCCGACCCGGATGCGGGTCCCGACCCGGACAATGCCGTGCGACCAGAACAAACGGCCCGTGGGATCGACCAGCCACCACTGGCCGTCGATCTTTTCCGTCCGGAAATAACCCGTGGCCGTCAGTTGGGGCCCGGAGGCCCAGCCGCCATACTCGTTCCAATCCGCCGGGCGTGGATGGGCCAGCAGATCGAGTTCCTCTTGCTGCTCCGCGCCGGCGAGATCCGCCGCGGTATGGATCTTCCCCGGCCAATCCCGGTGGGCGTATTGCCCGAATGAGTCGAACAGGGGAAAGGCTTTCTCTTCGGGCAAGTCCCGCAGAGGCACCGGCGTGCCGCGCGCCACCGCAGGGCCCACTGCGACCGAACCGCCCTCCTCCGGGTCGGCGAGACCCACGGCCAATCCCATGATCGCCGCTCCGTCGGCCAGGCCCGGGGCGATATGATCGTCGGGCAAAACACCCGGCCGGACAAAATCCGGCGGGGCCTGGCGGAGCGCGATGAACTTCTGGAAATAGGGCGCCGCTTCGCGGCCCGCGAGCGTCACAAACAACCAGACGGGCGTCGCGGTGGGCGGCACCACGGCTTCGTGGGTGCGTCCCGTTCGCGGATTCTCCCTTTTCTCCCCCGAGTCCGGAGTCAGCACGCGCAACCACACCCGAAGCGGCTTCGTTCCGGAATTCCTGACGGGCACCGCCACTTCGGCATAAGCGCTGAGATCAAGCCCGGGCGCGGGGTATTTGATTTCCAGCTGCTCGCGGCTTCCGCCGGCCAGCGTTGCCCAGGCGTCGTCATGCCGCGCCGCGGCGGGTTGCGCCCGGTCGTCAGCCGTGCGCCAGGCGGCCAATACCCGAGGCAACTGGGCTTTGGTGTCGGCGGAAATCACGCGGGAGACTGCCGCGGCCCGCGAAGGAGCGGGCACACAAGCCAGGCCAAGCAACATCGCCGCCAGCAACCGGCTAAATTTTAGATCGGACAAACGGATAGAGCGCGGGTTGGACATGGTCATTGGGAAGAAGGGCTCCTCCGGCAAATGCGCTGTCGCCTGGACAGGGAGGGAAAGATGGCGGAGCGGTGCTTCATCCGGAGGTTCACGGCGCGATAGGAAACACCGCGTTACGGCGACTGAGCCGGAGCGGGCGGATAAACCAGGGCCGCGGTCCGGCCCTCGAGCACGGCGACGGCGTGGTTCAGGATGTATTGCGGGGGATAGGTGCCGCCGGGCGTGGGCTTCGCGGATTCGAGCGCCCGCTTCATTGCGGGCAGCGCCGGGCGCGCGATTTCGCCGAGGCGGTCGAGCACGTTGCCGGCATGGAGAATGGCGGCGGGGGCATCGGTGGCCTGCGCCCAGCGTGCGAGGACGGGCAATGCAGCATCCCTCCGACCGTGTCGGGCCAGGGCCTCGGCGGCGGCAACGGCGACTGCGCCCGAATTGTCTTCAAGGCTGCGGAGCAACGCGGTCTCAGCAGGGAGGATCTTTCCCCTCAGCATCGCGCAGCCTTGCGCGGCCCACCAGCGGATGGGCTCGCTCGCGTCGCCCAGTGCCTCAATGAACTTTGGCAGGTTCGCGGCGTCGCGCTCCGAGGCGAGGAGCGCGAGGTCCAGCACCCGTTCCATCGGCCAGGCTCCGGGCACGCGCGAGGCGTCGTAGCCTTCCAAGGCCGAGCCCTCCGGGAGGAGGCCGTTGTCCTTGATCTCCAGCATTCGCTGTCTCAGCGCTGCGCGCATCTTGTCCAAGGTGGCACGGTGCGCGGGAGTGCGGGCGAGGTTATGGACGCTGTCGGGATCGGCGTGCATATCGTAGAGTTCTTCCGTGGGTTTCTCGCCCCAGAACTGCGCGGTCGCGGCAGTGAGTTTGCCTTCCGCCGCCATGCGGGCCCACGACTGGTAGCCCCGCGCCTTGAACATGTATTCGAGCGGCTGCACGTAGGCGATGTCCGGACGGAAATTGCGGATATAGAGCCAGCGCGAATCCACGACGGAGCGCATCATGTCGTAGCGCTCGTCCATGCGGTCGCGAGTGGTGAAAACGAATTCGTTGGGCGCAGCCTTGGCCGGGCCGGCGAATGCGCGGCCTTGCATGTAGGCGGGAATTTTCACGCCGGCGAGGGAGAGCACGGTCGGTGCAAAATCGACGAAGCTCACCGGCTCCTTGATACGCGAACCGGGCGCAGCCGGCGCGAGGTGGCGCCACTTCGGGGGATAGTAGACGATGAGCGGCACATGCGTGCCGCTTTCCTGGAGGAAGCGTTTGCTGCGCGGCAGCACGCCGCCGTTGTCGGAATAATAAAAGACAATCGTGTTGTCGGTGAGGCCGTCCTTTTCGAGATCGCGCAGTTTTGCGGCGATCTGTTCGTCCATGAGCCGGATGTGATTGTAGTAACGTGCCCAGTCGGCGCGTATCTCCGGTGTGTCGGGCTGATACGGCGGGATGCGCACGTTCGCCGGATCCATCGACGGAAAATCCAACGGCAGTTCCTTTTCGGAAAACAGGCAGCTCTCGTGCGTGACCTCGTGATTGAAGACGCTGAAGAAAGGCTGGCTGGGCGCGGGGCGCTTGCGCCAGTGCGCGGTCTTGCTCGATTCGTTCCACGCGTCTGGCAGGCCGAGGGGGGAGTTGTAATCGGTCTTGGCATTGTTGGAGGCGTAGTAGCCGGACTCACGGAGCAGCGCGGGGAATCCCTTCAGCCAGGAGGGAATCTTTCCTTGGGCGCGCATGTGCTGTGCCGGCCCGGCGGTCGCCGCATACATCCCTGTGATCAGGGTAAAGCGGGAGGGCGCGCAGACCGGTTGCGCGAAACACCGCTCATAGAGCACGCCCTCGCGGGCGAGTTTGTCGAGCGTCGGCGTGTGGGCCAGGCGATCACCGTAACTGGCGAGGAGCGGGTCGTTGTCCTCACTGACGAGCCAGAGAATGTTTGGTCTCTGCGTCCCGGCGGCGCACAGACTCGCGAGTGGGAAAAACAACAGGGCAGTGAGGGCAAGGAGGAATCGATTCATTGGGAAAGAGTGGCTGCGATGGCTTCGGCGACGGTTTTGGTGCCGATGGGTTTGTAAGCGTCAAAGGGGCCGTCGGCGCTGCCGGCCGGCCAGTCGGCGGAAGCGGCGTATTGGCCGTCGTCCTTGAATTCTTTCTGCAGGCGGACAAGTTCGGCTTTCAACTCGGCGAACTTGGCGGCGACCGCAGGATTTTTCGCGCCGTCGGCGTGCAGGAGGTTGTGCTGTTCGGTCGGATCTACAGTAAGGTCGAACATCTCGTAGGCGTTCTGCTTCCAGTAATAGATGAGCTTGTGCGTGGCGGTGCGCACGCCGAGATGGGCGTGGGTGTTGTGGTGCCCAGGGTCGTGATAGTAGCGGTAATAAACCGAGGTGCGCCAGTCGGCGGGCGATTCACAGCGCAGCAACGGGACGAACGAGCGACCTTGCATCGACGCCGGAATAGATAACCCGGCGAGGTCGAGGAAAGTGGGTGCGAGGTCGATGTTGGCGACGAACTGCGCCGGGAGGCTGCCGGCTTTGATGCCGGGGCCGCGAACGAGGAGCGGGACGCGCAGGCCGGGCTCATACATGAATCGCTTGTCGTAGAGCCCAAACTCACCGAGATACCAGCCGTTGTCGGCGGAGTAGATGACGATGGTGTTTTTCGCGAGGTCCGCCTGGTCGAGATAGTCGAGCACTTGGCCGACGCCGTCATCCACGCCCTGCACGCAGGCCAGATAGTCCTGCATATAGCGCTGGTATTTCCAACGGACGAGATCTTTGCCGGTGAGGGTCCGTCCATCCACTTCGACCTCCTTGGGCTTGAGCATAAGCCACTCGGTGCGCGCCTGGCCGGTGAGATTCGCCGGTGGTTCGAGCTTGAGATCGAGCCGCGTGAGATCGTCGGCGACCCGCTGCTCGTTCGCGGGCAGTGCGGCGGGGCGCGTGGCGTAATCGTCCCAGAAAGTGTCAGGCTCGGGAAATATCTTGCCCTTGAAACGCGCCAAATTGCGCTGGTCGGGTTCCCAGATGCGGTGCGGTGCCTTCTGATGAAGCATCAGGAAAAACGGCTTACCTTGGGGGCGGGTTTTGAGCCATTCGATCCCGAGGTCGGTCGTGATGTTGGTGCAGTGGCCCTCGATGGTGAGCTTGCGTCCGGCGATGACGAAATCCGGATTCCAGTATTTACCTTGGCCTGGCAGCACGATCCAGCGGTCGAAGCCGGTGGGGTCTGAGCCAAGGTGCCATTTGCCGATCATGCCAGTGTGGTAGCCACCTGCTTGGAGACGCTTGGCGACGGTGTCGCGTGAACCGTCGAAGCGGTTGAAGACGGGGACGCCGTTGAGGTGGGAATATTGCCCTGTGAGGAGCGTGGCGCGACTCGGCGTGCAGATTGAATTGGTGACGAAAGAATTCGTGAACCGCGCCCCGCCGCTCGCGAGACGATCAATGTTTGGCGTCTGGTTCACCCTCGAGCCGTAGCTCGAAATGGCGGCTTGGGCGTGGTCATCGGAGAAGATGAAGAGGATATTGGGCCGTTGCGTGGGCTCCGCCGGAGCGGCTTTCACTGGCAGCGCAGCGAGAGGCAGCAACACGATGGTTCGGAGAAGTGTTTTCATGGAGATATTTGGTTTACTTGAGGGGCAGTGAAGCTGGCACGCCGGGCGAAGCAGACGTCTGGACCGGGTGGGTGTGGAGGACGACACGTCCGCGGTGCTCATCGGACGAAATTCAAGATTTGCCGGTTCGTCTCCTGAAGCCGCTCCACGTAGTCCTCGAAGGGCGTGCCGTCGGGCCGCAGCAGACCCTGTTTGTAGCGCTTGAGCTGCTCCTTGTAGATCGTGAGATACTGGCAGCGGAAGTAGCCGATAATGTAGGGCTGCGCGAAGGCGTCGCGCAGGAAGCGATCATAGGACGCTGCGGCTTCGTCGGCCGTGGCATATTGAAACCAGCCCCCAGTCTTGGGGGTGTGTTGGTCGAAAAAACCGCATTGGTGATCGGCGATAATGATGGGTTTGCCCGTGAGTTTGTGCAGGCGGTCAAACTCCGTCGCATCGAACCACGTCTCGTCGGGACGCGTGAGTTTTTCCAGAGGCGCGAAGAAATGATCGCCCGGCTGAATGCCGAGCACGTCGATGAATCTGGCCGCCTCCTGCAACACTTCGTCGGGATGATCGCGCAGGTGAAAACGGTCGCCCATGAGCAGACCGGTGGGATGCTCGCGACGAAAGGGAAGGGCGATGGCCTCGAAGTAGCGCCGCGCGATGAGGCGCAGGAATTCGCGGTCGTCGGCGAAGACGGTCTCGCGGTCACGATCGAGCCTCGTTCCCCCCACCGCCTCGAAAGACGGGAAGGCCGCGCCGTAGGCCGTGTTGAGCTTCGCAAGATTGTCGCCGTGACGCTCGCGCAGGAACGCGGTGTAGCGCTGCCGCCCGGGGGAATCGGCGGGCAGATCACGCATGAAGGAAACATAGTCGGTGCCGCGCGTCGCGCGCGTGAATTTGAGATCCCAACTCGTCGAATCGGTCCACGTCCACGCGATGGCCATCGGATTGGACTTCATCTCGGCGGCCGCAGCCATCGCCTTGGCTTCGGCTTCCGCCGCGAACGCGGGTGTGAATACGTCCACATAGGCGAGCGGATTTTGCCAGAACGAGGCCGACATGAACGACGTGCTGATCACGTAGGGCATCGTGGCGCGCATCTCCACCGGCGTCTGAAACCCCGCGCAGTTGAATCCCCACGCGCGGCACTGCTGCTCGACTTCGGCAAACACCCGCGCCCAATCCTGACCGAAACGTCGGGCGAAGACGGTGCGCGAAAGGATGGCTGCGTTCTTCATCTCGCTGAGATGATTCACGCCCATGGCGACCATGCCGTGTCCTTCCGGGGTGACCAGCCACCAGCGTCCCTTTGCTTGCTCCACCCGGAAATGTCCGGTGGATTGCGTCACCAAGGCGAGGTTGCCGCCGAAGCGATCAGTGGGCGGCGCAGCGGATGAGGCGGCAAAGCCCGGGACTGCCGGGAACACGCCACCGATCAGCGCGACGAGACCGAGAAGAAACACCGTGAAATAGGTCTGCTTGTTCATTCGAGATCTCCTCTCGCTCGGTTCGGTTTGTCCGCTGTGTGCCGGTAGAGCACCGGGTGATCCAGCGGTCGCGTGCGCGTGCGCTCACTGCCGGCAGGGGTATCGATCACCACCGACCAGGTGTCGGGAGTGCCGATGCCAATATCCTTTTTGTAGAAATCGTTGATTCCGGAGTGAGGCAGCGTGAGCCGGGGAATCACATTGGCCAACAGGACCTCCGTCGTGCGCTCGAAGACGAACAGGCTGGAGCCGGGTTTGGGGCACAGGTTTCCGCCATAGCTGAAAATGCCGATGTCGCTGGAGTCGGTTGCCCGCAGCGCAGGGGAATTGCCCTCGCTTTTCATGCCGTAGATCGCCACGCGCCGGCTATCGCGGATTTCAATCTGCGCCTCCTGATCGAGCACGTGCTCGATGTTGCATTGATAGATCGCGAGCGGGCCGGCGGCTCCATCCAGCAACAGATACCGGAAGCCAGCGTCACTGATTAGCTCGTGGTTGTTGAGATTATACCAGCGGCCCGCGCCGTGGCCGGACACGAGAGTCAATGGATGTCGGCCGGGCACCTTCGTCGCGGCTTCTCCCTGCGACCGCAAGGGACGAAGGATGCTGCCGGCGGAGCGCAACACGGATTGAGGTCCGCAGCGCCAGTGCAGCCCGAACGCACCGGTCACTTCCCGCGGCACCAGGAAATAGCAGAACGCCAGGACCGTCCTGGCGGCGCGATCATCGGCCGTGCGCACCAACGGCTGCGGCCTGGCGGCGTCGGCGAAGCTCCCCTCTGCCTCTCGGGTCATCAACACCGAAAAACTTTGCGCGATGCCGACCAGCTTGGTCGCCGGCCGGAGTTGGATCGTGCGCGTGATCCGATAATAACCCTTCGGCAGATAGACGATTTCGTTCTCATCGATCGCGCGTTGGATGGCATCCGTATCATCGGCGAAGCTGTCGCCTTTTGCCCCGTAAGGCGGCGCTTTGACACTGACCGCACCGCGCGACTCGTAGCTCGGAAAACCCTCACCCCACAGATGACGCGCCTGCAGATCGTCCGGTGGCGACGCGGTTGGTTCGGTCGCGATCACATCCGCTTCCTGCCGATGGCCGTCCAGATAAACCGGCGCGGCGAAGCGGTAGCCTTTGAACTCCGGCAGCACCGGCCCGTGCGCATATTCGACCACCCGCATCCACTCCGCCGGGTCGCCGGCCAATCGCGCTCCGTCGGGACTGCTGACAATTTGCGCCGCCCCGCGAAAATAAACATTTTTCAGGTAGAGCGCGCTGGCGGAGGAGAGGGCGGTTTCACCCGTCGCTTGCAGGTCAATCAGGCTGTCCACCACCGAAATCTGGCCACAAAGCGGATTCCGTTCGTTGCTCTTTCCAACGATGACGGGACCAGGCGCTTGAGACGTGAGTTTGAGCCCGACTACGCACAACGCCTCGATACCTCTGTAGATCAGCGCCGTTTCCGTCTGGTTGATCAGGGTGATGCCGGTGAGGGTCGGTGCTGGACGACTTTGCGTGAGGTCCATGCCGATGCGGCCGCCGATCACGGTTATGCCGGCATGACTGCCGCCCGACCCGCACCCTCCCTCCAGACCAGTGTGGCCGTGGGTCACGTCGATCACACAATCTTGAGCGCCGCTGCCCTGCGCACCCTCCATGCGCAGGGCCACGGCGCCGGAGTTCCCCTCTTCCACCGTGATGTCGAGGTTGAGAAACATGGAGTTGAACAGGATGTTGGCCTGCTCGGCGGTGACGGGCGCCTCTCTGCCGGCGCCCCGCGCCCAAATATAGATGACGCGTTTGCGTTGGGCAGGATCGTCGAATCCCGGTGAGTGCGCCGTCAGAACGATTTTCGGTCGGACCCCGCGGCGCGACCCTTGCAGCACACAGGGCCAGAACATTCCGCCTCCTTGGCGGCTCGGATTCTGGATGCACTCGATGGTGTCGGAAACGCGGTAGGTTCCCGTCGGAAAAAAACACACCATCTGATGGTCACGCGCAAAGTTCACTGCGGCCTGAATGGCTCGGGTCGCGTCTTTTCTGCCGGTCGGATCCGCGCGAAATGGTGCCGCAGTAACATCGACCAATCCCATCTCCGCGAGTTGCCTGTTGCCCAGTTCCTTTGGGACACTCAAATCGAAACCACCACGCACCGGATACGTGACCACCGGATTGAAGTAGTCCGGTGCCGGCGAAACTGCCCCTGCGGGTCGGGCGTCCGCCGCCGCGCAGTGGGAGAACCCGCATGTCAGGAACAGCACTGTGATGCACGCCGCGAAGAAAGGAAGGCCGGACCAGGTGGATTTCATGGCGTCGGTTTGCGCGGGGCCTTTTTGGCAGCTGCGTTGTGCCCTTCCAGACCGAGGAACACGGGATCGATCAGCTCTTTGTTCCAGGCGGCGAGAGCGGCCGCGAGCCGCGCGGCGACCGCCGGTTGGGCGCGCGCGAGGTCCTTCGTTTCCCCGATGTCCTGGGTGAGATGGTAGAGTGCATCGGGTTGGCCGCGGTGGCGCACGAGTTTCCAATCGCCTTCCCGGATCGCCCATTGCGCGCCACTGCGCCAGAACAGCCGTTCGTGCGGCACGCCGGAGTTTTCACCGGTGAGAAAGGGCATGAGATCCACGCTGTCGTATTTGCGGTCCGTTGGCATCGCGACTCCAGCCACCCCCAGCGCCGTGGCAAACACATCGATCGCGCTCACCGGGCGATTCTCCACGGCGCCGGCAGCAAGGCTGCCAGGCCACGCGATGAGGAAAGGCACGCGAAAGCCGCCCTCGTAGACGGAGCCCTTGGCGCCGCGCAAAGGCGCGTTATCCGCACCACTGATTTGCGCGGGCGGCCCGCCATTATCGCTGAAAAAGAATACCAGCGTGCGGTCATCTTGTCCGCTCGTATGCACCGCTGCGAGGGTTTCCCCGATCGCGTCGTCCATAAGACTGATCTGCGCGGCATATTTTCGCCGGAGCGGATCGGTAATTCCCGTGAAGCGCGCGAGCCGCTCATCGGTGGGCTCGTGCGGATTGTGGGGCGCGTTGAACGCGAGATAGAGAAACCACGGCTTTTCCGTGTGCTTGCGCACAAACACTGCGGCCTCGTTCCCCAAGACCGTCGTCAAATGCCCTTGCAACTCGACTGGCCGGCCGTTGCGTTCGATGGGCACAAAGTATTCGGCCGCAGGGTTGACCTTCCAATCGCGATACCGGTGACCGCCGCCGATGAAACCGAATGTGTCCGCAAAGCCCCTCTGCCGGGGCACGAACTCCGGGGCGGCCCCCAGATGCCATTTGCCGATCCATCCCGTCGTGTATCCCGCCGATTTGAGATGCGCCGGCAGCAGTATTTCTGTGGTGGGGAGTCCTTCACGACGATCGGCAGGATCGTAGTAGACATTTCGCTCATGGCCAAACCGCTGCTGATAACGACCGGTCATCAGCCCTGCCCGCGAAGGACTGCAAAAGGCGTGGGTGACGTAACCGTTGGTGAAACGAATTCCCTTCGCTGCGAGCTGGTCGAGGTGCGGGGTCACGATGTCGCGCGAACCCTGGAAGCCGGCGTCGGCGTAGCCCTGATCGTCGGAGACAATGAGAAGAATGTTCGGCCGGGACCCTTCAGCGAACGCCGTTTGCAGCAGCAGGATGGAGGACAGGAAAGCAGGAATCAGTCGCATGGTGAAATCGGTGATCAGAGTAACTGTGGTTTCACCGGCGTGACGTGATCGTCGGCCACTGGAAAGAGCGCTCCGTCCTCCGCGAGCTTCGCCATCAATGCCGCCATCATCTGCCGGAGTTTCACCGGCTCGTTGCCGGCGAGGTTGTTCGATTCGGAGGGGTCTTTGGCGAGATTGAAGAGCTGGTAATGGGAATCTCCCGAGATTTTGGACGGGAAGTAATGATAGATGACTTTCCAATCGCCGTCCCGATAGCTGGTCCAGTAGTCGCTGCGATGCGGGGAGTGCGGATAGTGCATCAGAAAGGTTTCCCGGCGGGTGGCATCGGGCTTGCCGCTGAGCAACGTGTCGAGACGCGCGCCGTCCACGATGTGTTTTGGTGGAGCGGATTGACCAGTGAGCGCGAGGATGGTGGGGAACAGGTCGTAGACGGCAGCCTGCTGATTCTGGATGGCGCCGGCGGGAATCGGGAGGCGTTGTTGATAAACATTGCTGGCGCTGGCCTTGGCCCAGGCAGTGATGAACGGCACACGCGTGCCGCCTTCATAGTGGGAGCCTTTCATGCCGCGCAACGGGGCGGCGCTGGCGATGGCGTGCGGATCGCCGAGCGGGGCGTCGGAGCCGTTATCGCCGAGGAAGAAGATGAGGGTGTTGTCAGCGACGCCAAGTTGGTCGAGGTGGTCGAGGAGATCGCCCAGCGACTTGTCCATGCCCTCGACCAGCGTCGCGAAGGTTTGCGCTTCGGGTGGCTTGCCGGAGTCCTGATAGTGGGCGGCGAAGCGTGGGTCGGATTGGAATGGCCGATGCACGGCATAGTGCGCGAAGTAGAGGAAGAAGGGTTGACCGTCCCGCACCGCGTCGCTGACGCGCGCGTTGGCCTCCAGGGTGAGCGCTTCGGTCAGGAAGATGTCGGTGCCGTGGTATTTCTCCAGCCCTGGCACGCCGCGGCCTGAAAGTCTCCCGGGCTGGCCATTGACGGGATTGCCGAAGTTTTGCCTGCCGTAATAGCTGCCGGCCGAGCCCGAAGTCCCGCCGACATTGAGGTCGAATCCGAGATTTCGCGGCTCGGCGCCTGCCGACGCGCGTGGTCCGAAATGGCCTTTGCCGACGTGGATGGTGCGGTAGCCGTTCGCCAGCATGAGACTGGGCAGCGTCACATCGCCCGTCTGCAATCCCTTCCAGTTCCATTGCGGCGGTCCGTTGGGACCGCCGTTGTCCGTGTCGGCGTTGATATGATTCGTGGTGTGATGCCGCGCGGCGTTCTGGCCGGTCAGGATGGAAATACGTGTGGGCGAGCACACGCTCATGGCGCAGAAATTATTAAACCGGATACCGCGTGCCGCCAGCCGCTCCATGTTGGGTGTGCGGTAGAAAACATTGAGCGGATGGCGTGTGGGCTTGCCGGCGGCATCGGTGAGGAACGGCACCGAGGTGTCCATGATGCCCATATCGTCCACGAGGAAGATGACGATATTGGGCGGCGGCGCGGCGAACGACGATGCCAGCAGGCAACACGACGCCAGAACGGGGAGGTGGAACTTCACAGTCCGAGAGAGCCGGCTTGGGTGGGGCGGAGAAAGCGGCTGCGCTCAGCGCAGGAACGCCTTGGGCGGAAGCTTGGTTTCGAGGCCGCCGGCCGGGTCACCCGCCAAGTCCGGTTCGGCCAGCATTCTTTTCACGTTCGCAAAATCCTTCTTAGGGCTGTCGGCCCAAAACAGATAATTGAGCTTCAGTTTTTCCCGCGCGAGTTGCAGGTGCTCACGGACCGGGATGGGGACTTCATCTTCCGGGGTGATCACGATCGGCACGCCGTTCATCATAGTCTGCCCGCGCTTCAAGGCGCTGCGCTTCTTGTAGGCGACAGCATAGTTCGATTGCTGCACCGCTGCGCCCATCGGCACGGTGCCGGCGAGTTTGGCGTAGAGACGATAAATCCCTTTTTCCGGATTGTTGACCGCGTCTGGGCGCGGATAGACATCCGGTCCACCCAGGCCGACGCCGATCTCCTTTTCGTAATCGGTCAGTTGCGGCAGCAGTTTTGTCGGGAAATTGGTGTATTGGATGACGACGGTGTTCGGAAACGCATGGCGCAAAGTGGTCATGCATCGCTTGAGCGCCTCGAAATAGACCGCGTCGGTGTAAGCCTCGACGCCCTCCTGCGGCGTCCGGTCCAGGGAGGCGCTCGTTGATGTCTCCGGCAGGTTCACGGCCTCCAGATTCGGATCGCTGTCGAATTCGCGACCAAACGCGACCAACAGTGCGTCCAACCGCTCGGCCACCTGGCGGTTCCAGATGACCGGATTGAAGGCCCCTTTCACGGTGACATAGACGCCGCCGCCGAACTCCGGCCCCCGGACGTAGTCGGGGATACTGCGGGAGCCCTCGGTGAAAGCAATGAACGTAAACTGTGCGACCAATTGCCGGTCATGTTTCTTCGCCAGAGCGAGATCGGCCCTCAGCGTGGAGAAATCGTAGCGCCCCTTCTCCGGTTCAAACTCCCGCCACGAATAGATTTTCTGCACACCGCGAAAATGCGGCAGCGCCAGCACCTCCGGGGTTACTGCGCCGTGCGCGACGAAAACATAGTGGCCGGGGTGCCATTTTACTGCCGCCGGGGCGGCAGCGGCGAAGACAGGAACCAGCAGGATGGAGCAGAACAGGAGGCGGAGTTTCATAACGAGTGATGGTTAAAAGAGAGCGGGGAAACCGATGCGGCGCACCGCTAGTTGGAAGCGGAGTTGCCGACGGGGCAGGGTGGCGCGTGAGGCCCATCACGGTGGCAAGCGGTCGCGCCAGGCCAGCCACGCGGGCGGCTCAACGCAGGAAAGCCTTGGGTGGAAGCTTGGCGTCGAGGCCGCCGGCGGGGTCGTTGGCGAGGTCGGGTTCGGCCAGCAGTTTCTTCACATTCGCGAAATCCTTCTTGGGATTGTCGGCCCAGAACAGGTAGTTGAGTTTGAGTTTCTCCTGGGCAAGTTTCAGGTGCTCGCGGACCGGAATCGGAATCTCGTCCTCGGGTGTGATCACGAGGGGCTTGCCGTTCATCATGGTCTGCCCCCGGCTCATAGCGCTGCGCTTCTTGTAGGCCGGGGCATAGTTCTCGTGTTGCACCGCCGCCCCCATTGGCACCGTGCCGGCAAGCTTGGCGTAGAGACGATAGATCCCCTTTTCGGGATCGCTGACCGCGTCTTCGCGCGGATAAACATCCGGTCCGCCCAGACCCACGCCAATCTCCTTCTCGTAGTCGGTCAACGCGACCAGCAGCTTCGGCGGGAAATTGGTGTATTGAATGACGACGGTGCTGGGAAACGCACGGCGCAGCGTGGTCATCTGCCGTTTGATCGCCTCGAAATAGATCTGCTCGGTGTAGGCCTCGACGCCGGCCTGCGGCGTCTTGTCGAGATATGCGTTGGGGGCGGTCTCGGGAAGATTCACCGCCTCCAAATTGGGGTCGCGGTCGAATTCCCGGCCCAGCGCGACGATGACCGCGTCCAAGCGCTCGGCTACCTTGTGGTTCCAGAGGACCGGATTGAAGGCGCCTTTCACGGTGACATAGACGCCGCCACCATACTCCGGCCCCGTGAGATAGTCGGGGACGCTGCGAACGCCCTTGGCGAAGGACTTGTGGGTAAACTGCACGACCAGTTGCCGGTGATGTTGCTTCGCCAGCGCCAGGTCGGCCTTGAGCGCAGAGAAATCGTAGCGCCCCTTTTCGGGCTCAAACTGCCGCCAGGTATAGATTTTCTGCACCCCGCGAAAGTGCGGCAGCGTGAGCACCTCCGTGGTAAGTTTGGCGCCAGCGACGAAGACGTAGTGGCCGGGATGCCATTTCACTTCCGGGGAAACAGCGGCGCGGAGCGTAGCGGTGGTGACAACGACGAACAGGAGGAGGATTTTCAACATGATGAATCGTTCGCCCACTGGTTCCGAATTCAACCTGCATGGCAGGGGCGGAGGATCGGCAATTGTGGCAGGAGCGCGCCGGAGATTCAACCCACGCAAACACGGGGGGCGGTTTCAAACAGGCTGGACGTGTGCCCATGCACGGTGTCGCCCGGCGATTTCTTGGCGCAGGCTGCCGATCCATCGCGACGGGCCAGCCCGCATTGACGTCGAAGCCCAGATTACGCGGCTCGGCGAATGACGGCGCCAGCAGAACGAGAAGTGCCCATGTGAAGGGGAGCAATTTCATAGTAGAAAAGACCCCGCCTCCCGAGTGTTGCTGGTTCACGCGAGGACGATGGTTTCCCACTCGTCCAAGCGCTCGACGCGGATGAAAAGTCGGGTTTTCTCCATACGGACCTTGGCCGGTTTTCCCGAGGGCTGGAATGTTGCGGTTTTCCATTCGAGGCCACGCTCCACCGAAACTTCGATATCATGGATGGGGATGGTTTCGTGGATCATCGGACCGACCAGATCCTGTGCCGGCCCGGCTGCGGTGCGATTAAGGAGATGGATGATGGTTTCCCCTGCCGCCTCGTCACGCCACGGCACCACTTCGACCGTGCCGGGGGCAGTGGCAGTCACCGGCGGAGGTCCGCCCGCCGTCCAGATGACGGCGTTGGCCAGGAGCGTCCGCGTATCGGGATGGTTATATTGGAGATAAATACCGCCCAGCGACGCTCCGGCATAGACAACGCGCCCCAACCCGACTGAACGCGCCACGAGCGCCGGGGTGTCGGTCCGATCCAGCGGCGGGTAGCCCATGTGGAAACCCCGCATCGGGTGGACAATCACGCCCAACACTCCATCCGGTTGCGCCATCCTGAATTTCACCTGCATCGTTTTGTAAACGCTCAATGGGAAGCCCAGCTCGAGTCCCTGCGTCACCGGGTGGGCCGTTTCAGGCTGGAGAAACGTATAGAACGTATCGGTCAACCCCTCGTAGTGGAGGCCCAGCAGCCCAGCCAAACCGAAATCCCGGCGCGCCTCGCCCTTGCCATCAGCGAGGGAAGTTGAACCCGTCACCACCAGGCCGCCCCCGGCTTCGACAAATCTTGTCAGCGCATCGATCGTTTCATCGGCGAGGCACTCGGCCTCGGGAATTACGATGGTTCTGACGCCCCGCCATTTGCCGGCGATCGCATCTCGCTCGGTGATGACGCACACCGGGAGATGAGATTCGATCAGGGCGTTGTGCACGCCCTCCATCCCGTTTGCCGTTTGCCGGATCTTCTCGGCCGATAGGAAACGCTGGGAGCTTTTCGACCAGAGTATCCCGGCGTAAGGGACGGGCCGCCCCCGGCCAGTCCAAGCCTCGCGCTCCTTGATGGCTTGGAAACACGGCGTCAACCGCTCCAAGCTGCGGCGATCAAGCCGTCCATCCCAGCGCACCTGATCGTAATATTGCGGAAACCCGCCGTGCGCCTTCACCGCGGCCATCTCAGCCAGCAACGCCGGCACCGGACGGACCTGATAGGCACGACTGCTGCCCCGCTCGCCGCCCAGACGATTGGCAAACCGCCAGATCTCGATTTCAAAAGGCACATTGGGTTTGGTCGCCCAGTTTCTGCGGCACAGCAGAGAGAGATTCTCCAGGCCTTCGTTGAAATGAAATTCATGGCTGACGTAGTCGTCGGCGTCGACAAACGCCCAATCGAAGGACGGACTGTCGGCCGAGGCGTTGTGGGTGACGGTTAATCGCGGGTTGATCGCCCGGATGTGCCCGGTGAGCTCGGCGAGAATCCCCGTGTTCAATGCCCATCGCCATTGCAGATAATCGCGCCCCGTCCGCTTTTCCGTGAGGCCGGCTCTCGGAGGCAGTTCTCTGCCTGTATCCCGCCGATAGGATGCGCGACAGGCCGCGCAATAGCAGACCGGAAAATTCCCCCACCAAGTAAAGCAATCGAGCCAGAAGCCGTCGAAGTCATAGTTGGCCGCAAGCTCACCGAGGATGCTCTTGATATACGGTCGATGCGGTCCATTCATGCACACGATGGGCGCCTCCTCCTTTGAGGGCAGACGTGGGTCGGGATTGTGCCGTATCAGCGGCTGTCCATCCTCGGAGATGGCGCGACGCTCGGGCACCTCGAAGGAACGGCGTTCGCGAGACAGCTGCACATAATACAGCACCTGCAGACCCAGCCGGCGGCCATGATGGGAAAACTCGGCCATGAGATCGGTCTCACCCAGACTCGAATGCTTGTGGCAGACCTTTGAGTTGTAATAGGCATTCCCCTGGTTGCACTTGGCGTGGACAATCAGCGTAGTCACCCCGGCGGCGGCCAACTGTTCGCTGATCAGTCGCGGATCAAGGTGTTCCAGCAATCGCGGCGGCATGCCCGGGACGCCTTGGTCGAGTGGATCGGGCATCTGGAAGTCCAGGAGGTAAACCCGGGGATTCCGCAGGAACCAATTTCCTGTGTGCGCCGTTGAGCGCTGGGCCATAACCGTCGGGAGCGGCGGGATCAACGCGGTCGCACCGACCAGCATTGCGGATTTCAAAAAATCCCGCCGCGCCAGCACAATCGGATATTCGTTCATCGGCGGCCATCCTTCCTTGACTGAGTCGGCGGGCAGTTGCGGGCTGAGCAAGGAGGCGGGGGCGTGAACGCCATACCGGATCTCGTTTTCATGTTTTTTCAGCGGGGAGGTCGCGGACCATCTATGATCGATGTCCGCCGAAGCGGATCGTGTGCGTGGTTTCTTTTTGCGTCGCGATCTCACGCACCACTGCCGTCGCGGTGTGTTCGCCTTCGGCCACCTTGCCGGTCAGAGCGTAGTGGTGCGCGTGCTCGCCGGGCTGCGTCGTGGTCCATTTTTGTTCGATCAACACCGGCTCTACTTCACGTCCGTCCACGATCAGTTTCACCAACTCAGCGAGCGGGGTTCTGAGCGCGCCCAGGTAGTTGCTCGACCACGCGCAGCGCACGCGAAGATTGATGCCACTTTCCGGTCGACCGGCTTCGAATTCATCGGTCGGCCGCACCGGCACAATCGACACCAGGGGCCGCCCGCGCCGCGGATTGTCCCACCAGCGCCATTCCGTCTCCCGCGCGCGCACGAACTCGAGCACGTCATCTGAGCCGCTGTGCATCCACGTCGCTCCCTTCGTCCAAACATCGCGGCGCACTGGCACCGTCCAGTTTTGTTTGAGCGCGTTGAGCCAGCCGGACCACGTCGGCTCCGTCGCGAGAAACAAGGTGCGAAATCCCGTCGTGAAATCCGCGAAATACCAGGGCTCCGCTCCATGCGCATCCTGGAGGGCGACAAAAGGCAGCCGTCCGCGCCAGCGGTTCAGGAACGGTTGGGAGTTCAGAAAATCCGGATTGCCGAAATGATAGGTGCTGATCGCGGCGAACCCGCCCCGCTCGACCGAGTCGTCGAGCACCATCCGCATCAACGATTCGTTCTCGCCGAACTGCCAGATGAGGCGACCGCCGGCGCGTGTGAGCGGCGCCAGCCGTCTGGTGCGAAATTCCTCCCACGACACCGCCCGTGCGGTGGCGCGATCCCGTCCCACGGGAGCCCCGATGTCCGCACCCACCGGGGCAATGACATCACTCATATGGCTGTAGGTGCCGAAGCCTGAAACGTCCACCCAGGTGCCGTGCTCTTCGTCGGACGTGAACAATGTCACCGGAACCTGTTGCTCGGCGGCGATGGCGGCGAAGCGATCACGCCAGGCGCGCACAGAACTTTTCGCCCCCCACAAATCGATTTGCAGGCTGCGGGCGAGTTCCACCGCGTCGGCCGGGCTGCCCGTGCCGTGCGCCTCGATCTGCGCCGAGAAAATCTTCAGGTCGGCAGGCAGTGGCGTGCGCGAGCGGGCCGGGCGGCGTTTGATCGTCTGCAATGTGTCGAGGGCGCCGAGTGCGGCGAGAGCGTCGAGCGCATAGTAGGTCGCGGTGGCATTGCTGAGCCAGCCCGGCCGATCGCCGAATCCACCGTCGGCATTGGCCAGCGAATGGATATATCCGATGCACGCTTCGGGCTTGTCCGGAGTGGCACCGAGCAGCTGTAGCGCCCGCACGACGGCACGGATGTAGGCGACGTCGACAACGCCGCCGAAAGACGGCCCCGGCTGAAAGGTGAATCCACCGTTCGGGAGCTGGCAGTCGCGCAGCCAACCGATCAATGGGGCGGCCGGCGGGAGCGCGCGGCCGAGTGCCTGTGACGCCCGCAGCGCCAGGAGTGTCGTCGTTACATGGCCGTCGCCGCCATCGGCCGCCGGCGTGTTGTTGAAGCTGCCGTTGGCTCGGCGGCGCTCGTCGAGGTAGCGGCCAAATGCACCGGCGATCCCGGCGGTTGGCAATCCGAGCAGCGCGTGCAGCAGAACGGCGCTCAGTTCGGAGTCGGCCACCGGGTAACCATGCCGCTCGTAAATCCGTTTGAATTCGATCGGTTTGGTGAACGCGGCGACTCTCTCGGCAAATCCCGTCGCGTCCGCCTCGATCCACTGGAGCGCCTGCACCTGCTGCCAGTCGAAAATTCGCGCCTCATGTTGCAGCGGCTTCAGGTCGCGCGGGTGGTGTGTGCGCACATAATTCGCGAGTTCCTCCCGGTCCGGTGGACGGAGCTGCAAAAGGTGATAGGCGCCGATGACGCCAAAGGTCGGCGTGAGGTGCGCGATCTCCTGATCGGGCCAACCGTAGCCGTGATCGGGCTTCCGCAGGGATTCGAGAAATGCCGTGATGGCCGCCACGGCCGGCCGGCCACGCTGGCCGAACACCGGTCGTGGGCCCGCCGCCGCGAGCCCTGTGACTGCGAGGAGCTTGATTGCCTCTCGCCGACTCAAAGCGGAAGTGGCTTGTGGCATGGGATAGGTGGTTGCCGCGGCTTAGGTGGCGACCATGACCAGCACCAGATCGTGCTTGCGGGTTCGGGTCATGCTCCACACGCCCTCCCGATTTCCGCGCACCGTTCCCACCGGCAGCCGCTTGCCGTTGGAGGGGACGATGAAATTCGCCTCATAGCTGACCTCCGGCTCCAGTCCGAGCACCGTCAGCTCCATCGCGCTCAGGGCGCTGAAGTAGATGACGCGTAGTTGGCCGGGGACACCGGCGGCGTAAGAGGTGAACGCCTTCAGGTTCTCGCTCTTCGCCGGGAGCACCCACTCGGGATGCGGCTCCATCCGCCACCATTCGAGTTTCGCCAGCGCTTTCTTCCCGATGCCGACCTGGGCCGAGCCGCGGTATTGGTAGGCGTTTTGCCAGGTGTCCTCCCCCCACGACAGCCCCTGGGGTTGGACATTCGAGGGAAACTCGTCGGAACTGAACTGCGTGATGCCGTGCGCCCCGTAGGTGAAGCCGGGCGAGCCGGACAACACGCTGGCCCAAAAGAGCTGCCGCTGCGCATCCTCCCAGTTGGTCTCGGCAATTCCCTCGTAGGCCACTTCGTCCATGAGCACGGGCATGGCCGGTGCGGCGCTTCGGGACTGCCGCAACAGCGTGAGCGCCCGGGGCAGGGCTTGCATGAAAATGTGCCCGGATTGGATCATGTCGAAATCGAGCAGCGCCGGGTCCTTCACCTCGGATCGCGCGCTCGTGCCGAATTTCGGATGGGCGCTGATCATGTGCCCGTAGCAGTTGATCTCGCGCAAGTGGGCGAGCACCTCGCTCCACGCGGCGATTTGGCGGGGACCATCTTCGGCGGGCGTGGCCGAAGTGTAATACGGCATGGAGATCTCCCCCGCGAGACACCACACCGCCGGCAGTGCGCCCCAGCGGGCCATGACATACTGCCAGAGCTTCTTCGCATTCTCCGTGCCCATGCGCAGGATGTAGAAGCCCCAGGTCGGCACGACCACCGGCACCAAACCGGAGTCAACCAGATGGAAGACCCGCAGGTCGGCGGCGTCGAAATACGCGGGATTGATGCGTTGCGCATCCTCATCCCACGGCAGGCCGTTTTCGTTTTCGTTCTTCCGATCGAAATAGGTTCCGGTCGGCGCCAGCCCCACGGTGAACTGGATGGCGTTGAAACCTTTCTCCGCGCGATCCCTGGTCATCAGCTTGAACTCGTCCGGCCAACGCAGGCGTTTGGCCTGGCCGCACCACCACGTGTCGCCCAGCCAGAGAAAGGGCGTGCCGTCGACGTGGGAAAAATGGCGCTTGTCGGCCGAGACGCGAATTGCGCCGTGCTTGAGCAATGGATTGTCCCCTTCGTAGCGCACGACCCGAAACGTGCCGCGTTGCTGGTGCAATCCGGCATCGCTTGGATTCGAGGAAACCGTGACGTAGCTGAATTCGCCGACTTCGTGCGACGAGAAGCGGAACTTGAACACATCCCCGCCCGCCCAGTAGCCGGGATAGGTCTGCTCGCGGCCGCCGGGGAAGGTGATGCGCACCTTGAACTCGACGTCATTGAACGGGTCACGATACGGTGAGGAGGCGCGAAAGCTTTTTTCGAACACTTTGTTTTGCTCCACGCGCTCACCGCTTGCGGCAAACGCCGTCGCGGCCAGACTGGAGGCGGCCACCGCCGCCCCGGCGTATTTCAGAAAATCGCGACGTTTGATTTCGATGGGTTGGGTCATGGTCTCTTTGCTGCCTTCAGTAAGGCCTCGGGTTCGCGAGGGTTCGATTTTCGGAAATGTTCGTATTATCAGGGCGGAATTACAAAGGGCGGGCCCGTGATGGCAGGCCCGCCCGGTTTCCGGAAACAATTGGCGGGAAGCCGGCTTTAGTTGTTGTCGGTGGGCGCACCGCGCCGATAGACCACCGCTTGTTTTTGTCCGGGTAGGATGATGGGAGAAACCGTGTCGGGCGGGGGGCTGGAGATAGTTTCCTTAAATCGGCTGAAGTCAGTTGGAGGTGTGGCACCGGGTAGGAAATTCGCCTGGTTCGCGAAGGAGGAAATCAGATAGTTCGAGCAATTTACCACCGACATGAAGGCCTCACTGGCATCGGTATAGGCATTGCCCCCGACGCCAATCCAGCGGATATCACTGCTATTGGAGATCCGCACCGAGGGTGATTTCCGGCCCTCAAACTTGCTTTGATAGACATCGATGTTGGAGCAATTTTTGATTTCAGCGTTGTAGATGTTGTCCGAATCCGTCTCAGGGTTGAACATATAGAACTTTAGTGCCTCCGTGGTGCCGCTGATCAGCAGATTGCGATAGAGGGAATTCACGGCCTGATTCTGATAGCTGCTGCTTTGGTGCTGGAAATTATACCAGCGGCCGCCGCCGCTGCCCGTGATCAAGACAAGAGGGAAATCCATGTTCGTCAGCGGGGCCGCGCCCACGATCCGCCGGTCGAAGTTGATGTTCTGCACCACCGAGCCGGCGCCGGACTGCCATTTGAGCAAGTAGGCCGCCGTGGTGGTCATGCGTTGCAGCAGCATGAGATCCGCGAGCCGGGTCGTCGCTCCCGCATTATTCGGGGATTGCACCAGCGGCTTCTCACCTCCGGTTATGAAAACAGAGCCCGCATCCTCGGAGGCCTTAAGCCGGCTCAGATTTTTATGCAGACCGAAAAGCACTGTCGTGGAGTTCAGCATCAAAGTGCTCTTCAGGCGATACTCCCCGCGCGGAATAAAGACGGCCTGCCCCGCAGCCGCGGCGTCGATGGCCGCCTGAATGGCAATGGCATCGTCCCCCACATTGTCGCCCCGCGCCTTGGTCCCTGCCCAGGTCTTCACGTTGATCACATTGCCGGACCACATGGGCACATCGGGCATCGCGTGCCGGCTGAGAAAGGCCGTCTGATCGGCGGCACTAAATGTGACCGCCGTGGTCGGCAGGCCCGGAGCTGCCGCCGTCAACTTCTTATCCGTGCTGCTGGTCGGATTGATAAAACTGGGGGTGGGTTCCGCAGGTTCTCCGTCGTCTGAGTAACCGGCGGCTGTATTGCCTATGTATTGGTCAAGATGAGCTCCTTCATAATATTCCGGGACCCGGAACCACTGGGATGCTCCGATACTTCCCGGACGGTTGACGAGGCCGCCGGCACCGGACGAGGTTGTGATATTCGCAATGGGCGTCACATTCTTGAGATAGACGTTGCGCAGGTAAAGCGAGCGGGAGCCTGTGACCGCCGCCCCTCCCGCGCCGGTGAGTTCGATGGTGGAGTCCACTATGCTCATGTTGCCACGCCAGGCCGCGCCTGCGTCACCGGGCGTTCCACTCGTTCCCGAGCCGTCGATCTGAATGCCCATACCCTGGATCTTGCATCCTACCAGCACCATTGGGCCGAGGCCGGTCCAACGCACGGAGTTCTTCTGATATCCGGGCGTCGTGTCGTCCAACAGGGTGCAATGGGTGAGCAGCACGGTGTAGGCGGAGGATCCTGGGTCATACGCGGTGACCCCATATTTGCCGCCTTGAATCGTGACGTCGGTCGTGCTCCCGCCCGCACCGGGCAGGCCGGAGAGCCCGGCGTAGGCTCCATTGGCGTTGATCGTCAGTTTTTCAATCGCGGTGCCTTGCGCTCCGTCCATATCGATACCGACGGCTCCGGCCTTGGCATTGAGATTGATGTCCAGATAGCGAACGAGATGGTTGTAACTGGCCGCCGGGTAATTCTTCGTCGGGACTGTAGAGCCCTCGCCGGTGCCTCGCGCCCAAAAGTGAAGCATAGGTTTTGCTCCGCTGTCAGCGTCACTCTTGTGGTCTAGGGGTGGGGCGGTGTTAAAGGCCGTGCTGTCACCCTTGATTTGGAGGCGCGGACGGATTTGTCCCGTCAGGAGGACAGAAGGTCCCATCAAAATGCACGAAAAGTCCCGGTGGTCCCAACGCTCCTCGTAGGTGGTATTAGGATATGGCTGTGAATCATAGGCCACAAGCCCTTGCACGCATTCGATAGTCTCGCTGATCAGATAGGCCTTGGCGCTGGAATCGGTGGGTGGAAAATACACTGCGACCCGAGCATCTCGCGCTTCATTGATGCAACGTTGGATGGCCAACGTGGAGTCGACCGAACCGTTGCCGACGGCTTGGGCATGGTAGGGTGCCTTGGTCACATCAAAAAAACCGATCTTCACGACATCATCCCGGGCGGCATTGCCTCCGGGACTGCTCAACCCTCCATTCAACGCGATGTAGCGATCAATATAGCGCTCGCCCTGAAGAATCACACTGCTGGCCTGCCGCCGGAACTCCGAATCGTTCCCGATATTATATGACGGTAATTCCAGATATATCTGAGGGGCGGTGCCGCCTTCTTTTGAACTGAAAGAAATATCCGTAGTGCTGCTGGTTTTTAGGCAAAAGGTATATTCGCCGGCGCCTGAAATGTAGGCAGGACTGTTTGCAATCGAGGGATCTGTCACGACGAACTCAACCCAGCCGTTGGCGGACCCAACGGGTAGGTTGGCTGCCAGTGCGGAACCATTATCGTCGACGCGAGGGCGTATGTTCCAATTCACGGTGGCCTCGTCCCAAACACTGTTCGCAGTATCCAGATTGTTCGCGGCGTGGACACTGAAAGTGGATGCCGGCCCGCTGATTTTCCAGAGCCGCAACTTGACCTTAAGCGGAGGTGCGGTGAGGACACCGGCAGTCACAGTGACCCCGTCAGTCACATTGAGCCCAAGGACCGGCAACTTGAAACGGAGATAAATATGCTTTGTATTACTGGCAGTCAAAGTGTTCCCATTGTGCGCGGCGGTGGGGGCCGCACTTCCCACCCAAGCATCCGCTGACGCTACCGGGTTGGGCGTAACGACACCTGCGGCGTGCAAGGACACGTGCGCACTTATAATTAGCAGCGCGAGGAGTAAACCGAACGGGGCACAAGCCCGGCGAAGCAGGCTTGGTAGAGGGAGGGGTTGGGTATTAGGCATAGTTGATGAGGTTGAGGTGAAGCAGGCCGTTTGGCCGGAGGGAGCGATCACTGCGGAGGTTCGAGGGTTCATTTTGAATGCGGGCACAAAGGTTTTCCAATGCACCGGATGCCCGGCCATTTCCGCGCGAAGGCCCCGAGACGCCGGCCACCGCAGCAAGGGGCTTGCTGATGTCGGCGGCGCATTCCTCGCGTGGAGCGCGTCCGGAACATTCGATGCATTGGGTAAGGGAAATCATGGAGCGGCTTGTTCGAGCAGGCCTTGGCCGTTGATCGTCAGACGGTCGCTGGCGACCCGGCCGGTCAGCGTGGCGTTGCCGTTGATCGTCAGCGTGCCGGAAGGCGCGAGGATCGCTCCGCGGAAGATCGCGCTGCCGTTGAGGGAGACGCCGCCGGAAGCGACTGTCAGTGTAAGCCACTCGGGATCACCGATGACGATTGCGTTTCCGCCGAGCGAAACGCCGTTGGCGATGAGGAGGACGACGGGGCCGAGGATATGGAGCCGGGCATTGCCGTTGAGGGTGAGGTTTTGGAGATTATAGACGGCGGGCGTCGTCGCACCGGGCTCGCCGAGGATGAAGCCGCTGGAGCCGTTGGCGTCGAAGGCGCCGTAGGTGCCGGCGGGGACGGCGTAGTCACCGGCGTTGCCGTTGAGCGTAAGGTTGCGCAGCGTGACGGGATCGCCGATGCTCTGGCCCGCGTTTTGAATCGAAACATTGCGGATGCCGGCGGGTGCGGGCGGCGCGGTCACGGTGGACAGAGCGAGGGGATCGGTGCGGCGCACCAGGTGGCGGAGCGCGGCGTTGCCGTTGAGCGTCACTTGATGATTCGAGGGCGAGGCGCTGCCGGAGCCGTCGAGCGTGCCGCCGTAAACCGGGTTGCCGTTGAGGCGCAGGGTGGGCAGGCCGGGCACCAGGAGGTCGCCGGAGACCCACGCATTGCCGTTGAGCGTGAAGCTCTCGGCGGTGAGGACTTGCAGCGAGCCGTCGAGCCCGCCGGCGAGCGAAGGCGCGCGACGCACGAGTGCCGTGACGGTGACGACGAGTGCGCCGGAGGCGTTGCCAGTGTAGTTGGGATCGATCGTCGTCGCGACAATGGGATACGAGCCAGGGTTCGTCGGTGGGGCGGCCTTGCCGTCATAGGTGATGCTCACCGCGAGGCCGGCGGGCGTAGTGCTCGTCGTGACCGGTTTCGGGAGTCCGTCGTAGGCCTGCGTGAGGCCGCTGAGCGCAATTGTCGCCACCGCAGGCGCGACGACCAGCGTGCCGACCGTGGAGCCGCGATAGTTGGCATCGGCAATCGACGCGGCGACGGCATACGAGCCGGCGTTCGTCGGCGCCGTGGTGCTGCCGTCGTAAGTGAGATTCACGGCGAGACCGTCCGGAGTCGTCGTGGCTGTCGCGATGCGCGGCGTGCCGTCGTAGGTCTGGCTTAGATTGGCGAGGACGACAGTCGCAACGGATCGGTCGATAGTCAGGGTGCCGGCGGCCGAGCCGGAGTAGTTCGGATCGGTGATGCTGGCGGCGACGGCGTAGCTACCGGCGTTTGTCGGCACGGTGGCACTGCCGGCATAAATGACGGACGTCGGGATGCCGGCGGGAGTCGTCGTGAGCGTCACCGCCTTGGGAGTGCCGTCGTAGGTCTGCGTCGTGTTGCTGAACGCAATCGTGGCCGCCGCTTTCGCCACGAGGAGCGCGCCTGTCGCCGAGCCGGTGTAGTTGGCATCGGCAATCGTCGCGACGACGGCATACGAACCGGCGTTGGTCGGTGCGGTGGCGGAGCCGTCGTAAGTCAGGACGACGCCGAGGCCGGCCGGGCTGGTGGTGGCGGTGACCGCGCGCGGGGTGCCGTCGTAGATCTGGCCAAGCCCGCCGAGCGCGACGGTGGCCGGGGCCTTCGCCACGGTGAGGGTGGCAGCCGCGCTGGTGCCGGAGCCAAAGGCGTTGGACACCACGCAATCATAGCTGCCGGCAACCGCGGTCGTGAGGCCGGTGAGTGTCAGCGCGGCGGTTTGCACCGAGGCGTTGCCGGTGATGGCCACGCCATCTCGTCGCCACTGAAAGCTGAGCGCCGCGAGAGATGTGTCGGTGGCCGTAACGGTAAAGGTTACGGTGGCGCCCACCGTGGCGGTCTGGTTCGCAGGCGAAGTGACGATGGTGGGTGGCAGGCCGTAACTGATCCGCAGGATCGGGCGGGTGCCGGCCGTGGTGCTGGCCCCGCCGAAGAAGGGGATGAAATCCTGGGTGTTGTTGCCGTTGTCTCCAATGGCGTAATAGACGCGAAACTGGGTGCGGCCCCCGGTGCGGTTGATGGCATCCCTGCCCGCTTGATTGAGCAGGCCGATGGACCATTGGTTTTCGAGCGCCGGGACGCTCATGGTCGCAACTTGCGCCGCCGTGGGCGGCGACTGGAAGTCCACGTTCTCAAGCGCCGGGCCGGTGCCGAAATCGCCGGTGCGGACATCGACGAGGATTTGGCCAAGGTTGCCCGTGTTACCTTGGGCACCGCTGCCCCGGCATAACTCGAGCGAGGCGCTTACAATGACAGCGTTGACCGGGATCGTCGAGGTATCGAAAGAAACGATGTTTCTGAACTGCCGGTTCGTGCCGTCGTCGCCCATGCGGAGCGCGGTCGAGCCGGTGGCGTTGGGAAAATTATTTCCGCCGACCTCGGAAGTTGCGGTCGACTCGATCACGCGACCGTCTTCCGCGCCGATCGAATTGAGGACCAACTCCGTCGAAGCCGCCGAGGCGACCGTGGTGACAGTGACACCGACGCTGGTGGTGCTGCCGCCCGCATTGTCGATGGCGAGGGCGGTGAGAGTGTAACTGCCGACTTCGGACGGGGTCCACGTTGCGCTGTAGGGTGCGGTGGCATCGGAACCGATGAGCGCGCCATTGGCATAGAAATTCACGAGTGAGACCGTGCCGTCGCTATCACTGGCCGTGGCGGTGATCGTGGTGGGGAGCAAGGGGAGAGTGGCTCCGCTGGCGGGCGCGGTGATTTGCACGGTTGGCGCCACATTGCCGCCGACGGGCGCATACGACACCGCGTCGTGGCTCATCACCGCGTCATCGGCCGCGGTGATCGCACCGCGTTTGTAGAGGGAAACGACATTTGGAAACAGGATACCGGCGCTGTCGGCGGGCAGTCCGGTCAGATTTTCCCGCAGCGTGTCGCTATTCACCACCACGGTGCCGGTCTGTGGGCAGATCAGGGTGGCCAGCACGCGGTCGGTGCCGGAGCCGAGGAATTCGATTGTCCCGCGGTCAGTCGCCGCATCGCGGATCGCGCTGTGGCCGAATTGGGCCAGATTGGTGACGTTGACGTATTTGAGCAAAATATTCTTGTCCGCATATCCACTCGGCAAGTCCGCTGATTCGGTCTTCACCGCATAGATCCGGACGTTGCGGGTGTTGCTAAATTCCGCGTAAGTGTCGGTGCCCGCCGCGCCCTCCATGTTCAAACCATACATCCACAAAGGCTCCGCCGTGCCTTCCACCTTCAGAATGCGAAAGAGTCCATCTGGATCCTTGGAGGTAAAATTCTTTCGGGAGCCCGCACCATACCACCGACCGCCGCCGCCATTGCGGATTCGGAGGAGGCTGTGAGGATTGGTTGTGACGCGAGGGTTGGGATTGGTGAAGGCCGGCTCGCGGTAAACGTGGCCGATATGCACCATGGAGTTTCGGCCCGCCTGCCAATCCAACGCCACGAACCAGTCGTTGACCAGGTCGGTGGCATCCACGCCAAGGGTCAGGCCGCCGATATAGGTAGTGGCGGCAGCGTCATTATCGGTGGCGATCATCGCCGTCTCGCTGGTCGGATCCCAGCCCGGGTGAACCTCAATCCGCGTCAAATGCCGGGCGGCGCCGAACAGAATCGTGTCGCGACGGAGGGTGATCGGTCCATAAACGGGCGTTGGGCCGTTATGGCCGATGACCCCATCGAGAAAATAAATGCCCTTGCGGAGGAAAACCTTGCGATGGGTGTTGATAACATTCTGCAGGGCCTCGCTCGAAATGTTGCCGGGGGCGATGCCGGCGTTAAAGGCATCGAAGGCATCCTCGTCGTCCACTGAAGGCAGGGAAACCCATGCATGGCGGCTGACTAGATCCGCTGGGGGCGCGGAAACATCGTTCGTGATGGACACCACTTCGCCGTTGGCGAGTGGGCCAGGGGTGCGCGTCACCGCGCCGTCGATTATATTCGTGGCGATCTTGCCGTCGGTATCCGGCACGGCCTGGTTGCAATAGCTATACTCGTTAATGAGCTGCCAGGTGCCCGTGCCGGTGATCGTGGGATTGGCGTTGGTGCTCTTGACCAGCTTTGAACTGCCCGTGACATAGACATTCCGTGCGTAAAAAATACGGGAGGCGCGATTGTCGACGGCCGCCACAGTCGGATCGCCGCCGAGAGTGATGCGGCCGTCGATCAGGTGAATTGCGGAGCCGGATGATTTGGCGCTGCCAGAGATCGTCACAGCCGCCTGGACCGAAGCCGGCGGAGTTGTGATCTCGAAGCCGACAATGACGAGAGGGAAGAAGGCGCTGTCGTGCCGCACGGCGCTGATCGTCTGGTTCCGCAGCACGGCCCCGGCAACGACGGTGCCGATGTTGGAAGTGCCCCCGGTATCGATGCCGTAGCGGCCTCCTTCGACCTCTACGTTGACCACCGGTGCGCCGCGTCCCGGAAGGGCCTTGAAGCCGGCGAATGCGCCAGTGGCGGTGACTTTGACATCCTCGATCGAACTCCCCTGCGCCTGATTGAAATAAACTCCGATGGCTCCGGCATTGCCCGCGCCGCAATCCACATCCACACTGCGGAGCATTTGATAGTAACCCGAGGCCGGAGCCTCTTGCGCGCGGTTGCCGATCTGGCCCTCGTTGAAGTTCATGAACTCCAGGATGGTTTTGGGACTGGCGGAGTTGGTGAAGCCGCTGGCACTATCCACCAGCTTGATCACGGGCCGGATTCCCTTGGTTGAACCGACAATGGCAAGATGCTCCCGGGGCGTTGCAAACGCGGCTCCGGGCACACTAGCCGGTTTTCCGGTCGCCGTGTATGCCTTGAGAGTGTCGTTGACGGCATACGTCCCCGCCGGGAAGTAGGCTACGAGGTTGTTCGCGTAAGCGTCGGCTATGGCTTCGTTCAGGGCCGTCGTGGTGGCGGTCGCAGTGGCCTGATCTCCATTGATCGTCACCCCGGGATAGTGAGTGACCACGAGATAACCCTTGCCGAACAGCGGATCGGTTTGAGCTGCGGGAGGAATGGCCGCGTGTGCCTGCGGAAGGACGACTCCCACTAGCACGAACAAAACGAGACACAGACGGAAAGCTTCGGTGACGACTAAAGAGCGGGCCGTGCGACGCATGGTGGCCGCGATGACCGGCCCAAGGGCTGAAGGGGATTGAGATGTCATGAGGAGGGGCGGTTGGCTTGGGAAAAATTTGGTGCCGCCAAAGGGCAGGCCTCCACGAGTGGCACAGAACGCAGGGGCCGAACACGCGCGGAGGTCGTTTCGTAATAAGTCTTGTTTGGTGGGGCAGGTATAGTTTGCGACGGTGCATGGCAAAGCCCTGCACCCTGAAAGGGTGATATTTGAGGTGTCCCGCAGAGTCCTTATGTCGAAGGCTGGCGCGTGGCGGAGGAGCGCGCCGGCCGTAGGTCACTCAATAACTAAAGCTGCCTGACAACGTGAACAGGCGCGGCGTGAAGAGCGTATAGTCATTCTTCACATACGTGGTAGGATCGATGCTCGCCCAGATGAGGTCGTGGTTGTCGAAGAGGTTCTGAACGTTGAGTTGCAGCCGCATGTCGACGCGTTTGTTCCAGATTTTGCGACCGTAGGCCAAATTGGCATCGGCCAGAAACGTCTTCGGTGCGCGGATCGACTGCCCTGCCGCATCGAATCCGAGAACGCGGCCCGCCCGGAAACGAGAGCCGGCACCGATGCTCACACCCTTGAGCGACTCTGCCTGAAATTGGTAGCGACCGAAGAAGTTGAACGATTTCCGGTAATTGCCGGTGCCCTCCCGGCCGTCCTGGAGTCGGTCTTGTCCCAGATTCGCATCCATCAAGGCCACCGTGCTCGCGACCGTGCCGGTTCCCGTCAGTAAAGGGGTCGCGCCATTCTGCAGCCAGAGGGCGCGGTTCTGGGCAACATGTGCCTTGGTGATGGGATAAAGGCTGGCTGCGCGTCCCTTCAGGGTTGCGTAGTTCGCGGTGAAGGAGAGTCCCTTGAGCGGATTGGCCGTCACCTCGAACTCGTAGCCATCGACGTCGAAATCCTGGGTATCCGTGTTTAGGAGCGGCGAGCCCGTGAACAGCGCCGCGTGAGGGCCGGTCGCACCTTCCAGGGCCAGCCACACATTCTGAATTTGGGTCAGCAGGTTGAAATTGCGTCCGACCTGTCCCTTTACTGACGACTCGTAAAAACCGGCGCGGGCATAGAGCTTGTTGTCGGCCCAGCGGAACTTGACGCCATAATCGCGGCCGTCGCCCTTCACATTGCCGATAGTCTGGCCATTGACGTCAACCCCGGCCTGCGGGCTGAAATTATCCGAGCGGTTTCCATACACCGAAAACCACTGGGTCACGTGGAAGACGGCACCCTGGGTCCGGGTGTTGCCCGCGTAAGTTTCGGTGGGATTGAAGACGGACCCCGTGACGATTTGGGTGACAGGATCGCGGCTGAGCAGGGAGTTCCTCCGATCGGTCGAATCGTGGCGAAACCCGTAGGTCACGGAAAGCCGGTTGCTCCAGAAATTGCTCTGACCGGCAATCATCCTGGCAGAACTCTTGGACGTCGTCGGGTTTTCGCTGGAAAGGAAAAAACCGGGGGTAATCGTTCCGTTTAACCCGTTGACGGGATCGGAAAACGCAGCCGGTGCCTGGGCATTGCGGAAGGGGTCGTGGTTGTAGCCGCGATTGCCGCCCTGAAAATTCAGATAGGTGCGGCGCCAGATCGTGTTCTGCGCGTTGGTGACGGCAGGAGGCGCGGGGCTGATCGGTGTGAGATTGGCCTCGTTCCACTGCCGGCCCATTCCTTTTTCGTCCTCTTGCGTGAACAGGCCCAGCCACTGGTGCCGACCAAACCACTTGTTGCGCGTGTCCCATTGGTAGGTCAAAGTTGCGCGGGGAGTGACGGAAGAGTCTTCCCGGGCGTTTTGCAGCGCCTGCCCCTCGATGTAGAACTTCCCGAAGTTCGGATTGGTGGCGCCGCCGGGAAGAGTCCGGTTTGGGTCGACCCGAACTGTCATCTGGGCGTGCTGCATGGCCCGGTTCGTCTCGCGGTTGCTGCTCTGCTTGTTCACGGCCAGCTCAAGATAGAGATTCTTGGCGAGTTCCTGCTGCACGAAAAGGGAGCCGGTCCAATAGGCGTTGTTGGTCGTCGAGGCCCGGCCGTTCAGGAGAGCGGTGAACGGAACGTAGGTCTCATCCTGCAGCTTGAGGCCGTTGTTGGTGTTGTCGTTCTTACCGGTGGTCGTAGCAAAGCGCTGCCAGTTGACCCATCGCAGAGTGTCACTATCGAAACTCAGGCGTTGATTGGCGCCCAACGAAACCGTCGAAACAGGATACGTATTGCCGTTGACCGTGCGGTCATACGCGGGTGAGCCGGCGTCGATCCAGTTCGTAAAAGCATCCCGCGCACTAAAACGCAGGCCCGCCAGGCGATCCTGCACGCCGCGCTCGTAGTTGGCGCGCACCTCGGTTCGAGTAAAGGGCCGCCAAGTCCCTGCCACTTGGATGCGGTCGGAACGGGTATATTCCAGCTCACGCCACGTCCGCATGTCGTCCTTCAATAGATTGACGCGCAGGGCGAGCGTTTCCGTCAGCTTGCGGTTGTGATCGAGATGCACGCGCCAGCTTCCGTTGTCGTCAACCCGCAGGTTCAGTTCACTGCGGGTGCGAAAGCTGGCACGTTTCGACGTCGAATTGATGATACCGCCGGCATTGCCCAAGCCGAAGAGAATGGAGTTCGGCCCGCGGCTCAGGCTCAACCGCTCCACGCCGAAGGTATCGGAGCTCAGGTTCCACGGAAAGAAATCCCTTGATACGGTGCCAGAACGCCCCACGCCGCGCGCGACGGCGGTTTGCGAACTGAATTGCGAGAGATTGTCGTTGGCCCCGGGTCGATCGGCTTCGAAACCCAATGCATACGCGACCGCGTCCATGGTGTTGTTGGCGCCAATGTCGTCCAGGAAGTCCTTGGTCATCTCCGAAATGGACGCGGGCGTATCGACGAGCGGGGTGTTAAGCCGGCTGCCCGAGAGGGTGTTGGCCGCGAGATATCCGACGTCTTTGTCGCTGCTGACCACAAACGGGCTGAGAACCAGCGCTTCCTCGGATTTCTGCGTCGCGGTGGCACCCGGGTCGACGACTTGGCCGGGCAGCAGTCCTATGGCGAGCCAGGAGCCCAGCAGGGCGATTGCATTCTTGGTGTGTTTCATGGGTTCAGGGGCTGCTTGGTTTGGTGTTTTTTTTTTAGCGGAAGCGGAAGGCTCGGGCGTCGCAGGCGGCGACTCGTTCGTCCGATGCGCCGCGAAGATCGCCATCGAGCCGGTCTTTTCGTCGTGCTTCACGGTCAACCCGGTCTTTGCCAGCATGCGGTCGAGCGCCTCGCGGGGAGTAAATTCTCCCCTGACCGGCTGGGTGCGGATTTCCCGCCCGAGTTCCGCGCTGATCAGGACTTCCACTCCGGACTGATGCGCAAAACTCTTGAGAGAGCGGGCGGCGATATCCGCCGGCAAATCGAATTTCTTTCGAGCCGTTTCAACGGCCAACCCGGACGCAGCCAGCGACCATGCGACAGCCCAGACCCCCAATCGGCGGGTGGTGCGCACGGCGTGCTGGAGACGAGACAAGGCGGACATAGGGGTTGGTAACGCAGCCGCCATCCGAAGAGTCGGATGACCGCGTGCTCCCTAACGTCGCTTGGCGGGAGGAAAACCTTTACAGCTATTTTTGCCGATCAGGGAGGGACCACTTGCCCCGGTGCAGCCGTATCTCGCCCACCCCGTATTCCGCACGCAGGCCCAGACTCGTCTCCAACGCCCGCACGAATCCATCGATGTTGTCGGATCGAAAAACTCCCGTGACGCGCATCGCCGCAACTTCGCCGTCGGCAGCGCGCAGCCGCACCGGACTGTGATGGCCGAACAGCGCGATGGCGTCAGAGACGGTCGTTTCCGAGAATTCCAGACGCGGCACCCGCCAGGACAATCGCTCCGCCAATTCCGCGGGCGAAATCGTGAGCACTGGCGCGATTGTCGTCGTGGGCAGCAAGGGAACGCTGGTTCGTTGCCCGGCCGAAACCAGCGGGAAAATATCCGGGCTGGCGATCGGCACCGAATCGGTGCGCGATGTGGCGGTGCCTGCCATTTCAACCGACGGCGAAGCCACGGTGACCTTACCCTCGGTAACAAGCACCTCGACCTCCGTGCCGCCCAACTGCACCGCAAAGGCAGTGCCGACCGCCCGGATCTTCACTGACCCCGCCTCGACGATGAACGGCCTCTGCGGATTGGGTGTCACCGAAAAATGCGCTTCACCGTTTCTCAGAATCACGACGCGGCGCTCTTCGCTGAACGCCACGGTGATTGTTGCGCCCGGCTTGAATTCGACCACCGACCCATCGGACAGCATCTGGCGTTCCGGCCCCGAAACGTGCGCCGCCGTCGCGACGGTCGGGATGACGGCCACGGTATCGTGCGTGTTTGATCGCTGAATACCCAGGTAAAGCGCCAGACCGCACGCAACCGAGACCATTGCCGCCGCGCCTCGGGCCCGCCAGCGCCGGCGAGCGCGAGCATCCAGCGCCCGAAGTTCGTCGCGCAACAATCCCGTCCGCCCCATTGTCGACGGCCGGTCAAAAGCGGCCCAGGTGGACTCAATTCCCTGCACGGCAGCCGTGTGCCGCGGATCGGAGGCGCACCAACGGGCGAACTCAGCCGCCTCGGTGGCAGTCATCCCGCCGTCGCGTCGCACTAGCCAGGCGGCAGCTTGAGATTCGATGGCATCGAAGCGTCGGCCTGGGTTCTTCACGGTGAGTTTCCCCGAGGGCCGAAGGAGACCTTGCGGCTGCGAAGGTAACGGGTGCATTTCTCCATGCCGCGAAAAATCTGCACCTCCACGGTCGATACGGAAATGCCCAGCCTCCGGGCAATCTCCTGATGCGAGAGTTGATCGAGTTTGCGCATGATGACGATTTCGCGACAACGGGCGGGAAGTGAATGGATCGCCTCCGCGAGCAGCGCGATTTCTTCTTTCGTGCTGGCCGCTTCAGCGGCATCCGCCGTCTCCTCCAAGACGTTCAAGGCGTCGAGATCCATGACAACATTGTGGGCGATCGTCCGGATTTCCTTGCGGATCACGTCGACGGCAAACCGTTGCGCGATCCCGAAGAGATACGCGCGGGCACATTGGATCGGGTGAGCCGATCGGGCTTTCCACAGACGCAGATAGGATTCCTGCACGACATCGTCCACGTCGCGCACTGTGGGAAACGAGCCCGCAATGTATGAGCGCAACGATGCTTCATGAGGCTGCACTTCCTCTGCGAACCACCGGGTTTGTTCGGCGGCGGGGGTGTGCGCGGGTGCTGTATTGGGGAGACTCACAACCGACGGACTGAATTGAGACAGCCATTGCGACGCGGGTTGAGTGAACGCAATCTGATTTTTTTGCCGATGATCGCGAGTAATCCCGTCCTTCAGCACGAGGCGCGGCAAAATAGCGACCCGTCCGCTCTGCTTCCTCGGGCGAAGGTGCGTGCTGGCCAGCATAAACGCGCTCGGGATTGGATCGGAAAATATTTGCGCTTGCTGATGAACCAAAACGGCCCATTCGCCTGATTATGCTCCTGCCCCGAGTAACCATGCAAGAGGTCGCGCGCGCGGCCCGAGTCCACCAGACGACAGTGTCGCTGGCGCTGCGCAACAGTCCGCGCTTGCCGGAGAAAACTCGCGAGCGCATCCAAAAAATTGCGGACCACCTCGGCTACCGACCGGATCCCGTGCTGGCCGCGCTCAGCCACTATCGCTTTGGCCGCCGCGAAGTGAAGGCCCCCACGACTTTGGCCTTCCTTCTAAACTTCCGCGATCAGGCGGAGATGAGGGCATCGCACCCGCACCGGTTGTTTCTCGAGGGCGCGCGCCGGCAGGCGGACCGAATTGGCTACCAGTTGGAGGTGTTTTATGTCGGGCACAACGCGACCGGGGCGGGTCAGCGCATCGGGGCTGTCTTGAAGGCGCGGGGCATCGTCGGCGTGATCCTGGCCGCGTTTGGCGACCGGATGATCAAGTTCGAAATGGATTGGGACGCTTTCAGCGTCGTGAGGATCGAGTCTCAGCAAATCGAGAGTGCATTGCACACGGTCTCCAGCCACCAGGCAGAAATCACCCGCGAGGCTGTGGGTCGGCTCCATCACCTCGGCTACCGTCGCATCGGTTTGACGGTCGGCGAACGGGAGGAAATCTACCTGAGAAACGCCTTCACCGCCGGTTACCACGTCGAGGTTTTCCTGCGTGCAGGTGTGAGCCATCTACCGCCCCTGCTGCTGCCGATTGATGCCGGCACGTCGGGTATCGCACCGCTTCTGACGGCCTGGATCGAGGCCCACGAGATCGAGGTCATCGTCAGCAACTGGCCGGAAGTGCCGGAGGCTCTCCGCGGCGTGGGTTGGCGGATTCCGCAGGACATCGTGGTCGCGTCTCTTGATCTGGAGCCGGATCGCGGCGTCAACGCCGGCGTGCGTCAAAATCATCGCGTCGTCGGCGAGCGCGCGGTCGAGCAGCTCGCGATCCTCATGCGCACCAACCAGCGTGGTCCGGGCCGGCCCCGCAATAGCACATTCATCGAGGGCGACTGGGTGGACGGCAGCGACGTGCCTCCCTGCCGGCCAGGACGGAAGTCACGCGCGGTGCAGAGCTGAGCGCTTGTCGGACGTTCATTAGCAAGCACAAGAAAGCGCCTCGGTGACTTTGACGCCGCCGGGACAAGAAGCCGGGATGCCGCACGTGAGCGCCACCCCGGCACTCACGTTTCCCCTCCGCCATGACTTTCCCGCGAGACTTCACCTGGGGCGTCGCCACCTCTTCCTATCAAATCGAAGGGCATGCCATGGGTGGCGGTCGCGGGGCCTCCGTCTGGGATGAATTCTGCGCCACGCCCGGCCGTGTTAATGGCGGCCATACCGGTGCGGTGAGCTGCGACCATTACCACCACTACGCGTCCGACGTGCAGCTGATGCGCGACCTCGGTCTCAGGGCCTACCGCTTTTCAGTGGCGTGGTCCCGCGTCATGCCCACCGGTCGCAGACCGGTGAACGCAGCCGGCCTCGCCTTCTATGATCGCCTGGTCGATTCCCTGCTCGAAGCTCGTATCGAGCCGTGGCTGACGCTTTTTCATTGGGACTACCCGCTCGCCCTCTATCGCGAGGGCGGATGGTTGCATCCGGACAGTCCCCGCTGGTTTGCGGACTACACCCGCGTCATCGTGGACAAACTCTCCGACCGCGTCCGGCACTGGATGACGCTCAACGAGCCGCAGTGCTTTATCGGACTCGGGCACCAGACAGGCATTCACGCGCCCGGCGACAAGCTGCCGCTCGATCGGACGCTCCTCGCCGCGCACCACACCCTGCTCGCCCACGGCCTGGCGGTGCAGACCATCCGCAGCCGGGCGAAACTGCCGCCGGTCATCGGCTGGGCTCCGACAGGCGATGTGCCCACGCCCGCGACGGATTGCCCGGAGGACATCGCGGCGGCGCGGGAAACTTTCTGGCGGGTGCCGGCCGACAACACCTGGAATATGGCGTGGTGGCTGGACCCGGTGATGCGCGGCCGCTACCCGGAACAGGGCCTGCACGCGTATGGCGCGGCGGCGCCTGCCTTCACCGACGCGGAAATGCGCACGATCCACCAGCCGATCGATTTTATCGGACTGAATCTCTATCGCGGTTACGACTGCCGGCGCGGTGCCGACGGATCGCCGGAAAACCTCACTTCCACCCCTGGCACGCCGGCAACGCACAACCATTGGAACCTCCATCCCGCCGCATTACGCTGGGGGCCGTTCTTCACGCATGAGCGCTACGGACTGCCGGTGGTCATCACGGAAAACGGCATGGCGGCGCATGACTGGGTGTCGCTCGATGGCGAAGTGCATGATCCGCAGCGCACTGACTTTCTCGCCCGCTACCTGATGGAACTCCGGCGGGCCGTGCGGGACGGCGTGCGGGTCAAGGGATACTTTGCGTGGTCGCTGCTGGATAATTTCGAATGGTCGGAGGGCTACCGCTATCGCTTCGGCCTGGTCCATGTCGACTACGCCACGCAGCGGCGCACGCCCAAGGACTCCGCCTGGTGGTATGGCGAATGCGCGCGCACCAACGGCGCCTCGCTGCCCGCCGCCGCTCCGGCCAGGTCGCTGCAACCGGCGGGCCGCGCCTGAAACGCCCGACGACGATGACCGCGCCGCGCCCGATCAACCTCCGGCCCTTCCTGTGGGTGCCCTCGCTCTATCTGGCGATGGGCATTCCGTTCAACATCATCATGGGCGGCACGGCGGCGCGCATGTATAAGTCGCTGGGCTACTCGGACGGCCAGATCACGGTGGCGCTGGGCAGCATCGGCGTGGCCTGGTCGCTGAAGCCGCTGTGGGCCGCGTTGCTGGACATGTATGGCACGAAGAAATTCTTCGTGCTCGCGATGGAGGTGCTGATCGCCGGGCTGCTGGTCGCCGTGGCGATGATCCTGCCGACGACGGATTTTTTCCGGGCGAGCATCGCCCTGTTCTGGATCGCGGCCTTTGCCTCGTCCACCCAGGACATCTGCGCCGACGGCATCTACCTGACGGCGCTGCGGAAACCGGAGCAGGCGCGCCTGGCCGGGTTGCAAAGCACGTTCTGGGTCCTGGGCAAGGTGCTGGCCTCGGGCGTGCTCATCTCCGTGCTCGACCGCATCAAACTCGCGGAAGGTTGGCCGGAGCAAAAGATGTGGGTCATGGTCATAGTCGCCTGCGCGGGCGTCATGGGATTGCTGGCGGCCCTGCACGCGTTCACCTTGCCGGCGGGGCGGCCCGCGCGCCGGCCCGAAGGCGTGCGGCAGGTGGTGACGGAATTCCGCGAGACGGCCGTCAGCTTTTTCCACAAGCGGATGTTCTGGGGCATGATCGGCTTTGTCTTTCTCTACCGCCTCGGCGAGGGCCTGATCCTGATGGAGGGGCAGCTGTTCCTGCAGTCGGCCGTGAGCCAGGGCGGCCTGGGCCTGACGGCCGGCCAGGTGAGCGACATCGATGCGCTGTGGGGCACGCTCGCCACCATCCTCGGCGGCCTCCTCGGCGGGGTTTTCGTATCGCGCTACGGTCTCGCCCGCATGCTGGTGGTCCTCGCGCTGTTCCTGAACGTGCCGAGCTTCGCCTATGTTTATCTGAGCCAGGCGGCCGCGACCGGTCACGGGCTGGATTACACGACGATCGCGACGCTGGTGAGCATCGAAAAATTCGGCTACGGCTTCGGTTTCATCGGCAACATGATCTACATGATGCAGCAGTTGGCGCCGGGCCGTTGCACGATGACGCACTATGCTTTCGCCACCGCGCTGATGAATCTCGTGATGGTCCCGACCAACATGATCTCCGGCCCGCTCGCGGAGCGGCTCGGATTCGCAACCTTCTTCATCGTGGTGATGGTGGTGTCGGTGCCCTCGGTCTGGGCCGCGTGGAAGGCACCCCACCCGGCGGAGCCGGCCGGGGCTGACGCCGCCGGCACCTCCCCGGACGAACTCAACTTCGTCACCCCCGATGATCCCAGCCGTTTGGACGATGCCTCGCGCCGCGTGCAAGTGCTCGCCGGCCGCGCCTCAATCTACGCAATGCTAAATATTCTGGCCATTCTGCTGATCGACACCAAGGCGCTGGGCATGCTGCAAGCGGACGGTTCCGGGCGGATGCCACTCGGCTTGTTGGTGGCCAGCCTGGGCTTGAAGGTCTGTTTCTCCCACCGCGCTTGGTGCATCGCCCGGGAAACCGAGACCGAGGCCGGCCGCACGCAGGAACGCATCTACGTGCGCAACGCCCGCGGAGCCCGGATGGTGACCATACTATGCGGCGCGGCGAGTTGCTCTGTCCTGGCTCTCGCAGTGACGCTGGCGCTGTAGGGAGCGCGAGGGCGACCATGGCGGCGCACAGGATGTTCATGGCAAGGCGGGCGTTATAGGCGGTTGAGAAATTCCGCGGGTGACCAGGTGGAGCCGTCGACCCGGTGGAGGATCGTCCCCTTGGGGCCGATGTGCAACGTCGAGAGCGTGGCGGTGGTGTTGTCCGCGAGCGTGTCGCGCTGGAGTGAGATGTGGTCGAAGCGGACGCCGGCGACGGCGCGGAAATTCGATGTCACGTCGAACACGTCCTGCGCGTGGAACGCATGCGTCTCGACGCCGATCCGCGAGGATTTCTGGAAGCGCGTCGCGGGACCGAAGCCGACGGCGGGATTGGCGAGTGAGACCGCCGGGATCGTGAGCACGATGTTGCCCGGTGCGCCGCCGCGGATCTGGTCGTTGTGCTCGAAGACGCCGCCGATGAGCAGGCGGTTGGCGTGGCCGGCGATCGGTTTCTTGACCGTGAGGTCGAGCCGGTTGCCGACGAGCACATCGTCGCGGTAGATGAGCGTAAGGGCGCCGCGCGTGATGTTGCGCGCGACAGGATTCCACGTGTTGCTTTCGGTGTTCTTCCACTTGAGGAGCTGCGTGGCGACGTAGGTCTCGTTGCGCAGCTCGACCTCGGGCGACAGCCGCAGGTCGGCGCGCACGCGGTTGAAGATGTTCTCGGTGGCGGCGAAATTATCGAGGATGTTGTAGTTGGTGCGGCGCGCGGCGGGATCGACGCGCGGGTTGATCATGCGGTCGGTGGTGTTGTTGTAGAGGCGCACCTCCTGCGTCTGCACTGCGGCCGTGGTGTTGACCACGGCGTCGTAGATCACGGGGTTGCCGTAGTAGCTCTCGTTCCAGTCGTCGAGCAAGGTGCCGAACCACGTGAGCGAGAGTGTGTCGGTGGCGCGCCACGCGAGAGAGAGGGCGACGGCGTCATAGCGCTGGGAGTTGCGCTCCTGATAGCCGTTGGTCTGGTTGTGCGAATAGTCGGCGCGATAGCTGACGCCGCTGCTACCGATAGGGCCGCCGACGCCGAGGCCGACGCGGTAGCTGCCCCAGCCGCCGTAGCTCGCAAGCGCGTCACCGCGGAAAGTGGCGCTCGGGGATTTGGAGATGTAGTTCACCGCGCCGCCAATCGCGCCCTCGCCAAACATGAGGCCATCGGGGCCCTTCAGGACTTCGATGCGGTCGAGGAGAAACGAGTCCACGGTGCGCGAGGACTGCGACGCGGTGTTCTGGCGGATGCCGTCACGCATCACGGAGACGTTGTTGCCGCCAAAGCCGCGCGTGGAGTAGGTCGGGATCGACCCGAAGTTGGTGCCGCCGGTCATGCCGACGGCGGTCTCGACCGCCTCGACCGCCGTGCGCAGACCGCGGAGCTGCATCATCTCCTGCGTGATGATGGAGACGCTCGCGGGCAGCCCGCGGCTGGTGAGGCCGAGGCGCGAGCCGGACGTGGCGACGGCGTCGAGCGGGAGGGAAAAGTTGGCCTCCTTCTCGGCGATGACGGCAAATTTATCGAGGGTGACGGGGTCGTCCTTATTGGAAACTGCCGGATTGGCCGGTGCCGACGTGGTGGAGTGTGCGAGTGCGACGAACGTGATGCCGGAGATGAGCAGCAGTGGGAAGCGAAGCGAACGTGAGGCGATGTGAAAGGAAAAGGTCATGGTGAAGGCGTGCAGAGATCGAAGACGCGACGGCGCGCACGCGGGCGCGGTCGTGGTTCGCCGTAAGGCGAACGCGGGCGGAGGAACCGCGGGCGCAAGAAAATCAGCGCGGCGCGGACACGGTGGTGCGAGGGCGCGCTAAGCGCGCGGCGGAGGCACCGGAACTTTTTCCACTCGGTTGGGCCCCGCGCTCGCAAGCGCGGCCGGCCACTGATCGGGCATCTGGGGAACAATCAAAACGGAAGTCGCGTGGTAGGCGATGAGGAGCTTCTCCGCCGCGCGCTCGGGGCTGTGCGGGAGTTGCTGCTTGGCGGTTTCCTTGGCGCTCGCGATGCCGAGGCACATGTCGCAGGGCTTCATCGGATCAAACGTCACCCGCAACGCCTCGGCGGCGGGCATCACTTTGGCATAACCGGCAAACATCTTTGCCCACGCAAACACCTGCACGCCGTCCAGCAGCGCGCCGTTGGCACAGAGCCAGGCGAAGAGCAGGCTGAAGATGGCGAACTTTTTCCGCACGAGATTGGGAGCAGGGACACGGGCGCGACAGGCGGCAAGCGAGATCTGATCGCGATTATCTCGAAGCAGCAGCGCGCGCGACGCTGGCAGCTTCTGCCGTTCCTGCGCATGGTCACAAAATGACCGGCTCCTTTCTTGAGACGAATTTCACCGGGCGATGATGGCCGCGGATTGCGCGTAGCGTGAGTCGAGGTGCCGCCATCGATCAACGATACGCCAACGTGGCGATCCTAACAGGTCAGTCGCAGGATGGGTTCGTGGGCGAGGCTGATGGACCGGGCGGGCTCATTGCCGCCCTGCAGCCGTGCGGTGATGACGTTGGCAGCTTGTGCAACCATGGCATTCCAGGGAATGCCGACGGTGGTCAGACGGAGACGTTCGGCGACAGGGGCGTTGTCGAAGCCGACGAGCGGCGGCAGTGGCGCACCATGAAGGCGACAGTGTTCAATCAGCGCCTCGGCGAGGCGATCGTTGCAGGCGAAAATACCGGTGGGATTTCCGGCGAGAATTTCGCGGGCGCACGCGCGCCCACCCTCGATGAACCAAGTGGTGGCGTTGATCACGTGCGCGCCCGGTAGGTGGGCGCGAAAACCGGCGATGCGCTGAAGGTTGCGCGGATCGTCAACTGGCCCGCCCAGCACGGCGAAGCCGTGGCGACGGCGAGTCCGCTCCTTTAAGAGTTCAGCGGCGCAGGCACCGCCGGAAAAATCATCGGTCGTCACCGCGTCCACGTAGGCACCGCCGATGCCGACGGGCGGACGGTCGTTGAGGCAGAGGGCGAACTTCTTGGCCACTGCGGCGGCTTCGACGGCGGCGCGGCATTCCCACGCGACGGGATAGTGGTCGGTGCGAAGGCGAGGCGCGACATGGGCGTCGATCCAACTGCGCACGAAGGGAACGCCGTGTTCGCGCAGCACGTGCTCGATCAGTTCCATCAAGTGCGCGCCGAAGGAGCCTTTGCGTTTGGCGCGCGAGTGAAAAATCAACTGCACGCCACGCAGGGTGACGCTCTGCCCGGGATGATAGGAACCGGAGGCGGCGCGGCGCTGCAGCAGTCCTTCGGCCTCCAATTCGCCGAGCAGACGATGTGCGGTCTGGTAGCTGACAGCGAAGCGTTGGGCGACCGCCCGGGTGGAGAGAAACCTCCCGCCGGGCTGCGCGAAGCCGCCCTGCAGGCGCGCCACCAAGGCGGCCTTTACCTCGGTGACGTGGGCGGAACGGGGGCGGGGCATGCCACGATCTTTATCATATCAGATTGTGCGTCGAGCGATTTGTTAATGTTTGAAAGCCCGCGATGACGGCCTCTGCTTCCAGCGATGGCCGACCAACCCCTTGCCGGTAAGGTGCTCGTCGTCGTGGGTGGCACGACGGGGCTCGGGCTGTCCGCCGCCCGGGCGTTCCTCGCCGCCGGGGCGCGGGGAGTGGTGGTCACCGGGCGCGAGGCCACCAGCGCGAGCGCGGCGATCGCGACGCTCGGGAATGATGCCGCGACGCAGGTGGGAAATGCGACCGATGCGGGCCACGCGCCGGCCGCCATCGCGCTCGCGCTGGCGCGATTCGGAGGCTTTCACGGCCTGTATCACGTCGCGGGCGGGAGTGGGCGCCGCTTGGGAGACGGGCCGTTGCACGAAATCACCGACGACGGGTTGCGTGCGACGCTCGAGCTGAATTTGCACTCGGTCGTTCTGTCGAATCGCGCGGCGGTGAAACAGTTTCTCGCCCAGGGCACGGGTGGATCGGTGCTCAATATGGGCTCAGTGCTCGGCTGGTCGCCGTCACCGGAATTTTTCGCGACGCACGCCTATGCGGCGGCAAAAGCGGGCATCGTGGGTTTCACCCAATCTGCGGCGGCCTACTACGCCGGGAAAAATATCCGGATGAATGTCCTCGCTCCGGGGCTTGTGGAAACACCGATGGCGCGTCGCGCTGCGGCGGACGAACGCATTCTGAAATTCATTGCGACCAAGCAGCCGCTCGACGGCGGGCGCATCGGGCGCCCGGATGATTGCGACGGGGCGGCGGTGTTTTTGCTTTCGGATGCGGCGCGTTTTGTCACCGGGCAGGTGCTCGCGATCGACGGCGGCTGGAGCGTGAGTGAAGGACAGATTCCCGAAGAAATTCCATGAACGCTTCCCGTCTGATTCTCGGAGTCGATCTGGGCGGCACCCGCGTGAAGGGCCTTGTCGTCGACTCAGCGGGCCGAGTTTGCGGAGAGGACATGCGTCTCACGGACGACGGGGCCGACGATGCGTGGCAGGGGAATGTTCGCGCGCTGGTGTCGGCGCTGCGGCGACGCTTCCCGGAAATCGCGGTGGCGGGGCTTTGTGCGCCGGGGCTCGCGGCGCGCGACGAACGCTCGATCATGAATCTGCCAGGACGCTTGCGCGGATTGGAGGGACTCGTGTGGAGCGACGAACTCGAATTGCCCACGGTGGTAATCAATGACGCCCATGCCGCCCTGCTCGGTGAAGTCTGGCAGGGAGCGGCCCGAGAGGCGGCGAACGTCCTGATGCTCACGCTGGGCACGGGCGTAGGCGGAGCGGCCATGGTGGACGGACGTTTGCTCCGCGGCAATTTAGGGCGCGCCGGACATGTCGGGCACATCTCGCTCAACCCCGACGGCGCGCCGGATATCGTCGGCACTCCCGGCAGCTTGGAGGACATGATCGGCGACTGCACCGTCGCGGAACGAAGCGGCGGACGCTTCCAATCGACGCGCGACTTGGTTGCCGCGGCGGTCGCAGGCGACGGCGAGGCGATGCAAGTCTGGGCGCGGTCGGTGCATGCGCTCGCCGCAGCACTCGCGAGCCTGATCAACGTGCTCGACCCGCAGACCATCGTGCTCGGCGGCGGAATCGCGGCCGCCGGCGACGCGTTGTTCAAACCGCTTGCCGCTGCGCTTGACCGGATGGAATGGCGCGTCGGCTCGTCCCGGGTGGCGGTGGTGCCCGCCCGGCTGGGTGCGCAGGCCGGGGCTTTCGGCGCCGCCTATCGGGCGCTGCGGAATTTATCGCAACCATGACACCTTCCGAAAACTATCTCACCAAGGTCCGCACTCTCGTGGACGCCGTCGCCGCGCAGCAGCCGGCCATTCACCAAGCGGCCGACTGGTTCGCCCAGACGATTCTCGCGGGGCGTATGGTGCACCTCTTCGGCTCCGGCCACTCACGCATTATGGTGGAGGAAATGTGGCCGCGCTACGGTTCGTTTCCCGGTTTCAACCCGATCGTCGAACTCTCACTTTCGTTCCACAATCTCGTCGTCGGGGCCAACGGTCAGCGGCAGGCGATGTTTCTGGAAAACGTGAGCGGCCTCGCCGAGCGCATCCTGCGTAATTACGATCTCAGCACGCAGGAGAGCGCGCTCATCATTTCATCGAGCGGTTGCAACGTCGTGCCCATCGAGATGGCTGCGCAGTTCCGGCGCCGCGGCGTGCGTGTCGTCGCGCTCGTCAGCGCGGCCCACGCGGAAGCGTCCACGTCGCGCCGCGCCGATGGGAAAAAACTCACTGACTTCGCCGATCTCATCCTCGATACCGGCGCGCCCGTGGGCGATGCGATGGTGACCATCGACGGCCTCGACACGCCCGTCGCGCCTGGTTCGACCGTCGGTGGCTGCCTCATCGTCAACTCGATCAAAGCGGAAGTCGCCGCGCGACTCACCGCCGCTGGCCAGCCGCCGAAGGTCTTGAGCGCCGGTGTCGTGGTCGGTGCGGCGCGCGCGACGGAGTTGTTCGAGGCCGCCTACGACGAGCACGCGCATCGGCTCGCGAAACTTTACGCCAACGTGGGGCCGGCCTGAGAGCGGCCCTACTCGGAAAAGAGCATGACGACTTCGCCGCTTGTCCTCGAGAGAGTCCCCGTCCTTGCGAAGGCCGATGTGCTCGTGATCGGAGGCGGCTCGGCCGGGTGTTGCGCGGCGCTCGCGGCGGCGGACGAAGGCGCGGGTTCGGTCGTGTTGGTCGAGCGCTACGGCTTTCTCGGCGGCACGAGCACGCAGATGCTCGACACGTTCTACGGTTTCTTCACGCCCGGCGCGGAGCCGCGCAAGGTCGTGGGCGGGACGCCCGATCAGGTGGTGAATGCCCTCGATGCGGTGGGCGCCGTCTTCCTTCGCCCCAACACCTACGGCGCGGGCACCGGGGTGAACTACAATCCCGAGCGGCTCAAACTCGTCTGGGACGAACTGCTCTTCGCGGCCGGCGTGCGTGTGTTGCTCCACGCGACGCTCGTTGCCGCCGATCACGATTCCACGGGTCGAATCTCCGGCGTAGTGATTTCGACCAAGCGCGGCTTTTCCCGGATCGATGCGCGCCGTTTCATTGATGCGTCGGGGGACGCGGACCTTTGTCACCTCGCGGCTGTCGCCTATGAGAAAGCCGGCGAACAGGAGCCGGCGCAGACCCTCACGACGACATTTCGCATGAGCAACGTCGACCTGCCCGCCTACGAAGCCGCGGGTGGGAAAAAACTGCTGATGCAGCGCATGGCCGACGCGGTGGATCGCGGCACCCACGCGCTCCCGCGCAAGAGCGGCAGCCTGCATGAGATGAACGCGCGGGGATGCATTTCGACGGTGGCAGTGCGAGTCGCCGCGGTTGACGCGACGGACTTTGAGCAACTCACCGCAGCCGAGCAGGAGGGCCGACGACAGGCGTTCGTCTACGAACGGTTTTTCCGCGACTGCGTGCCGGGATTTACGGCGGCGAGCATCATCGGACTTTCGCATCAGATCGGCGTGCGTGAGACGCGACGGGTTTACGGCGAATACCGGCTGACGAAGGAGGACTGCCTGTCCGTCGCGCGCTTCGACGACCGTGTGCTCCTTTGCGGAGCGCCCATCGAGGATCACCGCGCCACGAAAGGCGGTGGCGAAGAAACGGTCTGGGGCTACGTGCCCGGCGGCGAGGCCTACGATGTTCCCTATCGCACGTTGGTGCCGCGCGGGCGCGATGAATTGTGGGTCGCCGGCCGCTGTTTTTCGGCGACGCACGACGCGCACGCCTCGTGCCGCTCGATGGCACAGACGATGGCGATGGGACAGGCGGCCGGAACGGCGGC
>JAEUHC010000020.1 GCA_016794785.1 Opitutaceae bacterium | reverse complement strand
TTGAGCGCATTGAGGTGCTGCGTGACGGAGCCTCGTCCATCTACGGCTCCGATGCCGTGGGCGGGGTCATCAACTACGTGCTGAAGCGCGAGTTTAACGGCGCGGAGGCTTCCCTCCGTTACGGCTGGCCCGAGCATGGAGGCGGCGAGAGCGTGCAGGGCACGTTTACTTTCGGTTCCAGTTTCGCCGCCGGCCGCGGTCGCATCTTCGGCACGCTCGAAGCCCTCTATCGCGACGCGATCCAGCTCACGCAACGCGACTTTAGCCGCTCAAGCCTCAATGTGGATCGCGCGCCAGCGCCGTTCAACAGCCTCGGCGGCCCCTTCGACGGCCGCTCCGCACGCGGCTATTGGCCGACCTTTCGCATCGGCACCGCGACCGCCAACAACTATTTCCGTCCCGTCAACGGCACGCCGACGCTCACCAACGCCGCGCCCACGCGGGCCGCCAATCCCGAGTTTTTCCTCGATCTGAACCAGTTTGGTTTTTCTTCGCCCCGGGTGCGTCGCGGCAACACGTTTCTCTCGGCCGAGTTCGACTTGAGTCAACGCCTCACAGCCTTCGGCGACTTGGGCTACTACAAGGCGGTCTCCACGATGCGCCGGCAGCCGCTCCCGCTCAACGCACCGACCTCCGACCAACTCATGGTCATGGCCATCGACAATCCCTACAATCCCTACGGATCGCGCTTCTATCATGCGACCGGGGCGGCGAATACCGACGGCACGTCGCGCGTCACCGGTGCTCCCCGCACCACCACCCTCACACAGTTGACCATCGCCGATCTGGCACCCGAGACCGTCGAGACCAGGGCCGATGTGATCCGACTCACCGGTGGTCTCCGCGGCAAGTTGGGTGCGACATGGACTTGGGAGACCTCAGCCTTTTATAATCAGGTCAAGGGCAGCGACGGGGCCTATCCCGACGTGCGCGAGAGCCTCCTGCAAAAATCGCTGCAGCGCACCGATGCCTCCGCCTTCAACCCATTCGGCTATACTTTCAAGGTCGTGGGTGGAGCCGTCGTCGCCGACAAGCCCTACTCCAATCCCGCCTCGGTCGTAGATTCCTTCGCGGAGACCTTTGCCCGCAACGCCCGCAGCTCCATCTCCAGCGGAGACCTCCGCGCGGCGGGCCGTCTCTTCTCGTTTTGGGGCATCGACGCGCAGGCCGCCGCCGGCCTCGAGCACCGGCGCGAGGACCTCAAGGATTTGCGTCCGCCCTTCAGCGGCGAAAATCCTGCGAGCTCCGGCCTCGATCCCACCAATAACGATTTCCTGCTGCACCCTCCGCGGCCCGATGTCATCGGCAAGCGCGACGTCACGAGTGTCTACGCGGAGGCGGTTCTGCCTCTGGTCACCGCCGAGCGTCGCTGGACGCTGGTCAATACCTTCGAGATCAGCGCTTCGGCCCGCTACGAAAACTACAGCGATTTCGGCACCACCACCAAGCCCAAGATTGGCGCCAATTGGCGGCCAGTTTCATGGCTGATGCTGCGCGCCTCCTATAATGAAGGCTTCATGGCCCCCAGCCTCGCCGCGCTCTACACCAGCCCCCGCTGGACCAACAGCGCGGGCGCCGGCGAAATCGATACCTACCGCAATCCCTTCCTCAATGAAGGCCCGTATGTGCAGCGCACCTATTTCGGTGGTAACCCCAATCTCAAGCCTCAGGCGTCGGAGGGCAAAACCTACGGCATCGTCGTCGATGTGCCGGGTCTGAAAGGCCTCAGCCTGACCGCCGACGTGTGGCGCATCAGCCGCACCAATCTACTCGGTCAGCGCAGCCCGGATCAGATCCGCGCCAGCGACACCGCCCTGCTGCGCGCTTACACCGCGCAACGCACCGCCGCAGGCACGCCCGTCGGCTCGGTCGATGTGGGCAGCGGCACCGCCAGCTATAAAGGTGACCCGGACGTCCAGCGTCTGCCGCTGACCGCCGAGGATATCGCGGCGTTTGCGGCCTATAACGCCGCCAATCCCCGCAATCCCGCCGCACCCGCCGGCCGCGTCTTTTCGCTCAACCGGCCGTTTGTGAACATTTCAACCAGCGAACATGCGGGCATTGATTTTGGTTTCCGCTATGTGCTGCCGCGCTTGGCGTGGGGCAATGTCACGCTGAGTTCCGATTGGGCCTATCTCAGGAAATCCTCGTCGGTGCTCGCCCCGCCCAATCTCCCTCCGACCTTGAACGACGAACTTCTTGGCAATGGCGCGGCCAAGTGGCGCAGCACAAGTAGCATCGCCTGGCGCAAGGGGCCTTGGAGCGGCGCGCTCGGCATCTACCACGTCGGCACGACGCACGACACCGGCGCGACCACCACTGCGGCCACCTACGAATCACTGGGCCGGCCCTCCTACATCGCGCCGTTCTTCACGGGTGGACAGACCGTCTATCGCCTCGTGGTCGATCCCGTCGTCAGCTACAACCTTTCGATCGGCTATCGCTTCTCGTCCACCGCCCGCCACTGGCTGCGTAGTTCACGCGTGCGTCTCGGCGTCATCAACCTCACCGACGAGACGCCGCCCCTGTCGTCCGGCAGTTTCGGTTACGATCCCTCGGTCAGTCAGGCTCTCCTCAACGGGCGTTCGTGGAGCTTCGAAATCAGCCGCCCATTCTAAGGCCGGAGGCATCTGCTTCATCGCTCATATTTCGATGCAATCACTCTTCAAAACCTTTTGCCGGCAAGCTCTGCTGTTCCTCGCGGTCGCAATAATCGCCGCCGCGGCGCAGCCGGCTTCAGTTAGCGGGAGCGCGCCGCCTGGCGGAGCGCCCAAGCCCGTCTCGACGCGCCTGCCGCTCCTCATGCCGGATGATTTCATCTCGCTGCAGCTCGTTTCATGGCGGGTGGAGGCCGGCACGCCCGATCCGCACAATCCCCTCCTTGAGCCTGCCATGCCATGGGACTCCGGCGGCGTCATGGCGCATGGCACCGTGCTGCACGATCCGATCGATGGACTCTGGAAAGCCTGGCAGGTGTCCACTCCCGGCGAGGAGAAACTGGACGGCCTGAAAACCGTCCACGAGCACCAACGCAGGCTGACGTATCTTGAAAGCAAGGATGGCGTGAACTGGTATCGCCCGCTGCTGCCCTTCGTCCGCTGGCCCGGACACGATCGGACGAACATCCTGCTCGACCTCGATTCGGGCGGCACCTCGGTCTACGCGTCCGTCTTCGTGGACCCGGCCAACACCGCCTGGCCCTATGTGATGTTTGTCATGCGCGGGCCGCTTTACGGCGGACAGAAAGAAAACAAGGTCGGACATCTGCCCGGCCCCACGGAGCGTTTGGGCACCTACCGCTATCGCTCCAAGGACGGCAAGGACTGGAAATTGATCGAAGGCCCCATCCATCCTTCGGTCGGCGGCGGCGGCGACGTTTCCTTTGTCTATCGCGAGCCGGACGGATCGTTCGTTTCGTATTTTAAGTCCTATCCCAAGGCGCGCGATGGCGATCGCCTCATCCCCTACGACAACAATTCCCGCGGCGGCCTGCGCAGTATTTCGCGACGCACCAGCCGGGATGGCAGCGACTGGGGCAGCGAACAGTTGGTGCTGACCCGCGACTGGCGCGATCCCGACTTCGCCCAGTTCCTGGAAATCTGCCCGATCCCCGTGGACGGGGGCTACATCGCTCTGATCAACTACTACGACGCCGTGATCCAGACGATGAGTCTGCAACTGGCCGCCTCGCGTGACGGCGTGAATTGGTGGCGGCCCGACCGCCGGCCCGCACTCGCCAATCCGCCCCTCGGCGACTGGGGCGGCGGAATGATCTGGCAAATGCACCACCCGGTGGTCGAAGGCGGAAAGATGCACGTCTACTACGCCGGCGCGGAAGGCATCCACGGCGAGATTTTCGACACCCGTTTCGGCCCCCGTTTGGAAGTCGGCGGCGAAACCGTGATCGGCGTAAACACTCCCACCCTGCCCTTCAACACCGCCCTGTGCCGGGCCACTTGGGAATTTGACCGGCTTTACGCGCTCGCGCCGTCGGCCGGCGGAATCACACCGGGCGAAGCTGTCACCAAATCAGCGGCGCTCGGTGGACACTCCTTCGTGGTAAACACGCTCGTCAAAAAGGGCGGCGCGCTCCGCGCCGAACTCCTCGACGGCGAGGGCCGGCCGCTGCCGGGTTTTGCGTTGACTGACTGCACCGCCGTCACCGGCGACCACCGCCGCACCGGGTTGCACTGGACCGGTGGCAAGATCGCCCCCGCCGCCGCGCGGCAAATTCGATTCCATCTCCACCGCGCGTTTCTCTACGGCTACGCGGCGGAAACGCCGGCTCCCCGTTCGTGAACGCACCGTCATCGCGTGTCTGCCGTCCTCCGATTTTTTCCGCACCCGAGCCGGTGGCTCATGCTGGTGGTTCCAGGCCTGTTCTGCGCGGGATACACGATCGGTCCCGGTGCCGTCACGAAACTGGCAGCGGCCGGCGCGCAGGGCGGAGCATCCCCTCTGTGGCTGCTGGTGGCGGGCGGGCTGCTAAGTTGGGCGCTGCTGGAGGCCTGCGGCCGCTACACGGTGGCCACCGGTGTGACCGCATTGCACGGTTTCCGCACTCATCTGCGCGGCGGCCGTTGGCTGGCGTTGCTTGTCCTCGTCGGGATTGTGCTCGGCCAAGGGTCGGGATTGCCCGTGCTGGTCGGGGTGGTCGCGCGTTTGATTCATAGTGGCTGGGCGCCGACGCAAAGCCCCGCCGGTGAAATGGCGGTCGCTGCTGTGATGCTGGGCGGAGTTTACACGCTGCTGGCGACCGGTCGCTTTTCCGTGCTGATGCTGTTGGTGGCAGGATCAGCGGCATTGATGGCGGTCGGATTTTTGGGAGCACTGTGGATCGTTGGGCCCGCGCCTGAAATGCTCGCGCGGGGCTTGGTCCCGTCCCTCCCCGCGGCAGAGGATGGGCTTCGGCCCGTCGTGGCCGTGCTCGGCATCGCATTGGCGGCGCCGACATTCCTCGTGCGCTCCCTCGTGGTGAAACACGCGAGTTGGAACGCGGCCAACGCAAAAGACCAAAGGCGGGACGCGGCGTTCTCCGCCCTCGTGATGCTGGTGATAGCCGGTTCTGTTCTAGCCTGCGCCGCCGGTGCGCTGGATCCGAAGTCGCTTCCCGTCCGCGATGTTTTCGAGGCCGCTCGCGGCTTGGATCAGGTCGCCGGCAGGCGCGCGGCGGAGTTTTTCCGGCTGGGCGCGATCGGAGCCGGACTCTCCTCGATCATCCCGATGATCGTGGTCCTGCCACTGCTGATCGCGGACTTCCTTGGAGAGGGAGTGCAACTCCACGGACTGCGGTTTTTCGTTCTGACTGCGCTCGCCTGTGGGATTGGCTGGTTGGGCACATTACCCGGAGCGCTCCTGGTCTCGGTCCACCGCACGGCGAGCTTGGTCGCACAGGTTTTCATGCTCCCCGCGGTCGTTGCGGGAATTTTTCTCCTCGTGAACCGCGGCGTCCTAATGGGCGGACAGCGCGCGGGTTTCTGGCTGAATGCCGGGCTGTCACTCGTGTTCGCCTTCTCCCTGGCAACCTCATGGCTGGCCGTCACCGGGTTGTGGGCCCGATTGGCCTGAGCCCGAAACCGTCTCGAAACGTTCCCTCTTATGATCTGCGGAAAACTGAGTGACTTTGAAACGATGCACCTCACCTCGTTGGGTGGAGCAATGACACAGGCTGTCGCCTGGATCAGGAATCTCCCCGGCAACCCCAAGGAGGGACGCTATCCGTTGGATGAAGACGGGCTGTATGCCTTGGTGCTTTCTTACGACACCGGCCCGGCACAATCGTCGCGCTTTGAAACCCATCGTAAATATGCCGACCTCCAATACACCGTGGCGGGCGCAGAGGGCATCGACTGGGCTCCTCGCGAGAATCTGGTTAACGATGGAGACTATGACGAGGAGAAGGATCTGCTCTTTCATCTCTCCGGTCCCGCGTTCGGGCGTGTAGTCAACGCCGCCGGTTTCTTCTCGTTCTATACACCGGTGGATGCGCATCGCCCGAAGATCCGAATCGCGGATCACACGAACGTGCTGAAAGTCGTCGTCAAAATTCCCGTCGCCCGCCTTTCCCTCGCGTGAAGCCCCCGGCCGAAAACTCCCACCCTCACTCCCTCCGCCAGCGGATGCTCGCCGGGGATACCGTCGTGGGCAGTTGGATTAACAGCGGCAGTCCCATGGTCGCCGAACTGATGGCGGCCACGGGCTTTGATTTTCTCTGCGTGGACATCGAGCATTCCGCGGTCGATGTGCCGCAGGCGCAGCAGCTTTTCCAAGCCATTCGCTCCGGCCGACGGGAGTGTGCGGCGATGGCGCGCGTGCACGGAGTGGATTATGCTTTCGTCAAGCGCTACCTCGACGCGGGCGCCGATGGGATCGTGGCTCCGCTCGTGCGCACGCGCGAGGAAGCTCTGCTTCTGGTGCAGGCCGCAAAATATCCGCCACTCGGCCTGCGCGGCGTGGGCTTTTGCCGGGCCAACACCTACGGGCTGCAGCTTGCCGAGGAATGCGTTCGCGCCAACGAGGAGATTTTTCTCGCGGTGCAAATCGAGCACATCGACGCCGTGCGCAACATCGACTCGATCCTCGGCGTGCCAGGCATCGACGCGGCGTTTATCGGGCCCTACGATCTCACGGCCTCGATGGGTATCACGGCTCAATTCGAGCACCCCGACTATCTGGCGGCCCGTGCGACCATCCTCGCGGCATGCCAGCGGCACGGCGTCGCACCCGGCATTCACGTGGTGCCGCCCGTGCCGGGCGAGGTGCACGCGCGCATGACCGAAGGTTATCGCTTCATCGCATACAGCCTCGACATCACGATGCTGAGCACCGCCTGCATCGGCGGTTTGGCCACGATCCGGAACGCGCAGAAATCGCCCCAGCCCGCAGGCGTGCTCGGCACTGCCTGAGCGCACGGATCGCCCCATTCCCAATTCGATGACACCCCCGCGCTTCACCCATCCCTTACCGCCACCGCAGATCGCCGCGTAGCGCACAACCCCGCCGTTCATTTATGTCCACCCCTGCCCCGACCTTCCACGCGGAGACCATCAAGCTCATCACGCGGCGGCTGCTGCCCTTTCTGATGCTCCTGTATTTGATCGCCTACGTGGATCGAGCCAACATCTCCGTCGCCGCGTTGACGATGAACGCCGACCTCGGGCTGTCCACGCAGATGTATGGACTGGGGGCAGGCCTGTTCTATGTCACCTACATCCTCTTTGAGGTGCCCAGCAATATCATCCTCGCGCGGGTGGGCGCACGACGCTGGATCGCCCGGATCATGGTGACCTGGGGGTTCGTGGCGTGCGGCATGGCCTTCATCCAGTCTGCCAATCAGCTCTACGTCATGCGACTGCTGCTCGGCGCGGCCGAGGCCGGTTTCACTCCCGGCATCATCTATTATCTCAGCCGGTGGTTTCCGACCAGCAACCGCGCGCGGGCGATGTCGTTTTTCTATATTGCCGCGGCCCTCGCTTCGGTAATCGGTCTTCCCTTGTCGGGCGCATTGCTGGGCATGGACGGAGCATTCGGGTTTTCCGGCTGGCGTTGGCTGTATTTCGTCGAGGGCGTGCCGGCGGTGGTGCTGGGGTTCGTGGTGCTCCGCATCCTCCCCGACACCCCGCGCGACGCCCCGTGGTTGTCCGCCGCACAAGCCGACTGGCTGTCCGGCACCATCGCGGCCGAAACAGCCGCCGCGCCATCCACCCACTCCGCCGGCTGGCGCCAGGCCTTTACGGACGGCAAGGTTTGGCTGCTGGCGCTGTTCTGGCTGTTACAGGCCTTCGGCACGATCGGAGTGACCCTGTTCCTGCCCCAGATCCTCAAGGCGCTCTCCGGCGAATCGAATTTTGTCGTCACCCTCTTGTCCGCCCTGCCGTTCCTGCTGGCCTGCGTCCTGATGTATCTGAACGGCCACCACTCCGACGCCCGGCGCGAGCGTCGCTTGCACCTGGGGCTGCCGGTGCTCGCTTCCGGCATCGCACTGGCGGTGAGCCTCGCCGCGGGCCATCCGGCCGCCACCTATGCGTTGCTGCTGTTGGCCGTGGGGCTGAACTGGGCGGTCACGCCGGTGTTCTGGGCGGTGACCACCGAGTATCTCGCGGGCGGCGCGGCCGCTGCGGGCGCGATCGCCCTGATCAACGCGGTCGCCAATTTCGCCGGCGTGGGCTTGCCACCGACGCTCGGCTTCATTCGCGACCGGACCGGCAGCTACAACGCCGGCTTACTGCTGATCGCCAGCGCACTCATTCTAGGCGGCTTCCTCGGACTTTTCCTAGCCCGCAAGCCCGCCGGCTCTCCCCTGCCCCGTTAAACACGCCGCTTCTCATCGGAGAATCGCGGTGTCGCTTCGTTCCTCACACCCACCCAACCAAACGATGAACCCCAAAATACGAACCCTGATTGCGAGCCTCACCGGGCTCTTGTGCAGTGCCGGCAGTCTCCTCGCCGCGTCGATTTCCGGCTACGTCCGTGAAACCAGCAGCGGCGCACCGTTGCCCAACGCTTCCGTGTCGATCGTGGAACTCTCGCGCGAGACGACCACGGCCGCCGGCGGCAAATACCTGCTCGGCGATGTGCCGCCCGGAAACTATACGCTCAAAGTTTCCTACTCTGGCTACGACGACGGCTCTCAGACCGTGCGGGTGACGGGAGACAGCGAAGCCCAAGCCGACTTCAAGCTCGGCTCGGACGTGGTGAAACTGGGCGCCTACGTCGTGGAAGGAGAGCGCCAAGGCCAGGCCCGCGCGCTCCAGCAAAAGCGCACCGCTGCCGGCATCATGGACGCCGTCTCCGCCGACGCGATGGGCAAGTTTCCCGACGGCAACGCCGCCGAGGCCTTGCGCCGCATGCCCGGCGTCTCGGTCGAGATCGATCAAGACGAGGGCCGCTACGTCGTCATCCGGGGCATCGACTCCGCGTTGAACAACGTCACGCTCAACAACCAGCTCGTGGGCACGCCCTCGGAGCAGGGCAATCGCGGCGTCGCAATGGACTCCGTGCCCGCCGATTTGATCGCGCGGCTCGAAGTGACCAAGGCCGTTACGCCCGACATGGACGCCACGGCCATCGGCGGCTCGATCAATATTGTCACGCATAGCGCCTTCGACCGCCCTGAGGGATTTCTCTTCGGCAGCGTCAGCGGCTTCTACGACAACTTCGGCGGCCACACCTCCCCCAATGGCAGCCTCACCTTCGGACGGGTTCTGGACAAGGGTGGGAAATGGGGCGTGGTCGTGGGCGCGAGTTACTCCAAGAAAGAATTCCAGTCGCAGACCTCAGACACGCCCGCCTGGACATTGCTAAACGGAATCTGGACGCCGCTGACGCAGGAATCGTTCGACTACGACATCATGCGCGAACGGATCGGCGCCAATCTCGCCCTGCAATTTCGTCCGTCCGACGGCCACGAGCTGGCGCTGCGCCTGAATCACAACGAATTCACCGACGAGGAGGGACGCCAGAAATCGAACTTCGAACACGTGCTCGGCGTGCGCACCAACCACACCGCCACCGGCGCCACCAACAGTCAGGGGCGCTCCACCCGCGAATTTCGCGCCTACCATCAGACCGGCACCATCGATGCAGCCTCCATCGAGGGTAAACACCGCCTTGGTTCGGGCTATCAGTTCAACTGGCAGGCTGGCGCCAGTCAGGGCGAACGCGACGTGCCGAAGCGCGACGACTGGGAATACCGCTCCGCCGCCGGCGCGTTTCCCAACAGCTACGATCTCACGAGCGGACACTTGGTCATCACCCCCAATGCAGCCTTCTACAATCCCGCGAGCTATCCTTTCCGGCGCGTGCGCTTCCGCTCCGATTTGGAACGGGAAAAGGTATTTTCGGCCCAGGCGGATCTCCGTCGCGACACTCAAATCGGCGGACAAAACGGCTACTGGAAAACCGGCGTCAAATATGTGACGCGTGACAAGGCGGATGATCGCAGCAATCGAAACTACAACTTGCTGGGAACCGCGTGGACCCTGGCGGAGCCCAGCTTGGCCGGCACCGAGCCGACCAACTATTTCGACGGGCGGTATCGCTTCGGTCCCACCATCGATCTGCCGGCCAACGAGAAATTCTTCGCCGCCAACCCGGCCCGCTTCGCCTTCGATCCGCTCGGCTCGCTTAATAATTCAATCGCCGGCGACTTCGATGCCTCCGAGGACGTTTTTGCCACCTACGCCATGGCCGGTGTGAATCTGACTCACGCTTGGACCGCGCTGGCCGGCGTCCGCTACGAGCGCACCGAGGCGACCTATGGGGCGAACGCGCTCAGCACTCCCGGCGGCGTGTTTTCCGGCGTCTTCAGGCGCGTAACGGGCCGCAACACTTACGACAACCTCATGCCCGGCCTCCATCTCGTGTGGCGCCCGACCAAGCGCTTCGTGGGTCGCGTCGCGTGGACCAACACCATGGCACGGCCCAACTATGCCGACCTCGCTCCGCGCCGGACCGTGGACGATGTCGAAACCTCCGTCGGCAGCGGGCGCTACACGGGCAACATCAGCACCGGTAACTCCAACTTGAAGCCCTACAAATCGTCCAACGTGGATCTCACGCTCGAATACTACATGAAAGGCGGCGGGATCGTCTCGGTGGGAGCTTTCCACAAGGATATCGACAATCCCATTTACACCGGGAGCTTCACGCAGACCAACGTCAACATCGACGGTCGGAACTATGATCGGGTGGGCCTCTCGCAACCGGAGAATGCGAAGAAGGGCCGCATTACCGGCGTGGAGTTCAACTACCAGCAGTTCTTCACGTGGCTGCCTTCGCCCTTCAACGGACTGGGCGTGAACCTCAATTACACCGTCACGGATTCCTCCGCCACGTTGTTCACCCGCGCCGACAAACTGCCGTTCTTCAAGCAATCCGATGAAATCGGAAACGTCGCCCTCATGTTCGAGAAATTCGGCTTCGAGGCCAGGGTGGCGATGGCGTTCAACAGCCCCTATCTCAACGCCGTCGGTGCCAATGCCGCGACCGACACGTTTAACGATCGCCGCCGCCCGATCGATGCCAAGGTCAGCTATCGAATAAACCGGAATTTCCGGGTCTTCGCCGAATTCCTGAACCTCAGCGAGGAACCCTTGAATGAATACATCGGCGTCGCCGCCCGAAGTTCTGGAAACGAGATCTATCACTGGAAGTCGCGCTTCGGCGTAAACTTCAATCTGTGATAGGCAACCCGCGTTCGGCACCTTCGTCGCGTTAACCCAATTCCCGCGACCAGTCATCCTCCCGATCTCCCGTTATGAATCCCCGTTTATCCCTGCTCGTGCTCCTGCCGCTTGCATCGCTGGCGTCCGCGGCCGATTCGATTCCGTCCCCGGCGGCCCGAAATCCGCCCGCCGGGGACTGGTCCTTTGCCGAGATCCGTCGCTTCGCCGCGCCCGAGGCCCGGCAGGGCGTGGCTGCCGATGCCGATTTTCTCTACGTCGTCTCCAACCACGATCTCGGCAAATACCACAAGGCCGGCGGGGAGCTCCTGGCCGTCTGGAGTTGCCCCGAGGGCGATCCCCTCACGCACGTCAACGCGGGACTGGTCTATGGCGGCCGCCTCTACGGTGCGCACTCCAACTATCCGGGCGTGCCTCATGTCAGTTCCGTCGAGATGTGGGACCCTGCAACGTTGAAGCACCTCGGTTCAGTGAGCTTCGGCCGCACCGACGGCTCCTTGACGTGGATCGACCGGCGCGCTGGTCGCTGGCTCGCCTGTTTCGTCCACTACGCCAAGCGCGGCGGCGAACCAGGAAGGGACCAGAGCTGGACCCGCCTCGCAGAATACGACGACGACTGGCGCCCGACCGGACGCGGCTGGGTTTTCCCCGCTGCGCTCCTCGCGCATCTCGGTTCGCGCGGCTTCAGCATGTCGGGCGGCGCCATTGGGCCGGGCGGGTTCCTATTCGTCACCGGACATGATGAGAGAGAGCTGTGCGTCCTCGAATTCCCGGCCGCAGGCTCGACGCTCCGCTGGGTGGCCACAGTCCCGATGACGGCGGAGGGCCAGGCCTTCGCGTGGGACCCAGTGGAGCCCGGCGTCATCCACCTCATCCTGAAAAGCGCGCGCCAAGTCATCACCGGCCGCGTTACACGCGGTGCGGCGACGAGGAACTGAGCCGCCCATGAGCCACACCCACGCCAAGCCTGACACTTCGGAAGCCTTCCGGCAGAAGCACCCCGAGACCTTCGCGCGCTACCTTGCGCGTCGGAGGATGGTATTCTTCGTCGCCTACGTCGGCTATGTGTGCGCCTACCTCGTGCGCAACAACTTCAAACTAACCAGCGAGGCACTGCGCTTGGCCAACGGCTGGTCGCTCACCCAAGTCGGACTCATCCTCACCGCCTTCACCGTGACCTACGGCTTCGGCAAGTTCATCATGGGGATGGTGGTGGACCGCACGAGCCTGCGGAAGACCTTCGCACTCGCCCTCGGCCTCAGCGCTGCCCTGTGCATCAGCATGAGTTTCATCTCCAGCCTGCCCGTCCTTTTTGGGGCCATGCTGTTACTCGGCCTCATCCAGGGCGCGCTCGCCCCGGCCTCGATGACGATGATCGCCAACTGGTATCCCAACAAATCGCGCGGCGCCGGCATCGCCATCTGGAACACCTCGCAGAACCTCGGCGGTGCTGGGCTCCCCTTGATCATCACCGGGCTCTTGGGCTGGGCCGGGCCCGACAACCTCGCGGTCGCCTTCTGGGTGCCCGGCGCCGTCGTGCTCGCAATCAGCTTCCTCTTCTGGCGCATCGGTGGCGACCGCCCCGAGGTCGAGAACCTCGGCACGCTCGATGATATCTACGGCGAGACCGGTTCGCCCCGTGCGCGCGGCGAGCCGGCGGCGGCCTACTGGACGCTGGTGCGGCGCGAGGTCTTCACCAATCGCGTCATCCTCACGCTCGCCGCCATTAACGCCATGCTCTACTTTCTGCGCTTCGGCATCCTCAACTGGATGCCCGCCTTCCTCGGCACGGAGATGGGGTTCACCCGCGCACAATATTCAATGGCGTTCAGTTCGCTCGAGTGGATCGCCATCCCCGGCTCGTTCCCTTTCGCCTGGCTGTCGGCCACACTGCCCAACCGGCAGTCGCTGGTCGGCTGCCTCGGCCTCGCCGCGCTCGCCGGCCTCATCGTATTCTACATGGGCAACCGCAGCTACCCGCTGCTCCTCGTCTCCGCCGGCCTCATGGGCATGTTGATCTACGGGCCGCAACTCATCGTCAATGTCCTGACTCTCAACCTCGTGCCCCTGCGTGCTGCTGGCGTTGCGGTCGGGTTCGTCGGCCTCGGCGGCTACCTCGTAGGCGAGCTCTGCGCCAACCTCGTCATGCCTTTGCTCGCCGAGCGCTTCAATTGGGCCACCTCGCTCGCCTTTCTTGCCGGCATCGCCATGGTCACCGGTTTGCTTTACCTGTCGCTGCGCGCCCACGAGGCGACGACCGTGCAGGTGGACGATTGAGCGCGGGGGTTCAGATGACGCCCGCAGTGTGATTGCGGCCGTAAAGTCCGCAGCGGGCAACGGTTCGTTTTGATGCAACCGTGATTGGAAATGCTGATATGTTCGGAGGAACTTGCTCCGCCAGAAAGTGGCCAACTCTGACCTGATACCAATGGCTGGTGACAATTTGACTTTAGGTAGCGGCGGTCGTCCCGACCGACACGGCGTCGGATGGCCGTCGGGACGACGGCCGCTACCTTGCGCAGAGTCAAAAAATCAAAAAGCCGCGGGTATGAACGACTCCGGGCGGCATCCGCAGACTGAAAATTCGGCGCTGATCTCACCTGAAAGGTTAAGCCAAATGGCTCGCGGCTGAATCGCATTCAACACGCGGGCACAAAAATGATGCGCACTACAACCGCTGCATCGTGTGCGCGTGCGCCGTGCTCCTCGGGCCGCGCATATTCTCCCCCTTGATTACGGGGGTTGTTGGGCTTGGCTTCGTCGGGTAATCTGGAGGCAGCATGACGCAGCCCCCCATCCGTCTTTTCTCCGGCTGCACATCGGCATGCACACTGGTCGAGGTTCCGGCCGCTCAATTCAAGGCCGCCATTGGTCCTTTGCGTCGCATGCCGGCCCACCCCGCTCAGTTTATCATCTCGTCGCAGGACTGTCTCTTTCTCTCGCTATGAAACCTCCCGTCAACGTCGGCCTCATCGGCTCGCAGTTTATTTCCGCGATTCACGCGGAAGCCTTGAAACACTGCACGCACGCGCACCTCGCCGCCGTGGCCTCGCCCACACCCGGCAACGCCCAAGCTTTCGCCCAACGCTTCGGAATTCCGGCCGCGTTTACCGACTACCGACAGTTGCTCGATCGATCCGACATCCAAATGATCGTCGTCGGAGTGCCCAATCATCTGCACTGCCAAGTCGTCCTCGACGCGGCCGCGGCGGGCAAGCACATCGTAATCGAGAAGCCGCTTTGCCTGAACCTCGCTGAAGCCGACCGAATGATCGCGGCCTGCCGCGAGAACAGTGTGAAGCTGATGTATGCCGAAGAGCTGTGCTTCGCGCCGAAATACGTGCGCCTGAAACAACTGCTCGATTCCGGCGCCCTCGGCCGGCCCACGCTGCTCAAGCAAATGGAAAAGCACGACGGACCGCACGCCGCACACTTTTGGGATGTCGAGCGCTCCGGCGGCGGCGTCACGATGGACATGGGCTGCCACGCGATTGAATTTTTCCGCTGGATGCTGGGCCGGCCACCCATCAAGTCCGTTTACGCGCAGATGGACACGCTGGTGCACGGCGACAAAACGCGCGGTGACGACAACGCGATTCTGATCTTGGAGTTTGCCAACGGCGTCACCTGTGTCGCCGAAGAGAGTTGGACGAAGCTCGGCGGCATGGATGATCGCGCCGAGGTCTACGGCACGGGTGGCGTCGCCTACGCGGATTTGCTGCACGGCAATTCGATCGAAACCTACAGTGTGAAAGGCTACGACTATGCCGTGGAAAAATCCGGCCCGACCACCGGCTGGAGCTTCACGATCTATGAAGAGGCCTGGAACTACGGCTTCCATGCCGAGATGGCGCACTTCGTGGACTGTGTGCAGAACGACAAGACACCCCTCGTCACCGGCGAGGATGCCCGCGCCGTGCTCGAAGTCATCTTCGCCGCCTACGAATCCGCCCGCACCGGGCGCAAGGTCGAGCTGCCCTTTCCGACCAACGCGCCGCGCCCCATCGACCTCTGGAGGCCCGCGCCCGCCGTTCCGGCCTCGAAGTGATTTCAACCAAGCCAGCCCCACCCCTATGATCACCTGCTCCGCTCCGAGAAAATCGCTGTCACGGTTCCAGCCGTCATTTCTTTCTGTCGCGCTCTTCGCGCTGCTCTGCGTCGGCGCAATTCAACCGTCAGCGTCGGGCGCCGTCTCCGAAGCCGCCAGCGGCATTGTGGTCGGCAATATCAGCAACGCCGGAACCGGCAACTTGCTCGAAGGCGCTCGTGTCGAACTGCCTCAGCTCGGCCTTACTGCGCTCACCGACAACACCGGTCGTTTCGTGCTTTCAAACGTCCCTGCCGGCACCCACGAGCTCGTGGCCTCTTACACTGGCTTAGACCCCCAACGAGCCCCCGTCACCGTCGCCGCCGGCCAGCGCGCGATTCGCAATTTCGACCTCACGACCGGCATCTATCAGCTCGACGCCTTCAAGGTCACCGGCGAACGCGAAGGCAACGCCGCCGCGATCACCGCGCAGCGCAACGCGCCCAACGTGAAGAACATTGTCGCGATCGACGCCTACGGAAACCTGCCGAACATGAACGCGAGCGAGCTGGCCGTGCTGCTCCCGGGCGTCGCGGGCAACGTGAACGACGAGGGCAACATCAACAATTTCACGATCCGCGGCATGGGGCCCGGGCTCAACAGCATCACCATCGATGGGGCTCAGATGTCCAGCATTGGCGGCATGGCCCGCACGCAGCGCATGCACACGATCACGGGATCGATGTTCGACGCCCTCGAACTCACCAAGGGCCACACACCTGACAAGGGCGCGGATTCGCTCGGTGGCACACTCAATCTGAAAAGCCGTTCTCCACTCAGCCTGAAAGAAAAGCGCCGCGTCACCTACAATCTCGCTGGCCGCCTCGCGCCCTCCTTCACGCAGCAAATTCCGCTGCGCGAACAGCATCGTTTTCATCCGCTCCTCAATGTCGCCTATCAGGAGGTCTTCGACACGTTCGGCGGTGACCGCAATCTCGGCGTTTCAGTCAATCTCTTCTACAGCGAACAGGCGGTCGGCTACTTCCGCACGATGCGTGATTTTGAGAACACGACCAACACGCCGGCCTATCTCTGGGACTACCGCACCCAGGACAACTACAACAACCGCAAGCAGTCCTCGGTCAATCTGCGGGCCGACTACCGCCTCTCTTCCTCGACGAAACTCTCGCTCAACACGATCTACAACGACGCCTTCGAACGCTTCCGCCTTGCCTACGATGTGCGCGCGTTCACCAACCAGACTGCGCCGAACGCCACGACTTCGGGCGTCGTGCCCGGCTACACCGACCGGATCACCCAGGTGCGCCCGATCGCCGCTTCGACCATCGACGTCACCTCGAACATGTTCGGCTTCAAAAACCGGATGCGCCATGTGGATCTCGGCGTCGAACAGGAATTCGGCCGGCTCCAACTCGACTACAACGTGCTCTACAGCCAGACCCACGTCACCAGCACCAACGGCGACGGCGGCCTGCTCGTCAATCGCATCACCGGCGTCGGTTGGATTCTCGATCGCACACAGTCCGATCTCAATCCGCGCTTCACCCAGGCGGGCGGACCCGATTTCACCAATCCCGCCAACTACCGGCCCTCCAGCCTGAATTTTGCCGACATCCACAACCTCCATGAAGTCACGGAGGTCCGCGGCAATGCCCGCTACGATCTCGGCACACCCGCCTCGATTTTCATCAAGACCGGTTTTCGTTGGCGCGAGGAAATGGCGAAGAACCTCGACCTCTCCAAACGCTACCTTTACCGCGGCACGACCGCACTCACGGCCGATCCTTCGATCCGCACCTACGACACTGAGCACAACGGCAGGCGCATCCCGCTGTGGAGCGCCAACGCCATCAGCCGCAATCTTGTTCCCGTCGATCCCGCGCTCTGGAGCGATGATTTGTATTTTCGCGCCCAGACCCGCTACACCGGCACGCGCGCTGTGACCGAGACCGTGAAGGCGGGCTATGTCATGGCCCAGGGCAAAGTCGACCGCACCAGTCTGCTCACCGGTGTGCGCTGGGAAAAGACCGAGGACGAAAGTTGGGGCTGGGTGCGCGCCCGCACGCCCAGCACTGCCGCGCAGCAGGCGGTCGATCCGATCGGCTCCGCCGACCGCGACTACGCGAACAACCGGCGCTCACTCGTGGGCAGCTACACGAAAGCCTTCCCGAGCGCCCATCTCACTCACGACTTCACGAGCAACCTCAAGGCCCGCCTCAGTTGGTCCACCAGTTTCGGCCGCCCGGCGATGAGCAACCTCGTCCCGAACGAAACTGCCAACGAAACCAACCAGACCCTGACGATCAACAATCCCAGCCTCCTCCCGCAGACCGCCGGAAACTGGGATGCCTCGCTCGACTATTATTTCGAACCCGTGGGCAACCTCTCGGTCGGATGGTTCCACAAGACGATCAAGGATTACATCGTGACCGGTATCGACGGCGGCAAGATCGCCATCGGCACCGACAACGGCTACAACGGCGAATACGGCGGCTTCACCCGCCTCAGCTCAGCCAACGCCGGCACCGCCTACGTGCAGGGTTGGGAACTCAGCTACCAGCAGCAGCTCACCTTCCTCCCCGGGCCGCTCAAGGGGCTCGCGTTCATGGCGAACTACACGGTGCTCGACACGCACGGCAATTTCGGCGGCACCACCAACCTCAGCACGGGGCAGGTCGCCGGATTCATTCCGCGCACGGGCAACGTCAGTCTGTCGTGGCGCTACCGCGGTTTCAGCACGCGGCTCAACGCCAACTACACGGGGCCGTTTCTTTCGAGCTACTCGGCCGCGAGTCCGGGGCGCAATCTCTACATCCGAGCCCGCAACGTGGTGAACCTCAGTCTCGCGTATCAACTGCGACCGGCCGTCAGCCTGTCCGTCGACATCAACAATCTCTTCGACGTGCCGCAGGTGGGCTACCGCGGCATCCCCGACCAGATGCAACGCACGACTTTCAACGGCACGACCATCACCTTTGGCGTCAGCGGGCGTTTTTGATTCCCCATGAATCGTCGTCTCTTTCTCAAGTCCTCCGCCGCGCTTGCCGCCCTTACGCCGCTTGGCGTCCGGGCGGCCGCCCAACCCGCGCGCGTGCACCGCAAAGCTTTCATGCTTTCCACGCTGCAAAGTCCCACTGCGGACCGACTCGGTGTCCTGGAAAAATTCAAACTGATTCGCGCGGCGGCCTTCGCGGGCGTCGAGGTGACAAGTGCGATGAATCAAAAGGACGTGCTCGCCGCGCAGGATGCGACTGGCCTGGCGATCCCCAGCGTTGTCATCGCCACCCACGGAAGCCATCCGCTCACGGCGCCCAATCCCACGACGCGCGAGACCGGACTCAACGGACTGAAACAAGGTCTGCGCGATGCCAAGGCCTACGGCGCAAGTTCGGTCCTCCTCGTGCCGGGATTCGTCCGAAAAGACGTTCCCTACGCCACCGCCTACACTCGTTCGCTCGCCGAAATCGCGAAGGCCGTTCCGCTCGCCGAAGAACTCGGCGTCGCCATCGCGATCGAGAATATCCAGGCCAATCAGTTTCTCCTCAGCCCACTGGAGGCGGCGGCTTTCGTCGACGCGTTCAAGTCCAAGGCCGTGCGCTGGCATCTCGACATCGGCAACGTGGTGGCCGTCGGCTGGCCCGAACATTGGGTGCAGATCCTCGGTCCGCGCATCGCCCAAATCCACATCAAGGAATACAGCCGCAAAGTGCGCGATGAGCGCGGCCCGAAGGCCGGTTCCCAGGTCGACTTGCTGACGGGTGACAACGATTGGCCGACCGTGATGCGCGCGCTGGATGCCGTCGGTTATGCCGGCTGGCTCATCGCCGAACAGTTCAGAATCCCCGACCTCTCCGATGCCGCGTGGCTTTCCCACGTCTCCACCAAGATGGATCAAATCATCGCTTCATAATCTTCATGAACATATCCAAGAATCCGGCCTCTCCTTTCGTTGCGCCCTCAATGCCGCGCCGCGATTTTCTGAAAACATCAGCCGGCCTCGCGGTCGCCGCCGCCATCGGCAGCCGCCCGCTCACCGCCGCCGAACGGACGCGTTCGGTGGGTGCCAACAGCCGCATCCGCATCGCCCAGATCGGCTGCGGCAGCCGCGGACGCACCGCGCACATGGAAGGTATTTACAAGCACGTCGCCTCGACGAATTTCGAGATCGTCGCCCTTGCCGATCCGTGGGGCAAAGCGCGTGAAGAGGCGAACGGCATGGTTAAGAAATGGTTTGGCCGCGACGCGAAGCAGTTCGTTTCCCACCGGGACTTGCTGGCGATGGACGGCATCGACGCCGTGATGATCGCCTCACCCGACCACCAGCACACCGATCAGCTCGAAGCGGCCGCGAAAGCCGGCAAACACATCTACGTCGAGAAACCGCTCGCCACCGAACTGGACAAATTAAAGCGCTCGGTGGACGCCGTGAAGGCCGCCGGCACCGTCGTCCAAGTCGGCACGCAATGGCGTAGCTATCCCGGCGTTGGCGGTGCGCGCGCCGTGATGCAGAGCGGCATTCTCGGAAAAATCTCCCGCATTGAAGAAGCTCGCAACAGCGAGCGGCCCTATTGGTATACTTATCTCGGGCGGGATGTGAAAGAGGCCGACGTCGACTGGAAGGAATTCCTCGGTGATCGGCCGATGCGGCCGTTCAGCCCCGACCAATACGAGGCGTGGTATGGCTACTACGAGTTTAGTCATGGCCCCACGGCGCAGTGGGCCGCGCACTTCCTCGACTGTTCGCACTACATCATGGGTTGCGGTTTTCCCACCTCGTGCGTCTCCACCGGCGGTATCTTTACTTGGAAGGATGAACACAAATTCACCGCTCCCGACTGCGTGCAGGCGACGTGGATTTACCCGGAAGGCTTTATGCTCACGAGCTCGACCAATTTCGGCAACAGCTCCGGCAACACCCGCAAATATTTCGGCACAAAAGGCACGCTCTCCTTGGACAACGCCAACGCGCCCAGCTACAGCGCCGACGGCGGTCCGAAGCGCGACGGCAAGATCCGTGGCAAAGTCGAGGTCACACCGGTCGAGTGCCCGGATCACTTCCTGAACTGGCTGCAATGTATGCGCACCGGTGAAACACCGAACGCCTCGATCGACGACGGCTACAAACACGCTGTCGCGGTTTTGATGGCCGCCAAGGCTTACGAGACCGGCCGGAAGACGGTCTACGATCACGCCCAGCGCGCGATCCGCACGGTTTGACCGCGCCCCCGCCGCCGAGGCGCGCGCATTTCGCCTCTCCTCACCCGCCCGTGGCGCATCCGCTGCGGAAAATCTACCTATGAAAAATCGAAGCCCTATCTACTTTCTTGGACGTTTGGCTATGCTCGCGGCGACGCCGTTGGTGTTCGCGGCGGAAGCGACGAAGAGCACATCGACCTCCCGCCCAGCAAACCTCGCCGCCAACGAAGTTGTCGAACTCTCCCCTTTCACGGTCAACGCCAGCGAGGACCGCGGCTATCAGGCTCAGAGTGCCCTGACCGGCAGTCGCATGAAGACCGACCTAAAGGACATCGCGTCGCCGACCTCGTCGTTCACCGAGCAGTTCCTCCTCGATACCGGGATCAACAATACCGACGATCTCGCACGCTTCATGCTCAGCACCGAGTATGATTTTGCCGAGGAAGCCGGGAATCAGAATCCCCTCTTCTCCGGGACCGCGAAGCCGCTGCGCATGCGCGGTCTCGGCGGCGGCGAAGTCACCACCAATTTTTTCAAGACCGGCGGCCGCGCCGACTCGTATAGCGTCGAGCGCATCGACCAATCCCGCGGCCCCAACGCCATCCTCTTTGGCGTGGGCAACCCCGGCGGCATCATCAACGCCACCACCAAGCGCGCCCGCCTCAACACCGACAGCAGCCTCGTCGCCGGCCAGGTTCGTTCCTACGGCGGCACGCGCATCGAGGGCGACTATAACCATGTGGTCCTGCGCGACCGCCTCGCGTTTCGCATCGCCGCAGTGGAAGGCCGCACGAATCACTGGCGCAACCACCAGTTCAACGACGAAGACCGGCTCTTCGGCACCCTGAAATACCGGCTCTCCGCGAAAACGGAGATCAACGCCGAGGCCGAGACGGGCCGCGCGCACCGGCGCAACAACCGCACCTTTACCGCGCTCGACGCCTACACGCCGTGGCTCGCCGCCGGCAAGCCCCTCTCCGCCGTCGCGGTGCCCGGCAGCATCGAGCGCACGGCGGGCGCGACCGCCACCTGGCTCGTTTACGACGCCGCCACGAATTCGTTCATGAACCGTTCCGCATCATCGCGGACCTCGCCGCGTTCACTCGTCGGTGGCGATGCCACGCTCACCGATTTCTCCGTGCTGCCCCGCGAGACCTCCATTCTCGGGCCCGGCATGGGACAGGACAACTCCTCCAACCGGCTCTCCGCCTTTCTCACCCACGCCTTCACGCGCGATCTCAACGTCGAAGTCGCCGCCATGCGCCTCGACGATCACTTCTACAACAAAGACGCGCAGCAAAACCTGGGGCAGTTTCTCCGCGCCGATCCGAGCCCCACGCTCCCCACCGGCGCACCGAATCCCAACGTCGGCCGCGCCTACCTCGAGACGCATCTGCAGCGCAACTACCGCGACACCCGCACCGACGCCGTGCGCGCGAGCGGCAGCTACAAATTCGATCTCGGCCGCTACTTCGGTTCCCACACCCTCGCAGGTGTCACCGAATACGACTACGACAAGACGAGCGCCGTGCAGTTGCGCGAGTTCGTCACCTCCGCCAACGCGCCGACGCTCACGAATCCGGAGAACAACAACAACCGCGTGTGGCGTCGCACCTACGTCGATCTCAACGGCCCCTCGGGCAATGTCGTCCTCGCCGACTGGCGCACCGCCGGTCCCAACGGACTCACCGATCCGATTAGCGGCCGAACTTATCAGACCAGCTGGATCCCTTTCGCCAACGGCACGCAGTTCGTCGCCGCCGAGACCAAGTCCTACATCGGAATGCTCCAAAGCAATTTTTGGAACAGGCGCATCAACACCGTGGTGGGCATGAGCCGCGATGAACGCACGGGCTTCGCGTCCACGCAGGTGCGCACTCCTCTCGCCGGCTTCACCAACGGCATCCTCACTCCCGTGCGCGACAAGGTCGGAAACCAGAGTTCCGCCCAGAACATCACCTTCAGCGGCGTATTTCATGCGACCCAGTGGCTCGGACTCAGCTTTAGCAAAGCCGAAAACAGCGGGCTCGTCCAGAACAGCGGCTCAATCCCATCCTCCGACGGCACCTTGTCCAACCAACGCCCACCGCGCCCCCTCGGTCGCAGCCAGGACATGGGCATCAAACTGGATTTGTTCGAGCGCCGCCTTTTCCTCAACGCCCTCTATTTCGAGACGACCGCTGGCAACGACTTCGATTTCAACTCGGCAATCAGCCAAGCCAGCGTTAACGCGATCTGGGATGCGCTGGCCGCCTGCGGCATCAACGATCCCGCCACCAACGCCCCGATCATCTCCCCGCGCGATGTGATCACGGGCGGCACCTTCGCCTCCCGCACCCAGGGCTATGAAGTCGATCTCACCGCCAATCCGGCGAAAAACTGGCGGCTCTTTCTCAACTACTCCCGCACCAAGACGGCGCGCACAAATATCGCCCCTGAAATGGTCAACTACATCGCCTACATGCGAAGCTTCTGGACCCAAGGCACGCGCGGGCGCCTCTATCTCGTCGGCCGCGGCACCGGCCTCGCCCCGCAGGAGCGCGACGGTAACAACACCGCCGACACCATCGCGGAGCAACTCGACGTCATCGACGCCAATGTCCTCAACGGCATCACGCTCGCCAACGGCCGGCGGCCCCGCGGCCAAATTCCGCAAAAGCTCAATTTCCGCACGTCGTATGATTTTACGGAGGGCGCGTTACGCGGCTTCGGCGTCGGCGGCGCGGTGCGCTGGACCGACGCACCCGTCGTGCGCTTCACCGCCGCCACCGCGACCACCGCAAGCACGGTCAACTACGGCGCCAGTCAAATATTCGCCGATTTGAATGTCGGCTACCGCCGGAAGTTCTCCCTCTACGGACGCAGCGTGAATTGGAGCGTCCAACTCAACGTCGATAACGTTCTCAATAATGATCGGTTCGTCGTGGTCAGCCAAAGCACGACCGGGGAGGTCCTGAACTACCGGTTCAACGACCCGCGCCAGTGGGTGCTCACCAATCGATTCACGTTTTGATCGTCGCCGCTTTCCTGCGTCGTGCCTGCCAACTCCCCCAGTTTCAATCGGCGAGAGATGCTGCGTCGCCTCGCCGTCGCAGGCACCGCGGCCGCGGGCGCGGTGCGGTTGTTCAGCCAGGCTGCCACACCCGCGGCAACGTCGGCATCGACCATAACCGGCTTTCTCGAATCGTTGCGGAAATCGGATGGGGCCTACGGTTGGGGCGGGCAGGAGATGTCGCACCTTGCACCGACCTTCGGAGTCGTCGGTGCCTATCGTCTGCTGAAAATCATTCCGCCGAAGCGGGAGTCGCTCATCACGTTCGTGCGCACGCATCATCCCCGCGACCTAAAGGCGCGACCGCAGGAGATGCGGATCTTCGACTGGCAGCAAGTGCAGGCACTGCAGTGGCTCGGTGCGGATACCTCTGATTTTCGCGAACGAATCGCCGCGCTCACGAAGCCACTCGAGTATAACCGCAACTTCGAGCAACACGGCTACCCCGTGGCCCAATCCGAGTTGAGCGTCGTGCTCGCGCACACGCTGCTCGGACTGCCAACCGCCGGTATATCCGACGCCTTCGGCTCCTACCTCGACGAGCGCCGGCGAGCCAACGGCAGCTTCAATAACGCGCCGACGACGGACGGCGGCGACGGCCACGTGACGAACACCTTCTGGGCGCTACAATCCCTGCAGGCGCTCGGCCGTGCGTTTCCGCCGCGTGATGCATTGATCGCGTGGCTGCGCGCGTGCCAACTGCCCAACGGCGGCTTCACCTATCAACCGCTGCCGCCGTTCGGCGGAGTCGATGACATCGCTTACGTGCACGCCGGCGTGCGTTCGCTGCATCTGCTCGGCGCGGCCCCGGTGCAGCGCGAAGCGTGCATCGCTTACATTCATTCGCTGGCCAACGCCGACGGCGGATTCGGCGATCGTCCGGGCTGGCTCAGCAACGCCACGGCCACTTACCACGCACTCGATGCCCTCGCTACGCTTGGCGCCCTCGAAACGCTGAGCGGAGTGAAACGGCGTCCGCTGCGCCCGCGCTCTGTGTTACCCGACGGCCTGAAGGTCATTTCGGCCCAACTTGAGGCGCACGGCACCGGCAGCCCGGCCGATGCGGTTGAACTCGCCCGCAGCCTCCAAATCGATCTGTGGGGCGCAAAGAACGCCAAACCCGGCTGGGTTGCTCGCTTCGCCGCGATTGCAGCGGAGCACAAGGTGCCGGTCACGTGTTTCACCGCCAATGAAGAATACGGCACTTGGGTGGACGTTCCGGGCCTCGGCACGTTCAGCCACACGAGTGATCTCGTGGCACCGGCGGGCGCAGACATCGGTGCGGCGCTCGGCACCCGCCACTCACCGCCCGTTCCCGTCTCCTGGCCGGAATTTCGCATGCGACGCCTAGACCCTTTGCACCACGGTCGCGGCCGACTGATTTGGCAATACAGTGAAAACGAACCGCTCGCACGCATGTTGCTCGATGATTCGGTCGAACGCGGCGGTTTCGCCGCGATCCAGACCTACCACTTCGGCAATCCGGACCACGCAAACACAGAACCGTTCCTGCACCGATGGCGTGGGCAGATTCCATTTGTTGCGCTGCAAGACGCCCACGGCCCGGAGCCATGGCACTTCGCGGATTTTACGACCGGTTTTCGCACTCTCTTCCTCGCGACTGAGCCGACCTGGGCCGGCTGGCTTAATGCCCTGAAGCAAAACTGGACCGTGCCCGCGCGCCACGATGTCTGGACGAAAGGAAAGACTTGGATGCACAGCGGCTCCGACGAAGTCCTCGAATTCGTGCGCGCGCGGGAGGCGGAGTGGCGCTGGTGGGATCACCCGCGACGCATGCGCCCCATGGTCTCGATTGTCGCCGTGCGCCCGGATGATGCCTTCGAGGCCGGTCGGCCGGAAAGCGGGGTGAACTTCCGCGTGCGCTGCGCGTGGGAATGCACGTTTCAAGGTGTGCTCAAAGCCCCGCTGGCCGAGTTGGTGAAACTCAGCGTCGACGGTCGCGCTGTGTCGCCAACGTTAGTGGAAGCCAAACGCGGCGGCGGCCAAGCCGGCGAGTATGCGCACTTCTTCGCGCTCCCAGCCGACGAAGCGAAAGGAAACCACACCGTGACCGCGGTCGTTCGCGAGATTGCGACGAGGCACCAAATCGAGCGAACGATTGCATTCCACGGATGAGACTTTCCGCCATCTTTCACCAGGTGCGACTCGCACAGGGAAAAAATTCACAGCCAGCCTCTGCTGGGAACCTCTCATCTGGCCCGATTCTCTTCAGAACATTCCCCTCAGCTCCGGCCAGCTATCCATTCCTATGAAAAACACCCTCCACTCGCCTAACGCCACGGTTGCCTCGTATGAGGCACACGTTGGCTCGGTCCTTACCCGAGCCGCACATCGCGCGATCATTCTTCTCGCGCTGATCGTTGTCGGTCTCCCGTTAGCCCAGGCATTTCCCGTGCCTCATCCGCAAACGCCTCCCCCAAATGCTCTGAGCGATCCGCGGTATGCGAAAGGCTATCTGGTCGTGACTCACTACGTGACTCCGGCATTTGCGTCGCACGAAGCCAATGCTACGGTCACGACGGGGAAAATCCAGCAAGCCATCGATGATGCCTACGAAACCAATAAGATACTCTTTTTCGAAGAGGGAATCTACTTCATCAACGATACGCTCCGAGCCCACACATCGACCGGGAAGCCCGACGGTGCCCCGGGATATACGGCACCGAACCCGAGGAAGCATCTCGCCATCGTAGGCTCCACGGCGGGCAACAGTCGTCCGACAATCAAATTGGCCGCCGGTGCCGCGGGATTTAGCAACGGCAGTTCCGGGGCGACACCCAAACCTATGGTAGAGTTTATGAATTTTTACATTCCACCGGCGAATCCGGACCCACAGGATCCGCCACCGACCACGATTCCATGGGACAAAGAGCAAGCGGGCGCAGGCTATTACCAGATGTTGCGCGGGATGAAGTTGGACTGCAACGGCAATGCCGGCGCAACGGGCCTCTACTTCAACCAAGCGCAGGATAGCTCCATCGAAGATGTCACGATCGACGCTACCGGGGCTATTTCCGGTATCCGGGGACTGCCGGCTAGAGCCAGTGTGGTAGTAAACGTCGAGATCATCGGCGGTCAGTTTGGTTTGGACACCAACGGCACGAAGAATCCCGGCACCGTTGTAGTCGGCGCGGTGTTGACCAATCAGACTGTGAATGCCGTGCGCCACGACGGCTTCGTGCCATTGGTTCTCGTCGGGTTTAGAATTAGCACTCCGCCTGGTTACCGTATTCCTGCTGTGACTCTCCAACCGACGCCACCAACCAACTCCGGCGCTGCGCAATATAGTGCGGAAACTTCTGGAGTTCATCTCATCGACGGTATCATCACTTTGGGAGACGAGCCCGACATCGCGGCGATTGATAACATCACCAACGGAAGAAATTTTTACGCGAGAAACGTCTATGTCAGTGGTGGGAACAACACTTCAAAACTAGTGGCTAGTCCAAGTGGCCTGACAACAGGCTCCGGCGTCTCGAAACTCATTCGCGAATACTCCTACCGCGATACCGGCATCGACGCTGACCCCAAGGCATCCCAAATCTTGGTCGATGGAACCACAAACCCCTCCCCACAAGTCCCAGCCGATATCCAGAACAATGCGCCTACTCCGCCGATAGATCTAGTCACCCGGCATAGCTGGGCCTCAAAGCCGTCGCGTGAGGACACGGACGTTGTCGATGTAAGCAATCTCGCCGATCTAACTGGGACCGAAATTCCCATCCTGCCAGGTCCGGTCGAACCCGGGGAACTGCAAGACATCATTGACCGGTGCAGCGCGGAGAAGAAAAAAATCTTTCTGCCGGCCGGGGTCTATTTACTTAAAGGTGCCATCAATCTGCGGGCAAACACGATTTTGTTCGGTGCCGACCGGAACCTAACAAGGATCGAGCCTGACGTGACATTTCGGGAGACCCAATATCAGGTGCCGATGATCACCACGGATAACGACAAGAATGCTTCTACCTACCTCGGCGATCTATCGATCGGGGTGTTTGTCGACGCGCCCGACGGGGTGGAGCCCGACATCAGCAAAGCACATCCCAATGACCGTTTCGTCGCATTGGACTGGCAGGCGGGAAGAAATTCCATGGTGCATATCGGCTTGGTCTATGCGCAAGACCCCAAGGTAGCCTCGCCCTGGTCACCGCGCGAAACCACCAACCTCCACAGTATTCTACGAATCCGCGAATGGGGCGGCGGACGATGGTATGGGGTCGGCGCGCGAAAGAACTACACGGCGAAAAACAACGATTTTCACGTGCTCAAGGTAGAGGGCGTGGTTGAGCCGTTGTGGATTTATGGTTTGAATCTGGAACACGCCCGCGGGTGCGATACCTATGCCAAGATCGTAAACTCAACTAATGTCCGCATCTATGGACTGAAGAGCGAATTCGTTATCTCGGAACACACAGCTTGGGACAACGCGATAGATAGTCACTCCCCGCCACCTTCGCCGACTTGGAGTCAACTCAGTGCGGTTATCACTTTCCGCGACGTTCAGAATGTCGCGCTCTTTGGTTCCGGGGCGCTCCGCAATGGCCTCGATCAAAGCGGGGGCGCCAAAGGGCTCGTCCAATTTCTCGGGAACGGAACCGATCGGGTGCTCGCGACCATGATCGCGCCCCAAAAGAAATCGTTTACGTTCACCGGACCAACACTCTTGGAGAAGCTAGCAGGCGCTTCATCTGAAAGGTCAGTTACCTTTCCCGATCTCGTCTCCTTGTATAAACGCGGAATCATCACGACCGGCGGGCCCAGCAACGACGAAGGCAAACTGACGCACGCCGGCCCTTCTTACGGTGGGCCTATCCAAAAATTCTATTCTGTTTCGGGAGACGATGGTTGGGTGAGGGAATCGAGTGAAACGTCGAATATTGGTGGAACTTTAGGCAACGGTGTAACGTTGCGCGTCGGTGACCATGATGGGAATCAACAATACAAGGCCATCCTCTCCTTCGTGACCGAACCCCTCCCCGATGACGCCGTCATCGTTAGTGCCAAACTACGGCTCAGACGAGCCGGCGCATCTTCGAGCGCAGACTTCACCGGACTGGGGGCGCTGAAAGTGGACATTCGTAAGGGAGGTTTCAACACAAGCAGTGCTCTCGCGATCGGGGACTTTGAAGCGCTCGCGCACGAATCCGATGTTGTGACAGGTCTTAGCGTTCCGCCCGGGAACGGGGATTGGACGGAAGGGACATTGACACCAGCTGGCCTCCTCCGAATCAGCCAGACTAACACCAAAACTCAGTTTCGCGTCTACTTTTCAGCAGATGACAACAACAACGGCCACGCCGACTATGTCGAATTCCACAGCGGAGATTCACCAGTTGGTAGTCAACCGGTTTTGGAAGTGAACTATCGCCTGAAATAGCCATCGCCGCTCCAAGGTTGGAGCTTCACGGGCTTCCGATCACAAAAAATCGGTGTCAATCCTCGAAAGAATCGCCTCGTCGAGGTCCCAGCCCTCCAAAGCAAAATACTCGTATCAGCAAGTGAAAACACACTTCCCGTTAGACGCCCTCAGCCCCGCCACGACTGGCACTGCGTCTGCCGTTCTCACCCGCCGCAAGTTTGTCGGCGGCGCTCTGCTCACAATGGCGGCTGCCAGCGGTCTTCGCGCCGCCGACGAGACGCCGTGGCAAGTCGGGTGCTACACACGTCCGTGGAACAAACACGACTATCGCGTGGCGTTCGATGCGATCGCCGACGCCGGATTCAAGTTCGCCGGCCTGATGACCGCAAAGACGGGAATGCTGCTCACTCCGGACACCACCCTAGAGCAATCGGCGGAGATGGCGACGGAAGCGAAGGCCCGAGGGCTGGGCATCGCTTCCGCTTTCGGCGCCGACTTCATGAAGAAGTCCTCCGTCGCAGAAAGCATTGTTCGCCTCCGCCGATTGGTGGACAACGTCGCGGCCTGCGGCTGCCCCGGCCTTCTCCTCGGCGGCGCAGGCTCTCCGGAAGCAGTCGATGACTACTACAAGGTCGTCGCGGAATGCTGCGACTATGCGGCGGCCAAGCGCGTGGGGCTCACCATCAAACCTCACAATGGACCGAGTTCTACCGGTGCACTGTGCCGCCGCCTCATCGACAAGGTCGGTCACAAGAACTTTCGGCTGACTTATGACCCAGGTAACGTCTTCAAACACTCGGGAAATACGGTCAACCCCGTTGACGACGCCGCCACCGTCGACGGAATAGTCGCCGGATTTTGCGTGAAAGATTTCCGCCTGCCGAACGACGTGGAAATCACTCCGGGCACCGGGCAAGTGGACTTCGCCCGCGTAGTGACCCGGCTCCGTCGCGGCGGCTTCACGCGCGGCCCCGCGCTGATCGAATGCCTCGACGCGGGCGACATTGCGCATGTCACGGCGGAGGCGAAAAAGACTCGTCTCTTCATTGAAGCGTTACTTGCCCGTGAGCTGCCCTGAATCGTTTTTGTGATCGAGCGCTTTGTCACCCCTCTTCGTGCGCTCGCTTCCTCCGCCTACGCTGGCGGCTTCGGCCTGCCGTTAGTGTTGTTGGCGCTATTCGGCTGCACTGTTCCGCAGGCACATGCGGCGATCCCTGCCGCCGCTATGAACGATGCGCTTTATGCCAAAGGTTATCTTGTGGTCACTCACTATCCGGGCGTGTTCACCAATGAGACCAGCGCGACCACCACGACGGCCGGCTTGAACGAGGCGATTGCCGACGCCTACACGAACAATCTGGCCGTCTACTTCCCTCCGGGCACTTACCTCGTCAACGACACTCTCAAAGCTCATACGGCGGCGGGACTGCCGACGAATGCTCCGGGCTATACCAGCGCGACACCGCGAAATCACATCGCCATAGTCGGCGCCACCACAGGCAGCCGCCGGCCCGTGATCAAGCTGGCGACCAATGCCACCGGTTTCGGCAACACCGGCACGCCCAAAGTCCTGTTGGAGTTCAAAAACTTTGACGTCACGAACGTAGCTGTGGAGGCGGATGGTTCAGGCTACAACCAGATGCTGCGAGGGGTGGACCTGCATTGCGGCAGCGGCAATCCCGGGACTATCGCCCTCTACTTCAATCAGGCACAGGACAGCTCCATCGAGAATGTCGGGATTACCGCCACTGGCGCCGTCTCCGGCATCAGGGGACTTCCGGCTCGCGGATCGCACGTCGTGAACATCGAAATAGAAGGAGGCCAATACGGCATCGACACGGTCGGCACCGGCTCGGCGGGCACGACGATTGTAGGGGCTGTGCTGCGAAACCAGACGGTCAGCGCGGTGCGCTACGACGGTTTCGTGCCTTTGGTGCTAGTGGGCTTCGAGATCGTCACTCCGGCCGGCTCGGCTCAAGCTGCGCTGACCATCCCCTCCAGCGGTCGCGCACATAACTCCTGTCTGAACCTCATCGACGGTCGTATCACGCTCGGTGCGGAGCCTTCCGTGGCGGCGATCAACAATTCGGCGGGGATGAATATCTACGAGCGCAACGTCTATGTCACGGGCGGCAACAAGCTGCTCAAGAGCGGAACCACCGCCACCGTCAGTGGCACGGGCACGTGGAAGCGCGTCGAAGAATACAGCTATTGCAACCAGGCCGCTGTGGACGCCGACGGGAAAATCTCTTGGTCGCTGATTGACGGCATCGCGACCAGGACACCGGCGCCCCTGAATAATGGCGCGGTTTCCTCCATCACCAACGAGGCCACGCCACCGCCCGCCGACCTCCTCACCCGCCACGTCTGGACGGCCCTGCCGTCGGTGACGGATGCCGACGTCGCTGACGCTTACGCCCTCGGCATCCAGCCAGGGAACGTGTCTAGCGCCGCGTTTCAGAGTGTGATCGACAGCCATCGGAAAATTTTCCTTCGCAAAGGCATCTATTTCCTAAACGGCACGATCACGCTCCGCAAAGACACGATTCTATTCGGAGCCGGCCGAAATTTGACGCGCATCGAGGTCCAGCCCGGTTGGAACCCGACCAGCGAGACGGCGATGATCACCACGGTCAACGACGCCACCGCCACCACGTATCTGGGCGAATTGAGCATCGGCGTGGACGCCACGGACCTGGCCAACGATTGGTTCGTCGCGCTGGACTGGCAGGCCGGCCGCAATTCGATGGTCCACATGGGACAGGTTTACCGTGAACCGGCGGCGACGACACCGATCAATCGACTGCCGACCAATCCCCACAGCCTCATAAAAATTCGGAACGCCGGCGGCGGCCGGTGGTATTCCACCGGGTCCAGAAAAAACTTCACGTCGCAACATCCCGCTTTCCGCATCCTCAAGGTCGAAGGCACGACCGAGCCCTTGTGGTTCTACGGCTTGAATCCGGAACATCCGGCGGGCTGCGACTCGTATGTCGAATTCACCAACGCCAAAAACATCCGCATCTATGGCGTGAAATCCGAATTTCCGATCAGTAACACCGCCTGGGAGGACAAGAGCGTGCTGCTCACTTACCACAACGTCCAAAATGTCGCTCAGTTCGGCCACGGAGCGGTCCGCAACGCCGTGATCGGCAAAGGGACCATCGAATTCCACAACTCCGATCGGGTGCTGGCGACCCTGATCGCGCCGCAAATTGACAACGGCACCGCGACAGGCGACACGCTGCGGGAATATGTCGGAGCCACCAACGCGGGAATCGCCTACCCGAACGTCGTCTCCCTCTACAAGCACGGCGTGATCACGTCCGCCGACGAAGCGGCGATGACCCTCACCACTGTCCCATCGACTCCCGGCGGCGCCGAATCCTCGCGACTTTCCAATCTTGCCACCCGCGGCTCCGTCAATCCGGGAGATGAAACTCTCATCGCCGGGTTTGCCGTGTCAGGTCCCGGAGCAAAGACCGTGCTGTTGCGTGGAATTGGGCCTGGCCTCGCCGCGTTTGGCGTGCCCGGCTCGCTCGCCAACCCCAAACTCACCCTGTTCGACGCCAACGGCGCCACGCTCGCGGAAAACGACGACTGGGGTTCGGCAAGCAGCAACGCCACCGCAGCCGCCTTCGCGGAGGCGGGGGCCTTCGCGCTGAATGCGGGCAGCGTCGATGCCGCGCTGGTGACAACCGTAAATTCCGGAGCCTACACCGTGCAATTGTCAGGTGTCGGCGATGCGAGCGGCGTCGGCTTGGTCGAAGTTTATGAGCTCGATCGTGGATCCGCCCGGCTCGTCAATTTGTCATCCCGGCTTACGGTCGGCAGCGGGGCCAGCGTCGGCATCGCAGGTTTCGTCGTGAGCGGTCCGGTGCCAAAAAAATTACTCATTCGCGGCATCGGGCCAACCTTGGCCCAGTTTGGTGTGCCAAACCCACTCGCCGATCCCAGCCTCAGTGTCGTTGGCCCCGCCAACACGGTTGTAGCCGCCAACGACAATTGGGGCACCGCGAGCAATGCCGCCGACATCGTCATCGCCTCCGCGAGCGTCGGCGCATTTGCGCTGCCGGCGTCATCGAGCGACGCAGCCGTGCTCGTGACTCTCCCGCCCGGCGCCTACACCGCGTCCGTCACCGGCGCGAACGGCACCCGGGGCGTTGCTCTCATCGAAGTTTACGAGGTTCCGTAAACACTGCCTCCCTTCGTTTCAGGAGTTCGGGGGGCAACGGAGCCGCTACGAACTGCACTGCGAACACGAGCGTATGGCGGCCCTACGCGAAAAGGTTCTCTCATTGCAGGCGGCCGGGTTCATCCAGTCGCTACCGGAGCCAGAAGCTGCAATCCGTGCTTTGAGGCTCCTGAACTATTTCCCGGACATTCGCGTCTCGAAGACGGAGATCGCCGCGGCCACCTGCGTGTCCGGATTGGCCGTCAGCGGTTTGCGGCCGGTCTCGATGGCCATGACACCGCTCCAGTTCGTCTCCTTGATCGCAGCGAAGAGTCCCGTGAAATTCGTCGCACCGGTTCCGACCACGGCATCGACCACCACCTTCGCTCCGTCGGCGGCGATTTCGATTTTCTTGTCCTTGAGGTGAATGTCGAAGACCCGGTCGCCATAGCTGCGAAAGACTTCGGCGGCATCGAAACCGGCCCCCGTCACCCAGCCGACATCCAGGCACACACCGATGCGCCGGTCGCGTTTCGCCAGCACCGCTTTCACCGTGGCGGGGTCGCCATAGACGGTGCCGGTTCCATGGTTGTGGATCGCGAGCCGGATATCGTATTCGCGGACCAGTTCCTCGAGATTGTCCCACTCGGCGGGATTCCGCGGCTCGACGACAATCAGCTTCGCGCCGATGAGCTTCGCGAATTCGAAGAGTTTCCGATTCTCTTCCTTGTCGAGTGAGGTCGCATTGACGCCGAAGGTGTAAATCTTGAGACCATTGGCTTTGAGCACCGCTAATTTGCGCAGCGTTTCCTCCTTCGGGCCCTTCGGGTTGAAGTGCCCGTCGTAGAATTGCAGATTCGTGATGCGATGGCGCACGGCGAATTCGACGGTTTGCTCGAACGTCATCGCGGTGCAGGTCCACGACTGCAGGCCAAGTTGCGGTGCGGCACGGAGCGAAAGAGCGAGCGCAAAGGCGAGAGCCATCACGCGCAATCCAGCAAAAGTGATCTTCATGGGTTGAGATCCATCATGCCGAGTTGCACGGACCGTCACAATCCCCGGAAACACGGGGGTGACTCCAACGGGGATTTGCTGCCGCGGTGTTGCACGGGCTCCCACCGAAACGCCCGCGATGCCGCGCGCTCAAAACAGCCGGTGGCGCATCGCCTTGGCGACGGCTCCGCCGCGGGTGTTGACGTGCAGCTTCTCGTAGATGTTTCGGGTGTAGTCTTCCGTCGTGTGCGGACTGAGGCCGAGGCGCGCGGCGATTTGCTTGTTGCTCAGGCCGTCGGCCATGCCTTCGACGATTTGACGCTCGCGCGGCGTGAGCGCGGGCGAATCGGTCGCGCGCGGCGCGAGGCGGGAAAACATCTCGAGCACGCGCCGCGCGACCCGTGGCGCCATCGGGGAACCTCCCAGGCTCACTTCGTGCAGTGCGGCAGACAGTTCATCCAGCAGGGAATCCTTGAGGAGATAGCCGGAAGCACCGGCGCAGATGGCGCGATAAATCTTATCGTCGTCGTCGAAGACGGTGAGAATCACGACCTGCGTGCGCGGCGCGGCTTGCTTGATCAGGGCGATGCCGTCGAGGCCGCTCATGCCGGGCAGGCCGACGTCGAGCAGAACGATATCCGGCTTCGCGTCGGCCGCACTGCCGAGTCGGGTGAGCGCGTCTTCGCAGCACTGAAATTGCCCGGCGCAGCGAAACCCCGCGAGGGTGTCGATCGCGCGCGCGACAGTCTGGCGCAAGGTGGCGTTGTCTTCGATCAGCCAGACTCGCTGTGCAATGAGAGCGCTCATTTGGTTTGGCGCAGAGCCGCTTCACCCTCGGTGCGCAGTGAACCCGACAGCACCACGCGGGCGCCGTGGCCGGGCCGGCTTTCGAGCGTGAACTTGCCCCGCAGGAGAGAGGCCCGATGGCGCAGGCTCGTGAAACCATGACCGCCGCTTTGGCGCGAAACGTCGAACCCCCGGCCATCGTCGCGCACCTCAAGCGTGAAATGATCGTCGCACACGATGAGGTGAATTTCAACCTGCCGGGCACCCGCGTGGCGCACGACGTTGTGGAGCATTTCCTTCAACGCGAGGAGCAGGTGGCGTTGCACGTCGAGGGACGGCGCGGTGTCCATGCCCGAAATCTCGAACTGCCATTCGAGCCCGCTGAGCAGGCGGCGCGCTGCGGCGCGGAGGCGGTCCGCGAGGCGCGGCGCATCGTGCGGTCCGGGTTGGATGAGCCAGACCAAATCCCGCATGGCCGCGGACGATTCCTTTGCCAGCCGGCGAATCTCGCCCAGGTCGCGGTCCGCGCTGGCGCCGTCCTGCCGCTGACCCAACTCGGAGAGCATCGCGATACTGGCGAGATTGCTGCCGATTTCATCGTGGAGATCGCCGGCGATCCGCCGTTGCAGCGCCGCCACCGCGCGGGATTGGGCCCGCCGGGCGCGATAGAGCGCAGCGATCGTCCCGGCCACCAGCAGCGCCACTACACTGGAAAACGTCCACCCGACCACGCGCACCAAACCCGGTTGGATCTCGGTTTGCCGCGCGCGGATGCCGGCGATTTCGTGCAGCATCTCCCGACGACGTGACAGCAGGCCGAGCCAGACTGGCCACTCGACAAACTCCAATGCCCCGCGGACACCGTCGGTCAGATAGTCGGGGCTGAAATTGGAAGACTCTCCCGTCGTGGCAGCGGAGGCTGTGACCGAGGTCCCTAACGCCAGATTCTTGTCGCCCTGATAAACCTGCAACTCCGCCAGCGCGAACACCCAGGCATTCTCCGCGCGCGGCCAAAGATCCTTCGCCGTCACCCGCACATAGCGCGCCGGCGTCCCGTCGCCGGGCACCGTGACGGGGTTGAAAGCGGGGTTGTCGAGCACTCGGGCCGTCCAATCGGCCAGCACACGCGACGAGCCGAACGCCGCGTCATCCGCGACTTCCACGTGAATCTTTCCGGGGAATCCGTAGCCTTGATGGACGGAATAATGGGGCAGCTTCGTCGGCAGCAGACGCACTTCATCGAAGCGGCGAACTTCGCCGAGATCGATTTGCACCCACGCGACCGCCGAGGGGCCGGGGAATCGTGCCGACTGCCAGCCGTGGGCGAGTTTGTTCCCGCTCTTGCGCAGGGGCGCACCGACGGTGCTTTGTCCGTCGATCAGATTTTCCCGGCTCCAAGCCGGGGCGCTTTCGAGCGATCCGCTGGTCCGCACGGTCACACCGGTGAGGCCCGTCGCGAGGTTTCGGTTGCCCTTGAGCACCATGATTTCGCCCAAGGCGTAGGTGTAGTATTGGTTCCTCTCCCATGGCTTGCTCATGACGACGCGCACTCGTCGCGCCATCATGCCGCGCGCCGGAAGGAGCACGGGCAGAATGCCGGGATTGGGGAAATCCGCCCCGGTGAAATCCGCGATCACGGCCAGCGATCCACCGTCATCCTCCAGTTCGACGCGAAACCGGCGCGGAAAACCGAGGCCAGGCTCGCTGGCACTGTTCGTCGGCGCATCGACCGGGATGAGCGCGATCGCATCGATCGCGTGCGCACCTCCAAGGTCGATTTCCACCCATTGCCGGACGGGCAAAGCATCCCCGAATCCAAAGACTTTCCACCCAATGCGAGCGCTCTGTTCGTTCTGCGGGGTCGGAGGCAGCTCCAGCAGCTCAGCCTCCAACCGGCGACGGGCGTCGTCGAGTTCGCGATACTCGGAGCTGATTTTTCGCGCAATACCGTCGGGCACGGAAAACCTTCGCTTGTCCGAGCTGACATCCTGTGCCCGCAAACCGGCGATAAGGGCGACCATGAGACCGACTCGAAAGCTGCAACGCATAACGCAACGACCGAGGAAGACCTGAGCGAGTGACGGGCCATTCAGCATCGGGCAAGGCGATCACTTGGCGCTGGCGGCAGCCGGCGTGCAGCGGGCGAACACGGAGATCGCCGGGATACAGGCAGCGCCGGGGTCGAGTTTCATGTGGATGAGGCAAAAGGATCGCCATGCGGGAGGCGAAGACATCAGCGGCGGGCGGCGTCCAGCAATTCTTTGCCCTCGACGCGCAGGATGACGAGCGCGTGTGAATTCTGCGCCGTGACGAAAAGATGGCCGTCGGCGTAAACGAGATCGTGGCCGTCATCGCCCGAACCCGGAAACGCCGCCAGCGCGGTCACAAAGGCGAGTTCGCGCGGAGCGTCGGGGTTCGACACATCGATGGCCTGCACCGACTGGCCTCCGGCGACGAACACGACGCGACCGGAAATCTCCATGCCGTTGGGTCCGCGTCCTTCTGAAAACGCGACGCTCCCGCGGAGGCGCGGCTTCACCGGATCGGACAGGTCGACGACGGCCAGATTGTTTTGCAGGCCAGTGTGGCGCGGACTCTCGACCGCGAGCGACGAAGCGACATACGCGAAGCGACCGCTCGTCCTCACGCGGTTGGCACCCGCGAAGCGCAAATCCGTGATGACAGCCGGCGCGTCCCATCGATCGGGCGCGAGCGGCGCGTGAGTGGTCGGATCGGCGACGCGATACACCGCCAGTTTGCCTGGTCTGCTGTCCCGCCCGAAATTCGCTCCGTCGACGACCACCAGCAGTTCGTCCGCGAGCGCGACGTCGTGCGGAGTATAAAGGTTATCGCGCTCACGGACCGCCCGAACGCCGAGGACGCGCACGTCGTCCAAGCCGCTGACATCGGCCGCAAAGACGTAACCGCCCTTGTTGGCGCCGAAGACCGTGTCACCACGACGCGCGAAGCCGTTGATGCGATCGATGCGCGGGCGATCCTTCACGGTCGCGAGCAACGTGGGGTTGGCCGGTTGCCGGGTGTCGAACAGGATCAAGTCACGTGTGCCGACGAGCAGCCGGTTGCGGCCCAGCGGCAGCACGGTCTGCGCGTCTTCGTAAGCCTGCGAGTCGCGGCCAGACCACAGCAGCATGGGCATCGCCGGGTCCTTGACATCGACGATGGCCAACGCACCGCCCTTGCCCGCGACATAGGCGAGACCGTCGCGCACCTCGACATCGTGGGCGCCCGCGAGCGCCTCACCGTCTTGGAGCACGGCTACCACGGTCAGGGCGTTCGGCGGGGTCACTGGCGAAGCGGCAAAGGCCACCAACGCCGTGGCGAAAATTGAAGTAGCGAGCGGGAGTTTCATCGGTGATTCGAGCGAAGTAAATTGGAGGGAGCGAAATCATGCCCGTCTGACGTCGTTCCGGCTGCCGTCCGATCAACCCAGCGGGCGAGCCCGTTGGCGACACTCAAACGGCGCCGCGGCCCAGGTAGTCGGTTACAGTCGAGGCAATCGCTCCGTCGTGCGTCGCTGTCGCATTTTGATATCCCCACCCTTTTAGATTACGCGATTCCGGCACGTCCCTCAATCCACGGAAATCAGGGGGCTGCTGCGTCGCTCGTTTTGCCGCGATAACGAACAATTGAAATCGATTCGCGACCGCACCGCCGCAAGCCCGAGCACACCTTCGCACAGCGCACGCGGTATCGAACGCCGCTCTCCGCCACGTCGCCACCTCGCCCCCTTGTTTCCGTGGGTTGAATCCTCTGCGCGCAACTGACACTATTGCGGTTCGGCTTCGATGCCGAAGCCAGCCGCTCGTCCACGAGCTTCGCCCACTGGCTCGCCTCCCCTCGGTCTGTCGTGCCCGCCAAATTCATGAAAATTGCCCCCCAATTTCTCTCTGCCATCCTGACCGCTCTCGTGATCGGAGCCGTCTGTGCCGCGCGAGCGGCAGATGCTCCGGCCGCTACACGCCGTCCCAATATTCTCTGGATCACCGCCGAAAACATGGGACCGGACCTCGGCTGCTACCCCGACTCGCCCTGGTCGAAGCAGGTCCGCACCCCGCACCTCGATCGGCTCGCGCGCGAGGGTTTGCGCTTCCGCCTGGCCTTCGACACCTCACCAGTTTGTTCGTCCAGCCGCTCGGCGTTCATGACCGGCATGTATCAAACGAGCATCGGCGCGCACAATCACCGTTCGCATCGGCACGATCACTATCAACTGCCCATCGGCGTGCGGCCCCTCCCACAACGGCTCGCGGAAGCCGGCTACTTCACCGCCAACGTCGCCTCGATGGGCGGAAAACCGGTGGGCACCGGCAAGACGGACCTTAATTTCGAGGTGAACGGCCCGGTGCTCAATACCGCCCTCGCCAAAACGCTTAAGCCGCCAGCCACGGACGACGGCATCGAGGGCCGCAGCCAAAACACCCAAAACTCCGCCCGTCTCTACCACAGCGGCGAGTGGACGGACCTCAAGCCGCGCCAGCCTTTCTTCGCGCAGGTCAATCTGCCCACGGTCGAGAACTCCGTAAAAGATTGGGTGGCAGCACCGGGAAACCCCTGGAACGGCCAGACCCACCCGGCGATCACCGACCCGGCCCAAATCACGGTGCCGCCCTATTACCCCGATCATCCGGTGACGCGGAAGCATTGGGCCGGCTATCTGGACTCCGTCGGCGGTATGGACACCCGCGTCGGCGAGATCCTCGCCCGCCTGGAGGCCGACGGCCTGGCGGACGACACTGTGGTTATTTTTTTCGCGGACAACGGTCGGTTGGAGCAACGCGGTCTCGACTGGTGCTACGACAGCGGCGACCGCGTGCCGTTGATCGTTCGCTGGCCGAAAAATTTTCCCGCCCCATCGCAATACAAGGCCGGCACCGTGAGCGAACAACTCGTGAGCCTGCTCGACCTCACCGCCACGACGCTCGCCATCGCCGAGGTGCCCAAGCCGGCCGGCATGCAGAGCCGTGTGTTTCTCGGCGCGCAGGCCGATCCAAAACGCAGTGTCGTCTTCAGCGCGCGCGACCGCACCGACGATGCGGTGAACCGCATCCGGGCCGTGCGCGGACCGCGCTACCGCTACATCCGCAACTTCATGCCGGAACAATCCTTCCTCGCGCTGCACCGCTACAAGGAGGCCCGCTTCCCGGTCGTGCCGCTGCTGCGCCAGCTCCACGCCGAAGGAAAACTGACTCCCGCCCAGGCCGTGCTCGTGGCTCCACGCCTGCCGGACGAGGAGCTCTACGACCTCGAAACCGATCCCTTTGAAATCCACAATCTCGCCGCCTCCGCCAATCCTGAACACCAGCTCATGCGCAAGGAAATGAGCGCCGTCCTCGCGCATTGGATCGATGAAACCAACGACGAAGGCCGCACGCCCGAACCCGCCGACATCGTGCGCCAGTGGACCGAAAGCGCGGACCGACAGCACGGCACGCCCGCGTGGGCCAAGAAGGCAGCGCCACAAAAGCTTCCCTGATGAAACGACGCGCCACGCTCGCAGTCGCGAACCCCGCCCTTGCCGTTTTCTCTTTCACCGCTCGCGCTCGGGCCGCCGAAAATAGCATCCAACCCACTGTGCGTCGTCCGCTCCCCGACGGCGTGGACTTGGCCGTGCCGGACCGTTGTGAACGCACGGCTGGAACGTCCCGTCTGGTTTCAACGCAGGACGTCGCGAGCGGCTCCAGCCGCCACCATGAAGTAGAAATGCGCCACTCACCGAGCCTCATCCCACTTCACATCTACTCCCCAATATGAAAACCCTCTCCCTTTTCGTTCCGCTGACGCTCTTGCTCGTCGCGATGATCGGCGGCTCCTCTGCTTCCGCCGCGCCCAAGCAACCCAACATCCTCTGGCTCGCCGGCGAAAATCTCGCGCACGACCTCGGTTGCTACGGGGCGCAGAACGTTCGCACCCCGCACCTCGACCGGCTCGCCGCCGAAGGGGTGCGCTACACGCATGTCATCGCCACCAATCCCACCTGCGCGCCCAGCCGCTCCGCGTTCTTCACGGGCATGTATCAGACGAGCACCGATACGCATCCCATGCGCTCCCACCGCACCGACGCCTATCGCCTGCCCGAAGGCGTGCGCCCCGTCACGCACCGCCTGCGTGATGCGGGCTACTTCACCGCCAACCTCAAGACGCTCGACGGAAAAGAAATCGGCACCGGCAAACTCGATCTGAACTTCGTCAACGAAGGTCCGATCTATCACGAAAATTCCAGCGACTGGTCCGCGCTGCCCAAAGACCGCCCGTTTTTCGCGGTCGTCAATGCGATGGAGTCCGAATACGACATCTACGACCGTCAGACGTGGAAGCAGGCGCGCGCGGAATGGGTCGGCGAGCGCGAGCACGAGAAAATCGCCACGCCGCAAAACGTCACGCCACCGCCGTATTATCCCGATCACCCCGTGGTGCGTGAAGAATGGGCCCGCTACCTGAATTCGGTTTCCGGCATGGACAAACGCTTCGGCGTCGTGCTCGACAAGCTGCGCGCCGAAGGCCGCGAAGACGACACCGTGATCATCTTCTTCGGCGACAACGGACGCCTGGAGCCCCGCGGCATCCACTGGTGTTACGACAGCGGTCTGCGGGTGCCGCTGATTATTCGCTGGCCGAAAAATTTTCCCGCCCCGGCCCGGTATGCGCCCGGCACGGTGAACGACGAAATTGTCAGCCTCCTCGACCTCACCGCCACCACCCTCGCCGCCGCCGGTGTGCCTCGTCCGCTGCTGATGCAAAGCCACAGTCTCATCGGCGAGCGCACCACGCCGCCGCGCAGCTATGCGTTCGCCGCGCGCGATCGCATCGACGAGACGGAGCAGCGCATCCGCTCGGTGCATGACGCGCGCTACCACTACATCCGCACCCTCAGCACCGGCCCCACGTTCGCCTCCCTCAATCGCTACAAGGAAAAATGTTTCCCCATCTACCCGCTCATGCGCCAGCTCCTCGCCGAAGGGAAACTCACCGGCCCGCCCTTGGAACTTATGCAGCGCACCGGTCCGTCCGAGGAACTTTACGATCTCCGTTCTGATCCGCATGAGATTCATAATCTCGCGGACTCTGCACGGCCCGAACACCGCGAGGCCCGCGCTAGTCTGCGCGCCGCCCTCGATACGTGGATGATCGAAACGGGTGATCGCGGGCACATCCCCGAGCCCCGCGAAGTCGTCGCACCGTTCGCCAAGGAAATGCATGACTGGTTCGGCACGCCGGCGTGGGCTCAGCCCGGCGGGGCCAAGACCGCCAGCGTGCCCTCCTCGGACGCGCTCACTCTTGCGGCGGTGCTGCGCGACGAGGCGGCGCTCACCGGCGCGCATGACATCGAAATCCGCGACGGCATCGCCTACATCGCAGGAAAAGGCTACACGACGCGCGCGCTGCCGAGCAGTGGAGTTTTCCCCTACGAGAAAGGCAAAGGCGGGTCGCTCGCTGTCGTGGACGTGCGGCAGCCCGCTTCACCAAAACTGCTATGGGCCGCAAAAAACCCGCTGGCCTACGAGGACGCGGAGACCGTATTGCCCCTTTCCGGCAACCGCCTGCTCGTCGGCACACGCGATCTTTTTCTATTCGACGTGACCGCCCCGGCGGTGCCGAAACAACTGTTCGCCATCAAAGATCGCCCGCGGGTGGACATCACGAACGGCTTCGCGCGTCTCGGCGACGTTGTTTTCGGAGCGAACAAAGAAGGCTACATCTACGCGGTGAATGCCGCCTTTCCCGAGCGCCTCACGCTGCTGGGCGCCCGCAATGCCAGGCAACTGGACGGGCTTGAAAAACCGCACGACGCAGCCTTCCGCGGCGATCTGCTCGTAATCGTCGCGCCGGAAGGTTTTGGCGCGGAATCCCGGCCCGGAAAACTCGCTGTATATCGCGTGGCCGATCCCCGGACGCACAAGGCATTGCCTCCTGAGCAATGGGCGCTCGTCGGCAAGCTCGAACATCCGCGCCTCGCCGGTGCGAACCGCGTGATGATCCGCGGCAACTTCGCCTACGCGGGCTGTTCGCTAGTCCAAAAACCCGGCCGCACCGACAAACTGTGGCAAAATGTTTCGGTCATCGATCTGACCGATCCCGCGCAGCCCACGCTGCGGGGCAGCATCGATTTTCCCGGATCGCTCGACGGTCCCAACGGACTCGAGGTGGCCGGCGAGGTGGCCTACGCCGCCGGAGGGCAAACCGTCTTGGCGATCGACGTGGCGAACCCCGACGCGCCGCGCGAACTCGGACGCTTCACATCGACGTCCGCCTTTCCCGGCGGCCGAGATGACGCGCACGACCTCGTCTACCACGACGGCCATCTGTTCGTCACCGCGCAGAACTCGCACGCCCTCGTGATTCTGAAAGTGGGAGAAGAGCTTCGCCGTCGTTCTCAATGACCTGCTCTCGCCACCGCGCCATGCGCGTCGTCGCACTAGCCGTGGTCGGAGCCGCGGCGCTCTCCGCCGCCGAACCGCTGTCAATTCCAACCGACCGTTTTGGCGGGCGCTCCGCCGTCACCAGCACGTCCACCGGGCATTTCGCCGTGGAGAAAGTCCGCGGCCGCTGGTGGTTGGTCACGCCGGAGGGACACGGGATGTTCGCACTCGGCGTGAATCATCTCAACGAGGTGAAGAACTCCGCCGAATATCCGCACACGGTGCTGGCACAACGTTTCGGCACGGATTGGCCGCGCGTGTTTGGCGAGATTGAGCGGCAATGCCGCGAGTGGGGTTTCAATTGTGCGGGCTTCCACACGCCGGAGGAGATGCGCCGCACGATGCCCTACGTGGTCAACACCCCGTTTGCCTCCGCCTCGTTCTTTCACGATCCACTCACCTACATCGACGTCTTCGCCCCTGCTTTCGCCGCTGCGGCGGAAGCGAAGGCGAAGGCCGCCGCCGCCGAGATGAAAGCCAACCCGATGGCCATCGCTTGGACGTGGAACGATTCGTTGAGCTGGGATCTCCGGGGCACCCGCCAATCGCGCGGCACCGATTTCGTATCGTTCATGCGCGGCTTGCCCCGCGGAGCTCCGGGACGCGAACGCTACACCGCATTTCTGCGCACCCGGCATGATGGCGACGTTGCAAAACTAAACGCGGCCTACGGCACGAACTTTTCGTCGTTCGAGTCCGTGGGCGGAGTGACGCTCGATCTCGAACGGCCCGCAGTCTTTGCCGATGACCGCGAGTTCCTGCGCCTGATCGCGCGACACTACTACCAGACTGTCAGCGCCGGTTTCCGCCGGGAGCATCCCCGCGGCCTGCTCATGGGCGACCGCTTTCATCTGCGCGATCATCCCGACGAAGTATTGGAGGAGGCCGCCAAGTTCATCGACGTTCTCGGCATCCAGCCCGGCGACCACCACTACCCTTCCCCGATCAAACTTACGCGGCCCGACGAAACGCAATTCGACGCCGCCGAGTTCGATCGTCTGCACCGTCTCACCGGCAAGCCCATCGTCATAGCCGACCACCAGTGCGGTTTCTTCGACGCGCAGACGCCCAAGACTGGCGGCTGGCATCAATACCCTACCGCCGAAGAAGCCGCGGACAGCTACGACCGTTTTCTCCACGACGCCTGCGCGCGACCCTACATCATCGGCTACTTCCGCTGCCAGTATCTCACGACCTACAAAGATCGGCTCAAACGCTTCAAACAAGGCCTGCTCCGTCCCGACGGCACGCCCTTCGAAGACTACGTGACGCGACTTCAGGAGACGAACCGCCGGATCATCGACGCCTCACGATGAACCGAACATCCGAGCGATAGACCGCGTCCATCAGCGTCACGAACGGCCGAGCTCGAATCCGGCGTCAGGGCGAGCCGTAGCCGACGGCCTCGCGATAGGCGGTGGAGAACGAGATCGCGAGGACGGCATCTTCTTGCCCGATGTTGGTGGCGTTATGCAGCACGCCTTGGGGGATGCTCACGGTGTCGCCGACGCTCATCTCCGTGCTCACTTCGTTCATCGTGTGGATGATCTTGCCGCTGACCACGTGAAGGATCTCGTCGCAGTTCGGATGAAAGTGACGGGGGTTGGATTTGCCGGGTTTCATGATCGCCACGCCGGTGGTCATCGTGCGCGAGTTGCCCATCTCGGCCGACGTATACCAGCGCAGCTCGCCCGATGGCATCGACACGACGCGGTTCTCGGCGTGGCGGTTCACCTGCGCGACGCCGATGATCGGGCCCGGGATCGCGATGCCGCCGGCGGGCACGTCGAGCCTTGCGCTCCACGCGATGGCGTTGACGAGCAGCTGGCGGAGATTCGGCTCCTCGAGGTTCTTCGCGTAATGCGCGCCGGTGAAGCCGAAGGAGCGGCCGCCGTTGACGCGTTCAAAGGCCCAGCCGACGGTGTGCTCGCCGCGAGTCGGCGGGGTCGCCGCCTGTTTTTTTGCATCGCCGAGTTTTGGCGTGAGCTCGGCGCGCAAGATCGGCGTCACTTGACGCGAGGGGTGAAAGATCAGGGTCGGGTAGAATTCATCCGTGAAGGCGATCGGGCCGACACCGGCGCTGATCGGGTGGGCCGGAGTGGCGAGCTTGAGCGCGGCCTTCTCGGTCGTGCGATCGAACATGCCGTTGCGCTTCGCGCCGAGCCACTCGATGAGCGGCACGGTGGTGTTGCCCGGGGGCAGCGTCGATGACTGGTGCAGGGTGACGAGGCCGGCACCCGCCTCCATGAGTTGTTGCAATTTCGCGATGCGCGCGGGATCGGTCAGCGGCGGCGGCGTCTCCTGCACGCCGTCGAAATACATCACGATGCTCGAAGCGCCGTCGAGCACACCGAGATCGGCCGGGAAGCCGCCGGTGTAGGCGAGCACATCGACGGCGGCGAAGGCGGGCGCGGCTTTGAGCCACGCGGCGATCATCGGAATGCCGTTGGGAAAATCGTGTTCGCCGGGGCCGTGGCTTTTCTTGCCGCCGATGAGAACAATTTTTTTGGCGAGCGCGGGCGATTTGGCGGCGGTCGTGCCGAGGTTCGGTGCAGGAGCGGGTGTTTGCGCGAGGGCCGTCCAGACAAAGGTGCAGGCGGCGCCAAAAACGGCGTAGGGGCGGAGGCGTCGGATCATCATGGGGTGGAGTTGGAGGGTTGGTCGGGGGATGGCAGCATAAGATAGGAAAGCAGGTCTCTCAGGCCCTGGGGGCCGAGGGCCTGATCGAGGCCGGGGGGCATCAGCGATACTGCGGAAGCGGACATCCGGATGATGTCGCTCTTCGGCAATTTTTTCGGCGTCGATCCCGGCACGGCGAGCAGCAGGTGATCGGCGTTGTCCTCCAGGAGCACGCTGGTCTGCGTCTCTCCGCTCCGGAGCGTGATCGTGTAGGCGACGTGGTCGGGATTGATCGCCGCGCTCGGCTCCGCGATGTCTCTAACGACCGAGGCATAGTCGCGATGCACGAGATTCGAGAGATCGGGCCCGACGCGAGAGCCTTCGCCGTTCACGCCGTGGCACATCGCGCAGGCGGCGAAGAGCTGCTTGCCCTTATGCCAGTCCCCACCCGCCAGTTCGGCCGGCATCGCTGGCTTGGTGACGGGCTCCGGTGGCGATGCCCACGGGACAATTACCCGCCGGAGCGCGAGCGCACGCGGCCGATCGTCTTCCGCAGTCGTCCATGAAACATGGAGGCTGGCGGTTTGTCCGCTGCCGGTCGCGACGGTGAGTTCGACGGGAACGTAGGTGCGTTCCCGTGGCACGTGGCGCAGCAGACGCGCCATGTTGCCCGTGGTGTCGGTCGCGGGCGACGGTGCGAGGCCGGGAAACGTGAGCTGAGGCGCGGCGCCGCCGTTCGCAGCGAAACGCACCGTCACTTTTTCGGCGGGCAGCGTGAAATCGAGCCGCTCGCCGGGCTGCACCGCCGGGCGCAACATACTCCAAAGATCGAGCTGGCCGCGCAGCACGAGGGTGCCCGGCTGCCGGACGAGACTCCAAAGGCGCTGGTGGCTGACGCTGGCGGCGGTGAGCTCACGTGCAACTTGCAGATCGAAGTGAGGTAGCCAGCCCGTCCAAGTCGTGCGGCGGTCGGTGGACCTCCACGTCGCCGCGACACCCGTCTCATCGGCGGCGACCGCCAGCGCCGCTTTCTGCGGGCGCACCTTGGCGAGCGCGGTCGGCGCCTGAAGCCAGTTGTCGATGTCGATTGAAGTGTGCTGCGCGATGGTTCGCGGCACGGTTTCGAAAACCAGCGTGTGGCGATCGTCGGCGAGTCGGACGGCGCGCACCGGCACGCGGGTGCGCGGAGCGCTCTGCTGCTGGTCGACCGCGCGGTAACCGGGGCGGAAGGTTTCGAATCGGTCGCCTTCACGCACGTAGACGCCGCTCGTCAAAGTGGTGCGAACCACGAGATTCGTCTCGATGCCCGGCGGTAGCGCACCGTCGAACGCCACGTGCAGCTCCGTCGGACTCGCGGCAAAGGTGGAGACGGGTTGTGGCGCCGCCGCGTCAGCGCGCGTCACCTTGAAAAGCCGGCCGATGCCCGGTCCGCCGGTGCCCCAATCGGGCGGTCCGCTGTGCACGCTGATGACGAGATCGCCGCGTGGGGAAACGCACTGATCAATCGTCAGCCAGCCGACACAAGCGATCACCTGATTCTGGCCGATGTAGCCGGAGGGGGTCTTGACGAGCTTCGTGCGGAAAACCTTTCCGCGCGCCTCGCCCGCCACAAACGCATCGCCGCGCCACCACGCGGGACCGAACACGGGGCCGCTGCCGACCGGCTCGTTGAAAAAAAGACCGCACGTGCTCTGGTGCTGCGGCCCGTAGTCGAAGACGCTCGGCTCGTCGATGACGTGAGGCAGGTGCTTCGGGTGGCGCGGCGGAAAGCCGTAGTGCCGGCCGGGCTCGAGATGGAGCAATTCATCGAAAGGATTGCCATTCGGCATCCACGTGGCGCCTTCCTGATCGGTGGAGAAGAGATCGCCCGCGGCGTTGAAGGCCATGCCGAAGCCGGCCCGAATTCCCGTGGCGATGATTTCTCGCCGCGACAGATCAGGCGGCATTTTCAGCAGAGCCCCGCGTTCGCTCGTGATCCGGTAGCTGCCGACGCCGTGGTCGAGCAGGTAGCCATTCTGCGAGTTTGCCGCGCCCAGTCCGAAGTAGAGATTCTGCTGGGCGTCGAGTGCCACGCCGACGGTGTCGGTCGCGTTGCCGGGAAAGCGCATCGGCGTTTCCCAGTTCGTCGCGACAGTGACTTCCCGGTCCGCGCGGTCGTCGCCGTCCGTGTCGAGCTCGAGCACGAGCGAGCCCTTGCGGGCAATGAAGACGCCGTTGCCGTGCCGATAGCCGGGCGGCGTGGGCAGGAGGTTCAGCGAGAGGTGCTGGCGATCCGGTTCGTAGAAAATGTCCGCCTTGTCCTCGACCCCGTCACCGTCGGTGTCGGTGAGGAGGAAGACTTTGCCGCTGAACGTGAGGGCCAGGAGCTTGCCGTCGGCCCGATAGCGCACGGCGTTGATGTTGGGCAGCTCCAGCGGCAGCATGCGCACGGCGAACCCGGGCACGAGCATCTGCACATCCGACACGCCCACGCCGCCAGCCGGGATGTTTGGGCGCGGAGCCTTGCGCGCCGGGAGCGGAAGTTCCGTGGGTGCCTGGGCCGCGAGGGCGAGCAGGGGAACGCACAGGAGTGTCGAAAAACCGAGCGGAGGAAACCTCATGGTTGAGAATGACTCGGCAGCGCGGTGAGCAGATAGCACATGAGGTCGCGCAGTTCGGTGGACGTGAGGGATTTCTCCAGGCCCGGCGGCATGAGCGAGACGGGCATGGGCTCGGTCTTCGCGATGTCCGACTTCTTGAGCCTGGCGACAGTGCCGCCGGGCTGCGCGATCTGTAACAAGAAGGCGGACTCGCCGAGCCGCGTGCCGACCGTGGTCTCGCCACTCTTGAGCGTGACAATGTAGCCGACGCCCTCGGGGTTGATCGTTGCGTTGGGATCGGCGATGTCGGCGAGCACGCTGGCGTAATCGCGGTGGACGAGGTTGCCGAGCTCGGGGCCGACCCGCTTGCCTTCGCCGCGCAATTCGTGGCAGGTGGCGCAAGCAGCCTTGCCGTTGAAAAGAGCGCGGCCGGCGTGCCAGTCGGCGCCGGCAATCTCGGCGATCGGACGCGGCGCAAGGTCGCGGGTGCCCGGACGGGCGAAGGGCATGAGGAAACGGCGGGTGCCGAGCGCGCGCGGGCGTGCATCGCGCGCCGTGTGCCAGGCGACATCGAGCGTCGTCGCCGGCGTTGTGACGACCAGCGCAACCGGCAGCCAGGCATTCTCGGTGGGACCCGTGACGGTGAGGCGAACCTCGCGGTCGCTCGTGCGTTCTATTTTTGCCGCGGGCGGCGCTTCGACGCGGAGGGCGGCGTCGCTCTTGAAAACCACGGTGACCGTTTCGGGCTCGGGGGTGTAGTCGAGTTTCGAGCCGGGCTGCGTCGCGGGCTGGAGCATCTGCCAGAGGTCGAGCTGCGTGCGGAGCGTGAGCGTGCCACGCGTGGTGGCGTTCTGCCAGAGGCGGTCGTGCGTGGCGCTGGCACGGGTGAATTCGCGGGCCGCGGTGAAGTCGGCGTGCGGCAACCAACCGCTCCAGCGTGTGCTGCCGTCATCGCGCCATTCGGCGGCGAGACCGGAGAGATCGTGGCTGGAATCGAGTTTGTCCGCTACCGCCACGGCGTAGTTGACGGCGGATAGGCGCGGTGCGGTCGTGAAAACGACGTTCCGGCGATCGGCGGAGAGTCGTGCTGATTTTATGGCGACGGACCCGCGCGGCTCGTTTTGCTGCGCCTTCACGGCGGCGTAGCCGGGGCGGATGACTTCGAGACGATCCGCCGCACCGACGCAACGGCCGGAATCGATCGTCGTGCGAGCGGCCACGCCGGTCCACACGGTGGCGTCGAGTGGCCGGTCGAAGGCGATGATGGTTTCCGTTTCGCTTGCCGGCCACGTTAGCACGGGTTGCGGCGCGGCCGGATCGGTATAGCTGATCTTGAAGAGCCGGCCTTCGCCGGTCGGGCCGTTGCCCCAATCGGGCGCGCCGGTATGGCAGCAGATAACCAGATCGCCCTGGGGGGAAATCGCGCAATCGACCGCGAGCAGGCCGAGGGCGGCGACGAGGTCAGTGCGCGCGACATAGCCGGCGGCGGTTTTGGCGAGCTTTGTGCGCCAGAGTTTGCCGCGCGACTCGCCGGTGATCAGCGCATCGTCGGACCACCATTCCGGCCCGAAGCGGCCGCGGCCGGGCGCGGGACCGTTGAAGCGGAAACCGCAGGTGCTCTGGTGCTGCGGAGAGAAATCCCACACGCTCGGCTCGTCGATCACGTCGGGCAGGTGCACCGGATGGCGCGGAGGGAAACCGTAGTGGCGGCCGGTTTGCAAGTGAAGGAGCTCGTCGAACGGATTCCCGTTGGGCACCCACGTCGCGCCTTCCTGCTCGGTCGCGAAGAGATCGCCGTGGCGATTCCACTGCAGGGCCATGATGTAGCGCAGGCCGCTGACGAGCTGCTCGATCTTGCCATCAGGCGTAATCCGCAGGAGGCAGCCGCGGCGCTGGTTGGTCGTATAGTGGTTCACGCCGGTTTTCTCCTCCTTCCAATACGGATTCTGATAGGCGGCGCTGCCCATCGTGAGGTAGAGCGCCCCGTCGGGTCCGAACGACACCGCCATGGCGTTGTCGACACGGCGGTGCAGAAGATAGCTGGCCGTCGCGAGAGCAGGGTCGTCGAAACCGCTGGCGAACACCTCGCGCGTTTCGGGCACGCCGTCGCCGTCGCGATCGCGGAAACGGATAACTTCGCGCGAGAGGACGAAGTAGGGCTCGCCATCTTTCACCGCGATGCCGAGTGGATAGTCGGAGCTGGGTTTGGCGGAGAACGTGTCGACCTTGTCTTCGAGCCCGTCGCCGTCGGTATCGCGGAGCACATGGAAGCGGCCGTCGTAGCCACCCGCGAAGAGCCGCCCGTCCGCCGCGTATTCGATGTTGTTGAGGCTGGTGAGCGCGATCGGCAGCTCGCGGACGGTGAAACCGGGCACGAGGATCTGGGCGGCCGGTCGGCGCGCGGGGGCGGATTCGGCGGCAAGCGGAGTCACGGCGGCCAACAGCAGAGCGAACGGGAGCTTCATGGGCGGAGGCCGGCGATGGGTTTCATATGAGTGCGGTGGGCAGGAAGCGCGCGTTTCGTGGACGGAGAGAGTTCACGCGAGGAGTTCCTGGATGACGCGTCCGTGCACGTCGGTGATGTTCCGGGTAAAGTTGGGAGATGCGGCCAAGCACGTCCGGCAGTTCCAGCTTGCCGCCAAGGCGACGCTGAAAAAGAGGAGACTGGACCGCAGCGGATGACACATCGGGAAGGTGGGGGTTGTCGGTGAAGGCGGTTTCGATGGACGACGAGGCCGCGGCCGGCGGGGCGAACGGCGAATTTTATGGGAAAAATCGCTGCGTGAAAACCCACGGAAACACGGGGGATGGCGGTCTGCGGCGCGAATTTTTCGCCGTTCGAGGCCGTAGGCGGAGCGACGCTCGATCTCGACCGTCCCGCGGTCTTTGCCGATGACCGCGCGTTCCTGCGCCTCATCGCGCGATACTACGAACAGACTGTCTGCACCGTTTTCCGCCGGGAGCAACCTCGTGGCCTGCTCATGGGCGACCGCTTTCACGCCCATCGCATGGTCCCCGTATTTCCGTGGGTTGTTCGTCCGTAGTTCGAACGGTAGAATGCTTCCATGACGCCGACCCAGCCGTGTGCCCATTCTCCATGACCTTGTTTACCCCTCCCACGCGACCGGCCGCCAGCGGTGGTTGGTCGATGGACTGGCGGAGCTTCGCAAGCCCGCTCTGCCGCTCCCTCGCATTATTTGCGCTGGCTGGAATCGTGTCACTGCCTGCTTATGCGGCGATCCCTGTCTCCGCGCAAAACGACCCACTCTATGCTAAAGGCTATCTGGTCGTGAGCCATTATCCCGGAGTTACGATCAACGGCGACACCGCCACCGCCGCCGCCACGACTGCCGCGCTCAACACGGCCATCGCCGATGCCTACACGAGCAACCTGATCGCCTACTTCCCACCGGGCACTTACCTCGTCAACGACACGCTATCAGCTGTTACCCAAACGGGATGGGACGGCATCACCGACGATTTCTCCACGCCGCGAGCCCATCACATTTCCATCATCGGCTCCGCCAAAGGCAGCCGACCCGTGATCAAACTGACGGCGGGAGCCGCCGGTTTCGGCGATTCGGCCAACCCGAAACCGCTCCTGAGATTTCTGAATCTGGGCAAGGATAACTCGGGCAATGAGCAGGCCGACGAAAGCTACCATCAGATGGTGCGCGGCGTGGACTTGGATTGCAGCGGACACGCCGGAGCGATCGGCCTCTACTTCAACAACGCCCAGAACTGCTCGATCGAAAACGTGAAAATCACCGCCACCGGTGCCTTCACGGGACTCCGCGGTCTCCCCAGTGCGGGGACCGGCGTCGTGAACATTGAAATCGAAGGCGGTCGTTACGGCATCGACGACGTGGGCGCAGGCGGCTCCGGCAGCGTTATTGCCGGAGCCACGCTCCGAAACCAGACTATCAGCGCGGTGCGCCATCAATCGTTCGCGCCGTTGACCTTCGTGGGCTTCGAGATTGTCACCTTGCCTGGTTCCACCAGTGCCGCGCTGACCACCGACACCGGATTCAACCAGGCCAATTTCGCCGCCCTTAATTTGATCGACGGCATCATCCGGCTCGGAGGCACTCCCGCTGTCGCCGCGATCGACAACCGCAGCGGCACCGGAAAAAATTTCTACGCGCGCAATGTCTACGTCACCGGAGGCGACGCGTTGGTCAAGAGCGCCACCAACCCGGCCGTCACCGGCACGGGCACGTGGAAACTCATCGACGAATACAGCTACTGCAGTCAGGCCCCGGTCTTGGTCGGCAAAATCTCATCGGACCTGATCGACGGGACGCCCAGCCGCGCGCCCGATCCGCTGAGCAACGGAGAAGTTCACTCCATCAGCGACCGCGCATCCGCTCCGCCGGCCGACCTCCTCAGCCGCCACGTCTGGCCCGTGCTGCCTTCGGTGGATGATACCGATGCCTTCGACGCTTACGACGCCGGCATCGTGCCGGGCAATGTTTCGCGGGCCAAATTGCAGGCGGTGATCGATGGCCATCGAAAAATTTTCCTGCGCAAAGGCATCTACCTCATTGATGGCACGATCACGCTCCGCAAAGACACGATTCTCTACGGTGCCGACCGCAACCTGACGCGGATCGAAGTCCACCCGGCTTGGAACCCAACGAGCGAGACGCCGATGATCACCACGGCCAATGACGCATCCGCCACCACGCACTTGGGCGATCTCTCCCTCGGCGTGGATGCCACCGATCTGGCCAACGACTGGTTCGTGGCGCTGGACTGGCAAGCCGGTCGCAACTCCCTCGTCCACATCGGGCACATTTACCGCGCCCCGGCTCTGACCGCGCCAAAAAATCGGCGCGAGACCCAGCCCCACAGCCTCCTCCGCGTGCGCAACTCCGGCGGCGGACGGTGGTATTTTGCCGGTGCCATCAAATCCTTCACCTCGCAGCACCCTTCTTTCCGCATTCTGAAAGTCGAAGGCACGACCGAGCCCCTGTGGTTCTACGGCCTCAATCCCGAGCATCCGCTGGGCACCGATGCCTACGTGGAATTTACCCAGGCAAAGAACATCCGCATCTACTCCGTGAAGAGCGAATTTAGTGACATCGCCGGCTGGGAAGACAAAAGCGTCATTCTCAAGTTCGACCGCGTCACCAACCTCGCGCTGTTTGGCCACGGCGCACTCCGCAACGCCGTGCAGGGCCGGGGGGTGGTTGAATTCATCGATTCCGATCGCGTGCTCGCGACCTTGATCGCGCCGCAACTCAACCGCCTCACCGCGACCGGCGATACGCTGCGCGAGACGTGGCAGGGCGTCCGCTCCGGCATCGCCTATCCAAATGTCGTCGCCCTGTATAAACGCGGCGTGATCACGGCCTCCGATGAAGCGGCGATGAGCCTGAGCGCCGCTCCGCAGAGCGGCGGCGGCGGCGAATCCGCCCGCCTTGCCAATCTCTCCACGCGCGGCTCTGTCGCGACCGGAGATGACATCCTCATCGCCGGTTTTGCCGTGTCCGGCCCGGGCACCAAGGCAGTGCTCCTGCGCGGCATCGGCCCCGGCCTCACGGCCTTTGGCGTGCCCGGCTCGCTCGCAAATCCCAAGCTCACGCTGTTCGATGCCAACGGCATCAAGCTCACGGAGAATGATGATTGGGGGGCCGACACGACCGGTGTCACCGCCGCCCTTTTTGCCGAGCTGGGCGCGTTTTCGCTGACCACAAACAGCGCCGACGCCGCCCTCCTGACGACGGTCAACCCCGGGGCCTACACCGTGCAGTTGTCCGGCGTGCGCGACGCCACCGGCCTCGGCCTGATCGAAATCTATGAACGCGGGCCCGGGTCTGCGCGGCTGGTCAATTTGTCGTCCCGGCTGACCGTCGGTGTGGATGCGGCGGCCGGGATTGCCGGCTTCGTCGTGAGCGGCACCGGCCCGAAAAAATTGCTGATCCGCGGCATCGGCCCCGCACTGGCGCGCTTTGGAGTGGCCAGCGCGCTGGCCGATCCCGTGCTCACGGTAAGCGGTCCAGCCGGCACCGTCATCGCAGCCAACGACAACTGGAGCGCCGCAGGCAATGCCACCGATATCGCCACCGCCGCCACGACGGCCGGCGCGTTTACGCTACCCGCGGATTCCAAGGATGCCGCCGTGTTGTTGACACTCCCGCCGGGTGCCTACACCGCGACCGTCAGCGGCGCGAACGGCACCCGTGGCGTCGCGCTCATCGAGATCTACGAACTTCCATAGGCGGAGGACGACCACTCCGTCCATGCACTCCGCGTTGTGCTCTCCCAGTTATGGCGCGAGCAAGGCGAAGCCCTCCTTCAATTCGTCAACACGATCGCAGCCGAACCCGGCCGGGCAATTCAATCCTTCGTCTTTCCCTTCAAAACAACCGGTCGCGCATCGCCTTGGCCACGGCTCCGCTGCGGGTGTTGACGTGGAGTTTCTCGTAGATTGCGCGGGTGTAGCCGTCGGTTGTGTGTGCGCTGAGGCCGAGGCGCTCGGCAATCTCCTTGTTGGTCAGACCGTCGACCATGCCCTCGATGATTTGGCGCTCGCGCGGCGAGAGCCCCGCCAGGGCAGTTTCGCGCGGGGCCAGTCGCGAGAACATTTCCAACACGCGGCGCGCGACGCGCGGTGTCATTGGCGACCCGCCCCGGCTGACCTCGTCCAGCGCGGCGGCCAAATCATCCAGCGGCGCGCCCTTGAGCAGGTAACCGGACGCGCCGGCACAGATGGCGCGATAGATTTTATCATCGTCGTCGAAGACGGTGAGAATCACCACCTGCGTGCGCGGCGAGGCTTGTTTGAGCAAAGCAATGCCGTCGATGCCGCTCATCCCCGGCAGTCCGACATCGAGCAAAATGACATCGGGCCTGGCTTCGTCCGGCTCTCCGAGCCGGCCGAGCGCGTCTTCGCAGCGTTGAAATTGAGCGGCGCAGGCAAACCCCGGGATGGCGGCGATCGCCCGCGCGACGGTGTGACGCAAGGTCGCGTTGTCTTCGATGAGCCAGACACTCTGCTTGGCGATGATGGTCATATTCGGGCGGCGGAATTTCTGACTACGGAGCGCAAGGAACCGTTCAAAGCCACGCGCGCGCCCTGTCCGGGACGGCCTTCGAGGGCGAGTTCGCCGCCAAGCATTTCGGCGCGGTGGCGCAGACTCGTGAATCCGTGCCCGTCTCCCTGGCGCGCAACCTCAAAACCGCGGCCATCGTCGCGGACCTCGAGGGTGAAACGCTCGTCGCACACGGAGAGGTGAATCTCGACACGGCGCGCACCGGCATGGCGCAGGACATTGTGGAGCATCTCTTTTAGCGCGAGGAGCAGGTGCCGCTGCACATCCAGCGACGGCGCAGCGTCCAAACCGGTGATTTCAAAATTCCATTCGAGACCGTCGAGCAGCCGGCGCGCGGCGGCGCGCAGCCGTTCCGCGAGCAGCGGCGCATCGTGTGGTCCCGGCTGGATCAACCAGACGATGTCGCGCATCGCCGCTGCGGATTCGTTGGCGAGCCGCCGGATTTCCTCCACGTCTCCGGCGGGGATGCCGGCGTTCTGCCGCTGGCCCAGTTCGGTGAGCAGCGCGATGCTGGCCAGATTGCTCCCAATCTCGTCGTGGAGATCGCCCGCAATCCTGCGCTGGAGGCCGACCACAGTGCGGGCCTGGGCCCGGCGCGCCCGGTAAAAAACCGCCAAGGTGCCGACCACCAGGACACTCAGCGCAGAGCCAATTGTCCAAGCGGCGGCCCGGACCAAAACGGGCTGGATCGCGGCCATCCTCGTGCGGATGCCGTCGATTTCAAACAACACTTCACGGCGGCGTGAAAGTGCCGCCAACCACTCGGGCCACTCGACGAATTTCTGGGTTGCGCGCAGGCCGTCGGTGAGAAACTCGGCTGAAAAATTGTGCGGGAGACTGTCGTAGACGCTGCTGGCCGTGACGGGGGCCCCAGCCGCGAGGTTGCTATCGCCCCGGTAGACCTGCATCTCGGCCAACGCAAAAATGTGGACGCCCTCGCGTCGCTGCCAGAGTTCTTCCGCCGTCGCGCGCACATATCGCGCCGGCCAGCCTCTTCCGGGAATCGTGAGTGGATTGAAAACGGGATCGCCCCGAGGGTGCGCCGCCCAATCGACCAGCACTCGTGACCGCGCGAAGTCGGCCTGCTCGGATATTTCCACCCTGAGTTTGCCCGGAAATCCGTAACCGTGGGTGTCGGTATATTCCAATAGGCGTGCCGGCACCAACCGCACTTCGTCGATCGGTTGCACGGCACCGAGATCAATTTGCACCCAGGTGACGGTCGAAGCCCGATCGAACCGCGCCGACTCCCAACCGTGAGCCAGCGGCCGATCACTCTTGGCAAGCGGCGCCCCGAGCATGCTCTGGCCATCGATCAGGTTTTCCCGGCTCCAGGCCGGCGCACTCTCGAGCGAGCCGCTGGACTGCACGGTCACCCCAGCCAGACCGGTCGCGAGGTTTCGATTGCCCTGCAGCACCATGATTTCGCCCAACGCGTAGGTGCGATAGCGATTTTTGCTCCATGGCTTGTGCATGGTCACTCGCACGCGCCGCGCCGAGGTGCCGCGCGCCGGGACGAACACAGGGAGTCCGCCGGGATTGGGAAAATCCGTCGCCGTGTAATCGGCAATCACGGCCAGCGACCCGTTTTCGTCCGCCAGTTCGACGCGGAACCGGAGCGGAAACCCAATGCCGGACTCGCTGACTCCGGCAGCCGGTGCGTCGGCCGGAATCAGGGCGATGGCATCGATGCGGTGAGCGGCTCCGAGATCGATCTCCACCCACTGCCGGATCGGCAACGAATCGTCGTAACCGAAAACTTTCCAGCCAAGGCGAGCGCTTCGGTCGTTTTTCGGTGGCTGCGCCAGCTCGAGCAGCGCGGCTTCAAGCTGACGCCGGCGATCATCGAGTTCGCTATACTCCCTATTGATTATCCGCGCAACCACGCCAGGCACGGAAAATACTCGCTCATCCGGATTGGCCTCCTGCCCGCGCAGACCAGACACCACCGCGAACGCTGTCGTCGCAAAGCAGATTGAAAAATAGCCACGCATCGTCGGACGGAGAGGTGGCGATAGAAGCAACAACTGGCAATTCCGGATCATGGCGGGCAGCGCATCACCACCTCGTGACGCACATCCTAAGAAATATGCTGCCCGGCAAACCATGGTCACATAAGCCGCCGAGCGGATTCATGGGCGAGCCTCCTCCTGCAGTTGTTTGCCCTCCACCCGCACGACGACCAACGCGTGTGAATTCTGGGCGGTGATGAAAAGATGGCCGTCGTGGTAGGCAATGTCGTGCGCGTCATCGCCCCCGCCGCTAAACGCCGCAGGAGCGGTGACGCGGGCGAGTTCGCGTGGTTGCCCGGGATTCGAGACGTCGAGGGCCTGCACCGTCTTACCGCCGGCGGCGAAGACGATGCGACCGGAAACCGCGAGTCCGGACGGGCCGCGATCGTCGGGGAAAGCTATGCTCCCGCGCACGCCGGGCTTGGCCGGATTCGAAAGGTCCACGACAGTGACACGGTTCGTCGAGCCGACATACGCAAAGGAACCTGCGGTGACCACGCGGTGGGCACCAGCGAACCTTCGGTCAGTGGCGATGGTCGGCGAACCCCACTGCTCCGGTGCCAGTGGCGCGCGCGTCACGGGGTCAATCACACTGTAGATCACCAACCGACCGCGTTTGGTATCGCGACCGAAACCGCCCCCATCCACGACGACCAGAAAATCACCCGCGAGGGCGACATCATGGGGCCCGGCGAGATTTTCGCGCGTCCGCACCGCACGTGTCCCGATGAGACGGATTTTGCCCGTGCCACTGACATCGGCCGAAAAAATATAGCCGTTGCTGCTCGCCCCGTAGACGGTGTCGCCCACGCGGGCGAAGCTGTTGATCTGATCGATCCGCGGGCGCTCCCGGAGCGTTGCGAGCAGGGCGGGCTTCGAGGGTTCGCGAACGTCGAACAGCAGCAATTCGCGGGCGCCGACCAGCAATCGACCGTGGTCGAGGGGCAGCACCGCTTGCGCATCCTCATAAGTCTCGGCATTCTGGTCGGACCAGAGCAGCTCAGGGGAGCTTGGTTGTGCGACATTTATGATAGCCAGCGAACCGCTTTTGCCGGCGACGTAGGCGAGACCAGCGTGCATCCGAATGACGTGAGCGCCCGCGAGCGCTGTCTCGTCCTGAAGGACAGCGACTACGGTCAGGCCGTCCGGCTGGGCTGTCAGCGACGACGCGAGTCCAAGAAGAACGGCGGAGAAAAGGGAAGCAATGGCGGCAAAATTCATCCGGAAGTATGAGGTCGGCCCGTTGGCAGAGTGCCAGAACCGCGCCGTTTGCTCAATCCACGTAAACACGTGTGCGCAATCGGAGACGCGGGCGGGAGAGTGTGTGCCGTTCTCGTCAGCCAAACGACAAATCAAGTATTGGCCAACGAACGAATGGTTCCGTTTCTCGTGATAGACGTCCGATCGTCCGCACCCGTTCCCCTCGCCTGCTCCCCGTGTTTGCGTGGGTTGAACGCGCCGATCACTCCTGCGACAATGGTGACCGGTCTCGCTGTGATCGGCCTAACTTCGCCCCGTGAATCTCCGTCTCCATTTCCGCGCAATGCACCCCCTCTGCTTCCGTTGGTTCGCCGGCTACCTTACGCTCCGCGGCGCCGTCTTCGCGACGCAAGCAGCAGACAGTTTCGCCGCAAATCCGGCTCAACAACTCGCACGATGAGAAACCTCTCACAAATCTTCTGCGGTCTTGTCGCCTACTGTCTAATGACCGCCTGCACATGGGCCGGCGTGGAAATCACTCCCACCCACGGTCGCAACCTCTACCGTCTGGCCGTCGCGGAACTCGACGGCCATCCCGCCGCGAAGGAGATCATCGGCTCGACCTACGATAATCGCGTCTGCGCTTTCGCAGACAACGGCGCACATCGCTGGGATGCGGCGATTGGCGGATTCGTGTTCGATCTCGCGGTCGGCGATCTCGACGGCGATGGGCGCGAAGAAATCATTGCCGCGAGCGCGGATGGCTCGGTTAACGTTTTCTCGCCCGACGGAAACCTGCGCTGGAAACAGGACCTCGGGGCTCCCGTCTATCAGGTGGCCGTTGCCAAGCTCGACGGCACGACGCCGGTCGTGCTGGCCGGCGGCATTTCCCGGCAAATCGTCGTTTTCTCTGCAGACGGCACCAAGCGGCACCACCTGCCCGTCAACGGTGCCGTCCGCATCCTGCGCGCCGGCGATTTCGATGGCGACGGCGCGGACGAAGTGGCCGCACTGCTCGTCGGCGGTTTTGCACGGCAGGACATGCTCTTCTTCAAAGGCCCCACGCTCACTCAACTCAAAGAGACCATCGCGAGGAAATCGCCGTCGGGCGATCCGCTCCTGAGTCTGAAGAATGCCAACGGCACCGTCGCCGATCTCGATGGTGACGGCGCCGCCGAACTTGTTTGGAAGCGTGGTGCCTACACCCTGAAAGGTGGCCTGCACCCCGTCTTTGACCTCCCGTCCAAAATCAAGGAGCGCAGTTACGACTACCACTACACCATGCGCCTCGTGGCTTCCGGTGACCTCACCGATCGCCCGGGCGCGGAGACGGTCGTCGTCGAGGGCCCGCAGGTGCGACTCTACGACGCCAAAGGCCGGGAGCTCGGCCAGGCCATCGCGCCGTTTGGATTCACCGACGTCATCTACGTGCCCGGGAGCCCCCACGGCAGCGTGCTCCTCGGCTCCAGCCCCAACGGCGACGACAACCTCTACCGCCTGACTTTTTCCCCCGGCTGGGAAAAATCACTCGAACGCCTCGCGCGCCGCGGCGTCATGGCCGCCATCGGCACGAGCCTCAAACAATTGGGCGACACGGCCGCCGCGTGGCGCGGCGACGCCATGCCTGGTGCGGACGGCCCCTTCGACGTAATCGTCGCCAGCTATTGGTGGAACGGCGGTGACCCGAGGAAACTCGGCCCATGGATCGCCGAGGTGCGCGACTACGAAAAACGTTTCCCCTATCCCCGCTTGCGTTTCGCGGTCGATTTCTGGCCATCCGAAAAATCCGCGCTGCTCCGGCCCGACGGCAAGCCGTGGGGCCGTGAACGGCGGCTCGCCTACGATCAGACGCGAGCCCAAATCGTCGCCGCCGCGAAATACTTCGAGGCCGAGCGCTGCCCCTTCTGGATCAACATCGGCCACAGCACCACGCCCTACGTCGAAGTGGCGACGGTCGCCGCGATGCTCAAAGCCGCGCCGACGACGTTGCAGGGATTCGTGAGCACCGAAGCCGAGCAATCGGACACGCTGCCTTACTATTTCGAGCACTTCCTCAAGCCGGTGCTGGAACTGTGCGTGCAACACAAAAAGCGGCTCATCATCACCAGCAAGAACGTCGCTTGGGCCCACACACCCGCTGACCCGAAACTCCGCGCCTCGATCCTGGACCCACGCTATCGCTCTGCGCTGCTGCCCTCGGTGGAAGACAGCAACTCGCGCAGTCCCGATGTGAATCTCGCCGCCCGTGTCGGCCTCTGGCTCGACCGCCAAGTTGACGACTGGGCCGTGCGTAGTGCGGCTGATTGGTTCAGTTTCAATCGCGACTGGGAATGGGAATACCCGATGACGGGCCATCCCCATCTGCGCTACTACGTCTCGCAAGCGCTCCTCGGCGCCCGAGTCTTCATGGCCCTTAATGGCGAACGCGAACCGCGCACGGGACATTGGACGCGCGTCGGCAGCGAAGGCACCGCCACCTTTCTGCATCTCCTCGGCCGCGGCGTCATCACTCCGCCACGCCGCGAACAACTGCGGTCCATCTCACCAGTCGCCCTCGTCATGAAAAATCCCAGCGAGCGCTTCGCCCAACACGGCGCCAATGGCCATCAGGAGGCGAACTGGAACCTCGACGGCACCGACACGCAGCGTTGGGCCTTCGAGCGACTCGATTGCTACTGGGGCATGGCCCCACTCCCGCCCACCGACGTCGCCACCTATCTCTGGGGCCGCACGCGCCGCGACCCGTCGCAACTGGCCACCACCACGCCACACGGCTTCGTGGCCCTCGTCCCCGGCGCCACGCCGCACGCCGCTGGCCCGTGGAAAACAATCTGGACGACCGATGGCGACAACCTGAGCCGCGACGGCGAGACCTTCACGCTCGCCGAGGCCCGCACCGCGCTCACCGCCGATCTCGCCGAAGGCGCGAAGCAGTTTCCCTTCGCCGTCACCGGCCGTGTGTTCCACCAAGTCATCGAAGTCTCACCGCGTCGCTACGTCATCGCGCTCGTCGACTCCGGTTGGCTCGACCCGGCCGATTGCGAGGTAAGAATCGCCGCACAAATCCCGGGCCGCTGGCAACTCTCCGACCGTGTGACCGGTGCCACGCTCGGAATACTCCCGCTCGATTTGGCTATTACGGTCCCCGCCGGAACGTTTCGTCTCCTCGAAGTGCGTGACGACACCGCCCCGGCGCCGCGGTGAGTGCGCCGAGCCGACGCACGAAACCTTCGCTCACTTCACAGGAATCTCCTGATCGGGCGCACTCGTTCGCACGGCGGATTCTGCACAGCGTTTTTCCACGCCCGAAACGAAATCGAGGATCTAGAATGGTTTGCTGAACAGCGCAACGGCACCGGTTTCCAGGGCGTGTTTTTCAGCTGCACGCGAAAACCCACCGGTCATTAGCCAAACGTGCAGAGCACCGGCGCGTGCCTAGCGTGCGCGTGCAGCGCTGCTTGTCCAGCCGCACTCATCGTCGTCACCTAACTAACAGCACCATCCCCGTGTTTGCGTGGGTTGAACGAGCCGGTCGCTCCTGCGACAATGGTGATCGATCGCGCTGCGATCGACCCAACGTCGCCCCGTGAATCTCCGTCTCCATTCCCGCGCAATCCGCCCTGCTTTCGGCGGTTCGCTGATCACTCTGCGTTCCGCAATGCAAGCAGCAGAACGGTTAATTGAAAATCTAGCACCACTCGCACGATGAGAAATCTGTCCCTGGCCTGCCGCAGCCTTGTCACCATGGGCCTGACTGCCCTGCTCCTGTCCGGCGCATTCGGCTCATCGTTTGCGGCGGACGTGTCGGTCCGGGCGGCGAAATCCGAGGGACCCAAGGCTTGGTTGGCGCACTGGATCATCGCGCCCGATGCGATCACGGGCACGAATCTGATGTTTCTGGCCCGGCGGACGTTTGATCTGCCCAGCGTTCCGGAGCGCGCGGCGATCTACCTCACCGCCGATACGAGATACCAGTTGTTCGTCAACGGCGCCTTCGTGCAGCGCGGTCCGGCGCGCAGCGCAGCGCACCATCAGTCGTATGACGCGCTTGACGTGACCGGCTACTTGCGTCCGGGCAAGAATGTGCTGGCGATCCGTTTTCACCATACGGGAGTGGCCCAGCCTTACCACGACGCCACGCGACCCGGCCTGCTGGTGCAGCTCGAGCTGTGGCGCGACGGCGCGGTGAACACCGTTGGCACCGACCGCCGATGGAAGATCCTGCGCGATCCATCGTGGGACAGCGGTTCCCCGTTCATTGATCGCGGGCAGCATGATGGCTCAGTGGACATCGTCGATCTGCGCAAACGTCCGGACGACTGGCTATCGCCGGATTTCGACGACGCTTCCTGGCCGTTCGCCGTGTCCATTGTCCCCGGCGGGGTGATGTCGGCCACCGGCAATCGTCAAACTCCCGGATTGGAATCATGGTGGCCGCGGCCGCAAGCGGACTTCGTGCCGCAGGCCATCACACCGCCGTGGGTGGCGCTCCTGCCGCGCGATTTGCCCGGGCTCTTGGAAACCACGGTGCGAGCTTCCCGGTTAGTGTTGGCCGGAAAGCAAAATGATCCGGCAGCCGCGCAGCCTCGGCCCGATCCGGCGGCGTATCGTTTCACCGCGCTGCCTTTGCTCAAGCTGCCGCCCATCGACGGGAACCCGAGCAACCTATCCAACCTTGAGGGCGTGGCCGCTTACGAAAAGGGGCAGGCGCCGCTCGTGGTGCGGAGCGGCGGCAAGGAGCAAAGCACGTTTCTCGTATTCGACCTCGGCTCCGTGCATTGCGGCCATTCGCGCCTGGATATCGAAGGTCCGACGGGGGTGATCGTGGACGTGCTCTGCACGCCTTATCTGCTGAATCGCGTGTTTGATCCAACGATTCTAAAATCATTCAACGCCGACCGGCTCGTGCTCTCAGGGCGCCGCGAGCAGTGGGAAGCGTTCTTTTTCAAGCCGACGCGCTACCTCGCCGTGGTGGTGCGCGGCGCGGCGGAGCCGGTGCGCCTGCATTTCGCCGGCGTCACGCGCATCGAATATCCCTGGCCGCGGCGCGGCAAATTCGTGACACCGGAGAATCCGTGGCTCGAGCTGTTCTGGCAGGCGGGCGCGAAAACCATCGAGGCGATCACGACGGACGCCTACACCGACAACTATCGCGAGCGCCGCCAGTATCCGCAGACTTCCCATTACGCAGCGCAGGGCAACTACGCCGCGTTCGGCGACACGTTCCTGCAGCGCCGTTATCTGATCCAAAATGCCGAAGAGCAGGAACCCAACGGCACGCTCCCCATGTATGCGCCGATGGCCGACGGCCATTTTACTCCGTTTCTCGACGCTCAGTTTTTCTGGATCATGAGCTGGCGCGATTACCTGCTCTACAGTGGCGATGCATCCACCGCCCGCCGCCTTCACTCCACTGCGCAACGCGTCATGCAGCGACTGGCCGAGCTCGCCCACCCCAGCGGCTTGATCACCGATCCGCCGTATCCGTATTGGATCGACCACTCCCATCTTGATCGCCGCGGCGCCCACTTTGTCGTCAACGCGCTCTACGTGCTGGCGCTTGATGATTACGCCGAGGCCCTCGACTGGCTGAACGAACGCGGCGGCGAGGAGTGCCGCCGGACGGCCGCTGGTATCCGCGAGGTGCTCCGCACTCAATTTTGGAACGCTTCGCGGGGCCTGTTCGCCGAAGCCTTGGCGGAGGGCAAGCAGTCAACGCGTTTTTCGGAGCACGCGAACGCCATCGCCGTCGCGGCGCGTATCGCCACCCCAGAGCAAGCACAGGCCATCCTGCCAAAATTGCTCCAGCCCGCCCCCGACATCGTGCCAGTAACTTCGCTGTTCGCCTATTGGACCTTTTTCGCCCTCTGCGAAGGTGGCCGCGTCGATGCTGCCGTGGCCATGCTCGAGTCGCGTTTCGCGCATCAACTGCAGACCGGCAATGGCACCCTGTGGGAAGACTGGCACTTGGATCGCACCAATCGCCAGGGTTTCACGGAGAAGCACTCCCGGGCCGATGCGCAGGCCGAATGCGGAATCTTTCCCATGGCGCTGACCCGCTGGGTCGCGGGGCTGGGGGCCGTGGCCCCCGGTATGCGGGAGGTCCTCGTGCGGCGTGTCCCCGGTTCGCTCCGCAACGTGTCGGTGATCTTGCCTACACCGCTTGGGGATCTGCGCGTCGCGTGGACCACGAGCAGCAACGGGGAGGAGTTGGTCGCGGAGGTTCCTCCTGGCATGGTGGCGAAGCTCGATTTGGCCAGTGTCGACGTCCCTGCCGGTCGCGAGATCTCGCTCGACGGGCGCCGGCTTGCCCCGCCCCAGATCGGCGACCGGTGGTATGTCATCCCGGAAGGCGCCCACCGCCTGACCTTTCGAACACGATGACGGACGCACCTATGAAATTCTATGCCCGTTCTTCAGCGTCCTGCTCGCGAGCGCGACGACCGTCTTCGCTGCCGACAAACCCAACATCCTCGGGATCGCCGCCGCGGACATCGGGCCAGATCTCGGCTGCGACCCGACGTGACCGTGGTCATAACAAGCGCGCACACCGGACCTCGACCAGCCTGCGCCTGGCCGGCGAAACGCAAAACCAGCAATGCCCCGCAATCCGTCTGCCACGAATGATTGCCCCCTCATCTCCTATGAAGAGAACCAAGACCCGCACACTTCCACTCTGCCTCACTGCGCTCTTACTGACCGCCGCATCCAGCGCGTCGTTCGCCGCGGGCCCACCGGCGCGACCCAACGTCCTGCTCATCTGCGTCGATGACCTCAAGCCGCTGCTCGGCTGCTACGGCTCGCCGCTCATCCAGTCACCGAATATCGATCGTCTCGCGGCGCGAGGGGCATTGCTCGAACGCGCGTTCTGCAACCAGGCCGTCTGCTCGCCGTCGCGCAATTCGCTCATGACCGGACTCCGCCCGCAGACCATCGGGATCTACGATTTGCCGACGCACTTCCGCGATGCGATCCCTGATGCCGTGACAGTGGCGCAGTATTTTCAGCGCCAAGGCTACCGCACGGAAGCTATGGGGAAAATATTTCACGTCGGCCATGGCAACCACGAGGACGCTCTCTCGTGGACCGTGCCCCACTGGCGCCCGAAAGACGGCTACCAGCTCAAGGAAAGCACCGCACGGGCGCGCCGGAATTCCCGCGGTGGCATCACGGGAGCCCCCACCGAGTGCGCCGATGTGCCCGACACCGCCTACGCCGATGGCCAAATTGCCGACGAGGCTGCGGCACGACTCAGGAAGGCCGCCGCGAAGCCCGACGAACCGTTTTTCATGGCGATCGGTTTCCTCCGGCCTCACCTGCCGTTCATGGCCCCGAAGAAATACTGGGAACTCTACGAGCGCTCTTCGTTCCAGCCGCCGAAGCGACAGACTCCCCCGGAAGGAGCCCCCGCATTTGCGGGCACGACCTGGGGCGAACTGCGCGCCTACAGCGATATGCCCGAAGTCGGCCCGCTCTCCCTCGACCAACAGCGCGAGTTGATTCACGGCTACCACGCCGCCGTGAGTTACATGGATGCCCAGCTTGGCCGCGTGCTCGACGCACTCGACGCGAGTCCGCTTGCGAAGAATACCATCATCGTGCTCTGGGGCGATCACGGCTGGCATCTCGGTGACCACGGACAGTGGTGCAAGCACACCAACTACGAGCAGGCCGCGCGCATCCCGCTCGTCGTGGTCGCGCCCGGCGTCACGGCACCCGGGACAAGAATCAGCGCCCTGGTCGAAACGGTGGATCTCTACCCGACGCTCTGCGAACTGGCGGGCCTGCCCGCTCTTCGCGGACTCGACGGCACCAGCATCGTGCCCACGTTGAAAAATCCGGCCACCGCCACCAAAGACGCCGTCTTCCACGTCTATCCGCGCGGAGAACTGCTGGGGCGCGCCGTGCGCACCGCCCGCTACCGACTCGTCGAATGGAAAAAGATCGGCGCACCCGCCGCGACCGCAGTGATCGAACTCTACGACTATGAAACCGACCCCGAAGAAACGAGCAACCTCGCCGCTGCCAAACCCGCGGTCGTTGCGCAACTTCGTGCCATGCTCGCCACGCAGCCCGAGGCCAAGTCACAGATCCACTTTGCCGGACGGCGAAAATAGAACGACATTCGAAATTCCCGTCCCGCCAACGCTCATGAAAACAAACGTCCACTTCACCTGCGGCGTCCCGGCGACGCTGGCGAACACCAGCTTCACGAGCGGAGCCGAACTCGCCCAGCGCGCCGGTTTATTGCCGGTGAGAAAGTGTCCCCATGCCGGCCAAGGGTGATGCGGCTGTCTTGCCGCAGATAGCCGTGTGCGTGGACAAGGCGCGCAACTACGGCCGGAAGGTGCTGCAGGGGATTGCGGACTACGCGGAAACGGTGGGCCGATGGTCGCTGGACGTCGATTCCGACGCGACCGGTTCGTATTCCGCCAGCTGGCTCGAGCACTGGCAGGGCGACGGTATTCTCGCCTATGTCGAGAGTCGCGCAACGGCTCGACGGCTCCGGGCGTCACGGATTCCCGTCGTGGAAATTTTCGGACATCACCTGAACTTGCACCTGCCGCAGGTGGGCAATGACGAAGAAGCCATCGGCCGCGTAGCGGCGGAGCACTTGCTTTCATGCCGGTTCAAACACTTCGCCTTTTGCGGCTACCGACGGGAGCCGTGGTCGGAGCGGCGACGGCTGGGTTTCGAGCGCACCATCGCCAGGAAAGGATTCTCGACGGCCCGCCATGATTCTCCCCGCCGCCTGGCCACGCTCGCGGCGGGGCAGCGGAATCGCGAGTGCCTGATGACGTGGCTCGCAGCGCTGCCCAAACCCGTCGCAATCATGGCGTGCAGCGACCGCCAGGGGGCGCGGGTTCTGGATGCTTGTCGTCGCTTGAAACTGGCCTCCCCCGAGCAAGTGGCGGTGATCGGCGTGGACAATGACGAGGAAACCTGCCGCCTGGCCGACCCACCGCTTTCGAGCGTGAGGGACGACGCGCGCAGGGTGGGTTTCGAGGCAGCGCAGTTGCTCGACCGGCTGATGGCAAATCCCGGGCAACGTGAGGAAATGTTTCCCATTCTCATCCCTCCCTTGGGCATCGCGGTGCGCCGATCCACCGACGTTACCGCAGTGGACGATCCGTTGATCGCCGCCGCGATGCGCCGCATTCGCGAACAAGCCTGCGCCGGCTTGCAGGTGGCCGACCTGCTGGCGCAGTTCAAGGTTTCGCGCTCGGTGCTCTACCGGCGTTTCCACGATTCGCTGAACCGCTCGCCCCATGACGAGATTCTTCGCGTGCAGCTCGAGCGGGCGAAGCGGTTGTTGGACGAAAGCGATTTCACTTTAGAGCACATTGCCGAACTGTGCGGTTTCCAACACAGCGAGTATCTGGGCGTCGCATTCAGGCGGAAACTGGGTCTGACGCCCGGTGAATATCGCCGCCAAATTCGGCAAAGCCCCTGAATCACCGCACCGCCTGTGCCTGGGACGAAATCTCCAAACACTCGGGACGCCATCACATGGACGGGAGTGGAATTCCGCGCTACGATCCCGCGACATGGCCTCCTTCGACTTCGACCTTCACGCTACTGAAGCGGCAGCCACGGAGGGGCCTCCTCGCGACTGGAAGTGGCATTTGCATCCGGATGCGGAGACGATGAGTCGCGCCGTTGCAGCACGGCTCGCCGACGAACTCCGACCGAAGCGGAATTCGCTCATCTGCCTCGCGACGGGATCGTCTCCCCAGCGGGCCTACGAGCTGCTCGTCGCCCACGCTCGCGCCGAACCTGACCTGTATGAAGAGGCACGCTGGCTGAAACTGGATGAATGGGGCGGGCTGGCGATGGATGATCCGGCGTCGTGCGAACATTTTCTTCGCCGCCTCTTGCTGACCCCGCTCGCGGTGCCGCCGGAGCGGTATTTTGGCTGGGAGAGCCAGCCGACGGATCCGGCAGCGGAATGCGATCGCGTGGCCGCTTGGTTGGCGCTGCACGGGCCTATCGATATCCAGGTGCTTGGGCTGGGGAAAAACGGGCACCTCGGCTTCAATGAGCCGACGCGCCAACTTCAATCCGGTCCCCATGTCGCAATCCTGTCCCCCGCGTCACTGTCGCATTCGATGCTGCTGCAAAGCAAAGGCCGCGTCGCCTACGGCCTGACACTCGGGATGGATGACATCCTCCGGGCGCGGCAAATCCTCCTGCTCGTGTCAGGCCGACAGAAGGCTCCGCAGTTGCGCCAACTCGTGACCGGTGAGATTTCACCCCTGTTTCCGGCGTCTCTGCTCCGGTGCCACCGGGCCGTCTCGATTTACTGCGACGCAGCGGCCGCCGCGCTGATCCCCGAAAGGGTGCTTCAGTCCTCATGCTCATCTTCTCGCCACAACGGATGAACTCGCCCCGCCACGCCTTGGGCATCGACATCGGCGGCACGAAGATCGCCATCGGCGTGGTTGCCTCCGACGGTCGTGTGCTGGCCAGCCAGACTTTGCCGACTGAGTCGCGACGGGGAATCCGCGATGCCACCGATCGCGTTACCATGGCGGTGCGACAGGTGCTGCAGGATTGCGGTTTGGACTGTCATGCGATGGCTGGCATCGGCGTTGGTTGTTCCGGCCCGGTCAATCCATTGAGCGGAGAAATCAACAATCCGCACACATTGCCGGGCTGGGAGGGCTGGAACATTGTCAGCTCGCTCACGCGCACCCTGGACTTGCCCGTGTGGCTAGAAAATGATGCGGATGCGGCGGGGCTCGGAGAGTATTACTATGGTTCCGGGCGGGGTGCAGATCGACTGGTCATGCTGACGGTCGGCACCGGCGTCGGCGGCGCAGTGATTCTTGACGGTGAGATCTATCGTGGCGTCGGAGGTGAGCATCCGGAATTGGGCCACATGCCGATCTCGTTTGATGGCTCCGCGTGCTACTGCGGCAGAAACGGTTGTCTGGAATCTCTCATTGCCGGGCCGGCAATCGCCGCCGCCGGGCGCACGCTCGGTCTCACCGATGCCGCCGCCGTTTTCGCCGCAGCGGCGGCGTCTGACGCCCGGGCCGAGCAAGTTTTGGCACCGGTGCGGCGCGCCGTGGAAGCAGCGGTTTGGAACGTGCTGCACAGTTTTCTGCCGGCGCGAATCGTCCTCGGCGGCGGCTTGGTGGAGGCGCATCCGGCATTCTTTGTCGAGGCGGCGCAGGCCGCCGTGAATGGTTCACGGCTGCATCCTCGGAGAGTCGCGACGATTTTCCCGGCGCAACTCGGCAACCCCGCCGGGATGGTTGGGGCCGCGCGCTGGGCAATGGCGCGCAGCGCAAGACTGGCCGGCCCTCCCTCGATCAGTGCCCCGCAGCCGACGTGAAAATCCCCTGCCCCGCCGCTAACCCCATGAAATCTCCCGTCAACGTCGGCCTGATCGGTTCCCAGTTTATTTCCGCGATTCACGCGGAAGCCTTGAAACACTGTGCGCACGCGCACCTCGCCGCTGTGGCCTCGCCCACGCCCGGCAATACCGGGGCTTTCGCCAATCTCCACCCACCAACCCACGCGTTTACGTGGGTTGGTGGTCTGATGTTCATTCGATAGGATGCACCACCCACCCCATGACCCCACTGAAAACCTGGGCACGGCTCGTCAGCCTGTTGTCCCTACTCGTCATCGCCCGGCCTCTGGCTGCGCAATCCATCGCTCCACGTGCCGTCAACCCTCCCGGTTCGGAAGCGGACAAAGCCGTCGAGCTGTCGCCCTTCGTCGTCAACTCCAGCAAGGACACCGGCTACCAAGCCACGTCGACCCTCGCCGGCACGCGGCTCAACACGTCGGTCAAGGACATCGGTTCTTCGATCTCGATCTACACGAAGGATTTTCTCAACGACATCGGGGCGACCAACGCCAGCGACCTGCTCATTTTTGCGACCGGCATGGAGGCGGCGGGAGCCGGCGGCAATTTCTCCGGCACGACCAACGACATCAACGACACCCAGGTCGTGGGCGACGGCCCGCGCGTCAATCCCCAGGGCTCCACGCGCACCCGCGGCCTCGCCAGCCCCAACTTCACCCGCAATTTCTACACGAGCGACATCCCGATCGACTCCTACAACACCGAATCGGTCACCGTGAACCGCGGACCCAATTCCATGTTGTTCGGCGTGGGCAGTCCGGCGGGCGTGGTCGACACCGCGCTCCTGCGCCCCAATCTCCGCCGCGACGCGAACAAGGTCGAGGCTCGCTACGGCAATAACGACAGCTACCGCGGCGTCATTGATTTCAACCGCGTGTTGGTCCGGGACAAACTGGCGGTGCGCCTGGCCGCGCTCCACGACCGCGAGGAGTTCAACCAGCGCCCGGCCTTCGAGGAAAAGAAGCGCATCTACGGCGCGCTGACGTTCGAGCCCTTCAAGTCCACCGCGCTTCGCGTCAATTTCGAGACCGGCAACACGCGGGCCAACCGCCCGATCACCGTGCTGCCCTTCAACAGCATCTCGCCCTACTGGTTCGAGGCAGGCCGGCCGGGTTACGACTGGAGCTTTTACGACGATCCGGTCCGCAACCCCGCCGCGGCGACGCAAAACTCCGCGACCGGAGTCGGATTTCTTCAGGCCCAGGCGCAGTTCTTCGACCAGATCGCAGTGGTCTATTCCAATCCCTCCGGCCGGGCGGCCGACTTCGGCTTCCGCGGCAATACACTCAATACCGCGGCCAATGCCGGCAATGCCGTGAAGAACCAGCTGCTCCAGCCGCTCGTGAATCGCGATCTCGCAGCCGATAGTATCGTGTTTTTGGGCACACTCAATGTGGGCGAAATCAACGGCGCCTTCTGGACCGATTCGCGCGTGTTCCCCGGCCAGCAGCCCGGTTTCGCGCCCGCGGGCGTGAAGATGCAGGGTTTCACCGACTACAGTGCGTTCGACTTCAAGAACCGGATGATCGACGAGACGTCGCGCCAAAGCGACAGCTTCCACGCTTTCAACGTCGCGCTCGAACAGCGCGCATGGCGGGACCGCGTGGGCGTCGAACTCGCCTACGACACCCAGCGCGTGGACCGCCGCTCCAAGAATTCATTCTTCTCCCAAGGCAACGCCAACCACATCCGCATCGACACCAACGTTACGCTGCCCACCGGCCAGCCCAATCCCAACCTTGGCCGGCCCTACGTCATCTACGGCCAATCGACTTGGTCCAACAACTACTCCGACCGCGAGACGATGCGCGCCACCGGTTACCTGCGCTATGATTTCAAAGATCTGGGCAAGTCGTGGACGCGCTGGCTGGGCCGGCACACGGCCACCGGCCTCTACGAGGAGAACGCCATCGAGACCATCGGCTACAGTCACCGGCTCGCCGCCGACGGCCCGGCCGCGCTCGCGATCAACCCCAACGTAAGTGTCTTTGGGCGTCGTCCGGGCATCTTCACCTACATCGGGCCCTCTGTCATCGGCAACAACGCGCCGCTGCGGCTCGAACCCATCCGCATTCCGGAAATCGTCGCGGGCCCGACCGCGCCCGCGCGCTATTTCGTCCGCGCGGCCAACGCGACCGATCCCGGGGCGTTCGTCGATGCGCCGTCGTCCCTCGTCGAGATCTCCAACAACGGCTCGGCGCAGCGCGAAGTCATCAAGTCGCAGGCCGCGATCCTCCAGAGCTACTGGTTGCAGGATCATCTCGTCACCGTATTCGGCAGGCGGCGCGACGAGGATTTTTTCCAACGCCAGGCCATCGGCTTCATCGCCAACCCGGCCGATGCCAACGATCCCGGCAAAGTTCACTGGGGCTTCAACGACGTTTCGTTCGCGCGCACGCCGCCGCCCAACGCCGCCAAGGAAACCAAGAGCTACAGCGCCGTGCTCAAGTGGCCGCAACGCCTGGTCGCCCTGCCGCGGGGCACTGATCTCAGCGTGTTCTACAATTCCTCGGAAAACTTCACGCCCGTCGGCGGTCGCGTTGACATCTACAACCAAGGTCTGCCCTCGCCGCAGGGCGCCACGAAGGAATACGGCGTCAACGTCGCGCTCTTCGGTGACAAGCTCAGTCTGCGCGTAAACCGGTTTGAGACGACGGTCCGCGGCGCCACCTCCCCGCCACCCTCGTTCAGCATCGCCCACAATAATGCGACGGTGCAACAGGCGGGTAACTGGGGCGTCGAGGGTAACTTCAATCCGGAAAATGTGCCGTTCATGAACGCCGTCATCGAGCGGCTCTTCAGCGCGCTGCCGTCCGATTACCGGTCGCTCCGTGATTTTCGCATCGTGGGCACCGCGCCCAACCTCTCTCCCGCGTTCGGCCAGCTCAACGGCATCACCGACACGACCGACTTCCTCGCCCGCGGCACGGAGGTCGAGTTGGTTTACAATCCTACCCGCAATTGGCGCATCTTGGCCAACATCGCGAAACAGGAAACCGTGCGGATAAATTCGTTCCCCGGCTTCAAGGAGTTCATGGCCCGCATGACGCCGATCTGGAATTCCAGCGTCACCGACCCGCGCACCGGCGCGGTTGTCAGGCTGCGCGATATTCCGCGCGCCGGCGGTTACCCGACCGGCACGGGCCCGGCCGATGGTCCGCCGGTGGGAATTCAAAGTTTCGGCAGCTGGCTCGACTCCCAAGTCATGGTGCCCTTCGCCACCGCCCTCGCCACCGAAGGCTCGGTGAGCGCCGAGCAGCGCAAGTGGCGCTTCAACGTCGTCACCAGTTACAGCTTCCGTCGCGGCTCGTTCCTCGGCGAAACGCTTGACGGCTGGGGCATCGGGGCCGCCCTGCGCTGGCAGGACAAACTCGGCATCGGCTATCCCACGACCCGCAAACCCGACGGCAGCGTCACCCTCGATCTCGCGCATCCCTACTACGCCCCCGCCGAAGCCAACGTCGATGCGTGGATCAGTTACGAGCGCAAGCTCTGGAAGGACCGCGTCCGGTGGAAGGCGCAGCTCAACGTGCGCAACCTCTACAGCGACCCCGCCACCATCGCGATCGGCGTGCAGCCGTGGGGAGAGGCTTCCACCGTCCGCCTCGCACCCGAGCGCCGCTGGTATCTGACCAACACGTTCAGCTTCTGAGCACGCGAGAGGCGCGCCGCGCTCCGGTCACGAACCTGAGCGCTGCACAGCTCCACCAAAACCATCTTCACCGCCAAGTGCCCCCCCGTTTCTTCCGCACCGCTCTGTTGTTCGCGTTTCAAGTTGTCGGCGCGCTGACAAACACCTGGGCCGCCACCCTCCCCGCCGCGGCGAAAAGGCCCAACATTCTCTGGATTGTCGCCGAGAACATCGGCCCGGATTTCGGCTGCTACGGGCATCCGCTTGTGCAGACGCCGAATCTCGACCGTTTCGCCGCCGCAGGACTGCGCTATCGGCTGGCGTTTTCGACGGCGCCCGTTTGTTCGGCCAGCCGGTCGGCGTTCATGACCGGGATGTATCAAACCACCCTTGGCGCGCATGGCTCCCGCTCGCACCGCACGCCCGGATTGGACGACCGTTTTCACCTGCCCCAAGGCGTGCGTCCGCTGACTCACTGGCTGGCTGAAGCCGGTTACTTCAGCGCCAACGTCGCCACGATGGACGGTCAGCGCGTTGGGACCGGAAAAGTCGATTTGAACTTCGAGGTCGAAGGACCCGTGCTGCGGCCCGACGAGCCACCGAGAACCGGAGGCGGATCGGTGGAAATCGAATCGATCCGGCACAACCATCATAACTCGGTGCGGCTCTTTCATGCCACGGAGTGGGACACGCTCAAGGCGCGGCAGCCGTTTTTCGCCCAGGTGAACCTGCCGGTCGTGGAACGCGGTGCCGTCAAGGACTCCTGGGCCGGTTCACAGGAGAATCCGTGGTTTGGCCGCTCCCATCCGAAGCGGATCGACCCAGCCAAGGTGGAAGTGCCTCCGTATTACCCGGATCATCCCGTCATGCGTAAGGAGTGGGCCGGTTATCTGGATGCAGTGTGCGACGTGGACACCCGGGCCGGGGAAATCCTTCAACGCCTCGAAGTCGACGGCCTCGCGGACGACACCATCGTCGTATTTTTCGGTGACAACGGGCGATTGGAACACCGAGGCTTGCATTGGGCCTACGACAGCGGAGACCGCGTCCCGCTAATCATCCGCTGGCCGAAGAACTTTCCGCCGCCGCCGCAATACCAGGCGGGCGGTGTGAGCGAACATGTCGTAAGCCTGCTCGACTTGACCGCGACCACGCTGTGGATGGCCGGAGCGGCGAAACCGAAAGGCATGCAGAGCCAGGTCATTCTCGGTAACAATGCGGATCCACCCCGGACGTTCATTGTCGGCGCGGCCGACCGGTGCGACGGCGTTGCCAAACGCAGCCGCGCCATCCGCACCAGCCGTTACCGCTACATCCGCAACTTCACGCCGGAAGTCACATTGATGCAGACGCTCAGCCCCTACAAGGCGGCGAAATATCCGGCGTATCGCCTGATGTGGGAGCTGCAGCAGGAAGGGAAACTGACGCCGCCGCAGGAGGCGCTCATGGCCGCGCGCTGGCCCGACGAAGAGCTCTTCGATTTGGAGCGCGATCCTTACGAAATCCGCAACCTTGCGAGTTCCCCGGATCGGGAGCACCAGCGCATCCTGCGTGAGCTGCGCGCCACGCTCGAACGTTGGGTGATCGAGACCGACGACTTGGGCCGCTTCCCTGAAGATCCGCGAATCGTCCGTTGGTGGCAGCTTCGCCAACGCGACGCCTTCGGCCTGCCGGAGTGGTTCGGTCGCAAGCATTGATGCCATGACACGTCGCTCCCGGCCCATCGATACTGTTTTCGTCCGCCGCCGACCAAGTCGTGCGCGGGCAGGCATCTTCGCCGCCTACGAATCCGCGCGCACGGGCCGCAAGGTCGGGCTGCCTTTCGCGACCACCGCCGTCCGCCCGATCGATCTCTGGAAACCCGCGTCTTAGCTCCCTCCGCGAGATGACTGCCTTGCTTCCCGAAACCTCCCGCTCCCTTTGCTCCTCATGAACACACCCATCGCCGCTCCAAGCTCTCGCCGTCACTTCCTCGCCCAAGCCGGCCTCGGGCTTGCGGCTGTCTCCACTATCAGCCGCGCCGTCGCCCAAGGCTCCGCCGCCAACAGCCGCCTCCGTCTCGGATTGATCGGCTGCGGCGACCGCGGCCTGGGGTTGCTGGCCCCCCTGTTCAAGGAACACGGCGGCTACGAGTTGGCCGGCGTGGCGGACTATTTCGAGGATCGGGTCAGGGATGCCGCCGAAAAATTCCAGCTCGCGCCCAGGCAGACCTTCACCGGCCTGCAATGCGCCGAGAAAATGATCGCCGCCGGCGGGCTCGACGCCGTCGCGATCATCAGCCCGCCCTATTTTCATCCCCAGCAGGCGCGTGCGGCGGTCGATGCCGGCCTCCACGTCTATCTCGCCAAACCGACCGCCGTCGATGTGCCCGGCTGCCACTCGATCCAGGCGAGCGGTGAAAAGGCACGGCGAAAAAAACAGGTGTTTCTCGTCGATTTCCAGACGCGCACGAACGAGTTCTTCATCGAAGCCATCCGGCGTATCCACGCCGGGCAGATGGGTGAGATCTGCTTCGGCGAGGCGACGAACCATGTGGACGGCCCGCCGCGGAAGGCCGATCCCGGCACGCCCGAGGCCCGCCTGCGCAATTGGCTTTCCGACCGCGCCCTCTCCGGCGAAATCATCGTCGAACAGAACATCCACGTGCTCGACGTGATGAGCTGGGTGATGAAGGAGACGCCTCCTCTGCGCTGCTCGGGGACCGGTGGACTCAAGGTGCGGCTCGACGTCGGCGACTGCTGGGATCACTTCGCGCTGGTCTACGAGTATGCCAACGATGTGGGCGTCACGTTCAGCTCGCGCCAGTTCAAGGGGCACGGCATGCCGGGCGGTTTCCTCAACCGCATGTTCGGCAGCAAGGGCGTGCTCTCGACCGCCTACGGCGGCGATGTGCTGATCCGCGGCGGAGCGGACACGTTCTACCGCGGCGGCAGCACCAGCGCCATCTACAAGGAAGGCGCAAGCGCCAACATCAAGACGTTCCACGCTCAAGTCCTCGCAGGCGACGCGACGAACGCGACGGTGGCCCCCAGCGTGACCAGCAACCTGATCGCCATCCTCGGCCGCACGGCGGCGCGGCAGCGCCGCACCACGACTTGGGAAGAACTCATCCGTTCGACGGAGCGCGTCGAAGCCGATCTCTCCGGATTGCACGCCTGAACCTCGCGCCGATCTCCGCCATGCACACCATTGATCGCCGCGCGTTCCTAGCCACTTCGGCGACCGCGCTCGGCGCCGCCGCCCTCCTTCGTCCCTCGCTCGGTGCCGCTACCGCCGCGACGGCCAAGGCGACGGTGGGCTTTCGCATCTTCGCGCCCGATTGGACGCTGGACAAGCGGTGTGATCCGGCCGCCTACGAGTTGGCGGCCCGGATCGGGCTCGACGGCGTGCAAGTTGACTTCGGCTGGCCGCCGGAGGGTGGCGGCCGTCCCCCGCTCTTCGCCGAGGCCAAGCAGAATGAACTCATGGCGTCAGCGGCGCGCCATGGGGTGGCCATCAGCTCGCTCGCTTTGGGCGCAGTCAACCGCACGCCCTACAAGAGCTCCGCCGAAGGCGAACAGTGGGCGCTCGACGCCATCGCCGTGTTGCGACGGATGAAACTGCGCGTCGTGCTGCTGCCCTTCTTCAACAAAGGCGATCTGATCGGTGATCCGGCCGGCCTAGAGGAGGTCATCCGCCGGTTGCGCCGTCTGGCGCCGCGAGCTGAGGAGGCGGGCGTGATTTTCGGCATCGAGTCGTGGCTGAAAGTGCCCGAATTGGAACGGATCATGGATGCGGTGAAGTCACCGGCGGTGCAGGTTTACTACGACATCGGCAACATGCAGAAAGTGGACGAGAACGTCGGTGCTGCGATCCGTCAACTCGGTCGCGAACGCATCTGCGAGGTTCATCTCAAGGATTACGACGATCTCTACGGCAAGGGTTCGATGGATTTCCCGGCCGTGCGCGCCGCCCTCGACGCGATCCACTACCGGGGCTGGGTCGGCATCGAGGGCACCAAGACCCCGCTCGGCGTCGAGCAGAGCATCCGCTACGATCTCGACTACCTGCGTCCGCTCTTTCCTCGGAAGATAGGCTGAGGGCCAATCCGACGCCCCGGTGCGTTGACGCTCTGACCGAGGCAACGGAGGGAATCTTCCGCGCTCGTTCGTCGAGTGAGAAGTGCCGGCGTGATGCCATGCGGACCGCACGCCTGCCACGCGGGGGGCACGCATCGCTCACGCTCCCGGGCCGGCGGGCCGCGCCACGATTTGGCGCAGGCGCAAGCCGATCGATTCGGCCAGGACGATCAATTGCCGCGCTTCGAGCGGCGGTAGGTGCGCATGGCAGTGACGCTGCCACAAATCGAGCCACGCGGCGAAGTGCCTCTCTTCCAGCCCGAGGCTGATATGCTTGAACGGCATCGGACCGTTGTAGAGCGCCGGCCCACCCGTTGCTCCCGACCAAAAATCGGCGATTTTTTCGAGATGAGCCGGCCAGTCGGTGATGTGCGCTGCGAAGATTGGGCCGATCTCCCGGTGCTGCCGCACGTCGGCGTAAAAATGCCGCAGCAGATGCAGCAAACGGGACCGACCGCCAAGACGGTCGAAGAGCACTCCGGACAAGTTACTTTCGGGCATCGTCGTAAAAAGGAAGAATCAATGCTCACTGTCCATCCGAAGCGCGGGCACTGCTGTTCCACGCGCCCGACGGTCTCATCTTCTGTGAGTGCTCGCGGAGCCAGAGTCCGCTCCGTCACCTGCTCACGCACACCAAGGCCAACGCGATCGCGCCCGGCAACGCCTGAACCCACAGAATCTTCCGATTCGCCGTCGCCGCGCCGAAAATTCCCGCGATGATCACACAGCACAGAAAGAAAAGCTTCAGTGTATAGCCATCCGTCGGCCCAGCGTAAACACCCCACGCCAGCCCGGCGGCGAGGAACCCGTTGTAGAGCCCCTGATTCGCCGCGAGCGTCTTCGAGGCCTGCGCAAATTCCGTGGTGAGCCCAAACGTCCGCCGGCCCAGCGGCTTCGTCCAGAAAAACATCTCCAGCACCAAAAAATACAGGTGCAACGCCGCCACCCCAATCACCGCGCCCGAGGATATCGTATTCATCCACCCGACCTTGGAGGCGTCGAATGTCACGGCAATGCAAACCTCAGATCGTCCGCTCTCAACCCACGTGTTTCCGTGGGTTGAATCGTCTGCTGGCTCCTGCGACAATGATCGCTCCGCGTTGTCGCCAGCTCGCGCGGGCTCCTGCTTTCCCGTTACCCCGATGCCTCTTCTGCCGCACCTCTAAGTCGCCTGCTTCGCACCCCGCTACACCGAAGCATCCCACGCTGTGATCATCACCAAGATCGAAACCATTGTCCTCGCCCGTGGCATCAAGGTCCACGCGGGAGAAATCAGTTGGCTCTGGGTCCGCATCCATACCGACACCGGCCTCGTCGGTCTTGGCGAAACCTATCCCGCCGCCGAATCCTGCGAGGCCGTCGTGCGCACGCAACTCGCGCCGCTTCTCCTCGGCCGCGACGCCCGCGAGATTGACCGGCTCTGGAACGACATGTTTCTCGCCGTCGCTTACCACGGCTGGGCCGGAGCCGAGCTGCGCGCGATCAGCGCCATCGATTTGGCGCTGTGGGATCTCTTGGGAAAATACACGGGCCAGCCGGTCTATCAGTTGCTCGGCGGCAAATCGCGCGAAGCCATTCGCACCTACAACACCTGCTACGACCACATCCACGATTTCAACACCGCCGCCGACCTCCTCGCCCGCGATCTCCTCGCGCAGAACATCCGCGCGATGAAGATCTGGCCGTTCGATGCGGTGGGTGTGAAAAACGGCGGTCAGTTCATCACCGGTGGCGAACTCGAGGCCTGCCTCGCCCCGATCCGAAAAATCCGCGACGCCGTCGGCTCCGACATCGAGATCGCGATGGAATTTCACGGCTACTGGAATGTCCCCAGCGCCATCAAGATTGCCCACGCCTTGGAGCCGTATGGCGTGATGTGGCTCGAGGAAATGTTGCCGCAGGACAACCTCGCCGCCTACCGCACTCTCAAGCAGGAGACCGCGACCCCGCTCATCCTGAGCGAGCGATTGATGACCCGCTGGCAATTCCGCGAAGTGCTGGAGCAGGGCACCGCCCAGATCATCAATCCCGACCTCTGTTGGTGTGGCGGCCTCTCCGAAGCCAAGAAAATCGCGACGATGGCCGAGACCTACTACGTGCCCGTCGCCCCGCACAACTGCGGCGGTCCGGTATTGCACGCGGCCTCGCTCCATCTCGCGCTGAACCTTCCCAATCTCTTCATCCTCGAAAGCGTGCGCCGCCACTACCTGAAGGAATATCAGGGACTGGTTTCCTTCATGGGCGCGATCGATCCGGACGGTCAGTTCCGCGTCCCCGCAACTCCGGGCCTGGGCATCGAGCTCGATCCCGCCGTCTTCCGGCGCGCGGACGTGCGCGTTCGCACGATGCCCCACTAATTTCTCCGTCCCGCGCTCCCTCATTAAAACGACCTCACCCACAATTTCGGCCGACGAGATCCCCACACGGGCGCGCCACTGGGTCGTCGTCTTCGCCATTTCGCTCGCGATGATCTGCTACATCGACCGGGTCATCATCGCGCAGGCGGCTCCTGCGATCCGAACCGACCTGGGTCTCACCACCGTGCAATGGGGCTGGGTGCTGGGCATTTTTTCCTGGGCCTATATGCTCTGCGAAATCCCCGGCGGCTGGATGGGCGATAAGTGGGGCGCGCGCAAGGTGCTCCTCCGCGTCACCGTGCTCTGGTCATTTTTCACGGCCGCCACCGGTTGGGTTTGGAGTTACGCCTCGCTGTTGGTCTGCCGCCTTCTGTTCGGCGTGGGCGAGGCGGGTTGTTTTCCCAATCTAGCGAAGGCCTTCACCGTGTGGCTGCCGGCCAACGAACGCGTGCGCGCCCAGGGCCTGATGTGGTTTGCCGCGCGCTGGGGCGGCGCGGTCACACCGCTGCTCGTCGCCCTGATGCTCCAACATGTGCCGTGGCGCCGGGTCTTTGAGATCTTCGGCGTCCTCGGCCTCTTTTGGGCCGTGGTCTTCTATTGGTGGTTCAAGGACGACCCGCATGCCCATGGCTCGGTCAACGCCGCCGAACGCGCGATCCTGCCCGCCCGGATCGATCACACCGCCCACCCCGGCGTGCCGTGGGCGAAAATTTTACGCCACCGCTCGATCATGCTCCTGTGGCTGCAATATTTTCTCCTCAGCTACGGCTGGTGGTTCTACATCCAGTGGCTGCCGACCTACCTGCGCGAGGAGCGCGGCTTCACCCTCCAGCGCGATGCACTCACGGGCGCGCTCCTGGCGGGACTGCCACTCTTTCTCGGCGGCATCGGCTGCTGGCTCAGCGGCTATTTCTCGCCGGTCCTCGCCCGAAAGCTGGGTGGCACCAACCGCGCCCGGCGCATGCTCGGCGTGGGCGGCCTCCTCGGCGCCTCCGCCCTGCTGGTGATTTCGGTGCAAATCAAAGACCCGTTCGTCGCCATCCTCGCGATGGGTTTCGCCAGCTTCGCCAACGATCTCACGATCCCCTGCGCGTGGGGCGCGAGCATGGACATCGGCGGACGCTTCGCCGGCTCCGTTTCCGGCGGAATGAATATGGGCGGTGCGGCCGGCGGCGCCGTCGCCGGCCCGATGGTCGCCTATCTCCTGCTCTGGTCGGGCAACAACTGGAACGTCCCCATCTATGTCGCCGCCGTCGCGTATGTCTTCGCTGCCCTGTGCTGGCTCGGCATCGACTCCGTCACGCCTCTTTCCGAATGAAAATTCGCCAACTCATCCTCTCCGTCCTGGCCATCGCAACACTCACCGGCGCCTTCGCCGCCGACGTTTCCGCCCAACCTCCCGACGCCTCCGCCACTCGCTGGAAACCGAACAAGGTTCTCCTCGTCGTCGGCAGCCAATGGGGCGATCCCCACAGCGAGATCATCGACGGCTTGCACGACAGTGCCGGGCGCGTGGTGAAGAACGTGAAAAGCGATCCGGGCATTCCCCGCACCGGTGACACGTTCTGGCGCGTCGCGGCCTACCTCAAGACGTGCAGCATCCCCTTCGACCTTCTGCGGCTCGACCAGTCGGAGCTTCGGCTCAACTACTTTCTCGATCACCAACTGCGCGCCGCCTACGGCGCGATGATCTGGGATGTCGATCCCGCAACGCTCCCGGCGCGCGACTACGCCGTGGTGACGCGTGCCGTGACCGACTACGGCATCAGCTTGATCGCGCTTTCCCACCGCGGCCCGCCGCCGGCCTTGCAGGCATTGCTCGGCTTGCGCTGGTCGTCTCCGGATTCATCCACTGACGTGGCTCCGGCTCCGTATCGCTTCTCCGGTGAACACTACATCTCCCGAGGATTTGCGGGCGATCAACTCCCAGCCGGCGATCCTGCGCCGAGCCGTCAGTCCACCGTCGAACCAACCACCGCCACCGTGCTGGCGACGCAGCACGGCCGGCCCGTGGTGACGGTGCGCGAAGTCAACGACCGCGCTTCCGCGGTCTGGCTCGGCGGCGAGCCGGAGCACATGATGGAAAATTATCCCTTTCTGCTCCGCACCCTGCGCCGGGCTCTCGTGCACGGGATCGGTTACGCAACCTATCGCACGTTTCCCCGCACGGCGATTTTCCGCATGGATGATCCCACCTGCACCGCGATGTTCAAAGCGTGGCATTTTCCCGCGCTCACGGAACAGGAGGTCGTCGACTGGATCGTGCAGCCGTTGCAGGAGCGGAAGGCTGTCATGCAGCTCAACATGGTCCCCGGCCGGCTGATGGATCGCTCGCAACTCGTCGAGCCCAACTGGACGCAGGACTACACCGACGCCATCGGCGACCGGCAGAACCTGATTTCCAACGGCCGCGGCTGGCGTCGCGGCCTCGAAGCCGGCGTCTTCGAGGTGCAGAGCCACGGCTGGACTCATCGCAACCCGGACTGGAAAGCCTACTGGGCCGTCGACCTCGATCACCGCCTCGACCCGCGCTGGGGCGGCGAATTCTACAATCGGATCAACAACCTCGAAGTCCCCAACGCCGTCCAACTCTTCGCGCTGCGTCGCTCCCTCACCGCGCTCGAGGAAACGTGGGGCCAGCGCCCGCTTTATTTCGTGCCCGGTCAGGACGCGGAGACATTTTCCTACGTGAACAGCACCCCACGCATGGCGCGAAAGGCCGGCTTCGCGCTGACCCAGGATTTCTGGCTCGGGCCCGACTACGTCATCAACCTCATGCCCTATCTCATCACGCCGAAGGTTCCCTGGGTCAGCCCGAAGGATATCCCCGATCTCCGGGCGTATTTCGCCGCACCCAAGACGAAGCCGGTGCGCGAGATTCCCGGCCTCGAAGGCGAGCGCCCGATCATGATCCACTCGCACGACATCGACGTCTCCCGCGATCACGACTACGTGCGGAAACGCCTCGCCGAGTTCGGACCGGAGTTTCGCTTCACGACGATCAACGAAATCATCGCCTACCTTTTCGCCGACGTGCGTGGCGGCGCGGACGGCCGGATCGAGTTTAACTATGCCCCGGAATTTTGCCGGCATTTCCAGACCCGCACTTCCAGTTGGGAACTCCATTTTTCGGACAACTTCCGCCGTGAACTGAACCGCCGCGGGCCGGCCGGATTCGCCATCGACGGCAAACTCGCGGCTCCGCCGACGGCCGGGTTCTTCCAAGAACGAATGGACATTCCGGTGCCTGCTGGAGCGGGACGACACACGTGGGAAGTCCGTCGCTGAGTGCGAGGCCCCAAATCGTCCCGCTCAATCAATTTTCCCCATGCAACCTCACCTCCGTCTCCTCGGCCTCACGATCCTCTCCTGCGTCGCATTCGCCTCCGCCGCGGACATTCCCGCGCAACCGCTCGGCACCAAGCACAAACTTGTCTTCTCCGACGACTTTGAGCGCACCGGCCTCGGTCCGGCGCTGAAGTCCTCCATCCCGGCTTTCACCGTCGCCGACGGTCTGCTCAAGGGCCGACAGGAGCGCGCGGACCACGGCGGCACGCTCACCGCCACTCTCCCGTTGCCCGACGGCAACCTCATCCTCGAACTCAAATTCCGCTTCGCCGGCGCGCGCGCCTTCGGTGTGGCCTGCGACGACATCGCCTACCAAGGCTCCCACGCCGGCCACATCAGCCGCATCATGGTGCAGCCCGGCCGCATCACGCTCTTCGACGACAAGGAGGGCGTCATGCGTAACGACATCTACGTCCTGCGCAAATCTGGCGACCAGAAGAAATTGGCCGAAGGCGACCGCCTCGCTGAAAAAGCCACGGTAAACGTCCCGGTCAAATTGGAGCAAGGCCAGTGGTATCGCCTCGGCCTCGAGATCGTCGGCGATGCGATGCGTGTGACCATCGACGACAAAGTAATCGGTTACTTGAAAAGTTCCGGCCTGACCCACCCGACGAAATCCAACCTGCGCCTGAGCGTCACGGGCAAGGAACCGACGATGGAGGCGCACTTCGACAACCTGCGCATCTGGTCGGTCACTGCCGCGCCCTCGACCGCGCGTTGAACCATCCTCCACAGCCTCGCTCAAAACCCGCGCGAATCTTTCTCTTCGCAGCCACGTTGGCGTGACGGTCAGCGCAGCGGACACCGAGCCGCGCATCCATCGCTCCCACCGACTTCATCCACCCTCCGCCCCATGAACGCACCCGCCGCATCCGCGCTCCCCTCGCCTGCTCCCGCCACCCGCCTGCTTTCCCTCGATGCCTACCGCGGCTTCATCATGGTCTGCCTCGCGTTCAACGGGTTTGGCCTGGCCAAAGCCGCACACCTTCAGCTCAAGGCCGCGCCTGATTCGACCTTCTGGCGATTCGCATTCTCCCAATGGGAACACGGCCAGTGGGTCGGCTGGGGCTTTTGGGATCTCATCATGCCGGCGTTCATGTTCATGGTCGGCATGGCGATGCCCTTTTCGCACGCTCGCCGCCTGCGCGACGGCGAATCCTCCGGGCGGATTTTTCGCCACACCTTGGTGCGCGCCGTGATTCTCATCGCGCTTGGCATTTTCCTAATGAATCACGCCAAGGCGAAGGCCCCGTGGGAGCTGACCAACACGCTCGCGCAAATCGGCCTGTGCTATCCGCTCGTGTTCTTCTGCCTCGGGCGCGGCTTCCGGATGCAGGGCATTGCGGCGGTGGCGTCGCTCGTCGTGACTTGGCTGCTGTTCGTTCTGCACGGCGGCACCGCGGCGCTCGGGCCGGGCGTCACTCCCGAATGGGCCGCCGTGAATCACGCAGGCATTGGCCAGGCCTGGTGGAAATGCTCGAACGTCGCGCACGCCTTCGACGTGTGGTTTCTCAACCTGTTCTCGCAGTCGGTGCCCTACGTCGGGAACGCGGGCGGCTACCAGACGCTCAACTTCCTCCCCTCGCTGGCGACGATGATTGCCGGGTTAATGTGCGGCGAATGGGTGCGGGCGAAAACCACCGACGCCGCACGCAAACTGCGCGGGCTGCTCATCGCCGGCACGGCGTTGCTCGTCGCGGGCGAACTCCTCGGCCACAGCGGCCTTTGCCCCATCATCAAACGCATCTGGACGCCAAGCTTCGGCTTGGTGAGCACGGGCACGTGCGTGCTGATGCTCGCGGCATTTTATTGGCTCGTGGACGTGCGCGGCTGGAAGCGTTGGACCTTCCCTCTCCTCGTCGCCGGCGCGAACTCCATTGCGCTCTACTGCATGCTCATGCTGCTCAGGCCGTGGACCGCCGGCCTCTGGCAGCGGTATCTCGGCAAAGACGTTTTCCTCGCCGCCGGCCCGGCCTGGGAACCCGTGCTCGCGGCCTGCGCCGTGGGCGCGAGCCTCTGGCTCGTGACGCTCTGGATGTATCGCAACAAATTCTTCGTCCGCATCTGACCTCCTCGCTTCGCGGAAGGCGCTTCCCGACTATTTTTTCACGTGAAGTTCACCCCACCATGAAAACACCCGCCAAATATCCACCCTTCAGTCCTTACCTCACCGTCAAGGACGCCAAAAAGGCCATTGCGTTCTACGCCGCCGCCTTCGGAGCCACGGAACTCTACCGGCTCACGGATGCGAGGACGAACACCATCGGCCACGCCGAAATCATGATTAACGGCAGTCACTTCATGCTGGCCGATGAAAATCCCGCATGGGGCAACCGATCGCCGCTGACCCTCGGTGGGACCGCCGTGAAGCTCTGCCTCATGGTCGTAAATACCGACGCCGCCGTCGCCCGCGCGAAGGCCGCGGGCGCGACCATTGAGATGCCTCCCGCCGACATGTTCTACGGCTTCCGCTGCGCCGCGGTCCGCGATCCCTTCGGCCACCAGTGGATGATCCAACATGAGATAGAAAAAATATCGCCGGGGGAGATGCAGAAGCGCTGGGACGCGATGGTCGCCGCCGGAAAAACCGACTGCGACACTGCCGACCAATAAGGCCCGGAGCCCCGGCACCCCCAACATTCCAACCCAAATGAAACTCACCAAATCGCCTGCCGCCAAAGCAGAGTTCTTGATCCGCCGACCAGTCGCTGCGGTCTTCAATGCGTTCGTCGATCCCGCCATCACCACCAAGTTCTGGTTCAACAAGAGCAGCGGACGGCTGGAGGCAGGCAAGACCGTCCACTGGCAGTGGGACATCTGTCCCGAACCCACCGAAGTCCGCGTGAAGGCATTGGAAGAGAACAAGCGCATCCTCATCGAGTGGGGCAACGGCGGCAATTTTACCATCGCCGAGTGGCTCTTCACGTCACGACCGGATGACACGACCTGGGTCAGTGTCACGAACTTCGGCTTCTCTGGCGACGGCGATGAAATCGTCAATCAGGCCCTGGACTCCATGGGCGGGTTCACCCTCGTCCTCGCCGCCGTGAAAGTGCTCCTCGAGCACAACATCAACCTGAATATCGTGGCGGATCGTTTCCCTGATGCTGCGAACACCTCGGCTTGAAATCCCGCGACGCTCGAACGCGACAAATCGCCCCCTCAAGTCTCGAACGCTCAAACCATGAAACGCCTCCGCCTCTCCGTTCGCTCCACCTCGCGCTGGACCCCGGTAGGCAAGACGCTACGGCAGACACCGCGAGTGAGCCTCGCCAAGGCCGCGCTCGTCGCGCGTCCGTCGCTCAAGGTCAGCCACGAGTCTCGAAGCAACGGACTCCGCCCTGCACCGACGACCTGACCTCGATTCGAACCTTCCACCCATGCACCGTTACCACGTCGTCAGCCGACTACTCCTCGCCGCCGCCTCCGTTGCCGTTGCCTTCGTCTGCCTTGCTTCCCCGCTCCACGCGCAAACGGATCGTTTCGGCGGGCTGGAAGCGATGAAGGCGAAAGCCACCGGCCACTTTGAGTTGGAAAAAATCCGGGACCGCTGGTGGTTCGTGACCCCCGAGGGTCACGCGATGATCGCGCTCGGAGTGAATCATCTCAACGAGGTGAGAAACGCGCCCGAATATCCGCGCACGGTCCTCGCACAACGCTTCGGCAAGGATTGGCCGCGCGTGCACGCGGAAATCGAAAAACAAATCCGCACGTGGGGCTTCAACAGCGCGGGCTTTTTTCCTCCCCAGGAAATGCGGCCCACGATGCCCTACATCGTCACGACGAAGTTCATGTCCGCTTCGTTCTACAGTGAGCCGCTGACCTATGTGGACGTCTTCACCCCCGCTTTCGCATCCGAGGCCGAAACCAAGGCGCTCGCCGCCGCCGCCGAAATGAAAGCCAATCCGATGGCCATGGCGTGGGCATGGAGCGATTCGCTGAGCTGGGATCTCAAGCTGACGCGGCAATCGCGGGGCACCGATTTCGTCTCTTTCATGCGCAGTCTGCCTATCGGCGCACCGGGCCGTGATCGCTACACCGCCTTTCTGCGCGAGCGGCATGGCGGCGATCTTGCCAAACTCAACGCCGTTTACGGGGCGAAATTCACATCCTTCGAGACCGTGGGCGGAGCTTCGCTGGATCTCGACCGAGCGCCCGTTTTCGCCGACGACCGCGAGTTCCTGCGCCTCATCGCGCGACACTACTACCAGACCATCAGCACCGGCTTTCGCCGCGAACATCCTCGTGGTCTGCTGATGGGTGAGCGCTTTCAGCTACGCGACCATCCCGACGAAGTGCTGGAGGAAGCCGCGAAATTTATCGACGTGCTCGGTATCCAGCCCGGCGATCATTTCTTTCCGCCGATCGCCAAACTCACGCGCCCGGACGAGACGTGGTTCGACGTGGCCGAGTTCGACCGCCTGCACCGGCTCACCGCCAAGCCCATCGTCGTCGTCGACCACCAGTGCGGTTTCTTCGATCAACAAACGCCCAAGACCGGCGGCTGGCATCAATACGCTTCCGCCGAGGAAGCCGCCGTCAGCTACGATCGTTTCCTGCGCGACGCCTTCGCCCGCCCCTACCTCGTCGGCTATTTCCGCTGCCAGTATCTCTCGATCTACAAGGACCAACTCAAACGCTACAAACAAGGCCTGCTCAGGCCCGACGGCACGCCGTTCGAGGATTACGTGACGCGGCTCACGCAGACCAATCGCGACGTGATCCGCCAGATTCGTGAGGTCCCCTGACATGCGTCGCGCCCCCTCCCGCCGATGCATCCCGCACCGTTTCGTCATCCTCTCCGCCAACATCCACTACACCACCAGCATCTATGAACCCTAAGAAAAACGTCCTCTGGCCAACCGGTCTGCTTGCCCTCCTCGCTGTCGCGGCCCCCGTATCCGCGGCAACCCCTCCTGTTTCCACCACCCCCGTTCCTGCGGCGGCCATCGGTGCCACCTCCAGCGAAGAGGCAGTCGTCCTCAGTCCATTTTCCGTCAACGCCAGCTCCGATGTCGGCTACGCGGCCACCAGCACCCTGGGCGGCACGCGCTTGAAGAGTGAACTGCGCGACGTGGCCTCGCAGATCGACGTGATGACGTCCGAATTCCTCGACGACATCGGCGCGCTCACTCTCGACGAGGCGCTGCGTTACTCGATGAACATCGAGTCCAGCGACGAAAATTTCTCCCCCGGCACGGACCCAAACACCAACAGTGTCTTCGCCTCCACCTACGGCAGCCGCACCCGCGGGCTGAGCCGCTCCAACAACACGCACGACTTTTTCGAGACCAACGTCCCGCTTGACACCTACAACACTGGCAAACGCTTCACCCTCGTCTCCGGCTCCAACGCCATCCTCTTCGGCGCCGGATTCGCCGGCGGCACCAACGACGTCGCCTTCGATCGGCCGGACCTCCGAAAATTTTCCGGCAACACCACCATCCGCGTCGACTCCCACGGCAGCCTGCGCACCTCCCTCAACCTCAATCAGCCCTTAATCCGCAATTTGCTCGGCTTCCGCGTCGCCGGTCTCCGCAGCGACGAGCGCGACTATCGCGACGGCGTGGGCTCGAAGGTCGAGCGCCTCTATACGTCGCTGATGTTTCAGCCCCATCGGCGGATTTCCATCCGCGGCTGGCTCGAGAAATACGAGTCGCGGCAACGCAACGCCGCCAACACCCTCGTCGCCGACCGTGTCAGCCCCTGGTTGTCCACCGCCACCCGCCCGTTCTTCAACAATGCGGGCCTCACACCCGCCAGCACGGCCGCGCAGTTCACCACGGCTTTCAACGCCCAGGGCGCCGACCTCGCCCGGTCCGCCGAACGCTTCAACAACGTCGCCTCCGCCGGCACAGTCGTGTATAACCTCAATGGCAGCCAGCCCACTGCGATCCGCAATTGGACCAACACTGTCACCTCCAGCCGGCCGCTCGACGGCACACAGGACCCCAGCATCACCGATCCCTCCATCTACCCGCTCGATCAAAACGTCATCGGCAATGCCCTGCAGCGCCGTTGGCGCAGCAGCATTCACGGCTTCATCTTCGAGCTGAATCCCTGGCGCGATCTCTACATCGAGGGCGGCTACAACCGGGAGGTCTTCGACACCCGTTCGCTCAGTTTCGTCTCCGGCAACAACACCGACCTCCGCGTCGAACTGAACCGGTTCCTCCCCGACGGCGTCACGCCCAATCCCAACCTCGGCAAATATTACATCGAGGATGACATCACCGGCAGCATGTGGAGGAACCACCGCACGGAGCGAAGGCTCCAGGCCGCCTATGCGCTCGATTTGGAAAAGCGCCGCGGTTTCTGGCACTGGCTGGGCACTCACCAGGCGGCCGTGATGTATTCCGGCGGCGTGAACATGCGCGTGCAGCAAAACACCAACAATACCCGCATCATCTCCGATAACACGTTCGACGGCATCGCCTATCCAGCCGGGACCAACGCCGCGAACGACAACACCCGCAACACCCGCCGGCTCCGCGCCCGCTTCTACCTCGACACGCCCCAGAACAACAGTGGTTCCGGCCGGTTCTCCGTGCAGGCACCCTTCAACCTTTGGGACAGCGAGACCGTCGTGATCGGCAAGGACTCCGCCGGCCGCGACGTCGTGGTCAACACCGGCATGAGCAACCCCTATGGGGCCCAAGTCGCGATCTCGAACGGCAAGAAGAAGGAAGATGCGGTGCAGTATGGCGTGCAAAGCAGTTTTCTCCAAGGCCGCCTCAACTTCACCGTGGGCGAGCGTTATTCGCGCGCTTCGTTTGCGCCCTGGGTCGGCCAGGGCGGCGGCGCGAACAGCCGGCTGCCGCGCCGTTACAACGCCGCCACCGGCAAGTATGAGGAACCCGTGCGCAACGGCGCCGCCATCGTCTTTCCCAGCAACGGCCAAGCCGTCGGCAACGCCGGGTTCGAGCCTTGGGATGCTATGCTCAGCCGCGGTGGCGAGTTCGATTCACTCGAAGCTGCGACCAAATACAGCGTCACCTCGCGCCTGAAGGGCGTCGTGCTTCATCCGTTCGGAAAAAACGCCATCCCCAGCCTGCACTTCACCGAATCCTCATCGGCGTTTGTGGCGGACTTCACCCGCAAGTCACCCACGGGCGCCGAGGCGCAATTGGACGACGGCACGACCCGCGAGTATGGCGTCTCGCTGCGCTTCCTCGAGAACAAGCTGGTCCTGCGCGTCAACGCCTACGAATCCATCTATCTCGGCATTTCCGGCGGCGCTCCCGCCGTGCCGAACCCCGCCGCGGTCGGCGGCAATTCCGGCATGGATCGCGCCGACATCCGCTGGACCGCCGTGCACATCGAGAAATCGGTGCAGAACTACAATCTCCTGAAATCCGGTGGCCGCTATGAGACTGCCGCCACCGGTGCTCCGGTGCTCGGCGGCACGGCGAACGGCATCGATCCCGCCAGCCCGATTCGCTACTTTCAGGACGATGTCCTCGGCTGGGCGAGCGAAGGCGCCGCCGGCAACGTCTTTAATCTCAAATACGCCAACGCCGCCGATCGCATCGCGAAAGGCATCGAATACCGGCTCGTCGCCAATCCGACCCGCGGCTGGAGTGTCAGCGCCAGCGTCGCCAAAAACAAGACGCGCAGCGTCCGCATCTCGGGGGACTGGTTCGGCGTGCTGGCCTACCGGCTGAAAGACTGGGTGACGGCGGCCAACGATCTCGCCGCCCCTCAACGCACCGGAGGCACCGGCCCCACGCAATTGCACTTCAACACGGCCACGAATGCCAACGAGACCCTGCTCGCCTACCTCCGGAGCTCCGCCTTGGGCTGGGCTTTCCTCCGGGAGAGCGAGGGGCAGGCGACCAATCAGGAGGTCGCCTGGCGCGGCAACCTCACGAGTTCGTATCGTTTTCAGTCGGGCATTTTGAAAGGCTTTCGCGTCGGCGGGAGCCTGCGCTATCGCGGAGAGCGAATCCTGGGCTATTGGGAAAAGACGGTTGCCACCGCCGATCTGGCCCAAGACCCGATCCTCGGCACACCGGGACTTTTCCCCGCCGGCGCGAGCATCACGCTCGCCGACACCTCGCGGCCGATCATGGGCGGCGCCACCATGAATACCGACGCCGTCCTCGGCTACTCGACCGCGCTTTTCCAAAAACGCATCCGCTGGAATGTGTCGCTCAACGTCCGCAACATCCTCAATGACGACAAACTCATCGCCCAAAACGGCCTCTCTGCGGCCCGCGTGCCGGTCGTGTTCCAGTATCCCGAGCCGCGGGTTTTCCTGCTGACCAACAGCTTTGATTTCTGATCCGCCGGGCCGCCCGTCCGCCTCGAAGCCGCGCTTCGCGGGCTTGTGCGGATTGGCGGCCATCCTCCCATTTCCACCACAAGCGGACCGATCCTCTCATCTCCATCAGTCAGCTTTTCTCGCTTTCTCCATGACGAGTCAGACGCATCCTTTCCGAGCCGGCCGCCGGTCCGTCGGGTTTCCGATCATCCTCGCCCTCACGCTCGCGCTCTTCGCCAACAGCGGTCGCGCCGCCGACACCGGCCTCGACGCCTACGGCGGCACGCGTTCAATCAAAGGACAAGCCACCGGATGGTTTCACCTCGAGCAGGTCCAGGGACGCTGGTTCTTCATTACACCGGATGGACACGCCTACATTCCAATCGGCGTGAATCATCTCGGCACTTACTTCACCGGCGCCGATCGCAATCTGCGTCCGACCGAGCACGACTTCGTCAAAGAACGGCACGGTGGCGACGTGAAGCAGGCGGCCGCGCACGTGGAGAAAATGATCCGAGACTGGGGCTTCAACTACGCCGGCTACGACAGCCCGGTCCATTTCCGCCAAAGCCTGCCGTTCTCCACCGGGTTCCGGCAGACGCAAACGTCGGGTGTTCGGTCCGGCACTCCTCCGCAATACACGGATGTGTTCGCCCCTGACTTCGCCGCCGATCTGGACCAACGCGTCGCCGATTTTGTCCGACCCTTCCGTGAGAACCGCTACCTCCTCGGCTATTACCTCGTCGATCTTCCGCTCTGGGGCGATCACGCCTACCTTGCGGCCGAAGAGAAATCGCAGGGGGAAAGCTGGCTGTCGTTCTTTCGCAAACTCCCGGCCGGATCACCCGGCCAGCTCGCGTATGCAAAGGCCACGCGTGACGCCCCCGATCTCATGGCCGCTGAATTGGCGTTCACCGCGGAGATCGCGGAGCATTCCTATCGCCTCACCGCCGAAGCCTTTCGCCGCCACGATCCCAACCACCTCGTGCTCGGCGAGCGCTTCGCCGGCGTCCGACTGTTCATGCCCGTGGTGGAAAAATCGGCGAAATACTTCCCGGCCGTCGCCACTCAGCTCGATGGCGAATTCAACGCTGCCACGTATCGCGAACTTCACCGACGCACCGGCCGCCCCATCATCAGCGTCGATCACGTCGCCAATTTTCCCACGCCCACCACGCTCACCGTGATGGGCCGCCCCTTGCAAAACGAGGAGGCCGCGGCCGCCCACTATGCCCGCTACCTCCGCGCCGCCTTCGCCGAACCCTACCTGATAGGCTACAACCATTGCCAACTCGTCTCCCGCATCCGTCGCGAGGGCGAGCCGCCCAGTTGGAAACAAGGCATCATCGACCCCGCCGGCGAGCCCTACCCCCGCCTCCTCCAAGCCATCACCACGACGAATCACGAAGTGCTGGAGCAGCTCTACCGAAAGTAGGTCTCGCCCTTGATGCTGTGCCGTCTGCTGCAACCGCGACGGCGATCACGACCACCCTCGCGACATCGGCCGCCTCTTCCCATAGGCTGGATGCTCCTCCCGGAGGTTCGCCATGGAGCGAACCTCCCGCACCCCGAATTCAATAGTTGAACGTCTTCGCCACAAAAGCGCGGCTCAATTTCACACTTTCGCGCAATGGGCGAGTCGGCTTGAAATCTTTTTCGTGCGCCAGCTCGATGATCGAGTCGCCGCTGAACGCGACCGCCTTCAATGCCGCCGCGATGCCGGCAAAATCCGTGTCGCCCTCGCCGATCGCTTCGACCCACCTCCCGTCTTTGCGTTGATCGCGCAGATGGAGAAAGACGATCTGCTTTCCATAGCGCCGGATAAATTCGGCCGGATTCACGCCACCGCGAACCAGCCAGTTTAGGTCGGGCCCGAGTTTCACCTCGGGAATCCGTTCCAATGTGCCCTTGAGATCGTGCAGCTCGTTTTCCACCTCGTAGGCGTGGTTGTGGAGATTGAGCACGACGCCATGTTTGGCGCAGAGCGCGATGATCCTGCGCAGGCATTCCGCCTGTGCGTCGAGTTGCTCCGGCGTCTTGCGCGGCTTCGGTGTCGCAGGACGCAGTTGGCCAACGGTCGCGCCCAGGGTGCGCCCGCCCAGCTGCGCCAGCCGCGTGATCACTTTCTCCGCGTCCTCGAGCACGGCCGCATGCTGCGTCCGGTCCCACATCGCGCCGCCAAACGAGGCGCCGATCACGGGCAGTCGATGCTTGTGCGACAGCTCACCGATTCGCGCGACCGCGTCGTCAGGTCGGAGGGCCGTGTGCATCAGCTCGATGCCATCCACGCCGGCATAACTGAAATCGGCGAAGACCTGAGGCAAAACCGCCGTCAGATCGTAGTTCGGCTGCGTCGCCGCATAGACCCACGGGTGCGCGCCCACGATCATCTTGCGCTTCGCCATCGCGGCGCCGAGCCCGCCGCTCAGGCCCGCTGCCGTTGCCGCAATCGCGGTGGTTTTTAGGAAATCGCGACGAGAGTTAGAGTGAATTGGGTGAATCGGGTGCATGGTGAAATGGAGTTACTTCGAAATCGTGGTGACGCTGCCGGGCTTCTTCGGCTCGCCGGAATCTGCGCTCGCCAGCGCGGCAAAGCAGAGCGCCAAACTGTCGAGGTTGTTGCGTGCGCTGTGCGCCGGCTCGCGGTTCTCGTCGATGGCGCAGAGCAGTTCGCCCATCGCGCCCTGAAAACCGCTCGTGAACCACGTGCCCTGCAACGGCACCGTCGCCTGCCCATCCGCCGTGTGGAGCACCAGGGTCTGCTCCGACAAACTCGGGCCAAAGCTCCGCAGCGTGCCGCGACTCCCGCACACGACCGTGCGATCCTCCTGCCCGTGCCGCACGTGGCCATTGAAATTTAGCCGCACCTGCGCGCCCGGGTAGTCGATCGTCACCTGTCCGAGCATCGGCGGCTTCATCCCCTGAAACGCCGTGCGCCGCACGCTCGCCCACACCCGCTCAGCCCGCTGGCCCCGCATGAACTGCGCTGCCATGTCGAACCAATGGATGCCGAAGTCGAACAACACGAGATGGTGAATCTCCTCGAACGCCGTGCCCGCCGTCCACGTGTGATCCCATTGCAGGGTGAAATCCACGCTTGCCACCTCACCGATTACTCCGGCGTGAGTCGCCGCCGCCATGTAACTGAAATGCGGCGCCCATCGGCCGTTCTGGTTCACCGCGAGCTTCACGCCCTGTGCTTCCGCGAGCGCCGCGAGCCGATCACCCGCCGCCAGATCGAGCACGAAGGGCTTTTGGCTCAACACGTGTTTCTTCGCCCGTAACGCCGCCTCGATTGCCACGACGCGTTGCCCAGGATGCAGCGCGACGTCGACGACCTCGATGTCGCCCCGCCGCAGCAACTCGTGATAGTCGGTGCATGCGGTGGCTTCCGGGAAAAATTCTAAGCGGCGCTTCTCCGCCCGCGCCACATTCCGGTCACATAGCGCCACCACCTCGAGCCCCATCTCGCGATACGCCCGCAGGTGATACTCGGAGATGCCGCCGCAACCTATCAGCGCGATCTTCGGCCGATAGCTAAGCGGCCGCGGCGGAAGATAGGGCAGCACCGGCGCCACGATGGTTCCGCCCGCTCCAGCCGCGCTCAAACCGTAGCCACCCGAATTCATAGACTCGCTCATGGTCAGTCGATCAGTTTCACGGTTTTCCCGAGCCGTGCGCTCAACCTCGCGCTGTCCACGATCTGCTGTCCGACGCGCGCAATCTTCGGCGAAAGCGGTCCCTCGACCGGTCGCCCCTCGCGGATGCAGTGCACAAAATACTGGATCGGGTCTTGCTCCGGCACCCGCAGGACATCCACCGGCACATCTACGCCGCGCACGTTCGCCCGCGTCTGAATGCGAATCGTCGGTTCGAAGTCGTAGGAACTAATCGTCCCGTCCGCGCCCTTGAGCACGAACCCGCACTTCGGCTGCGGCTGGTTCGTCCACGGATCGGTGAAGGTGCCCCAGCGCGTTTCAAACTTCGACAACCCCGACGCGTAGCGCGCGATGGTCACGCTGTGTTGGTCCACCTCCAGTCCGCGCGTCTGATCGACGACCGTCGTGACCTCCAGCGGTTTCTTTCCGCCGTGATACCACGTGCCGAGCGTCGTTCCGTAGCCGAGGTAATCGAGCAACGAGCCGCCGCCCGCCGCTTTCCGGTAGAACCAGCTCTTGCGCTTCATCGCCCCCGTCGGCTCCACTTCGATCTTATCGGCGAGGTGATAGAGCGGCCCGCGATTGCCGTCGTAGAAATGCACTTCCTGCAGAGCCCCGATGCATCCCTCGCGCAACAGCCGGTGCGCTGTCGCGTGGGCCGGATACCATCGCAGCGGCCAGTTGATCGCGAGCAGCCGCTTCGCCCGTTTCGCCGCCGCGATCATCCGATCCGCCTCGGCCAGCGTCGCCGCAAACGGCTTTTCCACGAGCATGTGCACGCGATACGGCGCCACCAATTCGACATACTCCGCATGCCGCGCCGTCGCGGGACAGAGCACGACAAAATCGGGCGCCGTCTCCGTCAGGCACCGGTGTGGATCGGTGAACACGCGCTCCGGCGGAATCACGAAATTGCGAATGACCGCCTGCATCCGCGCCGGGTCCGCATCGCAAATCCCCGCAATCTCGACGTCGGGATGCTCGTGGCATTTCCGCAGCAGATCGCCCATGTGCATGTGATCGAAGTTCAGGCCGACAACTTTGAGTTTTTTCATGGCGGCGAAAACGCGAACGTCGAAGCTGGAGTGGAGACGAATATCCTGTCGAGCAGCGCCTGCGATAATCCCGCTGCACGGAGCAGCGCCGAGAAATCATTTAGCAGGAAACTGAGTCCCGGCCCTCCGCCGTAGCTGCGCCAGTAGCCGCGTCGCGCCGCATCCATGCCGAGCATGATCTGGTCGGGAAACTCCGGCAGAAGCGCGACGACGAGGTCGCGGGTGGGATTCCCCTGCCCGGGCTTCCAACGAAACGCGCTGTCATACTCCACGCGCACGCCGCTCGCCAACAGCTCCCGGTGCAGACCCAAGTCCGGCTTTCGGTCGGTATGCGAGAGGCACACGTGCCGGAGATCCACCCCGTGGCTGCGTAGTCGCTCGATCTGCGCGAGCGCCAGTTCGCCCTGTTCGGTGTGCGTGAGAATCGGGCAACCCGTGCGACGGTGCGCCTGAGCCGCGGCCGCGAAGATTTTTTCCTCACGCCCGGAAAACGCTCGATCGCTCGCGAACTTGATCACGCCCGCCCGGTGCGACGTGCGCTCCACGAGCGGACCATTGTAGTCGTGCGCATCGACGCCCTCGGTGATGTCCGCGACGAAGAGCGCGGCGAGCTGGTCCTCCGTGTAGAAATTCCCCCAGTGGCCGGGATCGTAGTATTTCGCCAGATGAAGTCCGGTCGGGCAGACGAGATGAACCCCGGAGCGGCGCGACACCGTCGCGAGTTTTAGCACATTACGCCCGCTGTCGCACGGCATCGAATCGACCATCGCGCGGCCTCCGTCGGCGTAAAACTGCCGCAGCTCCGTCACCGCACACTCCACGTCGTCGATCAAAAAATCCGGCGTCGCGCACGTCGCAAAACTACCGTCGATGATCACATGTTCGTGCGCGTAGCACACGCCGAGCCGCCCCGCGGGGATGTCGCCGAGGACCGTGCGCACAAAACTTTCCGGAGCGAACGCCATGGGTCTATTCCGGCGCCTGCACGGCGCCCTCTTCCGCATCAAGCGAGACCGGCGGGCGGAACGCCACCAGCAGCAGCACCGCCGCCGCCAAAGCCAGGCCCGACGGCACGAGGAATAATTTCTGGAAATCCACCGCGCCGTCGTGCGTAAGCGAAGCTTGGAGTGGAATGAACAGCCATTTCGCCGCGAGGTCGCCCAGCCCGAGGATGAGCAGGTTGAAGAGCCCCTGCGCGCTCGTGCGCACGTCCTTGGGAAAGGCCACGTCGATGAAGATGTAGAGCGTCGCGAAGAAGAAGGCGTAGCAGATGCCGTGGAGCACCTGGACCGCCACGACCGCCGGGACATTCTGGCTGAAGAACGCAAAGATGAGGAACCGGCCGGCGTGCCCGAGGATGCCGATAATCATCGTCCACTTCCAGCCGAGCCGTTTCAGGCAGAGGCCGAGCACGGCCATCGTGAGAATCTCCGCGACCTGCCCGATGCTCATGATCGGCATGATGTTCTCGGGCTTCACGCCAATCTGGCCGAGGAAGCCGCCCGCCATCAGGAAATAGCCGTTGTGGATCGTCGAGTCGATGAACGTGACGACAAAGAGGACGAGCAGGAACGGGTTCGCCTGGAGGAATTTCAGCGACTCCCGCCAGGCCGGCTTCTCGCCCGCGCCCCCGGCGATGGTCCGCGGCGGCGTGTGCGGCAGCGCCAGACTGAAGCCCGCGAGCACGATCGAAGCGCCGCCGGCCACGAGGAAGATGTAGCTGAGCGCGTGTTCCAACTCCGCGCCCTGCACGCCTTGCAGCACGAAATACAGCGGCCACGACGCCAAGATCCAGCCGATGGTCCCGCCCATGCGCACGAGGCCGAACTGCCGGCGGGCGTCCTTCAGGTGCGTGAACGCGAGCGAGTTCGCCACCGAGATGGTCGGCACATAGCAGATTGAATGCACGAGCATCAGGGCGAAGAACGTCGGAAAATCCCGCGTGAAATACAGCCCCAGCATCGCGAGGCCGCCGATCAGGTGGCTGACCGCCATGAATCGCTCGGCGGAAAACCGGCGGTCCACGAACTGGTTGCCGAAGAAGATCGCCAGAATCGACGCGATGGCGAAGCCGCTGCCGACCCACGCGATCTGCGGGCCGGTGAAGCCGAGCCCGCCCATGTAACTCCAGATCAGGGGCAGCCACGCGCCCCAGATGAAGAACTGGAGCACCATCATGATGAAAAGCCGGATGCCGACGGAATGGGCGGAGGTTGGGGGCGGGTTCATATTTTTCGGGTTGAGGAAAGATCGGCGGCAGACGCAGCGAGGCTCCACCGCGCACCGGCCCGTAGCACTGCATGCGGCTGGCCGAGCCGGCCGCACTCCGCCACGAACGCCACAGGCGACGCGGTGTTGAAGGCAAACATCTCATAGTGGCACGGCACCACCCAGCGTGCGCCGATCGCGTGCGCGAGCCGGGCCGCCTCGGGGCCATCGAGATTGCCCGCCACGCGCCGGGGCGTGGCCCGCCCGTTGATGGGGAGGAACGCCACGTCGATGGCATGCCCGCGCAGCCGGGCTTCCATCCCGGGAAAGGGCACGGTGTCGCCGCTATGATAGATCCCGAACGGTCCGACCGTCACCACGAAGCCCGCATATTCCGGCGCGAGCTCCTCGTGCGCCGCCGGCACTGCCTCGAAGGTAAACGCGCCCACCGTGGCGCGCTGTCCGTCGGCCAACGGCACGAATCGCGCCGCGGCAGCCGGCCCGAGACGCTGCGCGACGAAGGCGACATTCGCCGCGGGCAAGACGAGTTTCGCCGCCGGTGCGACCGCGAAGAGCGGACCAAGCGTTTCCGCGTCGAGGTGATCCGTGTGGTTGTGCGACGACGTGACGACGCTCACAAAATTCAGCCGCGCCGGTTCGACCACTCGCTCGGTCATGCGCACATGGGGCTTGTCCGTCGGCGCATATTTCTTCGTGAGCGAATCGCTCAGATACGGATCGAACAGCAGGAATTCTCCCCGGTAACAGACAAGAAAACCGCTCTGCCCGAGCCACCAGACATACAACCGCGTGGACGTGACGTCGGCGCGGATCGCGGCGACATCCGTGAGGAACGCGTCATCTTGGAGGACGGGACGAATCACAGCCCGAGTTCCTTTTTCACCTGCCGGATGCCGGCGACCATGTTGCGCAGTTTCGGCTGCGCCGCCCAACGTGCCGTCTGGCTCAGGCCGCAGTCGGGCGCGAAAACGAGACGGTCCGCGGGCGCGTGCTTGAGACAGAGGCGCACACGGTCGGCGATGTCGGCCGGGGTCTCCACGTAGTAGCTCTTCACGTCGACGATCCCGACCGCCGCATCCATGCGCTGGGCGATCTGCGCGATGAGTTCGATCTCCGCAAACTCCCGGCTCGCCATCTCCACGTGCATTTCGTCGGCCTTGAAATCGAGAAAGGCAGGAAACATCGGGGCCACGCGCCGGGGTCCGATGGCACGACCCTTGAAGTTGCCAAAACACAGGTGCGTGCAGAGCCGCGTGCGGCCATGCACTGTTTCCACCGTGCGGTTGAAGATATCCACGAAGCGCCGCGGATCCTCCTTGTAGGCGTAGCAACTCATCGACGGCTCATCGACGCTGATCTCGCGGCAACCGGCGGCGACGAGCTCTTCGAGTTCTCTGCGCACGATCGGCAGCAGCGCCTCGGTGACCACCCAGCGGTCGGCATACTGCGCACTCGGCACGAGCCGCCCGCTCAACGTATACGGACCCGGCACGCTGGCCTTGAGCGTCGCCGCGCCTGCGGGTGCGAGGCGTTGCAGTCGCTTGAATTCATCCACGACGCCCAGCCCGCGTGGCGCGCGCAGCTCGCCTGTGATGGCGTGCTTCCCGCGTTGATCATGCGCCGGTGGTCCGAATTTCCGCGGCGAAACGCTCTCCAACTCGATGCCCTGGATGTAGCCGTAGAACGAGAGATTGAAATCGAGGCGCGTCTGTTCGCCGTCGGTGATGACATCGAGTCCGGCTTCGACCTGATCGTGCACGGCCGCGATGACCGCGTCGTTTTGGATCTCGCTCACGTCGGAGCGCCCGAAGACTTCAAGGTGCTGGCTCGCGAATTCAAGCCAGCTGGGAAAAGGATAGCTGCCGATGACGGAGCTGCGCAGGGGACAGGATTTCATGGGAAGGTCAGCGGGACATCAGACGTTCTTGGGGAAGATGGGGCGCAGGTAATCGAGATCGTAACGGATGCTCGGCTCCAGCCCGCGCGGCGTCTTGATTCCCTCGATGCCGAGCTCGCGAATCGCCGCGTCGACCTTCAGTGTGGTCATAAATTTGCGTGCCATTGATCGCGGCCGGTGGCGGCGAAGGTGGCGGGGGGTTCGAGGATCGCGCCACGCGCACGCAGTCGCGTCTGGAGCGTTGGGATATCGACCTCACGAGCGCCGCAGTCGGCCCTGAGCGAAAGCGCCGCCGCCGTTCCGGCCGCCTGTCCCATCGCCATCGTCTGTGCCATCGAGCGGCACGAGGCGTGCGCGTCGTGCGTCGCCGAAAAACAGCGGCCGGCGACCCACAATTCATCGCGCCCGCGCGGCACCAACGTGCGATAGGGA
>JAEUHC010000010.1 GCA_016794785.1 Opitutaceae bacterium | reverse complement strand
GGCCCCTTGGCCCGGGCGGCGCGGGGGCGCTCGCCGCTACCAAAAAACTATTTCGCCGGTCGCAGAACCTCCAGCGCCGCGATCGCCGCGGCGTTGCGCGTCTCCAGGCCGAGCTTCTGGAAAATGTGCTCCACGTGTTTGTGCACAGTGCGCACGTTGGCGCCGAGGATTGTGGCGATGTCCGGGTTGCTCTTGCCTTGCGCGATCCAGTAGAGGACTTCGGCTTCGCGCGGCGTGAGGCCGAGGCGCGTGAGCGCGGCCGGCCCGGGCGGCGAACCCCGCTCCTCCAGCACCAGCATTTGGAGATCACTCCGGCCTGGTTCGGAAAACCGCCGGGCGACGAGCGCCTTCTCGGCCTCAAGGCCCGCCGGCAGCAGGCCCGGCGCATTCGATGGGAAATATTTGTGCAGCAAATTTTCCGCGAGCCGGGAGCTGAAGACGATCCGGCCGGCGGAGTCGGCGAGCACGACGGCGCGATCCAACGACTGGCTGAGCTGGTTTTCCGCCTCGACCCGCAGCGCGAGTTCGTCGGCCAGCGATTTTTGCAGGGCGCGGATCTGGAGATGCGTGGCGACCCGCGCGAGAACCTCGGGCGGATAAGCCGGCTTGGTGATGTAGTCGAATGCGCCGGCCGCGAACGCGCGGACTTTCTGCTCGGGTTCGTCGACCGCCGTCATGAACAGCACCGGCACATCGCGGCACTCGGCCCGCTCCTTCAGGCGGAGGCAGGTGGCGATGCCGTCCATCCCCGGCATCACCAGATCGAGCAGCACGAGATCGGGCGTCGTGTGGTCGAGGAGCGCGAGCGCGCTGCGGCCGCTCTCGGCGACGAGGATTTCGTAGCCGGCCTCCGTGAGCGCATCGAGGAGGAGCGAGAGGTTCGCCGGGGTGTCGTCGACGACCAAAATGCGGGAGGCGGGAGGTTTCATGCGGCGGGCGGGCGGGCGGCGAGCTGGCGCTCAAGGAGATCGCGGATCAGCTCCATGCGGTAACTGCGGGCCATCGCATCCAGCGCGTCGAGCAGGGAATCGGGCTCGCGCCGCGCCGTGCGCAAGGCGGCGAGGCGCTCGCGCAAGGCGACGATTTCCCCGCGGCGGGCGCATCCGAGGAGCTCCTCGAGCATGGCGGCGGGAAGTTCGGAAGAAATCTCCGCGAACGGCTGTCGCGAGTCGCGCCGTGGCCCCACGGGCTCGGCGTAGGTCCAGTCGAGTTGCAGGACGTCGCCGGTTTTTTTGAGCAGCTCGACCTCGCGGAAAGGTTTGGGCAGAAAATCGTCGCATCCGGCGGCGAGCGCGTCGGCCCGGGTGAAGGAGAGCACCGAGGCTGACATCGCGATCAACCGGACCCGATCGCCACCGGGCTGGGCGCGCAGGCGGCGGGCGAGTTCGAAGCCATCCATCCCGGGCATGCGCAGATCGAGAAACGTGAGATCGGCCTGGGCCATCGCCAGCGCGGTTTCGCCGCTGGCCGCTTCGAACAGCTCGAAGCCGAGGGGGTGCAGCAGCTCGCGCAGCACGTGGCGGTTGACGGGCACATCATCCACGATGAGCACGGAGCGGCGCGGGCCGGTGTAGCCCGTGATGATGCGGGGGGTGCCGGAGGCGTCCTTGATATCGACGGCCAGTTCCGGGAGCCGCACCTCGAAACTGAAGCGGCTCCCGGCGCCCGGCGTGCTCTCGACGATCAGCTTGCTGCCCATGAGCGCGACGAAGCGTTGGCTGATGGTGAGCCCGAGGCCGGTGCCCTGCTCGGGAGGGCGCGAATCGCCCGCCTGTTGAAACGGCAGGAATATGCGCGTGCGATCCGCGTCGCTGATGCCGGCGCCGGTGTCGCTGACGCTGAAGCTCACGTGGTCCGGCGGGATGGGCCGCGCGGTGAGGCGCACCTCGCCGCGGCTCGTGAACTTGATCGCGTTGCTGAGGAGGTTGTCGATGATCTGGCGGAGCTTCTGGGCGTCGCCGATCACCATTTCGGGCAGCTCGGGCGCGGGCTCGAAGATGAACTCGAGTTCCTTCTGCTCGGCGCGCGCGCTGATCGCGGCGGCGATGTCGCGGAGCAGCTGGGGCAGGTGAAACGGCGCCGGGTGCAGCTCCATGCGGCCGGCCTCGATCTTCGAGAGATCGAGCACCTCGTTGATCATGCGGAGCAGATGCTCGCCGCTCGTCTGCACGATGCGGAGGCGATCGCGGTTTTTCTCGGAGAGCTCGCGATCCTTCATGATGACCTGCGCGTAGCCGATGACGCCGTTGAGCGGCGTGCGCAGCTCGTGGCTCATGCTGGCGAGGAAGGCGCTCTTGGCCTGGCTAGCGGCGTCGGCCTGCTGTTTGGCGGCGGCGAGTTCGAGCGTGCGCTCGGCCACCAGGCGCTCGAGCCGGGCGCGTTCGCGCTCAGCGTGGCGCAGCCGCCAGCGGACGAACAGCACCACCAGTCCGGCGCCCACCACCGCATAGAGCACGAATGCGGCTGGCGAGCGGTGCCAGGGCAGCGCGACACTGAAGGTCAGGCGGGCGGTTTCGCTCACAAATCCATCCGCGTCGATGGCGCGCACTTCAAAGGCGAAGGGGCCGCCGGTGAGATTGGTGAACACGGTTTCGTTGCTCGCCACAGGCGCGGACCATTCCTCGCGGAAACCGCGCAGGCGCGTTTGGTAGCGCACGGGCGACCCCGGCTGGTAGCGCGGTGTGGCATAGCGCAGCGTGATGGGCAGGTTGGAAAAGGGCAGGCGCAGCACTGCGCCGCCTGCCACGGGCCAGGAGCGCTCACCCATCGTAAAGCGCCTGAGGACCGGCCGCCAGGCCGCGCCGGGACGGTTGGCGGGCAGGCTGTCCAGCTCGATGCGTGCGATGGCGGTGGGACTTTTTGTCCAGAGGATGGGCCGGCCGGCTTCGGATTCCAAGATGATCAGTCCCGCGCCAAAGCGGCCTACCCCGGCCTGCCAGCGGGCCGGCGCATCGTGCCAGGCAAAGGAATCCGCGCCGTCCTGCTGAAAATAGCCGAGGGGCCGGGCGCACGTGAGGGTGCCCAGCCACGGCGAGGTCCACGCGCGGCCGGCACCGTCAGCCATGACGGGCATGAAGCGCAAAGGATCCACGCCCTCGATCCGAAAGCGGGTGTCGCGGGTGAACTTTCCTGTTTCGGAATGCCGACGATACATGCCGGTCTCGGTGAGGAACTGCAGCTCGTCGAAAAGACTGAAGACTCCGGTCCAGCCTTTTCCTTCGGGCAATCCGGCCTGGCCCAGCGGGTGCGATTCCGCCGCGGCCTGGCTCCAATCGCTGCTGGTCGCCGTAATCCGCCAGAATCCACTGGCGGCTGTGCCGACCCACAGCACCCGGTCGGATTCCTCGGAGCCATTCCACAGGATCACGCCCGGCGGCAGCGAGAGGGCGCGGCGGGTGGTGCCCGCGGGCAGGTTCATCACGTGAAAACCGCCGTCGTCGGTCGCAATAAAATACACCCCCGCCGTGCGCCGGTTCGGCTTGATCATGGTGATCTTCGCTTGCGGGTCGAACAGCCGGCGGCGGCCCGCGGTGGTCAGCAGCTCGACGGTGTCGTTGGTGCTGAACAGTAGGCCTTCGGGCGTGTCGCGCAGATTGTCGCAGATCTCAGGCACGCGCGGATCCGGGACAAAGCGCGCCGGACTGCCGGTCACGGGTTGGCCCGGCATCAGCCGCATGAGCCCCTGCGTCGAGGCGGCATAGAGCACGCCACCGTGCCGCACCAGCGACCCGGAGGAGCCGATGGGAAAGGCGTTGCGCTCGTCGAACACCGTGAGGCCCGGCGTGAGATCGAGCCGCAACAGTCCGTTGGCCGTGCCCAGCCAGAGTCCATTGTCAGCGTCGAGCGCGGCACCCAAAATCGACGTGTTGGCCAGGCCGGTCTTGGCGTCGAGCACCTGGGCGCCTTGCAACGAGCGATCGGCGATGGCCACACCGCGGTTGTTGCCCCGGATGAAAACCATTCTGCCGTCCTGCAGCCGCACAGCGCGCACCATCGGCTCGGCCAGCAGCGCATCGAGCGGGGTGGCGATTTTTTCCAATCGGCCGGCGCTAAGCTCGAAATCGAAAACACCCTCGCCTTCAATCAGGCAGAGCGCGTGCGTGGCATCGCGCTCCACCAGCTGGATCTCGCGTCCGGCCAGCTCGCGGCCGACGTTGACCGGCTGGAAACCTCCGTCGTCAAAAACCAGCAGGCCGCGGCGCGCGTCGTGCAGATAGATCCGATCGCCAACCAGGAAAAGCTGCAGGCGGCTTTCCGGTCGCAGGGGCAGGAACTCGGCCCGGCCGGCGGCAAAATGCAGCAGGCCGTTGCTCGTGGCGACAAACACCCCGGCGCGGCTGGCCACCATCGCGCGGATCCGGCCAAACGAATTCGCCGCCACCGGCAATTGATTCGTCCGCGAAACGTAATGGGGCTGACCGTCGGCGGCGTTGGCTTCAATCACGCCGATCTCGTTGTCACCTCCCACCCACATCACGCCATCGTGGTCCCGGCAAAGCGCCGTCACATAGGTGGCGGGGACGGGGATTTTCTCGTGGGCTACGCCGTCGTAGAGGATAACCGCCTGGTAAGTGCCGAACAACGTGAAGCCCTCGCTCGTGTGGGCCACGGCCGTGACCCGGCTGAAGCCGTCGTAGTCGTCGGAGGAAAAATGCCGTTGCAGCGGCAGGCCGAGTTCATGGGCGGAGGGCCCGGCGGGCGTGGAGCCGGGGGCTTCGGCGGCCCCGGCGGCAGCGGCCAAGACGGCCGCGAGCACGGGACCGTGAAGCAGGAGGCGAAAGCGCGGGCAGACCACGCGCAAATGCAGGCGGGCGCACTCGTGTTGGTCAACACGCGCGACCGCACGTTCTGTCCGCAAACATGCGTAGGGGGCCGGGTTCAGTTCTTCCGGGGCGGACTGGCCTGCGTGGCGACGGCGAGAAATGCGGCGAGGGCGGGCGGGGGCTCCGCATCGCTGCGCCAGCCGAGCACGAGGCGGCTTTCGGGCGCCGGCCCGTGCAGGCGGCGAAACGCGATCTCGGGCGGGAGGTGCTGCGCCTCGGAGGGCGTCATGAATGTCGCCCCGAGGCCGGCACGCACGAGCCCCACGCCGTTGGCCCGCGGCCAGACCTCCTCGGCGATGCGCGGGGTCACGCCCGCCGTGGCGAAAGCCGCGAGGATGCGATCATAGAAGCCGGGGTTGTGCGTGCGCGGGAAAAGCACGAACGGCGTCGCTGCCAGATCGCGCAGGCGCAGCGTGGCGCGTGTGGCGAGCGGGTGGGCGGCAGGGAGGAGGATGCCGTTGCGCTCATGCAGGAGCATGCGTGTGCGCACGCCCGGCGTGGGCGCATCCGGGTGAAAGAAGCCGCAGGCGATGTCGCCCGCCTGCAAAGCCGTCAGTTGCGCGGAAGTCGGCGACTCGATCAGCTCGAGCCTGATACCGGCGTGCCGCTGGTGAAACTCCCGGATGATCGGCGGCAGCACCGTGGCCATCGCGAGACCGGTGAACGCTACGCGCACATGCCCCGTCTGCCCGCCCGCGAGGGCCCGCAGCTCGCGCTGCGCCGCCGTGAGCCCGCGGAAGAGAGGTTCGATCCGCTCCAGGAGGAGGCGGCCCGCGGGCATCAGCTCGACTCCCCGGCGGGTGCGGTTGAGCAGATCCGCGTCGAGGGCGGTCTCGAGCTGCGCGATGGCGCGGCTTAGGGCCGGCTGGGCGACCCCGAGCGCCTCGGCAGCCTTGCTGAAATGCAGCCGGCGCGCGACCTCGCGGAAATAGACGAGGTGCCGCAGTTCAAAGGGGAACTGATACTCTGTCGGCATCACAGGCAGCGAAAAGAGTATTTCCCGGCATTGCAACGATCTGGTAGTCTCGTCGCCTTTCACCCATGTCCAAATCCCTTTTCGAAAAAGTCTGGGACGCCCACACCGTCCGCACCCTGGCCAACGGCCAGACGCAGCTCCTCATTGGCACGCACCTGATCCACGAGGTCACGAGCCCGCAGGCGTTCGGCATGCTGCGCGACTTGAAGCTCAAGGTCGCGATGCCGCACCGCACCTTTGCGACCGTCGATCACATCATCCCGACCGACCAGCTCGTGGAGCCCTACCGCGATCCGCTCGCGCAGGCCATGATGGACGAGCTGCGCAAGAGCTGCGCCGAGTTTGGCATCACCTTTTTCGACCGCGCGACGGGCAAGCAGGGCATCGTCCACATCGTCGGCCCCGAGCAGGGCATCACGCAGCCCGGCGCCACCATCGCGTGTGGCGACTCGCACACGAGCACGCACGGCGCGTTCGGCGCGATCGCGTTTGGCATCGGCACCACGCAGATTCGCGACGTGCTCGCCACGCAGACGATGGCGCTCGGCAAGCTGAAGGTCCGCCGCATCAACGTCACCGGCAAGCTGCGGCCCGGCGTCTATGCCAAGGACGTGATCCTGCACATCATTCGTGTGCTCGGCGTCAACGGCGGCACCGGCTTCGCCTACGAATACGGCGGCGAGGTCTTCGACCGCATGACCATGGAAGAGCGCATGACCGTGTGCAACATGTCCATCGAGGGCGGCGCCCGCGCCGGCTACGTGAACCCGGACGAGACGACCTTTGCCTACCTCAAGGGCCGGCCCTACTCGCCGACCGGCGCGGCTTGGGACGCCGCAGTCGCGCGCTGGAAGAGTTTCGCGAGCGATCCGGGCTGCCATTTCGACGATGTCGTCAACATCGCCGCCGCCGACATCGCACCCACCGTCACCTGGGGCATCAACCCCGGCCAAGGCATCTCCATCACCGAGACGATCCCCGATCCCGCGAAGGCGACTGCTGTGGATGAGAAAGCCTCCATCGAGGAAGCGCTCGCCTACATGAAGCTGAAGCCCGGCGCGCCCATCAAGGGCACCAAGATCGACGTGGCGTTCATCGGCTCCTGCACCAACGGCCGTCTGAGCGATTTCCAGGAAGTCGCCCGCTTCGTCAAGGGCCGCAAGGTAGCGAAGGGTGTGAAGGCCATCGCCGTCCCCGGTTCGCAGATTGTCGCGCTGCAGTGCGAAAAGCTCGGCCTCGACAAGATTCTCGCCGAGGCGGGCTTCGAGTGGCGCGCCGCCGGCTGTTCGATGTGCCTCGCGATGAATCCCGACAAGCTCATCGGCGATCAGCTCTGCGCGAGTTCGTCGAACCGCAACTTCAAGGGCCGTCAGGGCTCGCCCACCGGGCGCACGCTCCTGATGAGCCCGCTCATGGTCGCCGCCGCCGCCGTCACCGGCAGCGTGGCGGATGCCCGCGAAGTCTTCGCCGTCAACTGAACCACACCGAAAACATTAAGCGCAAAGACGCAAAGGTGCGAAGCAACGAATCCCAGGAAACTCCTTTGGTTCGACCTTAGCTTCTTGGCGCCTTTGCGCTTCTAAAAAATTCCATCATGCCTCTCGCTAAAATCACCTCCGTCACCGGCCGCGGCGTCTGCGTCCCCGGCAACGACATCGACACCGACCGCATCATCCCGGCGCGCTTCATGAAGTGCGTCACGTTCGACGGCCTCGGGCAGTATCTCTTCCACGATGTGCGCAACGATCCCGCCACGGGCAAGCCCACGGGCCACCCGCTCGACGATCCGCGCTACAAGGGCGCCACAATTCTCCTTTCCGGCGCCAATTTCGGCTGCGGCTCCTCGCGCGAGCACGCGCCCCAGGCGATCCAGAAATACGGCTTCAAGGCCGTGATCGCGGAAAACTTCGCCGAGATATTCTTCGGCAACTGCGTCACGCTCGGCATGCCCTGCGCGACCGCGAGCCGAGCGGACATCGCCAAGATCGCCGCCGCCATCGAGCGCGATCCCGCGACCGAGATCGTGCTCGACGTGGACAAGCAGGAGATTCGCTTCGGCGGCCAGACCGTGAAGGCCGAGGTCCGCGCCGCCGCCCGCGACGCGCTGATCAACGGCCGCTGGGACGCGATCGGCGAATTGCTCGACGGCATGTGCGCGATGAAGGCGACGGCGGCCAGGCTGCCGTATCTGGCGGTTTGAGGCAGGGCGGGGTCTGTGACCCGCTCTTTCGCGCTTTCAGTGTTCGCACCGAGGGCGGGTCACAGACCCCGCCCTACTTGCTTCGTGCTGCGGCGCGCGCACATTCCGCTGAACTTTTCCCTCGCCGCGGCGTCTGACCGCGGCACGTTCCACCCTTTGCCATGCTCCTAGCAGCCGCCATCGATCTGGCCCGCGCGTTTCGCGAGGCCGGGAATCTCATCTATCCGCTCGGCCTTTGCTCGGTCATCGCGGTGTTCATCATCGCGGAACGTCTTTTCGCGTTGCGCCGCGCGGCAGTGATTCCGGAGCACTTGGCCGAGTCGGTCATCGAGGGCCGGCCCCCGGTGGGCGACAAGCGCTCGGCGCTGGGGCGCGTGCTCGATTTTGCTGAGCGCCATCCCGGCGATTCCGAGGCGATCAAAGCCTATGCGCGCCTCGAGGTGCTCAAGCTGGAGCGCGGCATCAGCTACCTCGACACGATCTACGCCGCCGCGCCGCTCATCGGCCTGATCGGCACGGTCACTGGCCTGCTTGGCGCCTTCTCGGTCGTCGATCCCAACACCCGGATGCCGGACCCGGTGCAGTTCACCGAGAGCGTGGGCTATGCGCTTTCGGCGACAATTTTCGGCCTGTGCATCGCGCTGCCGGCGCTGATTGGCAGCGGCTATCTCCACCGGGTCGTGGACAAGCATGCGGCGCAGCTTGATGTGTTGCTTGAGCGGGTGCTGGCGCGGCAGCCTGGCCGCCCGGAGGTCAAGTGACATGAGCCTGCTCGCGCGCCGTCACCGTCCGCGGCCGGAACTTCCGATGGTTCCGCTCGTGGACGTGCTCGTGATGCTCGTCCTCTTCGCCTACGTGACAATGCAGGCGCGCTCCGCCGCGACGCTCAATATCACGCTGCCGAAGGTCGAGACCGCGGGGAAAAACGAGTTTCGCGGCAACCTCACCATCTCAATCGCCAAGGACGGCGCGCTCACCTTCAACGGCAAACCCGTCTCCGACGAGGAGCTGCCGGGCCTGTTGAAACAGGTTAAGGACATCGACAAGGACATCCCCGTGCTCATCCGCTCGGACGAGAAGGCCACGCTCGAGCGCCTGACCTTTGTCTGGGACGCCTGCCGCAAAGCCGGCCTTAACAAGCACAGCTTGCAGAGCCGCTGAGCGCTGTGTCCGGCGCGGCCGCGCTGGTTGACGCCGTCCGCGGCGGCTTTCGATGTCCACTCAGTGGCTGGCTACTGCGGTCGCTGCGATAGAGATCGTGCGGCCAAGGCGGTGGCGCGAGCGGTGGGGCCTGCGGATGAGTCTTGTTTCGCGCAGAGCCAATTCTCCGGATGGGTTCTAGGCTCTGCGAGGATGCCGTCGGACCTGCTTCGCCGGCGGGTTTATGGTTCCCAGTGAAACCGTCGGAGGCATTGAAGAAATCACGACGCGGGGATTTGTGACCATCGTCCACCGTTAGCCAACCCCTGATCATGAAAACCACCCCGTTTCTGACAGCGCTTCTTTGCGCCCCCTTGTGCCTCTGCGCGCAAGTAGCACCGCCGGCCACCGCCACACCGCCGCCGGCTTCCGCTGCCAATGTTAAAATCGAAACCTCCGTGTCGTCGGGCGCGCAGGATGTCGTCAAGCTCTCGCCGTTCGAGGTGAACACCGATAAGGACAATGGCTTCATGGCGGCCAACGCCGGCACCGCCACGCGCCTCTCGCTCGACATGGCCGATGTGCCCGCGGCGTATTCGGTGATGACGCGCGACTTCATCGACGCGCTGGGCATCACCAATATCCAGGAGGCGACCATGTGGGCGCCGGGTGGCACCCCGGTGCCCGATGGCAACGGCGCCGATGTGTTTGGCATCACTAGCATCGCCGCGGTGCGCGGCGTGGTGCTCGTGAACGGTGGCAGCTCCGGCGGCACGACCACCACCCGCAACAACTACCTCTCCGCCGCGACGCAGGATTCCTATAATCTTGAACGCTACGATTTCGGCCGCGGGCCCAACGCCGCGCTCTTCAATGTCGGTGCCAACAGTTCGCTCGGCGGCGGCATGGGCGCTGTCACTAAACGCGCCCGTTACGACCGGCCGATTGATACTTTCGCGACAGTCTTCGGTTCCTGGAACTACAAGCGCGCCACCCTCGACGTAAACCGGCCGCTGACCGACAAGCTCGCCGTGCGCGCCAACGCCGTGTGGTTCGATCGCGATGGCTGGAAGCGCCGGGAGACCGAGCAGGTCAAGGGCATCACCGGGTCTCTCTCCTACCTCTGGCGGCCGAAGACCGAGGTGCGCCTCGAAGTCTCCCGGGAAAAGACCATGCGCTCGATCCCGCAGACTTCACTCTACGATACCTTCACGGGTTGGGATGGCGTCACGGTGTTCCGTGAGCCCTTCAGCAACGCGATTCAGGGCACCCAGGCGCTGCCCGGTGTGCCGACCTCGCTCGGGCATGTGCTGCGGTTTCAAGGTGAGGCGCAGGGAGTCGATCGGCGCGCGGGCGCCTACTATGTTTGGAGCCCCTGGTCGGGGCAGAACGTGCTCATGAATTACCAAAACGAGGCCATCACGCGCGCCGGCGATGCGACCGCCAACACGCCGATTTATGGCAATGGCCGCCTTTGGACTCGCGGCACCGGGCTGCCTTTCGGCAACAGCGCCGCGCAGACCACGACCCCCGGCATCAACGCCGGCAATGGCGGCGGCAACCTCAACCTCCTCTATCAGGACGACCTGCCCGCCGATCGCTTCAACCGCGTGCTCGCGGGCTCCAAGTTTCGGCTTCCGGACAAGCGCGACAACAACACCACCGATGCGCCCACGCTGCTGCAGAACGCGAAGGACATCAACCTCGCGCTCACCCATCAGATCGGCACCAGCTGGTTCTTTGAGCTGGGCGGCGACGTCAACCGCACGACGGACCGCCGCGTCAGCGTGAATGATTTCCGCGCGCTCCGGATCGACATCAACCAGCTCCTTCCGAACGGCGTGGCAAACCCGAATTACCTCCAGCCCTACGCCGATGGCACCATCGCCTACAGCCCGGTCCGCATCACCAATTCCGCCCTGCGGATGAATGTCGCCTATCGCGGCGACTACGGAAAATGGGGCAACTACGTCGTCAACTTCAACACCGGCATCACGCATAAGGAGACGCTCTCGACGACGTTCCAGCGCAGCATGAGGGTGAGCGCCGACCCGCGCATGTGGACCGGCGGTGACGACCTCATCCGTGTCCGCCACTACTTCTACGCGCCCAGCCGGCCGTTCAGCGAGGAGGGTGTGCCCACGCAGGTCTTCCGCCGGGATTTCAGCGCGGACAACAACTCCTTCTCGACTTCGACCGCCACCTTCACGCCGGATTGGGTGGCGAGCACTTGGACCAGATCGGAAAACCGCTTCATCGCCTCCGGCCTTGCGGCGAGCGCGAAGTATTTCGGCGGCAAGCTCGTCGTCCTGCCCGCGATCCGTTTCGACAACGTCCGCGCGCAAGTATGGAACAGCATCAATCGCGCGGATCTCCCCGCCGATTGGGACGGCCGGACTTTTTACTACCGGCCCGACGCGCCGTCGGACTGGATTAACCTCAGCTACATCCCGCGCAGCGCGACCGGTGCGCCCACTTCCACGATCCCCATTCCCGCCGCCACGCGGCCCCGCACCGCCATTCCGACGCCCGCGGGCGCGACCACCAACAACGGCATCGCCGTGCCGAACGCCTTTCATCTCAACGATCGCTTTCGGGACGACTACAATCCCCCGGTCAACAAGCGCCAGCCCTACAGCATCAGCACCGGCGCGGTCTATCACCTGGCAAAGTGGGTTTCCGTGGTCGGCAACTACGCCACGTCGTATGTGCTGCCGCCCACCGGAGCCTTCGACATCAGCAACGATCTCGCGGATGTGCAGACGGGCAAAGGCTACGATGGCGGCTTCCGCTTCAATTTCCTCAACAGTCGCCTGACGGCTAACATCAACTACTTCTTCAACACCCAGGACAAGGCCCGCGTGACGCCGCCGACAAACGGCCCCATCAATGCGCTCTACGGCCGCAATGCCGCGACGGACGGCGCCGTCGGCAGCCGCAACAACCTCGGCTTGGCGGATATTTTCGGCGGCGACTACCAGTCGCAGCGCAACTCCGGCGCGGAGTTTGAGATCATCGCGGCATTGAAGAATGGCCTGCGCCTCACCTTCAACGGCGGTGTCAGCCGGCTCGTCACCTATGATCGCTACCCGCTTTCGAGGAAATATGTCCCTGAAAATGCCGCCAACTTCCTGAAGGTGCTTGAGGCGGCCGGCGGCCGGCTCGATACCACGCGGAAACCCGCGGGCGCGCCCAACGCTCCCGGGCTGGCCGTCGTCAACCCGGCCGTGACCGCCGCGATCGTGACCGAGCAGACCAATGCGGTCACGGACTACAATAATCTCTGGGTGCAGTATGAGGGCGTGCTCAGCGACGCGCCGAGCTACGGTGTGAAGCGCTTCAATTCCAATATCTACGCGGACTATACGATCCAAGAGGGCCGGTTGCGCGGTCTGCGCGTGGGCCTTGGCCTGCAATATCGCGGCGATGGCATCGCCGGCTATCGCACGGGCGATTCCGAGCTGAACGCCGCCGGCCAGGTTGTCGCAAAGTATGCAGACGGCCGGCAGCATCCCATCTACACGGCCCAGCCGCTCAACTCCGTGGCGTCGCTGGCCTACACGATGCGCTTGAAGGATGGCTGGCGCCTGCTCGCCAACAAGCAGGTCTCGTTTCAGCTCAACATCCGCAATCTGCTGAACCGCCAGCGCATCATCTACCAGGACGACACAGTCGTCCCACGCGCGCCGGGCGGCGATTTTTCCATTCCCTATCGCGTGAGCGTCCCGGCGAAGAACGCGATCTACCAGGAGCCGATCAGCTTCCTCTTCACGACTACGCTGCGGTTGTGACTGCGGCGTGATTCCCTTGCGGCGTCAGCCTGCGGGTGAGGCGCGCGCCTGTCGAACCCGCGGGGGATCTCCTCCGCGGGAAATGGCCGCGGCTAACTGACATACTTCTGCACGATCGGGATGCGGCGGCCGACGCCGAAGGCGAGGGGGGTGATCTTCAGGCCGGGGGCGGCTTGCTTCCGCTTGTATTCGTTGAGGTCCACCTTGCGCGCGATGTCGTTCACGATGGGTTCGGCGAAGCCCTGCGCGACGAGGTCGCGGCGCGAGAGGCCTTCCTCGACGTAGCCCTTGAGGATCGCGTCGAGCATGTCGTAGGGCGGGAGACTGTCCTGGTCCTTTTGATCCGGGCGCAGCTCGGCGCTCGGCGGTTTCTCGATGGAGGAGACGGGGATGATTTCCTTCTCGCGGTTGATCCAGCGGGCGAGGGCGTAAACCTGCATCTTGAAGACGTCGCTGATCACGGCGAGGCCGCCGCACATGTCGCCATAGAGCGTGCAGTAGCCGACGGCCATCTCGCTCTTGTTGCCGGTCGTGAGGAGGAGGGAGCCAAACTTGTTCGAGAGCGCCATCATGATGACGCCGCGCACGCGGGCCTGGATGTTTTCCTCGGTCACGTCGCGCTGGGTCCGGCTGAACAGGTGCCAGAGGACCTTCTCGGTTTCGTTGACGACATCGGAGATGCGCACGGTCTCAAAGCGGATGCCGAGGTTCCGGGCGAGAGCGCGGGCGTCGTCGCGCGAATGCTGCGACGAGATGGAGGAGGGCAGGGAGACGCCGATGATGTTTTCCGGGCCGAGGGCCTCCGCGGCGAGCACGGCGACGACGGCGGAGTCGATGCCGCCGGAGAGGGCGATGAGGGCGCGCTTGAAGCCGCTCTTGTGCGCATAGTCGCGCAGTCCGAGCACGAGGGCGCAATAGATGTCGGCGATTTCATCGCCGTCCCCAGGTGGGACGCTGGGAATCGAGGATTCGGTGCCCGGGAGGGCTGGTGCGGCAAGATCGATGACCTGCAGCTCTTCGGCAAAAGCGGCGAGCTGAGCGATGACGCGGCCCTGCGCATCGACGACATGGCTACGGCCGTCGAAGATGAGTTCGTCGTTGCCGCCGACGGTGTTGACGTAGGCGACGGGGCAGCCGAGCGCGCGGGCGGCGTCGGCGACGACGAGGTTTTGGCGGATGGCTTCCTTGGCGGAATGCCACGGGCTCGCGGAGAGGTTGACCATGAGGTCGCATTTCTGATCGGCGAGTTGCTCGAGCGGCATGCGGCCGCTGTAGAGCCGGCGCGTGTTCAACATCGGGTGCGTCCAGATGTCCTCGCAGATGGTGAGGCCGATGCGTTTTCCCGCGTGGGTGATGACGGTCGGAGCCCCCGCCGGCTCAAAGTAGCGATCCTCGTCAAACACGTCGTAGGTCGGCAGCAGGCATTTGCGGCCGTGCGTGACGACGGCACCGCGCTGGCAGAAGGCGGCGGAGTTGAAGCACGGCCGGCCGTGCCCGGTGAGATTGGCTTCGACCGTGCCGATGATCGCGGGCACCTCGCCGATGGCGGTGGCGATTTCGGCCAGGGTGGCGGCGACATCGGGGACGAAGCGTCGCTTGAACAGCAGATCCCGCGGCGGATAGCCGCACACGGCGAGCTCGGGGAAAACGACAAGCTCCGCCCCCTGCGCGACCAGCGCGGCGTAGGCATCGAGGATCTTGCGGCGATTGCCGGCGAGATCGCCGACGGTCGGGTTGAGCTGGGCGAGGCCGAGGCGCATGGAGGGCGGACGGTGGAGCCGTTTCCGCGGACTGACAACTCCGCAGCGCACCCCGCCGCGGCGGGACGCGCGCAACGCGGGCTTGCGCTGCACGTCAAGCGGGCGATTTGCTCCTCGTCACGTCACTTATGCGCCACGCCTTGTCTTTGATTCCGTTCATTTTGATTGCTGTAGTGCGGGCTGCGGAGCCGATGAGCCTGACCCTTGAGCAGGCGATGGCCTCGGTGGAAGGCGTGAACAGCAACGTGCTGCTGAGCCGCGAGGCGGCGGCGCAAGCGCTGGAGCAGGCCAATCTCGCGCGGTCGGGTGTCCTTCCCACTGTGAATCTCACCGGCTCGCAGCGGCGCTCACGCAACCTTAACATCCTGAGCACCACCGGCGCGCTCAGCGAGACGCGGCCTTCGAACCGCTTCGATGCGCGCATCGGCGGCAACTACCAGCTGCTCAATCTGCAGGCGCTCTCCGCGGGCCAGGCCGCGCGCACGGGGGCCGAGGCCGCGCGGCTCGACGTGCGCGCCACGATCCAGGCGGCGCAGGCGAGCGTCGCGCAGGCGTATTTCGGCCACCTGCGCAACTTGCGGCGGCTCGATGTGCTTGATGCCAACATCACCCGCGCCCGTTCGCTGCACGATCTGGCGCGCAACCAGCTCGCCGCGGGCATCGCCACGCAAATCGACGTCACGCGGGCCGAGGCCCAGGTCGCGCAGGCGGAGCAGGCGCGCCTGCAGCAGGTCACCTCCGTCGTTCAGAGTGAATTGGTGTTCAAGCGCCTCCTCAACCTCGACCCGGGGGCGACGCTGACCCTCGCCGATTTTCCGCTCAATCGCGTCGATGCCGGCCTGCTCAACCTGCCCGAGGCGAGGACCACGTTTGAACAGCGCGCCGACTGGCTGCGCGGGCAGAAATCCCTTGAGCAGTCCAAATTTGATGTGCGCACCGCGACGTTCGAGCGCATGCCGGTGCTCTCGATCGCGGGTGATTTCGGCAAGGCCGCCGCCAATTTTGACGACGACGGCAAGCGCAAGGTCTGGACTTTTGGCGCGACGGTGACCGTGCCCATCTTCGACGGGCTGCGGGCCAGCTCCGATCGCCGCGCGGCGCTGTCTCGCCAGAAGGTGCAGCAGGCCCGCCTCAATTCGCTCGAACTCCAAATCTCCTCCGAGCTGCGCCTCGCCCGGCAGGACGCCTCGTCCCGCTACGCCCAGATCGAGGTGGCGGAGAAAAATTCACGCCTCGCCGACGAGCAACTGCGCCTCGCCCGCGCCCGTTACAACGAGGGCGTGGCCGATAATCGCGAGGTCATCGAGGCGCAGACCCAGGTCGCCGTGGCGGCGGACAATCTCGTCGATGCCGTTTACCAATACAATCTGAGCCGGGTCGAGCTGGCGCGGGCGCGCGGCGATGTGCGGGCCGTGCTCGCGGAGAAGGCCCCGTAACGTGGCGCCGCCCGCCGCCCCGCGCCTCATCCTCGCGTCCGCCTCGCCGCGCCGCCGCGAGCTCCTCGCGCAGCTCGGCGTGCCGTTCGAGGTCGTCACCGCGCAGGTCACCGAGCATGAGGACACCGCGACCGATCCGCGCGTGATGGTCGCGCACAACGCCGCGCTCAAGGCCGATTGGGTCGCCGCCCGCCATCCCGATGCGATCGTGCTCGGCGCCGACACCACGGTCTTCATCGACGGCGCCGCGCTCAACAAGCCGCGCGACGGCGCCGAGGCCCGCGCGATGCTTCGCCGCCTCAGCGGGCGCACGCACACCGTGTTCACCGGCCTCGCGGTGCGCCGCACATCCGACGGCCTGGCCCTCGATCAGGGGGTGGCGAGCGAGGTGACGTTCAACCCGCTCGACGAGGCGGTCATCGAGGCCTACCTCGCCCGGGTCCACACGCTCGACAAGGCCGGCGGCTACGCGATCCAGGAGCACAGCGAGCTGATTGTGGCGGGCTACCGCGGCTCGCTCAGCAACATCGTCGGCCTGCCCTTGGATGAAACGAAACAAATTTTGACCCGTTGCGGTCTGCGCACATGACTTTTGGCCTCCATTCGCGTCCCGTTCACCTTGCATGAGCCAGCCTTCCGCCGCCGTTCGCACCCTGCCTGACCCGCAGGGGCTGCTGGCGCGCGCGTGGGCCAACCCCGATGTGCGCTCGGTCGCCATCGGCGTCGCGGCCGTGCTCGTGTTTCACCTGCTCCTCTGGCTCGTGGGCCCGCGCCTCATCACGGCCGGGCCGGTGCGCACCGTCGCGGCGGCCCCGAACACGGCGCGCGACTTCAACATCGAGTTTGCCCCCGAGCAATTCGAGAAGCCCGCGCCGCCGCCTCCGCCGCAGAAGTTTGTCGAAACCAACCCCGAGGCGCCGGAAAACACCCCGGACAAGACGAACAACTTCGCCGCGCAAAACCAGCAGGTCGCCCAGCAGAAGCCCACGCCCGACGGCAAGAGCGACCGGCCCGCGACCGAGGGCAAGGCCGACCACGAATCCAACCAGATCGTGAGCGGCCGGCTGAGCGAACCCATCGAGCAAGTCGCGCAGCCCCTGCCGTCGCCCGACCGCATGGCCGAGGCGGAGCACGAGGTGAAGACCGCCCGCGCCGAGCAGAACCCGCTTTCCGGCGTGGAAAAATTCGAAGGCGAAAACACCGCCGGCATCGGCGGCAACCTCGCCAAGCGCCTGCCCGATGCGAAGCCCATCCCGGACAAAATCGATGGCGCCCCGCAGGCGACGCAGACGGAGGGGCTCGCCACCCCGCAGCCCGCGATCGATCCGCTCCGCCCGCGCCCGCGCCCGCAGATTGTGAAGCAGCAGCAGGTGCGCCCGGCGATCCTCGCGGAGAATAAATTCGGCACCCAGAACGTCGGCCTCACCGCCATCGACGCCCGCTGGTCCAACTACGGTGCCTACCTCCAGCGCGTGATCGACACGGTGCAAATCCAGTGGGAGCGGCTTATCCTGAGCATGATTGCGATGCCCGCGGGCGGGAGCACCGTCTCGGTCAAGTTCGTGATGGATGACGACGGCAAGATCACCGAGATCCGCAACGTCGAGGCCAGCTCCACCGCCAGCGAGACGGCCGTGCGCGCCTGCATCAGCGCCATCAAGGACCGCTCGCCCTACGGCCCGTGGACGGACGACATGAAGGCTGTCCTCGGCACGCAGCAGGAGATGACGTTCACGTTTCACTATCAGTGAGCGGATCCGATGATTTCTGGGCGGGGTTGCCGCTGGGGCGCGAGGTGGCGCTTCTGGCGCGGGACGCCAACGGCCTCGCCGCCTTCAACAAGCCCGCCGGCACGCTCTCGCATCCGAACGAGCGCGGTGACGAGCGCCGCTCGCTGCTCACGGCGCGCTACGTCGAGGACGGCGAGTTCTACGAGTGGGGCGAGCCGGGTGCGCCGCAGCGCCTCTGGCTGCTCAACCGCCTCGATGCCGCGACCTCCGGCGTGATCCTCGCGGCCGCCAGTGCCGAGCTGGCCGCCACCGTTCGCGCGCACTTCAAGCGGAAACAGGTCAAGAAGACCTATCACGCGCTCGTCTTCGGCCTGCCGCGGAAGAAGTCCGAGCTCTGGAGCGACCGACTCGTCGTGAAAAAACGCGGCGGGCAGATTCGCACGGAGGTCGGCGACGGCCATATCCCGGCGGAATGCCAGATGACCGTCGTCAAAACCAAGAATGCCGAGTGGCGGCTCGCCCTGCTCCAGCTGGAGCCGCGCACCGGCCGCAGCCACCAGCTGCGCGTGCAGTGCGAATCGCGCGGATTGCCCATCGCCGGCGACCAGACCTACGGCGACTTCGCGCGCAACCGCACCTTCGCCAAATTTGCCGGCACCAAGCGGCTTTTTCTGCACTCGAGCACGACGAGTTTCACCTACGAGTTTGCCGGCGCGCGCCACACGTTCGAGGCGAGCGCGCCTTTGCCGGCGGAGTTTGAGCAATTCCTCTGAGCCAGGCTTGCGCGACGGACTCTTGTTCCGCAGCGCCCGCACGATCGTTTTCAAGCTTTGCGCCTTCGCGCCTTTGCGCTTCAAGCTCGGTCTTTCGCATCATGATCCTCCCCAAGACCAATCGTCTCACGCCCGAACAACTCGCCGAAATCACCGCCATTGTCGGAGAGTTTGGCTGCAAGATTCAGCCGATCGTGGGCGCGATGCGGACGATCTACGCCATCGTGGGCGATGAGCGTGACGAGCTCATGATCAACCGGCTGGAGGGTCTCGCCTACGTCGAGCGCATCGACCGCATCCAGTCGCCGTTCAAGCTCATGGACCGGCGCTCGGACCTCGCGAGCCACCGCATCACCATCAACGGCACCACGCTGGGCGAGCAGCTCTTCGTCATCGCCGGCAACTGCACGATCGATCCGAAGAACCCGAATTTTTTCTACGAGACCGCCGCGGCCGTGAAGGAGGCCGGCGCCAACATGATCCGCGGGGGCGTCTGGAAGCCGCGCACCAATCCCTACACCTTCCAGGGTGACGTGAAGTCCATGGACATCCTCCTCGAGGGATCACGCCGCACCGGCCTGCCCGTCGATACCGAGGTGATGGAGGAGGCGCACATCAAGGTGGCGCTCGATGCCGGCGTGAAGTGCCTCCAGATTGGCGCGCGCAACGCGCTCAATTACTCGCTCCTCCGCGCCGTGGGCCGCGAGATCGCGCACCGCGATGTGGTCGTGCTGCTCAAGCGCAGCATCCACATGGGACCGATCAACGAGTTCATCTCGGCAGCGGAATACATCGCCGCCTTCGGCAACCCCAACGTGATCCTCTGCCCGCGCGGCACCACGCCCACGCTCGACGGCTACCGCAACCACCCTGACGAAAGCATCACGCCGCTGCTCAAGGAAAAAACCTGGGCTCCCGTGATCGTCGATCCCTCGCACTCCGTGGGCAAGGCGGCCTATGTGCCTTCGGCCGCGCTAGCGGCCGTTGCCTACGGGGCCGACGGCCTGTGCCTCGAGGCTCACGTCGAACCCGCCAAGGGCATCGGCGACGATCCGAAGCAGGCGCTTACGCCCGAGGCGCTGAAAACGACCATCACGCAGGCGCGCCAGCTCTGGACGCTGCGACGCTGAGAAAATCGCGCTACTCCGGCGCCTGAAACACCCGGGTGCGTCGCGCGCCGCTGCGGCCGCGCGGCGCGACGCGCTCAGCCGGCTGCGTGTAGGCGCTGCGCCGGTAGCCGCCGCGGTTGGGATCCGCCGCGCAGCGCAGCTGGAAATCCTGCATCCGCTGAAACAGCCCCAGCAATTGCTCCGGCAGAGGGTAGTGATCGAGGCCTGCGCGCTCGAGTGCGCCCAGCAGCTCGTGCGTGGCCTCGAGGGTCGAGAGGCAGCCGGCGTGCGGCTGCTGCTTGATCACGAAGCGGCTCGGCGCGGCGGGCGTGAACATGATGCGCGGCAGGCGTTGCAGGCTGGGGCTCAGGCGGAGCAACTTGCGCCCGAGCGACCAAGTCGCATCGAGGATGAAGACCACCATGCGGCGCCCGTGGAGTTGTTCGCGCAGCGCGGTCACGCCGGCGCCATCGGCCGCGGAGAGATTGATCGCCTCGCGGCCGGGGTAGAGGAGCACGGGAAAGTTCGCGGGGTCGCGGATGAGGGCCTGCACCTCGTCGTGTTCGTCGAAGGCGAGGCCCATGCGCACCTCGCTGTTGGAGAGGCAGAGATGCGTGAGGCGGCCGGTCGCGGCCTTCTCCTCCTTGAACTCCTTCGGATGCATCAGAAACACGAAGCGTGTCCGCGTCTCCATCGGTGTGATGGAGGAGCACCAGCAGAGCGGCTGAGGCCAAAAGCAGCGGTAGCAGGTGACGCGCATGGGTCGGGGAGTGTGCGGAGAGGATGGGGGTTGCGAGCGCGAGCTCACCGCGGACGAGTCGTGAGCAAGTTAGCTCTTAGCAGAAAGCCACTGAGACATGGCGGTGACGCCGGGTCGCCGGCGCGCAGCGGCTCTTCGAGCGCACGGTCCGCAGGCCGCGAAGCCGCGGCGGAGGCGAAAAGCATAAGGCAGGCTGGCAACCGGCGGGGCATCATGCCGCTTTGCTGCGCGCGACGAGGCGTGGCGTCAACGATTGGACCGAAGCAGGGAGGCGAGTTCGTCCCGCCCGTCCGTGTTCACGGCACCCGCTCGGGCTTCGCAAACTCCGTCGTCATGCGCTCCGGCAGGCGAAACACCGTGCCGTCTTTGGTTGCGAAGTAGAGCGACGACGGCGTGGGCTCGAGCGGCGAGCCATCGGCCCACAGGGCGTAGAAATCGGCGTGCGCGTTCACGGGCTTGCGCGCGTAGCTGTGGTTGAGGCGCGAGCCGGGCGTGAGCGACTTCACTTTTCGCCAGTTCGCGCCCTGGTCGGCGCTTGTCCACAGCTCCATCTCGCCGCCCGTGCCGAAGGGCTGCGGCCCCGGCCCCATCGGCGCGATCACGCGCCAGGTGCCGTCGGCCTCGATGTAAAGCGAACCGTGGTCGTAGTTGTGATCGGAGGGCGCGAAGGCGCGATACTCCCACGTGCGGCCGGTCCACCGCGCCGTGTGCCACTGAAACGGCCCCGAGGCCGGGCCGGGCTCGTAGCCTTTTGAGGTGAGGTAGAGGATCACGGGATGACCGTCGGCGGTGAAGGCAATGTCCTTCAGGTAGACGTTGAGGCCCTCCGTGCGGTAGTCGCGCACGAGGGCCGGGTTGCCGGCCTCCTTGAGCGGTGGCGTGAGTTTCCGGCCGTCGGCGGTGGTCCATGTGGCGCCGGCGTCGCGCGTCTCGGCGTAGTAAATGTTGGTGCGGTAGTTGAGGCCCTTGCCTGCGCGCCCGTGGCTCGGATGCAGATCGAAGGCGGTCGCCACGCGGTCCGTGTCGCCGTGGCGCTGCGATACCTGGTAGTCGCCCATCTCCAGGTGCGCGAGGAGCTGCGGGGCGGTCCACGTGCGCGCGTCGGGCGAGGTCTTCCAGTTGAGCGTGCGCTCGCCGTTCTTGTAGAGCGTGTGGAGAAAGAGGAAACGCTTCGACTGCGGCAGATACCACGGCTGCGTGTAGGAAAAGTTCGTCGTCACCAGCAGTTCCCAAGCGGAGATGTCGTAAGGTTTTTTCGACCGATGAATGTAGGACGGCCGCGACACCCCGTGGGCCGACGAGAACACGTAGAGGAAACCCTCCGCATCGATGGAGAGCGTGGGATTGTCGTGCGCGTCTTCCGTGCGCTTCTGGAGCAGCCGCACCGGCCGCGGCACCAGGCCCGTCGCGTGGTCGTAATAGGAGACAAGGTGCTGCAGCTCGTCGTTTTTTTCCGAGACATTGCCCGCCGAGCCGCCGAAGACGAAGAACGTCTTCCGCACCGCCGGCGCATGGATGGCGATCGGCACATGCTGCTGCGGGTAGGTGCCGAAGCCGCCGGAGTATTTGTAGCGATGCTCGTCCTTCGTCGGCTGGTTCATATACCAGATGCCGCGGTAGCCGTCGCCCGTTTGCGCGACGAGGTCGTCGGCCTTTTTCTGCTTCGGTGCGGGTGCGGTGGCGGCGAAGCCGGCGACAATGCTGCCGAGACCGATGACGACACCGACGCAAAGCAAAGAAGCGAAAAACGAGCGCATGGCGGGATGCGACGGTTGCAACACCGTCGCCCTTGCCTCGCGAGACTCAAAGCGCGCGCCGCACGAAAGTGTGCGGCGTGAAACTATCGCCACACGCGCCACTTCTTGACGCCTCAACCAGAAGAAAGGAAGGTTGTTCCATGACGCCCGAAACGTTCTGGGACTTACCGGAAACCGAGCGGCTTGCATACGCACGTGCGAGTATGATGAAGTTCATTCAAGAACTTCCTGTGATTCTGACTTTGGCTGCGAAGCGTGTTCAGCTCCGGCCAGACCCCGAGACAGACCACGATGCCAATCGAATATTGGCTTGGTTGAACACTGAACTACGAAATCATGTTCGATTTCGTCGCCGCCACGTGCTCGCCAGCCATTCGTATTGGGATTGGGAATCAGTTCGAGAGGATTTGCGTTCAACATCAGCGCTATACCCATGTCACATTCAAGAAAACGTTGAAGCACTCATCGCGTTTCTTGAAAGTTCAAACTACACGCTAGACGGTGCGCTTGATACCATCCTGTCTCTCGTAGCAAACGGCGACCTCGACTGGCGTGGCCACAAAGAAAAACTGCGGGTCGTTTTCCCGCACATCAGCGATATCGTAGGCGTCACAGGGAAGACCCTTCATGCTATGTGGGCATCACCCCATCGGCTGGAGCTTTTCAGCCTCCTTTGCAGCGCCTCCCGTCGCGTAGAATTCGCTGAAGCGCCGTTCGGCGGCGTATTTGGAGGAGTGGACCCAATTCTCGACGATTCGATCAACCATGAGCGATGCCCCTACTCCTGGCGCAGCTTTGTCTTGGCGCTGGCGCTGATGTTCATCCTTCAGGGGCTAAATAACGGTATCGTGGGCCATGCCATGCAGGCTTCGACTCTCAACCAGAAATGGGGACTTGAAGACGTGTTCACGGATGACTGGGAAGACACCTATCACGACCGAGAGAAACTGTTTTTTCCATTCCTCGCTCGTGTCCCAAAGCGGGACAAAGTGCATGTAGAAGGCGTAATCTTGGCTCATTGGCTCGCGTTTTTTGAACTAAATGCCGAGCGGTATGATAGCGGTGTCCCGTATTTTTCCGATTGCCGCGCAATTCGAAACCAGCGCGCATGGAATGAGCTAACGGGGAGCAAATTTTTTGCCGAGCGCTTTGCTTTTCTGATCAGCTATCCCACTAGGCTTCCGGGCGAGTGGTGGCGCGAATGTGTTGAAAGCGGCTTGGTAAATGTGGACGCGGCAAAAAAGGACGGACCGAGGGAAATGCTCAAAGCATTGGAGTATTCTCCCGAAGAATTGAATACGGTGTTCTTTCGCGAACAGGTTTTTTGGGACTGATAGCCCAGCTAGGCCGTGGTCGGGACATAGCTGGGGCTCTCAATCGGAATTTAAGCTGGAAGAGCCTACCGCAAAAACGCCTCATGCAAGCCGCCGTCCACCGTCACGATCTGGCCGGTGGTCTTGCTGAGGCGCTGGGTGACGAGGAGGAAATACGCTTCGGCCTGATCGGCGGGCGTGATGGGCGCCTTCGTCAAGGTGCGGTCGGCGTAGAACTGCGCCAGCTTCTTCACCAGCGACTCCGTGGCTTCGTCGTCGGTGTAGGGGATGTTGTATTTCGCGAGCGAGCCAATCACGCGGTCGCGGGGGAACATCGCGCTGCCCTGCACGACCGTCGCGGGCGCGACGCCGTTCACGCGCACGAGCGGCGCCAACTCGATCGCGAGTTCGCGCACGAGGTGGTTGGCGGCGGCCTTCGATGTGTCGTAGGCGACGCTGCCTTTCTTCGCGACGGCGGCGTTGGCCGAGGTCGTGAGGACGAGCGCGCCGCGGAGGCCCTGTTCCTTCCAAGTCTTGTAGGCTTCGTCGCCGACGATGTAGCTGCCGGTGACGTTGACGCCGAAGGTGAAGGCCCACTTGTCGTCGGGGATGTGGCCGGTGGTGTCGCTCGGCCAGAAGACGCCGGCGGTGACGCAGATGCTGTCGAAGCCGCCGTAGGCGAGTGCGACATCGTCGAGCATCGCGCGCACGCTGGCGCGGTCGGTGATGTTGCAGGCGAGGCCGAGGGCCGGGCCGCAGTTCGAGAGGCCCGTGCCGGCGACGCCGATGCCGAGACCGTGCTTGTCGGTGATCTCCTTCGCGGTGGCCTGCGCGGCGGCGAGGTTCATGTCCACGCACACGATGTGCGCGCCTTCCTTCACGAGGCGGTGCGCGGTTTCCTTGCCGATGCCGGAACCGGCGCCGACGACGATGATCACCTGGCGGGCGAGTTCCTTCTCAGCGGGCATGCGCTTCAGCTTCGCCTCCTCGAGCAGCCAATACTCGATGTCGAACGCCTCCTGCTGAGGGAGCGCGATGTATTTGTCGATGGCCTCGGCGCCGCGCATGACTTCGACGGCACAGTTGTAGAATTCAGCGGTGACGCGCGACTCGGATTTGTCCTTGCCCCAGGCGATCATGCCGAGCCCGGGGATAAGCACGACCGTCGGGTTCGGGTCGCGCATCGCGGGCGAGTTGGCGTGTTTGCACTTCGCGTAGTAAGCGGCGTAGTCGGCGCGGTAGGCGACGAGGCCGTCGGCGAGTTTCTTCTTCAGCGCCGCGGCGTCCTCGGCCTGCGGGTTCCAGTCCACGTAGAGCGGCTTGATCTTCGTTCGGAGGAAATGGTCGGGGCAGCTCGTGCCGAGTTCGGCGAGGCGGGCGGCGTCCTTGGAATTCACGAAGCGCAGGATCTTCGCGTCGTCCTGCACGGTGCCGATGAAGCGCTTTTCCTTGGAAACCTGGCCGCGCAGCCACGGGAGGATCGCGGCGAAGGTCGCCTTGCGCTTCGCCTCGTCGAGCGTGGCGTATTTCTGGCCGCCGAAGGCCGCGGCGTCGCCACCCTTCGCGGCGTATTTCGCCTCGATGTAGGCGGCGGCCTTCTCGATGCAATCGAGCGTGTAGGTGTAGCAGGCCTTGTCGTCGTTGTCCCACGAGATGAAGCCGTGCTGGCCCATCATGATCGACCGGGCCTTCGGGTTCTTGCGGCAGATTTCCTGCATCGCGAGGCCGAGTTCGAAACCGGGGCGCATCCACTTCACGTAGGCCATCTCGCCGCCGAAGATTTCCTGGGTGAGGCGCTCGCAGTTTTGCGACGCCGCGATTGCGATGATCGCGTTTGGGTGCATGTGATCGACGAACTTCGCCGGGATGAAGCTGTGCAGCGGCGTGTCGATCGAGGAGGCGCGGGGGTTCAGGTTGAAGGTCGTGTGCGTATACATCCCGACCATGTCGTCCTCGGCCTGAGACTTGAGACCCTTGTCGGCGCGGGCGGCGTAGAGCTTTTGCAGGTCGAGCAGCTTCTGCTGGTAGAGCGACGAGAAATTCTCGCGCGTGCTGGTGCGCAGATCGCCGCCGGAGCCCTTGACCCAGAGCACCTCGACCGGCTGGCCCGTGAGCGGGTCCTTCTCGGTGATCTTGGAGGAGGTGTTGCCGCCGCCGGTGTTGGTGATGCGCTGATCGCTGCCGAGGAGATTGGAGCGATAGACGAGGCGGCCGCAGCCGTCGAGGGACGCAGCCTTGGCATCATCCCAGAGGAAGTTGACGTATTTGTAGGAGCTCATGGTGGAAAAAATCAGAGGCCGAGCGCGCGCTGGCGATAGTGCTCGTCGGGACGGCCGGCGATGCGCGCGACGTGTGCGGCGGTGAGGAAACGAGGTTTGCCGCCGCTGAGCGCAGCGGCGCCGACAAAAATCTCCGCGGCCTTCACGGCCATCAGCGTCGCGGCGAGCACGGCCTCGGGCGTCGCGCCGAGCGCGATGAGGCCATGGTTTTCGAGCAGGATCACGCGGGGCGCGACACCCGTGCGCTTGATGAAGGCGCGCACTGCGGCGCGAATGCCCTGCGCGAGCTTCAGCCCGGGATCGAGGTAGGGCACGAGCACGCTCTCGGCGCCGCAGCAGACGATTTCGTCGGGACAGAGACGGCGTCGCGCAAAGGCTTGGGCGTGCCGCGTGCAGAGGATGCGGTTCACCGCGACGGGATGCGTGTGGCCCACGTAGTTCACCTCCGGCAGGGTGAGCAGCCACGCATGAAACATCGCCTCGACCGACGGCTTCTTCGCCGCGGGATCGACGCGCGCCGCGAGCAGGGCCGCGTCCACCGCGGCGTCGGGCACGGCTTTCTTTTCGAGCAGCCCGACCAAGCCGGCGCTGCGGCACTCGGTCACGCCCAGCGGCGAGAGCGTCGCGAGGTTGGAACCGCTGGCCTTGACGATAAAGGTGCCTTCACCGGTGCGAGCCGAGGTGTTGCCCTCGCCCAGAATCGCCAGCTTGCGGTCCTCGCGGCCCAGGTCGTGCGAGAGCGCGAGCAGGCGCTCAAGCGGGGCCGAAACTGAAGTGGAGGGGAGGGCGGGCACGGTGGAAAGAGACCCCGAGTGACGCAGAAAATCTTCCATAATGTCAATGATAGGTTGCAATATCTTCCAAAAACTTCCATCGATTGAGGTGTCATGACCTCCGACGAACGCCAGACGCGCATCGCGGCCCACCTGCAGAAGGCGGAGTTTGCCTCGCTGGAGGCGCTCGCGCAGGAGGTCGGCGCGTCGGTCTCGACCGTGCGCCGCGATGTCGCGGCGCTGGCCGAGCGGGGCATCGCCCGCCGCACGCACGGCGGCGCCCGGCTCGCGCAGGCGCCCAAGGGCGACGAGTTCGTCTTTCATCTCCGCGACGCGCACGAGGTCGCGGCCAAGGAGGCCATCGGCCGCGCCTGCGCCGCCTTGGTCAAGCCCGGCCAAAACGTGATCATCGACGGGGGGACCACGTGCTTTCATGTCGCGAAGCACCTCGGCGACAAGGTCGCGCAGGTCATCACCAACTCGCTTCCGGTCGCCCACCACTTCTCCGGTTCCAACCGCCACGAGGTCCACGTCGCCGGCGGCGTGATTTATCCGCGCCTCGGGGTGCTCGTGGGGCCCGACGCCGTGCAAAGCTTCACGCGCCTGCACGCCGATCTCGCCATCCTCGGCGGCGGCGGCATCGCGGCCGATGGCATCTACAATTCCCACGCCCTGCTCGTGGACATCCAGCGCGCGATGATCGCGGCGGCGGCCAAGGTCGTGTTTTGTTTCGACCACACCAAGTTCGGGCGGCGCTCGATGTTTTTCCTCTGCGATTTCGCCAAGGTCGATGTGGTCGTGACCGACGCCCAGGCACCCAAGTCCCTCGTGCGCGAGCTGCGCGCCAAGGGCATCGAGGTGCTCATCGCCTGAGGCCATTTCGCGCGTCCCTGCGCCGTCGCAGTGAACTCGGGCTTGAACAAAGCCGCCGCCGCCGGTTTGTTCGCACCTTTCGCCTTCACGATCCTCCCTCTCATTTCACCGCCATGATCCGCATCAACGAGAACTACACCAAGCTCAAGGCCTCCTATCTTTTCAGCGACATCGCCAAGCGCGTCAGCGCCTACGTCGCCGCCAACCCGTCGAAACCCATCATCCGCCTCGGCATCGGCGACGTCACCGAGCCGCTCCCCAAGGTGTGTCTCGACGCGCTCCACGCCGCGACCGACGAGATGGGCGCGCGCGCCACGTTCAAGGGCTACGGTCCCGAGCAGGGCTACGCCTTCCTCCGCGACGCCATCGCGCAGCACGACTACGCGGCCCGTGGCTGCAAAATCGAGAGCGACGAAATCTTCATCTCCGACGGCGCCAAGTGCGACTGCGGCAACATCCAGGAAATCTTCGGTGCCGACATCAAACTCGCCATCCCCGATCCCGTTTACCCCGTTTACATCGACACCAACGTCATGGCCGGCCGCACCGGCGCCAACGTGGACGGACGCTACGCCGGCGTCACCTACCTCGATAGCACGCCCGCCAATGGCTACGTGCCCGCCATCCCGAGCGTCGCGACCGATCTGATCTACCTCTGCTTCCCCAACAATCCCACCGGCGCCGTCGCCACCAAGGCCCAACTCGCCGCGTGGGTCGCCTACGCTAAGAAAAACAAGGCGATCATCCTCTTCGACTCCGCCTACGAGGCCTACATCCGCGACCCGCAGATTCCGCACTCCATCTACGAAATCGAGGGCGCGCGCGACGTCGCGCTCGAGTTCCGCAGCTTCTCCAAGACCGCCGGCTTCACCGGCACGCGCTGCGCCTACCTCGTCGTCCCGAAGACCGTCATGGCCTACGACGCCGCCGGCAACGCGCACCCGGTCCACGCGCTCTGGAACCGCCGCCACTCCACGAAATTCAACGGCGTCGCCTACCCGATCCAGAAAGCCGCCGCCGCGATCTACACCGACGCCGGCAAACAGCAGACCAAGGCGCTGATCGATTTCTACCTCGGCAACGCCAAGCTCATCCGCGAAGCCGTGAAGAGCTGGGGCTTCACCTGCACCGGAGGCGACAACGCCCCCTACCTCTGGATCAACACCGGCCGCGACTCGTGGGAATTTTTCGATCTGTTGCTCAACAAGGCGCAGGTCGTCTGCACGCCCGGCGCCGGCTTCGGCAAATGCGGCGAAGGCCACGTGCGCATCAGCGCCTTCAACTCCCGCGAAAACGTCGAGACCGCCCTCGCGCGCATCGGCGCGGCGCTGAAGTGAAGTAAACGGACCGATCTCGTAGGCCGTGTGTAGGGCCTGAGCTTGCTCAGGCCGGATTGCCTTACAGAAGGCCAGACCAAGGGCGGGCCCTGCTTCGAAACCGTCCGCCTTATTTCATCACCCGATCCGCGTAGTCCAGGTAGTAGCCCCAGTCCTGCGGCTTGATGTCGTGAGGGCCGGGACGAATGTGATAGGCGAGGCCGTCTCCGAAGGCGGGCTGGTTCACGGGCGGTTGCTCCGCGACACCGAGACCCTTTTTCCCGAAGAGCGCATAGACGGGTTCGGCGTGCTTCGCGGAGAGGAATTCGCCGCGCGGGTCGGCCCACTTGTCGTCCTCGGCGCTGGCGACATGCACGGGGCGCGGCGCCATGAGCGCGATGAGTTCGTGCGCATCGACGGGCAGGGCGGCCTCGCGCGCGTTGTAGGCGCGGAAGGCTTTCGCGAACCAGAAGGGGAACGACGTGTTGATGCGCTCCACCGTCTCGCCGTAGATGCGCTTGTTGAGCGCCGCGCCGCCCGCACCCGAGTTGTTGGAGATCACGAGGGCGAAGCGCTCGTCCTGCGCGCCGGCCCAGAGCGCGGCCTTGCCGAGGCGCGAGTGGCCGTGCACCGCCACCCGCCGCGCATCGATCTCGGGATCGGCGGAGAGCACATCGAGCGCGCGGCTCAGACCCCACGCCCAGATGCCGATGGCGCCCCACGCGTCCGGCACGCGGTCGTTGACGGCGCCGGTGTTGAAGAGCGCGCCCACGCTCTTGGTGAGCCCTTCTCCGCGATCTTCGCAGAGATCACCGTAGTAGATTGTCGCGGTCGCGTAGCCGCGGGCGATCACGGTCTCGACATCCCAGCGCGAAGCGTGCGCGCCGCGCGTGCCCTCGGTGGCGCGGTGGTTGACGATTTTGAAATCGGCGTTGGCGCGCATCCATGCGGCCGACATCGCGATGCCGGGGTCGGCGTTCACGCACTGGTTGCCGTAATAGTTGAGCCCGAGAAACGCCGGCCACGGCGCGTGCGCGCCTGCGGCCCCGGCGGGCTGATAGACGAGCAGGTGCATCTTCGGACCATCCTTCCCTGCGGTGAACCGCACCGTGATCTCCTTGCGCACGGCCTTGCCACCGAGGGCGGCGCGATCGACGGACGTCGTTTCCCAGTGCATCGCGGCGGGCCGGCCGGCGGGCGTGCGACCGAAGACCTCGCGGGCGAAAAGCTCCAGCAGCTCGGGCCGGCGCTTCGCGCGCCACGTCGCGGCGTCGCGCACGCGTGTGCCGTCGTTCAGCACGAGCGGGTCGGGGAGCGTATAGGGCGGGACCTTGGCTTCGTCGTAGTTGAAGCCGGCGGGTTGGGCGGCGAGGGACGCCACCGCGGCGAGCGCGAGGGCGAAGAGGGGGCGGGGGCTCATGCCCGCCACTCTGGGGCGCGTCTCGGGGCAGGCAAGCTGCGGGTGTTTTCCCGCTCGGCAACGCCCGCCCGCTGGCTACCGTGCGGCACTCATGCGTCCGTCCGCCGTCCGTCTTTTGCTCTTCCTGTTACTTGTGGCCACGGCTTTGCGCGCCGAGGTCACGCTCGCGCCCCTGTTCTCCGATGGCGCGGTGCTCCAGCGCGACAAGCCCGTGCCGATCTGGGGCCGCGCCGAGGCGGGCGAAAAAATCACCGTCACCTTCGCCGGCCAGCGCCGCGAGGCCACGGCGGCGGCCGATGGCCGCTGGCTCGTGCTCCTCGAGCCGCTCGCTGCCGCGGCGCAGGGCGCGGACCTCACGGTCGCGGGGAAAAACACCCTCGTGCTGCGCGATGTGGTCGTCGGCGAGGTCTGGCTCGCCTCCGGCCAGTCCAACATGGCATGGCCGGTCAGCCGCGCCGCCGATGCGGCCGCGGAAATCGCGGCCGCGAATTTCCCCCTGCTGCGTCACGTGCAGATCGAGCGAACCGTCGCCACCGCACCGGCCGACGCGGTGAAGACCACCGGCTGGCAGCGGGCCACGCCGCAGACCGCGGGGGCGTTCACGGCGGTCGGATATTTCTTCGCGCGCGATCTGCACCGGAAGCTCGGCGTGCCCATCGGCCTGATCAACAGCTCGTGGGGCGGCACGCCGGTCGAGGCGTGGATGAGCCCCGCGGCGCTCTCTGCCGATCCGCGCTTTGAATTGGTGGGTGAACGCTGGCGAAAAAACCTCGAGGAATTTCCCGCGGCCAAGGCCGCCCATGACGAACGCCAGGCCGCCTGGACCAAGGCCGCCGCGGCCGCGCAGGCGCAGGGCAAACCCGCGCACGAGGCGTTTCTCAAAAAGAATCCCCGCCCCCGCGCCCCGCGCGGCCCCGGCGATCCGTGGACGCCGAGCGGCCTCTTCAACGGCATGATCAACCCGCTGCTGCCCTATGCGCTGCGCGGCGCGATCTGGTATCAGGGCGAGAGCAACGCCGAGCGCGCCGGGGAATACCACGCGCTCTTCGCCGCCATGATCCGGGCGTGGCGCGCGCACTTCGGGCAGGGCGACATTCCCTTCTACTGGGTGAGCCTGGCCAATTACGCGGTGGCCGGCGACGGTGGCGAGCGCGGGCGCAGCTATGCGTTTCTCCGCGAGGCGCAGACGCAGACGCTCGCCCTGCCCAACACCGGGCAGGCCCTCGCGATCGACATCGGCGAGCCCAAGAACATCCATCCGACCAACAAGCAGGAGGTCGGCCGCCGCCTTGCGCTGCTCGCGCGCCACCGCACCTACGGCCTGATCACCGACGACACCGGGCCGACCTTCGGCGGCGCGGTGCGCGAAGGGAATGCGCTGCGCGTGCGCTTCACGCACGCGTCGGGTGGTCTCATCGCGCGCGACAAACCCGTGCAATCGCTCGAAATCACGGGCGCGGATCGGGTGTTTCATCCCGCCGAGGGCCGCATTGAGCGTGACACGCTCCTCGTGCGCGCCGCCGCGGTGCGCGAGCCCGTCGCCGTGCGCTACGCCTGGATCAATGCCCCCGAAGCCAACCTCTATAACGGCGCCGGCCTCCCGGCCGTGCCGTTCCGCTCCGATGCGTGGTGACATTATTGGTCGCTTCGACGTGGCTGCGGGCGTCCCTGCCCGCCGGTCTGGAGGCTCTCCTGCACTCCGCGGTAGGAAATTGCCGGGCGTAGGGCAGGTCTGTGACCTTCCCTGCGGACACTTAGCGCGCGAAAGGGCAGGTCACAGACCTGCCCTACCTCGGAGCCAGTCCTTCTTTCGTCGGCTTGTGTGCATTGCAGCCTGTGGTGCATCCGGCAAACTCCGGCGGGCAGGGACGCCCGCCGCTACGCGGAGCCGCCTTGCCCTCGCCTGCCTTGCGATGGCAGTGAGCGCTTCCGCCCATGCCCAAATCGTCACGCTCGCCGCTGAGGTCGTTTCCGCCGCGCGACTGCCGCAGGCGCCGGAGCAGGTCGCCGCCACCGTGCGCCAGATTGAGCGCGAGGCACTGCAAGCCGCGCCGACCGCCACGCTCGACGGCGCGCTGCGCGCGATCCCCGGCTTCAGCCTCTTCCGCCGCAGCGACAGTTTTTCCGCCAACCCCACCGCGCAAGGCGTGTCGCTCCGCGGCCTCGGCCCGAGCGGTGCGAGCCGCTCGCTCGTGCTCCTCGACGGCGTGCCGCTCAACGATCCCTTCGGCGGCTGGGTCGCGTGGAGCAAGGTCCCGCGCGAGGGCCTCGCGCGTGTCGAGATCGTGCCAGGCGGCGGCGCGACGGCCTGGGGCAACGCGGCGCTGGGGGGCGTGGTGCAGGCCTTCACGTTTCCCGGAGAAGCGGTATTTGCACTAGGTAGTCCGCTTTCACCTTTCTACGCTACCGCCGGCTGGCCGAAGGCTAGCACCTACGGGCGGGCTGCGGTCACATTCGGTGATTTTGGCACGCGCAGCGTGGAAATCCTCGTCACACAACCTGCCGGCCGCGGCTCGGTGCAATTGCTTGGCCGGTCGTTTGCCACCGACGGCTTTGCACTCATCGCACCAGAGCGTCGCGGCTCGGTCGATGTCGGGGCTTGGAGCCGCCACCGCTGGCTGGCGGTTCGCTGGCGCACGCAGATCGGAGAGAAGCTTGAGTTCACAGCTACGGCGCGCGGCTTCGAGGAGTCGCGCGGCAATGGCACGCCCTACACGCGCAACGGCTCGCGGGAGAAATTTTTCTCCACGTCGCTGGCCGGCGCGTTGGAAAAGAATTTCGTGTGGCACGCGGTCGCCTATGCGCAGGACCAGTCGTTTGCCTCGACCTTCAGCGGCGTGAACGCCGCCCGCACGGCCGAGACACCCGCGAGCGATCAATTCGCGGTGCCCGCCACGGCTTTTGGCGCGGAATGGAGCGGCGTGTGGCGCCACGCGGAGGGCGCACGCACAAGCGCAGGCGGCGACGTGCGCACCGTGCGCGGCGAGACAAGGGAGAACTTCACCTTTGTAGCCGGAAACTTTACGCGCCAGCGCTTTGCAGGCGGCGACCAGCGTTTCGTAGGCGCGTTTGTGCTGCACGAGCAACCTCTGACAAAACAACTGCACGTCACCTTCGGCGGACGGATCGATTTCTGGCGCGATGCCAGCGGCCATCGCCGTGAAACCGATCGCACCACAGGGGCCGCGCTCCGCGACGATCACTATGCGACCGAAAGCGATGCCGAATTCGCCCCAAGTGTCGGACTGGTCTGGGCGCCCGCCAAGGGTTGGCGCGCACGTGTCAACGTGCAGCAAGCCTTCCGGCGCCCGACATTAAACGAACTCTACCGTCCCTTCCGGCAAGGGGCCAATGTCACTGAAGCCAACGCCACCTTGCGCACCGAGCACGTGACTACCGGTGAAGTGGGCGTAGAATGGACGCCGGCTGGACCCAGCTTCCCAGCACGTCAGGATCACCACGGTGCGCCGATGCCCAGCCGCCCTGCTCCGTTTTCTTTTTCCGCCACAGCTTTCCTAAACGATCTCCGCGACGCCGTCGGCAACGTCACGATCGCGCGTGGGCCGGGGACGTTTCCGATTGTCGGCACGCTGGCGGCGGGCGGGCTCGGGCGGCAGCGACGCAACCTCGACCGCACACGCACGCAGGGCGTGGAGTTGTCCGCCGCATGGCATTTCGCCTACCGGCTCTCGCTCACAGGCGACATCCTCTTCAACGACGCTACCGTGCGCCGCGCCGCGGTCGCGCCGGGACTCGTGGGCAAGCAGATCGCGCAGGTGCCGCGGCGCAGTGCGGCGCTCGGGGCGACTTGGCGCGCGCCGGGACAGTTCACGTTTACGCCGCGCGTCCGCTGGATCGGGCGGCAGTTTGAGGACGACGAGAATCTGCTCCGGCTCGGCGAGGTCGTCGTCGCCGATTTGAATGTCTCGCGGCCGATCAGTAAGCACCTCGAACTTTTTCTCACGGCCGAGAACCTCGGCAACGCGCGCGTCGAGACCGGTCGCAGCGCGGATGGGGTCGTGAATGTTGGCACGCCGCGGCTGGTGCTCGGCGGCGTGCGCGGGCGGTGGTGAGGCGGGTGGATCGAGGTGGGGCCCGCACTCCGAGCGGGCCTGGGTTGCAGGGTGATGCGCTCTCTGGAACCCAGGCCGGTTCGGAGAACCGGCCCCACCCCAAACAGCCACATCATACCAACGTCCGCTTCCTTTTTGACCTTTGTCATTGCGAGGTGCGCGCAGCGCGCCGTGGCAAACCAGCTGAATTGCTTCGTCGCTCCGCTCCTCGCAATGACAGACCGAAAGCGAAGGGACGTTGGTATCAGTGACTCACCACCCTTTGCAGAGGCGCGCGTTGCTGCGCGGGCGGTTCAGCGGCTGCGGCCGGCGGCGATGATGGCGGCGAGGCGTGACTTCAGCTGCTCGGCGAGCTCGGCGTTTTGCGCGAGCACGTCGGTCGTCTCACCGGGATCCTTGGCGAGATTGAAGAGTTGGAACTGCGGGACGGGTGTGTTGGCGAGCTGCCGCTCGACGACAACGTTGCGCGCGCTCTTGGTGTCGTGGCGCACGAGTTTCCAGTTTCCGACGCGGAAGCCATAGTTGCCGGTGCCGCCGTTGTCCTGCTGCACGAGGTGCTCGCGGCCTTTGGCGCCGGGGCGACCGAGGAGCGCGCCGGAGACATCGATGCTGTCGAGGCAGGCGCCCTCGGGCAGCGGCGTGCCGGTGATCGCGGCGAGGCTCGCGGCGAGGTCGATGGTGCAGACGATGTCGTCGGACACGGCGGGGGCAATCTTGCCTTTCCACCGCGCGATGAACGGCGTGCGCGTGCCGCCCTCGAAGACGCTGTATTTGCCGCCCCGGAACGGGCCGCCGGCTCGGTGGGTGCCGAGTTTTTCGAGGGCGAAGTCCTTGTAGCCGTCGTCCATCACGGGGCCGTTGTCGGAGCAGACGATGACGAGCGTCTTCTCGGCGAGCCCGAGGCGGTCGAGGGTTTTCATGATCTCGCCGACCTGCCAGTCGAACTGGAGGATCGAGTCGGCGCGGAAGCCGAGGCCCGTTTTGCCCTGGAAGCGTTCGTGCGGCATGCGCGGCACGTGGATGTCGTGCGACGCGAGGAAGAGAAAGAACGGGCGGTCGCGGTTGGCCTCGATCCAGGCGTTGGACTTCTCGGCCCACTTGTCGGCGAGGTCCTCGTCGCGAAAGCGCGCGGCGTGGCCGCCGGTGTAGAAACCGATCCGCGAGATGCCGTTGTGGATGGTGGCGTTGTGGCCGTGGGACCAGTCCATCCTGAGCGTGGAGCGGTGGGTGATGCCGGTGGGGTGATCGCCGGCGGGGGCGTTGTTGCCGACCCAGAGCGGGTCCTTGGGGTCGAGGCCGACGATGCGGTAGTTCTCCAGATAGACTTGGGGCACGCGGTCGTTGGTGGTGGGCAGGAGGAAGTTGTAGTCGAAGCCGATCTCGCGCGGACCGGGCTTGATTTCGTTGTTCCAATCCGGGCCCTTGCCTTCTTCGCCGAGGCCGAGGTGCCACTTGCCGACGACAGCCGTGCGATAGCCGGCGTTCTTCGCGAGGTCCGCGATCGTGACGGCGTCGGGCGGGACGACCATGTGGCCATTGGGCGGCGCGATGCCGGTGCCCTTGCGGCGGAAGGCATAGGAACCGGTGAGAAACGAGTAGCGCGTGGGCGTGCAGGTGGAGGCGGAGCAATAGCCGCTGGTGAAGCGCCGGCCCTCGGCGGCGAGGCGGTCGATGTTCGGCGTCTTGAAAGCGGTCGCGCCATAGGCGGAGACATCGCCGTAGCCGAGATCGTCGGCCATGATGACGATCACGTTGGGCTTTTCCGCGGCGAGCAGCGGGGCGACGGCGGCGAGGAGAGCGAGGGCGAGGAGGCGCATGGGGGAAGAGGGCGAGAGCGTGAGAGGGTGAGACGGAGAGACTACTTGGCCGAGGGCGTGGATTTCTTGGCGCCCTTTTTGGCGGCGGGGGATTTTTTGGCCCCACGCTGGTCGAGCGGCAAGAGCGCACCGCCGCGGGCGTTCATCTCCTGATCGCAGAGGGCGCGCTGCTCGCGGAGGATCGCGGCGTGGGCGGGATCGGCGGCGAGGTTGACGAGTTCGTCGGGATCGGCGCGGAGGTCGTGCAGGAATTCGTAGGCGGGCTGCTGGTCGAAGTAGCGCGCGTAAACGTAGCGCTCGCCGCGCACGCCTTCCCACGTGAGCGTGGGCGCGAGGTCGAGGTGTTCGCAGAAGAAGTGGCGGCGCCAGTCCGCGGGCGCGCGGTTCGCGACGAGCGGCGCGAGGCTGCGGCCTTGGTAGGCGGCGGGCGACTTCACGCCGGCCCATTCCAGAAACGTGGCGGGCAGATCGACGTTGAGCGCCATCTGGTCGAGCACGCGGCCGCGCTGGGCCGCGGGCAGACGCGGATCGTAGATCACGAGCGGCACGCGCAGGGACTCCTCGAAGTGCGACCACTTGCCCTGAAAGCCGCGGTCGCCGAGGTAGTAGCCGTTGTCGGCGGTGTAGACGATGATGGTGTTGTCCGCGAGGCCGGCGCGCTCAAGCGCGGCGACGACACGGGCGAGCGCGCGATCGATGCCGGTGATCATGCGGAGGTAGGCGCGGACGTTGGTCTGGTATTTTTCCGGCGTGTCGTAGCTCCAGAAGAAGCGCTCGCGGTTGATGGAGTGTTTGAGGAAATCGGGATGACGCTCGTAGATCGCGGGATCGCGGAGGCGCGGGGGCGGAATCGCGCGGTCCTCGTAAAGGCCGTCGGCCGAGGGCGGCCACGGGTAGTGGCCGATTCCGGGCCGACGGTCGTTGTCCTCGGCGTGCGAGGCGTTGAACCACAGGTTGAGGGCGAAGGGCTGGCCCTTCGGCTGCGTCTGGAGAAACTCGATGGCGCGATCCGCGACTAGGTCGGTCTCGTGGCGCTTGGTGCCGTCGGGGAGAGTCTTGAAATACGGGTTGCGGCCGATGGCCTCGTAGCGGTCGAACTGCGCGGCGGGATTGAAACCGGGCGGGGCGGTCATGTGCCATTTGCCAAAGTGTCCGGTGCGGTAGCCGGCGGCGCGCAGTTGCAGCGGATAAATCGTGCTGAGGGCGGCGGGCGTCACCCGCGGGATGGCGTCGCGCTGCGCGTGCGAACGCGCCCACTGGCCGGTGAGGATGACGGAGCGGCTGACCCAGCAGACGGACGTGGTGACAAACGCATTGCGGAACCGCACGCCTTCGCGGGCGAGCCGGTCGATGGCGGGCGTCTGGATGATCGGATGGCCGGCGACGCCCAGGGTGTCGTGGCGCTGATCGTCGGCGAAGAAGAAGAGGATGTTGGGCGGAGTGGGTGGGCTGGCGGCGGAAGAGGTCGCAACTCGTGCGCCGAGGCAGGCGAGCAATGTGAGGAGACGGAGAGAGAGTTTCACGGGATGAGGGATGCGGGGCGCGCGCCGGGTTTACTTCGGCCGGTGCGCGTCGAAGGTGCGCTGGTGGTGGCGCATGATGTCGTCGCCGTTTTTGTCGTAGCTGCCGGTGGCGGTGTGCGCGACATCGGCGATGGCGAGGAATTCGTGCGCGACGCCCAGCGTTTTCAGGTAGGCGGAGAACTGGAGGTTGGACTCGTAGTTGAAGCATTTCGTGCCGTCCCAAATCAGAATGCTCAACGCCGGCTGGGCCGGGCGCGCCGCGTAGGCCTTGGCGAGGTCCCACGTGTTGGTGCCGACGGGCAGGAAGCGCAGCGTGGGCGACTCATAGCCGTCGCTTTCCTGAATGCGCTTTTCAGGGCCGTAGCCCGAGCCGCCCGGCGCGACGGAGAGGAACAGTTCGGGGTATTTGAACATGATGCGCGTGGTGCCGCGTCCGCCCTGCGAGTAGCCTTCGAGCGCGCGACCCTCGCGGGTGCCCCAGGTGAGATAGGTCGCGTCGACATGGGAGACGACCTCCTTGACGAAGACCGTCTCGCCGAGCCCGTGCTTCTGGTCGGGCATGTCATACCAGCTCACGGGCCCGCCGTTCGGGAACACGTAGATCGTGGGTTTGATTTTTCCGGCTTTGACGGCGGCATGCACGTAGTCGGCGAGGCGCACGCTCTTGCCTTCGCCGCCCGGGCGACCGCCGTGGAGATGATAGACGACGGGATAACGCTCCCGGCCCTCGGCATAGCCAGGCGGGAGATAAATGTAGTAGCCCACCGCCACGCCCATGGACGGACTCCGAAACGTCGCGTGCTTCACCGTCGGCGGCAGGGCCTGCCTCGCCTTGCCGGTGTTCGCGAGCGGCGAGACCCACGCAAACGGCGCCTCGGCTTTTGCGGCCTTGGTGGCTTTGGCGTCTTGGGCGAACCCGACGGCCGTGCAGCCAATAATTCCGAAGGTGAGCGTGCCGAGGCGTAGAGCGGACAGGACACGGTTCATAAGAGATAGCTGCTGGACTCGGCACGGATATCTCATGGCTGCCCGTTCCAAGGCATGAGCCACAGAGTGCACTGATCTCCGACACGGAGGACACAGAGGAAAACACCTGGCCTCCTCTGTGTTCTCTGTGGCGGGGCTCTGTGCGCTCTGTGACAAAAAGATTTTCACTGAAAGTGTGATCTGTTCGCGCTAGGCCTTTTTCTTCGCGGCTTTTTGTTTCGGGGCCGGCTCGGTGGGCGGCGTGAGGCCGTCGGCGGGCTGGTTCCACAAGCGCCACGGATCGTCGAGGCGGCGCATTTCGGCGAGGAGGAGGGCCTGCATCTCGGCGAGCTTGGCGGCGTGCTTCGGGTCGCCCGCGAGATTCACCTGATGCTTGGCGGGCGTCTGGCCGGTGAGGGCAATCACCTTGGGGTCGTGGTGCTGGGCGAGAAACTCTTGGGGATTTTCGGCGAGGTTGAAGAGCTGCGTCTCGCGCACCTTGCCGTCCATCACGTCGTATTGAATCAGTTTCCAGTCGCCCCGGCGGACGCTGCGCATGCCGGGTTTCGTGCCGCCGTTATACACGCCGTAGAGGGTTTCGCGGAGGATGGGCTTTTTGCCTTCGAAAACGGGGCGGGCGCTAAGGCCTTCGTTCGAGGCCGGCGGCGTGATGCCGGCGAAGTCACACAGCGTGGCGAGCACGTCGAGCAGGTAGATGTTTCCCTGCGCGCGGGTGCCGGGCTTGATCCCGGGGCCTTGAACGATGAAGGGCACGCGCCACGTGTGCTCGTAGAGGTTCTGCTTGCCCTGCAAACCGTGGCGACCGATCGCCATGCCGTGGTCGGCGGTGTAGATGATGTAGGTGTTGTCGAGTTCGCCCATCGCGCGCAGGCGGTCGAGCACGCGGCCGATCTGGATGTCGATGTTTTCGCTGCACGCGAACTCGCGGCCGAGCTCGTTGCGGATGGTGACTTCGTCGCGGCGCTCCCAGACGCCGCTGACATCGACCTCGTCGCGCAGGCCGGGATGGCCATGGTGAAACGGATGCGCCGGCAGGTAATTGGGCGGGAGGCGCGGGGCCTTGGGATTGGCGGGCGGGAGCGAGTTTTTGTCGGCGTGGTTGACTGCGCCGTATTTTGCCAGGAGCTCGGGCTTGCCGTCGCGCGTGTCATGCGGATGGGAAAAGCCGAAATAGATCAGGAACGGATTGGTGTCCTTGGTCGCGCTGCGCTGGCCGAGGTAGGTGAGCACCTGCTCGGCGTGCCAGGCGCTGCCGGACTCCTCGGTGCCGCCGCGTTTGGTGGCGTCCTTGCGCACGGTGAACTGTTGGTTCGCTCCCTCGTAGCTGTTGCCGTTTTTGCAGGTGCGCATCGTGGCATAGCCCGCGCGGTTGAAGACGGCGGCGAGGGTGTTGGTTTCCAGATTCGGCGGGCAGAGGCCCTTGGCCATCGCGTTGGGCGCAATCGGGAGATGCCAGAGCGTGCGCCCGCTCATGATCATGTGGCGCGACGGGGTGCAGACGGCGCCGCTGAATGAGCCCATGTGATACGCGCCGTCCACGACCATGCCGCCGGCGGCGAGCCGATCGAGCACGGGGGTCTGCAACTCCGAGGCGGGATTGTAGGCCTTCAGCTCGAAGGGCGACTGATCATCGACGAGGATGAAGAGGATGTTCGGGCGCTTGGCGGCGGCAAAGGCCGTCGAACCGAGGATGAGCGCGAGGAGGGCGGGGAGCAGGCGGCGTAGTTTTGGCATGATGGCGGCGTAAAGTAATGCGCGGACGGGAACGTTTCTTAACGGCGGAGATTCACTCGGTCCATGTGGTCTGCGCCTTGCGGCCCTCGGGCCGCCACCAGGCGTCGAGCTTGGCGGCGAGGCGGGCGACGACGGCGGGGTTCTGCGCGGCGAGGTTCTTGTTTTCGTGCGGATCGGCGAGGAGGTCGAAGAGCTGCGGGCGCTTTTCATCGCGGGGATTCGTCGAGGCGTAGCGCGCGCTCACGGCGCCGTCGTAGGTGAGGAGGAGTTTCCATTTACCCTCGACGACCCAGCGATAGACGAGGCTGTCGGCCGGGCGGTCGATGTTCGCGACGTCGTGGGCGAAGGTCTCGCCGAACACGCTGTCGCGCGGCGTGGGCGCGCCGGATTTCAGGATCGGCAGGAGGTTGAGGCCGGGCAGTTCCTTGGGGATCGGCGCGCCGGCGGCGGCGAGGAGCGTGGGCACGATGTCGATGCTCGAGCAGAGCTGGTCGCCGCGCACCCCGGGGCGGATGACGCCCGGCCAGCTGAACAGCGTGGGCTGGCGCGTGCCGCCCTCGTTGGCGGACTGCTTGGAGCGCGGGGCGAAGCCGTTGCCGTCAACCTGCTGGATCCAGCCGTTATCGGCGATGTAAACGAACACGGTGTTTTCGCGCAGGCCCTTTTGGTCGATGCGATCGACGAGCTGGCCGCACGTTTCGTCGAACCACTCCACCATCGCGTAATATTTCGCGACATGATCGGAGGTGATGCCCTTGGCCTTGTATTTCTGGAACAGGCGCTCCGGCGGCGTGTGCGGAGTATGCGGCATGAACGGCGCATACCAGACGAAGAACGGCTTCTTCTCCGCGACGGCGTGATCGATGAAGTCGAAGACGGGCTTCATTCCCTCGCGGCCGATGACGAGCCCATCGTCGCCGTGGCGGCCGCCGGGCTGAGGAAAGCCGCGCGTCATCCCGTGGGTGAAGCCGCCGCGCTGGTAGGAGCCTTCCCACCATTTGCCGCTTTGGTGGCTCAGGTAGCCGAGCGCGCCGAGTTGCTTGATGAGCGAGGGAGCGCGGTCGTAGTTTGCGATGAGTTTTTCGCGCAGCGCGGCGTAGGCGGCCGGATCTCCGGCGCCTTTCGCCTGCTTGCCCTTCGCCTTGGGGGCGGCGGTGGGCGCCGGCGCCATCATCTCGGGCAGGAGCGCGGGATCGTTGCCGCTAATCTTGTGCTGGTGGGCGTAGAGGCCGGTGGCGAAAGTCGCGAGCGCGGGGCGGCAGAGCGCGGTGGCGACATAGCCGCGCGTGAAGACCGCGCTGCGGGCCGCGAGTTTGTCGAGGTGCGGGGTCTCGATCTGCTTATGGCCCATGAAGCCGTAGTCGGTCCACGCGTGGTCGTCGGAGATGATGAAGACGATGTTGGGCGGGCTCGACGCGGCGGAGGCGCGGGCCACGAACAGAGCGGAGAACAAGAGGAGGATGAGTGTGCGCATGGGTAAGAGTGAAGAATCGAGGTGAGGTTTAGGCGAAGCGTGTGAGAGGGATCAGCGTTTGACCCCGGTCTTGTCGGCGCGTTTGGCGTGCAGCGGAAATTCCGGCGAATCGGTGCGCGCGCTCGACAGCAGCGCCGTGAGCCGCGCCGCGATGGCAGGCTCGGCGGCGGCGAGGTCTTGGGTCTCCCCGATATCGCGTCCGAGGTGGTAGAGTTCGACCGGTCGGACGGGCGCGGCGCGGTAGGCTTTCCAGTCGCCCTGCCGCACCGCCTGCTGGGGCGCGGCCTCCCAATAAAAATGATCCCGGCGCGCCTGCGCGGCGGCGGGCCGGCCGAGGAGCGTCGGGACGATCGAGACACCGTCGAGGCCGGCGGGCACCGCGGCGCCGGCGAGTTCGGCGAAGGTGGGAAACATGTCCGCGAAGTCCGAGACGAGATCCGACACGCCGCCGCGCGCGATGCGGCCGGGCCAGCGCGCGATGAAGGGCACGCGGATGCCGCCTTCGTAGAGGGTGAACTTGAGGTCGCGCAGCGGGCCGTTGCTGTCGAAGAACTCGGGGTCCTGCCCGCCGGCGGTGATCGGGCCGTTGTCGCTGGTGAAGATGACGAGTGTGTTGTCCGCGAGCTTCAGTTCGTCGAGCAGGTCGAGGATGCGGCCGACATCGCGGTCGAGCCGCGTGATCATGGCGGCGCGGGCCGCGCGGGGTTCCTTTTGCGCCGCGTAGGTCTTGGCGCCGGGAAACGGCTTCGGCTCGGGCCACCGTCCGCGGTATTCGGCGAGGGAATCCTCCGGTGCGACGACCTCGGCGTGCGGCGCGGTGAACGCCCCGTAGAAAAAGAACGGCCGGTCGCGGTGACGGCGGATGAAGTCGAGGGTCTCGCGCGTGAAGAGATCCTGCGAGTAAACGGCGCGGCGGCCGCCTTGGTTTTCGGGGATGTCGTGGCGCTGGCCGTTTTTCCAGAGGTGATCGGGGTAGTGGGTGTGGGCGTGGGTCTGGTCGATGAAGCCAAAAAATTCGTCGACGCCGAGCGCGGCGGGTGCGCCGGTGGAGCCGAGTTCGCCGAGGCCCCACTTGCCGACGGCCCCGGTGGCGTAGCCCGCGGCCTTGAGGGCCTGGGCGAAGGTGCGGTCGGTGGCGCGGAGCGGGAGCTTGCTGTTGGCGCGGATGGTGGCGTGGCCGCCATGGAGACCGGTGAAGAGCACAGTGCGCGACGGCTGGCAGGACGGCGCCCCGGCGTAGTGCTGCGTGAGGCGCAGGCCCTCCTGCGCCATGCGGTCGAGCCGCGGCGTGCGAATCAGTTTCTGGCCGTAGCTGCCGACATCGCCGTAGCCGAGATCATCGGCGAGGAGGTAAATGATGTTGGGCGGCGCGGCGCCGTTAGCCGCGGGGACAAGGACGAAGGGAGCAACGAGCAGAAGAAAGTGGAGACGGGGCATGGAGGAAACAGGGGGGAGGTGCGGTGGCGGCGGGCGTCGCTGCCCGCCGGTTCAGGGCGTTCGTCAAATCTCGACGGGCAGGGAGGCCCGCCGCTGCGTTACTGCGGTATCGGATCAGTGCGTTTGGCGGGTTTGCCTTCCCAGATCACGCCGTCGGTCGCGGGGTCGTAGGTGAAGACCCGGTTGGCGCTGTTGGGCGCGGGCGGGCGATCGATGGGGGGGAGCCAGCGGCGGTGCTCGGCGAGGACTTGCGCGTGCTCGGGGCGGAGCGCGAGGTTGGCCCACTCGTGCGGGTCGGCGGCGTGGTCGTAGAGTTCCTCGGTGCCGTCGGCGTAGCGGATGTAGCGCCAGCGTTCGCTGCGGATGCCGTGGTTGCCTTGGTTGTGGCTCGTGATGGCGGGACGGGCGCGCGGGGTGGCGGCGTTTTTCAACTGCGGCACGAGGCTCAGGCCCTCGAGGTCGGTGCGGGGCGTGAGGCCGCAGAGCTCGACGAGCGTCGGGTAGATGTCGAGGAGCTCGGCGGGCTGGCTGCTGCGGCCGCCGCGCGCGACGCCGGGGCCGGCGAAGATGAGGGGGACACGCGTGCCGTCGTCCCAGAGGGTGTTCTTGCCGGTGATGGCCTTCTCGCCGAGGTGCCAGCCGTGATCGCCCCAGACGACGATGATGGTGTTGTCGGCGAGGCCGGCCTCGTCGAGCGCCTGCATGAGGCGGCCGATCTGCGCGTCGACGAAGCTCGTCGCGGCGAGGTAGCTGCGGACGAGGTTACGCCACTGCTTGTTTTCCTCGACCCATTTCAGACGGGGTTCCGGCAGGCTCCAGTGGAGAAACCAGGAGAAGAACGGCGTGTCGGCGCGGTCGTCGCGCTTGATGGCGGGAAGGATCGAGTCGTCGTCGGGATAGAGGTCCGCCCATTTTTGCGTCACATAGATCGGGACGTGCGGGAGGAAAAATCCGGCGGCGAGGAAGAAGGGCTGATCCTTGGGGGCGCGCTTGATTTGATCGATGGTCCAGCTGGCGACCTGGTAGTCGCCCTTGTCCTCGTCCTTGTGGGGGAACACGCCCCAGTCCATGAGCGGGTTGTTGCCCATGGGGGTGGGGCCGATGAGTTTCTTCTCGGGGCGCACGCCGACGCCGCCGGCGGGACCGATGACGTCGAATTCGGGTGCGGCCGAGGGTGCCGGGGTGGCGGAATCGGCCGCTTTCTTCTTGGCCTTGCCAGCGCCGCCCGCACCCGGGCCGCCAGCTCCGCCGTGATAGATTTTGCCCGTGGCGAGCGTGCGGTAGCCGTGGGCCTTGAAATGATTCGGCAACGAGACACGGTCGCGCCACTCGGGCAGGGTGCGGAACCACGGGGAGAGCCCGTAGATGCCGGTGGTGGTCGGACGCAGGCTGAGCATGAGGCTCGTGCGCGAGGGATTGCACAGCGGCGACTGGCAGTGGGCGTTGAGCATCACGGTGCCGCGCGCGGCGAGCCGGTCCAAGTGCGGGGTCTTGGCCAGCGGGTGACCGCCGAGGGCGCCGATCCAGTCGTTCTGATCGTCGATGGCGATGAAGAGGACGTTGGGCCGCGACGCGGCGGCATTACCGACTTGGGGGAGGACGAGGGCGGAGAGGAGGAGCAGGAGGGGGAGGCGCATGGGTAAAGGGATCAGGAGGGCTCGGGGTGGGGGCGCGGCCGCAGGCATGGCCGGACCGCGCGATCACAAACTCGGACGGATCAAGGCTTGCCCGCGAATGCTTTCTTCAGCTCCGCGGCGACGTTGGGCGGGACAAAGTGCGCGACATCGCCGCCAAACTTGGCGACCTGTTTCACGAGCGTGGAGCTGGTGTAGCTGAACTGCTCGTTGGGCATCACGAATAGCGTCTCAATCTTGGGCTGCAGGTGGCGGTTCATGAGCGCCATGTTGAACTCGAACTCGAAGTCCGACAGCGCGCGGAGCCCGCGGATGATCGCGTCGGCCTGGTGGGCCATGCAGAACTCGACCAGCAGTCCGTTGAAGGTCGTCACGCTCACGTGCGGCCACGGGGCGACGTTGGCGGCGATGAGCCCGACCCGTTGGGCGGCGGGAAAGAGCGGGGCCTTGCCGGCGCTTTCGGCGACGGCGACGGTCACCTTGTCGAAGAGCTTCGCGGCGCGCGCGAGCACATCGAGGTGGCCGTAGGTGATGGGGTCGAACGTGCCGGGATAAATGCAGTGGCGCATGGGCAGGGCGCGCAGCCAAGACGACGGCGCGCCGGCTGGCGATGGCGTTTTTCGCCGGATTGGGCCGGCGGCGCGATTCCGGGGGATCGGGCCCCTCCGCGCTTGCGTTCAGCCGGGCGGCTCCGTGTTTTCGCTGGCCTTGCCGCCCACATGAACCTGCCGAACCTGCTGACGATTTCGCGTGTGCCGCTCATGTTTGCGGTGGTGGCGCTGATGTATGCGCGGTTCGCGAACGCGGCCACGGTGGCGTTCTGGCTCTTCATCGCGGCGGCGCTGACCGACTGGCTTGATGGCAAGATCGCGCGCGAACGCGGGCTCGTCTCCTCGTTTGGCCGCTTCATGGACAGCGTGATCGACAAGGTGCTCGTCATCGGCCTGATGATCGCGCTGGTGAATGAGCCGGCGAATTTCATGGGCCACAGCATCACTGCGATGCTGCTTCTCCTCTGCATCCTGTGCCGTGAATTTGCGATTGCCGGGCTGCGCACTGCCGCGGCCAGCAAAGGCCGTCCCATCGAGGCCGACACGGGTGGCAAGGTGAAGACCTTTGTGCAGCTCAACGCCATCGGGTGGCTGATGGGCGCGCGCATGCTGGAGCTCGACTTCCCCAATCCGGATACGGTCAACCTCACGCGGCTCCTCGGCATGGCGCTCTACGGGCTTTCGGCCGTGCTCACGATCACGTCGGGCGTCTCCTATTTCCGGCGTCACCGCTCGGTGCTCGCGGACTGAGGTCATGCGCCAGACTGAACCCGCGTGGTCGCGCGCCCTGCCCGGCTGGCTGGTCGTGGCGCTCGCCACGCTCGGGCCGCTGGGGAAAAAGCTGCCCGCGCCTGGCACCTGGGGCTCGCTCGCGGGCCTGTTGTATTTCGCCGCGTGCTTCCAGCACTCCAGCATTCGCGTCGTCTTGCTGGGCAGCGTGGTGGCGTGCGCGCTGGCCGTGGTGATTTGCGGGGCGGCCGAACATCGCCTGGGCAAAAGCGATCCGGGCGAGGTGATTCTCGATGAGTTCGTCGTGATGCCGCTGTGCTTTCTCGGTTGGCGCGAACTGCCCGGGGCGCTGCCGGTGTGGGTCGTGTGGCTCGCGGGCTTCGCCTTGTTCCGGCTCTTCGACATTGCGAAGCCCCTCGGCATCGCGCGGCTCCAGTCGTTGCCCGGCGGCTGGGGCGTGGTGGCGGACGATGTGGCGGCGGCGCTCGCGGCCTGCGCGACGCTGCATGCCGGGGCGTGGGCTTGGGCGTGGTGGTAGAGGCCGCCGCCGCTGCTTACGGCAGCGGCTGCAACTGTTCCGCCGGCACGCGCACGAGCAGGCCTTGGCGCAGCACGTCCACCGAGAGCACGACGCCCTGGGGCTTCGTCGGGTCGTCCACGAAACCCTCGAGACCGTGCAGGGGCCCGCCGATGATGCGCACGCGGCGGCCACGCGTGAGCAAGGGCATCACGCTGAGCTGAAGGCCCGACGCGACGATCGCGCGCACGTCGGCGAGCTGGCGCAGAAACGTCGCCTCGTCCTCGACCGCAATCGCGCGCGCGAGCAGATCCTGCTGGTGGAGGCGCGATTTCTTCTCGGCCGGCACGCAGGCGAAGACGTAGCCGGGGAAAAGCGGCTTGGTGAACTTCTTCGTCCGCGCGCCGTAGCGCCGCACGCTCTCCACGAGCGGTAGGTAGTGCTCCAGCCCCTCCGCGACGAGCAGCGCGGCGAATTTCTTTTCGCAGCGCGGGCGGGTGTGGCAGACCAGCCAGGTCGCGCCGGCCATCGTTCAGCCCTTCAGGAGAAAACGCAGCGCGGCGTGGTAGCCCTCGAGGCCGAGGCCGGTGATGACGGCGACGCTCGCGGGCGCGGTGAGCGACTTGTGGCGGAAATCCTCGCGCTTGTAGATATTCGAGATGTGGACCTCCACTGTCGGCAGATGCGCGCCGAGCAGCGCGTCGCGCAGCGCCACGCTCGTGTGCGTGAGGCCGCCTGGGTTGATGACCAGGCCGTCGGCCTTGGCGTCGACGAGCGCGGCGATCTTGTCGATGAGCGCGCCCTCGTGGTTGGACTGGAAGAACTCGAGCTGCGCGGCCCCGCCGAACTCCTTGCGCAGCGCCGTTTCGAGATCGGCGAGCGTGGCGCGGCCGTAGATCTCGGGCTCGCGTTTGCCGAGCCGGTCGAGGTTGGGGCCGTTGAGGATGGCGATTTTTTTCATCGGAGGAGGGAAGCAGGAAGCCAGGAAAGTGGGAAGGGAAAGACTATTTTCGCGGCTTCAGGCGTGCGGGATTTCAGAGAGGATTCTCCGTCGCGATGAACTCCCACGGCAGCTTGAACTTCTTCGCGAGCTCGGCCGCGAGGGCTTTGACCGCGTGGACCTCGGTCGCGTAATGGCCGCACAGGTAGAGGTTGAGCTTTTCCTCCTGCGCGCGGTTGAACCATTCCTCGCGCAGCTCGCCGGTCACCAGGGTGTCCACGCCGGCGGGGACGAGGGCCGGCACCGCGCTGTTGCCCGAGCCGCTGCAAAACGCGATCGCGCGCGGCGCCTTCGATCCGCATTCGATGGCGATGACGCGGCCGTAGAGGCTTTCCAGTTTCGTGCGGAGCGCGGCGCGGGTGAGCGCGGACTTCGCGATGCAGCCGATTGCTTCGCCGTCGCGGACGAGAAAGGGCTTTGAAGGTCTCAGGCCGAGTTGTCTGGCGAGCAGCGCGTTGTTGCCGATCTCCGGGTGGCCGTCGAGAGGGAGGTGATTCGAGTAGAGCGCGCAGTTGCCGCGCACGAGCGTGGCGACGCGGTCGTAGGCGGCTCCGGTGAGCGGGCGGGGCATGTCCCAATACATCCCGTGGTGCACGATCAGGAAATCGACGCCCGCGGCCACGGCCTTTTGAAACGGCACGAGCCCGGCGTCGACCGCCGCGCCGATCTTGGTCACGCGGCCGTCGTTGGCGACCTGCAGGCCGTTGAAGGCGCCGGGCGCGTCCTTGAACGCCGCGAGCCGCGTGCGGCGATCGCAGTAGGAGACGAGGTCGGTGAGCTGGGTCATGGTTCGGTTCCGATTCGGCACGAGTGTGCGCTAAAGCCCGCGCCGAAACTCACGAGCCAAAAATCGCCGCCCGGCCCGGGGGCCGCCTCGCGCAACGTCTCCTCGAGAGCGAAAAGCACGGAGGGGCTGCTCATGTTGCCGCGCTCGCGCAGCACGTGCCGGCTCGCGGCGAGCGAATGCGGCGCGACCACCGGATCCAGCGCGTCGAGCACATCGCGCCCGCCCCCGTGCGACACCACGCGCGCCACGGGCCGCGGCCCGCGTGCCCGCCAGAGATCGCCGACGGCCGCTGCGCCCAGCTCGGGCACGGCGCGGTCGAGGAGGTTGCGGAGTTTGCCGTCGCGTTGCTCGAAGCGGAGCTTGTCGCGGTCGGCCGGCCGGTGCGTGGTGGAGAACTCAAACGCCCGCAGCGGCGTCGCCGTCGGCGTGCTTTTCCAGATCGTGGCTGCCGCGCCGTCGCCAAACAAGCACGCGCTCACAATCACGCCCGGGTCGTCGTCGAGGTAGAAGGCCGCGGAGCACACCTCGACCGCGATGCACGCGACGGTCGCGCGCGGATTCGCGGCGAGGACATGACTCGCGGCGCGCAGGGTGGGGATGGCCGCGCCGCAGCCGAGGCCGACGAAGTCCTGCAAGAACGCATCGGGGCGCAGGCCGAGTTGCTCGGCCACGTAGCTCGTCACGCCCGGGCAGAGATAGCCGGTGCAGGTGCAGACGAGCAGCGCGTCGATCTCCGCGGGGCGCACGCCCGCGCGATCAAGGGCGGTGGCGAGTGCGCGACCCGCGAGGCGCGGGGCCTCGGTGCGGAAGATGGCGTTCAGCTGATCCGAGGAGAGATCGAAGACATGGGCGATGTCGGGCACGGCAAAGTGCCGCGCCGCGATGCCGTGGTCGCCGCGGAGCACGGAGCGGAGGATCAGCATCGAGCGCCGGCTCAGCCGTTCGCGCACCCGCGAGCCTTGCGCGATCTCCCAGCAATCGGCCTGCGTGTAGCGGGCATCGGGCACGGCGGTGGCGACGGCTTGGAGATACATGAGTGATCAGTGAAGGGCGGCGAAGAGCGGGCGAATCGGCAGGAGGCGGGCGCGCCCCAAGGCGGCCAGCCAGCGCTGACGGCGCCGGCCGAGGAGAAACGGATGCAGCATCCCCGCCGAGGCGAGACGCACACGAAACTTTTCCCGCTGGGCCCGCTGCGCTGTCCGCACTGCGTCCGGCCAGGCGATCGCGCCGCGCGCGTAGGCGAGCAATGGATCGAGCGCGAGCTCGGCGCTCTGGAAGGCCATCGCCATGCCGTTGCCGGTGAAGGGCGGGATCATCGCCAGGGTGTCGCCAAGGCAAAGGCGCGTGGTCGGTGGCGAGCGGCGGTCAAAGGCGACACCGGCGACCGCGCACACGCTGGCGGGGTCGATGCGCGCTTCCGCGATCCGGTCGGCGAGCGCGGCGAGGCCGGCGGCGCGCAGGCAGTTCACCAGGAGCGCCGCGCCCGTGCCGGCCGCGAGACCGCGGCGGAAGAGGCCGCAGATATTCACGCCATCGTCCTCAATGCGGGCGAGGCCGACGTAGCAGTTTTCCCCAAGATGCATCTCCAGGCCTTGTGCGAGCGGCAGGCCGTGCGCGTGGAGTTTCAAGCCGAGCCACGGTGAGGCGGTCTGCCGGCGTCGACCGGTGGCGAACACCCGGCCGGCGCGCGGCTCCTCCGTTGTCACGCGCGAACGCACCGGCAGGTCGCCGCCGAGGGCCGTGAAGGTGGCCGCGAGCCGCGCATCGAGCGCGAAGCGACTGAGCGCGATCGCGGGCGCGGGCAGGGTGTGGTGGTGCGGCGGAGCGCTGCGCAGAAACCACGCGACGCGACGGTGCTCGAGCGCGCCTACGAGCACCGGCGCGAGGCCGAGGCGCGCGATGGTCGCGGGGCGGAGGCCGGCGATGAATTCCCCGCACACGCGGTGGCGCGGATAGTCGCCCGCCTCGTGGAGGGTGACGGGGATGTGCTCGCGGCGCAGTGCGCAGCCGAGCGCCAGTCCCGCGAGCCCGCCCCCGATGATCTCGATCGGGCGCGGGGTCATGCGCGGCGGAGGGCGATCATGCGATGCAGGCCGAGCAGGGTGGTGGAGCAACGCACTTCCCACGCGGGCGCGGCAAGGCCGAGGGCGCGCGGCAGTTCGTCACCGCGGAAGCCGGCGGCGATGCTCACGTGGGCATCGTGGCGCGTGACGTGGTTGGCGCCGAACAGCGGCGCGATCAGCCGGAAGAGCGTTTGCGCGCGCCGCACCCGTGCGGGTTCGCAGGCGATGATTACCCGGGCATGACGGCGAATTTTCTCCCCGAGCGCGGCGAGTTCGCCGGCCGTGAAATGGTGGAAAATCAGATTTCCTACGATCGCGGCGTAGGTGGCGTAGCCGTCGAAGGCGCGCAGATCCGCGCGATGCCACGTCCGATCCGACGGCCAGCCGGCGGGCTGTGGGCAGGTGTCGAGGCCGTCGATTGCGACGCCGGCGGCGGCGAGGCGCGCGCCGAGTTCGCCGGTGCCGGCGCCGAGTTCGAGGGCGCGTTCGCCGGGGCGGAGCAGGGGCGGGAGCGTGCGCGCGATCCAGCGGTGGCTGCCGGCGAGGGCGTTGGTGAGGCGCAGGTCGCGGCGGCTGTGCCGCGCGTCGGGATGATCGGGCGCTAGACCGTCGAGGATTTCAGGCTGAATCGTGCGCCGCATGGAAAAGCGGAACGAAGGTTGCCCACGCGCGCCGAGCTGTCCAGATTCCGCGGCCGTTTCCCATGAGCGCCTCCGCGTCACCTGATTTTCCGCCCGCCGCCGCCGCGACCCAGCCCGTCGATTTGATCGCGGAGGCTGCGGCCAGCTTTCCGCACCGTCCCTCGTGGGACGAGTATTTCATGGCGACCGCGATGCTGATGTCGTCGCGCTCGAACTGCGAGCGCCTGCACGTGGGCTGCGTGATCGTGACCGGCGGCGAGCGGAAGAACCGCCTCGTGGCCGCGGGCTACAACGGCTTTTTGCCCGGCACGCCGCATGTCTCGCGGCTACGCGACGGCCACGAGCAGGCGACCGTGCATGCCGAGCAGAACGCCGTGGCCGACGCCGCGCGGCGCGGCAGCTCGGTCGAGGGCTGCGTCGCCTACGTGACGCACTTTCCGTGCATCAACTGCGCCAAAATCATGGCCGCCGCGGGCATCGCGCAGATCAAATACCGCCTCGATTACCACAACGATCCGCTCGTGGTGCCGCTGCTGGCGGACGCGGGGGTGCAGGTCTTGAAACTCTGAGCGCGCGGCGTGCGTCGGGTTATTTTACCATGGAAGGACGAGGCCAAGTAAAACGGGACAGCCTAGCGGGCACGCTCCTGCTCGCGCACCCGGCGATGAAGGATCCGAACTTCCGCCGCAGCGTGATCCTCATGTCGGCGCACACCGACGAAGGCGCGATGGGCGTGGTGCTCAACCGCCCGCTGGGCAAGCGCCTCGGCGAACTGAGCGGGGACTTCGCCCTTGGACCGCTCGCGAGCGTGCCCATTTACACCGGCGGCCCCGTGCAGACCGACCAGCTCGTGCTCGCGGCGTGGCAGACGCGCGACGACGGCTTCCGCCTGCACTTTGGCATCGAGCCTGAGAAGGCGCGCGAACTCGCCGCCGACGAGGCGACGCACCTCCGCGCGTTCCTCGGCTATTCCGGCTGGTCGGCCGGACAGCTGGAAAACGAGATGAAGCACAAGACCTGGGTCGTGGCCGACGTGCCCGACGACCTGCTCGCCCAGGCTCAGGACGACACGCTCTGGCGCACGGTGCTTGGGCGCGAAGGCGCCGAGTGGAAGCTGCTCGCGGGCGAACCGGAAGACCCCGAGGCGAATTGAGGGCGGGTGCGGTGGTAATACTGCCAACCGTCTGTGGGTGGCCTATGGGTGTTTATCAGAGGTCTCGAATCGTTTGGGGCTAGAAAACGCACTGAGATCAATCTTGGTCAGGCCGCGTTCGCCCGTTTTGTAATCGCACCAGTAGTCCACGATGACCCATCCTGAGCCTTGCTCCGCCTCGACTTTGAACCACACGCTACCGTCGATGCGTTCGTTTGATTCCGTGCGCTCGTGCATCAGCTTGGTGCGGCCTCGGCCGAAGAAAAAAGCGTGGTCCCGCACTTTTTTGATCTCCACCCAGTAGATCCAACCAGAAAGTGATTTCACGCGGCTGTCATCGCGCATCATCTGCTCGGCAAACGCGCGCTCTGCTTTGCTCCTCTGTTGAGTCTCCGATTCTGGCAGCAGTAAAATCACCAGCAGGATAGCGCCGCACAAGACGAGGAAGCAGGGTATGACTATTGCCATCTCCCTCAGGTCTTTTTTCGCTTCGGCGTTCTCAGCCTTCGTCTTCGTGCCTATCAGCGGGTAATCCATCGCAGCTGAGAGTGACCTTGGGCGGCGCGGCGTCCTTGCGCAAGGCACCGGATCCATCTGCGTCACACGCGAGATTGGGCTTTCCCGGCGAGGCGGGGGGCGCTACGTCTGGCGCGATTTTTTCATGACGCTGCAAACTCACCTCCTCGCCAAGGCGGCCAATCAGGCCCGTGGTCTTGCCATCGACGCCGTCCATGCCTGCTCGTCGGGCCATCTCGGCCTGCCGCTCGGCGCCGCCGATCTCGGCGCGGTGCTCTTCGGGCACGCGCTCTCGCACAACCCGGAGCGTCCGCGCTGGATGAACCGCGACCGCTTCGTGCTCTCCGCGGGCCACGGCTCGATGTTTCTCTACGGCTGGCTCCACCTGAGCGGCTACGATGTGCCGATCGAGCAGGTGAAGAATTTCCGCGTGCTGCACAGCACGACGCCCGGCCACCCCGAGTTTCATGAGACTCCCGGCGTCGAGGCCACCACCGGCCCGCTCGGCCAGGGCATCGGCAACGCCGTCGGCATGGCGCTCGCCGGCCAGATGGCCGCGGCGCGCTTCAACACCGCCGAGCACGCGATCTTCGACTATCATGTCGTCTGCCTCGCGGGCGACGGCTGCATGCAGGAAGGCGTGGCGATGGAGGCCGTGGCGTTTGCCGGCCACCAGCAGCTCGACAACCTCATCCTCATTTACGACGCCAACGACGTGACGCTCGACGCGATGGCCGCGAAGACGCAGAGCGAAAACGCCGCCGCGCGCTTCAAGTCCATCGGTTGGGAAGTGCAGACCATCGACGGCCACGACATGGCCGCGGTCCTGAAGGCCTTCAACAAGGCGAAGAAGACCAAGAGCGGGAAACCCCAGCTCATCATCGCCAAGACGATCATCGGCAAGGGCATCGCCGAGGTGCAGGGCACGGCCAAGGGCCACGGCGAGGGCGGCGCGAAGTTCGCCGACACCGCGCGCGCCTCGCTCGGCCTGCCCGCCGATCAGCACTTCTATGTGAGCGACGACGTGAAGGCCTACTTCGCGGCGCACAAGGCCCGCCTCGTCCGCGCCTGCAACAAGTGGCACAAGACCCTCAAGGCGTGGCGCGAGGCCAACCCGGAGAAATCCGCGCTGCTCGACTCCGCCACCAAGGCGCCGAGCGCCGCCGCGCTGCTCGAAAAGATCCCGGTCTTCCCGGCCGATGCCAAGCTCGCTACCCGTGCCGCGGGCCGCGATGTGCTCCAGCCCGTCGCCGCCGAGCTCCCTCTCCTGATCGGCGGCAGCGCCGATCTCTACGGATCGACGCTCAACTACATCGCCGCCGACAAGGATTTCGACGCGACCAACCGTGCGGGGCGCAACATCCGCTTCGGCATCCGCGAGCATGGCATGGCCGCGATCGCCAACGGCGTGGCCTACGACGGGCTCTTCCGCCCGAGCATCGCGACGTTCCTCGTGTTTGCCGACTACTCGCGTCCCTCCATGCGCCTCGCCGCGCTCGCGAAGCTCCCGGTCGTTTACATCTACACGCACGACTCCATCGGCGTCGGTGAGGACGGCCCCACGCACCAGCCCGTCGAGACCATCTCCGGCCTGCGCGTGATCCCCGGCCTCGATGTGATCCGCCCCGCGGATCCGGAGGAGACGGCGGGGGCGTTTGCCGCCGCGCTCGAGCGCACGGATGGGCCGACGCTGCTCGCGCTCACGCGCCAGGCGCTGCCCAATCTCAACGACATCCCCGTGCAGACGCGCCGCGAAGGCGCGATCAAGGGCGGCTACATCGCCCTCAAGGAAACCGCGCCGCTCACGCACATCCTCATCGGCACCGGCAGCGAGCTGCAGCTCGCGCTCGCCGCGGCCAAGACCCTCGGCGCCGGCGTGCGCGTGGTGTCGATGCCCTGCACCTCGCGCTTCGAGCGTCAGTCGGCCGAGTATCGCGAGAGCGTGCTGCCGGCGTCGTGCCGCAAGCGCGTCGCGGTCGAGGCGGGCGTGACCGTGCTGTGGTCGAAATATGTCGGCCTCGACGGCAAGGTCGTCGGCATCGATCGCTTCGGCCTCAGCGCGCCCGCGCCCCTCGCGTTCAAGGAACTCGGCCTCACGGCCGAGGCCGTGGTCGCGGCGGCGCAGTCGCTTTGAGCACCTCCGGGGGCCGTCACCGTCCCTGGCTTCTGGATCGTCGGCCTGATACCAACACGTCCGCTTCCTTTTAGCCCTTTGTCATTGCGAGGTGCGCGCAGCGCGCCGTGGCAATCCAGCTGGATTGCTTCGTCGCTCCGCTCCTCGCAATGACAGGTCAAAAGCGAAGGCACGTTGGCATGACCTTGGTCAGGCTCGACGTCTGGCCAAGCGGCGAGCCCTACGGCTTCGGCAAATTCTCCCCGCACTCCGGATCGAGGGGCCCGGGCGCGCCCACGGCTTCGACGGGGTGCGTGAAGAGATACTTCCACACCGCTTCGTGAAGAAATTCGCCGCGCGCGTTTTTCGCGGCGGCTGCGCCGGGTTGCACGGAACTGTGCGCGCGTTTGGCGTCGCCCTTCACGTCGAACTTCGTGATCAGCCGGCGCGAATGGCCGAAAGGGGCGGGCGTGGCATCGACATCCACAATGGGCCCGAAGGCGTGCAATCCGAGCATCTGCCACGAGCGGCAGTAGTGGTCGCCGGTCCAGCCACTGTCGAGCACGTGGCTGAATCCGAAGAAACGGTTGGCCGGCGTGGCCGAGGGAAAATCCTGCCAGCTTTCGAGCTGATCGCGCGGGCCGCAGAACATTACCACACGGTCAACCCGCTGGTGCTTGGCAAAACGCGCGGCGGACGTCGCGCCGTGCGACGACCCTGCGATGATGACCTTGTCCCAAAGCAGGCTGAGGCCTTCGGCGGCGATGAACTGTTCCCAGCGGCCGGCTTTGTTTTCACGCGCGAGCCATTTCACGAACTGCAACGCGCGCTCCTTCATGCCGTCGGTCGGCGCGATGTCGGCCAGCGGCGAGGCATCCTCGCCGGTCGTGGCCTCCATGCGCATTTTTCCCAGGCTCATGCCATCGTCGCGCGCCTTGGCGGGGATGAGGCCGAACCACTTGTTCGCATAGTGGACTTGGATGGCGTGCATCCCGTAGCCGCCGAGGCGCTCGAAGAGCGGGGCGTTGTAGCCCATGAGCCAGATCACGAGCCGCCCGCGCGGGGCGACGCGCGTATCGACCACGGCGTGCTGGAGATCCTGCGCCTTGCCGGCCTTGTCGGCGAAAACGAAATCGATCGCCGGGTATTCCCGCGCCCGCGGATCAATCGCGCTGGCGCGCTGGGTGAGATGGTGGAGCTGGGCCTTCGGCTCGGCGGCCAAGGCGGTCGCGGTTAGCAGGGCGGCGGTGAGCAACAGGGATCGCATGGCGGAGGTTTGGCCCGCGCCCGCGCCGGCGGCGAACCGAAAACCGCGGCCGCAAGCCAAGGCTCAGTCCTCCACGTCCCGGCAGCGCTGCTCGATCTGGCGGGAGATGAGATCGATTTGATCGTCGGTGAGCTTGGTCCTCGTTTCCCGCTCGATCGCGTCGGCCACCAGCTTGTGGTTTACCACCAGCACGGGGCCGAGTCCCTTGGGGACCACATACCAACCCGGGAGGACAAGCACCGGCTGCACGGCCGGCTCGATGCCGGTCAATTGCTGGAGCCATTCGCCCAGCCAGCGAGCGCGTGAACTCGCCTGCTCAAGGCAGGTTGTTTCCTCAGCCCAGGGCCAGATCAGCATCTTGCCGTCGTAGATCACCTTGTGGGCTTCGTGGCCCGGGCGCGCGGGGCGCTTGCGGCGTGATTTCGTCTCAATGGCAAAAATGCCGTTCGGACCTACGGCCACATGATCAATGTTGAACTGCGTGGGGCCCGTGCCGGCAGGCAAATCATGATAAACGCGGTAGCCGGAGGCGATGAGCGGCACAAGCGTTTCGCCCACGGCGCGTTCACCGAGATAGCCGAGGCGGTCGTTGCGATCGCGCATGAACCGTCGAATCGTCCACTGGGCTGATGCTACGAGCGTGACGAGAAAGACGACGGCCATGGCTGCAATGCCAAAGCTCAATCGTATTTGCGGCGCCAGCCATTGGAGCAAGCTGAGCGTGATCAGTCCCGTGCAGATCGGAGCCAGGGCCGCCGCCGCGACTTGAAAGAAGAAGTTCTCGTCGAATTTGTTCATCCGCCGACGCAGCGTTTCGCCCGGGCCACGCAGCAGCTTGAACTCGAGGGGCCGCTTTTCACGGCGGCGCTTGATTTGCCACACGGCAAAACCTAGGACGCCGCATAGGAACAATATGAAATAGCCGCACAGGATTACTGTGCCATTGAGGAAATTGTTCATGCCCGCAGGCAAGACCCGGCCATGCCTAATCCAAGGCCGGAGATTGCGCAGGGGCGATTTTCGCCGGTTGTTATCAATTGGGCCTTTTCGCCGGGCCGGCGTTGGGTTCTGCTCTTCGTGTCACCGCCGCCTCTCCGCCCCGTCTAGCCTGCCGCCATGCCCCACGCCCCGCGCCCCGAGGACTTGTTCCTGACCCGCCGCGACTTTCTGCAGCGCTGCGGCATCGGCTTTGGCGCGGTGGGGCTGTCCGCGATGCTTGGGCCCCAGCTCCTCGCCGATTCGGCGGGCGTCAACCTCGACCGGCCCCTCGCGCCGCGCGCGCCGCATTTCCCGGCCAAGGCCAAGCGCGTCATCCACATCTTCGCCAACGGCGGGCCCTCGCAGGTGGACACCTTCGACCCCAAGCCCGAGCTGACCAAGTGGCACGGCAAGCCGCTCCCGCTCGACTTGAAGACCGAGCGCAAGACCGGCGCGGCGTTTGGTTCGCCATTCAAGTTCCAGCGCTACGGAAAAAGCGGCATCGAGGTCAGCGAGCTCTTCCCGCACGTCGCCGCCTCGATCGACGAAATCGCGGTCATCCGCTCGATGCACGCCGACGTGCCGAACCACGAGCCGTCGCTCATGCTGATGAACTGCGGCGACGCGCGCCTGCCGCGGCCGGCGCTCGGCTCGTGGGTCACCTACGGCCTCGGCTCGGAGAACCAGAATCTCCCCGGCTTCATCGCCATGTGCCCCGGCGGCTACCCGATCCAAGAGTCGCAGAATTGGCAGAGCGGATTCCTGCCCGGCATCTACCAGGGCAATTACATCAACACCGCCTTCACCGACGTCGAGCGGCTCATCGAGCACATCCGCAGCGACGCCGTCCCGCGCCCCGAGCAGCGCGCGCAGCTCGATCTCCTCCGCGAGCTTAACGCCCGCCACGCGGTCAAGCGCCAGCGCGAAGCGCAGCTCGAGGCCCGCATCCAGTCCTACGAGCTCGCCTACCGCATGCAGCTGGACGCGACGGACGCCTTTACGATCGCGCGCGAGCCCGCCGCGATGCGCGAGGCCTACGGCGACACCGTGCAGGGCCGCCAGCTCCTCACGGCGCGCCGGCTGCTGGAGCGCGGCGTGCGCTTCGTCCAGGTCTGGCACGGCGACGGCCAGCCGTGGGACAACCACGACGACATCGAGGTCAACCACCGCAAGCTCGCCCGCGAGAGCGATCAGGCGATCGGCGCGCTGCTCAAGGATTTGAAACAGCGCGGCATGTTGGACGACACGCTCGTCATCTGGGGCGGCGAGTTTGGCCGCACGCCCGTCGTCGAGTTGCCGACCGCCGGGGCGAACCAAGGCAAGGTCAATGGTCGTGATCACAACCACCACGGCTTCACCATGTGGCTCGCGGGCGGCGGCGTGCGCGGCGGCACGACCTACGGCGCGACCGACGAGTTTGGCTTCAAGGCCGTCGAGAATCGCGTCCACGTGCATGACCTGCACGCCACCATCCTCGCGCTGCTCGGCTTCGATCACGAGAAACTCACCTACCGCCACGCCGGCCGGGATTTCCGCCTGACCGATGTGCACGGCAAAGTCGTGAAGGACTTGATCGCATGAGCGCCGTGCTCTGGAAGGTGGGGCCCGCTCTCCAAGCGGGCCTGGGTTTGGTCTCGATCGCGCTCGCTGCCCAAGCAGCCGAGCTCCCGCCCGAGCACGTCGAGTTCTTCGAGTCCAAGGTCCGCCCGATTCTCGTCGAGCACTGCTACAAGTGCCACAGCACCGAGGCCGGCAAGTCCAAGGGCGACCTGCTCCTCGACACCCGCGACGCGCTGCGCAAGGGAGGCGTGACCGGGGCCGTCATCGTGCCCGGCGATCCCGCCAAGAGCCTGCTCATCGAAGCGGTGCGCTACGCGAGCGATGATCTCCAGATGCCGCCCAAGGAGGAGGGCGGGAAACTCGCGCCCGAAAAAATCGCCGCGCTTGAGCAATGGGTGAAGTTAGGCGCGCCCGATCCCCGCGCGGGCGGGAAGCCGCACCCGACTGACATCGCGGCAGCGAGAAAGCATTGGGCGTTTCAACCGGTGACCAAGCCGGTGCCGCCCGCCGTGAAGAACGCGAAGTGGGTGCGGACCCCGGTCGATGCCTTCGTGCTGGCGCAACTCGAAGCGAAGAGGCTCGCGCCGGCTGCGTCCGCCGATCCGCGCACGCTCCTGCGCCGCGTGACCTACGATCTGACCGGGCTGCCGCCGACGGCGGACGAGATGGATGCGTTTCTGCGGGAGATGAAATCCGATCCGCGCGCCTACGACCGCGCCGTCGATCGCCTCCTCGCCTCGCCGCGCTACGGCGAACGCTGGGGCCGCTTCTGGCTCGATGTCGCGCGCTACGCCGACACGCAGGGCTACCTCGTCGGCAACGCCGAGCGGCGCTTCCCCTTTTCCCACACCTACCGCGACTACGTCATCCGCGCGTTCAACGACGACAAACCCTACGACCAGTTCATCGTCGAGCAGCTCGCCGCTGACCGGCTTCCGCTTGGGGAGGACAAATCCGCGCTCGCCGCGATGGGCTTTCTCACGCTCGGCCGCCGGTTTCTCGGCAATCAGAACGACATCATCGACGACCGCATCGATGTCGTCACGCGTGGTCTGCAAGGCCTGACGGTCGCCTGCGCGCGCTGCCACGACCACAAATTCGATCCGATCCCGACAAAGGACTACTACTCGCTGCACGGCGTCTTCGCCTCCAGTGAGGAGCCGGCGGAGAAGCCGCTACTCGGTCCGCTCGTCGAGTCGCCGGAGTATCGGCGCTTCCTCGAAAAGACCGCCGAGGCCGAGACAAAGGTGAAGGCCCGGGCCCGCAGCGAGGTCGAAAAATTCCTCGGGGAAGTGCGCGCCAAGACCGGCGATTACCTGCTCGGTGCGCACGACTTTGCCCGGGCCGGCGGCGACGGAAAACTCGATCTCTTTGCCGGCCCGAGGAAGCTCAATGTCGAGTTCCTCAAACGCTGGCAGGCGCACCTCGCGAGTGACGCCGCCAAAAGCGATCCGGTGCTCGCGCCGTGGTTTGCGCTCGCGGCGCTGCCGGCGGAGAGCTTCGAGGAGGCCGCGAAGTCGGTGGTGGCGACATGGGCGGGTGTAGGCGAAAACGGCCTCAGCCAGCCGAGGCCCTACGATGCCGGTGTCGTCGAAGCTTTCGTCAAAGCGGAGAAGCCCATCACCTCACTCAAGGATGTCGCGGCGATCTACAATCGACTGGGTGCAGAATCCAACAAGGCGGCGCCGGCGGAGCCCGAGGCAAATCGTGGTGCGATACACAAGGCGCTCCACGCCGAGGGCTCTCCTGCCAATCCCGGCTACGGGGCCACCGCCGCACTCATCAAACGCCAAGTCGACGACAAGACTTCGGCGCTGCGCCGCGAGGTCGTCGCGCTGCAGTGGACGGAGCCCGGCGCGCCTTTGCGCGCGATGGCGCTGACCGACAAGGCCAAGCCTGTCGATTCCCGCGTCCTGCTCCGCGGCAACGCCGCGAACCGCGGCCCCGAGGTGCCGCGGCAGTTTCTTGAAGTCCTGAGTCCGGAAAAGCGCACGCCGTTCACCGAGGGCAGTGGCCGCCTTGAACTCGCCCGTGCGATCGCGAGCCCGACCAATCCGCTGACGGCGCGCGTTTTTGTGAATCGCGTCTGGGGCTGGCATTTTGGCGCGCCGCTCGTGCCGACGCCGAGCGACTTCGGCGTCCGCACCGAGGCGCCCGTGCATCGGGCTCTGCTTGATTGGCTGGCGGCGTCCTTCACCGAGGGTGGCTGGTCGGTTAAGGCGCTGCACCGAGCCATCGTGCTCTCCAGCACCTATCGCCAGTCGAGCGAGGTCCAAGCTGCGGCTGCCACCGCCGATCCCGACAACCTCCTGGTGCATCACTTCCCCCGCCGTCGGCTCGAGTTTGAGGCGCTGCGTGACACCTTGCTCGCCGCCTCGGGCGCGCTCGATCTCCGCGGCGGCGGCCTGCCGGACGATCTCACGAAGCAGCCTTTCACCGTCCGCCGCACCGTCTATGGCTTCATCGACCGCCAGAATTTGCCGGGCATGTTCCGCACCTTCGACTTCCCGAATCCCGACGTGAGCAGCGCGCAGCGCCTCGCGACGACCGTGCCGCAGCAGGCGCTCTTCATGCTCAACAGCCCCTTTGCCCAGGAGCAGGCGCGACGCCTGGCGCAGCGCCCCGAGGTGGCGGCGGAAAAATCCGACGCTGAAAAAATCCGCGCCCTCTATCGCGTGCTGCTTCAACGCTCGCCCGACGCCGAGGAGTCGAGACTCGCGCTGGCCTTCCTGCAGCGGCCCGCCGCGCCGTCGGAGGACGATCCCGTGGCCAACACGGGCTGGACCTATGGCCATGGCACTTTCGATTCGGAGACCAAGCGCGTGCGGGCTTTCCAGGCGATGACGGTGCGTAAGGAGGGACGCGTCGGTCCGGGCGAGAAATTTCCCGACGATAAATACGGCCGTCTCAGCCTGACCGCCACCGGCGGCCACGCCGGGCGCACGCCCGAGCTTGCGGCGATCCGCCGCTGGACCGCGCCGGCCAAAGGCACGGTGCGCATCACGGGCGTGCTCGGCCATGCCGCCGCGCCCGGCGATGGAGTGCGCGGCCGAATCGTCTCATCACGCGCCGGGTCGCTCGGCGAATGGACGGCGCATAATGGAAAGACCGAGACGAAACTCGACGCCATCGCGGTCAAGGCGGGCGACACGATCGACTTCGTCGTGGACTGCCGCACCAACGCCAGCTCCGACAGCTTCACCTGGGCACCGGTGGTCACGTTCACCGCCACCGGCGAGATGGCGCCGCGCACGTGGGACGCGAAGAAGGATTTCGATTCACTGGAAAAACCCGCCGCGCCGCTCACCCGTTGGGAGGAACTCGCCCAGGTGCTCCTGCTGTCAAACGAAGTGGCGTTTGTGGATTAGGGCCCGGAACTGCATGATCACGTTTCAGCCTGTAGCGGATGAATTCTCGATATGCCTTCAGGCGTGGGATGGTTGCGTGAAGAGGGCGTAGGAACGGGACCGACTTTGGCCGCCATGCTCGCTCCGCCGGTTGCTTCACGATCCAGCGCGCGCCCTGCAGCTGATTTTTAAGACGTCCCCTACGCCAGCCCGCTGCAATGGCGGAGCCGCGCGATCAAGCGGTGGACATTTTCCGGCGCGATGCGGTCGGTGATGACCGAGCGGGGGTAGTTGGGTTCGATGTCGAGGCGCACGCCGTCTTCCGTGCCGGGGCGCACAAAATCCTGCACGAAATCCATCCCGCCACGCTTCCGCATCCAGCGCCAGTAGGGATCGGGGTTCTCCGACTCGATCACGATCTCGGCGTGGAGGAAAACGTGGCAGTAGAGCGTCAGGTCCCGGAACGAGGCGAACCACGTGGGGGGCGTCACCAACTGGTCTCGAATGATGAGGGACATCGCTCGGGCTTTGGGATTAGCAGGCTTGCGGCCAATATCGGCACGGGGAAGGAATTTTTTAGCCGGGACAGGGGCATGGTGGCGGAGCGGAGGCGTGACTTTTGCCTTTCGTCGGCGCGATTCAGGCTTCATCGGTGTTGATCCTTTTCCATGACCACTCCGCGCAAGCCCGTCCTCCTCGTCATCCGTGATGGCTGGGGCAAGAACCCCGATGCCTCGCAGAACGCCACCAACGCCGTCTTCCTCGCGAAGAAGGCCTGCGATGATCGCCTGCACGCCAAATACCCGCATGCGCTCGTCCGCGCCTCGGGCCTCGACGTGGGCCTGCCCGACGGCGTGATGGGCAACAGCGAGGTCGGTCACGAGAACATCGGCGCCGGCCGCATCGTGGACCAGGAACTGGTGCGGTTGAACAAGCTCTTTTCCGACGGCAAACTCGCCGGCAATCCGGTGTGGCGCGCCGCCATCGCGCGCGTGAAGTCGCGGCCGGGCGCGCGGCTGCACCTCATGGGCATCGTGAGCGACGCGGGCGTGCACGGGATGCTCGAGCATCTCTACGGCATCCTGCGGCAGGCCAAGGCCGAGGGTCTCGGCACCGGGCAAGTGATGATCCATGCGTTTACCGACGGGCGCGACACGCCGCCGTCGAGCGGGCTCGGCTACGTGCGGCAGGTCGAGGCGCAATGCCGGGCCATTGGCATCGGCCGAATCGCGACCGTGTGCGGGCGTTTCTGGGCGATGGACCGCGACAATCGCTGGGAGCGCGTGCAAAAAGCCTACGACATGCTCACGGGCCGCGCTGCCGTCGCCACTGCGCCGAGCGCCGAGGCCGCGATCGAGAACTACTACGCAAAACCGCTCAGCGAAACGCAGAAGGGCGACGAGTTCGTGCCTGCGACGTGGATCACTGGCGCGGATGGCAAGCCGCTCGCGACCATCGCCGATGGCGACGCCGTGCTCTTCTACAACTACCGCGGCGACCGTCCGCGTGAGATCACCCGGGCGTTTGTGATCGACGGTTTCAAGGACTTTGACCGCGGCCCGAAGCTTGATCTCTACTACGCGACCATGACCGAGTATGAGTCCGGCCTGCCCGTCTACGTGATCTCGGGCAAGCCGGAGAAGTTGAAGCATATTCTCGGCGAGGTCGTGAGCGCCGCGGGCCTCGGGCAGTTCCGCTGCGCGGAGACGGAGAAGAACCCGCACGTGACTTTTTTCTTCAACAACTACCGCAAGGATCCTTTTCCCGGCGAGGAGCGCGCGTGTCCCGCGAGTCCCAAGGTGCCGACCTACGATATGCAGCCGGAGATGTCGGCGGCCGAGGTGACGGCGGCGGCCAAGGCCGCGATTCTCTCCGGCAAATTCGGCCTCGTGGTCGTGAACTTCGCCAATCCCGACATGGTCGGCCACACCGGCTCGCTGCCAGCCACAGTCAAGGCCGTGGAGGCCACGGATCGCGGCGTGGGTGAGTTGCTCGCCGCGCTGGAGACGGTGGGTGGCCGCGCGGTCGTCTGCGCCGATCACGGCAACGCCGAGCAAATGTGGGACCCGACGGTCAACGGCCCGCACACGGCGCACACGCTGAATCTCGTCGAGGTCTTCGTCATCGGCGATGGCTTCGCGGCAGGAAAAACCAAGATGCGCGAAGGCGGCCGCCTCGCCGACATCGCGCCGACCGTGCTGCACCTCATGGGCCTGCCCAAGCCGGTCGAAATGACCGGTGAGAGCTTGATCGCCGGTTGAACGAGGAGAAGCGCGTTGTCCTCAACGCGCTTTCGCTTACGCCGTCCGCGGGCGCTGCCGGCGTCGCCAGGCGACGAGCAGCACGACCCCGAGCAACGAGACCAGCACGGCGGTGGCGACGAGCGTCCAGAAATGGGTATTGGCTACGGCTTCGCTCAGGGCCTCGAGGTTTTCCGAGAAGCGCACGCCGATCCAGTGGCCGATCCACACAAAGACTGGCACGCTCACCAGGGCGGCGAGGCCGTCGTAGCAGAGGAAGCGCAGATAGGGCACGTGCATCGCGCCGGCGGTGCAGAAGAACGGCGCGCGGATGCCGGGCAGAAAGCGCGCGAAGAAGAGGCCCTTGCGCCCGTGCTGCTCGAAACGTGCCCGCGCGCGCTCCTGTTTCTCGCGCGGAAACAGGCGTTGCAGCCAAGGCATCGTGAGCAGCCGCACGCCGAAATGCCGCCCGACAAGGAAAATGATCGAGTCGCCGATCACCACGCCAGCATACATGATCACTGTGGTCGTCACCCACGACTGGCCGATGCTTGCGGCGCAGATGCCCGCCGCGATGAGGACGATATCCTCGGGCATGGGGATGCCGAGACCGCAGCCAATCAGGACCAAAAACAACCCCCAGGTCGCCCACGAGGAGCCTTGGAAGTGGATGAGAAGAGCTTCGATCATCGGGGTGGGGAGGTGCGGAGGAAGCGCGGTTCGAGTTGGCCGGGCAAGCATCAATCGATGCGGTTTCCGCGGAGCGTCCGATGGCGGCCGCCGGCAGAATTAGTGTTTGCCCCGGCCGCAGGCGTCGCCCTTCCTGATCCGTTTCTCCCGAAAGTCATCCTCATGAAGCGCACCCATCACTGTGCCCAGCTCACTTCAGCCGACATTGGCGCGAGCGTCTCGCTCCTCGGCTGGGTGGACACCATCCGCGACCAAGGCGGCATCATTTTCGTCGACTTGCGCGATCGCAAAGGCGTCACGCAAATCCAGCTCGAGCCGCGCGATAATGCGAACCTCGCCGAGCAGCTGAAGCACCTCAAGACGGAGTCCGTCATCGGCATCGCCGGCAAGGTCGTGCAGCGCCCTTCCGGCACGGAGAACAAGAACCTGCCCACGGGCGACATCGAGATCGTGGCCTCGTCGCTTGAGATTCACAACATCTCGGACACGCCGCCGTTCCCGCTGGACGATGTCGGCGGCGACAAGGTCAACGAGGACCTCCGCCTCACCTACCGCTACCTCGATCTGCGCCGGCCCAAGATGCGCCGGAATCTCCAGGTGCGCCATCGGGCCGCCAAGTCCATCCGCGACTACTTCGATTCGCAGGAGTTCATCGAGGTCGAGACCCCCGCGCTCTTCAAGAGCACGCCCGAGGGCGCGCGCGAGTATCTCGTGCCGTCGCGCATCCACGCGGGGCAGTTCTACGCGCTCTCCCAGTCGCCCCAGCAGTTCAAGCAGATCCTCATGGTGGCGGGCGTGGAGAAGTATTTCCAGATCGCGCGGTGCTTCCGTGACGAGGACCTGCGCGCGGATCGCCAGATGGAGTTCACGCAGGTGGACGTCGAGGCCTCGTTCGTCACGCGCGAGGACATCTACGCGCTGTTCGAAGGCATGCTGAAGAAACTCTGGAAGGACGTGCTCGGGACGGACATCCCGACGCCGTTCCCGCGCATGCCGTATCATGAGGCGATGAACCGCTTCGGCGTGGACAAGCCCGATGTGCGCTTCGCACTCGAACTCGTCGATCTCTCGGCGACGTTCAAGGACTCGGCGTTCAAGGTGTTTCAGTCCACCGTCGCCGGCGGCGGCGTGATCAAGGCGATCAACGCCAAGGGCCTCGCCGATCTGACGCAGGGCGAATTGAAGAGCCTCGAAGAGATCGCGAAATCACTCGGCGCGAAAGGCCTCGCCTTCATCAAGGTCGAAGGCGGCGAGTGGAAATCGCCGATCGTGAAATTTTTCTCGGATGCCGAGAAGGCGGCGCTCACCGAGAAGCTCGGGATCGCCGAGGGCGACCTGGTGTTCTTCGCCGCGGCTCCGTGGGAAAAAGCCTGCGCGATCCTCGGCCGCCTGCGGCTTGAGGCGGCGCAGTTGCTCGTGAAGCGCGGCAAGATGACCATCCGTCACGACGACTGGAAATTCCTCTGGGTGATCGATTTTCCCCTGATGAGCTACGACGAGGAGCGTCAGGGCTACGCCGCCACGCACCATCCGTTCACCGCGCCGGTGCTGGAAGACACGCACCTGCTCGACAGCGATCCGAAGAAGGTGCGCGGCCAGCACTACGACGTCGTCCTGAACGGCATGGAACTCGGCGGCGGCTCGATCCGCATCCACCAACCGGCGCTGCAAAAGAAGGTCTTCGAGGATGTGCTCAAGATTCCGGCCGACGTGGTCGAGAGCCGCTTCGGCTACATGCTGAAGGCCTTCACCTACGGCGCGCCGCCGCACGGCGGCATCGCGTTCGGCCTCGATCGCATGTGCGCACTCCTCTGCGGCACCACCAGCATCCGCGATGTGATCGCGTTTCCCAAGACGCAGAAGGGCCAGGACCTCATGGCGCAGAGCCCGACGCCCGTCACGGCGAAGCAGCTCAAGGAACTGCACATCGCGACGGTGATGCCGGAATAAGCCTGCCTGATTCGGTCCCGGCGACACCGCTTTCAGCGGCCGATCAGGTGTTCTTTTTCTGCTGCCCGAAGATCGTGCGCAACATCTCGAAGTTGTCGTCGCGATCCAGGGTGAAAAACTGGGCGAAGAGGTCCAGCGCGGCCAAGGCGTTCTTGTCGGCATCCGCCCGGCAATGGATGCGGATGCGTTTGATGAAGCATTGATTGAGCGTCTTCACTTCCTCGTAGCGCCGATCGGTTTGCGCGATGCTGTCCGCAAAGGTGGAGTTGGAATCGGCGAGAAAGGATCCGACCAACTGAAGTCCCAGCACACGAAAGAGGGTTTCATCCGGATCGGCAAACGGGAGGTGAAAGCGTGCGAGCGGCCGGAGCCAGTCCAGATGGGGGCAGCCGCTGCAGGCCATGATGAGCCCGAACAAGGAGCGCAATCCATCCTGGGTCGCACATTCCGCCGAATAGGTTCGCTCCGGGGTGTGGACAGTGACGACGGCGCGGGTGTAGGAGACGGTGTCCTTCGTGTCCTCGACGATGTGATCGATGTTCTGGGCGACGGGGCAAAGCGGCGAGTCCGCAGCCTTGAGCGGGCAGTTGGTGCACTGTTGGAAACCCAAGGCAGTCCATGCGCTCGCCGGCGAAGATGAGGCCCGGGGAAGAAGCCGGTGCTGGTCATCAAAGTTTAGTTCGTAGCGCCGTGTGACTCCGTCCTGAAATGCAAATGCGTAGGTGATCGTGCGGGCCATGAAGGTGCGTCTGTTGGCAGGAGTTGAAACTAGATTGGTTGCGCTGCAACCTCTGACGGTTGAATCACCACGAAGGATGCTCCGAATGAGACGTCCGTGGGGGCTGGTCGAAGGGAGGTGGAGATCAATCCCCAGGAATTGGGTGGCCGCCACTGCTCATGGCTTCAGGATATTGTCGGGATGGATTGGCCTGGCCGGGCGGTTTCCAAAGACCTTGGACGGGTGGGGGATGTTTGGCGGCGTGGAGCGGAACAAGGCTTGCTCCGTCCGGCTCCCGACATAGAACCCTAGCTCCGCTTTTCGCATGAAACTCATCGTCGCCATCATCAAACCGTTCAAACTCGAAGAGGTGAAGGAGGCGCTCGCCGCCGCCGGCATCGAGGGCATGACCGTCACGGAGGTGAAGGGCTTTGGCCGGCAGAAGGGCCACACCGAGATCTACCGCGGCAGCGAATACACGGTGGATTTCCTGCCCAAGGTGAAACTCGAGGTTGCCGTGTCCGATGACATTGCCGGCAAGGCGATCGAGGCGATTTTGAAGGGCGCCAAGACCGGGAAAATCGGTGACGGAAAGATTTTTGTGATGCCGCTTGAGGAAGTGATCCGCATCCGCACCGACGAGCGCGGCGAGTCGGCGATTTAAGCCGTCAGCCGCGATGCGGCGTCCGACTTGCGCCAAGGACTGTCATAAGCGCGCGCCCCGGCATTCACGCGTTGAATGCAGCGGATGAATCATTCTCATTCGGCGCACCCCTGCATGCACGCCCTGTCCCTGCTTCTCCGTTGCGCTGGTATTTTGCTGGCGTTTTTTGTTTATGCCGTTGCTCCGGCAGTCGCGCAGACACCTCCGCCGGCCGCAACAGCGCCGCTTCCGACGCTCGAGCAGCGGCTGGCGGGTGTTGAGGCCTATCTCACCAACTCCGATCCATCGGCGCCTCTTAAAACCGGTCTAAAGGACAAAGACGGCAACGCGACGATCCCGGCGGGTCTGACCACCCCGGCGGTCGGAATCGCGGGACCGGGCCACAACACGTGGCTGATGGTGAGCGCGGCGCTGGTGATCTTCATGACGCTGCCGGGGCTCGGGCTTTTCTACGGCGGCCTGGTGCGAACGAAAAACGTGCTTTCCGTGATCGCGTGGTGCTTTGGGATCATGAGCCTCGTCACGGTGTTGTGGTGGGCGGTGGGATATAGCCTCGTGTTCGGGAAAAGTTTCGGCAGCCCGTTTCTCGGGGGCACGGAATTCTTCTTCCTCCGGGGCGTCGGGGCCGAGCCCAACACCGATTATTCGTTCTGGGTCTCGCATAGTGTCTTCGCGACTTTCCAGATGGCCTTTGCCGTGATCACGCCGGCGGTGCTCATCGGCGCGGTGGTGGAGCGGATGAAGTTTTCGGCCGTGCTGGTGTTTGCCGCGCTTTGGCTGCTGCTGGTTTACTGCCCGCTCGCGCACATGGTCTGGGGCGTCAACGGCTACATGAACGGCCTCGCCAACCCCGCCGCGGGGATCCGCGCGGTCGATTTTGCGGGCGGCATGGTGGTCGAGATGGCGTCAGGCTTTTCCGCTTTGGTGCTGTGCATCGTGCTCGGGCCGCGGCTCGGCCACGGCAAGACGCCCATGCCGCCGCACAGCTTGGTCGTGGCGGTGATCGGCACCGGCATGCTCTGGGTGGGGTGGTATGGCTTCAATGCCGGCTCCGCGCTGGGGGCGGATCGCGTCGCGGCCAATGCGTTTCTTACGACCACGCTCGCCGCAGCGGTGGCGTCGGGCACCTGGGCGGCCCTGGAGGCGATCACCCGCGGCAAGGCCAGCGTGCTGGGCTTCTGCTCGGGTGCGGTGGCCGGCCTCGTCACCATCACGCCGGCGTGTGGCTACGTTGATGTCACTGGCGCGATGGTTGCGGGTGTGCTCGGCGGGCTCGTGCCGTTTCTCGCCTGCACCCAGCTGAAGGTCTGGCTGAAATATGACGATGCGCTCGATGTGCTGGGCATTCACGGAGTGGGCGGACTCGTCGGCCTGCTGATCACGGGGGTGTTTGCCTCGACTACGGCGAATCCGAATCTCACCACGAATCTCGCCGCGCTGGTTGGCGAGTCGCTCTGGCGCGAGCAGCTCAAGGGCATCGGCGTGACGCTTCTCCTCACGGTGGGCGGGACAGCGATCATCGCGCTGGCGCTGAAGGGCATCATGGGCCTGCGGCCGACCATTGAGGCCGAGGTCGAGGGCCTCGACATCAGTGAACACGGCGAGGAAGGCTACATCTACGAACCGAAGTCCTGAGCAAGTTCTCAACTCCCGCGCCATGAAACTCATCATCGCCATCATCAAACCCTTCAAACTCGAGGATGTGAAAGCCGCCCTTACGGCCGTTGGCGTCTCCGGCATGACCGTGACCGACGTGAAGGGCTTCGGCCGCCAGAAGGGTCACACGGAAATCTACCGCGGCAGCGAATACACCGTCGATTTCCTGCCCAAGCTCCGGCTCGAGATCGCGGTCGCAGATGAACTCGTGGCCTCCACCCTTGATGCGATTCTGGGCTCCGCCCGCACGGGCAAGATCGGCGACGGGAAAATCTTTGTGCTGCCGCTCGGCGACCTCGTGCGCATCCGCACCGGTGAGCAGGGCGAGAGCGCCGTGTAGGCGGGTGGCACGCGCCGGTTGCGGCCGGCGCATGGGCTGAAATCAGCCTCGGCGCGGCCTCGGGAAATTTCGCAAACCGCGCGTCGCGCGGGCGAAACGCGCGGTGCCAAAAGTTTTTCAGGATTTCCATGCGGGGCGCTCATCGGCGGCATCGCATCTGCTAAAGGGAGGGGTCCTCACTATGAACATACTTCGACTTAAACCCCTCCGTTCGATGCTCGCGGCGGGCGTGGTCCTGATGACCGCCCTGTCCGCTTTCGCCCAAGCTCCCGCAGCTCCGGCCGCTCCCGCCAAGCCGGCTGAACCCACCGTGGAGCAGCGCGTCGCTGACCTGGAAGCCTACATGAACAACAGCGCCCGCACCGCGAATGTGGCCTCCAAGGTCGCCGGTCCGGGCCCCGGCCACAACGCCTGGATGATGACGTCCAGTGCGCTGGTGCTCTTCATGACGCTGCCGGGTCTGGCGCTGTTCTACGGCGGTCTCGTTCGCCGCAAGAACGTGCTTTCGGTGCTGGCGCAATGCCTGGGCATCGCCGGCCTCGTCACGATCCTGTGGTGGTCGGTGGGCTTCAGCCTCTCGTTCGCCCCGGGCAACGCCTTCATCGGCGGATTGGACTTCGCCTTCTTCAAGGGTGTGGACAGCAACCCGAGCACGTTGCCTTGGGTGTCGCAGAACGTCTTCGCGATCTACCAGCTCACATTCGCCATCATCACTCCCGCGCTGATCGTCGGCGCCATTGCCGAGCGCATGAAGTTTTCGGCGGTGCTGCTCTTCGTGACGCTCTGGATGTTCGCCGTCTATTTCCCGCTGGCCCACATGGTGTGGGGTGGCGGCCTCATGGCTGGCGCCGCGGGCGCGATCAAGGCCATCGACTTTGCCGGCGGCACGGTGGTGCACATGTCCTCCGGTTGGTCCGCCTTGGTGCTCTGCATCATCGTGGGCAAGCGTCTGGGCTTCGGCAAAACCCCGATGCCTCCGCACTCCATGGTGCTCTGCATGGTCGGCACCGGCATGCTCTGGGTCGGCTGGTATGGCTTCAACGCGGGCAGCGCGGGCGCGGCGGACGGCATCGCGGCCAACGCTTTCATGACCACGACACTCGCCGCCGGCGTGGCCTCGGTCACGTGGGCTCTGCTGGAATACTTCACACGCAAGCACGCCTCGGTCCTCGGATTCTGCTCCGGTGTCGTCGCGGGCTTGGTCGTCATCACTCCCGCCGCGGGCTTTGTGGATTCCACAGGCGCGGTCATCATCGGCGTGCTGGCGGGCGCGGTGCCCTTTGTGTTCTGCATGAAACTGAAGGCGATCTTTGGGTATGACGACGCGCTCGACACGTTCGGCATCCATGCCGTGGGCGGCACGCTCGGCGCCGTCCTGACCGGCGTGCTGGCCACCCCGGCGGTGAACTCGGCCATCGAGCCGGTGATGAAGGGCCTCGTCGGCGAGCAGCTGAAGGCGGTCGCTCTCACCATCGTTTGGAGCGTGGTCGCCACGGCGGTCATCGCCTACATCGTCAAGGCGCTCATCGGGCTTCGTCCCTCGGTCGAATCTGAGCAGGAGGGCCTCGACCTCAGCGACCACGGCGAAGAGGGCTACATCTTCGAGTCCAAATCCTGAGCCGCCACCCAACCTAAACTCCCGCTCCCATGAAACTCATCATCGCCATCGTAAAACCCTTCAAGCTCGAGGAAGTGAAGACCGCCCTCGCCGAAATCGGCGTGGAAGGCATGACCGTCACCGAGGTCAAGGGCTTCGGCCGCCAGAAGGGCCACACCGAAATCTACCGTGGCAGCGAATACACGGTCGATTTCCTCCCCAAGGTGAAAATCGAACTCGCTGTCGCCGACAGCGTCGCCGCCAAGGCCATCAACGCGATCGTCACCTCCGCCAAGACCGGCAAGATCGGCGACGGCAAGGTGTTCGTCGTGCCGCTCGAGGAAGTCATCCGCATCCGCACCGACGAGCGCGGCGACTCCGCGATCTAAACCGGCATCAGACCAGAACCGCTCTCCGAGCCGGCGCCGTGCAAACGGCGCCGGCTTTTTCTTGCCCGTGGTTGGGAGACCGGAGGCCCAGGTTTCGCTCCGGATCTGTTCAGTTGTGGGAGCGTGCTCGCACGCGACGGTCGCGACATTGTGAAGTCTGAATCCGTGACGCCTGGGCCGCTGCCCGGACATGGGCCCCTTTCGACGTCATCGCTGGGCGGTTCGGAGATCCCTCCCTCTGCATCACTGCATCGGCAGCGTGAGGGCCACGCGCTCGTTGCCGCGCAGCACCGTCGCCTCGACCGTCTCGCCGATCTTGGTCTTCGCCAGCACGCGGCCGATCAGCTCGCCCTCGGTGAGCCGCGTCTGCTCGCCGGCGAAGGCCACGATGACATCGTCCTTCTGGAAGCCGGCTTTCTTGGCGGTGCCGTGCTTGCCGAAGTTGCCAAGGCCCTTCACGAGCAACGCGAGCGAAGTCGCGGGGAGCCTGCGCTCTTTGCGCGCGGCATCGTCGAGATCGACCAGGTTCATGCCGCCGTGGGCCATCGCGCGCATCGACCATGTGCCGACGCGGCGCGAGATGTCGCTCTTTGTTCGCCAGCCGGCGGGCAGATCGAGGGTGAGGGGAATTTCCTTTTCCCCGCGGCGCACGACGGCGGCGAGCGCGCCCGCTTCCGGCGCGCGGTGCAGCACCCAGGAAAAATCCGCGACCGAGATCAAGGGCTGGCCCTCGAAGCTCGCAAAGGCATCGCCCGCGCGGAACCCAGCGCGCGCCGCGATGCTGCCCGGCGCGATCGCCGTCACGGTCGCCGTGTGGTCGGCCGCGAGGCTGAGGCCGATGGTTTCCGCGGCGGGCAGCGGGTAGATGCGCGCGGGCGGCACGGGCTCGCCTTTCTCGCGATACCAACCGCGGAAGGCCTCGCCCACCTGGTGGCAATGCACGCAGCTCTGCACGACGTTGCCGCCCCAGTTGAGCTCGCGGCCGTATTTCTTGGCGAGCTCGGGGATTTCGACGGGCGTGCGAAACGGCACTGGCTCGCCCTGCTTGCCCGCGAGCGCCGCACGGTTCGCCGGATAGCCGCGGTGCAGCGCGAGCGCGCCCTCGAGCGCCTTGCGGTAGCCGATCGTCTCCTTGGCGTCGGGATCGGCCTGGTGGACCCAGGAGCCGTAGCGGCCGTAGAGCGTGCCGTCGGCGTTGAAGAAGAGCGTCGAGAACGAGAGGTCGTAGTCGAATTGGAAGCGCGCGAGGTCGATCGCGTTGGCGTTGATCAGGCGCACGCAGACGAACTGGTCGAGCAGCGGCGCAAGCGCGGGCTCGGTGAGCACCGCGGCGTCAAGGCCCACACATGAGAGGCACGGGATGCAGCGGAGCACGACGAGCAGCGGCTTGCCGGTGCGCTGCGCCTCGGCGAAGCCGCGGTCCACGTCGTTGTAGAGCCAGCGGGCGTCGCTCTCCATCCTGGCCTTGTCGCCGCGCACCGCGCCTTCGCGGTCCTTGACGGCGGCGGCGTGGGCGAGGGAAAGGCTCCCGAGCAAAAAGGCGGCGAGGAGGCGGCTGATCTTCATGGTTTCGCGAGATGCTTGAGGTAGGCGGAGCTGAAGTCCGTGCTGAGCTCAATCCAGAGCGGGTTGTGATCGCTCATCTGGTAGGTGCGCCACTTGCGGTAATAGTTGGTCGCGCTCTTGGCATCGCGCACCTTGCCCTTGCTGTCCTTGATGTAGCCGTCGCCCATGGCGGCGGCGTAGGTCTTCTCGTCCGCATCGGTGAAGACATAATCGAAGAAGGGAAACACGCCGGATTTCGAGAGCTCGAGCTGATCGGTCAGGGAGGGAGCGATGAACGCGATCTGATCGTAGGGGTGGTTGGCGCCGGTGTTGGTGGCCTTGCCGATCATCGTCTTGGGGACGGTGAAGCCGTGCTTCGTGGTCAGCACCTTGTATTGCGCATCGGCGGTGGTGAAGATGTTGAAGTCGCCGAGAAGGATCATGTTCTTCGACCACGCGGTGGAGCGCTTCACCTCGGCGGCGAGGAAGCCGGCGAGCAGATCCATCTCCTTCAGCCGCTGCGGATCGTCGGCCTTGCTCTCGCCGTAGAAAAGGTGCGTCGAGCAGATGGTGAAGCTGAACCAGCCGGCCTTGAAGCCGACGATGTAGGGCGTGCGTGCGAGCTGGAAGGCCGGCACGCCCTTCTTTTCCGGCGGCAGCACGACCTCGCCCGCGAGGCCGCCGAACTTCACTTTGCGCTCGTCGTAGAGAAACGCGACGCGCTCGCGGTTGCCCTGCTGGCCCGCGGTCACGTCGGTCACGAGAATCTTCCACCAGCCGCCGAGCAGATCGCGCAGGAGGTTGAGGTCCTCCAGATCGTCGCGCACCTCCTGCAGCGCCACGAGGTCGAAGCGCTCGACGATCTCGGCGAGGTAGTAGATCGATTCCTGGAAACGGCCCTTCATGCCTTCGTCCTCGTTGGCGGCCGCGGCGCCGGCGGCCTTGCCTTTCTCGCCGGTCCAGCCGCGGAAGCGGCCTTCGCCAAACTCGCGGATGTTCCAGGTTGCGAGCAGCAGGTTGCCGTCCACGGCGCGCGACGGGATGACCTTGTCGAGTTCCTGCTTGAGGGCGAGCAGGCGCGTGGAGCCGCGCTTTTTCGCGCCGGCGATTTCGGGGGTGTCGAACGAATTGACGCGGAGTTTGGCGTAGAAGGACATGACGGGAAGGAGGTGGGAACGGGGCTACTCGCGGCGGCCGACGACCGGTTTCCCGGCCGGACCACCGACGTTGGGCTCGACGGTGAGCGTCACTTCTTCGCCCGAGAACTTCAGGCGGTGGCGCAGCACGAAGGGGGTGCGATAGCGCACCACATCGAGGGTGAATGTGTCGGGCGCGGTCCAGGCGCCGCTGAGCGCGACGACCCCCGCGATTGGTCCGCTCGCGACTTCGCCGCGCTCCCACAGCCCCGGGGCGAGATCGACGCGCTCCCGCCGGCCCGCCACCACGGTCGTGAGCTGGGTCGCGCGCGCATCGCGCGCCGAAGGCGTGAGAATGACGCTCTCGATCCCGAAGGCCTCCGGGGGAAACACATAGCGCCGGCCCGCGATTTCCTGGGCGAGTGCGGGCGGCGCGACCGCGACGGGGTGCTTCAGCGACAGGCCCGCGAGCCTGCCCTTGAGCTTCGCATGGGCGGCCGGGTTCTCCGGCAAGGTCGCCTTCTTATCGAGGATCGCCGGCAGCAGTTTTGCCCACAGCACATTCAGCACGCCCTGCAAATCCCGTGTGCCCGCCGTGATCGCGATCACGGTGTCCTGCTCGGCCAGCACCACGCAGAATTGTCCGTGCGCGCCGTCGCCACGGATGGCGCCGTGGCGGCAGCGCCAGAATTGAAACCCGTAGCCCTGTTCCCAGTCGCTGGCGGGGTTGCTGCCGTTGGATTGCCAGCGCGCGGTCGCGGTCTCGGTCCACGCGGCCGGCACGAGTTGTTTCCCGTTCCACATTCCCTTCTGCAAATAAAGCTGACCGAACTTCGCGATGTCCTCCGTGCGAATGCTCAGGCCGAAGCCGCCCATCGAGATGCCCTGCTTGTTGGCCTCCCACGCGGGGTCCGCGATCCCGAGCGGCGCAAACAGCCGCGGGCGCAGATAATCGAGCACCGTCTGCCCGGTCGTGTGCTGCACGATGGCCGAGAGCATGAAAGTCGCGGGCGTGTTGTAGACGAAGAAGGTCCCCGGCTTGTGCGCGACGGGCAGCGCGAGGAATTTCTTCACCGCGCTCGCGTCGTCGTTGTAGGGAAACCCCGCGATGTCCTCGCTGTGGTGCCCCGTGGACATGGTGAGCAGGTCGCGCACGCGCATCGCGCGCAGGTTGGCGCTTGGCTGGGCCGGCGCGTCGGCGGGGAAGAACTTCAGCACCGGATCCTCGAGTGAAAATTTCCCGTCGGCGATCGCGAGGCCCACGGCTGTCGAGGTGAAGCTCTTGCTGAGCGAAAACATCTGGTGCGGCTCCTCCGCTGCATACGGCGCCCACCAGCCCTCCGCGATCACGCGGCCGTGCCGCACGATCATCAGGCTGTGCAGCGCGTTGATCTTCGCCTCCGCCTCGTCGATCAGCGAGAGCAGCGCGGCGGACGAGACGCCTTGCGACTCCGGGGTGCTGCGGGGCAGGGCGCGGGTATCGGCCGCACCGGCGGTGGAGGCAAGCAGGAGGGCGGACGCGAGTAGGCCGAGGAGTTTCATGGGGCGGGGGAAGGATTGCACCTTGGGCCGCCATCTCCGGCGCTGCACGCCGAATTTCGGTAGTGGGTCAGTTTGGTGGTGGGAGGGGCTTTACGCCCCGACGTGTCGCGGGGTAAATCAGCTCCCACAGTTTCGATCAGAAGCAAACTGACCCACTACCCGAATTTCCACCGCGGGTGGGTTTGTCATGGCGTGTCCGGTCATGACGTTTCGCAGGCTGGCCAAGTGCGACCGCATGGTCTTTCGTTCCGGCATGCTTCGTCTTGCTGCCTCGCTCGTCGCCGCGTGCTTCCTTGTTTCCGGCCTTCCCGCCGCCGATGCCGGGGGCTCGAAAAAGAAAAACTCCACCCGCAAGGCCGCCCCGGTGGCGGACTCGCCGCTCGCGGCGTGGGTTGAGCCGGACTTTCCGTTTTTCTCCAGCGTGCTCGATGCCCGCAAGGCCGGCGCGGATCTGCCGGCCGACAATCTCACCCCGCGCGGCATCATCCTGAACCTCGGCCGCGATTGCTGGGTGTGTTTCGATCCGGATTTGCTGCGCGTCTCCGCGGTGTGGCGCGGCGCGGGCGTGAAGCCCTCGGCCCTCGCGCCCGGCTCCTACCACGACGTCGGCCGCAAGACCCCCGGCGGCCAGACCGACTTGCCTACGCCCGTCGGCGCCATGTGGCTCGCCGCGGGGATTTATCCCGGCTGGCAGGCTGGCGATCGGCTGTCGCTCGATGATCCGCGCGAACCGGCGCCGAGCCCGGAGGAGGTCGGCCGCGGTCCGCTGCCGGAGGCGATGGGCCGCTTCAACGCCCTGCGCCTCGTGCGCGACGGCGTCGTCCTCGAATATTCCGCCGGCGGCGCTGCCATCCGCGACTGGTTCACCGTCTCCGAACAAAACGGCCAGCCCGTGATTGAGCGGCACCTCGAAGTCGGCGCCGCGCGCGAGCCGTTGCGGCTCGTGCTCGGCCGCAAGGCCCCCGGCACCGCGATCACGATGGCCGGCGGCGAAGGTGCCGCGGTCCTCGGTGAGGAGAAATCCCTCTGGACCGTGCGTGTCGCACCGCGCGCGCAGCCGCTCGCGCTGGCGGTGGCGTTTTCCTCGGGCGGCACGGTCGCCGCGCTCCAACCGCGCGCGATCCCGGCTGCCCGCCCCGCGCCGCGCTGGCCGCAGGAAGTCGCGACCACGATCAAGCTCTCGACGGCCAAGGACGCCTACGTGGTCGATCACATCGCGTTGCCGGAAAAAAATCCGTGGCGCCGCGGCGTGCGCCCGGCAGACATCCAGTTTCTCAGCGATGGCACAGGCGTGCTGCCCACGCTCGATGGCGACGTGTGGCTCGCACGCGGGCTCGGCGAGGCTGCGGGTGGCGTGCGCTGGCGGCGCTTCGCCTCCGGCCTGCACGAGCCGATGACGGTCGCGATTCGCAACGATGAGATTTTCGCCTTCGACAAGAACGGCGTCTGGCGCTTGCGCGACACGGATGGCGACGGCGAGGCCGATGTGCACGAGATGTTTTCCAACTGCTTCGGGCAAACGGCCGACATGCGCGAATTTCCCGCGCAAATCCGTCTCGCGCCCGGCGGCGAGTTTGTGATCGCCAAGGGCGGACAGCAGGCGACGACCCTCGGCAAGCACAACGGCAGCGTCCTGCGCATCTCGGCGGACGGCCGCAGCTCGACGGTGCTCGGCTACGGCTTCCGCCAGCCCAACATCGGCGTCAACGTGCGCACCGGCCTCGTCACCTCGAGCGACCAGCAGGGCCATTACATCCCCTCGACGCCGCTGCACATCGTGCGCGACCGGCAGTTCTACGGTTTTCTCGCGCCGTTCCAGCCCAAGGAAAAATACCCGTCGCCGCCGGCGGAGCCGCTCACGTGGATTCCGCACCCGATCAACACCTCGGCCCTTTCGCAGGCGTGGCTCTTCGGCGCGCGGATGGGTCCGCTCAACGACGCGCTCGTCCACATCGGCTTCAACAAGCCCGAGCTCTTTCGCGTGCTGCTCAACGAGCGCACGTCGCGCCTCCAGGCCGCGGTGGTGAGCGTGACGCGTGCGTTTGAGTTCACCCCGCTCAACGGCGCCGTGAACCCGCGCGACGGCCAGTTCTACGTCGCCGGATTCCAGGTGCTCGGCTGGGGCAACGTGCTCGATGTCCCCGCCGGCCTCGGCCGCGTGCGCCACAACCCCGGCGCGCCCGTCACGATCCCGCGCGCGGTCGTGCCGATGGAGCAGGGCGTGCTGCTCACCTTCGACGTCGCGCTCGATCCGAAAAAGGCCGCCGATCCCGCGAGCTACTCGCTCCAGACGTGGGGCTACCAGCGCACCGCCAAATACGGCTCGCCGCAGTTCAAGGCCGACGGCACGCCCGGCCAGGACTCGCTCGTGCCGAGCAGCGCGTATCTCTCGCGCGACGGCCGCAGCGTCTTCATCGGCGTCCCGGGTATGAAACCGGTTGAGCAGCTCCGCGTCGGCTGGTCGCTGGCGACGACCGCCGGCCTCGCCTTCGACGACAACGCCTACACCACGCCCTACGAGCTCGCGAAATTCGATCCGCGCGCCGAGGGCTTCGGCGACATCACGATTGATCTCACGCCCCGCGCGGCGGTGGCGCAGGCCGCGGGCCCGGTGAGCATCGACGAGGGCAAACGCGTCGCGCAGCTCTTCGCGTGCGTCGCGTGCCACTTCGAGTCGGCCAACCGCATGGCGGATCGCTCCGGTCCCACGTGGAAGGGCCTCGCCGGTTCGCAGCGCGCGGTCTTCATCGAAGGCAAGCCCGCGACCATCACCGCCGACGACGCCTACCTCCGCGAATCGATCCTCAACGCCCCCGCGAAGATCGCGGCCGGTTTCGAGAAGGGCGAATTCGCTATGCCCAGCTACGCCGGCATGCTGAGCGAATCGCAGCTCGAGTCGCTCGTGCTTTACATCAAGAGCGTGAAGTAGTCGGGCTTTACGCCCGGCATTCGGCGCTACGCACGGCCATGAACTGCTGGATTTGTGGAAACGCCGCCGATTCGCGCGAGCACAAGATCAAGAAAACGATCCTTACCGACATTTATGGCGCGGGACCTTATCTCGGATCCCGAAAATTATCCCACGGCAAGAACGGGCGCATTACAGATCTGCAAGGGCCGAACTCTCGGCACATCAAGTATTCGGCTGTGATTTGCGCAGCCTGCAACAACCAGCGCACTCAAAAGCACGATCAGGCGTTTGAGCACTTCGCGCGCTACTGCCTGAAGAATGATGAGCGTCTGCTGCGAGAGAAAGTCATTGATCTTGGGGATGTTTTTGGAGTTCGGGCTGCCTCTTCCTCAACGGACATGTATCGTTACTTTGCGAAGCATCTCGGCTGCGACTTAGCCGAGAGTGGATTTGTAGTCCCAGCAGATTTGGTCCGACTCGTCACGGCTTCCAACAGCACTTCTAAGTTACGGCTCAGTTTCGCTCTCGATCAGTTCCCGCTGGGTATTCCATTTGGGTTAGGGAAGACTGCTGGGATTGGACCCTTGATAACGACCCAGAGGAATCTCGTTACCAAGACTGAGCATCACTACATTTGGAGCTACCACTTTGGGATTATGCGAATTTGCTACTGGTATGCCTGTGTTCCTGATCCCACTCTCGGGAAGCCGTGGAGTTCAGAAACGACGCTGTTGGCTCTTGGGTCGGTCACCCCGCACAATTTACCTCAGGATGCTACGCACCTGACGATCGCCTAACGTGGCTCGCAACGGTGTTCCGCAAACGTGCTGGAGGTCGGGGTTTTTGAGGAGGCATTGAAGGACGGTAAGTTTGCGCGCGACGGCGACAAGGTCTCTACCATTGCCCGCCGTCATTTCGTGTGGTTCGTGTATTTCGTGGGCTCCACCTCCGACTCTCCTTCCTCCGCAGCACAACGCCTCGTCTGCCAGATCGCGTTCATCGCCGAGTGCTACAAGCTGAAGGAGACCTTCGGTAGTGGGTCAGATTGGTTGTGGGAGGGGCTTTACGCCACGACGTGTCGCGGGGTAAACCCGCTCCCACAGTTTCGATCAGAAGCAAACTGACCCACTGCCAGATTTTCCGGCAGACTTTCAACACGCATTGCCGCCGCACTCAAAACCCGCTCCGAGTCTCCGGCCCGATTTCACGCCGCATTCATCACCACTTCATCCTCGCTTCACCGAGTCGCGTCATGCTCGTCGGCCATGAGCCCAACCCTGAACCGTAGCACGGCCTTGTTTCTGCAGGCCGCCATTGTCCTCATCGGCAGCGGCGTGCTCGTGTTCCTGCTGTGGGAGCCGCACCTCGAGGGCCGGAATGCCCAGGCCACGGTCTTTGAGATCTACTTCAAGGATCCTTTCCTCGCGTATGTCTATGTGGGCTCGATCCCGTTTTTCGTGGCGCTCCACCGGGCGTTTGGGCTGTTCGGGCACGCCGGACGACACGGGGCGTTCTCGCAGGTGACCGTGGAGGCGTTGCGCGCCATCCGGCGTTGCCTGCTCGTCTTCATCGGTTTCGTGGTAGGCGGACTCGTTTGCGTCGTGGCGTGGGGCGACCCGGATGACCGGCCGGCGGGAGTCGTCATGGGCGGCCTCATTTTCCTGGCGGCGAGCATCACCACGATCGCGGCGACGCTGTGCGCGCGAAAGCTGCAAGAGACCCTGGGGCATTCCGCCAGCCGCCAAGACTGAGCCGAAGGGGCAGGGCGGGCACTCCGTTGCCCACCGCTACTTGGTCGGGCTTTATTCGACGCCCACTGAGAAAATCGCGTGGGACTGGGCGTGGCGCATAATGGTCAGGAGAAGCCTCTGCGATTGCCCGCGCCGCTTTCGTGCCTTTCGTGGGCTGCGTGGGTTCCACCTCCGACTTCGATTCCTCCGCCGCGCAACGCCTCGTCCGCCAGATCGCGTTCATCGCCGAGTGCGACAAGCTGAAGGAAGTTTTTCGCCAGACGCTCAACACGCAGAGCCGCCGCGCCGAGAACGACGCCGAGCATTCGTGGCACCTCTGCCTCTGCGTGATCGTGCTCGCCGAGCACGCCAACTGGCCGGGCCTCGATGTGCTGCACGTCCTGAAGATGCTCATCGTGCACGACCTCGTGGAGATCGACGCGGGAGACACGTTCGCCTACGACACCGCCGCGATGGCGCAGCAGCACGAGCGCGAGGCGCGCGCCGCGGATCGGATCTTCGGGCTGCTCCCGGCGGACCAGGCGGCGGAGTTTCGCGCGCTGTGGGACGAGTTTGAGGCCAAGGCCACGCCCGAGGCGAAATTCGCCACCGCGTGCGACCGGTTCCAGCCCGTGCTGCTCAACTGCCGTGCGCAGGGCGCCGGCTGGGCGCGCCACGGCGTGACGCACGATCGCGTGGTCGCGCGCAACCGCCACATCGCCGACGGCTCCGCCGAACTCTGGCGCCACGCCGAGGCGATGCTCGCCGAGATCGTGGCCGGCGGGCACCTGCCGCCCGGACCCGCGAAGGCGTGATTCTCGGCGGCGGCCGCTGTGCCGGACTGTCCAGACAGGATGATCAGCATCGCCGGCGAGCGCGATGCGTCTCGTCCGGCATCCCCCACCATGAAGTCGTCCGCCTGTCTGTTGCCCTTGTTCTTGCTGTCCGCGCTTTCGGCGCTCGGCGCCGAAGCCCCCGCGCTCCCGCCGCCGCCGCGCGACTGGATTGACGAGAAGACCGGCCATCGCGTCATCCGCCTCTCGCCCGATGAGGGTGGCGGCAGTTTGTATTTTCACCAGCACGCGCTCACGCCGGAGGGCGACAAGGTCATCCTCCGCGGCCGGCAGGGCATGATCGTCGTCGACATCACGAAGCTCGGCGCCGAGCCGCCGAAGCCGGTCGTCGTCCCCAACGTCAGCCCGATCACGACCGCGTGGCGCACGCGCGAGGCCTACTACGTCGATCGCGCGGCGGGCGCGCTGATGGCCGTGCACCTCGACACGCAGGCGCGCCGCACCTTGATCAAGCTCCCCTCGCAGGCGCGCGGCGCGCAGTTTGCCGTGAACTGCGACGAGACCCTCCTCGTCGGCATCGGCCCCGATCCCGATGGCAAGGTCGTCCCGCGCACGCCGCCGCCTGGCGATCCCGGCACGGGTGGCAGCCTCGCGAGCCAGTGGGCCGCCGGCACGCCCAAGATGATCTACACGGTCAACATCCAGACCGGCGAATTCAAGGTGCTCCACCTCGAGAACGACTGGACCAACCACCTCCAGGTCTCGCCCACCGATCCGCAGCAGATTCTGTTCTGCCACGAGGGCCCGTGGCACTGGGTTGATCGCACGTGGACGATCCGCGCCGATGGCGGCCCCGCGCGCCTGCTCCACGAGCGCACGATGCACATGGAGATCGAAGGCCACGAGTTCTTCAGCAAAGACGGCAAGATGGTCTGGTATGATCTCCAGACGCCGAAGAGCGGCGTGTTCTGGCTCGCGGGCGTCGAACTCGCGACCGGCAAGCGCACGTGGTATCTCCACGACCGCGCCGAGTGGAGCGTCCACTACACGGTCTCCTACGACGGCACGCTCTTCGCCGGCGACGGCGGCGGGCCGGGCAGCGTGGCCTCGTCGCGCATGGATGGCACGCGCGTGCCCGGCGGCAACGGCATGTGGATGTATCTGTTTCGGCCGGTGCTGGCTCGCGGGAAATCTTTCGCCGACAAACGCGAACTCATCGAGACCGGCTATCTGCAGGCCGAGCGGCTCGTGGACATGTCGAACCACAACTACTCGAAGGACGGTGGCGTGGAGCCCAACCTGCATTTCACGAAAGACGCCAAGTGGCTGATCTTTTCAGGCAACTTCCACAGTCGCCTCCCCAACGGCCGCGGCATCACGCACGCCTACGCCGTGGAGATTGCCAAGGCTGCGCGCTGAACCGAGTTTTGTTTTCCTCCCTGATGAAAACCATTCCCCTCCTCGTTTCCTTCATGCTGGCGACTGCCGCTGCACTCGCCGCCGACCCAAAGCCCATCTTCCCGCTCTGGCCCGCCGGTGCGCCCGGTTCCGAGGCGCGCCGGGCCGAGCCGGAGAAGCTCAACGCCACCGGCTCCAACGTGAGTAACATCCACCACCCGTCGCTCACCGTTTACCTGCCGGCGCCGGACAAGGCCACCGGCTGCGCCGTGATCGTCGTGCCGGGCGGCGGCCACCGCAACCTCTCGATCAATAACGAAGGCTACGGCGTCGCGCAGTGGCTCGCTGACCACGGCATCGCCGCATTCGTGCTCAAGCATCGCCTCGGCAACGACGAGGCCAATCCCGCCGGCACGCCCCAGCCCTATAAGTGGGACGTGCATGGCGTGGCCGATGGGCAGCGCGCCGTGCGCCTCGTGCGCAGCCGCGCGCAGGAGTGGGGCGTGCGCGCGAACGCCGTCGGCATGGTCGGCTTCTCCGCCGGCGGCGAAATCGTCGCCCAAGCCGCGATGCGCGCCGAGCCCGGCAAGCCCGACGCCACCGATCCCATCGAGCGCGAAAACTCGCGGCCCGATTTCCAAGGCCTGATCTATCCGGGCAAGTCCGGCCTCATCGCGCCCGTGAAGGGTGCGCCGCCGGCCTTCCTCGCGTGCGGCTTCAACGACCGCAAGGACATCGCCGAGGGCCTCGCCAACGTTTACCTGCTGTTCAAGCAGGCCGGCGTGCCCACGGATTTCCACGTTTACGCGAGCGCCGGCCACGGCTTTGGCATCCGTGAGGCCAACAAGCCGGCGCCCCCGCCGGTCGGCGGCTGGGTCCGCCAGTTCCGCGAGTTTCTCGCCGACCAAAAGTTCCTCGCGGCGGCGAAATGATCTTCCGGTAGTCCGGCCCAGCGCAGCCGGCATTGCCCTCGGACACTCCGTGCGTCATGCCCGGCGGCATGCTTATTCGTTTCGTTTCCGGCCTCCTCGCCTTTGTCGCGGCGTTCGCCTGTCTCCGTGCCCAGCCCGCCGCCGATCCTCGGCTCGACATCGTCGTGCAGCGCGCGGCAGCGGACACGGTGGAGCGCTTTCGCACCCGCGGCCTCCAGCCTGAGCAGCTGGCGATCACCCTCGTCGATCTCCGTGATCCGGCGGCGCCCCGGCGCGGGAGCGTGCGGGGCGACGTGCTCATTTACCCGGCGAGCGTTATCAAGCTCTTCTACCTCGCCGCCACGCACCGCTGGATGGAGGACGGCCGGATCGCCGACACTGCCGAAGTCCGCCGCGCGATGCGCGACATGATTGTCGATTCGTCCAACGACGCGACCCACTACCTCATCGATCTCCTGACCGGGACCACGAGCGGGCCCGAGCTGCCCGACCCGGAGATCAAAGTCTGGTTCGAAAAGCGCAACGCCGTGACGAGCTACTTCGCCTCCCTCGGCTACACCGGCGTGCTCGCGCACAAGAAGCCCTGGGGGGATGGTCCCTACGGCCGCGAATGGCAGGCCATCCGGCTGTTCGAGCCCAAGCGCAACATGCTCACGACCGATGACACCGCGCGCCTCTTCACCGAGATCGTCGCCGGCAAGTGCGTCAGCGTCGCGCGCAGCGCCGAGATGATGGCGCTCCTCTCCCGTGATCCCGCGGCGAAGAGTGCCGATCCCGACGACCAGGCGAAGTTCACCGGGCCGGCGCTGCCGCCCGGTTCGCGCCTATGGTCCAAGGCCGGCTGGACGAGCCAGACCCGCCACGACGCCGCCTGCATCGAGCTGCCCGGCGGCGCGAGGTTCATCCTCGTCGTCTTCACGACCGGCCATGCCGGCGAGCGTGAAATCATCCGCACGGCGGCGCGGAGCGTGATCGCGGGGATGACGGATGCCGCGAAAAAGTAGTGCCTCAGTCCGCCTGATCCCGGCATCGTGAGCGCGATGTCCTGTCCTGTGCCGCTATCGAACACCTCCGCGGAATCGCGCGTCGCGACGTGGCTGTCGGCGGCGCTGATTGTCGCCGCGGCGTTTGCAGCGTATGCGAACAGCCTGCGGGTGCCGTTCATCTTCGACGACCACGCCGGGATCCTTGAGAACCAGACGATCCGCAACCTCGGCGATTTGGGGCAGGTGCTCGCGCCGCCCCGCAACGGCAGCGGTGTGGCGGGCCGGCCGCTCGTAAACCTGTCGCTCGCGCTGAACCACGCGATCGGCGGCACGGCGGTGACCGGTTATCATGTCGCCAACATCCTGCTCCACGCACTGGCGGGGCTCGCCCTGTTCGGCACGGTGCGGCGCACGCTGTTGCGGCCGATGCTGCGAGCGCGATTCGGCGGCGTGGCGCGGCCGATTGCCCTGGCGAGTGCTTTGCTATGGGTGCTGCACCCGCTCCAAACGGAGTCGGTCACGTGCGTGATTCAGCGCACGGAACTGATCGTGGGCGTGTTCTATCTGACCCTGTTCTATTGCTACCTGCGCGCGGCCGAAGGCGGATCGGCCTGCTGGACGGCACTCGCCATCGCCGCGAGTTTCGCGGGCATGGCGAGCAAGGAAGTGATGGTGACGGCGCCGTTTCTCCTGCTGCTGCATGATCGCACGTTTGTGGCGGGGTCGTTTGCCGAGGCGTGGCGGCGCAGGCGCGGGCTTTATCTGGGCCTCGGCGCGAGCCTCGGGTTGCTGGTCTTGCTGGTGCTGGGCGGGGGCGGCACGCGCGGTGAGGCGGCGGGCTTTGGGGTCGGGGTCGCGTGGTGGGAGTATGCGCTCAAGCAGTGCGAGGCCATTTTGCTCTACCTGAAACTCACGGTGTGGCCGCACCCGCTCGTGCTCTACTACGGGACCGATGTGGTGAAGGATCCGCTGCAAGTGTGGCCGCACATTCTGGGCCTCGGCGCGCTGGTGGTGGGCACGCTGGTCGCGCTGTGGCGGTGGCCGGTGCTCGGTTTCCTTGGGATGTGGACGCTCGGGATTCTTGCCCCCAGTTCGAGCGTGGTGCCGCTCGTGAGCCAGACGGTGTCCGAGCACCGCATGTATCTGCCGCTCGCCGCGCCCATGGTCTTCGGCGTGGCGGCGCTGTTTGCCGCGATCGGCCGGCGGGCTTTCATCGTGACGGCGGTCGCGACCGTGGCGTGGGGCGTGGTCTCGGTGCGTCGCAACACCGATTACCGCTCCGAGCTCGCGATCTGGACCGACACGGTGGCCAAGGCCCCGAACAACGCCCGCGCGCGCAACAATCTGGGCGATGCCCTGGTCTTGGCGGGGCGCTCAGCCGAGGCGCTGGCGGAGTTTCAGGCCGCGCTGCGGCTGGAGCCCAATTCCGCCGAGGCGCGCTACAACATCGGCACGATCCTGCTGAATGCCGGCCGCCCAGCCGACGCGATTCCGTTCCTCGCGGAGACCATCCGGCTGAAGCCAAATTTTGCGCGGGCGCACAACAACCTCGGCTCCTCGCTCCTTCAGACCGGCCGCTTGCGCGAGGGCATCGAGCAATTGCAGGCCGCGTTGAAACTGCAGCCCGACATCCCCGAGGCGCACTGCAACTTGGCGCGCGCTGCGCTCGATCTGGGTGATCCGGCGGGGGCCCTCGGCCACGCTGAACGGGCGCTGGCGGTTAAGCCGGGCATGGCGCTGGCGCATTTCCACCGGGCCAGCGCGTTTCTGAATCTGGGCGATCCGGCGCGCGCCATCCCGGAGCTCGAGGCGGCGGTGCGCTCGCAGCCCGATTATGCGGAGGCGCTCTCCAACCTCGGGAGCCTGCTTTACCAGGCCGGCCGGCCGGCCGAGGCAATTCCGCGCTATGAGGCGGCGTTGAAATACCGGCCCAATTCAGCCGACACCTTTTCCAATCTCGCCAGTGCGCTGTTCCAGGTCGGCCGCGTCGAGGAGGCCATCGTCGCCTACCGGGCGGCCCTGCGAGTGCAGCCGGACTCCTTGCCGGCAATCACGAATCTTGCGCTGGTGCTTTCGCGTGTCGGTCGCACCGCCGAGGCGATCGAAGCGCATGAGGCGTTGTTGCGCCTGAAGCCGGATGACGAACGGGCTCGAGCGGAACTGGCGCGGCTGCGCGCTCAGCCCGCTACGGCCGCGCCGCCACGGTGATGTTGGGCCGAGGGAATGCGGTGGTCTCCGCGCCGAGATAAAATCCGGTGTGCGAGGGCTGGTTGTAGGCGCTGTTTTGCCAGGCGATGCTCAACCGGTAGACGGGATCGTGCATCAGTGTGTAGCCGCGCCGCTCCGTGGGGATTGGCGTGGTGAAGATGCGCAGCTCCTTGTTGTCGGTGGTGCGCAGGATCACTTCTTCGCGCCAGTCGCCGAGGAGGTCGGCGCAGAGGGCGGGCGTGGACTTGGTGCCGTTGTTCGAGGTGCAGCCTTCCGCGATGAGCAACGGCTCCTCGGTTTCCTTTTCCCAATTCCACTTCGTGATGCGGTTGCCGTCGAGAATCTCGGAGAGGAAATCGCCGTCCCACCAAATCTTGAAATTGCACGAGCGCGGTTTGCGCTCGGAAATGGGCTCGCCCTTGATGTTCCAGAGGCCCGTGAGGCCTCGGCCCGAAGCCCAGCACTCGTAGCCCGGATGGCGTGGATCGAGATCGGCGGCGAGGCCCCGGCCGACATCGGGTGATGCCTTGCTCCACAATATCTCGCCCGTGCGCGCGTCGCGGAGATTGGTGCCGTGGGGGTGCCTGACATTCTCGTGGATTGCGAAAACCTCCAGGCCGGCTCGCGCCGGATCGAGATCAGAGACGTGCAGCGCGTCGCCGTGGCCGAGGCCGGTGGAGTAAAGGCCGCGGCCATCCGAGCCGATCGCGCAGGCGCCATAAATGATATCGTCGCGGCCATCGCCATCGACATCGGCGATGCTGAGACCGTGGTTGCCTTGGCCGCGGTAGTGTTCGTTGCCTGGCGTGCCGTCGTCGCTGTCGAAGACCCAGCGGCGCGTGAGCCGTCCGTCGCGCCAGTCCCATGCGACGAGCACGGAGCGCGTGTAGTAACCGCGGCAGAAAATCGCGCTCGGGCGCGCGCCGTCGAGGCAGGCGACGGCGGCGTTCATGCGGTCCGAGCGGTTGGCGTAGGCGTCGCCCCAGTCCGAGACTTGTCCGCGCGCGGGCAAATAATCGGTGGTGGCGAGGGCGGCGCCGGTGCGCCCGTCGAACACGGTGAGATATTCCGGCCCGCGGAGGATGCGGCCCTCCACCGAGGCGCCGCGTCCGCCGCCCTTGGTCTCCGTGCTGTCTGTGTGATCGCGGGAGGGAACGACAGTTCCGGCCGGCTCGCGCCAATCGGCCGATGGATCGCCGAGGATGCGGCCCGTGGCGTCGATCGTGCCGTCGGCGGTCTTGCACATGAGTTCGGCGCGGCCATCGCCGTCGAAATCGTAGGCGAGGAACTGCGTGTAGTGCGCGCCGGCGCGGATGTTCTGCCCGAGGTCGATGCGCCAGAGACGGGTGCCGTCGAGCTGGTAGGCGTCGAGAAAAACGCGGCCGGCGTAGCCGGCGAAGGCGTTGTCCTTCGAGTTGGTCGGGTCCCACTTCAGGATGATCTCGTAGTCGCCGTCGCCATCGAGGTCGGCGGCTGAGCAGTCGTTGGCCGTGTAGCTGTAGCTGCGGCCATCAGGCGTGGTGCCGCCGGGCGGCGGGGCGAGGGGGATCGAGAGATAATTTCGCGCCGGCGCGGCTGCCGCGATCATGAAGCGCGCGCTCGGGGCCTGCTCGCGGCCGGTGTGGACAGGTCGCACAAAGTAGGCGTTGGCCAGCGCGGGATCGAAGGTGGTGTCCGTGAAGTTGCTGACGAGGAGGGGCGCGGTGTTGAGCTTCACCGGCGGGCCGTTGCCGCTGGCGCGGTAGAGGTTGAACGCGAGTGCCTCGTCATCCGTGCCCAGGACGCGCCATGAGACGAAGATTTTTTGCTCCTCGAGCTTGAGCGCGACGATGCCGCGCCCGAGCGCCTCCATCTGGCGTGCGGCGGGAGCGGCCGGCGCGATGGCGGGCAGGGCAAGCAGGAGAGCTAGCGGGAGGAGACGTTTCATGCGGGGCTTGCACGCCCAAACGCAGGGAGGGGCATTTCGATGCGCGGGACAGACTCGGACAGTTGGGGCGCGCCGCGTCCGACGGCTCCCGTTCCAGGTTCGAACCACCATATTCTTGAGGGAAATCGAATGCCCGCTTGTGCGCGGGCATTTCCGTCTGCTAGCATAGGCCTTCACACATGACTCCCCAAGCCATCGCCCGTCTGATCGGCATCGCGATCCTGATTTTCGCCGCGATCATCATGGCCATGTCGGGCACCTATGTGGTCAAGCCCGGCTTCCGCGGCGTCGAGGTCACGATGGGGCGCGTGTCGCCCGCCTTCAAGCCCGAGGGCTTTGGCCTCAAGGCGCCGCTCATCACGGAGATTCGCCAGATCTCCGTCCGCCAGCAGACCGCGGAGGACAAGGCGGAGTGCTACTCGTCCGATCTCCAGCAGATCGCCGTGGACCTCAAGGTGCTGTTTCGCGTGCCCGAGGGATCGGTCGTGAAGCTGTTTCAGGATTACTACGGCGATCCCTTTCAGAGCCTGGTGGCGCCGCGCGTGCAGGAGGCCCTCAAGGAGGTCGCCGCCCTCCAGAGCGCCGAACAGATCGTGAAAAACCGCGAGCAGGTAAAGACGCGCTCCCTTGAGATCGCGCGCCGCAAGGTCGGGTCGCTCCTCGTGATTGAGGACATCGTGATCCAAAACATCGCGCTCACCAAGGAGCTCGAGCACGCCATCGAGGCCAAGATGGTGCAGGAGCAGGAAGCCTCGAAGTCCAAATATTTCCAGCAGCGCGTGCAAATCGAGGCCGACACCGCGGTCATCCGCGCCAAGGGCGAGGCCGAGTCGATCATGATCCGCGGTGATGCGCTGCGGAAGAACCCCGCGTTCGTCGATCTCCAGATCGTGGACAAGTGGGACGGCATCGCGCCCGTCGTCATCGGCGGCGGCGATCAGGTGATGCTCACGCTCGCGGATCTCGAACGGCTGAAAAACCAAAAGTCCAATGCCAACCCCGCCCCCGTCGCGCCCGTTCCGGCCCGTCGCTGACACCATGAATCCCAACCCGGTGCCCAAGTTGATCGCAACGGCGGTCGTGCTGTTCTTGGTGCTGATCGCCGCCTCGGCCTCCAGCTACATCATCGAGCCCGGCACGCGCGGCCTCAAGGTCACGCTCGGCAAGACCGCCGAGGATTTCCTGCCCGAGGGCTTCGGCCTCAAGACCCCGTTTGTGACGAGCATCGTCACGGTCAATGTCCGCCAGCGCACGCAGACTGTGAAGTCCGATTGTTTTTCCTCCGACCTCCAGCAGGTGAAGATTGATCTACGCGTGCTCTTCCGGGTGCCGGAGACGGCGGTGGTGCAGATTTACCGTGAGTTTGCCGGCGACCCCTTCGACAGCTTGATCGCGCCGCGCGTGCAGGAGGCGATCAAGGAAGTGACGGCGCTGCTCACGGCCGAGCAGCTCGTGAAGAGCCGGGAGGACATCAAGAAGAAGACCCTCATCGCCGCGAAGCAGAAGATTGGCTCGCTGCTGGTCGTCGAGGACATCGTGGTGCGCGACATCGTGCTCTCGAACGAGCTGGAGAAGGCGATCGAGGCCAAGATGGTGGCCGAGCAGCAGGCCAACCAGGCGCGCTTCACCCAGATGCAGACGCAGGTCGAGGCCGAGACGGCCGTGATCAGCGCCAAGGGCGAGGCGGAGGCGATCCGCGTGCGCGGCGAGGCATTGCGGCAGAGCCCGGCGTTTCTGCGGTGGAAGATCGTGGAGCGTTGGAACGGGCGCTCCCCCATGGTCGTGCCCGGCGGGCCCGAGGGCTCCGGCGCGGCGCTGCTGCTGCCCATCGGTCCGGCGGCGCCATGAATCCGCGGCGCCGTGCCTTCTGGCAGTTCGGCACGCTGATCGCCGTGGCGATTGCGCTGATCCTGCTCTTTCCGCCCGCGCTGGCATTTGTCGAGATGGCGGCCCGCGAGCTCCGCTATTTCTGGTGGCTGATTCTGCTGCTCGCCCTCGCGATCTGGCTGATCTGGGGAATCGGGCGGCGGCCGAAACCGTAGCGCGCCGCGCGGCGAAAAGTTTTTCCTCTGCTTTCGCCTCGCGCGTGCGCAGTGTGGCGGGATGGAAAAGAAACCGTTCGATCAGCTCGGCCTCTCGCCGGATATCCTCAAGGCCGTGGAAAAAATGGGCTTTGAGGAAGCCTCGCCCATCCAGACCGCCGTGATTCCGGTGGCGCTCACGGGCAAGGATGTGATCGGCATGTCCTCCACCGGCTCGGGCAAGACCGCGGCCTTTGCCATCCCCGCCATCGAGCGGGCGGACCCCAAGACCCGCGCCGTCCAGGTGCTCATCCTGTGCCCCACGCGCGAGCTGGCGGTGCAGGTGGCGGAGGAGACGGGCAAGCTGGCGTTTTTCAAGCGCGGCATCGCGGGTGTGCCGATCTACGGCGGGCAGAGTTACGAGCGCCAGTTCCGCGCCCTGCACCAAGGCGTCCAGATCGTGATCGGCACGCCGGGGCGCGTGATGGACCACATGGAGCGGGGCACGCTCAAGCTCGATGCCCTCAAGATCATCATCCTCGACGAGGCCGATCGCATGCTCGACATGGGCTTCCGCGAGGACATCGAAAAAATCCTCACCTCCGTTCCTGAGACGCGGCAGATGCTCTTCTTCTCGGCGACGATGCCGCGCGCCATCCAGGATCTGATCGGCCGCTACGCCAAGGACCCGGCGTGGATCAAGATCGAGTCGGTCGCGCAGAACCGGCCGCAGGTGGAGCAGACCTATTTCGAAGTCGATCGCCGCTCGAAGATCGAGGCGCTCACGCGCCTGATCGACGTGAACGATTTCCGCTACGGGATTATCTTTTGCAGCACCAAGATCATGGTCGATGAGCTCGACGAGCACCTGCACGCGCGCGGCTACGCCACCGACCGGCTGCACGGCGACATCTCGCAGTCGCAGCGCGATCGCGTGATGGCCAAGTTCCGCGAGCGGAAATTCGAGTTTCTCGTGGCCACGGATGTCGCCGCCCGCGGTCTCGATGTCGACGACCTCGAAGTCGTCTTCAATTTCGACCTGCCCAACGACGCCGAGGACTACACGCACCGCATCGGCCGCACCGGCCGCGCGGGCCGCACCGGGCAGGCCTTCACCTTCGTCTCCGGCCAGGAGATCTACAAATTGCAGAGCATGGTGCGCTGGGCACGCCTCGACATCCGCCGGGGCCGCATCCCCTCGCTGGACGAGGTCGAGGAGGCGCGCACCAACGTGTTCTTCGAGAAAATCCGGGCGACGCTCGAAGAGAAGCGTTTCCGCCCGCACGACCATATGATCGACCGCCTGCTCGATCAGGGCTACGCGAGCACCGACATCTGCTCGGCCCTCATCCACCTGCTGCAAGGCGGCGCCCCCGGCTTGTCCGCGGCCACCGCTCCAGCGGCGGCTCCGGCCCCGGCGCCAGTGGCTCCGCCGCCCGCCGCTCCGCGAGCCGGCGCCAAGGCTGCGCCTGCGTGGGTCAAGCCCCGGTTGGCGGCAAAGGCCCACGACGACGGTGCCGCGCCCGCGGCTGATGTCGCCGGTTCTGCGAGCGAAGAGGGACTTGCCGGCGACGAGCCGGTGGTGCGCACCCGCACCGGCCGCGAGCCGGGCAAGGCCACCCTCTTTTTCAACGTGGGCCGCAAGGAGCTCGTCACGCCTGCGGACCTCGTTGGCAAAATCGCCGGTGTCACGCGCCTGCCCGCTGGTGTGGTGGGCGCCATCGACATCCATCAGCGGCACGCGCTGGTTGATGTCGATGAGCACGAGGCTGATTTCATCCTGAAAAAGCTCGCCGGCATCCGACTCAAGGGTGTGACGCTCGCGCCGGCGCGGGCGACGGACGGCGGGCCGCGCTGAGCCGGGTGGGCCCGTTGTCGCGGAATCGTTCCATTCGCGCCGGGACGGTAGTGGGTCTGCTTGGTTGTGGGAGTCGCTTTACGCCCCGCCGTGTCGCGGGGTAAACCCGCTCCCCCAGTTTCGATCAGAAGCAAACTGGCCTTCTACCGGCCAGGACCGCGCCCTTGACAGTTCCGCGGGGCGGCCGTTATTGCCGTGGCCCCGTATCCCCCTATGGAAGCCGCACTCGAACAACCGGTGCTCGTGCTGAACCGCCTCTGGCAGGCGGTCAATGTCATCGGCGCCAAGCGCGCCTTTGGCCTGCTCTCGCGCGGGCACGCGCAGGTCGTGCATCACCACGGTGATGATTTCCGCACGTTCTCGATGCTGGACTGGATTGATTTCTCCACGAGCAATCCGCCCATCGCCGAACTCGAGACCGTGCGGACCCCGAGCCGCGTGATCCGCCTGCCGCGCGTGATCCTGCTCACCTTTTTCGACCGCCTGCCGTGCAAGGAGGTGAAGCTCACTCGCATCAATGTCTTCGAGCGTGACCGCGATGCCTGCCAGTATTGCTCGCGCGTGCTGCCCCGCGAGCAGCTCAACCTCGACCACGTGATCCCGCGCGATTACGGCGGGAAAACGACGTGGGAAAACATCGTCTGCTCCTGCGTGCGCTGCAATACGCGCAAGGCCAACCGCCTCCCGCACGAGGCGGGGATGCGCCTCATCCGCAAGCCCGTGCGCCCCAAGTGGCGCCCCGTGATCTCGCTCGTGCTCGGCAACCGCCGGCACGAAGGCTGGAAGGACTTCCTCGACGTCGCGTATTGGAACGTGGAACTCGAGGAGTGAGGCGGGCGCAGTCCCGCGTTGATTCGAACTTATGCTCTCCACCCTCGTCATGACCGTCATCGGCGCTGATCGGCCCGGGCTGGTCCAACTCGTCGCCGCGCGGGTCGCGGACCACGGCGGCAACTGGCTCGAGAGCCGCATGTGCCACCTCGGCGGGCAGTTTGCGGGCATCGTGCGCGTGGAGGTCGCGACGGAGCGCGTCGATGCGCTCGTGTGCGCGCTGCATCGGCTCGAGGCGAGTGGATTGCGCGTCATCGTGCACGCCGAGAGCGGCGCGGCGGTGAAAGCCGCCGGCTCGGTCGCAACCCTCGAACTTGTGGGGCAGGACCGGCCCGGAATTTTGCGCGGAGTGTCGGGCGTCCTCGCGGCGCATGGGGTGAACGTCGAGGAACTGTCGTCGGAGCGGGTGAGCGCCCCGATGGGCGGTGGGACGCTGTTTCAGGCGAAGGCGACCATCATCGTGCCGGCGACGGCGAGTCTGTCCGCAGTGCGCGCCGACCTCGAGAAGATCGCCGCGGACATGATGGTGGAGCTGAAGCTGCAGCCGGCGCGGTAGGGCGCGGGCTCCGTTTCGCGCCTTGGGCTGCGACAGTCAAACGGCGGCCAGTGGAGTGGCCGCCTTACCGGCTGAACTTCTGCCGCGCGACGAGCAGCAGCACGCAGCCGGCGACGACGTCCGTAAGGCCGACGACGATGCGCAGCGGCAGTGGCATCCGCGTGACGAAAAAGAGCACGGCAAGCCCGCCGGCGATCAGCGCGGGACCGAGGATGAGCAGCAGGCGGCGCTGGCGGGCGCGTTGTTCCGGGGCGGTCATCGGGCGAGTGGCAAGGTGAGGCGCATCGTGGTGCCCGCCGGGCTCGTGGCGTGGAGCGTGATGTCGCCGTGGTGGCTGTTGAGGATGCGTTTCGCGATGGCGAGGCCGAGGCCCGTGCCGTCGGGGCGCCCGGACAAAAAGGAATCGAAGATGCGCTCGCTGATGGCGGGATCGACGCCGGTGCCGTTGTCTCTGAGGTCGAGGATTGCCTGCGGCGCGCCGGCGGACGAATCGGTCGCCAGAGTGATGGTGATGCTGCCGCCGTCGGGCATCGCGTGCATGGCGTTGAGGAGGAGGTTGAGGATCACCTGCTGGAGCTGTCCCTTGTGCACCTCGACGAAGATGGGCGCCGGCGGCGGCGCGAACTCCACCGTGACCTGCGATTGCGCGAGCTTCAGCCGCACGAGCAGGAGCGTGTCCGCGACGATTTCGGCGAGCGACCAGCGCGAGTGCAGGCTGGTCGGAGCCTGGGCGAAGCCGAGCACGCGCGTGACGATGGCCTCGAGCTGGTCGAGTTTCTCGCCGATCACGCGCATGTCGGTGCGGCGCGGATCGCCCGGGGGAAAATCGATCCCGAGGCCGCCGTGGAGGAGCTTGAGCACGGTGAGGGGGTTGCGGATCTCGTGCGCGATTTCGGCGGCGAGGAGGCCGAGGGTGGTGAGGCGCTCGTTCTTGCGCAGCACATCCTCGCTCTGGAACACGCGCGCGTAGAGGCGCGCATTTTGGATGGCCACGGCGCCCAGGCTCGCCAGCGCATTGCAGAGGCGGAGCTCGTCGTTGTCGAAGCGGTGCACGCGATCCGTGAAGATGACGACCACGCCGAGCACCTCGCCTTCGATGACGAGCGGGCTGGCGAGCGCCGAGCGCAGCCCGGCCGCGGCCGGGAGATCCAGCAGCTCGCTGTATTCGGGCGAGGCAATGTCGGGAAACCAGATCGACCGGCGGGTGTGAATCGGCGAGGCGACGAGGCACGACTCAAGGGGCAGATCGCCGGCGGATGTCGGGCCGCCGCCGTCCGAGGAAACGCAGCGCACCGTCGCGGCGGCCGCGTCATGGAGGTAGAGCGAGCAGGCGCGCGCCTCCATCACGTGGCGCGCCTCTTTGGTCAGCGAGTCGTAGAGCGCCTGCGATTCGAGTTTGGTGACCAACGACTGGCCGGCGCTGATGAGCGACTCGAGCTGACGGGCCTTGTTCTTGAGGTGACCGACCTGCCACAGGCGCTGCAACACCAGCGCGGCCTCCGCGGCGAGACGCTCAAGGAGGGCGAGATCGCCCGGCGTGAAGCCACCGGTGCGATCGATCTCCAGATCGATGACGCCGATGATGTTTTCACCTTCCTGGAGCGGCACCGCCATTTCGCAGCGGGCCGTCGGGCGGACGGCGATGTAGCGGGGCTCGGCCGTGACATCGGGCACGAGGAGCGAGCGACGGTGGAGCACGCACCAACCGGTGACGCCGTGCCCGATTTTCAGCGAGGAGGGGCTGCCGTCACCCGTGGGCGGGAAGACGCCATGGAGGGCCTGCATCTCAAGCTCACCGTTGTCGGGATTGACGAGGCCGATCGCGCCGGCGTCGGCGTGAAAGGTGGCGACGAGGGTCTCGAGGGTCTCGCGCATGGCGAGGAGCGCATCGTCGGTCCGCACGGCGAGCGCGGCGATGCGATGCAGCGCGGGCAGTGCGCGGGGATCGGCGTTGGGTTCGTCCTGCGGTTGCGTCGCGCTATGTGCCACGGCGGAGAGCAATGGTGGCGGGATGCGGCGTGGTCAACCAGCGGGAAGACCCAGCTGAGGCGAGCTGAGGCTGAGCGCGTTGATCCCGGCACTCGTGGGCTGCGCCATGACGCCTGAAAGCGTTTTGGGGGCAACGCGCTCCGCCTTGCGGGCCGTCACGCCGATTTCGCAGCTTCGGCCGGTGCCGGCGTGATAACCTCGGCGAGCGCGGCCTTGAGGGCTTCGAGGCGCTCGGGCGTCTCGACGGGCTCGTTGTTCGCGGGCTCGGCGTGGAAGGTGTCGATCGCGACGCCGCGTTCGGTGCCGATGCGGGCAAAGGTGATGTCGAACCCGTGATCCGAGATCGTCTTGGCGAGGCGGTAGAGGAGGCCGATTTGGTCGCGCGCTTGCACCTCGATGATGGTGCGTTTGAGGCCGAGCTCGGAGTAAACGTCCACCGTCGGCGGGAACGAGCTTTGCAGGACCTCGCCCGTGGAGGTCGTGAGGTAGCGGGTCGCGGCGAGCTTCTTCGCCTGCGCCATGATGTCGGGCAGGAGGTCGCGGTTGGCGACGAGGGCTTCCTCGATGGTCTTGGCGAATTTCTCCTGCGCGCTCGCGCTTTGCACGGGGCCGCGGCCGGGCTCGACGACGTAGAAGGTGTCGATGGCGATGTGGTCGTTGCGGGAGATGACCTTGGAGCCGAGAATGCTCAGGCCCGCCACGCTGAAGGCCCCGGCGAGCTTGTAGAAGAGCCCCGCGCGATCCCAGGTGACGACATTGACGACGGTCAGGGAGCGGTTGAGGTCGTCCTTCCAGTCGATGACGGGACGCAGGGTGCCGACGGAATCGGCGGTCGTGATGGAGCGGAGCAGCCGGTTGACCATCTGGATGTGCAGGGCGATCTCCGTGGAGTCGGTGTGCACGAAATAGCGGTCGGGGAGCTGGCCGAAATGGGCCGCGATTTCATCCGTGCTGATGCCCGGGATGGTTTTGGCGACGAGTTCCTGTTGGGTCATGGCTTTCTTTTCCTTCAAGCGATCATCGACGGCGGCACCATGCTGGAGGCGCTCGAAGGTGGAGCGGTAAAGCGTGGTGTGCAACGTGTCCTTGTAACTATTCCACAGATCGGCGGCGGTGGCGCGGGCGTCGCAGAACGTGTGGACGTAGAGGTGCCGCAGGCGATCGGCATCGCCCATGAGTTCGGCAAATTTGGCGGCAGTGGAGGGGTCATCCACGTCCCGTGTTTGCCAGAATCGTGCCATCGCGAGGTGATTTTGGATGACGAAAAGGATTAGCTCGCGGTCCGCCGGGCCGACCCCGAAGCGCTCCAACAAGGGGGCGGCCAGGCGCACGCCGCTTTCGGCATGGCCGCGAATGCCCTCGGCTTTGCCGATGTCATGCAGGAGGAGGGTGAGGTAGAGGTGCGAGGCATCGGCCGTCTCGTGCAGGGCGGCGCGATACTTGAGCGTGATGGGCTCGGCTTCGGTATAGACCCGGTCGAGCTCGCGGATGGCGTTGAGCGTGTGCACGTCCGCGGTGTAGCGGTGGTAATACTCGTGCTGCACGAGGCAGGTGAGGCCGTCGAACTCGGGGATGAAGCGCCCGAGCACACCGAGATCGTGCATCTTGGAGAGAGCGGGGAAGACGGCGCCGGCCTCGGCCAGGATGGCGAGGAAACTCTCGCTGGCATCCTTGGACTTCGCGACCTGCGGGGTGAGCAGGTGGAGCTCGGCGCGGATTTGCTCGGCGAGGTGGAAATCCAGCGTGGCCTCGAGGGTCTGCAGGTGGCGGAAGACGCGCACCAGCCGCACCGGATCTTCGCGGAAGACCGTGGGTTTTTCCGCGGCAAGCTCGCGGCCGCGGAGCAGGAAGCCGTCGAGGCGTTTGGCGCGGGTGAACCGGGAGGCCAGCAGGGTCTCGCGCAGTGAGAGTTTTCCGCCCTGATGGTTGCGCTTGATGCTCAGCGCCAGCCGGTCCTCCACGAGGCGCGAGACGCGGTAGATAGTTTGCGCGGCGCGGTAGTAGTCCTGCATGAACCGCTCGACGCGCGCGAGCATCTCGGCCCCGGTGTAGCCGAGGTTCTCCGCAATGCGCGGCTGGAGATCCAAGGTCATGACGTCGTTGGGCCGGCCTTGCAGGAAGTGCAGATCATTGCGCACGCGCAGGAGAAAATCGTAGCCGCGCTGGAAGGCGGCGAGATCATCCGCGCCGACATAGTTCTGCGTGCCGAGCTCCTCGATGCGGTTGATGTCGAGCTTCACGCGGGCCATCCAGACGGTGTTCTGGTAGTCGCGCAGCCCGCCGACACCGTTCTTGATGTCGGGCTCCTGGTTGAAAACGGTGTTGGCGAACTTGGCGCGGCGGCTCGACTGATCGGCGAGGCGGGCGGAGATGTAGTCGGTGGGGTTTTCGCTCGCGTAGTAGCTGCGGTAGGCGGTCGCGAAGGTGTCGTAGAGCTTCTCGGAGCCGGCGACGAGGCGGGCCTCGAGCATGGCGGTCTTGGACTGAATCTCGGTTCGGGCTTCGGCGAAAGCCTCATCGAGGGTGCGCGTGGAGTGGCCGACCTTGAGCGCGCAGTCCCAGAGGAGGTAAAGGATTTCGTCGGTGATGTGCTGCTGGAGCGGCTTGGCCTCGGCGGGCTTGGTCTTGGTCGGGAAAAGAAACATCACGTCGATGTCGCTGAACGGCGACAGCTCGCCGCGGCCGTAGCCGCCCAGGGCGACGAGCGCGACCGGCGCGACCTCGCCGCCATCAGGCGGGCGGTAGGTGCGCATCGCATAGTCAAACAGCGCGATGACCAGCGCGTCGATGATGCGCGAGCGCTCGTGGCAAATCGTCAGGCCGGACGAGCCGTTCCGGTGGCGGGCCCGCAGCGACTCCGTCTCGGTGCGGAGGAATTCCTTGCACGCCGCGAGCCGCTCAGATCGTGGCACGACGCCCGGGAAGGCGAGGCGGCTCTGGGCGCGTTGGGCGATTTGGGCAGGCATGGCGGTGGAAGTGCGAGGATCAGAGATCGCACACGCGGAGCCGGGCTTTCAACGTCCAAGTTGCCACCCGGGTCGTCCGCCTCGGGCGTAGGGGGAACTAACCACTTGCCTCGCACCGGGCCGGGGCGTTTTCTGCGCGTTTCCAATCAAGCACCACCCGATGGCCGAGATCACCAAGAGCTACGAACCGCACGACGTCGAAAAGAAGTGGTATGCCGCCTGGCAGGCCGCGAACGCCTTCGCCGGGAAGCCCGCGCGCGGCCGCGATCCCTACTGCATCGTCATCCCGCCGCCCAACGTCACCGGCGTGCTCACGATGGGGCACGTGCTCAACAACACGCTCCAGGATATCCTCATCCGCCGCGCGCGTCTCGAGGGCAAGGCCGCCCTCTGGCTCCCCGGCACCGATCACGCGGGCATCGCCACGCAAAACGTCGTCGAGAAACAGCTCCGCCAGACCGAGAAGAAAACCCGCCGCGACCTCGGCCGCGAAAAATTCCTGGAGAAGGTCTGGTCCTGGCGCGAAGAAAAGGGCGGCAAGATCCTCGAGCAGCTCCGCGCCCTCGGCGCCTCGTGCGACTGGGATCGCACGCAGTTCACCATGGACCCGCACTACTCGAAGGCGGTGCTCACGGCCTTCGTCGATCTCTTTGCCAAGGGAAACATCTACCGCGGCAAGCGCATGGTGAACTGGTGCCCCGCCTCGCAGACCGCGCTCAGCGACGAGGAGGTCACCATGAAGCCCGTCAACGGCACGATCTACCGCGTGCGCTACGAGCGGGTCGATGCGCCGGGCCTCTTCGTCGAGGTCAAGACCACGCGCCCCGAGACGATCCCGGGAGACGTCGCCATCGCCGTGCATCCCGAGGATCCGCGCTACGCCGGCTGGATCGGGAAAAAGGTCCGCCGCGCCCTCGGGCCCGCCGCGGAGATTCCGATCATCGCCGACGCCTCCGTGGACAAAGAGTTCGGCACCGGCGCGCTCAAGATCACGCCCGCGCACGACAAGACCGACTTTGAGATCGGCGCGCGCCACAAGCTCCCGATCATCGACGTGCTTCAGGCCAACGGTGTGCTCAACGAGTTCGCCGGCCCCGAGCTCGCGGGCCTCGAGCGTTTCGCGGGCCGCAAGAAAGCCGCCGAGCTGCTCAAGGCCAGCGGCGCGCTCGTCGCCGAGGAGCCCTACGCCAACAACGTCGGCTACTCCGAACGCGCCGATGTGCCGATCGAGCCGCGGCTCACGTGGCAGTGGTGGCTGCGCTACCCGCGCGTCGAGGAAGCCAAGGCCGCCGTGCGCGACGGCCACATCCATTTTCACCCCGAGCGCTGGAGCAAAGTTTACCTGCATTGGCTCGAGAACATCCAGGACTGGTGCATCAGCCGCCAGCTCTGGTGGGGCCATCGCATTCCGGTGTGGAGAAGTGCTCCCATCGGCACAGGTAATCCGGGCGACAATGCAATAGCCCTTAAGTTACTATCTGAGGTGCGGAAACCGGAGAGCGTATCTGTCCGGTTTATCAAAACGGGAGATGTTAAGATTCTAAAAGCCGGTGAGCAAATGCGGCAGCCGGATGGCTCGGATAAGATCCTTGAGCGAGACATGGAGATTGAGCTGACCGACATCTTTGTGGCCATCGCGCCGGGCCACGAAGAATTGGTGGGACAACTTGAGAAACTCGGATTCACGCAGGAGGACGACGTGCTCGACACGTGGGCCTCGTCGTGGCTCTGGCCGTTTGCGACGATGGGCTGGCCCGACGCCGACAAGATGAAGGCGCAGGACCTAGATTACTTTTACCCGACGACGACGCTCGTGACCGGCCCCGACATCATCTTCTTCTGGGTCGCGCGCATGATCATGGCCGGCCTCGAGTTCATGCGGCCCGGCGAATCGATCGAGCGGCGCATTCCGTTCAAGCACGTCTATTTCACCGGCATCATCCGCGACCAGCAGGGCCGCAAGATGTCGAAATCCCTCGGCAACTCGCCCGATCCGCTCGACCTCATCGCCAAATACGGCGCCGACGGCCTCCGCTTCGGCATCGTCTCCATCGCGCCGCAGGGCCAGGACATCCGCTTCCAGGAAGACCGCATCGAGAGCGGGAAGAATTTCTGCAACAAGCTCTGGAACGCGTGCCGCTTCCGCCAGATGAGCGGCGAGGCGGGCGACAACTCCTCCGTGGCCGCCATCGTGTCGCGGCTCGAGCCCGCCAAGTTCGACGCCGACGACCACGCCATCCTCGATCGCATGCTCGCGGCGACGCGCGAGGTGAACCGCTGCTTCTACGAGTTCGAGTTCAGCGCCGCGGTGCAGGTGCTCTACGGATTTTTCTGGAACGACTTTTGCGACTGGTATGTGGAGGTCTCGAAATCGAAGCTCCAGGACCCCGCGACCAAGGCCAACTGCCTCGCCATCCAGGACCTCGTGCTGCGGCAGACCCTGCTGCTGCTGCACCCGTTCATGCCCTTCATCACCGAGGAACTCTGGCACCAGCTCGGCTACGGCCCGGCGGACAAGTTCATCGAGGACGTGCAGGTGGAGAACGCCTCGCAAATCGCCACCGTCTCCTTCGCGCAAGGCCTCACGCTCGACCGCGCCGCGGTCGCCTCGGTCGATAAGCTCAAGGCCTTCATCTCGCAGACCCGCACGCTCAAGGCCGATCACAACGTCGCCAGCCGGCGCGATGTGAAGCTCATGGTCACCGCCGCCGACGCCGAGTGGTCCGTCCTCGCCGCCAACCTCGCGAAGCTCACCCGCCTCGCCGGCGCCGCCGAAATCACGCGCCAGGAAAAAGTGGATGGCGCGCCCGCGGCCGTCACGCCGCTCGGCACCGTTTATCTCGATCTCTCCGGCACCGTCGATGTCGGCGCCGAGAAGGTCCGGCTCACCAAGGAACTTGAGCAGATCACGAAGCACATCGCAGGCACCGAGGCTCGGTTGGCAAACGAAGCGTTCGTCAGCAAAGCCCCGCCCGCCGTGCTCGAAGGCGCCCGGAAGCAGCTCTCCGATCAAAAGGCGAAGCGCGCGGAGCTGGAGCGGTTGCTCAAGGCGCTGGGGTAGGGCGGCAGGTCCGGGTTTCCAGTAGCCCTGCTCGGAAGAGCAGGGACGGCTTGAGGTAGCGCGGTGCTTCAGCCCGCGCAGCGGTGCGGGCGCGTTGTCGCGTTCCTGCGCGGGCTGAAGCACCGCGCTACCTCGGAATCCCGCCTCTGCCGAGGCGGGCAACAACAATCCGGGGGCGTGCTTGCCGATGGCTCGTGGCTGCATTTGCTCAGCGTATGGCCACACCTCCCCGCATCCTCGCCTTCTCCGGCAGCGCTCGACGTGAATCGTTTAACGCCCGCTTGCTCGCGAACGTCGTGACCGCCGTGCGCGGCGCGGGCGGTGAGGTGACGGTCGTCGATCTGCGCGAACTGGCCCTGCCGCTTTATGACGGTGACCTCGAAGACAGCGCAGGCCTGCCGGCCGGCGCGCAGAAGCTCGTGGACCAGATCAACTCGCACGGCGGGCTGCTCATCGCCTCGCCGGAATACAACTCGCAGATGACGCCGTTGCTGAAGAACGCGATCGATTGGTGCACGCGCGCGGACGAGAATCCATTCCGAGGCAAGGTGGCCGCGGTCGTCTCGGCGTCGCCGGGCGCGTTCGGCGGCATCCGGTCGATGACGCTCGCACGCCAGCTCCTCACGCACCTCGGCTGCCATGTGATCCCCACGCAGTGCGTGCTCCCGCACGCCGACAAGGCTTTCGACGAGCAAGGCGCCCTCAAGGACGAGCGCTCGCGCAAAGCCGCGCAGGCCGTCGCGACCGAGCTGGTGCGCGTGACGACGCGGCTGGCGTCGTAGCGGCGGGCCTCCGTGCCCGCCGGTTTAGGATTTTCGACCGCTTAAACCTCGGCGGGCAGGGACGCCCGCCGCTACGGCGAGCCGTTACGCCGTGGCGGCCGGCTTCTTCTTCTCCGGCAGCGCGCGTGTCGCGACTTCGTGCTTCAGCTTCGCGAGGTAGGCGTCGGCGGTCATCACGCCTTCGTCGCCGCGGGCACGGCTGCGGACGGACACGCTGTTCGCCTCGGCTTCCTTGTGGCCGATGACGAGCGTGTAGGGAATCTTGTCGAGCTCGGCGCGGCGGATCTTGGCGCCGAGTTTGTCGGAGTGCTCGTCGAGCGTGGCGCGCAGGCCCTCGGCCTTGAGGCGTGTGAGATAGGCGCGGGCGTAGTCGTTGAGCTTGTCGCTGATGGGGACGATGCGCACCTGCTCGGGCGCGAGCCACGCAGGGAAGTCGCCGCCGAAGTGCTCGATGAGCACGCCGCAGAAACGCTCCATCGAGCCGAAGGGCGCGCGGTGGATCATCACGGGGCGGTGCGCGGTGTTGTCGGCGCCCACGTAGCTGAGGTCGAAGCGCACGGGGAGGACGTAGTCCACTTGCACGGTGCCGAGCTGCCATTCGCGGCCGATCACATCCTTGATCACGAAGTCGATCTTCGGGCCGTAGAACGCGGCCTCGCCGGGTTCCTCGGTGAAGGGCACGCCGAGGGTCTTCGCAGCTTCGCGGCACGCGGACTCGGCGGCGTCCCACTTGGCGGGATCGCCGGTGAACTTGCTGCTGTCGGGATCGCGGAGGCCGACGCGCACGCGGTAGTCGCTCATGCCGAGCGTCGTGAGCACCGTCTTCACGAGCGAGAGGCAGCCGAGCACTTCCTGCGCGACCTGGGCCTCGGTGCAGAAGAGGTGCGCGTCGTCCTGCGTGAAGCCGCGGACGCGCGTCATGCCGTTGAGCTCGCCGCTCTGCTCCCAGCGATAGACGGTGCCGAACTCCGCGAGCCGCACCGGCAGGTCGCGATACGAGTGCGGCTGCGAGGCGAAGATCTTGATGTGGTGCGGGCAGTTCATCGGCTTCAGCATGAAGCCGTCGAGGAGCTTGGTTGGATCCATCACGCGATCCTGCGCGATGACTTCCTTGCCCGCGCGGCGGTTGATCTCGTCGGCGAACTGCTGGGTGACGCCCTCGAGCCGCGCCGTGAGATCGGCGCAGGAGCAGCCCTCGGTCGCGGCCTGCGCGAGCGCCTCGGGCTCGGCAAAGGCGGTGAACTGCGACTCCTTGTAGTAGGGGAAGTGGCCGCTGGTCTTGTAGAGCGTGAGCTTGCCGATGTGCGGCGTGAAGACCTGCGAGTAGCCCTGCTTGCGCAGCTCCTCGCCGATGAAGGTCTGCAGCTCCTGGCGAACGATGGAGCCGTTGGGCGTCCAGAGGATCAGACCCTGGCCGACGTCCTCATCGACGTGGAAAAGCTTCAGCTCCTTGCCGAGCTTGCGGTGGTCGCGGGCCTTGGCCTGCTCCATGCGATCGAGGTGCTGCGCGAGTTCCTCCTTGGTGGCGAAGGCGGTGCCGTAGATGCGCTGGAGCTGCTTGTTCTTCTCGTCGCCGCGGTGGTAGGCGCCGGCGATGGAGAGGAGCTTGAACGCCTTCAGTTTCGACGTGTAGCGGACATGCGTGCCCGCGCAGAGATCGGTGAACTCGCCGTTGGTGTAGAACGAAATCTTCTCGTCGGCCGGGATGTCCGCGAGGCGGCCCAGCTTGTAGCGCTCCTGCTTCATCTGCGTGATGATCGCGACGGCCTCGTCGCGGGAGACTTCCTTGCGGTCGAAGCGCTGGTTCTCCTCGGCGATTTTCTTCATCTCGACCTCGAGCTTCGCGAGGTCGTCGAGCGTGAGCTTATGCTCGAGATCGACGTCGTAGTAGAAACCGGTGTCTGTGGGTGGGCCGATGTCTAGCTTGGCGTCGGGGAAGACGCGGAGGATGGCGGTCGCCAGCACGTGCGAGCACGAGTGGCGAAGTTCTTCGAGCGGAGTCATCGGCATGGTGTGTAGGTGTTGCGGTCCTGCCTACGATTGCAGGGCCAGAACCGACAAGGCCGCCGCGAAAACGCGCGGGTGTCAATTCCGCTGCGGGGTGCGAGTGGGCGGATTGATTTTATGTTGTCATTGCGAGGAGCGGAGCGACGAAGCAATCCAGCTGAGATTTCAGATGGATTGCCGCGCCCGCCGAGCCGGGCTCGCAATGACAAATCGAACTGCGCCGCGGGCGTTGGCGCGGTTTCGTTTTGCGCCCGGGGGCGTTTTCGTGGCTAGTGCGCGGCGCCATGCCTGAAATCCGTCCCGTCGCGGTGCTGCGCACGCCGTTTGCCGAAAAATTCGGCGTGCCGCGGCAATCCGGCCTCGTGCCGGCGGCGGAGGGTCGGGTGGAGTTTCTGTCGGAGTTTGCCGCGCCGGAATTTGTCCGCGGCCTGGAGGATTTCTCGCACGTGTGGCTTGTGACGGGCTTCCACCTCAACCCGCCGTGGGACGGCGCGGCGACAGTCCGGCCGCCGCGGCTGGGCGGCAACGAGCGCGTCGGGGTGTTTGCCTCGCGTGCGCCGGCGCGGCCCAACGGGCTCGGGCTCTCGCTGGTCGCGCTCGTCGCGGTCGAGCCGGGCGCGCTGCGCGTGGCCGGGGTCGATGCGGTGGACGGCACGCCCGTCTATGACGTGAAGCCGTATCTGCCCTGGGCCGAGGCGAAGCCCGACGCCCGCTCGGATTGGGCGAAGGACGCGCCGTCGTTGCGCGCCGCCGCCGCTGTCGTGATCCCGCCGGAGATCGCGGGGCAGCTCACGGACCCGGTCGTCACGCTCGTCCGCCAACTGCTGACCCTCAACCTCCAGCCCGCCTACCAACCGCCCGAGGCCGGGCGCGTATATGGGATGTCGGTCGCCGGCTGGAACGTGCGGTGGAAATCAACGACTGAGGAAAAGATCGAAGTGGTCGAGGCGTGGCGGCTGACTGATGCAGATGATTGATGACACTTGCCCTGCGACCCGCATGAGGCAGCTTGGGGCTGAGATGAAAAACGAAGACCTCCACGCGTTGCTCACAAACCCCGAGGTGTTTCCGGTCGAGCTGACCCTGACGAGCGGCGACAAAATCAAGATTCCGCATCCCGACTACGTCCACTTCGCGCGCAAGCTTGGCCAGGTTTTCTATTACCCGGAAGAAGGCGGAGGTCTGTTCGAGTGGATTGCTCCGGATCAGATCGCCAAGATTCGCGGTCGGATCAAACGCGGCAGTCCGCGCGCGGCGTGATTATTTCCTGAGCGGTTCGAGTTTGTAGTCGGCCTTGCTGTCGAGCATCGACCAGCCGGCGGCGGCGAGTTCCTTGCGCAAGGCATCGGCGGTGGCGAAATCCTTGGCCTGCTTCGCGGCCCAGCGCTTTTCGGCGAGGGCGGTGATTTCACTCGGAATGGATGTTTCGGGTTTGCTGGGCTCGTCGACTTTTAGGCCAAGAGCGAACATCGCGCGATCGAACCAAAAAAGAAGGTTCGCAGCATGAACCGGAAACACATCTGCGGGTGTTGGAAACTTCATGTCGTCAAACAATGCCCCCAACGCTCCTGGTGTGTTGAGATCATCCTCAAGAGATCCGAATACGAAATCGAATTCCATAACGTCGGCAGGATCCCTAGCTGCCGTGCCGGCTTTCTTGACCAATCCGGCGCGATATGAACGCAGCTTTACCAAAGCGCTCTCCGCCGCCTGCAGAGAATCCAACATGAAATTTAGCTGCTTTCTCGGATGCCCCATCAGGAGTGCGTAGCGCAGCGCCATCGGCGAGAAGCCCTTCGCCGTGAGATCATCCAGTGTGTAGAGATTACCGAGACTCTTGCTCATCTTCGCGCCGTCCACGAGCAGGTGTTTGCTGTGATACCAGTGGCGCGCGAAGGGCACGCCGTTGCAGCATTCGCTCTGGGCGATTTCGTTTTCGTGGTGCGGAAAGAGCAGGTCTTCGCCGCCGGTGTGCAGGTCGATGGTGTCGCCGAGAATCGCTTTGCTCATCGCGCTGCACTCGATGTGCCAGCCGGGGCGGCCGCGGCCCCACGGACTGTCCCAGGCGTTGGCGCCATCGTCGGGCTTGTGGGCTTTCCAGAGGGCAAAGTCCGAGCCGTCTTCCTTCTCGTCGGCATCGACGGCCTGCGGTTTGCCGGCGAGCGCGCTGCCGAGCTGGAGTTCGCGTTCCTTGACGCGCGAGAGGCGGCCGTAGTTGTCGAACGACGAGACCTTGAAATACACCGAGCCATCGGCGGCGCGGTAGGCGTTCCCTTTCTTCATCAGCACGCCGATCATGTCCACTTGCTCGCGGATGTGCGCGGTGGCTTTCGGGCTGTCGTGCGGCGGCAGGCAGTTGAGCGCCTTGCAATCGTCTTCAAATTTTTTGGTCCACTGTTGCGTGACCTCGCTGAGCGAGCGGCCTTCGTCGCGGGCGCGCTTGATGGTCTTGTCGTCCACGTCGGTGAGGTTGCGCACGTGCTTCACCTTGTCCGGGCCATACTCCAGCTCGAGCAGGCGGCGGAGCACGTCGTTCACCACAAAGGTCCGGAAATTCCCGATGTGCGCGGGCGCATAGACGGTGGGGCCGCAGTTGTAGAAGCTGAACACGTCCTTCGGGTCGGAAGGGTCGGGGCGGCGCAGCTCGCGGACCTCGCGGGTGAGCGAATCGAAGAGACGGATGGGCATGGAGCGGTGGAGGAAGGGACCAGTGGTAGCAGGTTTTACGCGGAGGCGGGAAGGGTTTTCCGGGCGGGAACGGCGCAAAAAAAAACGGCCACCGTTTACGGGTGGCCGTGGCGTGGCGGGAGAATTCGCGCCGTGGCGTTCACGCCAGCGCGTCGCGGCAGTATTTCACGGCGCGCGCGATCTCGGCCATGCGGGTCGAGGTCTCGGGCACTTTGTATTCGAATTCGATCGTGGCCTGGATGGCCCACTTGTTGTCGCGGATGAGGCGCAGCACATCCTTGATCGGGGTGTCGCCCTCGCCGAACGGCGTGTTCGGGCCGTTGCCTTTTTTCCGGTCCTTGATGTGGACGTGCGAAATGCGGGCGTGGTTCTTCTTGATGAAGTCCACGGGCGAGCCGTTGTCGCCGGCGACGTAGTGGCCGATGTCGAGGTTGGAGCCGACGAACTTGCCGTGGGCGTAGGCGCGCTCGTAGTCCGCGCCGGTCGTCGTCGCGTGGCCGTGGAGCGCGAGGAGGATGCGGTGTTTGTCGGCAAACTGGCCGACACGCTGGTGGTCCTCGTCCTTCTTGGAAATCTCGGTCGAGATCGCGCGCGCGCCGAGCGTCTTGGCGATGGTGAAGCTGTAGTCGAGCTCCTCGGGGGTCATGGCGAAGATGCCGTCCACCTTGAGAATCTCGATGGCCACGCCGCCGTCGTCGAACATGCGGCGAAAATCGGCCACGCGGGCGAGCGGGGCGGTGCGGCGCCATTCGCGGAGCTTCATCGTGTTGTTGTCGGGGGCGTCGCCGGTCTTGGCGGCCTTGGGCGTGCCGGCCTTGGTGGCGCCGACGATTGCGGGCAGGCCGAGAAACGCCTCGACGGGCTGCATGCGCAGCTCGACGCCGCTGACGTTGAGTTCGCGGCAGTTCTTCAGGATTTCATCCCCGGGCATCGTGCGCCCGCCGAAGCTGTAGGGCACGTTGAGCCCGATCATCACGCCGTTGACCTTGGAATTGGGTTTGCCGGTGGCGGCACGGAGGGCGGACGGGGCTGATAGCAGTCCGGCAGCGGGAATCGCCGCGAGGGCGAACTTGGCGAAGTCACGGCGAGTGTAGGGGGTGGTCATGGGAAAGTTATTCGTGGCAGCGGGACGCGTGGCGTCAACTGTGCGGGTGGGGCAGGGTGTCGGTCAGTCAAGGCGCGCGTTCGTTCACTTTTCCGCGGCGAGCTTCAGGAAGGCCGCGGCGTAGCGCCGGCCGAATTCCCGCAGCGAGTCGGAGTCGAAGTGGACCTGGTCGCCTTTGTGTCGCAGCCCCTCCGCACTGACGAAGGCCGTGCGCGCAACGCGACCCGGCAGCCCGCGATGCGCCTGATCGACCTGGGTGCGAAACTCGTCCCAGGGCTTGTCCGCAAACTGGCCGAGTTGGCCGGCGACAAATGGCACGCGTGGCGCGCGCAGCTCAGCCCGCAGGCGCGCAACGAGATCGTCGAGCTTGGCGGCGTAGCCGGGAGCGAGCGCGCGGTTGGAGTCGGATTCGCCTTGGTGCCAGAGGATGCCGTGCAACGTGCCCGATTGCAGCGCGAGCTTCGCGCGGCGCAGCGCGTCGTCCCACGGATGGCTTTTCGTGGCGTCGTAGAAGACGCCCGGGCGCCACGTGTCGATCGGCGAGCCGCCGACGGCGCACGGAATCAGCCCGATGGTGACACCGGGCCGCGCGGCGGCGATGACCTCCGCGAAGGAGCGGCCGAGCCCGACGCCGACGAGGTTCGGCTTGTCGAAGTGCATGGGATCGACGGCCGGCACCCACGCGCCCGTTTTGTCGAGCATCAGCACACGCGCAATCGGTGTCCGATCCGCAGTAGAGACGACGCCGCGCCCCGCCATGTTGGACTGGCCGATGAGCAGGAAGAGATGGAAGTCCTCCTTGTCCGGGAGCGCCGCGGGTTGAGCGGTCGCCGAGCCGGCGAGCAGACAGGAGACAATCGCGAGCAATCGGGCGGACAGGGAGATCGGATTCATAGGGTGGGAGGGCCAAGCGGGCAGCGGCCCGGCTCCAGTGAGTGCGGCGGCGGCGAGGCGACAACAACGAACACGGCGCGAGGCAGTGGGTCGGTTTGGTGGCGGGAGGGGCTTCACGCCCCGACTTGTCGCGGGGTAAACCCGCTCCCACAGGTTCGATCAGCAGCAAACAGACCCACTGCCTGGCGAGAAATCATGTCGCGGGGCGGGCGGATGCCTGCTCCATTGCGGCTTTGTTTATGGCCGATTCCCACCCTCTCGCTCTCGCGCAGCGTCCCCGCCGCCTCCGCCGCACCGCCAGCCTGCGGGCGATGACGGAGGAGACCGTGCTGCGACCCGCGGACTTCATCGCGCCGCTCTTCGTCGTCGAGGGGAAGGCCGCGCCCGATCCCATCGCGTCGATGCCGGGGGTGTTTCGCCTGAACCTTTCCGATCTCGTGAAGGAGTGTCGTGCGCTGGCGAAGCTCGGCGTGCCGGCGGTGGCGCTTTTTCCCAAGCTCGACGCGAAACTGAAGGACGACGAGGGCACGCAGGCGCTCAACGAGGATACACTCGTCCTCCGCGCTGTGCGCGCGGTGAAGAAAGCCCTCCCTGAGCTCACGGTCATCACCGATGTCGCGCTCGATCCCTACACGAGCCACGGGCACGACGGCGTGCTCACCCCCGCGCGCGACGATGTGGAAAACGATCGCACGGTCGCGCTCCTGGGCCGCATGGCGGTCCTGCAGGCGCGGGCTGGCGTCGATCTCGTGGCGCCGAGCGACATGATGGACGGCCGCGTGGGCGCGATCCGGCGCGCGCTGGATGCGGCGGGTTTTTCCGGCACCGGCATCCTGGCCTACTCCGCGAAATACAACTCCGCCTACTATGGGCCGTTTCGCGACGCCGTCGGCAGCGCGCAGGCCGCGGGCACGCGCCTGCTCAGCAAGGCGACCTACCAGATGAATCCCGCCAACCGCCGCGAGGCGCTCCACGAGGCCGCACTCGATGACGCCGAGGGCGCGGACATCCTGATGGTCAAGCCCGCCGGTCCGTATCTCGACATCATCCGCGAGCTGCGCAGCGCGACGACCAAGCCAATCGCGGCCTACCAAGTCTCCGGCGAATACGCGCAGATCCACGCCGCCGCAAAGCTCGGCTGGCTCGATCTCGCCCGCTGCCGGCACGAATCGCTAATCGCCATCAAGCGCGCGGGCGCGGACTTGATCCTCACGTATTTCGCGAAGGACATGGCGGCGGCTTTGCGGTGAGGACGTTCGCGCCGGCGCCTTCGGCGCGGCCCGCTTCGGAAGAAGCGGGGCTTTGGGCAACGATCATGACCGAGCGAATCTGACTTGTGGGAGCGACCTTGGTCGCGACGGTCGCGTGCAAGCACGCTCCCACAGCCGAATCAAGCGAGACGGGGTCGCCGGGGCGCCCGCTGACACGTTGTTTGAAGTTTGGATCTTCCGAACGATTGGCGGTGGGGCCGCTTCTCCGCAAGCGGCCTGGGTTCCAGCCGGCGCATCGCCCTACAACCCAGGCCGGTTCGGAGAACCGGCCCCACCTCGGAATAGTCTGCTCGTCACGGGACGTTGGCATAAGTCAGGAATAAAAAAGGCCGCCGATTATCGGCGGCCTTTTTGTCAGACGAGAGGGGCGGGAGGGCCGCGGTGTCAGCGCTTACCCTTGGTCTTTTTCTTGGGTTTGTCCTCGTCATCCTCGTCGGAGTCCTCGTCATCTTCGTCCTCGTCGTCGTCATCATCATCGTCGTCGTCGTCGAGGTCGTCGTCATCGTCGTCGCCTTTGGCTCCACTCTTTTCCTTTTTCTTGCCATCGGCATCGAGTTCGTCGGCGGCGGGCTCCTCGTCCTCGTCCCACTTGAGCGATTCGTCGTTCTTGAGTTTCTCCTCCTCGGCTTCGTCGAGCTCGGGCAGATCATCGTCGTCGCCTTCGTCTTCGACGCCTTTGGCCGGAGCTTCCTCGTCGGCGTCGTAGCCGGCGGGCATGTAGTCGAGGATGGAGGTGAGTTCCTCGAAGGTGTGGACGGCTTTGCCTTGGATGAAATTGCTGTTCTGGTCCTCGCGAATCTCGTCCTCGACCTCGTCCACGGTGAGTTTGGATTCGAACTTGAAGAGGTCGTTGAGCATCTTCACGCGGCAGCGCGTGACGTGGTCGAGGAGATCGGCGTAGGGGCCGTTTTCCTCGTCGAGGATGTCCGGCAGGCCGAAGAGCTTTTCCTCGGACTCGACGAGAGACTCCTTGACGCGCTTCAGGCGGACGCTGCCGTTGCCGAGATCCTTTTCGATGCGGAACGGGATGAAGGCTGCGTCGAAAATATCCTGATTGAACCCGTAGTCGCGCAGCGGATCGAGCAGCTCAATGAGGTGCTGCACTTGGCGGGGGTCGATGATGCTGAGACCATCGACGTCCCAGCGCACGGGGTCGCTGGTCTCGGAGACCCACCAGTTATGATCGTCGCCGATGCGGACGACGCACCAATTGAGTGTGGAAGTAGCTTTGGCCATGAGTGTCAGGTCTGATTTTTGGCGCAGCGTGCGAGTGGGTTTTCAAATAACAAGCCCAAAAACCGCGGGCGCGAAATCGTGCTCCCGCCGCACGAGGTTGGGCGGAAAAGCCTGCGGAAACGGGGCTTCGGATGCGCGGTTCTTGCCAAGCGCCGCGGGCAAACGCAGCGTCGCGCGCGATGGAAAATTTCTACGAGTCCGTGATCCGGCCGCAGCTATTCCGCCGGGATTCAGAGGAGGCCCACGAGCTGGGCGTGGATGCGCTCGCCCTGCTCGGGCGCCTCGCGCCGCTGCGCGCTGCGTTGGAATGGTGGACGCGCCGCGGGACGGCGCGGGCGCGCCCGGTCGAGGTCTTCGGGCTGAAATTCCCGAATGCCGTGGGCCTCGCCGCTGGCTTCGACAAGAACGCCCGTGCCTGGCCCGCCGCCGCCGCGCTCGGCTTTGGCCACGTCGAGATCGGGACCGTCACGGCGCTCGCGCAGGAGGGTAACCCTAAGCCGCGGATGTTTCGCTACCCGGCGGAGGAGGCCGTGATTAACAGGATGGGTTTCAACAACGAGGGCTCCGAGGCCGTCGCCGCGCGGCTTGCCCGGCAGCCCGGCCCCGGTGCGCGGCGCATCCCGCTCGGCGTGAATCTCGGCAAGTCCAAGGTCACCGCCATCGAGCGCGCGCCGGACGACTACCTCGCGAGTTTCCAGCGGCTCGCGGGCTTCGCTGATTACCTCGTGCTCAACGTCTCGAGCCCCAACACGCCCAATCTTCGCCAACTCCAGGACGAGTCGCGCCTGCGCGAGCTGCTGAGCGCGGTGACCTCCGCCAACGCCGCACGCGCCGCGCAGCCCGGCCAGCGCCACGTGCCGATCCTTCTGAAGATCGCGCCCGATCTCACGTGGCCGCAGATCGACGCCGTGCTCGGCGTGATCGCGGAATACCGGCTCGACGGCGTGATCGCCACCAACACCACGCTCGCGCGCCCGGGCTTCTTTGCGGGCGTCAACGAGGCCGGCGGCCTCAGCGGCGCGCCCGTGCGGCGGCGCTCGACCGAAATCGTCGGCTACATCGCGCGCGCGACCGGCGGCCGCCTGCCGATCATCGGGGTGGGGGGCATCACGGATGTCGAGGGCGCGGCCGAGAAGCTCGATGCTGGCGCGGCGCTCGTGCAGGTTTACACCGGGATGATTTATCGCGGGCCGTTTTTCGCCGCGGAACTCGCGCGCGGCCTGGTCGAGCGGCAGCGCGCGCGGTGAGTCCGCGCGGGCCATCTGACTTTTTTGGGCGCACGCAGTCGAACCGGTGAGGCAGTCGCGCAGCGGTTGGAGCCGCGGCGCCCTCGCCGCGGTCGGGCCCACGCGCCGAGGGCGGCGCGTCTCCATCGCCAGAAAACAGAGATGCGCCCAGTCCACGCGCCGTTTTCATTTCAGGGCTGGACAAGCCCCGGGCGATCTTCCTTAGTCCGCGTTCCTCGTTTTCCAACTGCTCGGGTGGTGGAATTGGTAGACACACATGTTTGAGGTGCATGTGCCGCAAGGCGTGCAGGTTCGAGTCCTGTCCCGAGCACCAGTTGGAGAGGAAAAGGCCGGCCCGGCCGGCGATGCCGCCGGCGGTGTTTCCCGTTGACCGGCCGGAGCATGGCGCGATTCATGGAGCGCATGGCGCCCAGTGTCCTCATCGTCGATGACGAGAAACATACCCGCGAAGGGCTCCAACAGGCCCTCGCCGAGACCTACGACGTCTCCATCGCGGCCAACGCCGAGGAGGCGTTCAACCTGCTCGACGCCCAGCCCTACGACGTGGTGCTCACCGATCTGCGGATGCCCGGGAAGTCGGGCCTCAAGGTCATCGACAAGGCCCTCGCGCTTCCGCACCGCCCCGCCGTGCTGATGATGACGGCCTACGGCAGCATCGACAGCGCGGTCGAGGCGATGAAGCGCGGCGCGGTGGATTTTCTCACCAAGCCCGTCAACATCGAGCGGCTCGAGGTGCTCATCCAGCGCGCGCTCAAGACCCGCACGCTCGAGGTCGAGGTGCAGCAGCTGCACGAGCGCCTCGACGAGAAATTCAAGATCGAGGGCATCATCGGCGCCTCGGCCCCGCTGAAGGCCGTCATCGACAAGATGAAGCTCGTCGCGCCCTCCCGCGCCACGATTCTGATCGAGGGCGAGTCCGGCACCGGCAAGGAGCTGATCGCGCAGGCCATCCATCAGGCGAGCCCGCGGGCGCGCGCGGCCTTTGTCGCGGTGCACTGCGCGGCGCTCTCGGAGAACCTGCTCGAGAGCGAGCTCTTCGGCCACGAGCGCGGCTCGTTCACGGGCGCGACGGAGCGCCGCATCGGCCGCTTCGAGTCCGCCGCCGGCGGCACGCTCTTCCTCGACGAGATCGGCGAGATCTCGCAGTCCACGCAGGTGAAGCTCCTGCGCTTCCTTGAGACCAAGGCGATCGAGCGCGTCGGCGGCTCCAAGCCCATCGAGCTCGACGTGCGCCTCGTCGCCGCGACCAACCGCAACCTCGAGCAGATGGTGCGCGACGGAAAATTCCGCGAGGATCTGTTTTTCCGCCTCAATGTCGTGCGCCTGCTCATGCCGCCGCTGCGTGATCGCACCGACGACATCCCGCTGCTGCTGGCGCATTTCATCCGCGTGTTTTCCGATGAAAACGGCGTGCCGCCGCTCACGGTCGAGGCTGGCGCGCTGCGCACCCTCCAGGCCTACGCGTGGCCGGGAAACATCCGCGAGCTGCGGAATTTCTGCGAAAACGCCGTCGTGCTCCGCCGCGGCGGCAGCCTCACGGAATACGATCTCGAGCCCAAGTTCCGCGGCGAAGGCGAGCCGGTCGTCGTCAGCGGCCCGGGTGTGGCGGCGGCGAATGTCGCGGCCGCCACCGCTGCGCCCGCGTCGGCCGGGCCTTCGCTCTCGGTCGAGGAGAACGAGAAGCGCCTGCTGCGCGAGGCCCTGCTCAAGGCCCGCGGCAACCGCACCCACGCCGCCGAACTGATGGGCGTGAGCCGCCGCACCCTGCACCGCAAGATCGCGCAGTGGCCCGAACTCGATGTGATCGATCGCTGAGGCGGAGGCCACGGTGGTTTTTGATTTTTGTGGGAGCGAGCTTGCTCGCGACTTTCCGGATGGCGCGAGCAAGCTCGCTCCAACGTTGCTTCGCCTTTGTCCTGTCATTGCGAGGAGCGGAGCGACGAAGCAATCCAGCTGGATTGCCACGGTGCGCATCGCGCACCTCGCAATGACAAAGGTCTGGTAGGAAGCTGCCGTTGGCATTACGCCCGCTCGAAGCCATCGCGCGCTATTTATCGGCGGGATAATCCGGCGACGCGCACTGGATTTCTCCGTTCCAAAATAGCAGTTGACGGATGCGAGTGCGGGCCTAGTCCTAGCACCCTGTTTTGCGGGCGTAGCTCAGTTGGTAGAGCACCACCTTGCCAAGGTGGACGTCGAGAGTTCGAGTCTCTTCGCCCGCTCCATTTTGCGAAAACCCACTCATTGCGAGTGGGTTTTCTGCTTTGCGGGGCTATCGATCGGCTGCCCTTAGTCGCGTTTTTCGAGCTGGGGGAGCTGCTTTTTGTAAGCTTCGACGTCCCACGTGATCCCCCAGTGAGCCACGTAGTCGGCGAGCGGGGGGAGTCCGACGCTGGCACGTCGCTCATCAACATGATCCGGATCCTCGAGCGGCAGGACATAGTAAGCGCCAGTTTTCGCGTCGGTGCCGATCTGGCTGCCGAAGGTTTGCCGGCGACCCTCACCCAGCGCGACACGATCCTCCAGCAGCGCGAGCGAGCTGGCTTGAGCCCGGCCATCTTTGGCCGCGGCCCGCATCATCGGGAGGTATTTGCGCTGCGTCTCCGGATTTGCGTGTTGGATGACGAGGAAGAGCGCGCTGCTGCCGTCGCTGCCGACCACCTCGGGACCGAGCCATCCGCGGCTGTCGAGGATCGCGGTTACCTTCGCCAGATTGGCGCGATCGGCTTCCTCGATTTTCTTCCAGAGTTCGCGCATGGGAACGGAGTCGCGACCGAATTGCTTTTCGATTTCCGCGATTTGCTGACGACCCCGCTGATCGGCATCGAGGATGGCGCGCAGCTCGGTGCGGAGAGGTTTGTCGATTTTCGCATCGAGCACTTTTCGTTTCGCCCTGGCTTCTGACAAGACCGCCGCCCACCGCGGCCGAGCGTGCAACGACACGAGGTCGGGGTTCGACTGCATGTTCGCTGGGTTCGCCCACCCGAGCGCCACGGCCTTTTCGAGCCAGTCGAGCGCTACGTCGGGTTTGGCTGCCAAGGCCGCGGCGCGCGCGCCGTTGAAGAGATCGTAGGCGGCCGGTCCGGTCGTGGTCTTGAACGCCGCCTCAAACCGAGCGAGCGCCTTGGCATAGTCCTTGGCGGCAATCGCGGTGTTTCCCTCCGCGATCAAACTCCTGTAGTCTTGCGCGAACGCGGGTAAGGCTAGCAGGGCAACGTTGAGGACAAAACCGCAGGTGATTGAGCGCATGGTGAGCGAGGGGAACGGTGGTAAATTAAAATGACGCGTGACGTGCGGCTTTCTTAGAAATGTTTCCGCCCCTTGATCCGCGCGCCCTACCGCTTCCCCGCCAGGCTCACGACCGTGTCGTAGTTGAACCGCACGAAGCGGTAGAGCTCCGCCTCGAGGATGCGCTCCTGATCGCTGTGCGCGCCGAAGCCCTTGGGGCCGTCCTCGGTGTCGATGCCGGGGCCGATGCCGTAGCACTCGATGCCGCGCGCGCGGAGGAAGGCCATGTCGGTCGCGCCGGTGCTCATCGAGGGAATGGTGATGACGCCGTAGTGGCGCCGCACGGCCGCCTCGATCACCTCAAAGGCCTCCGTGCGCAGGCGCGAGGGCGGGGCGCCGGGGCGGCTGTGGCCCGGCGCGGGCTCGAGCGAGATCGCGGGATCGTCGATGATCGTTTTCAGCTGCTCCAAGAAGCGCGCCATGTCCTCGTCGGGCAACGCGCGGATATCGAGCGTCGCCTCGACCTCGGAGGGGATGACGTTCACGCGGTAGCCGCCCTGGATGATGTTGGGCGAGATCGAGGTGCGCAGCGTCGAGTGCAGCGCGGGCTGGTGCTCGGCGAAATGCTCCTGCGCGGCGCCCGACTCGTCGCCGCGCAGCACGGCGCGGTAGCGCGCGGCCTCCTCGGGCGGGCTGATGGTGGCGAGGCGCTCGAAGAAGGCGCGCGTCGTCTCGTTGAGGCGCATGGGCGTCTGCCAGTCGGCGATTTTGGCGACGGCCTTGGCGAGGTGGACGATGGCGTTGCTGCGCAGGGGCACGGAGCCGTGGCCGGCCACGCCGCGCGCGATCACGCGGATGCGGTTGGGGATTTTCTCGGTCGTCTGCACGCTGGCGTAGTGGACCTGGCCGCCGGTGCGCGACACGCGGCCGCCCTCGGCGATGCAGAACTCCGCGTCGATCGCGGCGAAATGGTTTTGCACCATGAACTCGATGCCAAACTGCACCGCGCCCTCCTCGCCGGCCTCGGCGAGGAAGATCACATCGCGGTCGAGCGGCACGGCGTTCCGCTTGAGGAGCAGCAGGGTCATGAGCGCGGCGGTGACGTTGTCTTTGTCGTCCACCGTGCCGCGGCCGTAGATCCAGCCGTCCTCCCGCGTGGCGGAGAACGGGCCGTGCTTCCACTTCTTGGGATCGACGTTCACGGTGTCGGTGTGGCCCATGATGAGGAGCGGACGCTTGCTGCCGTTGCCGCGCAGGCGGGCGACGACGTTCGGGCGGTGCGGGGCCTTGGCAAAGACCTGCACCTCGATGCCCGCGGCCTCGAGCGTGCGTTTCAGGTAGTCGGCGACCGGCTGCTCATTGCCCGGCGGATCGCTGGTGTCCATGCGCACGATGGTCTGGAAATGCCGCAGCGTCTCCGCGTCGATCTTGGCCCAGTCGAGGGTGGCGGCGGGCTGCGCGGCACGGGCGAGCACGAGCGGGGACAAGGCCAGGAGCAGAGCGAAGCGAGGGGGCAGACGCATGGCCCAAGGAAGGCAAGCGGCGCGGTGGCTGTCGAGCGACGAGGGCGCGCGGCCATCGCTCCGAGACTGCTATGGAAGCCCTCTTATACGAACGTCCCATCGCTCTTGGACTGTCATTGCGAGGAGCGGAGCGACGAAGCAATCCAGCTGGATTGCCACGGCGCGCTGCGCGCACCTCGCAATGACAAAGGTCTAAAATGAAGCGGACGTTGGCATTACGGGAGGTGGGCGAGGGCGCGGGCGATCCGGCCGAGCAGCCGTCGCTCGTGGCGGCGCTTCAGCGCGTGCTCCCAGATGCGCAGCACGCGCCAGCCGCGGGCGCGGAGTTCGCGGTCCACGCGGCGATCACGCGAGCGGTTGCGTGCGATCTTCTCGCGCCAGAACTGCGCGTTCTGTTTCGGCTGCGTGCCATGGATCGGGCAGCCGTGCCAGAAGCAGCCATCGACGAAGACGGCGAATTTCAGCCGCGGGAAAACAAAGTCCGGCCGCCCCGGCAGCGTCGAGCCGCGCCGCCAGCCCGTGATGGCGTGCGCGCGGAAGATCGCGATGAGCCGCAGCTCCGTAGCCTTGTTCCCGCGCCCCCGGATGAGCGCCATGAGCGCGGAGCGCTTTCGCTTGGATAGGATGTCGGGCATGGCGCTCGCCGAGCTTGGAGGGGATGCCTCCCTTGACAACCGGCAACCTGTCGAAAACCTAGAGAAATGCCGACTCTCTCGTTTCACGCGTCTGAGCCGATGTCGCGGCGCCTGCGCCAGCGGGCCCGCGCGGCAAAGCTGCCGCTGTCAGCGTATCTGGCCGTCACCGTGGAACGGGGCTTGGAGCATGAGCCGCCCAAGGTGGCGCTCGGGGCGCTGGCGGGCACGGCGGCGCTCGCGGACAACTACGATCCCGGGGCGCCGGTGATCCCGGCCCGCGACTGGAAGCGCTAGTTCGCGTTGTGCGCTTCGTTCTCGATGCCCATGCCGCCCTGTGGGCGCAGGTCGATGCCAAGCGGCTGAGTGCGAAGGTGCGCGCAGCGCTCGCGGGTCTGCCGCCAGCCGATTTGGCCGTTTCGGATGTCAGCCTCACCGAGGCGGCCCGCCTGTTGGCCGATGGCCGGCTGACGCCGGTCAATCTGGCGCCCGGTGCGTGGCTCGAAAAATTTGGCCTTTGCTACGCGGTCCTGCCCGTGACCCCGCGCGTCGCCTGGGCCGCGGCCAGCTTTGCGTGGTCGCATCGCGATCCCTGCGACCGGCACATCGTCGCGACCGCGTTGGTGCAAGGGCTGCCGTTGGTGACCATCGATCCCGTGATGACGGCCTTCGCGCCGACGGTGGGAGTCACGGTCGTGTGGTGAGGCGCTCAGCCGCAGCTCCGTGGCTTGGTTGCCACTGCTCCGCATGCGCGCCATCAGCGCGGATCGTTTTCGCTGGGAGAGGATGTCGGGTATGGCGTTGGGCTGATTCCGGGAACCGCGCGGGGAGGTTTGACCTGAAAACAGGCGGTGGGGGATCAAAACCGGTCGTGGCGCGACTTCCCGCTTCAGGTCGAAATTTATCGCCGCCCGAGACCGTAGTCGGGATGCCTGCGATTGTGGCGCACGACGAGAATGCGGACGGAATCGCCGGCCCACCGAAAAAGAAAATGGTAGGGAAATCGGCTCAGGTTGGCCCGGCGAAATTCGCCCCGGAACGGGTGAAATCGCGTCGGCTGCCGCCGCGCCGCTTGAACCTGCGCCATCAATTCGGTGAAAAAGGCATCGCCGAGTTCGAGTCCGCCGGCCTGATCGTAGTAAGCGACCACCTGCGAAACGTCCCGCTGAACGCTCCGGTGGTAAACCAGATTCATTTCCTCCGGGCCGCAGCGATGGCTGCCCGGAATTCCGCGTCCGTCATCCCGGCGTCGGGACTGGCGTCCAACTCGGCGTCGCGACGCTGCGCCTCGGCCAGCCCGTCGTCATCCTCGTGCAGCAGCGGAGGCAACGTCGCCAACAATTTGGAAACCAGCACGGCCCGTTCGGATTCGGGCAACCGGCCCGCCTTCTCCTCGACCTCTTGCAGCAGAGTCATGGCCGGCACCTTAGTCCGGCCGGTCAGTGAATCAACGCCGGAAATCAGATTCCACTCAGCGCCCGGTTGAGCCGCGCTGGCTGCGTCAAGCTCTGGACGGTTTTGCTCCATGCGGAAGGCTGCAGACCCGCCGCTGGCGCGATGGCCCGGTCGCGCACGCTCAACGCCCTGCCGCACATCCTCGGCCCAAGCCGCCAAGGTGATGCCGACTACCTCGAAGGCTGTCGCCAAAAGCGCAACACGGTCGAATACGACCACGCCGGCGGTGCGACCAAACAGGACGCCGAGGAGTTGATCGCCTTCGGCCATGAACTGCGCGTGGAGGTCTTGGCGTGGTTGCGGGAGAAACATGCCGGCCTCGCGCCGGGGTGAGGTGCTCGACACGTTTGGCTCCTTGCTGGCTTTTGCGATCCAGCGTGTCGATTGAAGCAATGGTGCCAATCAACGTGAACTGAAAGCCCAGTAAAGAATTTCGGTGACAGCCGCTCAAGCATGGGCGTTCTTTCCAAAAATGGCCGCGGGCGAAAATTGGTCTCCGCAAGAAGTGAGGGCGACTGTCCTCGACTACATGGCCATGCTCAAATTCGAGCTGTCGGGACAGACCTACAACAAGACTGCTCATCGCCGAGCTCTCCTGGAACGATTGGCTGGTCGGTCGGAGGGCGCTGTGGAGATGAAGCATCAAAATATCAGCGCTGTTCTGCGCGATGTGGGGCTATTTTGGATTCCTGGCTACAAACCGCGCTCGAACTACCAAGACATTTTGGCAATCGAGGTTGAAAAGTGGGTTTCCGAGAATCCTGAGATCGATCGTCATGCCCTGGCCGCCGCTGAGGCTCCGGCGGCGACGCCCGAGCATTTTGATTTCACGACCTTCCAAGTAAGCAGTCCCTCTCTTCGCGAGGACTGGGAAGCGGGCGTTCGGGAAATGCCGGCTCCATTCGGAGAGGAAACACGGGTAGCCGTCAGACGGGACTACGCTGCGTGCGAGGCTCGCAATTCATCGCTTGGGCAGGCGGGCGAGGAACTTGTCGTGAAATTCGAGCGCTATCGCCTTTCGAAGGAGGGGCTGGGCAACTTGGCTGCCAAAGTTGAGCATGTCGCGAAGGACCGAGGTGACGGGCTTGGTTTCGACGTCCTGTCGTTTGATGCTGAAGGCAAGGAGCGGTTCATAGAAGTGAAGACCACGGCATTCGCTAAAGAGACGCCGTTTTATGCCTCCTCGAGCGAGATTCGTTTCGCGCAGAAGAACGCCGAGCGCTTCTCACTGTATCGGCTGTTTGAATTTCGGAAAACGCCGAAGTGCTACACGCTTCCAGGAATGATTCAGGAACACTGCGTTTTGGATCCCATCAGCTACCGGTGCTCGTTTCGATGACGGCTTCAGGGCCGTGAGCACTCGGCTTCCAACCCCTCTGTAAGTGCGGAGGTAGAGGACCAGGCTCAGCTATTTTGTGCAGAAAACCACGGCCATCAGCTCGACTTCCTACCGTGGAAAAACGCGGGCAGAGGCGTGGCTATCGAGAACCGATGCTGCGGGCATACTTGCGTTCCTCGAGTTCGAGTTCCTCGCGCTTGTGCTCGGCCCACTCTTCGGCGAACGACTTTCGGCCGGGCTTGCGCTTGAGTATGCCCCGCAGGCGCTCAATGGAGTGCCGGGTCACGGGTTTCAGGAGGATACCGTCGGGAGTGGCCTCGACGACCGCCTTGGTGCCTTCCTCGATGTAGAAGTGTTTGCGCAGTTGGAGCGGGATCACGATTTGGCCCTTGGCGCTAAACCGAGCCGTGTCGGCGGGTGTATTCATGCAAAAATTAGATAGGATGATCGAGGTGTGCCAAGATGGGAAAAGAAGGGATCGAACCATTTAGTATGATTCCCACTTCCCCGAAACCTCTGCGCCCTGACGCTGGGGGAGGGCTTGAATGAGTTGCGGGCGTCGCGTGCAAGCACGCTCCCACAGGGAGGAGAGTCTGCACGACGCGGAGGCGCGTGGGTGGTCGGGGCCGCGGGTGAGGTTTGATGCGCGTGGCGGGTGATCGCTGCGATGCGGCTGCGCTGGCCTACGCACGTTTGCGTAGGCGGGGAATCGGGCGGCGGGCATTTGGGGTTTGGCACGATTGCGGGCGGACTGGTTCGCTGGCGTGGCTCTCCGCTTTGCCTGTGTCCCTGCCGCCATGACCTATCGCACCCGCAACCACGCCTTCGCCCCGGCCACGACCTGGGTGCTCGACGAGGCGGGGCTTCGGTTGGACGCCGACCAGGGTCGTCGCGTCGCGTGCCGTGGGCGGAGGTGGCGAGCGTGCGCTTGGAATTTGCGCCCACGCGGCCCGAGCGGAACCGCTACCGCTGCCGCCTCGCGCTGGGCAACGGTTCGACGGTGGAGTTTTTCAACCGCACCTACCGCGGGGTCTATGATTTTGCCGACACGACCGCGGACTACGTGTCGTTTGTGCGGGCGTTGCTGACGGCGCTCGCGGCGCACGCGCCGCAGTGCCGCTTTGTGGCCGGGGCGGGGGCGGCGAATTATGCGCTGGGCGTGACGGGGTTTCTCGTGGCGGCGGGCGCCGTGCTGCTCGCGCTGGTGTTCTCGATCACCGTCGGCCTGTGGTGGCTGGTCCTGATCAAGGCGGCGCTGATCGTTTTCTATTTTCCGACGGCGTGGCAATGGCTCCGCCGCAACCGGGAGCAAGCGTTTGCGCCCGCGTCGCCGCCGGCGGAGATGCTGCCGGCGATGGCGGAGCAAAGTGCTCGGCCCTGAGGACAGGGCCGATGATTTCGTGACGCAGGCCATGATATTCAATGTCCCTTTGTTTTGGGACTGTCATGGCGAGGAACGGAGTGACCAAGCCATCCAGCTGGATTGCCACGGCGCGCGGCGCGCACCTCTCAATGACAAAGGGCGGATAGGAAGCGGACGCTGGCCTGACCTCGGTCAGCTCAGCGTCCCCGGCTTCTCCGGGTAACAAAAAGCCCCGCCGCGCTTTCGCGCGGGCGGGGCTGAGGCTGGTTGCCACTGAGGCGCGCCGGCGAGCGGCGGCCCTACGACGAAGGCGTGCTTACTTCTTCTTCGCGGCCTTGAGGTCCGCGACGGCCGCCTGGGCGGCGGCGAGGCGGGCCACCGGCACGCGGTAAGGCGAGCAGGAGACGTAGCTGAGGCCGAGCTTGTGGCAGAACTTCACCGAGTCCGGATCGCCGCCGTGCTCGCCGCAGATGCCGAGCTTGATGTCGGGACGGGTCTTCCGGCCCTTCTCGATCGCGATCTGCATGAGCTGGCCCACGCCGGTCTGGTCGATCGAGGCGAAGGGGTTCTTCTTCATGATTTCGGACTCCTGATAGGCGCCGAGGAAGGAGCCGGAGTCGTCGCGCGACATGCCGAGGCAGGTCTGCGTGAGATCGTTGGTGCCGAAGCTGAAGAACTCCGCGGTGTGCGCGATCTCGTCGGCGGTGAGGGCGCCGCGCGGGATCTCGATCATCGTGCCGACGGAGTAGGTGATCTTCACCTTCTTCTCGGCCATGACCTTCTTGGCGACTTCGTGCACGAGCTCGGTCTGGAGATCGAGCTCCTTCTTGAAGCCGACGAGCGGGATCATGATCTCGGGGCGGGCCTTGAAGCCGGCCTTCGTGGCATCGGCGGCGGCCTCGAGGACGGCGCGGGCCTGCATGGCGGTGATTTCCGGATACTTGATGCCGAGGCGGCAGCCGCGGAAGCCGAGCATGGGGTTGAACTCATGCAGCTCGTGCACGCGGTGTTGGATCTTCTCGACCGAGACGTTGAGCTTCCGGGCGAGGTCCATCTGCGCCTCCTTGGTGTTGGGGAGGAACTCGTGGAGCGGCGGATCGAGGAAGCGGATCGTGGCGGGATAGCCCTTCAGCGCCTTGAAGATGCCGAAGAAATCCTCGCGCTGGTAGGGGAGGAGCTTGGCGAGGGCGGCCTGGCGATCGCCGAGCGTGTCGGCGAGGATCATCTCGCGCATGGCGTCGATGCGGTCGCCTTCGAAGAACATGTGCTCGGTGCGGGTGAGGCCGATGCCGACGGCGCCGAACGCGACCGCGATGCGGGTCTGGTCGGGGGTGTCGGCATTGGTGCGGACGCTGAGCTTGGTGGCCTGGGCGCACCACTTCATGAGCTGGGTGAAGCTCTTGAACTTCTCGGTGGCCTGGGCGGCCTTGTCGCCGTTGACGAGGCCGGCGATGATCTCGGACGAGGCGGTCTTGATCTGGCCCGCGTAAACGGTGCCGGCGGTGCCGTCGATGGAGAGGAAGTCGCCCTGCTGGTAGGTGTGGCCGGCGATGGTGGCGGTCTTCTTCTCGTAGTCGATGACGACGCCGGAGGCGCCGCAGACGCAGACCTTGCCCATCTGGCGGGCGACGAGGGCGGCGTGCGAGGAGACACCGCCGCGCGCGGTGAGGATGCCCTCGGCGGCGATCATGCCGCGGAGATCCTCGGGGGAGGTCTCGACGCGGACGAGGAGGACCTTCTCGCCGGCGGCCGCGGCGATGACGGCGCGGTCGGCGTTGAAGTAGATCTTGCCGGTGGCGGCGCCGGGGCCGGCGGGGAGGCCGGTGGCGATGACCTTGGCCTTCTTGACCTCGGCGAGGTCGAAGATGGGGGCGAGGAGCTGGTCGAGCTGATCGGCGGGGTTGCGCGTGATCGCGGTCTGCCAGTCGATGAGCTTCTCCTTCACCATATCGACGGAGAACTTGAGCGCGGCGGCGGCGGTGCGCTTGCCGTTGCGCGTCTGGAGCATGAACAGCTTGCCTTCCTGGATCGTGAATTCGATGTCCTGCACGTCCTTGAAGTGCTTCTCGAGGGTCGCGCGGACGCGGAGCAGCTCGGCGTAGGACTTGGGCATGACGTCCTTGAGCTTCAGGACGGGCTCGGGCGTGCGGACGCCGGCGACGACGTCCTCACCCTGCGCGTTCACGAGGAACTCACCGTAGAATTCGTTGACGCCGTTGGCGGGGTTGCGGGTGAAGGCGACGCCGGAGCCGGAGGTCTCGCCGGTGTTGCCGAAGACCATGGCCTGCACGTTGACGGCGGTGCCCCACTCGGAGGGGATGTTGTATTTCGCGCGATAGACCTTGGCGCGGTCGTTCATCCAGGAGCCGAAGACGGCGCCGGCGGCGCCGCGGAGCTGGTCCCACGGATTGTTGGGGAACACTTTTCCGGTGCGCTCCTTGACGAGGGCCTTGAAGCGGACGACGAGTTCCTGCTGGTCCTCGGCGGTGAGCTTGGAGTCCTCGATGTCGCCGTGGTATTTCTCGTGCTTGAAGCCTTCGATGACCGTCTCGAACGGCTCGTGGTCCTCGCCCTCGCGCTTTTGGACGCCGAGCACGACGTCGCCATACATCTGGATGAAGCGGCGGTAGCAGTCCCACGCGAAACGCTCGTTGCCGGTGGCGGCAGCGAGGGCGAGGACGGCTTGGTCGTTGAGACCGAGGTTGAGAATCGTGTCCATCATGCCGGGCATGGAGTCGCGCGCGCCGGAGCGGACGGCGACGAGGAGCGGCATGCCGGTGGTGGCGCCGAACTTCGTGCCCATGATCTTCTCCATGTTGGCGACGCCGGCCTCCATCTGGGCCTGGAGCGAGGCGGGATAGGTGCGCTTGTTGGCGTAGTAGTAGGTGCAGACCTCGGTCGTGATGGTGAAGCCGGGGGGCACGGGGAGGCCGATGCGGGTCATCTCGGCTAGGTTGGCGCCCTTGCCGCCCAGGAGGGCCTTCATCGAACCGTCACCGTCGGCGCGACCGGCGCCCCACGTGTAGACGTATTTCGTGCCTTTGGAGGCGGATTTCTTCTGCGGAGCGGGCTTCTTGGCTTTGGATTTAGCGGCCATGGTTAGGAGTTGTTCTGAGTTGAAAACGAAAGGTCGCGCGGAGGCGGAAAGGGTCAGAGGCAATAGGGCGGGCGCCGGGGCTGTCAACGGCGCAGGCGGATTCCTGCGTGGTGGCCGGTCCTAAAATGGCCGGCGCGGCGGGCTCCGCCCGGCTGCGCTACTTCGCGCGCGGCTTGGCCCCGATGGCAAAGGGCGGGCGCGACTCCTCGAAGGCGTGCTCCTGGAGCAGTTCGGCGACCGATTTCTGGAAAAATTCCTGCTGGCCGAGCTCGCGGAGCGCCTGCTCATAGCGGCCGATGATCGGATCGATCTGGACGAGGGATTCGCCCATCGGATCTTCGCCGAGGTTGTCGTCGAGCCGCTTGAAATCGTGGAGGGTGACCTTGTCGAGCGGCTTGGCCGGCTGGTAGTGATGGTCGGTGGCCGTGCTGTTATGGGCGGGCGGCAGCGCCGTGATGAGTTCGAGGAGCACGAGGCGACCGAGGCACTCGTTGACCAGCTGGGTCGGCACGCGCAGCAGGTCGCTCAGCATCGAGCCGGAGATGGGCGGCAGGCACTCGTTGAAGCGGCGGCAGATGGTGATGAAGACCACGAGCTCGAAACGCTCGCGGGTGCGGTGGGTGAGCGTGCTCCAGGCGGTCTGGCTGTTGCGGAAATGCACGTTCTGGATCGCGTAGCTCACGATGCCGCCGGCGAGCACGCAGAGCCAGAACACGTAGAGGCCGGACATCACGACGAGCGGCAGCGCGAGCGAGCCATAGAGACTTTTTTCGAGGACGACGCGCTTCACGTAGAGGAACGCGAGCACGTTGTTGCCCAGCAGGAGCGCCGCGACCACGAGGCCGCCCATGAATGCGGGCCACCAGAACACCCGGGTGTTGGGCACCACGCGATAGACCATCGTGAGCAACAGCGTGAGCAGCCCGAAGGAGAGGCCCTGCACGATCGCGCCGCGCGAGATCAGGCCGGCGGAACCGGCCACGATGGCCTCGCTGTCGAAGACCCGCATGAACGTGCCCGCGCCCAGCAGCGCCACCGCGGCGAAGAACAAAATCGCGCCCAGCGACAGAATCGTCCAGTAGAGGACCACGCGCATCATCAGGGAGCGGCCCTGGCCCACGCCCCAGATGTCGTTGAACGTGTCCTCGATCGCCTTGAAGAGCAGCAGCACGATCACAAGGAGGGTAAAGACACCGAGCACGCCGGCCGAGCCCGAACGCGAGGCGGCGATGATGTTGGTGATGACGGAGACCATCTGCGAACTCGCCTGATCGCCGGTCTGCATCACGATCTCGTATTCGCGGATCTGGGGGGCGACGACCTTGAGCATGCCGTTGAGCATCTCGGCGAGCTTCTGGGGATCGTTCTGCCCGACCGCGAAACCGGCCACGAGCACCGCCAGCGCGACCAACGGCCCGAGCCCGAGCAGCGAGCTGAAGCTCAGCGCCGCCGCGCGCGTGGCGATGCGCGACTCGTTGAACACAGTGAACGTGATCGAGAGCACGCGCAGCACGGCGTAGACGCGCCCGCGAATCGAGCGATCGTTCAGCAGCTCGGGCTGCCAGATCTCGCGCTGGTAGATGCGGGCGAGGCGCGCCCACAGGCTGGGCCGCCGCTCGCGGGGCACGGGAGGGGAGGACTCGGCGGCTTTGGACACAGCGTCAGCGTGTCAGAAAATGCTGCGCAAGGAGCCCCATGCCGCAGACCGCGGCGGCAATGGAGGCCAGCACGGGCACCAGGCTCGTGAGGACCGTGCACAAGTAGAGGCCGGCCGAGCCCGCGACCGCGTAGAGCAGCGGTTGCGGCTGGCCTTCGAGAAAGAACGTGAGGCCGAGCCAGCCGAGGCCGAGCGCCGCGCGAAAACGCACGAACGGGTAGAGGTTGACCATGCCGAGCCCGAGCAGCACCGCGAGCACGAGGTCAATCACCCCGAGGATCACGAGCGGCTGGGCGATAATCTGGGCGCCTTCGCCGGAGACGAGGGCGGCGGAACCGGGGAGGATTTCGCCGGCAGCCGCGAGGGCGAGGGCGAGGATGGCGCCCCACATGCCGAAGCGTGCGGCGCGGGCCCGCGCGATGGTGGGATCGGCCTTGTCCTTGGTGTCGCCGGTCCGGCCTTCGGCGGCGGCCATCATGTCGTCCACGGTGATGGGCTTCACGGTGTCGTCCTTCACGTTGAGGGCCTGGACTTCCTTGGCGCGGAGCGAGAGCTTCTTCTTGGCTGGAAACACGACGGCCATCAGCTCGGGCTTGGTGCTGAGCGCGACCCATTGTTCGGTGGCGGCATCGTAGATGAGAGTCTCCGGCGTGACCTGGCCGACCTCGGCCAGATCGGCGACCTGCGCGGTGTTGAAGGGGCCGCGCGCCTCCGTCTCGGTCGCGTTGCGGACGTAAATCTCCTGCGTTTCCTGCGTGGCCATGAGCGCGGAGGGTGGGTGGGGCGCCCGGCACCGGCAAGTGCGTTTTGCACGGCCGGGCCCGGCGCTCCTGAAAGAAAAGTGTAATCTTGCGCGCGCGCCCGCGCCGCGCGCCTACATGCGCGTGAGGGTGCGCAGGCCCAGCAGGTGCAGGCCGGTCTCGAGCGTGAGGAGCGTGCGGGCGCACAGCAGCAGGCGGCGCGCGCGCACGGCGGGCTCGTCCACGAGCACCTTGTCGGCGTTGTTGAACGAGCTGTAGTCGCCCGCGAGCTCGAAGAGGTAGAGGCCGAGGAAGTGCGGGCGCAGCGTCTCGGTGGCGAGGCGGATGGCATCGGGGAACTTCACGAGCTTGCGCGCGAGGGCGATCTCGGCGGCGGTTTCGGGCGCGGTGGCGGCGGCCTGCGCGGCGGCATCGCCGGGCGCGACGCCGGCCTTGCGGAAGATCGAGTGGATGCGGGCGACGGCGTAGAGGAGGTAGGGCGCGGTGTTGCCGTCGAGCGCGAGCATCTTGTCCCATGCGAAGACGTAGTTGCTGCTGCGGTTCTGGGAGAGGTCGGCGTATTGCACGGCGCCGATGCCGACGATGTCCGCGATCGCGCGGCGCTCGGCCTCGGGCATATCGGCGTTCTTTTCGGACACGATGGCGAAGGAGCGCTCGACCGCTTCGTCGAGCAGGGCCTTCAGCTTGATCACGTCGCCGCTGCGGGTCTTGAGGGCTTTGCCGTCCTCGCCGGTCACGGCGCCGAAGGTCACGTGGTGCAGCTCGGGCGTGCGATAGCCTTTGGCCGCGAACCATTTTCTCACGGTAAGAAAGAGCTGCTCGAAATGATCGCCCTGGCGGAAGTCGGTCACGACCACGATGCCGTCGGCCTGGAAGTGCTCGGTGCGGTAGAGCGCCGTCGCGAGATCGGTGGAGGCGTAGTTGCTCGCGCCGTCGGCCTTGCGCACGAGGAAGGGCTGGGTCTTGAAACGCGGGTGCTCGGGGTGGAAAACCACAAGCGCGCCCTCGCTGATCTCGGCGATGGGCGGGGTGGTCTCGGTGAGCTCGCGATACACGCGCTCGACCTTGTCGTTGTAGAACGACTCGCCGAGGTTGTGATCGAAGCGGATGCCGAGGCGGTCGTAGATCTGCTGGAAGGCGGCGAGCGAGACTTCGGAGAATTTCTGCCAGAGCGCGACGTTGGCGGGGTCGCCGTTTTGGAGTTTCACGAGTTCGGCGCGGGCCTCGTCGAGCTCGGGCGAGCCATCGGGCGTGGCGGCGTTGCCGAGCTTGTAGAGGCGCTCGAGTTCCTCGATGGCGTCGGTCGCGAGGGCAGCTTGATCGGCCCAGCGCTTGTAGCCGTAGATGAGCTTGCCGAACTGCGTGCCCCAGTCGCCGAGGTGGTTGTCGCGGATGACGCGCGCGCCGGTGAACGCCAGCAGCCGGCAAATCGCCTCGCCGATCACGGCGGAGCGGAGGTGGCCGACGTGCATCTGCTTCGCGGTGTTGGGCGAGGAGTAGTCCACGACCCAGGTCTGGTTCGCGTGCGCCGCCGCCGCGCCGGCGCGCAGGGCAGGCTCGGAATCGTAGGCGCGCAGCCACGCGAGGAGCGCGGCGGGCTTGAGGGTGAAGTTGATGAAGCCCGGGCCGGCGATGGCGTGATCGTAGGATTCGCGCACGGCGGCGGGCAGGGCGGCGACGAGCTGCTCGGCGACGGCGCGGGGGTTGAGCTTGCGGGCCTTGGCGTAGCCGAGGGTGCCGTTGGCCTGGAAGTCGCCGTGCTTGGGATCGGCGACGCGCACCTCGGGCGAGAAGGCGGCCGCATCCGCGAGGCCGGCGGTGGCGGCGGCGGACTTCAGGGCCGTGTCGAGATCGGCGGCGAGGTGGAACGAGGCGTGCATCGCACCAGAAAACCGGATGCGGCGCCGGCCGCGCAAGCGCGGAGTTGGCTTGCGGGGCGGGGGGCGGGGGATTGGCATCGCGCTCGCTTCACCGCCGCCGACACCATGGACGCCCACCTGCTCGATTTTCTCAGCCTGCTGCTGCGCTGGCTGCATATCATCGCGGGCATCGCGTGGATCGGGTCGTCGTTTTACTTCATCTGGCTCGACAACTCGATCGAGCCGCCGGCCGAGGGCTCGGAGGCGAAGAAGAAAGGCGTCGCGGGCGAACTCTGGGCGGTGCATGGCGGCGGTTTCTACAACCCGCAGAAATACGCCGTCGCGCCCGCGTCGCTGCCGGAGCGGCTGCATTGGTTCAAATGGGAGGCCTACACGACGTGGCTCTCCGGCACGGCGCTGCTGGTGGTCGTCTATTGGCTGCGCGCGCAGTCGATGATGATCGACGGCGGCGTGGCGGTGATCGCGCCGTGGCAGGCGATCGGAATTGGCGCGGCCAGCATGGCGGTGGCGTGGCTGGTTTACGATGCGCTCTGCCGCTCGCCGCTCGGCCGGCGCGACGGAGCGCTGGGCCTTGTGGTGTTTGGCTTGCTCGCGTTGCTCGCCTGGGGGCTGCACCAGTGGCTGGGCGGCCGGGCGGCGTTCATGCACACGGGCACGGCCATCGGCACCATCATGGTGGCGAACGTGTTTTTTGTGATCATCCCGGGGCAGAAAAAGATGGTCGAGGCCATGCGCGCCGGCGGCCTGCCCGACCCGATCCACGGCCTCCGTGGCAAGCAGCGCAGCGTCCACAACAACTACTTCACGCTCCCGGTGCTGTTCATCATGATCAGCCACCACTACGCCTCGACCTACGGCCACCCGCACGCCTGGGCGATTTTGGTGCTGATGATGGCGGCGGGGGTGAGCATCCGGCACTTCTTCAACCGCCGGCACAAGGGCGTGCTCGCCTGGCAATATCCGGCGATTGGCGCCGTGCTGCTCGGCGTGGTGGCATGGTGGACCGCGCCGCGGCCCCTCGTGCTGCCGCCCGCGGAGGGGGTGGTGAACTTCGAGCGCGTGCGGGCCATCCTCAGCCAGCGCTGCCTCAGCTGCCACGCGCCGTTGCCGACTTTTCACGGCCTGGCCGCGCCCCCGGCGGGGGTGGTCCTGCACGACCCGGCCGCCATCCTTAAAAACGTCCCCCGCATCCATCAGCAGACGGTCGCCACCCGCATCATGCCGCTCGGCAACGTCACGCAAATGACCGACCATGAACGCGCCGTCATCGCGGCGTGGATTGCCGCGGGTGCCACGACCCAATAGCCATCCCGCTCACGGCGGGACGGGGTGGGTGGCGGGTTGAACCATGCAGTTACATGGGCCGAATGGCCTTTGGGCTCGACTTTTTCGTGGCTGGCCATTGGCTCGCAAACTTTTCCGCCCGGCGGGCGTCTCCGGCCGAGCGGCATCGCATTCCTTCCACACATGACCAGCAGCACTGCCAAACGAAAGATTCCCACGCGCCGCTTCATCAAGCCGTCGTTTAATTACTTGATCGAGAAGAAGCGCGACGGCCACGAATTCACGCAGGAGGAAATCCGCTACATCGTGGATAGCACACTCGATGGCGAGATGCCCACCCACCAGTTGGCGGCGCTGATGATGGCCATTTACTTCTCCAACATGTCCGCGCAGGAGACCGCGGACCTGACCGAGGAGATGATGCTCTCCGGCGAGGTCATCGACCTCTCCCACATCGCCAAGCCGAAGATCGACAAATACTCCACCGGCGGCGTGGGCGACAAGACGTCGCTCGTCCTGGTGCCCCTCGCGATGGCCGCGGGCGTCGTCGTCCCCATGATGTGCGGCGTCGAGCACGACTTTATCATCAACCCCCTGGAGAAGCTCTCCTCCGTTCCTGGCTTCAAGCCCAACCTCACCAACGAGCAGTTTGCCGCCCAGCTCGCCCGCATCGGCGGTGCGATCATCGCGCAAACCGAGGACCTCGCCCCGGCCGATGCCAAGCTCTACGAACTCCGCAAGGAAACCGGCACCATCCCGAGCCTCCCGCTCATCACCGGCAGCGTCCTCTCCCGCAAGCTCGCCGAAGGCTCCGAAGGCCTCGTGATCGACGTCAAGTGGGGCAACGGCTCCTTCATCAAGGACCTCGAGCAGGCCAAGCAGCTCGCCCGCTCGATGACGCGTGTCGGCCGCTCCATGAAGCGCCGTTGCGTCGCCCTCGTGACCGACATGAACCAGCCGCTCGGCGACTCCGTCGGCACCTCGCTGGAACTCAAGGAAGCCATCCAGCTCCTCAAGGGCGAAGGCCCCGAGGACATGAAGGAACTCGTCCTCAAGCTCGGCATGGAGATCGTGCGCCTCGCCGGCGTCGCGGGCTCGACCCTCTCGGCCAAGCAGACCGTGCAGCGCCACCTCACCGACGGCTCCGCGCTTGAGAAGCTGAAGGACATCATCAAGGCCCAGGGCGGCGACACCGCCTACATCGATCATCCGGAAAAATTCCCGGCCGCGCGCCACATCCGCAAGCTGCCCGCCCCCAAGCGCGGCTACGTCCACACCATCAACGCCGCGATGATCGCCCACGGCGTGCACCTCCTCGGAGCGGGCAAGAACGCCCCCGGCGACAAGGTGGACCACTCCGTCGGCGTCTCCGAGATCAAGAAAGTCGGCACGCAGGTGAAGCAGGGCGAGCCGCTGATGATGATCCACTACAACGACGAGGCGAAGCTCGAGCAGGCGCTCGACCACTTCAAGAACGCCTACCGCCTCGCGCCCAAGCGCCCCACGCCCCCGCCGCTCATCGTCGAGCGCGTGGCGTAAGCGAAGCGAGCGCCCGAATGACGAAAGCCGATCCCGCGTCGCGGGATCGGCTTTCTTGTTTTGGAAAACTAGCGTCGTGCTGCCGACTTAGGGACGGAGGTTGCTCACTCCTATGTTAGGCGACGTTGGGTAACGGTTCGAGTCGGTGACGATCTGCGGGAATCCGATATCGCTTTGTGTGCGCTCGACCAAGCTTGTCGGTGTATGAAAGTTCAAATTCGCAATTCGGGCATGGGTTGCCTCCGAACCCCGCAATCTCAATGTGGGCACGGTTATTGGTGTCCCACACGTCGCTGGGCTGCACCCTGACGGCAATCCCTTGGGTGGGAACAAGAACTCGAGTGGCAATGTTGGTGATGCGCCCGCCAAGATTGAACACTTCAAGCGTCTTCACGTTTGCGACGCCTTTTCCACTGCCGAGTCGCAAGAAGGGTTGGCTGGATAGGTCCTCCTTGGTGCGCTCGAAATGAAGTGAATCCTGCATGGTGGCCAACTGAGCCGTGATGAGTTGGTTCTGGGCGGCAAGTTCCTCGCGGGCCAAGCGCATCTCCTCGCGCTGCAACGCGAGCTCACGCCGCTGCAAGATGATCGCATAGACGATGCCAGCGAAGGCGGCTCCCGAAAAGAGGGCGTTGATAGCGCCAAACATGTCTCCGAAAAGTCCACGCTTCTCCCAAGTGTCGATGCAGCGGGCAACAACGTAGCCGTAACCGACGCAAACACCGACTATTGTTGCGACGAGGGCTAGAAAGGGAATGATGCTGGGATCCTTGTTCTCGTCTTTCACGATTCAGGAAGCGCGTGAGAAGTCGCCCATTATGTTGTGACCAACCTCCTGTTGCTCATCTTGGTTGGCTAAGTTGGGAGCGGTATTTCGGGATTCAAGATCGATTTGGTTGATGGCAGGTGCGATAGGCAGCGTTCGTCGTGTTGCCGCGTTTTCCAAGCAACAGCAGGCGAAGTCAGGGGTGGGGGCTGCGCCCGACTTGAAATAATTTGCCGCACCACGGCGCGCTCTCCCAAATCCGCCGGATGTCCGACGATCTTCCGCCCGAGGAAAAGCCTGCCAAGACTCCGCCACCGCGCATCGACCGATCCGCGTGGCCGAAGCCATGGGCGCAGTTGAAATACTTCACGTTTCAGCCGGCGATTTTCCCGCGGCTGCTCGGGCAAGTGTCGTCCGACGCGCGGCCGGGCGACTTCGTCAATGTTTACGACAAGAACGGCAATCTCACCGGCGGCGGGCTCTTCAACCCGCGTGCGAAAATCCCGCTCCGCGTCGTCTGCCACTCCACCGAGCCCGTCAGCGAAAGTTATTTCGAGACCGCCATTCGCCGCGCGGTCGAATTGCGCCGCACCCTCTTCAAGCTCGACGAAGCGACCGACGCCTACCGCCTCATCGGCTCCGATGGCGACGGCCTCAGCGGCCTCATGATCGATCGCTACGGCGACACGTTGCTCTGCGAAATCTACTCTCTCGGCATCGCGCAGCGCCTGCTCCAGTGGCTGCCGTTGATCCACGAACTGGCGGGCACGAAGTTCGCGCGCGTCCACGTCGATCACGACCTCGGTTCGCTCGAAGGCATCAAGCCCTCGATCTTCAACGAGACCAACGCCGCCGCGCCGCGCCGCGTGAAGATCCGCGAGCACGGCATCCGCTACGAGGTGGACTTCGCCGAGGGCCACAAGACCGGCTTCTTCTGCGATCAGCGCGACAACCGCAAAGCCATCGCGCGCTTCACCAAGGATGCGCGCGTGCTCGACCTCTGCTGCTACACCGGCGGGTTTTCCCTCAACGCCAAGGTCACCGGCGGCGCGGCCGATGTGACCAGCGTGGACCTCGACGAGGCCGCGATCGCGCAGGCCAAGCGCAACGCCAACCTCAATCAGGCACGCCTCAAGTTCGTCCACGCCGACGCCTTCGCCTACGCGCGCCAGATGCAGCAGAACGGAGAGAAATGGGACGTCGTGATCCTCGACCCGCCGAAGTTCATCTTCACGCGTGACGACCACGGCAACTGGGAGGGCCGCCAGAAATACGAGGACCTGAACCTCCTCGCCATCTCGCTGGTGAAGCCGGGCGGCATCTTCGTCACGTGCTCGTGCTCGGGCCTGCTCTCGCTGGAGGATTTCGAGGCGCACGTGATCAAGGCCGCGCACCGGCAGAACCGCCGGTTGCAGTTCTTCGACCGCACCGGCCCGGGCCCGGATCATCCCGTTTACTCCAACTGCCTTGAAAGCCGCTACCTCAAGCTGCTTTGGGCCCGCGTGGTGTAGGTGGGGCGGGTCGCGGGGTGGACGGGCGCGTCCCGGCGCCCGTTTTCGGGGCTGCACCACCGCCGCTGAAGTTTGACCAAAATGCAGGCGAAGGGGCGCGCCTGCCCACCTCCCGAAGGCGCCGATTTCCCCGTTAATTCCGCATCCGGCCGTGCCGATAGGATCGATGATTCATCATGCGATCTTCGTTTGCATCCGTCTGGGCGGTGGGCTGCGTGGCCGCGGGCCTGTTGCTCGCAACTCTCCATGCCGCCGAGCCGCCGCACCCGTTGGTGGGCGCGACCCGCGACCAGGTGTTCGCCCAATATGGCGAGCCCAAGGGCGTGATTTCCGTGGGCAACCGCACGGTGCTCACCTATCCGCAGGAGCGCCTCGTGCTCCGCGACAATGTGGTGGTGGAGGTCGAGCGCCTCGCCAGCGAACCGGTGCGCCGGGCCATCCCGGCCGCTGCCGAGTCCGCGCCGAGTCCCGCCGGCGCCACGTCCGCCTTGGCTTCCGATGGCACCCCCGTGGCCGCTGCCCAGCCTAGCGAAACGCCCGCGCCGGCGGCACCGGCGGCGGAGACTAAACTTGAGATCAAACTCGTCCGTCCGCCCGGTTCCGCGGCGCCGCCGCCGCGCGAGGTGGTCGTGCCTGCCCCGGTGGAGCCGGAGTTGGTCGAGCCCGTGGTGCCCGTCGCGCCGCAGCCGCCGAAACCGGACCCGGCGGAGCTGGCGCGCAAGGCCGCTCGTGCCGCCGAGCTGGCGGCGGAGGCTGCCGCGCAGGAGAAGCGCCTCAAGGCCGCGCAGTCCGCGCGCCGCCGGCTCGATTTTGCCGACACTGCGACGACCGACGAGGGCGGGCCCGGACTCACCCTGCTGCTGGGATTCGGTGTGATTGCCGGTGGCATCGGGGCGCTCGTCTGGTGGCGTCGTCAGCAATCGCTCACCCTTGAGGCGACGTCCGTCGCCGCCACGCCGGTCAAAAAGATTCCTGCCGCTTCCGCCCGCGCAGCTGCGCCGGCGGCGATGCCCGCCGCGGCCTCCGCTCCGGCGGCTAAGCCGGGGTTCACACGCGAATTCATCGCCCAGCTCGATGCCGGCCGGTTTGAGGAATTGGTGGCCGCCTATTTCACCAAGACCGGCGTCGTGGCCACGCGGACCAAGACCGGGGCCGCTTCGCCGCTGCACCTGCGGATTTCATGGAAGGGCGAGCCCCGGGCCTTTGCTTGCGCGCAGTGCATCACGCCCGCGCCCGAACCCATCGAGGCGCGCGCGCTGCATCCGTTTGCGGCCGCGCTTGCCGCGGAGGATTTGCGCCGGGGCTACGTGGTCACGAGCGGTGGGTTCTCCCCCGAAGCCGTCGCGTTTGCCGCCGCCAAGCGCCTCACGCTGATGTCGGTCGACAATCTGATCGAAAAGATCGGCGGGCTGCCGGAAAGCGCGCGGCAGGAATTGCTGCAGATCCTCGGCGCGGCCAAATAGCGACCGCTGCGGGTGGTCACGTTTGGTTGTGGGAGGGTCTTTACGCCCCGACTGATCGCGGCTCAGTCAAAGGCCGCGTCGATCAGCCGGCAGAAGTGATGGATCAGAAACAAGTGCGCCTCTTGCGCCGCCGCACCGCTTTCACCGGGTATGATCAAATCGCACGTGGCGAGACCCGCGCACTTGCCGCCGCCGCGGCCGAGAAATGCGACGGACTCGAGGCCGAGCTTCTTTGCCTCATGCAGGGCCGCGACGATGTTGGCGGAGTTGCCGCTCGAGGTGAGCACGACCACGAGGTCTCCCGGCTTCGCGAGACCGGAGACCTGGCGCGAGAAAACCGTGTCGAAGCCAAAGTCGTTGCCGATGCAGGAGAGCAGCGAGCCGTCGGCGGAGAGCGCGATGGCGGGGAGCGAGCGGCGGGTCTTGGCGTAGCGGCCGACGAGCTCGGTCGAGAAATGCCCAGCCTCGGCCGCGCTGCCGCCGTTGCCGCAGATGAGCAGCTTTCCGCCGCGGCGGAGCGTCGCGAGCATGAGCTCGCCGGCACGGTCAATCTGCGGGCGGATCACCGCGAGCGCCTGAAAGGTGCGGAGGGTTTCGGCGAGCGAGGCGTCGAAGGTCATCGGGAAAAATTGTGAGTAGCGAGCCGCGGGTAGCGAGCATAGTTTTGGACGGGCCCCGTGGGTTTTTCTACTCGCTACCCGCTACTGGCTACCCGCTACTCGCAGAGCCATGCGCCTCCGCAAACTCACGCTCCGCCACTTCCGCAACGCGGGGTTTGCGGCGCTCGAGTTCACGGGGCGGCAGCACTTTCTCGTCGGCGCCAACGGGCAGGGAAAGACCAACCTGCTCGAGGCCGCCGGGCTCGTGACGGCGCTGCGCTCCTTCCGCACCACGGATCAAAAACTCCTCGTCGGCCACGGCCAGCACTGCGCCGCGCTGGCCTACGTGATCGAGCATGAGCGGCAGGGCGAGACGAACGTGACGCTCAAGCTCCGCCACGACGGCAAGGAGCTGTGGTGCGATCAGGCGCGGGTGACGAAGCTCGCCGAGCATCTGGGGAAATTCCCGACCGTCGTCTTTTCCTCGCAGGACATGCAGCTCGTGCGCGGCTCGCCCGCGCAGCGCCGCCGCTGGCTCGATCTCACGCTGGCGGCGATGGACGCGGGCTACCTCCGCGCCCTGCAAACCGCCACGCGCGCGCTCGCCGAGCGCAACGCCCTGCTCAAGTCCGGCCGCGCCAGCACCGCGGAACTCGGCGCCTTCGAGCACACCCTTGCGCCCGCCGCCGCCGAAGTGATCGCGCGTCGCGCCGCCGGGATCGCGACGCTGGCCCAGGCCATGCAGGCGGCCTACACGCGCATCGCCGATGCCGCGGAGCCGGTCGCGCTCGTCTATGAGCCAAACTTCGCCGAGGCCTCGGCCGAGTCGCTGCTCGCGCGGCTCGAATCCGGCCGCGCGCGCGACCAGCAGTTTCGCACGACGCTCACCGGCCCGCACCGCGACGATTTTCATTTCACGGTGAAGCACACCGCCGCGAAGGACTTCGCGTCCGAGGGCCAGCAGCGCTCGCTCGTGCTCGCGCTGCGCATCGCGCAAGCGGCGTGGTTCCAGGAGAAGAGCGGCGTGCGCCCCGTGCTCCTCGCCGACGACGTGCTCGGCGAACTCGATCCCGCCCGCCGCGCGCGCTTCTGGTCGGCCCTCGATCCTGACGCGCAAATCATCGCGACCGGCACGCACCTGCCCGACGCCGACCTCGGCGCCTGGCAGGTATTTGAGGTGGCGGACGGAGTGTTTGCGGAGAAGGAGGCGGTGTCGTGAAGCGGCCGATCAGATGGTTGGCGCTGGCGGTGCTCGGCTTGGCTACAGGTTGTGAGCCTAGATGGGCGCTTTCTGAGCTGGTCGGTGGTTCTGACATCGAACGCACAATCAGGCGTGCCGAGACGGTGCGCATGTGGCGTTTGGCTGAGAACCCTCCAACCAAGGATTCACCGCAAGGAGCTTCAGAAGCGTTGGCCAGTTTGGAAATGCGGTATCTTTCGCTCGGGGAGGGAGTGAAGTTCGAATCAGATCAGGCGAAAAAGATCAGGGCGCTTTTGCTCAACAAATCCTCATACCTGCGGGGCAAATTTCCCAAAGACACAGCCTTTGCCAGCAACATGTGCCTGTTTGATCCAATTGTGCGAATTCGCTTCGAAGCGCCCCCAGCAGTCGCCGATGCCTGGGTCTGCTTCGCCTGTGCTGAGGTGGCGTTTGCCGCGGGCGGGAGAACTGCTTCGCCCGAGGACTGTAGCCCGGCCATCCGCGAGATCTTGGCGCTCGTGAAAACCGTCCTGCCGGATGATCCGGTAATTGCGAAGATTCGGATGCGATGACCCTCGAACCCTGGCAATGGGCGGTCGCCGTGGGCGCGGCGCTGATCGTGGGTATTTCCAAGTCCGGCATCGGCGGGCTCGGCATCCTCGCCGTCGTGCTGTTTGCGCTGATGATGCCGCCGAAGCAGGCGACGGGCACGGTGTTGCCGCTGCTGTGCTTCGGCGACATCGTGGCCTCGTTCACCTACGGGCGGCACGCGAAGTGGGTCCATCTCTGGCGGCTGTTTCCGTGGACGGCGGCGGGAGTCGTGATCGGCTGGCTGGCGTTTGACCGAATCAACGACCGGCAAGCCGGCGCACTCATCGGGGCGATCGTGCTCGGGCTTGTCGTCATGCAACTGCTCCGCCGGCGGTTCGCGGGGCACGAGGCGGAACACGGCGCGTGGTTTGCGCCGACGATTGGGGTGCTCGCGGGGTTCACGACGCTCGTGGCCAACGCGGCGGGGCCGCTGATGGTCGTCTATCTGCTCGCGATGCGGCTGCCCAAGCTCGACTGGGTGGGCACGAGCGCGGTGTTTTTTCTCCTCCTGAATCTCTTCAAGGTGCCCTTCATGATCAACCTGGGGCTGATTCACTCGACGAGCTTCGCGTTCAACCTCTGGCTCGCGCCGGTGGTGCTGGCGGGCGCGTGGTTCGGCCGGAAACTCGTGCTCAAGATCGACCAGCGGGCGTTTGAGAATCTCGCGCTCGCGCTCAGCCTCATCGCGGGGCTGAATCTGCTCTACCGATCATGGCGCGGATGAACGTCAGGCAGATGTGGGCGGCGAAGCTGGCGGGCAAACCGCTGCCGGTCGCGCTGGCTTTGCCGGCCAACGGAACGGGGGTCGGGCAGGATTCGGCCGGGGTGCGGGCCCGGGCACCGTTCGCCGGCGTGGTGCTCGGGATCGATCCCTCGCTGCGCGGGACGGGGCTCGCGTTGATCGAATTTGCGGCCGGGCGCGCGCCGCTGCTGCTGCGCTGCCAGACCGTGAAGGTCCATGCGAAGCGGCCGATGGCGGAGGCGCTGGGCGAGATCCACCGCGCGGTGGCGGCTATGCTCGACGCAGCGACGGACGTGCGCCACGTGGCGCTGGAGCAGACGATCTTTGTGCAGAATTTCCAGACGGCGCAGATCCTCGGCGCGGCGCGCGGGGCGGCGATCTCGGCGGCGGCGCTGCGGGAGAAGCCGGTTTACGAATACGCGCCGTTGCGCGTGAAGCAGGCGGTGGTGGGCGCGGGGCGCGCGAGCAAGGAGCAGATGGCGCGGACGATCATGGCGCTGCTGGGGCACGGGCGCACACTCGCCTTCGACGAGGCCGACGCCGCGGGCGTGGCGCTCTGCCACGCGTTCACCTGGCGGGAGTGACTAGGGCGCGGCGGGCGCGAGGAGCTCGGCGCCGCCGTAGAGGTTGAAGGGCGCCCAGTATTGCGGGTGGCGGAAGCCGCCCGCCTGGCCGGCCATGAATTCGCGTTTCACCGCGGCCATCGCGAGATCGCCGGCCATGGCTTCGGAGACATGCAGCTTGTAGAACCGCTGCATGAAGTAGGTCGTGCCGGCGTCGTTGACCGCCCAGAGGGAGGCTAGCACGCGGTTGCTGCCGGCGGTGAGAAACGCGCCGGTGAGGCCCACCACGCCCTCGCCGGCGAGGATGGCGCCGAGGCCGGTCTCGCAGGCGCTGAGCGTGACGAGCTCGGCGCGGAGCGGCAGGGCCTGAATCTCGCTGAGCTGGAGGAGACCATCGCGTTCAGCGGGAAGATTCTGAGTGTAGTGGCCTTCGTAGGAGAGGGCGATGCAGGAGAGGTCGGGTCGCGCCGGCAACGCGGCGCCGTGCACGGCGAAGTGCAGGACACGCGCGCTGCGCAGTTCGCCCGCTGCGGCGAGAGCGCGGATGTTTTTCTCGTTCACGTCCGGCCCGAGGACGACCCGCGTGCCGGGGAGGAGTTCGCCGAGCATCTGGACCTCCGCCTTGGTGCCGGCGAGGTTGCTCATCGGGCCACCGAAGACCCCGGCGTAGGGGCTGCGATTGGGCGCAAAGGCGGCCTGCCGCGCGGCGACGAGCATCGAGCCGAATTGCAGTTTCATGCGCTCGGCCGCGGTCATGTCACTGGCGTAGCTCTGCGGATTGTAGACGGCGCCGCCGAAGGCGAGCATCGGGCGGGCAAAGGTGGCCGCGGGCCGCGCCGCGAGCGCCATGGTGGTGAGCAGCGAAGGGGTGAGCGTGATTGCGTGGTCCGAGACGAGCATGCGCTGCTCGCGGTTGGCGAGCGTCTCAAAGGGCAGGTAGGCGAGCAGGCCGCTCGGCGCGATCAGCAGGCGGCGGCGGGCGCCGAGGGCCGGTCGCAACGGCTCGAAGAGAAAATCATGCAGCAGCCGCATGATCGCGATCTGCGCGGGGAGGCGGGCGGCGATTTCCTTGGGCGGGCAGGTGAGGCACTCGCGGTAGTAGGCGATGAGGCCGGCGAGTGACACCTCGTCGCCTCCGGTGTAGCGGCTGGCGTCCACGTCGCGCCGCTGGGCGGCGAGAATCTCGGCGACGGGGAGCAGCTCGAGGCCGAACTTCAAGCGGCCCGGCGCTAGTTCGACGGCGGTGACTTTGTCGTGCGTGACGACGATGGCGACGGGTGGGCTGCCGGACCAATCGGCATTGGCGTAGCTGATGGCGGCGACATCGGGCGGGAGGCGGCGCTGAAAGTCGCGCAGCTGCGCGAGGCGGGCGTCGGCAGGGACGTCGGCGCGGTCATGGCCGGGCTGGAGTGTTTCCTGAAGCATGCGGCCCTTGAGAGACTCGGCGGCAAGCAGGGCGCCCCACGTATTTCCGCTGCGCACGTGCGCCGTGACGAGGCGGCGATAGCTGTCGGCCTGGAGGGCGAGGTAGTGCCGGCGATCCTCGACGGTGGCGGTGGCGCGCACCTGCTCGACGAGCGCGGCGGAGCGCTCGAGGGTGCGGACGGCGATGGCATGGTGTGCGCCCGTGAAGGCGAGTTCGCCGACCGTGGAGAAAATCTCGATGCGCAGGCGCGCCTCGGGGACGGTGCGCTCGTCGAGGGTGGCGAGGGCTTCGAGCCAGGCGGGCGTGACCTCGGCGGCGCGGGGATCCTTGGCGGCGATGAGGGTGCGGGCGCGGCCGAGGTCGCTGAGTTTTTTCTCACCGTTCTGGCCGAGCTTGGCGGCGAGGGCCGCGGCGGTCTCGTAGTGGGCGAGGGCGGCGGGATAATCGCGCAGGGCGAGGGCGCAGTCGGCGGCGAGCCGGAGGGAGGCGAGGAGCGAGGCGTCGCCGGCTTCGATCCATTGCTCGCGGGGGCGCCGGCGGCTGATGCCACGATAGTGCAGGTCCTGTTCGAGCGCCTGCTGAGCCAGCGGCGCGGCGACGGCGGGGGCGCGGGCGAGGAGGTGGCAGGCGGCGAGTTCGCGGAGGTTCTCGGTGGATTTGTCGTCGAGGGCGCGGGTGCGTTCGAACTGCTCGATGGCACCGGTGAGATCGCCCCAAGCGCGGCGGTTGCGCGCTTCGGCGCTCGCGAGCGCCCGGGTCGTGTCGAGGGATTTGTCGCCGCGCGCGGCGGCGGCGCGCTTGAGTTCGCCGAGAGTGTCGGCGGCGAGGCGGAAATCACCCAGCGCGCGGGCGATGGCGACACGCAGGAAAAGGGCGTTCTCCCGCGATCGCGGATCGGTCAGGACGGCGAGGGCCTCGTCGTTGTCGGTGCGGGCGGCGGCGAAGCGGCCGACTTCGAGCCGCACCCGGGCGCGTCCGTCCTTGAGGCCGGCCAGGTAGGATGGGGCGCGGCCGGCGGCGGTGGCGAGGGTGAGCGCCTTGTCAAAGGCCGCCTCGCCGGCGCCGAAGCGGCGCTCGATGATGGTGGCGAAGGCATCGCTGTAGGCCTGGTCCACCGGGCCCCATTTCTTCATCAACTTTTCGGCGGCGGCCTGGGTGGCGGCCCGGCTCGGGGTGTCGGCCGCGCGCTGCGGGCCCGCGAATGCGAGCGCGGCGGCGAGAAGCGGGAGCGCGGCGGGGCGCATGGCTATTTCTTCTTCTTCGGAGCGGCCGCAGGCTGCGGGTTGGCCTGGCCGTAGGCATAGCGCGCGGCGGCCATGAAGTTCTGATCGTTCTTCAACGCCGGATCGAGGTTGAGGGCGGCGTTGGCGTAGTGGGCGGCGTTCTTCCAGTCCTTGAGTTCATAGGCGAGGCTGAAGACATTGCGCGCGACGGAGAGAGTGGCCGGCTTGTCCGCCGCAAAGTCGATCGCGGTGATGAGGTGGCGCAAGGCTTCCTGTTTGCGGCCGGCCTTGAGCGCGGCCTGGTGGCCGACGATGGCGACATTGTAGCGTTCGCCGCGATGGGGCGCGAGGGTGGGCCAGACGGCGTTGAGCCGGTCGATGTCGGCCAGGGCTTCCGTGACCTTGCCCTCGGCGGCGAGCGAGCCCGAGCGGGCGAGGAGGAATTCCGCGCGGATGTCGTTGTCGGTGGGGAAGAGCTCCATGGCGCGCCGGGCGAAGGCGAGGACGCGCGCGCGGAAGGCCGGCGTGGTGTTCTCGTAAACCGCGCCGTTGCCGGCCGCGATGGTGGCGTAGGCGAGGTTGGCGGTGACGACGCCGCCGGCGACTTCCTTGGAGCCGAGCTCGAAGGCTTCGAGCCGGCGCTTGTCGCGGCGCAGCTTGTGGACCTGCTCGGTGCGGATGCGGCCAAGCCAATGATCGATGGTGCGGCGCTGGCCCACGGCCTCGACTTGCGCGGCCTGCGGGCCGCGCAGGGTCTCGAGGATGGGCACGCGCTCTTCGTCGTTTTTCGCACGGACGAGAGTGACGAGCGTCTCACGCACGGGGTGGAGGGCGCGTTCGGCGGCGAGCGCGGAAGGCGCGGCCTGGGGGGCCTCGCCGGCATAGGCCGCGAGATGGGCGCCGTCCGCGAGTTTCCAGCGGTGGACGGCGGTGCGGCCGAGCGCGACCGAAAGAAGGTCGCCGCCGACCAGCGCGCAGGCCACGCCGTCGGGGCCGGAGGGCACATCGAAGCGCGCCACGAGCTGGCGCGTCTCCGTTTCCCAGATGCGCACCGCGCCGTGCCGCGTGGCGGCGGCGATGCGCGCCGGGGTGCCCGGCAGCAGGCGCACCCAAGTGTAGGATTCGCCATCAATCGTGAAGATGCGCTGCGAGGATTTCTCGTCGGCGAGATCGTTGAATGTGACGGCGCCGCCGAACTGGCCGAACCACGCGACGGCAAGCTGGCGGCCATCCGCCGAAAGATCGATCGAGAGCGCCGCGAGGCTGAGAGGGGGCGAGATGCGGTTGCTGGTGATTTTGGTCCCCTCGGCGAGTCCGGCTTCGCCGTCAAAGCGCAACAAATCGACGCCGTAGCTGCGGCTGCCGGTGCCGGTGAGGTTGTCGCCGGCGTAGCCGAGGGCGAGGGTGTTGCCCTCCGCGTCGATGCCGACGGCGGTGATGCGGCTGGCGTTTTTTTCCGCGCTGAAGGTGCTCTCCTGGCCGGCGCGCGACATCGCGGGCATGACGCCGAGGCCATAGACAAAACGGTCGGCTTTTTCCGCGCCGGCGAGGCGGGCTTCCAGGAAGGCGCTGCGGCGCTGGGCGAGGAGGCTCAAGGCGGGCTTGGGGAGGGCAGGGTTGACCGCAAAGAGGCCCGCGGCGGTGAAGATCATCACGCGGCCGTCGAGCGCCGAGGCGAGCGAGCGGATCGGATCAGGCGTGGGAATGGTGACCCGCACGCGGCCCGTGGCGGCGTCACGCACGACGAGCGTGCGCTCGTCGCTGACGTGGGCGAACCACGAGCTGTCGCGCGCCACGGCGATATCGCGGCAGAGGCCGATGGGCGCGATGTCCGAGGCCTTGCCGAGCCAGCGGCTGAACGCGCCCTGAAACTCCTGCATGGCGATCAGGTGCGCGACGATGTTGGTGCGGCGCGCGAGCTCGATGCGGACAAGGTGGCGCTTCAGCACGAAGGTGCCGGGACGCTCCTGCAGCGAGGGCGCGGTGCGGAGCGCCTCGGCGAGCTGATCGTTGGGCGTGTCGGCAAACTGCTCGCGAAATTTCGTGAGCGATTCCATGAGCGGATCCATCAGACCCTCGGTGAGGCCGTCCTTGACGCGGTGCGCGATGAAGTGGCCCTTGGCGATGTCGCCATAAACGGCGCTGATCGCGGTGGCGTCTTTGATGAACTGGGCGTCGCGCTCCTCGGGCGAACCCAGGGCGCCCGCCGCGCGGGGTTTGTCACCGATGCCGAGCACTTGGAAAAACCACTGCGGCTCGGCCCCGGCGGAGACCGCGCGGGCATCCAGTTTGTCATGGAGGGCGACGAGCCGCGGCTTTTGTTCGTCGAGGGCCTCGACGGATTTGATGATGCCGAAAACCTGCATCATCCGCTGTTCCCCATCGGTCACGAGGGTGGATTTGAACTTGGCGGCGGCGGTGAGCGGGTTCAGCGCGAGCTCGCAGAGCTTCATCACGCGCTCGCGGTATTCCTTGTAGTCGGGGCCGAGGTCGGCGACGGGGTCCTTGTCGCGCCGGTCGAGAAATTTTTCGACCCGCGAGACGATGGCGCTGATGTTTTCCGCGGAGGTCTCGAGCGGGCTGGTGCGAAGGCCGACGGCGAGGTTGGCGCGGCGCATTTCGTCGAGGTCGCGCTGCAACTGCGTCCAATAGGCCAGCTCGACGGCGCTGGGTTTTTCCACCGTGGCGGGCGTGGGCGTCTGCGCGCGCAGCGGCAGGAGGCAGGCAAGGCTGAGGAGGCAAAAAAGGGCGCGAGTGGGCATGATGATGGGGCGAAAAGTTGGCCGCACGTTCAGCGAGAGCGCCTCGCCGGGAGGGTCAACCCCGCACCCCTTGATCTACGCATGGATGCGTAGATCAAAGGCGCTGCGACGGGCCTGAAAGCAGCCGCGCGCGCTCAACCGCCGCCGATCACCGTCTTCAGGATGCGGCCGAGATCGGCCACGCGGTAGGGCTTGGCGAGGTAAGCGCAGAAACCCTGCTCGAGAAACTTGCGCGCATAGTCGTCGTGATCATAGCCGCTGGCGACGATCGCGCGCACCTCGGGATCGAGCTGGCGGAGCGTGGCGAAGCACTCCTCGCCCCCCATGCCGCCGATCACCGTGAGGTCGAGGATCACGGCGTCGTAGGGGCGGCCGATGTTGAGGTAGCGCTGGTAGAGGGCGATGGCCTCGGCGCCGTTGCGCGCGAGGTCGTATTTGTAGTCGAGGCTCGCGAGCATCGCCGAGGTGAGCTCGGAGATTTTCGGATCGTCATCCATCAGGAGGATGCGGCCGGTGCCGAAGCGCAGCGAAGCCGCGCGCCGGGCGGCCGTCTCGACGGGATCGGCGGCGCGGGGCAGATACACGGTGAAGGCCGTGCCGACTCCGACCTGCGAGTCCACGCCGATCTGGCCGCCGTGGCGGCGCACGATGGAGAGCACGGTGGCGAGGCCGAGGCCGGTGCCGTGCTTCTTGGTGGTGAAAAACGGATCGAAGATCCGCGCGAGGTGCTCGGGCGCGATCCCGCTGCCGTTGTCGCGAATCTCGAACTCCACGTAGGTGCCCGCGGCCAGTTCCGGCACCTGCTGCTCGGCGAGCATCAGGCTGCGCGCGCGCAGCTGCACCCGCGGGCGGTGGGGCGGGGGCGGCATGGCCTGGAGCGCGTTGATGACGAGATTCTGGAACACTTGGAGCAGCTGCGAGCGATCGACTAGCACGGCATCCGTGCCTTCGGGGACGTGCAGCGTGATCTCGGCGTCGGAGCCGGCGGCGGCGATCTTGAGGGCGTCCTCCAGCAGCGGGCGCACGGCGCAGACGGTCTGCACGGCGCCGCCGCCCTTGGCGAAGGCGAGGAGCTGGCGGGTGAGGCCGCGCGCGGCGTCGCAGGCCTGCTCGGCGTCGCCGAGCGCGGAGTAGTCGCGGTTGTCGCGGGCGAGCGAGACCGCGCCGAGGATGGTGGCGAGGAGGTTGTTGAAGTCGTGCGCGATCGCGCCGGCCTTGAGGCCGAGCGATTCGAACCGGTTGGCGCGCGTGCGCTCGTCGGGCGTGAGCGACATCTCCTCCGGATCGCGAAACACGATCGTGACGCCAAGGACGCGGCCGGCGGCGTCGCGCACGGCGCGCGCACTCCACACGATCGGCACGCTCGGCGCCTCGGGCGTCGCGGGCGCCAGCGCGTGCTCGGCTATGAGGGTGGGTGTCCGATCGGCATGGAGCGCGAGGTCCGCCGGATCGGCGCCGGGGCGGCCGGACTCGCGGTGCACAAGGCGCAGCACCTCGGCGAGCGGGCGGCGGGCGAGCGCCGCGGGCTCGGCGCCGAGGAGCCGCCCGGCGGTGGCATTGGCAAAAAGCACCGCGCCCTCCGCATCGCACACGAGCACGCCTTCGCTCAGCGCGGCGAAGGTCTCCTCGACGAGGGCGGCCGGCAGGGCGCCTTCCTCTCGCGCGCCGGCGGGCACGGGACACGCGAAGCCCACGGCGCGCAGCAGCTCGCCCTTGCGGCTCACGGTGCGATGCAGGCCGAGGACCACCGGCAAGGAGCGGCCATCCTTGGTCCGCAGGAGAACGGTCTCGACGGAAGCATCGCCGCCGGGCGTGCGGGCGAGCAGCCAGGCGGCCGCACCGTCGTCCGCCTCGCCGAGGGGCAGGGCGGCACTCAGGGAATCGGCCTCGGGCGCGAGTTCGCCTTCGGCGTAGCCGAGCAACCGCGCCCAGGCGGGGGAAAACCAGAAGTCGCCGTGCGCGAAATCGAGTTCGAAGGCGGCGAGCGGGCCGCCGCCGCTGAGGTCCTGCAGACGCGCATCGTTGGCCGCGAGCGCATCCTCCAGCTCGCGACGGTCTGTGATGTCGAAATGCACGCCGGCGAACCGCGCCACCTCGCCCGATTCCGCGATCGTCTGCACTCCGGTGCAGTGGACCCAGACCCAGTGGCCGCGCTGATGCCGGAGGCGGAACTCGCCCGCAAAAGTCCGCTCGCCCGCGCGCACGCGGCGCGGCGCATGGCCGGGCGACGCCGCCGAATCCTCCGGATGAATCAGACCGGCCCAGGCCGCGGGCGTGGCCGGCGCCTCGGCGGCCGTGAGGCCGAGGACTTTGCGCCAAGCCGTGGAAAAGCGGGCGCGTCCCGCCGTCCAGTCGAGCTCGAAGAACCCGATCGCGCCGCTCTCATCGAGGCGGCGCGCGGCTGCGATTACCTCGTCGTTTTCGCTGGCCGCAGGGGCGGGAGGCAGACGCACGCTGGCGAAATAGGCGGCGCCGGCGGCCCCCCGGACCTGCTCAAGGCGGACGCGCACGGCGCGCGGCGCGCCTTCGCGGGGCTGCGCGAGCAGTTCGAGCGGTTGCGCAAGGGCGCCGCCGAGCACGGCCTCCCACTGCGCCTGGAGGAAATCCGGCTCGCTCGACACGACTTCGAAGGCAAAGAGCGAGGCGAACGCCTCGCCGATCATCTCGCCATCGCCCGTCTGCCAGAACGCCTGCGCCGAGGGTCCGGCCGCCACGATGCGGCCATCGGCCGCGAGCGCGAACACGGCGCAGAAGTCCTCCGCGGCTTCGCGGGCGCCGGGAGCGTGGGCGGGCTGCGCAGGGGTGGAGGCGGGGTCGATCACGCGTGCGCCGCAGTGAGCCAGCCCGCCGCCCGCTTGGCGAGAAAATCGACGAAGGCGGGATGGTCGTTGAGGCAGGGGATGGCGGTGAAGTCGCCGCCGCCCGCGGCCTTGAAGTCCTCCGCCCCGCGCACGCGGATTTCCTCCAGCGTCTCCAGGCAGTCGGTCACAAAGGCCGGCGTGATCACGAGCAGGCGTTTTTTCCCCTCGGCGGCGAGGCGCACGTATTCGGCGTCGGTGTAGGGCACGAGCCACGGCTCGCCGCGCAGCCGGGATTGAAACGCGATCGACCAGCGGTCCGGCGCTAGGCCGGCACGCGCGGCGAAGAGGTGCGTCGTGCGGGTGACCTGCGCCTTGTAGCAGGTCGCATGGGCCGGCGAGCACGTGGTGCAGCAATCGGGCACGGTGAGGCAATGCGCGCGCGACGAATCGGCCTTGGTCAGGTGGCGCTGCGGGATGCTGTGGTAGCTGAAGAGGAGATGGTCGTGCGGCTGATCGAGATACGGCCGGGCGCTGGCGACGAGCGCATCGATGTAATCGGGGTCGGCGTAGAACGGCTGCTCGCAGGCGACTTTCATCCGCGGCGCGATCCGGGCGGCCTCGCGCCGGGCCTTCACGACGACGGTCTCCCAGCTCGACATCGCGTAGTGCGGGTATTGCGGAAACAGCAGCACCTCCTCGACGCCCGCCGATGCGAGGCGCTGGATCGCATCAGGGATCGACGGGTTGCCGTAGTTCATCGCCAGCTCGACGGGCGCATCGAGGCGGGCTTGCAGGAGCGACTGCGCTCGCCGGCTCATCGTGATCAGCGGCGAGCCCTCGGGGGTCCAGATGGTGGAGTAGGCGTGCGCGGAATTCTTCGCGCGCGAGGGGATGATGATGCCGTTGACGAGCAGGCCGCGGAGGAAGGCGCTGCCCGGCTTGTCGATCACGCGCTCATCGCCGAGGAACTCGCGCAGGTAGCGCTTCACATCGGGCACCGCGGTGGAGTCGGGCGAACCCAGGTTGAGCAGGAGGACGGCACGTTTCGGCATGGAAGGCGAAATTCGTCGGGAGAAACCGGGCGAAGTCAAACGGGGCGGGCCTGGATAGTGGGGCAGTTTGGTCCTGATCGAGCCTGTGGGAGCGGATTTACTCCGTGCACGTCGGGGCATAAAGCCCCTCCCACAACCAAACTGACCCACTACAGGCACCTGCCATCCATCGGAAAACGGTTCGACAGAACGATGCGGACAGGACTAGAGCAATCGACGCAGTCAATAGGCCCAAACGCTTCTGTTCTCGCTTCACCCCGAGTCCGCCGAAAATGAAAAGCATTGTTCCCCTACTCACCATCGTGGCGATGGCCCTGGGCACAGTGGGTGCGGTTTGCACCGCTCGTGCGCAGTTCTCCGGAGTCCTCACCGCCTATTCGCCGGACGCCTCGCCGCCGGCGACGATCACCTTGTTTCGCGGCACCTTCGACTCTACCGCGCGTGTCGCGAGCGTCTCCCTCGCCAACGCCTCGGCATCCGAGTTCAGCCTGACCGCCGGCACGCATTTCACCGCACTGTATGATGATTTCACGCGGCCGACGACCTTGCCGACATTCAATGGATTCACACTGCGCGTCTCCATCGCGTTGGTCGGCCGGGCCGACACTTACACCGAATCGTGGAGCCCGGACGGCCGGACCATCACCATTTTCAGCACGCCGGCTAGCATTATGCGCACCTTCACTGGCACGACGGCGGCCGATGCCGCCAACCAATATGCGGCGTATTACCGGTCGCCGCAGGCGACCAGCGACTTCGAGAAAATCCAGGCGGCGGTGCTGCGCATTTTTGGGGCGGTGGCGTCGGCGGCCAACATGACCGACGGTGCGCCGCAGTCGTCCACCGCCAATGTGGCGCTTGGCAGCTTTGAGCAATTTGCCTTCACCCCACTCACCCAAAAGGCCGGCGCCGATGAGCTCGGCGCGACGACGCCCGGCGCTGCCGGCGGCAAGGGTGCGTGGAGTTTTTCGGTCTTTGCCGACAACTCGCGTTTCAAGTTCGACCTGCCCGGCGGGGGCGAAATCAAAGGCAGCAACGTCCGGTTGACGGCACCCTACGAGCGCGCACTCACCCCCCGCCTCGCCCTCCGCGGCGTCTTCGCGGCGCAGCGCTCCAGGATCGAGGGGGTCACGAGCTACGGCCCGGCCCTCACGCTGGGCGCGCCGTATTCGTTCCGGGAGTTTACGCAGCGCGGGCCGTGGCGCTGGGTCGCGACCCCCAGCGTCGCGATCAGCTACGACCGGGTGCGCGATTCCGCGGCCGGGAAGCGCGGCTCGAACTTCGTCGGCACGGGCGGAGTCACCCACCTCGTCGAAAAACGGCTGCGGCCCGACCTTGTGGCGTCGTTCGCCACCCAGATTTCCTACCATCGCACGCTCTCGGCCGACCTGGATTTTTTTCCGCCCCAGTTTGAGAAGATCAGGCAGTGGGTCTGGAAGAACGGCGTGCGCGCCCGCTGGAACTTTGCGGATCGCTGGGCGGGCGAGGGCTTCGTCGTGGACACGCGTTTCCTGCGCGAGGCTCAGGTGAAAAATTTCCAGAGTTACGGCCTCGGCGCGTCCTATCGAATTCGCCAGGGGCTCTTCGTCGGCCTAAACACCAAAATCGAAGACGGTCCGGGCTACTCCGGCTGGGATGTAGGCGTGGCCTCGACTTGGAATTTCTGAGCCGGCGCGGCGCTTCCGGCCGCCGAACGGGAGACGGGAGAGCAGGCGGTGGACTTTCTCAGGGCGTGGCTCACCGCGTTTTCGTGGGCGAGAGGGCACGCGCCAAAAACTCCATGATGCGCTGTTGCTGGCGCATTCGCACCAGCGGGTCGCTGACCATGTGGGTGCCAAGCATGGGGAGGAGTTCGTAGGGCTTGCCGGCCAGGTAGAGCGCGTCGGCGAGCTGGAGGGTGTGTTGGAAATAGACGTTGTCGTCGGTCAGGCCGTGGATGAGCAGGAGCGGGCGCGAGGCCTGGGCGGCGTAGGTGGTGACGTTGCTCACGCGGTAGGCCTCGGGATTGGCCTGCGGCAGGCCGAGGTAGCGCTCGGTGTAGTGCGTGTCGTAATTTTCCCACGTGACGACAGGCGCGCCGACGACGGCGGCCTGGAAAACTTCCGGCCGCCGAATCGCCGCCATCGCCGCGAAATACCCGCCAAACGACCACCCGCTCACGCCGACGCGCGTGAGATCGAGTTCGGGATGCTGCCGGGCGAGCGCCTGCAAGCCCGCGATTTGATCGGCGAGGGCGATGTCGATGAAGTTGCCCTTGATGATGCGCTCCCAGTCGCGGCCGCGCCCCGGGGTGCCGCGGCCGTCGAGGCGCACGACCACGTAGCCTTGGTCGGCCATCCACTGGTCGGTGAGGAAACTGCGGGCATCGGCGACGACGCGTTTGCTGGTGGGGCCGGCATAGACAGAGAGGATGACGGGGTATTTCTTTTTCGCGTCGAAGGTCCGCGGGCGCGTGATCGCCGCGTCGAAGGCCGGCTCGCCGGTCGTGCGAGTGAGCACCGTGGTGGGCAAGCGAGGGAGAGGCTCCGCGACCGAGCGCAGCGTGGCGACGACGCGCGCATCGTCGGCCGAGACCACATCCGTGCGCCAGGTGCCATCGAACAGGTCCGTGGTGCGCAGGAAGAGCCGCGCGACTGGCGCGTAGGTCGCCTGATGGCGGCCGCGGTCCTCGGTCATGGCTAGGCCCTCCCCGGCGGCGGCTTCGCCCTGCAAGGGAAAGCGCCAGAGCTGCGCTTCGCGCGGATCGGGGCCGCCGCGGACGAAGACGGCGCCGACCTCTTCGTCGAGGCCGATGAGGCCCTGATAGCCGAAGGTGACGGGCGTGATTTCACGGACTAACTTGCCAGTCGCGTCGCGCAACTCGACCTGCCACGCGCCCCGGCTCTCGGTGGTCCAGAGGAAGCTCTCGCCATCGGCGAGCCAGAGCGGCGGTCGGCGCTCGCCGGTGGAGCCGGCGGCGTTGTCGTCGAGGTTGAGCCAGGCGGGGTCGGATTCGCGGAGGAGTTCCTCGGTGGCGCCGGTGTCGGGGTTGAGGGCGAGGAGCCGCTGCTCGGTCTGCGGGCGGTTCTGCACGAGGAGCGTGGGTGTGGCGTTTTTCGACCACGTGACGCCGGCGAGATAGGGAAACGCGGCATCGTCCCACCGCACGCGGACCGTGGGGATGCGGCCAGCGCGATCGACGACGAGGAGGCGCACGACGGCGTTGGGCGTGCCGGCGCGGGGGTAGAAAAATTTTGTCGGTGCCTTCTCCGGATGGAGCGGGTCGGCCACCCAGCGGACCTCTACCTGCGACTCCTCGGTCTCCTGCACGATCAGCGCCTGCGAATCGGGCGACCACCAGAAGCCGCGGGGCCGGCTCATCTCTTCCTGCGCGACAAATTCCGCCGTGCCGTGCGAGAGTGTCGCGGTCGCGCCGCTCGTGACCGCGCGCGCCGTGTTGGTGGAGAGCTCAATTACGTGCAGCTCGCGGTCGGCGCCGGCGGCGGCGACGAATTTTCCGTCGGGCGAGAACTGTGGATCGATCCAGCCGGAGCCGGGGAGTTCGGTGACCTTCAGGGTCGTGCGGGCGACGAGGTAGAGCTTACCGGAGAGCGTGACGAGCAGCCGCGCGCCGTCGGCCGACATCTGGAATGCGGTGAAGCCCTTCAGGCTTTGCCGCATCCGTTCGCGCCGGGCCTTTTCCTCGGCGCTGAGCGTCTCCGCCGCGCCGCCGAGGAGCTGGGCGGGCGTGAGCAGCTCGCGCTCCTGCTGGGTGGCGAGGTCGAGTTCGTAGAGCTTGAGCGTGGGATCGCGCGGGGCGGAGCGGAGGAAGATGGCGTGCTTGCCGTCGGGCGTGAGGCGCGGCGACACAGGGCGGCCGAGGGTGAAGTTGCGCGTCTCGGCGAGGTCGCGGAAGTAGGCGAGGGCGGGATCTTCGGCCGCGGACGCGGCCGAAGCTGAGAGGAGGAGAAGGAGCGACGCAGAGAGCGGGAGAAGCGCGGCGAGGCGGGGCGACATGGCGGGAAGAGAACAACCCGGGGGCGGGAAGTCGAATCCGGTGCGACCCCGCTACGCCCGAAGCGGCGGTGTGGATGCGCAGGATTATTCGCGCACCTTGGAATCGATCACGATCGTCACCGGGCCGTCGTTCACGAGGGCGACGTCCATCATCGCGGCGAAGCGGCCGGTGGCGACCGGGCGGCCGAGGGCGGCGGAGGCGAAACCGTTGAACGCCTCGTAGAGCGGGATCGCGAGGTCGGGCTTGGCGGCGTCGTTGAACGATGGGCGCGTGCCTTTGCGTGTGCTGGCGAAAAGCGTGAATTGGCTGACAACCAAAATGCCGCCGCCGAGGTCGCGCACGGCGAGGTTCATCTTGCCGGCGTCGTCCTCGAAGATGCGGAGCGAGACGATCTTCTCGGCGAGCCACTGGGCGTCGGCCGGGGTGTCGCCTTGGGCCACGCCGAGCAGCACGAGCAGGCCGCGGCCGATCTCGCCGGTGGTTTCGCCGGCGACGGTCACGCGGGCGGAGGAGACACGTTGGACGACGGCGCGCATGGGAATCGGGTGATGGGTGATGGGCGAGGGGCGATGGAAAAGTCAGAACCAAACCCTATCGCCCATGGCCCATACCCCATCGCCCGACGCGGCTGGGCCGCGTCAAATCATCGGCCGGTGCGGCTCGGTCTCGGCTTCGTAGTTGATGCCGGGGAGGCCGAAGCCGAAGAGTTTCAGGAATTCGCTGCGGTAGCCGGCGATGTCGGTCTCGGCGGCGAGGTTCTCGGTCGTGACGCCGGGCCAGATTTTTTTCACGGCGTCCTGAATCCCGGGCCGCATCTCCCAATCGTCGATGCGCACGCGGCCGGCCTCGTCGAACTGGGGCGTCTTGCCGTTATACATCTGCGTGGCGAAGAGGCGCTGGATTTGCTCGATGCAGCCTTCGTGCGTGCCGGCGGCCTTCATGAGCTTGTAGAGGATCGAGATGTAAAGAGGGACGACGGGGATGGCTGAGCTGGCCTGGGTGACGAGCGCCTTGTTGACGGAGATGAAGGCGCGGCCGCCGCCGTTGAGCTTGAGGAGCGAGTCGATGTGCTTGGCGGCGCGCTCAAGATCGTTTTTGGCGAGGCCGATGGTGCCGTTTTTGTAGATGGCCCAGGTGACCTCGGGCCCGATGTAGGAGTAGGCGACGGATTGCGCGCCGGGGGCGAGGAGCTTGGCATCGGAGAGGGCCTGCATCCACAGCTCCCAATCCTCGCCGCCCATGACGGTGGTGGTGTCGGCGATTTCCTGCTCGCTGGCGGGTTCGATCGTGACGGTGCTGACGATGCCCTTGTCGGTGTCCACGGTCTTGTTGGTGTAGGACTGGCCGACGGGCTTGAGGACGGACTTGTGGACGACACCGGTCTTGGGGTGCGTGCGGCGCGGCGAGGCGAGCGAGTAGACGACGAGGTCCACCTGCCCGAGATCGGCGCGGATGGCGTCGAGCACTTGGCGCTTGATGTCGTCGGAGAAGGCGTCGCCGTTGAAGTTCTTGGCGTAAAGCCCGGCGGCGCGCGCGGCTTGGGTAAACCCGATGGTGTTATACCAACCGGGAGTGGCGGGGCGGCCCTCCTCGGAGGGGCGCTCGAAAAACACGCCGATGGTCGCGGCCCCGGAGCCAAAGGCCGCCGTGATGCGCGAGGCGAGGCCGTAGCCGGTGGACGAGCCGACCACGAGGACGCGCTTGGGGCCGCCGGCGATGGCGCCGCGTGATTTCACGTGGTCGATCCACTCCTGCACATGGGCCGCGCAGCCTTCTGGATGGGCGGTGATGCAGACGAAGCCGCGGACCTTGGGTTTGATGATCATGCGCCGGGATGATTCCGCGCGGCGCGTGCGAGTGGCAAGTGTGGTTTTGCGAGGGTGCGGCCTGCTCCCCGAGCGGGCCTGGGTTGCAGGGCGATTCGCAGGCTGGAACTCAGGCTCGCTCATAGAGCGAGCCCCATCTATTTGCCGAGGAGCACGAACGGACCCTCGGCCTTGGGCACGCCGCCCTTGCGCTCCAAGGTGACGGCAAAGGCCGCGACGGAGCTGATGGGTTGCTTGGCCTTGAACGAGATCTTTCGCGTGCCCGTCTCGGGATCGACGGTGAAGACTCCGCCATCCACGGGATTGGGATACTGCGGATCGACGACCCAGAGCTGGTAATCCTGGCTGGGCAGGAGGGCGGGAAGTTTTTCAACCTTCAGCACGCCTTCTTGCTTCGTGGGATCCCAGACGGCGGCGGCCACGGCCTTGGGCGCGCCCTCGAGCATGGAGACCAGCGCGGTGACCTGGTAGCGCGCGATGTCGCCCTGCACACGGAGATCCTCGGTGAGGCGGGCGATCTGCTGGCGGGAATCGGTGAGCTGGCGCTCGAAGGTCGTGGAACTCTCCGTGAGCGCGGCGATGCGCCCGGTGAGGGTCGCGACTTCCGTATCGCGGGCGGCGAGCTGCGTGCGGGCGGCGCCGAGATCAGAAGTGGCGGCGGCGAGCTTTTGGGTCGTCTCCTCGATCGCCTTGGCCGACACGAGGCGATCGATTTCGAGCTGCTGGAGGGCAGTCTGGAGCGAGACCTTCGTGAGCGTCTGCTCGTTGCGCAGCGCAACGATCTGGCTCTCGGCGGTCGAGGCGCGCTGGCCGAGCCAGACGGCGCAGAGGCCGAAGCACGCGGCGGCCGCCCACGGGAGAATCTGCCAGACGCCGAAGCCGGGCCGGATCACGTTGTCCGGCGCGGCGGCGGGCGCGGTTTTCCCTGTGCGCTCGATGCTGGCTAGGATGCGGGCCTTGAGCGCGTCGGGCGCGGGAGCGGCCGGAGCGGAGTGGGCGAGGGAGGCGGAGGCTTCGCGCAGCTCGCGCACCAGCGTCTGCAACGCCGGATCGGCGGCGAGGGCGCGTTCGAAGGCGGCGCGTTCCTCGCCTTCGAGCAGGTCGAGGGCGTGGAGCGCGGCGAGTTCTTCGTGGCGTTCGTCGATCATGGCCGGACCGCGAGCGAGTCGCGGAGTTTGAGCAGGCCGCGGCGGATGCGGGCCTTCACGGTGCCGAGGGGGGCGGCGAGCTTGCGGGCAATCTCCTCTTGCGTGAGACCGCCGAAGAAAGCGAGTTCCACGGCGCGCTGTTGTTCAAGCGGGAGGCTGGCGACGGCGGCGCGGACGGCGCGGGCTTCCTCGCCGAGGGCGACGGTCTCGTGTCCGGTGGCTTCACCGCCGGATTCCTGATAGCCGAGGTCGGCCGGAGCGGCGCCGTCGAGAAGCTCCGAGCGGCGGCGCTTCATGCGCACGCGGTCGATGGCGCGGTTGCGGACCAAGGTGACGGCCCAGGCGAAGGCGCTGCCGCGGGTGAAATCGAAGGTGCCGGCCTTCTCCCACATCGTGACAAAGGCATCGTGGACCACATCCTGCGCCTCGGCGGAATCGCGGAGGATTTGCTGGGCGGCACCGAGCAGCGGGCCGGAAAAGCGGTCGTAAAGATCGCCGAGGGCGGCGCGCTCGCCGGCGGCCATGCGCTGCACGAGGGCGGCGTCGATTTGCTGACGCTCGTCCGGCGGCCGGGGCGCGGTGGGGGCCGGCATCGTCATGCGGTTGCGGTGACCTCCGGCTGGCGCCATGTCCCGCCCTGCCACCGCGAGGAGGCCGGGAGAAAGGCAGGACAAGAAGGAGGACATTTCCCAATCATACGGGCGCGAGGCCAAAGGGGATGCAGGTGGGGCGGTCTTGGCGAGGCGTATTTTTGAGCGGTCCCTCCGGACGGTTCAGAGCACGGCGAAGCCAATCAGGCCCAGCACGATCAGGAGGGCGAGGAGCGCGAGGGCGACCCGCTCGCGCTTGGTGGTCGCAAACGGCATGGCGGCCAGTCTCAGACCTTCACGGCAAACAGCTCCGGGTGCATGGTGCCCTCGGCGACCTTGTTCACCGTGCCGGTCATCATAATCGAGAAGCCGTCGCCGATCCCGATGCCGATCTGGCCGCCGGGCATGTGGACGGTGAGGTCGCGATCGACGAGGCCGAGTTTGTGGGCCACGGCGGCGGCGGCGCTGGAGCTGCTGCCCGAGGCGAGTGTGTAGCCGGCGCCGCGCTCCCAGATCTCGATCTGGATATTCTTCCGGTCGAGCACGCGGAGGAACTGCACGTTGGTCTTGCGCGGGAAATTCGGATGGGTCTCGAGGTGCGGGCCGTATTTGTGCGCGAGCTCGGGCGAGATGTCGTCCATCGGCAGCACGCAGTGGGGATTGCCGATGGTGGCGGCGCAGAACGTGAACTCGCGGTCGAGGATCTTGATTTTCTCGTTCAAGACCTCGCGGGGCGCGCCCGTGACGGGGATTTTTTCGGATGAGAAACTGACGTTGCCCATCGCGATGGTGAGGAGCTGGCCCCCGTCCTTGATCGCGACCTGCACATGGCCGCCGAGGGTCTCGATGGTGAAGTTGGGCTGCTTCACGAGCTGCTGGTCCCAGAGGTAGCGGGAGAAGATGCGCAGGCCGTTGCCTGATTTCTCGGCCTCCGAGCCATCCGGGTTGAAGATGCGCAGGCCGAACTCGCTCTGCTTGGAGGGCAGCGGGCCCCAGAGGATGCCGTCGGAGCCGACGCCGAAGTTCCGGTGGCACACGACGCGGATCTGGCCGACGGTGGGCGCGGGCGACCACGCGGGAAAATCGCGCGGATCGAGGACGATGTAGTCGTTGCCGAGGGCGTGGTATTTGTGGAAGCGCATGTGGACGAGCCGCGGAAATTGCCGAGGTAACCCGCGGAAGACACGGAAAATTTCTCAGAGAAAAGCGAACGCCTCCCGCAGCCGTCCCTTGCCGTCGGTCTCCACGTTTTTCCCGTGACTCACGATCACTCGGTCGAAGTCCCACGCGAGCACGTGGTCGAGCGACCGGCGGAGCGCCGCGCGATCCTTGATGGTGGATTTCAGGAGCCGCGAGGGCCCGAACTTGCAGTAGCAGCCGTTGAGTGTGAGCAGCGCGCGGCTCAGCAGCGGCATCTCGGGGCCGAGGTTGAAGGCGAGGTCGGTGAGGATGAGCGTGCGCGAGGCGCGGTGAAAAAAGACGACTTCGTTAAGCCGTGGCATCCCGCGCAGCAGGTGTTGATCGAAGGTGGCGCTCCACGCGGCGGCCGGTGTGTCGCCGAGGGTGTCGGTGAATTTCAGATCGGGGCGGTATTTCGCGAACCCCCGTGCGCCATGGAACCGGGCGCTAGGAAACGCGCCGAACCAAGCTTCGAGGTAGGTGTCGTGCACTGTGTTGGGCGCGAGTATGTGGGCCACGGGGCCCAGTTCGGTAAGCGCAGAGGCGAGCGGCGCGCTGAACTCCACGGGCGAATGCAGCCAGAGCGTGGCGTCGGGCAGGCGGGCGACCGTCATCCGATGCCCGATCGCCATGCCGAGCACACTCAGCGGCGCGTTGAGTTCCCAGAGTCCGGGCGCAAGCGGCGTGAGCATGGCGCCACGATGAGAACGCGAGGCGGTTTGCCAACGCTGCGATGCGGCTTGGTCCCGGCTCTCCTGAGCCGGGCCACCCGATTGGTGCAGCCTGCTTCAGCTTGCCGCGGGCAGCTTCGTCTTGTCGCCCGTGTAGCCGAAGAGGCGGCGACGCTTGATCGCGGCGGCCACGCTGGCGGGGACCATCTGCTCCCAAGCCGGATCACCGTCGCGGATGCGACTGAGCACGTCGCGCGAGAAGACGCCGAGCACCTGCTCGTCGAAGCCGACGATGCAGGTGATGGAGTGGTTCTCGAGGAGATGGGCGTAGAGGTTGCGGAGGTGGACGGCGACCTGGGCGTTCTTGGCCGTGATGAGGACGTTGGAGGCGAAGGCGTGGTCCACGTTGGCGTGGGGCGCGGCCTGGGCGATGTAGCGGTCGTAGGCGTCCTGCCGCATCGGATAGATATAGAGCCGCACCGCATGGCGGAAGAGCCGGCCGAAGGATTCAAGGATGCCGCCCTCGAGGTTCTCGTAATACTTCTCGTTGAAGATCTCGAGGAGGTTGTTGATGCCCATCGCCACGCCGATCATCTCCTTGGTGTAGCGGCGGAAGTAGGAGGTGAGCCGGTAGTATTCGGAATAGTTTGAGATGATCGCGGTCAGGCCGAGCTCGCCGAGCTGATCGACGCGCTCGAGGAAATCCCGCATGTCGAGCGAGCCTGAGGAGAGCAGGTTGTTCATCGTGATCTCCATGAGCACGACGACGTCCTTGCCTTTCACGGCCGGCTCTTGGACGAACTGCGCGGTGGCGCAGTTGAGCATGTCGATGTTGACGTGGGTGACCGGGCGGAAGCTGCCGCGCTCGACGAGGATGGCTTTTTTGTAGAGCGCCTCTGAAGGCTGGAGGACTTCGCCGGTCGGGGCGAACATCACGGCGTTGGTGAGGCCGACCTGCACGAGGTGCAGGGCCATGATGCGGTTGTCGTAGCCCTCGAAGGCCGGGCCCGAGAACTTCAGCATGTCGATCTCGATGCGGTCGGTGCCGAGATTGTCGGCCAACGACTCGATGAAACGCCGCGGGTCCTCGCGGTGGTAGAAGGCGGCGTAGATGAGATTGGTGCCGGCGATGCCGAGGGCCTCCTGCTCGAGGAGGGCATCCTTGTCCCACATGCGGACATGAACGAGCACCTCGCTCGGGGGGCCGCCCGGTTCCGTCTGGAAGCGGACTCCCATCCAGCCATGCGCGTCGCCTATGCCCTTGAAACCTTTGGTGGCGACGGTGTCGGCAAAAACGAAGAAGGTGGAGCTTTCGCCGCGCGCAGGCCCGAGGCGCTCGATGAGCAGATCGTATTCGTGCCCGAGCATCATGCCGAGGCGTTCGCGCGAGACGTAGCGCGGGGCCTTGCCGTAGATGGCGTCGCTGAACGTCATGTCGTAGGCCGAGATCGTCTTGGCGATGGTCTGCGAGGCCGCGCCGGCCTGGAAAAACACCCGGGCGACCTCCTGGCCCGCGCCGATCTCGGCGAACGTGCCGTATTTCTGCGCGTCGAGATTGATGGTGAGCGCCTTGCGGTTCGTGGTGAGTAGCTCAGGTTTCTCGCTCATGGCAGGCGCGGTCTTGGGGGCAAAGGGCAGCGGGCGCAACGAGTCAGTGGAGGGGGCGCTCATATGTTACCTCAACTAATCGTAACAAGCGCCGATGGGGTTAGGACATTCTGCGGGGGCGGCCTTTCGTCTGGTGCAACGTCCGAAAGCGACTAGCGTCCGCGCCACGCTATGAAGAACTTTTTCACGTCGATGCTCGGGGCGCTCGCGGCGCTCGTGCTGTTCTCCGTCTTCGGCTTCCTGCTGTTCATCGGGTTCTTGGCCGCCATGGCGTCGCTCGGCGGCTCGATGGAGAAGAGCGCGCCGACGGTCGAGCGGGGCGCCTACCTTGTGTTCGATCTTTCGGCCAACATCTCCGATGCGCCGCCCCCGGTGGATTTCGGCCCGTTTGGCGGCGGGGGCGAAACGCTTCAGCTGCGCACCATCACGCGAGCGCTGCACGCGGCGGCCCACGACGATCGCATCGCCGGCGTCTATATCACCGGCGAACTCTCGCCCGCGGCCTTCGGCTCCGGCTACGCGGCGCTCAAGGAGGTCCGTGGCGCGCTCGCCGACTTCAAGGCCGCCGGCAAGCCCATCGCCGCCTACCTCACCCACGCCACCACCCGCAGCTACTACCTCGCGTCCATCGCCGGCGAACTCGCCCTCGATCCTTACGGCATGATCATCATGCCGGGTCTGGCCAGCGAACCGATGTTCTACGCCGGCACCTTCGAGAAATTCGGCATAGGCGTGCAGGTCACGCGGGTTGGCAAATACAAGTCCGCCGTCGAACCTTTCATCCGCCGCGACATGAGCCCCGAGAACCGCGAGGAGGTGCAGAAGCTCCTCAACGACATCTGGGGCGGTCTGCTCGGCGACATCGCCCCCGGCCGCGATCTCACGCCGGAGAAAATCCAAGCGACCGTCGATGCCGAGGGCCTCATCCGCGCCGAGGCCGCCAAGGCCGGCGGCCTCATCGACCGCATAGCCTACCGCGACGAAGTTTACGACACGCTCAAGGCCCTGACCGGCCGCGCCGGCACCAAGGAAGCGTTCAAGCAGATCGCCCTTACCGACTACGCGAAGCAGGCCAAGGATGTGGCCGACGGTCCCCGCCGGAAGGACAAGGGGTCTTCCTCCTCCGGCTCCGGCCGCGGCCGCATCGCGATCGTCTATGCCGAGGGCGAGATCGTCGATGGAGAGGGCGAGACTGGCGAGGTCGGCGGATCGAAGTTTTCCCGCGAGCTGCGCAAGCTGCGGCAGGATGAAAATGTGAAGGCCGTTGTCCTGCGCATCAATAGCCCGGGCGGCAGCGCCACCGCGTCCGAAGTCATCGGCCGCGAGGTCCGCCTGACCAAGAAAGTGAAGCCCGTCGTCGTCTCGATGGGCTCCTACGCGGCCTCAGGTGGCTACTGGATCGCCGCGTATGGCGACCGCATCTTTGCCGAATCCACGACCATCACCGGCTCGATCGGGGTCTTCGGCCTGCAATTCGACGTGAAGAAACTCGCCAACGATTTCGGCGTGACCTTCGACAGCGTGAAGACCGGCAAGTTTGCCGACGCGCTCACCATCTCGCGGCCCAAGACTCCGGAGGAACTCGCCGTGCTCCAGCGCATGGTCGATTGGATCTACGGCGAGTTCATCGGCAAGGTCGCCGAGGCGCGTGGCCTTACCCGCGAAGGCGTCGAGGCCATCGCGCAGGGCCGCGTATGGTCCGGCGCCGACGCGTTGCAAAACGGCCTCGTCGATGAGATCGGCGGGCTCGACGACGCGATTGCCTTTGCCGCGGAGAAGGCCGGGCTCGGTGGCAACTACCGCGTCACCGAATATCCGCGCCAGAAGGAACTCCTGGAGGCGATCCAGGAATTGCTCGAGCACGCGGCGCCCCGCGCGGTGCGCGCCCAGGGCGTCGCCGCCGAGATCGCGCGGCGCATCGAGGGCGAGCTCAAGACCCTCCGCGCGCTCAACGATCCGCAGGGGATTTACGCGCGCTTGCCGTATTCGCTCCAGATCCGCTGACTGCGGGCATGGCGCAAACCCACACCCTCGACCGGGATGTCCCGGCCACGCTCATTCCCGCCGGCGACGCCGCGACGCTCGCGCGCGGCACGGAGGTCTTCATTGTGCAGACGCTCGGCGGCAACGTGACCGTGCGCACCGACCGCGGCCTCTACCGCATCGCGCGCGAGAACGCCTCCGCAATTGCCGGCTACGTGCCTGTGGCCGAAGGCGCGGCGGTGGCGGGTGACTTCAGCGAACAGGCGGTGTGGGCTGCGTTGAAAACCTGCTTCGATCCGGAGATTCCGGTGAACATCGTCGACCTCGGCCTCATCTACGATCTTGCGATTGGCGATGCGCCGGGCGGCGGGCGCGCGATTGAGGTGAAGATGACGCTCACCGCACCCGGCTGCGGCATGGGCCCCGTGATTGCCGAGGATGCGCGGCAAAAGATCGCCGCGCTGCCCACGGTCGAGACGGCGCGGGTCCACATCGTCTGGGATCCGCAGTGGACGCCGCAGATGATCTCCGAGACCGGGCGCAAGGCGCTGGGGCTGGAGTAGGAGAGGGGGGCGGGTTTTTGCGGGCCCTCGGGCTTCAGCGCCGTGGCGGCGGCGGATTCGCGTTGCTCCCCGCCATCCGTCGCTGTGCGTCCGCGGCCTCGATCTCATCGCGCACGCGATGGAGCGCGGCCTGCATCGAGCCGGCAAACGCGAGCCCTTGGTCGAGATCAGCCTTCTCCCGTTCGAGTTGGCGCACTTTCTCGCGTTCGGTGGCGAGCGCCCGGTTCTCGGATTCGATTTCCGCGCGCAGGGTGTCGAGCTGGCGGCGGAGGGCGCGCTCCTGCTGCTCGGCGGCATCGCGCTGGCGCACGGCTTCCTCCCGGGCCTCGCGCTGGGCGAGGGCGAGGCGGGCTTTTTCTTCGACGGCGCGGCGGCGCTGCTCCTGCGCGGCGACGGCGGCTTCGCGCGCCGCGTCGCGCGCGGCCTCCAGCTCGCGATCGCGCGCCTCGCGGGCGGCGGTGGCGATGCGCCGAAGCTCCGCCTGCTGCGCGTGGAACTCGTGCGCGTGCCGACGCTGCACCGTCGCAAACACCACCAGCGCGGCGAGGGGCGTGATGAGGTAGAATTTGCTCATGGGGTTCGGCGATATGACGCGTGATCGCGCGATTTCTTAGAAGACTCGCGGTCTGGGCGCATGTTTCGCCCTGACAATGTCCGCGACGGCCGCCTAGCCTGCACCCGCACTTCCATCCCATCATGAAAACTCCCCGTCTTCTCCTCGCTCTCGTCCTCGCCGTGCTCGCCCCTGTGCTGCGCGCCCAAGCTCCCACGCCGGACTATGGCGCCCCCATCCCGCTCGCTGAGGCCAAGCGCGCCCTCGCCGCCGCCCAGGCCGAGGCGGTGAAGAACAAGTGGAATGTCGCCATCGCCATCGTCGACACCGGCGGCCATCTCGTGGCCTTTGAGCGGATCGACTCGACGCAATACGGCAGTGTGGAAGTCGCTTTGGAGAAGGCCCGCACTTCCGTGGCGTTTCGCCGTTCGACCAAGGCGTTTCAAGACATGGTGGCCGCGGGCGGCGAGGGCCTCCGCATCCTGAAACTCCCGGGCGCGCTGCCGCTCGAGGGCGGCCTGCCGATCGTCGTCGGCGGCAAGATTGTCGGCGCCATCGGCGTCTCGGGTGTCACCTCCGCGCAGGACGGCCAGATCGCCGCGGCCGGCTTGGCGGCCCTGAAATGATCGCGCGGCTGCGCCGGCTCGCGTTCGCGCTGGCTGGCGCGCTCAGCCTCGCGGCGGCGGCGCGCGCGGCGGAGCCGTTCTTCTTCATCCAGCTCAGCGATCCGCAGCTGGGGATGTTCACGGACAACCGTGATTTTTCGCAGGACGCCGCGAACTTCGAGTTCGCCGTCGCGGCGGTCAACCGCCTGCGGCCGGCGTTTGTCGTCATCACCGGCGACCTCGTCCACAAGCCCGGCGACGCCGCGCAGATCGCGGAATATCGCCGCATCTCCGGGAAGATCGATGCGGCGATTCCCGTTTACCACATCGCGGGCAACCACGACGTGCAGAACGTCCCCACGCCCGAGAGCCTGGCGGCCTATGCGAAAATCTTCGGGCCTGACCGCTACGTGTTCCGCCATGGCGGGCTCGTGGGGGTGGTGCTCAACTCGAGCGTGATTCATTCGCCGGAGAAATCCGCCGCACAGCTCGCGGAGCAGGAGCGGTGGCTGCGCGCCGAGCTGGCCAAGGCGCGGGCTGAAAACCCGCGCCACATCGTCGTCTTTCAGCATCATCCGTGGTTCCTGCAGAGCGCAGCGGAGCCCGATCAGTATTTCAACATCCCGCTCGCGCGCCGCGCGCCGCACCTGGCGCTCTTTCGCGAGTTCGGCGTGCGCTATCTTTTCTGCGGCCATTATCACCGCAACGCCGAGGCCCGCGATGGCGACCTTGAGGCCGTCACGAGCGGACCGGTCGGCAAGCCGCTCGGCGGCGCCAAGTCCGGCCTGCGCGTCGCCATCGTGCGCGACGACCGCATCGAACATCGCTATCATGACCTCGGCGATCTGCCGGTGCGCATCGATTTGAATCCCGCGCCTGCGCGCAAGTAACTCCTCCCTCCCATGCCTAGCCGTCGTTTATTCCGCTTCTCGCTGCTTCTCGCCTTGCTGCCGGCCTTGGCCGCGGCTCAGCCCGCGCCGCAAAAAACCGATCTCGTCCGCTTCGGCCTCGATGAAAAAACCGGCGCGCGCCCGCGCACGGTCGAGCCCATCGCGACTTCGCTGCCGCTCACACTGCGGCGCGGCGATCGGATTGTGCTCATCGGTAACACGCTCTTCGAGCGCGGCGACGACTACCCGCACTTCGAGGCCATGCTGCACACGGCCTTTCCTCAGCTCGACCTCACGGTGCGCACGCTCGCGTGGTCGGCCGACGAGATCGATCTGATGCCGCGGCCGAAGAATTTCGGCGACCTGCAGCAGCACCTCACGGCGCAGCGCGCGGATGTGATTTTCGCGGCGTATGGCTTCAACGAATCCTTCGGCGGCGAGGCGCGGCTGGCGGAGTTTCGCGCCCGGCTCGTGAAGTTTCTCACGCAGCTCCGGACCAGCGCCTACAACGGCGGCTCGGCGCCGCGCATCGTTCTCGTCTCGCCCATCGCCAATGAAAACGTCCCCGGCATCCCCGCCGCCGATCGCAACAACGCGCGCCTCGCGGCCTACGCCCGCGCGATGGAGGCCGTCGCCGCGGAGCAGCAGGTGGGGTTCGTCAATGTCTTCTCCGCCACCGCGACGGCGCTCGCCGACCCGGCGACGCAGCTCACGGACAACGGCGTGCACCTCGGCGACGCGGGCTACGCGGCTTTCGCGCGCGCGCTGTTTGAGGGGGCGTTTGTCTCTCCTGCGCCGAAGGTGGGCGCCGAACTCGTCGCGGCGGTGGCCGACAAGAACCGCCAGTTTTTCCGCCGCTACCGGCCGCTCAACACCTACTACTACACCGGCGATCGCAACGCGACCTACGGCTACCTCGACTTCCTCCCGGCGATGCAGGGCTTCGACGTGATGCTCGCCAACCGCGACGCCCGCATCCACCGCCTCGCGCGCGGCGAGACCTTTGCCGGCAAGCCGATCGACGACTCCAACGTCCCCCCCATGCCGCCCGTCGATGCGAGCAAGGCCGCCAACGAGTGGATGACGCCCGCGAACGAACTCGCCGCCTTCAGGATCGACCCGCGCTTCGACGTGAACCTGTTCGCCTCCGAGGAGCAGTTCCCCGATCTCGCCAAGCCGATACAGATGCGGTGGGACGCGCGCGGCCGCCTCTGGGTCAGCTGCTCGACGACCTATCCGCATGTCTATCCCGGCCGCGAGCCCGCCGACAAAATCATCATCCTCGAGGACACAGACGGCGACGGCCGGGCTGACAAATGCACGGTCTTCGCCGACAAACTGCACATCCCGCTCAGCTTCGAGCTGGCCGATGGCGGCGGCGTTTACGTCTCGGAGCAGCCGCACCTCACCTTCCTGCAGGACACCAATGGCGACGACCGCGCCGATGTGCGCCGCGTGCTTTTCTCGGGCTTCGGCACGGAAGACTCGCACCACTCGCTGCACGACTTCATTCGCACGCCGGACGGCGACCTGCTTTTCCGCGAATCGATTTTCCAAAACAGCCAGGTCGAGACCCCCTACGGCCCGGTGCGCGCGCGCAATTCGTCGTGGTTCCAGCTGCACCCCGCGACACAGCGGCTGACGGCCTTTGGCAGCTATCCGAACACGAACCCGTGGGGCGTGACGTTCACCGAGTGGGGCCACCACGTGGCGAGCCACCCGATTTTCGCGAGCGCGTTCCACGCGACCAACCCGCCCTTTCCGCAGCAGCACGCCGACGCACGCGGACTGCCCGCCTACTCGGGCACCTGCGGCCACGAGTTTGTCGACAGCCCCGCGTGGCCGCGCGAGCTGCAAGGCAAGATGATCAAGGCCCGCTACAAGCCGACGAACCGGATCGAGATTCACGACTGGAAGCAGGTCGGCGATCACTTCGAGGAGAGCTACGTCAGCGATGTCATCTTCTCGACGAACCTGAGCTTCATCCCCGTGGACGTGAAATTCGGCCCGCGCGGTGATCTCTACGTGTGCGACTGGTATAACCCGATCAAGGGCCACATGCAGTATTCGCTGCGCGATGAGCGCCGCGACCGCACCTCGGGCCGCATCTGGCGCGTGGTGCCCAAGGGCGCGAAGCTCCCCGCCGCCCCGCGCATCGCCGGCATCCCCATCGCCGCGCAACTCGATCTGTTGAAGTCGCCGCAGTTTCGCGTGCGTGATCTCGGGCGGCGCGAACTCGCGGCGCGGGGGCGCGCCACGGTCGAGCCGGCGCTGGCGGCTTGGGTGCGGGCGCTCGACTCGAAAGACGCACTGTTCCGCCGCCACCAAGTCGAGGCGCTGTGGCTCTCGCGTGCGCTCGGCGCCCCGAATCTACCTTTGCTCCGCGAGCTGCTCGCGTGCGACGAGCCGCTGGCGCGGTCGGCCGCGACGCTCCAGCTTCGCCACACCCACGCGCTCCTGCCCGACATCGCGGACCTGCTCCGCGCGCGCGCCGCCGATGCCAGCGGCCTCGTCCGCATGGAGGCCGCGATTGCGGCGAGCTACATCGGCACGGCGGCGGCGCTCGAGGCGATCGTGCCCGCGCTGGCGAAGCCGGCCGATGCGCATCTGGCCTACGCGATTCGCACGTCGCTCGAATCCGAGGCGCTCGCGCAGCACTGGAAAGGCCGCGCGCACACCCCGGCCGCGCACGCCGCAGCCACCTTTGTCGCCAAGCAGGAGCAGGCCGCAAAGTCCGCCACGAAGGCCGTCGCGGCGAAGAAGAAGGCCGCGCCCGTCGATCCGTTCGATCGCCAGCCGGATTTGTTGACCATCACGATTACCTCGGTGCCGGAGCGCATGCTCTTCGATGTGAAGTCGTTTGCTGTGAAGCCCGGGCAGCCGGTGAAGCTGGTGTTCGTCAATCCCGACGCGATGCAGCACAACCTCGTCGTCGTGAAGCCGGGCGCGCTGGAGGCTGTGGGCATCGCCGCCAACGAGATGGCCAAGGACCCCGACGGCATCAAACAGCACTTCGTGCCCAAGACCGATCAGGTGCTGCATGCCACCAAGCTCATCGACCCGCATGCGACCGCGACGCTGCGTTTTCACGCGCCGCGCGAGCCGGGGCTCTACCCGTATGTCTGCACGTTTCCCGGTCACTGGCCGATCATGAACGGCGTCATGGAAGTGAAGCCATGAACCGCTCCTTCCGTTCCGTTTGCCTCGTCGTCGCCGCGGGCCTGCTCGCCGCCGTGCCCCCGGCCCGCGCGGCGAGTTTTCTCGAATGGATCTTCCCGAAGAGGGACGTGCAGGTGATCGCGGTGACCGACACCACGCCCGCCGGTCTGTTGCGCCGCCCGGCCACGCCCGCCAATCCGATCTACTATCAGGCGGTGAGCGCGGGCTACCGTGATTTCGGCGGCAGCATCGCCGGGGAGAAAATCCCGCCCAAGGACGAGGTCATGAAGACCATTGCCAAGGTGCTCGCCAAGCAGGGCTACCTGCCCGGCTCCGAGGCGCATCCGCCCTCGATCATCCTGATCTGGACCTGGGGCACGATGAACACTGACATGATGTATTCCGGCGACCCCGATGACCCCGGCCGGCAGATCAATCGCAACCAGCTCCTGCGCTTCATGGGCGCCTACAAGCTCGGGCTTATCACCAAGGAGCCGGATGCTTTCCGCAACGACCTGCTCCTGCCCGGCGCGCTGTTTCGCGATGCCGAGAGCGAGACCGTCGCCGACCTCGCGACCGAGGATCTCTATGTCGCCGCGATCTCGGCCTACGATTACGCGGCCGCGACGCGCAGCGAGAAGGTCCTGCTCTGGACCACCAAGATCAGCTGCCCCTCGCGCGGGCTCGCCCTGCCGCAAACCCTGCCCGCGATGCTGGCGCTCGCCGGCCCGCACATCGGCCGCGAGACCGCGAAGCCCGTGCAGCTCAAGGCCACCGAGCAGTTCAAGACCGAGGTGAAGATCGGCGAGGCGACCGTGGTGGAATACACGGAAAAAAATCCCGTGCCTGTGATCGAGGTGACCCCTACAGCGCCGATGAAGAAACAAAAAGCCGCGCCGGCGAAGGAGAAGAAGTAGGTCGGCTCAGAGCCCCGCGTGGGCCTCGCGCAGGAGGCGCAGCGCGGTCTCCACGAGCTGCTCGCCGGAGCCGGCGGCGCAGCGGGCGCTGACCGGCTCGTAGTTGCCCTCCGCGTAGGCGCGGCGCGTGGGAATGTAACCGATGCTGCCGTTGGCCAGCTCCGCGATGATGGTGTGCTTGAAGGGCGAGGCCGCCTTGATGGCGAGGCCCAGTTCCACGAACACCTCGCCCGGCAGGCTCACCCACGCGAGATTGCGGCCGAGCGCGATCACCTGCACCTCGACTTCGAGCGGCTTGCCGTCGCGCCCGAAGACATCGAGCGCTTTGAAGGCCCAGACTTTTTCGAGGAATTTTGGATCATCCTTGCTGCCGATCCGTGAGATGAGGGCGCGGGCCTTGTCCACATCGCCGGCCGCGATGGTGGCGAGCGGGAGCGGCACCAGTGCGGAGCGCACGCGCGGCGCGGCGGTGGCAACGGGGGCGAGGCGCGCGTAGGTCTTGAGCACTTCGCCCGCGAGCACGGTGCCGAGGCGCGCGGCCTCGGCGGCGCCTTTCTGCGGTGTCTTCGTGCTCACATCGACGTGGTTGATGTCGCCCGCGCAACCGATGGTGAAGAGCGTGAGCATGGCGGGCGACTTCACGCGACCGAGGAGCTGCGCGAGCGTGAACGGGTAGTCGGCGGAAAACTTGAGCCCGCCGACGGTGTCGAGATGCATCGCGAAATTCACGTAGGTCGCGAGCGGCTGGCCGGCGGGTGTCTCGGCATAGACGACCGGCACCGCCGGATCGATCGGGCCGGCGGGGCGGACGATGTTGGGATTCAGCTTGCCGGCGTTCCAGCCGACGGAGCCGTCGCGCATCACGAAGCGGCGGTTGAAGGGCAGGGAGTCCTCGCGGCCGGAGGCGGCGGAAAGTTTCGCCGGCGTGAGCGCCGCCTCGGCCAGGCGCACGGCCTCGGCAATTTTTCCGGGGAGCGCCAGCGTGTAGGTGCGCGCGAGATCGGTGTCGCCGCCATAGGCGGAGTGGCGGCGCGAGTCGCTCTGGAGCAGCGGCCCGGTGTGGCTGTGCGTGGCGCTGATCATCACGGCGGCGGCGGGCACGCCGGTGGTGCGTGCGATGATGCGGCGCGCCTCCTCGATCGTGGGCCGTGTGAGTGACACGAGATCGAGCGCGACGAGCGCGGCGCGTTCCCCGTCCTGTTCGAAGACGATGGCCTTGGCGTGCAGGTCGTCGTGGGTCCCTTCGGCGAGGCGCGTGGAGTAGTAGCCGGCCATCGGGATGGCGTTGGGCGGCGTGATCACGACGGAGGCAGCGCCGACGCGGAGTTCGCCGGCGTGGACGAAGGGGGCGGAGAGGAGACCGACGAGGAGCGACAGGCCGCAAGCGGGGGAGACGAAAGCGCGCATGTGGGAGGAGTGGCAGAAAGCGCGCGTGGGGGACATGGGAAAATGCGGGGCGCAGCCGCGGGCGTCTTCCGACTCGCCGCGCGGGCGCGCCGGATTTACCTCCCGGGGCATGAATCCGCGCCACGATCCCCGCGTCGATGCTTTCATTGCCAAATCCGCAGACTTCGCCCGGCCGATCCTCACGCACCTGCGCGCGCTCGTGCACGAGGCCTGCCCGACGGCGACGGAGACGATCAAGTGGGGCATGCCGCACTTTGAGCACGCGGGCTCCATCCTGTGTATGATGGGGGCGTTCAAGGCGCACTGCGCATTCGGCTTCTGGCATCAGGACATGGAAAAAATCGCCGGTCCGCACCGCGCCTCGCCCGAGGATGCGATGGGCAGCCTGGGCCGCCTCACGAGCCTCGGCTCGCTGCCGAGCGACGCGGTGTTGAAGCGCCTTGTGCGCGCGTCCGCCCGGCTCATCGAATCCGGCGCGCCCGGCCGCTCGCGTCCGGCCAAGCCCGCCAAGGCGCCTCCCGTGCCCGCCGATCTCGCCGCCGCGCTGAAGCGCCACGCCGCCGCCGCGAAAGTTTTCGCCGCCTTCCCGCCGGGCAAACGCAAAGACTACATCGAGTGGATCACCGGGGCGAAGCGCGACGCCACGCGGCAAGCCCGCCTCGCGACCGCCATCCAGTGGATAGCGGAGGGCAAGGGGCGGAATTGGAAATACGAGAACTGCTAACGCGCAAAGGCGGGGAGCGGGTTTGCCCCGCGACACGTCGGGGCGTAAAGCTCCCCCTCCACCAAACTGATCGCCTGCCGACCTTTGGCATTGCGAGGTGGGAGCAGCATGCCGTGGCAATCCAGCAGATGGCTTCGCCGTCGCCCGAGCATCCATTCCGCGTTTCGTCGCGGCTTTTCTGCGCATTGCACGAAACGCCGTTCCCGGGCGCTGCATTTTGCACGAAAAGGATCTGCCCCAATTAGGTTCCGAGGCCGCCCTGCTGGCCGATTGATTTTTTACTCCTCTATCCGGCAAAGGCTTGCATCCGGGAACCTCATTCCGGCCTGCGGCATGATGAAGTGGAGGCCTGCCAGCTTCCTTCACTCCGGCAATCCAACCCACCGCCAAAATCACCATGTCCTCCAGTATCATCGAGTATCCTGAGTATTCTGTCTCCCCGGCCGCGACGAAAAATCCCGCCTCGGAAGTCGAGCCGGCCCTTGATTCCGATTCCATGTCCCCGGCACCGTGCGCGGTTTCCGCGGCGGACGACGCCGAACTCGTGCAGCGCTTCAAGCTCGGCGACGAGTCGGCCTTCGTCGAAATCGTCCGCCGCTATCGCACGAAAATCCTCGGCGTCTGCCGCACGATGCTCCGCAACCACGCCGACGCGGAGGACATCGTGCAAGACACGTTCATCCGCGCCTACCGCGGGCTCGCTCGTTTCCGCGGCGACTCGTCGGTCGCGACCTGGCTGACGAGCATCAGCCTCAACCTCGCCCGCAACCGCTACTGGTTCTACTTCCGCCGGCGTCGCCACGCCACGCTCTCGCTCGACTGCGCCTTGGAGGATGGCAGCGCCGCCACCGTCGCCGACCTGGTCGGGTCGCCCGATCACGATCCGGCCGTCGCCGCGGCGAACGCCGAGTTCGACGACCTTGTGAGTGTGTGCATGGAGCGGCTGCCCGCTGCGCAACGCGAGATCCTCACGCTGCGCAACGTCCGGCACCGCTCCTACGAGGAGATCGCGGGCATTCTCGGCATCACCGTCGGCACGGTGAAGAGCCGCATCGCCCGAGCGCGGGAAAATCTCCGGGGCAAGCTGGCCGAACAGTGTCCCGAATTCGGGCCCGACACCGAACTTCGCGAGTGGTTCGAGCCCGTGCGCCACACGGGCCGGCTCGCGCTGGCCGTGGCCTGACGCCCGGCCTGCGGGATGATTGATCTGACGGTTTATACCTGCCGTCGCTCGGCTCCCTGCCGGCGTCACGCGTTTCAGGCGGGCAGGTGAGCTGAATCTCACTGCGACATGCGGGCGAGCGCCTGCTTAACCTGCAAGGTGCTCACGCGCGAAGAGGCAATCCCGCCTTTTCCGGTCAACGGACTTTCCGCTTAGCCAGCACAAAGGCTGCATTGAGTGGCTAACCGGGGCGAAGCGCGGAATCGGAAATGCGAGGCGCGTTGAACAGCGTGCGATGAAGTTGGGGGTTCAAACGCGGCCCTCTGCCATCGAAGTGAAACCAGCTGCGGCGCGCTTTTGTTTCCCGCCTATTTCTTGGATTGCAGCGGTTGGGCGCGACGCGCCCAACGTTAAAGGTGAGCCTCGCTCACTCGGAAAAAGGACGGAGTCGGGAGCGGGAATGACATGGGCGAATCAGGTGGGACGGTGAGCGTTGGCTCTTGTAGGTTCACTGGCCAAGGGGAGAGGCGTAAAGCAAGCTCCCCTTGGCCAGTGAACGGGAGGGGCGGGCGGCCGCCCGCCCCTCCCCGCCTCGCGTCAGATCGATTGGCTCTCGGAGCGTTGACTCCGT
>JAEUHC010000012.1 GCA_016794785.1 Opitutaceae bacterium | reverse complement strand
GGAGCGTCGGCTCGCTGGCGCTCGCCGCTACAAAAGAAAAACAAAAATGGCATGATGGGATTGATCGAATGCCCCGGAGCTTGCTCCGGGGATCTTTACTTGTCGTTGCGCTTCTTGCCCTGCTTGCCGCCCTTGCCGCGGCGTTCATCGGCGGCGCTGTTGTCGTCCTTGGCCGGTTCGTAGTTGGGATTCGGCCGCGCCATCTGCGCGGTCACGTCCTTGAGATAGGCTGTCAGCCGCGCGTCGAGTTCCGCCGTCTTGTCCGGCATGCTCGCCGCCAGATCGCGTTCCTCTCCCGGGTCGCGCTCGAGATCGAACAGCTGCAGCGTCTTCTTCTCGTAGTTGCGAACCAGCTTGTAGCCGCCGAGCAAGATCGCGGTCGCCGGCCCGCCATTGCCGAGGTCGTAGTGCGGAAAATGGAAAACCAGCTCCTCGCGCTTCCGCGCCACCGCTCCCCGGCCCTGCGTATCGCGCAGCACGGCAACGAGGCTGCCGCCCTCCACGGCCGGCGGCAGCGGTGTGGTCACACCGGCAAACGCCGCGATCGTCGGAAGGATGTCGTAGGCCGTCACCGGCACGCGCGAGCAGACATTGCCCGCGATGCCCGGCCCGCGCACGAGGAACGGCACGCGCAGGCCGCCCTCGGTCACCGCGCCCTTGCCCCCGGAGAGCGGGGCGTTGCCGTTGCGTCCCTGTCCGCCGTGATCCGAGGTGTAGATGACATACGTGCTGCCGTTGAGGCCGAGCCGATCGATGGCCTCGAGCAGGAGCCCGACGGTCTTGTCGATTTCGTCGGTGTCGGCCTTCATCTCGTCGCGACCGGGCCGGCCGCCCTCTTTGCGCTCCTGGTTCGGATAATGCGAGATTTGCAGGTAGAACGGCTGGGCGGATTTCGCCGCCCGCGTCATGAACACGATGCCGCGCTCCAGCGTCGCATAGGCCTGCTTGGGATTCGGGCTCTGCACGTTGTCCGGGCCACCGTTGCTGTTGGCGCCGTCGCTTTCATCGAAACCGTGGCGCGCCGGGCTCACGCGCCCCACGTGCCATTTGCCGAAGTGCGCCGTCGTGTAGCCCGCGCCCTTCAGGAGTTCGGCGACTGTCGTCACCGCGGCTGGCAGTTCCATCACGGGCTCCGGCGGAATCAACGCCGTGCGCACCGGGCCACCCTCGCGCCCGACTCCCACGTAAGTCATGCGCAACGCCGCCGGGCTGATGCCCGTGAACAACGCGGCGCGCGACGGCGTGCAACGCGGCGACAGCGCGTAGCCGTAGGCGAAGCGCATCCCTTCGCGCGCGAGTCGCTCGACCGCGGGCGTCTTGAACACCGCGCTCTTCGACGCCGGCAGCCGATCGTCCATCATTACGGAGGTCTGCGCCCAGCCCTGGGCCTCCGCCATAATCACGACGAAGTTGGGCCGGGACTCGGCCGCAGGCAGCGCGACCCGCAGCACCGTCGCAAGCACCGCTCCAATCAGGATCGCGCGCTTCATTCCGCGATGGGTCCCATACCCCGAAGCTTGCTTCGGCTTGGTTGGGTAGCGGCGAGGGGCCCCCAGCCCCCAGTAGACGGGGCCCGGGGGCGAGCCCCGAACCAAAAAAAAAAAAAAAATAAAAAATGCGATATTAAAATTTACCCGCCGCGTGACGCGGGGCGCTTTAAAAGTATTAAAAAAC
>JAEUHC010000023.1 GCA_016794785.1 Opitutaceae bacterium | reverse complement strand
AGGCCTTCTACCAGCGGCTCCGCGACCGGGGCAAACCCGCCAAGGTCGCCCTCACCGCCGTCATGCGAAAACTCACTGTCCTCCTCAACCGCCTCCTCAAAAACCCCGACTTTATCCTTGTTTCCTGAACACCGTTGCTGGCGTCTTGTTGGGAAGGTATGGAGCGAAGGCAGAAGTGAGGTGCATCGTAGGACGGAGTTGAGAGGGAGCGAGCCACGCGTGCCGAAAGAGCGAAGGAGAACTCATCGCGGGCCAGCGCTGCTTAAGGCCCCAGCGTGCGAAGTCCTCGATCCGATCCGTCCGTCCGGACTCCTCTGAGGTAATAGGTAATGGAGCCATCTTCAGGACTGAGCTGCGCATCGCTGTGCCTTCTTCCCTTCTACCCGATCTCCGAGGTGCGTGCTTCAAAATAAGGATCGGATACCGGCCAACAGTGTTATTGGGACTCGAAACGACTCCGCAGGAAGCCGCAGGTCGTGGGGGGCGGTGAACTGGTGGCAAGTCGCTGAAGGGAAATCGTGTGCGGCAATTCGCGGCGGCGTGAGATCGGCGCGAGTAAGGCTTTGCGCGGTTGGGCGGCACCCGGCGAAAGCCTTACCCGAGGCCTGAGCGACAAGCGCGCGCCAGTCACGTCGCGCGAGGGGCGGGAGGCGCTGGCCGTCGAGCCGTGGGCGGCCGATCTCAGGGCGCGAACGGCCCGGGACGTGATCGGGTTTCTGCTCCACGGCAGGGGGCTGCATTCACCGGCGGGCATTGCGGTGACGCAGGGCATCAGCGCGGAACCGGAAGGGCAAGCCCGCGCTGTCGGGAGGGTGGGCAACGTAGGGGCGCAGGCTTGCTGCGCCCTCGTGGGGTTTCGAATCCGGAAAGGGCGCAGCAAGACTGCGCCCCTACGGTCTAGGCGCGAGGCGGGGCGGGCGGTGGAGTCAGGGCGGTTGCCCGACTGACGGTCGGATGGGCGAAAGGCGTAGCGGTTTGAGGTAGGGCGGGTCTGTGACCCGGCTAGTGGGTCAGTTCGCTTCTGTTCGAACCTGTGGGAGCGGGTTTACCCCGCGACAAGTCGGGGCGTAAAGCCCCTCCCACAACCAAACTGACCCACTACCCGAAAGGGCGGGTCACAGACCCGCCCTACCAGGGGTGACACGCCGTGGGCCTCACTTCCGCGGAATCGGGAAGGGGGCGTTGGTCTCGCCGGTGTGGTGGCGCCAGAACCAGCGGGCCATCGCCGGCAGGAGCACGATGGCGGCGACCATGTTGACGAGAAACATGAAGGTGAGCAGCAGGCCCATGTCCGCCTGGAATTTCAGATTGGAGAACACCCATGTGCTCACGCCGATGGCGAGGGTGAGGCCGGTGAAGACCACGGCGGCCCCGGCCTCCTTGAGCGCGACGAGCATGGCGTCCTCGAAGTATTCCCCCGCATCGAGCGCCGTCATCAGCCGCGCGAAGATGTAGATGCCGTAGTCCACGCCGATGCCGACGCCCAGCGCGACGACGGGGAGCGTCGAGGTCTTCAACCCGATGCCGAGGGCGATCATCACTACGTAGGCGAGGTAGCTCACGATCGCGAGGGGCAGCACGATGCAGAGGGCGGCGCGCCAGTCGCGAAACGTGAGCAGGCAGAGCGCGATCACGGTGCCGAAGACCCAGAGGAGCATCGGCTTTTCGGCGGCGGCGACGACCTCGTTGGTCGCGGCCATCACGCCGGCGTTGCCGCTGGCGAGGAGGAATTTCGCCTTCGGCGAGGGGTTGGCGGCGGCGAAGGCCTGGGTGGCCGCGGTGACGGCGGCGAGCGTCTCGGCCTTGTGATCGGCGAGGAAGATGAGGATGGGCATGGCGCTGCCGTCGGCGTTGAGCAGGCCGGTCGCGGTCTCGATGGGCGAGACGACCTGCGCGAGGGCCTGCGGGTCGCGCGGGAGGACGCGCCACTTGAGCGAGCCCTCGCTGAAGCCGGCGTTGAGGAGCTTGGCGCGCTCCGGCAGCGAGAGCACGGACTGCACGCCGGGCACGGTGCGGATGTGGCCCTCGAACTGGTCCATGAGCGAGACGACCTCGTGGTCCACGCAGCCATTGGGCACGGTCTCGACGATCACGGAGAGGATGTCCACGCCGATGCTGAACTTGGTCGTGATCACGCGGCTGTCGCGGTTGTAGCGTGAATCAGGATGCAGCTCGGGCACGCCGGCCTGGGTGTCGCCGATGCGGACCTCGTGGGATTTCCAGAACGCCCAGCCGCCGAGCGCGAGGCAGCCGAGGATGATCGCGATGGAGGGCTTGGGCCGCAGGCCATCGACGAGCCGGCTCCACCAGACCTCGCTGCGCGCGCGGCGCTCCGCGACCCACTTTGCGTAGGCGAGGGGCAGGTGCAGGTAGGAGAGCAGCAGCGGGAGCAGGAGGAAATTGGTCACCACGATCACGCTCACGCCGAGGCTGGCGGTGATGGCGAGCTCGCGGATGACGGGGATCTTTATCACAAGCAGGGTGAGGAAGCCGACCGTGTCCGTGAGCAGCGCGACGATGCCAGGCGCGAGCAGCTGCTGGAAGGCGGCCTTGGCGGCGCGGGGGCCGGCGAGGCCCTTGAAGACCTCGTTGCGGAACGAGCAGATTTTCTGCACGCCGTGGCTCACGCCGATGGCGAAGACCAGGAACGGCACCAGAATGGAGAAGGTGTCGATGCCGTAGCCGAGGGCCGTGAGCGCGCCGAGCTGCCAGATGACAGCGACGAGCGAGCACACGACCGGCGCCGCGGCGAGTTTCCAGCGGCCGGCGTAGTGCCACACGAGCAGCGAGGTCACGAAGATGGAGACGGCGAAGAGCGTGAGCACGCCGCGCGCGCCGTCGTTCACGTCTCCGATGATTTTGGCGAAGCCGATGATGTGGACGCGGACCGCGCCGTGCGTGTCCGTCTCGACCCGGTGGCGAATCGACTCCAAGGCGGCGGCGACCTTCGTGTAGTCGATCTTCGCGCCGGTGGCCGGGTCGATTTCCTGGAGCTGGGCGCTCACGATGGCGCCGGTGAAATCGTTGGCGACGAGCTGGCCGAGGCGGCCGGACTTGAGGATGTTTTCCCGCACGCGTGCGAAGCTCTCCGGCGTGGGCGCGAAGTCGGCGGGGATGACGTTGCCCGCGGAAAGGCCGTCCTCGATGACCTCCATGTAGCGGACGTTGGGCGTGAAGAGCGACTGCACCTGCGTGCGATCGACGGCGGGGAGGAAGGTGACCTCGTCGGTGGTCTTTTTCAGTTCGGCGAAAAACTCCGGCGTGAAGATGTCGCCCTTCTGCGCCATGAGCGCGATGAGCACGCGGTTGGCGCCGCCGAACTCGCGCTGATACTTCGTGAAGGTGCGGATGTAGTCGTGGTCGAGCGGGAGCGTCTGGTTGAAGCTGGCATCGACGCGGAGGTTGAAGGCGTAGAACCCCATCGCGACCGTGAGGAGCGCGAACACCGCGACCAGCGGCGTGCGCCAGCGAAACATCCAGGTGGTGAAGTTCTCGAACATGGCGGGCTAGTGCGCGCGGGTGGCTCGAACGTAGGGCCTGAGCTTGCTCAGTCCGAGGCGATGGCAAACGGCCTGAGCAAGCTCAGGCCCTACGGGAGAAAATTCTCGCGCAAGGCAAATCATGGCGCGCGCGCGGGCTGCGGTTTGGCGCCGGGAATCGCGGCGGCGACATCGACAAACGTCGCGCCGGCCTCGCCGACGGCGAGGAGCTGGCCGTCGGGCAATTCCAGCAGCTCGGCGATGGCGGCGCCGGGCGGCCGGGGCGAGGCCGCGAGCGGAGCGCCGGGTTCGCGGTTGAAAAAGAGCGCGCGATCCTGGCCGGCGAACACGGTGAAACCGCTGCGCAGGCGCACGGCGGTCGCGAGCAGGGCGGGGGCGGGCGTGGAGACGTCCCTCCACGTCTGCCCATCGTCCGTCGAGTGGAAGGCATGGCCGCGCAGGCCGTGGGCGAGCAGCGTGCCGCGTTCAAGCGGGAGGATGCCGTAGAAGGAGCCTTCGTAGGGCGCGGTGAGTTTCACCCAGGTGAGGCCTTGATCGATGGAGCGGAGGAGCGTGCCGCGCTCGCCGGCGAGGTAGAGCGTGCCGCCGGGGCCGCGGGAGATGCGGTTTAGGTGCGTGTCATCTTCGAGGATTTTGCGGCGAGTCCATGACTTGCCCGCATTGGTGGTGGCGACGAAGAAACCGTAGGCGCCGACGGCGAGGGCGCGCTGCGCGTCGAGCGCGATCACGTCGAGGAATGAGTCGCTCAGGTTTTCGCCTTGGAAACTTTTCGCCCACGTCCGCCCGCCGTCGGTGGTGCCTAGGATCACGGCATCGTGGCCCACGGCCCAGCCGGTGCGCGGGGCGGCGAGCGTGGCGAAGGCGATGCCGGTGAGGGTGGCGCGCACGGGCGAAGCGACGGTCTCCCATGAGCGGCCGTTGTCCGTGGAGCGGGCGAGGGTGCCGCGCTCGCCGACGGCGACGAGGTCGGGACCGGTGAGGGCGACGTCGAGGAGGAGGGTGCGGGGTGGAGGGGGGACGGCGAAGGCAGAGCTCGCGAACGTGAGCGACAAGGCGAGCATGGTCCCGCCTCTCACGAAGCGGGCAAAATCAGGCCGTAGCCCTGCTCGTGAGAGCAGGGATGGAAGAACGACCGATAGGGAGGGCACATTCAACAGGCACAAAAAGGGCGGGTCGGAGACCCGCCCTACTTGAGTTTACCGCAAGCCGTCGCGGCGGAGACTGTCGGGCGTGTAGTCAGCCGGCGTGCGCTTTACGCCGAAGTCATACATCTCGTTTTCGTTGTCGAGGCCCACGGCGAGGTAGCGGCCGTTCTGGAGATCGAGGTGGACCTCGAGGGTGCTCCAGAAGGTCTGGGCGTCGTAGTAGTTGATGCAGTGCGCCTCGGAGACGCGCCACATCTGGCCGCGGCCGTCATACTGATCGGCGGCGAGGATCTGCCACGAATCCTCGTCGATGTAGAATGTGCGGCGCGCGTAGAGGTGTGAGGTGCCGGGCTTGAGCTTGGCCTCGACGACCCACACGCGGTGCAGCTCGTAGCGCGCGAGGTCGGGGTTCGGGTGCAGCGGCTTCAGAATGTCGGCGACCTTCACCTTGTCGCTGTGCAGGCGGTAGGAGTTGTAGGGCACGATCATCTCCTTCTTGCCCACGAGCGTCCACTCGTAGCGATCGGGGGCGCCGTTATACATGTCGAACTGGTCGCTGGTGCGCTGGCCGTCGGCGGCGGTGCCGGGGTTGTCGTAGGCGACATTGGGCGCGCGGGTGACGCGACGACGTCCGGCGTTGTAAACCCAGGCTCGGCGGGGCTCCTTGACCTGATCCATCGTCTCCTGCGCGAGCAAAATCGTGCCGGCGAGGCGGGCCGGGGCGGTGACGGCCTGCTTGAAATAGATGAGCGTGTTGGAGTCCTCGAGTTCCTTGGCGGTGATGCCGGGGCGCGAGTAGTTGAACAGAAACTCATCATCGAATTTCACGAGCTGATAGCCGCCGCCACGCTCGACCGCGGCTTGATCGATGCGGCGGGTGGCGGCGACGCCGCGATAGCGCGTGAGGAAATTCCAGACGACCTCAAGCCCGTCCTTCGGGAGGGGAAACGGCACGCCCAGGACGGCGCCGCTGATGCCGTTGCCGCCGGGAACAAGTTTGGCGCTGGTGGCGTTTCTGCGGATGGCGTCGTAAACGGCCGGCGGGTTGGAGGCGCTGCGGCGCGTGGGATAGACGGTGAGTTTGTAGGTCGGATACGCCTTGAGCACGGCTTGCTGGCCGGCGGTGAGCTTGGCGGCGTGCTGCGCGGCGTTGGCGCCCGTGATGGTGTAGAGCGGCTGATCGCCCGCGAAGGGATCGGGGTGGTGCATGCCGGGCTTGTAGCCGGCGGGCGCAGTGGTGAGGCCGCCGGTCCAGGCGGGGATGGTGCCGTCGGCGTTGCCCTTGGCCTCGGCGCCGAGCGGCGTGAGGTCCTGGCCGAGGCGCGCGGCGTCGGATTCTGAGACGGCGGCAAGGGCGGCCGAGGCCAGCAGGCAAGAGGCGGGAGGCAGGACGCGGGAAAAGAAGCGGAGAGCGTTCATCGTGGGGTGGGCTCAGAAGGAGAATTTGACCGTGGTCGCGAAGTAGTCGCGGTCGGCGAGGAGATTGTAGCGGCCGGCGCCGAAGAAGTTCACGTAGCGCGCCTCGATGGACCACGCGTTGCGGAAAGTGAACTCGACGGCGAGGTTCAGGCTGCGGCGGCCGCGGATGTAGTTGCCGAGGGGCAGGGGCGTGACGCCCTTCACGTCGTGGGAGAACGCCAGGCTCGGCTGCATGTTCACGTTGGGAAAGACGTTGTTGTAGTCGAGGCGGCCGAGGAGCTGGTAGCCCCAGGAGAGCTTGTCGGGGAACGCCGATTCGGCGGTGGCGAGGAATTGCGGGAAGCCGACGCCGTTCATCGCGGCCTGCGAGCCGCCGGTGAAGGTCGCCGGGCCATCGTAGCGGAGGACGGACCTGCTCGGGAGATTGGCCCAGACGCCGCCGACTTCGCCCACGAGCGTGAGCTGCTGCGAGCCGAGCATGGGGCCGAAGACCTTGGTCATGGTCGATTGCGCAGTCCACACGCGGTGGCGGCGATAGCCGGGGATCTCGCGGCCGTATTGGCCGAGATAGTTGCCGATCTGGTTGTTGGCGCCGAAGGCGGGGTTGAGGGTGGAGAGGGCGGCGAAGAGCAGCTCCACGTCGTCCACCTGGAGCGGCACGTCATTCTTCAGGCCGATCTCGCCTTGCCAGGAGATGCCGGTGCGGCCGAGCGAGGTGTTGAAGCTGACGCCGTAGAGATTGAGGCCCTCGGCATACTCGGTGAAGTAGCGGCCGCTCGCCGCCGCCGTGAGGAGCGCGATCTGGCGGGCGCCGGCGATGGCGGCCTGGATCGTCGGGCTCTGGAGCGTGGCGATCTCGACGGGCGTGAGCGTCTGCGGGGCGAGCGAGGATTTGACGATGATCTGGAAGATCGCCGCGGCCTGCGGGCCGGCCTGCGCGGCGGGCAGCCCGCCGCGGATGAAGGCGGCGGTGAGCGGCCCGGTCAGGTTGGTGTCGATCGCGATCGTCGGCGTGCGGGCGCTGATGACGGGCGAGCGGCTGTGGTAGCGCGCGTAGTAGAGGCCGAACTCGGTGTTGTTGAGGCCCGTGGCGAGGAAGCGCGTGGCGACGCCGTATTGGCCGAAATTGCCCGCGTCGCGGTCCTTCTCGCGCGGGATGGCGCCGACGGGGCTGCCCTGATCGGCGATGCTGCCGAAGCCGAGCCAGACGTTGCTCCCGCCGCGCGTGGCGAAATCGTTCGTGGAAAAATACGAGCCGGCGGGCTCCAGCTCGTTGCGGCGAAACTCCAGCAGCGCGAACGGCTCGACCGTGACGTTGGGCGCCACGCCGAGGGAGGCCTTGATCATGTTCACCGGGAGGAGGGCTTCCTTCAACTCGGCGCCGGGGGTGCGGAGCTTGGAGAGGTCGGCCGAGTTCACGACGTTGATGCCGTTGGGGATGAACGTGCTCTCGCCCAGGCTCAGCACCTGCCGGCCGATGCGCACTTCGAGCGGCATCCCGGAGCCGACGGTGAACTTGGCGCGCGCGTAGAGGTCGAGCAGCTCGGCGCCGCTCGCGACGCGATCCTTGGCCTGATCAGAGAGCGGGGTGCGGCGGGTGTCGTCGGCCTTCCAGTCCTTGAACCAATAGCCGCGGGCGAGCGCGCCAAAATCGCGCCACTTCAGCTCGAGGTCGTGGTTGCCTTTCAGGACTTGGGAGGCCCAGCCCTTGCCGTAGTTAAGGTTGCCGTCGTCGGCGTTGACCGAGTTTTGGCGGCCGGCGATGCCGCCAAAGCTGGCGGTCGTGCCGTAGAAATCGGCGTGGGGAGCCTGCAGCCGGTAGAGGCCGCCGAGCGAGAGCGTGGAGTCGAAGCTGGCCTTGACCTCGCCGAGCGACAACACGATGGCCTGCGCCGGCACGGCGAGCAGGGCCAGCGTGGCGAGCGCGGTCAGGCCGGGGCGATGGCGGCGTGCAGACGCGTGAATGGACGGGCAAACGTTCATGAGGGATGTATGGGGGTGGGGGGCGGGGCGTCCGGGGTGGGCCTGGCCAACGCGCAACGTCAGGGGATGTGCGGTGCGGCGCAGAGCGGAGCGAGCGCCCGACCCCGGGGCAAGGCCGAAGATGCCAGGCCGTGAAGGCCGTCTGCGGCTTTGACGCGCCGTGGTTTTCCGCAACCGTGCCCGTCCCGATCATGGAGGCTGCGACCCACATCCACGTCAAAGGCGCCCGCGAGCACAACTTGAAGAACCTCGAGTTGCGTATTCCGCGCGGGAAACTCGTCGTGATCACGGGGCCGAGCGGGTCGGGCAAATCGTCGCTGGCCTTCGACACGATCTACGCCGAGGGCTACCGCAAATACATCGAGTCGCTCAGCGCCTCCGCCCGCGCCGTGCTCGACCAGCTCAAGCGGCCCGATGTCGATTTCATCCACGGCCTCTCGCCCGTCCTCGCCATCGAGCAGCGCACCGGCGGCGGCGGCCCGCGCAGCACCATCGCCACCGCCACCGAGATCGCCGACTACGCGCAGCTGCTCTGGGCGCTGGCAGGCGAACAGTTCTGCCCCAAGGACGGCGGCCGTGTCGTCCAGCGATCGCTCGACGACAATGTGGCCCGGGTGCTCGCCGAGTGCGCGGGCGAGCGCGTGATGCTGCTCGCGCCCTTCATGACTGCGAAGCCCAGCGTGCTCCGCGAGGAGCTCCCGCGCCTGCGGCAGCGGGGCTTCCAGCGCGTGCGCGTGAACGGCGAGGTGAAGACCCTCGACGATCCGGAGATTCTCCCTGGCGGCGTGAAACCCATCGCGGTCGATCTGGTGCTCGACCGCCTCGTGGCGACCGTTGAGCAACGCAGCCGCCTCGCCGACTCGCTGGAGCTGGCGTTTCGCGAGGGCAAGGATCGCGCCATCGTGCTGGCGCAGAAAAACGCCGAGGCACCGTGGCGCGAGCTGCCGCTCAGCCAGTCGCGCGCGTGCGAGGTGTGCGGCGACATCTTCGAGAAGCTCGCGCCGCGGCAGTTTTCGTTTTCGCACCGCGAGGGCGCCTGCCCAACCTGCGATGGCATCGGCCGCAAGCTCCGCTTCGATCAGGAGCTGATTGTCGCCGACCCCGACAAGAGCGTGCGCGAGGGCGCGCTCAAGCCGTGGCGCATTGGCGGAAAAAATCTCATCATCAAGCACAACGCCCTGCTGAAGCAGCTCGCCGAGCAGCTGCCCTTCGATGCCGACGTGCCGTGGAAAAAACTCCCCGAGGAAACGCGCAAGGTGATCCTTTTCGGCGCGGGCGAGCGGGAGTTTGCCTTCAAGCTGCGGCGCATGCGCGAGGCCAAGGCCATGGCTTTCCCCGGTGTGATCGCGGACCTTGAGGAGAGCTTCCGCCATACCGCGAGCGATGGTTTTCGCGCGCGCCTCACGACGTTCATGGTCAGCGGCGAGTGCCCCGAGTGCCACGGCACGCGGCTGAATGTGCGGAGTGCTTGTGTGCGTGTAGGCGGGGTGCCCTCACCCCGCATTTCGGCGCGGGGTGAGGGCACCCCGCCTACAACAAACTTCACGTTTCCCGAATTCATGCGGCTCGACATCGCCGCCGCGCATGCGTTCGCGCGCGAACTCGTCGCGGCCCATGGCGCCAACTCCGCGCTGCGCGAGGTCGTGACCGGCGTCGAGCAGCGCCTGCATTTCCTCCTCGAGACCGGCCTCGGCTACCTGACGCTCGATCGCGACTACGGCACGCTCTCCGGCGGCGAGGCGCAGCGGGTGCGGCTCGCCACGCAGCTCGGCATGGGGCTCGTGGGCGTCATCTACGTGCTCGACGAGCCGAGCATCGGCCTGCACCCGCACGACAACCAGAAGCTCCTCGATACCCTCGTCGCCCTCCGCGACCGCGGCAACACCGTCCTCGTCGTCGAGCACGACGAGGACACGATGCGCCTCGCCGACGAACTCATCGAGCTCGGCCCCGAGGCTGGCACCGAGGGCGGGCGGATTTTGTTTCAAGGCCCGCCCGCCGCCTGCATGGCGCTGCCCGCGAAAGTCTCTCGCACCGGCGGCTACCTTTCGCGCAAGCTCACCGTCACGCGCGACGCGAAACCGAAATCCCCCGACGGCGCGTGGCTCACCGTCCGCGAGGCACGCGCGAACAACCTCCGCGGCATCGACGCCAAGTTCCCCATCGGCCTGCTCACGGTGGTCACCGGCGTGAGCGGTTCCGGCAAGAGCACGCTCGTCCTCGACATCCTCGCCGCCCAGGCCGCGCGCAAACTCAACGGCGCGAAAATCATCCCCGGCAAACACCGCCACCTGGAGAACCTCGATTTCTTCGAGAAGCTCGTGCAGGTCGATCAGGAGCCCATCGGCCGCAGCCCGCGTTCGAATCCCGCCAGCTACGTCGATCTCCTCCCGCTCCTCCGCGATCTCTACGCGCAGATGCCGCTCGCCAAGGTGCGCGGCTACAAGGCGAGCCGCTTCTCCTTCAACGTCCGCGGCGGCCGCTGCGAGCGCTGCCAGGGTGACGGTGCCATCAAGCTCGACATGCAGTTCATGCCCGACGCCTACGCGCCGTGCCCGAGCTGCGGCGGCCGGCGCTACAACCGCGAGACGCTCGAGGTCCTCTTCCACGGCAAGTCCATCGCCGACGTGCTCGACCTCACGGTGCGCGAGGCGATCAAGCTATTCCGCAATATCCCGCGGGTGATCGACAAGCTCGAGACGCTCGACGCGGTCGGTCTCGGCTACCTCACGCTCGGGCAGTCGGCGACGACGCTGTCCGGCGGCGAAGCGCAGCGCATCAAGCTCTCGCTGGAGCTGAGCAAACGCCAGCAAGGT
>JAEUHC010000018.1 GCA_016794785.1 Opitutaceae bacterium | reverse complement strand
GTTTGGCACCTCGATGTCGGCTCATCACATCCTGGGGCTGGAGAAGGTCCCAAGGGTTCGGCTGTTCGCCGATTAAAGTGGTACGCGAGCTGGGTTCAGAACGTCGTGAGACAGTTCGGTCCTCTATCCGCTGTAGGCGTTAGCGATTTGAGGGGTTCATTCATTAGTACGAGAGGACCGTGAATGACGAACCTCTGGTGTTTCGGTTGTTGTGTCAACAGCAGCGCCGAGTAGCTATGTTCGGATGAGATAAGCGCTGAAAGCATCTAAGCGCCAAGCTCCTCCCAAGATAAGATCGCTTTTTCAATTTTGAATATCGAGTCCGAGTAGACCACTCGGTTAATAGGACAGATGTGTAAATAGAGTAATTTATTAAGCATACTGTTACTAATACCTCGAAGACGATAGTGTTTTGATTCTGGGCGTTTATTTCAGCTATTTCTGGTGATCATTTGCCGGAGGATACACCCGTTCCCATTTCGAACACGGCCGTTAAGCTCCGATCAGCCAATGGTAGTAGAACGTAAGGTTCTGCGAGAGTAGGTTATTGCCAGATTTTAATTTATCACTTCATGGGCAACCTCTGTGACTAAAACAGATAATAAAATTATCTTAATTCACGTGGAACGAAGTGGCCCCCGAAGGTTGGACAGACTGGATCGTTAAACCAAAATCTGAAAAACGATCCCCATGTCCAAGAAGCGACGTCTGCACAGTCCCGATCTGAAAGCCAAATTTGGTTTTGAAGCCCTGAAGGGCGTCGAGTCGGTCCACGCCATCGCTGCGAACTATTAGTGGGCTTGCCTCGAAAAAGTGGACACCAATTCAGGCGGCTTTGATGTGGTTTAGTGGATGATGTTTTTCGTAGGCCACAGGTGAGAGGTAACCGAGCGAGCTGTGGCGCCTCGTCGGGTTGTAGAACGTCTCGATGTAGTCGAAGACGGCAAGTTCGGCGTGGCGACGGCTCGCGGGTATCGCGTCGTCGAGTCCGGTATCGGTTTTTAAGGTGCTCCAAAACGATTCCATCGCGGCGTTGTCGTAACAATTTCCTGCCCGGCTCATGCTGCGCTCGATGCCGGCCGCGGCCAGGGCCGCGACATACTCGGCATCGACATACTGGCTGCCGCGGTCGGACTGATGGAGCAGGCCTTTCGGCGGTCGACGGCGTTGGAGCGCATCGTGAAGGGCCGCCAGCACCAAGCTGGCATGCAGGGTCGCCCCGCACGCCCAGCCGACGACGCGGCGGCTCCAGACATCGAGGATCGCCGCCAGAAACAGCCAACCTTCGGCGGTGCGCAGATAGGTGATGTCGGTCATCCAAGCCTGATTGGGTCCGGTCGGCGCCGGACGTTTGGCGAGGAGGTTGGCGGCGACGGGCTGAGCATGACGGCTATCCGTGGTGCGCGGTATGCGACCGGCGGGCGACCTACTTGACGGACCCACATGGTGACGAACCGGGTTCTAGCATGGAACCCACGACGTGACGTTATGGGTTCGATGCTTTGCCGGCCGCCAACGGGGATGACCACTTGGACGGCAGAAGCGGCGCGAGGTCGTCCTGGTTGGTCATCGTCGGCAAGCGCGTGAGGACATCGCGCAGATACGCCAGCGGGTCGATCCCGTGCCGGCGGCAGGAGCCGACGAGGGAGTAGATGATGGCCGAGCGTTCGCCGGCGTCGGGATGGCCGATGAAGAGCCAGTTCTTCGCCCCGAGCTTGGTGGGCCGGATGGCGTTCTCGACCAGGTTGGTGTCGAGCCGCGTTTGGCCGTGGTCGAGATGCGCGGTCAGCGGCGCCCACTGCGCGAGCAGATACCCGCACGCTTCGCCGAGCAGAGCCTTGGGCCGCACCCGCGCGGCGAGCCGCACCGCGACTTTTTTCAGGAGGCTCAGGATGCCCGCAAAGCCCCGCCGCCGCTGCAACCAAGCGACGAAAGTGTGGAAGTTGACGCCCTCGCGCCGCGCGAACGCCCTCTGCGTCAGCCCGCTCGTGTCGAACGCGGCCAGCAACTCGGCCCGGCGCTCGCCAGTCGCGATCTTGCGGCCGCGCGTGTCGCGCTTGCGCCTCTCGTCCATGACCTCGGTCGCGATGGGTTCCACAACGTTACCATATGGAACCCTTGCTCACCTGCACAGGGGGACGGCGGCCGGTCGCTTACGGTGCGCGGGTGGCGGCGGTGTTTCTTCCGACCGCGCCGGCCTTGCGCCTGCATCAAGCGAGCGCACCGGCGCTTGCTGGTGCGCGTGCCAGCCTCGCGTAGATCCTCGACGATGCGCGGTGCCCCATAGGTGCCGCGGCTCGCCTCGTGGGCGGCGGCGATCTGCCCGGCGAGGGCCGCGTCCTCCCGCTGCCGCGGACCAAGCTTGTGCTGACGCCAGCGGTAGTAGCCGCTCGGCGCGACACTCCACAGCCGGCACAACCAGCGGATCGCGTAGTCGCCCTTCATCGCTTCAATCTCGGCATACCGCTCTCGGGCGTTTCGGAGAGTATGCCGACGGATTTTTTTAGCACGATCTCGCGCTCGCGCATGCGGACCAGTTCGGCGCGCAACCGGCCAATTTCTTTTTCCGCCTCCGCCAGCGTCTGCGGCGCGGGTCCGCTCTCGCCCGGTCGCGGCCCATACAGCTTGCGTCATTCATAGAGCTGCCACGCGGGCAATCCTAGCTCCTCGGCCACGAGCTTCACCGTGCGATCGCCGTGCAACGTGAGTTCCACGGCGTGGCGCCTATACGTTTCGTCAAACTTCCGCCGGGGCGCCGCCCCGGACCCATGCCGATCTTTTTGGTTCATGTTTTTCCTTCCGCCGCCCGCATCGGCCGACTCCGCGTCCTCCGCTGTTGGGTCGCTTCCTGTGGCAAGCTCTTCGGCTCCTGTCCTCGGAAGCGACCCAACAGCTACCCGTCAACGCGGATGTCTATGTCCACGAAATCGAGGCACTCTCAGACAGCTGCACTTCCGGAACGCCATGCTGGCCGCCGCCTCCGGCCGCTGGCGGGCTTTCCGACCGGCCGGCGCCGCGGGCAGCCGGCCGCCCCGGCGCTCCGCCTGCGCCCAGGTGCAAAACGTCGTGTAGCTGACGCCCTCGCGCCGCGCGAACGCCTTCTGCGTCAGCCCGCTCGCCCGATACGCCGCGAGCAGTTCCGCGCGCCGTTCCCGTGGCATCCGGCGCCCCCGAAGGCATCACGCTGCTCGCCGGTCTCGACCAGCTCCGTCTCCGCCGCCGCTCCCGTCGTCGTAGTAGTCACCATTACGACAACCTACCACTTCGTAGGTCTCGTATCTACGAGGCACGCGGGGCGACGCTTACGCGAAACTTGACGGGCAGTGCCATGAATTCAGTTTACGCTTCGCAGCAGCCCGACCATCACGCCTTGGATGACGAGTTCGTGGGCTGGCAGGAGGTCGGGATAGCGCGGATTCTCGGCGCGAAGGAAGGGTTGGCCGCGCTGCACCAAGTATCGCTTGAGCGTCGACTCGCCGTCGATCAGTGCGGCGACGATCTCCTGCGGGCGCGGTTCGCGCGGGGTGAGGAAGACGGTGTCGCCGTCGCAGATGCTCGCCTCGATCATTGAGTCGCCGCGGACTTTGAGCGCGAACAGCTTGGTGTTGGGCCGCACGCCGAGCGATGCGGTATCGAGTGAGATGTAGCTCTCCGGTTCCTCCTGTTCCGTGGCGACAGCGAAGCCGGCGGGAATGGTGCCAAAGAGCGGGATCTCCGCGAGCGCGCCGCGGCGCGGGTGAGATTGTGGGAGGAGGCCGCGGGCCTTGCCATCGAGGCGGCGCAGCGCGCCTTTCCGGGTCAGCGCATCGACGTGGCGCTGGATCCCGAACGGCGAGGCCAGGCCGAAGTGCGCTTGAATTTCGCGCAGCGACGGCGAGACGCCGTGTTGACGGTGGTGCGCATGGATGAAATCGAGGACCTGTTGCTGACGATCGGTGAGGGGCTCGGGCATGGTGTGTTCAGATGAACACGTAATGGGCGGACTGCAAGCTCGCGCGGGCCGCTCGATCCCAAAAGAAGCCAGGTGTTTCCAGATGGCCGACAGGCCAAGCCGGCTTTCTCCAAGTCTCGAATCCCCCTGCTTGAATCCTGAATTTCGGAGCGCGCTCGCACGCTACGTTTTCCGTTTCCTGCCGTTCTTCGGCTCGATGTTTAGGTAGGTCTTGTTGAGCATCTGGCTCTCGTAGAGTTCGAGGAGCCGGACGCCTTCGCGGGGCTTCACTTGGTCCTTTTTGGTGGCGGCGTCGATCTGGGCCTTCATTTTCCGGCAGAGATCCTCCTGCTGGTATTGCACTCCCTCGATCACGTCTGCGATGCGGCTTCCGGTGAGCGCTTCCTCGATGTAGAAGCCGTTGGGCTCGTCGTCCTCGAGGAACACATGCACTTCGTTCACGCGGCCGAAGAGGTTGTGCAGGTCGCCCATGATGTCCTGGTAGGCGCCGGTGAGAAACACGCCGAGGTAATACGGCTTGTTGTTCAGCGGGTGCAGCGTGATGTAGTCCTTCACGTCTTGCAGGTCGATGAAGGAGGAAATCTTCCCGTCCGAGTCGCACGTGATGTCGACGAGGATGGCGTTGACCGTGGGCTTCTCGTTGAGGCGGTGGAGGGGGGCGACGGGGAAGAGCTGCTTCAGCGCCCAGTGGTCGAGCAGCGACTGGAAGACGGAGAAATTGCAGACGTATTGGTCGGCGAGGAGCTTGTTGAGATCGTGGAGCTCCTCGGGCTGGTAGCCGGTCTTGCGGCCCTCCTTGGCGATTTGCTCGCAAATTTGCCAGAAGATGGACTCGGCGGCGGCGCGGTTTTCGAGGTCGAGGTAGCCGAGGTTGAAGAGCGACAGCGCCTCCTCCTTTTTCTGCACGGCGTCGTGGAAACGCTCGAGGCGGCCGAGCTTGCCCTTGTTTTTGAGCATGCCCTCGAGGTCGGTCACGACCTTGTGCTTCACCTTGGGCTGATGTTGATGGCCGAGGGATTCCCGCTTGTTGATGCGCTCGAAGACCTCGACGACGAGCAGCGAGTGCGGCGCCACGATGGCGCGGCCGGACTCGCTCACGATGTCGGGCACGGCCACGCCGGAGGATTCGCAAATCTCGCGGATGTTGAAGACGACGTCGCGCGCGTATTCCTCCATCGAGTAGTTCATCGAGCTCTCGAAGTTCGTCCGTGAGCCGTCGTAGTCGACACCGAGACCGCCGCCCACGTCGAGATAGCCCATGGGAAAACCCATCTTCGCGAGCTGGCAGTAGAAGCGCGACGCCTCCACGACCGCGTTTTTGATCGTGAGGATGTTGGGCACCTGCGAGCCGATGTGGAAATGCACGAGGCGCAGGCAGGCCTGGAGCTTTGAGGCGCGGAGCTTTTCGCAGGCGAAGAGGATCTCGGCGGTGTTGAGGCCGAACTTGGCGTTGTCGCCGGTGGACATGGCCCACTTGCCTTCGCCGCGGGTCTGGAGTTTGGCGCGGAAGCCGATGAGCGGCTTCACGCCGACCTCGTGGGAAATCTTGATGATGTCGTCCAGCTCCGCGAGCTGCTCGACGACGAGGATGATTTTTTTGCCGAGCTTGCGGCCGAGCAGCGCGAGGCGGATGTAGTCGTGGTCCTTGTAGCCGTTGCAGATGATGAGGCGCTGGGAGCCCTCGTGCATCGCGAGCGCGATCATGAGCTCGGGCTTGGAGCCGGCCTCGAGGCCGTAATTGAACTCTTTGCCCGCCGCCACGATCTCGTCGACGACCTCCCGGAGCTGGTTGACCTTGATGGGGAAGACCCCGCGGTAATCGCCCTTGTAGCCCTCCTCCTTGATGGCTTTGGCGAAGCACTGGTTGATCTGCGTGACGCGGTAGCGCAGCAGATCCTGAAAACGAATGACCATCGGGGCCTTGAGCCCCATGCCGAGGGCCTCGTGCACGACATCAAGCACGCGGATGCCGCGGCCATCGACGAGGGGCTGCATCTGCACAAACCCAGCGTCGTCCACCGAGATATGGCCGGAGCCCCAGCGCTTGAAACCGTAGTGTTCTTCGGACTTGGCGGCCGACCAGGCGGAGGAGGATTTGTTTTTCAACGACGTGCGGAGGGCGAGGGGACTTGGGGCTTGCTATTGCGGGAGGCGAATCAGTTAGATGCGTGTTTTCTTTTTTCAAAACCTTCAACACGCAATGACGAAAATGTCCCCGTTGCTTTCTAGCCTAGATTTTCTCGCGCAAACCACCGCTCCTGCCGCCCCCGGCGCGCAGCCCCAGTCTCCCGCCTGGATGAGCTTCCTGCCGATGATTCTGCTCTTCGCGGCGATGTATTTCCTCATGATCGCCCCGCAACGGAAAAAGCAGAAGGCCCATGAGGCGATGCTGAAGGCGCTCGGCACCGGTGACGAGATCGTGACGACCGGCGGCATCTTTGGCGTCATCACCAATGTGAAGGATGATCGCTTCGTTGTCCGCGTCTCCGAGGGCACCAAGATCGAGATCGGCAAGGCCTTCGTCCAACAGGTCGTGAAGAAGAGCGGCTAAGAGAAGAAATAACACCTGCGGGAGCGCGCTCGTTGGCGGAGGCTTTCTTTGCCAGGCGGCCGGATTCGGCCGTGCTCCCGGATTTCCCCTTTAACCAAGACACCCATGCTTAAACGCAACCTCTGGAAAATCATCGTCACACTCGGCCTGCTCGGCTGGGCGCTGTCGGCGATTATTCCGCTCAACGACACCCCGTTCGTCGACTTTGCCCGCGCCACCGCGAGCCCCAAGGAGATCACGGTCGGTTCCGACAAAGTCACTTTCGCCAAGCTCCTCGACGAGGCAGCCGCCCGTAAAAAGAATCTCCAGGCCGTCAGCGAATTCGTCGGCCTCAAGCAGATCGGCAAGGAACGCCGCATCGATCTCTCGCAGTTCTTTCCGGATATCCGGCTGGAGGCCTCGCTCAAGAACATCGAGAAGCGCAACGACCTCGTTCTGAACGAAGTCCTCCGCCTCTCCAAGCGCCGCCTGCCCCTCGGCCTCGATCTCGCCGGCGGTGTCGCCGCCACGCTCGAGGCCGGCGACAAGCCCGGCTCGACGATCGATGACGCGGAGCAAAAGGAGAAAATCCAAAAAGCCATCGAGGTCATCAGCCGCCGCGTCAACGGCCTCGGCGTGGCCGAGCCTGTCATCCGTCCCGTCGGCAAGAATCGCATCGAGGTCCAGCTCGCCGGCATCAATACCAAGGACAACCCCGATCTCATCAAGGTGATCCAGGCGCCCGCGCGCCTCGATTTCCGCACCGTCCACCCCACGCTCTCCCCCGGTCCTGGAGTCGAGACACCCATCGGCTACGAAATCCTCGTCGAAGAGCGCGAAGGCCGCGGCGGCGAGATCACCACCGATGAGGTCTTCGTCAAGATCGTGCCCGAGATGTCCGGCGACTCGATGGACCGCGCCGGCACGCGTTACGACCTCTACGGCAAGCCCGAGATCTACCTGAACTTCACCAAGGAAGGCGGCCAGCGCTTCGCCGACGTCACCCGTCGCCTCACCGACGAGGGCCGCCGCAGCGGCCGCCCCGGCCGCCTGGCCATCGTGCTCGACGGCAAGCTCTACTCCTCGCCCACCGTGCGCGAGGAGATCAGCGGCGGCTCCGCCCAGATCACGGGCACGTTCTCCGAGCGCGAGGCGCTGAACATCGCCAACGTGCTTAACAACCCGCTCAACGTGGAACTCAAGGTCGTGCAGCTCTACGAAGTCGGGCCCACCCTGGCCGAGGGCGCGATCAAGAGCGGCACGCGCGCGACCTACATCGGCGTCGGCCTCGTCGCCGCCTTCATGGTCGCCTACTACACGGTGGCGGGCTTCATCGCGGTGCTGAGCGTCTCGCTCAACATCCTCATCGTCCTCGGCGTCCTTGCGAGCCTGGGCGCGACGCTGACCATGCCCGGCATCGCCGGCATCGTGCTCACCGTCGGCATGGCGGTCGATGCGCACATCCTGATCTTCGAACGCATGCGAGAGGAGCTGAGGATGGGCAAGTCGCTCGTCACCGCCTTTCACGCGGGCCATGAGAAGGCGTTCACGACCATCATCGACGCCAATCTCACCACGCTCATCACCTCCGGCCTCATGGTCCTGTTCGGGACGGGCGCGGTGAAGGGCTTCGGCATCACGATCACCATCGGTATTTTCTCCACGATGTTCACGGCTCTGATCGTCTCCGAGCTGCTCCTCGACCTCGTGATCGTCTCCGGCGTCATCAAGCGCATGATGTCGATGAACCTGCCAGCCCCCCGCATCGACTTCGTGAAATACGGCCGTCCCGTCTTCATCGCCTCGTGGATTCTGATCCTCGTCGGTCTCGGCACCGTGGTTTACAAGGGCCACCGCATCTACGGCATCGACTTCGCGGGCGGCGACTCGGTCACGCTCGCATTCAAGGAGAAGGTGGACATCGCCAAGATTCAGGCGGCCAGCGATGCCGCCAAGCTCGGTGAGATTATTCCCTCCTACCAACAGGAGCTGGGCAGCGGCAACGAGACCCTCACGGTCCAGACCGAAGACGGCAAGGGCGCCGCCGCGGTGGCCGCGCTGCAAAAGGCGTTTCCCCAGGCTGGCCTGGACGTGCTCGGCAAAAACACCATCGGCCCCGCCGTCGGCAAGGAGATCCAGTGGAACGCCCTCATGTCGATCGCGCTCTCGCTCGTCGGCATCTTGATCTACGTGGCCATCCGCTTCGAGGTCGGCTACGGCATGGGCGCGGTCGTCTCGACCGTGCACGACGTGCTGATGACCATCGGCATCTTTGTGCTCTTCGACCGGCAGTTCACCGCGCCGATGGTCGGCGCCATCCTGCTCATCGTCGGTTACTCCATCAACGACACGATCGTCGTGTTCGACCGCATTCGCGAGGAGCTGAAGCTGAACCCGGGCATGAGCCTGCGTGACGTGATCAACATGGCGACCAATCGGGTCTTCACGCGTTCGTTGCTGACCAGCTTCACGACGCTGCTCGCGGCCGTGGCGCTCTTCATCTTCGGCGGCGGCATCGTCGATGACCTGGCCTTCACCTTCATCGTCGGCATCCTCACGGGTGCGTTCTCCTCGATCTTCATCGCCAGCCCCATCTTCTACTGGTGGCACAAGGGCGACCGGAAGCACGTCGAGGCGCACCACGATGTGGCGCCGAAATACGAGTGGCAGGGCACCAGCAAGGCGGCGGAATAATCGGCGGGTAGGGACGGCTCTCCGAGCCGTCCTGGGTTTGGCGCCAAAAGCCGGAACCCAGGCCGGTTCGGAGAACCACCTTCTCCTGTTCCCCCATGCGCTGGATCCACACACCCCTCCCGGCCGCGGAGGTCGGGGTGATGAGCCAGGAAGCGGGCGTAAGCCGCGTCCTCGCCGAGCTGCTGCTGCGCGCGGGCCTGCGCACGGGCGCGGCCGCGACGGAGTTTCTCCAGCCGGCGCTCGCCGCGATTAACGATCCGTTTTTGCTGCGCAACCTCGACGCCGCCGCGGCGCGCCTGCGGCAGGCCATCGCGGCGCGCGAGTCGGTCGTCGTGCTCGGCGACTACGATGTGGACGGCGTGAGCAGCACGGCGCTGCTGGTGAGCGTGCTGCGGCGCTTCGGGCTGGAGCCCCGCTTCGTCGTGCCGCGCCGCTCCGAGGATGGCTACGGCCTCTCGCGCAGCGCCATCGACCGCGCGCTCGAGGCGGGCCGGCCGCATCTGTTTGTCGCGCTCGACTGCGGCACCAATTCCAAGACCGAGGCCGACTACCTCCGCGGCTTGGGCGTCGATGTGATGATCGTGGACCATCACCGCTCCAAGGAGGAAATCGCTGCCGGCACCCTGCTCATCAACCCGCACGTGGGCGATCCCGAGTCGGAGACTGATGCCGCCTGGCGCCACCTCTGCACGGTGGGCCTCGTGTTCAAGCTGTGCCACGGCCTGCTCAAGCAGCTCCGCGCGGAGAACCATCCCGTCGCCTTCCAAATCAAGCTCCGCGATCATCTCGACCTTGTGGCGCTCGGCACCGTGGCCGATCTGGTGCCATTGCAGGGCGAGAACCGCATCCTCGCGCACCACGGCTTGCGCATCCTGCGCGAGGCGCAGCGCCCGGGCTTGCGCGCCTTGATGGACGTCGCGGGCGTGCGTCCCGAGCAGGGCATCGTGCCCACGGACATCTCGTTTCGGCTCGGCCCGCGCATCAACGCCAGCGGCCGCCTCGCGGACGCCGCGCTCTCGGTCGAGCTGCTGCTGAGCGACGACGCGGCGTTCTGCGGCGAGACCGCGCGCCAGCTCGATGCCTTCAACCGCGAGCGCCAGGACATCGAGCGCACGATCACCGAGGAGGCCGAACGTGCGATTGAGACGCACTATCTCGGCGATGCGGGCGTCGTGCTCTTTGCGGAAAACTGGCACCCGGGCGTCGTCGGCATCGTGGCCGGCCGCGTGACGCGCAAATACCACCGCCCGTGCGTCGTCCTGGGCAACGAAGGCGACATGGCCAAGGGCTCCGGACGCAGCGTGGACGGCGTCAATCTCGTGGAGGTGCTCGGCACCTGCTGCGAGCATCTCACGAGCTGGGGCGGCCATCCGATGGCCGTGGGCATCGCGCTCCCGAAGCGCCATCTCGACAGCTTCCGCGCGAGCTTCTCCGCGGCCGTGCGCGCGCATGTCGGTGGTGACATCGCGGCCGCCCGTCTCGACCTCGCCGCGTGGATCGAGCCTGAGCAGATCAACGAGCGGCTGATGGACGAACTCGATTCGCTGCATCCGTTTGGCCAGGGCAATCCCGAGCCGATCTTCGGCGTGCGCGGCGTGGTGCTGCGCTCGCCGCCGGAGGTTTTCAAGGAGCAGCACTTCCGCTTCCATTTTGAGGATGGCCACGGCCGCCGGTTGCACGGCGTCGCTTGGAAGCAAGCCGCCAACCGCCCTCCGCGCGGCCTGCCCATCGATCTCGCCGTGGAGCTCAAGTGGAACCATTTCAATGGCCGCAAGCTCCTTCAGCTCGGCTTGGTGGACTGGCGGCATAGCGCCAGCTAGGCCCCGGAGCCCGCGATTCCCGCGAACGGCCTTTGGGGTTTGCGGTTGGCGTCCGCAAAGTCTGGAGTCTGCCGCAACCGCCGTCTTTCCATGAAATCCGCCTCCGCCAAACCCGCCTCCATCCTCGGTCGCGTGCGCATCTCTTATCCGCGCATGCTGCGCATCCTTGTGCCGCTGGATTTCTCGGGCAAATCCCGCCAGGCGCTGCGCTACGCGATCCCGATCGCGCAGAAGTTTTCCGCCCGTATCTTCCTGGTCCATGTGCTGCCGAGCCCCGGCAACGCCTCCAAGGATGAGCAACTGCGCCAGCGGCAGGCCGCGCTCAAGCGCCTCGGCGAGACGGGCCATCAGCTCCTGCCGCCGCGCGTGCAAGCCGAGAGCGCCGTGCTCACGGGCAACCCGGCCGACGAGATCCTCGCCCTCGCCGGGAAGAACTCCATCGACCTCATCGTGCTCACGACCAAAGGCCGCAGCGGCCTGAAGCGTGCGCTCGTCGGCAGCACCGCGGAGCAGATCATGCGGCATGCGTCCTGCCCGGTGATGTCGGTCCGGCGGCGCTGAGCTGCGAGGGCGGGTAATTCACCCGCGGGCCAAACTTTTCTTTGCCAGTGGCGTGGGAATTGCCTTCGCTCAGCCTCTATGGCCAAGACCGCGTCGCTGAAACTGGACGGCAAAGAATACCCCCTGCCCATCATCGAAGGCACGGAGGGTGAAAAGGCGATCGACACGCGCACCCTGCGCGCGGTGAGCGGCCACATCGCCTACGACCAAGGCTACGGCAACACCGGTTCGTGCGAGAGCCAGATCACTTTCCTTGATGGCGACGAGGGCATCCTGCGTCACCGCGGCTACCCGATCGAGCAGCTCGCCAACCAGAGCGACTTTGTCGAGACGGCCTACCTCGTCATCTACGGCGAGCTGCCGTCCCCGGCCCAGCGCAAGGAATTCGGGATGCGCCTGCGCAATAATGCCGCGGTCGAGGTGCAGATGCAGAAGATCCTCGAGGGCTTCCCGACGACCGCCTCGCCGATGGCGATGCTCTCCGCACTCGTCAGCGGCCTGCCCGCCTACCACGCCGATCTCGCGACCAACAATTTCGAGCAGGACCTGAAGAACTTCGACTTGGCGGCGGCGGTGGCGATTTCCAAAATCCGGACCTTCGTGGCGATGATCTACCGCTACCAGAAGGGCCTGCCGTTCATCTTCCCGAAGCAGGAGCTGCCGTTCTGCGAAAATTTCCTGCACATGATGTTTTCCGAGCCCTACAAGGACTACATCGCGATGCCCGAGGTCGCCAAGGCGCTCAACCTCGTGCTCCTGCTCCATGCCGACCACGAGCAGAACTGCTCCACCTCCACCGTCCGCATGGTCGGTTCGAGCGCGGCCAACCTCTTCGCCTCCATCTCGGCCGGAATCTGTGCGCTCTCCGGTCCGTTGCACGGCGGCGCGAACGTCGCCGTGATGCAGATGCTGCAATCGATCCATGATGAGGGCGACGACGGCACGCGCTTCATCGCCGCCGCCAAGTCCGGCTCGAAGAGCAACCGCCTGATGGGCTTCGGCCACGCCGTTTACAAGAACTTCGACCCGCGCGCGAAGATCATCGGCAAGGCGTGCGACACGGTGCTCAAGAAACTCGGCATCAAGGATCCGCTCCTGAACATCGCCAAGAATCTCGAGCAGGCGGCGCTCAAGGACGACTACTTCGTCTCGCGCAAACTCTACCCCAACGTCGATTTCTACTCCGGCATCATCATGCGCGCGCTGGGCATCCCGATGAACATGTTCACGACGATGTTCGCGATCGGGCGCACGCCGGGCTACATCGCCAACTGGCGCGAGGTCGCGGCGAATCCCAAGGGCCGCATCTACCGCCCCCGGCAGATTTACGTCGGCCCCACCAAGCGCGACTACGTCGCGATCGGGAAGCGCTAAACACGGAGCGCTTTCCTGTGGGAGCGAGCTCGCTCGCGACCCGTGGGTGTGAAGTCGCGAGCAAGCTCGCTCCCACAGGGGCGACCCCGGCTACTTCGTCTCCTTTTTCGGCGGCGGACTGTGCAGCGCTTCCTCCAGCGTCAGCCCGCTCAGTTGCGTGAGGGCGCTCATCAGTTTCCAAAAAACCCACACCGTCACGATGGTGGTCGGCAGCACGATCACGGGCCAGCTCAGCAGGTTCATCCGGCCGAGCTGCTCGTTGAAAGCGGGGGTGCCCGGCGGATCCTTGAGCAGATAGCGCGCGAGGCCGTAGTTCAGCAAGGCGCTGAGGAGGAATGAGGCCGCCATGCCGTAATTCGCCCGGCCCATGCGGCGCTCGAACTCCGTTGTCTGCCCGCGCTCGGCGAGCGCCGTCTCGACCTTCGCCGTGTCGATCACGGCGTCATTCCACAGCAGCTCGCGCACGAGCGGGCGTTTCGTCTTCATCGAGACGAGCAGCGCCACGCCGAGCAGGGTGGGCATCGCGGCCTCCTTCACGGCGAACCAAAAGACATCGGCCTTGAGCTGGTTGAGCACGCCGGTGAGCAGCACGCTCACGATGCCGATGATCGAAAAGAGATTGGCCTTCCGGCGCTTCACCAGGTCGTAGACGCCGTAGCTCAGCGGAAAGAGCAGCGCGATCAGGATGCCCCACTGCGGCCCCAGGTATTTCTCGTCGCTCAGCTTCGTGAGCACGAGCGTCGGCACCGCGATGTTGCAGACGAGGTTGAGGAGCAGGTTTTCCTTCTTGGGGCGGGGGGCGGACATTCGGCCGAGCAAAGCGACGGCACAGTCCCGCCGAAAGGCGAAAAGCACGGTGTTTTCCTGATTCCCTGCGCCGCGGGTTTTGTGCATCGTCCCGCTCCCATGATCTTCCTCGGCGTCAACATCGACCACTGCGCCACGCTCCGGCAGGCGCGCTACCGCGATGCCACGGCCGATGGCGGTGCCGTCGAGCCCGATCCGGTGGCGTTTGCCGCCGCGGCGGAGCGGGCCGGGGCGGATGGCATCACCGTCCATCTCCGCGAGGATCGCCGCCACATCCAGGAACGCGATGTCTGGCGGCTGCGCGACACCGTGCGCACGCGGCTCAACCTCGAGATGGCCTGCACGCCGGAAATGACGGCGCTGGCGCTGAAACTGATGCCGGCATTTGTCTGCCTCGTGCCGGAGAACCGCCGCGAGGTCACGACCGAGGGCGGGCTCGATGTCGTGGGCAATCGCGACCGGGTCCGCGATTGCGTCGCGGCGATGAACGCCGCCGGCATCAAGGCCAGCCTCTTCATCGATCCCGATGCCCCGCAGATTGACGCGAGCGCCGACCTCGGCGCGCCGTTCGTCGAGCTCCACACCGGCGCTTACGCTCACGCGTATTTCACGCCGCGCCGGGCCGGGGAGTTTGAGCGGTTGCGCGCCGGCGCGAAACTCGCCCATGCGCGCGGCCTCACTGTCAACGCCGGCCACGGCATCAACTACGAGAACATCGCCGAGGTCCGCACGATCCCGCACCTCTACGAACTCAACATCGGCCACAGCATCGTGAGCCGCGCGGTGTTCACTGGAGTTGAGGAAGCGGTGCGGGAGATGAAGCGGCGGGCAAACTTGGAAACTTGAGAAAGGAGAAAGAAGAAACACTGGCCTGAGCCCTGAGTGTTCGGTTTCTTCTTTCTTGGTTTCATGCTTTCTTCTTTTCCGACCCTTCCCCCCGGCGGCATCCTCGTTGGCCTCGGCGCGGACCTCATCGAGGTCGAGCGCGTCCGCGGCGTGTTGGAGCGGCAGGGCGAGCGGTTTCTCAACCGGGTGTTCACCGACGAGGAGCGCGCCTACTGCTCGACGATGAAGTTCCCGCACAAGCACTACGCCGCGCGCTTTGCCGCCAAGGAGGCGGTCTCGAAGTGCTTCGGCACCGGCATCGGCGCGGAGTTCGGCTGGCGTTCCGCTTCGGTTTACCACGGCGAGCGGCATCAGCCCTTGGTCCGGCTCGACGCGCAGGGCGAGGAACTCCTGCGCCGGGTCGGCGCGACGCACGTCCATCTCACGCTCTCGCACACCGACACCATGGCGCTGGCGGTCGCCGCGCTCGTGCGCGCCTAGACACGGCATCCGATCATGGACGAAGCGCCGTCACCGGAACGCCGGCCACCCACCGCGGCGAGCCTCTCCAAGACCCCGTCGTGGATCATGCTCGGGTTTGCGCTGGGCGTGGCGTTCATGGCCGCGCTGCCGACGCTGCGGAAACCTGCGCCGCCGGCCGCCGCGCCGACATTCCCGCTTCCGGCCGCGCCCGCCCCGCCTCGCCCGCCGCCGCGGCTCACGGTCATTGAGGCCGTCTTCGATGAATGGGGCAAACACGCCGTCTGGGACGGTAACCTCACCGAGGTCGCGCTGGATGCGGGCAGCGGGACCTTTTCCGAATTCTACGAAGTGCGGCGGAGCGGCGAGGTGCTCTACTACCGCACGATCCCCCGGCTCACGCGCCGCATCATCGCCCGCGGCAAGCCGCTGCCGGGCTGCCCGCTGCAATTCACCGAGACCGAGGAGCAGTATCGCGAGTGGCTCGAGCACGGCCGCAAGGAGCGGAAATGAAGACGCCGCCCAGCCATCCGATTCTGAGTAGCGACGAAACGCGGTCGCTCGAGGCGAAGCTCTTCGCCGGCGACGAGGCCCTTGAGTGGTCCGCCATGCAGCGCGCTGGCCGCGCGATCGCCGCGGCGGTGCTGCGCGATTTTCAGGAACTGGGCGGCTTTCCGGCTGCCGGCCGCATCCTCGTCCTCGCCGGCAAAGGCCACAATGGCGGCGATGCGCTCATCGCCGCACAGGCAATCCTCGCTCAGTTTCCGGCGGCGCGCGCCGAGGTGATCTTTGCCTTCGGCTCGCGCGCCCTGCGCCCGCTCGCCGCCCGTGCGTGGCGCGATCTCGTCCATGCGGCCGGCGATCGCGTGGCTTCGGTTCGCGAGGCGCGCGGCTCCTACGGTCTCTGTCTCGATGGCATTTTCGGCTTTCAGTTCCGTCCGCCGGCCGATCCGCGCACGGCCGCGTTGATCAAAGCCGTCAACGCCCTGCCGATCCGCCTGCGCGCGGCGGTCGATTTGCCGAGCGCGGATCTCTTTCAGGCTGATCTCACGTATGCGACCGGCTGCGTGAAGACATCCGTGCTCGACTCGCGCCCAGCCGGCCGTGTGCGCTACCTCGATTTGGGTTTTTTCGAGGTGGAGCGCGCTGACCCCAACGCGCTTTCCCGGGTGCTGCTCCCCTCCGTCCTCGCCCCGCTCGCCGCGCTCCGCGATCCGCACGCAGACAAGCGCACCTTCGGCCATGTGTTTCTCGTCGGTGGCTCACGCAGCTACCCGGGCGCCATCCTCCTGAGCACGCTCGCTGCTCTGCGGAGCGGGGCAGGCCTTGTGACGACCTGCGTGCCGGAGTCGCTCGTGCCGGCCTTTGCCGCGCGGGCTCCCGAGGCCATGTGGATCGGCTGGCCCGAGACGCCGGACGGCCATCTCGCGCTTGAGGGCGAGCACCTGCTCCGCGCGCGCCTCGATCGCGCGACGGCGCTCGTGATCGGGCCGGGCCTCGGTCGCGAGCCGGAGACGCTCGCGCTCGCGCGCAGCCTCGTCGCGTCGTCGCCCGTGCCGCTCGTGATCGATGCGGATGCGTTGCAGCCCGACATCGTTCGAGCCGGCGACGCGGCTCGCGTGCTCACGCCGCACGCCGGTGAGTTTGCCCGCCTAGGACGCGGGCCATGGCCAAACGGAACGCTGGTGCAGAAAGGCCCGGTCACTCGGATCGCGCACGGGGCGACGACCTACCATTCCTTCTTCGGCGGCCCCGTCCTCGCCCGCGGCGGCAGCGGCGATCTGCTCGCCGGGCTGATCGGCGGGTTGCTCGCGCAGACGCCGGCTGAGCCGCTGCTCGCCGCCGCGCGCGGTGTCGTTTGGCATGGGCTTGCGGCCGATCATCTCGCCCGCGCACACGGCCAGGCGGCGGTGAGCGTCACTCAACTGCTCGACTTTCTTTCCCCGGCCTTGAAAGAGTCCGCCCATGCCCCCTGAGCTGACCGAACGGCAGGCGTTCCTTGTCCTCAACGCGCTGCCCAACCTCGGCCCGATCACGCTCAACCGCCTGCTCGCCGAGCTCGGTGGCGATCCGCGCGCGGTGCTCGGCGCGGGCAAGCGCCAGCTCGAAAGCGTCAAGGGCGTCGGCCCCGTCATCTCCGACTCCGTCGTGGCGTGGCGCGACCACGTCGATCTCGCGCGTGAGGAGGAGCGCATGGCGAAGAGCGGGGCGGACTTCGTCACGGCGCGCGACCCGCACTATCCGAGACTGCTCAAGGAAATTCACGACCCGCCCATTGGCCTCTACCGGCGCGGTGGCTACGATTTTGCCCATCCTTGCATCGCGATCGTGGGCTCGCGTCGCACGACGCTCTACGGGCAGGCGACGGCGAAAAAATTTGGCGCGGAGCTGGCGCGCCTCGGCTTCTGCGTGGTGAGCGGCCTCGCGCGCGGCATCGACACTGCGGCGCACGAGGGTGCGCTCTCCGTCGGTGGCAAGACCGCCGCCGTGCTGGGCTGCGGCATCGACATCATCTACCCGCCGGAAAACCTCGCGCTCTACCGCCGCATCGAGACGGAAGGCGGCGCGATCCTCTCGGAGTTTCCCTTTGGCCGTCGCGCGGACCGGCAGTCGTTTGCGATGCGCAACCGCATCGTCGCCGGCATGAGCGACGCGACGATCGTGATCGAGAGCGACGTGGACGGCGGCGCGATGATCACGGCACGGTTTGCGGGTGAGCAGGGCCGGCTGATTTTCGCCGTGCCGGGCCGCATCGATCAGAACAGCAGCGCCGGCTGCCACCAGTTGATCCGCGACGGCGCGACCCTCCTCACGAGCGTCGATGACATCCTCGGCGAGCTGAATTACCTGGATGGCCTGCGGCCCGCGGCGATTGCCGAGAAGCCCGCGGATGTGGCGGCGGGCAAGCCCGCCAATCTCACCGCCGACGAGGCGCGCGTCTTCGAGTGCTTCCGCGGGGGCGCGATTCTTGCGCCGGATGCGCTTGCGGCCGCGACCGGCCTCGCCGCCTCGCAACTCTCCGCCACGCTCATGATGCTCGAACTCAAACGCCTCGTCGCCAAACGGGCCGACGGCGCGTTTGAAGCGCGAAGTTGAACCCGCTCGTTTACCTGCCTTGTTGGGGACGCGGCGCCCTCGCCGCGTCTTGCCCGAAACGCGGCGAGGGCGCCGCGTCCCCAACCAAGCCTCTGAGCAAATCCATTTTTCAATTCATGAAAAAGTTCCTCCTCACCCTTGGCTTCGTCGTCGCCTCCGCGGCCACGCTCATCGCCGCGCCCGCCAAGCGCGCCATCACCCACGCCGACCTCTGGCTCCTCAAGCGCGTCGGCGCACCCGTGCCGAGTCCCGACGGCAAATGGGCCGTGTTTTCCGTGACGATGCCGGCCTACGACGCGAAGGATCAATCGTCCGATCTCTGGCTCGTGCCGCTCGACGGCAGTGCGCCGCCACGGCAGCTCACCCAGACCAAGGGCGGCGAGTCCGGCGCGGATTGGCATCCCGACGCCCGGCGCATCGCCTTTTCCGCCAAACGCGACGGCGACGAAGCCGCGCAGATCTACGTGATCGATGTCGCGGCCGGTGGCGAGGCGGAGCGCGTGACCGCGCTCTCCACCGGCGCGCGCAGTCCGCAATGGAGCCCCGACGGCCAGCATCTGCTGTTTGTGAGCGACGTGTTTCCCGGCGCCCTTGACGACGAGGCCAACAAGAAAGCCGCGAAGGCCGCCAAGGATCGCAAGTATTCCGCCCGCGTTTACGAAGGCTTTCCGATCAAGTATTGGGACCGCTGGCTCGACGAGAAGAAGGCCCACCTCTTCGTGCAGGAGGCGAAAGCCGGCGCCAAGGCCCGCGATCTCCTCGCCGGCACGAAGCTCGCGGCGCTGCCCGGCTTCGCCGGCAAGGAAGGCGAGACAGCAGAGAATCTGCCCGCGACTTGGACACCCGACAGCAAGGCGGTGGTCTTTGTCGCGCGCACCACGCGCGACCGCGCCGCGTATGCGAGCACGCCCACGCAGCTCTTCTCGGTCGCGCTCACCGGCGACGAACCGGTGCAGCTCACGGATGACAAAGGCAGCTTCGACGAGCCCGCCTTCAGCCCCGATGGCCGCGCGCTGCTCGCCACGCACACGGCGGGTGGCGACGGCAAGACCTACCACCACACGCGCATGGTGTCCTTCCCCTGGCCGTTTGCCGCCGCGAAGCGCGCGAACCTGACCGCGAGCCTCGATCTCTCCGTGGTGAAATTCGTCGCGAGTGCCGACAGCCGCACAATTTACTTCACCGCCGAGGCGGGCGAGCAGACGAAGCTGTTTTCCGTGCCCGCGGCCGGCGGCGCGGTGACGGCTCACGATGTGCCGAAAGCCGGCTGTCTTACCGGGCTCGCGCGAGGCGGCGACGTGCTTATCGCCAACTACGACAGCGCCGCGCGGCCCGCGGAGGTCGTGCGGCTCGATGTTGCGGCGGCGTCGTTCAAGGCGCTCACGCGTTTCAATGATGACGCACTGGCCGCGCTCGACCTGCCAGCCGTGGAGCGCTTCCAGTTCACCAGCGCCCGTGGCCGCCCAATCTCGAACCTGCTGGTGAAACCCGCGGGATTTGACGCCGCGAAAAAATATCCGCTCCTCGTGCTCATGCACGGCGGGCCCACGCCGCAGTTCAAGGACCAGTGGGGCATCCGCTGGAACTACCACCTGCTCGCCGCGCCCGGCTACGTGCTCGTGCTCACCAACTACTCCGGCTCCACGGGCTACACCGAGGCCTTCGGCCAGGGCATCCAGCTCGACCCGCTCAAGGGCCCGGCCGAGGAAATCAACCAAGGCGCCGACGAGGCGATCAAGCGCTTCACCTTCATCGATGGATCACGCCAAGCCGCGGGCGGGGCAAGCTACGGCGGACATCTGGCCAACTGGATGCAGGCCACGACCACGCACTACAAGGCCCTCATCTCTCACGCCGGCCTCGCGACGCTCGCCACGCAATGGTCCACGAGCGACGCCATCTACCACCGCGAACTCAGCAACGGCGGACCCGTCTGGGTGCAGAACCCGATTTGGCGCGAGCAGAGCCCCACGACCTATGCCGGGAACAACGCCAAAGGCACGGGCTGGGTGACGCCGATGCTGGTGACGGTGGGCGAGCAGGATTTCCGCGTGCCCGACAACAACGCCTACGAGATGTGGACCTACCTCAAGCGGCTCCAAGTCCCGAGCAAGCTGCTCGTCTTCCCCGATGAGAACCACTGGATCCTCAAGGGCGAGAACTCGAAGTTCTGGTTCGCCGAGGTCCACGCGTGGCTGGCGAAGCATCTGAAGTGATTTTCGATTTTGGAATTTCGATTTTCGATTTCAGGCGGGGCCGGTCGCCGGTGGCTCGGGCTCCAACTGCTCCGTAGCCGCGAGCGCCAGCGAGTGGGTGTATTGGATGAACCACTCGCTCACGCTCGCAGCTACCAAGCGACGGGGCGTCGGCTCGCTGGCGCTTGCCGCTACGCAGGCGCACGCTCCAACGATTTTCCGCCAATCGAAAATCGAGAATCCAAAATCGAAAATCCCATCAGCCCGGCGGCCACGTCATCTGCCGCTGGGCGAGCAGGTGGATGTGCAGATGCGGCACGGACTCGCACGCATGCGGGCCATGGTTCACGACAAGGCGGAAACCGTGCGCGAGGTTCAGCTTCTTCGCGACTGTGCCCGCCACCAGGAGCAGATGACCGAGCACCGCCTGATCTTCGGGCGCGGCCTCGCCGACGCGCGGGATGGGTTTCTTCGGGACGATTAGCAGATGCACCGGCGCCTGCGGCTGGATGTCGTGCAGGACGACGCAGAGCTCGTCCTCATGCTCAATCTTGGCGGGAATCTCGCGGTCGATGATGCGTTGGAAGATCGTCTTGGCCATGGAGCGAATTTGAAGCGCAAAGACGCGAAGACGCAAAGGCTCAAACCAAAGGGTCGATTGGGATTCGTTCGGAACGTTGCGCCTTCGCGTCTTTGCGCTTCACAAAAACAAGAGCTGCAAATTTGACCCGCGCACGGTGCGGGCGGCGGCGAGGTCGCGGATGAAGGCGAGGGCTTCCTCATAGTCGCGCTTCCGGCGTGGTGTCGCGCGGCGCGTCGGCGGGATGAGCGCGGGGCGGAGGTTGGTCACGAGCAGCGTGGACTCGCGGAAGGGCGCGAGCGCGCGCAGGCCGGTCATGATCTCGGCGCGCGTGAAGAGCGGGGTGGCCGCGGCGAGCGTGAGCGAAGCGTCCCAGTGGTAGAAACCGGTGCGCGGGTGCGCCGCGAAGAGCTTTGCCAGCAGCGCGGCGGCGGCGGCGTTGAAGGCCGCGTCGTAGGTCTGCGCCGACTCCGGGTGCGCCGCGATCTGCGCCTCCAGCTCCGCGAGGCTGAACGCAATCGCCGCCTTGATCTGCTCCGCGAGGTAGAGGTCCTGCCCCGTGGCGTGGGCGAAGAGGGCGTTGACGAAGTGGAGGCGACGCAGGTCGTCGCAGGAGCGGGCGGTTGGATTTAACCTCACTTGAAGCGCAATTCGCAAAGTGTCGCCGACTGTTTCTTGGCGTCAAAATCATGCACCCAAAGTGTCGGTGGCCGTTCGCCCCGTTTGAGATTAGGCGAACGCGGTTTTGCAACCACCGGTTTGGGATTCTTTGGATCCGACAGCTCCAACAGTTCTACCTCGCCGTTTGCCCGAACCTCTTTGAGCCGGTATTTCCCATCGTCGGAGAGCGGCGCGTCCTTTTTCAGACAAAACTCGTGACGAACCGCCGTATGCACCCACGGCTCAAGCCCGTAGGTGTCTTCCTTCGCGTCAGCAGCGAAGGAGGTGAGGGCGGAGGATGCAATGAGCCCTGCCACAAGGAGAGTTTCGAGGAACGTTGTCTTCATGGCATGCTGCTCCCGCTCGCTCACTGCTCCCCCGGCTTCACCTTCCCAAGCGCACTGATCTCATCCACGAACTCCGCCACGTCGCGGAATTCTTTGTAAACGCTCGCGAAGCGCACGTAGGCGACTTGGTCCACGGTGCGGAGGCGTTGCATCACGCCCTGGCCGATGGCGCGCGAGGGGATTTCCTTTTCGAACTGCGCCTCCATCGCGTCCATCACATCCTCGACCAGCATGGCGATCTGCTCGCCGTCCACGGGGCGCTTGTGGCAGGCGGCGCGGACGGCGCGGATGAGCTTCTCGCGGTCGAAGTCCTCGCGGCGGCCGTCGCGCTTGATCACGACCACGCCATCGCGCACGAGCATCTCGGTCGTGCTGTAGCGGTGGCCGCATTCGAGGCACTCGCGCCGGCGGCGGATGGTCGAGCCCTCCTTGCTGATGCGGGAATCGATCACTTTATCCTCAATCGAGGTGCATTTCGGGCAACGCATGGAGGGAGAGGAATGACCAATGACTAATGACTAATGGCCAATGACAGACAGGCACAGACCGTCCATCGAGCACGCAGTCGCGAGGCTCGATCATTGGTCATTAGGCATTGGTCATTACTCATTCGTTTCAGTTCAGGCTGAGGAAGTTCTCCAGTATTTTCATCCCGCCCTCGGTCGCAATCGACTCGGGATGAAACTGCACGCCCCAGATGGGCAGCGTGCGGTGGCGCAGGCCCATGACCTCGCCCTCGGCGGTCTCGGCGGTGATTTCGAGTTCCTTGGGGAAGGTGGCCCGCTCGACCAGCAGCGAGTGGTAGCGCGTGGCGGCGAAGTTTTGCGGCATGCCTTTGAACACATCCGTGTTCTTGTGGCGGATGGGCGAGGTCTTGCCGTGCATGAGGCGGTCGGCGCGCACGACGTGGCCGCCGTAGTAGTGACCGATCGACTGGTGGCCGAGGCAGACGCCGAGGATGGGTTTTTTCCCGGCGAAGGCGTTGATGATCCCGAGCGTCACGCCCGCCTCGCGCGGGGAGCACGGGCCGGGGGAGAGGAGCACGCGGTCGGGGTTGAGCGCGACGGCTTCGTCGGGCGTGATCTCGTTGTTGCGAAAGACGCGCTGCGCCACGCCCAACTGCCCAAAGTATTGGACGAGGTTGAAGGTGAACGAATCGTAGTTGTCGATGACGAGGAGCACGGCGGTCAGGTCGGTCGGATACTACCTCGCGGATTGCCCGCCGGGTCAAGCGCGGGGCCGGCCACTCTGTCATTGCGAGGAGCGCAGCGACGAAGCAATCCATGTGATCAGATGGATTGCCGCGCCCGCTAAGCCGGGCTCGCAATGACAAACCAGACTCATGCCCGCCCACTTCCAGCTTCTCCAAACCGACACACTCACGGCCGCCCGGCGCGGGCGGCTGATCACGCGGCACGGTGTCGTCGAGACCCCGATCTTCATGCCGGTCGGCACGCAGGGGACCGTGAAGTCCCTCACGCCGCAGCACCTCCGCGACCTCGGGGCGCAAATCATCCTCGGCAACACCTATCACTTGAACCTGCGGCCGACCTCGGAAGTGATCCGCGACCTCGGCGGCCTGCACCGCTTCATGGGCTGGGAAGGCCCCATCCTCACGGACAGCGGCGGCTTTCAGGTTTTTTCTTTGGCCAAGCTCCGCGACATCCGCGACGACGGCGTGGCGTTTTCGTCGCACCTCGACGGCGCGAAGCTCTTCCTCGGCCCCAAGGAGGTCATGGGCATCCAGCAGAATCTCGGCAGCGACATCGCCATGGTAATCGACGAGTGCCCGCCGTGGCCCTGCGAGCGTGACGAGTGCGCCCGCGCCGTGGCGCGCAGCTTCAAATGGGCCGGCCAGTGCAAACAGATCGCCACCGACAGCGGCTTTCTCGCGGCCGGGCACCATGTATTCGCGATCGTGCAGGGCTCGACGTTCGACGACCTGCGGCGCGAGGCGGCGGAGTCGCTGGCGGCGCTGGATTTCCCCGGCTATGCGGTCGGCGGCGTGAGCGTGGGCGAGCCGGAGCCGGAGATGCTGAAACAGGTCGGCGCGACCACGCCGTTTCTCCCCGCCGCCAAGCCCCGCTACACGATGGGCCTCGGCACGCCGCCGCAGCTCCTGAAGATGATCGCGCTGGGTGTGGACATGTTTGACTGCGTGCTCCCGAGCCGCGTCGCGCGCAACGGCCTCGTCTTCACGCCCGACGGCCCGATGAACCTGCGCAACGAAAAATACCGCACCGACCCGCGCCCGATCATCGAGCCCGGCCCCGATGCGAAGGGTGCGGCCAACTACACGGCGAATTTCTCCCGCGCCTACCTGCGGCACCTCACGGTCTCAGGCGAGATACTGAGCTGCACCCTGCTCACGCTGCACAACCTGCATTTCTACCTCGACCTGATGGCGCAGGCCCGCGCGCACCTCGAAGCCGGCGACTACGGCCCATGGCACCGCGCCTGGATTGCGCGCTACGAGACGGGGGCGGCGGCGCGGGTGGGCGGCACGGCCTGAATATCGCCGGCCGCGTCGGCTTAAATATCAGTTTCTGGTCGCAAAAAGCCCGCACGGCTGACCGTGCGGGCTCGCAATGATTCAGTTCAGCGTGACGCTCAGAAGCGCGCGCGGAGACCGATCGAGTAGTTCCACGAATCGATCGGGCTGCGGGTCACGTCGCTCTTGCCGATGGAGGCGAAGACGGCCGTGGACTTGTTGAACCAGTGGTTGGCCTCGACCGCGTAGGTCCACGCCTGGCTGCTCTTGCGGCTGCCTTCGAAGTCGTCGGCGTAGGAGATGCGCGGCGTGATCGTCACGACGCCGGCGGGAATTTCCACCCCCACGGCGCCACCCCAGAGGGCCTGGTCGTCGCTGCCGACAAAGCGGTAGCTCGACCATTCCCAGCCGAGGCCGGCGCTCACGAACGGCTTCACGCCGTTCAAGGGCGCATAGGCGGTGAAGTAGCCACCGATGGTGTTGGAGTGTCCACGCACGGCGCCGCCGATGCGGCTGTAGCTGTAGCTCGCGCCGCCGTCGAGTTTGCCGGCGACGACCGCCGTGTTGGCGCTCGCCGTGAGGCTGTAGGCGTTGTTCGAGATGCGCTTGATGTCCTGCACGCCGAACTCGAGTTCGGTGTATTGCGCGCCGAGGAGGCCAGCCGGGGTCGAGGCCGTCGTCGTGGTTTGGGCTTGAATCGCCGTGGCCGAGGTCAGCAGGCCGAGGGCGAGGATGAGTTTATTGGTAGTTTTCATGTTTGGATGTCCCCGGCTTTGAAACCGGGGGTGGAGGGAAGTAACGCGCGCGATCGATCCGACAATGAAAAAAGTTGTGTCAGCGCCGGGAACAAATTCACCGCGCTCATGTGGGCCCGCCCACGTTTGGCTGGAAATGCCGCGGTGGTTCTCTCACGGTCGCTCCCATGCGCATTCTCGTCACCGGCGGCGCCGGGTTTCTGGGCTCCCATCTCTGCGAACGCCTGCTCAAGGATGGCCATGAGGTCGTGTGCCTCGACAATCTCTTCACGGGTCAGAAGGCGAACATCGCGCACCTGCTGCCGAACGCGCATTTCGAGTTCGTCCGTCACGACGTGATCGATCCGTTCAAGTATGAGGTGGACCAGATCTACAACCTCGCCTGCCCCGCCTCGCCGCCGCACTACCAGTTCAACCCCATCAAAACCACCAAGACCTCCGTGATGGGCGCGATCAACTGCCTCGGCCTGGCGAAGCGCGTGAAGGCGCGGGTCTTTCAGGCGAGCACCTCCGAGGTCTATGGCGATCCGAGCGTGCATCCGCAGCCGGAGAGCTATTGGGGCAACGTGAACCCCATCGGCAAACGCTCCTGCTACGACGAGGGCAAGCGCTGCGCCGAGACGCTCTTCTTCGACTATCACCGCGAGAACAAGGTCGATATCCGCGTCATCCGCATCTTCAACACCTACGGCCCGCGCATGCACCCGAACGACGGCCGCGTGGTCTCGAACTTCATCGTGCAGGCGCTCAAGGGCGAGGACCTCACCATCTACGGCGACGGCACGCAGACCCGCTCGTTCTGCTACGTGGACGATCTGATCGAGGCTTTTGTGCGCTTCATGGCGCAGACCGAGACGGTCGGCCCGATGAACCTCGGCAACCCCGGCGAGTTCACGATGCTCCAGCTCGCGGAGAAAACGCTCCAGCTCGTCGGCGGTAAATCCAAGATCGTCCACAAGCCGCTGCCGAGCGACGATCCGAAGCAGCGCCGGCCCGACATCACGCTCGCGAAACGCGTGCTGAAATGGGAGCCGCAGGTGCCGCTCGACGAGGGCCTCAAGCGGACGATCGCCTATTTCCGCGGGAAGGTCTGAGCCGCGGCCGCGGCTTCCACCTGATCATTTCAGGGCCAGCACGACAGCGCCGGCGGCAATCAGCCCGCCGCCAAGGACTGTTTTCAACGTGAGGGACTCGCCGAGAAAGACGGCGGCGAGGATGAGGACGAAGACGACACTCAGCTTGTCGATCGGCGCGACCTTCGAGGCGTCGCCGAGCTGCAGCGCGCGGAAGTAGCAGAGCCACGAGAGACCGGTCGCGAGTCCGGAGAGCGCGAGAAACAGCAGCGTGCGGCCTGACAGCGCCGCCACGGCGGAGTAGCTCGACGTGAGCGGCACGATGGCCCAGGCGAAGACGAGCACGACCGTCGTGCGGACGGCGGTGGCGAGATTGGAATCGACGTTGGCCACGCCGATCTTGGCGAGGATGGCGGTGAGCGCGGCGAAGACGGCGGAGAGCAGCGACCAGTGGAGCCAGTTCATGCCGGTCAGCGTGGCGCGGCGCGATGCGCGCTGCAACGGAGGAGACGCTCAGAGCCGCACGCGGCGGAGGCGCAGGGCGTTGGCGATGACCGACACCGAGCTCAGGCTCATGGCGGCGCCCGCGATCATCGGGCTGAGCAGCAGGCCGAAGAACGGGTAGAGCAGCCCGGCCGCGATCGGGATGCCGGCGGAATTGTAGGCAAACGCGAAAAACAGATTCTGACGGATGTTGCGCATGGTGGCCCGGGAGAGCCGGATCGCTTGCGCGAGGCCGCGGAGGTCGCCTTTGACGAGGGTGACGCCGGCGCTCTCCATCGCGACATCGGTGCCGGTGCCCATGGCGATGCCCACATCGGCGGCGGCGAGGGCGGGCGCGTCGTTGATGCCGTCGCCGGCCATCGCGACCTTGGCGCCGTCGCGGCGGAGCGATTCGACGAGGTGGATCTTGTCCGCGGGCTCGACCTCGGCCTCGATGCGATCGAGGCCGAGCTGGCGGGCGACGGCTTCGGCGGTGCGGCGGTTGTCGCCGGTCGCGACGATGATCTTCACGCCGAGTTCGTGCAGGGCGGCGACGGCCTCCGCGGTGGTCGCCTTGATCGGATCGGCGACGGCGAGCAGGCCGGCGGGTCGGTCATCGACCGCGGCGAAGAGGACGGTCTTGCCGTCGGTCTGCCATTTTTCTGCCTGGTCGCTGAGCGCGGCCGGGATCGAAATACCCTCGGCCGTGAGAAATGCCGGTTTGCCGATTCGCACCGTGCGTCCTTTGACTTTCCCTGCCACGCCGCCGGCGGTGACGGAGCGGAAGTCCGTGACTTCGGCGAGAGTCGCGTGGCGATCGTTTGCGCCGCGCACAATCGCGGCGGCGAGCGGGTGCTCCGAGGAGCGTTCGACAGACGCGACGAGCCCGAGCAGCTCAACTTCGCTCAAGCCGGCGGCGGGCAAGATGTCGGTCAACGCCGGCCGGCCCTCGGTGAGCGTGCCGGTTTTGTCGACGACGAGCCAGCGGACTTTCTCCATGAGCTCGAGGGCCTCGGCGTTTTTCACGAGCACGCCGGCCTGCGCACCGCGGCCGACTCCGACCATGATTGACATGGGCGTGGCGAGGCCGAGCGCGCACGGACAGGCGATGATGAGCACGGCCACGGCGTTGACGATGGCGTAGGCGAGGCGCGGCTCCGGTCCGAAGAAAAACCAGATGCCAAACGTGACCACGGCGACGCCGAACACGACTGGCACAAAGACGGCCGCGACTTTGTCCACCAAGCCCTGAATCGGGGCGCGACTGCGTTGCGCGGTGGCCACCATCTGCACAATCCGGGCGAGCATGGTGTCGGCGCCGACCTTCTCGGCCCGCAGCACGAAACTGCCCGTGCCGTTGACAGTGCCGCCGGTCACTTTGCCGCCGGGGTGTTTCTCGACCGGCATCGATTCGCCCGTGAGCATCGACTCGTCCACGGCGGACGCGCCGTCGTCAATCACGCCATCGACGGGAATTTTCGCGCCGGGCCGCACGCGCAGTCGGTCGCCGGCTGTCACGGTTTCGAGGGGGATTTCCTCGTCGCCCTTTTCAGTGACGCGCAGTGCTGTGGGTGGCGCCAGGTTGAGCAGGGCCTTGATCGCCGAGGAGGTCCGCGCGCGGGCGCGGAGTTCAAGCACCTGGCCGAGCAGCACGAGGACAACGATCACGGCCGCCGCCTCGAAATAAATATCGACCGCTCTGTGCGTGCGCATAGCGGCGGGGAAGGCGTCCGGGAAAAAGAACGCCACGAGGCTGTAGAGCCAGGCCGCGCCCACGCCGAGCGCGATCAGTGTGAACATGTTCCAGTGACCGGTGCGGATCGATTTCGCGCCGCGCACGAAGAACGGCCAGCCGGCCCAGAGCACGACGGGCGTCGCGAGGAGGAACTGCACCCATCGGCTCCACGGCGCGTTGGCCGCGTGCGCCAGGGATGGCACGAGGTGGGCCATCGCGAGCACAAACACCGGGAGCGCCAGCGCGCCGCCGATCCACAGCCGGCGCGACATGTCGCGCAATTCGGTGTCGTCCTCCGGCTCGGCCGTGACGGTCTTGGGCTCGAGCGCCATGCCGCAGATCGGGCAGTCTCCCGGATGATCCTGCTCGATCTCCGGGTGCATCGGGCAGGTGTAGAGCGTAGGCCCGGCGGCGGGCGCGATCCAGGTTGGGTTGCGTTCGAGCGCCATGCCGCACTTGGGGCAATCGCCGGGCTGGTTGCTCACGACGCCCTCGCACATTGGGCAAAAGAATTTTGCGGTTGGGATAACCGCGTCGCGATGGCAGTCACCATGATCATGAGCCCGATCGTGGTTCATTATTTTAGATTCCGCGATTGGCTCAAACGACGTTCGTGCAGCCACGCGAAGATCACTGGCGTGACGATCAGGATGTGGAGCAGCGAGGAGATCATGCCGCCGACGACAGGGGCGGCGAGCGGCTGCATGATTTCCACGCCGGTGCGCGTGCTCCAAAAAATCGGCACGAGCCCGGCGACCGTGGTGGCGACTGTCATCACTTTGGGGCGAAGGCGGAGCCGGGCGCCTTCCTTGATCGCATCCAGCAGATCGGCGCGGGCGAAAGCGGCGCCGAGCGCGGTGCGTTTCTTCGCCACCGCCTCTTCCAAATAGATAACCATGACGACGCCGGTCTGGATGGCCGTGCCGAAGAGCGCGATATAGCCGACCCAGACGGCGACGCTGAAGTTGAAGCCCATCCACCACTGGAGCAGCACGCCGCCGGTGAGCGCGAAGGGCACGGCGAGGATCACATGGGCCGCCTCGGCGACCGAGTTGAATGTGACCGTGAGCACGACGAAAATAATCAGCAGGACCGTTGGGAAAATGTAGAGGAGCGTCTGCCGCGCGCGCAGCTGGTGCTCGTATTGCCCGGAATACTCGATGGTCTGGCCGGGGGAGAGGGTGACAGCGGCGGAGATTTCTTCGCGGACCTCGTCCACGAAACCGCCTAGGTCGCGGCCGGTGACGTTGGTCTGCACAAACGTGCGGAGCCGGCCGTTCTCGCTCGCGATCTCGCTGGGGCCGACGACGCGCTGGATGGTCGCGAGCTGGCCGAGCGGGATGTAGCGCATCGGCGTGCCGGGGATCGCGACGGGCAGGGCGCCGAGGCGGTCGAGGTCCTCGCGGTCGGCGCGCTCGAAGCGCACCTGCACCGGCCAGCGCTCGCGGCCCTGGATGGTGGAGGTGACGTTTTTCCCGCCGATGCCCGTCTCGGCGACGGCGAGGACATCGGCCACGCTGAGGCCGTAGCGGGCGAGCGCGGCGCGGTCGGCGACGATCTCGAGGTAGGGCTTGCCCTGCACGCGCGAGGGCGCGACGCCGGTGGCGCCGGGCACCTTTTCGACGATGGCCGCGACCTCAAAAGCCTTCTGCTGGAGCGCATCAAGGTCGTCGCCGAAAATTTTCACGCCGAGCTGCGCGCGGATGCCGGTCGAGAGCATCAGGATCCGGTTCTCGATCGGCTGGAGGAAACCGGGGACGTAGCCGGGGACCTGCGTGAGCTTGTGGGTGAGTTCGGCGACGAGCTTGTCCTTCGTCATGCCGGGGCGCCACGCGGCGGGCGGCTTCAGCATGATCGTCGTCTCGATCATCTCGACGGGCGCGGGATCGGTGGCGGTCTCGAAACGGCCGAGCTTGCCGGCGACGCTGGCAACCTCGGGCGTGTCGCGCATCACGCGATCCTGCCAGGCCATGACGCGCTTCACCTCGGTGAGCGACGTGCTCGGCAACAGCACGGGCATGAAGAGGAGCGAGCCCTCCTCGAGCGTCGGCATGAACTCGCTGCCGAAGCCGGAGAAGAGGCGGGAGGCGGGAGACGGGAGGCGGGAGGACACCGATGACGGCAGGCCGAAGGCGAGGAGGCAGCAAAACGCGAGCAAGGCGCAGGCGAGGGCGAGGACCGTCTTGCGGCGGCGCAGCGCCCAATCGAGCACGGGGTCGTAAACAGCGAGCAGGCCGCGCATGAGCCAGTTGCGCTCCTCGGCATGAAATGGGCCGCGCACGAAGAACGTGCAGAGCACCGGCACGAGGGTGACGGCGAGAAGCGTGGCGCCGATCATCGCGAAGGTCTTGGTCCAGGCGAGCGGGTGGAAGAGTTTCCCCTCCTGGCCTGTGAGCGTGAAGATGGGGACGAAGGCGAGGATGATGATCCCCATCGCGAAGAAGATGGGCCGGCCGACCTGCTGCGCGGCGGCGAGAGTGATTTCGAAATAGTTCTTGGTCGTGAGCGGCGCGGCGCCACGGCGCTGCTGCTCCAGCTCGCAATGGCGGATCACGTTTTCGACCATCACGATTCCGGCATCGACGAGCACGCCGATGGCGATGGCGATGCCGGTCAGCGACATGATGTGCGACTGGATGCCAAACTCCTTCATCAAGATGAACGCGATGAGGATCGAGGCGGGCAGCGGCAGCGTGACGATCAGGATGCTGCGGAAGTGAAACAGGAAGAGGACGTGCATCAGCGTCACGAGGATCACCGCCTCCCAGAGCGTGAACTTCAGCGTGGCGATGGCGCGGTCGATGAGGTCGCTGCGATCGTAGAACGGCTCGATGGTCACGCCCGGCGGCAGGCCCGCGCCGATCTGCGCGATGCGGGCCTTCACGTCCTGGATGACGCGGTGGGCGTTTTCGCCGGAACGCATGACGACGGTGCCGCCGACGACCTCGCGGCCATCGACGTCGAGCGCGCCGCGGCGGTAGTCGCCGCCGATCTGGACGGTGGCGATGTCGCGCAGGAGCAGGGGCACGCCGTTGCGCACGTCGAGGGCGATGGCCTCGATGTCCGCGGCGGAAGTGATGAGCCCGCGGCCGCGAACGACGAACTCCATGCCGTTTTCCTCAAGCGTGCGCCCGCCGACGTTGAGGTTATTCTGCGTGAGGGCCTCCATCACTTGCTGGAGCGAGACGCCGTGCGCGCGCATTTGCAGGGAGGAGACCTCCACCTGCCACTGGCGCACGAAGCCACCGATGCTGGCGACCTCGGAGACGCCGGGCACGGCGGCGAGCTGGTAGCGCACGAAATAATCCTGGAGCGCACGCAGCGCGCCGAGATCCTGGCGGCCAGAGGTGTCTTTCAGGTAGTATTGGTAAACCCAGCCGAGGCCGGTGGCGTCGGGGCCGAGCCGCGGCGTGACGCCCACGGGCAGCAGGCCGCCGAGGGAACTGAGGCGCTCCAGCGTGCGGGTGCGGGCGAAGGTGTTGTCGAGTTTGTCCTCGAAGATGACCGTGATGATCGAGAAGCCGAACATCGACGTGGCGCGCACGCTGCGCGCGCCGGAGATGCCCTGCAGATTGACCGAGAGCGGATAGGTGATCTGGTCCTCGACCTCGCGTGGGCTGCGGCCCTCCCAGTCGGCGTAAACGATCACCTGATTTTCACTGAGGTCGGGAATCGCATCGATGGGCACGCGACGGACCGCGAACAGGCCCCAGCCGAACAGCAGCAGCGTGCCGCAGAGGACGAGGAAGCGGTTGGCGAGCGACCAGCGGATGAGGGCGTTGATCATCGGCTAGGGCGGTCAGGGCACTTCGTCGCCGCACTCGAGCATCGTGGCGCCGAAAAAGGGATTGCGGATCGGGGCGGTGCGCTGGACCCAGCGGCCCTTGCCGTTCACCGGGGTCATCGGGCATTCGAAGACTTTCAGGCCGAGGTGGGCGCGATGAGGCTTGAGGAGATCGGCGACGCGCGTGCTCCAGGGTTCGAACGAATCGCGCGCGGTCTTGAGAGTGGTGCCGACGACGAGCGGCGGCAGCGAAGGGACTTTCCCGGCGGCGGCGGCGAGGGCGGGAAAGATTTTTTGATAGCGCGCAAAATCATCGGCCGCGAGTGCGGCGGCGGCGTCGATGCTGGCGGCGGCGAGTTCGCCGAGGACCGCGGGATCGACGACGGGAGCCGCGTGGCTGTGCGCCGAGGGCGTGTGCGTGAGCTGGGCCTGGGCGTCGATGAGAAGCGCGCCGGTGGTGACGACCTTTTCGTTTTCCGCGAGGCCGGAGAGGATTTCGACGAGGGCATCGCCGCGGCGGCCGAGCTTGAGCTTGCGCGGCTCGTAGTGGTTGGGACTCGCCTCGACATAGGCGAGCGGGCCGTCGCCGGCGTCGAGAACGGCCGAACGCGGCGCGGCGAGCACGGCGGGAGAGGCGACGAGCACGCGGCCCTCGGCGAGCACGCGGTGCGGGAGGCGGTGCGGCTCGCCGCCGGCGCTGCTGTAGTGCGGATTGGGCAGCACGGCGCGAACGCGCGCGGTCTGCGACATCTCGGAAAAGTTCGGATCGATGAATTCGATGGGCGCGGTGATGACCTCGCCCGGCACCGCGCGCGTGGTGATCTCGATCGTCTGGCCGCGGTGGAGCCACGGGATGTCCTGCGCGTAGGCGTCGAAGACAAACCACATGCGCGAAAAATCGGCGAGTTCGAGGAGCCGGTCGCTGGCCTGCACGTATTGGCCCTCGTAAACGGACTTGGCGACGACTGTGCCCGCGGCAGGGGCGCGGACGACGACGGTGGAGGTGGGTGTGAGATTTTTTTCTAGTGCGATGAGATCGGGCTCGGTGAGGCCGAGCTCCAGCAGGCGCTCGCGCGCGGCCGCCAGTTCGGCGACGGGGAACGCGCCCTGGCCCTTCACGCGCTCGACAAACACGCGCTGCGCGGTGAGCACCTCGGGGCTGAAAAGCGTGATGAGCGGCTCGCCGGCCGCGACCTCGGCGCCGACGTAGTTGATGTGGAGCTTTTCGATCCGGCCGGGGACGCGGGCGGACAGGATGCGATGGCGCGTGTCGTCGTCCTCGATGCGGCCGGTGACGCGGAGCGTGCGGGTGAGCGGCTGGCGGGCGACCACGGAAGTCTCGACGCCGAGGGTGGTGACGGCGGAAGGGCTGAGCGCGATTTGGGAGGCACCGGCCGCCGCGGGCTGGGCATTGAGCGCCGAGGCCGAGACCAAGGCCATGCCGCAGATGGTGCATTTCGCCGGGACGGGCGACGTCACGGCCGGGTGCATGGGGCAGCGGTAAAGGGCACCGCCGGGAGCGGCGGCCATCAGCAGCGCGCAGCAGGAGAGAAAGAGGGCGGTGAGTTTCATGGCGGAAAAGGGCCGGCTCCGCGCCGCCGGGAGACGGCGGCGCGGGTGGCGACGGGCGGTTTAGGATTTCTTGGCCTTGCCGGACTTGGCCTTGGCCCGGGCCTCGGCTTCGGCGGCATCGAGTTTGGCGAGGAACTTGGCGGGCTCCTTCTTGAAGTCGTCGATGCAGCCATCGCAGCAGAGCCGGATGGTGCGGTCGGGCTTGCCGGCCTCCTTGTGGACGTAGGTGACGTAGTCGCTGGCGCCGAGCGGATCGCCGGCGACGAGGCACGTCGTGAGCGGGTAGGGATCGGGCTGCTTTTTCTTGGCGTCAGCGGCGAGGCCGGACGTGGCGGCCACGGCGAAAGCGCCGAGGAGCGCGGTGAGGTAGAGGCGGCTGGCGGATGGATGGTTTTTCATGGTGGGAATCGCGAGAGATGGAGAGATAGGGAGACACGGAGATGGGGAGACACGGAGGAAGGCAGGAAAACGTGGCGCCGGGGGCGACACGGATCGAACGGGCACGCGGCCTCCGCGCGGGGAGGGGGCGGGCGGGCACACTACGCCTGTCGGCGTCTCAGATGAGCAGCGCACAGTGCGCGCGAAACAGCGCGACACCGGCGACGGGCGAATCGGCAAAGGCCGCCGGAGCCCGGAAAGAGGGCGCCATGCGCGCTTCGGAAAGGAGATGATTCTGCTGCGAGCGAGCCGCGCGCGGCGCGGGCTTGCGAGCCTGGGTGCGTTCCTCAACGGCCGCGGGGGAGGCTGCCGGGGCGCAGCTGCCGCTGGGGCCGGGTGCGGTGGATTCCGTGGGCGCGCAGGGGCACTGGTTGGCGCAGCAGCAATCGGCAGCCTCATGGTTCACCGGGACTGAGACGGCGAGCGCCGGCGCACAGGCGCAGGCGACGGCGAGCAGCAGGGTGAACAGGCGGCGAAGCATTGCAGAATCAGGCTAGGCAGTGGAGGCGCGGGCGCAACCGATTATTCCCGTTCGTCACGGCGCGAAGGCCTCGTCGTCGGCGGTCCACATTTTTTTGTCGGGGCCGGCGCTGCGTATTTCCATGCGGGTGGCGCTTTCGGCGTGGAAGAAGAAGGGTGTGCCCCAACGGTCGCAGAGCTCGCCCTCGCGGTTGATCGCGCGGTGATCGGGCGGGATGAGGGCGAAGCCGAGTTTGTTTTTTCCGGTGAGAGCGGCGGTGATTTCGAAATTGGCGCCGACGGGATTGCCGCTCTGCGGGAAGTTGGTGCGGAAGGTGTCGAGGATATCGGCGACGAGGCGCAGATCGGCGCGGATGTCGGTCGCCGGGGAGTTGAGCGTGTCGGCGAGCGTCGAGCGCTCCAGGGCCGGGGGTGGCGGACCGGGGGTTTTCGGCGAAGGACTCCCTGCTGGGGAAGGCGCGACGGCAGGGGTTGCCCCGCTTGGGGGCGCGGTGACCGCGGCGCGGCGGAACTGCCAGATGAAGACCGCGACAGCCAGCAGCGCGAGCGCGGTGACGAGGACGCGGCGCAGACCCATCAGAGGAAGCCGAGGTTCGGCCGCTGGAAGCGGCCGATGTTGGGCAGCACGACCGGAAGATCGGTTGCGCTGACGCCGAACCACGTGGCGAGCGTCGCGGCATACTCGTCGACACTCGTGGTGGGAATCCAGCGGCCGAGGCCGGTGTCATCGGGCCCGTTGATGGTGAGGTTGGGCATCGTGCCGTAGATGTTGGTGCCCTTGACGGCGCCGCCGACGACGAAGGCGTGGCTGCCCCAGCCGTGGTCGGAGCCGTCGCCGTTGGAACGGTAGGTGCGGCCGAAGTCCGAGGCGGTGAAGGTCGTGACTTGGTTGGCGACGCCGAGCTCGACGGTGGCGTTGTAGAAGGCGTTGACGCCTTGGCTGACCTGCTCGAGGAGGTTGGCGTGGGCGCCGGTGACGGGATCGGTGTTGGTGAGCTGGCCGGCGTGGGTGTCCCAGCCGCCGAGTTGCACGAAGAAGATCTGGCGCTTGAGGCCGAGGGTGGGCGAGGCGGCGATGAGGCGCGCGACCATGCGGAGCTGGTTACCGACGGTGGTGTTGGGGAAGGGCGTCGCGATGGTGCCCGACGCGCTGAGGACGGTGTTGAGCAGGTCAGCGCTCACGATGGCGTCGCCGGTGGCGCTGCCAAACGCAGTCTCGAAGAGACCGGGCTGGCTGAGGGCAAAGACATCCTTCTGCGCGCGGAAGCGGATGCCATCAAGACTGGTGGCGCTCGAGGTGCTGCCGGACAGGGTGGTGGCGCCGCCCGTGCCGATGGCGTATTGGCTGATTTTGTTGCCGATCTGGAAGGTGTTCTTGCCCGCGATGCTGATCGACATCGAGATCTGGTCGCTGGTGTTGAAGGCGCTCAGGAGGTCGGCGGTGCGGCCGCCCCAGCCGGTGGAGGCGGGCCGGTCGGGCACGCTGTGCTGCCATTGCACCTGCTGGTCGCTGTGGGAGAAGAGCTGGGGCGGGAGCGGCACACTGCGGGCGGTGTATTGGGTCTTGGTGGTGGGATAAACGAGGGTGCCGACGTTGGCAACCAAGGCGGCCTTGCCGTTGTTGAAGAGGTTGTGCAGGTCCGTGACGGCTGGGTGCAGGCCCCAGGAGCGGCCGTCCGAGGTGGTGGGCGAGATGCCGAGCAGGCTGGCCTCGGGCAACGCGAGATTGGAGCGGGCAGTGCGGTAGCTGGCGTAGCCTGAGCCCCGGGGGACGATGAGGTTGTTGGCGTCGTTGCCACCGTTGAGGAAGAGACAGATGAGCGCCTTGTAGTCGCCGGCGATGGCGCCGGCGCGGCCGGGTTCCTGCGGGCCATTGCCCGGGCTGGCGGCGGCGCCCATGAGGCGGAGACTGCCGAGGGTGGAGAGGAGGCCCGTGGCGCCGACCGCGGCGCAGCAGGCGGAGCCGAGGAAGTCGCGGCGGGTGGGGACGGTGGTGGTTTTCTTGTTCATGGCGCGCGGGAGAGGAGGGTGGGGGCGGAAGGGTTATTTCTGAATCGCAGCGCCCGGGCTGGTCAGCACGAGGAGGATGGCCGTGCGCACGCGGTCCTCGGCGCTGGTGGCGGCGGGAAGGGCGTTGAGTGCAGTGACCATGCGGGCGCGGGCAGCGTCGCTCAGATTGCCGGCGGCGAAAAGCAGGCTGAGGTGGTTGAGGAGGGCCGTGGGGTTGCCGACCAAAGTCTGCTCATAGGTGGTGTTGAGCGTGATGACGTAGGGCTGGCTGTTGGCGGCGACGCCGTTGAGGGTCGAATTCACAAACGTGCGCAGATAATTGGGCAGGCTGATGGCGTAGTTGTCGTCCGTGATTTCGAACTCGGGCGCGACGAGGCCGGCGGCCGCGAGGGGGCCCGGGAGCACGTAGTCGGCATGGTAGAAGTTGAAGACGGTGCTCGAGCGGAGCGCGGCTTGCGCGATCTGACCGCGGACACCGAAGATGTCGATGGACGTGGAGTAGGTGCCAATCTCGCCCGCCGTGGCGGGGCGGGGTGTGGCGCTGGTGATGACCGTGCCGTTCACGTGATGGCGCCGCCCCAGGTAGCGACCGGATTGGGAGGTGGCGCCGAGGCCGCGCATCAGGGCGGTGAGGCGCAGGAGGGGCTCCTTGAGCTTGCCGAAGGAGACGTTGCTGGCGACGGCGGGGGAGCGCGCCTCGTAGTCGGTGAGGATGGCGCGGACGACTGCAGCGAGATCGCCGCGGGTGCCGGAGCCGTTGTTCTCGAATTTCTGCGCGACGCGGTAAACGTAGCCGGGGCTCGGGTTGCTCGTGACGAGGCGCTGGATGAGGAGCTTGGAGATGAAGGGCGCGGTGTTGGGGTGGTTGAACAGGGCGTCGAGCGCCATCCGTAGGTCGGCCATGCCGCCTTGTCCGGCCGGGATGGGGGTGGGGCTGACCGGCGCGATGTTCTTCACGGTGTCGTCGTGGAAACCGGGGAAGAGCGACATCGGGTTGTAGTAGTTCGAACCGCCGCTGCGGAAATTGTTGTTGCTGGTGTTGGTGTTGAAGTAGGACCAGCCGGTGAAGACCTTCGCGAGTTCGGTGATGGTGGTCTGGTCGTAGGTCGGGATGGGGAGGCCGTCGGCCCCGAGCTGCAGCGTGCCATCGGGCTGCAGACGCACGAGGCCGATGGTGAAGAGCTGCATGATCTCGCGGGCGTAGTTTTCGTCCGGCGTTGTGATGGTGGCGCCGGTGTTGTCGAAGGTCGCCTTGGAGTTGCGAACGGAGCTGAGATACTCGCCCATCATCGGGGAGAGGGTGACGGTCTCAAGCAGGGTGCGGAAATTGCCAAATGCACCGGCGCCGAGCTGGTCGTAGTAGTGGGCGACGGGCTCGGTGCGATTGTCGTCGGCTAGGGCGATGTCGGAGATGACCAGGATTTGGCTCAAGGCGTAGGCCACGCGCTGGCGGAGCTGGTCGGGCGCGGTGAGCACGGTCTTGAACCAGGCGGACTGGCGGTTGGGCGGATGGATGGCGTTCCAGTTGGTGAAGCTGCTGCTGCCGCCGAAGGTGGTGCGGTCCGTGGTCGTGGCCGTGCGGTGCGAGGTGAAGGGCAACGCGAGCTGCTGCGTGACCCAAGCGTCGATGCTGCCACCGGTGAGCGCATCGATCTCGGCCTTGGTGGGGCCGAAGGTGGCCTGGGTGAGGAAGCGCGCGGCTTCGTTGGCAGAGATGCCGGTGAGCGGCGCGGCGGGCGGCGCGGCGGGGGCGACGAAGTTCTGCGAGCCTGTGCCCGAGATGAACGAGCCCTTGAGCTCGCCGCCGGGGAATTTCGCGGAGTCGATGCGCACGGTGATGTTGCCGTTGCGCAGCGCGTCGAGCAACTGGGCGCTCGTGTAGGAGCCGGTCGGGGTGAACGTCCACTGCGCGCCGTTTACCTGGCCATTGGGCAGGTTGAAGACGTAGTCGTCCGTGTTGCCATAGACGAGGTGGGCGGTGACCTGCGTGGAGCTGAGTCCGGTGAAGGTGACGTTGACCGCGGCGAGCGTGCCGCTGGAACTGAGCAGAATCGAGGCGTAGCCGGAGGCGGTGGAACCGCCCACGGCTTGCGGCGTGGTGCGGATTGTGGACACGTAGAGTGTGGCCGGGCTGTCGGCGATGGTGACGGTCGCGCTATTCTGCGGTCCGACGAAATAGCCGTTGGCGGCGGTCAGTGTGACGACGACGGTGTCGGTGCCCTCGTTCTGCACATCGGGATTGGGTGAGAGCGGGATTTTCACCGAGGAGGCGCCGGCGGGGATGACGACGGTGCCGAGCAGCGCCGGGTAATCGAAGCCGTTGACGGCGGAGCCGCCGACACCGTAGCTGACGGTGAGAGGGAAGGTCGTCTCGCCGGTGCGCGAGATGGTGAATTCGCCGGGGTTGGTGCCGGTCTCGTCGGCCGCGGCCTTGCTGGCGATGATGGTGACGATGGGCGGATTGGCCGGGGTGAGGTCGTAAACCTCGACGAGGGCCACACCGGTGCCGCCGCCGACGCCGCTGGTCTGGATCGAGTAGTTGCCGGCGGGCAGTTCGACAATGAGGGCGGAGTCGCGGCTGCCCGCGGTGAAGGCGAAGGCTCCGGCCTGCGCGGCCGCCGCCGAGAGGGTGGTGGCATTGGCGGCGGTGGGGCCGACGGGCGTCGACCAGTTGTCGTTGGTGGCGGAGAAGGCCGGGGTGCCGGGGGCGTTTGTGACCGTGATTGCTGGATCGGCGAGGGTGCCAGGCGTGCCGAACGCCGCGAGCGCCGGGCCGGCCGCGCGGATGAGGAGGCGGCGGTTGCCGCCGCCGGGAGACACGACTATGCCGGGGATGAGCTGGTTGGCCCCGGCGCCGACGAGGGCGCGGGTGGAGAGATTGGTGAGGCGCGACGTGCCGGCGCCGACTTCATACACTTCAATCAACGAGACGCCGGTGCCGCCACCGATGCCGCTGACCTGTGCCGTGTAGGGCCCGGGAGCGAGTGTCGCAATCAGTGCGGCGTCGCGGGAGTTGGGGCCAAAGGCAAACGCGCCGACTCCGGAGAAGGTCGCGACTGTGAGCGGCGTCGCGCCCCCCATGGGCGTGCCCCAGTTGTCGTTTTCCGCGATCTTGGTCTGGCCGGAGTAGAGCTCGAGCTTCGGGTCGGTCAGGGCGCCGGGGACGCCGAAGCCGGTGAGCGCGGGGCCGCTCGCGCGGATGAGCACGGTCTTGTTGCCACCGGGCCCGATGTTGAAGCCGGAGATGATGATGTCGCCGCCGGTGCCGACCTGCGCGCGGGTCGAGAGGTTGGTGAGGCTCGGCACCTGCGCGAGGGCCACAGGCGCGGACGCAAGGATGAAGACGAGGGGGAGTAGGCGAGGTAGTTTCATGCGCAGCAAAAGTCGGAGGTTTGGGCGGGCGAGAAGGGGATGTTCGCGCGGGGGCAACAAAAGCTATATCCCTCCCACAAATACCATCGGCATGGGACGTCAAAACCTGAATCGCAATTCTGTGGCGAAGCCGGGTAATTCCCTTGCCCACCGGCTCTTCCGCGCGGAACGTCACAGCCTCCCAATGGCCCTATTCGAACTTAAAATCGAGGTTCCCGCCGCCGACGCCTCTACCGGGGAAGATACGCTGCTCGAGCGCGGTGCGGAAAACTGGAGCGTGCTGGAGGATGTGATTGCGCGCCGCGCCTGGCTCGTGGGCCTCGGGGCCGAGGCGGCGGGGCTGCGCGCGGAGTGGGCGACGCTGCAAGCCGCGCTGGTTGCGGTTGGGGTGCATGCGGTCGGTGAGCCCGCCGAGCGCGCGATGGCCGATGCCGACTGGCGCGACAGTTACAAGGCTCATTTCCACGCCTGGCGTTTCGGCCGGCTGCACTGGGTGCCGGTGTGGGAGCGCGCGACCTTTCGCCTGCCGCCCGGCGGCGCCGTGCTGTGGCTCGATCCCGGCCTGGCCTTTGGGACGGGGAACCACGAGACGACCCGGCTGTGCGTCGAGCGCCTGGTCGCGCTCGCCGAGAGCAGTCCCGCCGGCGGCCAAGCGCTGGCGGCGCGCCGCGTCATCGATGCCGGCTGCGGGTCTGGCATCCTCGCGCTCTCGGCGGCACTGCTCGGCTTTGGCCATGTGCGCGGTTTCGACAACGATTCCGAGGCCGTGCGGGTGAGCGAGGAGAACGCGGCCCTCAACGGCCTCGCCGAGCGCGTCCAGTTTTCCACCGGCGATCTCATGACGGGGCTGGCGGGGCAGACGGCGGACGTCGTGCTCGCCAACATCCAGGCCGATGTGCTCATGCGGTTCGCGCGCGAACTCGTCGCGGCCGTTGCGCCCGGCGGCACGCTCGTTTTAAGCGGCATCCTCGCGCAGGAAAACGCGCAGGTGAGCGCGGCCTTCGCCGCCGCGGCGCCTGGCTGGACAATCGACACGCGCGTGATGGGCGAGTGGAGCGATGTCATGCTGGTGCGGCCGGCGTGAGGCGCACAGAACTCCTGATCCTGTGGGAGCGAGCTTGCTCGCGACTGATTCGGGACGGTCGCGAGCAAGCTCGCTCCCACAACGAGTCGTTGCCGATCCGTGATTCTGTTACGGAAAAAGCACCCGTCCCGCGGCCCGCTCAGCTGCGAGGCGCACCAGAAAATCCTCGCGCGCGATTTCGCGCGCCCCGAGCACGGCGAAATGCGGCGTGAGCTGCTGGATGTCGATCCAGGTGGAGCCGCGGGCGCGCAGGTGCTCGATCAGGTGCAGCACGCAGAGCTTGGAGGCGTCGCCGATGCGGTGAAACATGCTCTCGCCCGTGAACACGCCCGCTGCGCTCACGCCGTAGAGCCCGCCCACCAGGGTGTCGCCTTCCCAGGCTTCGATGCTGTGCGCATGCCCGAGGCGATGCACCTCGACATACGCGGCAATCATCGCGGGCCCGATCCAGGTGCCGCCCTGGCCGGGCCGCGGCGCGGCGGCGCAGGCGCGGATGACCGCCTCGAAATCTCGATCAATCGTGAAACGCAGCCGAGGGCCGAGCGCGCGCTGCGCCTTGCGGAGGCTCTTCGGCACATGCAGCGAATCGAACTCCAGAATCGCGCGTCGCGGCGGGCAGACCCACGGGATGGGCCGATGCGCCTCCGCGTCGGGCCACGGAAAAATCCCTTGCCGGTAGGCCGAGACGATCCGGGCGGGCGCGAGGTTGTAGTCGAGCGCCACGAGGCCGAGCTCATCCTCGGGATCGGGTTCGGGCCATTCCGGTGTGGTCATGCGGCGCTCGGGTAGATGTGGCCGGCCCGGCGCTGGGCGTCGAGTGCGCAGCGCGGCCCGGGATATTGCGCGGCCCGCGGGATAATGCCTTGCCTGCGCCGCCGCCGCGGCGCTTCGCTCGCGCCCTAGTGATGCGAGCCTCAGATAATGTGCCCCTGTTCCCCGACTGCGCCCGATCGTTCGGCGCGATGATCGCGTGGATTTGTCTTTGGCTCGGCCTGGCTGCACTCGTGCGCGCGCACGATCCCGGCATCAGCACGGCACAGGGCGAGCTGTTGTCCGATGCGCTGGTGCTCGTGACGGGCTTTGCGCCCGCCGACGTGGAGCAGCTGCTCCCGCCGGAGGTGCGGCGCGACACCGCCTGGACGCAGGCGGAGTTCGACGCCGTGCGCGACCGGCTGTTTGCGCTCGCGCCGCAGTTCTGGGAAGTGCGCGCCGGCGAGACCCGGCTCACCCCGACCGAGACGCGCGCCGACCTTTTGCCCGGTGACAATGTGAGCTTCCGCGCTGTCTATCCCCTCGGCCCGGAGCGCGCGCCGCTCACCCTCCGTGCCCTGAAGATCGGCGGCCTGCCTTCCGAGCATCGGCAATTCGTGATCATCGCCGACGTGAACGGATCGGTCCTGGTCAAAAAACTCCTGAAGGCCGAGGACGCCGCCGTCTTGCTGCCGCTCGCGACCGTGGAGCAAGTGGCCAATCTCACCGGCGCGCCGGTCCCGGTCCCAGCCCCGGCACCTGCCTCCACGGAGAGCGAGGCCGGCACGTGGTGGGAGTTCATCAAGCTCGGCGTCCACCACATCTGGACGGGCTACGATCACCTGTTGTTTCTCGTCGCGCTGCTCGTGGTGTGCCGGAGCTTCCGCGCCTGCGTCGTGATCATCACGTCGTTTACGCTCGCGCACTCGATCACGCTGGCGCTGGCCGCGCTCGATGTCGTCAGCCTGCCGGCGCGGTTCGTCGAGCCCGTGATCGCGGCGTCGATCGTGCTGGTCGGCGTGGAGAATTTGCTGCGCCGCGGCGCGGAGCCCCGCGGGCGCTGGGCGCTGACGTTTGTCTTCGGCCTGATCCACGGCTTCGGCTTCGCCGGAGTGCTGCGCGATCTTGGGCTCGGTCGCGATGGCGGGAGCGTCGTGATGCCGCTGCTCACGTTCAACCTCGGCGTCGAGCTGGGGCAGATCGCAGTGGCGGCGGTGGTGCTGCCGGGGCTGCTCTGGCTGCGGCGCAAGGAGCAGTTTGTCAGCCGGGGCGTGCCCGCGATCTCGGTGGTCGTCGTGCTCGCGGGGTTGTTTTGGCTGCTTCAGCGCACCGTGCTGGGTTGAAAGCGCATTACGTCCGGGCCCCCCGGGCGGATGCAAAAAGTTTTTGCCGGGAAACTTTCCCGTTTGCGACGCATCCCGCGCGTGGCGTGGTGCGAATGAGGGGCGAGGTCTGTCCTTACCCCCGTTTCATTTTGTCCGGCCTGGTGGCTGGCGCGGGGATCCATCGCGTTCCTCCGTTCTGTCCCACGATCATGAAATCAACCTCCACCCCCAGTCCGGCGCGCGTTTTCCTCGCGGTCGCCCTGTCCGCCTCGCTCGGCCTCACGCCGATTCGCGCCTCCAGCCACATGGATGCGCCCGGCATCACCCTCGATCAATCCGCCAACACCACGGACGTGTATGCGTTCGTCGTCGAGCGCAACGGCCAGAAGTTCCTCGACGTCGCCCTCTCGGTCTATCCGCACCAGGAGCCCGGCGTCGGTCCCAACAAATACAATTTCGACCCCAACGTCCTCTACCAAATCTTCCTCGCCAATCCCACGACGGGCGCGGACTTGGTCGCCTACCAGTTCCAGTTCGCCGAAAACTACAAGACGCAGAACACCATCCTGCAGTCCTACACCGGCGTCGTCGGCGCCAACGGCGACTCCTCGCAAAACCTCACGCAGACCTACACGGTGACCAAGGTCGTGGGCTCCGCCAGCACCCCGCTCGGCAACGGCACCGTGCCGCCCAACAACCAGGGCGTCGCCACGCCCCGCTACAACAAGGGCAACGACGGCAACCAGCCCGCCAAGGACGGCGTCGGCGACACCACGCAGCTCGACGACTACACCCGCACGGCCATCGCGACACTCAGCGGCGGATACCGCTCCTTCGCCGGGCAGCGCGACGACGCTTTTTACGGCGACATCAACGCCATCTTCGATCTGCTCTCGCTCAAGTCCGGCAACCAGCGCTTCGACAGCCAGGGCGGGTTCAACGTCCACACCATCGTGCTTGAGATTCCGTTCTCCGAGATTCCCGGCGGCGCCAACCAGACGATGGGCGTCTATGCCACCACCAGCCGCCGCGCCAACACCGTCCTGACCGACGGCGCCAACTCCGCGGGCACCGCCGCCACCGGCCCCTGGGTGCAGGTCGGCCGCCAGGGCAACCCGCTCTTCTGCGAGGCCTTCATCGCGATCAAGGACAAGGATCTCTACAACCGCACCAAGCCCACGAGCGATGCCGCGCTCTTCCGCACCTATGCCGAGAACCCCGAGCTCGGCGTGCTGATCAACGCCCTCGTGCTCAAGGGCAACGTCGCGCCCGTCACCAACCGCGCCGACCTCGCCGCCATCTTCATCCCTGACGTCATCAAGGTTGATCTCTCGACCAGCCGCGCCCGGCTCGCCGGCGGCGGCGCCACCAGCAGCGTGCTGCCCGACGATGCCGGCTACTCCCGCCTGAGCATCTTCGGCGGCGATGTGCTCGAGAGCCCGGTCGCGAGCGGCCACCCGTTCCGCCTGCCCGGCAGCGCCCTCGGCGCCGATGCTTCCAAGTTCTACGTTCCCGGTGGCTGGCCCAACGGCCGCCGTTTCGGCGAAGACGTGATCGACATCGGCGTGACCGCGGTGATCAGCGACCTGCGCTCGCTCCCGCTCACCATCCGCTCCGCGGCGGGGATCGACAACGTGGACACCAACGACGCCATCCTCAACAAGGTCTTCCCCTACAGCCCCACGCCGCACAACGGCCGCAACTACGACCACAACCCGCGCCAGGCCGCCTCGCCGCTGCTCAACATCTCCGCCCGCGGCGTCGCCGGCGCCGGCGCCAACTCGCTCATCGGCGGCTTCATCATCCGCGGCACGCAGCCCGTGCAGGTCGTCGTCCGCGCCATGGGCCAGTCGCTCACCGCGTTTGGCGTCACCGGCGCGCTGGCCGACACCACGCTCGAGCTCTACCAAGGCCAGACGATCATCCGCTCCAACGACGATTGGAAATCCACGCAGCAGGCCGCCATCACCGCGACCGGCTACGCGCCCGGCTCCGACTCGGATTCCGCGATCCTCGTGACCTTGGAGCCCGGCGCCTACTCGACGATCGTGCGCGGCAAGAACGGCGCGACCGGCGTCGCCATCGTCGAGGCCTTCCTCGCGCAGTAATCAATCCCAACGGCCCTTTGCCTTTGGCCTGTCATGGCGAGGAGCGGAGCGACCAAGCCTCCAGCTGGATTGCCACGGCGCGCTGCGCGCACCTCGCAATGACAAAGTCCATAAGGAGGAAGACTATGGTATGAATCACACGTTCCGAGGTGGGGCCGGCTCTCCGAGCCGGCCTGGGTTGCAGGGCGATTTGCCCCCGTGAACCTAGGCCGCTTGCGGAAAAGCGGCCCACCTAGGAATAGTCTGTTGCTTACTGGACGTTGTCCGCCGCCCGGCGCAAGTGCCCGGTTCGAATCAAAGGCCCGCCTTACGGCGGGCCTTTTTTATCGCCCTCCCTGCGGCCAACGCGGGTTCGTTCGCCTCGGCCTTAGCGACGAAGCCCTCTGCGCCTTGCGCGTCGCCTACCAACAAAAGCCCGATCACTCGCAGCCGCGAGCGTGGCTGCAATAGATCGAGCCCGGCAAGGAGCGCTGTGCGTCAGCCCGCGCATTTAGGGTTTCGACGCGCATCAGGGGCCGAGTTTGCGGCTCCATCGAAAAATCTGAATCGTTGGGATGAACACCGCCGCGAGCGAAATTGGAACGCTTGCCCATGCATATGTTAGGAAATGCTCACGCGGCACAAAAAACCCCACCAAGCCAGTGGCTATGATCAAACAAGACCATGCCGCCATTTGGCGTCCGCCATAGGCGTTGATGTCATACCACCGCTGATCCGACTCGAAGGACGCGCGAATGCGAATCCCGTAGAAGTGATTCATGGGAATCTTGCGATAGACGAGCGGCAAGCTGACGAGCAGCATCGCCAATCCGCCCAGAAGAATAGCAATTGCAACAGCAGTCATGGACGTGGTGAACGCGGGCGCTCAAAAAATAGTGGCACCTTCATGGTGCTCGTTTCGTTTGGGTTGATGTTGGAATTCTTGGATCGGCTCAAGGCGATTTGCCCCACGCCCACCTTCCAAACCCCAAGCTCGACGACCGCCCGCTCCCCGCAACACTCGCACCCCATGTCCCCCGCCGAAGCGGCCCAACGCATCGCCGACCTGCGCACCGCGGTCGCGCGCCACGACGAACTCTACCATCGCCACTCCACGCCCGAGATCACGGACTTCGACTACGATCGTCTGAAGGCCGAGCTCGCCGCGCTGGAAAAAAAGTTTCCCGCTGCTGCCGCGGCGCTCGGCGCCGACACGCCGACCGCCCGCGTGGGCGACGACCGCACCGAGGGCTTCGCCCGCGTGAAGCACCGGCAGGCGATGACCACGCTCGACAACACCTACGACGAGGCCGAGCTGCGCGAGTTCTGCGCGCGCCTCGCCAAGCTCTGCGGCCGCGACGACCTCGCGTTTTCCGTCGAGCCCAAGATCGACGGCGCCTCCATCAGCCTCACCTACGAAAAAGGAAAGCTCACGCGCGCCGTCACGCGCGGCGACGGCGAGGAGGGCGACGACGTGACGGTGAACGTGAAGACCATCGCCAACCTCCCGCATAAGCTGCGCGCCCCGGCCGATCTCACGGAGGCGCCCGTGCCGGACCTCGTGGAGATCCGCGGCGAGATTTTCCTGCGGTTCGCGGAATTTGCGCGCATCAACCAGGCGCAGCAGGAGGCCGGCCTCGCGCCCTACGCCAACCCGCGCAACCTCGCCTCCGGCACGCTCAAGCAGCTCGACACGGCCGACGTGAAGTCGCGCGGCCTCGAAATCGTGCTCTACGGCCTCGGCGCGTGCGAGCCGGCCGACCTCGTGGACTCGCAGGCCGCGTGGCACGCCGCGCTCGCGCAGTGGGGGCTGCCTACGCTCGAGCACCGGCGCAACGTGCGCGGCGTCGAGGCGGTGGTCTCCGCCATTCACGCCCTCGATGCGTTGCGCGGCACACTGCCCTACGCGACCGACGGCGCGGTGGTGAAGCTGGACGATTTCGAACTGCAACGCCTCGTCGGCTATCGGGGCGAAGGCCAGAGCGCGCGGAAACTCTCCCCGCGCTGGGCCTGCGCCTACAAGTTCGCCCCCGAGCGCGCCGAGACGCGCCTCAACGCCATCACCATCCAAGTCGGCCGCACCGGCGTGCTGACGCCCGTCGCCGAACTGGAGCCGGTGCAGCTCGCCGGCACCACCGTCGCGCGCGCCACCCTCCACAACCGCGACGAGATTGCGCGGAAGGACATCCGCGTGGGTGACACCGTCTATGTAGAGAAAGCCGGCGAAATCATCCCCGCGGTGATCGGCGTGAACCTCGCGCGCCGCACGCCGGAGTGCGTGCCGTATGCGTTTCCCGAAAAATGCCCCGTGTGCGGCACTGCCGTCGTGCAGGTGGAGGGCGAGGTCGCGATCCGCTGCCCCAACGCCGATTGCCCCGCGCAGCTCACCGGCCGCCTCGACTACGTCGCCGGCCGCGGCGTGCTCGACATCGAGGGTTTGGGCGGCGTTGTGGCCGAACGCCTCGTTGAGACTGGAGCGGTAGCCGACCTATTTGATCTCTTCAGGCTGCAAGCAAGCGAACTGGCAAAATTGATTCTAAGCAAAGAGAAGAAATTTTTGGACTCGGGCAAAGAGCGAAAGCCAACCGAGCTAGGTCAGAAGAACGCGGAGCGCATCGTTTCCGGAATCTCGAAAGCTCGCGAGCAGCCGCTTGAGCGATGGATTCTCGCGATGCAGATCCCGGATGTCGGTGGAGCTACGGCTCAAGATCTAGCCAAGATAACAGGCAGTGTTTCTGCATTTGTTGACTCAGCCGTGATTCGGGATGTCGCGGAGCTGGCGCGGCTGTTGAATGAGATTCAGCGAAATAATCCAAGCGCTCGTGGGAACGTGCAGAAGTCGCAAGAAGAGCGTGAAGGCCTACGGCTCGTGCATGAGCGGCTGGCCCAAGCTGCCGATGCCATTGGAGTGCGGTTGGTCAACGCGGGACATGCGAAGTATTCCGAGCTGCCGCTTTACGAGGCGTCACCCGTCGGGGAATCCGTGGAACGGACAAAATGGGAAGCTCTCCGCCAGGAACTCGACTCATGTGATGAGCGCGGTGGGGATTCGGACGCTTCAACCCCCTCCGACAAAGCCGATGTCAAGCGTCGGCGCGACGAGATCAGGGCGAAGCTGACGACTCTAGCGATGGAGATGATTGAGCGCGGCCTTGCAGAGCGCGTGAAGCGCCCCGCGAGATACGTTTCGACAATAATCGGGCCTGTTGTCGCCGGCGCGATCTTGGAGTGGGTTGCCAGTCCTCGGGGAAGGCGTTTCGTGGAGCGACTTCGCGAGCTGGAGATTGATCCTAGGTCACGTGACTCGAATGTTTCGGGAACGGTGTTGTCCGGGAAAACCGTTGTGATTACAGGGTCATTGGTGACGCTTGGCCGTGTCGAAGCGCAGGATCTCGTTCGGAAGATGGGAGGGTTTGTGACTGGAAGCGTGACTCGGAAAACGGACCTCGTGGTTGCCGGTCCAGGAGCGGGCTCGAAACTCGAAGACGCAAAGAAGCTGGGTAAGAAGGTCATCGACGAAAACGAGTTTTTGGCGCTTGTGGGTTTGCCCTCGAAACCGACAGCTACGGCAATTGATCAACAACCCGAACTGCTGTGAAGAAGGTAGACTGGTATTTCGTCGACGAGCTCAACCAACGGCACGGACCGGTAGAGCCGGAGTTGCTGTGCGCATACAAGAAAGCAGGTCGTGAGCTATTGGTATTCTGCAAAGGAATGCCGGGATGGACACCGATTCAGTTGCACGAAGAGTTTCCCGGCTGGGAGATCGATCTAGATGAAGCGCATAAGGAACAACGGATGCGCATTCGAACATTCAAGGACTATGCGCGTCTCGAGCAGCGTGACGTCGATGAAGTGATTGGCATATGCCGAGGTATTTTTGCGGATCGAGAGATCAACGACGACGAGCTTCGCTACATTCAGAGCTGGATCTTAGCCCACCCCAATTTGGAAGGCACATGGCCCTGCGGCGTCTTGGCCGAACGAATCAGAAGTGCCTTTTGCGACGGCGTCGTTACCAACTCAGAGAGGACTGAGATTTCAGATATTATCAAAAAGCTTGTGGAGCCGGTTCCCGTCACCCCGAACCGCGGGGTTAGAGCCACTGCTCTTCCGTTCGACGTTCCTCCTCCGCTGGTCGAATTCAGGGACATGACATTCTGCCTGACCGGTAATTTCGTGTTCGGTCCGCGGAGCCATTGTGTCGAGCAGATAGAAGCTCGCGGCGGTAAGTTTGTCCCCTCAGTCCTGCTCGAGGTCGACTATTTGGTTGTGGGGGAATTTGGCAGTGAGGAGTGGGTGCACTCTTCCTTCGGGAGAAAAATTGAGCGTGCAGTAGGACTAAAGGCGAAACAAGGCAGGCCAGCAATCATCAGTGAGGCACATTGGTCGGCAGCGCTTCAGCGGGAGCCCGCGCCTGAGTTCCCAGCGATTGTTGCGATAGCCAACGCGCCCACGGTCGATATGCCCACGCCCGTGCAGGGTGTGCTCGCGGGCAAGACCTTCGTCCTCACCGGCACGTTGCCCACGCTCTCGCGCGAGCAAGCGACTGCGCTGATCGAGGCGGCCGGCGGCAAGGTGGTCGGCAGCGTGAGCAAGAAGACGAACTACGTCCTCGCCGGCGAGGAGGCCGGATCAAAACTGGAGAAGGCGCGTGAGCTGGGCGTGCCGGTGATCGACGAGGCGGGGCTGCGAACTCTGTTGGCCGGGTAGCGCGTCAATCGGCCGTCCGCGGCGTCCGTGGCACGCTTTGCGCTTGGTGGTTTGCGCCAATCACTCCTCCCGCCACCATGAATTCTCGCCGCCTCCTCGCGGTCGCGTTTGCCGCGGCTGCGTTGCCGGTCTTCGCCGCCGTGCCGGCCGATCACTACGTGCCCTTCACGCCGGAAACGGCGATCATCGGGCATTTTTCACCGACCAAGAAACCCGTCCTCACCGTGCGCTCCGGCGCGACGGTGCGCATCGACGGAGGCGGAGGCGCGCGCTGGCGTGAGGAGGATCCCGACGCCTGGCTGCGGGAGAACAACATCCCTGCCACGCTCGCGACCAACCCCGCGCTCGCCGAGACCGCGCGCGTGCTCAAGGAGACGCCCCACCGGCTTCCGCCGACACCGGGCCCGTTGGCAACCTCGGGTGCGACTGGCCTCCCCGTGCCGACCGGTGGCCACCTGCTCGTCGGGCCGGTTTACATCGAGGGGGCCGAGCCGGGTGATTCCCTGGAGATTCGCATTCTCGAGGTCACCCCGCGCATCCCTTACGGCACTGTCGGTGCGATGCCCGGGCGCGGCGGCCTGCCCGATCTGGTCCCTCGGCCCTGGAACAAGGTCGTGCCGCTCGATCTCGCGCGCAACGCCGGCATCTTCGACGCCAACACGGAGGTGCCGCTCGCGCCGTTCAACGGCGTGATGGGCACGTGTCCGCCCGACTCCGAGGGGCCGCAGCGTCGCTCGGGCCCGCCCGGCGTCTTCGGTGGCAACCTCGACTGCAAGGAACTCACCGCCGGCGCCACGCTCTACCTGCCGATCTTCCAGCAAGGTGCCCTCTTTTACACCGGCGACTGCCATGCCGCCCAGGGAGACGGCGAGATTACCATCAACGCGATCGAGACGGCCAACACCGCCGTGTTTCAGTTCATTCTGCACAAAGGGAAGAAACTCGCCGCACCGCGCGCCGAGACGGCGACCCACTGGCTGACCTTCGGCCTCGATCCCGATCTCGACCAGGCGATGCGCATGGCGATGACCGAGACCGTCGCCTTCCTGAAGGAGAAACGCGGCTATGATTTCTTCCACGCCTATGCGCTCGCGAGCATCGGCGTCGATTTCCGTGTCACGCAGGTCGTGGACGGCACCCAGGGCATCCACGCGATGATCCCGAAGCGCCTCTTTCTCGACGAAGCGAACCGCTACTGGTTTCGGGGCCGCTGAGCCCGGTGCCCATGACGTTCTGGCCTCTACCGCTCGCCGCTGTCGCGCTGCTCAGTGCATGTGCGCGGCCGGCCGCGCCGGCTGCGGCTGAAAAATCCGGCGGCAGACCGGCCGGTGATCCATTGCATGTCACCGTTGTTAACGTGACGCCCGCAACGCTGGCAGAAACCATCACGGCCACCGGCACGCTGCGCGCCGACGAGGCCGTCGAGCTGCAGGCCGAGGTCAACGGGCGCATCGTGCAGCTGCGCATCGAGGAGGGCGCGCAGGTGCGGCGCGGTGATTTGCTCGCGAAACTCAATGACGCGGATCTCCGCGCCGCGCTCCAGCGCGCGGCGTGGAAGAAGGAGCTGGCCGAGGCGAAGGAGCGCCGGCTCGCGAGCCTCCTGCAGCGCGGAGCCAGCCTCACGCAGGAGGAATATGACAACGCCCTGAATGAGGTGAATGTGCAACGCGCCGAGGTCGCGCTCATCGAGGCGCAGATTGCCAAGACGGAGATCCGCGCGCCGTTCGACGGCGTGGTGGGGCTGCGTTACGTGAGCGAGGGAGCGTTCGTCAACGCCACCACGCGCATCGCCACGCTCCAGAGTGTGGATCGCATCAAGATTGATTTCTCCGTGCCGGAACGCCACGCCGCCCGGCTGACGGTGTCGTCGCCGGTGAATTTCACCGTCTCCGGCGGCGATCGCGCCGTGCGCGGCGCGATCATCGCGCTCGAGCCGCGCATCGATCCCGGCACGCGCACGCTGCAGGTGCGCGCCGTCGCGCCCAATCCCGGCCGCCGCCTGCTGCCCGGCGGCTTTGCGAGCGTCCAGATCACGCTCGCGGAGATTCCCGACGCCATCCAAGTGCCCGCCGCCGCCGTTGTGCCGGGTGTGACCGAGAAGAGCGTCTTCATCCTGGTTGACGGCCGGGCGGTGCGCCGGCCCGTGCGCACCGGCACGCGCAGCGAGATCGCGGTGCAGATCCTCGAGGGTCTGAAGCCCGGCGATCGTGTGATCACCTCGGGCCTGCAGCAGATGCGCGCAGGGCTGCCGGTGGTCGTGGAGCCGCCGGCCGTGGCGCGCGGCGCCCAATAGCCGATGGACCTCGCGGGCCTCTCCATCCGTCGGCCGGTGTTCACCGTGGTGCTGTCGCTGCTGATCGTGCTTTTCGGCGTGATCGGATTGGCGGGCCTGGGCGTGCGCGAGTATCCCGCGGTCGATCCGCCCACGCTCTCGATCACCACCAGCTACCCGGGCGCTGCGGCGGAGGTGGTCGAGGCGCAGATTACCGCGCCAATCGAGGAGGCGGTGAATTCGGTCGCCGGCATCCGCACGCTCATGGCGACGAGCCGCGAGGGCACGAGCCAGATCACAGCGGAGTTCACGCTCGACACGGATCTCGACACCGCGGCGAGCGACGTGCGCGACCAGCTCTCCCGCGCGGCGCGCAATCTCCCGCCGGATGCCAATCCGCCGATCCTCATCAAGTCTAACGCCGACTCGAGCCCCATCTTCGGCCTCGCGATTCGCAGCGATCACCGTTCGCAGCTAGAGCTGTCCGCCTTCGCCGACGTGCTAAAGGAGCGCCTTCAAACCGTGCCGGGCGTGGCGGCGGTCGATCAGCCGGCGGAGAAGCGCTACGCGATGCGCCTCTGGATCGATCCGGACCGGCTTGCGGCTTGCGGACTCACGCCGCTCGATGTGCGCCAGGCGCTGAACCGCGAGAACGTCGAGCTGCCCTCCGGCCGGATTGAAGGCGACGCCATCGAGCTGCCGGTGAAGACGCTGTCGCGGCTCAACACGCCAGAGGATTTCAACAACGTCGTCATCCGCCGCAGTGAGGACCGCCTCGTGCGCTTTCGCGATGTGGGCCACGCGGAGCTCGGCGCATTGAACGAGCGGGGGATGCTCAAGACCGGCCCGACACCGATCGCCGGGCTGTATTTCCGCCCCCAGCCCGGCGCCAACCAGATCGAGATTGTGGACGAGCTTCTCCGGCGGCTTGAGCGGATGAAGCAAGAGGTGCCGCCCGATATCGCGGTCAGGGTGGCCTATGACAGCACGCAGTATGTCCGGCGTTCGCTGGCGGAGGTGGAGGAGACCATCATCGTGGCATTCCTGTTGGTGCTTCTGGTGGTGTTCGCGTTTTTCCGCGAGTGGCGGACGACCCTCATCCCGGTGCTCGCTATCCCGGTCTCGATCGTCGGCGCGTTTGCCGTGATGAAGGCCGCGGGGTTCTCGATCAACGTGCTCACGCTCCTCGGCGTGGTGCTCGCGATCGGCCTCGTGGTGGACGACGCGATCGTGGTCCTCGAGAACATCTACGCCAAGATCGAGCGTGGCGTGGCCCCGATGCAGGCCGGGGTGGAGGGCACGCGGGAAATTTTCGGCGCGGTCGTCGCCACCACGGTCGTGCTGGCGGTGGTGTTTCTGCCGCTGCTGTTCATGGGCGGGCTCTCGGGCCGGCTCTTCCGGGAATTCGGCGTCACGATCGCGGGCGCGGTGATCATCTCCGCGGTGGTGGCGCTTACGCTCACCCCGATGCTGAGCGCGCGGCTCCTGCGGAAGCACGTGGCGCACGGCTGGCTGTTTCGTGCAACGGAACCATTCTTCACCGGCCTCGAGCGCGGCTACACGGCGACGCTCGGGCGATTCATGCGGATGCGCTGGCTGACGGCTGCGGTGCTGGCGGCCGCGCTCGTCGGCATCTGGCTGGGGCTGCGCGTGCTGCCGCGCGAACTCGCGCCGCTCGAGGACCGCGGACGAATCTGGGTCCGCGCGACGGGACCGGAGGGCACGGGATTCGACGCCATGGCCGGCTTGATGGACGACGTGGCGCTCACCGTCGCCGATCATGTGCCTGAGGCCCGCCTCATGATGACGCAGGTGCCCGGCTCAGGCGGCGTGCCCGGGGCACAGGGCGTGGTGAACAGCGGCTTCGTGCGCGTCTTCCTCGTCGATCGCGAGCAACGCGCGCGTTCGCAGCAGCAGATTGTCGATGCGCTGCAGCCGGTGGTGCGCCGATTCTCCGGCGCCCGGGTGAACATCACCCAGGACGCCAGCATCGGCGAGCGCCGCGCCAGCATGAGCGGCGTGCAGTTCGTCGTGCTGGCGGCGAACCTCGATCTGCTCGGGCAACGACTGCCGGATTTCTTGGACGAAGTGCGGCAGAGCCCGGTGTTTTCGTTCGTGGACAGCGATCTCAAGTTCAACAAGCCGGAGGTGCGGCTGAGCATCGACCGGGACAAGGCCCAGACCCTGGGGGTGAGCGCGCTCGACATCGCGCAGACGCTGCAAGCCACGTTGAGCGGGCAGCGCTTCGGCTACTTCATCCGCGAGGGCAAGCAATACGAGGTGATCGGCCAGATGACGCGCGAGTTCCGCGCCCGGCCCGGCGATCTCGGCAACCTGGCGGTGCGGTCGGCGGGGGGCGAACTGGTGCGGCTCGACAACGTGGTGACGCTCGAGGAACGCAGCTCGCCGCCGGAGCTATACCGCTACAATCGCCATGCCGCCGCGACCGTCTCGGGCACCCTCGCCGCGGGCCGCACGATGGGCGAGGGCATCGCGGTGCTCGAAGCCGCGGCGCGGGCGAAGCTCGACGGGCGATTCACGACCGCGCTGGCCGGGGCGGCGCGGGACTTTGTCGAGAGCTCGTCTTCACTCGGCTGGGTGTTCGCGCTGGCGCTGCTGCTGATCTATCTCGTGCTTGCGGCGCAGTTCGAAAGTTTCCGCGCTCCCTTTGTGATCCTGTTCACGGTGCCGCTGGCGGTCGCCGGCGCGGTGGGGGCGCTGTGGCTGTTCGGCCAGACGCTGAACATCTTTTCCCAGATTGGGCTCATCATGCTGATTGGTCTGGTCACTAAAAACGGCATTCTGATCGTGGAGTTTGCGAACCACCGGCTTGCGGCACACGGCGGAGACCCGCTGGCGGCCGCGCAGGAAGCGGCGACGGCGCGGCTGCGCCCGATCCTGATGACCTCGCTCGCGACGGTGCTGGGCATCCTGCCGATCGCCCTTGCCCTGGGGGCCGGTGCGGAGAGCCGTGTGTCAATGGGCATTGCGGTCATCGGCGGACTCACGGCCGGCACGGCGCTGGCGATCTTTGTGATCCCGGCGGTTTACGTGATCTGTGCGCCGCGGCGGCGGGAAAAAAGCGAGACGCCGCCGACCGTCGAGTTGACGGCGGCGGCGCTGGCGAAGTGATCAGTTGCGCGCTACAACGGTCGCATTCGCCAAAATGAAATGTTGCTGGAGCCGCCGCATGTGCGCGCGCACAGCGGCGACTTCGTCCACGGTCGGGGCGTGGGGATTGGCCGCGCGCGGCGGCGAGCCGAGCGTGGCGAGGGCCTCGCGCAGGATTCGTTGCGCCTCGGCCTCGGAGAGGACCCCGGCATCGATGAAGATTTCGTCCGGGCAGGGCGCGACGTCACCCCGGGCCCCGAGCTTCGCTACGGCGACACCGTTGAGCGCGGCGAAGCGCAGCGCCCGCTCGGCGCCGGGCGCGAAGACGCCGCGCGCGGCGCCCACGCCGAGCAGTCCGGCGCGCGCACCGCTGCGGCGCAGTTCAGCGATCTGCATCAGCACGGCGAATTCACCCGCACCGGCGCGGGCCTCGTCGCCGGGTGACCAGGGTGCCTCCTGAACGATCGCGACGGCCACCGGCGCCGCGGGGCAGGTCCCGGCGGGGAGCAGCAGGGCGACCAGGCCCCAGGCGAACAACAGACCGTTTCCAGATGGGAGGCAGCGAGTGATTGGCATGGGCCGGGAAAGCAGCCGTTGTGCCCTGAGCCCGGGGCCGGGCCCGGCATGAAGAAGTTTCACGCGCCTGCCGCTGGCCGTGAAGGTCGCGCACAAAAAAGCCGGCCCGTGGACGGGCCGGCTGCAGGGGACAGATCGGGCGGCGCTTCAGCTGCGAGGCTGGATCGCGGCCTCCTTGAGGGCGGCACGGAGTTCGGCGCGCACGGACTCGGGCTGCTTGTCGAGCTGAGCGCGGCAGATTTCGAGCACGCGGCGATGACTGACGGCGTTCTCCGCGATCGCGTAGCGCACCGCGAGGGTGAGGTCGCGCTCATTCTGGCCGAGGGCCTGAAGCATCGCGAGGACATGCTCATCCCGGCCGGTGGCGAGGAACGCGCCCCATTGGAGGCGGAGCGAGGACTCCGAGACGACGGGCGTGGCGGCCAGCGGTGCGGGTCCGCGGCGGAGGAGTTCGTTGACCTGCATCCGCGAGGAGTCCTCGTCGCTGCTGTTGAACTCGCGCATCAGGGCGAGCCCGCGCGGATGGCCGGCCTGCCACGCGGCGGCGGCGAGGATGCGGCGGTGGGCCGAGGGCAGCGTGGCGGTCTGGCCGAGCCACTGGCCGACCCGGTGGGGATGCTGGGCGAAGACCTCCGCGAAAAAGCCGATCGCCATGGCGGTGTTGCCGGCGCGTTCGAAGAAGCCTTCGGCGCTCAGGCGGTGGACGGAGACGAGCAGGTCATCGGGCCTGGGATTCTCGTAGTAGCGCGTGAGCCAGGCTTCGGCGCGGGATTGAGGGGATGCTTCGGCGGAGCCGAAGATCGGGGAATAGGCGGCGAGCAGGGCGCCCGCGGCGAGCAATGTTCTTAGGGTATTCATGCGATGGGGGACTGAGTGATTGGGCTTTTTGCCGGCGGCGGAGGCCGCAGACCAAAAAACGGCTACTGCGTCTCGCCCGAGAGTAAAGGATCGCTGGCCTGAAATGATTTCATCCGCGTGATGCAACGAATGAAGACGCGTGGGCCGCGGGCATTTTCCAGAGGAGAAACGCGCGCCGGGAGTTCGCGCGGCGTGTGCTTCGCATGCATGGCACGAGCCGTGGCGATGAATGAAATTGCCAAACCGCGGAACGACGGGCGTCATTTCCGCAGCCTGATTGGGTTTCTGGAAGTGCGAGTGCGGTTGAGTGATTGGCGTTATTCAGCGGCAGGCGTTACCCCAGGGCTCTTTCAGGCCCTTTGTCATCCAGCGGGCGCGGAACCGGAAAAACTGTGGCGGCCCAGGAATCATCGTAGCTTTCAGGCGTGCGGCCTGAGCCGTTGAGAAACGCGGCGACGAACGCCTCCAACGGTGGCGAGGAAATCCTCGGCGCATCTTCCGGGATGGGGGCCGTGGGCGGAGTCATGCTCACTGGGGCGGAGCGCGGCGCTCAAACCGGCGGCTTTTGCCAGCCACCGGTTTTGGTTTCGAGATACGCCGCGGCGGCGAGGACCTTGTCCTCCATCCATGGCTGGCCGATGAGCTGGACACCGATGGGCAGGCCCTCGGGGGACTTGCCGGCGGGCACGACGGCGGCGGGATAGCCGCTGGTGTTGTGCGTGCCCATGAAGCTGCTGCCCGGACGGCGGGCGTTGGGCTGGTCCCCCAGGTTAATCGGCTGGGCGGGCTTGGGCATGGCGGGGTTGATGATGATGTCGTAGTTCTTCATCCAGCCGAGGAGCCTGCTGCGGCTGGCGTCCTGTTTTTCAAGCAGCTCGACGAGTTCGGTGGTGGAAACCATGTCCTGTTTCGCGCGCGAGAGAATCGTGGGGGAGATGGCCTTGGTGCCCCACTTCTCGGCGAGACGCAGCAGGCCGGGGCCGGAGGCGGGCGAGAGCCTGGAGCGGATTTCCTCCAGCTCCATGATTATGGCCTTTGGGAAATCCTCCTGCACCGGACAGCCGAGCCCGGCGAAATGGGCCGCCGCCTGCTTCACGATCGCGACTGTCTCCGGGGTGACGTCGGCGACGCCGTTCTCGGCGTAGAATCCGATCCGCAGGCCCTTCAACGGCACCGCGGCCGGATCGCGCCATGGGATCGGAATCATCGCGGCGTCCTTGTAGTCGGGTCCGGCGATGATCCCGGTGATGAGATTCAAGTCCTCGACGCGCCGCGTGATGGGGCCCGTCTCCTGCCAGGAGTCGAAGATCCCGCCGTAGTCCACGATGTGGCCGGTGCGGGGCACGCGGCCGAAGGTGGGCTTGAGGCCGCAGCAGCCGTTGTTGTGCGCGGGCATGCGGATCGAGCCGCCGTAGTCGGAGCCGATGTCGAATGACGCGCCGCCTGCCGTCACGATCGCGCCCGCGCCGCCGGAGGAGCCGGCGGTGGAGCGCTGCTGGTCCCACGGATTTTTCGAGATGCCGTAGATGATGTTGGCCGTCGTGCTGACGCCCGGGATGCCGCCGCCGGCGAGCGTGAACTCGGGCGTGTTGGTTTTTCCGAGGAGAATCGCGCCCGCGGCGCGCACGCGGGCGACGACCGTCGCATCCTCGGCCGGGATGTAATTCGCGCGTCCCACCGTGCCGCCGGTCGAGATGACGCCCGCGGTGTCGAATGAATCCTTGATCGTGAAGGGCACGCCGTGCAGTGGGCCGGCGATGCGGCCGGCGACGAGCGCCTCGTCGGCGGCCTTGGCCTCGGTGCGCGCGCGTTCGAAGCAGGTTTGCACGACGGCGTTGATCTTGGGGTTCACCTGCTCGATGCGCCTGATGTGCGCCTCGACGGCATCGCGGGCGGAGACTTTTTTCTCGCGGATGAGCTGCGCGAGCTTGGTGGCGGACATCCAGATGAGGTCGTTCGACGGATCGGTGGACGTGAGCCAGGTGGGCTTCGCGGCGGCGGTTTCCTTGGCGAAGGTGAGCGCGGGCAAGGAGGCGAGCAGCGCGCCGGTGGAGCCGAGGCCGAGCTGGCTGAGGAAGTCGCGACGCGACGGGTAAAGCGTGGTTGGGCGCATGGGAGTGGAGCGGGTCAGACGGCGGTGGGTTTCTGGAAGCCGAAGCCGGTCGCGGCCTCGACGAACGCGGCGGCGGCGAGCGAGACATCCTCGCGCCACGGCTGCGCGATGAGCTGCACGCCGATGGGCAGGCCCTCGGGCGAGAAACCGGCGCGCACGACGGTGCCGGGCCAGCCGGTGTTGTTGTAGGTCGCGGTGTAGCCGATGTTCCTCGGGTCGGGCGGCGTGGGCTTCAAGTCGTCCGGCCACGGCTCGGCGGGAGCGCGGTTCGCCGGGCAGATGAGCAGATCGTAGGGCTTGATCCACTGGAGGAGTTTCGAGCGGTTGTCGTCGAACACGGCGGCGAGGCGCGTGAACTCGGCGACATCGCACTGCGGCGAATCGGCGAGGCTGATGACGGGCGAGACCTGCGTGGTGCCGTATTTCTTCAGCAGGCGTTTCACCCAGCCGCGACCGTCGGCGGACGAGAGGGCGTTGCGCACGTCCTGCGACTCCTTGATGAGCGCCTTGGGGCAATCCTCGACGACCGTCACGCCGAGATCGGCGAAGAGCTTCACGGTGGCCTTCACGGCAGACTCGGTCTCGGGCGTGAGCGGTTTCTCGGAGCCGTTGTTGAGATAGAAGACGACTTTGATCTTTTTCAGATCAACGGCCTTCGGGTCGAGCCACGGGGCGGGGGCGATGGCGGCGTCGATGTAGTCGGGGCCGGAGATGAGCGGCATGATCAGCGCGAGGTCCTCGACCCAGCGCGCCATCGGGCCGATGACCTGGAACGAATCGAAGAACCCGCCGTAGTCCACGATGTGGCCGGTGCGCGGCACGCGGCCGGTGGTCGGCTTGATGCCCGTGATGCCGCAGAAGTGCGAGGGCCCGCGGATTGAGCCGCCGAAATCCGTGCCGATGTCGAACGGCGATCCGCCCGCGGCGATGATCGACGCGCCGCCGCCGGTGGAGCCGCCGGGCTGGTAGCCGAGTTTGTAGGGGTTGTGCGTCTTGCCGTAGATCAGGTTGGTCGTCTGGCCCGAGAGCGTGAGCTCGGGCGTGTTGGTCTTGCCGAGCACGATCGCGCCGGCGGCGCGCACTCGCGCGACGTAGGTTGCGTCGCGCGAGGGGATGTGGCCCTTGCGCCCAAGTGTGCCGCCGGTGGAGACCACGCCCGCCACTTCGTGCGAGTCCTTCATGGTGCAGGGCACGCCGTGGAGCGGGCCGAATGAACGGCCCTTGGCCGTGGCCTCATCGGCGAACTTCGCCTCGGCGAGCGCCCGCTCAAACGTCGCAAAGACCACGGCGTTGAGCTTCGGGTTGACGGCCTCGATGCGCTGGATGTGCGCGGTGACGACCTCCGTGGCGGAGAGCTTCTTCGCCCGGATCAACGCGGCCAAGCGCGTGGCCGAGGTGAACAGCAGATCATCCGGGATCTTGGAGGAGGTCGCGGCGGTGGCGGCGCGCAGGCGCGCCGCGAGCACGGATGAAGCAGCGCCCGTGGCGCCGAGCGCTGCGAGGAAGCGGCGTCTGTCGATCGAGGGCGCGGAGGGACGGATGGTTGTCATGGGAGCGGACGATTCAATATTCGTCGAAGATGCGTTTGAGCTCCTTCGGGTCGGTGGTCTTGGTCAGCGCCACTTGGAGGAGCATCCGCGCCTTTTCCGGGGTGAGGTTGTCGGCGGGGATGATGCCGGACTCGCGTCGGCGCGGTGTGTCCTGCACGCGTCCGCCACGGGTGCGGGCGGTCACTGCCACGACGATGCCCTTGGCCTGCGCGCGCTTGATCGCTTCCGTCTGACCGGTTGGCCCGCCGGTGGGACTGCCCGCGCCGGTGCCGTCGACGATGATTCCCTTCACACCGCGCTCGGTGAGCGCGTCGATCAAGTAGCCGGGCGCCTCGGTGTAGGCGTAGACACACTCGACGGCGGGCAGCGCCTTGGGGTCGGCCGGGAGGTCCGCGATGTTGAACTCGCTTTTGAACGTGTGCCGGCGCACCGGCTCGGTGTAAAACTTGACGACGTCCGGGTCGGCGACGCCGATGACGCCGAGATCGATGCTGTGAAAAGTCTCCATGCGGTAGGCACTGAGCTTGGTGACATCGCGGGCCGGGTTGATGTTCTGGTTCATGCAGTGCAGGACGCCCTTGCCGGCGGCGGCGGGTGTGGCGGCCACGCGCACGGCGTTGAGCAGATTGAGCGGGCCATCGCCGCTTAAGGCGGTCCACGGTCGCTGCGAGCCGACGAACACCACGGGTTTCCTGATCGAGACGACGAGGTTCATGAACCACGCCGACTCGGCCATGGTGTTGGTGCCGTGCGTGACGACGATGCCGTCCACCGTGTCATCAGACGCCAGCTCCTGCAGGCGGCGCGCGACCTTGTAGAGCTGTTCGCTGCTCGTGCCGCCGGGTGCGCTACCCGAGGTGGCCGGTGTGCCGGGGGCGGGTGGCGGGGGCTGCGGCGGACGGAAATCCTCCGTGGTGATCCTGGCCACGAGGGCCATGTCGGGTAGGTCCGCGACCCAGTGCTCGGGATCGACGCGGGGTGCGCCGGGGCCGCCGTAGTTAGTGACGTTGAGGCGCGTGTCGCCGCGGCTCGCGATGGTGCCGCCCATCGAGAGCAGCGTGATGCGCGGGAGCTGCAGGCCGGGCGGGAGAATCTTGGGGATTTCCTGGGCGTGGAGTGCGCCGCAGAAGACAACGCCTATGAGGGCGGTGCGGGAAAGTTGGGCAAAGGTCTTCATGGGTGTGAGCGGTTCAGTATTCGTTGAAGATGCGTTGAAGTTCCTTCGCCTCGGTCGTCTTGGTGAGCGCGAGACGCAGCAGGATGCGCGCTTTCTGGCCGTTGAGGTTGTCGGCGCTGATGATGCCGCGGCCCGCGCTGCGCTCGCTGAGGAGCACGCGCCCGGAGCCCTTGCGATCGGACTGCACGACGACCACGCCCTTCGATTGCGCGAGGGCAATCGCCTTGGCGAACGACGGCGAACTATCGACGAGCACGATGCCCTTCGCACCGGCGGCCACGAGCGCCTCGATGGGCGCGGCCGAAGCCTCCTGGTAGCCATAGACCACGTCGACGGCGGGCAGCATCTCGAGCTTGCTCACGTCGAACTCGCTGGCGGCCGTGTGCCGGCCGAGCGGCGTGCGGTAGAACGCGATCCGATCCGAGTCGGCGAAGCCGAGCGGGCCCAGCTCGCGGGCCACGAACGTCTCGATGCGATACGTGCTGTTCTTGGTGACGAAGCGCGCCGCATGGATGGTGTCGTTGAGGAGCACCATCACGCCCTTGCCGGCGGCCTCGGGCGTGGCGGCGACGCGCACGGCGTTGTAGAGATTGAAAGGGCCGTCGCGGCTGATCGCGGTGAACGGGCGCATCGCGCCCACGACGACGACGGGCTTGGCCGACTTCACCGTGAGGTTGAGGAAATAGGCCGTCTCCTCGAGCGTGCCCGTGCCGTGCGTGACGATCGCGCCCGCGACGCCGGGCTTGGCGAGCTCGGCGTTGAGGCCCTTGGCGAGCTTGAGCAGAAGGTCGGCGTTCATACCGCCGCTGCCGATATTGGCGATCTCGACGACCTCAAGCTGCGCGACGGTCTTCAGCTCCGGCAGATCGTCGATCAGCTCCTGCGGCGTAACGCGACCCTCGTTGTATTCGGAGAGTTTCCCGCGGTGGGCGCCCTTTGACTGGATGGTGCCGCCGGTGGTGAACAGCTTGACGATGGGAAGCGCGCCGTTGGCGGCGCACGAAGTGGCGGCCGTCGCGAAACAGAGAAACGCGAGGGCGCGGCGCAGGCGGGAAGGGAGACGTTGCATGGAAAAAGGGATCAGTAGGTGAACGATTCGCCGGCGAGCGGCGGCGTGGTCTTGGGCAGCTGGCGGTTTTTCGGCGTGGCCGCCTCGTAACCGCTGGCGATTCTGATGAGCAGGGGCTCGCTCCAGGGCCGGCCGAGGATCTCGAGGCCCACGGGATTCCCGTCGGGCGTGAAGCCCATCGGGACGGCCATCGCGGGGAAGCCGGTAATCGGGCTCAGTTGGATGGTGCCGGAGTAAACGGCGTCGGTCGGCCGCGGCGCGATCAGCTCGGCGCGGCGGAGGCGGTGCGGGTAGATGAGCGCGTCAAGCTTGTAGCGGTCCATCAGCGCGAGCACGGCCTGCTGGAGCGCAGCCTTGCCCGCGAGCGTGGCTCGATATTCCGGATCGCGGTCGAGATCGATTGGCTTGGCGAGCGCGGCGGCGTCGGCCGGGCGCCCCGGCACATCCTTGTGGCCAAGGAGGAGCGCGGCGGCATCCTTGAACGGGTAGCCCGGACCCTGCCGCGCGAGGTAGTGGTTGATGGCGGTGATGCGCTCGTAGCGGCTCGGCGAGGTGTTGGCCGTGAGATACTGCCTCAGGTCGAGGCCGAGTGAAACGGGCTCGAAGACCTTGGCCCCGCCTGCGGGAAATACTGCGATCGCCTTCTTCGCGAGGTCGAGCACCTCGGGCTCGGAGGGAAGAAAGTCCCATGCTTCCTTGAGCACGCCGATGCGCGCGCCGCGGAGGCCCGTTTTGTCTAGGAACGAAACGTAAGACTGCGGTGGCATCTGGCCGAGGCTCTGCGCGGTCCACATGTCGAACGCATCGAAGCCCGCGATCGCGTCGAGCGTCGCGGCGAGATCATACATGGAGCGCGCCATCGGGCCGCCGCGCTCGCCGGTGACGTAGCTCCACATCATGCCATCGCGCGAGATGAGCCCCGACGTGCTGGCGAGACCGTAGAGATTGCCGTCACTGGTGGGCGTGCGAATGGAAAAGCCCGTCTCGCTGCCGAGGCCGATTGTGCCGAATACCGCGGCGAGCGCGGCCGACGTGCCCGAGCTGGACCAGCCCGGCGTGCGCTTCAGATCGTAGGGGTTGAGCGAATTGCCGCCGAGCGTGCTCGAGGCGATGAGCGGGGGCTGCGCATACCAATCGGATTGGTTGGTCTTGCCGAGGATGACGACGCCGGCCTCGCGGAGCTTCTTCACGACAAACGCATCCTTGGTCGGCTTCACGCCCTTGAGCGGCAGGTAGCCGCCGGTCGTCGGCATGTCGGCCGTGTCGAACACGTCCTTAACCACGGCGACGGTGCCGTGCAACGGGCCGCGGACTTTTCCGGCCTTGCGCTCGGCATCAAAGGCGCGCGCCTCGTCAAGCGCGCGCGGATTGAGCATCAGGAAAGCGGCGAGCTTCGGCCCCTGCTTGTCGTAGGCCTCGACCCGCGCAAGGTAGAGCCGGACGAGTTTCTCGGCCGTGAGCGCGCCGCTCTTCATCGCGGCCTGCACGTCGGCGATCGTGGCGTTCGCGAGATCGAACTGCGCGGCGCGCAGCGGGACGGACAGCAGGCCGAGCAAGATGAGGAGACGGAGATTTTTCATGGAGAATTACTGGGCAGCGAGGGTGGGCTCGCCGTAGGTGATCTTTTCGATGCCTAGCAGCGGCGTGGACACCGGGAGTTTCCGGTGCGGGGCAGCCTGCTCGAAGGCATACGCGAGGCGTATGACCGTGGCTTCGGCATAGAGCTGGCCGAGAAACTCGAGGCCAACGCCGACGCCATCGGTATTGAAACCGATCGGCACGACGATGGTGGGCAGGCCGGTGGCGGTGCTGAGCCGATTCCCGGTGCCGGGGGTGCGGTTGTTGGCAGCTTCGCCACCGGGAACGGCGGTCTCGCCCTTGTCGGGCACGGCGTCGGCTATAGTGCGCGCGGGCTTCGTCTCGTGCGGGAACACCACGGCATCGAGCTGCCAGTGCTTCATCACCTCGGCGACGTGCGCGCGGAGGAGCCAGCGGGCCTTGATCTTCCCGATGTAGTCGGGGTTGGTGGTCATCTCGCCGACGGCGTTGGATTCCGCATACATCTTCTTCAACCGGCCGAGGTAGCCGCCGGAGGCGATGAGCTCGGTGAGATTACGGACCGGCGTGGCGGTGCCGCGCGCGGCGAAATACGCGTCGATGGCCTGGCGGTATTCGCCAGTGCCGGTAGTGGTCTCGCGCGCCATCTGCCAGAGGTTCGCCCCGGTGGGCATCGGATCCAGGATGGTGGCGCCCTGGTCCTTCAGGACCTTGATCGCGGCTTCGACGAGGGCGAGGGCGGGCTTGTCGGCTTCCTCGGTGCCCATGAGATCGCGAAGGACGCCGATGCGCGCGCCCTTGAGGCCGTCCTTTTTCAGCGCGCCGAGATAGTTGTCCGAGGGCGCGTGGCCGAGCGAGTTGAGCGTGAAGAGATCCGCGGCATCTGTGCCGGCCATCACGCTCATCATGATCGCGGCGTCTGTGACGCTGCGGGTCATTGGCCCGCCGCGGTCGTAAGTGATCGAGATCGGTATGATGCCTTGGCGCGAGACGAGGCCCTCGCTGGGCGAGAAACCGACGAGATTATTCTTTGTGGAAGGATTGCGGATCGACGAGCCGGTCTCCGTGCCTGTGCCGATCTGGGCGAAGAGCGCGGCGATGGCGGCGCCGGTGCCGGCGCTGGATCCACCGGGGATTTTTTCGAGATTGTAGGGATTGAGCGTCTGGCCGCCGAGCGAGCTGGTGCCGGTGGCGCCGCGCGCGAATTCGTCGAGGTTGGTCTTCGCGATGAAGATCGCGCCGGCGGCGCGGAGTTTCTTCACGGTGAATGCGTCGTAGAGCGGCTTGGAATCCTTGAGCGCCTTCGAGCCGCCGGTGGTGGGCATGTCGAAGGTGTCGAAGTTGTCCTTGAGCACGATCGGCACGCCGTGAAGCAGCGAGCGCGGGCCCTTGGCCTTGCGCTCGGCGTCGAGGGCGCGGGCCTCGGCGAGGGCATTGGGATTGAGAAACAGAATCGAGTTCAGCTTCGGACCGGCCTGGTCGTAAGCGGCGATGCGCTTGAGATAAATCTCGACGACCTTTTCCGAGGGCACGCCCGCGGCGTAGGCCTTCTGCAGATCGAGAATGGTGGCGGTCTCGAGATCGAGCGTGGCGGCGCGAAGGCCGAGGACGGAACCCAGCGAGCAGGCAACGAAAACGAAGGAGCGGAGAAAGGGAGGTTTCATGGGAGCGGTCAGTAGTCGAAGCGTTCGCCGGGCAGCGCGGGCGTGGTCTTGGGCGAGATGCGGCGCTGCGTGGCCTGCTCGTAGGCATAGGCGTAGGCGAGCAGGCGCGGCTCGCTGAACGCGGTGCCGAGGAAGGAAATCGCCACGGGCAGCGCGGTCTTGGTCGCGCCGGCGGGCACGATCACGTCTGGGAGTTGCGTCATGTTGGCGATGCTCGTGAGCGAGCCGCCGAGGCGCGTGGTGGTGTCGGTCGGCGACGACTCGCTGACCAGTTTGGGCGATTCGCCGCGGGTCGCGTAGACGATGGCGTCGAGGCGATGCTGCGTGAAGGTGCTCAGCACGGCGTCGCGAATCATCGCCATGCCATGGGTCTTGGCGGAGACGTAGAGCGCATCGGTGGACTTGAGGCCGGTGTTGGAATCGCGGAGCGCCTTGTAGAGGCGTGGATTCGGCGAGACGCGGCCGCGCGGTTCTTTTAGCCCGTCGTGCAGCGCGAGGATCTCATCGAGGGACTTCGGATAGCCCGGCTTGAGCGTGGCGAGGTAGTGGCCGAGTTCCTCGCGGATGTCCGCCTGGCGGATGATCTCGTTGATGCCGGTGCGGCCCTCGAGCACGACCGTCGGGTAGCGCACGGGATCGATGACGACGGCGCCGAGGGATTTCAGCTCGGCGACGGCTTGGTTGAACACCGCGTCGATGTCCGCTTCCTTGCCGAGTCCTTCGCGGAGGATGCCGATGCGCGCGCCCTTGAGCGCATCCTTGCGCAGGAACTGCACGTAGTCCGAGTAGAAGAGCCCGGCGCTTTTCTCCGTGAGCGGATCCTTCGGATCGAGGCCGGTCATGAAACCGAGTGCGAGCGCCACGTCGTAAACCGTGCGCGCCATGGGGCCGCCGGTGTCGAGGGAAAGCACGCGCGGGATGATGCCGGCGCGCGAGAGCAGGCCGTTGGTGGGCTTGATGCCGGGCACGCCGTTGGCGGCACAGGGGCCGCGGATCGAGCCGCCCGTGTCGGTGCCGAGGCCGAGCGGCGCGAACCACGCGGCGAGCCCGGCGCCCGTCGCTCCGGAGGAACCGGCGGGGACGCGCGCGAGGTCGTGCGGATTTTTTGTCTGGCCCCACAGGGACGAGAAACCCGTGCCGCCGCCGGCGAGCTCGTCGAGGTTGACCTTGGCGAGCAGGATGGCGCCGGCCTCGCGGAGTTTCTTGATCATGAACGCATCCTCCGCGTTCACCGAGCCCTCGAGGTAGAACGCGCCGCCGGTCGTCGGCATGTCCGTGGTGTCGAAGTTGTCCTTCACGAGCACGGGAATGCCGTGGAGCGGGGTGCGCCGGCCGCGGGACTTGAACTCCGCGTCGAGCGCGCGCGCCGTGGCGAGCGCCTGCGGATTCGGCGTGATGACGGTGTTGAGCGCCGGCCCCTGCTGATCGTAGGCGGCGATCCGGGCGAGGTAGAGCGTGACGAGCTTCTCGTAGGTGAGCGCGCCGGCATCGACGGCGGCGTGGATCTCGGGGATGCCGGCGGTCTCGAGATTGAAGGTGCGCGCGACGGCCGGCGCCGTGAACACGAGCGTGCAGGCGAGCACGCGGAGGAGGGGGGATCGCATGACGGAGGGAGGCCGCGAGAGAGCGCGCGGCCGCGCGGGTGAGGGAGCGTAACTCAGAAATTCCGCGTCAGCGTGACGTCGAAATTTCGCGGCAGACGGGCGGCGACGGAGTTGAACGAGCCGCCGTTGAAGTAGAGCTTATCGAAGACGTTGATCACGTTGAGGCGCACCTCGTAGTCGCGCCAAGCGTAGTTGAGGCCGGCGTCCATCACCATGGCCTTGGGCACCGTCACGGTCTTCAACCGGTCCGCGGAGAATTTGCTCTGGTAGTAGCCGGTCGCGCGGACGGAGAGCTTCTTGGTGAGGTTGTAGATCGCGGTCATGTTCACGATTGTGCCGGGAATCGCGTGAACTTCGTCATAGTTGCGATCACTCGCCGGAATCGCAGTGGAAACGATGCCACCCCAGCCCCAGGCCTCGGCGGGAATCACGACTTTGCCTGTGGCATCGACCACATCAGGGTAACCCAGAAAACGGGTGTTGGTGTTGACGGTGCCCGACGAGATCAGGTTGACCGTCTTGGAGAGGCTGAAGCCGCCGCTGAGGGCGAGCTGCTTGCTCACGACCCAGCGGAACTCACCCTCGAAGCCGCGGCCGAGCGTGGCGCCGATGACGCCGGCACCATCGTTGGCGTCGAAGTTGTTCCGGGTCTGCTCGTAGGCGGCGAGGCCGAAGAAGAGCTTGCCGCCGAAGTAGCTGCCCTTGATGCCGGCCTCCTTGAGCAGGGATTCGCCGAGCGGGCCGCGCTTGACGTTGGCGATGGGCACGCCGCCGGTGGAGGCGTCGCCGATGACGGCGGACTGGATCGCGTAGGTGAAGTAGGGGCGGAGGTTGTCCGTCACCGGCACGGTGATACTCGCGGAGTAGGACCAGCCGACGTCGTTGGTCTTGCCGTAGTCGGCGTAACCCTTGAAGGCCGGGTTAGTGCTCGCGACGGTGAGCCCGCCGTTGCCATTGCGGTTGAAGATGCCGGCCGGGACGTAGGCCTCGGAGTCGATGCTGTCCATGCGGCCGCCGAGGAGGAGATTGGCGCGCTTGAAGAGCGTGATGTCGTTGAGCACGCCGACGCCGTAGGAGAGGTAGTTCGAGTGGATGAACTGCGAGAGCGCGCTGCCCTCGAAGCCGGAGTTCTTGGTGAAGGCGGAGAACGTGTCGTTGGGCGTGAAGCCCGTCATCAGGCTGCGGCGGTAGTCGTAGTCCACCGTGTTGTCCGTGCGCCGGCCGCCGTCGTAGTAGACGCCGTTGACCGAGCCGAGCGTGGTGAGATCGAGCCAGTCCCACTTGGGGTGCCATTTCTTCACGACAGTGAACTTCTCCTCGGCCTGAAAGATGTTCTGGAACTGAGAGAATGGATTCCGCCCGGTCTTCTCCTGATCCTGGATGTCCACGAGGACTTGGTTTTTGAAGGTGAAGTCGGGGTTGGAATCGTTGACGACATCGACGAAGCCTGTCCACACATACGCCTCGTAGTAGTCCTCGCCGAAGCTGTTGCGGTAGTTGAACGGCACTTGCGCCCACGAGCCGGCGAGCGGATCGAAGGCGGGCGGGAGGTAGTAGGTCTGCCGGGCCGCGGCGGTGTTCGGCAGGCCGGTGGAATCGGTGGGATAAACCGAAATCTGGTAGCCTTGCCTTTGGTAGGGGGCGCCGCCGACGAGGGTGGGCGCGGTGTCGAGAAACCCGGCGCGGAACTGATCGAGGGTGATGGTGCCGCCATTGACCGGGCCGCCCTGCCAAGGGAAGCGGCGGTTGAGCGGAGCATTGACCTGGCCGACGTAGTTGACGTTGGCGGCCATGGTGCTTCCGCCGCTCGCCCCGCGGCGTTGCGGGAGCCCATTGAAGTAGGAGTTGAAGATCTCGTTGTCGGAGAGGCGGCCGTCTCCGTTGGTGTCGAGGTTGTAGCTGAAGGTGCCATTCCAATAGCGGCCGGTGTTGACGAAGTCCTGCGTGGTGCGGTTGATCCCGCCGGGCAGGCCGCCGTAAGAATATTGGCCTACTCCGCCGGCCTCAAGGCGCAGGCCCGTTTTGTTGAGGTCGATCGTGAGCGTGGCCTGGACAATGCGGTGCTTGTCGTCGGGCGAATATGCGTAGTAGCTGTCGCTGTCCTCGACGTAGGCGAAGACTTGGTAGCCGCCATTGCGCCCGGCGATTTTCAAGGGGCCGCCGACGTCGAGGTTGACGATATTCTTCTCGTAGGAGCCGTAGGTGTAGCTGAGGTAGCCGGTGGGCTTGTCGAGATACTTGCCGGTTTTCTCGAGGCGCGCGGTCTTCGGGTTGAAATTCAGGTAGCCGCCGATGCGACCGAGGCCGTAGATCGGCGACGGCGGTCCACGCACGATCTCAATCGAATCATTGGCGGCGAAGATGGTGCGGTAGTTGCCCTGCGGATCGATGCGGCGCATGCCGCGGAAATAGAAATCCGAGGTCTGGTTGCGCACGCTGACGTTGCCCTGCAGGCCGAAGCGGAAATTGGAGAACGTGCTCGGCGCGATGCGCGCGATGTCCTCCGAGTTGCGGATCGCGAGCGTCTTCAGAAACTCGGAGCTGATGTTAGTCGCGGAGCGCGGCGTCTCGTAGAGGGACTTGTCGAGGCCGAGCACCGAGCGGGTGGCTTGGTTGGGCACGATGCGGTTGGCGTCTTCCTTCGTTTCGGAGGCGACGAATTTTTCCAGGACCAAGATATCCTCGGGCCTTGCGGCCGGTTGCGCCGGGGCGGTCTGTGCGGCGAGCTGGGGTGAGGCTGCAGTCGCGAGCAGTGTGACGATGAGCGCAGCACGGAGCAGCGCGCGGACAGGCATGGAAGTTCCCATATTTTTCCCTTCTTGCGGTTTGACTGGCGAGTGATTGGCAACTTCGGCTTAGCACTGCCGATGCCAGCGCGGGTGGGTGGTGCGTCGCATGAGCACAAATCCGTCGAGCGTGCGGGCCCAGAAACGCACGTGGGGATGAATCAATTGCCGCTTCCTTGTCCCGCGCCCACGGAGAGGTGATCGGGCCGTCCACGGCCCGATGCTGATATGGCCCTCCTCGTTGGTTTGCCCAAACTCGTGCGTCTCTTGCCGCGCGGCTGGTGCCGGTGGCCGGCGCGTGAGCAAGAAGACGGGCTACGTCGACGCTGGCGAGGAAGCCGGATCAAAACTGGAGAAAGCCTCGGCGCCCGGCGTGTCGGTGAACGACGAGGCGGGGCTGCGGGCTTTGCTGGGATATTTTTCCGAATCGGCGTCGTGCGCCGCCCGCTCACTGCACCATCACGTCGAGGCCCAGAACCTCGTTGATCATATAGGCGCCGCGATCCGGGTCGCGTTTCGCCGGCTGCGTGCGCCCTTTGGAATCGTGGGCTCGTGTCATCAGCGTGGTGCGGCCGGGCTCCCGCGGTATGGCCCAGTCATATTCCCACAATCGCCACGCATGACGGTCCGTGTGACGGCCCAATCGTGCGTCCGACCAATGCAGGCCTCCATCGGTGCTCACTTCGACGCGCACAATCTCCGCCTCGCACGTCCAGGCGGCTCCGCGCACAAGATACGCCCCGCCGCGGGGCACGCGTTCGCACGGCCCCGGGCGCGCGATCTGCGACTTCACGTGCAGCTCAGTAATGGGCACGAGCGAGGGCTCGCCCGTTGAGCGCTGCCAATAGGCGTAGTCGACCGACTGGTAATAGCCCTGAAACGGGCGGTCTGTGACGATGATGTCGCTGAGCCATTTCACCGAGGCCATGCCATACCAGCCGGGCACGATCGCGCGCAGAGGAAACCCATGGGCTGGCGTGAGGTCGGCTCCGTTCATTTGCCAGGCTAGGAGCACGTCGCCGGTGGCTTTGCCGAGCGGCAGGCTGCGCGCGTAACGGATCCTTCCGCCCGGCCGTGGCGGCGCCTCGATCTCACCTTCGTCGGTTCCTGTGAGAATAATTTCGCTCGCCTCGGCTGGCAGGCCCGCGCGCTCGAGCACATATCCCAAGGGCACGCCGGTCCAGACCGCGTTGCCCACGGCGCCGCGTTCCCATTGTGCGCCGCCGACGCTGGGCGACAGAAATACCCGGCCATTCCCCGCGCACTCGAGGGTGGCTGTGACCGAAGACGCGGGCATCGCCTGCAATTCATCGAAAGCGAGTTCGACCGGCCTCTGCACCAGACCGCGGATTCTCAGGCGCCAGCGATCGCGGGTAATCTCTGGAATGGGAAAATGGCACCGAACGAAAAAATCCTCGGTCCGCGTCACGAACTGATCCAACGAGCCGAAGGGCATCTCGAGGTTCACCGGCTCGGCTTGCCGCACGATCATTCCGTAGTGCGCCGGGGTGGGTGCGGCGTGGGGGTGGCCGCCGGCAGGCATCCCCGACGAGGGAGCAGAGGGTGAGGCCAGGGGTTGAGGATTCGCTGCCACGGCGAGGGCTCAGCTGCCCGAGCGAATATAGGACCTGCGATCTTCCTGTTTGCGCACGATCTCCGCCACGCCGGAATCGACGGTCGTGGCGAAGGACTCCGCCGCGACCAGGGCGGGTGCAAGCAGCAGCGGGCAGGCGAGCGCGGCGAGGGGGGGGAGCGTTTTCACGGAGAAGAGGGAACGTCAGCGAACCGTGTAGCGCGCGAGGCTCGCCAACACGGCTGCAAGCAGGACAGCGAAGAGCGGCAGGAACAGCGCGCGGGGCAGGTGCAGCGCCTCCGGCAGCATGAGCTTCCCCTTGTCACCCCACTGCTCGACCGTGGACTTCAGTTTTTTCGAAGCCTCTGCGTAGATCAACGAGCCGATGAGCATCCCGGCCATGGTGAAGAAGCCGTCGTAGTTGCCCTGACCCAACGCGGCCGCGACGGTGCCCGGACAATAACCGCTGAGGGCAAATCCCGCGCCGAAAACCAGTCCGCCGATGATGTTCGGCCCGAGGCGGGTGGGCTTGATGTGCAGATTGACCTTGGCGAAGCGGTGCAGGGCAAAGATGCCCACCATGCCGACGAGGATGGCGGTCAGCATGACTTTCACGACCGTGAAGTCCTGCAGCAGGAGCTGGCCGACGAGAATGTGATATTTGCCGACGCCGCCTTTCTGCAGCAGGAATCCAAACGCGAGGCCGAAGAAGACGGCGCCCACGATGCGGCCGCTTTCGGCGGCTGGAGGAGGCTCCGCGACGCTCGATGTTTTCACGACTTTGCCGGGATCAATCATGGGTCATTTCGAGAAGAGCGGCATCGCCACCGCGATGCCCCCGATGAAGAAGCAGATCACCGCAATCCAGGAGCCGACGTTAAGCTGCAGCGTGCCGCTGATGCCGTGCCCGCTGGTGCACCCGCCGGCCAAACGCGCGCCGAACGCCATCAGCATGCCGCCCAGCACGGCCACGCCGCCGCGGAGACCGGCAGTGCCTTCGCCAAACCGCGCTTCCCACATGGCGGGCAGCCACCGGCCGTCGATCTCTCCGCCGCTCCACGCCGCGATGAAAGCCCCGCCAAACGCCGCGATCATAAAGGCGAATTCCCAGTTCACGACCGGCGGATTGCTTTTGTAGTAGGCCAGCGACTCGACGTGCTTTTTCGCGAATACCTTTCCGATCATCCCCGCGAGCGTGGCGTAGAAGGACGAGGCGCCGATTGCCTTGTCGGAAAAATAAAAAGTGAGCCACGACAGGACGCCGAGCAGCGCGCCCACGAGATAGGGCGACCAAGCCGGCCCCGGATACTGCCGCGCATCGACCACGATCTCGGCCGCGTGCGCCGCGGACGCGAGGACGAGGGCGAGAAAGCCGCCCGCCAGGAGCATGAAACGCGCGCCACTCATTTGCCCCTTTTGCCCTCCGGCTTTTTCCCCTCGATGGGGAACTTCGCCTTCTTCCACGCCTGCCAGCTGCCGGGGACATTGCTCACGTTCTCAAAGCCCTCCTGCTTCAGGATGCTGGCGGCAAGGCTCGCGCGGTATCCGCTGTCGCAGTAGACCGCGATCGGCTTGCGCTTCGAGAGCTTGCCCGCCTTCTGGCGCAATTCTGGCAGGAAAATGTGCTCGGCACCCGGCACATGGCCCTCCTCCCATTCGCTGGGGGCGCGCACGTCGATGACCTGCAGCCGTCCCTTGGCCGCCCTCACTTCGTGCACCGTCATCTCGCCGAGCTCCGCGAGCTCGAAGCCGGCGTTGTCCCAGGCCTTCATGCCGCCGGCGAGATATCCGGCGAACCGGGTGTAGCCGGTGCGCAGAAAGAGCTTCAGCACCTGCTCGATCCCCTCGTCCTCGTCGAGCACGAGCAGGAGGGGCTCCTCGGGATCGAGGAGCCAGCCGGCCCAGATTGAAAGCATGGGTGAGCCGCCGATGTTCAGCGCTCCCGCGATGTGCCCGCCGCCGAAGGCCAGCATTTTGCGCGTATCGATGAGCACGCCGGTTTTCTCATCGATCGCCTGCTTGAAGGTCTTCGGCGGCAGGGCGGGGATGCGGGGAAGGTTGCCGAGAATCACCGGGCCCTTCGCGTTCAGCTTTTTCATCCGCGGATAATAGGTGGGAATCGGCGGAGCGGTGCGGAGAGCGTAATCCTTGAAGTCGTCGAAATCCGGATATTGGAGAAACTGGTTGAACTTCCGCTCGTAGCCGATGCTGCTTTCCAGCCGCTCGCCGATGTCCGCGCCGCAGGGCGAACCCGCCCCGTGCGCCGGATAAATCATCACTCCGTCCGGCAGGGTCAGGTAGTAGTCCCGCAGGGTGTGAAAGAGCTGTTCGGCCAGCTTGTCGGTCTGCCCGCCCATCAGGTCCGGCCGGCCGGCTGAATTCACGAACAGGGAATCGCCGGTGAGCACGCCCCATGGCGTCTCGGCGTGCTCCTTTTCGGCGAGCGCATAGCTCATGTGCTCCGGCGTGTGGCCCGGCGTGTGTTTGGCGGTGACGACGAGGCTGCCGAATTCGAAGCGGTCGCCGTCGTTCACCGCCTCGTTCGTGAAGCCATAGCGGGCGCCGCCCTCATGGCTGACAAAAATCCTGGCCGAGCCCAGCCGCGCGCACAGCTCGCGGGAACCGCTCACCAGATCGGCGTGGATATGCGTCTCAAAAATGTGCGTGATCGACACGGTCTTCTTGCGCGCGAGCGTAAGATACTTCTCCACATCCGGCGTGGGATCCACGACTGCGGCGACCCCGGCGCTATCGTCGCCGATAAGGTAGGACAATTCCGCGATGCCTTCCGTTTGGATTCTTTCGAAGATGAGCGCCATGGATAAAAATAAGGGTTTGAGCATCCAAGCCGTGCCCAATCTCTCGAGTAGACTGACAGATTTATTGGGCGCCGGTTCGCCTATCAGGGCAGTTCCTTTGCGCCCGAGGTGAAAAAGCGGCGGAATGCATCCTTATACCAACGTCCAGGCGCACCTCGCAATGACAGTCTAAAAGCGAAGGGATGTTGGTATCAGGTGCTCGGCGTGTCGGTGATCGACGAAGCGGATATGCGGACGCTGCTGAACACCGGCTGAGCGAACGGGCGAGCGTTTCCTGCCCGGATCAACGAAGTTTCGCGGCGAACAAGGGCATGTATTGGATCAAGCCCAGCACGCCCAGGATTGCGTAGGTGTTACGAAGGTCCGGGACCAAAAAAACTCCCAGGATTACGCACCCTTCCGCGAGAGCCAGGCCGATGATGAACACCGGAAAGGCGCGGAGACTTTCGGTGAATTTGGGCAAGACCAGCCAGCGGATCAGTGAAGAGAGAAGCAGAGGGATCGCCGGCAGGTAGCGGAATGCTCCTCCCTCATGCAGGATTTTCCCGGTTGGCAGGACTGAATGCAGCACGGCTACGCCAGTGAGGAGCGCGGCCCAGATGATCCACCATATCAACACCGGCGGCTTGCGCTGCACTGGCCGGGTGGAGTCCATGGTGGAAAGATCAGGGGGCGGAATGACGAATCAGAAGCCCCGCTGCTGCAATTGCAGGCTGAGTTCCTGCATGAAGGCCTGGCCGTCGTCGGGGGTGGGGCGGTAGCCTTCCTTGCTGATCTTGGTGAAGCCAGGGCGGCCGTATTGATCGACCACCCATTGGCCGGTCACGCCGTCGCTGAAAGTCACGCTGCCGCTCGCGATGGCGCCGGGGATGAGGGTTTTTTGGTCCACCTCAACCTTGACGTTGGCGAGGCCAGCGGGGAGCGCCTCGGCTTCGTCGAGCGCGGCGGGATCGTCGGCGAGCTCGGGATCGGTGGCGTCGGGTGATGCGTGGTCGGCGGGGTTGAGCTTCTCCTTGGGGGTTGACCCCGGGGCGGGGGGCTGGGTCTTGGAAACGTCGCTGGCGTCCACCTTGGGGGCGGCGTCCTTAAGCTCGAGGTTGAGGTCGTCCACGAGGAAGCGGACGTCGCGGTAGGTCATCGAAAGCTTGAAGTGCTCGATGAGTTTTTTCTGCACCGCGGAAAGGTTGTCGCCGGCGGCGACCCAAGAGGAGACGGCGGCTTTTTGCTCGGGAGATAGCTGCATGGAAGGGGAAGCTAAGAGCTGAGAGCTGAGAGTCTAGAGCAAGAAAGAGAAATCCTGGGCGCGACCAAAGCCGCGGTCTCTACTCTCAGCTCTGGACTCTGGACTCTCGACTACGGGCGTCCCACGCAGCGCGCCCGTTTACTTCGAGAGCTGCGTTTTCAGGAACTCGACGCTGCCGCGGGTGGAGGCGTCCTGCTCGCACATGTTGTCTACGGTCTTGCAGGCGTGTATGACGGTGCCGTGGTCGCGGCCGCCGAAGAGGTCGCCGATTTCCTGGAGGGAGTGCTTGGTGAGCGTGCGGGCGAGATACATCGCGATCTGCCGGGGAAAGGCGATGTTGGCGGGGCGGCGCTTGCTCGTCATGTCGCTGTGCCGGATCTGGAAGTGATCGGCGACGCGTTTCTGGATGGTCTCGATGGTGAGGATGTTCTGCGCCTGCTCCATGAGCACGTCGTGCAGGAGGCGTTCGGCGGTCGCGAGGTCGATGGGCTTGCTGGTGAGCGCGGAGTAGCTGGAGACCTTGAGCAGCGCGCCTTCGAGGCGGCGGATGTTCTTGGTGATGTTCTGCGCGATGAAGCTGAGGATGGGGTCGGGCAGCGTGCAGTTGAGCGTCTGCGCCTTGGTGCGGAGGATGGCGAGGCGGGTCTCGAAATCGGGCGCCTGGATGTCGGCGGGCAGGCCCCACTCGAAGCGGGAGACGAGGCGCGACTCGAGTTTCTGGATCTCGCTGGCGCGGCGGTCGCTGGTGAGGACGACCTGTTTGCCGGACTCGAAGAGGTCGTTGAAGGTGTGGAAGAACTCCTCCTGGATGCGCTCCTTGCCGGCGAGGAACTGCACATCGTCGATGAGCAGGATGTCCACGTGGCGGTAGCGCTGGCGGAACTTGGTGAGGGCGTTTTCCTGGAGGGCCTGGATGAACTCGTTGGTGAACTTCTCCGTGGAGAGGTAGGCGACGCGGCAGTCGGGGTTGTGCCGGAGGACCGTGTGCCCGATGGCGTGCATCAGGTGGGTTTTGCCGAGGCCGGTCTCGCCATAGAGGAAGAGGGGGTTGTAGGCCTGCCCGGGGGCCTGCGCGACGGCCATGGCGGCGGCGTGGGCCATCTGGTTGTTGGAGCCGACGACGAAGGTCTCGAAAGTGTTGCGGGGATTGAGCGCCGCGGTGTGGCCGCGATCATCGTGGCGCGTGGCGCGGCGCGGCAACGGGGCGCGGCCTCGGCCGGCGGAGGCCGTGTCAGGCTGCGGGGCTCGGCTGCCATTCGCGGCCGCGGAGAGGACGGGCCGAGCGGTGGGCTCGGTCTTGCGCAGGGTGACGCTGACGGCACGCCCGGCCGTGAGCCGCAGGCGCTGGGTGATCAGGTCGAGGTAGTTGTCGTGAATCCAGATCGCGGCGAAATCGTTCGGGACGCCGAGGGTGAGCGAGTCCGGACCAGCCTCAAGACAGACGACCGGCTCGAACCACATCTGGAAAACGTCCTCGGGGAAGAGCGACTTGAAGTCGCACTTCACCGTTTCCCAGAGGCTGGGGGAGAGGGACGTGGAGGGCATGGCCGGGTGAGGGGATGGCGGAATTATTCACACTGCCCCACGGAATCATGCCCTCTCATGCCGGAATGCCGTCTCTGGGCGCTTGCGCGGTAACGAAAATGAATGTGTGGGCACCAAGGGTGAAGGGCGGACAAGGGTTGAATTGCAAGATGTTGATGTCCAGTGGCTAAAGGCGTTGTTACTGCGGGCGTCGGGGAGGAGGGCTCACGCGACATGGGAAAGAACGATCCGGGAACGGTGCAGAAGTGGACGAGGGACCAATAACTGTGAACCCAAAAACCGTTTCAAGGCCAACTTTCCCACAACTTGTTCACATCGTCCCGCGGATAACTTCCGGCCACTTTTTTGTTGCCACGGCGGGCCTGATCCGGGCGCCTGAAAATTCAGCCGGCGTTGCGTATTTTGATAAATGTTACAAATGCGTCACGGAGGCTTGGGAAGCCGGATTCTGGGAGTGGGGCCGCCCACACTACAGGCTGGGCCGGGAGAGGGCGCGAATACGCACCCCGGGGCGCTACGCCGTCGCCGGCCCGGGATCGACCCATTTGCCGTGCTCCTTGATGAGCGCGATGAGCCGCGCGTCGGCCTCGGCCTGCGGGATGTTGTATTGGACGCAGTTTTTCCCGACGTAGAGGTTGATCTTCCCCGGGGCGCCGCCGACGTAGCCGAAATCGGCGTCGGCCATCTCGCCGGGGCCGTTCACGATGCAGCCCATGATGGCGAGCTTCACGCCCTTGAGGTGGCCGGTCTGGGCGCGGATGCGCTGCGTGGTCGTCTGCAGGTCGAAGAGCGTGCGCCCGCAGCTCGGGCAGGCGACAAACTCGGTCTTGGAGCTGCGCGCGCCGGCGCCTTGGAGGACGTTGTAGGCCAGCTTAGTGGCTCGCACGGCATCGGCCTCGGTCTCGATGCTCACCAAGTCGCCGAGCCCGTCGCACAGCAGCGCTCCGGTGAGGAACGAGGCCTCGAGGAGCTTCGAGAGGAAGGTGTTCTCGCTGCGCACCGCGGTGTCCGCGGTATTGCGAATCCAAATGGGCGCGCGAGAGCCCGCGGCGCGCAGCTGCTCCGCGAGCCGCCGATAAGCCCCGATCGCGTGGCCGGCGGCGGGGTCGTGCGTCGCTAGCGTGAAGAGGAGCGCGCTGTCGCCCAGCGCTTGGAGGGTCGGCGTCAGCGAGGAGAAATTCTCAGGTGCGATTTGCACGGCGAGGCTGTGGCCGTGACGCTGGACGAGCCCGGCAAAGGCCTGCAATGGCTCCGCCTCGCTCCTGCCAAAGCTCCGCACGAGCACGATGCGCCCGCGGCTCATCGCGAGCAGCGGCTGGAGCAGATCGGGCGTGAGCGTGGGGGCGATTTCGAGTGCGAGGAAACGCGCGGGCAGCGCCGTCGTGCCGAGCACGCCGCACAGCACGGCGAGATCGCCGGGGCCGGCGATGGGCACGAGCAGGCCCTCGGCGGGCGTGTCATTGAATTTCGGTGACGCCAGAGCGTTCGCAGCCAAAGCGAGGGACTCGACCGACGGCACGCGCACGATCACACGGGGCGGCTGCTCGGGGCCGACCACGCAATCCTCTGAAAACGTGAGCGTCGTCGTCTCGCGCTTGGTGAAATGATAGGGATCGAGCGAATCGGTGGCGGGGGTCTGAGTGGCCGGCTCCGGCCGCCACAGGCTCATGGCCTTGTCGGCGATGGCGCGCGCGACGGGGATTTCATAGACGCTGTCCTCGGTCAGGGAGACGCGGATGGTGTCGCCGAGGCCGTCGAGCAGCAACGAGCCGATGCCGATGGCGCTCTTGATCCGGCCGTCCTCACCGTCGCCGGCCTCGGTCACACCGAGGTGCAGCGGGTAGTGCATGTCTTCCTCGGCCATCCGTTGCACAAGGAGGCGGTAGGCCTGAATCATGACCTTGGGGTTCGAGGCCTTCATCGAGAGGATGAGCGCGCGGTAGCTGTGCGACTCGGCGATGCGGAGAAATTCCAGCGCGCTCTCGACCATGCCGAGCGGCGTGTCGCCGTAGCGGTTCATGATGCGATCGGAGAGCGAGCCATGGTTGGTGCCGATGCGCATGGCGCGGCCGAGGGCCTTGCACCGCAGCACGAGCGGGGAAAAGGCCTCGTGCAGGCGCTGCAGCTCGGCGTCGTAGGCGGCGTCGGAGTATTCGCGGACGGCGAATTTCTTCTTGTCGGCGTAGTTGCCGGGATTGACGCGGATTTTTTCCACATGCTCCACGGCCTCCATCGCCGCGCTGGGCAGGAAATGGATGTCGGCGACAAGCGGGATGTGACCGAAGCCGGCCGCGGTGAACTGCGCGCGGATGTCCTTCAGGCACTTCGAGGCCGCGACGTTGGGCGCCGTGATGCGCACGATCTCGCAGCCGAACTCGGCGAGCGCGATCGACTGGCGCACGGTGGCTGCGATGTCCTGCGTGTCGCTCGTCGTCATCGACTGCAGCCGAATCGGATTCGTGCCACCGACGCCGATGGCGCCGACGTTCACTTCGACGCTGCGGCGACGGACGGTGCGGAAACGGGAGGTGCAGTAGGACATGCGGGAGCGAGGCGGGCGCGGAGACGGGACCAAACGAATGCGGCCGATGCCGGCCTATTTCGCCGGGACGGGCTGGTCCCGCGGTTCGGGCGATTTTGCCGGCGCGGCGGCGGGCGGGCGCTCTTCACGCCGGGATTGGAAGGCGCGCCTGATGTCGTTGTAGGTCACGTAAACGATGAGCCCGATGAGCATGAAGAAGCAGGCGGCGACAGCGTTCTGCATGAAGGCGGGCTTGAGGGGCCGGCCGCGGAGCTTCGCCATTGTGGCGAAGAAAATATGCCCGCCGTCGAGCACGGGAATCGGCAGCAAGTTGAAGATCGCGAGCGACACGTTGATGGCGATCAGGAAGGCGAAGGCGGGCACGAGTCCGGCGGTGGCGACCTGCTGCAGGTTGTCCACGATGCCGACGATGCCGCTCATGTGCCGGACGCCGATGTCGGACTTGCGGTTGAGCAAACTCGCGAGCGTCTGGTAAACCTGCCGGACGGCATCGCCGATCTGGGCGAAAGGCGTCGGATGGACTACGACGGTCTTGATCCTCCAGGTGACGCCGATGCGGTAGAGACTTTGGCCCTCGATGGTCTGCATCACGGGCTGAATCGCCAAGGAGGTCTGCGCGCCGTCGCGGATGATCGAGAGCTGGCTGGGGGCCGCGTGCTTGCGCTGGAAATGTTCGCCCAACTCCTCGCGGCGAGCGAGCGGCCGGCCGTCCACGGAGACGATGCGGTCGCCGACGAGCAGGCCGGCCTTCTCGGCGGCCGAGTTGGCGGCGACCTTGTCCACCACGAGATCGGTCTTGGGACCGATGCCGATGCTGCGCAGGCCTTCGGGCCCGACGAGGGCGGGGACCACCTCGACCGTTCGGGTGACACCATCGCGTTCGAAGGTGATGCGGGCGGCGCGTTGCCCATCGGCGCCCGTTTGCGCACCGAGCACGATGGCGGCGAAGATATCGTGGTAGCTTGCCACCGGCCGGTCATCGACCTTGCGCACCACGTCGCCGGCTTGCAGTCCGGCCACGGCGGCGGGCCCCGGCACGGACTTGCCGTCGGACGTGCGCATCTCGCGGCTGACCTCGCCGATCTCGGTGCGGTTGAATTCCGCGGGCACCGTCACGCCCGCCCACCAGACGATGCAGCCGAGCAACAGGGCAAAGAGAATGTTGGCCGCGGGACCGGCGACCGCGACGAGGACCTTGGAAAGGTAGCCGGCAGTCGGCAGGTTCCGCGCGTTTTCGGGGACATCGCCCTCGAAGTCACCGAGGTCCGACAGCTGCGGCACCATCACATAGGCGCCGATGGGGAGCCAGCAGACGCAGTATTCCACGCCCCGCCAGTGCCAGCTGAAGATGGGTTTTCCCAGGCCGAAGATGGAAAACCGGGGCACCACCATGCCGCGCCACCGCGCGACGAGGAAATGGCCGAGCTCGTGGACAAAGATGGACAGCGTGACCAGTCCGATGGCGAGAAACAGCTGGAGCATGAGATCAGCGGGCGGATGAAAGGTGCGCGGTCGCGACGGCACGCGCCTCGCGATCAATGATGAGGACCTCGGCGATGGACGATGGTTCGGAATTCTTCACTCGCTCCAAGGTATGCCCGACGATGCGCGGAATCGCAAGAAAAGGGACGCGCTCCGCGAGAAACGCCGCCACCGCGACTTCGTTGGCGGCATTGTAGATCGCGGGTGCGGCTCCGCCGGCGGCCATCGCCTCGCGCGCAAGCCGCAGCATCGGGAAACGCCCCTCGTCCACCGGGCGAAACTCAAGGCTGACCAAGCGGGAGAAATCCAGCGCCGTGTCCACCCCCGGCGCCCGTTCAGGGTGCAGCAGCGCGTGCTGGATGGGAAACGTCATCGACGGCGGGCAGAGCTGCGCGAGCATCGATCCATCGGTGAATTCCACGAGCCCATGCACGATGCTCTGCGGGTGCAGCACGGCGGTGCATTGCGCGGGCGCGAGGCCAAAGAGGCACTGCGCCTCGATGAGCTCGAGGCCCTTGTTGGCCAGCGTTGCGGAATCGACCGTGATCTTCGGGCCCATCGCCCAGTTGGGGTGCTGGAGCGCGTCCGCGGGCGTGACCTGCGCGAGTTTTTCCGCCGGCCAGTCGCGAAACGCCCCGCCGCTCGCGGTGAGCACGATGCGGCGCACGCCGGCGCCCGGGTGGCCTTCGAGGCACTGGAAGACGGCGTTGTGCTCGCTGTCCACGGGGAGGAGTTTCGCGCCGCGGAGCTTCGCCTCGGCCATCACGAACTTGCCGGCGAGCACGAGAATTTCCTTCGAGGCGAGCGCGAGGTTCTTGCCGGCAGCGAGCGCGGCGAGCGCGGGCTCGAGGCCCGTGGTGCCGACGACGGCGACGAGCACGATGTCGGCCTCGGGCAACTGGGCGAGCTCGGTGAGCCCGCCGAGTCCGCCGACGAGCCGTGTGCCGGCGGGGAACTGCGCCGCATTCGCGCGGGCCGCGGCGAAGGCCGCGTCGTCAAACACCGCCGTGTGGCGCACGTCGAACTGCCGCGCGATGGCGGCGAGTTTCTCCCAGTTGGCGCGGGCGGCGATGCCGACGAGCTCGAGCTTGTCCCGATGCGCGGCGAGCACGCGCAGCGTGTTCTCGCCAATGGAGCCGGTGGCGCCGAGGAGGACGACGCGCTTCCGGCGCGGCGCCGGGCCGGAGCTGATCGCAGGGCGGCTCACGGCAGCCGGAAAAAGTAATAACCGATCGGGGCGACGAGGATGATGCTGTCGCTCAGATCAAACATCCCGCCGATACCCGGAATCGTCGCGCCGGAGTCCTTCATGGCCGCGCGCCGCTTCAGCACCGATTCCACGAGGTCCGCCACGATGCCCACGATCGCGATCGGGATGGCCATGAGCGCGGCGACGAGCGGCGTCATGTGCGGGGGAAAGACCCCGCGCGCGAGCCACGCGATGCCGGCGCCCACGCCCATGGAGACGAGCACGCCCCCCGCGGCGCCCTCCCAGGTTTTCTTCGGGCTGATCTGCGGCGACATCTTGTGTTTTCCAAACGCCATGCCGCTGAGCAGCGCGCCGGTGTCGCAGAATTTCGCCACCGCGATCAGCCACAGGCAGAGAAGCAACCGCGCATCCGCCGAAATCGTGTCGCCCGGCAGCGGCGTGACGATGGCCGTGAGGTATTTCAGCATCAGCGCCACATAAACGAGGCCGAAGAGCGTCGAAGCCAGCGACTCGACACGCTTGTCCGGCGTGCGCTCGCCGAGCAGCCGGATGGCAAAAACGACCACCGCCAGCGGGATCAGCCACGAGAGCGGCCACCCGAGCTGCGCCTCAAGCCACGGCGACAGGGTGATCAGAGCCCCGAACGTGAGCCCGAATTTCTCAAACGGATCGTAGCCCGATGCGTGCATGAGCGCGTAGAATTCGCGCAGCGTGAGCACCGAGATGAGCCCGATGAGCACCAGCGCGCCCGTCGTGCGGAAATACCACAGCACGCACCCGACGATGACCCAGAGCGCGACCGTGCTGAAGATGCGTTTGCCCATGCGGGATCGGACGGTGGGATAGGTAAGGCGTAGGCCAGCGTTTTACTTCGCCGCCGCCGGTTTCAACTGCTCGCTCGTGAGGCCGAAGCGCCGCTCGCGGCGGTTGTAGTCCGCGATGGCCGCGGCGAGGTCTGCCTTGGTGAAGTCGGGCCACAGCACCTTGGTAAAGACGAACTCCGCGTAGGCCGCCTGTGGGAGGAGAAAGTTGCTGATGCGCGTCTCGCCAGAGGTGCGGATCACGAGGTCGGGGTCGGGCATGTCGCCGGTGTAGAGGTAGCGGCTGAAGGTCGCCCACGAATTGTCGTTGAGCTTCTCCTTGCCCGCCGCGACGGCGGCTGCGTAGGCGCGCGCGGCATCGACGATCTCGGTGCGGGCGCCGTAGTTGAGCGCGAGCACGAGCGTGTAGTCGGCGAAATGCTTGGTCTCCTCCATCGTGGTGCGCAGAAGTTTTTGCACTCCGGTGGGCAGCTCTTCCGTGCGCCCGATGGTGCGCAGCCGCACGCGATCGCGGACGAAGGTCTCGAGCTCCTTTTTCAGATAATATTCGAGCAGCCCCATGAGCGCGCCGACCTCGTCCTGCGGGCGTTTCCAATTTTCGATCGAAAAGGCGTAGAGCGTGAGCATGCGCACGCCGAGATCGCGGGCGGCAAAGGTCGTCGTGCGGACCGTCTCCACGCCGCGGCGGTGGCCCTCGATGCGCGGGAGGCCGCGCTGCTTGGCCCAGCGGCCGTTGCCGTCCATGATGATGGCGACGTGCTGGGGGACGTTTTCGACCGGAGCGGACATGCGTTGAGCGCCGACGTTGGGCGCGGGTGGGGGCGTTGACAAGCCGCCAGACGGGCGGTGCCCGCCGATTGACGAAGGCGTGGCCAGAGGCACGCTGGGCGGATGAAATCGCAACCACTGACGGAAGAGGAAATCGGAGAAGCCTGCCGCCGGCTCACCGGCTGGGCGGCGGAGCGCGACGCGCTGGCGAAAACGTTTCAGTTCGGCTCCTTTCGCGAGGCGCTGAGCTTTATGGTTAGGGTCGGCTTTGAGGCCGAGGCGCTGAACCACCACCCGGAATGGACTAATGTCTACAACCGCGTCGCGATTCGGCTCAACACGCACGATGCCGGCGGCAAGGTGACCGCCAAGGACGTGGAGCTCGCCACGCGGATAGAGAAGATCGCATGGGTGAAGTGAGCTTGTTGTAGGCGGGGTGCCCTCACCCCGCTGGTTTTTTGCTTTCGAAGCCTGTAACCTGCGGGGTGAGGACACCCCGCCTACATCCTAGAGGGCTCACAGCCCGCGCATGAACGCATACGTCCGATCAATCTGCCCGGGCAGCGGCTCGTGGCCGAAGTCGGGGTAGAGCACGAAGTCCTTTTTCGCGGTGATTTTGTTGTAGGCGGCGAACTGCGAACTGGGCGGGCAGAGGGTGTCCATCAGGCTGGTGAACATCAGCGTCTCGGCTCGCACGCGCGGCGCGAGGTGCTGCACGTCGATATAGCCGAGCTTCGTGAAGATCTCCGCCTCGCGCTCGTGCCGCGGGTCGTGGTTGCGGAAATAGAGGCGCAGCTCCTCGTAGGCGTCCTTGGCCAGATCCATTTCCCACACGCGTTGGTAGTCGCTGAGAAAGGGGAAGACGGGCGCCGCGCGCTGGATGCGCGGCTCCAGCGCGGCGCACGCGATCGAAAGCGCGCCGCCCTGCGAGGCGCCGAAGCAGCCGACGCGCCCCACCTCGACTTCGGCGAAGCCCATCACCACGCGCGCGAGCTGTGCCGCATCGAGGAAGATCTGGCGGAACGCGAGCCGCCGTGGATCCGGATCGTCGAGGCCGCGGATGATGTGGCCGCGGAGCGTCGTGCCCTTGACCTGGCCGCTGTCCTCGGAGCGCCCGCCTTGGCCGCGGCAGTCCATCGCTGCATAGCAGAAGCCCTCGGCGGGCCAGCCGAATTTGTCGAGCCAGTCGCCGGTGTGGCCGGAGTAGCCGTGAAACTGAAGCACGGCGGGGTGTTTTCCGGCGCTGCGAGGCCGCAGATATTTCGCGTAGATGCGCGCACCGCCGACGCCGGTGAACCACAAATCGAAGGCCTCGACGTGGCGGGCCGCGATTACGCCAGTCGGGCGCAGCTCGGGCTGGGGCGGCGTGGCGTCGAGTTCGGCGAGGGCTGCGGCCCAGTAGGCGTCGAAGTCCGCGGGCCGAGGATTGCGGCCGGTGTAGGTGAGGAGTTCAGGCAGGGGTTTGTCGATGAGCGGCATGGCGGAGAGCGGGACAATGCAGAATCAGCCGGGGCTGGCGGCAAGTTTTCGCGTTGTCATCGCGATCGGTGACGGCGTGAGTCGCCGCATGAAAGTCGCTTTCCTCAGTGGCACGAGCATCGTCAACTCCACGCTCTTCGCGGCTTGGGAGGTGAAGACCGTCGAGACCCCGCATGGTCCTGTCACCTACAAGACCAAGGGCGACTTCGCGCTCATCAACCGCCACGGCTACGCGTTTCCGCTGCCGCCGCATTCGATCAACTACCGGGCCAACATCGCGGCGCTCGCGCAGCTCGGCTACCAGGACGTCGTGTCGCTCAACTCGGTCGGTTCGCTGAAGAAGGAGCTGCCGCCGGGGACATTTGTCTCGTGCAGCGACTACGTCGGCCTGCAGCAGGGCCCGGCGACGTTCTTCGACACGGAACTCAAGGGCGGCGCGCCCGGCATCGCCAACAATCTGATCCCGAAAATAATCTCCGGGCTCGCGCCGGAGTTCATGATTCATCCGGGCAAAATTTACGTGCAGATGCGCGGCCCGCGCTTCGAGACCAAGGCCGAGATCAAAATCGTGCAGCATTGGGGCGACGTGATCGGGATGACGGCGGCGCACGAGGCCGACCTCTGCACCGAGGCCGGCCTGCGTTACAACAGCCTCGCCCTGATCGACAACTACGCCAACGGCCTCGAGGGCACGGAAATCGATTTCGCGAAGTTCAAGGACCTCGTGAAGGACAACCAGGCGAAGGTGAACCGGCTCTTCGTCCGTCTGCTGGAAATCCTCGGCTGAAGGAGCCGGGCGCAGGCCGGGCGAGCCCGCAAATTGGGCGATGGTGTAAACACGCAGGCCGGACGGTAGGATTACTCACGGCCTGCCTGTGCGCTTGCGCGGCCGAGGTGGCGTCCTAACGTCGGCGCCCATGAGCGACTTTGTGCCGGCCGCGCAGATTTCCGAAGCTGCCCAGCGTTTGAACCGGTTGCGCGCCAACATGCGCGACTCCATCCGCGGCAAGGATGACGTGATTGATCAAGTGCTCGTGTGCCTCGTCGCCGGCGGCCACCTGCTGATCGAGGACCTGCCGGGTGTGGGCAAGACCACGCTAGCCTACTCCCTCGCGCGTTCGATGGACTGCGCTTTTTCCCGCGTGCAATTCACCAGCGATCTGCTCCCGGGCGATGTCACGGGCGTCGCGATCTATGACGAGACGCTGAAGGAGTTTGTCTTCAAGAAGGGCCCGGTGTTCGCGCACATCGTCCTCGCCGACGAGATCAACCGCGCGACGCCGAAGACGCAGTCGGCCCTGCTTGAGGTGATGGACCGCGCGCGGGTGACGGTCGACGGCGAATCGCACGCGGTGGGCTCGCCGTTCATGGTCTTTGCGACGCAGAACCCGGTGGATTTCGAAGGCACGTTCCCGCTGCCCGAGAGCCAGATGGATCGCTTCCTGATGCGGCTGCGCATGGGCTACCCGCTGCCGGAGGACGAGCGTGAGATTCTGCGCACCGCCCGCGGCGGCTACGATGCCATCGCGCTCAACCCCGTGGTCACGCGCAGCGAGATCCTCGCGCTGCAGGCGCTCGTGCCGCAGGTTTTCGTCGAGGACAGCGTGCTGGAGTTTATCCTGCGGATCGTGACGGCGACGCGCACGGACACGGAGTTTCGCGCGGGCGTGAGCGTGCGCGCGGGCGTGGCGCTGCGCACGGCGGCGCAGGCGCGCGCATTGATCCATAACCGCGACTTCGTGCTGCCCGAGGATGTGACGGAGCTGGTCACGCCGGTCTTTTCGCATCGCCTCGGCCTGGCCCGGCAGAGCAGCGACGCGCTCGAGGAACGCCGGGCCGTGACGGCGGCGTTGAAACGCATCGTGGCGGCCATCCCGCCGCCGGCTTGAGCGCCGCGGTCGCAGGCGGCGGACACGGAGGAGCGGCGCGATGAGTTCGCTTGAGGCAGAGTGGGAGGGCGCGCGCGGCCGGTCGCGTCGGCGCTTCACGTGGCGAGGGCTCGTCTGGTCCTTTGTCTATCCGCAGCGCGGCAGCAGCATCGTGCCCACGGTGCCGGGCGTGATTTTGATCGGGCTGGCATTTGGCATCGGCACGGCGGCCTATAACTCCTCCAGCAACATTCTCTTCATCACGCTCTCGCTCCTGCTGGCGTGCCTGATCCTGAGCGGCGTGCTCTCGTGGCTCAACCTCCGGGGCGTGGAGTGGCGCCTGCAGCTTGCGCCGCCGCTGCGCGTCGGGCAGGACACGACCGTCGTCCTCGAGCTGCGCAACCGGAAACGGTTTCTGCCGACCTACGGACTGTGGTTCGAGTTCTCGGCCCGCGGGATGGACGACGCCGCGGCCGCGGCCGGCAGCACCCTCTCGGCGAGCGCGGCGGAGGTGAAGCGAATCTTTGCGAAAGCGGCTTCCGATGGGCAGGCCGGGCGCGTCGCCCTCGGCCAGCGTCTCGATCCGCGGGGCGAGGGGCGGGTGGAATGGACGTTTCGCCCGGCACAGCGCGGGCGGGTGCGCGTGCAGCTTGTGGCGGTCGGCTCGCTCTTTCCGTTCGGATTTCTGCGCAAGGGCCTCGGCACGGCGACAAGTGCCGACGCGCTAGTGTGGCCGGCCCCCGTCGAGTATCGCCGCCAGGCCGTCGCCACGCCGCGGCGCCGCCCGGGCGGAGAACGGGTGTCGCGGCCCGGCGCGAGCGGCGATCTGCTGGCGCTGCGCGGCTATGCGCAGGGGGATTCGCACCGCCTCATCCATTGGAAGGCAAGCGCCAAGACCGGCACGCTGCTGGTGCGGCAGTTTGCGGCGGACAGCGCGCAGAGCCACGCGTTGTGGCTGCGCACCGATGCCGCGGCGTGGGGCGAAGGCGAGCGCTTCGAGCGGCTCATCGGCTTCGCCGGCACCATGGCGGAGGATCTGTTTCGCACGGGCCGGCTGATGCGGGTCTCGATCAACGGCGAGCCGCCGCTGCCCGTGCGGCGCGCGCGGGACTTGGAAGTCTGGCTCAACCGTCTCGCGGTAGCCTTGCCCGTGCGCGAGGCGCTCGAGCCGGAGGAGCGCCCGCCGTCGGCCGTGGGCCTGATCACGTTTGCCCCGGACGGCGCGACGGGTGTCGTCGCCATCATGGGCGGAGAAGTCACCGCTTGGGCATGAGCACCACCGGCACACCGCGCCCGCAGCTTACGCTCGACGAACTCCACCACTTGAAGTGGATGCTCGGCGGCTTGCTCACGCTCGTCGGCCTCGGCGCGGTTTTCTATCTGGAAATCGAGGCGTGGACGCTCACGGGCGTCACCGCCGCATGCACGATCGCGACGATGTTGCGCCCGGGCCTGCCGGCGCGCGTGCCGGGTTTTGTGCACACGCTGGCGTTTCCGCTCATCGTGGGATTCTTCATCGCCGATGTCTGGCGGCGCGGGGAAGTGCTGCCCGCGATGGTGCGGCTCGACATCCTGCTGCTCCTCTATCGCAACGTCACCTACCGGCAGCGGCGCGACGATCTGCAGCTGATCGTGCTGGGGCTTTTCATCATCATCGTGGCGGGCGTCCTCTCGGTGTCGCCGACGTTTGCCGTGCAACTGCTCGTGTTTGCGGCGTGCGCGCTGGCGCTGCTGCTCGTCGTGACGCTGACAGACAGCCTCGCCGGTCCGGCCGCGCGTGCGCCGCTGGTTCCGGGCGAGAGGCCGGCGTGGGTGCGCCGGGCGGATGTGGCGCACTTGGTCGGCCGGCTGCGAGCCGTGCTGGACTGGCGCGTCGCGGTGCTCGGCGCCGTGCTGTTCGGCGGAGTCGTGGCCGTCTCGGCGCTGCTGTTTCTGGCCATCCCGCGGTTTCAGCTGGAGAACAGCATGTTTCTTGAGCGTTTCATCGCGAAGAAGGCGAAAACCGGTTTCAGCGACTCGATTCGCTTCGGCGACGTGACCGAGATCCAGCAGGACACGAGCATCGCCCTCAGCGTCGATGTCTCGGATCACAAACACATCCCGGCGTCGCCTTACTGGCGGATGATTGTGCTCGATGGCTACGAGGGCGGCGTCTTCCGCATGTCGAGCCGGCTGAAGCAGCGCGAATTCATGCCCGAGCGCTCGGGCACGACGGCGGGTGGGGCGATGCGGCCGCGGCGCGGCGAAGCGGTTTACTGGACCTTCTACCTCGAGTCGGGCGTAAGCCGGTTCCTGCCGCTGGCGGGGCCGTTTCAGACGCTCGCGTTTCACGAGGCGCAGCACTTCAAGGTTGCGCCTCGCCTCGCGATGGTGGCGCTGCGGGAAGAGCCGGTCACGATGACGGCCTACCGGGTGGAGGATTTCGATTTGAGCGGCACGGTGCCGGACCTGCGCTTTGCCGAGCGCTGGAGCGCGCGGACCGAGGGCGAGGCGCTGCGCGAAGAGCATCAAGCCTCGCTCCCGCTCACGCCCGCGGAGCGCGCGGTGGTGGAGCGCGCGGTGGCGGAGGCGACCGGCGGCGCGAAACTTGAGGCGGGCGAGTTTGCGCGCCTCGCCGGCGAATGGCTGCGGCGGCAGCACGCCTATTCGCTCGCGCCGCAGATTCCCGCCGGCGAGGGCGACGCGCTGGTGCGCTGGCTCGCGTCGCGCGGCAGCGGGCACTGCGAGCTCTTCGCCGGCTCGCTCGTGCTCATGGCGCGGGCGGCGGGCTTCCCGGCGCGGATCGTGACAGGATTCCGCGGGGGATCGTGGAACGGCTACTCGAACAATTTCACGATTCGAAATTCCGACGCCCATGCCTGGACGGAGATTTTCGACGAGCGCTCCGGCGCATGGCTGCGCGCGGATCCTCTCGGGTCGGGGGCCTCGGCGGCGGACGAGGTGCGGGGCGAGGCGGCGGTCGCGTCGCGCCTGGATCGCAGTTGGAAAGCGCGCGTCGATAGCCTGCGCATGCTGTGGTATCGGCGCATCGTGAGCTTCGACCAACAGGCGCAGGCGGAGGCCTTGCAAGCGGTGAAGGAGGCGGCGCGCAGCTCCGGCCGCGAAGTGCGCGAGCGGCTCGAGGCCGTGGTCGCCGCGATCAAGGGCTGGCTGATTGCGCCGTGGAATTGGACGCGCGGCCTCGGCGTCGCCGGGGTGGTGGCGCTCGCCGCGGCGGCGGCGTGGCTGGTGGTGCGTTTCGGTCCCGCCCTGTGGCGCCGGCTCGCATTGCGGCGCGGCGGGCGCGGCGAGGATCCGGTGCGGCGCGAAGCGGGGCGGTGGCTCGGCCGGCTCGGCCAGACGCAGCCGATGCCGGAGCACGCGGCAGTGCGGGCGGATTTGCAGCGGCTGCGCTTTGGCCCGCGGGCCTCGTGGTCGAGGCCGGAGGCGGTGTTTCGCCGCGCCCGGCAGACGGTCCGGACCTCGCGGCCGCGGGCGCGCGTCACTCGCTCCTGATGAGCACGGGGTGCTGCGCCGGGCGGCTCTGTTTCTCGGACCAGGTCTTGAGGATCGCGTGGGCGACCGGCGCGGCGTAGCGGCCGCCGCCCGTTTCCTCACCGGGCGTGTCGCCCTCGATGGCGATGGCCATCGCGATGCGCGGATTCTCCGCGGGCGCGAAGCCGATGAACCAGGCGAAGTTGATCTTCTTGCCGCCCTCGGCGTCCTTTTGCGCGGTGCCGGTTTTGCCGGCGATGCGCAGGCCGGGGATTTGCGGGAGCAGACGGCCGTTGGTGAGAATCTTGGCGGTGCCGGTGAGGGTGACATCCTCCATCGCCTGGATGAGCGCGGCGCGTTGTTCGGGCTTCAGGCCGATGCGTTCGGTGCGCTGGCGCGGGCGATTAGGATCATGGAGGAGGGAGGGCTGGGTCCACACCTCGTCGCGCGCGACCGAGGCGGCGAAGCACGCCATTTGCAGCGGGGTCACAAGCACGAAGCCCTGGCCGATGGCCATCTGCACGGTGTCACCGCCCGCCCAGCCTTGCTTGTGGCGTTCGCGTTTCCATTCGGGGCTGGGAATGATCATGCGGCGCGTCTCGTCGGGCAGTTCGATGCCGGTCGGCCGATCGAGATGGAACCGGCGAGCCTCGGCGGCGATCGTGTCGGGCCCCATGTCGAAGCCGGATTTGTAGAAAAACACATTGCAACTTTTCTCGATCGCGGTGCGGAGGCCGATCTCGCCGTGCACGGCGCCATCGTGGCAGGCGAACTTGCGGCCCATCACGAAAAACCCGGGGCAGTTAATCGTGCTGTCGGTAGTGACGGCGCCCGCGCGCAGGGCGGCGATGGTGGTGAGAATCTTGAACGACGAGCCCGGCGGGTAGGCGCCCTGGATCGCGCGCTTGAAGAAGGCGCCGCGGTCCTCGGCATCGGCCCAGGTGGCGGCGCTGATGCGCGGGGAGAACTTGGCGAGGTCGTAGTCGGGCTTGCTCGCGAGCACGAGCACCTCGCCGGTTGCGACGTCGATCGCGACGGCGGCTCCGGCCATCTCGGTCTCGGCTAGCCTCGCCTCGGCGGCGATCTGGAGATCGATGTCGAGCGAGAGGCGGAGATTTTTGCCCTGGCGGGGGAGAAGCTGCTCGATGGGTTTGCTGATGCGGTTGCCCGCCGGATCGACGCGGTAGATGGCGCCGCCCGCCTCGCCTCGGAGCGTCTCCTCGAAGCGCTTCTCGACGCCCTCGCGGCCGATCGTGCCCTTCATCCGGAAGGTTTTCAGATCCTCGCCGGGGAAATCCTCGGCCTCGACGTCGTCGCTCTCGCCCACGTAGCCGAGCGTGTGCGAGGCGGCGGAGCCGTAAGGATACTCGCGGGCGCTCATGGTGTAGACTTGCGCGGGTGACTTGACGGGCAGGCCCTCCCAAAGGCGGCCGTAGTCCGCGGCCGAGAGATCGTCGATGAGCGTGTAGGGCAGCAGCAGCTCGCGCTCGAAGTGGCGGCGGAGGCGGCGGCCATCGACCTTCTCGTCGCGCCCGATGAGCTTGTTCACCTGATCAAGGTAGCGCTGCACGACGGAGACGCGCGCGAGGTGCGAGAGCTGGTCGCGGGTTGGCACATCCTTGTCGCCGGTGGCGCGGTAGTTGTTGCGGATGCGGATTTGCTCCGTGCGCAGCTCCGGGCGCAGCTGATCGAGCATCAGGCGGACGGAGAACTGCGCACGGTTGCCCACGAGCAGCCGCCCCTCGCGGTCCTCGATCACGCCGCGCGGGCCTGGGTAGAAGACGCGGCGTTGGGTCTGCTGGCGCGCGGCGTCCGCATATACGTCCACCTTGACGAGTTGCTGGTAGGCGAGGCCGCCCACCAGCAAGGCCAGGAGGCTGGCGATCACGAAATAGAACAGCATGATCCGCGGATCGCGGGCGGTATGATGGTCGACGAGCTGGCCCGAGCGGTCGGCGAGGTTGGTGTCGGTCGAGGGCATGGCGCGGCGCTCAGGCGAGATCGAAACGCGGCACGCGCGCGACCACGAGCGCGCGGGCCTGCAGCGCGGTGAACCACGGCGTGGCGACCACGAGCAGGAGCTGCGACGCCGCGAGGTCCGCGATGAGCCGCGGCCACGCCGAGGCCGGCGCGGGCGAGGCGTGGATCTGCGTGAAGGAGAGGAGCAGGAACAGCCCGAGATTCGTCAGCAACGCGACGACCGTCATCGAGATTGCGTCCTCACGCGCCACGCGTTCGCGCAGGTGGAAGAGCAGCGCGTGCGCCGCGGCGAAGAGCACCAGGTGCAGGCCGAAAGCCACCGGCGCGTGCGCATCGCAGACGAGGCCCGCGAGCAAGGTGGCGGCGAGCCCCTGCCGCCGCGGCTGGGTGAGGGCGGAGAACACCACGAACAGGGCGCCGGCAAACAGGTGCACGCGCAGCGGGGCGAGCGCGTCGTTGAGCTGCGTGACGAGCGTCCACAGCAGCAGCAGCGTGGCGAAGAGAACGATCGTGCGGCGCATGGGTGAAAGGGAAGGTGAACGGGGACGATGAAAAGACGAACGAGAGCGCAGGATTGGGCCGCTTAACTTTCAACCTTCGCCTGCGGGCACTTGTTCACTCCTTGTTCACCGGCACGAGCACGGTGACCTCGGTGAGGGAGCCGAGCCGCTCGTCCAGCTTGACGTCGCCGGATTGAAACAGGCCCTCGCTGCCCCCGGTGGAGCGGATCACGAGTCCGATGGTGAGGCCGGGCGGGAAAACGCCGCCATAGGCCGAGGTGACGAGCCGCTTCGGCGAATTGGGCGTCACGATGACATCAAGGGGGAGGGATTCGACGACTCCCATCGGCGGGCCGAAGGTGGGGTTGATCCCGCCTTGGAAGCTCACCATGCGCGGGTCGCCCTCGATTGCGCCGGCGAGGCGGACGTTGGGGCTGCTGATGAGTTCGACGACGGCGGTGGTGGCATGCACCTCGGTGACGTGGCCGACCACTCCGCCCGTGAACACGACGGGAGCGCCCGCGATGAGGCCGAAGTTGCGGCCCTTGCGGATGACGATGCGCTGCCACCAGCCGGAGAAATCCCGCCGGGCCACGCGTGCGTGCTCGTAGCGGTAGGCGGGCAGCGAAGGCAGCCGCAGCAGGCTCTCGAGCCGCGTGATCTCGGCGCGCAGCTCGGCGTTCTGCTGCACGCCGAACTCATAGGAGGCGTTGAGGCGCGCGAGGTCGCGGCCGGCCTCAATCAGGTCGTGCTCGGAGTGGAGGCGCAGGCCCCAGTATTCCTGAAGATCGCGCGCCCGCGAGGCGGCGACAGCCACGGGGGCGGTGAACTCGAAGAAGCTCGCGCGCGCCACGGTCTTCACCGCTGTCGGCACGACCAGCCACACCACGATGATGATCGCGAGCGTGACGAACGGGCGGGCTTGATCGAGGCGTTTGAAGCGCACGGGCAGGGGCGGGACGCGGTCGGCGCCGGCGCCGCGCTCAGCGGCCCTTGTTCTCCAGATACGCGCCGGTGCCGTTGGCCACGGCGGAGAGCGGGTCGTCTGAAATCGTGACGGGCAGGCCGGTTTTTTCGCTGAGGAGCTTGTCGATGTTGCGAATCAGCGCGCCGCCGCCGGCCATCAGGAAGCCGCGGTCCACAAGATCGGCGGAGAGTTCCGGCGGGCAGCGCTCGAGCGTGTAGCGCACGGCCTCGACGATGGCGGAGATGGTGTCGGCGAGCGCCTCGCGGATTTCCTGCGAGGTGATGTGGATGGTCTTGGGCAGGCCGGCGACGGAGTCGCGGCCCTTGACCTCCATCGTGAGCTCCTCGTCGAGCGGGTAGGCGGAGCCGACGCGGCACTTGATCTCCTCGGCGGTGCGCTCGCCGATGAGGAGGTTGTAGGCGCGCTTCATGTAGTTGATGATCGCGCTGTCGAGTTCGTCGCCCGCGACGCGGATCGATTTGGAAAACACGATGCCGGAGAGTGAAATCACCGCGATCTCCGTGGTGCCGCCGCCGATGTCCACGATCATGTTGGCCGCCGGCTCGTCGATCGGCAGGCCGACACCGATGGCCGCGGCCATGGGCTCGGGAATCGTCTCGACGCTGCGCGCGCCGGCATGGGTGGCGGATTCCATCACCGCGCGTTTCTCGACCTCGGTGATGCCGGAGGGAATCGCGATCACGACGTGCGGCGGCGCGCGAAAGGCGCTGCCCGTGACCTTGCGGATGAAGTAGCGGAGCATCTCCTCGGTGACATCGAAGTCCGCGATGACACCGTCCTTCATCGGGCGGATGGCGGTGATGTTGCCGGGGGTGCGTCCGAGCATCCGTTTGGCTTCGTCGCCGACGGCGAGCACCTTCCGCGTCGTCGTGTCGAGCGCGACCACCGAAGGTTCGCGGAGCACGATGCCCTTGCCTTTGACGTAAACAAGCGTGTTGGCCGTGCCGAGGTCGATGCCGATGTCGTTCGAGAAATAGCCGAAGATGTTCGCCATGTTGCGGGTTCGGGGGAGCGCGGGTAGTTCGGCAATTCGCCTGCGCGACCGAATCGGCGGCCCGCGGGACTGTCAACGTGCGAAATGGCCGGGGCGAGGATCCAAAAAAAGCGCGCCGGCTGGCGCGCTTCGTCAAGGGCGGTCCGGGAAAGCCTGATTCAGCTGGTGCCGGGGCGGGCGGTGGTCTCGGTCTTCTTTGGCTCCTCGACGGCCTTGGGCGTCGGGGCAGGCTCGGGTTCGTCCTTCGAGGCCTTCTTGAATTCCTTGATCGATTGGCCGATGCCTTTGGCGAGGCCGGGGAGCTTCGAGCCGCCGAACAGCACGAGGAGGATCACCAAAATGACGATCAGCTCGGTGGGACCGAGGCCCATGAAGGCCAAGGTGGCGACGGAGGAGGTTTCCATAGTGGTGCGGAACCTAGGCCGGGCACCGGGCCTGTAAAGCGGCAAATCTGTCTCATGGCACCAGCCACACCACCTCGTCGCCGGGTGCCGGTTGTCCGCTTACGAGTTGCGTCCCGAGGATGCGGCCGCGCACGACGCGCGAAGCGCGCAGCCGCGCGGTTTCGCGGAGCTCGGCGGTGCGCGCCATGAGTTCGGCGCCGTCCGTCGCCGCGCCGGGCGGCGCGTCGCCGGCGAGTTCGACGATCACGATGCCTTGGGCTGCATCGTGCGAGAGCACGCGGCCGACAATCAGGCGCGGGCTCGGGAACAAGGCGTCCTCGGCTAGGATGGACGCGGGTTTGGCGGGGACCGTGCGGCAGGCACCCAGCAACAAAACCGCCGCCAGTGGTGCGACCACGGTGGCGGCGATCTTCATGGCCGGGCGCTGCCGTGGCTCAGAGCTTGGGCAGCGAGAAACCCAGGCCGCCGGGCAGGGTGCCGGAGCCGAGCAAACCTCCGCCGCCGGGCGCAGGCGCGGCGGGTGCGCCGGGCTGGCGGGTGGTGGCGGCGACCTTCATGAGGTTCTGCGCGTTGTCGATCTGCTCTGCGTCGAAGAAGCCGTGGAGCTGGCGGATGCGCGTCGGGTGGCGCATCTTGCGCAGCGCCTTCGCCTCGATTTGGCGGATACGCTCGCGCGTCACCTTGAATTGCTTGCCGACCTCCTCGAGCGTGCGGCTGTAGCCGTCCACGAGGCCGAAGCGCAGCGAGAGCACGCGGCGCTCGCGCTCGGTGAGGGTGTCGAGCACGTCGATGATCTTCTCGCGGAGGAGCGAGTAGGCCGTCATGTCGTAGGGGTTCTCGGCGGACTTGTCCTCGATGAAGTCGCCGAAGCTCGTGTCGTCGCCGTCGCCGACGGGCGACTGGAGCGAGATGGGCTGCTGCGCCATCTTCATGATCTGCTGCACGCGCTCGACGGGCAGGTTCATCTCGTCGGCCACCTCGTCGGGCGTGGGCTCGTGGCCGTATTCCTGGAGGAGCTGCTTCTGCACCTGCATGACCTTGTTCAAGGTCTCGATCATGTGCACCGGGATGCGGATGGTGCGGGCCTGATCGGCGATGGAGCGGGTGATGGCCTGGCGGATCCACCAGGTCGCGTAGGTGGAGAATTTGTAGCCGCGGCGATACTCGAATTTCTCGACGGCCTTCATCAGGCCCATGTTGCCCTCCTGGATGAGGTCGAGGAAGGAGAGGCCGCGGTTGGTGTATTTCTTCGCGATGGAGATCACGAGGCGGAGGTTGGCCTCGACCATCTCGGTCTTGGCTTTGTGGGCCTCGCGGACGTGGACCATGGTCTGATCGACGACGGCCTTGAGCTCGGCCGGGCCGATGCGCTGCTGGGCCTCGATCTGCTTGAGGCGGGCGTGGACGGCCTTGGTGTCGATGGCGGCGTCCTTCTTGGTCTTGGGATGCTTGGCGCGATCGAGCTGGTGGTTGAGCGCGTCGATCTCCTGCAGCACGGGGGCGAGCTGCTCGAGGTATTCCTCGTAAACCTTCAGCTTGAAGAAGAATTTCCCGAAGTAGGAACGGAGGACGTTCTCGCGCTTGCGGAACTTGGCGAGGACCTTCTTGCGCTCGGCTTCGCCGCGGGCCTTGAGATATTCCTCCCAGCCTTCGGCGACGCTCGCCTCGGAGTGCTGGGTGTTCTGCACGAGCTTCTCGAGGCCCTTGAAGTAGGCTTCGCGCGACTCGATTTTCTTGTCGATGACGACGCGGTCGAAGCGCTCCTCGCGGTTCAGGAGCTTGGCGCCGAGCGTGCCGATGTAGCCGCCGATGGCCGCGGCCTGGAAGAGCGCCTCCTGGGCCTTCAGCTCGGCGGTCTCGATGCGTTTGGAAATCTCGACCTCCTGCTCGCGCGTCAGCAGCGGGACCTGGCCCATCTGCTTGAGATACATCCGGACGGGGTCGTCGAGGATGTCGTTGTTCGAGGTGCGCGACTCCTCCTCCTCGGCCTCCTCCATGCGCTGCTTGTAATCCTCGACCTGATCCGGCTCGAGGATCTCGATTTCGAGGTTCTGGAGAATGGATAGGACGTTGTCGATTTCCTCCTGGTTCTCGACCGACTCGGGGAGGGCCTCGTTGATGTCGTCGAAGGTCAGGTAGCCCTGCTCCTTGGAGAGGCGGATGAGGCCGCGGATTTTGTCGTTGATGCCGCCAGCAGGCATCTCGGCGCCGGTGGCGTCGGTGGTCTTCGAGAGGGCGGCCTCGACGGCCTCGGATTGGGCGGAATCTGCGGGAGCGGACTTGGACTTGCGCGACATGGAAAGGAAGAGGACGACAGGAAGGAGAAAAACGACCGGCGGCGAACGCGAAAAATGCTCAGACGGCCGCGGCCAAAACGAGCGGCGTGCGGAGCTGGCGTTGCAGTTCTGAGTGTTCTTTCAAGAGAGAAATTGGGTCAGATTCACTGTCCGCATGGGGGTTCGCCAAAGCAAGTTCTATTTCCCGCAGCCGGGGCTCCAAGGATCGGGCCCGAAGTTGCCGAAGCCCTTCCTGCGCCACCTTTACCGGATCGTCGAGGGCCGGTGATTCGAACATGAGATGGGCGACGAGCGCGCGCTCCTCCGGGGTCTCCAGCAAAGGATCGAGGTGCTGGGTGCCCGGCCAGGCATCCTGCTCAAACTCGCCGAGGAAGCGGTTCAGCAGCACGCCCGCCGTGTGGCCCGTGTCGATCCAATCGTGCGGCAACGTGGTGCCGAGGGGGCGGCCGAGGGCCTCGTAGTGCAGCACGAGCAGCAGCAGATGGCGCTCGGGTGTGTGGGCGGCCGGGGCACTCACGGCGGGGGCGGGGGAGTGGGCGGCGTTGGCCTCGGCGGCGTCGGCGCGCGCCGCGGCCTGCCGGCCTTGGCGCTGCGCGAAGGTCTGGAAATCCTTCTGCATCGCGGCGAGGGGCAGCCGGAGGTGCGACGAGACTTCGCCGAGAAATTGGGAGCGGGTCATCTCGCTCTCCGCCTGCGCGACGATTTCAAACATGGCCTGCGCGGCGCGCGACTTCTGCTCGGCGGAGGCGGCCATCGGGTCCGGCAGCGTCGCCCGGCACGCGAAGGCCATGGCGCTCTGCGCGCCGCGACGCACTTCGTCGTAGCCTGCGAGGCCGCGCTCGAGGAACAAGAGATCGGGATCCAGTTTCTCGGCGCCGGCTAGGGTGAGGAACCGCACCTCGAGCCCGGCCTTGAGGGCGAGCGGAAGAAATCGCAGCGCGGCCTTCTGCCCGGCGCTGTCGCTGTCAAAGAAGCACTCGACCTGCGCGTGGTAGCGGCGCAGCAGCACGAGCTGGCCCTCCGTGATCGAGGTGCCCTGCGGGGCGATGGCGGTCTTGAGGCCGACGCTCCAGCAGCGCAGGGCGTCGAGCTGGCCCTCGACGAGCACGAAGGGTTTCCCTTCGCCGACGGCCGTGCGTGCGCGGTCGAGGTTGAAGAGCAGGTTGCCCTTGGTGAAGATCGGCGTCTCGGGCGAGTTCACGTATTTCGCCTCGCGCGCCGGATCGTCCTCGGGCGTGCGCTCGGTCTGCCGGGCGGTGAACGCCACCACGCGCCCCTGGTGATCGCGGATTGGGATCATCAGGCGGCCGCGGAAACGCGGGCGCAGCGAGTGCAGCGTGAGGGCGGTGTCCTCGTAGATGAAAAACAACCCGCACCGGCGCAGGGCCTCCTCGGAGAACTTGCGCCGCAGCATCAGCGCGCCCAGGCCGCTGCCGGTTTCGTCGGCGGCGCCGATCTTGAACTCGTCGGCGAGCTCCATGGGAAACTTGCGCTTCTCCGTCCAGAGCTGGCGGAAATATTCCCCCGTCGCGTCGCGCGCCTTGAACGCCTGATGGAAATGCTCCGCCGCCGCGTCGTGCAGGTCGAAGATCTCCTGCCGCAGCGAACGCTCCTCGTGCGACGGGCCGCCCGATCCCTCCTCGTATTCGATGGGCACGCCGAAGCGCTTGCCGAGGGCCTCGACCGCCTCGGTGAACGTGAGCTGCTCCGTCTCGCGCACGAACGTGATCGTGTCGCCCGCCTTGCCGCAGCCGAAGCATTTGTAATAGCCCTTGTCCACGTTCACGTTGAACGAGGGGGTCTTCTCGTTGTGAAACGGGCAGAGGCCCTTGAGCTGGCCGCCGCCCGCTTTGCGCAGCGTCACCGTGCGCGACACGACGTCGGCGATGTTGACCCGCAGCTTCAGGTCGCGGATGCAGGTGGGCTTGATGACAGGCATGGAGCAGCGGCGGCGCCGCTTCCCGCGCCGCGGAACGACGGGGCATTCCGCAGGGGCGACTGACGCAGCAACGAAGAATGCACTTTCAACCCGCGCCCCCCGCTGTCAAGTTCCGCGCCCTCGTTGGCGCCCGCGGCGGAGAAACTTTCCGCCACGACGGAGGAAACTTCGCGCGCCGCGAGACGACACACCCATTCATGCGCCCCTTCCTTGCCCTGCTCCTCGGCCTCGTCCTTCCGCTGGCCTGCCCGCACGCCGCCACGCCCGCTGCCGGGACGAAAGCGGCGGCGCCGGAACCGGTCTGGGAGACGCGCCTCGCGGCCTTCGACGAGGCGACCTACGACCAAAAGGTCGAGAAGATGATCGTGGCCTTTGAGGAGGCGACCGGCCGCAAGCTCGTGCCCGGCGAGAAGAAAAAGGCCGGCCTCAAGATTTACGCGGACTCCGGCCCCGGCCTTTCCACCCCCGTGCCGCTCGTGAAGGCCGTGATTAACGCGCTCAAGCGCCGCGGCTTCACCAACGAGAACATCTTCCTCGTCGGCCTCAACGCCCTGCGGCTGCGCATGACCGGCTACCTGCCTTCGCTCGTCTCGGGCCAGACGCCGTTCTTCGGCAATCCCGTCTATGTGCTCGAGTCCGGCCGCTTCTACGACCCCGTATGGTTCTACGACTCGCCGCTCCCGCAGCGCTTCGATCCGATCTTCGCGGAGAAGCAGACCGAGGGGGTGCCGAACACCTCGACGAAGGATCAGGACCGCAAGAGCTTCCTCGCCACGCCGCTGTTCCTCGACGCCGATTTTTGGATCAACCTCCCCGTTTACACCGATCACCCGACGCTCGGCATCAACGGCGCGCTCGTGAACGCCACGCTCTGGAACGCCTCCAACACCGCGCGCTTCTTCCGCTCGCCGGCCAACGCGCCCGCCGCCGTCGCCGAGATGAGCGCCATCCCCGAGCTGCGGCAGACGTGGATGTTCACGCTCGCGAGCCTGGAGAACTACCAGTTCATCGGCGGCCCGTTCTTCAACTCCCTCTACACGCGCTCCGAGCCGCTCCTCTGGCTGAGTCGCGATCCCGTGATGCTCGACGCCCTCGTGCGCGACCGCATGAACGCGCACCGCAAGAAGGAAGGCTTCGTGCCCGTGGACGAGGAGATCCGCACGCTCGAATTTGCGGAGACGCTCGGCGTCGGCTCCACCAAGACGAAGCAGGCGCGGATGATTCCGGTGGAGTGAGCAGGACGGGTCTGCGCCCAAACTTCCCGCTTGCGACCGCCGCGGCGCTGCGGCCAAGTCAATGCGTTCCCACCGCATGAGCGCCTCCGCGTATCTTCCTTTCCTCATCCAAGCCGGCCTCGCCGCCGCCATCACCGGCGGCGTGATCGGCGCGAGCCACTTCTTCGGCCAGCGCTTCAAGCCGAACAAGATCAAGGACACCGCCTACGAGTGCGGCGTGCCGGCCGAGGGCCTGGTGCACACGCGCTTCTCGGTGAAGTTCTACCTCACCGCGCTGCTCTTCATGCTCTTCGATCTCGAGGTGGTGATCCTGATCCCGTGGACGTTCATCTACCGCGAGTTTCTCGCCAGCGGCATCTCCATTCTCGGCCCGATCTTCTTCTTCATCGGTGTGCTGGTCCTCGGCCTCGTCTATGAGGTGAAGAAGGGCGCGCTGCAGTGGGAGAAGTAGAGCGACAGTCAAAGTGAGTGTGAAAGGGACTCACCCCTTCCGGCTGTCGTCCCGTTTTATTTTCCCCATTCGCTTTCACCCCTGACCCATGCGTCTCGATAAAATTCTCGCCCGCGGGCGCATCGTGGATCTGCGCAGCCTCGATCTCGAGGGCGCGTTGCGGGAGCTGCTTGAGGTCTGCGTCGCGCAGTTTCCCGACCTGAAGGCCGAGTCGCTGCTCAAGGGCCTGCTCGCCCGCGAGAGCACGATGACGACCTACCTGGGCCACGGCGTCGCGCTGCCGCACGTGCGGGTGAAGATGAGCCGCCGCTACATCCTCGCCGTCGGCCGCAGCCGCGTCGGCATCCGGCACGACGGCGCGCTGCCCGAGGAGCGCGTCCACCTGATCGTGATGCTGATCGCGGGGGAAAACGCCCGCGACTACCTGCAGGTGCTCGCCACCATCGCGCGCCATGTGCGCGACCTCGATCTGGTCGACAACGTCGTCAACGCGCCCGACCTCGACATGCTGCACGAGCGGCTGGTGGGCGGCTTCGGCGGCCTGCGCGCCGTGCAGGCGCAGCAAAACCGGATCAACCGCCTCATGTTCCGCGAGGCCGAGCGCGTCGCGCAGGGCGCCGACTGCGGCGCGATCATGGTGTTTGGCGACACGTTCACCGGCGGCCTCCAGCCCGGCGCGGTGCGCTCGAACCTGAAGACCATCCTCGTGACGCGCGGCGCGCACGACACCGCGGGCGACGACGGCAACGATTTCAACGAGACGATCCAGGTGCGCTCGTTTTCCCGGCAGCGCCTCGCACAGCTGCGCAGCGCCATCCTCGTCGCGCTCACGCGCGGCGTCGTCATGTTCAGCGACCGGGTGTGCTGCCTCGGCGGCATCGTGGGCAGCAACCAGTTCGACACGCTCGTGGTCGTGGACATCGAGCGCGAGTTCCAGACCCTGCTCACCGGCTCGACCGCGGACCTGCTGCCGGACGACGTGAAGCCCGAGGTGCTCGAGCGCGTGATCGGCGTGGCGACGGAGCTCGCGGTCGAAGGCCGCGAGGGCCGGCCGGTCGGCAGCCTCTTCGTGCTGGGCGACACCGCCAAGGTCAGCGCGCTCTCCAAGCCCCTCGTCCTCAATCCATTTTTCGGCTACAAGGAGGAGGACCGCAACATCCTCAATCCCTTCATGGACGAGACGGTGAAGGAGTTTTCCCTGATCGACGGCGCGTTTGTGATCCGCGGCGATGGCGTGGTGGAGTCGGCGGGCAGCCTGCTGCAGGCGACCGACAGCGCGCACAGCCTGCCCAGCGGGCTCGGCAGCCGGCACGCGGCGGCCGCGGCGATCAGCGTGATGACGAACTGCATCGCCATCGCCGTCTCGGCGAGCTCGGGCCAGGTCACGCTCTTCCGCCGCGGCGTGATGCTGCCGCTGACGGAGAAGCGGATTTGAGTCTGTGTATGGCGTGGTCGCGCTGAAAAAATTACTGGGCGGAAAACATGGTATTTTTTCTCCAGACAGTTGGTGCCGCCACCATCATCGCGTTGCTCATCTATGCCGCACGTGTGCTCGATAAAAAATGGCGTTTGAGGTATCCAGAGGAGAAGCCCTTTGCGTGGGGATATTTTCAGGCGCTGTTCTTTTTTCCAGCCGGATTACTTTGGTTCCTGATGCCCTTCATTCACGATCCCGGCTCTTGGCAACTTTGGTTGATGGTAGTTCTTCATGGTGTTGTTGGCTCATACGCTGGCTACGCCCTCATCAAAGAGAAAAAGAAGTGGGCATGGGTGTTTGTGGTCATAGCTCAGATGAATTTTGTCACATTGCTCATCGACATCCACTATGGCGGCAATCGCTGGAAGGAGTTTCGATGAAACGGGGAATGTTCAGAATGCCGCCCGACCTATTGCGGCGGTGACGCCTCGCATGCCGGACCTCAAAGCAAAGGTGGCCCCAAAAAAACTCCCGCCGGCGGATGCGCGGCGGGAGCGGGGGAAATAGATTCGGCGTGCTGGCTTACCTGCCGAGGCCCTGCATGAGGCCCTTGAGCATGCCGCCCATGTTGCCCATGTCGAACTTGGTGTAGCCGGCCGGCACGGCGAAGAGCGACTCGGGCAGTTTCTTCTTCTCGATGGCCGTCACTTCCATGCGGCTCGTCTCCTTGCCCTTCTTGTCTTTGCTCACGATGCGCAGCGGAAAAAGGCTTTTGCCTTGGAGCGCGCGCTCCCAGCCCTTGGGCGCGGAGCCGCGGCCGCCGGCCATCGGGTTTTCGCCCGGCATCATGAAGGAGCCGATGCCCTCGGCCAGCCACATGTCGGTCGTCTCACCCTTGTAGGTGGAAATGTATTTCGTGGCCGTGTAGCCGAGGATCTTCTCGGTCTCGTTGGTCTTTTCGAACGTCGCCTCGTCCTTCACTTCCTTCGCGGCTTTCTCGGCGACGTCTTTCAGCGACATCGTCATATACATCTTCTCGGATTCCATGACCATCATCATCTCCATCTTGCCCATGTCCATGACGGTGTAGCCGCTGCCGTCCTTGCCGCCCTTCATGTCGATCCGCATGCGGGAGTCCTTCACGCTGTAGTTCATCTCCATGGCCCGGTTTTTTCCGTCGGTGGTCTTGAAGTTGACGGTGCCTTCAAACGTGGCGGCGCCGAGCGCCGGTGCGATCAGGAGAGTGACGAGGGAGAGCAGTGTTTTCATAGGTGGAATGTGGGTGCGAAGGGGAAGAAAGGCGGATGTCGGGCGCGGCGCAACAGCCGTTTCGCGGCTTGCTTCGCGGACCGCGGGCCGGTGCATTCGCGGCATGGCTCTCTTCGGCACCCTTGCCACACTGCGCGCGCAGGCGCCCCAGAATCCGGCGTTTGCCGCCGCCTTCGACTACGCGGAGGAGGTGCTGCGCGCGGGCTCCCCGGCGCAGGCCCGGCTGCGCACGCTCGCGCCGGGCGCGTCGGGGAAAATCGAGCTCGCGCACGGGGCCTTCGCCATCGAGCAGGCTTACGAAACGAAGCCGCGGGCGGAGGGGTTTTTCGAGTCGCACCGGAAATACATCGATCTCCAGCTCGTGGTGGAGGGCGACGAGGTGATGGAGGTGGTGGACGTCTCGCGCATCGCGGTGCGCGAGCCCTACAACCCGGACCGCGACCTCGTGGTCTATGGCGACTCCACCGGGGCCTCGGCGCTGCGGATCTCATCGGGACTCGCGACGATCTTTTTTCCGGCTGATGTGCACATGCCCACGCTGCGCCCCGGCGCCGCCGGCGGGCTCGTGCGCAAGACAGTCGTGAAAATCCCGGTGGCCTGAGCGGCCGCGGCCCGGCTCCCGGATGAACTACCGCCACCGATTCCACGCCGGCAATTTCGCCGACGCGATGAAGCACGCGCTGCTCATCGGCCTCGTGCGCGCGATGCAGGCGAAGGAGAAGGGCGTGTTCCTCCTCGACACTCACGCCGGCCGCGGCGGCTACGATCTCGCGGGGGCGGCGACGGGGGATTCGCTGGCGCGCCAGCCCGAGTGGCCCGATGGCATCGGGCGGCTCTGGACCGAGCCGGAGCCGGCGCTGCCGCCGACGGTCGCGGAACTGCTCACGCTGGCGCGCGCCTATGATGCGCAGGCGGGCAACACCACGCCCGCGCCACGCCACTATCCGGGATCGCCGCTGATTCTTCGCGCGCTCCTGCGGCCCGTGGATCGGCTGGCGGCATGCGAACTGCAGCCGGACGAGTGCCTCGCCCTGCGCGCCGAGCTGCGCGGGCCGGAACGCGTGGCGGTGCATGAGATGGACGGCTACACCGCGCTGCGCGCGCTCCTGCCGCCGCCGGAGCGGCGCGCGCTGGTGCTCATCGATCCGCCCTTTGAGGCGCAGGATGAATTTGCCCGAATCGCGGCGGGCCTGCGCGAGGCGCTGCGACGCTTTTCGGCCGGCGTGTATGCCGTGTGGTATCCGCTCACGGCGCGGGCACGACTCGACGATTTTTTCGACGCGATCCGCGCGCTCAATCCGCCGCCGACGCTCGCCTGCGAACTCGGAATCGCGGGCATGGACTCGGCGCTGAAACTCCAGGGCTGCGGCCTCCTCGTGATCAATCCGCCGTGGCGCTTTGAGGCCGAGGCTCAGGCGGTGCTCGCGTTTCTCGCCGAGGCGCTCGCGCGCGAGCCGGGCGGCGGTGCCCGGGTGGAGTGGATCGTGCCGGAGCGGTAGCGCAGGCTCGCGGATCGGATGGAGTCGCGGCGCCCTCGCCGCGGGGCGTGACGTGCCCGACCGCGGCGAGGGCGCCGCGTCTCCAACCCAATCTCCGTTTCAATCCAGCCCGCGGGCGGCGAGATCATCCTCGTCCCAGCCGAGGTAGTGGCCGAGCTCGTGCAGGTAGGTCACGCGCACCTCGTCGCAAAACACCTCGCTGTCCTCCTCGGCGAACTCCCAGAGGTTATCGAGGTAGAGCAGAATCTGCGGCGGCGCGGGCTGGTCGTGCGCGAGCTCCTGGCCGTGGGCGCTGCCGGTGAAGAGCCCCAGGATGTCGTCGGTGAAACCGTCCGCGAGCACATCGGCGCCGGGCTTGTGCTCGTAGTGGACGGCGACGCCGCGGGCGAGGGCGCGCAGCTCGGGCGGAAGCTGGCGCTGCGCGGCGCCGACGGTGTCGGCGGCCAGCTTGGTCAGGCGGTCGTGGTCCATGGGGTTGTTCACGAGCGCAGCTCGGCGGAGAGGTCGAGTTTTTCGAAGCGCGCGCCGAGCCACCAGACGCCGCACCAGACCTCGCCCGCGAGCACGGCGAGCCCCGCCAGCGCGGCGATCGCCAGCGCGGCGGCGAGGCCCACCAACCAGTGCAAGGCCAGCACGGTGCCCGCGGCCACCGCCGCCGCCGGGAGCAGCGCCGCGATCATCGTGAGGAGCTGGGCGAAGAAGAAAATCATGCGCTGCCCCATCACCTCGGGGCCGCCCCCGCGCGTGCGCGTCGCCTGAAACCAGCTCGGAAAGACGAGCGCCGCGGCGTTGGGCACGAGCAGTTGCAGGAGGGCCAGCGGCGGAGTGAGGAGGGCGAGGGCGAGGGCTCCCGTGGCGTGGACGGCGAGCGTGTGCGCGCCCTCCGCCCCGGCCTCGGGCCGCAGCAGAATCGCGATGGCGAGCAGTAGCAGCCACATGATCCCTGTGAGAATCGCCGCGGGCGTGAGCAGCTCGCCGAGGATGATTTGCCACCCGGGGAGGGGATAGGTCTTCAGGATGTCGGCCTGCGCGAGATCGCTCCGGATATCCTGCCGCGCAAACTGCGGCCCGACGACGAGGACATAGCCGGCGAAGATCACCAAAGGCACGGCCGCGCCGGTGGCCAGCTCCGGGATCACTGTCTGCTGATCGAGCCAGATGCAGCCCGCCACGGTGACCGCCGCGGCGCCCAGCCACACGCGGCCGGTGAAATAGGGCCAGGCTGAGAGCAGGTTTTTCCAGAGAAAGGCGATCTCGGGTCGGCCGGTGCCTGGCAGGCGAAACGGCCCGGCCCGGCCCTTGGCGGGAGTGGCGCCCCGGCTGCGTCCGTCGCGCCACGCGGCGGTGCGGGCCGCACGCTCCTGCGCATAGTCCACCGCCGCATCCTCGAAGGCCACGGCGCGCCGCACCACCCACAGGTAGTGCAGGCCCACCACGGCGAGCGCGGGGAAGAGGGCCTTGAGGAAGGCCATCGCGTCGAGCGCGAGGAAGGGCGCGACGACGAGGCGGACGGGCGCGAGCAGCCACGCGAGCGGCGCGGTGTCGGCCACCGCGATGGCGAGCTCGGCGAGCGGCCGCAGGGCGGCCTCCACCACGGGCGCGCTCGGCTTCGGTCCGGCCGGCAGGCGGACGAGACTCACCGCCACCACGGCGATGACCGCGGCGCCGATCACGGCGCGGCGTCGCCAGAGCACGACGCCTTTTTCCGCCAGCTGCGTGAGGGTGAACCGCGCGCCGCTATAATGCAGGCTCAGGGAGGAGAAGACGAGCCACCAGCCCACCGCATGCGTGAGGGCGTTGCCGCCGAGGATGACGGCGCGGTGCGTGAAGAGCGTCAGCACGAGCGCGCCCACCAGACTGCGCAGCTGCGCGCTCAGCAGGCGGAAATGCACCAGCGCGGTGCGTTTCACCGGGGCCGGAAACAGGAACGCGATCTCGGCCTCGGTGAACCCGAGCGCCGCGCGCTGCGTCGGCACGATCCACATGAGGGTCAGGATGGCGAGCAGGCCGAGCGCGGCGACTGCGCTCATGGCGGGCAGCCAATCGGCGGGCACCTGGGCCTGGGCGGCCTCGATTGCCTGGAGGGCCTGGGGGTTGAGATTGCGCGGCGGCGCTGGCCGGGCAAAGCCTCGGAAGAAAAAGAAGTAGAAGTAGCCGCAGCCGACGACCGCCCCGATCAGGTATTTGGGCTGCCGCAGCCGCCTCAGGCGCGCCAGCACCCAGTTTCTCGCCGAGGTGAGGCGCAGGTAGATCAGGGCGCGGATCATGCAGGGACCAAGGGACTGAAGGGCCGAGGGAGCAAAAGGCCAAGGGACCGTCGAAACGCTGGAGAGTGTGCTCGCATCATGTCTGGGTTGAAGTCTCTTGGTCCTTTGGTCTCCGGTCCCTTGGTCCCTTAATGCTCCGTCCCGCCTGTCGCCCGGATGAAGACTTCCTCGAGATTCACCGCCGCCTCCCCTTGGCTGAACCGGGCGGCGACCTCGGCCAGCGTGCCATCGGCGATTTTTTCGCCGCGCTTGAGGATGAGCACGTGGGTGCAGACTTCCTCAAGCAAGTGCAGGAGATGGGAGCTGAGCACGATCGCGGCCCCGGCCCGGGCGCGGGAGATGATGGAGTTTTTCATCCGGCGGATGCCGAGCGGATCGAGGCCGGTCAGGGGCTCGTCGAAAAACATCACCGTCGGCTGGTGCAACAGGCCGCAGGCGATGGCGAGTTTCTGCTTCATGCCCCGCGAGAGTTCGCCGGGGAGCTGGTCGGCCTTGTCGGCGATTTCGAATTCCTCGAGCAGGGGTTGCGCGATAGGTTCATGGTCCGGCACACCATAAATGCGGGCCACAAACGCCAAATGCTGGCGGACAGTGAGATAATCGAAGAGTCGGGGCTCGTCCGGGAAAAAGGCCAGCGCGCGTTTGGCTGCCACGGGGTCGGCGGCCAAGTCGTGCCCGGCGATGCGGATCTGGCCCCGGGTCGCGGGGATAATGCCCGCCAGACAGCGCAGGGTGCTGGTTTTGCCGGCGCCGTTGGGGCCGACCAGACCGAGGACCTCGCCGGGGCGCACGGTCAGCGACAAGTCCTTCACGGCGGCGAAGGTGCCGTAGTTTTTGGCAAGCTGGCTGACCTCGATCATGGGGGCGCACGCTGCGGCTTGGCCTGCGGCGCAGCAAGCTTTCGGAAAAATCGAGTAACCCTCAAGGGGGCTAGGCGTCTTGCGCGGAGTCCGGTTTATCCGGACCCATCCCCCCAACCCTCACGTCAGTAACCCAAAAACAAGTTCGTTCCCATGAAGTCCCTCAAGGTTCTCATTTCCGTCATCACGCTCGGCCTCGTGGCCGCAGTGTCCTCTGCCTCGGCGGCCGAAGGCAAAGGCAAGGGCCAGCAGAGCCCCGACCAGCAAGTCGCCGCCCTGGAGCAGGCTGTCGGCTCCCTGACCGCCGACCAGAAGTCCAAGATCACCGCGGTCTACGCCAAGGCCCAGGAGGCCCAGCGCGCCATTCCGAAGGAAGAGCGCAAGGAAAAGGGCGCCGCCCTCATGCAGAAGACCCGTGGCGAAGTCCGCGCTCTCCTCACGCCTGACCAGCAGGCCAAGTTCGATAAGATGGGCGCTGGCGGCAAGAAGAAGAACCAGTAAGCCGTTCCCCAGTTTCCCGACCTTTTTGTCAGGGGTTGGTGTTAGTGCCGCCGCGGATCGCAGCCCGCGGCGGCTTTTTTATGGCCGGAGAAAACGTTGCGGCGGGCGGCCTGCCCCGCCCACCGTGCGCGCATGGCGGATAATGTCGTGCGCATCATGATCGTGGGCGGGGGAGCCGCGGGCTTCTTCGCGGCGATCACCTGTGCGGAGGCGCTCGGGCCGCGCGGCGAGGTCGTGCTCTACGAGGCCACCGCCCATCCGCTCGCCAAGGTCCGCGTGTCCGGTGGCGGACGCTGCAACGTGACCCACGCCTGCTTCGAGCCGCGCGAACTCGTGAAGAGATACCCGCGCGGCGGGCGCGAACTCATCGGGGCCTTTCACCGCTGGCAGCCGCGCGACATGATCGCGTGGCTGGCGGATCGCGGCGTGGAGACCAAAACGGAGGAGGACGGCCGGATGTTTCCGGTCACCGACAACTCCGCGACCATCGTCGATTGCCTGCAACGCGCCGCGGCGGCGGCGGGGGTGCGCATCGTCACGAGTCTCGGCGTGCGCACGGCCGAACGCGCAGGCGCGGGATTCTGGGTCACGCTGACGGACGGCACCGGCCTGCGCTGCGACGGGCTGTTGCTCGCGACGGGCGGCAACCGCTCCTCGGCGGGCTTCACGATTGCGGAAAAATTCGGCCACACCATCGAGCCGCTGCTGCCGTCGCTCTTCACCTTCCACCTCGATGATCCGCGGCTCATCGGGCTCTCGGGCGTCTCGCTGGAAAACGCCGCCGTCAGCGTGCCCGGCACCAAGCTCCGCACGGACGGTCCGCTGCTCATCACCCACTGGGGCCTGAGCGGTCCGGCGATTCTGAAGCTCTCCGCCTGGGGGGCGCGCGAGCTTGCGGCGGTCAACTACGAGTTTGCCCTCACGCTCAACTGGACGGGCACGCACACGCGCGACTCGCTCCTGCGCGAGCTCACGGGCGTGAGGGAGAAGAATCCAAAGAAGCAAATCACCACCTGGAGCCCGCTCGCCATGCCGCAGCGGCTGTGGGAACGCCTCGTCGTTTCCGCCGGCATCCCCGCCACCACGCCGTGGGCGCAGGTGGGCAACGCCGCGCTCGGCACGCTCGCGACCCAGCTCACCGCGGCCGAGATGAAGGTCGTGGGCAAGAGCACCTTCAAGGAGGAGTTCGTCACTTGTGGCGGCGTGCGCCTCTCCGAGGTGGATTTTCGCACGATGGAGAGCCGCCTTTGCCCCGGCCTGCACTTTGCCGGCGAGGTGCTCGACATCGACGGCGTGACAGGCGGCTTCAATTTCCAGTCCGCCTGGACCACCGGCTGGATCGCCGGGCAGGCGATGGCGGCTCCCTGATGTGATGATGCCGACCTATTTCCAACTCCTGATGCTCGTCGTCCCGGTCTTCGCCATCATCGGCGTGGGCGTCGTGGTGCGCCGCGTGCACTGGATCGAGGGCGAGGCGGAGACGAGCCTCATCCGGCTGGCGGTGAACGTCTGCTATCCGTGCCTCATCTTCGAGTCAGTGGCGGGCAACGCCGCGTTGCGCGAGCCCGGAAATCTCGTGCTGCCTCCGCTGGTCGGCTTCGGGGTGACAGTGCTCGGCATCCGCGTCGGCCTGCTTGTCGCGCGCGCGATTGGCCTGCAGGTGGGCACGGGCCTGCGGACGTTTGCGCTCGCCGTCGGCATCACCAACTACGGCTACCTGCCGCTCCCGATCATGGCGGGCATCTGGGGCGCGGACAGCCGCGCCGTGCTGATGGTGCACAACGTCGGCGTTGAGGTTGCGCTCTGGACCGTCGGCCTGCTCACGCTGAGCGGCGAGTCCTTGCGCGACGGCTGGCGCCGGGTCTTGAGCCCCGTGGCCATCACGCTCGCGCTCGCGGTGGCCTGCAATCTCTCCGGCCTCACGCCGCACCTGCCCAAGGTCCTGACCGACACGATTCACTCGCTCGGAGCCTGCGGCATCCCGCTCGGCCTGATCATGACCGGCGTGAGTCTCGCGAGCTTCGTCGATCGGCCGCGCGAGTTGTTCGACGCCAAGGTCTCGATCGCCGCCGCGCTGCTCCGGCTCGGCGCGCTGCCGGTCGCGATGCTGCTGCTGGCGAAGTTCCTCCCGTGCTCCGTCGAGCTCAAGCGCGTAATCGTCGTGCAGGCGGCGATGCCGACTGCGATGGTCCCTGTGATCCTCGCGCGGCTCTACGGCGGCCATCCGCAGACCGCCGTGCAGATTATCTTCGGCACCACGGCGGTCGGCATCCTCACGATCCCGCTGTGGTTACGTGCGGGATTGGCTTGGGTGGGGGTGTAGGCGGGGAGGGGGCGGCGGAAACATGGGTCATTTTTCCACCGCCCGGTGCGTTGACCGCCGCGGGTAGCCCCGCCTTGCTGCCCGCCAATATGGATTGGATCACTGACCCGAATATCTGGATTTCCCTGCTCACGCTCACGGTGCTCGAGATCGTGCTGGGCATCGACAACATCATCTTCATCGCGATCCTCGCGGGCAAGCTGCCCGAGGATCAGCAGGCGCGGGCACGCAAGCTCGGTCTCTCCCTCGCGCTCATCACGCGCGTGCTGCTGCTCCTCAGCCTCACTTGGATCATGGGGCTGACCAAGCCGCTGTTCACCATGCCGGTGATGGACCAGCCCATCTCCGGACGGGATCTCGTTCTGCTGCTCGGCGGGCTTTTCCTGATCTGGAAAAGCGTGCGCGAGGTGCATGAGAAGCTCGAGGGCGTCGATGGCCATGCGACCGCAGGCCGCGCGCGCGCCACTTTTGCGAATGTGATCATGCAAATCCTCGTCCTCGACATCGTGTTCTCGCTCGACTCGGTGATCACCGCGGTCGGCATGGCCAACGAGATCGGGGTGATGATCGCGGCGGTGGTGATCGCGCTCATCGTGATGCTGATCTTTGCAGGCGCGATCAGCGACTTTGTGAACCGGCATCCGACGCTCAAGATGCTTGCGCTGAGCTTCCTCATCCTCATCGGCGTGGCGCTGGTGGGCGAGGCGCTGGGCCACAAGATTCCCAAGGGTTACATCTACTTCTCGATGGCCTTCGCGTTTGCGGTCGAAATGCTGAACCTGCGCCTGCGCTCGAAGGATAAGGCCAAGCCGGTCGAGCTGAACCAGCCGTATCGCTAAGCGGCCGCGGGGCGGATTTGACCCGCGGGGGCTCAGTAGAGCAACGCGGAGCGGCGGCGCTGCTCGAAGCGCGCGCCGGCCTTTTCCCAGCGCGCCTTGATCGCCGCACGGGTTTCGCCGGCCTGGAGGGCGGTGATCGTCTCGTCGTCGCCCATGAGCCGGGCCATGTCCGACACCTTGAACTTGTCGGGATGGAGCCGCTGAATCACGAGGGCGAGTTCGAGGCCGATGTCCACCACCGGGCACGCGTCGCGGTCGGTGAGGATGGCGCGGACACCGCCGCAGGGCTGATCCTTGTATTTCAAGGAGGAGGCGGGGCCGGAGTAGTAGGCCATCTGCGGGGTGAAGGTGACGGGCTCGAAGCGCACACCGGGAATCGCGGCGCGATTCAGCTCGGCGGCGAGGCGCGCGCCGTCGATGTAGGGCGCGCCGACTTGCTCGAAGGGTTTCGCCGTCCCGCGGCCCATCGAGACCGATGTGCTCTCGAGCAGGCAGAGCCCGGGGTAGAGCGTGGCGGCGGCGAGGCTCTTCATCGACGGCGAGGGGTTGATCCACGGCAGGCCGGTCGCGTCGAGCCACGTGGCGCGTTTCCAGTTTTCGCAGGCGACGACGGTGAGGTCGGCGCCGAAGCCGCGCTCGGCGTTGAAGAGACGGCCGAGTTCGCCGAGGGTCATGCCGTGGCGCACGGGGATGGGGTGAAACCCGATGAAGCTGGGGGCGCGCGTCTGCACGGGGCCCTCGAAGCGCACGCCGCCGATCGGATTCACGCGATCGAGGACGAAGATTTTTTTCCGCGCTATCGCGGCGGCTTCGATCGCGGCGCCGAGCGTGGCGGAATAGGTGTAGAACCTCGCGCCGATGTCCTGGATGTCGAAGACGAGCGCGTCGATCTCGCGCAGGTGCTCGGGCTTCGGCGCGCGGGCGCGAATGACCGCCATGTCGTAGTCCGCCGACGACATGCCGGGGGTGCGCTTTGGCGTGTCGCCGTAGAGGCTGTAAACGGGGAGCTTGGTTTTTTCGTCGATGGTGTCGCCGACCTTGTCGTCGGCCACGCCGCGGATGCCGTGCTCGGGGCTGAAGAGCGCGACGAGCTTCACGTCGCGCGCCTCGTGCAGGAGGTCGATGGTGAGCCGGCCCTGGCGATCGCGGCCGCTTTGGTTGGTGATGAGCCCGATCCGCAAGCCACGGAGGCGGGCAAAATCCTCGCGCACGAGGACGTCGATGCCGTTGAGCACGGCGCCGGCGTCGCGGCCGATCGCCTCGGCGGCGAGCGTGCCGATCTCACGACGGAGGGGAATGGCGTCGCCCTTGCCGTCGGGATGCACGCGGTTGCTGAAGAAGATGACGAAGGCCTTCGCCGCGGGATCGATCCAGACACTGGTGCCGGTCCAGCCGGTGTGGCCGAAGGTCAGGCCGGCGGGGAACCAGCGGCCGCGCGGGCCGGAGTAGCTGGTGTCGATGTCCCAGCCGAGGCCGCGGCGGCTGGAACCGTCGTTTTGCACGCGGGTCATCTCGGCGACGCTCGCGGGGGAGAGGATGCGCGCGCCGTCGAGCTCGCCGCGGTTGAGCAGCATGCGGCAGAAGCGCGCGAGGTCGGCCGTGGTCGTGAAGAGCCCGGCGTGGCCTGCGACCCCTCCCATGCGCCGCGCGGTGGGATCATGCACCACGCCGTGGATCATTTTGCCTTCGACCAGTTCCGTGGGGGCGATGCGGGATAGTTTTTCCGCGGGCGGCAAATAGCCGGTGTCCGTCATCCGCAGCGGCGCGAAGATCTCGTCGTGGGCGAATCGATCGAGGGTGCGGCCGCTGGCGAGGCGGACGAGTTCGCCGAGGAGGATGTAATTGATGTCCGAGTAAACGAAGGCGCTGCCGGGCACGCTGCGGAGCTCTTCGGCACAGGCGCGCTCGATGGCGGCGGCGGTGCCGGTCCAGGCCGGCGTGGAGGGGATGCCGGGGCGCAGGCCGGACATGTGCGTCATGAGGTGGCGGAGCGTGACGGCGCTTTTCCCGTGGGCGGAGAAGGCGGGCAGATAACGGGCCACCGGTGCGTCGAGGTCGAGCCGGCCGCGCTCGACGAGCTGCATGACGGCCGTGGTGGTCGCGACGACCTTGGTGAGCGAGGCGGCGTCGTAGATCGTGTCCTCGGTTGCTGCGTCGGGTGCAGGGGTGAGCGCGCGTTGGCCGTAGGCGCGGTGGTGCGACGCGCCGTCACGCTCAAGCCAGAGGACGCCGCCGGGGATTTTTTTTGCAGCGATGGCGTTGGCGACGGCGCGATCGATGGCGGCGAGCTTGTCGGGCTGGAAGGCCGGAGCCGTGGGGGCGGGCGCGGCGGGAGAGACGACGGCGGCGGGTGGGGCGGACGGAGCCGACCCGGGATTCGAGGTGCTGCAGCCGGCCAGGAGGGCGGCCAGACCAACCGCGGCGAGGGCGCCGCGGTTCCAAGGGAACGTGCGCATGGGAATCAAATGCTGGCGATCGCCTGCTCGAGGAAGATGCGGTTGGCGCGGGCGTTCTCCGTCGTCTCCGCGGCGGTCGCGCCGATCTTGCAGCACTCAACCATGATCGGGCCGTTGAAACCCGCGGATTTTAGTTTTCGGAACACGCCCGCAAAATCGACCAAGCCCGCGCCGAACTGGATCATGACGTCGGGCTTGCGCTTGCCGTCGGCCTCGGTCGCGACAGAGCAATCCTTGGCGCAGAGGCCGGTGACGTGCTCGGCGATGGGCGTGAGTTCCGCGATGGGATCCTTGCCGGTGTAATAGATGATGTTTCCGGCGTCATACCAGATCTTGAAATTGGGGTGGCCGACGGCCTTGAGGGCGGTGCGGATTTCCTCGGAGGCACCGCTGCCGCCGCCGTGGGGCTTGAGCACGAGCTTGATGCCGCGCTCCTGGGCGAAGGCCGCGGCGTCGGCCATGACCTTGAAATACTGCGCGAAGTGCTCGGGTTTATCGACGCCGAAGGTGAGCGCGAACTGCACGCCGACGGTATGCGCGTTGGTGAGCTGCTGGCGGGTGTCGGCGATGGCCTCGGCGAGGGGCACCCCGTTTTTGACGCGCAGCGCGGTCATGTTCACGGCAAGGCCGCGCGCGGCGATCTTCTGTTTCAGGGCGGCGAGATACTCGGGCGTGGCGGCGGAGGCGGTGAACGGATCGGCCTTGGTGGGCGTGAGCAAGCCGGTGGTGCGGTAGCCGGCGGCCTTGATGCCATCGAGCGTCTCGTCGTAGCTCCACTTGGTCCACGGCCGGTTGAAGCATCCGATTGGCCAGCGCGACGGGGATGAGGCGGGCGCAGCTTGGAGCGAGGGTCGGATGAGGGCGGCCGCGGCGGCGCCGGCGGACGCGGTGGCGAGAAACGAGCGGCGGGAAACCAATGGCGGGCGGTGGGTCATGGGGGTGGGGAAGGGGGCGAGCAGACAGCCCGGCCCAGCGCCGGGCAATCCCGAAGCGGCGCCTGAAAGAGGTGAAATGCTTTGAATAGCCGGCGGGGCCGGGGCGTCCTAGGCGCCAACTCCGCCGTTTCACGAATCAGTTTGCCCTCCCGGCGACCGGTCGTCTTGGCTCCCGGCGGTCATCACCAAAAATCGCACTCCACCCAAAATGAAAATCCGTCTGCTTATCGCCACCGTCGCTTGTGCCCTCGCTGCCGGCCCGTTCCTCCACGCGGCTGAAACCGAGACCGAGCTCAGCAAGAAAATGGACAAGATGGGCGGCGCCTTCCGTGCCCTCCGTCGCCAGGTCGCCGACTCGTCCAAGAACGCCGACTCACTCGCGCGGCTCGCGACGATCAAGGAAAACGCCGTGGCCTCGGCCAAGCTCGAGCCCGTGATGAAGGCCGACAAGCCCAAGGCCGAGCAGGCGAAGTTCGTCGCCGACTACCAGGCGGAGATGAAGAAGTTCCTCGCTCTGGTGGAGAAGACCGAGGCCGCCCTGAAGGCTGGCAACAACGCCGAGGCTGAAAAGCTCGTGGCCCAGATGGGCGACGCGAACAAGGCCGGCCACAAGCAGTTCAAGAAGCCCGACGAAAAGAAGAAGTGATCTCCGCCCGCGCGCGCGGGCCAGATTGCCTCCCCTTTCCCGACGCCGCCGGAGATTTCTCCGGCGGCGTTTTTTTCTTTGGTGACGCCACGCGGGCATTGTCCGCAGCATCGCGGGATGGACACTCCGCGCATCGCTTTTCTCGGCCTCGGCATCATGGGTGGCGGCATGGCGCGCCGGCTCATCGCCGCGGGCTTTCCCATGGCGGTCTTCAACCGGGACCGGACCAAGGCGGAAGCCCTGGCCATCACCGGCGCACGCGTCGCCGATTCGCCCCGGGCCGCGGCGGCCGGGGCTGAGGTCATCATCAGCATGGTGGCGGATGATGCCGCCTCTCGGACGATGTGGCTCGGCCCCGAGGGCGCGCTCGCCGGGGCGGCGCGGGGCGCGGTGCTGATCGAATGCAGCACCCTGACGATTGCGTGGGTCCGCGAGCTCGCCGCCGTGGCCGCGGCGCAGGGGGCGGAGTTGCTCGACGCCCCGGTGACCGGCAGCAAGGCGGCGGCTGCGGGCGGCGAGGTGACGTTCCTCGTCGGGGGCAGCGCCGCGGCGCTCGAGAAAGTCCGGCCCGTCCTTCTGGCGATGGGCCGCGGCGCGACGCATCTCGGCCCCGCGGGCAGCGGCGCGCAGCTGAAGCTCATCAATAATTTTTTGGCGGGCGTGCATGTGGCCGCCATGGGCGAAGCCCTCGGCTGGATCGAGCGCAGCGGGCTCGACCGCGCGCAGGCGCTGGCGTTTCTTGAAGGAAGCGCCGTCGCCAGTCCTGTGACGAAGACCGTCGCCGCGCGCATGGCCGCCGCGGACTACGCGCCGAATTTTTTCCTGAAGCTCATGGCCAAGGATCTCGGCTACGCCGTGGGGGAAGCGGCTGCGGCCGGCGCGACGCTTGCGACAGCGGAGGCGGCACTGCGGCTTTTCCGCGCGGCGGTGGCCGCCGGGCATGGCGAAAAAGACATGGCGGCCGTCAGCCTGCCGTCTCGTCCGGTGCCGAAGCAGGGTTGAGCTCGTGGCGCCCGAGGTGCGGCGATGACGCACCCCGGCGCACAAATGGCTTGCGCGCGCCGGGCCGCGCTGGCGCGGTGGACGGCGCATGACTGCGCTACCCCTCGCCTTCACCCTCGGGCCGCTCACGGTCCTCCTCATCAGCGTCGTCTTCATCGTGGGGGCGATTGCGTGGCTGCGATGGCATGCGTTTTTCGCGCTGCTGTTCGCGGCGATGCTGGTCGGGCTCCTGACGGCCCTCGGGGGAACCGGGGAAGGCCGCTTCATCAAGACCATCGAGACCGTGATGGTGGAGTTCGGCGTGGCCGCGGGAAAAATCGGCTTCACCATCGCCATCGCCGCCGTGATCGGCGTGGCGCTGATGGAGAGCGGCGCCGCGGACAAAATCATCCGCCGGTTCATCGCCGTGCTGGGGGAGAAGCGGGCAGCGCTGGCCCTGCTGGCCTGCGGCTTCGTGCTCTCGATTCCGGTTTTCTTCGACACGGTCTTTTTCCTCCTCGTGCCGCTCGCGCGGGCGCTGAGCCTGCGCACGGGCAAGGACTACATGCTCTACGTCATCGCCATCTGCGCGGGCGGCGTGATCACGCATGGCACGGTGCCGCCGACGCCCGGGCCGCTCGTCGTGGCCGAGACGCTCAAGATCGATCTCGGGCTCACGATTGTGGGGGGCATCGTCTTCGGCCTGCTGCCCGCCCTTGCGGGGCTCGCATGGGCGCGCTGGATCAACCGGCGGATGCCGGTGCCGGTGCGCGAGACCGCGGGCTCTTCGCTCGCCTCGCTCGGCGAGATCGCGGCTCGCCGCGAGGATCAGCTGCCGGGCTTTTGGGTCTCGATTGCGCCGGTGCTCGTGCCCGTGGTGCTGATCGCGCTCGCGTCGGTCGCGGGCACGATGCGGGCGAGCCTGCCGTCGGACGCCGCGCAGATTTTTGAATTCTTCGGCAACAAGAACATCGCCCTCCTGATCGGCGCCGTGATCGCGCTGGTTGTCTATGCGCGCCAGAAGAAGATTGGCATGAAGGAAATGAACGCCGGCCTCAGCTCGCCGCTGGAGGTGGCGGGCGTCATCATCCTCATCACGGCCGCCGGCGGCGCCTACGGCGCGATGATCAAGAACGCCGGCGTGGGCGACTCGGTGCGCGAACTCGCGAGCGGCTCGAGCGTCAACTACGTGCTGCTCGCCTGGGTGCTTGCCGCGGTGGTGCGCGTCGCGCAGGGCTCGGCCACGGTCGCGATGATCACCGCCTCCTCGATCATGCTCTCGATCGCCGGGACCGCGGGGTTTGGCGTGCATCCCTTCTACGTGTTCCTCGCGATCGGCTATGGGGCGACGACGCTCTCCTGGATGAACGACAGCGGCTTCTGGGTCATCAGCCGGCTGGGCGGCCTCACCGAGGGCGAGACGCTGCGCAGCTGGACTGTCCTGCTCACCATCATCTCGCTTGTCGGCCTGGTGCAGGCGCTGATCGCCGCCGCGCTCTGGCCCAATCTCTGGTTCTGAGTTTTCGTCGACGGCGTTTGCTTCTGCCGTGGGACCGGCCTTTCCGGTTTCACGCTACCCCTCCCCACCCATGTCACCCCAAACCTCCGGTCCCTCCGCCGGTCTGCCGGCCACGCGCACGCGCTACAAGGTCGTCGTCTTCGCGATCGTCCTGGCCGTCATCCAATACATCGATCGCGTCGCGATTTCGCAGGCGAAAGACGGGGTCGTCAAAGACCTCGGGTTCACCGACGCGCAGATGGGCTCCATCTTCGCGGCTTTCGGGCTTTCCTACGCGCTGTTCGAGATTCCGACCGGCTGGCTTGGCGACAAGATCGGCGCGCGCAAGGTCCTCGTGCGGGTGGTGCTGTGGTGGTCGTTCTTCACCGCGGCGACGGGCTGGGCGTGGAACTTTACCTCGATGTGGATCACGCGTTTCCTGTTTGGCGCGGGCGAGGCGGGGTGTTTCCCGAATCTCACCAAGGCGTTCAGCACCTGGCTGCCGATCAACGAGCGCACGCGCGCGCAGGCTCTGATGTGGATGGGGGCGCGCTGGGGCGGGGCGTTCACGCCGCTGCTGGTCGTGCTGGTGATGGCCTTTGTGAGCTGGCGCACGGCGTTCCAGATTTTCGCCGGGCTTGGCATGATCTGGGCGATCTTTTTCTGGCGCTGGTTTCGCGACAACCCGCGCGATCACCCGGACGTCAACGCCGCCGAGCTTGAGCTGCTCAAGGAAAACGAGGCCAATGCGCGTGGCCATGGCGACGTGCCATGGGCCAAGCTCGTGGGCAAGCCGAGCATGTGGCTCCTCTGGGGCCAGTATTTCTGCCTGAGCTGCGGCTGGTATTTCTTCGTCACCTGGCTGCCTGATTACCTCAACACCAACGGCCGCTCGCTCCTCTCGAACGAGTTCCTTCGCTGGCTCGCCGCGATGATGGAGGGCGCCGTGCGCGCCGATCTCATCCAGCCGATCCTGAAGGCGGTGCTCGCGGGCGTGCCGCTGTTTTTCGGCGGCTTCGGCTCGCTCTTCGCCGGGATGTGGTCGAGCCGGCTGATCGCGCGCGGGGCCAGCGTCGTGAAGGTGCGCCGCTCCTTTGGCTTCCTCGGCTTCGCCGGCGCCTCGGCGTTGCTCATGACCTCATTCTACATCCAGGATCCGCTGCTTGCGATGCTGGCGATGGGTCTGGCGAGCTTCTGCAACGACATGACGATGCCGGGCAGTTGGTCCTCATGCATGGACATCGGCGGCAAATACGCCGGCACCGTGTCCGGCAGCATGAACATGATGGGCAACTTCGGCGGCATGGTCGGGCCCTACGTGCTGGGGGTGGTGCTCGCGGCCACGACGATCACGACCGCCGCCGGCACGACCAAAAACTGGGAACTGGTCTTCGCGATCTTGTCGGGGATCTATTTTCTCGGCGCCTTCTTCTGGCTCATCATCGATCCGGTGACGCCGCTGGAAGCGGACGCTGCGACGGTCAAGCCGGCTCCGGAGGCGTGAAACCGCGGCGCATCACATTTTCGGCGACGGTCTGCGGGAAAAGGAAATTCTCCAGGTAGCCGGGGCCCCCGGCCTTGGTGCCTCCGCCGCTGAGCCTGAAACCGCCGAACGGGTGCCGCTCCACGATGGCCCCGGTGATGCTGCGGTTGAGGTAGAGGTTGCCGCAGAGCAGCTCGCGCTCGGCGCGCTCCAGGGTGCGCGGGCTGCGGGAGAAGAGCCCGCCCGTGAGGGCGTAGTCGGTGTCGTTGGCGAGGGCAAAGGCCTCGTCGAGGGACCGCGCGCGCATGATCGCGACGACCGGGCCGAAGATCTCCTCGCGGGCGATGCTCGCGGTCGGGAGGACCTCGGTGAAGACCGTCGGGGGCACGTAGTGCCCGCCGTCCGCCACGACGGCGGCCGGGAGCGGAGCCTGGAAGCCGAGCGTCGCCTCGCGCCGGCCGGTGGCGATGAGCGCGAGGATTTTTTCTCGCGCGTCGCGATCGATCACGGGGCCGACGAGGGTGCCGGGCCGCGCGGGATCGCCCAGGGGCAGGCTCGCGCAGGCGGCGATGAAGCGCGCGGTGAACTCCTCCGCGATGTCCTCCAGCACGATCAGACGCGAGAGCGCGGAGCACTTCTGCCCGCTGAAACCGAAGGCGCTGGCGAGCGCCGCCGGGATCGCCTCGTCGAGGTCGGCGTCGTTGTCGATGATGAGCGCATTTTTCCCGCCCATCTCGCAGACGACTTTCTTCAGGTTGGCCTGGCCGGGCGGGGTGCGGCCGGCGGTCTCCCAGATCTTCAGCCCCACGGCGCGGGAGCCCGTGAACGCCACAAAATCGATCCCGGGGTGCGCGACGAGGTGCGCGCCGACCTCCTCGCCGCGGCCAGGCAGGAAGTTGACCACGCCGGCGGGCGTGCCGGCTTCGAGGAGCAGGTCCATCAGCGCGGCGGCGATGACCGAGGTTTGCTCGGCCGGCTTCATGATGACGGTGTTGCCCGCGACGAGCGGGGCCACGGTGAGGCCGCAGAGGATCGCGAGCGGGAAATTCCACGGCGCTATCGCGACGCCCACGCCTCGCGGAGTCCACCGCCGCACGCAGCGTTCGCCGGGGACCGCCTGTGTGACGGCAGGACGGTCGAGCGCGCGCATCTCGTGCGCGTAGTAGCGGCAGAAGTCGATGGCTTCGCTGACATCGCCATCCGCCTCAAGCCAGGGTTTTCCGGCTTCAAGGATGAGCAGGGCATTGAGCTCGAAGCGCCTCTCGGCCATGAGGTCGGCGGCACGCTCGAGCACGCGGGCGCGGTCCTCGACGGGCGTGGCGCGCCACGCGGGGAAGGCGGCGCGCGCGGCGGTGACGGCCGCATCGGCGTCGGCCGTGGTCGCGCAGGCCCAGTGTCCGACGATCTGCGCGGGGCGCGCGGGATTGGTGGACGCGACGAAGGCGCGGTCCGTGATCTTCTTTCCGCCGATGATGAGCGGATGGCGACGGCCGAGACGGGCCGTGACGGCAGCGAGCGCGGCGTGCTGTGCGGCGCGGGCTTCGGGGCGGGTGAAGTCGGTGCTGGGCGCGTTGCGAAATCCGCCCGGCGGGGCCGCGGGTCGGGAGGGAGAGAGCCGATCCACGGGATTCGCGAGGAGCTGGGCCGTGGTGGCTTCGCCGCGGTTCTTTTGGCGGAGGAACCTTTCGTTGCTGGTGTTCTCTAGGAGGCGGCGGACGAGGTAGGCCATGCCGGGGAGTAGCTCGCCGATGGCGCAATACTCGCGGACGCGCCGGCCGCGGGCGACGAGCGCGGCCTTGAGTTCGTCGGCCATGCCGTAGAGCGCCTGAAATTCGTAGGCGCGGGGATCGATGCCGAGGCGCTCAGCCTGGGCGAGGGCGTGCGCACAGGAACGGACGTTGTGCGTGGCGAAGGCGGGGGCGATGAGGTCGATGTTTTCCAGCAGGAGCAGGGAGAGTTTCTCGAAGTTGGCGTCGGTCTCTGCCTTCTCGGCCCAGACGGGTGAAGGCCAGCCGCGCTGGGCGGCGAGGATGGTTTCGTAGTCCCAGTAGGCGCCCTTCACGAGGCGGACGCCGATGGGCCGGCGGCGGGTGCGCGCCCACGCGATCAAATCGGAGAGATCGTGCTCGGCGTCCCGCAGGTAGGCTTGGAGCGCGAGGCCGATGGCGGGCTGGGTCTGAAACTCGTCCTCCTCCAAGATGGATTTGAAAAGCGCGAGGGTGAGATCCTTCAGCTTGTAGCTCTCCATGTCGAAGTTGATGAACGCGCCGACGGCCGTGGCGCGGCGCAGGATCGGGCGGAGGCGCTCCTTGAGCGCGGCGAGGGAGTGCTCGGGATCGGCGGGGTGGACGTCGGGCGTGAGGGCGGAGATTTTGACGGAGAGGTTGAGGCGGGGCAGGAGGCCGGCCGGGCCGAGGTCGCTGAAGGCAGGCTGCGGGTCGCGCGCGAGGGCGACCGAGACGGTCTCGAGCATCTCAAGATTGCGCCGGAGGAATAGGTCGGCCTCGGCCTCGCTGACGACCGTCTCGCCGAGCAGGTCGATGGTGGTGGCAAAGCCGAGACGGGAATTTTTTTCGAGCTGCGCCACGAGATCAGCGGCGGTCTCGCCGGCGACGAACTGCGCGGCCATGGCGGCGACGTTGGCCTTGACCGGCGCTGCGACGAGAGCGGGGGCGAAAGATGCCGCGGCGAGCCCGGCCTTCATGGCGGGGTGGAGCTCGACGGCGTGGTCGCCGAGGTATTCCTGCAAATGGCGGACGATCTCGCCGGAGGAGCGCAGGGCCGGCAGCACATCCACGAAGCGAAAGAGCTGGGCCTTGAACGCCGGGTCGCGCATCGACCACTCCATCACGCGCGCGTAGGCGCCCTGCTTGGAAAAGATCCCGGGCGCCGGGCGCGCGTCCATCGCGGCCAGGAGCTCGGTGCCGATCGCGTGGATGCGAGCTTCCAGCGCGGGATCGGCGGGGAGAAAACGCGGGGCGGGGAAGCTGCTCATGGTTCGGTGCCGGTCAGGTGATGCCAGCCCGGGCGACTATCCCGCCGCCTCGCCTATCCCGCAAGATCGCGGGGGATTTCGCGGCTCACGCCGAGACGAGCACCTCGAACCCGCCGTAGAGCATGCGCTTCATCTCGAAGGGCATGGTGTCCGGCGAGCACATGTCCTTCAGGCGCGGATCCTTCATCACCGCGGCGTTCACGCGATCGCGGTGCGCGCGGGACTTGTAGGTGATCCAGGAGAAGACGATCGTCTCGCCGGCCTTCAGCTTGTGGGTGCGGGGGAAGGTGGCGCCCCACTTCACCTTCAGGTCCTCGCCCACGGACTCGACGTAGTCGAGCGCGCCGTGCTCGAGCCAAACTTTGCAGGAGAGCGCGGCCATCTTTTTGTAGGTGGCGAGTTTCTTTTTTGAGATTGGGATGACGAAACCGTCGACGTAGCGGGCCATGGGATGGAGGGGTTGAGGTTTATTTCCGACTCGGACGCGGGTGCGCCCGTGAACTGATCAACGAATATCTGGATTCGGTCGGGACTCACGCCACTTTTTTTGCACTCGGTCCTTTTGGCGCGGGGTGGATCGTTGTAGATCGAAAACCATTCCCTCTCATGGAAACGAAAACGCCGTCCATCCCCGTCCTCCTTCTGTTTCGCAACACCGGTCCGGAGAACCACCGGCACCTTTCCCCCGAGCAGCGCCAGCAGCTCATCACGCGCTGGAACGCGTGGTTTGAGGGCCTCGTCAGCGAGGGCAAAGCCACCGAGGGCCAGCCGCTCGAACTCGAGACGCGCGTCGTGTCCGGCCCCGGCGGCGGCCGTGTCGTGGACGGGCCTTTCCCGGAGGCCAAGGAAGCGGTGGGCGGCTACGTGAAGCTCCTGGTCGGCAGTCTCGACGAGGCCACGGCGATCGCGCGGCGTCACCCGGGGCTCGACTACGGCATGATGATCGAAGTGCGGGAGTTGACGCCGCACTGCCATCTTGGGGTGACGACCAAGGCCGCGCCGTCGTCCGCTCATTCGGTCAACTGATCGTCGTGGACGCCGTGGATTCCAATTCACCTCCGGCGGCGCCGGCCAACCCGGCAGGGCTCGTGGAGCATTTCTTCCGGCATGAGACCGGCCGCCTGCACGGCGCGCTCCTGCGTCTCGTGGGCGTGCATAACCTCGCGCTCGCGGAGGATGTCGCGCAGGAGGCGATGCTCCGGGCGCTCCGCACATGGTCGATGGGCGGCATCCCGCCCAACCCCTCCGCGTGGATCACGCAGGTGGCGATGAACCTCGCGCGCGACGCGTTGCGGCACGGCCGCATGGCGGCGGGCAAGGAGCCGGCGCTCATCACGCATTTCGAGCGCACCCCGGCGCTGCCGGCGTTTGCGTGGACCGCGGAAAACGAGATCCGCGACGACGCGTTGCGCCTCATGTTCGTCTGCTGCCACCCGTCGATTGCGCCCGACGCGCAGGTGATCCTCGCGCTCAAGGTGCTCTGTGGTTTCGGCACCGCCGAGATCGCGCGGGCTTTCCTATCCAGCGAAGCCGCGATTGAAAAGCAGCTCACGCGCACGAAGCGGCGGCTGCGCGACGCGGGGCTGGCGTTTGAGCTGCCCGAGGGCGAGGACCTGACGCCGCGCCTTAACGGCGTCCTCGCCACGCTCTACCAGCTGTTCAACGAGGGCTACAAGGCCTCGTCCGGCGAGCGCCTGCTGCGCGAGGAACTCTGCCAGGAGGCGATCCGCCTGACCTCGCTGCTCGTGGCGCATCCCGCGGGCCACACGCCGCGCGCGCATGCGCTGCTCGCGCTCATGCTGCTCACCGCAGCGCGCTTTCCCTCGCGGCTCGACGAACAGGGCGCGCTTCTGCGCCTGCACGATCAGGACCGCACGCGCTGGGATCAGGCGCTGATCGAGCGCGGCCTCGTGCAGCTCGCGGCGGCCGCGGCGGGCGACGAGCTCAGCGAATACCATCTGCAGGCGGGCATCGCCGCGATCCATTGCACGGCGAAGGATTTCGGAGCCACGGACTGGGCCCTCATCCTGCGCCACTATGATGAGCTTTGCCGCCTCCAGCCTTCGCCCATCGTGGCGCTGAACCGCGCCGTGGCCGTCGCTCATGCCGAGGGTCCGCGTGCGGGCCTTGAAGCCCTCGCCGCCATCTCCGATCGCGGCAAGCTCGAGTCGCACTACCTGCTTCACGCCGTGAAGGGCGAGTTGCACTGGCTCCTCAAGGAGGAGCGCGCCGCCGCGGAGAGCTTTCGCCGCGCGCTCCAGCTCGCGCACGTCGGTCCCGAGCAGGCGTATCTCGCGCGGCTCGTCGAGCGCACGACGGCCGGCGGCTGATTTTTTCTCAACCCATCACCCATAACCTCCAACCCATCACCTCCTCCCATGGCTAGCGTCAGCACCTATCTTAATTTCCCCCGCTCCACCGAAGCGGCGTTCAATTTCTACCGTTCCGTTTTCAAGACGGAGTTTGCCGGGGCCGTCATGCGCTTCGGCGATATGCCCGCGCAGCCCGGCTGCCCGCCGCTGGCCGAGGCGGATCGCAACCTCATCATGCACGTCGCGCTCCCGATCCTGGGCGGCCATATGATCATGGGCACCGATGCGCCGGACTCGATGGGGTTCGCCTGCAAGGCCGGCAACAACCTCTTCATCAACCTCCAGCCCGACACGCGCGCCGAGACCGACCGGCTCTTCGCCGCGCTGGCCGCGGGCGGCAAGGTCGAGTCGCCGCTGCAGGAGATGTTCTGGGGCGACTACTGGGGCACGCTTACGGACAAGTTCGGCATCCAGTGGATGTTCAACTGCGCGAGCAAAACCTGAAGCACTTCCCCCTGTGAATCCGCCTCATCCCGGCCGCGCTCCCGCGCACGAAATCGTCAACACCCGGCTGTTCGCGGCGCCGCGGGCGCGCGTGTTCGCGGCCTTCGCCGATCCCGCGGTGCTCGCGCGATGGTGGGGGCCGGAGGGCTTCACGAACGAGTTTCACGAGTTCGATTTTCGCCCGGGCGGGGCGTGGCGCTTCACCATGCGCGGCCCCAACGGGATGACCTATGCGATGGACAACCGCTTCACCGAGATCCTCGCGCCAGAGCTGATCGTGGTGCGGCACAACCAGCAAGGGCACGGCTTTTCGCTCGCGATGACGCTCATCGAGCGCGCCGGCGGAACCCAGGTCACGTGGCGAATGCTCTTCGACGATCCGGCTGAGGCGGCGCGGCTGCGCGACTTCATCGCCGCGGCCAACGAGCAGAACTTCGACCGCCTCGAGGCTGTGCTCGCGGCGGCGCCGTGATTTTTCGCCGCACCTGTCCGCCGCGGCCGTGGTCATTCGTTGATGATGTGAAGCCCGCTTAGCCCTTGTTGCTCCCGTGAGAATCCGCCCCGCCTCCGCAAAAAGACTTCCCACCATCACGCCCTTCCTCTGGTTCGACCACGAGGCCGAGGAGGCCGCGAAGTTCTACGTCTCGGTCTTCAAGGGAGGAGAAATCCTGCGCATCACCCGCTACCCTGAGGGCGGACCCGGGCCCGCCGGCTCGGTGATGACTGTGAATTTCCGCCTGTTGGAGCAGGAGTTCGTCGCGCTCAACGGCGGGCCGGTCTACAAGATCACGCCCGCCATCTCCTTCGTTGTCGAGTGCCGCACGCAGCGTGAGGTGGACTATTACTGGCGACGGCTCTCGGCGGGCGGGAAAAAGGTCCAGTGCGGCTGGCTGGAGGACAAGTTCGGCGTCTCCTGGCAGATCGTGCCCACCGAGTTCCTCGCGATGATCGAGGACAAGGATGCGGCGCGGCGGCAGCGCATGTTTTCCGCCATGCTCGGCATGGTGAAGCTCGACATCAAAAAACTCCGCGCCGCAGCGCGGCGTTGATCGCGCTTCGATTCCAGCTCACCTTCCCGATTCCCCACCTCACCCACCATGCTCAAGAAAATCCTCCTCGGCCTCGTGGCCGTCATCGCGCTCATCCTCATCGTGGCGGCGTTTCAGCCGAACCAGTTCAGCGTGCAACGCAGCCTCGTCATCGCCGCCCCGCCCGCCGTGCTGTTCGACCAGGTCAACGACCACCGCAAATTCGCCGTGTGGAATCCGTGGATGAAACTCGATCCCAACGTGAAGACCGCCTACTCGGGGCCCGCCACTGGCGTGGGCTCGGTGGCCAGCTGGCAGGGCAACCGCGAGGTCGGCGCCGGTTCCGCCACCATCATCGAGAGCAAGCCCGGCGAACTCGTGCGCCAGCGCATGGACTGGAAGGAGCCGATGGAGGGCGCGAGCACGGTTGATTTCATCTTCAAGCCCGAGGGCGCCGGCACGCTCGTCACGTGGCACATGTATGGCCCGAATAGTTTCGTCGGCAAAGTCATGTGTCTGTTCATGAGCATGGACAAGATGGTCGGCGGGCAGTTCGAGGTCGGCCTCGCTAATCTGAAGGCGATCGCCGAGGGCGGGGCGAAAAAGTAGTCGTCTGCTTTCAAGCCACATCTCCTCCCGCCATGGCCGCCCACACCGCCTCCCCATCGTTCACCCGGTTCTTCCCGGCCATCGCCCGCGTGCTGCTCGGGCTGATGTTTTTCGTTTTCGGCCTGAATGGATTTCTCTTCTTCATCCCGCCCCCGCCCCCGGATCAAATGCCGGCCGGGTTGGTGGCTTTTTCCACGGCCATGATGAACACGGGCTACCTGTTCCAACTGGTGAAGGCCACCGAAACCCTGATGGGGGCGCTGCTGCTGTTGAACCGTTTTGTGCCCCTTGCGCTCACGATCCTGGCGCCCGTGATCGTCAACATCGTGGCGGTGCATGTGTTTCTCGCGCCGTCGGGTGTGGTCATGGCCTTGGTGATCCTCGCCTTGGAACTCTACCTGGCTTGGTCCTACCGCAGTGCGTTCCGGCCGATGCTGGCGGCCCGGGTGACGCCGGGCTAAAACTCGCGGAATTGCGGGAATAACCGGCTGGTTTGCGGTCTCCCACCGACGATGCAAAGCCAGGCCTTCGCCGACCTCGTGGAAGCGCACTACGCGCCGCTCTACCGCTTTGCGCTCAGCTTGGCGCGCAATCCGGCGGATGCGAGCGACCTCACCCAGCAGACTTTTTTCGTGTGGGCGACGAAGGGCGAATCGCTCCGCGACACGACCAAGGCCAAGACATGGCTTTTCACCACGCTTTATCGCGAGTTTCTGCGCATCCGACGGCGGGGCGGGCGCATCTCGGCCATCGAGGACCTGCCCCCGGCGGAGAAGGATGTGCCGGACGTGGAGGTGGACTTCGTGTCCCGGCTGGACTCCCAGCTCGTGCTGGCCGCGTTGCAGGAGATTGATCAGGTGTTTCGTGAACCGCTCGCGCTCTTTTACCTGCAGGACCTCGCCTATCACGAGATCGCCGAGATTCTCGACGTGCCGATTGGCACCGTGATGTCACGGCTCTCCCGCGGCAAAACCCACCTGCGCGCCCGGCTCGCCGACAAGGCGAAAGGCGGCAGCGTCATCGAATTCCCCAAGACCGGCACCCGTCCATGAACAACGAAGAGGCCAAGTTTATCCTCAGCGCCTACCGGCCCGACGGCCGCGACGCGGCCGATCCGCAGTTCGCCGAGGCGCTCGCCCAATCGGAGCGCGATCCGGAGCTGCGGGTTTGGCTGGAGCGCCAGCGGTCCTTTGACCGGACCGTCGCCGAGCGGCTTGGGGCGATCATGCCCCCGGCGGGCCTGCGCGAGGCGATTCTCGCGGGGGCCCGGGCCAGCCAGCCGCGGCGGATGTGGTGGTCTCAGCCGCTGTGGCTGGCCGCCGCGGCGGCGATCGCGGTGGCGACGATCGTGGGGCTCAAGCTGGCACAGCCGGCGACGTCGGCCCGCACACTTGAGGATTTTGCGCGGTTTGCGGCCGCGGATATCGTCGACCAGCATGATCAGCACGATGGCTTTCCCGCTGGCCTCGGCGAAGTGCAGGCGCGGCTGGCGAGTGTTGCGACGCCGCTCACTCAAGGCGCTGGCGTGGGCGTCGAGGAACTGCGGCGGCAACGCTGCCGGGTCGTGCGCGTGGGCGGGCTTGAGGTTTTTGAACTCTGCTTCAACCGCGAGGGCACTTGGTTTCACCTCTATGTGGCGCGGCGCGGGGATTTTGCTCCGGGGGCCGAAACCGGCCGGCCGGCCATTGCGGGGCGTGAACCCTACACGGCGGCCGCCTGGGCGGACGCGACGCAAGTTTACGCTTTGGTAGCACGCGGCGGCGAAGCGGCGCTGCGGCGCCTCTTGTAATCGACGGCGGCAGGCCGGGGCGGCGTCTGGCCTGGCTTTCCGCCGGCCGGCCCAGCCGGGTTTCCGCTTGATGAAGCGGTAGGTGCGCCGATATGACGGGTTCTGATGAAAAACGCGGGACTCACTCATTCGCTTTCACGCGGGCTGTCGGCAACGGCGGCCCTTTTGCTTGGTCTGGCCGTTTTGCTCGGTGGTTGCGAAACCCCGCCAGCCCCGACGCCCACCACCCAGGTGAAGCCCGGCGTGCAAATCCTGAATGCCGGCGACGTGATCAAGGTCTCGTTCCCGGGTTCCGCGACGCTCGACATGACCCAGCAGATTCGTCGCGACGGCATGGTGAACCTTTATCTCGTCGGCGAGGTCAAGGCGGTGGACAAGACGCCTGCCCAACTTGAGAAGGAACTCGTCGCGCTCTACGCCTCGCAGATCACTTCCAAGGAAGTCAAAGTGACCGTCGTCTCCTCGGCATTTTCCGTTTTCGTGACCGGTGCGGTCATAAAGCCCGGCAAAGTCACGTCGGAGCGCGAACTCACCGCATTCGATGCGATCATGGAGGCGGGTGGCTTTGACGAGTCGCGCGCCAACAAAAAGCGCGTCCGCATCGTCCGTCAGGACGGTGGCAAGATCGAGAATTTCGAGATCGATTTCAAAAAAGTGCTCGAGGGCCGGGGCGGAGAGCCCTTCTACCTCAAGGCGCACGACACCGTCTACGTTCCCGAGCGCATCAGCTGGTTCTGAGCGACGCGATATTTCACCAAAAAGGCCGGCTCATTGAGCCGGCCTTTTTTCTGCCCCGCGGCCCGCGGCTGCGGGAGGCATCAGCGCAGGCAGGCCCGCAGCGCGGCGAGCACGAGATCCACGTTCCGCACGCTGGCGCCGTGGCCCATGAGCCCGATGCGCCAGGCCTTGCCGGCCATCACGCCGAGGCCGGCGCCAATTTCGATGCCGTAGTCCGTCAGGAGGCGCGTGCGCACCGCGGCATCGTCCGCGCCCTGCGGGATGCGGATGCAGTTCAGCGTGTGCAACGAGTGGGTCGGGATGTAGCCGAGGCCCAGCTCGGCGAGTCCTGTGCGGAGCCGGGTGTGCATCGTGGCGTGGCGCGCGATGCGGGCCTCGAGGCCTTCCTCGAGCACGATGGTCAGCGCCTCGCGGAGCGCGTAGGTCATGTTGATCGGTGCGGTGTGGTGATAGACGCGGCCGCCGCCTCCGCCGCCGGTGTAGTATTTCCGGAGCATCGAGACATCGAGATACCACGACTGCACTTTGGTCTTGCGCGCATCCATCCGCGCCAGCGCGCGCTCGCCGAAGCTCACCGGCGAGAGGCCGGGCGGGCAGCTCAGGCACTTCTGCGTGCCGCTGTAGATCGCGTCGATGCCCCAGTCGTCCACGCGCAGCTCATGGCCGCCGAGGCTCGTGACCGCATCGACGAGCAGCAGCGCGCCGCGTGCGCGGACGATTTTGTCGAGGCCCTCGATCGGCTGGTGGGCTCCGGTGCTCGTCTCGGCATGCACGATGCCGACGAGCTTCACCTTCGGGTGCTTCTCCAGCGCGGCCGCGATCTGATCGTGGGTGAAAATCTCGCCCCAAGGCGCCTCGACGGCGTGCACGATGGCGCCGCAGCGCTCGAAGACATCCTTCATGCGCGTGCCGAACACGCCGTTGACGCACACGATCGCCTCGTCGCCGGGCTCGATCAGGTTGGTGGCGCAGCATTCCATGCCAGCCATGCCGGTGCCGCTGACGGGAAACGTGAGCGCATTCTTCGTGCGGAAGACCTCGCGCAGCATCGCGCAGGCCTCGTCCATGATCGCGAGATATTGCGGATCGAGGTGGCCGAGCGTCGGCGCACCGAGGGCGCGGAGCACGCGCTGGGGCACGGGGCTCGGGCCGGGCCCGAGGAGAATGCGTTCGGCAGGGTGGGCGGTGGGGGAGGCGGCGCGGTTCATGAAACGCCCACTCTGCGTGAAGCGGACCGCGCGGGGCCAGCTACTTTTTCCACACGTCGCCCACGTCCCCGCCGAACCAGCGCGAGCTGACGACCTTTTGCTGCGTGTAGAACTGGATGCTCTCCTTCCCCTGGATGTGGAGATCGCCGTAGAAGGAGTCGTCCCAGCCGGTGAAGGGGAACATCGCCATGGTCGCGGGCACGCCCACGTTGACGCCCACCATGCCGGCCTTCACGCGCATCGTGAACTCGCGCGCGGCGCGACCGTTGTTGGTGAAGATCGCGGCGCCGTTGCCGAAGGCGGAGCGGTTCGTCTGCTCAATGGCCGCGTCGAGATCATCCATGCGCATGACGTTGAGCACGGGGCCGAACACTTCCTCGCGCGCGAGCGTCATGGTGTGCTGCACGCCGTCGACGATCGTGGCGCCGAGATAAAAACCCTTCGGCGCATCGGCGATCTTCACGCCGCGGCCGTCGGCGATGAGTTTGCCGCCCTCCTTCTCGCCGGTGGCGAGGAGGCTGAGCACGCGGTCGCGGTGCGCGGCGGTGATGACCGGCCCCATGTCGGGTTGCGCGGGCCGGTCGGTGGGGCCGACCTTGATTGCGTTGGCCGCCTTCACGAGATCGGGCAGCACGCGCTCCGCGGCGGCGCCGACGGTGATGGCGGTGGAGCCGGCCATGCAGCGTTCGCCGGCGCAGCCGAAGGCGGCGGTGGTGAGATTTTCGACCGTCTTGGCGACATCGGCGTCGGGCATGACGACGATGTAATTTTTCGCGCCGCCGTTGGCCTGGACGCGTTTGCCGTGCTGGGTGCCGGTGTCCCAGATGTATTTTGCGATAGGCGTGGAGCCGACGAAGGAAACGGCCTTCACCTTCGGATGCTTGAGCAGCGCATCGACGGCGGGCCGGCCGCCGTGGACGATGTTGAAGACACCCTTCGGGCACCCGGCCTGCTCCAGCAGTTGGCCGAGCAAAATCGCGCTGAGCGGGACCTTCTCGCTCGGCTTCAGGATAAAAGTATTCCCGCACGCGATCGCGGTGGGAAACATCCAGAGCGGGACCATCGCGGGGAAGTTGAACGGCGTTATGCCCACGCAGACACCGAGCGGCAGATTGATGGTGTCGCAATCGACGCCGCGCGCGATGTTACGGAGCGAATCGCCGAAGAGCAGCGTCGGGATGCCGCAGGCGTATTCGACGTTCTCGAGCCCGCGGAAGACGGAGCCGCGCGCTTCGGCGTGGGTTTTCCCATGCTCACGCGAAACGGTGCGGCAAAGGAGGTCAAAGTTCTGCTCGATGAGCTGGCGGTATTTGAAAAAGACGCGCGCGCGATCGACGGGCGGGGTGTCGCGCCACGCGGGAAACGCGGCCTGCGCGGCCTCGACCGCGGCGTTGACCTCCGCGTCGCCGCCGGCCGGACACTCGGCGATCACGTCGCCGGTGGAGGGATTGAAGACGGGTGTCGTGGCACCAGCGGCCGGAAGCCATTCGCCGCCGATGAGGTGGGGGCAGGGGGTGAGCGGGGAGGTCATGAGGAGAGTAAAACCGAAACAGGGTTAGGCCGCCAGCGCGCATCATGCGACGAAGGCGAATGAGATCGTCGTGATGGCAAAGCCGCCGGGTGATCGGGCACGGACTCAGGTGGTGTCCAGAGGGGCAGGCGCGGAGCCCAATCTCCGTCGCCCAAATGCTGGGCGACCATGTCGGAGAGGCGAATCCCGTAGGGTTTCAGCAAGGCCGCGGTCCCGGCATCTGAGGCGTCCGCTTCGTGCACAAAGGAACGAAATCGCTGGATGTCTCCCGTAAGATTTCGAGTCAGCAGCCTCGCGAGATAATAGCTCTGCTGCTGCCCTTCGTCCTGACGATTGAAACCTTCGCCGTTCCAGAGTTGTTGGATGGTCTCGCCGGTCCAATAGGAATCAAATTTCTCATGGACTTCTTCGTAAGGCGTGGTGTCGCGGCCCGTCACGGCTACTTCGCAAAGCTGGGCGATGCCTTCATTGAGCCAGAGCGGAAGCGGCAGATGACTGACCAGCGCGTGGGCCAGCTCGTGGGCGAGCACGAGCTCGGCATTGTTCATGTCGTGAAAGGTGAAAACGAAATGGCCGTAGCCGACGTTGAGATAGATGCCACCGGTGAGCGCGTGTTCGCCGTCGCTCAGGTATTGGGCGATGTAGTCGTAATAGGCATCGAGGTCATGGGCGACAATCATGGGGCACTTGCCGTAGAGCTGCCCGCTGTGATCGAGCGCGAGCGCCTTGATGACCTTCGCCCGAATCGACTCGGCCCATTCGATTAGGCGTTGGCAGGTGGCGTCGGGCTCGCTCGAGACCAGCCAGAAATTCGGCGATTCATAGCCGCGATAACCTTTGCCAAACGAGTCGCGCAGGAGATGAACCCATTCGCGTCCACGCTCGGTGTAGAATCTGCCTAGACCGGCTGCATCCAAGGAGGCCGCCTCCGCTTCGGCCGCGCAGGCGTTCCAATCCGGGAGCGGATGGCGCGAAGCGGTGGAAAGCAGGGGCAGCATCTTGAGCGGCAAAGGGTATCGGGCTACGCCAGCGCGCGCGCGCGAACCGAAGCGATGAGGTCGTCATAGCCGCCGAGGAATTGTTTCAGCGTGTGCTGCGTGGCGCCGTAGCCGAGGAAATCCGCCGGGGCCATGCCGCGCTCGTCGTGTGCGCGGATGAAGTCGGGGAACTTGGCCCGCAGCTCAGCGACGATGGCGGGATCGACGGGCTGGTGGAGCGTGAGCGTGGGCTCGGAGGCCGAGACGTTGAATTTCGTCCACCACGAGTAGGGGACGGTCTGAAGCACCTCGCGGCCGATGATCTGCGACCAATGGCCTTCGTGGCGGTAGGCGGCGGCGAGCAGGGTGCCGGGGCGGCCGCTGCGTTTGAAGATCTGGTGGGCGTGCTTGAACACCGCGATGCCGGCCCAGTCGAGCACGCCGGGAGTGGTTGAGATTATTCCCGCTTCGACGATGCGCTTCAGATGATCGTCCACGCGGCCAATCATGAGTGTGATGTAGGGGCGGATGGCATCGGCGTCGCGGCCGGCGGCGCGGGCGCGTTTGAGGCCGCGCTCCAACGCGGCGGAAACGGCGAGGGCCTGCGGCACGGTAAAGCTGACCGTGGCGTTCACGCGGATGCCGCGGGCGGTCATCTCCTCGATGGCGGCGATGCCGACCTCGGTGGCGGGGGCCTTGATCGCGATGTTGGGCGCGAGCGACGCGAGCTGGGTGGCCTGCGCGACCATCAGCTCCTGGCTCGGGTAATACTTCGCGTTGACCTGCACGGAGAGGAAACCTTTCGCACCGCGCGTGGCGTCGAAGACAGGTTTGAGGCGCGCCGCGGCGTCGAGCGCGAGCGTATGGATGAGTCGCCACGCGATGTCGTCCTCGGTGTCGGAGGGAAACTCCGCGAGCAACCGATCGATAATCGGGTTGCACAGCGCGGGCTGGGCTTTGACGGCTTGGGAGACGATGACGGGGTTCGACGTGCCGCCGACGGCGCCGAGCGCGACGGCTTCGCCAAGCTCGGCGGGGACGCCGGAGTCGTTCCACCAATCGGCGCCGAGCGCCGTCATCTGGGACATGCGGGAGATCATCGGAAAAGAAGAAACTTGGGAAACATGCGAAAGAAGAAACTTGGGAAACATGCGAAAGAAGAAACGGGGTCAGACGCCGGTCTGCGCACGCACGTAGGCGCGGGCTTTTTTGGCTTTGGGGAGGGCGGGGACTTTCCCGGGGTCTTCCTCGGCTTCGACGACGAGCCAGCCGCGGTAGTCGGCCCGCTCAAGGATTTTGAAGATGGCCGGGTAATCCACGCAGCCGTCGCCGGCGATGGTGAAGACACCGTGGGCGACGGCGCGGTAGAACGACCAGCCTTCGCGGCGCACGCGCTCGGCGATTTCGGGGCGCACGCTCTTGAGATGAACATGGCCGATGCGCGCGGCGTAGCGCCTGGCAATCGCGACGGGATCGATGCCGGCGAAGGCGAGGTGGCCGGCGTCGAGGAGGAGCGAGATTTCCGGGACCGCGGCGAGCAGACGGTGGAGGTCGGCCTCGCATTGGATCACCGTGCCCATGTGGTGGTGATAGACGATGCGCATCTCCTCGCCCAAGGCGACGGCGGCGAGGCGTTTCAAGCCGGTGATGAACTTTCGCCACTCGGACTCAGTGAGTCGCGGGGTGAGTTTTCCATCGGGGCCGAAGCCGAGCGCCGCGTGCTTGTCGCCGTGGATGCAGCGCGTGCATTCGGCGACGATGGCGACGCGGGCACCGAGGGTTTTCAGGAGATTGAGATGGGTGCGAAACGTTTTTTCCTCGGTGACGTAGGGTTTCGACGCGAGGTAGGTAGAGTGCCAGCCGCTGACGAGCCGGAGATCGTGGCGGCCGAGCGCCCCGGCGAGCGCGGCGGGCGAGCGCGGGTAGGCGTGGCCGAGTTCGCTGCCGGCGAAACCGGCGGCGCGCATCTCGCGCAGGATGGTGTCGAGCGGCACATCGCCGGCGAGGTCCATGAAGTCGTCGTTGGACCAGACGATGGGGTTGGCGCCGACAAGACAGGAGGGGTGGAGAGAGGGCACGGAAAAGAAGAAAGATGAAAAAGCGTCAGCCGCCGATCGATGAGCGTTTAGTAGTAGAATCGCTGTTTGGTTTTCACCGTGCGGTCGTAGCGGGCGCGGGCGGCGCGGACACCGGGGAGCTTCGATGTGGCCGACACCGGCACATCCCACCACGAATAGCCGGGCAGGCGAACCTCGGCAGGCGTGGTGACAAAAATTAGGGTGACGCCGCGGGTGCTCCTCGCCGTCGCGAGCGCCGCGCGCAGTTCCGCGGGAGTGACGGCGCGGAGAGCGGTGGCGCCGAGGCTTTCGGCGTTTTTCGCGAAATCGACGGCGACGGGCTGGCCTTCGAGGCGACCGTTGGCGCGGGTGCGATGGCGGAATTCGTTGCCGAAGCTCCTGCCGCCGCTGCCGCGCTGGAGACCGTGGATGCAGCCGAAGCCGTGGTTGTCCACGAGCACGATGGTGAGCTTCAGCCCCTCCTGCACGGCGGTGACGATTTCGGTGTGGAGCATCAGGTAGCTGCCGTCGCCGAGGAAGGCGTAAACCTCGCGCCGGGGCGCGGCGAGCTTGAGGCCGAGCGCGCCGGCGATCTCGTAGCCCATGCAGGAGTATCCGTATTCGCTGTGATAGTCGTCGCGGGCGTGCGAACGCCAGAGCTTGTGGATGTCGCCGGGTATTCCGCCGGAGGCATGGATCACAGTGCCGTCGGCGCCGCAGGCGCGGTTGAGCTCGTCGATGACCTGCGCCTGGGTGAGCGGCACGCCGCGCTTGGGTGCGACGAGCGTGGCGCGGGTGGCGGACCATTTTTCAATTTCGCGCGCGATCTTCGCGCGGTGTGCGGCGGGCGCGCGCCAGCCGGCGAGGGCGCGCGTGAGCTGAGCAAGGATTGCGCGGGCGTCGCCGATGAGGGGGAGCGCGCCGTGTTTGCGGGCGTCGGCGGAGTGGATATTCACGCCGATGAAGCGCACGCGTGGGTGCTGGAACTGCGTCTTCGAGGCCGTCGTGAAATCGCTCAGCCGCGTCCCGATGTTGATCACGAGATCGGCCTCGACCGCGATGGCATTGGCGGCGGCGGTGCCGGTGACGCCGAGGGCGCCGAGGCACGAGCGATGCGAGTCGAGCAGCGCACCCTTGCCGGCTTGCGTGACGCCGACGGGGATGCCGGTGGCATCGCAAAATTTTGCGAGGGCATCAGTCGCATCCGAATAGTGCACACCGCCGCCGGCGACGATGAGCGGGCGCTTGGCGGCGCGAATGGCGGCGACGGCGGCGCGGAGGTTCTCCGCGGAGCAGCCGGGACGCTCGACGGTGTAGACGCGCTTCTCGAAAAAATTCAGCGGGTAGGCGTAGCTCTCCGCCTGCACATCTTCCGGCATCGCGATCGTGACGGCGCCGGTCTCCACCGGATCGGCGAGCACGCGCATCGCCTCGGGCAGGGCGGAGAGCAGTTGCTCCGGGCGGTTGAGGCGGTCCCAGTATTTCGAGACGGGCCGGAAGCAGTCGTTGACGCTCACGTCCTGGCTCCCGGGAAACTCGAGTTGCTGCAGCACGGGACCGGGGATGCGGTTGGAGAAAATATCGCCCGGCAGCAGCAGCACCGGGAGACGATTGACGGTCGCGACGCCCGCGCCCGTGATCATGTTGGTCGCGCCGGGGCCGATGGAACTCGTGCAGGCGTAGGTGCCGAGCCGCTGGCGGGCCTTCGCGAACGCGACCGCCGCGTGCACCATCGCCTGCTCGTTTTTGGCCTGGAGGTAGGGGAGGGCGTTTTTCCCGGCAAACGAGCCCTCTTCCTCCAGGGCCTGGCCGAAGCCGGTGACGTTGCCGTGGCCGAAGATGCCCCACACGCCGTTAATCAGGCGGTGTTCGACGCCATCGCGGCGGATGTATTGGCGCTGGAGAAAGCGCACGAGTGCGGCGGCCATGCTGAGTCGGACGGTCGTTTTCATGCGGGGGCGAGGGGTGGTGCAATTCGGGGCGCGAACCGGCGCGAGTGCAAAGATGAATTCTGCGGCCCGGGCTTGCGCCCGTCCAGCCGTTCGGTTCGGGATGGCGCGGTGACGACGAGCGAACTTTTTTCCCTGCGCGGGAAACGCGCCCTGATCACGGGTGCGGGGCAGGGGATTGGGCTGACCCTCGCGCGGGGCCTGGCCGGGGCTGGGGCCGACCTCGTGATAAATGATATTGATGCGGCGCGCCTGGAGAGCGCGGTGGCGCAGCTGCGCGGCGAGGGCGCGACCGTGGAGGGGCGGCGTTTTGATGTGACCCAGGCCGCCGAGATCGAGGGAGCGCTCGCCGATATCGCGGGGGAGATCGACGTTTTGATCAATAACGCCGGCATCCACCGGCGCGCGCCGCTTGAATCCATGCCGCTCGAAACGTGGCGCGCCGTGATCGACACGAACCTGACCAGTGCGTTTCTCGTCACGCGGGCTGTCGTCCCGGGGATGCTGCGGCGCGGCGGTGGCAAGATCATCAACATCTGCTCGCTCAACGCCGAGATCTCGCGCCCCACCATCGCGAACTACTCCGCGGCCAAGGGCGGCCTCAAGATGCTCACGCGCGCGATGGCGGTGGAGTGGGGCGGCCGCAACGTGCAGGCCAACGCGATCAGCCCCGGCTATATGCGCACCGATCTCACGGGCACGCTCACCATCGACCCGGTGTTCGATCGCGCCATCTGCGCGCGCACGCCCGCCGGGCGCTGGGGCGAGCCGCACGAGCTGATCGGGGCGGCCGTGTTTCTGGCTTCTCGCGCCTCCGATTTCGTCAACGGCCAGATCCTCGTGGTCGATGGCGGTCTGCTCTCGGCCCTGTGAGCCGCGACCGCCGGCGATCGTTGCGCGAACGTAACCCGGAAGGCTTGCCTCATCGTCCCGGCGCCTCCGGATCGACCCACGCCATGAAGTGTCTTCGCCTGCTCCCTTCGTTCGCCGCAGTCCTCATCGCTGGTTGCAGCGGTCCGGCTGGCCCGGCTCCCGAAGCGATCCGGCCCCGCGTCGTCACCGAGCCGACGCGTCACGACACCGATGATCCCGCGATCTGGATCAATGCGGCCGATCCGGCGATGAGCCTTGTCATCGGCACCGACAAGGACACGGACGGCGCGCTCTACGTCTTCGATCTCGACGGCAAGATTGTGCAGCGCGTCGGCGGCCTCCAGCGGCCGAACAACGTCGATCTCGCCTACGGCTTCAGGCTCGGCGGCCAGCCCACCGACATTGTGGTGACCACGGAGCGGGAGATGCAACGTCTGAGGGTCTTCTCGATGCCGGGCATGGCGAGCGTGGACCGAGGCGACCTCGTGGTCTTCGGCGGCGACAAAACCCGCGCGCCGATGGGCATCGCGCTCTACCAGCGACCGCGCGACGGCGCGGTGTTTGCGATCGTGGGCGGCAAGTCCGGCCCCGCGCAGGGCTATCTCGCGCAATACCGGCTGCGCGACGACGGGGCGGGGCGCGTGGCGATGTCCCTCGTGCGCGAGTTCGGCGCCTACTCCGGAAAAAAGGAGATCGAGGCCATCGCGGTCGATGCGGAGCTAGGCTATGTTTACTATTCTGACGAGATGCACGGCGTGCGGAAATACGCCGCGGATCCCGACGCCCCTGACGCGGGCCGCGAACTCGCGGTGTTTGGCACCAGTGGTTACGTGAGCGATCACGAGGGCATCTCAATCTACAAGCGGCCGGATGGCACGGGCTACCTCCTCGTGTCCGACCAGCAGGCGAACCGGTTCCGCATCTACCGCCGGGAAGGCGAGCCCGGCCGCCCGCACGAGCACATGCTGATCAAGACCGTGCCCGTCGCGGCGATCGACAGCGATGGCAGCGAGGTGACGGCCCGGGCGCTCGGCCCCAAGTTTCCGCAGGGCCTGTTCGTCGCGATGAGCACCGACCGGACTTTCCACTATTACGCGTGGGAAGACATTGCAGGGAACGAGCTGCGGCCCCGAGAGTGAGGCATCCCAATCTTTTTTGTCATGCGCTTCCCCCGGCTTCTCGTCCTCACCGCGTTCCTGTTCGCCGCCGTGCACGGCTTGCGCGCCGCCACGCCGGCCGCTTCGCCGGCCCTCGTCGTCGTCATCACGATTGATCAGTTTCGCGCCGACTACCTCGCGCGTTTCGGCCCGCACTTCGGGCCGGGCGGATTTCGGCTGCTGATGGAGCGCGGCGCAAATTTCACCGACTGCCGTCACCGCCATGCAGTCACCAAGACCGCCTGCGGCCACGCGACGATCCTGACCGGCGTGCATGCGGACATCCACGGCATCATCGCCAACGACTGGGTGGATCGCGGGACGATGCTGAAGACGAACTGTGTGGACGACGACTCGGTGCGCATCGTCGGTCTGCCCCCGCCGGGCGCGGACGGGCGCAAGGCGAAACGCGACGCGGAACTGGGCGCCTCCGCGCGCCGCCTGCTCGCCCCGACGGTCGGCGATCAGCTCAAGCGCACCCGCGGATCGGGCCCCAAGGTCATCGGTGTCTCCAGCAAGGATCGCTCGGCCATTCTGCTCGCGGGAAAATCCGCCGACGCCGCCTACTGGCTGGACAAGGGCCGCTTCGTCTCGTCCACGGCCTACATGGCGGACGTGCCGGCGTGGGTGCGGGCGTTCAACGCCTCGGGCCGGGTGGAGGCGTTCTTCGGCCGCGTCTGGGACCGGCTGCTGCCGGCCGCCGCCTACGTGGCCCTGCAAGGCGCGGACGATGCGGCGGGAGAGAGTGTGGAGCGCGGCTTCACGCGCGTCTTTCCGAGACGCGTGAATGGCGGGGCGGAGAAGCTCACGCCCGCGTTCTACGACGCCTTCGAGGCCTCGCCGTTCGAGAACGAGGTGTTGATCGACTTCACGCGCGCGCTCATCGAACAGGAGAACCTCGGGGGCCGCGGCGTGACGGATGTGATCGGGCTCAGCTTCTCCGCCAACGACCTCGTGGGCCACGCCCACGGACCCGACAGCCATGAGCTCATGGACATCACGCTGCGGACGGATCGGCTGCTCGCGGAGTTTTTCGCTTTCCTCGACCAGCGTCTGGGCCTCGCCAACTGCACGATCGTGCTTACCGCCGATCACGGCATCGCGCCGCTGCCGGAGCGCGTTAAGGAGCTGAACGCCGCGGGGAGCGCCGGCCGCATCGATCACACGCGGGTGCTCAAGGCCGCCGCAGCCGCGATGGACCGCGCGTTTGGTCCGCTGGGCGAGGGGCGGCACTGGCTCGCGGTCGATGCGAGCCAGCTGCTGTTTTTCCAGCCGATGCTTCGCGAAAAAAACGTCGCGCCCGCCGCGGCGGAGAAGGTCGTGCGCGACGCGCTCCTCACCGTCGAGTGGGTGGAGGCCGCCTATACACGCAGCGAACTCGCGGCCGGCATCGCGGACGGTCCCCATGGGTCAGCGATGCTGCGCAGCTTCCATTCCGAGCGCAGCGGCGATGTGTTTTATGTCTCCAAGCCGCACTGGGTCGAGCGCCGCACCGGGACCAACCACGGCACGCCCCACGCCTACGACACGCACGTGCCGCTCCTCTGGCTGGGCCACGGGGTGAAGCCCGGCACCTACCCGCAGCCCGTGGGGGTGGATGACATCGCGCCCACGCTCGCACGCATCCTCGGCGTGCCTGCTCCGCCGCAGGCCAAGGGGCGGAGCTTGTTCTGACGCGGGCCTATTTTTTCAACAGCGCGGCGAACTGTCGCAGCGCGTTGTCGGGGCCGCCGGTTTTCGCGCTGTCGATCACCACGGTGCCGGCGCGGTCCGTGACGACGAGCTGCGGGATCAGATTCGTGAAAAGCCGGTTCACAATCTGCGTCTCGGGCTGGCGCGGCTGCGGCACGGCGGCCCAGGCGAAGCCCATTTTGCCGGCGTAGGCCTTCATGTCGGCGGGCGTCTTGTCGCCGCTGATGAAGATGATCTGGTAGGCGCCGGGGTGCTTCGCCTTCGCATCCTTGTCGAACTTCACGAGCGACGGGGAGAATTGCACGCACGGGCCGCACCAGCCTGCGCCGCGGTAGAACACGAAATACTTCGGCGCGGCCTTGGCGTCGAGGGAAGCGGCGGCGCCGGTGGCCGGGCTGACGAGTTTGCCGGCCAAGTCTTCACTGACGCGGCTGGGAAAGGCATTTTTGTCGGCGATGAGCTTGCGGGCCGAGTCCAGCAGGTCGGTGTCGCGGGGCTGGGCGTTGAAGAGGAACTTGCCCTGCTCGTAAACGAGCAACAGCTGGTTGCCCTCGACGCCGACGAGGATCGCCGGGGTGCCGGGTTTCAGATCGCCGCCGGACAGACGCATGAGCTGGGTGAGTTTCACCCGGTAGGGCCAGAGTTCCTTGCGCTGGAGGAGCGTGGCGTAGGTGAGCGCGCGTTGCTCGGGATTGAGGCCCTGCCATGTCTGCTGCGCGACGGCGAGCACGTCGGTGTCGTCGGCCTTGGTGGTGAAGGTGCTGCGGCCGTCGGGGGTCTCGAGTTCCACGCTCGTGCCGCGCACCGAGACGACCGTGAGTTTCTGGCCGGCGTTGATCGCGGGACGGCCCTGCAGTTTCAGGGGCTGCTTGAGGCTGACTTGGGCGGGAACGAGCTCGGGCCGGCGCGCGAGATCGGCGAGCGTGAGATCTTGGGCAAGGACCGCGGGCGCTACGGCGCATGCGAGGGCAGCGAGGAGGAGCGTATTTTTCATGGTGGGCGGGATGGAGGAATAGGTTTCACGGCAGTTCGGTCAACGGAGGCAAACCCTGACGTTTGCGTTTCGCGTTTTCGAGCTGGAGTTGCCGCGCCTTGGTCTTGGCGGCGGCGGCGTCGGCGCGGGCCTTGGCTGCAGCGTCGGCGTCGGCCTTTCGCTTCGCGGCGAGCGCGTCGGCGTCGGCTTTCGCCTTCGCGGCTGTGGCGGCGGCTTCCTCCTCGGCCTTGCGCTTCGCGGCGAGCGCCTCGGCTTCGGCCTTGGCGAGTTTCTCCTGCGTGGCCGCGACCATCTTGTCGATATTCGAGTCCGTGGAGGGCGTGACGCGGTAACGCTTCACCTGGTTGCCGCCGGCGGCGATGAAGGTGAGCACGCCTTTTTCATCGATGGACCAAGCCTCCTTGTAGCCGAGGAAGCCGTCGGCGTCGCGTTTCATCACCGGGTGGCCGTCGGAATAAACGATGTAGTAAAGCTGCGGCCGGTCGGGAAACTTCTCAGCGCCGATCCAGTAGAGGTGGTTACCGTCGGGGGTGAAGGTGGGGTGCGAGACTTGAAGCGTGGTGGGGTAGGCGAGCTGGTCGTTGACGTAGAGACCGGCGGCGGTGTTGTCGGGACGGCGCGCGACGCGGACGAGGTAATTTCCGTGCGGGCTCCACTTGAAGAGATTGTTGCGGGTGGGCGTGATCCAGCCGGTGCCGGTGAAGCTGCCGGTGAAGAGTTCGTTGCGGTGTTTGCCGTCGATGACGAGACCGGCGGAGTCGCTGCGGCCGACGGGCGAGACGGCGAAGGCATAGCGCGAGCCGTCGTCGCTGAAATCGAACGAATCGCCGTTGGGCGAGAGGCCGGCGGGGAGGATGTTCTTGCCGTCCACGATGGTGAGGTGCTGGCGGTTGGTGCCGTCGGTGGACGAGAACGCGTAGCGTGAGCCGACCTTGGCGAACACGATCGGGTTGCGGGAGAGCGAGCCCACCATCGCGACGGGGATCTCCTCGGTGTTGTTCACCACGACGAAATTCCGGCCGCTGCTGCCGATGTGGAAAATCACCTTCGAGGAGTCGGGCGACCACGAGAACTTGTCGGCGACGCTCTGGTATTCGTTGCCCTTCTTGCCGTCGAGGACGACGAAGAAGCTCTTGGCCTCGGGGTTCAGGCACCGGAGCGCCCAGCGCTTGCCGTCGGGGCTGAAGGAAATGTCCATCGCGCCCTCGGTGCCCGGGACTTCCTTGCCGTCGAGGTAGAGCGTGCCGACGCCCTGATAGTTCACGACGCGTTTGCGCATGATGACCGCGAAGCGGCTACCGACAGTCGAGGGCGTGATCTTTTCGATAGAGATGCCGGCGTAGGGACCGGGCTTGCCATCGACGAGGACCTTGTTGTCCGCGCCTGTGGTAAGGAGGATTTTGCTGTCGGCCGTCCACTGCGGATTGAAACCGGCGTAGCTGGCGACTTTGCCATCCACGATCAGCACCTGCTTTTGGTAGTTCTCGACGGTGCCGGCGGTGTAGGCGTAGCGCTTGTCGTCGGGACTGAAGACGGGCTGGAGGTTTTGATGGCCGGCCCACGGCTCGGGTTTGCCGTTCATCATGAGACGATAAACCCCGCGGCCGCCCTCCATCTTCATCTCGCCCCAATAGACGAAATTGCCCTTGGGCGAGAGCGAGAGCGGCGTGTGCTGAAGCGAGAGGGCGCTGCGCGGGCCGCGGCCGACTTCCTTGCCGTTGTGGACGACGATGTAGTCGTTGCCTTGCCGCCCGATGTAGGCGAAGGCGGAGCCTTGCTCGCTGAAAATCACTGCGGTGGGTGTGCCGGCCATGTTTTTCCCGCCTTCGTTGGCCCGGTGCACGAGCAGCGGGCCGGCACCGGTGATGTTGGCGGCGCTGCCGTTGAACAACTCGTCGAGCAAGGGGCCTTCGACGCCATCGACGGTGACGACGGTGCGTGTGCCCTTGGCGCCGACGTAGGCGACGCGCGCGTCGTTCTGGCTGACGACGTAGAGTCCGCCAACGCCAACGGGACCGACGACGGTCTCCTCGACCTTGGGCTGGGCAACGACCGAGCTGGCCATCATGGAAAGGGCGGCGAGGGACGCGGCGGCCCGACGGGCATGGGTAGTAGCTTTCATGGTGAGGGTGCGGAGTGGTTGGATTCGCGGACGGAAAACGAATCAGCGCTTCTTTTTGGTCGGCGCCGGAGCAGGTGTCGCGACCGCGGCCTTGGCCTTGGCTTGCGCTGCCTCGGCTTCGGCGAGAAACGCCGCGAGGCTCGTGCTGCCATCGGGCGTGATGCGGAAGCGTTTCGCCGCGCCGTCGACGATGGCGATGAAGGTGAACACGCCGTCGGCGCCCATTTCGAAGGGCGGGATGGCTGCGGGTCCTTGCTGTCCGAGGCCGGTTGGGAAGCTGCTGACCTTCTCGACGGCCTTGCCATCGACCATGACCTCGTAGCCACCGCCCGGCACGAAGCGGAAATAGACGATGTGTTTGCTGTCGGGGGTGAAGAACGGCAGGCAATAGGTGCTGGTCGTCGCGTCGACGAGCTTGCCGTTTACGACGAGACCTTGCTTGCCCATCTCACCGTTCGCGAAGCCGAAGTGCGCGATATACTTGTTGTCCGCGCTGAACGTGAACCAAGGATCAGTTTGCGAGCGGACGGCATTGGTCTGCACGACGGCCACGCCTTTCTGCTCGACGCCATCAAGGTAGAGCCCGGGGTATGGCGGGTTGCCTGCTTGGAAGGCAAAGCGGCTGCCGTCCGGGCTGAACCCGAGGTAGCTGGCGCCGCGCACCGCAGGCGTCGCCTTGCCGTCGACGACGACTTTCGAGTCGAACCCACCCGTGATGCGGGCGATATAGCCGATGCGCTTGCCGCCGCCCAGGGAAAGCTGAATGGCCGGAGAGCCGTCGGACTCGTCGTCCTCGACCACGAGGAACTGCCCGCCGGCGGAGTGGGATCGTCCGAGGTAGAGGCACTTCGCGGAATCCGCGGTGAACTGCAGCTCCTCCACTTGATCGTAGACCTGGCCCTTCTTGCCGTCGATGAGCACGAACTTCTTCGAACCGCCCACCGTGCAGAGCGCGGCGTAGCGCTTGCCGTCGGGGCTGAAAAGCACCTTGTCGATCGACTGGCAGTCGCTGCCCTCGATCTTCTTGCCGCCGGCGCCGAGGAAAACGCCCGGCGTGCTGCGGCTCCCGCTGACCACCAGGAAATTCAGGCCGCCGGTGGACATGTGCGCGCTGTGGAGGATGGGCGCGCGCGAGGCCGGCTTGCCGTTAATCATCAGCGTGTCGACATCCCCCCCGTGAGCGATCGTGAGGACGTTCTTTCCGTCAGGTGAAAACTGCGGCTTGTCGCCGACGAAGCCCATGCTCTTGCCATCGACCATGAGCAGCGAGCCGCGCCGCTCGTCCTGCTTGGAAAACATCGCCACGTAGCGCGACTCGTCGGGGCTGAAGATCGGGTGGAGCGTGATGCCGTGGGTGGGGTCGCTCGCGACGCCGTCGACGACGAGCTTGTGCACGCCGCCCGCCTCCAACGGCGACACATACCAGAAGCGCTTGCCGCTCGGGGAGAATCCGAACGCGGGGAAAGCGGTCCCGCCATGCTGCGGCGTGGTGCGGACGATCTCCTTGCCATCGAGCACGAGGATCTCCTCGGTGCCGACATGGGCGGTGTAGGCGTGGCGCTTGCCGTCAATGCTGATCGCTTTCCCGTTGCCGGCTCGGTCGAAGCGCGGGCCCTCCACGCCGTCGTGGAGATACACCTGCCGGCTGCCCTTGGGCGCTGTTAGCAGCACATGCAGGCCGGTCTTGCTAGCGACGGTGAACGAGGGGTTGACGATCGTTGCGCCTTGGGGCGAGACGACGACGGACTCGACCTTGGCTTGGGCGAGGAGCGCGGTCGGCGTGGCGAGCGCGCTGAGGAGGACGGCTAAGGTGGGGAGGGGCAGGCGGGTGTTCATGGTGACGCTGGATACGGGGTAGGGATAGCTGGGGTGGAAAGCACGCCAGCGCATGATCGCGATGGCGAGGAGACGGGCGCTGGAACGGAGCCTCGGACGACTCGTCGTGGGCGGATATTCTGGAAAATTCTTTCGGGGCGGGGAGCCGGCTTCATGCCAGATCGGCCTCCCGACATCAAGTGTGGCCTCTCCCTTGGGGCTTCCACGGGTAACAGCGCGGTTACGAACCCGCCATCGCCCGGCAGGTCGGTTTGATTGTCTTCGGCCGTTGTCGCTCGTCCTGATTCGGCCCACCTCGCCCCTCCCCATGCTGCCTGCCTCGAAGCTGCTTTGCCTGCTCTTGCCTGTGGCTGTCCTGACGAGCGCCGCGGCCGAACTCTCCCCTGGGAAAAACTGGGAGAAGCATTGCCTCGGCTGCCATGGCAAGGACGGCAAGAGCCAGACACGACTCGGGAAAAAATCCGGCGCCAAGGACCTCACCGACGCCGCCGGCCAGGCGAAGATCACCGATGCGGAGGTCTTCAAGACGATCAAGGAGGGCCGCAAGAACGCCAAGGGTGAGGAGAAGATGGAGGCTTTTGCCGGCCAGATGTCCGACGCCGAAATCTCCGCGCTTGTCGCCTACGTGCGCGGGCTGGCGAAAAAATAATCCCGCCGCCGCCGGCCTCGTTTTCGCCCGAATCGCGCTGAGAATTTCCCCACCCCATGATCCGACTGCCTGCCAAAACCCTCGTCATCGCCGGCCTCGCCGCCTGGGCGATCGGCCTCGCCTCGTGCGTCATGAGCGGCCGCGCGATCATGATGCCGCCCGCGATCGCCGGCGCCACGATCGTCGGCTCCGAGTCGTGCGCGAAATGCCACGCCAACGTCACGCGCGGCTTCCACGACGCCACGCACGCGCACCTCAAGATGACCGGCGAGGACGGCAAGCCGCGGAGCGTGTCGTGCGAATCCTGTCACGGCCCGGCGAGCCTGCACGTCAAGGCCGGCACGCGCGCCACGATCATCAACCCCAAGATGGCGCCCGACACGTGCCTCCAGTGCCACGTGAACAACCGCGCCGAGTTCAAGCTCCCGAGCACGCACCCCGTCCTCGCCGGCAAGATCGGCTGCACCCATTGCCATGACCCTCACAAGGGCGACACGCTGCCGGGCGGCGCGCGGGATCTCGCGGCCAGCATGAACGCCACGTGCGCGAAGTGCCACCCGGCGCAGGCGGGGCCCTTTGTCTTTGAGCACGAGGTGATGCGCGAGGGCTGCGTCGCCTGCCACTCGCCGCACGGCTCGGTCAACGACAAGATGCTCAAGTCCCGCGGCACGAGCCTCTGCTACCAGTGCCATTTCCAGAACCAGCAGAGCGGCGTGCAGATCATGCACGGCGGCGTGGACCACAGCCAGAATGTCATCCGCGGCACGTGCTGGACGGCCGGCTGCCACGAGGCGATCCACGGCTCCAACGTCAATTCCTCCCTGCGCTACTGATGAACTCCCCCGCGCATTCCCGTCGAGTGTTGTCCACGGCGCTGCTCGCGCTCGTTTTGCCGGCCCTGGTGCCGGCGCAGGTTGTCACGGGCGGCTCGATTTCGTTCTCCGCCGGCGGCGCGCTGCAGGACGGCGACCGCCCCGCGTTTCAAAAATACTCCGGCCACAAGAAGGCCGGCTACGGTGGCATCGAGGATTTCACTTGGTCGCGCACCACCGACTCGTCGCTGCTGCGGCTTGAGCTGCGTGCGCTGGCCGGCGACGAGGATTACCGCCTGCACGTGCGCTGGGAGAAATTCGACGCCTACTACGTCGAGGCGAACTACCGCCGCTTCCGCATCTTCACCGACGGCTCCGGCGGCTACTTCCGCCCGCGCGCGCTGACGTTCTCCTACTTCGACGAGGCCCTAGAACTCGACCGCAGCTACCTCTCCTTCGAGATCGGCACGCTCACGCCGGACCGGCCGCAGTTCCGCCTCCGCTATGATCGCAACACCCGCGACGGGTTGAAGAACTCCCTCCGCTGGGGCGACTCCAACCTCGCGGGCCAGCCTTTTGTGCCCCGCGCCTTCTCGCCCTCCTACCTCGTGGTGGACGAGGTGCGCGACATCTTCACCGCCGAGGCGAGCCAGCAGACCGAATCGACGAATTGGAAACTCGTCGGGCGCTACGAGCGCACGCGGCAAGACAACCACCACGTCGCCCGCCGCCGCCCCGGCGAGAATCAGGATCGCTACGTCACGCAGGTCGAGGGCCGGCGCACCGATCACATCAGCGGCCACGGTTACTATGACAGCATCGTCAACGAGCAGCTCCGCGTCTCGGCCGGCGGTCTCGCCACCGCCATCGACAGCAATCTCTACGGCAGCAAAATCTACGGCGGCACGCCCGACGCCGATTACTCCGCGACCTTCGCCCGCCGGCAGGCGGGCGATGTTGGCTACTTTGGGCTCACGGGCGATTCCCACCTCCGCCAATACGTCGCCAACCTCAACGCCGTCTGGCAGCCCGCGAAATTCTGGACCATCCGGCCCGGCGTGAAATACGACCACCTGCGCATCGACGGAGCGGAGACGCACACCGACACGGACTTCGGGGGCGGGGCCGCGGCGGCCGCCATCCAGCGCCTCACCGAATCGGCCAACCGCACCTCATGGAACGAGGTGACCGGCGATCTTGAAGTGCGCCTCAGCCGCTGGCCCAGCCTCAGCCTTTACGCCCGCGCGATCTGGAACACCGGCGAAGGCACGCTCGTCGAGCAGAGCATCCTCCTGCCCAACCGCGCGCCCGTGATCGATCAGGACACGGACTACGAGCGGCAGGGCGAGCGCTACCTCGTCAACGCCACGTGGCAGGTCCGCCCCGGCCTGAGTGTCGGCGTGCAGTTCAACCATCGCCTCAAGACCGCCGACTACCGCAGCCGCCGCGACAACACGCTCAACACCTCCAACAACCGCTACCCCGCCTACCTGATCGATCAGGACATCGAGGCGCGCGACGTGACGGCCCATGCCTCCTGGCGGCCCGGCGCGTCGCTCAGCCTCGTCACGCGCTACGCCCACCAGCGCTCGACGATCACGAGCACGTTTGCGAATCAACCGGAGATTCGGAACGGCGTCCTCACGCGCAGCGTGATTTCGCAGTCCGCGACGTGGACCGTCACGCCGCGCCTTTATCTCACCGCCGCCGGCACCGTGACCTACGATCAACTGCAGGTGCCGCGGCACCGGCTCACGTATTTCAGCGACAACAACTACACCAGCGTGAACCTCGGCGGCGGCTACGCGCTCGGCAAAGTCACGGACCTGCAGCTCGACGCCTACTTTTATCGTGCCGACAACTACACGGACAATTCCGCCGTCACGCTGCCTCTCAACGCCGGCCAGATGGTGCGGAGCGCCTACCTCACATGGATTCGCCGCCACAGCGAGCGACTCACCTTCATCGCGAAATACGGTTACGCCACGAACCGCGACGGCAGCTTCGCCGGCTACAACAATTTCAACGCGCACCAGCTCTACTGGAAGGTGCAATACAAGTTCTGAGCCGCGCGTCGTAGCGGCGAGCGCCAGCGAGCCGACGTCTGATAGCTGCCAGCGTGAGCGAGCGGACCGCACGCGAGAGTTCACTCGCTCACGCTCGCGGCAACGGTTTCCGGACTACCTCACTCCCCGCGCGCGATCGCATCCATCGCCACGTGGCGGTAGCGGCAGTAAAGCCAGTAAGCCGTGCCCGTCACCGCCGTGATGGCCGCGGGCACATAGAGGGTGCCGAAGCCGAACCGTCCAAACAGGATCGCGCCCGCCGCGCCGCCACCGGCAAAGGCGCCGATCAGGATCGTCCAAAGCTTGAACTTCAGCCGGTCGGCCGGGAGGCCCCGCAGCATCGCGCCGAGGGCGATGCCGATGTCGGTGAACATGCCCGAGACGTGTGTCGTCCGCAGCGCCGCGCCACTGTAGGTGCTGACCATCGCGTTCTGCAGGCCGCAGGCCGCCGAGGCGAGATAGTCGCCCCACACGCTCTGCCCGCGCAGCAGCGGCACGGCGGCGCAGAGCAGCAGCGCCTCGACGATCAGCGCCAGCCCGTAGCGACGGCCGAGCACCAGCGAGCGTTCGCGTATGAGGAGGCCGCTGAACATCGCGCCGGCGACAAAAGCGGCAATCAGGGCGAGAAAATAGCCCGCCTCCCGCCAGCGCGCTTCGCCCAAGGCGAGGCCGAAAAGCGTGCTCGTGCCGGTGAGGTGCGTCACCCCTTGGTGCGCCACGCTGAGAAACCCCACCGCGTTGATCGTGCCGGCGATGCCCGCGAGCAGCGCGGCGCCGATCCAGACCCAACGCGGAAGTTTGGCGATCATGGTGAAGGGGAGAGCGTGAACCGTGCCGATGAAATGCCGGGCGCGTGGTCATGCCAATGGTCTTTGCGGCGCGACTTCGCGTCGTGACTGATGCCAAGGGCCCTCAGGTTCGGGACTTTTACGTTGCAGGCCCGCCCGGCGGGCGGTCAACCCGGCCAACGGCCGGGCCTACAGTCTAAAAACCAGGGGGCGTGGATCTGACACCGCGAAGCTGGCTTCAGCTTGGTCCAGGGGAGGTTCACCGGGCTACTTCTTCGCCGCCTTGCCCTTTTTGCCGGCGGCCGCGGGCGCGTCGCCGAGATCGGGCAGCGGGAGGTAGTCGAAATCGACGACCATTTTTTCGGCGAGGGCGGTGCGCAGGGTCATTTCGGTTTCGCGGAGCGCGGGCGTGCCGCTGAGGTTGTTCAGCTCCGAGGGATCGGCGTCGAGATCGTAGAGTTCGTAAACGGGGCGCGGCGTCGTGAAGTAGGTGGCGCGCAGGCCGGCGCTGAGTTTGCCCTCGGCGTGGGCCGCGATCATCTGCTGCCAGCCGGCGCCGCTCGCGGAATCGACCGGCGAGTAGGGAATCCACGGCGTGCAGTTGTAGATGAGCTTGAAGCGTTCGCTGCGGACAGCCCGGCCGAGGTCGTAGCTGCTGCTGCGAATCGCCGCCGTCACCGGGGCGGTGCCGTGCGGCCCACGCTCGATGAAGATGTGCGTGCGCGGCGTGTGGCGCTCGCCTTTCAGCAGCGGGAGGAAGCTCACGCCGCTCATCCTGGGCCCCGGGGCGAGACCGGCGGCGGCGAGGAGCGTGGGCGCGAGGTCCTCGTTGCTGAGCAACGCGCGGGAGTCACCGCCCGGCTTGATCACGCCGGGCCAGCGAATGACGAGGGGGACGTTGGAGCCCGGATCGTAGAGAGAGCCCTTGCCGTGCGGGAGCGCGGCGCCGTTGTCGCCGGCGAAGACGACGAGCGTGTTGGCCGCAAAGCCGCGCGCGGCGAGGAGCTCGAGGACGGACTGCATGGAACGGTCGAGCCGGTTGACCTCGGCGCAGTAGTCGGCGACCTGCTCGCGCACGCCGGGCAGGTCGGGCCAGTGCGCGGGGAGTTTCAGAGTCTTGGGATCAGGCCGGAACGAGGCGTCGGCGTTCCAGACGTGGTGCGGGTCGCTGAAATTGAGCCAGAGGCAGAACGGTTTTCCCGCAGGCTTCCGGTCGAGGAACTCGCGCATCTGCTCGATGGCCTGGGCGTCGGAGCCGGTGCGCACGTAGTCCACGCGTTGCTCGAAGGTGCGCAGGCCGTGCTTCTCCATGATGGCACCAAGGGCGGAGCCGGCGTTGCGCGCGGAGCCGTCGAGGTGATACGATCGGCCGGCGATGCCGGTGAAGTAGCCGGCCTTTTCGCGCAGGATCTCGGGGAAGGTGATCTCGTCGCGCGGGAGCGGGGAGGAGAAGCGCGTCATGCGCGCGGCCACGGCTGAGCGGCCGGTGAGATACGCGGCGCGCGAGGGCACGCACTGCGGCGCGGCGGTGAAGAACCGGTGGAATTTCATGCCCTCGGCCGCGAGCCGATCGAGGGCGGGCGTGCGGACATTGGGGTCGCCGTAGGTGGAGAGAAACGGGTAGCTGTGGTCGTCGGAGAGGACGAAGAGGATGTTGGGGGCGGCGGCGAGCGATCCGGCGGTCAGTGCGAGCGCGAGAAAGCAGGCGGGAAGCCGGAATAACCGAAGGCGAAGAGTAGTGCTTGGCATGACGGCAGGGTGGAGGCGTTGAAATAAGATCTGAAACGGTGGATCGTCGAGCGCGTGGTGGCGCCGGCTCAGCTTGGATTGCGTGCGCAGTCCTTAGCGCGAGGTTCGCCGACCCTTCCTTGTCCGGCCCGCGGCGCCGGGCCGCAGGGTTAGGATGTATTTGCTGACGGCCTGTGGAGTCACACCCAGGAGGCGGGCGGCCTCGCTCTGGTTGTTGCCGGTTTTTCGGAGCACGCTGCGGACGAGTTCATGCTTCACCGTGCGGAGATATTCCTCAAGGGAGAAGCCCTCGCGGATGCGCGGGGCGGCGGGGTTGAAGACGTTCGCCATGTTCAGGGCTAGATCGAGGGCGATGTCTGTTGCCTGGATGGTCGGCTGCTCGGATTGCACCACCGCATGCTCGATTACACGCCGCAGCTCGCTGATGTTGCTGGGCCAGGCGTGGCTCTCGAGCTTGGCGAGGGCGCCGCTGGAAAAGCGCTTCGGGCGGGGCAGCGTCCGGTTGAGGCGTTCGAGTTCCTCGTGGGCAAGCAGGGCTATGTCCGCCGGATGTTCACGGAGAGGCAGCAGGCTGACGGTGTTGAGCTGCAGCCGGCGCCAGGCGTCAGGGGAAAAACGACCCTGCCGGACTTCCGAGTCGAGATCCCGATCGGTGGTGAGGATCAGGCGCGCGTTCATGCGCACGGGGGTGCGTCCGCGGCTGGCGGGATAGAAATGGCCGTCATCCGCGGCGCGCAGCAACCGCTCGAGCACCGGTCCGGGAATGTGCTGGCATTTGATGAGCACCAGCGTGCCGGATTCGGCCTGGTGGAGTTTCCCATCGCCGTGGCGATCATCCTCGCCAAACAACACCGCCTCGAAAAGTGCCGGCGGCAGGGTGGCGCAGTTGAAAATGATCAACGGGCCGGCATGCCGCGGACCAAGCTGGTGAAGCAGTGCGGCGTAGAGCTGTTTCTGGGTGCCGGGTTCGCCCCGGATCAGCAGCGGCGCGTCGTGCCGGCATAGTTGCAGGGCCTGCTCGACCGACCGGACCGTGAAATAATGCCGCGGCACCAGGCTGCCGGGACCTTGTTGCTCGGCGTCGTCCCAACGATCGCGCCGGGCTGAGATCTGGGCGAGCCGCGCGGGATCGACCCGCGCCAAGGGCTCGCTCCAATCCAATTCGCGCAGCAGCCTGGGCCCCGCCAGGCCGTCATGCACGGTCCGCCGATAGTTCAGGAGGCGCGCGGGAAACTCGCCCGCGGCGACGATCAGGACCAGGCAGGCGTGGATTTCCGGCGGGCACGAAAGCAGGGAGATGAAAAAGGTATCCTCGGGGTGCTCTTGGCGCACGGCCGCCAGCAGAGGGCGGAGATGGGAAAGGATCTCGGAGTGGTTGGTGGTGTCCGCCGCCTCCAGGCGGCGCAGCTCGATCCGCAGGTTGGGATGCAGCTGCCGGATGGCGGCGGAGGTGAGTTCCAGCTCTTCGTGCCGGTGCGGGCGGCCGATCAGGATGATCCGGTCGAAGCTGCGGCCGGAGAGCAGGGAGAGCACCGGGCCTTTTTGCCGGCCGTCCTCATGCGACTCGCGGTAGTAGGGATCGAGGGCTCCGGCAAAAGTCAGCAGGGCGCGGCGAGGCATGCCGGGGCAGGGTGCAACGTTCGTTGCAGAGGTAAACGGAAATTGAAATCATTCTTTTTGCCCGGGCCGTGCGGCCGGAGTCTCTGGGCCACGCCGATGCGTCCATCTCCGAAAAGTGTTTCGCGCCGCAGCCCCCGACTGGTGGTGGGAGCGGGCATGATGCGTGCCGCCGTCGTGGCGATGCTGATGGCGGCCCCGACCCTGAGCTGCGCCGGTGCGCCGGCCGCGGCGGGCGAGCTGCGCGTGTTGCTCGCCGGCCAGGCGCTCATCAAGCACGACCTGAGGGTTGTGTTGCCGGATCGACATGGCGCCATCGTCTCTTTGGTGCGGACCGGTGCCCCGCATGTGGCGTTCACGAATCTGGAAACGACCATCAGCGGCTCGTTCGGCGGAAAGCCGACCCGGGACACCGAATTCTTCCATGCCACCACGCCGGCGGTGCTCGATTGCCTCAAGGACATCGGCTTCAACCTGCTCGCGACCGGCAACAATCATTCCTGGGATCTCGGCGCCGAGGGCGTGCTCTCCACGCTGGCGGAGGTTGATGCCCGCGGATTCATCCGTGCCGGCTCGGGCCGCAATCTCGGCGAGGCCGCCGCGCCCGCCTTTCTGGAAACACCGGCCGGACGGGTGGCCTTGGTGGCCTTCGCCTCGGGCAAGCTCCGCGAGAGCGGCGCAACCGCCATGCGACCGGGCGTGAACGAAGTCCGCCTCGACGCCGAGCAGCGCATCGTGGCCGAGGATTTGGACCGGGTGCGGGCGGCGGTGCGATTGGCTGCGGCGCATGCCCCCTGCGTGATCGTCTATCAGCACGACCACTACTGGGAGGAAGACAGGGCCAAGACACCGGAATGGAAGATCAAGCTGGCTCGCGACTGCCTCGATGCCGGCGGCACGATCTTCGTTTCGCACGGCGTGCCCCAGCTCCACGGCATCGAGCTCCATCGCGGCCGGCCCATTTTCTACGGTCTCGGCAGTTTCATTTTTCACAGCATCACCAAGCCCGGGCACTATGCGCCCGAAGTCTGGCAAACGGTGCTGGCCGACCTCGTGATCAAGGACGGCCGGCTTGGCTCGATTCGGCTCCGGCCGGTGCTGTTGAACGAGGCCGGATTTGATGCCTCGCGCTTCAACCAGACCCGCGGCGCGCCCCAGCCGGCCACCGGCGCGGCCGCCCGGCGCGTGCTCGATTATCTGGCGGCGCAAAGCCGTCCGCATGGCACGGAGCTGACCATCAAGGACGACACGGCGTTCGTCCGCCTGCCGCAATGAGTTTTACCCCGCACTCCACCTGACATGAAAACACCATCCGCCCGTATGTCCGCGATCACGCTTCCTGCGTGCCTCGCTTTGCTTTCAGTCGTCGTCAAAGCCCAGTCGATGCCGCCTCCGGCTAGCGCGTCGCAGGAAGTCGTGCAGCTGCAGAGCTTCTCTGTCACCGGCACCTTTCTCAAGCGCCTCGAGGAGGAAAAGGCCCTGCCCGTGACGGTGGTGACGGAGGAGGAGATCAAGTTGCGCGGTGTGGTCACGCCCGCGGAACTCTTCGCCAGCCTGCCCCAGGCCGGCCGCGTGCCGATCAGCGAGAGCCAGGCCTCGGGGGCCGATGCGCGTGGCGACATCGCCACCGTGAGCCTGCGTGGGCTGGGCTCAGGCAACACCTTGGTGCTGCTGAACGGCCGGCGGCTCGCCCCGCACCCCATCTCGATGCCCGAGGGCAATATTGGCGTTCCCAGCATGGGGACGAACATCAACGTCCTGCCGACCGCGGCCATCGCCCGCGTCGAAGTGCTCCGCGACGGCGCCTCCGCTATCTACGGCACCGACGCCACCGCCGGTGTCGTCAACACCATCCTCCGGCGGAATTATCAGGGATTCGATGTCTCCACGCGGTTTGCCACGACCGAGCACGGTGGCGGCACGGAATGGCGGGCGACGCTCGCGGGCGGGCTGTCGTTCAACCAGAACCGGACCACATTGGTGTTCAATTACGATTTCCTCGACCGCGAGGAGATCCGCAACTCGGAGCGCGCCTTTGCGCGCAACGCCGATTTCCGCACCCGCGCGCCCGCGCCTTGGAACGGAACGACGGCGGACAATACCGTGGACCTGCGTTCCGACCGCGGCTTCTTGGGTCGTTTCCAGCGCGGCACGGTCAGCGCCGCCAACACCGTATCCGGCTCCCGGCCGGCCGGCGTCACCGCTGCGCAGGTGGCGACCAATGGCACTTTCTACTTCGTGCCCTCCGCTCCCGGTGCCACCACCCGCACGATGCAGGCCACCGAGCCCGACCGCTCCCTCACTTCGGCGGTCGGCGGCTATTACATGAACGTCGCCGATTTTCGTTTCCTTATTCCGGAGACGAGGCGCCACAACCTCTACGCTTCGCTCGACCACCAGTTCGGCCGGGAGCTGAGTTTCTTTTCCGATCTTACCTATTACCGGGCTGATTCCCACAACGAGCGCGAGCCCTCGCGCATCGACAGCACAGCCGACAACAACATCTTTGTCTCCGCCGACAACCCGTGGAATCCCTTTGGCTCGCGCTTCTACTCTCCGACGGGTGCGCCCAATGCCGACGGGACCCCGCGCCTCACCGGCGCTCCTTCTTCGGTGGTGCTCACCCGTGTGACGCTGCCTGAGTTCGGACCGCGTTTGATCGATGTGCAATCTGAGACGTGGCGCATGGTGGCCGGGCTGCGCGGCACGGTCTTGGGGAACTGGAAGTGGGAATCCGCGCTTCTTTATTCCCGGGCCGAGACCGTGGACCTGGAGTCCAACGCGATCAAGGAAAGCGAACTCCGTGATGCCGCCGAGCGCACCACCAGCAACGCGCTCAATCCCTTCATGACGACGTTTTCCGTGTCAGGCGGCGCATTGGTCGCGAGTGGCACTCCTTTCGTGAATCCTGAGTCTGTCATCGCGCCGCTGCGGGGCACGTTCTACCGGCGCGGCGAGACCACCGTCGGCAGCTGGGATTTCCGCATCAATGGTTCGCTCTGGAATCTTCCGGCCGGACCCCTCGGCGTGGCTGCTGGCGGCGAGTATCGCCGCGAGACCTATGAGGATTTCCGTGACGTCGAATCCGGCCGGCTCTCGGCGGCCGACGTGCAACGGCTCAGGCTGCAACCGCGGCTGGTCGGCGACAATAATTACATCCAGGTCAGCCCGTCGGACAACACCGATGCCCGGCGCAACCTCAGTGCCGCGTTTGCCGAGGTGGCGGTGCCGCTCTACCGTGATCGCCAAGGCGCGGGACTCCAGTCCGCGGAGCTTTCGAGCGCGGCGCGCTTCGAGAAATACTCGGACTTCGGCAGCACGACCAAGCCGAAGATCGGGCTCTCCGCCCGCGCCTTCGACTGGGTGATGTTGCGCGGCTCCTTCAACCAGGCGTTTCGCGCGCCCAATCTCGCTTCTCTCTTCTCCGGCGCCGTGCAGCGCAGCATCACCGGGGTCAGCGACGTCTATCGCGCGACGGTGACCGGCTCCTCCGACGACAGCACGACCGCCCGGCGCGTCTCCCTGCGCACAGGCAATCGCAGTCTCAAACCCGAGGAGTCGGAGACCCTGACCATCGGTCTCGTGCTCGAGCCGCCGGCGCTCAAGGGTTTCTCCATCGGTCTCGATTGGTGGTGGATGAAGCAGACCGATGCCATCACGCGGCTCAATTCCGGTGACATCATCGCCCATGATACCGCGCTTCTGCTCGCGGCCAATTCCGCGGCCGTGGGCCAGGCGGTCACGGCGGTGGACCTGAGCAATGCCGGCAGTCCGAACATCATCCGCAATGCCGTGACCGCCGCGGACCAGGCCGCCTTTGCCGCCTACAACGCCGGCCGGCCTCGCAACCAGCAGAGGGCGGCCGTGGGCACCATCCGTTTTGTGGGCGAGTCCTATCTCAATGCCGCCGGACGCAAGCTCTCCGGGCTCGATTTCCTGGTCGGCTACCGCTCGCCCAAAACGACCTTTGGCACCTTTCGCTCTTCGCTCGAAGCCTCCCATCTCCTCCAGTTCGACGAGGAACTGGTCGCCGGCGGGCCAATCGACAAGTTGAGTTGGACCGATGGCAACACCCGCTGGAAAGGCACGTTCACACTCGGCTGGAAGCACGGTGACTGGGGCATCGGTTGGGTGACCGACTACACCGGGCGCACCAAGGACTCCACCATCCGCACGACAGCGATCACCTCACCCCGTATATCCGGCGAAGGCTACCTCATCGTTGATGAGTCATGGGTGAGCAAAATCAGCGTCACGCGCCAAATCCGGCGCAGCGGCTGGCTGGGCAACTCGTCGGTCCGGATCGGCGTGAACAACGTTTTTGATGCGGAGCCGCCCTTCGGGCTGGGTGGCGACACCGATGGCTACCTGCGCGGCTTCGGCGATCCGCGCGGCCGGGCCTATTTCATCGAGTTCTCCAAGCGACTCTGAACAGGGTCCATGTCCCTTGGCCTGCGATCCTCCTCCGGCAGGGTCGAGGGCGTGGGTCGTCCTATGTCCATTCCTCCTCTCACTCCCCGTTTCGTTGTCCACCTGCCGGATCCGTTGATGGCTGTGCCGGTGGTCTTCGACTCGCCGCATAGCGGGATGGATTGGCCGGCGGACTTCATGCCGGCTGCGCCGCGGGAAGCGATCCTCACGACTTGGGATGCGTTTGTGGACGAGCTTTGGGCGGCCGCCCCGGCTGCGGGTGCCACGCTCCTGTTGGCCTGCTTTCCGCGCTCTTACATCGACGTCAATCGGGCGGAAGATGACATTGATCCCACGCTGCTGGAGAGTCCTTGGCCGGTGCCCTTGGCCACCACCGATTACAGCCGCCGTGGGATGGGTTTGATCCGGCGGCTCGCCCTGCCCGGTGTTCCCATGTATGACCGGCGCCTGACTATCGCCGCCGTCATGCACCGCCTGCGGGAGTGCTACCATCCGTATCGGACGGCCCTGCGAAACCGGCTCGATGAATTGCATCGTGCCTACGGCAAGGTCTGGCACTTCAACTGCCACTCGATGAAATCGCGGGGGAATGGCATGAACCTTGACGAGGGGGCGTTGCGACCGGACATCGTGGTGAGCGACCGGCTTGGGCGCACGGCCGATCCGGAATTCACGCGTTGGGTTGCGGAGTGGTTCACCCACCGGGGCCTCACCGTAAAGATCAACGATCCTTACCGCGGCGGGGATCTCGTCGCGACGCATGGTAACCCCGCCCAAGGGAGGCAGAGCGTCCAAATCGAGATCAACCGTGCGCTTTACATGGACGAGGCTGCCTTTGTGCGTGGGGCGCGGTTTGCGGAAATCGGCCGCCTCATGGGTGAGTTTACGCGGGCGGCTTGCGATTTGTCTCGGACGAAAATGGCGGGCAGCCTCACGCGATGAGCCTAGCCCCCGGCCCTGTCTTCCAGCGTATCCTCGACCGCGTGGAGCGTGCCGGCAACGCCCTGCCGCATCCGGCCACGCTTTTCATCGTGCTGTCCGCAGCCATGGTCCTGCTTTCCTGGCTTTGCAGGCTTCTCGGTGTGGAGGTGGCGCATCCGCTGACTGGCGCGGCGGTGCGTCCGGTGAATCTGCTTTCAGTCGAGGGTCTGCACTTGTTTGTGACGGGCTTGCTGCCGAATTTCCTGAATTTCCCCCCGTTGGGTCCGGTCCTGGTGTGTCTGCTGGGTCTCTCGGTCGCGGAACACAGCGGGCTGCTTGGAGCGATGGTCCGGCTCGTGGTGGGTTGGGCGCCGCGCCGGCTCCTCACGGTGATGGTGGTGTTTTGCGGGGCGATGTCGCACACGGCCGGGGATATTGGATACGTGTTGTTGATTCCGCTCAGTGCGGCGCTTTTCCACACCTCCGGCCGGCATCCGCTCGTGGGGCTCGCCGCCGCCTTCTCGGGTGTTTCCGGCGGCTTTGCCGCGAACCTCCTGCTTTCGCCCACGGATGTCGTGCTGGCCGGGCTCACCGAGCAGGCGGCGCGGCTCATCGCGCCCGCTTATACGGTGTCGCCGATGGCCAATTATTATTTTCTCGGCGCATCGGTCCTGCTGGTCACCGCGGTAGGGGCGCTCGTGACTGATCTCGTGGTGGAGCCGCGCTTCAAGGCCTATCGGGGCGAGATTAAACCCGAACCGCTGGCTCCTTTGATCAGACAGGAAAAGCTTGGTCTGGGCTGGGCGGCTGCCGCCGTGCTGGGACTCGCGCTGTTCGTCGTCGTCGGGCTGGTTCCAGCGGGGGGCTATCTGCTCGATCCCGAGCGGCCGGGTTTTGTCGGTTCCTATTTTGTGCGCGGGCTGGTATTTTTCATTTTCGTCTTTGGGCTGGTGCCGGGCCTCGTCTACGGCCTGGCCGCAGGCACCCTCCGGCGCGATGCCGATGTCTACCGGGGGATGCAGAAGAACATGGAGCTAATCGCCGGTTACCTCGTGGTGGTCTTCTTCATCGCCCAGTTCGTGAGCATCTTCAAGTGGACCAACCTCGGCGTCATCCTCGCGGTCAAGGGCGCGGCTATTCTTCAGGCGCTGCATTTGGGTTTCGTCCCCCTGCTGGTCGGCCTCATCCTGCTCACGGCGACGATCAACATCTTCCTTGGCTCGGCGTCAGCCAAATGGGCGATGCTCGCGCCCATTTTCGTGCCGATGTTCATGCTGCTCGGCTATTCGCCCGAGCTCACCCAGGCCGCCTACCGTGTGGGCGACAGCCTCACCAACATCATCACGCCCCTCTCTTCAAACTTCCCACTCGTGCTGATGTTTGCCCAGCGCTACGATCCGCGCGCCGGTATCGGCACGATGACGGCCACCATGCTGCCCTATTCGCTCGCCAACATGGTATTCTGGACGCTGATGCTGGTCGGCTGGGTGCTGCTGGGGTGGCCGGTGGGCCCGGGGTCACCGCTGGTGTTCAGCCGCTAAACGATTCGGCCTGCGCCGAAAAATCCCGCGGCGAATGCACGTGCCGCGCAGTTTTCAAGCGAGTCGTTCGAGCATGATGGGGTAGGTCTGAAAGGCGTTCCACTGGCAGACGATGAGGTCGCCGTTCGTGAGCACGCACACATCGTGGCCGTGATCGATGATGGGCTCACCGCGGGCGAGGGGCGCGAGCTTGCCATCGGCGTAGATCGGCGCGGTGCCGCCGGGGGCGCTCACGACGCGATTCTGCGCGTCGAGGACGACGGCGAAGCCGGAGGGATTGCCGGGCAGTTTGCTCGCCACGGGATCGGTGGACCAACAGACGCCGGCGTAGAGTTCGCTGCCTGCGAACACCGCGCGGCACACGCGGCAGCCGGGCACCGCGATGGTCTCGAGGTATTTCCCGTCGAGCGTGAAGCGGCGGAAGCAGAGATCGGAGCGTGACGTGACGATGAGCGTGGCTTGGTCCGCGCCCGCGCGGAGATCGACGGCGATGCCGTGGGCGTTGCTCAGACGCTGCTCGGCGGGCACGCCGGTGCGGCCGCCGAAGAGCGCGAGGAATTTCCCGTTGCGATCATAGCGGAGGACGAAGTCGGAGCCGTAGCCATCGACGACGTAGATGTCGCCGTTGGGCGCGATGGCGGTCTCGGTGGGGTTGAACGGCATCGACGGCTCATAGGCTCCGACGCTCATCGGGTGGCTGATGGAAAAAATCTCGCGCCCCGTGAGGTCGATCTTGGTGACGCGGCCGGTCTGGCGGTAGCCGCCATTGCCGTTTTTCCAGAGGCCGGAGTCGCAGACGAAGAGAAACTCGGCGCCGTTTTCCCGCGCGAGCGTAAGGCCGTGGCAGCCGGGCCAGACGCTGCCCCAAGACTCGAGGATGGTGCCGTCGGGCTTGAAGACGAGCATCTGGTGCTCCGGGTGATCGCCGACCATGAAGAGGCGGCCGTCGGCGACCTGCACCATCTCGTGGCAGTTCAGGATCGGGTGGTAGCGGGCCTGGCCGGGGCGGACCCAGTCCTTGTGCACGCGGTAGCGAAACGCGCCGTGGCCGACGATCGTGTCCTTCTTCGGATCGACGGCGGCGCGGAGCGGTTGAATCCAAGTGGCGGCGGCGGCGGTGCCGAGGCCGGCGAGAAAATGGCGACGAGTGGGGAGCATGATGGGGGAAGGTGCGGAGCGATGAAGCTGCCGGTTCGCCCGCGGCTGGGCAAACGGGATTTCGGCGGGGAGCCGTGCGGCCCAAGGCGGCGCTTGCGTCGGCCTTCACGGGCGGTGTGATCACGCAACCCCATCTCGCATGAATATCCGACTTCGCCTTCCTGTTGTTGTCTGCGCCGCTCTGGTCGCGCTCCCGTTGCACGCCGCCGAGATTGAGCCGGTGCTGGGCAGGAAAGGAAAACTGCTGCTTGAGGAAAAATTCGAGGGCGATGTCGTGCCCAAGGGCTGGACGAAAAACACGGGCGTGATCGCGGTGTCGGGCGGCGCGCTGCACGCGGGCGAGGTCGCGGCGGACAAGCACGTGGGAGCTTTTCGCCGCGCGCTGCCGCTGCGGGACTGCGCGATCCAGCTCGATTTCAAATTCGCGGGCGCGACGGCATTTCACCTCGGCTTCGATCCGGCGCCGGGCGAACTGAAAAAGAAAGGGCATCTCTTCTCGCTGATCGTGACGCCCGAGCTGTGGTCGATCACGGAGCACGTGGACAAGGCGGACCCGAAGTCGAAAAACACCGTGCGGGCGAAGGCGGCGGCAAAGTTTCCACGCGATCAGCAGTTCACCCTCCTGCTGGAGGTGAAGGGCGACGACGTGGTCGCGCGCGTGGACGGCCGTGAGGCGCTGCGCGCGAGCGCCAAGGATTTCCACGTGAAGAAACCCGGGCTTGTGTTTCGCGTCGCCGGCCCGGACGGCGCGAAGATGATCTTCGACAACGTCAAGGTGTGGGAGCTGCAGTAGGGCGGGGCTGTGCCCCGCCCTACGAGCTGACAGATTCAAGCCAACGTCCCATCGCTGTTGTCCTGTCATTGCGAGGAGCGGAGCGACGAAGCAATCCAGCTGGATTGCCACGGCGCGCTGCGCGCACCTCGCAATGACAAAGGTCTAAAAGGAAACCGACGTTGGCTTCAGACGTTGCCGAGGCGCCCGGTGGAGTCGCCGAAGCGATCGAGGCTCTTCACGCCGGCCTGATCGGCGAGGCTGAGGAAGAGATTGGTCATGGGCTTGCCGCCGTGTTTCACGTAGCGGCCGGGTGTGAGCGTGCCGCCGCCATTGCCCGCGAGGATGACGGGCAGGTTGTCGTGGGAGTGGCGGTTGCCGTCGGCGTTGCCGCTGCCATACACGATGCGCGAATTGTGGAGGAGGGAGCGGCCGTCCACATCCTGGGTCGCCTCCATCTTGGCGAGGAAGGCGGCGAAGCGCTCGACATACCATTTGTCGATCTGCGCGACCTTGGCGATGCGCTCCTCGTTGTTCTGGTGGTGCGAGAGATCGTGGTGGCCCTCGGCGATGCCGATCTGGCCGAAGGAGCGGTTGTCGCCGTCGTGGCCGAGCATGAAAGTCGAGACGCGCGTGGTGTCGGTCTGGAAGGCGAGCACCATCATGTCATACATGAGGTCCACGTAGTCGGCGTGCGAGGTGGGGATGCCGGCGGGCGTAGGGCGATCGGGATCGACGTTGGGGCCGAAGCGCTCGGCCTGCTGGATGCGCGCCTCGATGGCGCGGATGCCGGTGAGGTATTGGTCGAGCTTGTCGCGGTCGCCGGTGTCGAGGCGGCCGGACATGCGGCGGGCATCCTCCATCACGTAGTCGAGCACGGAGCGACGGGCGGCGAGGCGGCGCTGGGCGTTGGCGGCGCGCTCGCCGTGCGCGCCGGTGCCGAACAGGCGCTCGAAGACGAGGCGGGGATTGTTCTCGGGCGTGACAGGGGTGGAGGCGCTGGCCCAGGAAATGTTGTATTGGTAGGCGCAGGAGTAGCCGGAGTCGCAGCCCGCGGATTTGCGCGTGGCATCGCAGGTCAGTTCGAGCGACGGGAGGCGCGTGAGGTGGCCGACTTGGTTGGCGATGACCTGGTCGATGGAGATGCCGGCGCGCACATCGGTGGCGCTCTTGTTGAGGCGGACGCCGGTGAGGAAGACGCCATTGCCGCGCGCGTGATCGCCGGCGCCGTCCGGGCCGCCCACGGCGTTGGCGTGATCGAGGCCGCCGAGGACCTGGAGGTGGCGCTTCATCCCGGCGAGCGGCGAGAGCGTGGCGTTGAGCGAGAAGTCGGCCTCGCTGCCCTCCGGCCACCACGCGGCTGGGATCGCGCCGTTGGGGAAGATGACGAAGGCCGTGCGCAACGGCGCGCCGGTGGCCGTGGTCGCGAGTTTCGTAGCGCTGGGATTGGCCAGCAGGCGCGAAGACCCGACGGAGGCGAACGCGGGCAGCGCGATGCACGCGCCGAGGCCGCGCAAGAAATGACGTCGGTTCATCTCGGCGGTCAACGGGGTGGAGACGGCGGGATATTTCATGGGGCGCGGGAGTTGAGCGGATCGAAAGGAAGCGGGCCAGCGAACTATGGTGCGGCGAGCGAGGGCCGGGCATCGTTCTGCGCCAAGGCTGCGGGACGGGCCCGGCGCTGCTGGAAGGGAACCGATTCCACGATGCCTTGCAACAACGCCGAGGGGCGGCCACCCGCCGCCTCGAGCCGGGCGACGAGCGTGTCCAGAGTGTCGGCATCGTGGTGCTCGAGACCCCGGCCCAGCGCGTAGGTGAGCAGCTTCTCGGCGAGGCAGTAGTAGAAGTCGCGCGCGCGTTTGGTCACGAGCACGTCCTTCAGCTCACGCACATCGGCGAAGCGTTCGCCGGTGATCAGTTTTCCAGCCGGCTCGATGGCGTGGCCGGCGTCGGCCTCGCGCCACATGCCCATGGCGTTGAAGTTCTCCAGCGCGAGCCCGATCGGGTCCATGCGGAGATGGCACGAGGCGCAGAGCGGCTCCTTGGCGTGCAGCGCGAGCGTCTCGCGGAGATTGAGCTTGGCGAGCTGGCCCGGGCCGCCGGCCTCCTCGAGGGCGGGGATATCGGGCGGCGGTGGCGGGGGCGGCGCGCCGAGGATGGCTTCGAGGATGAAGACGCCGCGCTTCACGGGCGAGGTGCGCGTGGGATTCGAGGTCACGGCGAGCACGGTGCCCTGCGTGAGCACACCGCCGCGCGGGCTGTCGGGCGCGAGGGCGACCTTGCGCATGCGGCGACCCTCGACGCCCGCGATGCCATAGTGCTTGGCGAGATCCTCGTTGAGGAAAGTGTAGTCGGCCTTGATCAGCTCCAGGAGCGGGCGGTCTTCGCGGAGGACGTGGGCAAACGTGAGCTCGGTCTCCTCGCGCATTGCGCGGCGGAGGCTGTCGGTGAGGTCGGGCTTGGGCAGGCGGTTGAACTCGGAAAAGACCGTGCGGGCCTGGGCGAGCGCGGCCTCCTCCTCGGGGGTGCGGTTGGTGTTGCCGCGCCGGCCGCCGGCTCCGCCAAAGCCGCTGCGCCGGAACAAGGCGCGCGCCGCCTCAAACTCGGGATTCGGATGGTCGCGCAGGAAAACATCGAGCGGCGTGATCGGCACGGTGGCGATGTCGCGGGCCTCAAGCCACTGGCCGGTGAAATTGCGCACCAGCTCGTCCGCCCGCGGCGAAGCGATCATGCGCTGGAGCTGCGCCGGCAGCTGGGCGCGGAGCTGGCCGGCGGCGGCGAGACGCGTGAGCTCGGCGTCGGGCGGGGCCGACCAGAGAAAATACGAGAGGCGGCTGGCCAAGGTGAACTCGTCCACGCGCGGATGCTTCTCGCCGCGCCGCAAAGGCTCGACCTCCTCCTCGCGGAAGAGGAAGCGCGGCGACGCCAGCACGGCCACCATCGCCTGCGCGATGCCGGACTCGAAGGTCGCGCGTGGGGCGGAGTAGGTGGCTTCGGCGAGCGCGACGAGCCGGTCGAGCGAACCCGCATCCACCGGCCGGCGAAACGCCCGCGACGCAAATCCGCCGAGCAGCTCGCCCGCGTAGACGCGGCGATCCGACGCGGCGATCGGCGGATCGCGGGGGAAGATCTTTTCGTAACCGGCGGGTTTGACCCAGTGCTTTTCCTCCAGCGGGCCGCGCACCGTCACGCCGCTCAGGCGGAGGCGGAGATTGCGCCATTGCGTCTGGTAGGGGAGGTGCGGCCGGACTTCGATGGACAGCTCGTGCTCCCCGGCGGCCCAGTCGCGCTCGGCCGCGAACTCAAAACGCTTGTCGCCCTCGCGCTGGAAATCCTGCGCGTGGATCACCTGGCCATCGACCTTGAACACGAAGTGCGCACGATTCAGGTCGAAGAAATTGTCCACGTAGCGTTCCAGGGTGCGGGCCTCGAAGCTGATCCGATATTTGCCCGGCAGTTCGACCCGATGCTTCGCGGCGACGGTGAGCGGCGTATAGTAGGAGAGATCGATCGTCGTGCCATCGACGACGGGGGCCGGGCGGGCGTGGGGTGGCGGAGTATTGGTGGGGCCCCGGCCCGGCGGGCGGGCGGCCCGGGCGGCGGCGGGGGCAGCGGCAGCGGGCGGCGTCAAAACGGGAAGATCGCCGGGCGGTGTCGCCGTGGGCTTGGGCTCCGCCGGCACGACCGTATCGATCGCCGTGGTCTTGAAGGCGGAGCCGGCGACCGAGATTTCGGCCGGCACGCGTGATTGGAGGGGGACGAACTTCCCCACGATGGTCTGGGCGGCATCGAGGTATTTCTCGAGCAGCATGGGGGAGACGGTGAGCACATCGGCGATGTTGTCGAAGCCGTGGCCGGTGTCGTCGGCCGGGAATTCCTTCGCGGTGTCGTAGTCCACGCCCGTGAGATCGCGGATCGTGTTGCGATATTCGGTGCGGTTGAGGCGGCGCACGGCCATGCGGCCGGGGTCCGGCGCGGCGGGATCGAGGCCGAAAGCCTCGCGCTTGATCCACGTGTGGAGCCGGGCGAGCTCGGCGGGCGTGGGCTGGGCCTCGTCGGCCGGCGGCATGAGCTGCGTGCGGGTGTTCTTGAGCACGCTGGCCCAGAGCTTGGAATTGCGCAGGGCCTGGGCGTCGTCGATGCCGTCGAGGGTGACGCCGCCTTTTTTATGCCCGTCGCCGTGGCAGTCGTAGCAATACTTGGCCAGCAGGGGCTGCACGTCCCGGCGAAAAACCTCGAGGCTGGGCTCGGCCGCCGCCGCGCAGGCGGCTCCAAGGGCGAGGAATAGCGGCGCACCCGCGCGCGAGATCAACTGGGGCATGGGACAGGGGTGATTGGGACTTGGGCCGCGAGCTTGGACGGATGGCGCGAGATTTCGATGCTACTCACGCCGGCTCAAGGGTAGCCCGATCAGGCTAGTCCACGCACTGCCTCACACCTTCCAGCCGGCGCGGTAGCGGTCGCGGGTGAGCCAGGCGGAGTCGCCGCCGCTGGCAAAGCGGTTCTTGGCGGGATTCCACTTGGCGTTCGCGCCGTAGCGATAGGCAAAGTTCATCACGTGGCAGGCGATCACGCTGCTTGCGCCGATCTCGACGTCGCAGATTGGCCGCTTGCGCGACTGCACGCAGTCCACGAAGTCCTGGAAGTGGCTCTTGCTGTTGTAGAGCTTCACCTTGGCGTCGGCCAGATACTTGCGCTCGGCGAGAGTGACCTCGCGCTCCATCGAGGTGCCCTTGTCGATTTCCTTGTCCCAGAATTTGTGGACGGTCTTGTCGGCCATGATCAGCTCGAACTTGCCGCGGTTCACGTGGCAGGTGCCCTCGGTGCCGTAGAACGACACGCCCTTGCCGCGGACGTGCGTGAGCACCGTGCCGTCGGCATAGACGAGCTGGGCGCCGCGCGTGGCGGTCTCCCAGTCCTTCGGGGCGCGGACCTCGACCGGGCCGTTGCCATCCATGCCGAGCGCCCATTGCGAGATGTCGATGTGGTGGGCGCCCCAGTCGGTGATCATGCCGCCGCCGAATTCCCAGGTCTTGCGCCAGTCCGGGAAATTATCGTGCACACCGCGCGGGCAGAGGAAGGGATTGTAGGCCACGAGCGGGCCGGGGCCGCACCAGCGGTCCCAGTCGAGACCGGGCTCCATCTCCGCGGCGGGCATGGTGTAGGGCTTGGCCGGATCGCCGAAGGAGACGTTGATGGCGCTCACGCGGCCGAGGACGCCGTTGCGCACGAGTTCGGCGGCGACGCGGAATTCCTTCGACGACCGCTGCTGCGAACCGGTCTGGAAGACGCGGTTGGCCTTGCGGACTTCCTTCACGAGCTCGACCGCCTCGCGGACATTGTAGGTAAGGGGCTTTTCGCAATAGACATCCTTGCCCGCGCGCACCGCGGCGATGGCGATGTAGGCGTGCCAGTGGTCGGGCGTGGCGATGACGACGATGTCGATGTCCTTGCGCGCGATCACCTCGCGGAAATCGGTGTAGGCGTCGCAGGCCTTGTAGGTCTCGCCCTCCTTCTTGGAGTAGGCCTCGTCGACGCGCTTCTTCGCGGCCTCGCGGCGCGTGGTGTCGACATCGCACACGGCGACGATCTGCACATCGTCGCGCCCGAGGAAGTTGCCGACGTGGCCCTTCATCATCTTGCCCATGCCGATGCAGCCCAGCGTGAGGCGCTTGCTGGGGGCGGTGGCCTGAGACCAGACGCGGCCCGGCAGGATGAGCGGAGCGGCGGCGACGGCGGAGGTTTGAAGGAAACGGCGGCGGGTGAGCGAAGCGAGGGGCATGGGGTTGAAGTGGGTTGGAAGTGGAAAAGACGCGCACTGTAGGCAAGAGATGCACGCTGGAAAGCCCCGAGATCACCGACTCGCGGCTCGCCTCGGCGGCATCGGAGTTTAGAAAACCACCCGCCCCATGAAACCTGCCCATCTGCTTCATGCCCTGATTGCCCTCGTCCCGGCGGTTATGCGCGCCGACGTGCGCCTGCCGGCGGTGATTTCCCACCACATGGTCCTCCAGCGCGACGCCGTCGTGCCGGTCTGGGGCTGGGCCGATCCGGGTGAGCAAGTCGCCGTGGCGTTCGCCGGGCAGACGCGCACGGCGGTGGCCGCGGCCGACGGCGCGTGGCGCGTGACGCTCGATCCGTTGCGTGCCAGCGACACCGGCGCGACGCTCACCATCAGCGGGAATAACCGAATCGTGATCGAAGACGTGCTCGTGGGCGAGGTGTGGCTCGGCTCGGGCCAGTCCAACATGGCGATGACCGTCGCTCGCTCCCTCGATCCCGAGCGCGAGGCGACGGCGGCGAATCATCCCCGCATCCGCTTTTTCAAGGAGACCTCCGCTTCCGCCACCACGCCGCAGAAAATCGGCAAGGGCGAGTGGGTGCTTTGTTCGCCGCAGACCGCGCCGGCTGCGTCGGCCGTGCTCTATTTCTTCGGCCGCGAGGTGCACCAGAAGCTCGGCGTGCCGGTCGGGCTCATCAATTCATCGGTCGGTGGCACGCCCATCGAGTCGTGGATCGCGCCGGAGGCGCAGCGCGCGACGAAGGAGCTCGCGCCGTTCTTCGCCGCGATGAAGGCCGAGGCCGCGGCGATCGACTCGCCGGCGGCGCGGAAAAAATACGAGGCCGATCTCGCCGCGTGGGAGGCCGGGCAGAAGGCCGCCAAGGCCGCGAAAAAGAAAGCCGCCAAGAAACCGCAGGACCCCGCCGAGCTGGCCGCGCGCAAGGCCGATGTCGGCGGCCTCTTCAACGGCAAGATCGCCCCGCTCATTCCCTACGCGGTGCGCGGCTTCCTCTGGTATCAGGGCGAGGCCAACTCCACGCCCGGCAAGGCGCCCTTCTACGCGGCGCAACTGCGCCTGCTTGTGACCGACTGGCGCGGGCGCTGGGGCGCCGAGCTGCCGTTTGCCTGGGCGCAGCTCCCGAATTTCACCGGCGCCGGCCGCGACTGGCCGGCCGTGCGCGAGGCGATGCTCCAGACGCTCGCCCTCCCGCGCACCGGCATGGGCATCAACCTCGACATCGGCGAGGCCAATGACATCCACCCGCGCAACAAAAAGGAGGCCGGCCGCCGCCTCGCGCTCTGGGCCTTGGGCGAGGTTTACAACGAAAAGGTCCCCGCGACCTCCGGCCCGCTGCCGGCGGGCCACGAAATTCGCGGCGCCGCGATCACGCTGCGTTTCATGCACACGAACGGCGGCCTCGTCGCGAAGGACGGCGTGCTGCGCGGCTTCGAGATCGCCGGCGACGATCGCGTGTGGCGGCCCGCGCAGGCCCGCCTCGCCGGCGACACGGTGATCGTGACCAGCGCGGAAGTGCCGCGGCCCGTAGCGGCGCGCTACGCGTGGGAAAACAATCCCGCGGCGAGTCTCTTCAATGGCGCCGGCCTGCCGGCGACGCCGTTCCGCACAGAGCGGTGGTGAGCGCTTGATGTAGGCGGGGTGCCCTCACCCCGCGAGGTATCGTGTGGTCCTGATCCCGCGGGGTGAGGGCATCCCGCCTATAACTGCATGATTTCTCACTGCTCGATCCGGTAGAGCGCGGTCTTGGTGCGGAGGATGAGCGACTTTCCGGTGACCGCGGGCGAGGCCATGCAGCCGGCGTCGAGTTTGTTCGTGGCGAGCACCTTGAATTCGCGGCCGGCGGCGAGCACGAAGGACTCGCCGTTTTCGTTGCAGAAATAAAGCCGGCCGTCGGCGTGGATGGGCGAGGTGGAGTGGGCACCTTTCCCGGGCAGCCGCTCGCTCCAGATTTCCTGGCCGGTCTTCGCGTCGAGGCACGTGACCACGCCCGTGTCCTGCGCGACCATGAAGAGCAGATCGCCGACGAGCACCGGCGAGGGGCGGTTCGGGACGTTGCGGCTTACTTTCCACGCGACGTGGGTGTCCGTCACGATGCCGCTGCCGCCGGGGCGCACGGCCCACAGCTCGCCCTTCGCCAGACCCGTGGCCGTGTAGATCAGGCCGTGGCCGTAGAGCGGGCAGACCGAGCCGGAGTGAAAGCGGCGATCCTCGATGCGCCAGAGCTCCTTGCCGGTGGCGGGTTCGTAGGCGTAGGTGGCCTTGGAGCCGACGCTCACGAGCAGCGGCTTGCCGTCGTGGGTGATGACGAGCGGGGTGGCAAACGCCTTCCGGAAATCGCCGTCGGCGGCCGGCTTCCCGTCGGGCTTGAGGTCCTGAAAGTCGATCGAGCGATCGGTCTTCCACACCGTCTTGCCGGTGCGCTTGTCGAGCGCGACGACGTATTGGAAATCCGCACCATCAAAATGCATGATCAGCAGGTCGCCCCAAATGATGGGCGACGAGCCGGCGCCGCGCCAGTGGTCGCACACGAAGTCGCGGCGCTCCCAGAGGACCTTGCCGGTCGCCGTGTCGAGGCACGCGGTGCCCGGCGAGCCGAACGTGACGTAAACGCGGCCCGCTTCGATCGCGGGCGTGGGCGAGGCGGCGCTGTTGAACGGGTGGATGAACTGCGGTTTCTCGACGCGGAAGAGTTTCTGATCGCGGATGATCTTTCCGGACGTGCGGTCGATGGTGAGCACGGAGAGGTCGCGCGCATCCTCGCTCGCGGTCGTCAGCCAGATCTGATTGCCCCACACGACGGGCGAGGACCAGCCCCGGCCGTGGATGGGCGTCTTCCATTTCACGTGCTCGGTCTCGCTCCACGTGAGCGGGAGGCCGGTGGCGTCGGAAAGGCTCTGGCCGGTCGGGCCGCGGAACTGGGGCCAGTTGTCGGCGGCGTGGAGCGGGGCCAGGACGAGCAAGGCGAGGGGGAGAAGAAAGCGGTGCATGACGATGGAGTGAAGCGGAGCGGAATCAGGGCGAGGCGTCAGGGTTTTTCCGCGGCAAGTTTTTCGTAGTGCAGCCGCGCGCATTGCCACATGTAGGCCGGGCCGCCCTCGGCGGTGCGGCCCCAGGGATTGGCGACGGCGAGGTGCAGCAGCTCCAGCGCGCGGGCGCGGCGGCCGAGCCACTGTTCGTTCAGGCCGGCGTAGTAGTGGGCGAAAAACATCACGCGCTCGTCGCGGTCGAGGCCACGGGTCTTGAGCTCGGTGAGAAACTCGGCGGTCGTCTTCCGCCCGGCGAACATCTCGTAGAGCGCGGGAAACGGCTCCCGGTCGAAGCGCGTGTAGGGCAGCATCGCGCGGCGCGCGGGCTCAAGCCCGGAGGTGCGGACATCGGCGAGGAATTTCCAGATGCCGTTCTCGCGATCGCGGTCGTCGTGGGCGTGGTATTTCGTGAACTGCCGGGACGACTCCGCGAATTTCCCGGCGAAGTGATAGGCAATCCCGAGGCGCCAATGCGGCGCATCCGTGGCCGGGTCGAGGGCGATCATCTTTTCGAAGTCCGTGATCGCCTCGGCCGCGCGTCCGAGGAAAAGCCGGCGGTCGCCACGGCGGGAGAGCAGCGCGAGGTCGTCGGGCGTCTGGGCGAGCGAAGCAGTGAGCGCGGCTTCCTGCCGCGAGAAATCCGCGAGCATCGCCGTGCGCTCGGCCGCGGGCAGCGGGGGCTCGGCGGCGGGTGACACTATGGCAATGGTGAGCAGGAGGCCCAGTAATGCGTAGCGGATTGGGGTCGTTGTGGCCCGCCTCGTCAGAGGCGGGATTGTCGGCCGCTCGAACTCCCGGCGGTCCCTGCTCTCACGAGCAGGGCTACCTGAGACTGCGCGAATGACCGGCATGACGCGGGGGCGGAATTTACGACGGGCGCCGCGCCGGTCCGGCGGTGAAGCGCGGAAACTGGAGGCGGCGCGGCGCGCCGGCGCCGATGACGGGCGCCACCGCGGCGCGAGGCTCGCGTGCGGGCGGAGGTGGCGCGGGCGGAAGTTCTCCCGTGGCGCGTGCGGCGGCTTCGCGCACTTTGTCTTTCTTGCTCTTGCGGCGGCCCTTGATGCCGCCGCCGTCGGGCGCGACGAGCGGACGCGGCGCGGCGCGGTCGACCGGCTCGAAGCCCGCGATCTGTTCGCGCGGGATCGCGAGGCCGTGGCGCGTGGCGATCAGGTTGAAGTGCGCGTGCGTCTCGGCGGTGATGAAGCTGACGGCGACGCCCGCCTCGCCGGCGCGACCCGTGCGACCGATGCGGTGCGTGTAGTCGGCGGCCGAGCGCGGCAGATCGTAGTTCACCACGGCGGGGAGGCCGGTGATGTCGAGGCCGCGTGCGGCGACATCGGTGGCGACCAGCACACGGGTCTTGGCGGACTTGAAATCCTTGAGCGCAGCGATGCGCCCGCCTTGGCTGAGTTCGCCATGCAGCGCATCGGCGGCCAGGCCGGCGCGGCGGAGTTTGTCGGCAATGTGCTCGGTGGCGTATTTCGTGGCGACAAACACGAGGACGCGCGACCAGCCCTGCGTCTCGATCAGGTGGCGGAGCAGCGGGGTGCGTTTGGGTGCATCGACCTCGATGGCGCGCTGCGCGATGTCGGGCGTGCTCGCGCTGTCGGGCGCGAGGCCGAGGCGCACGGGATCACGAAGGAGCTCGCGCGCGAGCGACTCGACCTTGGCGGGCAAGGTCGCCGAGAAAAGCAGGCTCTGCCGCTGCGCCGGCAGGAGCATCAGGATGCGGCCCAGCTGCGCGGAGAAGCCGAGCGCCAGCAGCCGATCTGCCTCGTCGAGCACCAGCACGGACACGCCCGCGAGCGACACGGCCTTTTGATCGACGAGGTCGAGCAGGCGGCCCGGCGTGGCGACGAGCACATCGGCCCCCGTGCCGAGCGCGACCTGCTGCGGGTTGATCGCGATGCCGCCGTAAACGACGAGCGTCTTTTGCGAGGGCAGGAGATAGCGGCCGTAGCGGCGCACGGATTCGCCGACTTGCAGCGCGAGTTCGCGCGTGGGCACGAGGATGAGCGCGCGCACGGTGCGGCCCGGGGCGCGCGGCGCAAGCTGGCGCGCGAGGCGTTCCAACAGCGGCAGCACAAAAGCCGCGGTCTTGCCCGAGCCGGTCGCGGCCGAGGCCAGCACATCGCGGCCCGCGGCGATCACGGGAATCGCGGCCGTCTGCACGGGCGTGGGCGTGGTGTGGCCTTGGTCCGCGACGGCGCGGCAGAGGGGTTCGGAGAGGGCGAGCGTGGAGAAGGACATGGCGTCGGCGCTGGGCGGTTCAGCCCACGTGCACCACGATCGTCCGGCCGGCGAGCGTCACTTGATCGCCCGCGAGCAACTGGCGGCTCTTCCGTTTTTCGAGGGTGCCATTGACCGTCACGAGCCCCTCGGCCACCGCCTGCTTGGCGGCGCCGCCGCTGTCGGCGAGTCCGCCAAACTTGATGAACTGGCAGAGCTCGATGGGCACGGCGCGCACAGTGACATTTTCCGGCGCGGAGGAGGAGGTGGTGGACATCACCCGAGAATCAGGGTGCGCGCGCAGGGAGTCGAACCTGCAATCGCGCAAGATAGGGCCTGAGCTTGCTCAGGCCAAAAAAAGGCGGAGCCGAAAAAAGGCGTCGAGCAAGCTCGAGCCCTACGCCAGCCACGGGAACGCCTTCGCTCAGGGCTGCTTCACGTCGTAGCAGTAGATCAAGTCCTGGTCGCGGAGGTAGAGCTTGCCGTTGGCGATGACGGGGTGGGTCCAGACCTTGCCGCTCGAGCTGCGGATCTTGGTCTGGGGATCGAGTTTGAAGCGGCTGATCTCATTCCAACCCTTGGGCGAGGCCTCGACGAGGGCGACGGTGCCGGTGTTTTCATCGAGGCAGTAGAGCATGCCGTCGGCCGCGCCCACAGCGCCCTTGCCGAGCGCGCGCGAACTCCAGACTTCCTCGCCCGTCTTGAAATTCTGGCAGACCCACTGCGGGTCGCCGTGGCCGTAGAGGTAGTCGCCGATTTTCACGAAGCCGCCGTGGTGGTTTTTCGCGACCTTGTTTTCGTAAACGACGGTGACCTTGTTGTCGGCCTCGATGCGGACCATCTTGCAGCCGGTGCCGTAGCCGGCGGTGACATAGACCTCGTTGCCGCTGACGATGGGCGTCGGGATCATCGCGGTGCGCCCCGGGAAATCAGTCTGCCAGAGCAGGCGGCCGTCTTTGGCGGCGAGGCCGAAGATGCTCTTTTCGTTGCGCTGCACGTATTGGGGCGTGCCGTTGATCGTGGCGGGGACGATGGAGGAGTAGTGGGCGGGTTCCTTGATGTCGCCCGACTGCCAGAGCACCTTGCCCGTCAGCTTGTCGAGGGCGGCCACGGTGCCTTTGCCGCCGCCGGGCGTGCAGAGGACCTTGTTGCCATCCACGAGGACCGACTCGGTGTAGCCCCAGTTGGGGGTCTTGCCGCCGAGGGAGGACATCGAGACTTTCCAGAGGACCTTGCCATCGGCGATGCTGATGCAGGCGAGATCGCCGGGGCCGCTCAGGGCGTAAACGCGATCGCCATCGACGGTCGGCGTGCCGCGGGGGCCGTCGCCCCACTTGTTTTCGAGGACTTCGCCGATTTTGACGACGCGGAGTTCCTTGCCGGTGTTGGCGTCGAGGATGAGGAGAACCTCGGCGTCGTCGCGCGTGCCGATGGTGAAGTATTTGCCGCCGGCGATGGCGGGGCCGGAGTAGCCCTTGCCGGCGTTCTCAAACATCCAGACGCGCTTGGGGCCGCCAGCAGGCCAGCTCTTGAGCAGGCCGGTCTCCTGTGCGACGCCCGTGCGGTCGGGCCCGCGCCACTGCGGCCAGTCGAGGGCCAGGGCGGAGGAGGCGAGAGAGGTGAGGGTGGCGAGGACGACGGCAGGCCGGAGGAAGGTTGTCATGAAGGAGGGGGATAGGCTACTAGACGCACCGTGATGGGTGAGGATGCGCCGGAGTAACGCGAGCGCGTTTGGGACGGGTCGCGAGTGAAAAATCGTTGTCAGCCCGGCCCGGCTGCGGCGTGCTGGTGCCGAACCGGCATGAGGTGCTTGCTCGCAGTTTCTCTTTTCGCCGCGGCGGTCGCGCCTCTGCGCGCGACCACGCTGGAAGCCTATCAGGCCATCCATGCGCCGCTCGAATGCGAGACGGCGGCGATTTCGCCCGATGGGAAATGGATCGCCACGATCGTCCGAGTCGCCGCCGGAACTGTGCTGCGAATCGTCGATGTCGAGGCGTCCAAGGCCAAGCTCACGGTGAAACTCGATCCTGAGCTCAGCCAAGGTGTGGTCTTCGATCAGATCATTTGGGTCAACGAAACGCGCTTGGTCGTGCAAGCGGGCATGCATGAAATCTTCGCGGTCGATGTGGACGGGAAAAACCACCGCCGGCTGGTGAATTGGGAGGAGTCCTTTTGGCATCAGGAGTCGGAGGTCGTCGCCGTGCGCGTTGTGCGCCGGAACGTGAGGCTGGTGGGCTGGTCCGCGGACGATCCGGATTTTGTCCATTTCGAGGCGTCGTGGATCGGCCGATTCGCGGTGGTGAGGGTTCACCACGGCACGGGCAAGGCCGAGCTCAGCTGGGAGGGGACTGGCGACGAGCCGGTGCTCTATGATCGATCCGGTGCGGCGCGGGTGCGCACTGTGAGCCGCGCGAAGCCGGAGGGCTACGAAGTGCGGGCGAGAGCGGGGAAATCAACGCCGTGGGTGCCGCTCGATCGGGCGTTGGGCACGGAAAAGCAGCCGGAATTTCTCGTAACCGTCGCCAACGCCCATGGCCCGCGCTCCCTGCCGCTGGGCTTTGGTCGCGATCCCGAGGTGCTCTATATCGCCTCCAACATGGGGCGGGACACGTTTGGAATCTATGCCGTGGATTTGCGGACCAAGCGGCGGACGGAGTTTGCCCTCGAGCACCCGGTCCTCGATCTCGCGCCGCCGTTTCTCTCCAGGTTTGGGGAGTCGTTGCTTGTGCGCGAACGGAAGTCTGGCGAAGTGGTGGGCGCCAGATTCTCACGGCAGCAGATGGGCTCGATTTGGGCGGATCCCGAGCTGAGTGCAGTGCAGCAGCGCATCGAACGACTGATGCCGGACGAGGGCGTGAGGATCGTGAATTGGGACGATGCACGGGAGCGTTTTCTCGTCCGGCTCTCTCGGCGCGCCGATCCCGGGGTCTTTGCGGTCTACACCTCTTCGAGCGGCAAGCTGGTCGGCTACCTGGATCGGGCGCCGCAGATGGCGGGGCTCGGTCAAGTGCGAGCGACCACTTGGTTCATGAAGCGCGCCGATGGGACGCCCCTCACCGGCTACCTGACGATGCCGCCGGGCTCGCGCCGCGCATCGCAGCCCGTGGTGGTGGTGATGCGTGCGGGGATTTGGGGCCCACAAGGGACCGATGATTCCCCGGTGGTGCGGGCGCTGGCGCAGATGGGCTACGCGGTGCTCGAGGTGGCGCATCGCGGCACGCTCGGGCAGGGGCTGTCGCACTGGGAAGCCGGACGCGGCCGGCACCACGAGGTGATGGCCGAGGATATTTTCGCTGCGCTGGAGCGGGTGCCCGCGGAAGTAGGGCTCGATCGCAGCAAGGTGGCGCTCTACGGATCGGGTTATGCCGCGACGATGGCATTAAAGTTGGCGGTCCTTCGACCAGAACGGGTGGCGTGCGTTGTCGCCGACGGACCGTTTGGGGATGTTTATCAGAGTGTTCGCGACACACGGGTCGGTTATGCGAGTTCCGCTCGCATACGGGAGGTGCAGCGCGGGTATTTTGGCCCCAGCGACGAACAGCTCAAGGCGTGGTCGCCGACGACGTTCGCCTCAAGAGTCACGCGACCGGTCATGGTCGTAACGACGAAGAGAACCTACACCTCCTCCATTCCCGACCCAACATCGGACGTGATCAAGAAGCTGCGTGAAACGAAGCAGCCGATGGTCGTGCTCGAGTTAGCGACAGAAAAAGGCTGGTCCGACAGAAACGCGCGAGCGAGCGAGGCGACGGAGAAGTTCCTGGCGGAGCATCTGCCGCTGCCACCGTGATAACGGTGCAGGGGATTCGCTCCGGCTTGCGGCGCAATCAGCCGCGGAGCCCAGTGGCCGGGCTTCGCGACAGTTTCAGAGCGATGTGCGTTCAGCGCGTTGCGGTTGAGAGCCGGAAGGCCGCCATCTCCTCGCTGTTGCGCACGAGGAGGATGTCGCCGGCGAGGGCGGGGTGGTTCCAGGTCTTGCCCTTGATCGCGGGGAGGCGGGCGAGTTCGGTGAACTGGTCGGGCGTTGCGCGGGCGAGGGCGAGGTCGCCGTTTTCAGCGAGCACCAGCAGCAGATCCTGATCGGCGAGGACGATCACCTGGCCGTGGCCGTAGCGGCCGCCTTTCCATTGGCGCGCGCCGTCGGCGAGGGCGATGCAGGCGAGGTCGTTTTTGTCGAAGCCGTAAACGTGGCCGGCGTGGACCACAAAGTCGTTGAAGTAGGGTTTCACGGCGGGCGAGGTCCACCGCTCCTCCACGATCCAGGTGTCCGCGGGCTTGGCCACTGCGAGGCGCAGCACGCCGACCTTGGCGCCGAGGCCGGAGCCGCTGCCGAGGAGGAGGTCGCCGTCGGGCAGGAGGGCGGGCTGCGTGATGCCGTCGTTTTTCCACGCGTGCGTCCAGAGCGGGCGGCCGTCGGCGGGGGCGACGGCGATGGCCCCGGCGCCGTTGAGGAGGACGACGTGCGCGACGCCGTGCAGGGTCGCCAGGTGCGGCGAGCTGTAGCCCCAGCCGCCTTTCGGGCCGGTCCAGCGCGGCGCGCCGCTGCCGGCATCGTAGGCGGCGAGCAGTCCGCCGGCGGCGATAATGACGGTGTCGCCGAAGACCAGCGGCGAGCATGCGAAGCCCCAATCGGGCACTTTGCGCGCAAGCTCGGTGGCGACAGGGCGGGACCAGACGGGTGCGCCGGTGCGGGCATCGAGGGCGTTGAGGATGCCGGTCGCGCCCATGGCGTAGATGCGGCCGTGCGCGAGCGTGGGCGTGCCGCGCGGGCCGGCGCCGGCATTGGACTCCCAGAAGCGCGTCCGATCCGTGTGGCTCCACACGGGGGCGCCGGTGCCGAGTTGGTAGCACGAGACGACCTCGTCTTCGCCGCGCTGCTCCTGCGTGTAAAAGAAATCCCCCGCGACCGCGAATGACGACCAGCCCGGACCGACAGGCCGGCGCCACAATTCCACCGGCGGAGAGGCCGCCCAATCGGCCGCAAGGCGCGAACCGCGCACGATGCTGTCGCGCTGCGCCCCGCGGAAGCCAGGCCAGTCGGCGCGAGCCGCGGTCGCGGCCGCTGGAGCGGGGGGCGGTTTCGGCTGCGTGCGCGTTTGGGCGAGGAGATGCTCCTCGGCGGTCGGAGTCCAGCGCCAGTGCAGATCGGCTTGGCCACTGCCGGAGAGGCCCGCGGTGCGCAGGGTGCCAAACACGCTGACTGCCGCCACCAGCGCGACGGCGATCGTGGCGCGTCGTGCGCCGGCCGAACGACCGCGGGTCACGACCGCCGCGGCGACGAGCGCCACTCCGAGCGCCGGCGTCGCGAAAAACGCCAGCATGAGGCCCATCATGCCGTTGCCGATAGAGGGATGGATCAAGGGCCGGGCGACGATCACGAGGAGGACCGCGAAGGTGATCGCGCCCAACCGATCAAGCCAAGGCGCGCGGCTGAAAAACAACCACCACAGCCCGATGAGCAGGCCGCAACCGGCCCCGCCGAGCAGCACGACGATACCATCGGTGGGAAAGACCAGCGGTCCGGCGACCCAGAGGGCGACCTGGGCCAACGCGAGGGCCACGCCCGGCCAAAGACGCAACGGCCGTGGCAGTGCGGGGACGGGAGAGGAGTGGTTGTGCACGGTGGTCAGGGTGGGCGGAGCTTAGTGCCAGAAAACACCGCGAGCGGAGCGGAAGTTGCAGGAAATTGCGCCAGACCTCTCGGCACTCGCTCCCCCTCACGGCGCGGCCAGCAGCGGGGCCCAGAGGCCGGGCTGCACGGGCGGGGTCTTGCCGTCGGGCGGGAAGGTCGTCGGCACGGCGGCGCGGAGTTGAGCGGAGAGCTGGGCGACGGTCGCGGCGTGCGCGGGGAGGGCGGCGAGGTTGGTGAGTTCCTTCGGATCGGCGTCGTGGTCGTAGAGTTCGCGGCCTTGTTTGCCCTCGTCCCACTCGGTGTAGCGCCAGCGGGGCGTGCGGAGCGAGTAGCCGAGGAAGCGCGGCGCGGCGCGGGCGCCGGCTCCGCCCCCGCGGGTGACTTGCGTGAGCGCCCAGCCGCGGCCGGGCGTCGCGGGATTCTTCAAGATGGGCACGAGTGACTGGCCTTGGAGATTCGTGGGCGGCGTCACGCCGGCGAGCTCCGCCAGCGTGGGAAACAAGTCGAGGTGCGAGACAGGCGCGGCGGCGACGGAATTTTTGGCGGACACGCCGGGGGCCACGATGAGCAGCGGCACGCGCGCGCTCTCCTCGAAGAGGCTCATCTTCTGCCAGAGCCCGTGCTCGCCGACGTGGTAGCCGTGATCGCTGGTGAAGACGATGATGGTGCTCTCCGCGAGGCCGAGGCGGTCGAGCGCGGCGACGACGCGGCCGACCTGCGCATCCATGAAACTGATGCTCGCGTAGTAGGCTTGGAGGGCCTTCCGGCGCAGGTCGTCGGTCATGTTGTCCTGTTCGCGTTTGTAGCTGCCGAGCGCGGCGGCAGGGAGATCGGCTTGGTCTTCTTTCACGCCGGCGACGATGGGCATCTCGGCCTCGGGGTAGTAGCCAAAGTAGGGCACGCGCGGTGCGACGTAGGGCGTGTGCGGGCGGAAGAAGCCGACCGCGACGAAGAACGGCCGGTCGCGGCGCGTGGCGCAGCGTTCGAGCACCCACTCGGCTTGGTCGGCGAGGATGCCGTCAGTGTGGTGGGCATCGCCTTTATCGGAGGCGAGCCAGCTGAGCACGCCGCCAAACGAGCCGGGCACGAGCGTGAAAATTTTCGGATGCTCGGCGAGGCGGTCCACGCCGGCGGGGTTGAGCTCGAGTTCCCACGAGGCGGGATCGTCATGGCCGTCGGTGCCGACGGAATTGGGGACGTTGAAGTGGTAGAGTTTGCCGAGGCGCGCGGCGAACCAGCCCTGCTGGCGGAAGGCCTGCGACAGCGAGAGCTGCGCGGGGATGGTCTGCCGGAAGATTTGGGCATTCGCGAGAATGCCGGTGCTGTTGGGGTAGAGCCCGGTGAGCATCGAATTCCGGCTCGGGCCGCAGAGCGGAAACGTGCAGTAGGCGCGGTCGAAACGCACGCCGCGCGCGGCGAGACGATCTATGTTGGGGGTCTTCGCGCGCGGGTCGCCGTAGCAGCCGAGGAGATTGTTGAGATCGTCGGCGATGAGGAAGAGGACGTTCTTCTTTGCCGGGGCGGCGTCGGAGAGCAGGGCGAACGCGGGCAGGAAAAAGAGGCAGGCGAGGTGGCGGAGTTTCATGGCGGGAGGGTAGTCAGCGGATGGGCAGTTCGCGGAAGGTCTTTTCGATGTCCTGCATGAGATTGATCACAGATTGCACGCCGGCCTCGATGAACTGCTCGCCCTTGGCGGCGGTGGCCTTGGTGGCGTCGCCCCACGTGCCGGACTGCGTCATGCGCCAGACGCTGCCGGGCGCGGAAAAGAAAAACGCCGTGTGCAGCGCGGGGCTCTTGGTGATCGTCTCGGGGAAGTTGGGAAACTCGGCGTTGGCGAGCGCCATGTCCACGAGGGCGGGGTTGATCGCGAGGAGCATCGAGACCTCGCATTCGCCGCCGTGCATGCCGCGGCCGCCCTCGGTCATCGCGCCGAACTGCGCGGGCGTCAGGCCGTCCCAGTAGTTGAAGGGAAACGCCTTCGCGCCCGCTGGCAGGCTCTCCGCCACCTGCGCGCAGGCGTAGGCGAGGGCGTAGGTGTTGTCGTAATGGCCGTTGAGAAAAACGATGCGCTTGAACCCCGCGCGCGCGAACGACACCGCCAGATCGCGGATGACCGCCATGAACGTCTCGATGCCGAGGCTGAATTCGCTCACGAAGCCGCGGTGCGGGTAGGAGAGCGTGTAGGGGAGGGGCGCGGCGACGAGGGCGTTGCCCTGCCGCACGCACACGCGCCGGGCGATCTCCTGCGGGAGAAACATGTCCATGCCGATCGCCGAGTGCGGACCGTGCTGCTCCATCGCGCCGATCGGGACGTAGAGCGTGTGGTGCTGGCGGAGGAACGCCTCAATTTCGGAGTTGGTGTTTTCGGCGAGGAAGACGGACGGAGGTTTCATGGAAGGGTGTGGGGTTGAATCATGGGGTTTGTTTTTCGCCGTCGCCGCAAGCTCGCGCCTCCAGCTCCACGGAGCGGGCTAGCGGCGTGGCGCGGTCTTGCTGGCAAACACCGGCGCAAACGCTTCGGCAATCGGCTCCCAGTTTTCTTTGGCGAAGGGCGATTTCGAGTGGTTGCAGACCATGGCGACGACCGTGTTGGTCTCGGGGTGGAGCAGGAGCACGGAGGTGCCGCCGATCGAGCCGCCGGTGTGCAGCATCACGCGATGGCCGGCGGCATCGCGCACAATGCGCCAGCCGATGCCGTAGTCCGTGGCCTTGCCGGCGGTGGTTTTTTGCGGCGTGAACATGAGCGCGAGCGTCTCGGCCTTGAGGAAGCCCGGCTGCAGCAGCGCGGAGCCGAACCGCACGAGATCCTCCGGCGTCGAGAGGTAGCCGCCGCCGGCCCACTTGTAGCTGTTGTCCACTTCCGGGGCGGGCGTGAACTTGTCCGGCGCATCACCGGTGTAGAAGCGCGTGCAGTCCGGATCGATCGCGCCCTTGTGGTCGGCGCGAGTGCGCGTGAGCGAGAGCGGGCGGAGCACGGTCGCCTCCATGTAAGCGAGGAATTCCTGGCGCGCGGCCGATTCCATGACCGCGCTGATCACGGTCCAGCCGTAGGTGGTGTAGATGTATTTCGTGCCGGGCGGAGCCTCGAGCGGATCGCGGTCGAAGATCTTCAGGCTGGCGCGCACATCGGCAAATGGCCGGTTGAGCAGCATCTCGTTGCCGCGGTAGTGGCGGATGCCGCCGAGGTGGCCGGCGAGCTGGCGCGTGGTGATGACGGTGCCCTTGTCGGGGAACTCCGGCACGTAGCGTTGCACCGGCGCATCGAGATCGAGCTGGCCGCGTTCGACGAGCCGCATGAGGCCGACGGCAGTGAGTGATTTCGAGATGCTGCCGATGCGGAAACGCGTCGCGGTCGTCACCGGCTTTTTCGCCGCGAGATCGGCGTAGCCGAAACCCTGCGACCAGACGACCTGGCTGTCCACCGCGACGGCGACCGAGGCGCCGGGGACCTTGGGGGCGATGTGCTTTTCGACGAGCGCCCGCGCCTGCCCGATCGCGGTGTCGAGCGCCGGACGATCCGCGGCCGTGGCGGAGAGAAAAAGCGCCGCGAAACTGATCGCGAGCGCGCGGAGCAAAGCGCGGCGGACAGGGCTGGATGGGGTTTTCATGAAATCGGGAAGCAGGTTGCGGTGTGGCGCGTCACCGCAGGAGGAGCCAGCCCGCGGCCCCGGAGGCGAGGATGATGGCGAGCACGGCCCAGCGGGATTTCCACTGCCACGCCGCGGCGAGCGCGAGCGCGAAGATCGCGCCGGCGGCTAGGGAGGAGATCGTCGTGAACGCGAGTTTGGCCGCGGTGATCGCGATTAGGCCGACGACGCCGGCCGTCACGCCCTCGAGAAAATGCCGGAGCAGCGGGTTGGCCATGACGGCTTCGAGGTGGCGAAAAAACAGGAGCGAGAAGCCGAAGGCCGGCAGGAAAATCCCCAGTGTGATCGCGAGCGCGCCCAGCGCGCCGCCGCCGAAGTAGCCGACGAACGTCGAGAAAATGATCAGCGGCGCAGGCAGCACGCCCGAGAGCGCCACGCCGTCGAGGAAGTCGCGCTCCGTCATCCAGCGGCCGCGCTCGACGGCGTCCTCCTTCAGGAAAGGAATCGCCGTGTAGGCGCCGCCGAACGTGAGCAGGCCCGCGCGCAGCCCCGAGGCGAACAGCGCGGTGGGCTCGGCCTGCCCGGTCTGGCGCACCTCCGCCGAGCCAACGGCCGCCGCGGCCGGCAGCAGCGGCGCGCGGCCCGCGACGACGGGCGAGGTCTGCCAGATCGCGACAGCAAATGCGCCGCCGATCAGCGCGGCCCACAGCCAGCGGCGGGAAGTGGCGACGACATAGCCAAGACCGGCCAGCGGCAGCGTGATCCAGAAGGAAACACCCAGCGCCTCGCCGCCGGCGGCGAGCAGCCCGATGATCCACAGCGGCGCATCCGTGAGGCTATGGCCGCCGATGCGATGGGTGGCGCGCACGATGAGCGCCACGACGGCCGGCTGGATGCCGAGGAAGATCGCGGCAAAGGCGGCGTTGGTGAGGCCCGCCGTGAGATAGAGCCAGGAGAGCAAAAACATCAGCACGAAGCCCGGCAGCATGAAGCCGAGGCCCGCCACGATTCCGCCCCAGCGCCCGCGCGCGAGCATCCCGAAATGCACGCACAGTTCGTGCGCCTCCGGCCCTGGCAGCACCTGATAAATCGCAAGCAGCCGCTTGAAGTGGCCGGGCGAAATCCATTTTTCCTGCGCGACGAGCTCCTGCCGAATCATGTCGATCTGCGCGACAGGCCCGCCCCAGGCGAGCGCGCCAAACCGGAGAAAGCGCAGGAAGAGCCGGCCCAGCGACTCGGCTGGGGCATGCACCGCCTCGGCCTCGGCGGAGGGTGCGGGTGCGTCGGACGACATGCGCGGAGGCTGCGGCCGCCGGGCGAGGTCTGGCAATGCCGGAGGTGGTGCCTCGGGCGCCGCCGCGCGTGTTTACGGAATCGGCGGAACCTTCGGCCCAAAAATCCCCCAGCTGAATGACTGATCGAGCGCGAGCAGCCACAGCGCCGCGACGTAGAGCCAAAGCACGACGAGGGCGATTTTGCCCCACATCCGCTTGCGCGGATCCACGGAGTCGAGCCACGACGGCGCGGCGGCCTCGGTCGGCATGGCGGGGGCGGTGGAGGCGGCCGCCGCGGAATGGGCCGGGGCGGGCGAGGGGGCTTTGCGCTTGGCTGGCTTGGCGCTCATGAGGTGGGCGATGGTGAAAAAAAATCCGCCGCGCGCAAATCTTGTTTCCCGCACGTCAAACGTTACGGTTCCCGGCCAGTGACATCGTCCACTGCTTCATTCCTGGCGTTCGTTCGCGCCGTCGCGCGATGAAGGCCGTCACCGATCCGGCGTCGCTGCTGCTGCAGCGCATGCTGCGGTTGCTGCGTTGGCGCGTCTGGATTCAGGAAAAACTCCAGCCCAACGAGTGGCAGGCGACGCTGCTTTGGGCGGCGATTGCGGGGGTGCTCGGGGCGCTGATGGCGCTCGGTTTCACCATCCTCACGGAGCGGGTCCACGGTTGGTTCGGTGACCCGGGGCTGGGCGTGGTGGGCTCGATGGCGCGGTTGCCGTGGTGGGCGGTGTTGCTGGTGCCGACGGCGGGCGGCGCGATCGCGGGTGCGATTCTGATGTTTGGGCAGCGGATCACGCGCTCGGAAAGCTCGACCGATTACATGGAGGCCATCCTGATCGGCAACGGCCATGTGCCGCGGCGCGCGAGCCTGGTCAAATCCGCCGCCGCGCTCTTTTCCATCGGTTCCGGCGGCTCGATTGGGCGCGAGGGTCCGATGGTGCAGCTCGCGGCGGTGGTGGCCTCGGCGCTCGGCCGCTGGCGCAAGTTCACGCCGCCGCAGCTGCGCCTGCTGGTGGCCTGCGGCGCGGCGGCGGGCATCGCCTCCGCCTACCATGCGCCGATCGCGGGTTCGTTTTTTGTGGCGGAGATCATTTTGGGCACGATCGCAATGGAGAGCCTGGGGCCGCTGGTGATTTCCGCCGTGTCCGCGACGCTCACGCTGCACCTGTTCACGGAGTCGCGGGCGCTCTACAAAGTTCCGGCGTTTGGCGAGGCTACGTTTCTTGAGATGGGGCCGTTCATTCTGCTCGGGCTGGTCGCGGGCGTGCTGGCGCCGGTGTTCCTCGCGTCGCTGCGGCATGCGGAAAAGTTCTTCGTCTCGCTGCGGCTGCCCATCGTGTTGCGCCTGGCGCTCGGCGGCCTGCTCGTGGGCGTGATTGCGATCCGCGTCCCGCAGGTGTGCGGCAACGGCTACTCGGTCGTCGTCGAAATCCTTTCGGGCAAGGTGGCCTGGGTGCTCATCCCGGGGCTGCTGGCGTGCAAGTGGCTCGCGACGATGGCGTCGTTTGGCTCGGGGGCGCCGGGCGGCGTGTTCACGCCGTCGCTGTTCATGGGGGCGAGTGCGGGGCTGCTCTTCGGCACGGCGGTGCATCACGTCTGGCCGGCGGGCGCGCCCAACCCGCTCGCGTTTGCGCTCGTGGGGATGGGGGCGTTTCTTTCCGCCGCCAGCCGGGCGCCCGTGATGGCGGTCATCATGCTTTTCGAGATGACAATGAGCTACGACATCATCCTGCCCCTGCTGCTGTGCAGCGTGATCGCGTTCTACACGGCCAAGGGGATGAGCGCATCGTCGCTCTACGGCGAGGTGCTGCGGCGCAAGGCCGCCGATGCCCCTGCGCCCGCGCTGATCGGCCAGCGCGTGGCGGATCTCATGCGGGCCAACCCGCCGGTGCTCACGCCCGCGGCGCGCTTCGCGGAGATCGCCGGGATGTTTTTGCGGCTGCGCGTGAACAACCTCTACGTGGTCGACGAGGCGGGACGGTTTCTTGGGGTGGTCTCGATGCACGACATCAAGCCCTACCTCGGCGAGCCGGCCTTGGCGGAGCTCGTGCTCGCGCGCGACATCGTGCGCGACGACTTCCCGCGGGTCGCTCCCGACCAGCTCCTGACCGAGGCGCTGGGTGGATTCATGGGCCTGGTGGCCGAGCGGCTGCCCGTTGTGGACCAGGCCGGCGTGCTGCGCGGCAGTCTGGCCAAGACCGATCTCCTGCTCGCGCTCGTGGAGCAGCGCAAGGCGCCGAAGGAGCCGGGCCGCGTTACGATCACGTGACGCGGCTGATCCCGGCTGGCTTGCGGGGGCGAGGTTCCGCTGCATCCTCGGCCGCCTGCCATGCCTTCGCCACGTCCCAAACGCCGTCCGTCCCCCTCTGAAGCCGCCGCCCGCGCGGCCCGCCGCTCGCCGGCCTCGGGCAAGGTCGTCTTCGGCAGCCGCGAGCTGAGCTGGATTGCGTTCAACCGCCGCGTGCTCGAACAGGCGCGCAACGCGGCCAACCCGCTGCTCGAGCGCGTGAAGTTCCTCGCGATCGTCAGCTCGAACCTCGACGAGTATTTCGAGATTCGGGTCGCGGGCCTGATGCAGCAGGCGGATTCCGAGACGGGCGATCTCTCGCTGGACGGCCTCACGCCGCGCGAGCAGCTGCGCCTCGTGCGGACCGCGATCAACGAACTCGTGGCGGACCAATACGATTGCTGGCGCCGCGAGCTGATTCCCGCGCTCGATGCCATCGGCGTGCAGTTTCGCAATGCGGCGCAGCTCGACGAGGCGGAGGCCGCCTGGGTGCGCTCGCATTTCGCGACGCAGGTGCAGCCCGTGCTCACGCCGCTCGCGGTCGACGCGGCGCATCCCTTCCCGCTGCTCGGCAACAAGACTCTCAACGTCCTCGTCTCGCTCGATCACCCCGAGACGCCGAAGCAGGAGAACCTCATGATCATCCTGCCGGTGCCGCGCAGCCTGCCGCGCATCGTGCAGATCCTGCCCGAGGCGCCCGGGCCGCGCCGGCACATGTTTCTCAGCGAGATCATCAAGTTGTGCGCGGGGGAGCTGTTTCCCGGCTACGCGGTGCGCGGCGCACACGCGTTCCGCGTCACGCGCAACAGCGATCTCTACATCGACGAGGACGAGTCCGAGAGCCTGCTCAAGAAGGTCGAGGAGGAGCTGCGCAACCTCCGCCGCGGCGCCGCGGTGCGCCTCGAGATCGAGGACGGCGCGCACGAGGAGCTGTTTGACGCGCTGTGCCGGCACCTGGAGCTCGCGCCGGAAAACGCCATCCGCCTCCGGGGCCCGCTGAATCTTTTCCGGCTGATGAGCCTCTACGAGATGATCGACCGGCCGGACCTGAAATTCCCGCCGTTCGCACCGCCGGACCCGACCAAGCTCACGCCGCACCGATCCCTCTTCGAGCTCATGCGCGAGGGCGACGTGCTCCTGCACCATCCCTACGATTCGTTCGCGCCGGTGGTGGAATTTGTGGAGCAGGCCGCCCGCGATCCCGACGTGCTCGCGATCAAGCAGACGTTTTACCGCACGAGCGGCGATTCGCCGATCGTGCGGGCGCTCATCGATGCCTCGGTGGCGGGCAAGCAGGTGACGGCGCTGGTGGAGCTGATGGCGCGTTTCGACGAGGCCAACAACATCCGCTGGGCGCGCGAGCTGGAGGAGGCGGGCGTGCACGTGGTCTACGGCCTCGTGGGGCACAAGACCCACTGCAAGTGCTGCCTCGTCGTCCGGCGGGAAGGCGGGGCGCTGCGGCGCTACGTGCACCTCGGCACCGGCAACTACAACCCCAAGACCGCGCGGCTCTACACGGACATCAGCCTGCTCACCTGCCGTGATCACCTCGCCGCCGAGGTGGCCCAGCTCTTCAACACCCTCACCGGCCTCGGCCGCACGCCGGAGTTCAAGCACCTCTTGGTGGCGCCCTTCAACCTGCACGCGCGCACGCAGGAGCTGATTGCCGCGGAAACGGCCAACGCCCTCGCGGGCAAGCCCGCGCGCATCGTCGCCAAGATGAACAAGCTCGTGGATCCGGCGACGATCGAGAGCCTCTACGCCGCCTCGCAGGCCGGCGTGAAGATCGATCTGATCGTGCGGGCGACCTGCTGCCTCCTGCCGGGCGTGAAGGGCCTGAGCGAAAACATCCGCGTGCGGAACATCGTGGGCCGTTTCCTCGAGCACGCGCGCATCTTCTGCTTCGAGAACGGCGGTGATCCACGCGTGTGGTGCGGCAGCGCGGACTGGATGCCGCGGAATTTCTTCCGGCGGGTCGAGGCGGTCTTCCCCATCGAAGACGCCGCGCTGCGCCGCCGCGTGATCGAGGAGATCCTGGCGATGGAGCTGCGCGACAACGAGGACGCGCGCGAGCTGCGGCCCGACGGCTCCTACACCGCGCCGGCGAGGGCGGCGGGCGAGGACACCTTCCGGGTGCAGCGATACTTCATGGCCGCGGCCATCGCGCGCGCCACGCCGCCGGCGACTCTCTCCATCGTGCCGGCGACGGGGCCGGCGACGACCTGACTTGCAGGGTGATTTGCCGGCTGGAAGCCAAGCTGCCGGCGGAGCAGCGCCCCACCTTCACTAAGTCCAAAATCTCGGTGGACGCTGGACCTACGGCCGCGCCGGATCGAGGGGCAGCGCGTAGGGAACCTCCCGATAGCCGCGGCCGCCCTTGATGTGCGTTTCACTGTAGCCGACGTTGATCGTGAGCCCCCGGGCCGGATCCTCGAAGATGAAGTTCATCGAGCCGGAGCGTTCGCTGTAGCCGCCGCTGCCCATGCCGAAGCTCAGCGAAAACGATCCGTGGATCTCACGCTCGGTTTTCTTTTCGCGCGGCTCGATGGTGCGCGAGGGGCGGGCGAGAAAGGCCGGCGGGGCGAGCAAGGTGCGCGCAAAGCGGGCCGTCTGCTGCCGGGAGATCAACGCATCGAGCTGCCCAATCTCGGCGGCGGACAGGCTGGCGAGGCCGGCGACGCGGCGTTCATCGGCCGTGAGGCGCTGCGAGAAAGTCGCCGCCGCCGCGGTTGTCGAGGTGGTGTTGGCCGCGATGCTGCCCGCCACGCGCGAGGTATCGCGCCGCACGAGCGCGTCGATGACGGCAATTTGATCCGAGGTGAGCTTGGGCAAGCCCGCGGCCGCGCGGTCGGTGGCGTTGAGGGAGGATGAGAAACGCCCGTCGTCACCCGCGGCTTGTCCGGACGGCGCCAAGCCGGCTGCCGCGAGCAGCAGGGCGCAGGCGAGGAACATCCGGACAGGGGAACGCATGGGTGGGGTGACTCCCAAGGATTCGAGCGGGTTCCGGGGTTTCCGCGAGCCCGAAATAAAACGCGCCCCGGGAAACCGGGGCGCGGGGGAGAGTGGGGCCGGGTGCGGCCGGGGTGCGGATGAGCGCTTACTTCTTCGTGGCCGGGGCCGGCGCAGCGGGCGCGGGCGTCGCACTCTTGATGTCGAGCAGATCGACTTCGAACACGAGCGTCGAGCCGGGCGGGATGCCCGAGTTGCCCTGGTCGCCGTAGCCGAGCGCGGGCGGGACGTAGAGTTTGATTTTGCCGCCCTTGGTCACCTTCTGGATGCCCTCGGTCCAGCCGGGGATCACTTGGTCGAGGGAGAATTCGGCGGGTTCATTGCGCTTGATGGAGCTGTCAAATTCGGTGCCGTCGAGCAGTCTGCCGATGTAGTGGACCTTCACGGTGTCGGTGGGCTTGGGCGCGGGGCCCGTGCCTTCCTTGACGATCTCGTAGTGGAGGCCGCTGGGGAGGGCGACGACGGCCTTGTTCTCCTTGAGCTTGGTGAAGTAGGCGGCGTTGGCGCTCTCGTTCTTGGTCTTGAGCTTGGCGAGGTAGGCGCTTTGGCGCTTCTGCATGAACTCGTCCATCGCGGGCCCGATCTTCTCAAGTTCGTAGGGCGAGTCCTTGCCCATCGCGGCGGCGCGGATGCCCTTGAGCAGGATGTCGAGATCGGTGGCGCTGAACTCAAGCTCGGTCAGCCCGACGCGCTTGCCGATGAACCAGCCGAACTCCTCGACGAGCTGGGCGTCGGTGAAGGCGGGGGCGGGCGCGGTCTGGCCGGGCAGGGAGACCTGCGGGGCTTGGGCGCGCGTGGCGGCGGCGCCGAGCGCGAAGAGCGAGAGGAGGGCGAGGAGCTTCAATTTCATGGAGGGAAAGACGGGAGTGGAGTAAGCGCAGGGGCGGATTTGTGCCGGAAAAGTTGCACGGTGTGCCGGCCGCCTCCGGCGAAGGCAATCCCGATCTCCCCGCTTGAACCGTCCCGGACGTTGCCCCATCACCGCATTCACCACGCATGAATGCCGCACAATTTTGGACCAGCCAGGATGGCCAAATCCTCTCCGTGAAGAACAAGGACGAGCGCACCGTGGTGCTGAACCTGGGGTTCTGGCCGCGGCAGCCCGCGGAGTTCGAGTTCATCAAGGAGCAGATTGCGGCGCTCAAGTTCACTCTGCGCAGCTCGATGGCGCGCATTGGCATCGAGATGGCGATCACCGGCGCCCCGCGCATCGAAGGCAACCGCGCCGAGCTCGAGGTCGAGGCCTTTATCTACGATGCGAGCTTCCCCCACGCCGCCTACTGGAAAAAACTCATGCGGGTGGGCTCGCCGGTCGGCCGGCTCTACCATGCGCCGGCGGCCGCCAAGCTCTCGACTGCCGAGATCCGCGCCGCGCTCGCCGACAACACCCTGAAGCTGCCCAACACGATCAGCATCGACAGCTCCGGCCGCGTGTTCCTGACGCCGCACCAGGTGACCTACACCCTCCAGCCGCGGCTGCAACGGCACGAGTTTGAGCGTGTGATCGCCGGGCACGCCGGCCGCGGCTTCCTTGATCGGGTGCAAATCCGGCACGACGCCTCGCCACTCGTGATCCCGCCGCGCTCGGGCATCCTCACCAGCTGCTCGATGTATCTGAAGGAGCACTTTGTCGTGCTCAACCAGGGCGCCGGCAATTTCGGCATCCACACCAGCGCCGTCCTGCTCGATCCGATCAAGACCTTTGGCACGAATGTCATGCTCGAGATCTACAACACCGGCGACCAGCCGGTGGTGAACCCCATGGTCTCGGTCGAGGTCTTCCGCGCGCCCGAGCCCGAGGACCCCGATCTCAAGCCCCTGGCCAAGAAACGCACGCGCCTGCTCGCCACCGCCGCCGGGCTCTACAAGTGCCTCGACGAAAATCCCGCCGCCACGACCGCCGAGGCCAAGCCCCGCACCAAAATCACCGTGCGCGGCCAGAGCGGCTCGATGGAGAACCGCTCCGTGGTGGTGCGCGCCAATGAAGACCTGAAGAAATTCCTCGAAGGCGACGCCTGTCCCGTCGGCAGCCGCACCATGATCCAGGCGCTCGACCACGCGCCGGACAACGCCGACACCCTTGTCCTCGACTACTTCCCGGATCTGCTCGAGCAGATCGAGCTCTTCACCCGCCTCGGCGACGCGAAGATCAAGCACGTCATCTTCCGCCGCGCCTCGCGCACGCACGGCTACTTCCTCTCCAGCAACGCGCACGCGCGCCTCGATGCCTTCCATGCCCTCGGCGTGCAGGTCCACTGGTATGACGAGCAGACGAAGGACGTTTACCGCCACACCTACCGCAAGGAGCACGGGTTCTTCGTGCGCGAGGAGATGACCCGGCGCTTCCAGGAAGCCACCGTGCTCGCCTTCTACGGCTCCGCCTGGGGCCTTGAGCAGCAGGACACCGAGCGCATCTCTGCGCTAGTGGACAAGCTCACGACTTTCATCGGCCATAACCTCGGCGTGCTCACCGGCGGCGGCGGCGGCGTGATGCGCCTCGCCACCGAGCAGGCGCGGGCCAAGGGCGCGCTCACCGGCGCGTGTTTCCTCGAACTCGAGGCGCAGCCGCCGGAGCTGGGCGTGGATTTCTTCAACACGTTTCAAGAGTCGTCGCGGCACTTCCGGCAAAAATGGTTCGAGGCGGCGGATTTTTGCATCTTCAACGTCGGCGGCGTCGGCACGCTCGAGGAGGTCGGCATCGAGCTGTGCAACCTCAAGCTCGGCATCCGCCCGCGCGTGCCCTACGTGTTTTTCAACGCCAAATTCTGGGACGACCTGCGCCGCCAGCTCGACACCATGATCGCGACCAAGCGCGCGCCGGCCTGGATGCGCGACTACGTGCTCTTCAGCGATGACCCCGACGAGGTCGTGGCCTTCTATCGGAAGAAATTGCAGGTGCTGTGAAGGCAAGGTGCGGCTTTACGCCGGAGCTTAAACTCGCATCGTGAGGACCATGAAAAAATCCGTCGTCTGCATCGATCCGGATATCCTTGGCGGCATCCCGTGCTTCCGCGGCACGCGCGTGCCGGTGCAGACCCTGCTCGACTACTTGGAGGCGGGTGATCCGTTGGATGAATTTCTCGAGGACTTCCCCACGGTGACGCGCACCGCGGCGATTACCTTTCTTGATGAGGGGGCTCGGCTCGCAGTGAACGCGGCATTGTCGCATGAGAGTGCTGCTTGACGAGTGCCTGCCAAGCGCCTCATCCGCCATCTGCCGGGCCATGATGTGCGCACGGTGCCACACGCCGGATGGGCCTCGATCAAGAATGGCAAGCTGCTCGCTCTCGCGGAGGGGCAGTTCGATGACTTCCTCACCATCGACGGCAACCTGACCTACCAGCAGCATCTGCCCGACTACATGATCGCCGTGCTCGTGGTGAGCGCCCCCTCGAATCGTCTCGGTGATCTGTTGCCCCTCGTGCCCGCGATCCTCGCCGCGCTTCCCGGGTGCAAACCCGGCCTTGCCACGCGCGTCGCGCTCTGAACTTTCGCCGCGTGGCCCAGACTGCATCTCTTCCTCGCTCCCTCCTCGTCGTCGGCGCTGGCGGCCGCGAGCACGCGCTCGTGCGCGCCTTGCTCGCCTCGCCGGCGAAACCACGCGTCATCTGCGCGCCGGGCAACGCCGGCATCGCCGACGATGTGCCGTGTTTCCCCGTCGCGGCCGATGATGTGCCGGGCCTAGTCGCGCTCGCGCAGCGCGAGGGGATTGAGTTTGTCGTCGTCGGGCCCGAGGTGCCGCTCTCGCTTGGGCTCGCCGACCGATTGATCGCCGCGGGGATTCCGGTTTATGGGCCGAAGGCGGACGGCGCGCGGCTGGAGGCCTCGAAGATTTTCACGAAACAGATTCTGCTCAAGCATCGCATCCCGACGGCGGCGGCGGGATTTTTCAGCGAAGTCGCGCCGGCGCTCGCCTACCTGCGCACGCGCTCCATTCCCATCGTGATCAAGGCCGACGGCCTGGCGGCGGGCAAAGGCGTGGTCGTCGCGCAGTCCCTCGCCGAGGCCGAGGCCGCCGTGCGCGAGATGCTTGAGGGCGGGAAATTCGGCGCGAGCGGCCAACAGCTCCTCATCGAGGACTGCCTCTTCGGCGAGGAGACCTCGATCCTCGTCGTCGTCTCCGGCCGCGATTACGTGATTCTGCCGACCTCCCAGGATCACAAGCGCATCGGCGATGGCGACACCGGGCCCAACACCGGCGGCATGGGCACCTACTCGCCGGCCGAAGTTGTCACGCCCGCGCTGCTCGCGCGCATCGAAGACGAAATCGTGCGCCCCTCCGTCAACGCGATCGCCGCTGAGGGGATCGATTACTGCGGCACGCTCTTCATCGGCATCATGCTCACGCCCAGCGGCCCGAGCGTGATCGAATACAACGCCCGCTTCGGCGATCCCGAGACGCAGGTCGTGCTGCCGCGGATCGCCAACGACATCCTCACGCTCCTATGGGCGGCGACGCGCCGCGAGCTGGCGGGGGTGAAACTTGTGGAAAAGCCCGCGCACGCGATGTGCGTGGTGATTGCCGCCAAAGGCTATCCCGACGCCTACGCCAAGGGCGATGTCATCACCCTCCCGGCCCCCGCTGCACTTCCCCCTTCCGTCTCCATCCTCCATGCCGGCACGGCGCGCAACGCGGCCGGTCAGCTCGTGATGAATGGCGGCCGCGTGCTCGGCGTGACCGCGGTCGCGCCCACCCTCCGCGCCGCCGCGGACCAAGCCTACGCCGTGTGCGATGCGATCGGATGCGCCGCCAAGTATTTCCGCCGCGACATCGGCGCGCGCCAGCTCACCCGCTCATGATCGCTTTTCGCCGGCTCGTTTTGCTTTTCTCGACGCTCGCGGTCGCTGCGGTGGCCGCCCCGCTGGAGCGCGATCTGGGGCAGGGGCTCGGCTACGTGCGGGTGAAGCGCCTGCCGGCCGATCTTCCCGCCCCGCCGGCCGGGAAAATCCCGCCCTGCGTCATCGATGTGCGCTACGTCGAGGCCGATGCGACGGCGGTCACGACGTTTGCGGCGTGGCTGCGATTTCGCGCGAGCCCCCGCGCGCCGGTCTTTGTGATCGCCAATGCCGCAACTTCGCCCGCGCTCCTCGAGGCGATCGCTCCGCGCGTGGCGGGCGACGGAGTCATCGTGATTGGCGCGGCGGGCGGGCGCTTCCGGCCGGACAGCGCCGTGAAAATCACGCCGGAGGAGGAGCGCAAGGCCTACGACGCGCTGGAGAATGGGGCGGACGTCGCGACGCTCCTTGCCGACAATCCTGACAAGGTCCGCAACGACGAGGCCAGCTTGGTCCGTGGTCAGACGGGCGCGGCTCCCGCCGATCTCCCGGAGGAAAGCGCGGCCGCGGCCCCCCGGCGTCCGACGCCGACAGTCGACGCGGCTTTGCAGCGCGCCCTGCATCTGCACCGGGCGCTCGTCGCGTTGAAAATGCTCTGAGCGGCGGCGCGAATCCAGGTCCTGTCACTCCGGCTTTGCGTTTAGGCTGAAACCCTGTCCTTTCGCTCCCTGTGTCTTCTCCCGGAACCATCGTCGTCGTCTGCACGGCCAACGTGTGCCGGAGCCCGATGGCCGCGGCGCTCCTGCAGCACGCCCTCCGTGCCGAGCCTGAGCCGTTGCGCTCGCTCAAGGTCGTCTCCGCCGCCGTCGCCGGCCGGGGCGGCGCGCCGGTCTCGGAGAATTCCGTCATCGCCCTGAAAAAGGTCGGTCTCGACATTTCCGGCCACCGCAGCCGGACACTCACGCAGGAGATGCTCGATGGCGCGCTGGCCGTCATCGGCATGACCGAGTCGCACCGCGCGATGATCGACCTCCAGGGCGCGCCCGCGCCGAAGAACCTCTTCCTTTTCCGCGAGTTCATCCCCGGCCCGATCGACCGCGAGATTGGTGATCCCTTCGGGGGGCCGCTCAAGGCCTACGAGGCCGCGCGCGACGAGATGGTGGAGGCGATTCCCTCGCTGGTGGCGCACCTTAAGACGCTGATCGCGGGCAAGCGCGCGTAATTTTTGATTTATGATTCCTGATTTATGATTTTGGGTGCGTCTCCGCCGCTGCCGCGCGAACGCGCCAATCATCAATCATAAATCATCAATCGTAAATGAGCCTCACCGCCGCTCCCCTCCGCACCCTCGATCCCGAAATCCACGCCATCATCGCCGCGGAGCTCGGCCGCCAGCAGAGCCACATCGAGCTGATCGCCTCGGAGAACTTCACCTACCCGGCGGTGATGGAGGCGCAGGGCAGCGTCCTCACCAATAAGTATGCCGAGGGCTACCCGGGCAAACGCTGGTATGGCGGCTGCGAGCACGTCGACAAGATCGAGCAGCTCGCGATTGATCGCGCGAAGAAGCTCTTCGGCGCCGAGCACGCCAATGTGCAGCCGCACTCGGGCTCGCAGGCCAATTTCGCCGTTTACACCGCCGTGCTCCAGCTCGGCGACAAGATCCTCGGCATGAACCTGAGCCACGGCGGCCACCTCACGCACGGCAACCCGGCGAACTTCTCCGGCAAGCAATACACCTTCGTGCAATACGGCGTGCGCGAGTCCGACGGCCTGATCGACTACGACGAGCTCGCCGCCATCGCCCAGCGCGAGAAGCCCAAGATGATCACGGTCGGCGCCAGCGCCTATTCACGCGTGATCGACTTCGCCCGCATGGGCGAGATCGCGCGCTCGGTCGGCGCGCTGCTCTTCGCCGACATCGCCCACATCGCCGGCCTCGTGGCGGCGGGCGTCCATCCCTCGCCGGTGCCGCACGCCGATTTCGTCACCACCACCACGCACAAGACCCTGCGCGGCCCGCGCGGCGGTCTCATCCTCTGCCGCGCCGCGCACGCCAAGGCCATCGACTCCGCGATGTTCCCCGGCGGCCAGGGCGGCCCGCTCATGCACGTGATCGCCGCCAAGGCCGTGTGCCTCGCCGAGTGCCTCAAGCCGGACTTCAAGACCTACGCCGAGCAGGTCGTGAAGAACTCCCGCGCCTTCGCCGCCGCCTTCCTCGCGCGCGGCTACAAGATCGTCTCCGGGGGCACCGACAACCACCTCTTCATGATCGATCTGCGGACCAAGTTCCCGGAGCTGACCGCGAAGAAGGCGCAGGAGACCCTCGATCTCGCTCACATCACCTGCAACAAGAACACCGTGCCGTTCGAGACGCGCAGCCCGTTCCAAGCCTCGGGCATCCGCCTCGGCACGCCCGCAATCACGACGCGCGGCTTCGTCGAGAAGGAGATGGACGAGATCGCCGGCTGCATCGACACCGTGCTCGCTGCGATCGGCACGCCCGGCGAGTCCGCCGCGCTCGAATCCGTGAAGCAGCGCGTCGCCGTCCTCACGGCGCGGCATCCGCTGCCTTATCGGATGTGAGACGAGATGCATGCGTCTGCCTGCGCTTCGTGAGTTTGCCCTGTCGCTGCCGCAAACGACATGGGTGAAGCAGTGGGGCGATTGCCTCGTGTTCAAAGTCGCAGGCAAGGTGTTTCTGATCATCGCGCTCGACGCGGAGACGATCGACGGCGTCGTGTTCAAGTGCACGCCGGAGGAGTTCGACGACCTCGTGGACATCGACGGCATCACGCAGGCCCCCTACTGCGCGAAACGCCACTGGGTGCGAGTCGTCGACCTGGCCGCGCTGCCCGCGGCCGAGCTTGAGCGCCGCATCCGCCGGAGCCGCGACCTCGTGATCGCGAAGCTGCCGAAACGCGTGCGCGCGCAACTGGCCCTTTAGCGCCGTCCCTTTGCGCCTTGGCCTTGGTGGGGGAATGTCTTTCGTCGCTCTTCCACCGTGCCCAAATCCGACTCCAGCTCCGCCGCTCCGCCTTCGCCCCAGCGTGCGCTCTCGCTTGGGGTCATCTTCCTCACGCTCTACATCGATCTGATCGGATTCTCGATCATCTTCCCGCTCGGGCCGGATTTGCTGGGGCACTATCTGAAGCTGGAGGGACGCACCGGAGCGCTCGGGTGGCTCGTCGGCCAGACGGATGCGCTGGCCCAGGCCTTCGGGATCGCGAACTACGCGCCGGTGCTGTTTGGGGGCGTGATTGCCTCGGTGTTCTCGATCTTACAGTTCGTCTTCGCGCCGTTCTGGGGCGCGCTCAGCGACCGCCGCGGGCGGCGCGGCGTGCTGCTCGTCACCGTCGCGGGCACGGCGGCGGGTTACGCGATTTGGGTGTTCAGCGGATCGTTCTGGCTGTTTTTGCTGTCGCGCATCGTCAGCGGCGGCTTCAGCGGAAACATCTCCGTCGTCACCGCGGCGGTCGCGGATGTGACGACGCGCGCCGAGCGCTCCAAGGCGATGGGGCTGGTGGGCGCGGCCTTCGGCCTGGGGTTGGTGACCGGACCGACCATTGGCGCGCTGGCCGTGAACGTGGACCTTTCCGCGCACTTTCCCGCGCTCGCGGCCCTGGGACTCAACCCATTTTCGTTTCCCGCACTGATCGCCCTCGGACTTTGCGCGGTGAACCTGCTGTGGGTGGCGGCGCGCTTCCACGAGACCCTCCCGGCCGCGACGCGCGCCGGCGCCATCGAGCCGCGGTTGCGCAACCCGCTCGCCGCGATCCTGGGACTGCAGAACCCGGCGGTCCGACGCGCCAACCTCGTTGCGTTCATCTTCTCGGTGGCATTTGTGGCGATGGAGGCGGCGCTGACCTTTCTCGCCACGACGCGCTTCAATTTCACCGCGCGCGAAAACGGCTACTTGCTGGGCTACCTCGGCCTCTGCGCGATTCTCACCCAAGGCCTGATCGTGCGGAAGCTGCTCAGGGTCGTCGACGAGGTGCGCGTGCTCACGACCGGGCTGGCACTCACCGCGGCCGGCTTGCTCGTGATCGGCTACGCCGGCCAGCCGTGGGTGCTCTACGCGGGGCTCGCGCTGCTCGCGGTCGGATCGGGTTTCGTGAACCCGGCGACCACCGGCCTGATCTCGCTTTATGCCGGCGCGGAGGAGCAAGGACGGGTGCTGGGGATATTCCGTTCGCTCGGCGCGCTCGCCCGGGCGTTCACCCCGGTGCTCGCGGGCGTGGTTTTCTGGCGCTACGGATCGACGAGCGTGTTTCTTGCGGGCGCGGTCATGGCGGCGGCCGCGCTCGCGCTGGCTTTTCGGCTGCCGCAGCCGGCAAGATGAAACGGGCGTTCCTGCAGTTCACGCTCGCCGCGGGGCTCGTGTGGCTCGCCGGGTGCTCCGTGATGCCGCAGCGCCGCCCGTCAGAGCCGGGCCGCACGACGCTCGCTTCGCCGCTTGTGATCCTGCCCGCGCAGCTGATCGGGAACTACCTGCTGCTGGAGGTGAAGTGGGATCGTCACGGCCCCTACCGATTCCTCATCGACACAGGCTCGTCCGTCACGCTCGTCACGCCGGCGCTGGCCCAGCGCTACCCGGGGCGCGAGCCGTTTTCCCCGGCGGCCACGCGTGTGCGCGTGACCGGCGCCGATGGGGGCGTGAAGGAGCTGCCGCGCGCCTCGCTGCGGCGGATCGACCTGGGCGAGGCGCGCTTCGACGACGTGGAGGTGCTCGTCTACGATTGCGCGCCGCTTTCCGCCCACCTTGGCGTGCGAATCGACGGCGTCCTCGGGTTTCCGTTGTTCCGCGAGACGGTGCTCACGCTCGACTACCCGGGCGCCCGGGTAATCCTGCAGGCGGCGGCGGACCGGCCGCTGCTGCCGGGCTCGGCGGTGGCCTTCGACGATTCGCGCAAGACCCCGGTCGTGCCCGTGAAGATCGGCGACCGCACCGTGGTCGCGCTGATCGACTCGGGGAGCGATGCGGTTTTCAGCCTCAACCCGCTGGGCATGGAGCCGCGCTTCGCCAGCGGCCCGGCCGAGGGCGGCACCATCGGCACGCTGGGCGGCGAGCGAAGGCGACGTGTGGGCCGGCTCGCGGATTCCCTGGCGATCGGCGAGCACGTCTTCCGCGAGCCTGTCGTCGACTTGACCGACGAGCTTTCGGCCGTCGGCGGCGGCATGCTGCGGCACTTCGCGGTAAGCTTCGACCAGAAGCGCGACCGCGTCATTTTTTTCCGCGACGATCGCGCACCCATTCGCCCGCTCGGCGTGCGCAGCGCCGGGGTGAGCTTCACCAAGACGCCGGCCTACTGGCGCGTCTCCGGCGTGGTGCCGCGATCCCCCGCCGAGGTCGCGGGCGTGCAGACGGGCGATCTCGTCACCCGCATCAATGGCGAGCCCGTGGCGCAATGGGAGCTGCGCCGCTACGATCAACTCGTGGCGACGGCGCAGGGGATCGTGTTGACCTTCCTCAACGGCACGGCCGAGACGGAGAAGCGCGTGTCGGTGTTTGACCTCGTGCCCTGAGTGCAGCAGCGGCGCAGTGTTGCCAGCGCCGTCGCGGCATCCACGTTTCAACGCATGTCGAAACCGGCCACCTTGCAGGACGTCGCGGTGCGCGCGGGCGTGCACCGCACGACCGTGTCGCTGGCGCTGCGCGATCACCCACGCATCCCCGCCACGACGCGCGAGCACGTGAAGGCGGTGGCGGCGCGCCTAGGCTACCGCATGAACCCGCTCGTCTCCGCGCTCATGCGCTCGCGCCGCACGGGCGGTGCGACGAAGCACGTCACGCTCGCGTTCGTCACCAACTACCCCACCCGCGACGGCTGGCGACCCGTGGGGCACGGTCGGCCGGATTTTTTCCCGGGCGCGGAGCAGAAGGCGCGCGACCTCGGCTACCGGCTCGAGCATTTCTGGCTCGCGGAGCCGGGCATGACGCCGGCGCGCTTGTGCGATGTGCTTTCCGCCCGCGGCATCCACGGCCTCATCACCGGGCGCCTGCCGCCGGGCCAGGCTTCGCTGTCGCTGGCCTGGGATCGGTTCTCTTGCGTGGCGCTCGGCATGACGCTGCGCTCCCCGGCGCTCCATCGCGTCACGGAGAACCATTTCGAGACGGTCACGCAGGCCATGCATCAATGCGAGCAGCGGGGCTACCGGCGCGTGGGCTTTGTGTTCTCCGCCCCCAACGACAGCCCGTGCGTGGGCGATCGCTGGCTGGGCGCCTACCTCGTGCAACAGCGCCTGGTGCCGGCAGGCGATCGTGTGCCCCTTTGCCCGGGTGTCCCGGCCGACGAGCCGGGTTTCGCGGCCTGGTTCCGCGCGAACAAGCCCGACGCCATCCTCGCCACGCACGCCAAGCCCCTGCTCGACTGGCTGGCCCGCCTTGGCCGCAAGGCGCCCCGTGATGTCGGCCTTGTCGAGCTGGAGGAGCACCCGGAGCTGGGGTGCGCAGGCGTGCACTACGATTCGGCCACGATCGGCGCACTCGCGGTGGAGATGCTGGTGGGACTGATGCACCGCTGCGAGACCGGCGTGCCTGCGAATCCGCATGAGGTGCTGCTGACAGGGACTTGGCGCGAGGGCCGCACACTGCCCGCGCGGAGCTTGCGGCCGGCCGCCCGACCGGCTTCCAGTCAACGATGAGCGCAATCCCGCGCTCGGGCGTGGCGCGCGGGCCGGCAAGGATGGCGTCACCCTCGTCCCTTTGCGCCTGCGCGCGACCAAACCCTGACCGCCATGAAAACCTCCGCTCGCCTCGTTCCTGTCCTTCGCTGTTCCGCCGCCGTGCTCGTTGCGCCGCTTATCGTCGCGCAAACCGCCCCCACGCCGCCCGCCACGGCCAGGTCCGGGGCTGAAGAGATTGTCACGCTCTCGCCCTTCGAGGTCGTCGTGGAAAACAAGGGCTACTTTCAGTCGAACACAATGTCCGGCACGCGCCTCAACTCAAAGATCGAGGACCTCGGACAGTCGATCACCGTGATGACCAAGGAGCAGATGGCCGACTTCGCGATGCTCGATATCAACGACATCTTCGATCACATGGCGAGCACCGAGGGCACCAACTCCTACTCCGAGTTCGTGACGGACCGCACCGGCGCGGTGGTCGACAACGTGAGCCTCAATCCCAACAACGCCAATCGCGTCCGCGGCATCGGCAACGCCAACATCGCCTTCAACAACATCCAGACGTCCGGCCGCGTGCCGGTTGATCCGCTGTGGATGGACTCGCTCGAGCTGAGCCGCGGCCCCAACGCCAACATCTTCGGCCTCGGCAATGCCTCCGGCACCGTGAACCAAGTGCCCGCCACCGCCAACCTCAGCCGTAATTTCACCCGGGCGGAACTGCGCGCCGACAGTTACGAAGGCTGGCGCGTCTCGCTCGACGTCAACCGCCGGCTGTCGGACAAGCTCGCTTTCCGCGCGAGCTACGCGAACCAGCACACTGGCTTCGTCCGCAAGCCCTCCGGGGAGGACGCCCGCCGCCTCAGCGCGCAGATTAAAGTCCGGCCGTTCAAGAGCACGACTTTGTCGGCCTCTTGGTTCAACTACAAGAACGCGTCCGTGCGGCCCAACTTCACCACGCCGCGCGACTACTTCACCGATTGGATTCGGGCCGGGAGACCGGGTTGGAATCCCGTCACGGGCCTTGTCACCATGGCCGACGGCCGCGTCTTCGGCAACGGCAACGTCCTCGGCTCGACCACGCCCTACACGGCGGCGCCGGCCGCTTTCTTCACCGGCGGCGCGGAGAGCCGCTCCCCTTTCCAGATCGGCGGCCCGGGCCAGGCGCCCTACTGGACGATGGCGCGCTACACCTCGGGCGCCTTGGCCAACTCGGACCCATTCGGCGCCACGGCCACGGGTATCGGCCTTTTGACCACGGGGCCCTCGGAGACCTTCACGGCCGCGCAGCAGCCGCTCTACAATTCCGTCACGCGTCCGATCAACGATCGATCGATCTACGACTGGACCAGCATCAACCTCGCAGGCAACGGCAAGGCGTGGGACAACGTGAACACCTACCTCGCGCAGCTCGACCAGATCATCCTCAGCACGCCGAAGCACACGCTGGCCGCGCAGATCACCTACTTGCGCGAGGACGCCGATCGGATGGAGAACCAGCCCATGGGCCCCGCGAGCGTGAACAGCAATGTGGGCCAGCTGCAGGTCGACGTGAACCGGGTCTACCTGGATGGCACACCCAACCCCTATTTCGGCCGGCCTTACCTCCGGAGCAACGAACCCTTCCTCCGGCTCAAGCCCCTGTTGTGGGAAACCACCCGCGCCCAGGCTGCCTACCGCCTCGATTTCTCCCAGGACAAGGGTTGGAGCAAGTGGCTCGGCACCCAGCAACTCCTCGGCTACTACGAATACAAGGACCAGCAGAACCGTCAGTTCACCTACCGGCACTCTGCCCTCGGCCGCGACAAGGCGTGGCAGCAGAAATACGCCGCCCTCAACACCCCGTTGGGCACCCGCACGCAGACTAATGTCGACGCCCGGTATCCCATCGCGCCCGGCAACTATTCCCGCCTCAACGAGCAATACTACGTCGGAAACACGGTCGGCGGCGGCATCGAATACGCCCCGAGCTATTTCCCTGAAGGGGCCAATGTCGCCTACGTCTGGGGCCCGTCTAGCGGCGCGATGTTCAAGGATGTGACTGGCGTCGGGTTCACCCCCAGCCCTGATGGCGGCGGTGGCTTGTCGAGCGTCAATTCCCTCGTGAAAACCTCCGGCGGCGTGCTCCAGAGCACCTTCCTCGGCGGCAAGCTCGTCGGCACGTTCGGCCTGCGCGAGGACGTGGTAAACGACCGCAACGCCCCGCTCGCCCTGCTCACGCCGGACCTGCGCGACTACAACTTCGCGGCGTCCAGCGGGTGGGTCGGCCCTTGGCGCCGGGCTCAGGGCAAGACGAAGTCCTCCTCAATCGTGGTCCGTCCGCTCCGCGATCTCGATTTCTTCCGCACGCGCGTCACCAACGGCACCGGTGTCGGCAAATTCCTCGCCGAAGCCGTCACCAGCCTCACCCTTACCTTCAATAATGCGGACAACTTCATCGCGCAGGGTCCGGCCTACGATTTGTTCCTGAAGCAGCTGCCCAACCAGAGCGGCACCACCAAGGACCGCGGCTTCTGGGTGACGATGCTCGATGGCCGCCTTTCCATCCGCTACAACAACTTCGTCACCGACCAAAAGGATCTCCGCAACGGCGACATCTCCACGATGGCCCAGCGCATCCTGCGGTATGAGGGATTCATCGCCACCGACTCCTACAACCTCCGGACGCAGACCAGTGCCTGGCTCAACGGCCTCGGCACCGGCGGCGTCGCCACCAACGCCCAGATTGCGGCCGCGATCAAGATGCCGCTCGAGCAATACAACGGCCTGCAGGCCATCGCCGCCGCCGGCACCTACGCCGCCGTCAACGACGCGCGCTCGAAGGGCCACGAGATCGAGATCAACTACAACCCCACCCGCAACTGGACCATCAGCGCATCGGTCACGAAGACGCAGGCGATCAACACCGCGGCCGGTTCCGCCGTCGACGACTACATCGCCGCGCGCATGCCCATCTGGACCACCCTCGAGGATCCGCGCTACACCAACACCACGCAGACCCTCGGCGGCGTGACCACGCCGTTGCCGACCCTGCCGCCGACTCAGCTCCCCACCGGCTCGACCGGCCGCCTGCTCTGGTGGAATATCCTCGGCGCGCCGTTCACCACGTTGTCCGGTTACAACGGCACGCAGTCCGCGGCGTTGAACTTTGCCACGAATGTGGATGCGCCCATGGCCGTTTTCCGCGCGACGATTGGCCGCCCCCGTCCGCAAATCCGCGAATACTCCGCCAAGTTCAACACCCGCTACAACCTGTCCGGCCTCTTCTCCGATAACCGGATCCTGAAAAACATGAGCGTCGGCGGTTCGTTGCGCTACGCCAGCAAGGGGTCCATCGGTTTCTTCGGCAAAGGCTACACTCCGGGCATGGACCTCACCCTCGCGGCGAACCGCATCCTGCAGCTCGATCCGAACCGGCCGATCTACTCTTCGGCCGAGGCGAATGTCGACGTCTTCGTCAGCTACCGGACCAAGCTGTTCGCGGACCGGGTGCGGGCAAACTTCCAGCTCAACGTCAGGAATCTGCAGGAAGACGGAGGCCGGTTGCAGAAGACCAGCGCGTTCTTCGACGGGCGAGCCTCCACCTACCGCATCGTCGATCCGCGGCAGTTCATTCTCTCGGCGTCGTTCGAAATGTAGCGGGCCGGCTGGGGATCGCTTTGGGACAAAGCCGATCAGGCAGGAGCGATCCTCTGGCGATTGGCCTCGCTCTGCGTGCGGGCTCGCCTTTTCGGGGCAATCCTCCTTGGTTGAGCTGTTCGGTTTGCTGGGCCCGCCAAGCCTTCGCTTTGGGTTCTTTCAACCTGAAATCCCCGCCCCATGAACTCCCCCGCCCGTGTCATCGTGGTGTTCGTCGCGCTCCGCGCGTGCGCCTCCCTCGCCCAAACCACTCCGCCCTCGTCCGCGTCCGCGAAGGGCGCTGACGAGACCGTCGTCCTCTCCCCCTTCGAGGTCACGTCGCAGGGCCGCGGTTACTATTCGTCGAGCACCATGTCCGGCACGCGCCTCAACTCGAAGGTCGAGGACCTCGCCTCCTCGATCACTGTCGTGACCAAGGAGCAGATGGCGGACTTTGCCCTCCTCGATATCAACGACATCTTCCTCTACGAGGCCGGCACCGAGGGCACCGGCACCTACACGGAATTCTCGGTCGATCGCAACGGCAGCCCGGTCGACAATTCGCTCAATCCGAACACCGCCAACCGCGTCCGTGGCGTCGGCCCGGCCAACCTCTCGTTCGGCAACTTCGAGACCAGCGGCCGCATGCCGATTGATCCGTCGATCATCGACGCGGTGGAAATCAGCCGCGGGCCGAACTCCACGGTCTTCGGCCTCGGCAATGCCGCCGGCACCGTCAACATGGCGCCCGCCTCCGCCAACCTGGGCCGCGACCGTTCGCAGCTTTCGCTGCGGGCCGACAGTTTCGACGGCTACCGCACCGCGATCGATCTGAACCGCGTGCTCCTCAAAAACTCGCTGGCCGTGCGCGTCGGCGCCACACGCCAGCACGACGGCTACAACTTGAAGCCCTCCGGCACCGACACCAGCCGGCTCAACACCATGGTGCGCTACCAGCCGTTCCGCAGAACCTCGATCAGCGCGTCGCATTTCTACTATCACATCAAGGGCAACCGACCCAACACCACGCCACCGCGCGACGCCATCACCGGCTGGATCAAGGCCGGGATGCCGACGTGGGATCCCGTCACGTTCACCGCCAAAATCAACGGCCAGCGCGTGCCCGGCAATTTCACCGCGACCACCCTCCCGCCCTACTTCACCAGCGCGAGCATCCGCGACCAGTCGGTGCTGTTCATCGATACCAATGGCGGCATCGGCTACTGGGGCCCGGGCCGCACATCGAGCACCGCCACGCCCGAGGGCCGCAACCAGAACGTCGTGGTCGTCAACACCGTCCCCGAGCAAATCCGCGCGACTCAGCCGCTTTTCTCCAGCGATCCTTCCGTGACCAGCAAGGCCATCTACGACTGGTCGCGCGTGAACCTCGCCGCGATGAACCGCATCAACGAGACCACCCTGATGACGCACCTGCAGCTGGAGCAGATCTTCGTCGACAGCGAGCGCCACCTGCTCGCGTTCCAGGGCGGATATTTCCGCGAGGCCGGCCGCCGCGACAACCGCGGGCTCTACGGCACCGCGGGCAGCTCCGGCGCGACGGGTTTCCTCTACATGGATGTCAACGAGCGCATGGTCGACGGCAGTGCCAATCCGTTTTTCCTCCGCCCTTACATTGGTTTCTTCAATTCCAAGGGCGTCTCCGGCGGACCCTTTGAGCGCGAGACCTACCGAGGCCAACTCGCCTACCGCCTCGATCTACGGAAGGAAAAAAGCCTGCTTCGGTGGCTCGGCATGCAGCAGTTCGTCGGCTACGGCGAGTTCAAGGAACTCCGCTCGCGCACGACAATCTGGCGTGATGTGATGCTCTCGAACCACGCCTGGTATCCCGCGCCGGCCGGCACCTCGGCGGAGTTCGTGCGGCCCAACATCGCGCTCAACTACTACCGCTATTACGTGGGCGACAACCAGGGCTACAACGCCGACACCGCGCCCAAGCACTTCACCCCTGGCGCGTATTCGTATCGCTGGGGCGGCTGGATCAATCCGGGTGCGGCGAATGCGGTCGCCAATTTTCAGACCGAGCAGGCCAAGCTCGGCCCCGGTTTCTGGTATGATTCCACCAACACGTGGGACCGCTCCCTGCTTCGCACCACGGGCGGCGTCGTGCAGAGCCATCTGCTCGGCGAGCGCATCGTGACGACCTTTGGGCACCGCAAGGATGCACGCGACCAGCGCCAGCGCGGCCAGACGATGTTCCGCTCCACGCCGGATGGCATCGTGCTCGACTACGGTTCCACCTTTACCCTCAACCCCGCCGACTGGGTTCACGCCGGCGGAAAAACTTCGACCGCCGGCGTCGTGGCGAAGCCCCTCCGCTGGCTCAACCTCCACTACAACCAGTCCAACAGCTTCCAACCGCAGGGCTACGCCGTCGGCCTCTACCTCGGGCCGCTCCCCGATCCCACCGGCAAGGGCCATGACTACGGCTTCTCGCTCAATCTCCTCGGCGGGAAAATCGTCCTCCGCGCCAACCGCTACGAGACCACGCAGATCAACTCGCGCAACGGATCCATGCGCATCATCGCGCAGCGCATCCGCAACCTCGATTTCGACTCCCCCAACGGCAACCAGTTCTTCAACCTCACCACGCGCGCCGCCTCGTGGACCCAGAACGCCGCCGCCGCGCAGGGCCGCACGCTCACCATCGATCAAATCAACCAGGAGGTCGCGCGGATCACCAAGCTCGACGCCGCCTACTTCACGCGGCCCGAGTCGCGCGGCGAGCAGAACGAACTCGTCGCAGAGACGCAGGACGTCACCGCCAAAGGCACCGAGATCGAGCTGCATTTCAATCCCACGGCGCACTGGACCACGAAGTTCAACTTCACCCATCAGGAGTCCATCGATTCCAAGATGTCGCCTGCCGTCACCCGCTGGATCACCGAGCGCATGCCCGTCTGGACGAGCATCATCGATCCCGAGCTCAACCGCCCGTGGTGGACGGAGCGCTACAACGGCACCAACTCGCCCTCGCAGTTCTTCGCCGCGAGCGTGAAGACACCCTACGACGTCGCGGTCGCCAATCAGGGCAAGACGCGCCCGCAGATTCGCAAATTCCGCTTCAACCTCAGCACGAGCTACCGCCTTGCCGGCCTGGGCCTCGAAAACCAGCACCTCAAGCGCCTGAGCGTTGGCGGCGCGGTGCGCTGGGAGGACAAGGCGGCCATCGGCTACTACGGGCTGAATTACGCCGCTCTCCTCGCCGCCAACCAGCCCATCAACGAGCTCGATCCGGCGCGCCCGATTTACGACCAGGCCCGCACCTACGTGGACCTTTTCGCAAGCTACCGCTTCCGGCTGCTGGGCAAGGTCAACACCTCGATTCAGCTCAACGTCCGCAATGTGCAGGAAGGCGGCCGTCTCCAGGCCATCAGTGCGTATCCCGACGGCAACGCCAACGCCTATCGCATCGTGGATCCGCGGCAGTTCATCCTGAGCGCGACGTTTGATCTCTAGCTGCCGGCTGCGCTGCGCTCCGGTTCACTTCGGCGCCGGCACATCCTGCTTGGCCGGAGTGAGCCGCTTTGTGTGCGTGATGATGTCGCGCGCGGTCAGGTTGTTTTTCTCAGCGTCGGGATGGAGCACCTTGGGTTGCGCGCGATCCCACTCCGCCTGGCTCACGGCGCGCGCTTGGTGGGTGAAGACGAACGCGCCCTTCTTGTTCCCGATGATGATGTCCGGCCGGCCGTCGCCGTTCACATCGCCAAGGCCAATCTGGCGGCCCACGCCGGAATCGTCGTCGATCAGGTGCGGCACCCAATCAACGGCGCCGCCGGGCCGGCGCGTCAGCTTGAACCAGTAGAGCACGGCCGGCGCGCCGGCGTCGGGCGCGGCATTGCCTACCCCGGGCGGGCCATGGGCCCAGAAACATTTGCCCGTCACGATGTCCTTCAGCCCGTCGCCGTCGACGTCGACCAGCTCGACGGCGTGGATCTCGGAGAAGACAAGGCCGTAGCGGTTCTCGCGTGGCTCGCGGTTCATGAAGATGTGCGGCTTAAACGTCGGTGTTCCGTTCGCGTCCTTCTCGCGCAGTTGCTCATACCAGGCGAAACCCCAGCCGTGCGCGGCAAGCGACGTAATCACATCGGCGAGGCCGTCGCCGTTCACATCGTAGGCAAACATCTGCGCGCCGCCGGGCGCGAAGAAATATTTGTGCAGGCGCCAGGGCGCGCCCGGCTCCGATTTCGGGGGTTGCTCGAACCAGCCGTCCTTGAAGAGCACGTCGAGGCGGCCGTCGCCGTTCATGTCGCCGATGCCGAGGCCGTGCGTGTAGCGCTGCCACGTGCCGCCGACGGAGATCGGTGTGAACTTCCATTTCGCGGTGGGATTCTTCCAATCGGGCGACGCGTAGCCAAAATTGCCACTGTTCACGCACACGATTTCGGGCCGCCCGTCGCCGTCGAGATCGGTGAAGGTCGGCGATTCGTTGTCCACTTCGTCGAGCACCGTGTGCCGGGCCCAGTGGCGAGCCTCCCCTCGTGGATTGAGGTAGAGGTAGGCGGGTGTGTGCGGCAGTCCGTAGGTGAGCACGTCGTTCCATCCGTCGCCATCAAGGTCGTGGACGAAGGCAAAGAAGTTGTCGTTGGAGTAGGCGTTGCCATTGCCCATGCCCCCGTGCCAGCCGGCGAAGGTCCGCGAGGTGCCGTCTTTTTCCTTCACGGTGGTGGTCTTCGCGGGCGCGTAGAGCTCGTGCCGCTTGGTGAAGCCCGGGCCTTCGAACCAATAGGGCCCGTAAACGGCGTCAGGTTTGCCGTCGCGGTTGATGTCACCGAACGAAGCGCCCTCACTCCAGTAGAACTTCTCGAGTTGCTGTTTCCTGAAGGAATGCAGCGTGGGTTGCGCGGCGTTGGCGATGCCGACCAGGCAGGCCAGCGCCAGGAGGGGTGAGGCGGGGTGCATGAGGAAACCTTGCGCCCGTCGGCCCGGCGCGGTCAAGCCGCGGCCTTGACTCACCCCGCCCCCTCTGAAACATCCCCCTTCCTTTCACAAAACATCATGGGCCAACAATCGAACAAGGTCATCAAACGGAAACGCCGCGCCGCCTATCTCAAGCGCAAGAAAGCCCGCGACAAGGTCGCCGCGGCCGCGAAGAAAAAGTGAACCGCGCCCGCGCTCCCATCCTCGAACCTCCGCGGCCCCGCCCTGTCGGGGCCGTTTTGTTTTCCCGATGACCAAAGTCAGCCTAGTTTCGCTCGGTTGCGCCAAGAACCTCGTCGACTCCGAGATCATGGTCGGCCACTTGCACGCGGCCGGAATGACCGTCGTGCCCGACGCAGACCAGGCCGACGTCGTCATCGTCAACACCTGTTCGTTCATCGACTCCTCGAAGGAGGAATCGATCAACCACATCCTCGAGGTCCACCAGCAGCGGGGGATGAAGAAGCGCCGCTCACACCAAAAGCTGATTGTGGCCGGCTGCATGTCGCAGCGGTTTTCCAAGGACCTTAAGTCCGAGCTGCACGCCGAGGTCGACGCCTTCATCGGCCTGGATCAAGTGACCAAGGTCGCGCCGATCATCCGCGAAATCCTCGCGAAGGATCGCGGGGCGGACGACGCCCCGCCCGTGTTCATCGAGGGCCGCTCAACCTGGATTCCCGACTTTGACACCCCGCGGTTCCGCCTCACGCCGCGGCATACCGCCTACATCAAGATTGCCGAGGGCTGCAATCACCCGTGCACCTTTTGCATCATCCCGCAAATCCGCGGCCGGCATCGCAGCCGCACGGTCGAGAGCGTGGTCGCTGAGGCGCGCCAGCTCGTGAACGAGGGCGTGAAGGAGCTGAATCTTATTTCCCAGGACACGACTTTTTTCGGCATGGACACGTGGGAGGAGCGACCCAATCCGCGCACGCCGGTCGATTCCTCCCGCGGCACCGCTCTCACGACCCTGCTCCGCCAGCTGAACGCCATCGAAGGCGATTTTTGGATTCGGTTGCTCTACACGCATCCGGCGCACTGGAGCGATGAACTCATCCGCACGATTGCCGAGTGCCCGAAGATCGCGCGCTACATCGACATCCCGCTCCAGCACATCACCGACCACATGCTCGGCCTGATGCAGCGCGAGACTTCCTCGGCCTACATCCGCGACCTAATCGCACGCATTCGGGCGGGCATCCCCGGCATCGCGATCCGCACGACGTTCATTGTTGGATTCCCCGGCGAGACCGAGGCCGATGTGGAGGAGCTGTGCGCGTTCATCCGCGAGACCAAGTTCGAGCGCCTAGGTGTGTTTCGCTACTCGCAGGAGGAAGGCACTCGCGCCGCGAAGATGGAGAACCAGGTTCCGAAGAAAACCAAGGAAGCCCGCTGGCATCGCGTGATGAAGCTCCAGAGGGAGATCGCATCGCAGGTTTCCGAATCCAGCATCGGCCGGACCCTCAAGGTTCTCGTCGAGGAGCCGGGCGTCGCCCGCGGCGAAGCCGACGCTCCCGACATCGACGGCCGGGTTTATCTGCCCATCACCGCGCCGGTCGGCGCGTTCGCGCGCGTGCGCATCACCGGTCACGAGGACTACGACCTGCTCGCGCTGCCCGCGGGCGAAGCACCCGCGACGCGAAAAGTCGCCAGGCAGGCGCAGTAACCCGCCGCGGCGATTACGTAGGCGGCTACGCAGTGGCCGCTTTTGCCGCGCCGCTATGCGCTGCCATGGTGCGCACCGTGGCCGCGCTCCCCGAATTCTATCTTGCCGCCGCGCGACATCACGCGGACGCCGTGGTCGTCGTCGGCCTTGCCGCGTCGGGCTGGCTCGCTTGCCGCAGCCACGCAGCGCGCCACGGTGCCGCCCGTGAGTTATCCTCCGCGGCGTGCGGCATCGCATTCGCTGCCGCCGCGGCCGGTGCCGCGCTGGCGAGCCGGTTTCTTCCCCTGCCCACGGGCATCGAACCCGCGCTTGAGGCAAGCCTGCTGCTCAGCCGGGCTACGCTGCTCGGCATGACCGCGTTGCTTTGCGCCGTGGCCTTCCTTGCCGCCAACCGCAGCGCGCTCCTCCGGGCGGAGCTGCGTGACCGCGCCGAGGCTGAGCGGCGTCTGCAGCACGCCAAGGCCGCGGCGGACGAAGCCAGCCGCGCCAAGGGCGATTTCCTCGCCGTGATGAGTCACGAAATCCGCACCCCGCTCAACGCCGTGATGGGTTTCGCCAACCTTCTCCGGGAATCGCCGCTCGACGACATTCAACGCAGCCACGTCGCCACGATCATTGCCGAGGGTGCGCGCCTCGGCGCCCTGATGAACGACATCCTGGACCTTTCCAAGATTGAGAAGGGCAGCCTCACGTTGGAGTGCGTGCCGTTTGCGCCCGCCGAGATTGCACAAGACGTGCTGCGCCTCTTCGGTCCGCGCGCAGCCCAGCGCGCGGTCGAGCTGCGGCTCGAAGAATCCGATCTTTCGGACCTCGTGGTGAACGGCGATCCACTGCGCTTCCGACAAATCCTCGTCAACCTCGTCGACAATGCCCTGAAGTTCACGCCGCGCGGCTCCGTCACAATCGCGCTCGCGTGGACGAAGCCATCCAAACCCGGCGGCCTCGGCGGGCTGCGCACAGCCGTGCGCGACACTGGCATCGGTATCGAGCGGGAGAAGATCGCCGGGCTTTTTCAGATGTTCACGCAGGCCGACAGCTCCACCACGAGGCGCTACGGAGGAACGGGGCTCGGCCTTGCGATCTGCCGTCGCCTCGCCGCGCTCATGGGCGGCGAGATCTCCGTCCGCAGCGAACCGGGCCAAGGCTCCGAATTCGCCGTCGCGCTGCCGTTCCGGGCGGAGGCAGCAGCCGCCGAACCAGTCGTTCGGCTGAGAATGCCGGCCACCGTGCCCGTCCGCACGGCACCGGTGTTTGGCAAGCGGCTGGCCTAGTTGGCCGGCTTAGGCGCCGCCTGTGCCGCCGCCGCCTGTTTGGCCATGTCCGCGATGTCGGCAGCCGGCAGCACCACCACGCCACTCGGCCGCCCGCTCGAGAAATACTGGAGCATGATGCCAAGGATGCGTCCCGTGGGATCAAAGACCGGTCCCGCAACCGACTGGTCGCCGAGCAGGAACAGGCGCCGCGGCTTTTCCACGATGCCCACGCAGTCCGTCGCTCGCACCAGCGGCACGCGCTGCAGGGTCTTCGCCGCGCGCGTCACGAAAAAGTAGCGGTTGAGCACCTCGCCCTGCGCCGCTTCGGCCAGATTCACGTGGGCGTATCGCCGCTCCGGATCCGCCGTCTCTGGCGCGATGAACGCCAGGTCGAGATCGCTGTCCCTGAGGACGAAGCGCGCGGGCACTTCCTTGCCGTCGGCCGTGCGCAGCTTCACTTCCTTGAACTCCGCGCTCGTCAGCTCCGGCCCGCCTCGCCCGCCGCCCTGCTGCGCGCGCGCGGCTTCGAAAGACACCCGCGGATCCACCGACGCCAGGCTGGTCACCGTGAGGCCATCCGCGCTGATCACGGTGCCGTTCACCTCGATCTGTTGGTCGCGCGGGGGGGCTTCGCGATCGCCCATCTTGATTTTCATCGTGACGACGAGCTCCACGCCGATGACGGCATCGGCGTATCTCTTCACCAGAGCTCGGCCCGCCTCGGCTTCGGATGCGGCGAACAGGGGCGTAGCGCACAGCGCGGCCACGGCGAGGACGATAGGCTTCATTTGGATTTGGTGGGCTTAAGGTTGATTTCCACAAAGTGAGTTTGGCCGCGACGGCGCACAAGCAGCACCCACCACGCCTTGTTATCGGCGGTGGTCCGGGCGCGCTTGAGGTCGTCGATCCCGGTGATCGGCGCACCGCTGGCCTGCTCGATCACGTCGTCGGCGCGCAGGCCCGCCAACGCGGCCCAGCCTGCGGGCAAGGCGCTTTCCACCAATGCCCCCCTCGCGGCCGGAGGCAGCTGCAGCCGGACGCGGTCCTCAAACGCGATGTCGCGCACCGAGAATTCCAGATCCGGTTCCTGCCACCAGGGCATCTCCGCCGGCGGCACCGGTTGCTCTTCAAGCACCACGTCGATCTCCGTGCGGGCTCCTTCGCGCCAGAGCGCAAACTTGGCGTTGCTGCCGGAGCGATACTGCCGGATCTGGCGTGCGAGGACGTCGGTATCCTCCGGCCGCCGGGCGGCCACGGCGGTGCCATCGACCGCCAGAATCACGTCACCCACCTGCAGCCCCGCGGACTCGGCCTTGGTGCCGGGGTAGACGCGTGTGACACGTGCACCGCCGTCCGACTTGATGCCGAGGCGTGTCGCGAGCTTGGGAGTGAGCGGCTGGGAGGCGATGCCGAGCCAAGCTTTCCGCGCCAAGGGCGTGACATTGCGAGGATCCTCCGCCCGCAGTTCGACGACGGAGCTGAGCACGGCCCCGTCACGCCGCACACTGGCGACGACTGGCTTCGTGCCGGTGCGAGACACGCCCGCCATCAGCTCGTTTGTGAGAGCTCGCAGCTCCTCGACGCTGTTTACCGCGCGGCCATCCACGGCGATGAGCACATCCTGCCGCCGCAACATGGGCTCGGCTTGGCCGGCGGGGCCGGCTGGCCGGATATTCTCGAGCCAAACGCCCCGCGCGTCGGGCAAGCGCTCCGCGCGCGCCAGTTTGCTCGTCAGGTCCCGCACAATTGCGCCCCACGTGGGCAGCTGGACGTCGTCGGCTCGCGCGGGCTCGCGGCCGGCGAGAATCAGCCGCGCAGTCTGCCGCGCGCCGCCACGCTTAAATTCGACCACGAACTCACGACCCGGGAGTTGCCCCGCCTCCAGCCGGTTGAAATGAGCCACCGCCTTCTCCTCCGCGCCCTCAATTGCGTGGCCATCGCAGGCAAGGACAACGTCGCCGGGCCGCAGGCCGGCCTTGTCGGCCGGCGAGCCCGCCGCGATATCGGCTACGACGACCCCCATCGGCTCGCCGTCAGCCTCAAGCCTAGGCTGCACGGTCGCACCCGACCAGCCGCGCGTCACCTTGCCCGAGGCGATGATCTCGGCTGCGACTGCCTTCGCCAGGTTGCTTGGGATCGCGCCGCTCAGGCTCACGACGCCAATTTCGTTGATGCCGATGATCTCACCGCGCGAATTGACGAGCGGGCCACCGCTGTTGCCGCCAAAGATTCGCGCGTCGTGCAGCACCCAGCGCACAAAGAGTCCCACGTCCTCGCCGCGCAGCAACATGCGGCCCACCGTTTGCTCGGGCAGCACGAGCGAGGGATTCGAGACGACGCCCCGGGTCACCGATTGGGAAAGGAAACCGGGGCTGCCCAACGCGAACACCTCTTCGCCGGCCGTGAGCTTTGCCGAGTCGCCAAATGCCGCGATCATCAGTGGGGGAGCGCCCTTTGCCCGCTGCGACAAGTCGAGTTGCAAGACCGCGAGGTCGGTCAGCGCGTCCTGTCCGATGAGTTTGGCCTCAAGCTGCGTGCCGTCATAGAGGTGGCAGCGAAAGAAGTCTCCATCCTCGGTCACGTGGCAGTTCGTCACGAGGTGGCCCTCCTTGGAGATGAGCACGCCGCTGCCACCGCTCCATTGTTTGGTCAGCCGGCCCTCGCGCGGCAGCAGCCGGATGGCCTCGATCCGCACAATCGTCGGGAAGACCCGCTCAAGCATCGGGTTCGCGGCGGGAGCCGAGGCCGCGCGCAGGAGCGGCAACGAAGCGAGGAACAAAAAGACGCAGGGGACGAGGCGGCGGAGCGGCGCGTTCATTCGGCGGGGTTGACGTTCGCGCGAGACAGGCGATGCGCCATCACGAGGCAAGCGACAAGTGCCTGCGAACCGCCCGCGTCACGCGCTGCGCACCGCCGCAACGTAACGCGTGATAATCCCGTCGAAGCTGCCGTTGGTGAAAAAGACCACGACGCGCGGCGCGTTCACTCCGGCGCCCGGGCCCGTCGTGCGCGCGATTAGCAAATCACACAACGCGGCATTCGTGGCCGCGTCGTGCGCGTCCACACCGCGGGCGCGGAGCTGTCGCACGACTTCGGCGGTGTCGAGGCGCTCGGCCGGGCTCAGTTTCTCGGGCCGGTGGACCGGCCCGAGGTAGGCCGCGTCCGCCGCACTCAGCGCCGCGACGAACGCGGGCTCCATCACCTTCAGCCGAGTGGTGTTGCTCCGCGGCTCAAAGACCGCCGTGAGCGTGCGGCCCGGAAATCGCGCCCGCAGCGACCGCAAGGTCTCGCCCACCGCTGTTGGGTGATGCCCGAAATCCTCGAGGACGGTGCAATGCGCGTCGCTGACGAGCGTCTCCTGCCGGCGCTTCACTCCGCGGAAGCGCGCGAGCGCCGTTACCCTCAACGTCGCGGGGCCTTCCGGAAAAAGGGCGAGGCCCGCAGCCGTGGCCGCCATCGCGGCGTTGCGGGCATTATAGATGCCGGGCAGCACCCAACTCACTTCCCCCCACTGGGCGCCGCGCCAGTTGAGGGAGAAACGAGCGCCATCGGCGCCCTCGCAAAAATCGCCGATGCGCACGTCATTGTCGGCTCCTGTGCCGACGCGCACGACCCGCGTCCACGTCGGCGCGGGCAGCGCGCGCAGGTAGGCGTCGTCGCCGTTCATGACGATCCAACCGTTGCGGGGCACGATTCGCGTGAGATGGTTGAAGGTCCGCTGCACGTCCGCGAGATCCCGGAAAATGTCGGCGTGATCGAACTCGAGGTTGTTCAGCACCGCGATGTGGGGCGCGTAGTGGATGAACTTGCTGCGCTTGTCGAAAAACGCGCTGTCATACTCGTCGCCCTCAATCACGAAGGGATCCGCCGCCGCGCCCAGATGCGCTCCCACCGGCGGATCCTGCGGCACGCCGCCAATCAAGAAACCCGGATCATGGCCGGCCTCGCGCAGGAGAAACGCCGTGAGCGAGGTCGTCGTGGTTTTCCCATGCGTGCCGCAGACGACGATGTTCCTCCGTCGCTTCAGCACCAGCTCAGCGAGCATCGCGGGCAAGGAGGTGAACGGAATCGCGCGTGTGTCGAGCAGCCACTCGACCTCGGCGTTGCCCCGCGACATCGCGTTGCCGATCACGACGAGGTCGGGCGCGATGCGCTCGAGCCGCGCGGCATCGTAGCCCTCGTGCAGCGCGATGCCGGCGGCGGCGAGCACCGTGCTCATGGGCGGATAGACGCCAGCGTCGGCCCCAAGCACCTCGTGCCCGGCGGCGCGAGCGAGCAGAGCCGCGTTGCCCATCGCCGTGCCGCAGATGCCCATGAAGTAGATTTTCATCGTTCGCTGCGCGCATCGTGGAATGGGCGCGGCGCGTGACAATCCCGATAGTAGGCCGGCGACCTCGCGCGGGGCATTCGCGCCGGCGAAGCCTGGGGCAAGCTTTTTTCAGCTCGCGCACTTTCGTGCAGGCGTGTTTCCAAAGGGGCCCGTCGTCGTCATTTCCGCTCCATGGCCGATTCCCCTACTCCGTCTCGCACCCCGCGCCTCATCGTCCGGCTCATCATCATCACCGTCGTGCTCGGCGGCGGCATCTGGGGCGGACGGCTCGTCTGGCAGCGAATCAGCCCCAGCATCATGGGCGGAAAGCGGCCGGAAAAAATCCCCACCTCCAAGGCGCGCACCGCCTCCATCTCCGAGGAAATCGTCGCGGTCGGCCGCCTGCGCGCCGTGTTTTCCACCGAACTCCGCTCCGAAATCAACGGCCGCATCGTCAAGATTCTCGGGGTCGATGGCCAAAAGGTGGAACGGAACCAGGAGATCCTGCGACTGGATCAGCAGGATCTGCTAACGCAGATCACTGAAGTCGAGCGCAGCATCGAGGCCGCCAAGCTCAAGGCCTCCCGCGCCCGCCGCGACTACGAGCGCCTCCTCGCGCTCCAGCAAAGCGGGGTCGTGACCACCAAGGACCTCGAGGACGCCCGCGTGACCTCCTCCCTCGGTGACAACGACGCCGCCATCGCCGAGGCCCGCGCGGCCAACTTGCGCGACAAGCTCACCAAGACCGTCATCCGCGCACCGCACAACGGCACCCTGCTCCTCCGCGATCTCACGGAAGGACAGGTCATCACGGGCGCCGCCGCGCAGAACGGCGGCATGCTCCTTGGTGAGGTCGCCGACCTCTCCGTGCTCATGGTTCGCACGAGTATCAACGAAATCGACGTCGCGCGCCTCAAGGTCGGCGACGACGCCCGCGTGCGCGTCGACTCCATCCGCACGATGCAGGTCGCCGGCACCATCAAGCGCATCTCGACGAGCGCGCTCGAAAGCAGCGTGGATCGCACCCGCGTCTTCCCCGTCGATGTCGTGCTCGATCAGGCCGACGATCGCCTGCGGCCCGGCATGTCGGCCACCGTCACCGTCACGCTTGCCACGGCGGAGAACACGCTCGCCGTGCCGCTGTCGGGCGTATTCTCGACCGCGGAGTCGCTGCGCTACGTTTTCCTGCTGAAGGGCGAACGCTTCGAGATCAAGGAGGTCGAGACGGGCATCGCTGACACGCGCCGCGTGCAAATCCTCTCCGGCCTGCAGATCGACGACGAGGTCGCCCTGACGCGCCCGGTGGACTTCGACGGCGAGGCTCCGGCCGGCGTCACGCCCGCCGTCGCGACGAAATCGAAGAGCGGCAGCACCCCCAGCGGCCGCTCGCGCGGCCGTTGAAACCGCACACGCCATGCGGTTGATCATTCTCGGAATCCTCAGCGGCGGGCGAGAAGTCTGGGCGCACAAGCTCCGCTCGTTCCTCACGCTGTTCGGCATCATGCTCGGCGCCGCCGCGCTCGTCGGTATGATCGGCGTAGTCAACGGCCTGATGCGCGGCTTCGAGACCGTTATCTTCGAGACGGGCGGCATTGAGCGGATCAGTGTGGCCTACGGCCCTCCGCCGGAAAGCCAGCGGGAGAAAGCCGCGCTCTCGCCGGGCCGCACGCTCAACGACGTCGAGGCCATCCTCACCGCCGTGCCGCTCGCCCAGCGCGTGTCCGCCGAGGTCAGCATCCCGAGCGCGCGGCTCTATTTCCAGGGCCGAGCTTCCAGCTATTCCATCCGCGGCGTGCTGCCGTCCACCTTCGTGATGGATCGCTTCGAGGTAACCCAAGGGCGTCTACTCGGCGATCTCGACCTGGAGCTGCAGACGCAGGTCGTGGTGCTGGGCGCCTATGTGGCCCAGTATCTCTTTGTCCGCGGCATCGATCCGCTCGGGCGTGTGATCACGATCAACGGCCAGCCCTTCACCGTGGTGGGCGTGCTCAAGGACTACAGCCTTGCGGGCGGCGGCTCCGGCAGCGGCCGGGTGAGCTCCAAGAACTACTCCGTCTTCATCCCGCTCACCACGGCGCAGACGCTTTTCCGCATCGATGAAAACGTGGACGTCCTCAGCGTGCAGCTCGCCGATTACAACGAGATGCCGCATGCCCTCGAGCAGGTGAAGAACGTGCTCACTCACACGCACCGGGGCATCCAGGATATCCGGCTCGAGACGCGCGAGGACCTGCTCCAAAGCTTCGAGAAGACGCGCACGAGCTATTTTGCGTCTTTCGGCAGCGTCGCGGCCATCGGGCTCATCGTCGGCGGCATCGGCATTATGAACGTCATGCTCGCCTCCATCAGCGAGCGCGTCCGCGAGATCGGCGTCCGCCGCGCGCTCGGCGCCAAGCGCACCGACATCCTGGTGCAAATCCTCGCCGAGTCGCTCACGCTCGCCGTGGCCGGCGGGTTGTGCGGGCTGGTCGCGAGCGTCGGCTTGATCCTCGTGTTGCAGGTGGTGGTGGTGGAGGCCAACCGGCCCGAGCTCTCGCTCTGGGCGATGGCTATCGGCATCACGTCCAGCGCGCTCGTCGGCATCGTCGCCGGGCTCTACCCCGCCATCCGCGCCTCGATGCTCAGCCCGGTCGAGGCGCTGCGGACGGATTGAGCCCTACATCAGGTTGACCGGATCGACGTCGATCACCTGCGTAAGGTCGTCGGGCCACGCAAACTCCGCGCGGAGTTTCGCCAGCTCCGGCACGACCTTGGTGACCGCGGTGGTGAAATACCAGAGCTGCCAGCGATACTCGTCCTTGATCTTCTCGATGGGCGACGGTGACGGGCCCCGGAGTTCCACGCGATCGCCCAGGGTTTTCTCGACGAGCTTCGCCCACTGCTCAGCGAAGAATTTGAGTTTGTCCGGATTCGGCCCGCGGAAAAGGTGATGGATGAGGTGTCGGTAAGGCGGATAATGAAAATCCCTCCGCACCTTCAGCTCGCTCGCCGCGAAACCCGCGAAGTCCGCGTGCCGTGAGAATTGAATCGCCTCCGCCTGCGGCGTGAAGGTCTGCACGATCACCTCGCCCGCCCGATCGCCACGGCCCGCGCGGCCGGCCACCTGCACGAGGAGCTGGAAGGTCCGCTCGTTGGCCCGGAAATCCGGGATGTGCATCGACATGTCGGCGTCGATCAGGCCGACGAGCGTCACGTTGGGAAAATCGAGGCCCTTGCCGATCATCTGGGTGCCGACGAGCACGTCGATCTTGCCGGCACGAAAGGCCGACAGCACCTCGCGGAAGCGATTTTTCTTCGCCATCGTGTCGGTGTCCATGCGCTCGATGCGCGCGCGCGGCACGACGCGGCGCACACTTTCCTCGATGCGCTGCGTCCCGAGGCCCTTCCAGCGGATGTCAGGCGCGGCGCACTTGGGGCAGCGCGCGGGTGCGGGTTTCTGGTCGCCGCAAAGGTGACAGCGCAGCGTCTCGTCGGTGCGGTGGTAGGTCAGCGCGATGCTACAATGCGTGCATTCCTCCACGTGCCCGCAGGACCGGCAGAGCATCGATGACGAGTAGCCGCGCCGATTGATGAAGAGAATCGTCTGCTCCCGCCGCTCCAGGCGGTCCTGCATCGCGCGGACGAGCTTGCCCGAGAGAGCCGGGAGTCCGCGCTGCTTCGCCGCCTCGATGCGCAAATCGACGACGTCGATGTAGGGCAGCTTGCGCGCGTCGACGCGCTGCGTGAGCTGGAGCAGGCGGTATTTGCCGGCCTCGACGTTGGTGAAGCTCTCGAGTGATGGGGTCGCAGACCCGAGCAAGGCGTGGGCGCCGGCGAGCTTGGCGCGCATCACTGCCACGTCGCGACCGTGGTAACGGGGTGTTTCATCTTGTTTGTAGGCGGGCTCGTGCTCCTCATCGACGACGATGAGCTTGAGGTTTTGCACGGGCGCAAAGACCGCCGAGCGCGCCCCCACCACCACGCGGGCTTCGCCGGTCGCGAGCGCGAGCCAGCCATCAAGCCGCTCGCCTTCGCTCAGGTGACTGTGCCAGACCACGCACCGCTGCCCTTGCGCGATGGCCTCTAATCGCGAGCGCAGGCGCGCGACCGTCTGCGGCGTGAGCGCGACCTCGGGCACGAGAAATACCACCCCGCCGCCCAACTTCAGCGCCGCATCGATTGCGCGCAGGTAGACCTCGGTTTTGCCGGAGCCGGTCACGCCGTGGAGCAGCGACACGCCGAACTTCGCCTCCGCCAGGCTGGCCGCAATCGCGTCCATCGCCGCCTGCTGCTCGGCGTTGGGCGCATGCGGCTGCGCGGCCACCAACTCCCCCGCCGCGTGATCATCGGCATAGGCGATGCGCTCGATGCGCCGCGACTCCTCGCGGAGGACGCCGCGTTTCACGAGGGCGTTGACGACCGCCGCGGTCTGGCCGAGCCGCGCGAGCACGAGCGCCTTGGCTTGCGGGCGGAACTGCTGCTCGAGAAAGCGGTAGAGCCGCGCCTGCTGCGGCGCGCGTTTCTCCAGCGCGGCCAGTTCGTCCGAGGGCAGCTTCTGCGCGAGGACGAGGAGCTTCTCCTGCTTCAGGCCCGCACCGCGGCGCACCGCGACGGGAATCATCGTCTCGATGATGCTGTCGAGGCCGCACGCGTAGTAGCGCGCCATCCACCGCGCGAGGCCGAGCAAGTCCGGCGGCAGCGCCGGAAACGGATAGACGACCTGCGCGAGGGACTTCAGCCGCTCGACGGGAAAGTCCTTGGGCGCGCCGATTTCGCCGACGATGCCGAGCTTCAGGGCGTTAACGATTGGCACCCGCACGAGCGTGCCGACCGCGACCGACCCGCGCAGCGATTCCGGCACCCGGTAGTGCAGCAACTTGTCGAACCCCGCGAGCGGATGGACGCCGACGATCATCGCGTCACTGTGGGCGGTCGCACACCGCGCGCGCAATCTTCCCGTTGCGTCGCGTTCCGGCCACAACGATCCCGTTGACACCCGCCGCCACCACGTCGGACATTCGCGCCGTGACGACGACCGCCGCGCGCGAGAAATTCCGGGCCCACCTGGCCAAGAGGGGCCTCCGCGCGACCAGCCAGCGCCTCGCGATCTTCGACGCCGCGTTTGCCCAGGCCGATCATTTCACGGCCGACCAGCTCCTCCACGATGCGCGCGCGATCGACGACTCCGTTTCCCGCGCCACCGTGTATCGCACGCTGCCGCTCATGACCGCGAGCGCGCTGCTGCGGGAGGTCGACATCGGCTCCGGCGAGAAGTTCTACCGCTCGGCCGGCGACGGCACCGCCACGCAAGTCGCGCAGGTCGTGTGCATCGACTGCGAGAAGATCTTCGAGATCAGCGCGCCTTTCATGGCTTGGTATGGCCACACGGTCTCATCCAAGCTCGGTCTGACACCGGCCTCGCAGCGCCTGCAGGTGAGCGCGCATTGCGACGCGCTCCGGCAGACCGGCACGTGCCCGCGCCGAGGCTGAATCCCGTCCCTTACCCGCCACCATGTCCAAATCCAAGGCCGCCGAGCGTGAGTTTGAGATTCAGTTCTTCGAGTCTGTCCTGCGCCGCGATCCCGGCTACGCGCAGGTCGTCGAATTGCTGGGCGGACTTTACACCAAGCAGGGCCGCATCGCGGACGGGCTCAGGATGGACCGCAAGCTCGTGCGCCTTCAGCCGGCCAATCCCACCGCCCGCTACAACCTTGCGTGCAGCCTCGCGCTTTCGAAGCGCAAGGGTGACGCCCTCGCGGAGCTTCAGCGCGCCGTCGCGCTCGGTTACCGCGACCTCGAATGGATGCTGCGCGACCCGGACCTCGATGGCCTGAAGCAGCATCCCGACTTCGTCGCGCTGCTCGCGCAACTGCAACCGCAAAGCTGAGCGCAAGCGGCCCGGCCCCACATGCCCGCCGCCGTTGCGTCACCCCTCGCCGTCGTCGACTGGGGCCGCACCATTTACCGCGACGCGTGCGCCCGTCAGGCCGCGCTCGTGGACCAGCGGCTCGCGGGCGCGATCGGCGACACACTGGTGTTCACGGAACACGATCCCGTGTTCACGCTTGGCCTGCGCGCCGGCGCGGATTCGCACCTCGTGTGGAATGAGGAGAAACGCGCCGCAGAAGGCGTGTCGGTCGAAAAAAGCAACCGCGGCGGCGACATCACCTACCACGGCCCCGGCCAGATTGTCGGCTACCCGATTGTGTCGCTCGAGGCGCGCCGCGACCTGCACGCCTACCTCAGGCTCCTCGAGGAGGTGGTGATCATGGCGCTCCGCACGATTGGCCTCGCGGCCTCTCGGCGCGACGGCCTCACTGGCATTTGGGTCGAGCAGCGCAAGATCGCCGCGATCGGGGTCGCCGTGCGGCGCTGGACGGCCTACCACGGTTTTGCCCTGAACGTGGACCCCGACCTCGCGCACTTCAGCGGCATCGTGCCCTGCGGCATCGCGGCCACCGACGGCACCGTGACTTCGCTGCGCAAGGAGCTGGGACGCACGATTGGAAACGATGACGTGAAACGCGCGCTCGAAGCCGCATTTCGCGCTGAATGGACGGCGTTTTCATCCGAAGAAATCCCTCGCGGTTTGCGCACCCGGCCGCGCTAATCATCGTCCGACTTTTCATGACCGCCCTTCGCAAACCGTCCTGGCTCCGCGCCAAGCTGCCCAGTGGCCCCGGCTACGCCGCCACGCGCCGGCTCGTGGACGAAAACAAACTCCACACCGTCTGCCAGAGCGCCCAGTGCCCCAACCTCGGCGAGTGCTGGTCGCGCGGCACCGCGACCGTGATGATCCTCGGCAACATTTGCACGCGCTCGTGCAACTTCTGCGCCATCGCCACCGGCCGCCCCACGGAGCTCGACCTGGGCGAGCCCGCGCGCGTCGCCGACGCCGTGGCAAAGATGAACTTGAAGCACTGCGTCATCACGAGCGTCGCCCGCGACGAGCTCGCCGACGGCGGCGCCAGCGTCTGGGCGATGACGATCCGCGCGGTGCGCCACCGCAACCCCCAAACCGCGATCGAGGTGCTCACGCCCGATTTCAAGGGCAACACCGAGCACGTCGACATCGTCCTCGACGCGAAACCCGACATCTTCAACCACAACCTCGAGACGATCGAGCGCCTGCAAAAGCCCGTGCGCGTGCAGGCCCGCTACGACCGCTCGCGCTCCGTGCTGCGCCACGCCAAGTCGCGCGGCTTCGTCACCAAGACCGGCATCATGCTCGGCCTCGGCGAGGAGCCCGCCGAGATCGAGCAGACGCTCCGCGACATCGCCGCCGACCGCACCGACATCCTCACCATCGGCCAATATCTCCAGCCGAGCGACAAGCACCTGCCCGTCACGCGCTGGGCCCCGCCCGAGGAATTCGTGCACTGGAAAAATTTCGGCCTCGGCCTCGGGATCGGCGTCGTCGAGAGCGGCGCGCTCGTCCGCTCCAGTTATCACGCCGACGAGCAGTCGCAAAAATACACCGGCGCCGATCACCTCAACACAGCGAACGCGCTGGCTGGTTGACCCGGCCGAGCGTCACGCCGTCCGCCCATAATCGGCGTCGATCACGTGCTCGAACCACGTCGCGGCGTTGCCGGCCTGGTCGGCCTGCTGGACGGCGAGGTGAACCATTGCACGCCCAGGCGCGGCTCCGTGCCAGTGCCGTTCGCCCGCCTCAAACCACACCGAATCGCCCGCCTGGACTTCGACCGGGCCCTGGCCCTCGCGGCCAATCCGCGCGATTCCGCTGACGATATGAAGCAGTTGGCCGTGCGGGTGCGAGTGCCACGCCGTGCGCGCGCCGGGCTCGAACGAAACGCGCGCGACTTTCACGCCCGATGGCGCGCCACCCGTGAGATCATCGAGCCAAACCGTGCCAGTGAAATATTCCGCCGGTCCACGCTTGGTGGCGAGGGTCGGTGCTCGCATGATTTTCATGGCGTGGAACGTAAGCTCCAAGCGCGACGAGTCAGCTCCTAACTCGTCGCCCGCACCGCTCGCAGAATCGCCTCTACACTCCGGTCGACGTCGGCCTCGGTCGTAGCCCACGAGCTCACGCTGATGCGCATCGCCGTGCGCCCCTGCCAGACAGTGACGCCCGCCCAGCAGGTGCCGTCGCGCTGCACACCGTCGATCACACGCTTGGTTCTTTCGGCGTCGCCGAAGGCCACGAGCACTTGGTTGAGCGCGATTTCATTGAGGATCTCGCAGCCACCAGCGCTGAGTTTCTCCGCGAATCGTCGCGCGCACGCACAGTTACCTTCGATCATCGCCGCCACGCCCTCGCGGCCGAGCGTGCGGAGCGCGGTCCAGACCTCGACGCCGCGCGCCCGGCGCGAGAGCTCAGGCGTGAAGTCGCTCGGGTTGCGAATCTCGCCCTCCGTCGGCAGATACTCCGCGGTGATCGCCATCGCCGCTTTGAGCGCCGCCGTGTCGCGCACAAATGCGAGCCCGCAGTCGTAGGGGACGTTGAGCCACTTGTGGGCGTCAGTCGCCCAAGAGTCGGCGTCTCCCACCCCTGCCACCAAACCGACGTGCGTGCGCGTCGCCGCGGCCCAGAGGCCAAACGCGCCGTCGACATGCACCCAAGCGCCCGCCGGCTTCGCGTGGGCGCAGACGGCCGCGAGGTCGTCGCACGCGCCGGTGTTCACGTTGCCGAGCTGCGCGATCACGATCGTCGGCCCGCTAATCGCTGGGAGTCGATCCATGCGCATCCGGCCCTGCCGATCGGCGGGCACCTTCACGATGCGCGAGCGCCCAAGGCCGAGCAGGCCGAGCGATTTCGTGACCGACGGGTGCACCTCCGCGCCGGCAATCACGGTAATCGGCGGCGCGCCAAAGAGGCCGTTGGCCTCGACGTTCCAACCCGCGCGTTTCAAGACCGCGTGGCGCGCCGCAGCCAGGCCGCAGAAGTTCGCCACGGTCGCGCCGGTGACAAAGGCCCCCGCGCTCTCGGGCGGGAGCCGCAGCAGTTCGAGCAGCCAGCGTAGCGCGACCTCCTCGAGATACGAGACACCGGGCGTCGGCTTTCCGAGGCCGGCATTTTGATCCCAAGCGCCTGCGAGCCAGTTCGCCGCGAGTGTCGCCGGGATCGAGCCCCCGATCACGAAGCCGAAGAACCGCCGGCCCGCCATCGCCGTCGTCGCGGGCGAACCGATCTCGTCGAGCCGCCGCAGCACCGCCGCGGGATCGGAGGATTTTTCCGGCAGCGGTTCGTCGAAAGCCCGCAACGCCGCGATGGCCGCGGGCGTGGGGGCGACCCCGCGCTGGTCGAGCGTCTGAAGGTAGCGGATTGCGCGAGCGGCGGCATCGTGGAGCAGATTCGTCATGGTGCTCGATTGAAATCCGCACCACGCGGCGCGCAATCGCCGGCTGGGTGTGCTGCCACGACGGGTGCGAGGCTGTGCCCGCGCCAACGGGTCCTTGCCACGGCCGGCCCCGGCCGCCAGCGTGCGCCCATGCGCTCCCCCACTCGCCTTGCGCTCGCCGCGCTTACCCTCGTTTTCACCCTGGCTGCGCCGATGCCGGCGCAGACCGCCCCGGCCAAAAAGGCGCCCGCCGCCAAGGCCGCGAAGCAACCCGAGCCCGCCCTCGCATGGCACGACGTCTCGTCGTGGGGCGTGGAGGGCCGCGCCTTCGCAGACATGGAGCGCAAACGCTGGTTTGATCGCTTTCCCGCGGCCGCCGAGGGCAAGGTGACCGACGCCGTCTGGAACCTGAGCCGCGACAGCGCGGGCATGATGGTGCGCTTCAGGACCGATGCCACCGTGCTCTGGGCCGACTACGGCCTGCACAAATCCCGCATCGCCCTCACAAACATGACCGCCATCGGCACGAGCGGCCTCGATCTCTACGCGCGAGACGACACCGGCAAGTGGCGCTGGGTCGGCATCACCCGGCCCGACGCGCAGACCGTGCGCCAGGAGATCATCTCCGGCCTGAAGCCCGGCCTACGGGAATACGCGCTCTACCTCCCGCTCTACAACGGCGTGGAAAGACTCTCCGTCGGGGTGCCACCCGGCGCGAAATTCGAGCCGCTCGCCCCGCGCGCGGCCCGACCGATCGTTTTCTACGGCACCTCGATCACGCACGGCGCCAGCGCCTCCCGCCCGGGGATGGTGCACACCGCCATCCTGGGCCGGCGCTTCGACCGCCCGGTCATCAATCTCGGCTTCTCCGGCAACGGCCGCATGGACGCCGCGGTCGGAGACCTGCTCGTGAAGGTCGACGCCGCCGTCTACGTCATCGACTGCCTGCCAAACATGAGCGCCGCCCTCGTGCGCGAACGCACGCTCCCGCTCGTTCGGCAACTACGCGCGGCGCGGCCCGACACACCGATCATTCTCGTCGAGGACCGCAGGAACACGAACTCGTGGATTCTGCCCGCCCGCGACAAGCACCATACCGACAATCACGCGGCGCTCCGCGAGGCCTTTGCCGCGTTGAAAAAGGAGGGATTGAAAAACGTTCATTACGTCGAGGGTGATGACCTTCTCGGCCATGACGCCGAGGGCGCGACGGACGGTTCGCACCCCAACGACCTCGGCTTCGTGCGCCAGGCGCATCTGTTCGAGCCAGTGCTGCAGGCGGCGCTCGCCGGCCGCTAAGGGGGACCGGCACTCGCGGACCGAAGCCTCCTCAGGCAGCCAAGGCGTGACACGTCGCGGTGATGCGATCGTCGGTGAGTGCCCTCGTGTGCGCCAGCGCCCAGATCGCCTCGGGCTCCCAGAGCGCGGAGCGCAACGGCGCGAGCAGCCGGCGCGGGAGATCGGGCTCGGCGATTTGGCGCAGGATGGCGAGGGTCTGGCGCGAGGCCGGCAGGCCCAGCCACTGCAGCACGCCAAAGATTCCCTCGCGCCCGTGGATCGCCGAGATTTCCGCCCACGCCGCCTCCTCGCCGCCGCGCAGCGAGCGGTGCGTGGAGAGGAAGACCGCGAGGGCCGGTGCCTCCGCCAGGTCCGGCAGCAATTCCGGGCAGCGCGTGATCACGTGCAGGGCGGCGAGCCGGCCGGAGCCAAACCCGAGCAGGAACTCGCGCACCTCGGCGGGCGCAAACTCGAGCCACGAGCGCCATTGCGCGGCACCCACTCCCAGCGACGCCGACGCGAGCGCGGACTCGCTGGGGTCGTGGGCCACCCACTCTTCCGGGGCACTCTCGCGCGCAAACGTCACCTCGGGCCAGATCGACACCCGGTGACGGAACCCGTCGTGAATCCACGTGAGGGCCGGCGAAGCGGAGGGCAACGGGCGGCGGAGCGTGGCTGGGCGGGTCGCGGAGCGGAGGGCAGTGCGGGAACGAGTGGAGTTCATGGACGCACTCTACGCCCACCGGTGGGACAAAGCTTGTCCCACGGTGAAAATCGTCTTCGGTCGCGACCACTTCTTTGCCGGGGACCCCGCCACCCAACTGCACCTGGCCGCGGGGCGCCCTGGCTCCTGTTCCTCAACGCTCGTTCCTATCGCTTAAATGGCTTCCGCCTCCCCCCTTTCCCGCCCGCCGCTGGAGCGCATGCTCCGCATCCACGACGAGCTGCGGCGCGGCGCGTTCACCAACTGCACCAAGCTCGCCGCGCACCTCGAGGTCTCGCGCAAGACCATCGTGCGCGACATCGCCTTCATGCGTGATCGCCTCGATCTGCCGATCGAGTTCGATTCCCAGCTCAACGCCTACCGCTACACGCACCCGGTGTCGGCATTTCCCACCGTGCAGGTCACCGAGGGCGAGTTGCTCGCGCTGCTCGTCGCGCGGAAGGCGCTCGAGCAATACCGCGGCACGCCGTTTCATCGGCAGCTGGAGAACTCCTTCGACAAGCTCACCGCGGGCCTGAAGGACCGCATCACCTTTTCGCCCGCGGAGGAGTTGCAATCGGTTTCCTTCAAAAATGTCGGCCTCGGTCGCGCCGACCTTGCGGCCTTCAACGCCCTCAGCGGCGCGACGCTGCGCCAGTTCGAGGTCGAGTTCGACTACCGCAAGCCCGGCGACAAGAAGGCCGCGCGCCGTCGCGTGCAGCCGTGGCACCTCTCGCACCGCGAGAACCTGTGGTATCTCGTGGGCTTCGACACGGAGCGCGACGCGCTGCGCACCTTCGCCGTGCCGCGACTCACGAACGTCGCGGTGCTCAAAACCCATTTCACCCGCCCGGCGGATTTCTCGCCGGAGAAATTCTTCGCCACGGCCCTCGGCGTGCTCGGCGGCGACCGCGACTACCGCGTGGTGATTCGCTTCTCCGCGACCGCCGCGGACCATATCCGCGAACGCGAGTGGCATGAGTCGCAAGCCCTCCGCGAACTGCCCGACGGCAAGCTCGAGCTGACGCTGCGCCTGGGGGCGCTGCCCGAGATCGAACGCTGGGTGCTCGGCTGGGGTGCCGAAGCCGAGGTGCTGCAGCCCAAGGAACTCCGCGATCGCTTGCGGGCGACGACCGGGGCGATGCGGGCGGTGTATGGATAGTTCGCCTCGGAGGATGCTTCGTAATTCTCTTCAGCTAATGTCCGGTGCGAAGCCCGCCTACTCACCCAGCGCCTTTTTCAGCCAGGCGATCAATTGCGGCCGGTAGTCCGGCTGCACTTTCTCCCAAGCGAGCAACCCATGCGGCGCACCCTTGAGGGCGATGAGATCACAGGTGTTGCCCGCGGCGCGGACGCGTTTCTGAAACGCAACCGACTGCGCGATCGCCACGGTTTCATCCGCCTCGCCGTGCAGCAACAAAATGGGCGGCATGCCCGGGCGCACACGGTTAATCGGAGAGATTGCGCGCAAGGCGTTCAGTGATTGCGGCGTCACTTCGGCGGGCAGGTTGAGCAATGCCTGCACTCCCTCGCCCAGGCCGCCGCGCTTCGCGAGGCTCTGCTCGTGATCCGTCACCGCCGCGAAACCCACCACCGCCTGCACGCGCGTGTCGTCCGCCGAGCGCGTCGCGAGCATCGTGGCGAGGTGCCCGCCCGCCGAGTGCCCGAAGATCGCTATGCGTCGCGGATCGCCGCGGAACTCGGCCACGTGGGCCTTCGCCCAGCGGACCGCGGTCTGCAAATCCTCGAGACACGCGGGCCAGCGGTGAGCCGGCGCAAGCCGGTAGTTAATCGAGAGCCAGGCGAAGCCCGCGTGCGTGAGCGGCGCAAACCAAGGCGTGATGTCCGCGCCATTGCCCGGCACGTCGCTGCCGGCCTTGTCGCCCCGGCGCCAGCCCCCGCCATGCACCAGGATGACGACCGGAAACGGTCCCGCGCCGTCGGGAACGCATGCGTCGAGCAACAGCCGCTCGCCGCCCGCACGGCCGTATTCGACATCGCGGCGAACCTCGGCGGCGGAGACGACGGTCACGCCGGCAAGGGCGACGGCCGGCAGGATACGGGATAGGGCGGCAATCATGGCAGGGAGGGAAAGCCGGCGATCGCTAGACGGTTTCCGCGCGGCCGCGAGTGCTTTCCTCCGCCACCCTCGCGCTTGCCTCCGCCCGAGCGCGCCTGATTCACTCCGGCCACTTGTGAAGCAAAGCATCGTCACCCTCGACATGGAGGGCGTCCTCACGCCCGAAATCTGGATCGCCGTCGCCGAGCGCACGGGGATCGCCGAATTGCGCCGCACCACGCGCGACGAGCCCGACTACGACAAGCTCATGCACTACCGCATCGGCATCATGGATCGACACGGCATCACGCTTTCCAAGATTCAGGAAGTGATCGCTGCGCTCCCGCTGCTGCCAGGCGCGCTCGATTTCATCACCGCCCTGCGCCAGCGCACCCAGGTCATCATCCTCTCCGACACGTTTGAGCAATTCGCCCAGCCGCTCGTCCGCCAGATGGGCTGGCCCACGCTCTTCTGCCATCGCTTGGTGGTGGAGAACGACCGCATCGCTGGTTACAGGCTGCGCATGACCGATCAGAAGCGGCATGCCGTCGCCGCGCTCCAATCGCTCAACTATAGGGTCATCGCCGCCGGCGACTCGTTCAACGACACGTCGATGCTCGCGCAGGCCGATCACGGTTTCCTCTTCCACGCGCCCGAGAACATCGTGAGGCAATTCCCGCAGTTCCCCGCCTTGCACGACTACCCCGAATTGCTGCGTCGGATCACCGAGCAACTGTGACGGCGCACTTTCGTCTCGCGCGGATGCGGCGCGATGCCTCAGCTGGCCCGGATTCCCCGCCCCATGAAAAGCCCGCTGCCCCTGTTGCTGCTTTGCCTCGCCGCCGCCTCCCCCGCGGCTGACAACCCCGCGCCGGCCGCCGCGGAGAACCCGCTCAAGAAGCTCCTCCGCGACGGCAAGCCCGTCATCGGCATGACGGTAACCGTGCCGAGCGCCGACGTCGCGCTGCAGGCCGCGCGCGCGGGCTTCGACTTTGTGTGGATCGAGATGGAGCACAGCCCCGTCACGCTCGAGTCCGCGCGCAACATGATCCTCGCCACCCAGGGCACCGGCCTCACGCCGCTCATTCGGGTGCCGGTGGTCGAGCTGTGGACGGCGAAGCGCGCGCTCGATTGCGGCGCGCTCGGGGTGGTGTTTCCGTTCACGTCCACGCCGGAGCTGGCGCGGCAGGCGGTGGCCGCCTGCAAATACCCGCCGCTTGGCCGCCGCGGCGCCGGCCCCGGCCTCGCCACGCTGCGCTGGCCCGCGCCCGAAGGCTACGCCGACTTCGCCGACAAGAACGCGCTCGTCGTCATCATCATCGAGGAAAAGCGCGCGGTGGATCAGATCGACGCGATTCTCGACACGCCGGGGATCGACGTGGTCTTCATCGGCGTCAACGACCTCTCCTATTCTTATGGCGACCGCGGCCGGCAGACGCCGCAAGTGAAGGAGGCGATCACAAAAATCGTGGCCGCCGCGAAGAAGCGCGGAATCGCCGCCGGTCGGCCCGCCAACGTCACCGACATCAAGGCCCACATGGCCGACGGGTTCACGTTCTTCCAAGGCCCGAGCGAACTGTCGCTCGTCGCCACCGCCGCGCGCCCGCTGCTCGAGGCCGCCGGCAAGTCCGCCCCGGATCCACGCAACCGCCCGCTCTACTGATTTTCCGTCGCATGCAACTCCGCCGCCTCCTCTCCCTCGCCGCGCTCGCCGGCGCCGCATCCGTATCGCTCGTCGCCGCCGACAAGGCGCCGGCGCCCAAGGCCAATCCCTACCCGCTCATCATGGGCCCCATTCGCCTCTGGGAGGGCGCTGCCCCCGGCGCGAAGGGCGAGACGGCGAAGGACGTCCCCACGCTCACCCCCTACCGCCCCGCGGCCGGCACGGCCAACGGCGCGACGATGCTCGTGCTCCCCGGCGGGGGCTACGGCAGCCTCGCGGAGCACGAGGGCACGGGCTACGCCGAGTTTTTCGCCAAGCACGGCGTCACCGCCTACGTGCTGAAATACCGCCTCGGCTCCAACGGCTACCGGCACCCGATCATGCTCGGTGACGCGGCGCGCGCGCTCCGGCTCGTGCGCGCATTTGCCAAGCGCGACGGCCTCGATCCCGCGCGCGTGGGCGTCATCGGCTCCTCGGCAGGCGGGCATCTCGCGTCGACGCTCGCGACCCATTTCGACGCCGGCCAACCCGGCTCGGCGGATCCGGTGGAGCGCGAGAGTTCGCGCCCCGACCTCGCTATCCTCTGCTACGCGGTAATTTCCTTCGGCGACTTTGCCCACGCGGGCTCGCGGCGGAATCTGCTCGGCGACAACCCGCCCGCCGATCTCGTGAAGCACCTCTCCAATGAGCTGCAGGTCACCAAGGAGACGCCGCCCACGTTCCTGTGGCACACCATCGAGGACAAGGCGGTGCCGGTGGAAAACTCACTGCTGTTTGCGGCGGCCTGCCAGAGGGCGGGCGTGCCCTTCTCGCTGCACGTCTACGAAAAGGGCGCTCACGGCCTCGGCCTGGGCCGCCCGGAGCGCCCTGCGCCGCCGTGGGCGGAGCAACTGCTCTACTGGTTCAAGGAGCGGAAATTCACGCCGTGAGTTTCGCGTAGGCCGGCGCGTCGAGCAGCGCCTGTGCGGCCGCGGCGTCGGCGGGCTTCATGCGGAGCATCCAGCCGTCGCCATAGGGCGCGCGGTTCACCGTCTCGGGTGACGCATCGAGCGCGGGGTTCACCGCCACGATGGTGCCCGCCACCGGCAGGTAGAGATCGCTCGCGGCTTTCACCGATTCAACGACGCCAAAGGTCTCGCCGGCCTTGAGCGTCGCACCGACCTTCGGCGACTGCACGTAGGTGATGTCGCCGAGGGAATTTTGCGCGTAGTCGGTGATGCCAACCGTGAGGGTGCCATCGCTTTCAGCGCGGACCCATTCGTGCGATTTGGCGTAGCGAAGATCGGCGGGAATATTGCTCATGCGGTGCTTTTTTTAAGTTCGACGAAGGGCGGTTTGACGAGGGCCAAATTCAACTTCGTGCCGCGGATATCGACGGCGAGCGGCTGCGCAGCGCCGGCGCTCGTCACGAGGGCCGAACCGATCGCTTCGTTGAGGATGGGCGAGAGCGTGCCGGAGACCACGCGGCCGACAACCGCGCCCGCGGCGTCGAGCACCGGCGTGTCGGCCCGGACAATGCGGCGATCCCCCGTCTTGAAAAACAAGATCCTGTTCGCTCCGCCGTTCTGCTTTTCCGCGAGCAACGCGGCGCGACCGACGAAGTCGCCGCCCTTGTCGAGCTTCACCGTCCAGCCAAGTCCGGCGGTGAGCGGCGAAATCTCCGCCGTGATTTCGTGCCCATAGAGCGGGTAGCCGGCCTCGAGGCGCAGGCTGTCGCGCGCGCCGAGGCCCGCGAGTTCCAGACCGTGCGGCTGGCCGGCGGCGAGCAGGGCCGCCGCCAGCGCGGGCGCATCGGCGGCAGCGTGGTAGAGTTCGAAACCATCCTCGCCCGTGTAGCCCGTGCGGCTCGCGAGGCAGTGGATGCCGGCGACCGTCGCCTCGGTGAAATGGTAGTATTTCACGAGGCCGAGCTTGGCGCCCGTGAGCGATTGCACGATAGCCGCGGCGCGCGGGCCCTGCACGGCGAGCAGTGCATAGTCGTCGCTGCGATCTGTGATCGTGACGTTGAACTGCGCAGCCTGACCGCGGATCCAAGCCAGGTCCTTGGCGATGTTCCCGGCGTTGATGCAGAGGAAGAAATTCTCGGCGCCGCGCATGTAGACGAGCAGGTCGTCGACCACACCACCGTTGGGATAGCACATCGGCGAGTAGAGCACGCGGCCGGGGAAGAGCTTCGCGACATCGTTGGTCACGAGGTGATTCAGGAAACGGGCCGCGTCGGGACCGCGCACATCGACCTCACCCATGTGGCTCACGTCGAAGAGTCCAGCGGTGCGGCGCACGGCCTTGTGCTCCTCGAGGATGCTGCGGTATTGGACGGGCATCTCCCAGCCGGCGAAGTCGACGAGGCGGGCGCCGTGCGCGGCGTGAAAGTCGCGGAGCGGCGTGCGTTTCAGTTCACTCATGGGTGCAGGATAGCGGGCCGCGCCATGCCACCTGCAAGGCTCTTTTGCCCGTTGGTCTTCAGCATTGCCGGCGCCGGCGCGACCCGGCCACGTTTCCTCCATGCCGCTCGCGCACTGGGTCCACGACTGGAGTCCGTTTTTCATCCGCTTCTCGGACAACTTCGGCATCCGTTACTATGGCCTCGCCTATCTCGCGGCCTTCGCCGCAGGGGTCGGATTGCTGTGGCTCTATTGGAAGAAAGGCCGTTCTCCCTTCGGACCGAACAGCATCTCGGATCTCATCACAGTGCTGATCGTGGGCGTGCTCGTCGGCGGGCGGCTAGGCTATTTCCTGCTCTACCAATTCGAGTCCGTCCTCGCGGATCCGCTTATCCTGATTCGGGTTTGGGAAGGCGGCATGGCGAGCCACGGCGGGTTCATCGGCGTGCTCGTCGCGATGCTCTGGTGGGCGCGCCGCCGCCAAGTGCCTTTCTTCCAAGTGGCCGACTTGATCGTGACGACTGCGCCGGCGGGTTTTCTCCTCGGGCGTTGCGCCAACTTCATCAACGGCGAGCTCGTCGGCAAGGCCTCGAACGTCGCCTGGGCCGTGATTTTTCCGCACAATGAAATCGATCGCGCGCTCGGTCAGGCCGCGGTTGCGCGCCATCCTTCGCAACTTTACGCCGCGGCGCTGGAAGGCGCCCTCGTGCTGGCGTTGATGCAATGGCGCTTTTGGAGAACAAACGTCCACCGCGACCAACCCGGCCGCCTGAGCGGCGAATACCTGATCGCGTATGCGATTGCCCGCGTGATCGGCGAGATGTTTCGCGAGCCGGATGCCTCGCTGCTCCTCGGGCTGAGCCGCGGGACCTTTTATTCGCTGTTCATGGTGGCGGCCGGCGCAGTCCTGATCGTGCGGGCGAAGGGACCCGGCAGAGCGGGTCCGTGACCCGCCCTCGATTTCATACCACAGTGCCCGGTGGCAGCGCGGCATTCTTCGCCACCACGAGCACGCCATCGCGGACAATCACGAGACCGTTGGCGTAGACGCCGTCGGGCTTGCCGTCGGCGATGAGCACGCAGCCGTCGCCAATGCGGGTGTTCTTGTCGAGGATGGCCCCCTTCACGCGGCAGTGCTTGCCCACGCCTAGGTTTGGCCGGCCCTTGGCGATATTCTCCGCGAGCTGGGCATCGGTCTCGTAGTAGTCGGAGCCCATCACGATCGTGTCCTCGAGACGGCTGCCTTCGCCGATGTAGGAGCGGATGCCGAGCACGCAATGGTGCAGCGCGGAGTCCGTGAGGATCGAGCCGTCGCCGATCACCACGTGATCGATGGCGCACTTGTTGAGCTTCGACGCAGGCAGGTAGCGATCCTGCGTGTAAATCGGCGCGCTGGGATCGAAGAAGTTGAAGGGCGGAAGCGGCTGCGCGAGCGCGAGGTTGGCCTCGAAGAATGCGCGCACGGTGCCGATGTCCTCCCAGTAGCCTTCGAAGAGATGCGCGCAGAGTTTCTTTTTGCCGAGCAGGCTCGGGATGACCTCCTTGCCGAAGTCGGTCATCGTGTTGTCGAGCGCATCGGCGAGGGCCTGGCGGTTGAAAACGTAGATGCCCATCGAGGCGAGGCACTGTTTCTCGTCGGACTTCGTCTGGAGCTTGGCTTCGAGCGCGGGACTGAGCGTGAGGCTGTTGATGACCGCGGGATCCTTGGGCTTCTCGACGAAGCGCCCGATCGTCTGATCGTCGTTCACCTGCATCAGGCCGAGACCGGCTACCTTGGAAACGGGAAACGGAATCGAGGCGATGGTGACGTCGGCGTGGTTGACCGTGTGCTCCTCGATGATGCGGCGGAAATCCATCCGGTAGAGCTGATCGCCCGAGAGGATGAGCACGAGGTCGTGCGGGAAGCTGCGGAAGTGGATCAGATTGCGGCGCACGGCATCGGCGGTGCCCTGATACCAATCGGAACCCTTCTCGGTCTGCTCCGCCGAAAGGATGTCCACAAAGCCGCCGCCAAACGGATCGAAGTGGTAGGCGCTCTGCACGTGGCGGTGCAGCGACGCGGTCTGGAACTGCGTGAGCAGGAACATCCGGTTGATGTCGCTGTTGAGGCAATTCGAGATCGGGATATCGACGAGACGGTATTTGCCGGCGAGCGGCACCGCGGGCTTGCAGCGCTCCTGGGTCAGGGGATGCAGGCGGGTGCCGCGACCGCCGCCCATGATGACGGCGAGGACGCGCTTTTGGGTCGTCGTGAGATTTTTTCGCATGGACTGGGGAATTTGGGCTGATGGCCTGCCCCAAACCTTGCGGGAGCCCCGGGGTTCGCCAGCAATTTCTCGGAAATATCACAATTCGGCCGCCCGCCCCGCCCGGCGTCCTCAAGGCCCGGCGGGAAGCGTCGATTGACTTGCCGTTGCAGCCCGACCTCGGGCGCGCGTGGCACACTATGCGCTGCGTGCTCCCGTGTTCGGCAACAAACTCTTTCCCTCCACCATTCCATGTGCGGCATCGTCGGCTACGTCGGTAAGCAAAAAGCGGCTCCGTTGATCATCGAGGGCCTCAAGCGCCTCGAATATCGCGGCTACGACTCCGCCGGCGTGGCTGTGCTTCAGGACGGCCGCTTCGCGGTCGCGAAGAAGACCGGCCGCGTCGCCAACCTCGAGGGCGAAACCGCCAAGCACCGCCTGCACGGCACGCACGGCATCGGCCACACGCGCTGGGCCACTCACGGCGGGGTCACCGACGCCAACGCCCACCCCCACGTGAGCAGCGACGGAAAAATCGCGCTCATTCACAACGGCGTCATAGAAAACTACGCCCACATCAAAAAATTCCTGCTCGGCAAGGGCTACACGTTCTCGTCCGAGACCGACACCGAGGTGCTCTGCAACCTCATCGCCTACCACTACGCCAAGGAACCGGCGGCAGCCAACGGCGACAGCCGTTTCGTCGAAAGCGTGCGCAAGACCTTGCGCCACGCCGAGGGCACCTACGGCATCGTGATCATGGCGCTCGATCTGCCGGGCGAACTGGTGACCGCGCGCAAGGGCTCGCCGCTCATCCTCGGCCTCGGCGACGGCGAGACCCTCGTCGCGAGCGACGTCTCCGCGATCGTGAGCCGCACGCAGAACGTCGTTTACCTCAAGGACGGCGAAATCGCGCACCTCACGCCGACCACCTGCGCGATCACGACTCTTTCGTCCGGCACCGTGCAGACCGTGGTCGACAAGGTCACCTGGTCGATCGCCGACTCCGAGCTGGGCGCGCACGCCCATTTCATGGAGAAGGAGATATTTGAGCAGCCTACGGCGCTCGAAAACGCCATGCGTGGCCGCTTCGCTGAGGACGGCAGCACCGCGCGCTTCGGCGGGCTGAACATCACGCCCGGGGAGTTTCGCACCGTGGACCGATTCATGTTCTGCGCCTGCGGCACCGCGCTGCACGCGTGCATGGTGACGGAACACCTGATCGAGCGTTTCGCGCGCATCCCGGTGGAGTGCGACTACGCTTCCGAATTCCGCTACCGCAACGCCCCGCTCTTCCGCAACTCGCTCTTCTTCGTCATGAGTCAGTCGGGCGAGACGATCGACACGCTCGCCGCGCTGCGCGAAGCCAAGCGCAAGGGCTACAAGGTGCTCGCGATTAACAACGTCGTCGGCTCCACCATCGCGCGCGAAGCGGACGGCGGCATCTACCAGCACGTCGGGCCCGAGGTGGGCGTCGCGTCCACCAAGGCGTTTACCTCCCAGCTTCTCATCGGGGCGATGCTCGCGCTCTACATCGGCCGCATGCGCGACCTGAGCTTCTCGGAGGGCACCGAGATTGTGAACGCGCTCAAGGGCACGCCGGACCTCGTGCGCCAGGCCCTCGCGCAAGCGCCGCACATCAAGGCCATCGCCAAGCGCTTCGCCAAGGTGACCGACATGCTCTTCCTCGGCCGCATGTCGCTGTTCCCCATCGCGCTCGAGGGCGCGCTCAAGCTGAAGGAGATTTCCTACATCCACGCCGAGGGTTACCCCGCCGCCGAGATGAAGCACGGCCCCATCGCGCTGATCAGCGAGGAGTGCCCGAGCGTCTTCTTCGCGCCCAACAACGAGCTCTTCAACAAGGTCGTCTCATCCATGCAGGAGATCAAGGCGCGCAAGGGACCGATCATCGCGATCATCACCGAGGATGCGGAGCTCCCCGCCGGGCTCGCCGACGAGGTGATCCGCATTCCGCGCTGCCACGAGGCCGTCCTGCCCATCGTCGCGTCGATTCCCGTGCAGCTCCTCAGCTACTACATCGCGGTCGAGCGCGGCTGCGACGTGGACAAGCCGCGCAACCTGGCGAAGTCGGTGACCGTGGAATAACCGCCCTTCGCCCGCCCGGAGCAGGTATCCGTCTCCGCGGCGATTACGGGCGCGTGCGCGGGCCCTCCCGGATGCGCGCGAACGCGTTTCTCATTTCCACGGCGATCTCGGGGCGCGCCGTCGCGAGGTTCTTCGTTTCGTGCGGATCGTCACCCAGGTGGTAAAGCTGCGCCGGCGGTTCATCGCGGCCCGGATAGGTGCCGCTTTCCGGCTTGGCCCACTCCAGCCGGTCGCGGGCTTCGATCCATTTCCACGGGCCGGAGCGGTAGGATTGGCCGACGACCAGATTTGGGCGGACGGGATCGCTCTCGTCCTGCCGGCCGAGGAGCACGGGCAGAAAACTGAAGCTGTCGGGCGCGGCGTCCGCGGGCAGCGCCCGACCGACGATAGCGGCAAACGTGGCGAGCACATCGGTGAAACAAATTGTCTGCGCGGTCACGCCACCGGCCTTGGTTTTTCCCGGCCAGCGCACGATGAAGGGCACGCGGTGACCCGCCTCCCAATTCGATCCCTTCATTCCGCGGAAGCCGCCGGTTGAATCGTGGCCCGTGCGCTGCGTGTCTGCCGGATACCAGACGGGACCATTGTCGGAAGTCACGACGACGAGCGTGTTGCCCGCCTGCCCGGTGTCATCGAGCGCCTGCAACACAAGTCCGATCGCCGCATCCACCATCATCGCGAAATCCCCGTAGCGGCCGGCCGCGCTGCGCCCCTTGAACTCCGGGCTCGGCAGCCAGGGCGTGTGGGGCCCGGTCAGCGCGAGGTAGAGGAAGAACGGCTGCGCGGCCGCGCTTTGCCCATGTTCACGGACAATCCTCACGGCCTCCGTGGTGAAGCGCGGCAGCACGTCCTGAAGCATGAGCCCGGGCGCGATGCCGCCGCCCCGCCAGTATTCGCCCTGAACCGGCGAGCCGCCGAGGCTCGGGTGCGAGCGGCTTTCCGCAATCGTCGCGGTCGGTGGCGCCACGGCGCGGTCGCCGCTGATGTAAAAATAGGGCGGGATGTCGGTGGATGCGCGGAAGCCGAAAAAACTCCCGAATCCACGATCAACCGGGCCGCCCCGCAGCGGACCGTCGTAGCCCGGCTCGTCGAACCCGAGGTGCCACTTGCCGACCATCGCCGTGCGGTAGCCGGCCGCCGCAAGCAGCGAGGCGATCGTCAGCTGTCCGTCCTTTATGAGCGGCTGCTTGGGCCAGAGGGAGACATCGGTGCGAAAGGGATAGGAGCCCGTCAGCAGCCCGTAGCGCGAGGGATGGCAGACGGCGCCTGGCGCGTGGGCATCGGTGAAACGCAGGCCCTCGCGCGCGAGCCGGTCGAGATGAGGCGTCGCAATTTTCGAGCGCGGGTTGTAGCAACCCGGATCGCCGTAGCCCATGTCGTCGACGAGAAGCAAGACGACGTTGGGCCGGTCGACTGCAAGGGCGAGGCTCGCCAAACTCAGGGCGAGGAGCAGCAGGATGCGCAGGGCGTTCATCGGAGAAATCGGAGATTAGCGCGCGTGGCTGAGGAGGGAAACGATTTCCAGCTTCAGTAGTTAAGGGTCGTGGTGAGGCGGAGCGAGCGCGGCTCCATCAGGTCGAAGCGGCTGTAGGCGATGCCGCGGCCGCCGGGCAGGTCGTAGGGCGGGATGGCGGAGAAGCGCTGCGGGAGGCGACCGTCCTGGTTGAGGAGGTTAGCGACGTTGATCTGGTAGGAGAGCGTGCCGCGCAGCTTGCCGCGTCTGATCGGGTGCCGGTAGCGCAGCATGAGATCGGCGGCGGAGATCGCGCGGCCCTGGATCTCGGAGCCGCTGGCAGTGCGGCCGATGATGTTGGCCATCTGCCAGCGGTAGCCGAAGCCCGTGGAGAAACCCTTGAGTCGCCCCTCCGTGAAATCGTAGGCCGTGAACAGGCTCATGCGATGCGGGCGCAGGCCCCAGCGCTGCTCGTTCTGCTGTTTATCCGTATTGATCTCGGAAATCATGTTCCGGATTTCCTCCGCGATGGAGATATTGGCGCTCGTGTTCAGCGTCGCGAGGTTCGCGGCTGGAGCGCGATTTCCGAGCGCGATCCACTGGGCAACCGCGCCGCCGGGGGCGAAGGCGGACGGATTCACGGTGAAGGTGCCGTTGACGTTCTGGGTCACCCCCTCCTTGAGCAGCTTGCCGTCGAAGGTGTAGCCATACCACGGAATCGCGTCGGTGCCGGAGATGTTGGAGCGAATGCGGTCCGTGTAGGAGTAGTTCATGGTGAAGCGCCAGTTCGCCGACAGGTTCGCGATGGCGCTGAACTCGTAGCCCTTCGAGTCCTCGTCGAACTGGTCGGCGTTGACCGTCGGCGTGAGGGCGGCGCGCGTCGCCGTCCATTCAGCGGCCGAAATCGGCCGGCCGGGACCGACAAGGACGGTTTCGAGCGCGTCGGCGATGCGGATGTTGCGGAGGTTGTATTGCGCGTTGATGCCGCCGCTCTTGGTCTGGCCGGTCTGGGCCGTCGTGAAGGCGACGGCCTTGAGCGAGAGCCGGTTCGAGAGAAGGCTCAGCGCGAAGCCGTAGTCCTCGCCCTGGCCGCGGGTCGGGTCGGGAATCGTGCCGTAGGGCAGCACCTTGTTGGTGAAGGTGGGAATGCCGATATTGCTCGAGCGGTTGCCGAGGAGCGTGAGCCAGTCGGTGACATGCAACGCCACGCCCTGCGAGCGCGTGATGCCCTTGAGATGATTGACGCTGGCCTTGGCGGGATCGCGATCGATCCGCGGGGTCTTCATGACGGGATCAGTGGAGTAGCCGAAGGAGGTGACGTCACCCTCGTCCACGCGGTAGCCAACGGTGATGACGAGCCGGCGGTTGAAGAAGTGGCTGTGCGCGACGAGGAGCTTGGCGGCGAGTTCCTGATCGGCGGCGGACTGGGTCGTGCCGGCGTCGCCGTCGATCCAAGCGAGGTCGAAGGTGCGGCCGGCGGCGGTAACGGTCCTGGGGAGCTTGCGCCAATCCGGGGCGATGAAGGAGCCCGGGGTGCGCTCGTCGAGGTAGGCACGCTGGAACACGAGGTTGCTGGCGTTCTGCGGGGCGGCATTGAACGGCGCGCCCGCGAGGCCGAGGCGGCGCTGGTTCACGTAGTCCGTATCCTCGGAACGCGAATACATGCCGGCGAAGCGATGCGTGCCGGCCCATTTCCACTTCGGGTTGAATTCGTAGGACAGCGACACCCGCGATTCGCGGTAGGTGGCGTCATGCAGCTCGCTATACCACGGGGCGTCGATGTAGAGCTGGCCGGCGTAGGGATTGGCGGGGCCGTTGACGCCGAGCGTGCGGTTGACCTCGCCGGCGATCATCGGCGTGGAACCCTTGATGAGCGGGTTCTCGATTTTCACCTCCTGAAAATGATGCGACACGTTCAGCGTGAGCCGGGAGGTGATGCGCCAGTCGGCGCTCAGCGTGTGGTTCCGGAGGCGGGTGTCGCGATACATGCCGGGGCCGCCGGAGTTGATTTCGTAAGGCAGAATCGAGGGATCTTGAAACGAGAGCGTGACACCGCTGACGCCCGGCGTCCCGTCCGGCGCGCGCACAGCGGGGTTGTTGTAGGAGCCGGTGACAAACGTGCCGCTCGAGTCGAAGAACGTGCTGTTGTTATCGACGAAGATGAAGCGCCGGGTGGTGGCAGCGGCGGCGGCGTTGCGGGCGGTGATGCCCAGCGCGATCTGGGCGGCGGTGGGATTGGTGTTGTTGGGCGTGAAGGTGACCGCGCTCACGCCGCGCGCGTTGCGGTTGTCGATCCAGGCGAGCGCGCCGTCGAAGGCGGGAAAGGCGCGACCACGGCGCGGTGCTCGCGGCCGGTTTCGCCCATCGCGCGGAACGTGATCCGATCCGTGGGCGTGAACGTGACAGTGGCGAAAAGCCGGTCTTTGTCGTGAAACGAAGGCTCGCGCCAGCCGCCGTTTTCCTGATGCACGCCGGCGAGGGCGAGCGCGAGTTTCCGCGGAACAATCATCTGGTTGTGGCGGAGCGTGGAGCGGTTCGTGCCGTAGGTGCCAAGTTCATGGCTGAGGCGGCCGTTCGTGCGGTTCGTGGTCGCGAGGATGGAGCTTTGGTTGATGATGCCGCCGGCGTCGCCGACGCCGAAGAGGATGCTGTTGGGGCCGCGGCTGTCGTCGTAGCGGTCAATGCGGTAGCCGTCGTTGACCGTGATGCTCTTGAAGTAGTCGATGCCCTGCGCCGAGAGGATGCCGCGCACATTGATGCGCTGGATCAGGTTCGCGCCGCCGAGCATGTTGTTGGCGTTGGGGCCGGAATTGACGTCCTGCGCGTTAATCTGGGAATTGACGGAGTAGTCGATGAGTTTCTCGATTTCGTTGAGACCGATGTCGTCGAGAAACTCGCGCGTGAAGACGGAGATCGAGGCTGGCGTGTCACGCAGGCTCGTGTTGAGCCGGCTGCCGGCGAGCGTGTTCTCGGCGCGGTAGCCCTTGTCGGCCGAGGCATCGACCGTGAAAGGGCTGAGCTCGATGACCTCGGTGGGGCCGGGTCGCGCCGCCGGCGGCAGCGTCGGTGCGGTTTGGCTGAGTCCGGTGGCGATGAGGGCAAGCGGCCATGCGAAGGCCCATGCGCGCGGGAGGATTTTTGGGGTCATGGGGTGGTTGGGATTGAAGTCAAACGATGAGGGGGCGCGCTCGTGTCCGGCCCGCCCGGCACGCACGCTTCTATTGCTTCTTTTTCGCGCGCTCAACGTCGCGCGACTGCCGCTTCTCGGCCTTGGATTTCTTCGCGACCGCAGCGCCCTGGGCCCCGGGACGCTTCGGCGCGCCACTCAAGGGCTCAGCCATCTGATCGAGCCACGCGTCGTAGAGTCTTGTCAGTTCCGCGAGTCTGTCGGGGTGTGTGCCGGCGAGGTCGTTCTTCTCGGCCGGGTCCTTTGCAAGGTCGAACAACTCCACCTTCCGTTCGCCGCGCTGCTGCACGAGCTTCCAGTCGCCTGATCGCACCGCAAAGCCACCGGCCTCGCCGCCTTCACTCCAGAAAAATGTGTCAGTGTGCCGGTCCGCTTTGCCGGTGAGGAGCGGGAGCAGGCTCCGGCCATCGAGCGGCCGGTCGGGTGCGAGGCCGGCCGCGTCAAGCGCGGTGGGCAAAATGTCGAGCGCCACGATCGGCGTGTCGATCGTCCGACCGCCCTTGAAGCCGGCGGGCCAGGAGGCGATGAACGGCGTGCGGATGCCGCCCTCGTAATTCTGCTGCTTGGCGCCGCGCAACGGGGTGTTCATGGCGCTCATCGCCTTCGAGCCGCCATTGTCGGTGAGAAAGAACAGCAGGGTGTTATCCCACACGCCTTCCTTTTTCAGGGTGTCCACCACGCGGCCGACGCCGAGGTCGAGGTGATGGAGCATCGCCATCAGGATCGCTCGGGCCTCGGTGATCTCGGGGAACTGCTTCCGCCAGCGCGCGATGTCCTCGGCCGGGGCCTGGGCGGGCGCGTGGACCGCATTGTAGGCGAGGTAGACGAAGAACGGATTCGCCTTCTGACGCTGGATAAAGGCCACGGCTTCGTCCGTGAGCCGCGTCGTCATGTAGCCCTCATCCTTGATCTCCTTTCCGTTCCGATACATCGGCCCCACGTCTTCGTTCTTCTGGGCGAGATCGAAGTAGTCGTGCGCACCGCGGCCGAGGAAACCATACCATTCGTCGAAGCCCCGGCCGACGGGGCTCTGCGCGACCGTGAGCCCGATGTGCCACTTGCCGTAGGCCGCGCTGGTGTAGCCGGCCGGCGTGAGGAACCGCGGGAAAAGTTTCTCGGACTGCGCCATGCCCGCGCCGCCTTCGCCCCCCGTGTAGACGCCGGCGCGCTGCTGATAGCGACCGGTCATCAGCCCGGCACGCGTGGGGGAGCAGACGTTACCCGTGATGTAGGCCTGGCTAAACCATACTCCCTCGCGGGCGAGCGCGTCCAAACGCGGCGTGGACACCTCCCTCGGGTGATGCGGGTTGAAACTGATGTCCGCGAAACCCTGGTCATCGCTGATGATGACGACGACGTTGGGCGGACGCAGCGCGGCGGCGGGGAGCGCAGCGATCAGCAGGGCGGAGGCAATGGCGAAGGGAAGGCAGCGTTTCATGGATTGGAAATGGACTTGAGTCACGGAGCCAGCCCGTGGAGGGCGCGGATCTGCGCGGCGCTCAGCGCGCGGTGAAAAATGGCGAGCTCGTCGATCACGCCGTCCCAGAACCCGGGGGTGCTGCGCTCGGGGGCGTGGCCGCCGTCGAGTTTCACCCCGATGCCGAGCGCGTCGGGCGCAACGGGACTGAGGCCGGCGCACGGCCCCGACGCGACCTCGCGGCCGTTGCGGTAGAGCCGGAGCGTGGCGCCATCGAGGGTGAAGGCGACGAACTGCCACTCGCCGATGGGCAGAGGCTCCGTGTCGCGCACGCCGATCTCGCGCCCGGCGGCATCCTGCACCTGCACCTCGAGGGTGCCCTCGTCGTGCCAGAGCCCGAAGTGAAACTGCCCGCGTTTTTCCTTGGCCCAATGCTTCGCGATGCTCGCCCAGCGCGGCCGGCTGTCGGCGCGCACCCAGGCGCAGACCGTGAGCGCCGCGGCCGGGACCTTCGGAAAATCCCGCACCATGGCGAAACTCCGCGCGGCGGGTCCGCCGAGGCGCAGGCCGGCGCCAATGCGCCCGGTGGCCGAAGTCCGCAGGCTGGAGCCGGGCGCGATCACGCCGTTGAGGCGGCGATCGGCAACATCGAGCAGCAACGTCGCGTCCGGGGTGATGCGCATGCGGTAGTAAGCCACCGGCTCGAGTTCGCGGACCATCAGGGCGAAATCACTCGCCCGCTCCTCGAAGCTGCGGATGTAGCGCTGCGGCGCGTAGTCGATGCCGACGGGCGTGCTCGTCAGCGTGTCGATGCGCGAGGCGCGGTTTTCGGTGAGACGGAGCGCATTGGGTTCGGCAGGGTTGCCGACCAGGACCTCGCCCTTGAAGACATGCACCTCGCTGCTGGTGGCTTTGGCGCTGACGCCGAACTCGGTGCCGAGGTCGACGATGCGGGCGCTGGCCGTCTCCACGGCGAAACCCCGCGCGCCCTCGGGCACACGAGCGCTGATGTTGCCCTCGCCGAGCCACAAGGTGGCAGGGTCGCGCAGCTCGAAGCGCGCCGGCGCCTCGACCAAAATAACGACGCCGTTCGCGTAGGTGAATTCCAGCAACCCGGTGCTGAGGAAAAGGCCCCCGCGACCGAGGGCGGCGCCGACAGCCGCCGAGACCGGATGCGTGCCCGCGTGCAACTCCGCACCACTGGCGTTGGACACCGTGGCGACAGGCGGTCCCGCCTGGGCGGAGGAAGGCAGGAAACCGCGCCATAACAGGCCGGCCACCAGCGCGAGGCACGCGGTGAGGGCGAGCACCGCCCGGTGGGCGCGAACGAACGCCAGCCCGTGCCGCGACCGGGAAACCGCCGGCGCCGGCCAACGGAAGCGCCCGTGGGCGTTGCGCAGATCCGTCGCGAGCATCGCGAGGGCGGCAAACGCCTCCCTGGCGGCGGCGGATTCGGCGAGGAGCGAATCGAGTTCGGCCAGCTCGGGGTCGGAGATCGTGTCCTCGCGGAGTTTTTCCGCCAGCTCCGCGAGACGGTGCAGCTCGGGCGTCGGGAGATCGCGCGTAGGCTCGCTCATGGCTGGCCGGTGCGGAGCTTGGCGTTGACGCACGCCAGCAGGCGCAGATGCAGGCGCGAGAGCGCCTTGTAGATCGCGTCGGCCGTGCCGCCCACGTTGGCGGCGATCTCGTCCACGGTCTCGCCGGCCGTGTAGCGCCGGCGCACCAGGTCGAAGTCGCGCTCCTTCAGCTGGCCCACGCACGCGCGCAGCGCCTCCGCGCGCTCGGACGTTTCCCAGCGCGATTCGGTGATGGTCCCGGCGACGGCCTCGATGGTCTCCTCGGACAGGCGGGCTTGCGCGCGGCGCTGGCGGTTGTAGTAGCCCATCACCTGAAAGCGCGCGATGCGCAGCGCCCAGGCGCCGAAATCGGTGCCAGGTTGAAACTCGCCGAACTTCCGCCACATGACGGCGCAGGTTTCCTGCATCAGATCGTCGGCATCCGCCCCGCGCGGCACGAGGGAAAAGATCAGGCTGGCGATGCGCCGCTGGTGGGTCAGCAGCAGTCGCGTGAACTCCGCACCGTCCTGGGGCTCGGGCCGGGCGCTCATGGCATGGATGAAGGCGGCTTCAACGCGGCTTTCACGGCGCGTCATTTCGCGGCGGCTCGTTGCTGCGCGGCGGCGGCACGCCGTTCGGCCAGGAGTTGCGCGGCGCGGCGGACAAGGCCGGCGTGTTCCGGGACTCGCGCCAGGTTCGTCCATTCGTTCGGATCGGTGGCGAGGTTGTAGAGTTCGCTCTGCCCGGGAGGGCCCCATTCGGTGTAGCGCCACCGATCAAAACGGACGGACCTGCCCAGGTCCTCGCCACGCCTGACCACGGTGTAGGCATGGTTTTTGCCTTGGGCCGCCGGGTCCCGGAGCAGCGGCACCAACGAACGGCCTTGGAGATGCGCGGGCGGCGTCACGCCGCACAGTTCCGCCAGGGTCGGGAAGAGGTCCACCAGCTCCACCAGCGCGTTGGAGCTGCGGCCCGCGCGTGTCAGAGCGGGCACTCGCACAAGCATCGGGGTCCGGGAGGATTCCTCGAAGAGCATGACCTTGCCCCACATGAAATGTTCGCCGAGCAGATAGCCGTGGTCACCGATGAAGACGATGATGGTGTTTTCCCACTGGCCGCTGGACTGCAGCGCATCGATGATCAGGCCGAGCTGGGCGTCGATGAACGAGATGCAGGCATAGTAGGCCTGGGTGAATTCGCGGCGGAGGGCCTCATTTTCCGCGCCCTTGGAGGGGAAGCCGTAGTCGAGGTATTGCTTGGTGTCGGCGATCGCGGGGATGTCGGACCAGTCGTCGGAAGGAGGACGGATCAGTGGCAACGAGCTTTTCGGATACAGCTTGAAGTAGGCGTCCGGCGCCAGAAAGGGGATGTGGGGCTTGTGGAAGCCGCAGGCGATCAGGAAAGGGCGGTCGCCGTGCGTCCGGCTGGTGATCCAGGACGCGACGCGGCGGGCGTTTTTGCCGTCGGCATGTTGCTCGTCGGTCAGGCCGGTCGGCCCGTAGCCGGGTCCGAGTCCCTTGACGCCTTGATTGCGAGTCAGCGGCGACAAGGTGAGCGCGTGTTCGCGCCAGGCGATTCGGTTCCTGGGGGCGGTGACGGAACCATGCTTCGCCTCGAACGCCTCCCGCGCCGCGCGCTCGACAGGCAGCTCGTCGTTTTCGAAGCGCTCACTTTCGTCCCACGTGTTGTCGCCCGGATTCTCGAGCGGCTTGTGAAAGACCTTCCCGACCGCCGCCGTCCAGTAACCGGCCTGGCGAAACACTCCGGGCAACGTGGGTGTGCCTGGGCGCGTGTTCTCGAGCTTGACGACGTTGTCGAGGACGCCCGTTGATTCAGGATAAAGGCCGCTGAGGAACGAGGCGCGCGAGGGGCCGCAGACCGGGTATTGGCAGTAGGCATTTCGGAAGGCCACGCTTTCCTTGGCGAGACGATCCAGCACCGGCGTGTGCATGCCAGGGTAGCCGGCCGGCGAGATACGCGAACTCAGATCATCGCTGACGACAAAGAGGACATTGGGGCGAGCCTGCGCCCCGCAGGAAGGGCGGCCGGCCACGAGCAACAGGAGCGCGCCGAGGCACGGTGAGAGCAAGGACGAAGAGGTGAATTTCATGAAGCGCTACGCCGACCCGGCGTTATGCCACGAGGAGCGGGCGATTGGACAATTTTCTTCCGCCCCGCACACCACCTGACCGACTCGGCTGCCACTGTGCCGGTCATGAAGCGCTTCCGCCTTGCGAGACCCGCAGGCCGCTCGCATACACGCACGCTCCGCCGATGACCATCCACCCGACCAAGGAAGCCTTCGCTGCGCTCGCCGCCCAGGGCAACGTGATCCCCGTCTACACGGACCTGATGGCGGATTTCGAAACGCCGGTTTCGGCCTACGCGAAGCTCAACAGCGCCGGGCCGGCCTACCTGTTCGAGTCCGTCGAGGGGGGCGAAAACCTGGCGCGCTACAGCTTCATCGGCTGCCGCCCCCGGAAGATTTTCATCTGTGGCGCCGACACCACCGAGGTGCGCATCCCGGGAGGCCCCGCCCAGACGATTCCGACTCCCGCCGATCCGCTGAAGCTCATCGAAGAGGAAATGCGCGGTTACAAACCCGTCGCAGTCCCCGGGCTCCCGCGCTTCACCGGCGGCGCGGTTGGCTTCATTGCCTACGAATATGTCACGCGCATCGAGCCATCGGTGCCCGCCGCCGCCAGTGACGAGCTCGGGACGCCCCTGCTCTATTTCATGCTGAGCGACTCGCTCCTGATCTTCGATCGCGCGAAGCAGACCCTGCGGCTGTGCGTGAACGCCCATGTCAGCGGCGATCCCGGGGCCGCTTACGACGCGGCCGTCGCGGAATTGCGCGAGCTTTTCAACCTGCTGCGCCAGCCGCGTGCGCTCGCCCCGGCGCCACTCGCCGACGTCCCCCGGATCACCGTGCCGGCGGGGAACTTCACGCAACCGGCCTTTGAGCAAGTGGTGGAAGACGGCAAGGAGTTCATTCGCGCGGGCGACATCATCCAGTTCGTGCCGTCGCAGCGCTTCACGAAACCGTTCAACAAGGCACCGCTGGATCTTTACCGCGCGCTGCGGACGGTGAATCCATCGCCCTACATGTTCATCCTGGAGGCCGGCGATTTCTCAATCGTCGGCGCTTCGCCGGAGGTGCACGTGCGCCTTACCGACGGCCTCGTGGAGATCCGCCCGATCGCCGGCACCCGCAAGCGGGGCGCCACGCCGGCCGAGGATCTCGCCCTCGAGAAGGACCTGCTCGCCGACGAAAAGGAACGAGCGGAGCACCTCATGCTCGTCGATCTCGCGCGCAATGACATCGGCCGGGTATGCCGCTTCGGCTCCGTCAAGGTCCCCGAGATGATGGTCATCGAACGCTACTCACACGTGATGCACATCGTCTCGCAGGTCGAGGGCCGCATCGCGCCTGACCAGACCGCCTACGACCTCATGCGCGCGACATTCCCGGCCGGCACCGTCAGCGGCGCACCGAAGATTCGTGCGATGCAGATTATCGCCCAGTATGAGCCCTCGCAGCGCGGCTTCTACGCCGGGGCGCTGGGCTACGTGGGTTACGACGGCAACATGGACACTTGCATCATGCTCCGCACGGCCCTGCTCAAGGGCGGGATGATTCACATCCAGTCGGGCGCTGGCATTGTCGCCGACTCGGTGCCTGCCTCGGAGTATCAGGAGACCGTCAGCAAGGCCTCGGCCTTGTTCAAGGCCGTCGCGATGGCCGAGCAATTCTGAGGCGCGTTCAAAGACAATCCGACCTCGCGCCCCATTCCACGCCGGCACTGTGACCGGCTTGTTACCTTTTTGGCATCGTTGGCACACCGAGGTGCGCCAGCTTTGCGCTAATAATTCGGGGGTCGTGTGCGTCTCGCCTGCACGCCCGCCCGTAGGGAATATGGAACGAATTCCGCTGAATGATCGGGAACAACCCAACGTCTCATCCCTCATAATCCAAGAGGTCCGAACCATGCCTGCCAAAACCGCTTCCGTCCGCTCCCTCCGGGTCGCCGAAGAGTTTCCCGCGACCGACGCTCCATCCACCCTTGCCGCCGCGCCGCTCGATGCCCCGCCCTCCTTCCTTGAGAAGAACGAGCGCGCCTCCGTCGATGCACCCATCCCGCACGGCGAACGCTCCAATCTGCAGCTCTATCTCCAGGAAATCGGCAAGACTCCGCTCCTGACGATCGCGGAGGAAGTCGCACTTGCGCGGCGCATCCGCCGGGGCGACAAGGCCGCCCGCGACCACATGATCTCCGCCAACCTGCGGCTGGTCGTGAAAATCGCGATGGACTACAAGGACTTCGGCCTCCCGCTGCTCGACTTGATCAGCGAGGGCAACATCGGCCTCGTGAAGGCCGTCGAGCGCTTCGACCCTCGCAAGGGCGGCAAGCTCTCGACCTATGCGGCGTGGTGGATCAAGCAGTCCATCAAGCGAGCGCTCGCCAACCAATCCAAGACCATCCGCCTGCCCGTGCATCTCGTGGACAAGATCTCCAAGATGCGCCGCACCGCGATGAAACTCACCGAGGATCTCGGCCGCGAGCCCACCGACGAGGAACTGGCGATCGAGCTGCAGATCCCCACGGCCAAGGTGGCGCACTTGAAATCGGTGAGCGTGCGCCCGGCCTCGCTGGATGCGCCCATCGGCGACGAGAGCGGCTCCTCGACCTTCGGTGAGATTGTGGGCGATGAGAACGCCGTTGATCCCTACGAGGGCCTGCGTGATCGCAACCTCACCAACGACCTCCACGCGATGGTCAACTCACTCGACCAGCGCGAAGCTGAGATCATCAAGTTCCGCTTTGGGCTTGAGGGCCGCGAAGAGCTCACGCTCGAGGAAGTGGGGAAAAAGTTCCACGTGACCCGGGAGCGGATCCGCCAGCTTGAGTATCTGGCGCTAAGCAAAATGCGCCGCGCGATGGCGAAGAACGAAGCCGTGCGCACCGTCGAGGAAATCGAGGAGGAACGCCGCCAGCGCGAGCGCATGGCCGTCATCCGCGAATTCGTCGAGGGCAAAGCCCGCAAGCAGGGCAAGGCCGGGAGAAACTAGCCGAGCTGTCAGCACCGGCTGAACTCCATGGGGTCCCGCTGGTGCGGGAGCACCAAGCTGCGGTTTGGCTGAACCGACAACGCGTCGCGCGCGTTACACTCCCGCGACGCGCCCGCTCGAGTCGCCGATGCGTTCGACGCCCTTCGCCCCCATGCGGTCGGCCAGGCTCAGGAAGAGATTGCTCATTGGCACACCACCGAGCTGCGAGTAGCGGCCCGGCTGCAGGGCGCCACCGCCGCCGCCCGCAAGGATGATGGGGAGGTTGTGATGGGTGTGCCGATTGCCGTCCGAGTTCCCGCAACCATAGACGATCATGGAATTTTCCAGGATCGTCCGTCCATCACTGTCCTTCTTCTGATTCAGCTTTCCGAGGAAGCGCGCGAAACGCTCCATGTAATATAGATCAATGCGGGCGACCTTGGCCATCAGGTCCTCGTTGTTGCGGTGGTGGGAGCAGTAGTGGTGACCCTCGGCAATGCCGATTTGCGGGTAGGCGCGGTTGCTGCCGTCGCCCGCGAGCAGAAAAGTCGCCACGCGTGTCGAGTCGGTCTCAAAGGCGAGCGCGAGCAGATCAAACATCAGGTCCATGTGGTCGCCGTAGTTCGAGGGTATGCCCGCGGGGGCATCCGCCTGGAGTTCCGGGAGGCCGCCGAATTTTTCCGCCCGCTGGATGCGCTGCTCGATCTCGCGGACCCCGGTCAGATACTCATCGAGTTTCTCTTGGTCCCGCGGGCCGAGGCTGCGTTGGAGCGATCGCGCGTCCTCCATCACGAAATCGAGGAGAGATTTCTGCGTGGCCTGGCGAAGCGCGAAATTGCCCTGGCGCTCGCCGGGCGCACCCGCGCCAAAGAGGCGCTCGAAGACGAGACGCGGGTTGGATTCCGGCGCGACCGGCGTCGTGGCCGAGGCCCAGGAAAGATTGTATTGGTAGGCGCAGGAATACCCGGAATCGCAACGGCCCGATTTGCGCACCGCGTCGCATGACAACTCAAGGGAGGGAAAGCGGGTGACCGGGCCCAGCCGCTGCGCGACGACTTGATCCACGGAGACACCCACGCGGATATCCGCGCTGTCCGTCTTGCGCGCCCGGGCGCCGGTGAGAAACGTCGCGTTGGCCCGCGCGTGGTCGCCGGCGCCGTCATTGCCGGCGGTGGCGTTCTTGTGGTCGAGTCCGCCGAGCACCTGAATCGACTTCTTCAGGCCGGCGAGCGGCTGCATTGTCTTGTTGAGCGCGAAGTCCGCACCCTCGCCCGTCGGCCACCAGGCGTCGTGCAACGCCCCATTCGGAAAATAGACAAAGGCCATGCGGAGCGGCGCGCCGCTGGCAGTGACGGCCATGCCCTCGCCGGCAACCTGACTCGCGCGGGCGATGGGGCGCAACGCCGAGCCGAAGGCCGGCAACGCCACGCAGGCACCGAGCCCGCGCAGAAACTGCCGGCGGCTGAAGCGAAGGTCGCGGGAATGGGCGGGTGTTTTCATGGGCGATTCTCCGGGTTGAGGGGCGAGGCGGGGACGGGCGGAATACTGGCGGTTTTCAACGGGGATTGCACGCGCTGTTTTTGAAACGGGACCGATTCAATCACGCCGGATATGAGCGCGGACATGCGGCCGCCTTCGCGCGCCAAGCGGCCGGCGATTTCGTCCACGGCATGGACATCAAGGTGCCCCAGCCCGCGGCCCAAGGCATAGGTAAGGAGCTTCTCACTCAGGCAGCGGTAAAAGTCTGCGGTGCGTTCGTGTGCGAGCACGCGCTTGAGTTCGGGCACGCTCGCGAATTTTTCGCCCGTCACCAGTTCGCCCGAGGGATCGATGCCCTGACCGGCTTCCTTTTCCCGCCAGCCACCGAGCGCGTTGAAGTTCTCCAGCGCGAGCCCGAGCGGGTCCATGCGCGCGTGGCAGGAAAAGCAAAGCGGCTTCTCGCGATGCAGCGCGAGCATCTCGCTCAGCCGCGGCTCGCGCCCGCCAAACTCTTTTTTCGACTCCTCGAGATCAGGCACGTCCGGGGGCGGAGGCGGCGGAGGGGTGCCGAGGATGTTCTCCAGGATGAAGAGTCCGCGCTTCACCGGCGAGGTGCGCGTGGGATTCGAGGTGACACCCAGCACCGAGCCGTGCGTGAGCACACCGCCGCGCGGGCTGCCGGGCTCGAGTTTCACGAGCCGCAGCTCGTCCCCGGAGACCCCCGGCACGCCATAGATCTGCGCGAGCCGCTCGTTGAGGAAGGTGTAGTCGCTCTCGATCAACTCGAGCACACTGCGATCCTCGCGGATGATGTGCTCGAAATACATCTCGGTCTCGCTGCGCATGAGGCGGCGCAAGGTGCCGTCGAACTCGATGCGGCCATCACGGTTCCGCGGCGCATCCGGACCGAGGACGACTCGCATGTTGATTGGCACGGTCTCGATGTCGCGCGCCTGCAGCCACTGGCCGGTGAAATTGCGCGTGAAGGCCTTGGCCTTCGGGTCGGCGAGCATGCGGGCAACCTGCGGCTTGAGCTGGCGGCGCAACTCACCGCGATCCGCGAGGCGGAAAAGCTCCTCGTCCGGCATCGTGGACCACAGGAAATACGAAAGCCGCGACGCCAGCGCATGCTCGTCGATGAGGCCAAACGGTCCCTTCGCACCGGGCTCAGGGGCCTCAACCCGAAAGATGAAGCGCGGCGATCCGAGGACGGCCATCATCGCGCGGCCGATTCCCTCCTCGAAGGTCTTGCCCGGCTGCCCATACACCTGGCGGGCGAGCCCGCCGAGGCGCTCCACTGTTCGGGCGTCAACCGGCCGGCGATAGGCGCGCGTTGCAAAATCCTTCAGCAACTCAGCCGCATAGCGGTCGCGGCCCGCAGCGTCGGCCGGCGCCGGCCCCTTGGGGAAAAACCGCGCGTAATTGTCCGGCGTGATCCAAAATTTCGGGTCGATCGGGCCGCGCACCTGCACGGACACCACGCGCATCGTCACGCTGGTGCTGCCCGGCCGGGCCGCGCGCACGCGGGCCTCCGCCGCCGCGACCACCGCCTCCTTGTTCGTCGCCACCTCCCCGCGCGGCAAGACCTCGAACGACACGGTGTGCGCGCCCACGGCCCAAACGACGTCATGTTCATGCCTAATCGTGCGGCGCTCGGCCCAGACGACCTCCTCGCGCGAGACTTCCCGTCCGTCGATTCGGCAGATGAGATCGCAGCGGCCCGCGTCGAAGTCGAACGACCCCCGCGTCTCAAGCTCGATCACGACGCGGTATTTCTCGGCCTGATCGACGCGAAACGTGCGCTCGACGGTCGTCGCGCGGCGGGCGTTCAGGTTCTCCCCGTTGCCGCCGCCCTCCGTCGCGCGAAAATCGCGGCCGGTGGCGGCGCGCTCCCGCATGAGAGAGGAGACCTTGGGCACCGCCTTGTCCACGATCGACTCCGCGGCCTGCAGGTATTTCTCCAAGTGCAGCGGCGAGAGCGTGAGCACCTCGCCTAGGTTGTCGAAGCCGTGGCCGGTGTCGTCGGCCGGGAATTCCGCCTCGGCATTGAAATCATAGCCGAGCAGGTCGCGGATCGTGTTGCGGTATTCGGTGCGGTTGAGGCGCCGCGCGATCACATGGCCGGGGTCCGGGTTGCGCGGATCAATGCCGAACGCGTCGTGCTTGATCCAGCGCTCAAGCGTGGCGATTTCCGCGGATGTGGGCCGCGGTGCGCCGTCCTCGCGGGGAGGCATGAGGCCGGCCCGGACGTTCTTGAGAGCGGCGAGCCAGAGGTCGTGCTGGCCGAGCATGGCCGCATCCGAGGCGAACTCGTCGAGCGTGACCTTGCCCTTGTTGATTCCGCCGCCGTGACAGTCGAAGCAGTATTTTTCGAGCAGCGGCCGAATCTCCCCATGAAACTTGGCGGCCGCCCCGGCCGACGCTGCCATGAGCGGCATCGGGACGATCACGCCGGCCGCGATGGCGGCCAAGGTGCGGCAAAGCGGGGCGGCATTGGTTCGCGGAGGCACGCCCGATAGACGAGCGAAACCGCAAACGGTGACAAGGCCGCACCGCCCGCGATCCGCGGCATTGCCACGGCCGCAGACCCGTGGCAGGCTGCACCTCACGCATGAAAAAGACCTTTCCGCTTACCGATCCGCGCCTGGCGCCCGACCGCGTGCGCGATAAGATCCGCCACGAACTGAAACGGTTTTCCCGCAACCGCCACCGGCGCCCGCTGCCCGAGGGTTACAACCAATGGCGATTTGACTGCAAAATCGGGGCGACGGCCGATGCGGCGCAATCGCGGCCGTTTACGGAACTTGGCACCGCCTTGGATGCCCTCGCCCGATCGGGGGCCGCGGAAGCTTACATCGAGATCAACGTCAAGCCGATCCATAACCTGCGCGGAAGCTGAGCCGCGCCAGAGCCGCTCTGCCTCAGCGCGGGGCGAGCGCTGCCTCGATGGCGCTTACCAGGACGGGATCGTCGGGCTCGGTGCCCGCGTCGAAGCGCCGCAGGAGTCGGCCGTCGCGGCCGACGAGAAACTTCTCGAAATTCCATTTCACGTCGCCAGGCGCCGGGCTGTCCTTGCCCAGGAGGCGGGCAAACAGCGGGTGCCGGTTCGCCCCGTTGACCTCGATCTTGGCGAACATCGGGAATGTGACGCGGTAGTTCGCCGTGCAGAAGCGCTTGATCTCCGCGTTGGTGCCGGGCTCCTGGCCGCCAAACTGATTGCACGGAAAACCCAGCACCGCGAGACCTTGCGCCGCGTATTTTTCATGCAGCGCCTGCAGCCCGGCGTATTGCCCGGTGTAGCCGCATTCGGAGGCGACATTCACCACCAGGAGCACGCGGCCCTTGAACGGCACCAGCGTGGCGGACCGGCCGTCCAAATCCTTGACGGCGATTTCGTGGAGAGCCTGGGCGTGCAGCATCATGGACACCGCGAGGAAAGCGGCGGCAATGCGAAAGGACATCGACATGCCGCACGCTGCGCGAGCAGCCGCGGCAATGTCAAATTCAGGCCGGCCCAAACAAGTCCTCGACCGAGTCACTCTCCACGCCGATGTCGGCGAAGAGCCACGAGGAGAGGTAGCGCTCGCTGCTCGACGGGACGATCACGACGATCTGCTTGCCCTTGTTTTCCGGGCGCTTCGCGAGCTGCAGGCCCGCCCAAACCATCGCGCCGGACGAAATGCCAACCGGGATGCCGTCGAGCGTGTTGACCTGCTTGGAGACGGGACCGGAGTCGGCTTCCTTCACGCGGATGACCTCGTCGTAGATCTTCGTGTTGAGCACCTGCGGGACGAAGCCCGCGCCGATGCCCTGCAACTTGTGCGGACCGGGCTGGCCGCCGGAAAGGACCGGCGACGCGTCGGGCTCCACCGCGACGATCTTCACGCCGGGTTTGCGGGCCTTGAGCACCTCACCCACGCCGGTAATCGTGCCGCCGGTGCCGATGCCGGCGACGACGAAGTCCACCTTGCCGTCGGTGTCGCGCCAAATTTCCTCCGCGGTGGTGCGGCGGTGGATGGCGGGGTTCGCAGGGTTTGCGAATTGCTGGAGGATGACGCTGTTTGGGATCTTGGCCGCGAGTTCCTCGGCCTTGGCGATGGCGCCCTTCATACCCTTGGGTCCCTCGGTGAGCACGAGGCGCGCGCCGAGGACCTTGAGGAGCTTGCGGCGCTCCATCGTCATGGTCTCGGGCATCGTAAGGATGAGCTTCAGGCCCTTGGCCGCGGCAACGAAGGCAAGCGCGATGCCCGTGTTGCCGGACGTCGGCTCGATGAGAACGGTCTTCGCGTTGATCTTCCCGCTCTTCAGCGCGTCGTCGATCATGGCGAAGCCAATGCGGTCCTTGACGCTCGAAAGCGGGTTGAAGAACTCAAGCTTCAGCAACACCTCCGCCTGGGAGCCATGGGCAGCGGCGGTGCGGTTGAGGCGGACGAGGGGGGTGTTGCCGATGGTCTCGGTGATGTCGTTGTAGATTTTGGCCATGGGGGGATTGGTTGAGGAGAGTCAAGGGAGCACATCCGTCCGGGATTCGCCGCAAAAAAAAGTGGCATAAACGGCGCGGACGGTAAGACGCACACGCTCGCTTTTTGCCCTCGGCGGGGCCCGGGCCTCCCCGCAAGCTGCCGGTTCCATGACACTGACATGGCAAATCGCCCTCGTCTTCACGCTGCTCATCGGCGCGATCATCGCGTTTGTGCGGGAAAGAACCCCGCCGGACCTGATCGCGCTGTCGCTGCTGATCATCATCGCCGCGACGGGGCTCGTGCCGGTGAAGGAGGTGTTCTCGGTATTTTCCAATCCCGCGCCGATCACGGTCGCCGCGATGTTTGTGCTGAGCGCGGCGCTCGTGCGCTGCGGGGCGCTGGACTACCTCTCGAGCGGCATCGAAAAAGCGGCGGTCCTCCCCTACCAAGTCGTTCTTTTCCTGCTGGTGGCGCTGGTGGCCTTCGTCTCCGCCTGGATCAACAATACTCCGGTCGTCGTGGTCTTTGTGCCGGTGGTGCTCAACCTCGCCCGTCGCATGGGCCTGCCGGCCTCGAAGTTCCTGATTCCCGTGTCCTACGCCGCCGTGCTCGGCGGCGTGACCACCCTCATCGGCACGAGCACCAACCTCGTCGCCAATGGCATGCTGATAGAACGCGGCCTGCCCGGCATGGAAATGTTCGGCCTCGCCTGGGTCGGTGTGCCAATCACGATCGTGGGCGCCATCTACCTTGCGCTCGCAGGAAACAAGCTGCTGCCCGCGCGCGAGACGCTGACCTCCATCCTAAGCGACGACGAGCGCCGCGAATACCTGACAGAGGCTTACGTGCCCGCCGGCTCGCACTTGATCGGCAGCACGCTGCGAGCCGGCGGGCTCGTCTCCGCGCGTGGCTTCCGGGTGATCGAGGTCGTGCGCGACGGCATCGGCATCACCGTCGATCCCGATGTCACGCCATTGCGCGAGGGCGACCGACTCGTCATTGCGTGCCGCCCCTCGGGCGTTGCCCGGGCCCGGGCGACCCCGGGCTTCGATTTCACGGCCGAGGCCGGCCTCGAGCAGATTGCGGCGCACGAGAGCGTGGTGTTCGAAGGCGCGGTCGCGCCCAACTCCGAAATCATCGGGCAGAGCGTCAACGAGCTGAACTTTCGGCAGCGATTCCGCGTCGTTGTGCTCGCCATTCATCGCTCCGGCCAGAACGTGAGGGAGAAGCTTGAGACCCTCCCCCTCGAGATGGGGGACATCTTGCTGATGATGGGCACCGAGCAGGCGGTCAATGGACTGCGGCAGGGGGATGATATCATCCTCTTTGACAAGCCACCGCTGCCGTCGTGGTCGTTGCACAAGCGCATTCCGCTCGTGCTTGCCACCATCGCCGCCGTGGTGGTGGGAGAGACTATTGGCCAGATTCCCATCCACCTCGGTGCGATCGCGGGGGCTGTGTTCCTCTGCCTCACCGGCTGCATCAAGCCCAAGCAGGCCTACGAATCGATTGAGTGGGAGATGCTGTTTGTCATCTTCGGCATGCTCGCGCTCGGCCTGGCGATGGAGCGGACAGGCGCGGCGCTCTGGCTCGCGCACAATGTCGTGCAGGGCGTCGATGCCGTGGTCGCCGCGCCCCACAAGCCCCTCGTCATGCTCGCGGCAATCTATGTCGTGACGATGCTGTTGACCGAGATCCTCTCCAACAACGCGGTGGCGGCGCTCATGATCCCTATTGTGCTCGGCATCGCACGGGAGGCGCAGCTGTCCACGCAGCCCTTCGTCATCGCGGTCACGATTGCGGCCAGCTGCGCCTTTGCCACACCCATCGGCTACCAGACCAACACCTACATCTACGGCATCGGTGGCTATCGCTTTCGTGACTTCGTGAAAGTGGGTGTGCCGCTCAACTTGCTGTGCTTCATCGTCGCGATGATAGTGATTCCGATTATCTGGCCGCTCCGCTAGGGCCTCACCCGACCAACACCCCGCACCTGCCTGCGCTGCCACTCGCGGTCTGACGTCGAGCGAACGAAGCGGACACCGGTGGTCACGCTTACGACTTGCGGCGGGTGACCGGGCTGCCCGTCACGATGCGCCGCGCCCGCGCGGCCGACTGCCGAGTCCGGCGCAACTTGCTCGGAAAACGACCATCCCGAGGCCACCGGGGCGGCTCTCCGGTGGTTTGGCGAGGGCCAAGCATCGACGGTCACGGGACTCGGCCGAGTCCTAAAAAAGGAGGGCCGTCTCGACCCCTCGAGACGGCCCAATGACCTAACACCAAGCAAACCGTAGAACTGACTACCACGGAGAAAGACGCGGCGGCACGCGTTGCGTTCAAAATCGAAAAGAAAAAATCTCCGATTTTTTTATCCGCCGGAGCTACCCGGGAATTCACCAAGCCCGCACTCTTTCCAACTAACTCGAAAGGGCGCTCGCCGCCCAGCCGGCCCGAAAAATTCAGTTCGGAAGACCGCCCAGCCTACCCTTGGACGCCAGCCTCAGGCCGCGTCCTGCTTCGGCTCCGCCTTCTCGGCCCGGCGCAGCGTGGGCTTCCGGCGGCCGGCGACGACAGCGGCGTCGATCACGACCTCGGTGACGTCGTCGCGCTGCGGCAACTCATACATCACCTCAAGCATCAGGTTTTCCATAATCGAGCGCAGCGCACGGGCGCCCGTCTTGAGCTCGATGGCCTTGGCGGCGATCGCCCTCACGGCGTCGGGTGTGAACTTGAGCCGCACCCCGTCCATCGCGAACAGCTTGGAATACTGCTTCACCATCGCGTTTTTGGTGCGGAGAAGAATCTTCTCGAGGTCGGCGACCGCTAGGTGATCGAGCACCGAAACGACGGGCAGCCGGCCGATGAACTCCGGAATCATGCCGAAGCGAATCAGGTCCTCCGGGGCCAGGGACTTCATCATGTCCTCGGGCTTGAGTGCCTCGTCACGCTGAGCCGCAAGGGCGGAGAAGCCGAGGCTCCGCGTGCCTTTCCGGCGTTGCACGATCGCGTCGAGCCCTACGAAAGCGCCGCCGCAAATGAACAGGATGTTCGAGGTGTTGATCTGGATGTATTCCTGATTGGGGTGCTTGCGGCCGCCCTGCGGCGGGACGTTGCACGTCGTGCCCTCAAGGATCTTGAGCAAGGCCTGCTGCACCCCCTCGCCGGAAACATCACGCGTAATCGAAACGTTCTCCGTCTTGCGCCCGATCTTATCGATCTCGTCGATGTAGATGATGCCACACTCGGCCTTCTTCACATCGTAGTTGGCGGACTGAAGCAGGCGAAGAACGACGTTTTCCACGTCCTCGCCCACGTAGCCCGCCTCGGTGAGCGTGGTCGCGTCCGAGATGGCGAAGGGCACATCCAGGATCTTGGCGAGCGTGCGGGCGAGGAGCGTCTTGCCGGTGCCGGTGGGGCCGACGAGCAGGATGTTGCTTTTCTCGACCTCCACCTCGTTGAACTCGGGCGAGAGCGCCGCGGAGTCCTTGCTTTGGCCGGAATCAAACATCAGCCGCTTGTAGTGGTTGTAGACCGCGACGGAGAGAACCTTCTTCGCGTGGTCCTGGCCAATCACGTAGTCGTCGAGCGTGCGGCGGATTTCCGTGGGCTTGATGAGGCGAAATGCGGGCTTGGCCTCGGCGGCGGGGGCCTTGATTTCCCGGTCGATGATCGACTTGCAGACATTGACGCAGGAATCGCAGATGTAGACGCCGGGGCCCGCGATGATCTTCTTCACCTCCGCCTGGGACTTGCCGCAGAACGAGCAGAGGGTCATGCGCGCCGATTTTGCCATGGGCGGGAAGGCTGGCCGGGTGCGCCCGGTAGTCGAGGCCGGAGTTGAGCGGAAACTACTCTGCTCAAGCGGCGCTCGGCACCGGGGCCTTGGCCTTGCGCGTGGACGTGACGACGTGATCGACGATTCCGTAGTCCTTGGCCTCCTGCGCGCTCATGTAGTAGTCGCGGTCGGAGTCCTTGTCGATTTGCTCGGCCGATTTGCCGGTGCAGGAGGCGAGCGCCTCGTTGAGGGTCTTGCGCCAGCGCAGGATCTCACGCGCAGCGATCGCAATGTCGGCGGTCTGGCCGCTCGCGCCGCCGCTGGGCTGGTGGATCATCACGCGGCAATTGGGGAGCGCGAAGCGCTTGCCCTTCGTGCCGGCGGCGAGGAGCACGGTGCCCATGCTGGCGGCCATGCCCACGCAATACGTGACGATGTCGCACTCGAGGAAGTTCATCGTGTCGTAGATGGCCATGCCACCGGTCACGACGCCGCCCGGCGAGTTGATGTAAAGGTGGATGTCTTTCTTCGAATCCACCATCTGGAGGTAGAGCATCTGGGCGATGACGAGATTGGCGACGTTGTCGTCAATCGCCGTGCCGATGAAGAGGATGCGGTCCTTCAACAGGCGCGAAAAGACGCTCATGCCATGCGTCTCGCGGCCGTTGTTGTCCCAGATGGTGGCGTCGTAGCTCACGGTGGCGGTAGGGTGTGGTTGGTTCCGCTCAAGCCTTGGGCTGAGCGGTGCGGACGCTAGCCTTGGACACGAGGAAATCAACCGCCTTGTCGAAAATGATCGACTGCTGCATCGCGCGGAGCTGGTCGCGGTTCTCGGCGAGCGAGCGGGCGAGCTTGTCGGGCTTCTGCCCGGAGCGCATCGCCTCGTTGTAGATCGCGCTGTTGAGATCGTCGTTGCTGATCTCGAGTTTCTCCTGCTCGGCGATCTTGGCGAGGATGAGCTGGAGCTTCACGCGATTCGTCGCGGCCTGCTTCGCGCCCGCGTAGAGTTCCTTCTTGTCCTTCTCGAACTGCTCCTCGGGCACGCCGCGGCGCAAACCTTCCTCGATGTGCTGGCGGAGCATGCCTTGCGTCTCGGACTCGACCAGCGACTCCGGCACGGGGAAATCCGTGCGTCCGGCGATCTGATCCATCACCTGCCGGCGCTGCGCGGTGCGGTTCTGGTATTCCTTTTGGAGTTTCAGGTTGTTGCGCACCTTGGACTGCAGCCCCGCGAGATCGTCGACCTCGTGCCCCTTGAAGAACTCGGCGTCCAGCTCCGGCAGGACTCGCTCGCGGACTTCCTGAATCGTCACGGAATACACCGCCTGCTTGCCCGCGAGCGCGGGAGCCCCGGCAAAGTCCGCGGGAAACGTGATCGCGATGTCGCGCTTGTCGCCGGACTTCAGACCCGCGAGTTGCTGACCGAGCCCGGGGATGACGCCATTGTTCTCGGCGCCGACCTCTTCCCAAGTCTGCGGCACCGCGCCGTAGAGCTGCTTGTCGGGAACCAAGTCAGCGACAGGCTTCCCGTCGATCGCGCCGGTATAAGCGAGCTTGAGGTAGTCGCCCTTTTGCGAAGCGCGGTCGGTCGCCTTGAAATCCGCCCGCTCCGAGCGCATGCCGTCGATCACACGAGCGACCTCATCGTCGGTCGGATCGGTCGGGAGGACTTCTGTCTCGAGGCCCGTGTAGTTCGGCAGCGTGAACTCCGGGCGCACGTCGAGGGTGATGGTGATCGTCGCCGGGGAGCCGGTGGCGATGGTGCCTTCCTCGACATTGACGACATTGAGCACGTCGAGCTTCTGCTGCTCGAGGCTGTCACGGTAGGCCTTGGCGACGACCTTTTGGCGGAACTCCGCTGCGATCTCGTCCTTGAAGCGCGCCGCGATAAGGGACAGCGGGACCTTGCCCGGACGGAAGCCGGGGAGGCGCGCCACCTTGGCGACTTCGCCAATCACGGCCTGGTGCTCGGTGTCGACTTCGCTCGCGTCGAGCGTGACGACGAGGCTCTTGCGGGTGACGGACTGGCTGTTCAGTTGGACATTCACGACGAAAATGCGGAGTGGATGAGAGTAAGTGTGAAGGATCGAAGCTAGGCCGCGACCCACCTCGGTCAATGATGGATTCCGCCCGCCAATTTAGCGCGCGGGGCCGGTGAGGAAGCGCTGCAAACCCGCCAGGTCGTCCGTGCCGATCCAGTCCACGCCGGCGTCGCGCAACTCACGCCACACCTCGGGGCGGTCGGGAGTGTTCCAGAAGCGCACCTGCCTGCCCTGCCCGTGCGCCCGGGCCACCCAAGCCCGAAGCGCGGCACGGGTCTCGGCCGGCATCTCGCCCTGCCAGCGCCAACGGGGAAACACCTTTCCCCAGTTTTCACTGACCCACGGCACGAGCATCGCGGGCGGGTTCTCGTCGAGGTCAGCCGCGCGGCCGTCGATAAACACTAGGCGCTCAGCCTGCGCCTCGATTTCCCTTCGAGCGCGGTTGCCCGAGATAATCACCGTCACGGCGCGCGGCTCGATCCGGCCGCCGCGGACTGTGGTCAATATGTCCGCGTAGCGGGCGAGCTCCGCGTGCACCGCCGCGTAGGTCGGCGCAGCCTCGGATTTCACATCGACGAGCAGCACAAGGGGAGGAGCCTCGCGTCCGACGCGTCCTTCGCCCCGCCGCACCCGCTCCCGCAACGGCTCAAGGTAGAGAGCGGCGAGCGTGCGCCCCGGCTTCACGTCCTTGCGATCGTGCGCGACGAGCAGCGAACCTTCGACGAGCCACACGTCAGCCTCGACGCTGCCAAAGCCCCGGTCGAGCGCATCATGCAACGGCCGCACGTGCTCATAGTCGTTGTGCGCATGGGCGCGCGAATGCTCCCCGGCCTCGGCGGAAAGCACCGAAGCCCCGGCCATCAGCGACAACAAAAACAGGCGCATGCCGCGGGTATCGCGGCGCGGCCGGCGCGGTGCAACAGTTTCCATCCTTGACCGACCGAAGCGCCGCCGCACGTTGTCGCACCGCACATCTTGCCTGATGGTGTAATGGTAGCACAGGCGACTTTGACTCGCCTAGTCATGGTTCGAATCCATGTCGGGCAGCCACGCGATCCGCACCACGCGCGCTTCGCCTCCGCGTCACAAGCCCCCGTCCGCTCGTGGCAACTGGAGAACTTCGTCCACTTCGGCTGCGCGCTGCATATGGGCGGCAGCAGCGCTGGGTTGGCCCAAGTCCGTGTCGAAGGAGGGGAGCATCGTCTTCATCCGCGCGTGGCCTTCGCCGTCGCGAAGTTTTTCCGGAAAACAGGCCTGGATGACTTGCAGCGCGATGTTGGCTGAGACCGACGCTCCGGGCGAAGCCCCAAGAAGAGCGGCGAGCGAACCATCCGGCGCGGTCACGACTTCCGTGCCGAAATAAAGGCGGCCCGCATCCGCTCGCTTCAAGGCCTGCACGCGGATGCCGGCGTCGACAAGCCGCCAATCGGCCGCGCGCGCCTCGGGGTAGAAGGCGCGCAGCGCCCGCAGCCGCGCATCCATGCCTTGGCAGGCCTCGCGCACGAGGAAGCGGACGAGCGCCTGATTGTGCACGCCGGTGCGCAGCAGCGCACCAAGGTTGTCGGGGCGAATTGAAAGCGGCAGATCAGTGATGCGGCCGGCGCGATGGAGAAACCTCGTCGTCCACGTTGCGAACGGGCCGAACAGCAGCACGCGCTTCCCATGGAGATGCCGCACGTCGAGATGCGGGCCACCGAGCGCGCCGGAATCGCGCGGCGGCGGACCGTAGGCCTTGGCAAAATGCCGCGCGACCACCGCGGGGTTTTCGCAGACGAGCCATTGTCCCGCGATCGGGAAGGCACCGAGACCGTGGGCAACCAGGAGCCCCGCCCCACGGAGCAGCGGGATTGAGCCACCACCCGCACCAATAAAAACGAAGCGCGCCCGCACCGGCCGCGACTCGCCCGACTTCGTTTCACGCACCACGATCTCCCAGCCGCGTTCGGCCCGCCGCAGGCGCGTGACGCGGTGGCCCGTGAACACGCGACAGCCCTCCTGCGCGCCCAGCCACGCCAGGAGGCGGCGTGCGAGCTCGCCGAAATTCACATCGGTGCCGGCGCCGGCCTTCGTGGCCGCGATTGCTTCAATGGCACGGCCTTCGACGAGCAAGGGTGCCCAGCCGTGCAGGACATTGCGCGCGGTGGTGAACTCCATACCGCGGAAAAATGGGTGCGCGACCAGCGCCGCGTGTCGCGCACGGAGGAACGCGACCGAGGATTCGCCGCGGACGAAGCTCAGATGCGGCACGGCCCGGATCCACTCGGCGGGCCGCGTGGCGAGGCCGTTGGCGACGGCGTAGCTCCAGAACTGCCGCGACTGCTCGAAACGCGCGAAGATCTCGACGGCCTTCGCGACATCGACCGGCGCGCCGGCGACGGCGGGTGGCGGCGTGTAGTTCAGCTCGCAGAGGCCGGCGTGGCCCGTGCCGGCATTGTTCCAACCGTCGGAGCTTTCCCCGGCGAGATCCGGCGCAGCCTCATGCACCTCGATCACGAGGCGCGGGTCGAGTCGCTTGAGCATCGCACCGAGGTGGGCGGACATGATGCCGCCCCCAACCAGAAGGACGTCCGGCATCGATGGAGTCATGCACCGGCAATAAGAGACGGCCCGACCGAACCAGGGCAACCCCGCCCTGCCCGGCGGGAAACAAGCGTTCGCGCCTTTGACATCGGGCATGGGGCCCGAACCATGGCGGGAACTTAGCCGCGGCCGGCGTGACGGATCTGTCTTCATGCCCCGCGCCGGATCCGCCCTTCAATCCATGATTCTTATGACCACCTCTCGCCCGTGGCTGCGTCTCCTTTTCCTGCTGCCTACGCTGGCTGTCGCCGCCGTGGCGCCCGCCCCCGGCGAAAAGGACACCATCGTCGGAAAGTCGCCGCTCGCGATCGAGGCGGAGGGCACGGGCGCGCACGGGCAACTGGCCGTCGCCCCGGAAGTGGTGAGCCCGGAGTCGCGCACCGATCTCATTTTCACCATCACGGCGGAGCCGCTTTATGGGCGCGTCGGGCTGGCAGGGGGCGGTGACGAGGCGGATTTTTTCAAGACCAAGACGTCGCGCCTCGGCTACTTCGCCTACCAGCCGCAGGAGAATTTCGTGGGCGACGACTCGTTCACCTACACCGTGCGCAACGAGACCTCCGGGCTGGTCTACAAAGGCACGGTCGCGATCACCGTGCGGGCGCCGCCGCCCGTCGTGATGCAGAAGTTCGAGGTCGGCGCCGCCCGCGATCGCTCCGTGACGGCCCGCGGCGTCGCGCTCACCACGCGCCCCAACACCCCGCTTGTGCACAAGCTGCCCAGCCACGAGGATTTCATGGCCGCGCCCGACCGGGCGGGCCTGCCCGCCGCACCGAAGGTCGCCTTCCTGCTCGACGACAAGGCCCGCCCGCAAAGCGGCACGGCCAAGCTCGACCGCGCCACCGGCCAGCTCACCTACGCACCCAACCCCGGCTTCATCGGCGAGGAGCGCTTCAGGTATTACACCGTCGACGAGAACAACCCCCACTTGGGCGTGGAAAATTCCGTCTCCATCGTCGTCGAGCCGATCCGAAACGCCAAGCGCATCGCGGTCGACCGCTCACGCAGCCGCGAGGTGGACCTCGTCTTCGTGATCAACAACTCGCCCTCAATGGCCGCGCACCAGAGCCGCATCGCCGCCAACTTGAGCCGGTTCCGGCAGCTCTTCCACACCCGCGACCTCGACTACCGCATCGGTGTGCTCACGACGGATTTCGTCAACGCCGACCCCGGCCGCCGCCCCGAGGATCAGCCGTTCTACAAGGAGGTCCGCTCCGTGCAGTTCGACGCGGCGGGCAAGCCCGTGCTCGACGCCCGCGGGCGGGAGAAACAGGTGAGCAAGCGCGTCGCCAGCAACGGCACACTCGTGACGCTCCCTGCGCTCGCCGATCCTTGGGTCACGCCGAAGACCCCCGACAGCCTTTTCGCCGAACTCGTCAAGGTCGGCACCAACGGCGACAGCAACCGCACCGCGTTCACGGCCGTGTATAACTTCGTCGCCGGCTCCTACAACAAGCAGCACGCTTTCCTGCGTCCCGACGCCACGACCATCGTGGTCTTCTTCATGGACGAGGAGGAAACGCGCATGGCGCTCTGGAAGGAACAGCGCAGCGGCCCGCCCTTGGCCGAGTGGATCGAGAACGGCAAGCTCCCCACCCTGCTCGATCAGTTCAACACCCGCACGCCGCAGAAGCGCCAGACCCTCGATGGCTACATCAACCAGTGGGTGCTGCGCCCCTTCATCATCGCCAAGGGCAACAAGCGCGGAAAAGTCGAGATGCACGCCGTCGTGTCGCCGAGAAACATTTCCCACCGCCGCGCCGCCGAGCTCACGGGCGGCACGGTCCTGAACATCGAAAGTGATTTTTCCGCTCCACTCGCGGCGCTCGGCGACCGCATCGCGGACACGGTCGCCGTCGCGCTCGAACCCATCGCGCCCGCCTCGACTCTCTACAAGAGGAGCCTGCGGGTGCTGGCCGACGGCCATGAAGTCCGCCCAGACCCGCAGAACGGCTGGGTCTACGACGAGCTCACCCACAGCATCCGCTTCAACGGCGCGGCCAAGACCCAAGCCGCCCGCGCCAGGATCGAGATTACCTACGAGGAGCATATGTGACGCCGGTGCCCCGCAACTGCGATTAGGTGCATCCCGCGCCGACGCCGGGCGCCTCAGCGACCTGCCGCATGCGGGCCGGAGCCAGGATGATAGTCCTGCGCTTTCCGCTGCCGGCGGTCAATGCGACGTCCCGTGTTTCCGGGGCCCGGCTGAATTCTTCCCCGGTTGTCACCCGCCCAACCCATTCCGTTGGGAGGCGGCCAGAACGCTGGCCTTTGTTCGACGGAAACTGCGCCAAGAGGAAAGGTCGCGCGGCCAAGCCCGCCAAACCATCTCAAAACAACTCACCCTGCATGGTCTTCGGCGCGACGGCGGGCACGGGAATCGGCGCCGAGCCGTAGCGCTGGCGGGCCTCGGCGGCAGTCGATCGCATCTCGAAGCCATCGAGGAGCCGAAGGAGTTCGTCGGGCTGCGGCGTGCGCCACTCGGGCTCCACCGGCGGCAGCGAGAGGTTGAGCGTGGTAAGTTTTAGGTTCAGGCGCAGGCGGTCGGCGTCGCGAGCCACCGGCTCACGGAAACGATCGGGTTTCAAATCGGCAGCACGGGCAATCACGCCCTCAAGGCTGCTGAACTCCGCGAGCCACTTCGACGCGGTCTTCGGGCCGACGCCGTCGATTCCCGGTATATTATCCGAGGTGTCGCCGACGAGCGCGAGGTAATCGGCGATCTGCGCGGGCGGGACGCCAAATTTCTCCTGCACGCCTGCCGCGTCGAGCAGACGCCAGCCGAGCCTGGGATTGGCCGACGGCGGCGGCAGCATGATGCGGATCCGATCGCCGACGATTTGGGCGAAATCCTTGTCGCTGCTCATGATGGTGACGTCGTGGCCGGCGGCGGCGAGGCGCACGGCCTCGGCGGCGAGGAGATCGTCGCTCTCGACGCCCTGGCGCTCGATGCCGGCGAGGCCCATCGCGCGCGTGAGAGCCTTGATGGGATCGATTTGCTTCCGCAGCGCGTCCGGCATCGGCTGGCGCTGGGCCTTGTAGGCGGCGTGCAACGCAATCCGCTCCTCCGATTCCCCGAGATCAAAAAAGACCAGCGTCGACTCCGGTTTCTCCAGATCGATGAGTTTCCACAGCGACTTCACCCAACCGTGCAGGGCGCCCGTCGGAAACCCGTCGGCCCGGGTCAACTCCGGGAGCGCGTGGAAGCAGCGGTAGGCGAGGTTGAAGCCGTCGATGAGGAGCCATTTCATGCTGCGCGTGAGTTGAAAGCCGAAGGGTGACGGTTGAAAGCCCCAAGCCACGCGGACCGATGCCGTCGGTCTTTCAACTTGCTTCTTTCAACCTTCAACTGCGCCGCTGCAGCGGCGCTCACGGATCGACGTCGTAGACCTCAACGATGCCCACCCCGGTGCCGTTGGCCACGCCGGTGAGCGTGACCGTGTAGGCGCCGGCGGGGAGCATCACCAGCAGCGCGGAATCGCGGCTGCCGTTGGCCAGCGGGAAGGCACCCGCGGCCACGGCCGCCTGCGCGATGATGGGAGCGTCGGCGCCGGAGGCCCAGTTGTCGTTGCTTGCGATCACTTGGCCGGTGGCCTGGTTGGTGAGCGTGAGCTGAGGATCGGCCAGCACGCCGGGGACGCCGAAGCCGGCCAGCGTGGGGCCGACGCCGCGCACCAAGATGCGGCGCGAGACCGGGCCGTTGACGACGAAGCCGGCGATGAGCGCGTTCGCCCCGGTGCCGACGTTGCCGCGCGTGGAGACATTGGCGGCGCGCGGGCCAGCCCCGCCGCCTTGAGTCACATCGTAGGCCTCGATGAGGACCACGCCGGTCGCGCCCGGGTTGTTGACGGGGCCCTTGGCCTGAACCGTGTAGGGCCCCGGCGGCAGCGTAACGAGCACCGCCGCGTCGGCCGAGGTGGGGCCGGAGAAGTTGAACGCCCCTGCCCGCTGCATGGCCTGCTGAAGCTGCGTGACCGCGGCTGCACCGCCGGTCTGCTGGCCCCAGTCGTCGTTGACCAGCACCGGGGTCTGGCTGGAGCCGGCATAAAGCTCGAGGCGAGGGTTCGGGAGCGCGCCCGCGAGGTTGAACGGGGCGCCGGTAAGCGTGGGGCCGACGACGCGGATGAGCATCTGGCGGGTCTGGGCGGCGTTGGCGCCCTGGACGATGAAGCCACCGATGAGGACGTTGGGGCCGTCACCGGTGGTGACGCCGCGGGTGGAGATGTTGGCGAGGCGCGACGGCGCGGTGCCGATCGTGAGCACCGCGCGATCGCTGGTGGCGGTGGCGGCGCTGCTCGTGATGGCGACGGTGTAGGTGCCGGCATTGGCCGCGGTCACGTTGGTGAGGCTGAGCAGCGCGTTGGTCGCGCCGGCGATCGGGGCGCCGTTGAGCAGCCACTGATAGGCGAGCGGGGGCTGACCCTGCGCCTCGACCGTGAAGATCACGCCGGAGCGAGGCGCGACGGACACCGACTGCGGGTGCCGCGTGATGGTGACGAAGCGATAGCCGTAGAGGACATCCTTCAACACTGCATCCGCGATGGCCGCACGCGTGGGCAGGCGCACGAGGGCGTCGATGCGCGCGGTGATTTCGTCGACCGTCATGGTGACGGGCGGGCGGGCGAGCTGGTAGAAGAGCGCGGCGGCGCGGGCGCGGTCGAAGAGCGCCGTGTTGGTCGAGTTGGTGTTGGTGATGAACTCGGCGAGCGCCTGGTTGAGGCCAACGACCGCATAGCCGCGGCCCTGCGTGGCGGAGAGGACGTTGTTGCTGCGGAAAGTGACCCGATCAAGAGCGAGCGGAGGCGGCCGGCCGGCGGCGACATGAAGACGCGCGAGGAAGGCCTCGGCATTGTTGGGGCTGGTGGGCGTGTCGAGGATCGCGTTGGTGGGGACGAAGCCGTATTTCGCGAAATACTCGTTGGCGTTCAGGATGCCGCCGACGGCTGCCGGCAGGTTGACGCGAGCGATGCCGAGAAAGTTGGAATAATTCTGCGGCGTGGGCCACTGCCCCATAAGGACGTAGTAGGTGGCGAGCAGATTGAGCGGCGCCTGGAAGCCCGGGAGATCGGTGAGCGGCAGGCCGCCGTTGGCGGTGAGCGGGCTCACGATCAAATCCGCGCGGCTCAGCGTGCCGGCGCCGAGTTGTTCATCAAGCTGGTCGAAGACGAGGGGGTTGATGTTGGTCGTGTTAGCGATGTCCTGATACGTCTGCAGGATGAAGGCGGCATTCTCGAGCACGGGGTTGTTGCGGCGGACGTTGACCTCGAGGGTGTCGGCCACGCGGGTGTTGCCGGTATTGTCGGTCGCGACGGCCCAGAGCAGGTAGGTGCCGGACTCGGTGGGGGTCCAGTTCGTGAGGAAGAGCGTCCCGGCGTTCGTGGAGGTCGCGATGGTGGTCCCGTTGGCGAAATACTGGACTTGGGTGACCGTGCCGTCCGAGTCGCGCGCGTTGGCGCGGAGCTGGACGGCGCGATTAAACGCGGGGCTCGTCGTCGACGGCGTAATCGTAATCGAGGGTGCGATGCTAGACGGCGCGGTGATGTTGATATTGCCGGTCGGAGACGCGACGACGTTGCCCGAGCTGTCGGTGCAGAGGGCGACGATCTCGTTGTTGCCCGGCTGGAGGCCGGCGAAGGTGGCGGTGAGGCGCCAGGTGTTGCCCTGCGGATCGCGGCGCGCCTGGCCGATGCTGTTGCGGTCGAGGAAAAATTCGACGCTCACGATCGAGCCGTCGGGGTCGGTGGCCGTGGCGCAGAGATCGGCGCTCGAGGCGGTGGAGGCCGAGCCGGGGAAGCCGCTGACGCCGGGCGCGCGCGTGAGGGAGATGGTCGGCGCGAGGCCCTGCACGCTGTTGACGACGACTCGGCGCGACTCCGCGCTGGTGCCCTGCGCGATGCCGACCGTGGCCTGCGTCGTGATCGTGTAGGTGTCGGGGTTGAGCGGAGTATAGATGGCGCGGTAGCTCGTCGAGTTGGCGTTGACGCGGTTGCCGTTGATCACCTGGCGCACGCCGAGGGAGGAAGTGGCGACAAACTGGAGCGTCGGCACCTGGTTGGTGGCAGAGTTGACGGCGGTGCCCTCGAGGAAGATGGGCGCGTTGACGGTGGTGACGGTCGAGTTGTCCGTGGGCCGCGTGATTGCAGTGGCCGGCGCCGGGATGGCGGTGACGTTAAGCACGATGGCCGGCGTGGAGACGGCGGTGTTGCCGGTGTCGTCGATGGCGACGGCGTAGAGGTTGAAGCGGCCGGCCGTGGTGGCGTTATAGGTGAGGAAGGCGCCCGGCTGCGGGTTGGGAAAGTTGCCGACCAGGACGCCGTTGGCGAAAAGCTGGATGTTGGTGACGGTGCCATCGGGGTCGGTGCTGTTGGCCGCCATGATGAACTGCGTGCCCACGTTGATATTGGTGGGAATCAGCCCTTGGAGCGCGATGGAGGGCGCGCCGCTGGTGGCGGGGTTGATGACGAGGTTGGTCGTCGCGGAGACGGTCTGGTTGTTATTGCTGTCGCGCGCGATGGCGTAGAGTCGCACGGGATAGGTGACCGCCCCGGTCTGGTCGTTGATGATTGGCGTGAGCGTCGAGAAATCGAAACGGCTGAAACTGTAGGCGAGGCGGTAGATGTTCGTCGTCTGCTCGCGCGCCGCGAGGCCGATGCTGAGGTCGTTGAGGAAAATCTCGACGTTGCTGAGCGTCGAGCCGCCGGTCGCGACGGCGTTGGCGAGGAAGTTCACCGTCGAGGCCGTCTGGAGGCCGAGTCCCGGTGGGATCGGCGAGGCGGAGACGCTGACCGTAGGAGGCGAACCGACGACATTGGCCACGTTGACGGTGACCGCCGGGCTGGTGGCGGTCTGGGAATTGGTGTCGGTGACGCGCGCGGTGAGCACGCGCGTGCCGAGGTGGGCCGCGGTCGGAATCCACGAAAATGAGTAGGGCGCCGTTGTGTCCGCGCCGATTTGCACGCCGTCGAGCAGGAACTCGACGAGCAAGATGGAGGCGCCGGTGCCGGTCTGCACGGTCGCCGTGGCGGCAAGCGGGAGCGGGACGCCCGGAGTGGCGCGGGCGACGGCATTGGGATTCGGCGCGGTGAACACGATCGTGGGCGTGGCGAAGGCCGCCGTGATCGTCGCGGCGCTGGAGACGGCGGTGTTGCCCCGGTCGTCCGTGGCAATCGCGTCGATGACGTAGGCGCCCGCCGCGGTAGGCGTGAAGGTGCTCGTATAGGGCGCCGCGGTGATCGGGTTGCCGGCGTTCACGGACGCGGGGCTGCCGTTCACGTAGAACTGGACGGAGGCAATCGTGCCGCCCGTCGCGGTGGCCGACGCGGCGAGGCTGACCGCGGCGTTGGGCACAGCGGCCGCACCGTTGGCCGGGGTGATGAGGTTGACCGCCGGCGGCTGGCCGATGGGTGAGACGACGAGAATGGGCTGGAGCACGTCCCGCGCAGCGCCGGCGTTGTCGGTGGCACGCGCGGAAAGCACATAAGTGCGGGACGATTCGCCCGCGGCGAGTTCGGGCGCGAGATAGCGGAAGGTGTAGGGGAAACTCGTGTCCTCCCCGAGCTTGGTGCCATCGACGAAGAACTCGACGCGCACCGTCGCGCGACCCACGGCGGGAGTGACCGTCGCAAGGACGTTGCGGGTCGCGCCACTGGGCAGCGTCAACACGCCACCGGACGGGGCCCCGGGCGAGAAACCGAGCGCGATGTTCGGCGAGGTGCTGTCCGCAATCGACACGCCCACCGCGGGTGCGGCGACGGAGTTGCCGCTGTTGTCGGTCGCGATGGCGGTGATGGATGCGACGCCAGTGACCGTGGGTGTCCACGCGATCGACCAAGTGGAGCCGGCCAATGTGGCGCTGCCGAGCAGCGCGCCGTTGACGAAGACCTGCACGCCGGAGATCGAGCCATCGCCATCGGTGGCGATGCCGGTGATGGTGGTGGCGGCGCCGACGCCGAGGAACGAGCCGCTCGCCGGCGTCACGATCGACGCCAAGGGCGCGACCCCGATGGTGGAAGTGATGTTAATCGGGATCGTGTTGGAATTGGCCGAGAGGCCGGTGGCATCGACGACGCGCGCTGTCAGAAAATGTCCGCCGGCGCTTGCCGGGGCCGTGAAGAGAAAATTGTAAGGCGGGGCCGTGTCGGTGCCCACGATCACGGTGTCGTAATACAGCTCGACGCGGTCATAGACGCCCGCACCGCCCGAGGGCGTCACGGAGAGCGCCCGGGTCGAGCCGGCCGGGATTATGGTCGAACCGGTCATGGTCAACAGCCCGGCGAGACCGCCCGTGGTGCCTCCTGAGACCGTTACGAGCACCGCGGACGAGGTCGCCGTGGCCCCGAGCGAATCCGTGACGCGCGCAGTCAGCGATGCGACGCCGGCGGTGGTGGGAGTCCAGCCGACCGTAAACGGTGCAGTGAGCCCGGTGCCGAGGGCTACGGTGCCGTTAAGAAAATAGTCCACCCGGGTGACGGTTGCGCCGGGGCTGGCGGTGGCCGTGGCCGTGAGATTTGTGGCGACATTGTTCGCAACGGTGGAGCCACTGGTCGGCGACAGCAGCGAAACCGTCGGCGGCGTCGCGCCGACGGTCACACTGACGGCCGTCGACGTGACGACCGCGCCATTCGAGTCGGTGGCACGGGCAGTAAGGGAGAACGTGCCGCCGGTTGCGGGCGTCCAATCGAAGGTGAAGGGGGCGCTGTTCACCGTGCCGAGCACGGTCGCGCCAGCGAGGAAAACGACATTCGCAATCGTGGCGGGTGCGACGGGTGTGGCCGTGGCCGTGAGTGCAATCGGCGAGCCGACCGCACCGTTGGTGCCGGGCGCGAGATTGGTCGCGAGCAGGACGGCGGGGCCCGTGACGCTCACGTTGACGATGGGTGAATTGGCGGTTGCACCGTTGGAATCGGTCACGCGCGAGGTCAGCGCCACGACACCCGCCGTCGTCGGGATCCAGCTTGCCTGATACGGCGCTGTGAGCGCCGTGCCAACGATCGTCGTGCCGGCGAGAAAATCGACGCGGGCGACCGTGGCGGTGCCGGCGGCATTGGCGTTGGCTGTGAGGAGCGTGGTGGTGCCGGCGGCGATCGCAGCGCCGTTCGCCGGTGCAGTCAGGGTCGTAGAAAGCACGGCGCCGGGTGCGCTCACGTTGACATTGATCGCGGCGGAGGTGACCAGGGTGCCGTTGCTGTCGGCCACACGTGCCGTAAGCGCGACGGATCCGGAGCCCGTCGGGGTCCAGCTCACCGTGTAGGGCGCCACGGTGTCGGGCGCTCCGATCGCGACTCCGTCAGCGAAAAATTGCACGCTTGAGACGGTGGTGCCGACACCGGCCGTCGCCGTGGCGCTGACCGTGACGGGCGTGCCAATGGTGGCGTTGGAATTGTTCGCGGGCGCGGAAATCGCGACCGTGGGCGCGACGGCGAGCACGGTGACGTTGCGCGTCGCGGCGCGGGCGTTGCCGTGGTTGTCAGTGCCGACGGCGAGGAGCGTGACGGTCTTGGCGAGAGCGGGCGTCCATGAGACGGAATAAGGCGCGGTGAAATCCGTGGAGATGAGCTCACCGTCGGCATAAAACGCGACGCCACCGGGGGCGGAATTGGGGATAAAGCCGTCGGTGTCGGTCGCTGTGGCAGTGACAGTCACCGGGGTGCCCACCGAGAGCACATCAGAAACTTGCGGCGCGACGAAGCTCATGGCCGGGCCGTTGCCCACCTGCGCCACCACCGTCAGCGGATAGCTGGCGACCGACTCCCAAGTAGGCGCGGGCGCGCCGGCCGTCGCCGTCGCTTTGGCGATCAAATTGTAGGTGCCAGCGGTGGCGGTGACCGCAGGCGTGAGGACGAAATACGGCGAACTCGTGCTGGTGCCGAGCGTGATGTCGGGGTTCACCCCGTCGCGCAGGAGAAACTCAACGCTCGCCACCACTCCGTCGGACATCGACGCCGACCCACGAACAACAATCTGCGAGCCTTGCGGCACAGTCGCGTTCGCGGCGGGCACGCTCACCGCGGCGAGGCGCACCGCCGAAATGGTGACGGTGACGGGCGCGGATGTGAGCGTGTTATTGGACGCGGCGCTGCTATCGGTCGCCGTCGCGGTAAGCGTGTAGGTGCCGGGCGCGGCGGGTGTCCAGTTCACACCGAACGGCGCAGCGGTGGAGGTGCCCACCGAAACACCGTTCACGAAAAACTGGATTTGCGTGATGAAGGCGCCGCCGCCGCTCGGCGTAGCCGAGGCCGTGAGCGCCACGGTGTTGGCCGGCGAGGAGAGCGGCCCTATGGTCGCACCATTGGCCGGGGCGGTAATCGACACCGCGAGCGGCGGCGCGGCGAGGACCGCGGGCGTGGCGGCGAAGAGCGCCGCGAGGAGCGCGCCGCCTTCGCTCAATCGCCGGAGAAAGGTCTTCATGGCTGGTTGGGCCGGAGGCATGGTTTACTTGGCGTTGGTGCGGGTGCGGGGCTCCGCGCTGGCCGGCGTCACGATGGTGGGATTCTGGAAGAGCGAGTTGGCGGGCGTGCCCTTGAGCGACTGCTTCTTCGGCGAGCCGCCGGGGCTGACCAGATTCGCGGTGACAAAGATCAGCAGGTTTCGTTTCTGCGCGCTCTCGCCCTTGGAGCGGAAGAGCCGGCCGACGAACGGGAGGTCGCCGAAGAAGGGGACCTTGTCGTTCACCTTCTTCACTTCCTCGCGCGTCAGGCCGCCCATCACGAGCGTCGCGCCGTCCCAGATCGTGACCTTGGTGGCGATATCACGCACCGAGAAGATGGGCTGGTAGAAGCCGGGCGGCACGGTGACCGTCGTGGTGCCGGAGATCGCGACGGACGGGCCGCCGTATTCGACGAAGCCTTCGAACTCCGTCACGCGCGGATTGAGGTCCAGCGAGATGGAGTAGTCGTCCTCCTCGACCGTGGGCGTGACCTTGAGCTCGACGCCGACGTTGCGGGCGGTGAACTCCTGCGGCGTGCCCGCGGTGATCGTGACGCCCGCGGCGCCGCCGGCGACCGCGCCGGTGCCGACCTGCGACTGGATTTCACCGTAGCTCTGCGGGTAGCGCAGCTCCTGGGCGACCGTGATGTTGGCCGGATTGCCGGAGAGCACGGTGAGCTTGGGCGAGCTGAGGAGGTCGGTGCCCTGTTTCTGCGAGAGGGCGCGGACCGCGGCGTTGACATCGAACTCGCCGACGAAGCCCACGATGTTGCCGATGGCATTGGCCGTGGCGGCGAGCGAGACCGCGCCCGGGATGTTCGTGGGGGCGACGGGCACGCGGAGCTGGCCGGCGGTCTGGTTGGGATCAGAGCCGGAGTTGGCGATCGCGGGATCCTTGATCACGAGCGCATTGGAGGTCGACGTGCTGGGAAACGCGCCGACGAGCGAGCGGTTGATGTTGCCCGTCGTGTAGGTCTCGAGCGGGTCGAAAATCTGGCGGCCATTCGTGTCGAGCACCGGTGCGCCGGTGGTCGGGTTGACGCGCGGCACGCCGCGGCGCGAGAGGTTCCAAGTCACGCCGAGTTCCTCCAGCGCGCCTTCCTGCACCTCCATGAACTTGGCCTCGATCTCGACCTGGCGGACGTCGTTGTAGCGGGCGAGGATGTTGCGGATGCGCTCGATGTTGCGGGGCGTCTGGGTGACAATGATGGCGGAGCCGTCGTAGGCGAGCGAGCTGCCCTCGACGCCAAAGCTTACGCCGGCCTGACCAAGGAAGGATTTCATCGCGGAGGCTTCGCCCGCCGCGTTCGAGGCCGGGGCCTCCGCCCCACCCGCCCCGCCCGAGGAAAACGGATCGCGGGCCGCGGCGCCGCCGGCGGGCGCGGACATCCCGCTCATGCGCAACACGGTCGCGCGCGTGATCGGGAAGAACTGCGTCTCGAGGTTCGTCGTCTCGCCGCCCGGCCGCACGACCACGGCGTCGGCCTGCACCTCGTATTGGTAGCCGGCCTGCTCGGTCACGAAGTCGAGCACGCGCTTGAGCGAGGCATTGCGGAGCGTGAGCGTGACGAGCGGCTTCTTGTTCGAGGGATCGAGCAGCACGATGTTGACGCCCTTGGGGGCGGCGCCAGTGGCGTCGGCCGCAACGGATTCCTCGCTGAGCGCGGCGACGACCTGACCGATCTCGGCGTTGGTGAAATTGACGTTCGCGAGCACGATCTCGCTGAGCTTCTTCACGAGCGGCGCGACGGCGGCGGCCTCGCCGACCTCGCGGGGGCGCTCCTGATAGATGCCGGGACGCTGCCAGCTCTTGGCCACTTCCTCGAGGAGCTGGGCGCGCGTCTTCTCGCGATTAAGGGCGCCGGTCTCGGCCTTTTCCTCGGCGATGCGAAGGAGGAAACCCTTGGCGATGGTGTTGTCCGGCTCCTGCGCCTCGATGGCGCGGAAGGTCTGCTGCGCACCGTCGAGATCGCCGGCGACGTATTGCGCGCGGCCCTTGGCGACGAGCTGCGTCGTGGCCCGGCGATCGGAAACAAAGCTGGGATCAACGGCGGCGGCGACGGGCTTGGCGTCGGCGCGATCAATCTGGCGGGCGATGCCGGCCGAGCGCTGCGTCTCACCGGCGATCTGCGCGTAGGCGGCCATGGCGGCGCGGGCGGCGGCGGTGTCGCCGCGCTTGAGGTCGGCCTGCGCGCGATCGAGGAGGGCGTTGGCTTTTTCCTTCTTCAGGTCGCCGACGAGGCGCTGCGTGGTCGGGTTGAGCGGCAGCGACGCGAGCGCGGCGTCGAGCGTTTCCAGCGCCTGCTCCGGCTGGCCCTTGCGCAAAAGCGTGCGCGCGGCGTCGAGCTGAATCTGGCCCGTGGCGACGAGCTGGGTGATGCGGCCGGCCTCGGCGCGCGCGAGCGCCTCCGCCTCGGACTCGGCGGCCACCTGCCCGGCTGCCGGGATGTTGACGTCGATCATCTGGGGCACGGCGGGCCGGGACGCCGGGGCGGCCGCGGCGGCGGCCTGCGCGGCGAGCTGCTGGGAGCGCGCGGTGGCGGAAGACTGCACCTCATTGCGGAGCCGCTGCACCGCGGGGTCATTGGGAAAGCTCTTCTCGAGCTGCGCAATCGCCCGCTGGGCGCCCGCCACATCGCCGGCATCGCGGGCCGTCAGCGCCGCACTGATCAGCTCAATCTTGGTGTCGGTCTGGCTCTTGGCGGCCGCAGCCCGCAGCGGCGCGGCTCCGCCGGCGAGAAGGGCGGCGAGCACGGCGGGCAGGAGCGTGGAGGGGAGGCGTGTTTTCATTGCGAGGGGACGGAAAGAGGAAGGGCGGTAAAGGTTCACGGGCCGGGCTCGCGCTCGTCGGGTTCGCGCGGCGTGAGGGTGCGGCGGTCGGGCTGGGTGAGGCTGGGCGAGGTCTTCACCACGTCGATGGCGGGTGGCGTGGTCTCCACCTTCTCGATGCGGAAGGTGGCCTCGCCGATCTTGAATGACTCGCCGGCGCGGACTTCCCGGACACCGGGCGCACCGGGCGATGAAACGAAGGCAAAGACCGTGCCGGTAAACACCCGCGAGAGGTTGGTGATCGTGGTCTCGCGATTCGATTTTTCGTCGAGCACGACCGCCGTCGCCACGGTCTGCCGCACCGGCATGCTCTCGCCAAGGCGCACGGTCTGCGTCGCGACTTCGAGCGACTTGATGGTGAGAGCGAGATTCGGCAGACGCCGGCCGGCGCCGGCCAGCACGGTCTCGCCCGTGATCATGTTGCTGAAGGTGCCGCGCCACGCCCCGGGACCGCCGGAGTAGCCGATGAGCTGCAGACGGAACGGCTCGGGCTTCACCGCCACGAGCTCGACGCCGAAGGTCTCAAACTCCGCTTCATCCACGAGGCTGGAAGGTGGCTTCACGGTGAACTGCTTCGAGCGCGTGTTGTAGAAAATCTCAGGCGGGGTGAACGTGTCGTAGATCCACTCGCGGCCGCGCGATTGCGCTACAGGTGCAGCCCAAGTCTCGACCTTTACCGGCGGAGCGTCGGGGGCCTTGGCCGCGTAGGGCGATTCCGTCAGCACCACGGGCGCGACGCTGCCCGGGCCCTGATGCCGCCAAGCCATCGAGCCGAACACACCGGCCGAACCCAACGCGACGAGGGTCGCGAGCACCAAGAGATTCCTATCCTGAGGGTGAAGCGACATGTTCAGGAGGGCGGCGGCGCCGCCGGGGCGGCCTCGGCGGGCGGAGGTGGGGCGGTCACGAGTTCGACGAACTCGACGGTGACGGTGAACTTTGAGAACGGCTTGGCGACGATGGGAGCGACGTTCGACGGCCGGGCGGCGGGACGGGCGGGCGCAGCCTTGGGGGCGGCCTTGGGCGAGGCCGGCACGGCGGCGAGCACGATGGAGGCCGCGGGGTTTTCCTCGGCCGCCGCGTCGTTGGTCGCGCCGACGGCGTCCTCCACGGTCGCGTCCTCGGCGCTCGCGGTCTCAACCTCGACCTCGCGCACGAGGACGGGGAGTTCGAACGAGGCGAGCTTGTTGAGGAAAAGCCGCAGCGCGGCCGTCGGCCCCGTGAATGCAATGCGGAAAGCAATTGTGTCGACGAAGCCAGCCTGCCGGGCGGTCACGCGCGGGTTGACGCGGAAATAATCCGGGCCATCCGGCATCGAGGCCTCGGCGTCGGCCGGCACCGCGCCGGGGTCGACCGGCTGGCCCGCCGCGGCGGCCGCATGGGCGGCGGCGCGCGCCTCACGCTCGGCCTTGTCGGGCGTGGGCTCGCGTTTGACCGACAGCAGAGCCCGCGGCTTCGCCTCCATCAACGCCTCCATCAGATACTGCGAAATCTGGCGCTGGCGGAAGACGGGCTCGATGTGATCCGCTGCGGGGCCCTCGGTGGCGTAGGCGGTGAAGCCGAAGCGCGAGGCCTCGGGACGGAGGAGCACGTCGTTCTTCTTCGCGAGCTCCCGCGTCTTCTCCACGAAGCTCGCGAGGTCGAAGAAAGCATCGGTGCGGTTGGCGGGGACCTTGGCGCTGCGGAGACGCTCGGCGGCGGGGCCACGGCCCTTGAGCTCGGCCTGCATGGCCGTGAGCGCGGCCTGCGCCTTGGCCAGATCCGCCTCGATGGCGGTGGCGACCTCGCGCTTGGGCGGCGGGTTGAGGTCGGCCATCCCCTGCAGCTCGCCCTTGCGCGCGACCAGGGTCTTGGCGGCTTCGCGCGATGCCATGAAGCGCTCGTAGATCAGATAGAGCTCGCCGAGGGCAAGCACGGCGCAGAGCGCCATCGCAGCGGTGAAGAGCGGGCTCTTTTTCACAGCGTCTTCCTCGGGTTGATGACGAGCGTGCAGTCGAACTTGAGCAGCCCGTTTTGGTTGGTGTCGAAGCGCTCGTCCTCGACGGCCTTCACGAATTGGGAGCCGGCGAAGCCCGCGAGCAGCTGCTTCACCCGCTGCATCGACTCCGGGCTGACCTTCGACTGAGGATTGGAGACGTCGAGCAGACGGCCGGTGAGCTTGAGCCGGATCGGCGGCGCGGACGGCGTCGCCGGGGCGGCGTTGGGATCAGCGGGGGCCGCGCCAGCGACGGCGGGCGGCGGCTCCGGCGGCGGGGCGTCCGCCACGGCGCCCGGTTCGGGCGGTGCGGGCCGCTCAACGGCGATGCGGTCGAGCCACACATCCTCGATCTTCACGAGGCGCTCCTGGAGATCAGCGAGGAAATTGATCCAGTTGGCCTTGGTCTCGTAGGCGCCACGGAGCGCCGTGATTTGCCGGCCGGCCTCCTCGATTTGGCGGAGATTGTCGGTGTTGCGATTGCTGATCGAACGCAGTGACATCAGTTGTTCGCGTTCAAGCTGCGACACCTGCTCCTGCGTCGCCGAGGCGACGTGGTGAAAATACAGCACGGGCGGCGCCAGCGCCACGACGCCAATGGCCGCCGCCGCGATGAGCCACGGCTGGCGCTTCCGAAACTCCAGCACGGCGGTGAGCGCCGGCGGCAGCAGGCTGGCGCCGGCCTCCTCGGTTTTGACGAGGCCGGTGGCGAGGCCCACGAGGTCGGCGAGCACGGGCGCGGCGCTCTCGGCCCCGGCCGCGCGGGCGTCAGCCGAGACGTCGACATTCTTGAGCGGATTGTAGCGCTCGACCTTAAGCTTGAGCTTTTCGGCAAGCACGACCGGCAGCTCGTCGATGAGCGAGCCGCCGCCGGTGAGAAAGAGCGTGCCGGGGGCCTCGCCGCCGGCTTGCCGCCGGTGGTTCACCGTCGAGCGCATGATCTCGAGCTGGAGGCGCGTGGCGAAGGTGGACGCGGCCTTGTGCACTGCGGCGCGCGACGGCGAATTGCCGGGAAGGTCGCTCTTGCCGGAGAGGACCTGGATCTTGAGGGTCTCGGCCGAGGCGAAGTCGATGCGCAGCTCCTCGGAAATGGCCTGCGTGACGGCATTGCCCGCCAGCGCCAGCGTGCGGACGTAGAAGCGGTCGCCCTCGATGAACAGCAGGGAGGTCGTGCGCGCGCCCACATCGACGACGACGCTGCTCTCGATCACGCCGGGGTGGTTGTAGCGGAAGCCCCGGCACAGCGCGAGGCCGGCCGGCGCGGCCCGCTCAACCGGGAAGCCGGCGGCGTCGCACGCGGCGCACAGCGACTGCATCGCCTCAAATTTCACGGCCGTCAGCATCACCTCGAGATCGAAGCCGTCGTCGGCGACGACGAGGCTGTCCCACACCACCTCCTCCAGCGGATAGGGGATGTTTTCCTGGGCCTCGAACGAGATGATCTTGCCGCGCTTTTCCTTCGCGACGGACGGCGTCTTGATGAACTTCGTCAGCGCCAAGTGTCCCGGCACGGCGATCGACGCCGGGCCCGTGAGCTTGCGACGCGCGCCCACCGCGCCCAGCGATTGCGCAATCTCAACCGCCCAGCGCCCTTCATGCGAGGGATCAGAGCTGTGCGGCTCGATGGCGAAGTGCTGCAGCACGAGCCGCCCCGACGCCCCCACCGCGAACGATCCGCACGCGACATGGCCGGCTCCAATGTCAACGGCTAGGACGCGGGGGCTTCGCATAGGGTGGTAAAGGACAAGGCGATTTCAGATGGGGCCAGACGCGGCAAGCGGATTGTTAGTTACCGAACGTTCGTGCGCCACTCACCGTCCCTCGCGACGGACGAATGACGGGGTCGCGCGCGGATACTCGTTGGAAAAGGGCGTGAGGAACTGCGGCAGCATCACGCCATCATTGGCCGCAGCGGCCCCCGCCGCCTTGGACTGAAAATTCTTCCGCTGCTCGGCGTTGGCGAGCGACGTCGCATAGGCTGCCCGCACGGCGGCTGCGGGCCGCCCCGCGGCCGTGATTTCCACGCCCCAATATTTTGGATCACCGTGGAGCTGATCGCGCTTCACCAATTCGGGCGGCAGGTAGAAGCGGACGTTTGCCCGGCCCGCCTCCAGCGCCACGCACTCGGCGTCGGACCGGTAGTAGTCCAGCCGCCGCTCGCCGCCGGCTGGGCCGGGCGACTCCACGGCGACCGTCAGGGCGACACGCACCCGCGGAACCATCTGACCGGCAGCGCCGGGCGGCGGCTTCACGGTGAGCGCGACATCCGCCTCAAGCCATGTGCCCGCGGAGCCATTGGGGGCGCGGACGCTGTTGAATCGCACGACCGACACCTCGACGTCCGCCGCAGCCATGGTCGCACCGCCGCCCCAGGCGAGGCCCAGCAGGAGGGGAATGAGAACCGCACGCATCACTCTTGACCGTGAGCGGGTCGCTCCGGCCGGTCACGATCATATTTTTGCCCGGGCGACGGGCGGCAAATTGGACTTTGCATCGCGTCGGCGGGCGGCTCGTCTCTACCGAATCCCCGATGCCTCCCCTCGCCCACCGGATCGCCGTCCTTGTCTTCCTGGAAAATACCGCCGGTGAACAATTGCTCATGCTCCGCGCCAAACCACCCAATTTGGGCGTCTGGTCACCGATCGGTGGCAAGCTCGAGACCGGCATCGGCGAGTCTCCCTTCGAGTGCGCGGTGCGCGAGACCCACGAGGAGACGGGCCACCGCATCGTCACGGGCGACCTCCATCTCTTCGCCATGATTGCGGAAAAGGCCTATGAGGGACAGTCGCACTGGCTGATGTTTCTATTTCGGTGCAAGGTTCCGGTGCCCGGCCTGCCGCCGCCGATCACGGAGGGGAGCTTCGGTTTTTTCTCCCGCGCCGCCATCGACACGATTCCCCTGCCCGAGACCGACCGCACCGCGCTCTGGCCAATCTACGATCGCCACCGCAACGGCTTTGTGGCGCTGAAAGCCAACTGCGCTCCCGGCCGGCCCATCGCCATTGAGGTCGAGGAAACCATATCCGCACGATGAAATCGATGCTCGCGCTCGCCCTGGTCGTCGAACTCCGCGCGGCGGCCGCCCTCGCGCGCGCCTGGCCATCGTGACGCTCGATTTCATCGGCGTGCCGCGGGGGCGCTGCAGCTGAACTTGGAAAAACGGGTCGCCGACACCCACCGTCCGCCGCGCGAGGGACTGCTTCTGAACGCCTCGCAAACTCACAGCGGGCCGGAGTTCCGCCTCGGCCGCTCGCCCGGCGAGAAACGCGACCCGCGCATCGCCAAAGCCAGGCGCGCCAACGGTCGTGATCTCGCGGAGAACAGGACGCGCCCTCGCCAATGCGGTCGAGACCGCGCTCCGCGTTTCGCCACGCGACGTGCGCGGCCCGTAGCGCGCCGCCTACAGCACCGTCGCACTCGACCACGCACCCCGACGCACGAGAAGTTCCAAGACTGGATAGCCTCGAAGGACCGACAGGAGGCTGACGACGCGAAACGCTTTATGGCGAAGATCGACGCGTGCGAAAAACCACCGACGACCTGCCCCTGCCCCGTGCAGGTCGTGGGTTTCGGCGCCGCTATCGTGCTCGCAGCCATCAGAGGCGAGCTGTGCGTGGACTACCCGCTGCGCCTGAAGCGCCAGCTCGCCGGCCTCGCTGCCGTCTAGGTTGCGGGCTATTCCAACGACGCGATGGGCTACATGCCCAGCCGGCGCGTGCGCGAGGAAGGCGGCTACGAGGGCGAGACCGCGATGCGCTTCAGCGCCACCCATCCCGGACCGCGGGCCGCGACGCTCGAGGAGCCCATCGTCGCGCAGGTGCACTCCCTGGAACGCACACTGCGCGTCAAGGCGCCCCAGGTTGACCCAATCCACGCTTGATTTCCCCGCCCGCCGACAAACACTTTATCGTTTCAAAATCCAAACGACTTTCCGTGAGCAAGAAACCGACTGCCACCGCCGAGAAGAAACCCGCGCCCGCGGCGCCTGCCAACCCGCACGCCAAGGCGTCAATCAACGCCAAGCTGTCCCGCGACGAGAAGATCGAGCTGCACCGGAAGATGGTGCGCATCCGTCGCTTTGAGGAGCGCAGCCTCCGCGCCTACCAAGCCAAGAAGATCGGCGGCTTTCTCCACCTCTACATCGGCCAGGAGGCCGTCGCCGTCGGTTGTTGCTCCCTGATGGGGAAAAACGATCACGTCATCACCGCCTACCGAGATCACGGCCACGCGATGGCCGTCGGCATGGACACGAAGCCGCTCATGGCCGAACTCTACGGCAAGGCCACCGGTTGCTCCAAGGGCAAGGGCGGCTCGATGCATTACTTTGATCCGTCGCGCAATTACTGGGGCGGCCATGGCATCGTCGGCGGCCAGATCCCGCTCGGCGTCGGCCTCGCCTACGGCGTGAAATACCAGGGACTCAAGGGCGCCGCGATGGCGTTCATGGGCGACGGCGCGGTCAACCAAGGCGCCGTGCACGAGGCCTACAACCTCGCCGCGCTTTGGAGCCTGCCGTGCATTTTTGTCATCGAGAACAACGGCTACTCGATGGGCACGAGCCAGGCGCGCTCGTCCGCCGGCGCACTCGCGAAACGCGCCGAGGGCTACAACATGGCCTGGGGCCAGTGCAGCGGCCACGACGTCTACGAGGTCCGCGCCACGATGGACAAGTTCCTCACCGCCGCCCGTGAAAAGAATCAGCCGGCCGTCGTCGAGATCGTCACCTATCGCTACCGCGGCCACTCCGTCGCCGATCCCGACAACACCTACCGCAGCAAGCAGGAGATCGAGGAATACCGGCGCACCAAGGATCCGATTCAGGTTTTCCAAGACCAGCTCGTCGCGGAAGGCGTGCTCAACGAGGCGTTGATCGAAAAGATCGACACGGAGGCGCGCAACGAGGCCGACCTCGCCGCGGACTTCTCCGAAGCCAGTCCCTTCCCCACGCCGGACGACATCCAGAAGGACGTCTATTGGGAGTCCGACCATCCCTCCGAGCGCAAATCCCAGGGCCGACTTTTCTTCGACTGAGCCGCCGCGGGTCTTTCACCTTTCAACTTTCACCGCCACCTTTTCCGAGATGCCTCAAATCACTTTCCGCGAAGCTGTCCGCCACGCCCTCGCCGAGGAACTCACCCGCGACAAGAACGTCGTCGTCATGGGCGAGGAAGTCGCGCAGTTCAACGGCGCCTACAAGGTCACCGAGGGCCTGCTCGCCAAGTTTGGCCCGCAACGCATCGTCGACACGCCCATCTCCGAGGCCGGCTTCATCGGCATGGGCATCGGCGCCTCGATGCTGGGCGTCCGCCCCGTGATGGAGCTGATGTTCTGGTCGTTCTACTCCGTCGCGTTCGACCAAATTCTGAACAACGCCGCCAATGTCCGCTACATGAGCGGCGGCCAAATCAACTGCCCGATCGTCATCCGCGGGCCGGCCAACGGCGGCACCAACGTCGGCGCCACGCACTCGCACACGCCGGAGAACGTCCTGGCCAATCACCCGGGCGTGAAGGTCGTCGTGCCCGCCACCGCCTACGACGCCAAGGGTCTGCTGAAGTCCGCCATCCGTGACAACGACCCGGTTTTCTTCCTCGAGAACACCATGCTCTACGGCGAAAAGGGCGAGGTGCCCGAGGCCGAGTATGTGATCCCGCTCGGCCTCGCCGATGTGAAGCGCGAGGGCACTGATCTCACCATCGTCACCTACGGACGCTCCGTGCTGCACTCGCTCGCCGCCGCCTCGATCCTGGAAAAGGAGCACGACGTCTCCGTCGAGATCGTCGATCTCCGCACCATCCGTCCGCTCGACATCGACACCGTGCTCAAGTCCGTCGCCAAGACGCACCGCGTGCTGATCGTCGAGGAGCAGAAACCGTTTGCCAGTGTCGGCACGCAGCTCGCCTACATGATCCAGCGCGAGGCCTTCGACGAACTCGACGGCCCGATCCACCGCCTCGCGACGATCGACGCGCCCGCAATCTACTCGCCGCCGGTCGAGGTCGAGCAACTGCCGAATCCCCAGCGCGTGCTCAAGGCCGCCTTGGCCGCCGTCGGCTAAAAATTGGAAAAGCGGAAACGCTGAAATCGCAAAAACGACTCCAGCCACCGCCTGCTTCTGTTTTTCACTTTCCCGCTTTCCCACGTTTTCTGATTTTTCTCCATCCATGGCCAACATCATCGAAATGCCGAAACTCAGCGACACCATGACGGTGGGCACGCTGGTGAAATGGCTGAAGAAGGAAGGCGACGCCGTTAAGGCCGGCGACATGCTCGCCGAGGTCGAGACCGACAAGGCCACGATGGAGCTCGAGAGCTTCTTCGACGGCACGTTGCTGAGAATCTTCGCGCCCGCTGGCTCCCAAGTCGCCCTTGGCGCCCCGCTCTGCGCCATCGGCAAGCCCGGCGAGAAAGTGGATACCCCTGCGGCCAAGCCCGCGCCCGCCGCGGCCGCTGCCGCTCCGGCGGCGACACCTGCCGCGCCCGTTGCCGTCGCCGCTGCCGCGCCGGCACCGGCGGTTGCAGCTCCCGTCGTCACCCCGGTCGTCAACACCGGCCGCATCAAGATCTCCCCGCTCGCGAAGAAACTCGCCGGTGAAAAGAAAATCGATCCAGCGCGCGTCACGGGCTCCGGTCCGGGCGGCCGCATCGTGCGCGCCGACATCCTCGCCGCGGAGAAAAATGGCGGCGCGACCTCCGGCGCAAAATCCACCGGGACTTTTTCCGGCGGCGCGGTTGCGGCGAAGGGCCCGATTCAGGACGAGCGCCTCGTGCCGGTTTCCACGATGCGCGGGGTCATCGCCAAGCGCATGGTCGAGTCCACGACCACTATTCCCTACGTCTACCTCGACATCGAGATGGACGCCGCGCCGCTCCTGGCGATCCGCGAGCAGCTCAACACCGGGCTTGAGAAGGAGGGCGTGAAGCTCTCGGTCAACGACTTCATCCTCAAGGCCAGCGCCGAGGCACTGCGCCGCGTGCCCGCGGTCAACACATCCTGGGAGGGCACGCACATCCGCCACCACGGCGCCGCGCACGTCGCGTTTGCCGTCGCGATGGAGGATGGCCTCATCACGCCCGTGATCCGCGATGCGCACCTAAAGAGCGTCTTCCAGATCAGCACCGAGGCCAAGGCGCTCGGCAAGAAGGCCAAGGAGAAGAAGCTCGTGCCCGCGGAGTTCACCGGCGGCACCTTCTGCGTCTCGAACCTCGGCATGATGGGCATCCCGAAGTTCACCGCGATCATCAACCCGCCCAACGCCGCGATTCTCGCCGTCGGCACGACGGTCACCAAGCCTGTCGTGAAGAACGGCCAGATTGTCGTCGGCCAGACGCTCACGGTCACGCTCTCGTGCGATCACCGCGTCTTCGACGGTGCGGTCGGCGCGCAGTTCCTCGGGGCGCTCAAGCAGCTCATCGAGGCGCCGGCTCTGCTGCTCGTGTGAGGCCGCGGTGGCGGGCACCGCGCGATTTTCCGCCATGAACGCCACCCGGCCGCTCAAGATTTTCCTCGGCTTCGCCGCGCTGCTGCTCGGCGGCTGCGAATTTGAGGCGCCGATCACGGAAAAGCCCACGCGGGGGACCGACGACAAGCTCGTCGGCACGTGGAAAGCCGTCGGCGATACCGACGTGATGAAGGTCCGTCAGCTCGACGCCGCGACCTATATCGTCAGCTACAATGGCGACCTCTACTCCGCGCACCACAGCGACCTCGGCGGCGTGCCGTTTGTGAGCGTGCTGCACCTCGACCCGAACAACCGGAAGCATTCGTTGCTCACCTGGCGACTTTCCGACGCTGATGACCGGCTCACGCTCCGGGTCGTAAGCAGCAAAGTGATTCCCAAGGAAACCTCCAGCTCGGCCGCGCTGCGCGCCCTGCTGGAGAAGGAAGCGAGGAACCCAGAGCTGCTCGGGAAGGAGTTTCACTACACGCGCGGGCGATAGGCAGGCGGCCGTCAACGCGTGCTTCAACTGGGGAGCGGTGCGTCAGTCGTAAGGCAACTCGGCGCAGGCCGCGCCTCCACAGTTGGCGGGCGATCCCACCTGCGGAGAAAACAACAACCCCGGTAAGCCCGGGCCGCAAGGCAGGGCGCTGGGCGATTTCGGTCATGGCCGGCCGGCCCCCGACGGCCCTATCGCTGCTCCGCGGCCTGCGGCTGCGAGTTCCCGCCGGCGAGCCTCATCCCATTCCGCCCACTCCCGGCGTCGCTCCTCCCAGCGTGCGGCGCGCTCCGCGTCACCCTGCGCCGCGTGGAGGCGCGCGATACGCGCGAGCCTTTGATCGAGGGGAACGGATGCGATTGGAACCCGGGCTCGGATTGGTTCCAACCGGGCGATGGCTGCCTCCGCCAGCGCGTCCGCTTCCTTGTTTCGCTGGAGGCCGAGGAGCGCTTCGGCGTGTGTCAAACGCGTCGCGTGCGTCCTCAAGTCGTCGGGAGCCACCTGCTCGAGCGCGGCCAAAACCTCGCGGACGAGCGGCTCGGCGGCTGCGTGCCGGCCTTGGGCCAGCAGGCTGTGCGCGAGCGTCATCTTGGTGCCGAGCGTGTCAAAATGGCCGGCCCCGAGCGTCTTGGTCCGCAGTTCCACGCACGCGCGCGCCGTCGCCTCGGCCGCGGCGAAATCCTCCTTGGCCAGGTAGTCGGCGGCGAGGTTGTTCATGAACATCAACCGCTGCGGGTGCTCCTCCCCGAGTTGGGTTTTGGACAGCTCCATCGCCTCGCGGTGGAGCTGAATCGCTTGATCGAACTGCCGGGCGCCTACGTATGCGAAGCCCAGATCGTTCATGACCCTTAGCGTGTAGCCATTGGGCGCGGGATCGACCGCCCGCAGTTGCGCGAGCACGAATTCGTGGAGCGCCACCGCCTCGGAAAAGCGCCCCGTCTGCGTGTAGGCCAAGCCCAGATGCAGCATGCAAAGCCAGGTCAGGCGCGCCTTTGGGCCCAGGGTGCGTTGCGCCCGCTCGAGCGCCTGCTCGCCAATCGCCACGGCCCGCGGGAGATCGAGCGTCTCCGATCGGCTGAACAGGAGCCCAAGATTCGTCATCGTTTCAATGGTCTGCTGATGATCCGGACCGAGCACCGCCAGTTGGCCCGCGAGGGCTTCATCGGTCACGGCGATCGCGTCCTTGGACCTGCCGGCGTTCAAGTAGAGCTGGCCGAGGCGCGTCATCGTGTGAAGGGTCCTGGGATCGCGCTCGCCGAGGGTTTTCCGCTGCAGCTCCCGGGCGCGTTCCAGTTGCGCGATACCGCGGGCCGTCTCGCCGAGGTTGTAGAAGGTGACCCCGAGGGTGTGGCGCGTGAGGGCCTCCGCCCGCGCCCGGCCGACGAATCGATCCGGCAGCTTTTCATCCGCGGCCACCAACGCATCGCGCACGGTGATGTTGATCCCCTGCCCTCCCTCCACCTCCCGCGGGCGGGCCGCCGCGAGCACATCCTCGGTGAGGAAGGCGGCAAACGCGGCCAAGTCGGCCTGCGACTCCCGCGCACGGAACATCAACGTCAGGCTGATGACGGTGCCCGCAAGCAAGGCAAAGGCCAGGCCTGCCGCAAGGCCCACGACGAGGGGGCGCCGGCGCACGAACATGCCGATGCGATAGCTCGCCGAGGGCGGACGCGCGAGAACCGGCTCGCCCCGGAGCCAGCGGCGCAGCTCCGCCGCCAGCTCATGCGCGCTGCCGTAGCGGTGCGCAGGATTCTTCGCGAGGCACTTGAGCGTGATGACCTCGAGGTCGCGCGGCACGCGGGCCGCGCGGGAACCGGGCTGTCCATTCGCCGGCCCGACACTTGCCAGCTCATCCTCGGCGATTTTCCGCAGCAGCGCGGGCAGGCCCTCGGCCTCGAAGGGCGGACGGCCGGCGAGCAGTTCGAACAGCATCGCGCCGAGCCCATAGACGTCGCTCGCAATGGTGGCTTCGCGCGCACTGCGGGCGGCCACTTCCGGCGCGAGGTAACTCGGCGTGCCCAGGGCCAGCGCGGTGCGCGTGAAATCGCCGTCCGCGCGAATGAGCTTCGCGAGGCCGAAATCCGCCACGAAAGGCCGGCCGACGGCGTCGAAGAGGATGTTGCCCGGCTTGAGGTCCCGGTGCAGGATCCCGCGCCCGTGCGCGAAATGCACCGCCTCGGCCACGGTCGCGATCAACTCCGCGATCTCGTGCCAGCGGCCGCGGAAGCGCGGCGCCGCCTCGGCGAGGTTGCCGCCGGTCGCGAGCTTCATCGTGAACCATGGCAGGCCGTCGTGGACGCCGGTTTCGTAGACGGGCAGAATCGCGGGATGGTCGAGTTCGGAGAGCGTGCGCGCCTCAAGTTGGAAGCGCTCACGCAAGTCGGGCGACGCCGCGGAAGAGGGCAGCAGCATCTTCAGCGCGACCTCGCGCTCCGGCGCCCATTGCCGCGCGCGATACACGATGCCCATCCCGCCGCGCGCGAGTTCCGCATCCACGGTGTAGCCCGGAACCGGCAGCAGCGTGGTCGCTGGCGACGCCCCCGCGCCCATGCCCGTGGCCGGGGCGGGCTCCCCGCCGGGTCCCGAGGCGGAATCGATCGCGTCGAACAGGCAGGCCACGCAGTAATCCTCCGCCACGATGGTCGCCACTTCCTTCCCGCAGCGCGGGCAGCGTGGCTTCGCGTGGCCGGGTCCTGGCGTCATGGCGTTCTGGATTCTTGGATCGGTTCGGCTGGCCGTCGCGCCGGTCGCGTCTCCCGGCGCCGGGCTCAGGTCTCCCGCGGCGCGTCAATGTCGCCGCCGTGGCTGGTCAGCACGTCCCGCAGGTGCCGCACCTCGGCCTCGATTTCGTGCGGGGCGGAGACGGTGCGGCTGATTTCCGCGCGCAGCGCCGCGCCCAGCGCCTGCCGGAGCCGGTGGATCTCCGTCTTGACGGCGCCGAGGCCCAGGCGCAGTTCCGCCGCCACCTGCTCGTAAGTGGGCGGCGTCCGGGTCGCCGTCAGAAAAACCCGCAGCGTCGCAAAGATCCGCTCCTTGCCCTTCGCCGCATACTCCTCCCGGATGGCGTCGAGCGCGACCGCGAGCACCCGAATCGCCCACTCCCGATCAAAGTGCGCGGCGTCGGCCGGCGGCACCGTGGGCAGTGTCATCCCTGCGTCGGCATCGGCGCCGGTTTCCTCGAGGCTGACGGGCGGCGAGTCGCCGCCGCGCTTGAGCCGCGTCTGATGCAGGCGGGCGTTGGCAAGCCGGCGCGACAGCGCGCCGAGCAGGAAGGTGCGAAACCTCCCCCTCAGCCGATCCGCGCGCCGCCACGAGCGCGTCTCGACGAAGTTGAGGAAAAACTCCTGCGTGAGGTCGGCCGCCTCCGCCTCCCCGTAGCCTTTCCAGCGGATGAAGGCGTTCACCGGCTCCCAGTAGCGCCGGCAGAATTCGTCCAGCGCCTGCCGCGCCGTGGCGTCACCATGCAACGAGGCCTGCGCAAGCTCATCCCACCGTGTCGTCGGAAACTGCACGGTCGTGTTGATAATTTTTCACCCCGGTCCTCCGCGAGAGCAAAAGTTTCAGCGCCGCGACAAAGTAACAGATGACTGAATGCAACGCGGCCTACATGCAGGATTCTGGCAAACGCGCGCCGCCAAAAGGTTCTTTGAAACTTCACGGATCGGATGCGCTAAGACTCCTAGGAGCCTTCGCCTTGCCGTCATCCCGGCGGCCGAGGCGGGCGCTCCCTTCGAATCTTCGGCCCACGGATGGGGCTCCGGCCAGACCGGCCACGAGGTTCATGCCCAAGCCAATCCAATCGTCATCGCTCAAAATCATCAGCCCATGAACTCGCTCTGTTCCTTGCTCCTCCGCCTTCGCTTTGCGGGCGCCCTCCTGGCGCTTTGCGGCTCGGCCCACGCTGCCATCATCCAGCCCAACACGGCCGTCGCGTCGTCGGACGCCGGCTTCCCCGGCCCTGCCTTCGCCGCGGTAAATACCATCAACGGCTCCGGATTGGCCGGCCCGGTGGGCACCCTGCCCACCCACGCCCAATACGACGTGGGCAACCACTGGACCTCGGATGGCATCGGCAATTTCTTGGAATCCATCACGTGGGGTTTCACCACCCCCCAGACGCTGGACACCATCTATCTCTGGAATCACCAGTCCAACAACATCGCCGCCAACCCGGGCTATGACGTCGGCAACTTCGACCTGAAATTCTTCGACTCGTCGAACGCCCAAATCGGCGCGTTCTCCGGCACGCTGGCCTTCGACAGCAATGCGGCGCAGGCGTTCGCCTTCGGCGCGATCGCCGGCGTCTCGTCCGTTCGTTTCGACGTCAAGAGCACCCAAAGCTCAATCACCCTGACCGGGTTGGCCGAAGTCGCGTTCAACACGGCGACGATTTCCCCGAACAACACGCCTGACGGCGCCTCCACCGCCGGCCTGCTGGGCCTGAGCCTGCTGGCGCTGGTCTGCTTTTCGCGGCGGCTGTCGCCGGCGTAAACGTTCATCCCGGCCACACGACTCAACTCCCATCGCCGGGCTCCCCGTGAGCCTGGCGTGCCTATTTTTGTGCCTACCACAGCTCGCCCTGCTCGCTCACGGCCGGCAGCGGCTTGATGCCGAGGAAGGTCGCGTAGCGCTCCAGCCAGTCGTCGAGCTTCTCGGCGTAGTAGTCGGGATCGTAGGGCGCCGCGATCGGATCGTGCAGCGCGAGGGCGCGGGCCCGTTGCCAGTCGCTCGTTTTGCCCTTGGCCTTGGCGGTGATGTAATAGTTCACGCGCTCGCCCATGCGCGGGCGCGGGCTGAGCTGCAGAGCCACCTCCGCCGAGGCGCGGCGCGGCTTGCCGCCCTCGGCGATGAGCCGCTCGTAGGCCTCGGGCGCTTGGTTCAGGATCTCGCTCTTCGCCAACTCGGCGACCGGGAGCGTGCGCGCGGCGATTTGTTTCCGGAAAGCCTCCGCCGCGACGACCGGTGACTCCGGTGACGCGCCGAGGAGGAAACGGATGAGCTGGCCCGTGAGCTGTTTCAAAAACGGCTCGATGCCGCGCGAGCGCAGCGCGCTGCCGCGGAGCGTGATTTTCTTGCCGTCGTAGAGCGCGTAGTTCTTGGCCTTGTAGCAGAACATCGCGGCGTAGCGGCCGTCGAACTCCAGCTCGATGCCCGCGGGCAAAATCGGCGCGACGAGCGCGAGCAGCTTCTCGGGCTCGGCGTGGAATTTTTCCGAGGAGAGATAGATGCCGTCGGTGTCGGCCTCGAGGATCGTCGCGCCGTGCAGCGCGAATTCGTCGATCAGCGCCTGCAACAGCTCGCGGCCGCGGCGCGTGACCTCGGCGGCCAGTTCGCCGTCGCCGAAGCGCGCACCGGAAAAACCGAGGTAGCCGTAGAACGAGTTGATGAGGATCTTGAAGCTCGTCTGCCGGGCCTGCGCCTCGGCGCGCTCGTCGGCGGTTGCGCCGGTTTTCGCGAGCTGCTTGTATTTCAGGCGGTATTCGCGGAGCCGGCGGAGCAGCGGGATGAAGACGCCGAGCGTGTCGTTGCGCGGGTTGCGCGCGATGTGCAGCAGCAGGCTCGGGTAGAGCGACGCCACGTCGAAGTGCAGCACATGGCGAAAGACGCCCTCCTGAAAACTGCGCGTATAGCCGCCCTCGAAGGGTTGCACCTCCGGCGGCGCCGGCACGGCCTGCCGCGCGTGGTAGTATTCCTCGAGGAAGAGCAGGTCGATCTTCGAGGTGGCGCCGCGGAGCGTGGCCTCCTGCAGGAGCGTCGGAAAAGTGCGCGCCTGCTCGAAATATGTCGGCAGGAGCTGGTCGGCGATGCCCTGCGTCTCGCGCAAGTCGTCCTCGAGGTAGGCGCAGAAGCGCGCGCGGTCCTCGGCAAACACGCGCTGGATCAGCGCGCCCTCGATGTAGGTGCGCTCGCTGTCCTCGTCCGTGATCCCGAAATAGATCGCGGCTTCCTTGAGCCCGTAGGAGGTCATCTCGCGCGTCGTGATGTCGTGCAACTGCACGAGCAGGTAGGTATCGACGACCGCGCGCCCCGGCAGATCGCACCGCGTGAAGTCGATCCAGCGCTCTGCGACCTTGAGCTTGCTGCTGCGAAACGAGGCGTTCTGCCCGTAGCGGCCCCACGCGCAGGAAACCTTGTGGCGCTTCGCGCGCTGGCGCAGGTAGTCGAAGTCGAATTTGAAAATGTTGTGCCCCTCGATCACGTCCGGATCGAGCTCGGCGAGCGCGGCATTGAGGGCGAGCAGGAGGCTTTTCTCCGCGGCATCGGTCGGCTGCTCGAGGAGGAGCAGGTGATTTCTTCCCGCGCCACGCAGCCCAATCGCGAGCACGCGATCATCGGGGCGAGCGGCGTCGGGGAAGCTCCCGCTCGGCGAGGCGACCTCGATGTCGAGCTGACAGCGCCGGAGCTGGCCGAACATCAGGTCGCGGTAGAGGCGCGCGCGGTTCTGGAGGAGGAACTGGCTCTCGATCGGGCGGAGCGAGTCCACGCCCGCGTCGCGCGCGGTTTTCAAAAACGCGTCGAAAGCCTCCCTGTTCTCTGCATGGGCGAGGAATCGAAACGCCCCCTCCCCGCGCAGGGCCTCGACGGTCACGCCCGCCGGCAACCCCGCCGGTTCGGCCCCGAGCCACGCAAACGGCCGGAGCGCCGCCGTCCGGGTCTCTCGCGCGCCATCCGCGGTCGCCACGGTGGTGTGCACGCGCCCGGCGTCATCCACCCACACGCCGCAGAGCGAGCCACCCATGAATGGCGCGATGTTTAGAACGGCCTCGTGTAGACCATCACCACGGCGAGGATGATCGCGAGTGTGGCGATGAACGAAAGCGCGCCGACCGACTCGCGCTTGCGGTAGCCGAAGCCCGCCAGGGCCGAGAGCGCCAGCCAGCACGCCATCTTCACAAACACCCAGCCCGGCCACCCGAGCTTGAACTTGGCCAGCAGCGCAAAGCCGGCGACAAACGCCAGCAGGCTCGCGATGCCGGTCAGCATCAGCACGCGTTTGCGCGTCTCCGGCGGCGCGGCAAAGGCGTAAAACGTGAAGCCGGTGAGCACGAGGATCGAGACGAGGTGGAGGACTTGGTAGACAACGGGGCTCATGATGGGCGGCGACATGAACGCCCCGCTGCGCAGGGGTCGAACCTTTTGTAGGGCGGGGCGGCCCGCCAATCATCCGCCGCCCGCCCAGGCCCGGGCTCCGCCGGAAAAAAACAGTGACACCCCGCCTGTGCCGTGCGCCCAAAGGCTCAAGACCTTTTTTGGTTTAGGTGGGCGCCGCCGCCGCGCCGTCTGCCTTCCGGTTTACGGCCTGACATCTTTCGCGACGGTTTTGGCTCCCGTAATTATCCTAAGGCAAAGAGCAGTTATTGAAAGCACCTCGAACACTGCAGGGTGTCGCGGCCGACCGTAGGTCGCGCCGAGCGTCCGTCAAACGCGAATCCGGATTTCTCCGCCCCCCCAAGCCGCCGGCTACGCGCCGAGCATGCTTTCCTGCAGATGCTGGATGATCAGCTCCTGGAGCGTCGCCAAAAAGAGGTAGCACATGAAGGCCTTTCGCAACGCCTCCGGCAGCGTGAGCAGTTCCACCTCGCCGCCCTCGAGCGTCTCATCGGGCAGTGACTTCAGGTGGCGATCACGGAGCTGGAGGCGCACGGCCGCGCAGGCCCGCACGATCACCTCGGCGTTTTGCTCGTCAAAGGCGATCACGCCCTCGGAGAAAAACTGGCCGTCGAAAAGGCCGAGCAGGCGCTTCACATCGGTGTTCTGGTGCTCGAGGAGATCGTCGACCCACGCCGCGTGGAAGTCTGGATCGAGTTCCTTCATCGCCATCGGCGCGGCGAGTGTGGTCCGCAGGCCGTCGGACATCTCCTTGATGACGTCGAGCAGCGGCGCGACGACCGGGAGGGCGAGCTTGACCTCAATGCGTTTCATCGGGCTCGAGGACCGTGTTGAGGTGCCACTGCTGGAGCGAGAAGGCATAGGCCTCCGCTTTCTCGCGCAATCCGCTCCACACGACGGAGCGGCCCTGCTCGTGGACCTCGAGCATGCGCTGCCGCGCGGTGGGCTCGTCGAGCCCAAGGACCTTGCGAAAGACGAGCACGACGTAGGACATGAGATTCACCGGATCGTTGAGCACGACGACGCGCCAGGTGCCGACCAACGAGAGGTCGGTGTGGGTGTCCTCCTTGGGCAGGGCCTGGGAATTGAAGACCTGGGAGCGGCGGAGCATGGCGCGAAGTGAAGGGTTTGACGCACGCGGTGCAAATCCGATTCCGCACGATTTTCTTGCCCGCGCCCGAACATGCAGCGGATTTTCATCGCGCCTGCAAATGACTAGCCGAACGCCCGCTTCCGACCGCCGACCGCTTCTACTGGGAGGCCTGATCGCGCTTGCCACGGTGCTGGCGTTCTGGGGCGTGGGTGCGTGCGGCTTTGTCAACCTCGACGACGATGCCTATGTCGAGCACCAGCCGCTCGTGAACCAAGGGCTGCGCGCCGCCGGAGTGGCGTGGGCTTTCACCGGCGTGCACAGCAGCAACTGGCACCCGCTCACGACGCTATCCCACATGCTCGACTGCGAACTCTTCGGCGTGCGCGCAGCCCCGATGCACTGGGAAAATCTCCTCTGGCACACCCTGAACGCGCTGCTCGTGTTCGTCGTCTGGCGCGCGCTCACCGGCGCACTCTGGCGGCCGGCATTCGTTGCGGCGCTGTTCGCGCTGCACCCGCTGCACGTCGAGTCCGTCGCTTGGATCTCGGAGCGAAAGGACCTCCTGTGCGCCTTCTTCTGGCTGCTCGGCCTATGGGCCTACGCGGGCTACGTGCGCCGGCCGACGGCGGGCCGCATGGGGCTCGTCGGCGGCGCCATGATCCTTTCGCTGCTTTCCAAGCCGATGGCGGTGACATTTCCGTGCACGCTGCTGCTGCTCGATTTCTGGCCGCTCCGCCGCTGGCCCGGGAAATCGTGGCTCGCGCTCTTCCGCGAAAAGCTTCCGCTCTTTGGACTCGTCGCCGCGCACAGCGTCCTCACCTGGCTCGTCCAAAGCGGCTCGGGCGCCGCGCAGTTTGGCGAACGCTTTTCGGTGGGCGTGCGTGCCGCCAATGCCCTCGTGTCCTACGTGCGCTACCTGGGGAAAACCGTCTGGCCCGAGACCCTGGCGCCGCTCTACTTCCACCCCGGCCACTGGCCGCCGCTGTTCGTCGCAGGCGCGGCTGCGCTGCTCGCTGCGCTCACTTGGCTCGGCTGGCGGCTGCGCCACACTCAGCCCGCGGTCCTCTTCGGCTGGCTGTTTTTCCTCGGCACGCTCGTGCCCGTGATCGGCCTCGTGCAAGTCGGCGCGCAGGCACTCGCGGATCGCTACATGTATCTGCCGATTCTCGGGCTCCTGACCGCGGGGGCTTGGCCGGCCGCGGCGCTCGTGGCGCAGCGCGACCGCTTGCGACCCGCGCTCGTTGGGATCGCGGCGCTGCTGCTCCTCGCGCTGGGGCTCCGCACGGCCCGGCAGGTGCCGGCGTGGCGCGGCAGCGTGGCGCTCTACACACACAGCATCGCCAGCGGCGAGGACAACGCCGCGGTGCGCTACCTGCTCGCCGTCTCCCTCGCCGCCGCGGGCCGGCCGGCAACCGAGGTCGAGGCGCAGTTCCGCGCGGCGCTGCGCCTCCGCCCCGACTACGTGAACGCCCTCACGCAGCTCGCCATGATCGCAATCGCCACCGGTCGGTTCGACGACGCCCGCCGGCACATCGAGGAATCCCTCCGCGCCGAGCCCGGCAATCCGAACCTGCACGTGAACCGCGGCGCTCTCGCGGTCCGCGCCGGCCGGCCCGACGAGGCCGTGCCGCACTTTGAGCGCGCGTTGCAACTCGACCCGCGCAACGCCCTCGCCCACTCCGAGCTCGCGCAGATCCGATTCGCGCAGAAACGCCTCGAGGACGCGGCCGCGCACTACGCCGCCCGGGCCCGCGGCGACCGCTGGAATCCCGACGCCCTCACCGACTACGCCGCCACGCTCTGCCATCTCGGGCGCCCGGCCGAGGCCCTCCCGCTGGTCGAGCGCGCCCTGTGGATCGCGCCCGGCCACGCGACGGCTTCGCGCATTCTCGGGGTCGCACGGGAGCTGCTCGCGAAGAAGTCCTGAGCCCCGCGCGCGGCTGCGGCTCAATGGGCGTGCGCGTGCCCGTGATCCAGCAGGAGGACAAGCATGCCAAGCACCGCAAACATCACCGCAAGCAGCCCCGCCTCGTGCCGCTCGAAGGCCTTCAGCCTGAATTTCTCAAAGCCCACGAGCGCGAGCCAGGTGAAGATCGCCATGCCCGCGAGCGTCGCCACCGCGAGGATGCCGCTCAGGACAAAAAAACCCGTCCAGCCAAACTGCACCCCGGAAAGATACACCGGCAAAAAGCCCTCGCACGGCGACAGCGTGAGCATGACAAACAGTCCGCTCACCGCCGCCCACTCGCCGGACTGAGTCGACACGATCGGCGTGTTTTTCAGCTCCTCCTGCCAGTGGCTGCCCTCCTTTTCCTCGCCGCAATGCTCATCGGCGTGGTGGTGGCTGCCCGGCGCATGGTGATGGCAGATGCCCGTGCCGCGCCATTGCCGCCAGCCGTAGTAAGCCGCGATCGCCAGTAATAATCCGCCGGCGAGACGCGGGAACCACTCGACCATTTCCTCCAGCCGGAAACCAAGCCACGCGATCAACAGGCCAAGCGCGCTCGTGAGCGCCACGTGCCCGAGGCCGGCGGCCGCCGTGACCGCCATCGTCCGGCCCCGGCTCCACCCGCGCGCCCGCGCCACCAGCACGAACGGCAGCCAGTGCGTCGGAATCGCCGCGTGCAGAAACGCCACCGTGAAACCGGTCGCGGCGATGGTCGTGAGGACGGGAGATTGCATCGGGAATCGTCGAGCCAGCCCGCGGGATCGCGCGCTGTCGAACGCGAAACCTAGCAAAGTCGTCAAGGCCCTCGCCCCAAGATCAGCCACCCGCCCGGTGCTGGGGCGACTTTGCGCCGCCGGGCGAGCCGCAAGCCCCGCGCATCCTTTGCCAAAAGACGCGCTGGAAAAGGTTTTCCCGTCCCCGGGCAAACGTGCTCACTGTCCTCTCCGCCATGACGCCCGACTCCGCCGCCGTGAAAACCTACCTGCTCGCGCTCCAGGACCGCATCTGCGCTGCGCTCGAGTCCGAGGATGGTGGCGCGAAATTCCGCACCGATGATTGGACGCGACCCGAAGGCGGCGGCGGCCGCACCCGCGTGCTGGCCGAAGGCGCCGTGTTTGAGAAAGCCGGCGTGGCGTTTTCGCACGTCCACGGCACGAAGCTCCCGCCCTCCGCCACGGCACATCGTCCGGAACTCGCCGGCCAGGCCTGGGAAGCCCTCGGCGTGTCGCTCGTGATCCATCCGCGCAACCCCTACGTGCCCACGAGCCACGCCAACGTGCGCTTCTTCACCACCGCCCCCAGCTCCTCCGCGCCCGTCTGGTGGTTCGGCGGCGGCTTTGATCTTACGCCCTACTACGGCTTCGACGACGATTGCGGTCACTGGCACCGGGTGGCTCGCGACGCCGTGGCGCCGTTTGGCCCCGCGATCTTTCCGCGCTTCAAGCGGGCGTGCGACGACTACTTCTTCCTCAAGCACCGGGGCGAGCCGCGCGGCGTCGGCGGACTTTTCTTCGACGACTTCAACGAGCTCGGCTTCGAGCGCTCGTTTGCGCTCCTGCGCGCCGTGGGCGACGCCTACATCCCCGCCTACCGCCCGATCGTCGCGCGCCGCAAGGCGACGCCGCACACGGACCGCGAGCGCCAGTGGCAGCTCTACCGCCGCGGCCGCTACGTCGAATTCAACCTCGTCTGGGACCGCGGCACGCTCTTCGGCCTCCAGAGCGGCGGCCGCACCGAATCAATCCTCATGAGCCTACCGCCGCTCGTGCGCTGGGACTACGACTTCAAGCCCGAGCCCGGCTCACCCGAGGCCCGGCTGCACGAGGTGTTTCTCACGCCGCGCGACTGGGCTTCGCAAGGTCACGGCTGAACCCGTTCCGCGGGAATGTCGGGCATGATATTCCTCCAATTCCTCTTCATTAGTGTGCATGAGTGGTCCCCGCATGAATTCCCGCACCCGCTTTCTCGCCGCCTGCGCGTGCGACCCCCTCGACCGCCCTCCTCTTTGGGTCATGCGCCAGGCCGGCCGCTACCTGCCCGAGTATCGCGCACTCAAGGCTGAGTCCTCCTTCCTTGAAATGGTGCGAACACCTGCCGTCGCCGCCGAGGTCACGCTCCAGCCGCTGCGCCGCTACCCCGGCCTCGACGCCGCGATTCTGTTCTCAGACATCCTCGTGATCCCCGAGGCCCTCGGGCAGGGCTATAAATTCCGCGACGAAGGCGGCATCGCGATGGAGTATCGCCTCGAAACCCGCGCGCAGGTCGACGCGCTCGCGCCCGCGGACGCCGTGCCCGCGCACCTCGCCTACGTCACCACCACCCTCGCCCTGCTCAAAAAGGAACTCGCCGGCTCGCGCGCGCTCCTCGGCTTCGGCGGCTCCCCGTGGACCCTCGCCACCTACATGGTCGAGGGCGGCAGCTCCGATGAATTTGAGCGCATCAAGGAACTCTTCTACACCGAGCGCGCGACCTTCGACGCGCTCCTCGAGAAACTCACCGCCGCCCTCATCGCCTACTTCCGCGCGCAGATTGCCGCCGGCGCCGATGCCATCCAGATCTTCGATTCGTGGGGCGGCATCATCGCCGGCCCCGACTACGAGGCCGCGTCGCTGAAGTGGATCCGCGCCATCATCGCCGCGCTCCCTGCCGATTTTCCGATTATTCTCTACGCGAAAGGCACCGCGCCGCATCTCACGGATCAGGCGTTCACCGGCGCGCGCGTGCTGAGCGTCGACTGGACCTGCGACCTCGCCATCGTGCGCCGGACGCTGCCCGCCAACGTCGCCGTGCAGGGCAACCTCGATCCCGTGCTGCTCAACACCACGCCCGCAATCGTCGCGCGCGAGACGTCGCGCCTGCTCGAATCGATGCGCGGCGCCCGCGGCCACATCTTCAACCTCGGCCACGGCATCACCCCCCGAGCCAAGCTCGAGTGCATGGAGGCCCTCGAGCAAACCGTGACGAGGTGGAAATAGTTTCACGGGAGGAAACAAAGAGAACGGAGATGAATCCCTCCGTTACCTCCGTATCCTCCTGCAAGAATTTGCCTGTGCTTGCCGCGTCAACCAAGTCCATCGCCATCCTCGGCGCCGGCATCACCGGGCTCACCGCCGCCTATCGCCTCACCCAGCGCGGCCATCGCGTGCGCGTGTTCGAGGCGAGTGACCGCGTCGGTGGCGCGATGCGCAGCGAGGTCACCGCCGACGGCTGGCTGATCGAGTCCGGCCCCAACACTCTCCTCGCCGGCGATCCCGCGCTCGCGGCGCTCATCGGCGAACTCGGCCTCACGCCGGACCTTTTGCGCGCCGCGCCCGCGGCCAAGCACCGCTACATCGTCCGCCAAGGCCGCGCGGTCGCACTGCCGCTCTCGCCGCTGGCGCTGCTCGGCTCACGGCTGCTGTCCGTGGCCGCCAAGGCCCGCGTGTTTCGCGAAATGCGTCTCCGTCCGCGCACCCGCGGCCAAGACGTGAGCCTCGCCGCGCTCATCCGCGAGCACTTCGGCGACGAGATCGTCGACTACGTTTTGAATCCCTTCGTCACCGGCATCTTTGCCGGCGATCCCGAAAAACTCTCCTCGCGCCACGCATTTCCCAAGCTCTGGGCCGCGGAGCAGGAACACGGTTCGCTCCTTCGCGCGCAAGTTGCCGCACGCAAGACGCGCCCGGCCGAGGCCGGCATCATTTCCTTTCGCCGCGGCCTGCAGATGTTGCCCGATGCCCTCGCCGCGCGCTTGCCGGCCGGCACGGTCTCGCTCCGCCGCGAGGTTGCGGCACTCGCGCTCGACCCGGCGTGGACCGTCATTTGCCGCGATGGCTCGGCCGAACGTTTCGACGCCGTCCTCGCTGCCCTGCCCGCCCCCGCGCTCGCCCAACTGGCGTTCGACTCTCACGCCACTCCGCCCCTCGCCGCGCTCGACACGATCGCGCATCCGCCCGTCGCCGCGCTGTTCCTGGGCTACCGACGCGAGCAGGTGGCGCACGCGCTCGATGGCTTCGGCCTGCTCGTGCCCGCCGTCGAGCAACGCTCGATCCTGGGCGTGCTCTTCTCCTCCACGCTGTTTCCCGGCCGCGCGCCGGCGGGCCACGTCGCGCTCACCGTCCTCGTCGGAGGCACGCGCCAGCCCGACATCGCGCGGCTCGGTGCCGGGCGCCTGCTTTCCCGCGTGGAGCCCGATCTCGAGAAACTCCTCGGTGTGCAAGGGGCGCCGGTTTTTCAGCGCCATGCCTTCTGGCCCTGCGCGATTCCGCAATACGACCTCGGCCACGAGCGCCACCTCGCCGTCATCGCGGAGCTCGAGCGCGCCCAGCCCGGATTCTTCGTCGGCGGGCCGGTGCGCGACGGCATCGCGTTGCCCGCGTGCATCACGGCCGGCGAGCGGCTCGCCGCGCGCGCCGAAGACGGACGCAGCCCTTGACTCTCCCCTTTGCCAACCTAGCCTCCCGCCCCTTTTAGCCGAATGGCCCAAGACCTGAAAGACACGCTGCAGCTTCCGAGGACGGACTTTCCGATGCGCGCAGGACTCGCGCAGCGGGAGCCGGGCCGCGTCGCGCACTGGGAGAAGATCGGCCTCTACGACGCCATCCAACGAAAACGCGCCGGCGCGCCGGCCTTCGTGCTGCACGACGGGCCGCCGTTCACCAACGGTGATGTCCACATCGGCACCGCGCTGAACAAGTCGCTCAAGGATCTCGTCAACCGCTACAAGTCGATGCGCGGCTTCCGGACGCCCTACGTCCCCGGCTGGGACTGCCACGGCCTGCCCATCGAGCAAAAGGTGTCGCGCGAGATTCAGGAAAAGAAACTCTTGCTCACCACCGCCGGGCTACGCGCCAAGTGCGACGAGTTTTCCGAGGGCTGGATCGCGAAACAGACCGCGCAGTTCAAGCGCCTCGGCGTGCTCGCTGACTGGAAGCACGAATACAAGACCAAGGCTCCCGCGTTTGAGGCCGACATCGTGCGCACGTTCGCCGCGTTCGTGGAGCAGGGCCTCGTTTACCGCAGCAAGAAGCCCGTTTATTGGAGCATCCCGTTCGAGACCGCCCTCGCCGAGGCCGAGATCGAATACAAGGACCACACCTCGATCGCCATCTGGGTGAAATTCAAGTTGCCGGCCGACGAAGCCGCAAAGTTCGCCCTGCCTGCGGACAAGCCGCTCTCGGTCGTCATCTGGACGACGACTCCGTGGACCATCCCCGCCAACCTCGCCATCGCGCTGCACGCGGAGGTGGACTACGTGGTCGCCGATCTTGGAGCCGAGCGCATCCTCGTTGCCGAAGCGTTGCTCGGTTCCGTGCTCGCCGCGGCCAAGATCGAAGGCACGCCCGCCGTCGTCGCGAAGAAGAAAGGCGCGGAGCTGGAGATGCTCGCCCCGCGCCACCCGTTCATCGACCGAGCCTCGCCGGTCGTGCTCGCCGACTACGTCACGACTGACAGCGGCACCGGTGCCGTCCACACCGCGCCCGGCCACGGCGCGGACGACTACCTCACGGGCCTGAGATACAAGCTCGAGATCTACTGCCCGGTGGGCGACGACGGCCGCTACCTGGACGACGGCAAGGTGCCGGCCGATCTCGTCGGCCTCTCGGCGCTGGAAAGCGTCGAGGATCTCGCGGCGAAGAAACCTTCGCCCGCAAACCTTGCGGTGCTGAAGAAACTCGCCGATGCCGGCGCGCTGCTGGCCAAGGCGAAATACAACCACAGCTACCCGCACTGCTGGCGCTCAAAGACGCCAATCATCTTCCGCGCGGTTGATCAATGGTTCGTGTCGCTCGACGAATCGAAACCCGAAAGCCCGAAGTCGAGAATCTCGCCGCGCGCCACCGCCCTGCGGGAAGTTGCCGGCATCGCGGGGGCGCACGGTTGGATTCCCGCGCACGGCGAGGCGCGCATCCGCTCGGCCGTCGAGTCGCGGCCCGATTGGTGCATCAGCCGCCAGCGCTCGTGGGGCGTGCCGATCGCGGCCTTCTACGACGAGAAGAAGAACGCCTACCTCGATGCCGGTGTTCTTCGTGCGTTTGCGGACAAGTTTGCGCAGCGCGGCACCAATTTCTGGTTCGAGGCCACGCCGGCGCAACTCCTCGAAGGCGTCGCGCTGCCCGCCGGTTGGCCCGCGCCCGCCGCGCTCACCAAGGGCCGCGACACGCTCGACGTGTGGTTTGACTCGGGCTCGACCCACGCCGCCGTGCTCCGCCGCGGGCAGGGCGGCACGCAGTGGCCCGCCGATCTCTACCTCGAGGGCAGCGATCAGCACCGCGGGTGGTTCCAGTCGTCGCTCTGGACAAGTGTGATCGCGTTCGGCGGCGCGCCCTACAAGGCGGTGCTCACGCACGGCTTCATCGTCGGCAAGGACGGTAAGAAAATCTCCAAGTCGGGCCAATACGAGAAGCCGCCGACCTCGGACAACTACGTCGCCCACTACGGCGCCGACGTGATTCGCTGGTGGATCGCCTCGCAGGATTTCCGGGAGGACATCCGCGTCTCGGATCTCGACAAGGACCTCAAGAACACAGGCAGCATCCTCAACGTCGTCGCCGAGAGCTACCGGCTCGTCCGCAACACGCTCCGCTACCAGCTCTCGAACCTCTTCGACTTCGACGCCGCCAGGGACGCGGTGCCCGTCGCGCAACTGGACACGCTCGATCGCTGGGCGCTGCACCAGACCGCCGCGCTCGTGCGCGAGTGCACCGCGGCCTACGAGGCCTACGAATTCCACCGCGTCTACCAGCTCTGCAACCAGTTCTGCTCGGTGACGCTTTCCGCCGTCTACCACGACATCCTGAAGGATCGGCTCTACACGCACGGCACGCAGTCGGCGCTCCGGCGCAGCTCGCAGACCGCGATCCATCACATCTTCCATGCGCTCGTGCGCGTGCTCGCGCCCGTGCTCACCTTCACGTGCGACGAGGCGTTCAGCTACGCGACCGCGAAGACCGAATACACCGGCGACTCCATCCACCTTCAGGACTGGCCCGTCGTGCCCGCCGAATGGACTGACGCGGCGATCGAGGCCGACGTCGCCGCCCTGCTGAAGATTCGCGCGCAGGTGAACGAGGCCATCGAGCCGCTCCGCGCCGCCGGCCAGCTGGGCAAGTCGCTCGATGCCGCGGTCACCCTCACCACGCCCGCCGGCGATCCGATGGCGGCGCTCCTCGCGAAGCACCGGGATTTTTTGCCCGAGCTCTTCATCGTGTCGCACGTCGCCCTCGCCGCCGGAACCACAGGCGGCGCGCTGCAAATCGCCGTGCGCCCGTGCAGCGAACTCAACTTTGTCCGCTGCCCGCGCTGCTGGCGCTGGGTGCCCGCGCTCACCGCCACCGCCGGCGGCGACGTGTGCCCGCGCTGCGCCGAAGCCCTTTCGTCCTGAGCCAACCCTTCACCCCGAAAATCCCATGGCCACGAAACCCAAAAAGCCCGCCCCGAAGCCCGCCCCGAAGAAAGCCGCGCCGAAGCCCGCTGCCAAGAAAGCGGCGCCGGCTTCGCCCAAGCCGGCTCCCACAAAGCCCGCGCCCGCCGCCAAACCCGCGCCCGCTCCGGAAAAAAAGTCTCCCACCATGGAAAAACCGTCCAAGAAAACCGCCCTGCGCGACAGCATCCTGAAGCGCAAGGCCCCCGCCAAGCCCATCGCCTTCAGCCTCGACGAGGTCCGCGCCATCGCGAAGACCGTCACGAGCAAGACCGCCGCGCCCTTCCCCGCGAAACCCGGCGGCAAACTCCCCGCCAAAGCCGCCGCCCCCGGCGTCGAGAAGGCCAAGCCCCAGCACGTCAAGGCCGCCTCGCTGGCCGACATCCTCGGCTTCAATCCCAAGAAGGGCCCGAAGACCGCCGAGGAGATCGCCGAGAAGGACGTGCCGGAGAAGTTCCGCCGCTACTACAAGCTCCTCATCGACCTGCGCACCCACCTGACCGAGGGCATCGAGCGCCACTCGGAGGAAACCCTGAAGCGCTCCGCCAAGGACGACGCCGGCGATCTCTCCTCCTACGGCCAGCACATGGCCGACGCAGGCACCGATACCTTCGACCGCGACTTCGCCCTCAGCATGGTCGCCAACGAGCAGGAGGCCCTCTCCGAGATCGAGGCCGCGATCAAGCGCATCCACGACGGCACCTACGGCGTCTGCGAAGCCACCCAGAAGCCGATCGCCAAGGAGCGCCTGCTGGCCGTGCCGTTCACCCGCTACTCCGCCGAGGCCCAAAAGGACCTCGAGCGCAACCGCCACCGCTCCCGCACCCAGGCCGGCCTCTTCGGCGAGATGGGCGAGGAAGGCGGCGGCAAGATCATGGAGGAAGGCGGCGGCGACGAGTGACCGAAGTTTCGAGTCCCGCTTTTTGATTTTCGATTGCCGCAACCATGGCTGACGGCCCGCCCCCGCCCTCAGGCTCCGCGCCCGCCGTGCAATCGGGAATCGAGATTCCGCCATCGAAAATCCAGCGGCTCGCGGCCTACCGCCGCCTGCTGGTCATCGCCGTGATCGTCCTCGCGCTCGATCAGGCGACCAAGCTCTGGATCAACGCGCGGGTGCCGTTCGACCCGCTGCACACGCACGGCGTCGGCGGCGACATCGAGGTCATCCGCGGCTTCTTCTATGTCATCCACGTCGGCAACACCGGGGCCGCGTGGAGCATGTTTGCCGGCCGGAGCACGCTGCTGGCGCTGCTTGCGTGCGGCACGCTGGTCGCGATTGGTCTCTGGCGACACTCGCTCGGCCTGCGCGCGCCCGCGGCGCAAGTGAGCTTCGGCCTCCTCTGCGGCGGCATCGTCGGCAACCTCATCGATCGACTCGCCCACGGCCACGTGATCGACTTCCTCGACTTCCATTTTGGCAGCTACGTCTACCCGACGTTCAACGTCGCCGACTCAGGCATCTGCGTCGGCGTGATTTCCTACCTCTGGCAGTCGCTGCGGGCGAAGCCCGCGTCCGAGGCTCGGTAGCCCGCCTCGTGAGAGGCGCGATCGGCGGCAATTCCGATTCGGGATTGTCCCGCTTCTCACGAAGCAGGCTGTGACGGGCGGCGGAATTCATCCCATTTCCAACCGTGACACGCCTGCGCGCGTGGCTACTCTGCCGTTCGCGCCCCTCCCCCATGCTCGCCCGTTCCCTTTTCGTTTTCCTCCTGTGCGTCGGCGGCGCGTTGCTCCGCGCCGCGCCCGCCCGCCCCAACGTCCTCATCATCACGATGGACGACATGAGCTGCGATTCCGTTGGCGTCTACGGCTGCAAGCTCAAGGACACCACGCCGCACATGGACCGGCTCGCGGCGCAGTCGCTGCGCTTCAATCACGCCTTCGTGCAGGTCGGCAACTGCATGCCCTCCCGCAACGTGATGTTCTCGGGCCGCTATCCGCACAACAACCGCGTCGAGGGTTTCTACATGATCAAGGATCCTGGCTACCCCGTGATGGCCGATCTCATGAAGGGCGCGGGGTGGTTCACCGGCATCCGCGGCAAGGTCGCGCACTCCACGCCCTACTCGCCCTACCCCGGCTGGGACGCGATCCTCGACACGCTGCCCGACGGCTCGACGCCCAGCGTGAAAAACGTCGCCTCCTACCACGCCGTCGCGGCGCACGGCATCGCGCTCGCGAAGAAGGCCGGGAAACCATTTTGCCTGAACATCAACATCTCCGATCCGCACAAGCCGTTCTGGAACGAGGACGGCCGCCCCGAGGTGAACAAGCCGAGCCGCGTCTTCACCGCCGCCGAGGTGCCCGTGCCCGGTTTCCTCCCCGACGACCCGCAGGTGCGCGAAGAACTCGCGCTCTACTACTCCTCCGTCCGCCGGGGCGACGACTGCCTCGGCGAGGTGCTGCGCGCGCTGCGCGAGTCGGGCGAGGACGATCGCACCGTGATTTTCTTCTTGTCGGACCACGGCATGCCGCTGCCTTTCGCGAAGACCCAGCTCTACTTCCACAGCACGCGCACACCGTGGATGATTCGCTGGCCCGGCGTGACGAAGCCCGGCGCCGTCGACGACACCCACCTCATCTCCGGCGTCGACCTGTTGCCCACACTGCTCGATGTCGTGGGCGTCGCGCATCCGAAGGGCATGGACGGCCGGAGCTTCGCGCCCGTGCTCCGCGGCGGGCGGCAGGACGGCCGCGACTACGTCGTCACCGAATACAATGAGAACTCCGGCGGCTTCCGCCACCCGATGCGCGCGCTCATGACGCGCGACTACGTCTACCTCTTCAACCCGTGGTCCAACGGCACGCGGGCCATGGCCACGGCGACCAAAGGCACCGTCACCTACCGCCGCATGCAAGCGCTCGCCCGGACCGACCGGGCCGTCGCCGAGCGGCTGAAGCTCTTCGACCACCGTGTGCCCGAGGAACTCTACCGCAACACCGACGACAGCGACGCGCTGCACAACCTCATCGCCGCCCCCGAGCACCGCGCCGCGCGCGACCGCCTGACCGCGTTGCTCGACGCATGGATGGTGAAAACGGGCGACGGCATGCTCGATGTCTTCCGCCACCGCGACGACCCGAAGGCGCGCGAAGCCTACATGAAGAAGGTCGAAGCCGAGGCCGCCGAGCGCGACAGCCGCGCCAACGGCAAGAAGGCCAAGGCCGGGAAGAAGACAGGCGGCGCGGTGAAGGATCTATGAGATCAAATTCTGATGCAGCTTTGCCTTGGGTAGCCCTGCTCGTGAGAGCAGGGACGGACGTCACGCCGCCCACGGGGAAATCCCGCCTCTCACGAGGCGGGCTACGACAAGCCCCGCGTTTCGCCCTGAATTTCCCAGGCGCGGTCGCCGTTTTTCTTGTCACACTGGCCGCGACACACGCCGCCGAATTCAAATTCCCCACCCAAACGCTCCGGGTCCCCGAAGGCTTCACCATTGAGCTCGTCGCCGGTCCGCCGGCGGTCAACCGCCCGATCTCCGTCGCGTTTGATCCGCAGGGCCGGCTTTACGCGACCGATTCCTCCGGCCTCAGCGACCGCGCGCCCGAGCAGCAGAAACTGAAACCGCACCGCATCGTGCGTCTCGAGGACAAGAATGGCGATGGCCGCTACGAGACGTCGGTCGTTTTCGCCGAGAACATGATGTTCCCGCAGGGCGCGCTCTTCCACGACGGCTCGCTCTTCGTCGCCGCCCCGCCGCAAATCTGGAAACTGACGGACACCGACGGCGACGGCCGCTCCGATCGCCGCGAAGTCTGGTGGGACGGCGGCACGCTCACCGGCTGCGCCAACGACGTGCACGGCCCCTACCTCGGACCCGACGGCTGGTTCTACTGGACCAAGGGCGCGTTCGCGGAGCAAAAGCACACCCTCGGCGACGGCACCGCGTTCACTTCGCGCGCCGCGCACATTTACCGCGCGCGTCCCGACGGCTCGCGCCTCGAGCCCATCATGACCGGCGGCATGGACAACCCCGTCGGCGTCGCCTTCACGCCCACCGGCGACCGCATCCTGAGCGGCACTTTCTTCATCACTCCCGCCGCCGGCCTGCGGGACGGCCTCATCCATGCGCTCTATGGCGGCGTCTACGGCAAGGAAAACGCCGCCAGCGCCGGCCACCCGCGCACCGGCGACCTGATGCCGCTGATGACGCACATGGGCGCCGCCGCGCCCTGCGGCTCGGTCGCGTATCGCTCGGCTGGTTTCGGCCGCGACTTCACCGGCAACCACTTCGTCTGCTACTTCAACCTCCGCAAAGTCTCCCGCCACGTCCTCGTGCCCGACGGCGCGAGCTTCAAGACCATCGACTCCGACTTCGTCACCTCGGACAGCCCTGACTTCCACCCGACCGACGTGCTCGAGGACGCCGACGGCAGCCTGCTCGTCGTCGACACCGGCGGCTGGTATAAGATCTGTTGCCCCACTTCTCAGCTCTCGAAACCCGAGGTGCTCGGCGGCATTTACCGCGTGAGAAAGAACGGCGCACCACGCACGCCCGCGCCGCCCGCCGGGCCGCTGGCCGACCTATGGGCGCACGCACTCACCGACACCCCCGCGGCCCGCGCGGCCGTCCGCGCGCGCCTTACCGACAAGGATCCGGCAACTGTGCAGGTCGCGCTCCACCTCACGAGCCTCTGGCGCGACACATACGCATTCGATCAAGCCGTGCGGCTTCTATCGAGCGACGACCTCGCGACCGCTCGCCTCGCCGCCGAGACACTCGGCCGCGTGCGCGATCCGCGCGCCATCGGCCCGCTGCTCGAGGTCGCGGCGCGCCTCGACAAGGCCGAACGCACGCCGACCGGCACACCGGCGGCAAATTCCGACCGCGCGCTTGAACACGCGCTCACCTACGCCCTCATCGAGATCGGCCGCATCGACGAGGTGCGCCGCGGACTGAAAGCCGCCCCGGCCATCGCCCGCATCGCCCTCGTCGCCCTCGATCAAATGCCCGGCGGCGATCTCCAGCCGGGCGATGTCCTGCCTTCGCTGAATTCCTCCCATCCGATCTTGCGCGACACCGCGGGCTGGATCGTGAGCCATCGGCCCGCGTGGGGCGACGCGCTGGCCCAACATTTCCGCGATCGCCTTTCCGGATCCTCCGTGGACGGGCTCGCCGCACAGCTCGCGCCGCTCGCCGGTTCGCCCGCGATCCAGCAGCTCCTCGCCGACACGCTCGCCACCCCGAATCGCACGGTGGCTCTCGCCGCGATGCGCGCCGCCGGGCTCAAGGAGACGCCCGCGTCGTGGTTTGCCGCGCTCACGCGGCTGCTCAACACCGCGGCCCGGCGCGAGGCCCTCGCCGCCGCCCGCGCGCTCCCCCAACCCAAGGGCGGCCACGCCACGCTGGCCACCGCCCTCGGCGGCCTCGGCGCCGATACCACGGTCGATGCCAGCACTCGCCTCGAGGCCCTGGCGCTCGCGACCCAGTCACTGCGTTCGATCGACGACGGCACGCTTGCATTTCTCCTCGCCCATCTCGACGCGCGCCAGGCGGCGCCATCGCGCGCCTCCGCTGCGGCGGCGCTCGGCGCCGCTCGGCTTACTCCGCCGCAAACGCTCCGCCTCGCCCGCGCCATGTCATCCGTCGGCCCGCTCGATGCGCCGAAACTCCTGCCCGCCCTCGAACGCATGCCAAACGACGAAAGCGGCCTTGCCCTGATCAATGCCCTGCGCGATTCCCGCGCTCTCGCCGGCCTGCGCGCCGCCCAGCTCCGGCAACTTTTCGGCAGGTATCCCGCCGCCGTCCAGGCCGCCGCGGCACCTCTGCTCGCGGCGGTGTCCGCCGGCGTGGCCGAGCAAAACCACCGCATCGACGCGCTGCTCCCGACCGTCACCGCCGGCAACATCAGCCGCGGCCACCTCGTTTTCAACAGCGAGAAGACCGCCTGCCGCGTCTGCCACAAGATCGGCTACGGCGGCGGCCTGCTCGGCCCCGACCTTACGACCATCGGCCGGATCCGCAGCGAGCGCGAGCTGCTCGAGGCGATTGTGTTTCCGAGCGCCACGTTGGTGCGCGGCTACGAGTCCGTCACCGTTACGACCAAGTCCGGCGACACGCACACGGGGATCATCCGCCGCGACGACGCCGAGGAGGTCACGCTCGCCACCGGCCCGGAGTCGACCCAGCGCATCGCGCGCGGTGACATCGCCGACGTGCAACCCTCGCCGGTCTCCCCGATGCCGCCGGGGATGGATGCCGTCCTCACGCCGCAAGAGCTCGCCGACCTCGTGGCGTTCCTGAAAGCGCGGCAGTAGCGGCAGTGCGCTGCTCTTCCGGTAGCCCGCTTCGTGAGAAGCGGGATTATAGGAACTCGAAGCTGCCGTCCGCCCCGCCCCTCACGAGGCGGGCTGCCCGCAAACCGCTTAACGCCGTCACCACGTCCCCTTGACGCCGATCGTCCAGAGCGAGGCGTAGTCGATGCGCTGGCGGAACTGCGCGTGTTCGGGCGTGTTGGGCCCGCGGATCTCAGTGTCCTCGGTGGCATCGCCCACGTTGCGGAGGTTCACGAACACCCCGACGCGCTTCCAGAAATAATATTCCCCCAGCACGTCGATGTAGAGGCGCTTGGCCGAGTAGTTGAACGTGCCGGGCTCGATGCCTTGGCCCGTGACCGGGGCGTTGCGCTGGCGGCCGCGATAGTTCCAGTTCACACGCGCGTTCCACTTCGGCCGCGTGAGGCTCACGCCCCAGCTCCCGCTGCGGGCAATGAAGCCCGCGAGCGAGGCCGTCGCGTCGCCGAGCAGCCGTTGCGAGCTGCCGTTGGCGAAGACCTGCACCCCGCGCGCCCAATGGGGCAAAAATGTGAGCGCCTGCTTGTAGCTAAAATCGATCCCCTGCATCCGCACCGTCCCCTGCAAGTTGTGCTGCGTCTGCACGTCGAAGGGATCGTAGATCGCGACATCGAGGTCATAGAGCGCGAGGAACTCGGGCGTCGCGTTGAAGACCGTGTTGCCGAAGAAATCGTCGATCTGCCGGCGAAATGCGCCGACGGAGATCTGCCCGACGCCTTGGAAATAGCGCTCGAGCCGCACCGAGATGGTCTCGGCCTGCCACGCCTTGATCGCGGCATTGTTGACGACAATCCGGTTGTTGTTCCCGGGCGGCAGCGAGGTGTCGGGCAGCGTGACGCCGCCCGTGTAGAAGGAGAAATTGGGCCGGCCAACCGATTGGAAATAGGCGGCGCGGGCCACCCAGTCCTCGGAGAAGGTGTAGCTCGCGTTCAGGCTCGGGAAGAGACGCAGGTATTCCTTTTCCGTGCGCGTGCCGCGGTCGAGGTAGGTCAAGCGCGAGACGCCGAGGGCGTCGGTGGTGGGCACGAGCAGGGCCGGCGTGCCGTTGGGATTGCGCACGATCTGGCCGTTCGCATCGCGCCGGAAGTTCAGCGCCGGATCGCTGCGCGGGCCGGCGGCCTTGACGTTGGTCTGCTCACCGCGGAGGCCACCGACGAGCTTGAGCCGCCGGTTCAAGAGCGAGACATCGCCGCGAAGATAGGCGGCCGAGACGAGTTCCTGTGAGACGCGCGACCCCGCGACGAGATTCCGGTAACGGGTGTTTTCGTTGACGGTGAACTGCGCCGGATTGGCGACGAAGTGCTCGTAGAACGTGCGGTTGCTGATCGTCTGGAGCTGCGGGAAGCCATACGGCAGCGTGCGCTGCGAGTAGATTGGATCGAAGAAAGGCTGCGCGGCGTCGTCGCCGCCGGCGGGCGTGGTGCTCGCGCGGCCGTCACGACCGACGTAGTTGTGCGTGATCGTGCCGCCGCGGTAGTCGCGGTGCGATTCACGCACGTCGAAGCCCGTCTTCAGCGTGAACGGCACCGTGGTGAAGAAATCCCGGCGGAGGTTGCCGTAGGTGGTGCGCTGGGTGTCGAGCGTGCGGTCGGCCTGGCGGGTGCCGGACACGAGGGCATAGGTGCCGAGGTTGTAGGGATTGATCGGCGCTCCCGTCGCACCGTCGGTCACGGTGATGCGGTTGGGTCGCAGGTAAAAGATATCGTCGAACGCGATCGTCACGCCCGTGCGTTGGGCGCTCACGACGCGGAAGTAACCCTGCTCCATGTCGCGATTCTGGTCGTTCTGCTGCGAGTAGCCGAGGCCGACGTCGCCTTTCCAGATCGGCCCCTCGTGCCGCCAGATTAGCGTCGGCATGTAGGTGCGGTTGAAACGATTTCGTTCCTGATGCGCCGTGGTCAGCGTGCCCGCACCCGCCGCCCCGCGCGTCGAGAAGGCGGTGAAGTCCCCCGGCAGCACCCGCACCGTGTTGAAGGTCACGTTCGAGACGAGGAAATGGCCGTCGAACGAGGAGTATTGAAAACCAAAGGTGAGACGATCGTTCTGCGTCAGCCGGTAGTCCACCGAGGCGCCGAACGAACGGCGGGTCGTGACCTTGGGCGCGTCCTGGATGAGGTATTGAGAGAGGTAGGGCTTGTCCGGTGTGGTGTCGGGGAAGGCTGCGCCGTTCGTAGCGGTATTGGCGCCGCGCCAGACCGTCTGCCCCTGATCCTGCGGCGAATAATTCGTGCTGTAGCCGCCCGAGATGGTGTAGCCGAAGCGCTTGTTCACCGGGGCCACGTAGGCGAAGTCGAGTCCGGGATGGACGTTGCGGGTGGCGCTGGGATCGGGGCCGGGGACTTTGTTGAAGTCGCGGGCGTTGTCGCGCATTTGCAGGTAGACGCTCGCGTTGAAGGACGGGCGTGTCCGCTCAAACGCGCTCCGCGGCACCATGTTCACCGAACCCGCCAGCGCCGAGCCCTGCGATTCCGGCGTGGGCGAGTAGCTGACCTCGATGCGCGAGAGGTTGTTGATCGAGATCATGTCGGACTGCACGGCGCGCGTCGCAGCGCCACCGCTCGCGGCGGTCGCCACACTGAAGCCATCGACCGTCACCGGCACGAAGTCCGACGGCACGCCGTTGATCGAGATGTCGCGGGCGTTGCCGCCCGTGTAGTCGATGGTCACGCCGGGCAGGAACTTGATGAACTCGGCCGCGTTGCCCTCGGCGACATTGCCGAACTCCTCCGTCGAGACGACGTTCTTGATGGCGGAGGCAAAGCGCTGCTCGTTGATCGCGAGGGCCGCGGCGTCCATCTCGCGCGAGGTGGCGACGCGAAATTCATCGAGCTTCACGATTGCGCCGCCCGCGCCGGGCTGCGCGCCGGTGAGCGAGAGGTCATGCTGCGCAACGCCCCCCGCGGCGACCGCCACCGACGTCGTCAGCGGCGGGAGCCCGCTGAAGCGCACAGTCACGCGCGCCGTGCCGGCCGGGACGTTGGTCAGGCGGTAGGTGCCGGTGGAATCCGAAAACGTCTCGAGTGGCGTGCCCTCGACCGTAAGGCGGGCGTTCTCGACGTAGTCACCGCTGCGGGCGTTGAGCACGCGGCCTTCGATGGTGCCGACGCCGGCAGTATGGCCGAATGCCATCGATCCGCACAACGCGAGAAAGAGGCCGGCGGCGGCCGGGAGACGCAGACGCAGGGCAGTGGGGAATTTCATGGGGTTATGGGTCGGCATAACGAATCGTCGAATCCATGCTCCGCAAGCAACTGTTGATTCCGGGGCAGGCGTGGGCCTGATTGCTCCCTGCCCCATGAAAAACAGCGTCGTAATCCTTCTCGCGAGCCTGATCGCCTCCGTCGCCTCCGGCGCCGACTCCGCCACCAAGAAAGCCGCTCCGCCCCAGCGCACACCGACACTCGCCAACGTCGCCTACGGCACGCACGAGCGCCAGGTGCTCGACTTCTGGCGCGCCGAGTCGGCCACGCCCACGCCGCTCGTGTTTCACATCCACGGCGGCGGCTGGGTGAACGGCGACAAGGCCACCGTCGCGCAGCTCGAGCGCTACCTCGCCGCGGGCATCTCCGTGGTCTCGATCAACTACCGCTACGTCACGCAGGCGATCCTCGCGGGGGCCAAGCCGCCCGTCGAGTGGTCGCTGCGCGACGCGGCCCGCGCGTTGCAATTCGTGCGGAGCAAGGCCCGCGAGTGGAACCTCGACCGGGCGCGCATCGGCGCCACAGGCGGCTCCGCCGGCGCCTGCTCGAGCCTCTGGCTCGCGTTTCACGCCGACATGGCCGACCCGAAAAGCGCCGACCCGATTGCCCGCGAGTCGACGCGCCTCTGGTGCGCCGCCGTGAGCGGCGCGCAGACCACGCTCGATCCACAGCAGATGAAGGAGTGGACGCCCAACAGCCGCTACGGCGGCCACGCCTTCGGCTTCATGCCTGATCCCAACAACCGTTCGACGCGCGACACGATGTTCCCGCAGTTCCTGGCCGCGCGCGAGAGCGTGCTCCCGTGGATCAGGCAGTTCTCGCCCTACCACCACGTGACCGCCGACGATCCGCCCGTCTATTTGATCTATGCGGCGCCGCCCGCGAAGGGCAAAGAGGAGAAGGACCCGACCCACACCGCCAACTTCGGCGTGCTCCTGCAGGAAAAGCTGAACGCCACCGGCGTCTCGAACGAGCTCGTCTATCCCGGCGCCCCCGGCGTGAAGCACCCGCAGATGCACGACTTCCTGATCGCGACGCTGAAGGCGCCGGCCCGGTCGCGCCGCTGAAAACGGATTGTCATTCTGAGCGCAGCGAAGAATCCCCTTGGACACACTCGCAGCGCGCGAGGGCTTCGCGCCTCCTGCTGGATTCTGCGCTGCGCTCAGGATGACAACCCAGCGGGTCCCTCGCGACGCCAGTCGAATACCCATCACCCCCTCCCCATTCCTTTACCATGCGCCTCCTCGCCGTTTCCCTTATCCTCCTCGTCAGCGCCGTTCGCGCCGCTTCGCCCGCCACGGCGGACATCGTCATCTATGGCGGCACTTCGTCCGGGGTCGCCGCCGCCGTGCAGGCCGCACGCATGGGCAAGACCGCCGTGCTCATCGAGCCCACGCAGTTTCTCGGCGGCCTGACC
>JAEUHC010000024.1 GCA_016794785.1 Opitutaceae bacterium | reverse complement strand
CGGTCACCGCGGCCGACGCCGCCAGCTACACCCTGGTCGCCACCAACGCCGCGGGCTCGGCCACTTCCAATGCCGCGGTCCTCACCGTCACCGCCGGCGGCACCGGCCAGCCCGTCGCCTGGGTCGGCTCCGCCACCGGCGCGCAGAACATGGAGTTGCTCGACGGCTGGGGCGAGGGCGGCCTGCGCTTCGTCGTCGGCAGCGAGAACCTCACCGTCACCGCCCTGGGCTTCCTCCGCTCCCCCAGCACCTACGCGGCCCCCACCCTGCGCCTGCGCCACAGCTCCGGCGTCCTCGCCACCCTCGCCGTCCCCCCCGCCAACGCCCCGGTCGGCCAGTTCGCCTACGCCGACCTCCCCGCCCCGGTCGTCCTCCTCGCCGGCCAGACCTACTGGATCACTTTCCAATACGGCGGCTACAACGGCTCCTACACCTACGCCTCCGATGCCGCCGCCCTCGCCGGCATCTCCGCCTCCTCCGCCGCCACCCTCCTCGGCACCGCCAACGCCTCCGGCCAGGGCGGCTCCTACCCCGCCTTCGGCGCCGCCGTCTCCTTCAAGCACTCCTCCGCCGCCAACCTCATCGCGCCCTGACCGGGATCGGCCGCACTGCGAGTTCGGCGTGACGCGCGCGGGGCCCACGGGCCACCCGTGCGCACAGCGTCCTCAGTGCGTCATCACGTAGCAGATGATATTTATCGCGAGGGGATAGGCGATTTTCTCGGCGTATTTTTCGAAATACTCGTGGTTCTCGCCTTCGCGCTCCCAGCCGTCGCTGTCGTCGGAGTTGTGCAGCACCATCACCACGATGCGCCCCTTGGCGTCGAAGATCACGCGGTGCTGAATCTGCGTGCCCGCGACTTTGATGCCGATGTGGATGTTCGGCACCTGCGCCTTTTCCCGGATGTTCACGACGATGTGGTAGAGCGGATGCGTGATGGGCAGCTCTTCAAACTTCAGCCCGGGCAGCACCGTGCGAAACAACCGCTCGATGTTGGCCCAGTCCTCGTCGCCCCATGAGTCGGTCGTGAGCAGGAAGCCCCCGTTGAGCAGGTGGCTCCGGAGCGCGAGGGTTTCCGCCTCCGTCAATCCCATCGAGCCCGGCGCGGTCGCGAGGAGAAACGGATAGTGCGCGAAATCCGGATCCGTGGGCCGCACGAGCCGGCCATTCGGGTCGGCCCGCAACGCCGTGAGCTGCTGGAGCCGATACGAGAGGTTGAGGTCCGCATCGGGCATGTCCGTCGTCCAGCCGCCCCGCCGCCGGCCCGGCGGCCGGGGCGCCGCATCGTAGCGCAGACGCGCAAACGTGAACACATCCGTCTCGAACCCCAGCGGGTTCTCCCACACCGGCGTGCCCGTGCTGCGGCTCCCAATCTCGCGGGCCGTGCGCACCCCGGGCGGCACGTTGACCTGCCCGCCGCCCAAAAACCCGCCGCCCCGCTGCGCAAACACCGCCACGCCGGCCACGAGGCCCAGGAGGACCACGACCACCGGACTCAACACCGAGCCTGAACGGAAAACGCGCATCGCAGTCCGTCCATTGGGGCAACCCCCGCGCCGGAGCAAACCGAATGACGCCCCGATCGCAAAAGCGCGCCTCGACCACCCACCGCGGCCACGCTCATTCCGCCCCGCGCCACGCGGCGACCGTGCGCACACACAACGCGCTCGCCCGCGTGAAATCGCGGCACACCTGCGGCCGTCGCTCGTAAATGGTGCAGAGCCGCGTGGCCGGATCGAGGGCGACGCACGCGCCGTCGCCATGCTGGTCCATGCAGCGCACTCCGTCGTGCTCGACGACCAGCGCCTCCGGCACGTCGTCCAGCAACGGCGAGAGTTCCACCACCAAGTGGCAGCACCGGCCGCAGCCGGCGCAGGCGGGAACGTCGTGAACGTCGGTCAGCATGGGTTGATAGCGGCAGCATGCACACCCCGTCCGCCGCGACCATCCCCGAACGTCGCGATTGCAACCCCGCCACTCACCGCGCGGCGTCCGAGATGCGATAGAGCTTCGCCTGCGTGCGCAGGAAGAGCGCGTCGCCCGCCACCGCCGGAGTCGCGAGACTCATCTCGCCGAGGGCGTTCTTGCCGAGCTCCGCATACGTGTCGCCGGCGGTGAAGACGATGGTGGTGCCATTTTCATTCAGCGCGTAGATGCGGCCGGCGCTCGCCACCGGGGAACTGGAAAACGTGTTGCTTGGTCCGCCGATGCGCTCGCGGTAGAGTTCACGGCCCGTCGCGGCCTCGAACACCTGCATCATGCCGCCGTCATTCACCGAATAGAGCCGGTCGCGATAGAACAACGGCGAGCCCGTGTAAGCCGTGCCGCGGGGCTGAAACCAGGCGACGAAGGGACCGGAGGTCTCGCCCTGCGGCGGCGTGATGTCGCCGGCCGCGCCGGGTTTGATCGCGTAGAGCGGGCGGTTGTTTTCGCCCTGCGAACCGGAGCCGACGAAGAGCAGGCCGCCGCCGGCCGCAGGCGAGGGTGTGGCCTGCGTCATGCCGCGCAGGCGCCAGAGCTCGCGCCCGTCGAGCCTGTAGCTCACGACGAGGCCCTTGCCGATCGTGACGATTTCGGTGCGCTCGGGCGTCGTCCAGATGAAGGGCGTGGCCCAGCCCGATTTGTTTTTCGCCGCGAGGTCGGTGCGCGGCGCGGTCCACATGGGCTCGCCAGTCTTCGCGTCGAGCGCGGCGAGGAACGACTCACCCTCGCTGTCGCGCAGCACATAAACGCGGCCGGCGTGGACGACAGGCGACGAGGCCGTGCCGAAATCGAGATAGATGGGCTCGGGCTTCCACGCGCGGCGCCAGAGCACCGTGCCATCGAGCGCGAGGCAGAAGAGGCCGACGTTGCCACCGAAGGACGCGTAGAGCCGCTCGCCGTCGGTCGCGGGCGTCTCGGAGGCGTAGGTGTTCTTGCGGTGCCGGCCGCCGAAGGGCTTGCCGCGGTGCGCCTCGCGCTCCCACAGCAGCTTCCCCGTCGCCGCGTCAAACGCGTGCACGAGGTAGCTCACCTCCTCAACCTCGGCGGTCCGCTCGATGTCGCGGGCGATGACGCGCTTGTTCACCTCGTCGTCGGGCAGACCCTGCCTCTTCAGCTCGGCGATGTAGTCGTTGCCAAAGATGCCCGTCTGCGCGGGCTTGATGGCGCCGCGCGCGCTCGTGACAAACACGCGACAGCCCGCCACGACGGGCGACGACCAGCCATCACCGGGCACGTCCGCGACCCACGCGACGTTCTTGGTCGCGGACCACTCGAAGGGGAGCTTCGCATCGTCCGCCACCGCCGAGCCACCGGGTCCGCGAAACTGGGGCCACGGTGCGTTGGCTGCGGTCGTCGCCATCGCTGTCGCCAGAAAGAGAATCGTAGCACGCATGGTGTTTATTTTGCGTGGAGACTTCGCGTGAGCCAGCCGAGGCGGCAATGCCTTTGCGACGAATGGCGGATTTCGCGGTGCTGGCCACGCAGTTGACCGCACGACCGGAACACCCAACGTCAGGCTCGTGAAAGCAAATCCGGCCACCGCTCCGAAGCGCAGCCCGCGCAGTCGGAAATCCCAGCGAGTGGCCAACGGCACGAAGCCGAAGCGGTGGAGTGGTTTCGCGCCCGAGCTGTGCGGCGTGATGTGCGGCCCGAGCAATTTGTCCGTGCGCGAAGGCGTCGCGCTTGGCTGGGGCGCAGCGAAGCAGTCAATAGTTCACACATGACCCCTTCGGCTTGGCTCATGACACCTTCGGCTTGGCTCCGTTCGGCTGCTCGTTCGGCTGCGCCGGAGGTATCAAAACTGGCTACTCCGGAGACGACGACACTGCACCGCTTCCGGTTTTCGGATTGTCCTCATCTGTTAGTTCGACCTCGTCGGCTCTCCACCATAGGTCGTTGTTTTGTTTTGCGCGCTCGAAGCACAAATTCGCGACTATGGAAAATGTCTCCCCGTAGCGCGCTCTTACGAAAAAGGTCTCACTAAACGAAACCGACTGTCCCGGTCGCCAATATCCAGTCATTCCAGAGCCAGCCTTGATGTTTGGGTCCGTAAACGCTCTATGCCATGGATAAGATATCTTTCCAATCGCATCAGCATGCACAGACCCGATAGTAATTACCCGGACCCAATTGACCGCTGTTGAATACTCGCTGCCCGAGTTCCAGCGGTTTTCTGGAACTCCTTGCACGACCACCTTCGGCGCTTTTGAGGAAACATTGGCAATCTCGGAGCGAATGCTACCGATGAATCCATCCAATATGAATCCCGAAATTTCGAACCCTTTGGACGAGATGTTTTTTAACTCAATTCCATAGGATACCTTAAAAAGGCCGTGTTTATCATCGAGCTTTCGAATTCGCGTGGCTCCAATCGATGAGTTGCGGGTGAACTTATATTCGTTCGAGTTCTCGATCGTTTGTTTTTCCTGCACCACCTTTAGTTTCGCGAGTTCGACTTCTTGGATCTTCAGCGCTACTTCGTGGTTTAGTTGCGCCTGACGTAGGTCGACTTGTCTGCCTTGGATTTCATAAGCCAATTGATTTTGCTTTAGCGTTAGTTCGTGGCCGTTGTTTTGAAGTTCTGCATTTCGTTTTTGAAAAGTGAAGAATTGATATAGGCACCAACATCCGCCAACTACGATGGCGAGAACTTGGACTATGGCCTGAACATTTCCGAAGCTCCAAAAAATTTTCTGTGGCCCCTTCGCCACCGCCACGATTTCAGCGAACTGCTGCTGATCGAAGCGCACAGTTTGTGTAGTCTCGGATGATGTGTTGATCGGTATTGTTTTTGCACCGGTGTCGCCCGCCAAATCAGATGAATTTTGGAGGGCATTGGGATTCACTTTTGGCTCTTGTTCGTTTGCGGGTTCCATTGCGTCAGGTGTAGGGCCCAACCAGATGGGGCAACCTCAGGCTTTGGGGTTTGGGGCTTCACGGACAAAATCCCATGCGCAGTCCGCCCATTCCCCATTCCGATAGCGCACAAGAAAACCGGCGCGCATCTCGGCGTCGATCCATACGGAGTCGACCTCGGACTGGCCGGAAAGGCCGTTGGCACGGCGGACGGCCGCGTGAGCCACACGAAACGTATCGCCAGAGTCGAACCCGACTTCGAACACATCCTCCTCGTCGAGGTAGCGGACGAAGCGGATCGGCTCGAACTTCGAAGTGCCGAGCGGCTTGGGCTCCGCGTAGACTTTCATACTATGCCCTTCTGCTGGAACTCCCGGATGATTGCAACCACCGCAGCGGGCGGAACGCCGCCCTTTGAGTGTAGGGCCGGTGCTTGCCGCCGGCCGCGGCACGCCGACAAGCGGCGGCCCTACAAAAATCTAAACCAAAGAGCGCCGAACTACTGCACGCCTCGCACTCGCCACCGTTGCGCATCGTCCGCCTGAGGCGGGCAAGCCTCGATGGAACGAGCGGGAGCATTGGCTGAGGTTGGTTGCATCGCGAATTTCTCAAGCCGGCGCAAGTTTGCGGGCGGCTTTCGGGCGACGGGCGGACTCGCGCGTCGAGCGATTCACTGCCCGGATTTCGCGGGTGTAGCGCAGGGCATTCGGGTGCTCTTTGCGGCCTTCGAGGATGCCCTCGACGCTGAGGTCGTAGTCCAACGCCGGCCAGTGGATGCCATGTCCGGCACCGCTCGGCTGCCAAATCTTTCGCTCAGCCGGCGACGCTTCGGCCAGCGAGGGATACCACGACAACGGGGCGCTCACGACGCGACCGTCGTCGAGCCAGAGCGTGAGCTGACGGTCGTCGGTGCTGACGGCCTTAATTTTTGCGGGTTTCCCATTCATGCCATGCCTTCAGGAGGATTGCGCGGTGTTCGCGGGTGAGCTGCAAAGCTGCACGGATTTCGGCGGGCTTCAACCCCTGACTCGACGCCACGGAAAGATCGCCGAGCCAGACCTTCATCGAGCCCGAGCCACGGTCGATGTGGACATGCGCAGGCTCGTTGCCCTCCAGCGCATACGCGTAGAACCGAAAGCCACGGATGCGGAGGAAGGTCGGCATGGAGTAGTCCCGCGTTGCTGCGGAGCGGCACGCCGACGAGCGGCGGTTACATCATTGGCAAGCCTCGCACTCCTCGCCGCGGCGCATGGCCTCGATGCTGCAGGCTTTTTTCTCCTCGGCCGTATATGTTTTCTTCGCCGTGGCAGCCGCGGTCGCGGCGTCGGCCTTGATTTGCTCGACGCTGTGGCTGCCGCCGGTGTCGCCGCTGTTCTGGCCGCCGGACGAGCCCTCGCTCACGGCGCCGCGCATTTCCTTTTTCGCGGCGACGGTGGCCTTCTCGATGTTGGAGGCGCCGAGGCTGCGGAGGTAGTACGTCGTCTTGAGGCCGACGTGCCATGCCTGCCGATACATGTGGCTCAGCGTCTTGAGGTCGGGCGTCTTGATCCAGAGGTTCACGCTCTGCGCCTGGTCGATCCATTTCTGGCGGCGGGCGGCGGCGTCGATGATCCACTTGGCGTCGATGTCGAAGGCGGTGAGGTATTTGGCCTTCAGGTCGGCGGGGATGCGCTCGATGTCCTTCAGCTCGCCGTCGAAATACTTCAGGTTGTCGATCATGTCCTGATCCCAGAGGCCGCGGGCCTTGAGGTCCTTCACGAGGAAGGGATTCAGCACGATGAACTCGCCCGAGAGGTTCGATTTCACGAACAGGTTCTTGTAGGTGGGCTCGATGCAGGGGCTGGTGGCCGTGATGTTGGAGATCGTGGCGGTGGG
>JAEUHC010000019.1 GCA_016794785.1 Opitutaceae bacterium | reverse complement strand
GGTCTGCGCCAGCAGGACGAAGCGGATGATCTCTTCCATCGGAGTGATATTTTGCCAGGGCATCTTGCCCGGCTTTTTCGGTTACTTTGGTGTAACCCATCACCCCGGATTGTTTGTCACCTATCTCGCCGGTTCATACCGGTCAGCACGATCGACGACAGCTCGCGACGTATTTCATCCCGAAGTTCTGGCCGTTTTAGTCGCCGGCTTTTTGTCCGCGGCCACCGTGGCAGGTTTTTCCTCGGCGGATTTTTTCCCTTTGGCGGCGGCCGCGGGTTGAAGCACCGCCGCAGCATCCGGCTCGGGGTCGCCGAAGGCGCGGGCGACGAGGCGGGCTTGCTCCAGCTTGTGCGCGTTGGCCGAGCCTGTCGCGGGGCTCGCGGATTCAGGGCGGCTCAGGAGCGCAAAGGGCAGCCGGCCGCACAGCGTCCGGCCAAACCGATCGTGCAGGTGGCGCCACGCGCCCATGTTGGCCGGCTCCTCCTGCACCCAGAGAACCGGCGTGCCGTCGGCGTAGGGCTGGAGAGCGCGCTCCAGGAATTCCGCACCCAGCGGGTAGAGCTGCTCGAGGCGGATGAGGGCGGTGTCGGTGCGCTCCTGCTCCGCGCGATAGGCCGCGAGGTCGTAGAAAACTTTTCCGGTGCAGAGCAACACGCGCTTGATGCCCGCCGCGGGCGTGGCGTCGGCGAGGACGCGCTGGAAGCCGCCGGTCGCGCATTCCGCGATCGGCGACACGCACTCGGGATGGCGCAGCAGGCTCTTCGGCGTGAAGATCACGAGCGGCTTGCGCCACGGACGCAGGGCCTGGCGCCGGAGCAGGTGAAACAACTGCGCGGGCGTCGTGGGCTGCGCGATCTGGATGTTGTCCTCGGCGGCGAGTTGGAGGAATCGCTCGATCCGTGCGCTCGAATGCTCCGGCCCCATGCCCTCGAAGCCGTGGGGCAGCAGCAGCACGAGCCCCGAGAGCCGGCTCCACTTGTCCTCACCGCTCGTCACAAACTGATCGATGATCACCTGCGCGGCGTTCACGAAATCCCCGAACTGCGCCTCCCACAGCACGAGCCCGTCCGGGCAGTCGAGGCTGTAGCCGTATTCGAAGCCGAGCGCGCCGGCCTCGTTGAGCGGGCTGTTGCAGATTTCCACCGGGGCCTGATCGGGCCCGAGGTGCTGCAGCGGGACAAACGGGCAGCCGTCGTCGTGATCGTGCAGCACCGCGTGGCGATGACTGAACGTGCCGCGGCCCGTGTCCTGGCCGGTGAGGCGAATGCGCACACCGTTCGCCGCGAGGCTGGCGAGCGCGAGCGCCTCGGCCGCGCCCCAGTCGAGCGGCTTCTTGCCGTCGGCCATCTCCGCCCGGGCCGCCAGCAGACGCTCGAGCTTGGGATGCAAGCGAAACGCCGCGGGCACAGTGGCGGCGGCGCGCAGCCATTCCTTCAACTGCTTCGCGTCGGCGCGGGTCGCCGGGCCGTCGTCGCTCGGCTCCGGGCCGCCGGCGTAGGGCCGCCAGAGCGCGGAGGGCTCGGCGTCGCTGGAAGCCTTGTCCGTCTTCGCGCTCTCCAGCGCCTTCTCCAGCTCCGCGGTCCGGGCCGCCGTGATCGCATCGGCTTCATCGCGCGTGAGTCCTTCCTGCTCCAGGAGGTGATCGAGGTAGGCGTCGCGGACGTTCGGGCGCTCGGCGATGGCCCGATAGAGCACCGGCTGGGTGAAACCGGGCTCGTCGATCTCATTGTGGCCCCAGCGCCGGTAGCCGTAGAGGTCGATGAACACGTCGCGCCGAAATTCCTGCCGGAACTCCAGCGCGAGGCGCACGACCTGCGCGACGGCCTCGGCGTCCTCGCCGTTAACGTGGAAGATCGGCACCTGGAGCATGCGCGCCACATCGGTCGCGTAGTCGGTGGAGCGGCCTTCATCCGGCCCGGTGGTGAAACCAATCTGGTTGTTGACGATGATGTGCAGCGTGCCGCCCGTGGCGTAGCCAGGGAGGCGGCTGAAATTGAGCGTCTCCTGCACGATGCCCTCGCCGGCAAAGGCGGCGTCGCCGTGGATGAGCACGCCGAGCACCTCCCTGCGCTCCTCGTCTCCGCGGCGATCCTGCCGCGCGCGCGCGCGGCCGAGCACGACGGTATTGGCGAATTCGAGATGACTCGGATTGAAGCACAACGAGAGGTGGAGCTCCTCGCCGGCCGCGGTGCGCCATTTGCCGCTGTGGCCGAGGTGATACTTCACGTCGCCGCGACCCAGCATCTGCTCCGGCTGGTCGTCGGCGAAGATGCGAAAGAGCTCACGCGGATTTTTGCCGATGATGTTCGTCAGCACGTTGAGCCGCCCGCGGTGCGCCATGCCGAAAATGACCTCGCGCACGCCCTGCTCGCCCGCCTGCTCCAGCGCCAGATCGAGCAGCGGGATCAGGGTCTCGCTGCCCTCGAGGGAAAAGGTCTTCGCGCCGGCGAATTTTTTCCGCAGGAATGCCTCGAAGCTCACCGCATCGGTGAGTCGCGTGAAGATGCGCCGCTGCACCGCGCGGCTGAGCGTGAGCCGGTTTTGCGATGTCTCAATCCGACGCTGCAGCCAGCGACGCATCGCCAAATCGTCGATGTGCATGAACTGCGCTCCGATCGAGCGGCAATAGGTGTGGCGCAGCCGTTCGACAATCTCGCGGACCGCGAGCGGTTCGTCGTAAGGCAGGGTCTCACAGCGGGTGCGCAAGGCGAGTTCGCCCTCGGTGAATTGATAGTATTCGGGCGCGAGCTCCGGCGGCACCGGCCGCGGCACGCCGAGCGGATCGATGGCCGCGATCTTGTGGCCGCGCACCCGGAAGTTGCGAATCAGCTCGTTGAGGCGCTCGTGCAGATTGGCGGCCAGCGGATCGAGTTGGGATCGCGCGCCGGGACCTTGGGCCGCTGAGGTGCCGGCGTCCCCGGCGCCGGCCGACACCGCCGCGCCGTCCTGGAAAAACTGACGCCACTCGGCGGACACCAGCGCCGGATCGCGCAGGAAGTCGGCGTGCAGCCGCTCCACGTAGTCGAGATTATGGACGCCAATGTTCATGGAAGTTCAGAGTTTGATCACGTCGCCCTGCGACGGGAGCAGGGGTTGGAGACCATATTTCTTCCGGATAAGTTTCGCCAGCGGCACGCGCCCGCGCGCCTCACCGTGCGTGAGGACGACCTGGGGCTTGGAGCGGGCCAGCAGGCGGAACCACTGGAGCAGTTCCGTCTGTCCCGCGTGGGCGCTGAAGCCGCTCAGGGTGTGGATGCGGGCCTTCACCTGAATGGTCTCGCCGAAGATTTTGACGGACTTGGCGCCGTCCACGAGCTGGCGCCCGAGCGTGCCCTCGCCCTGGTAGCCGACGATGACCACACTGGTCTCGGGCTGCCACAGGCCGTGGCGCAGATGATGGAGGATGCGCCCCGCGGTGCACATGCCGGAGCCGGCCATGATGAGGCAGGGACCGGGCACGTGGTTGAGCTTCATCGACTCCTCCGGCGTAGGCGTCGGCTTCACATGATCGTGCCGGCTGGCGATATCGCAGGCGCGCTGCAGGTCGATCGTCTCCTCGTCGAACAGGTCCGGGTGGCTCTGGTAAATCCGCGTGGCCTCGATCGCCATCGGGCTGTCGATGTAAACGGGAAAGGGCTGCACCTCTCCGGCGCAGAAGAGTTCGTCGAGGTGATAGATGATCTGCTGGGTGCGGCCGACGGCAAACGCGGGCACGAGGATGCGCGCCTTGCGCTCCACGGCGTGCAGGATGATTTGGCGAAACTCCGCGAGGGTGTCCTGGAGCGAACGGTGATCGCGATCACCGTAGGTGGATTCGAGAAAAACCAGATCCGCGTGCTTGGGCGGCTGCGCCGCGCGAATCAATGCAAAGGAGGACGGCCCGATGTCCCCGGAAAAGACGATGACCTTCTTTTTCCCGCCTTCCTGCACGGTCACCTCGATGCTGGAGGAACCGAGCATATGGCCGGCCCCGAGGTAGCGGGCGCTGATCCCGCCGCTGACCTCGAACGACTGGCCCGACTGCACCGGGCGAAAGCACGCCATCGTGCGCTTCACATCCTCCGCATCGTAGAGTGGCGCAATCAGCGGCTGGCCCGCGCGGCGGAGTTTGCGGTTCGTCCGCTCGGCATCGTAGCCCTGCACCTTGGCGGAATCGCGGAGGATGAGGCCCGCGAGATCCACGGTCGCCTCGGTGGCGTGGATTTTCCCGGAGAATCCGCCCTTGAGCAGCAACGGCAGCCGCCCCGTGTGGTCGAGATGCGCGTGCGTCACGAGCACCGCATCGAGCCGCTTGGGATCAAGCTTCGCCGGCAGGACGTTTTTCGCCCCGATGTTGCGGCCGCCTTGGAACAGGCCGAAATCGACGAGCACGCGGGCGCGATCGGTCTCGATCAGATACGCGGATCCGGTGACATCATCGGCGGCGCCGTGGAGGGTGATTTTCATGGGGTGGTAGGCAATCGGGTGAGGATAGTCTGTGCGGGTTGCGTCCGCACTTTGGAGCGCGGGCCGCGCGGGCCTGCCTGAGGGGGATGCGACCGGCCGTCTTTGTCCAGTCGCGCGGCCGGTTTCATTCCCGTCGGCCGGTGGCAAGGCCTCAGCGTTTCCGCACCGTGAGCACTGCGCAGGGCGCGTGGCGAACGACGCTTTCGGCGGTGCTGCCCAGGAGCAGGCGCTTCAGTCCCGTGCGCCCCATCGAGGCAATCGCGATGAGATCGACCTTCCGGCGACGCGCCACCTCCACGATCTCGATGCTGGGCTGCCCAACCTCGATGAGCACCGCGGAGAGGAAGGCGGGTTTGACGAGCTTGCGCGCCATCGCGTTCAGCCGTGCGGTCGCCGCCTTGACCAAGTCGGTGATCGGCACCGGGACATAGGTCGGAAACTCCGGGACATTCCTCACCAACGGAGGCTCGACCACGTGGAGCAGGATAATTTTCCCGCCCTGCTGTTCGGCCAGAGGCAGGGCGGCCGCGAGCGCCTGCCGTGATTTGCCCGAAAAATCCAAGGGCACGAGGATGGTCGCGAAGGGACCCCGTTTCTTTTTTCCGGCGGAGCTTCGGGTGGCGCGCGATGCAGCTTTGGACGGGGATTTCCGGCTGGGGCTCTGCTTTTTCATAAGGGGGAATCGGCGGGACGCTTTCTCGACCCGGCACGCGCCATGGTCAGCGGCGACGCACGAACGCTCAAGCTGAATATCCCCCGCCACCACGCGGGCCCGCTCGTCATGCGCGCAGCCGCGGCTTGCGACGCGCCTGTCAAACCCGCAGCGTGCAGTCCCCCACCCCATGCGCACTCCCATTCGTCTGCTGCTCGCCGGCCTCCTCGCGGCCGCGCTCAACTGCTCGCCCGCCTGGTCCGCCGACACCACCCGATCGTCACCCGCGCGGCGGCCCAACATCGTCTTCATCCTGCTCGACGATTTCGGCTACGCCGACTCCGGCCCCTATGGCGCGAAGGACATCCGCACGCCGCAGATGGACCGGCTCGCGCGCGAGGGCGTGCGCTTCACCGATTTCTACGCCAACGCCCCCGTGTGCACGCCCACGCGCACCGGCTTCATCACCGGACGCTGGCAGCAACGCGTGGGGCTGGAGTGGGCCTTTGGCTTCACGGCCGATTCTTTCCGGCGGCGCGGCACCGAGTGGGTGCGCGAGACGGACATGCACGCGCTCGGCTTGCCCACCTCGGTGCCCACGCTGCCGCAGGCGCTCAAGGCCGTGGGCTACGCGACGGGTGCCTTCGGAAAATGGCACCTCGGCTACCGCGACGAATACAATCCCACCCGGCGTGGCTTCGACGAGTATTTCGGCGAGCTGCTCGGCCACTCCGACTACTACACCCACACCTACTACGACGGCACGCCCGCGCTGCGCGACGGCCTCAAGCGCGCTCAGTCCGAGGGCTACCTCACCGACCTGATCAATCAGCGCGCGGCCGACTTCATCCGCCGGCACGCGCAGGAACCGTTCTTCCTCTACGTGCCGCACCTCGCCGTCCACGCGCCCTACCAGCCGCCCGGCCGGCCCAAGCCGAGCGTGACCAAGGCCAATATGTATGACGGCGACCGCCGCATCTACGCCGCGATGGTCGAGCGCGTGGACGACGGCCTGGGCCTGATCTTCGCGGAACTCGAGCGCGCCGGCGTGCTCGACAACACCCTGATTGTCCTCAGCAGCGACAACGGCGGCGAGCGCTACTCGGACAATTCGCCGCTCTCCCATAAAAAATCCACGCTCTGGGAAGGCGGCATCCGCGTGCCCTGCCTCATGCGCTGGCCCGCGCGCCTGCCGCGCGGCGTCGTGACAACCCAGCCTGCTATCACGATGGATCTCACGGCGACGTTCGCCGCGCTGGCCGGAGCGCCGGCACACCCGGGCCGTCCGTGGGACGGCATCGATCTCATGCCGATCCTCACCGGCGCCCGCGAACCGGAGACCCGCACGTTTTTCTGGCGCATCGATCGCCCGGGGCGGCAACAGAAGGCCGTGCGCCACGGCTCGTGGAAATATCTTCAGGATGGCAACGTCGAGCAGCTCTTCGACCTCAACACGGACATCGGGGAGCGCCGCGATCTTTATTTCCAACGCCCGGAGATTTTCTCCGATCTCAAGGCCCGCCTCGCCGCGTGGGAGGCCGAGATGGCGCGCGAGACGCCCGAGGTGCTGGTGAAATAACAGGGCGCCGCACCCGCGACGCCCATGCCCTGAAGGCATTGCTCTTTCACGCTCGTCTCAACCTCACTGCTGCCATGCTGCCCCGATTCACCGCCCTGCTTTGCCTCACCCTTGGTTCGCTGCGCGCCGCGGTGCCGGCGCCTGAACTCGTCTTCGCCGCTGGCTCGGACTGGGAGGTCGTGTCCGGCGGCCACCAATTCGCCGAGGGCATGGCCTGGGATGCCGCGGGGCACTTCTACTTCACCGATGTGCCGCGCGCGCAGCTTTTCAAGGTGGACCGCGCCTCGGGCGAGAAGACGCTCGTCGATGCGGCGACCGGCCGCGCCAACGGCATTGCGTTCGGGCCCGACGGCCGGCTCTACGGCTGCGCGAGCGGCGACCGCTGCATCTACGCGTGGGACCCGGCGACCTGGCAAAAGACCAAAGTCGCCGAGGGCACGCAGTCCAACGACCTCGTCGTCCTCCGCGACGGCACGATCTTCTACACGGAGCCGGGCACGATGCTCGTGTGGCGCCTCGCCGCGCGCACGTTTGCCCGCGAAATCGCGGCGAAGCTCGCGTGGGGGCCCAACGGCATCGCCGTCTCGTCCGACCAACGGACGCTGCTCGTGGCCGAGTTCAACGGTGACACGATCCACGGGTTTCCGCTCGACGCGGGGGCGCGCGTCATCGGCCCCGCGAGCCCGGCCTACCGTCTCGCCGTGCCCTCCGACGGCCAGGGCCGGCTCGACGGCATGATGACGCTCGCCGACGGCCGCCTGCTCATCGGCACCGCGCTCGGCCTGCAAATCGCGCCGCCGTTGTCCGCGCCGGCCGGCGCCGCGCGGCTCATTGTCGTCCCGTCGCCGCAAGGCCGCCCGCGTAACAACTACGTCCGTGTGAGTCCGGATGGCGCGTGGCTCTACGAGGCCCACGCGGCCGATCTGCTGCGCCGCCGCCTGCGGCCGGGTTTCGAGAAACAGTAATCGGACAGTTGCGGGGGTTCTTCGCCGGTGCGCATCTGGGCTTTCTGGCGCTGGCAGTTCAACCCGTGAGGCAAGCGCGAGGCGTTTGGGTGCCGAGAGTCTTCATCGGAGCGCGCAAACAGGCCGAAGGCGGCGCGTTCCCATCGCTCCAACAATACGAGATGCACTCCGTGGTTCCCGCTGCCGCCTTCTTCCACAAATTGAAATTGTCGGGCCCAGCCGCTGCACCAAGCCTGCTGAAGTGTCGCCTCATCCCCCACCCCTGCCGGTCGGTGCTTCGGTTTCGGCGCATCCCGGGCTGACCGCGACGCTCAGCATCGCGTGGATCACCTTTCTGATTTGTGGCGCCGTTTCCTTTTTCGGTGAAATTTTCCACCTGGTATTCGGACGTGAGGAGCTGGCCATCGTCGCTGGGCTTGGGGTCCTCGCGATGTTGCTCACGGGATTGGTCTTGTTCGGCCTGATGGCCTTGATTCCGCGTATCCCCAAGCGGTTCTTTCTCCCCATCAGCTTGTATCTTCCGGTCACGGCCACCGCGATCCTGCCGCTCTTCGTTTACTTCATCGAGCATGCATCCCTGATTCTCAGCGGACTCTTTTTGGGACAAGTCGTGCTCGGCCTTTTGTGCCTCCACCGCTGGCACGAAGGCCTGAGGGTCAATTGGCCGCTTTTTCCCGCACGGCGACTCGTTGAGAAAAACTTCAGCTGGTCAAACTTGGTGGGAGTCGGGGCCTTGGGTCTGTTTTTGATCCTGCCTGCGTTGGCGCTCTACTCCGCCTTTTCGGCCAAGCTCACCGTTGAGCATCTCAGCGCAGGCTTCGTTGGCCTTCGCCCTTCCGGCATCTCGATGCAGGTCCGCAGCTACCTGCGAAGCGACGGCAAGAAAATCATGCTGATGCCCATGTCCCACGTGGCGGACGCCGCGTTTTATGAGGCGCTCGGGGCCGCCATGCCTGAAAGCTCGGTGGTCCTGATGGAAGGTGTGACGGACACTGCGCAAGCGGCGAAGCGCCCTGGCGTCACCAACCCCAGGCGCTCCTCATCAAGCCATTCCGGTTATTCGAGAGCCGCGTCCCTGATCGGCGGCGTCGAACAGCGAGACTTCTTCAAGCCCCGGGGCACAATCGTGGCCGCGGACCTGGACATGAGGGATTTTTCACCTCCGACGCTCGGCGTGCTCAAGTCCGTCACGCTGATTAATGAAAAGGGCCTGACCCGGGAGACCTTGCCCCTTGTTTTGAAACCGATGCCACCCAGTTGGGACAAGCATTTGCTGGACGACCTCATCACCAAACGTAATCGCCACCTGCTGGGAGTCATCGGGCAGCATCTGCCCACGTCAGACATGATCGTCGTTCCGTGGGGTGCCGCCCACATGCCGGAGATCCACCGCGAGATCCTGAAGCTCGGATTCCAAGTGGTGGAGACCAAGGACTACACCGCCATCCGCTTTCGTTTCTGAGCCGCGACGTCCTGCAGGACTGCGCGTCCGACACGTCGCTGCGATCGGCGTGTCGGCAATGGCGCGAACGCGGCCGATTCACGGTCGCTGAGGGACCAGTAAAGATCCCCGGAGCAAGCTCCGGGGCATTTGATCAATTCCATCATGCCATTTTTTCGTAGCGGCGCGCGCCACCCAGCCGAGGCACCGGGGGGGGGGGGGGGCGCCCCCCGCCCCCCTCGCCCGGCGGGCCCGGGCCCCCTCCCCGCTACTCAACCAAGCCCAAGCAAGCTTCGGGATATCGGACCCATCGCGAATGAACCAGACCACCATCCTGCACGGCATCGGGCGGGAGCGAAGCAGCATAGGGGTGCAACGGTGCCGGAGAATCCGTTCGCTGTGCAGGCGGTTTCGCGTAAACGTGCAGGCACCCCATGAATGCCCCAAGACTTCTCACCGTCGCCTGCTTGGTGCTGGCGATCTCAGTTCGCGGCGCTGAGCCGCTGCCGGTTTTTCCCGACATCGAGGCCCAGCCGCTCCTCGCGCAGGCGAAGCGCGTCGCCGAGGCGCTTGGCTACACCGGGAGTCCATTGCCCGAGGCGGAGCGCCGCACGCTCGATGCGCTCTCCCCCGACGCACCCGACGCCGCCGCGCGCGTGCAGGCGCTGCTCGATCCACACTGCCTGTTTTTCGTCACCATCAACCCGGAGATGCGCGTGAAGGTGTCCGCCGGGCCCGCCGCCGCGGTGCTCGCCGAGCAGGGTTGGCGGCAGTTCCTCGTCAAGGTGCGCAACGAGGCGGGCGCCACCTCCGCGCTCCGCGCCTCGAGCCCCAATGCCCAGCGGCTCTTCAACTCGCCCGCCGCCGAGATCGCGGACCGCTGGCTGGAGTTGCAGATGTTCGACGCGCAGCCGCTGCGCGCCACGCTCAGCGGCCTCGGCGTCGAGTATCGCATCATCCAGCTCCACAGCCGCGACGCCGGCCGCCGCGAGGCGAAGTTCTCCTTCGATGTCGGCCAGGGCACGCAGGATCTCGGCTACCGCGCGGAGATCGACGTGCTGTTTCGCTGCGAGCCCGCGCGCGAGGTCGCGCTGCGCGTGCGCGACGAGCACGGCCGGCCCACGACCGCCGCCTTCGTCATCCGCGATCAGCAGAAGCGCGTCTATCCCTCGCAGGCGAAGCGCCTCGCGCCGGACTTCGCCTTTCACCCGCAGGTCTACCGCGCCGACGGCGAGACCATCCGCCTGCCCGATGGGCGCTACACGGTGGAGTTCCAGCGCGGCCCCGAGTCGATCCCGCAACGCCACGCACTCGTGGTCGATGGCGCGACGCGCGAGTGGAGCTTCCAAGTCCGCCGCTGGATCGATCCCGCGGCGATGGGCTGGATCTCCGGCGATCACCACATCCACGCGGCGGGCTGCGCGCACTACACCAATCCGACCGAGGGCGTGCACGCGCCCGACATGATGCGCCACTGCCTGGGCGAGGATCTTAAGGTCGGGGCAAACCTCACGTGGGGCCCGTGCTTCGACTACCAGAAGCAGTTTTTCACGGGCGCGGACGACAAGGTCTCCACGTTTCCCTACGTGCTGCGCTACGATATCGAGGTGAGCGGCTTCGGCTCGCACCAGAGCGGGCACCTCTGCCTGCTGCGGCTCAAGGACCAGATGTATCCCGGCGGCGACTCGATGGCGCACTGGCCCTCGCTCGGCCTCAACACGCTCCGCTGGGCGAAGAAGCAGGGCGCGGTCACCGGGCCCGCGCACTCGGGGTGGGGCCTGCAGCCGCTCGCGCCGGGCAGCCGCGATTCCGCCAACAGCAAGAACGCCGGCGACCTCCGCCTAGCGACCACCGACCTGCCCAACTACGTCGTGCCGCCGTTCAACGGCATCGGCGCCAACGAATACATCGTCGACGTCACGCACATGGTCCCCGGCCCCGACGGCCAGCTCGTGCCCGCGGTCGATTTCATCTCCACCGTGGACACGCCGTGGCTCTGGGAACTCAACATCTGGTATCACACGCTCAACGTCGGTTTCCGCACGCGCATCAGCGGCGAGACGGATTTCCCGTGCATTTACGGCGAGCGCGTCGGCCTCGGCCGCAGCTACGTGAAGCTGCCGGAGAAGTGGACCTACGAAGAGTGGTGCGAGGGCATCCGCGCCGGCCGCAACTACGTGGGCGACGGCAAGAGCCACCTGCTCGGCTTCACCGCGACGCAGGGCGCGCAGAAGGCCGTGATGGGCGAGCGGGACAGCGAGCTCCACCTCGCCGGGCCGGGCAAAATCCGCACCACAGTGCGCGTCGCCGCCTACCTGCCCGTCGAGGCCGACCTTGAGATGAAGAAGCGGCCCGTGAGCGCCAAACCCTACTGGGACGTCGAGCGCGCGCGCATCGGCGTCACGCGCGAGGTGCCGGTCGAGCTGCTGGTGAATGGCTACCCGGTGGCGAAGAAGCACATCGTCGCCGACGGCACGCTGCGCGACGTCGAGTTCGAGGCCGACATCGCGCGCAGCAGCTGGATCGCCGTGCGCGTGCTGCCTTCATCGCACACGAATCCGATCTTCGTGCTCGTTGGCGACAAGCCGATCCGTGCGTCGAAGCGCAGCGCCGAGTGGTGCCTCGCGGGCGTCGATCAGTGCTGGTCGCAGAAGGAGCGCTTCATCAAGCCCGCCGAGCTCGCCGACGCCCGCGCCGCCTACGAGCACGCGCGCGTCACCTACCGCAAACTGATCGCCGAATCCGAGGTCGAGTGACTCAGCGCGCCTTCGTGATCAGGTCGATAACCTGGTAGATCCCACCGAGCATAAGCACCGCCGCCGCGATCCACAGCGCGCCGCTCCAGGCCAGGCCCGGGCGCAGCTCGGGCGCGGTGCGACGGTAGCGGAAGTGCAGCGCCGCCAGCCCGAGGAACGGCAACAGCATGCCCTGCCCGACACCCCCGATGAAGACGAGCGCGACGGGCTTGGGCCAGACTATGTAGAGCGTCGCGGCGTAGAGCGGCAGGCCGGCGCTGAAGAACTTGATCCACCAGCCGCGGTCGGCTTCGTCGCGGTATTTCTTCAGCCCGAACACGCCGATCGCGTCGGCCGCGAGGCGGGCGTTGGAGGCCGAGGCGGCGAAGGCCGTCGAGTAGAGCACGAAGAACGCGCCGACGAGAAACATCCAGAGGCTCCACGTCCCGAGGCTGCTGAGGAACAAATGGGCGAGCGTGTCGATCATGCCCTTGTCGGAGACCTGCAGCTTCTTCGAGTGCAGGACCGCGGCGCCGAGGAGGTAGAAAGCCACCGTCGCCGTGGTGTAGATAATGGCGGAGAACCACGCGTCGATGCGCATCACTCGCATCCAGCCGCGCGCACGTGTGAACCACGCCGCGCTGCCGTCGGGCTTGCCGGTGTTGGCCGCATAGCCTTTCTCCATGCACCAGTAGGGATAGTAAACCAACTCGGAGGCGCCGACGCCGATGATGCCGAGCGCCGCGAAGGCCGTCGCAAAATTATCCGGCAGATGAAAACTCAGGCCGCGCGCGATCTGCGCCGGCTCGATGCGGAATTCCGTCCATTGCAACGCGCCCACCGCCACGAAGGTGGAAACCGTGAAGCCCGCGACCATCGCGGTGGAGCCGTTCTCGACCCACTTGTAGCTGCCGAGCACGAGGAGAACCGCGCACGAAATGCCCACGCCCAGCGCGAGCCACGCGCGCGGCACTTGCCAGCCGGCGGCCGCGAGCGTCTCCGCCACGCCGCCCACGATTCCGCCCATCTGGCTGATCGAGCAGAGAAACATGATCAGCCACAGCCATACGAGCCACGACACGCCGACGCGCGGGCCCGGCACCTCGTTGAACGCCACGAGCGGCGTCTTGTGGTGCGCGATCGTGAAGCGCCCGATCTCGATCTGCACGAAGACCTTCACGATGCAGCCGATCAGAATCAGCCACAGCAGATCGAAGCCGACCTCGCCCGCGAGCTTGGGCGTGACGATGAGCTCGCCGGAGCCGACAATCGACGCGGTGAGAATCAAGCCGGGACCGATGAAACGAAGCGATCCGAGGATGCTCGTGGGGGCGTCGCGGGGCGGGGACATCTCCTCGGACGCTGCGGGCCCGCGCCGCGACGGTCAAGCGGCGGGTGGCCGCGTCGGGTTTCAATACTCGACTTCGCCGGCACGCCCCGCCTGTTTTTCACTTCAATGAAGACACTCGCGGCGCTCCTGTTTTGCCTCGTCCTCGGCTCGGCTGGTGTCCGCGGCGCAGACGCCCCGCCCGGCAGCCCCAATCGCTTCAAGGAAGCCATCTCAGCGTTCGAAGCCGAGGACGCGAAGACCCCGCCCGCGCCCGGCGGGGTGCTCTTCACCGGCAGTTCGTCCATCCGGCGCTGGACCACCCTCGCGGAGGATTTTCCCGGCGTGCGCACGATCAACCGCGGCTTTGGCGGCTCGTATCTTTCGGACTGCGTCCACTACTTCGACCGCATCGTGCCGGCGCACCGGCCGCGGCTGGTGGTCCTCTTTGCCGGCACCAATGACCTCAACGGCGGGCGGACGCCCGAGGAAGTCGCGGGCTCGTTCCGCGCGTTCTGCAACAAGCTCCACACCGCGCTCCCCGAGGCGAAGATCCTCTACATCTCGATCGGCCTCGCGCCGTCGCGCTGGAAGATCGCCGACAAGATGGCGCTGACCAACGCCCTCATCGCCGCGCACTGCGCGGCGGATCCGCGGCGGAAATTCGTCGATCTCAACCCGCACACACTCAGCGGCGACGGCGAGCCGCGGCCCGAGCTCTACGTGGCCGACCGCCTGCACCTCAACGCCGCCGGCTACGCGATCTGGCGCAAGCACCTCGCGCCGCACCTCGCCGAGTAGCACGGCCCCGCGCTCCGGCCATCGCGGGGCGCTGGGCTCAATACTCCGTGACGTTGCCCTCCCGGATGGTCACTCGCTCGCGCTGCCCGTTGACCTCGACCTCGTAGTCGCCGATGGGCAGGCCGATCACGTTCTCGCCGTAGAGGGTCGTCAGTTTCTTGCTCCCGCCCGCGGGGAAAACGTTGAACGTCGTGCTGGCGCTGCCGTTGGTGCGCAGGACGCCCACCTTCACCACAGTGTCGCTGCGCGCCTCCACGACGACGCCCACGACCTTCTGGCCGCCGATCTCGAGTTCGTAGGTGCCGGGCATCATCTCCACCGCAACGTTGCTATAGTCGGTCCGCAGGCTCTTGGTTTCGCCGGCCTTGAACACCACCGTGGTCGCGGAGAGTTTCTTTGCACCCGTGGTCGCGGGAAACGCCACCACGATGCGCCCGAGCCGGCCCTTCAGCTCGGCGTTCGGGACGATGCTGCAGCAGGGCTCGGATTCGTGCATCTGCGGACGCTTGACTCCGACCAACAGGCTGTCGCCGGACTTGCTGGCGACGGGTTCTCGCCCGGGGGCGGGCGCCGATGGCGTCACGGGACGCGCCTTCTTGTTATCACCCAAATCCACGTAATTTGGACCCGTTTTCGGGGCCCCGCCTTGCGGGGGTGCCGCGCCCGTGCCGCCCTTTTTCGTGCTTCCACCCGGCGGAGGTGCCACGCGCGTGCCGCCCGTCCCGGCGGGCGGCTGCTCAAGCGCCGCGACGCGCGCCTCGAGGGCTTGCACGCGCTGCGTCAGCGCGGCGACCTCCGCTCCGCCCGCGCCGGACGCTCCTCCGGAGCCGCCTTGCCCGCTGATGCCGGCGGCGCGCTCGATGGCCCGGCGCGCATCGGTGCCCGGGCAGTCGGCCTCGATGAGGTCATCGAAGAGGCGGGCGAATTGATCGTAGAATTGAAAGTGGAGCATCGCGGTCAGCGCGTCCTCGACCGCGTTCTTCGCCATCTGGTCGAGGTTGTTTTGCAGCGGCTTCAAGTTGAGGTCGCCGATCCGCACCGTCCCCTCGGGCAGGACCGAGCTGAAGAACTTGCAGTGCTGGAGGTCGACGATGGGATCCATCGTGAGTTTCAGCCGGATATCCTCGGCCTTGCCGCCAACCTCGAACTTCTTGGAAAATTTGCAGGGCTTGAGGATGTTTGGGTTCGGCCTCATCCGCAGCTTGATCGCCGAGAACTCGATTTTCTCGATGCCGCACTCGAAGATGAGCGCGGTGTTCTGGAAGTAGATCTTCGGGTTGTCGAACCGGAGCTTGAAAGTGCCGGCGCTGACCTTGATGCCGAGGCAGTCGTTGATCATGTATTTGTGGCTGCCGAGCAGGGCGACATCGATTTCGAAGCCGTTCAGCGCCTGTTTAATTTTTTCGATGATCGCCGGCGCGTTGGGATGGTTTTTGAACGGGATGGCGCCGCCCTCGGTGCCAGGGGAGCCAGGCGCGGTGCCTTCGCCTCCCTTGGTGGAATCGCTCGGGGGCGAACCGCCGGCGGTCGCGGGGGACGAGGTCGCGCCGGAGACCACGAGCCCGCGCGGGGCCGCGCGGAACGGGCGTTTGGCGAATACGGCATCGGGCTCGTCGTCGTCGTTTTCGTCGGTGCCCGAGAGCGCGCCGCGCAGAGGGACGTTGAACTCCACGGGCGCACCCCGCGCCGGGGCGGCGGCGGTGGCTGAGCCTCGGTTCGGAATGCTCAATCCCGGAATCTGGGCGACGCTCGCTGCGGCGAGCGCGAGGAAAAAACCTAAGACGAGGCCGAACGATGCGGCCGTCGAAACACTGCACCACGCACGCGTTTTCATGAATCCTCCTTGGGGCTGGGGATGACAGGACTTTTCGTTCCTCCTCCCATAATCTGGGGGAGTCAACGCCTGATACACTGCGGTCAGGGGTCGCCTGGCCGGCCCTGCGCTCGATCCGCGACCAGGCCTACCGACCCTCCGGGGGGCAGTGGCGGCCGCGACCGCAGCACGAGCGCCGCAACTCCGGTCACCGCCACCCCCGCGAAAAGAAACACGCCGGGCAGCAGGAGCGGCCACGAATCGACGGACTCGATGCGGTGCGGGTCCGCCGGATCGACGCGGATGTCGCGGGGGCTGCCGGCCGGAATCCCGGCGAGGAGCCGCTCGACCTTCACTCGATCCGTCGATGAATTCCGCAGCGTGAGGACGCCGGGGCGTGTCTTGCCCGCGGCCTCGTAGCTGACAAACAGGCGGCCCACATAAAAGGTCGAGGGCGAGTGTTTCCCGCCGGAGGTCGATCGGGTGAGGATCTCCGTCCGCTCCACCCGAGCGGTGACGACCGGCCACTGGCGCGCCGCCCACGCCGGCCCGGCGAGGACCGCGCCCGCGACCGTCATCGCCAGCCCGATGACGCCGACGAAAATTCCGACGCCGAGATATTGCCCGCGCGCCAACTGGACCGCGTCTGCGCGGCTGTGGGCGCTCCTCCCGGCGGCCTCGATCCGGGCCGAGTGGGACGCGAGCGCACCCACGCCCGAGAAGACCAGCCCCAGGCCGACGAGCAGCAGCGGCAACCCAAACGTCGTGAAATTGAGCCCGACATCGAGCCGCGTGCGCCGCGGGTCGTCCCAGTGGTGGCGCACTTGCGCGGGCCCGCCCACCGGATGACGCTCCACCGCCTCCGCGATCCAGCCATGACGGCTCGAGCGGTAGTCGCTCGCGGGCTCCGCCTCGATCCGGGCGCCGCGGAGCTCGAACTCGACGCGGATGATCGCGCGATGCTGGCTGCCGATCGGCTCGATGCGGCTCTCGATCACGCGGGCCTCGGCCTCGGGCCAAGACACGAAAATCACCAAGCGATCGACGCAGAGTCCGAGCCCGGCGGCGAACGCGATGAGCCCGATGCCGCCGAAGATGAGGCCAGGCCAGCGCGCCGCTCCCAGGCTTTTCGTCCGCGGAGGAACTGGCGCCGGGTGGTTCATCGGATAGGGCCTGGCTGGGCTACCGGCCATTTTCAGCCGGGAGGGCCGCCGGGGCGTCTCGCAACGGTTAGCTTCGCGACGGGGATTGTTTCACGGCGGGGTGAGCCGGCGCCGGCACGGCTGCGTGTCCTACTCCTCGTCCTCGATCGGACGCTCGAGTTCCTCGCGGCACTCGGCAATCACGCGCAGCCAGACCTCGCGCAGATCGAAGAGGCGGGGCATCGCCTCGTCGCGCCACGCGCCCACCCGCGGCAGGCGAAGGGCGGCGTCGGCATTGATGATCGCGAAAGAGGCATTCAGCGCGGCGAGCGCCCGCTTGAAAAGACTCACGGCCATCGCGTAGTCCCCGAAGTCGAGCGCATGCACGGCCTGCATCGAGAGATCCTGGCCGCGTTGGAACGAATCGAGCAGCGCCAGCGCGAGCGGCGGGGGCACGCGCGCCGGATCGGCGGCGAGTTTTTGCCAAGAGCGGGTGAGAACCAGGTAAATGCCCTTGGTCGCGATGTAGATGGGGTTCTTGTGGAGCGTGTAGACGTCGTCCTCGTCGTCCTCCTCTTCCTCATCGTCGGCCGCGGCGTCATCCTCCACCCAGCCGGCCTCGCCCCACTGCATCTGCTCGGCGACGTCGTCGATCCGCTTGGCGGGATCCTTGCACGCCTCGTAAAGCTGCACGTAGCGATCGACCTCGGCGTCCTGCTCGCGCAGGTAGCGCTCCCAGTCGAATTCGTTCCACGCCACATCACCGCGATCTTCCCACTCGTTGTTCAGGTCGCCGCCAGCGTTTGGATTGCTCATCGGTTGACCGGAAACAGAGAAGCGCGCGGAAGCGAAAGCAAAGCCAAAATCCGGGGCCTGCGCCCGCCGCCGCAGGGACAAAGGGCCGGCTTACTTGAACCGCGCCTGCGCCCGATGGAAGCGCTGATAGACTTCCTTGGCCGAGAGCAGCTTGAGGTCGCCCACCGGGGCCTGCACGACGATGTTGCCGGGCGCGTTCGGCGGATAAGGCCCGAAAAGCCGCGGGTCGGTGGGCCCGAAGATGCCCAGCACCCGCACGCCCAGGGCGGCGGCGAGATGCATCGGCCCGCTGTCGTTGGCGATCACCCAGTCGGCCCGCTTCACGAGGGCGGGCAGCGAGACGAGGCTGGTGTTGCCCGTGAGATTGAAGAACTGCGCCGGCGGAAACGCCCCGCGGTCGTGCACGTAGCTGCTGCCGGCCCACACGACCTTGCGGCCGCGGTCCTCGCGTAGCAGCAGCTCGGTCAGCTCCTTGAAGCCGCCCCAGGTCTTCTCCGCGCGCCGGCTGTCCACAAACATCACGATGGGCCGCCCGCCGCCCCGCGTGTCGGCAAATCGCAGGTTGAGGCTGTCCACCTCGCGGAACTTCAACTCGCCTTGCAGCTCCGCCTTGGCGCCGATGACGGGGCAGAATTGGAGGAGGATGTCGATCGCGTGGCTGCGTTTGCCGCCGGGCGGGAGCGGCACCTTCTCATCGTAAAACACGCCGGAGAACTCGCGCGCATCGGAACGGCCGATTTTTTTCGTGGCAATCGTGCGCTGGGTCATAAGCCCGGTGCGGAGGAGGCCCTGCATGTCGAAGACATAGTCGAACTGCGTGCGCCGAATCTCCTTCGCCAGCCGGAGGAAGCCCTTCGCCCCGGCCGCCCGCTCGAAGACATAGACGTGATCGACCGCCGCGCAGGCCCGCACGATGGGCGCGAACATTTCGCGCACGACCCACGAGATGCGCACATGCGCCACCTGCGCCTTAATCGACGTGGCGACTTGCAGGGCGTGCACGATGTCGCCGAGGGAGGAGGGCTTGATGATGAGAAGTTCGGTCATGGGACCACGAGGAGACCGCAGACCGTTCCACGGCGCAAAGGCTCCATGTTTCAGGCGGGGTGCGGCACGAAATCAAACGCCAAATTATCTGTTGGTTTGCCTCGTCCGCCGCCGCCCGGCAATCAACCCGCCGCGCGTGCTCCTACCTCTGCTCAAGTTTTTCGGCCGGCTCATAGCCTCCACCCCTGAGCCGATCCTGCGCGCCGTCGCCGCGGGGTTGGGCGATTTCATCTTCTTTTTCCTGCCCCGCCGCCGCCGGCTGATCCTCTCCAATCTCCACCACGCTTTCCCGGAAAAGCCCGCCGCGTGGCACCGCACCATCGGCCGCGAGAGCTGCCGCCGCCTGATTGAAACCGGCTTGCTCTCGCTCGCCACGCCGTATCTCGACGCGACCCGCTGGCGCGTGATTCTCACCGCCTCGCCGGAGCTGCTCGCCGTCCACGCCCGCCACGCACGCGATCCGGCGCCCACCCTCATCTGCTCGCCGCACATCGCCTACTGGGAGGCGCAGACCGCGCAGCCCCTCGTCGTGCCGGGCACTTTCCCGGAATTCGGCATCATCTACCGGCCGTTGGACAACCCGGCCACCGACACCTTCGTCAAAGTCTCCCGAGAGCGCTTCGGCATGAAGCTGCTTTCGCGCAAGGAGGGCTTCGCTGAGGCGCTGAAAATCCTGCGTCGCCGCGGCCTCGTCGGCGTGCTGTTCGATCAAAACGCCGGCCTGCAGGGCGCGCTCACCACCCTCTTCGGCCGCGTCTGCTCCACGACGGAGCTGCCGGGCCTGATGGCGGAAAAGTTCAACGCCCGCGTCGTCGCCCTTTTCCCCCGCCGCCGCGCGTTCTGGCGCGTCGAGATCGGCGCCGCGGACATCGCGCACGACGGCTCGGGCGCCGCCGTCACCCTCGGCCTCAACCGCTGGCTGGAGGCGCTGCTCTCGCGCGACGATGATCTGTGCGCTTCCTGGCTCTGGGCCCACAATCGCTGGCGCAACCAGGACATGCCGGCCCGGCGCCTCCGCCTCGAGGCCAAGCGCGACCTGCTCGGCGCCGACCTGGCCGCGCGCGGCCTCCCCGCCCTGCCCCGCCGCACGCGCGTGTGGGTCCGCCTGCCCAACTGGCTCGGCGATGTCGTGATCGCGCTGCCCCTGCTCCGCGCCCTCCGGGCCTCGCGACCGGACGCCGAGATTACGCTCGTGGGGAAAAAGCAGTTTCTCCCCCTGCTCGAATCCTGGGACGTCGCCGATCGCTACCACGCGCTGCCGCCGCAGGGCCTCGGCTATTTTTTCCACTTCCGAAAACTTCGCCACGAATTCCCCGACGTGTGGCTGCTCTTCACCAACTCCCTCCGCGGCGATCTCGAGGCGCGGCTCACCGGCTGCCGCCAGCGCTTCGGTCTCGTGCGCCCCGGAAAATCGCGTCCGCTCCTCTCCCACGCCTACCGCGTCCCGGCGGATTTCGACGAGCGCACGCACCACCAGCTTGAGCTTTGGGAGAACTTTCTCCGCCACTTCGGCCTCAACGCCCCGCCCGACCGCACACCGCTCCAATCGAAAACCGAGAATCGAAAATCAAGAATCGCCTTAATCCCCGGCTCCGAAAACACCCCCGCCAAGCGCTGGCCCGTCCCGCACTGGCGCGCGCTGATTGAGGCGCTGCCCGACGAACGCTTCATCCTCCTCGGCACGGCGACGGATCGCGCCATCACCACCGCGGTCGCGGAAGGTTTCAGCCCCGACCGCGTGGAGAATCTCGCGGGGAAAACCGATCTGCCGGCATTTGTCGCGCAGTTGCGCGCCGCGCGCCTGCTCGTGACCAACGACACCGGCGGCATGCACCTCGCCAACGCCCTCGGGGTGCCGTTGCTCGCGCTCTTCGGCCCGACCAATCCCGTGCGCACCGGACCGGTCTTTTCCGGCCCCGCGCGCATCCTCCAACCACCCGGCTGCCCGCCCACGGGTGGCAGCGACCTAGCCGATCTCACGCCCGCCACCGTCGCCGCAGCCTTGCGCGAACTCCTCCCTTGCACACTCTCCTAGCGCCACCCCATCGGAAATCGTAAATCCCAAATCGTAAATCCGCAGTGCCGCTCCTCCAAGTCACCGACCTCCGCACCAGTTTCCACACGCGCAGCGGCGTCTATCGGGCGGTCGATGGCGTGAGCTTCTCGGTCGAACGCGGCGAGACACTCGGCATCGTCGGCGAATCCGGCTCGGGCAAATCCGTCACCTGCTATTCGCTGATGGGCCTCATCCCCCAGCCGCCCGGCCGCATCGAGAGCGGCACGGCGCTCTTCGACGGCGTGGACCTGCTCCACTGCACGCCCGCGCAGTCGCGCGCCATCCGCGGCAAACGCGTCGCGATGATCTTCCAGGATCCGATGACGTCGCTGAACCCCTACCTGCGCGTCTCCGAGCAGCTGATCGAGCCGCTGCTCATCCACGAAAACATCACCAAAGCCGCCGCCCTGAAGCGCGGCCTCGCCGCGCTCGAGTCCGTCGGCATCAACGACGCCGAGCGCCGCATCCACCTCTACCCGCACGAATTTTCCGGCGGCATGCGCCAACGCGTGATGATCGCGATGGCCTTGATCACGAAGCCCGAACTGCTCATCGCGGACGAGCCGACCACCGCCCTCGACGTGACGGTGCAGGCGCAAATCCTCGAGCTGATCAAAAAAATGCAGCGCGACCTCGGCATGGCGGTGATCTTCATCACGCATGATCTGGGCGTCGTCTCCGGCCTCTGCGACCGCGTGCAGGTCATGTATGCCGGCCGCATCGTCGAGACCGCCGATGTGCGCACCCTCTTCCACGCGCCGTTGCATCCCTACACGCGCGCCCTCCAGCGCTCCATCCCCGCGCTGCAAACCAAGGGCGCCGAGCTCTACACCATCCGCGGCCTCCCGCCCGATGTCTCGAAGCCGCTCCCGGGTTGCGCCTTTGCCCCGCGGTGCGAGTTTGCCGTCGAGCGCTGTCACACCACGCCAGCGAAACTGGCAGCGGCCGCCCCCGGCCACGCCCACGCCTGTCTCCGCGCACACGCCGGGGAACTCTGAACGCCGATGCCCGCCCCCATTCTTCAGCTCACCGACGTCAGGACCCATTTCCCGATCACGCGCGGGTTTCTCCTCCGGCGCGAGGTCGGCACGGTCAAGGCCGTGGACGGCGTCAGCCTCTCGCTCGGGCGCGGCGAGGTGCTGGGCCTCGTCGGCGAATCCGGCTGCGGCAAGTCCACCCTCGCCCGCACCATCGCGCAGCTCGTGCCCACCACGGGCGGGACCGTCATCCTCGAGGGCCGGAATCTCACGTCGGGCAGCGCCGGCGAAGTCCACGCGATGCGCCGCAATCTGCAGATGGTGTTTCAGGACCCGTATGCGTCGCTGAACCCGCGGCTCACCGTCTTTGCCACGCTGGCCGAGCCGCTGCTCGTGCATGGCGTGTGCCCGCCCGCGGCCGTCCCCGCGCGGGTCGCCGAGCTGATGAACCTCGTGGGGCTCGCGCCGCGCTTCATGCAGAAATATCCGCATGAATTTTCGGGCGGCCAGCGCCAGCGCATCGCCATCGCCCGCGCCCTCGCGCTCGAGCCCAAGATCATCATCGCCGACGAGCCGGTCTCGGCCCTCGACGTCTCGATCCAGGCGCAGATTCTCAACCTCCTCGCGCAGCTCGTGCGGAAGATGAACCTCTCGCTCATCTTCATCGCCCACGATCTCTCGGTGGTGAAGCACATCTCCGACCGTGTGGCGGTGATGTATCTCGGGAAAATCGTGGAACTCGGCCCCGCGCTCGACGTGATTGACCGGCCCCAGCATCCCTACACGCGCGCTCTCGTGAGCGCGATCCCGACGGCCAATCCCGACACCGAGCGCACGCGCCAGCGCATCGTGCTCGCCGGCGATCCGCCCTCGCCCATCAATCCCTCCGTCGGCTGCGCATTTCACCCGCGCTGCCCGCACGCGCAGGAAAAGTGCAAGGCCGCCGTGCCTCCCCTCACCCAAGCCGAACCGACGCGAGAGGTCGCCTGCGTGAGGCTCGGGGAAATCTGACCCGGTGGCCTACGGCTGCCGCGCCGGCATTTTGAGCGCCGCGAACATCTGTGCGAACTGCGCGCGGGTCGCATCGTCGCGCGCGTGCAGGAAACCCGCGCCGAGCAGCTCGGCGGCCTCCGCCTTTTTCCCGTGACGGCCCAGGGCGCGCGCGACCCGCAGGCAAACCTTGGGATCGGCGATAAAATGGTTCGCTCCGCGGACAAGCCGGGCCACATCCGCTTCCGTCGGCGCCGCCGTGGTCCGCGTCCAAGCATCGGCCCAAAGCTCAACCGCCTCCGCAATCAACGGCGCTTGGTCGAGGGCCGCGCGCAGCGGGGCCAGAACCGGCGCCATTTCCTTTGCGCCATGCTGCCGTGTCGCCGGCTGGCCGCGCACGAGCTCGCCCCAGCGCAGCCGCGCCAATTCGTAGGCCGCCCGAGGGCGCACCACCCCGCCGGCGACCGCTGCGTCGAGGAATTCCCGCGCCACCGCCGGCTCGCCCGCCTCGAGTTCGCAGAGGCCGAGCGCTGCCAGCAGCCGCGGATCGCGGTCGCCCGCCTCGTGGGCGCGCCGGAGCGTGCGCCGGGCTTGCTCCAGGTAGCGCACCGCATGATCCGGATGGCGTCCTCGCACCAAGGGCACGGCCAGTCGTTCCCATTCGCCGCGCAGCCGGGCAATTTCGTTGGGTGTCGCCTGGCGGATTTCCAAAGCGGCCGGCGGAGCCGATTTCTCCATCGGCAGTTTCAGCGGCTCGCGCAAGGCGACGGGCAGATAGTCGCTCAGGCGGTCACGCCAATCGGCGTAGCCGAAACCCAGGCAGGCCTGGAACATCGCCTCGCTGGCGGGCGCCACGGCAGACTGCGCGGCGAATTTCCAGAACGCATCGCGCACACCATTCCGCGGATCGAGCGCCCAGCGCACGACCAGCGCCGCCTGCACCCGCGCGATCAAGGGGTGCCGCGCGGCGCCGCCGGTGCCGGAGAGCAGCTCGCCCATCGGCAGCAGCGTGCGAGGCGCGCCGGCATCCTTGGCGAGGGCGCGCACTTCCTCGCCCGAGTGCCACGCGAGCGGGGCGAGCGTGATCGGGGTTTCATTGAAGAGGACGGCGTTGTAAACGGTCATGATTCCGTCGATCAGCCAGGCCGGCAGCGCCGGGGTGCGGCGCACGAGCAGGTGGCGCACGTAGTCGGAGGAAATCGTCAGTTGGTTCCGATCGAAGCCCGACTCGTCGATGTAGGCAAAGACCCCGATCGCGTCGGCATCGGTGAGCATCATGTTGGGCGCCGTTCGGGCGCCCACGTAGCCGTCCCCACTCCGCGCGGCGTCCTGGACCCGCAGCACTTCGCCGATGACCTCGGCGTTGGCCGCGGATTTGATGCGCTGGCTCGCCAGCACCGTGACGCGCGGCACATCGCTGCGCGCCAGCAGTTCCTCCGGAAAAAGCGCCCGCACCCACCGCATGCGGCTGCGCCGCATCTCGACATAGCCACGGGTCGTCGCCTCCTTGCAGCGCGAGAGATACTCCGTGTCCTCGGCGCGCACGTAGAGCCACGGCGGCAGGGTTGCCGCCTCCTCGACAACCATCGGGGGCAGCTCGACGGCGGGACCGGGCGGCGCATCGGCCGCCGTCGCCAGCGCGGCGAGCGCGAGCCAGCCGGCGATAAATTTTTTCCCGGTGCGTTTCATCGCACGACCCGCGTCGGGCCGATCTTCACGTCGTAGTGGTAGAGGTGAAGGTTGAAAAACTCCTCCAGCTCGCGATAGAGGCGCGTCCGTGCGGCCGGCAGGCCCTCGACATAATCCGTGTGGAACTCGACCGCCACGCAGGGCACGTCGCGGCGCCGGAGCTGCGCCTTCATCTGGCTCACGCCGGCCGCGATTTGCTGGTCGGTCGCACTGTGGCGGTCGCCGCGCGTCGCGACAAAGACCGCCGCCTGCCAGGCATCGGCGTGCGCCGTCGCGGCGATCTGCGGCAGCTTGGCCCCGGCACCTTCGAGAAAGAGCCGGTTCACCTCCTGCGCGAGCGTGGGCGGCCCCGCCGCATCGGGCGGCGGCTGCACCCAGGCCCAGAGGTTGATCACAGGCTCAAAGACCACGGCGCAGCGGAACGCCTCCGGGTGCAGCTGCGTGGCACGCAGCGCAAAGTGGCCCGCCAGCCCCTCCCCCAGCAGCGCGACCCGCTTGCGGTCCACGCGGTGCCGCGCGGCGATCCAATCGATGGCGGCAATCGCATCGGCCCCCGGTGAGCCGGCCGGATCGCGGCGCAAGGCCTCGCGGTGGCGCGCGCCGTGGCCGGCCACTCCCCGCTGGTTGAGGCGGCAGACCATGAACCCCATGTCGGCGAGCACCTGCGCCTGAGCGTCGAACTCGGAATGCGGCTGCGGCGGCAGGCCGGGCGCAAACCACACGATCAACGGCGGTGGGTTGATCCGCGGGGCGCGCGGGTGCGTCAGAAACCCAGTGAGCGTCGCGCCACCGGGCCCGGGCAGCTCGAAATACTCCGTCGTATGCAACTCGGCCGCGGGCAGCCAGCGCGCGCTGCGCATGAGTTCGATCATGAGATCCTCGTCGCGCTGATACTGGAAGGAGCGGCCCGGTTCGGTGCCGCCGGTCACGTGGACGAGGAAGCGGCTCCGCCTCTCGTCCCAGTCGCGCAGCTCGACGCTGCGCGACGGAAACTTGGCCTCCACCGCGCGCTGCACCCCGGCCAGCTCCGCATCGACCCAGATCGTGAGCGGCCGCGAACCCGGCACCCGCACGCCTGCGAAGGTGTGGCGATGCCGATCGTGGACGAGCCTCCGGGCCGCCTCCTCCGGGTCGAGCGGCGCCAGATCGCGCTCCGGGTGCTCGAGCGAGAGCGCGGTGCGCTGGCGCGTCTTCACGTTCAGGCCGTAGATCCCGAAGGTGTCGCGGCCCGCATTCGACGCGTAGATCATCACCTCGGGATCGGCATCAAAGCCGAGGGGGATCGCGCGCGTGCCGAAATAGTTCTCGGCCGAAATCGAAAAATTCACGTCCGGCCCGGCCCCGGGCGGCGCCGGGAGCTTCAGCCAGCGGCCGGAATCAGGCGCGCGCATGAGAAAGGTGAAGCCCTGCCGGCGATCGCCCTCGCGCGAAAGCCGCGGCCGGCCCGCGAGATCGTAGCCGAGGGAGCCCGTGGCGGGCTCGCTGTGCGCCTCGGTGATCTTGCCGGTGCGGACATTGACGCGATGCACCTGGGTGGGCTCGGATCCGCCGCCACTCACGTAACCCGGAATTTCCAACAGGAGATGAGTCCGATCAGCGGTGGCAAACCCGAGTATCGCGGGCGCCACCCGGCGGACCCGATTTGTCCCGGCCCGAAGCGTTTGAAACGTCTTCGCGTCGGCCAGCAGGAGAGGATTTCGGCCGTCCGCATCGACGGCCATGACCGGTGCGATCACCATCGGATCGAGAGGTTCGACGCGCTCGAAGACCGCCTGGCCCGCGAAGAGATCGAAATCGTTCAGATCCAATCCGCGAGGCCTGACGGCCGGCGCGATGATCTCGATCTCGGGGGCAAAGACGAGCCGGCGGTCATCCGCCCACTCCAGGTAGCGCAGACGCGCGCGGCGCTTTTCCTTGGAGTGCAGAATCGGCCGATCCTCGTCGGCGCTGATGCGCGCGGTCACCACGCGGCGCTCAAGATCCATGATGATGATGAGCAGCTCGCCGGGCGCGTGCTGCGTGTAGGCCATAAATTTGCCGTCGAGGGACAGGGCCGAACGTTCGCCGGCGGGCGGACGGAAGAGGCCCTCGACGCGCTTCTCCACCAGACGCGGAGCCGGCGCGTCGGCCGCGCGGAGGGCGGACGGGAAGAAACCGCTCAGGAGCAGCACAAGCAGGGCGAGGGTGCGCACGGGGGGTGACGCGGGCGACTACCGCAGCGTGCCGAAGCGCTGGCAAGCCCGCTCAGGCCGGCGGAAGACCAATCTGCCGGAGCGCCTCATAGGTCGCGACCCCGGCGGCGGTGCTGAGGTTGAGCGAGCGGAGCGAGGGATTGGCGTGCGGGATCGTCACGCGATGCGCGGCGCCGATTTCGTCGTGGAGCCAGGCAGGGGCGCCGGAGCTTTCGTTGCCGAAGACAAGGCCATCGCCCGCGGCGAAACGCACGTCCCAGAAACTGGTTTCCGTCTTGGTCGTGAAGAGCCACAGGCGCTGCGGGCCGTGCGGGCTCGCGCGAAAGGCCGCCCAATCCGCGTGCTCGTGCACGTCGAGCTGCTTCCAGTAATCCATGCCGGCGCGGCGCAGGTTGCGGTCGTTGATCACGTAGCCGAGCGGGTGGATGAGATGGAGCCGAGAGCGCGTGAGGGCGCACAGGCGGCCGATGTTGCCGGTGTTGGGCGCGATCTCGGGCTGGAAGAGCACCACGTGGAGCATGCGCGATCTTCCGGCGCGGGCGCCGGCGGAGGCAAGCGCCCGCTCGCGGATTGCCTCACGGGCCCGAAACCGCACTGTGGCGCGCGTGCCCCACCCCGCCAAACGCCCCCTCGTCCTGATCGACGACGAGCAATCGTTTCTCGATCTGATGAAAATGCTGCTGACGGAGCGGCTCGATTGCCCGGTGGTCAGCTTTTCGCGACCACTTGATGCGCTCGCGGCGCTCCCGGACCTCGCGCCCGGCGTCGTGGTGACCGACTACAACATGCCGGAGATCGACGGACTCGCCCTCGTGCAAAAGGCGGCGCCGCTCCTGCCCGACACGACATTTGTCGTCCTGAGCGGCCGCGACCTCGCGTCGGAATCGGCGCGCATCGCGACGCTCCCCGCCATCCGGAGCGTGCTGATCAAACCGCTGACGTGGCGGCGCGTGGCCGAGGAGATACTACGCGTGTGGCCGGGGGCGGATGCGCCGGCGCTGCGCTGAGCAGGCGCAACGCCGGGGCCGCCGAACTCAAAACATCAGAACCGGCCGTTGATGCCGGCGGTGACGGTGACGAAGTTGATGATGTTGCGCCGCACCCGGTTCTTGTAGCCTTGGTAAAGGGACTGCGGCTCGTTGAACACATTGGCGATGTCGAGGCTGAAGCCCACGGTGGGGCGGACTTGGTAGCCCACGCCGAAGTTCACCGTCTTGGCCGAAAAGCGGTATTGGTTCAGGGCCGGGTTGGTGGCGTTGAAGGTGGTGATGTGCTCGCCGGTGAAGTTGTAAAGCACGCGGGTGTTGAACTTCCGGTAGCGCCACGTGAGAGTGACGTTGGCTGCATGGGGGATGAAGTTTTGCACCTCACGGCTGGTGAGGTAACGCGTCCCTTCCCGTGTGCCGTGCGTGAGGATGCGCGTGTAGTTGGCCGAGAAGGCCAGACCCTTCAGCAGACCCGGGAGAAATGTGAACTGTTGGCTGTAGGCGAACTCCATGCCTTGGGCGACCGCGTTGCCGCCGTTGATGTTGGTGCGCTCCGTCCAGCCGGAGTAGTTGCCACCGTAGCCGTTATCCAGCCCATCCCCGATGGTGCCGACATCCGCGGCGATGATGAAGTCGCGGATATCCTTGTGGAACCAGCCGACGGTCAGGCTGCCGACGGGTTCGAAGTAATACTCAAGCGTGGCGTCCCAATTTGTCGCCGTGTAAGGCCCGAGGCCGGGGTTGTTGACCGTCACGGTCTGCGTCGTCTCGTTCGGCGTTTCGCCGGGGAGCAGATTGGAGATGGGCGGGCGGCCATAGCTCGTCGAATAGCTCACCCGGAATTTGAGGTCCTTGGTGATGTCGTGATACGCGTGGATGCTCGGGAAGCTCTTGGTGTATTCGCCGGGATTCGTGCGGAAATTGCCGGCGTAGTCCTGATCGGCCAGGCCGCGCGGATCAGGCGAGGCCGCAATCTGCGCCGCGGTGGCGAGCGTGCGACCGCGCACCCAGCCGCGGGCGTTGGTCTTGGTGGTCTCGAAGCGGACGCCGCCCAGATAGCCCGTGCGGCGGAGGAAGCCCTCGGAGCCGAGCCGGCCCTGCGCCATGAAATAGTAGGCGGGGATCTCCTCGGTGAGCCAGCGGGTGGCCGTGTATTTTTGCTGCTGATTGTAGTAGATATCCTCGACCCAGAGATTGGGGTTCGTCGGCCGGCCATCGGTCGTGAACATGTGCGACTGCCAGATCGGAATCGCGCGGCCGGTCTTCGTGCGGTCGTAGCTGACGTAGGTCGGATCGTGCGGCAGCGGCGGGCCGCCCGCGGCGTAGGTCCAGCGGTGGCGATCACCACCCCACTCGTCCATGCGCAGTTCGCGCCAGTGGAAGCCGGTCTTGAGGTTGGTGGGCATCGCAATTGGCAGCGTGTAGCGCACGTCGAAACGGAATTGCTTCAGGAACTGATCGTTTTCGTTGCGGTTCTGCACGAGGCCGTCGGTCGGGCGCGGGCGGTAGTTGGCGGGGTTGGTGAAGTCAGGGCCACCGTTCGGCAGGAATCGCGGGTGCAACATATCCTGCGTGCGATCGAGGATCCAGCCGGCGCCGCCGTAGGTAAAGGCACCGGTAGTCGGGTTGATGGCGCTGATAAGGCGCATGTTCATGGTGCCACCCTTGCCGTTGCCATTGTTGAGGTGGGTGGTGGCCAGGCTGCCGGCGTATTCGATGAGGAGGTTGCCGTAGTTGTGCTCGCCGCTGGCATCGACGCGGCGCATGCGCACGTAGTAGTTGAGCGGACCATCCATCGTGACGTCGATATTGGCCGCGGTGACCGGACGCACGACTGTGACGAAATCCGTGAACGCGCCCGCCACCACTCCGGTGGTCGTGGCGTTGGGCACGGTGGTGTTGTTGCCGGTGAAGGCGCGCACTGTCACGCGGCGGCGCATGCGCTCGAAGTTGTCATTGCCCGTCACGCCGAGGGAAAATTTGGTGTATTGCGACCACCGGTAGTCGGCCTTGAGGTTCAGGCTCATCTGCTTCCGGTTGTTGATATTGTCCCACGTCTGGTAGTCCCAGACCGGCGCCGGGCCATTGGCGATGTTGGTGTAGTCGAAGATATTCGCGAAGCCGCCGACGGCATTTTCCGAGTAGAAAAGATTCAGGGAGACACCGAGGTTGCGCGTCTCGCCGAACACATCGAAGACCTCCTGGTGGGCGACGTTGAGGATCGGATGGTAGCGATGCTGCTCGCGCAGGGGTGTCTGCGCAAAGAACGACGTGGCCATGCGGGTGCTGAAATTATAGGTCGTGCGGCGCTTCTCGCGCATCGAGAACGTCGAGCGCGTCTTGAAATTCACCGTGCCACCCAGCGAGTCTGCACCCTTGTCGGGGGTGTGGCCCTTGATGAGTTCGAGCGCATCAAACATCGTGCCCGTGATCGATTGGAGCTCGAAGCTGCGGTTGGTGCCGAGCGTCGTCATCGACTGGCCGTCCACCGTCACATTGTTCAGCGTCGGATCCATGCCGCGCATGTTGAAGCGATAGGCCAGGCCCTCGTCGGTCGGGCTGCCGGCGACGCCGGGCAGGCGCATCACGACCTCGCCTGCGCTCATGTTGGGGAGGTAGCCGAACGAATCCATCGCGATCACGTCCTTCACATTGTCCGCGTTCTTTTTCTCGGTGATCATCGCGGCGTTGCCCTCGCGCTCACCGGTGACCTTGAAGGCATCCAGCTTATAGATGCCGGAGGTCATCAGGAAGTCGCGCCCGGCGCGCTGCCCGGCGGACAAGGCGACCACGGCGTTTTGCTTGTCGAGGCCGATGTAGGTGACGACCACCTCATGCGTGCCAGCGGGCACACTGCCAAACGTATAGCGGCCCGTGCCGTCGGTCAGCGTGGAGAGTCCGAGCTTGGGAATCTCGACGCGGGCGCCCTCAAGCATGTTGCCGGACTGGGAATTGCTCACGGCACCGGCAATCACACCAGTGTCGGCGGCGCGAACCGCCGCAGCGGGAACCAAGCAGGCCAAGGCGCACACCAGCGCGGAGCGAACGAAACGAGGGAAACGAATCTTCATGGGGGGTGGGGTTGCAGGTTGAGCCGCGCCAATGATCGGCGCCCGGCGGGGACTACGGGTTCAAGACAGTCAGACGCTCGCGGGAATTTTTCCCCGCGCAAACGAAAACTTTCACGCCGGCCAAAATTGCCGGAGCTTCGCGCGCACGAAGCGCACACTCGCCTCCAGCTGCGCCATGCCGTCGACGCCGTCCTCGATGCTCACCCAGCCGTCGAAGCCGACGCCGCGCAGTGTCGAGAAAATCGCATCGTAGTCGTTCAGGCCTTTCCCGATTTCACCATGGCGCAGGCGCTTGGCATAGCCCTCCGCCCCGCCCTCCTCGCGCCGCAGATCCTCGAGCGTGCCCGAGATCAGCGTGCGATCGCTCGCGTGCATCGTGACGACGCGGTGCTTCACGCGCTCCAGCAACTCCAACGGATCGTCGCCGGCGAGGAAGGCGTTGCTCGGATCGTAGTTCACGCCGAAGCGCGGATGATTGATGCGCGCGACGAGGTCGCAGAACACATCCATCTTCTGCGCAAACTCGGGGTAGCTCCAGAAATCGTCCTTGTAGTGGTTCTCGATGATCAGCGTCACGCCGCAGCGCTCCGCCTCCGGCAGGCAGGCCTCGATGCTCTGCGCGACGAGTGCGAGCCCCTGCTCACGCGACAGCTCCGGTCGGCGCTGACCCGAAAGCACCCGGCAAAATCCCGCGCCGAGCGCCGCCGCCATGCGGATCCAGTTTTTCTCCTTCTCGATCTCGGCCCGGCGAAACTCAGCGTCAGGGTGCGAAAAATCCGGCGAGCAGCACAGCATCGGGATCACGAGCCCGCGCGACTCGACCTCGCGGCGCGCCCGCGGCCAGTTGGCCGCATCGGCGAGCTCCAGCATGCCGCTGTAGTATTCGAGCCCGTCGAGCCCCAGCGGCGCGGCGAGATCGACCCACTCGCGCAGCGTCATCGTGCCGTCCTTGCAGAGCTGGCGCATAAACGCCTTCGGGAATGCGGCGAGCTTGGGCATGGGAATACAGGTCACAGAGGGCACGGAGCCCGAACTAGAGAACACAGAGCAATGCCATCTCTCTGTGACCTCTTTCTGTTCTTTGTGGTCTCTGTGTCGAGGTTCGTCACTTCCCGTTTCCCTTGTTCGGATTCCGCCCGATGATCGAATACTGCTCCAGCTCGACGACCGAGCCGCTGATGGGCCGCGACTCGTCGCCAAGCCAATAAACCGCGGCGCTGGCGATCTCCTCGGGCATGATGAGCCGGCCCGAAGGCGCGAATTGCTGCGGCAGGGTTTTGTGCCAGTCCGCCGCCATGCCGTGCTCGATCTGGTGGTGGTATTCGCGATCAGTGAGCACCCAGCCCACGTTGAGGTGGTTGAAGCGCACGCGGTCGTTGCAGTGGGCGTTGGCGAGGTTGCGCGAGAGTGTCTGCAAGGCGCCCTTCGAGAGGCTGTAGTCGAGCAAGTTGGCCTGCCCGCTGTGGGCGTTGATCGAGCCGATGTTGAGCACACTGCCTTCGGATTTTTTGAGGTGCGGCAAGGCGGCCTGAATGAGAAACACCGGCGCGCGGAGATTCACGGCCATCATGCGCTCGAAGAACGCGACCGTTGTCGTCTCGAGGTTGGTGCGCGCGACGATCGCGGCGTTGTTCACGAGGCCATCGATGCGGCCAAACGCCTTCAGCGTCGCCGCCACAATCTTCCCTGGGCTCGCCGGGTCCGCCAAGTCCGCGAGGCAGAGCGCGGCGCGCTTGGCGCCGAGTTTCTTCACGACCGCCTTGCCGTCGGCGCGCTCAATCCCATGCACCAGCACCCGCGCGCCCTCGGCCACGCAACGCTCAGCGATCGCCTGGCCGATGCCGCTCGTGCCGCCGGTGACGATGATGACTTTGTCCTTGAGGCGCATGGTGGAAACCTCAGGCGGGCTTGAGCACAGCCTTCACGATTTCGCCGGTGTGCATTTTCTCGAACGCCTCGTGCCAGCTCTCCAGCGCCCACACGCCGCCGAGAATCGGGCGCACGTCGAGCTGGCCGGAGGCCAGCAGCGCGAGCACGCGCTCCCAGATCGGCCAGTTGTGGCTGAAGCTGCCCTGGAGCGTGATGTTTTTCTGCACCAGCGGATCGAGGGAGAAGTTCAGCGGCTGCGGGCCCCAGCCCACCTTGCTGATCCAGCCGGCGGGGCGCACGAGTTCGAGCGCGGTCTTCAGCGCCGCCGAGGCGCCGGCCGCATCGATCACGCCGTCGGCGCCGAGACCGTCGCGCTCCCGCGCCCACGCGCTCGCGTCGCCGATGATCACCGAGCAGCCATAGCTTTTCGCGACTTCGAGGCGCGTCTTGTCGCGCTCAAGGCCGACGAGCGCGACCTCCGCGCCCGCGAGCTTCGCCATCGCCGCGCAGAGGATCCCAATCGGCCCCGGCCCCAGCACGATCACGCGATCGCCGGGGCGGACCTTGGCGTTGTTGACGACGGCGTTGTAGGCGACGCAGCACGGCTCGGTGAGCGCCGCGTGCTCCATCGCGAGCCCTGCCGGCACGCGATGCAGGCAGCGCGCCGGCACGCGCACAAAACGCGTCATCGCGCCATCGACGCCGTAGCCGAAGCCCTTGCGCCTCGGCTCGAGATTGTAGAGGCCGGCGCGGGTGAGCGGGCTGTTGAGATCGATCACCGCGGCGGTCTCGCTGACGACGCGGTCGCCTTCGCTCCAACCTTTCACATTCGCGCCGAGCGACGCGATCCGTCCCCCGAACTCATGGCCGAGCACGACCGGGTAGTTCACCGGCCAGCTGTGATGTCCGGTCCATTGATGCAGATCGCTGCCGCAGACGCCCACAGCCTCGACCGCGAGGATTACATCGTCCGCGCCCGGCTCCGGGCGCGCGAATTCGCGCAGCTCCACGCTGTGCGGCGTGGAGGAAAAGTTGACGACGGCAGGGGATTTCATGCGCGCAGGTTTTGAGTAGGGCGGGTCTGTGACCCGCCCTCGGAAGTCATCTGGTGTTCGAGGGCGGGTCACAGACCCGCCCTACTTTCACGTCACCGAAACCATGCACGCGATCGCAGATGATGCGGAGCGTGCCCTCGAGGTTGCCATCGGCGGTGCGAAACGCATCGGCGTCCACCGCCAGCGGGGCGCCGATGACGACCAGCGGCGCGCCATACTCCGGCGTCCGCACCGCCTGCTCGAGCGTGAGACCGCCCACGGCCTGCACCGGCACATTCACCGCGGCGACGATCTCGCGCAGCTGATCGAGCGGGTTCGGCATCCGCCGGCCCGCCGCCGCGATGCCGCGGCGCTCATCGTAGCCGATGTGGTGAATCACGTAGTCGCACCCGAGGTCCTCGATGATCTTCGCGCCGTCGACCATGTCGGGAAACCCGAGATTATCGCCCATCACCTTCACGCCGTAGTCGCGACCCGCCTTGACCACGACTTTGAGTGTCTCCTCGTGCGCCCGCGCCATCACGACCACATGCGTCGCGCCCGCCTTGGCCATCATCTCGGCCTCAAGATAGCCGCCATCCATGATCTTCAGATCAGCTACGATGGGCGTGGTGGGAAACCGCTCGCGCAGCGCGCGCACGCCATGCACGCCTTCGGCGAGAATAAACGGCGTGCCCGCCTCCAGCCAGTCCACGCCCGCACGGAGCGCCATTTCCGCCGTGGCGAGCGCCTCGGCGCGGTCAATGAGGTCGAGCGAGATTTGGACGATGGGCCGCATGGGGTTCGGGGGAGCGGCCGCGAAACTGGCGGGATTTTCCCGCGTGCGTCAACGCGCGACGCGCCCGCTGCAGACACAATCGCGCGCAACGATCAGCACCCAATCCGCTCAAGCGGTCGCCTGCGAGACATCAGACGACGCGATGAACCGCCCCGTCGCCGCATCAAGCATCACGATCACCCCGCTGGCGGATTCCGTGATGAGCTCACCCTCGACTTCGTCGATGATGCGCGCGCACGGATCCTCACGGAACGGCCACTCAGCCATCCACATCAAGCGATGCGCACCGTCGAGGCAGTAGAGATTCGGCAGGCCAGGCAGCAGGCCAAAGGGATGCTCGCGCACATAGGTGCGCAGCGGCTTGCGGCAAAATTCCACGACCGCGGTCGCGAGCGGCTCGTGCCGGACCAAGCGGCTGCCGAACGGGCCAAGCCCGTAGAGCGCACCCTCAAGGACTGCGTAGGATTCGTCAGGAGTTATCACGGCCGGAGGCGCGGATGACAGCGCGCGGATCAGCACGCCGCCACTCTTTTTTCACCGCGTGAGCGATTTCCGCATGGGCCAAAAAGCCAAGCCCCCAAGATGCAAAAATGCGGCGGCTTCGCCCCTCGATTTTCAGCGAACCTGCAGCGTCTCGCCGCCGAATTCCAAACCCAGCGAAGGCACGACGACCGCCTTGCGCAGGCCCGACTTCTTCACCCGTCCCGCCTGCCACGCATCGTAGCCCGTGGCGCGCGCAATCTCCAGCGCGGCCTCGACCTGCTCCGGCGCGACGTAGGCGGCGAAGCCCACGCCCATGTTGAAGGTCGCATACATCTCGCGCTCCTGGATCGGCCCGGCCTCCTGCAAAAACCGAAACAACGCCGGAGCCGGCCGCGGCGCCGTGATTTCGTAGACGAACGGCTCGTCGAGTCGCATCAGCTTGCGCCAGCCGTGGCCGGTCACGTGCGCGACGTAGTTCAGCTTTAGACCGCGGCGCTGGCATTCGCGCACAAACGCCACGTAGATCACCGAGGGCGCGAGCAGCGCCTCGCCAAACGACCGCGGATCGCCGTGACCGATCGGCGTCTCGTAGCCGCGCGGAAGCTGGGTCGCCACACGGCGGCAGAGCGAGAGTCCGTTGGTCTGCACCCCGGAGCTCGCGAAGAAAAGGATCGCGTCGCCATCGCGCACGTCGCCGGTGATGCGCAGGTTTTTCGGGGAGATTTTTCCGATGGCCGAACCCGCGAGCACGATGGCCTCGGGCTCCACAACGCCGCCGAGCGTGGGCGTCTCCCCTCCGCCCCACACCGCGCCCGCCGCTTTGCACCCCTCGGCAAAGCCGGCGACGAGGGCGTTGGTGCGCGTCGCGTCGGCAAACCAGCCCGAGTCGCCCACGGCCGCGTGCATCGCCACCGAGATCGGCAGCGCGCCGCACGTGATGAGGTCGTTGACGATGGTGGCGACGGTATCGATCGCGATCTCGCGGTAGAAACATTTCCCGGTCGCGGCATAGACGGCGTCGGCCACGAGGTTCTTGGTTCCGAGGCCCTCCTCGACGTGCGCGAGAAAATGATCGGCCGCCTCGATGAGGTAGGCGCTCTCGCCACGCGTGGTCGCGGGCTCGGAGTAGCCGTGGTCCTGCAGGAGACCGGCGGTCGTCTTCGCGGCCTGCTGGCAGGCGCGCTTGAACGCATCGAGCTGATCGTAGCGGACGCCTGAGGATTCGTAGGAAAGGGCCATGGGTGAATGCTTCAATACGCCCGTCGGCCTTCTTTTTTCTCGTAGTAGTTCACGTAGGCCTGGTTCACCACGCGGTAGCCGCCGGGCGTGGGATATTTCCCGGTGAAATACCAGTCGCCGCGATGATGAGGCACCGCAAGGTGCAGACTCTCGATGGACTGGAAGATAATCTCGAACTCGCCCTGCCACTCGAGCGACTTGGGGCGCACGAGTTGCACGATCTTGTGCGAAATCTCCTCGGGCTTGAACGGATCGTAGAGACGGCGCACGTGGTTGATGGAACCGCCGCGCGCCACTTCGTCGCGGCAGAGTTCATAGACCTCGTCGAGCAGGGCGTTTTGGCCACGCTCGTGGAGCAGCGAGATGGCGGCCTCGAAGGCGATAAATTTCCCGAGCTCGGCCATGTCGATGCCGTAGCAATCCGGGTAGCGGATCTGCGGCGCGGTGGAGACGATCACGATCTTCTTGGGATCGAGGCGCGCGAGGATGCGGAGGATGGAGCGCTTGAGCGTGGTGCCGCGCACGATCGAGTCGTCGACGACGACGAGGTTGTCCACGCCCGCCCGCACGGAGCCGTAGGTGATGTCGTAGACGTGGCTCGCGAGCTGGTTGCGCATCGTCTCCTGGCCGATGAAGGTGCGCGCCTTGATGTCCTTGCTCACGACTTTCTCGCCGCGCGGCCAGTTGCGCAGGATGAGATCGTCGAGCAGAGCCTCGTCGAGGCGGCCCTCGCGGCTGGCTTGGAGGATGGCCGCCTTCACCTCGTCACGCCGCCGCGTGCGCAGCGCGGACATGAGGCCGTAAAAGGCGGTCTCGGCGGTGTTGGGGATGAAGCTGAAGACGGTGTTGCCCCACTCGTGGTTGATCGAGTTGAGCACCTGCGGCGCAAGCTGGCCGCCGAGGGCCTGGCGCTCGCGGTAGATGTCGAGGTCGTTGCCGCGTGAAAAATAGATCCGCTCGAAGGAACACGAGGCGCGCGGCAGGGGCGCGGTGAACGGCGCCGAGGCGACGGTGCCGCGCTTCTTGATCACGACGGCGTGGCCGGGCTCGACCTCGCGCACCTGCTCGACCGCGAGGTCGAATACCGTCATCAGCGGCGCACGCTCGGAGGCGAAGGCGACGACCTCGTCGTTCTGAAAGTAGAAACACGGCCGGATGCCGGAGGGATCGCGCGCGACGAAGGCGTCGCCGTTGCCGATGAGGCCCGCGAGCACGTAGCCGCCGTCCCATTTCTGCGAGGCGCGTGTGAGCACGCGCGTGACATCGAGATCCTCGCTGATGCGCCGCGAGAGGTCCTCGCCGCCGAGGTCGCGGCCGCGCAGGAACCGGTAGATCTCCTCGTGCTCCTGATCGAGGAAGAAGCCGATTTTTTCCAGGATGGCCTGAGTGTCGGTGGCGAAGATCGGGTGCTGGCCGATCGCGATGAGGGACTGGTTGAGCTCCTCCGTGTTGGTGAGGTTGAAATTGCCGCAGAGGGCGAGGTTGCGCGTGGGCCAAGAGCTCCGGCGAAAATACGGGTGGCAGGAGGAGAGGCCGTAGCCGCCGCTAGTGCCGTAGCGGAGGTGGCCCATGAGCAGCTCCCCGCCGAAGTCGAACCGCTCCTTCACCGTGTGCGCCCACTCCGGGTGGACGTCGCCGCGCTTCACCAACTCGTCGTAGCCGGCGGTGATGGTGCGGAAGATGCGGTCGAGCGGGGCGGGCTCGATGTTGCGCTCGCGAAACATGAACGGCGCGCCCGCCGGCATGTCGAGTTTCACGCAGGCCACGCCCGCGCCATCCTGGCCGCGGTTGTGCTGCTTTTCCATCAGGAGGAAAAGCTTGGTGAATCCCCAGAGCGGATTGCCGTATTTCTCCTGGTAGTAGGCGAGCGGCTTGAGCAGCCGCACCAGCGCGACGCCGCACTCGTGGGAGATCCGTTCGCTCATGCCGTGGTCCGTCGGGAAAAAGGTTGTGGTGATGTCACGCGCCGCAAAACCGCCGATTCCGGGGATGGGTCGGCGATGGTCAACGGCTTTCTCGGCCAGACCCGATCACAACCGTGTCATGCTGGAGGCGCGCCGAGGAATTCGACCACGCCAAGGGTCTTCCATAGTGCGAGATAATCACGGCTCCGCGCCGGAAAACGCCGGAAGCGGCCCGGGCGGAGGCCCCGGATCAGGCCCCGGGAGGAATGAGATCTTGCTTTCCCCGACCTTGTAGCTTCCGGGCAACGCCCCGACAGGCGCCGAGGCCTTGACCTCGCCTTTCACGCCGATGTCCTGCACGCCCTCTTTGCCGACGGTGATATAACCACCGCCTTTGGCGCTGCCGACACCGAGCAGGCCCACCTTGGGGCCGACAAAAACCGAGACTGTGCCGGACGTCTCGAGGGTCAGCTCGCCCGAGAGACTCACGACTTCGGGAATCAGGTCTTTTTCCACCTCGAGCGACACGCTGTTGCAGGTGAGCTCCACGCTCACGACCTCCAGATTGGCGGACAAAGACCACTTCGAATCATCGTCGGAACAAGGTGGACCGCGGCCTGCCTCGCCCGCCGCGGCAGTGCCCGCCGCGGCGTCCTCGGTCGGCGCGCCGATGGCGTTGGCGAGATTGATCACGGCGCTGAGCTGCAGGATCTGCATCTCGTTGCGCACCGCCTCGGCCTCCGCGAGCAAGGCCGTGCGCAGCGCCGGCGCCCCGATGTGGGCCAGCATGCCGTGCATGTAGCTGCTGCGGAGCGTGAACTCGTGGTCGAGCGCCTTGTGGTAGCTTTCGACCAATCGGGAGGTGCGCTCAAGCACGCGCTGCGTGGTGGTGTTGAGCTCCGCGAATTGCCGGCGCAGTTCGGCATTGGTTAACTGAAAGCCGGGGCGGTTGTTGATTTCAGCGTGACGGCGCAGAATAGGCTCCCGTGCCATCATGGCCTCGGCGATTTCGGCCTCGGTGAGCCGGTCGAGTTGCGCGCGCAAAAAATCCACCTCGCGCGCGGCGCGGTCGATTTCGGGCACGGCGCCAAAACGGATGGTGGCACGGTTATAGAGCGCCATCATGCGGCGTTGGTAGGCGCGCGACGCCTTGGAGCCTTCAAATCCAGCCACCGCCGGGCCGGCGATGTTGTTGTGATGATGCGCCGCCGCACTCATGCACTCGAGCATGCTCCCGGTGTAGGCCTTGGTCATCGTCATCAGCTCGTGGGGTGTCCGCGGCCGTTGGATGGGGTTGAGGCGGCCGGGGGTGCCGCGCGACAGGTCAAAGAGGCTGGCCATCGAGGGCGATACGTCCTCGCCCTCGGTGAACGCATCGGGCTCCCGCTTCGCCTCCTCCTCGGTCGCCGGCTCCTTCGGATCGTTGACCGTGAGTTTTCCCCGCTGTCGCCAGACGCCGAGCAGGAAGGATTTTCGCGGGTTCTCCCCGAGCTTGGATTCGACGAGCGCCAGCGCGAGCGCCGCCTCCTTGAGGTTGGGCTCCGCCTCGACCACCCGCGCGAGCAGCGGCCGGGCGGCGCGGTATTCGCCGCGCAGCATGAAGGCGTAGCCGCGGAGATAGTCCGCCAGCCGGGCACCGGCCATGCCCCAGGCTCCGGCCGGAAGCGGACCGCCTTTCTCCGCCGCGGCGATCAGCGCAAGCGCCTCGTTGGCCCGGCTGAAGGCCAACGCCGCTGACGCAAGATTGAGCAGCGCCGAGGCGTCCTGCGGCGTCTTTTCAACGGCGAGAAAAAGACAGGCCAGCGCCTCGACCCCCCGCCCCCGCGCGAAGAAACTCAACGCCGCGGCATTCAGCCCCTCCACCTTCTGGAGACCGGGCGATTCGCCCACGGCTTTCATGAAGGCGCGGTTCTTTTCTCCCGACAACAGCGTCCGAAGGTTGCCGCGCGCCGCGTCCGTCGTGAGCTGGGCGGGCCGCACGCTTCCCGGCAGATCTTCGTTGAGTTCGATGAACTCCCGCAGGCTTTCCGAGACGTTGCCGATCCTGCGATAGTCGAAGATCGAGAGGACCTTTTCCGCCGGCGGAGCAAACGGATTGACGGTGCCACCGACGACGGGAGCAACCGGAGGCGGCTGCGCTTGGGCGGAGGAAAGCCAGGCGAGGCCCGCGCAAATTCCGATCAGGAAGCAAATCCGTGTTGGCAGGAACCGCATCGCGGATGGCAGGCCGAATCAGCGCCGCGATCAACCAAATTGGCCGAGCAAGCTCATCCTCGGGCTCGGAAGCCAGCGGCCGGGCCGAGCCAGTTTTTGCCGCTCACGGCGCGGCGACCAACTGCACCGCGTCGATTTGTTTCCAGCCGGGGACGGCGGCGAGGTTGAGCGTGAGCTTCACCTTCGCGACCGCGTAATCGGTCTTCGGCACACGGATGACAAACCACGCGATCTCGCGGATTGCCGGCGCGACGTAGGGATCCTTGCCCTCCCACCAGAGATGCACCGTGCCATCGGGCGCGATGGCCTCGACTTTGGAGATGGCACCGGGGGCGTTGTTCTGGAGCACGCGCACTTCGGTCGCGGCGGCGGGTTTCGCGAAGGCCACTTCGAGCCATTCGGTGCCGTCGTTCTGCCGGCCGGGACACCACGCATCGGGATTGTCGCCGGCCATGCCGAGGGGGACGTTGGGCGCGCCGGTCGCCTGCGCCGGCGCATAGCGCGGCGAACTGTATTGCGAACTGGCCGTGGCGCTCGCCGCCCATTGGCCGGCGGCGTCGGCGCGGATTTTTTTGTCGTCGAGCTCGGCGGCGGGCACGATCACCCCGGCCGAGGGTGCGCCGATTTTCGGGCCGGGTGACGCAGCCTTGGCGGCGATGGCCGGTGCCGGGACAGGCGGTGTGGCCGGGACAGGACGGGCCGGGCCGGAAGACGCTCCGGAGCCAACCGGCGGAGTATTCGCCGCGGCCGGGGATGGGCGCGGAAGAGCGTTTCTCAAGGCCGCCGCCTTTTTTTCGGCGGAGAGTTCCATCACCTTGGCGGGCGGCCAGCTCCAAGCCGGGGGTTTGGGCGTAGTCCCAGATGCCTCGCGCAGCGCCGTCCTCACGCGCGCGAGGAGCGCATCCCGCTCCGGCGAAGCCGGACCGACCGATTTTCCCGGCGGCACGCGATTCAAACACATGAGCGCGGCGGCAGGGTTGCCGGCCCGCAGCGCCACCTCGGCGCGCGCGGCTAGGAGGCGGACATCGTCCGGCATGGAGCCGAGCTGCGCATCGAGGACGGCCGCCGCCGCCTCGATCTGCCCGCGCACGAGCGCATCGTGGGCGCGATTCACCGTCAGCTGCGTAATCCGTTCAGGGTCGCTGGAGGGCGCCACGATGCGCAGTGGGAGGGCCACCGCCTCGACCTCGCCCTTCCAGCCAGAGCCATCGCGAATCGCGAGGCGCGCGCGCACCTGATAAGAGCCTGGAGCGAGTCGCTGCGTCACCTCCGACGGGAAACGCCACAAACCACCGGCGATGCGACCGGCACCCAGCGTGGCCGAAGACGATTCCGGCCGGCCCACGCCCTCTGCCTTCGCCACAGACGCGCGGCCCACCGCTGGCCAAAGCTCGATGCTCACTGCATCGCTCCAGGCGCCGTTTGCGGGCGCGAGGGCGATCGTGGCCGCGCTCGCGCGGGGGGCGGCCACACGCACGACAATCCGAAGAGGTTCGCCGGGCTGAGCCACACCCTCGGCGACGCCGCGCAGGGACAACGAGAGCTGTGGGGCGGCCGGCACGGCCGCCTGCACCGACACCACCGCCGCCACCAGAGCCGGTGCGAACCATCGCATCGCAAGCTTCATGGTTTCACCTTTCGCGGCGGAATCGCGTCGTTCGGGCAGATTTGGGCGGCGCAGTTTCCCCCGCCCGCGCCGGCATCGCCGTAGCGCGACTGCGGCCGGCGGCCGGGCGCGTTGATCCCGGTGCCGGCGGCGGCTTGGCATAACTGCAGGCCGATTCGCTCCGTGCCCGGAGAGACGACGTAGAGGGTTTTTTGGGCGGCCGCCTTGGCCTCGTAGAACTTCGCGAACGAGTAGCGCATGACGCAGTCCTGATGACCGGAATGTTCGCCGCGCTCGACGCCCACGGTCCCGTCCAAATGCATGAAGGGAAAGACGAGCAGCAGCTCGATGTGAAAGTCCGCGTATTGCTGCGGGGTGGTGAAGCCGGAGTAACCGACGCCATTCCGGGCAATGTAGTCCTGTCCTTCCTTGAGATAGCGCTCGAGCATCATCATATCGATGAACTCACGGAATTTGACGTATTCGGGGAGATCCTTGGCGGCCACGTCCTGGCCGTCTTCGTCGAGCAGGATGATGGGGGAGTCGGCGCTGTAGCCGTAGTAGGGCCGGCCTAATTTGTTCAACGGATGCCGCGGCGAGCAGTAGCCCATGATCTGCCGGTAATCCCCGCTGCCGTGATGCTCGGCGCCCACGGAATGCAGCAGCTCATGCGCGATCGCGCGGTCGTAGGCGAAGGCCATGTCCGACGGCGGCAGGTTGAAGGGCTGGTTGAAGGCGCTGTCGGTGTCGTCGCGCGCGAGGATGCCGATGCCCTTCGTGATGCCGGGCCGGCCCGCGACTCCAGCCTCGGTCATGGGTGTCTGCGCTCCCGTGTCGCCCAGTGTGGACTTGGTGAAGGTCTTCACCCACACGCCGTGTTGATCAACGCGGTGGGCGCCCTGCGAATTGTTGCCGTTCATGAGCCGCGTCGTCTCGGACATTTCCTCGGGCCGCAGCCGCGAATGGACCCGCAGCTGCGAAAGCGAGGCAAACAAATCGATGCCCGGCTCCGCGTCGCCCCCGATGAGATTGAGCACGAAGAAATCCTTCTTCTTCGGGTCACCCTCGACGTGCTGCCCCTCCACAATGAACCCGCGATACTCCTCGTAGAGGGTGAAACCGTCGCCCTTGTTGCTGTCGCCCACGGGTTCGTCCTCGTCGTCGAGACTGTCGGCACCGGACTTGTTCCGCGCCTTCCAGCTATCGGCGATCTTCGAGTCGGGCGCGCGTTTCGGGAGCCGCAGGCCGGTCTCTTTTTTACCCTTCAGCTTGCCCTGCACGCGGCGGCCGTCGGTCAGGATGGCCGTCGCCTGCAACGTCGCCCAGCCGCCCCAGTCGCGGGGCACAACCTTCACAGTGTCGGAAAATCCGCTGCGCACCGCGCGCGTCACGCGCTGCTTGGAATTGTCGAGGACCGCCATCGGCCCAGTCGCTTCGAGCTCCAGATCATAGTCGAAATCCTGCGGGTTGACCGGATAGTTCATCGCGATGCCTGGCTCCGTCGAAGTGCCGGTGAGTTCCCAGACAAAGCTCTTGATGTCCGTCTTGGGCCTGCTGCCGTCGGCGGCGACCAGCGTGGCCTTGATTTCGAGCGGCGTGCCAAGTCCACCGTCGGGCTTGGCGTCAGGCCGCCATTCGCGATACGCCGCCGTGTCCTCAAACTCCAGGCGGAGTTCCGTCATCGAGGTCGGCTCCAGGTAGATCGTGTAGTCCCAGGTCAGCGCCGGCGTCGCGGCCATGGTTCCGCCCAGCCCCGCAAATGAACCCTCCTTCGTCTCATTGGAGGCGAAAAGGACAAAGCCCTGCTTCGGGTAGGGGTGCGTGTTGGTCGAACCCATCCCGTAGGCCTGGCCAGTGAAACTGGAGGGGAAAACCTTCCCCTCGGGTGTGGTCCATTTCTCCCTCAGCTCCGTCGTGCGCCGGCCCGAGGGCATCCGCACCGACCAGCCTCTTTGGCGATGAAACTGCAGCTCGACCCGCGCATCACCCGAAAAGTCCATCGGTCCCTCGGCGTTGAAAACGCATTCCGTCTTCCCGCCGGACGATTGGGTGGTCCAGCGATACCCGCTGGAATAATCCCCGCGCTCGACCCGGCCTTTCCACACCGAGGGATCGCTCTCATACTCGGTGAGGACAAACTCGACGTTCACATAGACACTGTAGTCGAGGTTCCACTTGATCCCTTTCGGCGTCAGCGTGGAACCCATGAGATCGAGCGTCATCTTGCTCGGCCGTGCCGAGGCGACGAGCGTGCCCCGCCAGCCCTTCACATCGTGAAAGCGCACCGGGCCGTCGTTGCTGTCGTCGTCCGCCGCGTGCGTCGGCACCAGGCTCAGCGTGCCCGCGATGAGAGCGAGCCCCGCCAGCCGCCATCCCGGGCGCAACACCCAACACCACGCGCGACAACGAAATCGAGGGGAAGGCAGGGTCCGTTTCATGGCGAGAGGCAGGGAACAAACGGAAGCGCGCGCTGCGCGTCGAACGGATTCCGCTCATCGCGGCGGCGCATGACCGCCCCGCCCCTTGACCGCGCCCGCGATGTCGTGAAACGTCGCCGCTCCTTTTCGATGTCCATGCTGATCCTCCGCGGCTCCCCCGCCCTCTCGCCTTTCCGCCTGCAAAAACTCCTCGCCGATCTCACCGCCGCAGGCGTGCCGGCGCGGGCGCTCGGCGCCGAGTTTGTGCACCTCGTCGAAGTCGCGGGCGATCTCCCGGACGCATCGCGCGCCGTGCTGGAAAAGCTCCTGACCTACGGCCCGAGCCGCGCGGCGGAAAAAATCTCCGGAGTCGCCCAAATCGTCGCGCCCCGCCCTGGCACGATCTCGCCGTGGTCCTCCAAGGCCACCGACATCGCCCACATCTGCGGCCTCACCGCGATCAAGCGCATCGAACGCGTCGTCGCCTTCACGATCGACTGCGGCGCCACCGTGCTCTCCGAGACCCAGCGCGCGACCCTCGCCGCCAAGCTGCACGATCGCATGACGCAGGTGGTTTTCCCCGACCTCGACGCCTGCGCCGAATTGTTTCACCACGAGGCTCCACGCCCGATGCAGAGCATCCCGCTCCTCGCGCAGGGGCGCGCCGCGCTCGTGGCCGCCAACCAATCCCTCGGCCTTGCGCTCGCCGCCGACGAGATCGACTACCTCGCCGCCGCCTTCACCAAGCTCGGCCGCGATCCGCACGACATCGAGCTGATGATGTTTGCACAGGCCAACTCCGAGCACTGCCGGCACAAGATTTTCAACGCCACCTGGGACATCGACGGCGCGCCGCGCGACCGCTCGCTGTTCCAGATGATCAAAAACACCTACCAGCTTCACAGCGACGGCATCCTCTCCGCCTACAAGGACAACGCCGCCGTCTTCGCCGGCACGCGCGGCGGACGCTTCTTCGCCGATCCGCGCACGCACGACTACGTGACGAACGCCGAGGACATCCACATCCTCTGCAAGGTCGAGACCCACAACCACCCCACCGCCATCTCGCCCTTCCCCGGCGCCGCCACCGGCTCCGGCGGCGAGATCCGCGACGAGGGCGCGACCGGCCGCGGCGCAAAACCCAAGGCCGGCCTCGTGGGCTTCACCGTTTCCAATCTCAAGCTCCCCGGCGCCGTGCAGCCGTGGGAAAAGGAAAACGGCAAACCCGGCCGCATCGTCTCCGCGCTCGACATCATGATCGAGGGCCCGCTCGGCGGCGCCGCCTTCAACAACGAATTCGGCCGGCCCGCCATCAACGGCTACTTCCGCACGTTCGAAGCCGCCGTGCCTGCGTCCGCTCCCCAGACCCCAGACCCCAAAGCCCAGACCCCCGCAGCGGAGCTACGCGGCTACCACAAGCCCATCATGCTCGCCGGCGGCCTCGGCAACATCCGCGCCGACCACGTGCAGAAAGGCGCGATCAATCCTGGCGACAAACTCGTCGTCCTCGGCGGACCCGCGATGCTCATCGGCCTCGGCGGCGGCGCCGCCAGCTCCATCGCCAGCGGCCACGGCAGTGAAAACCTCGATTTCGCCAGCGTGCAGCGCGACAACGCCGAGATGGAGCGCCGCTGCCAGGAAGTCATCGATCGCTGCTGGGCGCTCGGCGACGACAACCCCATTTCCTTCATCCACGATGTCGGCGCCGGTGGCGTCTCGAACGCGCTGCCCGAACTCGTCAACGACGGCGGCCGCGGCGGAAAATTCAACCTCCGCGCGCTGCCCAACGCCGAGCCCGGCATGAGCCCGCTGGAAATCTGGTGCAACGAGTCGCAGGAGCGCTACGTGCTCGCCGTGCCCGCCACGCGCATCGGGTTGTTTCAAAAACTCTGCGAGCGCGAGCGCTGCCCCTTCGCCGTCGTCGGCGAGGCCACGGAGGAAAAGCGCCTCGTCGTCGAGGACCCCCAGTTCAAGAACACGCCCATCGATCTCCCGCTCGAGGTGCTGCTCGGCAAGCCGCCGCGCATGCACCGCGTGGAAAAATCCCTGCGCCGCCCGCAGCTCCCGCTCGATCTCACCCCACTGTCATTGCGAGGAGCCACTGGCGACGAAGCAATCCAGCAGGATCGCCACGGCGCGCTTCGCGCCCCTCGCGATGACAAGCATAACGAGAGCGCGATGCTCCGCGAGGCCGTGCGCCGCGTGCTCTCGCACCCGACCGTGGCCGACAAGACGTTCCTCATCGCCATCGGCGACCGCACGCTCGGCGGCCTGATCGCGCGCGACCAGATGGTCGGCCCGTGGCAGGTGCCCGTCGCCGACTGCGCCGTGACGGCCGCGGCCTTCGACGTCTATACCGGCGAGGCGATGGCCATGGGCGAACGCACGCCCGTCGCGATCAACAACGCCGCCGCATCCGCGCGCCTCGCCGTCGGCGAAGCGCTCACCAACCTCGCCGCCGCCCAGATCGGCGAGATCGGCAAAGTGAATCTCTCCGCCAACTGGATGGCCGCCCCCGCCGTCCCCGGCGACGCCGCCGATCTCTACGCCGCCGTGCAGGCCGTGGGGATGGAGCTGTGCCCGGCGCTCGGCATCACGATTCCCGTCGGCAAGGACTCGATGAGCATGAGCACCGTCTGGCAGCAGGACGGAAAGCAAAAGCGCATGACCGCGCCCGTCTCGCTGATCGTCTCCGCCTTCGCGCCAGTCGCCGACATCCGCCGCTCCCTTACCCCCCAGCTCAGATACGATCCAGTCACAGAGGGCACGGAGAAAAGAAGGGAGCGCACAGAGTCGGAATCCTCTGTGGCCTCTCTGTCTTCCTCTGTGAGCTCTGTGTCCCAAAGTTCGGAGCGAATCGGCGAGACGGTCCTGCTCCTGATCGATCTCGGCCGCGGGAAAAACCGCCTCGGCGGTTCCATCCTCGCGCAAGTCGTCTCCCAGATGGGCGAGGCGACGCCGGATGTGGACAGCCCGGCCGATCTGAAGAATTTCTGGAACGCGATCCAGCGCCTCGGCCGTGAGAACAAACTGCTCGCCTACCACGACCGCAGCGACGGCGGACTGCTCGCGACCGTCACTGAGATGGCCTTCGCCGGCCACACCGGCGTCGATCTCACGCTGCCCAACGGCTATGAGATCTTCTCCACGTTGTTCAGCGAGGAGCTCGGCGCCGTGATCCAGATCCGCGCCGAAGACCTCGACGAGGTCTCGCTCACCCTGCGCGAGCATGGGTTCAAGAACTGCACGACCCGCATCGGCACGCTCAACCCCACGCACACGCTCCGCGTCACACGCGGCGGCAAGACGCTCTTTGAGGAAAACCTCTTCGCCCTGCGCGCGATCTGGTCCGATGTCACGCGCCGCATCGCGGGCCTGCGTGACAACCCCACCTGCGCCGAGCAGGAACACGCGCTCCGCCTCGATCCGAAGAACCCCGGCATCACGCCGAAAATCACCTTCAAACTCACCACAGAGAACACAGAGGGCACGGAGGCTGAATCCGGAACCGCGAAGCAGCGTTCATCCTCTGTGTCCTCCGTGGCCTCTGTGGTTCAAAATCAGAAACCCTCAGTCGCCATCCTCCGCGAGCAGGGCGTGAACGGCGAGGTCGAGATGGCCGCCGCGTTCACGCGCGCCGGTTTTCGCGCTGTGGATGTCCACATGACCGACATCCTCAGCGGCCGCGTCTCACTCAAGGATTTCCGCGGCCTCGCGGCCTGCGGCGGCTTCAGCTACGGCGACGTGCTTGGCGCCGGCGAAGGCTGGGCCAAGAGCATCCTCTTCCATGATCGCGCGCGCGCCGAATTCGCCGCGTTCTTCGCGCGCGAGGACGCGTTCGCCCTCGGCGTGTGCAACGGCTGCCAGATGATGAGCAACCTCAAGTCCATCATCCCCGGCGCCGGCCACTGGCCGCGCTTCGTGCAGAACCAGAGCGAGCGCTACGAAGGCCGCTTCGTCTCCCTCAAGATTGAGCCGAGCCCGAGCGTGCTCTTCGCCGGGATGGCCGGCAGTGTGATTCCGATCGCCGTCGCGCACGGCGAAGGCTTCACGGAATTCCCCGATGCCGCCGCGGCGCGCGCGTGCAGCGAATCCGGGCTCGTGGCGGCGCGCTTCGTGGACAATGACCACCAGCCCACGGAGCACTATCCGCTCAACCCGAACGGCTCGCCGCTCGGCATGACCGCACTCACCACGACCAGCGGCCGCGTGACGATCATGATGCCGCATCCGGAACGCGTTTTCCGCTCCTCGTGCATGAGCTGGTCCCCGCGCGAGTGGGGCGAAGACTCGCCGTGGATGCAGCTCTTCTACAACGCACGCGCGTGGGCGGGGTGAATCGCGCACTCGGCGCGCTTCCGTCTCCACCGCACCGTCATTTTATTACCGGCATATGCACGCTGCCCGAGCCGCTGATGACGCCAAAGCCGTAGAGCAGCCAGAGGATGACCGCGATCACGACGACGACGTTGAGGATGCTTTTGATCGTCGATTGCATCGGGATGTAGGCGTTGATCAGCCAGAGAACAACGCCGACGACCACCAAAGTAAGAACCACATTTATGAGAGGCATGCAGCGAGCATACTCCCGCGCGGAACCGACCGCTATGGGGTGAAACCCGCTTGGCTGCGGTTTAGAGCATCTAAAAACGAGCTGTGCTAGTCCCCGTGTGCATGGGGCGAAGCCGCACCGTGGATGCAGCTCTTCTACAACGCGCGGCAGTGGGTGGGGTAAAATCGAGGAACTTCGACCTCGCGGGGTTCTCCAAGATTTCCGCGATGCATCCCAAAACTCCCCTCCTCTTCGCGATCTCACTCGGTGCGTTGTTCCTCACCGGCTGTGGCACCCGCTCCATCTCCAATTCCGATTACGACGCCGCTTATGGCTCCGGCCGCTACGGCAAGGTGGCAGGCAATTATGCCGGCGAACTCTCCGAACTCGATGTGATCGGCGCAAGTCTCGACGCCGGCACCTCCGAGACCGAAATCCAAAACGCCCTACGCGACCACGCCCCCGCGAGGCTCGGACGCACGAGCAAAGTCCTGCTTATCCAATCGGGTGCCGATTTCCCGGACTCGCCAATGCTCGAAGCCCTGAGTGCCCGTTTCGCCGTCGCAGGGTTCTCAGGCAAGCCTGTGCGCGGTTCCGCCACCGGGCCAGACTACGCCCGCGCGCTCCGCCTTGTCGCCGCCCGCGGCGGCTACGACAAGATCGTCTACTACTGGGGCGTGCTGGAATCGGAGCGAAAAAACAAAATCACTTCCGTCGTCTCCTGGGTGCCAATTGTCGGCCAGGTGATTCCTGACGAACGTGAGCACATGCGCATCCGCCTGAAGGCCGTGATTGTCGATGTCGCGAGCGGAAAGTGGGCGTTGCTTGCGCCGCCACCGTCGAGCGACTCCAGCCTCAGCACCGTCGTCTCGCGGCGCAGCGTCGATCAGGATTTGGTCCACGGCCTCAAGGCGCAGGGCTACCGCGATCTCTCGCGGCTGCTGGCCGAGCAATACACGGAATAGAACCTGCCTCATGCCCGTCACTCAAGGCACTGCAAGTGCCTTCGGTTAAAGCCGCATCCTCGCTGGAGGGCTGTATTGCTGCCTCCATGAATCTCGACTCGCCCCTTGCGCTGCAGAACAAGGCGCGCTTCTTCGGCCGATGGCTTTTTTCCCGCCCTCTGATCGCGACCGAAAAAGCGTGACCAGAACTTACCACAGGGAGCGCCTCGTCCGAGAAAGAGCCGCGCGCCGTTGACCATGCCCGCCCCATCGACCGTGCGCCATTTGGTAATCGTGCTGGGCGATCAGCTCGACGCGGGATCCACGGCGCTCGAAGACTTCGACCCGAAGCAGGATGCGATCTGGATGGCGGAGGTCGCGGAGGAATCGGAGCACGTCTGGACCAGCAAGCCGCGGATCGCCGTCTTTCTGGCGGCGATGCGGCATTTTCGCGACGCGCAGAGGAAACTCAGCCGCCGGGTGCGCTACACCGAGCTAGATGACAAAGGCAACACGCAGACCTTGGAGGGTGAGCTCGCGCGCGCCGTGGCGGAGTTGAAACCGGAACGACTGCTGATGACCGAGGCCGGGGAATGGCGCGTGCAGGAGGCGCTGGCGGCGCTGGCGCGGCGCGCGGAGCGGCCGCTCGAAGTGCGGGTGGATAGGCATTTTTTCCAGACGCGGGCGGACTTTGCGGCGCACGCCAAGGGCCGGAAGCAGCTGCGGATGGAATTTTTCTACCGCGAAGTCCGGCGCCGGCATCGCGTGCTCCTCGATGCGGCGGGCGAACCGGAGGGCGGCGCCTGGAACTACGACCAGGAGAATCGCGGCAGTTTCAAAAAAGGCGGCCCCCAGGCGGAGAAGCTGCGGCCGCCGCTCCTGTGCGGGCCCGATGCAACAACGCGCGCGGTGCTGGCGCTCGTGGAGAAGCGCTTCGCGAGCCATCCGGGCGAGCTCAGGGAGTTTGCCTGGCCGGTGACGCCGGAGGACGCGCGGGCGACGCTGGCGGATTTCATCGAGCACCGGCTGCCGAACTTCGGGCAGTTTCAGGACGCGATGTGGACGGACGAGCCGTGGCTCTTTCATTCGCGGCTCGCGGCGGCGCTGAACCTCAAGCTGATCAACCCGCGCGAAGTGGTGGCGGAGGCGGAGCGCGCGTATCGCGCGGGCCGCGTCAACCTCGCGAGCGCGGAGGGCTTCATCCGGCAAATCCTCGGCTGGCGGGAATACGTGCGCGGCATCTACTGGCACCACATGCCGCGCTACGCGGGGATGAATGCGCTGGGAGCGAAGGCGAAGCTGCCGGCCTTTTACTGGACCGGAGACTGCGAGATGAACTGCCTGCGCCAGAGCATCGGCCAGACGCTGGCGCACGGGTATGCGCACCACATCCAGCGGCTGATGGTGACCGGGCTTTATGCGCTGCTGCTCGGAGTGGAGCCGCAGCGCGTCCACGAGTGGTATCTGGCCGTCTATGTGGACGCGGTGGAGTGGGTGGAACTGCCGAATACACTCGGGATGTCGCAGTATGGCGACGGCGGGATCATGGCTTCGAAGCCCTACGCCGCGACCGGGAAATATATCGCGCGGATGAGCAACTACTGCGCGGGCTGCCGGTATGACCCGGCGAAATCGATCGGGGAGGACGCGTGCCCGTTCACGACCCTGTATTGGGATTTTCTGCTCCGTCACGAGCCGCTGCTCGCAAAGAACCAGCGGATGGCGCTCCAGGTGAAAAATCTCGCGCGGCTGAAGCCGGCCGAGCGCGCGTCGATCCAGGCGCGCGCGCAGGCGATTGCAGATCACGGCGGCGCACCGCCCGGCGCGACCGCGCCCTCGCCGACCTGAAACCGCGATGCCGAAAATGCGCAAGAAATCCGATCTGCCGGCCAAGGCCTGCGTGGCCTGCGGCCGGCCCTTCGTGTGGCGCAAGAAATGGGAACGCGTCTGGGCTGAGGTGAAATATTGCTCGGATGCGTGCCGGACGCGGGGCAAAGCCCGGCCGTTGGCAGTTCGCTCCCAGGGCTCGGTGCAAGGCGGCACCGCGGCGCAAACTGGACCGGCCTGAGACCGCGCTAACCGGCCGTCTGCTCCTAGCGCCGGCGCAACTTCATCGCCTGGTCGATCTCGCGCTGGACGACGCGCTTCTTCAGGTCCTCGCGGCGGTCATACTGCTTCTTGCCGGTGGCGAGCGCGACCTCGACCTTCACCAGCGCATCCTTGAAATACATGCGCAGCGGCACGAGCGCACGGCCGCCGGTCTCGAGCGCGATGCGGATTTTCTCGATGTGCCGCCGGTGGAGCAGGAGTTTCCGGATCCGCTTGGCGTCGTGGTTGTGGATGTTGCCGAAGGCGTATTGCTCGATGTGCGCGTTGTGCAGCCAGATCTCGCCTTTCTCGACGCGGGCGAACGCATCGCTGATCTGCGCCTTGCCGGCGCGGATCGACTTCACCTCGGTGCCGCGGAGCTGGATGCCGGCCTCGAAGCGCTCGTCCACCGAGTAGTCGCGCAGGGCCTTCGCATTCCGGATTTCGGTAAAGCGAGTGGCGTCTTTTTTTTGCGCGGCCATGGGAGAACGAAGTGACGGACGGGACGGGGGACAAAAAAAGCGGCCCGGTTCTGCGCCACAGAACGGAGCCGCCAAAGTGGGCCGGGGCCGCGCCTCAGGTGGCGAGCTCGTGGCTGATCTTGCCCTCGATGACTTCGCGCAGCGCGGTGTCCTCGGGGGAGAGCTTCTCCAGCGACTCGACCAGCGGGCGGTTGCCGCGCTTGAGCTGCTTCACGCGGCGGGAAACCACGTTGATGAGGATGTTGGGGTCGTTGACGACCTTGAGTGCGTCCTTGATGTATTCGTCTCTCATGTTGGGCGAGGGCTGCGGAATTTGAACCGGCAAGGCCAACGCCCGCCCCGAAACCCGTCAACAGCGAATTCCCGGCTTGCCCGGCTGCGCGCCGCGCCCGACGTTGCGCGGCATGTTCATCGCGTGGACGACCGTTGCCTCCCGGGCCGACGCCGAACGGCTGGCCGCCGGAGCGGTCGCCGCCGGGCTCGCCGCCTGCGTGCAGGTCGAGGGCCCCATCGTCTCGCACTATCGCTGGGCGGGCAAAGTGGAGCGCAACGAAGAGTTTAGGCTAACGTTCAAGTGCCTGCCCGCCCGGCTGGCGGAACTTGAGCGCCACGTGCTGGCGGCCCATCCCTACGACACTCCGGAGTGGCTCGCGGTGCGCGCCGAACGGGTCGCGGAAAAATACTTGTCATGGGCCGCGGGGCCGGAACACTCTCCGACCCTTTAACCAGTCGCAACCGTCGTCCTTCACCCGCCATGTCACAGCATAAGAGCCTCCAAGGCCCCTCCGGCCTCGTCGTCAAACGCAACGTCCTGAAGCGCTTCGAGCGCCTTGAGATCCTCCGCAAGCGCAACCAGTGGAAGCCGGGCGATCGCATCGTCGGCCTGCGCAAGACCAAGCCCGACGTCTGAGGCCCGCCATTCCCTTTTCCTGTGCGATCGCGCGCCGACAGGTCGTCCTGCCTCATGCTTCCTGCCGTCGACACCCCTGCATTTTCAAGCCGAGCGAACGGCCCTGCCGCGCTGCAATCTCCCCGGCAAGCGAAGGCAGGCCTTAAGCCTGTGAGTGGAGGGTGACTATTCTGACATATCCATCCCCGCCGTCCTGACCCCGATGGATGCCTCCCACCAATCTTCCGGGTCTCAGATACCGCTGGGTGACCAGATCGAGTCCGCCATCGCATCGCTGCCGCCGGGCGAGATTAGCTTGGGGAGGATGCTTCTGCACTTCGGGCAGAACGGCCTGTTGGTCCTGACCGTTCTGCTCACCCTCGTCTTCCTGATTCCCGTCTCAATCCCGGGGGTAAGCACTGTTTTTGGCGCGGCGATCCTGATGGTCGGCCTTAGCCGCCTGTCTGGCAAACCGCTGTGGCTGCCGGCGCGGGTCCGTGACCGGCCGTTGCCCTCCGAGCGCATCCGTGGCGCCCTGAGAGGCGGGATGCGGTGGGTGCGACGCTTGGAACGGGTCAGCCGACCCCACCGACTCCCAGGCTTGGTGGAGGGACGTGTCGTGGAAAAAATAAACGACTTGGCGTTCATCCTCGCGGCGCTGCTGCTGATGGCACCCTTCGGTCTCATCCCGTTCAGCAACACCCTGCCGGCGCTGGCCCTCCTGTGCTTCTCCCTGGGCCTGATGCAGCGCGATGGCGTCGGCACTCTCCTCGGTCATTTGACCAACCTGGTGACCATCGTCTATTTCAGCTTCCTGATCGGCGGCGGAGGAATGGTGATCAAGGAAATCCTCCAGCGCTACTGGCCCGCCGGTTGAACAGGGCTGGCGGTGCGCTCGGCGGGCGGCCCATGGTGCGAGCGCCGGGAGTCGAACCCGGATCAATGGCTTCGGAGGCCACTACACTATCCATTGTGCTACGCTCGCGGCGCAGGTCGGCGATGAAGCGACGCGGCCCAGCGATCGTCAAGCCTCGGCGCGACGCACCTGCGAATCCGGTCCCGGCGCAACTGCGTCGTTGCCTCGCGCCCGGGCGCTTCGCAACGTCGCGACTTATGTCCGTCGAGCCCACCGATCCGGGCGCCGCCTCCGCGGCCCCCGCCGCGCCCAGCGATTTCATCCGCGACATCGTCGCCCAGCACGTCGCGGAAAAACGCTATCCCAAGATCGTCACGCGCTTCCCGCCCGAGCCCAACGGCTACCTCCACATCGGCCACGCCAAGTCCATCTGCCTCAACTTCGGCCTCGCCCGCGAGCACGCCGGCCAGTGCAACCTCCGCTTCGACGACACCAACCCCGTCAAGGAGGACATCGAATACGTCGAGTCCATCACGGCCGATGTGCAGTGGCTCATCGCCGGCTGGGCCGACACTTGCCTCGGTTTCAAGGTCAAGGGTGCCCATCCCGCCCCCATCACGAGCAACGGCCAGCCCGATTTCTACCTCGGCCCGGTCGATCCCTCCGCTCTCAGCACGCAGCTCGAAAAAGGCTCCGCCGAGCCCTTCTTCGCCAGCGACTACTTCGAGCAAATCCACGGCTATGCCGTCGAACTCATCAAGCGCGGCAAGGCCTACGTCTGCGACCTCTCCCCCGAGGAGACCGACGCCTACCGCGGCGCCCCCGACAAGCCCGGCCGCAACTCCCCTTTCCGCGACCGCCCCGTCGCCGAGAACCTCGACCTCTTCGCGCGCATGCGCGCCGGCGAATTCCCCAACGGCGCCCGCTCCCTCCGCGCCAAAATCGACATGGCCGCGCCCAACGTCTGGCTGCGCGATCCCCTGCTCTACCGCATCCGCCATGTCCCGCACCACCACGCGGGCGACCAATGGTGCATCTATCCGCTCTACGATTTCGCCCACTGCCTGAGCGACTACCTCGAGGGCGTCACGCACAGCGTGTGCACGCTCGAGTTCGAGGTGCATCGCCCGCTCTACGATTGGATCCTGACGAGCCTCGATCTGCCGCGCGCGCTCCCGCGCCAATACGAATTCGCCAAGCTCCACCTCGGCTACACGATCGTCTCCAAGCGTAAGCTCCTCACGCTCGTGAACGAAAAGGTCGTCGCCGGCTGGGACGACCCGCGCATGCCCACGCTCTCCGGCCTGCGCCGCCGCGGCATCACCGCCAGCGCGCTCCGCGCCTTCGTCACGGGCGTGGGCGTCACCAAGTTCGATTCCGTCACCGAGGTCGCCGTCTTCGAGAACGCCGTCCGCCAGGACCTCAACGCCCTCGCCGTGCGCCGCCTCGCCGTCCTCAAGCCGATCAAGATCGTCCTCACTAACATCCCCGCCGGCGAGACCCTCACCTGCGAGGCCACCAACGATCCGCAGAACGAAAAACCCACCACCCGGCAGATCGCCCTGACCCGCGAGGTCTTCATCGAGAGCGACGACTTCGCCGAGGTGCCGCCGCCGAAATATTTCCGCCTCAAGCCCGGCGGAGAGGTCCGCCTGAAATACGCCTGCATCATCAAGCTCGACGAGATCGTGAAGGACGCCGCGGGCGCCATCACCGAGCTCCGCTGCACCGCCGATCTCACCACGCGCGCCGGCGGCCCGAATGTGGACCGCAAGGTCAAGGGCACCATCCACTGGGTCAGCGCCACCCAGTGCCTCGACGCCGAGGTGCGCCTCTACGACCGGCTCTTCACCGTGCCCGAGCCCGGCGCCGAGGAGGATTTCCTGAAAGTGGTCAACCCGCACTCGCTCGAAGTCGTCACCGCCAAGCTCGAGACCTCGCTCGCCGCCGCGACCCCGGCCGACCGTTTCCAATTCGAACGCCTCGGCTACTTCGCCCTCGACCCCAAGGACAGCGCGCCCGTCAAACTCGTCTTCAACCGCACGATATCGCTGAAGGATAACTGGACCAAAAAGTGATCGTCCCGAGTCGCCATGAGGCACTATCTGGAGCCCGTGGGCCGGTTTCCACCAATCGCCCAAACCGAAATTCTATTTCGTTCTTCTGGAAGGTTTGAATTGAAAATCTTCGGCAGTCTCACGCTCGTGTTGTCGACCTTGTGTTTCTGGGTAGCACAACCACGTGACATCGGTTCGGTAGTTGGTTGGACAACACTCCTTGCCGGCGGACTTCTTTTCGTTCTGAGCAGCTCAATCTGGGAAGTGTGCTTTATGGCGTGCGAACAATCCGTCATCGTTTCATGGAAACTCTGCGGGCTCTCGTTTTTCCACCGTTCGGTTTCGTTTCACGAGGTCGAGGTGGAGTTCCGCATGCTGATCGGCTACGCAGACTCACCGAAGCCGCATGGATGGTATGCCATGCGGGTTGAGCAAAGAGAATTTTTCTTCGTCTTGCCCGACGACATGGTGGCCTCCGAAACAAATCTCCTCAGCTTCAAACGATGTCTCGGCCTTAACGAGCCGTCTCAGCCTTTGCCTCCCGGCGAGACCCTCTGACTACCCGACTTCCTCTCATGGATGACCCGCTCCCGATCCTCAACCCCACCGAGCTCCGCGTGCTCGGCGCGCTCGTGGAAAAGGCCGTCACCACGCCCGACTACTATCCGCTCACGCTCAATTCCCTCACGCTCGCCTGCAACCAGCTCACGAACCGCGACCCCGTCGTGGCCTACGATGAGACGACGGTCGTCCGCGCGCTCGACGGCCTGCGTGAAAAACGCCTCGCCTCCGTCTTCACCGGCGCCGAGAGCCGCGTCGCCAAATACAAGCACGCCCTCACCGACGCGGTCCTGCTCACGCCCGGCGAAGTCGGCCTCCTCTGCGTGCTGATGCTGCGCGGCCCGCAGACCCTCGCCGAACTCCGCACGCGCACGGAGCGCTTCCAACCCTTCGAGTCACTCGCCGAGGTCGAGGAAGCGCTCACCGCCCTCGCCACGCGCACGCCCCAGTCCCTCGTCGTCAAACTCCCGCGCCAACCCGGCACCAAGGAGCCCCGCTACGCCCACCTCCTCGGCGGCCCGGTCGAACTCGCCGCATCCGCCCCGACTCCGCCCCTCGAACCCGCGACCCTCGCCGTCCGGGCCGAAAACGACCGCCTCGCCAAACTCGAAGCCGAGACCGCGGCTCTCCGCGCCGAGGTCGCCGAACTACGCGCCCAGCTCGCGGAATTTCGGAAGCAGTTTGAGTAAACCCAATCCGTAGCCCGCTGGATCGGCAGCTTGCGCCGCGCGCGGATTTCTTATTGCGTGCGCCATGCTCGATTGGTCGCAATGCCCCGCGGTGGAGCGGTTTCCCGGCGTGACGCGAGCACAGCTCGACGCCGTGCTGAAACACGCCCAACACAGCTTGGCGGACGATTAGGCCGTTCGCGCCGTGCGCATCCTCTTCGATCAAGGCACACCTGCCCCCTTGTGGCACGCGCTCGCAAGCCATCAGGTCATAAACCGCGCCATGGCAAAACGCTGATGATCGGAAAAATGCTATCTCTAGGATTATTATGGTCCATGGTGGCGTGCCTCGCGGCTGCGGTAACTGTGATGCTCGGACTGCGCGGTGAATTAATGGGGGCCGTGAAGATGCTTTTCGCATTTTTCATGAGCATAGCGGCCTGCATTTTTTTTATCCGGTCTAACCGCGGGTCTCGCGATAAAGAGGAACTTGAGGGCGGGCAGCCATCTATCAGGGCTAATCTCCTCGGCTCAGCATATTTGTTTGGATTCGGAATCGTGATTTCAGGATTCGGTCTATTGTCGCTCCCAATCATCGCGCTGACGATTAAGGCCGAGCCCATATTTGAACGACTGCAGTTTACATTTATGGGAGCCTTTTTGACGGCACTTGGCCTGAGCATGCTTCTCAACTCACGCGCTGATGAACGCCGACAAGCGCTTCGTAAAAGAGAAAAATTCAAGGCGAATCCCTCACTCCATCTTCCCCCTTAAATTGAAAATCTAACTCCGGCGTAGCTTGGCCCGATAGATTGCCTCCGCCCGATAGGACTTCGCAAGGAAGTCGCCAGCCTTGAGTTTGCGTATATCCCGCACCGTCGTTTGGCCTTCCCCCACCCCCGCGCTTGCCTCCGCCCAAACGCGCCTGATTCACTCGGGGCACTTGTGAAGCAAAGCATCGTCACCCTCGACATGGAGGGCGTCCTCACGCCCGAAATCTGGATCGCCGTCGCCGAGCGCACGGGGATCGCCGAATTGCGGCGCACCACGCGCGACGAGCCGGACTACGACCAGCTCATGCGCTACCGCATCGGCATCCTCGACCGGCACGGCATCACGCTTTCCAAAATCCAGGAGGTCATCGCCTCGCTGCCGCTGCTGCCGGGCGCGTTTGATTTCATCAACGCGCTGCGCCAGCGCACGCAGGTCATCATCCTCTCCGACACGTTTGAGCAGTTCGCTCAACCGCTCGTCCGCCAGATGGGCTGGCCCACGCTGTTTTGCCACCGGCTCGTCGTGGAGAAAGACCGCATCGCCGGCTACACGCTGCGCATGGCCGACCAGAAGCGCCACGCCGTCGCCGCGCTCCAGTCGCTCAACTACAAGGTCATCGCGGCGGGCGACTCCTTCAACGACACCTCGATGCTCGCGCAGGCCGACCACGGCTTTCTCTTCCACGCGCCGGAGAATATCGTGAAGCAATTCCCGCAGTTCCCCGCGCTCCATGACTACCCGGAGCTGCTGCAGCGGATCACGGAGAAACTGTAGGACTGTCGGTTGAGGTGGGCCGGTCTGAATCGTAGCGGCGAGCGCCAGCGAGCCGGTGCATCGTCGGTAGCGCGTGGCTTCAGCCCGCGTAGGAACACCGGCATTGTTCGCACCGCGGCGCGGGCTGAAGCACCGCGCTACGTCGGCTCGCTGGCGCTCGCCGCTACCAGACGCCTACGGCGCGTCGGCCGTGACCTTCGTGCCGAAGTGCCACACGCGTTTCAACGCGGGCAGCGACTTCACTTTCGCAAGGCCGGCGTCGTCCACGGCGGTGTCGGTGAGGTTGAGCGCCTCGAGGTGCTTGAGGGGCGCGAGCGCCGCGAGGCCGGCGGAGGTGACGGCGGTGCGCGTGAGATCGAGGGCGCGGAGGTTGCCCCACGCGGCGATGGCCTTGGCCCCGGCGTCGGTGATGGCGGTGCGGGCCAGCTCGGCCTCGACGATCAACGGGGCGAGCGGCGCGAGCTGGGCGAGGGCCGCATCGTCGCAGCGCGCGGGGGCGCTGGCGGTGCGCAACACGAGGCCATCGGTCGGGTTTTGCGAACGCGGGAGGAGGCGGAGGCCGGTCGCCTTTTCCCACGCGGCGATCGCGGCGGCGCGGGGCCGCCAGTCCGGCGCGAGCGGAGCCTGCGCCACCGGGGCGGCGCGCAGGGCCGGCGCGGTGGGAAATTCGGCGACGGTCTGCGTCGCGCTCGCGCCCGCGGCGATCCAGAGTTCGATGACCTTGATCTCGTCGACGGTGAGGAGGGGTTTGCCGTCGCTGGGCATCACTTCGTCGTCGTCGGGCTTGAGGGTGACGCGGCGGAGGAGTTCGCTGCCCTTGGTGTCGCCCGGCTTGACCACCGTGCCCGACTCGGCGCCACGGAGGACGGCCTCGAACGAGTCGAGCCGCAGCTTCGCCTTCTGCTTCTCGGCGCCGTGGCAGACGGTGCAGTGGCGAACGAGGATCGGGGCGACGCGGGCGGTGTAGAAGGAGGGATCGGCGCGGAGCGCGGGCGTGAAAACAAATGCGGCGACGCACGCCAGCAGTAGGGCGGGTCTGTGACCCGCCCTCGGAGAGCCCTGAGTATTCGAGGGCGGGTCACAGACCCGCCCTACTTCACGCCAGGATCGCATCGATGACTTTGGCGGGCAGCACGCCGGTGAGCTTTTGGTCGAGGCCCTGGTGTTTGAAGCTGAGCCGGTTGTGGTCGAGGCCGAAGAGGTGGAGCAGCGTGGCATGAAGGTCGCGGATGTGGACGGGGTCCTTGACGATGTTGTAGGAGAAATCGTCGGTCTCGCCGTAGGAGAGGCCCGGCTTCACGCCGCCGCCGGCCATCCACATGCTGAAGCAGCGCGGGTGGTGGTCGCGGCCATAGTTGGTGGGCGTGAGCGTGCCCTGCGAATAGACGGTGCGGCCAAACTCCCCGCCCCAAAGCACGACGGTGTCGTCGAGCAGGCCGCGGCGCTTGAGATCGGTGACGAGCGCGTAGGTGGCTTGGTCCGACTCCTGGGCCATGAGCTTGATGCGGTCGGGCAGCAGGCTGTGCTGGTCCCAGCTGCGGAGGAAAATCTGCGTGAAGCGCACGCCGCGCTCGGCGAGGCGGCGCGCCATCAGGCAGTTGTAGGCGTAGGTGCCGGGCTCCTTGGCCTTCGGGCCGTAGAGTTCCCACGTGGAGGCGGGCTCGTTGGAAAAATCCGCGAGCTCGGGCACCGAGGTCTGCATGCGAAACGCCATCTCGTATTGCGCGATGCGGGCGTTGATCTCGGGATCGCCGACGCGCTCGAAGAGCTGGCGGTTGAGATCGTTGACGCCGTTGATCATCGCACGCCGCACATCGCCGTCGATGCCGGCGGGATTGCTCAGGTGCAGCACGGGATCGGCGCCGCCACGGAGCGTGACGGCCGCGTGCTCCGGCGAGAGGAAGCCGGAGGACCAGAGGCGATTGGAGAGCGCCTGCACGTTGGTGCGGTGCGGCATCTTCGAGGTCATCACGACGAAGGTAGGCAGTTCGTCGTTGGCTGCGCCGAGGCCGTAGCTGAGCCACGCGCCCATCGAGGGCCGGCCGGGAAACATGTTGCCGGTCGTGAGCTGGAGGATGGCGGGCTCGTGGTTGATCGCCTCGGTGTGGAGCGACTTCATCACGCACAGCTCGTCCACGATCTTCGCCGTGTAAGGGAAGAGTTCGGACACCCAAGTGCCCGATTTCCCGTGCTGGTCGAACTTGTAGAGGCTGGGCGCGATGGGCAGGCGCGCCTGGCTCGCGGTCATGCCGGTGAGGGTCTGTCCGCCGCGCACGGACTCGGGCAGATCCTTGTCGAACATTTTCTGGAGCGCGGGCTTGTAATCCCACGTCTCAAACTGAGACGGCGAGCCCGCCATGAAGAGGTAGATCGCGCGCTTGGCCTTGGGCGCGTAGTGCGGCAGGTGCGCAGGCAGCCCGGCGCCCACGGGCGCGCCGGCGGCGAGCATCTCGGGCGCGTGGCGGCCGAAGAGCGTGGCGAGGCCGGCGGCACCGAGGGCCTTGACGCCGCGGCCGACGAAGTGGCGGCGCGTCTCAAGCCGCAGCCACTCCCGCTTGAGGTCGGCGGGCACGTGCGGCAGGTCGAGGACGATCGGGTGTTCGCCGCAGTGATCGGAGCAGAGGTGGGAATCGGGGGAGTGCATGGCTTGAGGTAGGGCGGGTCTGTGACCCGCCCAGGCTCTGGTTGGAAATCGGAGTCGAAGATCGAGGGCGGTGCGTAGGCTTTGAGAGGGCGGGTCGGAGACCCGCCCTACTTGGTCAGAAACTCATCGAGGTTGAGGAACTGGCTCGCGACGACGGTCCACTCGGCGAGTTCGGCGGGGGCGAGCGCGGGATCGGACTTGGTCTCGCCGATGGCGAGGAGCGCCTCCGCCTGTTTGGCGTCGGCAGCGAATTTCGCGCGGAACTGGGCCGCGGTGCCGAGGAGGACCTTGCGCTCATTCGCGGTGAGCACGCGGCCGAGGGTGGCGCGCGCCATGAAGTCGAGGCGCGCCGCGGGCGCGGGGGCGGCGGTGAGCGCGCGCTCGGCGAGCTTGCGCGCGGCCTCGACCCACTGCGGGTCGTTCATCGTGATGAAGGCCTGCAGCGGGGTGTTGGTGCGCGCGCGGCGCGTGCAGACCACCTCGCGCGAGGTGGCGTCGAAGGTCTCCATGCTCGCCGGCGGCGAGGCGCGTTTCCAAAACGTATAGACGCTGCGGCGGTAGAGGCCCTCGCCTTTGTCGGGCACATAGGTGCGGGTGTTCGACTCGGGCATGGCGACCTCCTCCCAAATGCCGGCGGGCTGGTAGGGCTTCACCGAAGGACCGCCGATCTTTTCGACCAGCAGGCCGGCGGCGGCGAGCGCGCTGTCGCGCAGCATCTCGCCGTCCATGCGGAAGCGCGGGCCGCGCGAGAGCAGCGCATTCGTGGGATCGGCGGCCAGCCGTTCCGGCGAGGCGTTCGCGATCTGGCGGTAGGTCGCCGACATCACGAGCAGGCGGTAGAGTTTTTTCACATCCCAACCGCTCTCGCGGAACTCGACGGCGAGCCAGTCGAGCAGCTCCGGATGCGTGGGCCGGTCGCCCATGATGCCAAAATCGCCCGCGCTCTCCACGAGGCCGCGGCCAAAGACCTCCTGCCACATGCGGTTGACGGTCACGCGCGCCATCAGCGGCTGCTCCGGCACGAGCAGCCACTCGGCGAGGCCGAGGCGGTTCTTCGGCGCGCCCTTCGGCGGCGGCGGCAGGAAGTGCGGCAAAATCGGCTCCACGCGCTCGACGCGCGCATAGTAGTCGCCGCGCTTCAGCAGGTCGGCGTAGGCCGGCGTGGGCTTCTCCAACGCGATGAGCGTGGCGGTGCCGCCGGCCGTGAGCGCATCGAAGGCGGTGTCGTGCGCCGCGATGGCGGACGCGAGCGCCATGGTGTCGGCGTCCTTTTCCCCGAGGAAGAACCGGTCGAGGGCGACGAAGCGCTCGTCGGTCGTCCACTTCGCCGGATCGGGCTCGCGGGCGACAATCTCGGCGGCGATGTCCTCGAAGGGCAGGCGCGTGATCTCGTCCGGCGTGAGCGCGCGTTTGTAGAAACGCACATCCTGAAACCGCGTCTCGCGCATCGGCAGGTAGTCGTCGCGACGGCCGAGGTGCATCGCGGCATCGGTGCGGATGGAGTCCTTGGGTGTCAGCGTGTCGAGGCGCACCTCGGTCTCGACCGGCTTGCCGTTGACGTAGATTTTCACGCCCGCGGCTTTGCGCGAGCCGTCGTAGGTGAAGAAGACGTGCAGCCACTCGTCGCGGAGGAAGGTGCCCTTGGTCACGACTTGGATGCCGCGCTTGGCCGGCACCGCGGCGGTGTTGCGAACATCGGACGCGGGACGGGCCGCGGCTTTGGCGTTTTTCCTGGCGGGCGCCTTCTTCGCGTCGTCCGCCGCCGCCGGCATCGTTGCGGCGGGTTCGTCGGCCTTCCAGTCGGGCACGAGGTTCACGAAAAACTGCGTGCCTTCCTGGTAAAGATCCCAGCCCGCGCCGCTGCGGCGTTTGTCGTCGCCCATGCGGGCGAGCAGCGAGCCGCTGCCCGTGCCTGTGCGCACGCCGCCGCCGGGCTTGGCGCGCAGCATCAGCCAGCCGCCGGCGGAAAACTTGTCGCCCGCCTCGACGTCGCCGTGATCGCCAAGCGCGAGGCGGGTGAAGATGTCCATGCGCATCGAGGGCCACAGCCAGGTGTTTTCACCCCAGACCAGCGGATTGGTGTCGGCCTTGAATTCCTTCACCTTGGCGCCAGGCGCGGCGTTCTTCACCACGTCGCCCTGGTTCTCGTCGAGGCGCAGGCGCAGTTCGAGCGCGTTGCTCGCGACGGGCTTCGGGCGGTTGCCGGCGGCGAGCCACGCGGCGGCCAGTTCCGGGCCGCGGGCCCGCCGGGCGTTGAGTTTCTCCTGCAGTTCACCGCGGGAGCGGAGGACGAATTCGGCCGCGGGGCGATTCTCGTCCTTGGGCAGGCGGAGCACCGGCGCGGGCTCGGCGATGTTCAGGTCCCAGGGCTTCTCCGCCGTGTTGCCGAGGTAGGCGGCGAGGCCGTAGTGGTCCTTCTGCGAGATGGGATCAAACTTGTGGTCGTGGCACGCGGCGCAGCCGGTGGTCAGGCCGAGAAACGTCGCGCCAAACGCCTCCACGCGATCGCGCGTCTGGTTGACATAGACCTCCTCGGGGATGGTGCCGCCCTCGTTGGTCGTCAGGTTGTTTCGCACGAAGCCGGTCGCGGCGAGCTGGTCGAGGGTCTTGGCCGGCAACAGATCGCCGGCGAGCTGCTCGCGGACGAAGGTGTCGAAGGGCTTGTTCTGGTTGAACGCGCGGATGACATAGTCGCGATACGGCCAAATCGCGCGGTAGTTGTCGAAGTGGATGCCGTGCGTGTCGGCATAGCGGACATAATCGAGCCAGTAGCGCGCGCGATGCTCGCCGTAGCGCGGACTCGCGAGCAGGCGATCGACGACCTTGGCGTAGGCGTCGGGGGACTTGTCGGCGACGAAGGCCTCGACCTCCTCGGCCGTCGGCACGATGCCCGTGAGATCGAGCGTCACGCGGCGGATGAGAGAGCGGCGGTCGGCCTCGGGGGACGGGGTGAGCTTGCTTGCGGAAAGTTTGGCGCGCACGAATGCGTCGATGGGGTTCTGGGTCTTGGCGTCGGCCCGAGAAGTAGGGATAGAGAGAGGGGGAGAAGGAGAGACGTTGGCTGCGCGGGCCTTTTTCCCTCCCTCTCTCTGTCTCTCCTTCTCTCCATCTGCATCGTTCGCAGAAACAACGCCCGGCACCGGCGGACGAACGGGCGCAACGAAAGCCCAGTGTTCCTCGTAATTGGCGCCCTCGGCGATCCAGCGGCGGAGCGTGGCGATTTGCCCGGGCTTGAGGGTCTTGTGCGCCTCGGGCGGAGGCATGATTTTCTTTTCGTCCTTGGACTCGATGCGCTGGACGAGCGGGCTCCGGTCCGGCTGCCCGGGCACAATCGCCGGATCGCCCTCCTTGCGCGGGCGCGTGGCGTGCTCAAAGCGATCAAGCCGCAGGTCCGCCTTGCGCGACCCTGGATCGACGCCGTGGCAAGCGTAGCAGTTGTCGGCGAGGATCGGTTGGATGTGGTCGTTGAAGGACAGCTTCGCCGGCGCAGCGGCGGCCACCGCAGACGCGGTCAGGCAAAACAGGAGGAAGCGGCGCATGGGGCAAAAGGGGGAACAGGAATGGTCCAAGAGAGGAACGAATCCAATGAATGCCCCCAGGCCAAGCTAGCAAGCCGGCGCCGCTGCCGTTATCCTAAAATTCCCTCGATCACCCGCGCGCCCTCGACGCCGGTGAGCTTCGCGTCGAGACCTTGAAATTTCACGCTGAACGCATCGTGCCGGATGCCGAGCTGCTGCAGCATCGTCGCGTGGAGGTCGTGGACGGTGCAGCTATTTTCCGTGGCGGCGTAGCCGAGGTCGTCGGTCGCGCCGTAAACGATCCCGCGCTTCACACCGCCGCCGGCGAGCCACATCGACATCGACTTGTTGTGGTGGTCGCGGCCCGTCGGACCCTTGTTGCCCTGAGACATCGGAGTGCGGCCAAACTCTCCGGTCCAAACGACCAGCGTGTCGTCGAGCATACCGCGCTGCTTGAGATCGGTGATGAGCGCGGCGGAGGCCTGGTCGGTCTCCTTGGCGCGCAGCGGCAACTCCTCGTTGAGCAGGCTGTGGTGATCCCAGTCGCGATGGTAGAGCTGGATGAAGCGCACGCCACGCTCGGCGAGCCGGCGCGCGAGCAGGCAGTTGCTGGCAAACGAGCCGTCGCCCGGCGTGCATCCATAGAGTGCCAGGGTGCGCGCATCCTCGCCGCGCAGGTCGGTCAACTCGGGCACGCTGGCCTGCATGGCAAAGGCCAGCTCGTATTGCGCGATGCGCGTGGCGATCTCGGGATCGGCGACGAAGGCGTCGTGCTGGCGGTTGAGGGCGTTGATGGCCGCGATGTCGGCGCCCTGCTGCGCGCGCGAGACGCGGCCGGGGTTCGTGAGGTAGTGCACGGCGTCGCCGCGCCCCTGCAATTGCACGCCCTGAAACTTGCTCGGCAGAAACCCGCTGCTCCACTGCCGCGTCGCGATCGGCTGCGGCGGCCGCCCTGGGCCGGTGGTCACCATCACTACGAAGCCGGGTAGATTCTCCGCCTCGCTGCCGAGGCCGTAGTTGATCCACGCGCCCATGCTCGGGCGGCCCGCGATCTGCGAACCGGTGTTCATAAACATGTGCGCCGGATCGTGGTTGATGGCGTCGGTCGTCATCGAGCGGATGAGGCAGATGTCGTCCACGATGCCGCCAATGTGCGGGAGCAGGGTGCTGATTTCGGTCTGGTTTTTCCCGAACTTGGCGAAGGGGAACTGCGGCCCGTGGCAGACGAGCTTCTGGCCCTGGAGCTGCGCGAGCTGCTGGCCGCGCGTCAGGCTCTCGGGCATCGGCTCGCCGTGCATCGCGGCGAGCCTCGGCTTCGGATCGAAGGTCTCGAACTGCGACGGCCCGCCCGCCATCGTAAGCCAGATGACGCGCTTCACTTTCTGCGGGAGCGGCAGCGGATGAACCACGCCGCGCGCGGCGGAGCGGACGGCGGCAGCGGCCCGTGCTGACGAGGTTCCTTTGCCCAGCAGCGAGGCGAGCGCGACGGCGCCGACGCCCTGCGACACTCGGCCGATGAACGCACGGCGGGTTTGAAAGGGAGTGGGAAAAAAGTTCATGGCAGGTCAGGAACGGGTGATGAACTCGTGAAGGTTCAGCAGCACGCGGGCGAGGTGCGTCCACGCCGCCAACTCGGCGCGATCGACGCCGGAGGACACGGGTGCGTCGCCCGTCGCGAGCAGCGCGTTGGCGGCGCCGGGATCGGTGCGATAGATGCGCAGGTGCTCGTCGAGCAAGGCGTCGGCCGTGCGCAGCTCCTCGGATCGCGGCGCGCGTTGCAGCGCCCGCTGCCACGCCCAGGCCAGCCGGGCCTCGCGGGTCGCGCCGCCCTCGCGGACAATGCGCGCGGCCAAGGCCCGCGCCGCCTCGACGTAGGTCGGATCATTGAGCAGCACGAGCGCCTGCTGCGGGAGATTCGAGCGCGTGCGCTCGGCGGCGCACTCCTCGCGGCTCGGCGCATCGAAGGCGAGCAGGCTCGGGTGCAGAAACGTGCGCTGCCACCAGACGTAGAGCCCGCGCCGGTATTGGGCCTCGCCGGAATCCGCCGTGTAGTCGCGCGGCGGGAAGTTGAGATTCTCCCAGTAGCGCGCGGGCTGGTAGGGTTTCACGCTCGGCCCGCCGATGCGCGTCGAAAGCAGCCCGCCCAAGGCGAGCGCGTGGTCGCGCACCAGCTCGGCCTCGACCCGGAATCGCCCCTGCCGCGCAAACTCGCGGTTGTCCGGATCCGCGGCGAGTTGGGCGGGCGTCGCGACGGAGGTTTGCCGGTAAGTCGCGCTCAGCACGATGGTGCGCACGAGGTGCTTTACGTCCCAGCCGCGGTCCATGAACTCGCACGCGAGCCAGTCGAGCAGTGCGCCGTTGAGCGGCGTCTCGCCCTGCGCGCCGAGGTCGGCCGGCACGCCGCTGAGTGCGGTGCCGAAAAACTGCTGCCAGAGGCGGTTCGCAAACACGCGCGCCGTGAGCGGATTCTCCCGCGCCACGAGCCAGCGCGCGAGATCGAGGCGCGTGAGTTCACGGCCGCCGGTGTCGGGCTGCGGCAGGTAGGCCGGCAGCGCGGGCTTCATCACCTCGCCCGATTCGTCCATCCAGTTACCGCGTGGCAAAACGCGCACCGTGCGTCGTTCCGCCGGCGGCAACGCCTCGGTGACGAGGCAGCGCGGCAGGGCTGCGGCAAATTCCGCCCGCGCGCGCTCCGCCGCCGCGAGCGCATCGAGCTCGGCGCGGGCGACGGTGGAAATTTTAGCGCGGAAGTGTTCGCGCACGGCGGTCTTCTCCTTCGCCGATCGTTTCGCCGTTTCCTTTTTCAAAGCCGTGGCCACTTCACGCGGTGCGCCCATCGTCGCTCCCCCGCCCTCCCAGGCCCGCTGGGCCGCGTCGATCTCCCGGGCCCGGGCGGCGACGGGCCGGCGCGCCTCGGCCACCGCGGCGTCGAGCTGGGCGAGCCGCGCTTCCTGCTCCGGCGTGGTGACAAGCATCCCCTCCTCGCGCCGGCCAACGGCCTGCTCCTTCACGTCCGCGAAAAAGGCCCCGAGCGCATAGACGTCGCGCTGCGTGATCGGGTCGAACTTGTGATCATGGCACTGCGCGCAGCCGGTCGTCTGCCCGAGCCATGCCGTGCCGATCGCACGCACGCGGTCGGCGACCATGCGCGCCTCGTAGTCCTTGGGCTGCGCGCCGCCCTCCTCGGTCGAGAGCAGGAGGCGATTGAAGGCCGAGCCCACGCGTGTCTCCTTGCTCGCGTCCGGCAGCAGGTCTCCCGCGATCTGCTCGAGCGTGAAGCGGTCGAAGCGTTTGTTGGCGTTGAAGCTCGCGATCACCCAGTCGCGGTAGGGCCAGACGTTGCGGGGATTGTCGCTGTGGTAGCCGATGGTGTCGGCAAACCGCACGACATCGAGCCACCCGATGGCCATGCGCTCGCCGTAGTGCGGACTGGCGAGCAGGCGATCGACGAGGCGTGCATACGCATCGGGCGCGCGGTCGTTTTCAAACGCCACCACTTCCTCCGGCGTCGGCGGCAGCCCGATCAAATCGCTGTGCAGCCGCCGGATCAACGTGCGGCGATCCGCCTCGGGCGAGGGTTTCAGGCCGACCTCGGCGAGGCGGCGGGCGACGAGCATGTCGATGGCGTTCGCGCCGGATGGAATCACCGCCTTCACCGGTGCTTCATAGGCCCAGTGCTTCTGGTAGTTCGCGCCCTCGTCGATCCAGCGGGCGAGCACCGCTCTGTCGCGCGCGGAGAGAATCTTGTGCGAGTCCGGCGGCGGCATGATCTCGTCTTCGTGCTTCGACTGGATGCGCGCGACGAGTTCGCTCTCGGCTGCCTTGCCCGGGACGAACGCGCCGCGCTTCAGCGCGGCCTCACGGTCATCGAGCCGCAGTTTCCCTTTACGGTGCGACGCATCGGGCCCGTGGCAGGCAAAGCAGTTGTCGGAGAGAATCGGCCGCACGTCGCGGTTGAATTCGATTTTCTCCGGCATCGCCGGCACTTGCGCCGCGACCGAACCGGCACCGAACGCCGCCACCACGAGGAATCGGCGCAGGCAAATCACGGTGTTCCTTTTGTCTCCTGCTACGCCAGAATCCCCTTCACCACCTGCGCCGGCACGACGCCGGTGAGCTTTTGGTCGAGGCCTTGGAACTTGTAGCTGAACTTCTCGTGGTCGAGGCCCATGAGGTGCAGGATGGTCGCGTGCAGGTCGCGGATGTGGACGGGGTCCTTCACGATGTTGTAGGACATCTCGTCGGTCTCGCCATGGACCGTGCCGCCCTTGATGCCGCCACCGGCCATCCAGATCGAGAAGCAGCGCGGGTGGTGGTCGCGGCCGTAGTTCGTCTCGGTCAGCGTGCCTTGGCTGTAAACGGTGCGGCCAAACTCGCCGCCCCAGATCACGAGCGTGTCGTCGAGCATGCCGCGCTGCTTCAGGTCCTGCACGAGCGCGTAGCAGGGCTGGTCCACGTCCTTGCACTGCGCGGCGATGTCGCGCGGCAGCGAGCCGTGCTGGTCCCAACCGCGGTGGAAGATCTGCACGAAACGCACGCCGCGCTCGACGAGCCGCCGCGCCATCAGCGCCGAGCTGGCGAAGCTGCCGCGGACGCGCGCCTGCTCGCCGTAGAGCGCAAACGTCGCCTCGGACTCCTGCGACAGGTCGGCGAGCTCGGGGATGCTGGCCTGCATGCGGAAGGCCATCTCGTATTGCTGGGTCCGCGTCTGGATCTCGGGATCGCCGACGGCCTCGTAGCTGCGGCGGTTGAGCTGCTCAAGGCCGTCGAGCATCGAGCGGCGCAGCTCGCGGGGGATGCCGGGGGCGTCGTTGAGGTAGAGCACGGGATCGCCGCTGCCGCGGAAGGAGACGCCCGCGTGCTTGCCGGGCAGGAAGCCGCTGCCCCAGAGCCGCGCCGAGATCGCCTGCACGTTGGAAAACGGGCTTGTGTGCTTGGCGTGCAGCACCACGAACGCCGGCAGGTCCTGGTTCAGCGAGCCCAGGCCGTAGGCGAGCCACGAGCCGATCGACGCCTTTCCGTTCTGCATCGAGCCGGTGTAAACGAGCTGGTTGGCGGGCTCGTGGTTGATGGCGTCGGTCTTCATCGAGCGGATGATGCAGATGTCGTCCGCCATCTTCGCGATATTGGGCAGCAGCTCGCTGATCCATGCGCCGCTCTGGCCGTGCTGGGAGAACTTGAACCGCGCGGGCGCGACGGGAAACGCCTTCTGGCCCGCGGTCATGCCCGTGAGACGCTCGCCCTGGCCGGCGAGCCAGTCCTTGAGATCCTCCTTGAAGCGCCCGTCCAGGCCGGGCTTGTAATCGAAGAGCTCCAGCTGCGACGGCGCGCCGATGAGCGAGACGTAGATCGCGCGTTTGGCCTTGGGCGCGATTTTCCACGGCTCCGTCATCGCGGTGTGGAGCGTGGCGGCCGCGGTATTCGCGCCGAGGGCGCGTTGGCCGAGCAAAGCGGACAGCGCGGCGACACCAAGACCTGTGCCGCTGCGGCGGAAAAACTGCCGGCGGGTCACCGCGGCGTTGTAGGACTCGAAGGTGGATTGCCAGTCGGGGGGGAGGTTCATGGCGTTTATTTCGTCAGCGCTTCATCGAGGTTCATCACCTGGCTCGCGACGAGGGTCCAGGCGGCCAGTTCTGCGGGGTTCAGTTTTTCGTCGGCCGGCGATTCGCCGACATCGATGAGCTGGCGGGCGAGCGCAGGTTCTTTTTGGTAGGTAGCCAGCGCAGCGTCGTGGGTGCGACGGACGACCGCGCGTTCGTCGCGCGTGAAGGTGCGACCGAGCAGCCGCAACGCGATGGCATCGAGCCGCGCATCGAAGCGCGAGGAGGCGCGCAGCACGCGCGTGGCGAGCTGGCGGGAGGCCTCGACGAACAGCGGCTCGTTGAGCGTGACGAGCGCCTGCAGCGGTGTATTGGTGCGATCGCGGCGCACGCAGGAGACCTCGCGGCTCGGGGCGTTGAGTATGTCCATCGCGGGCGGCGGCGCGGTTCGTTTCCAGAGCGTGTAGATTGAGCGACGGAAGAGGTTGTCGCCGACATCGGTTTTGTAGAAGCGCGTCGTCGATTGCTTCATCGCGACCTCCTCCCAGATGCCTTCGGGCTGGTAGGGCCGCACCGGGCGGCCGCCGAGCCTGGCCACGAGCAGGCCCGACGCGGCGAGCGCCTGATCGCGCAGTTGCTCGGCGTCGAGGCGATGACGCGGTCCGCGCGCCAGAAGGCGGTTTTCGGGATCGCGCTCGAGCAGCGCGGGAGTGACGGCGGCGGATTGCCGGTAAGTCGCGCTCGTCACCATCAGGCGCACAAGCCGCCGATAATCCCACCCGCTCGCGCGGAACTCGACCGCCAGCCAGTCGAGCAGCTCCGGATGAGAAGGCCGCGCGCCCATGATGCCGAAGTCGCCGGTGCTTTCCACGAGGCCCGTGCCAAAGAGATGCTGCCAAGCGCGGTTCACCGTCACGCGCGCGGTCAGCGGATTCTCTGGCGCGACGAGCCATTGCGCCAGCCCCAGGCGGTTGCGCGGCGCCTCGGCCGCCAGCGGCGGGAGCGCGGAGAGCGTGGCCGCGGGCACTTTCTCCCCGGGCTGACTGTATTCGCCGCGGTTAAGGATGTGGGCGAAGGGTTCGGATTCCTTTTTCTCCTCCATCACGAGCGTCACGCCGCCGCGCGCCCGGAGCGCAACCTCCTCGGCGAGGAGCCGATCGAGCTGGGCGGCGACCGCCAGCGCCGGAGCATCCACGGCGGCGTTGAAATGTTCGCGGAGGAGTTTTTTCTGCGCGGCGGTGCGTTGCGCCGCTTCGGCCGCAAGCGCCGCGCGGGTCTCGAGGACGTCGGCGAGGGCCTTGGCGTCGGCCAAGGCGAAGCCACGCGCGAAATGCCGCAGGTCCTGCACCCACACGCCGCCGTCGGCAAACGCCACCTCGGCGCCATCGCGCGAGCCAATCCGCAACGGCGCGGTCGGCACGATGTCGTAGGGAAAACTGCTGACCTCGCCCGAATTTGCCCCGGCCTTGCCGTCCACAAAAAGATCGATCGCGCGGCTGCGCAGTGAGCCCGCGTCGTAGCTGAGGAGCAGGTGGTGCCACTCGCCGGGCTTCAGCGCCGCGCTGGCGACGCCACGTGCGGTCACTCCGCCCCGCTCGTCGATGAAGAGCAGCCCCGGCTTGCCGTTCTCAAGAAACACCTCCCAGCCGCCGCCCTTGGTGTCGTGCGCGAGCGACGAGAGCAGCGTGCCGCTCGGTGCGCCGTCCACACGCACGAGCAGCGCAAAGCTCTCCGAGGCCTCGCGCCGCATCGCGACGGGTGGGCCCGCGACGAGCCCTGCGCCCTTGAGACGGGTGGCCGGGCCGTAGAGACCGGCGACCGCGTCGGGCGCCTCGGCCGCGATGAGCGGCAGGTGCAGCCGCGTCGCATGATCGACCGGCGGCGCGGGCAAAGTCTTGGCCGTCGCGAGCCACGCCAAGAAGCTCTCGTTCGCCTCGGGCGTCGCGGCCCGTTGCTTGATCTCCGCGCGCAGCGCGGCGATTTCCGACTGCAAGGCGGTCCAGCGCGTGCGGTCGCCGAACGCGGGGATGAAGAGGCTTGGCTTCGTGTCGGACACGTTGCCGTCCATCGCGGGCATCGTGTTGTTGCGGAAAAATGCCGCCAGCGAGTAGAAGTCGCGCTGCGTGATCGGGTCGAACTTGTGATCGTGGCACGCGGCGCAGCCGGTCGTGAGCCCGAGCCAGACCGTGCTCATGGTCTCGACGCGATCCTTGGCGTAGATGGCCTCGTATTCCGCGGCGATGGCGCCGCCTTCGCTCGTCGTGGGCAGGCAGCGGTTGAAGCCGGAGGCGACTTTCTGATCGAGAGTAGCGTCGGGCAGGAGGTCGCCCGCCATCTGTTCGATGGTGAACCGATCGAACGGCATGTTCTGCCGGAACGCGTTCACCACCCAGTCGCGGTAGGGCCAGATAGAGCGGTAATTGTCGATGTGGATGCCGTGGGTGTCGGCGTAGCGCACCGCGTCGAGCCACTGCCGCGCGAAATGCTCCGCGCTCGCATCGCTCGCGAGCAGCCGATCGACCGCGCGCGAATAGGCGGCCGGCGACGGATCGCGCACAAAGGCCGCGATCTCCTCCGGCGTCGGCGGCAGCCCGGTGAGATCGAGCGTGACGCGGCGCAGCAGACGCGCGGGCGATTCCGGCGCGGCAGGCGCGAGTTTTTCCTTTTCGAGCCGCGCAAGGACGAAGGCGTCCACTGGATTTACGATTTGGAATTTACGATTTGCGATTGAAGGCACCGGCGGCCGGACGGGCGGGAGGAGCGACCAGTGCTCCTGATATTCCGCGCCCTCGGCGATCCAGCGCTCAAGCAACGCGATTTCGGCGGGCTTGAGCGTTTTGTGCGAATCGGGCGGAGGCATGATCTCCTCCGGGTCCTTGGTCTTGATGCGTTCGATGAGCGCACTCTCCGCCGGTTTCCCAGGGGCGATGGCGGGAAGATCGTCGCGCTTGGCGGTCGCATGCTCCGCGCGGTCGAGGCGGAGCTTGGCCTTGCGGGTGCCGGCATCGGGGCCGTGGCAGTGGAAGCAGTTCTCCGCGAGGATGGGCTGGATGTGGTCGTTGTAGCTGAGTTTCGCGGGCGCCGCCACCGCGGCCAACGACGCGGCCATCACCGGCCAGAGCGCAAGCCTCACCGATGAAACGAGACAGGATACAACAGACGAGGAAGGGTAACCGGCCATGGGGAGGAGCTAAGACTAAGAGACAATTTCGCCCGCTGTCTACTCGCGGCATGGAAATCGCGCCGCCGGCACGGGAAACGGGGTTGAACCCCGCGCGGCCCCTCCGACACTCCGGCCATGCGTCTCCCCCGCTCCACCCCGCTTCCGTTCCAGGGCCACCTGCGCTGCGCCGCCCTCGTGCTTGCTGCCGTCTCGTTCCTCGCCGGCGTGCTGCACGGCGCGACGCCACGGCCCAATGTGATCCTCTTCATCGCCGACGACGTGAGCTGGGATGACCTCGGCTGCACCGGCAATCCCTCCGCCCGCACGCCTCACCTCGACCGCCTCGCCGCGCAGGGCCGACGCTTCGACGCCGCCTACCTCGTCGCCAGCAGTTGCAGCCCGAGCCGCAGCAGCATCGTCACCGGCCGCTACCCGCACAACAACGGCCGCGCCTCCGAACTCCACCAGCCCATCGCCGCCCATCTGCCGTGGTTTCCCGCGCTCCTCCGCGAAGCCGGCTACTACACCGCGCTGAGTGGCAAGCACCACATGACCGCCGAGCCACCCGAGGCCGGCGCGCCCGCCGCCGCCAAGCCTTTCGACCACGTCGACGCCGGCAAGGCCCCCGGCAACAGCGGCGGCCACGCCAACTGGGTGAGCGTCACCACCAACCGCCCGAAGGAGAAACCATTCTTCTTCTGGTTCGCCGCTCTCGACGCCCACCGCGACTGGGACGGCGACAAGGAATGGCGCCCCGAGCTCTACGGGCCGAAACACGATCCCGCCGCCGTCCGGGTGCCGACCTACTTGCGCGACGACGCCGCCACGCGCGCCGACCTCGCCTCCTACCACAACGAGATCACGCGTTTCGACTACTTCGTCGGCCAGGTCGTCGCCACCCTCGAGCGGGAGGGCACGCTCGCCAACACCCTAATCCTCGTGCTCGCCGACAACGGCCAGGCCTTCCCGCGCGCCAAGACCCGCCTGCACGACTCCGGGATGAAGACCTACTTCATCGCGCACTGGCCCGCCGGCCTCGCTCGTCCCGGCACACCGACCGCGAGCATGATCAGCACCATCGACATCGCACCCACCGTGCTCGAACTCGCGGGGATCCCCGCGCCGGCGACATTTCAGGGCGTCAGTTTCGCGCCCGTGCTCCGCGATCCCGCCGCCATCGCGCGCCGCCATGCTTTCTCCGAGCACAACTGGCATGACTACGAGGCCCACGGCCGGTCCGTCCGCTCCGAAGGCTACCTCTATCTGCTCAACCATCGGCCCGCCTTGCCGTGGCAGGGACCGGCCGACTCCGTGCGCAGTCCCTCGCACGTGGCGCTACGAGCCGCCCGCGATGCCGGCAAACTGACGCCCGCGCAGGCCGACGTGTTTCTCGCCCCCCGGCCCAGCGAGGAACTCTACCACACCGCCACGGATCCGCTCCAACTCAAGAACCTCGCCGCCGATCCCGCGCATCGGGCCGCCAAAATCCGCCTCGCGAAACTGCTCGCCGATTGGACCACCGAAACCGGCGACACAGTGCCGGCCAAGCTCACACCCGACGGTTTCGACCGGGAGACCGGAGTCGCCGTGCGCGCCTCCGACGCATCCAAAGGCAAAGCCACCAAGGCCGCCGCCCGCGGCACCCCCGCCGGCAGCGAGCGCAACGCCGCCTTCATCAACGCCCCCGGCCCGCGCTGAAGATCCCAAGAGCCAGCCCCGGGGCATTCTCACCAGCCTGCTGCAATCCGATTTTGTGGGAGCGACCTTGGTCGCGACTGTCGCGTGCAAGCACGCTCCCACAGGCTCAATCCCAGCTGAAGCAAGCTTCGGGGGATATCAGCGACCTACATCGCCGCCAGCAGGCGGCGCAGCGTCTCGTCCACGAGCTTGGGGTTGGCCTTGCCCTTGGCGGCTTTCATCACCGGACCCTTGAACGCGTTGATCGCGCTGTCCTTGCCGGCCTTGAACTCGGCGAGGGCCTTGGCGTTGGCGGCGATGGAGTCGCGGCACCATTGCTCAAGCTCGTTGCTGTCGGTGGGCGCGGCCTTGAGTCCGCGCTTCTCCGCGATGGCCTCGGGCATCTCCCCGGTGGCAAACATTTCGGTGAAGATTTCCTTGGCCGCCTGGTTGAGCACGGTGCTGGCGTCGACAAGCTGCACGAGCGCGGCGAGGTGCGCGGGGCGGACCTTGCAGGTGGCGAGCGGATGGCTCGCTGGAGCTGCGGCGCCCTCGCCGCGGTCGGGCGAAGAACGCGGCGAGGGCGCCGCGTCCCCAACCAAGGCCGTCGAACTCTTTCCCAATTCACGCAGGAGATCGTTGGCGATCCAGTTGCCGACGGCCTGGGGCTTGCCGCAGAGTTTCGCGGCCTCCTCGAAATAATCGGCGAGCGCACGATCCCAGACGAGGACGGACGTGAGCGTGTAGGGCAGCGCGTAGTCGGCCTGGAACCGGCGCTGCTTCGCAAACGGCAGCTCCGGGCACTCGGCCTGCAGGCGGGCTTTCCACGCGGCATCGACCGCGACGGGCAGCAGATCGGGATCGGGAAAGTAGCGGTAGTCGTGCGCTTCCTCCTTGGTGCGGAGGGACTGCGAAGTGCCGGTCATGCCGTCGTAGTCGCGCGTCTCCTGCACGATGGTGCCACCGCGCTCGAGGACCGCGAGCTGGCGCTTGATCTCGTGCTCGATGCCGTCGCGCACGAAGGAGATCGAGTTGAGGTTCTTTAGCTCGACCTTGGTGCCGAGCTTCGCCTGGCCGACGGGGCGGATGGAGATGTTGGCGTCGCAGCGGAGCTGGCCCTTCTCCATGTCGCAATCGGAGATGCCGCCGTAGATCATCGTGGCGCGGAGCGACGTGAGATAGGCATAGGCCTCGTCGGCCGTGTGCATCGCGGGATCGGAGACGATCTCCATGAGTGGCGTGCCGGCGCGGTTGTAGTCCACGAGCGATTCGGTGGCGCCGTGGTTGAGCTTGCCGACATCCTCCTCGAGGTGGATGCGCGTGAGCGGGATTTTCTTGTGCTCGCCCATCACGTTGCGCGCCGCGCCGGGCAGCTCGATCTCGACGGCGCCGCCGAGGCAGATGGGCTGGTCGTATTGCGAGATCTGGTAGTTCTTCGGCGAGTCGGGATAGAAATACTGCTTCCGGTCCCACTTGCAGACGGGCGCGATCTCGCAGCCGAGGAGGAGACCGGCCTTGATGATGGCGTCGAGCGCGGCCTTGTTCATCACCGGCAGCGCGCCGGGCAGGCCGAGCACGACGGGATCGGTGAGCGAATTGGGCTCGTGCCCGTAGCCCGCGGCGACGCGGGTGAAGACCTTGGACGCAGTCTTGATCTGCACGTGGACTTCAAGGCCAATGACAGCTTCGTAGGTCATGTAATAAGGAGAAAGGAGGAATTAGCCACAGAGGACACGGAGCTCCGACACAGAGATCACAGAGCCAGACGGCGGAGGCCGTGCTTGGTCAGAAGCGTGGTGCGGAAATTGAAGAGAAGGCCGATCCGGCAGGAGGTGAAGCGGAGATAGGTGAGCACCTGCGCCTCATGAACGTCGAGCAGAGCATCAATGGCCTTGAGCTCGACCACGACCTTTTGCCCCACGAGAAAATCGATCCGGTAAGCATCCTCGATCGGCAGATCCTTGTAGCGAACGGCGCAGAGTTTCTGCTCCTCAAAAGCCAAGCCCTTCAGGCAAAATTCATGGGCGAGCGCCTTTTGATACGCGCTCTCCAACAGGCCGGGACCGAGCTCCCTGTGCACCTCGATCGCCGCACCGATGATTTGCTCCGTCAGTCGATTGATCTCCTCAGTCATGGGCTGGTCCTCTGTGCGCTCTGTGTCCGGGCTCCGTGCTCTCTGTGGCAAAACTCAGAGCACCGGATGCCGTGCGTTCCACTCGTGCCCGCGTTCGTAGGCCTGGGCGATCGCGAGGAGGTTGGCTTCCTGGTAGGGCTGGCCAATCAGCTGGAGGCCGATGGGGAGATCGGTTTTCGTGAAGCCGCAGGGGACGCTGATGGCCGGGAGGCCGGCGAGGTTCACACCGATCGTATAGATGTCGCAGAGATACATCGCGAGCGGGTCGCTCTTCTCGCCGAGCTTGAACGCCGGGATCGGCGAGGTCGGCGTGAGGAGGGCATCGACCTCCCGGTAGGCGTTGAGGAAATCCTGGCGGATGAGCGTGCGGACTTTTTGCGCGCGCAGGTAGAAGGCGTCGTAGTAACCCGAGCTGAGCACGTAGGTGCCGAGGATGATGCGGCGCTTCACCTCGGCGCCGAAGCCCTCGGCACGGGACTGAAAGTAGAGATCGACGATGTCTTTCGCGCCGGCTGCACGGTGGCCGTAGCGGATGCCATCGTAGCGGGCGAGGTTCGAGGAGGCCTCGGCGGTCGCGATGATGTAGTAAGTGTCGAGGCAGTATTGGGTGTGCGGCAGCGAGACTTCGCGGATTTCGCAGCCGAGTTTTTTATAAAACGCGATCGCCTGCTCGACCGCGGCGCCAATCTCGGGATCGAGGCCTTCGCCAAAGTATTCCTTGGGGATGCCGAGCTTCCACGGGCCGCGGCGTGTCTTCAGCTCGGCGCGGTAGTCGGGAATCTCGGTCTTGAAGGAGGTGGAGTCGCGCTCGTCGTGGCCCGCGATCGCGCCGAGCACGAGGGCGGCATCCTCGACCGTGCGCGCGAAGGGCCCGATCTGATCGAGCGACGAGGCGTAGGCGATGAGACCGAAACGCGAGACGAGGCCGTAGGTGGGCTTGAGGCCGACGACGCCGCAGAAAGCCGCAGGCTGGCGGATGGAGCCGCCGGTGTCGGAACCTAGCGTCGCGATGGCCGAGCCCGCCGCCAGCGCCGCGGCGCTGCCGCCCGAGGAACCGCCGGGCACGCGCGCGAGATCCCAGGGGTTGCTGGTGGGGCCGAAGGCGGAATTTTCCGTCGAGGAGCCCATCGCAAACTCGTCGCAATTCAACCGGCCGTGGAGCACGGCGCCGGCGTCCTTCAGCTTGGTCGTGACCGTGGCGTCGTAGGGCGAGACGAACTTCGCGAGCATCTTGCTCGACGCCGTGAGCGGCTGATCCTTCACCGCGATCACGTCCTTCAATCCGATCGGGATGCCGTCGAGCGGGCCGCGCGACTGGCCGGCGGCGCGGCGGGCGTCGGAGGCCGCGGCGCCAAAAAGGGCATCGGCCTCGTCGAAGAAGTTGAAGGCATGGACGCGCGGCTCGGTGGCCCGCGTGCGCGCGATCACGGCCGACGTGAGTTCGACGGCGGAGATTTTTTTCGCGGCGAGCTGCGCGGCGAGCTCGGCAAGAGTGGCGTGGTGCAGCGCGCTCATTCGACGACCTTGGGCACGGCGATCATGTTCTCGCGCTGGGCGGGGGCGTTGCGGAGCGCGTCGGCGACCGTCAGGCCGGGGCGCGCGACATCGTCCTGCCAGACGTTGTGCACCGCAAAGGCGTGCGCGCTGGGCTCGACGCCCGTGACGTCCACCTTGGCGAGCTGCTCGATATGGTGGAGCACGCTGCCGAGCTGCGCGGCGAACTGCGTCTTCTCCTCGGGCGTGATGGCGAGGCGCGCGAGCTTCGCGACGTGATCGATGTTGAGCTGGGGCGCGGAGGACATGCGGCGGCGGTTTACTTGCGGACCTGGTAGGGCGTGGTCGCGGCCACCTCGTCCTGGATTTTCTGGAAGACGGCGTTGACCTCCTCATCCGTGAGCGTGCGCTCGGCGGAGCGGAACACGAAGCTGAAAGCCAGGCTCTTCTTCCCCTCGGGCAGGCCGGCCCCGCGGTAGAGATCGAAGACCGCGACGCTTTCCATCGCGAACGCCGGGCCGACGGCGGCGCGGGCGATCTTGGCGAGGGCCTTCTGCACCTCGGCGGCGGGCGCCGCGGCATCGACCACGAGCGCGAGGTCGCGCAGCGCGGCGGGGAACAGGCTGAACTCCGCGAAACGCCGGCGCGCCGCGCCGCCCGCGAGGCGCTCGGGCAAGATGGCGAACAGGCCGGCGTAAACCCGGCCCTCGAGGCCGAGCGATTTCACCAGCGCGAGATCGAGCAGGCCGAAGCGGGCGAACCAGCCGTGGGCGATGTCGCCGGCGGCGGCCGCGTGCGCATCCTGCCAGCCGCCGAGACCCGCCGCGGCCACGACGGGCTGGCGGGCGAAATCGATCCCGGCGAGCGTGGCGAGCGCGCCCAGATGGTGCTTGGCGGTGAAGAAGTCCGGCGCCTCTCGCTTCAACCACGCGCGCTCGCCGACAGGCTCGGCGAGCACAAACGCGACCGCGGCGCACTCGACCACCTGGCCCTGGCGCTCGACGAAGACCCGCCCCGTCTCGCACAGACGCGAAGCAACGACGCCGCGCGACTGGTTCAACTTGAGTGATTCGAGCAGGCCGCTCACGAGCGTCGGACGGAGGTGCGACTGATCCTCCGTGAAGGGATTGGCGAGCGCGAGTTCCTGCGCGGCGGCGGCGGAGACCCACGGCGCGATCTCCTTCGCGGGGCGGAGGGTGTAGTTCACGCACTCGTGGAAATCGTGGCCGACGAGGTAGTCGGTCGCGCGGCGGTTGAAGGCCGTGATCGGATCGTCCTCGGCGAAGAGGCCGGGCGAACTCACGACGGCGGCGGGGATTTTCTCCGTGCCGTGCAGGCGCAAAACCTCCTCGACGAGATCGATCGGGCGATCGAGATCGTCGCGCCAGCTGGGGATCGAGACGGTCCAGGCCGGGCCGCGACGATCCGTGGGCTCCTCGCGGGTGACGGTGAGTTCGAGCGACTCGAACGCCGCGCGCATCTCGGCGGCGGGAATATCGAAGCCGAGTTTTTCGGTGATGTAGTCGTGCGTCACGACGACCTCACGCTGCCAGGGCGCCTCGCCGCCGATCTTGAAGACCGGGCCGACGACGGAGCCGCCGGCCGTCTCCAGAATGAGATCGATGGCGCGCCACGCGGCCTCGAACGTGCCGTGGGGATCAACGCCGCGCTCGTAACGATAGGAGGAATCCGAGCTGAGGCCGAGGGCGCGCGAGGTGGCGCGGACGGAGTGGCGGTTGAAGAAGGCGCACTCAAGCACGAGATCGGTGGTGGCGGCGGAGACGCCGGAATCCACGCCGCCCATGATGCCGGCGACGACGACGGGCTGGGCCGCATCGGCGATGACGAGCATGCGATCCGTGAGCGGGCGCACCTTGCCATCGAGGGTGGTGATCTTTTCGCCCGCGGCGGCGTGGCGGACGATGATTTGCGCACCGCCGAGCTTCTTCGCGTCGAACGCGTGCAGCGGCTGGCCCGACTCGAGCATCACGAAGTTGCCGACATCGACGACGTTGTTGATCGGGCGGAGGCCGACGGCGGCGAGGCGCTGCTGGAGCCACGCGGGGCTCGGGCCGATTTTCACGCCGGTGATGATGTGCGCGGTGTAGAGCGGGCAGTCCACCGGGGCCTCGACGCGGACGGACGCGAGCAAGTCGGGCCGTGCGGGCGCCGCGGACACGTCGCCGCGGAATTTTTCCTGCGGATAACGGAGCGGGAGCTTGAACCATGCGGCCAGCTCGCGCGCGATGCCGAGGTGGGACTGACAGTCGGGGCGATTGGGCGTGATCTCGATGTCGAAGACGGTGTCGCCGGGCGGGAGGACGGTGTTGATGGGCGCGCCGAGGGCCGGGCGGCCGTCGAGGAGGAGGAGCCCGTGGCCGGCGGGGAGGCCGATCTCATCGGGGCCGCAGAGCATGCCCTGCGACTCGTGGCCGTATTTCTTCGCCTGCGTGATGGTGAAGCCGCCGGGGAGGACGGCGCCGGGGAGCGCGACCGGCACGCGGTGGCCGGGGTCGCAGTTGGGCGCGCCGCACACGATGGTCTTCACGCCGCCGGCGGGGCCGACGTCGACGGTGCAAAGGGAGATTTCCTTCTTGAGGTTCGGGAGCTTGGCGCGGGTGAGGATCTCGCCGACGACGACGTTTTCGAGCTTGGGCGCGCCGGTGTTGACGACGGACTCGACCTCGAAGCCGAGGAAGGTGATCGCGCGGGAGATCTCGTCGTGGGACGCGTCGAGGGCGACGTAGTCGCGGAGCCAGTTGAGGGAAATTTTCATTCTCGAAGTAGCGAGTAGCGGGTAGTGGGTAGCGAGTAGATGCGGGTTGGGAGTATGCTCGCTACTCACTACCCGCTACTCGCTACGGCCATCAGGCGAATTGTTTCAGGAAGCGCAGGTCGTTTTGGTAGAAGTAGCGGATGTCATCGATGCCGTAGAGGAGCATGGCGAGGCGCTCGAGGCCCATGCCGAAGGCGTAGCCGCTCCAGACCTCGGGGTCGTAGCCGACCTCGGCGAAGACCGTGGGATCGACCATGCCGCAGCCGCCGATCTCGATCCAGGGCTTCTTCACCTTGGGCAGGTGCGTGGCGGTGAGATCGACCTCAAAGCTCGGCTCGGTGTAGCCGAAGTAGTGCGGGCGGAAGCGGGTCTTGGTGTCCTTGCCGAGGAGCGAGGCGAAGATGTAGTCGAGCAGGGCCTTGAGGTCGCGGACGGTGACGCCCTTGTCCACGTAGAGGCATTCGAGCTGGTGGAAGTTGGCGCTGTGCGTGGCGTCGGTGGTGTCGCGGCGATAGACGCGGCCCGGCGAGACGATGCGGATCGGCGGCGCGCCCTTGAGCATCGTGCGGATCTGCACCGATGAGGTGTGCGTGCGGAGGAGATATTTTTCCGTCGGGACCTTTTTCGAGACGTTGCCGAAGCGCGCGTTGGCCGGGAAATAGAACGTGTCCTTCTCGTCGCGCGCGGGGTGATGGACGGGGGTGTTGAGGGCGTCGAAGCAGTAATACTCGGTCTCGACCTCGGGACCGTCGGCGATAGTGAAGCCGACCTTGCGGAGGATGCGGCACATCTCCTCGCGCACGAGGGTGAGCGGGTGGCGCGTGCCAGGACCGGCGTCGATCGACGGCAGGGAGGGATCGACGGCGGGCCCGAGCTGGGCGGCGAGCTCGGCGGCGGCGATGCGCGCGAGGGCGGCGTCGAGATGGGCCTGGAGCCGGCCCTTGGTCTCGTTGATGAGCTTGCCGACGATGGGCTTCTGCTCCTTGGGGAGCGCACCCATCTGCTTCATGAGGGCGGTGAGTTCGCCGTGCGGGCCGACGTAGCGGGCCTTGGCGGCCTCGAACTCCGGCCGCGCGGCGATGGCGGGAAACTCGGCGGCGGCCTTGTCGAGGAGGGCGGAGAGTTGGTCTTGCATGAAAAGGAAGCGGAAGACTCCCGCGAATCACGCGGATGAATGCGAACAGTTTCGTGGGACGCGACGGCGGAGTGGAGGGCGCAAAAAAGAAGGACGGCATCCCGCGGTGCGGGACCCGTCCTCCGAAATCCTAGTGGAGGCGAGCCCGCCCGGGGCTCGCGTCGAAGACTGCTCAGGCCTTCTTGGCCGCGGCGGCTTTGGCCTTCAACGCTTCCTGGGCTTGCAGGACCAGGCCGTTGAACGCCACCTCGTCGCGAATCGCGAGATCGCTCAGGACCTTGCGGTCGAGCTCGATCTTGGCGGCGGCGAGGCCCTCGATGAAGCGGCTGTAGCTGATGCCGGCATTGCGGCACGCGGCGTTGAGACGCACGATCCAGAGGGAACGGCGGTCGCCCTTCTTCTTGCGGCGGTGGGCGTAGGCGTAAAGCCACGCGTGGTGGACAGCTTCCTTCGCATAGCGAAAGAGCTTCGATTTGTTGCCGAAGTAGCCTTTGGCATACTTCAGCATTCTCTTGCGGCGACGACGCGACGCGGGAGCGTTGGTTGCACGAGCCATGTTAGTTTTCCTTTATTAGGTTAGTCGCCGCAGGTCGGCTGGGAAATCACCCGCGGACGAGGTTGTAGGTTGAGGACCGCAGGAGCGGGCCGACAAATCAGAGCCCGAAGGGCAGGCAGCGCTTCAGCGGCTTGGCATGGCCCTCGGCCACCAGCTTGTCGCGGGAGGCGCGGCGCTTTTGCTTGGCGCTCTTGGCGCCCAGGAGGTGACGGAAGCCGGGCGTGCGACGCACGAGCTTGCCGGTGGCGGTGAGTTTGAACCGCTTGGCGACGGACTTCTTGGTCTTTTGCATGGAATGAAAGGTCGAAAACAGAGACGCGCGCGCTCCAAGGCAAGGGCAATTTTCACTTCGCCTCACTCTCTCCGCGTCCCGGCGACTAACGTGCCTCGCGCTCGATCAGCCAGCCCACCAGCCCTTGTGCCGCACCGTGGCACGCCGGCCGTGCCCGGCCATCAAACACCGCGAGGCGCCGCAATCCACCCGTGATCGCCGGCGGCAGGTCACCCGGGAACCAGTGATGCCAGAGCCCGGCCAGCCGACCGCCTTCGCGTGCCGCGATCAGCGGCAAGAGACCGTCGCAGACGAGGTTGTCGAATCGCGTGCCGCCGACCGCGTCGGCGCAAACCGACTCGCCCAGCACTGCACGCAAATGAGTGAAACCATGAACGCGCCGCACCTCGCGCGTCGCCGCGCCGTCCAACTCGATCACCGGAAGCGTGCGGGCGAGATCGCGGACTCGCGTCGGCCAGTCGGGCCGCGCCCGCACCCAGGCGGCGTATTGCGCGAGGCGCACGCGCGGATGATTGGCCGGGCGCACACCCTGGACGCTCCAGGTCTCCACCTCGGCCGCCAAGGCCTCGTCGGCTGTCACCGCGCCGCTCCCCCACTCCGCCAACGGCCAGCGCGCCGCCACCCGCAGCATCGGCGCGCGGTTGAACCGGTAGCCCAGAATCTCGAGCGCCGCGTGATGGCAGGCGGCGTCCCAACCCAGGCGATCGAGCCGCAGGCGGGCAAAGTGGACCTTCTGCCGCCACCGCATCTCGGCGTGACGTGTCAGCAATGCCTCGAGTTCCGGCCGCGCGAGCGGGCCGAGTTCCTCGACCATGCGCGACGCCGGTCGCTGCGCGAGGGCCTCGACCGCTTCGTCTCCCGCAAATTCCTCCAAGGCCCGGTGCAACAGCGGCAGCAGCACGAGCACCGGGATCACGCGGCCGTCAGCCCCGAGCGTGACCTGATCGCGCTCCGGCGGGAAGAGCACCACATGCAGCACCACGTGATCATAGGCCGGGTCGCGCGCATGACCGTGCGCCTGCCAGTCGCCCGCGCGCAGGTGCACCTCAATATCCCCGGTGATCTCGCGGGCACCCGCGCCGCCAATGCGCAGCCGCGCGCCGAGAAAATCCGGGCCGCCGAGCAGATTCCATTTCCCCGGGTGCAGGACCCGCACCTGATGCCCGTCGGTCGTGAGCGCCCCTGCACCATCGAAGTCGCCGCGCAGCCAGATTTTCTGGAGCAGTTTCTCGGGAAACGAAAACGCCCCGTAAAGCCCCTGCACCTCCGCCACAGCCGGGGATTCAGCGACGGGGACAGGGCGCATTTCAGCGAAACCTGCACGCGGCGAGAAAGCTCGACAAGCGCGATGTTTCGCGGACGTTTTCGCGGGCTGGGGAGAGGTGGCAGAGTGGTCTATCGCGGCGGTCTTGAAAACCGCTGGGCCGCAAGGTCCCGGGGGTTCGAATCCCTCCCTCTCCGCCAATTTTCCCTGGGGTAGCGCGATTAATGGGCGGAAAACTTGGGCGCCAACCGGAGCTCGAGCACGGCAATCCGGCACCATCGCCAATACGAGACCCACTCCGCTCATCTACCGCTGGGGCGTGTTTACTAGTGTAATCTACGGCAGAATTGCGCCCCCTCGTGTGGCGGCCCGACATTCGCCCCTCGCCACCTCGCTCGCCCCATTCGCCATGACTACCCCAGACTTTCTTCTGCGGGCCACCTCAGCCCTGGGGGCCTTGCTACTCTGCCTTCTCAGTGTGCCCACTCGCGCCGCGGCACAGGGTCAATTCGCCGATGCGCTGGAGCGTCGCAGCGGCCACCCCTACCTGCTCTATACCGACGCCAACATCGCGAAACTGAAGGAGCGGGTGAAAAATGAACCGGTCATCTCCGAAGCCTGGAAACGGATTCTCGCCGAGGCCGAAGCAGCCCTCTCCAGCACCACCGATTCCGCCAGCAAGGGCGGCCGGGGTGGTCGCGGCAACCGCGCCGGCGGCAACGACGCCCTGTTGCTCGCGTATCGCATGACCGGCGACCGCAAATACGCCGAGCGCGTCAAGACCACGCTCATGTCCCAGATGCAGGCCCGCGCCCCCATCGGCGGCGGCGTGAACAACGGCTCCGACCTCATGCGGCGCGATCCGCCTTGGAACGCCGGCCTCAACTCCGGCAACGGTCCCCGGGCCTTCGGCATCGCCTACGACACCATCCACGACATGCTGACACCGGCCGAGCGGAAGATGCTCGCGCACAACCTCGCCGAGAACGGCGTGCTGGTCGTGCTCAACGACTGGGTGCTCGGCGGCAAGCGCATCCACGCCCTCGACTCGATGGGCCACAACTGGTGGCCCACGGCCGTGTTTGGCGCCGGAGTCGGCGCCATGGCCATTCTCGACGAGGAACCGCGCGCCCGCGACTGGGTGCGACGCGTCCGCGCCGCCTCCGACGAGTGGCTCCGCTACGCCGGCAACGTGCTCGAGACCAAGCCGCCCAATTTTGATTCCGCCGGCGCGTTCTACGAAAGTGTCGGCTACACCAATCTCGCGGTCGAAACCTACCTGCCCTTCATGCTCACCTGGAACACCGCGTTCACCGAGCCGCTCCCCGAGTCCTCCATCACCAGCCAAATCGGCGAGTGGTTCATCCACACCCTCTACCCCAGCGCGGGCCGGCCGATGGCGGTTGATTTTGGCGACAGCAGCGTGCGGCAGAATTGCTCTGCTTCCGTCAGCCTCCTCTGGAATGTCGGCTACCGCAAACCGAGCTACCTGTGGTATCTGCAGCAGTTCAATCCGGACGTCGCCAAAGGACTCCACGGAACGTCGCCCGCCGACCTGCTGTTTGCCCCGACGCCGGCCGAGATCGCGGCGATCCCGGACCAGCCCGCACTCCCGACCGCCAAACTCTACGGCGACATCGGCTGGACCATCCTGCGCAACTCCTGGAGCAAGGACGCCACGATGCTCGCGATGAAGTCCGGCTGGACCTGGAACCATTCCTACGCGGATGCCGGCACCTTCAGCCTCTTTCACCAGGGGCAGAGCCTGATCGGCGAGAACGGCCACAGCCCCTACGGCACCAAGGAATACGACGGCTACTTTCGCCAGAGCATCGCGCACAATGTGATCACTTTTAACGGCAAGGCCTCAAATCCCGAAGACACCTACTTCGGCTCGAAATTCCCCGGAACGATGTCCCATCTGCTCGACGCCGGCGATCTGCGCTACGTCCTCGCCGACGCCACCGGCCCGACCTCCAACAATTTCATCCGCAACTACCGCAGCTTCCTCTGGGTCGGCGATGCGATCCTCATCATCGACGATGTGAAGAGCTTCGAACCCGGCCAGTTCGAGTTCCTGCTCCACCCCAACGCCGCCGCCACCGTGAGGCGAACCGGTCAGGACCTGCACGTCACTCTGGAGAAAGCCAGTGCCGTCGTGCGCCCCCTGTTTCCCGAGCCCTTTCCCGACGGCGGCCTCCCCACGGATTATCCCGAGAACATGCGTCTGATCGAGAAACAGGGTCTCAAGGGCGACCGCTCACCGATCACCTACTACGGTTTCGCTCCGGCCGACCTCACGCGCCGGACAAAATTCATCACCGCCATCCTGCCGGTCACGGAAGGCGTCGCTCTCCCCCAGATCGAACGCCTGCGAGGCCTAGATCACATCGGCGTGCGCGTCCGGCAGAAGGGCACGGTCACGGACTTTTACCTCAACCTGAAAGCCGATGGCAGCATCCGCCACCGCAACGCCAATCTCATCCTGCCCAACGGCTGGGAGACCGATGCCTACTTGCTCGGCATGACTTATCCCGCGGGCGCCAACCCAAACGATCCCGATGCCATCACGCGTTACCTCGTGGTTGACGGCAGCTACGTGCGCCGCGAGGGCACGGTCGTGCTCGATTCGCTCTCAAAGGTCTATCTGACCGCGACGAAAACCGACACCGGCCTCGACGTGCTCCTGCAAGGCCAGCGCGTCATCAACGCCCTATGGCGTGCGCCAACCAAGCCCGGCCAAGTCCGCCTCAATGACAAAGTGGTAACCCCGCGCTACGATGCGGAGGCGCGCACGGTGTTGCTGTCGCGGTCGAACTGACCGGCAGGAATCGCCGCCAGACCGATGAGCCACCTAAACCGCTTCCAGCGACCCTCCGCCGCGCTCGTCGCGCGCGTGGCATTGATCTGGCGCTTGGTTGTGCTCGGCAGCTTCGGCGTCCCGGCCACCCTCGCGGCGACCGCCGCCCAACCCAACATCCTGCTGATCCTCGCCGACGATCTCGGTTACGGCGATGTCGGCTGCTACAATCCCGAGGCGAAAGTGGCGACTCCACACCTCGACCGGCTCGCGCGGGAAGGGATGCGTTTCACCGATGCGCATTCGCCCTCCACGGTCTGCACGCCGAGCCGCTACAGCCTGCTCACCGGCCAGATGGCGTTTCGGATCAACTATCGCGGCGTCTTCGCCGGCACGGGCGGCCCGGGTCTCATCAAGGCCGATCAACTCACGCTCCCGCAGATGCTCCGCGACCGGGGCTACGCCACGGCGCTGATCGGCAAGTGGCACGTCGGCCTGACCTTTTTGGACAAAAGCGGCCAGCGGATCACGCAAGGCGGCGTCGAGGGCGTGAAGTTGATCGATTATTCGCGGGCGATTCCGGACGCACCGATCCACCGCGGGTTCGACCGGTTTTTCGGGACGGCGTGCTGTCCGACCACGGACTTCCTCTACGCCTACATCGACGGCGACCGCATCCCGGTGCCGCCCGTCGCGATGCTCGACAAGTCAACGCTGCCGAAGCACCCGTATGCCTTCGACAACCGCGCCGGCCTGATCGCACCCGGCTTCGATCTCGAGGAAGTGGACCTGGTCTTCCTGCAAAAAAGCCAGGAGTTTCTCGAGGAACACGCGCAGCGCCGGCCCGGGAAGCCTTTTTTTCTCCTGCACAGCACTCAGGCGGTGCATCTGCCGTCGTTTGCCGCGAAGCAGTTCCAAGGCCGCACGAATGCAGGGCCGCACGGCGATTTCATTCACGAACTCGACTACATCGTCGGCGAACTGATGCAGACGCTGGAGCGGCTCGGACTGGCGGAGAACACCGTCGTGATGTTCTCCAGCGACAACGGCCCGGAGACCACGAGCGTCGTCCGCATGCGCGCCGATCACGGCCACGATGGCGCACGCCCGTGGCGCGGGGTGAAACGCGACCAATGGGAGGGCGGCCATCGCGTGCCCTTCATCGTTCGCTGGCCCGCAAAAATCGCCGCCGGCCAGGTGAGCGATCAGACGGTGTGCCTCACGGACATCATGGCGACCTGCGCGGCGATCACGGGGACAACATTGCCGGCAAATGCAGCGGAGGACAGTTTCAGTTTTCTCACTGTGCTGACGGGAACGGCCGACGGGATGCCGCGTCGCGACTACACGCTGCACCAGACGATCAGCCTCGCGCTCGCCATCCGCCGGGGGCCGTGGAAATTTTTGGATCATCGCGGCTCCGGCGGAAACAATTACGCGAATGCCGAGCTGAAACAATTCGCGCTGCCCGACACCGCACCGGATGCGCCCGGCCAGCTCTACAATCTCGCGACCGATCCGGGCGAGACCGAGAATCTCTATTTCAAGCATCCCGATATCGTGCGCGAACTGAAGGCGCTGTTGGAACACAGCAAGCAGGCGGGCGGCCGCGCCGCGAGCCGGCCGGCCGATCGCAAACCCGTGCCGGCCCCCTGAAATCGCAGTCGCATGCCTGATCGCGCAGATCGCTGCCCAACCAATCCACTGAGATCAAATCTGCTGGAGAATCCCCACCTACTACCAATGAAGACCCATCCTGCCATCCTCATCGCTGCCCTCCTGATCGCTGGCGTCGCCGCAGTTCCTGCTGCGCGGGCGCAAACCCCATCGCCATCAAGCGCGACGGCGACCCCGTCCACCGTCGAGCTCTCGCCGTTTGTGGTGAACACGGACAAAGATAATGGTTTCGCGGCGACCAGCTCGCTGGCGGGCGGCCGCCTGGCGACCGATCTGCGCGACACGCCCGCGGCCTACGGCGTGATGACGCGCGAGTTCATCGACGCGCTCGGCATCACCGATCTCATGCAGGCGACCGAGTGGGCCACGTCGTCCTCCTTCAGCCCCGGCACGGGCACCAACAACTTCTTCACCTTCTCCACCCAATACGCCACGCGCGGGGTGACGGTTTCGGCCGGCACACAGCAGCGGAATTTTTTCCCGCAGTATGGCGAGAACGACACCTTCGCCCTTGAGCGCTTCGATTTCGGACGCGGCCCCAACTCTATCCTCTTCGGCAACGGCACGCTCGGCGGCGTGAGCTCCTCCACGACGAAGCGGGCACGCACGGACCGCGCGTTCCAGACCGTGCAGTTCAACGCCGGCTCGTGGAGCACCTATCGCGCAACCCTCGATGTGAACCGGCCGCTCGGCGACAAGGTCGCGCTGCGCCTCGCCACCGTGTGGGGCGACGGCAACGGCTGGCGGCAAAAGGATTTCGACAAACGCAAGGGCGCGTTTCTCACGACCACGTTCAAGCCTTTCCGCCACACCGAAATTCGGGTCGAGGGCGAGTATCTCGAAATCCAAAAGCAGGTGGGCCTGACCACCCTGAACGACAACCTCTCCGGCTGGAATGGCCGTCTCACCTATTCCTCGCCCGTGGCCCTGCGCACGGCGACCGCCGCCGAGCTCACTGCCGCCACGGCCGCCGGCGTGAATCGCCGCGCCGCGAACTACTTCGTCTTCGATCCCTACAACGGCGTGTCTGCCATCGCGAATCTCCAGGGCGAGCCCATGACGCGCGCGGGCGGCGAGACTGCCACGACGCCCATCGCCGGCTTCACCTGGGGCGCGAGCGGCGGCCCCTCCTTCGCCACCGCCGGCTCGACGTTCCAGCACACCTTCGGAATTCCGACCAGCCGCTTCGATACCGCGATCGCGAATTCCGCCTTCCGCGTCCCCGGTGACGAGTTCACGATGTCGCCGGACGCGCCGCTACTCTCCTCGCGCTTCAAGAATGTGCAGGCCACCCTCGACCAGCGCTTCGGAGATTTCTATTTCCAGGCCGCCGCCGATCTCAGCCGCAGCGCGAACTTCGTGAACGGCGAGCAGAACCGCGGCACCGAGGACGCCTACATCGACATCAACCGCGTGCTGCCCGACGGCTCGCCGAACAAGCATTTCCTCCAGCCCTACGGCGACGGCTCGTTCTTCCGCGGCTACCGAAACTACAACTGGGACAACGTGCGCGCCGCCGCCGCCTACTCGAAGACGTTCCCGTTCGGGCGCTTCACCGTCAACGCCATGGGCGGCATCAACAAGAACCACTACACGATCTCGTATCGCTGGCTCTCGATGGCGCAGGGCGCCGACCAGTCGCTCTGGATCCAGCCCGCGCAGACGATCCGTGTGCGCCGCTATTGGAACGAATCCAGCCGCTCAATCCCTGACCTTAGCCTCCAGCCGATCACCTACGTCAATCCCGGCTCAGCCCCGGTGCAAATCCAGCCCCGCTGGGTGATCGACAGCTCGCGCATCGACACCGAAACGATCAACGACTCCCGCTACGATTACGCGCTCGCCTCGCTGAACGCCAAGTTCTGGAAAGACCGTCTCGTTGTGCTCGCCGCCGTGCGCGGCGACGAATACCAAGCCAGCTCCAGGGCGCAGCTGAACCGCGGCGACTACCCCTCGAACGCCGATCCCACGCAGCCGATCTTCCGCCCCGCGCCGCCGCCCGATTGGTCCACGCTCACCTACGTGCCCAAGGATGCCAGTGGTCGCCCGACCGGCCCCGCCCGCGCGGCCACCATCCGCCCGCGCACCGCTACTTTTCGCCAGCCACAATACGCCAACGACCGCTTCCAGGACGACTACCAGTCCCCCGATCTCACCGGTCGCCAAACGACCAAGTCCGCCGGGATGGTCTTCCACGTCGCGCGGTGGCTCAGCCCCTACGTCAACTACGCCGAGACCTTCAACGTCCAGCGCGCCTACACCGTCCGCCTCGACAGCACGATCCTGCCGCCCACGGTCGCCAAGGGCACCGACTACGGCCTGCGCATGGAGTTGTTCGGCGACCGGCTGAACTTGAATTTCATCTACTACCAAAACCAGGAAGTTAACCGCGGCAGCGCGCTGAACGGCGTGCCGATCAACACGCTCTACAGCGCCACGCCGCAGGGCAGCACGATTGCCTTCAACCGCCGCGGCCAGAACCTGCTTCCGCAGTATAACGACATCCGCACGCAGTCGGGCACGGGCTTCGAGTTCGAGGCCACGGCGAACCTCGCCAAGGGCTTTCGCCTCACCGCCAACCTGTCCCTGCCGAAAGTTTTCGAACAGGACGCCAACTCCGACACCCGGAAATACATCGACGCCAACGGCGAGGTCTTCCGCCAGATCGCGCAGGACGCCAACGTCACGATCAACCCGGCGACGAATTTCGCCACTGTGGACGAGTCGGTGCCGGCGTCCGTCCGCTCGCCCGATGCGCAGTCCGCCGCAAACGCCTACAACACCATTTACCAATTCCGCAACGGCCTCCTCGAGGGCAAGGTCCTCGACCAAGACCAGATGCTGGCGAAGTTGTTTGCCGATTACACGATTCAAACCTCGCACCTGAAGGGCCTGCGCATCGGCCTGGGTGCCCGCTACTATGGGCGGCGGATCATCGGCAACCGCGCGAACGACACGATGCGCGATCCCGCCAATCCGACCCGCGCGATCGACGATCCGAATCGCACGGCCTACACGCTGGTCTACACGCCGAAGGCCCACACCACCGTCGTCGGCACGCTGGGTTACTCGTGGAAATTCCGCGAGCGCCCGCTGCAGGCCCAACTCGTGATCAACAATCTCCTGAACCAGCGCTCCCCGACCTTTCTCGGCACCGCGCTTCGCCCCCGCGATGGCGACTACACGTCGCCCGCGCGCGAGGCCGTGCCCAATAATTTTTCACTGCGGCTCGCCCAGCCCTTCAATTTCACGTTTTCGCTGACGATGAAGCTCTAACCCCGGCGCCCGCTAGAAAATGAAGTCTCTCCTTTGGTGGCCCGCGCTGCTCGGCGCTTTCGCGATTGCGGCCATTGCGCCGGCGGCGGAGACCCGGCCGAACATTCTGTTGATCATTTCCGACCAGCATTCCGCGGATGTGATGAGCGGCGCGGGTTACCCCTACGTCAAAACGCCCGCGCTGGATGGCATCGCCGCGCGGGGCGTGCGTTTTCCGAACACCTATTGCGCCTATCCGGTGTGCATGTCCTCGCGCGCGAGTTTGATGACGGGACGCCTGCCCCATCAGTTGAAGGTCGCCGACGAAGAGACGGACTCCGTTGCCGGAGCCCCGAAGGCGAAGGGCAAGAAGTCCGGCAAGCGAACGGATGCTCAGGCGCACCACTCGGGCACGTCCCTCGGCATGCTCATGAAAGCAGCCGGCTACCGCACGGGCTATTTCGGCAAGTGGCACGTCGGCGGTGTCAGTTCCAGTCCGCAGAATCTCTGGCATGGTTTCGACACGCTCGTGGATGGCCGGCGCGACGAAGCGACCGCGACGAAGGCCATCGAGTTCATCGGCGCAAAGGCCACCGGGCCGTTTTTCGCCGTCGTCTCGTTGCTGAATCCGCACGACATCTGCGAGTGGGCCCGGATGCGCAGCGGCCTGAACGACAAGATGGGCAACGGCGACGTTTCCCTTCATCCGCCGCTCGCCGACTGTCCCCCGCTGCCGGCCAATTTCGCCATTCCGGCGGACGAACCCGAAATTGTCGGGCTCCGCCGCAACTCGCAGCCGGAGCGCGCGCATCCCACGCAGAAATGGGGTGAGACCGAGTGGCGGCAGTATCGCTGGGCCTACGCGCGCTTCATCGAAAAAATGGACGAACAAGTGGGCCGGGTCGTCGAGGCGCTGAAGAAAAACGGCCAGCTCGAGCAGACGTTGATCGTTTATACGTCCGATCACGGCGACGGGAATGGCGCCCATCACTGGAACCAGAAAATGGTGCTCTACGAGGAGGCCGTGCGCATTCCGCTGATCGTGAGCTGGCCGGGTCACACCGCGGCGGGCCGCGTGGATCAGGCGCGCCTGGTCTCGATGGGCCTCGATCTGTTGCCGACGTTCTGTGATTTCGCCGGCGCCAAAGTGCCGGCGGAATTGACCGGCCGGAGCGTGCGCCCGTTCACCGCACCCACCCCCGCAGCGACGGTGGACGACAAAAAGAACTTCGTGGTCGTGAGCGAAGTCGACTACAAGAGCCTGCTCCCCGGCACGCCGCTCGCGCACGGCCACCTCGTGCGCACGCCGGGCTTCACCTACATCATCTATTCGGCCGGCAAGAACCCCGAGCAGCTTTTCGATATTCGCGCCGACCCTGGTCAGATGAACAACCTCGCGCGCCATGCCGACTACCAATCGGTGCTCATGACTCACCGCGAACTGCTACGCGGCTGGGTGCGGCAGAACAAGTCGCCGTTCCCGCTTGATCGCATTCCGTGACCCGCCCCCGCGCGCTCCTTCTTCCTGTTCGCATGAAATATCTACTCTGCCTAATCGGCCTGCTCCCTATTACGTCGGCCTGCGGTGCCCCGGCCGGAAAACCCAACATCGTCCTCATCCTGGCTGACGATCTGGGCTACGGCGATCTCGGTTGCCAGGGCGTCACCGATTTCAAGACGCCTAACATCGATGCGATCGCCCGCAACGGGGTCCGTTTCACCAACGGCTATTCCTCGTGCACCATCTGCAGTCCGTCGCGGGCGGGGTTGCTGACCGGCCGTTATCAAACGCGCTTCGGCCACGAATTCAATTTGGGTGGTGAAGACCTCGCCACGAACCAAGTGACGAGGGCCGAGAAGGGTCTGCCTCTCGCTGAAGCCACGCTCGCCACACACCTCAAAGCCGCCGGTTATCGCACCGGCGCGATCGGCAAGTGGCACCTCGGCGACAGTGCGGATCGCCACCCGCTCAGCCGGGGGTTTGACAAATTCTTCGGCTTTCTCGGCGGAACGCACGGCTACCGCGTCGAAAAGGACCGGCGGACCAAAATTCTGCGCGGCCACGAAAAAGACACCGGCGATACTTACCTGACCGACGCCTTCGCCGCCGACGGGGCGGACTTCATTACCCGGAATGCCCGCGTGCCGTTTTTCCTCTACCTCTCCTTCAACGCCGTTCACCTCCCGTTGGAAGCAACCCCGGAATATCTCGCCCGGGTGAAAGACATCAAGGACGAGAAGCGCCGGATTCACGCCGCCCAGACGATCGCGATGGACGACGGTGTCGGCCGCGTGATGCAGGCATTGCGCGACGCCGGCATCGAGGAAAACACCCTCGTATTCTTTATCAGCGACAATGGCGGCGCCTTTGTGGGCGCCTCCAGCAACCGTCCCCTGCGCGGAGAAAAACACACCTACTACGAAGGCGGCATCCGGGTGCCGTGGATGATGCAGTGGAAAGGCAGGCTGGCGGCCGGGAAAGTCGTCGATGCCCCGGTCATCACCCTCGATGCCACTGCCACCGCGCTCGCCGCCGCCGGCATCGTGACGCCCGCGGCCAGTTTCGACGGCGTGAATCTGCTCCCGTTCCTGCGCGGTGAAACCACCACGCGGCCTCACGAAACCCTGTTTTGGCGCTGGGGTGAGCACTGGGCGATTCGCGACGGCGACTGGAAGCTCGTTCGCACCAACGAATACAAGGGGAAGGCGAGCAAACCGCCGTTCGTGCAGTTGTTCAATCTCGCGGCCGATCTCGAAGAACAGCACGACCTCGCCGCGAGCCAACCCGCCAAGGTTGCCGCCTTGCAGGCGCAATGGGCGAAATGGAATGCCGAGCAGGCCGCGCCACTCTGGGCCAACAAATGATCCATTCGCAGCAGCGCGCTTATTCTACATGAAGAAAATCCTGTTCACCCTCTGCTGGATGATCCTGGCCGGCAGGGTTGCCTCGGCCGCGGAGGCCAAGTCGAGATCGTCCACGGGTTTCCCGACCGATGTGCGCGTCGAGCGCGGCGTGGCGTATCTGCCCGCCAGCCGCGAAGAGCTGGCCGATCTCTACTTCCCGCTGGCCCCGCCCGCGGGCGTCCGCCTGCCCGCGGTCGTCATCATTCATGGCGGCGGCTGGAACGGCGGCCAGCGCGACGGCAAGCGTGAGTTGAACATCGGCGGCACCCTCGCCCGCAACGGCTACGTCGCGATGAGCATCGACTACAAACTCGCCCGGGGAAACGGCGCCATCTGGCCGCAGAATTTGTGGGACTGCAAAACCGCGGTGCGCTGGCTGCGCGTCAACGCCGATCGCCTTGGCCTTGATCCCGATCACATCGGCGTGATGGGCGGCTCCGCCGGCGGACATCTCGCCGCGATGGTCGCCCTCACCACGCCGGCCGACGGCCTCGATCCGGCCGCACCCTATGGCGACGTCTCCTGCGCGGTGCGTTGCTGCATCGACCTGTATGGCATCGCGGACATCGCCCGCTACCACGACGTCCGAATGCTCGGCAAAACGATCAAAGAGGCCCCGGAACTCTACCGCCTGGCCTCGCCGGTGACTTATGTCCGCCGCGATTCCGTGCCCTTTCTCATTCTCCACGGCACGGCCGACAAAACCGTGAGCATCGAGCAATCGAAACTGTTCGCCGCCGTGCTTCAGAAAGCCGGCGTCCCGCACGAGTTCGTGATCGTGCCCGACGCGCCGCACACGTTCGACCTCGAGCCCAAGCAGCGCGACCTCCGGCCCGTCGTGCTCGGTTTCTTGGAAAAGCATCTCAAATCTCCCAACACCTCCCAACCGCAATCCGTCCAATCCCACCCATGAAAAGCCGATTTGCCGCGCCCTCCGCCGGCCTCCTCGCCATTTGCCTGGTCCTCCTTCCCTCCGCACGAGGGCAGAGCGCACCAATGCCGGCCACGCCCGCCGCCAGCGACGCTGCCGCCGACAAGAACCCGATCACACCGGCGACCACCGAGCCCACCGTCCTCTCGCCCTTCGTCATCGGCGCCGATCAGGACACCGGCTACCGCGCCACGGCCACGTTGCAGGGCGGCCGAGGCCGCATCGACCTGGCCGACCTCGCCACGCAGGTTTCCGTGTTCACGAAAGAATTCATGGAGGATCTGGCGGTGAACAACATGGAGCAGGCCTATCTCTTCTCCACCAACACCGCGACCTACTACGATACCGTCGCCTCCTCGAGCGACAACCGCACCGGCGCGCAGGCCCCCTCCGACATCAACAATTCCCGCGGCCTCGGCGCGCTGAACAAGACGCGCAATTTTTTCCGCACCACCATCGAGCCCGACTCCTACAACACGGAGCGGCTCAACCTTGTCAGCGGTTCCAACGCCGTGCAGTTCGGCCTCGGCGGCTCCGCCGGCACCTCCGATAGCACAGGCGCGCAGGCCAACCTCAATCGCAACCGCCAGCTCGTGAAATTGACGACCGACACCTACGGCTCGCAGCGCGCGGTGCTCGATATCAGCCAGGTGATCTTCAGGAACAAACTCGCGCTCCGCGCCGTCGGCCTCCGGGACAACAAGGAGTATTTCCTCCAGCCGGGCTCCGAGGCGAACCACCGGGCCTTCGTCGCGGCGACCTACCGGCCGTTCAAGCACACGCTCGTCAAGTTTGAGGGCGAAGCGGTCCACCGCTCGGATTCGCGGGCTGGCACCGTGCAGACCCGTGAGTCCGGTTACCTGAGCTGGCTCGCCACGCAGCGCGCCGGCACGCCGCTGACCTATTCCAATCTCGCCAATAACGCCGGCACCGTCGGTCGCCCCCCTGCACCGTCCTACACGCTGCCCACCGGCATCGTCGGCAACTACTCGTTCGATAACAATTCCCTGCTCTGGGTCTGGCCGCAAAATTCCGTGCCCTCGTTCAGCTACTTCCAGGATGTGCGCAACACCGTCGTCGCAGCCGCGCCCAACCTCGGCGGCGGCGCCAGCCAATCGCTCATCGTCGAGGGCTACCCGTGGAATGTGAATCCCGCGGGCTTCTCCCGCTACAACAAGCGCCACACCGAGCGCCTCATGGCCACCATCGAGCAGCGCCTCACCAGCACGACCTTTGTGGAGCTGGGCGCCGCGACCGAAAAATACCGCCACACGGCGTCGCATCTCATGGGCGACCGACCCTACGACACACTCGTGGACATCAACCGCTTCATGCCGGACGGCAGGACGCCGAACCCGATGTATGGCCGGGCCTTTGTTGAAAACCTCAACGCCGATCAACTCGGCGGCACCGGCAACATGTCGGGTCAGAAAACGAAACAATACCGCGTGACCGTCGCCCAGGAAATCGACTTCACCCGCAAGGCGGGCTGGCTGCGCCACCTCGGCAAACACAACCTCGGGTTCCTCGCCAACTACGAGGACGTCGCGACCTACTCTCTCGGCACGATGAAATTCCTCATCATCGGCCAGCCCAGCTTCCTTTCTGCGGCGGCAAAAGCCGACCCGCTCGCCTCGGAGCGGCAGTTCAACATGCGGTTTTACCTCCCGCCGATCGGCAGCACCTCCGATCCGCACCACTATGGCATCCCCAGTCTCACGCCCTATGGCGACGTGCACGAGACGCTCACGTTCACCACCGCGACCGGCGAGAAATTCCAGGTCACTCAAAAACAAAACCCCGTCGGCTTCGTGGGGTCCGTCCCCTCGGCCACGCACATCCAGCGCGGCTCGCTCGCGGGCAGCACCTCCAGCCGTTTCCTCCGCGACCGGATTGTCGTCAACGTCGGCGCACGCTACGACCGCGTGCGCAACTCCGATTTCGGCTCCAACGCCTTCGTCCCCATCCTCACGACCACCACCAATACCAACCGCGCCTACAACGATTTCACCCGCGAAATCCCGCCCGACAACTGGCGGCCCTATCGCAGCGTCACGCGGATCAACTCCGGCGTCATCGTCCGCCCGCCGTGGGTCGGCGACTGGCTGAGCTTCGGCATCGACCACTCCAAGAACGCCTCGCTCGAGGAGCTCGCCGTCGTCACCGACGTCAACGGCGTCACCGTCGAGCCCAACTACGGCGAATCCTACGAATACAGCGCCCGGCTCCGGCTCTTGGAGGGCAAGCTCCACCTCAAGTTCAATTTCTTCGATGCGCTCAACCGCAACATCAACCTCAACGACGGCCTTCGCGCCGCGCTCCTGACCTTCGAGCGCCAGCTGGCGCTGAATGATTCGGCCTATCCCATCAACCCGCTCTTCACTCAACAAGCCGGGCTGGTGGCGGGCAATTTCCGCATGACCGGCGAGCGTCGCAGCCGCGGGCTCGATTTCGAGGCCACCTACAACCCCGCCCGCAACACGCGCATCTTTTGGAATCTCGGCCGCACCGACACCGAGATCGACGACCAGGCGTCCAAGCCGTGGTATGACTACCTCGCGGCCAAGCTCCCCGTCTGGCAGGCGCACGGCGGCGGCTGGGCCACGGCCCCGTTCAACCGCGCCAGCCCGACGGCCCAGACCGTGCAGGCGGCCTACGTTTCCACCATCGAAGGCGCCCTCGACAATCTGCAGGCTTCCCTCGGCAATCCCGGCGGCAACTCCCAGACGTGGCGTTCCAGCCTCGTCGCCACGCAATCCATCACGGAAGGACGGCTGAAAGGCGCGACCGTCGGCGTGAACTTCCGCTACCGCGGTCCCAACATCCTTGGCTTTGCCAACCTCGTCGACGCCAAGGGCGTCACCCGGCTGGACAAGTCGAAGCCCTACAAGACCGAGGCGTTCATTCTCACCGGCGTCATGGCCAGCTACCGTTTCCGCAGCTACGGCAACACCACCTCCAAGCTCCAGCTCAACGGGAACAACATTTTCAACACCAAGCGCATGGTCCTGAGCCGCGTTTACTCCGACGGCACGCCGCGCAACTACGGCCGCCAGCCCGGCCGCGAATTCATCCTCTCGTATGAGATCGAGCATTGAGCGCACCGCGTCGGCCACCGCCATATCCGTCATGAACTTTTGGAAACGATCAGCCTTGGTGGCCGCGGTGCTGCTTTGCGCCCATTCCGCCGCAGCCAAACCCAACCTCGTTTACATCATCGTCGATGAGCTGGGTTACTTCGAGTCATCGCACCTCGGGCATCCGGAGCTGCGCACGCCGCACCTCGACCGGTTGGCCGCCGACGGCCTGCGGTTCACCCAGTTTCTCGCCGGCTCCTCCGTGTGCGCGCCCACGCGCTGCGCGCTGCTCACCGGCAAGCACGCCGGCCACATGACGGTGCGCAACAACAGCGGGCTCGATCCCTTGCTGCCCGGCGAAGAGACGATCGGCACCGTCCTCAAGCGGGCCGGCTACGCAACCGGTGGCTTTGGCAAATGGGGCGTCGGAGCGCGCGGCACCTCCGGCGTGCCGGAGCGGCACGGTTTCGACGTCTTCTTCGGCTACTACGATCAGGTCCATGCGCACACGCACTTCCCCCGCTACCTCGTGCGCAACAGCGAGGAAGTGCCGCTGCCCGGCAACACGGGTGACCCGCACGTGGGAGAAACGTTCGCCCACTATCGCATCGTGGACGAAGCGAAGGCGTTTATCCGGGCCAACAAAAAACGCCCGTTCCTCGCCTATCTCTGCTGGACGCCGCCCCACGGCCTATGGGGCCTGCCCAAGGACGATCCGGCCTGGGCCCTCTACCGGGACAAGCCATGGTCGAACGATGCGAAAATCTATGCCGCCATGGTTAACATGATCGATCGCCAGGTCGGCGAAATCCGCCAGCTGCTGCACGAGCTCGGCCTCGCGGAAAACACCCTCCTTCTTTTCACCGGCGACAACGGCGGGCAGGACTATTTCGCCGACGCCGCGCATCCGCGCGGCGTGTTCGCTCCGAACGTAAATCCGAAGACCGGCGCCAGCTTCCGGGGCGGCAAAAGCAGTCTCTACGAGGGCGGCCTGCGCGTGCCCGCGCTGGCGTATTGGCCCGGAAAAATTGCGCCCGGGCGCGTGAGTGCGCACCTGTGCTATTTCCCCGATCTGATGCCCACCTTCGCCGAGTTGGCGGGTGTCGCCTGCCCGGCAGACACGGACGGCGTCTCGTTCGTGCCCGAACTGCTCGGTGAAAAAACTGCCGGCCGCGCCCAACCCCAGCACCGCTATCTCTACTGGGAAATCGGCCGCCAAACCGCCGTGCGCATGGGCGACTGGAAAGCCATCCGCCCCAGCGCCGATCCGGCAACCTGGGAACTCTACCGGCTCTCCGATGATTTGGGCGAAACCACCAACCTCGCCGCCCGCCACCCCGAGATTCTCCGGCAATTGCAGGCGTTCGCCGCCGAGGCCCACCGCCCCATGCCCAAGGGCGAGATCCACGACCGCGAGCTCGCCCAAAAAGACCGGAAGTATCGCCTTGCGCCGGCCGAAGCGAAGGCATCCGCGAAAACCAAAGAGTAATCCGGCGTCATCCTTCCGCGTTCCCTAGGGCCACGGCCATTACCTTCCAGAGCGTGGGGTCCGCTTCACAAGGACGTGCCCCCACCCCGGGAGTCAATAAATCAAGGGCGATTGGCATGAATTGCGACCCGGCACTCGCCGTTTTCCAACAACGAGCGCCGGGATTTTCTTCGGCCATCACCACACGGCGCGGAATCAGAAGCTAAACGAATTCGTCAGCGAGAAGAGGCGGGGATCGGAACGGCGGAGACCGGTGTTGATCACGGGCGAATTTTTGTCGCCGTTGACCGTGTTGAAGAAATTCGTCCGCAGCGTGACATCGTTGTTGAAGGCATTGTTGACGTTCAACTGCACTCTCCAGGTGATCGGCTTGTTGAGAAAATTCAACCGCCGGGAGTAGTTCCAGAAGAGGTTAACGACCGTGGTGGAATCCGTGTAGAACGGATCATTCAGGTCAGAGGTGCCGTCAGCCCGGCGGAAGTAGTTTGATTTCTGTTTACCGCGCCAGGCGACATTGGCGCCCGTTTCGTGGCCGCGCAGTATTTCGCCCTGAAAGCGATATTTCGCGACCATCTTTGCCGTCCAAATCGGCACATTAATGACCGCCTGGCCCTCAAGATCGTCCCGCAGGCGCAACAGGTTCAGCGCGTTCGTCCAATGCGTGGCGGCTGTCTGCGGAGTCGTGGCGGTATCGACCCGGTTGATGGCATTGGGATTGGCCGCGACGAACTTCTCGATGTCAGCCTTGTTGGCGTTCCACCACGGCATAAAGGTGCCGCCCAGATTGTTGGCGGATTGCACATTTCGACTCACCGCAACCCGCATGCTCAGACCGCGCACAGGATCGCCGGTGACCGTGATTTCATCGCCTTTGGAAACGAAATCGCGGGTGTCCCAGTCTTCGCTGTTCAGGAAGACATCCTGCTTTCCCGATCCGGCCTGGATCATCATTTGCCACAAATTCAGCGCATTGTTGTAGGGCACGCGGATGGAGCCGCCGGAACCTTGCACCGCCTGATTCGTCACCGCCGTCTCATAGCGGTTGTATTCGAGGCGCATCCGTGAATTGAAGAGATTGAAGCGCAGCCCATAGTCCTCGCTCTTCCCTTGGGCGAAAGGCAGGGGCAGGCCAAAGACACCGATGCGACCGGCCGCGCCGCTGATGTTTTGGGCCTGATTCGCGATGAGCGCGATGTTGGGCGTCACCTTGAAGATGACACCGACGTTCTTCGACAGGCCGGAGACACTCTCCCACGGCACGCTCGGCAGGGAGGTCGGGCGCACGTTGTTGGTGAGCACCCGGACATACGTGGGGTCCTGCGACTGGGCCTTGGTGAAGTGCTCATAGGCAGTCTGCCGGTTGGCCATGGCGGGATTGTTGGCGAAGTTCACGATGAACTGGTCAACATCCTCCTGGCGGTAGCCCACGTTGGTGATGAGGCGGTTTTTCAGAAAACTGCTCTGCATCACGAACATCTTGGAAAAGGTCTCGGTGTTGTTCCAGCCGGTGCCGCCGACACCGTCCTGGATTTCCCATTTATACCCGCCGTTTTCGAAGCCTTTGGTGCGGATGTAACGATAGTCATCCATGTGCCCGCCGATCGTGATATACTGGCGGATGGAGAGCGCCGTCGCCGCATTGTTGACGTCGGTCAATCGGTAGGTCGGGTCGGGCGATTGCGTAAGCCGCATGGATTGGCGGACATTGGTGTTCAGCTCCGCGGATTTCTGATACATCACCGCGAAGTTGTGCTTGCCCAGAAATCTTTGGTGGCGTTCGAGGTTCAGCTCGTAGGTGGCCATGACCGAGGTCGTTTCGGTCTCATTGTTCCGATCAAAGTAGTTCACGTTGCCCAACTCCAAATAGTATTCCCCGAAATGCGGGTTCAGCGCCCCGTTGCCGCCCGGCGCGTAATAGTTGGGGTCGCGGCGCAATTCACGAATCCGGTGCTGATACTGGATGCGCGGCGTGATGGTTTTTCCATACGCCGCGGTCAGGTAGAACTGGTCGGTGACTTTCTGCTCGAGCGTGATGTCGAACGCTTCGCTCCGGGCTTCGGCGCCGCCATTGAGTCCGGTCGGCCCCACATTGGTTGGCCAATAATCCTTGATGGCTTGGGGAATACTGCGCTGCCCTTGGGGCGAATTCGCCGTCGAGGGCGTGTCTGTGACCGCGGTGTTGAACGTATCGACGATCTTGCCGTCGATGAGGGTCAGGGCCCGGGCCGATTGGCGGGCCATGCCAAATTGGGTCACATTCGCGCCGGTGACCGTTCTTCCGTCTGGATACCGGAGGGCGGCGGTGTTGTTGGTGAGGTTGGCAGTCGTGACCGCGGGCTGACCGAAGCCGGTCCACGCGGTGTTATAATCGATGAGCGTCGTGTAGTCCGAGGCAGGCCGGAAAATATCGTCCTTCCGCTTTTCGTAGCTCGCGTTGATGAGCGTGTTCTTCAGGGGCTTGAAAGCGACGTTCAAGTAGTAGCCGCTCCGGGCCTCGTAGGCGGGTTTGATGTAGAATTGTTTGTAGTCGCGGAACGCGGAAACATTCAGACCCAGCTTGTCTGGGATCAGGACCTTGTTGAGGCTGATTTCGCCGCGCGCCGAACCTTCGCTGTCCACGCTCGTTCTCAGGTCGGTGCGGTCCTTGCCGCCCAACAGGTAGCGCTTGGTAAAATAGCTGATGGAGCCACCGCCCGGACCGGAACCGTAGAGGATCGCGTTGGGGCCCTTGGACGCGACGAAGCTGGAGGAATTGTAGCGATCGAACGGCATGCCGCTCGCCACGAAATTCCGCAGGCTCTTCACCCCGACAAATCCGCGGATGCTGTAGGAGGCGCCGGACTCATAAACTCCGGAGAGGAAATTGTCCTGCCGGCTTTCCATATTGGAGACGATGTTGAAGAGGTCCTCCTGCTGGTTGATGTTAAAGTCCTCCATCAGTTCCGGCGTGATGATGTCCATTGGAATGCTGACATCATCCAAGTTCAGCCGCATGCGACTGCCCGACAGGGTATGCTTGGCCCGATAGCCGGCCTCATCCTCCGCGCTCACGGTGAACGGAGAGAGTTCGACTACCTTGGGATCGGCGGCGGGCGCCGGGGCGCTGGGCGCGGTTGTTTGGGCCAGCCCTGGAATCACCAGCAGTCCGGCAAGGGCCAAGTGGGCAAGCGTGCGAGGCAGTCTTTTCATAATCATGAGGGGTTTGGCGAAAAAGCAGGAACAGCTCTAAAGTCAGGGGAGGAGAAACGGCCAAAGAGAGCCGAATCGGGAATGAACCAACCCATCGCCGGGTCCGGCGACCCTTTCAAAGGGTATTTCATTTAACGTGGTAAACGGACTGTCCACGAGCCTGACCACCATCGGGAGAGCGAGCATACGCGCGCGCGGCCGTTTCGGCGTCTGTCTCCGCTCAGTGGGCTCGCGCGGCTTTCCAGCCGCCCAACCACTGCGCGGTGAGCTGCTCGACAAGCGCGCGGTTGGCCGGGACGTTGGCGATGTTCACGTTTTCCTGCGGATCGGTGGCATGATCGTAGAGTTCCACAGCGTCCACTTTCGTGTGGTCATCGCGATCCACCCACCGCGTGAAGCGATAAAGGTCCGTGCGCATGGAATAGCCCATCAACTGACGACCCGCGACGGAGCGCGGGTATTGGCTGAAGGCGGCGGACTTAACCGAGCTCTTCGGATCGTCCAACAACGGCTTGAGGCTCGTGCCTTCCAGGTGCGCCGGCAGCGGCAGCCCGGCCAAGTCGGCGAGCGTGGGATAGATGTCCACAAACTCGACCAGTGCGGCAGTGTGCTGCCCAGCGTGCTTCATGCCGGGGGCGGAGAGAATCAGCGGCGCGCGGGCATCGTTCTCCATGTTGCTGTGCTTGGCCCAGCGGCCGTGTTCGCCCAGCTTCCAGCCGTGATCGCCCCAGAGGACGACGAGGGTGTTGTCGCGCAGACCAAGTCGATCTAGCTCGTCGAGCACGCGGCCCAATTGCGCGTCCATGTAGCTGACCGCTGCATAATAGCCGTGCTTCACTTGCCGCGCGTAATCGTCGGGGATCTGGCTGACATCGGGAACGCCGCTGTAGCTCCACATCTCGGCTTTCTCCACGAGGGCGTAGGCTGGGGCGTCTTTCGGCAGAAACGGATTGGTGGCCAAGGGGATTTTCGCCGGGTCGTATAAATCCCAGTAGGCTTTCGGTGAGTTGAAGGGGAGGTGCGGCTTGTGGAAGCCGACGGCCAAAAAGAACGGCTGCGAGTCGGCCTTGAATTTCCGCAAGGCCGCGATGGCGTCGTCGGCCAGCCGGCCCTCGCCGCCGCCATGGGGTGGTTCATCCGTGGCCCGGAACGCCGGGCCGCGGTTGGTGCTAGTCAAGGGCACTCCCGCTTTTCCCACCGCTGCACCCGCCGAACCGGCGGTCTTCGTCGCGGCTGATTTTCTTGATCGCGCGGCGCTCGCCGTTTCCTGTTTCGCGTTGCCGGCCGCGGGCGCGTCTTTGACCGGAGCCGAATCGGACCAAGATTGCAGATCGTCAAGACCGCTGTGCGTCGAGGCGTCACCGTGAAAAATCTTGCCCAAGCCGCGGCTCACATAGCCGTTTTTCCTGAACAGTTCCGGCAGCGTCACCACGTCGGGCAGCGCCTTGCGGAAATGCGTGTTCAAATCCCAAACCTTCGACGTGTCAGGACGCGTGCCCGTGAGCACGCTGGTGCGCGACGGCGAGCAAACCGCCTGCTGGCAATAGGCGCGTTCAAAGACCAGCCCGCGCCGGGCCAACCGATCGATGTTCGGACTTTGGATGATCGGATTACCGTAGCAGCCGAGCTCCGGCCGGAGATCGTCGGAGACGAAAAATAAGACATTTAGCCTGGTCCGGGACGCCGGCTCGCTCGCTCCGAGTCCGATCAGCGGAGCGCAGATCAGTCCGAGAGCGATCCAGTGCAGCGACCTGAAGCTTGGCGTGGTGTCGTTTGTCGTCATAGGCTGATTCATCGCAAGGCCTTGGCTGGTTCCGCGGGAGTGCGAGCTTGCGCCTTGGGCAATCCCGCGAACATCAGTTCACCCCACGGGAGATGCGCACTGACGCCCCCGCCACGGCCTTCCGACCTTGGCCTGTTGGCCGCCTCGCGGGAAAAGGGCATGTCCAAGCCCAGACGTCCGTGGTAATGATAGACGGCTCGCTCGTAGATGGGCGCAAAACGCCCGCGACTGATTTCAGAAATCGCAGGGTAGTAATACCGGCCCTGAAAACTGCGGTAGGGCTCATAGGGCACATCATGGCCGAGATTGTATCTGGCCGTGTATTCGAAGCCCAATGCCAGGCGGTTGTCGGCCGCGCCATAGAGATCGACGCCCTGCTTCCAGGCAATTTCAGCGGCGCAACCCAGGAAACCGAGACCCATCTGGGTGTGCGCCTGATCGCGGCCGCTCTCCTGGCATTCCCCGAAGGCATTGAAATAATTCCGAATGGCGCCGTTGCCTTCGCCCTTCAAGTAGTAGGCCACGGCGCGATCAAACATCGGCCGATCGTCCAAAAAAATTCCCATCGCCAGCATCGTTTGGATCATGGAGGCGTCCCAGTTGCCGTTGGCGCTCGGGTAAAAATCTTTGATGAGCGGGTAGAAAACCTCCCGCAGGAGATGCTCAAATCGTGCCTGGTCGGGCATCGCCCAACCCGTGAAGGTGTGGCGCATAAGTTCGGCCGCGGCACAAAAGTGCACCCCCGTCATGCCGATCAGCAGCTTCGTGTCATGCCCGGAGATGACCTTCAGGGTGGCCGACCACGTGTTGAGAATCTCGACGGCCTTGTGCGCGTGGGCGTTGTCGCCGGTCAGGCACCACTGCAGGGCGTGGGTATAGACCGCGGCCGCGTCGGCCGACATATCCGAGCTTCCGATATTGGGATTATTCTTGGTGCCACGCACTACTTCGTGGCGCGGGCGCGGCCGGTGATCGAGTGAAGCCGACGGAGAGGCGCGCAGGGTCGCCCACGCCGTTTTCCATGGCTCCGCTCCGGCCGCGATCTGCTGCTTTACAAAGATCAACTCCTCGCGGCTGTGCACAACGCCGGGATGGACGAACGGTCGGGCGGACGCCGCGGGCTCGGCGGCGTAAGCCGCGAACGCCGCGAAGACCACGAGAGCACAGCATAGGACAGGTCGTGCGATGATGAAACGGTGACTCATGGTGATGGGGAGAAAGTCTGGGCCGAACCAGCCGGCGTCATGGCGCCGGCGCTGCTTCAAGCGCCGCCTGCGCGCGTTTCTTATTTGCGATCAGGTAGAGCACCGCACCGGAACCGCCGATCACGCCGCCGACAAACAGGAAGCAGAGCCGGCCGACGAGCCCATTGGGAATGAGCATCAGCAGCAGCACGAACGCACCGTAAACCATGCAGAGTGCGCCGAGCATGCGGTAAACAGGCTCGTCGCTCATAGCGGCGTCCTCCTTCGGCCGGAGCGGCGTGCGGAGATGGGTGAAGAATCGCTCTGCGCGCGCGCGGTCAGGCGCGGCCGCCGGGCGGTCGAAGAAAAGAGCCGAGACGAAGAAGACGGCCAGCGTCACCGCCAATGTGCCCAGCGCCGTCACGACGAGGAGCAGGTCGGATCGTTCCGCAGCTGAGAGCGCTTTTTCAGGATTACCCAGCACCGCACGCGCAGCATCCGGCAGCCGGGCGAGGAAATCTGGCGCCGCCATTTGCGCTTTGAAAATGAAATTGGCCCAGGCCGAAAAGGCGAAACCCGCAAGGGCCGTGCCCCAGGCCGACCAGCCCGGCGTGCGCAGGTAAAAGAGCCCGAGGAACACCGGCACAGTGAGCGGCAAACCCACGCTGACCATCAGCTGATTCAACAGCGTGAACACGTCCGTCGAACGGTAGGTGTTGATGACGATCCCGAGCACGATGATCAGCACGCCGAAACCGAGGGTGCAGAGCTTGCCGACGGCGAGCAGGTGCTTTTCCGGCGCGTCCGGCCGCACGACGGGCAGGTAAAAGCTGCGGACGAAAACGCCCACATACTTGTTCACCGCCGCATCCATCTGCGTGAGCGTCGCGCCGAACATCGCGCACAGCAGCAGGCCGATGAGGCCGATCGGCATCACCTTGAGCGCCACGGCCACGAAAGCTCCCTCGGTAGGCTTGGAGAGATTGGGGAAGACCGCCGCGAGATCGGGAAACATCACGGTCGCCGCGAGCGGGGGGAGCACCCAAAGCAGCGGCCCGACGATGCCGCCGATCAGCGGTATGGCCACCATGCGGCGCGCGTGCGGCTCGCTCTTCGGCATTAGATACATCGTGGAATACTCCATGCTGTTCAGCTCGGTGAATTTCACGCACGTGAACGCGAAGCCCCAGCCGAGGAGGATCGCCGGCCGGAAATTGAGCCACCATTGGAAGTGCCCCGGATTCTGCGCATCCACTTTTTCGATCAGCCCGCCGAGTCCGCCGATCTCCGGCTGGGCGAGGGTGAGAATCACGGCGAGCAGCGTGATCGTCATCACCAGCAGCATTTGCACGAAATCGCTCGCGAGCACGGCGAACGCGCCGCCGGCATAGGCGACAATCGTGATCGTGAGACCAAGGATGACGATGACCCAGTTGATCGGCACGTTGAACACCGCCGCCATGAACACCGCGATGGTCATGAGCCCGATGCCAGCCTTCATGAGTTCCACGGGCACTTTGATCCAGGTGTAGAATTGCTCACTCACCGGCCCGAAGCGTTCGCGCACCGCCTCCATCCACGTGACGACGCGCATGCGGCGAAACCGCACCGCCGTGATCCACGCGACGACGATGAGGGCCGGGATCGCCGCGTAGAAAAGCAGGAGCACTTTCAGGCCGGAACGGTAGACTTCCGAAGCCGCGCCGACAAACGTCCACGCCGAGAATGTCACCAGCCACGCCGAGGATCCCGTGATCCACCACGGCATCGAACCGCCGCACCGGAAATAGTCCGATGTATTTTTGCTAAGCCCCCGAAACACGACGCCGAGGCACAGCATGAAGCCCACGTAGAAGGCGATGACAACGTAATCGTAGGCGGAAATCATGGGGTCGGAGAAAGCACGGAAGGGCGTGCGGAGATTGGCGAGCCGCGAAGCGTGCCCGCAAACTTGCGGTTGATTACACTGGCAACAAGCTTGCTAACAGGGCCGCGAGCAGGACTAGCGGCCGTTATCGATGGAGCGATTGGCCGCTAGGGTGCCGGCGCCGGCCGGCAGCGGCCCGAGGCCGGCCCCGCCGTTGTTGCGAACCACGTTGTCGCGCGCCTCGATTTGGCGGCAGCCGTCCATGAGAGTGACGAACGCGATGCCGTCACCGTCATTGCCCTCGCTGAGGTTGCCCGTGAGGCGAACGTTCCGGCTGTCGGCGACCCGGATGCCGTGGAGGGCATTGCGCGCGGTTTCATTGCCGGTGATGGCGAACTCGCGGCTGAAGCTCACGTCGATGCCACTGCCCCAGGGCGAGGTGTCAAACTGGCTGTCGCGCACTTCGGCGCCGCTCACATGCGTGAGCAGCAGATTGTGCTGAAGTCCCGCGCCCGGCACGACGCTGCCGCCTGAATCGCTGAAATCGCACGCCACAATCGCGACGCCCGCCGCGCCGCGGATGGCCACGCCATTGTGCGTGCAGTTGCGCACGGTCACGTGCTCGAAGCGGAGGTTCTTCATCTGCCCCTCGCGCTGGCCCGCAAACGCGATGCCGGCCCGGCTCGGCGCCATCTGATAGGAACGCTGCCGGCGGTCCTGATTCGGATCGTTCGAGGTGGCGCGGGCGGTGATCGTGGCCCCTTCGATGACAAAATCGCGCAACGTCACGTCGTGGAGATCAGGTTCGGCGTTCACGATCGCCGTGCCGGCGATTTGCGCCGTCAGCTTCGGATCGAGAAAAACGATCGTGTCACGTCCCTGCCCGGCGAGCGTCACCCCGCTCCGCATTTTCAACATGGCCGGGAGCGTATGCACGCCCTGGCCGAGGACCACCCAGCCGCCCTTCCCCGCCTGCGCGTCGAGCGCCGCCTGGATCGACTCGCCCGGCGCGACCATGATTGCCCCGGCCGGCGGGGTCGCGGTCGGCTGCGCCCGTGCGCCGGCCTTGGTGGCGATTGCACTCGGCTGCGGCACTCCCGCCGGCGGTGGCGGCGCCGGACGCGGGACGCGATACGAGGTGAGGAGTTTGAGGCCTGAGCGCGCCAGGGTGGCTTCGACGGCCTTCGCGGTGAACGGCATCTCGATTCCCTTGACCGTGCGGTAGTGGGCGTAGGCGGAGTGGTAGATGTCGGCAAAGCGTCCCGGCGCGGAGGGGATGCCCTTGATTGGCACGGGCTCGCCGGAAAAATATTTCGCGGAATATTCCAGTCCGACAGCGAGACGGTTGTCGGCAGCGGAGTAGAGATCGACGCCCTGGGTCCAGGCGATCTGGCAGACGGTGGCGAGATACCCGAGACCGAGCTGCGTGTGAGCGGCGTCGCGTGTCGTCTCCTGGCACTGGCCGCTCGGGTAGATGTATTTCGTGATGCCGCTGTTGCCCGGCCCGCGCAGGAAATGATTCACGACGCGATCGAACATGGCGCGATCATCGAGAAACACGGCCATGCTGATTACCGCCGCCATGAGCGCCGCGTCCCAATTGCCATTCGCCTCGGGAAAGAAATTGCCGATCAGCGGGTGATAGACCGTGCGCAGCATGCGCTTGAACTGCTCGATGTCGGCCGCCAGCCAGCCGGCATCGGTGCTGCGAAGGATTTCGGCGGCGTGGCACCACGTCTGGCCGGTCCAGCCCACGAGCAATTTGGCGTCGTTGTCGTCAAAGTCCCACAGCGTGGCGGACCATGCGTTGATGATTTCGATAGCCTTGGCGGCGTAGGCCCGGTCGCCGGTCACGAACCAGATGAAGGCCGCATCGGCCGCCGCGTCGGCACTGCTCGAAAGCTCATTGGCGCCAATCGCCGGCCGGCCGTAGGGCCCGCGAATGACGTGGGTGAAAGGCTGCGGCTTGAATGCGAGCAACGGGGTGCCTGGCGCCCCGCCGCGTCCGCCGCGCGGCGTCCGCAGCCGCTCGAACGCATCTTTCCACGGCTGCTCGCCGGCGAGGATTTTTTGTTTCACCGCCGCGAGATCGGCTTGCGACTGCAGGAGCCCCGGATGCACGAACGGTGACGCGTCCGCTGCGGCCAGGCCCTGGCCCAGCCATAGCGCAATCGCCGCGACCATGATTCCGAACCACGGCGGGCGCAGAATCGTAGGGGGCAGTGGCTTCATGGGCAGGCGGCGGGCCAGCGAACTCAAGCACGCCCGTGCTCAATAGCGACCACGGATGCCGAAACTCCAGTAGGTGCCATAGCGGATGTAGGAGTTCACAATGTGGCGCTCCTTCGATAGGAAATACACATCGGGTTCGTTGAACACATTGCGCCCGAAAATGGTAAACTGGAGGTTCTTGGTGAGATCGATCGCCAGCGTGCTGTCCACTTGGAAGCGGGAGTCGCGATAACCCTGGATGCCGGTCGTGGCGTTGGGGTTGCCGTTGGGATAGACGCCCTGCCACGTGAAATTATTGAGGACCGAGAAACGCTTGTAGCGGTAGTTGAGCGAGCCCGAACCGGTGCGGAGTTGGGTGTTCGTAAAGTTCGCGAGCTGATCGGGACGCAGGTAGGTGAAGTTGGCGCCGATGCTGAGACCGCGGAGGTATTCGCTATACCGCCCCAAGAACGAGAGCTGCTGCCGATACGACATCTCGATGCCGGACATGTGCGTGGGATTGGCGACGTTGATGGGAGTATCGACGGCCCAGCCCGCGTATTCCACCTCGCCAAACACTCCCTCGGGGCCGGCCACCGGCCGGTTGGCCGCAACCGGACGGGTGATCTTGTTCTTAAAATCCTGCCGGAACCAGTAGAGGCTGAACACGCCGGCGGGCTCGAAATAGAAGTCGCCGCCGATGTTGAAGGTTTTGCCCTGTTCCGGCTTCAGGTCGGGATTGTTGATCGTGACGATCGGCAGCGGCACGGCGGCGTCGTTGGCGCTGGTGATGCCAGGCAGGAGATTGCCCGGCGAGGGGCGCTGGATGGACTCGCGATAGGCCGCCAGCAACCGGAGATTGGGGGTGAGCCGGTAGCGCGTCTGCAGATTGCTGAAGAGATTGGAGTAGCTCGAATCCCCCGCGATGCGCTGCCCGTAACGCGCCTGCCGATAGGCGATGGAGTTGGTGTCCGTCGTGCCGGCCGCCGCCTTGGCCGCCCGGTCGCCAATGTCCTGGTAGCTCTTTCCGGCGGTCATGAAACGCTCGAAGCGGAGACCCGGAACCACATCGAGCCGGCCGAACTTGAGCGTGGCCATCGCATAGAGGGCGTCCACCTCTTCCTTGAAATCCCGGAGGCCCTGCAGGCGCGCCTGCTCGTCCGCCGCGAGATTGGCCGCCGTGCGGGTGAAGAGCGTCGGATTGCCGAGGTTGGACCGGACATAGTCCATGATGGCGAAGCGATCCGGAAACTCAGGGACGAAGTTGGTGAGATTGCTGATGACCAGCGGAAATTTGTCCTCGGCACGATTGGTGACGGCCCGGTCATTCGGCACGTAATTGTAGGTGTATTGAAAACGATCCTCGTTGTAGACGCGCTGGCGGACCGCGAAGCCGGTCTTGATCACGGTGGGGATCTTCCAGTGGTTGCGCGCGAGCTGGGCGTTGGCCGAGGCGCTCCAAATGGTGTCCTTGCCGTAGCGCGGGCTGTTGACGAACGTGCCGTAGGGCAGCGGATCAGGATAGTTGCCGACCTTGAAGACCGAGTTGGCGGACGTCACGGGTGCGTTGCCGGGGCCAGTGAGCTGCGTGAAGGTATAATAGGGCGTGCCGGTCGGATTCGAGTTCTGGACGCGATAGCTGATGTTGCGCAGCAGCAGGTCGGGCGGATTGCCGGCGGAATGGTCGAACATGTAATACCAGTTGCGGCCGATCGACTGGGCGAGCGAGCCGTCGAGCGTGAAGTCGCCGCGCTTGTAGCCGAACGGAATCGAGAGGTTGGTGGTGTCCGAAATCTTGTTGAAGAAACCGCCGCGCAGCCGGGCAAACGTGTTGGCGTTGGTGACCGCATACTGGTCGCCAAGGGTGTTGGTTTTCGTGGTGTCGAACCCGGCGCTGGCGAACGCGACGAGGCGATCATAAACCCAGGTGTCAAAATCGCTGTAAGACCAGCGGAAGCCGACATACGCGGCATCCGAAAGCTTGTAATCGATATTGATCGAGGCGTTGCGACGGGTGGTTTCCTTCGGGCCGTCCTTGAACTCCACGGATGCGATGCGCGGGACTTCGGTGGCGTTGTCCGTCACATCATTGTTGAAGGTGTAGCTCGCCCCGGCGCGCTGCATCATCGAGATGGTGTTGGACACGCCAAAGTCGGCGCTGACGCCGAGGCGGCGGTCGAAGTAAACGTCGGAATAGGACAACGAATATGAGGGCTTCAGCGGATGGCTCAGCTTGTTGCGCGGCGCGCCGGACTCACCGAGCGTGAGCGGCAGCAGCGAATTGCCGACGAGGGCATAGCTGAACGCGACATTGCGGCCTTTGCGATCGAAGGCGCGCCGGCTCTTCATGTTGATGACGCCCGCGCCCGAGGAACCGTCCGCGTCAGCCAGGGGCACCTTGGTCACCTCGATCGTCTCCACGTTGTTGATCGAGAGCGCTTCGAATTCAAACGCGCGGCCCTGGGCCATGAGATTGCTCGAGGTGCCGCTGGCGACCGGATTGCCGTCCATCGTCAGCCCCGCATAGACCGGATCGAAACCGCGGATGCGCACGAACGCCACGTCGGACTCGCGCATGTCGAGCGACATGCCGGGGAGATATTTGAGAAACTCCGCGACGTTGCCCTCGGCGACGTTGCCATAAACATCGGTCGAGAGGACATTCTTCTGATTCAACGCCGCGCGCTGATCCATGAGCGCGCGGGCCTGCCCTTCCTTCTCGGTGGCAACCACGAACGCGCCGAGTTTCACCACATCGGTGCGTTGATATTCTTTGCTGGTGAGACTGAAATCACGGACGACGGTGCGACCGGATTCGACCGTGACACTCACCTCCACCGGATCAAGGCCCGTATAGCTCGCCCTCAAACGAACCACGCCAGCAGGCAGGCCGGTCAGCGTAAACGCCCCGCCGACATCGGCCACTGTCGAGCGCTCGGCGCCGACCAGCGTGATGATCGCATTCTTCAGGTAGTCACCGGTGGCCTCATTCAAGACACGACCCGTGACGGAGCCGGTGTCCTGCGCTTGCGCGAGTGAGCCGAAGGTGAGGACACCGACGATGAAGGCCCAGACGAGGGCCGGCCGGAAGAAACGAAACGAACGGAGGGAGGAGTTGGTCATGGTAGTAACAGGAGACTGTGGCTCAGCGACGCGGCCGCTTACGGTTCGGACAACGCGTGCTCGGGTAACGGGGTCATGGTGGGGATCGAACAGCCGTGACGAGGAACCGGTGCATGACGCGGCTTCAACGTCGTCGAAACTTTCACTGGTAAGCAACCGACGCCACCAACCCGACTTTCTCCTCTCTCCAACGGGCGACGGAAAAACCGCCGCGTTCACCACCCGCTTCAGCGGCGCTGCGCCCGTTTCTCTACGCTTGCGGATAAACCCACGGCGTGCGGTAGGGACGACTCAACAAGCGGCTCGCTTCAGGATCGCCGATGATTTGTTCGGTCGAGGCGTCCCACGCAAGACTGCGGCCAACGCGCCAGGAAACCATGCCGAGCAGCGGAAGCACCGAGGCGCGGTGCGCGAGTTCGATGCCCGCGATGGGCGCGCGGCGTTGGTCGATCGATTCCATGAAGTCCGTCCACAGGAGTGCGAGGTTGTGCCCGTCGGGCTCCTGGAGTTGAGCGTCCGTATGTTCGATCTTCCCGCTCTTGGCGGCCGGATAAAACGTCCAGCCATCGCGCCAGCCAAGGTGGAGCACGCCTTTGGTGCCGTAGAAATAGGCGCCGATTTTGTGTTTCTCGCTGTTGTTGTCGGCGAAGCGGCGATGCTCCCAAACACACGTGAATTTCTCGAACTCATAGGTCGCGACCTGATGATCGGGGGCATCAGTGGTCTGTTCCTTGGCGGTCAGAATAGGCGCGCCTCGCACGGGCCGACCGCCCGAGCAGAACACGCGCTTGGGTCCGGTTTCTCCGCTCCACCAGAGCACCTGATCGAGCCAGTGCACGCCCCAGTCGCCAAGCTGGCCGTTGGCGAAATCGAGGTAATTGCGCCAGCCGCCGGGGTGGATGCGCTTGTTGAACGGACGCAGCGGCGCCGGCCCGCACCAAAAATTCCAGTCCATCCCCTCGGGCGGCTCTTCGTTGGCCGTCGGCCTCTCCACGTCGCCACCGCCGTGCGCGAAGACCCGGACCATGCCCACTTCGCCGACCGCCCCCGACTTCAGAAACTGCATCCCGCTCACATGGTGCGGGCCGATCCGGCGATGCAGGCCGATCTGGGCTACGCACCCGCTGTCACGCACGGCTCGTAACATCGCGCGGCTTTCGTTGACGGTGTGACCGGTCGGTTTCTCGACGAAGACATGCACCCCGGCGTTGACCGCCGCGATGGTGTTCAACGCGTGCCAGTGATCGGGCGTGGCGATGATCGCGATGTCCGGCTTTTCACGCGCGAGCAGCTCGCGGTAATCCTTGTAGACCTTCGGCGTGTCGCCGCTGAGCGCGTTGACCTGATCCGCCGCCACTTCCAGCGTCGTCGCGTCCACGTCGGCGAGGGCGACGGTCTGGCAGCGTCCCGAGGCCATGGCCTCCTTGAGGATGTTCTTGCCCCACCAGCCGCAGCCGATCAGCGCAGTGCGAAATTTGCGTCCGGGCGTCGCGGCCGGGATATACGGCGCAGCGGCGAACGCCGCACCGGCCACGGTCGAAGTGCGGAGAAAGGAACGGCGATCGATTTTCATGCGGCGGGAATTATTTTTTTCTCACATCGAGAACGACGACGTCGCCGCTGGTGTTGCGGCAGTAGATCAAACCATTCGCCAGCACGGGCGCAGTCCAGCATTTGCCTTCCAACACCTTCGCCGTGGCCGTCGGCGTGAAGGCCGTGGGAGAAGCCGGCGCGATCATGAGCGTGCCGGTGCCGCTGATCGCGATGAGACGGCCGGCGGCCATGCTTACCGCTCCGGTGCGAAACTCCTTGTGCGCCCACTTCTCCGTCCCGGTCGCGAATTCCAGACACTTGAGCGAACCGATCGACGTGGTGTCGCCGTCCACGCCGTAGAGATGGCCCTCGTGGAGCACGGCCGCGTTCAGTTGTGTGCGGAAAGATCGGATTCGCCAAAGCTCCTCGGGTTCGCTGCCACCGAGCGCAAAGAGCGCCGCGCCTTTGGCATAGCCGCTCGAGACGAACAACCGCCCGTCGCTGACGATGGGGTCGGCGGCGTTCACGCCGTATTCCGTCACCCAGCGGACCCGCCACGCTTCCTTCCCGTCGCTCGGATTCACGGCGAGATACGACTGCGATGAACCCAGCAGCACCAGCGTCCTGCCCTGGAGTTCGACGGGGATCGGCGTCGAGTAGCCGGCGTTTTTGTCCGCCGATTGCCACAAGATTTTTCCCGTGCTCTTGTCGAGAGCCACGCCGGCTTCGCCCACGTTCAGAATCACGCGTCCTTCCAACACCAACGGCGCGCCCGTGAAGCCCCAGTCGGGAACCCGGATCCCGGTTTCCTTCCGCACGTTGACGGACCAGACGATCCTGCCACTGGCTGCCTCGAAGCAAAACGCATCGCCCCAGCGGCTCAACACGTAGAGGCGGTCGCCGTCCACCGTCGGCGTGCCGGTGGTGCCGCCCTCGAAGAATTTATCGCCGAGCTCGGCGGGATAACGGTGTTTCCAAATGACCTTTCCGGTCGCCGCTTCGAAGCAGAACACGGTGTCGTGCCCATCGGCGTGCCCCATCGTGAACGCCCTGCTGTCCGCGACGACGAAGGAGGAGGGGCCGAGACCGACTTGCGCGCGCCACGCGATCACAGGACCGCCGGCGGGCCACTGGTCGAGCCAGCCGGTCTCGTTGGAAATGCCGTTGCGCGCAGGGCCGCGCCAATGCGGCCAGTCGGCGGCGTGCGAGGGAAAAGCGAATGCAACCACCGCGGGAATAGTCAAAAGCCCAGAGAGTTTCACAGGAGGATAGGATGAACAGCCAATCCGTGAGAGGATATTGGCAGCGGCACGTCAAGCGAGCGCGCCTGAATCGGGGCGCAACAGTCCAAGGTCAGTATCCCCGGACATTGGAAAACGGAAAGCGAGTCGGGACGAAAAGCAGGCGGCGCCGATCCCGGTGCTGATGATTTCAGTGGCGAGGCCGGAGTGGCCCCACGGATCACGCAAGGAGCGCGGAACGATCGACTGAGATTTCCCAGCGCAGATCGGCGCCGGCACGATAGCGTTCAAATTCGTCAGCCATGGCGTGTCCCATCCGCAGGCACTCCGGACCGACAGACCCGGCTATATGCGGGGTCAGCACCACATTGGGCAGCGTATAGAGAGGAGAATCCGGAAGAGGTGGCTCAGGAGCCGTCACATCGAGCACGGCTTGCAGGTCGGGCCGGAGCGTGAGGACCGCGATCAGCTCCGGTTCGTTCACGATCTCGCCTCGCGCGGTGTTGAGGAAAACTGCGCCGGGTTTCATGCGTTCGAGCTGACGGCGACCGACGAGCCCCACGGTCTCCGGTATCAAAGGCGTGTGGACGGAAACCACGTCGCAGGCGGAAAACAGGTCGTCGAGCGATACTTTGCGGATCCCTTCCGCCGCAGCCTCGGTCTCATCAAGATAAGGATCGTAGACGAGCACCTCGATCTCAAGCGCACGCAGCCGAGCCCGGGTCTGACGGGCAATGATGCCATACGAGAGCAAGCCGACCCGGCTGCCGTAAGCGCCGTGTAACGGGCGATTTGATGCGAACGTGCGGTGGCGGCGAGTCGCATCGGCATGGTGCCAAAAGCGTTTTAATCCGAGCAATATGGCGGACGCGGCGAATTCGCTCACGGGGATGGCGTTGATGGCCTGGGCGGTGGTGAGGCGGACGCCGCGCGCCCACAGAGCCTCCGTGGCAAAGTAACGCACAGTCCCGCCGGCGTAGAAGATGGCTTTCAAGGCGGGCGCGGCCTTGAGGAAGTCCTCATCCATGCGCGGGGCTCCCCAGCCGGAGAAAATCACTTCGGCCCGGGCGAGCGCCGGCCGATGGTCACGCCACATTTCTCCCGGACAGATGGTCGCGAGAAGATTGCTCTGCCGCCGGATCCGCACTTGCACTGGTTCATCGTAAACCGCGGCAAAGGCCTCGTGAGAAAGCAGAAAGACAGCGTTGGTCTGGGTGGGCACCGTAAGGATGATTCAGACCCGAAAACGGGTCGTCGAAAGCGGGATTGCGGACAGAGGTGGAAACTAGATTGGGTCTCGCGACGTTCGGGAACGCAGGTAAACGTGACGAGTGTTTCCACGTTTACACTGGTAATTGTCATGGAGTTGTGAGCCGATTGGCGGATGCCCCCGGATGATTTATCGGTCTCCTCTTCCCGCGTGTCTCTGCGCGATGTGGCCCGGAAAATCGGAGTTTCCCATGTCACAGTCTCGCTCGCGCTGCGAGGCAATCCGCGCATTTCGACGGCACGCCGGACGGAAGTCGAGCGCGTCGCCCGGCAACTCGGTTACCAGCCAGACCCGATGCTTTCGTCGTTGGCGTCCTACCGACAGGGAAAGCGACCGGCGGATATCCAAGCGACGATCGCCTGGCTCAACCAGTGGAAGGATCCACGGGATTTGCGACGTCATCACGAATTCGACGCGTATTGGCGCGGGGCGCGCGATGCCGCCGCGCAAATGGGCTACCGACTGGAGGAATTCGTGATCAAACCCGAGGTGACGCCGGCGCGGCTTGAGCAGATTCTCGGCGCCCGCAACATCCGCGGCATCCTGCTCCCGCCGCACACCGCGGGCCTTGCCTTGCCGGGACTCGATTGGACCAAGTTCTCAGTCGTTCGCCTTGGCACATCGGTCAAACAACCGCGCGTGCATATCGTGACCAGCGACCAGCTGAACTGCGCTGCCATGGCCTTCGCCCGCATGTGGGCCCGTGGCTACCGCCGAATCGGCTACATCGCGAGCTATCGTCACGATCTGAATACGGGCGGAAACTTCCGGGCCGGGTTTCTCAGCGCGCAGGACGAGCACGTGCCACTGCGACGCCATCTCGACCCGTTGCACTTGTCCGAGGAGGATCGGGCGGAAGACATGCGGGTGCTGAAGGCGTGGCTGCAAAAAGTCCGTCCCGACAGCGTGATCACCTCATCGGGCAACCTCGCCGAACTCCTTAAAGGCATCGGGTGCCAGGTGCCCCGTGATCTCGGGGTTGCCGCCACCAGCCTGCTCGACGGCCACTTCACCGCCGGCGTGGACCAGAATTCGATGGAAGTCGGGCGGGTCGCGATGACGACTCTCGCAGCACTGATCCATCATAACGAACGCGGCATCCCGCAGTATTGCCGCCGAATCCTCGTCGAAGGACGCTGGGTGGACGGCTCCAGCCTGCCGGAATACCGTCAGGCCGCGCCGCTCACGCCGTCACGTCGCAAGGTCTAAAATGCGGCGCCCATGCCCATCGCATGACTGCAGCGTTTTGCCCACAAACACCGCTGCACGCCTTTTCGACTACGGCACCTCATATACCTCAATCAGCGCCTGTCCGGTGCCGTTCGCCGCGCCGCGCACCTGCACGGTGTAGGTGCCGGGGCTCAGATTCGTGACGAGCGCGGCATCGCGACTTCCGGCTGTAAGAGCAAACGCCCCCACCGAGACAAACGTCGGTGCGAGAGCCGGCGCCCAGTTGTCGTTCTCCGCAATCTTGGTGGTGCCACTGTAGAGTTCGAGGATGGGGTCGGCGAGCGTGCCGGCGACACCGAAGTCCGCGAGCGTGGGGCCCACCGCGCGCACGAGGAGCTGTTTGGTGCCGGTGCCCGCGAGGTTGAAGCCCGCAATCAGGATGTCGTCGCCCGTGCCGACCTGATTGAGGGCGGAGACATTGATGAGGCGGGGCGAGTTGCCCTCGCCCAGGTCATATGCCTCGACCAGCACCACGCCCGGCCCGGTGCCGCGACATTGCACGGAACGCGGGCCATCGAGCCCCTGGACAAACGCGGCGTCCTTGCTGTTGGCGGGAAAGGCAAATGCACCTACGCTCGCAAAGGTCGGCGCGAGATTCGCGGGCCAATCATCATTGGTGAAAACCGATGTGCTGCCACTGAAGAGCTCCAGTCGCGGATCAACCATCGCGCCGGGCAGGCCGAAGCCCGCGAGCGAGGGCCCTGCGGCACGCACGAGCACATTGCGCGAACCGCCGCTCATCACAAAGCCCACGCTCAAGGTCTGGCTTGCCGCCAGCGTGGTGCGCACGGAGAGATTCGCGAGGCGCGAGGTCGGGCCGGGCGGCGGAGGATTGTTGATGACGAGCAGCGCCGAAGCACTGAGCACATTTTGCGAGCCGTTGCTCACTCGGGCGCTGTAGTTGCCGGCATCGGCGGCTTGCACCGAGTTGATCGTGTAGCTGGTGCCCGTAGCGCCGCTGATGGTGTTGTCGTCCTTAAGCCATTGGTAGGTCAACGTGCCCGTGCCGCTGGCGGCGACGGTGAACGTCACCCCTTGGCCCACGTCACGAGTCGCGCCCTGCGGCTGCGCCGTGATGGAGATGCCGGATCCGGTCGCGCCGCCGACCGTGAGCTTGGCTGTGGGTGTGACCGTGGTTGTGCCCGACGTGAGCCGCACAGAATAGGTCGCAGCATCGCCCGGCTGAGCCGACGCGATAGTATAGCTCGCAGCGGTGGCGCCACTGATCACGCCGCCGTTTTTGAACCACTGATAGGTCAGGCCAGTGCCGCTGGCAGCGACCGTGAACACCGCGGCTTGGCCGGGGTTCACATTGATGCTGACCGGGCGCGCCGTGATATTGATCGAACCGGTGGCCACCGGGAGGACCGTGAGCGTCGCTTGGTTGCTGTCGATCGCACCGCCCGTGCTGGAAACGCGCACGGAGTAGGCCGCCTGATCGGTGTTCTGGGTGGCCGCGATGTTGTAGGTGGCGTTGGTCGCACCGGAAATGATGCCGTTGTTGCGAAGCCATTGATAGGTTAAGCTTGAACCGGTCGCAGAGACACTAAAGCCGACCGCCTGCCCCACGCTCACTTCTTGATCGAGCGGATGAAGCGAGATGACGGGCAGCGGTGCGCTGCTCGCAGGCTGACCGCGTCTCACCTGGTTGTTGGAGGTGTCGGCCACGTAGACTGTGGTGCCATCCACGAGGATGCCGATGGGCTCGTAAAGCCGAGCGGCGGCGCCGACGCTGTTGACCTCGCCGAAGATGCCGGGGCTGCCTGCGACCGTGGAGACCACGCCACCTGCTGTGATATGGCGGATCGTGCTATTGGCGTAATCGCTCACGAACAGATTGCCTCCCCCGTCGACCGCCACGCCCCGCGGTTGGTTGAAGCGCGCCGCCGCCCCCGGTGCGTCGATCGCGCCCGCGGCGTTGGGACCGCCGCCGGCGACCGTCGTCACGACTCCGGCCGCCGTGATCTTGCGGATGGCGTGGTTGGCGCTGTCGGCCACGAAGACGTTGCCCGCACCATCCACGGCGACGCCGAAGGGCGTGCTGAACCGCGCCGCCGTGCCTGTGCCATTGGTGAAGCCCGCTTGCCCCGCGCCACCCGCGAGCGTGGTCACTACGCCGTCGGCCGAGATCTTGCGGATGGTGTTGTTGCCGGAATCCGCGACGTAGAGGGCTCCCGCGCCGTCGATCGCCAGGCCGTAGGGCAGGCTGAAACGCGCGGCCGCCCCCGTGCCGTCGGCCGAGCCGATTTGGAACGCCGCGCCCGCGAAGGTGGTCACGACTCCAGCCGGCGTGATTTTGCGAATGGTCGCGCTGGCGGCATCCGAAACGAAGACATTGCCCGCGCCATCGACCGCGATGCCGACCGGAAAGGTAAAGCGCGCCGCCGCACCCGTGCCGTTCGCCGTGCCAGGCTGTTTGGCCGTGCCGGCGAGCGTGGAGACGACCCGGCCGGGCGTGATCTTGCGCACGGTGTAGTTCACCGTGTCGGTCACGTAGATGTTTTTTGCCGCGTCGATCGCGACGCCATAGGGATTGTTAAATGAGCCCGGCGTGCCATCGGCACCGCTGGTGTTGTTGGCCGCGCCGGCAAACGTTATCAGCGAATAATCTTCAGCCCGGAGCGCGCCCACAGTGGCGGCGGCCGCGAGCGCAACGGTGAAAACAAGGGAAAGAATCCGGCGAGTGGTGAGCATCATGGCGGGTGTGGTTGCGACAATTGGGTGCGCGGGAAACGCAGGTTGTTCCCGATCATGAAAACCGGCCGGCGCCAACATCAAGCGCCATAACGGCGCGCGGTGAAAAAACCCCGTGAACTACGCCGGCGTTTTCGCGCTGCGTGCGGCCAGCCATTCGCGCACCCGCTTGAGCGGCCACGTGGTGAGCACTTGCTCGCGCGTGAGACCGCCCTTGCGCGCAGCGTTGATCCCGGCACGCACGTGGCGCAGGCCCTCAATCTCGTGCGCGTCAGGGTTGATCGCGCAGAGCAGGCCGCGGCCGGCGGCCTTGCGCCACAGGCGCCAGTCGAGGTCGAGCCGCCACGGGCTGGCGTTGAGCTCGATGATCACCCCGTGCGCGATCGCGGCGTCGATTACCTTCGCCAGATCGACGCGGCTGGCCTCGCGGCGGAGCAGCAGGCGCCCGGTGGCGTGGCCGAGCATCGTCGTGCGCGGGTGCTCGATCGCCCGGATGATCCGGGCGGTCATCGTGGCCTCGTCCTGCGTGAGGGCGTTGTGGACCGAGGCGACGACGTAGTCGAGCGATGCGAGCGTGGCGTCGTCGTAGTCGAGGCGTCCGTCGGCGAGGATATCGACCTCCGATCCGGCAAAGACGTGCGTCTTGAATTTCTTCGAGTCGTTGAGTGCGCGAATCTCTGCGACCTGTTTGGCCAACCGCGCCTCGTCGAGGCCATTGGCCTGATAACTGGACTTCGAATGATCGGCGATGCCGAGGTAATCCCAGCCGAGCGCCTCGGCGGCGGCGGTCATCTCGGCAAGGGTGTTGCGGCCGTCCGACGCAGTCGTGTGGTTGTGAAACGCCCCGCGCAGATCGCCCAGCTCCACGAGGCGCGGCAACTCGGCGCGCTCCGCCGCCTCGATCTCCCCGAGCCCTTCCCGCAACTCCGGCGGGATGAAGTGCAGGCCGAGCGCGGCGAACAGCTCGGATTCGTTTTCCACTTTTCCGCTTTTCCGCTTTTCCGCCTTTTCCTTCGCCGTCCCCTCCCCGTCCGCCGGCACGAGGCCCCACTCGCTCAGGCTGAGCCCGCGGGCGAGCGCGCGCTGGCGCATCTGCACATTGTGATCCTTCGAGCCGGTGAAATGGTGCAGCGCGAACACGAATTGCTCGTCGGGCACGATGCGCAGGTCCGCCTGCAAACCACTCTCGAAGCGCACGCTGGCCTTGGTCTCCCCCTGCGCCGTGACCTCCTTCACGCCCGGCATCGCGACAAACCATGCGACGACCGGCGCGACGTCCGTAGCCGATACGAGAAAATCGAGATCACCCACCGTCTCCATGCTGCGACGCAGGCTCCCCGCCGCCTCGGCGCGACGCACCTGGGGCAGCGCGCGCAGCCCCGTGACAATCGGCTCGGCGATCGCGGCGGCGTCCCACCAGAGGTGGCGCTTCCCGTAGGCCTCGCGGTTCTTGATGCCGGCGAGCAATTTTTCCTGCGTCTTCTCGCCGAAACCGTCGAGCGCCGCGACGCGGCCGTCGTGGCACGCCGCGGTGAGCGAGGCGATGTCGGTCACGCCGAGCTTCGCCTTCAGCACCTGGATTTTTTTCGGTCCGAGCCCCGGAATCTGGAGCAGATCAACCAAGCCCGGTTCGACCGACGCCTTGAGGTTGTCGAAAAAAATCAGCCGGCCCGTCGTGTGCAGCTCAGTGATCTTTTGCACAAGCGCCTCGCCGAGGCCTTTCACCGTGCCGAGCTTTTCCTCGGCGATGAGCCGTCCCAGCTCCGCCTCCTCGATCGCCTCAAGCGCCCGCGCGCCGGTCTGGTAGGCGCGCACCTTGAACGGATTCTCGCCCTTCAGCTCGAGGAGCGTCGCGATCTCGGTGAGGACGTCGGCAATTTCGTTCTTGGTCACGGCGACGGACAGGAGACCACGAAATTGATGAAATACACGAAAAAATCCGGGCTACGGTGCAACCTGCCGACGCAAGGCAACGCGGTCGATCTTCCCCTGCGCGTTGCGCGGCCAGTCAGGAATTGCGACGAAACGCTTGGGACGCTCGTGCGGTGCCAGCGCCGCGCACGCGCGGGCGACGTCGGGGGCGCGCCCCGCCGGGAAACACGCCACCACCGCCTCGCCCCACTCGACATCGGCCACGCCAATCACGGCCACGTCGTCGAATTCGCAGCTCGCCCGGAGCGCCGCCTCGATTTCGAGCGGCGAGACTTTTTTCCCGCCCGTGATGATCATCGCGTCACGTCGTCCGAAGATCGTCAGATGCCCGCGCGTGTCGATGGCGCCGAGGTCCTCCGTCGCGAAGGCGCCCGGCGCGCGCCTTTCCGGCCAGTAGCCACGGAACAGCGACTCGCCCGCGACGCTGACCGCGCCCTCGGCGTCCACGCTCACGCGGGCGTGCGGCAGGGCCGCACCGCAGGTGCGGGCGCCCGCGAAGAATTCCTCCGGCCGCAGCGCCGCGACCATGGCCGCCGTTTCCGTGAGCCCGTAGCTGAGCGAAAGCCGCAGGCCCGCCTGGGCCGCCGCCTCCGCGAGCTGCGGCCACACCGGACCGCCGCCGACAAAAATAATCCGCAGGCTGCGCAGCCACTCGACCGTGCGCGGCGCTTGCAGGAGACGGTGCAACTGCGTCGGCACGAGCGACAGCACCCAATCGCCCGCGCGAAGCGGCGGCGTGTCGCCGGCCTCGAGTCGTTTCCAATCCCACGCGCGGTGCTCGCCGCCCGTCATCGCGCAGCGCACCCGTGCCATCAGCCCGCTCACATGGTGCGGCGGCAGCACGTCGATCGCGTTGACGCGCCCCAGCTCAAAATGCGCGCCGAACCCACGCACCGCCGCGCCGAGCGACGCCTGATCGTGACGCGCGAATTTCACCACCCCGCCCGTGCCGCCAGTGCGCACGCCGAGCCAGCCCTGGTCGTCTCCGCCCCACTCGCCCGTCCGCGCCATCACGTTTTCCATCTGCAGCCGTTCGCCCGCCGTAGCCAGCGGATCGCACAGGAAAATCGCCCCGCCGCGCTCCACGGCGCAGCCGGTCGCGCGCACGAGGGCCGTCAGCTCAGCGCGGTCCACACGGCCTCCGGGTTGAGTCGCGCCACATCCTCCGCGCGCAGAAACGGCATCGCCATCGGCCCGTCGAAGCGCGCATCCGCAAACAGCGGCCACACGCCGAAGCCCAGCGCACGTGGCTCGCCTTTCCAAGCAAACGCCACGCGCAGCGCCGTCCGCGCACCCACCGCCGTCTCAAGCGCCGAGGAAAAAACCACCCGAGCCTTCGCCTTTTCGAGCGCCGCGATCGCCGCGCCCACTTCGGCGATGAGCGACGGCTTGATCACAAAGACGCCAGGCCATCCCGCCCCGATCCAGCGCGCGATGTCACCTGCGCCCACGACCGATTCATCGAGCGCAATCGGCGTCGGGAAATCCCCGGCCAGCCCCAGCAGGCAATCGTCGGCCTTGCGTCGCGCCGCGTCGCTTTGGGCCGCATCGGCGAAGCTAGGCTGCTCGACAAACTCCACCGGCCGCTCCGCGCAGCGCTCCAGCCACCGCTCCGCCGTGCGCCGGTCCCACGCGCCATTGGCGTCGAGCCGCAGCTTCGCGCCGGACGGCAACGCCGCGCAGACATCGTCGAGCAACCCCAGTTCATCGGCCGCATCGCCCACGCCGACCTTCCATTTGAAAACCCGAAACCCCAGCTCCGCCCGCGGCTCGATTTGCGCCAAGGCCGCGCGCCCCGCCGGCAGCAGCGCGGCGACGCCCAAGTAGGGCGGGTCTGTGACCCGCCCTTTCGCGCTGGCCGCATCCGAGGGCGGGTCACAGACCCGCCCTACTTCAGACACAGCCGCCGCGAGAGCATTTTTCAAGCACCCCAGCCGCGCCGGCACCGCCGCGATTTGCTCCGCCGTCGTCCACTCCCCTAGCACGCGTGCGCCTGCCTCGGCCTCCTCCACAGTCTCCGTGCCGAACCACGGAATCGGTGCCGCTTCGCCGTAGCCCACCGCACCGGCCTCGTTTTCCAGCCGCACGAGCAGACCCTCGCGCTCCGCCCACATGCCGTGCGCCGTGCGCACCGCCGTGCGAAAGGACGCGCGATACCGTCGGAACTGGAGGCGGAGCTTCACCCGCCCACGTCATACGCCTCCGCCGCCACGCGCAAACCCGACTTTCTGTTTGCGCCCGCGGCGCGCGACCTTACTCCGTTCATGGCAACTCATGACCAAGGTTGCCACGACCCGCTCCGCCGCCGACGCGGATTTTTACCTGCCCGCCGCCGCGTTTTTCCGGGCCTGCGCCCCGACCGCGCTCACGTTCGACGACGTCTCGCTCGCCACCCTCTATTCGGAGATTCTGCCGAAGGACGCCGACACCTCCACCGCCCTCAGCGATGCCCTCCGCCTCCCGATTCCCGTAATCTCGTCCGACATGGACACCGTCACCGAATCGCGCATGGCCATCGCCATGGCGCTCAACGGCGGCCTCGGCCTCATCCACTACAACATGACCGCCGAGGCGCAGGTGAAGGAAGTCGCCCGCGTGAAGCGCCACATCCACGGCCTCATCCAGGACCCAATCACTGTCACGCCCGATCAGCTCATCGGCGAATTGCTCGCGAAGATCGCCGCGAAGAATTTTTCGTTCTCCACCTTCCCCGTCGTGGACGCCGACGGCAAACTCGCCGGCCTGCTCTCCGGCAACGTCGTCAAGGAACGCTACAAGGACAAAAAAGTCGCCGATGTGATGACGCCGCGAAAGCTGCTCATCACCGAGAAGCAGCGCGCCGTCGCCAAGGATCCGATCAAAGCGGCCGACGCATTTTTCTCCGCCCACGTCGGCATCAACAAGATGCTCGTCGTCGATGAGGACGACCGCCTGCGCGGCCTCGTGACCGCCTCCGATGTGGAGCGCATCAACGCCGAGTCCAAGTCCCGCCGGAAGCCCGCGCGCGACGAGGATTTTCGCCTCGTCGTCGGCGCCGCGCTCTCCCCCGTGCGCAAGCCCGACGGCTCCCTCGACCGCGACCGCATCATCGGGCACGTCGGCCAGCTCGTCGATGAGCATGTCGATGCCATCGCCGTCTCCACCGCCCACGGCCACACGGCCGGCGTCGGCGAGGTCGTGAAGCTCGTGCGCGGCGCCTTCAAGCACCTCACGATCATCGCCGGCAACGTCACGAGCGGCGGCGGCGTGACCTACCTCGCCGGCTGCGGCGCCAACGCGATCAAGATCGGCCAGGGCCCCGGCTCCATCTGCACCACGCGCATCGTCGCGGGCGTCGGCATCCCGCAGCTCACCGCGCTGCACGTCGCCGGCGCCGCCGCCAAGAAAGCCGGCGTGAAACTCATCGCCGACGGCGGCATTACCAAGAGCGGCGACATCGTGAAAGCCCTCACCCTCGCCGACGCCGTGATCCTTGGTGGCCTCCTCGCCGGCTGCCGCGAAGCCCCCGGCGAAATCCTCGAGATCAACGGCAAGGTCTATAAACAATACCGCGGCATGGGCAGCCACGCCGCGATGAAGGCCGGCAGCGCCGCCCGCTACGGCCACGACAAGAACGACCGCACGCGCAAAGTCGCCGCCGAAGGCATCGAGGCGCTCAAAGAAGTGAGCGGCTCGGTGGACGACGTGCTCGCGAACCTGATCGGCGGCGTGCAAAGCGGCATGGGCTACCTCGGCGCCGCGACGCTCCCCGAACTGCGCGCCAAGGCCCGCTACGTCCGCGTGAGCCCCGCCGGCCAGAAGGAAGCCGTGCCGCACGATGTGATCGAGGTCTCGACGAGGGCGAGCAGCGGGTAAGCACGTAAGCAGGTCAAACTGGAGCGGCAGTGAACGAAGAACTCATAAGAAAGGTTGAGTCCTTGAAGAACATGCTCGTCTCCCGAGCCACGGGAGTTTTTCCAAGCGACAACGAATATCAGCTTCTACGTCGTGAGCTGATCGTAATTACGAGGATTGCCGAGCATCTGCCTCGCTTCGTTCATACGTGTCGAACGCTGATGGAATTTTGGGGAGTTATCAGTGAACTGCCGACATATGCTGAACGCCGTGAGCGCATCAGGAAGGAATTTGATCCCCTGCTCACGTTGCTGGAGTCCGATGCTCGCGCACCAAGCGACACATCGATCAAAACCGCCATTGCAAAGATAAACTCGGCAAACGTGCAGGAGGCATGGCGCAAGGCGCTTGATCGAAGAGGAACTGATCCAGAGGGAGCGATTACGGCAGCACGCACACTACTGGAGTCAGTCTGCAAGCACATCTTGGATGAATCCAACATCAGTTATGATGACCACGCCGACCTGCCAAAACTCTACGGGCTAGCTTCTCGCCAGTTGAATCTATCTCCCAGCCAGCACACCGAACGGTTATTCAAACAGATTCTTGGGGGCTGCCAAACTGTCGTAGAAGGACTTGGGGCAATGCGGAATCGTCTCAGCGACGCTCACGGAAAAGGAAAAGCAGGCGTGAAGCCGGCTGCACGTCATGCGGAACTCGCCGTGAATCTTGCTGGAACCATGGCGACATTTTTGTTGGCGACTTGGGAAGCGCGTCTACCGGTGCATGCACAACGCACGCCTTGAGAGCCTCCGCGCTCACGGCAGCCCATACATCTCGACGATGAGTTCCCGTAGCCGAGCGGCGTCAGCAGCGACAAGCACGTCCACCTTCCGCCCGAGCCGCTGCGTGCTGATCGTGCGGATTTGATCAACGGCAATCTCGGCGGGCTTGCCAGCGCTGCGGGTCTGGATTCGCGAGCGCCACGTCGGGTGCAGCTTGGTCGTGAGCGGGCAGATCACGACAGTCTCGGCATGGCGGTTCATCGCATCCATGCTCACCACGACGACCGGCCGCGTCTTGGCCAGTTCACGCCCAACGGTCGGATCGAGCGCGGCGAGGTAGATGCCGTAGCGGAGCGGCGTCATCGTTCCAGCGAGGCCAGGCCGTCGCCGTTCGTCGCATCCATGTCCGCGAACTCGTCGCCGCGCTTGCGCTGCTCGGTGCCGGTGGCGCGGAACGTGTCGTCCCACGAGAGCCGGCCGTCATGCTTGGGGCGCAGCAATATCCCCTCCGCTGTGTGCTCGGCGATGACGGCGTGGCCGATGCGGTAGTGCGAGAGCAGTGGGGCGGGCAGGCGCACGCCGCGGGAGTTGCCGATGCGGACGACCTTGAGCGTCTGGCTTTGCATGTGGTTACGGTGCCCACGCCAAAAAGCACGTCAAGCCGGCAGACCGACGCAGCACGGCGCCCGCAGCGGGTGCCTCAGCTCAAATCCCGGATGCTTCCGAACTGCGGGTCGAAGAGGCGCTGGTAGGTGCGGACGATCATGCCGTCGGTGAGGCCGGCGAGCCAGTCGCAGATTTGGCGGGCCTTGGCGGCGGGGGTCGTCTCGGCGTCGATCAGGCGGCCGACGCGCGGCGGCAGGATGCGAATCACGCGCGGGCCGGGCTCGACGTAGTTGCGCCAGCAAGAGTCCCAGAGATCAAAGAGCACGCGCCGCGCCTTGTGCTCCATCTGTTGGAGCTGCGGGCTCTCGAAGATGATGTCGTTGGCCACCTTTTTGTAGAACGCCGCCTCGCGCTCCGCGGCCGGCGCGACGACGAGCTCGAAGCGGTAGCGGTTCGTGCGCGCCGACATGAAGTTCTTCCGCTCGCGCAGCCGAGTCGCCTTGATGAAATCCCCGATCTTTTGGGAGAACACGTTCTCCAGCCGGTCGCCGCGAATCGCCGCGAACAGCTCGTCGAGCCAGTGCTGCCGCTCGGCGTCGATCCCCTCGCGCGCCGCCCAGGCCTCGATGCGCTCGACCGTGAGGAAGCCGGCCTTCACGCCATCGACGATGTCGTTGAGCGAGTAGGCCGCGTCGTCGGCCCAGTCCATAATCTGGCACTCGACGCTCTTGAGGGCGTTGAGTTTTTCGCCGGCGTGCAGCTCGGCGGGAATCGCGGCATCGCCGAAGACGAAGGCGCGGTGCCGCTCCTGCGGATCGTAGAGAAAGTGGTTGGTCGGCGGCGCGGGAAACTCGCGGAAGAGTTTTTTGTATTTCAGCACGCCGTCGAGGAGCGCGCGCGTGGGCGCCATGCCGCGCACGCCGGACTCGTTCTGATGGATGGTCTCCGTGAGGAGGTGAAGGGTCTGCGCGTTGCCCTCGAAGCCGCCCCACTTCGCCATCAGCTCCTGCAGCGTGCGCTCGCCGGAATGCCCGAATGGCGGATGCCCGAGGTCGTGCGCCAGGCACACCGCCTCGACCAAGTCGCTGTCGATGTGGAAATCCGCCCGCAAAGGCGCGCCGCGCGAGAGCAGCCACGTGCAGATCGAGCGGCCGATCTGCGCGACCTCCATCGAGTGCGTGAGGCGCGTGCGGTAGAAGTCGTATTCGCCCGAGAGGAAGACCTGCGTCTTCGACTGCAGCTTGCGGAAGGCGTGCGCGTGAATGATCCGATCGCGGTCCATCTGGAACGGCGTGCGGTAGTCGCGCTTGCGCCCCCCACCGAGCGGCTCGCTGTCGAAGGCGTTGTAGAAACGATTGGGCATGGACCAAGGGCAAAGTGAGGAGGGAAGCCGAAGAAGTGAAAGCACGGATTGTCCTCCCGGATGCGGAACGTTTTGTTTTCCCACATTTCCGCCTCACTCCAAACCGTGCCCCACGCCACCTTCAGCACGCCGCTCGGTCTCTGCGCCATCGCCTGGGGCGACCACGGGCTCACACGTTTCCTCCTGCCCGATCCCGAGCGGCCGGCCGGCGGCCAGACCGAGGCGGATCCGCCGGACTGGGTGCGGGCCATCATCGCGCGCGTGCAGCGCCACCTCGCAGGCGAGGCGCAGGACTTTTCCGACGTGCGCTACGATTTTTCCCGCGTGCCCGAATTCGTCCGCGCCGTGCTCAAGGCGACACTCACGGTGAAATCCGGCCGCACCGCCACCTACGGCGAACTCGCCGCCGCCCTCGGCCAGCCGCCGGGCGCGAGCCGCGCCGTCGGCAGCGCGCTCGGGATCAATCCGTGGCCGCTCCTCATTCCCTGCCACCGGGTCGTCGCCGCAAGCGGCAACCTCACAGGCTTCTCCGGTCCCGGCGGCGTGGACACCAAGGCCCGTCTCCTCGCGCTCGAGGGCGCGCAGCTCTTGTAGGCCGGGCTTTACGCGCGACACGCTTGCGGATGATGTCGGGCGCAAAGCCCGACCTACGATGAACAAAATCCCCGCCGCCACACTCCGCCGTCTGGAAAAAGCCGCGCGCACCGCCGCGAGGAAATCCTACTCTCCTTATTCGAAATTCGCCGTCGGCGCGGCCGTCCTCACTGTTTCGGGAAAAATCTACGCCGGTTGCAACGTCGAGAATGCCTCCTACGGCCTGTGCAACTGCGCCGAGCGCACCGCGATTTTTTCCGCCGTCGCGACGGGCCACAAGACGCTGCGGGCGGTCGCTGTCTTCACGCCCACGCCGCTGCCGACGATGCCCTGCGGCGCGTGCCGGCAGGTGATCAATGAATTCGGGCCGCAGGCCCTCGTCGTGAGCGTGTGCGATTCGGCGCAGCGGATCGAAACCACGCTCGACGCGCTGCTGCCGGCGGCGTTTGGGCCGCGGGATCTTGGTTAAGGCGCCGCGGCGTTCGGCCGCGCGCAAAGCTCGGCAAACTCCCGGAGCACGCGCCAGTAGGATTCGCCGGCCACATTGATCAAGTTGTTGTGGCCCGCGCCCTCCACCCACAGATGCCGCCGTGGACCGCGCACCGCGTCGTGCAGCGCCCGGCCGTGCGCAAACGGGATGACGTCGTCGTCGCGCCCGTGCATCACGAGCACGGGGCACCGGAGCGCAGGCAGCTTCGCCAGATTCCTGAACTGATCAAAGGGCACGATCGGCCAGTGTGTCTTCACGCGGTAGGCGCTCATGAAGGCGCCTTGGAGCACGAGCCCGGCCACCGCTTCCTCGGTGGCCGCCTGCACCGCCGGCCCGCCGCCGAGCGAGTTGCCGTAAAGGATCGTCTGCGCGGCAGGCACGCGAAGTTCGTGGCGCAGATAGTCGCGCGCCACGCGGTTTGCCGCGTAAATGGACTCCTCGGAGGGCTGGCCGGTGGTGAGGCCATAGCCGGGGTATTCCACCGCGAACACCGCGAAGCCTGCGCGGTGCACCTCGCGCAGCCACGCCTCGCACGTGCCGAGGGTCTCGGCGTTGCCGTGGAAATACCAGAGCGTGAACCGCGCCGGCGGATTCGGCAGGTGCAGGACGGCCACGGTGCCGCCCTCACTCGTCTTCAACTCGCGCACGCCGGACGGCACCGGGGGCGCTTCGCGCGGCGGGTGAAACATCAGCCGGCGCGCCAGCCAGGGCGCGGCCAGGGTCAAGACCAGCCACGCGAACACTGCGGTGCCCAGCGGCACGGCCACGATGCCTCCGATGAGCCGCAGCGTGTTCATCTCATCCAATGCTCGAAGCTCATCGGCACCAAGGGATCAACTGGCCGAGAAAAAATCCCTCACCTGGGCCGCGACCTGCGCTCGCGGCACTTCGCGCTCGGAGCGATCCGTGAGGTCGCGGATTTTCACGACACCCTTGGCGAGTTCGTCGCCGCCGTAGATGAGCGCGAGCTTCGCACCCGACTCGGCGGCGGCCTTGAACTGTTTGCCGAACGCGACCTCCTTCATCGGATAGTCCACGCGGAAACCCGCCGCGCGCAGCGCGTGGATGTCGCCAAAGGCCGCGAGCCGCTCCGCCTCGCCCCCGATCACGCAATAGACATCGGGCGCCGATATCATCGTGGGCATCAGGCCGCGCTGTTCGAGCAGCAGACCAGTCGTGACATCGCCGATGGCGAAGCCGACCGCCGGCAGGTCCGGCCCGCCTAGCTTCTTCACGAGATCGTTGTAGCGGCCGCCACCCGCGAGCGCACGCAACTCGCCCTTCTTGTCGAAGGCCTCGAACACGAAGCCCGTGTAGTAGGCGAGCCCGCGGACCACGCTTAGATCAATCGCGACGAAGTCACCGAGCCCCATCGCAGTGAGCCCGTCGACCAGCCGGCGCATCTCAACCACCCGCTCATCGAAACGCCGCACCGCATCGGCCGGACCGGCAACCTTGTTGATTTCCGGATCGTTATTGAGCGCCGTGAGCAGCTGATCGAGAGAGGCCAGCGATTTGATTTCGAGGAAGCCTTTGATGCGCGCCTTGAGCGAGGGATCCAGCACACCGAACTCTGCGGTGTAGGGCGCAAACGCGTCGTCGCCGGCCTTCTCGAGTTTGTCGACCGCAGTGAGCATCGCGCGGACGCGTGGCTCATCAAGGCCGAGCGCTTCGAGAAAAAAGAACCACAGGTTCCGGTCACTCAGGCGCACACAGAAGTCGTCCTTCGTGAGCCCGAAAACCGCCAGGCACTGCACGAGCATCGAGATCAGCTCGATCTCGGCCTCGACGCCCGGTTCGCCGAAGATGTCGGCGTTGAACTGATAAAAAGCCCGCAGCCGCCCTTTTTGCGCCCGTTCGTAGCGGTAAAATTCCCCGATGCTGAACCACTTGATCGGGCGCTTGAGGGCGTTGGCTTTGGCGCCGACGAGGCGGCAGACGGTCGGCGTCATCTCGGGGCGCAGCGCGACGTCGCGCCCGCCCTTGTCGGTGAAGCTGAAGAGCTGCGCCTCGATTTCGTCGCCCGACTTGGCCTTGTAGAGTTCGAGCGGCTCCAGCACGGGCGCATCGTATTCCGCGAAGCCGAAAGTGCCGGCGGTCTGCCGCCACAGGCGGAAGATGTGGTTCCTCCGCGCCAAATCCTCGGGATAGAATTCGCGGAAGCCAGGTAGGGTCTGAAACGAAGCCATGGAAGCCGGAGCGTGGCGAAACGCCGCGCCTCACGGCGACATCAAAAAATCCTGCGTGGTCGCACGCACGCCGACGGCATGCGCCACCAGCCGGTCACTCAGGTCTCGTCACCCTCGTCGCCGTCGGCATCCGCCGAAGCGGTGCTCGGCGTGAGCTTCGCGAGGTCGATTTTCTTGAGCTGCTGCTTGAGGATCTTGCCGGACTTGAATTTCACCACGGCGCGGCGCGGAATCACGACCTCGGCCTCGGGTTTGTTCGGGTTGCGGCCGATGCGCTGCTTGCGCACCTGGACTTCGAGCACACCGAAGTTGCGCAGCTCGACGTTGCGGCCATTGGCTAGCGCCTTCTGGATGATGTCGAGGGTCTGCTGCACCGTGTCGACGATCTGCTTCTGCGGGAAGCCGGACTTCCGATAGATTTCCAAGACAATCTCGCGTTTTGTGAGGTTGGACAGGTTGGACATGATAATCTCCTTATGGAATCGGGGTGGGGTTTGTGGCCTTAAATTACTTGCGCCCTTCTAATTGCGTCAACCCTTATGACTGGCCGTCCTCGTGACGGTTCCGTCCTCTCTCATCATGCCCGATCCCGCCGCCGTCCAGTCCATGTTTGGGCGCATCGCCGTCCGTTACGACGTCGCGAATCGCCTCCTCTCGGGCGGCCTCGACGTGTGGTGGCGGCGGCGGCTGGTGGCGGCGGTCCGCCGGGGTAATCCCCGCGATGTGCTCGACCTCGCGACGGGCAGCGGCGACGTGGCGTTTGCCCTCGCGCGGATGCTCCCCCGGGAAACCGCCATCCTCGGCCTGGATTTTTGCCAGCCGATGCTCGACCAGGCGGAGGTCAAAAAGGCGGCGGCCGACGGGCGCTACCCCAATGTCACCTTCCGCCAAGGCGACGGGCTCGCGCTGCCGCTGCCCGACGCGAGCTTCGATGCCGTCACGATTTCGTTTGGCCTGCGCAACCTCGCCGATCGCGCGCGCGGCCTGCGCGAGATGCGGCGTGTGCTGCGACCGGGCGGCCAGATCGTGGTGTTGGAGTTCTCGCAACCCCGGGCTTGGTTTCGGCCGCTCTATTATTTTTATCTGCGCCGCGTGCTGCCGCGCGTCGCGGGCTGGATGACAGGCGATCGGGCGGCCTACGTGTATCTCAACGACAGCATTGAGCAATTTCCCGATCGGGCGGCAATTGCCGCCGAGATGAGGGCGGCCGGTTTCGCGGACGTGCAGGCCGTGCCGCTCACGCTTGGCACGGTCGCGTTGCATTCAGGCCGGAAACCGGCCTCTTAACCGGGCCGCGGTGGTTCAGCTGAAAGACTTGCCGCAGCCGCACGTGCTCTGGGCATTGGGATTCTTGATCTCAAAGCCCTTCCCGTGGAGCCCATCGTCGAAGTCGATCGCCGAACCCGAAAGGTAGGCGAGACTCGCCGGATCAATCACGAACTCGACGCCTTCGCTCGTGAGATGCGTGTCCTCAGCCTTGGGCTCGTCGAACGACATGCCGTATTGAAAACCCGAGCAGCCGCCCGACTCCACGAGGACGCGCAGCCGCTTTTCCGGCGCGTTGAGCCCGGCCTGCATGGTGCGCACCTGCTGGGCGGCGCGCGGCGTAAGCGTGATCATGAACCGAGGCTAGAACCGCGACGACATCTGTCAAATTTCTGCTAGCAAATTCCGCGCCGTTTTCCGAATGCGCTCTTGCCAGCGATGCACACCGCACCTTTTCTCGGCCGCCAGTGGCGTCGATCAAACACATCTTCAGCGAGCTACACTATGAGATGACTCGGAAGATCGCCGAGGGCGGGATGGGCCTTGTCTTCGAAGCGCAGCAGAAAGGGGCCGGCAATTTCCGCAAGGTCGTCGCCGTGAAGCTCATTCGCGAGGAGTATTCCGCCATTGAGGAGTTCCAGAACAACTTCATCGGCGAGGCCCGGCTCGTGGCCGACCTCATCCACACCAATATCGTCCAGACCTACCACCTCGGGCAGACCAGCGGCCAGTATTTCATGGTGATGGAATTTGTGCGGGGCGTGAACCTCGAGCAGTTCCTCGAGCAGCACCGCAAGCTTGGCCGGCCCATTCCCGTGGACCTGGCGGCCTTCATCATCTCGCGCATCGCCCGGGGCCTCGCCTACGCGCACACCAAGTGCGACCGCGAGGGCCGCCATCTCAACATCGTCCACCGCGACATCGGGCCCAAGAACGTCATGCTCGCCTATGAAGGCGACGTAAAGCTCACGGACTTCGGCATCGCGAAGGCCCTTGACCTCATGTATAACGAGGAAGGCAAGGTCATCGCGGGCAAAGACGAGTATCTCTCGCCCGAGCAAGCCAACTACGCGATCACCGACGCCCGCGCCGACCTCTTCCCCCTCGGCATCGTGCTCACTGAGCTCCTGCTCGGGAAAAACATCTTCCGCGCCGCCGACCGGGCCCACTCGCGACGCAACATCCTCACCCTCCCCATCCCGCAATTCGCCACCCTGCGTCCGGAGATCGAGCCCCGCCTCGAAGCCATCATTCAGCGCGCCCTCACCCGCGACCGCGACCGCCGCTACCAGTCCGCGAGCGAAATGCTGACCGATCTCGAACTCTACCTCTACAGCGACCGTTACGGCCCCACCAACGAAAAGCTCGGCGTCTATCTCAAGGACCTCTTTGGCGTGCGCGATCCCCACGTGCCGCCGCCCACCACGCGCCCGCCGGTTTGAAGTAGCATGCGCTTTCCCACGACGAAATGAGCGGGCCCGGATTCAGCCAAGATCTTCGCCAGCGCCAGTCTCAGTCGCTGGTCCTCGCGCCGCAGCTGCGGCACTCGCTTAAAATTCTTCAGGTCGCCGCGCTCGACCTGCGTTCCGTCATTCAGGAGGAACTCCAGAGCAACCCCACGCTCGAGGAACTCCCGATGGAGGATGTCAGCCTTGAGAAACCTGAGTCCGATGCCACAGGCGATTCCGGCAGCGACGGCGGCGACACCGATGGCGGCGAGGCGCCCGCCACCCCGCCCGAAGCCGGAACCGACGAGGCCCCGCGCGACGAGATGGATTTTTCCCAAGACAAGGAATTCGAGATCCTCGGCAAACTCGATCAGGACTGGCGCGACCACATGGCCAGTGTCGGTGGCACCCAGCCCCATACGACCGAGGACGCCGAGCGCCGGGAGCACTTTTTCGACTCGCTGGTGAGCGAAACCTCCCTCCAGCAGCACCTCATGCAGCAGGCGGAGATGAACGATCTCTCCCCTGCCGCGCTTGAGGCGCTGCAGCACCTCGTCGGCGGTCTCGACGACCGCGGTTTCCTCACCCAATCGCCCGCCGATGTCGCGCTCCAGACCGGGCTCGACCTCGCGGCCGTCCAAGAGGCGCACAAGCTCCTCCGCACCTTCGAGCCAGCCGGGATCGGCGCGGCCGACCTCCCCGATTGCCTGCTGATCCAGCTCACCGCCCGCGGTCGCGGCCAGTGCCTCGCCGCGCGCATGATCCGAGATCACTTCGATCTGCTCACGCGCCGCCGCATCCCTGATCTCGCGCGCAAGCTCAACGCCGACGCCGACGAAATCCAGTCCGCCATCGAGGAAATCGGCAAACTCGATCCCGCCCCCGGCCGCCGCTTCGCCGACGACAACAACCGCGTCGTCGTCCCCGATGTCACCGTCGAGAAAGACGGCGACGAGTGGAAGATCGACCTCAACGGCGACTACATCCCGCGCCTCCGCATCTCCAGCACCTATCGCGACATGATCGCGCGCGGCACGCTCTCGAAGCAGGAGCGCGACTACCTGCGCGAGCGTATCCGCTCCGGCAAATTTCTCATCGACTCCATCGAGCAGCGCCAGCGCACCATCGAGCGGATCACCCGCGAGATCATCAACGCCCAGCTCGAGTTCTTCGAGAAAGGCGTCACCGGCCTCAAGCCCCTCACGATGAACCAGGTCGCCGAAGTCGTGGGCGTGCACGAGACGACCGTGAGCCGCGCCATCGCCAACAAATTCATCCGGACGCCGCACGGCATCTTCGACTTCAAGTATTTCTTCACCCCCGGCTACCAGTCCGAGACCGGCGCCTCCGTCTCCAACACCAGCGTGAAGGAAATGATCGCCGACCTGATCAACATGGAGGACACCTCGAAGCCCCTGAGCGATCAGGAGCTCGTCGCCAAGTTGCAGGAAAAAGGCATCACGATCGCCCGCCGCACCGTCGCCAAATACCGCGAGGAACTCGGCCTGCTGCCGAGCAACCTGCGGCGGGATTACAAGTAGGCTCAACTGCGATGGCCTTGGATCTAGGGCGCAGGCCTGTCGCCACACTCCGTGGAAACGAAAGCTTCCACAAACTTGGAGTGAAACTACCTTTCACCCTTCAGGATTTCTGGCGGTGGAGTGCATCCGATTTGGTTAGCAACGCAACACGTGGCCGTTTGGCAGAATTCATCGTGGCACGGGCTCTGAACATAAGCACCGGGGAGTTTCGCGATGAATGGGCCGCTTACGATCTCATCACGTCGGAGGGCGTTAAGATTGAGGTCAAGTCTGCAGCCTACATTCAAAGTTGGAGCCAGGCACGCTTGTCCAAGATTGTATTTTCCACGAAGAAAACCAGGTCATGCAGCGCCGGCTCAAACGGGGGCAGCAATGATTCAAAACGTCAGGCCGACATTTACGTTTTCGCACTCTTGGCACATGTAGAAAAAGCCACCATAGATGCTTTGAACTTGGACCAGTGGAAATTTTACACATTGCCGACGCGAGTCCTCGACGAACGCGAACGCAGCCAGCATTCGATCACTCTGAAATCGCTGGAGCAGCTATCTGGCGGCAGATTGGAGTATTCTCAACTCGCCGCTTCAGTTGAACAAATTGCTCGGGCTCGTTAAGCCAGCGCCGCACTCGGCTCTACGCCCAGCCCCATTCCCGCCGCAGGCTCAACGCCCTTTGCCTCCACCCACGCCGCAAAAGCGATCATCCCCGCGTTGTCGCCTGTGTGCTTGGGTTGGGCGGCGACAAAAGAGACCTTCGCACGCTTCGCCACCGCTTCGAGCGTCGTGCGGAGGGCGCGATTGTTGGCCACGCCGCCGGATAGGCCGAGGCTTTTGAAACCGCCGCGCTCCAATGCGAGGCGCGCTTTGCGCGTGAGCGCGTCAATCACGGCCTGCTGGTAGCTCGCGCAGAGATCGGCGCGACGCGCCTCGATTTCAGCGGCGGGCATTTTTTCGAGCAGGTAGCGCAGGCTCGTCTTCAGGCCGGAAAAACTGAAATCCAGCTCGTCGCGCCGGCCGATGCCGCGCGGGAAATCAAACGCGTCGGCCCGCCCGCCCGCGGCGAGCTTCTCGATCAGCGGCCCGCCGGGGTAGCCGAGGCCGAGGAGCTTCGCGCCCTTGTCGAGCGCCTCGCCCGCGGCGTCGTCGCGCGTCGTGGAGAGCACGGCGAGGCGGCGCGTCTCGTCGAGGGTGAAGAGGATCGTGTTGCCGCCCGAGACGATGAGGCCGAGGTGCGGCAGCAGCGCGGCGAGCCGCGCGGCGAACTGCGCCGGCGCCTCCGCGTGCAGCGCAACGAAGGGCGACCATACGTGCCCGCGCAGGTGGTTCACGCCCACGACCGGCACCCGCAGCGCGAGACCGAGGGACTTGGCCGCCGCCACGCCGATCGCGAGGCACGCCGCGAGGCCGGGGCCGTGGGTCACCGCGATGCGCGTCACCGCTTCAAAGCCGATCTCGCGCTGCGCGCGCGCAAGCAGCGGGCCAAAGGTCCGCAGGTGCTCGCGGGTCGCGAGGTCCGGCACCACGCCGCCGTGCTTTTCGTGCATCGCGATCTGGCTGTGCACCCATTCACCGGCGATCCCGCGCGCGGGATCGAAGAATGCGACGGCCGTCTCGTCGCAGGAACTCTCGAGTGCGAGGATCATCTCACTGCGCCGGGCGCGGGGTGGCGCCGAGCAGGCGCACGCCTTGGAGCATCGCCACCGCGGCCTCGAGCTGCCGATCCACGATGGGCTCGAAGCCGAAGCGCTCCTTGAACTGCGCGGGGTCCGTGATGTCGGGCCGCGAGCGCTGGCGGGCCAGCTTGGCATCCTCCTCGGGCGTCATGATGACCTCCAGGTGCGGCGCGACACCTTTCTCGTGAATCGTAGCCCCGCTGGGCGTGTAATAGCGCGCGGTCGTGAGGCGCAGGCCCTCGCCGTTATCCAGCTTGAAGACCGATTGGACGGAGCCCTTGCCAAAGGATCGCTCGCCCACGATCACGGCGCGACCGGTGTCCTTGAGCGCGCCGGTGACAATTTCCGCGGCGCTGGCGCTGCCGGCATTGATGAGCACCGCCATCGGCAGCACGAGCGGGCGCTCGCCAGCCTGCGCGCGGAAATCCTCCCGGTCCGCCGGCCGGCGGCCCTGCGTATAGACAATCAGCTCGCCCTTCTTGAAGAAGGGCTCGGCCACATCGACCGCCGCTTCGAGCAATCCGCCGGGATTGTTGCGCAGATCGAGGATGAGACCGGTGGCGCCGGACTTGAGCAGGCCCTCGACGGCCCGGAGAAACTGCACGCCCGTGTGCTCCGAAAACTCCGTGAGCTGCACGTAGCCGAGGCCGTCGTCGAGCAGCCGCGCTCCGCGCACGCTCTCGATCTTGATGACTTCGCGGACGAGCGTGACAGTGAAGTTCTCCTGGGCGGACGGGCGAAACAGGCCCACCCGCACGCTGGTCCGCGGCTTGCCGCGCAGGCGGCTCACGACGTTGTCGAGTCCGTCGCCCAGATCAGTGGGCTTGCCGTCGATCGCCACGATCTCGTCGCCGCGGCGCAGGCCTGCCCGCTCGCTCGGGGTGCCCGCGATTGGCGTGATGATGACGACGCGGCCCGCTCGCGTCTCGACCTGGAGACCCACGCCGCCGAACTCACCCGCGATGTCCTCCTCGAACTCCTCGTGGACTTTCTTTTCCAGAAACTCCGAATGAGGATCCAGCGCCTCGACCATGCCGTGCAAGGCGCCGCGCGCGAGCCGGTCGTAGGGCACGGATTTTTCGTCCACATAGTGCTCGTTCACGAGTCGCATCACATCCCTCACGTAGCCCGCGGCCCGCGAGTGATCACGATTGGGCCAGAAGCCCCACGCTGCGGCGACCCGCAGGCCCGTCACCGCGAGGGCCAGCCCGAGCGCAACGCCTGCGGCCAGCGTGAGAATGCGTTTGAACATGTCCGCCACTGTGGGCATCGGCTCGGGCTTGTAAATGAGTTCGTCTGCCGCGCCCCCGCCCTCCGTCTCGCCGGAATTTCTCGCGGTGTTTCGCGAGCACATGGACGCGCGCAGCGAGATGCCGTTCGAGCGCTTCATGGAGCTCGCGCTCTACCACCCCGCGGTCGGCTACTACCGAAAATCACGGGCGCGCGTGGGCTACGCCCCCGGCACGGATTTCTTCACCGCGAGCACAAGCGGCGTGGTATTCGGCGAAATGGTCGCCGCGGCCTGCGCCAAGCTCCTCCGCGCGGCGGGCCGAACGCCCGACACGCACACCTTCATCGAGATCGGAGCGGAGCCCGAGGGCGCGGGCGTGCTGGACGGTGTGAGACATCCCTTCGCCGCCGCGCGGGTGATCCGCCGCGCTGACGATGAACCGCTGCTGATCGCGGGTGATTACGTGGTGTTCTCCAACGAATTGTTCGACGCGCAGCCCTTCGTTCGCGCGGTGGCGCGGGGCGGCCACTGGCGCCGGACCGGCGTTCGCCTCGAAGGCGCACAGTTCGCCGAGGTCCTCCTCGCCGACGGTCTCGTTGACAGCCCTCCGCCGCCCGTCGATGGCTATCGCCTCGACGCACCCGTCGCCGCCGCCCGCCTTTGCGAGGAAATCGTGCGGCCCGCGTGGCGCGGGCTCTTTGTCGCGTTCGACTATGGCAAGTCCGAGTCGGAACTCCTGCAACACACCCCGCAAGGCACAGGCCGAGCCTACTGGCGGCATACGCAGAGCAACGATCTTCTGGGCCGGCCCGGAGAGCAGGACCTCACCTGTCACATCTGCTGGGATTGGATGAAAGCCGCGCTCGAACGCGCCGGATTCATCCGACCTGCTTTGGAGTCGCAGGAGGCTTTTCTCATCCGCCATGCCGGCGACTACATCGCCTCGGCCAGCGCGGCTGATGCCGCCGTGACCACGCCCCGCAAGCGATCCCTGCAACAGCTGCTCCATCCCTCCCACCTCGGGCAGAAATTCCAAGTGCTGCACGGCGTGCGCTAATCGCCTCCGCCATGGCAGTTAAGGCGAAAGAAGCGTCAATCCGTGCACATTTTTAGCGGGGCCTGGCTTCGGCCTGCCTCAGTGAGCATTTCTACGCCTTCCTGCTCGCGTTAATGTCTTAAAGTTGAGTATGGTAGCAGCCGTAAAAAACCCCCATGAACCGAATGGTCACAATGAAACATAGTCGCCTCGGAGGCGTCATTGCCAAACGACATGGCTGATCATCGATTCCAGCACCAACGCTTCGAGCTCAAATATCTCGTGAGCGAAGAGCGCGCGCAGGCGATTCGGCGATTCGTGGCCTGCCATCTGAAGCCCGACGACTACGCCGCGACGCAGCCCGGCAATTCCTACCCGGTGCACTCCCTCTATCTTGATTCGCCGGACCTCACGACTTACCAAGCCGTGCAGACGGGCGAGAAGAACCGCTACAAGCTCCGCATCCGCCACTATACAGGGGAGGATCAAGCGGTGTTCTTCGAAATCAAACGCCGCACCAATGAAATCATCTCCAAAGTCCGCGCGACCGTGCATCGTGCCTCGGTTCAGCCACTGCTCGCCGGCCGGCCGCCCGCCCTCTCCGATCTCGTGAAGCCCGACGGCAAAGGTCTCGCCGCCCTGCGGGAATTCTGCCGCCTGATGCACTCCCTCCGTGCCGTTCCCCGCTCGCATGTCGCCTACCGCCGCGAGGCCTGGATGAGCCCGATTGGCAACGCCCTCAGGGTGACTTTCGATCGCGATGTCGTGTGCGAGCCCGAGTTTGGCACCGCGCTCAAGGGCACGTTGACGAATCCCACCCGGGTGTTCGACCGCCGGGTGGTCTTTGAACTCAAGTTCACCGATCGGCTGCCCTCGTGGTGCGGCGAGATGATCCGGCTCTTCAATCTCACCCGCGGCGGCGCACCGAAATATGCCCAAGGCGTCCTGCTCATGGGCGAGCACAAGGTCTCGAACCTCGGAGTGGGACTTCGCCCGGCGTCCATCGCCGCGCCCGCCCGGCGCGAAGCCGGAGCCACCGCTTCGGCCGTGGCGGTCGCCGTCTGAGCCCCGGCGCGCCTCCCGGCCCATGGATTCGTTTCTCCGAGGTGATTTCGGCTCCTCGCCGACGAGTTTCCAGACGGTCATGCTCGCGTTGCTGCTGGCCTTCCTCATGGGCCAGCTGATCGCGTGGGTTTACATGTTCACGCACTCGGGTGTCTCCTACTCGCGCTCCTTTGTCGTGTCGCTGATCCTGATGCCGGTCATCGTCGCACTCGTGCTGATGGTGCTGTCCAACAATCTCGTCACTGCCTTTGGCCTCATGGCCGTCTTTGCGATTGTGCGATTCCGCAATATCCTGCGCGACACACTCGACACCTCCTATGTGCTCGCCGTGATTGTGCTCGGCATGGCCTGCGGCACGCAGAAATTCTCCACCGCCATCGTCGGCGCCGGCATCATCATCGCCGTCATGCTCTACCTGTGGGCGACTTCGTTCGGCTCGCGCCACCGCTTCGATCTGGTGCTCAACCTGCACTGGTCGCGCGCCACCGCGGAGCTCCCCGCGCTGGAGCGACTCCTCCGCCGGCACAGCTTCCGGGCGCAATGCGCCAACCAGCATTTCGACTCCGCCGCCACCGGCACTGACCTCTCCTACCGGCTGCTCCTCCGCGACCCCTCGCGTGTGCCCGATCTCATCCGCGAGCTCACCCAGTTTCCCGGTGTCGATCAGGTTTCCAGCATGAGAGCCGAGGATGAGTCGGAGGTCTGAGCCCATGGACGACGCTCTGCCCCCGATTCCCACGCCCGCCGCGCACGGTTGGCGCCGTGCGCGCCAGCAGTTCCTCCCGGGCATCGTCTTTATCTGCGGGCTCGCGGCGGTGACGATACTCTGGCAACAAGGCGTCTCCCCCACCTCGCTGGTGGGCGAAGCGGAGACGATCCGCGCCGAAGTGCGCTCGGCCCAGGCCGGCACGCTTACCCAAGTGCTGGCCAAGATATTTCAGCCCGTGCGCGCCGGCGAGACCGTCGCACATGTCATGGCGACCGATCCCCAGATTCTCGAGGCCTCCCTCGCAGTCATTCGCGCCGAGATTGAGGTCATGCGGCAGACGACGGAACAGCGGACGCTGCTGGACTACGAGCGCCTGATGCTCGACCTGATGAGCGAACGCGTGAAGCTCGCCGCGCTCAAATCCCAGTTGCACCAGGCCGAGAGCAATCTCACGCGAGCCAAGGCCCTCTACGCCGGGAAACTGCTGACCGAGGAACGCTTCGAGGAAGCGCAAAACAACCGCGATGCTCTCCTCGCGCAGGTCCAGTCCCAGACCGAGCTGGTCGCACGGGTCGATCCTGATCGCCAGGGGGGCACGTCTTCCAATCAGAGCCAGCCGCCGCCCTCCCCCGCTCACGCGCTGCGCGCTTCCATCAAGCTGCAGGAGGAAAAACTTCGCCTCGCCGAGGCCCAGCTCCGCCCCATCCCGCTCGTCGCGCCCATCGACGGCATCGTCACGCTTGTGCTGCGCCGGCCTGGGGAATTCGTCGTAGCGGGCGAACCCATCTTCCAGATCACGGCTGAAGGCACGCAGACCATCATCGGCTTTCTCCGCCAACCCGGCGGCACCACGCCCTCGCCCGGCACCGCTGTCGAGGTGCGCACGCGCTCGCTCCCTCGCCGCACCGGCAACGCCGTCATCGCGCAAGTGGGCGCACACTTGGAGCCCATCACCCCGACGCTGCTAGCCGCCCTCAATCTGCCGGTCACCTCCGTGCCGACCGAGCTCGGCCTGCGCGTCCACGTCACCGTGCCGCCCGAGATGGCGCTGCGCCCGGGCGAAAAGGTGGACCTGCTGTTCCGCGATTGATCAGTCCGTGGCCTACACCAGCTCGACCTGCCCCGGCATCGGGATGATCGGGTAGTGGCCTGCCCCGGCGGCGATGGTCTTCGGGAAGATGTCGAGCTTCGAGCCGTTCAGCAGCCAATTCCACGAAAGCTCCCGGCCCGTGTAGGCCGAGATGCGGCAGCCAATCGCGGTCAGGGTGCTGAGCGCCACGCGTTCGCCCTCGTTGAGCGGTTCGCCGCGGCGGATGCTCGCGATCAGGTCCGTGTGCTCCTGCACCATCGGGCTGACGCTCGGGCCTTCATACTTGTAGGCTTGGGCACCCTTGATGGACGTCGCGCAATCGGACGTGCCGCGGGTGCCGACCACGCGCTCGCCCACGCGTTGCGAGGACTTTGGCGTGTGACGGCACATGCTCGTGACGCGGGCGCCGTTGGGATACTCGAGTTCGGTGGCGATATGATCCCAGATGTTGCCGGCGAGCGTGCCGCGAGTCTGGCGACCACCCATGCCGTAGAACTTCACCGGCGGCCCGCCAAAGGCCCAGTTCATCACGTCGATATTGTGGATGTGCTGCTCGACCACCTGATCGCCGCTGAGCCAGTCCCAGTGATACCAGTTCCAGCACTGCCACTCGAAGTCGCTCACGTCAGCCAGCCAGCCGGTCTTTTCGCGAAACCAGATGCCGTCGCCGTTCCAGTAGCACTGGCCGCCAACAAGTTCGCCGATCGCGCCATCGTGGATGCGTTTCATCGTCTCGATATAGCTCGCTTGGTGGCGCCGCTGCGTGCCGGCGACGACGGCGAGTTTCTTCTGCTTGGCGATCTGCGCCGTCGCGATGACCTGCCGGCAACCCACGGGATCCACCGCCACGGGTTTTTCCATAAACACGTTCTTCCCCGCGGCAATCGCCGCCTCGAAGTGCATCGGGCGGAAGCCCGGCGGCGTCGCAAGAATCACGAGGTCGATGTCGCTCGCGAGGACCTTCTGGTAAGCGTCAAATCCCCAGTAGCCCACGGCCTGATCGAGCTTGAGCCGCGTCTTGGCCCCCGTCACCTGCCGCTCGAAAAGATCGCCGAGCGCGACAATCTCGACCCCGGACGCGGCGGCGAGGCAGTCCTTGGCGGCGCCGGTGCCGCGGCCCCCGCAACCGACGAGACCGACGCGGATGCGATCCGAACCGGCGTGCGCCCCGAGCGCGCGCGGCGCGGCGAGACCGGCGGCCAAGGCGGCGCCGCCAGCCACAGCGGAGAGCTTCACGAAATCACGGCGCGAGAGCGCAGACTGAGAGGCAATCGATGAGACGGACGGGGTATTCATGGGAGCGATGAGGTTTTTGTGGAGGAAATGGCTGGGAAAAACAGGGCGTTGTCGGCGCCCGGCTAGGCGAGAATGTCATGCACCACATTCCCGAACACATCCGTGAGCCGGTAGTCGCGACCGCCGTGGCGAAAGGTCAGGCGCTCGTGATCGAGGCCGAGCAGGTGCAGGATCGTCGCGTGGAAATCATGCACGTGGACCTTTTTCTCCACCACTGTTGACGCGATCTCGTCGGTCGCGCCGTAGGCGATGCCGGGTTTCACCCCCGCGCCCGCGAGCCAGGACGAGAAGCACGCGCTGTGGTGGCCGCGGCCCTTCACGCCATCGACGCCGGGCGTGCGGCCAAACTCCGTCGTCCACACCACGAGCGTGTCGGCCAGCAGCCCGCGCTGCTTCAGATCGCGCAGCAGGCCGGCGATGGGCTGGTCGATGTTTTTCGCATGGACGGCGTGCTCCGCCATGTCGCCGTGCTGATCCCAGTTTTTCGAGGAGCTGCCGTCCACGAGCTCGACGAAGCGCACCCCGCGCTCGGCCAGCCGGCGGGCGACGAGGCACTGCCAGCCGAAGCCCTGCGTCTCGCCGCGCTTGAGGCCGTAGAGCGCAAGCGTGGCATCGTCCTCCTTGTCGAGGTCGAACACCTCGCGCGCCTCCGTCTGGAGATGGAAGGCCGTCTCGAACGTCCGGATGCGCGCCGCCAGATCGGTGTCACCCGCGCGCGCGGCGAGGTGGCGGTTGTTGAGCACGTCGGCCAGGCCGAGCTCGAGCTCCTGCAGGCCGCCCTGCTTCGTGCGACGGTCGAGGTTGGCGATGGGCTCCCTGCCGCCGACCACGCGCACGCCCTGATGGTAGGCCGGCAGGAAATCGTTGTTGAAGATCTGCGTGCCCGCGTAGGGCATCTGCGGCGCGAGCGCGACAAACGAGGGCAGGTTGCGGTTCTCCGTGCCGAGGCCGTAGCTCACCCACGAGCCGATGCTCGGCCGCGAGAAGAAGAACGATCCGGTGTGCATGCCGAGCGTCGCGTTGTAGTGCTCGTTATCGTCGCCCTTCATCGAGCGGATGAGGCAGATGTCGTCCATGCACTCCCGCAGGTGCGGGAAGAGGTCGCTCACCATCGTGCCGCACTGCCCGCCCGGGCGGAATTCCCAGCCGGGCTTCAGCAGCATGCGCTGCTGGTTCGAAAGGCCGCCGCCCACGCCCGTCATCTTGCCATCGGCGGCGAAGAGCGCGGGCTTCGGATCGAAGGTGTCCATCTGCGACACGCCGCCGTTGGAAAAAATGAAGATCACGCGCTTGGCCTTCGGCGCAAAATGCGTGGCCTTCGGCGCGAGCGGATCCGCCGCGGCGCCGGCCGACTCCGCCATCAGGCTGGAGAGGATGCCCGGCATCAGCAGCGAACCGCCGACGAGCGATCGCAGGATCTCGCGGCGGGTGTGGAGCACGGGGGTCTTCATGGGCGGGGCTCAGTCGAGGTAAACGAATTCATTCAGCCGAAACAACACGCGGATGTAGGCGCGCCAGATTTCGTTCTCGTCCGGCGCCGCGAGCTTCGCCCGGGCGTCGGCCAGGAAACGCTCCGCCGCCGCGCGCTCCTCGGCCGAGGGCGGCCGGGCGAAGAGCAGCTCGTAGGCGCGCTCGATCCGGGAGCGCTCGGTCGGCGTCTCGCCGGCGAGGCGCGCGGCGACGCGGCCGGCCTGGTCGTGGACGAGCGGATCGTTGAGCAGGAAGAGCGCCTGCAACGGCGTCGTGCTCGTCGGCCGCGCGGGCGTGCTCGCCGAGGGATCAGCGCCATCGAAGATCGCGAGGTAGGGGTGGCGCTGGATGCGCTGCGTCATCAGATACACACTGCGGCGGTCGCTCGCATAGACTGACTTGAACGGATTGTGCTGGGTGAACTTCCACTCGTGGGCGGGCGGAAACGGATGCGCGCCAGCCGGCGAGAGATCGAGGTTGCCGCCGAGCGCGAGCAGGGCGTCGCGGATCGCCTCGGCCTCGAGGCGGCGGCGCGGGAAACCCGCGAGCAGCTCGTTGCCCGGATCGCGCGCGATTGCGTCCGCGCTGCGCACGGCGGCCTGCCGGTAGGTGCGCGAGAGCAGGATGAGGCGGTGCATCGCCTTCACCGACCAGCCGCCCTCGCGGAAACGCGTCGCGAGCCAGTCAAGCAGCTCGGGATGCGTCGGCGGTTTGCCCTGCTTGCCAAAGTCGTTGGGCGTCGGCACGAGCCCGCGGCCAAAGTGGTGCTGCCAGATGCGGTTCGCCATCACCCGCGCGGCGAGCGGGTTTTCCGGCGCGAGGATCCAATCGGCGAGCTGCGCGCGCCCGCTCGTCTTCACGCCGGAGGGCAGCGCCGCACCGCCCAGCGCGGCCAAAAAACGCCGTGGCGCGACCTCGCCCGGCTTCGCGGGATCGCCGCGCAGCTGCACCGGCACGTCGCCCGGCTGCGCGCCCTCGGCGACGGCGTAGGCGGTCTCGAAGGGCAGCGGCGTGTTGCCCAGTTCCCGCTCGGCCTTTTCCGCCTCCTTGAGTCGGGCCTGGAGGGTGGCCTTGTCCTGCTTCTTCGCCTCGGGCTTTCCGCCTTCCTTCGTCTCGGCGGCGGCCTCGCCGGCGATCTCCTTCAGCTTGGCGCGCAGATCGGCGACCTGTTTGTTGAGGCGCACGATTTCGTCGCCGCGCGCCTTGATGGCCGCGGCGGCCGTCGCGATCTCTCCGGGCGGCACGAGCGGCACGAAATCGCGCTGGCGCTTGTCGAGCTCAATGCCCGGCCACGGATAACGCGTGCTGTGGAAAATGCCATAGAGCGAGTAGTAGTCCTGCGTCGGGATGGGATCGAATTTGTGATCGTGGCAGCGCGCGCAGCTGATGGTGAGGCCGAGGAAACTGCGGCCGAGGTTGTCGATGGTGTCCTCGATGGTGAGGTGCTGCGGGTAGTCGTCCACGCGCGAGCCGAAGCGGCGGGCGTTCGCGAGATACCCCGTCGCGATGAGCCGGTCGTGTTTCTCCGCGAGCGTCGCCCCGCCACGCAGATCGCCGGCGAGCTGGTCGCGCACAAACTCGTCGTAGGGCAGATCGCGGTTGAAGGCCGCGATCACCCAGTCGCGGTAGCGGTGCATCTGCGGGATCGGGTAGTCGGAGTTGTCGCCCGCGGTGTCGGCATAGCGCACCACGTCGAGCCAGTGCCGGCCCCAGCGCTCGCCGTAGCGCGGCGAGGCGAGCAGGCGGTCCACCACGCGCGCGAAGGCTTGGGGCGAATCATCCGCGAGAAACGCCGCCGTCTCCTCCGGCGTGGGCGGCAGCCCCGTGAGATCGAAGGTCGCGCGGCGCAACAGTGCGCGCTTGTCCGCGTCGGGCGCGGGCGCGAGCGCCGCGGCCTCGATCTTCGCGAGGATGAAGCGGTCGAGATCGCCCGCCGGCCAGCGCGCGTCGCGCACCGCGGGCGGCGCCGGCCGCGCGATCGGGCGGAGCGACCACCACTCGCGGGCCTGGGCCCAGTCGATCTCGCTTTTCTGCTTCGCGCCGGCCGCGACCTCCCCGGTGCGCAGGTCGGGCGCGCCCATCCGCACCCAGGTCTCGAAGTCCGCGATCACGTGCGGCGGCAGCTTCTTCTTCGGCGGCATCGCGAGGTCTTCGCTGGTGTGCCGCAGCGCCTGCACAAGCAGGCTCGCGTCCACTTCGCCCGGCGCGATCGCGGGGCCGGTGAAGCCGCCTTCGCGCACACCGGCCGCGGTGTCGAGCACGAGGCCGCCCTTGATTTTTTTCGCCCCGGCACTGTGGCATTCGTAACAGCTTTCGACGAGCACCGGCCGGATCTTGGCTTCAAAAAACGCGATCTGATCAGGCGTGGGCTCGCGCACGAATTCCCCCGCGGCCGGCGCGGGCACGGGGCCCTCGCCCGTCCAAATTTCGAGGCCCGAGAGATTGCACGCGCCGTGGCTCGCCCCGCGGGCGGCGACGGTGATCTTGCCCTCGACCGGCTCCGCACGCCACGGGCCGAGGCGCCGCCACGAGCCGGCGGCGCCGCTGTGAAATTTTTCCGCGACGACCTTGCCGTTCACCAGCAGGTCGAACTGCTCGCTGTGGTTGTCCTCCCACACGTAGAGCACGACTTGGTGCGGCCCGGGCGCGAGGCCGCTGACTTCGAGGTCCACCTTCGCCCCCCACACGCTGCTGCGGATCATCTCGGTGCGCGCGGCATCGGTCGGGGGCTTCAGGACGACGCGCTGGTTCGCGAACTTCTTGCCCGTCGCCTTGAAATCCGCCGCCGCCGCGCCCGCCTCCCAGGCGCGCCCGTCGAGGGTAAGCGCCGGGCCGTTGAGATTGATCGCACGGACGAAGCGCGCCGGCTCGGCGGCCGCGAGCGCGCCAGCAGCCAGCAACCCCGCCGCCATGGATGCCAGGAGAGGAAACAAAAACCTGCTTGGGGCCGGCGCGTGCATCGGGGGTGCGAGCGGAATATTCCGCTCCGAAGTGTCGCGTCCGCGCCCGCCTTGCCCAGCGAAAAATGCTCAGCCCCGGGAAACTTGCACCGGCCCTGCCGCGCGGCACACTTCGCGCCCATGCGTGACATCGCCCGCTCCGCCGCAGCCGTGGCCTTGCTGCTCGCCGCACCCGTCCGCTTGCCCGCCCAGGGGGCCGAGGATCTCGCCCCGCTCCGGCCCGTGCGACCGGCCCCGCTCGAGCCCTTGCCGGCCGACTGGGCGGCGTGGACGGCCGTCAGCCGGATGCACGGGCTGATTTCGTTTCAGCTCGAAGGCGCAAGCGAGAAACAGACCGAAACCTCGAGCCGCCAGCTCACCTCGGCCGAGTGGTTTCGCGCCCGCGTAGAGCTGGAACTCGATCGTGATCTCGTGGCCCAGAGCCCGCAGCGACGAGTTTGGCGGATCGTGCAGGCCCAGGGCGCAGGCGGCATGGCCAGCACCTACGAGATCACCGGCACGCCGCGCCTGCGGCACCAGGGCCGGACCGAGGGCGAGTTTGCCGGCCCACTCAATCTGCACGCGCGGCCGGGACTCGCGCTCAACCTGCGCAACGGCGAGTGGGAATTCTCGACCGACCTCAAGCCCCTCTCTCCCGGCACACAGACCACGACCTTCAACCACCGCGATTGGGACAAGGTCACCGGTGACACGTCCACGGAATCGTGGAACGGCTCGCTAGGCGGCCACACGGTGCTCAAGGCCGCGGCACCGCGCGTCGCGGCCGCCTTCGGGACATCCGCTTCGCGCCAGATCGACTACCCGCAGGGTCTCGACGGCCTCGGCGGCCCGGGCGCGAGCAGGATCACGGCGCGCGCGGAGTTCTGGCCGGTGCTCGACGACGTCGAGCTGAAGGTCCGCATCGCTGACTACGCGGCCTGGCGCCCTCGCGGCAACATCGAGCATCCCGCCCGCCCCGGTGGCGCGCCGCTGGCCGTGACCGCCGTGCTCCGCTCCAAGGCCCGCGGCAACCCGCCGCCGCCAGCGATTCGCGAACTCAGCTTCGTGCTGCTTGGCACATCGCGCGAACCGGGCGTATGCCTCAACTGGCCGCTCGGCGCCAAGGATACCGCGCCGGATCTCCGGCTGGCGCTCCCGCCGGGGTTCGAAAGCCGCGGCACGATTGTCGAAGACGGCCAGCGCGCCAACTTCGCCCAGCTCGGCCCCGTGCCCGGCGGTGCGGACGGCGAGTCCGGCGCATTCGTCCACGTCGATTCGCTCGATTTCGGCGCCCACGCGACCTTGCAGGTCTTCGCGCGCCTGATGGACGGACGGCTCGTCACCGGCGAACTCGACGGCCACGAGAATCTGCCAGCTTCGCTGATCAATCTCCCCTACTCCCGCGGCGACGGCTGGATCGCCGAATCGTGGATCAGGCAAAACGGCCTCGGGCTGCGCGAGGAAAACACCGACGATGAGAATCAACCCGACGGCGACGGCCACGGCGGCGACGGCTTCACGCTCTACGAGGAATACCGCGGCTGGGTCGTCGATGGCCGCCATGTCTCCGGCGATCCGAAGAAAAAGGAAGTCTTTGTCCTCAACCTCGGCGAGCCCGCCATCATGAACGGGGTGCATTCCTTCGAGGTCATGACCGGCCTGCGGGTCCACCGGCTCAAGTCCGGGGAGATGGACCCCGACAAACGCGCCATGAACGCCAACCGCGCCAAGGGCCCGCACCGCGTGCTCCAACATGGCATCGTGCTGCGCACCGACCCGTCGCTGCGCGGCGGCCAGACCGACATGGTGAGCGGCCGCGCCAACGAACTGCCGGGCCGCCCGAAGTTCGTGAAACAGATCCGCGTGGGCCCCCGCATCCCGCCCGAGGGCAACCTGGCCCCGCCCGGCGTGACATCGATCGCCGGCTTCCACGAGGCGACAATTGCCCACGAGCTGCTGCATGCCGTGGGCGTCGAGCACCACGGCGAAGGCGACGGCGGCACCACGCTCGAGTATCGCTTCGCCGATGATCCGCGTGCGCCCAGCGCGACGCCGGGTTTCTGGGAAACCGGCCTGGGGGTCCGTGATCCCGTCTCAATGCTCGAGGAGGATGGCACCGACTACGCCCGGAAAATTGCCCCGGCGATGGAGGAGATGCGCCGCGTGGCCCGCGATCTCTTCGGCGCCTCAATCACCGCCGATGTCAACGCAGCCCGCGCCGCACGTGCCGGCTACACGTTTCAACTCACGGCCGAGCAGATGATCGAGGCCGCCATCAACGACGTCGTCCGCCAGTGGTCCATGCAGCGCCATCTCGTCGGCGCGTGGCAGGGCCAGGGCTCCGGCGACACCGCCTGCGTGATGCGGTATTATTTCTCCGAAATCTACCCCAAGAAGGGCGACCCGAGCACCTACTACCGGGTCTCACCTCACTCCGAGCCCATCGGCGGCTTCATTTGCCGCTCAGCCGATGGCACCGGCATCAACGCGCCGGATCGCCGTCCCCAGCCGCGCTACGGCCCGGCCGCCGCCAACCGCGGCGACTGTCTTGGCCAGCTCTGCGTCAACGACGCCATTCCGCCGAAGAAACGCTGATGAATTCGCCTCACCCATTTTTTGTCGCCGCGATCCTCGCGACCGCGGGCCTGGCGGCCCAGACCGCGCCCGAGACCGCCCAGGCCGCGCTCGCCCGCGGCGATCACGCCGCCGCCATCGCCGCGCTTGATCCGCATCTGCGCGCGCAGCCCGACGATGTGCCCGCGCTTTTCCTCCGCAGCGTCGCCGCCGAGCGCGCCGGCGATCTTGCGGCCGCGGTGCTGTTCTCCGGCCGCGCGCTTGAGACCCAGCGGCGGCTGCAGCCCGACGCCAAGCCATTCGCGCCGCACCTCGCCCGGCACCGCGATCTTTTCGACCGTCTGGTCGCCGCTCACCCCGCGCCGGCCTCCACCCCGGCTGCGCCGCGGCCTACTGCTCCCGCGCCCAGTTCGCGTGCGCCCTCTACCGGCCCCGCCGCGAGCCCGGGCGCTCCGGCCAGCGGCCTGCAATGGGCCGTCGCCGCCAAGGCCAGCAGCGAATACCGCGCGACCAACTACGGCGCCAACCAGGCCGTAGGCGCGCCCAACGTCCGCGCCTACGGCGACAGCGGCAGCGCCTGGGCGCCCAAGACCGAGAACGCCGGCGCCGAGTGGATCGAGTTAACCTACGCCGCACCCGTGCGCGCCACCGGGGCGCGCGTCATCCAAAGCTTCAACCCGGGCGCCATCGTGCAGATCGATTTCATCGATGCCGCCGGGGCGGTCGCAGCCACCTGGCACGGCCCCGACACCGCCACTTATCCGGCCGGCCGGATCGGCGTGCTTGAAATCAAACTGCCAGCCCCGGCTCCCGCGGTCACAAAGCTAAAGGTGATTCTCGACACCAAGCGCGTCCGCGGGTGGAACGCGATCGATGCGGTCGCCCTCCTCGGGGAGCCTTGAAAGGCGGTCCCTGCATGGCCTCACCCGGGCGGCCGCTTGACATATCCGGGACCGCTCGGCTGATTGCGCGCGTGCCCATCGCGCGTCGTCTCATCGCCCTGCTGCTGCTGAGCCTCTGGCTCCCGGCGACGATGCACTGCGCGCTGGAGGCGGCGGGCATCAACATCGCCCTGCTCTGCCACGATCACGAGACGCAGGCCGCGACCGAGTCGCATTGCACCGACGACGCCTGCCATGCGATCGAGGGAGAGGCCTACACTCCGGTCTCGCTCGTGAAACTCGTCGGCGAAGTCACCCTGTGCGTCGTCGCCCTGCTGCCCGATCCCTCGGAGCTGCCCGACGCGAGAATTTCACCCGAACGCACGGACGTGCCTCGGGAACTGGGACGAAGCTGGCAATTTATCACGCGCGCGGCCCCGCCGGCGCGCGCTCCCTCCGCCCTCGTCTGAGCGCCTCGCCTAGCGAGGCCTGATGGTTTGCCCGCGCCGTCCGCGCGGTTTTGCCCTGCCGGTCGCGTCTGCGCCCACGGCGGGAAACATCCCTGCACTGCTTTGCTTCGCTGTCATGAACTCATCTTCTGCTTTAGTCCTTCTCCTTGCCGCCTGCGTGAGTGCTCTCCCCGCCCTTGCCGCGGAGCGCCCGCTCACGCTCGCCGACGCGCTCGCGCGGGTCGAAGCGGGTCATCCTCAGCTCCGCACGCGGGACGCCGAATCGCGCCTCGCCGCGGCCCGTGCCGCCCAAGCCGCTGCGCGCCCCACCGCGGAGATCTCGCTCCAGCTCGAAAACGCGCTCGGCACCGGCGAACTCCGCGGCGCCCGCAGCCTCGAGACCACGCTCCAGCTCAGCCGCGCCATCGATCTCGCCGACCGCCGCTCCGCGCGCACCGCGGTCGCGGCGGCGCGCAACGAGGCCGAGCTGCTCGCCTGGGAGGAGCGCCGCCGCGAGCTGCACGCAGAGGCCGCATGCCGCTTCATCCGTGTCGTCGCCGCGCAGGCCGCGCTCACTGCCGCGCGCGACGGCGCCGATCTCGCGCAGCGCACCGCGGAGGCTGTCGCGCGCCAGGCGCAGGCCGCCGTCGCGCTCCCGGGCGACGTGGCCCGCGCCCGCATCGCCGCGGCCGACGCCAAGCTCGAAAGCGAGCACGCCGAGCACCTCCTCCTCTCCGCGCGGCACGCGCTCGCCTCGCTCTGGGGCGCACCCGCGGCCGACTTCGCCACCGCCCTCGCGGACCTCACCGTGTTGCCGCCCGTCGCGGCCTACGAGGTGCTCGTCGCGCGGCTCGGCGCCACGCCGGCACAGGCACGTTTCGCCGCGCTCGCCCGCTGGCGCACCACGGAGGAGCGTCTCGCCCGCCGGACGGCCGCCCGCGGCGAGGCCCGCTGGTCCGCCGGCCTGCGCCGCGTCGAGACGACCGACGACTTTGGCTTTGTCCTCGGCCTGGGCTACGCCCTGCCCAACCGCGCCGCCGGCGACGCCTCCGCCGCCGAGGCCCGCGCCGAGCGCGAGCGCACGATGGCCGAAGGCGAGGCGGCGCTGCTCACCGTGCGCGCCACGCTGTTCGCGCTGCATCAGGAACTCGGGCACGCCCGCATCGAGCACGACACCGCCCGCGACGAACTCATCCCCGCCGCCACCGCCTGGCTCGCCGCCATCGAGGCGGGGCAGGCCGCCGGCCGCTACCATCCGCGCGACCAAATTGAGGCGCGCACGGCGCTCCTCGCCGCCCGCCGCCGGCAGATCCAAGCCGCCGCCGACTACCACGCCACCCTCGTCGAGATCGAACACCTCCTCGCCGCCCCCGCCCACTCGTAACCCTCCGCCCACTTTCACTCATGAACTGGAAACTTCCCGTCTCGCTTCTCGCCGTCCTCGCCCTCGGCGGAGCCGCCGCTTACTTCATCGTCGAGCGCGGTCACGACCACTCCGCCGCGGGCGGCCATGATGCGCACGGCCACGATCACGGCGCCCACGGCCACGACGAGCACGCCGCCGAAGCAGCCAAGGGCCCGCATGGCGGACGCCTGCTCCGCAGCGGAGCCTTCAGCCTCGAACTCAAAATTCACGACCAAGGCGTGCCGCCCGAATTCCGCGCGTGGTTCACCGCCGACAGCAAGCCCCTCCCACCCTCCGCCGTGCAGCTCACCGTCACGCTCACGCGCCCCGGTGGCGTCGTGAACGAGCATCGCTTCACTCCCGAGGGCGACTACGCACGCAGCACCGACGAGGTCTTCGAACCGCATTCGTTCTCCTACAAGATTCTCGCCCGCCACGGCGACCGGCTGCACCGCTGGGAATTCGACGCCGCCGAGATGCAGACGACGATTCCCGCCGCCGCGGCGACGCGCGCCGGAGTCGCGGTCGAAATCGCCGGTCCCGCGATCATCACCGAGACGCTGGCGGTTTACGGCCACGTCAAACTCAACGCCGACCGCATCGCGCGCGCCGTGCCGCGCTTCGGCGGCCTCGTGCGCGAGGCCCGCAAATCCCTCGGCGATGCCGTCGCCGCCGGCGAAGTCGTCGCCGTTCTCGAAACCAACCAGACCCTCGCCACCATCGAGGTGAAGGCGCCGCTCGCCGGCACCATCGTCGAGCGCGAAGTCCACGCCGGCCAGACCGTGGCCGAGGGCGCGACGCTTTACACCATCGCCGATCTCTCGACCGTCTGGGTCGATCTGCTCGTGCCCAAGCGCGACCATGCCCGCGTCAAAACCGGCCAGCCCGTCACGCTCCACGCCGACGACGGCGCGCCCGCCGCCAACGGCACGATCGCATGGCTCGCGCCGACGAGCTCCGCCGATTCGCAGACGCTCGTCGCCCGGGTCGTCCTCCCAAATCCCGAGGCCAGCTGGCGCCCGGGGCTTTTCATCAAGGCCGACATCACCCTCGCCACGCATCCCGTGCCGGTGGCCGTGAAGGAATCCGGCCTGCAGACGCTTTTCGATTTCACGGTGGTCTTCACGCAGCACGGCGATGTTTACCAAGGCCGCCCGCTCACCCTGGGCCGCCGCAGCGGCGGATTCGTGGAAGTCCTCAAGGGCCTCGCCGCCGGCGAGCGCTACGTCACGGAGAACAGCTTCCTCCTCAAGGCCGACATCGGGAAGACCGGCGCCTCGCACGATCACTGAGAAACCCCGCGCCTGTCCCCGCCATGCTCGAAAAACTCCTGCAAGCCTCTATCCGCCACCGCTGGCTCGTCCTCGTGCTCACGCTCGGGGTCGCCGCGCTCGGCGTCGTCAATTTCCAACGCCTCCCGATCGACGCAGTGCCCGACATCACCAACGTCCAGGTCCAGATCAACACCGAGGCGCCCGGCTACTCGCCGCTCGAGGCCGAGCAGCGCGTCACCTTCCCCATCGAGACCGCGCTCGCCGGCCTGCCGCGCCTCGACTACACCCGGTCGCTCTCCCGCTACGGCCTCTCGCAGGTGACCGTGGTCTTCAAGGACGGCACCGACATCTACTTCGCCCGCCAGCTCATCGCCGAACGTCTCCAGGAAGTGAAGTCGCAGCTCCCGCCCGGCCTCGAGCCCGCGATGGGCCCCATCGCCACCGGCCTCGGCGAGATTTTCATGTTCACCGTCGAGCCCCGCGATGCGCAGGCGCGCAAGCCCGACGGCACCGCGTGGACGCCCACCGATCTTCGCGAGCTGCAGGACTGGGTCGTGCGCCCGCAGCTCCGCAACCTCCCCGGCGTCACCGAGGTCAACACCATCGGCGGGTTCGTTAAGCAGTTCCACGTCACCCCGCACCCCGACCGCCTCCTCGCCCACGGCCTCACGCTCCGCGACGTGATGGACGCCCTCGCCCGCAACAACGCCAGCGTGGGCGCCGGCTACATCGAGCGCGCGGGCGAGCAATACCTCATCCGCGTCCCCGGCCAGATCGCCAATCTCGCCGAGATCGAGGCCATCGTGGTCGCCCGCCGCGGCGGCCAGCCGATCCGCGTGCGCGACGTGGCCGAGGTCCTCCTCGGCCAGGAACTCCGCACCGGCGCCGCCACGGAAAACGGCCAGGAGATCGTCCTCGGCACCGTCTTCATGCTCATCGGCGAAAACTCCCGCGAGGTCTCCACCCGCGTCGCGCAGCGGCTCGCCGTCGTCAACCGCAGCCTCCCCGAGGGCGTCGTGGCCAAGCCCGTCTACGATCGCACCGCGCTCGTGGATCGCACCATCACCACCGTGCGCAACAACCTCGTCGAGGGCGCGATTCTCGTGGTCGTGATTCTCTTTCTGCTGCTCGGCAACATCCGCGCCGCGCTCATCACCGCCGCCGTCATCCCCCTCGCGATGCTCTTCACGATCACGGGCATGGTGACCAACAAGGTCTCCGGCAACCTCATGAGCCTCGGCGCGCTCGACTTCGGCCTCATCGTCGATGGCGCCGTCATCATCATCGAAAACTGCCTGCGCCGCTTCGGCGCGGAGCAGCACCGGCTCGGCCGCCTGCTCACCCAGCCCGAGCGCCTCGCCCTCGCGTTTGAAGCCACCAAGGAGGTCCGCGGCGCCACGCTGTTCGGCGAGCTCATCATCGCGATCGTCTACGTCCCGATCTTCGCCCTCACCGGCGTGGAGGGAAAAATGTTTCACCCGATGGCCTTCACCGTCGTCACCGCCCTCCTCGGGGCGATGATCCTCTCGGTCACGTTCGTCCCCGCCGCCGTCGCCATCTTCGTCACCGGCAAGGTCGCGGAGCGGGACAACGTCGCCATCCGCGGCGCCAAGGCGCTCTACCGCCCGATCCTTCGCTTCGTGATGACGGTGCGCCCCGCCGCCGCGCTCGCGGCGCTCATCCTCGTCGGCCTCGCCGGACTCGCCGCCACCAAGATGGGCACCGAGTTCATCCCCAACCTCGATGAAGGCGACATCGCGCTCCACGCCCTCCGCATCCCCGGCACCAGCCTCACGCAGGCCATCCAGATGCAGACAGCCGTCGAGGAGACCGTGAAGTCATTCCCCGAGGTGGACAAAGTCTTCTCCAAGATCGGCACCGCGGAAATCGCCACCGATCCCATGCCGCCCAGCGTGGCCGACACCTACGTCATCATGAAGCCTCGCGCGCTCTGGCCCGACCCCAGGCGCAGCAAGTCCGACCTCGTCGCCGCGATGGAGGCCGCGGTCAAAAAAATCCCCGGCAACAACTACGAGTTCACACAGCCCATCCAGATGCGCTTCAACGAGCTCATCTCCGGCGTCCGCTCCGATGTCGCCGTAAAAATCCATGGCGACGATCTCGACCTCATGGCCGGCGTCGGCCGGGAGATCGAAGCCGTCGTCAAACAAATCCCCGGCGCCGCCGACGTGAAGGTGGAGCAGACGACCGGCCTCCCGATGCTCACCGTGCGCCTCGATCGCGAGGCCCTCGCCCGCTACGGCCTCGCCGTCGCCGACGTGCAGGCGCTCGTCTCCACCGCGCTTGGCGGCACCACCGTCGGCCAGGTCTTCGAGGGCGATCGCCGCTTCGACCTCGTCGTGCGTCTCCCCGAAAAACTCCGCACCGATCTCGACGCCCTCGCCAATCTCCCCGTGCCGTTGCCCCACTCCGACTCTCAGCTCTCAGCTCCCAGCTCTCAACTTTCCCACATCCCCCTTCGCGAAGTCGCCCGCATCGAACTCGCCCCCGGCCCCAACCAGATCAGCCGCGAAAACGGCAAGCGCCACGTGATCGTCACCGCCAACGTCCGCGGGCGCGACCTCGGCGGCTTCGTGGCCGAAGCCCAGCGGCAAATCACCGCCGCCGTGAAAGTGCCCGCCGGCTACTGGCTCGATTACGGCGGCACGTTTGAGCAGCTCCTCTCCGCGACCAAGCGCCTCCAAATCGTCGTCCCGGTCGCGCTGCTGCTGATCTTTGGCCTGCTCTTCCTGAGCTTCGGCAACGCCCGCGACGCGTTCCTCGTCTTCACCGGCGTGCCGCTCGCGCTCACCGGCGGTGTCGCCGCGCTCTGGCTGCGCGACATCCCGCTCTCCATCTCCGCCGGCGTCGGCTTCATCGCCCTCTCCGGCGTCGCGGTGCTCAACGGCCTCGTGATGATCTCCTGCATCCGCGGCCTGCGCGCCGAAGGCCGGCCGCTCGACGCGGCCATCGAGGAAGGCTGCCTCACGCGCCTGCGCCCCGTGCTGATGACCGCCTTGGTCGCGAGCCTCGGTTTCGTCCCCATGGCCATCGCCACCGGCGCCGGCGCTGAGGTGCAGCGCCCGCTCGCAACCGTCGTCATCGGCGGCATCGTCAGCTCCACGCTGCTCACGCTCGTGGTCCTGCCGGCGCTCTATCGCATGACGCATCGCCCGCTGCGCGTCATTTCTCCGCAGGATTAACTTCGGTATCACCGCTCAAACCCTCAGGCTGCATCCATGAATTCCGTCCTGCTCGAAGTCTCCATCATCTTCGCCCTGCTGCTGGCCAACGGCGTCTTCTCGATGGCCGAGATCGCCATCGTCTCGGCCCGCAAGGCCAAGCTCCGCGCGCTCGCCGATGGCGGGGATGCGAGCGCGCGCCTCGCGCTCGATCTCGCCGAGTCGCCCAACACCTTCCTCGCGACCGTCCAGATCGGCATCACGCTCATCGGTGTCGTGGCCGCGGCGTTCAGCGGCGCCTCGCTCGCCGCGCCCCTCGCCGCGCAGCTGAGGGAAATCGCGTGGTGCGCGCCCTACGCCGATGAGGTCGCGTTCGCCATCGTGGTGCTCATCCTCACCTATTTCACCCTCGTCATCGGCGAACTCGCGCCCAAGCGCGTCGGCCTCGCCAATCCCGAGGGCGTCGCCCGCGTGCTCGCCGGCCCGATGCACCGGTTCTCGCGCCTCGGCGCGCCGCTCGTCAGCCTGCTGGGCACCTCCACCGATGCGCTGCTGAAATTAATCCGCATCAAGCCCGAGCCCGAGGTGAAGGTGACCGAGGACGAGGTGCGCCTCCTCGTGCGGGAAGGCATGCGCGTCGGCGTCTTCCACCCGCAGGAGCCCGCCATGGTCGAAAGCGTGATGGCTTTCGACCGCATGCCGATTCGCGATCTCATGACCCCGCGCTCCAAAATAATTTGGATCAATGCCTCAGATGCCCACGAGACCGTCTGGCAGCGCATCGTCGTCAGCGCGCACTCGGTGTTTCCCGTTTACGAGGGCCGCCGCGACAATGTGATCGGCCTCGTGACGGTGAAGGCCATCTACGCCAATCTCGCGGCCGGCGCTCCGGTCAACGTGCGCGATCTGGCCACTCCGGCGCTCGTCCTGCCCGACTCGCTGTCGGCCACGGCGCTGCTGGAAAAATTCAAGGCGACCGGCAAGCACGTCGCGCTGGCCAGCGACGAGCATGGCGCCATCTCCGGTCTGATTTCCTTGCACGACATCATGGAGGCCATCGTCGGGGATCTGCCCTCGCCCAGCGACCGCCTCAAGCCCAAGGCCGTGCGCCGCGACGACGGCTCGTGGCTCGTGGACGGCAGGCTCGACGCCGCGGAATTCGAAAGCACCGTGACGGATTTCCCCCTGCACCAAGGCCCCGCGCGCGACTACCAGACCTTCGCCGGCTTCGTCGTCAAACACCTCGGCCATGTGCCAGCGGAGGGCGAGTCATTCATCCACCACGGCTACCGGGTCGAGGTCATCGATATCGACGGCCACCGCGTGGACAAAGTCCTCCTCGTGGTCCGCAAAAACCCGCCCGCCGGCGCGCCCTGATCCAGACCGCCTGCACCCATAAAGACCGGCTCGGCTCCCGGATTTCGGCTGGAGCCCGCGCCGCGAACCCGCCCATGCTCCGCATCCATGGACCCCGGCGTCAGTCTCATTCAAGATTTGGCCATCGTGCTGCTCGCCGCCGGCGTGGCCGGTGCGGTGTGCCGGCGGATCGGACTTTCAGTCATCGTCGGCTACCTCGTCGCCGGCGCGATCATCGGTCCCTACACGCCGCCGTTCTCCTTCATCCAGGATCAGGACCGCATCCAGACGCTGTCGCAGATCGGGCTCGTCTTCCTGATGTTTGCGATCGGGCTGGGCCTCAGCCTCACGAAGCTCGCGCGCATGGGCTGGGCCACGCCGGTGGCGACCTTCCTCGCGGCGTTTCTCGTCTTTGATCTCACGAAGCTGCTGGGCTTCGCCGCCGGCTGGCCGGCCCTGCACACGTTCTTCGTCGCGGCCATGTTCATGGTCTCTTCCTCGGCGGTGATTTCAAAAATCATCGGCGAAATGAACCTCACCCACGATCGCGCCGGGCAGCTCGCGCTGGGCGTGACGGTGCTGGAGGACGTGGTCGCGGTCATTTTGCTCACGCTGCTCACGGCGCAAACCGGCGGCGGCTCGACCCGCGTGAGCGTGATGCTGCTGGGCATGTCGGCCTTTGTCGTCGTGCTGGTGGGCGCCGGGCTCGTGATGGTGCCGGGCCTGATGCGCAAGCTCGAGGCGCGCGCCGATCCCGAGCTGCAGACCGTGACGGTCGCGGGCATCCTCTTCATCCTCGCCGTCGCCGCCGCCCGGGCCGGCTACTCGCTGGCGCTCGGCGCCTTCCTCCTCGGCGCGATCGTGGCGGAGATCCCGCAGCGGACCTCGGTCGAAAAGGCCTTCACGGGGATGCGCGATTTGTTCAGCAGCGTGTTCTTCGTGGCGATCGGCATGATGATCGACGTGAAGCTGCTGCTCGAGGTCTGGCCTTGGATCATCGGGCTCGGGGTCTTTGCGATCGTGGGCCGGGCAGTGGCGACGGGGCTCGCCTTGGTCATCTGCGGCACGCGGCCGCGCGATGCGCGCCGGGCGAGCCTGCTGCTCGGGCCGCTGGGTGAGTTCACCTTCATCATCGCGCAGCTCGGCGTGGGCGCCAAGGTCCTGCCGCCAAATTACTACCCGCTGGCGGTCGGTGTCTCGCTCTTCACGGTGCTGATGGTGCCGGTGATCAATCGCTACGCGGACCCGATCCTGAACTTCTTTGAGCGCATCGAGCCTCGCCGCGTGACCCGCGGATTCGAGGCCTACCACGAATGGCTGGCGCAGGCGCAGAATTCGCCCGCCTCCTCGCGCACGTGGAAACTCGCGCGGGGCCGGCTGGTGCAGATGGTGATCGAGATGCTCTTTGTCACGGGCGTGCTGATTTTCTCCGGGCAGATCATCGCGTTCATCGGCGATCACCTGCCCGCCACGGGGCTCGCACCGGCCACCGTGCGCTACGTGGCCTGGGGCGCCGTGACGCTTCTGGCGCTCATCCCGCTCGTCGCCATCTGGCGCAACGTCGAGACCATCGGCCTGATCCTCGCGGAGGCCTCCGGCGGCAGCACGCGCCTGCCGGTCCGCACGGTGCGCGGCGGCATCCGCGGCATCGCGGCCGTGCTGTTGGGCTACTGGCTCTACGCGATCATTCCGGCGAATCAGCTCGGCGTGTGGGGCTGGGTCGGCATCGCGCTCGCGGCGGCGCTGGTCGTCTTCCTTTTCTCCCGCCGGCTCATCTACTGGCACAGCGAGTGGCAGCTGTCGGTCAACTCCGTGCTCGCCGGCGATCCCACGGCCGTGGAGGCCGAGGCCGCGCGCGACCGCCGCGCCCAGAACCTCGGCTCGTGGGATGTGAAGCTCGGCGAATGCGTCGTGCCCGACCATGCCGGCTACGCGGGCCAGCTCCTTTCACAGCTCGCCCTGCCCACGCGCTTCGGCTGCGCCATCCTTGAGATCGAGCGCAACAACTACGTCATCACCGCCATCCGGCCCGAGCTGCGGCTCTACCCCGGCGACAAGCTCCTGCTGATGGGCCGGGCCGAGCAGCTGGCCAGCGCGCGCGCGTTCCTCACCAAATCGCCCGCGGCCGCCGGTCAGACGGTCGAGTTCCGCGGGTCCGTGCTGGAGACTTTCCGGGTGCCCGCCGGCCCCCGCGCTGGGCGTTCGCTGGCGGACCTCGGCGTCGCGCAGCTCACCGGCACACGCATCGTCGGCATCCAGCGTGGCAGCGAGAGGATCATCGCGCCCTCCGGCGCCGAGCGACTGGAAGCCGGTGACAACGTGCTCGTCGCCGGCACGCTCGCGCAAATCCGCACCTTTCGCCGCTGGTTGCATGCCGCGGCCTGAGGCTCATCTTCCCTTTCCCTCCATCCCATGAAACCACTCCGCCTCTGCCTCGCCCTCCTGGCTCTCGCCGCGCTCTCCGCCTGCGGCAAAAAAGATCCCCACGCTGGCCACGATCACGGCGGCCATGTCCACAAGGCCCCGCACGGCGGTCACCTCGTCGAGCTCGGCGACCACGCCGCCAACCTCGAGCTCGTGCGCGACGACGCCGCGGGCAAGCTCACCGCCTATTTCCTCGACGGCCACGCCGAGAACTTCGTCCGCATCGCCGCCCCGTCGATCACCGTAACGGCCTACGCGGCCGGCCAGCGCCAGACCGTCACCCTCGCCGCCGTCGCCAACGCCGCCACCGGCGAGACCGTGGGCAACACCTCTCAATTCGAGGGCGCCGCGCCCTGGCTCAAGGACGCCGGCGAGTTCAACGGCGAGGTCGGCGCCGTCGAAATCCGCGGGACGAAGTTCGCCCCCGCCGCCTTCAAGCTGCCGAAGCGCAAGGGTTGATCCGCCCGCCGCACCGGCCAATCGACAATTGAAATTCCAAAATCCCGCATGATTCCCGTCACCGTCCTCACCGGCTTCCTTGGCGCCGGCAAGACCACGCTCCTCAATCGCATCCTCACCGAGCACCACGGCAAGAAGCTCGCCGTGATCGAGAATGAGTTCGGCGAGGTCGGCGTCGATCACCAGCTCGTGATCCAGAGCGAGGAGGAGCTGTTCGAGATGAACAACGGCTGCATCTGCTGCTCTGTGCGCGGCGACCTCATCCGCATCATGGGCCGCCTGCTCAAGCGCAAGGACAAGCTCGACGGCATCCTCATCGAGACCACCGGCCTCGCCAACCCCGCGCCCGTCGCGCAGACCTTCTTCACCGACGACGAGATCAAGGCCGCCTTCAAGCTCGACGCCATCGTCACCGTGGCCGACGCCAAGCACCTTGCCCAGCACCTCGACCAGGACGACGAGTCGCTGAAGCAGGTGGCCTTCGCCGACGTGATCCTGCTCAACAAGATCGACCTCGTCACCCCCGCCGAACTCGACGCCCTCGAGGCCCGCATCAAGCGCATCAACGCCGTCGCGAAGATCCACCGCACCAAAAATTGCGACGTGCCGCTCGACCGCGTGCTCGATGTCGGCGGCTTCAACCTCCACCGCGCCACCGAGCTCGATCCCAAGTTTCTCGAACCCGAGTATCCCTTTGAGTGGGCCGGGGCCTACGCCCTCCCCTCCGGCACGCACACCCTCGAGATCGGCCACTGCGATCATCACCACCACGGCCACGACCACTCGCACGAAGGCCACGACCACAGCCACGGCGAACACGACCATCATCACCACCATCACGGCAACCCGGACGAGCTTGATGTCGTGATTCTGCCCGTAAAATCGCTGGCCGAAACCGACCTCGACGCAGCGCGCGCCGCGGCCATCCACGTCTTCGCCGACTGGGAATCACGCACGAAGGAAGGCGACACCGTCGCTCCTGGCGCCACGCTCCATCGCCTGCTCCTCAAGGAAGGCAACGGCCGCTACGCCCTGAAAATCCCGCAGCCGGGTCTCCACCTCGTCTTCGAAAGCTGCGGCCACGATCCGCTGCACATCCGCATCATGGGCGAGACCGCGCGGCCCTGCTGGCAGCAGGATTTCCACGCCGCGCACGAGCACAACGAATCGGTCACGAGCGTGGGCATCTCCGCGCCCGGCGATCTCGACGGCAAGAAACTCAACGACTGGATCAGCGAGCTGCTCCGCGTCCAGGGCGGCGACATCTACCGCATGAAAGGCGTGCTCGCCGTAAAGGGCTCTAACAAGCGTCTCGTCTTCCAAGGCGTGCACATGCTCTTCGACGCGACCTTCGACCGCGAGTGGAAGCCCGGCGAGGCGCGCGCCAACACCCTCGTCTTCATCGGCAAGAACCTAGACCGCGCAAAGCTGACGGAGGCGTTTCAAGCCTGCCTCGCGTAAGCGGTGGCACCGTATGCGTGCGCGGGTCTATGACCCGCCCTACTCCGCATACGCCCGGCGCAAAAACACCCGGTAGAGCATGCCGCCCACCTGCCCGCCGAGGAGTGGCGCAATCACATAGACCGTCAGCCAGCCCCAGCCGTTGGTGGAAAACGGCACGCTCCCCCAGCCCGCCAGCGCGCTCCACAGCCGCGGCCCGAGATCGCGCGCGGGGTTGAAGCACGCCATCGTCAGCGGGCCGAGGAGCGAGATGAGCAGCGTCACCGTGAGCCCGATCACGAGCGGCGCGAGGCCGCGGGGGCGGCCGGCATTGCGCTCGTCCGTCACGCCGAGGATCACCAGCACGAGCACCGCGGTGCCGATGACCTCGATGACAAACGCCGCCCCGGGCGTCATCATCGCGCGGGCCGCGGCCGTCAGCGGCTTGCCGCCGGGATTGGGAAAATACTCCCCGAAGATCATCGCCGTGGCCTCGCTGCCGGCCGCCCCGCGCACGATTCCGTGCGTCGCCTCGTAGGCCTGGAGCGCGCCGGCGTAAATCGCATGCAGCACCGCGGCCGCGGCAAAAGCCCCCGCCATCTGCACCGCGATGTAGCCCGCCACGCGCCGCGCCGGGAAAGCCCCGGAGGCCGCGAGCGCGCACGTCACCGCCGGGTTGAGGTGCGCCCCGCTGAGCGAGCCGGTGAGAAAAATCGCCATCGCGATGCCGAGCCCCCACACGATCGCCACCTGAAAAATCCCGACCTGCGCGCCGAGCAGCACCGCCGCCGCAACCGAGCCGCAGCCGAAGAACACGAGCAGGAACGTGCCGAGGAATTCACCGACAATCCAAGGAGGGAGTTTCATGATTGGTAGGCAGCGCAGGTCTCTGACCCGCCCTTTCGCGCTTTGGGTGTTCGAACCGAGAGCGGGTCAGAGACCCGCCCTACTTTTCAGCGCGTCGCGCCGTCCGTCGGCGTAGGCGCCGAAGACCGCCTTGATCTCGTCGCGCACGCGGCGGAAGACCGCCATCTGCTCCTCCTCGGTGCCGGTCGCGTGCGCCGGGTCCATGAAGGGCCAGTGGTGGCGGTTCACTTGCCCGGGATAAACCGGACACGCCTGGTCGGCGTTGCCGCACACGGTGATGACGGTCTCGATTTTTTGCCCGAGAAAATCGTTCATGTGCTTCGAGCGGTGCGCGGAGATGTCGAGGCCGATCTCGGCCATCGCGCGCACGGCGAGCGGGTGGACATAGCCGGCCGGCTTGGAGCCCGCGCTCTGCACCTCGAAAAGATCACCCGCCGCCGCGCGCAGCAGGCCCTCGGCGAGGTGGCTGCGGCAGGAGTTGCCGGTGCAGAGAATCAAAATGATGGGCTTGGAATCAGGCATGAGCTTGGGTGGGAAATTTCGGAGTGCGCGCAGGAGCGGTCAAACTCCGGGCGGTGACAATCCGGTGACAGCTTCAGGCACGCGAGGTGAGAAAAGCGAGGTCGAGCGCGCAGCGGGCGCGCCGGCCGTTGGCGGCGCGGAGCTCGATGCCGCCCTTGGCCGCGCGGATGTCCGCCACGCGATCGAAGCCCGCCGGGATCGCGGCGACGCCGACGATGTAGTTGACGACGGTCGGCCGGCCCGGGCTGAGCGTGAGCGTCGTGGGCAGTCCGGCGCGCGAGAGGATGTTGGGCTTGGCCGATTCCGCGAGGCCGAGATGGAAGCAACTCGTCGTGTCCTCGATGCCCATGACCGCGGTGTGCCGGCCGTTCCACGGCGCATAGTGGCGGCCGCCGTTGGAGATCCACAGGATCGTGTGCCGCAGCACGCGCGGATCGCGCAGCGCGAAGTAGGCGTAACGCTCGCCCGGGAAGGTCACGGCGTTCCACGCGAAGTCCAGCTTCGGGTCCGCCGTGAGCATCACCAGATCGTCGAAGCCGCGCCGCGCGGGATACACGCCCACATCGGTCGTGCCGCCCGCGAGCAGCGGCACGCGATCGAGCGAGCGGAAGCGCGCGCCGGGCTTCAGCGCCTGGTAGCCTTTGTTCTCCGGCAACTCGAACGGCACCGGCAAAACCTGCGCGCGGACGAAGCGGCTGGTGCTCACGACGCCGCTGCCCTCCGCGTCGGGAAACTTCAGCATCGCATGGTGGCCCACGCTCATCGGGCCGCTCGCGCCCGAGATCGTGTGGCGCTGATAGACCGCCGTGTGCCCATCCACAAGCGTGAGGTGCTTGCCCACATGGCCGGCGCGCACCGTGAGTTCGAGACCCGCGTGCAGCGTCACGCGCTTCGGCGCGCGCTCGATGGCGGAGAGCCGCCAGGTCGCGTTGGCCGTCTCGCCGTGCGGCGGATGCCGCTCGCCGCGCCACGGCGTGCCATTGCCACCGAAGGGCGCGCAGAAAAAATCCCCGCGCAACGCGTGCAGCAGCGGCGGCAGCCCCGCGTCGATTTTCTCCTCGGCCCACGGCGCGATCGAGAAGGGCGCGACCGTGCGCCGTCCCAGCTTGAACTCCACCGGCGCGAGATGCCCGCCCAGCCGGGTGAGATGGGCTGAGACGTGGCTCGATTGAAACGCCCACGACGGCTGGCCGCGGACCTTGCGCAGAGGAAAGACGCTCATGAGGGCCGCGAGCGTTTGAGCTGCGCGCCCGGTTGCAAGAGCGGAGGCGCCAGGCGCGTGGACCGTGCGTGCAGCGAGGTGGAGTGCCAACTCATCTACCTTGTCTCACTCAGCCCATTTCCATTGTCCGTCCATAGTGGCTTCCCAAGGCGGACACACACCTGCAGCAAGAAAAATGCGCTTGCACGTTAGACAACCGAGATGTGCACAACGAAGTTGGTTTCCACCTGTTAGCCAACTAGCGCACACGCTCCTCCATGCAACGCCAAGAACCTCCAGTCGCTTTCGACCAAGCACACGCTGCCGTCTACGACCAACGATTCGCAAAACTGGCGTCCATGCGCGATGCATTGCACTTGCTCATCAGTGCGGTGCTAGCCGACCTGCCTGCCCAAGCATGGATTCTCTGTGTCGGCGCCGGAACCGGCCACGAATTAATCTACCTCGCCCAGAAATTCCCTCAGTGGAGATTCGCCGTGGTGGAGCCTTCGGCTCCGATGCTGGAGGTTTGCCGCCGCAAAGCCAAGGAGTGCGGCATCGAGCCCCGCTGTGTTTTCCATGAGGGCTACCTAGATTCCCTTCCCTCTTCGGCGGCTTTTGATGCGGCTACTTCACTGCTTGTTTCCCAGTTCATTCTCGCCCCCGACGACAGGGCCGGTTTCTTCCGCACTATCGCCCATCGGCTGCGACCGGGTGGGTATTTGGTGAATGCGGATCTGGCGGCCGATACGGCATCCGCGACCTACCAAAGCCTCCTGGAAGTCTGGCTCCGCTTGATGCGAGAAACCGGATCTCCTCCTGAGCAGCTTGAGAAAATGCGCGTGACCTATGGGCGAGATGTGGCAGTTCTACCGCTGGATCGAGTGAGTGACCTAATGATCACCGGCGGCTTTATAACGCCCGTTTTGTTTCTCCAGACGGGTCTCATCCATGCTTGGTATGCCCAACGAACTCAAACCGTGACCTAACACGAAATTGAGCCGATTGACCTTTCTGTAGCCGCACCCATTCCGCTCGCCCTCGCCCTACCGCGCCGCCTCCAAGTAATCCGCCAGCGTGCGCAGATTGGCGATGAAGGTGGTCGTCGTGATCTGCGGGCCGTTGGCCTTGCGGCCGGCGGGGCCGACCCAGCGGCCTTGCGCGTCGAGTGACTCGATGATCGCGCGGACCCGCGGCTCCAGGGCTTTCGCCCGCGCGGCGCGGGCGGCGGGGGTCTTGGCCTTGGTCTCGGCGGCCTGGCGTTTGGCCAGGATGGCGTCGCGGCCGGCGGACTTCACCTCGTCGTAATAGCTGAAGACCGCGGGCAGGCCGTAGCTGCCTTGCCACGAGTAGCCGGTCTGGCGTTCGGGACTCAGATCCTCGACGCGGTATTTTATTTTTCCGTCGCGGTCGCCGTAGATGGGAGTGTTGGTGCCGATCTCATACATGCGGGCCCAGACGCCGGGTGAGATTTCGGAGCGCTTGAACCACGCGATGGCGCGCGGCAGCGGCGCGAGGAACTTCGCATCGCCGGTCTCAAGGTGCAGATCGATGAGGAGGCGCATGGCGCCCCCCGCCTCGTTGGAGCACACGCACGGCGGCTCGAAGGCGCGCGCCCACGCGGGCTCGAGCTGCGCGTTGTATTGCTGCGCCCAGGAGGGCTGCGGCTCGGGGAGCTGGGCGAGAATCAGGAAATCGCCGCCCTTGAGCGCGGCGGCGCGGAACTCGGGGCGGCCGAGGCGTTTCGCGGCGTCGAGGAGCGTCATCACGCAGTCGCGGTGGGTATTGTCGTTGAGGGTGTAGTAGCCGTTGTAGTTGGGCTTGGGGTGCTCGCGCGCGTAGTCCTTGGGCATCCGGGCGGGTTGCACGGGATACTCCGCGGGATCGACCGGCACGCCGCTCCAGCGCTGCGGCCAGCCGCCGTTGGGGCGCTGAGCCTCAAGGAGTTTTTTCAGCGCGTAGTCGCGAGCCTCGCGGATGCGCCCATCGCGCGGGTCGCGCGAATCCTTGGTCGCATCGGCGACGGCGAGGAGGAGGCGGAGGGCGCTCTGGGTATTGTCGTCGTCGAAGGTCGTGGTGTTTTTCCGCTTCGCTGCGTCGGCGGCGGAAATCTTGCCGACGTCGGACTTGCGATACCACGCGGCGGCCAGCTTGGGATCGAATTCGACGAGGTAGTCCCAGCCGCCCGACTCGAGCTGGCCAATGGCGAGCGCGTCCGCGGCGGCCCGGGCGGCGTCGAGGTAGCGCGCGTCGCCCGTCGCCTCGTGCGCGCGGAGAAACGCCAGGCCCATCGCTGGTGTGCCCGGCGGCTGCACCCAAATCTGCGTGGCGGTGGCGGTGTTCTCGCCGGCGCGCTCCTTGAGATCGAGGGAGTATCGCCAGAGGTAGCCGCCCTCGGTCGCGATCCCGCGCATGAAGGCGGTCGCGCGCTCCATCGCCGCGCGGGCCTCGCGCGCGAGCGCCTCGTCGGCGGCGCGCAGCGGGAGCGCGCAGAGGAGCAGCGAGCCGATGAACAAGCGAAAAACCGGGGTGAGATGCATGATGGAGGAAAGTTGAGCGCTGCAGGCTCGGCCCGGGGCCAGGCGCCGGCGATGCCTTTCCAGTCGGACGCTTCAAACCGCCCAACGTTGCCCGCCATCCCTGCAATCGCCTGCAGGACGATGCCGCGTGCGCTCGCTTGCCACGACCCGCAGGCAACTCTTCCCTGCATCCATGCGTCGTGCCCGACGCGAAGCCATTCCGGCCCAGCCCCCTCCCCACCATGAAACGTCTGCTCCTCTCCCTCCTCGCGCTCGCTCTCGGCAGCGCCGCCCAAGCCCAGGACTGGGCCAAGGCCCGCCTCGAAAAATCCCCCCGCCACCTCGAGTGGGTCACCCTTAAGCACGGCAATCGCGAGGTGAAGGCCTTCGTGGGCTACCCCGAGGTCAAGACCAAGGCCACCGTCGTCATCCTCATCCACGAGATCTTCGGCCTCTCCGACTGGATGCGCGGCATGGTCGATCAATTCGCCGAGGCGGGCTACATCGCCATCGCGCCCGATTTCCTCTCCGGCGCCGGCCCGAACGGCGGCGGCACCGAGTCACTCGGCAGCGGCGACGCCGTGCGCAGCAAAATCCAAGGCCTCCCGCAGCCGCAGATCGACGCCGACCTCGACGCCGCGGTGGCCTACGCGAAAAAACTCCCCGCGGCCAACGGCAAGATCGTCGTCGGCGGCTTCTGCTGGGGCGGAGCCAAGACCTTCCTCTACGCCGCGCACAATCCCGGCATCCAGGCCGGCCTCGTCTTCTACGGCTCCGCCGCCCCGGCCGAGCTCATCCCGAAGATCCAGGCGCCCATCCACGGTTTCTACGCGCAGAACGACGCGCGCATCAACACCGGCCTCCCCGCCGCCACCGAGGCGATGAAGGCGAACGGGAAAAAGTTTGACCCCGTGACCTACGAGGGCGCCGGCCACGGCTTCATGCGCGCTGGCGAAGATCCCGCCGGCAGCGCCGAGAACAAGAAGGCCCGCGCCGATGCGTGGAAGCGCATCAAGGACCTGCTCGCGAAGATCTGACTCCAGTAGGGCGGGACTGCGACCCGCCCTTTCGCGCCGCACGCGCCCGTCCGCGAAACCACAATCGCAAGCACCACCAAGGGCGGGTCACAGACCCGCCCTGCTTTTTTCCCATGCGTCCTCTCGTAACGTTTCTCGCCGTCGTCACGTTCGTCTCGCTCGCCCTCGCGCAGACTCCGCCAACGCCGCCGCCCCCCAAGCGCATCCCGATTCCCGGACTCACGCTCACCACCGCGGAGCGCGCCGAGCTCACCGCCGGCGCCGCCACCCTGGGCCGCGACATCACCGCGCTCAGCGCCGACCTCGCCGGCAACGCCAAGCTGGCCGCGCTCCTGCCCGACGTGGAGGTCCTGCACAAGGCCGTCGATTGGGCGCTGCGCTATGACGAACTCATGGTGCCGAAGGAAATCGCGTTCGCCCGGCGCATGCTGGACCTCGGCCGCGAGCGCGCCGCGCAGCTCCGCGCCGGCACCGCGCCGTGGCTCGACGCCACCGGTCTGATCCTGCGCGGTCACCGTTCCGCGCTCGACGGCTCCGTGCAGCCCTACGGCCTCGTCGTGCCGGAGTCGCTCAAGGGCGCGACGCGCGAGCTGCCGCTCATGGTCTGGCTCCTCGGCCGCGGCGAGAAGCGCACCGAGCTCGCCTTTCTCGCCGAGCGCGACGCCGGCCCGCCGCAGATCGTGCCAAAGGACACGATCGTCGTCGTGCCCTACGGCCGGTTCTGCAACGCCACGAAATTCGCCGGCGAGGTCGATGTCTTCGAGGCGCTCGCCGCCGTGCGCGCGCAGTATCGCATCGACGAAAAACGCATCGCCGTCGCGGGCTTCTCGATGGGCGGCGGCAGCACCTGGCACCTCGCCACGCATTACTCCGGCCTGTGGTGCGCGGCCTCGCCCGGCGCGGGCTTTGCCGAAACGCCGATCTTCACCAAGGTCCATGCGCCGGGCCGCGAGCCCCGCGCGTCGTGGGAGCAGCTGCTCTGGCGCCAATACGAGGCCACGGGCATCGCGGGCAACCTCTTCAACCTTCCGACGCTCGCCTACACCGGCGAGTTCGATGGCCAAAAGGAAGCCTCCGATCTGATGGAGGCCGCCATGGCCAAGGAGGGCCTCAAGCTCGAGCGCTTCATCGGCCCGCAGACCGCGCACAAATACCACGACGAGACCAAGGCCGCGCTCACCCGCCGTCTCGAGGAACTGATCGCCAAGGGCCGCGACCCGCGCCCGCGTGAGGTTTGGTTTCAAACCTACACCCTGCGCTACCCCGATGGCCCCGGCGTGCGCCTCGAGGGCCTGAGCCGGCACTGGGAACTCGCCGAGGTCCGCGCCACGCTGCACGACAGCCATCACCTCGCCGCGCACACGAAAAACGTTGAGGCCATCTCCTTCCCGGGCCGCACCGCCAGCACCGTGATGCTCGACGGCCAGGAGCTGCGCACCGCCGGCGCCGAGTTGCAATTCCACCGCGAGGGCGACACGTGGAAACTCGGCCGCGCCCCCGGCCTGCGCAAGCGCCCCGGCCTCACCGGCCCGGTGGACGATGCGTTCATGGAGCCTTTCGTCTTCGTGCGCCCGAGCGGCCGCCCGCTCCACCCCGAGGTCGGCGCGTGGGTCGAGTCCGAGCTCACCGCCGCGCGCCACCTCTGGCGCGATGTCTTCCGCGGCGATGCCCGCGTCGTCGCCGACCGCGCCATCAGCGACGCCGACATCGCGAACCACAACCTCATCCTCTGGGGCGATCCTTCATCCAACACCGTGCTCGCCAAAATCCTCGCGCACCTCCCCGTGAAATGGGACGCCAAGGAACTCGTCTTCCGCGGCCGCACCTACGACGCGAAGACCCACGCGCCGATCCTTGTGTTTCCAAATCCGCTCAACCCCGCGCGCTACGTCGTGCTCAACAGCGGCATCGACTTCCGCACCGAAGGCTACGGCAACAACGCCCACCAAACCCCCAAACTCCCCGACTGGACCATCGTCGATCTCCGCACGCCCCCCGGCCCCCGCTGGCCGGGTAAAATCGTCGACGCGGGGTTCTTCGACGAGAGCTGGAAGTAAGTAGGGCGGGTCTGTGACCCGCCCTTGGCCGCGCGAGAAAATGTTCGAGGGCGGGTCAAAGACCCGCCCTACTCCGGACATGCGCTCCGCTTCGCTTGTTCTCGCGCTCCTCGCCTTGTGCGCTTCACCCGCCCCCGCGGCCACCCTCCGCACCGTCGCCGGCACCGGCGTGCGCGGCTGGACTGGCGATGGCGGCCCTGCCACCGCCGCGCAGCTCAACGATCCCTTCGGCGTCATCCGCGGGCCCGACGGCGCCCTGTGGTTCTGCGAATACGGCGGCCAGCGCGTGCGCCGCATCGCGGCCGACGGCACGATCACCACCGTCGTCGGCAGCGGCGCCAAGGGCCACACGGGCGACGGCGGCCCGGCCCTCGCCGCTTCGCTCAATCTCCCGCATGAGATCCGTTTCGACCGCGCCGGAAACCTTTTCATCGTCGACATGATGAACCACGCCGTGCGTCGCGTGGACGCCAAGACGCAGATCATCACGACCATCGCCGGCACCGGCCAACCCGGCTACTCGGGCGACGGCGGCCCCGCCGCCAAGGCCCAGCTCGCGCAGCCGCACAGCATCCAGTTCGATCCCAAGGGCGACCTCTTCATCTGCGACATCCGCAACCACGTCATCCGCCGCGTGGACATGCGGACCGGCGTCATCACGACGTTCGCCGGCACCGGCAAACCCGGCGACACGCCCGATGGCTCGCCCATCTCCGGCACGCCGCTGCGCGGCCCGCGCTCGCTCGACTTCGACGCCCGCGGCGATCTCTGGCTCGCGACGCGCGAGGGCAACCAGGTCTTCCGTTTCGATTTCGCCGCGGGAAAAATCCGCCACATGGCCGGCACCGGGAAGAAAGGCTACACCGGCGACGGCGGCCCAGCGCTCGCCGGCACGCTCAACGGCCCCAAGGGAATCACCATAGGCCGCGACGGCCGCGTCTATCTCGTGGACACCGAGAACCATGCCATCCGCGTCGTGCATCCCGCCACCGGCCTCATGTCCACGCTCGTTGGCCACGGCCGCGCCGCCGATGGCCCCGACGGCGACCCCCCCCTCGCCGCCGGCCTCGCCCGCCCGCACGGCATCTGGGTCGATCCCGACGACACCGTCTTCATCGGCGACTCCGAAAACCACCGCATCCGCGCGGTGCGGTAGCCTCCCTTTTCCATGAGCCTCCTGATCAAAAGCGGCGAGATCGTCACCGCCGACTCACGCTACGTCGCGGACATTTTCTGCGAGGGCGAAACCATCACCAGAATCGATCGCAGCATCACTCCGCCGCCCGGCTGCGAGGTCGTCGATGCGCGCGGCAAGTTCGTCTTCCCCGGCTTCATCGACCCACACGTCCACATCTACCTGCCCTTCATGGGCACGTTCTCCAAGGACACCTACGTCACCGGCTCGCAAGCCGCGCTCGTCGGCGGCACCACCACGCTCATCGAGATGTGCTGCCCCGCGAGGAAGGACGATGCGCTCGCCTCGTTTGATCTCTGGATGTCGCAGGCCGTAGGGAAGAGCGCGTGCGATTTTTCGTTCCACATGGGCGTCACGAAATTCGACGCCACGACCGAGGCCCAGCTCCGCGAAATCGTGCGACGCGGCATCAGCTCCTTCAAAATCTTCCTCGCCTACAAAGGCGCCTTCGGGATCGACGACACCGAGCTCTACCAGACCCTCAAGCTCGCCAAGGAACTCGGCGTCGTCGTCACCGCCCACTGCGAAAACGAGACCCTCGTCGCCGAGCGCTGCAAGGAACTGCTCGCCGCCGGCAAGACCGATCCCGCGCAGCACCACGAGAGTCGCCCGCCCGCCGTCGAAGCCGAGGGCGTGCATCACCTGATGACGTTTGCCGAGCTGACCGGCGCCGCGACCTACATCGTCCACCTCTCATGCAAAGAGGCGCTCGACCAGGCCATCGCCGCTCGCCAGCGCGGCGTGCGTGTCGGCATCGAGACGCTCATCCAATACCTCACGCTCGACAAAACCTACGCCGAGAAACCGAACTTCGAGGGCGCGAAATACGTGATGTCGCCCCCGCTGCGCGACGCGCGCAACCAAGCCGTCCTCTGGCACGGACTCCGCGACGGCCTCATCAACACCGTTGCCACCGATCACGCTCCGTTCGACTTCGAGAAACAAAAGCCGATGGGCCGCGACGATTTCACGAAGATCCCCAACGGCATCCCCTCGCTCGAAGAGCGGGTGAACCTGCTCTACACCCACGGCGTCGCCCGCGGTCGCATCGACCTGCACACCTTCGTCAACGTCGCCAGCACCGCCGTCGCCAAGCAGTTCGATCTCTTCCCGCGCAAAGGCGCGATCCAACCCGGCGCCGATGCCGACCTTGTGGTCTTCGACCCCAACTATCGCGGCGTGATCTCCGCGAAGACGCAGCACATGAACGTGGACTATTCCGCCTTCGAAGGTTGGCCGCTCGAAGGCCGCGCGAGCGTCGTCACCGTCCGCGGCCAAGTCGCCGCGCGCGACGGCAAGTTCACGGGCACTCTAGGCCGCGGGCAGTTCCTGCAGCGTAAACCAAGTCACTTTTAACCACAGATAACACCGATGAACACGGATAAAACCCTGTCTTCATCCGTGATAATCCGTGTTATCCGTGGTTGGAATTCCGGGCCTTCCTCATGAATCACGAAAACCTGATCCATGCCGAGCTGAGCCACGCGATCATCGGTGCCGCCATGCAGGTGCTCAACACCCTGAAACCCGGTTTGAGCGAGAAAGCCTATGAAAACGCCCTCGTCATCGAGCTGAGAAACCGTGGTCACCGCGTCGATCAACAGAAGCGCTTCGACGTGCTCTACGACGGACAGGTCGTCGACACTCTCGTGCCCGACCTGATCGTCGATGATTCGGTCATCACCGATCCCAAAGTGACCGAAGATTTCACTCCGACTCATCAAGCCCAGATGATTGGCTACCTCGCCATCACTCAGCTGCGACTCGCCCTCCTCCTGAACTTCAAACACGCCGACCTGCGTTGGAAACGCGTAGTCCGCTGAGTGCATCCGTGTTTATCCGTGAAATCTGTGGTTAAAGAATCCTCCCCCGAACTCATCGATTCCACGTCCGCCCTCGCCGGGGCGCGCGACGCGCGGCTCTACAACGACGACCTCGCACCCGTGCCGCCTTCCGCGCGCCGGTGGGGGCTCGCTTCGTTTGCCGCGCTCTGGGTGTCGATGGCGGCGTGCATCCCCACCTACATGCTCGCCTCCGGCCTGATCGGCAGCGGCATGAATTGGTCGCAGGCCGTCTTCACGATCTTCCTCGGCAACGTGATCGTCGTGATCCCGATGATCCTCAACGCCCATGCGGGCACGCGCTACGGGATTCCGTTTCCCGTGTTTTGCCGCGCCTCGTTTGGCACTACGGGCGCCAACATTCCCGCGCTCCTGCGCGCGCTCGTCGCCTGCGGCTGGTTCGGCATCCAGACGTGGATTGGCGGCGATGCGATCTACAAGATTCTCGGCGTCTTCGCCCCGTCGATCTTGACCGGCGCAGCCCTGCCCGTCCTCGGCATCAGCCCGGCGCACTTCGCGTGCTTCCTGTTTTTCTGGGGCATCAACATGTGGGTCATCTGGCGCGGCATCGACACGATCCGCGTGCTGCTGAATTTGAAGGCCCCGCTCCTGATCGCGCTTGGCCTGCTGCTGCTCTGGTGGGCGTGGAGCGCCGCCGGCGGTTTCGGCCCGATTCTCTCGCAGCCCTCGGCGTTCGACCCGGGCCAGCCCAAGGCCGGGCAATTCTGGGCCGTGTTCTTTCCCTCGCTCACCGGGATGATCGGTTTCTGGGCGACGCTCTCGCTCAACATCCCCGATTTCTCCCGCTACGCCAAATCGCAGCGCGACCAGGCGATCGGGCAGGCGATCGGCCTGCCGGCAACGATGGCGCTCTACTCGTTCATCGGCGTCGCCGTCACCAGCGCCACCACAATCATCTACGGGAAGACGCTCTGGGATCCCGTCGATGTGCTCACGCGCTTCACGAATCCCTTCGTGCTCGTCGGCGCGCTGTTCGCGCTCTGCCTCGCGACGCTCGCGACCAACATCGCGGCCAACGTCGTCTCGCCCGCGAATGATTTCGCGCAGCTCGCCCCGCAAAAAATCTCCTTCCGCCTCGGCGGGCTCATCACCGGCCTCATCGGCATCGTGATGATGCCCTGGAAACTCGTCGCGGATCCCAGCGGCTACATCTTCACGTGGCTCATCGGCTACAGCGCGCTCCTCGGCCCCATCGGCGGCATCATGATCGCGGATTATTTTGTTTACCGGAAAAAGCACCTCAACGTCCCCGCGCTTTATTCCGCCGAAGGCGAGTATCGCTATGCCTGCGGTGTAAGCTGGGTGGCGGTCATCGCATTCCTCGCCGGCGCGTTGCCCAGCCTGCCCGGCTTCCTCGCCCACGTCGGAGCCATCGCGGCCGCGGGCGTTCCGTCGTTCTTCCACGCGCTCTACACCGTCGCCTGGCTCGCGGGCTTCGCGATCGCATTCGTCGTCTATCTAGTCCTGCGCCACGCTGCGCCCAACAAATAAACTCAGGCAGAACCACATAGACACAGAGGCACAGTGCCGACCCCTGGCATTCGGTTTTCTCCGTGCCTCTGTGTCTCCGTGGTGAAACAGTTTTCCCAATGAAATCCATCCCCCTCCCGCCCACCGCGCACCAGCCGTCGCCCTACACGGGCCCCTCGCTCGAGCAGGTGCTCGCACAGCGGAAGCAGTTCCTCAACCCCGGCCTCTTCCTCTACTACAAGACGCCCATCATGATCGTGGAGGGCAAGATGCAGTATGTCTGGGACTCCACCGGCAAACGCTACCTCGATGGCCTCGGCGGCATCGTCACGGTGAGCGTCGGCCACTGCCACCCGCACGTGCTCAAGGCCATCAACGCGCAGAACGCCACGCTCCAGCACAGCACCACGATTTATCTCAACCCCAACATCGGCGCTTTCGCGGAGAAGCTCGCGAGCAAGATGCCCGGCGATCTCAAGGTCAGTTATTTCGTCAACTCCGGCTCAGAGGCCAACGACCTCGCACTCCTCATGGCGCGGCTCTACACCGGCAACTACGATGTGATCGCGCTGCGCAACGCCTACCACGGCGGCAACGCCAGCGGCATGGGCGTCACCGCGCACAGCAATTGGAAATTCAATGTGCCGCACTCTTTCGGCGTCCACCACGCCGTCGCGCCTTATCCCTACCGCGGCCACTTCGGCTACGATGATCCCGACGCCGGCCGTAAATACGCCGACGACGTCAAGGACCTCATCGCCTACGCCACGCCCGGCAAAGTCGCCGCCTTCATCGCCGAGTCCATCCAGGGCGTGGGCGGCTTCGTCGAGTTTCCGCAAGGCTACCTCAAGCACACTTACGAGCACGTGCGCGCCGCCGGTGGCGTCTGCATCGCCGACGAGGTGCAGACTGGTTTCGGCCGCACGGGCACGCACTTCTGGGGCTTCGAGACGCAGGGCGTCATCCCCGACATCGTCACGATGGCGAAGGGCATCGGCAACGGCGCCCCCCTCGCCGCCGTCGTCACCACGCCGAAGATCGCCGCGATGATGACGCAGAAAGTCCACTTCAACACCTTCGGCGGCAACCCCGTCGTCAGCGCCATCGGCAAGGCTGTGCTCGAAGTCATCGAGCAGGAGAAGACGCAGCAAAATTGCCTCGAACTCGGCGCCTATATCCTCGCCGGCCTGAACAAGCTGAAGGCGAAATACAAAGTCATCGGCGACGTGCGCGGCAAAGGCCTGATGCTCGGCATCGAGTTCGTGAAGGACCGCGCAACCAAGACGCCCGGCAAAGAAGAATGCGCGCAAGCCGTCGAGAACGCCCGCGAACTCGGCCTGCTCCTCGGCAAAGGCGGCCTCTGGGGCCAGACGATCCGCTTCGCCCCGCCGATGAACATCACGAAGGCCGACGCGGATTTTCTGCTGGCGGTGCTGGATGAGGCGATTGGGGCGGTGGCGTGAGGTAGCGCGAGGCTTCAGCCCGCGCAATGGTGCGAACATCACATCCGATTCCTGCGCGGGCTGAAGCCTCGCGCTACCCCGGGGCTCGTCACCGCGTCCACGGATCATCACGCCAGTCGCGCACGATTCCCGCCTTCACCGGATTCTGCCGCACATAGTCCACACACCGCACCCACTCGGCGTCGTCGCGCATCCAGCGGTCGAACCACTCCCGCTGCCAGAGCGTGCCGCTGCGGCCGACCGCGAGATTGACTGCGCGCGCCGTTCTCCCCTTCAACCGCGTCATCACTCCATGCAGATTGATCGACGCATCGCCCGCGGGCGCGAGCATGGCGTGCCAGTGGTTAGGCATGATGGTGAAGTGCGGCACATCGATGCCCTCGGCGCTCAACGCTTGAATCTGCGCCACAAGCGCAGCGGCGGCCTGCGGTTCCCGCAAACGCGCGCTGCCGCCACCTGCGTCGAGGAACTTCTCCATCGTGCGGAAATACTGCCGCTGCATTTGCAAGAATTCCCGCGAGCTCGCCGTCACGCGTTGCAGTGATTTCTGGATTTCGTCCAGCCGCGACACGACCTCACGAGGCAGGCTGTCATGGCAGCGCACAGTCACGAAATAGCGGCCGCGCTCGACTTCCCAGTGCGGCAAACGGCCGCGGGTAAACTTGGTCGTCTGTAAATGCGCGAGCACGCAACCAAAGGTGCGTTGCAACCGCATGGCGGCAAGCCCGAGGTAGCGCGAGGCTTCAGCCCGCGCAGTGGAGAGAACACATCTTCCGTTTCGGGCGCGGGCTGAAGCCTCGCGCTACCACAGAACCGCCGCTCCGGCCTTGCCCTCCCGCCCGCCGCCCGCGTTGATCCCGCGCGTGTCCACTGCGCCCAACGACACCGCCATCCTCGCCATCGAGCGGCCGCATCAGAACCTGTTCACCTATTACGCACTGACGCTGCTGGTTTTTCCGCCGCTGCTGCCGATCCTGATTTTGCCCGCGTGGTTTCGCTACCACACGATGCGCTACAAGTTCACGGCCGAGGGCATCTCGATGAGCTGGGGCATCCTCTTTCGCCGCGAGATCATAGTGAACTACGCGCGCATCCAGGACATCCACCTGCACTCCAATTTCGTCGAACGCTGGCTCGGCCTCGCCAAGGTCAAAATCCAGACCGCGAGCGGCAACTCCGGCGCCGAGATGACCCTCGAGGGTCTGCAGGAGTTCGAGGCCGTGCGCGACTTCCTCTACGCGCGGATGCGCGGGGTGAAGGATCACCCGGAGTCCCACGCGCACCCGCACCCCGGCGCGCCGGGCGGAATGGCATCCGCCGCCGACGCCGAGCTGGCCGCCGTGATGCGGGAAATCGTCGCCGAGCTGCGCGCCCTGCGCGAGGAGCTCGCGCGCCGGCCGCGCGCCTGAGCGCCCTGCCATGCCGCCGTTTTTCCTCCAGCAGATCCTTCACTGGATGCGCGTGCCGGGCGAACCGCACGCCCCGGCTGGCGCGCCCGCGTCGCTGAAGGTGTTTCGCGCGGGGCGGAACTATCTCAAGCTCCGCCTCTGGACCTGGGGCCTGGCGCAGCTCGCGGCGCTGGCCGGCATCATTTTCTGGACCGTCGTGCTGCTCGAGGTGGAGCGCACCGCCGGCACCCGCCGGGCCGCCGCAGCCACGGAGCGCGCAGCCACGGACACGATCACTCCCACCGAAACCGAGCCTGCCGCGACACCACCGGCCAAGGCCAACAAGAAGGCCCGCCCACGCCGCAACCGCGAGTTCAGCTGGACCGGCTTCAAGCAGGGCCTCGTCGAGGTCGCCCTGCGGCTGCCGCCGTGGGCCTTTCCGCTCCTCTGGTTCGCCAAAGTCGGCGGCATCGCGCTCTACCTGCTCCAGATTCCGTTCACCTATGCCGTGCGCCGGCTCGACTACGCGATGCGGTGGTATGTCGTCACCGATCGCAGCCTGCGCATCCGGGCCGGCATCGTGGTCGTGCAGGAATCGACCCTCAGCTTCGCCAACATCCAGCAGGTCGAGGTCTCGCAAGGCCCGCTCCAGCGCCTGCTCGGGCTCGCGGATGTGCGCGTGCAATCCGCCGGCGGCGGCCAGACCGAGGAAGGCAAGGCCAGCGGCGACTCGCTCCACACCGCTGTGTTTCACGGCGTGGACAATGCGACCGAGATTCGCGACCTCATCCTGAATCGCCTGCGCCGCTTCCGTGAGACGGGCCTCGGCGATCCCGACGAGCCGGTGCAGTCGGCGGCCGACTCAGGCGAGGCTGGCGCGACCGCGTCGCAGGCACTCGCGGCCGCCCGCGAAGTGCTCGCCGAGATGCAGGCGCTGCGGCGGGCGGTCTAATCGGACTTGCCTCGGCGGTCCGGGGCCGCTTGGTAGCGCGGCTTTTTCGACCATGTCGTTGCAAGCACCCGAATCCGGCGAGCGTCCCTCGCTCATTGAGCGCGCCCTCGAAGGCTCCATCTTCGCCAGCCGCTGGCTGCAGGCCCCGCTCTACGCGGGCCTCATCATCGCGCAGATTGTCTACGTGCTGCAGTTCATGCGCGAGCTGTGGCACCTGATGCACACCTTTGTCGGACCCGGCACCGTCGAGGAGGTCAGCACGAAAATCATGATCAGCGTGCTCGGTCTCATCGACGTCGTGATGGTCGCCAACCTCGTGATCATGGTCGTCATCGGCGGCTACGAGACCTTCGTCTCGCGCCTGGACCTCGCTGGCAAGGCGGACAAACCGGAATGGCTGAGCCACGTGAACGCCGGCGTCCTCAAGATCAAGCTCGGCACCGCCCTCATCAGCATCTCGTCGATCCACCTGCTGAAGACCTTCATCGAAGTGCGCGAGATCAAGGACCGGATTCCGAGCGACGCCATCATGTGGCAGGTGATCATCCACTCCATTTTCCTCATCTCGGCCATCATGCTCGCCTGGACGGACAAGGTCATGATGTCGGGCGTGAAGCACGCGACCGCGCAAAACGGCGCGGAGAAGCACTGAAGCGGCGCGTGCGTCCCTGACCGCCGCTGCGAATCGCGCGCAAGCGCGCTGCTACCTCCGGAGCTTGAGCAGCCTCTCGCCCGCGGCGTGCAGCGTGGCGGGTTTCTTCGCAAAGTTGAGCCGCACGTAGCGGTTCTCCGCGTGCGGGAAAAAGCTCGAGCCCGGCACCGGCGCCACGCCGATCTCGCGCGTCATCCAGTGCGCAAATTCGACATCGCTCCCATACCCGAAGGGCGAGATGTCGAGCATCACGAAATACGCGCCCTCGGGCCGCGTGTAGGCGAGGCCCGTCTGGTCGAGGTAGCCGAGCAGCACATCGCGCGACGCGGCGTATTCTGCCGCGAGGCCATCGTAATAGCTCGGAAGAAAATTCAGCGCCGTCACGACGGCGTGCTGGAGCGGCGCGGCCGCGCCCACGGTGAGGAAGTCATGCACCTTGCGCGCCTGCGCGATCACCTCCGGCGCGGCGTGCACGTAGCCGAGCCGCCAGCCGGTAATCGAAAAGGTTTTTGAGAGCGAGGAGCACATCAGCGTGCGCCGCGCCATGCCCGGCAGCGTGGAGAAATACGTGTGCCGGTGCGGCGCGAAGACGATGTGCTCATAGACCTCGTCCGTGAGCACCCACGTGTCGAACTCCTCCGCGAGCGCCGCGATTTGGAGCAGTTCCCCGCGCGTGAAGACCCGGCCGCAGGGATTCGAGGGATTGCAGAGCACAAAGGCCTTCAGCCCGCCCGCAAACGCCGCCCGCAGCTCCGCGAGATCGAAGCGGTAGTGCGGCGGGTGCAGCGGCACGTGCACGGCTTGCGCGCCCGTGAGGATCGCGTCGGCATTGTAGTTTTCGTAGAACGGCGAGAACAGCCCCACTTTGTCGCCCGGATCGCAGACCGTCATCATCGCGACCATCATCGCCTCGGTCGCGCCGCAGGTGACGACGAGTTCGCGCTCGGGATCGACGGGCAGACCGGTGAAGCGCGCGATCTTCGCACCGAGCGCGGTGCGCAGCTCGGGTGCGCCCCACGTCACGGCATATTGGTGCCGGTGCGCATCCATCGCCTCCCGGCCCGCCTGCACGAGCGCCGCGGGCGGATCCCAGTCGGGGAAGCCCTGCGCGAGGTTGATCGCGCCATGGCGAGCCGCGACGCGCGACATCTCGCGGATCAGCGACTCGGTGAACACGGACGTGCGTTGCGACGTGTGGGGCATGGAGAAAACGCGGGGCCAGCCGCCGCCTCAGCGGCCGCCGGGAATCTTGAGCACCGTTCCGACCGGAATTGCGCTGGGATTGCTGATGCCATTGGCGGCCATCAGCTCCTGGACGGTCACACCATACTGCCGGGAAATGGCGAAGAGCGTTTCCTTGGGCCGCACGGTGTGGGTGCGCCCGCTCGTCCGTGCGGGCGCGGAGGCCGGGGCTCGTTGCGGAGCGGTGGTGGCGGCCGGAGCCGGCTCACGGCGCTGAGGCGCGGCAGAGATCGGCGAAGGATCAGGCGGCGGCGGCGAAACCGGCAAGGGAGCCGGAGCCGGCGTCGCGCGAATCTCCTCCGGCAGCGTGATCATGCGCGGGGCGCGGGGCACGGGCACCGCGCCGCCGCCGCGCAAGGTGGCCAGTTGGGCGCGGAGCTCGTCGTTCTCCCGGCGCAAGCGCACGAGATCATCGTCCACCTGGAGGCGCACGGACTGGTCCTCAAGCGGGTTGGCCGGGATGGAGCGGGCAAACTCGCGCAGGGCGACCCGCACGCGCCCGCGGACGAACTCAGCCTCCTTCGACTTGGGCTCCAGCACGAGAAAACGGCGGAAATGGTGGTAGGCCTCCACCGGATCCTTCATCTGCACGAGGTAGATTTCGCCGGCTTCGAGGTGCGATTGGGGCGCGCCCTTGGTGCCGCGCCGGTCGATGACCTTGAGAAAGGCGCTGAGCGCCTCAGGCAGCCGGCCCTGCTGGCGCTTGAGCTGCATGCCCTCGGCGTAATACGGCTCGTCGGTCTCGGCCAGAAGCGGCTGGCCGCTGCGATCGCCGCAACCCGCAAGCAGCAGGGCGAGCGCAAGAAGGGCGGCGATTTTGCAACGGACAGTCATGACTCTGGAAAACGGAATTGAACGGTCAGGAAGTCGGCCTAAGTTCCGACCCTCGCAACGGCGACTCAACCACCAAATGGCCCTCGATCCGAAATCCGCTCTCGCCCGCGCCCGCGCTTGCATCCGCATCGAGCAGGCGGCGATGGCGGAGACCTCGCGCGCCCTCGGCGCGGAATTTGTCGCGACGGCCAGGGCCGTCGACAGCGTCACCAGCGCCGGCGGGAAACTCATCTTCAGCGGCGTCGGCAAAAACGCCCCCATCGCCCAGAAGATCGCGGCGACCTTCAACAGCACGGGCGTCTCGTCGTGTTTTCTCGATGCCACGCAGGCGCTGCACGGCGATCTCGGCCTCGTGGATGAGGGCGACCTCGTGTTTCTCCTGAGCAACAGCGGGCAATCCGAGGAGATCCTCCGCCTCGTCCCGGTGCTGAAGCGATTCGGCGCGCGCCTCGTGGCCTTCACGAGCAACCCCGCCTCGGACCTCGCGCGAAATTCCGATCTGCGCCTGCTCTACCGCGTCCCCGCCGAGGCCTGCCCGCTGCGCCTCGCCCCGACCGCCAGCACCACCGCGGCCCTCGCGCTCGGCGACGCCCTCGCGATGGTGCTGCTCGAAGCGCGCGGCCTCACCCGCGACGACTTTGCCAAATATCATCCGGCCGGCAATCTGGGCCGCGTCCTGCTGTTGCGCGTCAAAGACATCATGCGCACCGGCGATCGCCTCCCCACCGCCCCCGACACCGTCTCGACCCAGGAGGCCATCCTCGCGATGACCCGCGCGAAGAGCGGCAGCATCGCCCTCGTCGCCCGGCGGACCGGCCGCCTCACCGGCATCCTCACCGACGGCGACTTCCGCCGCAGCGCCCTCTCCGGCCCGGATTTTTTGCAGAAACCAGTCGCAAATTTCATGACCCGCCAACCCAAGACCATTGCGGAGGACGCGCTCGGCGTCGACGCGGTGCGGTTGTTCGAAGCCCATAAGATCGACGACCTGATCGTGGTGGACGCGCGAGGCCGGCCCGTCGGCCTCGTGGACAGCCAGGATCTCCCCAAATTCAAGATCGTGTGAAGCCGACCATCCGCATCGGCATCATCGGCATGGGGGGCTTTGCCAGCGCCCACCATCACACGATCGCGCTCCTGGAGGACAAGCACCACGTCCGGCTGGTCTGCACCTGCGATCCCCGCGCCGACATCTTTGCGGGCGAGCAGCAGACCTGGCGTTTCGCGGCGCGTGGCGTCCGCGTGTTCCACGACTACCGCGCGATGCTCGAGGCCTGCCATGGCGAGCTCGATCTGGTGATCATCCCCACGCCGATCCAGCTGCACGCCGAGATGCATGCGGCCGTGACCGCGTTGGGCGTGCCCACCTACCTCGAAAAGCCCCCCACCCTCGATTACGCCGAGCTCGAGCGCATGATCGCCGCCGATGCGCGCGCGCGGAAGGCCTCGCACGTGGGCTTCAACTTCATCGTCGAAAAACCGCGCCTCGCGCTGAAGCAGCGCCTGCTCGACGGCGAGTTTGGCGCCATCCGCGGCGCGACGCTCGCTTCCCTCTGGCCGCGGCCGGCGAGCTATTTCGCCCGCAACGACTGGGCTGGCCGCCTGCTGATGGACGACCGCGTGGTGCTCGACTCGTGCTTCGGCAACGCCATGGCGCACTTCGTCCACAACCTCCTGTTTTGGACCGGGGGGCCGGAGCTTTTCACGTGGGCCCACATCGCCGCCGTGCGAGCCGAGCTCTACCGGGCGCATGCCATCGAGGGAGCCGACACGTTTTTCGTCGAGGCCGACACGGCGGCCGGCATCACGATGCGCTTTGCGCTTTCCCACGCCTGCTCCGGCGCCGGCTCGCAATGCGAGACCGTGCTCTGCGAAAAAGCCGTGCTCCGCTACACCGTGGGCAGCTCCTTCGAGATCCGCTGGGCCGACGGCCGGGTGGAAAAGACCGCGCTCGATCCTTTCGACGCCCTGCTCGAAAACCACCTCGAATACTTCCGCTACCTCCGCGGCGAGATTTCCCGGCCGGCGACCACGCTCGCGGATTCGCGGCCCTTCGTCGTGCTCAACGATCTCGCGCACGTCTCGAGCGGCCGCATCTCCACCATCCCCGCCTCGCTGGTCAGCCCCGTGCGCGATGAGCGCGAGCAGAAGGATTATCTGAGCGTCGCCAACATCACCACCGTGCAGGAAAACTTCCTCAACCGCGGCGAATGGCCCGGCGAACACGGCTGGGGCCGCGTGCCGGGCGAAGTCGCCACGCCCGCCGATCTGCCGCGCTTCCACGACGTGGTGCGGGCGATGGCCGGCCGCTGAGCCACCGCGGGAAATCGCGCCGCGCCTTTACTCCCGCAGAAATTCCCGAACCTTCCCATTCCGCCATGCCCACGCCCGCCTTCGTCTATCAGGACCCGTTGCCCCTCGGCAGCGACGCCACCGAATATCGCCTGCTCTCCCAGGAGGGCATCAGCACCGCGACCTTCGAGGGCCGCGAGATTCTCAAGGTCGCGCCCGAAGCCCTGGCGTTTGTCGCGCGGCAGGCGTTTCACGACACCTCGTTCATGCTGCGCACGTCGCACCTCCAGCAAGTCGCCGCGATCCTCGATGATCCCGAGGCCTCGGCCAACGATCGCTACGTCGCCCTCACCCTCCTGAAAAACGCCGAGATCGCAGCCGAGGGCATCCTGCCGATGTGTCAGGACACGGGCACGGCCGCGGTGTTTGCCAAGAAAGGCCAGCAGGTCTGGACCGGGGCCAACGACGCCGAATGGCTCTCCCGCGGCATCTACGAGTGTTTCACCAAGGAGAATCTCCGCTATTCGCAGACCGCCCCGCTCGACATGTGGAAAGAAGTGAACACCGGCACCAACCTCCCGGCGCAGATCGACGTCATGGCGACGGAAGGTGAAAAATTTGAATTCCTTTTCGTAGCCAAGGGCGGCGGCTCCGCGAACAAGATGTTTCTGTTTCAGGAGACCAAGGCGCTGCTCAATCCGCGGAGCTTCGAGAAATTTGTCGGCGACAAGCTGCCCCTCCTCGGCACGAGCGCGTGCCCGCCGTATCACCTCGTCTTCGTCGTCGGCGGCACGAGCGCCGAGGCATGCATGAAGACCCTGAAGCTCGCCTCCGCCAAATACCTCGACGCGCTGCCCACCACGGGCAACGAGCACGGCCGCGCCTTCCGCGACCTCGCGATGGAGGAGAAGGTCCTCCAGATCGCGCGCTCCACGGGCATCGGCGCGCAGTTCGGCGGGAAATATTTCGCGCTGGATGTGCGCGTCGTCCGCCTGCCGCGCCACGGCGCGAGCTGCCCGGTCGCGATGGGCGTGTCGTGCAGCGCCGACCGCAACATCCGCGCAAAGATCACACGGGACGGGATTTTTCTCGAAAAGATGGAGAGCAATCCGGGCCGGTTCATCCCCGCCGCCAGCCGCCTCTGGAAGGACGATCGCATCGTGCGCATCGACCTCAACCGGCCGATGCAGGAAATCCAAGCCGAGCTCTCAAAGCATCCGGTCACCACGCGGGTCTCGCTCACCGGCCCGCTGATCGTCGCGCGCGACATCGCGCACGCCAAGCTCAAGGAACGCGTCGATGCCGGCCAAGGCCTGCCGCAGTATTTCAAGGACCATCCGGTTTACTATGCCGGTCCGGCCAAGACGCCCACCGGCTACGCGTCGGGATCGTTCGGCCCGACGACGGCGGGCCGCATGGACAGCTATGTGGATCTTTTCCAAGCGCACGGCGGCTCCATGGTGATGCTCGCCAAGGGCAACCGCGGCCTGCCCGTGACCCAGGCATGCAAGAAGCACGGCGGCTTTTACCTCGGCAGCATCGGCGGCCCGGCCGCGATCCTGGCGAAGGAGAACATCAAGAAAGTCGAGGTTCTTGAATATCCCGAGCTCGGCATGGAGGCGGTGTGGAAAATCGAGGTCGAGGATTTCCCCGCGTTCATCCTCGTCGACGACAAGGGCAACGACTTCTTCGCCAGCGGCTGCGGCGCGTGCTTGCCGGCGAAGAACTGACCCGCCTCAGTCGCCAGTCACCGTGACAATCACCTCGCGCGTGTGCGGCGCGTGGCGGTGTTCCCACAGAAACACGCCCTGCCACGTGCCGAGCATCATGTGACCGTCCGCAATTGGGATGGTCTCGCTGGTCCGCGTGAGAGCCATCTTCACATGGCTCGGCATGTCGTCCGGCCCCTCAAGGGTGTGCTCAAACAAAGGATCACCCTCCGGCACAAGCCGGTCCAGCCACGCCTCGAGATCGCGGCGCGCACTGGGATCGGCATTCTCCATGATGACGAGCGAACAACTCGTGTGCCGGCAAAACACATTCACAATCCCCTGCCTCACGCCGCTGCGTTTCACCTCGGCCGCAACCACCTTCGTGATCTCGTGCAAGCCTGGGCCCGGGGCACGAAGCGTGAGCGTGACTTGGTGAACAGCCATGCGCTCAACCAAAGCCATGAGACCGCCACTGCCGACAAAAAAGCCCCGCGGGAAGCGGGGCCGTCTGATGAGGCGCGCGGAGTCGCGCGTTCAGAACTTCAGCTCGACTCGGTCGCCGCGCGCGCCAAAGCGGCGGGCGCCGTTGAACGCGCCGTCTTCGACCAGACGATTCGCCTGACGTTCGGCACCGCGCGATGTCGAATCGAGGGCAGCTTGCGCGACCATGGCGGTGGAAAACCGAACCCGGCGCATTTCACCCGGAGGCGTCATCTGCTGCAATGGGTCGATCGTAGTGCGCCCAGAGGACGCAGGACGGTGGGCCAAACCAGCATTCAGCGCTAGAAGGCGCGCGGGATTCTTGGTTTCGGCTGCAGGGAGGACCGATGTGAAAGAAACCAAAGCCGGGCGCGGAGCGACATCGCCGGAACTACTTGCAGTCACAGTCGAAGTGGAAGCAGGCAAAGCCACTTCGCCCTTTGACTCAGGACTCGTCTCAAGCGTCGAAACGACTACCGCCGCCGGGATCAAAGCGGGGGCAGTCGTCGAAAGTTCCGACCGTTTGTCATCCACCGCTATGTCAACCATGGCCACGGGTGTCGGCTGGCTAGGAGCGATGGCAAAATCGGAAAGACGAGCATCTTCGCCGAGCCCTACCGGCGACGGGCGATTTTCGCGCACAACAACGATCACGACGGCCAAGGCCGCAGCTGTCCCGAAGACGACACGAGGCCGGATGAGGCCGGAAATGACGGCCGGCAGCGAATGCCACCACGGCCGCCGATCCACGAGGGCCGCGAGCTGTTTGGCCCGGAGCTTCTGATCAAACGCGGACCAAAACTCGGCGGAGGGACGTTCAGCGCGCTTGAGGCGCAACAAATCTTCAACGGTGATAGGGCGCTTACGGTCAGGCTTCATCGGCGCGTGTAGGGCTGCAACTCGGACTGCAAGAGCTGCTTTGCATAATGGAGGCGGGAACGCACGGTGCCCACCGAGCAGTCCATCACTTCTGCGATCTCCTGGTGGCTGAGGCCATCGATTTCAAATAGAGTTACCACGGTGCGATGCTTGATAGACAGCTTCAGCATCGCATCGTTCAATTTTTCCTGAAGTTCACGCACGTAGGTGTCGCGGTCGGCCCCCGTTTTATCCGTCAGCGCTTCAATGATTTCCTTGGCGACAGGCTCCTCGGAGTCGATTCGCTCCAAGCTGAAGAACGACCGCAGGCGGGCTTTGCGGAGGTGGCTGAGGGTCGAGTTTACCGCGATACGGTAGAGCCAAGTGAAAAACGACGATTGCCCGCCAAAGCGGTGGATGGACTGGAAGGCCTTGATGAAGGATTCCTGGGTCAAGTCCGCGGCATCCTCACGATTCGACGTCAAATGATAGACGATGCCATACACCCGCTCGCGGTATTTGCGGATCAGTCCGTCAAACGCGGCCACATCCCCCGCCTGCACCCGATGCACGACCTCGAGGTCAGCATCGGCCTCAAGCCGCCGTTCAGGCGAGGCCACGAGGGGCTTGCCAATGGCATTGGTGGCGTTCACGAGACGGAGAAGAGACAAGGCGGGCGGACGGAGCAAACGGAAATTTCTTGGCGCGGAAAATATCGCCGCGACTCGCGCGCTACCTCGCCATCGTCTCCGTGCCGCGCACGGCAGCGACCTGTCCCCGCAGACCGTCGCAGAGGCCGAGGAGCAAGGAGGTCGGCGCGTGGCCGGGCCACTCGTTGAGCGCGGCCCGCGCCGCGTCAATCTCGGCGTGGACCGCATCGGCGACGACGGCAAAGATCCCGAGTTCACGCATCTGGCGGAGCCGCAGCGCCGGCTGAGGCGGGCGCTCGCCGGTCACTTCGCCGAGCAGCGTCGCCCGATCAGTGGCGCCCAGCCGATCAAGCAGTTCAAGCAAGGGGAGCGTGAGCTTCCCGCTCGCGAGGTCGGTGCCGAGCGTTTTGCCGATGCGCGACTCGTCGCCAAAAAAGTCCACGAGATCGTCGTAGATTTGGTAGGCGATGCCGAGGTGCCGGCCAAAACGACTCGCTGCTTCCACATAGCCCGGCTCGGAGCCCGCCAAGCGGGCCCCCAAGAAACACGAGACGCGGAAAAGCTCCGCCGTCTTGAGATCGACAATGCGCTGGTAGTCGGCGCGCGTGACGTTGACCGAGCCGCGGCGCAGGGTCTGCACGATCTCGCCGGCGCATACGCGGCGGGTGGAGGCGGAGACCGCGGCGCAAATCTCTGTCGTAGGAAACTGGGTGGCGAGATGCAGTGCGTGCGCAAAAAGCGCGTCGCCGAGCAGCACAGCGGCAGTCGCGCCATATTCCCGCGCCGCAGTGCGGCGGCTGCGGCGCACGTCGGCCTCGTCCATGATGTCATCATGGACTAGGGTCGCCAAATGGACGAGTTCCACCACCGCGGCCACCCGGACCAGGTCGGCCGACACCGTGCCCGGGCCGCGCCAGCCACTCAGAAACACCAGGGCAGGTCGGATGCGCTTTCCGGAGGTGTCGATGCAGTAGTCCGCCATGGTGCGAATCTCAGGCTCGAAAGCCCCGATCTGGCCGCGCAGGAAGCGGTCGAGCTCCGCCATATGCGGAGCAAGCAGCGAGAACACGCCGGCAAAGGCGTGGGACCGGCTGCCCACCGCGGGACTGGCAACGCTGCTCATCGACGGCGGACCGTAGGCGTGAAATCGGAAATGACGAACCAATACTCGCGGCATTAGCCCGGCACACGGACCCGTTTAGGAAACTGCTGGGCTGGCAAACAAAACGGCCGGGGTCCGAGGACCCGCGGCCGCAATTAATCGGTTTGGCTTACGCGCACCGCTCCGGACTCAGAGGTCGGCGTCGTAGATTTCCACGAGAACCGTGCCGGAGCCGGCTCCGACCCCGGCGATCTGCACGGTGTAGGCGCCGGGCGCGAGTTGGAGCACGATGGCGGCGTCCTTGCTGCCGGCGTTGAGAGGGAAACCGCCGACCGTGGGCGTGACCGCCGCGACCTGCGCGTTGACGGAGGGATCCGTCCAGTCGTTGTTGCTGGCCACAATCGTGGTGCCGGAGATCACGTCGATTCGCGGATCGGCGAGCAGGCCAGTGAGGCCGAAGTTGGCGAGCGTGGGACCGACCGCGCGGATGAGGACGCGTTTCCGCAGGTCGCCGGTGATGACGAAACCGGCAATGAGCGGTTCGCCGGCGCCGACTTGGCCGCGAGTCGAGATGTTGGTGATGCGAGACGTGAAGGTGTTGCCGACCTCAGTATCATAGATCTCGACCAAGGCAGCGCCAGGAGTGGCGGAAGAGCCGCCGACGACCGCCGTGTAGGTGCCCGCCAAGAGCGAGGTCGCAACCGCGGCGTCGCGACTGCCCGGCGTGAGCGGGAAGGCCCCGACCTGATTGCTGAGCGCGACCAACGCGGGCGTGTTGCCCCAATCATCGTTGGATGCGACCGTCGCACCCAGGCGGCTTTGCACCGCGACCGAAGGATCGACCAGCGGGTTGGGGACGCCGAAGTTGGCCAGCGTGGGACCGGCGGCACGGATGAGCAGCGGCTTGCTGCCCGTGCCGGCGATGACGAAGCCTGCGACGAGCGTGCGGTCGCCGCCCCCGGCGAGCGTGCGCGCGGAGATGTTGGCAATGCGGCTGGCTTGCTGGCGGAGCAGGAAATTGCCCGCCACACTACCCGAGACCGTTCCGCTCACGATGGAGGCCAGATTGGCGACCGTGCCGGTGAAGCGGCCACCCGTGACGGCCGCAAAGGAGAAGTTGCCCGTCGCGGAGAGCACATCCGATCCGACTTCACGGTTCGCACCCGAGGCCACATAGAGCGTGACCGAGCTGTCACCGCCGACGATCGCGATGGCCGTGCTGTTGGGGACACCTGTGACGGAGCCGGCCACCATCAGCGGGATGAAGGCACCGGTGGTGGATGTGACCGGCCCGATGTAAGTGTGCCCGCCAAAGGTGCCCGAGACGCCGGTAGCCGAGGTGATGCCGGTAAGCGCCGGCTGGCCGCCCGCGGCAGGAGCGGCAAACGACCCGTCGGGGTTGATGGCAATGTCGGGCCACACATACGAGCGTCCGGACGGCGCGGTCGAATACGCGATGAGCGTGCCACGGTTGTTGCGATTGACCGCGAGAGCGAAGCGGCCGCTTTCCGTCGTGGAGCCATAGTCGCCACGGAACACCGAATACGAAATCGTGGGGAGCGTGGGCCCCGTGTTCACGGGCGGATCGACGTTCACGGTCACGACCGCAGAGGTGGCGGCGGCACCGCCATTGTCGACGGCGCGCGCCGTGAGGTCGTAGGCACCGGTGACAGCCGGCGTCCAGGCGAGTTGCCAAGGCGCTTTGGTGGCGGAGCCGATCTTGATGCCGTTGGCGAAGAATTCGACGAGTTCGATCGTGCCATCAACATCGCTGGGCGCGGTCACGATGTTCCCCGCGGTGTTAACAACGAGGAGAGACGAGGCCGTGGGCGCAGAGATCGCGACCCGGGGCGGCTGGTTGGCGACCACATTTACGGTGACCTCCGCAGAAGTGATGCTAAGGCCGTTGGTGCCGACGACCCGGGTGCTCAGGCGGTGCGTGCCGATCGCGACGTTGGCCTTCCAATTGAAGACGAGCGGATCGGAGAGCACAGGCGGCGGGACCACAGCACCGGGCGTGGTCGGGGTCGTGGGCACAGTCGCTTTCGGCAGCGAATCGCTAACGACACCATCAACCAAGAATTCGACCGTTTTGAGCGAAGTGAGCCCGCCATCTGCGCCGGCCGCGCGGACCGTGACAGGGAGCGTCGAGCCCTGCACCACGGTCAGACCGCTGCGTTCGGGGTTGATGATGGCCGCGGTCGGAAACGCACCGGTGACGGTGAGAGTGATCGGCGCGGACGAGACGGCGTTGCTCTTGTCGTCAAAACCGATGGCGACGAACTGGTAGCGGCCGGGAACCTGCGGCGTCCACGCCGCGGTGAACGGGAAGGTCTGGGTGGAGCTGAGCAACACGCCGTTCAGGTAGAAATCGACATTCTTGATGTAGCCGTCGGGCGCGACCGCATCCGCGATCAGGTTGACTGCGGAGCCGGACTGCACGCTGCCGCCGTCGGGCGGGTTCACGATGCGCACAATCGGCGGTGTGCCGATCGGCGTGACCATGGAAAGGCGCCGCATGGCCAAGGGCGTGCCGTTGGGCGAAATCTGCACGCCGTTATTATCGTAGCCGCGGACCTCGATGATGTGCGTCGTCGGCGAAGGAGCAGGCGTGTAGATGAACGAATAGGGATAAGTGGAATCAGATCCGACCAGCACGTCGTCGACGTAGAAATCCATGCGTTGGACAAACGCGGTGGCCGTCAAGGGGGACGGCGTCGGCGTAGCCGTGGCCTGGATGACCACGGAGGAACCGTTCGGGACCAGCGCGTTGTCAACGGGACCGATAATCGCCGTGCCCGTGGCAAAGTAGCGGACAGCCAGAGTCGTCACGGTATGGAGGCCATCCGAGACCACGCAGGTCAGCTGATAGGAACCGGGCTGCACGGGCGCCCAAGAGATCGCGCCGATGCCGCCGCCGGGGGGCTGCACAACCGTTGATGTGCCGAGCTGAATTCCGTTGGCGTAGAAAGTGTAGGTATAACCGCCGACGGGATACGTTCCGCGGCCGAGAGCGGTAATGTCTATGCGTGTTCCGACCGGACCATATGATTCGTTCTGGAAAGGCTTGGTAAAGACATCGCCCAAGCCACGCACCTCGGCGACGGCCGTGGTGCCGGGAGGAGCGATTGTAACGACCGGGTTGCTGCCGGTATATCCAGTTCCAGGGGTGACGTTGTAGCTGGTCACCGTTCCGCCCGAAACGACGGCCGTGACCGAAAAGCCCGTGCCACCGGAGATGCCAGTGACCGTGACCGTCGGCGCCGCAGTGTAACCGCTGCCACCAGTCCCCGGCGATATTGCAACCGCGCCACTGCCACTGGTGACCGAGGCCGTGGCTGTGGCCTGCTGCCCCGGAGGGGCGATGGTGATGGTGGGCGCGCTGGTGTAGCCCGTGCCCGGATTGATGATATTCAGCCCGGTGACTGCACCGCCGCTGACCACAGCCTCAAGCACTGCACCCGAACCGCCACCCCCTGTGACGGTAACCGTCGGCGCGGAGCTGTAGCCAGATCCGGCCGTTGTGACGATAAGCGACGAGATCGAACCTGTGCCTGTGGCGACGGCGATCCTGGTGATGTCGGCGGCGAAGACCGGCTCGGTCTGAGCCAGCGACGCGCAGGGCGCCAGGGCGGCGAGGGTCGCCGCGACGCCGAAGTGTCGGAGATTGGTTTTCATGCGTGGTCGTGGTTTGCGGACGTTGCTGTCACCCGGACGCTGGCTCACTTGGCCGCCTTCATGGCGACGGGTTGCACGAAGGGATTGGAACCATCGCGATGGCCCGGCAGATCCTCGCGGCGCATCTCGAGACCGCGCACCCGCTCGGAATCAAACACCTGCTCCACCGTCGCACCTTCGGCGCTGAGCGTCTTGGCGGTGATGAAGATGATCAGGTTGGTCGTCTCGATGTTCTTGCTGTCGGAGCGGAAGAGGCGGCCGAGCACCGGCACCGAGCCGAGCACAGGCACCTTGTTCTGGCCGTTGGTGGATGACTGCTGCATCAGACCGCCGATGCCCATGGTGAAGCCGTCCTTGAGCGAGACCGTGGTGTTGGCCTTGCGGGATTCGACAATCGGAATCTGGGCGCCGTTGAAGTTGGCGTCGCGGTTCGACTGGCTGACTTCGGGCTCGACGGTGAGCTTGATGAAGCCGCGGGCGTTGACCTGCGGCGTGACCTTCAGGATGACGCCGATCGGCTTGTAGGTGAAGCCGCTCACCTCATAGACGCCGCGCTCCGTATTGTAGGTGTAGCTCGGAATCGGTCGCTCCTGGCCGACGTTGATCACGGCCTGCGTGTTGTTGAGGGTGACGATTGTCGGGTTCGAGACGATCTTGGTCTTCTGCATCGACTGGAGGGCGCTGAGGACGATGTTGAAATCGGAGGCGGAGAAGACGGCGTTGAGCGCGCGGCTCGTGCCGTCGGTGTTGAGCAGGCTGCTGAGATTCCGGAACGCGTCGTCCACCCCGTTGGTGAGCAGGCTCTCGAGGCCGTTGCTGCGCGTGGACGTGACGTCGTTGGTGCCCGTAGTCGTCACGCCGTTGGTGAGAGAGCCCGTCGTGCCGGTCGAAGACGTGGCGGTCGTGTTGCCGCCGGTGGCGGTCACGGTGCTGCTGTTGGTCGAGCCGCTCTGCTGGCCGCCGGTCGTGGTGGTGAGCAGGCCATTGGTTGTGACCGTGGTGTTGTTGCCCGTGGTCGTGGTGTTGCCGATGCGGGTGGTGCCGATGCGGTTGTCGTAGCCGCCGGTGGCGACCTGGTCGCGCGAGCGGGTGACGTTGCCGCCGAGGCGGCCGGCGCTGAGCTGGAAGTTGGCGAGCGAAGACCAGTTCACGCCGATGTTCTTCACATCGGCATCGCTGACCTCGACGAACTTGGACTCGATCATGACCTGGTCGGTCGCGCGGTCGAGCAGCTCGATGATCGGGCGCACGCGGTTCATGCGTGAGGGCCGCTCGGTGATGACCAGGCTGTTGCTGCGCGCATCGACGACGATCTTGCCGCCGGCAGTGGTGTCGATGAGCGAGCTGATGGTGGGAAGAATCTCGCTGGCCTTGGCGTAGTTGATGAGGAAGACCTCGGTCGAGACGGGCTCCTGCTGCAGGCTCTCATTGCTGACAATCTTGATGATGTTGCCCTCCTCGACGTAGCTGTAGTTCACCGGCGCGAGCACACTCTGGAAGATTTGGCGCCAGGTGACATCGCGGAGCTTGATGGTCGTCTTGCCCTGCAGTGTGTCGGGCATGATGAGGTTGAGCTCGAACAGATCGGCGACGTTGCGGAGGATGTTGCGCACGTCCTCGTCGGGGAAATCGACCGAGAGGGTGTCGCGGCCCGCGCCATCCTTGCCCTTGGCCGCGGAGCCCTGCGGGGCCGCATTGGCGGCCGTCGCGCCGGCGGCGGCGGCAGACGTGGACGTAGCGGCGGCGTCAGCCGGAGCAGGGGCAGCAGGTTGCTGCGCCAGCGCGAGCGCGGCGGGCAGGGAGGCCAGGAGCGCGAGGAGGAGGATCTTTGGCGTGCGAGTGTTCATATTAGCGAACAGTTTTGATGGGTCGGGTGATTTCCTCGCCGCGGTAGCGCAGCGTGAATGTCGTGCGGTCGATGGCCGAGAGCTCGAGTTCGTAATCGAGGTTGTTGTAGGTTGCAGTGAAACGGGTCCCCACCTCGAAGGCCTTGCCGTTGATCAGCAGGCGCTGGACGCCGCGCATCTGCATGGCGCCCGAGGGCTGGATCTGCGACGCGAGCTTTTCGAGCGTCTCGCGATCACCGGCGGCAAGGGTGACGGATTTTTTTTGCGCCGGCCCGGCGGCGGCATTGCGCTGGGCGGCGAGCAGGGCGGCCTGCAGCTCGGCGGGATCGGGCTTGTCGAAGTCCGGCGGGGCAAACGGCGAGACGATGTCGCCGGGAAGCGGCGCGATGGGAAGCACCTTGGCGAGCTGCTCCGCCATGGTGACGGCGGTGGCCCGGCGCTGCGGCGGATGCACCTCCGGGCTGCTGCGCGCGGCAAGCGCCCGCAAGGGGAGGACTGCGATCGCAAGGAGGAAAAGGACTGAGAGAGTGCGAAAGTTCACGGCAGGCCGAGGAGTTCCAGGTTGAGACCAAGGGTGAGCGTCGAGTTGCGCGCCGCGGCGTTGCCACTGATCGACGCGGAGAGGACCCGACTGTAGTGGGCGCCGGCCTCGACGTGCCGGAGAAAATCGAGCACCTGGCTGAGGTTGCCCTGCACCGACACGGTGAAGCCGACGGGCACATAGGACTGCTTCGGGGCGACTTTCGCGGTGTTGGCCGAACTGGTGCCGGAGGTCTGGCGGAGATCGAGTATCTTCACGCCGGTGTCGGTCTCGATCTTGTAGAAATACTGCGTGTTGGTGCCGAGTTGGCGCGGCCGCACCAGGCGCGCCTCAATCTCGGCGCGGGCCGCCGCGATGGCCTCGGCCTGCTCGCGCAGCTGAGCAGCGTTCTTGTTGTTGATCGCCACGCGGTCGCCGTCGGCCGACTTGAGCGAGAGCTCGGCCTCGGCGCCGGGGACCTCGTCCTGACGCAGATAGGCGGCCGCCAGCAAAAGGACGCTCAACACCGCGCAGCTGGAGCTGATCGGGTGCTTCTTGAAGAGGGCGACGAGATCGGCGGAGGTCATGCTTTCTTTCCGGCGGCGGGCGGCGCCTTGGTCTTCAAAAGGAACTCCACGGCCATGCGGCCCGACGTGGGATTGCGCGTCGGCGTGCCGGTGAAGGTGAATTCGTCGAACTGTGACAGTTCCTTGTCGGAACGGAGCTGCTCCAGATAGGCCGTGGCGTAACCGCTCGCCGCGGCGGCATCGCCGCGCACCGAAAGGCGCAAGGTCAGGCCGTTGTCGCGCAAATCCAGGTTATCGATGGCGATGTTGGCCGGGAGCGTGCGCGCCAGACGGATGACGAGCTCGGATACGAGCGGCCTCGACTTGATGAAGGCGGAGACCTCGTTGGCCTTGGCCTCATCGGCCTGGAACTTCCGGAAGAGCGCGATCGCCTGATCGCTCGCGGGCTTGTCGCGGTTAATCTGAGCCTGGGTCTGCGCGATCTGGCTGTTGATTACATACAGCTGCCACTCGCCGATTCCGACGTAGATGGCGAGCGACGCGGCCACGAGCAGGGCGGCTCCGTTGACGAAGAACGCCGTGCGCACGACCTTGATATCCGGAAGCGTCGCGTGATTCCGGAAATTCGGGTGCCACGAGGGCACGGCGGCCGCTTCGGCCGACTCACTTTTTTTCTTCAGCAACGAGAGCATCGGAATTGTTGTAGTTGGCCATCAGTGCGAACAGGCCGATCCAACGGGGATCAGCGAGGTTGGCGCCGGCATCCTCGCGCACCGTGATCTGGCGCGATTCCAGCCATGCCGCTTGATCAAACTTGAGCGTCTGGATGCCCAAAGCGGAGGCGATGGCCGTCTCGATCCATTGGAGCTTGGGCGAAAGCTGCGTCGTGAGCACTTCACTGACCGACTGGCCGGTCTGCACCTCGTAGAAACCAATGGAGGACTGCAGCTCCTTGAGCAGCTTCTTGACGAGCTGCGGACCCATGCCGGTGAAGTCGAAGGTATTTGAGAAAAAGAGCCGCCGCGCGGACTCCTCGTCTTTCAGGCCGAGTTCCTTCTGCACAATCGGAATCATGGCGTTGAGACCCTGCGGAATCGGTCGCGAAGCCTCGACTCCACCCGCTGTCACGATGAACGAATGCATCGCCTCGGCCTCAATCTCGAGCACGAGGACAGACGCCTTGGACCGGGCCTGAGCGAGACAGTCCACCACGGCGCCGAGGGTTGCCACGGAGCCGAGTTCAATCCGATCGGGGTAAATGCCGGCCTGGAGGAGCGAGGTCTGAGCCGCGGTGGCATCCTCATTAGCCATGCCGCAGACCACGACTTCCTTGGTGGGGGTCTTGGCTGACTCAAGGTCAGAGCCGTCCGCGGCGCTCACCATGAAGAGCGAGTAAGCATCCTGCTCGATGCGGAATTGCTGGGTGCAAATCTCGGAAAAGTAGCCGGGCTCGCGCAGGCGCTTCGGCTCCACCGAGTGGCGGCGCACCACGCGTTTTGCCGGATATAGGCCGACGGTGGCATGCAGGTAGCCCGTCGGGTTCTTTTTGGGCTGGAGCTGGGCCAGCATGGCCGCGAGCGCGGCCGGGTCGCCCGTCGGACACTCGCGCAGGGCCTCGACGACAAACGGGGCCTCCGCCGACGACGTGCGGGCGCCGAGCACGGTGTGCTCGCCGAAATCGAGAAAGTAGCCCTTGGACTTTTGCGAAAAAAACATGCTACGAGTGCAGTCGGTGATGACGGCGCAGTTTGGCGGCGAAGGCCAAGGGCCTTACAAGAAGAAACCCTTCACGTATCCTCATAGGTGAGACCATTTACGGTTTCTTGAGGACTTGCGCCGCCTCCCGCAGGGGCGACGCACGGAGCTACGACTGGAGGGTGATACTACCACCCTCCCAATTACGACCGGCCGTCCCGAGACCTTAGCCGAAAAAGAAAAACCCGCCGCGGAAGGCGGCGGGTTGGAAATTTTTGACAGACTAGCGGCGCACCAAGGCGCCAGCGGTCACTTCTGCCACGTGCGCTTCTTGTGGCGATTCGACTTCAAGCGCTTCCGGCGCTTGTGCTTGTTCATCTTCAGACGGCGTTTCTTTTTCAGGTTACCCATGGTGTATGAATTTTTTCGGATCGGCACCGTGCGTTCCACTCCAAGCCCTGTAAAGCCGAATTTACGAGGGGGTGACGGAAGCGATTTGTCGCAAACCCGTAAAAACGATCTCCGCCGCCACCGACTGCGGCGAAGCACCCGTGAGGGCCGCGACCGCGCGGCGGTAGAGTTGCAGCTGGCCGGCATGCTGCACGGCGCGCACCGCGGGGTCCACATGTGGCGGGAAGCGTTCCGTCTTGAAATCGTAGACGGTCGCACGCCGCACCCGGCCGTCCTTCGTGCGCTCGATGACCACGCGGTCGAAGACGCCGGTGACCCATGCGCCGTCGAGCACAACTTCGAATGCACGCTCGCGCCACACTTCGGCGCCTGGCGCCGCCGTCCACACCCGCGCCAACTCGGGCGCCATGAGACAGGCCCGCGCCTCCTCAACCACCGCAGGTGCGCCGTCCCGCCCGTGCCAGCGTTCCGCGTCAGCCTCGCTCCCCCACTCCACTTCGGCCAGCAAGGCATGCAACTCACGGCCAAACGCGACCGCGACGGCGTCAACGGGCGAAAATGCCACGGATGCGTCGACCGTCCCGGCGTATTCACCAGAGGGGCGCAGTGCCCGCCTCCGGGTCGCGCGCGGCACCGTTCCCTCGTCAACGGTCGGCAGTTGCCGCTCTTCAGGCCGGGTTTGGGCCCTCGTGGCGGCATGGGCGTGCCAGTGAGGATCGCCCTTCGTGGTTCCACCTGCGGCGCTGATGGCGCCGATGTTCGTCGCGACCGAATCCCCGCCGAGGACCGCAGCCAGCAGCCGCGGATAGTTGCGTGACGAAGATGAGCCCGGCGTGCCGGTGATGAGATACATCGCCCGCTTGGCGCGTGTCATCGCGACATAAAACAGGCACAGCGCCTCGTGGCAGGCCGTGGCCTCCGCGGAGCGCAGATGCACCTCCAAGGTCGCGTCGTGCTCGCGGAAAAACTTCGGCGGCGGATCAAGAATCCATCGCACCGAGCGGGCGGCATCCCGCGCGACAGCCAATCCGTCGCGCGCTTGATCGATGCTCTGGCCCTCAAGATCGGGCAGCACCACCACATCGAAACCCAGGCCCTTCGCCCGGTGAATCGTCATCACGCGCACGACGCCCGACGCATCTGCCTCGCGCACGGCGTGCCGCTCCATGAACGCCACAAACTCTGCGACCTCGCGGCTGCCCGTCGCATCAAACAACGCCGCCGCCGCCACGAACTGGCGGCCACGCTCGCGACTGAAGCGATCGCCCGGCGGCAAGGCCGTTTCCGCGCGGCGCAGCCAATAGTCCATCGTTCGCTCAAATCCCAGGTCGTGAACCTGCCCCAGAAATCCCCGCGTGAGCTGCCCGGGCGTGAGCCAGCCTTCGGCTTCGATCATGACCTGCAGCGGCGTCATCTCCACATGGCGCCGGGCGAGCGTGTCGCCGGGATGGGCCGCGGCGCGCGCCAGCGCCAGCAGCGCCGCGCCGAGCGGATTGTCGGTCGCGACGCGAAGATCGGATTCCGCAATCGCGGGGATGTCGGCGACACGACGCAGGTAGTCAGCCATCGCGGTGGCCGCCTTGTTGGTCTGCGTGAGCACCGCGCAGTCGAGGCCGCGGCGCAGAGGGTCAATCTCACCGAGAATCCGGGCCGTGAGCGCGAAACGCCCCTGCTCGTCGTCGGCGTGCAGCCAAGCCGCGTGGCCGGTCAGAGCAGGATGCGCCGATTCGTGCGTGCGCCAGTCGCGGTTCCAATCGTTGCTCGCCTGACCGGGAAACAGGTTCGAAATCACCTCGTTGGCCCCAAAGACCGCATTGACTATCGCGACTATCGGAGGGGCCGACCGCCACGATTTCACGAGGTGCTGCTCGACCACCGTGCCGGGTGCGGGAGTGTTGTAGCGTTTGAGCACCGTGTCGAAAAGCCCCCGATCGCCTTCCCGCCACGCATAGATCGCCTGCTTAACATCGCCCACGCAGAAGAAACTCCGGGTGCCGGCCGGATCCTGCACCGCCTCGTCGATCATGTTTTCGAGCACGTTCCATTGGCCGAAGCTGGTGTCTTGAAACTCGTCGAGCAACCAATGGTCGATCTGCCCGTCGAGGCGGTAGTCGATCATCATCCTTCCGCCGCCAAGCTGCGAGCTGCGCGCGTCCGGCTGGAGCAGTCGCTGCACGTCGCCAAACGTCAGGCGACCCGCGCGGCGCACCGCCTCGTCGTAAACCTCTTCGTAGCCGTGCAGCACAGCGTGGATGCCGCGGGTCGATTCGAGATGGGCCACGATCACGCCGGAAAAAACATGCCGCACCAGCGCGGCTAGGTCCGCGCCCGCGGCGGGCGAAAGGGTGATGCGCTTTCGCTCCACCATCATCTCGGCGACTTCGCGGCCGAGCTGGGCCCAGACTTCGAGCGCGTGCTCCAGCACGTAGGTGATCGCGCGCGGCAAGGGCACTCCGGGCTGCCACTCGGCCAGCGCCGCAAAGAACGTCTCCCAGCGCGCCGCCTGTTTCTCGTTGAGCGCGGCATCGCCGAGTTCCCTGCGCAGGCCCGCGATCGCGTCGGAAATTTTCCGAGACGGCGGCACCAGCCATTCCGAACCCTCCGGCCAGATGCGCGCCGGATTCCCCCAGCACGCAGGGTCAGGCGCGGCAAGGAAAGCTTCATGGTGCTCGTCCAGGAAATGGTCGAGCCGCGCAGCGAGCCGCTTCTCCTCGGTGCCGAACGTCGCGCGCTTGAACGCCTCGATGAATTCGCGCTGCGCCTCGCCCGGCCCGCCTTCGGCCTGCGCAAACATCCGCCCAAGCACGCGCTGCCGCTCGACCCGCGCCGCGTGCTCCTGGAGCACCTCGAATTCGCCGCCAAGCCCCAGCTCAAGCGGAAAGGCCCGCGCAATCCTCGCGAAAAACGCGTCGAGCGTGCCTAGCCGCAGGCGTGGCATCGCCGCGGTCATGGCGCGGAGCAGGCGCAGAAAATCGGCCGCCGTCAGCTTCGGCCGCTCGATTTCCTGCGCGAGCTTAGCCGCCCGGCGTTCGTCGCGAGCGGCCGCCGCGAGTTTGCGCAGGATCTCGTCGAAAAATTCGCCCGCGGCCTTGCGCGTGAAGGTGAGCGCCACGATGCGCTCCGGCGCCGCGCCCGTCGCGAGGAGCGCGACAAAGCGATTCGTGAGCGCATAGGTTTTTCCCGACCCGGCCGAGGCGCGGATCATCACGTGCGGGAGCCTCATGGCGCGGCCTCCCATTCGATGCTTTCAGCCGCGCCCCGGTGAAAGAGCGCCGCGAAGTCATCGGCGTCAGGCTTGATTTCGGCGGGCGGCCAGAATTCGCCGGCCCGCACCGCGGCGGCCACGCCGTCGGTGCAGGCGTGGGCGGCCGCGAGCAATTCTCCGGCGAGTTCAGGCCATGCCGCGAGCGCGGTTTCCCCCGCTGCCTTGGGCAGGTTGACATAGCCGCAAACCGGCATGGTCTCGCCCGGAAACGCCGCCGCGACCGCGCGCAGGTAAACCGGCAGCTGGAGGTCGATCCAAACCAGTTCCTTTTTCCCGACCGCCACGCGTCGCCAGTCCGGCAGCGCCCTCTCCTCCCCGCGTGCGGTGCGCAGGTGCGTCGCAACGGGCGCCTTGGCCGAGTCGCTCGTCTTGTAATCAAGCACGCGCCGGGCGCCGGTGCCTTCGTGGCGATCGATGCGATCGATTTTTCCGCGCACGGCGAGGCCGGCAATCTCAAGGGCAAACGGCCACTCCACCCGCTCGATCACCCAGCCTTCGGCGCGCTCGCGGGCCAGCACCGCGGCCACGCGGGCCAGCCGCTGACGCGCCGACTCCAGCTGCACAATCACAGGCAGCGTGAGGACAGAGCCGAAGCGCCGGCGGGCGACGCGGGCCAGTGCGCCGATCAGAAATTCGCGCAGCTGCTCCTCATCGGTGCAGTCGCGCAGCGCCTCCTCGCGCGCCAGCGCCTCAAGCGCCGCGTGGCAGAGCGTGCCGAAGTCGCGCGCGTCGAGTTCCCGCTTTTCCGGATCAGCGGGCTCCATCTTCAGGCCATGGCGAAGCCAAAACCGGAACGGGCACTCCAGCCAGGAGCGCAGCCCCGTCACCGCCACGCTGGCGATCGGTTCGGGGCGCGGTGGGCGCAGCCGCCAGGCACGCGTCCAGGCCGGCTGCGATTGCGCGGGCTCCAGCGTGCGAAAGAGAAAATCAATCCGGTTTGGCAGCTCCTTGTCGGCGCACTGCAACAGGAGGCGCGACGGGCGCAGCGGATCTCCCGCAGCGGAGAATTTCGCGAGCAGCACGTCCAAACGTCCGGCCGCGCCCCGGGCCGCAGCGAGTGCTTGCACCAGATAGCTGTCGCGCGCGAAACGGACGGCGTTGGTCTTCAGGCCGAGTTTCTCCCGCAGCGACTCCGGCAAAAAAGCGTCGCCCACGATGGCCTCGGGCACGACGCCGTCGTTGAGCCCCGCAACCACGAGATGCGGCGCATCTTCCCACAGGAGTTCGAGCCAGCCCTGCAAATCGAGCGCGCCCGCGGGCTTCTCGCCGGCCTCCCTTGTCTCGCCGAGGCGATGCAGGGCGATCTCCCACCAGTCGGCCGCGGCGACTTGCGGGAACCGGGCCGTAAGCGCCGCGCACTCGTGCATCGCCTCGCGCCAGGCCTCGGCTGCGGCGGCCATGGCCGCATCCGCCGGCACCGTGAGATCGAAACGCCGTCCTTGAAACAGCACTGCCAGAGCCGCCGTCGCACACCGGGGAAAGGGCTCCGCGATGAGCGCCGCCCGCAGGTCCTCGACCAAGGCCACTCCGCGCGCCAGCTCGGGCGACTTGGGACTGATGGCAGCCTTCAGCGCCGCGAGATCCGCGGGCAGATGTCGTCCGCAGGTATCGTCGAGCTGGGTGAGAAAGGCCGCCGGCGACACGCCGTCGCGTGTCTCAAGGCAGATCAGGAAATCCGGGCAGCGCGCCAGCGCGGCCACCGTCGCGATCGCGGGGTCGCGCGCCAAGGTTGCGAGAGCCATGAGCAGCGTGTGCAGCCGCCCGCCGCGGCGCATGCGCCCTTCGGGATTATAGACAGGCAGATCAGCCCGGTTGAATTCACTTTCGAGCAGCGGCAGCGTATCGGCATCGGCCGCGCCGACCGCCATCATGCCGTCCGGCTCGCGATAACCCCGCGCAATCGCAACCACTCGCGCCGCTTCTTGCGCAGAATCCGCACAGAGATGCACGCGGCGCTCAAACTCCGGAAGCATGATCGGCCGCGCCGCCCAGTGGCTGGGGATCGGCCGGCCCAAGGTGTCGAACGCCTCCGCCTCCTCCGCTGGCGCAAACACCACGACATCGACCGGCAAACTCTCCGCCCAGACAGCGAGCGCATCCAGTGCGAGCGACAGGGGGTCCGGTGACGCGAGGAGCACGATGCGACGCACGCCCGTCGGCAGCGGGGGGCGCAGGGCAAAAGCCCGCCGCGCGGCATGAGGCTCACGCCGACCGCGGGCCGCGAGGGCCGAGGCATGCAGCGCCTCGAGCCTGGCAAGCCCCAGCCAGCGATCCGTCTCGGGGAAATCCGCTCCGGCGCGCGCCGCCACATCCGCGATCGCGAGACCGGCTTCGTTGAGCTGCATTTGCAGGCGATCGAAATTCTCCGCGAGTCGCCAGGCCCAGGCAAAATCGCGCCGCGGGGGCGCCACCGGGAACACCGCATCCACTTCCTCAAGGTCGATCCGCTGCAGCACCTCGGCCCACGCCAGAAGCGCCTCGAGCCGGGACGCCACTGTGAGATCTTCTTCCGCGCTACGCAGGAGCATATCGGGCGTGAGGGTCTGCGGTGGAAACACCGCCGACCCGCGCTCCGCCGCATAACCGGCGAGCGCCTCGCGCAAGCGCCGGGCCGCCTGGCGTGTGGGCACGATCGCGAGCACGTCCGACAAATCGAGCGCCCCCCCGCACGCCCAATCGCCCGCGAGCCAAGCCGCCGCCTGGGGCAGCCACGGCCGATCCCACGGCAGAAAATGGCGGCGGAATCGGGAGGGCATGGACACGCAGCATGCAAGCGCGGCCGGAGATCGCGCAAGACCCGGAATCCCGGCACAAAAAAACCCGTCCGCGGCTGGCGGACGGGTGATAAAGACAAAACAGGTTTCCCGGGCTTACTTCAGCCCGAATGCCTTCGACGCGTGGCTCTTGGCGCGCGAAGCGGCGTTGCGGTGCACGACGCCCGACTTGGTGGCCCGGTCCATCGCCGAAGCGTAGGTGGCGGCGACGTCCTTGGCGGCGGGATCCTTGGCCGCCAACAGGGTGTCGAGCTTCTTGCGGAGCGTCTTGATGCGGGTCTTGACGGAACGATTGCGCGCAGCACGGCGCTCGGCTTGGCGAGCAGCTTTGATCGCGGATTTAGTGTTGGCCATGATGGTTCAGAAATTAGAGCCTGCCAGAGACTCAAACGGCCCCCGGGTAGTCAAGGGTTTTGTCCGGGGGGTAGTGACTCAGTTTACTTCCGATCAAACCTGTGGGAGCGGGTTTACCCCGCGACACGTCGGGGCCTAAAGCCCCTCGCACAACCAAACTGACCCACTATCGCCCGGGTGGTGGTGAATGGCTCGTCAAAGTCGGAAAGCCGGCAGGCCCCCTCGAAATCGCGACCGAACGAATAGGCGATTGAGCCCAAGACCCAAACGTCTGCCCGTCCAGGGGAGCACTGGCCTCCGCATGGGAGGATCATGCCGGCTGGCTTGGTCTGGACCGACCACAGGAGCATAATGACGATCCGCTCCCGATTCGCTGTTTTGCTGGGTTCGCTCATCGTCGTGCTTGTGCTGGCTTTGCTCGGCTTGGGCGCGCTCAAGCAATCACGGAGAGACTTTGTCATCGCGGCCGACCGGCAGGCCCGGGCCATGGCCCTCAACCATTGGTTCGAAGCGGCCAACCGTGAGCTGCAGCAAATCGTCGGTGACCTCGCCTCCGCGGAAGGAATCGCCCGCGCAACCCGGGACGAGGACGCCGCATGGTTGCGCCGCACGCTGGCGACCCACGGTCCCTCCGCCAGGCTGAGCGCGCTATGGATCGTGCGGGCCGACGGATCCACTGCGTTGCAAGCAACGCTCTCTTCCGGGGTGCCGGATAATCCGCCGCTGCGGCTCGGGGAGCTGGCCCGATTGATTGCCGAGACGCCCAGCCCGCGTTTTTTTGCGGAAGCCGGCGGAGAATTGCTCGAGCTCTGCGCGCGCCCGATTCGCGCCACCGGCAGCGGCCACTGGCTGCTGGCAGCCCGGCGGTGGGATGAATCGCTGGTGCAATCCCTCGCCGCACTGACCGAGAGCACCGTGACCTTGCGGCCGGCGCACGAGGCGGCACACACCCCGGAAAACAATCAAAACCTCGTGCTGTTGCGGCCGTTGGCCGATGCCAGCGGCCGCACCTTGCGCGTGCTGCGCATCGACTACCAGCTGCCGGGATTGGAAGACGCCATCGGGAACGATTGGAACCAGACCCTGCTTTTCGTCGCATTCGGCCTGCTGCTGCTGGCCAGCGTGGCGCTGGCGCTGCGGCGCTGGGTGCTGCGACCGCTGGCGGCCATCGGCGAGAGTCTGGCCGCAGGGCACGGCACCGCAGTGGCACCTTTGACGGCGGATCGCGGGGAGCTGGGCCGCGTGGCCCGCCTCGTCACCTCGTCCTTCGAACAACGGGCCGCGCTCGAACGCGAGATCGCTGATCGCACCCGCGCGCAGGAGGCGCTCGACCGGAGCGAGCGCGAGCTGCGCGCCCATATCGCCGAACGCACCAGGCTGGGCCGCGACCTGCACGACGGTGTGATTCAATCCTTGTATGCCGCGGGCATGAACCTCGCCGGCATCCGCGCCCAGCTTGCGCCCGGGCAGGTCGAAGCCGCCGCGCGCGTCGATCAGACAAGCAACACGCTCAACGAATCCATCCACGATCTGCGGAACTTCATCGACGGACTGGAACCGGAGGCGCTGAAGACGCGCAGTTTTTCCGAAGCGATCGGCGATTTGATGCAGGCGATGGCCGGCGTGCGAGCATTCCAATCCACCATCGATCTTGACGAGCAGGTCGCCGCGCGGCTGGCGCTGCCGCAACGGGTGCATGCCTTGCAGATCACCCGTGAAGCCGTGAGCAACGCCCTCCGTCACGGGCAGGCCAACCGGATCGAGATCGGGCTGCGCCAGCGCGGCGGACTGGCCGAATTCAAGATTATCGATAACGGCAGTGGGTTTGACGCATCGTCCGCGTCCTCCGGTGGCAAGGGCCTGCTCAATTTCAGCGAGCGTGCCCGGGAACTCGACGCCGTGCTCACGATTGATTCTCATCCGGGCCGGGGGACCATCGTCGCCCTCACTTTCTCCCTTCCATGACTATCGCACCCGCCAGTGAACTCAACATCCTGCTCGTCGACGACAGCGAACTCGTGCGCCGCGGCATCCGGGCTGTCCTCGAAGCCGAAACCGAACCGGCGATGAAAGTCGTGGCCGAGGCGGGCACCGTCACCGAGGCGGTGACCGAGGCCCTCCGTGTGAAGCCCGATATAGTGCTACTCGACATCCGCTTGCCGGGCGGCACCGGCTTCGACGCCTGCCGCGAAATCCTCAGGCATTTGCCGGAGACGCGAGTGGTGATGCTCACCTCCTACTCGAACGACAATTACGTCTACGAAGCGGTGACCGCGGGCGCCCACGGCTACCTGATGAAGGAGATCAACCCGCAAGGCCTCGTCCGCGCGATTCAGGAAGTGTCGGCCGGCCGCTCGATCCTCGACGCCGAGGCGACCGGCCGCGTGCTGCGCATGTTGCGGGGCGGCGACACGAATACGGAGCCGACCGGCGACCTGTCGATCCTCTCGCACCAGGAGCGCCGGGTCGTGGCCTTCGTGGCCGAGGGGCTCACGAACAAGGAAATCGGCGAACGCCTGACCTTGGCCGAGAACACGGTGAAGAACTACCTCGTGAACGTATTCGAGAAACTGAAGGTGAAACGTCGCGCCCAAGTCGCCGCCATGTGGGTGCAGCAAGGTCCGCCCTCAAAGCCGTGAACCGCTATCCGTCAGCCACGGATCAGACCCGCCCGTTCGCGCCACTGCGAGCGGAACGGAGCGTGCGCGCCTTCACCTTGGTCGAGGTGATGATTGCCGCCGGCGTGCTCGTCCTCGGGATCACCACCGCGATCCTCACCCTGCAACGCGGCCTCCAGGCCATCGACACCGCGCGGCAGCTCACGCACGCCTCCCAGGCGATGCAGTCCGAGTTCGAGCGCCTGCGGCTCAAGAGCTGGAGCCAGCTGCAAGCCCTGCAGGACGGCGCGGATCACCGCGTGGCCGTGCCTGCCGTGCCGGGCGCGGCCAACGACTCGTTTTTGTGCGTGCGCAACATCCGGGATGTGAAGGCGGACATGAAGGAAATCACCCTCGTCTCCACTTGGCGTGGCTACGATGGGCGCGAACATCGCGTGAGCTACCTCACGCGCTACGGAAAGAGCGGCCTCTATGACTATTTCTACACCGCGCATTGAGGCATCCCGCCGCCACCGCCGGCCTGCCTGCCGCGGATTCACCCTCACGGAGATCATGGTCTCGGCGACCATCTCCGTGGTCGTGCTGGCTGGGATTCTCAGCGCTTTCCTCATGATTGGGCGGACGGGCTACGCGGCCGGAAACTACAGCGAAATGGATGCGCAAACACGCCGCGCGCTGGACATCTTCGGGGCAGATGCGCGCAAAGCCGCCGATGTGCGCTGGCACGATGCGCAGACCCTGACGCTCCAAGTCAGCACCGCGGGCGCCGGGACAACAGCCATCACCTACGGCTACGACAACCTTACCTCGAGCCCGACCTATCGCTCATTCTATCGCTTGAACGGGGACGTTTCGTCGAGCACACCGCGGCTGGCCCTCGTGCGGAACGTCACGCCGGATTTCGCCTTCGCCCGTTTCAAGCTCGAGCAGCCGGGGGTCTCGGACAACACCGCAACCAATGATCTCGAGACAAAACAGGTGCAAGTGACCCTCCGCACCGCCCGAGCGGGCGCCACGACACCGATGGCGACCCAATCGGCCGTTTCGGCCCGCTACATCCTGCGCAACAAACGCGTGAGCAACTGATGCCCGACCTCACCCACAGTCCATTTCTCGGCCGACGCATCCCGCGCGGCTCCGCGACCCGCACCGCGCAAGAGGATCGGGCGGCCGTGCTGATCGTCGCCCTGATCGTCTCGGCGCTCATCGCGCTGGGCTTGGCGAGCTATCTAAACCTGAATCTCTCGTCCTCGCGGCTCTCCAAGCGGACGTTCAACAGCTATGCGGCCCTGAACCTCGCGGAAACAGGCGCCGAGGAAGCGGTCTGGTCGTTCAACCGCGCCTCCGCGGGGGCCAACGATGCCTGGACAGGCTGGACCAGCACCGGCGCCCCCGCCTGGCAGAAGTTTGGTGGTTTCGAGTTCGGCGGCCGCACCACCGGATGGGTCAAAGTCTATGTCGACGATCACGCCCCTGGCCCGACGGCGCGTCCCAAAATCATCACGCAATCCTCCATTGGCGCACCCACCGATACCCCGGTGACAAAGATGATCGAGGTGACCCTGCGGCGCCGCTCCGCCTTCGCCAACGCGCTCGTAGCCAAGGAAGGCATCGTATTTTCCGGCACCTCCACTTCGCTCGATGCGTGGAACTCGGATCCCGACGGCAATCCCCTGACCCCGGCAGTGGACTATAATTTTTCGCTGCGGACCGACCGCGGAAGCATCGCGACGGCTGCGGTCGTCAACAGCGCGATGCTGCTCAACGACGCCCATATCTGGGGCTTTGTCGCGACCGGCGGCGGGCAGCCTGACGTAGGCGTAAACGGCTCGATTCGCGGTGCGGACACCCCAGCCGGCGTAATGGTTGACCCGCGGCGTATCGCGACGGATTTCAATGCGGATTTCAAACCCGTCACAGCCCCAACGGATGGGACGTTCCTCACCAACATTCCCGCAGTGCTGGGCACCGTGGGCACCACCACCAAGTGGCGAGCCGCGCAGCTGGTGCTCAGCGGCAACGATTCGCTGACTGTGCTAGGCGATGTCACTCTCGTGCTGACGCAAAGCAGCGGAGCCGATGCGGTGCGGGTGACCGGCAACGCCTCCATCAATGTGCCGGCGGGTTCGCGATTCACCCTTTACGTCGAGGGCGGCCTGCTCATCGCCGGCCGCGGCTTGGCCAACGCCAACGCACAGCCCATCGCATGTCAGATTTGGGGCACCAACACCTCGAACGCCGGCCAATCCCTCCACCTCGCGGGCAACGGAGCGCTGAAAGCGGTCATCTATGCACCCAACGGCGACGTGCAGGTAAACGGCAACGGCGACATGATGGGCTCCATCGTAGCCCGTAACATCCGCTTCACGGGCAACGCCGCTTTCCACTACGACGAATCGCTCGCCTACGGCCAAGGTAACGAACCCTTTTCCATCGCGAAGTGGCGCGAGTTGGGCACGAGCGACGAGCAGGCGCCTTACCTGACACTCTTTCAGGGCTGGTAGCATAACAATGCTCCGGCACACGCGAGGTCGCCTGTATGCGACCGGCGGTTGAGAGACGACGTCGCGGCCGTCGATCCGTAGCAGGGCAGTCGTAGCGGGGATCGAGAGGGCGGCATCGCTGGCAAAATTCTGATCCTTTTCTGCAGCGACAACAGCCGGCCACCCTTGCAGGTGGTCTGCGCGACTGGAAATAGCTCCGCCACGAAAGTGTCAGGGCGCCTGCCCATGATTGGTTTTGGCCCGAGCGTTGTCTGCTCGCGGTCGGCAGAAGGCAAGTGCGGTGGAAGGCCGAGCACGCGCGACAAAAAAGAACCCGGAAGCGATTCGCTTCCGGGTTCTATCCTTTTCAGGAAAATACTGGACCCAGTTTAGCAGAGCTTGCGCCGCGCGATCACCACGAGGCCGAGGCCGAGGCCGAGTAGCGCGAGGGTGAAGCCGCCATCCGGGACACCCTGAGTTACGGGGGGCCTAGGCGTTCCGCTGCCCCAGAGTTTGATGTTTGAGAGACCGCCACCGCCACCACTGAAAATGTCGTATGCCCAAGTGCCTGAGAGCGTATTGGCGGGAATCCCAAACATCCAATAATCGGGATCTCCTTGGCCTTGACCAACGTGCACCGAGATTACTGCTGAACCATAGGTCGACCAAAAAGAGGGAGCGATACTCCAAGTTCCGCTGGCGTCGCCTGAACCAAAACTACCAGCGAGCAGGTTGACGGTAAAGAAGTTATCCGTTCCGGCCGACGTGCGCTCGCCTGCGCTAGTCCAAGTGCCGCCAAAAAATGCACCGACATCACCCGCGCCAGGATTGAGGCTGGCCCCAGACGTTCCGGTTGTAGCAGGATTAATCTCGAACGACCGGTTCGCCCCCGTTATGGTTATGGCACTCGCAGCGCTAGGTGCGAAAAGGAATGCCACCGCGGCGGCGAGGCTAAGGTTGGTTAGGTATTTCCGGAGATTCGTGATCATATTATTGTGGAATGTAAAAAGTGGCCGTTAGCTTGAGTAAATCTACATAGCAGCGGAGGTGCCATGATCTAAAAACCCCCGTAAAATATCATAAGAATCTATCAATAAGAGTCTTGTTTGAAATTAAATTTCGCCGCTCATCTAAAACAACTAAGAGTGATGTAAAGAATCCCACCAACGATCGTAGGTATTCCCACCCTCAACTAAATCTAAGTTAATGATCAAGTGATTGTTAACTACACCAAAAAACGAGCGAACATCTTACAGGCAAAAGTATTTTTATCATTAGATAGTTGGCGTGCAAATGAGTCATCACTTTACCGAAACAATCCGCACCGTGGGTTCACTGTAAATCGCAGCATCGTAGGCTATTCCTGTAAACGGTGCGATCGCGGTGATTGTCCCGATGATAGTTCCGGCCTTTTTGGTGCGATTGGAAGTGAGCACGACCCGGCCGTTGGCATCGGTCTTGGCGCTGGCCTTGTTCGTGACGAGGCCCGACCATTGCACGGCCACCGTCACCCCCGCCACCGGCCGGTCCAAGCGATCACGGACAAGGATGGTTGCGACAGCGGTGGTGCCGCTAGCGGCCGTGACAGTCGTGAGCACATACTGGCGCACATCCACTGCGGCGTTGGGGTCGGCGGCGATGGCGACGGCGGTGGTCGCGGTGGCGATGGCGCCGACATTGTCGGTCACGCGCAGTGTTACGGTGTAGTTGCCCGGCGTCGAGTAGATCTTGGCCGGGGTTACGGCCGTCGAAGTCGTGCCATCGCCGAAATTCCACAGGTAGGCTGCGATGCTCCCGTCCGGGTCATACGAGCTGGCGCCGGAGAACGCGATCGCGACCGGAGCCGTGCCTGTGTTCTGGTTGGTGGAAATCACCGCCACGGGCGCCTGGTTGGCCGGGGCATTGACCGTGATCGTGAGCGCGGCTGAACCGGTCAGCCCGTCGTTGTCCGTGACCGTAAGGACCGCGGTATAGGTGCCCGGCGAGGTGTAAAGACAGCTGGCGTTCATCGACAGGGAGGTCGTGCCGTTGCCAAAATCCCAACGATAGGCGGTGATGCTGCCATCGGCGTCCGTGGAGTTCTGACCGGAGAAACTGGCCGAGAACGAAGCCGTGCCCACAACAGCGGAGGCGGAGGCCACGGCGACCGGCGCCTGCCGCGCGGTGGTCGGCACTAGTGAGCCCATGATGAGATAATTGCCTACGCTGCCATAGCTCGAAAAACCGTCCGTGGCGGGATTGCCCGTGCCGAGACTGCTCAACCGGAGGTAGTAGCTGCCCGCCGTCAGCGTCGGCGTAAAGCTGACGTTGACCATGCTCGGCGCACTCGTGAACAACACCTGGCCGGCGGAGTTGAGGAGTTCAGCCTTCAGCAAAAGATTCGGCGACGGCGACGGCGAAACGATGTTCAGCGCGATGGCGCCAGTGCCGGTGTCGAAACGGAAGACATCGACATCCGTGCGCGTCTCGATGGTGCCGCCGTTGGCGACAGTCGGTCCGGCCAGCACCGTGGCGGTGGCGAGATTGTTGCCGTGGTCGTCCGCCGCGAGCGGCGCGTGGGTGGCGATGACGGCGAAATCATCCTCCGTGTTGTTCGCGTTGGCATACTCGCCCTTGCTGAATTGCGCGATGCCCCGGTAGTAGGCCACGCCCATGATCGGGGCCCAGTCGCCCTGACCCGTGTAATACTCCGTCGGTGAAGCGCCACCCAGGCCATCATGGTTCAGGCCCATCGTGTGGCCGATCTCGTGCGAGGCGGCTTCGGCGATGTAGCGGGCGTCGTTGGCGAGCTGCCCGGTAAACACCCAAGTAGGCGTGTCGTCGTTCCAGCTGAACGAACCCACGTAGCCCGAGCCACCCGCATTGGGGTTATACCAATTGGTGGGGCTGATCACCACGCGGATGCCATAGGCGAGATCGCCAGAAGAAGTTTTGCGCAGCGACTCGACGCCGGGATCCTGCGTCGTCACATCGACGAGAAACGGCGCGTAGTCTTCCGCGACGCGCTTCCAGATCGCGAGGATGGCGCCACGCTCCGCGTCGTTGAAGGTCGTCGCGTCCCCATCAAGATCGAACGGGGCGGAGACGATGGTCGCGCCGCCAGTGAACGCGCTGTTCCAAATCGTGCCGCTCGTCGTATGCCCGGTGAAATCGAGATAGATGACCCGCGTCGCGCCCGGCAGGCTGTGGAGCTGAAAGACATCAACCGATGTGCCCGCGGCGAGCTGTGCGGTGGAGGACGAGGCCGTGATGGCGTTGCCCGGTGCGTTGGCTGGGCCACCCTGCCGTGCGGCGCCGGGCCGCACCGCGAGACCATCGCACGCAAAGGTGAGGAGGCCGTTGATGTCCACCTCCAGCGAGGGCTGTGTGCGGAGCATCGTGACGAGCCGCTGCGCATCGAGCCCGTAGGCGCGGGCGACATCCGGCAGGCGATCGCCGAGTGCCTCGATGGCGGCGGCTCCGCGGGCTTGGGCCGGGAGGCGGACGCCGGTCGCAGGCCGCGCCCATAGCGCAGAGGTCGCTGCCAGCATTAGAGGGAAAAAAGCGGCGCGGGAAAAAATCCCGGGGCGGTGAAAAAGCGGATTGGAAGTCATGCGCCCTCGAATTGCGGGAGAATTGCGCCCGACAAAACCCGAGAGATTACCTACCCCGTCATGAGAACATGCCGCACGTATTTATCGCTATCGCTTGTCATTCAGCGTGAAGCATCACCCTAGGCATCCGGCCCATGCCGCAGCCGGCCGGCATTCACGGCCCGTTCACAAATCGAGTATTTCATCGAGTGATACGCCATAAAGCCCCGCGCTTCCCAGCCCGGTGCACCGCCGCCACACCCGGGGAGCCGCAGGGCATCACCCTAGGCCACCCACTTCGCCGAATGGAGCGACAGACGTTCAGGCCTATCCTCAATAGGCCTGTTTCCCTGCGTCGTCGGCCTCTAACGCGGAGGCGAAAAGCCGATTATGATACTCACACCATGAGCAATCCCGTATCCAATTTTTCAGGCGTCTCACGGCCCGACCGGGCTGGCCGCCGCCGCGGGCACACTTCCGGATTCACCATCCTTGAGGTCATGATGGCGACCTTCGTCATGGCGCTCGGCATCGCCACCTCGATCATCGCGATGCAGGCGGGCTTCAAGCACCTCGACCTCGCCCGCGGCACGACCCTCGCCTCGCAGATCCTGCAGAGCGAGATGGAACGCATCCGGCTGATGAGCTGGACCGGCGTCACATCCATGCCGGCCACCGAGACCTTCGACGGCGCGACCTATTTCAGCTCGAGCGCCAAGATCACCGGAAAATATTCCGTCACGCGCACCGTGACCGCGGATGGCGCCCGGCCGACTGAAGCGCGCAACATTGGCATCAGCGTCACGTGGAAAGGCTACGATGGGCGGCCCCACGCCCGCAGCTTCAGCAGCACCTACGTAAAAAACGGACTCTATGACTACTACTACACCATCGCCCACCCGTAGTCGCTTCGCCCACAGCGGTGGCTTCACCCTCGTTGAAGTCATGGTTGGCTCGACACTGGCGATGTTCATCCTCGCCGGTGTCCTCACCGTGTTTCTCTTTCTCGGTCGCAGCGGCGCGAATGTGAGGAACTACAGCGACATGGAGGCGCAGGCGCGCAAGGCCCTCGAAACCTTCGCCGAGGACGTGCGCCAAGCCAGCGCGATCACGTGGACGAGCAACGTCAACGTCGCCCTCACCGTGAACTCCGCGAGCATCACCTACGCCTACTCGAGTTCCACGGGCACCTTCGCCCGCACCGATGCCAGCGGCACACGCACCCTGATCAGTGGGATCACGGCGGGGTCGTTTGTTTTTCGGGCCTTCAACGTCGCCGGCACCGAGCTGCCCCTCGCCACGGCGGCCAATCTCACCGCTGCCGGCTCCAGCACCAAGCAGCTGCAAATCTCGCTCGAGGCCTCGCGCTCCAACGTGACGGTCGTCGACGCCACCAACGCCGTGCTCTCCGCGCGTTTCATCCTCCGCAACAAAATCGTGACCGCCTGACGCCGCCATGCACTCTCGCTCAACCGTCCGCCGCCCACCCACCCTCGCATCCCGCAAAGACCGCGGGTCGCTGCTCATCGTCGCGATGCTGCTCTGCGCCATCATCGGCATCTCGCTGGTCAGCTACATGCAGCTCGGCAAGACCAACCTCTCCATCTCCAATCGCGCGTTCTACAACAACGCCGCGATGAATCTCGCGGAAAACGGCCTCGAGGAGGCGATGTATTCCATCAACAAAAAAATCGCCGACTCCTCCTACAGCTGGACCTCCAATGGCTGGACGGCCGTCAACAGCGGAGCCGATGCCAGGCGCGTCCTGCCCACTTCGGGCACCTATACGTTCGACCAGAACGCCACCGGCACCGTGCGGGTTTACGTCTACGGCTATCAGGGCACCGCACCCAAGGCAGTCGCGCGCTCCACCATCACCCTCGGCGGCTCGGCCAGCCGCCCGATCGAAAAATGGGTCGAGGTTCAGCTCCGCAAAACCTCCAAATTCTCCAACGGTCTAGTTGCCAAACAAAGCATCACCTTTGCGGGCAACAATGCCTCCGTCGACAGCTGGAATTCCGATCCGGATAACAACAGCGCCACCGCCGCCATCCCCTACAGTGCCGGTGTGAAGAACGACAAGGGCTCGGTCGGGTCCATCTCCGTCGCCGTGGATGCCATTCTCGTCCAAAACGCCGACATCTGGGGTTACGCGTCCACCGGAAGCGCCGTGCCCAACGTCGGCTCCAACGGCCTCATCGGCCCGTTTGGCACCCCCAGCGGCACGACCGACATGAGCCGGGTCTCGACCGATTTCACTTCCAACTTTGACGCCGTCACGGCGCCCACCACGACCGCCTATTCCCTCGGCAGCATCACCAGCTCTCTGAGTCTGCCGCGCACCGGCGATGTGGCCGCCGCCGATGGCAAATATTACTACACCGCACCGCAGATAAATTTCAACAACGCGACCTTCGCTGTCGCGAAACTCAACCTCGGCGATCCCTCGCCCAAGGTTGTCCTCACCCTCACCAGCACCACCACCAGCATCGACATCGGCGGCGGCAGCGGGGCACTCAATCTCCAAACCGGCGCCACCCTCGAAATCTATGCCCCCGGTGACATCAAGATCGCTGGCAACGGCATCATGAACGGCGGCACCACCGCGGGAACCTCCAACCAACCGATCAATCTCCAGATCTGGGGCACCAAGACCTCGGGCGTGCAGGATGTGCAAATCGCCGGCAACGGCGTCCTGAGCGCCGTCGTTTACGCGCCGCAGGCCTCGCTCAAAATCAACGGCAACGGTGACGTGATGGGCTCCTTTGTCGCCAACGACATCCGGGTCGTGGGCAATGCCGCCTTCCACTACGACGAGTCCCTCGGCAATTTCGGCGGCGGCAACCCTTACCGCGTCTCCGGCTGGAAGGAACTCACCACCGCCGCCGCTCGCGCCGCCTACTCGAGCGTGTTGAATTTCTGAATCGCTGCGCGCTCCGCCTTGGCGCGGCGTTTCGGATTATAGCTTCCTCATGGCGGCGCATGTGGCGGACATCTGATACCAGCGTCACCTAGCTATTACCACCCGCTGGCCTGGCACCCGCCAGCGGGCAGGCCTACAATAGAGAAGTCCACGAGCTACAGGATCTGGCATGATACGATCCATGCCTGGTTTGATAGATGATTCGACGGCGAGGAGACGCAGAACGCTCGCGGAAAAACAGGCCACCAAGTCAATGATACCAACCTCCCTTTGCTTTGGGATTGCTCCTTGCGTTAGGGCTCGGACACCGCCGCGCCGAGTCGAAAGACGAAGACTGCGGCGAACGGAGTGGCCCTACCCAAGCGGCCCAAGAGCCTGAAAAGGCAAAGGGCGGCTGCAATTAGATGCCCACTGAGCGCTGACCACCAAGCTCAGTGCGGCAGCGCCTCGATGGTCGTCTTCATCGTGGCATATTCCGCCGCCGTGATCTCTTTGAAGCCCAGGCGCCGCGCTCCCAGCAGAATCGGCTCAAGCGGCAGATCGTGGTTCGCGCTGCGCAGGCTCTGGTGGAGGCCCCAATAACGGCCGGGCGCGGAATAGATGCGGAGATTCCACGGCTCCATCGCCACCCGGCTCTCGAACATCGCCACCATCGAGCCACGGATGTAAAGACCCGCACCGCTCCAGACCTCGAGCAGGCGGGGGAAATTATGCACTCCACCGCTCGCCTGACCGTTGGCTGAGGTCGACGGAGGCCCATCAGTCAATCCGACGGGGTTATGGTTTGTGGGGACGATGCCAACGAGCAGCGCCGTCGAAATCTCCGTGGCCGTGGCGCCAAACTTGGTCGTGCGCGCCGACCCGGAGCCAGGGGTGATGTTGCCCAGATTCGGGAGGGCCGCCGGAACAAAGGAAAGGTTGATGCCATCCCCGGAATTACTGCCACTCGGCTGGGTGGTGGCCCAGGATGAACTCCATCCGCTCGATCCAGTTCGATGCGCGCTCAGCGAATCGCTCCAACCTGAAATCTGCCTGTAGGTGGTGTCATAGGCCGGCATCGATAGGATCGTCACGGCGTCCGCCATCACGGAGCAGAGTCGCTCGGAAGCCGAGTCGGGATACCGCGCGCTGTAGCCGCCGGGATTGGCGTTGTCCGACGAAGTGGCGTTGATGGTTCCATCGGCATTGAAGTGGCCCACAATGTAAGCCGCATCGTTCGTCGCGAAGGTGAAGCCAGTCATGCCCGGATAGGTCCCGCCATCCAGCGACACGATGCGCCCGCGGCCATTCCACAGGCGCACCGCGGAGTCGATGCGATCCGGCAGACCGTCCGCGTTGGCGTCGCCGCGCACTTCCGCATCGACCGAGTGGATGTATACGGTGACACCATCGAACCAAGGCTTGGTCGCGATCGTGCTCGCCAAATCCGTCGGGCCCACGGCGAATGAACCTGGGTTGGTTGTGATCAGCGGATCGGCCGGATCCGCCGGCGCGAAGTAGATCCGATAGGGATCCTGCGCGGTCAGTGTCGTAGAGGTCGGGAAGGTGTTGAACGACGCGCCCATGCCGAGGCCGTAGGCGGCCGGCGCCGCCGAGCTGGCGGGATTGTAGATTGAGCTGCCCCAATTGGAGGCGTTCGGCGCGGCTGGGTTGTAGATGGTGCTGGTGGTGGCAGTCGCAACGTAGCTGAGCGACGTGCCCGACATGGTCCGCTCAACCGCCATGCGGAAGCGCGTGAGATCGAAATCGATCTTCACGATCGGGCGCGGGGTGTAGGGGTTGCTCGAACGGAAGGATCCAGTAGAAAGTTGCGAACCCGCACCCGAGTTGTTTTTCGCGCGACGCAAATCGTAGAAATAGGCGTCGGAGAAACTGGTCATGGTGGGGGTGGCGCCCACGGCATTGCCGGTCGAGGCCAGATCGACTCCGCCGCCTTGAATCGTGCGCAACACCTGGTTGTGCCCGATCGACGTGGAGGTCGTATAGCGGTTCGGGAGATTGTTCACGTTGGCGTTCAGGTCGCCGTAGCTGGGCTGGCCGGGCAAGATCACCTCGACGATCGAATGCGTGAGATCGGCGTTCACGGTATTGAGCCAGCAGCGGTAGGAGCGTGCGCGCATGCTGACGGCGGTGCCGTCGGGCTTGTAGCCGGTGCGGGTGGCGTTGTCGGGGTTGACGATGATGTAGAGGCCGGCCTTGCGCGCGATTTTGGTCTCCTTGAGGCCCGCGGTGTCAGTGGCATCCGGCCGCGCGATAATCTGCCGGCCGTTGTTGCGATCGTCCTCGGGCGTCGAGGGGAGGTTGGTCTTGGAGTAGTTTGAGATGCCGGGGAGAACGAGGGGAGTCACGCCGTGCACGCTGGTGCGGAGATTGACGCCATAGCTCGTCGTCGCGAAGACCTTGAAGTTGTTCTGGGTCGTCGTGGTCTCGGTGGCGCTGCCATACTTATGATCGCGCCAGACGGAGGCGCCGCTCTGGATGTCGGTCACTACTCCGGTGGTCGTATGTTGGAAACGCAAAGGTCCGTTGCCGCCCGGCCCGGCGTCGGTCCCGCCGGTGTTGTTAATCCATGTGCCCTGCCGGATGCTGTTCGCATAAAAGCCCATTGAGGCCGAGACGCGATCGAGGAACGAGACGTTGGCCGTGAAGCCCGTCGCGCTGCGGGCGCTGAGCTCGCCATTGCAATGCACCGGCCCGGCGAGGGTCATGTCGGCGCCGGGCCAAATCTCCATGTCCATGTTGTAGAACACGGCGAACTGGAACAGCGGCACAAAGTCCACCGCGAGGTTGTGCTGGCTGTAAGCCGGGATGGTGCCGAGCGCAGTGTGGCGGGCGGTCGCCTTGGCGATGATAGGGACGCTGGCGGTGTTCACCTGCAAGCCGGCGTTGGGATTGCCCGGGTTGGTGGCGGGATCAATGAAGAGCAGGCCCGTGGAACCGGTGAGGCCGGCCCGCACCTCCATGTTGGCGCCGGAGGTGTAGGACGCGTCCGCCACCTGTAGAAGGTTCAGCGGCGGCAGATCGATCTCGTTGGCCCCGGTCATGAAGGCAATCGGGGTCGTGCTGCGCAGGCGGTAGAGAATCGTGGTGATCTGTTCCGCGGCGTAGACGGAGATGCTCTCGGACATGTTCTTCGCCCGCAGAATCACGCGATTGCGCTCGTTGCCGCGCCGCTCGGTGAGGGTGTAGCGCAACATGCTCGCGGTCAGGACGGCCATGATGCCGGTCAGGACGATCACCGTGATCATGGCGGAGGCGCGCCGGGCGCGCGGCTGGGTCGGTGAGATTTTCATGGGATTAGCGACGGGGAGAGATGGTGTAGTTGAAGCTGCTGCTTGAGAGCAGTTGGTTCGTGGTGCTGCCGTTGATGACCTCCATGTTGATGGCCACAAAACCGTTCGTGGGCGTGGAATCCGGCGACTCGGAGGAAAACACCGGATACCGATCACCGGCGGCATAGGGAATGTAGGGAGCCGGCACCTTGCGCCCGACCGTGCGTGCCACGAGCAAGCGGGAGCCGGCGATGGCCGGATTGGCGCTTAGGTTGATGGCGTTGAGCTCCGTCGCGAGATTGGTGCGGCCGTTCGAGGCCAGGGCGGTGCCCTCCCCCCAGTCGGCCGTCTCGTAGTAACGGATGGGGGCCTCGGCGTTCATGGTGGCCTGGTTCGTCGTCACCCGATAGTAGATACGTATCTGACGGATGTCCGTTGTGCGATGGACCGAGGTCATCGTGATCAGCACGAGACAATCCCCCTGCCCGACCCACTTGTCGTAATCGTCGTCCGCGGCATTTTCAATTTGCGTCATCGACGCGGCGTCCGTCGCGAGGTTCACGCTTCCATCCAGCTTAGTGTAGTGGGGGAAAACGTAGAAGAAGGAGGAATCGAGCGTCTCCTTCGAGACCTGCGCCATGAAGCTGCGCAGGCTCGCGTTGGTCGCGAGGCGCTGCGAATCCTTATACATCGCGCGCAGGCCAAAGAGAAAAGTGCCAAGGCACATGGCCATGACGCCGCCGAACACCGCCAGGCTGATGAGGATTTCGACGAGGGTGAAACCCGCGTGGCGCGGGCGTGGATGCCGGGTGGTTTTCATTGGTCGAAGCGGGTGCGCAGAAACACCTCGCGGTCGCGGATCGTGCGCGTCGCCCGGCCGTCGATGTAGCTGTAGGTGTAAACGACGGTGATTTTTTTCACCTCCGAGACGTTGTTCGCCGCGTCGGGGATTTCGTCGATCCACACCCACAGATCCAAGTTGATCTCCTGCGAGGTCGTGCCGGTCACAGTCGACAGCGGCAGCGAACCGATGAAATTCTGGATCGCGCCCACGCTGGCCGCGGTTGCGGTCGGCGCCGGCGTGACCGTCGGCGCCTGCGGTGCCCCCGGAGCCGCGGTATGCACCACTTTCAGCCAGACGACCGTGGACTGGTTGATCCGGACGCGGACGTAGGGAGGCGTTTTGGCTACCGGCGCAAAGGGATCGACCTCGTAGTTGGGCAGCAGCGAAGTGTAATCGAGCTGCTTAATCTGCTCGATGATTCCATAGACGATGCTCGTCGCTGCGGCGTGGAGCACACTCGACTCGGTCACGCGCCGGGATTGGATGAAGGCGGTGATGAATCCCACCATCACCGAGGCCATCAGGAGCAGCGCCACCATCACCTCCACAAGCGTGAGCCCCGCCGTGCGCCGATGGGGGCGAGCCTGCTCACCGCTGGCTTTTGCCAGGCGGTCTCCGGCATGGTTGAAAAAAACGCAGCACTGCGGCGAAGTCGGCATGATGATGGATTACTTCGACCATCATACGCCAAAATCTACGGGCAAAATAGGGCCCCTCAGCCTACAAATAGCCTGCTCCAGCTAGGGTCTTTCGACCCTAGTCCTTACACAAGACACTGTTCTCCAATGGCGAACCCCGCCTCAATGCTTCTGCTGCTCGTGGTGCTGCCGAAGTAAATCTTTTCCGTAATCGTTGCCGTTGGGTGTGCGCACCACCACGTGGATGTGCTCCCGGTTCGGCTGGCTCGGGTCCTTGGCGAGGTGCCGCAGGTTGGCCGGCCGCTGGTGATCAAACTCGATCAACACCACGGGACTGTGGATGCGGAAGTAGAACACGCTGTCGTCCGCATCGCCGCCGATCCAGGCAAAGTGCGTGCGGTCGAGGTGCGCGCGGACCTCCGTCATCTTCACGCGCGCGTGGCCGTCGTCCATGTTTTCGATGAACATCGCCGCGAGCCGCAGCAGGCGTTCGCGTTGCGCGGTGGTGAGCACGGCCGCCGGAATCCCGGCGTAGTCGAGGACGACATTGTCCTTCCACGCCTCGGTGAGGTTATTGTTGCCCGTCTTCGACACTTCGAGGACCGCGCGTTTGCGCTGCGCCGCGTCGAGCGAGCGCAGCATCGCCAGCCCCGCGGCCTGCTCTTCCTGCAGGATCGACACGCCCTTGAATTTCCCGGCGTGCGCCGTCACCGGCTCGGACCCCACAAATACCGGTGACATCACCACCTGATCACGCAGCACAAAATAATTGATGATCAGGTGATGCCCGTCGATCTGCCAGCCCCACGGCTTGTCGGCCGACGGCTCGCCCATGATCGTGATGTGGTAGAGCCACTCGCCGTATTGCACCATGTCATTGTTGTTCAGTTCGCCGAGCGTGTGGTTCAGCTTCATGATGTCCTGCGACAGCTTCAGGCCTTTGGCGCTCAGCGAGGCACCCATCAGCGCAAACGCCGCCTTCCGCTGCACCTCGCTCATCTCCTGGAAACTCACACCCTGCCGCACGTAGAAGTGCTGGTTCATCCATTTGCGCCACTCGTCGTCGCCCACGGGAAAGAGTGTCTTCTTCCGCTGCTCGTCGCTGAGCGCCTTGAGAAACGCCGCCGCCGCCGTGCGCACCGGCTCGGTCGTGACTCCGCTCGCGCGCAGCGGAAAGAGTCCGCGCTCGATCCCGTCCTTGGTCGCGAGGCCGCGAAAGGGCTCCGCAAGGCCCACCTTCTCCGCCTCGCGCGAGCGGTCGGCCGCACTGGCCGGCGCGCCCTTGCCCTTGGCCTTGGGTTGCTGAGCCGAGACGACGATCGGGGCGAACCCCGCGAGAATCAGCAGGGCGGTGGGAATGATTGCGATGCGCATGGGGAATGGGATGGCGGGGTGATGGAGGAAAAATTTCTTAGCTTCGGGACCGGTAAGCCGGATTCTGTTCCCCCCGACAAGTCGGGGTTCGATCATCATTTCTCTCACGCCCCTCTTGCGAAGGGCCCGCCCCGCCTTGCGCGACTTTCGCCGCGCGCAGCAGAGTGCGGCATACCCGTGGCTATTGGACGGGCCGCCCAGCCACCTATTTTGCCTTGCACCGGAAGGGGTTTTTCGTGCCGCCGACGTCGCCGTCGGCGCGGTGGGCTCTTACCCCACCTTTTCACCCTTACCCCGCGGTTGCCCGCGAGGCGGTTTGCTTTCTGTGACACTGTCCGTCGGACGCGCCTTGACGCGCGCCGCCTGCGCTCGCGGTGAAGCTGGCGCAGCATCCTGCCCTGCGGTGTCCGGACTTTCCTCTCCGAACTTTCTAAAACGGGCGCGGGTTTAGCCCGCGCCTTGGGATCAAAGAACTCGGAGCGACGATCAGGCCCCGAAGCTAAGAGCCGCACCCTGCCCCTCCGCCCGCGCCGGCGCAAGCCCCGCGTGGCCCCGGCCGGCCCGCGATCGCGGCAACCGCGGTTTGTCCGCGATTCCGGGCTTCGCCCCGTTTTCGGCCGCATCCTGCGGCCACGCCAGTTCCCCGCGCTGCGCCGCGAGGCACGCCTCGATCGGCAACAGTCCTTGCAGCGCGCACCAGAGGCGCGGCAGGCGCTTGGGTTTCATCGCGCGCCCTCCAGTTGCGAGCCGTGCCAGTCCACGTTGCGCGTGAAGAACATCACCGCGCCCAGGGCCGCAAAAAGCGCAGCCGTGCCCGCCAGCAGCGCAAAATCCTCCATCCGCAGCACCACGAACAGCACGCTATGCACCGCCGCCAGCAACCCCGCGATCGCGCCCGCACGCAACCAGCTCCGCAAAATCGCCGCGCTGTAGCACACAATGAGCGACGACGACGCCACCGCCGCGCCCGCATAGGCCACGCCCGGATCCGTGACTTCGCCGAGCGCCAGCAATGCGAGGTAAAACAAACACAGCGCCGCGCCCACCAATGCGTAATGCGCGACGTGCAGCCGCAGACCACCGAGAATCTCGAAGAGGAAGAACGCCGTGAAGATCAGCGCCAGCACAAGCACCGCATATTTCAGCGCGCGTCCCACCGTGCGGTAGGCATCGAACACCGGATGCGCCGTCAGGGGCTCGCCCGGCGAGGCGGACGCCGCACGCATGATGAAGCCGGGCAGCGCCCGCGTGTGCGTCTTCGCCCTCTCCACTTGCAAGGAATTCAGGAGGTGCAGCGGCACGTGTAGCAACAGCACGAGCGCGGCGACCAGCAGCAGTTTGAGTGTGATCGCATTGCGCCGGGCAAACGACACACGCGACGGGATGACAGGAGGAGTTTCCATGCCCGCCAGCTTCTCCCACCCCGGTGAAGCCTTGATGAAGCGGGGATGAAATCGCGATGAACCCTACGCGACCGGCAGCGAGAGTGTGGCCCGCGCCCCGCCCTCCGCGCGGTTTTCGAGCGTCACCTCGCCCCCATGCAGCCGCGCCACCTCGCGCACGATGCTCAGGCCGAGCCCGCTGCTCTTGCGCCCGGTGTCCGGACGCGGCAGCGAGAAAAACCGATCAAAGACCTTGTCCAAGGCATACGCCGCCACGCCCGGCCCGGTGTCGTCCACGCGCACCACCGCGCGCCCCGCCTCCACCTCCAACGTGGCCGTCACCACGCCGCCCGGCGGCGAAAACTCGATCGCGTTTTGCACGAGGTTGCCGAGGGCATGGCCGAGATGGACGCGCTCGCCCCGCACCTGCGCTTTCACCCCGCCCTCAAATTTCAACGCGACCTCCCGCGCCTGCGCGAACCCCCGCGCCGCCGCCAGCGCCTCATCGACCACCGCGCGCAAATCGATCAGCGCAAACTCCGCCGGCGCCCGCCGCGCCTCGAGCGCCGCGAGTTCCAGCAGTTGATCGACCACCCGCTGCACGCGCGCCGATTCGGCGCGGAGATTCGCGATGAAGCGGGCCCGCTCCTCGCGCGGCATCTCCTCGCCGAGCAACTCCGCCGCACCGCGGATCGCCGAGAGCGGCGCCTTCAGCTCGTGCGCGAGCGTCTGCGTGTAGCGCTCGACATAGGCCTTACCCTCCAGCGCCGTGCGCATCTCCTCAAAGGCCTGCACGAGCGCCGCGATTTCCTTCGCCCGCGAGGCTGGCGGCCGCGCCGGCCGGCCGTCGCGCACGGTCTGCGCGTAGAGCGTCAGCCGCTCGAGCGAGTGGGTGAGCTTCGCCGCGATCCACCAGCCCGCGATCACCAGCACGAGCGCGACGGCACCCGCGCCCAACGCCAGCCGCACCCGCGCCCGCCACACGGCCTCGGTGACCGAGATCAAGGGCCGCGCCACTCCCACATAGCCCACCACCGCCCCTTCTTTGCTCACCGGTGCAATCACCCGCAACTCGCCGCCGACCATGCTCGCGTTATCCGGCTCATCGTAACCCGCCGGTTTCGGCAGCCCGTAGTCGCGCCCCACGTCGCGCCCGCTGTTGCCGTCGAAAATCACCCGGCCGCGCGCATCCGTCACATACACGCGCAGCGTCCCGCTCGTGCGCGCGAGCGCCGGCAGATCCTCGCGCCACGCCGCGGCCAAATCGCTCCCGCCGTTGGCCCGGGCCGCGCCCGATTCGAGCAGCGCGGCCAGCACCGTCGCGGTGTCGGCGAGCGTCCGGCGCATCGACTCGACGTAGCGCAGCCGCACGTCGCGGAGCACGAAGCCCATCAACACGGCGAGACCGACCGCCGAAGCCAGGAGATAGACCCCAAAGATCGCCGTGCGGATTCTCACGGCTTCATCCCGCCTCGCGCACGGAATAGCCCAGCCCCCGATGCGTGCGAATCGGGTCATCGTCGGGCGTGATTGCGCGGAGTTTGGCGCGGAGGGTCTTGATGTGCGCATCGACCGTGCGGTCGAGGCTCGCGCCCGGATCCTCCCACGCCGCCGTCATGAGCTGATCGCGCGTGAACACCCGGCCAGGCCGGGCCGCCAGCGCCTTCAGGAGCCGGAATTCATAGCGCGTGAGATCGAGCGCCACGCCGCGGTAGCGAATCGCGCAGCGCTCGGCATCGACGAGGATTTCCTGGTGGGGCCGGCTCTCCGAGCCGGCCTGGGTTGCAGGCGGATTCGCGTCAGGGAACTCAGGCCGCTGCGGAGCAGCGGCCCCACCCCCCGTGGAATGGCCAGCGCTCGTCCGCCGCAGGATGGCCTTCACGCGCGCAGTGAGTTCGCGCGGGCTGAAGGGTTTCACGAGGTAATCGTCACCGCCCAACTCGAGCCCGAGCACGCGATCGAGCTCGGTGTTGCGCGCGGTGAGGAAGAGCACCGGCACCGCCGAGTGCACACGGATCTGTTTGCAAACCTCGAAGCCGGTGCCGTCGGGCAGGCCCACGTCGAGCACCACGAAGGCGAAGGGCTTTGCCGCCATCGCGGCCAGCCCGGCCCGGCCCGTCGCGCACCATTCGGGCGCAAAGCCCTCCGTGCCGAGCGCGTAGATCAAGGTGTCCGCGATCGCGGGCTCGTCCTCGATGATCAGGATGCGAGGCCGTTCCTCCATGACGGGTCAGGCTCCGCGTTCGCTCAGCCGCGCGATCACCGCAGGCAGCAGCGCATGCTCGGCGGCGTGGATTTTTTGCGCGAGCGATTCCAGGGTGTCACCGTCCTCCACGCGCACCGCCGCTTGATCGAGAATCGGGCCACCGTCCACTTCGAGCGTGACCTGATGCACAGTGCAGCCGGCGATCTTCACGCCGCGGCGAAACGCCTGCCCGATGCCATCGAGCCCGGGGAAACTCGGGAGCAGGCTCGGGTGGAGGTTGATAATCCTGCCCTCGAAGTGCGCGAGAAACGGCATCTTCAGCACGCGCATGAAGCCCGCGAGCACGATCAGATCCGCCCGGCACGCCTCGATCGCCGCGATGTAGTGCTGCTCACCGGCGCCATCGAGTTTCGTCTTGTAGGGCGCGGCGTCGAGGAAGCTGGCCGGCACGCCGAAGCGCGGGCCGAGGGCGAGGATGCCGGCGTCTGGCTTGTCGGAAAAAATCTGCACGACACGGGCGCGGCCCAGCTTGCCCGCCTGCTGGGCCAGGAGAATCGCCTCGGCATTGGAGCCGCGGCCGGAACCGAGGATGACGACGCGCATGGTTTTAGATTTCCCCCGCGGCCTTGATCCGCGCAATCAGCTGCGTGGTGGAGAAGCCGGCGAGGAAGGGCATGAACTCGATGCGGGCGCCCGCGGCCTGGAGCGCCGCGCGTTCGCCGGCGTCGAGTTTCTCGAGCGTGTAGTCGCCGGCCTTGCAGTAGATGTCCGGCTGCAGGGCACGGATCTCGGCGTCGAGCCGCGGGGTGTTGAAAACGAGCACCGCATCGACGCACGCGAGCGCGCCGAGCGCGTAGGCGCGGTGAGCCTCCGCCTGCACGGGGCGCGAGGGGCCCTTCAGCGCCCGCACGCTGGCATCGGAATTGATCGCGATGATCAGGGCGTCGCCGAGGGCGCGGGCCTTTTGCAGGTAGTAGAGGTGGCCGGTGTGCAGCAGATCGAAGACGCCGTTCGTCAGCACCACGCGGCGGCCGGCCGCGCGCTGGCGCTCCCGCCACGCAACCGCGCCGGCGAGGGTGTGTAGTTTTGGGTTGTCGAGCGTCACGCGTCGGCAAGCCTCGCGCCCTCCCCTGCGGTTGCAAACCTGCAATCATTTCCACCGCGTCATGCACCTCCGCCCCGCCCTCGCCTGCCTTCTTTTCCTCGCCGGCATCGTCTCCGCCTTCGCCTCCCGGGAGAAGCCCGTCATCGGCCTCTCGCTGGACACGCTCAAGGAGGAGCGCTGGCAGCGCGACCGCGACACGTTTATCTCGGAGGCCAAAAAGCTCGGCGCGGAGGTCATCGTGCAGTCGGCCAACTCCGACGACACGCGCCAGACGCGCGACATCGAGTCACTCATCACGCGCAAGGTCGATGTGCTCGTCGTCGTCCCGCACAACGGCGCCGCGCTCGGCCGCGCGATGAAGTCCGCCGCCGAGGCGAAGATCCCGGTCATCGCCTACGATCGCCTCATCCTCAACGCGCCGATCGACTACTACCTCACGTTCGACAACGTGAAGGTCGGCGAGGCGCAGGCCGCCTACGCCGTCGCGCGCCTGCCCAAGGATCGAAAGGCCCGCATCGTCCGCATCTACGGCGCCCCCACCGACAACAACGCAAAGCTCTTCAAGCAGGGACAGGACAACATCCTCGCCTCGCTCATCCAAGCCGGGCGAATCGAGGTCGTGCACGAGGACTGGGCGCTCGACTGGAAACCGGAGAACGCGAAAAAGATCATGAACGCCGCCGTCACCAAGGCCGGGCGAAACATCGACGCCGTGGTGGTCTCAAACGACGGCACCGCCGGCGGCGCGATCCAAGCGCTTTCCGAGGATGGGCTCGCCGGCAAAGTGCTTGTCACAGGGCAGGACGCCGACCTCGCCGCCTGCCAGCGCATCCTCCGCGGCACGCAGGCGATGACGGTTTACAAACCGCTGAAAAATCTCGCGACCCTCGCCGCGCGCATCGCCGTCGATGTCGCCAAGGGCCACAAGCCCGCCACGACCGCCACGCTAGACAACGGGATGAAGCAGGTGCCGTCGATCTTCGAGCGGGTGATCTCGGTGGATAAGGAGAACATGGCGGCAACGGTAGTGGCGGATGGATTCCACAAGGCCGCCGACCTAAAGTAGGGCGGGTCTGTGACCCGCCCTTGATTCGAACACTTAACGCGTGAAAGGGCGGGTCACAGACCCGCCCTACCTTTGATGCCCGCCGCCCTTCTCGAAGCCCACCGCCTGACCAAGCGCTTCCCCGGCGTCACCGCCCTGCGCGACGTCAGCTTCAATCTGCACGCCGGCGAGATCCACGCGCTCTGCGGCGAGAACGGCGCGGGCAAATCCACGCTCATCAAGCTGCTCGCCGGCATCCACCCCCACGGCAGCTACGAGGGCGAGCTGCGCGTCGCAGGCCGGCCGGTGGCATTCCGCTCTGTGCGCGACGCCGAGGCGGCGGGCATCGCCGTCATCACGCAGGAGTTTGCCCTCATCGACGAGCTGAGCGTGGCGGAGAACATCTTCCTCGGCCGCGCCCCGCGGCGCGGCCTGCGCGTGGACTGGCTGGAGATGCACCGGCGCGCGACCGCGCTGCTGCGCGACTTCGGCCTCGCGATCTCCCCCGAGACGCCCGTGCGCGCGCTCGGCATCGGCCAGAAGCAGCTCGTCGAGATCGTGCGCGCGATGGACAAGCAATCCCGCGTGCTCGTGCTCGACGAGCCCACCGCCGCGCTCGCGGAGCAAGAGGTCGCCGTGCTGCTCGATCACCTGCGCCGGCTTCGCGCCCAGGGCACCGCCTGCATCTACATCTCCCATAAACTCGACGAGGTCTTCGCCCTCGCCGACCGCATCACCGTCCTGCGCGACGGCGCCAGCGTCGTCACTCTGCCGCGCGCCGAGGCGACGATCCCGCTCGTGATCCGCCACATGGTCGGCCGCGAAATCGAGGATTTGTATCCGCAGCGTGCGCGTAGGGGCGCAGACTTGCTGCGCCCTTTGCCCGCATCTGCCGAGGGCGCAGCAAGCCTGCGCCCCTACACCGGCCAGCCAACCCTCTCCGTCCGTAACCTGACCGTCGCCCCGGCGAAGAACGCCCCGCCCTTGCTCCACGAACTCTCCTTCGACCTCCACGCCGGCGAGGTGCTGGGCATCGGCGGCCTGATGGGCGCGGGCCGCACGGAACTGCTGATGCATCTCTTCGGCGCCTGGGGGCACCGCACGAGCGGGGAAGTCGCCCTGCGCGGGCAACCCTACGGGGTGCCTTCGCCCCGCGATTCCATCGCGCGGGGGCTCGTGCTCGCCAGCGAGGACCGCCGCCGTCACGGCCTCGTGCTGGGGCAGGAGATCGGGTTCAACCTTTCACTCTCCAGCCTGCGTCAGTTCACGCGCCCGCCCGGCCGGATCGACCGTCCGGCCGAGCAGGTGCGCAACCAGCACTTTTTCGATTCACTCCGGATCAAGGCCCCCGGTCAGCACACGCGCGTCGGCGGCCTCTCCGGCGGCAACCAGCAGAAAGTCGTCCTCGGCAAGGCGCTCATGACCGAGCCGCACGTCGTGATGCTCGACGAGCCCACGCGTGGCATCGACGTCAACGCCAAGGTCGAGGTCTACGAGCTGATCAACCGCCTCACTGCCGAGGGCAAGGCCGTGATCCTCGTCTCCAGTGAACTCCCCGAGCTCATGGGCCTGAGCGATCGCATCATCATGCTGCGAAGCGGCCGGATTGGCGGAGGGTTTCTGCGCGGCGAAGCCACGCAGGAAGGACTGATGCGTGCGGCGATGCTGGCAGCGTGATGAAATGACCAATGCCGAATGACTAATGTCTAATGAAGTCGAAGACCTATGACTTGGAGGAACGCACGGCGCCTTTCGGCGTGGCCATCATCGAATTTTGCCTCGGCGTGCCGGCGAATCCCGCGTCTGCGCCGGTAATCAACCAACTCGTGCGCGCGCGCACGAGCATCGGTGCAAACTACTGCGAAGCGGACGATGCGGAATCGAAACGAGATTTCCGCCACAAGATCGCACTCTGCCGCAAAGAGGCGCGAGAGACGAAATACTGGTTGCGGATGATCGCGAAAGCCGCGCAGACACAAAAAGCCGCGGCCCGAGCATTCTGGAAGGAAGCGAAAGAACTGCACCACATCTTCGCCACGATCGTGCGCACCACCGACCGAAACCTCCGCGCTGCACAGACCGCGAAGACCGGCTCCGGCATTAGTCATTAGACATTCGTCATTGGTCATTCGTCACACCGCCAATGCAGCCCCGCCTCTCTCTCCAAGCCCTCGCGCTTCCTGTTGCGCTCCTCGCGATTTGCGCGTTCTTCGCGGCGAAAGAGCCGGCCTTCCTCGGCTCGCGCAATCTCACGCAGCTCATCGTCGAGTTTTCCCTCACCGGCACGCTCGCGCTCGGGATGTTCATGATCCTGCTGACCGGGCAAATTGATCTTTCCGTGGGCAGCGGCGTGGGGCTCGTGGGCGGGATCGCGGCGGTGCTCGTGTTTCAGCAGGGCTGGCCGGCGCCCCTCGCGCTGCTCGCGGCCTTCGCCGTCGCGGTCGTCCTTTGGACCGGGATGGGAGCGCTCATTGTGCGGCAGCGCATCCCGTCGTTCATCATCACGCTCGGCGGGCTGCTGATTTTCAAGGGGCTCTTCTGGCTCGTCATTCAAAACTCCACGATCCCGGTCTCGCGCGGGGACGAGGAAAACCTCTACGCCAAGCTCACGACCTATTACCTGCCCGCCGCCGCCGGCCTGGGTTTGGCGGCGGCGCTGCTGATGGGGCTCGCCGTCGCGACGTGGCGCGCGCGGATCGCGCGGCGCGCCCACGGCCTCCCGGTGACATCCACCGCGCAGGCCGTGTTCACATGGTCGCTGGCCGCCGCCGCGGTGCTCGGGCTCGTCACGATCTTCAATGGCTTTCGCGGCGTGCCGGTCTCGCTGCTCGTGCTCGCCGCGGTGGCGGGCGCGGTATGGTGCCTAACGCGGCACACGCCATTTGGCCGCGCCCTCTACGCCATCGGCGGCAATGAGGAGGCGGCGCACCTCTCCGGTCTGCCGGTCGCGCGCACGATGGTGGGCGCGTATGCGCTCATGGGCGTGGCAGTCGCGCTCACCGGCTTCATGACGACGGCCTACTCCGGCGCCTCGACCACGACCGTGGGCGATCTGATGGAGCTCGACGCCATTGCCGCCTGCGTGATCGGGGGCACGGCGCTGCGCGGCGGGCGCGGCACGGTAGGTGGCGTGATCTTCGGCGCGCTCATCATGACGGCGCTGCTCAATGGCATGACGCTCCTCGCTGTGTCACCCGAGGCCAAGTTCATCGCCCGCGGCGCGGTGCTCACGCTCGCGGTCTGGATGGATGTGCGGCTGCGGCGCAACTGATCCCAACGCCCCGCAAGGATCAGACTATTCCGAGGTGGGGCCGGCTCTCCGAGCCGGCCTGGGTTGCAGGGTAATTCGCCGGCTGGAACCCAGGCCGCTTGCGGAGAAGCGGCCCCACCCCCCGAAGTGCAAAAACTTCGGGCCATTGGGATCATGCTTCGCCACACCCCGGACACAAAAAAGCCCGCGCCGGGTGGCGCGGGCTGCATGAGGCAGACGCGGCGTAATCACGTCGCGCACACCTGGGGATCGGATCAGATGATCTCGGTCGGGTTCCAGCCCTTGCGATAGGTCGGGTAGATCATCGCATCGGCGGCGGCGTTGCCGGTCTTCATCGCGACCGGGTCCCAGGTGAGCCGGCCGCCGATGGCGGTCGAGATCACGCCGAGGCAGACCATCTCGGTGAAGGGCACGGAATATTCGAAGTTCGAGCCGGCCGCGAGCGGGTTGTTGGCGCGGATGGCAGCGGTCCATTCCTTGTGCGGATTCTGGTTCGGCACGCGCGGGATGGTCTTGGGCGGGAACTTGCCGCCCTCGCCCAGCTCCTTGTGCTTGGCCTCGGGCAGGAAGCGCGGGCTGTTGCAGTAGTCGTTGCCGTCATAGACGGTGCCCTTGGTGCCATGCCAAATCTGGCCGCCGTGCGCGAGGTTGCGCTCGGCCTCCATGTCCTTCGGCTTGGCGGGCTTGATGCCGCCCTCGCCCCACGTGACCTTCACGGCCGGCAGCGTCGCGCCGTTGGCGGCCTTGCGCTGCGGGAACTGATACTCGACCACCGCGGAGGTCGGGAACGTGATCGGGTTTTTCCCGACGATCTTTTTGAGTTCGATGCTCGACGGGGCGCCGAGCTCAAGGCCCCAGTAGGCGGCGTCCATGAGATGGCAGGCCATGTCGCCGAGCGCACCGCAGCCGTAGTCGTAGTAGCCGCGCCACTTGAAGGGATGAATCTCGGGGCTGTAGGGGCGTTCCTGCGCGCGACCGAGGAACAAGTTGTGGTCGTAGCCCTCCGGGGGCGTGCCGCCCTTGGGCCACTCGGTGAGGCCCTGCGGCCAGACGACACGGATGCGGCCATCGGGTCCGGGCGCGGCGGAGCGGTTGGTCCAGATGTCCACTTCACGCACCTCGCCGAGCAGGCCGGCCTGGAACCACTCGCGCACGAGACGGATGCCCTCCATCGCGTGGCCTTGGTTGCCCATCTGCGAGCACACGCCGTTGAGGCGCGCGAGGCGCAGGAGTTCGCGGGCTTCGCCGACGGTCTGCGTGAGCGGCTTCTGGATGTAAACGTGCTTGCCCAGCATGATCGCCATGTAGGCGGGCAGGAAATGCATGTGGTCCGGCGTCGCGACGCCCACGGCGTCGATCTGATCGTCCATCTCGACGAGCATCTTCCGAAAATCCTTGTAGCGTTTCGCATTCGGGAAGGTGTCGAAGAGCTTCTTCACGTTGGGGCGCGTGTGATCGATGTCGCAGATGGCGACGACCTCTTCGTCCTGGTGCGCCATGATGTCGGAGAAGCCCTTGCCGCCGCAGCCGACCTGCGCGACGCGGATCTTGGCGCCCGGCGCGATCGGGCGCGGCTTGCGGGGCTGCTTCATGTAGGTCTGGCAGCCGGGGAAGGCGAGCAGCGCGGCCACGGTGGCCGAGAAGGCGACGAAGTCGCGGCGAGTGAGTTGGGTGTGTGACATGTGGGGGAAAATAAGTCGTGGGTGGGCGCTAGACGCACGCTTGCGGGGGCGGTTGCGCGGGGGATTTGTAACCACGAGGACACCGAACGCGCGTCCGCTCAAGCCGCAAAAATATTTCCCTGCGCTCCGGACGCATCTCAGTTTTCTGGCGATGGGGACGCGTCGCCCTCGGCGCGTGCACCCGACCGCGGCGAGGGCGCCGCGGCTCCAAACACTTCGCGACTGCCTCACTGGTTCGACTGTGCGCGCCAGAAACTGAGATGCGCCCTGCCGCACCTTCGTGCACCGCGCGCTTGCGGCCCCGCGCGCCCCGCGCCATGCCAAGGAACCCGCCCCTCCCATGCTCCCCTCCGCCCTCCTCCGTCCTCTCGCGGCCCTCGCGCTCGCCTTCGGCTGCGCCGCCGCTCTCAACGCCGCCGCGCCCCATCGGATCATGCTGCTCACCGGCCAGTCGAATCCCTATCACGACTGGGCCAAGAGCGCGCCCGTCGTGCGGGACATCCTCGCGCAGACCGGACTCTTCGCCGTCGATGTCGTCACGACTCCGCCCAAGGGCGCCGACATGTCCGGCTTCGCCCCGAAGTTTGCGGGCTACGCCGCCGTCGTGATGGTTTACGAGGGCGCGGAGTTTCCGGAGGCCACCAAGGCGGCCTTTGTGGACTACATGAAAAAGGGCGGCGGCCTCGTCGTCGTGCACGACAGCAACAACGCCTTCCCGTTCTGGCCCGAGTGGAACGAGATGATCGGCGTCGGCGGCTGGGGCTTCAAGCCCGACGGCGGCATCGGCGCGCGCACCGAGAAATGGGGCCCCAAGATCCGCTGGCGCGACGGCAAGATGGTCCTCGACTCGAGCACGCCCGGCAACGCGAGCCACCCGCCGCGCCATGATTTCACCCTTGTCACCCGCGCGCCCGATCACCCGATCATGCGCGGCCTGCCCGCCGCCTGGCTCCACGCCAACGACGAAATCTACAGCCACCTCCGCGGCCCCGCGAAAAACGTCACCGTCCTCGCCACCGCGCAGCCGGACAAAGGAAAATATCCCACCTCCAGCGGCGAGCACGAGCCGATGCTCATGACCATCGCCTACGGCCAGGGCCGCGTCTTCCACACCACGCTCGGCCACGTCGCGCCCAAGGACACCGGCCCGCACCGCTCCATCCAGTGCGCCGGCTTCATCGTCACGCTCCAACGCGGCACCGAGTGGGCCGCCACCGGCAAGGTCACGCAGAAAGTCCCGGCGGATTTCCCCACCGCGGACCAAGTCTCCGTGCGCGCGCCGTGAGCCGGCGCGCCGTGCGCGCTCCCGCTTTCTTCCCTGCCCCGAACCCCAAACCCCAACCCCTCCCGTCCGTGAAAAAGTTCGTCCTCGCCCCGTTCCTCGGCGCCCTCGCCACATTCTTGTTCGGCTTCATCTACTGGGGCCTGCCGCCGCACCTCGCCTACAAGCCGCTCAGTTCCGTGCCCGATGTTTCCGCCACGGCCCTGGCCATCGGGAAGCTGTTTCCCGCCTCGGGCACCTACCTTCTGCCGAACCCGCTCGACGGCGAAGCCAAGATGAACGAACTCGCCGCGCGCGGCCCCTCGGTCGAAGTCCACATCCGCAAGGAATCCTTCACGGGCGGCGACATGGGGCGAGTCATGGTGCTCGGTTTCGTGCACATGTTCGTCGTGTGCCTGCTGGTCTCGATCCTGCTGACCGGACTGAGCAAGGCGTTTGTGCGCTGGACGTGCCGGGTTAAATTCTGCGCGTCCCTCGGCCTGCTCGTCGCGGTCGGCGAACTGTCCTACGCCATCTGGTGGCACCACCCGCTCGGCTGGACGCTCGCCCACGCGATCTATCTTTTCCTGATCTTCGTGATCATCGGCTTTGTCCTCGCGAAATTCGTCACGCCCAAGGAACCCGCGCCCGCCGCCTAGCTCCAACCCGGCAAGCGGCGCGCTACTTCGCCAGCTTCCGCAGGCGCAGCGCCGCCGCCACGCCCTTCTTTGCCGGGTGCCGCACGGCGTGGCGGATGAGCCACTTCCTCTCCGCCGACGCACCGTCGACCCAGCGCCCGCAAATCTCGAACACGAGCGCCGGGTGATCCTTGGCGATGTCGCCAAGGTGGTTCGCCACGCTGCGCCGGACGTAGAGATCGGGATCGTCCTTCAACGCTTCTAGGATGGGCAGCGCCGGCCGCGGGTCGCGCACGAAGGCCGGGATGCGCGGCGCCCACGGCAGCCGCGGCCGCGTGCCCTCGGAACAAAGCCGGCGCACATGCGGATCGGCGTCGCGCGTCCACTCCCTCAGGCGCGCGAGCGTGCGCTCCGGCCAGCGGATGAGAAACGGCCGGATGGAAAACTCCGCGCTGAAGCGCCGCGTGATCTCGTGTTGCGCGCGCATCGAGGTCTCAAACGGATCGCGTCCGCCGTTGTGCGCCTCATCGAGTCCGTAGGTGGCGACGAAGCAGACATGCGGCAGATAAAAGAACACGCCGAGGCCCAGATCGTCGGTCGCTTGCAAGGGCGGCGTGAGCGACCGCAGCAGAACCTCGATGGCATCCTCGTAGCGCGACGGCAGGTGGGCGCGGAGCGCCGCCGCGAGGTGCGCCCCGCGCTGCGTGATGCCGAGCGGCGCGAGCCCGGTCTCCGCCGCGCGGCGAAACGCCCCCGCCTCGAAGTTGCGGTGCACCACAGAAAGATTGTGCGCGAGGCACGCGATCGCCTCGGGACCGAGCAAATCGGCGAGCGAGCTGCCCTTCGCGATCGAGCGCGGCGCGGCCGGCAGGCGCAAATTGAGCGGGGCAACGGCGGAAGCAGGACTGGCTTTCGTTTTCTTCATGGACGGCTCGAGTCTGCCATGACCGGCTGACACCCCCTTGTCAGGAGCGATTCTCGCGCCTTGCGGGTCGCTCGCGGGCTCCGCAACGTCGCCCGGAATGCAACTCACCAAGCATTGGGCCGCCCAGCTCGACGACTACACGATCGACCTTGCGTGGTCGCCCGACGGCACGCTCCTCGCCGCCGCCAGCGCCGCCGGCCCTGTGGCGCTCCTCGCCGCCACCGATGGCGCACGGCGGCATGAGCTGCCCGGACACGAGGGCGGCACCAACTGCCTGGCGTGGAGGCCGGAGGCCGGAGGCGGGAGGCCAGAGGCGCCCGATTCCTCCCTCCTCCCGACTCCCGACTCCCGCCTCCTCTCCACCGGCGGCCAGGACGGCTCCGTGAAATTCTGGGACGCCACCGCCGGCCAGCACACCGCCACCGCTGAGCTCGGTCGCGATTGGGTGGAGCACTTGCAATGGGTTCGTGTTGGGGACGCAGCGCCCAAGAAGCCTGCCCTGAGCGAAGCGAACGGGCCGCGTTCCGACCGCGCCGAGGGCGGCGCGGCTCCATGCGCGCTTCTGTTCGCCGCCGCCGGAAAAAATCTTTTCGCCGTCCGCGCCGATGCCACGCTCGCGCACACCTTCAAACCCGCCGCCAAGACCATCACCGCCCTCGCCGCGCCTCGACAAGGCGGCTGCATCGCGTCGGCCTGCTATGGCGGCGTCACGCTCTGGGACACGGATGATTTTCTCGCGCAGAAGGAGCTCGTCTATGCCAACGGCATCCACGCCCTCGTCTGGTCGCCCGACGCCAAGTGGCTCGTCTCCGGCAACCAAGACCCGAGCGTCCACCTCTGGATTCCCGAGCAGGACATCGAGCTGCACATGAGCGGCTACGAAACCAAGGTGAAGCACCTCACGTATGACCACACCTCGCGCTGGCTCGCGACGAGCGGCGGCCGCGACTGCTGCGTGTGGGATTGCAGTGGCGCCGGCCCCGAAGGCCGTGAGCCCGCGATGCTCCCGCACGACGCGCCGCTCAGCGCCGTGAGCTTTCAAAACACCCACGGCCTCCTCGCCACCGCGAGCGCCGACGGCCACGTGCGGCTCTGGAGTGTGGACCGCCGCTCCCCGCTCCGCGCCACCGTGAAGATGCCCGCGCCCGCCACGAAACTCGCCTGGTCCCCCGACGACCGCCAGCTCGCCATCGGCTCGGAAAAAGGCGCGGTCTATGTGCTGAAATGCGAGGCGTGAGCGCGCTCGCCATCGCCGGAGCTTTCGTTTTCAAACCCACCCACCCTTCCCCTCATGATTTCGCAACTCTTCCGCACCGCGCTCACGTTTCTCGCCGCTTCCGCCATTGCTATCGCCGCCCCGGACAAGCTCAAGGTCCTCATCGTCGACGGGCAGAACAACCACCAGTGGGCCGTCACGACACCGCTGTTGAAAAAAATCCTCGAGGACACCGGGCGCTTCAGCGTCGACGTGTCCACCACGCCGCCGGCAAAGCCCAACGCGCCGAAGATGGCCAAGGGCGCCACGCCCGCGCAAAAGGCCGCGCACGAGGAGAACCTGAAGAAGTTTCCCGCCGCCGAGGCTGCGCACAAGGCCACCGCGCCCGCCCAATGGGCCAAGTGGCGCCCGAAGTTCTCCGCCTACGCGGTCGTCGTCTCCAACTACAACGGCGAGAGCTGGCCCGCCGAGGTGCGCGACGCGTTCACCGCCTTCGTGCGCGGCGGCGGCGGCTTCGTCTCCTACCACGCGGCGAACAACGCCTTCCCCGACTGGCCGGACTACAACGCCATGATCGGCCTCGGCGGCTGGGGCGGGCGCGACGAAAAGTCCGGCCCCTATCTCCGCCTGCGGCAGGGCGCGTGGATTAAGGATCTCACCGCCGGCCGCGGCGGCAGCCACGGCCCGCAGCACGAGTTCCTCGTCGAGACCCGCGCCGATCACCCGATCACGCGCGGGCTGCCGGCGAAGTGGATGCACGCCAAAGATGAACTCTACGACAGCCTCCGCGGTCCGGCGGACAACGTGACCGTGCTCGCTTCGGCGCTCTCCGACAAAAGCAAGGAGCACGAGCCGATGCTCATGGTGATTCCCTTTGGGAAAGGTCGCGTGTTCCACACTGCGCTCGGGCACGCCGTCGAGGCGGTCAACGGCCTCGGCTTCCAGCTCACCTTTGCGCGCGGCGTCGAGTGGGCCGCGACGGGCCAGGTCACGCTGCCCGCGCCCGCCGCAGGCGCGCTCTCAACCACAAGCCCGGCGACGGTGCGCGCGGTGAAGCCGTAGCTGCCTGGGTAGCCCGCCTCGTGAGAGGCGGGACCGAGCCACGCTCAACCCCGTCGGTCCCTGCTCTCACGAGCAGGGCTACCAAAAGCAAAACGTGCCGTGGAAAAAATCACGCCGGCAGCGCTTCGCGCACAAACCGCAGAAAATTCCCGTGCATGATCCCCTCGATGTCGGCCGCGGCATAGCCGCGCGCGCGCAGGATCGCCGGCAGGCCTTGCAGGTCGGCGATTGAATCCACGCCCACCGGCGTCTGCTCGTGACCAAACGCCCCGTCGAGATCGCTGCCCAGGCCCACGTGCCGGGCGTTGCCGGCCAGCTGGCAATAGTGGTCGATGTGGTCCGCGAGCGTCGCAAGCGACACCCCCGCCGCGGCCGGCGTGCTTTTCCCGCGCTCCCAGCCGGGCACCATCATCCAAGCATCGAGGCACACGCCGACGACCGAACCCCGCGACACCAGCGCGAGAAACTGGCTGTCGGACAACTGCCGCTGATGACGCACCAACGCGCGGGCGTTGTGGTGGCTTGCCCAAATCGGGCCGCGATAAATGCCCACCGCCTGCTGAAAGCACGCGTCGCTCAGGTGCGTCACATCAAGGATGAAGCCAAGGCGCTCCGCCTCGCGTAGCAGATCGAGGCCACGCGAGGGAAAGGGCCCTTCCGTGCTTGTGCCCTGCGCATAGACACCCGGCCCGTAGTGCGCCGGCCCGATCGCGCGGAGGCCATCGGCCCACGCGCGTTCCAAGTGCGCGAGCGTGATGAGCGAATCGGCGCCTTCGAGACTGCGGATGTAGCCCACCGGCAGGCGCGCGGCACTGGCATCGTCGGCAGTGTGCCATTTTTCCAAATGCGCCTCGAGGTCCGCTCGGCTGCGGATCGCTCGCATCTCGCCGGCCTCCTCCATCGCGCGATACCACGCGAGCTGCGCCTGCGTCATCGCCCATGCCTGCGCCGGCGAACGCCAGCCGAAGACCGGGCTGAACGCGTCGTGCTCCAGCCGCGCGATCTGGGTCGCCACGCACACGGCCACGCGTCCGCGGCGCAGTTCGGGCAGGCAGACTGTGCCGCGGCCGCGGTCGGGCTTGTCGTGCAGGTGCGATTCGCGCCCGCGGATCTCGGCGAGCGGACGCGTGAGGTCGCGGTTCCACTCGATGGCGTTCATCGCGAGATCGAGGTGGGCGTCGAAGATGAGCGGCGGCGTGGACATCAGAGAAAGAGGGAGAGCAGCAGCGTGAACCCGAGCCCCGCCACACTGATGATCGTCTCCGTGATCGTCCAGGTGCGCAGCGTCTGCCCGACCGTGAGGCCGAGGCAGTCCTTCACGATCCAGAAGCCACCGTCGTTGAGGTGCGAGAGCACCAGCGAGCCGAAGCCCAGCGAGAGCACCATCAGCTCCCGGTTGATTTCCGGCTGCGCCGCCAGGATCGGCACGATCAGGCCAGCCGCCGTCGTGATCGCGACCGTGGCCGAACCCGTCGCCACCCGGATGAACGCCGCCACGAGCCAGCCATAGATCAACGGCGGCAGCTGCAGCCCGCCCGCGAGGGAGCCCAGCGCGCCCGCCACGCCCGCTTCGCGCAGCACGCGCGCGAAGCCGCCGCCCGCGCCCACGACCAGCAGCGTCATCCCGATGCCCGCCACGCTCTGCTCGGTGAAGGCGAGCAACTGCGCCCGGGTGAACTTCGCCGCGCGCCCGAAAACCACCAGCGCAGCGATCACCGCGAGCGTGAGCGCCGTCACCGGATGCCCGGCAAAACCGAGCACCGCCCGCGCGTCGTGCTTTGGCGGAAACACCAGCTCCGCCGCCGACGCCGCGAGCATGAGCGCAATCGGCAGCACAATCACAAACGCCGTCCCTCCGAGGCCGGGGCGCGGACGGGCGGGGTTGCCCGGCGCGGCCCACGCCGGCGTCGCAATCACCAGCCGCGGCGCCAGCCAGCGCGCGAGCAGCGGCCCGCCGAGCCACGCCGCGGGCACGCCGACGACAAACGCGAGCACGAGCACCTGGCCCGTGTTCGCGCCCAGCGCATCGATCGCGACGACGGGCCCGGGGTGCGGCGGCGTCAGCCCGTGCATCACCGAGAGAAACGCGACGAGCGGCAGCGCGAGCAGCAAAAACGGCCGCCGCGTCTCGTGCGTGAGCGAGATCACCACCGGCAGCAGCAGGAGCAGGCCCACGGAAAACCACGTCACGAGCCCCACCACGAGCGCCAGCGCGATCACGCAGGCGACCGCACGCGACGGCCCGAAAAACGCGCTGAACCGCGCCGCCAGCACCTCCGCGCCGCCCGACTCCGCCAGCAGTTTCCCGAGCATCGCCCCCAGCGCGATCACCGCGGCGATGCCGCCGAGCGTCGCCCCCACGCCGTCCTGAAACGCCTTCAGCGCCGTGAGCCCCGGCAGTCCCGCGCCAAAGCCCACGATCAGCGAGGCGAGCAGGAGCGCGATGAACGCGTTGACCTTCAGCCAGGTCACCAGCGCGACAAGCACCGCGATCGCGCCGAGCGCCAGCAGGAGCAGGGAGGCAGGCGAGACCTCGTTCATCAGAAGCTCAGCCGCCGCGCCCGCGCCACCACCGGCCACTCCTCCGCCACGCGTCCGTCGCGCACGACGAACACCCGATCATGCAGCGCGACCGTCGGGCAGACGTGCCACGGCACGCCGTAGAGCGCGGTGCCGGCGGGAAACTCCCCGGCCCGCGCCGTCTCGATCACGAGGTGTTCCTCGCTGTGCGTGAGGGCGGACGCCTCCGGCAGCGCGGGAAACACCACGCGCGGATGCGGCATCTCGCTCGCCACGGCCTTGTGCCCGAGATCGAGGCAGAGCCGGTGGGCGCCGGGCCGGCTGATGACGCGGGTGAACAGCACCGCGGCGTGCAAGAAATCCAGGTCCGGTAGCTTCCCGCCATACCCCGCGTCCCACAGCGTGCAGGTGCCCGGGCTGCACTCGACGTCCGCGCGACGCGCGTGGATGGGAAACGTCGGCGTGCCGCCCGCGACGAGGCGCGGCACCGCGAGGCCCAGGCCGATCAGCTCCGTCCGCAGCGCCTCGGTGCGCGCGATCCCATCGGCCGCCGCCGCGCTGCGCTCGTCGAGCGACGATTGCCGCAGATGCCCGTCGTAGGCGTGCAAGCCGCCCGCGCGCAACCCCGCCGCCGCCGCGATCGCGCGGTAAAGTTCCACCGCCCCGGGCCCCGGCGCGATTCCCGTGCGCCCCATGCCCACGTCGAGATCGACGAGCACCTCGATGGTCGCGCCGGCCTCACGAGCGCCGCGGTCCAGCTCCGCGGCCACCGCCGGATCGTCGGTGATCGTGGAAAACTTCACGCCGGGAAACGCCCGCTGGAGCGCAAGCAGGCGGGCGACGTTTGGTCCGACGAGCTGGGTGGCGATGAGCACATCGGTCGCGCCCGCGCGCGCCGCCATCTCCGCCTCGGCGATGGTGGCGCACTTGCACTTCGTGATTCCGAGCGCGACCTGCCGCGCGACGATCTGAGGGAGCTTGTGGGTCTTGATGTGCGGCCGGAGCCGCGCCGGACCGCCGGCGCGGGCAATCATGTGGCGCAGGTTTTCCTCCACGCGATCAGGATAAATGAGGAGCGAGGGCGAGGGCACCGCGGTTTCGTCCGTGAGGCGCATCCAGTCGTGGTTCGTCATGGGGTGGAGCGCGAGTGAGGCCCGGCGCCTGGATAAAGGCCAAACGAAAAGTGTCGCCGGCCCGGGCGATTTCTTGCGTCCCAATGCAGGGCATCGCGTCAGCAGAGGGTGATTATGAAAAACGAACCCACCCACCCGATTGATCCTGAGCTCATCCGCGCCCACGTGCGCGATCGCTATGGCGCCATCGCCGAAGAGGCTGGCTCCGACTGCGGCTGCGGCCCTGCGTGCTGCACCGCGGAGGCCCCGAAGCCCGACGAGGCAGCCTGCTGCGCCCCGTCGTGCTGCACCGCACCGGCCGGGACTTCCCATGCGGGGCAGTTCGGCTATTCCGCCGAGGAAGTCGCCGCCGTCCCGGCCGGCGCCGATCTCGGCCTCGGTTGCGGCAACCCGCTGGCGCTCGCCAGCATCAAGCGCGACGAGACCGTGCTCGATCTGGGGAGCGGGGCGGGCTTCGACTGCTTTCTCGCCGCGCGCCAGCTCCAGGGCACCGGCCGCGTGATCGGCGTGGACATGACGGCCGCCATGGTCGCCAAGGCCCGCGCCAACGCCGGCAAAAGCGAGTGGCGCAACGTCGAGTTCCGTCTCGGCGAAATCGAAGCCCTGCCCGTGGCCGACGCCTCCGTGGATCTGATCCTCTCCAACTGCGTCATCAATCTCTCGCCCGAGAAGGAGCGCGTGTTCCGCGAAGCTGCCCGCGTGCTCAAGCCGGGCGGCCGCCTCGCCCTCGCCGACATCGTCGCGACCCGCGCAGTGCCGGAGGCCCTGCGCGGCAAACTCGCCGCAATCGGCGCCTGCGTGGGCGGCGCGGCCCTGCTCCCGGACCTGCGCGCGATGCTGGCCGCGGCGGGCTTCGCCAACATCGAGATCAAGCTGCGCGAGCAGTCGCGCGCGCTCATCAACGAGTGGGTGGACGCCGACGAGGCCGGCGCCTATCTGGTGAGTGCGCTCATCACCGCCCACAAACCCCGCTGAACCATGCCAGACCTACCCGCCATCGCCCCCGCCGTCGCGACCGATGCCGGGGCCATCGCGGCCTTGCTGCGCCAGGCTGGGCTGCCGCACGAGGACATCACGCCGCACCTGGGCCGTTTTCTCGTGGCCCGCGCCGCGGATGGCAGCGTGGCCGGGGCGATCGGCGCCGAGGTCCATGACGCCGACGCGCTGTTGCGATCGTTGGTCGTGGCGCCGGCGTGGCGCGGCCAAGGGCTGGGCCGCGCCTTGCTCACCGCGCTCGAACGCGCCGCCGGGGATTGGGGCGTCGCCCGGTGGTGGCTGCTCACCACGACGGCGGCGGATTATTTCTCCGCGCAAGGGTTCAAGGCGGTGGCGCGCACCGCCGCGCCGCCGACGATCGCGGCGACCCGCGAGTTCCGGGAGCTGTGTCCGGCCAGCGCCAGCTGCTGGACGCGGGAAAGGCGCGGGTCATGAGCGGCGCCCAGTTTGACCACGCCGTGACGGAGCTGGCCGCCCGGCTGCGCGGCTTTATCCGCCGCCGCGTGCGCGACGATGCGACCGCCGACGATCTCGCGCAAGAGACGCTGCTCAAGGTTTACCGCTCGCGCAGCGCGCTGCGCGACGGCCAGAGGCTCGAAGCCTGGCTCTTCCGGATCGCACGCACCACGCTGATCGATTTCTACCGGCGGCAGCGGCCGCGGGAGGAATTGCCCGCCAATCTGGCCGACCCCGGCCGCGACGAGGTGGACGAGGTGACGGCGGCCATGAGCCGCTCGCTGCGCCGCTTTCTCCGCGAGCTGCCCGAGGCCTATCGCGAACCGGTGCGGCTGGCCGAGCTCGAGGGCCTCCCGCTGGCTAAGATCGCGCTGCGCCTCGATCTGAGCCTGACCGCCGTGAAATCGCGCGTGCGGCGCGGCCGGGCGATGCTCCGGCGGAAGCTGCAGGAGTGCTGTCGCCTCGAGTTCGATCGCCTGGGCAAGATCATCGGCTTCGAAAGCCGACGAGCACAGGACTGCTCCTGCTGAGCCCCGCGACGAACGACTCAGCCGGGAAGCGAAACGAGTCCCGACAAGTCGAGCTCACCCGGCACGCCGAAGGGCGCGGCGTTGATCGTGCGAACGGAAATTTCTCCGGCGCGAATGTCGAGCCGGGGCCAGCCGCCGCGTTCGGCGGGCACGTAGAGATCGGGATGCTGCGCGAGCGCGTGGCGCTGCCATGTCTCCGGAAACTGCGCGAGACCGGCGAAGTAGTGGTGGCCGTTGCGCTCGACACTGGTCACCCCGAGCACCGCCTGCGCCGCGAGATCCTGGACGAGCGAGATCGGGCCGACGTTGGCGAGATCCTCGCCACTCAGGATGGCGTGCCGCCGCCCCGCGTCGCCGTGCTCGGCGAGGAGCGCGGCGTTGAGCAGGGTTTTGAAGAAGCCCTTGCAGTTCTTGTGGCTCGTGCCCGCGTAGCCGAGGGCGAGCGCGGTCTTGAGGCTGCCGATCTCGGCATCGCTTTCGTCGATGATGATGGGCGGCCGGTCGGGCCACGCGCGCGCGAGGTCGCCAATCGCCGGCGAGAGCGCCACGCTGCGGTGCCACGGTTGCTCGACGTAAAGCAGCCCCCGCCAGAAAGCGGCCAATGCAGGTTCGGCGCGCAAGCGGCGGAAGTAGTCGGCGAACGACGGCACGTCGCGGAAGCTCTCGTTGCCATCGAGCGAGAAGGCGAAGCCGGCGGCGCAGTCCGCGCGCAGCACGGTGGCGATGCGGGTGAGGCGGTCGAGGTCGCGCTCGAGGCGGCCGTCGACCTTGAGCTTGAAGTGGCGGAGGCCGTAGCGGCGGATGCATTCCTCGAGCGTCTGCGGCAGGCCGTCGTCCACGCGCTCGCCCGGCGCGAGGTCGGCCGCCGTGATCGGATCGGAGAGACCGACCGTATGGCGGGCAAAGACCGTGTCGGGCAGCCGGGACGGCAGAGACATCTCAGGCGCACCCAGCAGCCCACCGCGCACGGCACCACCGAGCGAAGTCCCGTGCGCGCGGCAAACCGCATGGATGAGCGCGCGCTCCACGAATGAAGTGCCGAAATTGGCGAGCAGCGGCGGGAGGTTCTCCGCCGCGGCCCACGCCATCTGCGCACCGTAGAGCTCGCGCCAAAAATCGAACGCGGTCGCCGCGCGCAGGTCCTGCGCGTGCCGCACCGCGGCGCGGATCACGCGCAGCATCTCGTCGATCTCCTCGGCGAGACCGCGCGCGGGATCCTTGGTGAACCACTTCGGCGGCAGGAGATCGGCGGCGAGGCCGTGATGCGTTTGGCCACCGATCTCAAAGGCGAGACGCGCGACGAGCTGCGGCACCTCGGTCATCGTCGCGATGCCGTAGCGAAACGGCATGCGCGCGCGCAGTTCGAGACGAAAGAGTTCGGCGGAAAGGAGACGGATCACGGCGCGACCCTGCCACCGACGACAGTCCGGTGACAAGTGCGCGGCTCAGCCCCAGAGACCACCCTGCCATCAGCGCTCAATGTCCATCGAGTGAAGGAACTCCCTGCCGGCTTGGCGGACTTTGTTGCGCGGAACGCCGCGGGCGAAGGCGCGCCAGTGCCGGACTGGACGTAAGCACAGCCTGCCCGCCCAAATGGCGACTGAAAGGGCCAACGCCAGATCGGTGCAGCCGGCGGCGCGCGGATGAAGCTGAAGCGCGGGGGATCAAGCGCTCATCCTGAACCACGGACGAAGCTTGTGCTCAGAGTGAGCCGACGACGCCTCTGGTTGGAGGCGGCGCTGCGCCGCGACCACCGAGGCACAAAGCGCGTAGTCGCAAAAAAAGGCGCCCTCCCTCGTGCCGGATGAACGAAGGAGGACGCCTCAGCCACGACCGGGCTTCGAATCACATGCGGTCGCCGGCCACGATAATCAGAGATCGAAGCTGGCGCTCAGGATGAAGCGACGGGGATCGATGATGCGGAAGGCATAGTAGGAGCCGTCGGGGTTTACACCGACGGGCTGAAGCCGGCCCTTCTCAAACACGTCCTTGATGTTGAGCTGCACCCGGGCGCGGATCTTGTCGCCGTGGAACCGGAAACGATAACCGGCGGAGAAGTCGTAGTAGAAACGCGCCTTGTCCCAAACGGGCTTGTCCTTGTCGAGTTCGAGGATGGCGCCGGTGAAGGGACCGCTCGTCTGCGGGGCTTTGCCGAGAAAGCCGATGGAGCCCTTGTCCAGCCAGCGCACGCCGCCGCCGACGCTGAAACCTTTCAGGCGGCCCTCCGAAAATTCGTAATTCGTCAGCGCGTTCCAGCGATACTCGCGGACCTGCGTGCGGGGTTTGCCGACGTTGGCGACGCCGACGAGGTAGGGCGAAATAAGCCCGCTGTTGTATTGGGCCTCGGGGGTGTTGCCGCCGCGGGCCGGGACGGTCGTCCACCAGAGCGCGCCCTTGCCGTCACCATTGCCGGGAACGGAATCGCCCCGCGCCGTCGTCCAGACCGGCAGGCGTGATTGCCAGTAGTTGAAGACCTCGGGCGAGATCGCAGCATCGTAGGCGACACCCTGGGCGCCGGTAAATTTGATGCGCCAGTTGCGCGTGGGGTTGTAGGTCGCCTCGAGTTCGATGCCCTTGGAAGTGACATCCGTCGTGCCGACGGTCTGCGGCTGGGCGAGACCGGAATCGAGGAAGATGTTCAGCCATTCCTCGGTCTGGCCCATGACCTGCGCAATCGCGGGGCGGAGCTGGGCCTGCGTCGGGTTGGCGTTGCCCTGCGCGGCGAGGCGCGAGCGCACAAGCTCTTCGGCCCAGGGATAGAAACCGTTGGCATCGCGCACGCCGTTGGCCTCCTGCCGGCCTTCGAGGCGGATGGTGCGGTTGCCGATCGTGCCGACTTCGCTGCCACGGGAGTCGTATTCCGTGACCTGGTAGCGGTTAATCTTAACGTTCAGCTTCCCTTGGAGCGCGGTGAAACTGAACCCGTAGTCTTTGCCCACGCCGCTGGGATTGGGGATGTTGCTCTTGAGGTCGAGCTGCTGGCGGACGACTTGGGGGAAGAAGCTGTCGCTTTGGTTGTAGTGGAGATTGAGCCAGCGGAGCGGCTTCAGGACGGCGCCGAAAGTGCGGGTCTGGCCGCGCTGCGAATCACGCACGACGTCACCCTGATCGTCGGTCCAGCGCCCCCACGTCTTCAGCGGCTCATAGCTCACCAGTCCGGTGGCGGGATCAATGACATTGGGCAGCGACGTGCGCTCGCGGCGGCGATCCTTGCGCCAGCCGAAGGTCGTCACGAGGCGGTCGTTGAAGAAGAAACTCTGCGCGGTCGCGTTGATCGTGCGGATCTCGTCGCGATTGCGGGTGGTGCCGAGGATGCCAAGGTTGTCCACAACGGTGGGCTCGTCCACCCACTGGCCCGTGAGGTTGTTAAACCAGTGCAGCGGGTAGCTGCCGCTGATGTTTTTGATGGGTGAAGGAGAGTAGTCGATGTTCTGCCCCTGGCTGTCGCCGACGTAGTAGCGCTGAACGATGGCACCGGTGCTGACGCGGTTGGCGCGATTCGTCCAAGCATGGTCATCGGCGATGAGCTGCGAAGCGCGGTAGCTCACGTTGTCGGCCCGGCGCACCTCGGCGTGAGAGCCGAAGCGCTGGGAACCGATCCATCCGAGCCAGCGCGGGAGCTTCGAGGGGGTGAACTGATAGGCGAGGTCGGCGGTCTGGGTATCGGAGATCTCGCGGCCGTCGGTGGCAATCGCGCCGAGGGCCTGGAAGTAGGGGCGCTTGAAATTCGGGTTGGGGCGGCCGTCGAGCAGCCGTTCGTTGACATCGACGTAGATGACCGAGTCGGTGTTATCGATGAAGTTGGCCGCCTGGCGCCGGAATTCCTGGCGGAACCAGCCGGCGCGGGCCGCGAGCGTGTGGGTGGGCGTGTGCAGGAAAATCTGCTCCCCCTGCACCATGAAAGTATTGGCATGGTCGCGGCCGTTGTTCGAGGCGACGTAGTTGATCTTCGACCAGTCGTAGATGGCCTTGTTGTTCGTAGCCGGTTCGAAGAAGAGCGGAAACAGGTTCGCCTTGTTCCGCATCAGATAGGAGGCGGTTTCAAGGTAGCGGATGTTGCCATTCGCGGAGAGCGGCGAAGGCGTGCCCGTGGTGATCGGGTTGCTGATGCGGCCGACGGAAAAACTGGTGATCTTGCTGTCCTCGACGATGGCGATGCGACTGCCGTAGATATTGCCACCGCCCTGGAGGCCGGCCGGCAACGTCGCATCCTGGGCCGCGGTGAACGGCCCGATGCGCGAGCCATTGCCGAGGGTGACCATCTGCGTGAGCGGATCCCAAGTGGGGCTGCCCGCCGCCTTCCAGTCGTCACTCGTATCGCGGGGAGTCAGGGAGTTGGGCCGGCGGTAAACGTTCGAGTAGCGTTCGGCCGAGGCGCGGATCGAGGTGGACTTGAACGGGCGGGCGAAGAGCGAGACGTATTCGCGATGAATGCGCTCCGAGGACGGCTTGCGGGTGAAGCCTTTCGACTCCTCAACGGCCGCGACCTTGATGGCAAGCTTACCGGAGATGAGCGGGCGATTCAGGCTGAGGCTGGTGCGGTGGCCGCCTTCGCTATCAACGCGGAAAGTGAAACTATTGGCGGGCTTGGTGGCGCTGGCCTCGGCGGGCACGAGGTTCACGGTGCCCGCGCTCGCGCCGAGACCAAAGAGATTGGAGTTGGGGCCGCGGGAAATCTCGATCGCCCCGACGTTGTAGAGGTCGAAGGGAATCTTGCTGTTGCTCTGAAAATTACCCCAGGCGCTGTTGACGCCGCTGCCGCTGGTGCCGGCCGAGCCGACGCCCCGGATGCGATTGGCCCGCGCGGGATCATTTTGGATGTTGTCACCCACGCCCCCGGTGCGGTTGGGCGTGAACTGCGTGAAATCATCCGTGCCCTCGGTGCTGGCCTCGTAGCGGAAGAGGTCGTTGATATCGAGGACGGCGGTGTCCTGCATCTGCTGCAGCGTGACGACGGTGATCGAGCTACCGAGATCCTCGAGTTTGGAATTGAGCCGCGTGCCCGCGAGCGTGTTGAAGGCTTGGTAGCCCTTGTCGTCGGCGACGACGGAGAACGGCGAGAGCAGGACGGGGTCATCATTGGGGCTCGCGCCGGAGGCCGGCGCGGTGGAGGCGATTTGGGCGCGGGCCAGCGAAAGGCCGGAAACCGCGGCGAGCAGCACAAAGCCGCGGAGGAATACGAGGGTTTTCATTGGTGTGGAACGCATGGGGGTCAGGGATCCGGTTCAGATATTCAGGCGCGCACGGCGCCGTCGAGGCCAGAAACGAAAAGCCGCGGCTCCGACAATGGAGCCGCGGCGTAATGGCGAAAAAACGAAACGATGATCGTGCTACAGGTCGAACGAGGCGCTCAGGATGAAACGCCGCGGCTCAATGATGCGGTAGGCGTAGGTCGAGCCATCGGGATTGGCCCCGACCGGCGTGAGCCGGCCGTTCTCGAAGACGTCCTTCACGTTGAGCTGCACGTTGGTGCGGACCTTGTCGTTGAAGAGGCGGAAGCGATAGCCGATCGAGGCATCGAAGTAATACCGCGCCTTGGAGTAAATCGGACGATTGGGATCGAGCTCGAGGACGACGCCGTTGAACGAACCCGGCAGGCTGGACGGCGCGGCACCATAAAAGCCGATGGAGCCCTTGTCCTCCCAGCGCACGGAGCCACCGACGTTCCAGTTCTTGAGCCGGCCCTCGGTGAACGAGTAGTTCGTGACGGAGGCCCAGCGGTATTTGCGGACCTGCGTGCGGGGTTTGCCGACATTCGCGACGCCAAACAGGTAGGGCGAGAGCAGGCTGTTGTAGTAAGCCGTCTCGGGCGTGTCGCCTCCGCGCTCGGGCACGGTGTTCCACCAGAGGCGGCCTTGATCATCCTTGGCGGTGGTCCAGACCGGGAGGCGCTCCTGCCAGTAGTCAAACTGTTCCGAACCGATCCGGGCGTCGATTGCGACCTGCTGGGCGCCAGTGAACTTGATGCGCCAGTTGCGCGTGGGGTTGTAGGTGACCTCGAGTTCGTAGCCCTTCGAAACGACATCGGAGAGGCCGTTGGTCTGCGGCTGGCCAGGGCCGGCGGCGAGGAAGGTCGTCATCCAGTCATCGGTCACGCCCATGATGCGCGCGGTCGCCTGGGCGGATTGCTGGGCCGTGGGCGTGATGCCCTGCGCGGCAAAACGGCTGTTGGAAAGCGCGAGCGCCCAGGGATAGAAGCCGTTGGCATCGCGGATGCCGTTGTTCTCGGGGCGGCCCTCAAGCCGGAAGGTGCGGTTGCCGATGGTGCCGATTTCTCCGGCGCGGCTGCCGCTCTCGAGGACTTCGTAGCGGTTGAGCTTCACGCTGAGCTTGCCCTGGAGGGCGGTGAAGCTGAGCCCGTAGTCCTTGCCCTCGCCCTTGGCGTTGGGGATCACGCCCTTGAGGTCCATCGCGTAGCGCACGACCTGAGGGAAGAAGCTGTCCGAGCGATTATAGTGGAGGCTGAGCCAGGAGAGCGGGCGCACCACGGCGCCGTAGGTCCGGGTGTCGCCGCGCTGCGAGGCGCGGGTGGCGGCGCCCAGCGGCCCGCTGGCATCGTCGGTCCACGCATTCCAGATCGCGTAGTTGTCGTAGTTCACGAGGCCGGTCGCCGGATCGACGGCGGCTTGGGCCGAGGTGCGCTCGCGACGGCGGTCGCGGCGCCAGCCGACGGTAGTGATAAGCCGATCCTTCAGGAAATAATTCTGCGAGGTGAGGCTGACGGTGCGCAGCTCGTTGCGGCCGCGCGTGGTCGTGGGGCGGGACAGAAGGTCGACCCGGGTGGGCTCGTTGACCCACTGGCCGGTGAGATTGTTGAACCAGGTCAGCGGATAGTTGCCGGTGATGTTGTCGCGCGCGGCGGGGCCGTGATCGATGTTGAAGCCCTGGTTGTCCCCAAGGTAATAGCGCTGGTTAATCTGCGGGACACCGACGCGATTGGCGCGGTTGGTCCAGGCGTGGTCGTCGGAGATCCACTGGCCGTAGGTGTAGTTCTCGGTGTCCTGGACAAAGCGCTCAAGGTGGGCGTTGAACCGCTGCGTGCCGATCCACGAGAGCCAGCGCGGGAGCTTGGCGGGCGTGAACTGGTAGGCGAGGTCGCCGTTGACGATGTCGCGGATGTCCGGGTTGCGATTGGCAAAGGGCCCATTGGCTTCGACGTAGGGCCGCAGGAAGTAGGGATTGGGCCGGCCGTCGAGGAGCTTGGAGTTGATGTCGAGATAGATGATCGTATCCGTGTTATCGATGTAGCTGAAGCTGGTGCGCTCGAACGCCTGGCGCAGGTAGCCGGCGCGGGTGGCGATGAGGTGCGAGGCGTTGTTGAAGAGCACCTGCTCACCCTCGATCCGGAAGGTGTTGGCGACATCCTCGCCGTGGTTGGCCGCGGTGAAATTGATGTTTTCCCAATCGTAGAGGGACTTGTCGTTGGTCGCCGGCGCGAAGAACAGCGGATAGGGATTCGCCTTGCGGCGCATGATGTCGGTGCCGGTCTGGAGATAGCGGACGTTGCTGTTCGCCGTGTAGGGCGAGGGCGTGCCGGTGGTGATGGGGTTGCCGGTGCGACCGACGCTGAAGAATGTCACGCCGCTCGGCTCGATGTAGGCGGTCGTGCGACCATAGCCGCCGCCGGCCATGAGTCCGACGGGGAGCGTGGTGTTTTCGTTCGTGACCGGGAAGGGTCCGGCAACGGTGCCGTTGGCGAAAGTGACGAGTTGCGTCGTGGGATCGAAGGTCGGCCGGCCGCCGGCCTTCCACTCGAAGGTCGTGTCGCGCGGCGTCAGGGAGTTGGGCCGGCGGTAGTCGCTTTCATAGTGCTCGAACGAGACATTGATCGTCGTCTGGCGGAAGGGCCTCGCCTGCACCGCGCCGAAAAAGCGGCGGATGTCGTCTCCCGACGGCTTGCGCGTGTAAGCCTTGTGCTCATCGACCGCGGCGAAGCGCAGCGCCAGCTTGTCTTTGATGAGGGGCCGGCTCACGTCGAGGCTCGCGCGGTGCCCGCCCTCGCTGTCAAAGCGCACCGTGGCAGAGTTGACGGCCCGGGTGAGGTTGGCCTTGGAGGGGACGAGGTTGACCGTGCCGGTGGCGGCGCCGAGGCCGAAGAGGTTCGAGTTCGGTCCGCGCGAAATCTCCACCGCGTCGATGTTGTAAGGGTCCATCGGGATACGGGAGTTGCTCGAGAAATTGCCGATGGCCATGTTGACGCCACTGCCGCTGATCGGGCTGCCGACGCCGCGGATGCGGTTAGCCGTGGCGGGATCGTTGGCGACGCCGTCGATGACGCCGCCATTGCGATTGGGCGTGAACTGCGTGTAGTTGCCCGTGCCCTCGGTGCTGGCCTCGTAGAGGAAGATGTCGTTCAAATCCAAGGCAGCCGTGTCGAACATCTGCTGCTTGGTGATGACCGTGATCGACGCGCCGAGGTCCTCGAGCTTGGAGTTGAGCCGCGTGCCGCTGAGGGTGTTGAGCGCTTGGTAGCCACGATCCGTGTCGGCCGCGACCGTGAAGGGCGAGAGGGTGATGAGTTCATCTTTGGCAGGGGCAGGCGTCGCCGAAGCCGCGGGCACGGTTTGCGCCGCATTGGGCAGGGCGCACAGCACCGAAATGGCGGCGGCAGCGACCGCACGGCAGGGGCGAACAGAAAAACAGGGAGGCTTCATGGCATGGGTGGAGGGTTGCTGGGAATCCCGATGCTTAAACCGCGACGATCGCCACGGCGCATCAGGCGTTGGGTGGCAACACGGTGAAGAACTCAACAGGCATGGCAAGCCCCGCCATCGCTGTTGCGCGCCGACAGTCCGGAAAAGACGCCGCTCAGAATCTCACGCCAACGGCCGCGATGAATGTCCGCGGCTCGCCGTATTGGAACGTGCCGTTGAGATAATGTTTGTCGGCGAGGTTGCGGACGTTGACGCGCACATCGACCGGCAGTCCGCCAATCTTGGTCGCGTAGCCGACGACCGCGTCGATCAGCGCGACGGTGTCGGTCTTCACCGGCACCGTCCAACTCGGGTGCGCGTAGGTCTCGCCGAGGACGTTGACGCCCCCGCCGATGTAGGCCCCGCGGAGGCGGCCGGTGGTGAAGGTGTATTTATTCCAGACGTTGACGTTGAAGCGCGGCACCGACTCGAGGTGCGAGCCGACCTCGCGCACATCGGACGGATTGGAGATTTCGTTTTTCCGGAAAAAGTAGCTCGCGCTGAGGATCGCCTGGTAATTGAGGCGGGGGGTCCACACCCATTCGGTCTCGACACCCCGGGCCTGCGTGCGGCCGGCGGCCACACGCACGGTCGCGCCGGGCAGCTGGAAGAGCACTTGGTTGGCGATGTCGACGTCGAGCTTCGACGATTCTTCGTTAGTGAAATAGGTAAGCGTGCCCAGCAGGCGTCCGTCGCCGAAGTCGAGCTTCGTGCCGGCCTCCCAGCCGCGCCCGAGCAAATCGGCGGCGAGGAAGCGCACCGGGATCACCGCGGGCGGACGGTAGGTGGGCAGCGTGGGATCGCCCTGCGAGGCCCGGATGGCGGCGAGGTCGGCCGTCTGCTGGCGCTGCGGCACGAAGGTCCGGCTGTAGCTCCCATAGAGGCTGACTTCCGGCGTCAGCCGAAAGAGCGCGCCGAGCTGCGGCAGGAATTTGCTCGTCTCGAAGCCCTCGTCGCGGCCGTCGCGGTTGTCGTCGATCGGGCGGTGATTGGTGATGTGGCGGCCGCCGACGAGCGTGCGCAGCCGATCGCCGAAGAACGAGGACTGGAGCACGCCGTAACCGGCATTCGAGTGCGCGCCACCCTTGCGCACGACGCCGGGCTCAACGTAACCCGCGCCATATTGATCGCGCAGAAGCTGGCTGAGGCTGAGCGTCGGCGCGGTGCGCGGATCGATCGTGATGACCCGGGTGGTCGCGATGGTGATGGGGCTAATCACATCCTTGCCGCCATCGTGCTGCACGCCGGCGAGCAGGTCATGTTTGCCCGCGACGCCGAAGTCGCGCTTGTAGGCGGCCTCGAGCTTGGCGGAGAAGATGACGCCACCGGGCTTGAAGTCCGAGATGGAGCTGCGGAGGCGTTGGCCGGCGACCGGGCGCAGGCCGTTGAACTCGCGCCGCATGCGGTTGCTGTCCACCTGCTGCGCGACGGCGCGCACCGCCAGTTCGCGCGACGCAATCCACTCGGCCTCGAAACTGGAAGTCTTGTTGGCGTAGTTGTCGCGGCCATCGGGACCGTTGTAGTTGTAGGAACGGCTCGGAAACACATCGAAGGTGTAGATGCCGGGAAACGCCGGGACATTGGGCCCGAGCGTGCGGGAGATGAAGGCATCGGCGCCTTCGGGCGCGGGGCGGCCGGTGGCAATGGGATTGCCCGCGGCATCGCGCACGGCGCCGTTCTCCAGTTGCGGATAGCTCGCCGGCCGCGGCAGACCGCGGCGATCGAAGAGCTCGATGGCCTCGCGGTCGCGCTGCTGGTAGAGCGGATGGCTCACGACAGTGTGCGGCCGGCGGCCGGCCTCGCGGTCGAGCTCGGCGTAGCGCGCGGTGAAGGTCAGGTTGCGCAGTGGACGCCAGGTGAGTCCGCCGCTGTAAAACGTCTCATCCGTGAACACATAATCGATCTCGCTGCCCTCGTCGGTGCGGCCGTAAACGAAACTGTAGGCGAGCCGATCCGGGAGGAGCGGGCCACTGGTGCGGAACACCGCGCGCTTGTGATCGAAGGAACCGTAGCTCACGTCGAGCGAGTGCCGGGACGTGAAGCTGGGTTTCTGTTTGATGAGGTTAACGGTGCCGCCCGGATTGGAGATGCCCGCGAAGACAGCGTTGGGGCCCTTCACGACCTCGATGCGATCAACATCATAGAGGGTGAGGCCGGAGCCGGCGGGGAGCCCGTTGACGAACTGCGGGCCCGTGTAGCCGCGAATCAGAATCATGAACTCGTCTTTCACCTGCAGCGCCACCGAACTCGCCGCGCGCAGCACGTCGATGAGCTGGTTGCCCGCCTGATCGGTGATCATCTCCTGGGCGACGATACTGATGTTGAGCGGCGTGTCCTTGATGAGGCCGGCCGTGCCCGTGCCTGTAATCGCCGCGCCGACCCGGTAGCCATGGTCGCGCGGGCTGCTCACTTCAAAAGGGCTCAGCACCACGGGCGCCCCGGAAGCCGCTGGCGCAGCCGCCGCGGCCCAGCAATGAGCCACGGACAGAAGAAACCAGAGCACCATCGCAGACAGGCCACGGAAGGAGTTTTTCAGACGCATAGAAGCACACGATAGGTCCACGAGAGGCCGCCGCGCGAGGAAAACTGACCGGGGCCTTGCAAAACGCGCGAACGTGATTCCGGCGCTCTCCGCACAGCGGCCGGCAAATCCACGCTCGTCCCGGCGCGGGCGAGCGGCTTCGCTCCCGCCGCCCCCACCCACCCCTACTTCGATCATGCGCTCCTGCCTCTTTGCAATTCTCGCTTCGCTGACTGCCCTCGCCCGCGGCGCCGATGCCGCTGCGCTCACCGCTCTGCTGTCGCGGCCCATCCTCGAACCCGGCACGCCGCTCGCCGAGGTGCAGGCGTTCACCGAACAGCGCGTGCCCGCGATGCCGGCCATCACCTCACTCGCCGAGTGGCAGCGGTTCGCCGAGCGCACGCGCCGCGAGGTGCTGGAGAAAATCGTGTTCCGCGGCGACCTCGCCCGCCAGTGGCGCGACGCCCCGGCGCGTGTCGAGTGGCTCGATACACTCCCCGGCGGCCCCGGCTACTCGATTCGCAAGCTCCGCTACGAAGCGCTGCCCGGCCTGTGGATTCCCGCGCTCCTCTATCTGCCCGATCGCGTCTCGGGGAAAATCCCCGTCCACCTCGCCGTCAACGGCCACGACAAGGACGGCAAGGCCGCCCCCTACAAACAGCTTCGCTGCATCAATCTCGCCAAACGCGGCGTCGCGTCCCTCAACGTCGAGTGGTTCGCCCAGGGCCAGCTCCGCACGGAGGGCTTCGTCCACTACCGCATGAACCAGCTCGATCTCTGCGGGGTGAGCGGCCTCGCGCCGTTCTACCTCGCGATGTCGCGCGGGCTCGATGCCCTGCTCTCGCTGCCCTACGCCGATCCCGCGCGCGTCGCCGTCAGCGGCCTCTCCGGCGGCGGCTGGCAGACGATCATCATCAGCGCGCTCGACCCGCGCGTGACGCTGAGCAATCCGGTCGCCGGCTACTCGAGCTACCGCACCCGCGCGCGCTTCCTCTCGGACCTCGGCGACTCCGAGCAGACGCCCAACGACCTCGCGACCATCGCCGACTACACGCACCTCACCGCGCTGCTCGCCGGCCGCACCGCGCTCCTTACCTACAACGCCAAGGACAACTGCTGCTTCGCCTCGCCGCACGCGCTGCAACCGCTGCTCGACGCGGCCGAGCCCGCCTTCCGCCTCCACGGCCAGCCGCAGCGCCTGCGCTCCCACGTGAACTTCGATCCGGGCACCCACAACTTCGAGGTCGATAACCGGCAGGCGCTCTACCGCATAGTCGGCGACACCTTCTTCCCCGGCGACGCCGCGTTCGACGCGCAGGAAATCCCGTCGCAGCCCGAGGTGAAAACCGCCGCGCAACTCGAGGTGCCGCTCCCGCCTGGCAACCTCGACTTCACGCAGCTTGCCCTCGCCGCCGCGCAGAATCTCCCGCGCAAAGGCACGGCCGCGACGCGCGAACACCTCGCCGCTGTCGTGAAGTTTGCCCCGCTCAGCGCCACCGCCACGCGCACCGGCACCGAGACGCGCGAGGGGGTGCAGGCCACCTTCTGGAAACTCCGCCTCGGCGAGAGCTGGACCGTGCCCGTCACCGAGCTGACGCGCAGCGGCCCCACCGCGCCGAGCGGCACCACCCTCCTCGTCGCCGATGCCGGCCGCAAATCCCTCGCCGCCCGCAGCACCGAATTGCTCAACGCCGGCCAGCGTGTGCTCGCCGTGGATCCATTTTACTTTGGCGAATCGAAAATCTCCCAGCGGGATTTCCTCTTCGCCCTGCTCGTCGCCGCCGTCGGCGACCGTGCGCTCGGTCTGCAGTCCAGCCAGCTGGCCGCGGCCGCGCGGTGGGCCGTCACTGAATTTCACTCCGGCTCCGTCGCCCTCGAATCCACCGGCCCGCGCCTCGGCCTGGCCGCGCTCGTCGCCACCGCCCTCGAACCGCGCGCGATCGCCACGCTCCGCCAGACCGACGCGCTCCCAAGCCTGCATGAAATTCTCCGCCAAAACTGGACGGTCGACAAATACCCCGAGCTCTTCTGCTTCGGCCTGCTCGAGTCGTTCGATGTGCCGCAGCTCCGTGCGCTCGCCGGTGCGCGCGCCCGGTAGCCCCGAGGCTTGAACTCGCCCCGGCGGCGTGTGTGCTGCGCGCGTGCTCACCACTCTCCGGCGCGCGGAATACGCCGAACTCATCGCGCTCTTCTTCCTGCAAGGCGCCGCGCTGGGCATGTGGTTCGTGCCCCTCAGCACCGTGCTCGAGGCGCACGGGCTGGCGGCTATCCGGCCGTGGGCGTTTGCGACCTCGGGGGTGGCGGCGTTTGTCTCGCCGTTGCTCTTCGGCGCGATTGCCGACCGGCATGCCTCGCCCGTGAAGGTCCTGCGCTGGCTCGCCCTCGCCACCGCCCTCGCGATGGCGCTCGCCAGCACGGCAATCCGGCTCGGCGCCAGCCCGTGGCTCGTGCTCGCGCTCATCCAGTTGCACGCGTTCTGCTCGTCGCCCACGTGGAGCCTCGCCTCGACGATCATTTTCGCGCGGCTTGCCGACGCCCGGAAGGAGTTCGGTCCCATCCGCGCCATGGCCACGATCGGCTGGATGAGCGGCTGCCTGATTGTGAGCACACTCGGCGCGGATCAGTCCACGGTCGCCGGCTATGCCGCCAGCGCCGTGTGGCTCGCCGTCAGCGCGATGACGTTCTGGCTGCCCGTGCTCAAGACGCCCAAGTCCGCCGCCGGGCTCACGTGGGTGCAGCGGCTGGGCCTCGATGCGCTCACCTTGCTGAAAAACCGCGACCACCGCGCGGTGTTTCTCACGACCACGCTGTTCACCATTCCGCTCGCGGCGTTCTATCCCTACACGCCGCTGAACCTGCGCGAGCTCGGCCTCGTGCATACCTCAGCGTGGATGGCGCTCGGCCAAGTGACGGAGGTGATCGTGATGGTGGCGCTCGGCGGCCTCCTGATGCGCTGGCGCCTCAAGTGGATCGTGGCGCTCGGCCTCGCGGTGGGCGTGGTGCGTTTCGCCTTGCCGGCGGTCGGCACGCCGTGGGCGCTGCTCCTGGGCGTGCTGCTGCACGGCGCATCCTACACCCCGGTGGTGATCACCGCCCAGATCTACCTCGATCAGCGGGTCGATCCGGCGTGGCGCGCGCGGGCGCAGGCCCTGATGTCGCTCATGAACAGCGGCGTCGGCAACATGCTGGGCTACCTCGGCACGGGCGCTTGGTTCGCAGCCTGCACCGCCGAAGGCGCGACGCGCTGGCCGCTCTTCTGGGGTGGGCTTGCGCTGATCTCGGCGGCGCTGCTGGGGCTGTTCCTCGCCGCCTATCGGGGGCGGGCCGCGGGACCGGAGGTGTGAGGGCCCGTCTCGACTCTCTCTGAGCCGTCACCCGGCACAGCGGGGAAGCCATCGCCATCTGGACAGTCGGTCGCGCGGGAATAATAGTCCGCCCGACCTCCTCCCAAGGCAGGTCGCTCCGGGCAGACGGATTCACCCTGATCCACCGGAGTCACGAACAACAACAAAGCCCCATGAAAAACAACTATGCCCCAGTTGCAGTCATAGCGGCGGCCCTGCTTTCGGCCGCCTTGGTTTACGCAGGCGAGTCCGGCAAATCCGTCGTGTTGCCGAAATCCGATCTGAAATGGAAACCCATGGGAAACGCGGGCGTGGCGGCGGCCCCGGTTTCCGGTGACATGGAAAAAGGACCGTGCCGGTTCTTCCTGAAATATCCGGCAGGCCTCGTGACGCCGCTGCACCACCATACGGCCAATCACCATGTGACCATGATCTCCGGCTCGATCACCCTGACTGTCGGCGGCAAACAACACCGGCTCGGCCCCGGCGCCTACTTCATGCTCGCCGACCGCGCGGCGCATGTCGCCAAGGTGGAAGGCAACGAGGACGCGATCATGTTCATCCAGGCTGAAGCGCCTTGGGACGTGGTGATGGCCAAATAGCGCGCGATTGAATCCAAGGCGAAGCGCCGCGAGCCGCGGTCGTCGCTGCGCGCGACTACCGCGGCTCCATTGCGAAACCTCCCCCGCCGGCCGGTGAACGCGATGCCGGCGGGCGCGCCGAATTGCGCTGGAGCGGCTCCGCCAAACTGACAGCGTGGCCGCGCCCCAACGGCCCACCCCATGAAAAAATCCGTCCGTCGCCCCGGCCTCGTCGCGCTCGCGTTGCTCCTCGCCCTCCCCGCTTTCCCTCAAACCAACCCCGCGGCCGACTACAAGTCGCGCGTCGCCGCCGACGTGGACGCCCTGCGCAAGCGCACGCAGGTGATGGTGGACATGGTTTTCAGCTTCGCGGAGCTCGGCTTCCAGGAGTTCGAGACCTCGAACTATCTCACCGGCATCCTCGAAAAGGAGGGATTTAGAATCGAGCGCGGCGTCGCCGGCATGCCGACCGCGTGGGTGGCCACTTGGGGCTCGGGCAAGCCCGTGATCGCGCTGGGCTCCGACATCGACTGCATCCCGCAGGCGTCGCAGAAACCTGGAGTCGCCTACCGCGATCCGATCGTCGCGGGGGCGCCGGGCCACGGCGAAGGCCACAACTCCGGTCAGCCGCTCAACGTCACCGCCGCCCTCGCCGTGAAGCGCCTCATGGAGCGCGAAAAGCTGCCCGGCACGCTCAAGCTCTGGCCCGGCGTCGCCGAGGAACAGCTCGCCGGCAAGGCCCACCTCGTGCGCGCGGGCGTGTTTCGCGATGTCGATGTCGCCATCTTCAGCCATGTGGACAGCGACTTTCGCACCTCGTGGGGCACGGGCGCCGGCACCGGGCTCGTCTCGGTGGAGTATTCTTTTGCCGGCGAGAGCGCGCACGCCGCCGGCGCGCCGTGGCGCGGCCGCAGCGCGCTCGACGCCGTGGAGCTGATGAACGTCGGCTGGAATTACCGCCGCGAGCACCTCCGCCTCCAGCAGCGCTCGCACTACGTGATCACCAACGGCGGCGATCAGCCCAACGTCGTGCCGCAGAACGCCAGCGTCTGGTATTTCTTCCGCGAGCTCGACTACGCCCACATCCGCGGCCTCCGCGAGATCGGTGACACCATCGCGCGCGGCGCCGCGCTGATGACCAACACCACCATGACCGCGCGCGTGCTCGGCTCCGCGTGGCCCCAGCATTTCAACAAGCCCGTCGCCGAGGCGATGAGCGCCAATATCAAGGCCGTCGGCCTCCCCGCGTGGAGCGACGCTGATCTCCGGCTCGCGCGCGCCCTGCAAGCCGAGCTCAAGGCCCCGGTCACCGGCCTCCCGCTCGCGCTGAAAAACCTCCAAGGCCCCACCGCCGACGACAGCCGCACCGGCGGTTCCGACGACATCGGCGACGTCTCGTGGACCGTGCCGACTATCTCGCTCCGCTACCCCGCCAACATCCCCGGCCTCCCCGGCCACAACTGGGCCAACGCGATCGCCATGGCCACGCCCATCGCGCACAAAGGCACCACCGCCGGCGCCAAGGCCCTCGCCCTCACCCTCGTCGATCTGCTCACGCAGCCCGAACTCGTCGCCAAGTCCTGGGAGTATTTCCGCACGGTGCAGACCAAGGACCGAAAATACGAACCGCTCCTCGGAGCCGACGATCAGCCGCCCGTGTGGCTCAACACCCGCATCATGGCCGATCACCGCGAGAGCCTGCGGAAATTCTACTTCGATCCCGCGAAGCACGACACCTACCTCGATCAGCTCGGCATCACCTACCCGACCGTGCGGGCGGGCGCAGGCGAGCCGGCGAAAAAATAGCCCTGCATTCCCGCCGGCGCGGCTTCTCAGCTGAAGCTCACCGGCTTGGCGACCTTCACAAAATGGGGATCGACCTTGAGGCCCCAGCCGGGGCCGGTCGGGCAGCGCACGATGCCGTTCTCGCATTTCAGCGACGACGTGTCGCAGGCGACGGGGAACTTGGCGTTGCCCTTGAATTCCATGAACGGCCCGATGTTCGGCGTGAACGCCGCAAACTGCACCACATCGACGTAGCCCAGCCCGCCGCCTGACATGTGCGGCACCACCGTCATCCCCGCCGCCGCGGCCATGCGCGCGACCTTGGTGGCACGGATCAGCCCGCCGCCGTAGTGCAAATCCGGTTGCACGATGTCCACGCCGCGATGCTCGATCATCCACTGGAAATTCCGCAGGCTGTATTCCTGCTCCCCGCCCGCCACCGGGAGCGTGAGCGCATCCGCCACCTCCTTCGTCTCCCAGAGGTGGTCAAACGGGCACGGCTCCTCGTAGAACCCGTAGCCGTGCGCCTCGAGCAGGCGGCCGATCCGGATGCCTTCCGGCACATCGTAGGAGCTGTTCGCATCGCCGTAGAGCGTCATGCCATCGCCGAACGTCTTCCGCACGAGCGGCACGAGCTGATCCGTGCGCCGCGGGGGAAAATCCTCGTTGCGGCTCATCCGCCCGCCGAGGCGAAACTTGATCGCGCGCACGCCCGAGCCGGCGACGAGTTTTTGCAGGTGCTCGATCTCGGCCTCCGGCGTGTTGCCGCGGTTGCCGCTGGCGTAATAGACCGGGATGTCGCGCCGCACCGCGCCGCCGAAGAAATCCGCCAGCGGCCGGCCCGTCGCGTGCCCGAGCAGCTCGAGCAGCGCCATCTCGATCGCCGCCACACCCGGCCAGAGCGCGAGGCCCTGGAGCTTGTAGTTGCTGCCGTGGCGATACACCTCCCAGAGCAGCGCCTCGAGGGTGCGCGCATCCTTGCCGATGAAAACCGGCAGGATGTTTTTCAAGAACACGGGGTAACCTTGCGCCATGCGCACGGGATGCGGCACCGTCACGACCTCCAGGCCGCCGCGCGCGCGGGTCCGCAGGAGATAGGTCTCCCCGTTGCGGAGCAGCTCGACCGACTCCACGACCACAGGCGACGTGGCGAAATCGAGTTTCAGCACCGGCCGGTCGAGGATGCGATCGAGCTCCGTCTTGGTGACTTGCTTCGCCCGCGTCCGATCGGGGGTCGCGGCGGGCAGCAGCGCGGCAGTGCCGGCCACGACGGCGGCGCTTTTCAGGAAATTCCGACGGGTAATTTTCATGGGGTGGGATTGCCGGGAAAGGACGAGAAGGCGGCGGCAAAGTTCCCTACTGTCGAGCCTCCTCGCCTCGATCCGACTCGACATGGTTAATAAATAAAAATACCCGGAACACCGAACCCCCGGTTCGGCGTCAACGATTCCCGCGCCGATTTTACCCTGCCGGAAACAAACCCCAGCCCCACACCCCCATGCTCCGCCTCCTCCGAGTCTACGGCTTCACACTGGCCACGCTCGCCCTCGCCTCCGCAGCGTTCGCAGCCGCCGGCACAGCGGCTATCACCGGCACCATCACCAACGCCGCCACCGGTCGCGCGCTCGAGGGCGCGCGTGTGGTGCTGGGCGAAACCGGCCGTGAGACGCTGACCGACAACCTCGGCAACTATCGCTTCGAGGGAGTCGCGCCCGGCGCCATCACCATCTCGGTCAGTTACACCGGCCTTGATTCAGCGAGCGCGCAGGCCACGGTTCAAACCGGTGAGGTTAATCGTCGCGACTTCGGCCTCACCTCGCAGGTTTACCAGATGTCGCAATTCGTCGTCGCCGGGGAACGCGAGGGCAACGCCCAGGCCGTCACGCTTCAGCGCCTCTCGACCGGCGTGAAGAACATCGTGTCCACCGATGCCTTCGGCAACCTCGCCCAAAACCCCGCCGATCTTCTCGTGCGCCTGCCCGGCATCGAGGGCGACACCGTCGACGGCACCATCCGCTACGTGCGCATCCGCGGCCTCAACCAAAACCTCACCACCATCACGATGGACGGCAATCGTCTCGCCGACGCGGCTTCCGGAGGCTCCACGCGCGAGTATCAGTTCCAGACGGTCAGTGCCGACACCGTCGAGCGCCTCGAAGTCGTGAAGTCCCCCACGCCCGACATGGACGGCGACTCGATTGGCGGCGCGGTGAACATGGTCTCCAAGACCGGTTTCGACACCAAAGGCCGCTTCGTCCGCATCTCGGCGGGCCTGACTTACCGCCCGTTCGACGAACGCATGACCGGCCTGCCCTACAACTACGCGGTCTCCTACTCGGAGTCGTTTGCCGACAAGCTCGCCGTCTCGATCAACTTCGGCCACCGCCAGCTCTTCACGCCGCAGGACACCGTCACGCAGACCGCCCTCGCGCTCGCCAACGGCGCCACGGGCCCCACCTACACCAACACCGTCGGCTACGTGGACGAGCAACTCGTCACCTCGCGCTGGGGTGGCGGCGTGCGCCTCGACTACAAGCTCGGCGATCGCACGCGCCTCTACTTCGGCTCGACGATCAATCGCCTCACTGATCACGACACGGACCGCATCTTGAGCTTCACGAGCAGCGCGGCCGGCGTGGCGCAGGGCTTCACCGACACATTCACCACCATCCTGCCCATCGCCGCCAGCACCGTGAACATCCAGGCCGACAACGCCTACAAGGACGCACGCACCAACTACCATCAGTTCGGCGCCATCCACAAACTCACCGGGCTCGAGGTCGACTGGAATCTCTACAAGTCCGATTCCAAGTCGAACTACGCCGGCCAGCGCAATTTTGGCTACACGGCACGCGGCATCGGCTTCACCGTTGATCAGCGAGGCCGGGCCGACTTCCCCGTCGTCACGCAGACCGCCGGCCCGAGCATCACGGATCCCGCGAGCTTCACCGAGAACCGCTACACCATCAATCGCCGCGCCGGCTGGGACAACTACCGCGGCATCTCGCTCAATGCGAAGCAGAGCTTCACCACGCCGGTTCCGGCCTACGTGAAGATCGGGGGCAAGATCCGCGAGCAAAGCCGCGTGCTCGAGGCCACGCAGTGGACCGGCAGCTACGTCGGACCCGACGGCGTGATGGGCCCCAACGCCGGGCGCGGCGGCGCCAACGACGACAACCTCGCGCAATTCGGCCAAATCGCCCGCGGCCGGCTCCACACGGACGACGTGCGTTTCCCGCCCGTGCCCGTCCCCGCATGGCCCGGCCACACCAATAATCTCCTCGACGAGGCCCTCGCGCGGAATCCGACCCATTTCATCCGCGACACCCAGGCCAACATCCAGGCGCAGCTGAACGGCGACCAGGAGTTCGACGAGAAAATCTCCGCCGCCTACCTCATGGGCCACATGCAGCTAGACCGCCTCAGCGTGCTCTTTGGCGCGCGCATCGAGTGGACCAAGACCCGCGGCGAAGGCGCGCTCCAAGCCCTCACACCCGAGGAGCGCGCGCGCCGCGCGGCGTTCACCGGCCCGCTCACGGAAGCCGAGATCATCCGGCGCAACATCGCGGAGTTCGGCGGCCGCCAAGTGCGCACCGGCAGCTACCGCAACGTCCTGCCCGGCGTGCACCTCAAGTATGCCTTCACCCCGCGCCTCATCGGCCGCGCAAGCTGGGCCACCAACATCGGCCGCCCCGGCATCGGCCAGCTCATCCCGCGCACGACAGTGAACTTCGACGCCACACCGGGCACGATCGTCACGAGCAACCCCAGCCTCAAGCCACAGACCGCGGACAACTTCGACCTCGCCGTCGAATACTACTTCGAGCCGGCGGGTGTCGTCTCCGTGGGTGTCTTCCAGAAGGACATCAAGAACTTCATCTTCACCGCGGGCGGCCAGACCGTGGGCTCCGGCGCCGGCAACGGCTTCGGTGGCGACTACGCCGGCTACACGCTCACGACCCAATACAACGGCGGCAGCGCCAAAGTCCGCGGCCTTGAGCTCAACTACAGCCAACAGTTCGCGTTTCTCCCCGGTTGGCTCGGCGGCTTTGGTGTCTATGCCAACCTCACGCGGATGGAGACTGAGGGCAACTACGGCGCTGGCAACTCCATCGCCGTAGCTCCCAATCCGAAAGGCAAAGTCGCCGGGTTCAACCCCGACACCTCCAACGCCGGCATTTCCTACATCCGCAATAAAATCACCGTGCGCCTGCAATGGAATCACCGCGGCCGCTACCTCCAGACCTATAACGCCGTGGACTCGCAGCTCCTCTACCGCATCCGCCGTGATACACTCGACGTGAAGACGCAGTATCAATTCACGCGACGCCTGAGCGCCTACCTGGACGTGAACAATGTGCTCGGCGAATACGAGACCGGCCAGGACCGCGGCCCGCGCCCGAGCCAGCGCCGCGTGCTCACGCCGGGCTTCTTCGGCGGCGTCAACGTCCGGCTCTAACCGCGGCATCGCGGGCTCGCCTCAGCCAGTCTTTTCGCTTTCCCCGGAGGACCCTTCGTCCGACGCTGCGGCGCCCCATGCACCGCCGCGACTTTGTCCGCACCGCCGTCACCGCCTCGCTGCTGCCGCTGGCCGGCCGCGCCGCCACGCCGAATCACATCCCCGCGATCGACACCCACACGCACTTCTACGATCCCACGCGGACCGCCGGCGTGCCGTGGCCGCCAAAGACCGATCCCGTGCTCCATCGCCCGCGCTACCCCGCGGATTTCCGCGCGCAGGCGACGCCCCATCGCGTCGTCGGCACCGTCGTCGTCGAGGCCAGCGAATGGGTCGAGGACAACCAGTGGATCCTCGACCTCGCAAAGACCGACGAATCGATCGTGGGCCTCGTCGGCCACCTCGTGCCCGGCCGGCCGGAATTCGCGGCCAATCTCCGCCGCTTCGCCGCCAATCCGCTCTTCCGCGGCCTGCGGATGCGCGGCAACTATCTGAAGGACGTCGCCGACCCCGCCTTAGCCGCCGACCTGAAGCGCGTCGCCGATCTCGGCCTCGCAATTGATACGCTCGGCGGTGCGACCGTGCTGCCGCCCACGCTCGCGCTCGCCCGCCAGTTCCCCTCCCTCCGCATCGTGATCGATCACGTCCCCTTTGCGGATTGGGACCGCGATCCCGCGGCCATGCGCCCGCACTTCGCCGAGCTCGCGCGCCTGCCCAACGTCTTCGCGAAAATCTCCAACGTCGTCCGCCGCGTGGACGGCCGCATCATCGACGACCCCGCTCACTATCGCCCCGCGCTCGACACCCTCCTCGATCTCTTCGGCCCGGATCGCGTCGTGTTTGGCAGCAACTGGCCGGTGAGCGACCGCGTGGCGCCCTACGCGACGCTGCACCGCGTGGTCGCGGAGTATTTCGCGGCGAAAGGCCCCGCCGTCGCGGAGAAATATTTCTGGCGCAACTCGCACGCCGCCTACCGCTGGATCCGCCGCGGCGTGGCCGCCTCGCTCGTGCCATGAAGATTTCCCTCTGCGGCTGGCTGGCTTTCGCCATCGCCCAGGCCGCCGCGGCGCCCGCGACACCGTGGCGCACCGTCGCGCACATGCCCGCCGACAACCACGATCTCGCCGCCGCCGTGACCGGCGGAAAGCTCTACGTCGCCGGCGGCGTGACCAACGACTACCGCGGCACCGGCCGCGTCCACGCCTTCGACGAAATCTGGGAGCTCGACCCGCGCGCGTGGTCGTGGCGCACAGTCGCGAAGTTTGCGCGCCCGCGCATCTACTGCGGCACGGAGGCGTTCGACAGACGCGTGTGGGTCGCCGGCGGCGATGAGTTGCATGCCGACGGCCAGCGGCGCCCGTCCACGCTCGTCGAAATCTACGATCCCCGCACCGGCGCGCTCACGCGCGGACCCGATCTGCCGGTGGCGCTGCCCCGGCCGCTCGCGCTCGCCGCCGCCGGCCGCCTCTGGGTCGTGGGCACGCGCGACCGCATCGAGCGCGGGCAGCTCGCAAGCCTCGGCCGGGGCGAGACCGCGTGGCGCGTGGAGCCCGAGGCGCTGCCCAAGATGTGGGCCCTCGCCGGCGCCGCGCTGGGCGACAAACTCTATGTCTGCGTGCCCGACACCGGCCTCGCCGAGTTCGATCCCGCCACGCGCGCCTGGCGCGTCATCCCCGGGCCGACGCAGCCGCGCTCCGCCCAGGTCGCCGCGTGGCGCGGCGAGATTTGGATCATGGGCGGCGTGGACATCGCCGACCGCGCCGAGACCCGCATCTTCAATCCCGCGCAAGGCAACTGGCGGATGGGGCCGGCTCTGCCTCACGCGCTCGCCTGGGGTGCCGCCGGGGTCGTCGACGATCAACTCGTCGTGACCGGCGGCGCGTGGCTGAAGGACCCGGCCGAGCCCCGCCGCTACGCTTTCACCGATGAGACGCTCGCGCTCTCCGCCGCCGCAATTCCACCGGCCACGACCGCCGCCCCTGGTCAGCCATGAGTTCCCGCGTTTCTTTCTCCGTGCCACGACGATCAGCGGGCGCTAAAGGTCGTGGCGCACACCTTTTCCTCATGACGACATCCGCCACCCGCCTCCTCTCCGTTCTATTCGTGCTCGCCTTGGGTCACACCGCGAGCGCCGCCGCGCCTGCCGAGCTGCGCGTGATGTCCTACAACGTCCGCCTCTCCTCCGCCAATGACGGCGAGGACGCGTGGGCCAAACGCATCGAGCTGTTCTTCGCCCCCATCCCGGCCTTTGCGCCCGATCTCATCGGTTTCCAGGAAGTGCTCGCCGACCAGCACGACGCCATCGTCGCGCGGCTCGGCGACCTCGCGTTCAGTGGCGTCGCGCGCAACGACGGCAAGCGCTCCGGCGAATGGTCGCTCGTCGGCTACCGGCGCGAGCGTTTCGAGCTGCTCGACAGCGGCACCTTCTGGCTTTCCGAAACGCCCGAAGTCGCGGGTAGCAAATCGTGGGACGCCGCCATCACGCGCATCTGCAGCTGGGTGCGCCTGCGTGATCGCACAAGCGGGCGGGACTTCGTTTTCGCCAACACCCACTTCGATCATCGCGGCACCATCGCGCGGCTCGAGTCGGCGAAACTGCTCTCCGCGCGTCTGCCCAAGCTCGCCGCGGGCGGCCCGGCCATCCTCGTCGGCGACTTCAACATCAACGAGGACACCCCGGCCTACGGCGAGTTCGTGCGCCCCACCGCCCCCGGCGCAATCCGCTGGATCGACGCCTACCGCGCGGTGCATCCCGTGCGTTCCCCCGAGGAGGCGAGCTTCAACGGTTTCAAAGGCACGGTGAAGGGCTCGCGCATCGACTTCGTTTTCCACACGGATCACTTCACCGCGCGCAGCGCCACGATTGATCGGATGTCGCGCGCGGGCCGCTACCCGTCCGACCACTATCCCGTCACCGCCGTGCTCAGGCTGAAGTAGCCGGCACCGCGTCGCTCCCGTGACTCCGCGACCGTTCATCCTGCTCACACTGGTCGTCATCACCGCGTGCCGTGGCGCCAGCGCGCCATCCGATGCTTTTTCCGGCACGAAGGCCGGTGCCGCGCACACCGTGGCCGGCATCGCCCTCCGTTGGTGCCCGGCGGGCAAATTCCTCATGGGCAGCCCGGCGACCGAACCCGGGCGGCGCGCCGACGAAGAGCAGGTCGAGGTCGTGCTCACGCACGGATTCTGGCTCGGGCAATTCGAGATTACGCAGGGCCAGTGGCGGCGCTTCCGGCCGCCGCCGCGCGAACCCGAAGCCGGCCGCGGCGAAGATTATCCGGTGTATTGGGTGAGCTACTTCGATGCGGAGGATTTCTGCGGCTGGCTCACGCGCGAGGCGCGCAGCCGCGGCGAGTTGCCCGCCGGCTGGGCGTTTCGTTTACCCACCGAGGCGCAATGGGAATACGCGTGCCGCGCCGGCACGACGACCGCCTTTGCCTTCGGCGATCGGCTGACTACGCGACAAGCCAACATCGGCCGGCCCTATCGCGGCGCACCGGCCGGCTTTCCCGCCGGCGCCGCCACCGCCGTCGGCAGCTACCCGCCCAACGCCTGGGGCCTGCACGACATGCACGGCAACGAATTCGAGTGGTGCCGCGACTGGTATCACGCCCGGCTCCCCGGAGGCACCGATCCCGATCTCGCGGAGCGCAAGGGCGAGCCGAACCGCGACGGTTCCCATTCGCGCGTGCGTCGCGGCGGCGCGTGGATGGACGCCGCGGAGTTTTGCCGCTCCGCGCTGCGCCTCCGCTACGAACCCGAGCGCAGCTCCGACCACATCGGCTTCCGCGTCGCTCTCGTGCGGATGTCGCGGGAATAAACGACGCGCGCCTCCGCGCCGTTCAGTGGACCGCGTTTGCGAGCGGCAGCCGCAGGCAAACGGCCTCGAGATCGTTGCGCACCACCAGCAGATCGCCCGCGAGCGCGATGGGATTCCAGGTCTTCGAGGAAAACACCCGATGCCGCCGCAGCTCGCCCGGCCCGGCGGGAGTCGGCCGCAGCAGGATCAGCTCGCCGTCTTCCGCCATGAGCAAAAATAAATCGCCCACGAGCAGGCCCTGCCCGTGGCCGTGGCGGCCTTCCTTCCATTTCTGCGCGCCGTCGCGCAGGTCGAGGCAGGTGAGCATGCCGTCGTCGAGGCCGTAAATGAAGCCGTCGCGCGCCACCGGATTGGCGAGCTTGGCCTTTAGTTTCAACGATTGCCACACGCGCTCCGCCGCCAAACCGCCGCCGGGCGCGGCCTTGATCTCGAGCAGTTCGCTGCCGACGCCATAGCCGGCGGAGAAGACCACGCGGTTATCCCCTGCGATCACCGGGACGGCCACATGCGGATTGCCGCGGCCCCACGGATACTCCCAAAGCACCGCGCCATCAGCCGCATCGTGCGCGGTGATGCGACGGTGGTTGAAGGCGAGAATCTGGCGGCGGCCTGCAAGCGTGGCCAAAAACGGCGCGCCGTAGCCCGCGGCGGCCGTGCCGGCGGCCCATACACGCGAGCCCGTGTCGGCCCGCAGCGCGATCAGCGATTGGTCCGCCTTGCCGCCGGCGCTCACAATCACGCGGCCGTCGAGGACCAGCGGCGATCCGGCGTAGCCCCACTCCGGCATGGTCGCGCCGGTGTCGGTGATCAGGTCGCGCGTCCAAAGCACGCGGCCGGTCGCGAGATCGAGGGCGTTGAGCCGGCCCGTCGAGCCGAACGTGAAAACGCGGTCGCCCACGATGGTCGGCGTGGCGCGCGGCCCCTCGCCGCCGATCGGGTTGTCGTAGCGTGCGGTGTCGCCGTGCGACCAAAGCGGACGTCCGCTGGCCAAATCGTAGCAGACGACGAGTTCGCGCGGGCCATCCTGCTCCTGCGTGATCGCGCGCTGACCCGCGATCGCGAAGCCGGACCAGCCGGGGCCGACCTTGCGTCGCCAGATTTCCCTCGGCGCGCGCGCCGCCCAATCGGGATCGAGCGCCGGACCGGCGATCACGCCGGTGCGATCCGGGCCGAGGAATTGCGGGAAATCCGGGCGTCCCACCGCGGCATCGACCGCCGGCAGGGCGGCAATCGGCTCGATCGGCAGCGGCGTGGCGCGCACCGACCGCTCCCAACGCGGCGCGAGAATCGGCATCAGATCGCCGCTCACGCCGCGCACGCGGAACATCGCGGCCCCCAGTCCCAGCACGCCGCCCAGCCCGAGCAGCACTCCCACCCGCAGCCGCCACCGGGCGCGGGAAAACGCCGCCCACCAGATCAACAGCAGCGCAAACGCCCCGAGCGCGATGCCCATTGATGTCATGTTTTTCTGCTGAAAAGTCGTCTCCCCCCGCAGTCGCACGACGACCGTCGCGATGACCGCAAGGACCACCACCACCCCAGCCGGCCAAAGCCGCAGCGGCGGGCGGGGAGATTGTGCAGGATTTGTTTCGGGTATCGTCATGCGGCGAGCTGAAGCCACACGCCGTGAAACACAATACCCGGCCGGGCGTCTTTGCTGCACCGCCCCTGAATCCGGCTGGCCACGCCGGACCTTTCGCACTCCCCTTATCCCATGATCCACACCGCCCTTCGTCTGTGTCTCGGCCTCGCGTTCGCCGTCTCCGCATCCGCCGCGCAGCCCTACCCGCCCAAGTTCGACGGCGCGCGCGCCGAGACTTACAAGACCATCGGCGAGACCAAGCTCTCGCTGCATATCTTCGAGCCGCCTGCCGACTCCGCTTTTCCAAAAACCAACCGCCCGGCGATTGTGTTCTTCTTCGGCGGCGGCTGGACCAGCGGCTCACCCGCTCAGTTCGAGCCGCATTGCCGCGCGCTCGCGGCCCGCGGCATGGTGGCCATCACCGCCGATTACCGCGTCGCCTCCCGCCACCAGGTGAAGCCCACGGCGTGCGTCGCCGATGCCAAGTCCGCCCTCCGCTACGTGCGCAGCCACGCCGCCCGCCTCGGCATCGATCCCAAGCGCATCGCCGCGGGCGGCGGCTCGGCGGGCGGCCACCTCGCCGCGGCCATCGCCACGCTGCCTGATTTCGATGAGCCCACCGAGGATCGGAAAATCAGCTCCGTGCCCGATGCCCTCGTGCTGTTCAATCCCGCGCTGGTCCTCGCCGAGATGGAAGGCCTCAAGCTCGAGGGCTTCGGCACCCGCGTGCCCGAGGAGCGCCTCGGCACGACGCCGAAAAAAATCTCGCCAGCCCACCACGTGAAAAAGGGCACGCCGCCGGCGATCATCTTCCATGGCAAGGCCGACACCACCGTGCCCTACGCCACCGCCGAGGCCTTTGCCCGCGTGATGCAGGCCGCGGGCAACCGCTGCGAACTCGTCGGCTACGAGGGACAGCCGCACGGCTTCTTCAACCACGGCCGCGGCGATGGCACGAGCTACCGCGACACCCTCGCGCGCACCGATGCCTTCCTGGTCTCGCTGGGTTGGATCGCCGCAGCCAAGTAGGAGAAGCGATGCCCGGCCGACGCCGGTTGCCCGCATGAAGCAGGACCAGACCTTTCTCGGCGCGCTCATCGCGTTTGTCATCCTGTCGCTGCTCTTTCTCGTCATCGAGCGTGTCGTGGGCCGCGGCCGGCCGCAACCCGTGATCCGCCGTGGCTGGTGGACGGATGTCGCCTATTGGTTCATGACCATTTTGGTGACGAAGCCGCTCGTCCGACTCCTGCTTATCGCGCCGGCGGTCTTGCTCGTGCTGGCCCAGGCCGTGCCGGCCGAGACGTTCAAGCTCGGCGAATACCGGGGCTACGGCCCGCTTAGCCGCCAGCCGCTCTGGCTGCAGACGATCCAAATTTATCTCCTCGTGGACCTCACGGGCTACTGGATGCACCGCCTGTTTCATACCGGCGGCTGGTGGCCCTTCCATGCCGTCCACCACAGCTCCGAGGAGCTGGACTGGCTCGGCGCCCTCCGCGTCCATCCCGTCAACGACCTGCTCAACAAGTTTGCGCAGGTCACGCCCGTGCTCCTGCTGGGCTACAATCCCCTCGTGACGCTCAGCGCCGCGCCCGTGCTCACGCTCTACGCGATTTTTCTCCATGCGAATGTGAACTGGGACTTCGGCCCGCTGCGCGCGGTGATCGCGACGCCGGTCTTCCACCGCTGGCACCACTCGCGCGATCGCGAGGCCTGGGACAAAAACTTCGCCGGGCTCCTGCCCCTGTGGGACATCGTCTTCGGCACCTACTACATGCCTCGCGGCCGCTGGCCGGAGAACTTCGGCATCCACGAGCCGATGCCCGCGGGCTACCTCGGCCAGCTCTGGGCGCCCTTTGCCGCGCTGCGGCGCGGTGCAAGGAAAGTTGATCCACAGGAGAACGGTCCACGCTAGCCACCGACGCGCACGCCGTGGCCTGCGGATTCGGCGTCGATGGTTCGCGTGACTGCGGGCAAACTCCCGCACAACCCATGCCTGCAACGGGGGCAATTCATGATTTGCCTCGCTTGACCCTGCAGCCCAACGCGAGGTCATTCGCGGCATCTGCCAGAACACAATAATGTTTATTGTTTCCAGCGCCACCTCGCCGCCGTCTAGCGCGCAACCATCCCCCATGAAACCCCACCTCCTCGCCGTCCTCGCCCTTGCCAGCTCCACCTTTGTCCGCGCCGACGAACGCGGAAAACTGATTTTCTCCGACAACTTCGAGCGCACCTCATCGCAGCAAACCAAGGATGAAGTCGGGAATGGGTGGACCACCAACAGCACCAGCCGTGCGGGCGGCCACAAGCAGGTCGATTTGAAAAACGGCGCCATGCACATCGCGATGCACGCCACCGCCGATCACGCAGTCTCGGTCGCTCACGAGGCGGGTTTCCGCGATGGCACGGTCGAGCTGCGCTTCATGCTGGAGGACGCGAAGGACAGCCTCGGCGTCGATTTCGCCGACTTGCAGTGCAAGGAGGTCTGGGCCGGGCACCTCTTCAAGATCGATGTCGGCGTCGGCAAGGTGAGCATCATGGACTCGAAGTTCGGCACCATGAGGCTTGAGAACCGGAATCTGCGGCTCGCCGGCAAGCTCACGCCCGCGCAGCAGAAAGCCATCGCCGCGCTGAAGAAAAATTTCGCCGCGCCGATCGCGCCGGGCAAATGGCATGGGCTGAGCATCCGGATTGTCGGCGACACCGCCTCCGTCGCGCTCGACGGCCAGCCGGCCGGATCGTTCACCTCCGCCGCCTTCGCCCACCCGACCAAACGCATGATCCGCCTCGGCGTGCCCCGGAAGGCCGTCGTGGACGATGTGATGATCTTCGCCTTACCCGCCACGGACAACGCGGGTGGAAAGTAACGGCCGACAGGAAATAATCGGCAGACCGGGTCCTCCCGCCACGACACTGAAGCCGTGACATCCTCCCGGGGATTCGGCTGGAGCGGGACCCGCAGCCCGATGCTCCGCGGCGGGAAAGAATTAATGCTGACAGGACTCCTGCTTACTCTCCGCTGGCGCGGTTGGTTTCCTTTATGCAAGCCACCGGCTTCCCCTTCATGAAATACCCAGCCCGCTTCGCCCTCCTCGCCCTGGGTGTCACCCTCGCCACGCCGCTGCTCGCGGCTTCGGTGGCAACCGCTCGGCCCAATCTCGTGCTCATCATCGCCGACGACCTGAACTGGGATGACCTCGGTGCCTACGGGCACCCCAATATCCGGACGCCCCACCTCGATCGTCTCGCCGCCGGCGGGATGCGGTTTCAGCACGCCTACCTCACCACCAATTCCTGCAGTCCATCGCGCGCCAGCATTCTGACCGGAAAATATCCGCACAACACCGGCGCCGAGCAATTGCACTGGCCGCTGCCGGCGGGCACACAAACCTTTGCCCAGCTCCTGAAAAAGCAGGGCTACTACACGGCGGCGGCCGGAAAATGGCACCTCGGCAACGCCGTGCGCGACCATTTCGACAAGATCTACGAGGCCTCCGACGATGGCTTCGTGCTGCCCTCGGGCCAAGCCGGCGGCGCTCCCGCCAAGATGATCGCCAAGGAGCCCAGCGGCTGCGAACACTGGGTCCAGGCCCTCGAAGACCGGCCCAAGGACCAGCCGTTCTTCCTCTGGCTCGCCGCCCTCGATCCGCATCGCGAATACTCGGCCGGCGCACTGAATCCCCCGCACCGCCTCGAGGACGTGGTCGTGCCTCCGCATCTGCCCGACAACCCGGACGTGCGCGAAGACCTGCGCCTCTACTACGACGAGATCGGCCGGCTCGACGGCTATGTCGGTCAAGTCATGGCCAAGCTCAAAAGCCAGGGCGCCGATGAAAACACCCTCGTGCTCTTCATCACCGACAACGGCCGGCCCTTCCCCCGCGACAAGACTACCCTCTACGACGGCGGCATCCGCACACCGTGGATCGTCCGCTGGCCCGCCGCCATCCGCGCGGGGCAAACATCCTTCTCACTGGTGAGCGCGGTGGATATCGCGGCCACCTTTCTCGAATTAGCCGGCGCCCAGCCCGCCTCGCTGCCGGGCGACGGGAGGAGTTTCGCCGGCGTGTTGCGCGACGCAGCGCTCCCGTATCGCGAATTCGCCTTCGCCGAGGACCACTGGCACGACTACGAGGACCACGCGCGCGCGGTCATGACGCAGCGCTTCAAACTCATCCGAAATGATTATCCGGATCTCCCGGCAACACCATCCGCCGACGCCGGCCGTGGCCTCAGCTGGCAGTCCATGCTCAAGCTCCACCAACAGGGAAAACTGACCGTGGCGCAGCAAGCCTGCTTCCTCGCTCCACGCGCACCGTGGGAACTCTACGATCTTCAACGCGACCCGGGCGAACTGCACAACCGTTTCAACGATCCCGCTTATGCGACCGTGCGCGCCCAGTTGCAGCAGGCCCTCGAGCAATGGACCCGCGAGACCAATGATTTCCTCCCGAGCAAGCGCACTCCGGACGAGTTCAACCGCGTCACCGGCGAGCCGGATCACCGCGTTCGCGTGCGCCCGCGTCCGTCAAAAATGCAGATGTTTGGGACCAACGGGGCCTACTGAGGCCGCGTCGACCCGTCCGCCCTGCTAAAAACAACCATCTCCGTCCTCCGCCGCATTGGCCTCGCCCTCATGAAAAACCTCCCTCGTCTCCTGCGCACCACCCTCGCCTTCGTGGCGCTCGGCCTCGCCGCGACCGCTCTCGCGGCGCCCGCCAAGCGCCCGAACATCCTCTGGCTCATCGGCGAGGATTTCTCGCCCGATCTGGCCTGCTACGGCGTGAAGGAAGTGTGGTCGCCCAATCTCGACCGGCTTGCGGCGCAGGGCATGCGCTTCAACCGGATGTTCACCACCGCGCCCGTGTGCAGCGCCGCGCGGTCCGCGTTCATGACCGGCATGTATCAGACCACCATCGGCGCGCACAACCACCGCTCGCATCGCGACGACGGCTACAAGGTGCCGGCCGGCGTCCGCCCACTCCCGGACTGGATGCGCGACGCCGGCTATCTCACGGCCAACATCCGCGAATTCCCCGCCGCGCTCGGCATTCGCGGCTCAGGCAAGACCGACTGGAATTTTACCTACCCGGCCCAGCCCTTCGACACCGACAAATGGAGCGACCTCAAGGGCAAGCAGCCGTTCATCGCGCAGGTAAATTTCTCGGAGACGCACCGCGCTTTCAAAGGCCCCAAGAAAGCCGATCCCGCCAAGGTGGCGCTGCCCCCGATTTATCCCGATCACCCGATCGCCCGCGCTGACTGGGCCGCCTACCTCGACGACGCCAGCGAACTCGACCGCAAGATCGGACTCGTGATCAAACAACTCGAGGCCGACGGCTTGGCCGACGACACGATCATCCTTTTCTCCGGCGACCACGGCGCAGCCCACGTCCGCGCGAAACAGTTCGTTTACGACGACGGCCTGCGCGTGCCTTTTATCGTGCGCTGGGCGAAGAATTTTCCCGAGCCCAAGGGCTTCAAGTCCGGCACCGTGAGCGACCGCATCATGGAGGCCATCGACATCCTCCCGACCCTGCTCGACGTCGCGGGCGCGCCGAAACCGGCGAAGATGCAGGGCCGAATCCTCTTCGGCGACCGCGCCGAGCCCGCGCGCGAGTATGCCTTCGGGGCGCGCGACCGCTGCGATGAGACCGTCTTCCGCTTCCGCACGGTGCGCGATGCTCGCTACCGCTACATCAAGAACTTCACGCCCGAGCGCCCCTTTCTCCAAGCCAACGCCTACAAGGAACGCCAGTATCCCGTGCTGAGCCTGATCAAGGAACTCGGCGCGCAGGACAAACTCACCGCCTGGCAGAAAAATTTCTATCTCTCGCCGACGATGGCGCCCGAGGAACTCTACGACATGGAGAGCGACCCGTGGTCGATGAACAACCTCGTCGCCTCGAAGAAACCCGCCGATCAAGCCGCGCTCGCCCGCCTGCGCACCACGCTGGAGAAATGGATCGTCGAGTCCGACGACCAAGGTCGGGTGATGGAGCCCGTCGCTGTCGCGGCGGCCGCCGGAAGGACACGACCCGAGGAGCCCAAGCAGAAGAAAAACAAGCAGGCCAAGTGAGCTGAGGAGATTTCTTCGCCGGAGCCCCCTCGCATGAAAGAATCTTCCGCCCTGCCGCTGCTGCTCATCGCGATCATGGTGACGGCGGGGTCCGCGCTTTTCGGCGCAGACGTCCCGCGATCCACGCCGCCGCCCAACATTATCTGGATCATCGGTGATGATCTCGGCGTCGAACTCGGCTGCTACGGCAATCCCGATGTGCGCACGCCGCAGATTGATCGACTCGCGAAGGACGGGGCGCGCTACGCGAATGCTTTCGCGACGGCACCGGTGTGCTCGTCGTCCCGCAGCGCCTTCATCACCGGGATGTATCAGACCCGCATCGGCTCCATGGATCACCGCACGATGCTGGAGCAGCCGCTGCCGGTGGGCGTCAAACCGATCACGAGCTACCTGCGCGACGCCGGTTACCTCTGCGCCAATATCCGCGGCCTCGGCGCCAACGCGAAGGAGGATTTTAATTTCACCGATCCCGGCGTGTTCGATTCCAAGGAGCTGTCCGACCTGGAAAAAGCCGTGGCGGCCCGCCGGCCGTTTTTTGCGCAGTTCAATTTCTTCGAGCCGCATCGGAATTTCTCGAAACCCGAGGCGGGCGCGCCCCGCGCCGATCCCGCCACGGTGCGCCTGCCGCCCCAATATCCCGACCACCCCCTGGCCCGCCAGGATTGGGCCGCTTACCTCGATGCCATCGGCGTCCTCGACCGGAAAGTGGGCCAGTTGCTCGCCTGGCTGGATCGCCAGGGCGTGACTGACAACACGCTGATCTTTCTCTTCGGCGACAACGGCCGCCCGCACGTGTGGGACAAGCAGTGGCTCTCCGACGCCGGCCTGCGCGTGCCGCTCATTGTGAAGTGGCCGGGTCGCGTCGCGGCCGGAACAACGGAGCAGCGCCTCGTGAGCCTGATCGACGTGTCGGCGCAGACGTTGGTCGCCGCGGGATTGAAATTGCCGGCGGGGATGGACGGCCGGGCCTTTCTCGGCGCGGACACCGTCCCGCGGACTTATGCGTTCGGCGCGCGCGATCGCTGCGGCGAGGCCTTCGACCGGATCCGTTCGGTGCACAGCGAGCGGTTCAACTACGTCCGCAACTATTACCCCGAACTGCCCTACTGGCAGACGAGCCGTTACAAGTCCGTGCAGTATCCGGTGCTGGCCCTGCTCAAGCGGCTGCACACCGATGGCCGCCTCACGCCGCCGCAGGCCCGCTACTTCGCCGACCGCAAGCCCTTGGAGGAACTCTACGATCTGAAAAATGATCCGCATGAGCTGCGCAACCTCGCGACCGATCCGGCCTACGCCGCCGAACTGAAACAACTGCGGCAGCAACTCGACGGTTGGATTCAAGCCGCCGATCAGCGCGCCATCACCTTCGGGTCGCCCGAGGAATATCGTTTGGCCCTCGAATCCAGCCAGCGACAGAAGGGCTTCGTGCCCGATGCATGGGACCAGCGGGCCTTGAAAGTCATCGAGGAACTTCGGGCGCGCGAGTTCCGTCCTGCCGGGAAATAATTTCTTACTTCACCCATGATTACCCCGTCTGCCCGCACCTTTTCCTTCGGCGCGCTGCTGGTGCTGCTCGCGCCGCTCCTAGCCGCCGCGCAGCCAGCGCGGCCCAACGTGATCTATATCATGGCCGACGAACTCGGTTTTTATGAGCCGGGCTTCATGGGCGGAAAAAACATCCAGACGCCCCATCTCGATCGGATGGCGGCCGAGGGCATGCGGTTCAACCACCTCTTCGCGGGCTCTTCGGTGTGCGCGCCCACGCGCTGCACCTTTCTCACGGGCAAGCACAGCGGCCATTCATCGGTGCGCTCCAACGGCGGCGGCACGCCCCTGCGCGCCGACGAGACGACCATCGCCGCCATGCTCAAGCCGCTCGGCTACGCCACCGGCGGCTTCGGCAAGTGGGGCTGCGGCGGACGCGACTCGACGGGCGTGCCGGAGAAACACGGCTTCGATGTGTTCCTCGGCTACTACGACCAGGTCCACGCGCACACCTATTATCCGCCCTACCTCATCCGCAACAGCGAGGAAGTGCCGCTCGCCGGCAATCGCGGCGGCTCGCGCGGCCAGACTTACGCGCACTACGTGATCCACGACGCGGCGGTGAAGTTCATCCGCGACCACGCCAAGGCGCCCTTCTTCGCCTACCTGCCCTACACGCCGCCGCACGGGAACTTCGACATCCCCGACACCGACGCCGCGTGGGCGCTCTACAAGGACAAGCCCTGGCCCGAGCCCGCGCGCCGCTACGCCGCGATGGTCACGATGATGGACCGCCAGATCGGCGAGATCTTCGCCCTGCTCAAGGAGCTCGGCCTCGACGACAACACACTCGTCTTCTTCAGCGGCGACAACGGCGGCAACGACTACTTCAAGTCCGCCGAATTCCCGCGCGGCATCCACCTCGCCAACAAGCATCCGCAGACCGGCGTCGAGTATCGCGGCACCAAGGGCACGCTCTACGAAGGCGGCCTGCGCATTCCGTTTCTCGCGCGTTGGCCGGGCAAAATCGCGCCCGGCACCGTCAGCGATTTCCTCGGCTACTTTCCCGATCTGATGCCGACCATCGCCGCCGTCACCGGCGCCACCGCGCCCGCCGGCATCGATGGAGTCTCCTTGCTCCCCACGCTGATCGGCGAGCAGGCGGCGGGCCGGAAGCAGGCCCAGCACGACTACCTCTACTGGGAGATCAACAACTGGACCGCCCTTCGTCAGGGCAACTGGCGCATCGTGCGCCCCAAGGCCGACGCCCCGTGGGAGCTCTACGATCTCGCGCGCGATCCCAGCGAGGCGCAGAGCGTCGCGGCCGACCATCCTGCCGTGCTCGCCCGCCTCACCGCGCTCGCCGCGTCGGCCCGCGAACCGGCGCGCGAAGGCACCTTCGCCAGCACCGCGCGCCACGAGCGCGACCGCCGCGCCAAGTTCGGCAAACAAGACGAGGCCGAGGCCTCCGAACTGCAGCCCAAGGGCAAGGCCAAGGGGAAGGCGAACAAGCAGGCCCAGAATAAGTGAGCCATTTCAATCGGCAGCGCTACTCTCCACTCATACGGCTTAGATTTGCTCCCATGAAAATCCTCCCTGTCTTCCGTATCACACCCTTGCTGTTGTTGCTGGCACCCGCGCTCTGTCTGGCAGCCGCCGCGGCCAAGAAAACCGCTCCGGCTCAAAAGGCCGAGGCCTACGCGCCCTCCGTTCCCCCGCCGACTCTCGCCGGCGTCCGCTACGGCGATCATGAGCGGCACATCCTCGACTTCTGGCGGGCGGAGTCCGCCACGCCGACGCCAGTGGCGTTCATCATTCACGGCGGCGGCTGGACCGGCGGCTCGAAGGAGCGCTTGGATCGCTTTGCCGATGCGGGCGCGCTCCTGAAGGCGGGAATCTCCGTGGTCGCGATCAACTACCGCTACACCTCGCACGCGGTCGCGGCCGGCATCGAGCCGCCGGTGAAGGCGCCGTTGCACGACGCCGCGCGCGCGCTGCAATTCGTCCGCAGCAAGGCCGCCGAGTGGAACCTCGACAAGGTGCGCATCGGCGCCGCGGGTGGCTCGGCGGGGGCGTGCTCCAGCCTGTGGCTCGCGTTTCACCCCGACCTCGCCGACCCCAGGAGCGCCGACCCGATCGCCCGCGAGTCCACCCGCCTCTGGTGCGCCGCCGTCACGGGCGCCCAGACCACGCTCGATCCGCAGCAGATGAAGGACTGGACGCCGAACAGCCGCTACGGCAGCCACGCGTTCGGCCTGCGCGACTTCGCGGCGTTTCTCGCCGGCCGGGAAAAGATTCTGCCCTGGATCGCCGAATACTCCCCCTACGCGCTGGTGACGAGGGACGATCCGCCCGTTTATCTGATCTACTCAACTCCACCCGCACTCGGCCAGGACCAGAAGGATCCCACGCACACCGCCAACTTCGGCGTGAAGCTGCAGGAGCACTGCGCCGCGACCGGCGTCGCCTGCGAACTCGTCTATCCCGGCGCGCCCAACGTGAAGCACGCGACCCCGACCGCCTATCTCATCGCGACTCTCAAGGGGAAGCGCGAGTGAGAGCGCGGTGAGATGGGCCGACTTGGGAAACTGCCGACCATCAAAGCTCAGCCGGCCCCACCCACGCAGTTAATGGACGCATTCCTGGAGCCTGCTCGTCCAATGGGGAATCAACTCCCCATCGCACGCGACGTGGTGCTGCCGCGGCTGATGAGCGGGGAGAACGCGGAGTGAAAACGCGGTTTGCCAAGACCGGCGGCAGCGGGCACCGTCCCGGCATGAGCACACTCGCCGAAATCGAATCCGCCGCGGCCGCCCTGCCCGCCAGCGAAAAGGCGGAATTGCTGCTGTTTGTCGCCGGGCAATTGCGGGCAGAACGCGCGCCGCTGCCGGAGCCACGCCTGTTCACGCCGGAGCAACTGAAGGCGTGGATGGAAGAGGACGCGGAGGATATGCGGAAATTCCGCGCCGGGCTGTGAGGCTGTTCCTGGACGCGAGCGTTGTGCTGGCGGCCTGTGGCCGGGTTGAGGGCGCTTCGCACGCTGTGTTCGACCTCGCGACGGCCCAGGGCTGGAGGCTCCTGACCGGCGATTACGTGCTGCGGGAGGTGGAGCGAAACGTGCGTGAGCGCCTCCCCGCTGCTTCCGGCGAGTGGAGCGTGCTGCGCTCCGCGCTTGCGGTCGTGACGGACGAACTCACCCATCCGTGGCCGGTGGTTTTCCCGGCAGCAAAGGATCGGCCTGTGCTTTTCACCGCCGCCGCCGTGGCGGACGTGCTGCTCACGCTCGACCGGTCAGATTTCGGCGGCGTGATGGCGGCGGGTTTCTACGGGCTGCCGGTGATGAAGCCGGGCGATTTCCTGCGGCGCGAGCGGGCGGCGGGGCGGCTGCCTCGTTAGAACCCCGAATCCCACACACAACGTCGCGCCCCCTAATTACCTAAACCGAAAACAAGGATCGACTGTTGCAGGCGTCTTCTCGCGAAATGCCTTACGGCCTAATCCAGTCGCGCCTCACACAAGGATTGCCGCCTTCGCCTACGCATAAATTACACCCGCATGAAAACCCCGCTCCCCATTCTTCTCGTTTTGCTGCTCTGCGTCGCTGCCTCTCTGAGTGAGGCCCGGGCGGCGACCAAGCCCAACATCCTCTTCGTCCTCTTCGACGACATGGGCTGGACCCAACCGCAGAGCTACGATGCCGCCTCCGCCCTGCGCACCCCGCACCTCGACCGGCTCGCCGCGCAGGGCATGCGCTTCACCGATGCCCACTCCGCATCCGCTGTCTGCACGCCGACGCGCTACGGCGTGCTCACCGGGCGCTACCCGTCGCGCATCGGGCAGTTCGGCGTGCTCACCACGTTTTCCCCGCCCATTATTCCCGCGAGCCGGCTCACGGTGGCCTCGCTGCTGAAACAGCAGGGCTACGCGACGGCCGCCATCGGCAAATGGCACCTCGGCCTGAACTGGGTGGACGGCAAGCCCGGCACCGAGACCACCGTGCCCCTCGGCGCAAAACTCACCGACGGCCCCACCGCCATCGGCTTCGACTATTTCTACGGCTTCACGCACGCGCGTAACATCGGCACGATCATCGAGCAGGATCGCGTGGCGGCGCACGCCACCGCCGTCGAGAACCAGCCGCTGATGATCAAGAAGGCGGTCGAGTGGATCGGGCAGCGGAAAAAGGACGAACCCTTCTTCCTCTATTTCCCGATGTGCCCGCCGCACACGCCGGTGGTGCCGGCGCCGGAGTTTGTCGGCCAAAGCGGCGCCCAGGATCGCGTGAAGGGCGACGCCCAATACGGCGACTGGCTCTACCAGGGCGACGCCATGCTCGGCCAGCTCCTCGCCGCGCTGGATCGTAACGGCCTCGCCGACAACACGCTCGTCATCGCCACCAGCGACAACGGGGCGGAGGGCCGGGCCTACGCGCCGCTGCGCGAATCCAAACGCAGCATTTACGAAGGCGGCCACCGCGTGCCCTTCGTCGCGCGCTGGCCCGGCAAGATCAAAGCCGGCTCGACCAACGCTCACACCATTTGCCTCAACGATCTCATGGCCACCGCCGCCGAGATTGCCGGCGCGAAGCTGCCCGCCAACGCCGGCGAAGACAGCGTCAGCCTGCTGCCCGAGTTTCTCGGCACCGCGAAAACTCCCGTTCGCGAGGCCACCGTCCACCAATCGATGACCGGCGACCTCGCGCTCCGGCAAGGCCCGTGGAAGCTCGTGTTTCTCACCAACGGCAAGCGTGAGCTCTACAACCTGGCCTCCGACCTGAGTGAAAAGCAGGACGTCGCCTCCGCACATGCGGAGATCGTCGCCCGGATGACGGCGCTCATGCAGGACTACATCACCCACGGCCGCAGCACGCCCGGCGCCCGGCAGAAAAACGACGCGCCGATGTCCCTGACTGGTCAGCGAAATCCCAAGAAAGGCAAAAGCTAGACCCGTCGCGCCCACCCATTCTCCCGACCCCTCCTTGCCATGAAGTTCACCCAATTTTCCAGCTCACTCGTCCTCGGTCTTCTTAGCCTTGGCGCCCTGCCTTCCGCCAACACAGCGGAGCCCAAGCCCACGCCAAGACCCAACATCGTTTTCCTCTTCACCGACGATCAGACCGTCCATGCGCTCGGCGCCTCGGGCAACAAGGACGTCATCACGCCGCACCTCGACCAGCTCGCGCGCGAGGGCGTGCGCTTCACCAATCACTACAACACCACCGCCATCTGCATGGCCAGCCGCGCCAATGTGCTCACCGGGCTCTACGAGTATCGCCACGGCTGCAACTTTGAGCACGGCGATCTCGAGCGGCGTTTCATCGAGCAATCCTACGCGGTGCGCCTGCGGCAGGCCGGCTATTTCACCGGCTTCGCCGGGAAGATTGGTTTTGTGCTCCAGGGTGAAAAATTCGAGGCGCTCGGGCCGCTCTTCGATCGCTGGGCGGGCGGGCCAGGCCAGACCTTCTACGAAACCGAAAAGAACGAAGGCATCGCCCAGTATGCCGGCAAATATCCGCATTGCTCGCGGGCCTACGGCGCGTGGGCGCAGGATTTTTTCCAGGCCGCAAAGGCGGGCGGAAAACCGTTTTGCCTGAGCATCAGCTTCAAGGCGCCGCACCTGCCCTTCACGCCCGATCCCATCGACCTGAAACTCTACGAGGGAAAGACCTTCACCCGTCCGCCGAACTACGGCGTGGAAAACGCGAAGCACCTTTCACCGCAGTCGCAGACCAGCCGCGCGGCCACGAGCTACCGCGAGTGGATCAACGCCTACGACGACTCACTGCGAAAATACTACGCGCTCATCACCGGCGTGGACGCCGCCGTCGGCATGATCCGCGAGGGCCTGAAAAGCGCGGGGTTCGCCGAAAACACCGTGATCATTTTCACTTCGGACAACGGCTACAGCGCCGGGGCCCACGGCTTCGGCGACAAGGTGCTGCCCTACGAGGAGGCGTCGAAGTCGCCCCTCCTCATCTTCGATCCGCGCCTCCCGAAGTCGCACGCCGGCACGGTGAGCGCCGCGGTCACGGCCAACGTGGACATGGCCGCGACAATCTTCGCCCTGGCCGGCGAGCCCGCTCCCGCCGGCATCGACGGGAAAAACCTGCTGCCGCTCCTCACCCAGCCGGCGGGTCGCGTGCGCGACGCGCTGCCGCTGTTTAATTTCTGGGGCGCCCAGTCGGCGCAGTCGATGGCCGTCGTCACCCCCGAGTGGAAATACATTTATTGGTATTATGGCGCCGGCATGCCGCCGACCGAGGAGCTGTTTCACGTCGGCCAGGATCGCTACGAGATGAAGAATCTCGCGACCTCCCCTGCGCACCGCGAAACCCTCGCCACGATGCGCCGCCACTACGACGCCGAGCTCGCGGCCATGAAGAACAACGTGGTGTCCGGCCACGGCTACGAAGCCTACCCCACGCTCTTCAGCCGCACGATCGACTGGGAGAAAAAGGCCGCGCTCCTCAAGACCCTCAAATCCAGGGGCGGCGGCGAAGGCGAAGGGGCGGGCGAGCGCAAAAAGAAAAAAGCCGCCAAGTAGTCCGGCCGCAGCGCGGCCCAGCGGATCTCGCGGCGACCCTTGCACCGCACTGGAGGGTTGCGCCTTCCGCGTTACCCAGTGGGAATCTTTTTGCATGCACGCGTTTCCCCTCCGCCCCGCCGCGCTCGCGATCCTCGCCTGCGCGTTTATTTCCGCCGTCTCTGTGCTCACCGCGGCCACGCCGCGCCCGAACGTCGTCCTCCTGATGGGCGACGACCACGGCTGGGATGAGACCGGCTACAACGGCCATCCCCACCTGAAGACGCCGGTGCTCGACGAGATGGCGCGCACCGGCCTGCGCCTCGATCGGTTCTACTCCGGCGGCGCGAGCTGCTCGCCCACGCGCGCCACCGTGATGACCGGCCGCCACCACCACCGCAGCGGCACGTTTGCCCCCGGCTGGTCGCTCCGCCCGGAGGAGATCACCGTCGCGCAGCTGCTCCGCTCCGCCGGCTACGCCACCGCCCACTTTGGCAAATGGCACCTCGGCGCCGTCAAGGCCGCGTCGCCCGTCAACCCCGGCGCGCTGGGCTTCGACACCTGGCTCTCGCACGACAACTTCTACGAGCTCGACCCGCACTTCTCACGCGACGGCGGCCCACCGGTGCAGTTCAAGGGCGAGAGCTCGGAAATCGTCGTGGCCGAGGCCCTGCGCTTCATCGCCGACGCGCAGCGACGCACGAAGCCCTTCTTCGTCGTGATCTGGTTCGGCTCGCCGCACGAGCCCTATCAGGCGCTGCCCGCCGACCTCGCGCTCTACGACAATCTGCCCGCCAGTTTCGGCACCAAGCAGGTCCGCCTCACCTCCAACGAAACCGGCCGCAACACCACCCGCCTCCAGCGCGACGTGCTCCGTGAACGCTTCGCCGAGATCACCGCAATGGACCGCGCCATCGGCCAGCTCCGCACGCAACTCGGCGCGACCGGCCTGCGGGACAACACGCTGCTCTGGTATTGCGGCGACAACGGCACGCCCACCGAGGCCGTGGCCACCGTGCCCTTCCGCGGCCAGAAGGGCACGATCTACGAAGGCGGCATCCGCGTGCCCGGCGTGATCGAGTGGCCCGCGAAAATCCCGCGCCCGCGCACCAGCGATGTCACCACCGTCACGACCGACATGCTGCCCACGCTCTGCGAACTCGCCGGCCAGCCGCTCCCGCGCCGCCCCCTCGATGGGGTGTCGCTGCGCCCGCTGCTCGACGGTGTGATGACGGAGCGGCCCCGTCCGCTGGCGTTCTGGGATGGCCCGATCGCCCGCCACCCCGGGGCCAAACCCTACCTCGATCCGGAACTGCAAAAGGGCACCACGCCGCTCGCGAAGCTCGGCCCCGACGGCACGGCCACGCGGAATTTCCAAAATTTCCAACACGCCGCGATCCGCCCGCAGGATTTCAACGGCGAGCGCGCGATCATCGACGGCCGGTTCAAATTCGTCGCCGACGCCGCGGGCGCCGGATCGCGCGAACTCTTCGATCTCCGCGCCGACCCCGCGGAGAAAAACAACCTCCTCGCCGCGCAGCCCGAGGTCGCGCAGCGCCTCGAACGCCAGCTTCGCGACTGGCAGCAGTCCGTGCTGCAGAGCCTCACCGGCGCGGATTATCGTTGAACCGCCGGTTCGGCGCCCGCTCCCTCGGCCACCCTCCGCTCGCCCGCGCCGGCCGCCCAACCGTCCCCCGCCCGATCCGCCATGTCCGGAGCCCGAACCCTGCTCACCCTCGCCTTGCTGGCGGGTTCGTGGCCGGCGCTTTTCTCCGCCGTCCCGCTCAAGCAGTTCTCCCTGGATCAACTGGAGCACCGCAGGAGGGAGATCGACGCGGAGCTCCAGCGCCTCGCCACCTACAATCTCGGCAGCGGCATCGGCGCGATCGGCTACCGCTCCCAAGCGCACGACACACCCGATCATCCCGAGTGGATCGAGATCGATTTCGGCCAAACGCGTCGGCTGGACGAAATCGTGCTCGTCCCGACCATCCGCCGGGATCCGCTCAACGGCTTTCAAGCTGATGCCTTTCCCCAGACGCTGCGGGTCGTCGCGGGGACCGACCCGGACCGGGTGGGAAAAGCCATCGCGGCGTTCACGAGCCAGTCCGGCCTGCTGCCGCGCATCGCGCCCGTGGTCATCCCATGCGCCGGGATTGAGGCCAGCTGGATCAGGATCGAGGCGGAAAAACTGTCACCGCGCGCGTTTGACGGCCGGTTCGTTTTCCAGCTCGCCGAGGTGCTCGCGTTCAGCGGACGGGAGAACGCCGCGCTGCGCCAGCCGGTGCGCTCTTCGTCCGGCTCGTCCCAGTCGATCACACCAGGCTGGGCGGAATCCTACGCCACGGACGGCATTTTGCCTTACCTGATGGCGGCGGCGGACGCCAAGGGCAGCGTGGCCTTCGTCAACCAATCCGAGCTGGGGGACGACCCGGCCATCATGATTGACCTCGGTTCGGTGCAGCGCGTCACGCGCGTCCATCTCCACACCATCGACCAAAGCGACACCGTGCCGCAGGCCTATGCGGGCGATCTGGGCATTCCGGCGCTGCTGCGCATCGAAGGCGCGCGCACGCCCGACTTCGCCGATGCGACCGTGCTGCTGGAGATCCGCCACGACACCATCTACGACGCGGGGCCGATTCTCATGTGGGCGGTGCCGCCCGCCGAGTGCCGCTATGTGCGCTTCCGGGCGATTGGGAACAACGCCACGAGCGTGCTCTACGGCCGATTTGGCGAACGCTTCGGTTTTGCGGAGCTCGAAATCTTCTCGGGCGAGCGCAACATCGCCCTGCACCAGACGGTGACGGCCAACTTCCGGGCCGACGCCCCGAACCGGCTGCTCTCCAATCTCACGGATGGCAGAAACTTCTTCGGCGCGATCCTGCCCGTGCGCGACTGGCTGAACCAGCTTGCGACGCGCCATGAACTGGAGCGCGAGCGCCCGGCGCTGCGCGCCGAGATCGACCGCCGCCATTCCCTCCAGCGCATCCAATTGACCGCCCTCGCGTGGCTGACCGCGCTGCTCGGCTTCGGCGTGATCGTGATTGCGCTCGTCAGCCGGATCCAGCGCCAGCGGGCCATCGATCAGACCCGGAAGCGCATCGCAGCCGATCTGCACGATGAATTGGGCGCGGACCTTCACGCCGTCGGCCTGCTCACCGACCTGGCCCGAGGCGCCGCCAGTCACGACGAGAAGCTGGTCGGACTGATGCAGCGCATGCGCAACCTGACTGAGCGCGCCGGCAAGGCCGCGCGCTACTGCACCAACATGCTCGAGGCGCCGGGGCTGTTCGGCGACCTCGCGGGCGACATGCGCCGCGCGTCGGCGCGCATCCTGGCGGACCTCGAGCACACGCTCGAAATCGAGGACTCCGAGCTGCTCCAAAAACTCGAGCCCCAGCGCCGGATCGACCTGCTGCTCTTTTACCAAGAGTGCCTGATCAACATCATCCGGCACTCCGGCGCCACCCGCGTGGTGGCGCGGCTCTGGATCGAAAAAGGACGCATCCATCTCATGGTGTCGGACAACGGCCACGGGCTTCACGGAGAGATTCCTCGATCGTTGAAGCGCCGCGCCCGGCTGCTGCGCGCGGACCTCGCGGCCACCCCGGCGGCCCCGTCCGGCCTCCAAATCCACCTGCGCCTGAAGCCGCGTCGCTTCACCCTGTTCCCATGAAACGAAAAGTCCGCATTTTGCTCGTGGAGGACAACCCGCACTACCGCGACGTGATCGCACTGGCGCTGCACCACGAGCGCGACTTCCAGGTTTGCGGCCAGTTCGGCACCGCGGAAATCGCGCTGCGCACCCTGCGGGACACGGCGCCGGCGGATTTGCCCGATCTCATCTTGCTCGATTTGCGCCTGCCGGGTCTGGACGGACTTGAGACGCTGCCGCGGTTCCTGTCCGCCGCCCCAGGGACCAAGGTCATCATCCTCACCCAATCGGACAACGAGGCCGATGTGCTGCGGGCCATTTCCTGCGGAGCCTCCGGCTATCTGCTCAAATCCTCCACCGCCGGCCAGATTGTCGAAGGCATCCGCAACGTCCTCGCCGGCGGCGCCTCGCTGGACGCCGGCGTGGCCCGCTACCTTTTGAACGCCCTGAAAACCCGGCTGCCGAGGGCCGAGTCCGAGGTGATTCTCACGACCCGCCAACGGGAAATCCTCACCCTGCTGGGCGAGGGACTCGTGAAGAAGGAAATCGCCGATCGCCTCGGGATCGGCTACGCGACCGTGGACGATCACATCGCGAACATTTACCTGAGACTCGGCGTGCGCAACGCGCCGGCGGCCGTCAACAAGGCGCATCTGCTGGGCCTGTTTTCTCCGTCCGAAAAGTCCTCGGATCGGCGAGAGCATTAAGCACGAGATTGGGCCGGCGGAGCCACCCGGTGTTTACGGGGTATCGGCGATGCACCGTTCCCTGTAAGGTGGGATGCAATGGGGGCACCCTTCCCCATGCTCACAGCGCCGGGCCTCAACCGCCTACCCAAGCCGGTTGGGCTTTTCTGTCTGTGCGCGAAATCGCCACCCATAGCCTGAAACCGATGAATAACCCCAAAGCTGCACCCCAAGCCTCTGCCACGCGCAAAAGAACCGCTGATCGCATCGTTCTTCTGTTGGGCGCATTCGCGGCCATCCCCGCGGTCGCGCAGGTCGTCCCGACGGCCGCCAAGCCCGTTTCATCCTCCAGCGACACCGTCGTTCTCACGCCTTTCGAAGTCTCGACGGACAAGGACAACGGCTACGGCGCCACCGAGACACTCGCCGGCACCCGCATGCGGACCAACCTCCGCGACGTGGGAGCCTCCCTGACCGTGCTCACGCCGGAGTTTTTGCAGGACCTGGCGGTGAATTCCTTCGACCAGGCCCTGCTCTACACCCCGAGCGTCGATTCCGTCGAAGGCGACAACACCGATTCCAACCGGGCCTCCGGCACCCAGATGCGCTACGGCACCGGCCAGTCGTTTTCCATCCGCGGCTTCGTCACCAACGCCGGCAACCAGTCGATCTCGCACGATTTCTTCAACGCCCTCGAGCCCACGGACAATTACAACCTCGAGCGCATCACCCTCGCCCTCGGGCCCAACGCGCTCCTGATCGGCGTGGGCAACCCGCAGGGCACCGCGGTCACGACCACCAAACGCGCCCAGCTGCAGCGAAAAAAAACTTCCGTGCAGCTACAGGCCGACACCAATGGCTCCAAGCGCGTCGCGCTCGACCACAATCAGCCGCTGCTCCCCGGCAAACTCGCCCTGCGCCTCAACCTGCTGCACGACGAGGCGCGGGAGTTCCGGAAATACGAAGGCAAAAACCAGGAGCGGCTGACCGTCGGCATCACGGCCCGCCCGTTTGAAAACACAAAACTCACGCTCAATCACGAAAACTATTCCCTCGGCACCAACGCCTCGAGCCTCATGTGGGGCTTCAACAGCGGCATGATTCGCTGGCTGGCTGCCGGCAAGCCGACCGTGGAGTTTCTGCCCGCTGGCCAGACGTGGACCACGACCCGGCCATATGTCGATGCCAGCGGCCGCCGCATCCCCGTGGCGAGCGGCGTGGTCGACGCTGATGGATTCGTCGACGCCAAGGCTGATTTCGATCCCAACAATGCGATCACGCAGGTCACCGGGCAGACTCAAGTGTGGATGGTCGGGCTCGGTCTGGCCAACCCGATGGTGAACGTCCGCTATCAAGGCAATCTGCAGTCCGCGCTTTTTGGCGGACAAGGCAGCGCCAACTACCAGTCCATGGACCCCTGGGCCCAGCTGGGCCTGAAAAAGAGCACCAACCTCAACGGGGGCACCTGGAAAGATCCCTCCAACAAGCAGCACGGCCGATGGACCCAGCTGCTCGTCGAGCAGAAGCTCGCGACCGGGCTCCATCTCGAGCTGGCGGCCAATCTGGCCAACTACCACCAGTCGCTCGATCCCAACAACTTCACCTCGATCAGCATCGATCCCAACCGCTACCTGCCGGATGGCTCGCTCAACCCCGGCTACATGGTGCCCTACAATGAAAATGGGCAGATGCAATTCCGCCCGATCCACAACCGGTCGGACGAATACCGCGCCACGCTCTCCTACGAGCACGATCTGACGAAACGAAGCCGCTGGCTCGGCTCCCACAGTTTCGCCGGGCTCTTTCAATCGACCCGCAACGTGAATCTGCAGGACCTCACGCGGGTCTTCAACCTCGCGACCGTCGGACTGCCCACGACGGCCGGCTGGTCCACCGATGCGGTCAACGCCACACACGTCCTCCGCACCCGGGTCTATTTCGTGAACGGCAACGTGCCCACCATGCCCGATTCCGTCCAGGTCCATAAGCACATCGCGCAGCTGAATGCCTACGGAAAATTCCTGGGCGCGACCGCCGCCGAGCAGGCCCCGATCAATCTCAGCCGCCAGTCTTTCCTCGGCGCGATGAAGAACAAGTTCACCAACGACTCGTTCTCCCTCGGCTGGCAGGCGCGTTGGCTGGAGAACCGCTTGATCACCGTGGCCGGCTACCGCGCCGACAACACCGAGAGCTACGCCGCCCCCGCCACGCGCAACGTGGCCCTGGCCGCCGTCCCCGGCTCAGCCACGGATCCACTGCGAAAATACTACACCTTGGCCGACGACCTGGTCTTCGACCCCGCCCCGACGATCGTGGCCAACGGAATCTCGCGCACCTACGGGGCGGTCCTCCACGCCTTGCCGTGGCTCTCGGTGACCTACAATCGCTCGAGCAACTTCCTCCCGGTGTCCAACGCCTCCTGGCGAAATGCGCTCGGTGAATCCGCCCCCAACTCAAAAGGTAATACCGAGGAGTATGGGGTGCGCCTCTCGCTGTTCCAAGGAAAGCTCTCGCTGGGCCTGACCAAGTTCGAGACCTCGGCGGATGACCAGGCCCGCAACGCCAACGGCAGCGTCGGCGCGCTCCGCAATATCCTCACCCGCCTGCGCACCAGCTACAAGGATGCCGGCGATTCGCACTTCCGGGATCTGGCTGAGCAGAATTTTTATCCTGTGGACACGGGCAACGTCTCAGACACCTGGAGCTACAAGGCCGATGGCTACGAGATGAACATCGTCTTCAACCCCTCGCGCAACTGGCGCACCGCGCTGACGGGCAGCATGAACACCAACGTCCTCGGCACGCACCTGCAGGCCCTCGGCCGCTACCTCTACACCGATTCCCAATACCAGGGCCTCGGCACCTGGCGGAAATTTGCGAGCGAGCTGGCTAAGGTCGCCGCGGGCCAGCGGTCGGCCTTCTTCGACCTCGACCCGGCCAACCCCGCGGATGTGGCCAAGGCTGCGACTGATTCGATTTACATCGCCCAGCAGGCGGACACGCAGGAGCTGAATTACCAAAATTCCCAGCTTTCCACGGGCATCACCACGGCCCGCAATGGCAAATATGCCCTGAACGCGCTGGTCACCCGCTCCTTCAACGAGGGTCGGCTGAAAGGCTGGTCCATCGGAACCAACGCCCGCTGGCGCAGCGCCAACACCATCGGCTATCGGAGCCGCACCAACCCCACGACAGGGCTCCCCAATTACCTCGACGACTTGTCGAAGCCGGTGCTCGGAAAGGAATTTTGGGACGTCGGCGCGATGGTCTCTTACCAGCGTCGCGTGTTCGGCAACGTGAATCTGCGCACCCAGCTCAACATCCAGAACCTGCCCAACTGGCAGACGCCGCGACTCGTGAAGTCAGACTACGACTCCCAAAACTACTATGGCACCCCCAACGCCATCGTCCCCGTGCTCTGGGAAATCCGCCGTCCGCGGAACTACGTGCTGACGGCGACGTTTGAATTCTAAACTCCCCCGACCGAGGCCATCACTCCCCACTTCCACAGCTTTATCATGTCGACCCCCGTCCTATCGCGACGCATCCGAAACCTCGCCCGACGATCTGCTCACGCTGCGTGCGTCGTGAGCTGCCTCACCGGCGCCCTCGCCTTGGCCTCAGTGGCCGGCGCCGCCGACGCCACCGGCACGATCACCGGGCGTGTCCAAAGCAAGGTCACCGGCGACTACCTGGAAAAAGCCCGGATCACCATCAAGGGTTCCGGCCAAGGCACCACGAGTGACGCCGGCGGCTTCTTCGAATTGAGGGGCGTTCCCGGCGGCACCGTGACCGTTGAGGCTACGTTCACGGGCTTCGACCCGGAGGCGGCCACGGTCAACGTCACCGCCGGACGGGACGTCGTGCAGAATTTCAGCCTGACGGGCCGGGGTTCCAACAAGGAGGGCGTCGTCAAGCTCGACGCTTTCACCGTCGCCTCGACCCGGGAAACGAACGCCGCCGCCATCGCCGTCAATGAGCAGCGCAATTCGCTCTCCCAAAAGAGCGTGATCAGCGCCGATCAGTTCGGGACCATTCCTGACAACAATCCGGGCGAGCTGATGAAGTGGCTGCCGGGGGTCAGCGTGGAGTATTTCGCGAACAACATCACCGGCATCAGCGTGCGCGGGCTGGATTCGGCCAACACGGAAGTCACCTTCGACGGCATGCCGATGGCCTCGGCTTCCACCGCCACCGGATCGGGTGTGAACCAAGGCAGAAACTTCGAAATGGTCGGCTCTTCGGCCGCCGATATCGCCCGCGTCGAGGTTCGCCAGTTGCGCACCGCCGAGGACAGCTCCAACGCGCTGGGCGGCTCGGTGAACCTGGTGCGTCGCACCGCGTTTGAGGCGAGCAAGCCGCGCCTGACCTACAATGCGCTTTTCACCAGCCACTCCGAGGAACTCTCCTTCAGCCGGCGCCCCGGCATCCGCGACACCCAGATGCAGGGCTGGCGGCCGAATTTCAAGCTGACCTGGACCCACCCGGTCTCGAAGAACTTCGGCTACGCCATCACCCTTGCGCACAACGACGTCCTGGCCCGCGTGCATTGGTCTTCGCCCGCTTGGAATTACGGCAATGCGGCCCAGGCCGCAAACGCCGAAGCCCGCCGCGCGGCGAACCTGCCGCTGACGACTGTCAGTGTCTTGAATCCGCAACTCACCAGCGATCTGCTCCACGACAATCCGAAGCAGGACATCACCGACAGCGGCTCGGTAAAGTTCGACTGGCGGCCGCGCCCGGAGCTGCGCCTCTCCTACTCCATCAGCGGGAGCCGTTATCAGGAGCGCGCGGGCGACGAGGTGCGTTTCATCTGGAACGCCGGCAACCAGACCAACACGAATCTCAATTCCCCGCTGGGCGCGCCGGGGACCAACGGCATCACCGCCGATGGCAGCTATGCGACCTATGGCAACCTCGGCAACGGCTCGATTCGCTACAACGTGTTCGAAGGCTGGCGCAATGGCGTGAAGCCGGTTCTCGGCAACACGCTCGAGGCTGAATGGCGGAAGGGCCTCTGGACGATCAGCGCCCGGGGCTCCTATTCCACGTCGAAGCATTCCTTCCGGGACACGGACCACGGGTTTTTCCAGAGCACCAACATGAACGGGACGAGCCAACTTCACCTTGGCATCGGCACCGGCACCGCCAACCCGCGCCCCATCACCGTCAATCTCCTGCAGCGCGACTACAAGATGTCCCAGGATGTGCGCGCCTACGACACGCCCGCGGGTTCGACGGCCCCCGGCGCCCAGGTCGATTGGGCCAATCTGCGCAGCATGTATATCGGTGGCGCCGTCTCCCGCCCGTCCGACTTGCACGAAAGCATCGGCGCCGTCCGCCTCTGGGCCAAACGCGACCTTGGCTTCCGTCATCCCCTTTCGCTCCGGCTCGGCCTCGATTACACCGAGCAGTTCCGCAACCTGCAGCGCTACGACGCCAACCTCTGGACCTTTGTCGGCGCCGACGGCGTGGCCGGCCTCAACCCCGCCACCGGGCGCTCGGACGACACGGCGGATCAAATCGCCGCCGTCAACGTCCTCCCTGAGCGCGACACCTACTACGGATCCCCGGCGGTCTCGCGCCTGAGCTTCCGGCGGCTGTATGACCTCTACCGGGCGAATCCCACCTGGTTTCAATATCGCGACGCGGAGTCTCACCGTTTCACGACCGTCAGTCCGTATGAGATCAGCGAGAAGACGACGGCGACATATGTGGAGTTCACCGGCTCCTTCATCGGCAACCGGCTCAAATACATCGGCGGCGTGCGCTACGAGAAAGCCGAGGCGTGGGGCCGCGGCTCGCTGGATCGCGGCGCGCGCGCCGTCGCCGGCATCACGGATCCGCTGTTGCAAGCCCAGGCCCGCTACGTGCGCAAGGGCGCGCGCGGCTCCGGCGAAAACGACGGAGTCTTCCCCAGCTTGGAGACCACGTTTGCCCTCCGCGAAAACCTGCTCTTTCGACTCGGCTACGCCAAGACGCAGGCCAAAAATCGCTTTCAACGCTCGGTCATCCCGAGCACGAGCTATGACCTGAACCCGGTCACCTCCGGGACGTTCAGCGGCATCGCGCAGGGCACCGTCAACCGGCCCAACCCCGATCTTGTGCCGTGGACCGGACAGAATTTTGAGACCCACCTCGAGTGGTATACCCGCCAGGGCGGCATCATCAGCGTGGGCGCGTTTCGGAAAAACATCTCCAACGTCCAGGTGCAACGCACCATCCTGCTCGATACGCCGGAGAAACTGGCGATGCTCGATCTCGAGCCCTCGTTCGCCAATTTCCAATCCACCACCTGGATCAACGAAGGCGTCGGGCGAATCGACGGCGCCGAGGCCGAGATCCGGCAGCGGCTGGACGACTGGCTGCCGCAGCTCGCCCGCGGCTTCACCTTCACGGGCAGCTTCAACTACAACAACCTTTACAAGTTCAACTACGCCGGCGGCAACATCGGCGGCGACTTCGCGAATTTCTACGAGACGCAGGGCAAGGCCTCCCTCAAATACAGCCGGGGACGTTTCAGCGGCACCGTGGGCGTCATTCGCAACGGCCGGGTCTACCGCCAGCGCCAGGACGCGGCCGGCTACGAAGGCCATCGTTTCTATCCGCCCAACACCACGGTGGACTTCAATCTCGACTACGGGGTCACCAAATGGGCCCGTGTCTTCCTCTCCGGCCGCAATGTCACCGACGCGCAGAAAATGGCCGTGCGCGAGGTCGCCGGCTCGCCCGCCTGGAGCACGTTCGCGGTGGCGAACAATCTCGGCGTGACCTACACCATCGGAATCACCGGTTCCTTCTAAGGGCGACATTTGAACCATGCGCCCGCGACTCGCTCGCTCGAACCATCACCGCCATGAGACCCCGGTTTTCCTGCACGCAGCCACGCGCTCCATGGCTCTGGCTCGTCTTGTTCGTAGCGAACGTCGCGGCGGCCCAGAGCGATCGTCTTACACCGTCTCTCCTCTCTCTCGCGGAGGCCAAGGCGGCCGGCGCGCTCCGCTCGAGTTTCTCGAACCACCGCGCCCCTGCGGCGGGGAGCGAAAACTCGCAGCCGAAGCTGGACGTATTCCGAAAGGAGATTGAGCCGATTTTGCGAGAGTCGTGTTTCAAGTGCCACGGCGCGGAGAAGCAGAAGGCGGATTTCCGCGTCGATACCTTGAATCCCGATCTGCAACGAGGTCCGGATGTGAGCTGGTGGCTGGAGGTATCGGGGGTTTTGAGCAAAGGCGAAATGCCGCCCAAGGACGAACCCGAGCTCTCCGGCGAGAATCGCAGCAAGATCCTGGAGTGGCTGTCGGCGGAAATTCAGGTCGCTTCGCAGGTGCGTCGCAGCGAGGAAGCCCACTCGTCCTTCCGGCGGATGACCCGCTATGAATATAATTATGCGCTGCAGGATTTGCTGGGGCTGCCCTACGACTTGGCCGCTGATTTGCCGCCGGAGACGCGCACGAAGGAGGGCTTCGAGAACAGTTCGGAGATGCTGCAAATGTCGGCGATGCAATTCGAGTATTACCGCGAACTGGGCCGCAAGGCGCTGCTGAAAGCCACCGTCCGCGGCGAGCGTCCGGTCGTGAGCTACTATGGCATCCGGATGGAAGAAGGTGCGGCGCAGATCAAAAACGCCACCGGCCCCGCGGCGGCCACTGCCAGGAAGGCCGGCCCGGGCGGCACGCACTTTAAGAATCTGAGCACCGGCGAAAGGATCGGTGCCCGGTATGCCTACCAGAAGGCGACGATGTCCTATCGACCGACTGCCACCCGGCCGGAGGTTCCCCAAGGTTCGCCTTCCCACATCTTGGTCATCCCCGCCAACAATCAGCACGTCTTCGATCTCGGCGATACGCTGCCCGACACCGGCACGCTGCGCGTGCGCGCCCGTGTTTCCCGGCTTTCAGCGGAGGGAAAGAGTTTTCCCAGTCTTCGCGTGGAGTTCGGGTTTCAGCCCAGCAACAATTCCCGCTCCTCCGAGCGCATCGGCCGCCCCGATGTGGCGATCAAGGCCACTCCGGACCAGCCTCAGTTCTACGAGTGGGAAGTTCATCTGGGGGAGATGCGCCGCAATCCGTTTCGCAAAATCAAAGCCCTGGGCGGCTTTCCCAACCCGTCGGAATACCTGGTTTTCCAGAGTGTGTATCAGGGTTCCGAGGGCGGCCCCGCCACCGACATCCGGATCGACTACGTGGAAGTGACCGCTCCGGTTTACGACCAGTGGCCGCCCGAATCGCACCGGCGCATTTTCATCGAGAGCGCGAACCAGGGGAACGAGACGGTCTATGCCCGGGAAGTGCTGGCGGATTTTGTGCCGCGGGCGTGGCGGCGGCGCGTGACCGCAGCCGAGATTGATCAGAAAATGGCGCTGTTCGCCCGGCTGAGGCCCGGCTGCGAAGATTTTCAGGAGGCGATCATCGAAGTCCTCGCCACCGTCCTGTCGTCTCCGAAATTTCTCTACCTGGTGCAGGCCGATCCGGAGAGCCGGGGAATCGCTCGCCTGAGCAGCGATGAACTCGCAACCCGGCTGTCGATGTTCCTGTGGTCGAGCACACCCGATCGGGAGCTCATGGATCTGGCGGCGAAAGGGACACTGCACGAACCTGCGGTTCTGGTCGGCCAAACAAAACGAATGCTGGCGGATGCGCGGAGCCAACGATTCGCCCGGCACTTTGTGCGACAGTGGCTGGGCACGCAGCTCCTCGACTACCTGGACGTCGAAAAGAAACTCTATCCCCAGTTCGAGTCCGAACTGAAGGAGGCGATGCAGGGTGAGCCGGTCGCGTTCTTTCAGGAGGTGCTCCGGCAGAACCACAGCGTGATGGATTTCCTGCACGCGGATTACGCGATGGTGAACGAACGCCTCGCCCGGCACTATGGGCTGCCTGAAGTTCACGGCACCGAATTTCGTCGCGTGGCGCTCCCCGCGACGGATCGGCGGGGAGGATTATTGGCGCAGGCGGGTCTGCTGGCCATGAATTCGGACGGGAAAGATTCCCATCCGCTCAAGCGCGGCATCTGGATTCTCGAACGCATCCTGAACGATCCCCCGCCGCCCGCGCCACCGGCCGTGCCCGAGATCGATCTGGCCGATCCCGAAATCGCCAAGATGACTTTGAAGGAGCGGATCGCGAATCATCGGAATCATGCGGCCTGCATGCCCTGCCACGCGAAAATCGATCCGTGGGGAATCGCGCTGGAGAATTTTGACGCCGTCGGGAGCTGGCGGGACACGATCAAAGGAGCCCCGGTCGATGCCTCCAGCCTCCTGTTCAACAAACAGAATCTCGATGGCATCGAGGGGCTGAAGCGGTTCCTGCTCACCGACCGCCAGGATCAATTCGCCAGTGCGATGGTGCACAAACTGGCCACCTACGCCCTGGGCCGGCCGCTCACGTTCAGCGATCGCGCGGGGCTCGACGAGCTCACGGTGAAATTCAGAGCCAACGGCGATAGGCTCGGCGAGCTCATCACGCTGATCGTGACCAGCGATTTGTTCCAATCGAATTAGTCAGGCAAGAACCGGACGCGTCCTCACAAAAAAATCCATACCCCCATGAAAACCGACCTCTCCACGATTGATCGTCGCCGTTTCCTGCGCGGCACCGGCATCGCCCTGGCCTTGCCGTGGTTTGAAACGTTCACCCAATTCGCCAGCGCCGCGGAGCGGGCCAGTCTGGAGAAGCGCCGACGCCTCGCCTGCTTCTACATTCCGGATGGCGTGCCCATGCCGCTCGCCGAGGATCCGGCCTACCAGGACTGGAGTTGGTTTCCCCACGGCAACGGGAAAAACTATACGCTCACCAAGTGCCTTGAGCCGCTCGAATCGCTGCGCCCCGACATGACGGTGCTCGGCGGTTTTTCCCATCCTGCGGTGCGGAATGTTCACGGGCACTCGAACGCCGACCAGTTTCTTACCGGAGCAAATACCGGAGGACGCGGTGACTACAAGAACAGCATCTCACTCGATCAGGTGTTTGCCGCGCATGCTGGCGAGCATACCCGCATTGGATCGCTCGTCATGTCCACCGATGGCGGCACGGGCTCTCCCCGGGGCGCGCAGACCATGTCATTCAATCACAGTGGGCGCGCGATTCCCGCGGAGCATAAGCCGAAGCGCATTTTCGACATGCTGTTTGCGAAGAGCGACGCCGACGCGGCGCGCAAGCTGGCGCTGAGCAAGAGCGCGCTCGACGATCTGCTGGAGGACTCGCGCTCCTTGAAACGACTCTTGTCCAGCCACGACCAGACGACGTTGGAGCAGTATCTTCAGGCCGTGCGCGACACCGAAATCAAAGTTGAGAAGGCCAAGCGCTGGATGAACATCCCGTTTGCCACCGTCAACGTGGACCACCTGCAGCTCGACGTGACGCCCGAGGATCCGCGGAACTATCTGCAGACGATGTATGAGCTGCTCTACCTCGCCTTCAAGACCGACACCACCCGCGTTGCGACCTACCAGATTGGCCGGGAAAACGGCGTCGGCATCAGCGACTATCTCGCGCGGGCGGTCGGCTTCAAGCTCACGCACCAGCTAAGCCATGCGACGAAGGAACCGGGCGGCTGGCAGAACTTCGGCACCTATTGCCGCTTCCAGAGCGAGGAGTTCGGACGCTTTGCGGCCAAGCTAAAGGCGACACCCGAGGCTGGTGGCTCGGGCAACATGCTCGACAATACGCTGCTGCTATTCGGCTCCGCTTCGAGCGCATTTCACCTCTCGCGCAACTACCCGCTGATTCTTGCGGGAGGAAAGAACATGGGTTTCAAGCACGGGCAGTTCCTCAATTACAACAAGGGCACGCCGGCCGGTGGACCCTGGCTGGGCGGCAAGGAGCCCTACCAACTGGAGGCGACCTACCAGGACCTGCCGCTGTCGAATCTCTACGTCACCATGCTGCAACGCCTCGGCGTTGAGACGGGAAGCTTCGCCGACAGCACCGGCACGCTCGGGGATGTTTGAGCTGACGAGTTCATCGCGGGTCCATTCAGCAAAACCCAATACCCCACATGAAAACATCCACCGCCCTCCGGGTAACCCCCCTGCTCCTGCTGACTTGGTGCAACGGCCAGATGCACGCCCAGGTGGTCGCAGAACGGCCGAGCGCATCCGCAACCCCGCCGCCAGGCGAGAAAGCCATCGAACTCTCTCCCTTCGTCGTCGATGTGACCAAAGACCAAGGCTACTATTCAGCCCAAACCCTGGCCGGCGGCCGATTGCAAACGAACCTCAAGGATGTGGCGACCTCGGTGCAGGTCGTCACCAAGGAGATGATGGAGGATATTGGCGCGACAAAGCTGGACGAGGTGTTCGCCTACACGACCGGCACCGAGTCCTTCGGCTCGATGACAGATTACCAGCAGATTGCGACGCGATCCAATGACGACCAGCAGCAAGCGGGCGATCTGGACAATTCGAGAGCCCGTCAGAATCCCGATGCCGCCAACCGCGTGCGCGGGATGGCCGCCCCGACGCGGACCACAAACTATTTTGCCTCATCCATCCCGTTCGATTCCTATATTTCGGATCGAATCGATATCAACCGGGGGGCAAATTCATTTCTCTTCGGATTGGGTTCACCGGGTGGCATTGTAAACAACAGTCTGGAAGGCGCCCGGCTCAACCGGGATTCCCTGACGATCGATTCCCGGTTGGCCACCGAGAACTTCGAAAACAATTACTCGAGGGATTACTCCATCAATCTCAACAAAGTCCTGCTCAAGGACCGGCTGGCAATCCGGGTGGCGGCGAAGGAGAGGAAGGACGAGTTCATGCAGAAGCCCGCCTATACGGATGGATCCCGGCAGTATGCGGCGATCCGATTCAAACCCTTCAAGGAGCATTCCATTAGCATCAGCGCGAACTATGAAAGAGGCCGCACCGATTTTATCTCGGTGGAAAGGAACGCTCCGTTGGAAACTTTATCGACGTTCATCAACAATCCCCTGGGCGACAAATTCGGGCCCGTAGGCACCATCGCCAACAAGGCCCAGCGCTATATTCTCGATGGATTCGGGAACATGCTGAAGAACAGCGCCCAAGGCAATGTCCCCTATACCGGCCGGGATATCAACGGCGTCCCCCTTGATTTTAATTTCTACAACGGATTCTTCCTCAAACGAAACGGCTGGATGCCCGTTTACGATGGGTCGGAGAATGCCGCTGGTCTGCCCACCCGGGCCGTCGATACCGGCTGGACGAACGGTCGAGTCACTCGCGGCAGCCCGACTTGGGACCCGGACAATAATTTGCTGGGCAACACCTCCCTGCAATTCGCCGCCAATCCAAAAAACAGCGGGATTGGGACGACGGCGGTTGCCCGGGGCGGCAAGGACTACACGGGCTATTTCAACCAAGGCTTGCTCAACTATGACGTGTTCGATTTCCGGAAGCATCTCATCACGGGGTCGAACGACCGGAACTCCAACGATTTTAATCGGCGGATGATCTCCTTGGAGGCGGTTTCGAAGAGCGGGAATTATGGCCTCAGTGTCGACTATGCCGGGGAGCATTATTCGCGGAGCGGCTTCTCGCTTTCGGGTTCCCCTCGCATCGATATCGATATCAACTACTCTCTGCCGGTCGGTCCGAACGATCTGTTCGGCCCCACCAATCCCAACTTTGGCCGCCTCTATATTTATGCCAGCGCGGCCGCGAGAACGGAGTATTCCAACAAACAGGATGCCGCTCGCGCGACAGCCTTCGGCAAGTTCGATTTCAAGAGGAGTTTCGACAGTGGTCTTCTCCGATGGCTGGGGCGTCATACCATCAGCGGGCTGGGCGACCAGAGCCAACTCGATGAGCAAACCTTGGTGAGAAAGCCGCTGGATATCGGCAACAATGCAGATTGGCACCTCAGCACCAATACGCAGATCTTCCAACGGCAGTCATCGGCCATATTTTACATCAGCCAGCCTTACCTGAGCGCCTTTGAAGATCCCGCATTCCGCCTGGCGGATTTCCATACGAAGGGAGTCAATCCGCGGGTCTCCTTTGCCATGCCCGAGGGCTACACGATCCCGCTGGCCTACAAATCGGAAGGCAATCCGGCCACCCAAGCATCCCGGACCACCACCCTGGCGGATGAGCGCCTGGCCTACGGCCAATACATGTCACAGTTCACCTATACCGACGGAAATCTGTCGCGCACCAAGACAAGGTCCATGGCCTTGAACCTCCAGAGCTTCTACTTCAACGATCTGCTGGTCGCGAATCTGGGCTGGCGCAGCGACAAGGTGGATCTCAAGCGTGCCCAGGCGCCATTTTCCACGACCTTCCCGGAAAATCTGCCGATTCTTGACCGCGCCCAATTCAACCTCAACGGGGTGAGTCCGCTTTCTACTGACAAGAGCAATTTCGGATACGGTTTGGTGCTCAAAACCCCCGCCAAATGGCTGCGCGACGGGATGAGCCTGTCGTTTCACTATGGCTCAAACAGCAACTTCGTGGCGGTCCCGGGTCTGCATGATTTTGAAGGCAAAACGGTGCCGAACCAGTCCGGCTCGACCAAGGATTACGGCCTCACCCTGGGATTGATGAACGACAAGCTGGTGGTGAGGCTCAATGCCTACAGGGCGAACATCATCAACGAGAATTACGGCGATACCTCCAACGCTTACCGCCAATTCCTCAATGTTAGGTCGCGCGAATTCGGCCAGACGTTCATCGCGATCGATCGCTACGACCAGAATCGGGACGGGAGATTTGATCTGGAGCCCAGTGCGACTGCACCGGGTGGATTTATTGACCCGGATCTGAACAAGAACGGCATTCTTGATGCATATGAGCCGGGCGGCGCCTCCTATGTCGCGGGCGCGCAATATTTGACCCTCGCGCAGCTGGGTCAGTTCTATGACGCCTATAAGGCGCTGTGGAATGATTGGGTCAGCGGTCAGCTCCAGTATGTCTTTACGCCGAAGACAGCCACGGCGGAGGGGACCTACTCGAGCGTCCAGTTCCCCTCCAATGTCCTGTCCGACACCGTCGATCTACTCGCGAAAGGATACGAGATCGAGGTGACCTTCAATCCTACGGAGAATCTTCGCCTCGCCTTCAATGCCACGCAGACCACCGCCCGGAGGAGTAATGTCGCCCCCCGGATGGGCTATCTGATCCAACGGGTGATCGAGATATTCGAATCGGTGCCGAATGCGGCACGGCTGCGGAACATGAGTCGCGATGCGCTCACGGTCCCATTGGCGAACACCGCCTTCGACGACACCACCCTTGTGGGAGGCAGCCTGAGCAACTCAGGCCAGGGCGGCGGCTATTTCATCGCCAAGGCGCTTGAGGGTTCGGACAACCCCGAATTGAGCAAATACAGCTTTAATGTGCTGGGGAACTATCGCTTCAGCGAAGGACGTTTGAAAGGGTTCAATATTGGAGCGGCCTATCGCTGGACGGACAAAAAAGCGATCGGCTATCCGAATGGATTGGATTCCACCGGCCGGTTCAATGTGGGCGACGTCTCCAGGCCGTATTTCAACGTCCCCACCGGCTACGCTGACCTTTGGGTCGGGCACAGGCGCAGAGTCTTCAACAACAAGGTCGGCTGGAGGATTCAGCTGAACATTCGCAATGTCTTCGCCGACAAGGAACCGGTGGCTGTGCAGGCCCAGCCAGACGGCTCGATCGCGCGTGTGTCGATCCCCGTCCCGCGGCAGTTCGTGCTGTCAAACAGCTTCACGTTCTAATCCACCAGCGAGAAGAAGAACCCGATGAACGCGCCATTTGCTCCCCCTGTGATGAAACGGAATCTCCAGACTTCGCGGCGACGTGTAACATTGCATTGCTTCGCATTGCTGACGGCCGGAATTGCCCCGCAGCTCAAGGCCCAGGCCGTGGCAACTCCGACACCGCAGCAGGGCGAGGCCGTCGAACTTTCTCCCTTTGTCGTCACGACGGACAAAGACGTCGGCTACGCCGCCAACCAGTCCCTCTCGGGTTCGCGTCTGGCCACGGAGATTCGTTTCATCCCCTCGCCTGTCTCGGTCCTGACGCGCGAGTTTCTCGACGATCTCGCGGTGAGCGATGTGCAGGAGGCGATGCAATGGACGGTCAACACGGTCGCGGCCAACAGCAGCGATGCCGGCGGCGCCCTCGCACAGGGCACGCCGGCGCTCTCGCCGAACGACAATGATATCCGGACGCGTGGCCGTATCCTGGTGAGCGTGGCGCGGAACTTCTTCAAGTGGTCGGTCAACTCCGACGTCTACAACACCGAGCGCCTCGATCTCTCCCGCGGCCCCAACGGACTCCTCTTTGGCGACTCCAACCTGTCGGGCATGGTGAACATCACGACGAAACGCGCGCTGTTTCGTCCGGTGAACTCGGTGCAATTTCAGACCAATAGCTATGGGGGCTATCGCACTTCGCTCGATGTCAACCGGCCGCTGATCGAGAAAAAACTCGCTGTTCGACTCAACGCCGTCGTCCAGCAGACCGACGACTGGCGCGACTATGGCCGGGTTGGCAACAAGGGTGGTTCCCTCGCCGGCACGTGGCGGCCCGCGCCTGACCTGGAGGTGCGGGTGGAGGGTGAGATTGGCCGGCGAAATAACGTCTATGCGGCGCCGTATCTCCGCTCGACGGTCTCGGCGTGGAATCACGTGGCCGTCTTTGACTCTCCCGGTTCGCTCACGGCCGCGCAGGCGACCGCCGCCGGCCTCGCCCGGACCGCGGCCAATGTTTTCGTGCTCAATGTGGCCCGGCCCGCCGACGGCCCCGTCAACTGGGCCACGATGGGCCAGACCACGGCCACGGCGGCGCTCCAGAGCTGGGTGGCCACCCGGCTCCCGCCCGGTTCGACGCTTACGCCGGTCTCGGTGCTGGAACCTGCCCGCCTCTCGACCACACCCGTGTTCAAGGATTTCGTCGTGCCGGATTATTCCTTCGGCCTGCGCAACGCCGCCAACCGGCTCGCCAGTGATTTCCACACCGCCTCGCTCTTCGTCGAAAAGCGCGTCGGGCGAAATCTCATGGTCGAGGTGGCCGGCAATCTCCAAGTCGAGGATCGCCTGAACTACACCCGGCAGGGCGGCAACATCGACCTGGCCTACGACGTCAATCGCCTGCTCCCGGCCGGCTACACCATCAACGGCAGCAACGCCAATCCGTATTTTTTACAGCCCTACCTCCAGTCGAATCAGCGGATCTTCAACACCTACACACGGGTGTGGGAAGGCCGCGCGGCGGCGGTCTACCGCTGGGAGCGGTCGTGGTTCAAACAATCGGTCGGCCTGCTCTCGACCTTGCGGCGCTTCGATGCCGGCCAGCAGCGTTTCACCATGACGCGGACCAACGGTGCGGTGGCCAATCTCGCCGATGCCAGCAACGCGATTTTCAACCGCAGTTACGTTGGCGAGCGGCAGTTCAGCTCCATCGATTTTCTCCAGGGCAACGTGTATACGCTCGGCAGTGCACGGGTGGAATATATCAACCACAGCGGCGTCGCCCCCGGCCAGTCTCATGCCGATTCCCAGATCCGGTCGCTTCAGGCCTTCGCCTCCGGCTCCTGGCTCAAGAGCGAACACCTCCGCACTGTGCTGGGGATCCGCCGGGACGAATTCTACGCAAAGCAGTATGGCACCCATCGGTTCGACCCGGTGACCGGACGCTACCTGCGCAGCGAACTCACCGAGATTCTCCGGTCGACGATCGATTCACCCACCGTCGGTTTGGTCTTGGCTGTGGTCCCCCAGCTGAGCGTCTACGGCAACACCAGCCGTTCCTACAATCCCCCGACCACCTCGGTGCTCAATTATCAGAACCGGCCGATCGAGGCGCCTCTCGGCGAAACCCGTGAGTTTGGGCTGAAGTTTGCCCTCTGGGAAAACCGACTCAGCGGCTCGCTCGGATTCTACAAATCCGAACAGGAGAACAACCGGGCCTTCAGCAATCCGCTGAACGGCGCGCTGGCCAACATCCACGAACTGCTGGGACTGCCCTTTCCGGGCACGCCTTCCGACACCAACACGCTCAGCGCCGACGGCACGGAATTCGAACTGCACGCCAATCTCACGCGGGAGTGGACCCTCACCGCCAACCTCGGCCGGCCGCACAGCAACACGCGCGATTCCTTCGGCTCCTTCCGGGCGCTTTACGCCGCGAATACAAGCGCGTGGAGCGCCATCGCGAACAACTCCGCCGATCCGCGCAGCACGCTGATGCGAAATTATCTCACGATCATCGACAACAACCTCGCGGCGGCCGCCGCCGGCGACGGCGAAGAGGACAACTTCAATCGCAAGCTCACCGCGAATCTCGTGACCCGTTATCAGTTTCAGCGGGGCCCGCTCAAGGGGCTCGCGGCCGGAGGAGGCGTCAACTACCTCGGCGAACAAAAAATCGGCACCGACGCATCCGGGGCTGACATCTACAGCGAAGGCTACGCGCTCTACTCTGCGTTCGCCCGCTACAGGGGAACATGGAAAGGCCGCTCTTGGAGCCTGCAGGTGAACGCCGCCAACCTCCTCGACACGGAGAAATTTCGCTACCTTCAACTCGTCAACAACCAGCGGGGCGCCTACCGGGTGGTCCCGCCGCGCCTCATTCGGGTGACGCTCAACCTGTCCTACTGATTGCCTCGCGCGATGGAATCCACGCGGAGGAATCGTCCCTGCCACACGCACCCGACACCATGACAGCCCGTTTACTCGTGCCCGCCCTTTTCGCCGCTAGCTTCGCTTGGGCGGCGGCGGCCGAGCCGTCCGATTTTTATGTTTCCACCCAGGGTTCCGATCGTTGGTCGGGCACCTTGGCCGCGCCCAATGCGCAGGGGAGCGACGGCCCCTTCGCCACGTTGGCGCGCGCTCGCGATGCGGTGCGGGAGTTGAAACGCCGGACCGCTCCGAAAAACGTGGTCGTTTCCATTCGCGAGGGCCGCTACGTTTTGCGCGAGACCGTGGTGTTCGGTCTGGAGGACTCCGGCGTGGGCGATTCGACGGTGACCTACCAGGCCCATCCCGGGGAGAAGCCGGTGTTCACTTCGGCGGTCGAGATCGGCGGCTGGAAAAAACTCGCGACCCCGCCTCCGTCACTTCCGCCTGCGGCCCAGGGGCAAACCTGGGTGACCGATCTGCCGAAAACGAACGGCGGTTCGGTGCGCTTCTATACGCTCTATGACGCTGCCGGCCGCCTCCCCCGGGCTCGATCCAAGGGCTTTATCCCGGTGGCGTCGCCGGCAACCGCGCGGGAGTCGGGCCCCGCCAAGACCCGCCTCCATTTTCCCCCGAGCACGCTAAAAAATTGGCCCAACCTGGGCGATGTGGAGATCGTCATCCGCCCGCATCACGCCTGGCTGGTCAACATCCTCCCGCTCGTGTCGGTCAACGAGGAGACCCGCATCGCCCGAACCGCGATTCCCGCAAGCTATGCGATGGGCGGGCTTGTCATGCAGAAGGGGATCGACTCCTGCTGGGTTGAAAATGTGTGGGAAGCGCTCGATGAGCCGGGCGAATGGGTCGCCAACACCCAGGAAGGCAAACTCTACCTCTGGCCGCGCACCGGGTCATCGCCGCAAGGCATCGCGTTCCCAACGCTGCAGGAGTTCATCCGCGTCGAAGGGCAGATCGACAAGCTGGGGCCCAAGGATATTCCCGTGCGCAACCTGCGCTTCCGCGGCCTTACTTTTACGCAGGGAGAACGCGATACCTGGACACAGGAGGATCAGGGCCTGCAGCACGACTGGGAGATGCACGACAAGGCCACCGCGCTGATTCGCCTCCGCGGGGCGGAGCACTGCGTGATCGAGCAATGTCATTTCACCCAAAGCGGCGGAGGCGCGATCCGGGTGGATCTGCACGGTCAGGAAAATCGCATCGCCAGCAATCACATCGAGCATATCGGAGGCACGGGCGTGCTGCTCTGCGGCTACGGGCCGGGCACCAAGGACGTCAACCGCCGCAATCTCGTTTACAACAACCGCATTCACCACACGGGCGAAATCTACGCGCACTCGCCGGGCATCTTCCTCTGGCAGAGCGGCGGGAATCGGGTCGCCAACAATTTGATCCACCACACGCCCTACTCCGGCATCATCGTCTCCGGCGTCATGACCCGGTTCTTCGTCAAGAGCGCGGAACGGGAGCTGGTGCGAACCATCCGATGGCACGAGGTGGGCAACAATTTGGGCGAGCCGGATCACGAACGCGTCAAACCGTTCCTACACACGCACGACAATCTCATCGAATCCAATGAGATTCACCATGCGATGGAGGTGCTCGGCGACGGCAACGGGATCTACATTCGCGGCGCGGGCTCGGGAAATGTGATCCGCCGCAACTACATTCATCATCTGCTCGCTCCGGTCGTCATGCAGTCGGCCATCCGGACCGACGGTGGGCAGAGAGACACCCTCATCGCCGAGAATGTGATCTACCGGTGCACGTCGCATGGCATCCATCTGAAGCTGAACAATCGCGCCGAAAACAACATCATCGCCGATTTGCTCGGAGGCGTGCACAACGGCCAGCCGACCCCGGCCGTTTATTTTCGGCTCCGCGAAGGGCCGCTGACGGGCGGAGCCATCCGGAGAAACATCCTCTACCAGACCGGAAACGGCACGACCTTCTATGACCAGGGCACCAACCCCCGGGTGGTGGCGGCTTGGGCCAGGGAGGCGGACACGGACTACAACCTCTTCCACACGGCCGGAAACCCCGAGCATAGCCAGAAGGCGCTGGCGGAAGCGCAGCGTGACGGGACCGACCGGCACAGCCTGGCCGCCGATCCGCTGTTCGTCGATCCAGCGAACGGCAACTTCGCCCTCCGGCCCGATTCGCCGGCGCTCAAGCTCGGCTTCATCCCGATCGACCTTTCCCAAATCGGCCTGAGAGAAGGTGCCATGGGCAGCCGTCCCAACCCATGACCATCAATCCGCCGTCCCCCCACTTTCAACCAACCATGATCCGTCGTCTTTTTCTCCTGAGTTTCCTCCTGACCTGCTTCGCGTGTGGCGCATCCGCAGCCGAGCAGGCCCGCCCCAACATTGTCTTTATCTTCGCCGACGACTGGGGTTGGGGCGACTTGGGCTCCCACGGACATCCTTATCTCAAGACGCCGCACCTCGATCAGCTCGCGCGCGACGGCACGGATTTTCGGCAGTTCACCGTCGCGAGTGGCGTGTGTTCACCCAGCCGGGCCGCGATCATGACCGGCCAGTATCCGGCGCGATTCAACATCCACGGCCACTTCGCCACGGTGGAAAGCCATGTGCAGCGCGGGATGCCCGACTGGCTCGATCCCAAGGCCGTGATGCTGCCCCGTCTCTTGCAACAGGCAGGCTACGCCACCGCTCATTTCGGAAAATGGCATCTGACCAACATCATGGTGCCCGACGCCCCGTTGCCCGCGGCCTACGGCTACGATGCCTACGGCGCGTTCAATCTCCCCGGTCCGCAGATGCCCGTGCATGACGACGTGAAGCACTCGATCGCCTTCATCGAAAAAGCCCACGCCGCCGGAAAGCCGTTTTTCCTCAACCTCTGGGTGCACGAACCGCACACGCCCCACTACCCCAAGCCGGAGTATCTGGAGAAGTTCGCGCACCTCCCCGACGAAGCGCAGCGCATCTACGCGGCCGTGCTCGCCCACGCGGATGCCCGCATCGGCGAACTCCTCGCCACGCTCGATCGACTCGGGCTGCGCCAGAATACGCTCGTCGTCTTCAGTTCCGACAACGGCCCCGAAAACACCGGCGCCGCCAGCAGACGCATGACAGAGGACGAGTCGACGGGTCCGGGCTTCGGCAGCTTCGCGTCCGTGGGCAGCACCGGCGGCCACCGCGCGCGCAAACGCTCCTTGCTGCAAGGCGGGATCGGCGTGCCCTTCATCGCGCGCTGGCCGGGCAAGATCCCCGCCGGAAAAACCGACGCCGTCACGCCCATCACCGCCGTCGATCTGCTGCCCACGTTCTCCGCCATCGCGGGCGCAAAACTGCCGCCCAACTACGCACCGGACGGAGTCGATCAAACCGCGGCGCTGCTCGGCACACCCGCGCCGCTGCGGACCAAGCCGATCTTCTGGCAATGGACCACCGCCGCCAAAGCCGGCGACAACTGGCCGGCCCTGGCCGTGCGCGTGGGCGATCTGAAGCTCCTCGTCGGCCGCGATCCGAACCAGATCGAACTCTTCCGGTTTCCGGCGGACGTTTTTGAGAAAAGCAATCTGAGCCAGCAGCAGTCCGCTGACGTGACACGCCTGCGCGCCCTCCTCGCTGACTGGACTGCAACTTTGCCCGCGCAGGCGGACCCGGCCTGTTTCTCCGCGACGCGGAAGAAATAGCGCCGCGACCGGAAAATCCGTCCTCACCCATGAAGGCCCGTTTCATCGTCGCCCTGCTGTTGGCGTTTACCTTGGCCGCGAGACTCCCCGGCGCTGAGCCGGAGACCTTGCCGCCGCTCAAAGATCGCGAGGCGCCCTCTACCTACGAGGCGTTGTGGGCCGGCTATGACCCTCGACGGGAGCCGCTGGAAATCGAAACGCTCAAGGAGTGGGAGGAGGAGGGCGTGGTGCTGCGCGTCGTTCGCTATCGCATCGGTGTTTTCAAAGGCCAGCGGGCCATGATGGCCGGCGTGTATGGATTCCCGAAGGGCGGCAGCAAACTTCCCGCCCTCCTGAACATCCACGGCGGCGGTCAATATGCCGACGCCAAGGCCGTTCTCACCAATGCCAAACGCGGCTATGCCACGCTCACCCTCGCGTGGGCCGGCCGCATCGCGGCGCCCGGCTACAGCGTAAACCCCGAAGTCGTGCAGCTTTTCTGGGACGGAAAAACCGCGGACTCGAAATACAAACTCACGACCGACTGGGGCGCGCTCGACGCCTATCACGCTCCTCACCGCAATCCCGCCAACGGGTTCGCCTTCACGAAGCCCGCCGCGTGGACCTTGGATGCGGTGGATTCGCCGCGCAACAATCCGTGGTTCCTGGTGACCTTGGGCGCGCGCCGCGGCCTGACTTTTCTCGAGCAACAACCCGAGGTGGACGGGAGTCGACTCGGAGTTTACGGCCATTCGATGGGCGGAAAACTGACGGTGTTGACGACGGCGGCGGATAACCGAGTGAAAGCCGCCGCGCCTTCGTGCGGCGGCGTCAGCAACCGGGCGACGGGGAACGCGCTCTACGACGCAATACTCGCCGACGACGTCAGCCTCAAGCGCATCACCTGCCCCATCATTTTCCTGAGCCCCTCCAACGATTTTCACGGCCGCATTGATGATCTCCAGAAGGCGCTGCACGAAATCCAGAGCAAGGAATGGCGGGCCACATGTTCGCCCCACCACAACCACCAGGACACGGCGCCCTACATGATCAATGGGCTGCTCTGGATGGATCAACATCTCAAGGGCACGTTCACCTTTCCGCAGAGCCCGCAGGCCACCCTGACATTGCAGACGTCGAGCGGCGTGCCGTCGTTCAGCGTGCGCCCGGATGCGTCCAAGCCGGTTCTCGCCGTGGACATCTACTACACTCAGCACGGCCAGATGGACGGGAAAAAAGACGACAACGAAAACTCCAGGCGCCGCTTCTGGCACCATGCCGTCGCCACTAAATCGGGCGACACCTGGACGGCCGACTTGCCGCTGGGGAGCACGGACCGGCCGCTCTGGGTTTACGCCAACGTCGTCTATCCGCTGAACCGTCCGGAAACGGGCGCGAGCTACTACTACCGGGTTTACACGGCCGAGAGTTTCACGCTCTCGTCCCCGACCAGCCTGATTTCCTCCGCGCAGCTCAAGGCGAACGGCGTTCGGGCCACGCTCGCGCCTTCGCTGCTAATCGAGTCGTTTGCCCGTGGTTGGGAGAAGGAGTGGTTCACCTACAAACCGGAAGAATGGGGGCGCACGACCCACAAACTTCACGACGACCGCTGGCATGCTCCCGCGAATGCGAAGCTGGCGATCGAGATTCGGTCCGAAAAGCCCAACAAAGTCGTCGTCGGAATCGATGCCCATGCCGCCGAGATTCAACTCCGAGGCGGTGGCGAATGGCAGTCGGTGATCCTGTCCCCCGCCGATTTCAAGGATGCCGTCGGAGTTTCGCTGCCCGGCTGGGTTGGCATCCGGAGCCTGCGCCTAGGTGCCGCCGACAAGCTCGAGAGTGGCCCCCGCAACACGAAACAAACCGTGCAGTTGGGAGGCAAGTGGGAGGGCGCCCCACCCGAGTTTCGCAATCTCCGCTGGACGGTGGAATCCGCCCCGCAGTCGACCCGCCTTTGAAATCATCCTCTATGAAAGCCCTGCCCTTCTCACGACTGGTCCTGTTCGGCGCTTTGTTTGGCATCCTGTGCTCCGGTGCCCCCGCCGCCCTGCCCCCAGCGCCAAAAATTTTCGATGTGCGCGCGCACGGTTCCGTCGGCGACGGCGTAGCGATGGACACCAAAGCGATTCAGTCAGCCATCGATGCCTGTCATCAAAACGGCGGCGGCATCGTGCGGGTGCCGGCCGGCAACTATCAGATCGGCACGATCCAACTGAAGAGCAACGTCACGCTCTCGCTGGACTATGGCGCCACTCTGCTGGGCAGCACGAATCTGGCTGACTATCCCACGCAAGGCCTGCGCGCCGCGCGGGAGGGACAATCCGCCTGCCTGCTCTATGCCGAAGACGCGACCAACATCCGCCTGGAAGGGCTCGGCGTGATCGACGGTCGGGGCAAGCCGGAGTTCTTTCCGAAAAACGCAGGCCCCGGCGGCCGGGACACCCGCCCCCGGCTGATCCGTTTCGAGAATTGCGAGCAGCTCACATTCTCCGGCCTGACCTACAAGAACCCCGCGTTCTGGGGGATTCATTTGGTGGACTGTCGCAAGGTGCATTTCAACGGCGTGACAGTCCGGATGCGGAACAACCACTCCAACAACGACGGCCTGGACATCGACGGTTGTGAGGACGTGCTGATTGAGAACTGCGACATCGATTCCGGCGACGACGCGATTTGCCTGAAGAGCTCCAAGAACCCCTGCCGCAACATCGTCGTCCGCAACTGCCGGGTCTCCAGCCATACAGCGGCGCTGAAATTCGGCACTTCGTCGAGCGGCGGTTTCATCAACGTGGATGTCTCGAACTGCTACTTCTACGACAGCCCCATGGGGGCCATCAAACTGCAGACGGTGGATGGCGGCCGCATGGAAAACATCACCATCTCGCGCATCGTGATGGAGAATGTCGGCTCGCCCATTTTCATTCGTCTGGGCAACCGGGGCCGCAACTACACGCGCAACACGGCCACGGGCCCCAATACCGGCAGCGGCGGCTCCGAAGGCGCGCGCGTGGGCTCGGTCAAAGGGGTGCGGATCAGCGACGTGGTGGCGAAGGTCACCTTCGCGGATCGCGCCAAAGATGCGCAGGCCGCTTACAAGGGGGCGAGGCCAACCACGTCGCCCGAAGTGACCGAGCGGGAGAAAGCCCAGGCCGGCCCCATCATGATCACCGGCATTCCCGGACATTTTGTCGAAGACGTCGTGCTCGAGAACATCAAGGTCAGTTTGCCGGGCGGAGGAACGGCGGCGGAGGCCAAACGAGTCGTGCCGGAGGACATCGCCCGGTATCCGGAGCAATTTTTCTTCGGCGTGCTGCCGTCGTGGGGCGCCTATATTCGCCACGCCCGGAACATCACTTTCAAGAACGTCGAGCTGCAGACCCGCACTCCGGACCAACGGCAGAAGATCATCCTGGACGACGTGGAAGGCTTTGTAGAGCGCTGATCCAACGCACCCTCGCATGAACCGCATCGCCCCATTTCTGCTAATCCTGCTGATCGCCTCGTCCCACGCGTTCTCCGCGGCGAAGCCGAACATCGTCTTCATCTTCGCCGACGACTGGGGCTGGGGCGATCTGTCGTGCCATGGGCATCCGTATGTAAAGACCCCGAACATCGATCGGCTGGCGCGCGAAGGCACGGATTTCCATCGCTTCACGGTGGCGAGCGGCGTCTGTTCGCCGAGCCGGACGGCGGTGATGACGGGACATTTCCCGGCGCGCTACAATATCGACGGCCATTTCGCTCATGTGCCGAGCAATGCCAGGCGCAACATGCCGGATTGGCTCGCGCTCGATGCGCCGTTTCTGCCGCGCATGCTCAAGGCGGCAGGATACGCCACCGCGCACTATGGAAAGTGGCATCTTGCCAACGACATGATTCCGGATTCGCCGCTTCCCGGGAAATACGGCTTCGACGACTACGGCGCGTTCAATTGTTCCGGCGAACAGATGCCGTGGGATCAGGATGCCGACCGTGCCGTCGCGTTCATCGAAAAATCCAAGGCCGAGGGGAAACCGTTCTACGTCAACCTCTGGATCCACGAGGCCCATACGCCCCATCATACGCTACCGAAATACCGCTGGCGCTTTCCGGAACTGGACAAGGAGGGGGACAATATTTTCGCAGCCGTTCTGTCGCACGCTGACGACCGGATCGGCCGGGTGTTGGCGGCCTTGGACCGCCTGGGGCTCACCGACAACACGCTCGTGGTCTTCAGTTCGGACAACGGCCCGGCCGGCTCCTCCCCTGAACTCTCGCTGTTTTACGACACGGCGACCGGCGCGGGTTATGGCCGGGGGGCTTCCATGGGAATCACCGGCGGACGCAAGGGCTACAAGGCCTCGCTCTTCGAGGGCGGCATCGGCGTGCCGTTCATTGTGCGGTGGCCCGGCAAAGTGGCGGCCGGCAAGGTGGACCAAGTGTCGCTCATCTCCGCCGTGGATTTGCTCCCCACATTCTGCGAAATCGCGGGTGCGGCCCTGCCGAAGGGGTATCAACCGGATGGCGTCAGCCAGGTGGCCACGTTGAAGGGAACGCCTTATCCCAAGCGTGAGAAGCCGCTGTTCTGGAAATATCCGTCCCCTTGGCCAGCATCGAAAACCAAACCGGACCACTGGACCTCGTTCGCCGTGGTGGATCAAAACTGGAAACTGGTGGCCAACAAGGATCGCAGTTTTGTGGAGCTCTACGACATCGCAATCGATCCGTATGAGAAAACCGACCTGAAGGGTCAGAAACCGGAAACCGTAAAGCAGCTGCTCGAAAAGCTTGAAGCCTGGCAGCAAACCCTGCCCGCCAAGCCGGTGGGCGCGGTCTTTTCTGCGGAGCGCAACTCGCCCTCAAAGGCGAAGGCGCCGAGGAGCCTCGACCATGAGTAGCCGGATGCCCACTCACCCAAGAGGCCGCCCATGGCTGGCCCTCTCCACGCGAATCATGCCAAGCCGCGGCCTGGTGGATTTCGAAACGAAAACCGGTCGAACGAATGGGAAATAGTCCTGTGAAATACCTGATTGCTCTGCTGCTGGTGCCATTGTGGGTGCTCGCCGCCGCCGCGGCTCCGTCCAAAAGGCCGAACATCGTTTTCATCTTCGCCGACGACTGGGGCTGGGGCGATCTGTCGGGCCACGGTCACCCGTGGTTGCAAACGCCGCACCTCGATCGCCTCGCGCGGGAGGGCACCGATTTCCACCAATTCAACGTCCTCAATCCCGTGTGCTCGCCCAGCCGCGCGGCGGCGATGACGGGCATGTTTCCGTCGCGCTTCGGCATCCACCAACACTTCGCGTCCCCTGCCCTGAATCTCTCGCGCAACATGCCCGACTGGCTCGACGCCCGCGCGCCCACCGTTGCGCGTTTCCTCCAGAAGGCCGGCTATCGCACCGCGCATTTCGGCAAATGGCATCTCACCAATCGTGACACCCGCGGTGCGCCCGCGCCCACCGCCTACGGCTTCGACGAGTTCGCGGTCTTCAACGGCGGCGCCGAAACTGTTTCAGCCGATCTGCACGCCACGCCCGAAAACGCCGCGAAGTTCATCCAAGCGAACAAGGACCGGCCGTTTTTCCTCAACGTGTGGCTGCACGAGAGCCACCTGCCGCACCGGCCCACGAAAGCGTCGCTCGATAAATGGGCCCACCTCGACGAACAAAAACGCGTTTACGCCGCCGTCATCACCGACGGCGACAATGCGGTCGGCCGCGTGCTCGACGCGCTCAAAACCGCCGGCGTCGAGCAGAACACCCTTGTGATTTTTTCCAGCGACAACGGACCCGAGACGACGGGCACGGACAAGGGTCCCAACACGCCGGAGCGCGGCTACGGCGGCTACTACAGCGTCGGCTCGAGCGGTGGCCTGCGCGGCGAGAAGCGCAGCCTCTTCGAGGGCGGCGTGCGCGTGCCTTTCCTCGTGCGCTGGCCCGGCCACACGCCCGCCGGCGCGATCGACAACACGACCGTTTTCACCGCCGTCGATCTCCTGCCGACACTGTGCGCCGCCGCCGGCGTCTCACTGCCGCCGGATTACCGCGGTGACGGAGAGAACCTGATCGCCGCGCTCAACGGCCAATCCGTCTCGCGCACCCGCCCGATTTTTTGGGCCTGGACCGGCAAGGCCACCGATCCCGATTGGTGGCCGCGGCTCGCCGTCCGCGATGGCGACTGGAAACTCACACTCACCGCCGACGGCAAACGCACCGAACTGCATCGCCTCACCTCCGATCGCGCCGAGTCCAACGACCTCGCGAAAGCGCATCCGGATATTGTCGCCCGACTCACCCAGCTCGCCCTCGCGTGGCACGCCACGCTGCCCACAAAGGTTGATCCCTCCTGCATCAGTCCGATCGACCGACAGACGCCGTCTAACGCAACAAAAGCTCCCGCCAAAAAAGCCGGGCCCGACCGGGCCGCGGCGTTTGATCGCCTGGACACGAATCGCGACAGTGTGCTCACGCTGCAAGAATACCTCACCGGGCAGAAGGGTGCGGCGAATCTCGAGCAACGTTTCAAGAATTTCGACAAGAACGGCGACGGCAAACTCAGCCGCGACGAGTTTGTCACGCCGTCCGGGAAATAACCAGGCAACCATGCACCACGCGCCCTCGTTTTGGCCTATGCCGCTCACGCCCATGCCTGACTGGCCAATTCATCACCAACAACCCGCCAATCTTTTGTTGGCCTGACTCCCTCGCTGCGTCCGCTTTTTCCCGATGAACGCTGTCAGCATATTCAACGACGTAATCGGCCCCGTCATGCGCGGGCCTTCGAGTTCGCACTGCGCGGCGGCGCTGCGGATCGGACGTCTGGCGCGGGATCTGATGGACGGCGAAATCGAGGAGGTGCTCGTCGAGTTTGATCGCGAAGGCTCGCTGCCATTGACGCACGAGAGCCAGGGATCGGACATGGGGCTCTTCGGCGGCCTGCTGGGCTGGGAGGCTGATGACGAGCGGTTGCCGCACTCGGCGCAGGCGTTGGCCGACGCCGGCGTGCGCATCCGCATCGAGACCGTCGATGTCGGCGATCCGCATCCAAACACCTATCGCCTCACTCTGCGCAATGCCCGCGAGCAACACACACTCATCGCGATCTCGACCGGCGGCGGCATGATGGAAGTCATCAGCGTGGATGGCGTGCCGATGAAAATGGACGGCGGCTATCACGAGACGCTGATCTGGCAGCCGCAGGGTCCGGTCGCCCGCTTCGCGGCCGACGAGGTCAACGTGCACGACGCCGGCGCGCTTCAAATCATCCAAGTCAAGGCGGCGGATTTTGTTTCCACGGCGGGCCTGAGGACCACCGCGGTCAAGCGGCTCGCGCCGGTGCTGCCCGTGCCGTCGCGGAAGGATCTGCGCGTGCCGTTCACCAGCTGCGCGGAGATGCTCGCGCACGACGGCGCCAGGAACACGCCGCTGTGGAAACTCGCCGCCGAGTATGAGATGGCGCGCGGCAATTTCACGGAGCGCGAGGTCATCGACAAGATGATCGGCATCGTGCGCATCCTGCGGCGCTCGATCGCGACCGGCATCGCGGGCACGACTTACGAAGACCGCGTGCTCGGACACCAGAGCGGCCGATTCAAGGAACTGCTGGAAGCCGGCCGCCTGCTCGACGGCGGCGCGCTGAACCGCATCGTGCTCTACGTCACGGCGCTGATGGAGGTGAAAAGCTCCATGGGCGTGATCGTCGCGGCTCCGACCGCCGGCGCCTGCGCGGCGTTGCCGGGCGCGGTGATCGGCATGGCCGAGGCAATGGGCCGGTCCGAGGAAGACATGGCGAAGGCGATGCTCGCGAGCGGCCTCATCGGCGTTTTCATCGCCACGCGCTGGACGTTTGCGGCCGAGGTCGGTGGTTGTCAGGCGGAAGGCGGCTCGGCGGCGGCCATGGCGGCGGGGGCGTTGGTGACGATGGCGGGCGGCACGCTGAAGCAGGCCGTCGCCGCCTCGTCGCTGGCGTTTCAATCGATGCTCGGGCTGATCTGCGATCCCATCGCCAACCGCGTCGAGGCGCCCTGCCTCGGGAAAAACGTGATGGCCGCAAGCAACGCCGTCTCCTGCGCCAACATGGCCCTCGCTGATTTTGATCCGCTCATTCCGTTCGACGAAGTCGTGGACGCCGCGAAGAACGTCTCCGCCATGATGCCCCGCGAGCATCGCTGCACCTCGCTTGGCGGTCTCGCCATCACACCCGCCTCGCTCGCGATCGAGCGCCGGCTCGGTGAACGCAGAGCCAAGTCCTGCGGCAGCGGTTGCGTCACCTGCCACTGATTTCAATCTCCATGAGGCCTTTCATCACCCTCGTCGTTTCGGTCGTGCTCGCGCTCGGCGCATCGGCGGCAGAACGTCCCGCACTCCCGAGCGCCCACACCACACGCAACGTCGAGGGTTGGAGTGTGCGCATCGACGATCGCCTGCTCCACGGCGCGAACTCGGCGCTCGGCGAGCGGGCGCTCAAGCTGCTCAACTCCCGGCTCGTCGCCATCGCCGTCGTGGTGCCCGAGCCGGCGCTGGCGAAGTTGCGCGCCGTGACCATCGTCCTCGATCTCGACTACGGCGAACTTCGCCCGATGCAGTATCATCCGAGCCGTGGCTGGCTGAAGGAGAAGGGCTACAGCGAGGCGCTCGCGAAATGCGTCCACATCCCCAACGCCGAGGGTTTTCTCGCTCCATTCGACCTTCACCGCATGCCCTGGGTGATACTCCACGAACTCGCGCACGCCTACCACGATCAGGTGCTCGGTTTCGAGGAGCCGCGCGTCGTGGCGCTGTGGGAAAAATTTCGCGACGGCGGAAAATACCAGTCCGTCCTCACCAGCTACGGGGCGATGCGCACCCACTACGGCCTCACCAACGCGAAGGAGTTCTTCGCCGAAATGACGGAAAGCTATTTTGGCTCAAACGATTTCCAGCCCTTCGTCGCCGGAGAGCTCAAGCAGACGGAGCCCAAAATCTTCGCCCTCATGGCCGACATTTGGGGGCCGCTCCCGCCGCAGCCCCCTCCTCGGGGCCCTCGGAAATCCCGGCGGCAATCGGGCCCGCCGGGCGGTTTCCTTCGTCGGCCACGGCGCGCCAGAGGCCAGGAACAGCCTGTTTGCTTGGGACGCAAAAACCGCTTTCGACCGGCCTACGGAATCCTCATCCCATGAAGCCCAGCCGCATCATGAACGCAGGGACGGTGGCCGGTTGGCCGATGCGACTGCAGGGCTTTGTCGCGTCTTTCATTTGCATCGCTACGCTCGGGCTGGCGGCACCGCGCGATATTGCGATTTCCGAAACTCTCCCGCACCGCGGCGATCATACGGCGCTGAGCTGGCGCGAGGGAGCGCCCTACGTCACGAATGCGGCCCCCCTTGATGCGAAGAACTCCGCCTATTCTTCGGACCGGCGTTTCCTGCGCCTCGCGACGGGATACTTCGCCGCCGACTTTGACACGGAGGCGATCGCGATCACCGGATTTGCCCGCCGTGAAGTGCCAGTCGACGAAGCCGCCCTCGTCCGCGAAACGCTGGCGGCCGCCGTGCTGCCGCCGGCGCAGTTGCATCTCGAGATTCGCATCGGCAACATCTCCTACCGCTGCACCGGGCGCGAGCCACTTGTCCTCAACGCCCGTCGTCAGCCAACCACGCCCCTGGCCTTTCCGGTCCGCGTGATCGAGAGCGGGCGGTTTTTTCAGAAGTTCGCGCTCCACGATCTGGAATTTCGAACCGCCGCCGGCGAACGCCTCCGCGCCGATGCCCGTCTCGAAGTTTCCGCGTGGCCCGACCGCCTCGGGCTGTTGCTCGTTGTGCGCCCGGAGGAGGCGCTGCCCTCAGCGCACATGGTCATCGGTTTTAAGCCAGCCGACGGCACCGAGCTCCGAAGCGAATCCTCTTCGTCGGACTGGACTGAACGAACCGAACACCGTGCCGTGCTGAACATCCCCACGGATCGCGTCTCAGCCTCTCCCTCCGCGGCCGACGACATCGTGGTTCGCATCCAGGCCGCCGATCCGCGCGGTCAGGCGACGGCGCAGTGGAACGTTGAAGAAGCCGCCGCCAGCCTCCTCCTCAAGGCACCGCATTGGCCCCACGTGCCGGGGGGCAACTATCCGGAATCCAAGCTCGATGAGTGGGAGTCCTATGCTGTGACCGTTGAGAATCGCTCCGCCGCGCCGCAGCGCGTCGGCCTCCTCTTCGAGCACACGCCGGTGAAGTCGATCATCGGCTACGTCCCGATGGTGCTCGACGCCGACGGACGGCCGAGCGGCCTCCCCGTGCAGATCAGCAAGAACTGGCACGTCGCCAAATCCAGCGCGCCGGTCCCCTACATGGGCCAATGGATGCACGGCCGCACCTGGCTCAATCTGCCGGCGAATTCCCGCGTCGCGTTTCACTACGGCACCACCTTCGCGCGCTGGGGCGGTGTGCCCACGGCGTCGGTCGCGCAGCTCTCGCTCGTGGGCTGGGGGCACAACGGCTTCTGGGATCAGCTCGCGCTCGGATCGTTTGGGGAATCGATCTGCTTTCAACCGGGGCGCGTCATGCGCCGTTCGCTGCTCACTGATTTTCGACCGCTGTTTCAACGCGGATTCTCCAAGGACGAAAAATGGGCGTGGACCGGCAACGTCGGCGGCGGCGACACCATGGTGCGCCTCGATCCGGCGGGCCGCTACGTGCCCTTCAAGCGCAATGTCGCCCGCTACGCGAGCCACGGCCCCAATCTCGCCCACGTAATCTACGACGAAATTTCCGACGACGAGGCGATCCGAAGCCGCACCGAGGTCTTCCTGCCGCGCACCGATGACTGCCTGCGCGTCTATCTGCGCATTCGCTACGACGTGAGCCAGCGCGTGGAGTTCTCCCGGCTGGCCTTGTTCCAATTCGGTGCAGACTTCTACAACGAGGTGGACGCACCCCAGCTCGCGTGGGGCGACGCGGGCGGCCTCGCCGCCGAGCTCCAGCCCAAGCCGGAGTCCGGGGCCCGCCTGCTCCCGGCGTGGGAGGCGCGCGGCGACCAGCCCTGGCTCTCGCTCCACGGTGAAGCCCGCGCCGACTCCGCGCGGGTCGGCCAGGCCTCGCGCGGCCTGATCGTGCGCGAGTGGCGCGCGACGCTGGGCGGGAAAAATGTTCCTGCGCCGTTTTTTGTCGCCACGGGCACTCGTGGCGCGAAAGCGCACCTCGCGGCGGATATCGTGCCGCCCCCCGAACTCACGGCCCTCGCCCCCGGCGACCACGTTGAAATGCTGCTCGAATTACTGCCGATTCCCCTCACAGCCGAACGTTATTACGGCCCTGATTCCACGTTCGCCGCCATGCTCACCACCGAGGCGAACACCTGGAAGCCGGTGGCCCGCGAAGCCGCCGCCAATCGGCCGACCTTGCAAACCGCCAACGGCGAGCGCGTGCGCGACTGGCCGCTTACCCTCACCGCGGGCGCGGAGCGCGAGCAGTCGTTCACGTTGCAAGGCGGCTTGGGCTGGATTCCCGTTCGTCTCACCGGGCTGACCGCGCCGGACATCGGAATGCTGCAGCGCACGACCTCCACCGGCCGCGAGGCCGTCGTGCAAGGCGAGACGACCCGCGCGTTCTGGCAGACTGATTACGATGCCGCCGCCCGGAGCTGGAGCGTGACCTACAATCTTCCCGCGACCGAGCGCCCCGCCCACTACGTCTTCGTCTCGCGCGATCAATCGGGTGTCAGTCCTGCCGCGGAATCGCAGACGGCACTCACGCGCTAATGCCAATCGCCGAAAGCACCCATGCCGCGAGGCCTAGTAACATGTTCGAAAAATGGCCTCGTTTTTCATGAAATGAAAATCATTCGCTCGATCCTCAGCGTTTCGTCTCTCAACCAGATGAAAGCATTTCCTTGGACAAAGGAGGGCCTCTGGCTGATTAGCTCTGCGTGCCTCACCTTGGCGTGTGCGGCACAGCCGGTGACCAAAATCTATGTGTCGGCCGAAGGTGCCGCGCCGGTCCCGCCCGACGGCAGCATCGCCCGGCCTTACCGCTCCATTCCGGAAGGCGTGAACGCCGTGAGAGCGTTGCGTCAATCCGGCATGACCGAGCCAGCGGTGATCTACCTCCGCGCCGGGCGGCATCAATTGAGCCAAACCCTCGTGCTTCGACGGGAAGATGGGCGTCCTACGGCGGCGACACCCGTCGGCTTGGAGAAATACGGGGCGGGAAAATCGGCGGGGCCCGCGCAGCTCACGATCGCCGCTTATCCCGGCGAGCATCCCGTGGTGAGTGCGGGGATTCCGGTGACCGGTTGGAAGCGGCTGGAAGTTTCCCTGGCGGAATTGCCCGCGAGTGCGGCCGGCAAGGTGTGGGTGGCGGACATGCCAGCGGGCCTGAAACGGTTTCACACCCTGTATGATGATCGGGGTCGCTTGAAGCGTGCGAGGAACGCGGGGTTCTTTCCCGAAAAACCGGGCAACAGAACTGAACTGCACTTTCCACCCAGAGCCTTGAGGAACTGGACCAATCTCGAAGACGTGGAAATCCAGGTGCGTCCCTTCCGTCCTTGGGTGATTAATATGCTCCCGCTGGCCTCGGTCGATGAAGCCGCGGGCGTCGCCCAAACCGGAGTTTCCGCGACGTATGAGATGAGCCTCTTGCCAAAATGGGTGCACAATCCCTTGGGCGCCTCGGTGTGGGTGGAAAACATTCTGGAGGCGCTCGATGAGCCCGGGGAATGGGTGGTGAACACCAAAACGAGGAAAGTGTATTTGTGGCCGGCCGATCCGGCTCCGGATGGATCGCCCCGCGGGATCCTGGCGCCGGGCACCAGCGAGCTGATTCGGGTCGAAGGAAACATCGACTATGATGGAGCCACGGATACGCCCGTGCGCGGCATCGCCTTCTCGGGCCTGACCTTCAGCCACGGTGACCGGCTGGCGTGGACGAGCGACGAGACCCGCCTGGGCTGGGGAATGCAGCACGACTGGGATATGTTTGATCGGCCGACGGCGCTGCTGCGATTGCGCGGGGCGGAGGATTGCCGGATTACGGCTTGTCGTTTTGTGGACTCCGGCGGCTCGGGGGTGCGCCTCGATCTCCATGCCCAGCGCAATCGGATCGAGGACTGCGAATTCGCCCGACTCGGCGAGGCCGGAGTCTTGCTGGCGGGCTACGGCCCGGGGAAGAAGGACGTCAACCATCACAACGAAATTCTCAACAATCACATTCATCACTTCAGTGAGATCTCCTGGCATTCTCCGGGCATCTGGGCCTGGCAGAGCGGGCACAATCGGATCGCGCATAACGAAATTCACCACAGCGGCTATGCGGCGGTGCTGATCACGACGCGAGTGACGCCCGGCCAGCGCCCCACCGGGGAGGGCGGCATGACCGTGCGCCGCGCCGAGATCGCAGCGGAAGATCGCGACCGGCCGCGGGATAGCTTGGAGAGCTGGCGGGCCCGGGAGAAATACACGCACTCACGGCACAACCTGGTTGAATTTAATGACATCAGCCACTCGGTGGAAAAACTCTCCGATGGCAACGCCATCTATGTCTCGGGCGCCGGAGCCGGGAATATCGTGCGGAATAATTTCGTGCACGATAATCTGGCCCACTCGATGCCGGCCGCCATCCGGTGCGACGACGACCAGCACGACACCCTCATCGCTGGAAACATTCTCTACCGTAACTACGGATTCTCCGCCGGCATCGCGTCGAAGGGGGTCAATGACATCATCAACAATTTCATCGTCGCCCCCCAGACTCCGCCCAATTCGGGCTATCTTAGTTTTGAATGGGTGCCGGTGACGGGCTCGAAAGTTTTCCGCAACATCATCATCTCGCATCCGGGGGGTGGGAAAGCACTCTCCGAGCGACCCAGAAACCCGCCTAATCCGAAAGGGCCCAGGCTCGATGAGACGGAGCTTGAGGGGAATCTCTATTATCATCCCACCGATGCGCATTGGATGGACGCCCATCTGCTCAGGATGCGCGCGCTGGGCAAAGAGCAGACCAGCCTGGTGGGCGATCCGTTGTTCAAGGCTCCCGAGCAGGGAGATTTCAGTTTTCAGGCTGGCAGCCCCGCGCTGAAACTCGGCATCGAACCGCTCAACGTCGCCAAAATGGGCCGCAGGAAATCACCCGCGGACGCGTCCAAATGACAACCCGAGAACATTTCGGGCATCGAGAAACGACCCACGGAGCGCAGGCACGATGAAGATTTTGATTTTAGCACCACTCGCCGCGTTCATGCTCGGCGGCGCGACATCGCTTCACGCCGCGGAATTCTCGGCTGAGCGTGCGCAGGTGCTCGCGCTTGGCCAGCTCACCGCCGCGCCCGCGGTGCATCCGGCGGTGGGCTTTGTCGACCGCGCCGGGCTGAAGGCAATTTTCTACGACGCCCTGCCGTGGAAGGGAAAGCCCACGCGCGTCTTCGCGTGGCTCGGCCTGCCGGCAAATCGCTCCGGAAAAGTCCCGGGCGTCGTGCTCGTCCACGGCGGCGGCGGCACGGCCTTCAAGGAATGGGTGCAGAAGTGGAACGCCCAGGGCTTCGCGGCGATTGCGATCGCCCTCGAGGGGCAGACCGACGTGCGGAATCCAGCGGGACCCAGGACCGAATCCAATCCCCAAGGATGGCAAGGGCACGATTGGTCCGGCCCGGCGCGCAAAGGCATTTACGGCGACTCGAACGAACCCTTGGCCGACCAATGGATGTATCACGCTGTCGCCGATACCGTCCTCGCCCATTCACTCCTCCGTTCCCTGCCCGAGGTGGACGCCACGCGCGTCGGAGTCTGCGGTATTTCCTGGGGTGGAATCATTACCTCGACTGTCGTAGGCATCGACACCCGTTTCGCATTCGGCATTCCGATTTACGGCTGTGGCGCACTCGACCGCGCGGCGGACAACTACGTGCGAGCGTTGCAGGACAACGCGGTTTACCTTGAAGTCTGGGAACCGCTGCTGCGCCTCCCGCGAGCCACGATGCCGTTGCTCTGGTTCACGGGCCCGCGCGACTCGCACTTCCCGCTCGACGTGCAGCCGGCCAGCTACCGCGCCTCGCCGGGGCCGCGCATGGTGAGCGTGCCCTTCGGGATGAAGCACGGCCACGGCGCCGGTTGGAATCCGCCCGACAGTTACGTCTTCGCCAAGTCCGTGGTCGAGACCGGAAAGCCATGGGCGCGTGAAACGGCGCAGGCACTTCGCGCGGGCACGGCCCGCGTGGAGTTTGAGGTCAGCCGTGCGGTGCGCGGTGCGACGCTCGTCTTCAAGCGCGGCTCCGATTGGGAAGAATCCGCCGCCACACTCACGACCTCTCCCGGCCGCGCCATCGCGACGGCAGTCGTGCCCACCGGCACCACCGCCTATTTCTTCAATCTCGATGCCGACGGCCCGACACTTTCCTCGGAGTATCAGGCCGTGGCGTCCGGGCGGGAGATTGAGTCCGTCAACTGGCCGCAGGCGGCGGGACCGAACGGCAATTGGGCGGTCACGACCCCGCACGCCGTTCCCACCCGGTGGAGTGTGGAGCGAAATGAAAACATCCGCTGGCGCGTGACCTTGCCGGAAGCAGGACAGAGCGGCCTCGCCGTCTGGGAAGACCGCCTCTTCCTGACGACAATGAAGCCGATCGCGGCGGATGCGGAAAAAAAGACCGGGAGCGACATCGTGCTCCACTGCTTCCACGCCGCGACCGGTGCACCGCTCTGGCAGCAGGAGCTCGCGGGCGATCCGCAGGCCCCAGGCATGTATGCGTTTGGCTTCAGCGACAGCAGCAGCCCCACGCCGATCACCGACGGGAAACACGTCTGGTTCTGGAACGCCTCCGGCCAAATGGGGTGCTGGACGATCGAAGGGGAGAAAGTTTGGACGCGCCGCTGGACGCCAACCGTGGGCCGCCCCTTCAACAAGCAATACGAGCCGATCAAAATCGGCGGCACGATCCTCAACGTCGAGCCGCGCGACTCCGCGGATCCCCTGCGCGAAAAAGACCCGTGGAATTATCTCCGCGCCTTCGACGCCGCCACCGGAACGCCGCGCTGGATCGCGCCCGAGGGCCTGACGCATTACAATACACCGACGTTGGGTGCGCTGCCGGGGGGCGGCCACGGGATCCTTTCCGGTCGCGGCGGCTATCACACCGTGCCGGAGTCGCCGGTCGGGCTGACGATGACCCGCGCGGACGGTCCCGATGCGGGCAAGGCGCTGTGGACGTGGCGGCATCCACGTTCCGATGGCAAAGCCCTGACGAAGCCCGGCTGGGATTCGCGTTTCGTGTATGTGCTCGACGAAACTCTCCCCGAACTCGTGTTGCTAAATGCGGCCGACGGGAAGGAAGTCCGCCGCATTTCACTGCTCAAAAACGTGACCGTGACATCCTACGACGCGGCGACGGCGACATTCCGCACGCGCACCGGTGTCGATCTCGCGGCGGAGAATCCCGACTACGCGGTGTTTCCCGCGTGGTATACCAACCTCGTCACCTATCCTCACGTCTTCTTTCAATGCTTTCATTTCAAAGGGAAGCGCCAGGGCAAGGACGCGGATATCGGTCCGCGCAACAGCATCGCGCGCATCCACGTGGCCACCGCGCACGTCGAGTATCTCGAACTTCCCTTTCCCGTGCCGCACGTCGCGGGCGAGGTCAGCAAGAACAACGAAACGCAGTATCCCAGCATGACCTTCAACAGCCGCGGCGTAGATGTCGCCGACGACAAACGCTCGGGCCGCACGGGCTGGTGGTGGTGCTTCAACGGCAATCCCATCGCGGTGAACCAATTCGTCTTCTTCACCTTCATGAGCGGCCGGGTGCAGGTGCTCGACGGCCGGGCGGAGCGTTTCGATGCCACCGCGCTCGTGGCGCTCAACGATCTCGGCAAATTTGGCGAGACCTGGTCGGTCAACACGCCAAGCTATAGTCGTGGACGCCTCTACCACCGCACCATGAAGGAACTTATCTGCATCGAGACGAAGCCATGAATTTCACGGGAAAACCCAAAAACCGAATCCTCACTTTTAATCTCACATGACCATCAAACATATCATCTCCGTCACTCTCGCCGCCTTGGCGCTGATCTCCGCGGTTCGCGCCGCGCCTTCACTCGTCTACGAGGGCACGGCCGGACCGGGCAAGGGCAAGCACATCGTCTTCCTCTCCGGCGACCACGAGTATCGCTCGGAAGAAACTCTGCCCGCACTCGCGCGGGTGCTGGCGAAACACCACGGCTTCAAGTGCACCGTGCTGTTCACGACCGATGCGAAGTCCGGCGCGATCGTCCCGGGCAACTCCAATTCACCGGGCTTGGAAGCGCTCGCGACCGCCGATCTGGCCGTGGTCTACCTGCGGTTTCAGGATTTTCCGGCGGAGCAGATGAAGCACGTTGTCGCCTATCTCGAGCGCGGAGGGCCGGTCATCGGACTCCGCACCGCGACGCACGCGTTCAGAATTCCCGCCAGCGGCGAATTCAAAAAATATTCGTGGGACTACAAGGGCGACGACTACGTCGGCGGCTTCGGTCATCAGGTGCTGGGGCAATCGTGGGTCGGCCACTACGGCAAGAATCACCAGCAGAGCACCCGCATCGAGATCGTGCCTGCGGCGTCCGCTCATCCGATTCTGCGCGGCGTGAAGGACGTGTGGGTGCAGGCCGGCGGCTACGTGGGCAAACCCACCGACGGGGAAATCCTCACGATGGCCCAGCCGCTCAACGGCATGACACCCGCCTCCCCGCCGGACGCGACCAAGACGCCGCAGCCCTCCGAATGGACCCGCACCTACCGCAGCGCCTCGGGTAAAACGGGCCGCGTCTTCACCTCGCTCTACGGCGCCTCCGAGGATCTGCTCAATGAGGGCTACCGTCGCCTGCTGGTGAACGCGACGTTCTGGGCCGTGGGCCTAGAGGCCGCGATCAAGCCGGACCTCAATGTCGCGCTCGTCGGACCTTACCGGCCGAGCACGTTTGGCAACAACCGCTACATCGCGGCCGTCAAGCCCTCGGCCTACGCCGGGTTCGAGAGTCCGATTCCCGCTCCCGGGTCACCGCCGCCCCCCCCGGCGAACGCCAAGGCCAAGGCAAAACAAACCGCTAACACCAAGGCCGAGGCCGCGCCGACACCCGCACCGGCACCCGCACCCGCCCAGGCAACCCCTCCCGCCCCGACCTCCGAGGGCGCAGAGAAGCAGCCGACCAAAAAGCAGGCGCGCACGAAACAGCCGGCGAAGAAAGTCGACGCGCCGCACAGCATGAAGGCGGAGCCCGCCACCGCGACGGCCCGGCGCCCGCAAAACGTCGCTCCTCCCAGCAAGGGCGAGCGCGTTGTGCTCATCGGCAACGGCCTCGCCGAGCGTGATGTTTACTACAGCCGAATCGAGACGGAACTCGCGCTGCGCTATCCGGAGCACGCGTTGTTTTTCCGCAACATGGGTCATGTCGGCGACACACCCGGTTTCCGTCCGCATCCGTCGCGGGCATCGCAGTGGGCGTTTCCCGGCGCGGAGAAATTTCACCCCGATCTCAATGTGCACAAGGGTCAGGGCTTCTTCCCCACCCCCGATCAATGGCTCACCCACCTCAAGGCCGACACCATCGTCGCGTTCTTCGGCTACAACGAGTCCTTCGGCGGCCCGGCGAAGGTCGCGAATTTCGAGGGAGAATTGGACGCCTGGGTGCGGCACACGCTAGGCCAGGCCTACAACGGCGAGGCCGCCCCCCGCGTCGTGCTCGTGTCACCGATTGCCTTCGAAAACCAGTCCGCGCAGCGCGACCTGCCCGACGGCGTGAAGGAAAACGCCAACCTCGCGCTCTACACCAAGGCCATCGCCGCCGTCGCGAAGAAACACGGCCTCACCTTCATCGATCTCTTCACGCCGACGCAGGCGCTCTACCGGCAAGCGCGCACACCGCTCACCACCGGCGGATTCATTCCCAACGATGAGGGCTATCAGCACGTCGCCAAGCTGCTCGCGACGGGAATCTACGGTGAGCAGGCACGCGTCTCGAAAGCCGACCCCGCGCTCGTGCACGCCGCCGTGAAACAGAAGGACTATTTTTGGAACAACGATTACCACATCGTGAACGGCGTCCATGCCTACGGTCGGCGCTACGCTCCCTACGGCCCGCAGAATTATCCCGATGAGGTCAAAAAGACCCGCGAGATGACCGCGCTCCGCGACACGGCCATCCACGCCATCGCCAGCGGAAAGAAGTCCGACCTCGCAGTCGAAGACACTTGGACGCACCCGCTGCCGCCTGTGCCGACGAACTACCAACCGAGCGTCAAGAACGGCTCCGAGAGTTATCTCGCTCCCGAGGACGGCGTCGCCTCGCTCACCGTGCCCGAGGGCTACAAGGTCGAGCTCTTCGCGAGCGAGAAGCAGTTCCCCAATTTGGCGAACCCCATGCAGCTCTCCTTCGACAATCGCGGCCGGCTCTGGGTCGCCGTCATGCCCGCCTACCCCGCCTATCGCCCGGGCGACGCGCTGCCCAACGACAAAATTCTCATCTACGAGGACACTGATGGCGACGGCAAGGCCGACAAGGAAACCGTCTTCGCGGACAAACTCTACCTGCCCATCGGCTTCGAGTTTGCCCCCGAGGGCGTCTATGTTTCGCAGGAGCCGAACCTCGTGCTCATGCGCGACACCGACGGCGACGACCGGGCGGATCGCACCGAGATTATCCTCGGCGGCTTCGACACCCACGACACGCACCACGCCATCAGCGCCTTCACCGCCGACCCCAGCGGCGCCATCATGATGTGCGAGGGGATTTTCCTGCACAGCAACGTCGAGACCCCCTACGGCCCCGTGCGCTGCGTCGACGGCGGCTTCTTCCGCTACAGCCCACAGCGCGGCATGCTGGAGCGCACCATCCAGATGAACATCCCGAACCCCTGGGGCTACGCCTTCGACCGCTGGGGCCAGGATTTCTTCCTCTTCACGTCCGGCACCGCGATGAACTGGGCGCTGCCGATGCAGGTGAAGCCCACCTTTGGCAGCAAGACGCCCGCGACCATCGATCTGATCCCTGCGGCCGAGAAAGTGCGCCCCACCTCCGGGCTTGAGATCGTCTCGTCGCGGCACTTCCCCGACGAGGTCCAAGGCGACATCATCCTCGCCAACGCCATCGGCTTCCTCGGCATCAAGCAGCACCAGATCGAGGACGACGGCACCGGCTGGAAAACCACCTTCCGCCAAAACCTGCTCAAGAGCAGCGACGGCAACTTCCGCCCCGTCGATCTGGAGTTCGCGCCCGACGGTTCGCTCTACGTCATCGACTGGCACAACACCCTCATCGGCCACATGCAGCACAACGCCCGCGATCCGTTGCGCGACCACAACCACGGCCGCATCTACCGCATCACGTATCCGAGCCGGCCGCTCGTGAAGCCCGCGTCGATCGCCGGCGCGCCGCTCGCGACCCTGCTCGAAAACCTGAAGGAGCCCGAGAACCGCACGCGCTACCGCACGCGCCGCGAAATCCGCAGCCATCCCGTCGCGACCGTCCTGCCGGCCGTGAAAAAATGGGCCGCGAAGCAAACCGACACGCATGCGAAGCTCGAGGCCCTCTGGGTCACCTGGGGCATGAACGCCGTGGACGAACCCTTGCTGCGCGAGCTGCTCGCCTCGTCGGATTTCCACGCCCGCGCCGCCGCCGTCCGTGTCCTGCGCTACAACACCCACCGCATCGCCGATCACGCCGCCTTGCTGGAGAAAGCCGCCGCCGATGAGCACGGCCGCGTGCGCCTCGAAGCCACCGTGGCCGCGTCCTGGCTCACTGATATCGACGCCGCGAAGAAGATCGTGGGCGTCGCTGCGCAGCAGCCGCTCGACCGCTGGGACAAAGACGTCGTCAAGACTGCCTCCAACCGCCTCCACGGCGTCACCGAGGTCGAGAAGCCGGAGTTTACCCAAAGCCCTGCGCCCGCCTATCTCGATTCGGCCAGCCGGGAGCGATTCATTGCCGGCCAGCAGATCTACACTCGCGACGGCCATTGCGTCACTTGCCATCAGGCCGATGGCAAGGGCCTCGACCCCGCGTTTCCCTCCTTGGAAAAAAGCCCTTGGGTCGCCGAGGACAAGGAGCGCCTCATCAAGCTCACCCTTTATGGCCTGATGGGTCCGCTCGAGGTCAACGGCAAGACCTACGACGGCCAGGTGCCGATGACACCCTTCGGCGGCATGCTGAATGACGAGGAAATCGCGGCCGTGCTCACCTATGTGCGCAACAGCTTCGGCAACGAAGCCGGCCCGGTCCACCCGGAGGAAGTGCAAAAAGTCCGCGCCGCCAACCCCGGCCGGATGAAACTCTACACGACGGAGGAGCTGCTCAAGGAGCACCCGATCAAGTGAAGCGTTTCTTCACCCCTCTTTTTCTCGCCGCGTCACTCGCCGCAGTGAACGCCGCCGTGCCTACGCGGCCCAACGTCATCCTCATCATGACCGATGATCAGGGCTACGGTGACATGGCGTGCCACGGAAATCCGATCCTCAAGACGCCAGGCTTGGACCGCCTGCATGACGAATCCGTGCGGCTGACGAATTTCCACGTCAGCCCGTTCTGCACGCCGACACGCGCCGCCTTGATGACCGGCCGTTATCCCGCCCGCGCGGGTGCTTATCGCACCAGTTCCGGCCGGACGATGCTGCACACCGATGAGCGGACCAACGCCAACGTCTTTGCCGAAAATGGCTACGCCACCGGGATGGTCGGGAAGTGGCATCTCGGCGACAACGCGCCGCACCGCCCGCAGGATCGCGGTTTTCAGGACGTGGTCTGGCATCGTTGCGGCGGCGTCGGCCAGGCGTCGGATCATTGGGGCAATCGCTATTTCGACGACACCTACGAGCGGAACGGAAAGTTCGAGAAATTCGAGGGCTACTGCACGGATGTCTGGTTCGGAGAGGCCATGCGTTTCATCGAAAAGAACCAAGCGAAGCCTTTCTTCCTCTACCTTGCGACCAACGCGCCGCACGGCCCCTATCTGGTCGATCCCAAGTGGAGCGAGCCCTACAAGGGGAAGGCCGGCTGGGGAGCGGGGCCGGAGTTCTTCGGGATGATTGCGAACATCGATCACAACCTCGACGTTCTCCGCCGGCGCCTGACGAGCCTCGGGCTCGCGGAAAATACGATCCTGATTTTCATGACCGACAATGGCACGGCCAATGGAGGGAAGTTCAATGGCTTGGATTCGGAACCGACGATCGGGTTCAACGCCGGAATGCGCGGCAAGAAGTCCTCGGTCTATGAAGGCGGACACCGCGTTCCGTTTTTCATCCACTGGCCTGCCGGCGGACTGACTGGGGGGCGTGCCATCAATCACCTCGCGGCGCATCTGGATGTCCTGCCCACCCTGGCGGAACTTTGCGGCGTCCCGATTCCCGCCGGGCAAAAGCTGGATGGCCGGTCCTTCGCAGGCTCGTTGAGGAATGCGGATGCACCGCCGCATCGCGAGCACTTGATCGTCCAGCTGCACGGCGGAGCCGGCTTTCGCAACGGTCCCAAGCCTTGGGAATGCTCTGCGGTGCTGACCCAGCGCTGGCGCTTGATGGATGGCAAGGAGCTTTACGACATTCAGAATGATCCCGCGCAAAGAACCGACGTTTCGGCGGCGAACCCCGATGTGTTGAAGCAACTGCGCGGTTACTATGAACCGTGGTGGGAGTCCGTCTCGCCGCGCATGACACCGGTGTCCATCAGCCTGGGCGATCCACGGGAGAACCCGACGAGGCTTTGCAGCCAGGACTGGTATTTGGAAAATGGAAATCCGCCGTGGAACTTTGCTGAAATCAGAAGGCTCCCGCGAGTGACCGGGCCGTGGATGGTGGACGTCAAGCAGGCGGGACGCTATCGGCTGACGCTCAGGCAGTGGCCCATCGAGGCGGACAAGCCCGTGGAGGCCGTTCGCGCCAAGCTCTCGATCGCCGGGCAGGAAATGGAATCCGCCGTCGAGCCCGGAACCAAGGGCGTCGTTTTCGAGCTGAATCTCCCGGCAGGAAAGACCGAACTGCGCACCTGGCTCTACGACCAGAGCGGGAAGGCGGGCGGCGCCTATTTTACCGACGTCGAAAAACTCTGATCATCTCAAAGCCTTCCTTCATGAAGCGCGTCTCGATTGCTCTCACTGCACTGCTGTTCGTCCCCCTCTCCGGACTGAACGCCGCGGCGCCGTCGCCGCCCAACATCGTCTATATCCTCGCCGACGATCTCGGCTACGGGGACGTCCAGTGCCTCAATCCCACCCGCAGCAAGATCGCCACTCCGCATCTCGACCGGATGGCGAGCCAGGGGATGATCTTCACCGACGCGCATTCCAGTTCATCCGTGTGCACGCCAACCCGCTACGGCATCATGACCGGTCGTTACAACTGGCGCACGCGGCTCCAGTCCGGCGTGCTCCAGGGTTACAGCGAGCCGTTGATTCCCGCAGACCGCCTGACGGTCCCGGCGTTATTGAAGCAACATGGCTACGCCACGGCCTGCATCGGGAAATGGCACCTCGGCATGGGCATCCCCAAGGATCAACCCTCGCCGATCATCACCGACGGCCCGATCACGCGCGGGTTTGACCGCTACTTCGGCATCAGCGCCTCGCTGGACATGCCGCCCTTCGCGTTCATCGACCAAGACCGCTTCACCAAACCACTGACCACGACCAAGACGTGGCAACGCACCGGGCCGGCGGCGGCGAGTTTTGAAGCGGTGGATGTTTTGCCGACGCTGACCCGCAAGGCCGTCGAGTATATCGGCGATCAGGCGAAGACCGGGCGCCCGTTCTTTCTCTACCTGCCCCTCACCTCGCCCCACACGCCGATTCTGCCGACCAAGGAGTGGCAGGGCAAAAGCGGGCTCGGCAAATACGGCGACTTCGTGATGGCGACGGACTGGGCTGTGGGCCAGGTCCTCGCCGCCCTCGATCAGGCCGGCATCGGCGGCAACACCCTCGTGATCGTAACCAGCGACAACGGTTGCTCGAAAGCCGCGGGCATTCCGGAAATGCAGGCCAAAGGTCACTTCCCGAGCGGCGATCTGCGCGGTTCCAAGGCGGACATCTTTGATGGCGGCCATCGGGTTCCCTTCATCGCGCGCTGGCCTGATCGGACCAAGGCCGGCAGCCGCAGCGACCAGACGATCACGCTGGTCGATCTCATGGCCACCTGCGCCGAGCTCGTGGGCGCGAAGCTGCCCGCCAACGCCGGCGAAGACAGCGTGAGCATTCTGCCCGCCCTACTGGGCACCGACCGCGCCCCGCTGCACACGGCCGTGGTGCATCACTCCATCAACGGCTCGTTCGCCATCCGGCAGGGAGATTGGAAGCTCGAGCTCTGCGCCGACTCCGGTGGCTGGAGCACGCCGATCCCCGGCAGCGCGGAGGCGAAAGACCTGCCGGCGACGCAGCTCTACAATCTCCGCACCGACCTGGCCGAGTCGAAGAACCTCCACGCCGAATGTCCCGAGGAAGTCGCGCGACTGACCAAGCTGCTCGAGCAGTTCATAGCCGACGGCCGCAGCACGCCCGGCGCGAAGCAGAACAACGACGTCGCGATTCAGCTTCGAAAGCCAACGCCCGCGGCGACCAAGAAAAAGAAATGAAGACCCACCGCCCCGTTACCATGATCCGTTATCTCCGCATTCTCGCCGCGCCCTTGTGCGTCCTCTTCGTGACAGCGGCGCTGGCCGCGGAAAAATCCCGGCCCAACATCGTCGTCATCTACACCGACGACCAGGGCTATGGCGACATGAGCGCGCTCAATCCGCAGTCGAAGTTCCAGACGCCGAACCTCGACCGGCTCGCGCGCGAAGGGATCGTGTTCACCGACGGCCACAGCGCCGACACCGTTTGCACCCCCTCGCGCTACGCGTTGCTGACCGGGCGCTACAGCTGGCGCACCTCGCTCAAGAGCGGTGTGCTGCATTCCGACGGCCCGTGTCTCATCGCGAAAGACCGCATGACCGTCGCCTCGTTGCTCAAGTCCGCCGGCTACCACACCGCCATTATCGGCAAATGGCACCTCCAGATGAAGTTTCCCGGCACGATCGGGAAACGCGACTGGACGCAGCCCATCACCGACGGCCCGAACGAGCGCGGCTTCGACTACTACTTCGGCATCCCGGCCTCGATGAACTACGGCGTGCTGACCTACGTCGAGAACACGCGCGTGACCGAACCGCCGTCACTCTGGACCCACAAAAAGCAGGACCGGGAGCGCAACACGTTCCGCTTTATGCCGCCTTACGATACGGAGCGGCAAAGCGCGGCCGATATCGAGATCGCGCCGTCGTTTCGTGATGACGCCTGCCTTCGCATCACCACCGAAAAAGCCGTGGCCTACCTCGCGAGCCGGGCCGCCGCGGCGAAGGCCGGCCAGCCGTTCTTCCTCTATCTGCCGCTCAACTCGCCGCATCTCCCGCACAGCGTCGCGCCCGAGTTCGTAGGCAAGAGCCGCGTGGGCGCCTACGGGGATTTCATGCTGGAGACCGACCACCGCGTGGGCCAGGTGCTGGCGGCGTTGGACGAACACGGCCTCACGCGCGACACCCTCGTTTTCTTCAGCAGCGATAACGGCGCGGAGAACGGCTACGCCGAGCGGCTCAAGCAGTATCAACACGCCAGTAGCGGCGATTGGAAAGGCGGCAAACGCGACATCTACGAGGGCGGACATCGCGTGCCGTTTGTGATGCGTTGGCCCGCCGTCATCCAGGCCGGCCGCACCTGCACCGATCCGGTCGGTCAGATCGATTTGCTCGCCACGTGCGCCGACATCGTCGGCGTTGCGCTGCCACCTCATGCCGGCGAGGACAGCTACAGCCTGCTGGCCGCGCTGCGCGGCGACGATTATCCGCGTCCCCTGCGCGGCCCGCTCATGCACCACTCCAGCAACGGTGGCTTCGCCGTCCGCGAGGGGCCGTGGAAGCTGAACTTGTTTCGCGGTTCCGGCGGCAGCCTCGCGCCCCAACGGATCGAACCCAAGGCCGGCGAGCCTCCGTTCGAGCTTTACCACCTGCAGAACGACGCGCGCGAAACGACCAACGTCCACGACCAGCACCCCGACATCGTGAACCGCCTCAAAGCGACCGCGACCCGCATCGTCCGCGACGGCCGCAGCACGCCCGGCACCGTGCAAAAAAACGACGGCCCGCCGCTCTGGCCCGAGCTCGCCACGTGGATTCCCGAAGCGGCCGACCCCGCGAATGCACGCGCCAAGGGAAAAAACAAAAAAGCCAAGGACGGCGCCCCGCTCGAATGAAGCCGACCGCCATGAAAACGCTTTTAGCCCTCGCCGCCGCTCTGCTGTTGTCCCCGTCGGCCATGCTGTTCGCCGCGGATGCGCCGAAGACTCCGGCGCGGCCCAATATCGTCTTCATCTACGCCGACGACTGGGGCTGGGGCGATCTTTCGTGTCACGGCAACACCTGGCTGAAGACGCCGAACCTCGATCGCCTCGCCAACGAGGGCATCGATTTTCAGCAATTCAACGTGTTGCATCCCGTGTGCTCACCCAGTCGCGTGGCGGCTATGACGGGGCGATATCCGGCGCGCTTTGGCATCAATCATATTTTCGGACCCAACCGCGGACCCGAAATGCCCGACTGGCTCGATTCAAGAGCCCCGACCATTCCTCGTTATCTCAAGGCTGCCGGCTATCGCACGGGACATTTCGGCAAGTGGCACATGGGAGAGGGTCGGCCGACCATGGCGGACTACGGGATCGATGAATCGGCGGTTTATGGCGGCCCCGGACCGAAGATCGACCGCAGTGGCGACGAAATCCCTAGCCGCGCCGTGCAATTCATCGAAGCGCACAAGGGCCGGCCGTTTTACTTGAACGTCTGGTTGCACGAAAGTCATCTGAACCACACCCCGTCGCCTGAATCGCTCGAGCAGTGGAAGCATCTCGATGAACGAAAACGGATCTACGCGGCGGTCATCACCGATGGTGACCGGAAAGTGGGCATGATCCTCGATGCGCTGAAGCGCAGCGGCCTGGAGCAAAACACCCTCGTGGTGTTTTCCAGCGACAACGGCCCGGAAAACACAGGCAGCCCCGACCAAAAGGGATCACCCGGCGCCTGGCGCAGCTACTACAGCTTGGGCGAAACCGGCGGCCTGCGCGGCCGCAAGCGCAGTCTTTTTGAAGGCGGTGTGCGGGTCCCCTTCATCGTGCGCTGGCCGGGCCACGCCCCGGCCGGCGCAAAGAATGACACCACCGTCTTCACGGCCGTGGATTTGCTGCCCACTTTTTGTGCAGCTGCGGGGGTTACGCCTCCCCCCGAAGCCCAGGGCGATGGCGAGAACCTCCTAGCGGCCCTCAACGGCCAGCCCGTTCTCCGCACCCGGCCCATTTTCTGGCGCTATCGCTCGACTGACTTGGCCGTGCGCGACGGTGATTGGAAGTTGGTGACCAACTTCGACGGCACGCAGTCCGAATTGCACAACCTGAAATGGAATCGCGCCGAGGACGCCGCCCAAGATCAATCCAAGGCCCATCCGGATATCACTGCGCGCCTGACCAAAATGGTGCTCGCATGGAATGCCACACTGCCCACCAAACCTGATCCGACCACCCTCAGCAACGAACCACGGAAAAAGCGCGCGAAGCTGGATGCTGATCTATGAAAGCCATCATCGCCACCCTCGTTCTGCTGTCGGGTTTTCTTTCGAACCTGCATGCGGCCGACGCGGCCGTTCCTGACAGCATTTCGGCCCCGGCGCCCGGCAAACAAAAAGGCCGAGTGCGGTCGTATCTCGAGACCGGGGGAGAACGGAAACTGGAGACGGTTTACAAGACGACCCCCAAGGGCGACTTGCATCTCGATCTTTACTATCCGACGCCGAAGCCAGCGGGGACGTGCCCCGTGATCATCTATACCCACGGCGGTGGCTGGGCGGCGGGGAGCAAGCTGGGCGCGGGCAACGGTTCGTTCGCCGTGGTCTTCAAAAAACTCCTCGAACAAGGCTTCGCCGTCGCCTCGGTCGAATATCGCCTCTACAAGCCGGACAACGATGTCGCGATGCGGGACTGCGTGATCGATGCGAAGGATGCGGTCCGCTACCTGGCGAAAAACAGCGCCGCCCTGGGGCTGGACCCGAATCGATTCTTCGTGTTCGGCGACTCCGCCGGCGGGCAAATCGCCCAGCTGCTGCTGCTCTCATCGCCCGAAAGCCTGCCGGGCGCACCGGAACTCGTGGGTGCCGCCTACCGGATTTTGGCGGGGGTTTCGTGGTATGGGCCGTGCGACTTCGAGAAGACCGACCTTTTCAACCACGACGACCGCGCCGATTTCCGCGACCGCTTCGGGCCCCGGATTCTGCGAACGGACGCCGACGCGCAGGAGAAACTGGCCCGCTATCGGGAAATGAGCCCGATCAATTACCTGACCAGCCGCAGCGCGCCGTTGCTGATGATTCAAGGCGACCAGGACACCACCATTCCGGTCAAGCACGCCTACTACATGAAGGAGAAAGCGGTCGCTACCCACGCTCCGGTGGAAACCATGATCATCCGGAATGCCGGGCATAACTGGCGTCAAGTGGGCTCGCCCATCGAACCCTCTCTCGCCGCGATCGTGCAACGAACCGTGGCCTTTTTCTCCGCCCATCTACACCCAGCCAAATAGATTCCCCCCGACCAAACTCCCATGAAAACCACCCACCCGCTATCCGTCCTCCTGGCGCTCCTCGCTCTGGGCCCCGTCCTGACCTCCGCGCAAGTTTCCCCGTCCGCCCCCGCCGCCGCCAAGCCCGCTGCTGAAGCCGTCGTCCTCTCGCCCTTCGAAGTCACCGCCACCACCGATGTCGGCTACGAGTCGTCCACCGCGATGAGCGGCACGCGCACCAACGAGTCGCTCGCCAATCTCCCCAACTCCATCTCCGTGCTCAACGCAGAGTTCATGGCCGACCTCGGCGTCACCGACTTCTTCCAGGCCATGGAATTCGCCGTCGGCGCCGAGAATGTCTACAACGACAACATGCAGGTAGGCGCCGCGATCGGTGCCCGTTCGGGCAATCGGATCAACTTCCGCGGCCTCCCCTCCGGGCGCCAGCTCAAGGACGGTTTCCCCACCTACGCCCCGATGGACACCTACAACTTGGAGCGGATGGAGATTTCACGCGGAGCCGGCGGCATCTCGTATGGCGACACCGACGCCACGGGAACCATCAACACCGGATCCAAGCGTGCTCGGTTCAACAACAGCCACGAAGTGCAGGCCCGCTTCGACGACCGCGGCTCCCAGCGGCTCACGGCCGATCTCAATCGGGTGCTCGTGGACCAGAAGCTCGCCCTCCGCTTCAACCTCGTCGACTCCGATCTCGAGGGCTGGCACGAGAACACGGCGCGCAACATGCAGGGATGGGCCGGCGCCGTGCGCTATCAGCCCTTCAAGCACGGCAACACGGTGATCGATGTCACCCATGAATCCGGACGCCTCTTAAGCTTCTTCAGCCACACGGCGTTGGTGGACCTCACCACCGCCTACGTCCGCGGCTCCGGCACCAACGCGCAAGACGCCGATCCCCTTCGCGCCGGGACGCAGGCCAACGGCGTCGGCATGCTCCGCCTTTCCGGGAACTCCACCCTCGCCAACGCCAACCAGGCGTTCATCCGGGGAAGTCTCTATAATCTGGCTACGCAGGGCACCACCGCGGCATTTCCCGTATACCGCGTCTCCACCTTGGTGCAGGGCGCGGGCGCCACCAGCGCCACCGACCCGCAGAACCCCAATCGCCTGCCCTTCCTGCCCACGCAGAATCCCCTGTTCCCCCTCGAGCAGGATTGGGCCGGACCCGATACGCGCGTCCGCTATGTTGACAATTCCACCAACCTTTCCGTCCAGCACAGTTTCTCGCGCGACACCCGCGTGTGGCTGGCCCTCAACCATCAAAGGGAATTCACCGATCAGAGCCTCACGCGTAACGCCAACATCTGGGGCGCCAACGCCCGTGGCGTCTTCATCGACGTCAACCGCAACTTGCCCGATCCCGCGTTCCCCAACGATCCCACCCGCACCATCCCCAACCCCAATTTCGAGCAGCTCTTCATCCCCGGCACCTTCACCCGCCGCTTCGAGGATCGTGACATGCGGTCCGCGCGGCTGATGCTGCTCCAGGATCTTTCGGTCTGGAACACGTCCCACCGCTTCATCGTCAGCGCCAATCACCGCGCCGAGATCAATCGGATCAAGGGCATGCAATGGGCGCTCACGAAGGAGGAAATCACCCGCCGCGGCTACACCGGGGTTGCCGCCCGCCTCGCCAACAACGTCGTCTCCCCGTGGTTCTACTTCAAAGACGGCAACGGCGAGAATCTCCGCATCCCGAAGCTTCCCGGCGTCGTCGACTACTTCACGAACAACCTCGAATACTACGACCAGTCGCTTTCCACCGCGGTCTTTCAGCACCTCGGCTCGTTCTTCAAGCAGCGTCTGCGCACCAGCGTCGGCCTCAGCCGCGATCACTGGAAACAATCGCGCAATCTCCCGACGCAACTCATCGGTGTCTTCCAGGAGACGCGCTTCGTCGACGCGGCCGGCCAGCCCTTGTCCGATGACGCCGGCGATATTCCCACCCGGCTCAACGCCGACACCTGGCGAACCAACAAAACCGCCGGCGCGGTGTTCAATCTCACGTCTTGGCTCGCCGTCACGACGTCCTACCAGGAGTCGGCGATGTTCACCGACAACATCGGCACCGATCTCTACGGCAAAGCCCGCCAACCGACCTCGGGCTCCGGCTTCGACTATGGCCTGCGTTTCGCCCTCCTGAACGGGCGCGTCAACGCCAACGTGATCCGCTACGACAACACGGCGGAAAACTACGCGACCAACATCGGCGCGGCCCTGCAGACGGAGGTCAACGACGCCCTCAACACCGGGCGCACCACGCCCTCGCCGGATCTGATCCTTGGAACGTCCGACTCCAACAATCGCACCACCGAGGGCTGGGAATTGGAGCTCACGGCCAACATCACCCGCAACTGGACGAGCCGGCTGGCCTTCGCCACGACGCAAGACCATCGCTCCACCTCCGTCCCGCAGTTCCGCGCGAAGGTTGAGACTGCCCGGAGCTACCTGGCTTCCATCGGCCGGTCCCCGGCTGAGATCGACGCCGCGCTCTCCGGGAGCCTCGTTTATATTGAGGGCCAGAACGACGACAACCGGCAGCCCAAGCGATATCGGGGGAGTTTCGTCACCCGCTATGATTTCCGTTCGGGTTTGCTGCAGGGCTTCAGCGTGGGCGGATCGGTGCGTTGGTCGCGCGGCGCGGTGCGCAATCCCGGCGGCCTCTTCATCACCGGGGTGTTGGTCGTCCCGGAGCGGCAGAACGCCGATGAATGCGTGTTCAGTCCGTTCTTCAAATATACGAGAAAGCTCGGCCGGGTGAATTGGACCGGGCAGCTCAACATCGACAACGCGTTCAACAACGTCACGAACCAGGGCACGACCGCCCGCTACCCCCGCTACACCGAACCACGGCAGGTCACGTTGACGAATTCCTTCCGCTTCTGATTCGCCGTTACTCTCATGAAGATACCCCGCCTCGTCTCACTCGCGGCCTTCCTGCTCGTGCCACTCTGCGCGGTGCAGGCGGCCGACTCCGCCCGACCCAACATCGTCGTCTTTTTGGCCGACGACCTCGGCTGGGGCGACACGTCGCCGTATGGCAACACCGTGATCAAGACGCCGAACCTCGCGAAGCTGGCGGCCCAGGGCGTGAAGTTCACCCAGTGCTACTCGGCCGCGGGCGTGTGCTCGCCGTCCCGGTCGGCGATTCTCACAGGCCGCACGCCCTATCGCAACGGCGTCTGGCAGCACCTGTCGGGCGTGCACGAGGCGCACCTGCGCACCAGCGAGATCACTTATCCGAAGCTGCTCAAACAAGCCGGCTACGAGACCTGCCACGTGGGCAAATGGCACCTCAACGCCCGACCGCACTTCAACACGGCCGGGTTTCCCCAGCCGAACGACCACGGTTACGACTACTGGATGGCGACGCACAACAACGCCAGTCCTAGCCACAATAACCCGGACAACTTCGTCCGCAACGGCACGCCAGTCGGCGAAATGCAGGGTTTCTCCGCTCAGCTCGTGGCGGCCGAGGGCATCCGTTGGCTCAATGAAATCCGCAATCCGAAAAAACCCTTCGTGCTCTCGGTCTGGGTGCACGAACCCCACACGCCCATCGCCTCCGATCCGCGTTTTTCGGGCCTCTATCCGGGTCATCCGAACAGTGAGTATCTCGGCAACGTCACGCAGATGGATCACGCCCTCGGGATGGTGATGGACGCGCTCGACGCCAAGGGACTCGCCGAAAACACGCTGCTCATCTTCACCTCCGACAACGGTCCCGAAGGCCAGGGCGGCATCCGCGGCGGCTCCACCGGCGGACTGCGGGGTCGCAAACGCAGCGACTACGAAGGTGGCATCCGCGTGCCAGGCATCGCGCGCTGGCCCGGCCACATCAAGGCCGGCACGGTGAGCGAGGTCCCGGTGATCGGCACCGACATTTTCGCCACGGTGCTGGAGGCGGCCGGTGTCGCCCTCCCGAAGGATCGCACGCTCGACGGCGTCAGCATGATCCCCGCCTTCGCGGGTCGGCCGGTGGAGAGAAAAATCCCGCTCTTCTGGCGCACGCACGTCTCGCCACCCGGCGACCGCGTGGCGCTGCGCATCGGCGACTGGAAGCTCGTCGGCAACGACCAGATGACCACGTTCGAACTCTACGAGATCCAGAAAGACTGGAAGGAGGAAAACAACCTCGCCGCCAAGCTGCCGGACAAAGCGGCCGAGATGAAGGCCGCGCTCTTCAAGCTCTGGCGGGAAATCGAGGCCGAAGGCCCGAAGCAATGGTGGCAAAGCGTCAAGAACCCCACCAAGGCCGGCGCGACGCTGGCCTACTGAACGAAAAGTAATTTGCCGGATCTAAATCCGAGAAAACACCCATTGATGACCCGTTTCCTCCTCTCCCTCGCACTCGCTCTCGGCCTGACTCTGACGGCCGCCGAGAACCCGCCCGCGAAAAAAAACGCGGCGGAGAAGAAGGCGAAATCGCCGACCGCCGCACCCGTTCCCAGTGTGGGCGTGCATCCGTTTTTCGCCCTGGAGAACATCGATACGGAAGGCGGCGAAGTCTTCCGCGTCGGCGGCATGGCCTTTCACCAGGACGTGCTCTACGTGACGACGCTCCAGCCGGACCGCACCGACAAGGGCGCGTTCAAATCAGGCAAGGTGCTCCGCGTGGAGAATGCGCTCCACGCCGGGAAAGCCGGGCAGAAGCTCAAGGTCACCACGCTCTGCGACTGGCTCTACGAGCCCTGCGCCATTGCCGTCATCGGAGACAGCATCTACGTCGGCGAGAAGGACCGCATCATCCGCTTCGACGACGGCGTGCACAAATCCTCGTTCCGGAAAGGAGACGAGACCGTGATGCTCGACGGCATCTCCACGCCGAACTTTCACACCTACACCATCGGCTTCGAGCACTACCGGAGAGACGGCCGGACGTTCCTGTGCGGAAACTTCAGCACCGCCATTCTGCTCGGCGGCAAACGGAACGTCATGAGCCCGTCCAACGCGGATATCCGCCGCGGTTCCACTTTCATTTTGGGCCCGGTTGACGGCCGGGAGGCGCCCGGCTCCGTGAAGATCGAGTATCTTGCGGGCGGCTTCCGCACGCCCAACGGCATTGAGGTCGGGCCGGACAACACGGTTTGGGTGGCGGACAATCAGGGCATCTTCAACCCGTCGAACGAACTCATCCGCATCGAAAAAGGGAAATTCTACGGACACTACCTGCGCACGAACGACGGCCGGGCCTCCGCGTTTCAACCGGCCGACATCGACGCCGAGGTGGGCAGCCCGAAAGGCCAGGCCGCCGCCACCGTGCATCTGCAACAGCTCGCCGTCGCCCGCTCTCCGGCCCAGCCCATCGTGCTCCGCAACGAGACCGGCGTCCTCGCGCCCTACAACGGACAGATTCTGCTGTGCGAATTCACCAGCGGCCGCATCTTGCGCGTCTTCACCGAGCAGGTCGGGGGAGTCTGGCAGGGCGTGGTATTCCAGCACACTGGCGGCCCCTCGGACCAAGCCGGCAATAACGGCTTCTCCGCGGGCCCCAATCGCATCGAGCAGGGCCCCGACGGAAATTTCTACATCGGAGAGATCGGCGCCGGCGGGCTCTGGGAGTTCAACGGCCGTTGGCAGGGCCTGCAGCGGTTCCGCGTCAAATCTGCGGCGGAGGCCCCCGCCGACTTCAATGAAATCCTCGCCGTGCGGGCGGTGGAGGGCGGCTTCGCCATCGAGTTCCTCCGGCCCATCCCCCGGGACAGTATTTCACTCAGCGACATCAAGGTCGGCCAGTGGACCTACTTTCCCACCGCGAGCTACGGCGGCAAGGACGAGGGCAAGGTCATGTTGAAACCCAAGGCGCTCACGTTCGATGCCACGGGCAAGATCGCGACGCTCATCGTGAACGGCCTCAAGGACGACCAGGACATCATCACCGATCCCACCGGCCTGCGCAGCAACCACAACACCGGCTGGGTCGTGCAGGTGGAATTTGATCCCCGCCGGAATGGAAAGTCCCTGCTCCATACGAAGGAATTCTGGTATACGCTTCATCGGAAGATCGGCGGCCAGCCGCTCGGCGCGGGCGACGTCATCGCGCTGACGAAAGGCGAGGCTTTGCAGCAGACTTTCCAAAGCCTGTGCATGGCCTGCCACGTTGAGCGCGAGGGCGGCGCTTGGGGCGCGCCCAATCTCAAAGGAATTGTGGGCCGCAAGCAGACCGTCCTGCGCGACGGCCAACCGCTCGAGGTCACCGTCGATCGGGCGTATCTGATCAATGCCATCCTTCATCCCGACGCCGAGAAGACGCTCCCGTTCAAGGACGTCGCCATGCCGCCCCTCGGTCTCAGCGCCGAAGCCGCCGCCGATCTCGCGGATTTCATCGCGCGCCTTTGATCGTCCTGTAATCGCCACGATTCCAGCCCCCACCGGCCGCCGCCAGTTGTTACCAGTGGAAACGAATCACCCATTGCTCCGCCCTCCCTCCGAACCACACCTACTAAGCTCAGCGTCATTCCGCCACCCCGGCCGGCTGCACCTTGCCGGCCCCAAAAAATCTCATCTATGAAACCCACCCAATCCCCCCGCCTTCGCGCGCTGCTCGGCCTGCTGCTGGCGGCGTTCCTCCCGGCCGCAGCCTTGGCCGCCACCCAGCCCAACATCATTCTCGTGATGCCCGACGACGTGGGCTACGGCGACTACGCGAGCCTCGGCAATCCCATCATGCGCACGCCGGCCGTGGATGCCTTCAAGAAGGAGAGCCTCCTCTTCACGCAGTTCCACGTCAGCCCGACGTGCGCGCCCACGCGCTCGGCGCTGATGAGCGGGCGGCATGAGTTCAAGAACGGCGTCACCCACACGATTCTCGAGCGCGAGCGCATGGCGCTCTCAACCTACACGCTGCCCCAGATGCTGAAGAGCGTCGGCTACACCAGCGGTATTTTCGGGAAGTGGCACCTTGGCGACGAGGCCGCCTACCGCCCGGAGAGCCGCGGCTTCGACGAAGTTTACATCCACGGCGGCGGCGGCATCGGGCAGACTTTTCCCGGCTCGTGCGGGGATGCCCCGGGCAACACGAACATCAACCCGACGCTCTGGCACAACGGGAAGTTTGAGAAAACCACGGGCTACTGCACCGATTTGTTTTTCGGGCAGGCGCTGAAGTGGATCGATGCGAAGCGCACGGCGAAGCAACCGTTCTTCGCCTACATCCCGCTCAACGCCGCGCACGGACCGCACGTGCTACCGGAAGAGTATTATCGGCATTATCTCGGCAAGCCGGGTGTGACCGAGGGGCTCGCCAAGTTTCTCGGCATGATCGAAAACGTGGACACCAACTTCGGCGCCCTCCTCGCGAAGATCAAAGAGTGGGGCCTCGCCGACAACACCCTCGTCATCTACCTCGGCAGCGACAACGGCGGCACCGCCGGCCGGAGCATCTTCAACGCCGGCATGAAGGGCGGCAAAGGGACGACCTATCAGGGCGGCACCCGCGTGCCGGTCTTCTTCCGCTGGCCCGCCGGCGGCATCCCGGCCGGCGCCGAATGCTCCGCCCTCAGCGCCCACCTCGATCTTTTCCCGACTCTCGCCGAGCTCACCGGCGCAAAGCTGTCGCCCGCCGTGCAGCAACAGGTCGAAGGCCGCAGCCTGCTGCCGCTGCTGAAGAATCCGCAGTCACCGTGGGCCGATCGCACGCTCGTGCATCACGTCGGCCGTTGGGCGAAGGGCAAAGCCGCGGATTCCAAATACGACAAGTGCGCGATCCAAAACTCCCGCTTCACCCTCGTGAACAACGCCGAACTCTACGACCTCCAGGCCGACCCGGGAGAGACCACCAACGTCATCGCCCAGCATCCCGCGGTCGTCGCGCAGCTGCGCGCGGCCTACGATCAATGGTGGACCGCCGTGCAGCCGATGCTCGTGAACGAGAACGTCACCGGCATTCCGAAGATCAATCCCTTCCAGGAACTCTACTACAAGCAATTCGGCGGCAGCCCGACGCCCGAGGCCCTCCGGCGCATGGACCCGAATTCGGCGCCGGGCGCCGGCAACGCCGAGGCCAAGCAGAAACGAAAAGCGAAAGCGGCCAAGTAGGCTCAATCGTTCAATCCATCCCAGAACGACCGAACACTGCCTCTCATGATAACCCCGCTCCGTTCAAACCGCCTGTGGCAAGCAACCGGCTCCACCCTTGCCGGACTTTTCGCCTCGCTGCTCACCGTTTCTGCGCAGACGATCGCTCCCGCAGCGGCAGGCAAGAACGCCACCGAAACCGCCGTCCAGCTCTCCGTCTTCGAAGTCACCGCCGAAAAGGATCTCGGCTACGCCGCCTCTTCCGCGCTGACCGGCACGCGCACCGGCGAGAAACTCGCCGACCTGCCCAATTCGATCTCCGTGATGACGCAGGAGTTTTTGCAGGACATCGCGGTGAACAATTTTCTCGATGCCGTCGAGTTCGCGACCAACGCGGAAAACATCCACAACGACTCCGGCACGCGCGGCGCGGCCATCGGATCCAGGTCCGGCAACCAGATCAGTTTTCGCGGCATGGCGTCGATTCGCCAGCTGCGCGACGGCTTCCCCTGGTATATGCCGCAGGACATCTACAACACCGAGCGCATCGAGTTCTCGCGCGGCCCCGGCGGCCTCGCGTTTGGCGACGTCGATGTCGGCGGCATCATCAACATCACCACCAAGCGCGCGCACGCCCGGCGCGCGGCCTCCGCGCAGGTGCGCTACGACAACTGGGGCAGCCAGCGCTACTCGCTGGATGTGAACCAGCCGCTGGCCGACACGGGAGTTTCCGTCCGCCTCAACGCCATCCGCGGCGAAAACGAATCGTGGCGCCAGCGCTCCGGCACCGAGCTGCGCGGACTCGCCGGCGCGGTGCGGTGGGAGCCGTTCAAGAATCGCAAGACAGTGATCGATTTCACCTATGAGCACGGCGACCAGGACGAGGGCTTCAGCCACGTCGTCCTCGACGACCAGACCGCCGCCTACGTGCGCGGCACCGGCACCAACGCCCTCGATGCCAATCCCAACCTTCCCGGTGTGCAGGTCAACGGCGTGGGTATGCAGCAGATTCGCTCCGCCACGGGCGTGGACCATCTCTTCGCCTTGATCGACGGCCGCATCATCAGCCTCCAATCCACCCCGACCGCCACCTTCCGCAGCTCCATGGTGCAGATCGGCGCCAACGTCGCCACCGGCACCGATCCGGTGAACCCGCTGCGCTACCCGATCATTGGCGTCTCCGAAAGCATCGTGCCGCGCGGCCAGGATTGGGGCGGCCCCATCAACAAGCTGAACTCGAAATTCCACGCCTACACCGTCGAATTTCGCCACGCATTCACCGATCGCTTCAGCATTCTGGTCAGCCACAACGGCCAGAAGGACGACACGCGCCGCATCAATGTCTTCAACGGCAACGTCGCTGGCGTCGGCATCCGCGATGTGCTGATCGATGTGAACCCGAGTCTCCCCGATCCCACCGATCCGACGCGCGCGCGCCTCGTCGCCAACCCCCGCTTCGAGCAATACTACGTCGCGCACAATCCCGTCACCTTGATCGATGGCCACGAGATCAACAGCTTTCGCGGCGTGGCCGTCTATGACGCGCCGCTGCCATGGAACATCAAGCAACGCCTCGTGTTCAGCGGCGGCTACCGCCACGAGACCTACTACAAGGATTCATTCACGCGCTCGCTCTCCCGCGAGGAAATCCTGCGCCGCGGCTACACCGGCAACGCCGCGTTCTACTTGAACAACCTCTTCTATTATTACCACTACATGAAGGACGGCAACAGCGGCGCCGCCCTCGCCAACGACCACCTGCCCGGCGTCACCACGGATTTCCGCTTCACGCACGGCGGCGGCAGCCAGCGCTTCGACCAGAGCCTCACGAGCGGGTCGTTCAACGCGCTCGGTTCCTACTTCGGCGGCAAGGTCCGGTCCAGTGTCGGCCTCAGCCGCGACCACTGGCTCCAGAGCACGTTCCGCCCGCTCGTCGCCGATCCGACGACCAACGAGCAGAGCTTCGTCGATCTCTCCGGCAACCGTATCGCCAACCAGGGCACCGCCTACGTTGCCGTTCCGCTCGTGAAGAATGCCGACCAGTGGGTCACGAACCAAACCTACGGCGCCGTCTGGCACGTCACCCCGTGGGTGTCGCTCACCGGCGGTTACTTCGAGTCGTCGCTCTTCAGCGACAACACCGGCCTCGATCTCAATGGCCGCGCCCTCGCGCCGCGCACCGGGGAAGGCACGGACTACAGCGTGCGCTTCAACCTCCTCGACCAGCGCGTGAGCCTCAACCTCACGTATTTTCAAAACACGGCGGAAAACATCAGCAGCGGCGTGGCCGCGACCGTCAGCGCCGAACTCAACCCGCTGCTCGCGACGCCGTTCGTCAACACCACCGATTACCGCGACCGCGGCACCGAGGGCTATGAGATCGAACTCGTGACCAATATCACGCGCAACTGGACCGCGCGCGGCTCGTTCGCGGCCAACGAGGTTTCCTTCACCCGCTTCTATCCCCTGCTGCGCGAGAAACTCGGCGAGGCCCGCACGACCGCCGCAAGCCGCGGGCTCAATGCGGACAACGCCACCCTCGTGACCCGGCAATTCATCGCCGATGCCGAGGCGGCCGACACCACGGCAAACCGCAAGAACACCAGCCTGACCAGTCGCTACACGTTTACCGAGGGCGCGCTGCGCGGCCTGGCCGTGGGCGGCTCGATCCGCTACGTCTTCGGAAAGCCGTGGGCCGCGATCAACGTCGGCGGGCAGACCGTGCTGCCGAGGAAAGATACCGATGATTACTATGTCGTCAGCCCGTTCGCGAGCTACCGCCGGAAATTCGGCAAGACGACGTGGACCGCCCAGCTCAACGTGAACAACCTCTTCGACAAGGTGACGGACCAAGGCACCGCCTATCGCTACACGCGCTGGACCGATCCGCGGCAGATTATCACGACTGTCAGCGTCAGCTATTGAGCGGGATTACCACCATGAGAATCCGCCCCTCCGCCCTCGCTCTCGTCCTGAGCGCAATCGCCTGCTCGCCGGGTTGGACGGCCGAGGCGTCGCAATCGCTGACGCCAGCCGTCCGCCTCACCGGCTTCAACTGGGACCGCGTGCCGCTCAACCTGCACTTCGGCAAGCGCACCGGCGACATGACCGACGCCGAGATCGATTTCGTCGCGCGGCACAGCAACCTGATCGCGCTGGAGAAAAGCCACGGCGTAAACCCCCATGGCAGCACTGAGGCCGGCATCGCCGATTCCGCGCGGCGAATCGTGCAGCGCAATCCCGCCGCCAAGGTTCTCTTCTACCTCAACGCCTTCATCAATTGGCCCGGCTACGACGCGTTCAGAACCTATCGCCCCGAGTGGACGCTGCGCACCGCCGCCGGCGAAGTCGTCACGCACCCGTCCGGCACGCCGCGCCCCGATCCCTCCAACGCGGAGTTCCGCGAGTGGTGGTCCGAAGTCGTCGCAAAAGCGAACCGCTCCGCCCCGCTCGGCGGCGTGTTTGTCGACGCGCTGCCGCAGGCGCTGACGCCCGCCCTCGCGAAACTGGTCGGCGAGGAAAAAGCCCGTGCCATCGGCGCTGGTCTGCGCGAGATGATGGCGCTCACCAAGCGCAAGCTCGGCCCCGACCGGGTCGTCCTCGTCAACGGCATCCGCACGACGGATTTTCGCGAGATCCTCGACTGGGAGGGGATCGACGGCGTGATGATCGAGCACTTCGGCGCCTTCAAGACCGACTCACCCGCCGCCATCAAGGCCGACCTCGATTCCCTCGCGCTCGCCGCGTCCAAAGGAAAGTTCGTCGTCATCAAAGGCTGGCCGGGCTTCAACTTCACGGAGCGGGAAATGATGCAGCGACCCTACGCCGAGTTGCTGAAACTCGCCCGCGAGCGCATCACCTTTCCGCTCGCCTGCTTCCTCGTCGCGGCGGAACCCGGCTCCCATTTTTGCTACTCGTGGGGCTACACGGATCGCCACGGCATGCTCGAATCCTATCCGGAACTCGAGCGCCCGCTCGGCCCACCCAAAGCCGCCGCCCAATGGGATGGCCTCACCGCCACCCGCGAGTTCGCCCACGCCTCCGTGTCCGTCGATCTCACCACCCAACGCGCCCGGATCGACTGGCGCTGATTCAAGCTACGCCGATCACCGCACCCAACCCCCGCACTGCCTGCCGTCCAAGCACCCTGTAAACACAGGGTAGGCGCCCCCTCGCTCTCTCGGGTAAACTCCCAGCTGTCAGATCATGCCATCATCAGCCGTCGTCAGGACGGCGGCCGTGAGCATCTGGTTTACCCCGAGTGTTCACACGTTTCCTCCACCCCTAGCACCACCCGCGTTTGTCCGTTCCAACCTCATGAAACCCCTCGTTTCCGTCGTTCTTCGAGCCGCCCTATTCCTCTCGGTCTTCGCCCTGAGTTCTGCGCAAACCAACCCCTCACCCGCGACCGGCGCGATCGCCGGCCGCGTCATGAATGCAGCGGGTGACGGCTTTTTGGAACGCGTCCGCGTCACCGTCGAAGGCACCTCGCTCGAAACCTTCACTGATGCCGGCGGCGAATACCGCCTCGACGGCGTGCCGGCCGGCACCGCGCAGGTGAAATTTTTCTACACCGGCATGGCGCCGCACACTGCCCCCGTCCACGTGATTGCCGCGCAGACCGCACAGCATGACGTGACCCTGGCCGCGGCCGGGCCGGGCGGCGCACGCGGCGCCGTCGTCAAGTTGGACCAGTTCATCGTCGCCACCTCGAAGGAGATGGAGGCCTCCGCCATCGCAATCAACGAGCAGCGCTTCGCCTCCAATCTCAAGACCGTCGTGGCGACCGACGAATTTGGCACCGTGGCCGAGGGGCACGTGGGCGAATTCCTGAAATTCCTGCCCGGCGTCACGATGGACTACGCCGGCGGCAACGCCCGCGAGATTTCCATCAACGGCGCGCCGGCCGACAACGTGCCTGTGACGCTCGACGGCTTCAGCCTCGCCACCGCCATCAGCGGCATCTCCCGCGCCTCCGCCGTGGACATGGTCTCCATCAACGGCATCTCGCGCGTCGAGGTCTCCTTCTCACCGACGGCAGACACCTCTGGCGCGGCACTCGCCGGCTCGGTGAACATGGTGCCCCGAAGCGCATTCGAGCGCTCGCGGCCGGTGTTCAACGGCAGCGCCTACGTGATGATGCGCGACCATCGCAAGGAGCTCCACCGGACGCCCAGCCCGCGCGAGGACAAGCGCAGCAAGGTCTCCCCGGGCTTCGACTTTTCGTGGGTGGTGCCGGTGAACAAGCGCTTCGGCTTCACCCTGTCCGGCGGCCGCACCAGCCAGTTTGCCGGCCAGGATCAGGTCACCAACACGTGGCGCGGGGCCGGCACGGCCACGGGCGGCGCGTTTGCGGCCACCACGCCTGACCGGCCTTACCTTTCCACCTTCGCCGTGCGCGGCGGTCTCAAGGAAACCACCCGCCACTCCCTCGCCGCCACGCTCGACTTCAAGCTCACGCGCGCCGACACGCTTTCGCTTTCGCTCCAGGCCTCGCGCTTCGAGGAGGACTATCTCAGCCAAACCCTCACGTTCAACACGGGCGGTGTGCTGCCCGGGAATTTCACGCCCTTCTCGACGCGCGGCACGGCCAATGTGGGCAGTCTCGTCATGAGCAATGCCGGCGGCTATCGGAAGAACGAGACCTACATGCCCACCTTGCGCTGGCGGCACGACGGGCCGGTGTGGAAGGCCGAGGGCGGCGTCGGTTACTCCCGCGCCCGCTACAACGGCGCCGATCTCGCGCGGGGCTACTTCCAGAGCACGAGCGCCCAGCGCAACGGCGTGACGGTGGCCTTCGACGATATTTTCTACCTGCGCCCCAATCGCATCACGGTGACCGATGGCACGACCGGCGCACCGCTCGATCCCTACAACCTCTCCAACTACGCGGTGACCGGCGCCGCCAGCGGCCAACCCGAGAACAACGACCAGCAGCGCACCGCCTTCGCCAACGTGCGCCGGGACTTCGTGTGGCGCGTGCCCGTCACGCTCAAGGGTGGCCTCGACTACCGCCAGGGCGTGCGCGACCTCCGCACCCTCGACAGTCGCACCTACACGTTTGTCGGCGCCGACGGCCGCGCCAGCACGACACCGACCGGCGGAGACGATGCCGCGGCTCCGTTCTGGGCGCCCGAATTGTCCGGGCGCGCGCATGGCTACGGGTTTCCTCAGATCCAATGGGTCGGCACCAGCAAGCTCCTCGACCACTATCGCGCCAACCCCACTCATCTCACCTACAACGAAAACACCAGCTACCGCGCCTCCGTCAACGGCTCCAAGCACACGGAGGAGGCCGTCTCCTCCGCGTTCCTGCGGGCCGATGTCGCGCTGTTCGAGCGCCGGCTCAAGCTCGTCGGCGGCCTGCGCGCCGAACAGACGAACATCGAGGCCGAGGGTCCGTTCACCGATCCCACGCTCAACTACCAGCGCGACGCGAGCGGCCGCGTCGTCACCGTCGCCAGTCCGACGCCCGCCGATCCCAACCGGCGCGTGCCCGCTCTCATTTTCCCCACCACCAATGCCCTCGCTGTTTCCCAGCTCACCTACCTGGATCGCCGGACCAACGTCGACAAAGAGTATCTCCGGCTCTTCCCCAGCCTCAACGCCTCCTTCAACGTCCGGGAAAACTTCATCGTCCGCGCCGCGCGCTACTCCTCCGTCGGCCGGCCCAATCTCAATCAATACGCCGGCGGCGTCACGCTGCCTGACCCGGACAGTGACGCGACGAATCCCGCCAATCGCATCGTCGTCAACAATGCCGGGATCAAGGCCTGGAGTTCGGAGACGACCAATGCGCGGCTCGAGTATTACTTCGCCGGTGTCGGCCAGATCTCCGTCGGCGCGTTTCGCCGCGACATCAAGGACTTCTTCGGCGGCACGGTTTTCAACGCCACGCCCGAGTTCCTCGCGCTCTACGGCCTCGATCCCGCGCTCTACGACAAATTCGATGTCACGACGCAGGAGAATCTCCCCGGCAAAGTCCGCCTGACGGGCGTGGACTTCAGCTACAAGCAGGCTCTGACCATGCTCCCCTCATGGGCGCGGGGCGTGCAGGTTTTTGCCAACGCCAGCGCGCAACGCGTGACCGGCGACACCACCGCGACCGCGAATTTCGCCGGCTACATCCCGCGCAGCGGCAGTTGGGGCGTGAGCCTCACCCGTCCGGGCTACAACGTCCGCATCAATTGGAACTACCGCGGCCGCCAACGCCGCGGCATCGTCGCCACCGGCGCGAGCATCGAACCGGGCACCTACAACTGGGGCTCCAAACGCCTCTACATCGACGTCTCCGCCGAATACTCGCTCACCCGGCGCATTGCGCTCTTCACCAACCTGCGCAACATCGGCGACGCCACCGAAGACACGGAAATTCACGGCCCGAGCACTCCCGCGCACGCACAATTCCGCTCCCGACTCGACTTCGGCTCGCTCTGGACTTTCGGCCTCAAAGGCACGTTCTAATCAATCCCGCTTCCCGCGGCGCCATCCCCTTCCCCACCCCGTAATAGTCAGTCCCCTTCACCATGAAAACCCTAGCCCTGCTTTTCACTCTGGTCTCGCTGGCCGTCGGCCAAGCCTCAGCCGCCGCTGCTGCGGCCACCGGTTCCATCACCGGCCGCGTGCAGAACACCGACACCGGCCAGTTTGTGAACAACGCCCGCGTGTCCGTCCGCGGCACCGGCCTTTCGACCCTCACCGACGAGACGGGCTCCTTCCGCCTTTCGTCCGTGCCCGCGGGCGAGGTCATCGTCGAGATTTTCTACACCGGTCTCGATCCCTTGCGGCAGCCGCTCACGCTCTCTCCGGGGCAGGCGCTGGAACGTGATTTCGAGCTCGCGAGTGCCGCCCGCCGTGGCCGCGCGGGCGAAGTCGTGAAGCTCGAATCCTTCGTCACCTCCGCCTCGCGCGAGATGGACGGCGCGGCCATCGCCATCAACGAGCAGCGCTTCGCGCCCAACATCGTCAACGTCGTCGCCGCCGATGAGTTCGGCGTCGTGCCCGATGGCAACGTCGGCGAGTTCCTGAAAATGCTCCCCGGGATCACGATGGACTACCGCGGCGGCGATCCGCGCGAGATTTCGATGAACGGCGTGTCGTCGTCCAACGTCCCGGTCACCATCGGTGGCTTCAGCCTCGCGACCTCCGAGGTCTCCGGTGCGGGCCGCAACGTCGAGCTCAACGCCATCTCGATCAACACGCTCGCGCGCATCGAGGCCGTTTATTCGCCGACCCCCGAGACGCCCGGCTCCGCCCTCGCCGGCTCGGTCAACTTCGTGCCGCGCTCCGCCTTCGAGCGCTCGCGGCCCGTTTTCAACGGCAGTATCTACCTGGCCGCCCGCGACAGCACCATCGAGGGCCGCACCGAGGGTCCGAGCAGCCGCGACACGCCGACTTGGAAGGTCCGCCCGGGCTTCGAGTTTTCCTGGATTGTGCCGGTCAACAAACGCTTTGGCTTCACCGTCTCCGCCGGCGGCTCCACCCAATACGTCGAGGGCCCGCGGCTGGCCAACACCTGGCGCGGCGCCGGTGCAGTGACCAACGGCACGTCATTCCCCGACACCACGCCCGACCGCCCCTACCGCAGCGATTTCCTCGTGCGCGTCGAATCGAAGATCGCCGACCGCACCTCCTTCGCCACCACCGTGGACTACAAGCTCAGCCCGACCGATCGGTTCTCATTCTCTTTTCAATACGGGACCTTCCACACCGACTTCAACCAGCGCAACCTCACCTTCTCCGTCGGCGCCACGTCAGTCGGAAATTTCTCGCCCGAGTTCACCCGCGGCAACACCGGCGCCGGCGAGGTGCGCATCAACAACGGCGGCAATCACCGTTATTCGCAGACTTGGATGCCCTCCCTCTCCTGGCGCCACGACGGTCCAGTCTGGAAGATGGAGGCCGGCCTCGGCTCCTCCCACGCGCAAAACGAATTCCGCAGCTTGGACAAGGGTCGCTTCGGCGCCACACTCGCGCGTCGCACGGGCGTCACCGTCTCGTTCGCCGACAGCTTCTACCTGCGGCCGAACACCATCACCGTGACCGACGGCGCGACGGGCGCTCCCGTCGATCCCTACAATATCGCCACCTATGCGCTCAGCACCGCGTCCGCCAACCCGCAGCTCTCGCGCAACGTCCAGAACACCGCCTTCGCCAACGTGCGCCGCGAGCTCGATCTGCGCTTCCCCCTCACGCTGAAAGCCGGCCTCGATGTCCGCTCTTCGCGCAACGACAACCGCACTGAAAACCTCGCGGTCAACTTCGTCGGGCCCGACGGCCGCGCCTCGACCACGCCAATCGGCAACGACGACAGCGCCGCCTTCGTCTACGACAACTTCTACTACCAGCGCGCCGGCCTCTACGGCGTGCCGCGCGTGCAGTGGGTCAGCAACGAGTCGGTGCTCGACGCTTACCGCGCGAATCCGTCGTGGTTCACCTCCGACGAAAACGCCCGCTACCGCGCCGAGGTGAACGCCTCCCGCATCTCGAAAGAGATCATCTCCGCCGCCTATCTGCGCGCCGATGCGCAGTTCTTCGAACGCCGCCTCAAGCTCACTGGCGGCATTCGCGCCGAGCAGACCAACATCAAGGCCCAGGGCCCGCTCAACGACTCCACGCTCAATTTCCAACGCGATGCCTCGGGCCGCGTCGTCACCGTCGCCAGCCCCACGGCCGCCGACCCCAACCGCCGCGTGCCGGCCCTCATCTTCCCCGCCACGCCCGCCAACGCGCTCGCCATCTCGCAGCTCACGCTCCTCGACCGCGCGACCCGCGTGGAGAAGGAATACCTCCGCTGGTTCCCCAGCCTCAACGCCGGCTACAATCTGCGCGAAAACCTGATCGTCCGCGCCGCCACCTATTCGTCCGTCGGCCGGCCGGCCTTCACCCAATACTCCGGCGCGGTCACCCTGCCCAATCTCGAGTCGCCGCCGGATGCGTTGACCAACCGCATCAGCGTCAACAACGCCGGCATCAAGCCCTGGACCGCGAAGTCCACCAAGGTCTCGCTTGAGTATTATTTCGAGCGCGTCGGCCAGATTTCAATCGGGGCGTTCCGCCGCGACATCCGCAATTTCTTCGGCGCGACGACCTTCGCCGCCACGCCCGAATTTCTCGCGCTCTACGGATTGGACCAAGCCCTCTACGAACCCTACACGGTCGCGACGCAGCACAACCTCCAGACCTCCGTCCGCATGACCGGCATCGACGTCAACTACCGCCAGGCGCTCACGTTTCTCCCTCGCTGGGCGCGCGGTGTGCAGGTCTTCGCCAACGGCAGCGCCCAGCGCGTGATCGGCGACGCCGCCACCAACTTCAACGGCTACATCCCGCGCACCGGCAGCTGGGGCATCAGCCTCTCGCGGGAAAAATACAACGTCCGCATGAACTGGAACTACGTCGGCCGCCAGCGGCGCGGCGCCGTCACCGGCCGCGGCATCGAGCCCGGCACCTACACCTGGGGCAGCAAGAAGAGCTACATCGATCTCACCGGCGAATACTCGCTCACGCGCCGCTTCGCGCTCTTCGCCAACCTGCGAAACGTCAACGACCCGACCGACGACACCGAGGCCCACGGCCCCACCACCCCGGCCGCGGCGCAGTTCGCCACGCGCATCGAATTCGGCTCGCTCTGGACGGTCGGCATCAAGGGCTCATTCTAAGGACAGCTGAGCCCTTGGCTGCTCCACGCGTTGCCCCACCTATGCCTGTCCACCCATTCTTTCGTGTGTCCGTGAAGAGCGGCTGGCTGGGCGTTCTCGCCCTCGCGACGGTCTGCTCCGCGCAATCGCCTCCGCCCTCCGCAGGCGCGATCGCCGGTCGCGTGCTCGGTTCCGACGGCGACACTTATCTCGAACGCGTCCGCGTCACGGTGGAGGGAACCGCGCTCGAAGCTTTCACCGACGACGCCGGCTTCTACCGAATCGACGCCGTTCCGCCGGGCCCGGCGCGGGTGACGCTGTTCTACACCGGCATGACGCCGCACACGGCGATCGTGAACGTCACCCCGGGCGTGACCGCGCGACACGACGTCAACCTGGCCGCCGCCGTCCGGAAGGACGCGCCCGCTGCTGTTGTGAAGCTCGATGCCTTTGTCGTCGGCACGTCGCGCGAGATGTCCGGCGCCGCCATCGCGATCAACGAGCAGCGCTTTGCCCCGAACAACAAGAACGTCGTCGCCACCGACGAGTTTGGCTTCGTCCCGGAAGGCAACGTCGCCGAATTCATCAAGTTCCTGCCCGGCGTCTCGGTGGACAACGTCGGCGGCTTCGCGCGCGGGGTTTCGCTCAATGGCGCGCCGCCGGAATACGTGCCCATTACCATCGACGGCTTCAGCGTCGCCTCCGCCAATCCCGGCGGCGGCACCGCGCGCGACGTCTCGCTCGACATGCTCTCGATCAACAATCTCGCGCGCGTCGAGGTCGTGTTCTCACCCACGCCCGAGAGCCCCGGCTCCGCGCTCGCGGGCTCCGTGAACATGGTGCCGCGCAGCGCCTTTGAGCGCGCAAAGCCCGTCGTGGACTGGAACCTCTATCTCCTCATGCGCGATAACGCGCGCCACTTCCACAAGACCCCGGGCCCGCAGCGCGCCTACACCCGCAAGGTCCATCCCGGTTTCGATTTCACCTACCTCAAGCCGGTGAACCGGAATTTCGGCTTCACGATCTCCGCCGGCACTTCGAAGAACTTCCTGAACCAGGACTTCATCCAGAACACGTGGCGCGGCGCGAGCGCCGCCACCAACGGCACCACTTTCCCCCACACGTCGCTCGACCAGCCCTATCTCTCGTCCACCGCCGTGCGCGACAACACCAAGGACAGCACGCGCAATTCCTTCAGCACCACGCTCGACGCCCGGCTCGGCCCCTCGGACCGCCTCACCTTCTCGTTTCAGTTCAGCTCGACAGCCTTCGCCAACATGAGCCGCACCCTCACGCTCAATGTAGGCGCAACCGATGTCGGCGGCTTCACGCCGTTCTCGACTCGCGGCCGCACCGGCTCCGGCATTCTCACGCTCGCGAACGTCGGCCAGACCCGCGACAACCGCACCGCGATGCCCACGCTCACGTGGCGCCACACCGGACCCATCTGGCAGGCCGAGGCCGGCCTCGGCTATTCGCAGGCCAGCCACACGCTCCGCAACATGGACCGCGGCCTCTTCAACAACACGACCGCCCAGCGCACCGGCGTCACCATTTCGTTCGCCGACATCTTTTACCTCCGCCCGAACACCATCACCGTCACCGAGGGCGCCGCCGCCACGCCGGTCGATCCCTACAAGCTGGCCAACTACGCGCTGCTTTCCACGACCGGCAGCGAGCAGCACAACTCCGACAAGCAGCGCACCGCCTTCGTCCGCGCCCGCCGCGCCTTCGACTGGCGCGTGCCCGTCGTGCTCAGGACCGGAGTCGACGTCCGCCGCTCCGAGCGCGACCTGCAGGGCTTCACTTCTTCCTTCTCCTATGTCGGCCGCGATGGCCGCGCGAGCACGACGCTCGCCGGCGGCGACGACGCCGCGCTGCCCTTCCTCGACGCCGGCGCCGCCACGCGCGTCGCGCCCTTCGGTTTTCCGCGCATTGAATGGGTCAGCAACGAGGCCGTGCTCGAGTCCTACCGCGCCAATCCCACGCACTTCGTCCCGAACGCGAACAGCGAGTATCGCTCCATCGTCAGCGCCTCCAAGTTCGCCGCCGAAACCGTCTCGTCCGTCTATCTGCGCGGCGATGTCGAACTGCTCCAGCGCCGGCTGAAACTCATCGGTGGCGTCCGCGCCGAGCAGACCAACGTCTCCGCCGACGGTCCCCTCAACGATCCGACCCGCAACTTCCAGCGCACCTCCAGCGGCGCACTCGTGCTTGGAGCCAACGGCCGTCCCGTGCCCATCGCCACCGACGCGCTCTCCGTCTCCCGGCTCACTTTCCTCGAGCGCAGTGCGCACACCGAGAAGGAATACCTCCGTTATTTCCCGAGCCTCAACGCGAGTTACCAAATCCGCGAGAATCTCGTGGCCCGCGCCGCGGTTTATCAATCCGTCGGCCGCCCCAACCTCAATCAATATGCCGGCGGGATCACGCTGCCCGACACCGAAAGCCCCGCCAGCAGCACCAACCGCATCGTCGTCAACAACGCCGGCATCAAGGCCTGGACCGCGCGCACTGTGAATGCGCGCTTCGAGTATTATTTCGAGGGTGTGGGCCAAATCTCGATCGGCGGATTCCGCCGCAACTATGAGAATTTCTTTGAGGGCGTCACGTTTCGCCCCCCGGCGGATTTCTTCGAACTCTACGGCATCGATCCCTCCGTTTACGGCGGCTTCGATGTCGCGACCCAGCGCAACCTCCCCGGCACGGTGAAAACCAGCGGCGTCGATTTCAGCTACAAACAGGCGCTGACCCGCCTCCCGCCCTGGGCGAGGGGCGTGCAGGTCTTCGCCAACGCCAGCGCCCAGCGCGTGACCGGCGAGGCGTCGGACAATTTCTATGGCTACGTGCCGCGCACCTACAGTTGGGGCGTCAGCCTGACCCGCCAGAAATTCAACCTGCGCGCCAACTGGAACTATCGCGGCCGCCAGCGCACCGGCTCCGGCGCGGCCTTTGACCCCCAGAGCTACACGTGGCAGGGCAAGAAGCTGAACCTCGATCTCCAGGGCGAGTATTTCCTCCGGCGCGGCTTCGCGCTCTTCGCCAATTTGCGCAACGTCAACGACGCGACCGAGGATGTCGAGATCACCGGTCCGCTCACGCCCGCGCACGCCCAGTTCCGCAGCCGCCAGGACTTCGGATCGCTGTGGACCGTCGGACTCAAGGGCTCGTTCTGATCCAAGCATTCCCCCCCGTTCCCCGACCTCCACGTCCTTCGTCTTCTTCTGATGCTCCCGCTCCGCTCCCTTCTCCTCGTCTCTCTTGCTCTCCTTCTCCCGCTCTCAGCCTTCGCCGCCGAGCCGCGCCGACCAAACATCCTCTTCATCCTCGTGGATGATCAGTCGCCCTTCGACCTGAAGGCTTACAATCCGAAGTCCGCGTTGCGCTCCCCGAATCTCGATCGCCTCGCCGCGCAGGGCATGGTGCTCGACGGCGCTTATCACATGGGCGCGTTCATCGGCGGCGTCTGCACACCGTCGCGCCACATGATCATGAGCGGACGCTCGGTGTGGCACCTGCCGATCGGTCCGGGCGCGGCCGCGCATTGCCCGCCCAATCTCGAGCAGAACACCCTCCCCGCCGTCTTCAACCGCGCCGGCTACGACACCATGCGCACCTGCAAGATGGGCAACAGCTACGAGGCGGCCAACAAGCTCTTCACCGTCCGCAAGGATGCCACCAAGCGCGGCGGCACCGACGAAACCGGTAGCGCCTGGCACGGCGAGCAGGTCCTCGCCTATCTCCAAAACCGCGAGGCCACGCGGGATCGCGATCCCTTTCTCATCTATTTCGGTTTTTCCCACCCCCACGACACGCGCGACGGCAAGCCCGAACTCCTCGCGAACTACGGCGCGACGAATCACACCGACAAGGCTACGCCTCCGCCCGCGCACCCCAAACAACCGGCGTTGCCCGAAAACTACCTGCCCGCGCATCCCTTCCCGCACGGTCATCCCGGTCTCCGCGACGAGGTGGCCGTGAGCGGCGTCTGGGAACGCCGCGACGAGCGCACGATCCGGAACGAAATCGGCCGCCAGTTCGCGTGCTCCGAAGCCATCGACACCGAAATCGGTCGCGTCCTCGCAAAGCTCGAAGCCATGGGCGAGCTGGACAACACCTACATTTTCTACACCGCGGATCACGGCATGGCCATCGGCCGGCACGGCCTGCAAGGGAAACAGAATCTCTACCAACACACGTGGCGCGTGCCCTTCATCGCCAAAGGCCCCGGCATCAAACCCGGCACCCGCGCCGAGGGGAATGCCTACCTGCTCGATGTGCTCGCCACGCTCTGCGACATCGCCGGCATCACGGCCCCGGCGAGCAACGAGGGCTTGAGCCTGCGCCCCGTGCTCGAAGGCAAAAAGCCCGTCGTGCGCGACACCCTCTACGGCGTTTACAACGGCGGCACCAAGCCCGGCATGCGCAGCGTCAAACAGGGCGACTGGAAGCTCGTTAAGTTCGACGTGCTCGGCGGCTCCGTGCGCGAGACCCAGCTCTTCAACCTCCGGGAGAACCCGCACGAGTTCCTTGAGCAGCACCACGCTCCCGCCGTCATTGCGCTCACGGGCGTCAAGCCCGCAGCGCACCAGCGCAACCTCGCCGCCGATCCGCGCCACGCCGCGAAGCTCGCCGAGATGGAGGCGCTGCTTCTCACCGAGATGCGCCGCCTTCACGACCCGTGGCGCCTTTGGAACCAGCCGACCGACGGCCTGACGCCGCCCGCCGAATCACCCCCTGCGGCCGCGAAGAAAAAAGCCAAAGGCTGATTCCGACGCGCACCCCGTGCGCATTTCCCGCTCCGCCGCACATTCCGCCCGACTGGTTCCTCTGCCCCTTCCCCATGCACCGCCTCCGCTCCCGTCTCCTCCTCGCTCTTTCCCTCTTCCTCCCGCTCTTCGCCGCCGCGGCCACGGCGACCGCACCGAAGCCCCACGTCGTGCTCATCGCGGGCACGCTGCACTACTCGCCCGAACTCACGCTGCCGCTCTTCGCGCAGGAACTGGAGCGGTTGGGTTTCCGCACCACCGTGGTCAAGGGCGAAGGGAATCCGGAAAAGAAAACGGAAAATGTTCTGCCGGGAATTGAAGCGCTGGCGTCCGCGGACGCCGCGATTTTTTTCCCGCGTTTCCTGCAGCTGCCGGACCGCGAGTGGCAGCCCATCGAAGATTACCTGAAAGCCGGGAAGCCGGTCATCGGGCTCCGCACCGCCTCGCACGCCTTCCGCTATCCCAAGGACCACCCGCGCCATAACTGGAACGACGACTTCGGCCGCCGCGCCCTGGGCACGCCCTACATCGTGCACCAAACGGGCACGACCCAGGTCAGCGTGATCCAAAAATACAAGACCCACCCCATCATGAGCCACGTCACCAAGACGCAATGGGTCTCTACTGGCACCTTGTATCTGACGCGTCTCGAAGGCGGCTGCGTGCCGCTCCTCATGGGCACGGGCAAGGGTCCGTTCCGTTTGATCGAAAAACCCTTCGGCCCGATCCAAGTCAACGAGTCGGAAGCCGACATCGTCGCGTGGGCGTGGCAAAACGAATGGGGCGGGAAAGTCTTTGGCACGTCGCTCGGCGATCCGGGGGACTTCGCCGAAGAGTCATTCACCCGCATGTTGGTGAACAGCGTGTGCTGGGCCGTGGGCAAACCGCTGCCGGGAGCCGACGAGAAAATCACCACCTGGACGCTGAAGCGCGCTGACAAATGAGTGGGGTCCGCTCGTTCACGTTTCCGCCGCCCCACGCTTGCTTCCGGCGCCTCGCGACCGGGGCTGCATTCGCCTTCTCGCTCGTTCTTGCGTGCGCCGGCCTTGTCCCCGCGTCCGCGGCCGCCGGAGCAGCCATCCGCCCAGGTGATCGCATCGCGATCCTCGGAAACACCTTCGCGGATCAGCTGCGCGTTCACGGGTATTTTGAGACCCTCCTGCTGCAGCTCCCGCTGGAACCGCGGGTGTCGGTCCGCAATCTGGGCTGGGCGGGAGACATGCTGTCCGCCCGCGATCGGCCGACGAATTTCCCGGCCGAGGAGGCTGCGCTCGTCGCCCACCAAACCGACGTCATCATCGCCTGCTTCGGCATGGGCGAGTCATTTGCCGGCCCCGACGGGCTCCCGGCGTTCCGCACCGCGCTCGAGACCTTCGCGGCTTCCCACCGAGGACGGAAATACAACGGCAAATCGGAAGTTCGTCTCATCCTCGTCTCGCCGATTGCCTGCGAAGACCTCGGGCCGTTGACGCCGGATCGCGAACGCCGCAACCGCGAGCTGGCGGACTACACGGCGGCGATGGAGCAGGTGGCCACCCGACAGGAGTTGGGCTTCGTGAACCTTTTCGCGCCCACTCTGCAGCTCATGGCAGATTCGACCGCCCCGAAACTGACCACCAACGGCATTCATCTGAATGCCTACGGCTATTGGGCCGTGAGCCGTCTGCTCGCCGACGAGGTGACTCGCAGCCCGCGCTCATGGGCCCTGCGCATCGATGCCCGGACCGGCGAGGCGAGCGGTGAGGGTCTCGCCATCGCGCACGTCGAACCCGCGGCGGGCGGCGTGCGATTCGCCGTGAAAGAGAAGCGCCCCCCGACCCCCGCCCCGCCGATCAAGGGTCGGATTCACCCGACGCTGCAACGCCAGCGGGACATCCTGGCCGTATCCAATCTCGCGCCCGGCGAATATCACCTGACCATCGATGGCGAACCGGTGATCACGGCGGGACACGAGCGCTGGGCGGAAGGAATCGCGATCGACGCGTCGCCCCAACACCGGAATGCCGAGGCGTTGCGTCAGGCGGTCAACGACAAGAACCAGCAATGGGTCTACGGCTGGAAAGCGCTCAACCAAGTTCACATCGTCGGCGAACGAAAAGCCTCGCCGAGCGGCCGTGCGCTGCCAGCCGAGATCATCGAATTCAAGCGCCTGGCCGACCAGCGCGACCAGGCCCTGCGCCCCGGCCTTTCGCCCCTCACGCACGAGTGGCGGTTGACGCCCTCCTCCGGTCCGAACTCCCGCCCATGAAACGGTTATTCTTCACTTTCGCGCTCCTCGTCTCGCCGTCCGCCGCCCTGGCCCAGACGGAGCCCGCCATAAAGATCGCGAACCTCCAGGACGCCGACCTGAGCCTGATGTCGAACCACGATCCGGAGGTGGAGCGGGCGAATCTCGATCTGTTGCCGGGCTACGATGTGAATCTGTTTGCCGCGGAGCCGATGCTGGCGAACCCGACCCACATGGTGTGGGACTCCCGTGGCCGCCTGTGGGTCACGTGTTCGTGGGCCTACCCGCAGTTGAAGCCGGGTGCCGTGGCCAACGACAAGATCATCATCCTCGAAGACACCGACGGCGACGGCCGGGCCGACAAGTCCACGGTCTTTGCCGATGGACTCTACATTCCGACCGGCCTCGAACTCGCCAACGGCGGCTGCTACGTCGCGCAGTCGCCCGACCTTTTTTTCTTCAAGGACACCGATGGCGACGATGTGGCCGACGTGAAGGAGGTCGCGCTGACCGGTTTTGGCATCGAGGACAGCCACCACTCGATCCATGCGTATCGGCGCGGGCCGGATGGGTGGATTTATTTTCAGGAAGGCATCTTCCTGCACACGCAGGTCGAAACCCAGCATGGCGTGGTGCGGAACTTCAACGGCGGCGTCTATCAGTTCAATCCCCGCAGCGGCGAGTTGCGCGTGTTTGCCAAGATCAACGTGGGCAATCCGTGGGGTCACGTCTTCGATCGCTGGGGGCAGTCTTTCCTCGTGGACAATCCGCGGGTCGGCTACCTTTCGCCCTCGACCGGAAACAGCGGGGAGCGGCTCAAACTCGTGCAGCTGCTCTCGACCGAAAAACAATGCGGCGGCGATCTGGCGTCGGGTTCCCATCTGCCGCCGGAAATCCTGGGGCAACTCCTGACCTGTCGTTTCAAGAGCCGCACCGTCGTCCGCTACGAATTCATCGAGGACGGCGCGGGTTTCAGCGCCAACGTGCTCGAACCGCTCGTCAAGTCGCGGCATCCGAACTTCCGGCCCATCGACTGCAAGATCGGTCCCGACGGCGCGATCTACGTAGCCGATTGGTATAACCCGATCATCAACCACGCGCAGCACGATTTCCGCGATCCCCGGCGGGACGACAACCGCGGACGGATCTGGCGGATCACGGCGAAAAACCGCCCCGTCGTGAAAAAGCCGCACATCGCCGGCGCGTCCATTCCGGCGTTGGTGGACCACCTGCGGAGCCCGGAGGACTGGAACCGTCATCAGGCCCGCCTCGAATTGAGCGGACGCGATCCCGGCGAAGTCGCCCGCGAACTCGAGCGCTGGGTCGGCCGGCTCGATCCCACGGACCCTCACCACGATCACCATCTCGTGGAAGCGATGTGGGCGTATCAGAATATCGACCGGCCCAATGAAGCCATCCTGACGCGCGTGCTGGAGGCAAAAGACGGCCACGCGCGCGCCGCCGGAGCTCGGACCCTCCGCTACTGGCAGGCGCACCTCTCCGATCCGGTCGCGCTGATCGCGCGGGCCGCCCGCGATTCCTTTCCGCGCGTGCGAATGGAAGCGGTGCTGTCGGCCGGATTTGTGCCGAAAGCCGAGGCGTTCCCGGCGGCGCTCGCGGCACTGGACTTTCCCAAGGACGCTGCGATCGACCTCGCCCTCGCGCAAACTGTGTCAGCGCTGGGCCCGTATTGGCGGCCCGCGCTGGCGGCGGGAAAACTCGAGTTCGCGCAGCCGGGGCACCGGGAGTTCGCCCTGCGCGACGCCGGCGTCGGCTTCGAAAAACGCCTCGCCGATTTCCTCGCCCGGGACAATCACAGCCCGGGCGAGTTGGTGGAAATCAAGGCGAAGCTGACCGCGGAACGAAACGGACCGCAGCTCCGTCTCGTGGTGGATGCGCTGATCGATCGGCGCCGGCCGAAATCGCGGGCGATAATGGTCGGACTGCTCGACGCGCTGCACGACGTTGCCCGCGGAGGCGAGGTGAAGCCGGATCCGGGGATTTCCCGGCTGCAGCGCCTGCTGGCGAATACCGACGCGGCGATCGCAGCTGCCACGGCGCGCGCCCTCGGCGCCTGGAAAGCGAATGCCGCGGCTCCGGAACTTCTGGCGCTGATCCGGGACGGCAAACGCCCCGGCGGCGTCCGTGCCGCGGCGGCGCAGGCGCTGGCGGAGTTGGAGCGCCCCGAATCCGTTGCGGAATTGCGCAGCCTCGCCGCAAGCGGCGACATCGAGAGTCGGTATTTTGCGGTGCGGGGTCTCACCGTCGCCGACCTCGCCGGGGCCGGAACAATCGCCGCCACGTTGTTGGGTGAAGATCCGGGCAAGGCCGATCCGGCGGGACTGGTGTCGGCGTTCCTGCTGCGTGACCGCGGACCCGAGATTCTGACCAAGGCGCTCGCCGACCGCGCGCCCCATCCCGCCGTGGCCGCCGCCGTATCCGATTTTCACCGGCGCACCGGCCAGCTGCCGGCGGCGTTGGCGCAGCGGTTTCACGTCACGGCCGCGGCCTCCCTCAGTGCCGCCCTCCTGCAGGAGAATCGACCGGCCCTCACGGCCGACGTCGAGCGGCACGGCGATCCCGTGCGCGGCGAGCGAATTTTTCGCCGCCCGACGGCCGCATGCATCGCTTGCCACGCCATCGGAACGGTGGGGCCGGCCATCGGGCCCAATCTCGTCGCAGTGGGCGCCGGGGCGGAGACCAGCTACGTGGTGGAGGCGATCCTCGAACCGAACAAATCCATCGCCGAACACTATGAGACCACGATGATCACCACGCGGGACGGCACGGTGCGAGTCGGGGTGATCGCCGCCAAGGGCGAGCAGGAAATCGTGCTTCGCGATCCGGCGGACGGCGGCAAGGAACTCCGCATCCCCGTTCCCACGATTCGCGAGATCAAGACGATGGATTCCCTGATGCCGGCCGGGCTCGTGGACCAGTTGCAAAGCCGTCAGGAGTTTCTCGATCTGGCCCGCTTCGTCTCGTTGCTCGGCCGGCCGGGCCCCTACGCGAACGACGAAAGCCCTGTCATCCGCAAATGGCAGATCGCCGCAGCGCCGGGTTTGGCGGCGCCCCCGGTGGACGAGGCGCGTTGGACCACCGCCTACAGCTATGTGAGCGGCGATCTGCACGTTTCCGACCTCGATGCCGGCAATGCGATCTATGCGCGCGGTCGGGTGCAGGTGCAGGTCGCGGGTCCGGTCCGATTGAAACTGAACTCGCCCGCTGGCTTGCGGCTGTGGATCGATGGCCGCGAGATCACTGATTTGGCCGACCCCATCACGCTTGGCCGCGGCCAGTCGGCTTTCACTTTTCGCATCGACCAATCCCTGCGCGGCCCAGCCGGTCTCCGCGTTGAACTCGCCACCGCCCCCGGCTCGCCGGCCAAATTCCAGCCCGTGGGTGGAATTTAAGCACCGCCCACTCCAACTCTTAACTTTTTCGATTCGCCAACCCATTTTCCCATGAAGACTCCCCAACCGAAACCAACCGCCAGTCGCATTGTCCGCTGGCTTGCCCTCCTTGCGCTCGCCGTCGGCACCGCTTCAGCCGCCGCCACTCGCCCCAACATCGTCTTCGTCATCACCGACGACCAAGGCTACGGCGATCTCGGCTTCACCGGCAATCCTGTCGTCAAGACGCCGCACCTCGACCGGCTCGCCAGCGAGTCTTCGCAGCTCAAAGACTACCACGTCGCGCCGACGTGCTCGCCCACCCGCTCGGCCCTGCTCACCGGCCATTGGACGAACCGCACCGGCGTGTGGCACACGGTCAACGGCCGTTCCATGCTGCGCGAAAACGAAGTCACGCTCGGCCAGATGCTGAAGGCCCACGGCTACGCCACCGGCATGTTTGGCAAGTGGCACCTCGGCGACAACTACCCCTACCGCCCCGAAGACCGCGGCTTCACCGAGGTCTATCGCCACGGTGGTGGCGGCGTCGGCCAGACGCCAGATCTTTGGGACAACTCCTATTTCGACGGCAGTTATTTTCACAACGGCCGCATCGTCCCCGCGAAGGGATTTTGCACCGATGTGTTTTTCACCCAGGCCCAACGCTTCATCCGGGAGCAGGCCGCGGCCAAAAAACCCTTCCTCGCCTACATCGCGCTCAACGCCCCGCACGGCCCGCTCCACGCGCCGCAAACATACCTGGATCTCTACGCGAGCCAGCCGCCCGCCCTCGCCGCGTTCTTCGGGATGATCACCAACATTGACGACAACGTCGGCACCACCCGCGCGCTCCTGCGCGAGCTCGGCATCGCGGATAACACACTCTTCATTTTCACGACCGACAACGGCACCGCGAGCGGCGCCAAAGTATTCAACGCCGGCATGCGCGGTCAGAAGGGCAGCGAATACGAGGGCGGCCATCGCGTGCCGTTCATCGCCCATTGGCCGGCCGCCGGTTGGACCAAGCCGCACGTCAACGACATCCTCTGTCACGCCGTGGACATTGTCCCGACGCTGCTCGATGTCACCGGCGCACCGACGCCCGCCGGCCTCAAGTTCGACGGCCGCTCCATCCGCCCGCTCCTCGAGCCCGCCGGCAGCACCGCGACGTGGCCGCACGAGCGCATGCTCGTCACCGATTCCCAGCGCGTGCGCGATCCCATCAAGTGGAAGCAGACCGCCGTCATGTCCGGTCCCTGGCGCCTCGTGAACGGCAAGGAGCTCTACGACATCAAGGCCGACCCCGGCCAGGAACGGAACCTCATCGCCGAGCAGCCGGCGCGCGCCGCGAAGATGCGCGCGTTCTACGACGCCTGGTGGGCCGAGCTCGAGCCGACCTTCGCGCAGACCACCGAAATTTATCTCGGCCATCCCGACCACCCCGTCGTGAGCCTCACCGGCCACGACTGGATCCAGGAAGCGCTTCCGCCGTGGAACCAGCAGCACATCCGCGTGGCCGATGGGTTCGCGCCCGCGCGCGCGGCCGCCGGCAAGGGCAAGAACGCAAAAGCGCCCAATGCCAAAGCGACCACGGATAAGTCCGCCCACGCCGGACACTGGGCCGTCAAGGTCGTGACCGCCGGTCGCTACGAAATCAGCGTGCGCCGCTGGCCCGCCGAAGCGAACCACCCCATCACCGCCGCACTGCCCCCCGGCGAAAACGTCCCCGGCGCCGACGTCGCCTTTCGCGCCCGCCCCGGCATCGCGATCCCGGCCACGACTGCCACGCTCCGCGTCGACGGCCGCGATGTCACCTCCCTGCCCGTGCGTGCCAGTGACACAGCGGTCGCGTTCACGACGACACTCACCGCCGGCTCCCATCAACTCGCGCCCGTCTTCGTCACCGCCGACGGTCACGAAGTCGGCGCCTATTACGCGATCGTCACCAAGCTCCCTTGAGCGTCCGCCGCTCCTCGGCCCACCCCTTCACATTCATCTCCGCCTCCGCGACCATGCGTCTCCTCCACCTTCTTCTCGCGCTCTCGTTTTTTCTTCTGCACGGCGTCGCCCACGCCGCCGCGTCGCGACCCAACATCGTCATCCTCTACGCCGACGACATGGGCTACGGCGACCTCGCGATTCAAAACCCCGAGTCCAAGATTCGCACGCCGCACCTCGACCAGCTCGCGCGCGAGGGCCTGCGGTTCACCGACGCGCACAGCTCGTCCGGCATCTGCACGCCGAGCCGCTACGCGATGCTCACCGGCCGCTTCCACTGGCGGAAATTCCACGGCATCGTGAACAGCTTCGGCCCGCCGTCCTTCGACGCCGAGCTCACCCTGCCCGCGATGCTGCAGCAGCAAGGCTACCGCACCGCCTGCATCGGCAAGTGGCACCTCGGTTGGAACTGGTCCGCCATCATGCGCCCCGGCGCCAAGCCCGATCCGAAGACCGGCCATGCCCCGGGCGATTTCGACTGGACCAAGCCCATCCCCGGCGGCCCGCGTGATCGCGGCTTCGACTACTACTTCGGCGACGATGTCCCGAATTTCCCGCCCTACGCCTGGTTTGAAAACGACCGCGTGATCACCACGCCCACCGTCCCGCTCACGATTACGCCGCAGACCGCCGAGGGCAATTGGGAGGCCCGGCCCGGCCCGATGACCGCCGGCTGGGATTTCCACGCCGTGATGCCGCGCCTCACCGAACGCGCCGTCTCCTGGATCGGCGAGCAGCGCGGCCGGCCGAATCCGTTTTTCCTCTACGTGCCCTTCACCTCGCCCCACGCGCCGATCGTGCCCACGCCGGAATTCGCCGGGAAATCCAAGGCCGGCGGCTACGGCGACTTCATGGAGCAGACGGACGACACGGTCGGCCGCATCCTCGCCGCCCTCAAAGCCAACGGCTTCGCTGAAAACACGCTCGTCGTCTTCTCCGCCGACAACGGCGCGGAGCACTACGCCTACGACCGCATCCGGAATTTCGGCCACCGCAGCTCCGGTCCGCTGCGCGGCCTCAAGCGCGACATCTGGGAGGGCGGCCACCGCGTGCCCTTCATCGTGCGCTGGCCCGGTGTCGTGCCGCCGAACAAAACCACCGCCGCGCTCGTGAGCCAGGTCGACCTCATGGCGACCATCGCCGCGATCACCGGGTTCAAGCTTCCCGCCGGCAGCGCCGAGGACAGCCATGATCTGCTGCCCGTCTTGAAAACCGGCGCCCCCAGCCCGCGCCGCACGATCGTGCACAACACCAATGCCAACGGCTACGCGCTGCGCCACGATCAGTGGCTCCTCGTGGCGACCAAAACCGGCGCCGTCTCGAAAGTCCCCGCATGGTTCGACCAGGCCAACAACTACGCACCCAATGACCAGCCCGGCGAACTCTTCGACCTCAGTCGCGACCTCGCCCAGCGCGACAATCTCTACGCCCGGCAGCCAGAGAAAGTCGCCGAGCTCCGCGCCCTCCTCGAAGCCGTGCGGGCGCGGGGTCAAGTGCGCTAACTCCTCTCCCGCGGGAGCCACCAAAAAAAGCTCCCACCGCCCGCAGCGTTCCGGCACGCTGCCTTTGCCCATGAAAAAGCTTCCCCGCCCTCGCGCGATCCTCGCTGCGCTCCTTTGGTCTTTATCGTCCATTGCGTCCCTCACCGCCGCGCCGGCCGCCCGGCCCAACATCCTCATCCTCTTCGCCGACGATCAGCGCGCGGACACCATCGGCGCCCATGGCAACCCGCACATCAAGACGCCCGTCCTCGACGGGCTCGCGCGCGGCGGCGTGAGCTTCCGGCGCAACTACGTCATGGGCGGCAACAGCGGGGCCGTCTGCGTGCCGAGCCGCGCCATGCTGATGACCGGCAAGTCGTGGTTCGCCATGAACACCCAGACGCTCGCCGGCGAGAAGCTCATGCCCGAGCTCTTCGGCGAGCACGGCTACACCACCTTCGGCACCGGCAAATGGCACAACGGCCAGCCCTCGTGGCTCCGCGCCTTTCAGCTTGGTGAAAACGTGATGTTCGGCGGCATGTCCAACCACGAGAAAGTCCCCCTCCACGACCGCTCGCCAGACGGCAAGATGATCGGCCCACGCACCGGCGACGGCTTCTCCACCAACCTGTTCACCGACGCCGCGATCAAATTCCTCGAGGCGCATGACTCCGCGGGCGGCGCGAAACCGTTTTTCTGCTACGTCGCCTACACCGCGCCGCACGACCCGCGCCAACCGCCGCCCGGCTTCCCGGCCAACTACAACTCGCGCCCGCCGCTCCCGAAAAACTTCCTCCCGCAGCTCCCCTTCGACAACGGCGCGATGAGCGGCGGCCGCGACGAGAACCTCGGCGCCTGGCCCCGCACCGAGGCGATGATCCGCGATCAGCTCGCGGAGTATTACTCGATGGTCGAGCACATGGACGCACAGATCGGCCGCATCCTCGCCGTCCTCCAGCGCCGCGGCCTCGCTGACAACACCATCGTCGTCTACGCCGCCGACAACGGCCTCGCCCTCGGCAGCCACGGCTTGCTCGGCAAGCAGAACGTCTTCGAGCACTCCATGCGCACGCCCCTCATCATCTCCGGCCCGGGCATCCCGCGCGGCCGCTCAACCGAAGCCTTCACCTACCTCCTCGATATCTTCCCCACGCTTTGCGAGCTCACCCGCATCCCCGCGCCCGCCGGCATCCTCGGTGAGAGCGTGCGCCCGCTCTGGGACGGCTCGAAGAAACAACTCCGCGACACCGTCTTCCTGCCCTACATCCAGGTGCAGCGCGCCGTGCGCGATGAGCGCTGGAAATTGATCGCCTACCCCAAGCTCGGCTACAGCCAGCTCTTCGACCTGCAAAACGATCCCGACGAAACGCGCTCCGTTTACGACCAGCCCGCCAACGCCCCGCACATCGCGCGCCTCACCGCCGCGATGAAGGCCTGGCAGGCCAAGGTCGGCGACACCCTCGCCCTCAACTCCACCAGCAACTCGCCGCCGAAAATTGACCTCACCGGAAAAGCGCGCACGCCGGATCAGTGGCAGCCGCAGTGGATCATCGAGAAATATTTTGCGCCCGCGAAGTGACCGGCCATCCCTTGGGCTTCACCTTCGTCATGCCCGCCCTCTCCCCCGTCTTTTTCCGCCTCTCCGCCCTCCTCGGTCTACTCGCCCTCGCCGGCTGCGGCCGATCCGATTCCCCGGCGGGCTCCGCCGGTTCACCCGCTGCACCCACCGGACCACAGTTCGCCGTGCTCGAGACCTCCCACGGCACAATCGAGTTTGAGCTACTGACGACCGACGCGCCCAAGGCCACGGAAAATTTCCGCCTGCTCGCCGAGCGCGGCTACTACAACGGCCTCACCTTCCATCGCATCGTGAAGGGCTTCATGATTCAGGGCGGTGACCCCAAGGGCGACGGCACCGGCGGCGAGAGCGCCTGGGGCGGCACCTTCAACGACGAGATTGCGCCCTTCAACCAGCTCTATCAGCGCGGCGCCGGCTACAAACGCGGCATCGTTGCCATGGCCAACCGCGGCCCCAACACGAACAGCAGCCAGTTCTTCATCCTGCACAAGGACTACGGCCTGCCGCCCAGCTACACCATCTTCGGGCGCGTGACCAAGGGCATCGAGGTCGTGGACACCATCGCCGAACTCCCCACGGTGCGCGGAGGCGACGGAGGCATGAGCCAGCCCAGGCAGCCCGTCGTGATGCAGCGCGTCACGATTCGGAAGTAACCGGCCAGGCCCTCGGAACTGCCGCGCTGGGCGCCCCCCCCCGCGGCGCACCACCTAAGCGCCCGGCAACCCAGCGCTCCGGCCGGCTGGGCGTGCGGTCATTACGCCTTTCGGCCCTCCGGCCGGATGACCGCTTGCCTCGTTAAATTTTTGTCACAAGCTGAGGTTCCCTCGACCGCAGCCGGCCGCCCCCATGTCCCGTTCTCGTCCACTGTCCGCCCTCATGCTCACGCTCGCGCTCGTCGCCGGCGGCTGCTCCACGGCACCGACCTCCACCGCGCCGGCGATGGCGACCGGTCCCACGGGCCATGTCCCCGCCGACAAGGCCGCGCGCACGCTTTCGCAGCTCGTGCACGACACTGTGAGCGCGCTTGAGGAGATGCTCGGCCGCTACGACACGATGCTCACCACCATCCAGGGCCTGTCCGATACCAAGGCCTCCGCCACGCTCCTCGACGAGGTGGGCGCCTACGTGAAAGACGACCGCTGGGATCGGACCGACTCCGTCAGCGACGAACGGCTCATGGCCATCGTCATCGATTCCTTTTCGCGCGGCTCTCGCACGGTCATCACCCACACCAGCCTGCAGGCCGAGCTCGTCGAACTCTCGCGCCGCCTCACTGCGCTGAACAACCGCACCACCGAGCTCGCCGCCGCCTATGCCGAGGGCAAGACCCTGCGCGCCTATGCGCAGAAGATGCGCCGCGAAGTGATGCCGCTCATGGCGCAGCTTCGCGCCCTCGCCGTCGCCGACACGTCCGACACCGCCGGCATCGCCCGCCTCGACGCCGAGACCAAGAAGATTCTCGCCACCAGCCGCCAGTCCCTGCGCGCCCTCGAGCGCGAATCCGTCTCAATCGAAACCGAAATCGGAGGAAAGTAGCATGACCACCAAAGTCCTCGTCAGTGTCGGCTCCAGCATCGTCGCCGTCGTCGCCGGCGGCAGCGGCGCCCATGTTTACCAGCGCACCCAGCAGGAACGCGAGGAGGCGCGCCTCGCCACCGTCGCCGCACTGCAATCCTTCGACCAGGCCATCGAGCGCGTGAAGTCCTCGATCCGCCAGTCCACCGAGCTCCGCGACGATCTCCTCAAGCGCACCGACGCGCTATTCAAGGACGCCGGCTCCACCGAGAAGGAACTCCTCGATCACGGCGAGAAGGCCCGCGCCCTCCAGAAGCGGCACCAGACCGTGACGGCCGAGGCCGGACGGCTCATCGCCGAGGCCAAGAGTTCGCTCAGCGTCGCCACCACTGCTGTCGGCGTCTGCCGCCAAATCGTCCTGAAGGACACGCTCAAGGCCGAGCATTCCGCCGCCGTGCAGGAGGACATCCGTTCCAAGACCGCCGTCGTGCGCGAAGTGCGCGCGCGGATGGACGAACTCACACGCCTCGGCACGCGCTGCGATGCGCTGGAGCAGAGCCTCGCGGTGTTCATCGCCCAAAATTCCCGCTCCCTCGCCCGCGTCCGCGAAATCAAGGAAGAGGCCGAGGAAAAGCTGGCCGCGCAAAAAACCCGCGCCGCCCGCATGCAGGAAGCGGCCGACAAACTCGCCCGCCTGCAGGCCGAGATGAAGAAGGATCTCGAGACGATCAGCGTGCCGCAGAAGGAACCGTGAGCAAACCCACGCGTGTGCTGCGGTATTTGGCTCGTTCGCCAAACATCCGGGCGCTGGTCGTGCGCGAAATCTGGCGCTTCAGCGGAGGGGCCTTGGCCGGCATCACCCTCTTTCTGGCGATTCGCCACGTGCGGGATAAGCCCATCACGACCGAGGCGCTGTTTGGGCTGGCAGTGATGCTCGCCACCGGAGCCCTGCTACTGCTGATCGCCGGCGTGCGCACCTTACGCCAGGCGCTGCGCGAGCACGGATATCTCGACTGACGACCGCCGCGCGCAATTCGCGCGCCGCGCCCCTTGACAAGATCGCGGCGCATTTCAGCCTGCGAAACACGGTGCCCATGAAAATTTTTGCGCAGCCATTGCGCCTTCGCGCGCTCGCCCTCGTCCTGTCGTTCTTCGCCTTTGCCGCGGGCCTTTTCGCCCAGGCGGCAACCGCCGAGAATCCGCCGGCCAAACCCGCCCCGCCCGACGAGATCGCGCAGGCGGAGCTGCTCAAGTCCTATCTCAAGGTTCGCGAGGAGCTGCACGCCACCCAGCTCGCCATCGTCAACAACCGAGTCGCCGGCGTCACCGAGAAGCTCGACTCGATCCGTGTCGCCATGGAGGCCGAGCGCGAACGCGCGCAGCTCGAGGCCCAGCGCCAGGCCGCCGAGCGCGAACGCCAGCAGGCCGAGTCGCTGCGCGCCAACCGCACCGTGCTGTGGGTCGCGGCCGCCTTTGGCGGGCTCGGCCTCATCGCCGTGCTGCTCATGCCTGTGCTCCAATGGCGCACGATGAGCCGCATGGCCGAGGTTGCCTCCCTGCGCGCCGCCCAGCTCCCACCGCCCGGATCGGGCGCGCCTGCGCTGATGGGCGGGGCCGACCTCACCGCACCGGCCGAGCAAGCGGTATCAGTTTCCAACCAGCGCCTCATGGCCGTGATCGATCGGATGGAGCGCCGCATCTTTGAGCTGGAGCACACCTCCGCCCCCGCCCCCGCCGCCGTGCCCGTCAACACGACCAACGGCACTCACGCCAACGGCGCGCAGACCAACGTCACCCTTCCCAGCGGCTCCGAGCCCGCGCGCCGCCCGGCGCCCAACACCGATCAGGCCACGTGGATTGCCGTGCTCCTCAACAAAGGCCGCTCGCTCGTCAGCACCAACAAGGCCGTGGAAGCCCTCACCTGCTACGACGAGATACTGCGTCTCGATGCCAAGCACACCGAGGCGATGATCCGCCGCGGCGCGGCGCTGGAGCGCCTCAATCGTTTCGAGGAAGCCATCCAGTGCTACGAGCGCGCCATCGAGGCCGATCCCAAGGTCACCCTCGCCTATCTCTCCAAGGGTGGCGTCTGCAATCGCCTCGGCCGTTACGACGAGGCGCTCAAGTGCTACGAGCTGGCGCTGCAGGCCGAGGAGAAGGTGAAATAGCCGCGGACGCGGCGAGCGCCCAACGAGGCTCTCGTCAAAAACCTCTCCGAGACAAGACGCTCGCAGTTAGCCCTGCCCGGAGCGGCTGCGCTCGCGCTCGACCATGAGCTGCTGCCGCGCGACCGAGATGCGCGCGCCGATCAGCTCGCGGTTCTCCTCGCCCTTGGCCGCGAGATCCTTCTCCAACTCGACGATCCGCGCCTCGTAGGCGCTGATGCGCTGCTGCAACGGGGTGTGGAGCTGCTCGAGCCGTTGCTCGAGTTCACGGATTTCCACCTCGGCCTTCTGCTGGGCGGACAAAAGATCGGCCCGCTGCGTCGAAAGGGATCTCACCACCTTCTCGCGCATCCAGCCCATCACGCCGGAGCGGATGGCCTGTTGCGCACGCTCGGCCTTGCCCTCGGCCGCGAGCGCCCGCTCGCGCCAGACGGGATCGCCGCCGGCCGCCCGCGTGCCCGCGGTTTCCTCGGGCGTGGAACTCGACGCCAGCACCAGGGCGGTCGATGGCTTCGCCCGCAGGCGCCAGAGAATCAGGCAGAGCACGAGCACCACGAGACCGAGGCCGGCCGTGGTCCACTTGGTCTGGTTCATGATCAGGCCGGCAAAAGACTGGCCCTCCTCGAGCTTGGTCTGGAGCGTGCCGATGAGGCTCTTCTCGCGCACCGCCGCGAGCGCCGCGAGCGCCTTGCGATCGATCGTCTGGCCCTTGCGCACGACGACCTGGCCGGTCTCGTAGGTGTCGTTGACCGTCACGCCGTCCATGCGCTGCGCGCGCGCGACCTCAGTGAGCTCTGGGTCCGCCACGGCGTTGGGCCGCACAAAGGTCGCGGCATATTTGCCGATCGCTTCCTGCCCGACCGGGAAACTCGTCTCCGCGACCCGGCGCGCCCGCCACACGCTCAGGACGCGGCTCGAAGGCATCAGCGTGCCGCCCGACTCCAGCTCGCGCGCGGCCGGCGCCTCGGCAAAGCCCTTCAGGGGCAGCAACCTCACCGACTGCCCCGAGGGAAACACGTTGGTGTCCTTGGTCGCGACGATCGGCTGCACCATCACCTCGCGCACCGCCTGCACCATGGCGGCGACCAGCGGTTCGTCGCCCTCGCCGCGCACCCAGAGGGGCGCAAACTTCTCGAAGGGCAGATCGCGCGCCTTCTGCCGCGCGGCGCGCAGTGTGCGCTCGTAGGCCGCGGTCTGCACGTCCGCCTCGGTGAGCCGGCGTCCGCCCAGCGCGGTTTCCAAGGCGACAATAAAGTCCGCGCGCGCCTTCACGATCTTGTCGCGCAGGTCCGCCTCGGCCTCCGCCGTGGTCGATGGCACGTGGCGCACGATGAGATGGACCTGTTGCGCGACCTTCTGCCGCAGGGCCTCCGTCGCCTCCGGGTTCACCACGAGCAACGGCACCGGCGTGATCACATCCTCAGCCGCGACATCGCCGAGCTTGTAGTCGGGCACCGCGGCAAAGGCGGAGCAGGCGAGGAGCACAGAGGCGGCGAGGCAGGCGCGGGTTGTGACCATGGTGGGAGGGCGGAAGCGCCGCGCCGGCGGCCCGCGCCCCGGGCGGCGACTTCGCCACAGGCCCGAAATCGTCGCCCAGCCGTGATGCCAATCCGACAGGATCGCTTTTGCTGCTGTGAATGCGCGCGCGCGCCGATGCGGGCAAGCGTTTTGTTCCCGGCCACGCGCTCCTTGCGCCCGCGCGGGCCGGCGTCACGCTGCGTGGCATGCACCGCCGCGCATTCCTCCACTCCACCTCGGCGCTCGCCGCCCTCGCCACCCTGCCCGTCGCCCGCGCCGCCGCCCCGAAGGGCAGGCGGAAATTCACCCTCGCCCTCACGCCCGGAAGCATCGGCGTTTCGGTGAAGAGCCAGCGCGAATTGAACGACCTCGCGCACCGGCACCGCTTCGAGTCGGTCGAGCCGCGCGGCGAGGAACTGGCCGGCCTCGCCCCCGCGCAGGTCGACGATATCCTCGCGGACCTGAAGGCCAAGCAGCTCAGCTGGAGCGCGACCGGCCTGCCGGTGGATTTCCGCAAGGACGACGCGACCTTCCGCGAGGGCCTGGCCAGGCTGCCGCGCATCGCCGCCGCCCTCCGCGCCGCAGGCTCGACCCGCATCGGCACCTGGCTGGCGCCGAGCCACGACCAGCTCACCTACAACCAAAATTTCAAGCAGCACGCCGCCCGGCTCCGCGAGGTCGCGCGCATCCTCGCCGATCACGGCCAGCGGCTCGGGCTCGAGTATGTCGGCACGCAGCTCCTGCTCGTCGGCAAGCGCTACCCGTTTGTCCACACGCTCGCCGAGGCACGCGAGCTCATCGCCGCGATCGGCGCGCCCAATGTCGGCCTCGTCCTCGACACGTGGCACTGGTGGACCGCGGGGGACACCACCGCCGATCTGCTCGCGTTGAAGAACGAGGACGTCATCAGCGTCGATCTCAACGATGCGCCGCTGGGCGTCGCGAAGGAGCAGCAGCGCGACAACGCCCGCGAGCTGCCCGCCGCCACCGGCGTGATCGACGCCGCGGCCTTCGTGAACGCGCTCGTCCAGATCGGCTACGACGGACCGGTCCGTCCCGAGCCGTTCAACGCCGTGCTCAACGCGCTCGACAACGAAGCCGCCTGCGCCGCCACCTCGACCGCCATGCACAAGGCGGCGGCGCTCGTGCGCGCCTGAAGCGCCGCCGTCCGCGCGCGCGCGGAGCGGACGCGCTCTTTCCCTCCTCCATGCCCCACGACACCGCCGAATCCCTCCGCCTCGCCGCCGCCAATGCCGGAAAAGAACGCTGGCGCCGCTGGGGCCCCTACCTCGCCGAGCGCCAGTGGGGCACCGTGCGCGAGGACTACAGCCCCGGCGGCGATGCCTGGGATTATTTCCCGCACGACCACGCGCGCAGCCGCGCCTATCGCTGGGGCGAGGACGGCCTCGCCGGCTTCTCCGATAATCGCGCCCGCCTCTGCCTCGGCCTCGCGCTCTGGAACGGCCGCGATCCCATCCTGAAGGAGCGGCTCTTCGGGCTCACCAACTCCGAGGGCAACCACGGCGAGGATCCCAAGGAACTCTACTACTACCTCGACGCCACGCCCACGCATTCCTACCTGCGGATGCTCTACAAATACCCGCAGCGCGCCTTCCCTTACGCGCAGCTGATCGCGGAGAACCGCCGCCGCGGCAAGGAGCAGCCTGAGTTCGAGCTGCTCGACACCGGGATTTTCGACGACGACCGCTACTTCGACATCGTCGTCGAGTATGCCAAAGCCGGTCCCGAGGACATCCTGCTGAAAATCACCGCGCACAACCGCGGTCCCGAGGCGGCCGAGCTGCACGTGCTCCCGCAGCTCTGGTTCCGCAACACCTGGTCGTGGCGCGATGGCACCCCGCGCCCCGGGCTCTCCGCCCACGGGCCGCGCGCCGTCTCCGTGCGCCACCCCGAGCTGGGCGACCGCACGCTCGAATGCGACGGCGATCCCGCGCTGCTCTTCTGCGACAACGACACCAACCTCCGCCGCCACGGCGGGGCCAAGGATGCGCCCGGGTTTTTCAAGGACGGCATCAACGACGCCGTCGTCCACGGCCGCCGCGACGCCGTGAACCCCGCCCAGACCGGCACCAAGGTCGCCGTCCACCATCGCCTCGCCGTGCCCCCCGGCGGCAGCGCGAGCGTGCGCGTGCGCCTCCGCGTAGCGGCGAGCGCCAGCGAGCCGAAATCACCCGCGCCGAAGCTCGCGCCCGCCTTCGCCGACTTCGACGCCGTGTTTGCCGCGCGCCAGACGGAGGCCGACGAATTCTACGCCCACCTCCAGCGCGATCTCCACGATCCCGACGCGCGCCTCGTGCAGCGGCAGGCCTTCGCCGGCATGATCTGGTCGAAGCAGTATTACTATTACGACGTGCCCGAGTGGCTCGCCGGCGATCCGGCTCAGCCCCCGCCGCCGCGCGAGCGCCGCCACGGCCGCAACAGCGACTGGCTCCATCTCAACAATGGCGACATCATCTCGATGCCCGACACGTGGGAATACCCGTGGTATGCAGCGTGGGATCTCGCCTTCCACTGCCTCCCGCTCGCGCTCGTCGATTCACACTTCGCCAAGCAGCAGCTCGTGCTGCTCACGCGCGAGTGGTATATGCATCCCAACGGCCAGCTCCCCGCCTACGAGTGGAATTTCGGCGACGTCAACCCGCCCGTCCACGCGTGGGCCACGTGGCGCGTCTTCCAGATGGACCGCAAGCAGCACGGCGGGCACGGCGACCTCGCGTTCCTCGAGCGCGTCTTCCACAAGCTGATGCTCAACTTCACCTGGTGGGTGAACCGCAAGGACGCGCAGGGCCGCAACATCTTCCAGGGCGGCTTCCTCGGCCTCGACAACATCGGCGTCTTCGATCGGAGCAAACCCCTGCCCACGGGCGGCCACATCAACCAGGCCGATGGCACGAGTTGGATGGCGATGTATTCCCTGAACCTCCTGCGCATCGCGCTCGAACTCGCGCGGCACAACCCCGTCTATGAGGACATCGCCACCAAGTTCTTCGAGCATTTCCTCCACATCGCCGAGGCGATGAACAACATCGCCGACGAGGGCCTCGGCCTTTGGTGCGAGGAGGATGAGTTCTACTACGACGTGCTCAACCTCCCGCACGGCGAGTCCCGTGCGCTGCGCATCCGTTCCATGGTCGGCCTCATCCCGCTCTTCGCCGTCGAGACGCTCGAGCCCGCGATGCTCGACGCGCTGCCGGACTTCAAGCGCCGCCTCGAATGGACCCTCGCCAACCGCCCCGCGCTCGCGCAACTCGTCTCGCGCTGGCAGGATCCCGGCGCCGGCGAGCGCCGCCTGCTGTCCCTCCTGCGCGGCCATCGCATGAAGTGCCTGCTCAAGCGCATGCTCGACGAGACGGAGTTCCTCGCGCCCTATGGCGTCCGGGCACTGTCGCGCGCGCATCTCGAAAAGCCCTACGTCTTCGTCGAGGGCGACGTGCGCCTAACCGTGCGCTACGAACCAGGCGAATCCAATTCGTATCTCTTCGGCGGCAACTCCAACTGGCGCGGCCCGATCTGGATGCCGGTGAATTTCCTCCTCATCGAGTCGCTGCAAAAATTCCACCACTACTACGGCGACGACTTCAAGGTCGAGTGCCCCACCGGCTCCGGAACCTACCTTACCCTGGAGGAAATCGCCGCCGAGATCGCCCGCCGCCTCGCGGCGCTTTTCCTGAAGGACAGCGACGGCGAGCGGCCCGCGATGCAATCGCACCCCAAGCTCGCCCGCGATCCGCACTTCCGCGACCACGTGCTCTTCGCCGAATATTTCCACGGCGACACCGGCCGCGGCCTCGGCGCCACCCACCAGACCGGGTGGACCGGCCTCATCGCCAAGCTGCTCCAGCCGCGCGCACACGACCACTCGGCGGCGCCCTTCCACCTGCCCGATAAAAAAGCGAAGCCGGCGAAAGCGTAGCGTCTCATGCCAACGCCCCATCGCTTTTAGCCTGTCATTGCGAGGAGCGGAGCGACGAAGCAATCCAGCTGGATTGCCACGGCGCGCTGCGCGCACCTCGCCATGACAAAGGGAAAAAAAGGAAGCGGATGTTGGTCTCAGCCCGCCGATCCGGCGACGAGCCGCGCCGCCTCCGCCAAGATGCCCTCCACCGGCCAGAGCCGGCCGACGCCTTCGTAGCCGCACGCCTGCATCCCTTCCTCGGGGCCGATGAACCCGTGGCCGCGGGCGCGCAGCGTCGCGACGTTGGCCTGGGTCGCGGTATGCGACCACATCTTGCCGTTCATCGCGGGCGCGATGAGCACCGGCGCGCGGTTCACCAGATAAAGCGACGTGAGAAAATCCGGCGCGAGGCCGTGCGCGAATTGCGCGAGCGTGTTGGCCGTCGCTGGCGCCACGATCAGCAAGTCCGCCCGGTCCGCGAGATCGACGTGCCCCACGACCTCCGGGTCGCGTTCGCTCCACAGATCATCGGCAACGGGATGATGCGCGACCGCCTGCAAGGTGAGCGGCGTCACGAAGCGTTTCGCCCCCTCCGTCATCACCGGCCAGACCTCCGCGCCCGCCTGTCGCAGCTTGCTCGCGAGGTCGGCGGCCTTGTAGGCGGCGATGGAGCCGGTGATGCCGAGCACAATGGTTTTTCCGGCGAGCGGCGAGGCGGTCATGGCGGACACTCAACGCACTTCGCCAGCGGAGCGCAAAGCCTCCGTCGTGTCATCCGGCGCGGCCCACGCGATCACGAGCCCCGCCGTTGCGCCCCGCGCAGACGCCACACTTCCCCGAGCGTGAGCGGCTTGATGCCCCGCGCGCGATTCTCCGCCGCCAGGGCAAAGGCGCAGCGCCAGTGCCGGCAGAGGCTCCGCCAGCCGCGCCACGCGCCCCGCTGCGGATCGCAGATACCCGGGTCCTCCGCCATCAGGCCGTGGAGCGCGAGGACGGTGAATTCCCCGCGCCGCAACGCCTCCAGCGACAGCGCGCGCACCTCGTAGCGGCCGCAATGGAAGCCCTCGAACGTCCGGCTCACCCGCTCAATCTCAGCGCTCAGCGCGGGAGTGGCGAGCGCGCCGCAGTCGTGCGCGCCGCACTCGCCCAGCACCACGCGCTCCCCCGCCGCGGGGATGTCGTCGAGGCGCACGACGAATTGGGAAAGGAAAAACCCCGCGCGGCACACGGCGCGCTCGTCGGCGAGGATCAGGTCTTCGAGGCACCGCTTCCCGTCGCCCGTCACAGCGACCAGACGCTTTTCCGCGAGGGCGAAAATCTCGCCGGCCGCCGCACCCGGCCGCCGCCGGTAGCCAACGCTGAACACCACGCCCGGCCCGTGCGCCTGCGCGATCAGCGGCGCCGGATCGGCTTCGATCACGGCGCGCGCCTGCGCGGCATCGCGCGACAGCCCGACGCCGGCGCGGCCTTCGCCCACATCGGGCTTGAGCACGACGGGAAACGCCAGCGCGTGCTCCGCCATGAAGGCTTCGAGCGCCGCATAACGCGTCGCCGCGTCACCCGGCCCGATCCGGGTCCACTTCGCCACGCGATCACCGGCGCCGGCGAGGCCGCGCAGAAGGGCGCTCCGCGATTCGCCAGCCAAGCCCCCACCCGGGCCGAAACCAGGATTCACCGCCGTCACGAGCGCGAGGCTGCGGTGCCGCAGCGCGAGCCAGAGGACGTAGGCCAGCACGGGTGCATGCACAGCCCAGCGCGGCCAGAATTCAAAATGCGTGAGCCGCCGCCAGCGGCCCAGCAGCAGGCGCCGGCCGCGCCACGTCGCCATCGCGAGGCCGAGCTGGGCCACGCACCAGGCGACCAAACCGGCGCCGAGCAGCGCGGGCACGGCACTGGTCCACGTCGCAAGCATTTCTGTGGCTCGCGTGCCGAGCCACGTGGCCGTTCCGACCAACAGCGGCACCCAAAGCGCGCAAGCGATCGCGAACCAGCCGGCGAAGCGGAAAAACGGCGCGCGCAGCACGCCGGCCGCAAAATACGTCGGCACGCGCGTGCCCGGCATGAAGCGGGTCGCAAACACGATGCCCGGCCCCCGCCGCGTAAACCACCGCTCCGCGCGCGCGACCAGTTCTTCCGAAAGCCACCATTTCAGCGGCGAGACGCGCAGCGCCGGCCGCCCGATGGTGCGGCCCATCAGCACGAGCAGCAGATCGCCGCACAGGATGCCGGCGTAGCAGGCGCCCGTCGCCGGCCAGAACGCGAGCGAGCCGCGCGCGACGAGCAGGCCCGCCGCGATGCACGTCAGGTCCTCGGTCAGCAGCGTGGCCAGCGCCAGCGCGATGAGCGCCGTGGCGCCACCGTTTTCCGCCAGGCTCATCGCCCATTCGACAATCTCGTTCATCGCGGCCGCGGCCGCCCCGGCCTCGTCATGGCTTCAGCAGCTTGGGCCCAGGCGCGTCCGCCCGGGCGATGTTACCCGGCTCGGCGCCGGCCCGCATTTTTTTCACCTCGGGGCTGTAATTGAGATCACGTTGCCCGGCGACGATTTTTCGCGCCCCCCCATCCTGCGCCCGCGACGAAGCGGCTCGCCGCGGCGCATCCGCCCGCCAGCGTGACGGCAGCGCCCACGCATGAAGCCCCCGTTCCGCTGCCTACTCACCGCCGGCCCGACCCGCGAGCACCTCGATCCGGTGCGCTTCCTCAGCAACGGCTCAAGCGGCCGGATGGGCTACGCGCTCGCCGCCGCCGCCGCCGCGCGCGGCTGGCAGATTGATCTCGTGAGCGGGCCGGTGGCGCTCGCGGCGCCGGCGGGCGCGACCCTGCACCGCGTGTGCTCCGCCGCGGAGATGCTCGCGGCCTGCGAACCGCTTTTCCCCGCCTGCGATCTCTTCATCGCCGTCGCGGCGGTCGCGGACTATCGGCCGAAGGAGTCCTCCGCGCAGAAGGAGAAAAAACGCGGCGGCCCCGTGACCCTCGAACTCGTCCCGACCGTGGACGTGTTGCGCACGCTGGCCGCGGCCCGGCAGCCGCACCAGACCATCGTGGGCTTCGCGGCCGAGACGCATGACATCGAGGCCCGCGCCCGCGGCAAGCTGGCCGACAAGCGCCTCGACTGGATCGTGGCCAACGATGTGAGCCAGCCCGGCCTCGGGATGAACGCCGAGGCCAACGCCGTCCTCGTGCTCGGCGCGGGCGGCGCGCGCCACGCTTTCGGCCCCGCGCCCAAGGCGGCGGTGGCCGCCTTCATCCTTGATCAGATCGCTCCCGGGCGCGGCCGGCCGGCGTGACCCCTTCATTCCCGCCCGCTTGCCGGGAGCAGATCCGCCACCACCAGGCGCAGCGCCGCGGCGCGCGCCCGCTCCTCGTCGCTTAAGGGGAGCCGCTCGGCCAAGGCGAGGAACGTCGCCGCCTCGGTCGTGAAACCGTGGCGCAGGTTGACCTCGGCCGCGCGCAACACGAGCGAAGTGCGCCGCGGAAAAAGCCGCACGCCCTCGTCGAGCACCGCGAGGTGCCCGCGCGTCGCCCGCGGCGCGGACCAGGCCCACACCTCGGCGATCGTCTCGTAAACCTCGGCCAGCGCCGGCCGGTCCGCGCGCGCGGCAAAGGCCGGCTGCAAGACTCCCGCGACCTGATCGATGGCGAGCTGACCTTCGGCTCCGGCCGGCTGGGCGCGCGCCGCGGCGAGGCGCAGCCTCGCCAGTTCCTGGTTGGCCCGCGGCCGGATCGGGCCGAGCCGGGCGGCGCTTTCGAGCAGCGCGTGCCCGGCCGCAGTGTCACCGGCATCGATCTCGCAAAGGCCCATCGCGGCGAGCAGGCGGGGATCGCGGTCGTCGCGATCGTAGGCGCGGCGGAAGGTGCGGCGCGCCTGCTCGAGGTATTTTGAGGCGAGCGCCGGGGAGATTTTTTTCACGTAGGGCACCTCAAGGCGCTCCCAGTCGCCCTTGATGCGCGCGATCTCGCCGTCGGTGGCGTGGCGCAGCTCGATCGGCGCCGGCTTGGGTGTGTTGCGCGCGAGGCGGAACGTGGCGGTCTTGCGCACCGCGGTGGGCAGATAAGCGGTAAGCCGCGCCTGCGCCGCGGCGAAGTCGAAACCGAAGCACGTGGTGAAAAGCTCCTCGCTCGCGCCGCGCACGGCGGCGAGCTCCGTGAATTTCCACAAGGCCGCGCGGTGCGCCCCGCCCTCGGCCTCCAGGCCCCAGCGCACGAACAGCGCGGCCTGCGCCTGCCAGGCCTTCATCGGATCGACACCGTCTGATTCATCGTGCGGCACGGTGCGCAGCGCAAAAAAATCCCCGAGCGGCGCGACCAGCGGCGCGGTCTTCGGATCGGTTTTCACGGCGGCCGTGTGCGCGGCCGATATCCACTCGAGCGGCTCCATGAGCAGGCGCTCGCCCTCGTAGGTCGTCTGCCCGTAGAGCGTGATGAACCCCGCGGCGAACCACGGCGGCAGCGACGGGAGCCGGCCTTTCACGAGGAACGAGACGTAGTCCTTGGTGAGCGAGAGGGTCTCGGCGTCGAAGTCCTCCCGTCGGACGATCATGAAGACCGTCATGGCATCGCTGTCCCAGAGCCGGAGGTTGGGCAGAAAACTCATGCGCCGCACGGGACCGGGCGCGCGCAGGCCACGGAGGCCGCTCGTCGGCATGGAATCCGCCGCTGGCGCCGGAGCATCCTGCTGCAGCATCCGCGCAATCACTTCGCGGGACGCGGCGGGCTGGAGTTCCTCGTCATAGAGAATCAGCGTGCGCGGCAGCGAGCATTGGAGCTGGAGCGAGACCGGGAGAATCTCCGCGAGCAACAGGTGCAGGCGCTGGTGGGTGGCGACGACGCGGCGGGTGACGGCATCGCTGCAACGCGACAGAATCTCGTAGCCGGGCGCGGTGGCGAAGCGCCACGGCGGGCCCTTAGCCGCCTCCTCGACGAGAAAAGGCGGAAGCGCCACCAGCGCCTCCTCCGCCGCGCGCAGCGGAGCGAGCGGCCAAGCGAGCGCGAAGGCGAGGAGGCGAAAGATTCTCATCCGGCGGAAGAGTTGACGCACGCGCGATGCCACCGGTTAGCCCGGTGCCCTGGCCCGCGCAGGCAGTCGGGCAGCACGTTCAGCGCGGGCTGAAGCCTGCGCTACCCGCGCTATGACGACGCGAGCGCGCCCTTGCCGGAAAGATCGGGCACGATGAACGGCGCCCGATAGGGGCGCGTGAGGAGCGGGCTCGCTTCCTTGGCAAACTCGCCCGTGAAGGCCTCCTTGCCCGGCGCCAGCGTGAGCGGCACGCCGAGCGTAAGCGGAGTCTTCGCGAGATCGACGCGGTTGAGCGCGAGGTGCTGGGTCATGCGGCCGACGGCCTCGGCGAGCGGGGCGTCGCCCTTGATCTTTTCGCTCAGGGCGGCGGGAGCGGCGGCGCGGCCGAGCACATGGGAGATGTTGCCGAGGTGGCAGAGCGCGCTCGACACATGGCCCTCGAGGATCGGGCCGTAGAGCTGCGCGGTCTTCCGGCTGCGCACGACGTCGATGAAGTTCTGCATGTGGCGATCGCTGCCCTTGAACTCCTTCACGACTTTGCCCGCCCGGTCGTAGGCCGTGGCCGTGAAATAATTCGTGGTCACCACCGAGCCGCCTTCGCAGTCGACGACATTGCCGACCGCGACCCCGCGATAGTTGTCCATCGCGCCGCCACCGCCACCGCCCTTGCGGGACTTGGCGTTCGCGGCGGCGGCATTGGCGGCCACGGCTCCGGCTTCATCGCCGTCGGCGGCCGCCACCGCGGCCCCGGCCTTGGCCGGCAGACCACGCACCTCGAAGATGAGCGGCGCGCTCGCATAGTCGTGGATCACGACCTGGGTGTTGGGGGTGTCGCCATCGTCGATGTAGCCGAGGCGGCCGCCGACGCTGAGCGTGCGGCGCGGCAGCCCGGCCTCGCCGAGGAACCAGCGCGCGACGTCCATCTGGTGGATGCCTTGGTTGCCGACGTCGCCATTGCCCGTGACGTGCAGCCAATGCCAGTCGTAGTGCAGGCGCTTGCGGCGCAAGTCGGCCATGGGGGCCGGCCCGCACCAGAGATCGTAATTGACACTCGCGGGCACGGGCTGCGCGCCCTCGGTCTTGCCGATGGTGTCGCGGCGCTTGTAGCAGAAGCCGCGCGAGGCGGTCACTTTGCCGAGGTTGCCGGCGCGCACCCAGGCCACCGCCTCCTGCAAGCCCTCGCCCGAGCGGATCTGCGTGCCGCATTGGACGACGCGGTTGTGTTTCGCCGCGGCGGTGACGAGCTGGCGTCCCTCCCAGACGCTGTGGGAAACGGGCTTCTCGACATAGACATCCTTGCCCGCCTGCACGGCCCAGATCGCCTGAAGGGCGTGGAGGTGGTTGGGCGTCGCAATCGTGATCGCGTCGATGCCCGGCGCGGCGAGCAGCTCGCGCAGATCGACGAAGGTCCGCACATCGGCGCCGAGGGTGGCCTTGGTCTTGGCGAGCACGGCGCTGTCGGCATCGCACAGGGCGACGACCCGCACGCCGGCGACTTTGGAGAGGCTGGCGAGATGGCTGCGACCGCGGCCGTTCAAACCGACGACGGCGACGCGGACATCCGAGTTGGCGCCAGCCACCTGAGCCCAAGAGCGAGCGGAGAGGGCGGCAGTGGCGGCGGAAGCAAAGGCGGTGTGGCGGAGAAACGCGCGGCGCGTGAGGTGATCGATGTGGAGGGGCATGGCGGGGATTTTTTTGGGGGTGGGGATTTAAGCAGAGCAGGCCGGCGACCTGCCCTCGTGGGCGCGGGGTTGCAGAGGACGGGTCGGAGACCTGCCCTACTTGCCCGCGACGTAGGCTTGATACTGTTCGGCGACCTGGCCGGCCTTTTCGTCGCCCATGTGGAAATAGAAACGCCAGCGGAAGGTCACGCTGCCGCCGGCCGGGATAGTGAGGGCGCCAGCCTTGGGCTGATCCTTGAGGTTTTCGAAATCATGTTTGCCGAACGGATTCGCGGCGAAGAGCGCGTAGGAGCGCACGTGCCACCACGTCGGGTGGCGCGGGTTCGACGGGTGGTCGAACATGGCGACTCCGTAAACCTTCCCGTCCTTGGGCGCGTGGTAGTCCACCCAGGTGGAACGCTTGCCCCAAGTGGCGTCGTTCTTGATGCCCTCGGCGTTGATGATGGTGCCCTTGCCCTCGTGCTTCACACGCTGCTTGTTCACGGAGTAGCTGTGTGTCGGCGTCATCCAGAGTGGGAGTCGGATGGCCATGGAACCTTCCTTGGTGTCGCCGAGCGTGACGGCCTTGTCCGCCGGGGCCTTGAGTGTGACCTCGTAGTCGAGGAGACGTCCGCCGGCGATGGCGCGGGCGCGGATCACGGTGTCATCGGTCATGTGCACGGCGTCGTCGGGCCCGACCCATTTGCTGGACGCACGGATGACGGCGGCGCCCTTTTCCACGGCGGAGGAAACCTTCTCGTTCAGAATCCTGCCCTGCTTGGCGCCACCGGTCTCCGCCCAAAAATCGAGGCCGTTCACATCACCATGGGTAAACCAGAGCGAACGATGGTGCGGGTGATCGTAAGCCTCGCCCGGCACCTCCTTCTTCATCGGGTAGTGGCGCATCATCTCGGTGCCATCGGCCGCGAGCACGGGGTAAAGGTAGGGCCGCGGGCCGGCCTTGAACACATACTCGGTGAAGAGCTTTCCACCGAGCTCGATGCGGATGCGGTCGCCCGCAGGCGTGACCTTGGCTTCTTCCGCCGCGAGGGCGCAGGAGGCGAGAACCGTGAACGTGGCGACGAAGGAAACGAGATGATGCTTCATGGGGGCAACGGCGAGACGAACGGCCCGGCGAAAGGGCGCAATCCGATTTCCAGACGGACCGTCCGGTGCGCGGGCACAAAAAAGGGCCGCTCGCGCGGCCCTTAATAAACAGGGTCTGGTGAAGTGCTGTCGTTCGCAGCTTCGGCGCTTACTTCCAGTTCAGCACGAGGCGGGTGAAGTAGGTCGTGTCGAGCTTCTTCACGCCGCGGCCGGGCTGGCTGTTGTAGTCGTTGGCCACGCCCATGCGGAGCTTCCACTGCGAACTCACCAGGGGCAGCTCGAGGAAGCTCTCGTGCGTGAGGACGAAGTTGCTGAAGTCCTCGAAGGTCGGGACGTAGGAGATGCGGTTCACGAGCACCGAGTTTTCCATCTGGAGGCGGTGATTGAGGCCGAAGTCGAGACCGGCGCTCTTCACATCCTCCGTGCGGGGATTCTTGTAGCCGGCATAACGGAACGACACACCGGCGCGGCCGGTGAGCGTCTGCTTCGGCTCCTTGATGAAATCGTAGCCGAGACCGGCGGCGGCGACATTGTAGAGCTCAATGTCCTTCACGCGGTCGAAGCCGCCTTCGTCGCGCACATACCAGGATTTGCGGCCCGAGAAGTTGTTGGCGTAGTCCACGCCGGCCTTGAACTGGTCGGCCGATTTCACGCCGTCGGAGACCTGGCGGTCATACGCGGAGTAGAACTGGAGGGTGTCCTGCGCACCCGCGAGGGTCGCGCGGAACGAGAGCCCGGTGCCGAGCTGCTCCTTGTTGCCGGTCTTGCCCGCGACGTCGACCGCCGCCTCGTAAGCCCAGCCACGCTCGAGCGCGGCGACCGCGGGGTCCTTGCCGCCGGCCGTCCAGCTCGCGGCGACCTTGCTGACCGTGGTCGAGATGGTGCCATCGCCGCCGCTGATCTGCAGCGCGCCGCCGGCGCTGCCGGCGATCTTGCCGTCGATGCGCGTGCCGCTGTCGAGGCGGACGGCCACCGGGCCATCCGTGGAGATGCTGGCGACCTCGGACTGCTTGATGCCGATGGTGCCGGCATAGGCGGTGTCAACCGACACCGTGCCGTCGGCGATCTTGACGACCTTGCCGACGATCTTGGCGCCGTTCTTGGTCTCGACGACATCGGCCGAGGCGGAAACCGCGGCGAAGGCGGCCGCGAGCAACGCGAGCGCGGCTCGCGTGAGGAGACTGGAGGACTGGTTATTGTTCATGGTGTGAGCAGGGAAACGGAAGAGCCCACCCGACTCCGCCGCCTAAGTCAATGTTCCCGAACTCTCGCCAAAAGCCCGCAACCCCGGCTCGACACCCGCGAGCACGAAGCCTTCCCTTCCCGCCCGCCCGCCCGCACCACCGCATGTCCGCCACCGCCCGCCCTGCCCTCATCGTCGCCGACCGCTGGCGCGACTACCAGCTCCTCGAGTGCGGCGACGGCATGAAGCACGAGCGCTGGGGCGACTTCACCCTCGTCCGCCCCGACCCGCAGATCATCTGGCCCCGCCATGCCGAGGCCGGCCAGCCCGCGCCCACGCGCTGGGACCAGTGGGACGGTTTCTATCACCGCAGCGACCAAGGCGGTGGCAAATGGGAGTTTCGCCGCCCCCTCCCCGACCACTGGAAACTCGCCTACGCCCCCCTCGGCCTGACCTTCAAGATTCACCCCACCTCCTTCAAGCACACCGGCCTCTTTCCCGAGCAGGCCGTCAACTGGGACTGGTTTTCCGCCAAAATCAAAGCCGCCCGCGCCACCGGCCGCGAGGTCAACGTCCTCAATCTCTTCGGCTACACCGGTGCCGCCACCGTCGCCGCCGCCAAGGCCGGCGCGAGCGTCACCCATATCGACGCCGCCGAAGGCATGGTGAAATGGTGCAAGGAAAACGCCGTCCTCAGCGGCCTCGCCGACGCGCCCATCCGCTACATCGCCGACGACTGCCTGAAGTTCGTCCGCCGCGAGCAGAAGCGCGGAAAATCCTACGACGCCATCATCATGGACCCGCCGACCTACGGTCGCGGCGCCACCGGCGAGATGTGGAAACTCGAGGACCACCTCTGGCCGCTCCTCACCGAGTGCCGCGCGCTGCTCACGCCGCAACCACTCTTTTTTCTGATCAACGCCTACACCGCGCGCCTCTCGCCCACCGTCGTCGCCAACCTCCTCGCCGAACTCCTCCACGCCCGCGGCGGCACCATCACCGCCGGCGAAGTCGGCCTCCCCATCCAGAGCGACGGCAAGGTCCTCCCCTGCGGCATCTACGGCCGCTGGGAAGCGTGATCAACGTAGCCGCGAGCGCCAGCGAGTGGAACGGCCCCGCTCCACGCAGCCGCTACCGATACTCGCACAGCTCCAAAATCACCCCGTCCGGATCGAGAAAATAGCAGAGCGATTTGTCGCCCGCCGCGAACTTCACCACCCCGCGCGGCACCTTCACCGGATCGGAAAACAACGTCACGCCCGCCGCGCGCAACCGCGCCGCCATGCCCGCGATGTCGTCCACGCGAAACGCGATGTGCCGCAGCCCGTGGGTGTTGGCCCGCGAATTTTCCGGCAACACCACACCCGCCGGCGCCACGTATTGCAGCAATTCGATCCGCGGCCCGCCCCCGCCCGGCAACTCGACGAAGGCCACCAGCCCCCTCACGCCCTTGAGCCCGATGATCTCCTCAATCCAATCACCCTCCATCAGGACGTCCGCCGTCTTCACGAACCCGAGCACCTCCGTGTAGAATTTCACCGACCGCGCCAGATCGGCGACGACGAGGTTGATGTGATCAATGGCGCGGATCATTCGCCCGACGCTAAGAACCCGCCGCCGCGCGGGGCAACGCCCGTTTCCCGCTTTCCCTCCCTCACTCCTTCCCTCATTCCCTCCCGCATGTCCCCGCTCGCCACCGCCTACTACGACCGCTCGCTCGCGCTGCTCGCCACCGCGCGCGAAAAAAACGCCGCGACCATCGCGGCCCTCGCGCCCATCCTCGGGGCCAGTGTCGCGCGCGGCGAGGTCATCCACACTTTCGGTTCCGGCCACAGCGAGATCATCGCCCGGGAGATCGTCGGTCGCGCCGGCGGGCTCGTCTGCATCACGAGCATCAATGATCCCACCGCCGGCTTCATCGAGAACCTCGTCGGCTACGGCACCGCCCTCGTCGAGCGCTACGACCGTCAATACGAGCTGCGCGCCGGCGAGGTCGTCATCGTCATCTCCAACTCGGGGAAAAACTCCTCCCCCATCGAGGTCGCCCTCCACGCCAAGAAAAAAGGCTGCGTGGTCGTCGCCCTCTGCTCGCTCGCGATGTCCACCACGGCCAAGACCGTGCATCCCGGCGGGAAGAATCTCCACGCCATCGCCGACTACACGCTCGATAACGGCGGCGTCCCCGGCGACACCATCATGCAGCTCACGCCGGAGATCGCGACCGGCCCGACCTCGACGTTCATCGGCTCCTCGCTGCTCAACTGGCTCACGCTTTCCGCGATGGAGTGGTTGAAGCAAAACAACCATCCGTTGCCCGTCCTCCGCTCGCAAAACATCCCCGGCGCCATCGAGCACAACCGCGCCGTCGGCGCCAAATACAAGCACCGCCTGAGCAAGCAGCTGGCGTGAAGGCACGATCCTTTGCTCACAGAGCACACAGAGGAGACACGGAGCGCACAGAGCCGAAATTCATATGGGTTTTCTCTGTGACCTCAGTGTCTCCTCCGTGCTCTCCGTGACCCATTCCGACTCATGAACTGCAAAATCGGCATCGACGGCGGCGGCACCAAGACCGAGTGCATTCTGGTCGATGCCACGGGTGCGATCCTCGCGCGCCATGTCGCGCCCGGCTGCAATCCCAACGTCGCCGGCCAGGACGAGGCCCGCGCCATCGTCTCCACCGCGATTACCGCCCTGCTCGCGGAATCGAAAATCGAGAACCCCAGCTCGAAAATCAGCCACACGTGCCTGTTCATGGCCGGCCTGCCGGCCTTCTGGCAGGAGTTCGCCGCGACGCTCACCGGCTTGGGTCGCGTGACCTCCGCGCTCGATTCCCTCCCCACCCTCGAACTCGCCACCGGCGGCGCGCCCGGCCTCGTGATTCATGCCGGCACGGGCTCGTTCGTCGCCGCGCGTTCGCCCGACGGCGCGATTCATTACGCCGGCGGCACCGGCTGGCGCTTCGGCGATCCCGGCAGCGGCTACGAACTCGGCCGCCGCGCCATCGCCCGCGCGTTGCTCGAGCTCCAGGGCTGGCTCCCGCCCTCGCGCCTCGGCCCCGCCGTGCGCGATCACACGCAGCTCGGCGCCTCCGCCGATGCCCGCGCCGTCACCCGCTACTACTACAGCCACGCCGAGCCCAACCGCATCATCGCCGCCCTCGCCCCGGTCGTGCTGCGGCTGGCCGACGAGGGCGACGCCGTCGCGCGCGAAGTCGCCATCGAATCCGCCGGCGAGCTGCTCGCCCTCGCGAACCACGTCGCGGAAAAACTTTTCCCCGGCCACGACCCGGCGACGATCCCCGCGGGCCTGAGTGGCGCGCTGCTCAACCACCCGATCGTCGCCGCCGCCCTCGCCGCGCGCACGCGCCTCACCCTGCAACCCATCACCGCCGCACCCATCGAGGGCGTGCGGCGTCTTCTTCTGCGTGAAACCTGATCCCGTTCGCCGCCGCCTGCTCGGCCTCCTCGCGCTCGGTTTGCTGGCGGGGATTCTTTCGGTCGCAGCCGCGGAGAAGACCCCCGGCCAGTCCTACTTCGACGCCGCGCGCTACGTCGAATACGTCGCCGGCGATCTTCCGATCGTGCTCACCGCACCGCATGGCGGCCGGCTCAAGCCCGACGCGATTCCCAACCGCACCAAGGGCGTCACCGACATGGACGCCAACACCCAGGAACTCGCCCGCGCCGTGCTCGACGCCCTCCGTGCGCGCACCGGCCGTCACGCGCACCTCGTCGCCAGCCATCTGCACCGCAGCAAGCTCGACCCCAACCGCGAGATCGAGGAAGCCGCGCAGGGCGACCCGATCGCGCAGCGCGCGTGGCGCGATTTTCACGCCGCCATCGAGGGCGCGCTCGCCGCGGCCGTCGCGCGCCACGGCTTCGCCTTTCTCATCGATCTGCACGGCCACGCGCACCCGATTGCCCGTCTCGAAATCGGCTACGCCCTCGACGCCAAGCAGCTCAATCGCGACGACAAATCGTTCGACGCCTCCGGCGTGATGCAGCTCGGCACGCTCCGCGATTTGCACGCGCGCCTCGGCGGCAGCGCTGCGGCGCTGCTGCGCGGTCCCGGGAGCCTCGGAGATCTGTTTGAAGCCCGCGGCCTGCGCGCCACGCCGAGCCTCAAGGAGCCGCAGCCGGGCGAGCACCCGTTTTTCTCCGGCGGCTACATCGTGCGCCGCCATGCCGCCGCGCCCGACACGCCCAAAGTGGACGGCCTCCAGATCGAGTGCCCCCGCCCCGGCGTGCGCGACACCCCGGAGAACCGCGCGCGCTTCGCGAAAATCACCGCGGAGGTCCTGGCCGTTTTCCTCAAGGCGAACTACGGCTTTGATCTGGACCCAAAGAAATGACGGCGACGCCCACCGCCACGGTTCTGGCTGAATCGGAATGGCGCGCCCGCGCCGCCGCGCACGAGGCGCGCGTGCGCGCGTGGACCGATCCGCACCAGGCGCGCGCGGCGCGCGGCGAGAAGCATCCGGTGCTGGACTTCCTTTTCACCTACTACGCGTTCCGCCCCGCGTGGCTGCGGCGCTGGCATCCCGGCCCGGGGGTCGCGTTGGCCGGCGAAGCCGCACGCGAGTTCCTCCGCTGGCCCGAATACCGCGAGCTTTCGGAAGGTGGAGCCGGCTCTCCGAGCCGGCCTGGGTTCCCGCCCACGACCCCACCTCTCATCGCCCTCGATCCCGGCACACTGCCCGCGCATCGCCGTGAATTCGTGGCGTGGTTGCGCGGGATGCTCGCGGCGATGCAGGTGCGCCCCGCGTTCTACGGCTGCCACGGCCTGCACGAGTGGGCGATGGTTTACCGGCAGACGCCGGACGAGGTCCGCCACAACCACTACCCGCTCCGCTTTGCCCCGGATGAACTGGCGCGCGTCGTCGAGTCGTCGCCGATCACGTGCACGCACTTCGACGCGTTCCGGTTCTTCACCGCGCCCGCGCGCCCGCTCAACAAACTCCAGCCCACGCGCACCGACACCGCGCAGCTCGAGCAGCGCGGCTGCCTGCACGCCAACATGGACCTCTACAAGTGGGCCTTCAAACTCGCGCCGTTCACGCCCGCCGAGCTCATCGCCGATTGCTTCGCCCTCGCGCGCGACGTCAGGGAGGTGGACATGCGCGCCAGCCCCTACGATCTGCAAAAGCTCGGCCTCGCCCCCATCGCCATCGAGATGCCCGCCGGCCGCGCCGAGTATGAGCGGCACCAGCGCGACTTCGCGGCCCGCGGCGAGCCGCTGCGCGCCCGCCTCATCGCGCTGTGCGATGTGCTCCTGGCTTGAGCGATCTCAGCTTTTCCGGGCAGGACGCACCACGGGCCAGCCTGCGGCCACCCAGTCCCGCAGACTCCCGGTATTCAGGGTCCGGTGGCCTTCGCGCCGCAGCACGCGCGCCGCCATGCTCGCCCGCACCCCGTGCCCGCAGTAAAACGCCAGCTCGCGCCCGTCGTGCGCGGCGAGAAACGGCCCCCACTGCCCGCGCCGGCCCGAGAGGTCGCGCAGGGACAACGGCACCGCGCCTTGCGCGATGCCATCGGCCCACTCCGCGGGCTCGCGCACGTCGATGAGCACAACCTCGCCCGCGCGCACGCGGGCCGCGATCTCCGCCGGCCGCACGCGGGGCACGGGCTGAAAGAGCGAGAGGATGAAGCGCAGCGGGTTCATTCACGCGCCCGCCGTTTTCCGGCTGGCCATGTAGTAAAGCACGGGCACCGCCATCCGGCTGACGAGCAGCGACGCCAGTTCGCCGAACATCAGGCTGATCGCCAGGCCCTGGAAAATCGGATCCGCTAGAATGACCGCCGCGCCGACGACCACCGCGAGCGCGGTGAGCAGCATCGGGCGGAAGCGCACCGCGCCGGCCTCGATCACCGCCTCCCGCAGCGGCAGACCCTGCGCGCGGCGCAGCTCGATGAAATCGACGAGGATGATCGAGTTGCGCACCACGATGCCCGCGCCCGCCATGAAGCCGATCATGGAGGTCGCGGTGAAAAACGCCCCGAGCGCCCAGTGCGCGGGCAAGATGCCGATGAGCGAAAACGGAATCGCGGCCATGACCACGAGCGGCGTCACGTAGCTGCGAAACCAGCCGACCATGAGCATGGCGATGAGCCCGAGCACCGCGGCAAACGCGAGCCCGAGGTCCCGAAACACCTCGAGCGTGATGTGCCACTCGCCGTCCCACTTCAGCGCGGGCGACTGATCATCGATGGGGACATTGAGATGGTAAATGGGCAGCGCGGCTTGCGCGGCGCCGAACTGGCGGGCGTCGAGCGCGCGGATGGCGCGATCGAGGCCATACATCGCATACGCCGGGCTCTCGACCTCGCCCGCGACATCGGCGGTCACATACGTGACCGGCTTGAGGTTCTTCCGGTAGAGATGGCGTTCACCATGGGTTCGCTCGATTCGGACCAGCTCTGAAAGCGGAATCAGCGGCGCGGAGAAATCGTAGGCGGCGGGCGGGAGATCGGCCCGCACGTGCAGCGCAAGCAGCGCCTCGGGTTGTCCGCGCCGGGTGGCGGGCAGCTCAAAGACGATGGGCACATCCTCCCGCTCGTCGGCGGCATGGAAAAGATCGACGGCGGCGCCCTGCGCCGCGAGGGCCAGCGTGCGCGCGATGGCGCCCTCGCTGATGCCGTGGTGCGCGGCCTTGGCGCGGTCCACCACATAGCGGACCTTGGGCTGCTCCTCCTCGACATACCAGTCGATGTCCACGACGCCCTTCGTGCGCTCCATGAGACCGCGGACCTCGCGGGCCAGGGCCAGGCGCTGCCCTTCGTCGGGCCCGTAGATCTCGGCGACGATCGACTGGAGGACCGGGGGGCCGGGCGGGACTTCGGCCACGGCGACGACGGCGCCATGCTTTTTCGCGATGGCGGCGACCAGCGGCCGGAGACGCTTCGCGATCGCGTGGCTCTGGTCGGACCGGTCTTCCTTCCCGACGAGGTTCACCTGGATATCGGCGACATTGGGGCCGCGCCGCAGGTAGGAGTGGCGGACGAGGCCGTTGAAATTGAAGGGCGCCGCCGAGCCCGCGTAGATCTGAAAATCGCGGACTTCGGGCGCGGTCCGAATCGCCTCGCCCATCTCCTGCGCGATGCGCGCGGTCTGCTCGAGCGTCGTGCCCTCGGGCGTGTTGAGGACGATCTGAAACTCCGATTTGTTGTCGAAGGGCAGCATCTTGATCGTGACCGCGCCGGTGAGCACGAAGGCCATCGAGCCCAGCAGCAGCCCGCCGATGATCGCGAGAAACGCCCAGCGCGTGCGCGCCCGATCCAGGAGCGGCTCCATCACGCGATGATAGAGCCGCGTGAACCAGTCGCTCGGCGCCTCGTCGTGGGCGTGGCCGCCGCCGCCGAGGCCGGTCCGCCGCTTCAGCACCCGGATCGCAGCCCACGGCGTGAGGGTGAAGGCGATCGCGATCGAGAAGAGCATCGCCGCCGTCGAGCCGATGGGAATCGGCCGCATGTAGGGCCCCATCAGCCCGCCGACAAACGCCATGGGCAGGATCGCCGCGATGACCGCCCACGTGGCGAGGATGGTGGGGTTGCCCACTTCGTCCACGGCCTCGAGCGCGATTTGGGTGAGGGATTTTTTCTCCGCGCCCGGGAGACGCAGGTGGCGCACGATATTCTCCACCACCACGATCGCGTCGTCCACCAGGATGCCGATGGAGAAAATCAGCGCGAAGAGCGTGATGCGGTTCAGCGTGTAGCCGTAGAGGTAGAAAACGAGGAGCGTGAGCGCGAGCGTCGCCGGGATCGCAAGGAGCACCACGAGCGATTCGCGCCAGCCGAGAAACAGGAGGATCAGCACGGCGACGCCAAAGACCGCGATGCCCATGTGGAGCAGGAGCTCGTTGCTCTTTTCGGCGGCGGTGTGGCCGTAGTCGCGCGTGACGGTCACGGCGATCCCGGCCGGCAGCAAGGTGCCGCGCAGCGCGGCGACCTTGGCGAGGACGGCATCGACGACCTCGATGGCGTTGGCGCCGGGCCGCTTGGCGAGGCTGAGCGTGACGGCGGCCTGCAAGCCGGGCGTGCGCGCATCGCCGTGCAGCACATAATTCGAGGGCTCCTCGGCGCCGTCGGTGATCGTCGCGACCTCGCGAAGATAGATCGGACGGTTATCCATCACTCCCACCACGACGGCACCGAGGTCGGCGGCATTGCGGAGGAAGCGGCCGGTTTCCAAGAGCACCTCGGTGTTCGCAAACGGCCGCGAGCCGGCGTGCGCCGGGCGGTTGGCCTCGCGAAGCTGGGGCATCAGGTCCGCGGGGCTGAGGCGCCGCGCCGCGAGCGCCGCCGGATCGAGCGCCACGCGCACCGCCCGGCGCGTGCCGCCGATGAGCGTCGTCTCCGCGACCTGCGGGATCGACTTCACGGCATCGTCCACCTGCGCCGCGATTCGGCGGAGCGCGAGGTGATCGTGCGTCGCGCTATGAAATGTGAGCGCGAGGATCGGCACGTCGTCGATGGTGCGCGGCTTGACGATCGGCGGCGTGACCCCGGCCGGGATGCGGTCGAAATTGGCCTGCAGCTTCTGGTTCAGCCGGACGAGCGCCGCCTCGATGTCGGTGCCCACCTTGAAGCGCACGATCACGAGCGCAGCGGCGGGGCTGGACGTGGAGTAGAGGTATTCGACGCCGGGGATTTCCCATAGGAGCTTCTCCATCGGGCGCGTGACGCGGTTCTCGACCTCCCCGGCCGTCGCACCGGGCATGCCGACGAACACATCCACCATCGGAACCTTGATCTGCGGCTCCTCCTCGCGCGGTAGCATCAGCACCGCAAAGACCCCGAGCAGCATCGACGCGATGACCGCGATCGGCGTGAGCTTGGACTGCGCAAGCATCGCGGCCAGCCGGCCAGCCAGGCCGCGCGGCGCCATGGGCTCCGGTGGCTCGTTCACGGCGTGAGGATGAGCGGTTGTCCGTCCCGCAGGGAGGAGGGCGAGATCACGACCCGGTCGGCCGCATCGAGGCCCGACACGACTTGCACGCGGTCGCCCACCCTCGCGCCGGTTTTCACGAGGCGGAGCGACGCCCGTCCGTTCTCGCCGACCACGAACACCCGCTCCATCTGGCCGAACGTCGCGACGGCGTTCGCCGGCACGAGGAGCATCGTGACCGGAGCGGACGGCACCAGCACGCGCACGAACTGCCCGGCCCGCACCGGTGCGCCCGCCGGGACGGCCAGCTTGGCCGTGACCGTGCGCGTGGCCGGATCAGCGGCGGAGGAAAGCTCCGCGAGGGTGGCGCGCAATGGCTCCGCGGATCCGGCGAACCCGATTTCCAACACCGCGCCGGGCGCAAGCGACGCCGCGAGCGACTCAGGGAGGCCGGTTTCGATTTCGAACGCGTCGCGGCCGTCAAGCTGCAGCAGGGGCGCGCCCGGGACCGCGAAATCCCCCGCCTCGACATGCTTCCGGGCGACGACACCGGCAAACGGCGCACGCACCGTCGCGTAGCTGCGCAGCGTTTCGGCTTCACGCAGCGCGGCCTGCGTCTGCGCGAGCCGATCCTCCAGCGATTTGACGGCGTCGATGGTGCCGGCGCCGGAGGCTTGCAGGGTGCGTTCGCGAGCGAGCTCGCGTTCGGTCTCGAGCAGCTGGGCGCGCACCTGCGCGACGCGTTCCGCGAGTTCAGAGGCGGCAATCGTGAGCAGCACGTCGCCGGCCTCGACCGATTGGCCCAGCGCCAGCGGCAGGCTCGCAATCACGCCGGAGACCTTGGCCGCGATGGTGGCGCGCTGCACGGCCCGGACGGTGCCGCTGGTTTCCAGCCGGGCCGGCACGATTTCGCGCTGCACGGCGACGGCGCGGACCGCCACGGCCGGACCGTCGTTCCCGATCACCTTCGGCTCGCGCCGCGCGCACCCGGCGAAGGCGAGGGACAGCGCAACCCCAAGGACGAGTGAGGCGGGTTTCACGTTGAGTGGTTCAGCGGCTCGGTTTGCGACCGCCCCAGCGGATGATGCCGTCCTCCCCGAGCCAACCGATGCCGCGGAGGATGAGCGTAGGCGGGCAGAAACCCGTGAAGACCGACTGGATGAGATTCAAGCCGGCGAAGGCCGGGAGCAGGAGCCACCACGGACTGACGAAGTGGGCGAGGATCACGCCGGTCAAAGTCACGGACCCAGCCAGGAGACGTATGAGGGATTCGATTTTCATGGGAACGGGAATGAATCAATTAATATGAGCATACACTCATATGCTTGTATTAATGTCAAGGCCGTGTCTCATGCGCGAATGGCGAAGAAAGTCCCCCTCTCCGACGAAGCCTTGGAACACGTGGCCCGGCGTTTTGCCGCGCTCGCCGAGCCCATGCGGCTGCGGCTCATCCAGGCGCTGTTCGAGGGCGAGCTGAACGTAAATGCGCTGGTCGAAGCGACCGGGGGCACGCAGGCCAATGTCTCCCGCCACCTGCAGACGCTGACGCAGGCCCACATCCTCTCGCGCCGCAAGGAAGGCCTGCAGGTCTTCTACGCGATCGCCGATCCGACGATTTTCAAGCTGTGCGAGCTCGTCTGCGGCAGTTTGGAAAAGCAGTTCGCAAGGCAGGCGGACTCGCTGGGCCGCTAACGCTCCTCGATGATCGCCCTCAGCCCGCGCCGATCCGCTCGAGCGCCATCGCGGCGGCGGTCGTGCGGTTTTCCACGCCCAGTTTCGCGTAGGTGCTCTCCAGGTGTTTCTTCACCGTGGTCAGCCCGATGCCGAGCACGGTGGCGATCTCGTCGTTGGTCTTGCCGCGGGCGACCCAGAGGAGCACCTCGGATTCGCGCGGCGTGAGACCGAGCGGCGCAAGATCGGCAGGCACCGCCTCGCGGCCGGCCCGGCGACGGCCCGGCGGTGTCGCCGCCTCGGCGCGGCGCAGGCGGGCGCGCACGGCGGTCAGCAATTCGTCGGGGGTGGCTGGCTTGGTGAGATAGTCGTCCGCCCCGAGGTTCATGCCCGTGCGCATGTCCTCGCGCGCGGTGCAGCCGGTCAGAAACACAAACGGCAAGTGCGCGGTGAGCGGATCGCCGCGCAGCACTTCGAGGACGCGGTGGCCGTTGATCTCGGGCATGGTCACATCGCAGAGCACGAGATCGGGGGCTTCCTGGCGCGCCCGCTCGATGCCCTCGCGCCCGCCGCGGGCCTCGATGACCTCGAAGCCTTCGAGGCGCAGCAGCTCACCGTAGTGCTGGCGCAGCTTCCCTTCGTCGTCGATGACCAGAATCCGTTTCACAGGGACGGCAGCCTGCGAAACACCCCGCCGGATGTAAAGCCGCCGCTGCGCTGGCTAAGCCGGCCGCCAGCCACCGCAGCGCGTGGTTGCGCTGGCCGGCGCGGCCCGCTTCGCTGGGAGTCCGCCGCATGCCAGCCCCGGAAACCCAGACCCGCTCCATTGCCGAGCTCGAGCGCCTCTTGCAGCAGCGCACCGCGGAGCTCGCACAGGCCCGCGCCGCGATCGCCGACAACGCCACCCGGCAACGCGAGTCGCAGACGTATTTCGAGAAGAGCTTCCACTCCAGCCCGGCGCTGATGGTGATCACCCGGGCCGGCGACCGTCGCATCGTCGAAGCCAACCCCGCCTTCATCCGGGCCAGCGGCTACACCCGCGAGGAACTGGTCGGGCGCACGGCCGATGAGCTGAACTTCTGGGCCTACCCGGCGCAGCGCGAGGAGTTTTTCCGCCGTCTCAAGGCCGACGGCGTGGTCCGCGGCTTTGAGAGCGCGCTGCGCACGCGGGCCGGCGCGGTCCACACCTTCCTCGTCCACGCTGATCCGCTGGAGGTCGGCGGCGTGCAATGCCTGCTCACCGTGGGGATCGACATCACGGATCGGCGCCGGCGCGAGCAGGTCCAATCCGCCACCTACGCCATCTCGCAGGCCGTGCTGGCCGGCGGCGATCTTTCGGATTTGTTTCCCCGCCTGCACCGAATCGTGAGCGGCCTGATCTCGGCGAAGAATTTCTACGTCGCCGTCATCAGCCCGGACCATGCGGTGCTCTCGTTTCCCTATTACATCGACGAGACGAGCGCCAAGCCGGCGCCGCGCAAACCCGGGGTGGGGCTCACCGAATACGTGCTCCACACCGCGCGCCCGTTGCGCACGACGGCCGACGAAATGACCGTCCTCTTCCGGGGCGAGACGCGCTATCGGCCCAACGGCCAGCCTTCCGCGGTCTGGCTCGGCGCACCCCTGCTCATCGACGGCCGCGCCATCGGCGTCATCACGGTGCAGGATTACCACAACCCCGGCGCCTACACCGACAGCGATCTGGAGCTGCTGAAATTCGTCGCGGATCAAGCCGCGGTCGCCGTCTATCGCCAGCAAATCGAGTCGGCCCAGCGCGAGACCCGCGCCTCGTTCGAGAAGACGTTCTTCTCCAGCCCGGCCCTCATGACCATCGCCCACGCCGCGGATGGCCGGCTGATTGAGGTGAACCCCGCGTTCGAGCGCGGTTCCGGCTACACCCGCGCGGAAGTGATCGGGCGCACCACGCTGGAGCTGGACCTCTGGCGCGACCCGAAGCAGCGCGATGTGTTTCTTCACCGCATCCGCGCCGACAGCGCGATCCGTGATTTCGAGGCCGATTTCCGCGCCAAGGATGGCTCCAACTGCACGCTGCTGCTCAACGCCGATCTCATCGAGCTCGGCGGCCGGCCCTGCATGCTCACGGTCGCGATCGATGTGTCCGATCGCCAGCGCCGGCTGCGCATCCAGAACGCCGCCTTCCAGATCTCGCGCGCCGTGCTCGAAGGCGGCGCCCTGGAGGATCTCTACGCCAAGCTGCACCAGATCGTCTCCGGGCTGATGCCCGCGCGGAACTTTTACGTGGCCGTGCTCAGCGCCGACGGCCGCGAGGTGTCTTTCCCCTACTTCGTCGACGAGCATGTGCAGGCCCCGCCGCGCCGCTCCGCCGCGAATGGCTTCACCGAATTGCTGCTCGAAATCCGCCGGCCCCTGCTCGCCAGCGCCGCTGAGCTGGCCGAACTGCTCCAAACGCGCGGCCGCTACACCCCGCTCGAACGGCCGGCCGCCCAGCGCCTCGGCGCGCCGCTGGTCGCCGCCGGCCGCGTGCTCGGCGCCGTCGCCCTGCAGGACTACGAGCGCGCGGACGCCTACAGCGAGGAGGACATGCACCTCCTGAACTTCGTCGCCGAGCAGACCGCGGTGGCCATCCAACGCCGGCAGTCCGAACTCGCGCTGGCGGACGCCGAGATGAAATACCGAGGCATCTTTGAGAACGCCCTGGAAGGCCTCTACGTCACCTCGCCCGACGGTCGCTTCATCAGCGCCAATCCCGCGCTGGCGCGGATGTTTGGCTACGCTTCGCCCGCGGAGCTGATCGCGGCCACTCCCGACATCGGCCGCCGCATCTACGCGCAGCCCGGGCGCCGCGCGGAATTCCTCGCGCTCGCGTCGCGCAGTGATGAGGTCGCGGGCTTCGAGTCCGAGGTGCGCCGGCGCGACGGCTCGACCTGCTGGATTTCCGAGTCCGTGCGCGTCATCCGCGATGCCAGCGGCACCATCGAGCGCTTCGAGGGCGTGGCCAACGACATCACGCAGCGCCACGAGGCCGCGCGCGTGCTCCGGCAGGCCAAGGAGGCGGCCGACGCCGCGAGCCGCGCCAAGAGCTACTTTCTCGCGAGCGTGAGCCATGAGCTGCGCACCCCGCTGAACGGCATCCTCGGCTACACGCAGATCCTGCGGCGCGACGCGGCCCTCACCGAGCGCCAGCGCGAGGGAGTGCGCGTGATCCACGAGTCCGCCGACCACCTCCTCGCGCTCATCAACGACGTGCTCGATCTCTCCAAGATCGAGGCGGGCCGCATCGATCTGCACCCGGCGGACTTTGACCTGCCCGAATTCGCGCTCGGCGTGGAGCGGGCATTCGCCACGCGCGCCCGGGAGAACGGCATCCTCTTCGAGACCGCCGTCGCGGCTGATTTGCCGCGCCGCGTGCACGGCGACGAGCAGCGCCTGCGGCAAATCGTGTTCAACCTCGTCTCCAACGCCGTGAAGTTCACGCGCACCGGCGGCGCGGTGTTCTCGCTACAGCGCGTCTCGCCGGAGAGCGCCGTGATTCGTTTCTCGGTGAGCGACACCGGGCCGGGCATCTCCGCCGAGGACATCGGAAAACTCTTCGAGCCGTTCGCGCAGGTCGGCCACCGCGCCGGCGCGGCCTCGGCCGGCACGGGCCTCGGTCTCGTGATTAGCCGTAGCCTCGTCGAGCGCATGGGCGGCTCGCTGCGCGTCGAGAGCAAGCCCGGCTGGGGCAGCCGATTCTGGTTTGATGTCGAGCTGCCGGCGGCCGCCTCGGCGCCCGCGCCCGCGCCCTCCACGTCGCGCATCACCGGCTACACGGGCCCGCGGCGCCGCGTGCTTGTCGTCGACGACAACGCCGCGAACCGGGCCGTCCTCATCGAGATGCTCGCGCCGCTCGGCTTCGAAGTGGCCGAGGCGGTCGATGGCGGCGCCGCGGTCGAACGGGCCGCGGAATTTCTCCCGGAACTGGTGCTGATGGATCTGCGCATGCCCGGGGGCGTCGACGGCCTGGAGGCGACCCGCCGGCTGCGCGCCGCGCACCACGGCGCGGCGCTGCGCATCGCCGCCGTCTCCGCCAGCGCCTACGCCATCGATCGGACGGAATGCTTCGCCGCCGGGTGCGACGAGTTTCTCGCCAAACCCTTCCGCGAGGAGGATCTCTTCGCGCTCGTCGCCCGCCTGCTTGGAATCGAGTGGACGCGGTCCGAGGCGCCCGACTCCAACTCTCCTTTCCCGCAGGCGCTGACCCACCACGCGCCGCCCCCCGCCGAGGCGGCGGCGTTGCACGATCTCGCGTCCAAGGGCGACGTCGTGGGTCTGCGCGCGCGCGCCGAGGCCCTCCTCGCGCAGGATCCGCGGCACGCACCCTTCGCCCAGAACGTCCTCGACCTCGCCGCACGCTACAAGATGAAGGCCGTGCGCCAGTTCGTCGCCCGCTACATGGGCTGAGCCCCGCGCGCTTGCCTCTTCCCATTACCAACCCCTGCGCCATGCCCGAAATCATCCTGATCGTCGACGACACGCCCGCCAACCTGGGCGTGCTGGCCGACACCCTTGGCAGCGCCGGCTACCAGCTCATGGTCGCTGAAGACGGCGAGGAGGCGCTCGCCCAGTCCGCGCAGACTCAGCCGGACCTCGTGCTCCTCGATGTGATGATGCCGGGCATCGACGGCTTTGAAACGTGCCGCCGCCTCCGCGCCCGCCCGGCAAACAAGGATCTGCCGGTGATCTTCATGACCGCGCTCACGGAGACGGCGGACAAAGTCCGGGCATTCGAGGCCGGCGGCGTGGATTATCTGGCCAAACCCATCGAGCACGAGGAAGCGCTCGCCCGCGTGCGCACGCACCTCACCCTCCGCCGGCTGCGGCGCGAGCTGGAAGACCAACTCGCGCTCAAGGAGCGCTTCATGCGCATCGCGAGCCACGATTTGCGCAATCCCCTGTGCCTCGTCCTCGTCGCCGGCGATTTGCTACGGCGCCAGCCCCCGATCGCCGCCGCGGGCAATCTCGCGCGCTACGTCGAGACCATCACCGACTCCGCGCTGCAAATGCGCCGCATCGTGGACACGTTTCTCGGCCTCCGCCCGCCCACGGCGGCGGACCACGGCCCCGCGTCGCCCGTCGATCTCAACCTGCTCGCGGGCGCGGTCGCCCGCCAGCACGCCCAGGCCGCCGAGCAAAAGGAAATCACGCTCGGCACGGACCTCGCGGAGAAGCTCCCCCTCGCCAAGTGCGACGCCTCGCTCGTCTATCAAGCCTTCACCAATCTCACGAGCAACGCGCTCAAGTTCACGCCCCGCGGCGGCCGCGTGACGATCCGCACGCTCGCGCTGCGCGGCCGCACCCGCGTGGAGCTGCACGACACGGGGCCCGGCGTGCCCGCCGCGGAGCGCGGCCAGCTTTTTCGCGAGCACGCGCGCATCTCCGTGCGCCCCACCGCCGGCGAGGAGAGCAACGGCCTCGGCCTCGCGATCGTGAAGCACCTCGTCGAATCGCAGGGTGGCACGGTCGGGGCTGATTTTCCCGCGACCAGCGGCAGCATCTTCTGGTTTGAAGTGCCGGTGCGGTGATCGCCGCGGGGATTGCTTCCACCCGGCGCGCCGCCCACCGTGCGCGCATGGCCGCAACCGGCGATACCAATCCCCTGCCGACAAGGCGCAAGCCCAGCATCCCCGTCAGCGACGGCCTGCGCGCCTACCTCCGCCGCTACCGCCGCGAGCGCGATCTGCCGATCACCTACGAGCGGCTGCGCGCGTTTCACGAGGTCATCCCCCTGACCGACGACGCAGGCAAACCCACCCTCTGGGACACCGTCATCTACGATTCCACCGAGATGACCGCCCTCAACCAGGCGCTGAAGGAGGTCTATGCCCTGCTCAAGGTCGACGGTGATCTCTCCGTCGTGCAGCACCTCTACGTGGACCGCGTGGATTTCTGCACCTTCGGCAATTCCACGCCGTTCCGCGTCCGAATCGTCAACGCCTACAACGACAACCAGGACTACTTCTACGTGAAGCAGGCCGATGCCTCGCGCCTCTACGGCCTGGAGCTCGAGCACCTCCTCTCGCCCAACCGCCTCAACTTCCTCACGCACGGCGCGACGCTCGTGGAAGAACACGTGGCCGGCATCCCCGGCGACATGTTCATCGCGAACTGGCTGGGCAAGCGCTCCGAACTGAAGCCCATCCGCGTAGCCAAGGAACTCGTGAAGTTCAACGAGCGCTGCTTCGTGCGCCTGCTCGGCGACATGCGCTCCTACAATTTCGTCTTCGTGCTAACGCCCGACTTCGAGGAGGCGCAGGTGCGCATCCGCGCGATGGACTTCGACCAGCAAAGCTACGACGGGCGGAAGAACTTTTATTTCCCGCAATTCTTCAAGGACAACAACCCCCTCGTGCGCTACTGCCTGCGCCACCTCCGCCCCGAGACGGCGCGCCAATACGAGCGCGAGGAGCAGACGCTCATCCTCCAGCGCGCGTCGCTCGCCGCCGAGCGCCTCGGCGCTCTGCTCACCCAGATGGCCGCCGACCCCATCGCGCCGCCGGACAAAGTCCGCACGCTGCGCGAGGGACTCGCCGAACACTACGGCCGCAAAGCCTACCTCAAGTGTGAGTCGATGGGCGCGCTCATCCGCGAGAACCTGGAGTCGCTCCGCCGCGACATTGCCCGCCCGCTGCCCGCGGTGCCGGTGCAGGAATAATAATTTCCATCGCCAGCCCGCGCCGGGCTGGGGGAGGTTCGCCATGTCCGCGCGTCGCAACCCCTCCGCCTCCGCCCCATGACACCCTTCGTGGCTGAAATCCTCGGCACCGCCCTCCTCATCACGCTCGGCGACGGCGTCGTCGCCAACGTCGTCCTGAACAAAACCAAAGGCCAGAACAGCGGCTGGATCGTCATCACCACCGGCTGGGCGCTGGCCGTGGCCCTCGCCGTTTACAGCGTAAATTCGTTCAGCGGGGCGCACCTCAACCCCGCCGTCACGATCGGACTCGCCGCCATCGGCAAGTTTTCCTGGGCGCTGGTGCCGGGCTACATCGCCGCCCAGATGATCGGCGCGTTTCTCGGCGCCGTCGTGGTGTGGCTCGCCTACCTCCCGCACTGGGGCGCGACCACGGATCAGGGTGCCAAACTCGCGGTATTTTGCACCGGGCCGGCCATCCGCCGCCCGTTCGCCAATCTCGTCACCGAAATCATCGGCACCGCGGTGCTGGTGCTGGGCGTGCTCGCGGTGTTGCGACCGGAGAATCTGGTGCCGAACACCGGCTTCGACAAAGGCTTCGCGCCGTTCCTCGTCGGCCTGCTCGTCTGGTCCATCGGCCTCTCGCTCGGCGGCCCGACCGGCTACGCCATCAACCCCGCGCGCGACCTCGGGCCGCGCCTCGCCCATGCGCTCCTGCCCATCGCGGGCAAAGGCGGCAGCGACTGGGGCTACGCATGGGTGCCCGTGGTCGGCCCGATCATCGGCGGCGTGCTCGGCGCGATGCTCTTCAGCCGCTGCTGGTAAACCAAAACCGTTGGACCACGGATCACACGGATGGCACGGATGAGATTTCCGCAGCCCATGCCTTGATCTGTGTTAATCCGTGCAATCCGTGGTTAAAAATTCTGAGCCCTCATGAAATACATCCTCGCCCTCGACCAAGGCACGACCAGTTCGCGTGCCATCATTTTCGATCACGCCGGCAGTGTCGTCGCCGTGGCGCAAAAGGAATTCCGGCAGTTTTTCCCCCAGCCCGGCTGGGTCGAGCACGACGCCGATGAGATCTGGGCCACGCAGTCCGCCGTCGCCGCCGAGGCGCTGCAAAAGGCCAGCCTCACCGCCGCCGACATCGCCGCCATCGGCATCACCAATCAGCGCGAGACCACCGTCGTCTGGGATCGCCAGACCGGCCGCCCCATCCACCCCGCCATCGTCTGGCAGGATCGGCGCACCGCGGGCGCGTGCGACCGCCTGCGAAAGGCCGGCCAGGCCGCGATGATCCGGCGCAAGACCGGTCTCGTCCTCGACGCGTATTTCTCGGGCACGAAGCTCGCGTGGATTCTGAAGAACGTCCCCGGCGCGATGGCCCGCGCGCGCGCCGGCGAGCTCGCGTTTGGCACCATCGACTCGTGGCTCGTGTGGAATCTCACCGCCGGTCGCGTCCACGTCACCGATGCCTCCAACGCCTCTCGCACCATGCTCCTTGATTTGCAGACCTGCGCGTGGGACGACCGGCTGCTCAAGCTCCTCGGCATCCCCCGCGCCGTGCTGCCCGAGGTCCGCGCCTCGAGCGAGATCTACGGCGAATGCACGCTCTGGGGCGGCGCGATTCCCATCGCCGGCATCGCGGGCGATCAGCAGGCGGCGCTCTTTGGCCAAGCCTGCACGCGGCCCGGCATGGTCAAGAACACCTACGGCACCGGCTGCTTCATGCTCATGCACACGGGCACCAAGCCCATCGCCTCGCGCAACAACCTGCTCACGACCGTCGCGTGGCGCATCGGCGGCCGCACGGAGTATGCGCTCGAAGGCAGCATCTTCATCGCCGGCGCCGTCGTGCAGTGGCTCCGCGACGGCCTCGGGATCATCAAGTCGTCGCGCGACATCGAGGCGCTCGCCGCACAGGTGCCCGACAACGGCGGCGCCTATCTCGTGCCCGCCTTTGCCGGTCTCGGCGCGCCGCATTGGGATCAATATGCGCGCGGCCTGATCGCCGGCCTCACCCGCGGCACGACGGCCGCGCACCTCGCCCGCGCCGCCCTCGAGGGCATCTCCTACCAAGTGCGCGATGTCCTGCATGCGATGCAGTCGGACTCCGGCATCCGTCTCCGTGAACTCCGTGTCGATGGCGGCGCGTGCGCCAACAACCTGCTCATGCAGTTCCAAGCCGACATGCTCGGCGTGCCCGTGGTGCGCCCGCGCATAGCCGAGACGACCGCGCTGGGCGCCGCGTATCTCGCCGGCCTCGCCGTCGGCTACTGGAAAAACACCGCCGAAATCGCCACGCAGTGGCAGGTGGACCAGCGCTTCAAGCCCGCGATGAAACCCGCGCGCCGCCAGCAACTGCTCGCCGGCTGGACGAAGGCCCTCGCCCGCTCAAAGCGCTGGGAAGACGCGGAGTGACAAGTAGGGCGGGTCTGTGACCCGCCCTTTCGCGCACTGAGTGTTCGAACCAAGGGGCGGGTCATAGACCCGCCCTACTTCACCCGTTCATCGGCCAGCCTTCGCGATACGGCCGCGAGAGCAGCACGTTGGCGGCCTCGTCGTTGGTCACGCGGCCGGCCTTGCCATCATACTCGAGCTTCTTGCCCGCGCGGTAGGCAACGAGGCCGAGCGCCATCTGCTCCGTCATGAGCCCGTTGTAGTCGAAGTTGCACGAGGTCTTCAGGTCCGTCTTACAGGCGCGGAAAAACTGGTCCTGGAAATTCCCGAGCGGCGGCGTGACGTTGCTCTCGTTCCGCGGTTGGTAGCCGGCTAGGTCGATCTTGTCGTCAGTCGGGATGATCATGCGCGTCGTGAAGTCCGCGACGAGCACGCCCTTCGAGCCCTTGAACATCGCGCCGTGTCCAATGCCGTTGAGATCGATCCAGCGCTTGGGCGAGGTGGGGAGCGCGCCGCCCTGATACCAGCTCACGCGGATCGCCGGACGCCAGCTGTTGGCCGGGTGATCGAAATGCGCGGTGAGCTCGACGGGCGTCACATCGGGGTTGAAGGCGTCGCCCTTGGCCTCGATTGAAGTCGGGTGCGTGGCGTCGATGGCGTTCCACGCGAGGTCCATCGTGTGGGCGCCCATGTCGCCGACCTGGCCGGTGCCGAAGTCCCAATACATGTTCCACTGGAGGCAATTCGCGCCGGGACCGCCGGAGAAATAGCCCGGATTGTAGGGGTGCGCAGGCGAAGGCCCGAGCCAGAGGTCGTAGTGGAAGCCCGCGGGCGGCGTGCCCTGGCCGGGCAGATAGGCGGGGCGCGGGAGCTTGCGGTTGCCCCAGGCGAAGACGCCGCGCAGCTCGCCGATCGCGCCGTCGCGCACGAGCTCGCGCACGCGCGAGAAGTTCGGGTTCGCGTGGCGCTGCGTGCCGGCCTGCGTGGCGATCTTGTTTTTCAAGGAGAGATATTTTGCGCGGAGCAGGCGCGCCTCCTCGACGCTGAGGCCGATGGGCTTTTCGCAATAGACGTGGAGGTTGCGGTTCATCGCCCACATCGCGCAGTGCGCGTGCGTGTGGTCCGCGGTGCAGATGACGACCGCATCAAGCCCCGGATGATCGAGGCATTTCCGCCAGTCGATGTAGGTCTTGGCGCCGGGAAATTTCCTCAGCGCATCGGGGAACCGCGCCTCATTGATGTCACAGAGCGCGACGACATTCTCGCGCGAGAGCCCGTCGTAGTGCGCGAGGCCGCGGCCCCAGACGCCGATGAGGGCGACGTTGAGTTTTTTCGACGGCGTGTTCTGGCCGAAGAGGGTGGCGTGCTTGAGCAGGAGCAGGCCGGCGCCGGTGGCGGAGGCCGAGGTGAGGAAGTTGCGGCGGTTCATGGTGGGGGGAAAGCGCCCGCAGACTGACGTCGCGGAAAGCCCCGCGTCAACGCACCCGTTGCGTCGTTTTGCGCGCGGCCTTGTGCCCTCCGCGCCGACCGCCCACGCTGCGGGCCATGCGTTTCCCCCGCCTGCCCTCATGGCCGCACGCGCTGGCCCTGCTCGGGCTCGCGTTCGCTGCGAACGGCGCCGAGGTCCAGCAGCACGGCCTGGTCTTCGAGCAGTGGGTGCGCGACACCTTCTTCGCCGGCTACCGCCCGCCGAGCTACACGCAGAAGTGGGACATCCCGGCCGCGGCCAACCTCCATCACGGCGGCGTGCCCGTGAACCCCAAGGTCGCGAAACACGGCACGCCCGTCGATCTCGGCGACGCGCTGCGGCAGTTCGTGATCGACGAGCCGTTCATTTTGGTCGTCGGATTCTGGCGGCAGGAGGGCGACGAGAAACGGTTCGTGAACATCATCGCCCCGCGCGTCGATCCCGCCGCGTGGCGAAAACTCTGGGGCCCGATCACGCGCGCCGACCTCGATCGCCTCGACGCCGTGATCAAGGATCGCTCGCTCACGCCCGCGCAGGCGCGCGCCGCCGCACAAAAGATCAAAAGCGCCCCGCCCTTCACGCAGGCGACCATCATGCTGAACCCGAAGATCGATTCGCAGACGCAACGCCGGCTCCAGTGCAGCCTGCGCTTCGAGGATGTGTTTGCGCATCTCGTCCCCGGCGGCAATTCCGCCGCGCAGGACAGGCCCGCGCTCTGGGGCGTCCCGTTTCCCACCGCCGTGGCCTCGAAGCCGCGGGCGTTCACGCGCTGATCCTCCGCCGCGCGATGCACCCCGCCCCGGCCCAACCCCAGCTCGTGCGCGCCATCGGCCGCTGGACGCTCACCGCGCTCGTGCTCAACAGCGTGATCGGCAGCGGCATCTTCGGGCTGCCGAGCGTCATCGCAAAACACCTCGGCCCCGCGGCCCCCGCCGCCTACGTGCTCGGCGCGCTCGCGATCGGGGTGCTCATGGCCGTGTTTGCCGAGGTGAGCTCGCAATTCCGCGAAGCCGGCGGCCAATACCTCTACGCCCGCGCGACGCTCGGCCGTTTCGCCGGCATCCAGATCGGTTGGTTTTTCCTGCTCGTGCGCCTCACCTCGGGCGCCGCGGTGATCAACCTGTTCGTGAACTATCTCGGCGAATTCTGGCCCCGGGCCACCGTCCCCGGCACCCGCGCGATGATCATGGTGGCGCTCGTCGGCGGCTTCGCCGTCGTGAACTACCGCGGCGTGCGCGCCGGCGCCGGATTGTCCAATTTCTTCACGGTGGCAAAGGTCGCGACGCTCGGCCTCTTCATCGTCGCGGGATTGCTGCTGGTGAAAACCATCGCGCCCGCCGCACCGGCCGCGCCCGTCACCCTCGGCGCCTGGACGGATGCGCTGGTCGCGCTCGTCTTCGCGTTTGGCGGTTTCGAGAGCGCGCTGATCCCCGCCTCCGAGACCAAGGATCCGCGGCGCGACACGCCGTTCGCCCTCGGCCTGGGGCTGGTGATCATCGCCGCGTGCTATCTCCTGATCCACGTGGTCGCGATGCGTGGTGTCTCAGATCTGGCCAGCAGCGCACGGCCGCTCGCCGATGCCGCGCGGTCATTCGCCGGGCCGGCCGGGGCCACGGCGATGGCCTTGGCCGCCCTGCTCTCGACCTACGGCTGGCTGAGCGGGGCCTTCGTCACAATGCCGCGCCTGATTTTTGCGCTCGCGGAGCGCGGCGATTTTCCGCGCCGCTGGGCGGCGGTGCATGCGCGCTTCCGCTCCCCGCACGTCGCGATTATTTTCTGGGCCGTCCTCCTGCTCGCACTCGCGATCTACGGAAACTTCATCTGGAACGCCATCCTCGCGGGTGTCGCGCGCCTCGTCACGTATGCCACGACCTGCGTAGTCCTGATCCGCCTGCGCCGCACAGCACCGCAGGCCGACGCATGGCGCGCACCCGCCGGCCCCCTGCTCGCGGTGATCGGCATCGTCTTTTGCGCTGTGCTCGCGGCCCGCATGAACGCCACCCACCTCACGATCATGGGGGCCGTGGCCGTCATCGCCGCCGTCAACTGGTTCGCCGTCCGGCCGCGCCCGGACGCCGCCGGACCGTTGCAACCAGCCGCTCCTCCTTCCCCATGACTCCCTGGTCCGAATCCTCGCGCCTCCGCGCCGTCCAAACTCCGATCATCCCGGCGATCGCCGATCTCATCCGCGCGCATCCGGGCACGATCTCCCTCGGACAAGGCGTGGTGAGCTACCCGCCGCCACCGGAGGCCTTCGCGGCGATCGCGCGCTTCGCCGCCGATCCGGCGAACCACAAATACCAGCCCGTCGCCGGCATTCCCGCGCTCGTCGCGGCCATCGGGCAAAAACTCGCCGCGGAAAACGACCTCCGCGTCGGCCCTGCGCACGGCAACCGCGTGATGGTCACCGCCGGCGGCAACAATGCCTTCCTCGCCGCGCTCCTCGCCATCGCCGACCCCGGCGACGAGGTGATCCTGCCGGTGCCGTATTATTTCAACCACGAGATGGCGATCACGATGGCCAACTGCCGGCCCGTCCTCGTGCCGACCGACGCCCACTGCCAGCTCGACCTCGCCGCGCTGCGAGCCGCGATCACGCCGCGCACGCGCGCCATCGTCACCGTCTCGCCCAACAATCCCTCCGGCGCGGTTTACCCCGAGGCGGCCCTGCGCGCGGTCAACGCGCTCTGCGCCGAACGCGGCCTCTTCCACCTCAACGACGAAGCCTACGAACAGTTCACCTACGACGGCGCGACACATTTTTCGCCCGCGTCCATTCCCGGCGCCGCGGCTCACACGATCTCGCTCTTCTCGCTCTCGAAGGCGTTCGGCTTCGCGAGCTGGCGGATCGGCTGGATGGTGTTTCCGCAAAACCTCGAGGCCGCGCTGCGCAAGGTGCAGGACACGATCATCATCTGCCCGCCGGTGATCTCGCAGCACGCCGCCGTGGGGGCGCTGGCGGCCGGCGCGCCCTACGTGCGGGAAAAACTGCGCGCCCTCGCCGCGGTCCGCGCGCTCGTGCAGCGCGAACTCGCCTCGCTCGCGGCCGACGGCCTCGCGGAAATCCCGCCGGCCGCCGGCGCGTTCTATTTTCTGCTCCGCCTCAAGTCATCGCGCCCCCCGCTGAAAATCGCCGAGCGCCTCATCCGCGAGCACCGCGTCGCCGCGATCCCCGGCAGCGCCTTCGGCCTCGACCACGGCTGCCACCTGCGCGTGGCCTATGGCGCATTGGAAAAGGCAACGGCCGCCGAAGGCATCGGGCGGCTCGCGCGCGGGCTGCGGGCGCTGGCTGATAACTTAGAGCATATCAAATAAAACTATAGCCACAGGCGGCAAACCAGCCGAGGGCATCTTGGGCGGTGACGGCCCGCAGGGCGGCGGCAATGGCCAGCAGGAGTTCGTCGTGGGTGCGGGCCTCGGCTTTGCGGAGCAGAGACTTCACCTTGCTCCACATCATCTCGATGGGATTCAAGTCGGGCGAGTAGGCGGGCAGGAAGCGGACCTCCGCCCCGGCCTGGGTAATGAGCGCCAAAGTGCGGTCGTTTTTGTGCGCGCCGAGGTTGTCCATGATGACGATATCGCCCGTTCTGAGCGCCGGGACCAGCACTTCGCGGACGTAGGCTTGGAAGACCTCGGTGTCGGTAGCACCCTCGATCGTCAGACAGGCGCTGGTGCCGTCCAACCGCACGGAGGAGATCATGGTGGTGGTGCGCCAGTGGCCGTGCGGGGCGTGGCAGACCAGCCGCTCGCCTTTGGGGGCGCGGCCGCGCAGCCGGGTCAGATTGGTTTTGGCGGCCGACTCGTCGATGAAGACCAGCCGCGCCGGATCGAGCGCGCCTTGGTGCCGCCGCCAGCGGCGTCTGGCCCGCGCCACGTCCGGCCGGTTTTGTTCGGCCGCATGGAGCGTCTTTTTTTATATGTCAGCCCAAGTTTGCGCACCACCCAGTGGACTGCCGCCACCGTGCAACCCAGGCCCAGCCGTTCCTTCATCTCCGCCAGCGTCAGATCCGGTTCCCGCGCGATGAGTTGTTGCAACTTCGCGCCATGCGCCGGCATCAGCCGGGCCTTGCGGCCCGAAAACCGATGCCGTGGCCGGAGGTCTCCCGTGCTGGCCCGCTGGCTCAGCAGCTTCTTCACCATCCCCAGCGACACCTTGAAGCGCTTGGCCACCTCCTCCCGGGTCCCTTCCTGCGCGTCGTAGGCCGCCACGATTCTCTCCCGCAAATCCACCGACAGGGTTTTCTTCATGCCCAAAACCTTGCCAGCTTTCCTTATTTGTGGCTATGGTTTTATTTTAAATGCTCTAGACCTTTGATTGCTGTCGCTCAAATTTCGACGCCGTAACGGACGACCCAATCCTTCAGTCGAAGCGCCCCCGCAACTCCTCTTTGGCAGCTTCCCAGTCGAGCATCTCAATTTTACCCGTGGCAAAGTCCGCTTCCGTCTTGCGCAGCTCTTTCTCATGCCATGCCAGACTCCCACGCAAATATTCGTCCACCGCTTGGTTCAAAAAATCATGGGGCCGATCTTTTCCATTCATGGGCGAATAAAAACGAGCGCTGCACTCGATAGAAAAAAAATCCCGAAATACCCATGCAGTGCAATCCAGCTCCAAAACCAACCGGGCCTCTCGCTCCGCTCACAAACATATCCCCACCCTTCTAGCACCGCTCCGTCACGAATGGATAAGGTCACATTCGTGAAAATCGCGACAGCTGCGCCAGCGAAAACCACAGGATAAATCCGAGCGGTGAACGCGCTGATCCCAATCGCTGCGATCATTGGGCCAAGCTCCAAAACAAGGAACCTCAGAACCAGCACACGCTTTGTCATGAGTAATGGATCTGGCCAAGCGCCAAGACTTCCTCCGATCCGTCTTCATATTCGATCAAGTATCTTGGCTCCGGGCTCACACATTGAAGTGAGATCACCCACGCTTGCGCTCCGGCTATTTTCCCTTCTTTCACGATAACGACATCGTTTACTGCAAGCGGAAGCGTCACAGTTCTACGACTCTCGTAGAAGGCGTCGCGTTCAACATCGAAGTCCATCGCCAAGACTACCTCACCCTCCCCACCCCAAACTGATCCCCCGTGCGCACCGGTTTGACGCCGGCGAAGTGGATCTCGACCATCTTCTCGCTCTCGGCGATGGAGCCGGTCTCGGTCTTGAGCGTCGCGACGATTTTTCGCGTCGCCACGTCGATCACTTCGCCGGTCGAAGGGTAGGCGTATTTTCCGTCGAGGCTGAAGGTGATCCAGCCCGGGTCGTCGCGGACCTCGATGCTCGCGACTTGCTTGGGCGGCATCACGGTCGCGTCGAAGACGTGCATGCGCTGGTTCGCGGCGTCGCAAACCCAGACTTCCTTTTCGTCGGGCGTGAGGCCGACGCCGTGGCTCGGGCAGCCGTGGCGCTTGGGCACGCCCTGCTTGAAGCCCGCCACCTCGACGCGGTGCAGCATCTTGCCCGTCGCGAGGTCGCCCACCTCGAAGCCGAGCAGGCCGTTGACGTTGACGAACGCGAGCGTCTGCCGGCCATTGACCGTGAAGGGCCGGATGCCCGAGCTGAACGGGCCGACCTTGCGCACGATCGTGTGCGTCGCCGGGTCGGCGACATGCAGGAGCGGCGAGCCGATGCCAGCCATGTAAACCTGCCGGCCGTCGAGGCCGAAGACGGTGTTGTGCGCGCGCGGGATCGGTTCAAGGCGCTTGATCACCTCGCCCGTCAGCGCATCGACGACGTGCCAGTGCTCTTTCTCCAGCGAGGGGAGATACATCACCCGGCCGTCGGGCGAGAGCGCCATGCGATCGCAGCCGCCCACATAGGCTTTTTCCCAGAGGATTTTGTCGGTGAGCAGATCGAAGCAGGTGACGAACTGCAGTGTGCTCACGTAGAGCCGGGCCGTGCCGGCGTGGGCGACGACGCCTTTCACGTTGAGCGGCTTGCCGTCGGCGGGATTGAGCCCGCGCGCCGGGATGCGGCGGACGAGCGCGTGGCCGCGGTCGAGATCGAACACGAGCACACCGTGCCCGCCGCGCTCGAGGTAATTGCGGATGCCGGGGACCGCGGCGTAGAGGTAGCGGCCATCGGCAGGCGCAGCGGAGCTGAACGGTCCGACGACGAACGTGAGCAATGCGATCAGCGGGGCGAGGAGGCGGGGTTTCATGGGGTATTGGGATCTTTTTGTAGGCCCGCATGCTGGGCGGGCAACGAAAGCCCGGTCAGCGCCCGGGCCTACACCGGATACGTCCAGCCCTTGCGGTATTCGCGGCGGAGGAGCTTGGCGGCGGCGGGGTCGCCGATGATTTGTTCCTTGGCGCCATCCCACTCAATCGCGCGGCCCGTGCGGTAGCTGATCATGCCGAGGAACGAGCACACGCTCGCGCGGTGGCCTTCCTCGATGTCGCAGATCGGGCGGCGGCCGGTCTTGATGCAATCAAGCATGTCGGCCCAGAGCTCGCGGATGTTCTGACCATCGGGTTGGTTGAGCTTCGCCGCCTCGCTGACGGCCGGGGCGCCGTCGCTGGGGTAGAACGTCCAGCCGCCCTTGTGGCCGAGCTGCATCGTGCCCTTGGTGCCGTAGAGGTAGGCGCCGGCGGCCTCGCCCTTCTCGGCGTGGTTGCCGCCAAAGGTGCGCGATTCCCACGTCATGGTGAACTGTTCGAAGGCATACTGCGCGACCTGATGGTCGGGCGCGTCGCCCGTCTGCGCGGACGGTGTGAGGACGGGGGCGCCGCGCACCGGCCGGCCGCCGGTCGAGAACACGCGCTTGGGCGCCTTCTCGTCCGTGATCCAGAGGACTTGGTCGAACCAGTGCACGCCGATGTCGCCGAGGTGGCCGTTGGCGTAGTCGAGATACATGCGGAAGCCGCGCGGGTGGATGCCGCGGTTGTCGGCGGAGCCGTTGAACGGCCGCAGCGGCGCGGGCCCGCACCACATGTCCCAGTCGAGCTCGGGCGGGATCGCGACGGTGGGGAGCGGCTGCTCGGGGCCGGCGCCGGAGAGGTTGAGGTGGCAGCGAATCATGCCGACCTTCCCGGCCTTGCCGGTGCGGATGAAGTCGCGCGCGTTGATCAGGTGCGGGGCGAGGCGGCGGTGCGTGCCGACTTGCACCACGCGGTTGTGCGCCCGCGCGGCGCGGACCATCGCCTGGCTCTCGCCGATGGTGTGGGAGGTCGGCTTCTCCACGTAAACATGCGCGCCCGCCTGCACCGCCGCGATGGTCGGCAGCGCGTGCCAGTGGTCCGGCGTGGCGACGATCACAATCTCGGGCTTTTCCTTGGCGAGGAGCTCGCGGTAATCGCGATAGCTGCGGGGCCGGTCGCCACTGAGCTTGGTGATCTTCTCGACCGTGGGATCGAGCGCGCGGCGGTCCACATCGCACACGCCGACGATCTCGCACTGGCCGCTGGCCATGGCCTCGCCGACGATGTTGCCGCCATACCAGCCGGCGCCGATGAGCGCGGTGCGATATTTGCGGCCCGCCTTGTCGGCGGCGCGGATGGAAAACGGCAGCGCCGCAAACGTGCCGGCGGCGGCCGCGGAGTGCAGGAAAGCGCGGCGGTTCATGAGGCGAGCGGGGCTTGGTTTTTGACGCGGTGACCGAACATCTCGCGCAGCGAACTCCAGGCCTTGCGCAGGCCGGCGGGTTGCACGCCGCGGAGCGCATAGATGCGCGCGAGCGCCTCCTCGTGCCCGCGGTAGCGCGGCGGCAGCGTGAACAAGGTGCGCTCCTGCGCATCGATCACATCGGAGAAAAACGCCCCCCGGCCCACCGCGAGCGCGCGGCCCTCGCCGGGCACCGGCGCGACGCGCGGCGCGAGCACGAGCCAAGGGCGGTAGGCAAACTCGAGGCCGCCATCCGCCTTTTTCACCAGCCGGCCGTAGGTGCGGATCGGCACGGCCGGCAGATCATCGCCGGCGAACATCGCGTTTTCATTTTCCGCCGGCGTGAAGCGATGGCACCGGCGCGTGACAAATTCCCACGAGAAGATCCAGCCGAACACCGTCAGCCGGAAGGCCCAGCCCGCCACCAGCCAGGCGATCACGATCACCACGAGGGAGAGCCCCGCGCTGATCCACGGGTCGATCGTGGAGGTGAGCGTGATGAGGCCGAGCAGCGCGGTGCGCGCGCCCTTCAGCGCCGCATCGATCGCGCCCCACGGGCTGAGGAGGATGAGCACGTTGATCGCGTGCGAGGCGAGCCACACGAAGCAGAAGACCGCCACGCCGAAAGGCACGGTGAGGATATTGAGCAGCGACGACGGCTCGAACGCAGCGAGATGGATCGTGGCCACGCTGCCCGTCGCCAACTCGGGCAGCACCGCCGAGGTCTTGCCGCCGAAGAGCACGCCGGTGACCGTTTCCATCGTGAGCGGGATGACCGCGCCGGCGGCGACGAGACCGCTGAATTTGTTTTCCAAGGTCTCGAGCACATCGAGCGGTTTCTTCAGGCCCGGCGGCACCATGGTGCCGAGCGTGTCCTTGAAGGCGCAGATACCCACAATGAGTAGCGCCGGCACGAAGAACTTCCATTGCGCGAACCACGGCAGCTTGGCGCGCTCGGCGTCGTCCTTGGCGGTCGCCCATTTGTAGACGCCGAAGCCCGCCGTGCCGAGGAGGGGCGATATCGCGATGCCGGTGACCGTCGAGATCGCTGTGGCGATCGGTCCGGCCGGGGATTTGTCGGGCGTGGGTGCGGTGGGTGTGGCGGCGGCCGCCGCAGCCATCGCCAGCGGCGCGAAAATCACCAAGGCCAGCGACGCCAGGAGCAGGAGCGGGGCAAAGCGTTTCATCGTGCGGATGTTGGAATCCCGCCCCGGCGGCGCAATCTTTTGCGCGCCTCTCGCCGTGGACTTTCTGACGGGCAAAAAATCTGAAACATTGCACCCATGCCTGCGTCTGGTTCCGTCTACATCCCGTCTAACACTCCGTTACCCTAGACGCCTTGCGGGCTCCAGCCTGCGGCGGATGGTGCGGCCCAGGCCAAGGACGGAGCCGACCTTCCTTTTTCCACGATGTTTGCCCTCCTCTCCCTGCCCGACCTGCGCCGCCGCGCGGTGCTGCTCGGGTGGATGTGTGTGGCCGCCCTCCCGATCGCCTACATCGCGATGGTGGTGCTCGAGGGCGGGCGGAACATCGTCTTCTGGGACGAGTTCGACACGGCGCTCGACCTCATCATCCGGATGCACGCCGGGGCCGACACGGGGGAGGTCTTGCACCGGCTCGTGGCGCTGAACAACGAGCACCGCATGGTCACAAGCCGGCTCCTGTTTGCCGCGAGCTACTGGCTCACGGGCACGGTGAATTTCAACTTCGTGGGTCTGGTGGGAAACTCATTCATGGTGGCGACGTGCGTGATTCTCGTTCTGGCCGTGCGCGGCACGGAACGGCGGGTGCGGCTGGGCGTGGTGCTGGCTTTCCTGATGTTCCAACTCGAGCACTTCGAGAATTTCATCTGGTCCGGCGCCTCGATTGATCACTTCCAAGTCGTGACGCTCGCGGTGGGCGCGATCGTCGCGCTGGCGCGCGGGAGCGCCGGCGGCGTGGCGGTGGCGGGCGTGCTGGCGCTGACAGCGACCTTCACGCTCGCGCACGGCAGCGTGGTGTGGCCGGTCGGCGCGGCGCTGCTCGCGCACCAGCGGCGCTGGCGCCAGCTGGGCGCGTGGATCGGGGCGGGCGCGGGGGCGCTGCTGCTGTTTTTGTGGGGCTTCAAGTTCAACCCCGGCCACAACATCTCCGTGATGACGTGGGAGTCCGTGAGCGCGATGGTGCGCTACTGGCTGGCCCTGCTGGGGGCGCCGCTGACCTTCGGCCACGCCGGGTTTGCGCCGTTGCCCGGCCTCCTGCTGCTGGCCGCGCTCGGCGTCCTCGCGGCGCGGGGCGCGCTCGCGCGCGAGCCGATCGCGATGTTCGGCGCACTTTTCGCCCTCGGCGCGCTCGCGCTCGTGGCCTTCGGCCGCGCCGAGATCGCGGGCGCGGAGATCAATTCGCGCTACATGGTGCTCGGGGCCCTCGCCTGGGCCCTGCTGCTTTTCATGTTGCTCGAATTGCTGGCGTCCCCGGAGCGGCCGTATCGTGCGCTCGTGGGCGTGCTGCCCGCGCTCGCGGCCCTTACCCTGACGGCCAACGTGAAATTCACCCCGCAGGTCGAGGGCTTCGTCGAGGTGCGCGACCGCGCGGCCACGCGCTTCATGCAATACGGCGAGGATGGCCGCGACCTCGCGCGCCTGCACCCCCGCCCGGGCCACGCCGATGCGCTGCTGCGGATCGCCGCGGAGCGCCGGCTCTACACGCTGCCGGTGCTCTCTCGCCGCGCGGAGTTCATCGAGCCCACGCCCAACCCCGCCATCCAGCACTACATCGACGACCTGATCGTCAACGACCGCGCCATCACGGTCGGCGGCTGGGCGATGCGTCCCGGCAAGGTTTCGCGCCGCGGCCAGGTTTACCTCGTGCTGCGCTCGCCGCAGTCGACGCTGTTTTTCTCCACCGTCACGTTGCAACGGCCCGATGTCGCCGCCGCCCACCGGCAGCCCGACTGGCGCCTGGCCGGCTTTCGCGCCGCCATCACCCGTGATCGCCTGCCGGCGGAGGACTTCGAAGTCGGCGTGCTGATCCACGATGGGGAAACCGCCGAATTAGCCTTCACCCCCAACCGGCTCTTGCTCGCGCCCGGCCGCGAGGCGACCGCCGTGCGAAACCCATAGCTCACCAGCCACATGGTCACCGATACCTCCGCTCATCCCACCTTCTCCGCCGTCAGGCTCTGGTCGCGCTTCCGACCCCGGCTGTCTTTCCCCAAGCTGGGGCTGGGCGCCAAGGTCATCGCTTTCCTGGCCCTCTTGCCGGTGGCCTACATGCTCTCCACCGCCATCACGGCCAGCCGCGATGTGGTTTACTGGGATGAGCTCGAGACCGCGCTGGCCCTGGTGCTGAAGCTCAATGACGGCACGACTCCCGGGGAATTCCTGGGCGAGCTGTTCGCCTTGAACAACGAGCACCGGATGGTCACGAGCCGGCTGCTCTACGCGGTGAGCTACTGGCTCACGGGCACGGTGAATTTCTCGGTCATCAGCGCCATCGGCAACGCCTCTCTCGTCGCCCTGTGCGTCGTCCTGCTCGTGACCGCGACGACGGCGACGCGCCGGCTGCGTCTCGCGGTTCTGCTCTCGGCCCTGCTTTTCCAAAAGGAACATTACGAAAACTTCCTGTGGTCGGGCTCCTCAATCGATCACTTCCAAGTGGTGCTCCTGGCCTGCCTGGCGATCGTGGGGGTGGCCCGCCAGACGACGTCCGGCCTGCTGGTCGGCGCGCTCTTTGCCACGCTGGCGACCTTCACCCTCGCCCATGGGATTCTAGTCTGGCCGGTGGGTGCGGCGATGCTGTTGCGCAGCGGTGGATGGCGCCAGCTCATGCTCTGGAGCGCCTGCGGGGTCGCGGTGATTGGAAGTTTCCTGATGGGCTTCGAGGTCAACCAGAGCCATCACTTCGCCCAACTCTCCCTGCGCGGCATCGTTGAAATCACGAGCTACTGGTTGTCGATGCTCGGGGCGGTCCCGGCGCTGGGGAATACCTTTCTCGCCCCCATGCTGGGCGGCGCCCTGCTGGTGGGCCTGTTCACGCTGGCCCGGCGCGGCGCCCTGCGGCGGGAGTCCATTGCGTTTCCGCTGGCCGTCTGGGCGATCGCCGCCGCCGCGCTCATCGCCGCCGGCCGCGCCGTGGAGGCCAAGGGCCTGATCCATTCCCGCTACTATGTCCTGAGCGGCGTGGCGTGGGCGCTGGTGCTGTTCATGGCCGCGGAGCGTTTCTCCCATCCGCGGCGCCCGCTCCGGCTGCTCGTGGCGGGCCTGCCGTTCTTGGCGGGTTTCAACCTCGTCGCCAACGAAGTCTTCGCGGCGAAGGCGGAGTCGTGGCAGGAGTGCCGGGACCGGGCGGCGTTGCGCTTCAAGCAGCACGGCGTCGACGGCAAGGGCACTTTTGCGCTTCATCCCTCCCCGGCGCGCGCGACCGCCCTGTTGAAACGCGCCGAGGAACTGGGCGTTTACCGGATGGGACCGGTCTGCCTCAGCGAACCGTTTGTCGCGAGCGCCACGGTCAGCAAGCGTCTGGCCTATTTCGTGGACGAAATGACCGTCAACGAACGCTCCGCCTACATCTCGGGCTGGGCGGCGCTGCCCGGGGAGATCTCCCGCCGCGGGGAGACCTACATCATGCTGCGCTCCAAAGATCGCACCTACATGTATGAGGCGGTCACCGTCACGCGGCCCGATGTGGCGAAGGCCACCGGCAACCCTGAATGGGAACTCGCCGGTTTCTCCTTTGCGCGCCGGCGCGACCGGCTGCCGACCGGCGAATTCCAGCTCGGCTTCCTCATCTCCAATGAGGGCAAGGAGGAATACATCATGACCGCGCACCGCCTGCGGCTTGAGGGCGCGGGCGAGGCGCTGCTTGCCAAGGGCAACTGACCGCGGCGAGCCTCGGCCCGTGCTCACCAAGGCCGAACTCCAGCGCCTGCGCTCCCTGCGCGACAAGAAAATCCGCGAGGCCCTCGGGCTCTTCGTCGTCGAGGGGGAGAAGGTCGTGGGCGAGCTGCTCGCCGCGGGCTTCCCGTTCGCGGAAATTTATGCGACGCCGGAATGGCCGGGCCGCAAGACCCACGGCGTTTCGGCCGACGAGATGGCGCGCGCCAGCCACTTTCCTACGCCGTCGAGCGTGCTCGCCGTCGGGACCATCGCCCGCACTCCGCTCGCGCCCGGCGCGCTCGACCGCGGCCTCACCCTGGCGCTCGATGGCGTGCAGGACCCCGGCAACGTCGGCACGCTCCTCCGCATCGCCGACTGGTTCGCCCTCGACCGCGTCGTGCTTTCGCCCGACTGCGCGGATCTCTTCCACCAGAAAACGATCAACGCCAGCATGGGCTCCTTCGCCCGCGTCCGCACGCACACGGCCGATCTCGCGGCGATCCTCGGCGGTGTCGCCGCCACAACGCCCATCCTCGGCTGCGATCTCGTGGGTGAAACGGTCCACGTCCTGCCCGCGCTGCGCGACGCCGTCATCGTGATCGGCAGCGAAGGCCGCGGGCTCTCGCCGTCCGTCGCCGCCCGCATCACCCGCCGCGTCACGATCCCGCGGCTCGGCGCCGCAGAATCCCTCAACGCCGCCGTCGCCGCCGCCATCGTGTGCGACAATCTGCGGCGCGGGCGGTAGCCCGTTCGGGCTAGCCAAATCCAGCGGAGCGCCCGCCCGCTCTCGCGCATTGTTTTCTCTGGCCGCGCGTCTTGCCTCACCCCGGTCACCGCCTAGGTTCCCTCCCCTTTCGCATGAAACGTTTCCCCACCCTGGTCGCCGCGCTGTCCCTCGCGGCCGCGTTCCTCTCCCCGGCTCTCCGCGCCGCCGAAGCCGATGAGGACAACAAGCCCGCCGCCCGCGGCAAAGTCCTCAACGCCGGCACGCGCGTCGCCACCCCGGACATCGCCCCCGCCTCCGACGAGGGCGCCCGCGCCCTCTCCCGCATGAAGGTCCCCGAGGGCCTCACCGTGAAGCTCTGGGCCGCCGAGCCCATGCTCGCCAATCCTGTCGCCTTCAACTTCGACGAAAAGGGCCGCGCCTTCGTCGCCGAGACCTACCGCTACCGCTCCAGCGTCTTCGACATCCGCGACTACATGTGGATGCTCGAGGACGATCTCGCGCTGCGCACCATCGAGGATCGCACCGCGATGGTGCAGCGCCTCTTCGGCGCCGAGGGCGAGAAGGAGCTCTCCATCGAAGGCGAAGTTGTGCGGCTCGTCGCCGACACCGACGGCGACGGCGTCGCCGATAAGAGCTACGTCTATGCCGACGGCTTCAACTCCCCGCTCGACGGCATCGCCTCCGGCGTCCTCGCCCGCCGCGGCAAGGTCTGGTTCACCAACATCCCGAGCGTGTGGCAATTTTCCGGCGACACGAAGGCCGAGACCCGCACCGAGATCAGCCGCGGCTACGGCGTGCGTTTCAATTTCACCGGCCACGATCTGCACGGCCTCGCGTGGGGCCCGGATGGGAAAATTTATTTCAGCAACGGCGACCGCGGCGCCACAATCAAGACCAAGGAAGGTGGCCTCGTCTCCACGCCCGACGAAGGCGCGGTTTACCGCTGCAATCCCGACGGCACGCAGCTTGAGCTCGTGATGCGCGGCCTGCGCAATCCGCAGTCGCTCGTGTTCACCGAGAACGGCGACCTCCTCACCGGCGACAACGACTGCGACCAGGGCGACGAGGAGCGGCTCGTGCACGTGATCGAGGGCGCCGATGCCGGCTGGCGCGTGGGCTACCAATTTCCGCCGCTCGGCAAAGATAGCCCGTGGTTCGCCAACCGCCTCTGGCATCAGCGCCACGCCGGCCAGCCCGCCTACATCCTCCCGCCGATCTGCAATATCGAGGACGGCCCTTCCGGCATCACCTACTACCCCGGCACCGGCCTCAACGAATCCTACCGCGGCCACCTCTTCATCACGCACTTCAAGGGCGCCATCGCCCGGAGCGGCATCTACACCTACACCGTCAAGCCGAAGGGCGCGTCCTACGAAATCGGCGACGCCAAGCCCTTCATGACCTCCGCGCTGCCCACCGACGTGAAGTTCGGCCCCGACGGCCGCCTCTACACTTCCGACTGGGCCGACGGCTGGCCGAAATCGAAACGCGGCCGCCTCTACGCCATCGCCGATCCCAAGCACGAAAACGACGCGATCGTGAAGGAAACGAAAGCCCTCATCGCCGGCGACTGGACGAAACGCAGCGCCGACGAACTCGCGAAACTCATCGCGCATCCCGACTGGCGCGTGCGGCTCGAGGCGCAGTTCACCCTCGCCGAGCGCGGGTCCGCGAGCATCGCGACACTGGCCAAGGTTGCCACGACTACGAATTCCAACGCCCTCGCCCGCCTCCACGCGATCTGGGGCCTCGGCCAGCTCGCCGCGACCGATAAGTCCGCTCTCGCTCCCGCCCGCGCCCTGCTCCGCGACAGCGACGCCGAAGTCCGCGCCCAAGCCCTCAAAGTCATCGGCGAAGCCCGCGTCGCCTCCGATGCCGACGCCCTCGCCGCCGCCCTCACCGATCCGAGCGATCGCGTGAAGTTCTTCGCCGCGCAGGGCCTCGCCAAACTGAAACACACCGCCGCCGCGCCCGCGCTGCTCGCCGCGCTCCGCGTCAACGACAATGCCGACGCCACCCTCCGCCACGCCCTCGTGATGGCGCTCGCGGCTGGCAACAACACCACGGCTCTCACCGCCGCCATCGGTGATCGCTCGCCCGCCGTGCGCCTCGGCGTGGTGCTCGCGCTCCGCCACCTCGGCAGCCCCGTCGTGGCCAAGTTCCTCGCCGACTCCGATCCCCTGATCGTCCGCGAGGCCGCGCTCGCCATCAACGACGCACCGATCAACGGCGCCCTGCCGGCCCTCGCGTCGCTGCTTTCCGCTGGAGATGCGGCGCCCTCGCCGCGTCTGGCCGACGAGTCCGTGGGCTTCCGCGTGCTCAACGCCCAGTTCCGGCTCGGCCAGCCCGCCAACGCCGCCGCGCTCGTCGCCTTCGCCGCGAACCCTGCCGCGCCCGCCAAGCTCCGCGCCGAGGCGCTCGCGCAGCTCGCGCTCTGGCCCAAGCCGCCCGCGCGCGATCGTCTGGTCGGCACCTATCGTCCCCTCGCGGAGAAAGCCCGCGACCGCGCGGTCGCGGCCGACGCCCTGCGCCCGCTCATCGGCGGCCTGCTCGCGGCCGGCACGCCCGCCGCGGTCCAGACCGCCACGCTCAACGCCATGCAGGACCTTGAGATTGCGGGCGCGACCGACGCCCTGTTCGCCGCGGTGAAGGACGAGGCGCTGCCCGGGGAGACCCGCGCCGCCGCCCTCGGCACCCTCGACAAGATCAAGGACGCGCGCCTCGGCGAGGCCGTCACGCTCGCGAGCGCCTCCTCGTCCTCGACCCTCCGTCTCGCCGCCCTGCCGATCGCCGCCCGCCTCTCGCCCGCCGTCGCCGCGCCCGTCATCGCCAACCTCGTGGCCAAGGGCACCGTGACCGAGCAGAAAGCCGCCCTCCGTTCGCTCGGCTTCCTCCGCCACCCGAGCGCCGATCCGCTGTTCGCCGAGCAGCTCCGCCAGCTCGAGGCCGGCAAGATCGCCCCCGCCGTGCAGCTCGATTTGCTCAACGCCGCTGGCCGTCGCAGCGCCCCCGAGATCAAGGCGCTCCTCGAAAAACGCACCGCCGCACTCGCAGCCAGCACCGATCCGCTCGCGCCTCACCTGGTCGCGCTCGAAGGCGGCGACGCCAAGCGCGGCGAGCAGATTTTCCGCAATCAGCCCGTGCTCGCCTGCATCCGCTGCCACCGCGCCGGTGGCGACGGCGGCGACGCCGGCCCCAACCTCGCCGGCATCGGCGCCAAGCAGACACGCGAGCAACTCCTCGAGGCCATCGTGAAGCCCAACGCCGCCATCGCGCCGGGTTTCGACACCATCGTAGTCACCTTGAAATCCGGCGGCGTGGCCGCCGGCGTGGTCGCCAGCGAAACCGCCGACCTCCTCACCCTCCGCAACACGGACAACAAAGTCGTCGAAGTGAAGAAGAGCGACATCGCCAAGCGCGAAGGCGCGCCCAGCGGCATGCCCGAAATCTACGGCGCCATCCTCACGCCCACGCAGCTGCGCGATGTCGTCGAGTTCATGGCCAGCCTCAAGGATGCGGTGCAGAGCCTCGACGAGAACAAACCCCGCGCCCTCCGCGGCCTGCCGCTGTTGGCGAAGAGTTCCCCGTACGCGCCTGATCGGGCCGCGGCGCGCGCCCGCGCGCCGCGCGCGTCGGCCCGCGGGCCCTCGCCGCTACCAAACTTTTCCCCATGCTCCGCATCGCCGCCGCACTCTGCGCCACCGCGCTCATCGCCTCCGCCCGCGACTACCGCCTCACCCTCGCCCCGGCGGCCGTTGACCGCGCGGGCCAGGTGATCGCGTTCACGCTGCCAGCCGATGCACCCAAACCCGCGCAGCTCCGCGATGCCGCCGGCCGGGCCGTCGCGCTGCAAGCCGAGGCCGACGGCACCACCCGCTTCGTCGCGCCGTGGCAGAAAGCGGGCGAGACGCTCTCCTTCACACTCACCGCCGCAAACCTCAAGGCCCCGATCGAGCCGGCCGTCGTCGCCGCGCCCGAGGGCGGCCACCTCCGTGTGAGCGTGGGCGGCGCGCCCGTGCTCGTGTTTCGCCTGAACCGCGACGACCTCCCGCGCGAAGGCATCCCGCCGCACATCGTGCGCGCGGGCTACGTGCATCCCGTCTTCTCCCCGTCGGGCAAAATCGTGACCGACGACTACGCGCCCAACCACGCGCATCACCACGGCATCTGGGCGCCGTGGACCAAGGTAAGTTTCCAGGGCCGCGCGACCGACTTCTGGAACATGCAGGACAAAAAAGGCGCCGAGGAGTTGGTCGCGCTCGACCGTTCGTGGAGCGGCCCGGTGCATGGCGGGTTCTCCGCGCGTCTGAAATCCGTCGATCTCACCGGCGGCGCGCCGGTGACGGCACTCAACACCACCTGGCAGCTCACCGCCTATGATCTCGCCGGCGCGGCGCCGGTGGCGCGGCTGTTCGAGCTCACGGTCACCCACGTGTGCGCGACCGCCGATCCGGTCGTGTTGCCGGAATACCACTACGGCGGCTTCGGTTTCCGCGGGGCCCGCGGGTGGAACGGACCCGGCCTCGCCGCGCGGTTCCTCACCTCCGAAGGCGAGACCGATCGCGTGAAGGGCAACGCCGGGCGCGCGCGCTGGGTGCATCTCGGCGGCGTGGTGGGCGAGGCCGGCGAGCTCGCGGGCACGGCTGTGCTCGGCCACCCGGAGAATTTCCGCGCGCCGCAGCCCGCGCGGCTGCACCCGAACATGCCTTATTTCAGCCTCGTGCCGCAGCAGCTCGGCGAGTTTCGCATCGAGCCGGGCACGCCCTATGTGTCGCGCTACCGCTTCATCGTCGCCGACGGCGCGCCCGATCGCGCGCGGCTCGACGCGTATTGGAATGGCTACGCGACCCCCGCCGCGGTGAAGATCGAGGCGCAGTGAAGGCTGTCGGGGAGGCGCAGGGCCTCAGCTTGCTGAGGCCGGTTGGCCTTCAATTCGCCTTCCGCGGCCCGCGTTGCCCACGGCCGCCACCCATCTGGCGGGCAAACTCGGCGAGGTCATCCTCGTTCCAAGGTTGCTCGCGTCCTGCGGTCATCGTGCGCATCCGCGCCACGGACGCAGGGGTGACCGCGCCGGCCGTGTGCTCCCAGGAGTTGCGAATGTAGGTGAGCACGCTGGCGATCGCCTCATCGTCGAGTGCGGCGCGCAGGCCGGGCATGACGAGGTTGTCCTGCGATTTGCCGGCGAGGACGATGCTGGCGAGGATGCGCTCATCCCCGAGCACCCAGCGGGAAAACACGAGCGGCGGCGCGAGGCCCGCGAGGCCCTGCCCCTCGGGCTGGTGACAGGCGGCGCAGAGGGTGGCATACTGCACTTTGCCCTGATCAAAGAGCTTTTGCTCGGCGGGCGTGAGCTTCACCGCGGCGGCCGCGCCCATGCCGGGCTTCCCCGGCCAACGCAGCGCGGCGAGGAGTTTCTCGGCGCGCGCGGCCTCGGGGCCACCGGCCTGCGCGAGCGCGACGAGCGCCTTCGGCTCGGCCGTGAGATTCATGGGGATGAGCTTGCCGTCGAAGAGCCGGGAGAACGAACGCTCCACACCATCGAGGGCGGCGGTGCGCGCCCAGGCCGGCGCGGCGGCATCGGCGGCAAAAGCGAGCACCGGCCCGAGACGCGCGGGATCACCGGACTTCATCGCGGCGCTCGCCGCGGCGGTGACCGCGGCGGTCACTGCGGGGCTCGTGGCCTTCGCTTCGCGCGCAATCGCCTCGATGAATACAGCCTCGCGGCGGGCGAGCCCGCTCACGACAGCATCGACCAGATAGGGCTGGCCGCCCGCGGCCACCAGCAGGGCGCGGAGCGCGGCATCGGCCACCGGCGTCCTGGCCTCGCCCAGCGAGAACGCGAGTTGGAGGCGCACGGCCGGCTCCGATCGTGACGCCAAGGCGATGAGGCGCGTGAGCACGGCCTCATCCGCCGCGGGCTTGAGGAATTTCTCCGCGAGCCGGATCGCCGCGGCGCAGACACGCGCATCGCCATCGCCGAGCGCGGCGAGCACGGTCGGCCGATCGGTGGCGTCGAGGCCGTCGAGCGTCCAGAGCGCGTGCAACCGGCCCAGCGGATCGCGGGCGGTGCGGGCAAGCGCACGGAGCAGCGGAGCCGCCGCCGGATCGCGCCGCTCGACGAGGAGGCGCTGGGCCGTGTCGCGCATCCAGCCGTTGGGATCGGAGAGCTTGGCGGTGAGCGTCGCGGTGTCGGCGCGGGCGAGCCCTTGATCAAATTTCGCGGACGGCGCGCCCTCCGGCACAATGCGCCAGATGCGGCCGAGGCCGATGCCATCGGCGAGTCCGCGCTCCTCGATTTGTTTCCGCAGGAAACTCGTGACGTAGGTCTTGTGCTGCAAAATACCGCGATACATGTCCACGACGTAGAGCGCGCCGTCGGGGCCGTTGAAAAGATTCACCGGCCGGAAGCGCTCATCGGTCGAGGTGAGGAATTCCGCGCCCTCGTAGGCGTTGGCGCCCTTGAGCGCCCCGTCTTTTTCCGTGAGCGTGATGCGCTTGACCAGGTTGGCGGAAGGCTCGGCGATGAACGCATCGCCCCGGAACTCCGCCGGGAACAGCGTGCCGCGGTAGATGACCGGGCCGCAGGTGGCGGTGACGGCGGTGATTTTCCCCTCCTTGTCCAGGATCTGGTAGCCGCGGTTGACGCCGGGCGTCACGCGCCCCGGGTAAACCGGCAGGCGCGCCGGCACGATCTGCACGGCGGTTCCGGTGGCGGAGAAATAGGGATTGCGGCGCAGGTAAGCGGAGGGGACGGCGTCGAAGCGGAGCGGGTCGCTGTTGCTGTTGTAGTAGGGGCGGCCCGTGTCGTCCTGAGTGATGCCCCACTGGCCGCGCGTGATCGTGCTCTCGCGCGTGAACTTCACGCCGCCCTCGTAGCGGAAGCGCGCGGTGGAGTTGGCGGAGTAGATCCAGTTGTCGAGCAGCCAGGCGAGGCCGTTGGCGTTGTGCTCGTGGTTGTTGGTGGGGGCGTAGTCGGCGGCGACCTCGGTCTTTTGATCGGCGACCCCGTCGCCGTTCGTGTCGCGCATGAACCAAAGCTTGGGCGGTTCGGCGACGAGCACGCCATCGCCGACGAGTGAGAGGGCGCGCGGCATCACGAGGCCGCTGGCAAAAACCGTGCGCTTGTCGAAACGCCCGTCGCCATCGGTGTCGGCGAGCACGGCGATATTCCCAATGGGCTGGTCCTCGCCCTTGCCATCGACGTCGTGCATGTAGCCGCGCATCTCGACGACCCAGAGACGTCCGTCCGGCCCGAACTGCATCGCGATCGGATCGCCCAGGAGGGGCTCGGTCGCGACGGCCTCGATCCGAAAGCCCTTGGCGATCGTGAAAGTCTTGAGCGCCTGCTCCGCCGTCAGGATCGGAGCCGGCGGAATCTTGATGTGCGCGGGCGGCGGGGCCTGCACCTCACCAGCGCGGTCACCGCGTTGGGCGATTAGAGACAAAGGCAGGAAGATTGCGGGGCAGAGGAAGCGCAGGGATCGGAGCATGGAGGAAGGTGCAAGCAAGACGCGCGGCGGCAACGAAGGGTAGGCAAAAAAAAGCCGCCGCGATTTGCATCGCGGCGGCTCTCGTAAAGTGGAGGCGCTTACTTCAGGTTGTTGGAGACGAGCTTCGTCATCTCGAACATCGAGACCTTCGCTTTGCCACCGAAGACGGCCTTCAGCTTGTCGTCAGCGTTGATCTGGGTGCGGACCTTCGCGTCCTGCAGCTTGTTCTTCTTGATGTAGACCCAGAGCTTCTTGGTCAGCTCGGTGCGGGGGAGCGGAGCGGCGCCGACGACAGCAGCGAGCTTTTCGTTCGGCGTGACCGGTTTCATAAACGCGGCGTTGGGTTTGCGGGCAGCTTTCTTAGCCATGATGATTTTTTGGGTTTGTGTGACTGATATTAACTGAACCGAAGGCACTACTAGAGGGAACTTTGTGGGCTTGCCTAGGAAAATCTTCACTTTTCTAGAGGGAGCCCAGAGGAGAAAAAGCCCCGATCCGGGCCTCAGCCGCCTTCCTCGACTTGGACAAACTGGCGGTAAAGGGCCGCATAATGGCCGCCGCGGGCGAGCAATTCCGGGTGCGTGCCGCGCTCGATGATGCGGCCTTGGTCGAGCACGAGGACGAGATCGGCATGGCGAATCGTGCTCAAGCGGTGCGCCACCACGAAGCTCGTGCGCCCGTGCAGCAGCGCCGCCAGCGCATGTTGGAGCCGCGCCTCCGTGAGCGCATCGATGGCGCTCGTCGCCTCGTCGAGGATCACCAGGCGCGGGTCGGCCAGCAGCGCGCGGGTGAAGCAGACGAGCTGACGCTGCCCGACCGAGAGCGCCGCGCCGCGCTCGCCCACCTCGGTCAGCAGGCCCTGCGGCAGCGCTTCGAGCACATCGAGGCAATCCAGCCGCGCGGCGGCCGCGCGCACTTCGGCATCGGACGCCTCCGGTTTCGCCACACGGATGTTGTCGAGCACTGTCCCGCTGAAGAGGAAGTTCTGCTGCTGCACCATGCCCATCTGCCGGTGCAACGACCGGCTCGTGATCGTGCGCACCTCGCGGCCATCGAGCCGCAGCGCGCCCGCGGTCGGCAGATAAAATTTCGCCACGAGGTTGATGATCGAGCTCTTGCCGCTGCCCGTGTGGCCCACCAGCGCGATGGTCTGGCCGGGTTCAGCGGTGAACGACACGTCGTGTAACACCGCCCGCGCCGGATCGTAGCCGAAGGAGACGTGATCAAATTCGACCCGCAGGCCCGCGGCGGCGGCTCCGCGCGGATCCGCGAGCGGCGTCGCGTCCGCGGCGTCCTCCCAATCCGGCGGCGTGTCAATCAGCTTGAAGACGCGCTCGGCGCCGGCCATCGCGACGAGCGCCTGGTTGTATTGGTTGCCGATGATCGCGATGGGCGCGAAGAACTGGTTGGCCAGCAGGAAAAATGTAATCAGCTCGCCCACGCCCATGTGGCCCTCGAACACGCGCCACCCGCCGAACATGAGCAGAATCGCGACGAAGAACTGGCTGTTGAGCTCGAGCAGCGGCGTGAGAATCGCCGAGGTGCGCGCCAGCGCGACGCTGAAGAGCGAGTGGTCGGCGAGCAGCTGGCGGAAGAGCCCGGCGTTGGTCTCCTGCCGCACGAAGCCCTGCGTCACGCGGATGCCATTGACGGATTCCGCGAGCGTCGCGGTCACGCGGCTGAAGCTGTCCGTCGCCGCCCGCGAGTAGTGGCTGAGCCTCACGCGAAAATGCCGGTTGATCACCCACAGCACCGGCGCGAGCCCGAGCACGACGAGGAAGAGCGCCCAGTCCGTCCACGCCATCACAACCGCCGTGAAGATCATCTGGCCGAATTGAATCACGCTTACGAAGAGCACGTCCTGGATGCCCACGCGCAGCGCCTCCACGTCGCTCGTCAGCCGGCCGATGATGCGGCCCAGCTTCACCCGATTGAAAAAACTCATCGGCTGCCGCTGCACCTTGGCAAAAATCTCGGCGCGCAGGCCGTTGACCACCGTCTCGCCGATCTCGAGCGCCCAGCGCTGGCGGAAGTGAAACATCCCGTCCGTCCAGAGCGCGAGCAGCGCATACGCGCCGACGCCCCACGCCAGCATGGTGGTGTCGCCGGTTGTGATCGGGCCCTTGATGATGAGCGTCGCCAGCCACACAAACGCCGGCAGCTGGGCCGCGCGCACGAGGCTCGTCACACTGAGCGCGGTGAGTTTGCCCTTCACCGGTGCGGTATAGTTGAAAAGGCGCCGGATGAGCGACCACTCGAGCGGCTTTTGGATGATCTCCTCCTCGTCGTCTTCGCGCACGCGACGCACAAGACCGACGTCGCGCTCCACGGGTCTAGGCTGGACCGGCGCTTTCATGCGGCGCCCTCCCCTCGCGACAATTCGCGTCCGTCGATGAGCTGGAGCCGAGCGACCCGCAGGTAGGGCCCCGGCTCGAGCATGAGCTGCGCATGGGTGCCGCGCTGCACAATCCGGCCGTGCTCCATGACGATGATTTCATCCGCCCGCCGCAGGGTGCTCAGCCGGTGCGCGACGATGAACGTCGTCCGGCCCGCGATCGCGCGGTCCAGCGCCTCGAAAATCTCGCGCTCGGTCTCGCTGTCGATCGCCGCGGTCGGATCGTCGAGCAGCAGGATCGGGGGTTCGAGCAGCACGGCCCGCGCGATGGCGAGACGCTGGCGCTGGCCGCCGCTCAGGCTGTTGCCGCTCTCGCCGAGCACGGTGTCGTAGCCCCGCGGCAGCTGGAGGATGAAGTCGTGCGCGGCCGCGATGCGCGCGGCTTGCTCGATTTGCCCGCGGGTCGCGCTGGGGTGGCCGAAGGCGATGTTGGCGGCGACGGTGTTGGAGAAGAGAAAGCTCTCCTGAAAGACGAGGCCGATGTTGCGGCGCAGATCGTCGAGGTCGAGGCGGCGCGCATCGATCCCGTCGAGCAGCACGCGGCCGGCGGTGGGATCGAAGAAGCGCGGCACGAGGCTCATCAGCACGCTCTTGCCCGCGCCCGTGGCGCCGAGGATGGCGACGCACCGGCCGGCGGGCACGCGCAGGTTGATGTCACGCAGCACGGGCTCGGCGCCGCCGTAGGCAAACGAGACGCCCTCGAACGCCACCTCGCCGGTGAGCTGCGGGCGCCGGATCGCGTCGGGCGCGCTCTGCACCTCGACGGGCGCATCGAGGATCTCGAAGACGCGGCGCGCCCCGATGAGCGACTGCTGCACCGAGTTCACGATGGCGGCGACGTTGTTCACCTGCCCGGAAAACTGCTCCAGCAGGCCGGCAAACACCACGAGGCCCGCGCCGAGCGGCAGCTGCCCCTGGATTACCAGCCAGCCGCCGTAGCCGAGCAGCACCATCATGTTGATCCGCGTGAGAAACCCGATCGCCGGCGAGAAGAGGCTCACGCGCCAAAAAATAACCTGCTGCTGATCGAGCACGGCGCGGTTGGCCGCCTCGAAACGCGCCCGGTCCTCGGGCTCGCGGCCGAAGGCTTTGGTCACCGCGATGCCCTGGATGCTTTCCACAAAGGTCTGCACCATTTTCTCCACGAGCGTGCGGTTCTGCGCGTATTCCGGCTGCGTGCGGCGCGTGTGCCAGGCAGTCAGCGCCCAGAGCAGCGGCGTCGTCGCCAGGCAGGCCAGCGTGAGCCCCGGGCTCAGGCTCGCCATGTAGATCAGGTAAACCGTGAGCGAGATCACCATGATCACGCTCTGGATGAGCACTTGGTCGACGAACATGCGCACGCTCTGCACATCGCTCGTCACGCGCGTGATGATGGAGCTGGTGTTGTTGGCGTCGAAGAAACGAAAGCTCAGGCGCTGCAGCTTGTCATAGACCTCGCCGCGCAAATCGACGACGAGCCGCTGCTGCACGAGGCGGTTCACCGAGACGGCGTAGCTGTAGTTCAGGAACGCGCGGCCGACCGCGAGCACCAGGATGAGCCCGGCGAGCAGGCCGAGGACGTGCCACCACGGCCACGCGTCGGGCAGCGAGACGTGCAGCGGGTTTTCCGTGAGCGGGGTCCCGTCGACCCGGTGGCGGATGTAGTCGATCCCGACGCCGGTAAGGCTCAGGCCGCCGAGGCCCATCGTCAGCAGCCCGAGTTGGATCGCCAGCACCCGCAGGCAGTGGAGCCGGTAGCGCCAGGCGAGGGTAAAGAGCCGCCGGACAAGCGCCATGTTAGACAGCGCAGGGGCGGCGGTCGACATGGAGGCGGGAGCGGACATGGAGACCGCCACGCTACGAGCCGTGCGCAACGGCGCACGAAATATCTTCGCCGCGCCGGGGCGCTCAACGCGGCTGAGGAGCCGGCTGCGGCGGCGCGGGGGCCGCTGGGGGCGTTGCATTCATGGTCTGCGACTGGGCCTGATTCACGGTTTGCGTCGCCTGCTCGCGTAGCGCGCGGCGGCGCGCGACCTCGGCCGCGACCGACTCCAGGCGCCGCTGCTCGTCGGCGGGCGTGGGATTCACGACGACACTTTGCACGACAGCCGGCGCGACATTGGACGGAAGGGTCGCGGGCATGGGCGGAGGCGGCGCGGAGCCCGCGAGGATTTTTCCGACCCGGATGGGCAGCCGGTGCACCGTGCCGCGATGCTCGACGGTGAGCGTGCCGGCGTCGGCATCGTGTTCCTTGGCCAGCACCCCGAGGTCGGTATTGCGCTCGTTGAGCTGCACCCACACGGAGGCTTTCTTCTCCGGATCGTAGAGCCGAAACTGCCTCACGCCACCGATCTCGAGATAACCACGATACTCGATGGGCGCGTTGGCCGCTGGCGCCGCCGCCCCTCCGGCCTGCGCCGGCATGAACGGAGACTTCGACGCCAACTGGGCGTGCGCCACGACCCCGCCGCCCAATAGCCAGCCAGCGACGAGCAGGGAGACAATGTTCGGTCCTCGGGAGCGCATGACGACGGCCCAACCGTAGAAGCGCCGCCGAATGCGTCAAGAGGAGCCCTGCCCTCACACAGCCGGCCCCGGGGCTTCACGATATTTTCCCCCTTGGAGCGCCACCCGCGCGGTGGCATGACTGGGCCATGCGAACTCCCGCGCTCCTGTCCATTGCCGCGCTGGCGCTGCTGTTTTCCGGTTGCCGCGAACGGCCGGCCGCCGGCTGGCAGGGCTATCTCGAGGCCGAGTTCGTCCACGTGGCCGCGCCTCTCGCGGGGCGGCTGGATCGGCTCGCGGTGCGGCGCGGCGCGCGCGTATCGCGCGGCATGGAGCTCTTCGCCTTGGAACGCGCGAGCGAATTGGCCGCCCAGCGCGAGTCCGCCGAACGGCTGCGCTCGGCCCAAGCCCGGCTGGACGACCTGCGGAAAGGATCACGCCCCAGCGAGCTCGCCGCGGTCGAGGCCCGCGTCGAACAGGCGCGCGCCGCCGCCGATCTCTCGCGCCGCGAACTCGAACGCCTCGACGCGCTCTTCAAGAGCGGCACGATTGCCGCGAGCGAGTTTGACCGCGCGCGGCTCACGCACGAGCGCAACGCCCGCGCCATCGAGGAGCCCGCCGCCCAGCTCGCCACGGCGCGGCTCGGCGGCCGCAGCGACGCCATCGCCGCCGCCGAGGCCGAGGTCGCCGCCGCCACCGCCGCCCGCGAACGCGCCGACTGGTCCGTCGCGCAGAAGACGCAGGCCGCCGCGCAGGACGCGCTGGTTTACGACACGCTCTTCCGCGAGGGCGAGTTTGTGCCCGCCGCCGCGCCGATTGTCTCGCTGCTGCCGGCGGAAAACCTGAAGGTGCGGTTCTTTGTGCCCGAGGCGGAGTTTGCTGCGCTCAAGGCCGGCGACGCGGTGCGCATCACAATCACCGGCCGCGCCGAGGCGATCACGGCGCGCGTCAGCTACCTGTCGCCGCGGCCGGAATTCACCCCGCCCATTCTCTACAACCGCGACAACCGCGCGAAGCTCGTCTTCATGATCGAGGCGGCGCTCGATCCCGCCATCGCGCGCGACCTGCACCCGGGCCAGCCCGTGGACGTCATGCCCGCTCGCTGATGGCCGCACCCGCCGCATCGCCCGAGCTGGCCATCGACGTCGCCGGCGTAACCAAGCGCTTCGGCGACAAGACCGTCGTCGACGGCATCGACCTCCAGGTGCGTCGCGGCGAAATCTACGGGTTTCTCGGACCCAACGGCTCGGGCAAGACGACGTTCATCCGAATGCTCTGCGGACTGCTCACGCCCGACGCCGGCCGCGGCACCTGCCTTGGCTACGATCTCCTCAGCCAACAGGCCGCCATCAAGCCCCACGTCGGCTACATGACGCAGCGTTTCAGCTACTACGAGGACCTCAGCATCCGCGAGAACCTCGACTTCATCGCGCGCATTTACGGCGTGCCGAACCGCCGGGCCGCCGTGCACCGGAGCCTCGCGCGGCTCGGTCTGGAGAAACGCAGCCACCAGCTGGCCGGCGAGCTTTCCGGCGGCTGGAAACAGCGCCTCGCCCTCGCGGCGTGCCTCATCCATGAGCCGCAGCTCCTGCTCCTCGACGAGCCCACCGCGGGCGTGGACCCCAAGGCCCGCCGCGATTTCTGGGATCAGATCCATCAGCTCGCCGCCGAGGGCCTCACCGTGCTGATCACCACGCACTACATGGACGAGGCTGAGCGCTGCCACCGCCTCGCCTACCTCGCCTATGGCCGGCTGCTCACGCGCGGCACCGTGCCCGAGGTGATCGCGGCGGCGCGTCTCACTACCTGGATCGTCGCCGGACCCCGGTTACGCGCGATGGCCGAAGCGTTGCGCGGGCGCGCGGGCGTCGAGCAGGTCGTGGCCTTCGGCAACACCCTGCACGTGAGCGGCCGTGACGCCGCCCAGCTCGACGCCGCCATCGCCGCCGTGCGCGATGATGGGCACACGTGGACGCGCGGAGCCGCGAGCCTCGAGGATGTGTTCATCGGGCTGATGGAGTCGGCGCGGGACAACTTCGCATGAGCCGCTTCGCCCTCCATCGACTCTGGGCCATCGTGCTGAAGGAGTTCATCCAGATGCGGCGCGACCGCGTGACCTTCGGCATGATGGTGGGCATCCCGCTGATGCAGCTCACCCTCTTCGGCTTCGCGATCAACTCGGATCCGCGCCATCTGCCCACGGCGCTGCGCCTCGCCGACCAAGGGCCCTACGCGCGCGCCCTCGTCGCGGCGCTCGAGCGGAGCGAATATTTCACCGTCGTGCGCGAGGCGGAGTCGGAGGCCGAGGCGGCGGCCCTGCTCCAGCGCGGCGACGTGCAATTCGTCGTCAACATCCCCGAGGATTTCACGCGCCGCCTGCTGCGCGGCGAACGGCCTACCGTGCTGCTCGAGGCCGACGCCTCCGATCCCGCTGCGACCGGCCCCGCCCTCGCCGCAGCGCGCACGCTCACGGGCAGCATCTTCGATCGCGATCTCACGGGGCCGCTCGCCCGGCTGCGCGGCCAGCCGGGGCCTGTCGATTTCCAGGTCCATGCGCATTACAACCCGGAGAACATCACCCAATACAACGTCGTGCCCGGCCTGATGGGCGTCGTGCTCACGATGACGATGGTCGTCATCACCGCCCTCGCGATCACGCGGGAGCGCGAGCGTGGCACGATGGAGAACCTCCTCGCCACGCCCGTGCGCCCGGTCGAGGTGATGGTCGGGAAAATCATTCCCTACATCGTCGTCGGCTACATCCAGGTGACGCTAATTTTGATCGCGGCGCATTTCCTGTTTCGCGTGCCGCTCGTCGGCAGCCTCGCGCTGGTTTACGGCGTGTCGTTCCTCTTCATCGCGGCCAATCTCGCGGTCGGCATCACGTTTTCGACGCTCGCGAGGAACCAGCTCCAGGCGGTGCAGATGGCGTTCTTCTTTTTCCTCCCGTCGATTCTGCTCTCGGGCTTCATGTTTCCGTTTCGCGGCATGCCCGAATGGGCCCAATGGATCGGATCGGGCCTGCCGCTCACGCACTACCTACGCATTGTGCGCGGCGTGCTGCTAAAGGGCAGCGAGTTCGCCGACATCGCACCCGAGCTGGGCCCGCTGCTCATCTTTCTCGCCGTCGCGCTGTTGGTCGGCGTGAAACGCTACCGACAGACGCTCGACTAGGCGGGGCCGCAGGGGGGGCGCGCTTGACGGCGGGTAAGGCAGGTAATACCAGCCTACCCACCATGCAAACGCTCTCCGTCAGCAAGCTCACCAGCAAGGGGCAGGCGACCATCCCCGGCCGCGTGCGCCAGAAACTCGGCCTCAAGTCCGGCGATTCCGTCGCGTTCAAGCTGAAGCACGGCCAGATTTTCCTGCAAAAGGCCCGGCCGGTGGACCGCGTGTTCGCCAGCGCGGTGGAGGAGACGCTCAAGGACGAGTGGCATTCTGAGCACGACGAGCGCGCCTATGCCGATCTGTAGGCCCTTCGATGTGCTGGTCGTGCCGTTTCCCTTCACGGACAGCACCACGGTGAAGCGCCGCCCGGCGCTCGTGCTCTCGGCCGAAGGCTTCAACGATCGCGCCGGCCACCTGGTGCTCGCGATGATCACCAGCCGGGAAAATCGCGGCTGGCCGCTGGACGTTGAGATCCGCGATCTATCCTCGGCAGGCCTCACCCATCCCTCGGTGGTGCGCATGAAACTCTTCACGCTCGACGAACGCCTCGTCCTCCGGCGCGCCGGGAAACTTGCGGTCGCGGACGTGGCCGCGGTGCGGAAAGCGCTCGGCATGCTGATCCCCGCCGAATAATCCATTCATCCCTGCGCCGCCATTTTCCGCCATGCTCCCCCGCCCCACCCTCCTCGCCCGCGTCCTCGCGCCCGCTCTTCTCGTTTGCCCCTTCTCCCTTTTCCCCGCCGCCGCGGCCGCGGCCCGGCCCAACATCGTCGTCTTCCTCGCCGACGATGCCGGCTGGGGCGACTACGGCTTCTCTGGCAACAAACAGGTCGCCACGCCCAACATCGATCGCATCGCGCGCGGCGGCGCTTCGCTCGATCACTTTTACGTGCAACCCGTGTGCGCGCCCACCCGCGCGGAATTCCTCACCGGCCGGTGGCACGCGCGCGGCGGCGTGCGCGGCGTCTCCACCGGGCAGGAACGCCTCAATCTCGACGAGAAGACCATCGCCGACGCCTTCAAGGCCGCCGGCTACGCCACCGGCGCCTTCGGCAAATGGCACAACGGCACCCAATGGCCCTACCACCCGCGCGCCCGCGGCTTCGACGACTACCTCGGCCACACCTCCGGCCACTGGGGCGAATACTTCGACGCCCCGCTCGACGACAACGGCCGCATGGTCCGCACCTCCGGCTACATCGTCGATGTCTGCACCGATCGCGCGCTCCAGTTCATCAGCAAAAACAAGGACCGCCCGTTTCTCTGCTACGTCCCCTTCACGACCCCGCATTCGCCGTGGACCGCGCCCGAGGCCTATTGGCAGCACTTCAAAAACAAACCCATCACCCAACGCGCCACGATCCCCGAACAGGAAAACGACGACCACACCCGCTGCGCCCTCGCGATGGTCGAGAACCAGGACTGGAACGTCGGCCGCATCCTCGCCCGCCTCGACGAGCTCAAGCTCGCGGACAACACGATCGTGTTCTACTTCTCCGACAACGGCCCGAACTCCTTCCGCTGGAACGGCGGCATGCGCAGCCGCAAGGGCAGCACCGACGAGGGCGGCGTCCGCTCCGTCGGCTACCTCCGCTGGCCCGCGAAGATCCCCGCCGGCCAGCGCATCCCGCAGATTGCCGGCGCCATCGATCTGCTGCCCACGCTCACTTCGCTCGCCGGCATCCCGCGCGTCGGCACCGCCCCGCTCGACGGCCGCGATCTCTCGCCGCTCCTGCTCGGGCAAAAGACCAACTGGCCAGACCGCATGATCTTCAACAGCTGGAACGGCAACCTCAGCGTCCGCTCGCAGACGCACCGCCTCGACGCCGCCGGCAAACTTTACGACATGGCCGCCGATCCCGGCCAGCAGCGCGACATCGCCGCCGAGCACCCCGCAATCGCGAAGCAGCTGGCCGAGGCCGCCGCCGCCTGGCGCAAGGAAGTATTTGGCGCTCCCCCGGCCGAGCCGGACATGAAGAACGCCAAGGGCAAAAAGAAGGCCAACACCGGCGGCCCGATCCTGCCGGCAGATGACCGCCCCTACACGGTCGGCTACGCCGCGTTTCCCGCCACGTTTCTCCCCGCGCGCGACGGCGTGCCGCACGGCACCGTCCGCCGCAGCTCCAGCGCGCCCAACAGCTCCTACTTCGTCAACTGGACCAGCCTCACCGACAAAATCACCTGGGACATCGCGGTCGCCACCACCGGCGACTACGAGGTCGTCATCGACTACACCTGCCCCGTGCCCGACGCCGGCTCGACGATCGAGCTAAGCTTCAACGGCGCCACGCTCACCGGCAAAGTCGCGCCGGGCTGGAATCCTCCGCTCTACACCAACCAGGATACGCTCCCGCGCCCCGCCGGCGAGTCGCAGATGAAACCCTTCCGCCCCCTCGCGCTCGGCACCGTCCGCCTCACGCAGGGCCGCGGCCTCCTCACTTTGCGCGCGCTCCAGATCCCCGGGGCGAGCGTGATGGACGTGCGACAAATCACGCTGACGCTGAAGAAATGATCCTGTTGCGACTGCTCCTCCTCGGCGCGCTGGCGTGCCCGGTCCTCCGCGCCGCGGAAGCGAAAACGAATTTCGCCGTGTCCGAAAAGTGGGCCGTCGAGCAGATGCCCGGCGGCACCGTCACGATCCGCGACGGCGTCATCGAGATCGAGGATGCCGCCGGTTGCACAGTCTGGTGGCGGGAGAAACTCACCGCCCCCGTCGCCATCAGCTACACCGTCACCGTCCTCGATCGCGGCGGGCCGCGCGACCGCGTGTCGGACGTGAACTGCTTCTGGATGGCCGCCGATCCGAGATCAACCGCCGCGCCGTTTGCGCCGGGACAGGCGCGGAGCGGAAAATTCTCCGACTACGACTCGCTGCTGACCTACTACGTCGGCTACGGCGGCAACGACAACACGACAACCCGCTTCCGCCGCTACGACGGCACCGCGGCGCGACCGCTGCTGCCGGAGCACGATTTGTCGGCCAAAAAATTTCTGCTCGAGGGCAACCGCCCCTACCGCATCCGCCTAGTCGCGCGCGACGGCCGCGCCGAGTTCTGGCGTGACGGCGAACGCATCTTCACGTTTACCGATCCTTCGCCGCTCACGGCCGGCTGGTTCGCCCTGCGCACCGTGCGCAGCCACCTGCGCGTGGAGGATTTCCGGATCGAGAAGTTGTAGGGCCTCAGCTCGCTGAGGCCGATCGGGCGACTCGCGGAAAGGCCTGACCAAGGTCAGGCCCTACTTCAGCGACCGCGCGAGGAACGCCCGGATTTTCGCCTTCACCTCGTCGGTCGCGAATTCCTTGCCGCCGTGGCCGGCGCCGGGGAGCACGACGAGTTCGGACGCCACACCCGACTCCTTCAGCTTCGCGTGCAGCCGCTGGCTCTGGTCGAGCGGGACCTGCGGGTCTTTGTCGCCGTGCAGAATCAGGAACGGCGGATCATCGCGCGAGACTTGGTGCAGGGCGCTCGCCTGCTTGGCGACTTCAGGCCGCTGGTGAACGATGCCGCCGAGGAGTTTCGCGCCGTTGGCCTTCGCGAGGTCCGCATCGGTTTTGCCGGGGCCGGGCACGTTGGGCGGCATCGTGAGGAGATCGCTCGGGCCATAGAGATCGATCACGGCCTGCACGCGGCTCGACGCCGTTTCGCCATTGGGCGCGGAGGCGGTGCCGAGCACGGCGGCGATGTGGCCGCCGGCCGAACCGCCGGAGACGGCGATGCGCGCCGGATCGAGGTGGAAGCGCGCGGCGTTGGCCCGGAGCCAGCGGACGGCGGCGCGCGCGTCGTCGAGCTGCGCGGGCCAGGTGGCGGCATAGGTCAGTCGATAATTCATGCTCACGACCGCATAACCCTCCGCGGAGAGCCAGATGTGCGGGCAGTTTTCCTTGCTGCCCTTGTTCCAGCCGCCGCCGTGAATCCAGAGCACGACGGGCAGCGGCTGGGCCGGGGCTTTCTCCGGCAGGTAGAGATCGAGCAACAGCGCGCCCGTCGGCGGGCGGCTGTATTCCTGGTTGGCGACACGCTTCACGCCGGCGGGCAGCGCGGCGCGCACGTCGCCGGCGGGGCGGATATTCGCGCCCTTCGTGCCGGTGAGGGTGTCGCCGAGGTCGGCACGCGCGACCGCGATCCGCGTTTGCAGGCGCGCCACGATCTCGGGGTGGGCGGCGGCGACGTTGTTGGTCTCGGTGGGATCGGCGCGGACGTTGTAGAGCGCGAGGTCGATCTTTTCGACGCGGTAGCCGTGGCGGCTCGCGATGCCGCGGATGCCGGAGTTCTCGATCGACTGGGGCTTCATGTTTGCCCAGTTGGAGGGCTTGCCGCCCCGGCCGGGTTCGGCCGCGACCGTGAGGTATTCGTGCGGCACGTGGAGCTTCCAGTCGCCGAGCCGCACGGCGTGGAGCTCCTCGCCGGCATAGAAGAGAAACTCCTCGCGGCCCTTGGCCCCCGGCTGGCCGGTGAGCAGAGGCAGCACGTCGGCGCCGTCGAGTTTCACGTTGGCGGGCGTGGCGCCGGCGAGTTTCGTGCAGGTCGCATTGAGGTCCAGCGTGCTCCACGGCTCGTCGCTCACGCGCCCCGCGGGCACGCGGCCGGGCCAGCGCACGAGGCAGGGCACGCGCATGCCGCCCTCGAAGGTGGTGAGCTTGCCCTCGCGCAGCGGCGTGGCGTAGCCGGCGTGCTCGCCGTAGGAGAGGAACGGGCCGTTGTCGCTGGTGAAGATCACGAGCGTCTTGTCGTCGAGCCCGAGGCGCTTGAGCGCGCCCATGATCTCGCCGACGGACCAGTCGAGTTCCTGCACGACATCGCCGTAGAGCCCGCGCTGGCTCGTGCCCTTGAACTTCGCCGAGGCGAAGATCGGCACGTGCGGCATGATGTGCGGCACGTAGAGGAAAAACGGCTTGGCGCGGTTGCGCTCGATGAACGCCACCGCGCCCTCGGTGAGCCGCCGCGTGAAGTGCGCCTGATCGGGATCGAGCTCGATCACGTCCTCGTTGTGGTAGAGCGGGAGCGAGGGGATGCCCTTGGTGACGGGGTGGAGCGGTCCGTTGTCGTTGGAATAAGGGATGCCGAGCCACTCGTCGAAGCCGCGGCGCGTGGGCAGGAACGGGGGCTGGTGCCCGAGGTGCCATTTGCCGAACATCGCGGTGGCGTAGCCCTGGTCCTTGAAAGTCTGCGACAGCAGCCGCTCGCGCTGGTGGAGGCCGGTGGTGCTGGTGTGGTTGAGCGCGCCGCTCATGCTCACGCGATTCGGGTAGCTGCCCGTAAAGAGCGCCGCGCGCGACGCCGTGCACACGGCCTGCGCCACGTAGAAGCTGGTGAACTTCGTCCCTTCAGCCGCGAGCCGGTCGATATGCGGCGTCTTGATGTCCTTGGCGCCGAAGCACCCGATGTCGGCGTAGCCCAGATCGTCGCAGTAGATGAGGACGACGTTGGGCTTCTCCGCGGCGACGGCGGACAAGCCGGCGACGACACCGATGAGCACAGCAAACGCACGGACCAAGCGGAACAGGGGCGGGTTCATAGGCGGCGCAGCGTAGAACCACACGCCGCGCTGGCGAGCGAGGAGTGCGCTCGCGAGTTGCCATTCGCGCGGGGCCGCCCGACAGTCGCGGACCTTTGCCATGTCCGCCGATCTCAGCGAGCTCTACCAGCAGGTCATCCTCGACCACAACAAGCGCCCCCGCAACCGCGGCAAGCTGCCCTCCGCCAACCGCGTCGCCCACGGTGACAACCCCTCCTGCGGCGACCAGTGCAGCGTCTATCTGCGGCTCGACGCCGGCGTGCCGGGGCAGCCCGAACGCATCGCGGACATCTCGTTCGACGGCTCCGGATGCGCCATATCGCAGGCCAGCGCCTCGCTCATGACCACGCAGGTCAAGGGCAAGACCGCCGCCGAGGTCGAGGCTCTCTACGAGCAGTTCCACCACATCGTGACCACCGGCGAGACCCCGGAGGAAATCAGCGACCTCGCGGCCTTCGCCGGGGTGCACACCTTTCCCGCGCGCATCAAATGCGCGACCCTCGGCTGGCACGCCGCGCGCAACGCCCTCAAGGGCGACCCCACGCCCGCCACCACCGAGAAGCACACCGACTGACGCGCGCATGAACGCCGCCTGGAAAAACGTCCGCGCCGACTTCCCGATCCTGCACCAGCAGGTGCATGGCAAGCCGCTCGTCTATCTCGACAACGCCGCCACCGCGCAGAAACCCCGCGCCGTAATCGACGCGCTCGTGCGCTACTACGAACGCGACAACAGCAACGTCCACCGCGGCCTGCACGCCCTCTCCATGCGCGCGACGGATGCCTACGAGGGCGCGCGCGCGCGCATCGCGAAGTTCATCAACGCCGCCGACCCCGCCGAGATTATCTTCACGCGCGGCACGACCGAGGGCATCAACATCGTCGCGCGCAGCGTCGCCGCCACGCTCAAGCCCGGCGACGTGATCCTCTGCACCGAGATGGAGCACCACTCCAACCTCGTGCCGTGGCAGCAGGCTGCGCGGGCCAGCGGCGCCACGCTCAAATATCTCCCCGTGCTCGGCGCCGACGCCGAGGGGGGCCTCGACCTCGCGGCGCTCGACGCGCTGCTCACGCCCGCGGTGAAGGTCTTCGCCTTCACCCACATCTCCAACACTCTCGGTGGCATCAACCCCGTCGCCGAACTGTGCCGCCGCGCGCGCGCCGTCGGCGCACTCAGCGTGATCGACGCCGCGCAGTCGATCGGCCACGGCCCCTTCGATGCGCGCGCGATCGGCGCGGACTACGTCGCGTTTTCCGGCCACAAGATGTGCGGCCCCACCGGCATCGGCGTCCTCTACGGCCGCCGCGCGCTGCTCGACACGCTCGCGCCCGACGAGACGGGCGGCGGCATGGTCGTCACCGTGGACTACGCCGGCGCGAAATGGAAACCCGCGCCCGAGCGCTTCGAGGCCGGCACGCCCAACATCGCCGACGCCATCGCGCTCGGCGCCGCCTGCGACTACCTCGACGCCCTCGGCCGCGATGAAATCGCGCGCCACGATCAGGCGCTCGCCGCGCTGGCCTACGAGAAACTCTCCGCGCTCCCCGGCATCCGCCTGATCGGTCCGGGCCGCGGCGGCGTGCGCAGCGGCCTCGTGAGCTTCGCCTTCGCCGAGGTGCATGCGCACGACGTCGTCACCTTCGCGGACGAGGACGGCATCGCGCTCCGCGGCGGCCACCACTGCAACCAGCCGCTGATGCGCAAGCTCGGCCTCACGAGCACCACGCGCGCGAGCTTCTACGTCTATAACTCCGAGGAGGAAATCGACGCGCTCGTCACGAGCCTGCGCCGCATCCTGAAGTTCTTCGCCGGGGGTTGAGCGCAGCCCTCAGAGGGCGTCGAAAAGTCGCTGAATGGTGGGGGCGACTATCCGAGCCGCCCTGAGTCTGTGCGGCGAATCACCCTTAAACCCAGGCCGGCTCGGAGAGCCGGCCCCACCTTTTTGCCGTCAGCTCAGCCGCCGCTGACCACGAAATCGCCCGCCTCAGCGAGCCGGCCCAGAAGTTCGTGCAGCTTGTGCCTACATCACCTCGCCCGCGACCCGCAGCGCCAGCTTGAATTCCAGCGCCGCATCGTGCCGCAACAAACGCTGCTCAATCGAGAGTGCGAGGTTCGAGTCCACCAAGCTGAGGTCGAAACCCGCCTTCTCCGCCTCAGCGATTGCCGCGCGAGCCTGATCCTCAGTCATGGCGACGACGTTCGCTTGCGCGCGCAGGGAGCGCAAAGATTTCCCCATCCCCTTGCGTGCTATCGAACCTCGCGAGAACAAAAACTCCGGCGCCGCGGTTCCGCGGTAGAGCCGGAGCGGGAAATACCAAGACAGCGTTCAGCTTGCGAGCTTCAGTCGGCGAACAGCGCCGATTGCGCCCACGAGCGAACCTGCGAGCAACAGAAGGGTGGAGCCACCATCAGGCACACCCGATGCAGAACCGACATTGTAGACAGCCCGGAATGCCTGGCCTTGCTGGAGGCTGGCCCCATCCCAAGTAATAGTAATGGTGTTGCCCGAAAATGAAAACCCGTGGCCGGGAGAATAACTACTAGCGTCCAAACTCAAAGAAGTGAAGGCGACGCTGGTAAAAGTCATGGCCCACGAATTGTAGGTGGTGGTGGAAAAATAGTCTGATGAGATGATGAGCTGAGTGTCGGTGAAATCAGCCACGTTGAGACTAGCTGAGGATTGAAAAGCAAACTCCTGGGCCGCGCCAGAAATCACGACGGTGGGACTATTCGGCGAAGAGTTCAAATACCCCGCCGGCACAAACGCGTTGGTGTAGGAAAAATAATTTGTGGAGCCAAACCCAGCAAAATTGAGAGTGCCTGTGACAGTGGCACCGATCAGGCCGGCAAATGCCGGGACGGAGGCGAACAGTGAGGCAGCAGTGAACGCGAGAATGCGGGGAAGTTTCATGGGCTAAGTTATGGGATGTTGGGAACAGTTATCTGAAACGAAGAGTTAAGCCGAAAGGCCACAACACATGACCCACAACTACAGCTGCTTAGAAGCCAGTGTCGCATAATTTTACGGATATAAATCTTTATCTGGTATTAAAAAATTTTAGCGACTATCCAGCCATGCTCGGTTTCGACTATTTCGTAAGATATTCCGACGAAATCGTGGGTTTGTGAGCTCATCAACACGCTGGCTAGGAGCCTGAGAGCAGAGGGGCGGCCAATAACGCTGCGAAACATTCAGGCAGAGAAGCCCGCGCTATCGCCCCGCATCAAAAATCCCCACGAACGCCTTCGGCACCACGGCCGCGGTGCGGCAGTTTTTCTCCACGAGGATTTTCGCCGCCCAAGCGTTCACCTCGTCACGCGAGATCAGGTCGATCAGACCGCCGTGGAGGGCGACGATCTCGTCGGCTTCCTGCGGGCGCTCCTGCACACGCATCAGGACGCTCACCAGAAAACTGTTCTCACGAAACGCCCGCTTCAGCTGGCTGCGCAGGATGCCGCGCGCGCCGATGAACTCGCCGTTCTGCACGCCGCGCGCCGCCAACTCCGCCCCCAGGGCGGCAACGACCGGCGCGATGCGCGTGCTGTCGTTCGGTGCACAGTCGATCTGGGCGCGAAACATGGCGAAGCCCGGGAAGCCGTCGAAGGCGCGAAACTCCGCCGAGGGCGCGTAGGCGAGGCCAAGTTTTTCACGCAGCTCCGTCCGCACCCGGATTTCAAGGACCTTGGCGAGCACCTCCAGCGCCGCCTGGTCGCGGACGCTGATGGGCTCCGTCACGGGCCAGGTGCCGACCACCAGGCCGAGGTTCTGCTCGCCCACAAACTCGATGCGCGTGAACCCGGCGTCAGCCGTCACCTTCACGGGCTTGGGCGGCGCGGCGGTCGTCTTGGTCGCCGCGCGCGGCCCGAGCGCGCCGAGCGTGCGTCCCATCGTGCGCACTGCCTCCTGCTCCGTGAGATCACCCACGATGGTGACCTCGACGTAACCGCGCGCGAGCGGCTCCTGCATCCAGCGCCGCACATCGACCACGCTCATTGCGATGTAGTCGAGCGGCGAACTCGAGGTGAAGCGCGCATCGCCCTTGAAGAGGTGGTCGTTGAGCGCGCGCATCCCATCGATCATTCCGGTCGTGGATGACATGCGCGCGATCGCCGCGACCATGCGCTGATCGCGGTGGGCGTAGCTGTTGAACTGCGGCGCGTGGAGAAAATCCGCCACGATCGCGAGGAAAGGTTCGAGTTGCTCCGCGGCCATTGCGCCACGGAAGGCGAAGGCGTCGCGGTCCATCAGGTCGAAGCCGAATTCCATGAAGCGTTCCTCCGCCAGCGCGTCCATCACCTCGGGGCGGAAGCGCGCGGCGCCGCTCGCGAGCAGCGTGGCCAGGCCGAATTCCTTCAGCGCGGGCTTGTTGCCCGGCATGTCCACCAGACCGGAGCCCACGCGCACGACAACGCGGAGCAGGCCGGGCTCCTGCCGGTTCGCGAGAAAGTTCAGGCGCACGTTGTTGCCGAAGCGCATCAGCCGCGCGCCCAGCCCGGGCAGTTCGCGGCGCTCCACGACCTCGGTGGGCGTGGCAAACCTGGGCAGCGTGAACGGCGTGTCCTTCCGCGTGTGAGGCATCACGTGCGCGAGGCCCGTGCGGCGCGCCTTCTGCACCTCCTGCAGGATCTTTTCGCCCGTAAGCTCGAGATCCACGCCGCCTGAGACGTGGAACGCCATCGCCTCCGGTGCCCAGAGGCCGCGAAAAACTTTCTGCCCCTCGGCGGGCGTGAAGCGCTCAAGCCACGCCTTGGTGTTTTTCAGCTGTTGTGCGAAACCCTCGAAAACCGTGTGGGACGTGACCGCATCCGTGATGGCCTCGCACATCACGCCCGGATCGAGCGTGGGCAGCTGATCGAGCATGTGGCCGGTCATCTTCAACTGGCGGAGGCGCACCGACTCGAAGTCCGCCGGATCCAGTCCGCGTTCCAAGGTGAGGCGCACGAGCTGGTCGAGCGAGAGCACGCCCTCGCGCCAAGCAGGCGCGGGCACGATGAGCTGGGCCACGGAGAGCCCCTGGCCCAGCAACTGATCGAAGCCGGCATCGGGCGCCATGCCGCCGCCATCCGCACGCACGCGGCGGGCAAAGACCTCCATGACGAGCTGGCGCCGCTCGTTCTCAATCTGCACCTCGCGCAAGCTCGCCTTGGGCGGCGGCGGCGCGGCGAGCGAGGATGCCTCGATGGCGGCGGAGCCCATGCCGTTCACGCGAAAGACCCCGGCGCGAAGCGTCCGGGCATCAAGCCGGCCCTCGTCGCGCGACGGCGGCGGTTCGGACGGTCGCTGCATTCCGCCGAAAATTTCGCGGATGGTGGCGGACATCGCCGCTGCGTCGATGTCACCGGCGGCGACGAGCACCATGAGATCGGGCCGGTAGTTGCGCTGATAGAAACCCAGGATTTGCTCGCGGGTGAACTTCGCGATCAGCGCCTCGTCGCCGCCGGGCTCGCGCTCAGGGAATTTCAGGCCGCGGAACACGAGCGGCAGCGAGGCCGCCTGGCGCTTGCCCGCAATCGTGTCGCGGTTGCGCAGCTCGGCGCGCACCACCCGCCGCTCCTGCTCGATGATGGCGGGCGAAAACGTGACGCCGTCGCCGAAATCCCGGAAGAGCCGCAGCCCCTCGTGCAGGAGGGCGGGATCGTTTTCCCGGAAGTCGAGGCGGTAGGCGGTGTAGTCAAAGGTGGTGACGGCGTTGATGTCGCTGCCGTATTCGATGCCGAGCCGCTGGAAGAGCGCCGTCATGTCCTCGGCCTTGAAGTTCTTGGATCCGCCGAAGCAGAGGTGCTCGATGTAGTGCGCGATGCCGAGTTCGTCGGGCCGCTCGTCGAGCGAGCCGGCGAGGACGATGAACTGCATCGCGACGCGCCCCGGCACGCCGCGGTGCGGGAGCAACGCGTAGCGGAGGCCATTGTCGAGGCGACCCCAGGTCACCTGCGGATCAGGCGCGATGGAGGAGCCCTCGTGCGCCCAACGGCCGGAGCGCGGGCCGACGGGTGACGGCGCGGCGGGCGCCGCCGGTGCGTCCGTGAATGCCAGCGACAGCAAAGCCAGGCAGAGATGAGTGCGCCTCATATGGGTCGCGCGAACGGTGAGCCAAGTGGGGTGAAGGGCAACCCTGCGGTTCGATGCCCGCGCGCCCGGGCTTGCCAGCACGCGCACCTTCCGATGACGTTTGTGGCACACCCCCACGTGCGAGACCTCGCATGGCGCATCCGTTGTCCACCGCGCTTACTTATCCCATGACCCCCATCGGCCCGCCCGCCCTCCGCCGCGCCCTGTTTCGCGCTGGCTGCCTGTTGCTCACTGACACCGTCGGATTGCCCCAGACCGCGCCCACGGCGCCGCCCGCCGCCCGCCCGGAGGAGGCCATCAAGCTCGAGGCCGTCACCGTCACCGGCTCCAACATCCGCCGCATCGAGACCGAGACCGCCCTGCCCATCACCATCATTGATCGCGAGGACATGGATCTGCGCGGCGCATCGACACCCGCGGACCTGTTCGAGACCTTCACGCTCGCCGCGCCGCCGCTCCTCTCAGAGCAGGAGTCCGCCGGCCAGAGCGCCCGCGGCGACAACACTTCAATCGATTTGCGCGGGCTCGGCTCGGGCAGCACGCTCGTGCTCGTCAACGGACGCCGCGTGCCGCCGCACCCGATTTCCCAGAGCGAGTTTGGCACGCCCGCGCTCTCGGTGAACATCAACACCGTGCCGGCCGGGCTCTCCTCGCGCGTCGAGATTCTCCGTGATGGCGCGTCCGCGATCTACGGCTCCGAGGCCGCCGCGGGCGTGGTGAACTACATCCTCACGCCGCGCTTTGACGGCCTGCGCACCACGTTGCGCGGCTCAGCCACGCACGACGGTGGGGCGAGCGAGCAGCGCTTCACGCTCACGTGGGGCAACGACAAGCTCAACAACCGCCGCACCCGCGTTTCCTTCGGCATCGACCTCTTTGCGCGCGACGCGCTGATGGCCTCCGACCGTTGGTATTCGAAACATGCCGACCTGCGCCGCACGCTCAAGCTGCCCCCGCCGTGGGACGGCCAGCCGTTCACCCTGCCCGGCGCCACGGCGCTCACCCGCGACAACGATTTCAACAACGCAAGCAACATCTCCCGCTTCGGATTCTACGTGCGCGGCATCGCCAACCCCGACGGGTCCATCACCGGTTCGCGTCCCGCCTCGAACCGCGGCATCAACACCGCTACCACCACGACCACCCAGTCGCCCGCTGCCGCGATGTCCACCGACGGCCGCTTCTATCTCGTGCCGCTGGCCGACGGCAGCGTGGGGTTCCACCCGTCCGCCACGGTCCCGACGGCCGCGATCGATTCCCACCTCAGCGGCTACTACCACAACACCAACGACGCGGCCCGCATCCTGCCGAAGACCAACCGCCTCAGCCTCGGCGCGAGCATCGACCACCGCCTCACCAACGGCCTCACTGCCTTCGGCGACCTGATGCTTTACCGCGCCAACTCCGTCACCGGCCGCACCGGGGTCCAAATCGACGCCGCCGACACGCGCAACCTTTCGCTGGGCGCAGACAATCCCTTCAATCCTTTTGGGTCGCGTTTCTATCACGCCACCGGCGCGCCCAATGCCGACGGCTCGCCGCGGTTCGTCGGCGCGCCATCGCCCGTCGTGCTCAACGGCGTGCGCCCCGCCGATCACAAGAATCGCGACATTTTCGTGCAGACGACCTCCTATCGCGCGCTCGCCGGTCTCCGCGGCAAGCTCGGCACCGGCTGGGAATGGGAAAGCGCCGTCATGTGGGGCGGCGCCTACACGCACGATTTCGAGAACCGCAACATCCGCGAGTCGAAGCTGGCCGCCGCGCTGCAAAGTTCCGACCCCGCCACCGCCTACAATCCATTCGGCTACACCTTCAGAATCGATCCCGCCACGCAGTTCATCACCATCGACCGGCCTTACTCCAACCGCGAGGATCTGATGACCTCGATGACGGACGAGTATCACCGGGAAGCCTGGACCGGCCTCGGCATCTGGGACTTCAAGGCCAACGGGAAAATCTGGGAGCTCTTCGGCAACGATGTCGCCGCCGCCGCCGGCGTCGAGGCGCGCTATGAGACCTACAAGTTCCGCACGCCGCCCTACGCGGGTCCCGCGCCCGCAAGTGACACCAACCCGTTCATCCGCCGCGGCGACAACGATTTCATTCTGCTCAGCCCGAACGACAACACCGACCTCAGCCGCAAGGTTTACTCCGTCTTCGCCGAAGTGCTCGTGCCGTTCATCGCGCCCCGCAACGACCTTCGCTTCGCGCGCTCGCTCGAGCTCACGCTCGCGGCGCGCCTTGAGCGCTTCCCTGGTTTCGGCAATGCCACGAAACCGAAGGCGAGCCTCGGCTACACCCCGTTTCGCTGGCTCAAGATGCGGGCCTCGGTGAACGAGTCCTTCAAGGCCCCCAACATCCTCCAGACCAATCCCGCCCGCCGCCAGGTCTTCGCGAGCGCCATCAGCGATCCCTATCGCTTCGAGGTCACGAATATCTTCACCGACGGTTCGACCGGGCGCACCGTTTTCCGCGAGGGCAACCCCGGCCTCAAGCCCGAGGAATCGATTAACTACACCGCGGGCTTCGTTCTCGAAGTGCCGGGGATCAAGGGCCTCGCGATTACCGCCGATTTTTGGCGGGCCAACCAAAACAACCTCATCACCTCCGAGGGCGGCGGCCTGCAACTGCTCAAGGACGAGGAGATGCTCGACGACGAGACGCGCCGTCAGGTCGCCGCCGGCATCACGCTCGCCAACGTCGACCTCGGCTCCGGCACCGCCGCCTACAAGGGCAACCCGCTGATCAAGCGCGCCCCCGTCGCCCCCGCTGATCGCACCGCCTACGCGACCTACAACAGCAATCCGAACAACACCGTGAAACGCGGCGCCGTCGGCCCCGTGGTCGATATCAACGAGGAGTTCATCAACCTCGCCGGCCGCGACATCGAGGGGGTGGAGCTCGGCCTGGAGTATCGGCTCCCACGCAGCGAGCGATTCGGCAGTTTCACCGTCCGCGGCGAGGCCTCCTTCCGCGCCAAGTTCAAGCTGCAGGAATCGCCCGGTGCCGTGCTCGGCAACGACAACTGGGAGGATGGCCGCGCGAAATGGCGGTGGAACACCAGCCTCCGCTGGAGCAAGGGGCGGCTCAGTCTCGGCTGGTTCACGAACTACTTCGGCTCCTTCGTCGATACCGGTGTCGGCACCACCGCCGCCGTCTACGAGTTCCTCGGCCGCCCCGACTACATCGACAACACCACGACCACCAACGCCGGCACCAGGCGCTACCTGCTCAAGGTGCGCCCCAGCTGGACGCACAATTTTAACGCCAGCTACCGCTTCGACCGGCGCCACAAGTTTTCGCTGCTGCGCAGCACCTCCGTGCGCCTCGGCGTCAACAACGTGCTCAACGCCGATCCGCAGCTCGTGGATGCGACTTACGGCTACCAAGGCTCCGCCTACAACCCGCGCGGCCGCCAGTTCTGGTTCGAACTCGCCAAGGAGTGGTGAACGCTTTCAGCACGGGCGCGCGCACCGCGCGTCGTCTTCCACCCATGCGCTGGCCTGTCCGCTTTCTCCTCACTTTCGCTGGCGTCGCGAGTTTGTTCGCGGCGGACGCAGACTACGATCTCATCATTGCCGGCGGCCAGGTCTTTGACGGCACCGGCCGTGCCGCCTTCCGGGCCGATGTGGCCGTCAAGGCCGGCTCCATTGTCCGCGTCGGCGATCTCGCCGACGCCACGGCCCTCCGTCGGATCGAGGCACGGAGCCTCGCGGTCGCCCCGGGGTTCATCGACCTGCACGCGCACATCGAGTCGATTCGCGAAATGCCCGCGGCCGAGAGCGCCCTGCGCCAGGGCGTCACGCTAGCCCTCGGCGGACCCGACGGCGGCGGGCCCTGGCCCTTTGCCGAATACCTCGCGACCGTCGAAAAACTCCCCCTCGGGCTCAACGTCGCCTACCTCGCCGGCCACAATTCCATCCGCCGCGCCGTGCTGAAGCTCGTGGACCGTGCGCCCACCGCGGCGGAGCTCGGCCAAATGGAAAAGATGGTGGAGCAAAGCATGCAGGCCGGCGCATTCGGCCTTTCGACCGGCCTCAAATATCTCCCGGGCACTTTTTCCAAAATCGACGAAATCGTCGCGCTCTCCCGCGTCGCCGCCCGCCACGGCGGCATCTACACCTCGCACCTGCGCGAGGAAGGCGTCGGCCTCCTGCCCGCCGTCGAAGAAGCGATCGAGATTGGCCGGCAGGCGGGCCTGCCCGTCGTGCTCACGCACCACAAGGTCATCGGCCAGCCGTCGTGGGGCGCGAGTGTGAAGACCCTCGCCCTCGTCGATGCCGCGCGGGCCCGCGGCCAGGACGTGATGATCGACCAGTATCCCTACACCGCGAGCTACACCGGAATTTCCGTGATCATCCCTTCGTGGGCCCTCGCGGGCGGCGCCACTGAATTCAAGGCCCGCACCGCCGATCCCGCCACCCGCGCCCGCCTCAAGGCCGACATCAAGGAGGCGATTCTCACCGACCGCGGCGCCGGCGACATCAGCCGCATCCAGTTTTCCCGCGTCACGTGGCGGCCTGCCCTTGAGGGCCGCACTTTGCGCGACTGGTGCGTCGAGCGCGGCCTCGCGCCGACTCCCGACAACGGCGCCGAACTCGTGATTGAGGCCGAGCTCGCCGGCGGGGCCGGGTGCATTTTCCACGCGATGGACGATGCCGACGTCGAGCGGATCATGCGCCATCCGCAGACGATGGTCGCCTCCGACGGCCGCCTCTCCCGCCCCGGCGACGCGATGCCGCATCCGCGCGCCTACGGCACTTTCCCCCGCGTGCTTGGCCACTACGTCCGCGACAAAAAGGTGCTCCCGCTCGAAACCGCCGTGCACAAAATGACCCAACTCCCCGCGCTCCGCCTCGGCCTGAAGGATCGCGGCGTGATCGCCGCCGGGGCCAACGCAGATCTGGTGATCTTCGATCCCACGACGGTGCGCGACCGCGCGACGTTCACCGCTCCGCATCAATATCCCGAAGGCATCCCGTTCGTCATCGTCAACGGCACCGTCGCGGTCGACGGCGGCGAACTCACGTCCGCCCGCGTGGGCCGCGTGCTGCGCCACACGTCGACTTCGGCGAAGTAGTTCCTTAAGCGCACCCACCCCATGCCTCGCCTGCTCGCCGGTCTCGTCTTTTGCGTTGTTCTCACCGTCTCCGCGTTCGCCGCGTTTCCCGGCAAATCGTGGGACATCGCCGCGCGCCCCGAGGACCACGGCTTCTCTGCGGTTAAGCTCGCGCTCGCGCGCGACTACGCCGGCACGATCAAGACCGCCGCCGTCATGGTCGTTCATGACGGCATCGTGGTCACCCAATGGGGCGAGGTGGATCGCAAGTTCAACACCCATTCCATCCGCAAAAGTTTCCTCGCCACGCTCTACGGCCGTCCCGTCCGCGCCGGCACGATCAACCTCGAGGCCACGCTCGCCGACCTCGGTCTCGACGACACGCCGCCGCTCACCGCCGATGAGAAAAGGGCCACCGTGCGCGACTGCCTCAAGTCCCGCTCCGGCATCTACCACGACGCGCTCTACGAGAGCGCCAGCATGAAAAAACTGAAGCCCGCCCGCCACACTGCGCGCGCCGGCACGCACTGGTATTACAACAACTACGATTTCAACATCGCCGGCACCATCTACGAGAAGCTCACCGGCCGCGGCATCTTCGACGCCATCCACAACGAGATCGCGCAGCCCATCGGCATGGAGGACTACACGCCCGCCGATGGCAAATACGTCACGGGCCCCGAATCGATCCATCGCGCCTATCCCTTTCGTGTGACCGCCCGCGACCTCGCGCGCTTCGGTCTGCTCATGTTGCGGCGCGGCGAGTGGGAGGGAAAGCGGCTCGTCGCCGCCGACTGGGTGGACGAGAGCACGCGCTATCATTCCGACGCCACGCTCTATTCCACCGACGGCTACGGCTACATGTGGTGGGTTGCCCGCGACCATAACAAGTTTCCCCACCTCCCCGGCGTGAAGCTCCCCGAGGGCACCTATTCCGCGCGCGGCGCCGGCGGCCACTACGTCCTCATCATCCCCGCCCACGACCTCGTGATCGTCCACCGCGTCAACACCGACATCTCCGGCACCTCCGTCAGCGCCGCCGAGTTCGGCCGGCTGGTCAACCTGCTCCTCGCGGCGCGGACCCCGCTCCCGACCCCGGCGCAACAAAACCGCTAGGCACACCCGCACCGTCGTCCCCACCACGCCGCCGCTGCACCACGGTTTCCTCGTCGCACTCGACGCCATCGCCGCTCTCGCCTGACCGTATCTTCCAACCTTTTCCCCTCATGAAAAACCCTCTCGACCCTTCTCTGCGCAGGTTCGCATTCGCGCTCTGTTTCACCGTCGCGCCGCTCCTGGCCGCGGATGCCAGCGGCCTCGCCACCCGCCCCGCGGTCCGCGAGGCGCTCGCTTACATTGAGCGCGTCGAACCCGAGACCCTCAACGAACAGGTGCGCCTGTGCGAAATCCCCGCCCCGCCCTTCGGCGAAAGCGTCCGCGCCGAATACTACCGGAAAAAATTCGTCGAGCTCGGCCTCCACGACGTGCGCATCGACAGCGAGGGCAACGTGCTTGGGTTCCGTCCCGGTCGCGCGGGCGGCCCGCTCGTCGTCTTCGACGCGCATCTCGACACCGTGTTTCCCGCCGATGTCTCCACCAAGGTCACGCGCGAGGGCACGATTCTGAAAGGCCCCGGCATCGCCGACAACTGCCGCGGCCTCACCGTGCTGCTGACCGTCGCGCGCGCGCTCCAGCAATCCCGCATCGCCACCGATGCCACCATTGTCTTCGTCGGCAGTGTCGGCGAGGAAGGCCTCGGCGATCTGCGCGGGATGAAGCATCTCTTCGGCAAGGAACTCGCCGGCCGCATCACGCACTTCATCGCCCTCGACGGCACGGGTCTGGGCGCCGCCGACGGCGCGGTGGGCAGCTATCGCTACCGCGTCACGTTCCGCGCGCCCGGCGGCCACAGCTACGGGATGTTCGGCCTCGCCAACCCCATCCACGCCCTCGGCCGCGCCATCGAAAAAATCTCCAACTTCACGGTGCCCGACTCGCCCAAGACCACCTTCAACGTCGGCCGCATCGAGGGCGGCACTTCCGTCAACTCCATCGCCCATACCGTCTCGATGGAGATCGACATGCGCTCCGTCGGGGCGAAGGAACTCGACGCCACCGATGCCGCCTTCCGCGCCGCCATCGCCGCCGCCCTCAAGGAGGAAAATGAATTCTGGCAAAAGCACGCCCGCAACCCGCGCGCCCGCCTGATCAACAGCCGCAGCCCCGTCACCGCCGATATCGAGCGCATCGGCACACGCCCCACCGGTCGCACCGCCGACGATGCCCCGATCCTCCAGGCTGTGCGCCGCGCCGACGCCGCCCTCGGCATCAAATCCAGCTTCAGCCCCGGCAGCACCAATTCGAACACCCCGATCAGCCTCGGCATCCCCGCCGTCACGTTGCGCACCGGCGGCGACGGCAGCGGCAACCACGCGCTCGACGAGCAATTCGATTCTAAAGACAGCCACCTCGGCACGCAGCGCGCCTTCCTCGCCCTGCTCGAAGTCGCCGGCGTCGTGCCCTGAGCGAACGTCGAGGTTCAGAAACGCGCTCGCGTTTCGTCGCTTCCGGCTGGCCACGCGCGGTGTTTATGACACGGTGCGGCCCTCCATGAAACACCGCCCCCTCCTCCTCCCCGTCCTCGCGCTGTCCCTCGCACTCGGCTCGGCCGCCCCGGCCCGCGCCGACGAAGGCATGTGGCTCTTTTCCGCCCCGCCCCGCGATCAGATCAAAAAGAAATACGGCTTCGATCTCACCGATGCGTGGCTCGAGCGCCTGATGAAATCCTCCGTCCGCTTCAACAGCGGCGGCTCCGCCTCCTTCGTCAGCGCCGAGGGTCTGGTCGTCACCAACCATCACGTCGCCTCCGACGCCATCCAGAAGCTCAGCAGCGAAAAGAACAACTACCTGCGCGACGGCTTCCACGCCAAGACCCGCGCCGAGGAGATGAAGTGCGTCGATCTCGAGCTCAACGTCCTCCAGTCGATCGAGGACGTCACCGCGCGCGTCAACGCCGCCATCCCCGCCTCCGCGAGCGGCGACGCCGCCGCCCAGGCCCGCCGCAAGATCATGGCCGAGATCGAGAAGGAGTCCCTCGACAAAACCGGCCTCCGCAGCGACGTCGTCACCCTCTACCAAGGCGGCGCCTACCACCTCTACCGCTTCAAGAAATACACGGACGTCCGCCTCGTCTGGGCGCCCGAGCAGCAGGCCGCGTTCTTCGGCGGCGACCCGGACAATTTCGAGTATCCGCGATTCAACCTCGATGTGAGTTTCTTCCGTGTCTATGAGAACGACCAGCCGGTGAAGCCCGCGCATTTCCTCCCCTGGTCCGCCCGGGGCGCGCAGGACGGCGAGCTCTCCTTCGTCTCCGGCCATCCCGGCAACACCAGCCGCCTCCTCACCGTCGCCGAGCTGGAATACGCCCGCGACAACCAGCTCCCCTACACCGACGCCCTCCTGAAGCGCCGCGAGGTGCTCCTCACCGCCTGGGGCGCGCGCAGCGCCGAGAACGCCCGCCGCGCCAAGGACGACCTCTTCGGCATCCAGAACTCGCGCAAGGTCCGCGACGGCCAGCTCGCCGCATTGCAAGATCCCGGGTTCTTTGGCGCCAAGGTTGCCGCCGAAAACGCGTTCCGCAGGCAGCTCCGCGACCGCGCCGGGGGCGCCGAGGCGCTCGCCGCCTTCGACCGCATCGCTGAGGCCCAGAAGACCATCGCCGCCATCGCCACGCGCACCCGCCTGCTCGAGAACGCCCACGGCTTCTACGCCGACTCCTTCGGCTACGCCCGCGCGCTCCTCCGCGCCGGCGACGAGCGGACCAAGCCCAACGGCGAGCGCCTGCGCGAGTTCTCCGACGCGCGCCGCGAGTCCTTCGAGCAGCAGCTCTTTTCCGAAAAACCCATCTACACCGATCTCGAGATCGTGAAGCTCGGCGACTCATTGTCCGTGCTCGTCGCCACCTTTGGCGCCGCCGATCCGCTCGTGCAGGCCGTGCTCGCCGGCAAGTCCCCCCGCGCCCGCGCCGCCGAGCTCATCAACGGCACGCAGGTCCGCGACGTCACGTTTCGCAAAAAGCTCTACACCGGCGGGGCAGCCGCGGTCACTGCCGCAAAGGATCCGCTCATCGAAGTCGCCCGCTTGATCGACAGCGAGTCGCGCGCCCTGCGCAAGACCCTCGAGGCCCAGGGCGAGATCAAGCAGCAGGCCCAGGCCGTGATCGGCAAAGCCCGCTTCGCCGTCGAAGGCACCGGCAACTACCCGGATGCCACCTTCACCCTCCGCCTCAGCTACGGCCCCGTGCTCGGCTACGAGGAGAACGGCAAAAAAGTCCCCGCCCTCACCACGCTGGCCGGCCTCTACGAGCGCAACGCCGCGCAGGGCAACAAGGAGCCCTTCGATCTCCCGAAACGCTGGCTCGACCGTAAATCGGCCCTCGATCTCACGGTGCCGTTCAACTTCGTCCACACGCCCGACATCATCGGCGGCAACAGCGGCAGCCCCGTCGTGAACAAGGCCGGCGAATTCATCGGCATCATCTTCGACGGCAACATCCAGTCGCTCTCCGCCGACTACGGCTACGAGGATCGCCAGGCGCGCGCCGTCAGCGTGCACAGCGCCGGCATCATCGAGGCGCTGAAGAAAATCTACGGCGCCGACGCCATCGTGGCCGAGCTGCTCGGCGCGAAGCGGTAGGGCGAGGCGTCCCGCCGAGCCGGGCTCACCGGGGACGGTTCGCCCTACCCCGGTTCGTTCCAATTCTGGAACAACGCCACCTCGGCCGCGGAGATCTCCACCGCCTGCATGAGCCCCGCCGCCTCGGCCGCGGCGAGCAGGTGCTGCAGCGACCGCTCGCCGCGCGCCAGTGCCGCCCGCGCAAGCGGCGTGATCTCGCGCGGATAGATCGCCGCCAGCGGCTCGAAGAATTCCCCGCGCCGCCCGACTGCGCCGCACCCCGGAGCGCAGCGCGCCCCCAGCGTGGCGAACCACCCCACATCCATCCGCGGCAAATCGATGGCAAGCACGGCGAGGTGCGGTGCCTTCGCCACCGCAAGCGAAGCCACGATCCCCGCCAGCGGCCCCGCGTCCGCCACCGGATCGGTCACAACAGCGGCAAACTCGCGCGCCGCCTCCGCCACCCACGGCTGGTCCACGCGCGCCGAGAGCAGGATTTCCCCCGCACCACTCGCGGCGAGCACGGCCCGTTGCCGGCGCCAGAGCGGCGCACCCTCGACCTCGAGCAGCGCCTTGTCCCGCCCCATGCGCACGGAGCGCCCGGCGGCGAGGAGGACGGCGCTGGTCGGCGTCGGAAGCATCGCGGCCAGTGTGCCGGCACACTTACCGTTGGACAAGACTGCACGCGCCACGCAGCCTGCGCGCTCCCCCCAAAAAATTATGGCCGAGACCAACCGTTCCCTCGCCAACCGTATTTTGCTCGGACTCGTCGTCGGCGTCATCGCCGGCGTCGTGACGCTGCTCCTCGCCAAAATTGTGCCCGATGTGCTGCCCAAGGCCCGCTGGCTGGCAACCAACGTCCTGGATCCCTTCGGCCAGATTTTCCTGCGCGGCCTCTTTTTCGTCGTGATTCCGCTCGTGTTTGCCTCGCTCGCGGGCGGCGTGCTCCAGCTGGGCCGGCTCGACAAGCTCGGACCGCTGGCGGGCCGCACGTTCTCGCTCTTTTTTCTAAACATGGCCGTCGGCGTGGGGCTCGGGCTCATCATGATGAACGTGCTGCAGCCCGGCGGACAACTCGCGCCAGAGGCCAAGGAAATCCTGATGAAGGAATATGGCGGCACCGCGCAGAAGCACATCGCGACCAATGCGGCCGCGCCGGAGATGAACTTCGCCACTGTCGTCGAGATGTTCATGCCGAAGAATCTCTTCGGGGCCGTCGTCGGCCAGACCAAGACCTCCATTGGCGATGTGCTGCCGCTGATCCTGTTTGCCATCCTCGTCGGCGCAGTCGGCACCCAGCTGGCCGAGGAGCGACGGCGCACGCTCCAGGACTCGCTCGAGCTGGTGAGCTCGCTGATGACCGGAATCGTGAACTTCGCGCTCCGGCTCGCGCCCTACGCAGTGCCCGCGATGATCTATGGCGTAATCGTGAAGGTGGGCGTGGACATCCTGCTCGCGCTCGGCGTCTTCGTGCTCGGGTGCGTGGCCGTGATGCTGCTGCACCTGTTCGGCACCATGTCGCTTTGGATCAAGTATTGGGCGAAACGCAGCCCGGCGCAGGCATGGCGCGACATGCGGCCCGTGCTCATCACGGCGTTTTCCACAAGCTCCAGCAACGCCACCCTCCCCACCGCGCTGGCCTGCGCCAAGGACACGATGAAACTGCGCCCCAGCGTCGCGGGCTTTGTGCTCCCGCTGGGCGCGACGATCAACATGAGCGGCACCGCCCTCTATGAGGGCTGCGTGGTGCTATTCGTCGCGCAGGTCTTCGGTGTCGATCTCTCATTGGGTCAGCAAATGACCCTGCTCCTGCTCTCGGTCATGAGCGCGGTCGCCGTCGCCGGCATTCCCGGCGGTTCACTGCCGCTCATCGCCGGCCTGCTCACGACGTTCGGCATCCCCGCCGAAGGCATCGGCATCGTGATCGGCGCCGACCGCATCCTCGACATGACGCGCACGATGGTGAACGTCGGAGCCGACATGGTGACGACCCTCATTGTCGATCGGCAGGAGGAGATCGCCGAGGCCAAAGCCGCCGGCCAGGCGGGGGCGCAGACATAAAAAACGCCGGACGCGTGGGTCCGGCGTAAAATGGAGCTCCCGCCATCGCAGGCAGGCGGCTATGTCAGTTGGCGTCTTTTTTCTTCTTCCGCTTCTTCTTCTCGGCCGGCTCGTCGCCGCCGCCGAATTCATCCTTGGTCAGCTTGCCGTCCTTGTTCTTGTCGAGCGTGGCGAAACGCGTCTTGGCGGCTTCCTCGCCCAGCTTGTCCTTCTGCGTGGCGAGGAACTCCTCGACCGTGATGTTGCCGTCGCTGTTCTTGTCGACGCTGGCAAAGGTCTCGGTGGCGGGAGCGTTTTTCTTCTTGTCGGCCTTGGCGGCGAGGGCGGACGCAGGCAGGGCAATCGCGGCAATGAGCGCGGCGACGAGGATACGAGGGGTGGACTTCATGGGATTATGTTTTGCGGGGGATGAATGGCGCCGCGAGATCTCGCGACCGGGGCGATGACGGATGCGGCGAAGGTTGGTTTCAAGTCCATCGCGTTCCCTGCGAGGAGGCCGGATTACACCCCACCCTGCGCAAAGTTTGCGCAACCACCCCGGAAACCCAACCATTTTGCCATTCCCGTAACCCTTGGGAAGGGCACGCGTCGAATCACCGGCACCCCTATTAGCCATGAAAAACTCCGCTCCTTCTTCCCTCGCTTCTCCCGGCCGCGCCCTGCGCCTCGCCGGTCTCGCCACCCTGCTCGGACTCGGTGCCGCGCAAGCCTTTGCCCAAGCCCCCAATGATCCCAACGCGGGTCGCCGACGGGGCGGGCCGGACGGCGGTGGACGCGGCGGTCCGGACGGCGGCGGCCGCGGCACTTTTTCCCCTGAAGACATGCAGGCCCGCATGTTGACCGCCCTGCGCGATCGACTGGGCGTCACCGACGACGAGGAATGGAACCTCATCTCCAAACGAATCGCAGCGGTCACGGAACTGCGCCGCAACACCGCAGGCGGTGGCGGCCCAGGGGGCATCCTGCTTGGCGGAGGCCGCGGCGGCCCTCCGGGCGGTGGCGACACCGGTGGACGCGGTGGCCGCGGCCCCGGTGGCCGGGGCGGCAGCAGCAATGCCGAGGTCGCCGCGCTCCAAGCCGCGATCACCGACAATCTCCCCGAAGCCGAAATCAAGTCGCGCCTGGAGCGTGTGCGCGAATCGCGCCGGGATAATGAGGCCAAGCTCGTCAAGGCCCAGGAAGATCTCCGCGCCTTGCTCTCGGTGAAGCAGGAGGCCACCGCCGTCCTCTTCGGGCTGCTGCCCTGATTCGCATCTCTTCTTCGTGTCCACCGCCACCGCCAACTCCAGCGGCGCTCACGGCGTCGTCCCCGAATTGCTCGCCCGCATGATTGCGGCGCGGCAGCTCACCGAGACCGACGCCCGCGCCTTTCTCCAGCAGAACGCCGAATCCGACGCTCCGACCGAGGAGCGCGTGCTGCGTTGGCTGGCGCGCGAGTATGGCGTGGGCTTTGCCGCGCTTGACGAGCTCGAGCCCGACAAACAGGTCCTCGCGCTCTTCCCCGCTCGTCTGCTCCTGCGTGACGAGCTGCTCCCGCTGCGGCGTGTGGACAACGAGATCGAGATCGCCACGAGCCGGCTCTTTGCCACCCAAGGCATCGACGGTCTGAAGGCCCTCACCGGTTTGCGCCTCCGCCCCGTCCTCGCGACGAGCGAAGTCATCAACCGCGAGATGAAGAAGCGGCTCGGTGTCGGTGCCGACACCATCGACACGCTGGACGACGAGGCCGGCCTGCAGGTGGTCGATGAAAACGGCAGCACCGACAACAACCTCGACGAAGCCGCCGAGGACGCGTCGATCATCCGGTTCGTCAACCAGGTCCTGAAGGATGCCATCGAGCTGCGCGCCTCCGACGTCCATCTTGAGCCTTTCGAAGACGAGTTGCGCATCCGCTACCGCATCGACGGCATCCTGCAAGAGGTGCCCGTGCCCGCGCAGATCAAGCGCTTCCAGCCCGCGATCGTCGCGCGCGTGAAGATTCTCTCCCACCTCAACATCGCTGAGAAACGCCTGCCGCAGGACGGCCGCATCAAGGTCCGCATCGAGGATGCCGAGGTGGACATCCGCGTTTCGATCATCCCGATGTTGCACGGCGAGGCCGTCGTCATGCGTTTGCTGCGGCAAAACTCGAAGCTCCGTGGCGCCCGCGATCTCGGCATGGGCGAGCGCGAGCTCCGCTGCTTGGAGCGTGTCTTGGAATTGCCGCACGGCATCGTGCTCGTCACCGGCCCGACCGGCTCCGGCAAGACCTCCACGCTCTACACCGCGCTCAACGAGATCAACGACAGCGAGCGCAAGATCATCACAATCGAGGATCCCGTCGAGTATCAGCTCAAGGGCGTGAACCAGATTCAGGTCTCGGAAAAATCCGGGCTCACCTTCGCCCGCGGCCTGCGCTCCATCCTCCGCCACGACCCCGACGTCGTGCTCATCGGTGAAATCCGCGACCAGGAGACAGCGCAGATCGCCGTGCAGGCGTCGCTCACGGGCCACTTGGTCTTTTCCACGCTCCACACCAATGACGCCGCCGGCGCGCTCACGCGGCTCGTGGACATGGGCGTCGAGCCCTACCTCGTCGCCTCGTCCCTCGAAGCGGTGCTCGCCCAGCGTCTCGTGCGTTTGCTTTGCCCGCACTGCAAGCAGGTGGACACGACCCCCGAGTCGCGCGAATACCGGGTCAAGCTCGGCATCCGGCCCACCGCGAAAGTTTACCGCGCCGTCGGCTGCCGCGAATGCCGCAACACCGGCTACCATGGCCGGCGCGCGATTTTCGAGTGGATGGATTCGAGCAGCGAAATCCGCTCCCTCATCCTCAAAAACGCCTCCACGGATTCCATCCGCAACTCCGCCTGCCGTGCCGGCATGAAGACGCTCGCCGAGGATGGCCGCCGCCTCGTCGAGGAAGGCATCACCACGATTGAAGAAGTGCTGAGCGTGACCACGGTGCACGAGATGGAAACGACCGAGGTGAAACCGGCCGCGACCGCCGCGCCAGCGGCCGAAGCCGTGCTCCCGCGCTCGTTGATCTGATCGCGCCGCCATGCCGCAGTTCGCCTACAAAGCCGTCCAAGCCAACGGCGCGATGACCGAAGGTTTCCTCGACGCGAGCAACCGCCAGGAAGCCATGCGCCAGGTCGAGGGCCGCGGCCTTCGGCCGATCAAACTCGCCGAGTCGGCGGCACCCGCGCCAGCGAAGAAATCCGGCGGCGCCGCTGGCCCAGCCGAGGATTCCGGCAAGCCCGCCCTCTCGTTCGGCGGCAAGGGCAAGATCACCCCGCGCATGCTGGAGAACTTCACCCGCCTGCTTTCGAGCCTGCTCGCGGCCGGCGTGCCATTCAGCCGTGCGCTCGTGATTCTGCACCGCGAATCAGCCGAGCCGGTCGCGAAGGCCAAGTGGAAGGAAATCCACGACCTCGTAATCGACGGCATGTCGCTCTCCAAGGCGATGGAGCGCTCGCCGGAGACTTTCCCGCGCGTCTATGTCGCGATGGTCGAGGCCGGCGAGACCGGCGGTTTCCTCGATGTCGTGCTCGCGCAGATCGCGGATTTCCAGGCGCGCGAAAAGGAGCTGAAGTCCAAGGTGATGACGGCGCTGATGTATCCCGTCATTTTGCTCATCCTCGCAGGGGGCGTGCTGATCTTCCTGCTGGTTTTCTTCATCCCGCGCTTCCAGACGATTTTCGCCGGCTTCAACGCCGAGCTGCCGCTCATCACGCAGGTGATTGTGAAGGCGAGCGAAGTCGTGCGGGGCTACGGGTTGTTCCTCGGCGCCGCCGCGATCGTCGCCTTCTTCCTGCTGCGCACGTGGCTCAACTCCCCGAAGGGCCGGCGCTGGTGGGAGGGGCTGATGCTGAAGATTTCCCTGATCGGCCCGCTCGTGGCCCAGTTCGCGATGGCGCGATTTTGCCGCATGCTCGGCACGCTGCTTCAGGCCGGCGTCCCTCTCATCAGCGCCCTCAACGTCGCCCGCCGCTCCATTGGCAACCAGGTGCTGATCGACGCCGTGTCCGACTCGATCGATCGCGTGAAGGAGGGCAAGCCCCTCGGCAAGAGCCTCGCCCAGAACCGCGCGCTCTTCCCCGGCGCGATCGTCGAGATGATCTCGGTGGCGGAGGAGAGCGGGAAGCTGGACGTCGAGCTCATGCGCATCGCCACCGTCACCGAGGGCGATCTCGACCGGCAGCTCAAGTCGGTCGTCGCGCTCGCCGAGCCGGTGATGCTGTTCGTCATCGCCGCCCTCATCGGCACCATCTTCATCGGCATGGTGATTCCGATCTTCTCGCTGCAGGACCACATCAAATAATTTATCCATGAAATCCGCCCGCTCCCTTCATCCCTCGTCCCGGCTCCGCGCGCAGCGCGGGTTCACGCTCGTCGAGCTCCTGCTGGTGCTCGTGATCCTCGGCATCCTCGCCGCCCTGGTGCTGCCCAAATTCACCGGCCGCACCGAGCAGGCGCGCATCACTGCGGCGGTCACCCAGATCTCCACCTTCGGCACGGCGCTCGACGCCTTCGAGGTGGATACCGGCAGCTATCCGCGCGGTTCCGACGGCCTCGCGCAGCTGCTGGTCGCCCCTCCCGATGTCAACGGCTGGCGCGGGCCCTATCTCAAGAGCGACATCCCGCTCGATCCGTGGGGCCGTGCTTACGTTTACGAGTTTCCCGGCCGCGTGAATGTGCGGGGCTACGACATCATTTCCATGGGGCCGGACGGCCAGGCCGGCACGGCGGACGACGTGATGAATGCATCCATCACGGCAAAGTAATCCTCCCGCGCCTCGCCGCGGCTTCACGTTGATCGAGCTGATCTTCGTGTTGGCGCTGCTGGCCATCGCGGCGGTGTTCGTCGTTTCCAGCATGGGGTCGTTCTTTCGCGGCCGCGCTTTGAACTTCGAGGCCCGGCGCATGCTTTCGCTCACCCACTACGCGCAGAGCCGCGCGGTCTCCGAAGGTGTGCCGTTCCTGCTCTGGATCAATCCGGCGGAGTCGGCCTACGGGCTCTCGGCGCAATCCACCTTCAGCGACGCCGAGAACGATTTCCGTCCGGTAAGATACGTCGCCGAGGCCGGCCTCACGTTGGAAACCGCGACGGGCGTCGTCACCCCCATCTCCGAACAGGACGATGAGCGGCTCGGCCTCCCCGACGAAACCCTCGCTTTCATCAGGTTCACGCCCGACGGGTTTTTCGATGACTCCAGCGTCTCCAAAATCTCCATCCGTCTGAACGCCGAGACCGGCCTTGAACTGGTGCCGATGCCCAACCGCCTCGGCTACGAGATTCGCCCCGCCTCCCATGCCAACTGAAGCCCAGCGCCGATCCCGCACCGGCGGATTCACCCTGGCCGAAGTGCTGGCGGCGCTGTTGTTCATGGCCATCTTGATTCCGGTCACGATGCACGGCGTGGCGGTCGCCAGCCGGGCGGGCATCCTCGGCCAGCGCAAGGCCACCGCGATGCGCATCGCCGAGCGCGTGCTCAACGAGCAGATCACCTCCGGTCAGGTCGCCACCGCCACGCCCTACGGCAACGTCATCGACGGCGATCTTTCCTATCCGTGGACCATGGTCTCCGAGCCGTGGACCGAGGATTCAATGACCGTGCTGACCGTGCGGGTATCATTCGACGTCCAAGGCACGACCTTCGAGGTCGCCGCGAACACGCTTTATGATCCGACGGTGGTGACAACCTCGACCAGCCTGCCCGCGATCACGCCATGATTACACGCGGCCACCCTTTCCGTCGCGCACACCGCGCCTCGCTTCGCCGCAGCGGTGGCGAAGGTGGCTTCACATTGCTCGAGCTCCTCCTCGCCACGGCGATCGGAGCAGTCGTGCTGCTTGTGATCAACACGACTTTTTTCGGCGCGCTCCGCCTGCACAACACCACGCATGAAAAAATCGATCAGGACCTCGTGCTCCAGCGCACGCTCGGCATCGTGCGCAAGGACCTCGCCGGCATCATGCTCCCGGCCAACCCCCAGGCGACGACCAACACGCTCTCGGGCCAGCTCATGAGCGACAGTTTCAGCACCAATGCGATGGACAACACGGGGGAGCGCATCACCCCGGACATCACCACCAGCTCCGGAATGATCGACGGCTGGACGCCGTTCGCGGAGGTGCAGACGGTCGCCTACTATCTCACCCCGGCCACGGATGGCGGCCCCACCAAGGATCTGGTGCGGGTCGTGACGCGCAACCTGCTGCCCGCGGCTGACCCGATCGCGGACACCTACACGCTGCTGCCCGGCGTCCTCTCCGCCACCCTAGCCTATTTCGACGGGGAATACTGGAGCGAGACCTGGGACTCCACCGCGACGAGCACGCTGCCCTCCGCATTCAAGTTCAGCCTCGTCATGGCACCGCGCGGCGACGCCACCACCGCCGCCAACCCCGGCCCGGTCGAGCTGATCGTGCCGGTGTATGTCACCACTCCGACCAGCGCCCAGCTGGCCGCCGATGCCGCCGCCGCCGCGCCGCTGCTATGATCCACTCGCGCACAGTTTCCGTGAGCCAAGGGGATTCCCGGCGTGGTTCGGTCCTCGTCATCGTGATGTGGATTTGCCTCGGGCTGGTCACGCTCACGCTTTATTTTGGAAACTCGATGAGTTCGGAGCTGCGCGCGGCGGACAACCGCATCACCGAAGTCGCCGCCCGCCAGGCCATCGCCGGTGGCATTCGCTATGCGACCTATGTGCTCACTCAGTTCGCGACGGGCGGCGCGGTGCCCAGCATCGAGGACTACAAGGCCGAGGCCCTGCCCGTCGGCGACGCCACCTTCTGGTTCATCGGCCGCAACCACGACGATCTGCCGCAGCCGCAGCTCAACCAGCCCTACTTTGCCCTCGTCGATGAGTCGTCGAAGCTGAACCTGAACACCGTCACCTCCGCGATGCTGCAGGCCCTGCCGCTGCCGAACATGACAGCGGAATTCGCCGACGCCATCGTCGCCTGGCGCAGCGCCACCAGCCAGAACGCCGCCAATCTGGACAACTACTACTCGCAGCTCGATCCGGCTCGCCGCAACAAGGGCGCCCCTTACGAGACGGTCGATGAAGTCCGCCTGATCAACGGCGCCATGCTCGACATTCTCCTCGGCGAGGACACCAACCGCAACGGCGTGCTCGATACGAATGAGGACGACGGCGATGTCTCCGCCCCTCGCGATGACCAGAACGGCCAGCTGCTCGCCGGCCTGTTGGAATACGTGACCGTTTACAGCCGTGTGCCGGCCACGTCGGCGTCCGGATCGCGGCGCATCAACGTCACCACGCTCACCACCCAACAGGCCCGTCAGCAGATGCAGACGCGCCTCACGCAGCGCGGCATCTCGACGCAACGCGCCGCGCAGATGATGGCGCGCATTCCCTTCAATCCGCTAACGCCTAACAACCCGAGCACCATCACGAGCGTCGCGGATTTCATGGTCACAACCCAGATGACGGCGGAGGAGTTTGCGCTGGTGCGGACCGACCTCTCCGCCGCCAACGGCGCCGCTTCCGGCCTCGTCAACGTCAACACCGCCAGCGAGGCCGTCCTCGCCTGCATCCCGGGCATCGGGGCGGAACGGGCCGCGGCGCTGGTGTCCTACCGCCAGTCCAACCCGACCGCGCTCACCTCGATGGCCTGGCTCACCCAGGTCCTCACCAACGCGCAGATTCGCCAGGCCGGCCGCTACATCACGGACCAGTCCTACCAATTCAGCGCCGACATTGCGGCCGTCGGGGCCAACGGGCGGGGCTACTGCCGCGAGAAAGTCATCTTCGATACCAGCACCGGCACCCCTCGCATTGTTTACCGGCAGGACCTCACCGCCTACGGCTGGGCCCTCGGCACCGCGGTCCGGCGCTTCCTGAACGGTGTGATCGACATATGAGCATGAAGAGGAAAATCAACAAACGCGCCCAGTCCGTCCTCGGGCTGTCGCTCAGCGACGGCCAGTTGCGGGCGTTCCACGTGACGCGCGCCAAGGGCGCCCTTGAGGTCGTGAAGGCGGCGAGCGCCGAACTGTCGCTCGACCTCATGCACCCCGAGCCCGAGCTCATCGGGCGAGAGATCAGGAACCACCTCGACGCGGCGGGCGTTCGCGAGCGGCTTTGCATCGTGCGCATCCCGCCCCGGTGGGTGATGAGCCAGCAGACCAAGGTGCCGGAGCTTTCATCCGAGGACACCGCGAGTTTCCTGCAGATCGAGGCGGAGAAGGGCTTCCCGGTCGATCCCGCGCAACTCCAGATCGCGCGGTCGTTTCAAAAATCCGACGCCGGCACCCATGTGACGCAGCTCGCCGTGCGCCGTGAGCAGATCGACCAGCTCATCGCGGTTTTGCATGCGGCCCGGCTCAAGCCGGTGAGTTTCTCCCTCGGCCTTGCCGCGCTGCCGGCGGCCCATGTCGCGGCAGGAACCGGCCGCGTCATCGTCGCGATCGATCGCGCGGGCGTGACACTGCTCGTGGCGGCGGGCGGCGGCATCACGGCCTTCCGCACGTTTGAGGTGAACATCGACTCGGAAGCCGGCGAAAGCATCGTCAATGGCGCCGCGGTCGCCCGCGAACTCCGCATCACCCTGGAGCAGGTGCCGGCCGAACTCCGCTCGCAGCTGCGGGAACTATACCTCACCGGCGATTCCGGCATGGTCCGCCAGCTGGCCGGTAGCCTGGGCGACTGGGCCAAAGGCCTGGGCCTCGCCATCGTGCGGGGCGATCTGCCGGAAAAAAATCTCGCCGCCGAAATCGCGGAGAAGCTGGCGGGCCGCTGGCTGGAGCATGACGCCTCCGAGCTGGAGTTCCTGCCGCCGCATCCGGGACGATGGGCGCTGCTCATGGCGCGCTACAATTCCAAGCGCCTCGCGACGGCCGGCTTCGCCGTGGGCGCCGCGGCCTTGGCCGTCCTCGCGGCGTTCGGCTGGCAGGAATACGAGCGCTGGTCGCTCCGCTCCGAATGGGGCGGCATGCAGGCGCAGGTCATGAAACTCGACGGCGTGCAGCGGCAAATCGACGAATTCAAGCCTTGGTATGACACCACGCACCGCAGCCTCAGTATCCTGATGCGCGTGACCGAGTGTTTCCCTGACAACGGCAGCGTCACCGCCAAGACCTTCGAGGTGCGCGGCAGCGCCAACGCGCTCGTCAGCATCAGCGGCACCGCGCGCGACAACGCCTCCCTGCTCCGCGTGCAGGAACAGCTCCGCCAGGCGAAGGAAGTCCAGGGCCTGAAGATCGAGCAAATCCGCGGCAAGACTCCGATGCAATTCACCCTCACCTTCCGCTGGAGAACCAGCGCCGGCACATGAAACTCAATCTTCCCAACCGCCAGCGCTGGCTCGTGATCGGGGCCGGGATCATGATCGCGCTCTACGTGCTCAACAGCGTCCTGTTCGAGCCGCTCTACAACACCTTCCAGGCGCACTCCGCCGAGATCGCGAAATTGAAAAAGGATGTCGCGCGCGGCCGCAACGCCATCGCCCGCGCCCAACAGACGGAGAAAACCTGGGACGACATGAAGTCCAACGCCCTGCCGCGGGACGCCTCGCAGGCCGAGCAGGATGTGATCTCGGCCTTCGACCGGTGGGGCCGCGCCAACAACATCGAGCTCAGCTCCATCCGCCCCCAGTGGAAGCGGGGCGCCAAGGACACGTATTCCCTGCTTGAGTGCCGGGTCGATGCCACGGGCACCATTCCCACACTCAGCCGCTTCATCTATGAACTGGAGCACTCGCCGCTTGCCCTGCGGGTGGACTCGGTTGAAATGACCTCACGGGACGACTACGGGCAGAAACTCACCCTCGGCCTCATCGTCAGCGGCCTTCGCCTCTCACCCTTGGAGCGCAAACAACCATGAAGCCGCGCCTCACCCTTCTCACCGCGCTCGCGATCACCGGGGCCGTCGCCCAGGCCGCCGAGTCCGCCCCCGCCCCGGCCGCGCCCGCGGTCCCGCCCGCTTCCTCCACGCCCATCACGCCCGCGCCCTCGCGCCGTTCGCGCAGCGACTCGCCGGCCAAGGCGCCCACCCGCACCGAGGCTGCCGCGACCCAGGCCGCATCGTTCGAGACCTTCCGCCTCATCGCCGATCGGAACATCTTCAACTCGACCCGCACCGGCCGCCGTGATCGCAGCAGCGAGGAAGCGGCCCCGCGCCTCGATCAGATCAGCCTGGTCGGCACGATGGAATCGGACCGTGGCCTGCGGGCGTTTTTCGACGGCTCGTCCTCCGCGTTTCGCAAGGCCCTGCGCGCGGGCGATTCGATTGAATCCTTCAAAATCACCCAAGTCACCCCCTCCGGGGTCGAGCTTGAGCGCGAAGGAAAAACCCTGTCCCTGCGGGTCGGCCAGCAACTCCGCCGGCCCGAGGGCGGCGAATGGAATCTGATCTCAGCCGACGTCGTGCGCAGCGAAGCGGCGGCCGCGGCCGCCAAAGCCAGCGCCGGAAAAATCGATCCCCGCGCCCCGGTGGTCATCCCGGCCAATGCCGACGAAGTCACCCGGCGCCTGATGGAGAAACGCAACAAGGATTTGAAACAATGAAAACCACCCGCCTCACCCCCACGCTCTGCCTCGGACTCGCCGCCTTGACCGCGGGGGCCTGGGCCCAGACCCCCGCGCCTGCCGCCCCGGCCGCCGTCACCCCGGAGCGCGCGCCCGGCGAATTGAAGTTCAATTTCCGCGGTGCACCGCTGGAAACCGTGCTCAACTACATGAGTGAAGCCGCCGGCTTCATCATCGTCATGGAGACACCCGTGCGCGGCACCGTGGACATGTTCAGCGCCCAGCCCGTCACCAAGGCCGAGGCCGTGCAGCTGCTCCAAATCGCCCTCAACAAGAACGGCTATTCCGCCATCGTCCAAGGCCGCACGATCGTCATCGCCTCGAAGGACGAGGCCAAAAAGAAGAACCTCCCGATCCGCACCGGCAACAACCCCGAGGAAATCCCCCTCACGGCGGAGATGTTCATTCAAATCATCCCGCTACGCCACCTCGATGCCACGACCGCGGCCCGCGACCTCGGCACCCTGCTCCCGGGCTCCTCGGCGATTACCGCGAACACCGACAGCAACTCGCTGCTCGTCACGGACACCAACATCAACCTAAAGCAGGTCGTCTCACTGGTGAACGCCCTCGACAGCTCGAGCGACACGGTCTCGACGATGAAAATCTTCAAGCTGGTCAACGCCGATCCCTACGAGATGGCGCAGCTCCTCACGAATCTTTACGCCACCCCGGCGCAGGGCGCGGGCGGCCGCGGCGGCACCACGGGCGGCACGCCCGGTCGCGGCGGTTTCCCCGGCTTCGGCGGCGGGTTGCCTCCCGGTCTCGCAGCGGCATTTGGCGGCGGCACGGGCGGCCCAGGCGGCGGACGCTCCGGACGCGGCGGCACCGGCAGCACCACGTCGGCGCGCAGCGTGCCCGTGGTCGCCGTGGCCGACCCGCGCACCTATTCCGTGATCGTGACGGCGGCGAAGGAAATCATGCCCGACATCACCGAGATGGTCGCCCAGCTCGATTCTAGTTCGGCGCGCAAGCAGAAGGTCTTCGTCTACACGATGGAGAACGCGAATGTGAAGCAGGTGGAAACCATCCTGAAGAATCTCTTCCAAAGCAGCACCGGCCGCACCACCACCAACAACCAACCCGATGCGCTGACCACCCGCGCCACCCAGAACGCGCAGCAAAACACGACGCAGAACCTGCAGCTCGGCACGAACAACGCCGCCGCCGGCGGCACCCGCACCAACTAATCCGCGCCGCTCCAGTCCTTCTTTCAGAACGAAAACCGACCCGAACATGAATTTCCGAAATCTACAATTCCACCCGTGCGCCGCTGTCATGACGGCGGCCGCCTTACTTCTCGGCGCCGTCCACGCGCAAGCGCAGGGCACCACGGGCGGCCGGGGTGGCACTACTACCGGAGGAGGCGGCTTTACCGGCGGCGGGGGCGGCGGCTCCACCTCCGGCGCCAACCGCTCGTATCAGAATACCACGATGGTCGGCGACGCGATGATCTCCAGCGATGTCGACACCCGCCGCCTCATCGTCGTGACCGACGATGCCACCAACGAGAACATCAAGACGATCATCGCCAACCTCGACAAACCCAAGCCACAGGTGCTCATCAACGTGGTCTTCATGCAGGTCACGCATGACAACAGCTTCGACCTCGGGGCCGAGGCCGTTTACAAAGGACCCATCGCGATCAAGACCAACCCCGAGGGCATCGCCACGTCGCGTTTCGGCGTAGCCCAGCAGCTGGCGGATCGGACCGTTTACGGCGCATTCTATCAACTCGTCGGCCGCGATGTGAACGCGACCATCCACGCGCTCTCCGGTGTCGCCAAGACCGAAGTCCTCTCCCGCCCCTCCATCATGACGCGCAGCAACCAGCAGGCGACCATCCTCGTCGGCCAGACCATTCCGCTGCTCGCGAGCTCGACCACCAACACCAACTCCAACGCGATCACCACCACGGTGAACTACCAGGACGTGGGCATCATCCTCAAGGTCACCCCCTTCATCACCAGCCAGGGCCTGGTCGAAATGATCGTCTCCCCGGAAATCTCCTCCCTCAGTGTCACGACCATCAACAGCCAGCCCGTCATCGACAAACGCTCCGCCGACACCGTGGTGGTCACCCAAAGCGACCAGACGATCGTCATCGGCGGTCTCATCTCGACGGAGAAGAACGACTCCCAGAGCAAGATCCCGCTCCTCGGCGACATCCCCGTGCTCGGGGCCGCATTTCGCCGCACGACCACCGGCAAGATCAAGCGGGAGCTCCTGATCTTCCTCACCCCACATGTCGTCGCCACGCCCGACGAGCTCGGCAAGGTAAGCGACAGCGAAAAGACCCGGCTCGAGATGGCGCCCAAGACATTCGAGACCTCCGAGATCAACCGCTTCATCTCGCCCCAGAAGAATTGAAGCTGGAACGGGGCCGGCCTTGGCGCGATAACCAGCCAGCCCCATGGGTCCGTTCGCCGCCAAACACCGCCTCGCGCTCGCCGCGCTTTTCATTGCGGCCGTGCTGGCGGTGTGCGGATGGCAAGCCCAGGAGCATGCCCGCTTCGAGCGAGCCGCCGCCCAAGCCCTGATCAATCGCGGTCGCGACATCACCTCGACCCTCGGGGTGGTCGTCCGCTCCCAGCGACGTTTCGGCGGCATCGTCTCCAAGGACCGGCTCGAGGCGACCCTGCACGATCTCGTGCGGCCCGGCGAACTCGAAGCCATCGCCATCCTCGGCGCCACCGGCGAGACGATCGCGAGTGCGGGGCCTCACCTGGAGCACACCTCGGAGAACCTGCGATCCCGCGGCATCGACTGGCGGAATTCAACGCTCACACTGATGAACGTCATGGACCTCGGATCCACGACCGCCGCTGAGGACGCCTCTCGGCCGCCACCAGCGATCGTCGTCAATGATCCCCGCGCCTTTCGCCCGGCGACCAGCCGCCGGACACCTGATGGAGCGGCCTCGAAGTCCGGCGAACCGGCCGCGACGCCGGCCCCGCCGCGCTCACCCTTCGGCCGGCCGTCCTGGATGAGCCCCGAAGAATACGGCGCCGTGATCCAAAAACAAGGCGTGCATAGCCTCGTGATTTCGCTCTCCACCGTCGAGATGCGCGCCGCGGTGCGCAACGATCTCCTGCTGCGCACCCTCGTCAGCCTGCTCGCCGCCGGGGCCGCGCTCGGAGCCGCGCTGGCTTGGCGGAACCTGCGCAAAAACGCGGAGCTCCAAATTCGCCTCGTCAAAGCGGTGGAGATGAACACCCACCTCAGCGGCATGAATTTCGCCGCCGCCGGCCTCGCCCACGAGACGCGGAACCCGCTCAACCTCATCCGCGGTCTCGCCCACATGATCACGATGGAGCCTCAGAGCTCGCCCAAGTTGAAGGAGCACGCCGCCACCATCATCGAGGAGGCTGATCGTGTGACGGTTCAGCTCAACGAGTTCATCCACTATTCCAAACCCCGCGAGGCCCATCTCGGCCCCGTAGAGGTTTCCGCCCTCGTGTCCGATGTGGTGCGCACGCTCCAGCCCGACCTCGAGGAAAAACAAATCCAGCTCACGAGCGGCACCGCCCCGCTCATGGTCGAAGCCGACGCCGCTCTTTTCCGCCAGGCATTGTTCAACCTCCTGCTCAATGCCGTGCAGGCGGTGGACGTCGGAGGAAACATCGCCGTCAGCTGGACCACCGCTGCGAACGGTGAAGCCGCCCTGGCCATCGCCGACGACGGCCCGGGTGTGCCCGCGGAAGACCGCGCGACCATCTTCAAGCCCTACGTCACGATGCGCCCCAAGGGGGCCGGCCTCGGCCTCGCCATCGTGCAGCAAATCGTCTCCGCCCACCGCTGGGAAATCACCTGCACCGAGAACACGCCGCGTGGCGCGGTGTTTCGCCTCAGCCACCTGAGAATCTCGGCCGCACAGCCCGCTCCGCCGCGGTGAAACCCGCGCGCATCCTCATCGTCGACGACGACCACGGGCAGCGCAGCGTGCTCGAATCGTTCCTCCGCGGCCATGGCTACGACACGCAGTCCGCCGCCTCGGGCGAGGCCGCGCTCCAGCTCCTCTCCGAGCAGGATTTCGCGATGATGATCAGCGATGTGCGCATGCCCGGCCTCTCCGGCATCGAGACATTGCGCCGTGTGCGCCAGAAAAACTCCGCGCTGCCCGTGCTGCTCGTCACCGCTTTCGCGGACATTCGCAGCGCTGTCACCGCCATGCGCGACGGCGCGGTGAACTACCTCGCCAAGCCCATCGACCTCGACGAACTCATCACGAGCGTCCGCATCGCCCTCGATCCCGGCCGCGAGCCAGTCTCCGGCCGCGACCAAACTCCCGCCCTCCCCGCCGGGGTCGTCGCGGTGAGCCCGCTCATGCGTGCCGTGCTGCGCGACGCCGCCGTGATCGCGCGCGCCGAGACGCGCGTGCTCATCACTGGCGAGAGCGGCGCCGGCAAGGAGGTCGTCGCGGGTGTCATCCATGCGTGGAGCCCGCGCGGCACGGGTCCACTGGTGAAGGTCGCCTGTGCCGCGTTGTCCGAGCATGAGCTGGAGAGCGAGCTCTTCGGGCACGAACGCGACGTGTTTCGCGCCGCCCCGCAGCGGCGCGCCGGCCGTCTGGAGGAAGCCGCCGGCGGCACAATTTTCCTCGACGAAATCGGCGATCTGCCCGCCGCCGTGCAGGCCAAGCTGCTCGGCCTGATCAACGACGGTGTCTTCCGCCGCCTCGGCGCCACGCGCGATCAAAAATCCGACGCCCGCGTCCTCGTCGCCACCAACCGCGACCTCGAGGCGGAGATCGCCGCGGGAAAGTTCCGCGAGGATCTCTTCCACCGCCTCAACGTGATGGAGATCCATGTGCCGCCGCTGCGCGAGCGCCCCGAGGACATCCTGCCGCTCGCCACGCATTTCATCGCGCAGTTCTCCCGCCAAAAGCCGCGCTTTTCCGCCACCGTCGCCACCCGCCTCGCGCGCTATTCCTGGCCGGGCAATGTCCGCGAACTTCGCAACGCGATGGAGCGCGCCGCCCTGCTCTCCCGCGGCGAGGTCGTCCTGCCCGAGCACTTGCCCGCGCGCATGCTCGAAGCCACCGCTGGGCCCGCCGCCAGCGAATCGCAGCGCCTCGATGAAATCGAGCGCGAGGCCATCCTGCGCGCGCTGCGGAAGAACAACTACAACCGCACCGAGACGGCCAAGGAACTCGCCATCAGCCGCCGCGCCCTCACCTACAAACTCCAGCGCCTCCGCGCCGAAGGCACACCGGTGGATCAAACCCCGACGCCAACCTAGCGGTGATCTATCCTCTTCACTCCGTATGAGCGCACCCACTCCGCTTCACACCCTGCTCGCCGTCGCCCTTTTCGCCTTCATCGCGCACGGCGCCGAGTCGCGGCCCAATATCCTCTTCATCGCCGCCGACGATCTCGGGAATGTGATTGGCAACCCCGACTACCCGCTGGTCCGCACGCCCCACCTTGATCGGCTCGCGCGCACGGGCGTCCACTTCACGCGCGCCTACAACCAGATTCCCCTCTGCAACCCGAGCCGCGCCTCGGTGATGACGGGACTGCGCCCCGACACGATCGGCGTCTACGATCTCGATCTGCACTTTCGCTCCACCACCCCGGACGCAGTCACGCTGCCGCAGGCTTTCCGCCGCGCGGGCTGGTGGGCGGGACGCGTCGGGAAAATCTACCACTACAATGTTCCCGCCGGCATCGGCACCAATGGCCTAGACGACGCGCCCTCGTGGGACGCGGTCGTCAACCCCAAGGGCCGCGACGTCGCCGACGAGAAGCTCATCACGAACCCCACGCCCGCCCGCTCCATCAGCGCCGCGCTGAGCTGGCTCGCCGCCGAGGGTGATGACACCGAGCAGACCGACGGCATGATCGCCACCGCAGCGATTCGCCTGATGGGCGAGAAACGCGACCGGCCGTTCTTCCTCGGTGTTGGTTTCTTTCGGCCGCACACGCCCTTTGTCGCGCCAAAGAAATATTTTGATCTCTACCCCTTGGAAAAGGTCTCGCTCCCCAAGTCGCCCGCCCACGATCGCGAGGACATACCGGCGGCGGCGTTCGCCCACAACAACCCGACCCCGCACTACGGGCTTGATGAACTCACCTGCCGCCGCGCGTTGCAGGCCTACTATGCGAGCGTGTCGTTTCTCGACGCCCAAGTCGGCCGGCTGCTCGACGCGCTCGATGCGCTCGGCCTCGCAGACAACACCATCGTCGTCTTCTGGAGCGACCATGGCTACCATCTCGGCGAACATGGCGGCGTCTGGCAGAAACGCATGCTTTTCGAGGAATCCGCGCGCGCGCCGCTGCTCATCCGTGCCCCGCGCGCCGCGGGCAACGGCCGCGCCAGCCCGGCCATCGTGGAATTCACGGACATCTACCCCACCCTGGCGGAGCTGGCTGGCATCGCCGCGCCCGCGGGCCTCGCCGGCCGCAGCCTGGCGCCCTTGCTCACCGAGCCGCAGCGCGCGTGGGCCGGCACGGCGTTCACGCAAATTCTCCGCCCCGGCGGCGGAACGCCCGTGATGGGCCGTAGCGTGCGCACCGATCGCTGGCGCTACACCGAATGGGCCGGCGGCGCGGCGGGTGCGGAGCTCTACGACCACGCCAGCGACCCGCATGAGTTCAACAATCTCGCCGCCGATCCCGGCCATGCCACCATCCGGGCGGAACTACGGGAGCGTTTCACCGACCGCGCTCGGAGCGACGCACCCACGACCGGCGTGAATCCCGCGCGGCTGTAGTTCGTCACCGCGTCAAAACTGGAAGTAGATGAAACTGTGCGAGCGAAACACCCCGAAGAGGATGATCACATAGACCGCGCCGAGGTAGAACGACCAACGGACGGGGAAGGATAAACCGGAAACAAAGTCGGCCAGATTGCGCCGACGGCCGGCGAACTGCACGAGCTCCAGCGTGACAATCGCGGCGAGGGCCGGAACGAAGTGTTTCAAGCTGAACTGCTGCGTGGTGATCTGGCTCCAGTCCCAGCCCAGATGGAGATGGCTGAAGATATGCCAAGCGTCGCCGAGCGAATGGGCGCGAAACACAATCCATGCCGCGCAGGTCAGGACAAATGTGCAGACCAGGCCCACGGCGAGGCGCAGCGGATGCCCCTCGCGCAGCCCTGCCGCCGCGTAGGCGCGCGAACGGAATGGCTGCGTAAGCCACCCCACTACGAGATACACGCCGTTTTGCAGTCCCCAGACCACGTAGGTCCAATTGGCGCCGTGCCAGAGACCGCTGACGCCGAAGGTCAGGAGGATATTTCTCGCCCGTTTCAACGGGCTCACGCGGTTTCCACCCAACGGAAAATACAGGTAATCGCGGAACCAAGTGGAGAGCGAGATGTGCCACCGCCGCCAGAAATCCGCGATCGAGGTCGCGGCGTAGGGCGTGTCGAAGTTCTCCATGAGCTTGAACCCGAGCACGCGCGCCGTGCCGATCGCGATGTCAGAGTAGCCCGAGAAATCGCAGTAGATCTGATAGGCGAAGAACACCGTGGCGATTGTGAGCTGGAGGCCGTTGTGCGCCTGCGGGTTCCCATAAACGTCCCCAACGTAAAGCGAAAGACGGTCGGCCACGACGAGTTTCTTGAAGAAGCCCCACGCCATGCGCTTCAACCCGCTCGTGACCCCGGCGTAGTCGAACCCGTGGCGGATGAGGAACTGGTCGAGCAGGTTCTGCGGCCGCTCGATCGGGCCGGCGACGAGCTGGGGAAAAAACATCACGTAGGTCGCATAGACCGCGAAATCGCGCTCGGCCTTTTGATGCCTGCGATAAACCTCCACGACATAGCTCAGGCTCTGAAACGTGTGAAACGAAAGCCCGATGGGCAGGATGATGTCCAGCACAGGAGCCGACACTTGCCAGCCCAGCAAGCCGGCGAGCCCGACAAACGAACCCGTCAAGAAAGCGTAGTATTTGAAAATGACCAGAACCAGGCACGTGGCGACGATACTGACAATGAGGAGGAGCCTGCGCTGGCGCCCCCGAGCGGTCTCGAGGGCCATCCCGGCAAAGTAATCGATGACGATCGTGACGCCCAGGATGAGGATGTAGGCGGGCACGAAAGCCATGTAGAACACACAGCTCGCCACCAGCAGCAGGTTGGTCTGTCCGCGCCGGTTGAGCGCGAAGTAGAGCGCGCAGACGACCGGGAAGAAAATCGCGAATTCGAGCGAGTTGAAGAGCATGGGCGCGGCTAGGCGAACACGAGCTTGTAAGCGCGATCGGCCAGCGCGGAGCGCGCGCGGAGCCACCTCGAGGTTTCAACCATGAGCGACATCCCGACCAGCGTGCCGCCAAACATCGCGAGCGCTTCCCATGAAATCGGGTCCGGCCGTCCAAGCGGGCGCACGAGCAATTGCAACAACGCAATCTGCCCGATGTAGGCGACCAGCGAATATTGCCCCACGCGGATCGTGTGCCGGATGATCCACGCGCCGGCAAAATGGCTCGTGAGTTTCATGCTCAGTCCGCAAAGGAAAACCACCGCGATGATGGAACCGGCCATCTGGACGCTGTAGAGGGAGCCCCAGCCCGTGCCGATCACCGAATAGGCCACCGCCGCGACCAGTGCCGGCCAGAAAAAGCGCTCCAACACATCCGGGTCCCGCACCAACCAGCCCCCGAAAATCCCGATGACGCCCGCGCCTATAAACAGCAAATTGACCAGCGGATAGTCGTGGTGGCCCAGCCACCCGCAGAGCCCGACGAAACTCACGCAGAACACCGGCAGGAAAAAACGAATCTTGGCCGCGAGGATCAACAACGGCGGGGCGAGGGCGATCGTGTAGGCAATCGGCAACAACACCTCGAAGGCCGCGATCCGGCCGCCGCCGTCGAGCCTCGCGCCGCCCTGGAGAAAAACCTCCTGCCAATGGGCAAAAAACTCCGCGACCCCCACCCTCTGTCCGTAGGCCGGGCTCCGGACCAATTGCGCCACGACATTCAAGGCGACAAACAGCGCCAGCAAACGGAGGCTCCGGAGGACTAGCCGCCTCGCCAGCCCGGGCTCGCCCTTCTGGAACCGCGGAAAATATACGACCGCCAGCAGGAAGCCCGTGATCAAGACGAACGACGGCGGCAGGAAGGAGAAGAACCGGAACCCAAGGTGATACTGGTTCGTGTAGTTGAGGCTGTGATAGATCACCATCACACACACGAGCAGCCCCTTGGTCAGATCGAGGTAGTCGAGGCGCGATGACAAAGGTTTGGCAGTGTTCACGGAGATTCCCTGATTGGACGGTTCGCTCGCATCTTCGTCAACGGCTGGTTCCAAGCGTCGCCATCATCTTGGCCATCGGCAGAATCTCGGCGCCGGAACGCACCGCGCATGCGACCACCCGCTCGAAGAACTCCGGCGTGCAACCGTAACGCGTGGGAGCAGCCTCCACGTCGTGTGTCGAAAAAATCAACCATCCGCCCGACTCCACGGTTTCCCCGATGATGCGCTCCACGCTGCCAATATTCTCCCCGCATTGCTCCAGAAAGAAAGACGAGAGGCAGTTGAGATCGACGACATCGGCGTTGCGCATCTGGCCGCCAAAACGGCATCCCCTAAAAATCCGGCCGAGCCGGCGCTTCGTGGCCGGCCGTGGATAGCTTATCGGGTAAGAGTGGGTCTCAAACTGCCTGCCTGCCACCAGCGCGGCCAACGCAGTGGCGTTTCTTTGCACGGATGCCATGTAGTCCGCCGTGGCAGTTTCCCACGCGGGGCAATGATCATGGGTGTGGCAGCCGAGTTCATGCCCGCCCTGCAGGAGCCGCGGAATGTCGTCTTGATCGAAAATCAACCCGGTCTCAATCGTGCGCCCCATCAGCCCGAAAGACGTGTAGTAAGTTGCCGCCAATCCGTGCTGCTCAAGCACCGCTCCGCCGCAGGTCAGAGCCGACTTCGGAAAATCGTCGAAGGTGAATGAGATCACCGGACGCCCCGCCGGGATGGTCCAGGACCGCTTAGCGAACCACTTGGCCATGCGGCGCGCAGTCGCGCCCCGGATACGTCTGACGATGTTCCCCATGGCTACACCGCCGGAGCCTGCACGGGAAACGATCGCACAGGACCCAGACGTTTGCTTTCAGCCAGACATTCTTTCCGTCGGCGGGTTTCCCACATCCTCGCCAGGCGACGTTGGAGAAACCCGCCCCGTCCGCGCCACGACGCCGCCATCAGATGCACGCCGTAGTCGCCGAATTTGTGCCACGCGCGGGCGTCGCAGACATCCGGCGGGAACAGGACCGTCACAGACTTCGCCGCCCCGGGTTGTTCCACCAAGGTGCGGGTGACGAGACCCGGCCCGGTGGTGTGCAGCACATTGAAACCGTCGCGAAACCATCGCGGGATGTCCCCCAGCATCTCCTCCGCCCAGCGCGGCTCCCGCTGCGCCCGCACGCAGTTGTCGATAATAGCCTTGAGGAACGGATGCCCGGCGCATGCACCAAAGGCGTAGTTGCCAATCTCCCAATCGATCCCGTGGTGGTCGCGCAGGAAGCGGCTGAGTGTCAGCTCCTCGAAAGGAAACACGCACGCGACGTTCGAGAGCTCAGCGAGACCGCGCGCCAGAAACACATCGAGATCGAAATAGAATCCGCCGAGCCGGTAGACAGCGAGATAGCGGAAAAAATCAAAGCGCTGGATCTTGAACGGAAAGCCGTCGAACACCGCGCGATACTGCGGAAACTCACGATCCATGAACGCGTCGATGTCGGCGTCCGTAAAATAGACGTGCTCGAAGTCCGGGTTGAGTCGCGTGAGGTTCACCCACGCGGCCTGCTCCAGCAACGGCAGCTCACGGGTCTTGCCGGTCTGGATGAGGCGTTTCGGAATCGTCTCCGTTGGGCTCATGGGAAATGCGGCGCGCCCGCGACCGGGGTTGGCGTGACATGAGGGGCGACCCGTTGCAGCGCGAGATCATCGGGCTCGCTCGGTGCCGCCGCCAGAGCCTCATCCCGCGGGGTCGCGTAGCCAATCGCCACGAGGAGAAAGAGAAATCCCAGCGGGGTCATGCAGGCGAAGTTGGACTCAAAGAAATTCGCGATCAGCACGGCAACAAAGACAGCAAACCGCACGACGGCATAACTTCCCCCGCGCTTGAGGTCGGCCTTGATGATGAAGGCCACGCCCAGCAGCATGAGGCCCAGAAACCCCACGCCAATCATGCCGCCGGCCAGATAAATTTCAACATAGCCGTTGTGGGCGGAGAAGGCGACCCAGTTGGGCAGTTTGTCCTGGTAGAATCGATCGTCCCAAAAACTCATGAAGCCGGTGCCGAATAGTGGATCGGTGCCGACCGCGAAGAGTTCGCGCCACACCTCGGTGCGGCCGGTGAAAGTCATGTCACGCCCGAGCGCCCGGACGATCATCTCGGTGACGCCGACGAGGTTGTCCATCGTGAGCAAGGCGATCACCGCGGCCACCGTATAGATGCCAAAGGCACTGACCCGACGATGGAATTTAGGCAGACGAATTGCCGCAAGCAGGATGGTGGCGACGGCCACGGTAACCATGGACGTCTTGCTGTCGCAGAGGAAAAAGAGCCACACGGAGATCGCCATGACGGCCAACGCCACGGCCCGATCTACTACGGTCCAGCCTTTCTCGCCCGCGCGAGTGCGTTCCATCCAGTCCCAGATAAAAACGATGCAACACACAAGCAGCATGGTGCCGAGTGAGTTTTTCTGGAAGGTCACGCCCGTCGCCTCCATCTGGCCGGAGTGCTGGCTGTAGCGCCGGCCCAAGTCAGGGAAGTATCGAATGAAGATCAGGGAGAGCGGAATCAGGACCAAGGCGCAGCGGACGAAGACCGCCCGGATGGCCTGCATCGGGTTGGACTCGGTGAGAATTACGAGCGCGACGAGGATGTTGCCCGTCTCCTTGAACCAGCGTTTGAACGACGCCTCCAACGAATTAGCCCAGAGCACGCTCAGGAGCAGGAACGCGTAGAACAGGACAATCGGCCAGCTGCGGGCCATAACCCACTGCAAGCTGAACGCCCGCCGCGACAAGGTGATGACCGCCGCCACGATCATCGTCAGGTAAAACATCCGATCGACCGGGCTGCCATCCAGCGTATCAGATGCACCACCCGATCCGATCCAAGCCGAGAGCGGCCGGGATGCGATGATGCCAACCCACAGAGTCGGGATCCAAATGGCCACCGACAGGCCGGGCCGCATCGCGATGTCCCGCCGAATGAGCCATAAGGCAAAAAGCAGAAACCCAAGAAGGATCAGTTGCTGCATGGCGGATGGAAAAGCTGCCGATCAATGAAGTGCAGCGTGAGCAGACGATGCAAGTCGAGCGTGTGATTCGTCCGACCCGAGACGTGCTGCTCCACCATCCGGCGCGGAACGCCCGCCGCATAGCAAGCAGGCAGGTGGCTGAGTTCGATCGGAAGGGAGGAAAACGCGTCAGACAGTTGCTCGCGATACCACGTGCGGAAATGGTAGAATTTGTGGTGCCCGAGAAACAGGCGCTCCGGTCGCAAAGGGCGAAGCGGCCGGACACCCCGAACCAGCCATGGCGGCATGCCGTAATCCCAAGCGTATTCCACCTTGGCGGTGAACTCCTGCCACCGATGCGCAATGGAGCCGAGCACCGGCACCGGCTGCAGCCGCACGGCCCGATCCGTCGGCACGGGGGCAAACGCCGGGTTGCCAGCGGCCGTCGTGCGCAGGGCTGGCACGGGGCTGCCCTGCAGCTCCGCGGGGGTGCGGTAGGCGAGCCCCACGAGGGCGTTGTCAAGAAACGGCGAGCGCGGCTCCAAGACCGCCGCCTCTACCGAAAGCCGTGCATGGTGATGCCAAGGGACCTGCTTGAACGCGATGAACGAAAGCCGGTGCATCGCAGCCTCGGCGCGATACGTCTCCGCCGCCGCGGCCAGAAATGGCCTGAATTCGGGTGCGAATAGCGAAGCGTCGAGCGGGCGCGGGCGAAACGCCACGTTGGCACGCAGAATCTCCGAACCGTAATTGCCCGTCAGCCGGATCGGCGCGATGTCCTTGGCGAGACGGTTGGCGTAGAGTTCGACCGCGCCCGAGACATCCATCGTGCCGTCGCTCAGTTCAACGGTGCGACCTGCCAAGGCGAGGAATTGGGGGAAAAAATCCGGCCCGATTGGAATCGTGCGATGGGGTTGCGCGGCAAGGCCGGCCAGCCGCCGAGCGATGCGCACATCGGCGCAGTCGCGATAAGGTCCGCCAAAGGTGTAGCACGGCAGCTCCCCGCGGCCGGCCTGGGCCCACGCGAGGATCATGCGGCTGTCGAGCCCGCCAGTCATTGACATCGCGACCGCTCCGGCCTCGCGGTGGTAGCGCGGCACGATGCGCGAAAAGAGCTGCGTCAGTTGGGCGCAGAACTCCTCCGGTGCGAGCTTCGTCTGCTCTTCCCAGCTCGTCGGCGAAAAATAGCGGCGCTGCTCCACGCGGCCGTCCGCGTGGAGCGTCCAGAGCGAGCCGGCCGGCAGCAGCGCAATATCAGGATAAAGCGTGCGGTCCTGCAGCACGCAGCCGAGGGAGAAAAACTCCCCGAGCCCGCGCGGATCGACCCGTCGGAGTTCGGGAAATGCGGCGAGCAGCGCCTTTGCTTCCGATGCAAATGAGAGCCCGTCCGGGCCGCGGCGCACATAGACGCGACCTGCGCCAAAGCGGTCGTTGAAGAGCAGGACCTTCCCTTGGCGCCGGTCGAAAATCAGCCCGCTGAAACGGCCGTTGAGCTTGGTGACAAAGGCTTCTCCCTCCGCCTCGTAGCAATGGAGCAGACACTCGGCCTCGGTCTGAAAAGTCAGCCCGCGTGCGCGCGCCGCTTGAGTTTTTTCCTCCAGATCGAAATCACGTCCGTGAAACACGAGCAGGACATCGCGTGTGCTGTTCCACGCCGCGCATTCCGCATCGCCGGCACGCTGCACCCAAGCCAGGCGCACGCCCTCCGGGTCGGCGGTGCATTCGCGCGTTTGCGCTGGGGTCTCCATTGCCTGCCCCATCGCGCGCACCATCCGGCCGACTTCGGTGGTGGAAGCAGGATTCCGAGAACGGGGGCCGACGATGCCAGCTAGTCCAGGCATGAAAAACGTCCGCGCGCTTCAACGCGCCGACGGCACCTGGCCTGCGAGTGCGCAGGGGACGCGCCCAGTCAAGACCATGGAGCCGGCGGGAGGAATTGAACACTCCATCTGCCGAATACAATTCGGCCACTCTAACGTTGAGCTACACCGGCGAAAGGCGTTCATGAGGCGGCCCGCTGAGTCGCGGAGGAAGGACGCCCGCCCTGAAATTTCGGGCCGAGCTTGTCGTAAACGAAAGCACGGGAGTCCAGAAGAAACTTGGTCACCGGCTCGGGCAGGTTGGCCGCGACGCCCCGATGCAGCCCCGTGGCGAGCGCCAGCCGCCCCTTGGGCGTGAGCGGAATGTAGTAACGGGGAAGAAGCACCTCAACGAACCCGTTGCGGCGCTTGAACTCGGTGACGCTGCTATTGCGCTTCTTGCCGTAAACATACTGGCCGTAAATCAAGTGGTCGATCGCCTCCTTCGCGCATTGCTCCATGGCAGCGGCGAGCAGCGCATTGGTCGGATGCTTCTCATACTGATCGTTGCGTGCGATGATCTGCATGATGCGCGCGGTGCGGCCGCAGTAGACCATCTTGATGAAGCCAATCAGGCGGCCTTCCAAAAACGCACCGATGAAGCGTGCTCGCTCCGCATAGCTCGCGTTCTCAGCCCGCACCGTCGCGAGATCCTTTCCATAGTGGGGAAACCGGCGTCCCTGGCGAACGGGCGTCTCGTCGTAGATCGCCTTGATGCCAGCGGCGGTCTCGGCGTCTAACTGGAAGGGACGAACCGTGATGCCACGCTTCTGAGCCTTGCGGCAGTTCTTCCGCGATTCCTGCGGCAACGCTTCCCACCAAGCCTTGAAGTTGGCCGTGGGACCGACCGCGAGATTGTCGAAGTCGAGATGGAGATCCGGATATTCGACTGCCGTGCGGGGCAGGGCTTGGGCAAACGTGAAAAGGTCGGCCGCGAGTCCGCTCCCCTGCACAGCTTCGACCGCCGCAAAGGGATTCGAAAGCGCGGGCACATCCAGCCACACTTCATCAAAGATCGAGGCGATCCGCAGCCAGCCACCACTGCTCACAATGCGCCGGCCCTCGAATTCGAGCGCAGGCGAGCCCCCAAGGCGGGCGGTGCTGGCGACAGGCATGGGCGAGGTGGCGATCACAGGGACAAAAGGTTACATCGGCCGCGCATCCATGGGATGAAGCCCCACCGCAGCGAGCAGCCGACCCACGTGGTCACAGCACTTGATCGAGAGTTTCATGAAACGATGGTGCCCGGCCAGCAACGAAAACGGCAGCACAATCCCATAAAGCGGCACGGCGATGATCGACTTGGCCAGCAGCACCGCCCGCCCTTCCGATATCTTGAGACTGTTCTTGCCGCGCAGCAGCGCACGCTGGAGGGCGTAGCGCCGCGTCCACCGCGAGGGCGGCACCGTCTCGTAGGCCACGGCCTCGTTGCACCAGACGAATTTTTCACCCCGGGCGGCCATGCGCTGGAAAAAATCCACGTCCTCGCCGCCGGTGCCGAACTGTTCGCGAAAAGGCGGCTCGCCCGCCGGCAAGATGGCACGACGGAAAAGGACGTTGCCCGTGCGGCACTGCGACCAGACGAGCGCCGTGCCCGTCGGAAACTCCGGACGCTCGCAGAAGCGGCCCTTGATCAGCCAGCCGGGTGGCGTGGCATCGAAATGCGGGCGCACGGGGCCCAGCACACCTGAGACGCCGTGGCGCTCGCAAGTCCGCCAAAGATCGGCGAGCCACGACCGAACGGGAAATTCGTCGTCGTCGATGAACACGATGAAGTCGCCGCGCGCCTCAGCGATCGCGCGATTGCGGACGAGCGAGATATTCCGCCGTGGCTCGCTGCAATACGCGATGCGCCCCGGCGCGCGCCGGGCAAATTCGGCCACGAGGGCCTCAGCGGAACGCCTCTCGTCATTGTCCGCGACCACCACAGAGTAGTCGAAGGCTCCGCCGGTCTCCTGCTTTTCCAATTCCTCCAGCAGCCGGCGCAGCAACTCCGGCCGCTGATAGGTGCAGATGCAGACACACAGATGCGGACGAAGCCCATCGGGCGCTGGCGCGGTGGATTGGCTGGGGCCGGACGGCATGGCGGCGATTATGCGCGATGGCCGGAGGCGGCAGGCGGGTGCGCTGGTGGCGCCGGTCTTTTTTCGAGGCGAAGAAGCTGGCGCAGCCGCGTCATCTGCTCGCCGCGGTGAAACGCGATGAGTTCCCGTGACACCGGCCGCGGCATCCGCGTGACACACGCCCACCAATAGCCGGCGACAAACCAGATCGAGCCGATGAGAAACGGTGCTTCGCGGAACTGGAAGAGGCCGCGCAGTGTTTCCCACAAGGGATGGCCGCCGACGTAGTAGGCCTTTCTCCCGTAATGGAAGCGCGCCATGAGCGGGCTATGGTTGCCGGTGCCAATCTTGCGGTGATGAAAGCAGACTCGCTCGAGAAACGTGCGTGTCTCCCAGCCCTTCATGCGTGCGGTCGTGACCGCGATCCAGTCGATCGCGCCGCCCTTGATCGGGACATAGCCGCCGACTTCGGCGAAGCATGCCTTGCGGAAAATCTGGCAGGCCCCGGAGACGTGCGTGAGGTTGGCCGAGCCGTGGGCGTAGCTATGATTGCCCGGCTGCGACTCGTCCTCGACGAACGGCGTGCCGGCCACACCAAGCCGCGGGCGCTCGGCGAAACGCGCGAGCAGGAACTCGTAGTAGTCCGGGCCCATCGTGATGTCGGCATCGAGGTTGCCCACGAGATCGTAATCGAGGCCCGCCATGCGCGCGAAGCCGGCCGCGAAGCAGTTGGCCTTGGCCGCAAAGGTGCGGTCGCGGTGCTCGGGCATCCGCAGCAGCTCGATCCACGGGTGCTGGGCGGCGTGGCGTTTCACGATGTCGTCGGTGCCGTCATTGGAGCCATCGCTCACAATCACCCATTTCACGGGGCGCACTGTCTGCGCGAGCATCGACCTGATGGTGCCTTCGATGAAGGCGGCCTCGTTGCGCGCGGGCGTGACGAGCACGTAGCTGAGGCGGGACGAACTCATGAGGCGGTGCCCGCGAACGCAGGTTGGCGCGGGGCCGGAGACTTCGCTCCCAGCTTCACCAGCAGATGGGAGAGGGCCTTGAACATCGTCGCCTGGCCCCAGTGGAAATACGGCGTGCGGGCCTTCATCATCGGATACTCACGGTAGTAGAAGTAGCCGGTGCGATCCTGCATGTTGGCAATCGTCCAGTCGGCGACCTTCATGGCGATCGAAAGCGCGGCAGGATCGCGATCGGAGAAAAAGGCGAAGGTGTCGATCGCCTGCGCGGCGCACTGGATGTCCACCGGATAGGTGCGGTCGTGGTAGTAGCGCGGCCGGCCGGATGGCTCGAAGAAGATCGCCTTGAAATACTCGTAGCCGCGCGCGAGGTGCGGGCTGAGGGATTGGTCGCCGGTCGCATCGATGTAGCGGCGGAGGCTGTCGAGGTTGTAGGCCGTGTGAAAATTATCGATCCAGTGGTATTTCGGGTCCTCGCCATACCACCATGAGCCGTCGGAGCGGAGGCGCGTGCAGCTGTAGCGCGCGGCGTCGCGCGCGACCTCGAGATAGTGTGTGTTGCCCGTCAGCCGGCCGGTCTTGGCGAGCAGCGCGGCACCAAGGAGATTGGAGTTGTGGACCGAGTTCTGGAACACACCTGTGTAGCTCAGGCAGTTTCCCGTCGGGGTCTTTTCCCGCGGCAGCGTGAGAATCCAGCGGCAGATGCTGTCGCAGATCTCAAGATGGCGGGGATCCCGGAACCGCTCGTAAGCCGCGATGTAGGCCTGGCCGATGAGACCCGACCACACGATGGTGGGCGTGTGGGCCCGCATGCAGCCGCTGCGGGTGGAGAAATCGAAATGATTGCCCCAGCAGTGCCCGGCCTGATCCCGTTCGCGCGCGCCATCGAGCCACTCCAGGCAGTGCGCGGCCTTTTGGCGGAAGCCATCGTCGCCGGTCGATTGATGAAGAAGCGTGTAGCCCCAGGCCATGAATCCGCGGCCCTTGGTGGAATCGAGCGGCTTCACCCCGACGAGCGGGCGCACGTTGATCGGGGATTTCCAGATCGCCTGCTGCAGGAGCCGCTCGGCGAAGAGATTTCCAAATGTGAGCGGCCGGAGAAACGACGTGAGTCCGTCGCCCGGATCGTAGCCGCGATAGCCGCGGGCCTCGACCCATTGCTGCACATGGCTGATGCTTTTTTCAATGCGGTCTCTCATGGTGCCTTGGCGGGTGGGGAGATATTGGAATCGGAGTCCTGCCCGTCAGTTCCCAGCGATATCTGATCCGGATGGCCATCGATTAGGCCATCGACGATCCTAAGGTAGTCCATCTTGCGCCGCTTCCAGCTGTGCGCGTCAGCATAGGCGGAGGCGTTGGAGACCATGCGGCGGCGGAGTTCGGGATTCTCCAGCACTTCGATCATGCCTTCAGCGAGGGCGGCGGCATCGCCCGACTCGAAGAAGCGGGCGACCGAGTCGTTGAAATAGAACTGATCGATCTTGGTGCGCGAGATCACGACGGGGATGCCGACGGACATGAACTCCATGATCTTCGTGCTGTAGGCCTCGTTGCCAAACGAGTCGGCGCGCTTGGGCACAACGCCGAGGTCGGCGGCGGCCATGATGCGCGCGACCTGGCGCACACCGACGGGTTCGAAGAATTTCACATTGCCGTTGAAGCCGAGGTCGCGCGCAAGCGCCACGAGGGAGGGCTTCATGTTGCCGTCGCCGTAAATATGGAACTCAGCCTTGGGCAGGCGCGCGCTAACGGTCTTGAAGGCATGGAGCGCGATATCGAGGCCTTGGTGCCACTGGAGCCCGCCCGGGAAAATCACGATCTGCTTGTCGTCGGTGCGCGTGCGCGGCTGCGGCTGGAAGATGCGCGAATCGACGTTGTTGATGAAGACGGAGCAGCGGCCCTCCATGCCCGTGCGCTCGCGATAGGTCTCGAGCCAGAGATGGTTCGACACGATGACGTGGTGGGCGAAATGCGCGGACCAACGCTCGACGATCTTGAGTGCCCACGTGGTGAGCGAGCCTTCACCGTTGCCAAACTTGCTCCCGTAGAACTCGGGCACGATGTCGTGAATATCGAGGATGATCTTCGCGCCGGTGAGGCGCGGGTGCCACGCGGCGAAGACGAGGAAGTCCGGCATGTTGTGCACATGCACCAGATCGTAACGCTGGCGCCAGCTCTGGCCCGTGATCCACCGCGACGAGACGGCGAGGAAGCGCAGGAGGGGCCAGAGGTAGGCGAACTTGGAACGCTCGTTTTTCCCGAAACGATCCTGCAAACGGACCACGTTTACTCCCTCAATGACCTCGTGCGTCGGCAAATCAGGTGAACGGCGCAGCGCCACGACATCGACATGATCGCCACGCGCGGCGAGCGCCTCGGCGTAGCGGGTCACTCGGTTGTCACTCTCGTAGAAGGAGTGCGTGACCATGCACACGCGGCGGGCCTTTCGCCTCGCCGGCGGGTGGGGCAAGCCGGCGGTGAAGGCCGCGACCTCGCGCGGCAGGGCGTGCCAATATTGGCCGGCGTATTTGCGCCGCAGGTGCTCAAGCACCTGCGTGTAAAAAGCCACGGGATAGGTGCGTGGCGACGCCGGGTCGCCGTCGAAGCGAATGTAGTCCGGATGCACGTTCACGAGCACCATGCCACCTTGCGCCGCAACCCAGTCGAGCTTGCGAATCCAAATTTCCGGCGACGATTCACGCAGGACGAGAAACAGAGTGGAGTCCTGCGGGAGCGTGTAGGGCAGCTCAACGTAGCCGCCGCGGCTGCTCCGGGGTGCACCGTGACCACCCTCTTCCTGGCCGATCCAGAAGGGGAAAATCGTGCCGGCGCCGTCAGGCTGAGGCTCAAATGGATCGGTGTCGAAGGTCGAGGAATCGTAGAGCACGTCGAGCTGATGCAGCCAGTCGAGGTTGCGCATCATGAAGCCCGAGCGATAGCCGACGGCGCCCCATTCGCGGACATGACGATTAATCTCATGGGCGTTGGCCCGAAACTGCTCGCTGGAATGGAAGAGCTTTCCGTCATGCCGCAGATCGTGCACACCGACCTCGAAGCCCCGGCCCGCGAGTTCCTCGCGAAGCGGAGCACCGACGCGATAGTCGCCTTCAGGAATAAAGTTGAAGGAGCTGCGGAATCCGAGCGACTCCTCCAGCGCGGCGAGCTGGCGGCATTTGGCGAGCCCCGGGGCTCCTTCGACATCGTGAGTGAGCACGACGCTAAACTTCTTCCCCTGCGGCCAACCCGGCCAGCCATCCGGAGCAAAGCGAGTGGACGGATCGATCGGCCAGGTGGTCCGGCTGTGTGCCACGATGCGCCGCGCCGCGAAACGCCGCAGCGCGAACCTCAGGCGCCAAGGCAGAATTGGCTTGAGCGCATAGTAGAGCTTCTGGCTTTTCGTCAACATCGTCGTCCGTGAGAGCGGCAAGGGACATGGCGGCTTCCGTCAAGGCCGCGGTGCCACGTGCGATCAGGTGGACATGAGCTCCTGGTTGAGACGACCAGGGACATAGTTGCGGGTCTTGTTCAGGACAACGCCAACGTGAGCCTTGGATTCGGCCAGCAAGGAGCAGGCGCTCTGCACCACATCGCGATCATTGGCCTCGGATTCCACGACCAGAAGAACCATGTCCATGAAGCCGGCAAGCCGCGGCGTGATGCTGAGCTGGCTCACGGTCGGCATGTCGAAGATGATGTAGTCGAAATCGCTGGCCTTAAGCTTCGGGATCAGGCGGGCGAAGCGCTGCGGCATGTTGCGCGAGAGGCGCTCACTGTTGCTGTTGGTGCTCTCGGTGACGACGTAAAGATTGTCGCCGACATGGCCTTGACTGCGCGCCTCAAGGAGTTCGTCGAGGCCACAAGCTTCGCGGCCCTTGACGAATTGCTTGGCCGCGCCTTCGCCTACCGTCATGTCGACCAGTAGCACGTTGCCTTCGCCGGTTTCGGAAAGACTGCGCGCAAGTCCGGCGGCCGTCGTGGTGACCCCCGAATCCTCGCTGAGGCCGGTCACGGCGACGAGCTTCGGTTTGTGGGTGAGATTGCGGCTCTCAAAGTAACCGATCAGACGATCGCGCAATGTATCGTGGAAAGGTTGCAGAGAGGAGGTCCCTCGGCGGCGTTTGGGCGGACCCGCCGGCACAAGGCTGGTCGAGCTGGAAGCATCAGCCGGCACGGCTTTCTCGGCCTCCTTGAGGGCCAGTTTTTCATCGGCAAGCTTCAGCTTGGGAATAGTGAGAAAGAGCGGAGCGCGCAGCATGCGAGTGAGATCAGACGGTCGTCGCACGGAACGATCGAGATAGAGTTCGACCAAGAATGCCCACGCGAATCCCGCGATGACCCCGGCCACAGCGACCAAACCGGCTTTTTTGGTGTTGATGGCTTCGCGGAACGGAGGCGACGGATTCTGAATGGAGCTGATGTTGGACACTTTGGTCCCCGCCAAGGCGTCGCTGAAGCGTTGAGCCTCCATCATGGCGCGGAGATTTTCATACTGCTTCTCCTCGAGAATTTTCTTCCGCCGCAAGTCGGTGATATTGCCTTCCGCGCGATCCAGCTTTGCCGCCTCGACCTTTAGCCGCTCATACTGTGAATCGAGCTCTTTGATTTTGGCCCGGTAAGCCGTGACTTGGGTGGCGGCGGCGTAGGCTTCGCTCGCTTCCAAGTCGGGGCCGACAGGTGAGGATGGGGCGGGCGTGAACTTGACGAGGCGAGGATGCTGCTGGCGCAGTTTTTGGAGCGTAGCCTCGACTTCAGCGAGCTGGATCTGGGCGTTTTTCACGCGGATGTTCTCTGGAGTGTATTGCGACAGGAGCTCCTGCTCCAGCATGTGCAGACTGTTAACTCGGAGAGTAAGTCTGCGGTGCTCCTCGAGCACAGCCAACGGAATCTCTGGCTCAGCTGGGGCAGTTGGCGTCGAGCCGGCCGCCGGGAGTCTCTTTTTGAGTTCTTCCAAAACAGCCACCCGACCGGCGACTTCGGTTTCGTAACCGAGGACTTCCCGCCGGTTCGCCATCATCTGGTTGGCGATAGTCTCCTTGGCACCATCGAACGAAATGACGCCCACGGCATTGATGGCGCGCCGCAATTCGTCCTCGGTCTGGTTCAGCCGGAGCTTTAGCGATTCGAGTTCCTGAGTTTGCTGCTCTGAGAGCATGCTGTTCGAACGATGTGCCTCGAGATGGCGCTTCAGATAACGTTCAACCACGGTTTGCAGCACAGGCTGCACGATGTCCGAATCGGGATGACGAAACGTGAGCTGCAAAACCGTGCTGGAAGGAGGAACGTAAACCCCCAGTCCACTGCGCACATAGCTTGCGGCCAAGGCGATGTCTTTGCTTCCGCCCAGCTTGGCGAGAATTTTCTCAGCCCCGAAGGCCTCGGCGACATCACGCGCGAGATCGGTGCTCTGGAGAATCTGCATCTCTGTGTTCATGATCGAGCGACCACCTTCGTCGGTGCTCTTCGTGGTCTCGGTGGGGCCGCGCGTGGGCGTCGTTCCTTGCACGATATAGCGAACCAAGAGCTTCGCTTCCGACTGGAAGGGCGGATTCTGAGTGCGATAGAGCGCCGCCGCCGCGCCGATGCCGGCGAGCGAGCAGAGGATAATCTTCCACTTGTGCCGGAAGAGAATGTAGTAGATGTCCCCGAGATCGAGGTTCTGGGCGGCTGGGATCGGCGGATTGTTCATTGTAGTAAAGTTTCGGCAGCGGCGCGCACTAGGCAAAATGGCGGTAAATGGCGGCGCCGATGAGTTTCGATGCAGGCACTGGGAGCAGGCGAAACACGCGATTGTGCCAACCCATCGTGCGTTCCGGCTCCGCTTCGACAAACCGGGCTCGTCGGAAATCGTATTTTACGTAGTCGATGGCGTGCTCCTTCGGGCGCCACGCGAGCTTGAAATGGCGAAGGCCTTTGTTGGCCCGCGAAGTCCGGCCGAAATCCAGCTGGGAAAACCCCAGAGCGGCATACCGCTCGATCGCGCGCCACAGCACGAGGTGGTTGGCCTGCAAGTGCCGGAACTCAAATTCCGACGCGGCAAACTTGTAGATCGCCGAGGGCCCAAAATGGAAAAAAATCGCACTCGCCACGGGCCGCCCCGCTTGTCGAGCGATAGCTACCACGCCAAGCCCGGCCGACAGAATACGCCGGTGAATCGATTCGAAGAAACCAAACGGCTGAGGTGGCAAGCCGTGCCGCCGCCGCGTCCGGCAAAGCTGATCATGAAAAATCCGCACCGACCCGAGGTCCGTGGCAAAATCAACTGCGACTCCACACTGCAGTGCCTTGCGCACAGAAGTTCGCGCGTTGCCGTCAATGCGGCCGAATATTTCCTCCGAGGTTCCCTTTAGCGGCAGGGTGTGGCCAAAATACGACTGCGAAACAGGCGCATCACCAAAGGGCTCGCGCCCGCCGCGAAACTCCCAAGAACTCCACGATCTCGCTGCTGCGTGAGCGAAGACCTCTTTTACGGCGGTTTTAGCCGTCTGTGATTCCACACCCAAGAATCCACATTCGTCCGTGAAGGGAAGCGATACGCCTCGTTTACGCGCAATCAAGCTTGAGACTTCCATCACCGGGAGCACGCCCCCACAGCGCTCTACGGAAGAGTCGAAATAAGCAGGTCGAAATCCATAGGCCTCCACAAGCACCTCAGCCCAAGCGCGGCTGTGAAAAAAACCTACGGAAGGGAACGCACTCAGTCGCCGATCCCATTCGGGAATCTGGAGAGGATTTACCGTAGATGCCCCCCCTCCGACGCGCATCATGGCGGCGCGAGTGGCGACAGGATCGGTCTTCATGGGGTTAGTCGCAGTTCCAGACTGTCCGCGTTGCAGCGCAGCCACGTCGTGCGGAACCAAACTTGAAATTTCGAGTTGTGCGAAAGTGCGAATGGTCGAGTGAGTTAACTTTGAAGAAGATCGTATCGGATACCACCCGGCAGGCATGAATAGATGGCGGGGGCATAGGATAGACTCAAAGTTCTTTTACCGGGAGCCCGGCGATTTAAGGTGGCATGGCATCGAGTGTTACGATCCGTCGACGATTTGTCAGCCCAAGCATGGAAAGTCATGTCGCATGGTGGGGAAATCGCGCTGCGTGTGATTCGGACCTTTGCGACTCCAGCCAGGCGAAATTGGCGCCTCCGAATCTAAAGGAGAGATGACGCCTCCCCCTTGGGGGGCCCGCCGACATGACGACCTACTACCTCTGGAGCAATGGGGCTAGCAGTCGCAGACGGGCGGGCAGATCGACGTTTTGCGAACCAAGTTTCCACCACCTGCCGCACGATAGCCGGCACGGTCATCAAAATTATCCGTAAGTCCAACCACAGCGATTTACGCGCGGCATAATAGACGTCTAGTTGGATCATGCGGCCGAAGGAGGTCTGGTTCTTTCCCGAAACTTGCCACAATCCTGTCAGGCCCGGCGCGGCTCTAAATCTGTGCTTCTGCAGTATGGTGTAATTCTCGAATTCGTAGGGGATGCAAGGTCGCGGGCCGACAATACTCATTTCACCACGCAAGACGTTGATGATCTGAGGCAACTCGTCCAAGCCAAGCGCCCGAATCAGCCACCCCCCTGGAATCAGTCGCGCATCTCCTTTGACGTCCAATTTTTGCATCGGCACATTCGTAGCCATCAAAGTGCTGAAGTGCGCCTGATGATTGAGCGTCTCTGCCCCCACCCGCATGGTGCGAAACTTGAACAAGCGAAACCGTCGCCCCCGGTAACCGACTCGCTCCTGACGAAAGAAAATCGGGCCAGGCGATACGACCGACATCACACTCGCAATCGCAAGTGTAAGCAGCGCCAAAACAGGCAGAGCCACGCAACAGCACGCCAGATCAAGGCACCGCTTCCAAACTGGCAGCGGGTCGGCTACGCGTTGGTAGCTCTTAGTGGAAGAAGTGCTGGACCGAAGAGTCGCCACAGAAAAGAGAGAGAGAGGGATGCAGGACAGCTATTGTAAGGCCAATCGGTAAAAGGTGCCTTCACTCAAGGCAGATAAAAGGGACACTCTATGGCTCAAAACGCATTCGTTGCGTGAAGAATCGCAGCTTCGTCGACACTGCTAAATCGCGATATTCCGGCATAGGCCCCAGAGACATGGTGCAGGATTAGGTATTGAGAGCATCGCAACATCTTGGGGCAGAAAAGGCGCCATGAATTTGCCTTTAGGTCAAGGGTCGAAAGCGCTCTGGCAACTGAGGAGGGGCTCCGAGACTGTGAGATGGTCGGTTCCAAAAGAGCACAAGGGAGCGGTCATCTTATCGGTCAACAGGTCGGCATATCGTCGGAAATCATTACATTCCACACTCAACAAAGCCGCCATCAACCAAGCTCTAAAGAATTTTGTATTCATTGGCATTGTATGGTTAACGAAATTATTGAGATGGATTTTTAGACTTGGCATGAGCATCGCTTAAGTGACATTGTCCTAATAAACTAAACTTTCTCTAACAAAGAATACTCCTATGAAAAACTCGTTCACTAAGCTCCTCGGCGTGCTGGCCTTTGCCGGTTCTGCCCTCGTCTCGCAAGCTGTGCCCTTCGCCAATGGCTCCTTCATCTCGATGAGCAGCGATAATAGCACTTGGACCGGCGGCGGCGGCACCAGTGTTGCCGACTACACCCAAATCACGTCATTCGGCGCCATTAAGGTCGATGCTCGCGGCGGTTCCTTCACCTCGGTTGCTTCAGGCACCGCAGTCACAATGGGCACTCCGCTCGTGTTTGCCAATCCGTTTGCCAATAATCCGCTCTGGAGCGTCGGAGGCTTCACGTTTAACCTGACTTCCTTCAATGCTCCCGTTCGTAATACGGGCGGTGCCCTCCAGACACTCGTTTTGAGTGGTTCTGGCTTGGTTGCCGGCAATGGTTTCGAGGGCGTTGGCGATTGGACTTGGAGCGGTGATGCTCAAGGTTCTTCGACGTTTACCTTCTCATCCTCCACAGTCATTCGCGCACCTGATGGTGGTCTGACGATTGCCTTCCTTGGCGCTGCAATGATCGCTCTTGCCGGCCTTCGCCGGAAGTTCGTCAGCTAAAATCGAAATTATTTCAACTCAAGCGGTAGGACTTTAGTCCTACCGCTTTTTTATTTTTTCAGGGACGAGTTCGTATCCTGTGACGAAATGGAGATATGCTGCCGATGGACCGCTTGACGCGTGGTTGCGCGAAAAACTTGCGCTTACTATCGCAACCGATAACCTAAGCATATCGAATCTAATAGCTCCAACCCACGTTAACGTGATCTGGAAAAATAGCCTGCTTGTCTTGGGTCATCGATTTGCCGCACGAATTTCCGTATTCATCGTGCTTACCCTGATGACGGCACCAAGCTCTCCAGTCATGGCCCAAGCCACTGTCTATTTGGACACTGAGGGCGGGGCCGGATTCGGCAACAACCCCGGTTCGTTTCTCTGGAACACCAGTTTTTCCGCAGTCTGGACGACCGATTCATCCGGCAATTCAAGCACCGTGGCTTGGTCAAACGGCACCCCGGCCAATAATGCAATCCTTGGCAATGGGGCGAGTGTCGGGGCCTCAACTGCGTTTCTCGGTGGGAACATCTCCGTCGGGACCATTGCCGTGGTGAACGGCACGTGGACACTCGAGCTGAATGGCAACACGCTGACCTTCGACTCCGCCGCTAATTCGAATCTTGATGCGAGCATTTCTGGTTCGGGTTCCGTCGTAAAGACCGGCACAGGCACCATGGTCGTCACGACATCCAGCAACTACTCGGGCGGAACGACCATCAGCGGTGGCGCACTGCGATTCATCGCGGCAAATGCCAATATTGGGCCAACTACGATAAACTCGGGCGGATCCCTCCAAATCGGAGCGTCAGCGACACTCTCTGCTTCCACCAATCTCACGCTTGCCGGCGGCAGTCTCGCCCTGACTGGCGCGTTCAACCAAACATTCAGCACCGCGCTCGCGATGTCGGCGGGCAGCACCATCGATTTTGGCAGCGGATTCGGTGCGAGTGCGCTCGCGTTCGGTGATTCCAGCGGGCAGACATGGACTGGCACGCTTCTCGTGACGAATTTCAACACCGCCGGTGGTGACACGCTTCGCTTCGGCAGCACGAACAACGCGCTCACCGGCACGCAGCTCTCGGCCATCAGTTTCGACGGGATCGGGGCGCAAATCGATTCCAGTGGTTTCGTAACTCCGGTCCCGGAACCGGAAATCTATGCCCTGCTGCTGGGCGGCGTTGCCTTGGCCGTATTCGGCTATCGCCGCCGCAATCTCGCGGCCACAGGCGCTATGTCGTGCTGAAGCCGCCGGGCGCCGCGCCCGCGGATATTTTTCTATCCTTGGACGTCACGTCTAGTGATGCTGCGCGTGTGAATCCGCGCTCCCCGCTCATCTACCTTGTCCTCGGCGCTGCCTCCTCCGGCCGGCGAAGAATCATCGCTGACTTGATTGAGGTCGAAGCCGACGGTTCCGATCAGACTTCGGTCATCCTCGGCGCAGCCGAACCAGCGTCGCCCGACGATGCAGCCCTGCCTCACGTCAGTCGTTGGGAGTGGCGCGAAAATGCCGTAGTCGCCACCTTGGACCCCAAATCCGCCCGCATCTTCTTCGTGACTGATGGCACCCGCAATCCGGTCGAACAAATCGATGCGTTCCAGGCTTGGCTTCCGACTCAAAACGCCACGCTCGCCCGCGTCCTGTGCGTCGTCGACTGTCGCCTCGCCGCGCAACACCCCCCGCTCTTCGCGTGGTTTGAAGCCTGCATCCATTTCTCCGATGTCGTTCTGCTCAATCACCGCGAAGGCGTGGACAACAAGTGGCTCAGCGATTTCACCGGCCATTTCAAAAAGCAGTTTTTCCCCTGCCTCTTCGACTCCGTGAAGGACGGCCGCGTGAAGAACCCTGCCCTTGTCCTCGAACCCGAGGCCCGCCGGGTGTCCCACGTATTCGAAGCCGAACCGAATTGGATTTTCACCGACGCCGATGGCGGTGAAATCGACGAACAGGAGGAAGCCGAAGGCGGCGAAGAGGGAGTCGAGGCCAAACCTGAGGAGGATCCTTATTTCGCGCGCGATGCCGCGGGCCGCCGCGTCAAACGCCTGCCCGACATCGCCGCCTACCTGCGGCCCGATGCTAACGCCGGCTGAAGTGGGCCCTAAAATCCTCGCGGTCCATCGTGCGCCACACTCGCGAGCCAAACTGGATTCGCGGCAAGTAGAGCAGGCTGCACACCCGGCTCAACCATCGGCCGGAAGGAGCACCCAGCCACACGAGCGTGCCAGCCAGCCCATAAAGCAGCGCCACGCCCGCCGTGATGACATAGGTCCGCAGGCCAAATTCAAAATACGGCAGACGCTGCGCAATCAAGTGGAGCGGAAACAACGTCACCGCGATCGACGCACCCACGATCCAATGCGTGCGGGCGACAAACACGACGCAATCGGGCGGCCGTGGCATTGGGGCACGACGGCCGCGATTACTTCGCCGCCGCCACCGCCGCCACGAACGCCTTCGCCTTCGCGGTGATCGCGGCCCAGTTCTTTTCCTTGAACGCCTTGGCGTCCACCAGCGAGCTGCCCGCCGCCGTCGCAAACGCACCCGCCTTCAGAAATTCGCCCACGTTGTTCTCGTTCACCCCGCCCGTCGGGACCATCTCCACGTGCGGCAGCGGTGCCTTGACCGACTTGATGTAGCCGGGGCCGAAAAACTCCGCCGGGAAAATCTTCGCCGCGTCTGCGCCTGCCTCCCACGCGTTGATAATCTCCGTCGGTGTGAAGGCCCCGCTGAACACCGGCACGCTGTAGCGCTTGCACAGCGTGATCACGTCGGGCCGCAGCGCGGGGGTGACGATGAAATTCGCCCCGGCTAGGATGCCCGCGCGCGCCGTCTCGGCATCGAGCACCGTGCCGAGGCCGAAGAGAAAGTCCGGCAACTCCGACGTCGCCTTTTCCAACATGCGGATGGCCCCCGGCGTGGTCATCGTGAGCTCGATGCTCGTGAGTCCGCCGTCCGCGAGCGCCCGCGCGCAATCGAGCAGCCCGTCGGGCGAATCGGCGCGGATGAGCGCGATGACTTTCTCGGCTTTGATCTTCGAGAGGATGGCGTCCTTTTTCATGGGGCGCGCAGTGTGGCGGCCACCCGGGCCGAGGGGAATCAATTTTCTTGCGCCAACCAAGGCCGGCGTGTCTCTTGCCCCTCCCCTCCCGCCCGGGTGGTGGAATTGGTAGACACGCAGGTCTCAGAAGCCTGTGCCTAACAGCGTAGCGGTTCGAGTCCGCTCCCGGGCACCATCAGGATTGGCCGGCAGCGATCTGGCCTTCCCTGCCCTTTCGAATCAGGCGAAACCGCCGCCACGCTCCAACCCGAGTTCCTTTCGACGACGGGCCCGATCGGCGGCCGCGATTTTTACGTAGCCGCTGCGGCGGTGCTCGGCGAGCGGATCGAGCGGCAGCTTCTGCGCGCGACGCCAAGCGGTGAGGGCCGGGGCGACGTCGGTGAAAAACGCACGCTTCAAGATCAGTTCAGCATCGACGACGTTGTTCTTCGCCTGCGCGCGGCGCAGTGCGTCGTGATCGACGAGGGCGGCCTTGGCGTAGAGCTCCTGCGCCATCACCACCGTCTGGATCGTCGCCTCGATCTTCGGTTTCTCGTTGTGACATTGGTCGATCATGTAGGCGATCCTCGGCATCCGGCCGCGGTCAGCGGCGAAGAAGTGGATCTCGTGGAAAATCCGGAAAACCTGATACGGGTCGATCGAGCCGAGCGTGAGGTCGTCGTCCGCGTAGCGGCGGTCGTTGAAGTGAAACCCTCCCAGCATGTCCTCATCGAGCAGCCACGCGACGATCTGCTCGATGTTCTGGGCGTTGTAGTGGTGCCCTGTGTCGACGAGCACCTTGGCGCGCGGGCCTGCCTTCTTCGCGAGCAGAAAAGCCATGCCCCAGTCCGCGATGTCCGTCGCGTAGAACGCCGGCTCAAACGGCTTGTATTCGACAAGCATCGTCTGCTTCGGACCGAGCTTCCTGTGGCACGCGCGGAGCGCCTCCTCAAACCGCGCCTTGCGATCGCGGATGCTCTCCTGGCCGGGGTAGTTGGTGCCGTCGGCAAACCAGAGCGAGAGATACTCGCTGTTCACCGCCTTGCCGATCGCGATGGAATCGATGCAGTGCTGCAGGGCACGGGCGCGCACCACGGGATCGGCGTTGCCGAAGGAGCCCCACTTGTAGCTCTGATCCTGAAAGAGGTTCGGATTGATCGCGCCGATTTTCACGCCGTGTTTGCGCGCGAGTCGGGCGATGGCCTTCGGGTCCTCGCCGGGCTTGAAGTCCCACAAGACGTGCACGGCGACCGTCGGGCAACAGCCGGTGAGCGCGTGGACGTGGCCCGCATCGGCGAGCTTGTCGCCGAGATCGATCGCCGCGGCGTCTTGGAAAAACTTCCCGAAGCGCGTGCCCGTGTCGGCAAAGCCCCACGAGGGCGTCTCAACGGCGAAGGAATCGAGCGCCTCGCGGGCGCGGCGGAGTTGGGCGGAGGTCATGGGAGGTAAAGCGGTGGAGGATGTCGGGCTTCACGGCAAGGACACGCCTAGCTTGACGCTCCATGGCGTGAGCGCCGGCAAGATCGACGGATGCAGGGCGACGCCCTGCGCGAGTTGCTCGGCGCGCCGGCGCAGGCCGTTTTCCCCGGGAAGGCGCACGCGCTCGACACCGGCCCGGGGCGGCGTGGTGCGGCAGGTGTCGGCGATGTGCGAGGTTTCCCGGATGAACCGCTCCAGGCCGCCGTAGCAGGCCGGGTTCATCACCTGGACAAACACCGTGGCGCCCCACCCTTCCCTCGGGTCGGCGCGACCATGTCCGGCCAGCCCGCCCGTGAGCGCCTCGACCAGCAGCGCAAAAGCGTAGCCCTTGTGCCCGTGATCGAGGCCGCCGGTTGGGAGCAACGTTCCGGGCGGAGTTGTGAACAGGGCAGCAGGATCGTCGGTGGGCTCGCCCGCGGCGGTAAGCGCCCAAGGCCCGGGGAATTTTTCCCCCTCGGTGTGCAGGCGTTTCGTGAGGCCGTTCGTGGTGATCGACATCGAGACATCGAGGATCACGGGATCGCCGTTAGTCGGCCACGCCGCGGCGAGCGGGTTGGGCGTGAACACTTCGCGCCGTCCGCCAAACGGCGCGACGCTGCATATGTTGGGATCCGAACAGGTGAGCAGCACCATCAGGCCCCGCTCGGTCACGCGTTGCAGATAGGCCGCGAGGCACGCGATGTGATGACTGCGGCGGATCGACACGGTGCAGACGCCCGTTTCCTGCGCGCGAGCCATGGCGAGTTCGAGTGCGCGCACGACCACCCACGGACCGGGCAGCCGCCGGGCATCCCACGTCACCGCCGCGGTAAAATCCGCGATCGGCTGCGGCTCGCCGCTCTTCGTCATCGCTCCTTTTTCGATCTCGGCAAGATAAGCGGGCAGCAACGCGAGCCCGTGCGTCGTGTGCCCCAGCAGATCGGCCTCGACCAGAATCTCCGCGACAGTCGCCGCCTTGTCCGCCTCCAGCCCGGCGTGCAGCAGAAGATCCCGGGCAAACGCAACGAGCGCGGACGCGGCATGACGATCAACCATGCGCGGAAAAAATCAGCGGAGCGCCTCGCGGGCCAGACGGATATTCTCGGCTGACCGCGGGTCGTCCGGGCGAAGCCGCAGCGCCTGCTCGTAGCTCGTCAGCGCCTCGCGTGGGCGGCCGAGCAGGAGGAGCACGTTGCCGAGGTTGGCATGCGCATCGGCATCGTCCGGTCGCGCGGCGATCACGGCGCGAAATTGCTCGGCGGCGGGCTCCAGACGTTCCGAGCGCGCGAGCAGCAGCCCGAGCTTGGCGCGGGCGGCGGCATTGGCGGGAGCGAGCCGCACGGCTTCGCCATAACGGAACTCAGCCGCGGCCCAGTCTCCCTCTCGTTCGGCGAGGCGGCCCAGTTCGAACTGCGTCTCCGCAAACCGCGGCTCAAGCCGGAGCGAGGGGGAGAGCCGCGCCGCAGCGTCGAGCTGAATGGCCGCATCCGCGCGCAATCCACGCGCGAGGAGAGCAACACCCCAGTTGTAGCGCGCGGGCGCGTAGTCCGGTCGCAGTTCGATCACGCGCGCGAAGCGCTGATGCGCGGCAACAGTGTCACCTCTGGCCTGATGCGCGAGCGCGAGATTGTGATGCGCGCGCGGGTTCGTGGGCCGTTTCGCCACGGTGTCGCTCCAGATCGTGACGGCGTCGCGATAGTCGCGCGTGCGCTGAATCGTGGCACCGCCCCACCCCAAGGCGACCAGGACCAGGAGCCAGCGTGCCCGGCCCGGCAGCAAAACCACACCACCCGTGATCACTACCGCGAGCGGAAGATACATCCGGTGTTCGGCGACGGTCTGCGTGACCAGCGGCACGAAACTCGAGCTCGGCGCGAGGATCAGGAAGAAAGCAGCGCCAAAAAATCCCGCCACCGGCCGCCGCACCAAAGCCCAGATCGTGGCACCGAGCGCGGCGATCACGAGCAGGCCTTGCCACGCCACATCGCCGAGCGAGCCCATCACGGCGGTGCCATAGTCGAGCACAAGCGGGTGCGGCCAAACAGCCAGGCGAACGTAGAGCACGAGCGCGTCAGCCTGGGTGAGCAGATAGCTCCACGGCGTGATGCCGAGCCCGAAGCCCGCCGCCTCGCCCCGCGCCCCGCCACGCGAGAGCACGAGCGCCGCAAGCAGCACCCACGTCGAGGCGAGCGCGAGATAGTAGCCACGCCGCTCGCGCCAGGCCGCCTTGAAATTTCCGGCGACAAACGTGCGATCAAAAAGCAGGATCACGAGCGGGGCCGTGACCATGACCTCCTTGGCCGCCATGCCGGCCAAGCAGGCGATGCACGAAGTCACCAGCCAGCCGCGCGCGCCATCCAGCGCGCCGCGCATGAAGGCATACACCGCGACGACGTAGAATAATCCGCAGAGCAGTTCCGTGCGCTGGGCGATGCCGACCACGGATTCGGTTTGGAGCGGATGCAACGACCACAGCAGCGCTCCGAAGAAGGCCAGCGCATCATTGGAGGGAGGATTCCCGTGATGCGCAAAGGTGCGCCGGAGTAGGCCGAACAGCGCAAGCGCCGCACCGGCGTGGATCGCCAGGTTGGTGGCGTGGTAGCCGCGGACATCTTCGCCAAAGAGCGCCCGATCGATCGCGAAGGAGAGATTGACGAGCGGCCGGCCGGTGACGGCGCTGCCATCGGCGGGTGGCACGAGGGCCGAGAGCAGGCTTGGGCCGCGGATGCTGGCGTTGTTCACCACGGCGTCCGCATCGTCGAAAAGAAAGGGGGACGACAGGGCTCCCCAGTAGGCGCCGAAGATGGCGAGGAGAAGGAGGGTCGGGCGGGCGAGCGAGGCCACGGCGCGAATGAGCGGGGATGCATGCATCCACCGCCACCAAAAAGAACTCCCTCGCGAGCGAGGGAGTCCGGGAAAGAGGCGGCGCAGCGTGAGCCGCGTTCAGAAGTTGAAGGTCGAGGTCAGGGTGAACTTGCGCGAGTCGATGATGCGGAAGGCCCAGGGTGAGCCGTCGAAGTTGACCTGCGTGGGCATCAGTCGGCCGCCTTCGGTCGCGTTATCCACGTTGAGCTGAATCTTCCAGCCGACCCGATCGTTGAAGATCCTGCGCGAATAGGAAATCCAGAGGTCGGTGTAGTAGTTGCCCGAGTCGTAAACGGGGCGTGTCACATCATTGAGATTGATGACCGTGGGCGCGTTGATCGGATCACCGACCTTGCCGTAGAATCCGATGGCGGCGCGCGATTCCCAGCGCTGGGCGCCGCCGAGGGAGAATCCTTTGAAGCGGCCCTCGCGGAAGGAATAATTGGTGAGAAACGAACCGCGATACTGGCGCTCGAGCGGAGAGCGCGCGCCCTCCAGGGCTTTGGCGAGGGCGACCTGTGATTGCACGACGTTGTTGAAGTAGGCCTGCGCGCTGGTGTTGCCATCGGTGTTCTCGATCTGCGCGACGCCGGTGTAGCCGTAGCCGGTCCAGAACTTGGAGAGCGACCAGCGGCGGCTGGTGTTGGGATCGACGAAGTCCGGAATCTCGGGGGCGGCGCTGGTCGTCCACTTGGGCAGGCGCTCGGCGAGCCAGGCATCGTATTGCGGGGCGATGTTCTTGTAGGTGCTCTCGCCTTTGCTGCCGGTGAGCTTCATCGTCCAGTTGGCGGTGGGGTTGTAGGTGACCTGCAGCTCGGTGCCCTTGACCTTGCTGTCCTGCGTGGCACCGGAGCTGAGGCCGCTGTAGTAGTTCAGCGGCAACTGGATTAGATCGTAGATTTTCTGCTGGTTGGCGGGATCGGAGACGTTGTTGACCGCATCAGTGTTCCAGTTGGGCGTGGCGATGATCTGTTGGAGCGTGCGGCCGCCGGCGATGCCGTTGCGGATGCGCTGGACGGCGCTCGCCCACGGCAGGCCCGTGGTGGTATCGGAATAGGCCAGACGAGTCAGCAGGGTGTTGGCCGCGCCGGTGCGCTCGTTCTGGCTTTCGTTCTCATACCAGTTGAGGCGGACGATGAGCTTGCTCTTGAGCAGATTGAAGCCGACGCCGCCGTCCTGCCCCTTGCCCGTAGGCTTGGCCAAGGGCTTGAAGAAATAGTCCGTCTGGTAGGTGGCGGGCGGATTGAAGTTGTCGGATTTGTTGTAATAGAGCGTCAGGCCATTGAGGAGTTCGGAGAAGAACGAGTCGGCGCCGCCGAGACGCGACACGAAGGCATGGCCCTTGAGCGGACGGAAGGCTGCGCCGAGAGTCTTGGTGTCACCCTCGAGGGCATCCCAGCGCGCCCAGCGGTTCATCACCGTGTTGTAATTGATCAAACCGGTGGCGTTCGTGGCGAAGAGTTCCGCGTTGGTGAGAGCGGGAGAGGTGACGCGCCCGTTCACATCGGTGAGGGCACCGGGTGTCGTGATGCGCGCCCGATAGTCATCGTGGCGCCAGCCGAAAGTCGCAACGAGACGGTCCTCCCAGAGGTAGCTCTGCGCGGCCAAGGTCCAGCTCTTGACTTCGCGGCGAGTGCGGAAGCTGCCCGCGCTGGAGAACAGGATCTGCTCGGTGATGCTGTCGTTCTGAAACTGGCCGGTGGCATAGTTGTAAACCTGAACTTGGGAGGTGAACGGAGCCTTCCAACCTTGGTTGCCATAAAAGCCGGCCGACTGGGTCGCCCGACCTTGGGGACCGCCAGGACTGCCGAGATAGTATTTCCGCATGAGTGCGGTGCTGAGCGCCTGCTGGATGCCGGGGAGATTGAGATTCGAGACGTAGCGGAGGCGGGCGTCGGCATCGCCATCGACAAAATTATTGCGCCAACGCTCGATGGCGCGGCTCACATGCTGCTTTGTGCCGAGGGCGAGAAGGCGATGGCGGCCGAGCCATTTGAGGAGGTTGGTTTGCCTCGTGAGATCGAGATCGTAGGCCAGCATTGCGCGATAGTTGTCGTCGGTCTGCGGCGAGAAGAAGGTGTCGAGGCCGCCACCCACGCCTTCCGACACGAAGGGGATGCCGAAGTAGGGATTGGGCGTGCCGTCGATGCGCTTCTGGTTGGTGTCGACCTGAATGGTGGCGCCCGTGAGCTGGTTCATCGTGTAGTTCTCGACGCCATCGAGATCCTGGCGCAGCCAGCCGGCACTGAAAAAGAGATTGGGCAGAATCTGCTGCTCGATTTCCAAATTGTAGTTCGCGGCGCGGAGGCGCGCGAAATTCGTCTGGAGGTGGTTATACTCCGTCCAGTCGTAAACAGATTTGTTGGTCACACCCGGGAGTTGGTAGCTGCCGTAGGTGAAGGTGCGTCCGCCGATGCTCGCCGTGGGAATCGGCAGATTGATCGACGAGGACCACTGGCGGTCGGCAATCAGGTAGCGCGGATCGCCGGCGGGCCAGAGGGTGGCCAGGCCGACCGTCGGCGTGGCGGGATTGGTTTGCGCCGTCGGATAGTTCACGCCGGCGACCACGGGATTGCGTTGGAAAAACGCGACGGAACGACCGCCGTCAATCAGGCGCAGCGGGCGCGATGTGTCCTCAAACTGGATGCCGGGGACAAAGAGCGGGTTGTTCAGCGTGCTGGGGGCCCCCGCGCCGAGGATGGTGTTGACGGAGGCGGCGTAGCCCGGGGAGTTGACGTTGATGACGTAGGGGCCGGTGGTGCGTCCGGTGTCGAGCACCGTGATCATGCGCGTGGTGGGATCGTAGGCCGGGCGGCCGGCGGCAAACCACGGGGTGACAAAATCACGCGGCGTGAGGGAATTGGGCCGGTTGGCGTCGTTCAGATAGTTCTCGGCGAAGCCGCGAAGAATCGTCTTCGGGAAGGGCTTGTAGGTGATCGCGCCGTATTGGCGGCGAGTGAGGTCGCCGGAGGGCTTGCGCTGGAACTGCTGGTCGTTGAAGAGCAGCGCGCCGTAGGCGGCCAACTTGTCCTTGATCAGGACGCGGTTGAACGCGAGCGACGTGCGGAAGGAGCCATATTGGTCGGTGCGAAGGACGACTTGGTTTGTGTCCTTGTTCAGCAGCGCCTGAGCGGAGGTCTGGTTGACGATGCCGGCAGGAGTGCCCAGGCCGAAAAGCAGCGAGTTGGGTCCGCGCGTGATCTCGACCGACTGGGTGTTATAGGAATCGAAAGGGACGCGGCTGTTGGTGGGGAAATTGTTGATCGCGGCATCAGGTGCGGCGAGACCGCGGATCCGGTTGGACTGGGCGTTGGTGGTGGTGTCGCCGTTGTTGCCAAAGGTGTAGCCGGCGATCGTGTCCTTGGCGGTGCCGCGATCCGTGATCGACGGCGTGTAGGTGCTGGAGCCTTCCGTGCTGGCTTCGTAGCGAAACACGTCGTTGATGTCGATCGAGGCGGTGTCCTCCATCTGCTGCTTGGTCACGACCGTGATCGAGGCGGCCAGATCGGCGAGGTTGGTATTAAGACGACTGCCCGCGAGGGTGTTCTCCGCATAGTAGCCGGAGTCCTTTGTGGTGGAAACCTGGAAGGGCGTGAGCTGCACCACGTCGGACGCCCGTGCCGCACCGACGTCGGCCTGCATCGCGGCGACCTCATCGGGATCGAGGCGGCCATTCTTGTTGCGATCGTATTTTGCGAGCTCGGTGGCGGTCGCGGCCGGAGCGGTCTGCGACTGACCGGGAGACACGAGGAGGAGGGCAAAAAGCGGCAGCGCGAGCCGCGGCGAACAGGACATGCGATCGGGGGTTTTCATGACGGGATCCGACAGAGGGGCGTGAGGTCGAGGAGGGGAAACGCGCGCGGCCAAACGGGCCGCGCACGGAGATGGCGTGCAGATGCCCACGGGAAGCGCCGCCCCACCCGGTCGCAAATACGCCCGGGGCCTGACGGTCCGGCCGCAACCGAATCCCCAGCGTCACTCCCCGAACTTGATCGCGGCGAAGCCGAATAGCGCGAGCGCCGCCGCCACCACCACGAACCAGTCGCCATATTCGGTGTAGAACGTCGTGCGCTCAGCCCACCGTGAATCACGAGTCACATCAATCGTCCGCGTGCCGCGGAAATAAATCGAGCCGCGCGCATCGGTGACGGTCTCACGCACCGCGCCATATTCGTCGATCCACCCGCTCCAACCGGCATTGCCGCAGCGGAGCACGGGGCGGCGCGTCTCGACGGCGCGCAGCACGGCATGCGCGGCATGCTGATACGCCGCGCCGCCCTCGCCGAACCAGCCGTTGTTCGTCAGGACGACGAGCAGGTTGGCCCCACCGAGCGCGCTGGCGCGCGCGAGCGAGGGAAAGATATCCTCGTAGCAAATGAGCGGGCCCACGACGGACACTTGCCCGCGCAGCGACACCAGCAGGGGCGAGGAGGTGTCACCCGGCACGAAGTCTCCGCCGATCGGGACAAACTTCTCGAGCCAGCCGAGCACCGGCCGCAACGGCACGTATTCGCCAAAGGGCACGAGGTGGCGCTTGGCGTAACTGCGCTCCGCGACGCCCTCCGTGGGTGTGACGGCAAAGGCGCCATTGCGCCACACCTCGGCCGGTTGACCTTGTTTTTCCACAGCGATGGAACCGAGAATCAGCGGCACACCGGCGCGCCGGGCCAGTTGCTCGACAAATTCCTTCATCGCCGGATCGTCGCGCACCGCGAGCGGCGTGACCGCCTCCGGCCACACGATGAGGTCAGGACGGGAGGCTGCCGCCTCAATGGTGGTCAGTCGCAGCGTGTCGAGGATGCCGGCCGCGCGCGCGGGATCCCATTTCACGTCCTGCGGGATGGCGGGCTGGACAAACGCCACGCGCGCCAGCGGCTGGGTGAACGCGCGGCGGTTGAAAGCCTCCGGCACGTGCAACGCCACGCACGCGAGCAGGAGGAAGAGCGCGAGGAAAAATTCCTGGCTCCGCTTGGCGAAGCCGCTGGAGCCTTCGCGAAACAGCCGGTGCGCATAAGCCGCGAACCCGAGATTCGCCATGACGAGCACGAACGACACACCCTGCGCGCCCGTGAACTCCGCGATTTGGAGAATCACCACGCGCGACCACTGACTGGCCGCAAGCGGCAGCCACGGGAACCCGCCAAGAAACCACGTGCGAGTCCATTCGATCAGCACCCACACGCCCGCGAGCCCAAGCATGGCAAGCAGCCGGACGGGCGTGCGCCGGCCCACCATGCGGGGCAGCACCCACCAGGCGGCGAGATACCACAGCCCCACCCACGCGCCGACGAACGGACCGAGCAGGAGCAACCCCGCCCAAGTGACATGGTGCAGCCACCCTAGGAGAATCGTCCACGCCACGGCCTGGGCGGAGAGGATCGTCCACGCGAAGATTTTCAGCCGCGGCCCCGTGTAGGCCCAGAATGCGCCGGGCACGAGCATCGCGTAGGCGAACTCCGGCGCGGCGAACGGCGGAAACGACACGATCGCGAGCGCAACCGTGAAGACAAACACCGCCGCGGCCGCGACGCGCCCTCCGTGCCGTTCAAGCAGCGTGAGGCGCGGCGCATAGGGATCGAGGGCAGGGCTGCTGGAGTCGGCAATCACGCGGGAAATAACGGACAAGGAAGGCGGACCTTAGGCCGTCGCGCAAGCGCGGCACATGCCCGGAACCCCGCCGACCGCGTTGCCGCAGTCAGAACTTTAATCGGGAGTTTTCGTGGCTGCACACCGGGCAGCGACAGAGTTCGGTGCCGGTGGGCGCGGTGTAGAGCGCGTCGCAGCGGATGCAGTGGAACGTGCGCCGCCGCCGCTCCAGCTCGAAGCGCCGGTGATCACGACGATCGTAGTAGAGCCAGAGACCGAGAAACACCGCCGCCACGAGGACGCAGTAGATCACGCTGGCGGTGGCAGGTTCGAACATGGCGGCAGGCTATGAGACGCCGGCGCACGCGCCGAGTGCCAAAAAAGCGCGCCGGAGAAAACTCCGGTGCGCATTGCGGGAAAATCCCGGGAGACGGCAAGACTCAGGCTTTGGCTTCCCCAGCCGCTGGCTCAGTGGCGGGAGCATCGGCTTCGGCGGCCTTGGCTTTGGCGGCCTTGGCCTTGGTCGCCGAGATTTTCTTGGCCTTGGTGTTGCGCTTGCGCTTCGGGTAGCCCGGATCGTCCGCCTTCACGAACTCGATCATGGCCATGCGAGCGGCGTCGCTCAGACGGGGGCCGAGCTTGTAGATGCGGGTGTAGCCGCCGGGGCGCTTCTCGAACTCCTTGTAGGTTTCGTTGAAGAGCTTGGTCAGCATGTCTTCGTTACGGAGGTCGCGATGGGCGATACGGCGCAGATGCAGCGCGCGGGGCGCGAGCACTTGCTTGCCGTTTTTTTCCACCCGGGCAATCGCGCCGGCCTGCTTGGCCTTCGTGATGATCTTCTCGATCCAGGGACGGAGGGCCTTGGCCTTTGCGACCGTGGTCGTGATGCGACCGTGCTCGATGAGCGACGCGCCGAGGTTGGAGAGCATCGCCGCGCGATGTTCGCGGGTGACGCCGAGGGAAGCGTGATGTTTATTGTGACGCATGGTTGCTTATTTTAGGCGACGCCCGATCGGCAATCCGGTCGCAGCGTGGCGCGACAGCGGACGGCGCGAGCGCCGAAATGATTGAAACGGCTCAGGCTTCCTTCTTGGCCTCAAGGAGCCGCTCGTCGAACTTCATGCCGAGCGAAAGGCCGAGGGCCTCGAGCTTCTCCTTGATTTCGTTGAGGGACTTTTTGCCGAAGTTGCGATACTTGAGCATTTCCTGCTCGGTCTTCATCGCGAGCTCGCCGACGGTGGTGATGTTGGCGTTGTTGAGACAGTTCGCCGCGCGGACGGAGAGCTCGATTTCGTTGACCGACATGTTGAGGAGCTTGCGGAGCTTGTTCTGCTCCTCGCTGACCTCGGACTGCTGGTTCTCGAACTCGTATTCCTCCGGCGAGACGCGATCAAACACGTCGAGGTGGTGCTTGAGGATCGAGGCGGATTGCTTGAGCGCGTCGTCGGGCGTGATGCGACCATCGGTCCAGATCTCGAGGATGAGCTTGTCGTAGTCGGTGATCTGGCCGACGCGGGTCGCCTCGACGGCGTATTTCACAAGGCGGACCGGCGAGAAGAGGGAGTCGATGGAGACGACACCGATGGCCTGCTCCTCCTTCTTGTTGGCTTCGCCGGGATAATAGCCGCGGCCGGTCTTGATCTCGATCTCGGCCTCGAAGGTCTTCTTGTGATCGAGCGTGCAAATCACCTGGTCGGGATTGACAACGGTGATGTTGGCATCGGCCTGGATATCGGCGGCCGTGATGGCGCCAGACTTGGTAGCCTTGATGAGGAGGTTGATGGGCTCGCGCTTGGTCGAGACGAGAAGGATTTTCTTCAGGTTCAGGACGATGTCGGTGACATCCTCGACCACGCCGTCGATCGACTGGAACTCGTGGTTAACCCCCGAGATTTTGATCGACGAGATGGCGGCACCCTCGATGGAGCTGAGGAGCACACGGCGGAGGGAGTTGCCGACGGTGTGGCCATAACCGGCCTCGAAAGGCTCGGCGATGAACTTCGCGTAGGTGGGCGTGGAACCCTCCTCGACCTTGGTGAGCTTGCTGGGCAGTTCGAACTTTCCGAGGCGTTTGGGCATGGCAGGAGGCGGAGAAGTTGAGGATTGAGATGGTTGGGTGGTGGGCGGCTCAGAAGCGCGAGTAGAACTCGACGATGAGCTGCTCGTTGACGTCCTGGGTCATTTCCTCGCGCGTGGGGAGGCGGACGACGGTGGCCTTGAAGGTCTCGGCGTTCATGGCGAGCCAGCCGGGGACGTTGCGAATGCGATTCTCCTCGAGGCAGCGCGTGGCGAGCTGGCGGGAGGCGGGCGAATTCTTGACCTCGATCTCGTCGCCGGGGCGGACGTTGGCGCTGGCGATGTCGACCTTGTGGCCGTTGACGCGGATGTGCCCGTGGTTGACGAACTGGCGGGCGGCGGCGCGGCTCTTGGCGAGGCCGAGGAGGTAAACGGTGCTGTCGAGACGCGTCTCGAGGAGCTGGAGGAAACGCTCGCCGGTGACACCGCGCTCCCGCTTGGCGTTCTCGAAGACACGGCGGAACTGGCGTTCGAGCAGACCGTAGATGTAACGGAGCTTTTGCTTCTCGTTAAGCCCGGTGGCGTATTCGGAAACCTTGCGCTTCATCTTGGCGCCGTGGACGCCAGGAGGGAACGGTCGGCGTTCGTAGGCCTTGCCGGAGCCGAGCAGATGCTGGCCAAAGCGGCGGCTGATGCGAGTGGTGGGGCCGGTGTAGCGAGCCATGAGATTGGTAAATTTCGATTTTGGATTTTCGACTCTGCCGATGGATTACACGCGACGGCGTTTGCGCGGACGGCAGCCGTTGTGGGGGATCGGGGTCACATCGACGATGGAGGTGATCTCAAGGCCGATGGCTTGAAGCGCGCGGATTGCGGAGTCGCGGCCGAGGCCGGGCCCGGAGACGCGGATCTGAACGTCCTTGAGGCCGTGCGACATCGCGTTGCGCGCGGCGTCCTGAGCGACGACTTGGGCGGCGTAGGCGGTGGACTTGCGGGAGCCGCGGAAATTGCACTTGCCCGCGGAGGACCAGGCGATCACGGCGCCCTTCTGATCGGTGATCGAGACGATCGTGTTGTTGAAGGAGGCGAGAACGTTGGCGTAGCCGGAGGTGACGTTCTTGGAACCCTTGGCCTTGCGGACCTTGATGACTCCGAGCTCCTCCTTGAGGAGTTCCTCGGCGGTGGGCTGGCGGGCGACGCCGTGCACGAGCTCAACGGGCTTGGCCGCGCCGGCTTCACCACCGGCGGGAGCGGCGGCCGGAGCGGCGCCTTCGGCACCGGCAGCGGCAGGAGCAGCAGCCTTGGGCGCCTTGGCCTTCTTCTCGGCAGGCGCGGCAGCGGGCGCGCCTTCGGCGGCGGGCTTCGCGGGTTTCTCTTTCTTCGGAGCAGACTTTTCTTCGGCCATGTTGAAAACGGGTTAGAGGCTTACACTTCCTTGGCTTTGGTGACACCAACGGTCTTGCGCGGGCCCTTGCGGGTGCGGGCATTGGTGCTGGTGCGCTGGCCGCGGACCGGAAGACCGCGACGGTGGCGGATGCCCCGATAGCAATTGATCGCCTGCAGGCGCTTCAGGTTGCCGGCGATCTCACGGCGGAGATCGCCCTCAAGCACCCACTTGTGCTCGGTGATGAGGTTAAGAATCTTGTTGAGCTGCTCTTCGGTGAGATCCTGAGCCCGCATGTCGGGATTGATGCCTGCTTCTTTGACGAGCAGGTCGGCCCGGGTGGGCCCGATACCGTTGATGTAACGGAGGGAATACGCGACTTTCTTCTTCGCGGGAATTTCTACGCCGAGGAGACGAGGCATGGTGTTTGGATTCTAGTTGAGAGTTGTTGGTTGAGAATTGGGAAAGGGAAAAATCAGACCGGAACTTGAGCGGCGACGGGACGCGGAATCGTGAGGACTTCGGGCCCGTCGTCGGTAGTGAGGACGGTGTGCTCGAAGTGCGCGGAAGGCGCGCCATCGGCGGTCACAATCGTCCAGCCATCGGAGAGCGTCTTCGTCTTGTAGGCGCCGGCGTTGACCATCGGTTCGATCGCGAGGGTCATGCCGGGCTTGATCTTTTCGCCGGTGCCGCGGCGGCCGAAGTTGGGAATCTCCGGCGGCTCGTGCATCGCTACGCCGACTCCGTGGCCGACCATGTCGCGCACGACACTGAAGCCATGGGATTCGACGTATTCTTGAATCGCGCTGGAGATGTCGCCGATGCGCTGGCCGACGCGAGCCTGCTTGATTCCGAGGTCGAGCGCTTCGCGGGTGACGCGCAGGAGTTTCTCGCCAAGGGGAGAAACCGGCCCAACGCCGACGGTAAACGCATTATCACCGACATATCCGTCGCGCCAGACGACGACGTCCAGCGACACGATGTCGCCTTCGCGAATCACGCGGCGGAGCGACGGGATGCCGTGAACCACCTCGTCGTTGACCGAGATGCAGGTGTGGGCGGGATAGCGGCGGGCACCGTGGGTGTAGCCGTAGCAGGCACTGCGTGCGCCGAGGCGGGCGATCATTTCCCGGCCGGCTTCTTCCAAGTCTTGCGTCGTGACGCCGGGCCGCACGAGGGGCTTGATATGCTCAAGCACAGTGGCGGCGACAGCGCACGCCTCGCGCATCTTAGCGATGCCATCCCGGTTTTTGATCGGGATCTTGCTCATGCGAGGACGGCCGCCTCGTCGAGGAGGCCGAGCGTGCGATAGTGGGAGACGACGGCGGAGTCGGCGGCGGGGCTGGCGAGCACGCGGTCAAGCGTCTCGTCCCGGGCGTCGAGCCATTCGTCAAACACTAGGGCTTGGAGCAGCGTAGCCGGGAACTCCGTGAGGAGGAATCCCGCATCAGGTTTGCGCGCGAAGAACCAGCGGCGCATCAGCGCCAGCCGGCGGGCTTCATCCGCGGCGGCCGAGACCGCGCGGCGCGAAATCTCCGGCGCTTGGAGGCGCCGAGGAGAGACGTGCTCAATGTTCAAAGAACGGGCCCGGTGCATCAGGTTTTCGAGGGGAAAATCCGGCGGACCGAGAAGAATGATCTTGGCCTTGGCGGCGGCGCCATGACCCGGGAGAGGGTCGGAGATGCCAGCCGCCGTCACGAGAGTAAAGAACTTATTTGAGAAAGGCTTTATAAGCCCAGATCGCGGTGCCGAGCAGGAGCAGCCCGAGCATCGGAATCGCGAGCCTCATCACCGCCTCGTGGCTCAGGGCCTCGCCGGTGGTGCCTTGTTGCGGATTGGCGCTGCGGGAACGAATCCGGCCCTTCTTCAGGAAGCCGTCGTAGTGCCGCTGCAACAGGAAGGTCTCGATCTGGCGCATCGTGTCGAGGATGACGCCCACCGTGATCAACATGCCCGTGCCGCCGAAGAAGTAGGCGATGCGGGTGGGGACATCGAGCTGGAAGAGCAGCAGATCCGGCATGATCGCGATAACCGTGAGGAAGATCGCCCCGGCCAAGGTGAGCCGGGTCATGATGAAGTCGAGGAACTGCGCCGTAGGATCACCAGGGCGGACACCCGGGACGTAGCCGCCGTATTTCTTCAAGTCGTCGGCGATTTGGACGGGCTTGAACATGACGGACACCCAGAAATAGCTGAAGAACATGATGAGCGTGGTATTCAGGAAGTAATACCAAAAGCTCCCGTGGATGAGCAAATTCGAGAGGTCCGTAAGAAAGCGCAGCTGGAGGTGCGCGCCGAGCCACGAGAAGATCTGCTGAGGGAAGAGCAGAATCGCGCTCGCAAAGATGACGGGCATCACGCCGGAGTAGTTGACCTTGAGCGGGAGGAACGAGCTTTGCCCGCCCATGACCTTGTTGCCCACGACGCGCTTGGCGTATTGCACCGGGATCTTCCGCTGGCCTTGCACGACGGCGATGATGCCCATGGTCACAACCACGAAGAGCGCGATCATGATGATCGCCTGGGGGAGACCAAGCGATGTGCCCGTGCCGACGGGACGAAAGAACATCTGGTAAGTCTGAGCCGCCGCGCCCGGCAAGTCGGCCAAAATGCCGACGGTGATGAGAAGCGAGACACCATTGCCAATACCACGCTGGGTGATCTGCTCACCGAGCCACATGAGGAGCATGGTGCCCGCCGTCATGAAAATCACGGAGGTGAGAATGAAGCTCCACTTGCCCACGATGACGATCGGGCCGAACTGCTCGACGTTGTAGCCCGGAAAGAGCTGGCCGGGATTCTGGAGGGCGAGCAGCAAGAGCGTGCCCTGAATCACACAGATCAGCACGGTCGCGTAACGGGTGTATTGGGTGAGCTTCTGCCGCCCGACATCCCCTTCTTGCTGGAGCCGGCTGAGAGCCGGCACGACCGCGGTCATCAGCTGGAAGATAATCGATGCGCTGATGTAAGGCATGATGCCGAGCGCGGCGATGGCACCCTTGATGAGCGCGCCACCCGTGAACATATTGTAGAGGCCGATGAGGGCCCCTGCCCCACCCGCGGATTGCTCAGCGAAGAAACTCTGCAACGGCCGGGGATCGATGCCGGGAAGCGGAATGTGCGACGCGACGCGCGAGACGAACAGCAGCGACAGGGTGTAGAAGATGCGCGAGCGCAGCTCGGGTATCTTCAGGGAGTTCGTGAAGGCGGAAAACACGGTGAAGAATTACGATTGATGATTTGCGGCCTAAGATTCGAAACAGAAGAAGGAGACGGATCAGGCCTTCTCCCCCTTGTGCATCGAAAATCGAGAAGCCGAGATGGGGCGCCGTTAGGCGACGATGGCCTGACCGCCGGCTTTTTCGATTTTGGTCTTGGCCGATTCGGAGAACTTGGTGGCGGTGATCTTCAACGCACGGGTAAGCTCACCGTCACCGAGAACCTTCAGGGTCTTCTCACCGGGGCGAACGAGACCGGCAGCGATCAGCTGTTCAACGCCGACGTCGGTGATGGAGGCGTCGAGGCGCGCGAGATCGCCGAGGTTCACGATCGGATACTCCACGCGGAAGTTGTAGTTGTTGAAGCCGCGGTGCGGGAGCTTGCGGTAAAGGGGCATCTGGCCGCCTTCAAAGCCGGGTCGGATGCTGCTGCCGGAGCGGGCGCTCTGGCCCTTGCCGCCGCGACCGGAAGTCTTGCCGTGGCCGCCGCCTTCGCCGCAGCCAACACGTTTGCGACGGTGGACGGCGCCTTTTACGTTCTTGAGTTCGTGGAGTTTCATAGTGGGTCCTAGTTAAGTGCGCCCTGCGCGCCGAAGCGGCGGCAGAACTCGGAGTAAATAATCAGACAGCGCTCAGGCCGAATTGCGGATGGCCGCGATGTTCTCCGCGAGACGGAGTTGGAGGAGGCCGTTGAGCGTGGCGTGCACGACGGCAATGTGGTTGGACGAGCCCATCGACTTGGTGAGCACGTTTTTCACGCCGGCCGCCTCGAGGACGGCGCGCACGGCGCCGCCGGCGATGAGACCGGTGCCGGAGGAGGCAGGCTTGAGGAGAACCTTGCCACCGTCGTATTGCCCGAAGACATCGTGCGGGATGGTATCACCCTTGAGCTTGACGGTGACGAGGTGCTTGTGGGCGTTGGCGGTGCCTTTCTTGATGGCGTCCGGCACTTCGTTGGCCTTGCCGTAACCGATCCCGACCTTGCCCTTGCCATCGCCGACGACGGCGAGAGCAGCAAAGGAAAAACGGCGGCCGCCCTTCACGACCTTGGCGCAGCGGTTGATGAAGACGACCTTTTCGATCATGGTCGGGCCATCGCCTTCCTGAGGCTTGTCGCGGTTGTCGCGGCGCGGACCGCGATGGCCGCCAGGGCCACGGCCACCTTGGCCACGGAAGCCGCCTTGGCCTCCGCGATGTTCACGTTGCGGACGTTCGGACGGTGCTGCGGCGGGCGCGGCGGACTCGGGGGCAGGCGTGGCGGTCTCGGGCGCGGAATTTTCTGTGCTCATGCGATATTTAGAATTTGAGGCCGCCTTCGCGGGCAGCTTCGGCGAACGTCTTGACTTTACCGTGATAGGGCGCGCCAGCGCGGTCGAAGACCACATCGGTGACACCCGCGGCCTTGGCCTTTTCGGCGAAGGCGGTGCCGAGCGCCTTGGCGCTGGCGATGTTGGCCTTGAGCTTCTGCGCCCGGAGGTCGGCATCGAGGCTCGACAAGAACACGAGGGTGTGACCCGCGACGTCGTCGATGGCCTGGGCATAGACGTGCTTGCTGGTGAAGCGAACACTGAGGCGCGGGCGCGCAGCGGTGCCGTTCACTTTCTTGCGGATGCGCCAACGACGGTTTTGGAGGAGGCGCGCTTTGGTAATGGTTTTCTTGCTCATGGGTGGTCTCCTTAGGCGACGGTCTTGCCTTCCTTGCGACGGACGCGCTCGCCGACGATGCGCACGCCCTTGCCCTTGTAGGGCTCCGGCGGGTAGTAGCCGCGAATCTCGGCGGTGACGGCACCGACGAGCTGCTTGTCCGCGCCCTCGACCTTGAGCTTGGTCTGGTCGGTGACGGTGACTTTGATGCCAGCCGGGACCTCCATGAGGATCGGGTGCGAGTAGCCGAGGGCGAGATCGAGGGTGTTGCCCTTGAGGTTGGCCTTGAAGCCGACGCCTTGGATCTCGAGTTCCTTCACGTAACCTTCGGTCACGCCTTTGACCATGCCGGCGACGACCGAGCGGGCGGTGCCGAACATGGCGCGGGCGAAGCGGGAATCGTCAGTGGGGGCGAAGGTGATCTTTTGATCGGCCATGCTCACCTTGACGGCGGGAGCGAAAGTTTTCTGGACCTTGCCCTTGGGGCCCTCGACGAGGACGGTGCCACCATTGATGGTGACCTTGACCTTGTCAGGGATGGAAACGGGTTGTTTGCCGATGCGGCTCATGTTGCGAAAGTGGCTGGAGGCAGTCGCCGGGGCGATTACCAGATGTTGCAGAGGATTTCTCCGCCGGCCTTGAGGCGGCGGCAATCGGCGTCCTTGAGGAGGCCGCGCGAAGTCGAGAGAACGGCGATGCCGAGGCCGTTGAGCACACGCGGGATGTCCGCGTAGCTGCAGTAGAGGCGACGACCGGGCGTGGAGACACGGGTCAGGCCGGTGAGGGCCGGGGCGCCGTCGACATACTTCATGCGCACGACAAGCGTGCGGTGGCCGCGGGCATCTGTCCCGGTGGTGACGTCGGCGACGTAACCTTCGGTCTTGAGAATGCCAGCCAAGCTCTCCTTGAGCTTGGAATGCGGCATCACGCATTCGTCGAGACGGGCTTTGGACGCGTTGCGGAGACGCGTGAGAAAATCACTGATCGGATCGGTCATGGTCGGATGGGCTTTTTTGCAGGAGCCGCGCGGGTCATATCCCGTGCGCACGGAGCGCACATACCCCCGGCGGAAGATTTGTTTTACCAGGAGGACTTGATGACGCCGGGGATTTTACCGGCGAGCGCGAGCTCGCGGAAGGTCAGGCGGGAGACGCCATACTTGCGTTTGTAACCGCGCGGACGCCCGCTGAGGGAGCAACGGTTGCGGATGCGCGTGGGCGAGGAATTGCGCGGGAGCTTCTGCAGCTTCTTCTGCGTGGCATGGAACTCCTCGTCGGTCGTCGTGGGGCTGATGAGGATGGCCTTCAATTCGGCGCGCTTGGCGGCGAACTTGGCGGCGAGCTTGATGCGCTTCTTGTTGCGCTCGATGGCGGAGGTCTTCGGCATGGCGGAAAGGAGGATTAGGCGGCGTTGGACTTGGTGACCGCAGCCTCGGGGCGACGGAAGGGCATGCCGAGGAGGCGGAGGAGATCGCGCCCCTCATCATCGGTCTGAGCGGTGGTAACGATCGTGATGTCGAGGCCCATGGTCTTCTTGACATTTTCCACCGTGATCTCGGGGAAGATGGTGAAGTCCGTGATGCCGAGATTGTAGTTGCCCTGCCCGTCGAGCTTGGCGGAGACCCCGCGGAAGTCGCGGATGGTGGGCAGCGCGACCGCCAGCATGCGGTAGAGAAATTCCCACATGTTGTTGCCGCGCAGCGTGACATTGCAGCCGGTCACTTGGTTGGGCTTCAGCTTGAAATTCGCGATCGCCCGCTTGGTGCGGTTGAAGATCGGCTTTTGGCCGGCGATGGCGGCGATATCACGGCCGACATCAGCGATCTGGTTTTTGTCAGCCTCGGCATCGATGCCGCTGTTGATGCTGATCTTGACCAGCTTCGGGACCTGATGCGGGTTCGTGTAGCCGTGGATCTTCTTAAGCTCGGGGATGACCTGCTCGAGATAGATTTTTTTGAGAGAGGGAGTGTAGCTCATTGGGAGGGGCCCCGCGATTACCGACCGCGGTGGCGAAGACGTATGATGTCAGATGGAAAAGGGTCGAGTAACGCAGGCGAGCCGCCGGATAGGCAAGCCCGCATTCACGCACGGGACGACTTAGGATTTGGGAGCGGCGGAGGCCTTCGTGGCGAGACCGGCCTGACGGCGCGGACTCGCATCATAAAGCGACTTGAGCATGAGGTTGCTCACGTGGACGGTGCCCTCGCGCTCGGTGATGGCGCCCTGCGGGTTCTTTTCGGATTTCTTCTCGTGCTTCTTGATCATGGCCACACCCTCGACGCGGGCGCGGTTCTTTTGCATGAGCATCTCGAGAATCTTGCCCGACTTGCCCTTGTGGGCGCCGGAGATGACGACGACAATGTCGCCGCGCTTGACGTGGAAAAACTTCTTCATGGTCAGAGAACCTCCGGCGCGAGCGAAATGATCTTCATGAAATTCTTCGCGCGCAATTCGCGGGCGACGGGGCCGAAGATGCGGGTGCCGCGAGGATTGTTGGTGGCCGCGTCGATGATGACACAGGCATTGCTGTCGAACCGGAGATAGCTGCCATCGGCCCGGCGCACGGCGGCCTTGGTGCGGACGATGACGGCCTTGGCGACCTCGCCCTTCTTCACCGTGGCGTCGGTCGTGCTTTCCTTGATGTGGACGGTGATGATGTCGCCCACGCCGGCCGTGTTGGTGATCTGGCCCATGCGGGAGATCATGGCGGCACGGCGGGCGCCGGTGTTGTCGGCGACATCGATGACTGAGCGAAGTTGAATCATGGCGGGACTCCTGTGGAGTGTTGGGTTGGGCGGACTCAGGCCTGCGGGGCGGGAGCCTCAGTGGGCTTGGTGGTCTTGGTGGGCACGGCGGCCGCGACATCGGCCTCAGTGATGGCGACGCCTTCGGCGACGATGGCTTTCTTGAGAATCGAGACGACGCGCCAGCGCTTGAGGCGGCTGAGCGGGCGGGTCTCCATGACCTCAACTTGGTCGCCCACCTTGGTCTCGTTCTTTTCGTCGTGGACGTGAAGCACGGTCTGGCGATTCACGACCTTCTGGTAAAGGGGATGCGGCCGCTTGTAGGCGACCGTGACCTTGATCGATTTGTTGCCAGAGCGGCTCGTGACGATGCCGATCTGGGTTCTGCGTTTGGCGCGCTGGCCTGCTTGGGCAGTGGACATGGAGAGGTGCGGTTAGGCGGCCTTGGTGGCGCCGCGCTTCTTTTCGTTGAGGATGGTGAGGAGACGGGCGATGTCCTTGCGGAGCTCCCGGAACAAGTGGGGCTTTTCGACTTGGCCGGTCTGCTTGCGAAGGCGGAGCTGAAGCAGCTCGTCGCGCTTCTCCTTGACCTTGCTGGTGATCTCGGCGGGCGAGAGTTCGCGAATTTCTTTCGAAGTCATGGCGGGACGTGGCGTGAGGGTTGGGCTCAGGCGCGCTGGATAAAGCGGCAGTGGAAGGGAAGCTTCGCGTCGGCGAGACGGAAGGCTTCCTTGGCGATGGTGGCAGGCACACCGGCGAGCTCGAAGAGCACGGCCCCCGGCTTGATGACGGCGACGTAATACTCGACCGGGCCTTTGCCTTGGCCCATGCGGACCTCGGCGGGCTTCTTGGTGACGGGCTTGTGCGGGAAGACGCGGATCCAGAGCTTGCCCTTGCGCTTCAAGTGGCGGGAGATCGCGACGCGCGCGGCCTCGATCTGCTGACCGGTCATGGGTCCGCGCGTGAGGGATTGCAGGCCGAATTCGCCGAAGGCGATCGTGTTGCCGCGCTTGGCATTGCCAGCGCGGGAGCCTTTCATCGACTTGCGGTATTTGGTGCGGGCGGGTGCTAGAGCCATGGGAGTGTATCTCCTACGTAAGAGGGTTTAGGCGGGGTCCGAATCAGTTGTTGTCGGACTCTTTTTTGCAGATCCAGCACTTGACGCCGATCTTGCCATAGACGGTGAGCGCTTCGGCGAAGCCGTAGTCGATGTTCTCGCGGAGGGTGTGCAGGGGCACGCGGCCCTTGCGCTGCCACTCGCGGCGGGCGATATCCGCGCCACCGAGGCGGCCGGAACACTGGATGCGGATGCCCTCGGCCCCGAGGGCCATGGCCATCTCGACGGCCTTCTTCATGGCGCGGCGGAAGGCGATGCGGCGCTCGAGCTGGAGGGCGACGTTCTCGGCCACGAGCGCAGCCTCGATCTCGGGCTTCTTGACCTCCTGGATGTCGAGGAGGATTTCCTTGCCGGTGAGCTTGGCGAGCTCGTCCTTGATCTTCTCGATCTCCTGGCCCTTGCGGCCGATGACGATGCCGGGGCGCGCGGTGTAGATCTTGACGCGGACGCGGTTCGACGCGCGCTCAATGAAAATACGCGGCACGGAGGCCTGCTTGAGCTTCTCCATCAGCTTGGAGCGGATGAGCTGATCCTCGGCGAGGAGCTTGCCGAAATCCTTCTTCGTGGCGAACCACCGGGACTGCCAGTTGCGGCGGACGGCGAGACGGAAACCGATCGGGTTGGTTTTTTGGCCCATGGAAGTGGAATTAGGAGTTGGTCTGGCCGTCCGACAGGATGATGCGGATGTGCGACATCTTCTTGCGGCGGGGCATGGCCGTGCCGCGGGCACCGGCCTTGAAGCGCTTCAGCACAGGCCCGAGCTCGACGATGGCGGACTTCACGGTGAGCGAGTCGGCCGCGAGGTTGTTGTTGTTCTCCGCATTCGCGATGGCGCTCTTGAGCGTCTTGGCGATCAGGCGGGAACTCTTGCGCGGGACGAGTGCGAGATACTCCACGGCCTCGGCGGCCTTGCGGCCTTGAATGGTGCGGGCGACTTCGCGGACCTTTTTAGGGGACATCCGCGCGTAGCGTGTGATGGCTTGGACTTCCATGTTGGTATTTGTGATTCCGGCGGGGCCGGCGATAGCGGCGGACGGAGGTCGCGCCCTACCCTTTTGGTTTCGTTCGGACTTAGGTTTTGATGAGTTTGGTGCTGGCAAGATCGCCGGCACGGATGGACTGACGGGGCGCGATGCTCACGATGAGCGCCGTGCTGCACGCCGGCCGGAGATCGACCAGGAGGATTTCCGCGATTTCCTGCGAGCCGCGGGTGATGCGGCAGACCATGCCCTGACGCAGGCCGGCATCGAAGCCGCCGCCGAGCACGATGATATCCGCCACAGGCGTCGGCTGAACCGCAAGCACCACGGCTGACGGCGCCGCCGCGAACACCGAGCCTGCCAACGAGCAGACGCCCACGAGCAACACCGCCGCGGCACGAAGGCAGCGGATACGGGAGCGGAGCGGTGCAAATGTTGTCATGGTGGGTCGGGCCAGGGCGGACGCAGGGCTGCGGGCCTTAGATTTCCTTGCGGGTCATGCCGCCGTGTCCCTTGAAGACGCGGGTGGGGGCAAATTCACCGAGCTTGTGGCCGACCATATTCTCGGTGACGTAAACGGCGATGAAGGCCTTGCCGTTGTGGACACTGAAGGTGTGGCCGACGAAGTCCGGCGTGATGGTGGACCGGCGGGACCAGGTCTGAATGGGTTTCTTGGCGCCAGTTTTGATCGCCTTCTCGATTTTCTCGAGAAGGTGATGGTCGACGAAGAAACCTTTCTTGATTGAGCGTGCCATGGTGCAGGAGGGGCAGGATTACTTCTGGCCACGCGGCTTGCGGCCGTTGTGGTGAACGATGATCTGGGCGTTCGAGGGCTTGGAGCGGCGGCGCGTGACGTAGCCCTTGGCGAGCTGGCCCCACGGCGACACGAGGTGCTGGCGGCCACCGCCACCCTTGGATTTGCCCTGGCCACCACCGTTGGGGTGGTCGACCGGGTTCATCGCCACACCGCGAACGGTCGGGCGGATGCCGAGCCAGCGCTTGCGGCCGGCTTTGCCGAGCGACTGCTGATTATGGTCGCCGTTGCCCACTTCGCCAATGGTGGCGCGGCAACGGGCATTCACGAGGCGAAGCTCGCCGGACGGCATCTTGAGCGTCGCACGACCGTCCTCGATCGCGACTAGCTCAAGGCTCGAACCCGCGCTGCGCGCGAGCTTGGCGCCACGGCCGGGGACGAGTTCGACGCAATGCAGGAGCGTGGAGGGAGGAATGATCTCGAGGGGGAAGTTGTTCCCGATCTTGAAATCGTTGGTCGTCGCCTTGTCCGAAGCGACGATGCTGTGGCCAACCTTAAGATCCTTGGGGGCCACGATGTAGCTCTTGGTGCCGTCAGGGTAGCGCAGAAGCGCGATGTTGGCGGTGCGGTTGGGATCGTATTCGAGCGCGATAACGCTGCCGGGCTGGTCCCGGATGTCGCGACGGAAGTCGATGATGCGGTAGAGGCGCTTGTGACCGCCGCCACGATGACGGCTGGTGATGCGACCATAGCAATTGCGGCCGCCGGACTTCTTCTGGCTCTCGGTGAGGCTGCGCTCGGGGCGCTTCTTGCTCAACTCGGGTTGCTTGTTGAGCTGCGTGAAGCGGCCGGCGGGCGTGAGCGGGCGGAACGAATGGATAGGCATGGTGGTTTCTCCGGTTGGGCGCAGGGCCTCAGACGAGTTCGATCTTGTCGCCGGCCTTGAGGGTCACGATCGCCTTCTTGTAGTCGGACGTGACGCCGGGTAGACCGGAGCGACCGCGCTTGTTCTTGCCGCGGATGATCATGGTGTTCACCCGGCGGACGGTGACCTTGAAGGTCTCCTCGACGGCGTGGGCGATCTGGCCCTTCTCGGCCTTGATATCGACCTCGAAAGTATATTGGCCAAGCTCGGCCGAGAGTTTGCTGGACTTCTCCGAGAGCCGGAGATGCTTGAGGATCTTGACGGGATGCATCAGTTTTTGCCTCCGTTGGCGCGGGCGATGATGGTGTCCAGCGCCTTGGCGCTGACGATGATCTTGGCGTATTGGGCCAGATCGCGGGAGTTGAGGTTGGCAGCCTCGCGGAGCCAGACGCGCTCAATGTTGCGCGAGGCGAGCGTGGTCTCGACCGCAAAGGGAGCGTCGACGAGCAGCAGCTTGCCCTTGGGGGCGATGCGACCGAGGACCTCGTTGATGGCCTTGGTCTTCTTCATCGCGGGATCGAAGGACTCGATGACAGCGATCTCGCCGGCGACGGCGCGATCGAAGAGGGCGCGATTGAAGGCGAGGTGCTTGACCTTCTTGTTCGTCTTCTTCGAGAAATCGCGCGGGCGAGGACCGAAGACGACGCCGCCGCCGGACCACAAGGGCGAGCGGATGGAACCGGCGCGGGCCCGGCCGGTGCCCTTCTGGCGCCAGGGCTTCTTGCCACCGCCACGGACTTCGCCGCGGGTCTTGGTGGAGCGGGTGCCCTGCCGGTTGTTGGCGTCGATGGCGACGATGGTTTGTTTGAGCGCCTGGAGGCCTTTGTCGCCTTCGAAGGTGGGAATGCCGGCGAAATCCTTTTCGCTGCTGGTCTTTCCGTCGGAACTGAAAACGGTGAGTTTCATGTCGGTTCGTCTCCTTTACTTCTTAGCGGCGGGTTTGGCCGCAGGTTTGGGCGCAGCCGCAGGCTTGCCAGCCTTGGGAGCGACAGCGGCCGGGACCGGCAGCGACCATTGGCCCTTGATGGCGGAGCGGACAATCACATCGGAGCCGTTGGAGCCGGGAATCGCACCCTTCACGAGGATGAGGTTCTTATCGGCGATGACTTTCACGATGCGGAGATTCTGCACGGTGCGATGATCGCTGCCCATGTGGCCGGGCATGCGCTGATTCTTCCACACGCGGCCGGGGGTCTGGCGCATGCCGACCGAGCCGATGCGGCGGTGAAACATCGAGCCGTGGGACGCCGGACCACCCGCGACGCGGAAGCGCTTCACCACGCCTTGAAACCCTTTGCCCTTGGAAACGCCGCTGACGTCGACCAGCTGACCTTCCGTAAATGCAGTGACGGTGACGATGTCACCCACCTTGACGGTGGCGGCAGCCTTGAGGCGGACTTCGGCCAGCACGCGGGGTGCAGCCTCAAGCCCGGCCTTCTTGGCGTGACCGAGTTCACCGGCGGCGGTGTTCTTGACCTTCTTCTGCGAGAAGCCGATCTGGACGGCGTCGTAGCCGTCATTGGCAGCGGTCTTGACCTGCACCACAGCGCAGGGGCCGGCCTCGACCACGGTGACCGGCACGAGCACGTTTTGTGCATCGTAGACCTGGGTCATGCCGATTTTTTTTCCCAAAATTTCTGAGAGCATAAGGCTAAGCGGTAGGTGGATGAGTTCCGTTTGTGCGGACCTACTTTAGCGAGGGACCTGGCGGTCCCGCAGAGCGGGACACAGGCAACTGCTAACTGTAGAGTGGATTAATCCGGGTGGGATTGTTTGAGATGCGGGTTGGCGAAAGGCCTCAGACGTTGATCGTGATGTCCACGCCCGAGGGCAGGTTGAGCTTTTTCAGCTCGTCGACCGTCTGGGCGGTGGGCTCGATGATGTCGATCAGGCGCTTGTGCGTGCGGGTCTCGAACTGCTCCATCGACTTCTTGTCGACGTGGGGGGAGCGGTTGACGGACAGCTTCTCGATGCGGGTGGGCAGCGGAATCGGGCCGGAGACGCGCGCGCCGGAGCGCTTGGCGGTTTCGACGATGTCCTGGGCCGACTGATCGATGACGCGATAGTCGAAGCCCTGGAGTTTGATGCGAATGCGTTGGCCTTTCATGGCGTAAAAAGAACGAAGGATCAGGTGCGGGCGGGAGCCTTGGAGGAAGTCTCCACGATCTTGGCGAGAAGCGAGTTCGGCACCTGCTCGAAGTGCGAGGGCGTGATACCGGCGCTGGCGCGGCCCTTGGAGAGGGAGCGGATGTCGGTGACGTAACCGAAGAGCAACTCGAGGGGGACAAACGCGGTGATGATACAGGCACCAGCCTTGTTCTCCATGCCCTGAATCTGGCCACGACGGCGGTTGATGTCGCCCATCAGATCGCCCTGGTATTCCTCAGGCGTGGTGACTTCGACACCCATGATCGGCTCAAGCAAAATCGGGTTGGCCTTCTTCATCGCCTCCTTGAAGGCAAAGATCCCGGCCATCTTGAACGCGAGTTCAGATGAATCGACCTCGTGGAAAGAGCCATCGACGATGCGCACGATGACATCGACCACCGGATAGCCGGCGACGACACCGTTGTTGGCGCCTTCGTAGATGCCATCAGTGGCGGGCTTGATGAATTCCTTCGGGATCGAGCCGCCCACGGTCTCGTTGATAACCTCGACGCCTTTGCCCTTAACGTTCGGCTCCAATTTGACGACAACATGGCCGTATTGGCCCTTGCCGCCCGATTGGCGGATGAATTTGCCTTCGGCCTCGGAGGCTTTGGTCACGGTCTCGCGATACGCGATCTGCGGCTTGCCGGCGGTGGCCTCGACCTTGAACTCGCGCTTCATGCGATCGCGGATGATGTCGAGGTGCAGTTCACCCATGCCCGCGAGAATCGTCTGACCGGTGTCCTGGTCTGTTTTCACACGGAGGGTGGGATCCTCGGCGACCAAGCGCTGGAGGGCTGTGCCCATCTTTTCCTGGTCAGCCTTCGAGTTCGGCTCGATGGACATCGAGATGACAGGCTCAGGGAAGGACGGCGGCTCCAAGCGGATGTCGAAATCCTCGTCGCACAGTGTGTCGCCAGTGATGACATCCTTGACGCCGACGACGGCGCAAATGTCACCCGAATAGGCCAACTCGATTTCTTCGCGCTCAATGGCGCGCATCAACACGAGACGGGAAACGCGCTCAGTGCGGCGGGTGCGGGGATTATAGACTGCCATGCCGCGGGGAAGCTTTCCGGTGTAAACCCGGAAAAACACGAGACGACCCACGAACGGGTCGTTCCAAAGCTTGAAAGCAAGCCCAGCCATCTTGGCCTTGTCGTCCACGATGGCGGAGACTTCCTTGCCGTCGGTGTCCAGACCCACCATGGGGGGCACATCAATGGGGCTCGGCAAAAAGTTGACCACGCAGTCGAGGAGGCGCTGGACGCCCTTCTTCTTGTAGGCGGAACCTGGGATGACCCCCGTGAACTGGAGGGAAATGGTGGCCTTGCGGACGCCGAGCAGAAGCTCCTCGACCGAGATTTCCTCACCATTGAGGTATTTCTCGGCGATGACGTCGTCAAAGTCACAGACCGCCTCGATGAGCTTTTCCCGATACTCCTTGGCCTGAGCGACCATGTTTTCCGGAATCGGCATCGTCACCGGCTTCAGACCCAGCTGGTCATCCGGGTTTTCGTCGAAGGAATACGCGACATTTTGGACGAGATCGACGAGGCCGGAGAACCCCTCTTCCTTGCCAATCGGCAAGAAGATCGGATGCGCGTTGGCCTTGAGCTTCTCGCGCATCTCGGAGACGGCACGGAAAAAGTCTGCGCCAGTGCGGTCCATCTTGTTGATGAAGGCGACGCGCGGAACCTTGTATTTGTTGGCCTGGCGCCAGACCGTCTCGGACTGGGGCTGCACACCGGCGACGGCGCAGAACACGGCGACGGCGCCGTCGAGCACGCGGAGCGAGCGCTCCACCTCGGCCGTGAAGTCCACGTGGCCGGGGGTGTCGATGATATTGATACGCTGCTTGATTCCCTTCCAAGGACCCCAAGAGGCGTTCCATGCGCAGGAAATGGCGGCAGCCGTGATCGTGATGCCGCGCTCCCGCTCCTGCTCCATCCAGTCGGTCACCGTGTTGCCTTCATGGACATCGCCCATCTTGTGGACTGCGCCAGAGTAAAAGAGAATGCGTTCAGTCGTCGTGGTCTTGCCCGCATCGATGTGCGCGGCGATGCCGATGTTGCGCGTCCATTCCAGCGGGAACGGACGATCCTTGGAGTTTACCGGCGAGACCTTGGCCTTGTCGGTAACGACAGTGATCTTGATGGGAGCAGCGGCAGCAGACATGGAAATGGGCCCTTGAACGATTACCAACGGAGATGAGCGAAGGCACGGTTGGCCTGCGCCATCTTGTGCGTGTCTTCCTTTTTCTTCACGACCGAGCCCGTGTTGTTGTAGGCATCGATGATCTCGGCGGCCAAGGCGTCCTTCATCGGGATGCCCTTGCGGCCACCGGCGGCGTCGACGATCCAACGCAGTGCGAGCGACTCTTGGCGCTCGAAGGAGATTTCGATCGGCACCTGGTAGGTGGCGCCACCGACGCGGCGGCTCTTCACCTCAAGACGCGGGCGAGCGTTCTCGAGCGCACCGAGCATCAGATCAACCGGATCACCCTTCTCCAGCTTCTCGGAGACCTTTTCAAACGCACCGTAGACGATGGTCTGGGCAAGGTTCTTCTTGCCGCTCTTCATGATGACGTTGACGAGGTGCGCGACGAGCGCGCTGTTGTAGCGGGCGTCCGGAACGGTCTTGCGTTTCTCAGCTCTGTGACGGCGTGACATGGCGAAATCGGTTAAGGGGAAAAATTACTTGGCGGCCTTCGGGCGCTTCACGCCGTATTTGGAACGGGAGCGACGGCGCTTCTCGACACCAGTCGCGTCGAGCGTGCCGCGGACAATGTGGTAGCGAACACCGGGGAGATCCTTCACGCGGCCGCCGCGCACGAGCACGATGGAATGCTCCTGGAGGTTATGGCCTTCGTCGGGAATGTAGGAGATGACTTCGTTGCCATTCGTCAGGCGGACCTTGGCGACTTTGCGGATGGCCGAGTTCGGCTTCTTGGGGGTGCGGGTCATGACCTGCACGCACACGCCGCGGCGGAAGGGGTTGCCATCCAAAGCCGGGGACTTCGACTTGGTGGTCACCTTGCGGCGGCCTTTGCGCACGAGTTGGTTGATGGTCGGCATACGAAGATGAAAGCTTGCGAGTGAGAAGAGACGAAAAGGGGACGACGCTACTTTGCGCGGAAAGCTCGGCAAGAACTTTCTCGCGAAATATGGAAATGACCGCGACCACGTGCCGAAAGCCCGCGACTGCGGAGTGAAAAGCATTCACCGGAGGAGCCGGCAACGCGTGTGACAGACAGAAGGAGGATGGAGATTTGCCTTGGAGAAACAGATCTCAAGCACGAACTCACCCCGCCCTCTGAATCATGGGAGGTGTTTTTGTCGCACTGGAAATCGAACGACTTCCCGTGCAACACGGCGCGCCCGCGAGAAATTTGTCCAAAAAAAAGCCGCAGCCTTGATGGCTGCGGCTTGGAGTGGATTGGCGCGCTGCCTCAGCCCGCGGTGGCGGCCTCGGCAGGCTTCGCATCTTCGACCGGCAACTCGGCCCCGAACGGCAACGTGATCTTGAGCTGCTTGTAGGTCGGCAGACCGGTGCCAGCCGGAATCAAATGGCCCATGATGACGTTTTCCTTGAAGCCGCGCAGGAGGTCGACCTTGCCGAGCGTCGAGGCATCGGTGAGGACGCGCGTCGTCTCCTGGAAGCTCGCGGCCGAGATGAAGCTCTCGGTCTCGAGCGACGCCTTGGTGATGCCAAGGAGGATCGGCTCGGCCTCGGCGGGTTTGCCGCCGGCCTCCTCGATGCGCTTGTTTTCCAGCAGGAACGTGGCGCGATCAACCTGCTCGCCCCAGAAGTTCTCCGTGTCGCCCGGATCGGTGATGCGGACTTTGCGGAGCATCTGGCGGATGATGATCTCGATGTGCTTGTCGTTGATCGTCACGCCCTGGAGACGATAGACCTCCTGCACCTGGCTGATGAGGAAGTCGTAGAGCGCGGACGGCCCGAGGATTTCCAGAATCTCATGCGGGTCGGCGGAGCCTTCGGTGAGGTGCTGCCCCTTGTGCACGACATCGCCCGGCTGGACGATGATGTGCTTGCCGGCCGCGATCAGATGTTCCTCTTCCTGCGACGTCTCGTCGTTTTTGACGACGAGCTTGCGCTTGCCGCGGACCGTGCCTTCGAACGCCACGATGCCGTCGATGCGGGACATCTCGGCGGCATCCTTCGGACGGCGGGCTTCAAAGAGCTCCGCGACACGCGGCAGACCGCCGGTGATGTCCTTGGTCTTGGAGGCCTGGCGGGGCGTCTTGGCCAGCAGCGCGCCGGGGGCGATGGTGTCGCCCTCGTTGACCGCGATCTGCGCGCCGACGGGAATCGAATAGGCCGCGAGCGGCTTGTTCTTGGCGTCGCGAACCTCGATCTGCGGATTGAGATCCTCCTTGTGCTCGATCACCACGGTCGCGATGCGGCCGGAGGCCTCGTCGAGTTCGCGCTTCACGGTGACACCGGGGATCATGTCCTTGAAGTGCAGGCTGCCGCCCTTCTCGGAGAGAACCGGGACGTTGTAGGGGTCCCACTGCGCGAGCACGGCGCCCTTTTCGATTTTCTCGCCGTCGCCAACATGCAGATACGAGCCGACGACGATGTTGTAGACCTCGACCTCCTTGTCCTCGGCGTCGAGGATCTGGATGGTGCCGGTCTTGTTGAGCACGATGGAGCCGCCGTCGGCGGTTTCGACGAGGCGGAGGCCCTTGTATTTGACCTTGCCGGTGGCGCGGACGCGAATTTCAGGCGTCTTGAAGCCGCCGGACGCAACGCCACCGATGTGGAAGGTGCGCATCGTCAGCTGTGTGCCGGGTTCGCCGATGGACTGGGCGGCGATGATGCCGACGGAGTCCCCGATCTTGGCGACCTTGTTGGTCGCGGGATTGATGCCGTAGGACTTGGCGTCGATGCCCCCCTTGCTCACCGAGGTGAGCGGGGACATGACCTTGATGCGCTCGATGCCAAGCTCGTCGATCTTGGCCGCCATTTCCTCGGTGATGAGCTCGCCGGAGCCGACCAGAATCTCGGTCGGGCTGATCGGGTTGATCACGTCGTCGCTGGAGAAGCGGCCGATGATGCGTTCCTTGAGGCCGACGATTTCGTCGTCACCCTCGAAGATGGCTTTCTTCCACACGCCGTCGCGGGAACCGCAGTCGTCCTCGGCGATGATGACATCCATCGCCACGTCGCAGAGCTTGCGGGTGAGATAGCCGGCATCAGCCGTCTTGAGCGCCGTATCGGCAAGTCCCTTGCGGGCGCCGTGCGTCGAGATGAAGTATTCGAGCACCGTGAGGCCCTCGCGGAACGAGGACAGGATGGGGCGCTCGATGATTTCGCCGGAGGGTTTGGCCATGAGGCCGCGCGTGCCGCAGAGCTGGCGGACCTGCTGTTTGTTACCGCGGGCGCCCGAGTCCATCATGATGTAGACGGGATTCACCTCGGGGCGGCCATCGTTGTTCTCCAGCTTGGAGAACACCTGCTTGGCGATCTGGTCGGTGGCGCTGGTCCAGATGTCGACCACCTTGTTGTAACGCTCGCCGTCGGTGATGATGCCCTTGCTGAACTGGCCTTCGACTTCGGCGATCTTCTTGCGCGATTCGGACACGATGTCCTTCTTCGCGTCGGGGATGATCATGTCGTCGATACCGATCGAGATGCCGGCCTGCATGGCTGTCGCGAAGCCGAGATCCTTGAGCTTGTCGAGGGTCTCGACCGTGACGGGGGCGCCGGCGACCTTGTAGGTGTTGAGGATGAGGTCACCGAGCTTGGCCTTCGGCACGGGGAAGTTCACGAAGCCGAGACCGCTGGGCCAGATCTGGTTGAAGATAACGCGGCCGACCGTGGTGCGAACGGTCCGGCGCTTGGTATCGCCAAACACGGTTTCGCGACCGTGATCGGGATTCGGCACATCGACCCAGTCGTGCATCTTGAGCGCGCCATCGGCCTTGGCGTAGAGAACTTCCTGCAAGCCGGAGAGCAGCGGCACGCGCTGGCTCTTGGTCGGCTTGGTGCGCGGCTCGATCGTGAGGTAGTAGGCGCCGAGGACGATGTCCTGCGACGGCGTGAGGATCGGCTTGCCGGAGGACGGCGAGAAGATGTTCGACGTCGCCATCATGAGGAGCTTGCACTCCATGATCGCCTCAAGGGACAGCGGCACGTGCACGGCCATCTGGTCACCGTCGAAGTCCGCGTTGTAGGCGGTGCAGACGAGCGGATGGATGCGGATGGCCTCGCCCTCGATCAGCGTCGGCTCAAAGGCCTGGATCGAAAGGCGGTGCAGCGTCGGCGCGCGGTTGAGCAGCACCGGATGGCCCTTGGTGACCTCCTCGAGGATGTCCCAGACTTCCGGAGACTTCTTCTCGATCATCTTGCGGGCGCCGCGGACGGTGTGCACGAAGCCGAGTTCCTTGAGGCGGCGGATGATGAACGGCTCGAAAAGGACGAGCGCCATCTTCTTCGGCAAACCGCACTGGTTGAGCTTCAGCTCGGGACCGATGACGATGACCGAGCGGCCGGAATAATCGACGCGCTTGCCGAGCAAGTTCTGGCGGAAACGGCCCTGCTTGCCCTTGAGCATGTCCGAAAGGGACTTCAAGGGGCGATTGCCGGCGCCGGTGACGGGGCGGCCGTGGCGGCCGTTGTCGAAGAGCGCATCGACCGCTTCCTGCAGCATGCGCTTTTCGTTGTGAATGATCACATCGGGCGTCTTCAGCTGCATCAAATTCCGCAGGCGATTATTGCGGTTGATGACGCGGCGGTAGAGGTCGTTGAGATCGGAGGTGGCGAAGCGGCCGCCCTCGAGCGGGACGAGCGGGCGCAGGTCCGGCGGGATGACGGGGAGCACTTCGAGGACCATCCACTCGGGGCGGCTCTTGGAGTGGATGAAGCCTTGGATGACCTTCAGTCGCTTCGAGAGCTTCTTTTTGATCTGCTTCGATTTCGTGGCGCGCATCTGCTCCTGCAGCTCGGCGACGGTGGCCTCCATGTCGGTCTTCACGAGCGCATCGCGCACGGCCTCGGCGCCCATCTTGGCGACGAAGGAGTCGTCGCCGTATTCCTCAAGGGCTTGGCGATACTCGCTGTCGGTGAGGAGTTGCTTCATCTCGAGCGGGGTCTTGCCCGGATCGATGACCATGAAGTTCTCGTAGTAGATAACGCGCTCGAGGGAGCGCGCCGTCATGTCGAGGAGGAGGCCGAGGCGGCTCGGCATCGACTTGAGGAACCAGATGTGCGCCACCGGCACGGCGAGCTCGATGTGGCCCATGCGCTCGCGGCGGACGCGCGCGATCGTCACCTCGACGCCGCAGCGGTCGCACACGACATCCTTGTATTTGATGCGCTTGTATTTTCCGCAGGCGCACTCGTAGTCGCGCACCGGCCCGAAGATCTTCTGGCAGAAGAGGCCGCCCGGCTCGGGCTTGAAGGTGCGGTAGTTGATCGTCTCGGGATTCTTGACCTCGCCCTTCGACCATTTGCGGATGGTCTCGGGCGACGCGACGGTGATGGAAACGCAGTCAAACGCGGCGGTCTCCTCGCCGATGGCGTCGCGCGCTTCGTTCCGGGTGACGGCGGCGGTCTCGTTGGGTTGAATCATTTTAGTGGCTCCCTGAATTTATGTGAAAGGATGAAGGCAAACTGGGCCACGGCTTAGGCGCCGTAGCTCAGCGCGTCGCGCTTCTGGAGTTTGATGTCGAGGCCGAGGGACTGGATTTCCTTGATGAGCACGTTGAACGATTCGGGCGTGCCGGCTTGTAGCGTGTTGTCGCCCTTGACGAGCGACTCGTAGATTTTGGTGCGGCCCTGCACATCGTCGGACTTGACGGTGAGCAGTTCCTGCAGCGTGTGCGCCGCGCCGTAGGCCTCGAGCGCCCACACTTCCATTTCGCCGAAACGCTGGCCGCCGTATTGGGCTTTGCCGCCCAACGGCTGCTGCGTGACGAGCGAGTAAGGGCCGACCGCGCGCGCGTGGATCTTGTGCGACACGAGATGGTTCAGCTTCATCATGTAGATGTAGCCGACGACGACTTCCTGATCGATCTTCTCGCCAGTGCGGCCGTCGAGGAGCGGGCTCTTGCCGGTGGAGGGCAGCTTCGCGTCCTTGAGGTATTCGCGGACTTTCTTTTCCGGAATGCCGTCGAACACGGGAGTCGCCACCTTGATGCCGAGCTTTTTGCAGGCCCAACCCAGGTGCGTCTCGAGCACCTGGCCGACGTTCATGCGCGAAGGCACGCCGAGGGGGTTCAGGCAGATTTCGACGGGGGTGCCGTCAGGGAGGAACGGCATGTCTTCCTCGGGCACGATCTTGGCGACCACGCCCTTGTTGCCGTGACGGCCGGCCATCTTGTCGCCGACCTCGAGCTTCTGCTTGGTGGCGATGTAGACCTTGACCTGCTTGATGGCGCCATCGGCCGAGCCTTCGCCCGCCTCGATGCTGCCGATCTTGCGCTCACGGTCGGTCTCGAGCTCGTCGAACTTCGTCTGATACGAGCCGATGATCTCCATGATCTTGATCCGAACCGGGGACGGGTCGATCTGGACGTGCTTGGAGACCGCGGCGAGTTTGCGCAGGAGCGTCTTCGTGATCTTGCGGTTGGCCGGGATGATGATTTCGCCGGATTCGCCGTTGATGACGTCGAGCGGGATTTTCTCGCCGAGGAGGATGTTGGAGAGCGCCTCGGTCAGCCCCTCGCGGAGCTTGTCCATCTGCGTCTTGTATTCTTCCTGGATCTGCTTGGCCTGGCGGCGGCGATCGGACGGGGAGAGCTTCTCCTCCTGGTTGTCGATGCGGGAGGAGACCTTCACGTCCATAATGATGCCGGTGACACCGGACGGGACGATAAGGGAGGTGTCCTTCACGTCGGCAGCCTTCTCGCCGAAGATCGCGCGGAGGAGCTTTTCCTCGGGTGCGAGCTCGGTCTCGGACTTCGGGGTGATTTTGCCGACGAGGATGTCGCCGGGCTTCACCTCCGCACCGATGCGGATGACGCCGTTGTGATCGAGGTTCTTGAGGGCCTCTTCGCCAACGTTCGGGATGTCGCGCGTGATTTCTTCCGGCCCGAGCTTGGTGTCGCGGGCGGTGACCTCGAATTCCTGGATGTGGATCGAGGTGAAGATGTCTTCGCGGAGCACCTTCTCGGAAATGAGAATGGCGTCCTCGAAGTTGTAGCCGTTCCACGGCATGAACGCGACGAGCACGTTGCGGCCGAGCGCCATCTCGCCCTGATCGGTCGAGGGACCGTCGGCGATGATCTGGCCGGCCTTGATCTTCTGGCCCTGCTTGACGATGGGCTTCTGGTTGAAGCAGGTGCCGGCGTTCGAGCGCATGAATTTGCGCAGCTCGTAGACGTGGGTGTGATTCTTCGCGTCGGTCTTGAGGTTGCGGGGCAGCTCGCCGTCCTTGGTGACGACGATGCGCTTCGCGTCAACGGAAGCGACGACGCCGGCCTCTTCGGCGACGACGACGATCTTCGAGTCGCGGGCGACACGCTCCTCAATGCCGGTGCCCACAAAGGGCGCCTCGGCCTGGAGCAGGGGCACGCCTTGGCGTTGCATGTTGGCGCCCATGAGCGCGCGATTGGCATCGTCGTGCTCGAGGAAGGGAATCATGCCCGCCGCGATCGAGATGACCTGCTTGGGCGAGACGTCCATCAGGTTGACGTCGGCGGCAGCGACTTCGAGGAAGTTGCCGTCCTGACGGACGGTGACCTTGCCGATGAAGTGGTTCTTCTCGTCGAGTTCGGAGTTGGCCTGCGCGATGATTTTGCCCTCTTCCTGGTCGGCGGTGAGATACTCGATCTTGTCGGTGACGCGGCCGTCCTTTGCGACGCGGTAGGGCGTCTCGATGAAGCCGAACTCGTTTACGCGGGCGTAGGTCGAGAGGGAGTTGATGAGGCCGATGTTCGGACCTTCAGGTGTCTCAATGGGGCAGATGCGGCCGTAGTGCGACGGATGCACGTCGCGGACTTCGAAGCCGGCGCGTTCGCGGTTGAGACCACCCGGCCCGAGCGCGGAGAGGCGGCGCTTGTGCGTGACCTCGGCGAGCGGGTTGATCTGGTCCATGAACTGCGAGAGCTGCGAACGGGCAAAGAAGTCGCGGATGACCGTGGTCAGCGCCTTCGGGTTGATCAGCTTCTGCGGCGTGATCGAGTCGACGCTCTGGTCATACATCGTCATGCGCTCGCGGACGAGGCGCTCGGTGCGGCTGAGGCCGACGCGGCACTGGTTGGCGAGGAGCTCGCCGACGGTGCGGACGCGACGGGAGCCCAGGTGATCGATGTCATCAACGACACCGACGCCGCGCTTGAGGCGGACGAGATACTTGGTCGCGGCGACGATATCGGCGCTCTCAAGGATGCGCTGCTCGAGCTCAGCCTTGAGGCCGAGCTTCTGGTTCACCTTGTAGCGGCCGACACGGCCGAGGTCGTAGCGCTTGGGATCGAAGAACAGGCGCTTGAGGAGGGCCTTGGCGTTGGCGGTGGTCGGCGGCTCACCGGGGCGGAGGCGCTTGTAGATTTCCTTCAGCGCTTCCTCCTCGTTGCGGGTCGGGTCCTTCTTGAGCGCGCGGATGATCGCACCCTCGTCGATCGAGGTGTCGATGATGCGGATGGTGGTGATATCGTGCTTCTCGAAGGTGCGGACGACAGCCTTGGTCAACGGCTCAAAGGCACGCGCGAGGACGACGCCCTTCTGGGCATCGATGGCATCCTCGACGAGGACGAGCGTGGAGACGTTCTCCATGTCGAGCGCCTTGGAGACCTTCAGATCCTTGATCTCGTAGAAGAGATTCAGGAGGTCGATGTCCGAGCTGTAGCCGATGGCGCGGAGCAGGGTCGTGATGAGGAATTTCCGGCGGCGGCGGCGGCGGTCGAGATAGACGTAGAGGAGGTCGTTGTTGTCGAACTGGACCTCGAGCCAAGTGCCGCGATCAGGGATGATGCGGAAGGAATGGAGCGGCTTGCCGTTGGCGTGCGGCGTGACCTCGAACGCGATGCCGGGCGAACGGTGGAGCTGGGAGACGACGACGCGCTCGGCGCCGTTGATGATGAAGGAGCCGCGCTCCGTCACCATGGGTATCTCGCCCATGTAGATGTCCTCGTCCTTGATGAAGTCTTCCTCGCGGAGGCGGAGCTTCACGTAGAGCGGCACGGAGTAGGTGATGCCCTCGCGCAGGCACTCGAGCTCGGTGTTCTTGGGATCGCCGAGGTTGTAGGAGACGTATTCGAGCGTCAGGCGCTCGTCGTAGCTGAGAATGGGAAACACCTCGCGGAAGACCGCCTCGAGGCCCTGCGGCTTGCGCTGCTTCTCGGGCGTGCCCTTCTGCAGGAAGTCGAGATACGACGTGATTTGAATCTCGATGAGATTCGGCGGCTGGATCACTTCGCGGAGCTTGCCGAAGTTTACGCGTTCGGTGTGGTGACGATCGGCCATGGGAGTTTCCCGGTAGAGATTACGAGACGAAGGAGGTGAGCGCCGCGGAGCAGGTCAGCGGGCGCGGCGGACAGCGGACGAAAGAACAGAAAACGAAAAGGCAAAGGACAGGCCGCCAATTGGAGCGGCCTGTCCCGTGAAAAACGGAAGTTGTGCGAGGTGGATCGCCAAGCTTCGCGCGGCGTTACTTGAGCTCGACCTTGGCGCCAGCGGCCTCGAGCTTCTTCTTGATGTCCTCGGCTTCGGCCTTCGGAGCGTTCTCCTTGACCGGCTTCGGGGCGCCTTCGACGAGGTCCTTGGCTTCCTTGAGGCCCAGGCCGGTGATGGCGCGGACTTCCTTGATGACGCCGATCTTGTTCGCGCCGGCCTCCTTGAGGATGACGGTGAACTCGGTCTGCGCCTCGGCGGCCGGGGCGGCGGCACCGCCGGCGGCGCCAGCGGCCGGACCAGCGGCGACGGCAGCGGCGGCGGAAACGCCCCACTTGCCCTCGAGGTCTTTGACCAGCGCGGCGAGATCGAGAACCGACTGGCTGGAGAGCCAATCGATGACTTGTTCCTTGGTGATGTTGCTCATGATGTCTGCTCCTGAGGCGGGTTAGCGGTTTCGGGAAGTGAAACGCGTTTAAGGGACGTATCCCCTAGCCTGCCTCGTTGGATGTTGGATGTCGCCCGGCTTGCGCCGGGAATTGGTTTGTGGGTTGAGATGGACGGATCAGGCGGCGGGGGCCGCGGGCTGATCCTTTTTGACCTTGGCGTCGAGGACGCGCACGAACGCGCCCGCGTTGCTCTTGAGGAGGCCGAGGAACTGCGAGCGCAGCGCATCGAACGACGGGAGATCCGCGATTTTCGACAAGTCTCCCGCCGAGACGAGCTTCTTGTCCATCACGCCGACCTTGATCTCGAGCTTCTGCTTTTCCTCGAAGAATTTCTTGAGGACCTTGGCGACGCCCGCGGAATTGCTGCCGCCGACGACGATGGCCGTGGGGCCCGCCAGCGAGGCGTCGAGGCTCGGCAGGCCGAGGGCCTTGGCCGCGACGCGGAGGGAGCTGTTCTTGACGACGTGGAACTCCGCCTTCTCCGCGGCGAGGCGCTTGCGCAGCTCGGCGGTGTCGGCGACGGTCACTTTCGTGAAGTTGGCGAGGATGACGTAGTCGCTCTTCTTGAGGTGCGAGTCGACCTCGGCGATCAGGTATTGTTTTTCGGCTCTCATGGTCGTGCTCCTCAGTATTTCGAGAATTCGGTGGAAGCGATCCGCACGCCCGGGCTCATGCTCGAGGAGAGGGTGACGCTCTTGATGAAGACACCGCCCTTGAAGGTGGCGGGCTTGGCCCGGCCGACGGCCTCAAGGACCGCGGCGGCGTTTTCGAGGATCTGCGCAGGAGTGAACGAGCGCTTGCCGACGCCGACGCCGATGTTGGCGGTCTTGTCCATCTTGAACTCAACGCGGCCCGCCTTCACGGCTTTGATGCCGGCGGCGACATCGTCGGTGACGGTGCCAGCCTTCGGGTTGGGCATCAGGCCCTTGGGGCCGAGGACGCGCGCGAGAGTGCGGACCTGCTTCATCGCCTCGGTCGTCGCAATGGCGACATCGAATTCGAGCCAGCCGTCGGAAACCTTTTTCATCAGCTCCGCGAGGCCGGCCTCGTCCGCACCGGCGGCGAGGGCCTTCTGCGGATCGTCTGTGAAGACGATGACGCGGACCTTCTTGCCGGAACCGTTGGGGAGCGGCGTGGTGCCGCGCACATTTTGGTCGCCGGATGCGGCGTCGACGCCGAGGCGCAACGAAAGCTCGACGGTCTCGTCGAACTTGGCCTTCGGAAATTTCACGAGAATCTCGACCGCTTCCTTGAGCGGATAGTCCTTTTCGAGATCGGCCACCTTGAGGGCGGCGCGGATGCGTTTGCTGGGCTTCTTTAGCATGGATGTCTCCTTGCGGTTCAAGCGGCCGGAAAGGCCTCCCGCGGGTGGTTGTTTCTCAGACTGCAGGAGCCGTCAGCCGGCGACGAAAGACCCAAGGGCCTTCACATCACGAGCACGGCGGCTCCCGCGGAAAATTAGTCGACGACCTCGATGCCCATGTTACGGGCGGTGCCGGCGATGATCTTGATGCCGGCCGCCTCGTCATTGGCGTTCATGTCCGCCTTCTTGAGCTTCCAGATCTCGGCGAGCTGCTTCTTGGTGACCTTGCCCACCTTGTCCTGGTTGGGCTTGGCGGAGCCGCTGGCGATGTTGGCGGCCTTCTTGAGGAGGACCGACGCCGGGGGCGACTTGAGGATGAACGTGAAGCTCTTGTCGCTGAAGACCGTGATAACCACCGGCAGAATCATGCCGTTCTGGTCCTTGGTCTTCGCGTTGAATTCCTTGCAGAACGCCATGATGTTGACGCCTTGCGCGCCGAGCGCGGGGCCGACCGGGGGCGCGGGATTAGCGGCGCCGGCGGGCAACTGGAGGCGGATGTAACCTTGGATTTTCTTGGCCATGTGGAAAAATTTGAGGACTGGGATGCGCGGGCGTTATTCGGAACCGCGTTGGACTTGCCAATATTCGAGCTCAACGGGCGTGAAGCGCCCGAAGATGGAGACGGAGACCTTGAGCTTGCCGCGCTCGGGATCGATTTCGTCGATGCGACCGACAAGCGACGCAAACGCGCCGTCGGTGATTTTGACTTCTTCGCCGACCGCGTATTGCACCTTCGGCACTTCCTTGCCGCTCGCCGCCTCGATGCGCGCGTAAATCTCGTCGATCTCGCTCTGGCGAAGCGCTGCGGGTTTGTCGCCACCGACAAAGCCGATGACACCGGTGGTCTCCTTGACGAAATACCACGGTTTGTTGATCAGCTTCTTGTCGTCGCCATAGAGCTTGGCTTGGATGAAGACATAGCCGGGGTAAAGCTTGCGGACTTTGGTGCTTTTCTTGCCCCCCTTGACCTCCGAGACGATCTCAGTCGGCAGCAGGATTTCGAAGATGTGATCATCGAGTTCCTCGGCCTTCTTGAACTTCTCGATGTAGGTCTTCACCTTGTTCTCCTGGCCGGAGAGGGTGTGCAGGGCGAACCACTGGGCGCCGGCAGGAACTGGGGCGGAGGAAGACATGGTGCGGGTCGAAGCCGAGGCTCAGCTCACCATGGACGTGAAAAGATCCACGACCTGATAGAGTGAAAAATCGCTGATGCTGGTGAACACTCCGAGGATCATGGCGGCCACAATCACGATGATGGTGGAATCGCGCAACTCAGTGCGCGTAGGCCACTGGCACTTGGCCAATTCGCCCATGGTTTCACCGAAAAAGATGCGGATGCCGCGGAAAGGATTTTTCATGCTTATGTGTGCTGGCAGGCGCGGAGGGAATCGAACCCCCAACCAACGGTTTTGGAGACCGCTACTCTACCAATTGAGCTACGCGCCTGTTTTTGGTCCTTTAGACGACGCAGCCGAGGCCCCGTGCGAGGCCTCGGCGAGAGTCGCCGGGAGAGGTTGGATAAACAGTTATTCCACGATCTCCGTGATACGACCGGCACCGATGGTGCGGCCGCCTTCGCGGATCGCGAACTTCTGGGTCTTCTCCATCGCGATCGGAACGATCAGGTCGATGTCCACGGTGATGTTGTCACCGGGCATGATCATCTCGATGCCTTTCGGGAGGTGGACGACGCCGGTCACGTCGGTCGTGCGGAAGTAGAACTGCGGGCGGTAGCCCGTGAAGAACGGCGTGTGGCGGCCACCCTCGTCCTTGGAGAGGACGTAGATTTCGGCCTTGGCCTTCTTGTGCGGGGTGATCGACTTCGGGGCGGCGAGCACTTGGCCGCGCTCAATGCCTTCCTTGTCGATGCCGCGGAGCAGGATACCCACGTTGTCGCCCGCTTGGCCGCTATCGAGCAGCTTGCGGAACATCTCGATGCCGGTCACGACGGACACCACGGTGTCCTTCAAGCCGACGATCTCAACGGAGTCGTTGACCTTGATGACGCCACGCTCGATACGGCCCGTCGCGACGGTGCCGCGACCAGTGATCGAGAAGACGTCCTCGACGGACATCAGGAAAGGCTTGTCCATCTCACGGACGGGCTCGTCGATCTCGCTGTCGATGGCATCCATGAGTTCAGCGAAGGCCTTCTCGCCCTCGGGCTTGCCCTCAAGGGCGGCGGTGGCGGAGCCACGGACGATCTTGGTGTTCTTGCCGTCGAACTGATACTTGGAGAGGAGGTCGCGGATTTCCTCTTCAACGAGCTCGAGGAGGTCGGGATCGTCGATGAGGTCGACCTTGTTGAGGAAGACGACGATCTTCGGAACGCCAACCTGACGGGCGAGAAGGACGTGCTCCTTGGTCTGCGGCATCGGGCCGTCAGCCGCAGAGACGACGAGGATCGCACCGTCCATCTGGGCGGCGCCCGTGATCATGTTCTTCACGAAATCGGCGTGGCCGGGGCAATCGACGTGCGCGTAGTGGCGCTTGGCTGTCTCATACTCGACGTGGGCCACCGAAATGGTGACGGTCTTGGTCGCGTCACGCACCGTGCCACCCTTCGCGATGTCGGAATAGGCCTTCAGCTCGGCCAGGCCCTTGCGGGACTGCACGGCCAAGATTGCGGCAGTGGTAGTCGTCTTGCCGTGATCGATGTGGCCGATGGTGCCAACGTTCACGTGCGGTTTCTTGCGTTCGAATTGGGCTTTAGCCATGGGAGACGGATGAGTTAGGGTGGTGTGATGGAAATGCGACCTCTAGTTTAACGTCGTAGAAGCCTGAACCGACGCGTTTTCTGACCCTGGAGCCCAGAAACGGATTTGAACCGTCGACCTCCCCCTTACCAAGGGGGTGCTCTACCAACTGAGCTATCTGGGCAGAACAAGGAAGTGCCAAAAAACGAAAAGAGCTGTTGAACGTGCGACCCGGTTTCGGCACCGTCAACAGCAAATTCGGTGGATTCCGCAAAAATCTAGGGGGCCACGGTCACACGGTAGAGACCAGGCGTCAAACGCAGTCCGATTCGAAAATCCTGCGCGAGATATCGCCGGAAATGCGCGTCCACCTCCTCAACCCGGGAACCTTCGGTCACCACGAGGGGGCTGGCGAGACCACTGGCCTCCACCGCAGCGAAGAACACGATCGGCGCCCAAAGCTTGTCCGTGGCGGGCCGGGCCGCAATCGGCAGGACTTCGGAAAAAACCCGCGAGCCGTCCCGGGTGGACGTGACTTCGACAAATCCACCTCGTGGTTTGAATTCCGCCATCATCACCTCTCGCCGGCCAATGCCCGCGAACGACGCCAGTTCGGAATCGAGCCCTAACGCGTCCACCGGCTCGGCTTGCTCGATCGGCCGGCCGCCAAGGGTCACCACGGAAGGCAGGGCTCGATCCAAGTTAAGCTCGGTCTCCGATATCTTGGGTTTCGCGTTGTCATCCTCGAGCAAAGCTTGCCGCGGCTCCCGACGGCGCTCCGGCAACGCGGCATTGCGCATCGTGGGTAGAAACAGCGGCCTCAGATCGCGGAGTTCGGTTTCCTGCCGGAGCAGCTCGTCGGCCGGCCCGGGTCGCGCAATTTGCAGCGCGGCTGTCCGCCCCACGGGCGAAGTCACCCCTCCTTCCGCCGGAGCCGGTGCGGGCACCCGAAACAGCCACGTGGTTGCGACGACCATGCATCCCGCGACCATGGCCGCGACGATCCAGCGCCGCTTCTCACCGGTGCGGGTGGTCGTCACGTCACCGCCCTCCTTGACTCGCACCCGCAGCCGGTTCGCTGGCGGCCAGCAGCACCTCAAAGCCGGCCGCCGTCGCTGCGTTGCTGATATCGGCCAGCACCGAGATCGGCACATCCGCGCTGCCGCGGACGAGCACGAGCGGGGCCGCCATGCCACTCCGCTGCCGCACGAGCCATTCGCGTAAATCGGAGATCTTGCGGAGACCGTCGCTGGTGAAGACCTGGCTGGAATCGACGACGCTGATCACATGCGTCGGTGGCCTGGCGGCGGTGTTGGCGCCTTGGACGACCGGCAGGCGAAAATCCACCGCCAGCCCCGGCGCGAGCACGAACCGCGATCCAAACAGGGCGAAAAACAATCCAATCAACCCGACGTTCACAAAGAACAACCCGTCGAGGCTCCGCGGCTCGAGCCGCAACCGTGATCCCAAGTTGAGCGGACGCGTGATCATGACTTGGCGGGGGACGCCGCCGGCGGTGCGTCGGCACCCGGCACAACCCCTCGATAGTCCGTCTGGAGGTATTTCATGATCTCGTTGCCGGACCATTCCATATCGCGGACGATCGCGCGGACCCGCGCCGAGAGAAAGTGGTGCGCGAGGTGCATCGGGATCGCGAGCATGAGGCTGGCGGCCGCGACGATCAGCGCCTGCCACATGCCGGCCGAGAGCGCGCCGGCCATCGCATAGTGCCCGCCCTGCTCGAAGGCGCGGAACGTCGTCACCATCCCGAGCACCGTGCCGAGCAGTCCGACGAGCGGCGCCACCTGCGCCACCGCCGCGATCGCGCCGATGCGGCGCTCCAGCGCCGGCAGCTCCACGATGCCCGCCTCCTGCACGTGAAAACGCATCTTGTCCGCCGAATCGTCCGCATGGAGCAGCGCGGCCTTCACCACCGCCGCGACCGGCCCCGGCGCCTCCTCGCACACCGTGAGGGCCTCGACGAGCCGGCGTTTCTCCAAAATGTTGCGCACGCCCTCGACGAAGGCCTTGGCGCGGATGTGGCCGCGGTGCAGGTAGAGCACGCGCTCGACGAACAGCATGAGGCCAAGCAACGCGAGGCCTGCGAGCACCCAAATCATGGGGCCGCCCCTCGCCAACAGCGTGAAATCGAATCCGGGCATGGTCGGGTCAGACTTGGCGTGACGCCCCGGGCCGCAAACTCAAAGGCGCGTCCCTCATGGTGCTTCCTTGGCGGGGGTGCCGCCGAGCTGCTGCAATCGGCCGCGGGCGATCGCGTCGCCGTAAGGGAGTTTTCTCTCGATCACGAGAGTGTGCGCCCGCCGGGCCTCATCGAACCGGCCGAGCTTCTCCAGCACATCGCCGAGTTCGATGAGCGTGCGCGCCAGCCAATAGGGCCGTTTGGCGTCGCGCTCGATGGGCGTGGTGGTCTCGAGCAGGAACGGCGTCACGACGTCGCTCCACCACACCCGCGCGGCGTCGGCCGACTTGCCGTCGCGGGCCAGCAACGCCCCGAGATTGTAACCGGCCTCGACACGGACATCGAGGGGCGCATCGATGCGATCACGGAGCTGCTCGAAAAGCAGCCGCGCTTTAGTCGTGTGCGTGCGATCCTGATCGGAGGCTGACTGGGCGTTGTGCGTCTTCGCCAGCGCAAGCTGCGCATAGACGACATCGGGCCGGCGCGGGTGGGCGTTGACGAGGTATTCGTAGGCGCGCTGCGCCGCCGGGAAGTCGTTGCGCTTGCTGAATATCTCCCCCTGCTTGAGCCGCGCCTCGAAGATCAAATCCTGATCGGCGCCGCTTCGCGCGGAGTTCTCGATGAGTTCCTCGATGCGGCGGTTGGCTTCGCGAAGATTCTCCTCGCTGCCGAGGCGCTCGGAGAGAAGCGCGAGGCGGAAGAGCGCATAGTGCGCGTAGGGACTGTTGCGGTAATCGGTGTCCGGGTTGTCGGTCAGCGCGATGAGCACGCGGCGGGCGTCGCCGAGCTTGTCCTGCGCGGCGTAGTGCTCGGCCTCGTTGAGGTAGGAGGAGATCGCCGCCTCGGTCTTCGGATGTTCGGTGCGAAGCCGCTTCAGGGTCTCAAGCGCGGCCGGCTCGCGGCCGAGCGCGAGTTCGGCGCGGGCCTTGAGCCGCAACGCATCGCTTGCGATCTCGGCCTTGAGCGCCGGGGCGACCTCAAGCGGCGCGGCCATCAACGCGTCGACGAGGCGCGCCGCCTCATCGGCCGCGGCGTTGTGGTAGGCGAGCTGGGCGTGCAGCCACATCATGCGCGCGCGCAGCTCCGGCGGCAGCGCCTCGGGCTCAGGGGCGGCAAGGAGTGCCTGCACCCGATCGTAAGCCACCTTCGCGCCGGCGGAGCCCTGCAACTGGAGCGCCCGCGCCAGGCTCCACTCCGCCTGCCAGCGGCTCACCACCTCGAAAGCCGGATCACGGGCCAGTTCGTCGAGCACGCGCGGCGCCTCGCCCGAATCCGAACGGATCTCAGCCAGCACGCGCTGGAACATCAGCTCCGACACGCGGCGAGGCGGCAGCTCCGGCGGGCGGTCGCGCAGGACCGCGGCGAAGGCATCAGCCGCATTGCGAAAATCGCCCGAGCGAAATGATGCCTCGGCCTCGAGCACCCAAAGGTCGGCCCGCAGCCTGGCGGACATGACCCCGGAGGGACCACCCGCCGCGTCGTTGCGCGCGCGCCGCGCATAGTCCGCCGCGAGCCGGTAGCGCTGCTGCTCCCATGCCGCCTGCGTCAGCACGCCCAGCGCATGCACGCGCAGCGCCGAAAGCGGGAATTGCTTGAGCAACGCACCGGCGTCGGCCTCGGCCCGGGCATAGTCTTTGTCGCCCAGGGCAAACTGCGCGCGGCAAAACCACAGGTTCTCCAAAATCGCGTGAGGCGGCCGGGCCGCGATGAGCCGGTCCAGCTCCCGCAGGAAATCGTCGCGCGCGCGATCGGAGCGCGATGCCTCCGCCAGGAGCTGCAGCGCCTGCCGCTGCCGCTCGAGCAGCTTCACGGCCTCGGCTTCGCGCTCCGGTTTCGGGCGATTCTCCAAAATCTGGAGGAGCGCGTTGCGGCCCGCGCCCCCGCGCCCGCGATCGCCGATGAGGCCGAGCATGAAGCGGAGTTCATCACGCGCGACGCGTTCCTGAGCGGGGATAGCGACGAGCACTCGCTGCAACCCTGCCACGGCCTCGGACGTGCGATCAGCCGCCGCGAGCAGCACGGCATACGAAAGCTCCAGGCTGTAGCCCACCGGCTGGCCGGCGAAAAGCTTCGTGTTTTCCCCGGCCTGTTTGAGGTCTGCGTCGCTCGGTCGTTTGAAAAGCCGCAGCCGCACCAGCTCGCCGGCGAGCTGAAAGCGCGCGCGCGCAATCTCGTTGGGCGCCGACCGTTCGGCCTGAATATAAAACTGGTTCGCGCGGCGCTCGTCGCGTGGCGTCGCGGTGTCGTAAAGCGCACCGGTGAAAAACGCATGCCACGCCCGGTCCGCCTCCGGCAGATCGTCCGCCCGGATCGCGTCCCAGTGCGCCTGCGCCTCGGCGCGTTTGCGCTGCTGCAACGCCGCCAGGCCCGCGCGCAGCCGCCACGCGGCGCCATGCGGTTCCGGGATCGCCGCAAGCACGGGCTCGGCTTCGGCCGCGCGCCCGGCATCGAGCAAGGCGGTCGCCAGCGCGAGTCCCAGCGCCGTCCGATCCGCCCCCGGGGCCTGCAGCAGCTCGCGGTAGAGGTCCGCCGCGAGCAACGGCATACCGAGATCGTGCGCCCGCTCGGCCGCGGCGAGCGCGATCACGCCGGCGGACTGCGCCACGGCCACCGCGCCGCCCGCGAGCGGCGCGGGCGCGCTGAGCGGCGGAAGCCCGGCCGTCGCCGCCCCGGCGCGCAGGGCGCCGAGCAGCAGGCCGGCGATCGCCAGCGGGATTTTTCCAGGACACCTCACGTCGCGCGCACGTTGCCCGCCACGCTGGAAACAATCAACCGCGTTGTAAAAAGTTCCGGCTCGCGCGTCAGTCCCTCCGCCGCACACTGCGGGCCGTCTCGCCTCAGCGATCGAAAAACAAACTAACCATGAGCCCTGCCATCATCACCCTCATCGTCCTCGGGGCCTTCGCCCTGGTTCTGGCCCTGTGGATCATCGGCATCTACAACAAGCTCGTCGAACTCCGGAACCGTTTCAAAAACGCCTTCGCCCAAATCGACGTGCAGCTCAAGCGCCGCTACGATCTTATCCCCAACCTCGTCGAGATCGCCAAGGGCTACCTCAAGCACGAGCGCGAGACCCTCGAGGCCGTCATCAAGGCCCGCAACATCGCGCAGGCCGCCGCGCAGACCGCCGCCGCCAATCCCGCCGATGGCAACGCCATGAAGGGCCTCATGACCGCCGAGGCCGGCCTGGGTGGCGCGCTCTCCCGCCTGCTCGTCGTCTCCGAGCAGTATCCGGAACTCAAGGCCAATCAGAACATGATGCAGCTCACCGAGGAGCTCACCTCCACGGAGAACAAGATCTCCTTCGCCCGGCAGGCCTACAACGACGTCGTGATGGTGTATAACACCGCGCGAGAGACGTTCCCCACAGTGATCTTCGCCAATATGTTCGGATTCCTCGCCGCCGAGCTTTTCAAGATCGAGGACCCGACGGAGCGCAACGCGCCCAAAGTCAGCTTCACCTCCTAATTGACCCATCCGCCCCGCGTGAAAATCGAAGTTCTCACCCTCTGTGACTTTGCCGCCGACTACGGCGGCAAGCTGACTGTCGTCGGCCTGTTCGACTCCATCTTTGCCCGCCAGATGCCGGCCGTGCACCCGCACTGCTGCCTCGCGGTCAAGCTCCGCTTCGACAAGGCCGAGGCCGGCCAGCACGCGCTGCGCCTCACCATCTGCGACGACGACGGCAAGGCCGTCCTCGCGCCCATGGAGCTCACCGTGAACGTCGCCATGCCGCCCGATGCGCTCTCCAACACGATCCAGGTCGTCGCCAACATCGCCGGCATGAAGGTGGACACCTTCGGCGAATACTCAATCGATCTGGCGATCGACGGGAAGCACGAGGGCAGCACGCCGCTCTTTGTGCGCCAGATCAAGTAGCCCGCGCGCGGCCTCGCGCGCCGCGCCGGCCCCGCCCCATGGATTTTTTCGAGGCCCAGGCCCGCGCCAAGCAGCGCACCGCGCGGCTGCTGGTGATGTTCGCCCTCGCCGTCGCCGGCATGATCGCGGCGGGGTATTTCGCCGCGATCTGGCTGCTGCAATTTGCGGGCGAGGAATCGCCCGCGCGCTCTCTTTACGGCAGCCTCGATCCGCGCGGGCAGTCGCTCGCGCTGTGGCAGCCCGAGGTGCTCGGCCTGGTCGCGGCCGGCACGCTGCTGGTGGTTGGCCTCGCGTCGCTGTTCAAGTGGCTGCAGTTCTCCGGCGGCGGCCGCACCGTCGCCGAGAGCGTGGGCGGAAGGCAGGTCGATCCGCACACGACGGAGTTTCGCGAGCGCCGCCTCCTCAACGTCGTCGAGGAGATGGCCATCGCCTCCGGCACGCCGATGCCCGCGGTCTACGTGCTCGACGACGAGCCCGCGATCAACGCGTTTGCCGCCGGCCTCACGACCAGCGACGCCGTGGTCGCGGTCACGCGCGGCACACTGGAAAAACTGAACCGCGAGGAATTGCAGGGCGTGGTCGGCCATGAGTTCAGCCACATCCTCAACGGCGACATGCGGCTCAACCTCCGCCTCGCCGCCACGATCTTCGGCATCCTCGCCATCGGGCTCGCCGGGCGCGGCCTGCTGTGGGGGCTGCGCCACACGCGCGTGCGCAGTGGCCGCGACAAAAATGGCGGCGGCGTGATCCTGTTCCTCATCGGCCTCGGCGTCGCGCTGCTCATCATCGGCTATGTGGGTTATTTTTTCGGCCGGCTGATCCAGGCCGCGGTGTCGCGGCAGCGGGAGTTCCTCGCCGACGCCTCGGCGGTGCAGTTCACGCGCAATCCCGGCGGACTCTCCGGCGCGCTTAAAAAAATCGGCGGCCTCGCCTTGGGCTCGAGCCTCCAGACCTCAAAGGGCGCGGCCATCGGGCACTTCTTTTTCGCGCAGGCGTTCCGCTCGTCGTTCGGCGGCCTGTGGGCCACGCACCCGCCGCTCGACGAGCGCATCCGCGCCATTGATCCACGTTTCGACGGCAAAATGATCGATGCGCCCGAGGTCGTCGATGTGGCGCGCGAATCGTTTGTCAGCGCCGGGCTCGCGCCCGCACGACCGCCCGCCGCACCGCCCTTGCTGCCCACCGGGGCGGCGATCGCGAGCGTCGCCGCGGCCGGCACGCTCACGCCCGAGGCGATCGATCAGGCGCACGCCCTGCTCGAGACGACGCCCGACCGCCTGCGCCTCGCCGCGCAGACGACTGGTGAGGCGCGGCTGCTCGTCTGCGGCCTCCTGCTGGCCGACGATCCGGCCGGGCGCGCGCAGCAGCGGCAAATCATCAGTCGCCACGCCGGCGCCGAAGCGCTCCGCCAACTCGCCGAAATGGAGCCGCATCTCGCGCGGCTTCGCCCGGAACAGCGGCTGCCACTGCTGCAAATCACCCTGCCCGCGCTGCGCGCGATCCCCGCGGTTTCGCTCGGTGCCTTCCTGGAGACGCTCGACGACCTGGTGCATGCGGATGAACACGTGTCGCCCTTCGAGTTTGCGCTGCAAAAGCTCGTCGCGCGCACGCTGGCGCTCGGCCAGCGGCCCGGCGGCCCCGTCGAGCAGATCCATTCGTTCCATGCGGTGACCGGGGAAATCTCCACTGTCCTCAGCGTGCTGGCGCGCGCCGCGACGACCGACACCACCTCGGCGACCCAGGCCTTCGCGACCGGCGCCGCGCAACTGAAACTGGTGGAAGCTCAGCTGCAATTCGCGCCTGCCTCGGCCGCGACCTTCGCCGCGCTTGATGTGGCGCTCGACAAGCTCGCGACCGCCAGCCTGCCGATCAAGCAGCGCACACTCGTCGCGGCCGCGCACACCGTGACGGCCGATGGCCGCCTGCACGTCGCCGAGGGCGAGCTGCTCCGAGCCATCGCGGCCGCCCTCGATGTGCCCGTGCCGCCGCTGACGGCCTGAGCGCACGCCGCGTTCGGCCGCGGTTCCTACGGCCATCGTTTTTAGCGATGCGCCCCATCAGGTTTATCGACTAACGCCCGCATCGGGTTCTCGGCTACGATGGTGGCGCAACGGATTTCACGTCCGGCGCGCTCAACCCTCATCCAGCCATGCGTTCGCTCTTCCTCACCCTCGCCCAGGCCCTCGGCGTCGTCATGCTCGCCGATTTCGTCGCCGGTGTCGTCCACTGGCTCGAAGACGCCTATGGTTCGCCCGACACTCCGGTCGTCGGGCCGATCCTCATCCGACCGAATATCGTGCACCACCACTTCCCGCGCTTCTTCACGAAGCTGTCGTGGTGGCAAAGTTCGTGGGACATCGTGCTCGTCGCCGCAGCGCTGCTCGCGGTGGCATGGTGGGCCGGGCTCCTGACCTGGCACGTGTGGCTCTTCGCCTTCGTCGCCGTTAACGCCAATCAGGTCCACAAATGGTCGCATCAGACCCGAAAGGAGAACGGGCCCATCGTCTCGTTTTTCCAGGACATCGGCCTCCTGCTCTCGCCCCGCCAGCACGCCATCCATCACTCCGATCCGAAGAACACGTTCTATTGCCCGATCACAAACCTGCTCAACCCGGTCCTCGAACGCATCCGTTTCTGGCCCCGTGCGGAATGGCTGATCGAACGCGCGACCGGCATCAGCCACCGCAAGGACACGTCCAATCGCGGTGAAGGCCCCGGTCCCGCCTGGCTCGCCGATTACGCGCCGGTGCGGCCCGCCCCCCGCCCCTCCGGCTGCGCCCAATGCCCGCTGCGTCACGATCCCGCCCATGTCGCGAATTGCCGCGGCGCCTGCGCCGGCGCTCGGCGCAACTCCATCCGCAATCAAACCACCGCTGAAATTTTGTCCCCATGAAAACTACCCCGCATCCCCGCTCCGTCCTCCGCCGCGCGGCCCTCGCCGCCCTGCTCCCCGCCACCCTGGGCGCACAGAACGTCGTCCAACTTGAGACATTCACCGTTTCCGCACAGAAGCGCATCCAGTCGGTCGCCGACGTGCCCGTGCCCATCACGGTTTACACCGGCTCGTTTCTGGAGCGCGCCGGCGTGACCGACTACAAGTCCCTCGCGCCGCTCGTGCCCGGGCTCTTCATCCAGGAGCAGTCGCCCAACAACCCCGGAATAAATATCCGCGGCATCACCACCGACAGCGGCGATCCACGGGCCGAGACGCGCATCTCGATCTTCCAGGACGGCGTCTCGATCGGCCGGTCGCGCGCCAGCGTGGTCGAACTGTTCGACCTTGAGCGCGTCGAGGTGCTGAAGGGGCCGCAAGGCACCCTCTTCGGCCGAGGCGCCGAAATCGGCGCGATTTCCTTTGTGCAGAACAAAGCGAAGAATGAAGCGACCGGCGAACTCACGCTCGGCTTCGGCGACTTCAACGAGCGGCGGGCTTCCGGCCACGTGAACGCCATCGTCGCCAAAGATGAGCTGTTCGCGCGCTTCGCCTTCGCCTACCGCGAGCACGACGGGGTGATCGACAACCTCGCCGACGGCTCGACGCTGAACGGCAAGAAGACTCTCGCGCTCCGCGGCGCGCTCCGTTGGCAGCCCGCACCGGCGACGACCGCGGATCTCCTCGTCAACTGGCAGCACGATACGCCGCCCGGCGTCGCCTTCGTGAGCGGCGTGATTCCAAACTCCCGCGCCAGCACGAGCCCATTTGCCGCCGCCGAGCTGAATCGCGGATCAAAGCTCGGCCTCGACCGCACGGTCGGCGGCGTCACCGCCATCGTCGCACATGAGTTTTCCAAAAACGTCTCGCTCACCAGCATCACCGGCTGGCGCCAATATGACTCCTACGAAAACTTCGACGCCGACGGTTCGCGCCTGCCGCTGCTCGAATTCGCCGAAGATTCGCGTGGCCGGCAGTTCAGCCAGGAAGTGCGCGTGAATTTCACCGACGGGGGCCGCTTCACCGGTTTTGCCGGCGCGGGCTGGTTCAGTGAGAGCGGCGCGAGCCGCGTGCCGTTCTATCAGGACGAGCGCCAGCTCTGGCCCTTCCTCGCCGGACAATTCCGCGACGGCCTGATCGGCGCGGGCCTGCCGGCCGCGCTCGCCAATGCCTTCGTCCCGCCCGCGAGTCCCTTCGCGCCGCAGGCGACGCTGCCAGCCACGTTCGCCGGCTTCGCCACGCCCGGACTGCCCGCCGCGCTCCGCCCACTCGCGGGCCTCGCCGGCGCACCGCTGCGCCCCTCGCGCACCGACGACTACACGCAGTCGGGCCGCACCCGCGCGTTCGACGTTTTCGCCGACGGCACCTGGCGCGCCACGGACCAGCTCGAATTCACCGCCGGCCTCCGCCTCACGCGCGAGAACCTCACGTCAGGCTACGAGGTGCGCAACGACACCTCGTTTCAAACGCTCGGCTTCATCGTCAACGCCATCCCCGGCTATCCCTACCTCGCCTCCGGCGGCAAACGCGAGGCCAGCGCGTCCAGCTCGTCCTGGGACGGCCGGCTGATTGGGCGCTATGCGTTTTCCAAGACGCTCAACGCCTACGCCAGCGTCTCGCGCGGCCATCGCCCGCGCGCCCTGCTCCTCGACTCCACGACGACCACCACCGCCCGCGAGGAAACCGTGATGAACTACGAGGCCGGCCTCAAAGGCTCGCTCGCCGCCGGCCGCGTGCAGTGGAACGCCTCCGCCTATCACTACGACTACGCGCATTTTCAGACGACGGTGCAGAGCCTCGGCCGCTTCACCACCCTCGACGCCGGCAACGCCACCGGCCGCGGCCTCGAGGCCGGCGTGCAGGGGCGCGTCGCGGACAACACGAGCCTCTTCGCCAACGTCGCTTTCACGAGCGCCACGTTCGACGACACCGGCGACAACGGCGCGCGCCAGCAATACGCCGGCTTCACCTTCCGGCTTACGCCGCGCCGCACCGTCTCCCTCGGCGGCACGTTCACGCTGCCCCTCGAAAGCGCAGGCCAGATCTTCGTCACACCGATCTGGAGCTACAAATCGCAACACTACTTCGAGGACAACAACGCGTCCTTCGGCTACGGCCTGCGCCAAGCCGGTTACGGCGTCGCCAACCTGCGCGTCGGCTGGCGCTCGCCGAAGGGCAAATGGGAAATCACCGCGCGCGCCGAAAACCTCCTCGACAAGCAATACCTGATCGACGCCGGCAACACCGGGGGCTCCTTCGGCATCCCGACCTTTATCGCCGGCGATCCTCGGCGAGTCGGCGTGCAGGCGACGCTGCGGTGGTGAGACTGTCCGCGAGACTCTACTTTATCCCCGGCTCGCAGAGCCAATCCGGCCACAGCTCGAGCGCGTAGCGCCGCGATTCCTCCAGCACGAGCCGGATGAGCGGCGTCGCCTCGCCCCGCCACAGGATTGCGACCTCGACGGGATCAAAGCCCTCGAGCGGCAGCGTGCGCACGCCCGGATGGCGGACGATCTCGGGCAGCGCCACGCTCACTCCCAGCCCGTAGCCACGCTCCACGTAGCGTGCGACCAGCTCCAACGAACTCGCCTCAATCGCGGGCGGCCAGATGACCCGGCGGTGTTGCAGCCCCTTGCGAAACAACCGGCTGATCGCCTCGGTCGGCGGCACGCTGACCAGCGGCTCGGTGATTTCCTTCCGCACCCAAAGCTCGTCCGCCGATTTCAGCTTCGAATCGCGCGGCACGACGAGCACCAGCGGCATCCGCAGCATCCGCAGCATCCGCACGCAATTCAACCGTGCCGGTGCCCGTCCCTCCAGCGGCGTGATCGCCAAATCAATCGCGCCGTCACGCAGCCACGCCTCCAACTCGACCGTGAAACCGGAGCGCAGCGCGAGCTTCATCCCCGGATGGTGCGCGCGCAGCCGATCCACGACCGAGTGCAGGTGCTCGCGGATGATCAACTCGGCCGCTCCCACGCGCAGCCGCGGCGCCGCAGCCTCGCGGATTTTTTCCGCCACGCCCGCGAGGCCCTCGAAAAACGGCTGCACGTGCGCAAACAGCCGCGCACCCGGCGCCGTGAGGCGAAACGGACTGCGCTCGAAAAGCCTCACCCCCAGAGCGTCCTCCAGCTGCCCCATCTGCCCGCTCACCGCCGGCTGCTGGATGCCATACGGGATATTGCGCACGGCCGCGCTGATGCCGCCATGCTTCGCCACATAGTAGAAGAGCTCGAGGTGGTGGACGTTCATGAGGCCACCTCCGCATTCCAGGGCGGACGATCCGCACATTTCCATTCGGGAAAGGCCACGTCCGAATACCGCCGCAACTCGTCGACGGTGGCGCGGACGTGCGGCGGCGGATCGCCGCACCACACCGCGGCCATCATGATCGGCTCGAAGCCGTCGAGCGGCAGCGCCCGCACGTCGCGATGCCTGAGCGCGCCGGCCACGGCGCGATTGACGACGCCGAAGCCGTCGCCGTTGGCGACGTAGCGCATGACGAGTTCGACCGAGGTCGCTTCGAGCGACTGCGGCCAGACTACGCGCCGACGCTTCAGGTCGCGCTGGAAATTCTGCATCACGCTCGTCGTGCCCGGCTGGCCCACGAGCGGCTCGGGGATTCTTTTCTGCGCGAGGATGTCCTCCACATTTTTCCACCGCGCCGTGCGATGCACGAGCAGGACGAGCGGGATGCGAGCCAGCGGGAGGTGACGCAGCCCCGCCGCCGGCCGCGCGCCCGCCGAGGTCACCGCCAGATCAATTTCGCCGGCGCGCAGCCAGCCCTCGACCTGCTCCTGATGGCCGGTGTGCAGGCTCAGCCGCAGGTGAGGAAACCGCTTCCGCACTTGCCGCATCACCGCGGGCACGTGGTCGCGCAGCACAACCTCGGAGCCGCCGAAACGCAGCGCCGGCCGCGACTCGGCGCGCAGCTCCTTGGCCAGTGTGCCGAGATTCTCGAAGAACGGCTGCACATGCGCGAACAGCGCCTCGCCCGCCGGCGTAAGGCGAAACGGCGTGCGCTCGAAGAGCTTCGCACCCGCCTCCTCCTCGAGTTTTCCCATCTGCCCGCTCACCGCAGGCTGCTGGATGCCGTAGGGGATTTTCCGGACGGCTGCGCTGATCCCGCCGTGCTTCGCGACGTAGTAGAACAGCTCGAGATGGTGGACGTTCATCATCGTCAGGAGCCGTCGGCCATGCGCGCGCGCTCAGCGCACCCACGCCGGCACCACGCCGGGCTCGATGCCGAAGACCCAGCGGCCCACCAGCATCACCAGACCCACGATGATGGGCACGAGCAGCACGTTGAGCCACATCCCGGCGCGAGCCATCTGCGGCAGCGTGATGTGCCCGCTGCCAAACACGATGGCGTTGGGCGGCGTGCCGACGGGGAGCATGTAGGAGCAGTTGGCCGCAAGCGCCGTGGGGATGAGGAACAGCAGCGGGTTCTCGCCCAGGCTCACGGCCAGCGCGGCCGCGATCGGCAGGAAGGTCGCGGCCGTGGCCGTGTTGCTCGTCAGCTCGGTGAGCATGAGGATGCCGAAGCAGATGACGGCCACAATCGCGATCGTGGGGATGCCCTCAAGGCCGCCGCAGAGTGCGCCGAGGTAGCGTGAAAGCCCGTGCTTTTCGATATTCCCCGCGAGGCTCAGGCCGCCGCCGAAGAGCAGGAGCACCTCCCAAGGCAGTCCCTTGGCCGACTCCCAGTTCATCACGAACTCGCCGCGCCGGAGATTGATCGGGATCATGAACAGCAGCAGCCCGCCCGCGATTGCGATGGTGGTGTCGCTGAGCATGGGCACGGCGCGCGCGAGCAGCGGTTGAAAGACCCAGCCGAGCGCCGTGAGCACAAACACCACGAGCACCGCGATCTCGCCGCGCGACCACGCGCCGAGCTCCGCACGTTCGCGGGCAATCAGCGCCGTCATCCCGGGGATCTCGCCGCCGTCGAGCTTGAAGCTCACCCGCGTGAGCACGAGATACACCACCGGGAGCGTGACCAGCATCACGGGCACGCCCAGGAGCATCCACTCACCGAAGCCGATGTTAAACCCATAGACCTTGCTCACGTAGGCCGCGAGCAGGGCGTTGGGCGGCGTGCCGATGAGCGTCGCCATGCCGCCCGTCGTCGCGCCGTAGGCCACGGAGAGCAGCAGCGCCGTGGTGAAGTTCTTCTGCCCTGGCGACTCCCGGCCCGCGGCCGGCAGCAGCTGCACGATCGACAGCGCGATCGGCAGCATCATGAGCGCGGTCGCGGTATTGCTCACCCACATGCTCACCAAGGCCGAGGCGAGGAGGAAGCCCGCGACCAGCCGCGAGGGCCGCGTGCCCATCGCCCCGATCAGGTTGATCGCCACGCGGCGATGCAGGCCCCAGCGCTGCATCGCCAGCGCGATCAGAAAGCCGCCGAGAAACAGGTAGATGACGGGGTTGGCAAACGGCGCCGCCGTGTCGCGGATATCGCCGAGGCCGAGCGCCGGGAAGAGCGCCAAAGGCAGCAATGCCGTCACCGGGATCGGCACGGTCTCACAGATCCAAAAGACCGCCATGAGCCAGGCGGCACCGGCGGTGCGCCAGCCTTCGGGACTGAGGCCGGCCGGCGGCGGCACGAGCAGGGTCAGCAGCAAGCCACCCGGACCCAGCAGCCAGCCGACCCATTGCCGCAGGCCGTAGCGGGCATCGGCTGCGCTCGTGGACTCGCTTGCGGGGGCGGAGGGGAGGTCGGACATGGGGCGGACGGAGCCAAGCCCCTGCGCCCCAGCGCGCCAAGCCACATTTCCATTTGGCCCGGCCCGGCTACGGCCGATGTTAAAGTTTAATCATGCGGCCCGAACCATGCCGGCCTGCATCACCATTGCCATCCGGCCCACCCCTCGTTTGCTTCATCCGCACCCCGTAATCCCCTGAAACCGCTTGAGCCGTCCGGCGTCTCCACGGCCGAACTTACCCCGCGTCGCCCAATCCATAACTGTTTTCCCATCCCATGTCCTCGCCTCACGATATCCTTGGCCACGATCACCACCACTGCACGGGCGTCTCGACCGATTTGGCGGACTACTTCCTCACCCGGCGCCAGATGCTGAGCCGCATGGGCATGGGCCTCGGCGCCCTATCCCTTTCCAGCCTGCTCGACCCCAGCCATCTCGTCGCAGCCCCGGCTGCGAAAGCCGTGCCCACCGGCCCGCTCTCGCCCCGTCCGTCGCACTTCCCCGGCAAGGCCAAGGCCGTCATCCACATCTTCGCCCAAGGCGCGCCGTCGCACATCGATACCTGGGACCCCAAGCCCGGCCTCGTCCGCATGAATGGCAAGAGCATCCCCGGTGGCGAGCTCGCCCTCGGCTCGCCGTTCAAGTTTTCGCAATATGGCCAGAGCGGCCTCGAGGTCAGCGAGGTCTTCGCCAAGACCGCCGCGCACGCCGATGACCTCGCCGTCATCCGCTCGATGTGGACCGACATCCCGGCGCACGAAGTCGCCACGGTGTTCATGAACACCGGCTCGCTCCGCATTGCCAAGCCCAGCATGGGCTCCTGGCTCGTCTATGGCCTCGGCACGGAGAACCAGAATCTCCCCGGTTTCATCGCCCTGCGCGGCGGCGGCCTCCCGCCCGGCGGCGCGGCCAACTACCAGTCCGCCTTCCTCCCCGGCGTCTTCCAGGGCACGAGCATCAACACGCAGGCGCCCTCCGTGCCGCAGATGATCCAGAATATCCGCAACACCTACGTGAACGCCAAGGAGCAGCGCCGGCAGCTGGACTTCGTCCACCAGCTTAACGAGCTCCACGCGCAGAATCTTCAAAAGGATGCCGCGCTCGAAACCCGCCTCGAGAGCTTCGAGGTCGCCTTCCGCATGCAGGCCGAGTCCCTCGACGCCTTCGACATCATGAAGGAGCCCGAGTCCGTGCGCGCCGCCTACGGCGTCACCGCCGGCGGCCGCAACGAACAGGGCAAGCAGCTCCTCATCGCCCGCCGCCTGATCGAGCGCGGCGTGCGCTGCGTGCAGGTCTGGCACACCGGCTGGGATCACCATCAGGACATCGAGACCCGCATGCGCGCCAAGGCCGGCGAAATCGACGGCCCGCTCGCCGCCCTCCTGGCCGATCTCAAGCAGCGCGGCCTGCTCGATTCGACGCTCGTCATCTGGGGCGGCGAATTCGGCCGCAAGCCCACGCGCGATCGCAACAGCAGCGACAGCGAGAAGGCCGGCCGCGATCACAACGCCCGTGCGTTCTCCGTCGTCATGGCGGGCGGCGGAGTGAAGGGCGGCACCACCTACGGCTCGACCGATGAATTCGGCGCGGCGGCGGTGAAGGACAAGGTCCACCCGCACGACCTCCACGCCACCATCCTCCAATGCCTGGGCCTGGATCACACCAAGCTCACGTATCGCTTCAACGGCCGCGATTTCCGCCTCACTGATGTCGCGGGCAACGTCATCAAACCCATTCTGACCTGAACCCCGTGCCGATGAAGCCCGCCCAACCCCGCCTCGCGCTGCGCCTCGGCCTCATCGCCGCGTGCGTCCTCCCCGCCCTGCTCCGCGCCGCGGATATGCCGGGCAACCACCCGGTCGTCCCAAAGATCTCCGCCACAGATCTCCAGTTTTTCGAGAACAAGATCCGCCCGATCCTCGCGAACCACTGCTACAACTGCCACAGCAAGTCCGGCGACAAGGTCCGCGGCGGGCTCCTGCTCGATTCACGCGAGGCGCTGCTGCAAGGCGGCAACACCGGCGCCGCCATCGTGCCCGGCAAGCCCGACCAATCCCTCCTCATCCAAGCGGTCCGCTACAAGGATGAGGACCTCCAGATGCCCCCCAAGGGCGAGAAACTCTCCGACGAACAGATCGCCGACCTCACCGAGTGGGTCCGCCGCGGCGCCCCCGATCCGCGCACGCTCGCCGCCAAGGGCGTCTATGCCGGCGTTGGCAAGAACCACTGGGCTTTCCAGCCGGTGAAGAAGCCCGCCATCCCCGAAGTGCAGAACAATGCGTGGGTGCAGAACCCCGTCGACAACTTCGTCCTCGCGAAGCTCGAGGCCAACGGCATGGTGCCCAACGCTCCCGCCGAAAAGGCCACGCTCATCCGTCGCCTCTATTTCGATCTCATCGGACTGCCCCCGCACCCGGCCGAAGTGATCGCCTTCACCAAGGACACCTCGCCCGACGCCTACGCCAAGCTCGTCGACAAGCTCCTCGCCCGCCCGCAATACGGCGAGCACTGGGCCCGCTATTGGCTCGATGTCGCGCGCTACTCCGACACCAAGGGCGACGCCCGCGGCCAGGAGGACAACCGCTACGTCCACGCTTGGACCTACCGCGACTGGGTGATCAATGCCTTCAACGCCGACCTCCCCTACGACCAGTTCATCATCGCCCAAATCGCCGGCGATCGCGTCGATCAGGTCCTGGAGAAGCAGGCCAAGGACAAGAAAATCAACCAGCCCGAAAACCGTTCGTGGACCGCCGCCCAAGGCTTCCTCACCCTCGGCAACCAGTTCAACGGCCGCCGCGACGACATCATCGGCGATCAAATCGACGTCACGACCAAGGCCTTCCTCGGGCTCACCGTTTCCTGCGCCCGCTGCCACGACCACAAATTTGATCCGATCCCGACCAAGGACTATTATTCCCTCTACGGCGTCTTCGCCAACAGCCTCCCGCCGGCCGAGCTGCCGACCATCGCCACCAAGGTCCCGCAGACCCCGGAACTGCTCGAATACGTGACCAAGGCGGCCGAGCTGGAAAAGCGCCGCATCGAACTCAACGCCCGTCAGCAGGAATTCCGCCGCACCTTCCTCGCCAAAGGCAAGGGCAAGGCCGCAGCCGCCCCCATGGACGCCAGCCGCCGCGAGCAGCAGCGCGCCCTCCAGCGCGACGAACGCGAACTCTCCCGCGACATCGCCGACCTCGAGATGAAACATCCGGGCGCCCCCGCCCGCGCCAACGCCCTCTACGACGTCGCCCGCGTCACGCCCAACGCCAAATCGCGCGACTATCCGGTCCTCATCCGCGGCGAAGCCGGCAACCGCGGCGAAATCGTCCCCCGCCGTTTCCTCGAGGCCCTCTCCCCTGATCCGAAGAAACGCCCTGAATGGCACGAAGGCTCCGGCCGCTGGGAACTGGCCAAGGCCATCGCCGACCCCAAGAACCCGCTCACGGCCCGTGTCTTCGTGAACCGCATGTGGCAACAGCACTGGGGCGTCGGTTTCATCGACACGCCGGACGATCTCGGCAACATGTCCTCGGTGCCCACGCACCCCGAGCTGCTCGACTGGCTCGCCGCCACTTTTGTGGAAAACAAATGGTCCATCAAGGATCTCCACCGCAAGATCGTCCTCAGCGCCGCCTATCAGCAGAGCAGCGCCAACAACCCGGCCTACGCGGAAAAGGATCCGAACAACAAACTCCTCTGGCGCTATAATCTGCGCCGGATGGATTTCGAGGAAGTCCACGACTCCCTCCTCGCCATCACGGGCAACCTCGATCTCACCTACGGCGGCCGGCCCGTCCCGATCAGCAGCGAGGATTTCGCCAAACGCCGCGCGATCTACACGATGATCGATCGCACCAATCCGCCCGAGCTGCTCACCCAGTTCGATTTCCCCAGCCCTGATGTCCCCTCCGGCCGCCGCTACGAGACGCTCGTCCCGCAGCAGGCCCTGTTTCTCATGAACAGCCCGATGGTCATCGAGACCGCGCGGAAACTGGTCGCGCGTCCTGCCTTTGCCGATGCCCAGAATGATCAGGACCGCGTCGTCCTGCTCTACCTCGCCATCTTCCAGCGCTGGCCCACGCGGCTGGAGGTCGACCTCGGCCTCAAATACGTGAAGTCCAACCCCGGCGGCACAAACATCGTGCTCCCGGGCGACAAACCCGTCGCCGCCCAGCCCGATCCCCGTGAGGCTGCCCGTGCGGCGAAGAAGGCCAAGGCCGCCGAGATGGCCGCCATGAACGCCAAGAAACAGCAAGGCCGCTTCAACACCCAGGTCGGCGGCGTTTACGATTCCTCGACCCCGCTCGACGCCTGGACGAAGCTCGCCCACGCGCTCTTCCAGAGCAACGAGGCGATTTTCTACAATTGATTCACCCGCGCTCCGCGCGCGGTGGCTCAACCAAAAAATTCAGGCCGGCTCTACGAGCCGGCCTTTTTCTTTTCTGAATTTCGGCCTTGGCCGCCGAACCGCGATCAGGCTCAGGGCCCGAGCAGCTTCGAGGCCTCGGCGTCGTCGAGCCCGCCGCTCACCGGGTCCAGGGACTCGATGAAGCGCAGGCCATCCTTGAACGTCCACAGCCAGCACGCGCCATCGCGGCGGTCATGCACCAGCACGAAGTCCGGCGTCTTGTCGGGGCGCTCGCTCGCGATGCTGTATTTGCCCTGCGTAAGAGGTTCTAGCAGGCCCGGCAGCAGCGACACCGGGCGGCGGTTGTCGAGTGTCACCGTCCAGCTGCCCGCCACGCCCGTCGGGATGCCGCCTTGGAAGAAGTAGCCGAAGAAGCGCGGGGGCGAGTAGTGGCCCGTCGCGCGCAACCGGCGCAGCTGCTGATCCACCGCCTCGACCAAGCCTGCCCGCCACGGGTAGTCTTCGGGGAGGCGGAAGCCGGGCAGAGGAATCAAAACGTTTTCGCGCATAGCGGGATTTGCCTGTTCTAACGGTCCGAATGAGCACGGCTGAAATTCCCAAGGGAGGGGACTTGCCGCACCCTCATGGTAGGACAATTTCGCATCATGATCCTGACCGAAAAATTACATCGTCTGGCCGACGATTTTTCGGTGCTGCCCGATGCGCAGGAAAAACTCAGCGCCGTGGTCGATCAGGCGCGGCGGCACGCACAGCTGCCCGCGGCTGATCGCACGGACGCACACCGCGTGGCCGGCTGCGTCTCCGTCGTCTGGTTGGTGGGCGAGCTGCGCGATGGGCGATGCCACTTCCGCGGCGACGCCGAGTCGCCTCTTGTGCGCGGGCTCGTGACCTTTGTCTGCGAATTCTTCAGCGACGCCCCCGCCGCCGAGATCGCCGCCACCGACGCCGATCCGCTCGAGACCCTGGGCGTGGCCCGCGATCTTTCGCCCACGCGGCGCAACGGGCTCGCCGCCGTGCGCGAGACCATTCGCGCCTTCGCCCGCCGCGCCGCCTGACCGTGCTCCACGACGCCCACAACCATCTGCACGACGCCTGGCTGGCGCCGCACCTCGCCACGATCGCGGCTGATTTGGAACGGCTGCCGGTCGCAGGCGCGGTCGTCAACGGCACCTGCGAAACCGACTGGCCCGAGGTCACCGCCCTCGCTGCAGCGCACGCCTGGGTTCGGCCCAGTTACGGCCTGCACCCGTGGGACGTCGGCAACGCCACCCCCGCGTGGCGGGCCGCGCTCGTCCGCACGCTCGACGCCAATCCCCGCGGCGCCGTCGGCGAGATCGGTCTCGACCGCTGGATCCTTGAACGCGCCCGGCCCGACGATCCGCGCCTCGCGGGCCTGCGCCGTGCCCCGCTCGCCGAGCAGACCGAGGCGTTTGTCTGGCAGCTGTCGCTCGCCGCCGAGCGCAATCTCCCCGCCACCCTCCATTGTCTCGAAGCCTGGGGCGCGCTGATGGAGACATTGCGCGCAACGCCGCGCCCCGCGCGCGGCTTCTTGCTCCACGCCTACGGCGGCCCCGCCGAGATGGTCGCGGAGTTCGCCGCGCTGGGCGCGTATTTTTCCTTCAACGGCGGGTTCCTCGCCGCCCGTCATGCCGCAAAACGCGCAGTCTTCGCCGCGATCCCCGGCGACCGCCTGCTGGTTGAGACCGACGCGCCCGCGATGGCCCTGCCCGCTGATCTCGAAACCCACACCCTGCCCGCTCTCGCCGACGGCACGCGCGTCAACCATCCCGGCAACCTCGCCGCCGCCTACGTCGGGCTCGCCGCGATCCGTCGCGTGCCGCTGGCGGAGCTCACCGCGCAGGTTGCGCGGAATTTCGCGCGGCTATTCGGCTGAAACAGCTGTAGGCGGGGTGCCCTCACCCCGCATTTGCTTTCCGGTCCCTTCCGCCGCGGGGTGAGGGCACCCCGCCTACAGCATCTCCCGCTCAAAACAATTCCCGCTGCTGCAGCGCCGCGCGCTTCTCCGGATCGAGTGTGCTGAGGGCGAGCAGTTGCATCGTCGAGAGCCCGGCGATCTGCGGGGCGCGGGCGAGCGCGGCGAGGAGCAGCGCGCCCGCGAGGGCATCGTAGAGCGCCGCGTGATAGCGGCGGCGCTCCGCCGGGCAGTAGGCCGCCGCGACCTGATCAAGCTGGGCCTGCAAGCCCACGGCGGCGACGAGTGATTCGAGCCGGCCCGAGTCAAAATGCGGCAGCAGCTGAGCGTAGAGCCGCGCCGTGTCGATCCATGGCCCCCAGTCCGCGATCCGCGCGCCCGGCCGGGCAAAGTCCGGCACGCCCCGCGGATAGGGCCACACTGACTTGAGCAGCGAATTCTCCACGCCCGCATAGTGCGCGGCGAGCGGCCCGAGTTCGCGCAGGCTGGAGAAATACATCCACTCCTCCGCAAACGGCGCGTGCGCCGCCAGCTCCGCCTCACGCAGCCCATGCACCGCCGCGTCCTCCTCCCGCACGCCGCCCGTGGCGCGACACAACCGTGTGCGAGCCGAGACAATCTGCCCGCGCAAGACCTCGACGACACCGAACTCCAAAATCCCCGACGCACGGCTCCCCTCGAAATCGACAAAGAAGATCGGTTGGTCGGTCCAGGACATTGCAAAGGACCAAAAGACCAAAGGACCAAAAGACCAAGGGACAAAACCTTCGCAGCGACACACGCATTTTTGGTCCTTGGTCCCTTGGCCCCTTGGTCTTTTAGTCCCTTGGTCCCTTTATGGATTTGTCGCCCTACCGCACGTTCCTGATCGAGCTCGCCCGCGAAAGCGGGGACTTCATCCGGCCGCACTACCGCCGGCCCGGCCTCGCGGTTGACACCAAGGCCGACGCCTCGCCCGTCACTCTCGCCGATCGGGGCGCCGAGGAGCTGATGCGCGCGCTCATCACAGCCAAGTTTCCCACTCACGGCATCATCGGGGAGGAATTTGGCAACGAGCGCGCCGAGGCCGAATGGGTCTGGGTCCTTGATCCGATCGATGGCACCAAGGCCTTCATCACGGGCCTGCCGCTCTGGGGCACGCTCATCGCACTGCTGCACCGCGGCCAGCCCGTGCTCGGCTGCATCCACCAGCCCGTGCTGCGCCAGCTCATGATCGGCGACGGCACCACCACCACCCTCGACGGCGTGCGTGTCCACTGCCGTCCCACGACGCGCGTGGAGGACGCCACGCTGCTCACGAGCGACACGCTCAACCTCGCCAAATATCAAAACGGTCCCGCCTGCGATCGCCTGCTCGGCCGCGCCCGCCTCGTGCGCACGTGGGCCGATTGCTATGGCTACCTGCTCCTCGCAAGCGGCTACGCCGATATCTGCCTCGATCCGATCATGAACCCCTGGGACATCGCCGCGCTCGTGCCCATCGTGCGCGGCGCTGGCGGCGTGATCACCGACTGGCAGGGCGGAGCGGCCTATCCCGCTCAGTCCACCATCGCCGCCACCACGCCCGAGCTGCACGCCGCCGTCGTCGCGGCGCTGGCCCAGGGATAGCGTTTACTGCTTCGGCGTAGGGGCCGGCGCCTTGGCGGCCGCGTCCCGCCGCAACTTTTGCTCAAGGGCAAAATCCTTCGCCATCTGCTGCACCTTCGGGATCGCGGCCATCATGCGCGGCATCATCAGCGCGTTCAGCTTTTCCGTGATCTCAGGCTGTTTTTCGGACATCGCCTGCCCGGCGGGTGATTGGTAGAAGGTCCCCAGCGCGGCGAGCTGATCCTTGGTGAAGACATCGCTGTAAACCTTGGCCATGTCGCCCTTCATCTCCGCGTAATTCATGGCCGACATGATCTCCTCGATCATGCGTTTTTGGAGGTCCATCACCGCGTCGCGATCCGCGCCCGGGGGCAGCATCTGGCCCATCATTCGATCGACCATGGCGACCTGCTGCTTGCGCACGCCGGCCATGGTTTTCTCCATCATCTGCTCGAAGTTCATCGCGTCCAGGACCGCCGTCGCGTCCGCCAAGGTCGCGCGCGCCGGGGCGGCGTCGGCGTGCTTCACCGCGGCCTCGGCCACGAGCGTGAGGCGCACGGGTTTTCCGTCGCGCTCCACCTCGAGCACGCCGGTCTTGGCCTCGTAGGCCTTGAGCGTGCAGCCCGCGAACGATTGCCCGAGCTTGAGGAAGCCGCTCGTCCTGCCGCTGGCATCGACGAGCACGAACTGGCTTTCGCGACCCATCGTCAAAACGGCGTTGAACACCGGCAATCCATCGGCGGCGCGCAACCCGAGCGCCGAGGCGAGCAGGAGAAAGGCGAGGCGGAGTTTCACGCCGCCCAACTTGCGAGAATCGCAATCGAGGCGCGAGTGCGAAACCGGCTGGCAGGGCGCGGGCTCCGTTCCGCGCCGCTTGCGCGAGCAGACAAGGCGAAGGGACTCGCCACCCTGCCCGCTCAGAAACTCAGCGTGAGCGTCACGCGTGAGTTGAGGCCCGGCTGCGTGAAGCGCTCCAAGTCCGCGCGGCCGCGGTCGAGTTCGCGCACGTCCTGCCAGAACCAGTAGCGGCGATCCGTGAGGTTGTAGAGGCCGGCGCTGAGGCGGACATTTTTCGCCACGTTCCAGTAGCCCGCGAGATCGAACACCGTCACGCCGCCGGGCACGAATTGCGCCGGCGTCGGCGGGCGGCCGTCCCAGAGCGCGAGGATCGCGCCCTTGTCCGCGCGGCGCTGTGGCGCGTGCGTGGTGCCGCTGAGGCGCACGCCCCACGTGTCGGCCGAGGTGTAGCTGAGCGCGCTCACCCACTTCGGCGGCTCGATGGAGTTGAGCGGCTTGCCGTCGGTGAGATTGTCGCCGCGCGACCACGCGAAGGAGTTGGACCAGGCGAAGCCCGCGAGGGACTTTTCGTAATGCCCGAGCGGCAGCTCGATCGTGGCCTCGGCGCCGTGGATGCGCGCGCGGCGGATGTTCTTCGACTGATAGACCACCGGATCGCCGGGCGAACTAGGACGCTGCGGGTCGCGCGTGGGGCTGAAGGTCTCGATGAAGTTCGCGTAGGAGTTGTAATAAACGCTCACGACATACGTCGCCCCAGGGCGGCGCGCTCTCATGCCGACATCGAAGCTGTCGCTCGTCTCGGCCTTGAGCGCGGGATTCGGGCGCGTGCGGTAGAAGACGGGCGGCGTCGTGAGGTTCACGATGGAGCCGTTGAGGTCCTCGTTGGTGGGGTTGCGGAAGCCGCGGTGGTAACGGGCGAAGAACGACTCCTGCGCGCTCACGCGCCAGAGCAGGCCGAGCTTCGGCGCAAGCGACCACTGGTCGAAGCCGACGGGCGCAGTGCCCTTGGCGAGGTTCTGGTAAAGCGCATCGTTGGTCACGCTGAGCTTGTAGTGGTCCGCGCGCAGGCCCCACGAGCCGACGAAGCGCTGCGCGGCGTCGAGCGTGATCTCGTCCTGCGCGAAGAAGGCGTAGCGGTCCACCTTGCCGTCGGGGATGCGCTTCAGCGGGAAATTCTCGCCGACGAAAATCTTGTTGAGAAACGCGCCCGTCACGCCGTCGAACTGCGAGAAATCCTCGTTGCGCGTCTGCTTTGTGCGCGAGGCGTCGAAGCCCCAGAGGATGCGGTGCGCGCGATCCGCGATGCGCGTGCCGCTCTCCACCTGCACGGAGCCGGAGAGGCCGCGGTTGCGGAAATCGGAATCGCGCAGGCGCAGGCGCGGCACAAAAATCTGCGGCGCGGGCGGCGGCGCGCCCGCGGGGATCGCCTGGCGCGTCTGGTAAGTCTCGCGGACCTTGGCGCCCTGCCACGAGAGGCGCGCCTGCACGTTGCGGAAATAGCCGGAGCCGCTCGTGAAATCGTAGCCGAGCGTCGCGCGGTCGCGCGTGATGCGCTGGCGGCCCGTCTGGCCCGCGAAGGTCGCGGTCACGAGGCTGGGAAACGAAGCTTCTGTGGTCTTCGTGAACGTCTCGGCGGTGAGGAAGAGCACGTTGTCCTTGCTCGGCGCGAAGTCCGCGCGGAAGAGCCCGGCGTCGATCGTGAAGCTCGAGGGATCGGCGGGAAACGCGCCGTTGGGCTCGGCCTCGTGGCCTTGGCGATGCGTGGCCGTGGCCACGGCCGACACCGCGCCGGCCCGCGCCGCTCCGCTCGCCGTGTGCGTCCACTCGCGCGTGGCCGAGGCGTAGCTCGACGAGATGCCGCCGAGCCAGTCGCGCTTCGCGCCCGCCAGCAGCGCCGTCGGCGCGGGGCTGATGAACGACAGCACGCCGCCCACCGCATCCGAGCCGTAGAGCGCGGACGCGGAGCCCTTCAGGATTTCCGCCGTGCGGTAGAGCGACGGCTCGAAGTAGTCGCGGCCGATGAGCTGCGCGTTGCCAAACGTGAATTGCTCCGGCTGCCGCACGCCATCGACCTGGATGAGCACGCGGTTGCCATCGAGGCCGCGGATATTGACCGAGCGCGCCGCCGGGAAATTGCGCGGGGCATTGCCCGTCGCGCCAAACGCCGCCGGCACCGACACCCCCGGCTCGCCCCGCGCGAGATCACGGAGGTTGGCGATCGGGTTGAGCAGATCGTTGAGCCGGAGCACCGACACGCTCGCCGGCACATCCGCCACCGGCTGCGCGATGCGCGTGGCCGAGACCGTGATCTCATCGAGCGCGATCGCCGGATCGGCGGCGGTCTGCGCCCGGGCGGAAAACGCCGCGGCGAAAGCGGCAAGGAATAGGGACAAGCGGAGGGAAACGGTCTTCATCGGCAGTGGGTTTTGGTCACCGTCCACGATGCGCGTCCACTCCGCAGAGCAATAGCGGATTACTGACGAAGCGGATGGATTAGGCGGTCACTTGACGCGCATAACCAATCTTTCAGCTTCAGGCGCACTGAGATGGCATCATGAGCGACAGCTTGATTACATTCATCCCCCAGGAACCCGAGTTTGTTCCGGCGGTTCAGGCCCAGCAACTTGGCATCAGTTTGGTGAAAAGACTTTCACCTGGGGCCGAGGCCATCCGTGTCGAGTGCACGGACAAACTGCGCCTCATCGATTGCGGGGAAAATTTTGAGCGCATTGCGTGCCCGTTGTGCGATCGGAATATCGAACTGAGTTGGTGGAACGAACAGGTCAATCAAGTGATGTCCAGAAACTCACTGGTTCCAACAACGCTGCCCTGCTGCGGCACAGCGAAGAGTCTCCATGAGTTAACCTACGAATGGCCGCAGGGGTTTGCGCGCTTCAGCCTGGAGGTGATGAATCCGCCCAACCCAGATTTTGCGGAAACTCATGTTGGGGAGCTTGAGCGAGTCCTTGGATGCGATCTTCGCGTCATCTACACCCACATCTGAAGTCGGCAGGCCTATCCCTTCACCGCCGCTTCTTCGCCGACCACTCGCACGTCACGCGCGACGTGAAGCCGCCGCGGGCTTTCCAGTCGGCGATGATGGTGAGCGAACGCGGCTTGAGCGCGGCGCCGAGGTCGTCGCAGATTTTGTTGGTCGCGGCCTCGAAGAAGATTCCCTCGTTGCGGAAGGCGTGGAAGTAGAGCTTGAGCGACTTGAGCTCCACGCACGCCTTGTCGGCCACGTAGCGCACGGTGATGTGCGCGAAGTCCGGGTGCCCCGTCATCGGACAGACCGACGTGAACTCGTGGTGCGTGTGCTCGATCACGTAGTCGCGCCGCGGCGCGGGATTGGGAAAGGTCTCGAGGATTTTCGGCGAAGGCATTTGAGAGGCCCTCCAAAGCACACGAACGGGCGACGAATTCAAACCCGATCCAAACAACCTGCCCGCTAATCACGCGAATTGACGCGAATGACTCGGGATTATTCGTGCCGATTCGCGTGATTCGCGGGCAGCCTCAGGTCGCCGTCTCCGTGAAGCGCGATTCGCGGATCACGGTGATCTTGATCGTGCTGGGGTATTGCAGCTCGGCTTCGATGCGGTGGCGGAGATCCTTGGCGATTTCGCGGGCGCGGTCGTCGGTGACTTCCATCGGCGAGACGACCACGCGGATTTCGCGGCCGGCCTGGATGGCGAAGGCCTGCTGCACGCCGGCGATCGAGAGCGCGAGGTTCTCGAGGCGGCCGAGGCGCTGGATGTAGCTCGTCATCGACTCGGCGCGCGCGCCGGGGCGCACGGCGGAGATCGTGTCGGCAAGGATGACGAGGCCGGCATACACGGTCTCGGGCTTCACCTCCTCGTGGTGCGCGGCGACGGCGTTGACGACGATGGGGGTCTCGCCAAAGCGCTTGATGAACTCGGCGCCGATCACGGCGTGGCTGCCCTCGAGTTCCCCGGGCACGGCCTTGCCGAGGTCGTGGAGCAGGCCGGCGCGCTTGGCGACGTTGGGGTCGAGGCCGACCTCGCTCGCGATCACGGAGGCGAGGAACGCGGTCTCGACCGAGTGATCGAGCACGTTCTGGTTGTAGGAAAACCGGTATTTGAGACGGCCGAGCAGCTTGATGATCTCGGGGTGGAGGCCGTTGATGTTGAGCTTGGCCACGGCATCCTCGCCGGCCTGCGTGGTGACGAGATCGATCTCCTCCTGCGCGCGCTTCACGAACTCCTCGATCGAGGCGGGGTGGATGCGGCCGTCCTTCACCAGCCCGTCGAGCGCCACGCGCGCGACCTCGCGGCGCACGGGATCGAAGGAGGAGACGAGCACCATCTGCGGCGATTCGTCGATGAGAAGGGTGACGCCGGTGGCGGCCTCGAAGGATTTGATGTTGCGGCCCTCGCGGCCGATGATGCGGCCCTTCATCTCCTCGCTCGGGAGCTGGATGATGGTCGCGGTGAGATCGTTGTTGGGCTTGCTCGAGATGCGCTGCATCGCGGCGATGAGGATGCGGCGGGCGTCGTTCTGCAGCTCCTGCTCGGACTTCTCCAGCGTGGCGCGGCGCAGGGCGCGCAGCTCGTCCTGGCACTCGAGCATGACCTCGTCGCGGAGCTGGGCCTTGACCTGATCGGCGTCGAGCTGGGAGACGCCCTCGAGGCGCTTGCGGACATTCTTGGAGAGATCGCGGATGGCGTCGCGCGCGGTCTTGATGGCGGCGCCCTCGCGGTTGAGGCGTTCCTGGCGCTGCTCGAGCTGGTAGTCGAGGAGGGCGAGCGATTCCTCGTGGGCGCGGATTTCGCGGAGGCGGACATCGCTCTCGATCTCGCGGCGGTCGAGCTCGCGGTTGAGCTCGGCGCGCTTCTCCTGGATTTCGGCCTCGGCCTTCTGCTTGAGGCCCTCGGCGACGACGACGGCCTCGCGGCGCGCCACCTCGACGAGCTCGGCGGCCTGCTCGTGCGCGGCGCGGCGGTGGTGGCGCGTGAGGCGCCAGGAGATCGCGAAGCCGATGCCGCTGCCGACCACGACAAAGATCGCCGCGAGCGGCCAATCGTAGTTCTGGTCGCCCTCGGCGAGCAAAGAGGCGAAGACGGCTGCGCTCGCGGAAATCAAGGGACGCGGAACGTAGGCGGGGAAGTTCAAACCTCAAGTCTTCTTCCGGGGGCGGACGGATGGCTTGCGGGGGAAGCGGGCAAGCCCGCTCCCGCCCAAAAAACCATCACGAATGCGCCCTCGGCGCGATCGAGCCTTGCGCCGCGCCGGGGCTGGCCGTGGAGTCGGCGCGACCGGCCCGTGCAAACGCTCCTCCGCCTCGATCTTCGCAGCCTCTTCAAGCCCACCACCCGGGCGAATTGGGACGTGCTCACCCCGCTCGCACTGATTGGGCTGAGCCTGATCGGGGTGGCGTTCATCTACTCGGCCGTCCAGCAGTCGCCGCGTCACCACAACGACTGGATCAAGCAGATCGTCTATCTGGGCCTCGGCGGTGTGCTCTATCTCACGGTCTCACTGATCGACTACCGGTTCTGGTTCAGCATCGCGCACTGGATCTATGCGGCGTTCATGGTGCCGCTGCTCATCGTGCTGATTCCGGGCGCCGGCGGCGGGGCGGCGGAGCTCTGGGGAGCCACGCGCTGGATCGATCTTTATTATTTTTCCTACCAGCCGTCCGAGACGGCGAAGATCGCCGTGCTCCTCATCACCGCGAGCGTGCTCGTGCACGCCAAGATCGGCACGGTGCGGCAGTCGTTGGGCACGCTGGGGAAATTGGCCCTTGCGGTGGGGACGCCCATCTTCCTTATCCTGATTCAGCCCGACTTAAAGTCGGCCATCGTCCTGCCCCCCATGGTTTTTTCCATGCTCTATGTCTCGAAGCTCTCGCCGCGGTTCTTCGCCGGTGCGCTGGGAGTCTTCCTGCTCGTCGTGGGGCTGGTGGCGTGGGACAGCGTGCGCTACGTGAACTTCATGGATGCGCACGGCTACGCCTACGGCCGGGACAACAAACGCTTCGAGCAGGAGGGGAACCCCATCCTGCCTTTCGTGCACGACTACCAGCGCAACCGCATCCTCGCCTTTGCCGCGCCCGACAAGGTCGACCCCAAGGGCATCGGCGTCGCCTACAATCTCCAGCAGTCCCTCATCTCCGTGGGCAGCGGCGGCTTCGCCGGCAAAGGCTGGACGGACGGGACGCAGGCCCAGCTCGGCTACCTGCCGCGCACGGTCGCGCACAACGATTTCATTTTCTCGGTCATCGCCGAGGAGAAAGGTTTCTTGGGAAGCCTCACAGTTACCGGCCTGTTTGGGCTGGTGTTGTTCAACGGCATTCGCATCGCCGGTTCCGCCAGGGACCGGCTCGGCGCCCTCATCGCCATCGGCGTGACGGTGCTGTTCCTGGTGCACGTGTTCGTGAACATCGCCATGACCATCGGGCTGGTGCCCATCACGGGCATACCGCTTCCCTTCATCAGCTACGGTGGCTCCTTTGTGCTTAGTTGCTGCTTGCTGCAAGGACTGGTCCAGAGCGTCTGGCGCTTCAGGAGGGATTTCACATGAGATCCCCTCTTCGCGCCAACGACCGCCCTGCCGGAATTTCCTGCGCCACGACTGCCGCACCGGGGGACACCGGGTTCAACCCACACGACACCCGCCATGAGCGATCGATCCCAACCCACCGGCGTCCCCCAGGACGTCGCGCAAAAATATGACGAAGAACTCGTCAATCCCCCCGCCGCGACCGAAACCGCGCCCGTCAGCGCCGCCGAGCTAAAAGCCGGGGCCGACGAACGCGCCAAGCAGCGCCCTCTCCTCCAGAAGATCCTCGCGGTTTTCCAGAAGGAAAAAGGATCCTACCGCGAGCTCATCATCAATTCCGAGCCTCTCGAAAAGCGCGTCGCGCTGCTCGTGGACGGCCGCCTCGAGAAATTCGAGATCGAACGCGAGTCCGACAACCGGATGGTCGGCGGCATCTACAAGGGCCGCATCAAGAACCTCGACCCCGGTCTGAAGGCCGCCTTCGTGGACATCGGCTACACCAAGAACGCGTTTCTCCACTACTGGGACATGCTCCCCGCCGCCGCCGACTCCTCCGTCGAGGTCGTGCGCGTGAACAAGAAGAAGAACGCCCCCGACAAGCCCGCCGAGCCCACCACCAAGGACATCCCCAACCTCTACCCGCCCGGCTCCGAGATCGTCATCCAAGTCACCAAGGGCCCCATCGGCACCAAGGGACCGCGCACCACGACCAATCTTTCCCTCCCCGGCCGCTACCTCATCCTCACGCCGTTCTCCGACGGCTGCGGCATCTCCCGCAAGATCGAGGACCCGCAGGAGCGCAAGCGCCTCAAGACCCTCATCAACGAGCTCACGCTCCCCGAAGGCGTAGGTGTCATCGTCCGCACCGCCGGCGAGGGCAAAAAATCACGCTACTTCGTCCGAGATCTCCACATCCTCCTCAAGACGTGGGAGGGCATCCAGGCCAAGATGAAGAGCGAGCGCCCGCCCGCGTGCCTTTATCAGGAGCCCGACCTCGTCGAGCGCACCGTGCGCGACTTCCTCACCGAGGAGGTCGACCGCGTGCTCATCGACAGCAAGGACGACCATGAGCGCACCCAGGCGCTCGTCGGCCAGATCTCCAAGCGCGGCGCCGCCAAGATTGCCCTCTACAAGGACAGTATCCCGATCTTCGAGCGCTTCAACATCGAGCGCCAGATCGAGCAGACCGGCCAGCGCAAGGTCCCGCTCCCCTCCGGCGGCGAGATCATCATCGACGAGACCGAGGCCCTCATCGCCGTGGACGTGAACACCGGCTCCCACAAAAACCGCGGCGGCGACGAGAAAAACGTCATCTACGCCGTGAACCTCGAGGCCGCCGCCGAGATCGCCCGCCAGATCCGCCTCCGGAATCTGGGCGGCCTGATCATCATGGACTTCATCGACATGAAGGAGCGGCGCCACCGCAACGCCGTGTATGAGAAGATGGTCGAGCTGATGGCCTCGGACAAAGCCAAGAACCACATCCTCCCCATCTCCTCGCTCGGCATCATGCAGATGACCCGCCAGCGCCAGCAGGAGTCGCTGTCGTCCAACCTCTACAACGACTGCCCCTACTGCCGCGGCCGCGGCATCGTGAAGAGCGCGACGACCATGAGCGTCGAGCTCCAGCGCAAGCTCAGCTCCGTCGTCCGCCGCCTCCAGCTGCGCAACGACAGCAAGGAATATTCGCTGCGCGTGCTCGTGCATCCAAGCATCCTCGAGCGCCTGCGCAGCGAGGACGCCGACTTGCTCGTGCGGATGGAGAAGCTCTTCCGGGTCAAACTGGCCTTCCGCGCCGACCTCAACTACCACGTCGAGAACTTCAAGATTCTCAACGCGGAGACCGGCGAGGAATACCGCTGAGCGGGCCGCGTCATCGCCTTCATCTCCCAGGCCGCCCCTAAACCGGGCGGCCTTTTTCTTCCCCGGCTGCGTCGCCGCCTACCGGCCGAGCACGTGCCGCAGCGCGCCATCCAGCTCGGCATGGCGCCACGCGAAACCCGCCGCGCGCGCCCGCTCCGCCACGGCGCGTGTGCTCACGAGCAGCGTGTCCTCCGCCATCCGCCCGAAGATCAGCTTCAGCAGGAAAGCCGGGGTCGGCAGCACCGCCGGCCGCCGCAGCACGCGCGCGAGCGTCGCGGTAAACTCCGCGTTCGTCACCGGCTCCGGCGCCACGGCGTTGCACGACCCGCGCCACGCCGGGTCGAGCAGCGCCCGCTCATACAACGCGGCCAAATCATCGGGCGTGATCCAGCCCATCCATTGCCGACCGGAGCCCAGACGCCCCGCCACCCCCGCGCGAAACGCCGGCAACATCTTCGCGAGCGCTCCGCCCGCGGGCGTGAGCACCACGCCGGTGCGCAACGCCACGGTGCGCACACCGAGCTGCCCCACCGCCGCGACTTCGCGCTCCCAAGCTTGGCACACCTCGGCCAGAAACCCGTCGCCCACCACCGCCGCCTCGTCCACGCGTTCGTCCCCGCGATCGCCATAGTAGCCGACCGCCGAGGCGCTGACCAAAACCTCCGGCCGGGCCGCCGGCGCACAGGCCGCGATGGCCGCGGCCAGCGTCCGCGTGCCTTCCACGCGACTGGCCAGAATCGCGGCTTTGCGCGCGGTGGTCCACCGGCCGCCCGCCACATTCTCGCCCGCAAGGTGCACGATCGCGTCAACTCCGGCGAGCGCCGCCGGATCGATTTTTCCCGCCGCGGGGTCCCATTGAAATTCTTCGGGACCGCGCGGCGTGCCGCGCCCGAGGCTGCGCACCGTGTGCCCCTGCGTGCGGAGAAACGCCCCGAGCCCGCGGCCGATCAGCCCTGATGCGCCCGTGATCAGCACGCAGCGACGCGGCCCCGCCGCCGCGCCCTCCGTGTCCGCCTTGGTCACGGCGTGCCGGTAGGCAAACATCCGATCCAACTGGCGCCGCGCCAACCCCGCCCCGCCCAGTCGGCCGAGGGCGCCCAGCGGCAGCCGATAGCGAATCTCGTCCGTGAGCACGCAGGCGCCCGGCCCGGCCGGCTCAATCAGGTGCAGGTGCTCCCACTTGGCAAACGGTCCGCTCAGCAGCACATCGCGAAACTGCCGCCCGGCGACGTAGTCGCGATGCACGATTTCCCACGTCGTCCAAAACGGACCGACCTTGGTGCGCAGCGAAACCCGCGCGCCGTCGCGGATGCCGCCCGTGTGCGCAACCACCTTGACGCGCTCCCACGGCGGACACAGCCGGGCAAACGCGCCGGGCCGCTCATGCCACGCAAAGACCTCCTCAGCCGGCCGCTCGATCCGGACGGACCGCCGGAAAATTTCGTCCGTCTCCCGCCCCGCGCTGGTCGTCATGTCAGGCATGGGATCAAAGCTGGCGGCAAGCCGCATCCACCGCGATGCAGATCTCGCCGTGCGCGAATATGCGGGGAGGAGCCAGCGTCCCGCTCGAGGGGCGCTTCATGGTTGCGTTCGGCCGGCGCTGGCCGCGGAAAAATCCGTCGCGATCCCCGGTGCGGCCCAGGTGTCGAGTTCCCGCGCCATCGCGGCCAGTTTTCGCCGTGCCTTGTCGTTCGCGTATTTTCCAAGCACGAGGCGCAAGGGCGGTTGCTCCGCCTCCACGGCCGCGACGATCGCCTCCGCCGCTTTGGCGGGATCGCCGGGCTGCCGTCCCTCCATTGATTCGATGAGCCGGAGGAACCGGCCGCTGGTGCCATCGTAGTCGGGAAGCCGCTCCGACCCGCGCTCGAGTGAACGCGAGACAAACGCCGTGCGAAACGGCCCGGGCTGCACAATCGTCACGCCGAGCCCCAGCGGCCGGACCTCGGCCGCGAGCGCCTCCGCCATTCCCTCCAGCGCCCACTTCGCCGCGCCATAGATCGAGAAGCCCGGGTAGTTCGCGATGGCCGCCGCCGCGCTGATCATCACGAAATGTCCGCGCCGCTGCGCGCGCAGGATCGGCAGCGCCGCGCGGGTGAGGCGCATCGCGCCGAAGAAGTTGGTCTCAAAACACCGCTGAATCTGATCCTCGTCCAACTCCTCCAGCGCGCCCGCGAGACCGCAGCCTGCATTGTTCACCACCACATCGATCCGGCCGAATGCCGCCACCGCTGAAGCGATGGCCGAGGTCACGTGATCAGGCTGAGTGACATCAAGCGTGAGCGCCCGGCATTGCCCGGCCCCCTGCGCGACCAGGTCGTAGAGCGTATCCGGATTCCGCGCGGTCGCGACGAGCCGGTGCCCGCGCCCCAGCACGTGCAACGCAAGTGCACGGCCGAGGCCGCTGGAGCAGCCGGTGATGAACCAGACGGGAGGCAAATGGGAATCGCTCATGATCGCAGCGTGGAAACCGGCTGCAGGGGGAAAATCGTCACATCGACCGGCTCCGCGCCGAGCAGGGAGACCGGGGCACCCTCCAAGGTGAAGCCGGCCTGACGGCCCGGCTCGCAGGAAAATTCGGCGACCTCGGGCGTATGCACGCGATACGGCTCGTGCTCCACGCGCCCTTCAAGCAGGCGACCTGCCGGATCGGTGGTGAAGAGGAGATAGCGTTCGACCAGAAAATGCGCGAGCGAGCCGGGCGCGGCCGGATCGGCCGAACGCCCGGGCGTCCACACGTAGCGGCAGAGGGGTGAGGAGACGTGGCGCCGGCGACACGCGTAGGCGATCGTTGCGCCGCGAAACTGCGTCGACATGCGTGCATGGAAATAAGGCAGGTGGAAGAACCGGCGAGCGATGGCCACCGCGAGAGGCTGATTACAGTCGAGCGAATAGAACCAGACCCCGCGTCGCCCGTTCGCGTCACGCACATAGGTCCGGACGTTAAGTTCAAGAAACCATGACAGCCAAGGCAGGGGCGGCAGGCCCACCGGTCGCACGCACTCCATCGCGAAAGGCACAATCCCCACAAAGGCCGCGCCGCAATGCGTGTCCACGGACAACCCAGCGGGCAACGTCGCCTGCACCGCCGAGGGATCGACGCGCCAGTGCGCAAACAGCAGATAATTCCAGCGCTGGCGCCCGACCGCGGCCGCCGCTTTTTGGCCTCTCGACACGTTCCGAGGCGGTCGGACCGGGTCATCCGATGCTGGCAGAGCCGGGCTCATCACCGCGACGGCTGGCGCGGGACCACGGGGACATGAACTTCGAAGCGCTTGAGAAACCCAGGCACGAAGGGCCCATTCCAATACACCGCATATGCGGGACCGCCCGGCGCGACATCCGTCCGGGTCGCGATCCAGGCGAGCAGTTCATCGCGCGCCTTGGCGAAATTGGCGGCCGAGTAGCTGCCGCGGGTTCCCAGGCTCGCGACGCGACGCTCCGGAATCTTGACGACTTCGACCCCGGCAGAATCTCCGGCGACCTTGGCCTGCTCGCTCTCCGCGACCCAGAAATACATCGCCGCCCCATCAATGGTGGCCTCCACCGGCGTGGTCATGGCGATATCGTGGGTCGAGATGTAGTTGAACAGCGGGCGAAACAGATTGTTCGACTGCTCGAAGTAATTGCCCTTGCCCGCCGCCTTGAGCAGCAGACCCGCCGGCAACGTCTTCAGCTCGGGCGCGCCGACAGGGGAACGAGGAAATGCTTCAACTGCGGCCATGAGAGGTGAGACGAGGGTGAGCAGGAGAATCAAGTATTTCATGACAGGGCAAAAATGATTAACCCCGACGAGGCGGGAGGGGAAAAAGCTTGGCCGGAGCAAAGATTGGGAGCCCGCCTTGCGGAGTGCACCCCACCCTGCTCCGAACCAAGCGTGTGCAGAATCGAAACCGGATCACCCCGCCATTACGGAAGGATGACGGTATCGACGACGTGGATCACGCCGTTGGTGCCAACGAGGTCAGTGGCGACCACCTTGGCTTGGTTGACCATCACGCCCATGCCGTCGGCCTTGAGCGTGAGTTTCTTGCCGTTGACGGTCGGCGCTTCGCCAGACTTCACATCGGCCGCCATGACTTTGGCGGGGACGACGTGATAGGCGAGGATCGCCGCCAGCTTGGCCTTGTTCTCAGGCAGGAGCAGGGATTCGACGGTGCCGGCCGGCAGCTTGGCGAAGGCGGCATTGGTCGGGGCAAAGATCGTGAACGGACCGGATCCGCTCAGCGTCTCAACGAGGCCGGCGGCTTTGACGGCCGCAACCAGCGTGGTGTGATCGGGGGAGCCGGCGGCGATATCGACGACGGTCTTGGCCGGAGCGGTGGCGCAGGCGGCGGCGACCGCGAGGGAGGCAAACAAGGTGCGTAGTTTCATGGGAGCAGGATTTGTTGTTTTCGATTGGAGATGCCCGCGGGAAAGAATCCCGTGGAGCGCACCTGCAACGCGCGACCGCTCGCACCGGATGCATCCCGCGAAACAATCTTCGGCCGATGCCGGAGGCCGCCGACCCCCGCGCAGCCTCAGCGCGCGCCGTCCACGTCGCTGCGCGCCGCGCCGACCCGCGCAAAGAGGGCGGCGGTCATCTTGGCCTCGGATGCATTCAAGTGCCCGGCGAAATAGGTGGCGATGCCAGCCCGGTAGACGGGCCAGATTTTTCGCAGCATCTCCACGCCCTTGTCCGTGAGCTGCGCGTAGTGGGCGCGGCCGTCCTCGGGGCAAGCCTTGCGCTCGATCAGCCGGGCGCGCTCCAGCTTGTCCACCAGCCGCGTCAGCCCGCTCCGGCTCAGGAGCGCGCTGCGCGCGAGGGCGCTCATCCGCAGCCGGCGGTCGGGCGCGAGGTAGAGCTCATAGAGCGCGTCATACCAGCTCAGCGAGGGCAGCTTCGCCGCCGCGAGGTCGGCCTCGATCGCCGCGAACACCCGCCAGAACGCGACGTAATAGCGCCGCCAGGCTTCGAGGTGGGTCTCCGGGAGGCTGGGTTTCATCGGGAGCGAGGAGAAAGATTTTGATTGCATATGCAATCACTTTGGCAAGTTTGATTGCGTATGCAACTATCATCCCTCCTCTCCCGCGTCGCCGCCACCGGCGACTCCCTCGCGCCGGCCGTCCTGCGGCTCGCGCTCGGCGTCATGATCCTGCCACACGGCCTGCAAAAGACCTTCGGGTGGTTCGGCGGCTACGGCTTCACCGGCACCATGGGCTTCCTGACCGGCACGGTCGGCGCGCCGTGGATCTTCGCGTTTCTCGCAATCCTCGCCGAATCGGTCGGCGGCCTGATGCTGCTCGCCGGCCTCGGCACGCGCGTCGCCGCCCTGGGCGTGGGTGCCACGATGCTCGTGGCGGGCTGGCAGCACCGCGCCAACGGCTTCTTCATGAACTGGAGCGGCCAGCAAAAGGGCGAAGGCTATGAGTTCCACCTGCTCGCCATCGGCATCGCCGTCGCGCTCATGATCCTCGGCGGCGGACGTTTCTCGGCCGACCGGGCTTTGACCCGGACGACCAGCTGACCGGCCGGCAACCCGCCCCATCGAGCGAAAAAAAGGGGCCGGCGATAACCCCTTAACGCCGGCCCCAGTTTTTTCTGTTCCCGGCCTTGCGACCGGGTTCAAGCTGCCCAAACCCTGCTCGGGCAGTGGCTCCATTTGAGCAGTGCCCATGCCAGCCGCTGCGCGGAAGCGGTGGCCAAGGGCTCGCATGAGAAACATTCACGCGACCTCGGCCTCGCTTGCGCCCCACCGCCGGCTCCGCTCTCTTCACCGGCCATGCCGTTGCCCCAGATCCTTCATGAAGACGATGCGCTGGTCGCTTTCGACAAGCCCAGCGGTCTCCTCGTCGCCCCGGATCGCTGGGACAAGCAGCGCGAGAACCTGATGGGGCTGGTCCACGCGCATCCGCGCTACGGCCGCATCGTCGCCAACGTCCACCGGCTCGACGCCGACACGAGCGGCGTGCTGCTCTGCGCCAAGGGCAAGGTCGCGCTCGATTTCCTCTCCGGCCAGTTCCAGTCGAAGACCGTGGGGAAAACCTACCACGCGATCGTCGCCGTGCTCCCGCCCGGCGAGTCGATGAAGGTCGTCGCTCCGATCCGCGATGCCACGGGCGGGCTGCCCGACGCGTTCATCGTTGATGCCTCCCTCGGCGAGGACGAGCGCCAGCCGGGCCGGATGCGGATTTTCAAGGGCCGGGGCGGCAAGGAGTGCCTCAGCGAGTTTCGCACCTTGGAGCGTTTCCGCGGCTCGACGCGGCGCGGCGCAGTCGGCGCCAGCTACGCGCTCGTCGAGTGCCGCCCCCTCACCGGCCGGACCCACCAGCTCCGCCTCCACCTCGCCGCGGCCGGCGCGCCGGTGCTCAACGATCCGTTCTACGGCGTCCCCGATCTCGCTCTGCGGCTCTCGGACTTCAAACGCGGCTACAAGGGCCGCGAGGAGGAGAAGCCCCTGCTCGCCCGCCTCGCCCTGCACGCGAGCGCGCTCACCCTCAACCACCCCGGCACCCGCGAGCCAATCACGATCACGGCGCCGCTGCCGCACGAGTTCGAGGTCGCCTTGAAATATCTCCGGAAGTTCGCCGCCGCGCGCTGAGTCCGCACACTGTCGCCGTCGGCCGTGCGGGAGCGAGCTCGCTCCCACAGCCGGACACGCCGCCGTCGCTCCTCAGGTTGGACCCAAGCCAGCACGGGCTCGTTTCGCCCCCGCACCACGAGTCCGGCCTTCCCAAGGGCCAGGCCCGCGCCTAACCTTCGCCCACCTCACCCCTTCTTATGATGAACACTCCCCTCACCCGCCGTGATGCGTTGAAGACCGCCGCCCTCGGGGTCTTCGCGCTGCCGCTTCTCTCCTCCCGCGCCGCCGCACCGGCCGCGCCCGCCAAGACGAACGCCGAACCGCTCCGCCTCGGCGTCGCCTCCTACTCCCTGCGCAACCTCCCGCTCGACGAAGCCATCGCCACCGTGAAGACCCTGCGCATCTCCAACATCGCGCTCTTCCGCGCCCACTGCAATTGGGAGGCCGCCTCCGTGGACGAGTGCCGCGCCGTCGGCGAGAAACTCAAGGCCGCCGGTCTCGCCCTCTCGGGCTCCGGTGTCGTCAACCTCACCAACGACGAAGCCAAATGCCGCAAGGCCTTCGAAAATGTCCGCGCCGCCGGCATGGCCACGATGGTCTGCAAGCCCGATCTCGCCGCCCTCCCGCTCGTCGAGAAGCTCGCCAAGGAGTTCGACCAGAAGCTCGCCATCCACAACCACGGCCCCGAGGACAAAGTCTATCCCACGCCCGAGGTCATCTGGCACGCCGTCAAGAACCTCGATGCCCGCATCGGCCTTTGCATCGACGTCGGCCACACCGCGCGTTTCGGCGACGACGCCTCCTCCGCGCTCAAGAAATACGCCGCGCGCCTCTACGACGTGCATCTCAAGGACAGCATCGCCGTCCCCGGCGCGATGAAGGATGTCCCCGTCGAGGTCGGCGCCGGCCGCCTCGATATCCGCGCCATGCTCCGCACGCTCCTCGAAATCAAATACCAGGGTGTCGTCGCCTTTGAATATGAGAAGGTCGCGGGCAACCCTGTCACCGGCCTCGCCGAATCAGTCGGCTACGTGCGCGGCATGCTCGCGGCACTGAAGTAGGGCAGGCTTCAGCCCGCATTCTGTTTTTCCAGTTCACCGGATCGACACAGAGGTCACAGAGCCCCAAGCCGAGGCCACAGAGCATCTCAGGCGCTCCGTGCGCTCCGGTTTGTCCTCTGTGCTCTCTGTGACCAATGGTCTTTTTGAAACCACATTCCCCATGAAACTCCCCCTCCTCCTCACCGCTGCGCTCGCCCTCGCGTTCGCCTGCTCCGCCTCCGCACAGCAGCCGGCTCCCCCGCCCGCGAAGAAATCCACCGTCAAAGGCGAGATCACCGGCGGCCTCCCGCCCGATGCCCGCCAGCTCAAGCTCGGCGACACCGCGCCCGACTTCAAGCTGCTCGGCATCGACGGCCGCACGCACACGCTCGCCGATTACAAGTCCGCGAAGCTCCTCATGGTGGTCTTCCTCTCCAACCACTGCCCCTACTCGCACGCCGCCGAGACGCGCCTCATCCCCCTCGCCAAGCAGTTCAAGGCCCAAGGCCTTGAGGTCGTCGCCATCAACCCCAACAGCCCCGACAGCGTGCGCCTCGACGAGCTCGGCTACTCGAAATACAACGACAGCTATGACGAGATGAAGCTCTACGCGCGCGACGCCGGCTTCCCCTTCCCCTATCTCTACGATGGCGACCACCAGGTCGCGGCCAAGGCCTACGGCTGCCTCGCCACCCCGCACGTCTTCCTCTTCGACCAGCAGCGCAAGCTCCGCTACGTCGGCCGCGTGGACGACTCACGCTTCGAGGACCCCGCCACCGTCACCAAGCACGACCTCCGCAACGCCGTCACGGAGATCCTCGCCGGCCAGCCCGTCACGACCCCGCAGACCATCGTCATGGGCTGCTCGACCAAATGGAACCACAAGCGCGACGACGTCGCCAAGGCCGACGCGAAATGGAAATCCGAGCCCGTCGCCCTGGAAACCATCGACGCCGCCGGCGTGGCCGCCCTCGCCAAGAACACTTCCAACCGCCTCCGGCTGATCAACGTCTGGGCCACGTGGTGCGCGCCGTGCGTCGCCGAGTTCCCCGGCCTCGTCGCCCTCGCGCGCCGCATGAGCACGCGCGAATTTGAGCTCGTCACCATTTCAATGGACGATCCGAAGATGTTGCCGCAGGCGAAAAAATTCCTGGAGAGCCAGCACGCCGTGCCCTCCGCCCGCCTGAAAGGCCTGCTCAAGGCCGAAGGCCGCACCGCCACCAACTTCCTCTACACCGGCGCCAGCGCCGACGCCCTCGTCGCCGCCCTCGATCCCGCCTGGCCCGGCCCGCTCCCGCACACCGTGCTGATCGCCCCCGGCGGCAAAATCCTCTGGCGCCACAACGGCGCCGTGGACGCCGAGACCCTCAAGGACGAAGTGCTGAAACACATGGGGGCGTTCTACCTGCCGGAGCAGAAACGCTGATCCCGAGCCACGTTTCTCAGCCGGCCACCGACCTCCACCACAGGAGTCGATCCCCCAGTGATCCCGTCGCGCCTCAAACGCCCCGCCGGAAAGAACAAACGCATGCTCCGAAAAATTTCGCCCGTGACCGCGGCAAACCGCGGCAAGGGCGAGAAAACCTGATCGGCGATATGAGCACGCAGTCAAAACTCTTCGCTGCCTATTTTGGTATCGGTCTCGTCTTGATGGTTCTCGCGCTTATCGCAGGAAGAGCAAAGCGCGGGCTTAAGGTTTTCGATCCACTTGTAGATGCAGGACCAATTGCCGCCAGCATGCTAATCATTATCGCGCTACTTTGGCCTGCCTGGTTGCTATGGATGTTTTTCCAAAGGGATGATGCTGTTCCTCCCAAGCGATAAAGCGCCGATCCAGCCGCCCCAGCCAACGCTCACCATCCGTCCTTTTTCGATCATGGTAACTCCGCTCCAACCTCAGTCCGCCGCTCCCGGTGAGCGTGGCTGAGCTCAATCATTCGCAAAAACATGAAGCCCCTGCATGAAGTCAGCTTCAAGAACCACAAGTGGCAGTGCCGGCTCGAGTTCTTCCCGGACCGCATCGAGTATGTGTGGGACAAATGGGGATTGGGCGTGGAGAAGACACGGACGGTCATTATGCGCGATGCGCTGTCGCCTCATCTCTCAGAAGGAAATGCAGTTGGTGCTTATATGTCGTCGCCGCTCATCAGAGCCGGGGTGTTTGCCACACTCACCGTGTTCTCCTTTGGCTTACTTTCCACTCCGTGGAACTACATCGGCTATCTCTTTGCGATGGGCACCGTGCTTGCGCTATCGGTAGCCCTGAGTCGCATCGGCACCACCTACTGGCTGAGCATCCTGAAGAAGGATGGCGGCACTGCGGTGGGCGTGCAGGTGACGAAGTGGTCGCAGGCCGAGCGAGACCAGTTCAAGGATTTTTACCGGAAGTGGGTAGAGCCCCAGCCACACGGCGCAGAAAATTCCGGGACCGCGAGCCAGCTTAGCTGACCTGAAACAATTGCCCATGAGCCCACCCACCGACATCGCAGCGCTGACCAAACGCGCGATGGCCGTGCGGGAGCGGTTCGCCGACCTCGAAAAAGCCCGGGCTGGCCGACCGTGGACCAAGGAGGAGATCATGCAGGGGTTTGTAGGCGACGTCGGCGATTTGATGAAACTCGTCATGGCCAAGAGCGGCCTCCGCGAGATCCCGGATCTCGACCGCAAAATGGCGCACGAGCTTTCCGACTGCCTCTGGAGCATATTGGTCCTCGCCCAGCTCTACGGCATCGATCTCCAGAAGGAATTCCTCACGTCCATGGAGGAGCTTGAGCAAACGATCGCACTGAAGGCATCTCAGACCCACCAAGCACCAGCCTGAGTCCCGCACCCGATGCGCCGCAACGGGTTTGAATCTCCTCGGCGGAATGCCCGCGTTGTTCCCGCTTATTCTGATCGAATGGCGACCAAAGGCTCCCACAGCGACTGCTTCAACAGCGCCGCAATGCGCTCCTGATAGCTGCGGCTGAGGCGGAGCTTGGTGCCGTCGGCGAGGACGACGGCATATTCGCCGCTTCCTCGGTCGATAAATTCCAGCAGCTCGATCCACGCCGCCCCCTCGCCATATCGCTTCGCACTCAAGCCCCGCCCCCAGCACGTGCCTCGCTCAGCTGGGTGGGTCCCGGGCTGAAGGATGCCGCCAACGAGCTGTGGCTTTATTTCGAGGCCTCGTTGCCCGGTGGCCTTGATGTGATGATTTCCGCCTCCATACCGCGGTTCGCACCGAGGCGTTTTCCGTTCAGCTGAGCTCCGTCCGCATGAGCGACGGCGTGCGCCAGAGCACCCTGCGGCGCGCCTCGGGCGGGCGGGAGCGGACGTTGCGTTCCGATATCCCAGGTTCATCGCCGTCAAATCGGATTTGCTCCTCTGCTCACCCGACGTTCTCCTGCCTTACCCATGCGCCCCGTCCCCTTCGCCCTGCTTCCCGTTTCCATGGTTGTCGCCGGCACGTTGCTCGCCGCCGAAGCCCCGCGTGATCCCGCGACACTCGTCACGACCCTCTGCGCCGGCTGCCACGGGACAAACCTCACCGGCGGCACCGCGCCCAATCTCCTCACCGACGCACTCAAGCACGGCAACGACGAAGCAAGCCTCCTCCGCGCGATCCGCGACGGGTTTCCGCAGACCGGCATGGTCGGCTACGCCGCCATCCTGAGCCCCGAGGAGCAGACGGCGATGGTCGCCCACATCCGCAAGCAGTCGCGCGACTATGCGTTCGGCCGCATCCTGAAACCCGGCGGGATGCCGGCGAGCGCGACGTTCAAGAGCGAACGCCACACCTTCCGCCTCGAGACCGTGGCCGACGGTCTCGACACGCCCTGGGGCATCACCTTCCTGCCCGACGGCACCATGCTCGTGAGCGACCGCGTGGGCGTGATCCGCACGATCGCCAAGGACGGAAAACTGGACCCCAACCCGATCCGCAACACCCCGAAGCCGCTCGTGAAGCAGGACGGCGGCTACCTCGACCTCATCGCGCATCCCGACTACGCAAGAAACGGCTGGCTCTATCTCGGCTACAGCGAGGAAGGCGAGAATCCCGCCACGAGCATGACCGTGATCGTGCGCGGCCGCGTGCGGGCCGGCGCGTGGGTTGATCAGGAGCTGATTTTCCGCGCGCCCCAGAAATTCTACTACCGCGACACGAGCCACTACGGCTGCCGCTTCCTCTGGGACAAGGACGGCTGCCTCTTCTTCACCATTGGCGAACGTGGCACCGCCACCGACTCGCAGGACCTCACGAATCCCCTCGGGAAAATCCACCGCATCAAGGACGACGGCACCACGCCGCCCGATAATCCCTTCGTCAAGCAAGCCGGTGCGTGGCCGACCATCTGGAGTTACGGCCACCGGCATCCGCAGGGTCTCCAATATCACCCGGTGACCGGCAAGCTCTGGTCCACCGAGCACGGCCCGCGCAACGGCGACGAGCTCAACCGCATCGAGCCCGGCAAGAACTACGGCTGGCCTCTCGCCTCGTGGGGCCAGGTGCAGTTCCGCGAGAAAATCGGCGGCACCTCCCACCCGGGCACCGAGCAGCCGATCGTCCATTGGTCGCCGGGCATCGCGCCTGCGGCGATCGAGTTCTGCACGACGCCGCGGTTTCCCCATTGGAAAAACGATCTTCTGGTCTGCGGGCTTTTCGGGCGGCAGCTCCGCCGGATCACAACCGACGGCGATCGCGTGACGCACCAGGAGGTGCTCTTTGCCGACCAGGGCCGCGTGCGCGACGTCACCGTCGGGCCCGACGGCCTGATCTACGTCGCGCTCAACGCCCCGGGCCGCATCGCGCGGCTCGTGCCGGCGGACTGACGCCCTTATTTGGTCACGAGCGGCTTCAGCCCCCGCTCGATCTCGGCGCGGCGCGGCTCGAGGAATGGCGGCAGCGCCAGCTTCTCGCCGAGTTCATCGAGCGGCTCGTCGGCCGCGAAGCCCGGTCCGTCCGTCGCGATCTCGAAGAGCACGCCGCCAGGTTCGCGAAAATAGAGGCTGCGAAAATAGAAGCGGTCTATCGGCCCGCTGGAGGGCAACCCAATTTCAGCCAGACGCGCGGCCCAGGCGTCGGAGGTCTCGCGGCTCGGGGTGCGAAACGCGACGTGGTGCACACCGCCGGCGCCAGGCCCCGCCGGCGCCGCGTCCGGTTCGACCACAACGTGCAGCTCGGCCTGCGGTCCCTCGCCGCTCATCTGGAACACGTGTGTCTCTCGCTCGGCGCCACCCTGGTTCCAGGCATAGCCGGCCGTTCGTTTCATATTCAGCACCGCAGTGAGCACGCGCTCGGTCGGCGCCAGCTCAGGCACGCTCATCGCGATCGGGCCAAGCCCGATGATCTGGTGCTCCGCGCGCACGGGGCTTTTCTTCCACCGGTGGGGGATGACCGCCGTGTCATCGACGGTGAGCGCGAGCCGCTGGCCTTCGGGATCCTCGAAATCGAGCACGGCGCGGCCGCCGCGCTGCGTGATGGGAGCGTGCGCGACCTTGAGCATCTCGAAGCGCGACCGCCACCACTCGAGGCTCGCCTCGGTCGCGACCCGCAGGCCCGTGCGCACCACGCTCCGCGTGCCGCGGCGCTCGCGCTTCGCCGGCCAGTCGAAGAAAGTGATGTCGCTGCCCGGCGAGGCGACCCCATCGGCATAGAAGAGGTGATAGGCCGACACATCGTCCTGGTTGACGGTCTTCTTCACCAGCCGCAGCCCAAGCGTCTGCGTGTAGAAGGCGTGGTTGCGCGCCGCGTCGGCGGTGACGGCGGTGAGATGATGGAATCCGGTTAGCTGCATCGGGCACCCTGCACACGATTCGTGGTTCGTCCAGCGACGTTCAGGTCGGACGGTTCTCCGCCGGCCCCGGTCCAACGGGAGTCGGATTAAAATGCGCGCCCAGCATGGCAAAGAGCTGGGCGAGGTTGAACGGTTTGCCAATCACCTCAACCGCGCCCGCGGCCAGACCGGCCTTGATGACGTCCGTGGAACGCGCGCCTGACATCAGCCACACCGGAAACTCGTGGCCCGCCGCCGCGGCCTGCGCCCGCAGGGTGCGGCACACGGTGACGCCATCCACCCCGAGCATGTGGACATCGACCATGGCGCCATCGACGCGATGGGTGGCGGCGAGCGCGAGCGCATCCACGCCGTTGTCGGCCACCAGCACGCGATAGCCGCGGCGATCCAGCAGCAGCCGCAAGGTCTCGCGCACCGAGCGCTCGTCATCGACCACGAGCAAAGTCTTTTGAACCTCCGGCGGGCGCGGGGCGGCGCCGTTCAACGATTTCGTTTCACTCACATCCGCAAGGAAGGCGTCGCCCGTCCCTTCGTCCACCCCGGAATGACCTCGCCGGCTCATAAATATTCAGTCTCTTTCCCCTGTAGTCACGGGGGTTGGAACCGATGTCAATGATCCACACCATGTCACTCCGCGTGCACATGCCGTTCGCACGGCCTCTCCAGCTGGCCGCCGCGTTGTTCGTGGGCACCGCCTCGGCGGCGCCGACGAGCAGCCCCACGCTGCCTGCCTCCGGCACGCCCGCCCTGCGCATCAACGAGGTGCTCGCCTGGAACACGCGCCTCGCCCATGCCGGGACCTTTCCCGACTTCATTGAGCTGCACAACGCGGGGACGACCGCCATCGACCTCGGCGGCAAAAGCCTCACGGACGATCCGCTCCTGCCCCGCAAATTCGTGTTTCCCGCGGGCACCTCGATTCCGGCCGGCGGCTACCTGGTGATCTTCGCCGAACTCGCGACAACCGCGCCCGGGCTGCACACCGGCTTCGCGCTCGATGCCGAGGGTGACCAGGTCCGCCTGCTCGATTCGCAGGCCAACGGCGGCACGCTCCTCGATTCGATCGAGTTCGGTTTCCAGATTCCCGACTTCTCGATTTCGCGCACGGGTGCGGACGCGGGCACGTGGGCGCTCACGGTGCCGACCTCCAGCGCAGCCAACGCCAGCCCCGTCCCGCTCGGCCCCATCGCAGCCGTCCGGCTCAACGAATGGGCCGGGAAGATCACCTTCCGCCTCGACCATGACATGATCGAGCTCTTCAACCCCACCGCGCAGCCCGCCGCGATCGGCGGGGTGCGCCTGACGGACGACCTCGCGCGGCCCACCCGCTTTGTTTTTCCAAAGCTCAGCTTCATCGGCGGCGCCGGTTTCCTGCCTCTCTATGGCGCGGACTTCGTGTTCGGCCTCGATGGTGACTTCGAAGTGGTCTCGCTCCTCGGTGAAAACAACGAGCAAATCGATCAAGTGACGATCAGCCAGCAAGCCAACGACAAGTCCGGCGGACGCAGTCCCGATGGCGGCGCCACCCTCGCCACCTACGACGTCCCCACCCCCGGCCTGCCCAACGACACGCCGCTCCCGCCCGCATACCGCCGCCTCCTCGACAAGCTGCGCATCACGGAAATCATGTATCAGCCCGCCTTGTCCGGCGGATCGAGCGATCACGAGTTCATCGAGCTCCACAACACTGGCGAGACCGCGCTCGATCTCAGCGGCGTGCGGTTCACCAACGGCTTGGTTTACACCTTCCCCCCCGGCACGACGCTCGCAGGCGGGGCCTACATCGTCGTGGCCGACAAACGCACGCACTTCCTCGCGCGCTACCCCGGCGCCGCCGCGGCCCTCGCGCCGGGCGAATTCAACGGTGCGCTCGACAACTCCGGGGAAACCATCGCCCTCACGCTGCCCGCGCCGTGGCGGGTGCACATCCTGCGTTTCCGCTACGAGCCGACCTGGTATCCCACGGCCTCAGGCGCCGGCCACTCCCTTGTCCTCAATTCCGTCGAGACCACCTCCGCCAAGGATTGGGCGGCGCGCAGCTCCTGGCGCGCCTCCACCGCGGTCCACGGCAGCCCCGGCGCGGCCGATCCGCCGCCGGCGATGACGGGCGCGGGTTCGCGGCTCTCAAATCTCTCCGTGCGCACCTCGCTGGCCGCAGGCCAGACGATGATCGTCGGCGTCGTTGTCAGCGGCGGCTGGCGCAACGTCCTCGTGCGAGCCGCGGGTCCGGCGCTCGCGGCCTTCGGACTCACCTCGGCCATGACCGATCCGCGCCTCGAACTTTACAACGGCAACACCCGGATCCTCGAAAACGATGACTGGCCTGCGACCTTGGCCGCGACGGCCGCGGGTGTGGGGGCCTTTGCCTTCACCCCGGGCAGCCGCGATGCGGGTTTCGTCGAAGGCATGGAGGGACCGCGGTCCATCCAGGTGCGCGGCACGGGCGCGGGCATCGTCTTGGTCGAGGCCTACGACACCGGCACCGGCAACTCGCCGCGCCTGATCAACCTTTCGGCGCGCAACCAGGTCGGCACCGGCGACGACATCCTGATCGCGGGCTTCAGCCTCGCCGGTTCCGGCATGAAGCAGCTCGTGATCCGCGCGGTCGGCCCGAAGCTCGCCGCCTTTGGCGTCCCCGGCACGCTCGCCGATCCGAAGCTCGAGCTCTACTCGTCCACGGGCGCCAAGATCGCCGAGAACGACAACTGGACCTCCACCCTCGCCGGCGCCTTCTCCATGGTCGGCGCTTTTCCGCTGGATGCCGGCAGCCGCGACGCGGCGCTCATCACCACACTCGCGACCGGTTCCTACACCGTCCAGGTCAAGGGTGCCGACGGCGGCACCGGCGAGGCCTTGGTCGAGATCTACGAGCTGCCCTGAGCGCGCGAAATCCGCGCTTGAGCCGGCGTGCACCCCGCGCGCATGGTCGTCGCGAGGATCGTGGTCCGATCCTCATGACCTCAAACCCTCCCGACCCCATGACCAACCTTGCCCGCCTCTGCTTCCGCCTGCTCGCCTGCCTGACACTCGGCTCTGCGCTCCATGCCCAGACCGCCACCGGCACCCTCGAGGGCCGCGTGACCAATCCCGCCACCGGTGGCGTGGTCGAGCGCGCCCGCCTCACGATCGAGGGCACCGTGCTCGAGACATTTTCCGACAGCGACGGCTACTACCGCCTCGGCGGCGTGCCCGCCGGGACGGCGCGCGTGCGCGTGACGTTCAGCGGCTTCCCGCCCGCCACCGCGGAGGTTGTAATCGCCGCTGGGCAGACCGCGGCGCGCGATTTTGAGCTCACGCCTCAGGGCACAGCGCCGGCCGGGCAGGTGGTGAAGCTCGATCAGTTTGTCGTCGCCACCTCGCGCGAGATGAGCGGCGCCGCGCTCGCGATCAACGAGCAGCGCTACGCGCCCAACATGAAGAACGTCGTGGCGACCGACGAATTCGGCGACATCGCCGAGGGCAACGTCGCCGAATTCCTGAAATTCATGCCCGGCGTGAACATCGACTACGCCGGCGGCAACGCCCGCGACGTCTCCCTCAACGGCGTGCCTGGCGACTACGTGCCCGTGACGCTGGACGGCTTCGGCCTCGCCAGCGCGGTCGGCGGCGGCGCGGGCGGCACCAACCGCTCCGTGGGCCTCGACCAGGTCTCGATCAACAACCTCTCGCGCATCGAGGTCTCGTTCTCCCCCACGCCCGAGTCGCAGGGCAACGCGCTCGCCGGCTCCGTCAACCTCGTGCCGCGCTCGTCGTTCGAGCGCACGCGCCCCGTGCTCAACTTCAGCACGTATTTCATGATGCGCGACAATGCCAAGGACTGGAAAAAGACGCCCGCCCCGCGCAAGCCCACGCGGAAAATCCATCCGAGCCTGGACCTCTCCTACATCGCGCCCGTGAGCAAGCGCTTCGGCTTCACGCTCTCCGCCGGCTTCAACCGCCAATACTCCGGCGAGCCTCAGATCCAGCTCAACTGGCGCGGCACGCAGTCGCCGACCAACGCCAACTTCGCCGCCACCTCGTTCGACCGGCCCTACCTCTCGTCCTTCATGGTCACCAACAGCGGCAAGGAGACCAAGCGCAGCTCGTTCGGCTTCACCACCGACTACAAGCTCACGCCCATCGACCGTCTCTCGTTCTCGTTCACGTTCTCCACCTTCGACGTCCTCATCAACCACAACCGCCTCACCTTCGACACCGGACGCGTCAACGCCGGCGACTTCACGACCACCTCCACGCGCGGCGCCGCCGGCCAGGGCTTCACCCAGCTCGTCACCGCCGGCAACGATCGCACCAACTGGACCTACATGCCGTCGATCATCTGGCGCCACGACGGCCGGGTGTGGAAGGCCGACGCCGGCTTCGCCTACTCCCGCGCGAGCAACCGCAACCGCAACACCGAGTCCGGCTTCTTCGACGGCACCACCGCGCGCCGCGGCGGCCTCACGATCGCGTTCGACGACATCTTCTACCTCCGTCCGCGCGCCGTCACGGTCACCGACGCCGCCGGAGCGCCCGTCGATCCTTATTCGCTTTCCAACTACGTCGTCACCCAGGCCACGGGCAACACCCGCACGACCGACGACACCAAACGCACCCTTTACGCCAACCTCCGCCGTGATTTCCACGGCGCAGTCCCGCTCTCGCTCCGCACCGGCCTCGACTTTCGCCAGGCCGCCCGCGACCAGCGCGTGAGCAACCCCACCTACCAGTTCGTCGGCGCCGACCGCGTCGGCAGCACCACCCTCACCCCCACGAGCGACGACCGCGCCGCACCCTTCCTCGACCCGAGCTACTCCAGCCGCGTCGCCCCCTACGGATTCCCGGCTTTCCAGGGCATCAGCAGCGAGAAGCTCTACGAGCACTTCGTCGCCAACCCCACGCACTGGACCACCAACGCCAACACGAGCTACCGCAGCTCCGTCAATCTCTCCAAGTTCGCCAAGGAACTCGTCTCCGCCGCCTACGTGCGCGGCGATCTCGGTCTGTTCGAAAACCGCCTCAAGGTCGTCACCGGCCTCCGCGTCGAGCAGACCAACATCGAGGCCCAGGGTCCCCTCACCGATCCCAACCGCAACCTGCAGCGCGACGCGCAGGGCCGCCCCATCCTGGGCGCCAACGGCCGCCCGCTGCTGATCCACACCAACACCAACTCGCTCGAGTATTCGCAACTGACGTTCCTGGATCGCGGGCTCGACGCCGAGAAGGAATACCTCCGCCTCTTCCCGAGCGTCAACGTGAGCTACAACCTCCGCGAGGATCTCATCGCCCGCGCCGCGTGGTATACCTCCATCGGCCGGCCCGACTTCAACCAATACGCCGGCGGCGTCCTCCTGCCCGACCCCGAGAACCCCCAGCCCGGTGATCAGATCACAATCAACGGCAACCTCGCCATCAAGCCGTGGCGCGCCGAGACGGTGAACGTGCGCCTCGAGTATTACCTCCAGGGCGTGGGCCAGCTTTCCGTGGGCGCGTTCCGCCGCGACTTCGAGAATTTCTTCGGCTCCACCACGCTCGCCCCCACACCCGAGCTCATCGAGCTCTACGGCCTCGACCCCGCCGTCTACGGCGTCTTCCCGATCGTCACCCAATACAACCTCGACTCCACGGTGCGCATGACGGGCGTGAACGTGAACTACAAGCAGGCGCTCACGTTCCTGCCGCGCTGGGCGCGCGGCGTCTCGATCTTCGGCAACGGCAACCTGCAGCGGCTCGAGGGCCCGGCCGCGACCAACTTCCCGGGCTTCATCCCCAAGACCGCGAGCTGGGGCTTCAGCCTCAACCGCGAGCGCTACAGTTTCCGCGCCAATTGGAACTACCGCAGCCACCAACGCCGCGCCGCCATCGCCGCCGGCCAGAGCATCGAGCCCGGCACCTTCACCTACTGGTCCAAGCGGCTCTACGTGGACCTCAACGCCGAGCTCTATTTCTACAAGCGCTTCGCGCTCTTCGCGAGCCTGCGCAACATCGGCGACGCCCCCGACGACATCCAGGTTTACGGCCCGAGCACCCCCGAGCACGCGCAGTTCCGCCAGCGCGTCGCGTTCGGCTCCCTCTGGAGCATCGGCATCAAGGGCACCTTCTGACCCGGTGCGCCGGGCGCTCCCCGCGCGGCTGGCCGTGGCTCAATACTCCCGCTTCGTCTCGATCCCCGGCCGGGGCACGGGATACTTTCCGTCCGGCCCGGGCTGAAGCGGCGCGGGTGAGTCAGCCGTGAGCGAGTCGAGGCCGGGCGCGAACTCGTGCTCGCAGTTGAGCATCTGGTCGAAGGTGATCACCTGACCCGTGTGCGCCGACATGCGGCCCATTGAGGTCACGAGGCTCGCCTCCACGCCCCGCTTCACCTCGTTGTAGGGGCGGTCCGCGCGGATCGCGCCCACCAGTTCGTCCCACTCAATCTGGTAGGGCGTCTTTTCCGGCTGTGGAAACGCCCACGCCAGCGCCGCGGGGTCCTTGGTGTGGCCCTTGTAGATGCGCGCGAGCGAGGGGAAGTGACCCTTCTCCGAGACGACCGCCATGCCCTTCGTGCCGTGCGCCGTGCTCGAGTGATCGTTCACGCAGCCGGTGATGCAGCGCCCCTCCATGTAGAGCTTGGTGCCGTCGGCGAACGTATACTCGGTCGAGTAGCTGTCGAAATTCTGGTCCACGCTGTCGCCACGGTAGTGGCGGCCGCCGACCGACTGCGCCTTCACCGGCCACTCGCCCTTCATCCAGCAGCACTCGTCGATGTTGTGGATGTAGAAGTCCGAGTAGCAGCCGCCGCCCGACCACATGAACGAGTGGAACCGCTGAATCTGATACATGAGGTCGCTGATGCCCTCCGGCTTCGGCGGCGATGCAAAAAAGCCGATCGGCCCGTGCATGCGGTAAGCCCGCAGCAGCAGGATCTCGCCAAGCTGGCCGTCCTTGATGCGCTGCGCGAGCTCGCCGCGCCCGCGGCAGTGCCGGCACATCAGGCCGACGCCGACCTTCAGGTTTTTCCGCGACGCTTCCTCGCCGAGGACAAGCATGCGCTTGCTCGTCGGGCCGTCGACCGTGACGGGCTTTTCCATGAACACATGCAGCCCCTTCGCGATCGCGTAGCTGAAATGCACCCAGCGAAACGCCGGTGGCGTCGCCAGGATCACGATGTCGCCGGGCCGCAGCGCGTCCATCGCGGCCTTGTAGGCCTCAAGCCCGAGGAAACGCCGCTCCTCCGGCACATCGACCTGCGCGCCCACCTGGGGGTTTTTCACGAGCCGATCGAGCGACGCCGCGAGCCGCGCCGGAAACACATCCGCCATCACCGTGAGTTTGATGGGCCCGGACGTCGTGGAGAGCGCCTGAGTCGCGGCGCCCGTGCCGCGACCGCCGCAGCCCACGAGCGCCACCCGGATGAGATCGCTGTGCGCCGCATGCACGCGCGGCAGCGCCACGCCGGCGAGCGCCGACACGGCGGCGTAGCGGCCGGAGCGCTCGATAAAGTCACGACGGGACACGGGTGCGGAAACAGGGGCTTTCATGGGTCAACGGGGTATCGCGAATGAGCCCGCTCGCCACCGCGGAGGCGAGCGCGAAGCTGCGGCCCACGCGCCCCGTTTTTCGCCTCGCCCGCCCCAACGGTTGAAACGAGGCTGAGACTCCCCTCCCTACCATGCGCCACTTTGCCGCTCTCCTCCTGCTTGCATGTTCCCTCCTCGGCTTGCGCGCCGCGCAACCGTCCGCGCGCCCCAACATCATCCTGATCTTCGCCGACGATCTCGGGTGGCGCGATGTCGGCTGGCACGGGACCGATTTCTACGAGACGCCGCATCTCGATAAGCTCGCGGCCTCCGGCATGGTCTTCACCAACGCCTACGCCGCCGCCGGCAACTGCGCGCCGAGCCGCGCCTGCCTGCTCTCCGGCACCTACACGCCGCGCCATCACGTCTACGCCGTCCAGAGCACCGAGCGCGGGCCCAAGGCAGGCATGCGCCTGGTGCCCACCCCCAATCGCAGCGGACTCCCGCGCGACAATGTCACCCTCGCCAAGGCCCTCAAGGCCGCGGGCTATGCCACGGGCATCTTCGGCAAGTGGCATCTCGACGGCCCGGAGGGCTCCCTGCCCGCCGATCACGGCTTCGACACCATTCACGAATCCTACCACGGCTGGCACGAGGCCCGGAGCAAAGATCCGCAGAACCCCAAGGGCGCGTTTTCCCTCACCCGCGGCGCGATCGATTTCATCGAGAAAAATCAAAGCCGGCCTTTCTTCGTCTACCTGCCCCACTATGCGATCCATACGGCGCTCGAGGCGCGGCCGGAGACGGTCGCGCGCTTCGAGGCCAAGAAGCCCGGCCTCCAGCACAAGCACGCCCTCTACGCCGCCTGCCTCTACGATCTCGACGCCAGCGTCGGCCTCCTGATGGCCCGGCTCACGGCGCTCGGCCTCGAGAAAAACACCCTCGTCATATTCACCTCCGACAACGGCGGCACCCAGCAGTCGTCGCAGGAGCCGCTGCGCGGCAGCAAAGGCGGCTACTACGAAGGCGGCATCCGCGAGCCCTTCATCGCCAGCTGGCCCGAGGTGATTCCAGCCGGCAAACGCAACAACCTGCCCGTGATCAACGTCGATTTGTTTCCCACCTTTCTCGACGCGGCCGGCGTGCCCGTGCCCGCCGGCAAGGTGCTCGACGGCGAGAGCCTGCTCCCGTTGTTTCGCGGCGCCACCTCGCTCACGCGCAAATCGATCTTCTGGCACTTCCCCGGCTATCTCAACGACCCCGTCATCCGCGGCCGTGATCTGGACGTGCGCACCGGCTTCCGCTCTCGCCCGGTCTCGGTGATACGGCAGGGAGAATGGAAGCTGCATCTCTTTCACGAGGAATGGCAGCTCGACGGCGGCCGGGCCAAACTCCCGCAGAACCGCGCCGTCGAGCTCTACAACCTCTACCACGACCCGGGCGAGCACAACGACCGCGCCGCCGCCGAGCCCGCCCGCCGCGACGCTCTCCTCAACGACCTCCTTGCCTGGATCAAGGCCACCGGCGCACCCCTGCCTACCGAGCGCAACCCCGCCTACGATCCCTCCGCCCTGGCGCCCGCAAAAAAAGGGAAGACGAATAAAAAACAATAGCGCCTCCGCCCGCTCCCATGCGCCGCCTCCTTCTTGCCCTCTTCCTGCTGTCGCCGTTGCTCGCGCTGCGCGCCGCGGCGCCGGCCCGCCCTAACCTCCTCGTGATCGTCGCCGACGATCTCGGCTACGGCGACCTGGGCGTGCAGGGCGGACGCGACGTGCCGACACCCCACCTCGATGCGCTCGCCGCCGCCGGCACGCGCTTCACCAGCGGCTACGTGAGCGCGCCCTACTGCAGCCCGGCGCGCGCCGGTTTTCTCACCGGCCGCTACCAGACGAAGTTCGGCCACGAGTTCAACCCGCACGTGGGCGATGAGGCCACCCTCGGCCTCCCCGTCGGCGAGCGCACCTTCGCCGATCATCTCCGCGCCGCCGGCTACGCCACGGGCCTGATCGGCAAATGGCACCTGGGGTTCAGCCCCAGGCACCACCCGCAGTCGCGCGGCTTCGACGAGTTCCTCGGCTTCCTCGTCGGCGCGCACAACTTCACGCTCCGCCGCGACGCCGCGCCCAAGTTTGGCACCTCCGGCTCGCAAAACCTGATCTACCGCGGGCGCGAGGTGGCGAAACTCGACGGCTTCGCCACCACCGTCTTCACCGACGAGGCCATCGCCTTCGCCGACCGCCACGCCGCCAAGCCGTGGTTTCTCTACCTCGCCTACAACGCCGTCCACACGCCCCTCGAAATTGATCCTGCCGTGGCCGCGCGCGTGCCCGCCGGCGTCACCGATCCCGCGCGCCGCGGCTACCTCGCGCTGCTGCTCGGCCTCGACGACTCGGTCGGCCGCCTCCGCGCCCATCTCGAAAAAACCAACCGCGCCAAGGACACCCTCATCTTTTTCTTCAGCGACAACGGCGGCTCCGGCCGCAAGCCCTACTATGCCTACAACACCGGCGTGAACCGCCCGCTCCGCGGCGACAAGGGGCAGGTCCTCGAAGGTGGCATCCGCGTGCCGTTTTTCGCCACATGGCCCGGCCGGATCCCGGCCGGCCGCACCTCCGATCACCCGGTGATCGCGCTTGATGTGCTGCCCACCGCGCTCGCCGCCGCCGGCGCCCCCATCCCCGCCGGCCTCGACGGCGCGAACCTCCTCCCGCTGCTCACCGCCGGCTCGGCCGCCGCCCCGCACGCCGCGCTCTTCTGGCGCTTCGGCCCGCAGCGCGCCGTGCGCCGCGGCCAATGGAAACTCACCGATTGGCGCGATTTCGACGCCAAGACCCAGAGCGGCTGGCAACTCTACGATCTCGCCGCCGATCCCGGCGAGTCGCGCGATCTCGCCGCGGCGCAGCCCGCGCTCGTGCGCGAACTCTCCGCCGCGTGGGAAACATGGAACCTCGCCAACGTCACGCCCGTCTGGCGTGGCACCCCCAACGAAGATCCCGACGGGCATCCGCCGGGCACGGTGAAAGCCTCCAGGAAAAAATAACCCACCGCCCCCATGCGCCGCCTGCCCTTCCTTTTCCTCCTGCTCCTCCCTCTCCTCCGCGCCGCGCAGCCGCCGCCGAACCTCATTATCTTCCTCGCCGACGATCTCGGCTGGGGCGACCTCGGCGTGCAGGGCCATCCGGACATCAAGACCCCGCACCTCGACGCGTTTGCGAAGCAGGGCATGCGCCTCACGCAGTGCTACGCCGCCAGCGCCGTGTGCAGTCCCTCGCGCTCCGCGATCCTCACCGGCCGCACGCCGCATCGGAACGGCGTTTACACCTGGATTCAGGAGCGCTCCGAGGTCCATCTCCGCACGAGCGAGGTGACCCTGCCGCGCCTCCTCAAGGCCGCCGGCTACGCCACGTGCCACAGCGGCAAATGGCATCTCAATGGTCTCTTCAACCACTCCGCCCAACCCCAGCCCGGCGACCACGGCTACGACTGGTGGCTCGCCACGCAGAACAACGCCGCCCCGTCCCACGAGCACCCGACGAACTTCGTCCGCAACGGCCAGCCTGTCGGGCGCCTCGAAGGCTACTCCGCTCCGCTCGTCGTCGGCGAAGCCATCACCTGGCTCCGCGAGAAGCGCAATCCCGCGAAGCCCTTCTTCCTCGCCGTCTGGACCCACGAGCCGCACTACCCCATCAAGTCCGACCCCGCGTTCAAAGCGCACTACCCCGATCTCGCTGACGACGTGCAGCGCGAGCACCATGCCAACGTCACGCAAATGGATCACGCCTTCGGCCTGCTCATGCGCGCGCTGGAGGAGCAGAAACTCTCCGACAACACCCTCGTCGTCTTCACCTCCGACAACGGCCCCGAGGGCAACGGCACCACCACGCCCGGCCGCGGCTCCAGCGGCGGCCTGCGCGGCCGCAAACGGGATCTCCACGAGGGCGGCATCCGCGTGCCTGGCCTGGCCCGCTGGCCCGGCCACATCCCCGCCGGCACGGTCAGCGACGTGCCCGTCATCGGCAGCGATCTTTTCCCCACCTTCCTGGCCGCGGCCGGTGTCGCCGCGCCCACTGATCGCGTAGTCGACGGCTTCAATGTGCTGCCGATCCTCACGGGCGCGCCTCCCGACGGCCTGGTGCGTTCGCAGCCGCTCTTCTGGCGCCTGCACATGGCGCCCAACGCCAAGATCGCGATGCGCGTCGGCGATTGGAAAATCCTCGCCGACGAGGACCTGAAAACCTTCGAGCTCTACCAGCTCGCGGTCGACCCGCAGGAGACCACGGACGTGAAGGCGGAGGAGCCCGAGCGCTTCGCCGCCCTGCGCGAGCAGCTCGTCCGGCACAACGCCGCCATCGACGCCGAAGGCCCCGACTGGTGGCGCCGACTCAGCCCGAACGGCGGCGCCCCCCTCAACGCCGCCGCCGATTCCGCCAAGAAAAAGAAAGCCAAGAAAGCCAACGACTGATCCCCATGCGCCGCCTGCTCCCTCTTCTTTCCCTCCTCCTGCCTCTCGTCTCCTGCCTCCTCGCCGCGGCAGCCACGCCGCCGCCCCGCCCCCACATCGTCCTCGTGATGGCCGACGACATGGGCTGGGGCCAGACCAGCTACAACGGCCACCCGCTCCTGAAGACCCCGCACCTCGACGCGATGGCCGCCGCTGGCCTGCGCTTCGATCGGTTTTATGCGGGCGCCGCGAATTGTTCGCCGACGCGCGCTACCGTCATGACCGGCCGCACCAATGACCGCACCGGCACGCAGACCCACGGCTATGCCCTGCGTCTCCAGGAGAAAACCATCGCCCGCGCCCTGCGCGACGCCGGCTATGCCACCGGTCACTTTGGCAAGTGGCACCTCAACGGCTTCCGCGGCCCCGGCGCGCCGATCCTCGGCACCGACACCCACAGCCCCGGCGCCTTCGGTTTCGACGAGTGGCTTTCCGTCACGAATTTCTTCGACCGCAATCCGCTCCTCAGCCGGCGCGGGAAATTTGAGGAGCACGAGGGCGACTCCTCCGAGATCATCGTGCGCGAGGCGCTCGCTTTCATCGGAAAAAACCGCGCCGCCGCCAAGCCGACCTTCAGCGTGATCTGGTATGGCTCGCCGCATTCGCCGTTCATCGCCAACGACGCTGATCGCGCGGCGTTCGCGTCTCTGCCCGTCCCCTCGCAAAATCACCACGGCGAACTCGTCGCGATGGATCGCAGCATCGGTGCGCTCCGCCGCGGCCTCCGCGAACTGGGCCTCGCGGACAACACCCTGCTCTGGTTCTGCTCGGACAACGGCGGCCTGCCCGAGATCACGCCCTCAACAGTCGGCGGGCTGCGCGGCTTCAAGAACACGCTCTATGAAGGCGGCCTGCGCGTGCCCGGCCTCGTGGAATGGCCCGCGGTGATCAAGCCGCGCGTCACCCTGCACCAAGCCGGCACCGTGGATATTTTTCCCACCATCGCCGATGTGCTCGGCCTGCCGGGCTCCGTCCTGCTCAAACCCAGCGACGGGGTTTCCCTGAAACCGCTCTTCGCCGCCGAGTCCGGCCCGCGCGCCCAGCCCCTCGGCTTCCGCCACACGCGCCGCGCCGCGTGGCTTGATGGCAGCCTGAAACTCGTGACGCCGGATGTCTTCGCCGCGCAAAAGTTCGAACTCTACGACCTCGCAGCCGACCCGGCGGAGGCGCGTGACCTCGCCGCCGAGCGCCCCGCCGATCTCGCGCGGCTCAAGACGGCGCTCCTCGCCTGGCACGCCTCGGTGGAGGCGAGTGTCGCCGGCCGCGACTACCCCGAGGGCCGCGTCAACCCCGGCGAACCCGAGTCGCGCGACTGGACGACCGCGCCCGAATATGCCCCTCATCTGGCGCAATTCGCGAAACGCCCCGAGTTCCAATCCGCCCTCGCGCCCAAGGGGGCGAAGAAGGAAAAGAAGAAGTAGCCTTTTCCGCGTTCACCTTCCACCCGACCCCAACCCCCCGCAACTGATGAAACCCCATGCCCTGCTGGCCGGCCTCCTGGCTTTGTCAGCTTCCCTCGCGCAGCTCGCCCACGCCGCCGAGGCCTCCGCCTCCGTCTCCGGCCGCGTGCAAAACGTCGTCACCGGCAGCTATCTCAACAACGCCCGCATCACCGTGCGCGGAACCGATCTCGCCGCGTTCACCGATCAGAGCGGCAGCTACCGGATTCCCGCCGTCCCGCCGGGTTCGGTGACGATCGAGGTCTTCTACACCGGCCTCGATCCCGTCTCCGCCACCCTCCAGCTCGCGCCCGGCCAGTCCCTCACGCGTGATTTCGAGCTCACCAATGCGTCGCGCTACGGCGCCGACGGCACGGTGAAGCTCGACGCCTTTACCGTCGCGACCGCGCGCGAGACCGACGGCGCGGCCATCGCGATCAACGAGCAACGTTTCGCGCCCAACATCAAGAACGTCATCGCCGCGGATGCGCTGGGCGACGTGATGGACGGCAACGTCGGCGAGTTCCTGAAGTTCATGCCCGGCATGACGGCGGAGTATGACCGCGAGTCGGGCGGGTCGGTCGCCTCCGTGTCGGTGCGCGGCTTCCCGACCGCGCAGGCCGTGGTCTCGGGCGACGGCCTGCAAATGGCCAACACCGGCAACCCGCAGGGCGCCTCGCGTGTGTTTCAATTCACCCAAGTCTCGATCAACAACATCGCGCGCCTCGAGGTGACCAAGGTCCCCACGCCCGCCACGCCCGCCGATTCGATGGCCGGCTCGATCGACATGGTGAGCAAGAGCGCCTTCGAGCGGAAAAGCGCGGAGCTGCGCTACAGCGTCGGCTTCTCCGGCAACCACCGGATGCTGAGCCTCCGGAAACTCCCGCACACGACGGACGAACGCGTTTACAAGGTGCTCCCGAGTTTCACGTTCGACTACACCCTCCCGATCTCGAAGGACCTCGGGATCGTCGTGACCGGGCAGAGCCAGAACCGCTTCATCGAGATGCAGTGGGTGCCGCGCGGCTTCGCGGTCACCGGCGCGGGCGCCTCGGCCAGCAAGCCCTATTTGCAGTCCTTCCAGCTCGCGAGCGTGCCGCGGCAAAACGCGCGCAACGCCATCGGCGTGAAGGCGGACTGGCGCGTCGTGCGCCATGGCGTGCTCTCGCTCAATCTCGAGCGCAGCCGCTTCGTCTCGGACCGCTCCAACGCCTCCACCGCGCTCACCACCGGCACCAACGCCGCGCCCACGGTGGCCGGCGGCGTGCCGCTCACCTTCGGCGACGACTTCACCTCGGGCGCCACCGGCCGCGGCGCGATCACGCTCGGCAATGTCGGCGCCGGCGTCCGCCAGCAGCTCGACACGGAGGCGGCCAGCCTGCGCTACCGTTTCGACGACGGCGACTGGCGCGTGGTCGCCGCGCTCGGCCAGTCGAACTCCTACGGCGGCTACCAGGACACGATCCACGGCCGCTTCCGCGCGGTCATCGCCGCCAACCGCGTGCCCGTGCGCGTGAGCTTCGGCCGGATCGACGATGTCCGCCCGCAGTCGATCCAAGTCTTCGACAACAGCGAGCGGCCCTTCGATCTCGCCAACCTCGACAACTACCAGATCAACACCGCCACCTCCACGCCCCGCGTCATCCGCGACAGCCTGAACAACGCGAAGCTGGATGTGCGCAAGAGCCTGCCCGCGCTGTCGTTCCCCGCGGCGGTCCAGGTGGGCGGGTTGCGCCGCGCCCAGGTGCGCGACGTGCGCCGCGAGAGCATCGTGTGGACCTACAACGGGCCCGACGGCAATCCCGCGACGCCCGATTCGCCCACGCCCTACCGCAATGTGAACTACGTGAACCAGAGCGAGAACTTCGGCTTCCAGAACATGCCGTGGGTCTCCACGGCCAATGTCTGGCGGGCGTTCGCGGCCAACCCCGCGCTCTTTGGCAAGACCCCGGCCCAGCTGACGGCCGAGGAACTCTTCCGCCTCAACAATTCCGAGTGGCTGCAGGAAATCGTCACCTCCGGCTACGCCCAGGCCGAGCTCGGGCTCTTCCGCAACCGGCTCAAGGTGCTCACCGGCGTCCGCTACGAGAAAACCGACGCCAAGGGCCAGGGCGTGCGCAACGATCCCAGCGCGGTCTTTGTGCGCAACGCCGACGGCACCTTCGCCCGCACGCCGGCCGGGGCCCGTATCCGCCGTCCGGAGGCCGGCGCCGCCGGCTCGCTGCAGGAGCTCGCCGTCACGCGGCAGGAACGCGGCGTCAAGGCGTCGCGCACCTACGACGGAAGCTACCCCAGCATCCACCTCACCTGGCACATCCGGGAGAACTTCCTGGCGCGCGTCGCCTACGCCAAGACCTACGGCCGGCCCGACTTCAACGACATCGTCCCCAACACCACCGTGGACGAAACCGATTTCGGCGGCAACACCCCCGACCCGACGCAGATCCCCGGCCGGATCACGACGCGCAACACCGGCCTCCGCCCCTGGACGGCGGATAACTACGATTTCTCGCTCGAGTTCTACACGCCGCAGGGCGGCGTCTTCAGCGCCGGGGCCTTCCTCAAGGACATCCGCGACTTCTTCGGCAGCACCGTGCGGCTGGCCACCGCCGCCGACCTCGAGCTCCTCGAGCTCGATCCAGGCTACGTCGGCTGGCAGATCACGAGCACCTACAACATCCCCGGCACCGCGCGCGTGAGCGGCGTCGAGTTCAACGCCCGCCATTCCCTGCAACCGCTCGGCTCGTGGGGCCGCTTCTTCCATGTCTTCGCCAACGGCACCAAGCTGCACTTGGAAGGCAGCCAGGATTCCAACTTCGGCGGCTTCATCCCGACGAGCGCCAACTGGGGCCTCGATTTCCGGCGTAAGCCGCTGAGCGTGATGGCCAAGTTCAACTACCGCGGCCAGCAGCGCCTCGGCCGCATCGCCGCCCTCGGCGACGGCGGCTACGAATATTCCAAGTCACGCACGCGGGTTGATGTGAACATCGACTACCAGCTGCGGCCGAATCTCTATCTCTATGCGAGCGGGCAGAACATCTTCGACGTGCCCGAGACCCTGCTCCGTTTCGGCCCGCAGACGCCCGGCTACGCCCGCGTCACCCAAGTCCTCACCACCGGTGTGCAGCTGACCCTCGGGATCAAGGGCACGTTCTGAAAAACTCCGCCGCACCGCGCGGCCGGAGGCTTGTATTCCACGACTGCGCCGCTAGCCCATGCGCCATGCCCCCGGCCGATCCTGAGACCACGCGGTGGTTCAGCGCGCACGTGCAGCCGCACGAGGCGATGCTGCGCGCGTGGCTGGCGCAGGGCTTCGGACCGCGGCTCGCGATGGATGATGTCGTGCAGGAGGCCTTTCTCCGCGTGCTGCGCGCCCGGGAAACGGGCGAATTGCAGGCGCCCAAGGCGTTTCTCTTCGCCATCGCGCGGAACCTCGCGCTCGACCAGCTTCGCCGCCACGCCGTTTCCCGCACGGATTCCTTAGTGGATGCGGACCTCTCAAACGTCTTGGATGACCATGCCGGCATCCCCGAGACCGTCGCCCGTGAACAGGAGCGCGCCCTCTTGACCGAGGCCATCCAGTCCCTCCCTGCGCGTTGCCGCCAGATCATGACACTGCGCATCGTCTATGGCCTCACCCAGCGCGTCATCGGCGAAAAGCTCGGCATCTCCGATCGCACCGTCGCCGCCCAGCTCGCCATCGGGACGAAGAAATGCACGGACTTCATGCTGAGCCGCCTCGCCGACCGGAGGCCTGCGCGATGAAACGCCCCGAGCCCTATTCACCCGAGGCCGAGTGCCGCTCGCAAGCCGCCGCCGATTGGCTCGCGCGCCGCGACCGCGGCCTCACCGCCGCGGAGCAGGACGAGTTCCTGCAATGGCTCGCCGCCGATCCGCGCCACGGCGAGTGGCTCGCCCTGCACCGCCGCACCGTCGGCGACTTCGCCGCGCTCGCGCGCTGGCGCCCCGAGCACAGCGCGGAGCCCAATCCCGACCTGCTCGCGCCGCCGCGCCGCCGCATTCAATGGCTCGCGCCCTCGTTGCTGGCGGCCGCCGCTGCCCTCGCCTTGGCCGCGGTGTGGTGGCGCTCGGCCCCGGCCACTCCGAACCCGGCCCCGAGCGCCGCCGCTCCCGAGCTGAAACGCCTCATCCTCGAAGATGGCTCATCCGTGGAGCTCAACCACGGCGCCGTGGTCACGACGGAATTCAGCGCCACGGCGCGCCGCGCCACGCTCGTCCGCGGCGAAGCGCTCTTCACAGTGGCAAAAAATCCCGCGCGTCCCTTCATCGTCCGCGCCGGCGGTGTCGATGTCCGCGCCGTCGGCACCGCCTTCAGCGTGCGGCTCGACTCCGCCGCCGTCGAGGTGCTCGTGACCGAGGGCCGGGTCGCGGTTGATCACACGGTGCCTTCGTCCCGGGTTTCCGCTCCGCAGATACCTGCCGCCATAGTGGACGCCGGCCATCGCGCCACCGTCCCGCTCACGGCCGCGACCCCGCCGCAGATCGTCGCCGTCTCTCCGCAGGTGATCGCCCAGCATCTCAACTGGCAGCCGACCCTGCTCGATTTTTCCTCCGCGCCGCTCGCCGCCGCCGTCGCCGAGTTCAACCGCCGCAACCGCGTGCAGTTCGTCATCGCCGATGCCGAACTCGCCGCCCTGCCCATCGTCGCCTCCATCCGCTCGGACAATGTCGAGGGCTTCGCCCAATTCCTCGCGCTCGCGCCCGGCGTCGAGGTCGACCGCCGCGCCCCGACCGAGATCGTCGTGCGCCGCAAGCGCTGACCCCGAAGCGCGACCGGCCACCCGTTTCATTTTCCGCCTTCGCACGTGAAAAACCACGATGGCGAAAATTCTTTTAGTGAAACCCACGCGCCGGACCGTCTAGGAGCGCTTGCCACAACCCCTCTCATGCCCTGCCGTTTTTTCGCCCGGCTGTGCGCCGGCCTCGCGCTTTTCGCGGTGGCCGTCCACGCGCCCGCCGCCGAGCCGAAGCGTTTCTTCGATGTGCCGGCGGGCGACGCCGCGGAGACGCTCAAGCTGGCCGCGCGCCAAGGCGAGCTGGAGATTATATTCTTCACCGAAACCGTGCGCGATGTGCGCACGCCGGCATTGCGCGGCGATTTTCACCCACGCGATGCGCTCGCCCGGCTTGTGGAGGGCACCGTCCTCCGCGTCATTTCCGACGACCCGATTGGCACGCTCACCATCCGGCGCGAGTCGCACCAGCCTGCCCCGTCTACCCGATCTGCAAGCTCGCCTCCCAGCATGAAACCCAAGAAATCCCTAGCCACCCTCGGCGCCTGGCTCGCCCTGACCTTTGGCTCAACCGCTTCCGTCACAGCCGCCGACTCCTCGGCAGCGGTCACAGGCCGCGTGCAAAACGCCGTCACCGGCCAATACCTGAACAACGCCCGCGTCGCCGTGCGCGGCACCGACCTCGTCGCGTTCACGGATCAGTCGGGCACCTACCGGCTGCCGGCCGTGCCCCCGGGCAGCGTCGTGCTCGAGGTGTTCTACACCGGCCTCGATTCGGTGACAGCCACCCTGTCGCTCGCGGCCGGGCAGGCGCTCGTGCGCGACTTTGATCTCACCAGCGCCGCGCGCTACGGCGAGGGCGGAGTCGTGAAGCTGGACGCCTTCACCGTAGCCACCGCGCGCGAGACCGACGGCCACGCCATCGCCGTCAACGAGCAGCGCTTCGCGCCCAACCTCAAGAACGTCGTCGCCGCCGATCTCATGGGCGACGTGATGGACGGCAACGTGGGCGAGTTCCTGAAATTCCTCCCCGGCATCACCGCCGACTACGACAACGAGGACGGCTCCACCATCGCCTACATCGCCGTGCGCGGCTTCTCCAGCGCGATGACCTCGATCATGGCCGACGGCGCGCAGATGGCCTCGACCTCGACGACGTTCGGCGACTCGCGCCAGTTTTCCTTCAACAGCACCTCGATCAACAACGTCGCGCGCGTCGAGGTCACCAAGGTCCCCACGCCTGCCAACCCCGCCGATTCGCTCGCCGGCTCCGTCAACCTGATCAGCAAGAGCGCCTTCGAGCGGAAAAACGCCCAGCTCCGCTACAGCCTCAACCTCACCGGCAACAACGAGAACTTCGTCCTGCACAAGCAGGCGCACACGACCGACGAGAAAATCTGGAAAATTCTCCCCGGCGCGAATTTCGACTACACGCTCCCGCTTAACCCCAATCTCGGCTTCGTGCTCACCGGCCTCACGTCGCGCCGCTACACCAAGCAGCACCGCTCCACCACGACCTACAGCACCGGAGGCACCGCCACCGGCGCCTCGATCTCCGCGCCCTACCTCGCGAACTACCAGATGTTCAACTCGCCGCGCGTCATCTCGCGTGACTCGGCCGGCCTGAAGATGGACTGGCGTGTCACGCGCCACGGTGTGCTCACCGCCGGCGTGTCGTGGAGCCACTACGAGTCCGAGCGCTACGCCACGCAGTTCACGATCAACGCCGGCACCACGGGCACCTCCTCGATTGCGGGCGGCGTGCCGCTCAACTTTGGCCCCGACTTCGTCAATGGTGCGACCGGCCGCGGCGCGGTCACCATGGGCGGCGCCGCCTCCGTCCACCCGATTCTCACCTCGCGCGCCGGCAATCTCCGATACCGCCATGACGACGGCGTCTGGCGCCTCGCCGCAAGCTACGACTACTCGCAATCCAAGGGCGGCTACCGTGGCACGGATGCCGGCAACTTCCGACAATTCGTCATCACCTCCCGCGTTCCACTGCGAGTGAATTTCCGCGGCGCTGATCCCGTGCGCCCGACCACCATCGAGATTTTCGACAACGCCGGCGCGCGCTGGGACATGAACGACCTCCGCAATTACAACCTTACGACCGCCAACTCCACGCCGCGCGACACCGTGGACGAGTTCGAGACGCTCTCCGCCAGCGCCCGGCGCACGCTTGCCTTTCTGCCGTTCCCCGCGAGCGCTGAACTAGGCGCCAGCCGCCGCGACCAGGAGCGTGACATCCGCCGCCGCAACATCAACTGGACCTACAACGGCCTCAACGGCGACCTCTCGCCCGCGCCCTTCCTCTCGCCCGTCGCCAACAACCGCGACAACTACTACGGCTTCTCGGATTTTCCGCACGTCTCCAACATCCAGGCATGGCGCGCCTACGAGCGAAACCCCGCGCTTTTCTCCAAGACCCTCGCGCAACAGGTCGCGGAGGAGACTTTCCGCATCACCAACTCGCTCGCGTTTTCTGAGCGCGTGTCCGCGTTCTACGCGCAGGGCGACGCCGGCCTCTTCAAGGGCCGACTCCGCGTGCTCGGCGGCGTGCGCTTCGAGAAGACCGAGGTCGCCGGCATCGGCGCGCTCGTCGATCCCGCGGCCGTGTGGGTGCGGCTGTCCAACGGCAATTTCGCCCGCGACGCCGCCGGCAACCGTATCCGCCGGCCCGAGGCCGGCGCCGCCAACTCGCTCCAGCAACTCGCGCTCACGCACCGCGAACGCGCCGCCCGCAACGGCAAGTCCTACGACGGCCTATACCCGAGCCTCCACCTCACCTGGAACTTCTCGCCCAACCTCCTCGCGCGCTTCGCCTACGCCGAGACCTACGGCCGTCCCAATCTCTCCGAGATCGTCGCGACGACCACCGTGGACGAGTTCGACGTGGACGATCCGAACGCCCTCCAGGGCAACATAACCACCACCAACCCCGGCCTCAAGCCATGGAGCGCCGACAACTTCGACCTCTCGCTCGAATACTACACCGACAAAGGCGGCCTCTTCACCGCGGGCGTGTTCCAGAAGCGCATTCGCGATTTCTTCGGCAACTCCGTCTTCATCGCCACCGCGGCCGACGCGGAGGCTCTCGGCCTCGGCCCCGATTTCGCCAACTGGCGCGTGACCACGCGCGTCAACAGCGGCAACGCCGAGATCCTCGGCGGCGAGCTCAGCGTGCGGCACACACTCGAGTTTGCCCGCTTCCTCGGCGGCTGGGGCCGGCACGTGAGCCTCTTCGCCAACGGCACGAAGCTCGACCTCAAGGGCTCGCGCCTAGCCGACTTCGCGGGCTTCGTGCCAGAGACCCTCAACTGGGGCGTCACTTTCTCAAAGAAGCCCGTGCAAGTGATGGCCAAGTGGAACTATCGCGGCAAGCAGCGCAACAACGCTAACCCGGGCTTCGGCCCCGATGCCTTCACTTGGCAGGAGCGCCGCACCTCGCTCGACCTCAACATCGAGTTCCAAGTGCGCCGCGACATGTTTTTGTTTTTCAACGCGCAAAACGTCTTTAACGCGCCCTACATCACCCAAATCTACGGCTCCTCCACACCCGACTACGCGAAGCGCAGCTTCACGAACCACAACGGCGTCGGCCTCACGCTGGGGCTGAAGGGTTCGTTCTGATTCAAGCAGGGCGGGTCTTCGACCCGCACTTTCACTCCCTCCGCCGTCGCCTTCCATCCCTACTATTGCCATGAACCCTTCCCCGCGCTCCTCCGGCCGCCGGCGTTTTCTCCAGACTGCATTCGCGGGCGCCGTCGTCGGCCCGCAGGTCCTTACGCTCGGCCGCGCCGCCGCGCCGGCTGCGTCCGCCGTGTTTCCCAACTTCGCCCGCGGCGAGGTGGTGCGCACCACCGGCGAGCTCGCCGACGGCCGTCTGCTCGAAACCCCGCGCTCCATCCCGATCGCCGGCCGCAGCCAGGTGCTCGTCGTCGGCGCCGGCCCCGCCGGCATTGGCGCCGCACTCGCCGCCGCGCGCGCCGGCGCCTCGGTGCAGTTGATCGAGAGCGCCGGCTGCCTCGGCGGCGTCTGGACCGCCGGCATGTTGACCAAGATCATCGATGGCGGCCGCAAGACCGGCATCATGCAGGAAATCCTCCAAGCCATGGTCGCCCGGGGCAGCGAGGTCGCGAAGAAGACCAAGGGCGAAATCTACGACCCCGAGCTGATGAAGGTCGTCCTCGAGGAGATGTGCGTCACGGCCGGCATGAAGATCCAGCTCCACACGCAGCTCGTCGGTGCCGTCGTAGATGCGCGGAGGCGGCTCGTCGCGGTCGTCACGGAATCGAAGTCCGGCCGCCAGGCTTGGGTCGCGGATCGTTTCATCGACTGCTCCGGCGACGGCGACCTCGCGGCCCAGGCCGGCTGCAAATTCGACGTCGGCATCAACGCCGCGTGCGAGTGCCAGCCCATGTCGCTCATGGCGCTCCTCACCGGCCTTGATGCGGAGGCGATCCCGCAGTTTGTGCGCGAGGTGGCCGGCGAGAAGGCCAAGCCGAACCTGCTCAAACTCATGCGCGATGCCGGCATGAATCCCTCCTACAGCGGGCCCACGCTCCGGCTCCTGCACGCGGGGATTTTCTCGCTGATGACGAACCACGAATACGGCGTCCCCGCCTACGACGCCGGCAAAATCTCCGAGGCCACGATCCGCGCCCGCCGCGAGATCCACCAGATCGTCGCCGACCTGCGCAAACTCGGCGGTCCTTGGAAGAATGTCGCCGTCGTCGCCACCGCCGAGCAGATCGGCGTGCGCGAGGGCCGCCGCATCCGCGGCCGCGCGCAAGTGACGGTCGATGACATCGTCGCCGGGAAGAAACACGGCGACGCCGTTTGCCGCGTGAACTTCGGCTTCGATGTCCACAACGTCCGTCCCGGCGACATGTTCACCGGCCTCGACGAGATCGAGCAGGAGGTGAAGAAATATCGCGCGATGGGTGCCAAGCCCTATGACATCCCGCTCGGCGCGCTGATCGCCGCCGATGTCGACGGCCTGATGGTCGCGGGCCGCTGCATCAGCGGCGATTTCATCGCCCACTCGAGTTACCGCGTCACCGGTAACGCCGTCCCGATGGGCGAGGCCGCGGGTTTGATTTCGGCCGTCTCGGTGAAACAAGGCCGCCTGCCGCACGAGCTGGCGTGGAATGAGGTCAAGCGTTCATGAGCCATCGCACGCTTCTTGTTGTCTTCGTGTGGGCGCTGGGCGCTGTCGCGCGTGCCGCGACCGCCGATGTCGTCATCTACGGCGCCACGCCCGGCGGCATCGCGGCGGCGATCGCCGCCGCCAAGGGCGGCCACTCCGTCCTCCTCGCCGAGCCGACTATCCGGATCGGCGGCATGACGACCAACGGTCTCTCGCACCCCGATTTCCGTGCCTTCGAGGCCCTGACGGGCACCTATGCCGAACTCGTGCGCCGCACCCTCGCGCACTATCGGGCCCACTACGGTCCCGACTCCCAGCAGGTCAAGGACTCCTTCCGTGGCACCCACGCCGAACCCAAGGTCGCGCTTCAGATTTTCCGCGAGATGCTCGCCGAGCACCCACGCATCGCCGTAAAGACCGAGTGGACGCTCGTCAACGCCCACACCCGCGGCCCCGCCGGCGACCGCAGCGTGCGCGCCGCGCGCTTCCGCGACGCCGCCGGCGCCGAGCACACCTACGAGGGCCGTGTCTTCATCGACGCAACCTACGAGGGCGACCTCATCGCTGCCGCGCAAATCGCCTACCGCACGGGCGTCGAGAGCCGCGACGAATACGGCGAGTCCGCCGCGCCCGCCGACAGCGCCCGCGATCTGCAGGGCTACAATTTCCGCTTCGTCATGACCACGGTTCCGGAGAACCGCCTCCCCGTCGCCGCGCCCAAGGGCTACCGCCGCGAGCTCTTCGCCCCGCTTCTAGACCTCATCGCCGCCGGCAAAATCAAGCGGGCTTTCGGCGGCTACACTGATCGCGATAACATCGTCAAAGCCCAGATTCCCGTCCTCCCCAACGGCAAGCGCGACATCAACGACGTCTCCAACGGCCACGTGCGTCTCTCCCTCCCCGGCGAGCAGCTCCTCTGGCCCGAGGGTGACGCCGCGGTGCGCCAGCACATCTACGACGAGCACCTCCTCTGGAACGCCGGCCTGATCTACTTCGTCCAAAACGATCCCGCCGTGCCGGCCGCTATCCGCGAGCCCGCGCGCGCGTGGGGCTGGTGCCGGGACGAGTTCACCGAGACGGGCGGCATCCCGCCGCAGCTCTACGTGCGCGAGGCTCGCCGCATGCTCGGCCTGCGCGTCTTTACGCAGCACGACACACGCCACGCCGAGGGCGACGCCCGTGCCGTGCTCCACCGCGACAGCATCGCCATCGGCGACTACGGCCACAGCAGCCACGGCACGAGCCACGAGGGTTCGCGCTTCGGCGGCAAACGCCACGGCGAGGGCCTCGGTGTTGTTTATGCGCCGTATCAGGTTCCCTACGGCACGCTCGTGGCCAAGGACGTGCGCAATGTGCTCGCGCCCGTCCCGGCCAGCTCCTCGCACATCGGCTTCTGTGCGCTCCGCCTCGAACCCATTTGGTCCTCGCTCGGGCAAGCTGCCGGCCACGCCGCGCACCTCGCCCTCGCCGCCGGCGACCCAGCCGATGTGCGCAAGGTCAACGTCCCCGCGCTCCAGCGCCGCCTCCACGCCGACGGCGCCGCGACGATCTACGTGGGCGACGTGCTCGTGGGCCACGCCGATTTCGCCGCCGTGCAATGGTGGGGCGCCCTCGGCGGCCTGCACGGCCTCGCGCCGAAACCTGAGGGCCGCCTCCTTGGTAAACAAATCGAGGGCCAGCACTCCGAAGGCTGGCTCAACCACAGCGCCGATCTCGCCAAAGCGCTCGACGCCCCGCTCGCCGCCCGCTGGGAAAAACTCGCCCGCGCCGCCGGCATTACCGCCACGCTGCCCGCCGCCGACGGCCGCAACAGTCGCGGTGATTTTATCCGCGCCGCCTTCAGCGCAGCGCCCAAAACCCGGTAGTCTTGGTTGCCCATCACCAAACATGACGCTGGCATGAAGGTGATGAATCGCCGCAACTTCTTCGCCACCTCCGCTGCCGCAGCCACCGGCATCGCACTCGCCGCCTCGCTGCGCGCCGCCGGCGCCCGACGCCCGCCGCGCATTTTGCTCCGTTCCTCGTGGCAGAGCGTGAACATCGGCGATGTCGGCCACACGCCCGGCGCGCTCAACATCCTTGAGAAGCATTTCCCCGAGGCCGAGTTCATGCTCTGGCCTGGCAACCTCGGCCACGGCTCGCGTGATTTGCTCACCAAGGCCTTTCCGCGCCTGCGCATCGTCGAGGGCAGCGTCAACACCGAGGGCAAGCCCACTACGCCCGCGCTCACGCAGGCCTGGGCCGACGCCGATCTCTACCTCAGCGGCAGCGGCTCCGGTTTCCCCGCGGCCAACCACGCCGTCGCCTTCGTCAAGGCTACCGGCAAGCCCGTCGGCGTCTTCGGCGTCTCCGCCGATCCGATCTCGGGCTTCGGCGCGGGCCGCGACCCCGAGGGCGGCACGTTGAAGAGCCTCCGCGAGCGCGCGCTCAAGCTCCCGCCCGGCACGCTCGCCGGCGACCAGCGCACCATCATGGACCGCGCGGCGTTTTTCTTCTGCCGCGACACCATCACGCGCGACTACCTCAAGGCCCAGGGCGTGAAGGCTCCGATCGTCGAATTCGGCCCCGATGCGCAGCTCGGCATGAGCCTGCGCGACGAGGCCCGCGGCCTCGCCTACCTGCGGGAAAAGGGGCTCGAGGAAGGCAAGTTCGCCGCGTTCATCCCGCGCCTCCGCTACACGCCCTACCACCGCATGACGCCCGCGCGCAAAGCCACGCCCGACGACGCGAAGAAGGACGCCATCAACGACCGCACGACCGAGCGCGACCACGCCAAGCTCCGCGATCTCATCGTCGCTTACGTGCGCGCCACCGGCCACCGCGCCTTCGTCTGCCCGGAGATGACCTACCAGATCGAGCTCGCGCGCGACCACGTGATCGCGCCGCTCCCCGCCGACGTGAAGCAAAACGTCGTCTGGCGCGACACCTACTGGATGCCCGACGAGGCCGCCTCCATCTACGCCCGTGCGCTCGCCGTCGTGAGCCTCGAGTGCCACTCGCCGCTCATCGCGCTGCACGTCGGCACGCCGACCTTCTACGTCCGCCAGCCCACCGATACCTGCAAAGGCCAAATGTATCGCGACCTCGGCGCCGACGACTGGTTCTTCGAGATCGACGAGACCGACGGCGCGCAGCTCTGGTCGCGGCTCGCCGCCATCCATCAGAACCCCGCCGCCGCCCGCGCCAAAGTGAAGTCGATCATGGCCGGCGTCGAAAAACACCAGCGGCGGATGGTCGAGGCGGTGAAGGCGGCCGTGAGTCGTGGGTGAGCGAAAGAGTCCCTTCAATCAGGGGCTGGTCGCGCTCGCAGGGCAATTTCGTCGACAGCTCGCTGGCTCATTTCAACTTCACCGGCATGTCCACTCATTCAGCTGCCGATGTTATGCGGCAAACCCCGCAGGATCGAGTGCAGCTCAATCCATGTTAGGCGTTGCTCGCCGCTCTTGAATCATGGGTCTCTTCGATTTCGTTTCCGGACGCCGCAAGCCAGTCGAACCGTCTCTGACGACCGACCGATACAATGGGCGCCCGCTGCTCATCCTACTTGAGAACTACGTTCTGAGCGCCATCGGCAGCCTCGCGCCGGACAAAGAGCAGTTAGCGGCGTCGGCTACTCAGCGCGTGTTTGGCGGCGTCGGCGATTGGCGTTCTACACTCCGAGGCACGCTGCATCTCGGCGATTCCTTGGACGAGTCTCTCCGTCAGATGTGGGCTACCAACCAGAAGCGTGCGCAGCAGGCAGGAGTTACACTTGCTCCCGAAGAGTTCGCCCGGATGGTAGCCGACCAGAACTTCGCTCATCTCATCGAGCCAACTCCGAAATGACCGCAAGGCGTAACAGGGGATTGAGCGGCATGCCTCTGGTTTCTTAAGAATCGATCATCCATTTGATAGCTCATCGATGCGGTCGATGGAGACCTCGTAGCCCACACTTTTCCCCTCGCCTCCGCGCCGCGCTTCCGTGCCATCGGTCACATGCGCCCCCTCGCCCCCGTCCGTTTCCTTGCGTTGATCGCGTTTGCCACCGCCCTCGCGGCCACCGCTCCCGCCCAATCCTCGAAGGCCCTCCCCGCTGTCGCCGACGAGTCCAACCTCCCCGGCGAGGGCCCGCTCCGCCGCTACGACGCCTACGTGAAGCGCTGGTTCGAGGCGCGCACGCAATGGGCGACGCAGGTGCAGCGCGATCAGGGCGCGGTCGTCTTCCTCGGCGACTCGATCACGCAGGGCTGGGGCGCGGATTTCAAAAGCAAGTTCCCCGGCATGAAGCTCGCCAATCGCGGCATCGGCGGCGACACCTCGCGCGGCATGCTGATCCGGCTGCAGGAGGATGTGCTCGCGCTCAAGCCCGCCGCCGTCGTGCTCCTCCTCGGCACCAACGACATCGAGGTCGGCATCGACCCCGAGGCCGTCGGCCGCAACTTCCAGAAAATCACGGCCGCCCTCAAGGCCCACAATCCCCGCGTGCCGGTCGTCGTCTGCCGCGTGCTCCCCAGCTCCGCGACAAAGAAGCGCCCCGCCGACACCATCAAGCGCGTCAACGCCCTCTTCGAGGCCGCCGTGCGCGGCGACCCGCAGTTCACCGTGATCGACACGTGGACGCTCTTCGCCGACGCCGCGGGCGACGCCACGCCCGCGTGGTTCACCGACCTCCTCCACCTCAACGCCGCCGGCTACGACCGCTGGGCTGGCGCGCTGCGGCCCGTGTTCGCCACGCTCGGCCTCACCGAGACCGCCGCCGACACCTTCCAGCCCGAGCCCGGCTTCAAGAGCCTCTTCAACGGCCGCGACCTCACCGGCTGGGGCTTCCGCCCGACGCCGCCGCGCAAACAAAATCCCAACGCCAAAGCCAAGGCGGCTGACGCGCCTGTCTTCGTCGAGGTCGCCACCGCCGTGAGCTTTGACGGGAAAACGTCCACGCCCGATGGCCGCTACCGCGCGATCAACGGCCGCCTCGTCGTCACCACGCCCGCCGAGGGCCGCCGCATCCAGCAACTGTGGACAACCGCGGAGTTCCCGACCGACTTCGTGCTGAAGCTCGAGTTCCGGGCCACACCCAACGCCGACAGTGGCGTCTTCCTCCGCGGTCCGCAGCTCCAGTGCCGCGACTTCCTGCTCGCCGGCCCCTACAACCAACTCAAGCAATTCAAGCAGGGCGACTGGAATGAGCTCGTCGTGACCGTGAAAGGCGGCATCGCCCACGCCACGTGCAATGGCGAACTGCTCACCGACAGCATGAAAGTCCCCGCCACCGGCCCCATCGGCCTCGAAGGCGACCGCGGCCAGATGGAATACCGCCGCATCCGGCTGATGCCGATTAAGGAATAGGCGCGCATCCCTGCTGGCCGAACAGTGCAGAGACAGAGCGGAACCACAGAGGAACAAAGGCCCAGAGTTCGATCAAAGCCTGCCCTGTGATATCAACATCCCATCGCTTTAGGACTGTCATTGCGAGGAGCGGAGCGACGAAGCAATCCAGCTGGATTGCCACGGCGCGCTGCGCGCACCTCGCAATGACAAAGGTCTGAAAGGAAACGGACTTTGGTATGATCCACTGCTTGGCTGTTCAACTCACCTTAACCGGCGCCACATGAGCAGTGAGGTGAACCGTCGCCGATGAAGAAACCGCCGCGCCTGCGTTGCGATAGTTAGCCGGGGCTTTCGTCACAGGACCAGGCGCCGCACCCGGTGCTCGCACCCGCCGATGAAGACCCGCTTCACCGCCAGCTTCCGGTCGAGCACGAGCACGTCGGCCAGTTTTCCCTTCGCCAAACTGCCGACCTGCCCGGCCACCCCAGCGCGTTCCGCGGGCGTGAGCGATGCCATCCGAATCACGTCCGGCAGTGGCGCCTCGCTCGCCCGCGCCATCGTGCGCACCATCGTGTCCATGCCGACGACAGAACTGGCGAGATCACCCGTGGGCATACGCCCGACCTTTCCATCGCTGTGGATCCGCGGGCCGTCCACCATCGAGCCGAAGCGATAGTCACCGGGCGGCATGCCCAGCGCCCGGTTTGCATCGGTGACGAGGCAAAGGCGCTCCGCTCCCTTCATGAAGAAGGCGAACCGCAGCAGCTCCGGCGCGAGGTGCTGGCCGTCGGCGATGACCTCCGTGCTCATCTCGCGGTGCATCAGGACAAACTCCGCCATGCTGCCCCGCATGGGCGGGCCGAAGCGTGCCCGCATCGACGGCACCGAGCTCATCGCGCACCAGAAGTGGTCCACGTGCCTCATGCCCGCGCGATACGACCGCGCCATCTCGTCCCAGCTCGCGTTGGAGTGACCGCAGGTCGCGAGGCAGCCGTGCCGGGCCGCCGTGCGGAAAAACGCCTCCGCCCCCGGCAGCTCCGCCGCGCACGTCGCGACCTTGATAATCCCGCGCTTGAAATACCCGCGGTATTCCGCCGCCGCCGGATCGCGTCGGCCTGACTTGGCGTGGCAGCCGACTTTCTCCTCGGCGAAATACGGCCCATAGAAATGAACCCCGGGCACACGCGCCCCGTCGTCCACAGTCCACTCGCGCCGCACCACCGCGCACGCCTCGAGCATGGCGTCGAGCTGGGCCGGCGAGCCGGTCGTGGTCGTCGGAAAAATTGAGGTCGTGCCGTGCCGGGCATGCGCGCGGTTCGCGGTGCGCACGGCCTCCGTGGTGCCATCCATGTAGTCCGCGCCGTCCCCGCCATGCACATGGATGTCCACAAAGCCCGGCGAGAGATAACCGCCGCGTGCATCCACGATCTCGGCTTCGCGGGGAAAGCGCACCTTGCCGCCCGGACCCACCGCCACGATTTTCCCCTCTCGGCAAACGATCACGGCATCGGGCAGCAGGCGGTCGGGCAGAATCGCGGTGCCATTGCGGAAAACGAGCGGCGGGGCGGGTTTCATGAGGCGAGCGTGGCGACGGAAAACGGGCTGCCCACAAAAAATATCTCCCGCGTGTCGCGACGCCCGTTGCTGTCCGTGTCCTCCGGGAGCGTGATGCAGCGATCGTCGGGCTGCGGCAGGCCCGCGGTGCGTGCCTCGTGGTCGTGGTTCCCTGCGATCCAGCGGCAGCCGCATTCTTCCCGGCAAAACTCCTTCGGGACGTGGGGCCCGCAGATCAACCCCGGGCCTTCAGTCGCTGCCGCTCGGCCGCGCGGGCGAAGGGCCAGTAAACTCCCATCGCCAGCACGATCGAGACCGCGCCCCACACCGCCGCGCGCCAGTCGCCGCCCGTCACGAGATAGTGCCCGATGATGGGCGGCGTGGTCCACGGGACGTTGACGATCGGTTTTTGGATGAGGCCCCACGACATCAGCGCATACGTGCCTCCGGTAAGCAGCAGCGCGCTGAGCACGAAAGGCACCATGAGCAGCGGATTCAGCACAATCGGCAGGCCGAAGAAAATCGGCTCGTTGATCTGAAAAACCTGCGCGGGCAGCGAGACGCGGCTGACCTGGCGGAAGCCCGGGTCGCGCGATTTGATCAGCAGCAGCGCGAGGGCGAGCGTCGCGCCCGTGCCGCCGACGTTCACAAACGTGCTGAAAAAACCGTTGGCCGTCACATACGGCGGCGGCTGGCCGCGCGCCATCGCCTCGACGTTGCCGGCGAGGAATTGCAGGAAGATGGGCGCGACGACGGCATCGAGGGCGTTGTCGCCATTCACGCCCACCGACCACAGCAGCGTGACGAGAAACGCATAGACGAGGATGCCCGGCAGGGTGTTGAGCGCGAACACCAGCGGCTGAAACGCCGCCTGCACGAGATGATCCAGATCGACGCCGAGGCCGAACCGCAGGCCCCAGAACGCCACCGCGAGAAAGCAAAACGGCACGAGCGAGAGAAACGACTCCTGCACCATCGGCGGCACGCCCGCGGGCAGGCGGATGACGAGATTGCGGTCCTGGAAAAATTTCCGCACGTGCACGGTCACGAGGGCGACGAGGATGGCCGTGAAGAGCCCCTTGGAGCCGAGCCGCTCGATGGCGAGCGTCTGATCCTTGGGCTCGATCGCGAACAGCAGGAACATGGCGCCCGCCATGATCGCGGTCGCGATCGCCTCCTGCCCGAGGCGCTTCCCAAGGTCGTAGCCGATGGCGAGGCAGACGTAGAGCGCGAGCAGGCCGAACGTCGCCGTCACCGGCACCTGCAACAGCGGCAGCCATGCCGCGATCCGCTGCTCCCAGCCGGGCACCGGCAGAAACGCCACGATCATGAACAGCCCGCCAATGATCGTGAGCGGCACAATCGAGACCATGCCCGCGCGGATCGCGGCGAGATGGGTGTGGTCGCCGAAGGCGGTGAGCGTCGCGGCGGCGCGCGAGCCAAACGAGGAGGCGGAGGGCTTCATGGGCGCAGCGATTTGCCGAGATAGAGGCAGCCGTCATCCGCCGGCCCGGTGCGGGCCAGCTCACGGAATCCGAGATGCCGATAAAACGCCTGCGCGCGGAGGTTGCGCGTGCCCACGCCCAGATGCGCGCCGGGCGAGCCGCGGCGGCGGAGCTTCTCCATCACGCCCTCAATCATGCGCCGGCCGAAGCCGTGGCCCTGCGCGCGCGGAAGCAGGTCGATGTGCAGGTGCGACGGGAAATCCGCATACGGCTCCGGACAGAAATAATCCGGATGATGATAGAGGCGATGGATGCGCTGCACCGCATCCCACTGCGTCGGATCACCACTGGGCGCGGGAAACTCCGCGCAGAGGCGCGGCCGCCACTCGGCTTCGTAGCGCGCGAAGAACGCCCGCGAATCGAGCGCGCCGAGGGCGTAGCCGCACACGCCCGCCGCGTCCTCCAGGATCAGGCCGAGTTCGGGCGCAAATGCCAGATACGGCCCCGTGAAGATCCGCCCGAGCGCGCCGGGGTCGGCGCGGTAGAGCGCCTCGCCATCGGCGCCGTTGTCGCCGGTCTTCAGGCACACATGGCTGGCGCCGGCTTCGTCGCCCGCCCGCACGTCGCGTATCGTGAAATCGCTCATGGCGGGGCGAGCGTGCCATCGGCTTGCGGCACGAGCAGGCGCTGCAACCGCGCCACCGCGCCGCCGCGGTAGGTGCCGGGCAGGTGGAAATCAGAAGCGACGCTGCGCCCCGGCGCGGCGAGATAGCTGTCCAACAGATCGAGTTCCTCGCGCAATTCCCAGGCACGGCGATGCAGGGCCGCGAAGAGCGCGCGGTCGCGCAGGTCCACGAGCCGGCCGCAAAAATCCCGCAGCCGCGCGACCTCGGCGCGCACCGCCTCGGCCGGCTTGGCGTCAATCGCGGTGGCCACGCGTGCGAAGAGGGCCTCCGCCTCCGCGCCTTCCTCGTGCGGCAGGTAGTGGCAGTCGCAGAAGCGCACGAAGTCCTCCCATGCGAGCGGCGCGCCCACGGTCGCAAAGCCCGGCCACCACGCGCGCAGCGCCGCGAGATAAGCCGCGCGCGGTGCCCACGCCGCGCCCGCCGGCGCGCGCACAAACTCCGCGAGCGTGCGCAGCGGCACAAAATTCAGCGGCAGCTCGCTGTTGGGATTCGCGAGCACACCGCCGATTTCGGCGCGCAGTTCCGGCGGCCGGCCAGCATAGGGACCGCAGAAGAAGCGCCGTCCGTCGTAGTCGTTCGCGTGCAGGTTGTCCCAGAGGATCGGCTTGCGGCGGAGCGTCGCGGCGATCGCGCGGACATGCGCGACCGTGATTTCACGCGAGATGATCTCGGGGCCGGTCCAGAGCACATCGATGCCGGGATCGAGTTCGCGGCCGAGCGTCGCGAGGTAGCCGGGGCCGCCGACACCACGCTCGGCCATGCGACCGCAGTAGGGCGTGGGACAAAATAGAAACCGCGCTCCCGGCGAGCGCGCGCGCTGGGCGCGGAAGATCGTGTTGGCCACGTGGCACTGCGCCGCGGCGAGCGAGCCGAAGCGCGCGAGGCCCGCGGCGTCCGGGCGCTCGGGGATGTCGTCAAACAAGAGCGCGAAGTCTTGCGCGCCCAGCGCGCGCAGCTGCGCGAAACGTTTTTCCAGCGCCGCGATCTCCGCCGGATCGTCGTAGCGCAAGTCGAGGCCGGGGCCGAGGGCGGGGATGAAGCGCACACCGTGCGCGGCGCACGCGCGGATGAGCTGGCGGAGGGGCTCCGCTTCCTCGGCCGTATGGCATTCGCGCCAAATCGCGCGGTGCTTCAGGTCGTCCTTCGGCGCGTGGAGGTAGGTGTCGAGGCCCCACTCCTGCATCCAGCCGAGCAGCTGCCCGCGCTCCGCCGCCGACCACGGCGGACCGTAGAATCCCTCGATGACGCCGGAGAGGAAACCGCTCATGCGCTCGTCATTCGCCGCGGAGGAAACCGTGGTGCCGGCCGAGCCAGTAGGGCAGCAGAAACGCCGCGCCGTCGTCCTCGGCCCGCCCGCCCTTGCCGCCATCGACCACGAAGGGGTTGGCGTTCCACCGCATGACGGGGCGTTCGTCGGCGGGCAGGAGGGTGACGGCCTCGCGCCGGCCAAAGCGATCCGGCACGGGGCTCCACACGAGGTCGGCGCGATGCGAGTTCTTCACATCCCAGTGGATCACATCGAGCGGCATGCGGTGCAGCGTCCAGACGGCGCCAGGCAGATCGACCTGGGCGTCGGGCCGGCCGGTGAGATAGATGAACGTCCAGAGCGGGCTCAGCTCGCGGCGCATGTTTTCCCACCAGTCGTCGAGCGCACGGCGGTAGTTCGCCAGCAGCGCCGGGTCCTTCTCGTAGCGAAAGACGCAGTAGAAAGGCAGCATCGCGAGCTCCTCGTCGGAGAAGTTCAGCTCGGTGCGCACCTCCTTCAGCTTCAGGATGAGCTGGGCGTAGCCGAGGTCGTGCGCGACCTTGCGGTATTCCGCCTCGTAGCGGGCGTCGCCGGTGATGTGCGCGGCGGTTTTCAAAAAGCTCAGCAGTTGCAGGCTGTTGAGCGCCGTCTCCTCGGGGTCCTGCGCAAACCGCGCGCGCGACCACCAGCCCCATTTCGTCGCTAGCCCGTCCAGATCGACGAGGGTGTAGTCGTGCCGGATGATATGGTCCATGATCCGGCGCGTGGTCGCGGCGATGCGGGCGCGGAGCCCCTCGTCCGGCAGCAGATCAAACGCGACTGCGAAGGCGAAGAAGTGGCCGACAATCTCGTCCGAGCTGGTGTCGCCTTTCCAGCGGAACTGCCCGTCAGCCGTCCAGTGCCATTCGCCGCCGTGCGGCTCGCGGTCGCCCTTGCGAATGTAGGAGCGCGCGGGAAATCCGCGCCGGCCCGCGACCTCCTCAAGGAACAGCATCGCCTCGACGGATTTCTTCGCCTGCGCGAGGGCGTCGGGCGACTTGGTGACGGCGTAGCGGAAGCTCGCCGCCGCGGCATAGATAGCAGTCCAGAGGCCATTGTTGTCGTTGTCGACGTGCTGGTTGGTCGAGAGATCGCCGGCGACGGCGAGGTGCGAATCCCCGAGCAGACCGTAACGATCATGGCGCGCGCGCACGACCCCTTCGAAGTGCTCGGCTTTCTGCGCGAGCGTCATCGGACGCAGTTCGATGCGCGACATACCCGTGCGCGTGCGCACCCACACGCCACGCGCCGCATCGGGCACGATCTGCCGCACATCGTCGTCGGGCAGGTAGCGCCGGCCCGCGAAATACTGCCGGCGATCGCGCTCCGGCGCGGCCGGGTCGAGCCGCACCAGGCCCTGCGCCGTGCCGAGCCACGACGCGCCGTCGGTGGCGCGCGCATAGGCGGTCACGTCTCCGACCGGCAGCGGCGGCGGGTCGGCGCGCACCTCCGCCGGCACGCGCGGATCATCTACGGCGAAGAAAGTGCGGACTTTCTGGAGCGAGGGCGCGAGCGTGATCGGCTCCCATGCCGCGGCGGCGGAGGTGAGCAACGCGAAGACAGCGAGGACTGCGAGGGGGCGCACAGGAGCGGAGGGGTTGAGGGGTCCGGGAGGCTGACGCGGGTGGCGGGATTGGCGCAAGTCTGCGCGGCGGCGAGCGGTGTCTTCGCCCGGCCGAAGCGCGCCATTGCCACGCTGGCGGCGCGGCCCTTGCGTGGAGTTTCCACTTTTTCCCGTGATCGGATTCTCCCGCACCGCCGCCATTCTCTCCGCGCTCACCCTCGGCGCCCTCGTGCCGCAGGCCCATGCGGCGGCGTGGGTGATTCGCTGGCTGGTGATGGCGATGCTGTTCCTCGTGTTTTTGCAGACCCGGCTCTCGCGCGAGGCGCTCAGCCGCACGCATGTCGCGCTGCTCGCCGCCAACATCGCGGTCGGGTTCGCGGCCTGGGGCGCGGGCTGGCTCGTGGGCGGGCGCGATGTGGCGCTGGCCGGCTTTTTCTGCGGCATCACGCCGACCGCGATCGCGGCTCCGGTGATCATCGGGTTTCTCAAGGGCCGCGTGGAGTTCGTCGTCGGGGCGTTTTTGCTCACCAACGTCGCCATCGCCGCGTTGCTGCCCGTGCTGCTGCCGATCGTGCTCGGCCGCGCCACGCCCGAGGCGTTCACCCAGGTGATGGGCAGCGTGGGATTCGTGGTCTTTCTGCCGATGGCGCTGGCGTGGGCGGTGCGCGCGGTGCGGCCGGAGGCGGGCGCGTGGCCGGCAAAACTGAGCAACGTCTCGTTCGGCATGTGGGTCGTCTCGATGTTCTTCATCGCGGCCAACGCCTCCGCCTTCCTCCGCGCCAATGCCGGCATCCCGCGCCTCATGCTCGCCGAGATCGCGGGCCTCTCGCTGCTCGTCTGCGTGGGGAGCTTCGCGCTCGGCCGCGTGCTCGGCGGGCGGGAGTTTGCGCGCGAGGCGAGCCAGTCGCTCGGGCAGAAAAACACGACCTTCACGATCTACCTCGCCCTCGCCTACGCGAGCCCGGTGGTCGCGCTCGGCCCGACGTTCTACGTCGTCTGGCACAATCTCTGGAACTCCTGGCAGCTCCACCGCGCGGGACGGCGAGAGCGTATGTAGGGCCTGAGCTTGCTCAGGCTTGATTGCGGGAACTGAAGCTGGGCATCGACCAAGGTCGAGCCCTACACAAGGCGGCGTAGCTTACTTCAGCTCCGCGAGGCGGATGTTCCGATACTCGGCCTTCATCTTCACGTTGCCGTGGAGCTGGAGGCCGATGGTCGCGGCGCCGGGGAATTTCGGATCGGTGTATTCCGACGCCTTCTTGCCGTTGATCCAGCAGGTGAAGGTGTCGCCCTTGGCCTGGAGGCGGAAGGTGTTCCACTCGCCCTCGGGCTTCATGAGCTTCTTCGCCTCCTTGGCCTGGCCGGCCTCGGGATAGCCGGGGCGGCCGACGTAAAACGAGCCCGTCATGTCCACCTTGAGGCTGCCGGAAACGCCGAGTTGGAGCTGGATGCGCGGCTTGCGGAAGTCGATCCCGGTGTCGACGCCGCGGGGCGTCTCGGTCTTCCAGCGCACGTCGAACTCCATCACGAAATCGCGGTATTCCTTTTCCGTCTCGAGGTAGTTGCCGGTGAGCTTCTCGTCGTTCTGGCAGATGAGGATGCCCTGCTCGACGCGCCAGAATTTATTGCCGACGGCGTCTTTGAAACCGGTGAGGTCCTTGCCGTTGAAGATTGGCTTGAAATCCAGTTTGGCCTCGCCGGCCCAGGCGACGGAGACAGCCAGCGTGACGATGCAGAGGAGGAGCGAGCGGGGGTTCATGCGCAGCGTTGTGGGGCAAACCCGCGCGGCAGGGAAGCGTGATTTGAGCCGGACCGTCCCGCCTCGGAAAATCCGGCGTGCCATGATGAGACCGCCCGCCCAAGGTGCTTCCCCCACCCCATGCGCCACCTTCTCCTCGCCAGCCTGCTGCTCGCCACCGGCATTGCGGTCGCGGCCTCCGCGGAAAAACCGGCCAAGCTCGCCGAGGCGCAAGCCTGCGCCGCACAGGTGCGCGCGTATCTGGCGGAGACTTTCGGCCCGGACGCGGGATCATCGGACAGCACGAGCCTGCGCGGGAAACTCGCCGACTACGCCGCGCTGCCCGCGGGCGAGCCGGCTCGCGTCGAGAGTCTGATTGAGGCGGCGCGCCGGACTCTCGCCGGCGACCCGGCCACGAAGCGCACACCCGACGAGACGATCTTCCGCCTCGACGAGCTGGCCGACACCCTCTTCGCCGCCGTGGACGCCGCCGAGGTGTCAGACCGCAGCGCGCGCGCTCCCGCGCTGGAGCGCGAATTCTCAGAGCTGCGCGCCCGCGGTCACCTCGCGCGCTACCACGCGCGGCGCATCGTCGCCGCGATGCACTACAATCTCTTCCTGCGCGGCCAACGCCTCGCGGAACTCGTCGCCGCCACCTACGCGGAGAAAGACGCCGTGACCGCGTGGCGCCAGCTCACCACCCTGCCCGCGCCCGCCGAAGTGACCGAGACCCGCCGCGCCGAACTGAAAAAACTCGAAGCCAGCTACAAAGACCTCGAGGACCAGTGCTGCCCGCCGGACGAAGCCATCATGCGGGAGAAGGTGTGGCAGCCGGTGCGAAATCTTTCTTCCGCGAAATGAGCAGCGCGTATTTTCTAACGATATTCGCCGACGATCCGGACAGCGGACCATCGCCCGATTTTCTTTGGGTTAAGGCTTGGCTGGAACGCTCGAAGCATGACGTGCAGACCATCGAATATATGAGCGGAGGGTGGGAGCATATTTGGACTGTGAAAGGTCCAAAGCACATCTTGGAAGAAGTGCCCGCCCACTTGCATTGCTACCCGGGCATTTCATCCGAACCACCGCCCCCACCGCCTGTCCTCCATGTCCCTCAGCTGATGCCTCCCAGTCGGCGACCGCCCGGTCATCGCCGTCACCACCCCTCAAGATAGCCCCTCAAAAATCCAACCCGAACAGCAGCTTCAGTCGTGTGTAGTCCTGGGCGGTGCCGTCGGGATTGTTGCGGCGGATCTCGTGGCGGAGGGAGGTGCTCAGGGTCTCGGTCAGCTTCTTGTTGAGGTCGATCCGGTTTTCCCAGCCGTCGGGCCGATCGCCCGCGGGATACCAGACGCCGCGCTGCGCGAGGGTGGTGCGCCACGGCAGGGCCAACTCCGTCTCCTCGAAGACTGAGATCACGCCGCGCGAGACGTGGCCGGCCCCGGGCGCGGAATTCCACGTGTCGAAGAGATTCTGCGACACACCGACGCGCGCCTTGCGGCCGGGCTTCGTCGGGAACTGCCAGCCCGCGCCGATCTCCTGCTGCAGCAGCAGGTAGTCGTTGGGCACGCCGCGCAGTCGGCTCGCGCGGTTCCACTCGGAGGTGGGCCGGTAGTGCGCGAAGAGCCGCGGGCCGAAGTCGTGCCGCCAATGGCCCCAGAGCTTGATGACGTCGGTCGTCGCGATGTCATTCGTCTCGCTGTAGTCGTAGCGGCTGTTGAGCTGCACCTCGTCACTCTTCCACTTTCGCCGGAGCTGCGCCTCGTAGGAACTCGCCGCGCGGTCCGCGCTGTCATTCACGATCTCCGTGGAAAAGGAGAGCCGCCCACGCCACGGGCCAAAGAAGGTTCGCACCCGCGCCGTAAGCGCCGCCGGCGAAAACCGTTCCCACAGCGTGACCGGCTCGTCCTCATCCTTGTGCTCCTTGGGCGTTTCCTTGGCCGCCACGACGGCGGGGGGCGGGGACGCCGGCCGGGCCAATGCGCCGGCCGGGGCGGCCTTGGTCACGGCGGCCCCGGCGGCGGGCACGCGCAGTTCGCCAAAGCGGTCGGACCTGAAGACGATCATTCCGTCCGTCTCCGCGACGAGCGTGCCCTGCACGCGGTCGCCATCCTTGAATGTCAGCGTGTCGCGCCCGGCCGCCGGGGCCGCCCGCACCGTCGCCATCACCGCGCCCATCACCAAGGCAGCCGCCGCCATCCGTCCCATCAAAAATGCCAAAACATGGATCATCGCGCGCTTCGACGCCCGAAGCGCGCCGGTGTTTCAAACAAATAACACCAACGTCCGCTTCCTTTTCGTTCTTTGTCATTGCGAGGGGCGCGCAGCGCGCCGCGGCAATCCAGCTGGATTGCTTCGTCGCTCCGCTCCTCGCAATGACAGGCCAAACGCGAAGGGAAGCTGTGATAATGAACCGCCGCGGTGAGACTGATAAATGCGCGGCGCCTCACTGCCGCCGCATATCCCGCTTGCCCACCCAACCGGCGCGCGTGCAGCCTCCGGCCCGCGTGCGCAAGCAACTCGCCACTCTCAGCCTCCTGGTCGCCTGGCTCTGCGCCAACGGCGGCCTGCTCGACGGCGTGCAGGTGGTGGCGTGGGCCCGGATGTTTGCCGGCTACGCGCAGACGATGCCCGTGGCCGAGGCGCTGCGGACGACCTTTGATCCGGAGAAACCGTGCGCCATGTGCCTCGGCGTCGCCGCCGCCAAGGGAGCCTCGCGCCAGCAGCTGCCGGTCGAGACCGAACGCGCCGCCGAGAAGCTGATCCTCGCGTGCCAGGCCGAGACGATTTTTGTGATCCCCCAGCCGCCCGGCCGGTGGCCCGCCGCGCTCGCGAGCGCGGCGCCCCGCCGGGTGGAAAAGGTCCCGGTGCCTCCACCGCGCGCCTAGCGCGCCATCGCTCTGCCGTGTCCGCGTCGCGCTGATTTTTTCACGCGCGGCTGCGGCCATGGTTTCCGACCCATCGCCCGCGCTTCCCGCGGGTCACGGCCGCGTGCCCGCGTGCGCGCCGCCGTGATCACTCCCTTCACGCGATCTGTCATGTCTTCTTTGCGTCACCTTTTCCCTGTCTCGATCCGCCATTGCCTCGTCCAAGTGCATCCGGGCGCACCCGGCCCGCGTATGCCTCTTGCACGCCCCACTTCGCCCGGCCCGCGCCGACTCGCTTCGCCTATGTCCCGACCCATCCACGCTGTTACCCTCCTCGCCGCCCTGGCGTCGGTGGCATTCACCTCGGCCGGCCGCGCAGCCGATGCCGCCGCCAAGCCGAAGGACGAAACCGTGCAGCTCGATAAGTTCGCCGTCATCGCGGACAAGCAGGCGAACTTCTCCCTGCCGCTCGACGCGGTCGCCGGCACCGGCTCGCGCCTCGGGCTCGCCAATCGCGATCTGCCCGCGAGCGTGAGCGTCATCACGCAGGAGGTCATCCAGCTCCGCGGCCTGCGCACCGCCGTGGAGGCCGTCGAGGCCGCCGTCGGCATGACGGGCGGCACACAGTTCGGCTCGATCCCGGGCTACTCCACGCGCGGTTTCTCGGCCAACAACATCACCGTGATGCGCGACGGCATCCGCCAGAACACCGCCTCGCAGTCCTCGCGGCAGATCGACGCCTTCAATCTCGACCGAGTCGAAATCCTCAAGGGCCCCTCGTCGCTCATGTTTGGCGAGGGCGCACTCGGCGGCGCGGTGAATTACGTCTCCAAGGCGCCCGACCGGCGTTTCCGCGGCGAGGCGTTCGCCTCCCTCGGCGCGTGGAATACCGTGCGCCTCGGCTTCGGCCTCGGCGGCCCGATCGTGCAGGATGTGTTGTCCTACCGTTTCGACGTGAGCCACGCCTCGACCGACGGCTACGTGGACCGCAACGGCCAGGACTACACCGGCTTTTCCGGCGCGCTCGGCTGGCAGATCACGCCCAAGCTCACGCTCACCGCCTACTCGACCTACCTGCGCGACAGCGTCGAGAGCTACTACGGCACGCCCGTGATCTACGATGCCGTGGTCAACACCACCGCCCCCGTGCAGACGCAGGAAGTCCGCAAGGTGAACACCGCCACCGATCGCCTGATCAATCCGCGCATCGATGCCCGCGCCCGCCGCACGAACTACAACATCGAGGACAACTTCGCGAAGACGGAGAACTCCTTCCACCGCGTGCGCGCCGACTTTGCCGCCACGCCCGGCATCGACGTGCGCAACGAGGCCTACGTCGCCACGCAGCTCCTCAAGTGGCGCAACCTCGAGAACAACACCTGGAATCCCGTCACGCAGCGCGTGGACCTCGGCGAGTTTGCGCTCATCTACCGCGACGACCTGCTCGTCGGCGATCGTTTCGATGTGACCTTCAAGTCCGACCTCGCGGGCCGCAAAAACCGCCTGCTCATCGGCGGCGACGTCTCGCGCAACGACCTCACGCGCGGCAGCACGCCGGGCAACGTCGCGACCACGCTGCCCAGCGCCTCGCTCCTCGCGCCCACCCCCGTCAACGGCCCCGCCGTGCGCGTCGTCAAGACCGCACGCATCGCGATCAAGACCGCGGCGCTCTTCGTCGAGGATGTGCTCGACATCACGCCGCAGCTCAAGCTCGTCGGCGGCCTGCGCTACGACGACATCGTCGTGCAGCGCGACACGCTCGCCAACCCCACCACGACGCCCGCGACCCCGTTCTCCACTTTCGAGAAGACCTACCGCCCCTGGACCGGCCGCGCCGGTGCCGTGTGGTCCGCCACGCGAGAGCTCAACCTCTACGCCAGCTACAGCCGCGCGGCCGAACCCGTCACGCAACTCGTGAGCCTCACCTCGGCGCGCGCCGATTTCTCGCTGCAAAAGGGCCGCCAGTTCGAGGTGGGCGCGAAGCAGACCTTTTGGAATGGCAAGGCCGACGCCACCCTCGCGTTCTTCGACATCGAGAAAAAGGACCTCCTCACGCAGACGGTCGTCAACGGCGTGCGCGTCTCTCAGCAAATCGGCGCCATCGTCTCGCGCGGCGCGGAACTCGCCCTGGCGCTCTCGCCCGGCGACGGCTGGCGCATCGAGGCCAACGCCGCCTACACGGAGGCCGAGTATCGCGACTTCAACGAAAACCTCGGCGCCGGTGTGGTCTCACGCGCCGGAAACACCCCGCCCGCCGTGCCCGAGTGGGTCGCGAATCTCTTCGTCGCGAAAAAATTCGGCCACGCCCTCACGCTGAGCGGCGGCCCGCGCCATGTCGCGCGCCGCGCGGCCAACAACAACAACGGCATCTGGTCGCCCGGCTACACCACGCTCGACGCCGCCGCGAGTTACGCGTGGGAGCGGTGGACCTTCACCCTCCGCGGCCGCAACCTCCTCGACCGCGAGTATGAGGATTTCCCCACCGCCGCCGGCGCGATGCGCCGCCTCGCCGACCCCCGCAACGCCGAGCTGACCGTGCGCCTGGCGTTCTGAGCTCAACCCATGATCACAGAGGGCGAAGAGAGTCCAATCCGAGTTCACAGAGATTCCCTCCGTGCCCTCTGTGTCTCAGCTCGGTGTCCTCTGTGACCCACTCCTTTTTCCCATGAAACTCCCCCTCGCCCTCCTCTCCCTCGCCTCGTTCGCGCCACTCTCCGCCCACGAGTTCTGGCTCAAGCCGGACAAATTCTTTGCGGCGCCCGGCGCCACCGTGAATCTCACCGTCCTCCGCGGCGAACACTTCGAGGGCGAGTTGCGCCCGATCAGCACGGAGCGCGTCGCCGCACTGCGCCACTACTCGGCCGCCGGCGCCGTCGATGCGATGGCGCGCGTGCCCGCCGCCCGCGCGATCGATGCGCTGCCGTTCACGCTCGCCCGACCCGGCACGCACCTCCTCGCCCTCGACAGCACGGTCAGCACCATCACCCTCGCGCCCGACAAGTTCCTGGGCTACCTCGAAGAGGACGGCCTCGAGTTCATCGACGCCGCGCGCAAGGCCGCGAAGCAGGACAAGGAGCCCGGCCGCGAACGCTACCTCCGCTGCGTGAAGACCCTCGTCCGCGTCGGCGACAAGTCCGACGCCACCTACGCCACCCGCACCGGCCAGCGCCTCGAAATCGTGCCGCAGTCCGATCCCTTTGCCACGCGCCCCGGCTCGCGCCTCGGGTTCAGTGTCATCTTCGACGACAAGCCGCTCGCCGGCGCGCTCGTCCGCGCCTGGCACCACCGCGAAAAGAATCTCATCCTCATCCGCGGCCGCACCGCCGCCGACGGCACCATCGCCTTCGATCTCCCGCACGCCGGCGAATGGATGATCAGCGTCGTCCACATGATCCCGATCAAGGATGTGCCGGGTTACGACTGGCAAAGCTACTGGGGCAACCTCACCTTCGCGCTCCCCGCGCCTTGAAAACACTCCTCCTGCTTCTCGCCCTTGCTGGAGCCGCGGCGCCCTCGCCGCGGCTGTGCGCTGCCGCCACTCCGTTCATCCGCGACCTCGCCTCGCCCGCGCCCGCTGACTCGCAGTGCTCGAATCTCGCCGCCGCGCCCGACGGCACGCTGTTTCTCACTTACAGCGCGCCCGCGCCGCAGGGCGGTGAGCGCGCGCTCTTCCTCTCGACCCTCGCGCCCGGCGCGGCCGCGTGGACGGCGCCGCGCCTCATCGTAAGCTCCCCGCTGCTGATGGAAAACTGGGCCGACTTCGCCTCGCTCTGCGTGGGCACTGACGGTGCGCTGACCGCCCAGTGGTTCCAGAAAATCCCCGGCGACACCGCCCGCCACGGCTACGACGGCTGGTTCTCGCGCTCCACCGACGGCGGAAAAACGTGGCGCACGCCCGCTCCGCTCGGCCACGAATTTGTCGCCCTCGCCCCGCTCAGCGCGGGCCGCACCCTCGCCGTCTGGCTCGAGAGCTGGGGCCGCGGCGCCCCCGCCGCGGCGCCCCACGATCACGGCCACGCTGCACGGATGAAGTTGTCCGCCCGCCTGCTCGCGCCCGACGGGTCCTCCCTCGGCGACTGGACGGTCGATCCCGATGTCTGCACCTGCTGCCAGAACACGGTCGCCGTCCTTCCCGGCGATCGCGTCCTCGTCGGCTACCGCGGCCATACGCCGGACGAGATCCGCGACGACCGCTACACCTTCTTCGATCTCGCGAGCCGCGCGTTCTCGCCGTCAAAGCCCCTCGGCAACGACCGCTGGAAAATCGCCGCCTGCCCGGTCAACGGTCCCGCGGCCGATGCCCGGGGCGACGCGTTTGCCGTCGCCTGGTTCACTGCGGCCGACGGCGTGGCCAAGGTCCAGGCCCGCCACGCCACCGCCGCCACCCGGGAGCTCGGCCCGGCCGTGCGCCTCGACCTCGGCCGCCCGCTCGGCCGCGTCGAGACCGTGGTGCTCGCGGACCAGTCCGCCCTTTTCCTCTGGATCGAGATCGCCTCCGCGGACAACGCCGCGGGACTCTACGCGCGCCGGCTGTTTCCCGACGGCGCGCTCTGCGCGCCCCGTCTCGTCGCCGACACCACGCAGGCGCGCGCCAGCGGCTTCCCGCGCGCGGCGCTGCGCCCCGGCGGCCGCGTGGTCCTGTCGTTTACCCAAGCCGGCACGCCCAACCAAGTCCGCACAGTCGAACTCGACCCCGCCGGCCTTTCCCGCCCATAGTCCGGCCGATGAAACCCTCCCTGCTCCTTTCCCTGTTCGCGCTGGCCCTCGCGCCGGTCGCCGGCCTCGCCGCCGAGTCCAAGCCCGCGGAGAAATCCGCCGCGCCCGCCCGCCATCCGCTGCGCGGCGTCATCACTTCCGTCATGGTGGAGCAGTCGGGCTTCATGGTGAAGCACGAGGAAATCCCGGGCGTGATGCGGGCGATGACCATGATGTTCAAGGTGGACGCCGCCACACTCAAGGCCTTCAAGGCCGGCGACGCCATCACCGGCCTCATGTCGCGCCAAGGCCGGGAATGGATGCTGGAAAACGTGAAGCCCGCCGCGGCCAAGCCCGCGAAGTGAGCGCGCCTGCGCGAGTTCTCGTCGCGCTGCTCGGCCTCGGGTTGTGGCTCCGATTGCCGGCTGAAGCCAGCGGAACCAGTCAATCCGTCGCCGTTGCCGCCGCGAGTGACCTCGTGTTCTGCCTGCCGGCGCTGCACGCCGAGTTCGCCAAGCTCGAGCCGCAGACCGCGCTGCGCGTCACGACCGGCTCATCGGGCAACTTCTTCGCCCAGATCACGCACGGCGCGCCGTTCGACGTCTTCCTCTCCGCCGATCTCTCCTACCCCCGCGCGTTGATCGCCGCCGGCGCGGCGGACGAAAAGAGCCTCACCCTCTACGGCATCGGCCGGCTCGTCGTCTGGACCACCCGCGCCGACCTCGACCCCAAAGCCGATCTCGCCGGCCTCGTGCGCAGCGCGCAGGTGCGCCGGCTCGCGATCGCCAATCCCGCGCACGCGCCCTACGGCCGCGCCGCGCGCGAGACCTTGGAAAAACTCGGCGTCTGGGCCGACGCGCAGCCGAAACTCGTCCTCGGCGACAACATCGCCCAGGCCGCGCAGTTTGTGCAGACCGGCCACGCCGATGCCGGGATCGTCGCCCTCGCCCTCGTGCTGGGCGCGCCGCCCTCGCGCGACACCGGCCGCTGGGCCGAGCTGCCCGCGCACCTGCACGCCCCCCTTGAGCAAGGCGCGGTGCTCACCACGCGCGGCGCGGCCAATCCCGCCGCCGTCCGCTACCTCGCCTTCCTGCGCACCCCGGCCGCCCGCGCGGTGTTCGAGCGTTACGGATTTCGCCTGATGCAGTAGGGCGGGTCTGTGACCCGCCCTTTCACGCTTTTAGTGTCCGCACCGAGAGCGAGTCAAAGACCCGCCCTGCTTTCGCCGCCGGTCTCGACCTCCCGCCGAAAACCGTGTTGATACCTCAGGCCGGCCCCGGCGTCTCTGCCCGGTCGCACCCCACCGCATGCAACAACCCCCGCCCCACGCTCCGTGGCACCCCAATCGCCGCGAATTTCTCTACGTCGGTCTGCTCGGCACCGTCGGCTTGACCATGACCGATCTGTTTCGCACCGAGGCGCGGGCCGCCACCGCCCGCCAGCTCGGTCCGTCCGCCGGCAAGGCAAAATCCGTCATCAACATCTACCTGCCCGGCGGCATGTCGCACCAGGAGTCGTTTGACCCCAAGGTCGGCTCGCCGATCGAATACCGCGGCCCGCTCGAGGCCATCCGCACCAAGATCGACGGCGTGCAGTTTTCCGAAAACCTGAAGGAGACCGCCCAGATCGCCGACAAGATTACCGTCGTGCGCTCGATGACGCATGGCGAGGCCGCCCACGAGCGCGGCACGCACTCGATGTTCACCGGCTACCGCCCCAGCCCCGCGATCGCCTACCCGAGCATGGGCAGCGTCGTCGCGCACGAGCTCGGCGAGCGCAACCACCTCCCGCCCTACGTCCTCATTCCCAACCAGACCACGCCCTACGCCGGCACCGGCTACCTCGGCTCCGCGTTCGGCGCCTTTGCCCTCGGCAGTGATCCGGCCAACGACAACTTCACCGTCCGCGATCTCACGCTGCCCGGCGGCATCGACGAGCGCCGGTTCGCCCAGCGCCGCGAGATGCGCTCCGTGGTGGACGCCCACTTCAGCGCCCTCGAAAAGTCCGACGCGCTCGACGGCATGGATTCCTTCTACCAGCGCGCCTACGCCATGATCAGCTCGGAGCAGGCCCGCGCCGCCTTCGACATCAAGGCCGAGCCCGCCGCGCTCCGCGACCGCTACGGCCGCAACCAGGCCGGCCAGCGCATGCTGCTCGCCCGCCGCCTCGTCGAGGCCGGCGTGCGCTTCGTCTCCCTCACCTACGGCGGCTGGGATCACCACGACAACATCAAGGCCGCCAACGGCCGCCTGATGCCCAACTTCGACAAGGCCTACGCCGCCCTCATCCGTGATCTCGACGAGCGCGGCCTGCTCGATTCGACGCTCGTCGTCGTCAACACCGAGTTCGGCCGCACGCCGAAGATCAACGGCACCGCCGGCCGCGACCACTGGCCCAAGGTCTTCAGCATCGCCCTCGCCGGCGGCGGCATGAAGCGCGGCTACGTCCACGGCTCCTCCGATGCCACTGGCGGCGAGCCCGATTCCGATCCGCTGAGCGTCGAGGATTACGCCGCGACCCTCTTCCACCAGATCGGCATCGATCCGGACAAGACCCTCATGACCCCCGGCGGCCGCCCGCAGGCGATCGTGAAGGACGGCCACGTCGTGAAGGACCTGCTCGCCTGAGTCTCATGCCTTCGTCTCGCAATTGGAGCCGCGGCGCCCCCGTCGCGGCCAGCTCACAAGACGCGGCGAGGGCGCCGCATCCCCAGCGATTACTCGCAACGCTTCTTCTCACCCTCACCTTCACTTCCGCCCTCCTCGCCGTCGCGCCCAACTTCGCCAGCGTCACGCCTGCCGGCGGCCAGCGCGGCACGACCGTCGTCCTCACGCTCCGCGGCGACCGGCTCGCGGATGTGCAGGAGATTTTTTTCTACGACGCCGGACTCGCCGTCGAATCCATCACCGAGACCGCCGAGCGGGTCGTGAAGGCCCGCGTGCGCATCGCAGCCGACTGCCGCCTCGGCGAGCACGCGCTCCGGCTCCGCACCGCAAGCGGCCTCTCGTCGCTGCGGCTTTTCTACGTCGGCCCGCTGCCGTCCCTCGACGAAAAGGAAAACAACGACACCGCCGCCAAGGCCCAGCCCGTCCCGCTCGGGACCACCGTGCACGGCATCATCCTCGCCGAGGACACCGATTGGTTCAGCGTCACCGCCCGCGCCGGCCAGCGCCTCTCCGTCGAGATCGAGGGCGCGCGCCTTGGCCGCACGATGTTTGATCCGATCCTCACAATCCGCGATGCCGCCGGCAAAATCATGGCGACCGCCGACGACTCGCCACTCCTCGGCCACGATGGCTTCGCCTCCCTCCTCGTCCCGGCCGACGGCAACTACACCATCCAAGTCCGCGACGTCGTCTATGCCGGCAACGGCCACGCCTACCGTCTGCACATCGGCACCTTTCCGCGGCCCGCGGCGGTGTTTCCCCTCGGCGGCCGCCCCGGCGAGATTCTCGCAGCCACCTTCCTCGGCGACCCGGCGGGCGATTTCACCCAGACGCTGAGGCTGCCGGAAAAGGCCGGCGCGCGCCACGGCGTCATCGCCGAGCGCGACGGCACCGCGCCCTCGCCCAACTGGGTCCGCGTGTCCGATCTGCCAGCCGTCCGCGATGTGAAGCCCGCGAGCACGGCGGCGCAGGCCCCGCTGCTCAATCAGCCCGCGCCATTCGCCTTCGACGGCGTGCTCGCCACCAAGGGCGAGGCGGCCTTCCTCCGCTTCACCGCCAAGAAGGACCAACACCTCGACTTCACCATTTTCGCGCGCCGCCTCGGCTCGCCGCTCGACTCCGTGCTCACCGTGCTCGGTCCCAAGGGCAACAGCCTCGGCTCCAACGACGACTCCGCCGGCCAGCCCGACAGCACCGTGCGCGTCCGCATCCCCGAGGACGGCGCCTACACCGTGAAGATCGCCGACCAGCTCGGCCGGAGCGGGCCGCTCCACACGTTTCGCCTCGAGATCGCCGAGGTCCGCCCGGCGCTCGTGCTCTCGGTCCCCGACACCGCGCGCTACGACTATGAGACGCGCAAATCGCCCGCGGTCGCGCGCGGCAACCGTTTCGCCGTGCTGTTGAACATCGCCCGCGACGGGTTTAACCAGGATCTCCGCCTCGCCTTCGATGGCCTGCCTCCCGGCATCACCGCCACCTCCGACCTCGTGCCCGCCAACCTCACCTCGACGATCGTGTTGTTTGAAGCCGCCGCCGATGCCCCGATCGGCGGCGGGCTCGTCCGGCCGCGCGTGATTCCGGCGGCCGCCAATGAGGCCGCGCCCGAGTCGCGCTTTCGCCACAACGTCGAGTGGGTGCGCATCCAGAACGACACCGTCTATGTCCGTTCCGAAGTCGATCGCATGGCCGCGGCGGTCGTCGAGGAGCTGCCTTTCAAGATCGCGATCACCGAGCCCAAGGTCCCGCTCGTGCAGGGCGGCGAGATGGCGCTGCCCATCACCGTCGAGCGCGCTGCGGGCTTTGACGAGCCGATCACGTTGAAGATGATCCTCAACCCCTCCGGCGTCAGCTCGCAGCCCGAGGTCGTGATTCCCAAGGGCGCCACCTCGGCCATCTACAAACTCAACGCCACCGCGCGCGCCGATATCCGCACCGCGCGCATCGCCGTCATCGGCGGGGCCCCGGTGAAGGGCGGCACGGCCTTCGCCTCGTCGCAGCTCGCCACGCTCGATGTCGCCGCGCCCTTCGTCATCGGCAAAATCGATTTCACCAAGGTCGAGCGCGGCGCCACGGCCAGGGTCGTCTGCACGCTCGATCAGAAAGTGCCGTTCGAAGGCACCGCCCTCGCGCGCCTCATCGGCCTGCCCGACGAAGTTACCGCCCAGCCCGTCGAGATCACCAAGGACAGCAAGCAGGCCGTGTTTGAACTCGTGACCACCGCCAAGGCCCCGCTCGGGCTGCGCAAGACCCTCGCTTGCTCCGTCACGCTGATGCAGGGCGGCGAACCCATCCCGCACATTCTCGCCCCCGGCAGCATGCTCCGCATCGACCCGCCGCGCGCCAAACCGGCCGCCGTGGCCGCCACCAAGGAATGATCATGCAAAAGGTGAAACATCTGAGCAGCGGTTTGCCAGTAGGGCGGGTCTGTGACCCGCCCTCGCCCACCCTTCAATTCCAGAGGGCGGGTCGCAGACCCGCCCTACTTTCCAGCATTCGCCGGCTGCTTATTCTTTCCCTCGGTGCCGCCGCGCTTCCGCTCTTCGCCGCCCCCGCGCTCACCGACGTGAAGGTCTTCCCCTCCGACGTGAACCTCCGCACGCGCCACGACCGCCAGTCGATCGTCGTGCAGGCGACCTATGCCGACGGGGTCACGCGCGATGTCACCGCGCAGGCCAGCTACGCGCTCGGCCAGAAGTCGCTCGCGAAATTCGAAAAATTTACCCTCACCCCGCTCGCCGACGGGCAGACCGAGCTGCGGGTGAAATTCTCCGGGCGGACCCTCGTCGTTCCCGTGAAGGTCGAGCAGTCGCAGGTGGAGCCGCCGATCAGTTTCCTCAATGATGTCATGCCCGTCTTCACCAAGGCCGGCTGCAACACCGGCGGCTGCCACGGCGCCTCGCGCGGCAAGGACGGCTTCCACCTCTCCCTCTTCGGCTACGATCCCGACGGCGATCACCACCGGATCACGCGCGAATTCATCGGCCGGCGCATCAATCTCGCCCTGCCCGAGGAGAGCCTGCTCCTCGAGAAATCCGTCAACCGCGTGCCCCACACCGGCGGCGAGCGCATGAAGCCGGGCGACGAACTTTACCGCACGCTCCTCTCTTGGCTGCAGGTCGGCGCACCCAAGGATCCGCCGACCGTCGCCCGCGTCGTGCGCCTTGAGGTCCAGCCCGTGCAATCCGTGCTCGAAGGCACCGGCGAGGCGCAGCAGCTCAGCGCCCGTGCATTTTACTCGGACGGCAGCGACCGCGATGTGACCGGCCTCACCGCCTTCATGAGCAACAACGACGCCGCCGTGAAAGTCACCGACGCCGGCCGCGCCATCGCCGGTCTGCGCGGCGAGGCCTTCATCACCGCGCGCTTCGAGGATCAGGCCGCCGGCGTGCAGGTGCTCTCGATTCCCAAGAATCTCAAGTTCACTTGGCCCGCCGTCGCCGAGGCCAACTACATCGACACCCTCGTCCACGCCAAGCTGCGCAAGCTCCGCCTCGCCCCCTCGGCCCTCAGCGACGACGCCACGTTTCTCCGCCGCGTCCACCTCGACATCACCGGCACTCTCCCCCCGGCCGAAGCCGTGCGCGCGTTTCTCGCCGACCGCTCCCCGGCCAAGCGCGCCGCCATCATCGACGAGCTGCTCGGCCGCCGCGAGTTCACCGATCTCTGGGTGATGCGCTGGGCCGAGCTGCTCCAGATCCGCAGCGCCGATCAGCAGGTGCAGATGAGCCCCAAGTCCGCGCTGCAATACTTCGACTGGCTCGAGGAGCGCATCGCCGCCAACGTCCCCGTCGATCAGATCGTGCGCCAGCTCGTCACCGCGAGCGGACCGACCTTCGAGAACCCCGCCGCCAATTTCTACAAGGTCGAGCGCGACACCCTGAAGCTCACCGAGAACGCCGCGCAGGCCTTCATGGGCGTGCGCCTCCAGTGCGCGCAGTGCCACAACCACCCCTTCGACCGCTGGACGATGAACGACTATTACGGCTTCGCCGCGTTCTTCGGCCAGATCGGCCGCAAGCCCGGCGAGGATCCGCGCGAGACCATCGTCACCAACAGCGCCACCGGCGGCGTGAAGCACCCGGTCGGCGGCAAAGACATGGCGCCGAAATTCCTCGGCGGCCCGAAGCCCGCGATCGCCAAGGGCGCCGATCGCCGCGAGGTGCTCGCCGACTGGCTCGTCGCGCCCGACAACCCTTGGTTCGCGCGCAATTTCGCCAACCTCGTCTGGGCGCACTTCTTCGGCAAAGGCATCGTCGATCCGATCGACGACATGCGCGTGAGCAACCCTCCCTCGAACCCCGAGCTGCTCGACGCCCTCGCCGCCAAGCTCACCGCCTACCGCTACGACTTTCGTGCGCTTATCCGCGACATCTGCAATTCGCGCACCTACCAGCTCTCCGCCGCCGCCAACGCCACCAACACCGGCGACGACACCAATTTTTCCAAGTCCACCGTGCGCCGCATCCGCGCGGAGGTCCTGCTCGATGCGCTCAGCGCCGTGACCGGAGCCAGCGAAAAAATCCGCGGCCTGCCGGCCGGCGGCCGCGCCGTGGAAATCGCCGACGGGCGCACGAGCAATTATTTCCTCACGACCTTCGGCCGCGCCACGCGCGAGACCCCCTGCTCCTGCGAGGTAAAAATGGAGCCCAACCTCTCGCAGGCCCTGCACCTGCTCAACGGCGAGGCCGTCAACGCCAAGGTCGTGAGCGGCGGCCTCGTGAAACAGCGCCTGCGCGCCGGGAAAAAGCCGCCCGAGATCATCGAGGAACTCTACCTGCGCACGCTCAGCCGTTTTCCCACCGCCGTGGAAAAGGAAAAGCTCCAGGCCTTTTTCGGCGAAGGCCACAACCCCGAGACCGTGCTCAACGACCTCTTCTGGTCCCTGCTCAACGCGAAGGAATTCGTGTTCAACCACTGAGCCATGAGTCACCGCCGCCTTCAGGTAGGAGCCCGCTTGCGGGCGATTTTCGGCATCGCGCTCCTTCCCGTCCTCGCCACCGCCGCCGAGCTCGCGAAAAAAGTCACCTTCGAGGACGACGTTGTCCCCATCTTCCGCGACAACTGCCTCAAGTGCCACAACCCGGACAAGCTCAAGGGCGACCTCGACCTCACCTCGTTCGGCAACACCCTCAAGGGAGGCGGCAGCGGCGCCGCCGTCAACGCCGGCGATCCCGACGGCAGCCCGCTCTATAAATCGATCACGCACGCCGACGAGCCCACGATGCCGCCCAACGCGAAGCTCAGCGCGCGCGACATCGGCGTCGTCCGCGACTGGATTGCCGGCGGTCTCCTGCAAGGCCGCAACAGCCGGGCCCTCGCCGCCAGCAAACCCGCCGTCGATCTCGCGATCAAGTCGGGCGCCGTCGGCCGCCCCGAAGGTCCGCCACCCATGCCCGGCCGCCTCGCGCTTGATCCGGTCGTGCGCGCCGCCCGCGGCACCGCGCTCACCGCCGTCGCCGCCAGCCCGTGGGCGCCCGTCGTCGCCCTCGCCAGCCCGCGCCAGATCACGCTGCACCGCACGGATGACCTCGCGTTCCTCGGTGTGCTGCCGTTTCCCGACGGCTCGCCGGCCGACGTGAAGTTCAGCCGCAACGGCAAGCTGCTCATCGCCGGCGGCGGCCGCGGCGGCAAGTCCGGCCTCGTCACCGTGTGGGATCTCGCGACCGCCGAGCGCGTCATCACCATCGGCGATCAATTCGACACCGTGCTCGCCGCCGACCTGAGCGCCGACCAGCAATGGATCGCCCTGGGCGGCCCGGATCGAGTGCTCAAGATATACAACACCAAGGACGGCGCGCTCGAGCACCGGCTGAAAAAGCACACGGACTGGGTGACCGCCGTAGAGTTTTCCCCGGACGGCAAGGTGCTCGCGAGCGGCGACCGCAACGGCGGCCTCGTGCTCTGGGATGCGGCCAACGGCCAGGAGATGTTCACGCTCCCCGGCCACAAGGGCGCGATCACCGCGATCTCGTGGCGCGGTGACGCCGAGATGCTCGTCTCCGCCAGCGAGGACGGCACGCTGAAGCTCTGGAAAGCGCGCGACGGCTCCGCCCTCCGCAGCCTCAACGCCCACCCCGGCGGCGTGCTCGCCGCCCGCTTTGCGCCCGACGATCGCGTCGTCTCCTCCGGCCGCGACCACAAGGTCCAGATCTGGAACACCACCGGGCGCAACGTCGCGACGGCCGCGTTCAAGGGCGAACTGCCCAACCGCGTGGCCTTCGCCGACGACGGCAAGCGGATCATCTGCAGCGACTGGCACGGCCGCGTGCTGGTCTTCGACGCCGCCAACGGCAAGGCCGTGGGCGAGATCGCGACGCCGACTTCGGCGAAAATCTCCGCCTTGTAGCCGGCCTCGTGAGAGGCGGGACCGGCGGCCGTTCCGATTTTCGGAAATCCCGCTTCTCACGAAGCGGGCTACGGCCAAGTCTCTCCGCGCCTTGCCCGACGCCGCCTCCAGTTTCCTCGGATTGCCTCCGCCTCTCTGGCAATCGCTTTGGCTCACCCTGCGGCTTGCCGCCCTCACCACGCTGATCCTCGGGGTCGTTGGCCTGCCGCTCGCGCACTGGCTCAACACCACGCGCTGGCGCCTCGCGCCGGCCATAGAGGCGCTGGTCGCGCTGCCCATCGTGCTGCCGCCGACGGTCATCGGCTTCTACCTCCTCGTGGCCTTCTCGCCGGCGCACCCGCCCGGCAGTTGGTGGCGCGAGGTGCTCGGGGCGCCGTTCGCGTTTTCGTTCGCGGGGCTCGTCGTGGCCTCGGTGTTCTACTCGCTGCCGTTTGCGGTTCAGCCCTTCCAAGCCGCGCTGCGCGCGGTGCCGCGCGATCAGCTCGATGCGGGCGCGGCGCTCGGCGCCCGGCCGCTGAGCGTTTTTCTGCGGCTCCATGCGCCGCTCGCGCGCCGCGGCATCGCGGCGGGGCTCACGCTCGGGTTTGCCCACACGCTCGGTGAATTTGGCGTCGTCCTCATGATCGGCGGCTCAATCCCGGGCGAGACGCGCGTCGCCAGCATCGCCCTCTACGACGAGGTGCAGGCGCTCGCCTACCCGCAGGCGCATGCGTTTGCGGCGGTGCTGCTGGCGCTGTCATTCGCGCTGCTGCTCGCCGTGACGCTCCTGCAACGCCGCCGGGCGGGCGGCGCTTGACGCCTCGGCCATAATCGCACCCGTTTCCTCCGTCCCATGCCGTCCCGCCCCCGCTTCCTGCCCGCCGTCGCCCGCCTCCGGGCGATCGTGGCGGCCGGCTGCGCGGGCCTCGTGCTGGCGCTCACGATCTTCGCCGCGAGCCCGCGCGCGCACGAGTGGTTGCACGACGCCGACCATCATCACCACGACGAAGGTGACGACGGCTGCGCCGTCGTGCTGTTTGCGGGCGGCGTGTCACTGCCCCTCGGGACTTGGGCGCTGACGCCTCCCGTCGCGCTGACGGAGAGCTCCCCGCGGCTCGCGGCGCAGGATATTTTTTTGCTTTCACCCCGCTACCGGCTGCCGCCGGAGCGCGGGCCGCCGGTGAATCGGGTCAGTTAAGTCTTGCTTCCGCCGCGCCTGCGCGCGCGGCGGGTTCAACCTGCGTGCCGCTGTGTGCGGACGCTTCCATCCCGTTCGTTCAAACCCATTCATCATGTCTTTTTCGTTCCTATCCCGTTCCGGTTTTCCCTCGCTCGGCCTGGCCCTCGCGCTCTGCGCGGCGGCCGGCGGGCGCGCCCAGTCCGCCCCGGCGCCCGCTGGGCCCGCGCATTCGCACACCCCGGCCGCGCCGTCGCATGGCGACAGTGTCGTCACCCTCGATCAATTCGTCACCTCGGTCACGCCCTTCGAGCGCAACCAAGTTGACCTCGCGCAGGCCACCACGGTGCTCGCCGGCCGCGCGCTGCGGCTGAAACAACAGGCGACCCTCGGTGAGACGCTCGCCGCCGAGGTCGGCGTCCACGCCACGTCGTTCGGCGCCGGCGCCAGCCGTCCCATCATCCGCGGGCTCGGCGGCGACCGGATCCGCGTGCTGGAAAACAGCATCGGCACGCTAGACGCCTCCGTAGCCAGCCCCGATCACGCGGTGAGCGTCGAGCCGTTTCTCATCGAACGCATCGAGGTCGTCCGCGGCCCGGCGTCACTGCTCTACGGCAGCAACGCCGTCGGCGGCGTCGTCAACGTCATCACCCACCGCATCGAGACCGACCTGCCCGCGGAGCCCGTGCGCGGCTCCGCCGAAGTGCGGCGCGGCTCCGCGGCCGACGAGTGGGCGGGCGGCGGCGTGCTTGATCTGGCCATGCGGACCGGCGCCGACCGGGCGCTCGTGCTCCACCTCGACGGCTTCCGCCGCACTGCGGAGAATCTCCGCATCCCCGGTTTCGCCGAGAGCGCCCGGGTGCGAGCGGCGGAGGCGGCCGAGGCTCGTGAACACGGCGAGCCCGCGCCGGCCTTTGCGCGCGACCGCCTGCCCAACAGCGCGCTCACCAACACCAGCGCGGCCGCGGGTCTGTCCTACGTTTCCAAGACCCTGCACCTCGGCGTGAGCCACAGCGGCTTCAATAGCGACTACGGCGTCCCCGGCCACGCCCACGAGGAGGAGACGGCCGCCCCCGGCGGCGCCGAGGGTGTGCGCATCGGCCTGCGCCAGCGCCGCACCGACGTGCAGGGCGAATGGCACGGCGGCACGGGCTTCGTGCGCGACGCGCGCTTCAAATTCGGCCGCGCGCGCTACCGCCACACCGAGTTCGAGCCCGATGGCGCGATCGGCACCGTGTTCACCAATCGCGGCCATGAGGGGCGCATCGAGCTGCTGCACGGGGACGGCAAGCCGCGGAGCGGCGCCTTCGGCGCGCAGCACACGCGCAGCGATTTTAACGCCGTCGGCGAGGAGGCGTTCCTTCCCTCTTCGCGCACCGACAGCGCGGCGCTCTTCGCCTTCGAGGAGATCGCGGCCGGTGCGGTCGCCTGGCAATTCGGCGGCCGGGTCGAGCGCAGCAAAATCGCCGCCGCCGGCCATGCCGCGCGGCGCGACGACGAGTTCAGCGGGTCCGCCGGAGCGGTGTGGAAAATCTCCCCGGCCCATGCGCTCGCGATCTCCGTCACGCGCACCGGGCGCGCGGCCAACGCGCAGGAACTCTTCGCCTACGGGCCGCACGCCGGCACCGGGGCCTTCGAGATCGGCGACGCGCGGCTCGGGGCCGAGCGTTCGCTCAGCGCGGAGGTGAGTCTGCGCCGCCGCACCGGCTTCGTCACCGGCGCGCTCACCGTGTTCACGAACCGGTTTTCCGGCTACATCTTCGAGCAGCCCACGGGCTTGGTCGCGGTGGAGCACGACGGCGAGTGGGAGTTTCTCCCACCTGACGCCGAGGAGGCGGAGGAGCATGGCGGCCTGCCCGTCTATCGTTATGTGCAGCGCCGGGCCCGCTTCCATGGCGTGGAAGTGGAAACCCTGTGGCACCTCCACGACCACAGCGATTGGCAGCTCGACCTGCGCCTCGCCGCTGATTTCACGCGCGGGCGCGAGGGCGGGCGCCACCTGCCGCGCATCCCCGCGGGCCGGGTGAGCGCCGGTCTTTTCTGGTCCACGGCAGGCTGGAGCGCAGGCGTGGAGTCCCAGTTCGTGGCGCGGCAGACGCGCGTCGCCCTCAATGAGACGCCCAGCGGCCGCTACGCGCTCGTGAGCGCGCACGTGAGCCGCACCGCGGACATCGGCGGGCTGCACGCCGAGTTTTTCCTGCGCGGGACCAACCTCGGCAACGCCGAGGCCCGGCCGCATCCGTCGTTCGTGAAGGATCTCGCGCCGCTCGCGGGCCGCGGCGTGCTCGCGGGGGTGCGCATCTCCTTCTGATTGATCGGGCGCGAGCCCGGCGTCGCGGCTACTCGCTCGACGGCGCCGGGCGCATCGGCTTTAACGCGGACTCCTTGGACTTCAGCAAAGAGGCACCCGTCGTCTTCGATCCGCGCGACCGCGCCCACCGGCGCAAGCTCTGGGTGCGCGTCGCCACGCCCACTGGAGACTACTACCATGTCTTCTGGCCGCGCGTCGCCGCCGCCTGCGCCGCCTTGGCGCTGGTCGCCTGGCTCAGCCTCGCGGCTGCGGCGTGGGGCTACCTCAAGTTTCGTCGCGGCTACCGCGACGTCAGCTATCTCAACCTCGTCTTTTATCCGTGGCAGCGCGCCGAGCACCAAATCGGCCTCGGCCACCACTACATCGCCGCCGGGCGTGCGGCCTGGGAGCGGCAGGAATATCGCGAGGCCTACGCGCTCCTTCTGGCCGGCCTCGCCCGCGTGCCCGGGGATCTCACCGCCCGCCGCTACATCGCGATCATCGAGATGCGGATCGGCCGGCCTGAGCGCGCGGTGCGGACCCTGCTCGCCGGCGTCGAGCACGCGCGCGGCAACCTCGAGTATCTCCGCCTGGTGTTCTCCACACTCCTGGAGGTGCAGGAGGATGAGCGCGCGGTGGAACTCGCGCGGCAACTCCTGCCCGCCGTGCCCGACTATCTGCCCCTGCATCAGTTTGTCGCCCTGCAAGGCGCGATCGCGCACTACCACCGCGGCCGTCTCACCGAGGCGGAGCGCATCGTCGCGGAATGGCGGCTCGATCGCATCCTCGAGGGCCAGCTCCTCCTCGCCCGCTGCGATTGGCAGCGGGATCGTCGCCCGCAGGCGCTCGCGCGGCTCGTGCGCATGGTCCCGCAATTCCCCAAGCGCGACGACCTCTATGTCGAACTGGTCCGCTGGTGCCGTGAGCTCGGACGGCCCGACGAGGCCCGCCGGTATGCGCTGATCCGCCAGTTCAACAACCCGGGCAGCGCCGGGGCCCGCATCGACGTCATGCACGCCTACCGCGACGCCGGCGACACCGCCGCCGAACGCCGCGAGCTCGCCAGCTACATCGCGGATTTTGCCAAGGACCAATCCGCGCTCGTGCTGCTGGCCTGGTTCGCTGTCGACACCGCTCAGCCCGGCCTCGCGGATCAGGCGCACACGCTGGCAAAGCAGGCCAGGCTGCCGCTCCCGGTCTTCGAGCTCTCACGGGTGCAGTCGCTCATCGCCGCCAAGGACTACGCGGCCGCGGTCGCGCTCACCGAGAGCCCCTCGCGCCCGACGGCCGCCAGCGCGGAGACATTCGGCGCGCTGATGGGTGCGCTCCGCGCCGTCGCGCTCTTCGGCGCGGGCGATCTCACGCGCGCGCAGGTGGCGCTCGGTGCGTTTGTGGAAGGCCCGCGGGTGCGGGCGAACGATCTGCTCCTTGTCGCCCGCCAGCTGAAGTCCCTTGGCCAGACGGGCCCGGCCCGGCGCGTCGTCGCCCGCGCCTGCGAACTCGATCCCCGCAACGAACCCGCCTTGGTGGCGCTCGTGCAGCTCGACGCCGAGCTGGGCGACCGCGTCGCCCTCGCCGAGAATCTTCCGCGCCTGTTCGGCATGCGGCGCCATCACCGCGCGACCCTGGAGCAGATCCTGCGAGCCCTCACCGATCCGGCCGATGCCCCGCTGCGCAGACAGATCGAGGACGCCCTCGCCCAGCCGGACTGAGCCGGATTATTCGAGCCCAAAGACCGCCTTCGCGTAATTGTCCACGCTGAACGGCTGCAAGTCCTCCGGCTGCTCGCCGAGGCCGAGAAAATAAATCGGAATCTTCAGCTGACGGTAGATGCCCACCAATGCGCCGCCGCGGCTCGTGCCGTCGAGCTTGGTCACGACGAGGCCCGTGAGCCCGAAGCTCTGGTGAAACGCCTTGGCCTGCTCGATGGAGTTGCTGCCAAGCGAGCCATCGACCACCAGCCAGCGGTGCTGCGGCGCCGTCGGATCGTTCTTCTGGAGCACGCGCCGGATCTTCGCGAGTTCATCCATGAGGTTGCCCTTGGTGTGCAGACGGCCCGCCGTGTCCACGATCAGGAAATCGCGCCCGCGCGACTTCGCGGCCTGCCACGCATCGAAGGCCACGGCCGCCGAGTCCGCGCCGGTGTGGCTCGCGATGATCTCGATCTCGAGCCGCGTGGCCCAGGCCTTGAGCTGCTCGACCGCCGCGGCGCGGAACGTGTCGCAGGCCGCGAGCGTGACGGTGCGGCCCTCCTGCTTCATTTTCCACGCGAGCTTGGCCGAGGTCGTCGTCTTGCCCGAGCCGTTGACCCCGATCATCGCAATCACGACGGGCGAACCGGCGGGTGCCCCGAGGTCGAGCCGGCCTTCCGCACCCGCGAGCACGCGCTTGAGCACGGCCGCGCCGATCGCGGCGGCCTGCTGGCCGTGCAGCGCCGGATCCTTTTTGTAGGCCGCCTTGATCTCGGCGAGGATCTCGCCGGTGGTCTCGACGCCAAAGTCCGCGGTGTAGAGCGCCTCCTCGAGCGTCTCGAGCGACGAGGCGTCGATCGGCTTCTGCCCGAAAATCGCGGCCGTCTTCGACGCGATGGCCGAGACGGTCTTGGCGAGGCCTTCCTTAAATTTTTTGAAGAGTCCGAACATCCCGGTTAATCACGGTTGCGCCGCGGCGCTTCCGCCGTCCCTCGTTTCCACGCTTGGTCGGCCTCACTCCACGGTCCGCGCGTCGCGGCCGAGCTCCGATTTCAGGCGATCGAGGATGCCGTTGATGAAGCGCTTCGAGTCGGCGTTGGAAAAGGTCTTCGAGAGGTCGATGGCTTCGTTGATGGAGACAACCGGCGGGATGTCCTTCCGATAGAGCATCTCGAACATCGCCATCCGCAGGATCGCGAGGTCGATCTTGGCGATGCGCGCGAAGTCCCAGTTCTGCGCCAGCCCCTTGATGCGCGCATCGATCGCCTCGACGTTGAGGATCACGCCTTGGATGACCTCCTCGGCGTAGTTGTAGTGGTCGCGCGGACCCTCGCAGCCTTCAAAGAAAACCCCGAGATCCTCGGCGAGATTCCGCGGCTCGTTCATGCTCCACGCATAGAGATATTGGACGGCGGCGACGCGACCGTCGCGGCGCTGGGCAAAGTTGGGTTTGCTCATCGGGAAAGTCTCCGGTGCAACGCCGCCATCTCGAGGGCGGCCGCGGCAAACTCGGCGCCCCGGTTGATGCGGCCGATGCAGCGCGCACGCGCCTGGGCCACGGTGTTGACGGCCATCACGCCGTTGATGATCGGCACGCCGGTGCCGAGCGCCACATTCTGCAAGGCGTGCGAAACGCTCTCGCCCACCAGCTCGTGATGGTTGGTGTCACCCGCGATCAGCACGCCGAGGCCGATCACGCAGTGGCGACGGCCGGCCACAGCGAGCCGCTGCGCCGCCCATGGCACCTCGTGCGACCCCGGCACGCGCACGACCGTGAGGTCAATTTCCCGCACCCCGGCGGCCTTAAGCGAGGCGAGCACCCGCTCCAGCAGGCCATCGACGAGCGCCGGGTTGAAGCGTGCCGCGACGATGCCGAACCGGAAACCGGTGCCGCGCAGGGCCGAGGGAGCGGGAGCAGAGAGACTCATGGTGGATGGCGAACGTGACCGCGGTAATCCGCGGAAGGTTGAGGAACACGCCTCTTGCCGCGCTCCGCAACCCGAAATTCCAAGGCCTACAGCGGCACCTGCTCCACAATCTCCAGACCGTAGCCATCTAGCCCCACGACTTTGCGCGTGCTGCGCGAAAGGAGGCGGATTTTGGCGAGGCCGAGCGCGGCGAGAATCTGGGCGCCAATGCCGTAGTCGCGCAGGCTCATCGCCGGCGGCGCCTCGCCGGGCTTGGCGGCCAGGGAACGAACCAGCGCCTCGCCCGGATTGGCCGGCTGCATGTAGAGCACGACGCCCCGGCCCGCCCGCGCGATCGCGGCCAGCGAGGCCGTGAGCAACTGGTGCCCCGCCGTGCCCTTGGCCTGGAAAAGGTCGCTCAGGAGATTCTCGCTGTGCACGCGCACGAGGGTCGGATCGGGCCCGAGCTGGCCGGCGGTCAGCGCGAGGTGGTGCCGTCCGTCCAGCCGGCTCCGGAACACGTGCAGCGTGAAATCACCAAACTCCGAGGCAAAGGGCTGCGACGCCACCTGCTCCACCAAATGATCGCGGCGCGCCCGATACTCGATGAGGGACGCGATCGAGATCATCTTCAGGCCGAAGCGGGTCTTGAACTCCACGAGTTGCGGCAGGCGTTGCACCGTGCCGTCGTCGTTCACCAGTTCGCAGAGCACACCCACCGGCGCGAGGCCCGCCAGCACGACCAAATCGACCGCCGCCTCCGTGTGGCCGGCACGCTCCAGCACCCCGCCCGGCCGCGCGCGAAGGGGAAACACATGGCCCGGCTGCACGAGTGCCTCCGGTCGCGTCGCGGAGTCCGCGATCAACCGGATGGTGCGGGTGCGCTCGTAGGCGCTGATGCCGGTGGTGATGCCATCGGCGGCATCGACGCTCACCGTGAAATCCGTGCGGTGGGACTCGCGGTTGCTCGCCACCATCGGCCCGAGGCCCAGCTGCCGCAGCCGGTGCTCGACGGTCGGCACGCACACGATGCCGCTGCCATAGCGGATCATCATGTTGACGGTCTCCGGCGTGGCCTTCTCGGCGGCCATGATGAGATCGCCTTCGTTTTCCCGGCCCTCGTCGTCCGTCACGATGATGAGGCGGCCGACCGCGATGTCCGCGATGGCGGACTCGACGGAATCGAAGGGCGTAGAAGTGGCAGTGCTCATGGCGGCGAAAGCCGGCCACCGTCTCGCGCCAAGGCGCGGCTGTCAACGTGGCAGCCCGGCCCCGCCCCACCCCTCAACCGCGGAAATCGATCACGTGGGTTTCGCCCGCACCGTCGGCGGCTTCACCGTCCGCGGCATTCGGGAGCAGCGTGATGAAGAGCTTGAAGAGATAGGGCGGGCGGACGTTCCGCGAAGACGTGAGCGCCATGCCGTCCTCCGTGCGGGTGAGGAGCAGGCGCTCGGAGCCGACTTTGTATTTCGGATCCCAGCGCAACACGGCGCGGGGGACATCGGCGGCGATGGGCTTCCGCTTAGCGTCGTAGAACGAAATCTTGAAAGTGGTTCCCACGATCTGGACCCCCAGGAAACCGGCGGCACCGCGCGAGACTTCCATCCCCTCGATCGTCGCGGCTTCGGCCTTCTTCTCGGTTTCGCCCTTCTTCTTGGCCGCCTTGGGGCTCGGTTCCGCCGCCATCACGGCGCGCACCATGAAGCCGGACGTCTCAGATTTCATCATGAGCCCGGTGGCAAAGGATCCGATCAAGATGAGGAGCGCTTTCATGGGTGGGACGGTAGCCTCACATCGGAACACAGCAAGGGCCCCTAGGGCGCGCGGCGGGTTTTTACGTTCCATTTGACGGGACGCCCGGGGCCGTGAAACTCGCGGTCCGATGCAAGACCTGCAGGACCTCTTCGCCAAAAACCGCGCCTGGGCGGACAAAATCCGCCGGCAGAATCCCGACTTCTTCCCGGCCCTCTCCCGCCAGCAGTCGCCCCGCTACCTCTGGATCGGCTGCGCCGACAGCCGCGTGCCCGCCAACGAGATAGTGGGCTTGCCCCCGGGCGAGCTGTTCGTGCATCGCAACGTGGCCAATGTCGTCGTGCACACGGACCTGAACTGCCTCTCCGTGATGGAGTTCGCCGTCGAGGTGCTCAAGGTCGAGCATATCATCGTCGTGGGCCATTATGGCTGCAGCGGCGTCAACGCGGCCCTGCACCGCGAGCGCATCGGCCTCGCCGACAACTGGCTCCAGCACGTGCAGGACGTGCGGCGCAAACACGAGCAACGGCTCGAATGCACCAAAGGCACCCCCGCCGAGCGCTGCGACCGGCTCTGCGAACTCAACGTAATCGAGCAGGTCGGCAATGTCTGCCGCACCACCATCGTGCGCGACGCCTGGCAACGGAACCAGAGCCTCACCGTCCATGGGTGGATCTACGGACTGAAGGACGGCCTGCTGCGCGATCTCAAGTGCAGCGCCTCCAACCGCGAAGAAGTCATCCAAAGCTACAAGGTCGCGATCGACTCGCTGGAAACGAGCTAACCCTTCAGTCGGCAGCTAGCCACGCCGGGAGGCCTTGAGCTCTTTCCAGCGCGCCAGCCGGTCCGCGATCTTGGCCTCCCAGCCGACCGGCTTGGGGGTGTAAAGGGCGAGCGGCTTTTCGAGGTAGTCCTGCCCCGACATGTTTTCGGGAAAATCGTGCGAGTAGGCGTAGCCTTAGCCATGGCCGGCGCGCTTGCTGGCCTGATCGCTCTTGTCACTGAGATGAACTGGCACGGGCTGCTCCTTGTGCACGCGGTGCACATGATAACAATGAAGACTCAGTTCGGGAGCGTCCCGAGCTGGTCCGCCTGCTGCCGCTAAAAGCCAATGGCGCGATCCGAGATGTCGCCCGATGCGCGTGGTGCTTCCGCTCGGCATCCATTCGTCCAAAAAAGATTTTCTCTTGTTCTGAAATCGCTCCGACCGGTGTTATTTCAAGTGAAGATGCAGCCGGATTCAGAACTCTTGCTCCGTTATGCCCGCGACCAGGACGAGACCGCTTTCGGCGAAATCGTGCGCATGCACATCGATTTGGTTTACTCGGCGGCACTCCGGCGCGTCGGCGGAGATCCCCATGCGGCGGCGGAAGTCACACAGGATGTTTTCCTCGCCCTCGCCCACCACGCCGAGCGACTTGCCCGGCACCCCGTGTTGAACGCCTGGCTTCACACCAGCACGCGCAACGCCGCAGCCAACCTCCGTCGTCGTGATTCCCGCCGCGAACAGAAACACCAGGCGATCCAAGCCATGCAAACGCACGACTCCCCGCAACTCCGCCCGGCGAATGGCAGGCTGTGCGCGACACCCTCGATACGGCTCTCGACGAACTGAACGAGGCCGACCGGCAGGCGATTATCCTCCGCTTCTTTGAAGGTCGGTCCTATCCCGCCATGGGCCACCTGCTTGGCCTGAAGGAAGAGACCGCCCGCATGAGGGTCGGCCGCGCCCTCGACAAACTCCGCACCCGACTCGCGCGACGAGGCTTCGCCTCGACCTCAGCTGTTCTTGGCGGCGTCCTGGCCTCACACGGCACACTCGCGGCTCCGCCGGGACTGGCGGCAACGGTTACCACCACGGTCGCCGCATCGGCGGGGCTCTTGGCCATCCCGACCGCAGGCCTGATTTCCCTCATGACCACCACCAAACTGTTGGGCACCCTCGCTACCGTAGCCGCCATCGCGGGCGTCACGGTTCTCGTCCACCACTTCAACGCTCCAGAGTCCGACCAGACGCGGCGCCCGGCTCCCGTTGCCCAGATCCAGCGCCCATCAAGCGGGCCGGACGCCACTGCACCAACTATCTCGGACAAGAGGGCGCCCGTGCCTTTGCGCGAAATCACAAGCCGCCCGGTGGTCACTTCACCCGACCAGGAAGAAGCCGCGGAAAAGATCGCCGAATTGCGCTCGATGCTGACCCGCCTGCCCGAGCAAAGCATCCCCGAGCTGAAGCTCGCCACCCATGGCGACTGGACCATCGCGGTCGACGGCAGCCTTGAGAGTCCCGAGGATTTTCGTCGTGCACTTGGGAAAATCCGGACCGCGGCGGAAGCGCGGTTCGCCAAGCTCGCCCATGAGGCCGTGCGCGCCTATCTTAAGGCCAACGGCAACCAGTTCCCCGCGGATCCCTTGCAACTTCTTCCGTTCGCATCACCAGAGATCGATCGGGCCATGCTCGCGCGCTACAAAGTCGTCCCCGCCGCAGACATCCCCAACCTCAGAATGGGCGGCGACCAAATCATCACCCAAGTGGCGCGGATCGATTCCGATTACGATTCGACCACGGTGATCGGGCCTCAAGGCGTGGGGTCCACGCGCAGCCCACCGACTCTTCAGAAAGAGCTGGAGACAATCCGGCCGCTAATCCGAGCCTACGAAGCCAACCACGGACGACGACACAGTGAAATCAAGGACCTGCTCCCATTGGCCACCACCCCGGAGCAGAAAGCGGTCCTTGGCGAATGGCAGCGCCGCGCCAATCTGCCGCAGTGAGCCCACTCCATCTTTAGATCTAGAAACGTCTTGATGGGACGAATGACCTGAAGGCGCGCAACGATTCCCCGCCAAGTGTGGGAATGGCCCGTTGGCGGACCTGAAAATCAACGATGCGCTGAGCAAAAAGTGCCGGCGGCCTATCCTCCGCCGGCGGCGCCGCCACGGCACAACGACCGACCCTACCTCGCCGGCTAGCCACGCCGGGAGGCCTTGAACTCTTTCCAGCGCGCCAGCCGGTCCGCGATCTTGGCCTCCCAGCCGACCGGCTTGGGGGTGTAGAGCGCGAGCGGCTTCTCGAGGTAGTCCTGCCCAGAGATGTTTTCGGGAAAATCGTGCGAGTAGGCGTAGCCTTTGCCATGGCCGGCGCGCTTGCTGGCCTGTCCGCCTTTGTCGCGGAGGTGGATGGGCACGGGTTGCACGGGCTGCTCCTTGAGCACGCGGTGCGCGGCGCCCAGCGCAAGGGTGGCGGTGTTGCTCTTCGGCGCCGTCGCGATGTAGAGCGTCGCGTGCGCGAGAGTGAGTTCGGCCTCGGGCAGGCCGATGAAGTCGCACGCATGATGCGCCGCCACCGTGAGCGGCAGAGCCTGCGGATCAGCCAGGCCCACGTCCTCGCTCGCGAGGATCACGAGGCGCCGCGCGATGAAGCGCGGGTCCTCGCCGCCGGCGAGCATCTTCGCCAGCCAATACATCGCCGCATCCGGATCGCTGCCGCGGCAGCTTTTGATGAAGGCGGAGATGGTGTCGTAATGCTCGTCCTCGTCGGCGTCGTAACGGATGCGGCGCTCGCGCGCGAAGACTTCGAGCTCGGCCTCGGTAATCTCGGCGCCCTCGGGCAGGCCGAGCACGAGCACCTCAAGGGCGTTGAGCGCGCGGCGCAGGTCGCCGTCGCAGAGCACCGCGAGATCGGCTAGGATTTTGTCCGGCGCCGTCACGCGGCGCGCGCCGAGGCCGCGCTCGACGTCGGCCAACGCCGCCCGCATCACGCCGGCCACGGCCGCCGTGGCGAGCGGCTCGAGGCGGAAGAGATGGCTGCGCGAGAGCAGCGGCGGGTTGACGTAGAAGCCGGGATTGTGGGTCGTCGCACCGATGAGCCGCACCGTGCCCTCCTCCACATCGGGCAGCAGCAGGTCCTGCTGCGATTTGTTGAAGCGGTGCAGCTCGTCGATAAAGAGGATCGTCGCGGCCTCGGGACGGCGGCGCGCGGCGGCGAGGATCTCGCGCAGCTCGGCCACGTTGGACATGACGGCGTTGACGCGCACGAAGCGACTGCCGGTCTCGCGCGCAATCGCCTCGGCGATGCTGGTCTTGCCGCAACCGGGCGGTCCGTAAAAGAGCAGCGAGCCGAAGCGGTTCTGCGCGACCAGGCGCGGCAGCAGCGAGCCTGCCTTGAGGATGTGCTCCTGCCCGACCACCTCGCTCAGCCGCCGCGGCCGCATCCGCGCCGCGAGGGGCTGATGCGTCTTCGCGGTCGAGGCGGCCGCGGGCCAGTCGGCCGCCGGCGGCGGTTCGCCGCCGAAAAGATCAGGTTGGTCAGGACCGGTCATGCGCGGCGCCAATCTCCGCGAATCACGCGGGATGGGAAGGAATATTACAGCGCCACCGCCCCGGCCCAAGGGGCTCAGAACGTGCCCTTGATGCCGGCGGTCCAGAGCGAGGCGTAGTCGTCGCGCTGGCGGAATTTCGCGTAGGCGGGCGTGTTGGGCCCGTAGATCTTGGTGTCCTCGGTCGCGCCGCCGACGTTGCGGAGGGCGAAGAAGAGGCCGAGCCGCCGGCTCAGGAAATACTCGCCCGTCACGTCGATGTAGAGGCGCTTGGGGCGGTAGTTGTAGGTGCCGGGCTCGATGCTGTTGGTGGCGGTGCTCGCGACGGCGCCGCGGCGCTGGATGCCGCGGTAGTTTTCGTTGATGCGGATGTTGAATTTTTGCCGGGTGAGGCTGAGGCCCCAGTTGGCGGTGAACGGATTCATGTCCTGCAGGTTGTCCGTGCCCTTGGCGCGCTGGGAGCTGATGTTGGCAAAAAATTGCAGGCCCCGCGCCCACGAAGGCAGGAAGGTGAGCGCCTGCTTGTAGTCGATCTCGAAGCCGCGCTGGCGGATGCGATCGGGGTTGTTGAATTGGGTGACCACCAGGATCGAGCCATACTCGGCCTCGTCTAGGCCGTAGGTTTGCAGGAAGACGGGGCTTACCACGCTCGTGACGTTCTGGAAGAAATTCTGGTAGTCGCGGATGAAGCCGCCGATCGAGAGGCTGCCCACGTTGCCAAAATAATACTCCACCCGCGCCATGTAGGTCTCCGCCTGCCACGCCTTGATCGAGGCGTTGTTCACCGTGATGCGGGAGTTGGGGTTGAGGTTCTCGATGTCGGGCAGCGTGACGCCGCCCGAAAATTGGTTGAAGTCGGGCCGGCCGACCGACTGCGAGTAGGCGACGCGACCGATCAGGCCGTCGGAGATGCTGTAGCTCGCATTGATGCTGGGGAAGAGACGCAGGTATTCCTTCTTCGCGCGCGTGCCGCGCTCCAGCAGGGTGCGCTGGAGGGCGGCCAGGCTGCCGGCGGGCTCGATGAGCTGGATGGCATTGTTGGCTCCGCGAATGACGTTGCCGTTGGCGTCGCGCTGGTAGTTCAGCGTGGGATCATTGCGCGGACCCTCGGCATCGATGTTGGTTTGCTCGGCGCGGACGCCACCAACGACGCGGAGCCGGTTGCGGAACAATCCCACGTCACCCCGGATAAACGCGGCGGAGATAATCTCCTCGGCGCGCTTCGAGAAATTAGTGAGCGCGGTGTAGTCGTTGTTGGCGTTGCGGGTCCAGTGAGTGGGATTCGCTTTGTAGTCGGCCAGGAGCTTGCCGTTGTCCACCTGCTGTTGCTGCGGCATTCCGAAGTCGGGCTGCCGTGTGGAATATGGCACGTCGAGGAAGCGCAGCGGGCTGTCGTCGTTGATCAGGCCGGCTTGCGTGGTCGGCGTGGTGCTGGAGCGGCCGTCGGCTCCGACGTAGGTGTAGGTCTCAAGATTGCCGCCAGGGCCGCGGAGGTCGCGGACCTTGGTGCGAATATCGGCCCCGACTTTGATCGTCACGGGCGTCTCGCGGACCATGAAATCGCGGCGGACGTTGTAAAATGCCTGGCGCGTGCTGTCGTAGGTGATCTGGCGATTGCTGTTGGCCGAAACCAGCGAGTAGTTCTCCAGCTTGGTGGGATCGACGACGGCGCCATTGGGATCCCGAACGGTGATTTTTCCCGGACGCAGGTAGAAGATGTCGTCGAAGAGGATTTGGACGTGCGTGCGCTGGATCGTCATGCCGTTGAATGCGCCCTTGTCGATGTCCTGATAGTGGATGCGGGAGTTGCCGAACGCCACGCCGGCGTCCGATTTCCAAACCGGCCCTTCATGCAGCCAGCGGAGGGAGGGCGTGACCGTGCGGCCGGGCCGGATGCGGCCATTGTTGGCGATGGCGACCTGGCCGGCGTTGATTGCGGTGCCGGTCGCCGGAAAGAGACTCATCTGGCCCCAGGTGTGGTCCCGCGTCCAGTTGCCAGGAACGACGCGGTTGATGGTATAGGTCTGGGTGCGCGTCGCGAAATGCTCGCGGAGCATACCGTAGGAAAAGCCGAAGGTGAGCCGGTCGTGCCGCGCGGGTTTCCAATCCACCGTCGTCGCGAACGACTGGCGCGAGGTGTTCTTGCCGCTGTCGCGCCAGGAGAAAATCGCGAGGTAGGGATTGTCGGGTGTGGTGGCGGGGCGGCCGGTGAGTGATGTGGCGGTGGTGTTCGACGCGATGCCCGCGCCGACCCACTGCATGGCGGTGTTGGCCTGCGGCGTGTATTGCAGCGAGTAGCCGGCAGAGACGGTGAAGCCGAAGGTCTTCGTGACCGGCACGACGGCCGAGAGATCGATGCCCGGGTGGATTTTGTAGGTCTCCTGGCCCCAGCCGGGGCCGGGCGATTTGCGGCCAAACGCGCGCTCGGCGTCCTTCATCAGCCACGCCACGCTGTAGCTGTAGCTGGGCTTGCTGCGCTCAAAGGCGCTCCGCGGGACAAAATTCACCGCGCCCGCCAGCGCCGAGCCCGAGGTATCGGGCGTGGGCGAGCGGTTGATCTCGATGCGGGAGACGTTGTTGATCGACACCTGATCGAGCTCGACGGCCCGGCGGGTGCCGCCGCCAGCGGCGCTGGCCATGTCGAATCCACCCATCGAGATCGGGACGTTGTCGGCCGGCGCCCCGTTGATGGAGAAACGCCGCGCGTCGCCGCCGGTGTAGTCGCTGGTGATGCCGGGCAGGAACTTCATGAACTCGCCGATGCTGCCGTCGGCAATGGTCCCGAATTCGTCGGCGGAGACGACGTTCACGATGTTGCGCGCAAACCGCTGCTCGTTAATCGCGAGCGCGGCGCCGTCCATCTCGCGCGAGGTGGAGGCGACAAACTTGTCCATCTGCACCACGGCCTCGCCCGGGGCGCGTGCCGCGCCTCCGGCGGCGAGGGTGATGTCGAATTGCACGTTCTGGCCGGCCGCGACCGCGACGAGCTCCGTGCGGGTGCCGAGGCCCGTGTAGAAGATGACGAGCTTGGCGGTGCCGGCGGGGACACCGGAGAGGCGATAGGCACCGGTCGCATCGGTGAGCGTTTCCTGCGCCGTGCCGTCGAGCTTGATGCGGGCGTTTTCGAGATATTCGCCGCGCCGCGGATCGAAGACGCGGCCTTCGATGGTCCCGGTGGCGGGTGACTGCGCGTGCAAGGTGCCGACCAAGAAGGCGGCGGCCAGCGCACACCCGCAGTGTCGGCAGAACAATTGCAGAACGGACAGGAGCACGGTTTTCATAGCGGATGATCGGCAGCACTGCGCCAAGGAGCGCGCGGCCTGCCACTGGGGTTGCTTGTGTTGTGGAGAGATTCGAGGCCCGGCAGAAGGCAGCACCCGCCAAGGCACGCGAACCGTAGGGAGCGGCAAACGGACGGCTCAAGTAAATACTCGGTTCATTAGCGGCGCGGCCGACGGAATATCTATCCGCATCTTCAGCCTTCGCCCAAACGGTCCGCGGCTACACATCGCCGCCCTGCGGCCGCAGCACGATCTCCTCCACCACCGTGCGCCGCGAAAGCCGGTAAACATCAAGAAAGGCCCGCGCCACATCCGCCGCCGGCATCATGCGCCCCGCGGCCACGCCGCTCTGCGCCCAGGAGGGCGACCACGTCGCGCCCGGATGCACGCAGCACACGCGCAGTCCCGTGCCCTTGGTCTCGGCGCGCAGCACGGCGGCAAGGCCCGTCACGCCAAACTTCGCCGCGCAATAAGCCGCGCCGTTCGGATAGGCCGCGCGCCCGGCGATCGAGCTCATGAAGAAAATGTCGCCGCGCTTGCGCCGCAGCATCGCCGGGAGAAACAACCGCGTGACCAGGAACGCGCTCCGCAGGTTCACCGCGACGATGCGATCAAACTCCGCGACCTTCGTCTCGGCAAAAGGCGCGCCGGCAAACACACCGGCGTTGTTGATGAGCACATCGACGCCCCCGGAGCGCTTCGTGACCGCCGCCGCCATCGCGGCGACCGAGTCCTCGTCGCTCACATCACACGGGAAAACCTCCGCCGTCGCGCCGAGCTTCGCGCAGACGCGCGCGACGGCGGCGAGATTTTTCCCATTGCGCGCCACAAGCGCGAGACGCGCCCCCGGCACCTCGGCGGCAAACACCCTGGCAATCGCGGCGCCGATACCCTGCGACGCACCGCTGATGAGGATGACGGGGTTGCTCATAATCGTGAGACTCACGCAACGGTCGCGGAGGCCGCAAAGGAAAAGACCTTCAGGCGCTGCGCTCGTCGGGACCTTGGCGTGAGGCGCTTCTCAGCACACCAGCGACCCGAAGTCCATGAAGTCGGCGCTGAAGCCGCCTTTCACGCCCTTGCAGATCACGCTCACGGCGTCGTGCGAGTGCAGCGATTCGAGGTGCGAGCACGCGATGCGGAAATCCGCGATGCGCTTGTCCGCGTCGAACGAGCGGTAGAGCAGGCGCGCGGCGTCCTCGACGAACTTGAGGTGCGCGCCGTTAAGCTCGGCAAACGCCTGCTCGTCCTCGCGCTTCACCATCACCTGCGTCTCGGTCCGCAGCGCGGCGAGGCAGAGGGCCTGCACGTCCTCGATCCAGATTTTCTTCCCCTCGGCCTCCTCGATTGTGACGCGGGCCTTGCTGCGCTGCGAGTGCGGCACGGTGTAAACGCCGCGGTGATCGCGGGCGTGCTCGGACAGCTCGGCCGAGCAGGGGCACGCCGAGGAATAGACGAAGTCAAAATGGATCAGGCGCCGCCACGCGCCGTCGCGCGTCATCACGCCCTCGAACGCCACATCGTAGAACTGGTAGCCCTCGAGCCCGCTGCGGAGGCTGCGGTGGAGCATCGGGTAGGAGAAGCTCACCTTGAGCCGCGCATCCTTGCTTTTCACATTGCGCAGGTAGGAGCGCAGGATCTTGCCCATCCACTCGCCGGTGAAAACCTCGTCCTTGTGCTCGTAGAAGGAGCGCACGATCCGGCTCATGTTGATGCCCTTGAGGTCGGCCTCGAGCGACACGGTGCCCGTCACGCTGGCCTCGAGGGTGAGCACCTCGCGCTGTTTGGTGCGGAACTTCAGCGGCAGTTTGAAATTATGCACGCCCACCTGCTGGATTGGCACGTGCGCGCCCTGGATGGCGTCGTGCGCGGCCTCCATCATGTCGGGCAGCGAGGCGCGGTAGGCCGGGGTGACGCGAAACGCGTCGTCGTAGCCGCGCTTGATCCGCGGCGCGGCCCCGCTCGCCGAGCGGTGGAGATACATGGGTTTCTTTTTCATGCCGTTTTTTATTGGGCGCGGGTGACGCTAACCGCGCGATCGGTTCAGGTCGGGTCGGGGCCGAAATATTCGGCGAAATTCCGCGGCGTCTCGTAGAGGCGCACACGGTGCAGTTTCCCGGCGGTGAGGCGCGGCTCGATCTCGCGCCAGAAGGCGATGACGAGATTTTCCGTCGAGGGAATGATGCCGCGGAGAAAGGGAACGTCGGTGTTGAGATTGCGATGGTCGCATTTGTCCACGACCGCCTCGTGCAAAATGCCCTTGAGCTCGCCGAGATCGAGGATGTAGCCGGTCTCGGGATCGGGCTCGCCGCGCACGGTGACCTCGAGCACGTAGTTGTGGCCGTGCCAGTGCGGGTTGGTGCACAGGCCGTATTGGGCCTCGTTCCACTTCTGGCTCTTGGTGGGGTTGTGCAGCCGGTGCGCGGAGTTGAAATGCACCTGCCGCGTGATGAACACGGTGCCGCGCAGCACGTGAGGTGCGGCGGGTTGGCGGCGGGTGGATCGTTTCGGCATGGAGGGTCAGACGTAGTGAAAATCCTATTCCGGTCAATGCAGCGGGCGGGAAAGTTCACGGCCGCTCCCTTCAGCGGCGTCCGCGCGGCCGCTTAGCTATCGACGACCGCGGGTCCGGCCTTCAGTTTCCGGGGCCGCCCGCCGATATTCCTTTTTCGCCTCGAAATGAGAATCCGCAAAGTCCTCGTCACCGCCGCCAATCCGAAGCAGCGCACGCTTCCGCTCCAGACGCTCATCGACCAGAACGGCGAGTCGAAGTCGGCGCTTCAAGTCGTGCTCGAGGAGGCGGCGGGCGCCGGCATCGAGGAATTCGGCGTCGTCGTCTGCCCGGGTGACGAGCCGGCCTACAAAGAGGCCTGCGGCGCGCTCGGCGCGCGCGTGCGCTTCATCGTGCAGGACGCGCCCCGCGGCTACGGCCACGCCGTGCTTTGCGGCCGGGCTTTCGTGGGCGACGAATCCTTCCTCCATCTCGTCGGCGATCACCTTCACGTCTCGTCGGGGCCGACGAGCTGCGCCCGCCAGTTGATCGAGGTCGCCGCGGCGGAGAATGCCGCCGTCTCGGCCGTGCAGCCGACGCGCGAGAGCCAGCTCACTTCGTTCGGCGCCGTCGGGGGCCGGTTGGTCGGCGGGGCGCGTCCGCTCTATCAAGTCGAGGCCGTGCTGGAAAAACCCACGCCCACCGTCGCCGAGCAACAGCTCATCGTGCCGGGCCTGCGCGCGGGATTCTACCTGTGCTTCTTCGGCATGCACGTGCTCGGGCCGGAGATTTTCTCGCTGCTCGACGAGCAGCAGCGGACCGCGCCGGATCGGCCGCTGGGGCTTTCTCCGGCGCTGCACGCGCTCGCGTCGCGCCGCCGCTACCTCGCGTTCAATGTCGCCGGCCGCCGCTTCGACATCGGCGCGCCCTACGGCCTGCTCTTCGCGCAGCTCGCGCTCTCGCTCTCCGGCCGCGATCGTGATCGCGTGCTGACCCAGCTCGTCGAACTCCTCGCGGTGCGCGCCGACGGATCATGAGCCGCGGCCTGATCGACATCATCGAGGCCACCGATCCCACCCAGCGCGACCGCGCGGTCGATGCCTGGTGCGAAGGCCGCAGCGTGGCCGAGCTAGTGGAGGCGTGCGCCCAGCTCGACGCCTACCGCCGGCGCGAGGGCAACCTCTACAAACGCGTCCGCGCGCTCTTCTTCATCACCGCGATCCACCGCTACCATCTCCCCGTGCGGCCGGATCTGCCGCGCCTCGGGCGCACCCCTTACGCGGGCTTCCGCCATCTGCTGGAGCGGCGCTTCGAGGAAGCCATCACTGTGTTTCTCGGCGCCCAGCGCGACGCCGGCCCGAGCGAGACGCTCTCCAGCGCGCTCGCCGCAGCCCACCACGCGCTCGCTTTCCAGACCCTCGCCGACCAGGTCCGCCGCACCGTGCGCGGCACGCACGGCAACGCCTGGATGTTCCGCCTCGGCCACCCCCTCGATCAGCCGTTGCGGGTGCGCCGCGAGTTAGTCGTCCGCGAGGCGGCCGACGCACCCTACCCGCTCCTGCGCGAACGCACACCGGTCCGCATGGACCTCACGCATTGCGGCTGGAGTGACATCTTTTTCCTCGGCATGGATTTTCCCGAGGGCGCACGCGTGCTCAACATCTCCATCGATCTCGGCGTGCATGGGCGCGACGCTGCGCCGCGCCCGCCGGTCGAGGCGTTCTTCCGCGTGATCGACGAGCCGGTGATCCGGCTCGCGAGCGTCGATCTCGAGGCGTCCGCGACGCTCGCTTCGCTCGACGATGTGTTTGATTTCGGCCGCGATTATCTCGGCCTGCTCAAGGCCGCCGTGATCGCCGCGGGCCTCGTGCCGCCCGGCATCGAACGCTCGGGGGCGAGCCTCGCCGAGCTGCTCGCGATCATTTTCGGGCCGGGGCGCGGCTTCGAGCTCGTCAGCAACGTCAACCGCATCCCCAAGGGTTCGCGCCTCGCGGTCTCGACCAACCTGCTCGGCGCGCTCATCGGCGTCTGCATGCGGGCCACCGGCCAGATCGCGTCGCTCGAGGGCGCGATGACCGAAGCGGAGCGCCGCATCGTGGCCGCCCGCGCGATCCTCGGCGAATGGATCGGCGGTTCGGGCGGCGGCTGGCAGGACAGCGGCGGCGTGTGGCCCGGCATCAAGCTCATCGAGGGCGTGCCGACGCAGCCCGGTGATCCCGAGCATGGCATCAGCCGCGGCCGCCTGCTGCCGCGCCACACGTTGCTCGGCCATGATCGCATCCCGGCCGCAGCGCGAAAAAAACTGCAGGACTCGCTCGTGGTCGTCCACGGCGGCATGGCGCAAAACGTCGGCCCGATCCTCGAGATGGCCACGGAGAAATATCTCCTGCGCAACGAACCCGAGTGGACCGCCCGCCGCCGGGCCGTCGCCACCCTCGACGAGATCCTGCAAAAGCTCGCCGCGGGCGACATCCGCGGCCTGGGCCGCGCGCTCACGGAAAATTTCTTCGGCCCGCTCCAGACCATCATCCCCTGGGTCAGCAACCGCTACACCGAGCAGCTCATCGCGCGCACTCGCGCCGCGTTTGGCGACGACTTCTGGGGTTTCTGGATGCTCGGCGGGATGTCGGGCGGCGGCATGGGTTTCATCTTCGCCCCGGAGCGCCGCGCCGAGGCCCAGGCCAGGCTCCTCGAGATCATGCTGGCGACGAAACGCGAGCTGGAGTCGTCGCTGCCCTTCGCGATGGACCCGGTCGTCTATGATTTCGCGATCAACGAGCACGGCTCCGTCGCCGCGCTGCTCGCGGGCGCGGAGGCGCTGCTGCCGGTGGCGTTCTACGAGCACGCCGCGCCCGGCTGGCTGCGGCAGGACGCGAACAAACTCACGCCGCGCGAGCGCGCCGATCTCCAGCAGTTCACGCGCGCGACGCGCACGCGGCCGGAGTTCACCCAGGCCCTGCCCACGCTGCTCGATCGGCTGATGCCGGCGGCCGGCGGAGACGGCCGCGGCGCCCGCGGCCTCGACGATCTGCTCGCCGAAAACGGCTTCGACCGCGCCCAGCACGAGCAGATCCGCGCCGATTTGCGCGCGGGCCGCATCGGCCTCGCGATGAACCGCCTGCCCGCCAACACGCGGATCGAGGATGTGGCGCCGGGCGAGTTGTTCGACAGCGCGAAATCCGCCTCCACCGATCTGAAACGGGCCGGCGAGGCCGCGCTGCGCCGCGGCGAAGTCGCCGTCGTCACCTATGCCGCGGGCGTGGGCAGCCGCTGGACGCAGGGCGCGGGCGTCGCCAAAGGCCTGCATCCGTTCGCCAAGTTCGGCGGCGAGCACCGGAGCTTCATCGATGTGCACCTCGCCAAATCGCGCCGCACCGGCCGCGAGTTCGGCGCGGAGGTCCCGCATATGTTCACCACGAGCCACCTCACGCACGCGCCCACCGAGCGGCACCTGCGCGCGCTGCACGGCGACGCGTGGGAGCGCAGTGTGTTTCTCTCGCCCGGCCGATCGATCGGGTTGCGCCTCGTGCCGACGGTGCGCGATCTGCATTTCGCCTGGGAGGAGACGGCGCAGCAGAAACTCGACGAGCAGAAGGAAAAGATGCGCGAGAGCGTCCGCGCCGCGCTCACCGGCTGGGCGCGGAGCGTCGGCGAAGGCAGCGATTACACCGACAACCTCCCCAGCCAGTGCCTCCACCCGGTCGGCCACTGGTTCGAGATCCCGAACCTGCTCAAGAACGGCACCCTCGCCCGCCTGCTCGCCGCGCGCCCGCAGCTCCGCACGCTGCTCGTGCACAACATCGACACCCTCGGCGCCACGCTCGATCCGGCGCTCGTCGGCTGGTTTCAGCAGGGTGGCGCCACGCTCGGCTGGGAGGTCATCCCGCGCCGCATCGAGGACCACGGCGGCGGACTCGCGCGCGTCGATGGGCGGCTGCGCCTCGTCGAAGGCCTCGCGATGCCGCGCGAGGAAGACGAGTTTGCGCTCACTTACTACAGCACCAACTCGTGCTGGGTGGACATCGACCGGCTCCTCGCGCTCTTCCAGCTCACGCGCGCCGAGCTCGGCGACGCGGCGCGCACCGCCGCCGCCGTCCGCGCGATGGCCGCGCGGGTGCCCACCTACGTCACGCTCAAGGACGTGAAGAAACGCTGGGGCCACGGGCAGGAGGACGTTTATCCGGTGGCGCAGTTCGAGAAGCTCTGGGGCGACATGACGGCGCTGCCCGAATGCGCGAATGCCTTCGCCGCCGTTCCGCGCGCCCGAGGCCAGCAGCTCAAGGATCAGGCGCAGCTCGACGGCTGGGCGCGCGACGGCTCGCAGGCGCATATCGCATCGCTCTGTGCATGGTGAGGGCACAACCTCGCCCATGCCTCTCCCCACAAGAATCCTTTTTATTACGCTCATCGGAGGGTGGATCGCCGGGCTGAATCTCGTCTTCGCGCAGTCGCGCTCGTGGGAGAGCACCGCCCTCAACCTCGAATCGGGTTTGCTCTGGCAGGTCGGTTCCAGCACGCCGCTCAGTTACCGGCTCGTGCCCACCCAACTCTCGTGGCGCTCGCGCGAGATGATGGGCCATGGATTCGCCAATGGAACGCGGCTCGTGCTGCGCCACCGGTTGACGCTACTGGGCACTTGGGTGCAACAGGGGCCAGAGTCGCACTACCTCGCGCTCAACGCCTCTCCCTCGGTCGAGCTGTGGAGCCCGGCTGCCCGGTGGTGTGCGTTTGCCGGGGCCGGCGGCGGGCTGGGCTGGCTCAACTCGCAGGGCGTGCGCGGCAGCCAGGGCCAGGACTTCACTTTCAATTGGTTCGCGCGCGGCGGGGTCGAACTCCTCGGCTCGAAAAATCTCCGCTGGAGCGCCGGCGTAATGTTTCAACACATGTCGAACGGGGGCCAAACCAAGCCGAATCCCGGCATCGACGCGCTCGGCTTCACGCTCGGCGGAAGCTGGGCGTTTTAGTCCAAAAACGTCATTTCTACCTGAATGAAACCAAGGCATGAGCCACGGAGTCCACTGAGCCCGGACACGGAGCCCACAGATCAAGACCGCGTGTTTGGCTCTGTGAACTCCGTGTCCGGGCTCTGTGCGCTCCGTGACAAAAAACATTGCGAAAAGTGCGATTGAAGCGGGTTAACGCGATGAAGCTGCCTCCCCTGCTCGTCGTCGCCCTGGCCGCCAAAATCGTCGCGCTCGCGCTGTGGCTGGCCGGGGCGAAACCGTCGTTGGCCGTCGCCTGTTTTGTCGCCCCTGATCCATTGGTCCTCTGGGCGCTCTTTGTGCCCTCGGCGCAGGGCCTCGTGCGCGTGTTCACGCACTTCGCCACCGACCGTCGCGAGGTCTGGCTCACGATCGACGACGGCCCTGATCCGGAAGACACGCCGCGCCTCCTCGACCTGCTCGATCGCCACGGGGCGCGGGCGACCTTCTTTGTGATCGGCGAGCGCGCGGCGCGCCACCCGGAGATCATCCGCGAGATCGTGCGCCGCGGCCACGAGGTCGCGCATCACACGCACACGCACCCGCTCGGCACGTTCTGGTGCGCGGGGCCGCGGCGGCTCGCCGCGGAGCTGGACCGCGCGCTCACGGCGTTGGGCGAGGCCGGCGTGAAACCGCGCTGGTTTCGTCCGCCCACCGGCATCAAGCACCTTTTGATCGGCAGTGCCTTGGCGTCGCGGGATCTAAAATGCGTGGGCTGGACGGTCCGCAGCGGCGACTCCCGCGCCGGATCGGCCGAGGAAGTCGTGCGCCGAGTCGCGCCACAGCTGCGCCCCGGCGCCATCGTGCTCGTTCATGAAGGCCCTCGCCTAGGGGCGGTGGTGCGGGTGCAGGCCATCGCGCGAGTGCTGGAAAGCTGCGCGCATCGCGGCTTCGCCTGCGTGATTCCCCGGGCGGATCAATTGCGGTAGCCCGCGCGCCGAGACGCCGCCTTGCAGATTGACCGGTCCCTCGCGGCGCGCTCTGCTCCCAACCGCACCCTCCCTGACCACAACGAAACTTCATCCTCCCACCATGAACCTCGTGATCCGCCCCGCCCGTCTCCTGATCTTTTTGGTCGCCTTGTTTGCCGCGGCCCACGCCGCCCCGGATCCCGGCACCCTGGCCGGCACCGTCGTCGTGCCCGATGGCCTGAAGGCCGCGGACGTCCAAAAGGCCATCGTCGTCGGCACCTCCGCGCGCGGCTGGGCGCTCAAAGCCAAGGAAAACGGCCGCATCGTGCTCTTCCTGGAGCAGGGCGGCTGGCGCTCGACGATGACGCTCATTTACGACACCAAGGAAGTGAAAATCTTTTCCGACTCCGGCAAGCCCGACAAGAACGGCGTGATCAAGAAGCCGGCGATCCCGGAGAGCTGGGTGAAATACATGAAGCAGGACATCACCAAGCAGCTCGGTTTGCTGGCGTTCGACAAATAGCCCGTCGCCGGCGCGCCCGGATCAAAGCTTGCGCGGGCCCGGTGTGCCGCGCCGTTCGTTGGGTATCCCACCATGAGCCGGAGCCTCGGGCATCGCGCGCCCCTGCTGTGGATCGTGCTGCCGTTTATCGGCGGGCTCGCGGCGGCCAAAGTCGGCGTGACGCTCACGCCGCCTCTGCTGCTGGCCCTCGCTTTGCCTTGCGTGGGCATCGCGCTGTGGAGCGCGGCTCGGGCGCCACGGCTGTGGATGGCGATGATCGGCGCGGGGATGCTGCTCGCAGGCGTCGCGGCCTATGGGCTGCACCGCGTGCGCCTGCCGGCGTGGGATACCTTGCCGGCCCGGGAAGCGAAGCTGTCGCTGCGGGTGGACCGCGTCTTTGTGTCGGCCGACGCCAAGCGCGCGAGCGGCCTCGCCACCGTGCGGCGGAGCGACACGCATCTCACCGAACTCGCCGGGCAGCGGTTGTATTTCTCACTCACGCTGAGGAAAGACGAGGCCCCGCCCATCCGCAGCGCCGAGATCGCGGCCGTCGGGGTGCTCGTCACGCTCCCGCGCAATCCTCCGGCCGACACGTTCGACGGCTACCTCGCCGGCGCGGGCATGAATTTCCGCCTCACGCGCGGGCGCGTGCTCGACGAGGAGCAACCCGCCCACGCCTATTATCGCTTTTGCGCCCGCGCCGCGGCGTGGTGCCACGCGACGCTGGGCCGCGGCATCGCGGAAAAGCGGCCCGAGCTCGCCGGCCTGCTGCGGGCCATGATGCTCGGCGCCACGCACGAACTGAGCGACGAGCAGCATGCGCTTTTCATGCAGAGCGGCACGATGCATCTGTTCGCCATCAGCGGCCTGAACATCGGCGTGATCGCGGCGGCGATCCACGGGCTGCTGCTGCTGGTGCGGCTGCCGGCGTGGGCGCGGTTTGCGCTCGGGGCGGCGGTGCTGTGGCTGTTTGTGGACATCACGGGCGCCTCGCCGTCGGCGGTGCGGGCTTTTGCGATGGCGGTGTGCCTGCAGGCGGCGTTCGTGCTGCGCCGGCCGGGGAATCCGGTCTCCGCGCTCGTGGCCTCGGCGCTGGCGGTGCTGCTCATCGCGCCGTTGCAGGTGTTCAGCGCAAGCTTCCTGATGAGCTATACGATCGTGGCCGCGTTGCTCGTGCTGGGTCTGCCTTTGTCCGACGCCTGGCTCACCCGCTGGGCGCCATGGCGTGATCTGCCGAAGGTCGCGTGGCGGTGGTGGCAGCACGGCCTCGATCAGGCGTGGCGCGCCGGACTCGCGGCGATCGCCATCGGGGTGGCGACGACGCTGGTGAGCCTGCTCACGAGCGTGCAATTTTTCCGGCTGCTCACGCCGGGGGCCTTGATCGCGAACCTCGCGCTGATCCCGGCGGCGATGGTGGCGACGCTGGGCGGCTTCGCCTCGCTGTTGTGCGGGCTGGTGGGCTTCGGGCCGGGCGCCTCGCTCTGCAACCACGCCGCGGCCCTCGTGCTCCTGGCGATCGAGGCTCTGGTGCGGTTTGGCGTGCAAGTGCCCGGGGCATTCTTGAGCGCGCGGTTCGCGGCGCCGTGGGTGGGGCCGGCGGCGCTGGCGCTGCTGCTCGCGACCCTGCTCGGCGGCTATGCGCTGCGCTGGCAGCCGCGCACCGGCGGCTGGTGGCCGCCGTTTGCCGTGGCGGGGCTCACGCTGCTGTTCGGCATGAAATTCAGCGGCTGAATTTTTCCGTGTGTTCCGCGCGTTCCGCGCGCAAAGTCCCGCTCCCATGAAAAGCGCCTACGAACTCGCGATGGAGCGGCTGGCCAAGTCCGATCCCTCCGCCAGCAAGCCCCTCACGCCCGAACAGAAGTCCCGCCTCGCGGAGATCGATCGCGTCCACAAGGGCAAGCTCGCCGAGCGTGAGATCTTCCTGAAGAAGCAGCTCGACGAGGCGCTGGCCGCGCAAAAGTTCGAGGATGTGGAGAAGATCCAGAAGCAGCTCGTGAGCGAACGCGCCCGCATCGACGAGGAGCGCGAGGAGGAAAAGGAACGCGTGCGGCGTCAAAAGTAAGGCCACGGTTTGCCTGTGGGAGCGAGCTTGCTCGCGACCCACCGCACTGAAGTCGCGAGCAAGCTCGCTCCCACCGGGGACAGCGCCGCTCAGGCAAACTCGAGGTCCGCCACGAGCGCGTGGTGATCGCTCGCGGGCGTGGGCACGACTTGGCGCGCCGTGCAGCGCAGCGCGGAATTGTGGAAAACGTGGTCGAGCACGAACGGCCGGCGCCGCCAGGTGATCTCGCGATCTTGCACGCTCTGGAAACCGCAGGCCGCGAACTGCCTGATGAGCGAGCCGTGGCGGCTCACGTTGAAATCGCCGCCAAGCACGCAGGCACCCCGCGCCGCGGCCAATTCCTGCGCCACCCTCAGGCGCTGGCCCGGATGCTCCTCGCTGCTGGCCCCCAGCATGAAAAAGGCGAGCAGGTGCGTGTTGAGCAGCTGGAGCTCGCGACCGTGCAGCGTCGTGCGAGCGCCGATCAGAAGCCGGTCGGTCGGCGTGGTTTTCCGGCCAAAAAAATCAAACTCGATCGGCGGCGACGGCAGCTCGACCCGCAGCGGATCGCGCAACGGCGTGCGCGAAAAAATCGCCAGCCCGAGGCCGAACGGCAGCTCGCGCGGGTCGGCCTTGGGATAGCTGAAAAACGCCTCGTAGCCGGGCAGCTCGGCGCGGAGCCGGGTGAAATTCGGCGGGGGCTCGAGCTGGACGCCACCGGGCCTGGCCTGCTCGACCTCCTGCAACAGGATGATGTCGGCCTCGTGGCGCTTGATCTCGGCCACGGTTTCCTCGAGGCGAATCGGCGCCTGGTCAGGGTGTGTTTCGTCCCAGACCCGGCCAAACTGCATGTTGAACTGGAGGACGCGAAATCGGTTCATCGGCAACGCCTCGACGCTCACTTGCCCACGGCGGCGGCGCCCCCGGCCGGCACCACCCGGTCCGCGGCCGCGGTGGCAGCGGGCTCGACGGGATTCTTGCGGAAGACGAAGCGGTTGATCTTGGCGGTGGCCGTCTGGTCGAGGGCGGGGAAGCGCGCCATGTTGGACGCGCTCGCGGCAGTCAGGCTGTCCTGATATTTGGCCACCGTCGGCGGTTTGGATGTGTCGGTCGCGGTGGAGATCGATGAAAGCTTGTGGTTGTGGGCGCTGACCGGCTGGTCGGATTTCTCCGGCCGGCGCGAATCCTTCTCGCGGACGTTCTTCTCGCGCGACTCGGTCACGTCGATGGCAGCGCGACGCTCGCCGACGATCGCGGGCTTTTTGTCGATCACCGCTTTGTCGACGCGTTTGTCCTGCACAGAGGAGTTCTGGTCGGCGGGGTTACGCTTGTCCGGGGACACGCTGCCCGCCGGGGCAAACGGGGTGTTGCGCTGCGTGTAGTCCACCGGCGTGGTGGCGTCCGCCGCCCGCGCGGAGGCGGCGCAGCAGCACGCAGCGAGAATTGCAGCAAGACCAGCCGGCTTCATGGCGAGACGCAGGGCACGGACGCAGCAAGGCGGCGCAAGTCACATGCCGCAACCCCTTATTCGGGCGGGCAAGCACGATGGATCGCTCGCTCCCACAGGAAAGGCAGCCACAGCGCGCGCCTCACTCGGGCTCCGCCGTGCCCTCGACGACCCAATCGCGCGCCTCGGGCACTTGCGCGAGGAAGCCCTTGAGCGCCGCGCTCAAGTGCTCGGCGTAGCGGAAATGCGCGCCCATGCCCGTGCGCAGCTCGGCTTCGTAAATGAATTTGTCCGCGTGCGTGCTGTGCTCAAACGGCGTCTGCGCCCCGAGCAGCAGCGAGTAAACATACGCGGGCGACCCGCGCGCCATGAGCTCGCGCGTCAGCTCGAGCTGATCCGCCAGCAGCGCGGAGTGCGCCGCATGACTGATCTCGGGCGGCAAATAGAAGCCAGCCTGGATGAGCGGCGTGCAGCGGTGGCCGGTGCGGTGGCGGTTGAGGTCGCGCAGTTCGGCGATCGCCATGTTGTTCCAGGCAAAGGCCACGCGCATGCGCCGCGTCGCGAGGCCCTGCTGGCCGTAGCGGTTGGCGCGGTGCCGCAGCGCCTCGGGGATGGGCTGGGGCTCGGGGAGAAAAGGCGGCGTCGCGCGATCGACGTGCACCCAGACTTCGTCGGCCAGCGGCGCGGCGGAGAGCCGCTCGCGGCCGAGCGCGAGTGACCACGCGAGTTCCTGCCGGGCCTGCTCCTGATGGGATTTTTCCGCGAAGCTGTGCCGCATGAGCCGCGGGGACTGCTTGAGCAGCTCGTCGCGGATGAGTTTGGCCGCGGCTCGCGCCTCGGGGTGCGGCAGCGAATCGAGGTGCTTCACGGTCGTCGCCCACATGCGCGAGGTCTGCACGAGGCCGACGTTGGTGCGCGTGGCGAGCGGGATGAAGTAGCGCGCGCGATCGAGCGCGTAGTTTTTTCGCAGGCGCGTGACGACGGCGGGCTTGGCGTCGGCCGGCAGGCGCACGCGCCCTGGCTCGGCCGTGGCGAGCGCATCGAGCCGCGCATACTCGGCATGATAGGCGGCAAAGGATCGCGCGAGGATATCCTGCCAGCGCGGCGCGAGATCGGCGGGGAGGCTCAGTTCCTCGGCCGAGGGGACGTTGGCTGCGTCCATTGTGATGTAGCGCGTGCTCGACTCCTGGCCGTCGGCCATCGTGGCGATCTCAAAAAGTTTGTAGGCGAGCCACATCGACACGTCGTCGAGCGCGACCGCGAGGCCGCCGGTCAGCCCGCCGATGGAGGCGTGCCCGTAGTCGACAAAGTTGAGGATGCGATCGATCGAGGCGTCGGGGTTGGCGAGATCGACCTTGGAGAGAATCGTGTGGATGCCCTGGTTGCTGCGCGAGTAGCGCGCGAGCACGGAGGCGAGCAGCTCGGGCGTGACCTTGGGGCAATCGGCGGCGGTGGGCGGAGGGACGAGGGCGAGACCGGTGATTCTCATGCAGCGGGGACGATGGCCGCAAAGTGGAAGCCGGGGAGCAAGACGCGAAAGCGCGGGGCGCGCAGGAACCGGCCGCGCGCTATCACTTCGCCGGGTCGGGCGCCTGCCCTCGACCCGAACCGCCACCGGATTTCAGCTCGGCCGCGCGGCGGTAGTGGCGGGCGGCGGCCTCGCGATCACCAAGCATGGAGCAGACGTTGCCGAGGTTGTGGTGCGCACTGGCGTTGTCAGGCGCGAGGCGGAGTGACTGCTCAAGGCGGGCCTTGGCCTCGGCCACCTTGCCCTGCATCGCGAGGACGACCGCGGAGCCGTTGAGGGCATTGACGTGGTCGGGCTGGCGCGCGAGCACGAAGGCGTAGTGCTCCATCGCCTCCGGGAGCTGATTGAGGTCGGAGAGGGCATTGGCGAGGTTGTTGCGGACCTCGAGGTGGCCGGGCTTCTGCGCGAGCGCGGTGCGGTAAAGCGGGATCGCCTCGGCGGGCCGGCCGGCCTCGGCGAGGGCGTGGCCGAGGTTGTTGTTGGCCGTGAAATAGCCGGGGTTGATCGCGAGCGAGGCGCGGTAATCGGCGATCGCCTCGGCGACCTTGCCCGATTGGAAGAGAAACAGCCCGCGGTTGTCGTGCGCGACGTAGTTTTTCTCCGTCACGGACAGCGCGTGGCTGAAGAGCGTGAACGAGTTCTTCCAGACCCCGATCTGATCCCACGTGCGCGCGGCGCCGCAGAGCAGCACGACGCCCGCGAGCGCGAGGCCCCAGCGTCGCACCGTGGGCGAAACCGCCCACTCGCGCGCCGTCCAGAGCACCGCGATTTGCACGCCGAGCATCGGCAAGTAAGTGTAGCGATCGGCCATGGATTGCAGGCCCACCTGCACGAGGCCGATCACCGGCACGAGCGTGCCGAGAAACCACAGCCACCCGATCGCGAGCCACGGCCGACGCCGGTGCTGCCAGACCGCGAACGCCGTGAGCCCGGCGACGATCACGAGACACGCGACGACTTTGCGCGCCGGCCACTCGCCCGGATGCGGGTAGATCACGGCGAGATCGAAGGGCCACGCGAGCTTGCCGAGATAGCGCACGACGGAAACGACGGCGTTGTCGAGGCGGGCGGAGAGACTCAGGGCCTCGGTCACTGAGCCGCCGCCGCTTTGGACCTGATAGGTCACAAACGACGAAGCCACGGCGAGCGCGAACCACGGCAGTTTTTCCACGACTAGGCGCACGAGCGACTCGCGTTTTTCCCCGGCGACACGGCGCAGCGGCCAGACATCCAGGAGCAGCAGCACGCACGGCAGCGTGACGAGCATGGGCTTGGCCATCAGCCCGAGGGCAAACGCGCCGAGCGCCAGCGCATAGGGCCGCCACGCATCGGGCCTACGCTCCCGCCGACGCTCCGCGTAAACGGCATACGCCCACAGCGTGGCGAAGAAAAACAAACCACTGAGCACATCCTTGCGCTCGGCCACCCACGCGACCGATTCCACGCGCAGCGGGTGCCACGCAAACCAGGCCGCGCAGAGCGCGCTCGTCCATAGCGACCCGGTCAGGCGGCGCAGCGCGAGAAACGCCAGCGCGGCATTGAGCGCATGGAGCAGCACGCTCGTCGCGTGATGGCCGCGCGGATTGAGCCCGAAAAGCGACACGTCCGCCATGTGCGAGACCCAGGTGAGCGGGTGCCAATTGGAGGCTTCGCCAGAGCGCAGCGCCCACGCGACGCCATCGGCGCTGAGGCCGGCCTTCACATGGAGGTTAGCCGTCACGTAGTCGGGGTCGTCGTAGTTGACGAAGTCGTGGCCAATCGCGCGGGCGAAGAGGCACGCCGTCGCAATGAACAACCCCACGGCGATCCACGCCGGCCAGGACGACGCGGTCGCCGCGGAGGGCGTCACGGCGCGGGTGGAGAGAAGCGGCGAAGCAGGCTTCTTCATGCCTTCCCCTGACGCCAGAGCGGCGTCTCCAACAGCCGGCGATATCGTCCAAATCCCGCGTAGAGCACCACGGCCACCGCCGCGCCGAGCGTGTCAGCCACCCAGTCGGCGATATCGGAATGCCGACCCGGCACGAAGCTCTGGTGCCACTCGTCGCTCGCGCCATAGGCCGAGGCGAGGAGGAGCGCGATCAGCGCCCCGCGCCAGCTCCCACCAAGCGCACGACAGAGGAGCGAAGCCAAAAGGCCGTAGGCGGCAAAGTGCCCGATCTTGTCGTCCACGCGCGTCAGTCCGGGCGCAGGCACATGCGAGCGGCTCGAAGCGTAGAAGATCACCGCCGCAATCAACAGCGGCCAGAACATGCGAAGGGGACAAAACCCGCGTCTAGCCGCGGGCTTGGCGGCTTCCTCTCCCGTGTGGGTGGACGCTACGTCACTCGTTCGCATCGGGAATTTCTGCGAACCTTCGCGCGGCATTCCAATCTTCAATTCATGCCCCGCCAACAACCTCCACCCGGCGGGGAAACATAACGGGGAAATGGTCGGGCTGGTGAGATTCGAACTCACGACCTCTTGCACCCCATGCAAGCGCGCTACCAGGCTACGCTACAGCCCGAACAAGGAGGGGTGAACAAGACGCGCGCCGCGCGGCGAGGCAAGAGCTATTTCCAGCGGGGCGGAAACAGCCTGGGCGGGCCGTCGCTGCGTCCGCATTCGCGCACCCATCGCACTCATCAGACCACAGCATCCAGGCCCAAGAACGGCCCCGCCCGCCGCCATCGGCATTTTCTCCGTGCCCTGCCGCCCTGCCGCCGTTGAGATGGCGCTCTCATGCAAATCGGCTTCTGCACCGACCCCGCCACCCTCGCCTCCCTGCCCGCCCGCCCCGCCTGCGATTTCATCGAGGGCCACGTCGTCAATTTCCTGAAGCCCGAGGCGCCCGACGCCGAATTCGCCCCGCACGCCGTCGCGCTGGCCACCTGCGGTTATCCGATGCCGGCGGCCAATGTCCTGCTCCCTGCCGCGCTCAAATGCAGTGGCCCCGACATCGACTACGCCCGCCTCGACCGCTATGCGCAGGTCGTTTTCCGCCGCTGCAAGGAAACCGGCATCAAGTTCATTGTCTTCGGCAGCGCTGGCGCGCGCATGGTGCCGGCCGGTTTTCCGATCTCCAAGGCCTTCGAGCAATACGTGGACATCCTCCGCCAATTCGCCCCCCTCGCGGAGGAAAATGGCGTCACCCTCGTGGTCGAGCCGCTCAACCGCGGCGAATGCAACCTCGTCAACACCGTGCTCGAAGGCGCCGAGGCCGTGCGCCGCGCCGACCACAATTCCGTGAAGCTGCTCGTGGACATCTTCCACATGCTGCGCAACGACGAGTCGCCCGACGACATCGTGAAGGTCGGCCCGCTCATCCGCCACGCGCACATCGCCGAAAACAAGGATCGCGCCGCGCCCGGCATCAACGGCGAGAATCTCCGCCCCTACCTCCGCGCCCTGCACAAGACCGGTTACAACGACCGCCTCGCGCTCGAACCCATCTGGACCGACCTGCCGAACCAAGTCGGCCCTGCGCTCGCCGAGCTGCGCAAGCAGCTCGCGGATTCGGGGTATTGAACGCGCGCCGCCCTTGCCTCGCCCGCTCATGAAGCACCTCCGGCTGCGCGCGGCGGCAAATTTGGTCTGCACTCTGGCTCTCTTCCTGGCCCTGGCCGTTCATTCGCTCGCCATCACGGCGACCTCGCTCGCCCCCGCGAACAGCGCCACCGGGCTTTGCCCCGACACGCTGCTCGCGATCACCTTCGACACCCCGCCTCGGCTCGGAACCTCGGGGCTGGTGCGCATCATCAACTCCGCCACAGGTGCGAGCGTTGAAACCATCGACCTCGCCAACGCCACGCCCACGCGCTTCATCGGCACCAACCTCACGCCCTACAACTACCGCCCGATCCTCATCGACGGCACCACGGCCACGATCTTCCCGCGCGCCGGCGTGCTCGCCTACGGGCAGACCTACCACGTGCTGATCGACGCGGGGGTGTTCGTCGATTTCCCGGGCATCACCGATCCGACAGTGTTTCGCTTCAGCACGCGCGCCGCGGGACCGCCCGCGGGCGCGACCGCGCTCACTGTCGCCGCCGACGGCAGCGGCGATTTCTGCACTGTGCAGGGCGCGATCGATTTTGTGCCGCGCAACAACCCCGCCCGCACGACGATCACCGTGCGGCGCGGCACCTACCGCGAGATGGTTTACATCGGCTCGGCCAAGCCGCTCATCACCCTGCGCGGCGAGGACCGCGCCGGCACGATCATCAGCTACGCCAACAACGCCAATTTCAACAGCGGCAACAACCGCACCATGGTGGCGTGCGACGCCGCCGACTTCGTCCTCGAGACGATCACGCTCCGCAACACCACCCCCCGCGGCGGCTCGCAGGCCGAGGCCATCCGCGGCAACGGCCAGCGCTGCGTCTTCGACCGCGTCACGCTTTCCAGCTACCAAGACACGCTGCTCTGGAACGGCTCCCTCTTCGTCACCGACAGCCTGATCGAAGGCGACGTCGATTTCATGTGGGGCGGCGGCGCCTGTTTCTTCCAGCGCTGCGAACTCCGGGCGCTAAATCCCGGCTACTACGCGCAGGTCCGCAACGGCCAGACCCAGAAGGGCAACGTCTATGTGGACTGCCGCCTCACGGCCGCGCCGGGCGTGACCAACTCCGTCCTCGCCCGCATCGATCCGCGCGCGGGCGTCGCCAACACCTGGCCGTTTTCGCAGGTCGTCTGGCTCAACTGCGCGATGGGCCCGCACATCACCGCCGCCGGCTGGCAGCTCGATGGCGGCGCGACCACCGCGCCCGACCTGCAGTTTTGGGAATACCAATCCACCGATCTCAACGGCGCGCCCCTCGATGTCTCGCGCCGGCACGCCGCCTCACGCCAGCTCGACGCCGCGACAGCCGCGCAATACCGCAGCCCGCAATTCGTGCTCGGCTTCACGCCGCAGCTCTCGGCCGCGCCGGCTCCGCCGCGCGCGGAGCGGCTCACGGGCCTCTCGACGCGGGCGCGGGTCGCCGACGGCGATGGCGCGGTGATTGTCGGCTTCGTCGTCGCCGGCGGCAGCGAGAAGCCCGTGCTGGCGCGCGCGGTCGGGCCGGGTCTCGCGCAGTTTGGCGTCGGCGATGTGCTGCCCCGTCCGCGCCTCCAGGTCTTTCGGGCCGGCGCAGAGACGGCGATGGCCGCAAACACCGGCTGGAGCACCGCGCCGAATTCCCCCGCCATCGCCACCGCCGCCACGCAGGTCGGGCTGTTCGCGCTCTCACCCACCAGCGCCGACTCCGCCCTGACGATCACGCTGGCTCCCGGCGGCTACACCGCCGTGATCACCGATGCCGCCGGTAGCGTGGGCAACGGCCTCGTGGAGATCTACGATCTCGCGCCCGCCGATCCCGGGGCGCGACTCGCCAACCTGTCGTCGCGCGCCCTCGTCGGTGCGGGCGACGCGACCCTGATCGCGGGCATGACAATCACCGGCAACACCTCCAAGCCGATCCTCGCGCGCGCCATCGGGCCGACGCTGTCGGCGTTTGGGCTGGCCGGCGCGCTCGCCCGGCCGCGGCTAACGCTTTTCAACAGCGCCGGGGCCATCGTCGCGCAGAACACCAATTGGACAGCGGCCGCCAACGCCCTGGAGATTGCGCGCCTGTCCGCGCAGGTCGGCGCCTTTCCGCTCCGCACGGGCAGCGGCGACAGCGCCTTGCTCCTCGATCTCGCGCCTGGCAACTATTCCGCCCAGGTGACGGGCGAAGGTGGCGCACTCGGCATCGCGTTGGTCGAGGTCTACGAACTGCCTTGAGGGGCAACTGGGCGGCGAGATCGAGAGTCGGTCCGGACGCCACACGATTGTCGGACTGGACGGCGCGGGCCAACCTCGCCTCATCTGGCGGCAGCAGGTGCTTTGAGTGAGGCCTGATTCCCCCCGGACCCGAACGAAGTTCATTTCCCGCCGTGCCACCCCGCCTCCTCATCGTCTTCGCCTTGGGCACATTTTTTCCGGCGCCCCTCAAGTCCGCGGCGGCGCGGGAACTCACGGTAGCCGCCGACGGCTCCGGCGATTTCAAGACCGTGCAGGCCGCCATCGACGCCGCGCCCGGAAATTCCCCGGCGCGCACGACCATCGTGATCAAGCCGGGCACCTATGCGGAGCTCCTCGTCATTCCTGCGGAGAAGAAAAACCTCACGCTGCGCGGGACAGATCGCCGGGAGACACGCATCGCGGCGATCAACAACGCGAACCTCAACCCGCGCCGCCGCGAGCTGGTCTCGGTGGAAGCCGACGACTTTCGCCTCGAAAACCTCACGGTGCACAACACCACGCCCAAGGGTGGCTCGCAGGCCGAGGCCATCCGCGTGCGCGCCGATCGCGTCGTGCTTGAGCGCTGCGATTTCAAGAGCTTCCAGGACACGCTGCGGCTCGACGGACGCGTCTATGTGCGCGAGTGCCGCATCGAGGGCGACGTCGATTTCATCTGGGGCGGGGGCACCGCCTACTTCGACCGCTGCGAGATCATGGCGGTGCATGACGGCTACCTCGTGCAGTCGCGCAACGGCGCGGGGCAGTTCGGCTACATCTTTGCCGATTGCCGCATCGACACCGCGCCCGGCCTCCGGCGCTTCGTGCTCGCGCGCGTGGACCCCGCGCGTTTCCCGCATAGCCAAGTGGTTTTCCTCGGCTGCGCCATGGGGAAATTCGTCACGCCCGCCGGGTGGATCTTCGACGGCCCTGGGGCCGGAGCCCCGAAGGAGTCGATCCGCTTCTGGGAATTCCAGTCCACGGATCTCGTCGGCCAGCCGCTCGATGTCTCCGGCCGCCATCCCGCCTCGCGCCAGCTCACGCCGGCCGAGGCCGCGCGGCTCCGCGATCTGCGAAACATCTTCGGCGACTGGAATCCTCAGCCGTGACCCAGCCGTCCATCCTGCCATGAGACCTATCGTCCTTTCGTTGCTCACCCTCGCACTGCTGAGCGCGTGCGCGCCCGCCCCTCGCACCACGGCGCCCGCCGCCGCGATCGGCTGGGATGCCGTGCCTGCGATCCTTGCGCGCATCCAGGCGCCGCAGTTTCCCGCCCGCGATTTTTCCATCATCGATCACGGCGCGGTCGCGGGCGGCGCGGATTGCACGGCGGCGATCGCCCAAGCCATCGCCGCGGCGCACGCCGCCGGCGGCGGGCGCGTCGTCGTGCCGGCGGGGGTGTTTCACACCGGCGCCGTCCATCTCAAGAGCAACGTCAACCTCCACGTCGCCGCGGGCGCCACGCTCAAGTTCATCCCCGACCCCGCAAAATATCCGCTCGTGCTCACGCGCTGGGAGGGAGTCGAGTGCATGAACTACTCGCCGCTCATCTACGCCTTCGGACAGGAAAACATCGCCATCACCGGCCAGGGCACGCTCGACGGCTCCGCGAGCTACGACAACTGGTGGGCGTGGAACCGCAAGCAACCCGGCCAGCCGACGAAGCAGGTGCCCGGCCGCAACAAGCTCTTCGCGCAAGGCGAGGAAGGCGTGCCCGTTGAGCAGCGCGTGCATGGCGAGGGCAGTTTCCTGCGGCCCAACTTCGTCCAACCCTACCGTTGCAAGAACGTCCTCATCGAGGGCCTCACCCTCATCAATTCGCCGATGTGGAAGCTGAACCCCGTCCTCTGCACCAACGTCACCATCCGCGGCCTCAACATCAATTCCCACGGCCCCAACAATGACGGCTGCGATCCCGAGTCGTGCCGCGATGTGCTGATCGAGAACTGCATCTTCGACACGGGCGACGACTGCATCGCGATCAAGTCCGGCCGCAACAACGACGGCCGCCGCGTCGCCGTGCCCTCCGAAAACATCATCATCCGCGGCTGCACGATGAAGGACGGCCATGGCGGCGTCGTGCTCGGCAGCGAGATTTCGGGCGGCGTGCGCAATGTCTTCATCGAGGACTGCAAGATGGACAGCCCCAACCTCGACCGCGCTCTGCGTTTCAAGAACAACGCCGTCCGCGGCGGCGTGCTGGAGAACGTCTTCATGCGCCGCGTCGAGATCGGGCGTGTCTCCGAGGCCGTGCTCACGATCGATCTGCTCTACGAGGAGGGCGCGCGCGGCACGCACCGGCCCGTCGTGCGCAATGTCGAGCTCGCGCAGGTCACCAGCAAGAGCAGCCCGCGCGTGATGTTCGTGGCGGGCTTCGAGGGCGCAGTGGTGGATGGCATCCGCTTCATCGATTGCCGTTTCTCCGGCGTCGAGACCGCCGAGCAGCTCACGCACGCCGGTTCGGTCTCCTTCACGAGGACCGCAATCGAACCGGCGAAGAAAGCCCGGAGCGCCAACTCGGTCCCGCCGCCCGCGACAAAAAATTGAGGCGCGCTCCGTCGTTCACCGACCCGCGACGTAATCCGCGTAGCGCTCGGCGACCTTCGCCGCCTTGTCGTCACCCAAGTGGAAGTAGAAACGGTAGCGCAGCGTGAGTGAGCCGCCGGCAGGAATCGTGTAATCGCCCTTGCCGGGCGGGTGTTTGGCCGCGACCTCGAAATCTTTTTGCCCAAAGGGATTCGCCGTAAAGAGCCCGTAGTCACGGGCCATCCACCATGTCGGGTGCCGCACATTCTGCGGATGATCGAAGATCGCGATGCCGTAGGTCTTCCCGTTGCGTTCGGCGAAGAGGTCGCACCACGCGGCGCGCGTGCCCCAGGCCTCGGCGTCACGCTTGCCGGCGGCGGTGACATAGTGGCCGGCGCCGGGCTCTTCCTTCTTTTGATATTTGTGCGTGGGCGTCATCCACTGCGCGACGCGGATGGCCATGGTGCCGTCCTTGTTGTCGCCCATCGTGAGCGGCTCGCCGGGCGGCGCCTTGATCACGACCTCGTAGTCGATCATGCGCGCGTCACCGGCGCCGCGGAAGCGCATCGTCGTCTCATCGGTGGCGATGAGCTTGCCGTCGGCCGCGACCCAGCGGTTGCGGGTGCGAATCACGCCGACTGCGCCGCCCTGCACTTCGGCGAAGCCGTCGTGCACGGTGCTGCCGTTGGGAAACTTCGTCCCGGATGTGCCCTCGTTCCAGAAGTCGATCTTGTTCACGTCGCTGTGCGCAAACATCAGCGCGCGGTGGTGCGGATGATCCACTTCCTCGCCGGCCTTTTCCTTCATGGGGAAGTCGCGCACGAGCGAGGTGCCGTCGGCCGCGAGCACCGGATAGAGGTAGGGCCGCGTGGCACCCTAGAAAAAATACTCGGTGAAGAGCTGCCCGCCAATCTCGACGCGCACGCGGTCCTCGAGCGGCGTGAGCTTCACGGCACTGACGGGGACTGAGCTGAGGGAGCAACCGGAGACAAGGAGCAGGAGCAGCGCCCAAGGGAGGTATTTCATGAGGGAATCAATGAAACGATTCCGGTCTGTCCGAAAGGCACAAATGGCAGCACGAGCATCCCGTCCTCCATGTCAGCCGCGCCCCACATCTGCCAACCTGGCCAGCTGGCAGCAGAGAACCGCAAGCGCTACAGCAGATCCGCCGCGAGTTCGGCGAGCCGGGAACGCTCGCCCTTCATCAGCTTAACGTGGGCGGAGATGGCCTGGCCCTTCATACGGTTGTGGCAATAGACCAGGCCGTTGCTCCGCGCATCGACATACGGATTGTCGATCTGCGCGGGGTCGCCGATGAGCACGATCTTCGAGCCTTCGCTGATGCGGGTGATGACGGTCTTCACCTCGTGCGGCGTGAGCTGCTGGGCCTCGTCGAGGATGAAGAAGCGCCGTGCGATCGAGCGGCCGCGGATGAAGGCCAGCGCCTCGATCTCCACGAGGCCGCTCTTGAGCAGGCGTTCGTAGGGTTTCACGAGCGGCCCGGGGCCATGGCCGCCGTGGTGGCCGCCTGGGGCCGGCTGCGGCGCGGTCATCGGCGTGAAGAACTGCTCGTCGCGCTTCTTGAATTTTTTCTTGGAAACCTTTTTCGAGGCGAACTGCGGTTCCTTCGGCGGCTTCGAGGGAATGAGCACCTCGAGCGCGTCGTGATAGGGCTGGAGCCATGGTTTCATCTTCTCCTCCAGCGAGCCCGGCAGGAAACCGATGTCCTTGCCCAGCGCGATCACCGGCCGCGAGATCGAGACGCCGTCGTAGCGCGAATGATCGTCCATCGTCTGGTGCAGCGCGCACGCGGTGGAGAGGAGCGTCTTGCCGGTGCCGGCCTTGCCGTAGCACGTGAGCATCGAGATGCTCTCATCGAGCAGCGCATCCATGAAGAACTGCTGCTCGAGATTGCGCGCCCGGATCGGGATGCCGCCGGGGGCTTTCACAAAGTCCGGCAGCTTGAGGCGGCGCACCAGGCCGTCGCCGTAGAAGCGCGCGGGCATCGTCTTCCCCTCGTCCGAGCGCAGCAGCACATACTCGTTGAGGTAGAGCGGCGCGGCGGCCTCGTCGCCGACATCGAACAGCCCCTCGGAGCAGAAGCGCTGGAGTTCGTAGACGTTGAGCGGGATCTCGCGGTAGCTCGCCTCCTCGTCCTGCTCGGGCACCTTGTCGTTGAGATAGTCCTGCGACTCCAGACCCACGGCGCGGGCCTTGAGCTGCACATTGACATCCTTCGTCACGAGGATCGTCGGCGGTGGAAACTGCTCCTGCACAAAGAGCGCCGCGGCGATGATCCGGTTGTCCTTCTTGGAGAGATCGGGGAGAATCGCGCGCAGCCGCTCCATCGCCGCCGAGCGGCGCGTGGGATCAACGAGGTAGGGATTGATAATGATCGATAGGGTGCCGCCCGTCTCGAGCTTCACGCCCTCGTGCATCGCGCGCGAATCGGGCAGCAGCTCCTGGAGGATGCGGTGCACGCGGCGGGCGTTGCGGCCCCGCTCGGTGGACTGCTCGCCCTTGATCGCGTCGAGCTCCTCGAGGACCTCGACAGGGATCGCGAGGTTGTTGTCCTCGAACTTGAAGATCGACTGAGGGTCGTGCAGGAGGACGTTCGTATCGAGGACGAAGGTCTTCGTCTTGGCCGACACCCTGAGCCGCGAATTGGGGGCCGTGGCCCCGCGGAGTTTTTCCATCGATGGTGGAGTTGAACTGGCGCCGAGTTGGGCGCGGCGGACCGCGTTTGTCGATGATAGAACATCGCTCACACGGGAAGTAATCGGATCGTTACAGGAAGGGATTGAGGGGAATCAGCCCGCTTCATGGCCCGGCCCCCGCGCCAAGACACGGTTCAAGCTCGCGTGGCGCGGCGCATTGCGATTCACCGCTCACCGGTTCGCATCCATGCACCTCGAAGCCATCAAGCAGGCCCTCCTCGCCTCCTATCGCAGCCACGGCGGCATCAACCATTTGGACGGCGTCAACCTGCCCTCGCAGGAATCCGTCAACCAGCTCGCCGCCGACTGCATGCACCTGCTGTTCCCCGGCTATTTCGAGGAGTCCACGCTCTGCGAGGGCGACCTGCCAGCCTTCGTCGACCGGCTGTTGGCGCGCATCGACCAGCGACTCGTCGCCGAAATCGAGAAATGCCTGCGCTTCGCCCAAGTCCCCGAAGCGGCCCGGCAGGCGCGCGAAACCACCACGGCCTTCCTCTCCCAGCTCCCGGAGCTGCGGAAAATCGTGAAGACCGACGTCGACGCCGCCTACACCGGCGATCCCGCCGCCCGCAGCGTCGAGGAGATCATCCTCGCCTACCCGTGCGTGCTCGTGATCTCGCTGCAACGCCTCGCGCACGTGCTCTACCATCTCAAGGTGCCGCTGCTGCCGCGCATGCTCACGGAGTTTGGCCACGAACGCACCGGCTGCGACATCCACCCGGGCGCGCGGCTCGGCACGCACTTCTTCATCGACCACGGCACCGGCGTCGTCATTGGCGAGACCGCGACCGTCGGCGCGCACGTGAAGCTCTACCAAGGCGTGACGCTCGGCGCGAAGTCCTTCGAGACGGATCCCGACGGCAACCCCATCAAGGGCGTGAAGCGCCACCCGGACATCGGCGACCACGTGACGATCTACGCACACGCCACCATCCTCGGCGGCGACACGACCGTGGGCGCGCACTCGATCATCGGGTCCAACGTGTGGCTGATGAAATCGATCCCGCCCGAGTCGGTGGCCTATTTCAAGGGCGACAGCGTGGCCGTGCGCCCGCGCAAGAAAAACGACGCCCTCACCGGCCAGGGCAAGGGGAACGGTAATGGGAACATGGCGCCGGGGGAGTGGGAGATTTGAGAAACCAGCACTCCAATGAAATCGCTTTCGATTCCTCCAAAAGCTGCCGCGAAATCAGACTCGACTGAAATCATGCGACTTTGGCTAGTGCGAGAACGCAGTGGAGGAAGTGTTCACATCACCCTTCGTCACGACGTTTGGACAGATCCAGCTATGTGGGGCCTGATGCTTGTCGATATCGCGCGGCATGTTTCACGGGCGCATGCTCAGTCCGGTAAGGATGAAAACGCCGTCTTCGATCAAATCATCGCCGGGCTTCGCGCCGAGATAGAGTCGCCGACCGACGATCCTAAAGGGCAAATCGAATAAGCCGGCGATATTACTCACGCCGCGCTCAGCGGCGCGGTGAGGCCAAGGGATTCCGTCGCCGATTGGCAGAGGCCGACGAAGGTCTCCTCCGCGAGCGCGAGGCGGCGGCCCTTCAGGTGCGCGACGCCCCACTGGCGCGTCAGTTTCCCCGGGCCGAGCGGCAGCGAGACCAGCGAGCCGCTCTCCAGCTCCGGGCGCGCAATCCACGGCGCGAGCACGCCCGCCCCGATGCCGATCTTCACCAGCTCCTTGATCGCCTCCATGCTGCCCAACTCGATGAAGTTGCTCAGCGCGATCTTCTCCTCGCGAAAATACTCGTTCACGAGCCGGAAGGTCTGGCTCGACTTGTTGTAGAGCACGAGCGTCTCGCTCTCGATCTCCTCGCGTGGCACGCGGCCGGCGCGCGCCCAGGGATGCAGCGGCGCGACGATGAAGCGCAGCTCGTCCTGGAACAACGGGACAAACGTGAACTCGCCCTGCGCCGGCGGCTCCAGCACGAGCGCGAGGTCCACCTGGCCGCCGCGCATCAGCTCGAGCTGCTGGCTGTTGTCGCCGGGCTCGATGCGGATGACGCACTTGGGGTAGCTCTGGCGGAATTCGCGCAGCACCGTCGGCAGGATGTGCTGGCACGCCGTGGTGCTCGCGCCCACGCGCAGGCGGCCGTGGCCCCATTTCGTCAGCGTCTCCAGGCCGGCGCGCGCAGTCTCCATCTCGCGCAGGATTTTTTCCGTGTGCCGCAGGAACTGCTCACCCGCCTGCGTGAGCAGCACGCGCCGCCCGATGCGATCGAGCAGGCGCGCGCCCACGTCGTCCTCGAGCGCTTTGATCGCGTGGCTCACGGCCGATTGCGTGAGGAACAAATCCTTGGCGGCGATCGTGAAGCTCCCGCGCCGCGCGAGCGCGGCAAACGCGAGGAGCTGACGGCTGTCGAGCGTCGGTTTCATGGATGAGCGGACTTCATTCGGGCGATGAAAAGGTTGAAGAGCAGTAACCGGGCCAGCCGCGCGGCGTGGCACAGCGGCGGCTAAACTGGCACGCATGATGACACCGTCTCCCGCCGCAGCCGCCAGCTCCGCCAGCCGGGGCCGTCCGCTGCGGGTGGGCTTTGTCGCGCTCACCGATGCGGCGCCGTTTGCCGCGGCCCAGGAGCTGGGGCTCTTCGCGCGCCACGGCCTCGCCGTCGAGCTGCGCCGCGAAATCGGCTGGGCCACGATCCGCGACAAGATCATCTATGGTGAGCTCGACGCCGCGCACGCGCCCGCCCCGATGCTCTGGTCGGTGCACCTCGGGCTCGGCTGCCCGCCATGCGAGGCGCTCACCGCCCTCGTGCTCGGCCTCAACGGCAACGCCCTCACGCTCTCCCGCGAGCTGTGGGAAGCCGGCGTGCGCGACGGCCCGTCGCTGCGAGAGCACGCCCGCGCGCGGCGCTCCCGCCAGCCGCTGACCTTTGGCGTGGTCTTCCCGTTTTCCTCCCACCACTTGTTGCTCACGGAGTGGCTGCGTGCCGCCGGCCTCGATCCGGCCAACGACGTGCGCATCGTCGTCGTGCCGCCCGCGCAGATGTTTCGCAACCTGGCCGCGCACACCCTCGACGGCTTCTGCGCGGGCGAGCCGTGGAACTCCCTCGCCGTGCGCGAGGGTGCGGGCTGGTGCCCGACCTGGAGCGCCGCCCAGCAGCCCGGCCATGTGGAAAAAATCCTGCTCGTCACGCGGCGCTTCGCCGAGGCGCGGGCGCCGGAGCACGCCAGGCTGGTCCGCGCGCTCAGCGAGGCCGCTCTCTGGTGCGACGAGCCGCAGAATCGCGAGCGCCTCGCCGAACTGCTGGCGACCGCGCCTTATCTCAACCTGCCCGCGCGCGTGATAGCGCCGGCCTTGCTCGGGCAGTTCGACTGCGGCCACGGGCGCGTCGAGGCGGTGCCGGATTTCCACGTCTTCCACCGTGGCAAGGCCGGCGTGCCCGCCGTGGAGAAGGCCCGCGAGCTCCAGCGCGCGCTCGGCGCCGCCGGGCTGCTGCCGCCCGCCGCCGCGAAGGATCCCGAATTACCCCGCCGCCTGTTTCGCGAAGACCTCCATCGCGAGATTCTCACCGCCAACCAACACCTCCATGAAATCGCATCCAAATAAGACCTCCGCGGGGTCAGCCGCCACCACGGGCGAGACTCCGTTCAACCGCCGCCGCTTCCTCGCCCACGCCGCCTCCGGCGTCGGCGCCGCCGCGCTCTGGTCCGCCCTCGGCACCCGCACCTGGGCCGCGACCGCGGGCAGCGCGAGCGACGCCCCCGAGGCGCCGAACATGAACTTCGGCATGATCGCGCTGACGGACTGCTCCCCCATCGTCATCGCGCACGAGAAGGGCCTGTTCAAAAAATACGGCATCAACTCCACCGTCACGAAGGGCGCCAACTGGGCCGCCATCCGCGACAACCTCTCCTCCGGCTCCATCCAGGCCACGCACATGCTGATCGGCATGCCGCTCGCCTCGACCATGGGCCTGGCCGGTTCGCCCAAGAAACCGATGGTCATCCCGTGGCTGATGAACCGCAACGGCCAGGCCATCTCCCTCAAGACCGAGTGGAAGGGCAAGGTCGGCGCCGACCCCAAGGCCATCAAGCCCTTCGTTGATCAGGCGAAGAAGCTCGGCGAGCCGCTCACGTTTGCGATGACGTTTCCTCCCGGCACCCACGCCATGTGGATGCGCTACTACCTCGCCGCCGGCGGCATCGATCCCGACAAGGACATCTCCCTCATCGTCGTGCCGCCCGCACAGATGGTCTCCAACATGAAGATCGGCAAGATGGACGGCTTCTGCGTGGGCGAGCCATGGAACGCCCGCACCATCGCCGACGGCATCGGCTTCACCTCCGTGACCACGCAAGACATGTGGAAGGATCACCCGGAGAAGGTCTGCGCCTTCACCGAGGAGTTTGCGGAAAAAAATCCCAAGACCGTCAAGGCCGTCCTCAAGGCCCTGCACGAAGCCAGCGTGTGGCTCGACGACTACGCCAACCGCCCCGAGCAATGCGCCATCGTCTCCAAGGCCACCTACATCAACTGCGACCAGAAGATCATCCTCGGCCGCCTCCTCGGCGAACTCGACTACGGCGACGGCCGTAAGGTGAAGGACGAGTTCCCGATGCACTTCAGCAAGCGCAACTGCAACTACCCGCAGGCCAAGTATGCCAAGTGGTTCATGTCGCAATATCGCCGCTGGGGCATGGTCACCGGCGCGCCCGACTACGACGGCATCGCCAAGCGCGTCATGCGCGCCGACCTCTACGAGCAGGCGATGAAGGAAATCGGCTACGCCCACGGCGGCGCCGACAATACGCCCGAGAAGCTGTTCGACGGCGCAACCTTCGATCCGAAGGACCCGGAGACTTACGCCAAGTCCTTCGCCGTAAAATCGCTCAAGGGCTGACGATGCCGGCCTCGGCGCCAGCTCCCTCGCCCACGCGACGCGCTCTCACCACGCGCGCCGTGTGGCTCAGGGCCGCCAAGCTCGGCCTGCCCGTCGGCCTCGTGCAGGTCGCCCTCAACCAAGGCGACCACTGGCTCCACCACGAGATCACCACCGGGCTCGTGCTCAAATCCATCCTCTCTCCGCTCCTCTCGTTCTCCATCGCGTTTGTCTCCGCCGTCGCGACCCACGCCGGCACTTCCGACTCCATTTCCTCCTCATGAACAAATTCAAACTCGACTGGCTCATCCTCCCGCTGCTCGGCATCGCGGTCATCCTCGGCCTCTGGACGCTGTTCAGCGCCACGTGGGCCAAGGACCTGCCCTCGCCGCTCAAGACTTGGGAATCCAGCAAGCCCTACATCGTCGAGCCCTTCGCCAAACGCGGCGAGATGGACCAGGGGATTTTGCGGTTCACATGGTATTCGCTCACGCTCGTGGCACAGGGCTACGCGCTGGCGCTGATCATCGGCACGCCCATCGGCTTTTTCCTCGGCCTCTCCAAGGGCTTCACGAAAACCTTCGACCCGATCATCCAGATCCTGCGGCCCGTGTCGCCGCTCGCGTGGCTGCCGCTGGGCTTGGTGCTCTTCCTCAGCACAGGCAAGGAAGCCGGCACCTACGGCGCCCTCTTCACCATCGCGATCTGCGCCATGTGGCCGACCGTGCTTAACACGGCGGTGGGTGTGCGCGCCGTGCCGCAGGACTACCTCAATGTCGGCCGCGTGCTGAAGCTCTCGCGCTGGAAGACGCTCACGAAGATCCTCATCCCCGCGACGCTGCCCTACATGTTCACCGGCTTCCGCCTGAGCCTCGGCATCGCGTGGCTCGTGATCGTGGCGGCCGAGATGCTGACGGGGCGGCCCGGCGTGGGCGGCTTCCTCTGGCAGGAATACAACGCCCTCATCTACGAGCACATCATCCTCTCCATCGTGGTGATCGGCCTCGTCGGCTTCGTCCTCGATCGCCTGATGAGCCTGCTCGAACAGCGCTTCAAGACGGCTTGATGCGAATCAAGGCGCAGATGCCAAGAAACATTATCCTCCCTGCGATGCCATTCCTTGAACTAAAAACCGTCAGCAAAGGCTTTGGCGGCCCCGAAGTCCTCACCGACGTCAATCTCGCCATCGAGCGCGGCGAGTTCGTCGCCATCGTCGGCTACTCCGGCTCCGGGAAGACGACCTTGATCTCGCTCATCGCCGGCCTGCAGAAGCCCGACCGCGGCACCGTGAAGCTCAATGACCTCGAGATCACCGCGCCCGGCCCGGATCGCGGCGTGGTTTTCCAAAACTATTCGCTGCTGCCCTGGCTCACGGTCGCGGAAAACATCGCCCTCGCCGTCGATCAGGTCTTCCCGAACCACGCGGCGGAAAAGCGCGCCGATCTCGTCAACAAGGCGATCGCCACCGTCAATCTCACGCCCGCGCGCGACAAACTGCCGCGCCAGCTCTCCGGCGGCATGCGGCAACGCGTCTCCGTCGCCCGCGCACTCGCGATGGATCCGCAGATCCTCCTGCTCGACGAGCCACTCTCGGCCCTCGACGCGCTCACGCGCTCGACTTTACAGGACGAGTTCGAGCGCATCTGGGAGGCCGACAAGAAGACCGTCGTCCTCATCACCAACGACGTGGACGAGGCGCTGCTCCTCGCCGACCGCATCATCCCGCTCACGCCCGGCCCCGGCGCCACGCTCGGCGAATCCGTCGCCGTCACCCTGGCCCGCCCGCGCGACCGCAAGGCGCTGAATCACGATCCCGAGTTCAAGCGCCTGCGCGCGCTCGTGACCAACCAGCTGCTCGGCTTCGGCGCGAAGCGCCGCGCCACCGTCACCAAAAAGCTCACGCTCCCCGACATCCTGCCCGAGGATCTCGATCTTCCGCGCACCACGCGCCGCCGCCCGCTGCGCCCGCACGAAATGAAGGAAGTAGCGAGTAGCGCCTAGTGAGTAGCGAGCATCCGAACCACCGCAAACTCACGTCATCCTTCTACTCACTACTCGCTACCCACTACTCGCTACTTCAGCCATGAAGCCCTTCCTCGAAATCTCCCAGCTCGGAAAAACCTACCCGACACCCTCGGGCAAACCCGCGGTGATCGTCGAGCACTTCGACCTCAAGATCCGCAAGGGCGAGTTCATCACACTCATCGGCCACTCCGGCTGCGGCAAGTCCACCGTGCTCTCGATGATCGCCGGCCTCACCGACGTCACCACCGGCGGCATCATCCTCTCAGGCCGCGAGGTAGTCGGCTCCGGCCCGGATCGCGGTGTCGTTTTCCAGGCGCCGTGCCTGCTGCCGTGGTTCACCGCGTTCGAGAACGTGATGCTCGGCATCGATCAGGTTTACTACACCGCCGCGCGCGAAGAGCGCCGGCAAATCGCGGAGTATTACCTCACGGTCGTGGGCCTGGCGGACGCGATGCACAAGCGACCCGCCGAGCTTTCCCAAGGCATGAGGCAGCGCTGCGGCATCGCGCGGGCCTTCGCGCTTTCGCCCAAGATGCTGCTGCTCGACGAACCGTTTGGCATGCTCGACTCTCTCACGCGCTACGAGCTGCAGGAGGTGCTCCTCGATCTCTGGCAGAAGGATCAAAAAACCGCGCTCATGGTGACGCACGATGTGGACGAGGCGCTGTTCCTCTCCGATCGCGTCGTGATGATGACCAACGGCCCCGCGGCCACCGTGGGCGAAATCCTCGAGGTGAAGTTTCCCCGCCCGCGCTCCCGCAAGCAGCTGCTCGAGGATCCGTTCTACTACGAGCTGCGCGCGCAGCTCATCGGGTTCCTCGAGGAGCGCTCACACCACCGCCCAGTGCGCGCCGCCGCGTCCACCCCGCCACCGGCCGCCCCGCCACGCCGCCGCAGTTTTCTTAGCTCCCTGGTCCACGCTTGAAACCACGCCACCACCACAGCCCATGAAACCGATCACCCGTCTCCTCGCTCTCCTCGCATTCGCGGCCCCCGCGTTCGCCCAATTCGCGCCGCCGCCTCCGCCACGGCCGTTCCCCGGCTTCGCCAACGAAAAGCTCCGCGCCAGCGATCCCTACATGTCCTCGTTGGACATCGCCGCCAACTACCGCGCGCGCTACGAGTCCAAGCTCGGCGCGGGCTTTACCGACGCCGGGTCGAACTGGGACTTCTCCAAGCGCCGGGTCGACGACAACAACAACAGCTACCTCCTCTCGCGCCTGATGCCGCGCGTCGCCTACACGGGCAAGCGAATCGCCTTCACCGTCGAGGGCCGCGCCAGCTCCTCGATTGGCGACGAGCGCTTCAACGCCACCGCGCCCGGCAAAGGCCTCGCCGAAAACGACAGCGGCATGGATGTGCACCAGGCGTTCGTCTTCATCGGCAACCACAAGGAGTTTCCCGTCTCGCTCAAAATCGGGCGTCAGGAGCTCGCCTACGGCGACCAACGGCTCGTCGGCCATTTCCGCTGGAACAACAACGCCCGCACCTTCGACGCCCTCAAGGTCCGGTGGCAGAACCCGCTCTTCGGCGTCGATGTCTTCACCGGCGGCGTCGTTTACAACGACTCGCGCAACCTGAACAAATCCAACTCCCAGGATCATTTCTCCGGCGCCTACTTCAATTTCCCCACGCTCCTCAAAAACGAAATCACCGAGGCCTATCTCTTCGCGCGCAATGTCGAGCGCGGCATCGCCACCGACAACTGGAGCGGCGTGCCTGCGCCGTTCCGTTTCCCGGGCGCGCAGGACGTCTACACTGCCGGCCTCCGCATCAAGTCGAAGCCCAACGCCTACGATGCCTTCGACTACGGCGTGGAGCTCATGCAGCAGTTCGGCAACCGCACCGCGGTCTTCGCCGGCACCGCGCCGGCCGCCGCACTCGCCGCGCCTCGACTCGACCACAAGGCCTACGCCGCCGTGCTCCAGGGCGGCTACACGTGGACGCAGAGCACGCTCCAGCCGCGCCTCGCGCTCATCTACAGCTACGGCTCCGGCGACAAGAACGCCACCGACACCAAGAGCGGCACGTTCCAGAATCTCTTCCCGACGAACCACCTTTTCTACGGCTACATGGACCTGAGCAGTCTCCAAAATCTGCACGACATCCGCCTCGCCTACACCCTCAAGCCCACCCCCACCTCGATCATCGCCCTTGAAGGGCACGCGCACTTCCTCGGGCGCACCTCGGACTTTTGGTATAACGTCGCCGGCATCCCGCGCAATTTCGCGACGGCGCCCGTCGGCAGCGGCGGCGGCTACCGCATCAATCCCGGCTATTCGAAGCACGTGGGCAACGAGCTCGACCTCGTGGCCGCGTGGACGTTCAAGCCCTACGCCCAAATCGAGGCCGCCGCCTGCCGCTATTTCCGCGGCGACTACATCAAGCAGTCGCTCGCCAGCGTCGGCTCGAAGGACGCGACCTACTTCTACCTGCAGTTCACACTGAATCTATAGGCGCCTCGTGGCGCCGGCAATGAACGTGATTCATGCCATGAGCTAAAATTATTCACCCGGCCAATGCCGGCCATGGCGCGAACGCTGCTAATCATGCCGCGTTCGACCATGAAATTCTCTCAACTCAAGGACTCCGGCCACTGGCCCACGCTGCTCACGTCGTTCCTCTATTTCGACGTGAGCTTCATGGTGTGGACTCTCCTCGGTGCATTGGGCGCGATGATCGCTCCGGCGCTCGGCCTTGATTCGCAGCAGAAGTTCCTGATGGTCGCGACCCCCATCCTATCCGGGGCGTTTCTCCGCATCGTCCTCAGCCTCCTCGTCGATCGCATCGGCACCAAGACGACCGGCATCATCGCGCAGCTAGTGGTCATGGCGGGCCTCGCGGTCGCGTGGCAGACCGGGCTCTCCACGCTCGGCCAGACCCTCCTGCTCGGCATCGTGCTCGGGCTCGCAGGCGCGAGCTTCGCCGTCGCGCTGCCGCAGGCCGGACGCTGGTATCCGCCGCATATGCAGGGCGTCGTGCTCGGGCTCGCCGGCGCGGGCAACATCGGCGTCGTCATCGATCACCTCGCCGCGCCGCGCATCGCGGCGGTGTGGGGCTGGCAGGCGGTGTTTGGCGCCGCTTTGATTCCGCTGTCGTTTGCGTTCGTCCTCTACACGATCTTCTCCAAAGAGCCGCCCGGCGAATTCAAAAAAAAGTGCCTCGGCGACTACTGGGCCCTGCTCCGCCAGCGTGACGCCCACTGGTTTTGCTTTTTCTACACGATCAGTTTCGGCGGCTTCGTGGGGCTCGCCACCGCCTTCGCGATCTATTTCCGCGACGAGTTCCAACTCGCGCCGGTGCATGCGGGCGAGGTCGCGGCGTTCTGCACCCTGGTGGGCGCGCTCGGCCGGCCCTTTGGCGGTGCTCTCGCGGACCGGCTCGGCGGCATCCGCGCGCTCGGGATTTTCTACTCGGTCGCGGCCGCCGCGCTCGTGTTTGCGGCGCTCTCGCACAACCTGTGGCTCTGCGGGGCGGGTTTCTTCGTGGCGTCGGGCGCGTTCGGCATGTGCAACGGTTCTGTGTTCCAGCTCCTGCCCCAGCGCTTCGCCAAGGACATCAGCGTGATGACCGGCCTCGTCGGTTGCGGCGGCGGCATCGGCGGGTTCGTGCTCGGCATGATGTTTGGCGCGTCCAAGGAGCACACGGGCAGCTATGTCACCGGCATCCTGCTCTTCGCCGGGCTCTGCGGCGTGGCGCTCATCGGCCTGAAGCTTGTGAAGACGCGCTGGCGCACGACCTGGGGCGCCCTCGCCGCCGCGCGAATTTGATGCCCTCGGACGCGATTGCCCGTTTGATCACCGGCGCATGAACGTCCTCTCCACCGGCTACGCGCTCGCCCGCGGCGAGGACGCCGCTTGCGACGACGCTTGGCTCGTGCGCGAGCGATCGGGTGTCACGGTTGCCGCCGTCGCCGATGGGGTGGGCGCAGCCCGGGAGGGTGGCGCCGCGGCGCGGCGGGCTGTGGAGATGCTGGCGGACTACTGCCTTTCGCGCCCGCGCAACTGGAGCCCGCGCCGCGCGCTCGCTGAATTCGTCGCGCAGATCAACCGCCACCTTCACACCGAGTCGCTCGCGCGCCACGGCCAGCCCGAGCTCGCCTGCACCCTCAGCGCCGTGCTGATCGAGGAAGGCCGGCTCTACGGCTGCAACGTCGGCGACTCGCCCGTCTTCCGCTGGCACCGCGGCGCCATCGCGCGGCTCTCCGAGGCGCACGTCGTCGCGGCGCCGGAAATGGCGCACGTGCTCACCCGCGCCATCGGGCTCGCGCCCGACATCGAGCCGCATTTCTTCGAGACCGATCTCGCCGCGGGCGACGTCGTCCTCCTTTGCACCGATGGCGTCGCCAACGTGCTGCCGCCGGAGCGCCTCGCCGAGCTCCTCGCCCGCCAGGCCACCGCGCGCTCGCTCGTCGGCCGCGCGCGGGAGGCGACGGAGGACGAGCCCGAACTGCGCGACGACGCCTGTGCGGTCGTCCTCGAAGTCGGCGCGGACGACGACGCCACCGATCCCACGCGTCGGCCGCTCGACGTCCTCCGCACCCTGCGCGCAGGCGACACCGTCGATGGCTATCGCCTCGTGCGCGCGCTGGCCGGCAACGCCCGCGTCTGGCTCGCCGACACCCCGGCGATCAGCGCCTCCCCGCGCGTCGTCCTGAAGTTCCCCAACCCCGACGCCGGTGACACCGAGACCGTGCGCGAGGCCTTCCTGCGCGAGGTGCGCACTGCTCTCCGCCTTGCCTCGCCCGATCTCGTGCGCGCCTGGGTGCCGGAGGGGCCGGCGCTGCGCTGCTACGCGATGGAGTTCATCAACGCGCCCACGTTGCGCTCCGTGCTGCTCAGCGGCCGCCTCGGGGTCGAGGAGGCGCGTGAACTGGCGCGTTTTCTCCTGCGCACCGGCCAGTTTCTCCTCACGCACGATCTCGCGCACGGCGACATCAAGCCGGAGAACATCCTCGTGCTGCGCGAGGCCGGCAGCGTCTCCTTCCGCCTGCTCGATCTGGGCAGCGCGGCGGAATTGTTTTCCGTCACGTCGCGCGCCGGCACGCCGAGCTACCTCGCGCCGGAGCGTTTCCGGGGCGGCGCGCTGTCGGAGCGCACGGAGATTTTCGCCATCGCGGTCACGCTGTATGAGGCGCTGGCCGGCGCCTACCCCTACGGCGAGATCGAGCGGTTCCAGACCCCGCGCTTTGACCGCACCCCGCGTCGCCTCGCGCGGCTCAACCCCGCGGTGCCGCCGTGGCTCGACTACGTAGTCCTCCGCGCGCTCGACCCGGATCCCGAGCGGCGCTACCAGCTTTTTTCCGAAATGGCCTACGATCTGGCCAATCCGACCCGCGTCGCCCCGCACCACCGCAAGGACGCCTCCCTGCTCGAGCGCAACCCGCTCCGTTTCTACAAAGGCCTGAGCGCGGCGCTGTTTCTCACAGTGCTCGTCCTGCTTTACCTGCTCCTGCGACGATAGGATGACTTTTCCTCATTCTTCGGACCAAAACAATTCACCCGAGTAATCCGAAGCCGCCCGGCCCATGGCACCGTGGCTGCTCAAGTGAGGCGTGCCCGCCGATTTCACGCCTCCCGTCCCGCTTCCAGCCCAGCCCTTTACGGCTGAGCAGAAGGAGTATCTCGCCGGCTTCATGGCTGGCGTGGGCGCGAGCGGTTTGAGTCCCTTTGTGGGTCATACCGCCGGCGGCAAGCTCACGTCCACTCCCGCAGGTTCCGCCACACCGAACCTCGCCGCACCCGCTCCTGTCGGCGAGCCGACGGTCCACGGCACGCCGCTCTCCGATCTCTGCAAGGAGGAGCGCTGGAAATACGACGAAAACCCGCTCGACGCCTGGGACCGCCTGCTCAAGCACGCGGACGAAGACAAGGTCCCCGACGCCGAGCACACCTACCGCTTCAAAACCCACGGCCTCTTCTACGTCGCGCCCGCGCAAGACAGCTTCATGATCCGCCTGCGCGTGCCCGCCTGCGAGATCACCGCCGCGCAATGCCACGGCCTCGCCGATCTCGCCGCCGATCTCGGCAACGGCCGGCTCGACATCACGACGCGCGGCAACCTTCAGCTCCGTGAGTTCAAGCCGCGCGACATCGTCAAGGTCCTCACGCGCGTGCAGGAACTCGGCCTCACTTCGCGCGGCGCCGGCGCGGACAACATCCGCAACATCACCGCGTCGCCCGACAGCGGCTTCGCGCCCGACGAGCTGCTCGACGTGCGCCCCTACGCCAAGGCGCTGCACCACTACATCCTCAATCACCGCGACCTCTACGGCCTGCCGCGCAAGTTCAACGTCGCCTTCGACAACGGCGGCAGCATGTCCGCCGCCGCCGACACCAACGACATCGGCTTCTTCGCGGTGCGGCAGAAGTCCGACGGCACGGTGGCGTTTCGCGTGCAGCTCGGCGGCATCACCGGCCACAAGGATTTCGCCAAGGACACCGGCCTGCACGTGAAGCCCAGCGAGGCCGTCGCCCTCGCCGTCGCGATGATCCGCGTCTTCGCGGAAAACGGCTGCCGCACCGACCGCAAGAAGGCGCGGCTGAAGTATCTCCTCGAAAGCTGGGGCGTGGAAAAGTTTCTCGCCGAGACGGAGAAGAAACTCGCGTTTCCTCTCGCCCGCGCACCGCTCGAGATCTGCGAGCCCCGCCGCCCCGTCGAGAAGCACGCGTGGCTCGGTGCGCGCAAACAAGCGCAGCGCGGCCTCAACTCCCTCGGCGTCGGCGTGCCGGTCGGCCGCATCACCGCGAAGCAACTGCACGCGCTCGCCGATCTCGCGACGCACTACGGCAAGGGCGAGCTGCGCCTCACCGTGTGGCAGAACCTCCTCATCCCGCACGTGCCCGATGCGTTCGTCGAGACGCTCCGCCGCAGCGTGCAGCGGATCGGGTTCTTCACCGAGGCCTCCTCGGCCGCCGGGGGCATCATCGCCTGCACCGGCAACCGTGGTTGCAAATACGCCGCCGCCGACACCAAGGCCCACGCGCTCGCGCTGCTCAAGCACCTCGATGGCCGCGTCGCCGTGGGCTCGCCGGTCAACCTCCACTTCACCGGCTGCCCGCACTCCTGCGCGCAGCACTACTGCGGCGACATCGGCTTCGTCGGCGCCAAGCTCGCCGACGGCAGCGAGGGCTACCACGTCGTCCTCGGCGGCGGCATGGATCACGAGCAGGGCATCGCGCGCGAAATTTTCCGCGGCGTGCGCGCCAGCGAGGTCAACCCCCTCGTCGAAAAAGTCCTCGTCACCTACGAGGCCAAAAAACAACTCGGCGAGACCTTCGTCCAGTGGGCGCGCCGCCACTCCGTCAAAGAGCTCCAGGAATTTCTCTCCCAGTAGGGCAGGTCTGCGACCCGCCCTCCGCCACGCCCACGATGACCACCGCACCTTTCATCCCCGATACCGCGCCCTTCAGCGCCGAGCAGCGCGCCTGGCTCAACGGCTTCTTCGCCGGCATGTTTTCGCGCACGCCGGTTGTAGGCGGGGTGCCCTCACCCCGCGAGGCATCGACCCCGCTCACACCGCTCACGATCCTTTTCGGCTCGCAGACCGGCACGGCCGAGGGCCTCGCCAAACGCGTCGCCAAGGAAGCCGGCAAACGCAGCTTCGCCGCCACCGTCCTCGACATGGCCCAGTGCGATCTCGCGAAGCTCGCCGGTGAAAAAAACCTTCTCCTCCTCACCAGCACCTACGGCGACGGCGAACCACCCGATAACGCCAAGGCCCTGCACGCCGCGCTCCAAGCAGCGGCGAGCGCCAGCGAGCCAACGCGCTCGCTCACCGCGCTCCGCTTCTCCGTCTGCGCCTTCGGCGACACTAACTACACCCAGTTCTGCAAAGCCGGCATCGATTTCGATCTCTACCTGGAAAAACTCGGCGCCACGCGCGTCACTCCCCGCGTGGACTGCGATCTCGATTACGAGGAGAAGTTCACGGCTTGGCTCAGCTCCGCACTCACCGCCCTCAGCTCGTCATCTCCTGTGGGAGCGAGCTTGCTCGCGACTGCTCCGTCCGAAGTCGCTCCCACCGCCGAAAAATCCGGGCCCGCTTACTCGAAGAAGAACCCCTTTCCAGCGCTCCTCCTCGCCTCGCGCAACCTCAACGCCCCCGGCTCCGCCAAACAGGTCCACCACGTCGAGTTCGACCTCACCGGTTCCGGCCTCGCCTACGAGGCCGGCGACGCCCTGGGCGTGTTTCCCCACAACTGCCCCGCGCTCGTCGCCGACGTGCTCGCCGCGCTCGGCTGCGACGGCGAGGAAGCCGTGCCCGCGCCCGACGGCAGCACCGTCCCCCTCCGCCGCGCGCTCACCGAGTTCTACGATCTCGGCAAGCCCTCACCCGAGATGCTCCAGCTGGTGGGAGCGACCTTGGTCGCGACTGTGCCCGCAGGAGTCGCGAGCAAGCTCGCTCCCACAGGGCCTCACCACGTCATCGACGCCCTCGCGACGGGTGCGAACAAGCCCACTCCTTCCGATTTCGTCCGCGCCCTGAAGAGGATTCAGCCGCGCCTCTACTCCATCTCCTCCTCGCCGCGCGCGCACGCCGGCCAGGTCCACCTCACGGTCGGCGCCGTCCGCTACGATCTGCACAGCCGTGCGCGCAAAGGCGTGTGCTCAACTTTTCTCGCCGACCGCGCCGCGCCCGGCGAGGCCCGCGTCGGGATCTTCGTCCACTCGAACAATGCCTTCCGTCCGCCCGCCTCCGGGGACATCCCGATGATCATGGTCGGCCCCGGCACGGGCATCGCGCCCTTCCGCGCGTTTCTCCACGACCGCAAGGCCGCCGGGGCCAAGGGCAAAAACTGGCTCCTCTTCGGCGATCAGCGCGCCGCGACCGATTTCCTCTACCGAGAGGAACTCGCCGCGCTCCAGCACGAGGGCGTGCTCACGCGCCTCGACACCGCCTTCTCCCGCGATCAGCCGGAGAAAATCTACGTGCAGCAGCGCATGACGGAAAACGCCGCCGAGCTCTACGCGTGGCTCGAAGCCGGCGCGCACTTCTACGTCTGCGGCGACGCCTCGCGCATGGCCAAGGATGTCGATGCCGCGCTGCACGCCGTCATCGAGCGGGCCGGCGGAAAAAATTCCGAGCAAGCCGCCGCCTACGTGCAGGCGCTGCGCGCCGCGAAACGCTACGCGCGCGACGTTTACTGACGTGGTCGCGTCGCCGAATAACTTCCCGCTGCTCGCCGAACTCCTCGCTGAGCAGCAGCGTTTGCAGACGCCGGTGGCGCAGTTCGCGAGCGCGCATGCCGCGGGTGTTTCATTCGTCCCCCAGCTCATCCCGCTGACCAAGCCCGGCGCAGGGGAGCAATACGCCTTCGAGGTCGATCTCGATTCCTGCACGGGCTGCAAGGCCTGCGTCTCCGCGTGCCATTCACTCAACGGCCTCGACGACGACGAGACGTGGCGCGATGTCGGCCTCATCGTGAGCCCCAGTCGCGCGCATCCGTTCACGCAAACCGTCACGACCGCGTGCCACCACTGCGCCGACCCGGCGTGCCTCAACGGCTGTCCGGTCCTCGCCTACGAAAAGGATCCCGTCACCGGCATCGTCCGCCACCTCGATGACCAGTGCATCGGGTGCAGCTACTGCGTGTTGAAGTGTCCCTACGATGTGCCGAAATTTTCCGAGCGCCTCGGCATCGTGCGCAAATGCGACATGTGCCACAGCCGTCTCGCCGCCGGCGAAGCGCCCGCCTGCGCCCAAGCCTGCCCCACGCACGCGATCAAGATCGTGACCGTGAATATCGCGCCCGTAGCCGCGAGCACCAGCGAGCGGACCGCATCACCGGGCGCCAGCACGCCACTCGCTGGCGCTCGCGGCTACGAAAACTTCCTCTCCGCTGCTCCCGATCCGAGTTACACGCAGCCCACGACGCGCTACATTTCGAGCCGCCCGCTGCCCGGGAATCTCGTCGCCGGCGACGCCACCACGCTCCGCGTGCAGCCCGCGCATTGGCCGCTTGTGCTCATGCTCACGCTGCTGCCGGCCGCGGTCGGCCTGCAGATCGCGGCGGTTTTCTCCGGCTTTCAGCTCTCAGCTCTCAACCTTCAACTGCTACCAGCGGCCGCCGCCTTCGCCGGCGGCCTCGGTCTCGCCGCCAGCGTCTTCCACCTCGGCCAGCCGCTGCGTGCCTGGCGCATCTTCCTCGGCTGGCGCAAAAGCTGGCTTTCCCGCGAGGCGATGATCTTCGGCGCTTGGTTCCCGCTCACCATCCTCTCCGCCGCCGCGCCTTACTTTCCCCAATTCACAACGCTCAAACCTCAACTCCTCGCGACTGCCGCCGCGCTGGGCAGCCTCGGCCTGTTCTGTTCCGCGATGATCTACGTCGATACGCGCCGGCACTTCTGGCGCGCGGGCCAGACCTTCCCGCGTTTCTTCGGCACCGCGCTCGTGGTCGCGGCCGCCTGCCTCGCTCCGCTCGCCGCCATCCCGCTGCTCGCGGGCAAGCTGGCGCTTGAGTCGCGCACCTTTTTCTTCGGCGAAGTCTCGGCCCGCCTCCAGCGCGGCCCGCTCGCCCGCGCCGCAGCCGCCCGCGATCTCTGCGGCCTCGCCGCGCTCGTGCTGCTCATCATCGCTCCCGTCTGGCTGGCGCTCGCGCCGCTGCTCGCCGGGGAACTGGCCGAGCGCTATCTGTTTTTCCGGGCCGTCGATGCACCCAAGATGCCGGGCGTCCCCGCCAAATGATTCCCCCGCTCGACGAACTCCTGCACGCGCGCACCGGACCGATGACGGCCGACATGGTGCTGCATCCCGCCGACTTCGGCCTCGGCCGGGTGCCCGCCCGCCTCCAACCCGCCGCGACCACGACGTCGGTGTGCGGTTTTTGCAGCACGGGCTGCTCCCTCAAGATCCACCTCAACGCCGCCGGCGAAGCCATCAACCTCAGCCCGGACCGCGACCATCCGGTCAACCTCGGCATGGCCTGCCCCAAGGGCTGGGAAGCGCTCACGCCCCTCGCAGCACCTGACCGCGCGACGACCCCGCTGCTCCGGGCGGGCAAATCGGGCGCACTCGCGCCCGTCTCATGGGAACGTGCGCTCGCCGCGTTCACCGAGAACTTCAAGCGCGTCCAGCGCGATCACGGACCACACTCGATCGCGTTCCTCAGCACCGGCCAGATCGTGATGGAGGAGATGGCGCTGCTCGGCGCGCTCTTCAAATTCGGCATGGGCGGGCTGCACTGCGACAGCAACACGCGCCAGTGCATGGCCACCTCGCACGTCGCCTACAAGCAGTCGTTCGGCTTCGACGCGCCGCCGTTCACCTACGCGGATTTCGAGGAGAGCGACGCGCTCATCTTCATCGGCGCCAATCCGTGCATCGCCCACCCCATCATGTGGCAGCGCGTGATGATGAACCGCCGCAATCCCGAGATTGTTGTCATCGATCCGCGCGCCACCGAGACCGCGCAGGCCGCCACACTCCACGTCCCGCTGCGGCCCAAGAGCGATCTCACGCTACTCTACGGGCTCGCGCACCTGCTCGTCGCGCGCGGCGCGGTAAAGCGCGACTTCATCGCGGCGCACACAAGCGGCTTCAACGAGTTCGTCAAATTCCTCGCCAGTTTCCCGCCCGACCGCGTCGCCGCCGAGACCGGCCTGCCCGAGGCCACCTTGCATCGCCTCGTCGAAATCATCGCGACCCGCGAACGCGTTTCGTTCTGGTGGACGATGGGCGTCAACCAAAGCCATGAGGCCACGCGCACCGCGCAGGCGATCATCAACCTCGCCTTGATGACCGGCAACATCGGCCGGCCCGGCACCGGCGCCAACTCGATCACCGGCCAGTGCAATGCGATGGGCTCGCGCCTCTTTGGCAACGCCACCTCGCTCCTCGGCGGCCACGACACCGCCAACCCCGCGCACCGCGAAAAGGTCGCCGACGTCCTCGGCCTCGATCCCGCGCGCATCCCGGAGAAAACCGGCTACGCCTACGACCAGATCCTCGATGCCATCGACCGCGGCGAGATTCGCGCCCTCTGGATGATCGCCACCAACACCGCGCACTCCTGGATCAACCAGCGCCGCGCGCAGGAGATTCTCGGCAAACTCGATTTTCTCGTCGTGCAGGACATGTATGCGACGACCGAGACCGCGCGCATGGCCGACCTCGTGCTCCCCGCCGCCGGCTGGGGCGAGAAGGAAGGCGTGCTGATCAACAGCGAGCGCCGCCTCGGCGTTGTGCGCAAGGTCGCGCGCGCCCCCGGCCAGGCGCTGAGCGACTTCGCCATCTTCCAGCTCATCGCCGAGGCGTGGGGCTGCGGCGAACTGTTCCGCGCGTGGCGCACACCCGAGGCTGTCTTTCAACTCCTCAAAAAAATCTCCGCCGCCCAGCCCTGCGATTTCACCGGCATCCGCGACTACGCGCACATCGCCGACAGCGGCGGCATCCAGTGGCCGTTTCCGGAAACTGTAGGGGCGCAGTCTTGCTGCGCCCTTCCCGGGTCCAAACCGGGGCCGCAGCAAGACTGCGCCCCTACCGACATCCGCCAACGCCGCCTCTTTGCCGACGGAAAATTCTTCCACCCCGACGGCCGCGCCAAATTCCTTTTCGATCCCCCGCGCCCGATGCCCGAGCTGCCCGACGCGGAGTATCCGTTTCTCCTCCTCACCGGCCGTGGTTCCTCCGCGCAGTGGCACACCGGCTCGCGCACCGACAAGAGTGCCGTCCTCCGCAAACTCGCACCCACCGTGCTCACCGTCGAAATTCACCCCGACGACGCCGAGCGCCTCGGCCTCGGCGCCGGCGACCAGGCGGAAATTCGTTCCCGTCGCGGCACCGCGACCGCGACGGCCGTCGTCACCGCCACCGTGCAGCGCGGCCAGATTTTCCTGCCGATGCATTTCGACGCGGTGAACCGCCTCACGTTTCCCGCGTTCGATCCCCACTCGCGCCAGCCGAGCTACAAGGCCTGCGCGGTGGCGGTGGCGAAGCCGTAGGGCGCGGTCTGCGACCCGCCCTTGCTTGCGCTGAACGCTCAGTGCTCGCACCGAGGGCGGGTCAGAAACGCCGCCCTGCTATTCGAACCGCCGTCAACTTGAGCGTTGAGCGTTGAACGTTGCGCATTGAGCGTTGCCTCAGGTTCCGCCCCACCCGCCATGCACCCTCGCCTCATCGTTCTCGGCCTCATCGTCGCATCCGCCCTGTCCGCGCAAGTGCCACCCAACACCCCCGCCGCGCCCCGGCCCGCACCGCGCCAGCAAACCATGCGTCCCGAAATCGTCGGCCAGCGCGGCATCGTCGCGGCGGGCCGGCACTACTCGGTCTCGGCCGGGACGCGCATGCTCGAACAAGGCGGCAACGCGATCGATGCGGGCGTGGCCGCGGTGTTCGCGGCGGCGGTCGTGGAGATTTCCCACTTCGGTTTCGGCGGCGAATCGCCGGTCATCATCCACGACGCGAGGACCAAAAAAGTTCATGTGATCAACGGCCAGGGCCCCGCGCCCAAGGCCGCGACGCCCGCGCTGTTCGCCAAGGCCGGCAAGGTCGATGGCAACGGCCCGCTCGGCGCGACCATTCCCGCGGTGATGGACGCGATGGCCATCGCGCTCGAACGCTTCGGCACGATGAGCCTCGCGCAGGTGATGGCGCCGGCCATCGAGTTTGCGGATGGCTTCCCGATGTATGCCTACCTGCGAGAGAACATGCTCACCCACCGGAAGGCCACCGAGGCCTACACCTGGGGCCGCACCTACTATCCCGAAGGCCGCCTGCCTGAGGTCGGGGAGATCTTCCGCCAGCCGAATCTCGCGCGCACCCTGCGCACCCTCGTCGCTGCCGAGCGCGATGCGCTGAAGAAAAATCCCGATCGCGCCGCCGCGATCCGCGCGGGACGCGACGCATTCTATAAGGGCGACATCGCGCGCCGCATCGTCGACGCCAACCGCGCCGAGGGCGGCGTGTTCACCTATGAGGATCTCGCGAATTTCCACGGCGCGATCGAGGAGCCGGCGACGACGACGTTTCACGGCTACGAAATCAACAAGGCCGGCGCCTGGAACCAAGGGCCCGTGCTGCTGATGGTGCTGAACATCCTGGAGGGCGTGGACCTGAAGACGATGGGCCTGCTCTCGACCGACTACATCCATGCCGTGCATGAGGCCATCAAGCTCGCCTACGACGACCGCAACGCGTTTCTCGGCGACCCCGCGTTTGCGCCGGTGCCGATGAAGGGTCTGCTCTCGAAGGCCTACGCCGCGGAGCGCCGCAAACTGATCGGACCGCAGGCCTTCCTCGACTACCGGCCCGGCGATCCGTTCGCCTTCGATCCCGACGTGAAGGCACCGGCGGTGCGCTACATGCCGCACCCGCAGGGCCAGAAGAATCCCGACAGCTCCGGCGACACCACGTGCGTCAACGCGGTGGACAGCGAAGGCAACCTCTTCAGCGCCACGCCCAGCTCCGGCTGGGTGATCGGCGGCGCCTTCATCGCCGGCGACACCGGCGTGCCGCTCTCGAACCGGATGCAGGCCTTCGACCTCGATCCGCTGAGCCCCAACGTGCTCGTCGGCGGCAAGCGCCCGCGCACCACCCTCACGCCGACCATCGTGCGCAAGGACGCCGTGCCGTTTCTGGCGCTGAGCACACCCGGCGGCGACAGCCAGGATCAGCAGGTGCTGAACGTGCTGCTGAACATGATCGTCTTCGGCCTGGACATCCAACCGGCGATCGAGGCGCCGCGCATCAACTCAAGCCACATGCATGCGTCGTTCGACAACCACGCGAACTCGCCCGGCCAGCTCGAGCTTGAGGTCCGCATCCCGTCCAGCGTGCAGGACGAATTGCGCGCACGTGGCCATGTGCTGCGTGTGCTCATGCCGTATGGCATGAGCAGCGGGATCGTGGCGGTGGGCGTGAACCCGAAGACCGGCACGCTGCGCGGCGGCGCCGACCCGCGGCGCGAGCGTTACATCTTTGGCTGGTAGCGGACAGGATCACCCACTGCGCCCGACGGTCTTATTCCCGCCTCAGCAACCGCGCGACCAGGGCCGAGGCGAACTGGGCCGCGACGACCGAGAAAGTGAACAGATAGAGCCCGAGGCCAATCTGGAGGTCCGCCACGGCAGCAGACTTCATCGCCACGATCAGGATGGCGACGACAAACACGTCGAGCATCGACCATTTGCCGAGCGACTCGACCCAGCCGTGCAGCCGGCGCACGCGCGCCAGATCATGTTCGCGTTCCAGCCAGATGATGCCGAGCAGGCCGAGCTTGAAGCACGGGAAGACGAGCGTGAACAGCGTGAGGACCGCGAAGAGAAAATACTCCCCTTCGCGAAACAGATCGATGATGCCGCTGACTACCGAGACCGCATCGCCAAACACCCAGAATTTTTTGACGTGAAAAAACGGGAAGAAGATTCCCGCACCGAACAGGAGCAGGGAGCCCACAATCAGAAAGGGAATCGAACGGTGTCGTGGTGGAGCCTCAGCCATGGAAATGAAGTAGGTCGGGACCGGAAACGCCGCGAGCGGCATTTTGCCAAACGATCGCCCCGCCTCTCCACTGACCGCGCAGGAATCTCCTCCCCTCACCTGACCCACAGTCGGCCCGCAGGCCCGGCCTCAGATGTAATACATCTCGCCCGCCGTCTTCGTGCAGAGCTGATCGAGGGTGTAGGTCTTGGTCTTCTCATCGAGGACCTCGCTGATTTCATCCCACACGCGCTTGAGGCGGCGGCCGCTGCGGCCTTCGTGATTGCCGCTGAGGTGCAGGCAGCCGCCCTCGACGGCGACCAGGATGTCGTGCAGCGAAATCTCCTCGGGCGGACGAGCGAGCGTGTAGCCGCCGTGGTTGCCGCGGCGGCTGGTGATGAGGCCGGCGTCACGGAGCTGGAGAAGAATCTGCGCGAGGAAGTTCGCCGGCACCGCCTCGGTGCGCGCGAGGTGCTCGATTTGCGCCAGCCCGCCGGAGCCGTGGAGCCGCGCCAGTTCCGTCATGACGCGGGCGGCGTAGTCGACCTTGACGGAGATTTTCACGGCGTAGGGAGCGCGCGAATCAGATCACGTAGTCGCCGTTCTCGGGCTTCACGATTTCGCGCGGCGGAAGGAGCATGCCGGCGGCGACGGTGGCGTTGGTGCCTTGCTCGATGAGGATGAACGAGCCAGTCAGCCGGTTGTTCGCGTAGCCGTCGAACACCAGCGGTTTCGCCGTGCGGAGCCGGATTTCCCCGATGTCGTTCATCGCGAGTTCCGCGGCGCCTTCGTCCGAATCGAGCGTCGCCAAATTCAGGCGGTTGACGATCTCGGTGACAGACACCTGCACGGTGTGCGTGGTGTGCTTCAGATAGTATTTTTTCCCCGGCTGGAGCGCGCGCGGGTGCATCCAGCAGACCTCCGCCTGAAGGTCGCTGTGCGAACCGGGCAAGTGATCGAGGCCGACGAGCATGGAGCCGCGGCTGATGTCGATGTCGTGCTCCAGGACGAGAGTGACTGACTGCGGGCAGAACGCCTCCTGCACCACGCCGTCGTAGGTCCAGATTTGTTTCACCGTCGTCACGATGCCGGCGGGAAACGCGATCACCTTCTGGCCCGTGCGCACGATGCCGCCGGCGATCTGGCCACTGAAGCCGCGGAAATCGTGGAGCGAGTGATCGGTGGGGTTGTTGGGGCGGTTGACCCACTGCACCGGCAGGCGAAAGCCGTTGAGGTTCCAGTCGCTCGCGATGTGCACGGTCTCGAGGTGGCCGAGGAGCGTGGGCCCGACATACCACGGCGTGTGCGGCGAAGGCTCGACGACGTTGTCGCCATTGAGCGCGCTCATCGGGATGAACTTCACGTCCTTGATATCGAGGCGCGGGAGAAACTCTTCGAACTGCGCGCGAATCTCGAGGAATCGCGCCTCGCTCCAGCCCACGAGGTCCATCTTGTTCACCGCGACCACGAGGTGCGGGATGCGCAGGAGCGCGGCGATGGCGGTGTGGCGGCGGCTCTGCTCGATCACGCCGGTGCGCGCATCAACGAGGATGATGGAGAGGTTCGCGTTCGACGCGCCCGTCACCATGTTGCGCGTGTATTGGACGTGGCCCGGGGTATCCGCGATGATGAACTTCCGCCGGGGCGTCGCGAAGTAGCGGTAAGCGACATCGATCGTGATGCCCTGCTCGCGCTCGGCGCGGAGGCCGTCGGTGAGGTTGGCGAGATTGATCTGGCCGCCGCCGGTGATGTCGGCCGAGCGCTCCAGCGCCTCGATCTGATCCTCCATGAGCGACTTCGAGTCGTAGAGGAGGCGGCCGATGAGGGTGGACTTGCCGTCGTCGACGGAGCCACAGGTGTTGAAGCGGAGGATATCCACCGGCACGTGCGGAATACTGGAAGTTGAGGGGGCGGGCATGACGTCTTCGGAAATCATTTTAGAAATAACCCGCTTTCTTGCGGTCCTCCATCGCGGCCTCGGAGGCCTTGTCATCGGCGCGGGAACCACGCTCGGTCACGCGCGCGGCGGCGATCTCGGCGATGATGTCGCTGACGGTGGTGGCGGGAGACTCAACGAGACCGGTGCTGATGATGTCGCCGATGGTGCGCACGCGCACGACGAGCTCGCGCACGTCCTCGGTGGGCTTGGGCGGAAGAATATCACTCACCGGGAGCCACTGGCCAGCACGGCGCACGGCGCGGCGTGTGTGGCTGAAGTAGATGTTCGGCACCTCGAGCTTCTCGCGCTGGATGTATTCCCACACGTCCATCTCGGTCCAGTTGCTGAGCGGGAAGACGCGCATGTTTTCGCCGGGGTTGAGGCGGCCGTTGTAGAGGTTCCAGATTTCGGGGCGCTGGTTCTTGGGGTCCCACTGGCCGAACGCGTCGCGGAAGCTGAAGAATCGCTCCTTGGCGCGGGCCTTCTCCTCGTCGCGGCGCGCGCCGCCGATGCAGCAGTCGAAGCGAAATTCCTCGATGGCCGCGAGCAGCGTGGGGATCTGGAGCTTGTTGCGGCTGATCTCGCCGGGCGCGGGTGTCGCGATGCCCTTCTTGATCGCGTCCTCGACGGTGCGGACGATGAGTTTGGCGCCGAGCTGTTTGGCGCGACGGTCACGAAATTCGTTCAGCTCGGGAAAGTGGTGGCCGGTGTCCACGTTAAGCAGCGGCATCGGAAGATCGGACGGACGGAAGGCCTTTTCCGCGAGACGCAGCAGGCAGATGGAGTCCTTGCCGCCGGAGAAGAGCAGCGCGGGCCGCTCAAACTCGCCCGCGACTTCGCGCATGATGTGGATGGCCTCGGTCTCGAGGTGCTGGAGGTGATCCAAGTGGTAGCTCGTCATGATGCGACGGGTAAGGTGTGTTGAAAAAGGAGATCAGGCCCCGACGGCTTTTTTGCCCCAGGCGGCGTGGAGACCGCACTCGCGCTTCTCGTCAGCCTTGGCCGGATCGAAATAATCCCACTCGTTCGGGAGCTGATGCTGCGCAAGGTAGGCATCGAGATCGGCGTCGGTGTGGTAGAACAGCGGGCTGACCTTGAGCGCGCCGAAATTCTCGTCGTGCGACACGATATCGAGACCTGCCCGGTTGGGATTCTGCACCTTGCGCAGCGCGGTGATCCAGACCTTGGGCGCGAGCTCCTTCATGCCGCGCTGGAAAGGCTCAAGTTTCATGACCGCACTGAATTTCTTCAGCTCCTCTTCCTGCTCCGTGGTCGGAATCGGGCCGTGGATCGCATCGCGATGCGCCGGCGTCATTTTGGGTAGGAACGGTTTCAGGTTCAGTTTAAGCCGGGCACGCAGCTCCTCCGCATGCTTGTAAGTGGCCGGACGGTTGTAGCCGTGATCCACCCAGAGCACAGGAATGTCGGCCTGCGCCTGCACCGCGAGATGGAGAATCGCCGCCTCGTAGGGCCGGAAGTTGGTCGAGACAATCGCGCGTCCACCGGACTGCGAAACCGCCCAGCGGACGATCTCAAGCGGGGAGCGGGAACGCAGCTCGGCGTTCCAAGCGGCAAGGGTAGCGGAAGAAAATTCGGACATGACAATGAGACTGCTTGCCACGGATGCTCAGGTCGTAAAGATGAAAACACGTCATATTTACTAAAGAAGTCATGTTTATCGTTTGCAGATTACTCAAAGTATTGCCGGCCATCGCTTCATGGCGCGCTGGCTGCTAAAGGCATGGCATGAACTCTGTTTTGGCCACAAACCAGAATCCGGGCAAAGTCTTCCTCGTCGGCGCCGGTCCGGGCGATGTGGAACTCCTGACCATGAAGGCTGCCCGCCTCATCCGCGCAGCCGGAGCCATCGTGCATGACCACTTGGTTTCACGCGAGATCCTCGCCCTCGCTAGGCCCGAGGCGGAGCTGGTTTTCGTCGGCAAAAAAGGCGGCGGCTTTTGCTGCCCGCAACGCGACATCGAGGGCACCCTCATCCGTCTCGCCCACGAAGGCAAAAACGTCGTCCGCCTCAAGGGCGGCGATCCCTTTATCTTCGGCCGCGGTGGCGAGGAAGCGGAGGCGCTCGCGACGGCCGGCATCGCCTTCGAGATCGTGCCTGGCGTGACGTCAGCTCTGGCGGCTGCAGCGTATGCGGGTATTCCGCTCACGCACCGCGCGCACAGCTCGGCGGTAGTTTTTCTTACGGGCCACGAGGACCCCAACAAACCGGATACCGCGATCCGCTGGGAGGACTATGGGCGCATTGGCGCGACCCTTTGCCTCTACATGGGCATGAAGAACCTTGAGACGATCACGCGCCGCCTCCAGGCCGGCGGCCTTGTGGCGGAGACGCCCGCCGCCGTGATTCAATCGGCCACCACGGGTGAACACCGGCAACTCGTCACGACCGTCGGCCGCATCGCGATCGAGTCCGAACACGCCGGCTTTGGTGCGCCTGCCATCGTCGTGATCGGCGAAGTCGCGGGGCTGGCAGACAAGCTCGGGTGGTTCGCCGCCCGCGCGGAAACCTTGGCCTCATGATCGTCGCGCTGATCGATAACGGCTCGCTGGAGCCCGCGGCGCACCGCAATCTCCGCGCCGTCGCCGCCGCAGTGGCAAAGCTCACGGGCACGGCGATCCATGCCGTCTCGTGGAAACACAGTGACCGGATCGATGCAGACAAGCTCGAAGGCACACCCGCGTGGACCTTGTCGTCCTATGTCCGCGCCATGCATGCCCTCGGGCAGCGCGACTTTGTCTTCGTGCCGTTTTTCATCAGCCCGCAGGGCGCGATCGGTTCGGCGCTGTGCGGGGATCTGGAGCGATTGCAAACGGAGTTGGGCGGGTTCGATTTTGCGTTCACAACGGGACTGGCCGAAAGCGATGCGATTCCCGCCATCTTGGCGACGCGAGTCCGGGAAACCCTCACGGCCACTCTGCTCACCCGCCCTCCGCTCGTCCTCGTCGATCACGGCGGCCCGTCGGCGGCCTCGGCCGCGCTCCGCGATCAGTTCGCCGGCAAACTCCGCACGCTGCTCGGAGGCGAAGTCTCCTCCATCACGTCCGCGTCAATGGAAGGCGCGCACCCGCCCCTGCTTGCCGACACTCTGCGCGCGCCCACGCACGCGGCGCGCGACGTGATTGTCGCACCGCTCTTTCTCTCGCCGGGCCGGCACGCCGGGCCGGATGGGGACATCGCGCGCATCTGCGCCGCGTCGCCCGCCTGCTGCCACATCGCAGCGCTGGTCGGCACCCATCCCTTGGCCACCGACGCGCTTGCCGTTGCACTGCGCGGATTCCTTTCCACGCTCCCAGCCACTATTTCCGCATGAGTTCCACGCCCGCCACCGCCACGCCCGCCAAGCCGCTGCACAAAAACGAGCAGCTCAAGGCCGAGAGCAATTTCCTCCGCGGCCACATCCTCCGCGATCTCGCCGATCACTCGACCGGCGGCATCACCGAGGAAAGCGGCCAGCTCACGAAATTCCACGGCATCTACGCGCAGGACGATCGCGACCTGCGCAATCAGCGGCGCCGCGAGAACAAGGAAAAGGCCTTTTCCTTCATGGCGCGCATCCGCGTGCCCGGCGGCGTCTGCACGCCCGGCCAATGGCTCGCGCTCGACCGCCTCGCCGACGATCACGCCAACGGCACGCTCAAGCTCACTACGCGCCAGGCGTTCCAATTCCACGGCATCCTCAAGGGCGACCTCTGGCGCACGATCAACGGCGTCAACAAGGCCCTGCTCGACACCATCGCCGCCTGCGGCGACGTGAACCGCAACGTCATGTGCAATCCCAACCCGGAGCAGTCCGAGTTGCACGCCGAGGTTTACGCCGTGACCAAGGCCATCAGCGAGCACCTCCTCCCCCGCTCGCGCGCCTATCACGAGCTCTGGGTCGGCGATGAACTTGTCGCCGGAGGCGAGCCCGAGGCCGAGCCCATCTACGGCAGCACCTACCTCCCGCGGAAATTCAAGATCGTCGTCGCCGTGCCGCCGTCGAACGACGTGGACATCTACGCCCACGACCTCGGCTACATCGCGATCACCGACGCTTCAGGGAAACTGATTGGCTTCAACGTCACCGTCGGCGGCGGCCTCGGCATGTCGCACAACCAGATCGACACCTTTCCCCGCATCGCCGACGTGATGGGCTTTTGCACCGTCCAGCAGGCCATCGAAGTCGCCGAGAAAGTCGTCATGGTCCAGCGCGACTATGGTGACCGCACGGAGCGCAAGCACGCGCGCCTCAAATACACCATCGAGGATCGCGGGCTCGCGTGGTTCCGCAGCGAAGTCGAAGCGCGCCTCGGCTATCGGCTCGGCGCCCCGCGCGCGTTCAAGTTCACCCACACCGGCGATCGCTATGGCTGGGTGGAGAGCCACGACGGCCGCTCGCACTTCACGCTCTTCCTGATGAGCGGGCGCGTGCGCGACGACGCCACTTACAAGCTCAAGACCGCCCTCCGCGAAATCGCCCTCGCGCACAAAGGAGACTTCCGCCTCACCGCCAACCAGAACCTGATCATCGCCAACATCGCGCCCGCTGATCGGCCGCAGATCGAAGCCTTGTTGCGCAAACACAAACTCGACACCGCCAACGACGCCTCGGGCCTCAAGCTCAACGCCATGTCGTGCGTCGCGCTGCCCACCTGCGGCCTCGCGCTGGCCGAGAGCGAGCGCTACCTGCCCGAGCTGGTGCAGATCCTCGAGGCCGAGTTCGAAGCCGCCGGCCTGCGCCACGACGACGTCACGCTCCGCATCACCGGCTGCCCCAATGGCTGCGGCCGCCCCTACCTCGCCGAGATCGGCTTCGTCGGCAAATCGCCCGGCAAATACAACGTCTACCTCGGCGCCGCGTTTAACGGTTCCCGCCTCAACACCCTCTTCAAGGCCAACGTCCCCGAGACCGAGATCGTCGCGCTCCTCAGCCCGATCATCCGGCGCTACGCGACGGAGCGGCTTGAGGGTGAACGCTTCGGCGACTTTACGATCCGCGCCGGCTTCGTGAAGCCCACGCTCACCCCGCAGGATTTCCACGAGGCCAAGGCGGCAAAGCCCCCGGCAGCCGCCCCGGCCGCGACTTAAGCGTTCGGGCATCGGACCACTTGAAAAAGAAAGAGGGCGGACCGCCTACCCCTAAGCGGTCCGCCCATTGCTTTCTTACTTACCCCAATTCTCAACCGCTAGGCGGATGAGAAAATTCAATTGGAAGACGCTTAGGAAACACCCTTCGTTCAAAAGTTCCAACCGCCCATGAAGATTTTTCGCGGTTCAGGCCGAACCTTCAGTTCCCGTTTTCTTTTTCGGTCTCGGCTCAAACCATAGACGCATCAAAAGCTCGGCCAAGTTCTTCATGCTGGTGCGAGCCAAGCCTTCCGTTGCCGCCTCCTGCCTGAAGGACTGCACCACGGAACTGCGTTCCAGATAGTATCTCCAGAGTTGCGGCTCGACAAAATCTACCGCAAGTCTCTCATCTCCAACATCCCTAAGTATCTGCTGAAACTTTCCCTGCCAGTAGTGTCTCTCGTCTTGATGACGTTGCAAATAATCGAACACGCGCTGCTCGCACCGGTTAAGGCTCATGCCGCCACCGTGGGCGGCGAGATTCGGAAAACAATCGCAAACGTCCCGGCCGCCTGAGTGCCGTAGTTTTTCCGTCAGTCACGACTAGCGATCCCTCACAACACACAACCGACAACCCTCCCTCCCATGCTACAGAAATTCAAAGAGCAGATACCTGCCGTCATTCTCACCGCGTTGCTCGTCATCGCTGGCGCCTTTTGGCTGCACCAGCAGACCGTCAGCCAGATGGCTGCCAAGCAGCAGTCCGAAATCGCGCCCCTCCGCGACTCCAACGACGCGCTGCGCGCCGCCTCCGAGGAAAACCGCAAACAAATCGAATCCACCAACAAACTGCTGCGTGACGCCATCGCCAAGCGCGAAGCCGACATGTTCCGCACCGATGAGGAAGTCCAAAGGCTCAACACAGAGCGCATGGATGCCCTCGCCGAGGCCATCGCCAAGAAGGTCCAGCCCTATAACCCGCTCCCGAAATCCGCCGAGGAGGCCGAGAAGCAGCAGAACGAGCAGGTTGATCGCGTGTCAGGTCGCCTCGCCGATCGCATCCAGCCCATTCTGAGCGAAATGTCCAAGGATCAGAACCTCACCCGCGAGGCCATTGTCGCCTACAGCAACCGCATCTCGGATCAGGTGGGCAATGTCCTGACCGCCGAACTCGCGAAAAACCAGCAGCTGAACAACAATCTTCAGCGCACCCAGGCGGCCGCGCAGGACGCGATGAAGCTCTCCCAAGAGATCACCGCCCTCTACCTCAGCTCCTTCAAGGATCAGGGGCTCATCACCCGCCTCCTTACCCTGCCGGCCAACGTCGTGCGCGACGCCGCCAGCCTCAGCATCGTCACCAGCAGCGACCGCAAAAAGATCGAGGAGCAGCTCGTCGCCCGCATGAAGGAAATCGAAACCCGTCTCAATGAGCTCCACTCGCAGGCGCCTGTCGCCGCGGCGACTGTCACTCACGCCTCCCCCACGCGCCCGAAGACGGCCGCGACGCCCTGAGGCGCGGGATTCGGCTTCTTCCCATCACCCAGCCACGCGAGTCCCGCTCGCGTGGCTTTTTTGCGTCCACCTACTGCGACAAGTAGAACGGATTCGGCAGCTTGAAGGTGCGCTCCGCGAATCCCCCCGACAGATCGCTCGCCTGATCGCCGAGATTGGCGATGATCGTGCGGCCCGCGGCGACGAGCCCTCCGCGGGCCGCCGCCTTGAAGCTCGCTTGGGTGCCCCGCTCCTCATCCGGCCGGCAGATCAGCACCGCAAAATCACCGCACCCAATCGCCCGCAGATTTTTCTCGGTCGCAACCCGCGCTCGTTCCGGTCGGCCCGTGAGGAAAACCACTTCGATCCCGAGCCGACGCGCCGCGCGAAAAATCTCCCTCACCGGTTCGTGCGCCGGCGCACGCGCCTCTTCGACCCAGAGATCCCATTCCCGATGCACGTAGCCAAAATCCATCGCGCTCAGGTAGGCCCAGTTGTCGAGCAGCGTCTCATCGAGATCGAACACCACCGTGAGCTTCGCCCCGCCGGCCTTGGCCCGCTGCTCCACCCAAGCCTGCGCCCGCGCGGCCACCGCGGCGATTTCCCGACGGTAGTCGCCACTTTCCACATAGGCGCGCAGCTCCTGCTTGTGCGGAAAAAGATTCGCCGGCTCGCGCGTGACCGACGTCGCGCAACCCGCGAGCGCCAGCACCATCACGAGCAGCAGCTCCGGCCTGCGAAGTGCCTTGCTTGATGGAGACGCGGCGCCAGCTGAGCTTTTGACCGCACCCATGGAAAACTATGCCCCCGCCAAAAACCGTTCGATCCGCGTCCGCACGCGTTCGCGCCCGAGCACGCGGAAAATCGCCGTGATGCTCGGCCCAGCGTTGGTCCCGCTGACGGCGAGGCGCGTCACCGCCTGGTAGTCGCCGAAGCCGAGGCCCTTGTCCGCCGCGAGTTTCTTGATCGCCTCCTCGATGGCGGCGTCGCTCCCGAAATCCATCGCCGGCAGCGCTGCGATGATTTCGGCGAGGCGCGCTTTGGGGTCGCCCTTGGCCATCACCTTTTCCTTCACCTTCACGTCGATCGCAAAATCCTCCGTGAAGAAATAGCCCGTGTAGGCCGCGAGCTCATCCACCGATTTTATTTTCGGCTGCGCGAGCAGCATGATTTCGCGGAAGTAGCTTTCGTTGGCCATCACGGCCGCGCCATTGGGCTGAGTCGCGAAAAACGCCTTCGCCAGCGCCACAAACTTCTCCGCCGGCTGCTCCAGCAGATAAGTCATGTTCATGTTCGCGAGCTTCTTGCCGTCGAACTTCGCGTTCGATTGGTTCACCGCCGGCAGATCGAAGAGCCGCACGATCTCTGCGATGGGCATCTTCTCGCGGTCGTCGCCGGGATTCCAGCCGAGGAGCGAGAGGTAATTCACCAGCGCCTCAGGGAGGAAATGCCGCTGCTGGTATTCCTCGATGAGCGCGCCTTTGTCGCGTTTGCTCATCTTGCCCTGCCCCATCTCTGGCGATTTCAGGATGAGCGGGATGTGCGCAAAGGCCGGCGGCGTCACGCCGAAGCCTTCGTAGAGCCGCACGTGCTTGCTCGTGTTCGAGAGGTGGTCCTCGCCGCGGATGATGTGCGAGACCTTCATCTCGATGTCGTCCACGACATTCACGAAATGAAAAACTGGATTCCCGTCCGAACGGAAGATGACGAAGTCCTCGTCCTCCATCCGTTCGACGCGCCCGCGGATCTGATCGGCGATCACCACGGGCTCGCATTTCACTTTCTCGACTTCCTTCTTCCGATGATCGTCGAAGACCCGGTAGCGCTCGCCGAGCAGCTTGAACCACACCGCGCCGTCCTTCTCGTAGGCCCGGCCGTTCGCAAGCAGCTTTTGTTTGTAAGCCTCGTAGATCGCCCCGCGCTGGCTCTGGCGATAGGGGCCAAACGCCCCGCGCTCACCGTTGCCGTCAGGATTCGGACCCTCGTCCCAGTCGAGCCCGAGCCACGTCATGCTCTCGTAGATCAGTTTCAGGAACGCCTCGCTGTTGCGCTCCTTGTCCGTGTCCTCGATGCGCAAAATGAACGTCCCGCCCGTGTGGCGCGCGTAGAGCCAGTTGAACAGCGCCGTGCGGGCGCTGCCGATGTGGAAAAACCCCGTGGGACTGGGGGCGAAGCGGACGCGGACGTTGGACATGAAGACGTGGTGCGGAAGATGAAACACGGTGACAAACGCCACCGAAACGAAAGGGTGATTCCGTGCATTCCGCCGCGCCTGTCAAAGACTCCTTCCCGCCCGCCGAACTCGCGGCGCGCCTGGAGACGGCGGCCCGCGTGCAATGTTTTCAGGTCGAGACTTTCGGCACCGCCGGAGGCGTGCCCCTCCTCGCCCTGTCGCGCCGCAGCTCCGGCGTAAAGCCCCGCATCTACCTTTCCGCCGGCATCCACGGCGACGAGCCCGCGCCGCCGCTCGCGCTGCTCGATCTGCTGGAGCGAGGCTGGTTCGACGACCGCGCCGTGTGGTTTCTCTGCCCGTTGCTCAACCCCACCGGCTTCGCGCAGGGCACGCGCGAGAATGCCGATGGCATCGACCTCAACCGCGATTTCAAATCCCCTCGCACCGCCGAAATCCGCGGGCACGTCGCCTGGCTCGGCCGCCAGCCCGCACCCGATCTCGCGATGTGCCTGCATGAGGATTGGGAAGCCACCGGCTTCTACCTCTACGAACTCAACGCCCTCGGCCTGCTCAGCCCCGCGCGCGCGATCCTCGAGGCGGTCGCGACCGTCTGCCCTGTCGATGGCGCGACCCTGATTGATGGCCGCGCCATCGATGAACCCGGCATCATCCGGCCCGTCGCTGACCCGCTCCTGCGGGATTCATGGCCGGAATCCATTTACCTCCGCCACCAGCACGCCCGCCTCGGCTACACCGTCGAGTCGCCTTCGGCGCTTCCGCTCGCCACGCGCATCGCGGCCCTGCAACAGGCCGTCGCAGTCGCGGTCGAGGCCACGGTGCGCCGCGGCCGGGCCTGAGTTTGCACTTCGCGCACCGCGCGGCATACTCCATCCGTCTTTCCCGCCATGAAGAAGCTCAAGATCACCGCTATTGTCATCGGCTCACTCTGCGCACTCGCCGTCATCGCGGTGGGGCTCGCGCTCAACTCCGCCGTGCAAACCTGGGCCGTGCGCAAGGCCGTCGCCGGCCAGCCCGGCACCAAGATCGAGGTCTCGCGCGTCAGCGCCGGCTTCTCCGAGACCGACGTAAACGATTTCCAATTCGAACAGGACGGCATGATCGTGACCGCGAAGGGCGTGAACGCGAAATACTCCGCTTGGGATTTTATCCGCAGCCGCCGCATCAACGCCGACAGCGTCACCGTCGATGACCTCGTCGTCGATCTGCGCAAGGCGCAGCCGGCTCCCGCCTCCACGGGGAAAACAGCGCCGCCCTCGTCCGCGCCCGCCGCCAAGCCCACGCCCTTCGACGGCCTGCTCAAGCAGCTCCAGCTCGCCCTCGATGTCCGCGTCGGCACGGTCGATGTCAAAGGCCGCGCGCTCCTGCCCGACGATCAGACGGTGGTCTTCAACCTAAAGGGCGCGCGCATCGAGACCGGTCAGCAGGGCAACCTCGAATGGAGCGTGGACTTTGCCGACTCGAAGGTAGGCGCCACGCTCAAGTCCCTCCGCACCACCGGCACCCTCGCCGTCCGCATCACGCCCGATCGCCGCATCGATCTCATCGCGATCGAGGGCAGCGCCGCCGCACTCGGGCCCAAGATCCCCGCCGAGCAGTTCCGCCTCACCCTCCGCGCCGAACAGCCCAAGGTCGGCGGCGATGAAAACTACGCCATCAACCTCGGCCTCGTGCGCGGCACCGCCGTCGAGCCGCTGCTCAAGGTCGCCGCTGCCTGGACCGCCGCCGCCCGCGAGATCGCCGGCACGTGGGAAGTAGGCCTTCGCAGCGAGCAGCTCGCCGCGCTCTTCTCCGGCCTCGGCCTCCCCGAGATTGGCGCCGATGGCTCGGGGAAGTTTGCGGTGAAACCCGACACCACCGCCGCCACCGCCAGCGGCCGCCTCACCGCCCGCGCCTCCCAATTGGAGAAACTCTCCCCTGAGCTCGCGACCATCGGCTCGATGACGCTCACCTCGCGCTTCGACGGTGCCTTCGCCGATGACACCGCCCGCCTCGACGCGCTCGACCTCGACATCACCGCCGCCGACGGCCGCAAGTTCGCCCAGATCGGCCTGCTGCAAAAGATCAGCTTCGGCGTAAAAGATCAGCGCCTCACTCTCACCAACCCGCAGGCCGAGGCCGCGCGTCTCTCCGTGCAAGCCCTCCCGCTCGCGTGGGCCCAGCCTTGGCTGAAAGACATCACCATCGAGAGCGGCGATCTCTCGGAAGTCTCCGCCATCGAGGCCGAGCCCGACGGCAGACGCGTGCGCATCCGCGCCATCGAGCCGCTCACGCTGCGCAACGTCACGATCCGCGACGCGCAGAAAAAACTCCTCCTCGATCGCGTCACGCTCTCCGTGCGCCCGGCCCTCGACTACTCCGCGACCAAGGTCACCGCGCAGCTCGCCGCGCTTTCCATCACCATGCCGGCCGGTGATTCCGTTTCGGGCACGCTCAGCGCCGAGGTCACAAACCTCGCGACCACGCCCATTGTCGCCTTCAGCGGCCAAATTCAGGCCAAGCTCGTTTCCGCCCACAAACCCTACCTGCCCGCCGGCCTCGACCTCGGCCCGCTCGCGCTCGCCCAAACCATCGAGGGCCGCCTTGAAGGGAAATCTCTCCAGCTCAGCCAAGTCTCCTCCACCGTCACACGCGAAGGGGGCGCCCTGCTTTCCGCCGTCGAGTTGCTGCAACCCGTGCGCGTCGATCTGTCGGCGCTCACCTTCGCCGTCGCCACACCCAGCGCCACCGCTGCGCGCGTGCGCCTCGGCGAGGTGCCGCTCGCATGGGGCGAAGCCTTCGTGCCCAAGTCGAAATTCTCCGGCAGCTTCGCCGGCGCCACCATCGAGGTCACGATGCGTTCGGCCGATGATCTCAGCATCGCGACCACCGAGCCGATCGCACTGCGCGGCGTCAGCGTCGCGCTCGACGGAAAACCCCAGGTGGAGTCGCTCGATCTCTCCGCCAGTTTCTCCGCCACCAAGCGCGGCGACGCGGTCACCTACGACCTGAAGAAAATCGATGTGCGCCAAGGCGACACGGCCCTCGCCACGCTCGCCGTCTCCGGCGAGGCGACGCTCGGCGCGAAATTCTCGGCCCGCGCGAAAGGCCGTCTCGACGCCGATGCCGCCGCGCTGCTGAAGCAACCCGCGCTCGCCGGCACTGCGACGCTCGCGCGCGGCGATGCCACCGCCGAGTTCGACGCCCACCTGGCCGACGCCACCACGGTCACGCTCGCGTTTGCCGCCAAGGATCTCTTGGCGAAGCAGGGCGGCCAGCCGCTTGGCACATTCGAAGGCAAAGCCACCGCCACACTCGCGGCCGATGGGAGCGGCAGCATCAACGCGCCGTTCACCCTGACCAACGGCGACCGCAAATCCGACCTCACGCTGAACGGCACATTTCGCAAGGCCTCCGACAAGGTTACCCTCGAAGTCGCCGGGAAAATCGACAGCACCAACCTGATCGTTGACGATTTTCAGGCGCTCGCCGCCCTCTCGCCGGCGCAAGCCCCCGCACCCGAAAAGCCGGCACCGACCGTCGTTCGCGCCCCGCGGCCCACGGCCCCCCCGGCACCCACGCCTCCGGTTCGCGATACGCAGCCGTTTTGGCACGGTGCCTTGGGCAAAGTAGACGTCGATCTCAAGCGGGTGCTCTACGGCAAAGACGCAGAGGTGCGTTCCGTCCTTTGCAGCGCCACGATCGCCGAGAACACGCTCACGCTGGACACGCTCGAGGGGAAATACCGCGAGACGGCATTCAAGCTCGCCACCAAGGTGGACTTCGCGCCCCCGCAAGCGAAACCCTACACGCTGGTGGGGACGTTTGACGTCACAGGATTTGATGTCGGCGCTGTTCTCCGCGCCGCAAACCCGGCGGATGAGCCGTCCGTCGAGACCACCGTGGCGATGATGGGGAGATTCAACGGCACCGGACTCAACCTTGAGGACCTCGCGCAAGGCGTCTACGGGCGATTCAGCGTCACCAGTTCCAAGGGAGTGCTGCGCGCGCTGAGCAAGAACAGCACGGCCGGCAAAGTGATCGGCGGCGTCTCAACAGTGGCCAACGCGGCTGTTGGCGTCTGGTCGCTTCTTGGAAAAACCCCGCCGCCCCAGGCCAGCGCCGCCGCCGAGACGAGCATCGATCTCGCGAAGGCCCTCGGCGAACTCCCTTTCGATCTATTCAGCGCCAGCGTCGAACGCGGGGCGGACCTGAACTTCACGCTCACCGCGCTGGAGTTTCTTTCCCCGACGATGCACGTGACTGGCAGCGGCACCATCACCCGCTCGCCGAGCGCGCCCGAGGCTCCGCTCACGGACTGGCCCATGAACGTCGAGATCCAGTTCGGCGCCAAGGGCGGCCTCGCCACGCTGTTGAAAGTGACGCGCGTGCTCGGCACCGCCACCGACGACAAGGGCTACACCCTGCTGCGCCAACCCTTCCCCGTCACCGGCACCCCCGCCAAACCCGATTCAAGCGCGCTCTGGAAAATGATCGCAACCGCCGCCATCTCGGACGGCGGCTCGGCGATCCAGAGCGGCGCCTCGGCGCTCGAGGGTTTGCTTCGAAAGAGAAAGTAGCCGACGTCGCGCAGTCCCGCTTCTCACGAAGCGGGCTACCGGATCCGGACATCCGGTAGCCCGGCTCGTGAGAGCCGGGACTGTTCACGCTGTCGTCAGCGCCCGGTGCTTCCCGAACACCCCGCGCAGAGCAGTGCTCAGCTCGTCCTGCACGGCCTGCAGCTCGCGGTAGCGGGCGACGTTCTCTTTTTTCGGCAGGCAACGCGTCGCCTCGTTCAAGGCCACGACTCCATCGGTGAGATCGCTGATCTTGGCGTTGCGCTTGCCGTCGCGGCGGGCGACGCACCACGCAGCCTGCAACGCACCGCCGAGCGCCGCGCCCTCATCCTCCACCATGCCGACGACCGGCACACCGAAGATGTCGGCCATGATCTGGCGCCAGACGGCGGACTTGGCGCCGCCACCCGTGAGGCGGATTTCCTTGGCCTTCACGCCCAGCGTCGCGAGGCGGCGCAGGCCGTAGTTCATGCCCATCGTCACACCCTCCATCGCGGCGCGCGCGAGCGGGCCCCGGTGAAACGATTTCTGGTTCAGGCCGAGCAGCACGCCCGTCCCATCGGGGACATTCGGCGTCCGCTCCCCGGCGAAATACGGCAGCAGCACGAGCCCGTGAGCGCCGGCGGGGGCGCTCGCGACCGCCGCCTCCAGCGCCGCGTGATCGTAGCCGAAGAGGGCGCGCACCTGCTCCGTCACGGTGGTGACGTTCATCGTGCAGAGCAGCGGCAGCCAGCCACCAGTCGAGGAGCAGAACGCCGCGATCTCGCCCGCCGGATCGACGACGGGCTTGGCGGCGTGCGCGTAGATCGTGCCGCTCGTGCCAAAGCTCGCCGAGATCACGCCGGGCGTGACGTTGCCCGTGCCGATGGCGCCCATCATGTTGTCGCCGCCGCCGGCGCTCACCACAACGTCGGTCGAGAACCCGTAGGTCGCGGCGAGCTCGGGACGCAGCGTGCCGGCCGCGACGTGCGACTCGCTCAGCGACGGGAGCCAATCGGCGAGATTTTTGTCGATGGCGTTGATCGCGGCGCGGCTCCATTTGCGGGCGCGCACATCCATGAGCGCGGTGCCGGAGGCGTCGCCGAACTCCATGAAGAAATTTCCCGTGAGATGATAGTTCAGGAAATCGTGCGGCAGCAGCACGTGGCGCAGACGCTTGAAGTTCGCGGGCTCATGGCGCTTCAGCCAAAGAATCTTGGGCGCAGTGAAGCCGGGGAGGATGAGGTTGCCCGTCCTGCGAATCGCGGCCTTGGGGCCGCCGAGCTTTTTGGTGATGAGGGCGCATTCGGCCGTCGTGCTGGTGTCGCACCAGAGCTTGGCGGGACGGATGACGTGGCCGGCGGCATCGAGCGGCACGAAGCCGTGCTGCTGACCCGAGACGCCGATGCCGCGCACGCGCGCGCGGTCGATTTTTCCGGCGACCTCGAGAATCACCGCGTCCATCGCGGCGGCCCACTCGCGCGGGTGCTGCTCCATGTGACCGACGGGCAGGCCGTCGATGAGCTGGTGCGGTGCGCGCGCCTCGGCGATCACCTTGCGGGTATCGAGGTCGAGGACGACGGCTTTGACGCTCTGGGTGCCGGAATCGATGCCAATGAAGAGGGACATGGGATGGGGACGCGCATCGCCGCAAAATCCCCGCGACGGCGCAAGCCGGACATTCACGGCCGGCGCGGCACCCCCGGCTTGCCTCGCCCGGGAATCCTCTCTGACTCACGGGCTCCGCCCCACCCCATGGATCCGTTTCTACTTTTGCTCATCGGCGTCATCATCGTGGTCGGTGGCATCGTCTTCCTGCGGCTGCACGCGTTCATCGCACTGATGGGCGCGGCGATCGTCGTCTCGGCGCTCACGCCGCGCGACGCCATCGAGCGGGCCGTGCTCTCCCAAAAACGGCCAGCGGCGGAAGCGAAGGCCCGCGCCGATGAGCATCTGGGCGCCAAGCTCGCGAACAAGTTTGGCGGCGCCTGCACCAGCCTCGGCGTGCTCATCGCGATGGCCTCGATCGTGGGCGCGGGCCTGCTGCACAGCGGCGCCGCGGACCGCATCGTGCGATCGACGCTGGCGCTCTTTGGCGAGCGGCGGACGCCCATTGTGCTCGCGGTGTGCGGCCTCGTGCTGGGCGTGCCCGTCTTTTTCGACACGGTCTTTCTCCTGCTCATACCGCTGGCGCGCGCGATGGCGGCGCGCACCGGGAAGGATTACCTCCTCTACGTGCTCGCGATCGCCGTGGGCACGACGATGACGCACTCCCTGGTGCCGCCGACACCCGGCCCGCTCTTCGCGGCCAACGCCCTCAAGGTCGATCTCGGCACGATGATGATCGGCGGCCTGCTGTTGAGCGCCTTTGCGGCGACCGTAGGCCTGGGCTACGCGTGGTGGGCCAACCGCCGCTGGCCCATTGCCGTCCGCAGCCCCTCCGCTGAGGGCGCGGTCACCCCGGCCTCGGAGCGGCCCGAGCACGAACTGCCGCCGCTGTGGCTCGCGCTCGCACCCATCGTGCTGCCTGTCCTGCTCATCTCCGGATCGACGGTCGCCGAAGTCGTGGCCCTGCCCGCCGAACTGAAGAAACTCATCGGCACCCTCGGCCACCCCAACATCGCCGTCGCCCTAGCCGCCGCCATCGCTCTGCTGACGGTCGCCACGCGCCGCAGCGCCGAGCCGAAGAAAGTGAAATCCACCGTGCAGGAAGCGCTGACCGACGCCGGCATGATCATCCTCATCACGGCGGCGGGCGGGGTCTTCGGCGGCGTGCTGCAGGAGACCGGCGTGGGCGAGCGCATCCAAGGGCTCGCGCGCGAGTATCGCATCGGCGTGCTGCCGCTGGCGTTTTTCGTGACGGCGTTCATCCGCACCGCCCAGGGCTCAGCGACGGTGGCGATGGTGACCAGCGTCGGCATCGTGGGCGCATTTGCCACGCCTGAGACGCTCGGGTGCCATCCGGTCTATCTCGCGCTCACGATTGGCTGCGCCTCGAAGCTGGTGCCGTGGATGAACGACAGCGGCTTCTGGGTGGTCTCCAAGACCGCCGGCCTCACCGAGCGCGAGACGCTGCGCACGATGTCGGTGATGTTTTCACTGATGGGCGTGGCCGGCTTCCTCGCCGTCCTCGTCGCGGCCAAGCTGTTTCCGCTGATCTGACGCGCGCAGCAGCGCTTCACTCGATCTCGAACTCGACCGTCACGCGGCGCACACCGTCCGGGCGATCGACTTTCTCAAAGGGATCGACGTCGAAGGGCTTGCCGACGTTGTTGCCCGCGAGGTCCTCGATCGTCGTGTCGATCTCAAGCGCATGGCGACCGCGTGACCACGCCTGTTCCGGTGAAAAACTCCACCCGCGCTCCTCGTCCGCGAGCACGGCCTCGCCCGCGATCACACGCGGGCCCCCGGCGAGCGCGACCACGCGGATGAGCCGCAAGGCAAGCGCCTGTTCCATAGGCTCGCCAAACTCCACCACCAGCGCCGCGCGTGTGCCGGCGGCCGGCGCGTTGATTGTCCATCGGACGGGATCAGGCGGCGCGCGATCTGCCGCGCCGATGCGGAAGGCCTTCTCGAACGCCCCGCGCAGCGGCCGTCCCTCCGCATCGCGGCAGCCTGCACCGATCACGAGCGAGTAGCTTTTGTTCTCCTCGAAGACGGGGCCGATGTCCTCCAGCGGCTTCACGCCGCGTTTGATGCGGCCGGGATCGATCAGGAGCGTGAGGCGCGTCATCGACGGGTCCCAGAGTTCCTCGTCCAGCTCGAGAAACGGCAGCTCGATCGCCCGGCCCGCGGCGTCGCGGATCTGCACGTGACCGTAGGTGCCGCCGCGGCTCATCGGGGCGGAAAACTGCACGTAGAATTTAAGCTGATTCTCCGGCAGCACCGCGGCGCTCGGGAACACCCGCGCGACCTCCGTCGTCGGCGCCGCCGTGTCAGAGGGCAGCGTGAAAAACGAAATCACCGGAGCCGCGCCGGGCAGGCGCAGCTCGGCGCGGTAGCGCACGCCGCGCACCGGCGGAAACCGCGGCTCGAAGCGCAGGCGGCCATCGGCGATGCGCCACGTGCCGGCCATCGTCGGCGTCGCCTCGGAACCCGACTGCTCCGCATACACGGCGAGGACGCGCCCACGCGCCGCATCATCCGCTGATGAAGCGTCGAGCGCGCGCAGCGTTTCCGGCGGAACGCCGACCGCCTCGACCGTGGGCGGCACCGCCGTCGCGAGCCAACGGAGCACAGGCACCTCGGCCGCCGGCAGCGCGGCGCCGAGGCCCGCAAGCGCGGCGAAAACCGCCGGCCGCGCCCACGCGATCACGGGAGCGCGAGCGTCTCGAGGCTGTGCGGCTGGCCTGCGCCGCCGCTGCGCAGCACGAGCGCGTGGCGTGTATCGAGGAGATCGAGCTGGTTGATGCCGGCCCAGTCGAGCTTCTCGAACTTCAGGCCTTCGGTGTCGGCGACCTTTTTCGTGATGGGCGCGGCGTTGGTGATTTGATCGGCGGCGACCTTGATCACGCCGCGGGCGCTGTTGGCCATGAGGAGAAAATCCTTCCCGTCCTTCTGGTAAACGACGATGTCGAGTGGGCGGTTGCGGTTGCCGAACTCGGCGATGGTCTTGCCGCGGATTTTCGCGCCGGGCTTGAGTTCATCGAGGGCGAATTGCACGAGCGGCGTGCAGGTGTAGGCCGCGAGGAGCTGCTGCTCACGGCCCACCTTGTAGGACACAAACGTGCGAACGGGCGCGCGCGTCTCGAAGGCCCCGTGCGCGCCGTGGTAGATTTCGACCGCGGTGCCGCGGTCCACGGCCTTGAACGGGAACGGTATCGCGCGGAGGGTCGAGGCAAACTCCTCGTTGGAGAGCCCGGCGACGAGCACCTTGCCGTCCACGTAGGCGATGTCGGTGATGGCCTCGAGGCGGCGGTTCTGCTGCTTCTTGCCGGGCTCGGGTGCGGTGTCGGCGGCCGGGTTGGGCAGATCGGCGCGGGCGAAGCGCACCCGATCGAGCGCCACAATCTCGGGCTGGCCGGCGGCGGTGATGCGCACGAGGACCGGCGTGGCCTCGGGCCCCTTGCCGCGCGAGACGGCGAGGTAGGCGCGGCGCGAGATCGGGTTCACCGCGAGATCCTCGATGATGATCTGGTCGGGCTTGGTGCCGAGGAGCGCGGCGATTTTTTGATCGATGGCCTCGGCCTTGATCAGGGCGGAGCCGGTGGCGGGCTGCGTGTCACCCGTGGCGATGGCGGTGATGGCGGCGGCGCGCGTGTCGGCGATGAAGAGCACGCCCTCGGGGCCGAAGGCGAGCTGGCTCATGGCGCGGAAGGCGGGCTTGCCCTCCTTCATGTCGGACGTGAGACCCGCGCGGGCGGAGGGAACGACAAGGACAAGCGCGAGCGCGCCGAGGGAGAACGTGGAGACGAGTTTTTTCATGGGGACGGGGGGTGAGGGGCGCAGGGCAGGACGCGCGGGGCCCGGCAAAGGTGCGCCTCGATCGGGACCGCTGGAACAACCGCAGGTTGAAAAGTGAAAGTGCACGCCTCCTCTTTGGGTGACCCATGAAAACCGCACTCCTCATCGTTGGCGCGCTCGTCGCACTCGTCGCGATTGTGGCGCTCGTGCTTCAGATCGCGGGTTCGCGCATGCCGCGCGACCACCGCTCGGTCGTCACCGCCACCTTGAAGGCGAGCCGCGGGGCCGTGTGGGCGGCGATCACAGACTACGCCGCCATGCCGCGGTGGTGGCCGGCCGTGACGGCCATCCGGATCGAGAAGCTCCCCGATGGCACCGAACTCACCTGGAACAAGGACAAGCACGGACAGGAGATTCCGTTTCGCACCGCCGAGTCGCGCGCCAACGAAAAGCTCGTCCGCGTGATCGCCAAGGACGACCTGCCCTTCGGTGGCACTTGGACGTTCGAGCTGGCCGACGCGCCCGGCGGCGGCACGCAGCTCACACTCACGGAGGACGGCTTCATCAAGCCCGCGATCTTTCGCGCCATCGCGACTTGGTTCATGGGGCTCGACGCCACGCAGAAGGATTTCGTCACCCACCTCGAAAAGCACCTCGCCGCGAAATAGCCCGGCGCCTCGGCGTCACTTGGGCGGGGCCACCGTGCGAAGGCTCATCTTGAGCCCGAACTCCTGCGCCGCCTGCTTCGCCTGCCTCGTGATCGCATCGACGCTTTGCATCACCTTGTCGAAGGGCACGCCCTCCTCCGTTTTCGGCAATTGCAGCCGGATCTCGAACGCACTGCCACGCGGCAGAGCTGAAAGCTCCTGGCGCAGCGCGGCGGGTTCGAACCTCTGGCTGTCGCGCACGAGGTTGCCGTCGATGCCCAGGCCGATGGCCACCACCAGCGCTGGTGGTGCGGGCGGCGGGGCGGCCGGGGCGGCAAGCGCTTGCTCCCGCTTCTCCAGATTGTCCCGCGTTTTTTCGATCTCGCTCCTCAGGCGCAGGACCGCGGCGCGGTCGGCCCGCAGCTCCTCCAGCTTCGCCGGCGGTGGCAGCGTCTCCTCAAGCCGTTGGTTTTCCGCGCGCAGGCGGGCCAGTTCGCGGCTGTCTTCTCGGAGCAGCACAATCTCGTCGCGCAAGTCCGTGGCGGCCTGCCGTTGCAGCCACAGCGCCGCGCCGGCCACGAGTGCCAGCGCGAGCAACGATCCGGACAACCAGCGCAATGCGGACATCGGTTTCGGCTAGGGTTTGGGCGCGATCACCGCCGCGCCCTCCGGCGTGAAAACCGTCGCGCCGCCCGGCGCGATGACTTTCGGCCCATTGGGCAGCACCTTGCCGTCGGACAGGGTGAAAACGATCGGGATTTGCATGTGCGTGTTGACCTCACGCCCGCCCTTCTGCCCGGGCTTGAATTTCCACTGACCCACGGCCTCGACGGCCGCCGCCTCCAGCAGCCGTGCGCTTTGGGCCGCGTCCACGCCGTTCAAAGTCGCGCTGCCGCCCCCGGTGCCGGCCACGGTGAACTCGCTCATCTTGACGACGAGATTCGCCGCTTGCGCTTCCACGGTGCCGGCGTTTCCCGAAAGTTTTTCGCCCTTGAGCGCGGATCGGATCGCACGCGCGTTGCGCACCTCGCCATTCGCGGAGACGATGAAATCGACAATCACCTCGCCCTCGACACCGACTGCCTTCAACGCAGCGGGGTATTGCGGGCGAGCTTGGAAACTGGGCGTCGGCATCCGATCCAGCCGGGAGATTTCGAACACTTCGCTGCCCGCCGCCGCCGCGCGGACCTGCTCGGCGCGCACGATCTGCTGCAGACGGCCTTTCAGCGCGGTCGCCTCGTCGTTCAGCCGCGTGAACTCGATGTCGTCGCGCCGCAGATCGGCGACCTCCGCCGTGGCGCGCGCGAGTTGGGCGTGCTCGGCGCGGAGCGCCGCGAGACCGGCGGTTTCCTGCCGGAGGGCGGCGGCTTCGTGGCGCAGGTCCGCATTGGACTGGGCTTGCAGGGCAAAGCCCGCCGTGCCGGCCACGGCGAGCGCGCTGGTGATCCCGACTTGCAGTTTGGTCATGCTCATAAAAGTGGCCGTCAGGCCTCCGGTCGCCGCGGTGCCGGCAGCCACGCCGCCGGCGGCGAGCGCCGCCCCGGTGACCGTGACTGCGAGACCGGTCGGCGCGGCCACCACCGCCTCGTGGGCCAGCGCGGCGGCCAGCGCGGCGGCGGTGGACTTGACCCCGCGCCGTTCGAGCAGGGCGCGCAGCTTGTCGAGCGCGCGCTCGGTGCGCATGCGAGCGGTGTTGTCGTTCACCTTAAGCCGGGCGCCGACGCCGGCGAAGTCGCGGCCCTCGAAGAAGCGCAGCAGAATCGCCTCGCGATCGCCGTCGCTGAGTTCGCCCAGCACCTCGTCGAGCACCGGGCGCACGCGCGCCCAGTCGAGCTGGGCCGCGGGATCACGGCTGAGTTCTTCCATAAGGTGGGCCTCGGCTTCGCGGGCGTGCCGGCGTTGCTCGCCCCGCACAGCCTTGGCCGCCGCGAACCGCGTGCTCGTGAACAACCAGCCCGCCAGCACGCGATGCGACGCGACCGATTCCGCCTTCCGCGCCAAATCGGTGAACACGACCTGCGTGATGTCCTGCGCCAGATGCGCGTCGCCGTTTACCTGCCGCAACGCGCACGAGTAAACGAGGTTCACCTGCCGCCGCACGATCTCGGCAAAATCGGCCTCAGCGCGGGTCGCGGCGTAGCGGCGGAGCAGTTCGGTGTCTTCCAGCATGGCGATTTTCACAACGTAGCACCCGCCGCCGTGAAAATCGCACGGAAATTTTTCCGCCTATTTTTCCCGTGGGCCTCACTCGATCAGCGCCTGCGTCTTCCGCACGAGTTGGAGGAAGTCCGCACGGTAGCCGCCGGGGTCGTCGCCGCTGGCGTTGGCGGCGGCCGTCCACGCGGCGGTGTCCGCGAGGGTGGCGGCGCCGCGGTGCGGCGAGTTGCGCAGGATCATGCCGTAGTGGGCGACGGCGGCGGCGAAGCGAAAATCGGCGCTCGCGCGCGCGAAGGGCGGCGCCGCATCGGCCAGCGGGAAATCGAGCGTCCGGCTGAAAAATCCGCCGGGCCGCTTGTAGCGCACGCTCACCTTCAGCAGGTCGCCACGGGCCTGATCGGCGCCGGGCGCGGGGACAATTTCGTAGAGGGCGGTGAGCGTGTGGCCGGAGCCGACGTCGCCGGCATCGGCGCGCTCGGGGGCGAAGTCCTCGCGGCGGAGCAGGCGGTTCTCGTAGCCGATGAGGCGGTGGCTCGCGACCTTGGCGGGGTTGAACGCGACCTGCACCTTCACGTCCCGGGCGATCGTCTGCAGCGCGCCGTTGACCTGGCCGACAAGGATCCGCTCGGCGTCGCGCAACGTGTCGATGTAGCCATGCTGGCCGCCTCCGTGCTGGGCGAGGTGCTCGAGCATCACGTCCTGATAGTCGCCCATGCCGAAACCGAGCGCGGTCAGGTTCAGCCCGGCGGTGGCTTGTTCGGCAACGACCTGCACCAGCTCGGCCTCGCTGGTGACGCCGACATTGAAGTCGCCGTCGGTGCAGAGGATGACGCGATTGAGGCCGTTGGCCACGAATTGCGCGCGCGCCAGGTCGTAGGCGAGCCGGAGGCCCGAGCCGCCATTGGTCGAACCGCCAGTCACGAGCGCGTCAAGGGCGTGCAGGATTTCGGAGGCGCGCGCGACGGGCGTCGAGGGCAACGCCACGCCGGAATCCCCGGCATAGGTGACGATGGCCACGCGGTCCTCGGGGCGGAGCCGGCCGACCAGCAGGCGCAACGACTGGCGCACGAGCGGCAGTTTGTTGGGCTGATTCATCGAGCCGGAGACGTCGACGAGGAAGACGAGGCTCGCGACCGGGCGGGCCGCGGCGGCGACTTCGCGGGCCTTGAGGCCGACCCGCACCAGGCGGTGCGCGGGAGCCCACGGCGCCTCGGCGACTTCGAGGGCGGCAGCAAAGGGCACCTCGCCGCGGACCGGGGGCGGCGCGTAGTGAAACGGAAAATAGTTCAGCAGCTCCTCGATGCGCACGGCCTCCCGGGGCGGCGGCGTGCCGTGCTCGAGGATGCGGCGGATTTGCGAGTAGCCGGCCGTGTCGACGTGGACGGCCAGCGCCGAGGTGGGATACCGCGTCGTGCTGAGGAAACCGTTGTCGGCGACGGGTGCGAGCACCTCGGTCCCGCGGCCAAACCGGGCGCCGAGCGGTGGCGCCGGCCGCGCGTCACGCGAATCGATCAGGGCGCGGCCGGTCAAGTGTCCGCCCGGGGCGAGCCGGCTCGCGCGCACCGTGAAGGTCGGCAGCCGCACAATCTCACCCGGCGCGGAAGTGCGCAGGCCGCCATGCGCGACCGAGCCGAAGCTGCCGGGCGGCACCACGATGTTCCCCCACGCCACCTGCGGCGTGATGGGCGCGTTGAAAGGAGGGGGCGTCGCATACGTGAGCCGCAGCCGCGGCGACGGCAGCTCAGCGGGGGGAAACAGGTCCGCCGCCGGTTTGAGATCCGCCGCCGCCACCGTGAGCGTGTGGGTAAATTCGAGAGGATTCTCCGGCTCGGCCGGCTCCACCGCCGCCGCCAGAAATTCCCCGGCCGGTCGCGGCGCGCTCTCCACCGCACCGGCCGGCCCGGACGAAGGCGCAGGCACCGCCGCGTGCTCCGCCGGCGGTAGATTATCCCCGGTGCGGCGGCGCGGATCCCCTTCCGGTCGCACCGCGACAAAGACGGCGAAGCACGCCGCCGCCAGCCCGCCGATGAGAAAGTAAGCGCGCGGAAACTCCAGCAGCCGGCTCCGGCGGCGCGTGGGCGTCGCCGCGCGCACGACGGGCAGCGCCTCGGTGGCAAGCGCGGCCTCGAATTGGCTGGCAGCGTCGCGGATTTCCGCGACCGCGGCCCGCAGGGCGGGATCGCGGCGCAGCGCGGCCTCGACCGCGGCGTGGTCCGCGGCCGGGAGTTCGCCCAGGGCGTAGGCGGTCAGGCGGGGGTCGTCGGGCGCGAGCTCGGAATCGTGGGCGTTCATCGGTGTCGGTCCTCAGGGCTGCTGCGCGGCAAACTCCGCGCGCAGGCGCGCGACCGCGGTGTGGATGAGGAAACCCACGTTGGTCACCGAGAGCGCGGTGATGCGGGAGATTTCCTTGTAGCTGAAACCGTTTTGGAACTTGAGCCGCACCACCTCCTGCTGGTTGGGCGGCAGCCGCTCGATGAGACCCAGAATCGCGGCGTGCAACTCGGCCTGCTCCAGGGCGCGACCGGGGCGAGGCTCGGCGGCGCTGACGCGCTCCAGCTGGCCTTCGGCAAAGCGCATCACGCGACCCTCCTTGCGCAGCACATCAAGCGCGCGGTGGCGGCAGACGGTGAACAGCCACTCCGCCGCATGGCCATCGACCGTCTCGGGCGGCTGGGCCATGAGCCGGACAAACGTGTCCTGCACCACGTCGCGCGCGCGCTCGGCATCGCCGTGGAGCAGGCGCGCGGCATAGCGGAGGAGCGGCGCGTGATGCTCCGCGAAGGTGCGTTCAAGAAAACCGGTGGCTTCATGCGACGTAACCCGAGCGTTCGGGGATTCGAGGGACATGAGGGTTCTCCGGGATGACGCGGCCGGCGGGGTTTTCTTAGGAAGAAACTAACTCCGGCTCACATAAAGCACATCGACCACGTTGCGCACAAACTGCTCGTCCGCCACCCCTTCGCCCACTTCAGGCGGCGCCGCCGCGATCGAGCGAAAATGCCCGGCCAGGTCCGCAAACAGCCGCACGCGCGCGCCTTCCTCAAATTGGTCGCGCCGCACCAGCGCCGACCAGGCGGCCCGGGCCTGCCTCGGCGCCACCCCGTGCCGCAGCCGCGCGACGACCGGCGCATGGGCGCGCAGCGAATTGTATTTCTCGCCACGCAACGCCGAGAAATCCGGCGCGGGCTCCGCCGGCTCCCACACCACGAGCGTGTCGGCCGCGAGGTCGCCGAGCCGCTGCGCGCGGACGCTGAGCAGCGCGGCCAGGCCGCCGACAAGATAGCAGACCGGCAGCGCATCGACAAACCGCAACACGTTGCGCAGCGCCACCTGCGCAAACGTCAGCCGCAGCCCGCGGGCATCGACGACCCGCAGCCGCATCACCCGCTTGCCGATCGTCTGGCCCCGCCAGAGCCACTCGGTCGCGATGCCGTAGCCCTGCGACAGCAGAAAATATCCGACTGTCGCCACCAGCCCGGCCACATCCGCGCTCAGGAGCCGCAGGAGGCTGAAAACGACCGCCAGCACCGACCACGCCGCTCCCACCGCCAGCGCGTCGATCGCGAAGGCTCCGGCCCGCAGCACCGGACTGGCGAGCCGGAAGGAAAACGCCACGCCCTCCGGCGTGCGCATCACCAACTGGTGCGTGCGGGCGGTGTTCACGGCGCGGCCCCCTTCCCTTCCGTCCCACCGGCGCGGCCCGCTCGCGCGAGAAACCACCCGAGCGCCGCCAGCTCCAGGCACCCGAAGGCGATCTTCACCGCGTAGGGCAGCACCGGCTCGTGATATTGCGAAAAGAACGCCTCCACCACGCCGGCCCACACGAGCATCAGCGCCGCGCCGAGCGAAAGCGTCACCACGTCCGGCATCACGCCACGCAAGCGCGCCGCCAGGCGCTCGCGCCGCCCGCGCCCCAGAATCGCGCCGGCCAGCACGAAGCCCGCCTGCCCGCCGACCAGAATAGCCGGGATTTCGATCGCGCCGTGCGGCAGCAGCCAGCCGAGCAGGAAAGGCGTCTCGCCCGCCAGCACATAGTCCGCCGCCACCGCGCCGATCATCGCGCCGTTGTAGAACAGCAGCACGAGCGTGCCGAGGCCCCACGACATCCCGAGGGCGACGGCCGTGAGCGTGACCCGCGTGTTGTGCGTCATCAGCATGCCGGAGAACTGCGCCTTGCCGCCGCTGAGCCTCTCCCCGCGCTCCTCTCGCTCCTGCGCCACGCGCTCCTTGGGGCTCCCGCGCAAATGGTCGAACGGCATCAGCACCTGCTTGGCCTCCGGATCGAAGGCGAGCGCCGCGCCGCCGAAGATCGCCCCGCCCAGCGTCAGCGCGAGCGCAAAGGCAAACGCCCGGAACTGCCGGCGAAACGTCTGCGGCAGCGTGCGCGTAAACCACGCCACCGGCCGCACGCGGCCGCCCTCGGCCCGCGCGCCATGAATCTCGGCGTGGCCGCGCGCGACGAGGTTTTCGAGGTAGCGGCGGGTCTCCGGCTCCGCCGCGTAGGTCGCGAGCCGCGCGAGATCCGCGGCGGCGCGCTGGTAGAGCCTCTCGAGCTCGCGGGCCTGATCGAGCGGCAGCGGCCCCCACGGATCGGCGGCCATCGTGCGCAGCATCGCGTCGAGCCGCTCCCACTTCGGCCGCTCCTCCGCGATGAATTTCTCCAGGTTGACGATCACAGCGCCTGTCTCCGTTTGACCTGCATATAGTGATCCACGAGCTGGCCGGCCATCGCCTCGTTCTCCAGCAGCACGGCCGTCACACCGAGCGGTTTTAATTTCTGCGCCAGCCCGCGCGCCTCCGCCCAGCGCACATGGCCGGCGAGCCGGCGGTAAACCTCCGCGTCCGTCCCCGCCTCCGCCCCGGTGAACAAGGGCGCCACCTCGGGCGCCCGGAGCTGGCCGACGAGCACGAGGTGCTGCCGCGACAACAGCCGCACATGCCGGATGAAATCCTCCGCCAGCACGGGATCGGTCAGGTCCGTCAGGAAAAAGATCAACGCCCGTCGCCGGATCATCGCGCGCAGGTGCCGCACGATCTCGGCCATGTCGGGCGTGGCTTCGCTGGGGCGCAGCGCCAGCACCGCCTCGCGGCAGGCCGCGTAGTGCGCCGCGCCGCTCCCGGCGCGCACCGCCACCCGCACGCGATCGTCGTGCGCGATCAAGCCGAACTTGTCGCCCTGCCGCTCCGCCGCGATCAGGAGCACGAGGGCGGAGGTCACGGCGCGCTCCAGCGCGGTCTGCGCCACGCCTTCATGCACCACGGGCCGGGCGCTGAGCCGGGAGGCATCGACGACGACGTAGATTTCCTGCGTGCGCTCGGCCTGGAAGACCTTGGTCACCGGCCGGCCGCGCTTGGCCGTGGCCTTCCAATGCACCTCGTCGAAGCCATCGCCCGGCTGGTAGTCGCGCAGCTTCTCAAACTCGCGCCCGCGGCCGAGCGTGCGTTGCACGCGCGCGCCGGGCCGGCCTTGGGCGAGGAAAAGCGCCGCGAGGTGCTTGCGCTCGGCCAGCAGGTTTGGATGCACGCGCAGCTCGCACGGCAGCTCCGCGCGGGTGCGCGTGCGCCAGAGGCCGAGCGTCGATCCCCCCTCGGTGCAGGCGAGCACGCCGCCGAACCGCCCACGGCGCCGCGGCGTGCAGCGCCATGCGATGCGCGCGCGGCCGGCATCCGCGGGCAGATCGACCCACATCTCGGGTTCGGGCGACTCGAACTCGGCGGGCAGCGCCAGGGCGAAGCGCACGCGCCGCGCCCGGCCGCCGGGATTCTCGAAGGTCACCGGCACCGTGCCCTCGCGATCGCGCGCGAAGCGCACGACCGGGGGCGCGCCGGCGCGCGGCGGCTGCTTCCGGGCGAGCGACCACGCCGCGTCAGCGAGCGCCAGCAGCGCCAGCGCCCCGAGCGCGATGATCCACACCGCCGCGAGATGCGGCCACGGGCCCGCGGCCACCGCGACAAGCGCGATGGCAAGGACGACCCACAGCAGGCGGCGGGAAGGCACGAGGCTCATCTGGTTTCGGACCTCCGGATTCAACGCGGCACGGCCACCTGCTCCAGCACGCGCGCCACCACTTCGTCGATCGAGAGGCCCTCGATCTCGAATTCAGGCCGGAGCGCGAGGCGATGGCCCAGCACGGCGGGCGCCAGGCCGCGCACATCGTCGGGCGTCACATAGTCCCGGCCCGCCAGGGCCGCGCGGGCCCGGCCGCCGAGCAGCAGGGCCTGCGTCGCGCGCGGCCCCGCGCCGGTGAGCACGCTCTCGTGGGAGCGCGTGGCGCGCACCAGATCGACCACGTAGGCGGCGAGTTCGTCGCGCAGGGTCACGCCCAGCAGCGTGGCGCGCAGCGCGGCCAGCTCGCCGGGCCCGAGCACGGCTCGCACCGCACCCGAGCCGAGCACAGTTTCCGGGGTCTCCGTGCCGAGCATCCGGCGCGCGAGCGCGAGCTCCTCGTCGCGGCCGGGCGGCTCCATTTTGATTTTCACCATGAACCGATCCTTCTGCGCCTCGGGCAACGGGTAGGTGCCCTCGGAGTCGGCGGGATTCTGCGTGGCGAAGACCGTGAAATTCTCGTCGAGCGCATGGGTGTCCCGGTCGATGCTGACCGCGCGCTCCTGCATCGCCTGGAGGAGCGCGGCCTGGGTCTTGGCCGGCGCGCGGTTGATCTCATCGGCGAGGAGGAAGGTCGTGAAGACCGGGCCCTTGATGAGCATGAACTGGTTCGTCTGCAGGTTGAAGACGTTGGTGCCCGTGATGTCGGCCGGCATGAGGTCGGGCGTGAACTGCACGCGCCCGCTGGAAACCCCCAGCACATGTGCGAGCGTGCGGACGAGGAGCGTCTTGGCCACGCCGGGCACGCCCTCGATGAGCGCGTGGTGGCGGGTCAGCAGCGCGACAAGCGCGAGTTCGACGGCCGCCTCCTGGCCGATGATGACCTTGGCTACTTCGGTGCGGGCGGCGGCGAGGGTGGCGTTGAGCGAGGCGAGCGAGGGTGGCATGGCGGTGAAAATGGAGGGTGGGAAAAAGAATCAGTCAGCGGCGCCGCAGGGCGCGCAGCGCGAGATTATGCAAGGCGGCGGCCGAGGATTTTTTCGGGGCCGCGGCAATCGCCGCCTCCACGCGCGCGACGTCGCCGGGGCGGCCGGTGCGTTTCCACTCCGCGGCGCAGGCCGCGCCGAGCTCACCGGCCGGCACGGACCGCCGCAGCAAAGCCTCAAGCCCCGCGGCGGGATGGTAGCTGAGGGCGACTTCGTGCGACTCCTCGGGCGGCGGCACAAAGAGCGCCATGCGTTGCCACACCCAGAGCGCAGCCAGCAGCAGCAGCGTGAAAAACGCGGAGGCGAGCCCGTAGCGCCGCGCGAGGGCCGCGATGCCCGTGTCCTCGACCACGCCGAGATGGCTCTCGTCGAACACCACCCGCGGGTGGGATCCGACGATCCACGCGAGCAGCGTCGTGGGCGGGTTTCTTTGCAGGCCCTCGTTGCTAAGGAAATACGCGTCGCCCGCCACCACGATTGTGCCGCGGCCCAGCGCACGCTCGACCAGCACGGGCTCGCTCCCGCGCCCGTAGAGCGTGGTCCACCCGGCGTCGTTCTTTCCGATCAGGCGCAGGTCGCTCGCCCAGCCGATCGTGTCGGGCCAATCGCCCGGCAGCGCGCGCCACGCACCGGGATCGCGGAGCGGAATCGTCGCCGTGCGCACCTCAAGCCCCCAGCGCTCGGCGAGGTCCACGGTCTGCCGTTTCCGCGCGGCCTTCGCGGCAGGCTCGGGCAAAGGCGCCTCGCCGGGGTCACTGGCGGGCGGGGCGGGTTCCTGCTTTTGCTCCGGCGGCGCCGTTTTTTTCCGCTGTGCCGCCTTTCCCTTCTCCCCCCGAGCCGGGGTCGGCTTGTCCTCGGTGGTGACGGCGTGAAACGCGATCACGAGGCGCGCGCCCTCGCGCACCGCGGCGTCGAGGGCGCTGTAATCCTCGATCGAAAAACGCCCCCAACTCTCCGAGCGAAAGCCCGCCAGCACGATCGTGCGCGGTGGGGCCGGATCGAGTCTGGCGAGCGGCTTGAAGCGCCGTTCCACGGCCAGCCCCGGCAGCAACGCGAGGCTGTCATGCAGCACGCGGGTGCCGAGCGGATCGGCGCGGAGCGACGAGTAGGCGGGAAACACATCGCCTTGGCTGATTCGCAGACGGAAAAGCGCGACCAGACCCGCGAGCAGCGCGCCGAGCGCGAGGACCAACACGATGAGGGGAAGGCGGCGCTTCATGGGGCGGCCGGCCGCTCCAGCTCGGCGATCCACTGGCGCACCGCGGTCTCGGCGGGTTCGGCGCGGCCATACCACACCTCCTCAAACGCCCGCCGCCGCGCCGCAAAGACAGCCACCACCTCCCCGCGCGACAGCGCGCGGCGGCGCAGCTCGCGTTCGTAGTCCAGATTGGTCTTGAACTTCGCGAGCGACACGAGCCCCTCGGCCGCGAGCCGCGCGAGCGTCGCAAGGTAGAGCGCGCGCCACGCCAGACGCCATTCGCCGCGCGCCGCCTGCTCCCGCGCGAGCGCGAGCCACCCATCGGCCGGCAGCAGCGCGGCCTGCACATTCTCGTCACGCAGATCCGGCACGGCCGCCGCGACGGCCTGCGCCGCCAAAGCCGGCAGCTCCGCCGGCCTCGCCTGCCGCCACACCAGCCAGATCACCCAGAGGATGAGGACCCCCGCCCCCGCCAGGAACAGATAGAGCAGCAACCGCAAAGCCGAGAGCGCGCCCGCGCCATCGCCGGCGCGCCCGGGCTTCGCTTCACGCGCATCCTTGCGGGAGAAATTCCGCTCCCACCAGTCCGCCAGCCCCTCCCACCACCGCCCGATGGCGCGGAAGGCATCGCGCACCAAGTCCCCGCCCTTGCGCAGAAACGCCGTGATCGGCCCGTCCTTCGCATCGCCGGTCTCCGCCGTCGGCGGCAGGCGCCAGCGAAAATCGGCGCCCGCCAGCACCGTCTCGATCGCGCGATCGAGTTCCGCAGGCTGCACCGCCGATTGCGCCTCGGCCGCTCGCGCCGAAGGCCCCGGGAGGCCGGTCACGATCAGGAGCGCCAGCACGGCCGCCGCACGCCGCGCCGCCCGAAACTCGATCCGCACATCCTCGCCCGTCCGCCGCGCGCGGCCGTGAAACACCCGCAGCGTGTAGAACGCCTTCACCAGCGGATCGACGGCCAGCCAGGTGAGCGCCGTGACCGAGGCGAGGAAGGTCGTGTTCAGGAACCACCAGCCGGAAAAGCCGAAGAGGTTGTCGAGCCCGAGCAGGCGGTTCGCGAGCCACGGCACGAGCCAGAACGCCGCCGCGAGGTTGATCCACGCGGCGGCGCCGACGACCGAGAGGAGCAGCAGCCCGAGGTGATTCTGCGCCGGCCAGAGCTGCGACTGCACGGCGGCCTCCTCATGCAGGCGCTCGTCATCGCCCAGCACACTCGCGCTCTGCCCGTAGGCAAACAACCAGCCAAACGGCAGCGCGATCAGCGCGGCGGGCCCGAGCCCGAGCACGACCCACGGCTGCACACGCAGCTGAGCGACGCCGAGCCGCGCGATCCGGCGCCACGCCCACGGCGCGGGCTCCGCGCCGAGCCGCTGGGACAGCAGGCGCGCGCAGAACTCCGCCTGCATCGCCTTCATCGCGGCAAAGAGCCCCACGAGCCCGAGCGCACCCCACGCCACCGTCTCGCCCGGCGGACGAAACCACGTCGTGTGCGCCCAGAAGAACAACAGCCCGAGCACAAAGGGCACCGCCCCCGCGTAGTAGATCGCGAGCGTGCCCGCGGGTGCGCCGCGCAGGAGATGCACCGCCTCCTCGATCAATTCGATCGCGGGCGGCTCGGTGCGGTGGCGCGCGGCGCGCCCGGCGGCCCGGTCGCTCATGGGCGGGCCCCCTCGCCGAGCTTCTTCCAGATCGCGCCGTCGTGCACGTCGCGCGGGACTTTCAGCAGCAGGGCCCCGACCCAGTAAAACACAAGCCACAGCGCGATCACACCTGCGCCGGTGCGCACCCCGCGACGCAGCCCGCGGAAGCGACTCCGCCGCTGCTCCGCCGCCACCGCCCGCCGGGCCAGGCACGCCGAGCACAACAGCCGGCCCCCGTGCTCGACGATGCACTCGCGGCAGAAAAACTCCGTGCACGCGGGGCAGCGCGCCGCCGCCTCGCGCCCGGGATGCCTCGCGCAACGCCGCGTATGGAGACCCGCGGCGACCGGCGCGGCACCGGGGATAAGCGGGGCGTTCATGCGGGCGGGGTTTCCAACCCGGGCCCGGCCGGTGGCGGCGGCACAAAGTCGGTCTGTGCGGCCGCGATGAGCGGCTGGAGTTTCGCGAGCACCCGCCGCGCCTGCTTCTGCCGCACGAGCGAGGGCAGACGCGCCGTCTGCACCCCGGTCAGCAAAAAGACCTGGCAGCCCGGGCCGAGCAGGAGGTTCCAGACAAAGGCGCCGAGCAGCAGCAAAAACAGCGGTCCCGAGATGAAAGGCAGTTCGCCCCGTTTCGCCAGCGTGCCTCCCGCCACGATGGCGAAAATCAAGGCCGGCACACCCCACCCCAGCGCCCACCATGTGCGCCGGTCGCTCGCCAGCACAAAGATCGCCTGGATGTCGCGCAGGTGCACGCGCGCGTAGGTTTCCATGAAGCCCGTGCTCTTCACGAGCAGCAGATGATCGGCGCCGAGCCAGAGGCTCGCGTAGCTCGCGAGGCCGGCGGAGTTGCGCGTCAGGCGCGTGTAGGGTCGGGGTTCCTCCGCCATGGGTGCGTCAGCGTCGGGCCGCCGAGGTGGCGGCGACAATCAGGGCAATCCATCCGCCGATCTGCGCCAGTGCGATCACGCCGGCGAGCACCAGCCGCCAGCGGCGCGGGCCGCGCACGATGCTGCCCGGTTTGTTCCAGCCATAGATGGCCAGGCCCAGCGCGAACGGGGCGGTCACAAAGGTGAACGGCCAGAGCAAAAGAGGCAGGAGCGCCACCGAGAGCGCCGCGCCGTCGAAAGTCGCGCGCTGCCGCACTGCCGTGGGCGCGGCCGATTCCCGCGCCCCGGCCACGCAGCGCGGGCAGACGCGGCGGCCGCCAAAATCGATCGCGCACACGGCGCACACCAGCCGGCCGCAGTCGGCGCACACCGCCTCGGCGCGGTTCTCCGCATGAAAAAAACAAACCGATTCCTCCGCCGCCAGGACAGCCTGCGGCGCGGCCGCCGCGCCTGCCGCCGCCAGCGCCGGAAAGGGCACGAACTCAAACTCCGCGAGACAGGGCCCGCAGCGGCCCGCGGTCGCGCTGTGCCACATGTGCGCTTCCAGTTTCCGGCGGCACTTCGGACAACGCAGCGCGGGCCCCGTGATCATCGCGTCTTGATTACGCGGGTGTCGCAGATGCGGTCATGAAGCGAGCGTTTCTCCTCATCGAAGGCCGCCATGATGTAACCGATCAGGAGGATAAGACCGCTGAGGATCTCGGCAAAATACCGGCCGATAATTCGCCCCGTGCTGAGCTTCGTGCCATCGGCGCGGACGATCTTCAAGCCCACCGCCATCTTCCCCGGCGTCGCGGAATAACGACTGAGGAAGAACCAGACGTAGACTGCGCCGATGCCTACGCCGATGACGTTCGAGACGACTTGGAAAAGGAGCATTCGTCCGGTGCCAACCACCTCCGAGTTTGGCACAAAGTAATTCACCGACCCGAGTATCAGCGCGGCGAGAAGCAAATTTACCATTATGCCCGCCACACCGGTGATGATGCCGTCCAGAAATTTCGCGACAAAGCGGATCCAAAATCCGCCGTAGCCAAAAGGCGCCACTTTCTCGCCCGGCACCGTCACGCCCTCGCGCAACCGCTGGAAATACTCGTCGCGCTTCGCCGCGCTGATCCATTTGCCGTCGTAATGGACCATCTCGCGGCGCGGGTGGCGCTGGCCGGTGACGACGCAGACCTCGGTCCCGTCGTCGGTCGCGGACGGGGTTGACGGCGCCGGCCCGGGCGCGCCGCCGACCGCCTGCGCGTAGGGCTGCCACTCGGCCATACCCTCCTTCCACACGAGGGTATCGGCCTTCACCACACCGTCGGTGACCAGCTTTTGAAGCTCGGCCTCGGGCACGGGCCCGAGACGCTGTCCGTTGATCGCGTAATACCAGTTCATGGGGCGGGGAGCTGGGGGCCTGAGAAATCGCGCGAAACCAACCGAGGCAACGAAATACCCCGATTTGACGCGGAAAACGCCTTTGCCTGCCCCACGAGCCGCAGTTTGGCTTCCGGCCATGCGACACTGCCTGCCGGGTCTTTGTCTTCTATTGTTGATCGTCATGCTCGGCGGCTGCGCCCAGCGCGAAACCTCCGTCGAGGAGGGCATCCGCACGAAGACCCTGCTCGTGGGCAACCAAAACGAACCGGCGACGTTCGACCCGCATCTCTGCGATTCGTCCACCGAAGTCTACATCGTCACCGCGCTCTTCGAAGGGCTCACGGCGTTTGACGAAAAGACCGCCGCCGCCGTGCCCGGCACCGCGGAACGCTGGGAGGTCTCGCCCGACGGGTTGGTTTACACCTTTCACCTGCGCGCCAACGCCAAGTGGTCGAACGGCGACCGCGTGACTGCGCGGGATTTCGCGTGGTCGTTCGAGCGGTTTCTGTCGCCCGGACTCGCCTCCCCCTACGCCTACATGCTCTGGCCCATCCGCGGCGCCGAGGCGTTCACCGCGGGCCAGGCGAAGGATTTTTCCACAGTGGGCATCGAGGCGCTCGGCGACACCACGCTGCGCCTCACTCTCGCCCAGCCGGCGCCGCACATCCTCACGATCCTGGCGACCGCGATGCCCCTGCACCGCGCGTCGGTCGAGCAGGCGGGCGGCGTCGGCGACCGCACCTCGCCGTGGGCGCGGCCCGGCAAGCTCGTGGGCAACGGCGCCTTCACGCTCGCGGAGTGGCGCCCCGGCGCGCACGTGATCGCCGCGAAGAATCCGCACTACTGGGGTGCCGCCACCAATCGACTGGAGCGCGTCAAGTTCCTCCCCATCGAAAAATCCGACACGGAGGAGCTCAACTTCCGCGCCGGGCAGCTGCACGTCACCTTCGACGTGCCGCCCACGAAGATCCCGGTCTATCGCGCCGAGGCCCCGGGGCGCCTGCGGCTCGATCCGCAGCTCTCGACCTTCTACGTGAACTTCAACGCCACCAAGCCCCCGTTCACCGATGCGCGCGTCCGCCGCGCTTTCGCGCTCGCCCTCGACCGCGCCGCGATCGCCGCGACGGTCTTCAATGGCGCGCGCGAGCCCGCGCGCACGCTCGTGCCGCCGAACTGCGGCGGCTACACCGGCCCCGCGGGCCAGCGCGACGATTTTGCCGCCGCTCGCGAACTGCTCGCCGCCGCGGGTTTTCCCGGCGGAAAGAATTTCCCCGCCCTGCCCATGCTCGTGCGCAACGACGCCGCGATGCCCAAGGTCGCCGAAGTCATCCAGGCGATGTGGCGGCGCGAGCTGGGCGTGACGATCACCATAGAGCCCTCCGAGCAGAAAACCTGGATCGAGGCGCAAAACACCCTGCGCCACACGATCGCGATCCGGGGCTGGACGGCGGACTTTCCGGACCCGACCAATTTCCTCGATCCCTTCCGCGCCGGCGTCGGCGGCAACTCCAGCGGCTGGGCCAGCCCGGCGTTTGACCGCCTGCTCGACCAAGCCGCGACCGCGCTCGATCCGGCCGCGCGTTTTGCGCTGCTGCGCCAAGCCGAGGCGCTGCTGCTCGAAGACGCGGGGCTGGCGCCGCTCTACCACGGCGCGCGCACCTACCTCATCCACCCCGCCGTGAAGAACTGGGAGCCGGCCCCGATGGGCATCCACCGCTACCAGCTCATCGAACTGCGAAATTGAGGCCGCGATTTCGTTGTCGAAGCCGGCTTCGCCCGCCCTCATCCTCCGACCATGCGTTTCCTTGCTTGCCTCCTGCTGATTGCGTTGTCGGCCCGCGCCGCCGCTGCCGAGGCTGAGTTTGTCCGCGTGTGGCCCGGCTGGCGCGCGGCGGAGACGTTCGAGCGCATCAGCGAATATTTCGGCGGGAGCGAGGCTTCCGCCCGCGAGCCCATCCTCCGCACGCAGCCCGCCACGCGCGACGGCTACTATTTTCTCGTGCGCGTGAAGACCGCCACGGCTCTGCCCGGGGCGAAATTCGCCCTCAGCGTCATCCGCCCCGATCATCCGGAGGCAAAGGTGTTCACGTTTCCCGCCGCCTTGCCGGGCAAGGAAACCGCGCTCCACCTCGGCCTGACCGGAGCCGACTGGCCGGGCGGGGCGGCCGCCAGCCCGCTCGCGTGGAAAGTGGCGCTCGTCGCCGCCGACGGCCGCACGCTCGCCGAGCACAAGAGCTTCCTGTGGGAAAAGCCGGCGAAGTGATCGCTTGGTCCGCGTGGCAGCCGCTCGACGGCGACCTCCCGCTGACCGGCGACGTCCTCGCCGAGACGCTGGACGGCGGGCAGGCCTTCCGCTGGCACCGCCAGCCCGACGGCGCGTGGCTCGGCGTCTGGGGCGATTGCGTGGCCCAGGTGCGCTCCGGCGCCGGCCACCGCATCGAATGGCGCGCCCCCGATCCAATCGCAGCGCGCGCCGCCGCCGCGTTGCCGCGCTACCTCGGGCTCGATCGGGATTTCGCGGCGCTCACGGATGCGCTGCCGTGGCGCAGCGACGCGCACCTCGCGCAATGCCTCGGGGCGTTTCGCGGGCTGCGGATTCTGCGCCAGCCTTTCGGCGAGACGATCCTCGGCTTCCTGTGCAGCGCGACGAAGCAAATCGTGCAGATCAAGCAGATGCTCGCGCTCCTCGCCGAGCGCCACGGCGCCGACCTCATCCCGGGATTCCGCCGCCTGCCCACGTGGCCCGAGCTCGCCACGATCCCCGAGGCCGAGCTGCGCGCCTGCCTGCTCGGTTTCCGCGCGCGCTACATCTCCCAGACCGCGCAGTGGATCGCCGCGCAGCCCGGCTGGCTGGAGGAAACGGAAGCCGCGCCCTACCCCATCGCCAAGGCGCGCCTGTGCTCGCTCCCCGGCGTCGGCGAAAAGATCGCCGACTGTGTGCTGCTCTTCGGCGCGGGGCGGCTCGAGGCGTTTCCCGTGGACACGTGGATTCTCCAGGCGCTCGCCCGGCGCTACGGGCTCGACGGCTGGAAACCCGCGCCCGTGGCGCAATTCGGCCGCGCGCACTTCGGCCCGCTCGCCGGACTCGCGCAGCAATTCCTCTTCGCCTACGAGCGCCGCGCCGCTACGCGTGCCCCTTGATCGCGCGCCACAGCGCGGTCCACGGCAGGAAATACGCCGCATAGACCACGGCATAGACCGCAAAGTTGTCCACCTTCGCAAAGTGCGCGCCGGCAAAGAAAAAAATCAGCAGGTGCATGCGGATGACGTTGCGGTAGGGCACCGTCATCGGCGCCAGTTTCTTCGCCTTGGGGTCGGCCGCGGGCGTGAATCCCGCGCGCTCCGCGACGAACGCGAGCGGCAGCCACACCCAATAGCGCGTCCATACTTCGGAGTAGGTCGCCCAGTTCGGTGTTTCGCCTCCAGGCACGAGTGGAAAAAACATTCCCAGAAAAACCGAATGCCCGAAGTGAAACCCGCCGAAATGGACGGTAAAGAACGCGAGCAAGAAAAGCCCTCCGATCACCCGCAGCGCCGGACCGCCCGCTGGCTTCGTTCCCTCCCAAGCGGCCGGCCCGCCTCTGACCAGAGGCCCCGCGATGATCCACACGATCATTGCGTAGCCGACCACGAGGCTCGAGAGCCAGAGACTCCACACGAGGTCGGCGGCCTTCCAGCCCTGCTGCCACGCGAGCACGAGACCCGCGCCAAACGCCAGCAAGTCGAGCGCGACGGAACCCGCGCCCGGCGGCGGAAGATGCGAGGCCTTGGCCGGCGCGCTCACTTCGCGCGCTGGATCAGCTCCACCTCGTAGCCTTCGGGCGCGTCGATGAAGGCGATGGTCGAGCCGCTGCTCGTGGCCGTCGGGCCATCGCTGAGCTTGAAGCCGCGGGCCTCGAGGCCGCGCGTGAATGCGGCGAGGTCCTCCACCTCGAAGGCGAGGTGCATCAGGTCGGGCTGCACCTGCACGCTCGGGCTGTTGGGCAGCTGGCAAATCTCGATCTCCTCGTCGCTGTTCGGCGTCGCGAGGAACACAATCTGCGCGCCTCGCGGCGAGACGCTGCGCCGCGCCACGGCGAGGCCGAGGGCATCCTGATAAAATTTCACGGTGCGCTCGATGTCGTTCACCCGCATCCGGGTGTGGAGGAGTTTCTTGACCATAGGCGCGTGAGCGTGGGATCGAGCGGGCGAAACGCAAACCCGGCTTCGCCGCCGCGCTCGCCAAACCGGGGCCGGTCGCTTTTCTCCCGGTGATGCCGTCCTCCGCCCTGTCTGACCAGCTCACCGCGTGGCGCCGTGATTTCCACCGGCATCCGGAGCTGGGTTTCTGCGAATTTCGCACCGCCGCGCGCGTGGCCGCGGAGCTCGCGAAAAACGGCTGGCACGTCGCCGCCGGCGCGGAAGTCATGCGGGCCGAAGCCCGCATGGAAGTCCCGCCCGCCGTGGAGATCGCCGCCGCGCGCACCGAGGCGCTGCGCGACGGCGCCGATCCGGCGTGGGTCGCGCGCTTCGGCGACGGACTCACGGGCGTCGTCGGCACGCTCGACACCGACCGCCCGGGTCCGACGGTGGCCTTCCGCGTGGACCTGGACGCGCTCCCCGTGCACGAGAGCGACGATCTCGCGCACGCACCCGCGCGCGGCAATTTTTCCTCCACCCGGCCCGGCCGCATGCATGCCTGCGGGCACGACGGCCACACGGCCATCGGCCTCGGCCTCGCCGCCACGCTGCCCGCGCTGGCGCGCGACTGGCGCGGGAAAATCAAGCTCATCTTCCAGCCCGCCGAGGAAGGCTGTCGTGGCGCGAAGTCGATGGTCGCCGCCGGCGTGCTCGCGGACGTCGATCATTATTTCGCCACGCACCTCGGCATCTCGCTCACCGAGACCGGTGCCGTGGCGTGCGGCACGGATCACATCCTCGCCACGGTGAAGCTCGACGCCACGTTTCGCGGCGTGGCCGCGCACGCCGGCGTCGACCCGCATCTCGGCCGCAATGCCCTCCTCGCTGCCGCCACCGCAACGGTGCAGCTCCACGCCATCGCCCGCCACGGTGCGGGTGCCTCGCGCGTCAATGTGGGCCTCCTTGAAGGCGGCTCCGGCCGCAACGTGATTGCCGATCGCGCGGGGCTGAAGCTGGAGGTGCGGGGTGAGACCACGGCGATTTGCCAGTGGATGGCCGCGGAGGCCGAACGCGTGCTTCGCGCCGCCGCCGTCATGCACGGCGTCGAGGTCGCGATCGAGAACATGGGCGAGGCTGGGAGCGCGCCTTGCGACGCTGCCGCGCGGGCCGTCGTCCGCCGCGCGGCGGAAAAGTCCGGCGCTAAGCGCATCGTCGAGTTCGCCCCGCTTGGCGGCAGCGAGGATGCCACGCTCATGATGGACGCCGTGCAGGCCCGCGGCGGCTCGGCCACCTATCTCCTCGTCGGCACGCCCCTGCCCGCCGGCCACCACCATCCGCGCTTCGACATCGACGAAGCCGCCCTCCCGCACGCCGTCGCGCTCCACACCGAGATCGCCCGCGACCTGCTTTCCCGACCATGACTCCGCCGCTCACGCTCGCCGATATCCGCGCCGCTCATGATCGCATTCGCGGAAAAATCCACCGCACACCGGTGCTCACGAGCGCATGGCTCGACACGGATTGCGGCGGCCGGCTGTTCTTCAAGTGCGAGAACTTCCAGAAAATCGGCGCCTTCAAGGCCCGCGGCGCGGCCAATGCCGTCTTCTCGCTCACCGACACCGAGGCAGCGCGCGGCGTGGCCACGCACTCCTCCGGCAATCACGGTCAGGCCTTGGCATGGGCGGCGCGGGAGCGCGGCATCCCCGCGCACATCGTCATGCCCTCGAACGCGCCAAAGCTGAAGGTCCGTGGCGTCGAGGGCTTCGGCGGCCGAGTGATTTTTTGCGAGCCCACCCAAGCCGCGCGCGAGGCCGCCTGCGCGAGCGTCATGGCCGAGACGAACGCGACTCTCGTCCATCCCTATCTCGATTACCGCGTGATGGCCGGCCAAGGCACCGCCACGCTCGAGCTGATCGAGCAGGCGCCCGACCTCGATCTCGTGCTCTGCCCGGTGGGCGGCGGCGGCCTGCTCTGCGGCACGGCCATCGCCGCGCAGGGCGCGCGGCCGGCAATGAAAGTCATCGGGTGCGAACCCGTCGCGGCGGACGATGCGGCGCAGTCGTTCCGCGCTGGAAAAATAATCCCGACCACCCCGCACACCATCGCCGATGGCCTGCGCACGACCGTGGGTGAGCCGAACTTCGCCATCATCCGCGAGCATGTGCACGATGTGGTGACGGTCTCCGAGGAGAGTATCGTCGCGGCGATGCGCCGCATCTGGGAAGTCCTCAAGATCGTCGTCGAGCCCTCCGGCGCCGTGCCCTTCGCCGCCGTGCTCGAAGGTAAAATAGATCTCCGCGGCCGGCGCGCGGGCCTCATCCTCACCGGCGGCAACGTCGATCTCGACGTGCTGCCGTGGCAGAAAAAGTGACCTGAGCGCATGAAACGCCTCCTGCTGCCCTCTCTGCTTTTCGTCGCGGGACTCACGGCCGCCGAGGCGCCGCGGATTCTGCTCGCGGGCGACTCCACGATGGCGCCCAAACCGCTCGACCTGCCGGAGCGCGGCTGGGGCATGGCGCTCGGCGCTTTTTTCCAACCCGGAGTGGACGTGCGCAACCACGCCATGAATGGCCGCAGCACGCGCAGCTTCATCGATGAAGGCCGCTGGCAAAAGCTCCTCACCGAGACGCGCCCCGGCGACTTCGTGATCATCCAGTTCGGCCACAACGACGAGAAAACCGAGGATCCCAAGCGCGGCACCGATCCCGCGACGACATTTCCCGCAAACCTCCGCCGGTTTGTGCGCGACGTGCGCGCGAAGCAGGCGACGCCGATTCTCGCCACGCCGGTGTGCCGGCGGAAATTCGACCGCGCCGGCCAGCTCACGATGACCCACGGAGCCTACCCCGACGCGATCCGCCGCGTCGCGGCCGAGGAGCAGGTCGCGTTGCTCGAACTCGAGCTCGCCACCGCCCGCTGGCTGCGGGCGACCGGCGACGAGGCGTCGCGGAAATTCTTCATGTGGATCGAGCCGGGCGCGCACCCGAAGATCCCCGAGGGACGCAAGGACGACACCCATTTCGTCGAGGCCGGCGCCGCCAAGGTCGCGGCACTCGCCGTCACGGAGATTCGCGCGACGCAGCCGAAGCTCGCCGCGTGGCTGAAGTAGCGGCGGCTACTTCCCCTCGCGCGCCCACTGCTTCATGAGCGCGATGTTCTTCTCGGTCGCGGTCTCGCCCTTGCCCTTCTGCGCACGCCCGCCGGTGTAAACCGCCATGTCGCTGTCATACATCGCGTCGGGCTCGGGCCCTTTATCGCCGGTCTCAACCATCCAACGATCGAGGCGGGCGCGGAGTTTTTCGAGCGTCGCGCGGTGCGCGGGATCGGCGGCGAGGTTTTTCACCTGCCAGCGATCGGTCGTCCACTCGTAGAGTTCCTCGGCGGGGCGCGTGGGGGCAAAGAGCAGCGATTCCGCGAGCGGGTCGAGTTTCCCGGCGGCGTGGAGGGCGCGCAGGGTTTGCACGATGGACTTGCCGTCCTTGTAGGCGTTGGGCTGGAGGTGCGGGCGTTGCGGGTGGAAATTGCGGATGTAGAGGAAGCGTCCGTCGCGCACGCTGCGCAGGCGCTCGACGGTTTCGTCGCAGCGGTCGCGGGCGGCGAAGGCGAATTCACGCGGCGCGTAGCCGGCGGCGAAGACGTTGCGCCCCTGCATGACCGCGGGCACCCGCAGACCGGCCGCGGCGAGCGAAATGGGCGCGAGGTCGATGAGCTCGACCAGATCGTCGCGCACCTGGCCACGCGGGATACCGGGGCCGCGCACCACAAAGGGCACATGCGCGCCTTCGTCGTAGAGAAACTGTTTCCCGCGCGCATGGCTGATGCCGTGGTCGGTGGCGAAGATGACGAGCGTCCGGTCGAGGATGCCCTCGCGCTCAAGGCGGGCAATCACGTCGCCGACGTGCTTGTCGGTGAAGCGCACGGCGTCGAGATACGCGGCCCAGTCGCGCAGCAGCACAGGATCCCGCGGATAGTAGGGCGGGAGCACGACCTTCTCCGGATCCGTGGCGGCGCCGAACTCGGCCTTCGCGCGGGCGGACAGCGCCTGCGCGCTCGCGTCGTTGCCGCCGCGGAGTTTTCCGCCGGCGAGCTGCACCTGCATGAAGAACGGCTGGCCGGGCTTGCGGCCGGCCCAGTCGGCGCCGTCGTAAATCTTAGGATCCCAGTCGAAGTTGTAGTCGGTCTTGCCGAGGCCGTCGCCGCCCTCGCCGTCGGCGGATTTTTTCTTCGCGGCCTTGGCCTTGCCGTTGCGGCTGACCGCCGGGAGGCCGCTGCCGATGCAGGTGTAGTAGCCGGCGCGCTGGAAAATCGCCGGCACGGGCTCCACGCCCGCGGGCAACACGACCCGCTCGACGCCCCGCCCGCTGCGATGATGGTGCGCACCGATGGTCGTCTGATAGAGGCCGGTGATGAATGCCGACCGGCACGGCGAGCACACCGGCGCCGTGGTGAAGGCCCGATTGAAGCGCACGCCTTCACGCGCGAGGCGGTCGATGTGCGGCGTCGCGATCAGGGTTTCGCCGTAGCTGGATAAGTTGGCCGACATGTCGTCGACCATGATCCAGAGGATATTCGGCCGCTCCTGCGCGGCGGCGCGGCTGAAGGCGAGGGAAAGAAAAACGATCAGGGCAATGCGATGGAGCATGGGGCGTGGATTGAATTTACGGACTCAGCGGAGATGGAAAACTTCCTTCAGCCCGCGCGACACGGGGCTGTGATCAGCGTTGCTGGGCATCACGTCGCCCATGTGCCGCCACCAGCGCTGGCAGACCTCGGTCCGCGCGATGGCGGCCCAGCGGGCCTCGTCCTCGATCTCGGCGTAGGCGAAGAGCTGGCGGGTCTCCTCATGGAGGAAGATCGAGTAGTTGTGCACGCCGTGCGCCTTGAGCACGGCCTCGAGCTCCGGCCAGATGGGCTGATGGCGGCGCGCATACTCGGCTTCGCGGCCGGCCGCGACGGACATCACGAAGGCTTTGCGGATCATGGCTGGGGTTTGACGAGGTAGGCGTCGAGGGTTTTAGGCGTGTCCGGCACAGTCGGCGGCGATGGCGCGGGCAAGGCATCGTTGGCAAACGCCGCCGCGAGCGACTGGAACCGGTCGCGGTCGCCGGGCTCGCGCGCGACCTTGGTGCCCCGCTCCGCGAGCTCACGCGCACGATCAAAGAAACCACGCTTGGCCGCAAGCAGCGTGGCCTGGAGAAGCAGCGCGGTGTCGCGGGGGAACCGCACCACGCCCTCCAGCACCACGGCGAGATGCTCCTCCTGCGGCGGCAGCGCGGAGAGCGTCCACGTCTCGGCGATGAGCGAGTAAACCTCCGCCAACGGCGGCGGCTGTTCGCGCGCGGTGAAGAGCGGCGTGAGAATCGAGCCGACCTGCTCGACGCTGAGCTGGCCCTTGCCGTCCTTGAAGCCGGCGCGCGCCTCGTCGAGGCGCAGTCGCCCAAGCTCAAGGTAGGCGCGGGCGCGTTGCACCTTGGCCGCGGCGGCGGCCTCCAGGAATTTGCGCGCGCGCGTGTCCTGCCCGGCGAGTTTTTCATCCAGGCCGAGCGCCGCGAGCAGGCGGGGGTCGCGTTCGCCGCGCACGTAGGGGGCGATGAGATGATTGCGGGCGGCGGTGCTGTGGCCGCCGAGGCGCAGCACCTCGCCCTTGATGCGGCCGACATCGGCGTCGCCACCCGGAGCCAGGGCGACGGCCGGCGGCTCGGGCAGCTCCTTGCCCTTCTTGGCGCGGAACTCGATTTTCTTGCTGGCCGTGAAATCGATGTGCCCGCGCAGCTCGACGGCGAACTGGTTGTAGGTTTTGCCAAAGCACTCCTTGAAGAGCTGCTCGGTCGGCTCCTCGTCGTTGAGCCGATAGACGTAGCGGATGAACGCCTGCTGGTTCTTCTTGTTCAGGCCATAGAGACAGTAGTGCACGAAGCAGTAGCACTGCGCCGCCCAGAACGCCGACTTCGCGCGCGGGCCCTCGCTCGCCAGCATCTCGCGGAGCGGCATCAACCCGCGCCGGTGCAGCATGCGGTTGAAGTCGCCGATTTTCTCCGCGCCGAAGCCATCGCCGATCTGGGCGAACACGATCGTCTTCCGGTCGAACTCGGTCGCGGCGAACAGTTGCACGAGCCCTTCCTCGAACCAGGGCGGCGGTGCCTTGGTCAGCTGCCGGCGGATGAGGAAACGGAAATACGCCGCGTAAAACGCACGGTAGGGATCGGACTCGAGGCGGGTGTCGCCCTCGAGCTGCAATTCCGCGATCGCGAAGTCCACGACGATGGCCGCGCGCTCGGGCGATTGGAAAAAGAGGCTGTTCGATCCGTAGCGTTCGACCGAGCCATCGGCCGGCAGGAACTCATCGAAGCCCTTGCCCCGGCCGCAGAGCAGCAAGGCCGTGGGCACCGGCACATGTCCGCCCATCAGGCCGGGCATGATTTCGCGGATGACCTCCTGCAGGAGGAGAAAGTCGCGCACAAAGCGCTTGGTCTCGCGCTCCGAAATGTTGGAGAGAATCTCGAAGCCCGGGACTTCCGCATAGAGCCATTTCTCAAGCGGCGGCAGGAGACGGCTGTCGGTGACCTCGAACTTCGGCAGCTCGACGACGGGACTTGGGGCGGGCGCAGGCTCGGCGGCGCGAGCAAGAACAAGGGCGGCGAGGAAGAGGAAAAGCGTGGCGAACCAGCCCGTAGCCCTGCTCGTAAGAGCAGGGACTGGGCCGGCGCGAAATGCGTCCCGGTCCCGCCTCTCACGAGGCGGGCTGCCGGAAGGCAGCGGTCGCGGACGGATCATTTCTTCTTCGTCGCCGGCTGCTTGGTGGCAGGCGGCGGTTCGGCGGCAGGCGGAGCCGGCGGGAAGCCTGCCTTCATGTCCTGGAAGCGCTTCCGGCCCGCGCCCTCCGGCGTGTGCTTGATCCCGTGATCGGCGAGGGCGTGGGCCGCTTGAATCTCGCCGACATTGGCGGCGAATCCGGCCGCGACGAACACGAGCTTCATCCGCGTGGGAAACAGCATCGCGCCCTCGATCATCACCTTCACGTCTTCGAGCTGCGGCTTGGTTGCGCTGCGTGCCCAGGTGTCGGCCACGAGGTCATAGAGCGCGGGCATATGCGGCGGGCTGCGCCGCACCGCGAGCAGGGGCTCGAGGACCGCGCTGGTCTGGGCGGCGGAAAAGAGGCCCTCCGGTCCGGCCGGCTTGGCGAGCGCATCGGCATAACGGAGACGCGCCAGCTCCATGCCGGCATCGGGGCGCTTGGTTTTGGCCGCAAACGAGGCCTCGAGGAATTTCCGGCCGCGTTCCGATTCGCCATTCTCGCGTTCGTAGAGGCCGAGGGCGGCAAGCAGGTCCGCGTCGCGCTCGCCGCGCAGGTAGGGCGCGATGAGCTCGGTGCGCGCGGGCTTCACATGGCCCGCGAGAATGAGCGTCTCGCCCTTGATGCGGCCGACTTCGGACTGGGTGGCATCGCGCAACTCGATGGGTTTGGGAGCAACCACGAGGTCCTCCTTGCCGGTGGCTTTGAAAAGTTTGGCCTCATAGACGGTGAAGTCGCAATAGCTGCGAATCTCCATGAGCATATCTTTGTAGCTCATTTCCTTGAAGGTGCCGTTTTTTCCGGGGAAGCGGAAGCACTCCTTGAACATCGCCTCTGTCACCGGCTCGCGCGCCGAACGCTGGAGAAATGTCATGAACTGCTTCTGAAATTTCCCTTTGTAGCCGTAGAGGCACATATGGACGAAGGCGTAGGCCTGCTTGCCCCAGCGGTTATTGCCGAGGGTGTTGGTCGCCTCTGACGAATCATGCTTCACGTCGAAGAAGGCCTGGAGCGGCATCAGAGCACGGCGCCGCAGCGCCGCGGGAAAATCGCGGTCCTCGGCCGGTGCGCCCGCCAGCGTGGCGGGATCGCCGTCCTCGGCCGGCTGCAAGGCATTCAGCTCGGCGACCATCGCGGCTTGGGCGGAGATGGTGTTGGGATCCTCCAGTTTCGCGAACTCGATGTAGCGCTTGTCGAACTGCATGCGCATGATGATCTGCGAAAGACCTTCCTCGAACCACGCGGGCAGCCGTGGCTCATTATTGCTGAGCAGATAGCGGACGTATTCGCGGTAGAGCTGCTTGTCGTGCTCGACGGAGACGAGGCTGTTGTCGGTGCCCGCCGAGTCGTTGGTGAGGTCGAGGACGTTGAGCGTCGTGGACTCGAGGTCGATCACGATGGCCGTCTGCGTGCCGCGCTTGAGGAAGAGGCTGGCAAACGCGGTGTCGGCCGAGACCCGGCTCGTGGGGATGAATTTGTCGAACTTCGCCCCCCTGCCGCAGATGATGAGCGCCGTGGGCTGGGAGATGCGCTGCGGCATGGGCCAGATGAGACTGAGCGCCTGGCGAAACATGTCGAAATCGCGCAGCAGCCGCTGCGTGCCCTTCACCGAGGCGTTGCTCAGGACCTCGAAGCCCGGCATGGTGCCGTAGCGCCACGACTCGGGTGGCGGGAGCTCGCGGTTGTCGGTGACGACAAATTTGGGGAGCTCGACCACCGGATCGGTGGCCGCAGCGGGGCGATCTTGCGCCGGCAGCAAAGCGACGGACCAAAGAAGCAGCGCGAGGGCAGGCAGGGCGGCCGGCAGTTTCATACGGCGATGAGACGAGCGCCGCCGCCGGAGGTTGCCGAGACTAAAAAACCGCCGCCGCTCCTACGGCCCTGCGGCGTGCAAGGCCCAGACAAACAGCCCGATAATCGCCCCGGACAGCGCGCAACACACCGCGAAGCCGATGGCATCGACGCGATCCCAGCGACAGAACTCCCAGTTTGAGCGCGGCATGAGCTTCGTATGGTCAAAGCGCGCGGGGTCCCGTCGCGTCTCATCCAGCGCCGCCGCTTCCAATTCGGGCGTGGCGCCGACCGGGGTCTTCATCTTGCCATAAAAGACCGCCACCCGTCCCGGATCAGTCGGACGTGTGAGCAGGCTGACCCCGATGAGCACCGCGAAGGGGAACAAGGCATCGAAGAAAAACTGGAGGGTGAAACGCTGGTTGGGCGTGAGCGCGACGACATCCACGCCGGCCCGGCCAATCACCCACGCCTCAAGGTTGAACCGATTGAGCCCGCCAGCCGCGACCAACGGGCTGGAGGTGTCGCCCACCCGCTCGCGCACGACCTTGCCGAAATATACGCCCGTGCCGGGTTTGGTGCTCATCGTCGTGAGTTCCGGGTGCGCCGCGAGGCCCGGCACGTGCGATGCCGTCCACGGCACGACGAGGATCACGAGCGACGAAAACACCACACAGGCCCACACCGCCGGCGCCGTGGCGCGCCGCCAGAAGAACGTCAGCAACACCGCCGCACCAAACGGCAGGTTCACCGTGAGCACGACATTCATGATCGAGAAGAAGCTGCCCATCATCAGCGCCGACAACGTCCCCAGGGCGAGCACCGCCACAATCACCAGCCGGGCGCTGAAGATCGCCTGCGCCGTCGTGATCCCCGGGACGAGCGGCCGGAAGACATTGCGCACAAACAGCGACGCGATCGCGAGGGCCTTGGCCGCCAGCGTGGACATCGTGCCGGCCAGCACGCCGGCGAGCATCAGGCCCACCAGCCCGGGACCAAGGAGACGGTTCGACATCGCGCCCCACACCTCGTCGGGATCGGCGAGGCCGCCCACGCCGAAGAGCGCCACGGCGATGAGCCCGGCAAACGCCCAGAGCACGATCATGATCCGCTTGAGGTAGTTGCCGGAGACGCCGCACCGCGCGGCAAACTCGTCCTTCGCCGAACCGCAGATGCCCATGTTGTGGCTGAGACCGGCGTTCTGCACGATGCTCACGAGCAGGATCGCCCCGAGCGCCACGATGGAGAGCTGATCCGATCCGCCGCTCGCGAAGAGTTCAAACATCCGCGCCGGCACCTTGTGCGCCAGCTCACCCCAGCCGCCGATCGCCGCGAGGCCAGTCGGGATCAGGAGCAGCGAAAACACGATGATCAGGATGCTCTGCAAACCCTCGTTCACCGCCGCCGCCGACATGCCGCCGATGACGATGTAGCCGCCGACGATGAGCGAGAAGACGACGTAAAATACCGTGGCATTGATTTCCGTCGCCGCACTGCCGAGCTGCCCGCGGGCATTCCGATCGCGCAGCTCCTCCAAGCGGTCGAGCTCCGCGCCCACGACCGGAGCCGCCGCGTGTTGTTTCTCGAGCGCCTTCAGCTCGCGATAGCCCTCCACGCGCGCGCGGTCGGCGGCCGTCCAAGATGTCTCGGGCTTCACGACGAGGGACGACGCGATTTTGTAGGCGGTCACGTTGCCGAAGCCGAGGAACACACACGCCACGAGGATCTGGAAGAGCGCGTAGAACATGCTCAGCCCGCGGCTCCCGTAGCGGTCCTCAAAGAGGTCCGAAAGCGTCGTCAGTCGCACACGCCGAAACCAGACGTTCATGAACCAGAAATATGGGTTCATGAATACGGTCTGGAACGTGAGCCAGACCCCGGTGGCCCCGCGCTCGAAAACCTGGCTGGCGGTGAACACCGCGCCCTGCGGTTCCGTGGCGTTGCCGAAATTCAGGAAGAACTGGTAAAGCTTCCCGAGTTTGCGGCCGGCCAGAAAGAATCCCTCCTCCGACGCCGACGCCTTGGCCGCGCGCAGTCCGATCCATACGACCGCGATGAGATACGCGGCGATAATCGCCAGATCGATGACGTGCAGGCTGCCGATGCGCATGGCGGGGTTGCGGCACCTTGCGCCCCGACTCATTCCGCGGCGAGCAAACACCGCCCGGGACCGTCAGGCGCTCCGTCAGACTGGAAAAACAGGTTGCCTTAGCCGTTTGACCCATGACTATGCGGACAGTCCGACAATGCCCGCTTCAACCCCAACTCTGCGATCCCTGGCCAAGGAACTGGGGCTGTCGCGCACCACGGTGTCCGACGCGCTCCGCGGGTCGCCGCGCGTGGATCCGGAGACGGCGCAACGGGTGAAGGAAGCGGCCACCACGGCCGGATACCGGCGCAACCCGCTCGCCGGCGCCCTTATGTCGGAGCTGCGCCGCTCGCGGGGCACGGCCTTTCGCGGCGTAATCGCGATCGTGGACTTCGAGGAGCCGGAACGGCCGAAATCGGCGCTGCGTTTCCACAGCGAACTGTATGGCGGAGCCGAAACCCGGGCGGGAGAACTCGGATTCAAGGTCGAGCGCTTCCCCGTCGGACGAGGAGGCGTGACCGTGCAGCGGCTCGACTCGATTTTGCAGTCACGCGGCATCCTCGGCGTGATGCTGCTGCCTACTTGGGGCGAACCGGATCTTTCGGGGCTGGATTGGACCCGCTTTGCGGGGGTTTACACCGATTATCGAATCGAGCGCCCCGCCCTGCACTCGGTCTGCCCCGATCACTACCGCTCGATGCTCGCGGCGTTGCGACACCTGCACAGCCTGGGCTACAGGCGGCCGGGACTGCAGCTTCACCGACCCCACGACGAACGGCTGCAGTTCCGGTGGGCGGCGGCCTTCCGCGCCTTTCAGGAGAACACGCCCGGCATCGAAATCCTCCCTCCCCTCATCCTCGACAACCTTTCCCAAGCGGAATTCGCCAAGTGGTTTCGCCGCCACAAGCCGGACGTGGTGCTGAGCCACCATACGGAGACCATCGACTGGATGGAACTGCACGGCGCGAAGGTGCCCGCGACACACGGCTTCGTCTGTCTCAACCTGCTCGGCCGCACCCGCGCCTGCGCAGGCCTTGATTTGCAGGCGCGCACGATCGGCTCGCGCGGGATGGAGCTGCTCATCGCCCAGTTGCAGCGAAATGAAACAGGCATTCCCGAATGGCCGTCGACCACGACCATCCCGGCCAAATGGGTGGATGGGCCGACGCTGCGGGAAGCGGCGACGGCCTGAGAGCGGGCCCAGTCAAGTCCGCGGCCGATTACGGCAGCTTCTCAAGATCGGCCGCGGTCCAAGCCGCGCTGCGCGCGCCTTCTTTGGTGCGGACTGCCGTGACCTTCTCGACGGCGATCGGGCCGGCCTTGTTGCCCCACTCCTGACGGATGTAGGTGAGCACGGCGGCGATCTTGTCGTCGGACCAATTGAAACCGGTGCCCTGGCCGAAGCCAGGCATGGCAGAATTGTAGTCGACGCCCGCCACCTTGATCGGGCCCTGCAGGCCATGGAGCGCTACGCGGATCAGCCGCTCCTCGGAGCCGGTGACCCATTCGGAATTCACCAACGGAGGAAATGCGCCGGGCAAGCCCGCGCCGTTGGGTTGGTGGCAGGTGACACAGGCGCCGGGAGTCAAATAGAGCTTCTTCCCGACCACGATCGGATCCAGCGGAGCGGCGGCGACCACGGCGGTGCCAGTCGAGTATTCGTTGAAAACACCGGGGTTGAAGTAGCCGGAGAAGCGGCCGAGATAGGTGCCGCCGAAGAAAATCATGCCGGAGAAAATGAACAGCAGGTTCAGCGGCATGAGACGGTAGCGGCCCTTCTCATCGGGCTGCTGCCCGAGGAGCTTGGCGTGGGAAGCCATCAGCGTCTCGTCGGAGACCGCCGAGGCATCGGCCCGCGGATCAGGCTGGGATTGAGCGCTCATTTCTTGGCCTCCGCTTTCTTCGCCGGCTCGTAGGGTTTGGCCTCGGGATATTCGTAGGCGGTATTCAAGCTGAGCAGGTAGGCGACGAGGGCACGGGCGCGCTCGGTCGGTGCGATTTCGTGGCCGGCGGGCTGGCCGCTCGCCTTCACGGCACGAGGCGAGGCTTCTCCGGCGATCGGACGGTTCTCGAAGAGAAACGCATAGCCAGGATGCCTCGCGGAGCCGTGATACAAGAGGGCCAGCAGAGCTTCTTCGCTCTTTTGCCGCGCGCCCAAATTGGCGAGATCAGGACCGAGGCGCGATGCGCCGATCTGCGGCCGGGCCTGAAAAATGTAATCGCGAGCGACACTCTGCCGCTCGCCCCAGCCACGGTCCTTGTCGCTGCCATAACCAGGGCGGCGGACTTGCTGGGTGTGGCACGCGGCGCAGCCGAGATCGGCGTAAACGAGCTGACCACGGGCCGCCAGACCGGAGATGTTCTGCGGAAAGGCTCCGCCTTCGTTGTCGTCGTGGTAAGGGGTGAGCCGGCCCAGCTGGCCGTGCGAACCCAGCACCAAAGCCGAGAACGAAATCAAGATCGCGAGGAAGACCCCGGTGAAGAGAAGCGGGCCGTTTTTCATGACGCGTGCGCCTCCTCGGTCGCGGGACGAAACAGCGTGGGTGCCGGCTGCGAGTCCGCTGCGGTGAAGCAGCAAGCCGAGCGCAGGAAGTTCACCAACAACAGGAGATTCGCGGCCAGCAGCACACCCTGCGCGGCGGTGTTGATCAGAAGCGCGGTGCCCATGCGGCCAAGAATATCGGCGAAGGTGGCATTCTTATCGAGGAGCCCCTCGCCTTGCGTGCCACCCGCAATCCCCAGCGCGGCGATCGAAATCACCAAGCCCGCGAGCACCAGCCAGCGGTGTCCGCCAATCAGGCTGGCCGAGGACCAAGCCCGCCCGGTGAGGCGCGGGACCGCAAAATAAATGCCACCGAAGAAAATCATCGAGATGGCCCCGTAGAGGCCGAGTTGCTCGATGGCGGCGTTGAACAGCGTGAAGTGCGTGTGCGCCGCGACGCCGCGGAACGAGACGATGAATTCCGCGATGCCGAAAATAAGATAGGCCACGAAGCCGAAGCGGATGAAGGCGGCCGTCGTGCCGCCCACGCCCCAGATCGCGCGGAAATTGAGCACGATGATCAGGTAGTGGAAGAGCATCATCGATTGGGCCACCACCGCCATCGTGGGAATCCACGCCGGGACCGGCCCGCCGACGAGATGGCGACCACCACACCATGAGCCGATGAAAAGCAGGGTCCAGAAACCGAGCGAGGCCCACTCATAGACCGGGATGATCCGGCCGCTGATCTTGGGCACGATGTAATAAGCCACCGCCAGCGCGAGCGGCGCGAGCCAGAAGGACCACACGCCTTGGGCATACCACGTCGCCGCGATCGGCTGCACCACGCCGCGGACCGGCGTCCAGAGCAGCACCGCCTGAGCGGCGATCAGCAGCCAGGGAAAGAGAAAGAGCCCCGCCACCGCATACCATTGCGAGGCATACATAGTGCCTTCGCGGCGGCCGGACCAAGCCAGCACCCCCGAGATTGCGATGCAGGAGTAGGCAAACACGAGCAACGGCTGCACGTAACGGGGCATCTGCAGCAGGCCAAACGAAGTCATGTCGCCGATCGCGATGCCGACGAGGCCGAGGGCGACGCCGGTGTTCCAGAAAAGCGTGCCGGCCACGACCCAATTGAGTCCGCGCAGCGTGCTGCCGCCGAGGCGGCCGAGAATCCAGAGCGTGAGGCCGAGGCCGGCGTTGGCCAGCCAGCCATAGACGAAAGCCGTCTCACGCAGCGCCTGGGCGCGTCCATGCGTGAGCTGCGGGCAATCGGCGAGGAACTGCGGCGAATGCAGCTGAATGGAAGTGAGGAGCGCGAGGACACCGCTGACGACGAGCCACACCAGCCCGGAGCCCAGCAAAAGCAGCAGTGGGCCGCGCGCTTGGGTGTCGATGGCGGTGACTTCGGCCGGAGTGGCGTGGGTCGTAGGTTTGGACATCTCTGAAGATCGGTTGGGGACGCGTTATTTCTTCGCGCCGTATTTCTGCGCAGTCAGTTCCATGGCCCGGTCGATGGGCAGCTGCACCACGCCGGCATTCTTGTCGATCCAGGCGTAGCTCGCGGTCTGCGCGGCTTCCTTCGCCTTGTGCTCCTCCAGCGCCTGGCGGCGGCTGGCGGCGGTGGCGCGCCAAGCGAGTTCCTTGGGCAGGTTCTCGGCGGCGTCATTCTGCGGCGGAAGTGTCGCCGGATGGTAGGCCCAGCGAATCACGAGCATGAAGAGCGCGAACAGCGCCAACACGAAGACAACCGAGAAGAGCGAGACCGGGCGGGCCGGTGTGGCAGGCGTGTCACTCATGGTGCGTGAGGCTTTCCCCGATGCGCGGGTCGCGAATCGGGATGAGTTTGGCGGTCGGCAGGCTGCGGAGGTAGGACCAGACGCACACGCCGCCTACTCCCACGACCGAGGTGAGGACCCAGAGGAGATTGAGCGTCAGGAACGGCTGCGCATCACCCTGCGCATTCTTGAGAATCGGCAGCACGTTGTAGCAGACGTCGATCAGAATAACCGCGAGGATCCAGTAGGCGGCCGGCTTGATCTTCGAGTGGACGACCTTGTGCTTGTAGGAAAGCAGATAGAGGAACGGCACAACGAAGTGTCCAAAGAGAATCACAAGGCCGACATACCACCACTGGTTGGTCGTGCCGTCATGGTTCAACTCGCGGAGGTTATACCAGAAGGTCTCCTCGGGCACGTTGGCGTTCCAAATCAGGAAGTATTGGGAGAAGGTGACGTAGGCCCAGAACACGGTGAACGCGAAGCTGAGCATGCCGATCGAGTGGAAGTGGTTCGTGTTGAGCACGCCCTTGTAGTCGCCGCGATTCCACAGCCAGATCATGATCAGGATGCCGATGGCGAGCGCGCCGCGGGCGCAGTTGGCGAAGAACCACACGCCATACATCGTGGAGAACCAGTGGTATTCGAGTGACTTCACCCAGTAGATGGCGGCGGCGGTGAGCGTAAGCGCGCCAATCGGGATGCCGAAGGCCGCGGTCTTGCGGCTCATGAAGGTCCACTTCAGATCACCGTCGGAATCCTGGGAGAAGGACGCCTTGCGCAGCCGGGCCGAGAGCCACATCCAGAGCAGGAAGAAGCCGATGGTGCCGAAAACGAAGGCCCACTTGTTGAGGAAGCCTGCTTTCTTCAGATAGAGCGGATCATGGCCGACTGTGTGGCCGCCGTGAATCTCGCCGTGCAGGTTCATCCAAGGCCAGACGAGGTCGCCGTGGGCGATCCATGGCGTGGCGAGCAACGGGATAAAGAGGACGAGCAGCCACTTGAAGGATGCGAGACCGTGCTCGAACTGGCGGCGGATGACCGTGGACCACGAGGCGTCGAAGATATGGTGAATCATCACCATCATCAGCATGCCGATCGCGATTGCGCACCAGAAGGTGAGGCCGACAAGCCAGGAGGTGGCGACGACCTTGGCGCCCGCGCCGGGGACGACGAGGCCGACGGCCGTGAGCACGATGCCCACGATGCCAATGACGAGGGCCTTCTTTGCCGAAGCGTCGGCGGACTCCGCGGGGAGCGCCAGGGGGGCGGTTGCAGCTTGGGAACTCATGGGAGGCCGAGGGTTTGTTTGCCAGCCGCGTCGGTCACATCCGCCGCCGCGCCCTGCTGCGCACGCTGGAGCGCACGCAAGTAGGCGACGACCGCCCAGCGGTCCTCGGGCGAGATCTTGTCGGCGTAGCCCTGCATGGTGTTCTTGCCGTTGGCGATGGTGTTGTAGATTTCACCCTCGGGCATCGTGCGGAGACGCGGGTCGTGGTAGGTGGGCGTGGCCCCCATGCCGTAGCGCTTGGTGATGCCATTGCCGTCGCCCGTCGCGCTGTGGCAAGGAGCGCAATAGATCTGATATTGCCCTTGGCCCCGGCGCACAAAATCGAGGTTGATCTTGCCGGCCAGCGCGGCGGGGAAGCCCGCGGCGAAGGCACCGGTCGAAGTCTTGCCGAGGTGCAGGTGATCGTCGTCCCGCAGCATCCCGCGCGCGACGGTGTGCGCCGGCGGCATGCGGTCCGCGCGGCCATCGGCGAAGAAGGCGCTCTCTGATTGCGGACGCAGCTTCGGTTGGTATTTCATGCCGGGGAAGGCCCACTCGGGAAACACGTCGAGCGGCGGCGCGGTGAATTTGGCGTCGCGGAATCCGAGCACGGACACCGTGAGCACGCAGACGAAGAAAGTGGCGAGATAGACGTGGCGCATGGCTCAGGGCTCCAGCTCCGCGACGGCGGCGCCGCCGATTTTTTCCAGCAGCGCCTTGGTGTTGGCCAGGTTGAAGCGCGGATCGCGCGCCTCGATGACAATGAAGAAGGTGTCATCCATGCCGCGCACGATGTGGTCGTATTTCAGCACGGGATGGTAGTGGCGCGGCAGGCCATTGACGAGGAACATGCCGATGATGGTGGCAAAGGCCGTGAAGAGAATAGTGAGCTCGTAGCTCACCGGAAACGCGAACATCGGGCTGAAGAGGGGCTTGCCACCCACAATCAGCGGATAATCCACCGCGCCGGTCCACCAAATCATCGTCATGCCGGTGATGAAGCCGGTGATGCCGCCGGCGAGCGAGATGCGCGGAACGATCGAGCGCTTGAGGCCCATGGCCTTGTCGAGGCCGTGCACGGGGAAGGGCGTGATGCAGTCCCAGTGCCGGTAGCCCGCGTCGCGGACTTGCTCTGCCGCGTGGTAGAGCTCGGGGGCTGTGTTGAAGGTGGCGATGACGCCGTAAGGTTGGACAGCCATGGCGATCAGTGCTTGGCCTCCGCGCCGTGCCCGCCGTGGACGTCAGCCTGCGGCGTGACGGCCTTGAGCTCGGCCATCGGCATGATGGGGAGGAAACGGATGAAGAGCAGGAACAGCACGGAGAAGACGCCGAACGTCCCGAAGAAGGTGAAGATTTCCACGATGCTCGGCGAGTAGTAGCCCCAGCTCGAGGGCAGGAAGTCACGGGCCAGCGAGGTCACGATGATGACGAAGCGCTCGAACCACATGCCCACGTTGACGAAGATCGAGAGGATCCAGACCAGCGCGGTGTTGTTGCGGACGGCCTTGAACCAGAAGAACTGCGGCGTGATGACGTTGCAGCCGATCATGATCCAGTAGGCCCAGGCGTAGTGGCCGAACGCGCGATTGATGAAGGCGAAGCCCTCATACGGATTGGCACCATACCACGCGATGAAGAACTCGATGCCGTAGGCGTAGCCGACGATGGTGCCGGTCGCCAACGTGATCTTGCACATGCAGTCGATGTGATACTGCGTGATCAAATCCTGCAGGCCGTAGACCGCGCGCAGCGGCAGCATGAGCGTGAGCACCATGCCGAAGCCCGAGAAGATGGCGCCCGCCACGAAATACGGGGGGAAGATCGTCGTGTGCCAGCCCGGAATCAGCGAGACCGCGAAGTCGAACGAGACGATGGTGTGCACCGAGAGCACGAGCGGCGTCGAGATGCCCGCGAGGATCAGGTAGGCCATCTCGTAGTTGCTCCAGTGGCGGTTGGAACCGCGCCAACCCATGGCAAACAGGCCGTAGAGGAACGAGCGAATTTTATTTCCGGCGTTGAAGAACCGGTCGCGGAGCACCGCGAGGTCGGGGATGAGGCCGACATACCAGAACAGCACCGAGACCGTGCCGTAGGTCGAGACCGCGAACACGTCCCACTCGAGCGGCGAGCGGAAGTTCTGCCAGATGACGTTCGAGTTCGGGATCGGGAAGAGATACCAGGCATACCACACGCGGCCGACGTGGAAGACCGGGAAGATCGCGGCGCAGACGACGGCGAAGATCGTCATCGCCTCGGCGGCGCGGTTGATCGAGGTGCGCCATTTCTGGCGCAGCAGGCACAGGATGGCAGAGATGAGCGTGCCGGCGTGGCCGATGCCGATCCAGAAGACGAAGTTGACGATGTCCCACGCCCAGTTGACCGGGTTGGCGTGGCCCCAGACACCGACGCCCGTGATGACGAGGTAGGTGATGCCGGCGACCGTGAAGGAGGCGACGAAGCAGGCGAGGATGAAGCAGACCCACCACCAGGTGGGCGTCTTGCCCTCGATGATCCCGCAGATCTTCTCGGTGATCCAATTGAAGCTGCGGTCGTTCTCAACGAGCGTGGCGCGCGGCAGGACCGCGGGCTTGACCTCGCTGAGAATCGCCGGGGCGGCGTGATCAGAAGCGTGGGCCATTAGCGGAGCCCTCCGGGTTGGGAATCAGCGCTCATCTTAGTGCGCACCTTTCTTGGTCGTGCCGTGGGCCGCGGGGGCGTGGCCATGATCGTGGGACGGCGGCACATTCTTGCGGTCGTATTCCGTGCGGCTGTAGGGCAGCGGCTTGTAATCGGGCATCTTCGGGTTCGGATTCCGCAGCTTGCCGGAATACGTGGTGCGCGGGCGCACATTGAGGTAGCCGAGCACCGCGTAGTCCTGCTCGCGGGCCTTGGCCTTGGAGACGGCGCTGTTGGGATCGAGGATGTCGCCGAACGTGATCGCGCCGACGGGGCAAGTCTGCTCGCAGGCGACTTTGATAGTGCCGTCGGGGACCTTCACGTCGCCGGGCTTGCCCTCGCGGGTCATCTTCACCTTGTGCTGAATCTTGGCGTTCTGGATGCGCTGCACGCAATAGGTGCACTTCTCCATGACGCCGCGCATACGCACACTGACCTCGGGGTTCTTCGCCATCTTGACGAGTTCCGGGGTGCCGAAGTCTCCGAGCGGCCCGAGGTAGAGTTCGTCGAGCTTGCGCTGATTCCAGTCGAAGAAATTGAAGCGCCTGACCTTGTAGGGACAGTTGTTCGCGCAATAGCGGGTGCCGATGCAGCGGTTGTAGGCCATCGTGTTGAGGCCTTCGTCGTCGTGCACGGTGGCGTTGACGGGGCACACGGTCTCGCAGGGGGCGAGTTCGCAATGGGCGCACGTCATCGGCTGGAGCGAAATCTGGGGCTCCTCGGGAAGCACGCTGTTGCCGCTCTTCTCGCCGCCGAAGAGGTCGGCCATCGCACGCGAGTCGACGTTGCCGTCGGAATAGTAGCGATCGATGCGGATCCAGTGCATCTCGCGGCCGCGCATGACCTGCTCCTTGCCGACGATCGGGATGTTGTTCTCAGCCTGGCAGGCGACGACGCAGGCGTTGCAGCCGATGCAAGTGTTGAGGTCGATCGACATGCCCCACTGGTGGTGGCCGTCGAACTTGGGCGTGGAGTAGAGGGAGTTGCCGCGCGGGATTTGCACGGCGCGCTCCTGCGGAGTCATCTTTTCACCGACCGGGCCGATGTTGCTCGGCGCGTGGGACTCCATACCGATCGTGTTAACGAAGGCCGGATTCTCCTGGTAGCTGTTCGCGCCCTCGTAATTGGCCTCGCGGATGATGTCGCGGCCTTCCATCGACCAGTGTTCCTGCGTGTTGGCGAGGAGCGCACGGGTGCCGGTGTTGGTGAGCGTGCCGGAAGCCACGTGCATCGCATCGCTCGCACGGGCCGGATAGGCGTTGAAGCCAGCGCCCTTGCCGACTCGGCCCGTGACCGAGCGGCCATAGCCGAGCGGGACAATCACGGTGTAATTGGCAAGACCGGGCTGGATGTGAACGGGACCGCGAATTTTCCGGCCGCCGACGGTGAGTTCGAAGACGGGCGAGGTCTGCTTGCCCATCGTGAACTCGGCCTCTTCCTTGCGCGCGACTTGGATCGCGGAGCCCTTGGGCTCGATGTTGAGGTCCTTGGCGAGGCGCGGGCTGACGAGAATCGCGTTATCCCAGGAAATCTTGGTGATCGGATCCGGGCACTCTTGGAGCCAGCCATTGTTGGCGAAGCGGCCATCGTCCATCTTGTGGTCGGCGACGAAGCGCACCTCCACGTTGCCCGCGCTGAACTGGACGACGGGCTTGGGGGCACCGAGCAGCTGTCGCACGCCGTTAATCGAGAAGCGCACGGCCACAGGGCGCGGCGCAGACTGCCCGAGCACACCGTCGTGGAGGAAGCGCGCCATCGTCTTCTCCACCGTGGCACCCGCTCCGGCGAGACCCGTGATGGTGGTGGCGACGAGCGCGTAGGGATCCGGGTTCTTTTCGCCGGCGATGCGGGCGATGATCTCGATGTCGGTGAGGCCGCCGAAGAGCGGCTGGATCATGGGCTGCACCGGCACCACGGTCCCGTCGGTCGTGCGGGCGTCACCCCACGACTCGAGATAATGGGCCCGCGCAATATGAACGGCAGAGGTGCTGGCGGCCGTCGTCTCGTCGACATGGTAGCCGACGCGAATGACCTCGCCCACGGATTTCTGCAAAGCCGCCCAGTCGAGATCGGCGGGCGCGTTGTAGGCGGGGTTGCCACCGAGGACGACGAGCGTCTTGACCGAACCGCCCTTGATGGCGGTGGCAAGGGCGTTGATCGTCGAGACCCCGGGCGTCGTCTCGACGGGAATGAATTCCACCGTCTGGCCCACCGCGCCGATGGCGACGTTGATGCCATAGACGAGCGCATGCACCTCGGCCGGCAGATGGGCTCCGGCGACGACGAGCGCGGCGCCCTTCTGGGCGAGGAGATCGTTGGCGCACTCGTTGATCCAAGCCTGGGAAACACCGATCTCGTGGACAAAGGGCACGAGCTGATCGACGGCTTGCTGGTAAGTCGCCGCCGCGAGTCGGGCCGCAAACGCCAGCATGTGGCTCGATGCCAAGCGCAGGCGGTGATCGGCCATGCTGCCGGTGAGCGTGAGCCAACTCTCGACCGCATAGAGGCGGTTCATCGGATCGCTCTTCTTTGCGACGCGGCGTCCTTGGGCAAAGCCGCGGGCGTGCGCGAGGCTGCCCGCCTCGGTTTGCAGGAAATCGGAGTCGATCGAAACGATGCGCTTGGCCTTGGCGAAATGGTAAACGGGCTTCACCGCCGCGCCAAAGGCGGCCTGGGCCGCGGCGACCGGGGCTTCGTCAGCCACGGGCTCATACTCAGCCCAGACGGACCGCGGAAACTTGGCCCGGAGCGCCGCGACGAGGCGGCGGCGCGTGGGCGACGAGGATTCCTCCGCGAGGAAGGCCAATCCTGCTCCCTGGGTCGCGGAGTAGTTCTGCGAGATCGTCGCGAGGATCTGATCGACCTGCTCGCGCGTGATGGCGGCGCCGGCCTTGGTGTGCGCCGTCGCCCGATCAGGGTCGTAGAGATCGAGAATCGAAGCCTGCGCGGCCAGCGAAGCGGCGCCGCCGTGCGGCTCGTAGCTGGCGTTGCCCTCGAGCTTGGTCGGGCGGCCTTGGTGCGTCTCGGCCAGGAGCGGGACCGCCCACTTGCGCACCGGCATCGCGGTCGCGTAATAGGAGGGAAGGCCGGGGATGGCGCCCTCGAGCGACTTGCCATAGGGCAGAATGAACTTCTCAGGACGGCGGCAACCCGCGAGGCCCGCGCCTCCGAGCGCGAACGACGCCGCCATGATCTTCATGAAGTGGCGGCGATCCACGCCTTCCAGCGTGTCGGCCCCCTCGGGAAATTCACGCTCCACCTGCGCGCGGAAGCCGGGCGTGGACTGAAGCTCGTCGAGGCTGCGCCAATAGGCGGGGCCGGTGAGCTGCTCGCGTTCCGACGGAGCCGGATGTTCAAATTTGCGTTTCATCGGTGGCAGCCGGAGCAGCTCTGGGGAGGCATCACTTTCCAGTCGTGGACAAACTTCTGGGCGGTCTTCAGACCTTCGGGCCCCTTGTCGGCCAGACGGGGCGAATTGAGATTAAAGACATCCTTCGGATCGCGGAGGCGGGACGCCGGATCGCGGTGGCACTCGATGCAGAACGCCATGCTGAGGGGCTTGGAATGCGAGACGACGTCCATCTCGTTGACCTTGCCGTGGCACTCCACGCAGGAGACACCACGATTCACGTGGGCCGCGTGGTTGAAATAGGCGTAGTCCGGCGTCGTGTGAATCCACACCCACGGCACCGGGGTGCCCTTCTCGGCGCTCTCCCGGACGGGGGCGAGCAGCGGGCTGTTGGCCTTCACCACGCTGTGGCAGTTCATGCACGTCTGCGCCGAGGGGATGTTGGAATGACCGGACTTATCGACGTTCGAATGGCAATAGCGGCAATCGAGACCGATCTCCTGCACATGCTTCGCGTGGCTGAACGGGACCGGCTGCACCGGGGCGTAGCCGACCCGCGTGTATTTCGGCGTCATGTAGTAGGTGACGCCCGCCGTGGCGATGCCCGCCAGCACGACCAGATAGATGACAATCTGGAACGGGAGGGTGTTGGCCGACTTGGGAAACAGTTTCGACATGTGCGTGGTGGGGAGCCGGGCGCCGCCGGCTAGACCATGTCGCGACGGGCGACGGAGCGCGCATCGGCGCGGATTTCAATCTTCCGGGCTGGCCGGCCGGAGGTGGCAGGGGCAGCCGCACCGGATGAACTCGCAATCGCCTGAGGCAGCGCAGCGGAGACCGCGGCGGCGCCGAGCAGCTTGGCGAAGAATTCTTTTCGCGAGGAAGGTTGGTTCACAGGAAGCGGAGGGAAGAAGCCAGAATTGCGCCCGAAACAAGGGAGCGCCGTTTCGCTTGTAAACCCTTTTTTCCGCGCGACGGTTTTCACCGTGCGGGGAATTAGCGCCGCCGCGCCGCGCGCGTGCCCGTGCTTATTGCCACGGCGACGGCGCGGAGACCTCAGACAAACACCCCGTCGCGCATCGATCGCGTGAAATCGCAGCGTTGCGCGATCTCGGGGTTGTGCGTGACGAGCACCACGGCCTGCCCCTGCTCCTTGGCGAGCCGTGTGAGCAGATCGAAGACGAGGGCGGAATTCTTCACGTCGAGATTTCCCGTCGGCTCATCGGCGAGAATGATCGCGGGCTGGTTGGCAAGAGCGCGCGCGATGGCCACGCGCTGCTGCTCGCCGCCGGAGAGCTGCGTGCCGAGGCGGTGGGTCTTGGCCCCGAGGCCCACCGCCTCGAGCAGCGCATGGGCGCGGGCCTTCATCGCCTCAGGCGTGAGGCGGCCGAGCTTGCGCATCGGCATCAGCACATTTTCGAGCGCCGAGAACTCGAGCATCAGAAAGTGGAATTGAAACACGAAGCCGATATGCTCGCCGCGCGCCCGCGTGCGCGCGAGATCGTCGCTGTTCGACATCACCGCGCCGTTGATCTCGATCTGGCCGTCGTCGGGCTGATCGAGGAGGCCGAGGAGATAAAGCAGCGTGCTCTTGCCGCAGCCGGAGGGGCCGACAATCGCGCACACCTCGCCGCGCCGCGCCTCGAATGCGACGCCCTTCAGCACATGCACCCTCCCCTCGCCCTGGCCGAGGTGGCGGTGGAGGTTCCTGCACCGCAGGACGACGGCGCCGGGCTGCGTTGTCACCGGGGCGCTCATTGGGCCGTGCCGCGCACGATGTCGCCTGGCTCGAGTCGGGCCGCGCGACGGGCCGGGATCAGGCTGGCAATCATCACCATCACCACGGCGGTGGCGATCGCAGCGAGGTAGTGGTTCGGATCCACGATGACGATGAAGCGGTCGGTCTTGAAGATGCCGGTGATATGCAGCGGCATCTGCCCGACGAGCCACGTCACGCCCCGGCCAAAGGCCGCGCCAACCACCGCGCCGATCGCGAGCACGATGCCGGCTTGCCAGAGAAAAATCCGCGTGATGTCGCGGCGCTCATAGCCCATCGAGCGCAGGATCGCGATGTCCTTGGTCTTCTCGATGACGATCATCGCGAGGGTGTTGAACATCGCGAGCGACGCGATGAGCGTGAACACCGAGACCGTGATGCCCGTCGAGAGGCTCAGCGCGCGGAAGACCTCGAGCCAGGTTTTCTCGCGCTCCTGCCAGGGCTTCGCGTCGTGCTGCAGGATTTCCTTCATGCGCTGGGCATCGAGCGGGGCGCGCGCGGGATCGCGCAGGCCGACCTGGAGGTAAGACGCGCCCGAGGGCCGCTGCAGGAGCGAGCGCGCCTCCGGCAGAAGGACGTAGACGTTGCTCTTGTCGACCTCACGATAGCCCGTCTCGAAAATCGCCGAGACCTTGAGGCGGCGCGACTGGCCCCGCGCCGCGACGGAGAACGAGTCGCCCACGGTGAGCTGGAGGCGATCCGCCAGCACGCGCCCCACCAGCGCGCCGCCCGTGGCGCTGCGAAAATTATCCAGGTCGCCGCCCGTGATTTGCTCCGCGAGCTTCGAGACGCGCACATGATCCTCGACGTTGATGCCCAGCACCTGCGCATCCTCGGCCTTGAAGGAACTCGTGAACTGCACGTTGCCGCGCACCACGGCGGAAACCCCGATCACGTTGGGAAACTCGCGCACCGCCTCGGCCAGCCGCTGCGGTTCCTCAATGCCCTCGATGTATTTCACGCCATCGCGGTTGGCGATGAAGAAGTCCGCCGAACCCGCGGCCGCCATGCTCGTCATCGTGTCCTGAATCCGATCCTCGATGCGGATCGCGCCGTTGATGCCGAGGAGCGTGTCGGTGAAGATTTTTTCGAAGCCGCTGGTCGTCGCCTGGGTGACGATGAAGAGCCCCACACCCAGGATGGTGCAGGCGAGGCTCATGAACATGGCCCGCTTTTTCGCCGTGAGAAAGCGGAAGGCGATGCGGAGATTCGGCGACATCACGAGGCAGGGGCGGAGCGCCGCGCGTCAGGGCACAACCTCGGTGCGCACGCGCTGGCCGTCATGAAACGTCTCCAGGTTGTCGAGGATGACGGCCTCGCCGGCCGTGAGACCCTTGCGGACCTCGACCTTGTTGAGCGCGACGTAGCCGGTCTCGAGCGTGCGGCGCTCGACCCGGCCGTTGCGCACGACGAAGGCCTGGTTGCCATCGAAGAGCGCGCGGCGCGGGATCATCACCTGGTCAGGCCGCGAATCGATCGTGATGGTGACTTCGCCGGTGCTGCCGTGATTGAGCTGCTCGGGCGCGACCTTCACGTCGAGGTGCACCGTGAAACGCTGCGCTTCGTCGGCCGTCGGCAGGAGCTTGGATACCGTCGCTTCATAGGTCCGGGAGCCGTAGGTGAGGAGCCGCAGGCGGGCGGGCTGCCCCACCCGCACGCGGCCGAAGCTCTCCTCGCCAATCTTTGCGGCGACGACCCGGTCGCGGGAATAGATGGTGGCCACGGGCTGGCCCGCGCTGATGAGCGCGCCTTCCCACGTGAGCGCGCCCTCGATCGTGCCGTCGAAGGGGGCGCGGATCTGCATCTTTTCCCGCAGGAGCTCGAAGGCCTCCGTGGCGGCCTTGTAGTCGGCGTCGGCTTTCTTGTCGTCGAACTCGGCGATCTTGATCTCGGTGTCGATCGCTTCGAGCACGCGCCGGAGATCCTTCACGGTGCCCTCGGAGGTCGAACCGAGACGCAGGAGGCGCTCCGCATCCTCCAGTCGCTCGGCGGCGACCTTGCGCTTGGGGTTGTTGCGGAGAATCAGGTCGGCGCGCTCCTTGTCCGAATCATATTTGCGCTTCGCCTCGGCGATCTGCCGCTCGAGTTCCTTGGTGTCGAGGCGCACGAGCACATCGCCCTTTTTGAAATGCGAGGCGGGGTCGATGTTGCAGGCGATGACCTTGCCGGCGGCCTCGCTCACGAGCGACCGGATGCCGCCATCGGCAGACACGGACACGCTGCCGGTCACGGCATCAACCGCGGTGTCGCGGGTGGCGAGCTTCACGATCGCGGTGGGCTGGAGATTGCGGAAGACCAAGTAGCCGCCCGCGGCGAGGGCCACGAGGACGGCGCCGAGCACGGGCAGGACGCGACCGTTATTTTTTTTCGCGGGCATGGCGGGCGGAGTGAGTGTTCAGGAGCGGGTCGTCGGCGGCGAGCGCAACCAACTCGCTCCAGCGGCCGAGCAACACGGCGCGGGCGGCGAGCATCGCGGCCTCGGCCTGCCCGATATTCAGCTGCGCGCGATCGACGTCGCCCTGGGGCAGATTGCCGAGCGCCGCCTCCTCGGCGGTGCGTTTGCGACCTTGAATCGCGAGCCCGTGGTGGAGGTCGCGGAGTTCGACTTCGCTCGCATCAATCTTGAGCGAACGCTCCAGAATCTGCGCGTCGCGCAGGATCTCCTCGGTGCGTGCGGCGAGCGTGCGTTCGGCGAGCCGCCGGGCGGCGAGCGCGTCGCGCGTCAGGCCGCGGGTGGCAAAGCCGTCGAAGATGTTCCAATTGGCGTTGATGCTGATCGTGCGGCGCTGGATGCCCTGCTGGTTGACGGCGTTGCCGTTCACGTCGGTCGAATTTTCCAGGCTGAGGCCGGCCTCAGCGGAGAATTTCGGGAGGAGGCGCACCTTTTCGATTTTATGCCGGCGCAGGGCCTCCTGGACGGCGAGTTCGTGGATCTCGTATTCGAGCGTGCTCTTGGCGCCATCGCGCAGGAGGGTGGCGGTGAGCGCGGTGGCCAGGGCCGGCGAGACCTTGGGCGAGGGGATGTCGTCCGGCACGTCGGCCTCCGGCAGGTCGGCCAGGCCGGCGAGCCGGGCGAAGCGCGAGCGGTTGGCGGCGAACTCCGCCTCCGCGCGCTCGGTCTCGATCGCGATGCCACGCAACCGCAATTCCTCGGCGTCGAACTGCGAGGCGGCGACCGCGCCCGACTGCTTGCGCTCCGCGAGGACGACGAGATCCGCCCGCAGCAACGCCAAGGACGCGCGCATGTGGCGGAGGCGGGCCTTCTCAACGATCAAGGCGAGGTAGGCCTTGCGCAGCACGACGGCGAGGGCGCGGTAAGCCACGTCGAACTTGCGCTGCTCGATCGCGAGGCGGATGCGCGCGATCTCGCTCTGGTTCTTAAGCGCGCCCCAGTGGAAGAGCGGCTGACCGACGGAGAGGTTGTAGAAAAAGCCGGTGGCGCGGCTCTGCGAACTGTTGGTGCTGGAAATCGACGTGTCGTTGCTGGCGTAGTTGAGCCGGCCGCTGACACCCGGCAGGCGGGCGGCATCCTCCACCAGCAGGCGCGCCTCGCGCTCGGCACGGCGATACTCCGCCTCAATAAGCTGCGGCGAACGCTCAAACGCCGTCGCCAGAATCGCGCGCAGTCCCGGCAGGTGATCCTCGGGCATCGTGCCCGCGATCTCGCTGCCCTGCCCGCGCGCGCCGGCGAGAGGGAGCAGCAGGAAAAGCGTAAGCGCGAGACGCGAGGCCACGCGCGGAAACCAGAGACCGGACGACACCATGAAGGACGCGAAAGTTGGAGGGCCAGAGCGCCGCGAACCGGGGGTGATTGCAACCCATAAGTCTTGAGGCTCGACGCGGGCGCGCACGGCGCTGAAAAACTCCCCCGCCCGCGCCCGTCCACCCATGCCTCCCACCCTCTCCGCCCTCGCCCGCGAACATCTGGAGCGCGTGCGCGCGTTCTACGACGCGGCGCCGACGGACCCGCAGGCCGGGGCCGGGGCCTATCGCGCGCTGCTCGCGCACTACTACAACCTCCTCATCCCGCCCAACGCCAGCGTGCTTGAGATCGGCTGCGGTTCGGGCGCGCTGCTCGCCCAGCTCAGCTCCGCCCGCAAGACCGGCGTCGATCTGTCGCCCGCGCAGATCGCGGCGGCCCAGCGGCGCATGCCGGAAGCGCGGTTTTTCACGCAGGCGGGCGAGTTGCTGGATTTGGCGGAGACGTTCGACGTCATCATCGTCTCCGACACGCTGAACCTCGCCGCCGATGTGCAGCGCTTGCTCGAACGCCTGCACACCGTGGCCCATGCCGACACGCGGATCATCCTGAATTTCCAAAACACCCTCTGGCGGCCATGGCTTTCGCTCGCGCGGGTGCTGGGGCTCAAGGCGCGGCAGCCGCAGAACAGCTGGCTCGCTTCGTCGGACGTGCGCAATCTGCTACGCCTCTCGGGCTGGACTCCCGTCACCCGGCAGAGCCGCATCCTGGTGCCCTTTCAACTGCTCGGGATCGGATCGTTCATCAACCGCTGGCTCGCGCCGCTCTGCCAGTGGTTCTGCCTCACGATCTTTTTTGTCGCGCGGCGCAGTCGCCAGCCACTGCCGAAGCCCGCGATCGTCTCCGTGGTCATCCCGGCGCGGAATGAAGCCGGCAACATCGAGGCCGCGGTCGCGCGCACCCCGGAGATGGGCGCCGGCACGGAAATCATCTTCGTCGAGGGGCACTCGCGGGACGACACATGGGCCGCGATCCAGCGCGTGGCGGCGGCGAATCCGCAGCGAAACATCAAAATCCTCCAGCAGACCGGCAAGGGCAAGGGCGACGCCGTGCGCGCAGGCTTCGCGGTGGCGACCGGCGACATCCTCATGATTCTCGACGCGGATCTCACGATGCCGCCGGAGGAGCTGCCGAAGTTCCACGACGTGCTCGCGAGCGGCGGGGCGGAGTTCGCCAATGGCGTGCGCCTCGTCTATCCGATGGACGAGAAAGCCATGCAGTTCCTGAATCTATGCGCGAACAAGGCCTTTGGCCTCATCTTCACGTGGCTGCTCGGCCAGCCCGTGAAAGACACGCTCTGCGGCACCAAGGTGCTCACCCGCGCGCACTATGAGCGCATCGCGGCGAACCGCGCGTATTTCGGCGACTTCGATCCCTTCGGGGATTTCGACCTGCTCTTCGGCGCCGCGAAACTGAACCTCAAGATCGCCGACGTCCCGATCCGCTACCGTGAGCGCACCTACGGCACGACCAACATCCAGCGTTGGAAACACGGCTGGCTGCTGCTGCGCATGGTGCTGTTTGCCGCACGGAAACTGAAGTTTGTGTGATGAAAAGTAGCGAGTAGCGGGTAGTGAGTAGCGAGCATCTCAGGCGCCTCTTTCCTACTCGCTACCCGCTACCCGCTACTCGCTACTTCCCGACATGAAAGTCCCCATTCTCGAACTCAAGCCCGCCTACGAGGAGCTGCGTCCGGAGCTGGATGCTGCATATCGTCGCGTGATGGAGTCGGGCTGGCTGCTGCTGGGGAAGGAGCTGGAAGCGTTTGAGTCCGAATATGCGGCGAGTGTCGGCGTGAAGCACTGCATCGGCGTGGCCAACGGCCTGGAGGCGATGCAGCTCCTGCTCATGGCGCGCGGCATCGGCCCCGGCGACGAAGTGATTGTGCCCTCGCACGGCTACATCGCGACGTGGCTCGCGGTCACGCACGTGGGCGCCCGCCCCGTGCCCTGCGAGCCCGACCCGCAGACCTACAACCTCGACCCCGCCCGGATCGAGCCGCTCATCACGAAACGCACCAAGGCGATTCTCCCGATCCACCTCTACGGCCAGACGGCCGATATGACCGCGATCAATGCCGTGGCGGCTCGGCATGGATTGTTTGTGCTGGAGGATGCCGCGCAGTCGCATGGGGCGCGTTGCCATGGTCGCGAAGCGGGCGCGCTGGGCCACGCGGCGGGCGTGAGTTTTTATCCGAGCAAGAACCTCGGCGCGATGGCCGACGCCGGCGCGGTGACCACCAACGACGATGGGCTCGCGGACAAAATCCGTCACCTGCGCAACTACGGCTCGAAGGTGCGCTATCAAAACGACTACCTGGGGATGAACTCGCGGCTGAGCGAATTGCAGGCGGCCTTCCTGCGCGCGAAGCTGCCGAAGCTCGCCGAGTGGAATGCGCGTCGCGTGAAACTGGCGGCGCGGTATCGCGAGAAACTGGGCGCGCTGACCGATCTCACCCTGCCCTCCGTCGCTCCTTGGGCCGACCCGGTGTGGCATCTTTTCGTCGTCCGCACGGCCCAGCGTGACGCGCTGCAACGGCACCTTGCGGCCGCTGGGGTCGGAACCCAGATACACTATCCCGTGCCGCCGCACCTATCGCGGGCGTATGCAGGCGCAGGCGGGAAACGCGGAGACTTTCCGCTTGCGGAAAAATTCGCCGATGAAGTCCTCAGCCTGCCCATCGGCCCGCACATCTCCGCCCATCAGGTGGACCATGTCTGTGACGCGGTGCGCGCGTTCTTCGAAAAGGCATGAGCACACCACAGACCGAGTGCATCGTGTTCGACGCGGCTGCGCTGCTGCCGGCGGCGTGGGCCAAGTTTTCGGCCGCCGGACCGGTGCGGGCGTTTAATCCCGGGCTGTTGCGCGACGGAAACGGCTGGATCTTCGCCTACCGAATCGTAGGGCCCGATCAGCTGCGCCGCATCGGCGTGTGCCGGCTCGACGCGGCGTTCCGGGTGGTGGCGGGGTCGGCGCTGCCCCTCACGGACCGAGTGAGATTTCGGCGGGGCTCCGAGTATCCCGAAGTGGCGAGGAAATGGTTTGCGGACCCGCGGCTCTACCGGATGGGCCGGCGCGTCTTCGTTTATTGGAACTCCGGCTGGCACGAGCCGTGGAATCACCAGTTCCTGCAGGAACTCGATCCGGCGAGCCTCGAGCCACGAGGCCTCGCCCGCGAGCTCCTGCTGCGCGGGGAGCGCCAGAAGCTGGAGAAAAACTGGACCCTGTTTCCCGGTGAACGCGACCGCATGCTAGCCACCTATTCGATCACACCGCACCGCGTGCTGGAGCTGACCCTCGAGGGGGACGGCGACATCGCGTGCGAGGAAATTGCACGGACAGACTGGGCGCTCCTCCACTACCCGCCCTGCCATGGCGGTCTGCGCGGCGGCGCGCCCGCGGTGCCGGCGGACGGAAAACTGTGGTCGTTTTGCCACTCGGTGCATGACGGGGAGGACGGCTACCGCTACTCGGCAGCGGTTTTCGGATGCGATGCGACCGCGCCATTCTCCCCGGCACTTGAACCCGCGGAGCCGCTGAAGCTGGGCAATCCGTTTGGCGCCGAACGCGTGCATGGCCGCCTCAATCCGGCAGTGGGCGAGGTAATTTACCCTTGTGGCGCCGCGCGAGACGGCACTCGCTGGGTGGTAAGCCATGGGATCAATGACGAGCATTGCGCGATTTCATTCGTGGAGCACGCGACTGTGCTGGCCACCCTGCGCCCGATCGCCCCGCGCTGAAGAAGTGCGACGTCGGGCCGCGGCCGGCGGGAAGTTTCACCGCCCATGAGTGCAATCGTGCGAGGCTTGGTCATCGACCCGATGCGCATGGTCGCCGGCCTGTGGGCGCGGCGTGATCTGATCGGCCAGTTTACGCGGCGCAGCATCGAGCTGCGGCACCGCGGGAGCCGGCTCGGGGCGTTTTGGGCGCTGATCAATCCGCTCTCAATGCTCGCGCTCTACTATGTGCTGTTCGGGGTCATCTACGGCACGCGGTTCGGCGTGGTGCAGGGCGAGACCGGCTTCGACGTGCTGCTGGCGATGTTTCTTGGCCTGAGCCTGTTTCATGCGTTCGCGGAGACAATCTCCTGGGCGCCCAATGTAATCGCGAGCAACCCGAACTTCGTGAAGAAGGTGGTGTTTCCGCTCGAAGTGCTGCCCGTCGCCCAGATCGGGGCGGCAGCGTTTCATCTGAGCGTGGGCCTGAGTCTGGTGCTGATCGGCTGCGTCTTTTCGACGGCGGGCATCTCGTGGTCGGTCCTGTGGCTGCCTGTGCTGGTGCTGCCGCTGCTGATGCTCGCCTTGGGCTGTGCGTGGCTGCTGGCGGCGGTGGGCGTGTTCCTGCGTGACATCGGGCAGCTAAGCGGCTTCGCGACGACGGTGCTGCAGTTTGCGAGCGCCGTGATGTTTCCGGTGGAGATGATCGCAAGGCGCTCGCCCGAACTGTGGACCGTGCTGCGTTTCAACCCGCTGCTCCAAATCGCGGACCTCGCACGGCGGTCTGTCCTATGGCATCAGCCGATGGACTTTGACAAACTGCTCTACGTCTATGCGTGCGCCGCCATCGTGCTCGCGTTGGGTGCAGTCTTTTTTTCGCTGCTGCGGAAGTCTTTTGCCGAAGTCATCTGACCGCGCGCGGGCGGGCGACGCGAATCTCGTAGGGCAGGCGCACAAGGCCGTGGATGACCTCCTGATCGGGAGGATTGGAGACCTCGATGACCGCGGCGTTGAGCACGCGATCCCAAGTGTTATCCGCATCGGTGCCGGCGCCGCAGCCAAGATCGAGCGTGTATTGGCCGGATTGGAGTTCGAGTTGGAAGCGGATCGTGACAAGGCAGGCGCCGCCCGCCGGCAGTTCCTCGATAAGCTTCCTCGTGACGCGCAGTCCGGTGGCAAAAACCACCTGGCCGTGGCGGTTTCTCACCTCACAGCCGGCGCTGATTGCACGGGCGGGACGCAAGGCCTCGACAAGCAGCGAAACCACCGCCCAATCGCCGCTGCGGAATGAGCCGCCGGTGCCTCCATCGGCGTGCTGGAGCCAGGCGCGCGCGACCCGCACGCCACCATCACCCAGTCGTTCCTTATCGCCGAGTTCGAGCGCAAGCACCGCAGGCAGATCAGCTTCGGCGGCGTCGCTCAGGTTATCGACCGGTGTTGGCTCGTTGCCCGAAATTGCGGCCATGGCTGCGACATACTCGCGCACACAGGCCCCCGCCTCGCCGAGAAACCGCACCCGGCCTTGGTCGAGCCAGAGGGCGCGCTGGCACATATTAAGGACGAATGAGAGGTCGTGCGTCACAACCAGCAGCGTGACGCCGGCCGCGACTAATTCCTGAAGTCGACGGCTGCATTTTTGCTGAAACAGGATGTCACCCACGCCGAGCGCTTCGTCGATGATGAGGACGTCAGGCTCGACCGCGATGGCGACGGCAAAGGCCACGCGCATCATCATGCCGGTCGAGTAGGTCTTGACCGGCAGATCGATGTAGGAGCCGATGTCGGCAAAACGGATAACCTCCTCATATTTGGCGTCCATCTCCGCACGCGTGAGCCCAAGAATGGCGCCCGCTAGAAAGATGTTCTCCCTCCCGCTGAACTCGGGATTAAAACCAGACCCTAATTCGAGCAGGGCCGTGACTCGCCCGCGAACGGTGGCGTGACCCGAAGTCTGGGCCAAGGTGCCGGCGAGGATTTGGAGCAGCGTGCTTTTACCAGCCCCATTTCGACCGATGACCCCAAAAGAGGCCCCGCGTGGAACGGTGAAACTGACATCGCGCAGCGCGGCGGGACGTTCATCAACCGCCGAGGAGACGGTTTTCTTCAGTTCGAGCGAGGCAAGGAGCCATGCCGCCAGGGTGCTTTCGGGTTGGTATCGTTTGGTCAACTCCCGCACTTCAATCGCAGGCACTTCGGAACTGGAAACGGATGCAGGCATGGGCCGAGGTGCGCCCAGAAAGGTCGCACGGCACGAAGTGGGAAAGAAAAAAAGGGCGACCGGTCACCCGGTCGCCCTTTGCGGCGTAATTTCAGTCAACTATCCAAGTCTTACGGCTTCGGCGCGAGAGCCGGGTTGGTGGAGGGGCCTGCGCCCGCACCGAGGTCAACCGGGGTCTTGTTGTTCAGGTCCGTGCTCAGGCTGAGGGCGCTGAGGTCCTTCGTGCCCGTGGCGGTCACCGTGATGGTGTTCAGAGCCTGCGTAGAGCGCAGGGTGATGTTGCCAGTGGCCTGCATGCCCACCGTGCTGCCGAAGGTCACCGAACCGCCGGTCGAGTTATCGACGCTGATGTTACCAGCGGAGATGATCGCGGCGGCGCCGAGGGCCTGCGAACCGGTCATGATGACCGTGTCGCTGCTCTCGCTGATGTTCACAATCTGGCCGATGAACTTCAGGGTGCCGAAGTTCACACCAGGCTGATTGATCGTGATACCACCGGTCGTCGTCTGGAAGAAGGCGTTGCCGCCGACCGTGAACGAACCCGCGTTGGCGATGCTGCCGAGGGCGGAGGTGACCGAGAGGTTGCCCGTGGCGCTCGAGCCGGCCCCGGCGGAGCCGAGGACAATCGAGGTCGCGACGTTACCCAGGATGGAGAAGGTCACGTTGTTGCCGTTGAAGACGATGCCCGAGGTCGTGAGGATATCCGAAGTCGGATCGTCGAGGGTGATGTTACCGTTGACGGCGCTCAGGGTCACGACACCGCTGCCGGTGCCGGTGGCGTTGCCACCGAGTTTCACACCACCGAGGCCGGTGTCGATGATGTCACCATTGAGGCTGGTGAACGAGAGCGTGCCGTTGCCACCGGAGGGCATCATCACCGAACGGAGGTTCAGCGTGTTGGCCTCAGTGATCGCCACGTTCTTGTTCGTGCCAGTGATGTTCGCCACGACAGGGCCGAAGTTGTTCGCGCTATCAGTCAGCGTGATGCCGTTAACAGCGTTGAAGGAGGACAGGCCGAAGATGTTCAACGGCGCGGTCTGGGTGATGACATTGCCGCTGCTCACCGTAAGCGAGTTGGCGGAAGCAGCGCCGAGGGCGACGTTGTTCGTGCTGGTCAGCAGCGCGGAGCCGCCGGCCGTCAACGTAACAGCGCTGAAGTTGCCCGTCGTGGCACCAGCCGTGTGCGTGGTGTTACCCAGCAGGATGCTGCCATTGGGCGCGTTGAGCGCCAACGTGCCGTTGGAGACAACACTGACAGTGGCCGCCGGATCCTCGATGATGCCACCGAAGAGGCTGCCGATCGTCGTCGTGCCATTGCCGGCGAGGTTGCCGACCTTGACCGTTGAATCCTCACGATAGGTGATGTTACCACCCATATTGCCCGTCACACCGGTAGCACCACCGGTCGCGAGCTGAACGCGACCCGCGCTATTGCCACTGTTGGCCAGCACGATGTCGCCACCAAAGGTCCAAGCGTTGAGTTGGTTCTCAACGTGCAAGGACGTGCCCGTGAGCTGGACGATGGCACCCGAAGCGCCTTCGTTTGCATTGTTGAAGCCGCTGCCGTTGGAGGCGAAGGCATTCAACGAGCTGGCCGTAAGGTTTCCAATCATCAGGCTCCACGGATTGGCGAAGTTCGAGCCGCCCGTCGAGGCGCCACTGCCCGCGCTGACAGTGAGATTGCCGCGCGTCGTGCCGCTGACCGTGAGGTTGCGAACCGAGTGGACGGCGACGTCGCCGGTGACATTGGCGAGGACGACGTTACCCGTGATGTTGGCCGTGGCGTTGGTGAGACCGCCGATGACAACGTTACCGGGCGTCGAGAGCGTCAGCGTGTTGGTAACGTTGAAGCCACCTGTCTGCTGAATCGCGGTCGCACCGGTGCCGTTGGCAGTGATGTTTACGCGAACGTAATTGCCGCTGGCGATCTGAGCATTACCGGCCGACGTGATCGTCACGTTGGTGATGTTGTTGGTGCTGCCCAGGATGGCAGTGGCAGCCGGATTCACCACCACAAGCGTGGTATTGCCCGCGGTCGCATTGCCCTGAATTCGCGTCGTGGAATTCGAGACGATGGTGTTGTTACCACCATTCGTCAGCGTGACGTTGCCACCGAAGGTGTTGGCGGTGTTGCTGAGGTTCGTGCCCGACGAGTTGTTGCTTTGGAATGTGCTCGTGCTGGCCAGCGTGAGAAGGCCCGAAGCACCTTGGGAAATGCCACCCGAGCTGGCATTGAAGACCAAGCCGCCGGAGCTCACCACGTTACCGTTGATGACGATGTCGCTGTTCATCGAGCGGATGGTGCCGCCGCTGGTGGTGACATTGCCCACGTTGATGAGCGTATTCTCGGAGTAGGTCAGCGTGCCCGTGCCGGTATTGGCGTTGAGCTGGCCGAAGCGGCCACTGACGGTTCCGGTGACGTTGTTGGCCGCGGCGTTGAGCACGATATTCGCACCACCACCACTAAAGAAGTTGGTGTTGAGGTTCGTCGCACCGACGACGAAGGGCGATGAATCGTTGTCGTCCTGAATGACCGCGTTGTTGGTGACGATATTGAGATTACCGCCAACCATGATGGCTTGGGTCGCCGTGCCGCCGAAGGCACCAAGGGTAACCGTGCCGGAGCCGCTCGTGGAGTTGGTCGTGTTGAGCGTGAGGTTGCCCGAGGTGTTCGTCGTGCCGAGGGTGATGTTGCGGTTCGTTGAGAGCGAAACATCGCGACCGGCGAGGAACTGGACAAGGCCACCGAGATTATTGGAATTGGCCAAGGTGATGTTGCCGGTGCTCGTGGCGTTGAACACGTGGGTGTCCGTCGAGTTAGCGATGACGGTCATCGCGCCAATCTGGGTGATGTTACCCGTAGCTACGCCGACAAACTTGCGGGCATTGCCGCTACCGATGACGAGATTGCCGCCCGTGGCGTTGTAAGCCACGGTGCCGTTGGTCGAAATCGTTCCACCCGTGCTGGTGATGGTGGGAGCAGTGACGAACACGTTTCCACCTTGGATATTGTTAGAGAGGGTCAGATTGCCCGTGGTGCTCACGGTGACGTTGCCGCCGTTACCCGCGAGGGCAAAGCCGCTGATCGAAGCCGTCACGTCCGCCACGCCACCGCCGCCGGCGAGCGAGACCGTCGGGCTGGTCGTGTAACCGGTGCCCGTCGTGAGGATGGTGATGCCGGTGAGCATACCCGTGGTGGTGTTGACGCTCGCAGTCGCGGTCGCGCCGCTGCCGCCGCCACCCGTGATCGTAACGATGGGGGCGCTGGTATAACCCGTGCCGCCGGCGACAAGTGAACCAACGCCGGTAAGGCTGGAAGCGACCAAGTCAAAATTGACGTTGTTGACCGCAGTAATCGGCGCTCCGCCACCCGTGAGAGTAACGGTCGGCGTGGAAGAATAACCGGTGCCGGCGTTCGTGATCGTGAGACGAACGAGGACGCCGTTTTGCCACAGAGGAGTGACCGTGGCACCCGTGCCGCCGCCACCCGTCAGGGTCACGGTCGGAAGGTTGTTCATGTCGTAGCCAGCGCCACCTTGGGAAGCGGAAAGGAAGATTTCCTGGCCCACCGTGTAATTAAGGGAAGCCGCGATCGGAGCGGTGAGCGAACCAACGCTGAGCGGGTTCGAGCCACCGGTGTTGCTGTTGATGCTAATCGTCGGGGCCGAGGTGTAGCCACTGCCCGGATTCGTGATATTGATGCCCGTGACGACGCCGCCCGAGACGGTGGCAGTCGCGGCGGCACCTGTGCCACCGCCGTTGGTCCCGATAATCACGGTGGGGGCGGTGGTGTAGCCACTGCCGCCACTGTTGACACTAACCGCGTTGAGCGCGACGCCCGCAGCGGTGAGTGTGCCGACCGTGAGGTTGCCGACCGTGTTGATCGTGATCAGGTTGCCGATGCCAGCGACGCTCGCGGAGAGGGTGCCGTTGACCGTGCTATTGCTAGCGAAGTTGATGTCACCAGGAGCAAACGCGTTCAGGGACACTGAACCATTCGAAGTGACGGCGGCAGCGGTCGTGATGTTGCCACCGGCGTTAACGGTGAGGCCACCGTTCGTGGACGCACCGAGGGAGATCGCATTGCGGTCAGCAACTGTGGCTGAGCCAGTGGTCGTGGTGCTGAAGTTGCCCACAAAGTCATTGCCGACGACCGAAGAGGCTGTCGCAACCGTCGCGCCAGTCTGCGTGGCGATCGTGACGGTGGGGGAGCTGGTGTAGCCAGAGCCCGCGCTCGTGATGGTCAGGCCGCTGATGGCCCCGGTGGTCGTGTTGAACGTGGCCGTGGCAGTCGCGCCCGAACCGCCGCCACCGGTGATGGTGACCACGGGAGCGGAGGTGTAGCCGGAGCCAGCGGCGGTCAGACCGAGAGTCGCGAGACCCTGATGGCCGAGCGTAATCGAACCGGTGCCAGAGGAGACAGAGGTCAAATTACCAACGGTCAGGACGCGGCTTTGGGTGACCGAGCCGTTGTTCGTGATGATCGAAAGGTTGCCGCCGACGACAGTCGGGCCACCCGATCCAGCGATATTAAGGCTGGCGGAAGGGTTGGTCTGGTTAATGAGCATATCGCCATTCACCGTCACATTATTGACCGCAACGCTGCCCGCCCAAGCGCCCAGAGAACCGGACGTCACTTGGACAGAACTGGCGCCGCTGCCAATCGTGATGCCACCTTGCGTCGCACCCGAGAAGCTCAAGTTGCCACCGGTGGTGAACGCGAAATCGCTGGTTTCCGCCAAGGTGGATAGAATCAAGCCCTGGGTGTTGATGTTGGCGCCGCCGTTGATGACGATACCGCCATTGGCGAGGATGAACACCTTGCCGCCGGACGTGATGTTACCCGAGATCGTCGCGGTATCGGAACCACTCGTGGAGTAACCCACCTTGTTGAGGACCGATCCGCCGGCCGGGGTCTGGAAGTTGAACAGTTCGCCGGTGCCGATGTTGAAGTTGCCGCCACCCCACACGAGGACCGACCGGTCCGTCGTGGTGATCGAGGCCGAACCATTGCCGTTAACACCGTTGGTCACGAGCGTCGCCGTGCCGCTCGTCACGCTGAACGAGCCGGTGTTGTTGGTGGAGTTATAGGCCGGAAGCGCCGCCAAGAGCGGCGTCGGCAGTATCGCTACAGGCCCTACGGCCAGCATCGCAACCAGTAGTTTGCGAAGTGAAATCCTAACGGGAGGTGCTTTTTTCATTTTAGATAACTAAACGGTTTGTGACTAGATTACGCCTAACCTAGGCAGGACATGGAAGATCAAGGGGGTGTGGCAAGTAGATTTTTTTCTTAATTCACGCAGCCAAGTCGACATGTATCTTATTAAGAATGATTTGAGAAACAAGATCGGAGCTGTTCCAACGCTCTCTTCCTGCATGGGCTGCTCTTCTTAACTCTCCAAGTTAATCCGGTGATGCATATTTGACCCGCCAAGCCGCCCCTGCGACGAAGCTCGATTTCCCCTAGACGCATTTTTCTCTCGGAACGGCCCAAGGGCTCTGTCAACCCGTGGTATCTGAGTCCGAATGCGACACAAGACATCACTAGCATGGCCACCGCCATCCACTTGGACCCATACGCGTGGCCAGCCAAACTCCTGTCGCCGTCCGCAGCTTTTGTGAAATCGATATGCAACTAACTTCCGAGAGTTATCGCGTGCGCTGGTTCGTGCTGATCCTGGCGTGGATTTTCGCCGCACTTGCCCAGCTGCCCCAGGCATCGGTGGTGAGCGAATACTTCCAGATCACGGGTGAACTCGGAAAACGCGGGCACCAAGGACCAGGGCCGATCACACCTTTGAACGAGATTTATCCAGCATTTGCCGCGGATGCGCTCGTATGGGTGAGGCATGCCGTCGCTCTGACAGAGGGCGATGATATCCGCCTCCGCTACACCACCATCGACAATGCTCCCCGCGGGCGCGAGGTGCATTGGAACTCCGCCTGGGCGTGGACCATCGTCGGCGCAGGCAAAGTCCATTCCCTCTTCACCGGTCAGCCCCTGCGAAAATCGATCGAAAAGGCGACCATGTGGCTCAATCCGCTCACACTGCTCGCATTGACCATCGTGCTCTCTGCATGGGTCACAAGACGTGGCGGCGTGGTCCTCGGGGTCTTGGTCGCGGTGGCGATGACCTGCAGCGATCGCTTCTACGAAGGATTTTTCCCAGGCTATGTCGACCATCACGGTTTGCTGACGGTAACCGCGTTCGGATTGATGCTGGGAGGCATCTTCATGGGCGCCGGTTGGTGGCAAGCCAACCGCGAAGGGACGAAGACCCTGCTGCCCGATTCGATCGAAAAAGCCCGAAGTGCAGCCGTCTTTTCGGCCATCTGTGGAGCTTGCGGCCTTTGGGTGAGCGCCGCCTCCGCCATTCCGCCGGTGGCGTTGGTCGGAATTGCAGGTGTTGCAGCCATCATCATCCATGGCCGGGAAGCGATGCGGGCCGGAGCAAGTTTCGACGGCCAGACTTGGCGCATTTGGGGCCGGGTCGGTGCCGCGGCGAGCTTTGTCTTCTATCTGCTGGAATACTTTCCCCAGCACATGTCGATGCGCATGGAGCCCAATCACCCACTCCACGCCTTGGCTTGGCTGGGAGCCGGGGAACTCATCGCGCAATTCGGTGAACGCTGGCTCGGTCGATCGCGCGAGCGGTGGAGCAATCTTGAGCGTCTCGTGTGGCCCGCATTCGCGACGTTGGCCGGACCTGCGGTGGTTATTATCGGCGGCGCCAAGGTCTTCAGTGTCCTCGATCCCTTCATGTCACGGCTGCATAATGACTATATCCAGGAATTTCTACCGCTTTGGCGCACCGTGCGGGGCTTCGATGCAACGGCCATCGTTCAGGTGATTGGCCTTGGCAGCCTCCCGATTATCGCGGCGGTCGCGACGCTCAGCTACGAGCGGAAAAAGGCCTCCATTGTGCTGTGGTTTGCCACTGTGGCGGCGGGCATGTTCATTCTCATGGCCATCTTGCAGTCACGCTGGCTCCTAAATTCCAGCGGCATCCAGGTCGCGTTAGTCATGGTGGTGGTCTCAGCTTGGACGATTAATCGAAGCCTCCTCGTTCGATCTTTGGCAGTGCTAGTCGCGGTCTGTGTGCTTTATGTGCCGACCAACGCCATCCGCTTCATCAACGCGCACAAACAGGTAAAGAAGCGCGAAGTCTCGCCCAAGGACGCCGCCGCCTGCGTCAATCGTGACATTGCCCGCCTGATTCGTGAGTCTCAGCCCGAGGGCGACATCACCCTGCTCGCCAGTCCCAACGCTTCCACGGGCATCGCCTACTACGGACGTTTCAAGACGCTCGGCACGCTTTACTGGGAAAACACCGAGGGTCTCAAGGCCGCCGCCCTCGTCCACAGCGCGAAGTCCGAGGACGAAGCCGCCAAGCTCATCAAGCACCATGGCATCACGCATATCGCCCTCGTCTTCGAGGAAAACTTCATCGAGCAATACCACCGGCTAATCTATCCGAAGGCCCCCCCGGAAGAAGTAAAACAGACATTCGCCTACCGTCTGCTGCAGGAAAAGGTCGTGCCTCAATGGCTCCAGATGATCCCTTACAAGGTCCCGGATGATCTGACCGACCTGAAACCCGTCGTGATGCTCTTCAAGGTGAACTTCAACCAGACGATGCCCGAGGCCTTGTATAATGTGGCCCGCACCCAGATCGCCGGGGGAGCCGTGCTGGAAGGGGAAAAGACCATCGATCGCATCACTGGCGAGTGGCCCCAGTTCTATGAACCATGGTTGCTCAAGGGCGAACTCCTCGCCGGCCGAGCCGCTTGGAAAGAAGCCGCCCAAGCGATGCTGAACGGAATCGGTCGCGCGCCGGCCAATCTGAAGGCTGGTCTTTTTGCCAACGCCGCCGGCACCCTCTATAACAATCAGCAGCACACGCTCGCCGTTGAGGTCTACCGCTTTGCTCTCAACACCAGCCCGACCACCGATCTCTCAAGTTACCTCGCCTGGATCCTTGCCACCAGCAAGGACGATGCACTCCGCCATGGCCAGGAAGCCCACAAAATCGCCGAGGAAATCGTCAAGGCGCAGCCCACATCCCCGGCCTATTTGAGCGTGATGTCTGCCGCCTTGGCCGAGCTCGGCCGCATGCCCGAAGCCGTCGCAGCGGCCGAACAGGCTGTTGCCACCGCTCGCCTGCGCCAAGATCCCTCCGCGGAGATACTCGCTCAGCGGCTTGAGACGCTGAAGTCCGGCCAGCCCCTCCGCTACTGATGCCAGCGTCGGCTTCCAATTAGTCCTTTGTCATTGCGCGGTGGGCGCAGCGCGCCATGGCAATCCAGCTGGATTGCTTCGTCGCTCCGCTCCTCGCAATGACAGACCAAAAGCGAAGGGACGTTGGCATAAGGGGTCGCATCCCGCACGATCGTGCTGCGACAGGGTGCACAAGCTCCCTGATCGCGACGCAGACCGCAGGCATTCTGGCGTTGCAATGAACTTTCTCGCCTCCCAAAGGTCTCGGTTCGCCCGATGATGTCTTGGAAAAAATTGTTCCTGAGCGGTGTGGGGTGCGGTTTGGCTGCCTTGTCGCTGGTCGCTCAGCCTGCCGCCAACCCGGCTCCTGCCCCTGTCACCAGTCCGACGCCGGCTTCCACCCGCGTTTTGCGCAACGTCCTCGTGGCCGAGAGCGTGGAGAGCGCCCAGTCCCTGTTTGTCGCCCCCGATTCCGGCTTCGTGGTGCTCTCCCCTGCCTTCGCGACCTTCGATTTGGCGGAGCTAAGCAAGCGGCTCTCCGCCGGCCTCAATCAGCCAATTGAGGAAAAGCTCCTCGCCGCCATCGCGCAGGTCATCGAGCTCTTCTTCAAGCAGGCTGGCTATCCCGCCGCCGGCGCTGTGATTCCCACGCAAAATATCTCCAATGGGCAGATCCGAGTAATCGCCGTCATCGGGGAAAAGGGCAAAGCCGAGGCCACCAAGCCGGTCACCGAGTGGAAAATCCGCAACATCGATAGCAAAGGCGGCCGCTGGTTCAGCGAGTCGCTTCTCCGCCGCAAGCTTCAGCTGGAGCAGGGTCAGCTGGTTCGTTTCTCCGACCTCGCCCAATCCCTTGACTGGACCAACAACAGCCCCTTCCGCCGCGTCCACGTGCATCTGGAGCCCGTGCCCAACTCCGTCAACGAAGCCGACGCCACCATCTCCATCTTGGACGCGCTCCCTCTGCGCCTCAACCTCACTGTCGACAACGCGGGCAATGAGTTCATCGGCAAGCGCCGCTTCATCGCCGGCATCTCCTACGCCAACCTCTGGGGCTTGGACCACCAGGTCGGTTATCAATTCGTCACCACCGACCAGTCGCGATTTCTCCAAGTCCACGGCATCGACTACCGCGTCCCGCTCCCCCGGCGCCATATCCTCCAAGTCAGCGCCAACTACCTTGAGGCCAAGCCCGAGCTGCTCGGCGGGGCATTCGTCTCCAAAGGTGAGAGCATCAACGCCGATATCCGCTACCTCATTCCCCTCCGCACCGGCGAAAACTCCCTGGAGGCTTCGGCCGCGCTCAGCTTCAAGCAAAGCAATAACAACCTGCTCTTCGGCACCGACAGCGTCCAGGCGACCAAGACCGACATCATCCAGCTCACGACCAGCATCTCCGGGGTCTGGCGCGACAAACGCGGCGTCTGGGGCCTCGGCGCAAACTTCACGCTCAGTCCCGGCCACCTCAGCCCCCGCAATACCACCGAATCATTCGACGGCTACAGCTACGACATTGAGCGCGGCAACCGGCCTGTGCGCGACTCCTCGCGCATCGGGGCCAAGGCCTCCTACGCCTACGCCAGCTTCTCCGTGCAGCGGCTCCTCAACATCACCCCAGGCTGGGATATCTTGGTCCGCGGCGCCGCCCAATACACCAACAGCCGCCTCCTCCCCAGCGAGCAGTTCAACATCGGCGGCGCCAACTCCGTCCGCGGCTATCGCGAGAATCGTTTTTCCGCGGAGAACGGCTTCGCCGTCTCCAGCGAGCTGCTCGTGCCTTCTTGGAAGCTCGTTCTCCCCCGCATCTCCAAGTCCCGCGGCCCCCTTGAATCCCGCTTCCTCCTCTTCTTCGACATGGGCGACACCTACGAGGCGAGCAAACGCCCGAGTGACCTGACCCACCACACGGCCCTCTCCAGCGCCGGCTTCGGCCTGCGCTCAAGTCTCTCCTACCATTTCAATTTCTCCGCCGACTACGGCTGGCAACTCGCGCGCATCCAAGGCTTGGAACGCGAACGCGGCGTCGGACATATCAAAGCGACGCTCGCATTTTGACGCGCGGCACGGCAAACGACTGCCGTGCGGATTCACCTCGGTCACCACTTCTACGGGGCGGGCAATCTCGGCGACGATTTCATGCTCGCCGGGTTCCTGTCGGCGATGCGCGCGCTCGCGCCCGAAGCCACCTTCACCTGCTGCGTGCCCTTTGGGCTAGAGCCCCTGCGCCAGCGCTTTCCCACCGTGGAGTGGTCCCCCCTTGAGGATGCCGACCGCGCCCGCTGCATCGCCGAATGCGACGTGTGGCTCGGCCTCGGCGGCGCCCCCTTCCAGAGCGCCCTGTCGCGCTGGTTCCTCGATCACCTGGTGGGCGAGATGGAGCTCTGCGAGCGGGCGAGAAAACCGATGTTCTACCTCGGCATCGGCATCCAGCACGCCGCCGATCTGGCGGAGGCCGATGTGCGCCACCTCGTCGGCCGGGCTGAACACATCTGGACCCGCGACTTCGGCTCCGCCGAAAAACTCCGCGCCCTGCCCTCGCGCCCGCAGATCGATGCCGCCGCCGATCTCGCGCACATCTTTTTCCGCGATCACAACCCGCCGCCGGCCAAAGCCAAACGCCTTACCCTCGTGGCCAATTTTGACTACGATGCCTGGCCGGGCCAGGCCGATTGCCTCAGCGCGATCCGGGATATTCCCGCGACCGAGCGCGTCTGGCTCGCCCAGGAGGGCCGCGAGCTCCCCGGCGCCGAGCGCCGGCTCTACGCCACCTTGCCCACGACCGAGAAAGCTTGGTGGGCCTTTGCTTCGCCCGAACAGCCCGGCGCCCCGCTGCCCGAGGTGATCACCACGTGGCCCAGCGGTGAATGGATTGTGACCGCCCGCTATCACTCCGCCGTCGCCGCCGCCTGGGCCGGCTCCAAGATCGTCGTCATCTCGACCAACGAAAAACTCCGCTCCGTCGCCCACGACCTGCACGCGCCCTTGCTGCCCCTCCGCGCCGACGAAGGCACGGTCTTCCGCGCGATTTCCGGGGCAAAGCCGTCCAAGCCCCCCGTCCATCTGGCTGACCGGGCGCGCGCCGCCTGTGCGGAGTTTGTGCGCTCCGCTGTTGCGCACCGGCGCTGAGGTCGCGAAACCAAAGCGGCTCATGCTGGCGCTCGCGCTCTCCCTCGCCTTCCTCCTCTTTCTCGCCGCCACCGGCCGCGCGACCCTCGCGCTCTGCGGCTGGCGCAGCGGGGTGCTGCGCGCGTGGCTGCTCGCACCCGCGGTCGGCCTCGCCGTCGCGGTGCTCGCCATCATGGCGCTCAGTCAAGCCGGCCTGCCGGTGCGCACCTTTGCCTGGCCGCTCGCGCTTGGGCTGGCGCTCGTCTCGGCGCTTATCTTTTGGTGGCGGCGGCCGGCGTTGCCCGCCCGCGCCTTGTGGCCGTTCCTGGCCATCGCGGTGTTTTCGCTGCTGTGGACCGGATGGCCGATGCTGCGCTTCGGCTTCGGCTGGCTGAGCTACGTCAACGACGACTACGTCAACTACTGCCTGGCCGCGGAGCGCTTCAAGGATTTCTCCTTCTGGCGCGTGCCCACGCCCGAGGAGCTCGCCGGCCGCGACATCGCGCAATACTACTGGTTCATGCACGTGCCGGGCCTGATGCGCTTCGGCAGCGAGATCATCCTCGCGTGGGTCTCGGCGCTCACGGGCGTGAAGTCCCTCGGCATCTTCATGCCGGTGATCATCGGGCTGGGGCTGATTCAGCTTTTCTCCACCGCGGCGCTCGTGCTGCACCGCGGCCGCTGGCGGCGGCGCGCGCTCGTCGCGATGGCGCTGCTCGCCGCGAGCCCGCTCTTCATGCTGGGCTCGCTCTACCAGCTGATCGCGCAGGTCGGCGGGCTCGCGCTGCTCCTCGCGGCCACCGCGCTCATCACCGCCCGCTTGCCGTCGCGGCGCTGGCGCGTCGTGCCGCACATCCTGTCGCTTGCGCTCGTCGGCGCGGCGCTGGCCGTTTTTTACCCTGAGGTCTCCGCCTTCGCCGTGCTGACGATGTTGCTCGTGGGCGCCGTCGATCTGGTGCGCACGCGGCAGTTCCCGGCGGTGCGCGCCACGCTCGTCGTCTATGCGATCGTCGGCGTCATCTTCCTGCTGCGCTACAATCTCCTCTCCTACGTCTTCACGATCATGCTCCAGATGGGCTCGGGCTTCCGCAGCGTCGATCTCTCGCTGTCGCTGTTCCCGTATTTCATGATCCCCACGGGGCTCGCCAACCTCTTCGGCCTCATGCCGCTCGCTAAAAACTGGGCCGAGCCGATGACCACCCTCACGATCCTCGCCGGCCTGATCGCGTTGGTGACGGCCCTGACTGTGGGCGTGCGGCAGGCGCTGCGCGCCGTGCCCATGGCGGCCCTGCTGATCGTGCAGTTTCTGCTCGCGCTGCGCCTGATGACCTCGGGCAACGACTTCGGCCTCTACAAGCTCGCGATGTTCATGCAGCCGGCGCTCGCCGCCGCGCTCGCCTGCGCGCTCCTCCGGTTCCCGTGGTCGCGATTGGTCGCGCCGCTCGGCGTGCTCACCGCTATCATCTGCTGCGCGCCCACCGCGCTCCACTACACCCGCGCCTCGCTCGGCGAGAAGGCCGGCGGCATCACCGAGGCCAAGCTCGCCTCCATCCTCGGCACGCAACCGCCCGCCCTCCCCCCCGGCACGCGCCTGCTCACCGACATCAACAACCTCGTCGCCGCCAAGGTCGCCGCCCTCCACCTGCGCGGCACCGACCTGCGCTTCCTCTCCCGCGACTACTACCAGCAGATCGCGCCCATCGAATATGAGCGACTCGGCGACACCGCCCTGGCCATGCACCCGCACTTCAATCTGCTTGAGCGGACGCGGCCCATGCTGGAGAAGCGCGACGCCGACGGCATCCGCTCACACAACCTCTTCTACACTTCGTTCCGCGCCCCGAACCTCAGCCACGAAAAAAACGATCCGCGCGACGGCTACCTGCTCCTCGACGAATCGCTCGGCCTCTTCAACAAGCTCCGGCTCACGACCGCGCCCGGCGCCGTGGCCCCGTCCTACTTCAAGCATCTGCCCGCGGCCGAGGCGCGCAACCACCTCGTCTTTGTGCACACCGGCCGCGGCAACCACTACTACCTCGGCGATCGCAACCGCATCGCCATCTTCCAGCAGGAGGCCGATCCCTACACGCCCAAGCAGGACATCACCGGCCTCGGCCGCTTCCTCCTCCTGCGCGTCGAGCAGCCGGACGAGGAATTTTTCCTGCGCCTCTCCGCGTCGAAAACCTTCATGGGCAAGGGCCACACCTCGTGGTCGCCCGGCTCGCGCGTGCTCGGCGCGGCGGATGTGCCGCTCGCCTTCCCCGGCCACGGCGCGGTCAACCGCATCGTCGGTCCCATCCGCCCGGTCATCCGCGACGGCGCCGCCTACCTCGCCATCGATTTCAACGAGACGCCCGTGCAGTTCCCCTTCGAGCGCACCGGCCTGCAGGCGCTCTACAACACCGAGGTGCCCTTCGACTCGCGCAAGCTCGTCGCCTACGGCCGCGACATCTCCGCCCTCTCCGCCGCGCAGCTCGCCGCGCTGCCCCGCCCCGCGAAGCTCACGAAATTCCCCGACGATCTCCTCTTCGCCCGCGGCCTCGAATTCTCCGGCATCTACGAGGATGGCTGGCTGTCTCCGCAAAGCGAATTCGTCCTCGGCGGTGGCGGCCCCGCCGCGTGGGTGCGCGTGCGCGGCTTCGTGCCCGAGCTGCCCGGGCAGCCCCTCGGCCGCGGCACGCTCACGTTCGCGCTGCCCGGCGGCCCCGTCGAGGTGCCCGCCGAGGTCGGCTCCTTCGACTGGTTGCTGCCCGTTGGCTCGGCCGATCAGCTGGCGCGCCTCGGCCTGCGCTTTTCCGCGCACGCGCCGCTGCCCAATCGCGACGACCGTCCCGTCGGCGGCAAGCTCGAGTGGCTGGAGGTTTTCCCCACGTTGCCGACCTACACCTTCGAATTCGGCAAACCCACCTCCGCCCGCCTCGCCTCCACCGGCATCGATCAGGACGGTTGGTTCGCCCGCGCCGCGACGATCCAGCTCCCGCCGTTCGCCACCGCGCACGACATCGTGCTCACGCTGGAATTTCCCGCCTGGAGCACGGCCAAGGAAATGGCTCTCAACGCCCACTGGCCCGACGGCGTGCCCGCGAGCCGCGTGACGCTCAAACCCGAGGGCGCCTCGATGCTCCGCGTGCGGCTGCCGCGCTCGGACGTGGCGCGCACGCTGCGCCTCGAGGCCGCAGCCGATTTTCCGCTCGTGGCGCCAGACACCCGCCGCCGCTCCGGCCGCCTCGTGCAACTGGAAGTCCAGCCCGTCGCCCCGTGAACGCCCCCGCCGCCGCCCTGATCCTCAAGCTCGACACGCTCGGCGATCTCGTGGTCTTCGCGCCGGTGCTGCGCGCGCTGCGCGCCGCGTGGCCGCAGACGCGTCTCGCCGTCGTCATCCGCCGCGCCTACCTCGATCTCGCGCCGTTGCTCGCGGACAACATCGAGTGGCTCCCCACCTCGCTCGATCCTTTCGCCCAGGGTCCCGAGGCCGATCCCGCCGAGGTGCAGCGGCTCCGCGCCGCCGTCATCGCGCTCGCGCCGGAGGTCGTCGCCGCCGCGTCGTCGCGCCGCAATTGGCTCGAGGCCGCCATCGCCTCAGCCGCGCCGCCCGCCCGCCGCGTCGCGCTGGGCGCCTCAGCCGACGACGAACATTTCGCCACGCGCCTCCGCGTCGCCCTGGGCCTGAATGCCGCCCACGTTTTCCCCGAGAACGTCACCCCTCCCGCCGACGAACCCGACTGGCTCGCCAACTTCTCGCTCGCCGACGCCCTGCTCGGCCGCCCCGTCGAACGCGCCGCGCCCACCCTCGCCGCGCCCGTCGCCACGGGTCTGCCCGCCCAGCTCGGCCTCACCCGCGGCCGCTACGTCGTCTGCGCCGCCGCCGGCTTCGCCAACGTCCAGCTCAAGACCTGGCCCGCTAACCGTTTCGCCGCGACGATCGCGCACCTCAGCGAAAAACACGCGCTCCCCACTCTTCTCATCGGCCACGAAAGCGAGCGCGCCTATTTGGAATCGCTTCTCTCCCTTTCTCCCCGTCTCTCCGTCTCCCCGTCTTCCGTCCTATGGCTCGGCCGCGACGGCGATCTCCCGCGTCTCGCCGAGCTCATCGCCGGCGCCGCGCTCTACGTCGGCAACGACACCGGCGCCATGCACCTCGCCGCCGCGCTCGATGTGCCGGTCGTCGCGGTCTTCGGCGGCGGCACCTGGCCGCGCTTCGTCCCCGCCGCCCGCCGCGGCGTCGCCCTCGTGCATCCGTTGCCCTGCTTCGGCTGCGGCTGGGATTGCGCGTTTGGCGACGCCCCCTGCCTCGGCGAAATCACCGTCGATCACGCCATCGCCGCCGTCGATCACGCGCTCGCCCACGACAGTTTCGATGTCATGGAGGTCCAGCGCCTCTCCGCCGAGACGCAGGCCCTGATGGCCAAGACCGCCGCGCGCCACCGCGCCGCCGCCGCCGGCCACCTCGCCCGCCAGCACAAGCTCGAGGAGCTCACCGCCCTCGCCCGCGAGAAGGACGCCGAGATCACCTCGCTCAAGGCCGTGTGCGACGAGCGCGAGAAGACCATCTTCATCCTCGACGGCCACGTGCGCTACTTTCAGGCGGAGAACGCCACGCTCAAGGCCGGGCTCGCCGTGCACGAGCGGACGCTCGCCGGCTTTCCCGCCGACGCCGCCAAGGCCGCCCAGACCATCGCCGACCTCGTCGTCCACAACCGCAACATCGAGTCGCTCCTGAAGCACCGCGAAGCCGAGATCGCCGAGCTGAAAAACTCCGCCGCCAACCGCGCCGCCGGCCTCCATGATTTGGAAAACGCCAAACACTACGGCCGCCTCCTCGCCGAGCGCGATCTCGCGCTCGAATTTCACCGCGAGAGCCTCGCCGCCCGCGAGGCCACCCTCGCCCAGCTCGTCGACGACGAGACCGGCCCGCTCCGGCGCTTCTGGCTCGCCGCCCGCTCCTGCTGGTCCGCCAAAATCGCCGAGCCCTTCGGCGCGTGGCTCTTCCGCCGCGTCGTGGAAAACTACTGGATGCAGATCGGCGTCCTCCGCCACTACGATCCACGCCCGCTCCAGTGGGACGAGCGCCTCCCCCAAACCCCAGCCCCCAGCCCCCAGACCCTGCCGCAGATCGCGATCGTCACCCCCAGCTACGGCCAGGAAAAATTCCTCGAGCGCACCCTCCGCAGCGTGCTCGATCAAAATTATCCGCAGCTCGCCTACGTTGTGCAGGACGGCGGCTCCAAGGATGGCAGCCCCGCCATCATCGCGCGCCATGCCGCGTCGCTCCGCCACTGGGAATCCGTCCCCGACAAGGGCCAGGCCGACGCCATCCGCCGCGGCTTCGCGCACATCGAGGCCACGCTCCCGCCCGACACGATCATGGCGTGGCTCAACTCCGACGATCTGCTCGCCCCCGGTGCGCTGCGCTTCGTCGGCGAGTATTTCGCCGCGCACCCGGAGGTCGATGTGATCTACGGCCACCGCATCATCATCGACGACGACGATCGCGACGTCGGCCGCTGGATCATGCCGCGCCACCGCCCCGCCACGCTCGAGTGGATCGACTACGTGCCGCAGGAGACGCTCTTCTGGCGCAAGCGCGCCTGGGACCACGTCGGCGGCATCGACCCCACGTTCCAGTTCGCCCTCGACTGGGATCTGCTCGCGCGCTTCCACCAAGCCGGCTGCCGCATGGTGCGGGTGCCCTATTTCCTCGGCGCCTTCCGCGTCCACGCGGAGCAAAAAACCTCTCAGGCCATCCACACCACCGGCGCCGAGGAGATGCGCCGCATCCGCACCCGCTTCCACGGCGAACGCCAGGATGACGCCGTCACCATCCACCGCCACGCCCGCCACGCCCGCTTTTGGGGAGCGATCACCGCGCGACTGCACGCGGTTGGGATCAGGTGGTGATGCGAAACACAACGACGGATTCGCATCCGCTCATGCTCACACGACGCGAGGGTATCCGGATTTCTCTAATCATCGCTGGCATCCTTCTGTTTACAGCCGGAGCCGCGGTCGCCTGCGCGCCAGACTCCAGCGAGCGTAATCCAAACGCCATCAGGATAAATGCTGGAGGAAGAGCCGGCCCACCCGCTGACGCGTTGCCGAGACAACTCGCACCTTGGCTGCTGGCCAGTGGCGCAGCGGCTCTTGTTGGCTCAGTCCTGCTCCGCGAAAGCTGAAGCACGTCCGTCATATTGCAGACATTTCACCGCTTGCCCCGACATAGTCATCGCACATAATGCGACTATGAGCTTCGCCGAACTCAGGCCGCAGATGGAGCAACTGCCCCATGCCGAGATGGTGCAGGCGCTGGCCTTTCTCAAGAGCCGCCTGCGCGCCGACACCGCCGCCAACCGCGAAGAACTGGCCCGCCGCCACGCCGACATGGATGCGGGGCGCAAGGTGCGTTGGGAAGATCTCAAGCGGCAGCTCGGCCTGCCGTAAGCCGTGGCCGCCTACGAGCTGGTCTTGCACGAAGACGCGGCCCGCCGGCTGGTGGCCGCGTCCCGCGCAGAGCAGCGCCGGGTCGGCATGATTCTCGAGCGCCTCAAAAGCGCGCCATCTCGCGCGGGCGACTTGCAGGAGCACGACAAAAACGGGCGCATCAATGAAGTCGTGGTCGATGGCGACTGGCTCGTGACGTTTTGGGTGGATCACGCGGGGCGCGAGATCCGGGTCATGCGCATCGAGTCGGCCGAAGATTAGTGTTCATTCGTGCCCATTAGTGGTTAATCCGTCTGTTTCCCATGCTGCTCAGCATCGTCGTCCCCGTCTACAAGGAGGAGAAGAACATCCCCGAGTTCCTCCGGCGCATCCGGCCGATCCTGGCCGCGATCACGGAGGACTATGAAATCATCTTCTCGCTCGATCCCTCGCCCGACCGCACGGAAGACGTGATTCTCGAGCACCGCGCCACTGACTCGCGCATCAAGCTCCTAAAATTCTCCCGCCGCTTCGGCCAGCCGATGGCCACGCTCGCCGGGCTCGAATACTCCTCGGGCGACGCCGTCGTCGCGATGGACGTCGATCTCCAGGACCCGCCGGAGCTGCTGCACGAGATGATCGCCAAGTGGCGCGAGGGCTACGATGTCGTGCTCCCGCAGCGCCGGCACCGCACCGGCGAGCCGTGGATCAAGAAGGTCGTCGCCGCCACCGGCTACAAGGTGATCAACAAGATCGCCGACGTGAAGATCCCGCCCAATACCGGCGATTTCCGCCTGATGGCGCGGCGCGTCGTGGCCGAGGTCGTGCGGCTCAAGGAGAGCCACGGCTTCCTGCGCGGCATGGTCGCGGTCGTGGGCTTCAGGCAGGCGATCATCCCGTTTGACCGACCGGCGCGGTTTGCGGGCGAGACCAACTACAACCGTTTCCTCGGGTCGCTGCGCATCGGGTTCAATGGCATCTTCTGCTTCTCCACCTACGCGCTGTCGCTGAGCACGCTGCTGGGCTTCGTGGTCTCCATCTTTTCGTTCCTGCTGATGGCGATCTATCTCTTCTACAAGCTCACGGGCCGCGAAATCTCGTGGGGCAACCCGACGCAGGTCATCCTCATCTCGTTCCTCGGCGGCGTGCAGCTGATCAGCATCGGCATCCTCGGCGAATACATCGGCCGAATCTATGAGGAGGTCCGCGCGCGCCCGAAGTTCATCGTGGATCGTTCCGAGGGCTTCGGGCCGCGGTGATGGCCGACGCCGGCGGACAGCGCCCTGCGCTCCGGGGCTTCGGTCTGGTGGTCGCCGCGCTCGTCCTGATCGCGGGGGGCGCGCTGCTCTGGCGCGGAGCCTATCCGCCCGTGGCCGCGCCGTTCGCGCTCGAGGTCGAGTTTCCGGCCGGCATCGCGGGCCGCGTCGAGCCGCTCATCACGACGGGATCGGAGGGCGACGCCGACTTTCTCGCCATCCGCTATCTCGACGAAACCACCGCCGTGCTGCTCTACGACGTGTGGGGCATGGGCGGGCCCGCCTCCGCGCCCTTCGCGCTCCGTCCCGGCGAGCGGCGGAGGTTGGCGGTCGTGATGCCGAGCCTCGCGCACATCGCCCGCCATCGCTCCCATGAGAAACGTCCGCTGCGGATCACCCTCGATGCCGCGGTGCTGCTGGAGGGCGACGTGTATTTCCATCGCCGCGCGCCGGCCGAGATTCACTTCGCGGCCAACCCCGCCGGCGGCGACCTCGTGCACGCGGTTTTCCGCGGTAAGCTTTTCACGTCCGACGGCCGATCCCTCGCGGGCGGGCCCGCGGAGCTTTTCAGCCCGCGCGAACGGCTCGCCTGGCTCGTGACCGAGCGGTGGCTCGCGCTGCTCGTCACTGCGCTGCTCGCCGCCGCCGCGGGTGCGGCCACCACGCGCAGCCGCGTCGCGATCGCTGCGGTCGTGCGATTGCTTTGGGATCCGCGGGCAGCGACTCCTTTCCCCTCGCGCCCGGCGCGCCCGACACACGCCTGGTTCCTCGTCACGGCCGGAGCCTGCCTGATTCTCTTCATCGCCGTGCTGACCGGCGGCGGCTTTCGCCTCATTGAGCCCGACGCCTTCGGCGAACAATACGACTGGCAAGCGCGCAGCCTGTTGCAGGGCCGCCTCGACCTGCCGCGCGAAGCGCGCACGGACGAATCGTTCGTCTTTGAGGATCGCACCTACATTTATTTCGGTCCGACGCCCGCCCTGCTGCGGCTGCCGTTCGCGCTGCTCGATGTCGGCTTCGGGCAGCTCACGCGCATCTACATGGTCGCCTATTTTGCCGCGTGGCTCGCCGCCGCCTATGCGATCCTGCTGACGGCAGCCCGGCTCGCGCACGGGACGGGCGCGTGGCCTTCGCGCCGTGCGACGATTCTCACGACCGTTACCGCGGGCCTGGGCTCGACGATGCTCTTCGTCGCGAGCCGCGCCTATGTCTATCACGAGGCGATCCTGTGCGGTGCGGTGTTCGCGCTATGGGGCGGGTGGTTTATCCTGCGCTGGATCGCCACGCCGGAACGCGCGTGGTGGCTCGGCGCACTCATTTGCGGCATCCTTGCCGTGCACGCCCGGGCGCCAGCCGGTCTCTTCGCGCTTGGGCTGCTCGGTTGCGCCGCCGCCGCGCTCGCGTTGCGGAGTTTCGATCAACGCCCCGCCGGACAATCGTGGTGGCCCGCGCTGCGCCGTCCCCTCGCCATCGCGGCGCTGGCGGGCGCGGGTGTCGCGAGCTTCAACGCCGTCAGCTATGCCAAATTCCGCAGCTTCGAGGGGGCGCCCTTCCGCTACCATGTGCAATATGACGCCGCGCGCATCGCGGCCATCGCCGGGAAAAATTTCCACCTCGCGAATCTCCGCCACAACTTCGACGCCTACGCGTGGCAGCCCAATTTCACATTTCGCCCGGCTTTCCCCTACCTCGTGACCACACCCCGTGCCGACCACGAGTATCGCGAGGCCCGCATTGACCTGGCCGAGCCCACGCTCGCGGTGCCCTACGCGATGCCCGCGCTCACGCTGCTCGCGCTCGGCGGCGCACTCTGGGCGCTGATCCGCTGGCGCGCCTCCCGCCTGCCGCTCTCCCTTGTGCTGGCCGCCGCGGCGCCGATGGTCCTCGCGCTCCTCACCGCCGTCGCCATCTCGCAACGCTACACGGGCGACTTCTGCCCGCCGCTGGTGCTGGCCGCGGCCTTTGGCGCCGTCGTCCTCGATCTCCTGCCCCCCGGGGTCCGTCGCGTCGCGTGGGGAGGCGTCGTGTTGCTCGCGCTCGCCGGCGTGCTGGTGTCGCTCGCGCTCGCCCTGCACTATCAAGGGGAGGTGGTCTGGGGCGTGCCGGACGACTTCAAGGAGCGCTACCAAATGCTTCGCCAAGCCTTTGATTCCGCGCTCGGCTTTTCCCGGCCATGACTCCCGACCGCCCACCGCGCGTCCTCATCTTCATCGTCGCCTACTATGCCGAGGCCACGATCCTCGATGTGCTGCGCCGCATCCCGGCGCTCGAAGGCTACAAGGTCGAGGTGCTGATCATCGACGACGGCTCGACCGACGCCACCTTCGCGCTCGCCGACCGCCTGCGCCGCGCCGGCAGCTACCGGCACCCGCTCACCGTCCTCGCTAATCCCGTCAACCAAGGCTACGGCGGCAACCAGAAGCTCGGCTATCACTACGCCATCGAGCACGACTTCGATCACGTCGTGCTCGTGCATGGCGACGGCCAGTATGCGCCCGAGATGCTGCCCGACATCCTCGCGCCGCTCGCGCGCGGCGAGGCCGACGTCGTCTTCGGCTCGCGCATGATGGTGAAGAAAAACGCCCTCAAGGGCGGCATGCCCGGCTACAAGTTCATCGGGAACCAGATCCTCACGTGGTATCAGAACCTCGTGCTCCAGACGCGGCTCAGCGAATTTCACAGCGGCTACAAGGCCTGCTCCGTCGCGCTGCTGCGGCGCATCCCGTTCGACCTCAACTCGAACGTCTTTCACTTCGACACCGAGATCATCATCCAGTTTTTGCGCGCCCGCGCCCGCATCCTCGAGATCCCCATCCCCACGCACTACGGCGATGAGATCAGCCGCGTGAACGGCCTGCGCTACGCGCTCGATGTGGTGAACGCCTCCACTGTCGCGCGGCTGATGAACTACGGCCTTGTTTACCGCCGCAACTTCGACATCCCCGCGCCCGACAACCAGCACTATGTCGCCAAGCTCGGGTTTCTCAGCACGCACTCCGCCGCCATCGACGAAGTGCCGGCCGGGGCCACCGTGCTCGACATCGGCTGCGGGCCCGGGCACCTCAGCCCCGCACTGCGCGAACGCCAGGCCCACATCATCGGCGTCGATCAATTCAGCCCGGCCGATGCCGCGGCCTTCGACGAGTTCCACGTCGCCGATCTCAACACTAAACCTGTGCCCCGCCCGCTCGACGACGTGCAGGTCGTGCTCGTGCTCGACATCATCGAGCACCTCACTTCGCCGGAGAAATTCTGCGACACACTCCGCCAGCACGCCCAGTCCAACCTCGGCGTCAAAATCGTCATCTCGACGGGCAACGTCGGATTCTTCATCACGCGTTTCATGCTGTTTCTCGGGCAATTCAACTACGGCAACCGAGGCATCCTGGATCAAACGCACACCCGGCTCTTCACCTTTTCCTCCCTGCGCCGCCTGCTGAAGGAAACCGGCTTCGTCATCGAGCGGGAGCGCGGCATCCCCGCGCCCGTGCCGCTCGTGGTGAAAAGTCCCTTCTGGCAAAAAGTGCTCATGAAGTCGCAAACGGCGCTCATCCGGGTGTCGCGAGGGTTGTTTGCCTACCAGGCATTCGTGGTCGCGCGCGCCCTGCCCACGCTGCCGACGCTCATGCGCGATGCCCGCCGGCACAGCGCCGCGCGGGCCGATGCGCCCGCGCCACCCGCCTCCGTCCCATGATTCGGCGCCTGGCCCACGCGCTCGGCCGCCATCGCTGGTTCGTCGGCGCGGCGTTTGCAGCCACGCTCGTCTATGCTTGGCTGGTGACGCTCGGCACGTGGCGTCTGAATGTGGCGGAGGACTTCGGCTCGTTCTATGACTACCAGGCCGCCAGCCTGCTCGCAGGCCGGCTCGACGTGCCCGAGGAAGCTGTGCGCGGCGAAGCCTTCGAGGCGCGGGGCAAGCTCTACGGCTACTTCGGCCCGACCCCGGCCGTGCTGCGTCTGCCCTTCGTCGCAGCGGGCGTCGCTTTCGGCCAACTCAGCCGCACGTTCATGCTGGCCTACTTTGTCGCAAGCTTGATCGCCGCCTACCTGATCCTGCGCGAAGCCCTCCGCTCCACCCGGATCGACGGAGCAGCGGAAGACCCGCCGCCGGCGTTTGCCAGCATCGTGCTCGTGGCCGGCGCCGGCTGGGGCAGCACGATTTTTTTCCTAGGGAGCCGGGGCTTTATTTTCCACGAGGCGATTCTCGCCGGCATCGCCTTTGCGCTCTGGTCGGCGTGGTGCTCGCTCCGGCACCTGCGCGCACCCGCGGGCCGTTGGTGGGTCGGGGCGCTGCTCTGCGGCCTCGCCTCCGTGCATGCGCGACCACCGACCGGTTTGTTTGCCCTCACCCTGCTCGGACTGGTGGCAATCGCGGCGTGGTGGCGCGAAGGCAGCCGCCGCTGGACCGCGGCTCACTTGCGTCGCGCCGCGCTCATCGGCTCGTGCTGCGCCGTCGCCCAGCTCTCCCTGAACGGCGTCGCTTGGCTGAAATTCCGCACCTTCGACCCCGCGCCGCTGAAGATCAGCCGCCCCTACGCCAACCCCGAGCGGCTCGCGGCCATCGAGGGGCGGAGTTTTCACGCGGCCAACATCCCCTACGGCGCCTACACCTATCTCGTGCGCCCCAATCTGCGCCTCGAACGGGGTTTCCCGTGGATCTACCTCGAGGCGCGCACGCCCGGCCGCCCTTTCCCTAGCGCCAAAATTGATCTGCCCGACAGCACGCTCGCGCTGCCGTGGTCCATGCCGGGGCTGTTTCTGCTCGCGACACTCGGCGGTCTCGCCGCGGCGATCACGCGGCCTGCCACGCTCCGGCCGCTCGCGTTGCTCGCCCTCGCAGTGCTGCCGATGAGCATCGCGCTCTTCGCCGCGGTCGCCACCGCCCAGCGCTACACGGGGGATTTTTGCCCGTGGCTGATCGCCGCCGCCGCCTTTGGCCTCGCCGCGATCGAGTCCGCCACGACGGCGTGGCGCACTACCGGCCGGGTGCTCACGCTCGCCGCGACGCTTGCCGCAGCAGCGGTGACCGGCGCCATCACCCTGCACTATCAGGGTGCCTGGCTCTGGGGCGTGCCCGAGGAAACGCGCACCCGCTACCAGGCCATGAGGCGCAGCGTGGATGATTTCCTCGGCGTGCCGCCGGCCCCGCCCCGCACAGACCCCGCCCGCTAGCGTGATCGCGCGTTGCGCTGCGGCCCGCCTTCGCTCACTCCCTTCTGCCTTTCCGCATGCACCACGTCTTCGTCACCGGCGCCGCCGGTTTCATCGGTTCCAATCTCATCGACCGCCTCCTCGCCGACGGCGTCACCGTCACCGGCTGGGACAACCTCTCGACCGGCCAGATCCGGTTTCTCGACGGCGCGCTGCAGCACCCGAAGTTCAAGCTCATCCGCGGCGACAACCTCGACCTCCCCGCGCTCAAGGCCGCGATGCAGGGCGCCGACTTCGTCTTCCACCTCGCCGCCAACGCCGACATCCGCGACGGCTGGAAGCACCCCGAGAAAGATCTCCAGCAAAACACCATCGCGACCTTCCATGTGCTCGAGGCCATGCGCGCCAACGGCGTGAAGCGCATCGCGTTTTCCTCCACCGGCTCGGTCTATGGCGAGGCCCTCGTCACGCCCGAAAAGCCCACGCCCGAGAACGACGTTTTCCCGATCCAGACCTCGCTCTACGGCGCGTCCAAGACCGCCGGCGAGGGCCTGCTCGCCGCCTACGCCGAGGGCGCGCAGATCGACGAGGCCTACATCTTCCGCTTCGTCTCGATCCTCGGCGAGCGCTACACGCACGGCCACGTCTTCGATTTCTACCAACAGCTGGTCGAGCACCCCGATCACCTGCGCGTGCTCGGCGACGGCACGCAGCGCAAGAGCTACCTCTACGTGCAGGACTGCATCGATGCGATGCTCCACGTGACGCGCCGCGCCACGGCCAAGGACGCCAAGCACCACACCCAGATCTACAATCTCGGCACGCCGGAATTTGTGCAGGTGAACGACAGCATCGGCTTCATCTGTGCCGGCCTCGGCCTCAAGCCACGTCTCGACTACACCGGCGGCAACCGCGGCTGGATCGGCGACAATCCGTTCATCTTTCTCGACACAAAAAAAATTCAGGCCACCGGCTGGAAACCCAAGCTGACCATCGAGCAGGGCATCCTCCGCACGCTCCGCTGGCTCGAGGCCAACCGCTGGGTTTACGAGGCGCGCCACTAATCCCGCGCCCCGCCCGCGATGCAAGCGCCCGACCGCCCGCTCGTCCGCCACCCGGCGCTGTGGGTGCTTGTGGCGCTCTTCGCCGCCGAGTTTTTCATCTTCGACCAGTTCGGCTCGCGGCGCTTCACCGGCGTCTATCCGCGCTGGAATGATCAGATCCAATACCTCGGCGAAGCCTACGCCGGCCACGAGCACGCCCGCGCGCACGGCCTCGCCGCCGGGCTCTGGCACACGCTCGTCAACCCCTCCGCGCAAGGGACCCTGCACGACTTTTTCGCCACGCTCGTGTTCGCCGTCGCCGGGCCCTCGCGCAGCGCGGCGCTGGCGGTCAACCTGTTCGCGTTGATCGCGTGGCAGGCCGCGCTGTTCTTTGCCGTCGCGCGCACGACCGGCTCGCGCTCGCTCGCCTTGGCCGCCGCCGCGCTGCCGCTCGCACTCGCCGGCCCCTGGGCCGACATCCCGGGCAGCGCCTACGATTTCCGCCTCGATCATCTGGCGATGTGCGCGCTCGGGATTGCGTCCGCCGCCGCGCTGCTAACGGAGGGGTGTCGCGCGCGGGCCTGGTCGCTGGCGTTTGGCGTCGCGGTCGGGTTCGCGCTGCTCACGCGTTTCCTCACGGGCACGTATTTCGCCCTCATCTTCGCCGGCGGGCTCGCCTGGATCGCGGCGGGTGATGAACGCCGGCGCCGCTTGGCCAACCTCGCGCTGGCCGCCGGCGCGGCGTTCGCCATCGCCGCGCCACTCCTCTGGCTGAACCGCGAGTGGGTCTGGAATTACTACTGGATTGGCCACTACGTCGGTCCCGAGAGCGCGATCCGCAGCCAGGGCTTCGGGCTCGGCCAGTCGCTCGCGTTTGTCGGCGGCCAGCTCGGCGAGCGCCACCTCGGCGTGTTCTTCGGCGCGCTGGTCGTGCTCGGCGCGATTGCCTTTCGATTCCTCCGCGGACGCGATGAGCCGAACGCCAAGTCCGCGCCACCGCTTTGGACCGTGGGCGGCCTGTTTCTCGCCGCGCCTGGCCTCGTGCTGACGCTGCACCAGCAAAAATCCGAGGTCGTCGTCAGCGCGCTCGCCCCGGGCGTCATCGTGCTCATGATCGCCGCGTGGCATGCGCTCGCCCGTCCGGCACCGGGCCGTCCCACGATCGGTCTCGTCGCCGCCGGCGTGATGCTCGCGGCGCTGGCGTTCTTCACCCAACGCCAGCTGCGCCCGGCGTTCGATGCAGCCGCGCGCGAGGAATTCCGACACGTCATTACGCTCGCCGACACGATTATTCGCCGTGGCCGCGCGGCGGCCCTGCCCGAGTCACGCGTCGCGGTTGACCACATCACCGATGCCCTGGACGCGCAGGTCATCCGCATCATCGGCTATGAACGCCACCATGTTTGGTTGCCCTTCAATATGACGCTGCCCACGGGTATCGCCGAGCCGACGGAAGCCGAGGTCATGGCGCGGCTGGCGCTGAGTGATTTTGTTTTTCTCACGGAGGAAGCCCCGGCCGGCGGCTTCCCGTTCGATCGCAAGCTGGCCGTGCTCCGGCCGCAGACGCACGCTTGGTGCGAGGCCAACTTTCGCGCCGCCGAGCGCTTCACGCTCTTCGGCCGCCGCATGGTGCTTTACCAGCGCCGCGAGATTCCGTTTCCATGAGCCACGCATGAACTGTGTCGTGACTGGCTCCAGCACCGGCATCGGCCGCGCCCTCGCCGAGCGGCTGCTCGCGCGCGGCCACGCCGTGTGGGGCCTCGCGCGCTCCGACCAGTCGGAGTTTTCCGCCAAGCACCCGGGCAAGTTCCGCGCTACGCGCTGCGATGTCGCGCAGTGGCCGGAGGTCGCGCACGCCTTCGCCGAAATCACCGCCGCGTGGCCCCACGTCGATGCGCTCGTCTGCGCCGCCGGACTCCAGGGCGAAATCGGCCGCGCCCTCGCCGCCGATCCGGTGCATTGGGGCGCGACCGTGCGGGCCAATCTCGACGGGACATTCCACGCCCTGCGCGCGTGCGACGCGCTGCTCGCGCGCGCCCCGCGCCGCGCAAAAGTCGTGTGCTTCTCCGGCGGCGGCGCCACCAAGCCGCGCGCAAATTTCTCCGCCTACGGCGTCGCCAAGACCGCCCTCGTCCGCCTCGTCGAGACCATCGCCGAGGAGGAGCGGAGCCGCGCCTTCGACATCAACGCCCTCGCGCCCGGCGCCATCAACACGCGCCTGACCGACGAGGTCCTCGCTCTCGGCCCCGCGGTCGTGGGCGAGGCGGAGTTCGCTGCCGCGCAGAAACAGAAGGCGGCCGGCGGCAGCTCGATGGAAAAGGCGCTCGATTGCGTCGAGTGGCTGCTCTCGCCCGCCAGCGACGGCATCAGCGGCCGCCTTATCAGCGCGCCGTGGGATCCCTGGTCGACGCTCGGCGCGCACGCGGCCGGCCTCGCCGCCACCGACATCTACACGCTCCGGCGCATCGTGCCCGAAGAGCGCGGCAGGAAATGGTAGGGCACGGACCCCGCTTCGCGTCTTTGAGCAGGGCAAACCGTCCTCGGTGAGCCGTCGCGCGCGCGCTCGGCGAGACGCCTCGCCCTACCGCTGAAACACCCGGTAGTTCAGGATCAAAAACACCACGATCGTCGAAGGCGGGATCGCCCAGAGTGCCGCCCACGTCGCGCTCAAGTTGAAACGGTGCCGCAGCAGCTTGAACGCGCCGAGATTGATCAGGTAGCTGAGCCCGACAGCGACGAGATACTCGCCGATCTGCTGCACCGTGTCGTCGCGCCCGCTCGGCAAGGCCCAGAAACGGTTGGCGAAATAGTGCGTGGTCGTGGAGACGACCCATGAGATGGAAAACGCCCACGTCTCACCGAGCCGGGCCTTGAGCGCGCGGAGCACGGCGATTTGCACGAGCGCCGAGCCGCCGCCGACCGCGAGGAAGCGCAGCAGCCGGAGCTGAGTTTCGCGATCGGTAAGCAGGGAGTCGAACATCGGGCTGATCGGACGCGGCGAAACCCCCGCGCCGCAACCTCATTCGCGGCGCACTCGCTCCGCGCTGAGAATTTCGCCCGAGAACGCCAGCCCGCAGCTCGTGCCCCCGATCGGGTTGCGCCCGACATAGACCTCCGCGTGCTCGGCCACGTGGTAATCGCTGCGCTCCTCCCACACGACCGCTCCATCCAGCGCCACCCGCACCGGACCGGCATGGGCGCCGCGCACTTCCGTTGCATCATCGACTGTCGCGAGTGCGCCGAGAGTGATTTCGAGGGTATGTTCCGTCGCAAAATCGATCCGCACGGGCCGGCTCGCCCGCATCGGCTGTCCCCAGGAATCGAGCACAAAGCGCACTTCGCCGCCACCGCGGTGCTCAAGGATCATCATCTCGCCCGCGCCGCTGCGGCCCGTGACCACCAGCGGCTCCCGCGTGCCCGCCGGCTGGGCGCGCAGGCGCACGCGCAGGCGCAGCGTATCGCCTGCTCCGGCCAGCGCGGGCTCGCCGGGCAACGCGCTGCCCGCCTCCGCGATCCGGCGCCACGACTCCGCGCGGCCCACCCGCACGAGGCCGGCACCGGCGCGATCCAGGCGGAGATGCTCCCGCAGCACCGACGCGCCGTCCCAGGTGATCTCGGCGCGGCGCAGCAGCGCACGGATTTCCTCCCGCGTGCGCCCCGAAAAATAAGGATGCGTCGCCGGGGGCAGGAGCGACACGATCGACGCCGTCACCCGATGCGGCTGTCCCGGGACCAGCACGAGGTGTTCGCTGAAGCGCTCGGCGGCGTCGGCCGGGATGAAGCCCAGCCGCACGCGGCCGTCGCCCGAGTGCCGCGCGACCAGCCGATCCTCACGCGGCGCCCGCCCGATGGTGACGAGGGTTTCGTCTCCCGCCGGCGGGTGAGCAGCCCATTTCAACGTCAGCTCGATCGGGCCATGCTTCACGCCCAGCCCACGCTCGATCAGCGCCGGCACATGGTTGAGCAGGAGCGCGACCCGGCGCTCGATGGCGGGCGAATGCTCCCTGAGCAAACCGTCGAATTGGAGGCTGAAGAGCACGCCAAAGACCACGCCAAAGGCCGCCGCCAAGCCCGCCGCCGCTCCGGCCAGCATGCGGGCCCGAGCCGGCAGCCAGCGCTCCAGCGCGAGCAGGCCGACGACCGCGAGCACCATGAAGGCCGGCATGAAATCCACCTGGTAGCGGGACAGCGAACTGAAGAAAGAGACCATCACCAGCCCCACGGTGCCGAACAACAGCGCCACCGCGGCCAGCCACGTGCCCAGCGGCCCGCGCTCCTCCGGGTTGCGCCGCCACAGCGCGAGCGGCGCGAGAAACGCGAGCCACGCGAGCGGATAGTTCGCCAGCACGCCATAGATGTCGCCGCGGTGGATCGTGTAGCCCGCCGGTGCCGGCCCGGGATTGCCCGGCTTGATGAACGGAAAATACCGCTGCCACTCCGCCGCGCTCAGGAAGTGGGCCTGCAGGTTGTAGGGCACGTAGCGCGCCGCGAAGTGCGGCAGCTTCGATTCGTAATCGAGGCTGAACTGGTAGGCCTGGCCAAACTCGAGCGGGTTATCGAAACGAGCCCAGTTATGCCACGCCATCGCCGCCCCCACGATCGCCAGCGGTGCAATCGCCGCCGCGAGCTCGCGCCGTGGGAGGCGTTTTTCCCGGCGCCACCACCAGAGCATCGGCGCCGCCAGCAGCGGTAGCGTCAGCAAATACGTCGGCCGCGACCCAATCGCTAGACCAAGCAATAACGCGGTCGCCGCGAGCCATCGCAACCGCCCGCGCCCCTCGGCCGCATGCAGGCTCCGCCACAATGCCAGCAGCGCTAGCATCGCAAAACAGTAGCCGCCGCCGATCGGCAGCTCCCACATCTCGGGCCGCCGTAGCAGCACCAGCCAGGCCCCGCAGCAGCCCAGGGTGAGCACGCCGATCGCGAGCACGAGCCGGCCCGACTCCGGAAAATACCGCCGCCGGACCGCGCAAAACAACGCGACGCTCGCGAGAAAGCCCCCGAACACGAACACCAGAATCGCCGCCTGCAAAGGCATGTCCGTCCCGGTCACGATCCGATAGGGCAGCATCAGCGTCAGCGCCGGCGCCACGCCGAAGTAGAGGTAATACTTGCCGCGGTAAAAGGACGCGTCGTGCAGCCCGAGCCCCGGCCGCCGCTCCGCCGGATCGTAGGGGTTCTTGAGGGCGAGCAGCTCGGCCGGCACCTCCGTCTTCATGTGCAGCTGCCCGTCGAGCCATCCGTCGATCAGCCGGTTGTAATAGTCGCGCCGGTTGTCGTCGCGCCGCCAGTCCTCGCCGGTGGACCACACCGTCCAGCAATAGAACGCGCCCACCACGGCGCAGAGCCCGAAGACGAGGATGCGCTCGGCCCGGCTCATCTCAAAACCTCACTTGCGTCGTCGCGCGCGTTGCCTTCGCCTTCGTCATTAACGACCACGGAATGAACCGCGCCAGCACCGAGCAACCCCAATTCGCCGTCATCGGCTGCGGCCTGATCGGGCGCAAACGCGTCGCTGCCCTCGGGAAAAACCCTCCGCTGCTCTACACGTGCGACCTCGACGCGACCCGCGCCGCCGCCCTCGCGCAGCTGGCGCCGGGCTGTGTGGCGGTCACGGACACCGCGACGGTGTTGGCCGACGCGCGTGTGACCGCCGTGATCGTCGCGACGCTCAACGCCTCGCTCGCTCCCATTGCGCTCGCCGCCGTGCGCGCCGGCAAGCACGTGCTGGTGGAGAAACCCGGCGCGCTCAACGCCGCCCAGCTCCGCGCCGTGCGCGAGGCCGCCCGGGCCGCGGGCGTCCGCGTGCGCATCGGCTACAACCACCGGTGCCACGGCGCGCTGCTAAAGGCCCGCGAGATCGTCGATGCCGGCGCGCTCGGCCCGCTCATGTTTCTCCGCGCCCGCTACGGCCACGGCGGCCGCAAGGGCTACGACCGCGAGTGGCGCGCCGATCCCGCGCTCGCCGGCGGCGGCGAGCTAATCGATCAGGGCGTCCATCTCATCGATCTCGCGGGCTGGTTTCTCGGCGAGTTCCCCACCGTCGAGGGCCACGCGACAACTTCGTTTTGGGACATGAAGGTCGACGACAACGCCTTCGTTTCCCTGCGCACCGCCACCAACCAAACCGCGTGGCTCCACGTGAGCTGCACCGAGTGGAAGAACATGTTCTCCCTCGAGCTCTACGGCCGCACCGGCAAGATCATCATCGACGGGCTGGGCGGCAGCTACGGGCTGGAAAAGCTCATCCACTACCCCATGCCCGCCGAGATGCTCGGCAAGCCGACCACGCCGGAGATCCACGATTTCCCCACCGACGACTCCTGGGCAATCGAGACGCGGGCCTTCATCGACGACATCCGTCTCGGCCGAGAGCCCTCGTCCGGACTCGACCAAGGCATCCGCACGCTCGAAATCGTCGAAGCCATCTACCGCCGCAGCGGCTATCCGGTTTCAGTGGCGGGTTTGTAGCCCTCGCTTGTCATCTCGTTGCTCAACGCCCGCCACACCACCGCCCGCCGCAATCGTAAATCGAAAATCCCAAATCGTAAATTCAGCCGATGATCATCACCCGTTCCCCCCTTCGTGTCTCGCTCGGCGGCGGCGGCACCGACCTGCCCTCCTACTACCGCGAGCACGGCGGCTTCCTCGTCGCGGCGGCCATCGACAAATACATCTACATTACCCAGCACCGCACGTTTCAGCCCGAGATCATTGTCAAATACTCCAAGCTCGAGCGTGTCGCCTCCGTCGCCGAGATCGAGCACCCGATCATCCGCGAGGCGCTCAAGCTCACCGGCGTGACCGATCCGCACCTCGAGCTCACCTCCATGGCCGACATCCCCGGCGGCACCGGGCTGGGCTCGAGCGGCAGTTTCACGACCGCGCTCCTCAAGGCCCTGCACACGTCGAAGCGCACGCTCGTCTCGCCCGCCGAACTCGCCGAACAAGCCTGCGACATCGAGCTCAACAAGCTCGGCGAACCCATCGGCAAGCAGGACCAATACATCGCGGCCGTCGGCGGCATCACGGCCTTCACCTTTCACAAGGATGGCCGCGTCGAATACCGGCCCTGCGCGATCTCCGAGGAGACGCTCTTCAACCTCGAGGACAACCTGCTGCTCTTCTTCACCGGCTACAGCCGCAGTGCCTCCGCGATCCTCAAGGACCAAAACGACAAGTCCAAGAGCAACGACCGCGCGATGCTCGACAACCTGCACTTCACGAAGGAACTCGGCTACAAATCCCTCGAAGCGCTCGAAGGTGGCAACCTCGACGAGTTCGCCAGGCTGATGGATGTCCACTGGCAGCGCAAAAAAGCCCGCAGCTCCGGCATGAGCAACGCGCACATCAACGACTGGTATGACCACGCGATGGCCAACGGCGCCCTGGGCGGCAAACTCATCGGCGCCGGCGGCGGCGGCTTCCTGATGTTCTACGCCGGCGACAAAAAGAAGCTCCGTCAGGCGATGCGCGGAAAAGGCCTGCAGGAAGTCCGCTTCCGCTTCGACTTCGAGGGCACCAAGGTGGTCGCCCAGAACTGAGGCGGACAAAGAAGAAATCTTGGAAACAGCAGAAAGAAGAAATCAGCCGGCTCGCGTCGGCGCAGAGCTGGAGGAGCGCACGCTGGCGTTCGCCGTGCAGGTCGTGAGCTTTGTCTCGGCGTTGCCACGTTCCGACTCCGGCCAAGTCATCGGCCGGCAATTATTGCGCTCCGGCACGTCCGTCGGCGCGAATTATCGCGAAGCCAATCGTGCCGAATCGCCGGACGATTTCGCCCATAAAGTAGCCATCGCAGTCAAGGAGGCCGCCGAAACCGAATACTGGCTGCTCCTCTGCGCCCGCGTTCAGCTCGGCGACACCAAGCCGCTCGCCGTCCTAACTTCCGAAGTTGGCCAACTCATCGCCATCCTCTCAACGATCCTTCGCCGCGCGCGCGCTTCGCGCCGCTGAACCGTTTCTGCTTTCTTCTTTCATGCTTCCTCAGGTTTCTTCTTTGCCTGTCGCCCTGCTCGCTGGCGGCATGGCCACGCGCCTGCGGCCCATCACGGAAAAAATCCCCAAGCTCCTCGTCGAAGTCGCGGGCGAGCCGTTTTTCTCCCACCAGCTCCGCCTGCTGAAAAAAAACGGCCTCACGAAAATCGTGCTCTGCGTGGGCTACCTCGGCGAGAAGATCGTCGAGCTCTACGGCGACGGCGCGAAGTGGGGCGTGCAGATCGAGTATGCGTTCGACGGCCCCAAGCTCCTCGGGACCGGCGGCGCGCTCATCGCCGCCCTGCCCAAGCTCGGCGATGCGTTCTACGTGCTCTACGGTGACAGCTACCTGCCGATCGACTACCGCGCGGTCGGAGATTTTTTCCTGCGCAGCGGCAAGCTCGGCCTCATGACCGTCTACGAAAACCACGGCCGCTACGACACGAGCAATGTCGAGTTCGCGAGCGGCACGATCAAGGCCTACGACAAAAAGCACCGCACTTCGGCCATGCGCCACATCGACTACGGTCTGGGTGTGTTTCACGCCGCGGCCTTCGATGGGTTCCCACGCGACGCCGTGGTCGATCTCGCGGCGGTGCAAACCCAGCTCTGCGCGCGCGGCCAGCTCGCCGGCTACGAGATGAAGCAGCGCTTCTACGAAATCGGCTCGCACGAGGGCCTCAACGAACTCGACGCGCTGCTCCGCTCCGGCACACTCGCGCCCCAATAATCCCTCCATGTCCTATTCCGCCCAACACCTGAAGGAGACGGCCGAGATCGTCTCGAAGCTCAATCCCGAGGACTGCGAAAAATGCGTCCGCGAACTCGTCGCCGTCCGCACGCGCGGCGGGCGCCTGTTCATCCTCGGCGTCGGCGGCAGCGCGGCCAACGCCTCGCACGCCGTGAACGATTTCCGCAAAATCGGCGGCCTTGAGTGCTACGCCCCCACCGACAACGTCTCCGAACTCACCGCCCGCACCAACGACGAGGGCTGGGCCAGCGTCTTTGCCGAATGGCTCCGGGGTTCACGCCTGAAAAAGGAGGATGCGCTCCTCATCTTCTCGGTCGGCGGCGGCAACCTGGAGAAAAACGTCTCCCCCAACCTCGTCCTCGCCCTGCAGCTGGCGAAGCAGGTGGGCGCGCGCGTGATCGGCATCGTCGGCAAGGATGGCGGCTACACGGCCAAGGTCGCCGACGCCTGCGTGATCGTGCCGGTCGTCAATGCCAACAACATCACCCCGCACAGCGAAGCCTTCCAAGCGGTGATCTGGCACCTCTTCGTCTCGCACCCCGATCTAAAGGTGAACCAGACGAAGTGGGAGTCGGTCGCGAAGCCCTAAGAGTAGGGCGGGTCACAGACCTGCCCTTCGACCTCCACTGTTCGGCAAATAATCTATGGACTATCTTCCCATTTCCGCTGGGGGCATTGAAACCTATGAGTTCTACCTGCAAGCGAACCTAACTTTGCGCTGCCGTGATTGCGATGCGCTTTTCGACGCCAGTCTCAACGATGACGTCGGACACTCCTCATTTTCCGACAAGGTGAAGCGGCAAGCACGGATCGCCATGAAGGCTAAATGGTATATCTCTCCGATAGGCCGTCATGAGGTTTCACCAGTTTGCCTCTGCTCTTCATGCGCTCGTGAACGTAACCTTTCTGTTCCTTACTTTGAGGCCTAGCATGACTCCCAAGCTAGCATCACTGCTTGTCATGCACCGTGCTGACCGACACTGCGCGGAAACCCGCGTCGCAGCTCATCGCTGATAAGCATACGAGGGTGGGTCACAGACCCGCCCAACTTCCATGCCCGCCTTGCGCCCCGCAGTCTTCCTTGATCGCGACGGCACGTTGAACCGCCAGGTCATCCGCGACAGTAAACCCTACCCGCCGCAGTCGCTCGCCGAGTTCGAGCTATTCGAGGGCGCGGCCGAGGCCTGCGTGCAACTCGCGGCGGCCGGCTACGTGCTGGTGGTTGCCACCAACCAGCCGGACGTCGGCCGCGGCACGCAGTCGCAGGCCACCGTGGAGGCGATGCACGCGAAGCTCCTTTCGCTCGTTCCATCGATCGCGCGCGTCGAGGTCTGCTACGATCCCGGTCGCGGCGAGGAATCCCGCCGCCGCAAGCCCGAGCCCGGCATGCTGCTCGACGCCGCCCGTGAACTCGGGCTCGACCTCGCGCGCTCATGGATGATCGGCGACCGGTGGCGCGACATCGACTGCGGCCGCCGTGCCGGAGTCCGCACCGTGTTCATCGATTTCGGCTATGCCGAGGAACTCCGCGCGCCGCCGGATTTCATCGCGTCATCCTTCCCAGAAGCGGCCCGAATAGTCCTCGCGCAGCATTGACCGCGCCGCACCCTTTCCCCCTCCTCAGCGCACCATGAAATCCCTGAACGATCTCACGATTCAGCTTTACGCCGACGGCGCCGATAAGGCCGGCATCCTCGACCTCTATGCCAAGTCCTACATCAAGGGACTCACGACCAATCCGTCGCTCATGAAGAAGGCCGGCATCAAGGACTACGAGGCCTTCGCCAAGGACGTGCTTCAAACGGTCACCGCCAAGCCCATCTCCCTGGAAGTCTTCACGGACGACCTCGTGGACATGAAACGCCAGGCCCTGAAGATCAACAGCTGGGGCAAGAACGTTTACACCAAGATCCCGATCACGAACGCCCGCGGCGATTCCTGCCTTCCGCTCATCAAGGAACTGGGTCAGGCCGGCGTGAAACTCAACGTGACCGCTCTACTCACGCTGCGGCAGGTCGCTGGCGTCGCCGAGGCGCTCAACCCCGCGGTGCCCGCGGTCGTGTCGGTTTTCGCCGGCCGCATCGCCGACACCGGCGTCGATCCGGTGCCGATGGTCCGCGCGTGCGGCGCCCTGCTCCACGCGCAACCCAAGGCCGAGCTGCTCTGGGCCAGCACGCGCGAGGTGCTCAACATCTTCCAGGCCCAGGAGGCCGGCTGCGCGATCATCACCGTCCCGCACGACATCCTCGCCAAGGCGGCCAAGATGTTCGGCCAGGACCTGACCGACCTCTCGCTCGACACCGTGAAGACCTTTTCAAAGGACGCCGCGGACGCCGGCTTCAAGCTCTGACAAAATCCGCATTTACCTCCCGGGCAGACCCGCGCAGCGTCGCCGGTCTGCCTTTTTTGCGTCAGCCTCGCATCGCCTCTCCTGTTCCCATTTCCCGCCTTGAACATCCTCTTCGTCAACTACGGCGACTTCACCACCAACAGCCTGAACCACATCGGCGGCTTCGCGAACACGCTCTGCGCGGCCGGCCATGCCTGTGTGGTCGCCGTGCCGGACCGCAAGGAAACCCTGCGCCACATCGCCAATCCGCTGTTCATCGCCGCAACCTACGAGGAGCTGATCACGCTGCCGAAGGTCTTCCCGGACGGCCGGCCCGCCGATCTCATCCACGCCTGGACGCCGCGCGAAGGCGTGAGGAAATTCGTCCTCTCCTATCAGCGCCGGATCGCCGCGCCTGCGCGCCTGCTCATCCATCTCGAGGACAACGAGCGTCATCTCATCGAGTCCTACACGGGGAAATCGTTCGCCGAGCTTCGCGAGGCGCCGCTGGCCGAGACCGAGAAATGGCTCGTTGACGGCCTGCCCCACCCGATCCGCCACGAGAGTTTTCTCCGCACGGCCGACGGCATCACCCACATCATCGACCGGCTGGCGGAGTTTGCGCCCGCCGGCACGGCGACGCACCTGCTGTTTCCCGGCGTCGATTTCTCCGCCTACCGCCCGCAGCCGGCCGACGATCACCTGCGCCGCTCCATCGGCCTCCGGCCCGAGGAGAAGGTCGTCGTCTTCACCGGCAGCAATACCTTCGCCAATGAGCCCGAGCTGCGCGAACTCTACCTCGCCGTCGCGCTCCTCAACCAGCGCGGCACCCCCACGCGCCTCGTCCGCACCGGCTTCAACTCGCCGCAGTTCCTCGCCGGCCTGTCCGACGATCTGAAAAAACACGTGCTCGACCTCGGCTTCGTCGAGAAGGCGAAGCTGCCGCGCCTCCTCGCCCTCGCCGACGTGCTCGTGCAGCCCGGCCACCCCGGCGCGTTCAACGACTACCGGCTGCCCTCGAAGCTCCCCGAGTTCTTCGCGAGCGGACGCCCCGTCGTGCTCCCGCCCTCCAACCTCGGCCTGCTCCTGCAGGATGGCCGCGATGCGCTCCTGCTCCCCGCGAGCGGCACGCCGGAGGACATCGCCGCCGCCTGCCAGCGCGTCTTCGCCGACGCCGCGCTGCGCACCCAGCTGAGCGAGCACGGCCCGCGCCTGGCCCGCCGGCACTTCGATCTCGCGGTCAACACCCGCACGCTCCTCGCGTTTTACGAGGCCACGCTCAGACAAGCCCCCGCCGTCGATTGGTCGCTCGCACGCACGTCCAGCACGGACGAGATCGTGCTCGTCGCCGACCGCCTGCGCTGCGCCGCGCCGGTCGCCGCCGACATCGACCTTCTCGGCCAGCTCGCCCGCGACCAGATCGAGCGCCTCGAGGCCGAGACCGCCCGCCGCATCCGCGAAGTTGAGACCGATCGCGACGCCATCCTCGCCCGCGAAAAACTCACGGCCCAGCACGTGAAGAACATCGAAGATCTCCTCGCGGCCGCGCGCCAGCACGCCGCCGGCCTCGAGGAATCGCGCGCGATGACGCAGACCTTCGCCGACAACCTCGCGAAGGAGGTCGCCAAGCACAAACAGCGCCGCGATCAGGCCGACACCCTCCTCCGCACCGCGCGGCAGCAGGTCACCGCCTACGAAAACGCCCTGCTCACCGCCGATGCCGACATCCTCGCGCTCAAGCAGAACCTCAGCGAGACCGAGGAACAGCTGAGGACCTCGCGCGGCGAGACCGAGGCCGCCCTCGCGCGGATCCCGCAGCTGCAGGCGCAGCACGCCGCCGCCGCCGCGCAGGCCGCCGATCTGCTCGCCCAGCAGCAGGCCCTCACCCGCTCGCGCGAGGAGAAGATCGCGACGATGCAGGCTTCCTTCTCCTGGAAAGCCACCGCGCCGCTGCGCGCGCTCCGCCGCCGCTTCTTCGACCAGCCGGCCCCGCCCGCCGTCTCTCCCGCGCTCCTCGGCAACATCGACTACCCGCAGGACTGGTCCGCCATCGCGCCCACGCTCAACGTCCGCGGCTGGTCGCTCCACCGCGATCGCGTGCCGCTGAAGGCTGCGCGCGCGCGGCTCGGGGAAAAGTCCTGCCCGGCCGAGTTCGGCCTCGAGCGCCTCGATGTGCTGGATCATTTCCGCGACTACCCCGGCGCCGAGCGCTGCGGCTGGATCGTCAAGGCCGATGTGCCGCGCCGCGGCACGCATCTCCTCCTCATCGAGGTGCAGGACGAGACCGGCGCGTGGCACATCGCCGTGTCGCGCCTCATCCGCCGCACGGCCGACGCCGCCCCGCCGCCGCCCAACACCTACGCCGCCTGGGTCGCGGCCTACGACACCCTGACGCCCGAGAGCGCCGACAAAATCCGCGCCAAGCTCGCCTCACTGAAAAAGCGCCCGCTCATCTCGGTGCTCATGCCGGTTTACAACACGCCGGAGAAGTGGCTGGTCGCCGCCATCGAGTCCGTGCGCCGCCAGCTCTACGAGAACTGGGAACTCTGCATCGCCGACGACGCCTCCAAGGAACCGCACGTCCGCAAGCTGCTCGAGCGCTATCAAAAGAAGGATCCGCGCATCAAGGTCGTCTGCCGCGAGACCAACGGCCACATCTCCGCGACCTCCAACTCGGCCCTCGCGCTCGCCCACGGCGAATTCATTGCGCTCCTCGATCACGACGACGAGCTGCGCCCGCACGCCCTCGCCTGCGTCGCCCTCGAACTCGACGCGCATCCCCACGCCGACCTCGTTTACAGCGACGAGGACAAGATCGACGAGAACGGCCACCGCTACGATCACTACTTCAAGCCCGACTGGAACCCGGACCTCTTCAACGTCCAGAACTACATCAGCCACCTCGGCGTTTACCGCACGCTCCTCGTGCGCGAGGTCGGCGGCTTCCGCATCGGCTACGAAGGCTCGCAGGATTGGGATCTCGCGCACCGCGTGATCGAGCGCAGCGCGCCTGACCGCATCCGCCACATCCCGAAAATCCTCTACCACTGGCGCAGCGTGCCCGGCTCCACCGCCATGCTCATCGGCGCCAAGGACTACGCCCGCACCGCCGCCGAGAAGGTCATCAACGAACACCTCGCGCGCATCGGCGTCGAGGCCACGCTCTCGCCCACCAAGGGCAGCTACTGGCGGGTGCACTATCCGCTGCCGTCGCCCGCACCACGCGTCACCCTGATCATCCCGACGCGCAACCGGCTCAACGTCCTCCGCCCCTGCATCGAGAGCCTCCTCGCCAAGACCACCTACGCGGACTTCGAGCTGCTCATCGTGGACAACGACAGTGACGACGCCGACACGCTCGCCTACCTCGCCGGCCTCGCGGAACAAAGCGCGCAACTCGCCACTCCGCGCCGCGTCCGCGTGATCAAGTTTCCCGGCGAATTCAATTTCTCCGCGATCAACAACTTTGGCGTGCAACACTCGCACGCCCCGCTGATCGGACTCCTCAACAACGATCTCGAGGTCATCCACGGCGACTGGCTCGACGAGATGGCGAGCCATGCCCTGCGCCCCGAGATCGGCTGCGTCGGCGCCAAGCTCTACTATCCCGACGACAAGATTCAGCACGCCGGCGTCATCCTCGGCATCGGCGGCGTGGCCGCGCACGCGTGGCAGACCCACCCGCGCGGCGCCGCGGGCCAGGCCCACCGCAACCTGCTCCAGCAAAACCTCAGCGCTGTCACCGCGGCCTGCCTCGTAATCCGCCGCGAGGTCTATCTTGAGGTCGGCGGACTCGACGAAAAGCTCCGCGTCGCGTTCAACGACGTCGATTTCTGCCTGAAAGTCCGCGCCGCCGGCTACCGCAACCTCTGGACGCCCTACGCCGAGCTCTACCACCACGAGAGCGCGAGCCGCGGTCAGGAGGACACGCTGGAAAAACGCGACCGCTTCCGCAGCGAGGTCGAGACGATGACCGAGCGCTGGGGCGACGCGCTCCTCAACGATCCCGCCTACAACCCGAACCTCACGCTCACGATCAACGACTTCACCCTCGCGCTCCCTCCTCGCGAGTGGGGCCCGCTGAAGTAGGCTCGCGCACAAACCACGCGCGGGAAACCGTCCGGCCACATGCCCGCCCACCTCGACGATCCTGTTTCCGGCGCGCCGGTTGATCCGCTCGCGTTTCTCGTGCGGGGCTGGCTCTGGCTCGGCGAGGCGCATCCGCAGATCGAAACCGTCGAGGTCCTGGCCGGTGGCGCGGTGATTGGCGAAACGCGCGCGCTTTACCCGCGGCCCGATGTGTCCGCCGCGCTCTCGCTGCCCGCCGGCACCGCGGCGGGCTTCGAGCTCTTCGCGCATCATCCGGCATTCACGCCGGGCCAGCCGTTCGAGATCGCGCTGCGCGCCCGGCTCCGCGATGGCACGCACCGCGGACCACTCGCCACCCGCACCGCCACCGCCATCAACCGTGACTACCGGACCCAGCATTTCGGCGTGCTGCTCAATCGCGCGACCACGGCGGTGCAGCGGCACGACAATATCTTCGCCACCGGGCCCTCGCAGTCCGAGGGCAGCGGCGAAGTCGCGCAGCTCGTGCGGCGCCACCTCGGTCCGCCGCCCCGCCGCGTGATCGATGTCGGCTGCGGGCTTGGCTCCTATGGCCGCAGCCTGCTCGCCGATGGCTACGACTGGATCGGCGCCGAGGTGAATCCCGCCGACTGCGCCGAACTCGCTCGCCTCGGCCTGCCGCACCGGCAGGTGGACGGGCGCACGCTGCCCTTCGCCGATGGTGAGTTCGACGCCGCGCTCTGCCTCGAAGTGCTGGAGCACATCGACGAGCCGCGCGCCTTTCTCCGCGAGGTCGCGCGCGTGGCGCCCGGGCGGCTCATCGTGTCGGTCCCCAACTGCGAGCTGTTCGGCTACCTCTACGAGCACCTCGCCACGCCGTGGCACATGCTGGAGGCCACGCACGTGAACTTTTTCACCCGCTGGAGCCTCGGCGCTCTGCTGCGGGAATTCTATCCGCACGTGGAGCTGGGTTTCCACACGCTGTTGCCCCTCAACACCCGCGAGGGCACGCCGCTGCACAATCACCTGCTCGCCGTCGCCACGCGCGCGTGACGCGCGCTTGCGCTCCGCCGGTTTTGGCTTCCGCTTCCCGGCCCCGCGCCCATCCTGCCCTTCGGAAATGAACTGCGAGATCTTCAAAATCCTCTACCTCCGCGCCAACGGCGAGGTCGCATGCAACTGCGGCTCCGGGGAGAAGATCAACCTCGGATGGACCGCCGCCGATCCGCAGTGGAGCGCCACGCAGCTCTTCACCAACCCGCGCTACCAGCGCATGGCCGACGCCTTCCAGCGCAACGAGCTGCCCTGGGGCGAGGTCTGCACGCGCTGCGTTTTCCTGCGGCCCAACGAACCTTTCCACAACGCCCTCGCGGAAAAACGCCTCGAGAAGGTCCACGTCGAGCCCTCGCTCGCCTGCGCGCTGCGCTGCCCCGGCTGCACGCGCATCTACCAAATCAAGGAGCGCAAGGGCCCCGTCTTCATGCCCGTGCCCGTTTACCGCCGCACGCTCCAGAGCCTGCGCGACGAGGGCTACACAGTCGCGCTCTTCTATTTTTGCGGCCAGGGCGAACCGCTCTCCCACCCGCAGATCGAGGACATCATCGCGGCCACACGCGAATTTTTCCCGACCACGCCCGTCGTCATCAACACCAACGGCAACTACAAGTTCGCAGAGGTGTTCAGCCGCGGCATCTATCCGGACAAGCTCATCGTCTCGGTGGATGGGCTCAACCAGTCCTCCTACGAGCAGTATCGCATCAACGGCGATGTCTCGACCGCGCTCCAGTTCATGCACGACGCCAAGCGGGCCCCCGGCCGCGCGCCCGCCGTCGAGTGGAAATACATTCTCTTCACGTATAACGACAGCGACGAGGAGCTGATCGCGTCGCAACGCCGCGCCGCGGAGCTCGGCATCGACAGCCTGCAATACGTCGTCACGCACACGCAGGAAAAATCGCGACGCTTCACGCCCGACAACATCGAGGATCTCCCGATCGTGTGGCCGCTCGCCTACCCGGAGACGACCCCGCACCTCTACTTCAAGCGCCCCGAGGCCCGCGCCCTCACGGTCACCAACAGCGGCCTCGCGCCCGATTTCGCCGGCGCCGGCCGCGTGCAGATCTCGCTCGACGATGCGCGCTACTGGTCGGGCCGCCTGTTTCTGCGCGGCTGGGCCATGGGCCTCGACGGCTCCGCGCCGCAGGCGCTGCGCATCCGCATCAACCAAGCCGAGCTCGGCGCCGCGCAGATCGGGCTCGTGCGCGACGATGTGCTCGCCGCCTACCCGCAGCTCGGCAACCGCACCGCCGGCTTCAACGCCACCTGCGAGCTGCCCCGCGCGCTGATCACCGATCCGGTCACCCTCACGCTCGACTATGAGGCGCCCGACGGCCGCACCTACGCCTTTGCGGTGGACTACGACCTGAGCCAGATGGGCGCGGCAGTCTTCAATCAGAACTGCCCGTGACCGCGGCCGCCGAGCCTCGCCGCTGGTGGGCTTGGCGTCTCGCCGCCGCCGCCGCGATCGCCGCGATCCTCTTCGCGCGGAAATCCCACGCTCTGCTCACGCCGCAATTCTGGGCCGAGGACATCCTCGTCTTCTTCGACCAAGCGTTGCGCCTCGGCCCCGCCGCGATCCTTGAGCCTTACGGCGGTTATCTGCACCTCCTGCCCCGACTCGTCGCGGGGCTCGGCGCGCAGCTCGATCCGGCAATGGTTCCTCTGCTCTACAACGCCGCCGCCGGTGTGTTTGCGACGGTCGCGCTCGCTTCGCTCGTCTCTCCCCGCACCGGCCCGCTCGGGCTCGGGCTGACGCTCGCACTGCTGCCGACGCTCCTGCCGCACTCGGGCGAGGTGTTTCTCAACCTCACGAATGTCCAGTGGTTCACCGCACTGCTGTTCTTCGCCGCACTCATCAAGACCGCGCCCGCCACGCGTGGCGCCTCGGTCGCGGAGTCGGCGGCGCTGGGCGTCGCGGGGATCACGGGACCATTTGGCGTGCTGCTGCTGCCCGCCTTTGCCTGGTGCGCCTGGCGCGAGCGCAGCGCGCACACCGTCCGGCTGCTCATCGCCGTCGTCGCGACGGCGGCGGTGCAACTCTGGTTTCTGCTGAGCGCGCCGCCCTCGACGCCCGCGCAACTGCGGCTCGATGCCGCGGCCTCGCTGCGCATCCTCGCCGACCGCCTCGGCGCGCAGACTTTGCTGCCGGGCAATGCAGCGGCGCCGGCCCTCGCACTCGCGCTCCTGCTCGTGCTGCTCGCGGTGGCGGTTGGGGCGGCCGTCCGACCGGGGCCGCAGCGCGTGGCGCGCGTCGCCCTGCTGGCGTTTCCGCTCGTGATGCTCGCGCTGGTGCTCGTGCGTTTCCGTGAGCTGCTCGCGCTGTTTCAGAGCCACGACAACGGCGACCGCTACTTCTGGATCGCCCGCGTCTGCCTCGCGTGGCTCGCCGTGCTCCCCGCCGCCGGAGCCGCGACGCTCCGGGCGCGCGCCGCCTGGCTGGCCCTGCCCGCGATCGCTGTCCTCGCCGCGCTGGCGGGCGATTTTCGTTTCCGCCCGTGGACCGATTTGCGCTGGCCCGAGCAGGCGGCTCTCCTCCGGCGCGGAGCCCCGGTCCGGATTCCGATCCAGCCGGAGCCGTGGACCTATGATTTTCCGGGCCGCCCGCCGCGCTGAGAGGTTCGCCGTTGCAGCGCACGACCCCGCCCGCGAGAAACGACCCCGCATGGCCTTAAACTGGAAAATCGACGAATGTGGCGCCTACCACGATCGCATGCGCCTGAGCGGCTGGGCGTTTCAAGCCGCCCCGCGTATCACGCGCATCGAAGCCGTGTTTCCCGATCCCGCCGCCGTCGTGCCGCTGCGCAGCTACGGTCTCGCAAGCCCGGATGTCGCAGCCGGCGTCGATCCGGCGGCCACGCACGCGCGTTTCGACGAGTGGATCAGCGCGCCGCCCGAGGCGCTCGGCTACGATTTCGCACTGCGGTTCACGTTTCAGGATGGCACGACCGCCACCGGTGGCTCCGCGCTCGGCAACGCCACCGCGGGCGATCCCTATTTCGGAAGCTTCGTGAACTTTATCAGCCAGCTCGGCGCGTTCCCCAGCGGCACCGTGCTCGAAATCGGTTCGCGCGCGCGCTCGGCGCTCACCAACCGCCAGCACATCCCGCCGCACCTCGACTACGTGGGCCTCGACATTTTGCCCGGACCCAATGTGGACGTCGTCGGCGACGCGCATCGCCTCGCCGATATTTTCGCCGGCCGGCGCTTCGTGGCCGCGATGTCATTCTCCGTCTTCGAGCACCTCGCGATGCCGTGGAAGGTCGCGCTTGAGCTCAACCGCGTGCTAGAGCCGGGCGGCCTCGTCTATTCGCAGACGCACCACACGTGGCCGCTGCACGAGGAGCCGTGGGATTTCTGGCGATTCTCGCAGCACTCGTGGCAGACGCTCTTCAACGCCGCCACGGGCTTCGAGGTCGTGCAGGCCGTGTGCGGCGAGCCCGCGCGCATCCACGCATGCCGCTCCAACCCCGTGACGCGCGATCTGCCCAACTTCCGCAACGCCTACCTCGGCTCCGCCTCCATCGTGCGGAAGATTTCCGACACCGCGCTGTCGTGGCCCGTCCCGGTCGAGGTCGCGGCGCGGGACTCCTACCCGGCCGGCGAGCTCGCGGCGCCGCCGATCCATCCGGTCAACGCCTTCCAGCGTGCGTAGGCTCCTGTCCACCCCGCGCGCGCTCTCCGTGGCGCTGGCCGTGTGCCTCTTTGCGCTGATCGTCGGCGCCAAGTGGGCGACCTTTGATCGCTACGGCTCGCCGATCCCGGACTGGGACCAGTGGGACGCCGAGGGCGGCAACCTGCTCATCCCCTGGCACGAGGGCAGCGGGTTTCTCGAAAAACTCTTCGCTCCCCACAACGAGCACCGCGTCGTCCTCACCAAGCTCCAGAACCTCGCGCTCACGCTCGCCGCGGGGCAGTGGGACTCGCGGCTGGAGGCGGCCGTCAACGCCCTGCTCCACGCCGCCCTCGCCGTCGCCCTGTGGCTCGGCGCGCGGCGCTGGGTCGCGGGGCGCTGGCACGCGGCGCTGTTCGTGCTGGCCTTCGCGCTCTTCGGCCTGCCCGTCGCGTGGCAGAACATCCTCGGCGGTTTTCATTCGCAGCAATACTGGCTGCTCGGGCTGTCCACGGTGGCGATCGCCGTGCTGCCCTTCGCCCGGCCGTGGAGCGCGCGCTGGTGGATCGGCGCGATCGCGGCGCTGCTGGCGCTGGGGTCGATGGGCTCGGGGCTGCTCGCCGCCTTTGTCGTGATCGTCGTCTGCGTCTGGCGCGCGGCGTGGCGCGAGACGACGTGGCGGGAACTGCGCCCCACCCTGGCCTGGTGCGCCGTGCTGCTGGCGATCGGGCTGCTCACGCGCGTGGAGGTGCCGTGGCACGCGGAGATGAAGGCGAAGACCGCGTCGGATTTCTTCCTCTCGATCCTCCGCAGCATGGCGTGGCCGCTGCGCGACCGCGATTGGTCCGGCCTCCTGCTCTGGCTGCCGTGGGGGCTCGCCGCGTGGCGTCTCGTGCGCGATCCCGCCTCGCGGCCGGGTCAGATCATCGTCGCGCTCGGCGGCTGGGTGCTGGTGCAGCTCGCCGCCACCGCCTACGCGCGCGGCGCGGGCGCCGACTACCCGGCGTCGCGCTACATGGACACGTTGTCGTTCGGCGCGATGATCAACGCCACCGCGCTCGCGTGGCTGCTTTCCGCGGCCGGTGCGCCTCGCGCCCAGCGCTGGCTCGGCGGCCTGACCGCCGCCGCGTGGATTGTCCTCCTCACGCTCGGTCTGCGCGGGCTCCTCCGCGACAACTTCGGCCATGATCTGCCGGATGCCCGCAAATACTACGACGAAGCCGAAGCCAACCTTCGCCACTTCCTCGCGACCGGCGACCGCGGCCACTTCACCGGCAAAGGCGTGCCCTACCCCAATGTCGACTCGCTGGTGGACTACCTCTCGAACCCGGCTCTCCGTCCGTTGTTCCCGGTGCCCATCCGGCCGCCGCTCGCACTCGCAGCCGCGGAGGGTCCCGTAATCTTTGTCGAAAACGACGCTCGCGCCGCCGCGCCGGAGAATCCTCCCAAGCTGGGCCTGCCTCCTTCCCTCTCGCCGCTGGCCGCCGCCAGGACGTGGGGCTCCTTTGCGGCGACGCCCACGACGGGCACGTGGCGCAGCGCCCCGCTCGACCCGCCGAAGGCCGGCTGGCTCAAATTCGAGACCGCCGGCGATCTCGGCCGCGAGGGCGCGGCGGTGAGCCTCTCGCTCCGCGATGCGCGCACCGGCGCTCTGCTCGCCGAGGTGCGGCCCGGGAAAATTCCCGGCGAATCGTGGCGCGCGGCCTACGTGCGCGCGCCGGATCGGCCGTTTGTGGTCGAGGCGCACGATGATTCCGCGGGGCACTGGCTGGCTTTTTCCGGTCCCGTCGAGATGGGCGCGCCCGCCTACTGGGCGCGCCAGGCCAACAAGCACGGACTCGTAATCGCGCAAATCGCGGCCGGCGGCGCCGCGGTGCTGTTTGGCGCGATGTTCCTCGCCTCGCGCCGGCAGCGCGCGCGCGCCGCGGCGGCGGAGCCCGCTCCGGCCATGGCCGGCGACTTCATCCCGCTCCGCCGCCCGGTCGCGCTGGCGCTGGCCGCCGGCCTGTTCCTCGCCGTGTGGGGCGTGAAGCTCGCCACGGTCGATCGCTATGGCAGCGACCTGCCGTATTGGGATCCCTGGGGCAAGGAGGGCGACCACCTGCTCATGCCGTGGTTCGACCGCGGGGAATTCTGGGACAACCTGTTCCGGCCCCACAACGAGCACCGGATGTTTCCCACGCTCGCCCTGAACTTTGGCCTCGCCGTGGGCAGCGGCCAGTGGGACGCGCGGGTGCAGTGCGTCTTCAACTCGGCGGTCCACGCGTTGCTCGCCGCGGGGCTTTTTCTCTGGTCGCTGCGCCGCCTGCCGCGGCCCTGGGCGCTGGCAACCGGCGCGGTGCTGCTGCTCACGACCGCCGCTCCCATCGCGATCGAGAATGTCCTGAGCGGCTTCCAGTCGGTGTTTTATTTTCTGACCGGGTTCTCCGTGCTCGCCATCGCGGGGCTGCTCGGCGCGCCCGCGCTGTCGCGCTGGTGGTGGATCGGGTTCGGGGCAGGGCTGCTCGCGCTCGTCAGCCTGGGCTCGGGTCTGCTCGTCGCCGCGCCGATCGGCGCCGTGGCGCTCCTGCGTTGCGTGCATCCGGCGCAGCGGCGCGAGGCACTGATGACCCTCGCCGCCGCCGCCGCCCTCGGGCTCGCGGGCGTGCTGCTGCGCACGCCCGCGCCGTGGCACGCGGACTGGCTGGCCAAGAACCCCGCGCAATTTCTCGCCTATGCCGCCCGTTGCCTCGCGTGGCCGGTCCCGCACTGGCCCTGGCTCGCGCCGCTGCTCTGGCTCCCGTGGATCGCGTTGCTCGCGACGCGGCTCCGCGCCTGGCGCGAGGCCGGCCACGGCCCGCGCCTCGCGACCGACGTGGTGCTCGCCGCCGGACTGTGGGTGTTGCTCCAGGTCGCCGCCGTCTCCTTTGCCCGCGGCGGCGCCGGCGGCCTGCCGGCGAATCGCTACGGCGATGTCACCGCGCTGGGCTTCTTCATCGCGATCGCCGCGCTCAGCCTGCTCGCCGCGCGGTTCCGTTTCGTCCGCTGGTTCGGCGCGGCGTGGTGCGCGCTGGCGGCGACCTGCCTCGCGCTGGCCACCCGCGACGCGCTGCGCGAGGGATTACCGGACACCAAGGCCAAACTGTTTGCCTGCGAAAAGAGCGTGCAGGCCTTTGTGCTGACGGATGATTTCACGACGTTCGCCAAGCAGACCATCCCCTACCCCAGCATCTATGCCGACTGGCTCGCACGCATCCTCCGCCACCCGGGCATGCGCGAGGTGTTGCCGGCGAGCGTGCGGACACCGCTCCGCATCGAGGGCTTCTCCGCCACGCCGCCGCCCGAGCCCGCGGCGGAACTCCAACACCGCCGGGTCGTGAGCGTCCCGCCCGGAACCGAGTGGCGCAGCGCGGTGCTGCCGGCGGCCCGGTTCGGCTGGTGGAAGATCGAGACGAGCGGCTCCGCCTTCGACCCGGCGCTGCCGCCGCCGCTGCGGCTCGAATCGCCGGATGGCACCGCCATCGTCGCGCCGTCGCGCCCGCCCGGCGTGGGCGAATGGCGCGCGGCCTACGTGCCCGCGCCCCGGGCCCCCGCCGTGCTCGTCGCCCGCGCCCCCGCGGATCAGACGCTGGCGTTCAGCGAGCCGGTCGAACTGGCGGCGCTCAGCTACCGGGCCTGGCGGCTGACCCAGCACGGCTGGTGGGTCGTCGCGCTGGGCGCGGTGCTGCTGGGCTTGTCCGCACGGATTGCCTGTCAGCGCGTGCCTCGGTCCCCGGCGCCATGAAGCCCGGCCGTCGTTAAGGTTCTTGTCGGCCGGCTTGGCTTTCTCCGAGACTCGCCCACTCCGCATGAGGTTTTTCACGCTCCCGGCCCTGCTTGCCGCCGCTCTTCTGAGCATCGTGGCGTCGCTGCCATGGCTACCGCTGGCCAAACTGCACCCGGATCATTTCCGGCTGGTGGCGGAGATGACGACCACTTCGGCCGGTGTCTTCCAAGTTTATTATGACGACGGCCGCGGCATCCGCGAGGAACGCTCCGCCCGGACCGAGTTTGCGGCCTCCGCCACGCCAGCGCACATCAGTGTGACAGCGCTCGCCGGTCCATGCCGGGCCATCCGGCTCGACCCCATCGATCGCGGCGGCGTGGTGACATTGCGAAATCTCCGCATCGTAAGCGCCACCGGCCGCGTCGTGACGACTCTGCCCCTCGAGCGGTTCGTCGCGGCCCATCAGGTCGACACCCTTCGCATCCACGAGGGCGCCCTTGAGATCACCGTCGGTTCCGCCAGCAACGACCCGCAACTCGGCTTCACCTTCGCTGCTCCGCTTGATTTCATCCCGCGCTGGAACGAGAAAGCCCGCACCTCGTTCGGCGCCGTCGGGGTAATCTTTGCCACCCTGGTCGTGCTGCTGCTCGCCGTGGATCGCGCCCCGCGGTTCCGCGCCGCCGTCGCAACGCAGACACGGCGGGTCGCCGCGCGACCCGGCTTGGCCGTGGCGCTCGTCGCCGCAACGGCCGTGATAGCGAGCGCCTATCCCGTCGTCTTCCTCGGCAAAAGCCACGTCTCACCCAACCTCGGCACCATCCTCCTCTACGACAATTATCCGACGCTCCCGGGATACCGCTCGGCCGAGACCACCGACGTGAAGCTCTCCGATGTCGGCGCTGTGATGTGGCAGCACGTGCCGTTTTCCATGATGCAGCGCCGCGCGCTCGCCGGCGGCGAGGCGCCCCTGTGGAACCGCTACAACGCCGCGGGCGTGCCGCTCCTCGCGCAAGGCCAGTCGATGTTCGGCGACCCGCTGCACCTCGGCGTGATCGCGGCCAACGGCGCGGCCTGGGCCTGGGACCTGAAATATCTGATCGCGAAATGGCTCTTCGCGGCCGGCCTCGGGCTCACCGTGCTCGCGCTCACGCGCCACACCGGCGCGGCGCTCGTCGTGGCGCTGGCCGCGCCGTTCATCGGGTTCTTCATCTACCGGGTGAACCATCCCGCGTTCTTCAGCCTCTGCTACGCGCCGTGGCCGCTCTACTGCCTCGTGCGGCTCGCCCAGGCGGAGACGCGCCGCGGCGTCGGCCTGAGCCTCGCCGGACTCATCGTCGCCAACCTCGCCCTCATGAACAGCGGCACCGTGAAGGAGGCCTACATGCTGCTGGTGAGCGTGAACTTCTCCGGCGGATGCGTGCTCCTCGCCAGCCCGCTCGTGTGGCGCGAACGGTTGGCGCGGCTCGCGGCGCTCGCGGGCGCCGGCGTCGTCTTCGTGCTGCTGACCGCGCCGATCTGGGCGACATTTCTTCAGACGCTCAAGGGCGCCTACACGGGCTACAACGCCGTCAGCGCCTACCAGATCCAGCCGACGCTGCTGCTGGGCGCCTTCGACGAGATTTTCTACCGGCCGCTGATGGAGGCCAACCGGGTGTTCAGCCCCTCGCTGAACTTCCTGCTGCTGCTCGGCGTGCTCTATTTCCTGGCGACGCTGCGCGAGCAGTTCGCGCAGCGCGCTGCCATCGCGCTCGCCGCCAGTTCGCTCGTGCCGCTCGCGCTGGCCTTCGGGCTCATCCCCCCGCAGTGGATCGTCACGCTGCCGTTCCTCGGCAACATCGCGCACCTCGACAACACTTTCTCCTGCGTGCTCATCGTGCTCTGGTCCGTGGTGGCGGGCGTGGGCTTCGCCACCGCGGCGCGCCGGCTCGGCACGCGCGAGGGCCGCGCCGACCTCGCGATCGCCGGCCTGCTGTTGTTCGCCCTCGTGTTCGCGTGGATCGCGTTCCGGCAGGCCGCGCATCGGCCCATTTTTGGCCCGACTTTCACCGTGCACGAGCCGGGCAAGGTCCTCGCCGTCGATCCGTTCATCTGGGACTATCTCGCCGCGCTGCTCGCCGCCTCCGCCGTGATGACGTGCCTCGCGCGCCGCGCTTTGGTGCGCCACTCGCTGGGAGTCGGCAGCGCCCTCCTGCTCTTTGCCGCCGCGGGCACGCTCCTGTGGCGCCATGGCTTGCAGGCCGGTGATGTCGGCTTCCAGGAATTCACCGTCCGCCCGACCGTGCGCGCCGACTTCCACGCGCGCTCCGGCGCAATGGACTTTGCCCGCGCCGCGCAGGCGCGCGAGCCCGGCCGAGGCTTCGGTTTCAACGGCAACTTCTTTCCCGGCTGGACCGGCGTCTATGGGCTCGAGACCATCCATGGCCCCGACGCGCTCGTGAACCCGTGGCTGCGCGAACTCGTGGGCGTCTCGGGCGTCGAGCGCGTGTGGGACTGGCGGCTTTACGTCGAAGCCGCGAACGTCGCGACCGCGCAGCCGTTCTTCGACGCGCTGAATGTCCGCTACTACTTCGACATGCTGAGCAAGCACCCCGCGCTCGCCCGGTCGCTCACGCTCGCGCACGGCGCTGATCTCGACGTGTGGCAGAGCCCGACCGCCTGGCCGCGCGCGTTCTTCACCGACCGCCTCGCCAGCTACGAAAAGCCCGCCGAACTCGTGGAGAAAATCCGCACGGCCGCCGGCCGCCCCCTCGCCGCCGCGCAACATGGCGATCGCGACACCGCGGCCGCGCTCGCCACCCTCCCGCGCGACCTCGCCACCCGCACTTCCACGCCCGCCACGAACTACGTGCTCACCGAGAACTCGACGCGCTTCACCGTCCGCGCCCACGCCGCCGGCGTGATTGTGCTCACCGAGGCCTTCTGGCCGGGCGACTTCCGGGTCGAGGTCAACGGCCGCAAGGCCCCCATCCTCCGTCTCAACCACGCGTTCAAGGGCGTCGTCGTCGATGGACCCGGCGACTACACCGTGCTGTTTCGCTACGTGCCGAAGAACTGGCCGCGCAACCTCACGCTCTGCGGCCTCGGCGTGGCCGGGCTCGCCCTCTTGCTCTGGCTCGCACTGCGCCCGGCGCGCCGCGCATGAGTGCCGCCCTCACCTGCCGCGCCTGCGGCCACGGCCCCGTCGCGCTGCGCGGGAAAAAAACCGGCGCGTTCCTCCGGCGCCAGTTCGAGTTCCACGCCTGCGCCGCCTGCGGTTTCATGCAGGTCGAGCCCTTCTCGGGCTTCGCGATCTACGACGATGCCTACTACCGCGGCCAAGGCCCGGACCCCTACGTCGACTACGCCGCAGAATACCAAGACTGGCGCGCCACCGACCGCGGCCTCGAGTTCGCCGATCTCGTCCGCATCGCGGAAGCCTACTTCTCCCCGCCTTCCGCCTCCCCTCTCCCGCCTCCCGCCGCAGCTCCGCTGCGGCTCCTCGACTTCGGCTGCGGTGCCGGCGGTTTCCTGAAATTCCTGCGCGAACGCGGCGCGCTCGCCGGCCGGCCTCTCGACCTCACCGGCCACGACGTCGGCTCCTACGCCGATCTGCTGCGCGAGCGCGACGGCTTCCGCATCCTCGGCCTCGACGCCCTCGCACGCGAGCCGGAGGCGAGCTTTGACCTCATCAGCCTGATCGAGGTCATCGAGCACCTGCCCGATCCGCTCGGGCCGTTGCAACTCGTCGCGCGCCTGCTCAAGCCGGGCGGCCTGCTCCTCCTCACGACGGGCAACCTCGATTCGCCCGCCGCCCGGCAGGCTGGCCTCGCCTACCGCTACTGCGCGCCGGAGATCCATGTGAGCCTGTTCAACCCGCGCGCCCTCGCCGCGCTCTACCACCGCGCGGGCCTCGCCCCGTTCGCCGTTCGCTACGATGGCGCGGTGCAGTTCAAGGTCGTGAAGACCCTGCGCCACCGCCCCATCATGCGCGCCCTCGCCCGCGCCGCGCTGGGCCTGCCGCCTATCGTGCGCTTGATTGACCGCCGCTACGGCGTCTCGGCGATGCCTTGCGCCGTGAAGCCGGCGCTGAAAGCCTGAGCCGTCCCTGTCCATGCGCCCGCCGCCTTTTCCTCCCATCCGCCACGGCGTCCTCTCCGTGGTCGTGCCGATTTACAACGAAGCGGCCACTGTGCGCACCGCGCTCGATGCCATCCTCGCGAAACAGGTGGAGGGCTGGACGCTCGAGATCATCCTCGTCGAGAGCAACTCGACCGACGGCACCCGCGCCATCGTCGAAACCTACGCCGCGCACCCGCGCGTGAAGCTTCTCCTTGAGGACGCTCCGCGCGGCAAGGGCCACGCCGTGCGCGCGGGCTTCGAGGAGGCCACGGGCGACGTGATTCTGATCCAGGACGCCGACCTCGAATACGATCTCAACGACTACGAGATCCTCCTCGCGCCGCTTGCGGCGGGGCGGCAGTCGTTCGTGCTGGGCTCGCGCCACAGCGCGGGCGGCTGGGCCATCCGCCAGTTTTCCGACCAGCCGGTCCAGGCCCTCGTGCTCAACCTCGCGCACTGGGGCTTCACGCTCATGATCAACGTGACGCTCGGCATCTGGCTCCATGATCCGTTCACGATGTATAAGGTCTTCCGGCGCGACGCGCTCCAGGGCCTGAAGTTCGAGTGCAACCGCTTCGACTTCGACTGGGAACTCCTGATCAAGCTCGTCCGCCGCGGCCACCGCCCGATCGAGATTCCCGTCAGCTACAAGTCGCGCTCGTTCAAAGAGGGGAAGAAAATCTCCATGCTGCGTGATCCGCTCACGTGGATGTGGGCGCTGATCAAGTTCCGCGCGCAGCGCGTCTAGGCGACGCGCCCGCTCCCCTTCGCCGATGCCCGCGCTCTCGCTGCCCTCGACGTTGCTGGTCTTCGCGCTTCAATGCCTCGTGCTCTCGGGCGCGGGCTTCGCGGCGGACATCTGGCGGCGCCGGATCACGGGCCGGGATTCGTCCTTCACCGCCACCCTGGCGCTCGCGGCCCTGGCGCCCTGCGCACTCGGCTACGTGGCGTTTGCCTGCTACTTCGTCCATCCGCTGCTCGGCCGGGCCTTCAGCTGGATCGCGATGGCCGCCATTCTCGGCACGCTGGTCCACGCGTGGCTGGCGCCCCGCCGCGCGACGCAGGCACCCGCCGCGCCCGCGCGGCTCGGGGCGCTCGTCGCGCTCATGCTGTTCGCCGGGTGCTTCTACATCTCAGCGCTTTTCATCTGGACCAAGCCGAGCTTCACCGCGACCGCCAGCCACCGGTTCATCCCCAACATGCCCGGCGATCCCGAGATCCCGCGCATCTTCGCCGAGCGGCTGGATATCGGGATCTCGCCGAAAGCCATCGGCGGAGACTGGCTGAGCAGCGACCGGCCGCCGCTGCAAACGGGCATCGCACTCGTGACGCTGCCGGCGCTGCGCGCGCTCGGCTTCGGCCACGACAAGGCCTGCGCCACGGCGGGCGTGTGGTTTCAACTGCTGTGGATTCCGGCACTCTGGCTTTTTCTGCGGTGGCTGGGCCTCGCGGAGCGCGCGGCGCAGGCGGCGGCGGCGGCCGCGGTGTTCACCGGCTTCCTGCTTTTCAACTCCGTGTTTGTCTGGCCCAAGCTCGGCGCCGCCGCGCTGATGCTGATCGGTTTCTGCGTGATGTTCGCGGACCCGCGCGACGTCGCGCCGCGGCGACGCGGGCCGGTGCTCGGGGCGCTCGCCGCATGCGGCGCGCTGGCGCACGGCGGGGTGATGTTTTCGCTCCTAGGGCTCGCCCCGCTCGCCCTTCTCTCCTGGCGGCGCCGGTGGCGCGCGTGGCTGCTCGCCGCGGCGGTGTTCATCGTGCTCTCGCTGCCGTGGAGCGCCTACCAGCGTCTCTACGAACCGCCGGGCAACCGCCTCCTGAAGTGGCACCTCGCCGGCGTGATCCCGCCCGATGATCGCGGCGTGACCGAAACGCTCATGGAAAGCTACCGGTCTGCCGGCTGGGAAAAGGCGCTGGCCACCCGCGCGGAAAACCTGCGGCTGATCTTCAAGGGCGAGTGGCGGCATCTGTTCCTGCCCGTCGATGCCGGGGCGCGCGCGGCGGCGCGGGCAGATGAATTTTTCCGGCCGTTCCGGGCGCCGGCGGCCTGGATTCTCGGCGTGGTCGCGCTGCCGCTGCTGCTGTGGCAGTTTTTTCGCCAGCGGACATCGTGGCGCCGACGCGAGGGCCGCCACCGGCTGGCGCTGGCCTGGCTCACCCTCACGCTGACGGCGTGGCTGGCGCTGATGTTCATCCCGGGGAGCACGATCACGCACCTCGGCTCCTACGTCGTGCCCTTGCTCATGATCGGTCTGCTCGCCGGCTGGACCCTGCTGGCAAATCGCGCGCTCTTCGCCGGACTCGCGCTCGTCCAGATCGGGCTCTTTGCCTGCACGTGGCTACCGGCCTCGAGCGCCTTCGCCGGCACACCGCCGACGCTGTTTGCCGTGGCGGCGACGGGGGTCTTCGGCCTCGCGATCGTCATCCTCGGCGCGGAATCGTTGCTCACCGCCGAGCAGGCCGCGGCGTTCGCCCCGCGTGTCGCCCGGGTGCGCGAGTGGTTCCGCTCCTCCCAGGCGCGGTTCACGCTGCCCGCGCTCGCGGCGTTCGCGCTGCTGCTTTTCCTGCGCAAACCCCATGCGCTCACCGCGCCGCAGCTCTGGGCGGAGGACGGCTCGATTTTTCTCCTGCAGGCGGATCTGCTCGGCACAGGGGCGCTGACGACGCCCTACATGGGCTACCTGCACACGCTCCCGCGCCTCATCGCCGCCATCGCGCCGAAGATTCTCGATCCGGCCTGGTGGCCGGCGTTCTACAACGGCGTGGCGGTCGCGATTTGGCTGCTGGTGATCATGCGGATTTTTTCCCCGCGGCTGCAGTTGCCGGGCAAACCCTGGCTCGCGCTGGCGTTTCTCGCCGTGCCCCACAGCGGCGAGGTGATGGGCAGCATCACAAATCTCCAGTGGATCACGGCGTTCGTCCTGCTCGTGCAGCCGCTGATGGCCGCGCCCCGCACGTCGCTCGAGCGGTTCGGTGACCGGGCGATCCTGGCGGTGCTGGCGCTGACGGGGCCGTTTGCGATTCTCTTCGTGCCGCTCTTCGCCTGGCGGTGGTGGCGGGAGCCCGACAGCGACACTCGCGCGGCCGTGCTCATCGTGGCGGCCGGGGCCGCGCTGCAGGCCTGGTTCGTGGTCGCGACCGGCCCGCGGTTCGAGTATCAGGCCCAGGCGCTCCAGCTCTGGCCCAACCTCGTGGCGCTGGCCCGGCGTCTCGTCGTCTGGCCGGTGCTCGGCCAGGAATTCACCGGCAAGCTGCCGCCGACCGCCATCGGGGCGATCGGGGGGGCCTTCATCGTGGCCGTGCTGGCGTGGGCGCTGCGGCCGCATCGGTGGCGGATGGCGCGCATCCATTTCGTCGCCGGATTTGTGCTCCTCTCGCTCGCGGCGATCCACCGCTCGCGGCCCGACACCTGGACCGGCGAAGACTACGTGTATGCCGACCGCTATTTCTACATCCCGCGCGTGCTGCTGGTGTGGCTGCTCGTGACGGAATTCCACACGGCGACCCGGGCGGTGGCGCACACCGCGCGCGCGGTGTGCCTCGTGATCGCGCTGGTGCATGCCGGCAGCTTCATCGTCCCCGCTCCGCGCGATTACCAGTGGGCCACGCACGTCGAGCCCATCCGCCAAGGCGTGCCAGCGCGCATTCCGATTCTGCCCGAAGAGTGGATTCTCGAATATCGCGGCCGGCCGCAGGCCCGTTGACTCGGCGGCTGCGGGAGAACTTAGCTGTCGCGCCATGGCCCACGCCCTCAACTGGAAGATCGACGAATGCGCAGTCTATTTCGACCGCCTCCGCCTCCGCGGCTGGTGCCACCACGGCGGCTCGCCGATCGTGCGCGCCGAGGTCGAACTCGACGGCCAGGCCATCGTGCCGCTCGCGAGCTTCGGCACAGCGAGCCCCGATGTGGCGCAGGCCCTGGGGCCCACGGCGGCCCAGGCGCGCTTCGATGAATGGATCACCGCGGATGCGGCGCTGCTCGGGCAGCCCTTCACGCTGCGGATGTGGCTGGCCGACGGCACGTGCGTGATCGGCGAGGATGCCCTCACCAACTGCGCGCACGGCGACCCGTATTTCCAGAGTTGGGAAAATTTCCTGATGAGGGTCGCGACCCTGGAATCCGGCGCCGTGCTGGAGATCGGCTCGCGGGCGCGCTCGGCGATCACGCGGCGGCACCGCATCCCCGGGCGCCTGACCTATGTGGGCCTCGACATCTTGCCCGGGCCCAACGTGGACATCGTGGGCGATGCGCACGAGCTGGGCCGGCTGTTTCCCGAACAGCGGTTCGTCGCGGCGTTTTCCACCTCGGTCTTCGAGCATCTCGCGATGCCGTGGAAGGTCGCGCTCGAGCTCAACCGCGTGCTGGCGCCGGGCGGCATCGTTTACACGGCCACGCACCAGACCTGGCCGCCGCACGAGGAGCCGTGGGATTTCTGGCGCTTCTCGCAGCATAGCTGGCCGGCGCTCTTCAACCGCGCCACGGGTTTCGAGGTGCTCGAGGCCGTGGTCGGCGAGCCGGCCCGCGTGCATCCGCGCCGCACGTCGCCGGTCACGCGCTCGATGCCCGACAGCCCCGCCTGGCTCGGCTCGGCCTCCATCGTGCGGAAGACGCACGACTCCGCGCTCAGCTGGCCCGTGACCGTCGAAGACATCACGCCCACGATGTATCCCGCCGGCGAGCTCTCCGCGCCGCCGACCGCCAATCGCACCTAGCGAATGAGCGCGCCCTCCGCCCCGGCCGAAACGCCGCGCTTCGCCTGGCTCGTGCCGGTGGCCGCGGTGCTCCTTCTCCTGCGCAAGCCGTGGGCGCTGCACACGCCGCAGCTCTGGGCCGAGGATGGCAGCATCTTCCTCCAACAGGATCACGACTGGGGGTCGCGCGCGCTAATCGAGCCCTACAACGGCTATCTCCACACCCTCCCGCGCCTCATCGCCTGGATCGCGAGCCGCACGGCGGACGTGGCGTGGTGGCCCGCGATCTACAACGGGCTCGCCTTCGCCATCGCCGTGGGGGTGATCGCGCGGCTGGCGTCGCAGCGCGTCGCCCTGCCGCACAAGCCGTGGCTCATGCTCGCGATCCCGTTCACCGTATGCAGCGCGGAGCCGATCATCAACGTGACGAACCTCCAGTCGATCACGACCTTCTTCCTGCTGCTCCAGCTCTTCACCCGCCCGGCGGCCAACGCGTGGCATCGCGCCGGCGATCTGGCGATCCTCGGGCTGGTGGGGCTCAACGGGCCCTTCGCCCTCCTGTTTCTCCCGCTTTATGCGTGGCGGGCGTGGCGTGAGCGCGGGATCGACACCTGGCTCGCGCTCGGCGTCCTGGGCGTGTGCGCCGCCGTGCAAGGCTGGTTCCTGACACGCGGCGGACTGGCGCTGCAATCGACCACGGAGCCCTTCCACCCGTTCGGATTTCTCGCCGTGCATGGCGCGCGGCTTGTGACCTGGCCGCTTTTCGGCCCGGCGGCGGTGCGGGCCTGGCCCGCGGCCGTGCATGCCGCGCTCGCCGTCGTGATCATCGGCGCGCTGCTCTGGCGCTCGACCCGAGCCACCGGCGGACGCGCCTGGCGCCTGCCGGTCACGATCGTGTTTGGGCTGTTGCTGGCGGCCAGCCTGTCGCGCGTGCGCACCGATCTGTGGACACCGGCCGACATGGTGAACGGCGACCGGTATTTCTTCATGCCGCGCGTGCTGGTGACGTGGCTGCTCATCGCCGAGTGTTTCGCGGCAGAGCGCGCGATGGCGTGGAGCGCCCGCGGGCTCTGCCTGCTCGGGTTGGCGCTGAATGCGCCGCATTTCACGATGCCCGCGCCCCCGGACTACCGCTGGGCCGAGCACTGCGATCCGATTCGCACCGGCACGCCCGCCAACATCCTCACCTTGCCCGAAGGCTGGTGGATCGAATATCCGGGCCGGCCGAAGGGCAAGTAGCCGTGCGCCGCACTACCTTTGGCTTGAGCCCGCCCCGACCGCTTCCGATTGTCCCGCGCCCATGAGCACGAGCGTCAAAGACCCCCAAGAGCTCAAGGCGATCTACGAACGACGCTTCAAGGCGGAGCGCGTGCGCTACCGCCAGCGGCTGTGGGCGACGCTCGTGGAGAGTTTTTTCCAGCCGATGATTCCGCCCGGCGGCACCGTGCTCGACCTCGGCTGCGGCTACGGCGAGTTCATCAACCACGTGCAGGCCGGCCGGCGCTACGCGATGGACCTCAACCCCAAGGCCGCCGAGCACCTCGATCCCGCCGTCACCCTCATCCTGCAGGACTGCGCGCAACGCTGGCCGCTGGCGGATGGATCACTGGATGCGATCTTCACGAGCAATTTCTTCGAGCACCTGCCCGACAAGCTGGCGCTCAAGCTCACGCTCATCGAGGCCGCGCGCTGCCTGAAGCCCGGCGGCCGGCTCATCGCGCTCGGACCCAACATCAAATACGTCCAGGGCGCCTACTGGGATTTCTGGGATCATTTTCTCTGTCTCACCGAAGCCTCGCTGGGCGAGGCGTTGGAAAACAACGGCTACATCGTGCGCCGCTCGGAGGCGCGCTTCCTGCCCTACACGACGATCAACCAGCCGGCCTACCCGATGGCGTTTGTGCGGCTCTACCTGCGATTGCCGATCCTCTGGAGGTTCTTTGGCCGGCAGTTTCTCGTCGTGGCGGAGAAACGCTGAATAACGTCGCCCGCGTCGCGTTCTGCTTTTTCCCTGCCGCCTCCCTTTCCGTCATGTCCGCCAAGAAGCTCCTCGTCACCGGCTCCTCCGGTCTCATCGGCTCCGAAGTCTGCGCGTATTTCGCGCGCGAACTCGGCTACACCATCCACGGCGTGGACAACAACCAGCGCGCCGTCTTCTTCGGCCCGCAGGGCGACACGCGCTGGAACCAGCACCGGCTGGCCGCCGATCTCAAGGGCTTCGTCCACCACGAACTCGACATCCGCGACCGCGCCGGCGTCCTCGCGCTCGTGCGCGAAGTGAAGCCGGCTGCGATCGTCCACACCGCGGCGCAGCCGAGCCACGATCGAGCGGCGGCAATTCCGTTCGACGACTTCGACACCAACGCCACCGGCACGCTCAACCTCCTGGAGGCCGCGCGGCAGGCGTGCCCGGAGTCGCCCTTCGTGCACATGAGCACGAACAAAGTCTATGGCGACGCGCCCAACCGCATCGCGCTCACCGAGCAGCCGACGCGCTGGGACTACGCCGACCCCGCCTACGAACACGGCATCGCGGAGACCTTCACCATCGATCAATCAAAGCACTCGCTCTTCGGCGCCTCGAAAGTCGCGGCCGACGTGATGGTGCAGGAATACGGCCGCTACTTCGGCCTGCCCACCTGCGCGCTGCGCGGCGGGTGCCTCACTGGGCCGAACCACAGCGGCGTGGAGTTGCACGGCTTCCTCAGCTACCTCGTGAAATGCAATCTGGAGGGCCGCGAATACCGCGTGTTCGGCTACAAGGGAAAACAGGTGCGCGACAACATCCACTCTCTCGACGTCGCGCGCTTCATGGCGGCCTTCGTCGCCGCACCACGCGCGGGCGAGGTTTACAACCTCGGCGGCGGCAAGGCCAACAGCACGTCTATCCTCGAGGCCTTCAAAATCGCAGAAAAGTTTTCCGGCAAGGCGCAGGTCTTCACCTACGTGGACCAGAATCGCGCGGGCGATCACATCTGCTACTATAGCGACCTGCGCAAAATGCGTGCGCACTATCCGGCGTGGGACATCACGCAGTCGCTGGAGGAGACGATCCGCCAGATCGTCGAGGCGTGGCGACGGCGGCAACCTTAAGCCGCCATGTCTGTCACAGCCGCGCAATGCGCTTCTTTATCCCCGTAGGCTTGTTCGCCCTGTTCGCTATCGGTGCTCACGCGACGACCGTGATCGCACCGACCTTTCCCGAACTTGTGGCCGAGGCCGACTGCATCGTGCGGGGCACCGTGACGACCGTCATAGCGCGCGCCGTCGCCACACCGGACGGCCCCGCGATCCATACCTTTGTCACGATCGCGGTGGAGGAATGCGTCAAGGGCACCGCACCACGCGAACTCACGCTCACGCTCGCCGGCGGCACGCTCGGCGACAAGAGCGCCCTCATCGCGGGCATGCCACAGTTCAAAGTCGGCGACCGCGAGATCCTCTTTGTGCAGGGAAATGGCCGGCTGTTTTGCCCGCTCGTCGGATTCTACCACGGCCGCTACCGCGTGCTCACCGACGCCACGACCGGTCACGACTACGTTGCGCGCCACAACCGCACGCCGCTCACCTCGGCCGCCGAGGTCGGACTGCCGATGCTCGATCCCGCGCGGCTCCCCACGATGGCGCGGCCGGTCGCTGCGGCCCTCACCCCGGCCGATTTTCTCGCCCAAGTGCGCACACACCAAATACGCGGCCATGCTGTCGCACGGTAAAGTCTTTGCTTCCTTCATCCTGACCGTGGTCCTTGCGGCCACGACAGTGGCCTTCGAGCGCAGCGGAGTCTTCCGCCTGGGCGGCACGGTCACCTTGCAGCTGCAGCTCGGCGAGCCACCCCGGCCCCTGAGCGACGGCGCCACCTCGTGGAACCAGGTGGCTGCTGCGGCCGCGGCCGATTGGAATCTCCAGCTCGGTCGCGTGCGTTTCGCCACGGTAGTCGCACCGCCCCTGACTCCCTCAACAAAGGAGGATCGCATAAACACCGTTTTTTTCAGCCGCGACGCTTACGGCCTAGCCCTGACGAGCCGAACCCTCACTATCACACTCAGTAACAGCCAAGGCACCACGTTCACCGAGAGCGACGTGATCGTGAACGCCGCACTGACTTGGGATTCCTACCGCGGCACCTTGCGCGGCGGTCCCACGCCCGCCGAGATGCCCCTAGATCTGCGCCGTATCCTCCTGCATGAATTTGGGCATGTGCTCGGCCTCAATCATCCCGACGAAGCAACCCCTCCGCAGAATGTCGTAGCGGTCATGAACAGCACGATCAGCAACGTCGAAACCCTGCAGGCCGACGACATCGCCGGCCTCCGCTCGCTGTATTTCCCAAACGGCGCCGTCACCATCAGCACCCAGCCCGTCAGCCTCGTCCGCAGTATCGCCGAGCCAACCAGCTTCAGCGTGGCCGCTCGAGCGAACACCGGCGGGCCGCTGCGCTATGTATGGATGATCACGCGGCTGGGAGGCCAGCCCGAGCCGCTCGAAAGGGAGACGGGGCCCGTGTTTACTCTGGGCAGTGCGCAGCGCGCGGATGCCGGCAGCTACCAAGTGCTCGCCTACACCGCGACCGGCGCCGTGCTGAGCGAACCGGCGGAGCTCACGGTGCGTCCTGCCACCCTGACACCTGAGACGCGCCTGGCCAACATCTCGACCCGCGGCCACGTGGGCACCGGCGCCAATGCGATGATCTGCGGCTTTGTTGTGACCGGCACGACGCCGAAGCGCGTGCTCATCCGCGCGGTCGGCGGCGGCACGCTCGCCGCGTTCGGCGTTTCCGGCACGCTCGCGAATCCGGAACTGACCCTGTTCGACGGCACAAGCCGCACGATTAATCACAATGGCGACTGGGGCAATCAATCCGCCGCAACTGAGGTCATGGCCGCAGCGGTCCGCGTGGGCGCATTTGCCCTGCCAACCGGCAGCAACGACGCCGCGTTGCTCACGTCCCTGGCACCGGGCAACTACACTGCCCTCGTCACAGACGCCGATAATGCGACTGGGGTGGCCCTCATCGAGGTCTATGATGCCGATCCAGAACCAACCGCCCCCGGAGCGAGCAGACTGGGCAACCTTTCGACCCGCGGTTCCGTCGGCCTGTCGGATCAGAGCCTGATTGCCGGGTTGGTTGTGCGCGGCCCGGGGCCGCGCACTTTCCTCATTCGTGCCGTCGGCCCCACGCTGCGGAACTTCGGCTTGCCGGGCGCCTTGGTGGATCCCGAGCTCACGTTGCGCGACGCCACCGGCGCCACTGTCCGCTACAACGACGACTGGGACACGCCGTTTGGCGCCATGCCCGGGCTACGAGACGCCGCCCGTCGAGTCGGCGCGTTTGGCCTGCAGGAGCTGCGTGAAAGGACCGAGTTTGGCGGACTCGACTCCGTGATGCTGGTCACGCTCCCACCGGGCAACTACACGGCTGAGGTCACCGGATTTATCCGCGAAACCGGCGTGGCCCTGATCGAGATTTACGAGATGCCGAATTGAAATCGGCGGCGGTTCCGGGCACTCACGGGCGGCATGTCCGACTTCAAGCACTTCTTCGGCACCGCGCCGTCCGACCAAAACGCCCTCGATCTCTTCGCCGGCGAGTGGTCCTCGCAGCCGCCGGCAGTGCGACCCGAGCTCAAGGCCGGGGCCACCCCGCTCTTCGACGATCCACGGATCGCGTGGGCGCACCACCGCCTGATGGAGATGGGCCTGGAGGGCGGCGTCACGGGCCGCGACGTGCTCGAACTCGGCCCGCTCGAAGGCGGCCACACCTACTTGCTCGATCGCCTCGGCGCCCAATCCATCACCGCCGTCGAAGCCAATGCCCGCGCCTACCTCAAGTGCCTCGTGGCCAAGGAAACCTTCGGCATCCCGCGCGCCCGCTTCCTGCTCGGCGACTGTCTCGAATTCCTGAAGCAGACCGATCGCCACTTCGAAGTCGGGATCGCCTGCGGCATCCTTTATCATCTGACCAACCCGGTTGAGCTGCTTGAGCTGCTCGCGCGGCGCTGCGATGCGATCTTCCTCTGGACGGTATTCTACGACCCCGTGTTCGTCGCCAAGAACCCCGTGCCCGGCGCCAAATTCACCGACAAGATCGCGATGGAAACGGCGGGCTTCCCGCACACGGTGCACCGCTTCAACTACGGGCCGTCGCTCGATTGGAAAGGCTTCTGCGGCGGCGGCGAAGTCTTCAGCTACTGGATGGAAAAGGGCGAGATCCTGGGCGCGTTGCGGCAGTTCGGCTTCACCGATTTCCGCACCGAGGAGCACCCCAACATCCATGGCAGCGCCTTGCTCGTGGCCGCGCGCAAGGCTCCGGCAGGCTCAAGTATCAGCCAAATTTGACGTAGCTTGGATGACGCCCCATCGTCTATTCTCACCGTCATGAAGCCCGCCGTCCGCGCCCTCCTCCTCCCGCTCGCCATAGCAGCGGCGGGAGTCGCCATGGCAGCCGAGGGCAGCAACCCGTTGCCGAAAACCTCACCCTTCAGCCCTGCGGGCGGTCCCGCCGCGACCGTCGGCGCCCCGGCGGAGAGCATCGAGTTCGCCGCCGTGAGCACGATCGGGAAAAAGACCGAGCTGGTTTTCAAGAACAAGGACTCAAAGAAAACCTCCTGGATCGCGAAGGGCGAGACCAAGGACGGCATCTCGGTGGTCAACTACGATGGCGATCGCGAGCAGGCCGTGGTGAAGTTCAACGGAGTCGAGAAAGTCCTTTCGCTCCGCAAGGCATCAAGCGGCGGCGGCGGGCCCAAGCCCGTGGCGCCGATCCAAGTCGGCTTCAACGCGCCCGCGCCCCAACCCGCGTTCACCACCGTGCCGCCGACCACGAACGTCGCGGTGAACGCGGTCCCCGCAGTCGCGGCGCCTGCCACTCCGCAAAGCGAGCAGCAGAAACAGGAGACCGAGGCGCGCATGCTGGTGAGCGATCTTCTCGAAATCGGCATGGCTCAACGTCGCGCCTACGAGGAAGCCCAGCGCAAGACCAGCGAGGGCGGCAGCGCAGCGGCGACGCCGGCTCAAACTCCCGCAGGGCAGCCGTAAGCCCGCGCTACTGCGGTTTCCGGCCCCAGCCGTAAACCCAGAAGTTCAGCCGGCCCGCGACCTTCACGTCGGCAAAGCCCGCGTGCTTGAGAAACGCCTCGATCTCCGGATGCGTGGAGCACTTTGAGATATACGCGGGGCGATCGCCCGCCCTGTAGCCGAGGCTGTTGTGAAACACCTCCCAGCCGGCGGGCGAGGCGAGGTCGACGTTGTCGCAGTAGAACCGGCCGCCGGGCTTGAGCACGCGCATGGCCTCGCAGACATAGTTGTAGCGATCCCATTCCTCGAGGTGCATGAACACCACCGTCGTATAGACCGCGTCGACCGATGCATCGGGGATCGGTTGCAAGTCATAGCCGGAGATCTCCTGGAGGCTGATGTTGGTCAGGCCGAGCAGCCGGCGGCCGGCGAGCCGCAGCATGTTCGCCGAGACATCGCACCCGATCCAATGGCGCACAAACGGCGAGAGCACGCGGCCCACCCGGCCCACGCCACAGCCGATTTCGAGAAACGTGTCCTCGGCATGCACGCCGATGGTGTCGCGCAGGATATCGACAGTATCCTCAGCGTCGGCGTGGAACTTGTCCTCGTCGGTGTAGCCCGAAACAACGAGGTAGGCGTCCTCCTTGGAGCCCGAGAGGGAGTTCCAGACCGATTTGTAGTCGCCGCGCAGCTGGCTCATCGCGGGGAGTGAAAGTCAAAGCGGGGGTGGAAGGGAAGGGCTAAGTCGCAGGGCCAAGACGCACTTTCCCCTTCACCCGTGCCGGCACTTTCCCTTTCACTGCCCCATGCGCATCCTGATCTCCGGCGTCTGCGGCTTCGTGGGCAGCACGCTCGCGCGCGCTTTCAAGGAGTCGGACACGCGCCACGAGATCACGGGCTTCGACAATTTCATCCGTCCAGGCAGCGAAACCAACCGGGCGGAGCTGAAGCGCATGGGCGTGAAGCTCTTTCACGGCGACCTCCGTTCCGCCAGCGATCTCGAGACGCTGCCTCCGGTGGACTGGGTCATCGATGCCGCGGCTAATCCGAGCGTGCTCGCCGGCGTGGATGGCCGCACGAGTTCACGCCAGCTCGTCGAGCACAACCTCGGCGGCACAGTTAACCTGCTGGAATTCTGCAAACAGCACCGCGCCGGCTTCACCCTGCTGAGCACGAGCCGCGTCTACGCGATCGCACCGCTCGCGGCACTGCCGGTCGAGGCGCATCGGCATGCCTTCCGCCTCGCGCCTTCCGCCGCTCCCCTGCCGCCTGGCGTGAGCGAGGCGGGCGTGGATGAGAGTTTCTCCACCCAAGCCCCGGTCTCGCTCTACGGCGCGACGAAACTGGCGAGCGAGGCGCTCGCGCTCGAATACGGCGCGACGTTCGGGCTGCCCGTCTTTGTCAATCGCTGCGGCGTGCTCGCGGGCGCCGGGCAGTTTGGCCGCGCCGACCAAGGCATCTTCGCCTACTGGATCAATGCGTGGCTGCGGCAGCGACCGCTGAACTACATCGGATTCGGCGGCTGCGGCCACCAAGTGCGCGACTGCCTGCACCCGCGTGACCTGCTGCCCGCGCTGGAAAAACAACTCACCGCGCCCGCAATCACGCCCGCGGATCGCGTGGCCAATTTCTCCGGCGGCGCGGCTTCGGCCATGTCTCTGCGGCAGCTCAGCGACTGGTGCGCGGGGCATGTCGGCGCGCACACGGTCGGTGTCGACGCCACGCCCCGCGCCTTCGACATCCCATGGATGGTCCTCGACTCCGCCAAGGCCGCGCAGCTCTGGCAATGGCGTCCGGCCATGCGCACCGAGGAAATCCTCACCGAGATCGCCACGCATGCCCGGGCCCACCCGGAGTGGCTCGAACTCTCGGCCCCGCTTTGAAAAAGCCCGCCGTGCCATCGTCCGCCACCGCGGCCCCGCTGTCGCTTTTCTCCGTCGTCATCCCCGCCCGTGACGAGGAGGAGTCGCTGCCCGGGACGTTGCAGGAAATCCACGAGACCTTCAACACCGCCGGCATCCCGCATGAAATCGTCGTGGTGGACGACGGCAGCAGCGACCGCACGTGGGCTGTCCTGCAGGAGCTTCGCCAAAAGATTTCCGCCCTCGCCCCCACGCAGAATGCCAGCGGGGCTCACGGCTTCGGCCGCGCCATCATCTGGGGACTCGATCACAGCCGCGGCGACGCCGTCGTGATCATGATGGCCGACGCCTCGGATTCGGCAACCGATGCCGTGACCTATTGGCGCCTGCTCAACGAAGGCCACGACTGCGCGTTTGGCAGCCGCTTCATGAAGGGCGGCAAGGTCATCGACTACCCGCGCGTGAAGCTCTTCGTGAACCGCATCGCCAATTTCCTCGTGAAGGTCGGCTTCGGCATCCCGCTCAACGACACCACCAACGCCTTCAAGGCCTATCGCCGCACCGTGATCGACGGCTGCCGCCCGCTGCTTGCGCCTCACTTCAACCTGACGGTCGAGCTCCCGCTCAAGGCCATCGTCCGCGGCTTCAATTTCGCCGTCACCCCCATCTCGTGGCGGAACCGGAAATACGGCGTCGCCAAGCTCAAGATCAAGGAAATGGGCAGCCGCTATTTCTTCATCTGCGCCTACGTCTGGCTGGAGAAGTATTTCAGCCGCGGCGACTATCGCCGAAAGTAACCGCATCGTCACACCGCCGGGCAGAGCTTTTCATTGGCTTCTGCCTCGTGATTGGTATGAATCCCGCACCAACACCTGTTTTCCAACCGCAGAAATCCATCCGTTCCCACACCATGAAAAAGTCCTGTCTTTCCTTGGCTCGCGTGATTTTCGCGTGCCTGGCGTTTATCGCGGCGCCGTTTGCTGCCGCCCAAGGTGTAGTTTCCTCGGGTCTCACCGGCGTGGTGCGCGACAGCGGCGGCCGTCCGGTCGCCGGTGCCACCCTCACCGCCACTCACCTGCCCACTGGCACGACTTACACGGCGACTGCCACCGAGACCGGGCGCTACTATTTCCGCGGCCTCATCGTCGGTGGACCCTACACCCTGGTCGCCAATGCGCCTGGCAAGAAAGCGTCCGAGACCACCGAGATTATCACCGAACTCGGGCAGGACATCGATATTAACGTCACCCTCCCACCGGCAGACGTGGTCGTCATGGAAAAATTCACGGTCGCCGGCACCACCACCGATCTCGACTCGACCGCAGTCGGCGCGGCGTCGCTCCTGACACGCGAACGCTTGCTCGCGCAGCCTACGGCCCAGCGCTCGTTCGCCGACATGGCGCGCACCAACTCCGCGGTGACGCTCCGTAATGTCTTTGGCGATCGCCAGGAGGCGATGCTCACTGCCGTCGGCCAGAACAACCGCTTCAACTCCATCACGCTCGACGGCGCGCGCATCAACGACCAGTTCGGCCTCAACGCCTCCGGCCTCCAGTCCTTCTTCAACCCCCTCTCGCTTGAGACCGCCGAGCAGGTGGCTGTCTCCGTCGCGCCTTACGACGTGCGCCTGAGCGGCTTCACCGGCGCTTCCGTGAACGTCGTCACCCGTTCCGGCACCAACAACTTCCGCGGCTCGATCTACGGCTACTACACCGATCAGAAATATGCCGACGCCGATGTAATCGGCGCCTTTGCGGGCAAACGCCCCCTCGACAAGCGCGAGACGTGGGGCGCCACCCTCGGCGGGCCTCTCTGGAAGAACAAAATCTTCTTCTTCGGCAACTATGAGAAATTCGAGCGCACGCAGGTTGCCTCCGAGCCCACGATGGTGCCCGATGCCGCCTCGCTCACCGCGCTCACCAACGCCTTCGCGGCCATCCGCACCGCTTCGGGCAAGACCTTCGACATCGGTTCATTTGGCGGAGCCAGCTCCTTGACCACCGAGGAGGAGAAGAAGCTCTACAAAATCGACTGGAATATCACCAAGGACCACCGCCTCTCCGTCCGCTACAACGAGACCGTGGGCACCCTGCCGCAATTCGGCCGCTCCAACGGCATTGGCGGCACGTTCACCGGCATCCTCGGCGCGGCGGGCCCGGCCGCCACGCGCGGCACCGCGCTCACCTCGAACTACTACTCGCAGAACCGCACCGAGGAGGTCTGGGCGGCCACGCTGAACAACCAGTGGAGCGCGGCCCTCAAGTCCGAGTTCAAATGGGCCAAGACTTCCTACGAGCAGCTCACTGCGTCGCCCGTTGTCTTCCCGGAGGTCCGCGTCTTTGGCGCCAGCGGCATTGGCTCCGATGGCCGCCCGGTCACGGGCACCGGCGTCATCGTCGTCGGCACCGAGCAGTTCCGTCACGGCAACATCATCCGCGTCAACACCGAGAGTTACAGCGGCAACGCCGACTATTTCTGGAAGAACTTCACGTTCACCGCCGGCTTCGACCGCGAGGAGAGCGATTTCTTCAATCTCTTCCGCCAGGCCTCCTACGGCCTTTTCGACTACGCGAGCCTGGCCGACCTCGCGGCCGACCGACCCACGGTGTATGCCCGTTCCCTCTACGTCACGGGCACGCCCGCCGCCGATATTTCGAACTTCTCGATCACGGGCGTCTTCGGCCAGGGCAAATGGGATGTGAGCGACAGGCTCAGCCTCACTGCCGGCGCGCGCTTCGACTTCGTCGAGTCCGACTCCCGACCGCCGCTGAACCAAGCGTTCCTGAATACCTTCGGCCTCCGCAACGACGGCAACGTCGACGGCACCAAGATCGTGTCGCCCCGTCTCGGCTTCAATTGGTCCGTGGATGAAGCCCGCACCATGCAACTCCGCGGCGGCTTCGGCTACTTCACGGGCCGCGCCCCGTGGGTCTTCATCTCCAACGCCTATGGCAACACGGGCGTCGGCCGCTTCAACCAGCTCGTCACGGGCGCCGCGGCTCCGCAGCTCGCCACCTACCTGCGCAACAGCTTCGACTTTGCCAACCCCATCGGCGCCTCCGCCGTCGACCTAGATCCCAACGCCCGCCGCGAGATCAACCTTCTGCAGAACAAGCTCAAGCTTCCCGCCGTCTGGCGCGGCAACCTCGCCGCCGAGCGCAAGCTGCCCTTCCTCGACTCAATCGCCACCGTCGAGATCATCCACACGCTGACCGACAAAGCCCTGTTCACCGACAATCTGAACATCAAGCCTCTCGTCGTCACCGCCACCAGCGGCCCGGCGGTCGGCCTCGATGGCCGCCAGCGCTTCAACGGAGGCGCCACCACCGCCGGCGCCACCAGCCTGGCCTTCACCAATGTGATCCGGGTGCGCAACATCCGCGAGGGCGGCAGCACCTACGTCTCCCTCGGCCTCAATCGCCCGATGAAGAACAACTGGTCCTACGGCTTCACCTACACCCGCGGCCGTTCGGAGGAAGCCCAAGCCGTCGGCCAGACGGTCGCCGTCGACGGCTGGAGTCGCAACGCGGTCTTCAATCAAAACACCGTCGAGGTGCAGCGCTCCGACTTCGAGATCCGCGACCGCGTGCAACTCACCCTCGCCAAACGCCTCGAGTTCAAGAAGGGCTGGCGCACCACGGCCTCGCTGTATTACGAGGGCCGCACCGGGAACCCTTATTCCTTCACCTACGCCAACGACGTGAATGGCGACGGTGTCGCCTCCAACGACCTCGTCTATGTGCCCACCGGCCCGAACGACACGAAGATCTCGCTCGCCGCAATGAACGCCGCCCAGCAGGCAGGCTATTTCGCCTTTCTTCAAAGCAGCGGCCTCAACAAATTCGCCGGCTCCTACGCCCCGCGCAATTCCTTCGTCCAGCCTTGGATCAACCAGCTCGATCTGCGCCTCACGCAGAAGCTGCCGATCTACCAGCCGCTCGAAGTCGAGCTGTTCTTCGACTTTATCAATTTCGGCTACTGGCTCAGCCGAAAGACGTTTGGCTACGTTGAGCTCTTTACCGCCCAGAACAACGCTGTCTTCTACCGCCGCCAGATGGGCAACGCCTCATACAATGCCCAAGGCCAGCTCGTCCCGACTTACACGGCCGATCCCGCCAACTGGACCATCGACAACATCGCGAGCCGCTGGCGCGTGCAGTTCGGCGCCACAGTGCGCTTCTGATCGAGCCTTCCCGGCCGCAATGTGCGGCTAAAGATTCCCAGCAAGCCGCGCCCATTACCGGGCGCGGCTTTTTTGTCTGATTTCCGGCCGTAGCAACCACCCGGAAAAACCCTTGTTCACCTGCCCCAACACCGCTTCCCTTCCCGCTTTCCATGATCTATCTGCTCGGAGGTTCCGGCTACGTCGGCACCGCATATCAGGCCCTGCTCACCCGCAAGGGCATCCCGTTCCGTAATCTGCGCCGCGCCGAGGTCGACTACTCCAACGTCGCCACGCTCCGCGCCGCGCTCCTCCGCGACAAACCGGCCTTCCTCATCAACGCCGCTGGCTACACCGGCAAACCCAACGTCGATGCCTGCGAACTGCACAAGCACGAGTGCCTCTTCGGCAACGCCGTCCTCCCTGGCATCGTCGCCGACGCCTGCGCCGCCGCGGGCGTGCCATGGGGCCACGTCTCATCGGGCTGCATCTTCACCGGCTCGCGCCCCGATGGCCGCGGCTTCACCGAAGCCGACACGCCGAACTTCACCTTCCGCACCAACAACTGCTCTTTCTACTCCGGCACCAAGGCCCTCGGCGAGGAAGTCCTCGCCGGCAAGCCCGACCTCTACATCTGGCGCCTGCGCATTCCGTTCGACCAAGTGGACAACCCGCGCAACTACCTCACCAAGCTCATCCGCTATCCTCGCCTGCTCGCGGCCACCAACTCCGTCTCCCAGCTCGAGGAGTTCGTGACCGCCACGTTCGCCTGCTGGGAAAAGCGCGTGCCCTTCGGCCTCTACAACGTCACCAACCCCGGCCACGTCACGACCCACGAAGTCGTCGCGGCGATCAAGAAAAGCGGCGTCGCGAACAAGGAGTTCTCGTTCTTCAAGGACGAGACCGAGTTCATGAACCTCGCCGCCAAGACCCCGCGGTCCAACTGCACGATGGACTCCTCCAAGCTCGCGAGTGTCGGCATCAAGATGACCGAGGTCCACGAAGCCATCGCCCGCGACCTCGCCCGCTGGCAACGCGCCGCCTAGTCGGCCCGCTGCTCGCTTCCTCCATTCTCAGCCCTCAACTCTCAACTTGTCCGTGAACATCCTCGTCACCGGCGGCGCCGGCTTCATCGGCAGCAACCTCGTCCGCCTCCTCGTCACGACCACCGGCCATTCGGTGCTCAACGTCGACGTCCTCACCTACGCGGGCAACCGCCACTCCCTCGACGACCTCGCGGCCAATCCCCGCTACCGTTTCGCGCAGGCCGACATCTGCGATGCCGCTGCGATGGCGAAACTCTTCGCCGAGTTCCAACCCGACTGGATCATGCACCTCGCCGCCGAGAGCCATGTCGATCGCTCGATCGACGGACCCGGCGCGTTCATCCAAACCAACGTAGTCGGCACCTTCACGCTGCTTCAGGCCGCCCGAGCGCACTTCGAGAAACTCACCGGTCCCGCCAAGGATCGCTTCCGTTTCCTCCATGTCTCGACCGACGAGGTTTACGGGTCCCTCGGCGACACCGGTCTCTTCACCGAGGAGACGCCCTACGATCCGCACTCGCCCTATTCGGCCAGCAAGGCCGCCTCTGATCACCTCGCGCGCGCGTGGGCCGACACCTATCGTCTCCCTGTTCTCGTCACCAACTGCTCCAACAACTACGGCCCCTACCAGTTCCCCGAGAAACTGATCCCCGTCGTCATTCTCAAGGCCCTGCGCGGCGACCCGATTCCGGTTTACGGCAAGGGCGAGAACATCCGCGACTGGCTCTACGTCGTCGATCACGCCGAGGCCTTGCACGCCGTGATCGCCAAAGGTCGGCTCGGCCAGACCTACAACATCGGGGGCAACAACGAGCGCCGGAACATCGACCTCGTCCGCCTGCTCTGCTCGCTGCTCGACGAACTCCGCCCCCGCGCCGACGGCAAGAAATACGACTCACAGATCAGCTTCGTCACCGATCGCCCCGGCCACGATCTCCGCTACGCCATCGACGCCTCGAAGATCAAACGCGAACTCGGCTGGACGCCGAAGCAGGATCACACCTCGGGCTTCCGCAAAACCGTCCAATGGTATCTCGACCACCAGCCGTGGTGGCAGTCTATCCTCGACGGCTCCTACAAACTCCAGCGGCTGGGCAAGGCCTGAAGCGGGCGATGGGCCGCGGGCGATAGGCGATGGGCACGGGCTTTCATGATCTACGCGTCTGGAATGAGGCCAAGGCCTTGGCTGTTTCCACTTACCGCGCGACCGAAGGGCTGCGCGATTTCGGCCTCCGCGATCAAATTCGGCGCGCAGCGGCAAGTGTTCCCTCAAACATCGCGGAAGGGGACGAGCGCGACACCGACAAGGACTGCGTCCGCTGTTTCTACATCGCGAAAGGTTCGCTCGCCGAGCTGCGGACCCAATTGGAAATTGCCTCCGAAGTCGGCGCCCTGCCTGAATCGACCGTCAAGCCTCTCCTAGAAACCGCCGCCACCGTAGCTCGCCAACTTGGCGCCCTCATCAAAGCCCGCTCTTCTCGTGCCTAACCCATCGCCCATCGCCCAGCCCCCATCGCCCACCGCCGCTTCGCGGCGGGGCATCATCCTCGCCGGCGGCTCCGGCACACGCCTCTTCCCCCTCACCATCGCCGTGAGCAAGCAGCTCATGCCGGTTTACGACAAGCCGATGGTTTACTACCCGCTGTCGGTCCTGATGCTCGCCGGCATCCGCGAGATCCTCGTCATCTCCACCCCCACCGATCTTCCGCTCTTCAAGAAACTCCTCGGCGACGGCGCCAACCTCGGCCTCAAGCTCTCCTACGCCGAACAACCCAGCCCCGACGGACTCGCCCAAGCCTTCCACATCGCGGGCGACACCGGCTTCCTCAAGGACGAGCCCGCCGCCCTCGTGCTCGGCGACAATCTTTTCTACGGCCACGACTTCGTCCGCTCCCTTGAACGCGCCGGTGAGCGCGCGTCGGGCGCCACCATCTTCGGCTACCACGTCGCCGATCCCAAGAGCTACGGCGTCGTGGAGTTTTCGCCCGATGGCCGCGTGCTTTCGCTCGAGGAAAAACCCCAGCAGCCCAAGTCAAACTACGCGATCCCTGGCATCTATTTCTACGACGCCGATGTCGTCCGCCGCTCGCGCACGCTCAAGCCCTCGAAGCGCGGCGAACTCGAAATCACCGATCTCAACCGGCTCTACCTCGAGACGGGCAACCTCCACGTCGAACTGCTCGGCCGCGGCACCGCCTGGCTCGACACCGGCACACACGACTCGTTGCTCGAAGCCGGCCAGTTTGTCTCCGTCATCGAAAACCGCCAGGGCCTGAAGATCGCCTGCCTCGAGGAAATCGCCTTCCGCAAAGGGTGGATCGACCGCGCCGGCCTCGACGCCAACATCGCCAAGCTCGGCAAGTCGTCCTACGGCGCGTATCTCCGGCGCATCGCCGCCGAGCCGCAGGCTTGAGGCGAGGGGCGATAGACGATGGGCTTGGCCTGCTTGCCGCCCCCACGCCCATCGCCTATCGCCCATCGCCCTGACCAGCCACGCGTCAGCGTGGTGGCCCCTCTCTACAACTGCCTGCCGCTGACGCAGGCGATGTTCACGAGCCTGCGCGCCACCCTGCCCGCCGGGCTGACGCACGAAATCATCTTCGTCGACGACGGGAGCACCGACGGCACCCGCGCCTGGCTCGCCTCTCTCGCTCACGATACCGCGATCCGCGTGGTCCTGAACGAACGTAATCTCGGTTACGCCGCCGCCAACAACCGCGGTGCCGCCGTCGCGCGCGGCGCACTGCTCGCGTTGCTCAACAACGACCTCGTCCTCCAACCCCGCTGGCTGGAGCCGATGCTCGACGCGCACCACTCGCTCGGGGAACGCGCGGGCGTGGTCGGCAACGTGCAGCGCGACGCCCGCACCGGCGCCATCGATCATGCCGGCCTCGTCCTCAACGCCCGCGGCAAACCGGTCCATCTTCGCACTCAGCCCAATTATTTTTCCCGCCGGATGAACCCCGTCCGCCTGGTATCCGCCGTCACCGGCGCCTGCGCCCTCGTGTCGCGCTCGCTCTGGCATGCGCTCGGTGGCTTCGACGAGGGCTACATGAACGGCGGCGAGGACATCGACCTCTGCTTTCGCGCCGCGGCCGCCGGCCGCGTGAATGCCGTGGCGCTGCACAGCGTGGTGCGGCACCACATCAGCGCCTCGCCCGGCCGCAAGGCGCGCGACGAGGAAAACTCCCACCGGCTCGTGCGCCGGTGGCGCGCCGCAATCACAGCCTCCGACGAAGCCCGCCGCTCCTGGTGCCGCGACGATCTCGCCGCGACCTTCCTCGAGCCGCGCTCGGAGGAATGGCGCCACACCCTCTCGGTGCTCGCCTACCTCACCCGCCTGCGCGCCGACCCGCCGCCGAAGGCCGTCACAGGTGTCGAGGCCGGTCTCGCGCGCGAGTTCGCGCACTGGGAAAAAATCCTCGGCCGCTAGCCGCGCTGGTTTTCGCTCCGCAGTTCTTCGCGCACGACGGACTGCGGCCGCTGGTTCACCGTGATGAACATCCGCCCCAGATACTCGCCGATCAAGCCGAGCATCACGAGCTGCGTGCCGGAAAAAATGAGCAACCCCGACATGATCCAGCCCCAGCCGGTCGCCGGGCCGGTGTCGTTCCACCAGAGCCACGCCACCAGTCCCAGCGCGCACACCCCCACAAAGGCGATCGCGATCCCGAGCATCGTCGCCGCGCGGAGCGGCAGCACCGAAAAATTAATCCAGGCGCTGAGCCACAGCCGCACCAGCCGGCGCAACGTATAGGTGCTGGTCCCCGCGACGCGTGCCTCGTGCAGCACCGCGATTGAACCGATGCGCTGCGTGACTTGCAGGAGGAGCCCGTCGATGTAAGGAAACGGCCCGGCGTAGGACACCACCTGCCCCGCGGCAAACGCACTCACGCAGCGGAAGCTCGAGAGGTAGAAGCCCGGCGGCTTGTCGAGCGCCCAATCAGTCATGCGGTTGGTGAACCAGCTGCCAAAATTCCGCCATGCCGAGTGCTTCTTCTCCTCGTAATGGCCGAAGACCACATCGAGCCCCTCGGCTAGCGCGTGCTGCCAGAGGCGCACCGCCTCCTTCGGCGGATTCTGCCCGTCGTCGTCGAGATTCACGATGTGCGCGCCGCGCGCCCGGCGCCAGCCGCTGAGCACGGCGTTGTGCTCGCCATAGTTTCGCGCGTGCTCCACGAGCGTGATCGGGATCGTGGCGGTGCGCACCAGCTCCCGCGCCACCCGGCTCGTCGTCTCGCCGCTCCCGTCATGCACGAGCACGATCTCATGGCCGCCTGGAATTGCCAGGCCCTCGATCTCGCGCACCACTGCCCCGATGGTCTCGGCGCTGTGGTAAAGTGGAATGACAAAACTAAGGGCGGGCTGGGGCATCAATTATCCGGCGGCGAAACTGACCACGCGGGGAAAAATCCGCGAACCTAAAAACCGCCCGCCCTCAGATTCCTCAGACGTAATGCGCCAATTCCCTGCGATAATACTCCAGCGTCCGCGCCAGCGCCGTGCGCAGATCGGTGCGCGGTTTCCAGCCAAGCTTCCGCCCGATCAGGCGGTCGTCCGCGAAGTAGTCGCCGATGTCGATTTTCTTCCGGTCCCCGGGAAACGCCCGCACCGTGAACCGGCCGCCGCCATTCAGCTCAACGAGCATCGCGGCCAGTTTTTGCAGCGAGACCGGCGGCGGGCCGCCGAGGTTGAAGACTTCGCCCACCGCCTCGGGCCGCGCGGCCGCGAGCAGGAACGCCTCCACCGCATCCTCCACGTAGGTGAAATCGCGGAGCTGCTCCCCGCCCCACACTTCGATCGGCTGGTTCTCGAGCAGGCGGCGAACCCACACCCCGACGAATGTCTGCCGCGCATCCTTGATGCGCATCCGCGGGCCGATGGTGTTGGTCAGGCGCAGCGCCGTCGCGGCGATGCCGTGCACCCGGGAGTAGAGGAGATGGAAGGACTCGCCGGCGATTTTGTTGATGCCGTTCACATCGACGGGCCGCAGCGGGTGCTGTTCATCGACGGGCAGGTAGTCCGGCTTGCCGTAGATTTGCCGCGTGCTCGCAAACACGATCCGAATCGCGGGATTGTGCAGGCGGCACGCCTCGAGAATCGCGAGCTGCGCGCGCCCGTTGATGTCGAGGTCCGTGATCGGATCCGTCATCGAGTCCATGTGGCTCGTCTGCCCCGCGAGGTTGAAGAGAAAGTCCTGCCCGCGCACGAGGCTCGGCAAGCGCGGCCAGTCGCGCACGTCGGCGATGTGGATTCTCACCTTGGAGGCGAGACCCGCGAGATTGCGGCGGTTGCCGCCGTATTCCGGCACCAGGCTGTCCACGACGGAAACCCGCGCGCCTAGCGCCACCAACTCGCGCACGAGATTGGATCCGATGAAGCCCAGCCCGCCGGTCACGAGCACGCGCTTCCCCGAGAAAACGCGGCGCAGGTTGATCGGCTTGGGCATCGTGGGCGGAGCAAACACGCCGCAAGCGGGGCGCGCCAACCTGAAAAACTTATCGCGCCACTTTCACACTCAGCCGGAAGACCGCCACGCCGAACACCCGCGGATCGCCGTCAACCGTCGTCAGCGGGGCATCGCTGTGCAGCACAAGCGTCGAGCGGCCCGGCGGCACGACGACCGGTGGCAGAGTGATTTTTTCCCGCCGTGTCCCCAGCTCCACGGCGGGCCGCGCGTCTTCGCCCTCCCGGCGCAGCGTCAGACCGCCCTTCACCGGACTCCAGCCATCGAGCGTGCAGACGAGGGTGAGCGCGTGGGGCTGCGGGTTGTCGACGAGCAGCGCCGCGTCTCCTTGCGTCCACCGCCAGGTCTCGCCGGCTTCGTCGTGCTCGAACGCATGCCAGCCTGCGCCGGGCTGCACGCGCGCAAACGTGGGCGTGCGCGTGTCCACCAGCGCGAAGCGCGGCGCAAGCTCCCGCCGGGCCTCGCCCGGCTGCCGCAACGCCACCACCCCGGCCTCGAGGTCCCACTCGCCGCGCAGGGGGGTGTTGCGCCGGCCCTCGTAGGTATGCGTGAGGAAGAACTGCTCCTTGCGCAGGAGCAACGCGTTGGCCCACAGCCGCGACCACATGTCGGACTCGGCGAAGATCAGGTTCACCGACTTCACGTCGGGCATCGTCTCGATTTTTTGGAGCGAGCGGAGGGCGCCGTCCACGATCAGCGGCGGGCGCGACAGTTGCCAGACGAACATCCCGCACGCGATCAGGTTGCCCGCGCCGATGATTGCGACCGCCCCGACGACGAGCGGCCACTCCAGCAGCCGCCCGCTCCGCCGCAGCGCGATCCAGCGGCACAAAGCCGGGAGCAGCAGCGGAAAGAAAACCGCGAAGAGCTTGTAGGCATCGTAGCTGGCGTTAGTGCCGCGCTCAGCGCCCCGCATCTGCAGCCACAAATAGGCCGCCAGCACCGGCACCGTGAGCGCCGCCACCGTCCAGACCACCCGCGTGCGCGCCGCCCACGTGCGCACGAGGCCCCACGCCACCAAGCCCACGACCACAGTCGTCAGCCCCCAGCGCAGCCCGAGGAAATCCCACGCCGCGAGATCGCCGCCACGCACGAGGCCGAGCCACCCCTCCGCGGTCAGCGCCGGCACGCGCCAGCCGAAATCATACTCGCGCAGCAACGAGAGCCTTTCCGCCAGCCCGGCCACGCGTTCGTAGGAGAAGGCACCCGCGATGATCAGCGGCAGCAGCATCGCCACCGCCCAGCCGCCCAGCCGGCCCCAGGTGCGCCGCCACAGCGCCAGTCCGCCCGCGTAGGCCACGGCCGGCACCAGGCACACGAGCACGAAGAAATTGTAGCCGCCGAGGATGAGCCAGTAGCCGGCCAAGAGCACGGGGGCGAATTGCACCGCGCGACGCACCGTGAGCCGCCCGCGCCAGAGCGTGACGCCCGCCCAGGTGAGCAGCACCACGGCCTGCGCCGCGAGCAGCTGCCCCGGCGCCACGTGCGCCACCGCATACCACAGGATCGGGCTCAGGCCGAAGAGCCCCGCCACCACGAGGCTGCCGACATCGTCGTGCCCCACCACGGCGCGCGCCGCCCAGAACGCCGCCGGCACCGCGCCCGCGAGCAACACCGCCGTGAGCAGCGAGACGATCTCATGCGGCGCGCAGCCGAGGATCGTGCCGTTGAGCGCCATCAGCGCCGAGGGCGTGAAGTGATTCAGCCGGATCCAGTAGTCGAAAAAATTATCCACCGAATGCACGCGCACAACCTCGGTCAGCCCGAGGAAGCCCTCGCGATCCGTGCGGGCAAATTCCATCAGCACGCGAGCCCCGGCCGCGTAGTCCGCCGCATCGCAGCTCCCGAGCGAGATCGTCGTGAGCCCGCGCGCCGCGAGGGGCAGGGTGAGCAGCACCAGGCAACCCGCCGTGATCGCCCAGACCACGCCGAAACGGCCCACATCCGTCACCGCCCGCGCCCAGCCGTGGCGGCGCAGAGCGATCCAGAGCAGCGCGGCCGGGATGATCTCGCTCGCGAGCGCGTAGCTGTTCGTGCCGCGCAGACCCGCGTGCGCGCCGACCCACACGACGGCGGATTGCAGCGCCAGCCCGCAGGGCACGATCAGGACCGGCCACAACCGCCGCCACGGCCGCGGCATCCCCAGCAACGCCAGCCCCGCGCCCCAGAACAGCACGTGCAGGAGCAGCGCGAAGGCGACGGCGAAAGGGATCATCAGCTAGGGCTTCCGCGCCGCCGCGAAGACCGACGTGCCCCACGCCCAGTTCCCACCGAGCCGCCGCCACGCGTGCTCGATAGCCATGAGGCCGCGGAACGGCGCCTGCACCAGGGGCGAATACTCCTTCACATCGCTCGTGTCGCGCTCCGATCGGAAGAGCTTCCGCTTCGCCCAGACGACGGGAAACGGCAGGGCGTTCCAATGCGTCGTCCGCGTGCCGCGGAAGCCCGCCCCGTCCAGCAGCGCCGCCATCTCCGGGCGCGTGTAGCGGTGCTTTGTGTGGCACGAGTCGTCGTGATACGACCACATCCACATGTAGGCCGGACAATTCACGACGACGACACCACCGGGCTTGAGCACGCGGAAAAATTCCCGCGCCGCGACCTCGGGGTTTTCCACCTGGCAGACGACATCTGCCGACACCACCGCATCGAAGCTCGCATCCGCAAAGGGCAGCTCCGTGATCGAGGCGACGCGCACATCCACCGCGGGGCCGCAGCGTTTCCGCGCCAGATCGCAGGCGAGCGGCATGAAGTCGATGCCGCTGAATCGCCAGTCGGGCTGCGTCTCGCGCAGCCGCAGGATGAGGCCGCCGGTGCCGCAGCCGGCGTCGAGCACCGCCGCATCACGCGGCAGGCCCGGGACCAACGCCCGCAGGACGTGCCGGTGCAGCGAGCGGAAATACCACATGCGGTCCTCGACTTCGGCGAGCTTCAGGTATTCGTCGGCATTCATATTCGGCGGATTCGCAACACCGCCAGCCCTGCCGGGCAATTTCAACGTTCAATCTCTCTCCGCCGGCCGCGTCTCCGCCACGATCTCGCCTTCCGGCGCAAGCGGATGGATCGCGGATTCCTTCAGCCCAAAGGATCGAAGCTGGTAGCGCCCGGCGTTCAGGCGCACCGCCGGCGCCCGGGTCCGCAGCGCAAAGCGGTTGACCCCGGGCGCGAGCGCCAGCGTGGGCAGGTGCAGCTCCACCGGTTCTTCTCCAATCCGCACCGTGCGCACCGGGCGGCCATTGTGCTCGAAGCTGACGTCGCGCGGCGCCACCGCCACGAGCGCGAGCCGCAAATCGACCGTCAGCGGCACCGGGTGCGGATTGAAATAGGACATCACGGCATCGCCGCTGGCCCAGCGCACGCCCTCGCCCGGCCGCGGATGCCAGCCTTGGCCAAACGTGAGGGACCGGCCCAACGGGAGCCTCGGCTTCGAGGTGGGATTGAGCAGGACCACGACTTGCTGCCCGCCGTCGCCCGCCAGCCGGCGCGTATAGCCCAGCTCGGCCAGTTCGCGCAGGATGCGTTCCGCGCGATCCTCGTAGCCCTTGCGGTTGAGATAGAGCGCCGCGAAACCGTAGCTCTCGAGTCGGCGCATGAGGGTCGCCAGCGGGAGATTCTCCAAGTCGCGCTGCCAGCGGCCACGCGCCCGAAATTTTGCCGCCCCGTAGCTGAAGCGCAGCGTCTGCGTGACGAGATACGGCCGGAAGTGCTCATAGTCGGCCAGCCGGTGGGGCGGCTGCACTTCGGGGAACCCCAGCACGGGAATCTGAAACACCATGCCTCCCGCTGGCAGCGCGGCCTCGAGCTCGCGGCCGAGCCGAAGATCCGATTTCACGTCCGCCGCCATCCGCGCCCGCAGTTCGTCGGGCCGGCGCCGCGGCAGCTGATCCCACACTCCGATGGCGGCAACCGCCAAGGCCGCCGCGAGGCTCCACGACCTCGGCCAGCGCGCGCTCAATCGCGACAGCCGCACCGCCAGGAACACCAAAACGAGCGCCGAGATGAAAATCGCCACGCGATTCGTCGCCCGGAAAACTTGGAATCCCACGAAGAAGGCCAGGATGTTGGTGAGCCCGCCGACGGTCGCATACGCGATTAGCCAGCCGCCGGACAACGCCTGGCCGGGCAACGGACGCCGCAGCATCAGCCGCCGCACACTCGCGACCGCCAGCCACACCAGGCCGGCGATCCCCACGAACCCGAGATAGGGGATGTAATCCTCGCCGCGCCAATCTGACCACCGATGGTAGCGCTCGCCGAAAGCCGCCAGGAAATCGAAGCGGTGATATTGCGGCGGGATGAACATCTCCAACGGCTTCAGGGCGTAGCGCTCCGTGCCCCCGTAATTTCGCGACAGCAGCGGCAGGCCCTCGGGTTCGTCCAAATAGAGCCACACATCCGCATTCGAGATGAGAAACGCACCCACCGCCACGACGCCCGCCGTCAGCCCGATCGCGAGATTGGCCTTTCGTCGGGCGCCAAACCACTGCGCGATCAAGGCCCAGACGAGCAGCTGGCCCCAAAACAGCAGGTTGTAGGGATTGCTCACTCCCAGAGCGAGCGCCACGCCGAGGCAGACGACGGCGCCGCCGCTCCGCCACTCGAGCCGCCGGCTCTGCGCCACCAGCCAGATCGCGAGCAGGCCGAGCGGCACCGTCCACGTGAAGACAAACGAGAAATGCGCCAGCCCGCGCTGAAAGCTATGGTAGGTGTAGGCAAAAAGCAGCGCCCCCACCCAGGCCCATTCCCAGCGGCAACGCAGCCAGCGCGCCGTGAAATAGAAGGCCAGCGCCGCCGAGAGCTGCGCGATCAGCAGGCCGAGGTTTGCCACCGCAAACAAACCGCACACCGCGGCCAGTTCACCGAGCAGCCACATCAGCGGTTTGTCGGGCGTGGGATAGCCGTTCCATTGCGCGCCAAACGGCGCACCCAACCGGTCGATCCTTTGCGGCGTCCACGGCGAGGTGTCGTTTTCCGCGGCGGCCTTGATCCTCGCGAGCATCTCGTGCGCGTCGCCCGAGTAGTCGGTCGGCAGCCGCCACTGCTCCAGCGTCCAGCGCTCGTAGTGCGCCGCCCAGATGAGCGCGGTGACAAGCAGCAGCGACACGACGCGCCAAGGCGACGCCGAGCGGCCAACCGGGGAATTTTTCAGGGGAAGTAGGGGCACGCGAAACGCAGCGCGTGGGGTCGCAGCTAACAGGCAAAAGAAACTACTCCGCGGCACTCTGGCGCAAGCCCGGATTGCAGACTTGATCCGACATCGGAAAGTTTGCCATGCACCGCGCCGCCACCTTCCCTGACCCGTCCATGCCCAACCGCGAGCGCACACCTCCCGTCGGCGGCGCCTACTCCCGGCGCTTCGCCGCCTACACGGGGCTGTTCTACGACGAGTTCGACGCCAATTCCGCATGGCTGCGCGAACGCGGGACCGTGCGGCTGCCGCCACTCGCGGGCAGCGGCGGGCTCGTGCTGCGCGGCGAGGTGCGGCCGCATCCCGAGGCGCGAGGCCTTGAGTGCGGGGCGCCGAGCCTGCTGGTTTCCGTCAACGGCGCGCCGGTCGCCAAACTCGTCTCGCCCCCGCCCGGACCGTGGGAACTGCGGATCGCTGTGCCCGCCGCCGCCGCGATCACGGTGACGTTTGCCCTCGAGGGGGTCGGGCTGACGAACCTGCTCGCGTGGCTCGGCCGCACGACCGGGCTGTCGCTGTGGCAGCGCTTCCGCGCGCAGCACAAGAACCGCCAGCTCCGGATCGCGACGATTGCGACCGAGGCCGGCGAGGTGATCTTCGATTTTTCCCGGCGCCATGCGCCCTACTCCGCCGACTTCGCGCGGCGCCACGCCCGGCTCGGGCTCAACATCGCGGGCTTTCTGACCGCGGACCTCGGCGTCGGCGAGTCGGCCCGCTGCATGGTCCGCGCCGCCGATGCCGCCGGCCTCCCGACCGCGCTCGTGCCGCTGAAGCTCCACTGCAAAAATCGCCTCGGCGACCAGACCTACGCCGCGCGGCTCGGCGACGCGAATCCCCACGGCGTGAATGTCATCCACCTCGATCCGCCGGCCGCGCGCGATCTGGATCATCACCACGGGCCGGGTTTCCGCGCCGGCAAATACAACATCGCCTACTTCGCGTGGGAGCTGCCGGAGTTTCCCGACGCGTGGCAGCCGAGCTTCGATTATTTCGACGAGGTCTGGTGCCCCAGCGATTTCACCTCCGCCGCCATCGCGATCAAATCGCCCGTGCCCGTCTTCACGATGCCGCACGCGATCTCGGTTCCGAATCCGCTCGATGCAGGCGGGGTGCCCTCGCCCCGCTCCGATCTGCGCGCGCGTTTCGCTCTCCCGGCGGGGAAGTTTCTTTTCCTCACCCTCTTTGACCTGAACTCCTACGCGGCGCGGAAAAATCCGCGCGCCGTGATCGCGGCCTTCCGCCAGTCGGGCCTCGCCGGGCGGGACGCAGCGCTCGTGGTGAAGGTGCAGAATGTCGCGGGCAACGAGGCCGACTTCGCCGCGCTGCGCGAAGCCGTGGGCGATCTCCCCGGCACCGTGCTCATCACGGAGACGCTTCCGCGCGCCGACATCTACGCGCTGGAGGCGGCGTGCGACTGCTTCGTGTCGCTGCACCGTTCGGAAGGCTTCGGCCTCGCCGTCGCCGAGTGCATGGCGCTCGGCAAGCCCGTGATCTCGACGGACTGGTCCGCGACGGCGGAGTTCGTCACGGCCGGAAACGGCTGCCCCGTGCGCGCCCCGCTCGTCACGCTCGATCGCAATCACGGACCCTATGCCAAAGGATCAACGTGGGCCGATCCCGATCCGGCGCACGCGGCGGAGTGGATGAAACAGCTTTTCTCCGATCGAGCGCTCGCCGCCCGGCTCGGGGCCGCGGCCCGGGAGACCATCGCCACGCGCTTCGCGCCCGCCGTCATCGGCGCCCGCTACCGGCGGAGGCTGGAGAGCATCGCGACGTTTTTGACAAGTAGGGCGCGGTCTCTGACCCGCCCTTGAGTCGAACACTGAAAGCGTGAAAGGGCGGGTCACAGACCCGCCCCACTTACTACACAAGCTTGCGCAGCCAGATCTGGCCGCCGCCGCCGCGGGCGCAGAGGGGCATGTGCTCGCGGAACCACGCGTGCCGTGTGTTGAAGAGCCAGCCCGTGAAGAGCTCGATGCGATAGTCGCGGTTGTTCATCAGGAACGCGCGCAGCAGGTATTGCTCGTTCCACGCGCGGCCCTCGTCGAGCCACTCGCGCGGATACTCCAGGTTGCCCGCGACATCGTGGATGTGGATCAGCACCCCGGGTGCGAGCGCGGGCAGCACGTCGAAGAAGAGGCGGTTCACGTCGCTTCCGATTTTGCTGACGTGGGAGGAGTCGATGAAAAGCACGTCATTCTCCCCGAGGGCGCGGAACGGATCGAGCGGCACCTCCTGCACGCGTTTCTCGATCAAGGTTGTGCGCCGCTCGTCGTCCGGCCGCAGCAGCGGCCGCAGCCGCTTCATGTCGGGATCGATGAAAGTGAACTGCACGCCGCCGCCGAGCGGGCCGTCGTTGAGATCGAGCATGGCGGCGGAACTGAAACCCGAGCCGACCTCGACGATGCGCCGCGGGCGCGCCTCGCGCAGCATGCACCAGAGCATGATGGCGTCGAAGTGCCCGTAGGAGGCATTGTCGAGATGGAAGCGCCGGCCTTCGGTCTTCGTCTCGGGAAACGGCTGCTCGGGATAGAACGACGCGAAGCGCTCGAGCCGCGCCACCTGCCCCGCCTCGTTGAGATCGATGGCGGGAAAGGGCGGACCGAAGCCGCCGCGGGCGAAGGCCTCGGCGGTTTCCTCACGCGAGGGCAGCGGCGAGTAGAAATGGCCGGGAGGAAAAAACCGCGCCCACTCCTCTTGCTGCGCGCGGAGCTGCGCGAGCTCGGCGCGGAGCCGCTCGTTCTCGCGGCGCAGGGCGGAGCCGAACGGCAGAAGCCGCAGCCAGGATTTCTTGGGCGTGCTCATGGCGCGGAGCGTGACCGCGGCACCGCCGTGACGACGATTTCCAAATTCGAGACGCAATACGCCAGCGGCCGGGGATCACTGCCGACTTTTTCCGCCGGCTGGTCCGTGGAAAACTCCAGCACGGTCTCGCCCGGCGGCAGATCGAAACCGAAGGCCAGCGGCGTGTGGCGTTCGCCGACTTCGTCGGCCCAGAGGAATCCCTCGCTCCCGCCACGGCTCACGCGGATTCTGCGTGCCGCGCCCGCGGCGTTGACCCGGCCCTGCACCACCACGCGCAGCGGCACGGCCCCGGTGTTGGCGAGCCGCAGCTCCGAGCGGCCGCCGCTCCAGCGCCACCGGTTCGAGCCTTGGTGCTCCGGTCCGTGCCAGCCGCTGCCGGTCGTGACCCGCAGCGCCGCCTGGGCCGCCACCTCGCCCCGCACCGAGTGGAAATCGTGCGGGGGCGAAAATTCGTGGAAGCTCGCCGCCACGGTAAGGTTGCCGGCCAGCAGCACCGGCAGCCAGCGCGCGCCGCGCGGCAGGAGGAGATTGAACGCGAGCGTCATCGGCAGCAGCACGCGCGTCGCCGCGCCGGGATAGCCCTCCCACACCGGCGTCGAGAGAAACACCATCATCAGTGCGAAGGCCGCGCCCACCCGCCACCAGCGATCACCGGGCCGCCGATCCAAGACGAAAAAGATCCATTGCACGCTCAGCGCGATCACCGCGCCGAGGGTCATCCAGTTCAGCGCGCTGGCGCGCGGGGAAAAGGCGTCCCGGATCGCGACCATCAGTTTCTCCACGTAGCCCGTGAACGGCAGGGTGAAATTCCCCAGCCCCGGATCCTCGGCGGGTCCGAACTTCCAGCGCACATAGCCCATCCACAGGAGCAGCGGCAGCGCGATCAGGCCCAGCCGCAGCGCCACGCGCGGCCAGGTGCGCGGCGCCCGCCATGACACGTCCGTGGCGGCGCCCGCGAGCAGGCTTGTCTCCTTGCCCAGGCCGGCCAGCGCGAGGGTGACGCCGCCCGCCGCCCCGCGGCCGGTCTCGAGCCACCGCAATGCGAGCGCCACGAGCAGGAGGCTCGGCGCATCCACCAGCGAATGCCGCACGCTCATGATCACGCCGTGCGAGAAGAGCACCGCGGCCCAGCGCAGGAAATTTTCCCAGCCGTCCGGCGGAAACCACCGCAGCAGCACCCAGGCGAGCCCGAGCCAGCAGATCACGTTGAGCAGCGCGTGCGCCTGCACGATCCAAGCCGGCTGGCCGAGCCCGAACGCCCACGCGGTCCAGGAAAAGAGAATCCGCCGCGCGCGATACGGCAGGTTGTCGATGGCCTTTGTCAGCTCGGGATTGTCGAGGGTCGGGTGCAGCGCGAGCTGCACATAGTAGGCGCCGTCGTAGCCGGCCGATCCTTGGTAAACGTGGTGCGGCGCGGCGCGCAGCGCGGAGACTTTCGTCCCGTCCAGGATGTCGCCGATCGAGATCAGGCTGGAGAATCCGGTGTCGGGATGGTGGAACTGCGCGACGCAGCCGATGAACAGGGCGACCGCGGCCAGGTAGGCCACTCGCACCCGCGCGGTCAGCAGTCGCAGCAAAACACCCCCGCGGGGCTGAGGTTCCGGGGCGCTCATCCGGCGCAAGGTGGGCGCTTGTCTTCTAAATTTCTCACGCGCAAGTTGCGGATCACAGAACGCAAGCAAGCCATGTCAAATCCGAATCCCCCCGCCGCCCGCCCTCGCGCGCGGGCCGTGTGGTTCGGGCTCGGGGGATTCGCGCTGGTGCTCTACGGCGCATTTCTGGCATGGCACTTCTCCCCGTTCGCCGGCGGCTCGGATTCCTCGGGCTACCTCAACAGCGCCCGGCTCCTCGCCTCCGGCCGGCTCACCGCGGAGGCCCGCGTGCCGGTGGAATTTCGCGATCAGGCCGATCTCCCGGGCGCGCTGTTTCAGCCTCTCGGCTTCATCGCCGCAGCCGAGACTGGCCGGCTCGCGCCCACATATGCGGTCGGCCTGCCCCTCCACCTTGCCCTTGCGGGCCAGATCGTCGGCCCGACGCTCGCGCCCACCGCGGTCGGGCTCCTCGCCGCGCTCGCCTCGCTCGCGCTGCTTTATGCCGTGGCGCGCGAACTCAAGCTCGACGCCTCGCTCGCGGCGGCGGGGGCGGCCGTGCTCGCGGCGTTTCCCGTCTTTATCTTCATGTCGATCCAGCCGCTGAGCGACACGCCGGCGACCGCATGGTGTCTGGCGGCGGTGCTGGCGGCCCTGCGCGCGGCGCGGGGCGGAAGCCACTGGGCGATCGCGTGTGGCGCCGCGGTGGGCGTGGCGGTGCTCGTGCGCGCGACCAATGCCCTCGTGCTGCCCACGGTCGTTGTGCTCCTCGGCTGGGATGCTCGCCGGCTCGCGCTGGCGCTGCTCGGCGGCTTGCCGGCGGCGGCTTGGCTGGGGTTCTACAACCACGCGCTCTATGGCGGAGTGCTGCAATCCGGCTACGTCAATCTGGGCGAGGCGTTCGCGTGGCGTTACGGCGCGCCGACCCTCGCGCATATCGCGCAATGGCTGGCGCTGATGCTGCCCGCCGTGCTGCTGGGGCTGCCGTTCATCGCGGTGGCCCGGCGCACGCGCCCGGCGCGCATCGGTCTCGCGCTGGCGCTGTGGTTCGGCGCCTTCGCCGGATTCTACACCTTCTACGAATTCACCCGCGAAGTCTGGTGGGGCCTGCGCTTCCTGCTGCCCGGTGTGCCGGCGCTGATTCTCGGCGGGCTGCTCGGACTGGACGCCGTGGCGAACTCGTCGCGCGCACGCGCGGCCTTTGCCACCGCTCTGGCCCTTTGGGCCGCCGGGCTCGGCTGGTTCTGGACCAAGGAGAATCATCTCCTGCTCACGCGCAGCTACGAGCAGGCGTATGCGGAGGCCGCCGGCGCCGCGCGCGCGCAATTGCCCAAGGACGCGCTGGTGCTCGCCCATCACCAAAGCGGCGCGTTGTTTCACTCCACCGATTTCGCGATCCTGCGCTGGGATCAAATCCGGGCGGACCAGTTTGAGCGGTGCCGCGCCCTCGCCCGCCTGGCGGGCCGGCCGATCTGCGCGGTGCTTTTCGACGTGGAGGAGAAGGACGCGCTCCAGCAACGCTGCGCCGGCCCGTGGCGCCAACTCGGCCGCGTCCGCAACATCGGCCTTTGGCTGCTCGACGAACCGCCCGCTGCCGCGCCCGCCCGATGAACCCGGTCTCACCCTCCCGCCGACGCGCGCTCCGCCTGGCCGCAGCCGCCACCGTCGCGCTGTTCCTCGCGCTGGTCCTGCGCTTCTGGCATCCGGTTTACGGCCTCACGTCCTTCTACCAGCTCGACGCTCCCAACGACGACCTCAAGATCGCCGCCTTCCGGGCGCTGCCCGTTTACGTGCACCGCCACACCGGCGGCTACGACGGCCTCTACTACGCGCAGATCGCGCACGATCCGCTGCTGCGCGGCGGCGAGCTGCCGCGGGCCATGGACAATCTGCCCTACCGCGCGCGCCGCATTTTGCCGCCCGCGCTCGCGTGGCTCGCGGGCGCCGGCCAGTCTGCGTGGATCATCCACACCTACGCGTGGCTCAACATCGCCGCCTGGCTCGCGCTCGCGGCGATCCTCTGGCGTTTGCTCGCCGTGCAAGACGCCCGCGGCTGGCTGGCGTGGGCCGGCGTCCTTTTCTCAGCGGGCGCGCTCGGGAGCGTGCGGCTCGCACTCACGGATCTCGTCGCGCTCACGGTGATCGCGGGCGCGCTGCTCGCCCTCGAACGCGGCCGGAAACGCAGCGGCCTCGCCGGGCTCGCGCTCGCCGGCTTGGCCCGCGAAACCTCGCTCCTCGCCATCGTCGGCACGGTGCACGCCCCGTGGTTCTCCTGGCGCAATGCCGCGCGCCTCCTTCTCGCCGCCGCCCCGCTCGCCACCTGGCTCGCCTACGTGCGCTGGGCCGCCGGCCCGGCCGACGCCGGCTGGTCCAACTTCACTCTGCCGCTCGTCGGCCTCGTGGAAAAATGGATCGCGGCCATGGGCGCCCTGTTCTCCGTGGCCGACAAACCGCTCGCCTGGACCACGCTGCTCGCCACCGCTGCGCTCACGGTGCAGGCGGTCTTCTTCGCGGTGCGGCGGAACCCCGCCGACCCGTGGTGGCGCATCGGCGCAGGCTACGCGGGGTTGATGCTGTGCCTCGGCACGGCGGTGTGGGAGGGATTTCCAGGCGCGGCCACGCGCGTGCTGCTGCCGCTGAACCTCGCCTTCAACGTCCTCGCCCTGCGCTCCCGCGTGCCGCTCGCCTGGCTCGTCGCCGGCAACCTCACCGTATTTGCCGGCCTGCTCTCCGTGCGCGACGTGCCGCAGGACCCGCACGAAATCGCCGCGAGCCGCATCGGCGGCACCAGCGCCGTCGTGCGCACCGGCGCGGGATGGTTCGATCACGAACAATCCCGCCGCCATCGGTGGCAGTGGGCGCGCGCGCGCGGCGAACTCACCGTCGAGCGGTGGGCGCGGGGCGGCCGCCCGCTGCAGATCGAGTTTTCGCTGCGCAGCCTCGCGCCCCGCACCGTCGTGATTCGCCACGAAGGCCGGGAGATTTTCCAAGCCGCCGCGGGGCCGGCCTTCACGCATCATCAGGTCGCGCTGCCCGCCGCGATGGCGCGCACGATCACCTTGGAGTTTGCCACGGCTGAACCCCCGGTGCTCGAGAATGCGGCGCCCGGCGCGCGCGAGCTCGGCTTCGCGCTTTATGATTTGCGGCTCGCCCCGGCCCCGCCGTGATCGCCGCCATGCCCGCGCCGCTGCTCCTCGATCTGTCTCACACGAGCCACACCCGGGCGCGCACCGGCATCCAGCGCGTCGCCCGCTCGCTCCTCGCCGCGCTCGGTGACCGCGCCCGGCCGATCACGCACGATCCGCACGCGCGGACGTGGCGCGGCCTCGAACCGTGGGAACACGCCAATCTCGCCGCCGCGGGCGGCGCCGCCAAACGCGGCGCGAGCTGGCCGCTGCACGCCAAGATCCGCGGCCGAGTGCGGCGGCTGACCGGGGCGGCCCCGTTGCCCGACGCCTCCGGCTTGGTCGTGCCCGAGGTCTTCTCTGCCTCGGTCGCCGCCGCCCTGCCCTCGCTCTTGGCGACCGTGCAGGGTCCGCGGGTCGCGATCTTTCACGACGCGATCGCGCTGAAATTTCCCGAGCTGGCGCCGGTGAAAACCGTCGGCCGCTTTCCCGCCTACCTCATCGAGCTGCTCGCCTTCGACGGAATCGCCGCGATCTCGGATGATTCCAACGGCTCGCTCGCCGACTACTGGGCCTGGCTCGGCGTGAAAAATCCTCCGCCCATCCGCACGATCCCCCTGGGGATGGCTCCCCCCGCCCCCGCCTCAATCGGGGAAAACGCCCCAGTGGCAACCCCGCCCGTGATCCTCAGCGTAGGCTCGATCGAGGGCCGGAAAAATCATCGGGCGCTGCTCGAGGCCTGCGAATCCCGCTGGGCCGCCGGCGATCGTTTTTCCCTCCGCTTGATCGGGCTGGCGCACGTCCAAACGGGCGCGGCGGCGCTCGCGCGGCTCCGCGAATTGCAGGCGGCGGGCCGGCCGCTGCGCTACGATGGCCCGGTCGGCGACGCGGACGTCGCGCGCGCCTACGCGGAATGCGCGTTCACCGTTTATCCGTCGCTCATCGAGGGCTTCGGCCTGCCCGTGATTGAGAGTGTGGCGCACGGGAAACCCTGCGTCTGCTCCGCGCGCGGCGCACTCGGCGAATCAGCCGCGGGCGGAGGTTGCGTGGCGCTCGACCGGGTGGATGCACCGACGCTCGCCGAGACAATCGCACGCCTGTTGCGCACGCCGGCCGAGCTGACGACGCTGGCCGCCGCCGCGCGCGCGCGGCGCATCCGCACGTGGGGCGACTACGCCCTCGACCTCACGACATGGATGGCGGAGCTGCCGCGCCGCTGAGGGAGCGCGGGGGCTGCGGCCAGCCTTTGAATTTGCAATGGGCACGGCCGCTGCTCACCTTTCCGCGCTCATGGCGCTCTCTTTCTTCACCAAAAACCGGAAAGCTCTCCAGGCCAGGTGTCGGGACGACTACGCCACAAAGATGCGGCTGAAATACGCGCCCTACTATCACGCGATGGAGGCGCAGAAGGGCACGACCGTGCGGTTGCACGGCAAGGAGACGATCATGCTCTCCAGCAACGATTATCTCGGCCTCTCCTTTCACCCCAAGGTCATCGAGGCCGGCCGCGCCGCGATGCTGAAGTGGGGCACGAGCACGACCGGGGCCCGGACCTCGAACGGCTCCCGCGCCTACCACGTCGAACTCGAGGAAAAGCTCGCCGCCTTCCTCGGCCGCGAGGCCTGCCACATCCACGTCGCCGGCTATCTGTCGTGCCTTTCCAGCGTCGCGTCGTTTGCGCAGAAGGGCGACGTCGTGCTCGCCGACAAGAACATCCACTCCTGCCTCTGGGATGGCATCCGCCTCTCCATGGCGACCGTGGAGCGCTTTTCCCACAACAGCCCCGATGATCTCCGCGAGGTCCTGGGCGCGGTGAACCAGGACGCGACGAAGATGCTCGTGATCGAGGGCGTGTATTCGATGGAGGGTCACATCGCACGTCTGCCCGAACTCGCCGAAATCGCCGAGGAGCACGGCTGCTTCACGGTCCTCGACGATGCGCACGGTTTTGGCGTCCTCGGCCGCCAAGGCCGCGGCACCGTCGATCACTTCGGGCTGAACGACAAGGTGGACCTCATCTGCGGCAGCCTCTCGAAGTCCCTCGCGAGCACCGGCGGCTTCGTCGCCTCCTCCCGCGAGATCATCGAGTATCTGCGCACCCACTCGAAGCAGACGATCTTCTCCGCCGCAATCAGCCCGAGCCAGGCCGCGTGCGCGCAGGCTTCGCTCGAGATCATGCAGACGGAGCCGCAGCACCTCGAGAAGCTCTGGGCCAACACGAAAAAATACCGCGCGATGCTCAAGTCCCTCGGCCTCGACACGTGGGAGAGCGAGACGCCCGCGGTGCCGATCGTGCTCGGCTCCAAGGAGCGCGTCTATCCGTTCTGGAAGGCGCTCCTCGACAAGGGCGTCTTCACCGTCATGTCGATCGCGCCCGCCGTGCCCGCGGGCAAGGACCTCATCCGGACCGCCATCTCCGCGATGCACACCGACGAGCAGCTCGAGCAGATTGCTGATGCGATGGCGTATGCGGTGAAGAAACTGTGACGCGGCCGCGCCGCGCTCACCGCAGCGGCGCGGGCTGCTCGTGCACGCTCTCGCGCAGCATCTTCATCACCGCCTGATATTCGGCCGAGGTCGTTTCGTTGCTGAAGAAGCGGAAAATCGCGACGACCCCGCGCCAGGTTTTCAGGCCGGCGGTGAGATGGATGTATTCCCCGGGCGGGAGTTTCGAATGCCCCACCAGCTTGGCATCGGTGAAGAGGCAATAGACGCCCGCGCCTGACTTGGGTTCGAGTTCCTCGAATTGCATGCCCTGCTCGGTCGAGGCGCCGACGTGCTCGGAAAACATCTCGACCATCTGCTCGCGCCGCGCGCGGCTGGTGGCAAAGCGCCCGTCGGGGTCCGGCAAAAACCGCAGCTCCAGGCTGTAACGCTCCTTGGGATCGGTGATCTGCAGCACGGCCATCCCGTTCTCGTCCCTCGTGAGCGAGGAGCCGAAACCCTCCGGCACGGCCACGACCACGCGGCGGTTTTCGAAGAGAAACACCGCCTCCTCGCGGGCCTTAGCCGGGGGCGACGCGACGGCGGGCCATGACGCGGCAAGGGCGAACAGCAAGAGCGGCAGCGGGGATTTCATGGCAGGACGGCGGGAAGGTGGCACACGAACATCGCCGCGTCCACTAACGGGCCGGCTTCACACCGCTGGCGAGCAAGGTTTCAAAGTGCGGCTCCGTCGTCTCCCGCGCGACCGCGGTGACCTCGACCTTCACAAAGCCGGAACTCTTCAGGAAACCGTGCAGCGCGCTCTCTTTGAAGCCGAGCCACACGTCGGCGTAGAGTTCGCGCGCCTTTTCAAACGCATGCTCGTTCAGGTCGAGCACGACAATCTGGCCGCCGGGGCGGAGGATCCGGAACGCCTCGTCGACCGCCACCTGCGGATGCCGCGCGTGGTGCAGCGCCTGGCTGAGGATCGCGAGATCGACGGATTTTTCGGGAAGGGGCACCGCCTCGATGTCGCCGAGTTTGTAGGCGAGGTTGGCGAGGCCGTTTTTCCGCGCGAGCTCGGCGCCCACCTCGACCATGCGCGGCGAGTTGTCGATGCACCAGACCTGCCGGGCGCGGTGCGCGAGCAACTGGGAGAGCAGCCCTTCCCCCGCCCCCAGATCCGCGATGTCGATCGCGGGCGTGAGACGGAGCGCGAGGTGCCCGATCGCTTCCCACGAACGGCCGGGGCAGTAGTGTTTCCCGAGCCGGCCGGCGATGAGGTTGAAATACTGCTCCTGCGTGCGGCGGCGCTTTTGGAGCGTGCGATCGAGGCTCGCGCGATCCTCGGCCATCACCGGCAAACCAGCCACCGAATCAAGCGCGGCCCGCACGAGCGCGGCCGTGGGCGCCGGCAGAGCCGGGCGCACGGAGTAGAACGCATTCTTCCCCTCGCGCCGGTCGGCGACCAGGCTGGCGGCGCGCAGCAACGCGAGCTGCGACGAGATGCGCGACTGCCCCATGCCGAGGATCTCCTGCAGCTCGGCGACCGAGAGTTCCTCGCGCGAGACCAGCGCCAGCAGACGCACGCGCGTCGGGTCAGAGAGTATTTTCAGGATGTCCCACGAAGCGTCCACGGACCCCGACGCTGCAAGAGCCCGCGGCGAAAGGCAATTTTCGTTGCGCGCGGTTTTCACCCGCTGGCCGCAGCCGGCACGAAAAAGCCGCCCGGATCGCTCCGGGCGGCGGGGAAAACACTGAACCTCAGCTCGCGTAACGACGGATGCTGACGATCGAATAATCCTCGTCGCCGCTGCCGACCTTGACCTTGACGACATCGCCGACGCGCTTGCCGAGGAGGGCGGAGCCGAGCGCGGTCTTGTAGGAGATGATGTTCTTGTCCGGATCGCCGTCCCACGCACCGAGAATGGTGTAGGCGGACGTCGTGCCTGCGACGCTGACTTCGACGATGGTGCCGGCGCTGACTTGATCGGTGGAGGCTTCCTTGAAGTCGGTGACGCGGGCGCGGCCGAGGTCGCGCTCGAGGAGGGTCTTTTGGGCCATGAGGACCTGCTGGTCCTGCTTGGCCATCTTGTATTCGGAATTTTCCTTGAGGTCGCCGTGCTCGCGGGCGGTGGCGATGGCCTTGGAGTTCTCTGGGATCTTCTTTGAGACGATAGTCTCGTATTCCTCGCGCTTGCGGTCGTAGCTGGCGCGGGAGACGAGGAGCTGCTCCTCCTTGCTCTCGGCATCGGCGGCGACGAGCGACTGGATCTTGGGGAAAATCTTGATGAAGCGCGCGAGCAGGGACTTTTTCGTCAGCTCCTCGAAGCCCTGGTTGAGCATGAGGGTGTTGGCGAGATCGCGGGCCGTCTCCGGATCGGCCGTGGAGAGGAGATCGGGGATGAGATCGGTGTCCTCGCTCAGGATGTCGGCGAGCGGGATGCGGCGGGCGCTGGAGGCCTGGAGCGCCTCGTAGTCGATGGCGAAGAAGATCGCGCTGAGCAGGCGGGGCGAGATGAGGTCGTTGAGCAGCTTGGCGAATTTCTTCGAGTGCCGGTTCTTGACGATCCAGAGGAGGACGGGGGCGCGGAGGTTCTGCTCGGTCTGCCAGCGGCGGAGCGTGGCGGCGAGTTCATCGGCGTGGCCGTGCTCGATCAGGAAGTTGATGCACTCCGTGGTGAACTTGCCCTGGGAGGTCTTGAGGAGGTTGAAGAGCACCTCGCGGGCCTCGATCGGGTGGGTCTCAAGGATGAGTTCGAGCAGGCGGGACTGGAACTGCACCGGAATCTTCTCCGCGATGGCCGGGAGATCACGGACGTTGGCGATGATCTGCGCCTGAGTGGGCTCGTAGGTGTTCTCAGCCCCGACCGCTTTCGCGAGGTCGTCGCGGATGGCGGCGCCATAGAGGCGCTCGGCGGCATCGAGCTGGTTGGAATCCTTGACGGCGTCGGCCACGCCCTTGAGCACGACGGAGAAATCAGCCTTCACGTCCTTGCGGCCGGTGGCGTCCATCAACTCTTCGGCCAAAGCGATGCGGCGACGGGCGGAGCGGGTGCCGTTGAACTGCTCCATGATCTCATCTTCGGCGGAGACCGGGGTCTCGCGGACGACATAGCACTCGGTCTTCTTCTCCGGGACGGAAATACGCGGATCCTTGGCCACGGCCTTCTTGGCGACGGACCACCACTTCTTGAACTTCTCCTCGCCCACCACTTGGGCGAGGACGATCTCAAGCTCGATCACGGTGGCGGCATTGTTCGGGTAGGCTTGAAGCGCCTCGACGACGAGCTGGGCGGGATTCTCGGCGATGAGCTCGGCGATTTTCTTGGTGTCGGTCTCCTTGCGGACGAGGAGGTGCTTCTCCGGGAGCACGTCCATCGTGCCGATGCAAAACGCCGGGTCCATGGGGTGGCCCTTCTTGCCCTTAAAGTCGATGATGAGGCGCTGCGAGGCCTCGTGGTAGCTCTTGATTTGCCCGAAACCCCAGCTGCGATGCACCACATATGCACCCGGCTCCATCGCCTCTAGCTTGGACTTGGAAGCCTTGAGGGCCGGGGATTTGGCGATGAGCGAGGAAACGGCTTCGGAATTCATGATTGCTTGTGTGAGGGCCTGAACGGGAGAGTTGAGCGGACAATGGCCAAGCTTGTCAAACTGAGTGTCTGCATCGTCGAATTCCGCATCCGCGCGTCCGCAGGGAGGTGCGTATGACCGCCGCACCCCGCCCGCCGGCACCCAAGGCCTGGCCCGCCGCCGCCAGTCTCATCGCCCGCTGGCTCGACCGGCGCGAGCGGGTCGATCAACTTCTTGAATCGTTGCCACGCACCCTCGCCGCCGCGGAGCGCGCTCGTTGCCAGCATCTTGTGATGGGGGTCGTGCGCCACTATGGGCGCATCGACGCCGCGCTGGGGCGACTCGTCGCCCACCCGCCGCGCTTTGCGACCCGCGCCGTGCTCTTCATCGCCGGCTTCGAACTCATCGATGCCATCGGCGATGGCGACGACGCCCGCGTCGCCAAAATCGTCCATCACGCCGTCGATCAGGCGAAATCGCTCGCGAGCGCCGCGGAGGCCAAACTGGTCAATGCCGTGGTGCGCAAGCTCGCCACCGCCCTCGCCGAGCCCGCTCCCACCCTCACTCTCAGTGCCGGCGAACTCGGCGAGTATTTCTCCCACCCGTCCTGGCTGGTGCAAATCTGGCTCAACCAGTTCGGCCCCGAATCGACCCGGGCGCTGCTGGAGTGGAACCAACGCCCCGCCCCGCTCCACGGTCGCTGGCGTGCGACGGACGAAGCCCCGCCGCCTTTTCTCAAGCCCACCGCCCGCCCCACGATGTTCGAGATCGAGCCCGGTCACTGGCCGGCGGTCGAAACGCTGCTCAAAGCTGGCAAACTCTACCTTCAGGATCCTTCCACGTGCATCCCGGTCGTCCTGATGGCCCCGCAGCCAGGCGAAGCGATCCTCGACCTCTGTGCGGCGCCCGGCGGCAAGAGTCTTCTGATCGCCGACACGATGAAGACCGGCCGTCTGGTCGCCCTCGACCAACCCAGTGCGCGGATCGAACGCCTGAAGGAAAACCTCGCCCGCGTCACCGGGGTCGAGGTCGCCCTCGTGCAGGCCGATGCCCTTGAGAATCTCGACCTGCCGCTCCGCGCCCACCAGCTGCCGACGATCTATGATGCGGTGATGCTCGATGCCCCTTGCTCCAACACCGGCGTCATGCGCCACCGCGTCGATGTGAAGTGGCGGCTCCAAACGGGTGACTTCCGGAAGCATCACCAGCAGCAGCTCTCCCTGCTCCACTCCGCCATCCGCATGGTGCGGCCCGGCGGCCGGCTCGTGTATTCGACCTGCAGCATCGACTCCGTCGAAAACGAGCAGGTCGTGAAATCATTCCTCCTCAGCAAGGCCGGCGGCCCGTGGGAGCTGGAAAAGAGCGTCCTCAGCTACCCTTGGAAAGACGGCCACGACGGCGCGGGCGCGTTTCTGCTCCGGCGCAGTGTTTCGTCGACCTGATTCCGGCTAAAGCTCCGTCAGCATCGCCCGCAGCTCGCGCTCGGGATCCTCGTGGTGCTGCTCGACCGCGAGGGCCAAAGCCGCCTCAAGCAGCGGCTTCGCCTCGGCGCGGCGGCCGAGTTGCATGAGCAGTTTGCCCAGGAGAATCCGCGCCATCATCCAGTCGGCCTTTTTCTCCACGCAGGCGGCAAAATGCGGCAGCGCCTCCTCGCCCCGCCCGGCCGCGGCCAGCGCCTGCGCAAGGCTGAAGCGGAACAGCTCGTTGTCCGGCTGCTGCGCCACGAGGGCCTGGAACTGCTCGACGCGCGACGCCATGGCTAAGCCTCGTCCACAAACACCAGCACGCCCGTCGCGTTGTCCGGCCCGCCGCGCTTGACCGCGAGATTGACGATTTCCGCGAGCGTGACGTGCGGATCATCGCCGCGTCCGATCGCGGTCTTGAGCTCCGCGTCCGTGATCATCCGGGTCACGCCATCCGTGCAAAACAGATAGCGATCACCGGCCGCGAGGGTGAATTCAGCGGTGTCGACGTCCGGCGGTGTGGGCTGGCCGATGCAGCGGGTGAGGGCGTTGCGGTTGGACTCGTGGTAATAGACAATCTCGCCCCGGGCGCGACGGAGGCGCGCTTCGTTTTCCACCGAGTGGTCCTCGGTCAGGCGCAGCAGCTGGCCTTCGCGCAAGCCATAGCAACGCGAGTCCCCCACATGCGCGAGCAGCAGCGCGCCGTCCCGCACGCAGCCAAAGGTGAGCGTGGTGCCGATGCCCATGCCAGGGCTCATTTTCCGGCCCAGCTTGAGCACGGCCTCGTTCACCGCCCGCACGGCGACGACCAGATCCTGCTCGGTGACCGCCGGTAGCGCGGTCACCACCGTCAGCACCTGTTCCGCGGTCAGCTGCGCGGCCTCGCCCCCGCCGGGCAGGCCGCCCACGCCGTCCGCCACGCCAAAAACCTGCGCTTTCTCGTCGAAAATGCATCGATCCTCGTTCTCTCGGCGGACTCGGCCTATGTCAGTGAGCGCGGCAGCGCGAAGCGATAGCATGGGTTATTCGGTCAGGCTACGCGCTGCGCGCTCAGGCGAAAGGATGAAATTTCTTCGTGCGCGTTTCCCGTGTCATCACGGCGAATTCCGGCTGCGGCAGGCACGCGAGGAAGAGCTTACCGTAGCTTTTTTGCAGCAGCCGCGAATCGAGCAGCGTGACCAAGCCGCGATCCGTCTGCGTGCGGATAAGGCGCCCCACGCCTTGGCGAAACTTGATCAGCGCGTCCGGCAGCGTGAGGTCGTTGAACGGATTCCCCCCCGCCTCGCGGATGTGCTCGCACTTGGCCTCGGTAATCGGGTGCGTCGGTGGATCGAAGGGCAGGCGCGTGATAATCACCTGCGCGAGCGCATCGCCAGGCACGTCGACGCCGGTCCAGAAGCTGTCGGTGCCAAAGAGCACGGCGTCCCCGCGATCGCGCATCTGGTTGGCCAGCTCCGTGCGCGAAAGTTCGGCGCCTTGCATGAGAAAGGGCCGTCCCGCGGCCCGGAACACCGGCTCGAGCGTGGCCGCCACAGCGCGCATGTCGGTGTAGCTCGTGAAAAGCACGAGCGAGCCGCCGCGCACGGCCTGCGTGCAGAAGCCCACGTAGTCGGCGAGCACATCGAGCGCGAGCTTCGCCTCCCCCGGCGTGGGCAGCGGCACATCGCCGGCGACAAAGACCCGCATGTGCCGCTCGAAATCGAACGGCGACTCCACCACCTCCGCCCGCGCGTCGTCCGCGCCGATGCGGGCCGCAAACGGCTCGATCCGCCCGCCCATCGCGAGCGTGGCGCTGGCGCACACGACGCTCGTGCCGCAGCCGAAGAGATGCTTGCGCAGCTCCGGCGCCACGTCGATCGGCGCGCTGCGCAGCGACACGATGGTCTGCTTCCGCCCGCCGCGCTCCGCCCAATAGACGTGGCCCTTGTCGCCCAGCGTCAGCCACTCGTTCACGCCGGCTTGCAGGGCCTTGATGCGCTGGCGCTGCTCCAGCAGCTCGTCGCGATCGCGGCCATCCTCGAGCTTGTCGGCCAGCTTCGCGAGCAGCCGGTGCAGCGCCCCGAGCGGGCCGTCGAGCAGCGGCTCGGCAACCCCCTCCGCGCGCACCCGCACAATCGCGCGCGGCGCGAGCAGCGTGGCCGCGAGAAAATCGAAAAACTGCTTCGCCGCCTCGAGCGCATCGACCACGAGCTGCTGCGCCTCGGGCCCGCCGAGCTTGCGGAAGAGGCCCCGCTTCGTCCGCGGGTTGAAGAGAAACTTGAGCGCGCGTTCCACTCCATAGCTGGAGAGCGCGAGCCCGAAGTTCGCCGTCGCGACTTCAGGCACGGTGTGCGCCTCGTCCAGCACGAGGAAGTCGTCGGCGAAGAGCACGCCGCGGGTGTCGGTCGTCGCGCCGTTGGCCTGCGCCCCGCCGGCGCTGATGAGCGCGAAGAGCAGAGCGTGGTTCACGATCACCAGATTCGCCGAGCGCATCCGCGCCCGTGCGCGCTGGTAGAAGCACTTCTCCGGGTCGCAGTGCTTGCGCGAGCAGGAGGAGGAGTCGGCGTTGACCGCGTCCCACACCTCGGCGCGCGGCGGCGGGCGCAGATCGTGGCGCAGGCCGGTGTCGGTCGCCTCGGCCCATCCCGCGATGCGCTGGAGTTCGTCATAGTCCGCGTCGGCAAACAACGACGACCGATCCACGAGGGCGTGGGCGAGACGGGTCGTGCAGAGGTAATTGGATTTGCCCACGAGCACGGCCGACTTGAACGCCGCGTAGCGCTCCAACTCCGGCGTCGCTTGGAACAGCCGCCGGCATTTCGGCAGGTCACTTGTCTCCAGTTGCTCCTGCAACGAGATCGTGTGCGTCGAGACGATCAGCTGGCGGCCCGTGTCCACGGCGTGGATCAAGCCGGGCACAAGGTAGGCCAGCGACTTGCCGACGCCCGTGCCGGCCTCGAAGAGCAGCGGAGCATCGGCCTTCATCGCGGCGGCGACGGCGCGCGCCATGGCCTCCTGCTGCGGCCGGTGCTCCAGGCGCAGGCCGCCCTGCAGCCAGCCCCCTTCGGCGAAAATATTCGCCGCGAGCGCGGGCGCGTGGCTGACAGGCGCCGGCGCGGCGCCGGAGTCTTCGCGGATTCCGATCATGCGTGAAGCGGGAACCAAGGGCGCGCGCCCGCCGTGGCGCAATTGAATTTGCCGCAGGCGAACTCCCGCGCTCACTTCGCCGCGCATGGCCGACACCGCAAACGAGGAGAAAGACTGGGTCCACGAGCTGGTCCGCTTCCTCCGCACCCAGCCTTCGGTCAGCGCCGTGCGCATCGATCCTTCGGCCCAGACTGTGTCCGTGGCCACCTTGGGCCACGTCGAGATCGCGGGACTGGAGGAAAAACTCGCGGCCACCCTCGCCGCCATCGACGAGGAGCTGGCGGCGAAATCCGCCGCCCCCGCACCCGCCGGCTACTCCGTGAAGCGCGACGGCGACGCCGTCGTCATCGGCCGCGATCACTGCGAGACCGCGGAAAAAATGTGGCTCTGGCGCGAGATGGAGTGGCCCGAGATCAAGGCCCATCCCACGCCCGCTGATCAGGAATGGCGGCTCCTCGCCACGCTCGCCGCCGTGTGCGGCGCGGCCGGCCTCGCCGGCGTGGCCGCGGCGCACTTTGTTCCCGGCGCCCCGTGGCTCGCGCGCGGCCTCTATCTCGTCGCACTCGTCGCCGGCGCCTGGGACGCCGCGATCGACACGTGGGCGAACCTGCGGAAGCGCGAGATCGACATCCATTTTCTCATGCTGCTGGTCGCAGTCGGCGCGATGTTCATCGGCGCCTGGGGCGAGGCCGTGCTGCTGTTGTTCCTCTTTTCCGCCTCGGGCGCGATGGAGGAATACGCCCTCGATCGCACGCAGCGCGAGGTGAGCGCTCTGCTGAAATCCTCGCCGAAAAACGCCACGCTTGTCTCCGCTGACGGCACCGAGACCGAGGTCGCGGTCGAGGAGCTGCGCGTCGGCCAGCACGTGCGCGTGAAGCCCGGCGAGGCGTTCGCCGCCGATGGCGTGGTGGCGGACGGCAAGAGCGCGAGCGACGAATCCGCGCTCACCGGCGAATCCGTCCCGGTCGAAAAGCGCGCCGGCGATCAGGTCTTCAGCGGCACGATCAACCTCTGGGGCACGGTGGACTTCGAGGTCGCGCGCCTCCCGGCCGAGAGCACGTTGCAAAAAATCATCCGGCTCATCCAGACCGCGCAGAAACTGAAGGCGCCGAGCGAGCGCTTCACGGACAAGTTTGGCACCGGCTACACCTACGCCGTCATCGGCGGGGCCTTCGCGATGTTCCTGATGTGGTGGCTCGTCCTCGATCTGCCGGCGTTTGCCAACACCGCGGAGACGCGTTCGGCTTTCTACCGCTCGATGACCCTCCTCGTCGTCGCCAGCCCGTGTGCGCTTGTGCTGTCGATCCCCTCCGCGATTCTCGCGGCGATCGCGTGGGGCGCGCGGCACGGCGTGCTCTTCCGCGGCGGAGCGGCGATCGAGAAACTGGCCGACATCACCGCCGTCGCCCTCGACAAGACCGGCACGCTCACGACCGGCGAGCTCGCGGTCGTCGGCTGCGAGAGCTACCCGCGCGGACGCGAACGCGAGGTGCTGCAGCTCGCCTTCACGCTCGAGGCCAAGTCCCAGCACCCCATCGCGCGCGCCATCGTGCGGCATGCCAAGGCCGAAGGCCTGACGGCGCTGGCGCTCGAAGATTTCCAGTCTCTCACCGGGCAGGGCCTGCGCGGCAGGGTCAGTGGCGCCACGCTGCTACTCGGCCGGCGCGAGCTGCTCGAAAGCGGACCGCTCGCGGCGTGGGCCAAGGAGTTGCCCCCTGCCGCCGCCGAACTCAGCGAGGTCTGGGTCATCGCCAAGGACCTCGTCGGCCGTGTCCTGCTCAAGGATCAGATTCGCGCGGAATCGCGCGATGTCCTCGCGCAGCTGAAAGCCCGCGGCATCAAGACCGTGATGCTCACCGGCGACCGCCGGCACACCGCGGAGGCGGTCGCGCGCGAACTCGGCCTCGACGAGGTGCGCGCCGGCCTCTCGCCCGAGGACAAAGTCGCCGCCATCCAAACCTTGCGCGCCGAGGGCCGGCGCGTGGCGATGGTGGGCGACGGGGTAAACGACGCCCCCTCCCTCGCCGCTGCCGATGTGAGCGTGGCGATGGGCGCCCGCGGCAGCGACGCCGCGCTCGAGCAAGCCGAAATCATCCTCATGCACGACCGCATCGAGAACTTCCTCGCGGCGGTGCGCCTGAGCCGGCGCGCGCGGGCCGTCATCCGGCAAAACCTCACGCTCTCGCTGGGCGTGGTCGTTGTCATGGTGATCGCCACCGCGGTGGGCGCCGTGCCGCTGGCGGTGGGCGTGGCGGCGCACGAGGGCAGCACGCTGGTGGTCTGCCTGAACTCCCTCCGGCTGCTTTTCGGAAAAAACGGCTGAACCGGCGGGAAACTTTCGGGTCGCAACCGGCGTCGATACCCACAGCCTCCTCCTCGCCATGAAACCGCAGTCGCCCCTGCTCGCGATTCTCGCCGGCGCCGTCGCCCTGAGCGCCGGCTGCACGTTGCCCTCCAGCACCTCCATCTACGATCGCACGAACGCCGGGCGCTCGATGCATGTCGAGACCGGCGACGTCGTCTCGGTCCGCGATGTGCAGATCAGCGGCCGCACCACCGTCGTCGGCGTGGGGGGCGGCGGCTTGGTGGGCGCCGCCGCGGCCTCGGGTGGCAGCGGTGTGGGCGGTGCGGTGGTCCAGGCCGCCGGCGCAGTCGGCGGCGCGATCATCGGCGAATCGGTCGAGGAGGCCGTCACGCGCAAGAACGCCCAGGAAATTACCATCAAGATGAAGAACGGCGACATCATCGCCGTCGTGCAGGAAGTGCGCAACGAGGGCCGGTTCCGCGCCGGCGAACATGTGCAGGTGATGCAGGGCGGCGGCGGCACCACGGTGCGCCATCTCCAGTGACCATGCACCGGCGAGTGGCGGCGAAGCTGGCTTTTGCCTTGGTGGCCGGCTCAACGTTCGCAGGCTGCACCGGCATCCAGCTCGCGCAGTCGCGCCCGCCGCCGCGCCCGCCGGTCACCGACATCGCCCGCCAGGAACGCGGCGAAGTCATCACCGTGCGGGACACCACAATTGATCTCTCCACCGGGCGGGGCCGCTCGGTCGGCATGCATTCGCCGGCAGTTCCGATCGGCCCGGTGGCCGTGCGCGTGCCGGTATCGGTCGGCGGCGAGAAGCGCGTCGATGCGCCGGCGGAAGAAATCACCGTGCGCCTCTCGACCGGAAAACTCATGGCCGTCGTGCAGGAGCTGAGTTCGCCCCCGTTCGCTCCCGGCGAACGCGTGCGCGTGCTCTACGAGCGCACGGATGACCAAGGCGGCACCGGCCGCATCCAGATCGTGCGCGAGTAGCGCAGTCGGCGCATCACCTGACCCCGAAGACGGCGCGATGCCCCGCGCGCGCTTGCCGCAAGGTCATGCGCACGAGCGCGAGGTCGGCGCCGTCGAGCGGCAGGCGTGGCGCGCGCACCGTCGCGGTGCCGCAGCCCAGCTCCTGCTGAATCCACTTAATGTGCTGCACAAACTTCGGCACCGTATCGAGGCGCAGCAGCGGGAGAAACCAGCGGTAGATTTGATCGGCGCGCGCGTGATCGCCCGATGCTGCGGCGTTGAACAGCGCGACGCTCTCGACCGGAAACGCGTTCACGAGCCCGGCGATCCAGCCGCGTGCTCCGGCGGCGACGCCCTCGACAATCGCGTCGTCCATGCCCACGAGCAGCGCAAGGCGGTCGCCCACGAGGTGCCGGATGGCGGTGACGCGGCGGGTGTCGCCGGAGGACTCCTTCACCGCACGCAGCGTGGGAAATTCGCCCGCGAGTTCCGCGATCTGCGCGGGCACGTAGTCGGTTTTGTAGGCGGGCGGGTTGTTGTAGAGCATGCACGGCAGCTTCGTCGCGCGGAAGACCGCGGCGAGGTGGGCCTTCATCTCGCGCCAATCCGTGCTGTAAACATAGGGCGGCAGCACCATCAGGCCGGAGCCGCCGGCCTTCGCCGCGCCGCGCGCGAGCACCACCGCCTCGGCCGTCGAGAGCGCGGCGACGCCGAGCACGACGGGCGCTCGGTCCGCGGCGGCGCGCACCGCGGTGCTCACGACGGAGAGCTTTTCCTCAAACGACAACGTCGCCGCCTCGCCGAGCGAGCCACAGACGACGAGGCCGGTGCAGCTGCTGTCGAGCATCCAGCGGCAGTGCCGCGCGAACGCCGGGTGATCGATGGCGCCGTTGGCGCGGAGGTTGGTGGTGAGGGCGGGAAGGACGCCGGTCCAGGTGATGTTCATGAAAAGCGATCGGGGTTGAGGAGCGTGAGGTCGTGGGAGGGTTTTTCCCCGGAAAGAAGCTGCGCCACGAGCTTGCCCGTGATCGGCGCGAGGCTCAGGCCCATCATCGCATGGCCGGTAGCGGCGATGAGGTTGGCGTAGCGCGCGAAGCGTCCGACATACGGCATCCCGTCGGGTGAACAAGGCCGCAGCCCGCGCCAGACGGGCACGTCGCGGAAATCCTCCGTCGAAAAATCAGGGAAGTAGCGCGGCACCGCTTCCGTGATGCCCGCGACGCGCTCAAGCTGGATCGATTCGTCGAGCCCGCTCAGCTCCATCGTGCCCCCGATGCGCAGGGCCGAGCCCATCGGCGTCACCGCCACGCGCGCCTCAGTGAAGATCGAGCAGAGCCGCGGGAGCTGGCGCGGGCGCGGCAACGTGAGGCTGTAGCCCTTGCCCGCCTGCATCGGCAGCTTCAGCCCGAGCGGCCGCACCGTCGCCGGCGACCACGAGCCGCCGGCCAGCACGAACTCATCGGCCTCCACCTCTCCCCGCGTGGTCATCGCGGCGGCGAGGCGGCCTCGGTCATGGCGCCAGCCGGTGACTTCGGTCTGCCACTGGAACTGCACACCCGCGGCGCACGCGAGCCGGAGCAGCGTAGCCATGAGCCGCAGCGGCGTGAGGTGGCAATCGAGCGGAAAATAAATCGCGCCCGCGATCGTCATGCGCACATCGGGATCGAGCTCGGCGGCGCGGACGGCGCTGACGACCTCTGCCGCCACCCCCAGTTCTCGCGCGCGGATCGCCACGCCCGCCTCGTCGTCGAGCGCGTGCTGCGACTTGCAGAGCATGAGCAGACCGCGGCGCACGAGGCCAAAGTCGTTGTCCGTCTCGTCGGCGAGCTGCTCATAAAGTGCGCGGCTCGCGAGACTGAGGTCGCGCAACACGGGGGCGCAGCGCGCCACATGATCGGCGTTGGCCGCGCGCATGAAACGCACGCCCCAGCCGATGAGTTCCGCGCTCAGGCGCGGCCGGATGTAAAACGGGCTCTTGCGATTAAACATCCACTTGAGCGCCCGCGCCGTCATACCCGGCGCAGCCAGCGGGATGAAGTGGCTCGGCACGATCATGCCAGCGTTGCCGAACGAGCAGCCATCCCGGTCCTCGGGCAGCCGCTCGACCACGGTCACCCGGTGACCGCGCGCCACGAGCTCGCGCGCGCAGCACAGACCGATGACGCCCGCGCCCAGGATGACGACGCGCTTCGATTTCCACGCCGCACTCATGCACGGATGCCCCAGCAAAACGGATCGCGTTCGTCGAGGAACAGCGTGGCCTCCCCGCAGACGTGCGCCTCGCCGGTGATCGTCGGCGCGATGGCGCCCTTGGTCCGCTCGAGCCAGCGGTAGCGGCCGGTGAACCGGCTGCCGACGATGCTCTCCTGCACCCACTCGGCGTCCTCGGCGAGTTTCCCGTCGGCCGCGAGGCACGCGAGCTTGGCGCTCGTGCCCGTGCCGCACGGCGAGCGATCATAGGCGCCGCCGGGGCAAAGGACGAAATTACGGCTCACCCCCGATGGCGCGGGCGCGAACAACTCGACGTGATCGACCTCGGGAAACCCCTGCGCGTTGACGGCGCGGCGCAGGCGCTTCGTGAAATCCACCAGCCCGTCGATCTGCGCTAGCTCGAGGGAAAACGCGTGCTGCTCGACGAGGAAAAACCAGTTTCCACCCCACGCGACATCGCCCCGCACCGCGCCGTGCCCGGGCACCTCCACGACAACATCATGGGCGCGGCGATGGCTCGGGACATTGGTGATGGTGACTCGCCCGTCCGCATGCAGCTCGGCTGTGATCGCGCCGACCGGGGTATCGAGGCCGATGCGGCCGGGCTTCAGCCGCCCGAGGTGCGCGAGCGAGGCGACCAGCCCGATGGTTCCGTGGCCGCACATGCCGAGCGGACCGACGTTGTTGAAAAAAATCACGCCGAGGTCGCAGCCCGCCGTGTGCGGCGGCACCAGTAGCGCACCCACCACGACATCCGAGCCGCGGGGCTCGTTGACGATCGCGGAGCGATAGCGGTCGAACTCGTTTTTGAAACGCACCGCGCGCTCCGCCAGCGGGCCACCGCCCAGATCGGGTCCGCCGTCGAGCACGAGCCGCGTGGGCTCGCCGCCGGTGTGGGAATCGAGGACCGAGATGCGTTTCATGGCGAAGGCTTGAAGCAGGGCAGGTTTTCGTCCTGCCCTTTCACGCGCTGAGTGTTCAAGGGCGGGTCGAAGACCCGCCCTACTGCACGCGCTCGATTTCTGAATGGATGCATGGCGTCGTCAGGGTTTGAGCGCGTTCACAAAAAACTCCTCCATGCGTCGACGGCCATAGGGCGTGCGGAAGACGCCGTGCCCGGCGCCGGGCATCACGAGGTAGTCGAAATCCTTGCCCGCTTTGATCAGCGCATCGGCCACTTGGTAGGTGCTCGCCGGATCGACATTGCGATCGAGTTCGCCGACGGCCAAGAGCAGCCGGCCGCGGAGCCGCGCCGCGTGCGTCACGTTGGAGTTCTCGGCGTAGTGCGGGCCGACAGGCCAGCCCATCCACTGCTCATTCCACCAAATCTTGTCCATGCGGTTGTCGTGGCACCCGCAGTCGCTCGCGGCGGCGCGGTAGAAATCGCCGTGAAACAGCAGCGCGCCGAGCGCGCTCTGCCCGCCCGCGCTCGTGCCGTAGATGCCGACGCGAGAGAGATCTATCTCCGGGTATTTCGCGGCCGCGGCCTTCAGCCAAGCGATACGATCGGGGAAGCCGGCGTCGGCGAGGTTGCGCCAGGCGACGTCGTGAAAGGCCTTACTGCGGCCCGTGGTGCCCATGCCGTCGAGCTGCACGACGATGAAGCCGCGCTCGACGAGCGGATCGTGCGCGCCAAAGGCCTTGGGCGTGAAATAGCCGTGCGGCCCGGCGTAGATGCGTTCCACGACGGGATATTTTTTCGCCGGATCGAAATTACGCGGTCGGTGGATGATCCCGAAGATGTCCGTCGCGCCGTCGCGGCCCTTGGCGACGAAGCGCTCCGGCCAGCGGCCGCGCGCGACGAGGAGTGCGCTGGCATCGGCCTTTTCCAGCTCGAGCACAATCGCGCCATCGTCGGTGCGGCGCAGCACCGAGACGGGCGGCGCATCAACCCGCGACCAGGTATCGACGAAGAATTTTTTGTCCGGAGAAAACCTGACCGTGTGCATGCCGGGCTCGGGCGTGAGGATCTTGAAACCCGAGCCGTCGAGATGCGCACGGCAGAGCTGCTCGTAGTAGGGATCGTCGAGGCCGCTGGCCCCGGCGGCGCGGAACCACACCACGCGGCTGCGCTTGTCCACGTGCTCGATGCCGCGGACGACCCACTCGCCGCGCGTGATCGGATTCTTCACGCCGCCGGCGTGCGCGTTGAAGAGCCACAGATGCAGCCAGCCGTCGCGCTCGCTCGCGGCGATCACCTCGTCGGTTGCATCGAGGTGTTCCGTGAAGCGACCGCTGCGCGAGTAGTGGACAAAGGTCGCGCTGCGTTCTTCGGCGACGATGCGCAGCGCGCCGGTGGCCGCCTCGACGGCGCACAGTTGCAGCAGCTGGTGGCCACGCTGGTTGAAGAGAAACGTGAACCGCGACGAATCCGCCGCCCAGCGCACGGGCTCGAAACTCCACGCCTGCCCCATCCCGGCCAGATCGATGGGCAGCTCGCGGGCCGTCGCCACGTCGAAGAGCCGCGGGCGGCCGACCGGCAGCTCGTCGCCGGGCTTGAGGTAGGGATAGGATTGCGCGCGCGGCTGGAGCTGATCGGCGGGGCTCGACTCAACGATGGTCACGCGGCGCTCGGGGACGATGCGGGTCTGGAGCGCGACGAGGCGCTTGGAATCCGGCGACCAGCGCACATCGGGCTCATGGGCCGGGTAGTCGGCCCGGTCGTATTGCATGTTCACCATGCGCGCGCGTGTGGCGTCGCGGCGAAACGTGTGGCCCGGGCTGCCATCGACCGAGAGCCGCTGCTCGCGCCGCGTGCCGACCTCGCGCAGCCAGAGGTTGTCGTCGCGCGCGAAGGCCTCCCACTTGCCGTCGGGCGAACGCGCGCGGCGGGCGCGGGCGTCATCCTCGCCGGCCGGCGCCGGCGGTTTTTCAGGCGCGGCGGGCTCGGCGGCGAGCGTGTAGGTTTCGAGGTTGAGCACCCACGCGCGGTTGTCGGCGCGGAAGCGCAGCGTCTTTGCGTCGGCCCCCAGCGTGGAGCGCGACACCGCGCCGAGGCTGGCCTCCGCGATGACGGCCGTCGCCCGCGCCTGATCAAAGGCCGGCATGCGCACGCCGCGCACCGCATCGACGATCCAGAATTCCTCCGCGCCGGCGGGCAGGTCGTTGCGATACCAGAAGCGCGAAGACTGCCCGATCCAGTGCGGCTCGACGGGGCCGCGATGGAGCTTGGGCACCTCGGCCCCCGCGACAGCGGCAACCGTGAAAACGAGGCAGACGATCCAGCGCATGGGGGCAAAGCGGGGGCGACGGGGCATCACGGGCACAGCCAAGCGCACGCCCGGCCGGCTGGCACCTGGAAAAATAGACGAAGTGCGCTTGCCCGAGGATCTACCACGCGCCGAGCATAGCACGGGCGTCTTGCACCGGATCGGGCGGTTTGGCATCGGTTGCGCACCAGCCGCCGTGCGACCCGCCCTCCCCCATCCCCTCGCCAAGCTCGCCGACGCGCACGCCGCCGAGTCGCTCTTTGATCTGGTGCCGGATGTGGTCTTCTTCGTGAAGGACGCGGGCGGACGCTACGTGGTCGTGAACCTCACGCTCGTCACCCGCTGCGGCCGACAGACCAAGGCCGAGCTCGTCGGCCGCACCGTCGCGGATTTTTTCCCGGCAGATCTCGCGGCGGCTTATGCCGCGCAGGATCGGGAGGTGCTCACGACGGGGCGTCCGCTGCTGGAGAAACTGGAGCTGCACCTCTATCCCGACCGGCGCCCCGGCTGGTGTCTCACCAGCAAGATTCCGCTGCGCGGAGCGGACGGCCGCGTGGCGGGCCTCGCCGGCCTCTCGCGGGATTTGGCGGCCCCGGGCGCGGCCGGCCTCATCCCGCCCGAGGTGGCGGGGGCGATCGCGTTCTTGCAGGAAAACTTCGCCGAACCGCTCTCTCCCGCGCGCCTCGCCGCGCGCGCGGGCCTGCCGCCGGAGCGATTCGCCCGGGTGGTGAAGCGCATCTTCCACCTCACGCCCGGCCAGCTCATCATCCAGACGCGACTGCAGGAGGCGACGCGACGCCTGCGCGAGACCGACGAACGCGTGGCGGCCATCGCCGCGGCGTGCGGCTTCTATGACCACAGCTCGTTTACGCGGCACTTCAAGGCCGCCACCGGTGTGACGCCGGTCGTCTATCGCGCAGGCCTCGGTTGAGAGGCGGGCGCGGGGTCAGAACGTCCCCTTCACGCCGAAATTCCAGAGCGAGCCATAGACATCGAAGAGCTGCAGGCGACCAGGGACGTTGGAGTATTGCTCGGCGGGGGCGTTGAAGATGTTGCGCACGCTGAGCATGAGCTCGAGGCGCTTTGTGAGTTTGTATCCACCGCTGAGGTCCACGAGGGTGCGCTCCTTGGCCCATACGAGGCCGTTGACCGCATTGGAGCTGATCGAGATGAGGCGCGCCGACTGCCAGGTGCTGCGGACCTGCAGGTTGAGCGGGCCGTAACGATAGCGAACGCCGCCGTTGGCCGATTTGGGCGCGAGGCGGAGCTGCTGGCGGTCGGCGATCGTGCGCGTGACGGAGCCGAAGACGCTCAGGCCTTTGAGGGCGCCGGGGAGAAACGTCATCTGCTGGTTGTATTCCGCGCTCACACCGTTGGTGTGCTGGCTGCCCGAGCCATTGACGTAAGAGAGAAACGAGTAGCTCGCATACTCAGGCTCGTTGGCAAAGCCGGCCTGCTCGGCGCTCACGCGGCTGCGCGCCGAGAGCTGATTTTTCACATCGAGCCGGTAAGCGGAGATCCCGATCATGCCCGCGGGCTCGAAGTAATACTGCAGACTCGCGAACGTTTTCCGCGAAAGTTCGGGTTTCAAACCGGGATTAGGCACGGTGACGATCTGGTTCGTGTCGTCGATGGAAGTGATGCCCGCGAGGTTGTCGTAGTTGGGCCGCAGGATCGATTCGCTCGAGGAGAGCTGGCCGACGAGGTTGCGGGTGAAGGAATACTTCGCGCCGCCGCTGAGGAACAGGTTGTCGTAGTCGCCATAGCGCGATGAGCGCTCGCCGTTGCGATATTTGTAGAGGACGAAGGGAATCGTGCCGGCCGTGTAGCCGGCGGCGCGCACGACGGCGTCGGGCCGCGGATCCCAGATGCGGCCGACCGTCCGCGTGCGCTCGTAGCGGAGGCCGCCGTTGAGCCGGAGACCGCCCCAGCGGGTGTTGCCCTCGACGTAAGCCGCATCGACCTGCTCCTTCACGGCGCGCGCACCGATGAGGGTGTTGGTGAAGTTGGTGACGGTGTTGGGCAGGAAATATTCGGGGTGCGCTTGGAAAAGCCGATACATCCCGTAGGTGTCGTCGGCGCGCCACCCGAGGTTGATGATATTGCCGCCCATGTGCGGATCGAAGCGGTAACGCTGCGTGGCGAGCACCGGCGAGCTGAGCTGGCCGGCGGCGACCCCGGTGGGACCGACATAGGTCCACTGTTGATCGCCCTGCGTGAGCGCGTGCGTGGAGAGGCGCGTGGTGAGGCCGGCCTTCAGCTCGACGGGCAGCTCGAGCACGCGAAGATTTTGGATGGCCTTGAGGTAGCCGGAGAAATTCTGCGCTTTGCCCCGGTTGGCGTTGCTCAGGATGTTGTTCGCGAACGCATCGTCACGACCCCAGCTCTCGGGCAGCGACCAGTCGCGGCCGGAAAGCTGGCGGACGTTCCAGGCGGTTTGGTCCGTGCCGCTGCGCTCGGCGGTCCAGCTCATGCGCGTGACGCGGTTGTTGGTGTTGCGGAAGAAACCGTCGTCGCGGTCCTTGTTGGAAGTGAGCGAGCGGGAATAGCTCCCGCCGAGCGTGAGCGTGAGCGAGTCGCGCTTGAACTCCAGCTTGGGGCCGACCGTGTAGGTGTCCTGATAATTGTGGCGGTGCGAATACTCGGTGCCGAGACGGGTGTTCGCGTTGGTGGTCGCAAGCGCGGTGACCTTGGTGAGCGTGGAGTCGGGCGTGATCTGCGCGACGTTGGCGCGCAGCCACGTGTATTGGTTGAAGAACTCGACGTCGTAGTGCGAATAGCTGCTGCGGAGCGAAAACACGATCTCGGGCGACACCTTGTAATCGAGGCTGAAGTTGCCGGCGATGCGCGTCGCGACCTTCGGGCCGGGCCGCCACATCAGGCCGGTGATCACGGGGCGATCGGGGTTGGTGTAGTTATATTCGAGCTGGTGGCGGTCCTGGAAGATGTAGGACTTGTTATAGCTGGCATTGGCCTCGATGCCGAGCGTGCCGCCGAGAAACACATCCGCGTAGCCGAGCTGGCCGGCGGGGAAGACCTTGGGGTGTTTGCGGTCGTCGGGGAGATAGCTGCGCGCGAGCGTGATCGCGTCGCTGGTGCCCATCGCGTAGGCTTGGTAAACGATCTGGCGGCCCTTGCGCTCAAAGGCGTTTTTGCTGCGGAGATTGACGTTACCCGCGGCGGAATCGGCGTCCATCGCGGCCGTGAGGGTGTTGTTCACCTCGACGGATTCGATGCCGGTGATCGACATCTGTTCAAAGGTGTTGGCGCGGCTGGCGTCCCCGAAGCTCGGGTTGCCCGCGGCCATGCGGTTGCCGTCCTGCGTGAAGGTCGCGTATTTCGGATCGAGGCCGCCGATGCGGACGGCGTTGGTGTCGACCTCAAGATAATCGAGCGCGACGCCGGGCAGATATTTCATGAACTCGCCGACATCCCCCATGGTGAGATCGCCATAGTTGTCGGTGGCGACGACGCTCTTGGCGTTGAGCGCCGCCCGCTGATCCATGATCGCCTTGGCGTTGCCCTCGCGCTCGCTGGCGACCACGAAGGCCCCGAGCTGCACGACGCTGTCCTTGCCGGCCCCCGCGAGCTCGAAATCGCGCGTCACCGTCTGGCCGGCGCCGAGGGTGAGCGTGGCCGTGGTGCTCGGCGCCCCGGTGTAGCTCACCGTGAGCGTGAGGGTGCCCGCAGGCACGCCGCTGAGCCGGAAAAAGCCCGCGTCCTCCGTGTAGGCGGCGAGGTTCGTGCCCTCGACGCGCACCTCGGCGTTGCGAACGTAAGCGCCGGTCGCCGCATGAAAGACGCGCCCGGAGATCGCGCCGGTCGCGGCGGGCTGGGCGGAGGCCAAGACCGCCGCAAGGCCGCCGAGCGTGAAGAATGCGATCAGGTGGAGTCGGCGGGGAGGGGTCATGAGGATGAGGTGGCTGCGTTATGAATATATATTCAGAATTGTAATTCATATCGATACGGCCTTCATCGCCCTCCTGTCATGCTGAAAGATTATTCAGACGACCGGCTTCGCCTCGTCGCCCGCCTCTACCACGTGGACGGCCTCGGGCAGGGCGAGGTCGCGCGCTTCGCCAAGGTCTCGCAGGCCAAGGTCTCGCGCATGCTCGCGCTGGCCCTCGAGCGCGGCATCGTCCGGATCACCGTGGCCGACTACCAGCCGCGGCGCCACGCGCTGGAGGAACGGCTGCGCAGCCGGTTCGGCCTTCAGACCGCCATCGTGATCCGCACCGACGCCGGCAACGACGCGGCCGACCTGAGGCGGGCCGTCGGCCATTTCGGGGCGGCCGCCGTGAATGACCTCGTCCCCCCCCGGGCCACCGTCGCGCTGGCCGGCGGGCGCACGATCCACGAGCTGGTCCACCAGTTGCCGCAGGTGAAAACCAAGTCGCTCACCGTCGTGCAGGCGATGGGCAGCGTGGATTCGACGGTCAACGCCTTCGATGCGCAGGAGATCGGCCGCGCGATGGCGCGGCGGCTCGGCGGGGTCTTCCTCTCGCTCAACACGCCCGCTTTCATCCCGGAGAAGCGCACGCGCGACGCCTTGCTTGCGCTCGATCAGGTGCGCTCCGTCCATGCCCACCTTGAGCGCGCGGAGGTCGCCATCGTCGGACTCGGGACGCTGCAAAACTCCGTCTTCGTCGAGCGCGGCGTGCTCGACGCCACGATGCTGCGTGACCTTGCCCGCGCCGGCGCGGTGGGCGAGATTTGCGGCCGGTTCATCGACACCCGCGGCCGCGAGTGCGACACCGCCTGGAGCGATCGCGTGATCGGGGTGCAGGTCGCGCAGCTCCGGCGCATCCCGCAGGTGATTGGCGTCGTGTCCGGCAGTGACCGCACCGCCGCGATTCTCGCCGCGATCAAGGGTGGACTGCTCAAGTCCCTTGTCATCGACGAAAGCGGCGCCGTCGCGCTGCTCGCCACGCCGGCCGCCCCTGCTTCACCAAAATCCACCAGGAAGAAAACCAAACCATGAAACGCCTGTTCGTGTTCTGGGCCGCGTTTATGGCTCTCTCCCCTAGCCTCGCCGAGGAAGCTTGCTACGCAGTGCACCAAGCCAAGTCCGGAACCGCGAAACGATGACGAGCACCGCCCCTGAGAAACTCACCCTCGACGAGGCCCTCACCTCTGCGCGCGAAACCCGCGCGCTGCTCGTCGCCCCCGGAGCCCTGCGCGAAACGGCGCGGATTTTTAGCGAGCAATTCCCCGGCCGCCGCGCCCTCGTGATCGCGGACGCACACACGATGCCGCTCGCCGGCCGCACCGTGGAGCAGGCGCTCGCCGTGGCCGGGATCGGCCTGGAGCGAGCCCTGATCCTCGATGATCCGGCGCTCTACGCGGAGCTGCGTTTCGTCGAGCAGGTCGAGGCCGCGCTGCGCCGCCACGACGCGATCCCAGTCGCCGTGGGCGCGGGCACCGTCAACGATCTCGTGAAGCTCGCCACCCACCGGACGGGCCGCGAGGGCTATCTCTGCGTCGCCACCGCCGCGTCGATGGACGGCTACACGGCGTTCGGCGCATCCATAACGGCAAACGGGGCCAAGCAAACCTTCGACTGTCCCGCGCCGCGCGCCGTGGTGGCCGATCTCGATCTCATCCGGGGTGCACCGGCGGAAATGACCGCCGCGGGCTACGCGGATCTGTTTGCGAAAATCACGGCGGGTGCCGACTGGATTCTCGCCGAGGCGCTCGGCGCCGAGCCCATCGATGCGCGTGCCTGGACGATCGTGCAGGGCGGCCTGCGCGGAGCCCTCGCCGATCCCGCGGGTGCGCGCGCCGGCGAACCGCGGGCGATGACGCTGCTCGTCGAGGGGCTGATGCTCGGCGGCTTCGCGATGCAGTGGACGAAGAGCAGCCGCCCCGCCTCGGGCGCCGAGCACCAGTTCAGTCACCTTTGGGACATGGAGCACCACACCCACCGAGGTGAGGCCCCGGCACATGGCTTCAAGGTCGGCCTCGCCACCCTCGCCGTCACCTCGCTCTACGAGTGGCTGCTCGCACAGCCCTTCGATCAGCTCGACATCGAGCGCTGCGTCGAGGGTTGGCCCACCGCCGCCGAAGCCGACACGGCAACCCACCGGATGTTTGCCGGCGACGATTTCCTCGCCACGGCACTGAAGGAAACCGCCGCCAAGCACATCACGCGCGACGACCTGCGCACGCAGTTGGGGCGGCTCCGCTCCATTTGGCCCGCCACTCGTGCCCGGCTGGCCGCGCAACTCCTGCCGCTCGCCGAGGCGCGCCGCCGCCTGCAGGCGGTCGGTGCTCCCACCGAGCCCGAGGCGATCGGGCTTACACGGGCGCGACTGCGCGCGAGCTTCCTCCGCGCGCAACATATCCGCCGCCGCTTCACGGTCCTGGACCTCGCCGTGCGCACGGCGACGCTGGAGCCGGCGCTCGAGGCGCTCTTCGGCGCCGGCGGCGCGTGGGCCGATCCTGTTTCCCCATGAACCACCCCGCCCCGACCGACCCCGCCACGGCGGAAAAATTCCGCCAGTGGCAATATCGCACGCTCATCGCGACGATGTTCGGCTACGCGGCGTATTATTTTGTCCGCAAAAACCTGAGCGTCGCGATGCCGGGCATGCAGGAGGAACTCGGCATCACCAAGGCCGACCTCGGCATGTTTCTCACCGCCCACGGCCTGCTCTACGGTGTGTCGCGCTTCGTCAACGGCATGTGGGCCGACCGGGCCAATGCCCGCTACTTCATGGTCGCTGGGCTGATGCTCTCGGTCGTCGCCAATGTCTTCTTCGGCTTCGGCACCGAGGTGCTGTGGTTCGGTGTCGCGTGGATGTTCAACGGCTGGGTGCAGGGCATGGGGTTCCCGCCGTGCTGCCGGCTGATGACGCACTGGTTTCCGCCCGGCCAGCTCGCCACCAAGATGTCGATCTGGAACACTTCGCACTCCATCGGCGGCGCGACGGCGGTCGTCGTGTGCGGCTACCTCGCGTCGCATTTCGGCTGGCGGTGGAGTTTCCACGGACCGGCGATCCTCTGCACCTTTGCAGGCGTGATTTTGTTTTTCCTGCTGCGCGACACGCCCTCGTCGGTCGGCCTCCCGGAGATCGTGGTCGAGGGCGACACGGGCACGCATGGCGAGGACAAGAGCTCCGCCGACTACAAAAAATTCGTCCGCAAGCATGTCTTCTGCAATCCGCACATCTGGTGGATCTCGCTCGCGAACTTCTTCGTCTATGTCCTGCGCTTCGCCGTGCTCGACTGGGGCCCGACACTTCTGAAGGAGATGAAGCACTTCAAACTGGAGCACTCGGCGTGGATCGTCGCCGGCTTCGAGGTCTCCGGTGTGGTCGGGATGCTGATCGCGGGCTGGGTGACCGACCGGTTCTTCGGCGGCCGCGGCGCACGCACCTGCGTCTTCTGCATGATTGGCGCGTGCGTCTCGCTGCTGGCGTTCTGGAAATTCGGCTCGTCGCTCACGGCCGCGGCCGTGCTGCTCGGCGCGTCGGGCTTCTTCATCTACGGCCCGCAGGCGCTCATCGGCATCACGGCGGCCAACCTCGCCACGCGTCGCGCCGCGGCCACCGCCGCCGGCTTCACCGGGCTCTTCGCCTACGCGAGCACGATCGTCTCCGGCCGCTGGCTCGGCCAGATGGTGGATCGCTCGGGCTGGGACGCAGCCTTTGGCGCGTTGCTCGCGATGGGCGCGGTCGGCACCGTGTTCTTCATCCTTGCGTGGCCCGCCAAACCGCACGGCTACGGTCCGGCGAAATGAGTTTCACCACGATGACGTCCGCCCCGCTCCCGCCCGCCCGCCTCCGCCGCATCGCGCACCTCGCGCTTGATCTCGACGGCACCGTTTACAACGGCGGCACGCTCTTCCCGTTTTCACGGCCGTTTCTCGCGTCGATGCGCGACCTCGGCATCGGCTGCACCTTTCTCACGAACAATCCCTCGAAGAGCGCCGCCGACTACCGCGCCAGCCTCGCGCGCCTGGGCATCGATTGCGCGCCGGAGCAAATCTACACCTCCGCCCTCGCGACCATCGACTGGCTGCGCCGCGAACGGCCCGGGATTCGCAGGCTTTTCTTGCTCGGGACGCCGAGCATGGCGGGGGAATTCACGGCGGCCGGCTTCACGCTCACGGCCGACGATCCCGCCGATGCGCCCGACGCCGTGCTCGTGGGCTTCGACCTCACGCTCACCTACGCGCGCCTCTGCCGCGCCGCGTGGTGGATGAAAACCGGCAGACCCTGCTTCGCCACCAATCCCGACCTAGTGTGCCCCACCGACCAGCCCACCGTGCTCGTGGACTGCGGCTCGATCTGCGCCGCGTTGGAAAAAGCCACCGGTCGCGCGCCGGAGCGCGTCTTCGGCAAACCCGATCCTTCGATGCTCACCGGCATCATGGCGCGCCACGGCCTCGCCCCCGATCAGATCGCGATGGTGGGCGATCGCATTTACACCGACATCGCGATGGCCCGGCGCGCCGGGGCGCTCGGCGTGCTCGTGCTCACCGGCGAGGCCACCGTCGCGGACGCCGCTGCGGCGCAGCCGCCGCCGGACTGGGTGTTGCCGAGCCTGGCGGAGCTGGGCGAAAATCTCCGCGCCACCCGCACCTAAGCCCTCTTCCCCATGAAACCCATCCTCCCGCCCACCCTGCTGTTCTTGTTCGCCGCCTCCGCCCTTTTCGCCGCCCCGCAGATTGTCGCCCATCGCGGCGCATCGCACGACGCGCCGGAAAACACCGTCGCCGCCGCCAAGCTCGCCTGGGCGCAGGGCGCCGATGCCGTCGAGATCGACATCTGGCTGAGCAAGGACGGCGAAGCCGTCGTCATGCACGACGCCACCACCAAGCGCACCGCGGGCAAGGACGCGCCGGTCGTCGCCCAGACCCTCGCCGAGCTGCGCCAGCTCGACGCCGGCTCGTGGAAGAATCCCACGTTTGCCCGGGAAAAAGTCCCCACCCTCGACGAGCTTCTCGCCACCCTGCCCCGCGAACCCGGGAAACGAATCTTCATCGAAATCAAAACCGGACCCGAGATCGTGCCGGCCATGGTCGCCGCGATCCGCCGGGCCCGGCTCACGCCGGCCCAGACGGTGATCATCAGCTTCAAATACGACTCCCTCGTTGCCTCAAAAAAGGCGCTGCCCGACTACGCGGCGCTCTGGCTGCTCGGCAAACCCTCCACCGATCCGAAGAAGAAATCGCCCACCCTCGACGAAGTGATTCGCGATTGCCGCGCCGCCCAGCTCGACGGCCTCGATCTCAACCACGGCTGGCCGCTCGATAGCGCCGCGGTGAAGAAAATCCGCGACGCCAAACTCCAGCTCCACGTCTGGACGGTCGACGATCTCGCCATCGCCAGGCACTGGACCGCCCTCGGCGTGGACAGCATCACGACCAACCGACCCGGCTGGCTGCGCGAGCAGTTGCGCCCCTGATCAGCGAGCGACCGCCGACGCCAGCGACGGAGGCGGCGGCGCGAGCTGGTTGTATTTCATCAGCGAGCGGATCTGCTCCTGATCGAGCGTGGCGTTGAAGACGAACACCTCGTCGAGCGCGCCGCGGAAAAAGCGCCCGAGCGGGTTGCGCTGCTCGACGCTGACGTAGCCGAGATTGCGGCCGAGCCACATGTTGTGCGCCTCGGGCCCGGTGATCTGCGTGCGGATTTCGCCGACGGCCTTGCGGGCCGCGGGCTCCAGTTCGCCGTCGAGGTAGAGAAGGATGTGTGTGCCCGCATCCGGCCGGTGCCCGCCATACATGACCACCGCGCAATGGTGCCAGCGGTCGTCGCGGAGATCGGTCGTGCCGACGACAAAACTTTGGTGCACGCCAAGGCGCAGGCGACCGAGCGGGCCCTCCGCCGCATTTGGATTCACGGAAATCTGCCACGCGAGGCCGGGTTTGTTCGTGCCCCAGTTGATGATGCCGTAGCCCTCCTCGGTGCCGGAGTCGCGCGGCACCTTCACCCAGAACGCCACGGTGCGCGGCTCGCCTCCGGCGATGCCCGGGAACTCGCATTCCATGAAGGTCTCGCGGCCGTCGAACGCGACCCCCGCGCCAAACTGCCCCGCGATCCAGCGCGGTCCGGCGCCGCCCTCCGGGTAGGTGCGGCGGATGGCCCGCGCGCCGGGCACGCCAAGGCCGCGACCGCGGTTGACGGAGACCTCCCCGGCCGCCTCGTCGAAAGACCAATGCAAAAAGCCAATCGCGCCGGTCGAGAGCGGCGGCAGATCGGTGATGAACTCGCCGGCATCCGCCTCAAACTGCTCGATCCGTTGCGACGTGAGACGCGCGGCTTGATTCACCGAGAGGTGCACCGGCTTCTGCTGGTTACCTGGCACGGCATCGACCTTGCCCTCGAGGACATGCACTTCCGTGTCGCCGGAAGGCCCGACGCTCACGCCAAACTCGGTGCCCTGGTCGATCAGGCGGCCGCGCGGGCTGTCGAGGATGAAGCCCTTGGTCCCGGGCGGCATCCGGGTGACGGCGCGGCCTTGGTGAAGAAACGCGTGCTGCGGCCCAAGCACCTCGAAGTCCGCCGGCCCCTCGACAATCACCGTCGCACCAAGGTCGAACTTCAGCTCGACCAATCCGCCCGCCAGTTGCAGGCGGCGGGTGTCGAGTGCGTCACCGATTCTCGGCGCCGTCTGGCCCGTTTCCCACGTGGCGGATTCGACGCGGACGATCCGCGCTTCGGGCGCGCCTGGGCTCTTTATCAACCAAACACCGAGACTGAGCACCAAGGCAGCGGCGGCGGCCCAGGCCCAACCCGGCAGCCAACTGCCGCGGCGCCACGGCACCACAGTGCGCGGCGCCGCGTTGTCCTCCAAACGGGCCCGCACCTCGCGGACGAACGCGCCGTCGTCCGCGTAGAGGTGCTCGTGTGCGAGCAGGCGCTCCACGATCGTCAGGTGGCTCAGCTCGGCGAGCAGGTCCGGATCGCGCCGGCAGGCTTCGAGCAGCCGCTCCGCTTCCTGAGGCGAGAGGTCGCCCGCGCCCGCGCGGGCGAGGAGCTGGCGTTGTTCGTCGCGCGTCATGTCGTTGATTCGAGGTCGCGGACCTTGCGCCCGATGCATTCGGCGAGGATCTCACGGAGCCGGTGCAGCTGCATGGTGAGGGCGGAGTAGCCGCGCTGGAGCCGATCGGAAAGTTCGCGCACGGATTCCTCCTCGCCGTAGCGCCGGTGCAACAGTTCGCGCGCCGGGCCGTCCATCCGCTCCAGGCAGTCGCGCAGCGCCGCGTGGAGCTGCGGCTCGCGCGCCGGGCCGCAATCGGCGGCGATCCGCTCGTCGAGCAGGCTGGCGAGCTCGGCGTTGCCGCCGATCGCCTGGGCGCGGAATTTCCGCCAGTGGTTACGCAGGAGATTCAGGGCGATGCGGCGCAGCCACGGCGCCAGCGGCCGCTCGGGATCGAAGCCGTCGAGCTTGCGATACGCGGTGAGGAAGACTTCCTGCGCCAAATCCTCGGCCTCATGCGGATCTTGCATGCGCGCGACCAGGCAGGCGCGCACCCCGCGATGGTGGCGCGCGACGAGCGCGGCGAAGGCCTCGGCCTCGCCTCGCTGCGCAGCGCGCACCCACAGCTTTTCCTCCGCGTCGGCGTTCATGGTTCGCAAGGAGAATTGTCCCAAGGCCGCGCCGAGAACACACGATTCCGAAACTATTTTCTTCGGCTTGGTGTTATCCCCCGCCGCTCGCGACAATCCTTCCGTGAACCCCCGCCTCATCCCCGAGGCCGGGGCCTGCTCCTCAACCAGCCCCCAAACGCAGCCATGCCCCCTACCCTCCGTCCGTTCCTCGCCGCGCTTGCCGCCGCGTGCCTCCTCGTCCCTGCCGCGGCACCGATCCTGCGGGCGCAGGCCGTCGCCCCGGCGTCGGCTGTCGCCAAGCCCGCCACCGCCCCGAAGGAGGAGGCCGTCCTCCTGAATATCTTCGAGGTGAAGGATGACCCGCGCGACACCTACGACGCGACCAACACCAATTCCGTCACCGGCACCAACACCGCCCTCAGCAAGACCCCGCTCGATGCCAAGGTCTTCAACCGCCAGATGCTCGACGACATGGGCACCGTGGACATGACCGACATGCTTTGGAAGATCGGCGGCCTCGGCGCCGCCGTCATCAACGCCGGCGAGGACGTGCGCGGCATGGTCGACGGCGACCGACAGGACCCGAAATCAATGACGATGCGCGGGCTCCAGATCAACAACCCGCGCCGCGACGGCTTCCTCCGCTCCGACACCAGCCTGCTCGACACATTCGACATCGAGCGCGTCGAGGCGATCGGCGGCTCCAACTCGCTCCTCTTCGGCTCGGGCGATGCCGGCGGCGTCATCACCAGCGCGTCGAAGCGCGCCTACCTGAGGAAGCGCCCGACCATGACGTGGAGCGCCACCGGCGACTCCGAGGGCTCGCGCCGCTACACCGTCGACACCCAAGTGGGTGAAAAATACTTCGCCGTCCGCTTCAACGGCGTGAAGGACGACACCAAGTATTCGCGCCCCGGCCTCGGCCGCGCGGCCGAGGGCTACCACATCGCCGCCACCGTCCAGCCGTGGAAGCGCCTCCAGATTCGCGGCGAATACCGCTACTACAGCCGCGACACCATCTTCGCCCAAGCCCCCACCGTCCGCGCCCCGCTCGCTTGGACGCTCAACAACGGCGTGCGCGTGGACAACCAGAGCGCCCGCTACCTCGTGGCCTTCCCCGAGATCGCGCAGATCACGGGCGGCGTGATTGACCTCGACAAGGTCGACTCCGCGGTCGGCCCCTACCACCGCGACTTCTATTTCAACCGCATCAAGTCAGTCGTCGCCGAGGCCACGCTCGCCGAGGGCCTAGCCGTCCAGCTCCGCTACGGCCACGACGCCCGCGTCAACGAGGCCCCCCGCGCCAGCTCGACCACGGTCTTTGCCCCCGGCGCCACCGGCAACAATTACGTCGACCCGGTCACCGGCCAGATCGGCCAGAAGTGGGCCTTCAACACCTCCCTAATCGGCACCCCGTTCTTCACCGGCGCCCGGGGCTACCGCGCCGCCGTCGCCTACCAGAAGGACCTCGGCAAATGGTTCGGCCGCCACTCGGCCAATGTCTTCCGCCAGGTCATGGAAAGCTGGACCAATCAATACACCGTCCGCTTCTACGAGACAGACGCCAGCGGCGCCATCATCCAGAACCTCGCCAACCTCAACAATGCCGAGTCCGGCCGCATCGTGATGCCCGCCGCCTGGACCCTCATGTTTCCCGATACCATCATCGGCGGCCAGGACTGGCCGACCCAGACCGTCAAGCACCCCAACGGCCGCACCTACAAACTCGCTCCCCAGGTTTACGCCGGCGCCGTCCCCCCCACCGCCGGCAACCCCATGGGCGTCTCCGGCGCCATCAACGCCACGACCGGCAACCCTGGCAACACCTCCTACATCATGGACGACACCGACGAGAAAAGCTGGGGTGCCAGCCTTTTCTCCGAATGGTGGGGCGGCCGCATCGACACGATGGCCGGGCTCCGCAGCGAGGAAGCCACCGGCCTCCGCAAGGCCACCGGGATCAAGCGCGGGCCCATCTCCTACGACAGCCTCAACCTCGGCGCCGTCGTCGACACCCCGATCAAGAACCTCCGCCTCTCGCTCAACTACGCCTCCAACGGCAAAATCAACTTCGACACCACGCGCGACCTTTTCAACAACCCGCTCCCCCCGGGCAAGGGCGTGAGCAAGGACATCGGCTTCAAGCTCGACCTCTTTGACCGCCGCCTCTCCGGCAACATCAACTACTACCAGTCCGAGGCGCAGAACTTCACCGCCACCTTCGGCAACCGCAACGACATCGATCCCGACGGCATCAACGGCCGCCACGGCGGCAACGCCTACACCTTCAGCAAGACCTCCGACGGCTTCAACCTCACGCTCAGCGCCCGCCCGCTCCGCGGGTGGGAAGTCCGCCTCAATTTTGCCACGGCCAACGGTTCCGAGCGCAGCGACGTCACGCTGCCCCAGTTCTACAACGACCAGTTCAACACCACCACCGTCGGCGGCCAGCCTGTCGTCGGCATCCGCTCCAGCCCCAACGCCGCGATCGCCCCGTTCATGGTCCTCTCCGATCCGCTCAATCCCGCCTCTGCGACCGTCCCTCTCTCCCTCGCCATGATGCGCGATCCCAACAGCCCCTACTTCGCGGTCCTCGACCCCGAGGTCGGCCAGATTACCAACGCCCAGCAACTCGGCCTTGATACCCCCGGCGTCGGCACCGGCGCCACCGGCCTCCCCATCAGCGACCACCAGCTCGGCTTCACCTCGCCCTCCAACGGCACCTGGATCGTCCGCCGGTCCGGCGAGAAGACCGCCGGCTACGCCGAGCGGGCCTACAGCATGGTCAACTCCTACTCCTTCTACGAAGGCCGTCTCCGCGGCCTGCGCCTCGGCCTCACCACGAGTCTCCAGCAACAACACCGCGCCTACATGTATACCGACGCGGCCGACGGCGGAAAACGGAAGATGTATTACTACCCCAACCGCTTCCTCAACGACTTCTTCGCCACCTACAGTTTCCGCGTCAACCGCTTCGTCCGCGCCGCCGTGCAGGTCAACGTAAGCAACCTCCTCGACGAACAGCGCATCCTCTACCAGGTCCGCTCCACCGACGGCACGCTCCGCTACGCCGGCTGGTTCAACACCCCCCGCCGCCTCGCGATCACCACGCGGCTGACCTACTGACGCCGCCCGCGCGCCTCACGGCGCGTGGCGCTTCGCCTTCGAGATGCCGCTGTTCCAAATATCGTATTTCGGCTCCGCGTGACGCCCGAAAAACCCAGCCAGCCGCCCCGCGAGCTCCGTCCGCTGCGCCTCCGTGTCCGGCCGGCCGTGCAGGTTCGCGCGTTCGAGCGGATCGTTCGCGAGATCATAGAGCTCGAACGGCCCGGCCGGATGGCGCGCCACGTATTTCCAGCGGTCGGTGCGGATGGCGCGCATCGTCTCCATCTCGTAGTAAACGACATTGTCCCATGGGATCGTCTCGCCGCGCAGCACGCGCGAAAAATCTCGGCCGGGCGAGCGCGGCGCGGCCGGCATCCGCTCGCCCAGGCCGAGCTGCGCGAGCACGGTCGGGAGAAAATCATAGTTGCTCACCAGCAGGTCGCTCGTGCGCCCGGCGGGGATTTTGCCCGGCTGCCGGAAGATGAGCGGAATCTGCAGCATCAAATCGTGCGCCGCGATCGGCCGGAAATGATCGCCCATGCCCCACATGCCGTTCTGCCCGCCCATCCACCCCTGGTCGGAGGAATAGACCACGAGCGTGTTTTTTCCGAGCCCGAGCCGCTCGATCGCGGCCATCACCTCGCCCACGCCGTCGTCCACGCCGCTCACCTCGGCCGCGGTGCGCTCCATGGCGAGCTGGGTGTTGTGAAACGGCTTGTTGGCGTTTTGCCACGGGTGCATCGGCTCGGTGGGAAAGCTCTGGAACCGGTGGCCGCGGTAGGCCTCGGCGTGGCGGTTGCGCGGAGCGTTGCGCATGAGCTGCCCGAGCACGTAGGGACCGTTGTAGGCGAGGAACAGGAAGAAAGGCCGCGCGCGGTTCTGCTCCAGGAAACTGATCGCCTTCCGCGTCCACAGATCGGTCGTGTAACCGGCCTCCTTCCGCACCGCGCCGTCCTCGATCACGTTTTGATCGTAGAATTCGGTCGTGTGGCCGTCGGGCTTGGTGACCCAGAACGAGAAGCCCTCGCTCGGCCGGAGATTGTCGCCGAGGTGCCACTTGCCGCTGAGCCCGCAGGTGTAGCCGGCCTCGCGGAGGATTTCGCCCAGCGAGGTGAACTCGGCGAGCGTGTTGTAGGCCTGCGGCCCCATCATGAACTTCGGATCCAGAAACGAATGCACGCCATGCTGCGACGGGATGAGGCCGGTGAGAAACGTCGCGCGCGTGGGCGAGCACACGGGGTTGCTGCTGTAGGCCCGCGTGAAGCGCACGCCCTCGGCCGCCAGGCGATCGACGTGCGGCGTGCGGATGTCGGGGTTGCCGTAGCTGCCGAGCGTCCACGCGCCCTGGTTGTCAGTGAGGATAAAGACCAGGTTCGGCGGCGGCTCGGCCGCGAGCGCTGCGGTCACGAAAAGAAGAAAACCGACCAAGAGGCGATGCATGGGGTGGCGGGGAATGGCGCGAGCATCGGCCGTCCGTCTCACAACGCGCAAGCTCGTCCTCACCTCCCCTCCTTTCTCCCGATTCCGTGATGACTTCTTTCCACCGCCTCGCCCGCTCGCTCCTGGTCGCGTTGTCCGCGCTGCCGATCTTCGCCGCGGAGACTCCGCGCTCGATCAGTGGCATCTACCCGCATCTCGCGATGTTCAACACCCACAACGAGTGCGGCACCGGTGCCGTCGTGCCGTGGGCCGACCGGCTCTGGGTCGTCACCTACGCGCCGCACCAGCCTCGCGGCGGCAGCGACAAGCTCTACGAAATCACCCCCGACCTCCGGCAAATCGTCCGCCCCGAGAGCATCGGGGGCACGCCGGCCAACCGCTTTATCCACGCCGAGTCGCAGCAGCTCTTCATCGGCCCCTACGCGATCGACGCGTCGCGCCGCGTGCGCGCTATCCCCTATGACCAGATGTTCGGCCGCCCCACCGGCAACGCCCGCCATCTCACCGACCCGGCGAACAAGATTTACTACGCCTCGATGGAGGAGGGGTTTTATGAGGTTGATGTGCGCACGCTCGCGGTCACGGAGCTGTTTCGCGACGAGCAGGTGAAGGAGCCTTTTCGCCGCGCCGATCTGCCCGGCTACCATGGCAAGGGCCTCTACTCCGGCCAGGGCGTGCTCGTCTATGCCAACAACGGCGAAAACTCCCCGCTCGCCCGCACGCGCCCCGACATCCCGAGCGGCGCCCTCGCCGAGTGGGACGGCAAGAGTGACCAATGGACCGTCGTCCGCCGCAACCAGTTCACCGAGGTCACCGGCCCCGGCGATCTCAGCGGCAACAAAAACCCCGCCACCGATCCGATCTGGTCCATCGGCTGGGACCATCGCTCGCTGATCCTGATGGTGCGGGATCGCGGCGCGTGGCACAGCTACCGCCTCCCCAAGTCAAGCCACAGCTACGACGGCGCACACGGCTGGAACACCGAGTGGCCCCGCATCCGTGAAATCGGGGAAAAGGATCTGCTCATGACGATGCACGGCGCGTTCTGGCGCTTCCCGAGAAATTTCGATTCCTCGCACTCGGCCGGCATCACGCCGCGGTCGAACTACCTGAAGGTCGTCGGTGATTTCACGCGCTGGGGCGACCGCCTCGTGCTCGGCTGCGACGACACCGCGCAGAGCGAATTCCTCAACAAGCGCCGCGTGAAGGGCGACGTCGCCGGCCCCGGACAATCGCAGTCCAACCTGTGGTTCATCGATCCGGCGCAACTCGACCGCCTCGGCCCTGTGATCGGCCGCGGCGCCGTATGGCTCGACGAGCCGGTGAAAAAAGACGCGCCTTCCGATGCGTTTCTCTTCGACGGCTACGACGAGCGCGGCCTCCACCTCGCGCACGATGCGGCCGAGCCCGCGACCTTCACGCTCGAAGTCGATCGCTCCGGCAATGGCACTTGGACGGAGCTGCGCCGCATCACTGTGCCGGCCGCCGGCTACGTCTTCACGGCCTTCACCGAACGCGAACGCGGCGCGTGGATTCGCATGCGCGCCGCGCACGACCTCGGGCGCGCGACCGCATTCTTCACCCATCGCAATCGCGATCCGCGTCCCACCGCGCCTGACGCCCGCTTCGCGGCGCTCGCGACCGCGGCCACCCCGTCGCCGCTCGGCGGCCTGCTCCACGCCCGCGGCGCCGACAAGCGCACCCTCGCCGTCGCCGTCGGCGATGCCTTCTACGAACTCGGCCCCGACCTCCAGCTCCGCCGCACCGATGAGCCCGGCGCCGCCGCGTGGATGCGCGAAAAGATCTCCCCGCCGCGCGACGCCCTCGGCTTCGACGCCGCCTCCGTGATCTACACCGACGAGAAGGGCAAGCGCTGGCGCCTGCCCCGCGGACGCGCCGATTTTTCCCCGGCATCGCCGCATGGCGTCGAACGCACGGCGCGCGAAGTCGTGACCGAGCGCGACGTGCTCAACGCGGGCGGCACCTTTTTCGAGCTGCCGGCCGAGAATGCCGGAGGCATCGCCAAGGTCCGCCCGATCGCCACGCACAACCGCCGCATCCATGACTTCGCGAGCTGGCGCGGCCTCATGGTCATGTCGGGCATCGCCGCAGACGCGCCCTCAGGCCCGCATGTCATCCGTTCCGCCGATGGAGGCGCCGCGGTGTGGCTCGGCGCCATCGACGACCTGTGGTCGTTCGGCAAGCCTGTCGGCGTCGGCGGGCCGTGGAAGGACACCGCCGTCACCGCCGGGGCTCCCTCCGACCCCTATTTGCTGACCGGCTACGATCGCAAAAAACTCACGCTCTCGCACACGGCCGCGGCACCTGTCACCTGCCGCGTCGAGGTCGATCTCACGGGCACGGGAGTCTGGGCGACCTACGCCACGCTCGACGTTCCCGCCGGTCGCGCGCTCACGCATTCCTTTCCAGCTGGCTACCAAGCCTACTGGCTTCGCGTCTCCGCCGACACCGCGACAACCGCCACCGCCCAACTCACCTACGACTGATTTCCTTCCCCCCGCTCCATCCTATCGTCTCCCTTTCTACACCAAATGAAACTCAAACTATCCTTAGCGCTTGTCCTCATCGCGGTCGGCGCGCTGCCATCAGCGACCGCCGCCAACCGCCTCCTCGTCGAGGCCGAGAATTTCAGCGCCCGCGGCGGCTGGTCGCTCGACACGCAGTTCATTCATCTGATGGGCTCGCCCTACCTGCTCGCACATGGCCTCGGCACTCCGGTCGCCGATGCGACGACCACCGTGAACTTCCCCGCCACGGGCACCTACCGCGTGTGGGTGCGCACCAAGGACTGGGTCGCCTATTGGCAAGCGCCCGGCACCCCCGGCCGCTTCCAAGTGCTCGTCAACGGCACCCCGCTCACCGAGACCTTCGGAACCAAGGGCGCCGAGTGGTTCTGGCACGACGGCGGCACGATCACCGTCACGCAGAAGCAAACCTCGATCGCGCTGCGCGACCTCACCGGCTTCAACGGCCGCTGCGACGCGATCTATTTCACGAGCGATCAATCCGAGACGCCGCCGAATGACACGGCGCCGCTCTCCGCGTGGCGCAAGACCGCGCTCGGCCTGCCCGCCACCCCGCAGGACATGGGCGAATTCGATCTCGTGGTTGTGGGCGGCGGCTACGGCGGCATGGGCAGCGCCCTCTCCGCGGCACGCATGGGGCTGAAGGTCGCGCTGATCCAGGAGCGCCCGGTCCTCGGCGGCAACGGCAGCTCCGAGGTCCGCGTGTGGGCGATGGGCCTCATCCGCCGCGGAAAGTATCCGCACATCGGCGAGATGGTCGATGAGTTCGCCGACCGCGCGAAAAACTCCCCTGGCACCTACGAGGAGTTCGGCGACGCGCAGAAAGAGGCGCTCATGCGCGCCGAGAAAAACATCTCGCTCTTCCTCAACGAGCACGTCCACACCGCCGAGACGCGCGACAACCGCATCATCTCCGTCACCTCCCTCAACACCACCGACAGCCGGGAGAAGAAATTCCGCGGGAAATATTTCTCAGACTGCACCGGCCACGGCGCCCTCGCCCACCTCGCCGGCGCCAAATACGAAATCGAGCTCAAGGATCTCCTCGGCATGTCCAACATGTGGGTCTGGTCCAACGACACAGCTCCGCGGAAATTTCCCGAGACTCCGTGGGCCCTCGACCTCAAGATGGACGACTTCCCCTACCCCAAGGTCGGCAAGGCTGAGATGGCCGAGAAGGGCAAGGGCGAGTGGTTCTGGGAGTCGGGCTTCAACAAGCATCCGATCAACGATCTCGAGCGCATCCGCGACCACAACCTCCGCGCGGTCTTCGGCGCCTTCAACGCGATGAAGAACCGCGACGGCGCCGCCGAGCACCCCAACGCCAAGCTCGACTGGGTCGCCTACATTGGCGGCACCCGCGAGTCGCGCCGCATCGTCGGCGACGTGATGCTCACGCACGAGGACATCGTGACAAAGAAAGATTTCCCCGACGGCTGCGTGCCCAGCACGTGGAGCATCGACCTGCATTTCCCGCGCAAGGAATACGCGACCAAGTTCCCCGACAATCCCTTCATCGCGATCGCGCAGCACGACCGCCGGATCGACCGGGACTATGGCTACCCGATCCCCTACCGCTGCCTCTATTCAGTCAATATCTCCAACATGTTCATGGCCGGCCGAAACATCAGTGTGACCGATCAGGCGCTCGGCACGGTGCGCGTGATGAAGACGATCGGCATGATGGGCGAGGTCGTCGGCAAAGCCGCCGCCGTCGCGCTCAAGCACAACGCCACGCCGCGCGACGTCTATCACCTCTACTGGTCCGAACTCGATGCGTTGCTCAAGCTCCCTGGCCGCGCCCGCCGTGCCGCCGATGGCACGACGCAGCTCGTGGGCCCCGAACCCGGCCCGGTCATCGACGTGGGCGGCGGCAACTTCGGCGTGAGCATCGCCTCCCTCAAGGGCATCGTCGTGGACAACAAGGCCGCGACGCTCACCGGAAATTGGGAAAGCGGTGCCCATCTCGCGCACATCGGGCCTGACTACGTCTATGCGCGCGGCGCGGGCAAGAGCGCGACCTTCGCCTTCACGGTCCCCGCCGACGGCCGCTACGAAGTCCGCTTCGCCACCGCCCCGCACGAAAACCGCGCAAGCAACGCCACCCTCGTCATCCGCCATGCCGACGGCAACGCGACCGTGACCGTGAACCAAAAGAAGCCCGCGACGATCGACGGCTACTGGGTGTCGCTGGGCACGTATCGCTTCGCCGCCGGCAAGCCCGCCGCCGTGGAGTGCGACGCCGCCAACGCCGACGGCTTCGTCCAGCTTGATGCGGTGCAGGTGTTGCCGGGGAAATGAACAAGGTCTCATACACCGCGGCGCCCGGCCGGAATGCAGTTTGACTCCCATGGCAGTCACATTTGACTGCCACCCATGAAAACCAACATCCGTGCCTTCCAGCGTGACTTCCCCCGGATGCGCCGGCTGGCCGCGGCCGGCACTGTGATCGTGGTGGAGGCGGAGGGGCAGGCATTTGAGTTTCGCGCGCGCCGCCGCGGGGCCGGCGTGCTTGGCTGCCTGAGCGGCCGCGCCAAGCTCGGCAAACTCCGCGACGGCCCCGCGATTCCCCCCGAGGAGTGGGGCTCGCTCGCCTCGTGAAATACCTGCTCGATACCCACGTCGTCCTCTGGATCGCGGAGTCTTCCCCGCGACTGTCGTCGAAAGTGCGCGGCCTTGCGGAGAAAAGTGACGCGGACGATTTCGGGGTCGCCGCCATTAGCCTGCTCGAAATCGCCCGCAAGGCCCAGACCGGCGAAATCGACCTGAGCCCCGACGGGGCCACGTGGCTGGACGATCTCGCCCATCGTTTCCGTATCTTGCCCCTCACACCCAAGATCGCATGGCGGTCCGTCCAGCTCGACTGGGAGCATAAGGACCCAGCCGACCGCCTCATCTGCGCCACGGCGTTGGAGCACAAGCTCACGCTCGTCACTCATGACAAAGAAATCATCCGTTGGGCCGGCGTGACGGTGCTGTGGTGAAGCGCCTCGCCCTCCAGTTTTATCGCTTCGCCGTCGTAGCGGTCGTAGCGTGGCTCGTGCGCGATCTCGCCGTGTTCCAGCGGACGCAGGGCGACTCGCCGGTCGTCGTGGACGAGGTGAAATCGTTTTTTCCCGAGGCCGCTTCGCTCCGGCCCGACAGCTCCGCGCGCGACGGGCTCTTCATCCTCGACCGCGCGGGCCGTGAGCTCGGCTACGTCGTGCGCACGTTTCCCCAAGCGCAGGACATCATCGGCTACGCCGGCGCGACCGACACGCTCGTCGTCCTCAATCCCGACTGGAAAATCGTCGGCCTGAAAATCCACACCTCCGATGAATCGGAGGACTACCTCAAGTCCATCGCCACCGACCGCCGCTTCCTGAAAAAATGGAACGCCCTCACGTGGGACGCCGCCGCGCAGCTCGACCCCGAGGCCGCCGGCATCGAGGGCGTGTCGGGCGCGACGATGACAAGCATGGCCATCGCGCGCGGCGTGAAGCTCCGCCTGCACGCCGCTCGCGACGAGCTGATCGCGCCGCAGCCTTTCCGAATCGGCTGGCGCGATGCGGGCATGGTCGCGGTGCTGCTCGGGGCCGCGGCGATGGCGTTTGGCCCCGCCGAGTGGCGGCGCCGCTGGAAGCTCCCGTGGCAAATCGTGCTCGTGGGTTATGTCGGCCTCGTCGCCGGCGATCTGCTGGCGATGAAATTGTTCGGCGGCTGGACGCGCACCGGCGTGCCGTGGACTACCGCGCCGGGGCTCGTGCTGCTCGCCGCCGCTGCGTTCGCCGTGCCGTGGACCACCGGCTCGCCGCTCTATTGCCACCATGTCTGCCCGCACGGCGCCGCGCAGGAGCTGCTCGGCCGGATCCGGCCGCGGCGCTGGCAGCTTGCGTTGCCCGCCGGCGCCGTGCGCGGGCTCGAATATCTGCCGCCGGCGCTGCTCGGCTTCTCCCTCGTGATGGTGCTGCTCGCGCTGCCCTTCGACCTCGCAGGGCTCGAGCCCTTCGCGGCCTATGTGGTGCGCTCCGCGGGCCTCGCCACGGCGGCAGTCGCGGTCGTCGGACTCGTGGCCTCCCTCTTTGTGCCGCAGGCCTATTGCCGCTTCGGCTGCCCGACCGGCGCGCTGCTCAACTTCGTCCGCGCGCGCGGCGCCATCGACCGGTTCACGCGGCGCGATGGCGCAGCCCTCGCGCTCGTGATTCTGGCCGTGTTGCTGCACACTCAATACGCGCCGCTCATGCGCTGGGTGAAAGGCGTGGGATGAAATGCCTCCTCGCCGCCCTCGCCGCTTGGCTCGCTGTCGTGGGCTCGGGGGCCACGGAGGTCGTCACCCTCACGGGCCGGGCGATGGGCACGGCGTGGACGGTGAAGTTCCAGCCCACAGCGCCCAGCTTGGATCACGAGGGCCTGCGCACTCGCCTGGCGGCGCGACTCGAGGAGATCGAGCAGCAGTGCTCCACCTGGCGGCCGGCCTCGGCGCTTTCGCGCTTCAATGCCACCACGCACACGGAATGGTTTCCCGTCCCGCCGGAGCTGGCGTCCGTCGCGGCGGAATCACTGCGCATCGCCGCGCTCACCGGCAGCGCCTTCGATCCCACGGTCGCGCCGTTGGTGCGGTTGTGGGGCTTCGGTCCCGAGGCCCGCGCCGAACAGGAGCCCTCTCCCGGAACCATCGCGGCTGTGCTGGCCCGCGTCGATTGGCGCGCGCTCGAAGCGCGGGCCTCGCCGCCCGCCCTGCGCCGCGCGCGCGCGGGCGTGACAGCCGACTTTTCCTCGACCACCAAGGGCTTCGCAGCGGACGCCCTGAGCACTTGGCTCACGGCCGAGGGTCTGCCGCACCACCTTGTGCAGATCGGCGGGGATGTGTGCACCGGCGCCGCACCCGCGGAATCCTCTGGCTGGACTGTCGCGATCGAGCAGCCGCTGGAAGATGGGAACGGCCTTGCCTGTGTGGTCCGCCTCGCCAACCAGGCCGTCTCCACTTCGGGTGATTATCGGAATTTTTTCCGCGCAGGCGACCGGCGCCAAGGCCACATCATCGATCCGCGCACCGGCCGGCCCGTGCAGGGCGATCTCGCGTCGGTGACGGTCGTGCATCCGGAGGGCGCGACCGCAAGCTCGCTCGCCACCGGACTTTTTGTGCTGGGCGCGGAGGCCGGGCTGGACTTTGCACGGACGCAGGGCCTGGCGGCGCTCTTCATCGTGCGGCACGGCGCAGTGCTGGAGCAGCGGGCGACGGCGGACTTCGATCGCATGCGCAAAGCGCATTGAGCTTCCGCCAGTCGGGCCCCAGCCTGCCGGCATGAACCCCTCCCCTGCGCCCGCCCCGGCGCGGCTCGCCTCGATCGATGCGTATCGCGGCTTCGTGATGCTGCTCATGATGGCCGAGGTGCTGCGCCTCAAGCGCGTCGCCGCCGCCCTGCCGGAGAGCGGCCTCTGGCAATTCCTCGCGTGGCACCAGACCCACGTCGAGTGGATCGGCTGCACGCTGCATGATCTCATCCAGCCGTCGTTCTCGTTCCTCGTCGGCGTGGCGCTGCCCTACTCGATCGCGGCGCGGCTCGCGCGCGGCGACTCGCCGGCGCGGATGACGCTCCACGCCGCGTGGCGCGCGCTGCTCTTGATCCTGCTCGGCATCTTCCTGCGTTCGGCGAGCCGAAACACGACCAACTGGACCTTCGAGGACACGTTGACGCAGATCGGGCTCGGCTACGTCGCGCTCTTCGCCCTCGGGTTCCGGCCCCTCCGCGACCAGTGGATCGCGCTGGGCGCGATCGTGGCGGGCTATTGGGCGGCATTCGCGCTCTGGCCGCTGCCGGGCGCCGGCTTCGATCCGGCGAGCGTGGGCCTGAAGCCCGAGTGGCTCGCCGCCCACGGGCAGGAGGGCTTCGCCGCGCACTGGCAGAAGAACACGAATCTCGCGTGGGCCTTCGACACGTGGTGGATGAATCTCTTTCCGCGCGAGCGGCCGTTTGCGTTCCACCCCGGTGGCTATGCAACGCTCAGCTTCATCCCCACCCTCGGCACGATGATCCTCGGGCTCATCGCGGGCGGTGTGCTGCGCAGCGCCCGAGATCCCGGAGCCAAGCTCCGCTGGTTCGCCACCGCGGGCGTCGCGTGCCTGCTCGCGGGCGCGCTGCTTGGCTGGCTCGGCGTGTGTCCGGTGGTGAAACGCATCTGGACGCCGAGCTGGGTGCTCCACAGCGGCGGCTGGTGCCTGCTGCTGCTCGCGCTCTTCCACCTCGTGCTCGATCTGCGCGGCTGGCGCGCGTGGGCGTTTCCGCTGCTGGTGATCGGCGCCAACTCCATCGCAGCCTACTGCCTCGCGCACGGCTTCGACAGCTACGTCGCCAAGAACCTCATCACGCACCTCGGCGTGAAAACCTTCCGCGTGTTCGGCCCCGTCTATGAGCCGCTCCTGCAGGGCGCCGCCACGCTCGCCGTGCTCTGGCTCATCCTGTTGTGGATGTGGCGGCGGAAACTTTTCCTGAAGATCTAGGCAAAGGGAAAGCTATCGGAGCAAACGCCGGATGTCGTCCGGTTTCATCGCCGAGAACCGGGAGATCGCCCGCGGCCGGTGCTCCCCCTGCCGATCGATGAACGCATAACCCGGGAATCCGCCGAGGCCGAAGAACGCCATCAGCTCGTCAACCTGCGCCGGCGCGAGCAGGACGTGCGTGCCGCCGAGCCGCAATTCGGCGATGGCGCGGCGCCACGGCGCATCGGTCGTGCGCGATCCGAGATAGACAAATTCCACCGGCTCGCCGCGCAGCGCCGCGTGCATCCGCGCGCTGTGCGGCAGCTCGGCCATGCAGGGGCTGCACCACGGGCCCCAGAAATCGAGCACCAGAGCCTTGCCGGGAAACGCCGCGCGAATCCGGCCGAGCAGCTCCCGCCCGCCCAAGTCGGGCAGATGATGCAACGCCGCGCCCGCGGGCAGCACCGCCTGCGGTGCGCCGAGCGGAGTCGCCGTGCCACCAGCCGGGGGCGCGGACTGCGCGAGCGCGGTGTTGATGGCCGCCACGCGCCGATCCGTCGCGCGCCGATCTTCGTCAAGATAACGAAGCAGCCACAGCTGCGCCGCCTCGCGCTGCAACTCCGCGATCACGGTGCGCGCCTCGCTGGCATCGCGCGGGACGAGGGTGAGGCTCATCAGATCAATCGTCGCGCGCGGCAGCAGCGGGCCCGCCGCCTCGCGCACGCGTTTCATCATGAGCAGGTGCGCGGACACCACCCCCGCCTCCTGCAACCGCGCGACCGCGGCGGCCAGTTTCCCGGCCTCCGCGCTGCCCGGCGCCGGCGCGCCCACCGCCAGCGCCAGCGCCTCGCGGTAGACGGCCTGTAATTCCGGCGGCGCCTCGGCGGCCGACGCCGCGAAGTCCGGCAGCGAATCCCTCGGCGTGAAGCGCCGCGTCGTGTGCAGCGTCAGGAAGTAGGACTTCAGCGCGCGAAGAAACCCGGCCTGGTCGTTGGTCACGCCGAAGGCGGCATGCCGCGCAATCTCGGGCCAGAACGGCTCGGACTCGAGCGGCTGGCGCGTCGCCACCGCCGCTTGGAGCACCGCATCATGGTGCCCGGCCTCGATCTCGTGCTGGAGAAACCAGCCGGCGACCTTGGGCGCGAACTCGCGCAGCAGCGCCTCGTAGTCGCGCCGGGCTTCAATCAGCGCCGCTAGCCGCTCGGCAAACGTGCCGGTCTTTCCGCGCGCGGCCTCGGCCTGGCGCCGTTCGATCCCGAGCCGCCGATCCTTTTGGAAGGCGAACACGAAGCGGTTCACCTCAGAATTCAGCTCACCATCCGGCCCGGTGAACGTCAGGCCGGGATGCGCCTCGGCCGAGGCGGGCGCGAGGCGCGCCGCATCGATTTCCATGTGCAGTCCTTCCGCGAGGATGATCTCAAGGTAGGCGACCGGGCGGATGCGCAGCCAGAGTTGCTGCCGCGGAAACGTCGCCGGCACCTCGAGGCGAAACGTCCCGTCCGGCCGCAATTCGCCCGCCAGAGTCTCCTGGCCGGTCGCGCGCAGCGTGACGAGCGAGGCGGAGAGGCCGGCCTTCGCGCGCTGCTCGTCCGTGAGATTGAGCACGCGGCCGGTCAGCACCGAATTCTCCCGCCGCTGCGCCGACCATGCCTCCATGCGCTCGTCGCCGAGGGGGAAAATCCCGGCCGGCACCGGCCACGCCGCAGGCGCCGCGCGCAACGCGGCAGCCATAGCGAACACCAGGCAGAAATGTAGACGCGCTGGACCGCGCTGGGCTGGAATGATCATGATGGGACGCGCCGCCGGCGCACCCTCATCAACCGCGTTCCAGCCGAGAGGTTACAGCACAGGTGCGCCTGCCCTCGCGAGGCCTGTCCGCGCATCACGATTTCTTCGCGCCCTCGGCCAGCACCGCGGCGATCTTTTTCTCGTAGGTCTCGGTCTCCTCGGCGCCGATCTTGCGGTCGCGGATCTGCCCGTCGCGATCGATCAGAAAGGTTGTCGGGATCGCCTCGATGCCGCCGAACTTCGTCTGGATGGCCTCGTCGGCCATCACGAGCGGGTAATTAATCGCGTATTTGACGCCGAAGGCCTTCACCACGTCGGGGCCGGCTTGATCGAGCGACACGCCGACAATGGCGAAGCCTTGGGGGCCGTATTTCTTCTGCAGCTCGACGTAGCCCGGGATCTCCGCGCGGCACGGACCGCACCAGGTGGCCCAGAAATCCACGACCACCACCTTGCCTTTGAACTGCTCGAATGTGACGTCCTTGCCGTCCACATCCTTGAGTTTCCATGCAGGCGCCGGACCGAGCTTGGGGAGCATACCGGCGGGGGCTGCCGCAGCCTGCGGCATCAAGCCCGCCTTGACCGGAGCCTCCGTCGAAGCGGGCTTGCCGCAGCCGGACAAGACCAGCGCCAAGGCCAGGGAAGTGACAACAGAAACGAGCGGCGAATTTTTCATCATGAAAGGTGTTGGGCGCATGGCAGGAACCTGCCCATGGGAGCCGCCGGCGCAAATTTTCTTCCCGGCTTTCCGCGCGGCACGACGCCGGCTCAGTTGCCGTGCGATTCAGGCAGATCGAGGCCGAGCGTCTCGATGAACTTCTTCATCGCGGGCGTGAGCACGCGGCCCTTGCGGTGGAGGATGGCGAGCGGGCGGGTGAAGCCCTTGCCCTTGAAATGCAGCACCGCGAGCGTGCCCTGCTTCTGCTCCTGCATCACGGTCGCCTGCGGCACGATGGCGATGCCGTGGTCGATTTCCACGGCGCGCTTCACGGTCTCGATGTTGTCGAACTCCATCACCGGCTCGATCTCGAGCTTGTGCTCGCGGAAGATGATGTCGACGGCCTTGCGCGTCGGGATGTCGGGATCGAAGCCGATGAACTTCTGCGTCGCGAGGTCCTTCACCTCAATCTCGCTGCGCTTCGCGAGCGCGTGCTGCGGATGGGTGATGAGCACGAGATGATCGTCGCGAAACGGCAGCACCTCGATCTGGCGCTGCTTCACCGGGAAGGCGACGAGGCCGAAGTCCACCGCGTTGTGCAGGATGTCCTCATACACGAGGTTCGAGCGGCGGTATTCCACGCGCACGTTGACCGACGGGAAATCGTGCAGGAACTTCTTGATGAACGGCGGCAGCTCGTGGAGCCCGATCGAGTAGATGGTCGAGATGCGGATGGTGCCGCTGATCACCTTCTTCATCTCCTGCAGCTCGGAGAGCAGCTTCTCGTAGGTGTGCAGGATTTCCTTGGCCGCCTCATAGACGCGCGTGCCCTCGCGCGTGAGCTGAAACTGCTTCTGGCTGCGATCGATCAGCAGCGTCTTGAAGTGCCGCTCCATCGCGCGCGCCTGCTGGCTCACGGCGGACTGCGTGATGCCGTTGAGCTTCGCCGACTTTGAAAAGCTCTTCGTCTCGACGAGGTCGGCGAAGATTTTGAAATTCTCGATCTGCATGATTGGCTGGCCTTGTTTGCCGGAGCCTAGAAAGTCCGGCTGCTTCGTAAACCACTAAGTCGCCGCCCTTCCCATGCTGATCGCCTACGAGGAATTTGCCCGCCGCGCCGACGCTCTCCGCGCCCAGATCGCCGCGGCCTGCACCGCCGCCGGTCGCGATCCCGCCACGGTGGAGCTGCTCGCCGTGACCAAGACCCACCCCGCCGGCGCCGTCGATCACGCGGCGCGCTACGGCTTGCGCGGGGTCGGCGAAAACCGCGTGCAGGAAGGCGTCGAGAAGCGCGCACAAATCGCCGCGTCATCGGCGAGCGTGCGCTGGGAACTCATCGGCCACCTCCAGTCCAACAAAGCCAAGCTCGCGGCGCGGCACTTCCATCGCGTGCAGAGCGTCGATAGCGCCAAGCTCCTCACGCACCTCGACCGCGCCGCCGCCGAGACCGGCAAGACCCTCCCCGTCCTCCTTCAAATCAACGCCGGCGACGATCCTGCGAAGTTCGGCGCCGACCTCGCCGCCGCCCCCGCCCTCCTCGAGACTGCGCTCGCCCAGAAGAATCTCCGCGTCGACGGCCTCATGACCATCGCGCCCCTCGGCGCGACGCCCGGGGAGACCGCGGCGCACGCCGAGCGGACCTTCGCCAACCTGCGCACGCTCCGCGACGATCTCGCCGCGCGCTTTGGGTCGCCGTTGCGGGAACTCTCGATGGGCATGACCGGCGATCTCACGATCGCCATCGCCGCCGGCAGCACGATGGTGCGCGTCGGCACGGCGCTGTTCGGGGTGCGCTAATTTTTTCGCGCTACTTTGGGTTTCCCTGTTGCCCCGATCGGAAAAAGAAATTCGTTTGGCAGCGTGGAAACCGAAACTCTCGGCACGGCGCAGCGCGATGCTTTCCTCGGCCTGCTCGACGATGCGAGTCCTGTCGTCCGCCGGGCGCTCCTCCTCCGCTTCGCGGAACTCGGCCCGGCCGCCGCATCGTTTCTCCAGACGGTCGTCCGCGGGCCCAACCGCGTCGCCGCCCGCCACGCCGCCTGGTTCCTCGACGAGCTGAAGTTCACCGATCCGGTCGCGGAATTCCGCGGCTTCATCCGGTCGATGCACTACGAGCTCGAAACCGGCGCCCTCCTGCTCGCGCGCACCATCTCGCCGCGGCTCGACGCCGGCGAATGCTGCGGCCAGCTCGACGCCATCGCCGCGCGCTGCCGCGAGCTGATTGTCGAGCCCTCGTCGGCGCGCGAAAAATGCCGCATCCTCAACCGCGTGCTCTTCCACGAGTGCGGCTTCCACGGCAACGTCGAGCACTACACCGATCCGCTCAACAGCTTCCTCGATCAGGTGCTCGAACGCCGCACCGGCATCCCGATTTCGCTCAGCATCGTCTATCTGCTGGTCGCGCAGCGCGTGGGCCTGGAGCTCGAGCCGGTCGGCCTGCCGGGCCACTTCGTCGTCGGCTGCTTCAGCGACGAGCTTCCGTTCTTCGTCGATCCCTTTGAGCGCGGGCTGTTTCGCGACGTGCCGGAGATATTCGATCTGCTGCGGGCCGCCAACCACACGCCCAAGCCCTCCGATCTCGCGCCGACGCCCGTGCGCGAGGTGCTGTGCCGGGGCTGCCGCAACTTGGTGAACCACTACGCCGCCGCGGGCGACACCGTGCGCGCGAAGCTCTTTGCCGGGTTCGTGGAGGAGTTCGAGGCGACCTACGCCAAGCACGCGACGGGATGAAGCCGGGCAGAATTACGATTGGACGAATTACGATTTACGTCTGCGGTTCGTGTGTGCGTCGTAATTCGTAAATCCCAAATCGTAAATTGAACGACCCTCTCACCCTTCGCGACCTTGAGTCGTGGTCCCGCCCCGGCGTCTCGCTCGCGGTGCTCGGCCACCCGATCAAGCACTCGGTCAGCCCGGCGATGCACAACGCCGCGCTCGACGAGCTGGCCCGCGCCGAACCGCGGTTCGCCGACTGGCGCTATTTCCGCTTTGAGGTCCATCCCGACGATCTGCCGCGCGCGCTCGAGCTGTTGCACGCGAAAAAATTCCGCGGCGTGAACCTCACCGTGCCGCACAAGATCATCGCCTTTGATCGGGTCGCCGGCGTGGACGAGGCCGCGCGGCCCATCGGCGCGGTCAACACCCTGCTCTGGACGGAGCGCGGCTGGCGCGGCCACAACACCGACGGCTACGGCCTCGCCACCGCCGTGCAGGAGACCCTCGGCCGCGATCTCGCCGGGGCACCCATCGTCTTGCTCGGCGCCGGCGGCGCGGCCCGGGGAGCGGCCGTCGAGTGCCTGCAACGCCGCTGCGCCTCGCTCTGGATCGCCAACCGCACCGCGGCGAATCTCGCCACGCTGCTCACGACCCTCGCGCCCATCGCGGATGGCATTCCGGTGCGCGGCTTCACGCCGGCGGAGCCACCCGCCGATCTCCCGGCAGACGCCCTCGTCATCAACGCCACCAGCGCCGGCCTGAAGCCCGCCGATCCGCTCCCGATCACTCTCGCCGCGCTGCCGCGCCCCGCGGCGGTCTTCGACATGATCTACAACCCGCCCGCGACCGCGCTGCTGCGCGATGCGGCCAAGCTCGGCCTGCCGCAGGCCAATGGCCTCGCGATGCTCGTTCACCAAGGCGCCAAAGCCCTGGAAATCTGGAGCGGCATCCCCGCGGCGCGCACCGCCCCCCGCATGGCCGCCGCCGCGCGCGCCGCGCTCGGGCTGTAGGAGCTGGCTTGCAAGCGATTCGCCGGCCCGCGAGCGTGCGCTGATCGCCTGCCCGCAGGCCCCACCGCATGACGTCATCCGCCTTTGCCGAAGTCTCCGCCGCGTTCCCGTGGTTTTTCCCCGCGGTCGCCTTCATCTTCGGCGCGTGCGTGGGGAGTTTCCTCAACGTCGTGATCTACCGGCTGCCCAAGGAGCAGTCGGTCGTCACGCCCGGCTCGCACTGCGGGTGCGGCCAGCCGATCCGGTTTTACGACAACATCCCCATCCTCTCGTGGCTGATCCTGCGCGGGCGGGCGCGGTGCTGCGGGCGGGCGTTTTCGTTTCGCTACCCATTTGTCGAGCTGCTGACTGGCCTGCTGTTCACCGTGTGCTGGCTGCACTTTCCTCCGGTCGTGGCGGTGTGCGGATGGATTTTCGTGAGCTGCCTGGTCGCGGCCACCTTCATCGACCTCGACCACATGATCATTCCGGATGTTTTCACGATTGGGCTCGGGGTGCTCGGGGTGTTCATCGCGGCGCTGGTGCCGGCGCTGCACGGGCACGACAGCGGAATTTACCTCGTGGATGCGCTGCGCGGCGTGCGCTCCGCGCTGCTCGGCCTGCTCATCGGCTCCGGCCTCGTGCTGTGGATCGCGCTGATCGCGGAGGTGGTGCTGCGCAAGGAGGCGATGGGCTTCGGCGACGTGAAGTTCGTGGGCGCGATCGGGGCGTTCTGCGGCTGGCAGGGCGCGGTGTTCACGATCTTCGGCGGCGCGGTGGTGGGCACGGTGTGGTTTGCGATCGCGTGGGCCTGGGAAAAAACGACGGGCCGGCGCGCCGCGGCGGCGCCGCCCTCCGAGACGCCCGAGGGCGAGGCCGCGCCGCTCGGCTTCGGGGCGCACATCCCCTTCGGCCCGATGCTCGCGATTGCAGGGGGGCTCTACTTTTTGTTTTTCCGCGGGCCGGTGCTCAGCTGGATGGCGGAGATGGCCCAGCTTTTCTGAAGCATCAAAAGTGGCGCGCCATCACGCGGCGCAGCACGGGGCGGACGAGGCGGGCGAGGTGCATGTTGGCGTAGCCCATCCACGCGACAGGGCTGGTCGTGTCGAGCGGGGCCCGCAGCACTCCGCCCGCGGGCGCCTCGATCACACAGCCGGCCTCGCGCGCGATGAGCGCAGTGCAGATGTCGTAGGGATGGCAGCACAGCGTGGCGGACGAGAAACCCAGCTTCGCGTAGGCCGGCGGCCGCAGATCCCCGAGCATGCGATCGTGACCGGCAATCAACTCGAAGAGCTGGCCGCCGGTGCTGATGTATTGGTCGTCGAAGACGAGCTGGCCGCCGTTTTTTCCGAGGAGGCCGAGGTCGCGCCACAGCGCTTCCTCGACGGCCCCGAGCAGGGCCTTGCCCTCGGGGAAAAAGTGGGCGAGCGAGGCGAAGCCGTGCTCAAAGCCGCGCGCGCGCGAGGGCCGCGGGGTCCAGCGCCGCCGCGTGCCCCGCACGAGATCGTGCGTCACGGCCGCCACGCCGCCGCCGCGCACCGCACTGAGTTGATCAGAGCGATCCTGTTTCGAGACGGGCAGCTCGGTCATCGCGGCGACGACGATGTCGCCGAGGTGCGTGCGCACGCCACGCTGCGGCGCGAGGCCGGCGAGGATCCACGCGGAACGCTTGTCATACATGATGCCGCGCGTGCCATCGATCGGATCGAGGATGCATTTCCACGCGGTCTGCGCGACCGGCGTGCCGCGCGGAAAAGTGACCGCCTCGCCCTCGAGCCCCTCCATCACGACCTCGACTGGACACGCGTCCGGCCAGTGCCGCCCGAACCACGCGATGATCGCCGCCTCGCTGATGCGATCGATGTGGTAGATCGTGTCGGCCGCGGTCACGGCCGCGACCCGGGCGAACTTCCCCGCCTGCCGCCGGCGCGCGGCGATCACGGTGTCGCGAAGGTGCGCCTGCAAATCGCAGAGCAGACGGCGCAGCAGGTCGAGCTGGCGGGTGTTCATGAGTCGTGGCAGGTGGTGAGGGCGCGCCCCGGCCACGTCGAACCTGAAAGCACGCCAGCCACGCGCGCCTAACCGCGCAGCTCCGCCGCGGGCTTGAAGCGCACGGTCTTGACCGCGGGGATGCGCATGGGCTGGCGGGTGTGGGGATTGTAGCCGTTGCGCGCGGGGCGCACCGCCAGTGCGAACGCGCCGAAGCCGACGAGCGAGACCTCCTTGTCGCGCCGGAGCCCACGCTTGATCGCGGTCAGCACGGCGTCGGTGGCGCGCTCCGCGGAGGCCTTGGAGGTGCCGTTACGCATGATCTTCTGCACATCGGCAACGAGGTCGGCCTTGTTCATTGGGGTGAATGAAAGTGCGAGCGAAGAAACCCGGCCCGGCGCGGTCAAACTCAATTCCCGTCACGTGGCGCGGGGGCAAAGCGGGCCGGGACCTCGCCGGCACGGCCTTTCACGAGCACCTCGACGAGGCTCGCCAGCGCGGCCTCGCGCGTGAGGCCACGCTCCACGGCAAGCTGGTCGGCGCGCTTGAGGAGTTGGGCGGCCATCGTCGCCGCCTGCGCGCCGGAGGCACCGAGGCGTTCACACAGCCGGGAAAGTTGTTCGAGTTCGCTCACAACGGATCGACCAGCCCGACTTTCTGCTCGGACGGCCCCGCGAGCGTGAGCTCCGTTGCCCCACCTGCGGCGATCAGTGATATCATCGCCAGGCCGATCCAGCCGCCGTTTCCCTCGGCCACTGCCGAGCGCACTTCGCCGACCCGGCGCTCGCCAGCGACTAGAGCCGCCGGCAATTCGGTCGGCGCCGCGCCCGCGCCACGCACGCGCAGCAACCGGCGACGCACCTGGCCCATCGATTTGAGCCGGGCCATCACCTCTTGGCCGAGGTAGCAGCCCTTGGTGTAGGAGATCGCTTCGGCCTCGAGCCCAGCCTCGTTGGGCAAATCACCCGGACCGACATCCACCGGCACCGCTGGAATTCCAGCCGCGATCCGCCGTCGTGCCATTTCTTCCGCTGTGAGTTCGTCCGCCATGCTCGTCAACTGCGCGAGCCGAGCCGGCAAAACCGCACCGTCATCCACGCGCGACATGACTTCGAACCCCTCGCCGCCACCGCGTCGTCCGCGAAAAAACACCCTCGGCGATTCGTTGTCCGCACCCAGCCCGGCGATCTGCTCCCCCACCTCGCCGAGCAAACTCATCCCGGTCCAGGCCTCGGTTTCATCCACCATCGTGACATCATCGGCGATGATGTAGCCTTCGAGCCGCTCACGAATCACCGCGGCCGGAGAAAAGTAGCTGCCGACCCAAAACTCGCCCTTCCCGGCTCCGCGAATCACGAAACTGTCGGCGAGCACCTTGCCCTTTACGGAGAGCCATAGGCCATATCGGCCATCGCCCACCGCGAGACCGCGCAGGTCGTTGGTGAACTGCCCTTGCAGAAAAGCCGCCGCGTCTTCCCCGTAAATCCGCAACCACGCCGTCGGTTTCCAGCGGTGAAACGCCATGGAATTAGATTTATTGATAGGCATTAAGATACTCAAATAGAACCTTTAGAGAAATAAGTGATAGATTTTGAAAACTTGCAATTGACCAACGTCATGAAACGCCTATCCCTAGCAACATCAAGTTTAACACTTCTCCCCGCTTAGCGGGGAGTTTTGGGGTAACTAAGAAAGCAAAGGCCGGCCGCTTAGGGGTAAGCGGCCGGCCACTTTTTTGCCCGGATTCCGAGCTTCGCGGCAGCGCCCACCGGGTCGCGGCGCACAAACCGAGACTTGCACCGCCGGAGCGCCGCCCGCCAAGCTGACCCTTCATGCAGAAAACGTCCGACATCCACGTTGTCGAAACGCGCCCCTTGCCCTCGCCCGCCGCCCTCTTGGCTGAACTGCCCAAGACCGAGGCGCAGGCTGAGTTTGTGACGCACGCACGCCGCGAAATCCACCGGCTGATCTTCACCGACGACAAGCGCTTCCTTCTCATCGTCGGCCCCTGCTCCATCCACGACCTCGACGCGGGCCGTGATTACGCGCGACGCTTGGCCACGCTGGCCCGGGAAGTATCCGACCGCGTCATGATCGTGATGCGCGTCTATTTTGAAAAACCACGCACGACGGTCGGATGGAAAGGCCTCGTCATGGACCCGCACCTCGACGGGTCGCATGACATCGCCGCAGGCCTGCGCCTCGGGCGGAGCTTTCTGCGCGACGTGCTCGATCTCGGGCTCCCCACCGCGACGGAGTTCCTCGATCCCATCACTCCGCAGTATGTCGCGGACCTCGTGTGCTGGGGCGCCATCGGCGCGCGCACCACGGAATCCCAGACGCACCGTCAGATGGCCAGCGGACTCTCGATGCCGCTCGGCTTCAAGAACGGCACCGATGGCTCTTTCCAGGCCGCCATCAACGCCATCAAGGCCGCCTCCCAGCCGCAGACTTTTCTCGGCATCAACCTTGATGGCGCCGCCTCCGCCATCGTCACGAGCGGCAATCCCGCCTGCCACGTCGTCCTCCGCGGCGGCGCGGCCGGCCCCAACTACTCGCCCGCCCATATTACCCAGACCGAGCAGCTCCTCGCCAAAGCCGGCCTGCCCAAGGCCATCCTCGTCGACTGCTCGCACGACAACTCCGCCAAGAAACCCGAACTCCAGCCCGAGGTTCTCCGCGCCCTCCTCGATCAAATCACCGCCGGCAATACTTCCATCATGGGCGCGATGATCGAGAGCAACCTCGGCGTCGGCAACCAACCCTTCCCCCAGCCCAAGGAAAACCTCCGCTACGGCGTGAGCATCACCGACGGCTGCATCGACTGGCCCACCACCGAGAAGCTCATCCGCGATCTGCACGCGGGCCTCGCCTCGCGCTTCCGCTAAAAAAACGCCCGCCCGCGGAAATTCGTTCGTGTGTTCCCGGGGTTTCGTGGGCTAACACTTTCCCTCCTATGAAGACTCCCCTTCGCGTCGCCGTCACCGGAGCCGCCGGCCAGATCGGCTACTCCCTCCTCTTTCGCATCGCCTCCGGCGCGATGTTCGGGCCCGACCAGCCCGTGATCCTCCAGCTCATCGAGGCCCCGATCGAGAAGGCGCTGCAGGCCCTCGGCGGCGTCGCCATGGAGCTCGACGACTGCGCCTTCCCTCTGCTCAAAGGCATCGTCCAGACCTCCGATCCCGCGGTCGGCTTCAAGGATGCCAACTGGTGCCTCCTCGTCGGCGCCAAGCCCCGCGGCCCCGGCATGGAGCGCGCCGACCTCCTCAAGGACAACGGCAAGATCTTCATCGGCCAGGGCCAGATCATCGACGCCGTCGCCGCCGCCGATGCCCGCGTCTGCGTGGTCGGCAATCCCGCCAACACCAACTGCATGATCGCCGCCTCGCAGGCCAAGCGCCTCCCCGCCGAGCGCTTCACCGCGATGGTCCGCCTCGACCAAAACCGCGCGCAGACGCAGCTCGCGAAAAAAGCCGGCGTCGATCTCACCGCCGTGAAGGACATCTTCATCTACGGGAATCATAGCCCCACGATGTTTCCGTCGTTTGCCCACGCCACGATCAACGGCCAGCCCGCGACCTCTGTCATCACCGACACCGCGTGGCTCCAAGGCCCCTTCTGCGAGACCGTCGGCAAACGCGGCGCCGCGATCATCGCCGCCCGCGGCCTCTCCTCCGCCGCCTCGGCCGCCAACGCCCTCGTCGATCACGTGCGCTCGCTCGTCACGCCGGGCGCCGTCCACTCCCTCGCCGTCAAAAGCGAGGGCCGCTACGGCTTCGACGCCAATGTCTGGGCCGGCATGCCCGTCCGCACCACGACGCCCGGCAGCTACGAAGTCATCACGAGCTACGTGATGGACGATTTCGCCAAGTCGAAGATCGCCGCGACCAACAAGGAGCTCGTGGACGAGCGTTCCTTCGTGGCCGACATGATCAAGTAACAACAAGCTACCGCTCTTTCGTTTTCGCATTTCAAAACGGCGCCTCCATCGGGCGCCGTTTTTTTTGAAGCGCGAAGACGCCAAGACGCGACGATCGCACGCACTTCCTCCTCGGCTTTCTTCGCGCCTTGGCGTCTTCGCGCTTAGTTTGGTTTTCCTACCCGATCAGCCCGCTCAGCGCCTTGCTGATCTGAAACGCCTCGCGCACCGCGCCAAACGCCTCGATCAGCTCCGCCGGCCCGGCGCCCCGCGGAAACACGACCTCGAGCGTCGCGCCCGTGCAGCGCACCTCGGCCTCCACTCCGTCCACCCGGATCGTGCATTCGCTGCAATCCGAGGGATAGCTCACGCCCAGCCCGCCCTCGCCATCGAGCCCCTCGATCGCGTCCACCACCGCCTCCACGCGCACGCCCTTCTTCAGCGCCAGCGAAATCTCGGTGAACCGGCCCGCGAAGATTCGCGCAAATTCCTCGTTCCGCGCCAGCGCCGCATCGGTCAGCTCCCGGAGCGTCGTCGTCACCGCATAGCGCGCCGCATCCCGCTCCTCCAGTGCGTAGAAAATCTCCACCGTGAAATCCCGCGCTGTCAGCACCGCAAGCGGGCTCGTCACGCTCAGCGCGACATCCTTGCGCTTGTAGCCCAGTCCGGCGCGCACGGCCTGAAACAGCCGCTCCGCCTCATCCGCCAGCTCCGCGTCGCAGATTTTCCCGAGGAAGGAGTTGGTCGTGGCGTTGGCCGCATCCGGCACCGTGTGGTGGCCCTTCTTGAAGCCCGCCAGCGCCTTCACCTGCCCGCCTGATCGCCCGACAAAAGCGATGCTCGCGACGACGCGCGACGGGAGTGGTTCAGCCATGCGCAGCGAGCAAACGCGCCGCGCCCCCGCCCGCCAGCCCGAAAACTCACGCCGTCCGCCGCCCCGCGCGCACAATCAGCGAGACAAGGCCCGCCACCACGAGCGCCGGCACCCACAGCGGCGAGAGCACCACCGTCACCCCGAGCCCCAGCACCACAAGCCCCGCGAGCACGATCGCGATGAGGCACCCGAGCGCCAGTGTCAGCGGCAGCAGCTTGAGCGCGACCAAGGCCAGCACGACCAGCAGGAAGATTTTCAGAAAGGACTTCATGCCGCGGAGAACCCCGCTGCGCGCGAAAAGTTGCAGGCGGCCGCGCAGGTTTTACTCGTGGCTCCACTTGCGCGCCCACGGGTCCTTGGTCGCGAGTTGGAAGGCCTTCAGCTTCCCCAGCAACTCCGCCTTGCGGGCCTGCTGGGCGGGATCGTCCGCAAGATTATCCACCTCGTCGGGGTCGCGCTCGAGATCGTAGAGTTCGAACTTCGGCCGGTGCAAAAACTGCGCGATCGGCCGCCGGCCCAGCTTCCCGCCGCCTCCGTCCGTAGTCGCGCTGATCCATGTGGGCGACTTGATCAGATCGAGCGCCGAGGGCCACGTCATCTCGTGCGCGACGTTGACGATGAGCTTGTGCGTGCGGGTGCGCACCGCGCGCATCGGGTAATACATCGTGATCTCGTGCAATGAGTGGGACGCGTAGATCTCGTCCCACCCGCGCAGTTTGCCGCCGTCCAAGCCGGCGCGGAAGGAGCGGCCGTCGCACTCGCCGGCGGCGGGCGGCACGCCGGCCGCGTCGAGCAACGTGGGCGTGAGGTCGGCCCAGGTGACCATCGCATCCTGCACCGCCCCGGGCTGCGTGCGACCCGGCGCGCGCACGATCAGCGGCAAGCGGATGCCGGGCTCGTAGAGCGTGGTCTTGGCGCCGGGAAACGCCGCGCCGTTGTCGGAGAGATAGACGATGAGCGTGGATTCGTATTTGCCCGCGGCCTTGAGGATCGCGACGAGTTTGCCGATGCCTTGATCGAGGCGCGCGATGGCTTGGTAATACTCGGCGATCTCCGCGCGCGTCGCGGGCGTGTCCGGCAGCCACGAGGGCACGGGCACGTCCTCGGGGCGAAACACCACCGGCGTGACGCCCGGGTAGCCCGCGGGCCGGTTGCCAAACGCATTGGGCCGCGGCCAGGTGTCGAAGGTCGGGCGGCCGTCGGGCAGGACGGCGTTGGCGCGGTGCGGATCGTCGGTCGCGTAATAGAGGAAGAAGGGCCGCTCGTCGCGCGCCTCGATCACGCGGCGCGACTGCTCGGCCATCTCGACCGGGCTGCGCCCGATGGTCGCGGGATCGTTGGCCGCGCCGGCGGACAGCACGTCTTGAAACGCATAGACCGCCTCGGGCGCGACGTGGAACTTGCCGATGCGCGCCGTGCGATAGCCCGCGGCGGCGAGCCGCACCGGCAGGCTCTTCACGTGCGCATACGACTGGAAATGGTGATCATCGTGCTGCAGGCCATACATGCCGTTGCGGTGGTTGTGCTGGCCGGTGAGCAGCACGGAGCGCGATGGGCTGCAGCTCGCCGTCGTGCAAAACGCCGCGCTGAACCGCGTGCCATCGGCCGCGAGGGCGTCGAGATGCGGCGTCCGCACGACCGGGTTTCCGTAGCAGCCGAGCGCCTCGCGTCCGTGGTCGTCGGAGACGATGAGCACGATGTTGGGCCGCGGGGCCGCAGCGAACAGGGGCACGGCCAAGGCAAGGAAGGCTAGGGATAGTCGCATATCAGTCGGGGTCCGACCAACTGAACGCATGTCGTCCGGCGCGTCGCGCAAAATCTCGCCAGACTCCGCGAACTCGCGATTCTCCCCGCTGCACCGCCCCACCTGAGCCATGAAAAAACGCCCCGCGTCCAAGTCCGCGCCTGTCGTTCCCATCACCTATCCCCGCCTGGTCGGCGGCATCGGCTCACTGCTTGAGACTTCCCGCCATACCGCCGCCCGCGCGGTGAATTCGCTGATGACGGCGACCTACTGGGAGATCGGCCGCCGCATCGTCGAGTTCGAGCAGGGAGGAAAGAAACGCGCCGACTACGGGGAGGAGCTGTTGAAGCGGTTGGCGGCGGATTTGACCGCGCGGTTCGGACGGGGGTTTTCCCAGCGCAGCCTCCAGAACATGCGCTCGTTTTTCAGCTGTTTCCCGCCCGATCAGATTTGGCAGACAGTGTCTGCCAAATCCGCGCGGCCCGCCTTGGAGCCGATTTCGCAGACACTGTCTGCCAAATCCGCCCCGGCGTCCGGACCAGCGACACTGACCCTCGATCCGACTGGCCCCGCTCGCCGCGCTCTGTCCCTCGCTGATCTCGCCCGCGCTTTCCCGCTGCCTTGGTCGCACTATGTGCTGCTTGTGTCCGCCCGCTCGGCCGAGGCCCGCCACTTCTACCATGCCGAAGCCCTGCGCGGCGGCTGGAGCGTCCGCCAGCTCGACCGGCAGATCAACTCGCTGTTCTACGAACGCACCGCGCTCTCAAAGAATAAAACCGCGATGCTGCAAAAGGGCGCGAAGCCCCGGCCCGGCGACGCTCTCACCGCCGATCAAGCCATCCGCGATCCTCTCGTGCTGGAGTTCCTAAGTCTCCGCGACGAATACTCCGAGAGTGAACTGGAGACCGCGCTGGTGCGCCACCTCGAGACCTTCCTGCTCGAACTCGGCGGCGATTTCACCTTTGTCGGGCGCCAGCGCCGGCTGCGCATCGACGACGAGTGGTATCGGGTGGACCTGCTCCTTTTCCACCGCCGTCTGCGCTGCCTTGTCATCGTCGATCTGAAGCTGGGCAAGTTCACGCACGCCGATGCCGGGCAGATGCACCTCTACTTGAGCTACGCCAAGGAGCACTGGACGCACCCGGAGGAGAATCCGCCCGTGGGCCTCATCCTCTGCTCCAGCGCCGGGCAAAACATCGTGCGCTACACGCTCGACACCCTGCCCACCAAAGTCATGGCCCGCGACTATCGCTTGGCGCTGCCCGACGAAAAGAAACTGGTGCGCGAGCTCGCCCGCGCACGGAAACAAATCGACACCCGGTCCCGACGCTGAGCCGCAATTTTCGCCTCCATTTTTCTCATTTCGCCCGTGCCCGCTTCCGCCCCCCTGCCCGTCGTCGCCGCCGTCATTTACGACGCCGCGGGCCGTGTATTGCTCGCGCAGCGACCCGCGCACAAGCACCTCGGCCTCAAATGGGAATTTCCCGGCGGCAAGGTCGAGCCGGGCGAGGCGCCGGAGGTCGCGCTCGTCCGTGAAATCCGCGAGGAGCTGGGCTGCGATGTCTTTCTCCGCCGTGCGCTGCCCCGCTTCACCCACGACTACGGTGCCGTCGTCATCGAGATGATCCCGTTTGTCTGCGAGCTCGCCCCCGCGAGCCCGCCGCCTCATGCGCATGAGCACGCCGCGCTGGCCTGGGTCGAAGTTGCCGCCCTGAAAACCTACGACCTCGCGCCCGCCGACTGGCCGGTGCTGCCGCACCTGCGCTGATCGCGGACGCCGCGCCGCGCTCGACACTTTCTCGCCACGCGACTCAGCTCTTCCCTTTCCCATGTCGCCTGCGTCGCTCCCCCTCGCATCGGTCTCCCGTCTGCCCGCCCCGGGCGACAACGTCGCGATTGCGATTCGCCGATTGGAGGCCGGCACCGTGCTGCCGCTGGCCGACGGCACGCGCGCGTTGCCGCACACGGTGCTGGAGGGCCATCGCTTTGCCGTGAAACCCATCGCTGTCGGCGAGCCGCTGCTCTCGTGGGGCCTGCCCTTCGGCTTCGCGGTCACGGCCATCGCGCCCGGCGATTACGTGTGCAACGATTCGATGCTCACCGCGCTCGCTGTCCGCCAGCTCGGCCAGGTCTCGCTCCCCGCGCGAGGGAATTTCCGCGACGCCGACGAGCCGTTCCAGCTCGACGAACGGCTCATCCATGCCGCGCCGCCGGTGGCGCCCGCGGACCCGGCACGCACGTTTTCCGGCTACAAGCGCGCCGGTGGCCGCGGCGTCGGCACGCGCAACGTCATCGTCATCCTCGGCACCTCGTCGCGCACGGCGAGTTTCGCCCGCCAGCTCACCGCGCGGCTGCAGCCGCTCGCGCGCGTGCATCCGTCGCTCGACGGCATCGTCGCCATCGCCCACACCGAGGGCGGCGGCACCGGCGAGCCGAACAACACCCTCGAAATCCTCCGCGCGCTCGCCGGCTTCATGGTGCATCCGAATGTCGGCGCCGTGCTCGCGGTGGACTATGGCGTCGAGCCCGTCACCAACGCCCGCCTCCGCGAATTCATGCTCGCCCGCGGTTATCCGCTCGATGCCGTGCCGCATCATTTTCTTTCCCTGCGGAACGGCCTCGCCGCCGGCCTCGCCGAGGGTGAGCGCCTCGTGCGCGGCTGGCTGCCCGTCGTCAGCGCCGCGCTCCGCACCGAGGAGCCGCTCTCGCACCTTCGCATCGCGCTCCAATGCGGCGGCTCCGACGCGTTTTCCGGCGTCAGCGGCAATCCGCTCGCGGGCGCCCTCGTCCACGAGACGATCCGCCACGGCGGCGCCGGCGTGCTCACCGAAATCGACGAGACCATGGGCGCGGAGAGCTACCTGCTGAAAAACGTCCGTGATCTCGCCACCGCGCGCGCGTTCATGGGCAAGCTCGACGCGTTTCGCGAAAAGCTCGCGTGGCATGGCCTCACCCCCGAGAGCAATCCCTCCGCCGGCAACAAATTCCGCGGCCTCTACAACATCGCCCTCAAGTCCCTCGGCGCCGTCCACAAAAAGGATCCGCGCACGCGGCTCGACCACATCATCGACTACGCCGAGCCGCACCATGCGCCCGGCTTCGCGCTGATGAACGGACCCGGCAACGACCTCGAGGGCATCGCCGGCCAGGTCGGCTGCGGCTGCAACCTCATCCTCTTCGTCACCGGCAACGGCTCGATCACGAACTTTCCGTTTGTGCCCACGCTGAAGATTACCACCACCACGCGGCGCCACGAACTCCTCATCCGCGAGATGGACATCAACGCCGGCCGCTACCTCGATGGCGAGCCGTTTGAAAAAGTCGCGGCCGACGCCTTCGAGCTGCTCATCGCCACCGCCTCCGGAAAAAAATCCAAGGGCGAGCACGCCGGCCACTCGCAGGTCTCGCTCTGGCGCAACTGGGCGCAGACCGACACCTCGCGCCTCGCCGAGTTGCGCGCGCGCGTCGCGCCCGATGGCAAGCCGCTTGTCGCGGGGGCAGTCTCCGACCGGGCCAATCAGGACCGGTCAACGATCGGTCCTGCCCTGTCACTTTTCCGCGCGCCCGAAGACCGCTTCGCCACCGAGCGCGTCGCCCTCGTCCTGCCCACGAGCCTCTGCTCCACCCAGATCGCGCGGCTCGCCGCCGCCCGGCTCAACGAGAAGCAACTCGGCCGCGCGCAGGGCATCTCGCGCTTCGTCGGCTTCACCCATACCGAGGGCTGTGGCTTCGGGGGCGATACGATGTATCAATTGCTGCACCGCACCTACCGCGGCTACCTCACGCACCCGAACGTCGTCGCCGCGCTGCTGCTCGAGCACGGCTGCGAGAAGGTGCCCAACGACGTCCTCCGCCATCACTTCACAGCCGCCGGCGTGCCCACGGCGCAATTCGGCTTCGCCAGCGTCCAGCTCGACGGCGGCATCGAGAAAGTCCTCGCGAAGATCGAGGCGTGGTTCACCGAAAAACTCGCCGCTCTCCCGCCCGCCGCTCCGGCGGTGGCCGATCTGGGCGCGCTTTCACTCGCGCTGCTGACCGCCGCTCCCGTCGCCCAGCCCACCGCCACCGCGCTCGCCACGATCGCCCGCGCCGTGCTCGACGCCGGCGGCTCGATCCTCCTCGTCGAAAGCGATCCGCTGCTCGCCCAAGCGGCGTTTCGTAGCGCGCTGCTCGGCGCCGCCGCGCCCCACGCCACGCTCGCCTACGGCGAACCGCTTCAACAGCCCGGCCTGCACGTCGTCGCGAGCGAGTCGGAGCACTTCGTCGAGAATCTCACCGGCCTCGCCGGCAACGGCGCGCACCTCGCGCTCACCGTCGTGAGCGGTCACGCGCAGCAAGGCCACCCGCTCCTCCCGGTAATCCAAGCCGCCGAGCCCACCGAGCGCGGCCGGGTGGCAGGCGACGACATCGACCTCTTCCTCTCCGGCGACGCGCCGACCGATGCCACCGAACTCCTCCGCTGGATCACCGCCGTCGCCCAGCGCGAGCGCACGCCCGCCTCGATGGCGCAAGGCTTCGTGGACTTCCAACTCACCCGCGGCCTCCTCGGCCTGACGACCTGAGCGGCGACCGACGCGCGCCGTTCTCTGCGCCCAACCACGCCCTCAGGGCGAAGGCACCCCGCCTGGCTGAGACGGCATCGGCCCCGCACCCCGCGGCGCGCGGCTTCCGCGCCACACTTGCAATCCCTCGGGCCCTGCGCATGGTCTGCCCCCTCGTTCTTTGATTGGTCCGCACACAATCGAAAATCACCAATCGAAAACCAAAATTTCCTTTGGGGGTGTTCTGGATTCTACCCTTGGTTGGAGTGCGCCGCTGCCTGTCGAGAGTTGTGGGTCTCTCGTTAAATCCCCTGCAAAACAAACAAACGGCAAAACTGAAGAAATGCCCCTGGCTGCCTAAGTGCAGCCTCGTTGGTCCCGCGACACCTGCTAGCGGGAACTGACGTCGACAGCAGGCATAGCGCGCGGAGCCGTCCGCGGACTGCGCGCCGTAACTTCATCCGGGGACTGGCTGGGGTCTCAGCGCGTGCGATGGCGTGACCCCGGCGAGATTAAAGTCGCACTACTACAGGTAGACGCGGTGCACAAAGGCCTGGGGCACGCGGGTTCAACTCCCGCCACCTCCACCATGCTTCACCCGTTGGGCTACGCACGGCGCAGCCATGCTGCGTTCTAAATTGCACCACGCCTCCCGCCGCCACGGCACACGACGGGCGAAGCACGGGCTTTATTGCGTCGCGACATTTGAGGGATGACTTTGACGGAAACACTCGGAACCCGATCTTTCAAAACCCTGTCGCGGCATCTCGAATCCCAGCAAAATTGACTCTCAACACTCACGCTTTCGTTCGCCATCATCTGCTTGTCGTCGGAGTGAAGGCCGTGCTGATCCTAAACACGATCTGCTCTTCGTCACTTGGGGCCACAGCCAACGCCGGCTCTGCGTCGGCAAGCCAGATAAAACTAGTCGCGGTCGATCCGGAAATTTCGCGTCTGACCAACGAGACGCTGATTGATCGGCTGCAAGATGAAACCCAACAGGGCACGGGCACACACACGACGGCATGGACTTCGGGATTTCCACCATTGGACATACCGGCGAAATTCAGCGGTGGCGTCTTGGGTTCGCGAGCGCCAGCGAAGTCCATGGTCATGGTGGAATTGGTGCGACGCGGAGTCGGCATCATTCCGGATTTGCTCACACACCTATCCGATGCACGCCCGACGAAACTCACCGTAGGGAGCGGAGGTGCCTTTCCCTTTATGTCCGCATGGTTCAGCGACGAATATGATTTTCGGTTTCCGGAGAAGGAACGACAGAACGAATCAGCAAATGCTGTCGGGTTCGGTTCGCAGCGTTCGTTCTCAAGCTACACTTTGAAAGTCGGAGACCTCTGTTACGTAGCGCTTGGCGAAATCGTGAATCGGCAACTGCTTGCCGTTCGCTACCAGCCCAGCGCCTGTCTTGTGGTGAACTCTCCCGTGGAATTTCCATCGTTGGCCCGGGCGGCGCGAGCGGACTGGAGCAAACTAAGCGAAGCAGAGCATGAAAGCTCTTTGCGCGCTGACCTTGAGGCTCAGCGCAATTTTTGGCGCGCTCCTTCGGCAATCCCTCGCCTGCTGTTTTACTACCCTCAGAGCGGACAGAAGCTCGTCGAAACGATGCTCGGACGCCCGTTGTTCGACCGCGATGCCGTTTATCACTTCGTTCTCTCTGATCTGAAGGAAACGGCACCGGAACGCCAGGCGATGCTGCTGGGGCAATTTCGTGCAACACGCGGTTCGAAATACGTGGCAGCGTTGACGGCGATACTAGGAGAGATGGCCTCGGACGAGCAACCGCACCGTGCCGAAACCCGAAAGGATGCAGCGGAGTTGTTGGTGCGATTTCAGCCGGAGCTAAGGGATTCCGAACCGCTCGCATCCAAGGCGGTCGACTACCGCGCGCAGAACGATCTCGTCACAGCTATGGAAGCTTTCAGCTGGTCCGGACTAGAGGACGCGATCCTCAATTTGTATCGGAATGTTGTTCAGGAAGAGACGCCGAATACTATCGGGGGCCGGCTCGCTCGGGGCGACTTGGCTCTGACTTGCGCGCGCCGACTGATGAATCATGCGGAGGCGGAAAGATTCGCGCCATTTTTCGAGGACATGATTACCCAACTCAAGCGCGACGATGCAACCGAACTTCAGAGTCAAACAAAGCTGCCACTCGGAAACGCTGGGTATCACTTCGCGCTGACTCAGCGCATCGAGAGATACGGTGAATTTCTGGATGATCTGAAACGCAGATAAGCCGCGCATCGCATCGCACTGTTCGCACAGGTTAGGTTTCGGCCGTCTCAGCCTCTATTTCTCTCCGCTTCGCCTTGTGCCGCACATTTTCTCGCGGCGCGCACGTTGCCAATACGGCTCGGGTTACTCGCCAGCCATGATGCAGCCTTGCGGTTGGATTTCCCCGCCCACGGTCGCGAGGTTGAAGCGCGCGATCTGGCGTTCACTTTCGTCGCGTCCTTTTCGACGAGCGGGCTCTCGCTGAGGTCACGGGCCTTGATTTCTCTGGGCACGGGCGGGCAACGAAAGCCGGTCAGCCGAGAAACCGCCGGGCCCATTCCGGCTCCGGCAGCGGCGTCGGCCGATACTCGCCGAAGAGCGTGTAGCGGAACCGTGCGATGATTTTGTAGAACGGATCGCGCAGCGCCGCCGGTAGCACGCGCGCCCACGAGATCACGCGCCATACGCCGCCAATCTCATCTGCTGCCGCCAGCGCGCCCGCGGTGCGCAGCCGGGGCGCGCCGGCCGCCGGGCGCTCCCAGTCGGGCACAAAGACGAGGCTGTCGAAATCCTCCGTCGGCAGCCCCGCGGCGCGGAGATAGGCCTGCGCTGGCGCGCCCTGGAGCGGCGCGAAGCGCATCCGCCCGCCCGCATCCTCGCGCAGGAGGAAACGCACGACCGCGTTGCAGAGCCCGCACGTGCCATCGTAAAGCAGCACCGGCCGCCGCGCATCGCTCCGCGCCGGCAGCCAGTCGGGGTCGAAAGTGAAGAGGTGCAGCATGACCATGCCGAAGCTCAAGTCGGCGAAATCCACCATCAGGACGATGCCCGCGTGCATCCCCAGCATCACCGTCCAAGCGATGGCCCGCCCCCGCCGCCACAGCGACAGGGGCAGGAAGACGATCTCCGCCACCAGCACGCTCCAGGTGAACAGTGCGATGGCCCACCCCGGCAGCGCCAGGAACAGATCGCGAAACCCGCCCGGCCGCGCGAGCGGGTTCTCCAGCAGATGCCGGAAGGCCGTGCCGTCGACCCAACTCGGGCTCCACAGCTTCACGATCCCGCTGAAGGTGTAACCGCCCGCCATCAGGAACCACGCGCCCCAGAAAACCATCGCGGGAAAAAACCACTCGCCCGGCCGCCGGCCGCGCCCGCCCGTCGCGCTCAGCGGTTCGCCCGCCGGCACCAGCGCGCAGAACAGCAGCATCAGGCCCACATAGGGGAGCGACGGGTTGCTGATCAGGTTGTTGCGGTTGAAAAGGCACGCCCAGCCATACCACAGCAGCACCGCCGCCCACCGCCGCCCGCAGCCGATCATGAAGGCCACGCTGAGTCCCGCCATCGCCCAGAGAAAGACCGCGACTCCCGCCGGCGAACCGCCCCACTCCGTCGCCAGCGGATTTGGCAGCAGGCCGTGCGTGGGGTTGAGCCGGGGATCAGCGAGCACCCCGGCGCGGCCAAACAGCTCCGCGCCTGACGGCAGGAGCCAGAGAAAATGCTGCAACAGGTAGGCGCCGAAAATCAGCCGAAAGATCGCGAACTGCCCGGCGCTGATGTTCTTCACCGCTCGCATGTGGGACGCAGCAACCAGCGATCCGCGCGGTCTTTCGTCTTGGTGCGAATCTCGACGGCGAAGTCGGTCGCATCCTCTGGCAGGCCGAACTCCCGCCGCAGCGGCCCTGTCGGCGCAAAGGCGAAGCAGAACACCGCCTGCCAGATCGCCTCGGGCATTCGCGGCGCGTAGGAGAGCGCCGCGCCATAGACGTTGCGGCGGTTGTAGGCGCCCGCGAGCCGCGCATACAGCTCTGGCGTGATCGGCAGGGTCTGGGCGCCGCCCCGGCTGTCGCGCCAGTGCAGCGTGAACTCCGAGGCGAAGGTCTCCAGCCCGTCCACATCGGAAAACACCTTGGGCAACGGCGCCATCGCCGATGCCGCGCCGAGCCCGCGCAGCACGCGCGAGCCCGCGACGTAGCCAATCACCGGCAGACAGGCGAAGGCCGTGAGCACAAGCGCGGCCAGATTCGCAGTGAACGGAGTGGGACGAAGCACGGCGGCAACCAAGCACGCGCCTGGGTGAGCTTCAACGCCCGAAAATCCGCTTTCCCACCCCGGTGCCGCGCGCAAGCTTGCGGGGCATGATGCTCGCGTTGCTCATCGCCATCGCCGTTGCACTGATCGCCGTTGAACGCCTCTGGCCCGCCCGCGAGTTGCCCCGCGTCCCCAACTGGTGGGCCCGGGTGATCTTCGTGAATCTGGTGCAGCTCGGCCTCGTCGTCCTCGCCGGGCTGTCCTGGGATCGGTGGCTTCAATCCGTGGCCGTCTTTCACCTGCGCGATCACCTCGGCGTCGCGGGGCAGGGTTTCGTCGCCTACTTCATTTCCACTTTCGTCTATTACTGGTGGCACCGCTGGCGGCACGAGTCGGCCTGGTTCTGGCGTCTCTGCCACCAGCTCCACCATTCGCCGCAGCGCATCGAGCTCGTCACCTCGTTCTACAAGCACCCGGTCGAGATCACGATCAACTCCATCATCAGCTCGAGCCTGGTCTATCTGCTGCTCGGCTGCTCGGTCGAAGCGGGCGCGCTCTACACTTTTCTCACCGCGATCGCGGAGTATTTCTATCACCTCAACGTGCGCACCCCGCGGTGGGTCGGCTGGCTGGTGCAGCGGCCGGAATCGCACCGCATCCACCACCAGTATCGCCACCACACGCAGAACTTCGCCGATCTTCCGCTGTGGGACGCGCTCTTTGGCACCTGCCACAATCCGCGGAACGACGCCGTGCCCGACCGCTGCGGTTACGACGACTGGCGCGAGGACCGCTTCGACGACATGATCGCCTTTCGCGATGTCCATGCGCCCAAGGCGGAGGAGACCGCCCCGTTTCAATTCCTGCCCACTTGCATCGGTTGCGGCAAACGCTGGGCCTGCGCCACGCAGGCGGCGCTCAGCCCTTCTCCTTCGCCAGATGCAGCGTCTGCGTCGGAAACGCGAACGACAGACCCCGCGCCTCGACCGCCTGCATGATCGCCAGGTTCACCCGCTGCTTCACCGCCAGCGCCCGCGGCAGGTCCGGGTCCAGCACTTCGTAAACAAGCCAGATGTCCAGCGACGAGGCGCTGAAATCCCGGAAGAACGCCAGCACGCCCTTCGCATCCACCTCCGGCTGCGCGACGACGATCGCGCGGATATCCCCGAGGATCGCCTGCATTTCGGCCGGCGTGGTGTCGTAGGTAAATCCCAGCACCTGCTCGAAACGGCGCCGCGTGAAGCGCGAGAGGTTCGTGATCGTCTCGGCCGCGACCGTCTTGTTCGGGATCGTCATCAGCGATTTGTCGACGAGCCGGATGCGCGTCGAGCGGAGGCCGATGTCCTCGACTGCGCCTGCGTTGGCCCCGATCCGCACCGATTCCCCGACACGGAAGGGCTGGTCCACCGCCACCACAATGGCGCCGAAGATGTTCGCCAGCGTGTCCTGCGCGGCCAGCGCGAACGCCAGGCCGCCGATGCCGAGGCCCGCGAGGATTGCCTTCACGTCGTAGCCGAAGCCTTGGATGGTCAGCAGCACGCCCACGACCACGAACACCGTGAGAAGGGCCTTTTTGATCCACGGCATGAAAGCGACCAGGCCTGATCCTTTTTTCAGCGTCACCTCCGTGGCATGGTCCAGCAGCGTCGCCAGGGCGCGCCAAAGGCCCCAGAATATCACCAGCGAAAACGCCACTTGCGAGCCGTGCCCGATGTAGCTGTCCGACTCGGGCGAGAGCTTGAGGACGCGCAGCGCCGCAAACATCCCGACCGTCATCACGAACGCCGCCACCGGCCCCTCAAGTGCCGGGAAGAGCTTGTCGTCGAGCGTGGTCTCGGTCTTCGCCGCCAGCCGCCGGAGCAGAGGAAAAAGCAACGCTGTCACAATCCGCCGCGCCAGCAGCGCCACCAGCAGCAGCACCACGCAAATCACGTAGTGGGTCACGGTGTTGCCGCTCGTCCGGACGTCGAACGCCTGCAGCACGCTGTCCACCAGGTGCTCCAGGAAGTCCGGTGTGCGATCCATCGGGCGCACGGTCACGGCCGCCGCGGCCGCCGTGTTCAGCTTCGAGGCGGAGGCCGCGGCCTCCGTCGGTGCCTCGGCCGCCCCCAAGATCACCGGCCCGATCACCAGCGCCGCCAGCGCACACAAAAATCGTTTCATAAGCCCTATGATCAGGGCCGGGGGCATGGGCTGTCAAAAATTTAGCCGTGCGCGCGCCGCCAAATACCCGCTTGCCTGCCGGCGACCTCCATGACGGCCTTTCCCGCCATGCTACCGCTGCTCGCCACGCTCGATATCCTGCCAGTCTGGGCGTGGATTGGTTTTTTTGCGTTCATCTCCGCCATGCTGGCCCTCGATCTGGGCGTCTTCCGGCGCGATTCCCACGAGGTCTCGATGAAAGAGGCGCTCATCTGGTGCGGCGTCTGGTTCACGCTGGCCATGGGCTTCAACGCCTTCGTCTGGCAATGGCGCGGGCCCGAGCTCGGGCAGCAATTCCTCGCCTCCTACCTCATCGAGCTCTGCCTCAGCGTGGACAACGTCTTCGTCTTCATCCTCGTCTTCGATTACTTCAAGGTCTCCGGCCGCTGGCAGCACCGGGTCCTCTTCTGGGGCATCATCGGCGCGGTCCTCATGCGCGCCGTCTTCATTCTCGTCGGCGTGAGCGTGGTCCAGCGCTTTCACTGGGTGCTCTACATCTTCGGCGCCTTTCTCGTTTACACGGGCATCAAGATGGCGCTTCCCGGCAAGGGCGAGACGGTCCACCCGGACCAGAATCCAGTGGTGCGGCTTTTCCGCCGTTTCTGGCCCGTCGCACCCGGGGATGATCAAGGCCGCTTCTTTATCCGCCACGAAGGCCGCCTCATGGCCACGCCGCTCTTCATCGTCCTGCTGGTCATCGAGACGACCGATGTCGTCTTCGCCGTCGATTCCATCCCGGCGGTGCTCGCGATCACGCGCGACGCCTTCGTCGCCCTCACCTCCAACATCTTCGCCATCCTGGGCCTGCGCTCCCTTTATTTCGCGCTCAACGGGATCATGAAGCTGTTCCGTTTCCTGAAGGTCGGTCTCGCCTTCATTCTCGTGTTCATCGGCGTCAAGATGCTCATCGCGCATTGGGTCAAGGTCAGCACCACCCTCTCGCTGGCCGTGATCGCGAGCGTGCTCGCCGTCTCGCTGCTGATGTCGATCGTCATCAAGATCCAGATCCCCGAGGTCAAGAAGTGACCCGCCCGCGCCCGCGCCCGCGGCCGTGGCGGGGCCTCAGAAAATAAAACGCCGGGCCTCGCTCGCGCGATTGCCCGGCGGTTGCAGGCGGGCCGGTGCCAAGGCGCCGCGGCCCGCGATGTTGGGAGGTGAAACGCGATCCGATCAGCTCACCGCGATACGCCGCGGCTTGATCGCCTCGGGCTTGGGCAGCGAGAGGCGGAGCACGCCGTCGCGCAGCTCGGCCGCGACCTTGTCGGTCTCGACGGCATTCTCATGCTCAAGGATGAGCTCGAAGGGCTCGTCGGCCGACTCACGGTGCAGCGCGGTCCAGCCTTCGGGCTGCTTCCAGGCCCGGCGGCCGAGGATGCGGAGCTGGCCCGACTCGGCGGTGACTTCGAGGCCGTCCTTGGCTACGCCAGGCAGGTGCACGGTAACGCCGAAGGCCTCGGGCGTCTCCTTGATTTCGTAGGCTGGCTTCACGGTGTGCACGAGGTCAGCCGAGCGCTGCTCGTCGCGCAGGGACGAGGGGCGGGGGAACGAGGGAATGAGGGTGTTTAACAGGGACATGGTGATTTTCTCCGGTTGATGAGGGTTGGGACTGGGCCACGCGTCGGCTATTTGACGGCGACGGCGATTTTCTTGGGCTGGGCCTGCTCGCGCTTGGGCAGGGTGACGGTGAGCACGCCGTTCTCATAGGCGGCCGCGACCTTGTCGGACTGCACGTCCTCGCCGAGGCTGAGCACGCGGTTGATGGCGATGGATTGCTCGCCTTCGCCGTGGCCGGCTGGCACCTTGCGGGTCGCCGCGATGGTGAGCGCCCCATCGGTGACTTCGACATTGATGTCGTCGCGGTTCACACCGGGGAGTTCGGCCCTCACGTAGGTGTTGGCCTTGTCCTCGTAGAGATCCACGGGGAAGCGGGTGGGCGGGACCGCCGCGCTGTAATCGCTGAAGGCGTTTTCAAACAGTCGGGAGATTTCACCCTCCAAGCCTGCCCACGGCGAGCGGGTCAGTGCGGACGAAGCGAGACGATAGTGCGGATAGGAATAGCGAATGAGGTTCATGGTGATGTTCGTTGGTTGAAGGTTTGTGCCCTATCCTTTGCATACCGCGCACCAATGCCGGAACGGCATCAACTTGCGGTCGAATCGGAATTTGCACGCAGGCCCCTCAACTGCGCCGCGCAGAACCGTCACACGCTGCGCAAGCCCGGTGGGAAAAATCGTCGCGCTGCGCCGGTGATTCGGGTGGGCTCGGGGTTTTCATGAGCACCTTCGACTTCGACCACGGGCCCGAGCGCCGCGGCACCGACTCCCAGAAATGGCAAAAATACGCCGGCCGCGACGTGCTGCCGCTCTGGGTCGCCGACATGGATTTCGCTTCCTCTCCCGCCATCATCGAGGCGCTCCGCCGCCGCGTGGATCACGGTGTGTTTGGCTACGCGCGACCCGTGCAATCGACGACCGACGCCATCGTCGAAGCCATGGAGCAACGCTACGGTTGGAAAATCGATCCTGCTTGGATCGTCTGGCTGCCGGGGCTCGTGGTGGGGCTCAACGTGGTCGCGCAGGCCTTTGCCCAGCCGGGCGAGGAAGTGCTCACACTCGCGCCTGTGTATCCTCCGTTCATGTCGGCGCCGAAGAACAGCGCGCGCGTGAGCGTGAGCGTGCCGTGGGCCCACGACGGCCAAGGCTGGGCGATAGACTGGGATGCGCTGGAGCGCGCGGTCACGCCAAAGACGAAGCTCTTTTACCTCTGCAATCCCCACAACCCGATCGCCCGCGTCTGGCGCCGCGCCGAGCTGCAGCGCCTCGCGGAGTTCTGCGAGCGCCACAACCTCGTCCTCTGCTCCGATGAGATCCACTGCGATCTCATCCTTGATCCCGCGCTGCCGCACATCCCCACCAGCGTGCTCTCGCCGGAAATCGCCGCGCGCACCCTCACGCTCATGGCGCCGAGCAAGACCTACAACGTCCCCGGCCTCGGCACCTCCATCGCGATCATCCCGGATGCGATGCGTCGGGCTCGTTTCCTCCGGGCCACGGCCGGCATCGTCGCCGAGGTCACATGCCTCGGCTTCACCGCCTGCGAGGCCGCGTATCGCGACGGCGAGCCGTGGCGGCAGGCGCTCCTCGCCTATCTGCGCGGCAATCGCGACTACCTGCTCGACGCCATCGCGCGCGAGCTGCCCGGCGTGCGCGTCGAAGCGCCCGTCGAGGCCACCTACTTGCTGTGGATAAATGTGTCCGCGCTCGGCCTGGCGAACCCCACGGCGCATTTCGAGCAACACGGCGTCGGCCTGAGCGACGGCGCGATGTTTGGCGCCGCGAAAGGCTCGCACGTGCGCCTCAATTTCGGCTGCCCGCGCGCTACGCTCGTCGAGGCCATCCGCCGCATGAAAGCCGCCCTTGCGGCGCGATGAACCGTGATTCGGTAGCGGGTCACTTTGATTCGGCCTGAACTGTGGGAGCGGGTTTACCCCGCGACTTGTCGGGGCATAAAGCCCCTCCCACCATCAAACCGCCCCCCTCACCGCGATTCCCGGGCTCGACGGCGCACCTGCGGCCCGCGAGCTTCGTCTTTCCTCCGCCCATGAAATCCCTCCGCCCCACCCTCACCGCCCTCCTGGTCGCCGCGCTGCTGCCGGCCCTCTTCGCCCAAGCGCCGAAAGTCGACGCCTCCGCGCCCATCGCCAAAACCGGCCCCGACGGCCAGCCCAACGCCGCCTTCCTTAAGGCCCACGAGTCCTTCCTCGCCCGCGGCAAGTCCGGCCCGATCGGTGTGCTCTTCCTCGGCGATTCCATCACCGCCGGCTGGACCAAGGCCCCGCACGTCTGGGAAGCCTACTACGGCAAACTGCAGCCCGCCAACTTTGGCATCGGCGGCGATCAGACCCAGCACGTCATCTGGCGCATCGCCAATGGCGAACTCGACGGCATCGCCCCCAAAGTCGCCGTCCTCATGCTCGGCACCAACAACTCCGCCGCCCACACCGCCGACGAGATCGCCGCCGCCGACAAGAAGATCGTCAGCCTCATCCGCCAAAAGCTCCCCAACACCAAGGTCCTCGTCCTCGCCGTCTTCCCCCGCGGCGCGCGCAAGAACCAGCAGGGCGTCATCACGCCCGAGGCCGTGGCCGACGCCGCGAAGCGGATGGCCGTAATCGACGGCGTCAACGCCCAGCTCGCCAAACTCGACGACGGCAAGAACGTGCGCTTCCTCGACATCAACCACGCCTTCCTCGGCCAGGATGGAAAAATTCCCTTCTCCATCATGCCCGACCAGCTTCACCCCAACGCCGCCGGCTACCAGCTCTGGGCCGACGCGATGAAGCCGCTGCTGACCGAGATGATGAAGTAATACCAACGTCCGCTTCCTATTGGACCTTTGTCAGTGCGAGGTGCGCGCAGCGCGCCGTGCCAATCCAGCTGGATGGCTTCGTCGCTCCGCTCCTCGCTATGACAGGCCAAAAGCAAAGGTCCGTTGGTATTGGTTGCCCCTTGGGCAGGACGCGGCCTCCACTCCGCGCCTTTCGGTTAATTAGGCGGCGAGCGGACTCGCCGCCCCATCCTCAGTCTTTTCCAAAGCTGAGCAGCTCGATCTCGAAGACGAGCGTGGCGTTGCGGCCGATCTTCGGCGGCTGGCCGCGCGTGCCGTAGGCCAGCTCGGGCGGGATGATCACGAGGCGCTTCTCGCCCTTCTTCATCTGCTGGAGAATCTGATCCCAGCCCTCGATCACCATCTCGCGGCGCACGCGAAACGTGAAGGGCTGCGCCGGATCCTGATTCTGGTCGAAGATCGTGTCGTTGAGCAGCCGGCCCACGTAGAGCACGGCCACCTTGTCGCCTGGCTTGGGCATGTCGCCCGCCCCCTCGCGCTCGACGATGTAGCGGATCCCCGTCTGCGTCTTCTTCGCCGCGGGCCAGCGCTTCTCGACGATCTCAAGATCATCGGCTGGGATCTTTTCACGCTGGGCAAAGGCCGCAACAGGCGCGAAGGCGACGAACAGGAGGAGGAATTGGGCAAAGATTTTCACGGCGGGCACGGATAGGACTTTCCCGCATCCGTGGCATCCGCCTAATCGACGGTCAAAACCTTTTATGCCCTCCCGCCCTTCCGTCGTCATCATTTGCCCCAAGGAATTCAAGTTCACCGACACGGAGGCGAGCGTGGAGCGGCCCCACCTCACGGACATCGCCGACCTCAGCACGGTGTGGCTCGACTTCGGCGCGCCCTTCCCCGCCGCGGCCCTGGACGCCCACGCGCATATCCTCTGGCACGGCCCGCTGATGGATGCCGCGGTGATCGCTCAGTTGAAAAACTCCCGCGTCATCATCCGCAACGGCGTGGGCTTCGACACCGTGGACACCGCCGCCGCCGCGCGCGCCGGCATCCCGGTCTGCAACGTGCCCGACTACGGCACCGAGGAGGTCGCCGACCACGCCCTCGGCCTCATCCTCGCGCTCTACCGCCAGCTCTTCCCGCTCGACGCCGAGGCCAAGCGCCTCGGCTGGAAGATCGAGGTCGCGCCCAAGATGCGCCGGCTGCGCACGCAGACGCTCGGCCTCGTGGGTCTCGGCCGCATCGGCATCGCGACGGCACTCCGGGCGAAGGCGTTTGGTTTCCGGGTCATCTTCTTCGATCCCTACGCGCCGGTCGGCACGCGCAAGGCGATCGGCCTCGAACAAGTCAGCTCGCTCGACGAACTCATCAAGTTATCCGACTGCGTGTCCATCCACTGCCCGCTCAGCGCCGAGACCCGCGGCATGATCGGCGCCCGCGAGATCGGGCTGATGAAGCGCGGCGCTTTCCTCGTGAACACCGCCCGCGGCGACATCGTGCAGAAAAAAGCGGCTTTCGCCGCGCTACGCTCCGGCCACCTCGGCGGCGCGGGCTTCGACGTGGTCGAAAACGAACCCCTACGCACCGCCGAGGAAGCCGCCACGCCCAACCTGATCTGCACTTGCCACGCCGCCTTCTGCTCGCCCGAGGGCATGGTGGAGATGCGCACCACCTCCGCCCGCATCGCGCGCGCCGCCATCTTGGGGCAGCCCGTGTGGAACCGGGTGAATTGAGGTAGGGCGGGTCTTTGACCCGCCCGCGGTTCGAACACTCAATGCCCGAAAGAGCGGGTCACAGACCCGCCCTACCCCAAGCACACCTTCAGCAACCGATCTCGCACGGCCGTCGCCGCGATCGGTGCTTCGCTCTCGCCCGTGCCGATGAGCACGGGCCACTCGTCGGAATTCGCCGGGCATGTGCCGTGCGAACCCTTCACGAGCGAGGCATCGAGCGGGATCACGTCCATCAGGCCGCGGAAACCGAGTTTCTTCTTCAGCAGCTTGCCCGCGAGCGTGAGCTTCGGCACCGCGATCGCCGGATCGATAAACAGCTCGACGGGATCGTAGCCGTATTTGCGGTGGATATCGACGCACCGCGCGAAGTCCGGGGCCTTCGCGTCGTCGTCCCAATAATAGTAATTGAACCACGCATCCTCCGCCGAGAATGCCACGAGATCACCCGAGCGCGCGTGATCGAGGCCCGCGGCGCGCTTCCCCTCGGCGCCGAGCACGCGCGCCACGCCGTCCACCGACTCGACCGCAGTGCGCACGGCCCCGAGCAGCGCGGGGTCGTTGACGTAGATGTGCGCAATCTGGTGATCGGCGATGGCAAACGCCCGGCTCGCGCCGCAGTCGAGCAACTCAAGGCCCAGCTCATCCTTGATCGTGAGCCAGCCCTTGGCGCGAAAGACGCGGTTGAGCGCGATGGATCGCCTCACCGCCGTGATGCCGTATTCCGAGAGCACCACCGTCCGCACGCAGCGCTGCGCGTAGAACTCCAACAGCCCGCCCGTCACGCGATCGATCGCGCGGCAATCCTCGGCGATCCGCGGATCGTCGGGGCCGAGGCGCTGAAGGTTGTAGTCGAGATGCGGCAGATAAACGAGCGAGAGGTCGGGCCGGTGCTTTTCCTCGATCCACTCGGCCGACTTCGCGATCCACTCGGACGACGCGATGCCGGCCATAGGACCCCAGAACGCCGGAAACGGAAACGGCCCGAGGTCGCGCTTGATCGCGTCGCGGATCGAGAGCGGGTGCGAGGCGACATCGAAGACCTTGCGCCCATCCGCGGGATACATCGGCCGCGGCGTGATCGACCAGTCGGCGGTCGAGTGCATGTTATACCACCAAAAGAGCTTCGCGCACGTGAAGCCGGGCCGCGCGGCGCGGCACGTCTCCCAGAGTTTCTCGCCGCGCACGAGGCGGTTGGACTGTTTCCAGAAATGATGCTCGGCGAGCTCGCGGTCGAACCAGCCGTTGGCCACCGCACCATGGCCCGAGGGCGGCAGCCCCGTGAGGTAGGTGCTCTGCGCCGTGCAGGTGACGGCGGGCAGCACAGGCTGCACGCGAATCATCCCGCCCGCCTGCGCCGCCTGCGCGAGCCGCGGTGTGTGCGGCCCGAGTAGTCGCGGCGTGAGGCCGACGACGTTGAGGATGGCTGTGCGCTCGTTGCTCATTGGTAGCCCGCCTCGTGAGAGGCGGGACCGTCGTCGCGTTTCGTCACGGCTCTCACAAGCCGGGCTACGCCAAGTCCTCGTGTTTTCTCAGCCATAGCGCGCCTGCAGTTCCTCGAACGCCGCCTTAACCGTCGGCCCGTCCATCTCATGCACGTCGAGCCGGTCACCCGGCGCGCGGACCATTGGAATGGTAAGCCGGCCGCCCATGTGCTCACGAAACTCCTCCAGCCCATCGAGCATGTCCTGCGGGCCTGTTGCGCGACGAATCTGCCGGACCGGCCCAAACAGCTCGAAACCCAACCCCTGGATCACCCCGAGGATGCGCTCCGCGATCGGCTCCGGCAGCAGGCCGATGCGCCGTGCGTAGATGAGATCGATCGCCATGCCGATGGCGACGGCCTCGCCGTGGCTGACGCGAAATTCCGAGAGCTGCTCCAGCTTGTGCGCCGCCCAGTGGCCGAAATCGAGCGGCCGCGCCGAGCCGCGCTCGAATGGATCGCCGCCGGTGGCGATGTGCTCCATGTGCTGCCGCGCGCTCTCGCGGATGACCGCCTCGTAGGGCTCGGGCTCAAATCGCGCGAGCGCCTCGACGCGCGCCGCGATGAACTCGAAGAATTTCGCGTCGCGGATGAGCGCGACCTTCACCGCCTCGATCAGGCCCGCGCGGCGATCGCGCGGGGGCAGGCCATGGAGGAAATTGAGGTCGTTCACGACGGCGTGTGGCACAGCGAAGGAACCGAGCCAGTTTTTCTTCGTGAAGAGGTTCACGCCGTTCTTCACGCCGAGACCGCCGTCGCCCTGGCTGAGGCTCGTCGTGGGCAGCCGGATGAGCGGGATGCCGCGGTGCGCCGTCGCCGCACCGAGGCCCACTAGGTCGAGCACCGCGCCTCCGCCGATCGCGATGACAAACGAGTGGCGGCAGAGCTTGGCCTCATTGATCGCGGCCCAGACGCGCTCGAGCTGACCGAAGTTGTTTTTCACCGCCTCGCCGCCCGGCACGCTGATGGGCGCACCCTCGAGGCGCACACGATCCGAGCGCGCGGCGAACCAGCGCGTCATTTTTTCCGCGATGTCCGGAAAAGCCGAGGCGAGGCCCGCGTCCCAAAACACGAGCGCGCGCGCCGTGCCGCCCGGCTCGCGCGGCCTGAGGAGCGCGGCGAGCGTGTCGTTGCCCGGCGCGAAGACATCGCGCGTGAAAATCAGGCGGTGCTCGTGGTGGAGCGTGATGGGAAAGGAGATGGAGTCGGGACGAGCGGACATGCGCGGATCAAGTGGAGGCGGCGAGACGTTGCGCCCAGCGTCCAAGCGGAACCGCCGCGGCGCAAGCCAGCGCTGGCCCCCACGCGCCCACCAGCAGCAGCGCAGCCGCATCAATGAGCGGAATGAAGGCGAGCAGCCGGCCCACCGAGCGCCCGATCTTCGCGGCGGGCGCGCCGGGCGCGTATTCCCAGCGCGCGATGAGACTGAGCGTGACGATGTAAACGAAGAGCGCGCCGACCCACCCGAGCAGCGACGACGTGAAGTCATGGCCCGGCAAAGTGGCAATCGTGAGCGCGAGCAGCACACGGCAGCCGGCCATGAGCACGACGGAGCCGATCCAGCGTTTGTGCAGCCAGTCATAGGCGAGGATGCAGGCGGCGAGCGCCGCGGCCCAGATGACGGATGCGCCGGCAAACAAAACGAGGAGCGCGAGACCGAGCACCATCTCGACGCCACCGAGCCAAGCGGCGCCCGCCCGCGTGATGAGGCCGCGCGGGATGGCGCGCTCGGGTCGGCGCGCGCGGTCGAAGGCGGCGTCGAAGACGTCGTTGAGCGTTGCGCCGCCCGCATACACCAGGCACCCGGCGAGGATCGTAAGCGCGAGCAGTCCGGGCGCGGGAAAGGCGTTGGCCGGTCCGGCCGCGGCGGAGAGCAGGAGCGCCGCGAGGACGTTGCTCGCGACGGACGGAAAATTCCCCGCGCGCGCGAGGTCGAGGGCGGCGCGGATGTTCATCTCACGCCAGCCCGCGCGCGGCGAGCGCAGCGAGCGTCCACTCATACTCGCGCACGAGCTGTTCCTCGATCGGCAGGCGCAGCGCGGGCGGGAGCACTTCCCACGTGTAGGTCTCCATCTCAAGGTGCGTGCAGGCGCCGGGGTGCGCGGCCAGCCAGTCGAGCGCCTCGGCCAGATGATCACGCGTGTCGGAAAACGGGGCGCCGGGCGCGGCGTGCAGCGGCACGTGGAAATGCACGCGCCACTCGTCGTCGGGCCGCGAGGGCTCCGCGTCCGCGAGCGCGTCAGGCAAGTCGGTGAAGCGCCGCCGCACCGCGCCCGTGCGCGGATCGCCGGCGACGACTTGGTGCAGGTAGGTCGGCTCGACGAAGGCCGCGAGCGCGGCGCGACCCGCGGCGTCGGGCTTCACGCGCAGGGCGGAACTGAGGTGCAGCTTGCTCAGGCGTAGCCCTGCCCCCACGATCCGATCGAGCGCCGCGGCGGCCGACTCGAATTCAATCGCAAGGTGGCAGCAGTCATAGTTCACGCCTACGTGGCGCAACAGGCCCTCGCCCTCAACCGCGCGATCACCCGCGCGCCACTCGGCGAAGAAGTCCACCGTCTCGGCCGTCGTCTCGATGAGGCAGCACGGCTCCGGCTCCAGCCCGAGGTGCAGATCGCGGCCGGATTTTTCCGCAAGCGCGGCGATGCGCCGGCCGCAGTCGGTGAGGTTCTCAAAGATCGCTTTTTTTCGCGCAGGCTCGGCGGCCACGAAAGCCTTGAACGACGCAGGCACGGTGCTGACGCTCGCCGACGCGCCGGGCGGCGTGAGCTGCACGAGCAGCTCGAACAACTGCATCGTATAGGCGACGCGCTCGGGCGTGGACCAGTCGGGCGCATAGACCTGCTCCTTCACGCGCGTGCCGTGGAAGCTGCCGTAGGGAAATCCGTTAATCGTGAAGACCGTGCAGTCGTGCGCGGCGAGCCAGTGCTGGAACGCGACCAACGTGGCCGGCTGCGCAAGTTCGGCGGCGGCGCGCTGGCCGAGGCGCAGACCGATGGCGTAGCTGCGGCCGGGAGCGACGCGGCGGCGGACCGGCAACGTGTGTTTTTCGAGCGCGGCAAACGTCTCCGCCCAAGTCTCCCCGCGATGGACGTTGGTGCAGTAGGCGAGTTCAAGGCCGGAGGAGAGCTTCATCGTTGTGGGAGGGGCTTTATGCCCCGACTTCGCGGGTAGGCCTTTTCACTTACTCGGTCTCCAGTGGCTCATGAATTCCTGAGCCTCGGTTGAGAGATACGGTGCGAGGGTTGCGTCGGGTGGGTCACCCGCGATATTCTCGAGAAAGCAAGTAAAGGCTGCTTCGCCTAGATGGGAATCACGCTCGCAGCGACGCACCAGTGCGGCGATTGCCTCAAGCTCTTCCTTGCTCATGTCTCCGTGATGCACGCGAAAGAAGTCTGTGAACTGGCTGAAAACTCCGCAAACCGTGAAACTGCCATCATCATCGCGGAAATAATTCTCGCCGTTCCAGCAAACCCGAAAATCGGATCGAATGCGGAACAGCTCTTCAAGGATGTCGTTCGCCGTCATATCTTCTGCCCAAAAGTCGGGGCATAAAGCCCCTCCCACCCACGCATCGAGCACTCGTTCATCAGGCTGATGCGATCTTGAACTTCGGGCACTGCGACAGGAAGCGGTGCGGGTTGCGAAAAAGCACCGAGTCCACGAAGTCCGCGCTGTGGCCGCGGCGGCGCATCTCCAGCGCGGTCTTTGGCACGGCGAGCGGATCGCTCACGCCCCAGTCGCAGGCGGAGTTCATCCAGATGCGCTCACGGCCGCAGATCTCGAGCATGTCCACGGCGCGCGGCGGGGAGGATTTCGAGTCGGGGTAGAGCGTGATGCCGGCCCAGAATCCGCGGTCGAGCACGCGCTGGATCGTGTGCTCCTCGACGTGGTCGATGATCACGCGCTCGGGCTTCACGCCGCGGTGCGACGAGAGGAGATCGAGGATGAGATTCGTGCCCTTCAGCTTGTCCTCAAGGTGCGGCGTGTGGACGAGGATGAGCTGGTCGTGCTGCACGGCGAGCTCCACGTGGCGCTCGAGCACGGTCATCTCGTTGCGCGTGTTCCGGTTCAGGCCGATTTCGCCGATGCCGAGGACGTTGGGCCGGTCGAGGAACTCCGGGATCATTGCGAGCACATCGCGGGCGAGCGCGAGGTCCTCGGATTCCTTGGGGTTGAGGCAGAGCCAGGAGAAATGCGGCAGGAGAAACTTGGCCGCGCGCGCGGGCTCATATTCGGTGAGCTGCCGGTAATAGTCGCGGAAACCGGAGACCGAGCCGCGATCGAAGCCGGCCCAGAACGCGGGCTCGCATACGGCGACGCAGCCGGCCGTGACCATCGCCTGATAGTCGTCGGTCGTGCGGCTGACCATGTGGCCGTGGGGCTCGATGTAGCGCATGGGAGGTTATTTTTTCGCCACGGCGGGCGCCGCCGGCTGCCAGGCACCGAGCGCGGCCTTGCCGGATGAGACGATTTCCGGATCGGTCGTCGGGTCGCTGAGTTTTTCCAGGATGCGGCGGGCGCGCTCGGGCCGGCCATCGACGAGCAGTTCCGCGGCCTCCCGCAGCGCGGCCACGCGAAAATCACCCGCGATGGCATGCCGCTCCGTCCGGTCCAGAAACGCCGCGACCTCGATCAGTTTCGCGCGCACCGGAATGAACCCATGATCCACGACGGCGCGGGCCGCCGCCGTGGGAGCGGCGGGACGAGTCGGGGAGGATTTGGCGCGGGGCTTGGGCACGAGAGGGAAAACTCAAATTGACGAAGACCGGCCAAAGCAAACAAACATCGCTCCCCGTGGCAACCAACGTGACGCACCCCGATCCCGCATGAGCGAAACCTTGATCGTGGTGAACGAACAGGACCGGGCGATCGGCCGCGGGGAGAAACTGGCGGTCCATGCCGCGGGCCGGCTGCACCGCGCCTTCTCCATCTTTCTCGTCGATGCGCGCGGGCGGCTGCTCCTCCAGCGCCGCAGCCGGGCGAAATACCACTCGGCCGGCCTCTGGGCCAACTCGTGTTGCGGCCACCCACGCCCCGGCGAACGCACGCTCGCCGCCGCTCGGCGCCGGCTCGGCGAGGAACTCGGCGCGAGCGCCCCGCTGCGCTTCGGCTTCAAGGCCCGCTACCGCACCGCCCTGCCCAATGGCCTCGTCGAAAACGAAATTGTGCACGTGTGCTTCGGCCCGGCGCCGGCGGAGAGCGCCCTCGCGCTCAACCCGAGCGAAGTCTCGGCCGTGGACTTTCTCACCCTGCCCGCGCTGCGCCGCGACATCGCGCGCCGCCCGCGCCGCTACGCCTACTGGCTGCGGCACTACCTGAAGAACCACTACGCGGCGCTGCGGCGGGATGTGGCGGCGACACGCACAGCGATTTCAGGTAGGGCCTGAGCTTGCTCAGGCCGCGAGATGCAAGATGCATCGACCGCCCTCGGCCTCAGCGAGCTGAGGCCCTACCTTCGAAATTCGCTCACCATGTGTCCACCGGCCCCTTGGGCACGGGGATGGCGTCGCGCTCGAACACCCCGGCCTCGCCCGGTTCGCGCATGAACGACGCGACCATCGGTGCGGGTTGGAATTTCTCCAGCAGCTCGCCGCGCTCGTCGCAGAACTGCGCGCGCCACGCGAGATACTCCGCGATCGCGGCCTCGAAGTCCGCGGCCGAGGTGATCGTGATGATGCTTCGTTTGAAGGGCTTCGAGGGACCGAACCGTTTCGCATACCAGGGCGCGACCTTGCGGAAGAGCCGTGCGCCGTGGGCTTCGCCGTAGAACTCGATGTAGCGCTCGAAATGCCGTCGCATCACACGCAGCCGCTCCGCGAAATCCGGCTCCGGCAAAAGCTCGCCCGTGCGCAGCAGGTTATCCGTGCGGCGGAAGATCCACGGATCGTAGAACGCGCCGCGGCCGATGCTCACGCCCGCGCAGCCCGTCTCGGCGATCATGTGCTGCGCGGCGGCGGGCGTGGTCACGTCGCCATTGCCGACGACCGGGATGCGCTGCACCGCCTCCACGACGGCGCGGATGCCCGCGAGATTCACGCCGCCGGAAAAACCCTGCGCTCGCGTCCGCCCGTGCACGAAGATGGCGGCGACGCCCGTGTCCTCCAGCACGCGCGCGAGGTCGGGCGCGGTGAGATTGTCGTCGTCCCAGCCGAGGCGCATCTTGGCCGTCACGGGGATTTTCACCGCCGCGATCATGCCGCGCACGAGGGCGGCGGTCTTGTCGAGCTCGGTCATCATCGCGGAGCCGCCGCCGATGTTGACGACCTTCTTCACGGGACAACCCATGTTGATGTCCACGGCCTGGGCGCCGAGCTGCTCGCAGATCACGGCGGCGTCGCGCATCTCCTCCGGCACGCTGCCGAAGAGCTGGATGGCCATCGGGTGATCGCCGGGCGCGGTGGCGGCGAGCTTGAGGGCGACGGGGTTGCGCTCGATGAGGGAGCGGGCGTTGACGAGGTCGGTCGTCACCCAGCCGAGGCCGCCCAGCTCGCGCAGTGTGAGCCGCATGGGCAGGTTGGTGTAGCCGGCGAGCGGCGAGAGGAAGAGATTCGACGAGAGCTCGTGTGGTCCGAGACGCATGGTTTCGCGCAGCCGGGCTCGAAATGGTCGGGGCGACAGGATTCGAACCTGCGACCTCCTGGTCCCAAACCAGGCGCTCTACCAGGCTAAGCTACACCCCGGGCCAATCGAGGCGCGAACCGTTGGCCATACGCCGGTGGTGTCAATGGCGCTCTCCCGGCGGCGCGACACGTGGATTTTGCCGCCGCGAAATCCGGCGGCCCCGACCCGGGCGGCCTCGCGGACAATCTCTTCTTGCATCGCCCCGCGATTCCCTCTGATGTCCGGCCTTCTCCCTCTCTTCATGGATACCATTTCGCGCGAAAACAACAGCATGCTCCCGGTAGCAGCCGTCATCCTCGGCGGCGTCGCCCTTCTGCTCGGCGGCTACGCCGTCATCTCCCTTTCCAAGGCCAACAAAGCGATCGAGGCGCATGAGACCAAGCTGGCGCGCGTCGAAGCGGTCGAGTCTGCCGCCAACTCTGCGGCCGCCGCCGCCGACAAGGCCGCGCGCGATGTGCAGGGCCTCACGCGCTCGACCCAGGATGCCGTCACCCAGCTCGCCAACGAACTCAGCAGCCAGCGCACCTCGCTCACGAAGCTGGAGGACGCCGCAAAGAAGCCCGTCGTCGCCGACAAGGGCGGCAAGAAGAGCGGCGAGCCCGCGGTCGCCGGCGCCAACGAATACATCGTCAAGGCGGGCGACACCGGCACCAAAATCTCCAAGGCCACCGGCGCCTCGGTCTCGGACATCGAAGCCGTGAACCCGGGCCTCGACTGGCGGAAGCTCAAGGTCGGCCAGAAGCTGAAGCTGCCGGCCAAAAAGTAAGCCACCAAGCCGAAATAATTTCAAAGTGCCTCTCGCGCCTCCGGCCGGGAGGCATTTTTGTTGGCCGATGAATCCGCCCGATCCTGATCCCGCACGCTGGGAAAAACTCGGCGAGGAGACGCGGCTGAAGACCCGTGTGTTCGACGTGCTCGGCGCACGCTATCGCCACCCGGTGCGCGGCACGGAGCGCGATTTCGTCGTCATGCAGGCCCCGGACTGGGTCAACGTCGTCGCCCTCACCCCGGATGATCGCATCGTGCTCGTGAAGCAATTCCGCTACGGTATCGACGGCTTCTCGCTCGAAATCCCCGGCGGGGTGATGGACCACGCTGGCGAGGACCCGGTGGCCGCGGGCCTCCGCGAGCTGCGCGAGGAAACCGGCTATGCCGGCGTAGGCGCAAAATTGATCGGCACCGTGCGGCCCAACCCCGCGATTCAGTCGAACCGCTGCCATTTCGTCCTCGTCGAGGGCGCGGTGCGGGCGCACGGCTGCGCCTGGGATGCGGACGAGGAGATCGCGGTGACGGCGGAGCCCGTTGAGCGCGTGCTGGCGCTCGCGCACTCCGGCGGGATTTTCCACAGCCTCGTGCTGAACGCACTGATGCTCTTCGAGCCGCACTGGCGCGCGCGGCGGCCGTAAACCGGGCTCGCGTTTGACTTCGCCCGCCCTCGCGCTTTCCTACCGCCTCCCAATCATGCCCGCGCCCACGTTTGCCAACACCGCCGCTTCGCTGGGCACCGCAACCAACGAGACGCTGCCGCCGGAGTTGGAGCGCGAAGTGCGAAAAATCTACGCCCGGAGCCCGCTCTACGGCCAGCGCTTCCCCCTGCACTCCGAGCCGCTGCAATGGTCGTGCTTCCGTGAGATTCCGGCGCTTTCGAAAAAGGAAATCGTCGAGCATGGGCACCAGGCCTTCTTCGCCGACTACGCCGCCATCGAGCGCGGCCTGGCGGAAAAGAAATTCGAATACGAAAGCACCGGCGGCACCACGCAGTCGCCGATGACCGTGATCATGGAGGAGGGCTGGTGGAACGAGCAGACCGCGCGCGCCTATCGGGCGTCGCCCACCCTGCGGGAATTTGCGGACCGCCCGTATCGCAAGTGCGTCCTCGCGCCGGTGGGCTGCTCGAGCAACCTCTGTCCCTACGAGGACCATCCGTTTCCGCACCGCTACTTCGACGGCGTGGTTTACCTAAACCTCTCGAGCGATCCGTTCGCGTTTCCCGAGGGCGAGTGGGATCGCATCGTGCGCGAGCTGCAGGCCACCAAGCCCGAGGTGATCGAGGGCGAGCCGGTCTATCTCTCGCTGCTCGCCCGGGCGGCGATGAAGCGCGGCGTCACGGTGCCGAGCGTGAAGGCGGTCATCCTCACCTACGGCAAGGCCAGCACGCAGCATGGCCGGCGCATCGCCGAGGTCTTCCCTGCGGCGCAGGTCGATCTCTACGGCTCGACGGAGGCCGGCTACCTGTTTGTCGGAGAGGCGTTCAAGGACAACTCGCAGGCCATCGATGCCAATGCGTTCATCGAGCTCGTGCCGTGGCGGCCGGAGCTCAAGGACGTGTTCCAAATCTACGTGACCACGCGCGACCGCGAGGCGATGCCCCTCCTCCGCTACCACACGGGCGACATCGTGCAGAAGTTCCCGACCGGCTTCCGTCTGCTCGGGCGCGAGGGCAACCTGTATTTCCGCCCGGATGGTTCGCTCATGTCGCCCACGGACATCGACGCCGCGCTGCCCGAGTCGTTCGCCTGCTGGCACTATTCGCTCGTGCAGACAGGGCCGACCCGCTGGGACTTTCACTACGTGGCCGACGAGACGGCGGACCACGCCAACGTGGAGGCCGCGCTGTCGCAACTGATCGGCGGCGGGGCGCGAGTGGTGGCGTTCCGGCGCAAATTCATCGCGCCGGCGGCGAGCGGGAAGTTTACGCTGCTGAAACCGCTGGCGAAGTGAGCGCGGCGCGGTGAAGCCACCGCACGCCACCTTCTGAAAAAGGTAAGGCTCGCTAATTGTGCGCGGTGCGCGACGCGCGCCCTTTACTTCGGAGGCCGGCTGGGCGAATTTTTCCCCGCCTTGCGCTCCCACCCCTCCAGCGATCTTTTGCGATGAACCTCTTGGGCTCACTCTTTGGCTCCTCCATCGGCCGAAAAATCCTCATGGCCGTCACCGGCCTGATTTTGATCGGCTTTGTCGTCGGCCACCTGATCGGCAACCTCCAGGTCTTCCAGCATCCGGACAAGCTCAACGGCTACGCGCAGTTCCTCCACAACCTCGGGCCGCTGCTCTGGGTCGCGCGCATCGGGCTCATCGTCGCGGTGGTCGTCCACATCTGGGCCGCGACTGCGCTCACCCTTGAGAACAACCGCGCCCGCGGCAGCGCCTACGGCGTCAAGCACACGCTCCGCGCCACGCTCGCCTCGCGCGCCATGCGCTGGACGGGCTTGGTCGTGCTGGCGTTCCTGCTCTACCATCTCGCACATTTCACCTTCGGCGGCGCGCAGGCGGCGACGTTCAAGTCCAGCCTCGCCCCGCACGTCATGACTGCCGACTACAGCGTCGCGGGCTTTCCCGTCATCAAGGCGGGCGCGACCGTGCCCGATGTCCACGCCATGGTCGTGCTCGGTTTCCAAAACACCCTGGTCGCGTTGTTCTACATCATCGCCGTCGGCCTGCTCAGCCTCCACCTCCTGCACGGGATCGAAAGCCTCTTCCAAAGCCTCGGCCTGCGCACCGAGAAATGGGCGGGCTGCCTGCGCGGTTTCGCCGCGGCGTTTTGTTTAATCTATTTCCTCGGCAACCTCGCCATCCCCGGCGCGGTGCTCGCCGGCAAACTCCCGCCGCCCGCCAAGGCCGCCTCCGCCCAACGATAATACGCCCCCGCCATGGCCACGCTCGATCCCAAGATTCCCTCCGGCCCGCTCGCCGACAAGTGGCGCAAGCACAAGACGGACATCAAGCTCGTCAACCCCGCCAACAAGCGGAAATACGAGGTCATCGTCGTCGGCGCCGGACTCGCCGGCTCCTCGGCCGCCTCGTCGCTCGCCGACATGGGCTACAAGGTGAAGTGCTTCGTGTTTCACGACAGCCCGCGCCGCGCCCACTCCATCGCCGCGCAGGGCGGCATCAACGCCGCGAAGAATTACCAAAACGACGGCGACAGCGTCCATCGCCTCTTCTACGACACGCTCAAGGGCGGCGACTACCGCGCCCGCGAAGCCAACGTCCACCGCCTCGCCGAAGTCTCCGTCAACATCATCGACCAGTGCGTCGCGCAGGGCGTGCCCTTCGCCCGCGAATACGGCGGGCTCCTGGCCAACCGCTCCTTCGGCGGCGCGCAGGTCTCGCGCACCTTCTACGCCCGCGGCCAGACCGGCCAGCAGCTCCTCCTCGGCGCCTACTCCGCGCTCTCCCGCACCGTCGGTGCAGGGCTGGTTGAGCTGCATACTCACTCCGAGATGCTCGATCTCGTCATCGTGGGCGGACACGCCAAGGGCGTCATCATCCGCAATCTCATCACCGGCGCGATCACGCGCCACAGCGCCGACGCCGTGATCCTCGCCACCGGCGGCTACGGCAACGTCTTCAATCTCTCCACCTACGCCCGCCAGTCCAACGCGACCGCCATCTGGCGCGCCTACAAGCGCGGCGCGTGCATGGCCAACCCCTGCTACACGCAGATTCATCCGACGTGCATCCCCGTGAGCGGCGACTACCAGTCGAAGCTCACGCTCATGTCCGAGTCGCTCCGCAACGACGGCCGCATCTGGGCGCCGAAGAAAAAGGAGGACGCAAAAAAGAACCCCGCCGACATCCCCGAGGCCGACCGCGACTATTTCCTCGAGCGCATCTACCCGAGCTTCGGCAACCTCTGCCCGCGCGACGTCGCCTCCCGCGCCGCCAAGCGCATGTGCGACGAAGGCCGCGGCGTCGGCGAGACCGGCCTCGGCGTTTACCTCGACTTCTCCGACGCCATCAAACGCCTCGGCGAGGCCGGTGTGCGCGAGCGCTACGGCAACCTTTTCGACATCTACCACGAGATCACCGCGGAGAGCGCCTACCAGCAGCCGATGCGCATCTACCCGGCCGTCCACTACACGATGGGCGGCCTCTGGGTGGACTATAACCTGATGTCCAATGTCCCCGGCCTCTTCGTGCTGGGTGAGGCCAATTTCTCCGACCACGGCGCCAACCGCCTCGGCGCCAGCGCGCTCATGCAGGGCCTAGCCGACGGCTACTTCGTCATCCCTTACACCATCGGCGACTATCTCGCGGGGCAGAAGCCCGGCGCGCGCCCGAGCATCGACAGCGCGGAATTCAAGGCGGCCGCCGACGGCCTCGCCGCCGCGACCAAGCGTTTCCTCGACACCAAGGGCAAACAGCCCGTCAGCCATTTCCACAAGCGCCTCGGCAAGATCATGTGGGACCACTGCGGCATGGCGCGCACGAAGGAAGGCCTCGAGGCCGCGCTGCAAAAACTGCCCGCGCTCCGCGAGGAGTTCCACGCCACCGTCAACGTCCCCGGCTCCGCCGACACCCTCAATCAGTCGCTGGAGCAGGCCGGCCGCGTGGCGGACTTCATCGAGCTCGGCGAGCTGATGTGCCGCGACGCGCTCACCCGCGAGGAGAGCTGCGGCGGCCACTTCCGCGAGGAGCACCAGTATCCCGACGGCGAGTGCAAGCGGGACGACGAAAAATTCGGCCATGTCGCCGCCTGGGAATTCCAAGGCGAAGGCAAGGCCCCGCTTCGCAACATCGAGCCGCTGAACTACGAGTTCGTGAAGATGAGCGTCCGCAACTACAAGTAAGCCACCCCCACCCATCATGGTCGCTTCCGCCAATTCCACCTCCCCCATCTCGATCACCCTCCGTGTCTGGCGCCAGGCCGGGCCGAAGGCGCCGGGCAAGTTCGTCGATTACCAGTCGGCCAACCTGAATCCCAACATGTCCTTCCTCGAGATGCTCGACGTCGTGAACGACGATCTGACCCTCAAGGGCGAGGAGCCCATCGCGTTTGCGCATGACTGCCGCGAAGGCATCTGCGGCACCTGCTCCTGCACGATCAACGGCAAGCCTCACGGCCCCGGCAAGGGCGTGGCCACCTGCCAGGTTTACATGCGCGCGTTCCGCGATGGCGATGTAATCACCGTCGAGCCGTTCCGCGCCGAGGCGTTTCCGATCATCAAGGATCTGGTGGTCGATCGCAGCGCGTTCGACCGCATCCAGCAGGCGGGCGGCTTCATCACCGCGCGCGCCGGCTCCGCGCCCGAGGCCAACGCCCTCCCCGTGCCGAAGCCCGACGCCGACCTTGCGATGGACGCCGCCACCTGCATCGGCTGCGGCGCGTGCGTCGCCGCGTGCAAGAACGCCAGCGCGATGCTCTTTGTCGCCGCCAAGGTCGGCCACCTCGGCCTCCTCCCGCAGGGCCAGGCGGAGCGCGACAAGCGCGTGCTCGCCATGGTCTCGACGATGGACGCGGAGGGTTTCGGCAACTGCACCAACCAATACGAATGCAGCGCCGCATGCCCCAAGCTCATCTCGCACGACTTCATCGCGCGCATGAACCGCGACTACCTCGGCGCCACCGTCCGCGCCGCCTTCAAGCCGGAGTCGATGGCCTCCGGCGGCGGCGCCTGATCGGGCCACGCTACTTTGCCAGGAAGAGCGGCGCGCCCGGCCCCATCGGCCAGCCCGCCGCAATCCACAGGATCAGCAGCGCCGTCCAGGCGATCAGGAAAGTGATCGAATAGGGCAGCATCGTCGCGACGAGGGTCCCGATGCCGGCCTTGGGATCGTAGCGGTTCACAAACGTCAGGATCAGCGGAAAGTAGCTCAGCAGCGGGGTGATGATGTTGGTGCAGCTGTCGCCCACGCGAAACGCCCCCTGCACCAGCTCCGGCGAATATCCGATGAGCATGAACATCGGCACAAACACCGGCGCGAGCAGCGCCCACTTGGCCGAGGCACTCGAGATGAGGATGTTCACCAGCGCCGCGAAGATCACCAGCGCCACCATCAGCAGCGTCGGCTGGTTCTGGAGGTTCAGGTGCTGGATGAACTCCGCGCCCTTCACCGCCGTGATCACGCCGAGGTTCGTCCAGTTGAAATACGAGATGAACTGCGCCGCGAAGAACGCCAGGACGATGAACGAAGCCATCGTCTTCATCGTCGCCGTCATGCCGTTCATCACATCGTGGTCGTTCTTGAATGTCCCGGCCGCGAACCCGTAGGCCAGCCCCGGTAGCAGCCCGAAGAGAAAGATGAACGTCACCAAGCCCTGCATGAACGCCGTCTTCGCAAACGCCCCGTCCTTCGGATCGACGAGAAACCCTTTCTCCGGCAGCACGCCCCAGAGCACGGCCCCGGTGAGCGCGAGGGTGACGAGTGCCGCCGCCCACAGGCCGCGGCGCTCGCGCGGTTCGAGCGGGTTCAGCGGCTCGCGCCGGGCCTCGCCCGTGTAGTCGCCGAGCCGCGGCGCCACGATTTTTTCCGTCACCCAGGTCCCCACGATGGTGATCATGAATGTGGAGACCGCCATGAAGTAGTAGTTGGCCGTCGCCGCCACCGCATACTGCGGGTTGATTAGCTGCGCCGCCGCCTGCGTCAGGCCCGCGAGCAGGGCATCGACGGAACCGAGCAGGAGGTTGGCGCTGTAGCCGCCCGAGACGCCGGCAAACGCCGCCGCGAGCCCCAGCACCGGATGCCGCCCGATCGCGTGGTAGAGCGCGGCGGCGAGCGGCGTGAGCATCACGTAGCCCACCTCGCTCCCGGCGTTCGACATCACGCCCGCAAACACCACCATCGGCGTGATCCACCGGCGCGGCGCCGCGAGCACAAAGAGGCGCAGGCACGCCCCAATCAGGCCCGACACCTCCGCGATGCCCAGGCCCAGCAGGCACATCAGCGAGATGCCCAGCGGCGGATAACCGAGGAAGTTCTTCACCGCCTCCGTGATCATCCGCTGCACGCCCTCGATCGAAAGCAGGTTGACGACGCTCACGACCTTGCCAGAGGCCGGATTCGTCACGCTGACGCCGGCCGCGTGCAGCACCCACGAGAGCACCACCACAATCACACCAAGTCCGACAAAGAGCGTGGCCGGATGCGGCAGGGCGTTGCCCGCGCGTTCGACTTGGCCGAGGAAACGCTGGAACCAGGAGCGCGGGGCCGCCGCGGCGGAAGGGAGGGTCATGGGGAAATTTCAGGCTTAGCGGGCAATCGTCAGGCCGGCACCCGGGCCCATCGGCAGACCGAGCGCAATCCACCCGATCAGCATCGCGGTCCAGGCGACGATGAACGCCAGCGAATAGGGCAGCATCGTCGCAATCATCGTGCCGATGCCCGTGTGCTTCGCGTAGCGGCCGGCAAAGGTGAGCACCAGCGGGAAATACGGCATGAGCGGCGTGATGATGTTGGTGCAGCTGTCGCCCACGCGGTAGGAACCTTGCACGAGCTCCGGCGAGTAGCCGAGCAGCATGAACATCGGCACGAAGATCGGCGCCATCAGCGTCCACTTGGCGGAGGCGCTGCCGATCACGAGGTTGACGAGCGCGGTCAGCAGCACAAGGGCGACCATGAGCAGCACCGGGCTGTCCTGCAGGCCGAGGGACTTGATGCCATCGGCTCCTTTGATCGCGAGCACGGTGCCGAGGTTGGACCAGTTGAAAAACGCGAGGAACTGCGCCGCGAAAAACGCCATCACGATGTAGGAGGCCATCGTGGCCATCGAGGCATCCATCCCGCGGACCACATCGTGGTCGCTCCGGATCGTGCGCGCGCCGAGGCCGTAGCCCAGGCCCGCCGCCAGCCCCGCCAGGAAGATGAAGAAGATCATCCCCCGCATGAAATAGGAGCCGAGGAACGTGGGATTCTTGGGATCGAGCAGGAAACCGTCCTTGGGCAAAACGCCCGCGAGCACCACGGCGGCGACGGCCAGCACGGCGGCCAGCGACCACCACAACCCGCGCCGCTCGAGCGCGGTGAGCGGCGCGAGTTCCTCGCGCGGCGCATCCCCCGTGTAGGCGCCGAGCCGCGGCTCGACGATTCGCTCGGTCACCCAGGTGCCGACCGCCACGAGCAGGAATGTCGCGACGAAAAGAAAATAGTAGTTGGCCGTCGGATGGACCACGACGCCGGGCTTCACCACCGCGGCCGAGGCCTGCGTGATGCCCGCGAGCAGCGGGTCGATGGTGCCAAGCAGGAGGTTGGCGCTGAAACCGCCGGACACCCCGGCGAAAGCCGCCGCAAGCCCCGCCAGCGGGTGCCGCCCGACAGTATGGAAGATTGCCGCACCGAGCGGAATCATCAGGACGTAGCCCACGTCGCCGCCCGAATGCGACATGATGCCGCCGAAGATCACGATGGGCGCGAGCAGCCGCCGCGGCGCCGCCAGCACGATCATGCGGAGCAGCGCCGCGATCAGGCCCGTCCGCTCGGCCACGGCGATGCCGATGAGCGTCGTGAGCACAGTGCCGAGCGGCGGAAACCCCACGAAGTTGGGCACCACGTTGGCCAACATCCGGTGCAGGCCGTCGAGGGTGAACAGGTTCACAATCGCGACGGTCTGGCCGTTGGCCGGATGCACGACGGCGACGCCGGCCGACCCCAGCCAGGCCGAGAGCAGAATGATCAAGAGGGCGAGGCCGGCGAAAAGCGTCGCGGGATTCGGCAGGATGTTGCCGACGCGCTCGATTAGATTCAGGAAACGCTGGAACAGCGAAGTGCGGGGCGGGGCTTCGGCCATCCCCGACTACGGCCGAACCCACCGGCCGGCGTCAATGCCGGGCGTCAGAACACTGAGAGCGCCCGCGCACTCTCGACCGCCACCCAAGCCCCGCCCCCGAGGAGCGCGGCGCGGAAGAGGTGCTTCATCGTCCGGCGCCCCTGGAGCACCGCATCACGGAGGTCGGTGTTGAATCGCCGGCGGTTGTGCCCGGCCATGAAACTCGCGAGCCGCGCGGACTGAAACGCCTCGGCCGTCGGCGGCCGGCCGCCCCGGGGCAGGGGTAAACGACGGCAGAAGTTGGCGAGCGCGCGCAGCACAGTTTGTTAACGACACTTTGGGGTGGTTTTCTCAATCCGAAAGCCGCTACCGTCGGCCTTTCACGCCAGATTATCGGCTGTATTACTCTTTCGATCCTCATGCATCACTTCCACTACTCCGGCTCCAACCTCCATTGCGAATCCATCGACCTCGCCGGCGTCGCCAAGCTCTACGGCACGCCCACCTACGTTTACAGCGCGGCGACGATGGCCGACAACTACCAGCGGCTCGCCCGCGGGCTCTCCGGGCTCGACGCCCAGCTCTGCTACGCGATGAAGGCCAACTCGAACATCGCGATCCTCCGCCACTTCGCGAACCTCGGCGCGGGCTTCGATCTCGTGAGCGGCGGCGAGATTCGCCGCGTCCTCGCCGCGGGGGCCAACGTCAAGACGAGCGTCTTCGCCGGCGTCGGCAAGACGGAGGCCGAGATCAAGCTGGCGCTGGAGAACGGCATTTTCTCCTTCCACGTCGAGAGCGAGCCCGAACTCGCCCGCATCAACCACGTCGCCGGCAAGCTGGACGTGAAGGCCCCCATCGCCATCCGCGTCAACCCGGACGTCGATGCCCACACCCACGCCAAGATCACGACCGGCAAGAGCGACAACAAATTTGGCATCCCGCTGAAGCACGCCGCCGCCGCCTACGAGGCCGCCGCCAAATACCCACACATCCAAATCAAGGGCGTGCAGATGCACATCGGCTCGCAGCTCACCTCCGTCGCGCCGTTTATCGAGGCGGTGGAGAAGGTCGGGCCGTTTGCCGCCGAGCTGAAGGCGAAATACGGCATCACCTACTTCTCCATCGGCGGCGGCATGGGCATCATCTACAAGGACGCCCTCGCCAGCGGCCAGCAGGCCTGGTGGGACGCCCAGCCCGCCGACCAGCGCCCGCTCACCCCGGAGACCTACGGCGCGGCCCTCGTGCCGCGGCTCAAGCCCCTCGGCCTGAAGATCCTCCTCGAGCACGGCCGTTTCATGGTCGGCAACTCCGGCGTGCTCCTTTCGCGCGTGGAGCACCTCAAGCGCGGCGCCGGGAAAAACTTTCTCATCGTCGATGCCGCGATGAACGATCTGGTGCGCCCCGCCATGTATGAAAGCTACCACGAGATCGTGCCGCTGCACCGCGACTCCTCGCGCCGGGCGCTCACGGCCGATGTCGTGGGTCCCATCTGCGAAAGCGGCGACTGCTTCGCCAAGGACCGCCAGCTCCAGGAAGTCGGCGAAGGCGAACTGATCGCGTTCATGAGCGCGGGCGCCTACGGCTACACGATGGCCAGCCGCTACAACACCCGCGGCATGGCCGCCGAGGTGCTCGTGAAGGAAGGCAAGTTCGAGCTCATCAACACCCGCGAGACCTTCGAACAGATGATCGCCGGGGAGAAGGTGCCGGCGTTTCTGAAGTAGGAATGAGACGCGGAGATCGCAGGGTCGCGGACAGTTTATCCGTGCCCTCCGCGATCTCGGCGTTTAACTGGCCTGCATGAATTTCGTCGTCGTCGGCGCAGGCGCTTGGGGCACCGCGATGGCGTTGCACCTTGCCCGCGCCGGCCACGGCGTCGCCCTCGTGCCGCGCCGGCCTGAGCAGGCCCGCGAACTCGCCGCTACCCGGGAAAATCGCGACTACCTGCCCGGCATCGCACTCTCGCCCTCGATCCGCATCACGGCCGCTCTGGCGGAGGTGCTGCCGGGAGCCGACGCCGTGCTGCTCGCCTGCCCCGCCCAAGCGCTGCGGGAGACGAGCGCGCGCGTGCGCGGCGCTCACGTGGTCGTGAGCCTCGCCAAGGGCCTCGAGGTGGGCACGCATCTGCGTCCGTCCGAAGTCATCGCCGCCGTGCTGCCTGGCGCGGCCGTCGGTTCGCTTGCCGGCCCGACCAACGCCCTCGGCGTCGCCCGCGGCGATCCTTCGGCCATGGTGCTCGCCACCGACGCCGAAGCCGCGGCGGCACTGCAAGCCGCGTTGAGCGGACCCACCCTCCGCGTTTACACGAGCGACGACCTGCCGGGCGTGGAGTTCGGCGGCTGCTTGAAAAACATCTACGCCATCGCGGCCGGCTGCAGCGACGGCCTCAGGCTCGGCGACAACACGAAGGCCGCTCTCCTCACCCGCGCGCTCGCCGAGATGGTGCGCGTGGGCACGGCGCTCGGCGCGCGGGCGGAGACGTTCTACGGCCTCAGCGGCTTCGGCGACCTCGTCGCGACGTGCTACGGCGGCTGGAGCCGCAACCGGGAGTTCGGCCAGCACATCGGCGAAGGCCGGGGCGTGGCCGAACTGCTCGCCGGCCGCCGCACGGTCGTCGAAGGCTACAAGACCACCGAGTCGTTTGCCGAACTCTGCGCGCAGCGCCAGATCGACGCCCCGATTCTCCGCGAGGTGCGCGCCATTCTCGCCGAGGGCAAGAAGCCCGCCGCCGCGCTCGCCGCGCTCATGTCGCGCGGGTTGAAGCGCGAGCACGCGGCCGCCGCGCAGTGAATCGGAAGCTCGCTTCGGCGCGGCCCGCCCACCGCGCAACGCGAGCCGCCCACTTGGCTAAGGTTTCCGCGCCGCCGCGATGATCTTCATCGCCTCGGCGTGAAACCCTCCCGTGCCGAGCAACACGCCGGCTTCGAACGCCGCCGGATCGATCGTGAACTGGTAGTTGGCCGATTTCCCGCTGATCTTGCCCGTCCCGGTGAGCACCGAGAGCGCGGAGCTGATCGCATTGGCCGCGCCGGGGCTCGTGTCCTGCATCGCGAGCTGGCCCACCTGCTCGCTGATATTGATGGCGGGGCTCTTCAACGTGGCGTCGCCCCACGCGCCTTTCTGGGTGAGCAGGAGGACGTTGGCGGAGGCGAGATTCATGCCGGGGGCGGCGTTGATGCCGACGGAGATGGTTTTGTAGCCGCCGCCCTTCTCCCCCCAGATCTGCGGCGCAGTGATGACGTAGGTGGGAATGAGCACCGTGCCTTCGCCGAGCGTGCTTTTGCCCAGTTTCTGGAAAGGGGCGAGCACGGCGCCGCCGAAGCCCGGCTTGAAACTTTGCTCATCGGAAGGCGTGGCCACCAGGAGGGCGTTGCTGCCCATGGCGTCTTTCTCGACGGGCAGGCCCCACGCGGCGTCGGGCTTCGCGCGCTCTACTTTTTTCACGGCCTCGAGCTCCGCGATGTCGGCGTAAGTTTTCACGGTGTAACCGGCGGCGCGGAGCCGGGCGACGAAGTCGTCGTAAACCTTCTTCGCGAGCTGCTGCGCGAGCGCCTTGTCGAGGCCGCTCACGACATAGTGCGCGCTGGCGCGCACGGTGTTGGCGCCGCCGCTGCTGCCGAGGCCGGAAAGGGCGCTGCCCTGCTTCGCGACGGACACTTTGCCCGCGACCGGGAGCTTCAGGTAGATCGTCGGCACGATCACCACCGGCGAGTCGCCGAAGTTTTTCTCGCGGCTGGAGCCAACCTTGAATTCAGGGACGGCCGGCGCGGGCGCGGCCGGACTGCAAAGGGGCGTCGCAAGCGCGACGGCCACCGCGAGGGCGGCGAGACGGAGGTGTGGAGAAGCGCAGGACAGCATGGTTTTCATGGGGTGCGATGGAGCTGCCCCCATGATGCGCGCCGCACGCCCCCGCGACCATACGCATACTTGCGAACGCGGCGGCGGGCCCTGCCGCCAAGCAGCGCGATTTACAGCCGTCTCCGCCGGATCAAGGCTGGCGCAACTCGCGCGGCACGCGGATATTCTCGACGAGTTCCTGCACGTCGGCCGGCGGCGGGGGTGTGAAACGCGAAACCACGAGGGACACCGTGAAATTCAGGATCATGCCCAGCGAGCCCACGCCCTCCGGCGACAGGCCGAACCACCAGTGCGCGGCGTTGTTCCGCTCCGGGTGGACGAACTTGAACCACACGATGTAGGCGGCGGTGAACACGAGGCCCGTGACCATGCCGGCGATGGCACCCTCGCGGTTCATGCGCTTGGAAAAGATGCCGAGCAAAATGACCGGGAAGAACGACGCCGCCGCGAGCCCAAAGGCAAAGGCCACCACCTCCGCCACGAAGCCCGGCGGATTGATGCCAAAGTAGGCCGCGATCACCACCGCCACGCCCGCCGCCACGCGGGCGCACCGCAGTTCGCCGCGCTCCGTGATCTGAGGGCGCACGCAGCACTTCATGAAGTCATGGGCAAACGCCGTGGAGATCACCAGCAGCAGGCCGGCCGCGGTGGAGAGGGCCGCGGCCAGCGCGCCGGCGGCGACGAGCCCCACGACCCAGTTGGGCAGACGCGCGATTTCGGGATTGGCGAGCACGATGATGTCGCGGTCGATCGCGAGTTCGTTGCCCTTCCAGCCGGCGGTGGCGGCGCGAGCTTGGAAGGCGGGATCGCGGCTGGCCTCGTTGTAGTATTGGATGCGGCCATCGGCGTTGCGGTCGGTCCATTTCACCAGCCCGGTCTTCTCCCAGTTCTTGAACCAGGCGGGCATCGAGGAATAGGGCTGGTCGGCGACGGTCGCGAGCAGGTTGGTGCGCGCAAAGGCCGCGATCGCCGGAGCCGTCGTGTAGAGCAGCGCGATGAACAGCAGCGCCCACCCCGCGGAGGAGCGCGCGGCCTGCACGGAGGGCACGGTGTAGAACCGCACGATGATGTGCGGCAGCCCGGCCGTGCCGACCATCAGCGCCAGCGTGATCGCGGCGACATCGATCACCGGGCGCTGGCCGGCCGTGTAGGCGGCGAAGCCGAGCGCGGTGTTGAGCCCGTCGAGCTTGTCGAGCAGGTAGCCGCCCTCGCGCAGCTCGCCGCCGAAGCCGAGCTGCGGAATCGGGTTTCCCGTCATCATGAACGCGATGAAGATCGCGGGCACCATGTAGGCGAAGATGAGCACGCAATACTGCGCCACCTGCGTGTAGGTGATGCCCTTCATGCCGCCGAGCACCGCGTAGATGAGCACGATCACGGTGCCGATGATCACGCCCCACTCGATCGGCACCTCCAGGAACCGCGAGAACACGATGCCCACGCCGCGCATCTGCCCCGCCACGTAGACGAACGAAATCAGAATCGCGCAGATCACCGCCACCAGCCGCGCGCCCTGCGAATAATAGCGATCGCCGACAAAATTGGGCACCGTGTATTTGCCGAACTTGCGGAGGTAGGGCGCGAGCAGCAGCGCCAGCAGCACATAGCCGCCCGTCCAGCCCATCAGGTAAACGCCGCCGTCGCGCCCCATGAACGAGATGATCCCCGCCATCGAGATGAACGACGCCGCCGACATCCAGTCCGCCGCCGTCGCCAGGCCGTTGTTGATCGGATGCACGGTCGAGCCCGACACGTAGAACTCGCTCGTCGAGGACGCGCGCGATCGGAAGGCGATGTAGAGATAGAGCGCGAACGAGAGTCCGACGATCAGGAAGGTCCAGGTTTGGACAGACATGGTGAAAAAAAAGCGGGGCAAGGGAGACGCACTCAGCGCTCGTGCACGTCGTGCCGGCGATCGAGGCGATTCATGAACCAGACGTAGAAGCCAATGATGCCAACAAAGACGAGCATCGCACCCTGGTGGCCCATCCAGAAGCCGAGCTTGAAGCCGCCGATGCGGATGCGGTCGAGCGCATCTGCGAAAAAGATCGCCGCCCCGAACGAAACCAAGGCCCAGAGCGCGATCAGGACAGTGAGGATGCGGAGGTTGGCGCGCCAGTGGGCGCGGCGCTTCTCAGGGGTGGCCATATGGGGGACATGCGTTTGCGCCGGGCGCGCGGGTGCGTCAACGGGCAAGTTGCTCCAACCGTCCGGCTCGGCGCATCTCAGTTTTTCTTCTTCTGGCGCACGCAGCCGAACCGGTGAGGCAGTCGCGAAGCGTTTGGAGCCGCGGCGCCCTCGCCGCGGTCGGAGCCACGCGCCGGGGGCGGCGCGTCCCCATCGCCAGAAAACAAAGATGCGCCCCGTCCGGCCCGGCCCTTCTCGCGGGTTGCGCCGGCCCGCCGCGCGCCCCATCGTCGCGGGTTTCCGCCATGCCATCCGCCGCCGCACCACTCCTCTACGAGATGCATTCGCACACGCCCCTGTGCAAACACGCGCGCGGCGAGCCCGAGGCCTACGCCGCCGTCGCCGAGGCGCGCGGGCTGAAGGGCATCGTCATCACCTGCCACTGCCCCCTGCCTGATGGCATCTCGCACGCCGTGCGCATGACACCGGAGCAATACGGGGACTACGTGGACCTCGTCGCGCGGGCGCGGGAAAAATTCGCCGGGCGTGTCGATGTGCGCCTGGGGCTGGAGAGCGACTTCTATCCCGGTGTCGAGCCGTGGCTGGAAAAACTCCACGCCCGCGTGCCGCTCCACCATGTGCTTGGCTCCGTCCACACGCAGGTGCCCGACTACCGCGGGCGCTACTTCCACGGCGACTACTTCGCCTACCAGCAGACCTATTTCGAACACCTCGCGCAATCGGCCGAGACCGGGCTCTTCGACACTCTCGCCCACCCCGATCTCGTGAAGAACGAGGCGCCCGAGGAGTGGCAGTTCGCCCGCATCGAGCCCTTCATCCTGCGCGCGCTCGACCGCATCGCGAAGACCGGCGTGGCGATGGAGCTCAACACGTCCGGCGTGAACAAGGCCCTCCCCGAGATGAATCCCGGCGACCGCATCCTCGCGCACATCCACGCCCGCGGCATCCCGGTCGTGATCGGCGCCGATGCGCACCGGCCCGAGCGCGTGGGCGACGGTTACGAGCTCGCGCTGCGCCGGCTCGAGGCCGTCGGCTTTCGCGAAGTGAGCTTCTTCCTCGATCGCCGGCGGCAGAGTGTGCCCATCGCGGCGGCGCTCGCGTCGTTGCGCTGAGGCCCACCCGAGGCACACAGCTTAACCAGCCCGTCACGCATTCGCCGCCGGGTTGTCACGCGCACCTGCGAAGATGGGGCGATGATCCAAAACGCCATCGACACTCGCCTCGTTCACCGGGTAGTTACCTCAGGTGCGACCTTCGCCGCACCTCAACCCCGCCGCACCATGCGTCCCTCCGCCCGTCTGCTCGTCTGTGGCTTTGCCGCGCTCGCGCTCGGCCACCTCGCCCCCGCGGCGACCGTCACTGGTCGCGTCCGCGATGCCAGCACCAGTTCCTACCTGCTCGGTGCCACCGTCAACCTGCGCGAACTCAACCGCGAGACGACGACCGGGCCCGACGGTGCCTTCGTCTTCAACGATGTGCCCGACGGCAGCTACACGATCACGGCGGCCTTTCTCGGCTACGCCGACAAGGCGGAGCCGCTCACCGTCGCCGCGAGTGGCACCCGGTCCGTCGAGCTGGTGCTCGCCTCGGAGGTGACGAAGCTCGGCGCCTTTGTCGTCGAAGGTGCCCGAGAGGGCCAGGCGCGCGCCCTCCAGCAAAAGCGCACCGAGAATATGATCATGGACGCCGTCGCTGCCGATGCCGTCGGCAAGTTTCCCGATGGCAACGCCGCCGAGGCGCTGCGCCGCGTGCCCGGCGTCTCGCTCGAGATCGACCAGAGCGAAGGTCGCTTCGTCGTTATCCGCGGCATCGATGCCTCGCTGAACAACGTCACGCTCAACGGCCAGCAGGTGGGCTCGCCCGCCGAGCAGGGCCGGCGCGGCATGTCGATGGACTCCGTGCCCGCCGACCTCATCTCGCGCCTCGAAGTGATCAAGGCCGTCACCCCCGATCGCGACCACAACGCGATCGGCGGCTCCGTGAACATCGTCACGCAGAGCGCGTTTGATCGCGCGGAGTCGTTTGCCTTCGGTTCGTTCAGCGCCGGTTACAACGACTTCAGCGGCGAGTGGGGCTGGCGGGCCGCCAGCGCCACCATCGGCCGCATGCTCGATGCGCAGCGCACCTGGGGCGTCGTCGCCGGCGTGAGCTACTCGCGCCGCGAATACGCCTCGCAGACTTCCGATGCCCTCGACTACTCGGTCGTCAACAGCTTTTCCCGGCCCCAGACCCAGGAGTCGTTTGATTACGAAATCGAGCGCACGCGCCTCGGCGCCAACGTCGCGCTCGAATACCGCCCGCAGGCGGGCCAGCAGTTCTACGTCCGCTACAATTTCAACGAGTTCACCGACGAGGAAGGCCGGCAAAAGACCGGCTACAACTTCGCCCTCGGCACTCTCACCGCGCAGACCGCCACGAGCGGCTCCTACAGCCAGGGCCGCGCGACCAAGGAATTTCGCGACTACAAGCAGAAGCATCTCATCGACGCCCTCTCGGCGGGCGGAAAACACGAGCTGCCCGGCGACACCCAGCTCGAGTGGAAACTCGGCGATTCCGCCGGCGAGCGCGACACGCCCCGCCGCGTGGATTGGGAATTCCGCTCCGCCGCGGGCGCATTCCCCAACAGCTACGCCCTCGGCGGCGACATCCCGATCATCACGCCCAACGCCGCGTTCTACAATCCCGCGAGCTATCCCTTCCGCCGCGTGCGCTTCCGCACCGATCTGGAGCGCGAGGAGATTTTCTCCGGCCAGCTCGATCTGCGGCGCCCCGTCCGGTTCGGCGAGATCAGCGGTTTCCTCAAGGCGGGCGCCAAGGTCGTGAACAGCGACAAGACCCAGGACCGCACCAACGTGAACTACAACCTCGCCGCCGGTGCCGCCAATCTCTTCACCCTCGCCGATGGCGGCATGGCCGGGTCTGAGCCGGCGAATTTCATGCGCGGGCGCTATCGCCTGGGGCCGACCATCAATCTCGCCGCCGCGCAGGCCTACTACCGCGCCAACCCCGGGCGCTTCGCTTTCGATGCGGCGACCACGCTCAACAATTCCATCTCCGCCGACTTCGACGCCGAGGAGGAGATTCGCTCGGGCTACGGCATGGCGAGCCTCAACCTCACCCCGCAGCTCGCCGTGGTCGGCGGCCTGCGCGTCGAGCACACCGACGCCTCCTACTCCGGCAACGAGCTGATCTCGCGCGCCGGCGTCTTCACCGGCTTCAACCGCGTCTCGATCCCGCGCAGCTACACCCAGGTGCTGCCCGGCCTGCACCTGAACTGGCGCCCCAGCAAGCAGGTCGCGCTCCGCGCCGCCTGGACCAACACCTACGGCCGCACCAACTATACCGACCTCGCCCCGCGAAACGTGCTCGACGACATCGATCTCGGCGGAGGGATCTTCGAGGGCTCGCTCTCCTCGGGGAATCCGCAGCTGAAGCCCTTCGAATCGCGCAACCTCGATGTCGCCGCGGAGTATTACCTGCCGTCCGCCGGCATCATCTCGGTCGGCCTCTTCCGCAAGGACATCGAAAACCCCGTTTACCGCCGCGCGTTCACGCTCAACAATACGGTTTACAACAGCCGCACCTATCAGCGCCTCGGCGTGTCGCGGCCGGAAAACGCCGGCGACGCCCGCGTGTCCGGCATCGAGCTCAACTACCAGCAGTTCTTCACCCAGCTGCCCGGCGCGCTCGGCGGGCTCGGGCTCGGCTTCAACTACACGCGGACGAGCTCCTCCGTCACGGTCTTCGGCCGCACGGACACGCTGCCGTTCTTCAAGCAGTCCGACGAGATCGGGAACATCGCGCTGCTCTACGAGAAATACGGCATCGAAGCCCGCGTCGCGCTCTCCTTCAACAGCGCCTACCTCGAATCCGTCGGCACCGATCGCGCGAGCGACGAATACACCGACCGCCGCCGCCCCATCGACGTGAAGGTGAGCTATCGCATCAATCCTCGCCTCCGCGTCTTCGTGGATGTGCTCAACGCCAACAAGGAGCCGCTGCGCAGTTTCACCGGCGAGCCCGGCCGCAACAGTGGTTACGAAATCTACTCGTGGAACGCCAACGTCGGTGTCAACTGGCGGCTCTGATTCCAAGTAGGGCGGGTCTGTGACCCGCCCTTTTGCACGCTGAGTGTTCGAACCGATGGCAGATCGCAGACTCGCTCTACCTTAAACAAATAATGCCTCCTCCTCACTTCCCCCTCCCCGGCGTCGTCCGCCCGCTCGACCGTCGCACCTTTCTCGCTGGCAGCGCCTCGTTCGTCGCCGCCGCGTTGCTCTCCACGCGCGCGCGGGGCGCCACGGTCGCCGCGCCGAAATTCTCCGCCTATCCGTTTTCCCTCGGCGTCGCCTCCGGCGATCCGTTGCCGGATGGCGTCGTGCTCTGGACGCGCCTCGCCCCCAAGCCGCGTGAACCCGGCGGCGGCCTCGCCCCCGATCCGATCGAAGTCGCGTGGCAGGTTGCCGAGGACGAGGCGATGACGCGCGTCGTGCAGCGCGGCACGGTCACGGCCAACTCCGCTTGGGCGCACGCCGTCCATGTCGAGGTCTCCGGCCTGCAGCCGGCGCGCTGGTATTGGTATCAGTTCAAGGCCGGCAGCGAAGTCAGCCCCAAGGGCCGCACCCGCACCGCACCCGCGGCCGACAGCGCGCCGGACCGCCTGCGCTTCGCCTTCGCCTCCTGCCAGAACTACGGCATCGGCTACTACACCGCCTACGAGCACATGGCGCGGGAGGACCTCGACCTCGTCGTCCACCTCGGCGACTACATCTACGAGAAAGGCGACAACGCCGGCTCCGTGCGCCCGCACGGCCAGAAGGAGATCTTCACGCTCGACGACTACCGCGAGCGCTACGCCATCTACAAATCCGATCCCGCCCTCCAGGCCATGCACGCACAGGCTCCGTGGATCATGACGTGGGACGACCATGAGGTGAGCAACGACTACGCGGCCGCGGTCGCCGAGAACCCGAAGCAGCAACCGCGGGCGTCGTTCCTGAAACGCCGCGCCGCCGCCTATCAGGTCTATTTTGAGCACATGCCGCTGCGCCGCTCGGCGCTGCCGAAGGGTCCCGACATGCTGCTCTACCGCCGCCTCGCCTTCGGCCGGCTGGCGCAATTCCACGTCCTCGACACCCGGCAATATCGCTCGCCCCAGCTCAAGCCGCTCCGCCAGCCGCCCGGCGCCGTCCAGCTCGATGCCCAGCGCACCATCATGGGTGATCGCCAGCGCGAATGGCTCTTCGACGGCCTGGCAGGCTCCGGCTCCGCTTGGAACGTCCTCGCCCAGCAGGTCCCCGTCGGCCGCATCGATCGCACGCCCGGCCCCGAGATCGGCCTGAACATGGACAAGTGGCCCGGCTACGAATTCGAACGCCGCCGCCTGCTGCGCCACCTGCATGATCGGAAAATCGCCAACCCCGTCGTCATCACCGGCGACGTGCATTGCAACTGGGCCACCGAGCTCCCCGCCGATTTCGATCAGCTCGACGGTCGCAGCGTGGGCGTCGAGTTCGTCGGCACCTCGATCACCTCGAAGGGCGACGGCACGGAATCCCTGAAGGAAGCGGAGGCCTTTCGCGCCGAGAACCCGGCTGCGAAATTCTTCAATGACGAGCGCGGCTACGTGAGCTGCGAGGTCACGCCCAAGACGTGGCGCACGGACTATCGCACGGTGCCCTTCGTCTCGCGCCGCGGCGCGCCGCTGCACACGCGCGCGAGCTTCGTGGTCGAGTCCGGCCGACCGCAGCTCCAGCGCGCGTGAGGTTTTACCGCATGAAATTCCCCGCGCTACTCCTCGCCTGCGCCGTCGCGGTATTTGCCGCCGAGGAGAAACTCTCCCCGCCCCTCGGCCAGCTCACGACGCCCGGTTGGAGCTACACCGAGATTCGCCGCTTCAAGGCCCCCGAGGCCGGCCAGGGCGTGGCCGTCGATCGCGAGTTTTTCTATGCGATCAACAACCACACCATCGGCAAATACCGCAAGGCGACCGGCGAGCGGGTCGCGGGCTGGGAAGGCGGCGCGGGCGGAGAAATCATCCACCTCAACGCCGGCCAGATCGTGGACGGGAAATTGTTCGCCGTGCATTCCAACTACCCCGGCGTGCCGATGCTCAGCTCACTGGAGATCTTCGATCCCGCGACGCTCAGGCCCATCGGCTCGCACAGTTTCGGGCGCATGGACGGCTCGTTCACGTGGCTCGATCGCGCGCCGCGCACCGCGCCGGGCGGGGCCGCGGGCCGCTGGATCGCATGCTTCGTCCACTACGGCAACCGCGGCGCCGAGCCCAACCGCGATGCGACGTGGACGCAGATTCTCGCGCTGGACGACGAATGGCGACGCATCGGCGGGTGGGCGCTGCCGCCGAAACTGAACGAGCGCTTCGGCGGGCGCGGCTACAGCGCCTCGGGCGGTGGGTTTGGCCCCGGCGGATTTCTCTACCTCACCGGCCACGACAACACCGAGCTCTACGTGGTCGATTTTCCGAAATCCGGGTCCGTCCTGAAATGGATCGCGACGATCCCGTTTCCCTCGGAAGGCCAGGCCTTCTGCTGGGACCCGCACGAACCCGACACCCTCTGGTCGATCGTCAAGAAGACCAAGGAAGTGATCGTCGGGCGCGTGAGCACGCCGCCGTGACACTCTCAGCTTGACGTAGGGACGCCACTCCGTGGCGTCCGGCCCTTTTAAATGGCGCTCGCTTCTCGTCCGACACGGCAAGCTTGCTGTTCATAGTGTTCACGTGAAATCTCAGGCCATGAAATCCGTCGTCGTCGCCCCCGCGCGCCGCGCTAAACGCTTTCCCAAGAAGCCGGCCGGCGGCGGCAAACCGCCTAGGCCTATCCTCGATCCCATCGACGCAGTGGTAGGAGTTCTCAAAGGAAAAGGCCGCCGCACCGATGACATCATGCGTGAGCTACGGGGGAGGTGAAGAAGACCGCCATCGATACCAGCATCCTGCTGGACGTGCTATTGCCAGACCCCGTGCATTGGCAGGGTTCCGCCGCGGCGCTCAAAGTTGCGCGCGATGCCGGCCCGCTTGTGATCTGCGAACTGGTCTACGCTGAGCTGGCGACCGAGTTCTGGACCACTCACGAACTCTACGAAGAATTGCGTCAAACCGGCATTAAGCTCGAATTTCTCGATGCGCGCAGTGCGTTTCGCGCCGGGCGGCTTTGGAAGGAATACCGCCTCCGCGGCGGCCCACGCTCCCGCATCATGACCGATTTCCTGATTGGCACGCACGCGCTGCTCCAAACGGACCGCCTTCTCACACGCGACGGTGGTTTCTATCGGGACTATTTCAAAGGTCTCACTGTGTTCTATTCAGCGGCTCGCCTTTGAGCAAGGTTCCGGCTGTATCCGCCCTTAACCCGCGAACAGCTCCGCAATTTTCTTCGCCCGGTAGTCGAAGATCCCGGCCAGTTGACGGCGAATCCACAGCGCCTCGATCAGGCCGCCCAGCGGACCCCAGCCGGGATCGTAGGTAATGCGGTCCGTCATCGTGACGCCGCCCGGGGCCGGGGTGAAATGGTGCTCGTGGTGCCAGAGCCGGTAGGGTCCGAGCCGCTGCTCATCGACGAAGAACTCGCCCGCCCGCACGTGCGTAATCTCGGTAAGCCAGCGGACCGTGATGCCCGGCAGTATCCCGATGCGATACGCGATCATCTGGCCGGGATACATGCGCGGCGTCAGTTCACCGAGAATCTCGAAGCGCAGGTTCGGCGGCGTAATCGCGTCGAGGTTGCGCGGCGTGGCGAAGAAATCCCAGATGCGCGCGGGCTCGCCGGGGATGAACTGCTCGCGGTGAAGATGGCGGATCATGCGGCGTTGCTACGCACCGGCGGGCACGGCGGATTCATGCCGGCTTCAGCCGGTTCTTCTGCACCGTGATGATCGCGACCGCGCCGATGATGATGCCCGCGGCGAGCGCGATGTGTGGCGTGAGCGGTTCGTCGAGGATCGCCCAGCCGAGGATGACAGCGACGACCGGATTGACGTAGGAGTAGGTCGAGACCTTGGCCGGCGTGCTGTTCTTCAAGAGCCAGGCATAGACCGGAAACGCGACCAGCGAGCCCGCCACCACGAGGTAGGACCACGCCAGCCAGGAGCGCCCGGAAATCGCCGGCACGTCCACGCGCGGCCCCTCGCCCGCGAGCAAACCGATCAGGAGCATCAGCCCGCCGCCGCAGAGCATCTGGAGCGTGGCGGCCATGATCGGCGCCGCGCCGCTCTTGGTGTATTTCGCGAACAGCGACCCGCCCCACCAGCTGATGCTCGCGAAGAAAAGCGCCAGCAGGCTCGAAGCCGGCGGGCGCACGTCCGCCGGCAGCGCTCCCGGACCAAGCAGCACCAGTAGCCCGCACAGACCCACGGCGAAACCGAGCCACAACATCGGTGTCGGACGCACCCCACCAGGACGCAGCCACTCCATCAGCACCATGATGAGCGGCGAGGCGCCGAGGATGAGCGTCGTCAACCCCGAGGGCACGGTCTGCTCGGCCCAGGCGACGACGCCATTGCCACCGGCGAGCAGGCACGCGCCGATGATCGCCTGGTCACGCCACTGCGCGCGCGAGGGCCAGGCCGTGCCGCGGAGCTTCAGAAACGCGAGCAGCGCGGCGCCCGCGACGACAAAGCGCACACCCGACATCAGGAACGGCGGCATCGTCTCCACCGCGACCCGGATGCCCAGATAGGTGGTGCCCCAGATCAGGTAGATGGCGGCAAAGGCGAGGATGAGCGCCACGCGCGAAGGCGAGGCGCTCATGGAGGAGGGGCGGCCGGCGTCCCGGGGATTTCCTTGTAGAAAATCACATTGTCGTGGAGCGAACCATCGGGATCGGCGGCGTAGCGCGGGATGCCGCCGGCTCGGGTGTAGCCGCAGCGTTCGTAAAGACCGAGGGCATTGCCGTTGCAGCTCGTGTCGAGGAACAGGAGCGTGCGCCGCGCCTCGCGCGCGATCTCCTCGACCGCGCCCATCAGCGTGAAGCCGAGGCCGCGACCGCGGTGCGTGCGGAGCACAAGGAGCTTCTGCACCTCGGCGCGGTGCCGCCCATTGGGCCGCTGGGCGAATTCGATCTGGACCGTGCCGACGATCCGGCCGTCAGCCTCGCGCGCCACGAGCAACACCCGGGAACCGGCGGCGATACTCGCGAGCACGCCTCGCCAGAACGCCGCGACTTCCGTCTCCGGCAGCGGCAGGACATAACCGACCGACGCGCCACCCTCGACCGCATCGCGTAGCAAAGCATGCAGCGCGGCGAGATCGGCGACGGCTGGCGCGGCGGGCAGACGTTCAATGGAGGTCATGCCGGAGTTCACAGCTGCTTTCTCGCCAGCTCGCCGAGCGTGCGCACGGCGGCCTCGATGGCGTCCGTCCACGGCACGCCGCAGTTCATGCGGAGGCAGCTCTTGTAGCGATCCTTCACGGAAAAGAGCGCACCGGGTGCGGTGGTGATGTGGTGCTTCAGCGCCTCGCGGTGCAGGCGCAGGGTGTCCACGCCCGCGGGCAGCTCGACCCACAGCACGAAGCCGCCCTCGGGCCGGCTCAGCCGCGTGCCCTCCGGGAAATACCGGAGGATGGCCTGCGAGAAGAGATGCAACTGGTGGTGATAGGCCCGCCGGATCGAACGGAGGTGGTGATCGTAGCCGCCATTGCGCAGGAAGTCCGACACCGTTTTTTGCAGCACGACGGGTGTGCCGAGGGTGTTGGTGAACTTCAGCCGCCGCACGCGCTCAAGGTAACGGCCAGGCGCGCACCAGCCCACGCGCAGCGCGGGCGCGAGCGTCTTGCCGAACGAGCTGCAGAGCAGCACGCGGCCATCGGTGTCCCAAGCCTTGAGCGGCTTGGGCCGGCGCTCGCCAAAGTGCAGATCGCCGTAGATGTCGTCCTCAATCACGGCTACGTCGAACTCGGCGAGGATACGGAAGAGCTGCTCCTTGTTCGCATCGGGCATGTTCGAGCCGAGCGGATTTGAAAAGCTCGGCATGACCATGAGGGCCTTGATGTCGTGGTTCGCGAGCGCGTCACGCGTGGCCTCGAGGCAGATGCCCGTGCGCGGGCCGGTGGGAATTTCGACGACGCGGAGGTTGAGGCTCTGGATCGTCTCAAGGAAGCCGAAGTAGGCGGGCGTCTCCACCGCCACGGTGTCGCCGGGCTTGGTCACGGCCCGGAGCGAGAGGTTGAGCGCCTCGGTGCACCCGGTGGTGACGACGAGCTCATCATGCCCGAGCGGGCAGCCGGCCTGGAGATAGCGCCGCGCGATCTCTCGGGCGAGCGGATCGTAGGCGAGGCTCATCGCGTAGCGGCCGAGCAGGGAGGGATCGTTGCGGCCGACAGCGGCGAGGATGCGCGCGAGTTTCTTGGTCGGAAACAGGCTCGAGTCCGGGCACGCCGCGCCAAACGGCACGTAGCGCGGATCGGTGGCGAGGGTGAGCACCTCGGCGGCGAGGTCGTTGACGCCGACGGCGCTGGGCTTGGCCATGGGCTTGGCCATGCGCGGCTCGGGCGTGTCCATCGGCAGCCGCGGCCGCACGTAGTAGCCCGACTGCGGGCGCGCCTCGATCCAGCCGCGGTTCTCCAGAAGCGTGTAGGCTTGGAGCACGGTCGAGATGCTCACGTCGCGCTGGAGAGCCATCCGCCGCACGGACGGCAGCCGGTGACCGGGTCGCAGCGTGCCCTGCTCGATCAAGTGCTCGAGGGAACGCGCGAGCTCAACGTAGAGCGGCGCGGGCGCAGGGGCGGAAAGCGTCTGAATCATGGCGGAGCGAGGATAGACGAAACGGACGGCGCGGGGCAGGGCTAGCGCCCGCAGTTTGAAACCAGCACAGTTGCCGCGATCACGCGCCTGTGACCATGACAATTTATCAACACCGGGCGGGCGTTGACAGCGTGGCGGCGATGGGCCGGGCTGCGCGGCATGAGCGAGGAAGCAGGCGAATTCCCCGGAATCGTGGTCGCGGTGCTGCGGCGTTTTTTCACCCAGAATGCCCAAGTGCCGCCACCCGCGGCCGAGCTCGCCACCGTGGCCGCGCGCCTCCGCGCGCTCGTCGCTGAACGCGGCCTGCCGCGCCCGCTCGCGCCGGGCGAACCAGGCGCACCGGGGGGCATGGGGGAGCCGGAGTGCGCGCCCCTCGTGCTCCGCGTGGCGGGCGAGGACGCGCCCCCGCTCTTGGCCGAGGCCGTGCGCCAACTGGTGAAAGCGTGTTTCTATCCCGAGTTCACCGTCTGCCGGGAATCCTATCGTGAAACGGGCGCCGATGGCGCGTGCCGCCGACAGGAACTCGCCCGCGTGCTCCGCCGGATCAGTGGCGCGCATTGCGTCGATTGCCCGCATTGGGTGGCGCACAAACCGGAGGCGCACCGGGCCTTGCTGGAAAACGCATGGTGTAGCCCCCAAAAATTGTCGCCGGATCAGCGCGGAGTTTTCCTGCCGGAGGATTTCCGGGCGCTGCGCCTGTGGTTGCACCGGGAAGCGCGCCGCACCGCTCGAGGCTGACAACCCTAGCAGCCCGGCGGCCCCGGGCGGGCAACGGGCAACTGTCGCTTTTTTTTTACAACGAAGGCCGGAGAACGACCCTACATTTTCACCGCATGGACCGATACTACTACGTATCCCTCATGCGAAAAATCCGCGCCGTTCTCATCGAAGACGAGACCATGTTTCGTCAGCTCATCCTGCTAACCTTGGGCAAAGTGAAGGACCTGCAGGTCATCGGCGAATTTGGCCACGCCAAGCCCGGCCTGGAGCTCGTCCTCCGTGAAAAGCCCGAGCTCCTCATCGTGGACCTGATGCTGCCGGACATGAACGGCATGGAGGTCGCGCGCGAAGTGCGCCGCGCCCTGCCGGACACAAAGATCCTCTTCATCACCGCTCATCCCAGCGAACGCCTGCCCGCTGACCTGATGGCAATGGGCGTCAATGGCTACGTGGACAAGACCGAGCCCATCGAATTTGTGATCAGCGCGGTGGAGACCGTGCGTGACGGCGGCATGTTTTTCGCCAGCCGCGTGCTGCCGAAAAGCGGAGCGAATCCCGGCCTCCCGGTCACCCGCCCCATTTTGCAGGCGCCGCTCACGGAGCGTGAACAGGAGATCGCCCGCCTCGTCGCCAGCGGCCAGATGTCCAAGGAAATCGCCTCCCAGCTCAACCTGAGCGTGCGCACGGTGGAAAAGCATCGCGCGAACATCATGGAAAAAGTCGGCGTGCGCGAGGTCGCGAGCCTCACGCGGTGGTGCATCCAGGCCGGGTTGGTGGACGCCTGAACGGCGTTTCGCCTCGCGCTACCGATACTGCGCCAGCGCTTCGCCCGCGAGCCGGCAGATCTGCCATTCGCGCATCCGCTTTGCCCCGATCGACTCGTAGAACGCGATCGCCGGGGCGTTCCAGTCGAGCACGGTCCACTCCAGGCGGCCGCAACCGCGGTCATTGGCGAGCTTCGCAAGATGCAGCAGCAGGGCCTTGCCGATGCCTTGGCCGCGCAGATGCGGCAGCACAAAAAGATCCTCGAGATGGAGTCCGGGCTTGGCGAGGAACGTGGAGTAGTTGGTGAAGAACAGGGCGAAGCCCGCCGGCTCCCCGCCACGTTCCGCGATCACGCATTCCGCGGCTGGCCTGCCCTGTGCGGGAAAGAGCGTGGCCCGGAGCTTCTCCTCGGTCGCCTCGACCTCGTGCGAGAGTTTTTCGTAGTCCGCGAGGCCACGGATGAACGTGAGGATGAGCGGCACATCGGCGGACGTCGCGAGGCGGATGACAGGAGGCATCCGGCCAGACTAGCGCGAGGGCGCAGCGCAACGCACGGCGGATTTTGAGTGGCGTGCGATCCAGCGCGCCGCCATTTTTTCCGGCGAATGTTACGTCCCGCCATTATGCGCCTCTGGCTCGTTTTCGCCCTGCTGGCGTCGGCTGCCGCCGGCGCGGCGCCGGCGCGCGCCAGCAAGCCGGAGGTGAAAGTCGCCGTGGTGACGGTCATTGAGGCGCAGCTGGCCGCCTTCCGCGTGAGCGATGTGGCCAAAGCCTACGACTACGCCGCCGCCGAGCTGCGTGCCCAGAAGCCCATGTCCGCGTTTGCCGCGATCATCGAGGCGAGCTATCCCGAGATCTGGCGCAGCCAGCGAGCGGAGTTTGGCATCGTCCGCGACGACGGCGCGCGCGCGACCGTGACCGTGCAGGTCTTCGGCCAGGAGAATGCCGCCGCCTACGATTACACCCTCGTGAAAGAGTCCGCCGGCTGGCGCATCATCGGCGTCCTGCGGCATACTCCGCGCAAAACAGGCAAAACGTGACCCGTTTTGCGCGCCATCACGCGCTGCAAAACCGCGGCAGGCCGATGGGATTCACGCGGGGACTCGCGCGATGATACGCTGGCCCGAACCCATCGGCACCACCCTTCGCAGCCCGCGACACTCGCGCGCCCGCTCCTGCGCCCCACAACTCAAGCCGTGTTGGGCGCGGGAATGAGCGGGGCGCCCGGCGGCCTCGACCGAATGCGCGCGAGGAGGACCGCCTCCACGACGAGCCACGCCGACATCACGAACAGCACAAGGACCACCGCGAATTCGACATGATGCACCGCCGCGACCGAGCCGGTCTTCAGGCGCCCGAGATGGGTCTGCACGGCGATCACCAGGCTCCACATCGTCACACCCAGCATGAAAATCGTCGGACCCAGAGTATACCAAACCGACTTGCCCTTCTGGTGCAGCCAGACCGTCACGCCCAACAGCGCCAGCGCCGCGAGCAATTGATTGGAACTCCCGAACAGACTCCAGAACGCGCGCCACAGCGGGATCTCCTGGCCGGCCACGAGCGCCGGCGGGAGACTCACCACCACAGCCGGCAACGCGAGCGTCAGCACGGTGGCGGCGATCATGCCGGCCTTGCTGGTCCAGCCCGTGAGCTCCATCAGCACATAGCGCGCTAGCCGCGTGCAGGCATCAAGGGTGTCGAAAACAAACGTAGCGAAACACAGCAGGCCGAACTGCCGCGCCATCTCCACCGAAATGAGCCCGAAGGTCGCCTGGTTCATGAAAATCGCGATGCCATCAGCATAGGTGATGTCGGGCCGCCCGGTGGGCTTGGCGAGGATCATCACCGTCGCGAGGCTGATGCACGCGAGAAACGACTCCAGCAGCATGCCGCCATAGGCCACGGGCTTCGCGTCCGTCTCGCGGTTGAGCTGCTTCGAGGTCGTGCCGCTCGCCACGATCGAGTGGAAGCCCGAGCACGCGCCGCATGCGATGGTGATGAACAATATGGGCAGCAGCGGCGGCGTGGTGCCGTTGAAGGTGAAAAGATTGGCGCTTGAGACCGCCGGCGCCGCGATCGTCACGTTGCCCGACAACCCGCCGACAATCACCCCGATCACGCCCACGATCACGATCACATAGAGGAAGTAGCCGCCCAGCGCGCCGCGCGGCTGCATGAGCAGCCACATCGGCGACAGCGCGGCGAAGAAACAGTAGATCAACAGCAGATGATCCCACAGCACCTGGGGGCGGGCGCTGCCCGTCAACCCCGCCAGATCGAGCGGGATCATGGGCCCCACGACGATCGCCACCACGACGAGCGGCAGGAAGATCAGCTGCGCCTTGCCCTCGCCCAGCTTGAACCGCCGCATGCACGCGCCCATCAGGATCGCCAGCCCCAGGTAGAGCAGCGAGGAAGTCGCGACCGCGGGGCCCGCGGCCTCTGCGTCGGCGGAGGAACCTTTCTGCACAAAGGTCCCGGCCGTCACATCCGTGAAGGCGATGATCACATAGACCAGCGAGATCCAGATGAAGGAGAGGAAGAGCAGGTAGGAGCGCCGGTTCATGTAGCGCTTCACGACCTCCGCGATCGACTTGGCATCGTGGCGCACCGAGGCGACGAGCGTGGTCAGATCATGCACCCCGCCGATGAAGATCGCGCCAAAGATGATCCAGATCCACGCCGGCAGCCACCCGAAGTAGGTCCCCGCCAGGATCGGTCCCACGATCGGCCCCGCCGCTGCGATCGCAGAGAAATGCTGGGGCAGGAGCCACGAGCGGCTCGCGGGCTCATAGTCGAGCCCGTCGCGCTTGGTGTGGGCTGGAGTCGCGACCTTCGGGTCGAGCGCGAGGAAATTGGACAGAATCCGGCCATACCAGCGGTAGGCGAACGCAAGCACGATGCCGGACACGGCGAGGAAGAAGATCAGGGACATGGGGCGAAGGGAAGCGCGGCCGGCTGGACCGCAGTTGGCAAATGGGAACTCACACTAGGAATGCCGACGCGATGCTGGCTAATACAAAAAGTCGCCTAATAGTGCGGCGGCCGCTCGTGCGGCAGATCCTCCGCGGCGCCCGCCTGCGTGCCACCGGCATCACGGGGGCCGTGCTCGCGGAGCGCCCGCAGTTCACGGCGCAGCCCCGCGATTTCATCAGCCATCTCGAGCATCGCCTTATCCTGCTCGGTCACGTGGCGTTCGAGGTAGGCGATTTTCTCTTCGAGGCGTTGCAGGCGATCGTTCATGGCGCGGGCTTCGGCGGGGGCGTCTGTTTAAGCTGTTCGATCTCGGGGATCACCACCCGCTGGTAGCAATCCGGACAGACCGAATGGCTGAAATCCGATCCGGTCCGCTCCGTGATGTAGCCCTCGATCTGCTGCCAGTAGTTCCGGTCGTCGCGGATTTTTTTGCAGTAGCTGCAGATGGGCATCATCTGCTCCAGCTGCCGCACCTGCCGCGTGTAGCCGAGGATGCGCTCGGCCACACGCAGGCGCATCCAGAGTTCGGAAACATCCAGCGGCTTGCTTAGAAAATCGTCCACCCCGGCGTCGGCCGCGTCGCTCCGGTTCTGCTCCGAGGCGTCGCGCGCCGTGAGCAGGATGAAATAGACATACTCCTCGTCGGGCCGCGCGCGGATGCGACGGCAAAGCTCGAGCCCATCGCCGCGTGGCATCGTCCAGTCGCTCACGACCACGCGCACATCGTCGTGCCTGAGGAATGCCGCCCAGCCCGCCTCGCCGTCCGCCGCTTCGACGGCCTCGTGCCCGAGGCGCTGGAGCGCCTGCCGGAGCACGGCGCGGGCGACGGCATTGTCTTCGACGGCGAGGATTTTCACGCGCGGCTACGGTTTGGTCTCGAGCAGCTCGCGCACATGGTAGCGCTGGCGCGCGCGCACGACCTGATAGCTGCGGCCGACGTATTCGCCAATCAGCCCGATGCCCACCATCGTGACGCTGATCAGGAAGAACAGGATGCCGAACAGGGTGAACAACCCTCCCTCCTCCGGTCCGATGATCAGGCGCCGGCCCGCGAGGATCAGCACCAGCACGAAGCTCCCCGCCGAGCAGAGGAGCGCGAACATCGTGAAATACTGCAGCGGCGCGAGGGAGAAGCCCGTGATGAGATCGAAGTTCAGGCGGACGAGCTGGTAGAAGGAATAGTTCGACACGCCCGCGTGCCGCTCCTCGTGCTTGACGCCGACCTCGGCCGGATTGCCGGAAAAGCTGTAGGCCAGCGCGGGGATGAAGGTGTTGATCGCGCCGCTGCGCACGATGGCATCGACAATCGGACGCGAGTAGGCGCGGAGCATGCAGCCCTGATCCGTCATCTCGATGCTCGTCGTCTTCTCCCGCACAAAGTTGATGAGCTTCGAGGCGTAGGTGCGGAAAAACGAATCCTGCCGCTCCAGCCGGTAGCCGCCCACGTAGTCGTGACCGGCCGCCATCTTTTCGAGCAGCTTCGGGATCTCCTCGGGCGGATTCTGGAGATCGGCGTCGAGAGTCACGATGATGTCGCCGCGCACGCGCTCGAAGGCCGCCATGATGGCCATGTGCTGGCCGTAGTTGGCGTTGAAATCGATCACGCAGGTCACGTCGGGCCGCGCGGCGTGCTGCGCGCGCAGCAGCTCGATCGAGCGGTCGGCGCTGCCGTCGTTGGTGAAGATCACTTCGTAGCGGCGGCCGAGCCCGTCGAGCACGGGATAGAGACGGGCGAAGAGCAAAGGCAGGTTGAGCTCCTCGTTATAAACCGGAATCACGATCGAGAGCTGGGGTGCGGCGCTCATGGCTGGCGATGGGCTTGGAGGATCGCGGCGAGATTCTCAACCACGCGCGCGACATCGGCGGACGTCATCGCCGGGAAAAGCGGCAGCGTGAGGATGTCGCGGCCCGTGCGCTCGGCGATCGGCAGGTCCCCCGGTTTCCAGCCCAAGCGGCGGTAAACGGCAAAGAGGTGGATTGGCGGGTAATGCACGCCCGTGCCGATGCCGGCGGCGTGCATCCGCTCCATCACGCCCGCGCGCGGAATCGACAGCCGATCGCCGGGGAGCATGACCTGGAACATGTGCCAGTTGGTCTGCGTGAAATCACGCGGCGGCAGACCCAGGCCCAGCTCGCGCACCGCGGGCGCGTCGAACCGCTCGAAGTAGGCGCGCGCCAGCTCGGTGCGGCGCGCATTGAAGGCCGCGAGGTGCGGCAGCTGGCCGAGGCCGACGCGGGCGGCGACGTCGGTGAGGTTGAATTTCCCGCCCACGATCTCGACCTCCATGCCGTCGAAGCCCGTGCGCACGACGCCCTGGAGGCGATACTGCTCCGCGAGCTTCGCCTCGGCCTGGTTGTTCAGCACGAGAGCGCCGCCCTCGATGGTCGTGATGTTCTTGTTGGGGTGGAAGCTGAACGACACGAAGTCGCCCGCCGCGCCGATGGCGCGCCCGCGCCAGTTGCCGCCCAGCGACTGAGCGGCGTCTTCGATCACGCGGAGGCCGTGCTTCGTCGCGATGGCATGGAGCCGGTCGCGGTCCACGGGCAGCCCGGCCAGATCGACCGGGATAATCGCTCGGGTCGCCGGCGTGATCGCGGCCTCGGCGCGTTCGAGATCGATGTTTCGCGTCGTGGGATCGATGTCGACGAACACGGGGCGCGCGCCGCAGGTGAGGATGACGTTGCTCGTCGCCACCCACGACAGCGGCGTGGTGATCACCTCGTGCCCCGGGCCGATGCCCGCGATGCGCAGCGCGATCTCCATCGTGCAGGTGCCGGAGTTGAAGACGCGCACCGGGCGGCCGCCGCAGTGCGCGGAGAGTTTCGCCTCAAGCTCCTTCACCTTCGGGCCGGAGGTAATCCAGCCGGAGCGCAGCACCTCGGCCACGCCGGCGATGGTCTCGTCGTCGATCGTCGGTCGGGTGAGCGGGAGGAAAGGCGCGGACATCAGGGCTGGTTGCTCAGCAAGCTGTGGCTGCGCGTGGCGGCGATCAAATGATAACGAAACGCCGGATCGGCGAAGATGGATTTTTCGTGCCGCATGTCGCGCTGGCGGACGAGCAGCCACACGCGGCCCGGACCGGCCCATTGGCGTCGCAGCTCGGCGTCGTCGATGAAACGCCGCGCACGCTCCGCGGGATCGAGGAACTGCACTTCGAGTTCATCGACGTAGCTCACAAGCCCGACCGGCTGCTCCGTGTAATAGACGAAGTCGTGGAAAAAGGCCCAATAGTGATAGACCCGATCCGCCGGCGCGACCTTGGCGCGCGCGACGAGCGCCAGCTCCTTGGTGCCCGCCCGCTCGATATGCGGCCGGGCCAGCAGCAGCAGGCAATAGAACACGCCCGTCGTGGCCACGATGGCGACGAAGCCCGTGCGCGCGCCGTGGCGGCGCGAGAACACGTGGGCGCCGATTCCGCCGATGAGCAAAATCGCCGCCATCGCGAGTGCATAAGGCCGCAGCGCCGCCACCTGCTCCGCATCGCGGATGAGGCCGGGCTTGAGCACGACGACAACCAGCGCCGTCGCGAGCAGGCCGCAGAAAAACACCGTGATTCCGAGCCCCACGCGCAACGGTGTGGATGTCCGGTCCTGCCAGTGCCGCGCAAGCCACGCGCCGGTGAGGAGCGCCAGCGGCGGCAGGACCGGCAGGATGTAGGGGATGAGCTTCGACTGCGACTTCGAGAAGAACAGAAACACGAAAATCGCCCAGGTGAGCATGAACCACGCGCCCGCGTTTTCCTTCCGCCGAGCCCAGCCCCCCGCAACGGACTCCCGCACAGCACCGGCGACGAAGCCCATCCACGGGAACAGCCCGAGCAGCAGGATGGGGAAAAAGAACCACCAGGGCTCGAACCGGCCGTGCGCCGTCGTCGTGAAGCGCGACCAGTGTTCATGCACAAAGTAGAACTCCGCCCAAGCGGGATGGCGCTGCGCCGCGAGCACATGCCACGGCGCCGCGATCGCGAGGAAGACGAGCAGGCCGCTCGGCAGATAAAGCGGCACCAGCCGGCGCCACTGGTTGAACACCAGCAGCCACAGGAACATCACCGCTCCCGGAATCAGGAACCCGATCAACCCCTTGGCGAGCGTCGCCAGCGCGGCGCTCGCGTAGAGCCCGTAGAACAACAGGCGGCGCCGGGTTCCGGACGCCTCGCCGACGGCGAGGATGAAACACATCAGTGCAGCGCTCATCAGCACCGACACCGCCATGTCGAGCAGCAGGATTCGCGAGAGCACGAAATACAGCAGCGCGGTGCCGAGCACGATGGCCGACGCAAGGCCCGCAATGCGGCCATACAGCCGCCGGCCCGTCGCGTAGGTGAGAAAAATTCCGATCAACCCGAAGAGCGCCGGGGTAAGCCGTGCCGCAAACTCACCGGGCCCGAACAGTTCGCGCGCCAGCCCGACCGTCCAATAGACGAGCGGCGGCTTTTCGAAATAAGGCACGGCGTTGAGGCGCGGCATGACCCAATCGCCGGCAGCGAGCATCTCGCGCGGAATCCCGGCGTAGCGCGCCTCGTCGGGATTGGCCAACGGCAGCCAGCCGAGCAGGAAAAAATTCAGCGTCCCGAAGCCGAGCGCGAGCCAGAGCAAATCGCGCCACCAGCCGGTGCCGCCAGGGGTAGGGGCGGACGCGGGGTCAGTCATTCGCCGGAGCCGGGGGGTGATGAGCCGGCCCGCGCGTGCCGAGCATAGGCGACGTGTTCCTCCGGCGTGAGGGCGCGATAGATCCGGTTGCGGTAGAGGTAGCTCGCAGTCTGGTAATAGGCGATGGTCTCATCGGTGAACGTGGCGGGACGCTCACTGAGCACAAACGTGCCGGGCGCGCAGTCAAACTCCGCCGCACGCTTCAGAGGCATGAGCACACTCAGCATGCCGGGCTCGTGCAGCCCCAGTTTCTGATAATTGCCGATGAGCACCCGCCGATCGCCGCGGGCGTGGCGGACATCCCAGCCGAAGAAGCGGCTCGCATAGCTCCAGTTCAACAGCCCCAGCAGGGTCGGCGCGTAATCCACCTGGCTCATCAGATCGGTCACATGGCCGGGCTTGATGTGCCCGCCCGGAGAAAAAACGATCAGCGGGATGTGGTAATTTTCTACCGGCAGCGCGGCCTTGCCCGCGACCGACGCGCAATGGTCGGCCACAATCACAAAGACGGTGTCGCGATACCACGGCTTAGCCGCGGCGTCGCGGAGGAACTGCCCGATCGCGTAGTCGGTGTATTTCACGGCGCCAGCGCGGCCCGAGACCTTCGACGGCAAATCAATCCGCCCATCCGGATAAGTGAACGGCCGGTGGTTCGAGGTCGTCATCACGAAGTGGTGGAATTTTTTCCCCGCCGCATGCGCGGTGTCGGCCTCGCGCATGGCCCAGCGGTAGAGATCCTCGTCGCACGCGCCCCAGGCGTTGGCGAAGGTGATGTCGCTGCTGGCGACGGAGGCTCGGTCCACGACGCGGTAGCCGTTGCCGCCGAAGAAGGCGTTCATGTTGTCGAAGTAGCCGTAGCCGCCGTAGATGAACGCCGTGTCGTAGCCCCGGCTGCGGAAGACCGAGCCGAGCGTGAAGAGATTGTCGTTGCGCGGCCGTTTCACGAGCGAGCGCCCGGGCGTGGGCGGGATGGCGAGCGTGAGCGCCTCCATGCCACGATCAGTGCGCGTGCCGGTGGCGTAAAAGCGGTCGAAGACCAGGCTGTCGCGCGCGATGCGCTCGAGGTTCGGCATGAGGCCGGAGGCGCGGTTGAAGATGCTGAGGAAATCCGCACTCAGGCTCTCGACCGTGATCTGGATGACATTGGGCGTGAGCTCCGGGCCCTCGCTGCGCACGAAACGCAACGTGTCGCGCACCCCCGGCGCGATAGGATCGCTGCCATCGAGAGCCAGCTCCGTCCGCAAGTGACGGAACGCCTCCTCGACCGGCAACGTCGGATAGAACTGCTCGTAGTCGAGCTCGTTGTTGCGGAACGCGGCGAAGAGCGACCACGGGCCGTTCTTGGCGAGTTCGCGGTGGTAGTTGTTGGCGAAGGCGGGCAGCTGCTCGGCATCGAGCGCAAACGCCGTCACCAGCGCCGCCGCCAGCCATGCCCCGCCGACCGCGCAACGCTGGCGCCACGGCTCCGCCGGAGCGGAGAGCCACGCCCGCCACCACCCAGCCCGCGTGATCAACCATGCACCCGCCAAAGCCGCGGCCACGACCCCGCCGAGGATGAGCGGCATCGGATAGCTCTCACGGATGTTGCCGATGACCTCCTTGGTATAGACGAGGTAATCGACCGCGATGAAGTTGAAGCGCGCGCTGAACTCGTCCCAAAAGAGCCACTCGGACACCATGCCGAAACCCATCACGCCGAGCACAGCCGCCAGTGCAAACCACGCCACCATGCGACCCCAAGCCCGCAGGAAGAAGCCCGCCGGCAACACCGCAAGCAGCAGGGCCAGCGGCGCCGCGAACAGCAGCGCCGCGCCTAGATCGAAAATCACCCCCAGGCCAAACGCACCCAGCAGACTGAGGTCAAAGGTGGCCGCACCCATCGACTTCACCCAGAGCGCCCCTCTCGTGACCAGCGACACGGCCAGAAACAGCAGCACGAAAAGCAGCACTCCGCCATGCCGGCGGCGCAGGGCGCGTTGAAAGCGAGACCGTGCAGGACGGCGGGACGCGGTGATGTCAGCCATGTAAGATGAAGACAGACGCCGCAGGGATAGGAACGTTCATTCTGTGACGCCCGGACCCATTCGGACGGTCGGAGCCGGCCGCCTTTTTTTCGTGCACCAGCCCGCGCTTCGCCGCCAGTGTCACGCTCCCATGGCTGCTTCCGCCAAGCCTTTCACCTTTGTCTGCGGCAACGACGACTTCCTCGTCGGCCGGCTGGGCAAGGAGCGCTTCGCCGCCCTCGCCGCCGAGATCGAGGATGAGTTTGCCCGCGAAACCATCAATGGCTTTGCCGCCAACGTCGGCGAGGTCGAGAGCGCCGTGAACCGTTTCCGCGACGCGGTGCAGACCGTCTCGATGTTCGGCGGTCGGCGCGCCGTGTGGCTCAAGGACGTGAACTTCCTCGCCGACACCGTGACCGGCCGCGCCGAGAGCACGCTCCGCCTCGTCGAGGATTTGCAGCAAATCCTCGAAGGCGTGAACCCCGCCGAGACCGCGGTGCTCATCACCGCCGCGCCGATCGACCGGCGGCGCTCGTTCCCCAAGTGGTGCGAAAAGCACGCCGACTTCGCGCTCGTGGGCGGCGACGGCGAGGGCGCAGGCGAAGCCTTGGCGGGCGTGGCGCTCGCGGAGGCGCGGGCGTTTGGCGCGAGCTTCGCCCCCGGCGCGGTCGAGCTGATGCTGGCCAAGGTCGGCGCCAACACGCGGCTCGTCGTCGAGGAGACGCGCAAGCTCGCCACCTACGCGGGCGAAGGCGCGGCCATCGAGGAGGCGCACGTCGCCGAGCTCACGCCCAACGTGGCCGAGGGCGATTTCTTCGAGGCCGCCGAGGCGTTCTTCAGCGGCGATCTGCCATGGACGCTCGCCGCGCTGCACCGGCATTTCTTCGGCGGAGGCGACGCACGCCCCGTGATCAGCGCGCTGCAAAACCGCAACCGCATCCTCCTCCAGGTGCGCGCGCTCGTGGACGCCGGCACGGTGCGCATCGGCCCGCGCGGCCTCGACGGCTTCCCCAAGGCGCAGGCCGCGCACGGCGCGAAGTTCATCGGCGCGACCGAGAAGAGCTCGTATAATCTCTTCACGCAGAACCCGTGGTATCTCGGCAAACTGGCCGGCAGCGCCCGCCTCCCCACCCTGCGCCGCCTGATCGACAACCAGCAGGAGCTCATCGCCGCGTTTGAGGAAATCGTCCGGCGCCCCGCCGAACAGGAGGAAGTGCTGCGCGAGATGGCGGTGCGGTGTCTGGCGGGGTGAGGCAGACCCATGCGCCGAAAAATACGCGGCTATATCCTGTTGTTCACGAGCGCCGATCACGGCGGTCGCCATATCCACGTCTATCGGCAGGACCGGGAAATCGGCGTTTATGATTTGGTCGATGGGCCCATTCGCGGGCTGGATGCCGCCATGAATGCACAGTTGCGCGAGGCGCTGGATGAGTTTATCAGGGAACTCAATGAACGTGGATTTTTCCGCCGCTGATCTCGTGGCCGAGAAAGTCTGGTATGATGCCAGCTCGGGTCGGCTTTGCTTGTCGGCGGCTGGTTACCAAAATGGCATCCTGCTCGCGAAAATACCGGATTCGGATTTCGACTCAGCAGCACCGATCTCACGGTTTTCACTCGGACAAAGCGGCACCGTCGTGGTGTGCCATCACAAGGATGGGGCGGAATCCTGGCTGCCGGTGGACCTGTGGCTGCCCGAGGGCTTCACGCTGAAACCTGATCGCTAAAGCGCGCGCGGGTCCAGCACCGCCTCCGCCGCTTTGCAGGCGTGGTCGCACGACGTTTTTCCGTTCGCCATCCCGCGGGGCCGGCGCATAGACCACGCCCTTCCCATCGTGAACCAACCGCCCTCCCCCGCCGCCGCGCCCATCCCCAACGTCCTCGCCGAGCGCTACGCCTCGGCCGCGATGCGGGACATCTGGTCGCAGCACGGGCGCGTCGCCCTCGAGCGCGATTTCTGGATCGCGGTGATGAAGGCCCAGCGCGACCTCGGCGTGCCCATCCCCGCCGAGGCGATCAAGGACTACGAGCGCGTGAAGGGCGACATCGACCTCGCCGCGATTGCCAAGCGCGAGCGCGTGACGCTCCACGATGTGAAGGCGCGCATCGAGGAATTCTCCGATCTGGCCAAGCGGCAGTTCATCCACCTCGGCCTCACGAGCCGCGATCTCACGGAGAATGTCGAGCAGCTGCAGCTGTTCCGCGCGCTGAAGCTCGTGCATTTCAAGGCCGCCGCCGCCCTGCTCGCCCTCGCCCGCCAGGCCGAGGCCCACCGCGACCTGATGATCACGGGCCGCACGCACAACGTCCCCGCGCAGCCCACCACCCTCGGCAAGCGCCTCGCGATGTTCGGCCAGGAACTCCAGATCGCGTTTGCCCGCGTCGAGGAGCTGCTCGCGCGGTATCCGGTGCGCGGACTCAAGGGCGCCGTCGGCACCCAGCTCGACCAGCTCACCCTGCTCGGCGGCGACTCCGGCAAGGTGGATCAGCTCGAGGCCCGCGTGCTGCGGCACCTCGGCTTCCGCGCGTCGCTCGGCGCGGTCGGGCAGGTCTATCCGCGCTCGCTTGATTTCGACGCCGTGAGCGCGCTGCACCAGATGGGCGCCGCGGCGGCGAGCGCCGCGACCACGCTGCGCCTGATGGCCGGCGCGGGCCTGCTCACCGAGGGTTTTCAGGACGGCCAGGTCGGCTCCTCGGCGATGCCGCACAAGGTCAACGCCCGCAATTGCGAGCGCATCTGCGGCTTCTCGACCATCCTCGGCGGCTACGTGGCGATGACGGGCGCGCTCGCCGGCCATCAGTGGAACGAAGGCGACGTCTCCTGCTCCGTCGTCCGCCGCGTGGCGCTGCCCGACGCGTTCTTCGCGATCGACGGCGCGCTCGAAACCTATCTCACCGTGCTGCGCCAGATGGAGGTCTTCCCTGCGGCCGTCGCGGCGGAGAACGAGCGCAACCTGCCCTTCCTCGCCACCACCACGATCCTCATGGAAGCCGTCAAGCGCGGCGCCGGCCGCGAGACCGCGCACGAGGCGATCAAGAGCCACGCCCTCGCCGCCGCCAAGGCGCTGCGCACTGGCGACGGCGAAGCCGATTTGCTCGGCCGCCTCGCCGGCGATCGCCGCATCGGCCTCGGGAAAAAGGCCCTGCAGGAAATTCTCGCGGAAAACGCACGCTTCGTCGGCGCGGCCCCGCATCAGGTCGATGCCTTCATCGCCGAGGCGCAGCCACTCGCCCGCAAGCACAAGGGCGCGGCTGACTATCAGCCGGGCCGACTGCTGTAGGCCCGCTCAGGGCAGCAGGAGCACTTTGCCCGTCGTGGCCCGGCCTTCGAGCGCGCGATGCGCCTCGGCCGCCTGCGCGAGCGGATAAGTCGCGCCGATGCTCACCCGCAGAGCCCCGTCCGCAATCCACGCGAAGAGATCGGCGGCGCGGGAGCGCAGTTCGGCCGGCGTCGCGATGTAGTGCGCGAGCGTGGGTCGCGTGAAGAACAGCGAGCCCTTTTGCGAAAGCAGCAGCGGCGCGAACGGCGGCACCGCGCCGCTGGCGTTGCCAAAGGAGGCGAGCAGTCCGCGCGGCCGCAGGCTCGCGAGGGAGCCCTCGAACGTCGTGCGCCCCACGCCGTCGAAGACCACATCGACCCCGCGCCCGCCCGTAAAGGCACGGGCCGCGGCGGCGAAATCCTCGCGCGTGTAAATACACACCGCCTCCGCGCCGGCCTCGCGCGCGAGCGCGGCCTTGGCCGCGGTGCCGGTGGTGGCGAGCACGCGCGCTCCCCGCTTCCGCGCGATCTGCACGAGCAGCAGGCCGACCCCGCCGGCCGCGGCGTGGACGAGCGCGGTATCGCCGGCCTTCAGCGGAAACGTGTCGCAGGCGAGGTAGTGCGCCGTGAGTCCCTGCAGCATCACCGCCGCCGCCAGCTGTGAGGACACACTGGCCGGCACGGAGACGACCTGCGCCGCCGGCGCGATCGTCTCGGCCGCGTAGGTGCCGGCCGCGGATGCGCTGGCGACGCGATCCCCGACGCGAAACTCCGTCACGCCCGCGCCGACCGCCGTGACCACGCCCGAGGCTTCCTGCCCGAGCGTGTGCGGCAACGGCACGGCGTAGAGGCCGCTGCGCTTGTAGGTATCGATGAAGTTGAGGCCTGCGGCCTCGACCCGGAAGCGCACCTCACCCAGGCCGGGCGCCGGCATGGAGATTTCCTCGGCGCGGAGTTTTTCAACGCCGCCGGTTTCGTGGATGCGGATGGCGAACATGGTCTGGGGTAGCGGCGGGCGTCCCTGCCCGCCGTGGTTTGAAGGGTTGTTTCGTTTGTCCGAATTCGTTCGCCCTGAACCGGCGGGCAGGGACGCCCGCCGCTACGAACGTCACCCGACCACGTCCACGTTGCCCTTGTATTTCTGGATCGGGCGGACACCGACGGGCTTGTCGCGGAGCGCCTTGATGCCTTCGACCGCGGCGGCGGCGCCGGTGATCGTGGTCATGATGCACACATTGTGGGCGTAGGCGGCGGAGCGGATTCGGTTTTCGTCCTGGCGCGGGATCATGCCGCCGGGCGTGTTGATCACCATCTGGATCTGGCCGTTCTTGATCAGGTCCACGGTGTTGGGCCGGCCTTCGGCGATCTTGGCGACGCGCTTCACGGCGACCCCCGCATCGGCGAGCGTCTTCGCGGTGCCGCTCGTCGAGTAGATGACGAAGCCGAGCTGCTCCAGCTCGCGCGCGAGCTTCACGGCGCGGGTCTTGTCGCCGTCCTTAACGGAGAGGAAGACATTGCCCTTGGTCGGCAGGCCCGGCTTGGCGGCGGCCTGCGCCTTGGCAAAGGCCACGCCGAGATCCGCGTCGAGGCCCATGACTTCGCCGGTCGAGCGCATCTCGGGCCCGAGCGCAATCGTAGCGCCGGGGAAACGCACAAAGGGAAACACCGCCTCCTTCACGCACCAGTGCTTCGGCGTCTGCTCCTTGGTGAAGCCGAGGTCCTTGAGCTTCGCGCCGGTCATCACCTTGGCGGCGAGCTTGGCGAGCGGCACGCCGATGGCCTTGGCGACGAAGGGCACGGTGCGTGACGCGCGCGGGTTCACCTCGAGCACGTAGAGCGTGTTGTCCTTGATGGCGAACTGCACGTTCATCAGGCCGATCACCTTGAGTTCGCGCGCGAGTTCGTAGGTGGCCTTGCGCACGGTGTTGAGCATTTCCTTCGAGAGCGTGTGCGGCGGCATCACCATCGCGGCGTCGCCGGAGTGGACGCCGGCATACTCGATGTGCTCGAGCATGCCACCGATGACGGAGGTCTCGCCGTCGCTGATGCAATCCACGTCGAGTTCGATCGCGTCCTCGAGGAACTTGTCGATGAGCACGGGCTTGTCGGGCATCACGTCGAACGCCTGGCGCACGACGGCCTTGAACTCGTCCTCGCTGTAAACGATGAACATGCCGCGACCGCCGAGCACGAACGACGGACGGAGCAGCACGGGGAACCCGATCTCGTGAGCGGCCTTGAGCGCGTCGGCCTCGTTCATCGCGGTGCGGTTCGCGGGCGACTTGAGGCCGGTCTTGTCGAGGATGGCGGAGAACTGCTTCCGATCCTCGGCGAGCTCAATGCTCTCGGGCGAAGTGCCGATCACGTGCACGCCGTTCTTCTTCAGCGCGGTCGCGAGGTTGAGCGGCGTCTGCCCGCCGAACTGCACAATCACGCCGTCGCACTTTTCCTGCTGATAAATTTCCAGCACATCCTCGAGCGTGAGCGGCTCGAAGTAGAGGCGGTCGCTGGTGTCGTAATCGGTCGAGACGGTCTCGGGATTCGAGTTCACCATCACGCTCTCATAGCCGATCTCGCGGAGGGCGAAGCTCGCGTGGACGCAGCAGTAGTCGAACTCGATGCCCTGCCCGATGCGGTTGGGCCCGCCGCCGAGGATCATGATCTTCTTTTTGCCCGAGGGCTTCATGACCTCGTTCTCGTCGCCGTAGCTCGAGTAGTAGTAGGGCGTGAAGGCCTCGAACTCCGCGGCGCAGGTGTCCACGAGCCGGTAGGTGGTGTTGATACCGCGCTTCTTCCGCTCGGCGCGCATCGTCGCGAGGTCGCTTTTCAGGATGTGCGCGAGCTGGGCGTCCGAGAAACCAAACTGCTTCGCGCGGCGGAGCGCGAGCGTGTCCACCGAGGCGAGCGTCTGCTTGGCGAGCGCCTGCTCCATCTCAAAGATTTCGTGGAGCTGCGTCAGGAACCACGGATCGATCTTCGTGAGATCAAAGATGCGCTCGACGGTGTAGCCGGCGCGGAAGGCGTGGCGGATGTAGAAAACGCGCTCGGCGTTGGGCGTGCCGAGCTTGGCGTTGAGCGTCTTCTCATCGACGGGTTCGTCGCCGCCGTGCTTGCCGCCGCCGCCGAAGCCGCGCGCGCCGATTTCGAGCGAGCGGAGGCATTTCTGCATCGACTCCTTGAAGGTGCGGCCGATGGCCATCGCCTCGCCGACCGACTTCATCGCGGAGGTCAGTGTCGAGTCGGCGTCGGGGAATTTCTCGAAAGTGAAACGCGGGATCTTCGTGACGACGTAGTCGATCGTGGGCTCGAAGCTGGCGGGCGTGAGGCGCGTGATGTCGTTGCGCAGCTCGTCGAGCGTGTAGCCGACGGCGAGCTTCGCCGCGATCTTGGCGATGGGGAAGCCGGTGGCCTTCGATGCGAGCGCGGAGGAGCGCGACACGCGCGGGTTCATCTCGATCACGACCTGGCGGCCGGTCTGCGGATCGATGGAGAACTGGATGTTGGAGCCGCCCGTCTCGACGCCGATCTCGCGGATGACGGCGAACGACGCGTCGCGCATCGTCTGGTATTCCTTGTCCGAGAGCGTCATCGCCGGCGCGACCGTGATCGAGTCGCCGGTGTGGACGCCCATCGGATCGAAATTCTCGATCGAGCAGATGACCACGCACTGGTCCTTGTGGTCGCGCATGACCTCCATCTCGTATTCCTTCCAGCCGAGCAGGCACTCCTCGACGAGCACCTCGTGCACAGGCGAGAGATCGAGGCCGTTGGCGCAGATCTGCTCAAACTCCTCGCGGTTGTAGGCGATGCCGCCGCCCGAGCCGCCGAGCGTGAACGACGGCCGGATGATGAGCGGAAACACCCCGAGGAACTCGGCCGCCTCGCGCGCCTCCTGCATGGATTTCACCGTGCGGGATTTTGCGACATCGAGACCGATCTTGAGCATGCACTGCTTGAAGATCTCGCGGTCCTCGCCCTTGGTGATCGCCTCGGGTTTGGCGCCGATCATCTCGACGCCGTATTTCTGGAGGATGCCCTTCTTGTCGAGCTCCATGGAAAGATTGAGCGCGGTCTGGCCGCCGAGGGTGGGCAGGAGCGCGGAGGGTTTTTCCGCGGCAATGATTTTCTCCAGGAAATCGACCGTGAGGGGCTCGATGTAGGTCACATCGGCGAACTCCGGGTCCGTCATGATGGTGGCGGGATTGGAGTTCACGAGGATGACGCGGTAGCCCTCCTCCTTGAGCGCCTTGCACGCCTGCGTGCCGGAATAGTCAAATTCGCAGGCCTGGCCGATCACGATGGGACCGGCACCGATGATGAGGATGGACTTCAGGTCGGAGCGCTTGGGCATGAGCGTAGATTTCGGCGAGAGTTGGGAACGCCGAAACGCGCGGCAAGCGGGAAAGCTGTCGCCGAGCGCGCCACGGGGAAATTATGCCCCGCGACTCACGCCCAAAGAAAAGCCCCACCCCGACGTCTTGGCGTCGGCCGAACGCGCAGGCGATATCGGGCGGGGTGAGACCAAGGCCAATCGCACGGGGCTCTCGATGGCAGCCCAGGCCGTTTGCAGGGCGCTGAATTCCTGGCGGCTAAGACGGAGGTGGCCGTAGGTGACGGGACGAAGAATGCTTTTCACGGCGCCACCTTATCGGGAGCCATGGGACAACCGTTGTCCCAGCCTTACACAAAATCCGGCCCGCGCGACGCGCGGCGGGCGCCGATCAGGCCACTTTCACGAGTTCGACCCCGAGGACTTTGGCGGCGAGTTCCTTGTCGCCGCGGCAGGCATGCAGGACCTGATCGACGTATTGCTTCTCCTGGCCGGCGAGGAATTCCGTGAGCGAGGGCCAGCGGCGCACGTCGCGCAGGCGCAAGGGCAGCTGCTGCGAGGTGATGACGCGGGTCTCGGTCGTCGCAGCGACTTGGGAGATGACTTGGCCCAATTCGGTCAGGTTGCCGGGCCAAGGATAGGCCGAAAGCACGCTGAGCGCATCGTCGGTAAATTCGAGCAGGTTGGCGTCGAACTGCGGATTGGCGGCTTCCGCGGCGTAGCGCTTCACCAACACCGCGATGTCTTCCGTCCGATCGCGCAAGGGCGGGACATGCACCGGCAGAGAGGCGACGCGGTAGAAGAGCTCGTCGTGGAATTTGCCTTCGTCCACGAGCTTCTCGAGGTCGTGGTTGGCGGTGCAGACGAGGCGGAAGCCGTGGGCGGTGTTGCGCAGCACACTGACGAGTTCCTTTTGCACGGACTCGGCGAGGCATTCGAGACGCTGGAGGAAGAGCGTGCCGCCTTTCGCCTGCTTCACCCAAGTGCCGCCTTCGCCATTCTGACCGAGAAGGCCGCTGCGAAAACTGTCCTCCGTGCTGAGCGCGCAATCGATGCGGACAAACGCGGACTCCGGCGCGCCGCTCGCAGCATGGAGGATTCCTGCGATGAACGATTTCCCGGTGCCGTTTTCGCCGATGAGCAAAACGGGGCTGCGCACCGTGGCGAGCTTGCGGACTTGGGCGAGCAGCTTGGTGAAACGCGCGCTGGTCCCGACAAAACGGGCCTCGAGATCGAGTTTCTGCGCGCCAGTCCCAGGACCGACCGAGGCGCGCTCGAACTGGAATTTTCGGAATTCGAGCCCACGGCGCAGCGTGGCCAGCAGCTCATCGACGCGAAAAGGCTTCTGCAGGTAGTCGAATGCCCCGAATTTCAGCGCCTGCACCGCGCTCTCCGTCGAGGCATACGCGGTCATGATGATGACGACGGCGGATGGATCCGAGGCCTTGATCTGCTTGAGCAGCGAGATGCCGTCCATCGGCTTCATGTCGATGTCGGCCAGCACGAGATCGAACTTCTCGGTCTTGCACTTCGCCAGGGCCTTTTCGCCGTCAGTCGCAAACGCGGTGGTGAAACCGGTCGGCGCAATCACAGCCTCCAGCATCTCGTGGATCGAGACGAGATCGTCGACAATGAGGACGGAAGGCATGGCGCGGTGGAGACGGCGAAGAATGGGCGGCGGTGACGCTGGGCCTATTCAGCGGCGCAAAGCCGGCTTAGTTTAGCCCGCCCGCGACCGCACCCAGCTGGAAAATGGGGAGGAACATCGCCATCACGATGCCACCCACCACGATGCCGAGGAAAACAATCAGCATCGGCTCGATGAGCGAGGTCAGCGCGGCGACCGTGGCCTCGCACTCGACGTCGTAGAAATCGGCGGTTTTGTTGAGCATGCCGTCCACGTTGCCGGTGGACTCGCCGGCCTTGACCATGTGCCGCATCATCGGCGGGAAGAATGGGTTGGCCCCGAGCACCTCGGAAACCTGGCCGCCCTGGCTGACGTGTTTGGCGATATCCTCGCAGGCGTCCTCGATCTGGACCTTGCCGCTCGCCGCGGAGACGATCTCAAGGGTGCGGAGGATGGGCACGCCGGAACGGATGAGCGTCGCATAGGTGCGGGCAAAGCGGGAAAGCGCGATCTTGTGGACCAAGTTGCCGAAGATCGGGGCGCGCACGAGATAGCTGTCGCGCATGCGGCGGCCGTTGGGTGTCGCGGTGAACTTGCCGTAACCCCACCACGCGCCGTAGGCGCAGAGGCCGATGGCCCACCAGTAGGCCTTCATGAATTCCGACACGCTGATTAGGAACTGCGTCGGGGCGGGCAGCTTGGCGCCGAAATCCTTGAACATGTCGGCGAAGACCGGGATGACGAAAATCAGCAGCACATTTACCAAGGCGACCGCGAGACCGATGACGGCGATGGGGTAGGTCATCGCGGACTTCACCTTCTTCTGCAGCTTCACCGTGGACTCGAAATAGCTCGCGACCTTGCCGAGAATCTCGGCGAGGCCGCCGCTCGCCTCGCCGGCCTCCACCATGGAGATGAAGAGCGAGGGAAAAGTCTTGGGGAATTTGCGCACCGCGGATGAGAACGAGTTGCCCTGGGAGATGTCCCCGCGCACGTCGCGAATCACGATGCGGAAGCAGGCGTCCTCCGTCTGATCCTGCAGTGCCTCGAGGCACTGCACGAGCGGCAGGCCGGCCGCGAGCAACGACGCGAGCTGCTGCGTGAAGATCGCGAGCTCACCGAGCGGGAGCTTGTAGTTTTTGGCCTTCTTCTCGAGGGATTTCTGCTTCGCGAGTGCCTGGGCGGCCTTCACATTGCTGGGCTTGCGGAACGCGCCTTGGCGCGACGCTTGGAAGGGGCTGGTAGTGACCGAAGAGATCGATGCCATAGATAACTAGAAAACGGCACGCCCAGAGCCGCCGCAACCGACATTGCCCGCAATGAGCGTTAGAAACCCGTCAAATTCGGCCTCCGCACTCCATCCCGACCGATACGCCCGCAGACCATGAGCGGGCTTGACCAGATCGGGTCAGCCGCGAAGCTCACCCACTAGCACCACGCGGGCGTAGTTTAATGGTAAAACTCCAGTTTTCCAAACTGGCCTCGGGGGTTCGATTCCCCCCGCCCGCTCCATCTCGCCGCGACCTTCGCTCACAAGGGTTTCCACGGCCACTGCACGCAGCCGTCGATGTCGCGGATCAGCGCGAAGTCGGCTTTGCCTTTGAGCACAAACGGCAGCACCTCAACATCACGAGGTAGAAGATCACGCGCGGCGCGCCAGCTCCGGCCGCTCACATAGACATCGTCGACCAACAGCACCCGCCGCCACGAGCCGAGGTCGGGCACGGTGGAGAGCAGGCGAGGCGCCGCGAAGCGGGGCTCGTTGGCTTCATCGCGGTAGTTGAGCGCGATCACCTTGAGACCGACGCCGAGCCGCTGGGCGACCAGCGCCGCTGGCACCACCCCGCCGCTCGCGATGCCAACCACACCGTCGATGCCGGCGGGAAACTCCCAGCGGGCGAGGCGGGCGGTTATGTCGGAAAAATCGAGCGGTGTCATGCGCGCGGGAAGTTGCCTCGGAGGGCGGTCGCGCGCAATGACTGTCGCGCCCGTGAACCTCGTCCTCTTCGAAATCGCCGAACTCGGCCAGCCGCTGGCGCTCGCTGATCGCCGCGCGCGGCATCTCCTCGACGTGCTGCGCCGCGCTCCCGGTGACACCTTCGACGCCGGCGTGATCGACGGCCCGCGGGGCAAGGGCACGGTCACTGCCATCGGCGCCGACGCGATCGCGTTCTCATTTGAGGCCCTCTTCCCGCCTGTGGCCCCTGAACCGATCACGCTCATGGTGGGACTGCCCCGGCCTCAGACGGCCCGCGACATCCTGCGCGATGTGACGACCCTCGGCGCGGGCGCGCTGCATTTTGTCCGCACGGAAAAGGGCGATGCCAACTATGCGTCGAGTTCGCTCTGGTCTTCCGGCGAATGGCGTCGGCACGCGCTGGCGGGCGCGGAGCAGGCATTCACCACGCGTCTGCCGACCGTGGCGCACGGCCAGTCGCTCACCGCGGCCCTGGACGCTCTCCCCGCCGGCTCGGTTCGCCTGGCGCTGGACAATTACGAAGGCGCTGCGCCACTCAGCGCGACCGTCCTGCCGCAAGGCGCGCATGTGACGCTCGCCGTCGGCGGGGAGCGCGGCTGGTCGGCGGCGGAGCGGGACTTTCTCCGCGCGCAAGGCTTCGTGCTGGCGCACTTGGGCGCACGCGTGCTGCGCACCGAGACCGCGTGCCTCGCCGCCCTCGCCATTGTGCGGGCGCGCCTCGGATTGATGTAGGTGCTTTGGCGGTCAGCGGAGTGACCGCCCTACCCGCGCGCAAAAAATGCCACCGTGGGCTGGCGCGCGCCTTTGCCGAGGCGCTTGAGCAACTTCCAACCCGCCGGCGCGAGGTCGATCTCGCCGGGGAGCTCGAAGACCACGATCGCGTCGGGCTTCGGCGCGAGCGCGACGGCGAGTTTCTCAAACAATCCCGGCGCCACTTCCCCGATGACCTCGTAGGGCGGGTCGATGAAGACGAGGTCGGGCGTTGCCCCCGCGGTTGGCACGCTCCGCGCGTCCGCCTGCACGACGGCGAGATCGGTCGGGGCGCGACCGAGGCTTTTGCAGACAGCCTCGATGTTTTTTTTCACACAGGCGACGGCCTTGGCGTTTTGCTCGACGAAGAGCCCGCCCGCGGCACCTCGGCTCAACGCCTCAAGGCCATAGGCGCCGCTGCCAGCAAACAAATCGAGGAAGCGCGCCCCCGCCACCCGCGCGCCCAAGCTCGAAAACACCGCCTGCCTCATGCTATCGGTCGCCGGCCGCACAGAGTCGCCCTTGGGGACAACGAGGGTGATGCCGCGGGCCGCGCCGCCGGAGATACGCATGGGCCCGACGCAAAAGCCCGCCCGAGGGTTTGCAAACGCGAACATCGCCCAGGCGCTTCGCCCGCGCTCACCCTCCGGAACCGGCCGGCTCGCAACATGCGAGTCGCCAACCCTCCACGGAACCAACCCGGGATTCCCGACTCCTAAGCTGGCAACATAGCGTTTGCACCGCGGGAGTTCCGCCACACTGTCCTGACCCTTTGCCGATCCGCGCGCTGACCACGCGCGGTGCCGCCCAATGACCACCACACCTGCCCTACTGATCCGCGCCGCCGCGGTGACCGCCCTCGCTGTCGCCGCCGGGCCGCTGCACGCGCAGCCGGTGGACCGGGAGGACAACCGCTGGCCGGCAAGCGTGCGCTACATGGAAAATCCGGGGTCGGCGCCATCGTGGGCCGGAGCCGGGCCTTTCGTGTTTAGCCAGCCAGTAAACGAACCCGCCGGCGGCACGGCCCGGGGCCTGCGGCCCTTCTGGGTGCAGCTCGACAACGCCCGCGGCGAGCTGCGCGCCGGCTACGTGCTCTATCCGCTCTTAAGCTACCGCACCGATGGCACCTCCTTTCAGTGGAGTTTCTTCGAACTCATCCGCCGCTGGGGCCGCCATGCGGGTGCACCGGCGGCGACCAGCACGTTTGAGGAAAACGAGGAGTTCGAGGTTTTCCCATTCTGGTTCTCGCGCACCACGGCCGACCCGGAGCGGAACTACCGCGCGCTCTTCCCGATCGCGGGCACGGTGAAGAACAAGCTCACCTTCGAGCGCCTGTCGTGGGTGCTGTTTCCGCTCTACGTCGAAAACGACCGGCGCGGCGCGACCACGCGTTATTTCCCGTGGCCGTTTTTGCGCGTCACGAAAGGCGCGGCGCAAGGCTGGGGCGTGTGGCCGCTCTACACGCAGTTGGAGCGCCCCGGCGTCTCGCGGCTCCAAACGTGGCTGTGGCCGCTGGGCTACCACTCGGTGCGCCAACCCACTCCGGATGATCCGGCCGGCACGCCCCCGCGCCACGACATCGGCGCCCTGCCTTTCTATGCACGCAGCACGGGGCCGGGCTTGATCAGCGAGGATTACCTGTGGCCGTTTTTCGGTTACACCACCCGCACGAAGCCGGTGCCCTACCGCGAGACGCGCTACCTCTGGCCTCTCTTTGTTCAAGCGCGCGGTGGTGACGGCAAGCTGATCAACCGCTGGGCGCCGTTCTACACGCACTCGCGGTCGCAGGGCGTCGAGAAGCACTGGTATGCCTGGCCTCTCCTGCGCCATGCGGCTTGGAGCGACCGCGACGTCGCGCGCGAGCGCACCCAGTTTCTCTACTTCCTCTACTGGCACGAAGCCCAGCGCCTCGGTCGCAAGCCGGACGCGCCGGTGGCCAACCTCACCCACGTGTGGCCGCTCGTGAGCGCCTGGGATGACGGCGCCGGCCGCCGCCAATGGCAGTTCCCCAGCCCGCTCGAGGTATTTTTCCCGGGCAACGAGAAGGTGCGCCTCGCCTGGTCGCCGTTCTTCTCCCTCGCCCGCCACGACCAGCGCGCGCCGGGCGACCAACGCACCGCGCTCCTCTGGAACGCCGTCACTTGGGAAAAGCGCGCAACCGAGGAACGCAGTGAATTCCACCTCGGGCCGCTGCTCGGCGTCACCCGCCAAGGCGCGGAAAAGCGCGTCGCGATCGGCCGCGGGCTCCTCGGCTGGCGCCGCGAGGCCGACGGCCGCTGGCGGATGTTCGCGTTTGATTTTCGCGCCAAACCAGAGACCTCTCCTCTCGCGCCCCGCTGACATGAACCAACTCACCCGCATCCTTGAAGGCATCGGCGGCGCCATCCTGCTGCTGCTGCGCTCGGCGCGCCACCTCCCGACGCTCCCGCGGCAGTTCGGCCGGCTGGTCGAGCAGTGCTACCTCATCGGCTACACCACGCTCCCCATCGTCGCGATCCTCAGCTTCTTCATAGGCAGCGTGCTGGCGCTGCAGGCCGGCTACTCCATGCAAAATTTCGGCGCCAAGCAGCTCATCGGTTCGCTCGTCGGTCTCTCGATGGCGCGTGAACTCGGGCCCGTGATGGTCGCGATTTTGCTCGCCGGCCGCGTCGGCTCCGCCATCGCCGCCGAACTCGCCTCGATGAAGGTTTACCAGGAGGTCGATGCCCTCGTGACAATGAACATCCCGCCCGAGCGCATGCTGGTGCTCCCGCGGCTCGTGGCCGTCCTGCTCATGGCGCCCGTCCTCACGATCATCGCCAACCTCGTCGGCTGGTTCGGCGGCGCGATCATCTGCAGCACCACCAGCTTCATCGCCATCGAGCCCACGGCGTATTTCGCGGCGCTGCGGCAGTCGATGAAGTTCGAGGATGTGCTCAACGGCCTCGTGAAGGCCGAGGTCTTCGGCTTCACCGTCGTGCTCGTCTGCTGCCACATCGGCCTCGGCACGCGCGGCGGCCCCCGCGAGATCGGCGCCGCCGTCACGCGCGCTGTCGTCGTCTCGCTGATCATGATCCTCGTGCTCGACTACTTCGTCACCAAGGCCCTCCTCTGATCCATGCCGCCCACCGACAACGACGATTCCATCCCCGCCGTGGCGCCCGCTGCCTCCGCCGTCGGCGTGAAGGTCGAGAACCTCTCGAAGAGCTTCGGCAAATTCGAGGTGCTCAAGGGCATCAGCCTCGATATCGCCCCCGGCGAGATCTTCGTGCTCATGGGCCCCAGCGGCTCCGGCAAGAGCGTGCTCCTGAAACACATCGTCGGCCTCGAGCTCCCGACCGCCGGCACCGTGACTATCGACGGCCTCGACGCCGCTGCGCCCGAGACCCGCGAAAAGGTCCGCATGGCCCTCGTGTTCCAAGCCGGCGCGCTGTTCAACTCGCTCACCGTTTACGACAACCTCGCGCTCTACCTCCGCGAGCACCGCCTCGCCAACGAGGCCGGCATCCGGGACAAAGTCATGCGCGCCCTCCAAATCCTATCGCTGGAGCAGGCCGCGCAAAAGTTCCCCTCCGATCTCTCCGGCGGCATGAGGAAGCGCGTCGCGATCGCCCGCTCCCTCGTGATGGAGCCCCAGCTCATGCTCTACGACGAGCCCACCAGCGAACTCGATCCCGTGATGGGCGCCACCATCAGCGAGATCATCGCCACGCTCCGCGATCAGTATCACGTAACCAGCATCGTCGTCTCCCACGATCGCGACCTCGCCCTTGGCATCGCGGACCGCGTGGGCATTTTGATGGGCGGCAAGCTCGCGCACCTCGGCCCGGTCGCCGAGCTCCAAAAGCCCAAGGATCCCGCCATCGCGGACTTCCTCAGCCCGCGCATCGATCTCAAGAATCCCCGTTTCAAGAAACTGGAAACCTAAGCCATGAACAACCCGCAGCAATCCGCCCGTGTCGGGCTATTCTTCCTACTCGGCCTCGCGCTCATCTGGGTGACCTTCGAGACGCTCACCGGAGGCAAGGTCCTCAAGGACGAGGGCTACACCCTCGTCGCCGGTTTCGAGTCGCTCAAGGAACTCAAGGAGGGCGACGAAGTGCGCATGGCCGGCGTGCGCATCGGCGAGGTCAAGTCCACCCGCCTCGCCAACCGCCGCGCCGAAGCCCTCCTCCGCATCGACCCGGATGCCATCATCAAGGCCGACGCCACCGCCGTCATCGTCCTGTCCGGCCTCATCGGCACCAACTACGTCGGCATCGATCTCGGCACCGCCGGCGCACCCGACCTCGTGCCGGAAAGTTTGCGCCGCGCGCCACGGAGTCTCATCTCGCGCCTCCTGCCCTTCCTCCAGCGCACCCCCGAGCCCGTCGGCGAAATCCGCACCCGCTCCGCCCCGGACCTCAACTCCATCATGGCCCAGGTCGGCTCCATCGGGCAGAAGATCGAGACCGCCCTCGGCAGCCTCAGCGGCTCCCTGTCGGGCGACGGCAAAAGCCCCGGGCTCTTCCAGAAAATCGACACCCTCGTGACCGAGAACCGCGAGAAGCTCTCCGCCACCATGGCCAACCTCCAGGCCATCACCGACAAGGTGAACAAAGGCGAAGGCACCCTCGGCCGCCTCATCTCCGATCCCAAGCTGCACGACGAACTCGTCACCACCCTCGCCGAGATCAAGGCCGGCGCCACCGAGGCCAAGACCTTCCTCGCCAACGCGCAGTCGATCATCGATCAGGTGAAGGCCGGCAAAGGCGCGATCGGCACCCTCGTCTTCGACGAGAAGATCGGCGACGACCTCCGCAGCACCGTGGCCACGCTCCGCAGCGTCTCCGACAAGATTTCCCGTGGCGAAGGCACGCTCGGCAAACTCCTGAACGACGACACGCTTTACCGGGACACGCAGGCCATCATGAAGAAGGCCGACCGCGCCCTCGACGGCTTCGACGACACCGGCCCGATCACCGCCGTCGGCGTGGTGTATCGCGGACTGTTCTGAGCTGCGGCGCAGTTGGCCTCTCAAGCTCGATGGGCCGAAAGTAGGTATCGAATCCCTGCATTCGGACCCAATCGCACTTGCGGCAAAAGCCCATGCACGGGTTTATCGAGGGCGAACTCCATGAATAACGCCCCAATACGCGCGCCATCCCATAGATCCTCTCGTTCTGCTGGCCGCGTTCAAGCGGCCCCTCTTGCTCTTCTTGCACTATTGTTCGCGCTGCCCGTGGCCGCCCAGACGAGATACGTCATCACCAACCTCGGCAACCTCGGAGGCACCAGCACCCAGGCCAACGCCATCAACGCTTCCGGTGCCATCGTCGGGTTTGACGCCACGTCATTTCAGGTCGCGAAGCCGTTTATCTTTTCAGGCACTGCCATCACCGCCCTGCCGACACTGAACCTTCAACGCAACGAAGCCAACGGCATCAACGCCTCGGGCGTCGTCGTCGGCACCAACACCGGTTTTCCCAGTGCCGAGACTCGCGGCTTCATTGTGAGCAACGGCGTCGTGACCGACTTGGGTGCCAATACCTCCGCCGTCGGAATAGCGGACGACGGCACGGTCGCTGGCAACGCCTTCCCGCGCGCGTTCGTCCGCTCATCGACAGGCACGGTAACTCCATTCGGTCCCTCGACCACGATCGCGACAGCGATGAGCCGCAACGGCATCGTGGCCGGCTACACCGAGACGGCCAACCGTCGTGCCTTCCGTTACGCCGGTGGCACCCTGACCGACCTCGGGGCGTTGCCCGGTGGCTCCAACAGTTACGGCTATGGCGTGAACAATGCCGGCACCGTCGTCGGCTCTTCCAACGAATCGACCAACCGGTTTCTCCACGCCGTGATCTACTCCGGCGGCACCGTCACCGACATCGATCCCACGGGCACCGGTGCGTTGGGCAGTGCGGCACTGGGTATTAACTCCGCCGGCACGGTAGTCGGCCAGAACTCCGTGGGCCGCGCTTTCATTTATACCGCCGCCACCGGGATCGTCGATCTCAACACCCTCGTGACTAACCTCGCGGCTTCCGGCTTTGCCTCCCTAACGTCGGCCACCGCGATCAACGACGCAGGGCAAATCGTCGGCTACGGCACCGTGGGCGGACGGACCGCCGCCTTCCGGCTCGATGTGAGCGTCGCGCCCGCGATCACCGCGCACCCACAGCCGCAGACGGTGCCGCCGGGCAGCAGCGTGGTGTTTTCCGTCACCGCGACGGGCGCGGCGCTGCAATATGAATGGCGCTTGAACAACGCTCCCATCGCCGGCGCGACTGCCTCCACCTACACGATTCCCTCGGCTACGGCAGGCCAGGCGGGCAGCTACACTGTGCGGGTCAGCAGCGGCGGCGAGAGCGTCACCAGCAATCCCGCCTCGCTCGCGGTCACGCCCGGCACCACCGGCCGCCTGATCAATCTCTCGATCCTCACCTCGCTGGCGGGCGCAGCGGACTCGTTCACCATGGGCTACGTCGTCGGGGGCACCGGCACCTCGGGCTCGAAGCCGCTCGTCATCCGCGCGGCCGGGCCCTCGCTCTCTCTGCTAGGCGTGACCGATGCACTCTCCGATCCCAAGATTGAACTCTTCGCAGGCGCAACCAAGACCCTCGAAAACGACAACTGGGGCGGCGGCGCCGCAGTGGCCGACGCCATGGCCGCCGTCGGCGCCTTCGCCTTCACCGGAGCCGCCTCCCGCGACTCCGCCCTGGCCGTCAGCACCACCCAGCGCGACAACTCCGTGAAAGTCTCTCCCGTCGGCAATCTCACCGGCTCCGTGCTCGCCGAGGTTTATGATGCGACCCCCGCCGCGAGCGTGAATCCCGCGACCCCGCGCCTGATCAACGTCTCCGTGATAAAGCACATCGGCACGAGCCTCAGCGCCGGCTTCGTCATCGGCGGCACCGCCTCACGCACTGTGCTCATCCGCGCCGTCGGCCCGACGCTGGGGACCGCCTTCGGTCTCTCCGGTGTCGTCGCCGATCCGCAGCTCGTGCTCTTCAACGCCGCCGCGGCCAAGATCGGCGAAAATGACAACTGGGGCGGAGGCACCGCGCTCGCGGCGGCGTTCACCTCGGTCGGTGCTTTCGAACTGCCGGCCGCCTCACGCGACGCCGCGCTCCTCGTCACCCTCGCCCCCGGCAACTACTCCGTCCAAGTCTCCGGCGTCGGCAACACCACCGGCACGGCCCTCGTCGAGGTTTACGAGGTGCCGTAAGGCGGTCGCAAGGATCACTCCAGCTCGTCCTGCAAGCGCTCGATCCCGCGCAGCAGCCGGAGAAATTTCCGCCCGAACGGCGTGAAGCGGTATTCCACGTGCGGCGGGGAGACGGGAAACACCTTCCGCTCGAAAATACCGTAGCGGATCATTTTTCGCAGGCGCTCGTTGAGCACCTTGGCCGTGAGGCCGGGCACGGCGCGCTCCATCGCGCCCGGGCGGTTCACACCCTGCCGCACGAGCTGCAGCACGATGAGCGACCATTTGCAGCCCACGATCGACTCGACCATCGCGGCCACCCCATCGGTGCGCACGCGCGGGAGCGGGGGAGATTTTTTCATGCTGGGTTTCGCCATGTTAGACCGGAAAGTGCCCATCCCACCGAAAGGTGCCCGCTGGGCGGCGGGGTGATAATGCGGCAGAGTGTCGCTGCGGCCGGCGCGTTTGCCAAGCCGCGTAAACCCTCAGCGAAATAAAAATGAAATCCAAAGCTGTCTTCTATCACGCCGGCTGCCCGGTCTGCCTCGATGCCGAGAAACAGGTCGCCACCGCCCTCGACCGCACCCGCTACGACTTGGAGATCGTGCATCTCGGCGAAGCCAAGGCGCGCGTCGCCGAAGCGGAGCGCGCGGGCGTGAAGTCCGTGCCCGCGCTCCTGCTCGGCGGCACCCCCCTGCACCTGAACTTCGGAGCGCCGCTGTCGGCGCTCAAGTAGGCTCCCTCGGCTTCGCGCCCGCCACCGCATCGTCGGCTGGCCAAGCGCCCGCGCGGCGGGCAGCGTTCGCTCCCGATGAACGCTCTCCCCCGTCTGCTCCTGCTCGGCGCCACGCTGGCGATTGCGGTCCCGGGCTGGGCGCAGCCGGCCGAACCCGCGACCTATCTCGCGCCCGTCGTCGCCGAACTGGCGCGCGAGTGGCCGAAGAATCGCACGATCACGATCGTCTGCCATGGCCACAGCGTGCCGGCGGGTTATTTCAAGACGCCGACCGTCGACACCTTCAATTCCTACCCGCACCTGCTGCACCGCGCGCTGAAGGAGCGTTTCCCGTTCGCTGTGATCAACGTGATCGTGACGGCCATCGGCGGGGAAAACTCGGTGAAGGGCGCCGCGCGCTTCGAGCGCGACGTGCTCCCGCTGCGACCCGATGTCGTCCTGATCGACTACGCGCTCAACGACCGCGGCCCCGGGCTCGCCCCCGCTCGCACCGCCTGGGTCTCCATGATCGAAAAGGCTCAGGCCGCCGGCGCAAAGGTGATCCTCCTCACGCCCACGCCCGACCTGCGCGTGAAATCCGACGGCCCCGCCGATCCGCTCCGCCAGCATGCCGCCCAGGTTCGCGAACTCGCGGCCGCGCATCACACGGCCCTCGTCGATTCCCTCGCGCGCTTCGACGCCGCGGCGCAGCGCGGCACCCCGCTCGCCGATCTGATGTCGCAAGGCAACCACCCCAACGCCCGCGGCCACGCCCTCGTCGCCGCGGCGGTGGCGGAGTGGTTCAAACCCTGATGCATCCGCCGAGCGCGGACGAGCCGCCAAGATTCAGCGGCTGTGCCGCAGCAGCCACGCGTAGAGCTCGGGATTGGCGTAGGTCTCGGTCCACGAGTCGTGCTTGGCTTCGGGGTAAATCGTAAACTGCACGTCGGTCACGGCCGCCTTCTTCAGCGCATCGACCATCTGCTGCGATTCCTCGAGGAGGACCGTCGGATCCTTGCCGCCGTGGAAGACCCACACGCCGAGCGTCGTGAGTTCGTTTTTCCGCAGGCGCGCCATCCGGCGCACCGTCGTGGTGTCGCCGCCGCCGCAGATCGGGACGATGGCGGCGAACCGCCCGGGATTTTTGATCGCGTAGCTCCATGTGCCGAAGCCGCCCATGCTCAGTCCGGTGAGGTAAACGCGCTTTGCATCCACGCGATGCTTGGCGGCAATCTCGTCGAGCAGCGCGCCGATCGCGTCGTCGTCCCACCACGTGTTGGCCGGGCACTGGGGCGAGACGACGATGAAGTTTTCCGCGAGCGCCCGGCCGGCCGGCGAGAGCGGCGATTCGCGCAGCAATTTCGCCGGGCCGTGTTTCGCGACGAGCCACGGATCGCTGCCGCGCTCGCCGGAACCGTGGAGAAACACGAGCAGCGGCCACGCCTTGTCCTTCGCTGCTTCGTAGCCGGCCGGCAGCGCGAGGAGATACTGGTAGCCGACCTTCTTGGTGATGGTGCGTTCGAACGACGCGACGGTCTGCGACTCGGCGGCGTGTGCAACGAGAGCGCTGACTAGCCCGAGCAGCAGCAGGGTGAGCGAGGTTTTCATTTTTTTGGAACGTTGAGAGGGAAACTTTGAGGTGGGTCAGTGGGATTGTGGGAGGGGCTTTATGCCCCGAGAAGTCGCGGGCTAAACCCGCTCCCACAGTTCAGGCCGAACCAAACTGACTCACTGCCGTAATTCAGTTTTTCGCCGGCGTCGCGAGGCCGTAGTCGATCACATGCGGCGGCGGCGTGCCGCCGGGGCCGGTGAGGTAGTGCTCCATCCATTGCATGAGGCGGAGGTTGTAGTCGAGCCGCGCGCCGGCCTTGCGGTTGCCATGCTCCTCGCCGGGGTAAAGCACGAGCCGCACCGGTGCCTGCCCGCGAATCTTGAGGTGGCGATGCAGCTCGCGCGACTGGCCGACATTCACGCGCGGGTCGTCCTTGCCGTGCAAAATGAGCAGCGGCGTGCGGGCGTTGGCTGTGTGATAGATCGGGCTGCGCTCGAGGAGAAACTGCCAGTCTTCCCACGGGCGTTTGCGGGCGTGGACGTAGTATTCCTCGTCGGCGATGTCGGTCGTGCCGACCTTGGAGACTTTGTCGCTGATGCCGACAAACATCACGCCGGCCGCAAAGCGCTCGGAAAATTTCGTGCTGCACCACGCGGTCGCGTAGCCGCCGTAGGAACCGCCCGTCACGCCGACTTTCTTCGCGTCCACGAGCCCGGTGCCGATCAGGTGATCGACGGCGTCGATGAGGTCGTCGAACTCCTTCCCCGCGGCGTCGCCCTGGCCGAGCTTGGAAAAGGCCACGCCCCGCCCCGTGCTGCCGCGGTAGTTGGGATAAAAGACCGCGAAGCCGCGGGCCGCGCCGAGTTGGCCGGGCGTCGAGTAACCGGTCACCCAACCGTGCGCGACGTGCGACTCCGGGCCGCCATGGACGGCGAGGATGAGCGGGTAGCGCTGGCCGGGCTTCTCATCAAGCGGGCGCACGAGGATTCCGGTGAGGCCGAGGCCGTCGCGGGCCTTGTGCCGCACGATTTCCTGCCGCGCGAGGCGCAGGCCGGAGAGCCCCGGGTTGCTGTCGGTGCGGCGCTGCGCGGCGCCGGCACCGGCCGTCCACGTGAACAGCTCCGCCGGATGCGACGGTGTCGATGCCACGAGCGCAAAAGTCCGCGCCCCGCGTGAGAACGAGATCGCGGTGATGGCGCCGGTGCCCTTGGGCAGGAGCACCTCGGGTTGCGCGGCCCTGGCGTCGGCGCGCACACGGGCGAGGGAGTTTTCCACCCCATCCTCCGCGACAAACGCGATCGTGTCGGCATCGAGCCACGCGATGTCGCTGGCGTCGCCTTCCCATTTCGGCGCCAGCACTTGGCCAAAGGCGCCGCTCGCGGCGTCGGCCACCATCAGCCGGCCCGCGTGCGGATCGTGGATGTCTTCGCCGGAGACAAAGGCGATGCGCTTGCCGTCGGGGCTCCACTCGTAGGCGCCGAGTTTGCCGGGATTCTCGATCTTTGCGCGCACCGCGCCGTCCTTGGCGTCGATCACGCGCAGGCGCTGGCGCATCAGGCTGTCGTCCACCGAAGGCGTGGGCGTCGCGACGACGAGCAGGCGCTCATCCACCGGCGACCAGCGCACGGCGCGCGCGTGGCCCTCGAGCGGGAGCGCGACGGCCTTGGCAGTGGAAAAAAGTTTCGCCGTCCACACCCGCGCCGCCGTCCAGTCCTCCTCGTAAACTTCCTGCCGAAAGCCCTTCTCGCGGATTTTCTTCAACGCCTCGTCCTCCGCGGGGCGCGCCACCAGGGCCACGCGCTGGCCGTCGGGCGCGAGGCTGTAGTCCGCGATGTCGGCCACGTGCGCAAACCCGCGCTGCGCCTCGCCGCCCGCGAGCGGGATGAGATAGAGCGAGCGGAACTTGTCGTCGCCGCGCTTGGCGAGAAACGCGATCTGCCGGCCATCGGGCGTCCAGCGCACGGCGCTCACGTTGACCTTGCCCGTGACAAAAGCCCGCGGCTTCGCGCCCGCCTCCGCGCCGACGACCCACAGCTCAGTCCACGCCTCACCGTCGTCATCGACGCCAGGCTTGCGCGGCACGGAGAGCGTGTAGGCCGTATGCTGGCCGTCGGGTGAAATCGCCGCGGCCGTGACGTTGCGCAGCTCGGCGATGCGTTGCGGCGTGAAGACAGCGTCAGCCGCGCGGACCGAAACGGCCACGACAGCGCAAACCAACGCAGCCGCGAGGAAGGAAACATATCGGGTGGGGTGCATGGCAGGGAGCAAAGGGAACCGTGGCGCGGGGCCAAGGAAACAAGCGGCTTGGCGACGGCGAAAGCGGCTTGCCGCCTCCCGGGATTTTCGACGAGGTCGCGCGCGTGGCGTCATATCGCGGCAAACTCGGCATTCCCGCGACCCCCGGCCTCTCCCCGGACGAGGCCGAGGTCGAGCGCCGGTTCGCCGCCAAGGTGGAGGCCGAACTCGAGGATTTGATCGCCGAGTATGAGGCGCGGCACGGCTCCATCATCGATCCGGATCGGGCGCGGGAATTTTGCACGGATTACGCGGCCTCGATCGAGGCGCGGGGCAAATACTCGCAGGCCACCTACGCGCCCGCGAAGGCGCTCACGGATGAGATCTTCCGCCGCCGCATCGCCCAAGGTCCGCCTGGACTCGTCCGGTTTCTCTCCGGCGGGGCGGGCTCGGGCAAATCCACCGTTCTCGCCGCCCTCGGCGACAAGCTGCCGGAGGCGATCCTAGTCGTTGACGGCACGCTTTCCCGGCTCACGCCGGCACGCGAGAAGATCGACTTCTGTCTCGCGCAGGGCTGCGAGGTGGAAGTGCTGCATTTGCACCGCCCTTTTGCGGAAGCGGTGCGGGCCATCCTCGGCCGCGCGGCCAGCGCCGGCCGGCGCGTCGAACCGGAAGCCGCCGCGAGCACACATCACGGCGCCCAAGCGGTGGTGCTCGCGTTGGACGATTATTACGGTTCGCAGATCGAGATTCGCGCGGTGTTTTTCTCGCAAGACTCGGGCGCCGAAATCATCGGCCTCGAGAGCCTGCGCTCGCAATACGCCCACCCGCCGCTTGACCAAATGATCGCCACGGCCAAGGGTATCTTTGAAAATGCAGGCGGTTAAAACCAAGTCTCTGGTCATCGCGCCGACGAAACGCCCGGTGAAGCCGGCGAAAAAAGCGGCGCAGCGCCGGGCGGATGATTTCGCCGAAGCTGCGGTCAAGGCGCTTAACCGCATCCGCGAAACCGGCGAGCGGCCCAAGGTCTGGTAACGGCAGCGAACCGCGGCGTGCGCCGCACCGCTCACGTCCCGTAGAGCCGATCACCGAAATCGCCGAGGCCGGGGAGAATGTATTTCCGCGCATTGAGTCCGCGATCGAGGGCGGCGGTGTGGATGAGCGTGCCGGGGTGGTGCTTTTCCACTTCGGCCACGCCTTCGGGCGAGCTCACGATGCACACAAGGCGCACGTCCTTCGCGCCTTTTTCCTTCACGATGTTCAGCGCCTGCACCGCCGAACCCCCAGTCGCCAGCATCGGATCGACGACGAAGGCGTGGCGGCCGGCGAGCGGCGGGAGCTTGCAGTAGTAGCTGCGAGCCTTGGCCGTCTCGTGATCGCGCTCGAGGCCGATGTAGCCCACCGCCACATCGGGGAAGATGTCCGTGAACGGCTGCACCATGCCGAGTCCCGCGCGCAAGATCGGCACGACCACGAGCGGCTGGTGCGCGAGCACGCGCGCGGTGAGCGGCTCCAGCGGGGTCTCGATGGCCTTGGCCTCCGTCTCAATCTCGCGCGTCGCCTCGATCGCAAGGAGCAGGCTGAGCTGATAGGAGAGCGTGCGGAACGTCGCGGGCTTGGTGGTCTTGTCGCGCAGGTGCGTGAGGATGTGCGCGGCGAGCGGATGGGCGAGGACACGGAGGGGCATGGCGGGGCGGATGAAAAGAAGAAAGATGAAACGGCAGAAAGATGAAATCTCAGAAAGACCGCCTGAGGGTGTATTTCCTTTTCCTGAATTTCTTCTTTCCGCCGTTTCCCTGGTTTGTCTGTCACAGCCAGCGGTCGAACCAGTCGAAGGTTTCCTCCTGCAACGCGGGCGGGAACGAGTGCACGACGTCGTGGAAGCTGCCGCGGAATTTTTCCGGGATGCCGGCCTTGGCGTAGATTTGGGTGAGCTTGTCGACGGAAGCCCGCAGCCCCTCGGACGGGTAGAGGGTGTCGCGGAGGCATTGTTGCACGAGGAGCGCGCCCGGTGCGTGCAGCGCGGCGGCGTCGGGCAGATCAAGCGACGAGTAGAGGCCCGGCGTGAACGCCATCCACGTGTGGCGGATGTGCCGGGGGAGCTGGTGGGCAAACGTCGTCATCCAGCCCGTGATCGAGGCGGCCTTGATGCGCGCATCGGCCGCGATGAGGTGCGCGGTGCGCAGGCCGCCGCCGGACAGGCCCGCGGCGCCGAGGCGCGCGGGGTCCACGTCGGGCCGGCTCGCCAAGTAGTCCACCGTGCGCATGTCGTCCCACGCCAGCAGGCCGGGCCAGGTGGCGCCGGCGGCGATGAGCGTCTTCGACGTGAGGTGCTCGTAGAAACTGCAGATCGCGTTGACGGCGGTGAGCCACTCGGGCGAGCCGGGGGCGGCCGCCAGCAGCGCGCGATGCCGATCGCGGACCTCGGGAAAGACGCGTGACGGCTCCAGCGACTCGCTCCGCAGGCGGCGTTCGCCGAAGTAAAACGCGTCGGCGACAATCACGATGTAGCCGCGCTTCACGAGGTGCTCGGCCCACGGGCGGCCGTCCCGCGCGCGGAACTCGGTGAGCACCGCCGGCTCGCCGGGCGACGACAGGACCTTCTCATGACCCCACACGTAGCGACCGCTGTGGCAGTGCATCGCGACGACGGCCGGGAGACGGCCCCTGCGGCCGGAGGGAATGAGCACGCGAGCGGGGATGTCGTAGGCTTCCGTCGCGCGGATCTTAATCACCTCGATCGCGAAACCGTCGCGCTCTTCGCGGCGGACGAGCTCGGCGCCAAACGGGACGGGCTTGGGATCATAGCTGTGGCAGCGGCGGAGGACTGGGCGCGCCGCGGCCTTCCACGCCTCCAGATCAGTCCACTGCGGATCGAGAAACGAGAGGCGGGGGCCGTGCTCGCGCGCGATCCACGCCATGAGATCGTGGAGATTCACGAGGTCGGGCGCGAGCGGGCTGGACGGTCTCGCCGTTGTGGCGGGCTCGGCGGCGCTGGCGCTGGTCGTGAGCAGCGCGTCGAGCGGAAGTGCGAGGGCGCCGAGCAGGCCAATCGCCTCGCGTCGCGTGACGGGGGCGGGGGAATCTTTCACGGTTTCAGGGTGAGCGTGTGCTGGGTTTTCCCGGGCAAGAACGGCGTCGGCTCGCCGCGCAGCCAGGCCTCGTGGCCCGCGCGATAGAAGGGCGACAGCGGATGCGCGCTCTGGCCGCCGGGCATGTGGAAGATGCCTTCCTCCTCGCGACCGGGCGAGACGACGATGCGCTCGCTGATCCCGTGGCCGGAGACTTGCGCGCGCGGCATGTCGGAATCCCCCGCCAGCGGATCGGCCGGAAGATCGAGCCAACGGCTGAGCCACGGATAAGCGCGGCTGAACGGATGCTTCATTTGCAGGCGGTTCACGCGACCCCACGCGGCCTGCGCGAGACTGCCGCCGTCTTTGGTGACGGCCGCGATGGTGTCGTCCGCCGCGGCGGCAAGCAGGTCTTCCCACGTGGTGAACTGCGCATCGAGCAGGTGCGCGGGTTTCTCGCGGAGGATTTGCCAGCACGCGCCGTCGAGTTGGAGCGCGCGGCGGGCGTTGAACTCCGGGTAGGCCTCCACGCACGGCGCAAAGATCGGCGTGAACACCCGCGCATGCACCGCCGCGCGAAACGCCCGCGTGAGCCGGTAGCTCACGGCCTCGGGGCTCGCGCGGCCTTCCCATTTCTCCGCCGCGGCGCGGAGCTCCGCGCGGGCTTTCTTCTGCGCGACGACGGCTGGCGTCAGGGTTTCCATCAGCAGCGCGTGCCACGGCTGGAGAAACAGCGCGCGATCATCGAGCTGCACGGCGAGGAGGTCCTTCGGCGTGGCTTTCGCCAGGGGCACGAGGCCGTCGCGGATCTGCGCGGCGCGCGGCGCGCGGTGGATTTCACCGTCGCCGATTTTGGCGAGACCCTCGCCGCCAACGTGGCGCTGGTTGCCAGACCAAAGGCGGCCGGGCAGCGCGGACTCCTCGCCGCGGACCACCGGCACCTCCTCGGGCGGGAGCAGGCCCTCCCAGCGCCGATCGCCAAAGCTCCACGGCACAGGCAGGCGGCCATCGTAGCCGACGCGCTTCGGCAGGCGGCCGGCGATGGTCCACGCGATCGCGCCGGCACGATCGGCGATGAGGATGTTCTGCGCCGGGATGCCGCAGCGCTGCGCCAAGCCGATGGCTTCCTCGGTGGTGGCGGCATTTTCCAGATCGAGCAGGCTGAGGTTGGTCGCCTCCGGCTCGTGCGCCACCCAACGGAGCGCAAGCGGACGCTGGCGATGATCCGTGGCCTCGAGGATCGGGCCCCAGATCGTGCGGCGATACTCGGCGGTCACGGGCTCGGCGCCCTTCACCAAGATGGTCTCGGTCCGCGTCTCAAAGGCCACGGACTCGGTGCGCCCGGGCGCGGTGTAGAGCGTGGGCGCGATGCTGTTGGGTTCGACGACGACGAGATCGCTCGCATCGACGTAGCCGCTCGTGAAGCCCCACGCGACGCGGCCGTTGCTGCCGGCGACCATGACCGGCGCGCCGGGCAGCGTCACACCCGCGAGGCGGCGGTCGCCAAACTGGAGCACGGCGCGATACCTCGTGTTGGGCACGCCGTGGTCGAGGTGCATGTCGTTCGCGAGGAGCGCCGCGCCGCTCGCGGTGTGCGCCCCGGCCAGCGCGAAGGCGTTGGAGCCGGTCACGGCCTCGGGATCGCGGGCGAAGAAGGGAAACGGATCAGCCCGGGGCGCAGGCCTCGGATCGATCGACACGGTTTTCTTCCCGCGCAGATCGACCAGCTTGGGGCCGGGGGTGGGCGCGAGCGGCGCGGTCGTGCCGTCGAGCGCGGCGTCGGTGGGCGTGAGCATCGGCGCGAAAAACGCGAGCGCGTCGTGCCCGAGCTGGTCGCGCAGGGTCATCAGCGTGAGTTCGTGGCTGATTTGTTTTTCCTGCAGCTCCAGCGTCATCGCAAACGCGACGAGAAAGGTGTCCTCCGCCCGCCAGGGCCGCGGCGTGGTGCGCAGCACGAGGTGCTCGAACGGCGGGGCGGCAAGCGCGCCGAGGCCGGCGTTGACGCCCGCGGTGTAGGCTTCGAGCACGGCCCGGTGCTCCGGGCCGAGGCGCGCGAGCACCTCCTGGGCGATGCGGCGGAACCCATGCCGGCGCGACGCACGGTCGCGCGGCACGGCCTTGGCCCCGAAGATCTCGGCCAGCTCGCCGGCGGCGACGCGCCGGAGGAGGTCCATTTGAAAAAAGCGATCCTGCGCGTGCAGCCAGCCGAGGGCGCGGGCGACGTCGGCCCGCGTCGCCCCGCGGATCGTGGGGACGCCCAAGGCATCGCGTTCGATCGTCACGGCGGCGGAGAGGCCGGCCGTCGCGACGGCGCCGTCGAGTTGCGGCCGGCTTGCGCGGATCCGCGTGTAAAGCCATCCGCCCGCGACCACGCCCGCGAGCAGCAGCACGCTTACGGCGCTGGCGAGCAGGCGGAGACGCTTGGCGGCTTCGGGGTGCATGGGGCGCGCGGCTCGCTCATCCTTCCCAGCGGCGCGCGGCGACCGGGTCGCGCCCTTCGTCAAAGTCGAGGTAGTCGAACATCGTCATGATCGGCGCGCCGTGCAGCGCGCTTTCCGCGATGCGCTTGGCCAGCATCGTCGCCGCCGGATCGCGCCAGCCGCGCTTCATCATAAAACCGTTCCAGACTTCGCATTCCTCGTCGCTGCGGGCTCCGCCGCGCGACTCGGCCCACGCCAGCGCGGCCGCGTCCCCCAGCGCGGAGGCCAGCACCCGGGCCTTCAGCTCGGCGTAGTCCACGCGCAGAAAAGCGCAGCAGCGGCCGTCGAAGCCCGTGCCGAGATTCTGGATGTAGTCGGCGGGCAAGGCCGCCTTGGCGTGCACGCGGATCTTGTCGAGCATGCGCCCGAAATAGACGAGGCGGCCGACTTTGTCGTAGGGAGAACGCAGGCCGGGGACGGAAGGCATCGGCGCAAGGTGGAGCGAAACGCCCGAAAACCCAAAACAAAATCTGACGGTGGCGGGATGCGCGTGTGACACGGTCGGGTGATATTAATTCTGGCGGTCGCGGCCGGTTCGCATACTGCCATTTCCTCCATGAACTACGGCCTGAACCTCCGTCCTGCGTCCGCGGCTGCGCTCGATTTCGTCTCCCTCGGCGCGCTCATCAACCGCCTCGATCCGGGCGTCATCCCTTTTCGCAAGGCGACGTCCTGCGAGATTCATGTGAGCGGGGGCGAGTTCAACGTCGCGGCCAACCTGGCCGACTGCTTCCGGCTCCGCACCGGCGTGGCCTCGGCGATGGTGGACTACCCGGTGGGTGATCTGATTGCGGAGCGCGTGCGGGCGATGGGCGTCACGCCGTTCTACAAGCGCTTCAAGCACGACGGCGTCAACGGGCCCAACATGGCGACGGTTTACAGCGATCGCGGGCACGGCGTGCGCGCGCCGGTGGTGTTCTACAACCGCAGCAACGAGGCGGCGGCGCAGCTCAAGCCGGGCGATTTCAACTGGAAGGAGATCTTCGCGGGCGGCGTGCGCTGGTTCCACAGCGGCGGGATCTTCGCGGCGCTCTCGCCGACGACGGCCGAGCTGATCGTCGAGGCGATGCAGGCCGCCAAGGCGGCGGGGGCCGTGACTTCGTTCGACCTCAACTATCGCGCGAAGCTGTGGAATATCTCCGGCGGCAACGAAAAGGCCGTCGCGGTGCTCGACCGCATCATCCGCCACGTCGATGTGCTGGTTGGCAACGAGGAGGATCTCCAGCTCGGCCTCGGCATCCCCGGGCCGGAGGTCGCGGCCAAGTCCAAATTGGATCCGAGCGCGTTCTTCAGCATGATGGGCAACGTCACCAGGAAGCACCCTCATATCAAAATCGTGGCGACGACGCTGCGCGAGGTCCACTCGACCAACCGCCACACCTGGGGCGCGGTGGCCTGGATCAACGGGGCGACCTACGTCTCGCCCACGTGCGAGCTCGACGTCGTCGATCGCGTGGGCGGGGGCGACGGCTACGCCGCGGGCTTCTTCCACGGGCTGCTCGCCGGCGAATCGCCGCAGGACGCGGTCAACCTCGGCTGGGCGCACGGCGCGCTGCTCACGACCTTCCCCGGCGACACGACCATGGCGACCGTCGAGCAAGTGCGGGCCTTCGCCCAAGGCGGCTCGGCGCGCATCCAGCGCTGAGTCCGCGGCGGCTCAGCGCCTCGGCCGCACCCGGGTGCGGGCAAAATAGATCCCCGTGGCGAGCGCACCTAGCAGCCAGGTCGGAAAATTCACCCACAGCTGGTGGAACGGCGTCGCGTAGTTTTCGCACGCCCAGATCACCAGCACGTGCTTCACCGCGATCAGGATCCAGCAGATCAGGATAAAGCGCAGGGTCCGCGGATCGCGCCGGATGCGGCTGTCGCGCACGCGCACTTCCTCGACGAACGGGTTGTGTTCGAGCTCCGGCGGCGGCCGGCCCGCGATCAGGCGGATGAAGGTGGCGAACATGGCGCAGCGCCACCATGAGGCGCGCGCCAGGAAATGCAAAAGAGATGCTGCGCCGGGCATATTTTGCTTTTGAGGCTTCGCCGGGGGAATACCCTGCACGAAAGAGCCTCCCAGTGAGTGGCTCAGGTTTTGCCCCTCCCCCAACCCCTGCCCTTCCAGAGAAAGGAATGTCCATGCATGCCAGGATCACGGTTCGTTGGTTGCTCGGGCTGGCGCTCGTCGCGGCGCCGGCCGGTTTCGTTTCCGGAGCGGATCAGGCTCCCATGCCGCGGGAAATCCCGCTGTTCGACGGCCTTGGCACCCACACGCGGCCGATCGCGACCAAGTCGCGGCGCGCCCAGCACTACTTCGATCAGGGTCTCAAGCTGCTTTTCGGCTTCAGCCACGGTGCGGCGATCCGGTCGTTCCAGGAGGCGGCGCGCCTCGATCCGGAATGCGCAATGGCGCACTGGGGCGTCGCGCTCGCCTGCGGCCCGCACATCAACTTCCCGATGGTGCCGCCGCCGCTGGCGGAGCAAGCCTGGGCTGCGCTGAAGCTCGCGCAGCGCCACATCGCGACCGCCAAGCCCGCCGATCGCGCGCTCATCGAGGCCTTGGCCAAACGCTACGCCCTGCCCCAGCCCGAGGACCGCGGCCCGCTTGATCGCGCGTATGCCGAGGCCATGCGCGCGGTGTGGCTGGCTCACCCCAAGGACGCCGACATCGGCGCGCTGTATGCGGAGGCCATGATGGATTTGCGCCCCTGGGACCAGTGGACGCCCGAGGGCGAGGCGCAACCCGGCACGGCGGAAATCATCGCGACACTGGACGCCACGATCGCGCTAAACCCGCGCCACCCGTTGGCCAACCATCTCTACATCCATGCGGTCGAGGCCTCGCCCCATCCGGAGCGCGCGATTCCCGCGGCCGACCGCCTGCGGGATTTGCAGCCGGGCCTGGCGCACAATGTCCACATGCCCTCACACATCGACATCCGCGTGGGCCGGTGGCACGAGACCATCACCGCCAACCTCAAGGCCGTCGAGGCTGATCGCCGCCACCGCGCGATCGTGGGGCCGCCGCAGGACATGCTCGTGGTCTATGCCGCGCACAACCAGCACATGCTGGCCTACGCCGCCATGATGACCGGGCAGCGTGAACTCGCGCTGAAGCACATCCGCGCCATGGTAACGGAGGCGCCGGCCGAGTTTGTTAAGGAATACGCGCTCATGATCGAAGGCATGGTAGGCATGCCGTATGAGGTGATGATCCGCTTCGGGCTGTGGGACATGATCCTGGCGGAGCCCGATCACCCCGACTACATGCCCTTCACCCGGACATTGCGGCTGGCGGCGCGCGGAGTGGCGCGGGCCGCGAAGGGCGATGCCAAGGCGGCGCGCGCCGAGCAGGCGGCCTACCTCGAGGCGGCGAAACGCGTGCCGGCCGAGGAGACGCTCGGCAACAACACGGCGCAGGGCATTCTCGCGGTCGCCACGCCCATGCTCGAAGGCGAGATCCTCGTGCGCGAGGGAAAGCTCGACGCGGCCGTGGCCCGGCTCCGCGAGGCGGTGAAAGCGGAGGACGCGCTCAAATACGACGAGCCGCCTGGCTGGATTCTGCCCGTGCGGCACGCGCTCGGCGCGACGCTGCTGAACGCCGGTCGCTTCGGCGCGGCAGAGGAGGTGTATCGCGAGGATTTGAAACGCCTGCCGAACAACGGCTGGTCGCTCTACGGCCTCGCGCGCAGCCTGCGTTTGCAAAACAAGCCGGCCGAGGCCGCTCAGGTTGAAGTCCAGTTCAAGCAGGCGTGGGCGAAGGCGGACACCCAAATCACATCGTCCTGCCTGTGCCAGCCTGGCGCCTGAGCGCCGGGCGGCGAAGGCGGCATTGAACAACGCGCCGCCCTTGCCACGCTCCGCGCATGGCCTCGAATCAACCTGCCGCCCAGACCCCGCCCGAGCCGGAGCCGGCGCGCCTCGGCCCGCCGAGCACGGCGGCGGCCGGGCTCAAGGCCGTCGGCGTGACGGCCCGGCTTGTCGGCGAGATGGGCCTCGCGCGCGGCGTGCGCGCGCTGCTCGCGGTGAACCAGGCCGACGGGTTCGACTGCCAGTCCTGCGCGTGGCCGAGCCCGGATGGGGATCGGCATGTGTTCGAATTTTGCGAGAACGGCGCGAAGGCCGTGGCCGACGAGGCGACGCCCAAGCGAATCACGGCGGAGTTTTTTCGAAAACACGCCGTCGCCGAGCTCGCCGCGCAGAGCGACCACTGGCTCAACGCCCAAGGCCGGCTCACCGAGCCGATGGTGCTGCGGCCCGGTGCCACCCACTACGCCCCGATCGGCTGGGAGGAGGCGTTCGCGCTCATCGCCGCGGAGCTGCGCGCGCTGCCGACGCCGGACGCGGCGGCGTTCTACACCTCGGGACGCACGAGCAACGAGGCGGCCTTCCTCTGGCAGCTCCTCGCGCGGCAGTTCGGCACCAACAACCTGCCCGACTGCTCCAACATGTGCCACGAATCGAGCGGCGTCGCGCTCGGCGAAAGCATCGGCATCGGCAAAGGCACGGTGACGCTGGAGGACTTCGAACACGCGGAGGCGATCTTTGTCATCGGGCAAAATCCCGGCACGAATCATCCTCGGATGCTCGCCGCGCTCGCGGCGGCCAAGGCGCGTGGGGCGAAAATCGTCTCAGTCAACCCGCTGCCCGAGATCGGCACGGAGCGCTTCAAGAACCCGCAGGATTTCCTGAATCCGCTGAAAGTGCTGACGACGCTCGCCGGCGAAGGCGCGCGCCTTTCCGATCTGTGGCTGCAAACGCGCATCGCGGGCGACCTCGCCGTGATGAAGGGAATCATGAAGGCGCTGCTCGAGGCCGAGGCGGCGCGCGGCGGCGTGCTCGATCGCGAGTTCATCGCGCAGCACACGGCCGGCTTCGAGGCGCTCGCCGCCGATCTCGGACGCGCATCATGGGACGAGATCGTGGAGGCGAGCGGAGTCCCGCGCGAAACGATCCTCGCGGCCGCGGAGATCGCCATGAGGTCGAAGGCCACGATCTGTTGCTGGGCGATGGGCCTCACGCAGCAGCCCGAGGCGGTGGCGACGATCCAGCAGGTCGTGAACTTGCTCCTGCTGCGCGGCAGCATCGGCCGGCGCGGCGCCGGCGTGTGCCCCGTGCGCGGCCATTCGAACGTGCAGGGCGATCGCACCATGGGCATCTGCGAGAAAATGCCCGAGTCGTGGCTCGCGCGGCTCGATGCGGAGTTCGGTTTCAGCTCTCCGCGCACGCACGGGCATGACACGGTCGAAACGATTCGCGCGATGCACGACTGCCGCGTGCGCGTGTTGGTCGCGATGGGAGGCAATTTCCTTTCAGCCACGCCCGACACGGAATTCACCGCCGCGGCGTTGCGACGCACAGCGCTCACGGCCCACATCTCGACCAAGCTCAACCGGGCGCACCTCGTCACCGGCCGCACGGCGCTGATCCTGCCGTGCCTCGGCCGGAGCGAGCGCGACGCACAGGCGGGCGGCGAACAGTTTGTGACCACCGAGGACTCGATGGGCATCATCAACGCCTCGCGCGGCCGGCTCACGCCCGCGTCGCCGGAGCTGCGCAGCGAGGTCGCGATCGTGTGCGGGCTGGCTGCCGCGCTGGGCCTGCCGGCGCCTTGGCGCGAGTTTGCCACCGACTATGATCTCATCCGCGACCGCATCGCGCGCGTGGTCCCGGGCTTCGCCGACTACAACCGCCGGGTCCGCGCGGGGGCGTTTTATCTGCCCAACGCGGTGCGGGACCGCCGCGAGTGGCGCACGGCCACGGGGCGCGCACACTTCATCGTCGCCCCGATCCCGCGGCCGGGGGTGGCACCGGGAGAGTTCGTGATGATGACGATCCGCACCCACGATCAGTTCAACACGACCGTCTATGGTCTCGACGACCGCTACCGCGGCGTGTTCGGCGGGCGACGGGTGGTGTTTATGCACTCCGACGACATCACGGCGCTCGGATTGATGCAGGGCCAGCGGGTGGACTTGACGAACCGCCACGGCGGGACCGTGCGCTTGGCGCGCGGCTTCATGGTCGCGCCGTATCGGATTCCGCGCGGCTGCGTGGCGACATATTTCCCGGAGGCCAATGTGCTGGTGCCCATCGGCAGCACCGCCGCCCGGAGCAACACGCCGACCAGCAAATATGTCGTCGTGACCGTCGCGACCGCGGGGTGAGGAACCCTTTTGCCAGACTGGCGCGGGAACATTTCTGTGCTACCTTGCGTCATGACAACCGCCATGAAAACCTCGCATCTCCTCCTCGTCGGGTTTCTCGCCGCGGGCCCCGCGCTCGCGTTGCAACCGCCGGGCGCCCACACCGTCGCGCGCGCCGAGGTGGTGTTTTTCGAGCCGGAAAAGTTCACCGATGTGCGCGACAACCACATGGGCGACTACAAGCGCACCACCTACCTCGATCAGATCCGCGACCATCTGCTTGAGCAGGCCAAATACTTCGTGCCCGACGGCCACAAGCTGACAGTGACGTTCACCGACATCGACATGGCCGGCGACTTCGAGCCGTGGCGCGGCCCCACTTGGGACAGCATCCGCGTGGTGAAGGACATCTACGTGCCAAGCATCAAGCTCACCTTCCGCCTGACCGACGCCAACGGCAAGGTGGTCAAGGAAGGAACCCGTGAGCTGCGGGACCTCGGGTTCATGATGAAAATCACGACGGGATTCCGCGACGATCCGGTGCGCCATGAAAAGGCGCTGGTCGACGACTGGCTGCGCGCGGATTTCCCGCGCGTGCGGAAGAACTGAGCGCGGGCCGGACTTGGCGGCGCGGGCGGCGGAGTTGACTTCGCCGCCCGCGCTTTTTGTTTCCCGGCCTTGCACCCCGCGCCCGCCGACCATGCCGCCCGCCTCGACAAGTGGCTGTGGGCCATGCGCGTCTTCAAGACGCGGGCGCTCGCGACCGATGCGTGCCGCGCGGGCAGCGTGACGGTGAACGATCTCGTGGCCAAGCCGGCGCGCGACGTGCATGCCGGCGAAGTCGTGAAGGTGAGACAGGGCCTGTTCACCCGCACGCTGCGGGTGGTCGGCGTGCCACGCTCGCGCGTGGGGGCGAAGCTCCTGCCGGAGTTCTGCGCGGACCTGACGCCACCGGAGGAGTATGAGCGGCTGCGCGAACGAAGCGTGCAGCAGGTGCTCGCCCGGGAAAAGGGCAGCGGCCGGCCCACCAAGCGTGATCGGCGGCTGCTGGATCGGTTTCTCGACTGAACCCCGCCCCCGCCGGCTTCCTGCGTATGAACGTCTTTTCCAAGTTCGAGACCGAGCTCGCCGTGCGGCCGGATGACATCGATCTCTACCAGCACGTCCATTCGACGCGCTATCTCGACTACGTGCTGGCGGCGCGTTTCGAGCAGATGGAAAAATTCTACGGCATGTCCATGCAGGCCTTCGCCGACCGCGGACTCGGCTGGTGGATGACCTCGGCGCACATCGACTACAAGCGGCCGCTCGGCTGGGGCGACCGCATGACGGTGCGCTGCTGGATCGTGCATTTCACCGAGAATGGCTGCCGTGTGGCCTTCGAGATCGACAAGCAGCCCGCGGGCAAACGTGTGTGCGAAGGCCACACCGACTACGTGCTCGTCACTCTCGCGACCGGCCGATCCACCGTGATCCCGGCAGACGTGCGGGCCAAATACTCGATTTAGGCCACCCGAAGGGCTCTCCCGAATTCCCTTGCGTCATAAGCCGGCCCATGCAGCGTCCGCTCGTTCGTTAGAGACAACGTTAGGTGACAGTATCTGGTGAGTCGTTGGCTGAGCGTTTGGCTTAAGTGATGATTTCGAAACCCAATAGTGGGAACGGACTGGCAGCGGACGGTCGATCTACGAGACATCACAGATGAGTAATTCCAAACTGTACGTCGGTAACCTGTCGTTCAAGACGACCGAAGACGAACTCCGCGCCGCTTTCGGCCAGTTCGGCTCCGTGACCGACGTGTACGTCGCCATGGACAAGATGACCGGCCGCCCGCGCGGTTTCGCGTTCGTCACCATGGGCACGGCCGAAGAGGCCAAGCAGGCCGCGGAAAAGATGAATGGCGTCGATCTCGGTGGCCGTCAGTTGACGGTTAACGAGGCTCGTCCGAAGGAAGAGCGCCCGGGTGGCGGCTTCGGCGGCGGTGGTGGCGGCCGCGGCTTCGGCGGCGGCGGCGGCTACGGTGGCGGCGGCGGTGGCCGCGGCTTCGGTGGCGGCGGCGGTGGCGGCGGGTTCCGCGGCGATCGCGATCGCGGCGATCGTCGTTACTAAGCCGGCTTTCACAACGAGAAGACTTTCGAGGGACGGAGCTCCTCCGGGGCTTCG